>CAVPNL010000025.1:0-10568 GCA_963706575.1 uncultured delta proteobacterium | reverse complement strand
CATAGCATGCCTGAATGCGGTCCGTTTTTCTTGCGCGTAAGGGTTATAGCGGTGCATGTCATAAAATAATTGCCAGGTATCATGCTCCACGACCTCCAGGATATGCAGCAGCCGTTTATAGCCCTCGCTGTCTATGTCCAGCGGAGCAGCGCCGAATTCAGACAAGGTTCTTCCGATATAATGGGTCAGCGCCAGGCTGACGGCGATTTGCTCATCATGATCCTGCGGGGTGGATTCGATAAGAACGAGTTCTTTTGAAGCCAGATAAGTTTTGATTTTTTGATATTTCTTTTTATTGATTCGGATCGGGCTTAAAAAGATTTTACGATCCTTTAAAGAATCCGAAGCGCTATCGGGTCCAAATATCGGGTGGGTCGCCAGAATCGAGACCGTTTCAGGCAGCGACGCTTTCATCCACTCGGTTGGATAGACCTTTACCGAGCAGACATCGACAACCACAGAATCTTTATCTAAAAGCGGCCCGATTTCGACGAGAACCTCCTTGAGGGTGGAAATCGGAACACATAAAATCACGATTTTTTGCCGGCAAACAGTTCTTAGCGATGCGTTACGAGCACCGCATTTTTTAATCGCGCCGGATTTATCGGTGCGATTAAAAACAAAAACGTCAAAATCTTCGGCCAGATATCCGGCGGTTAGTTTGCCAAAGCGTCCGAACCCAATGATTCCGATCATAATACCTCTGCTATGCGTTCAAGCCCATTTTTTAGGTTTTCTTCTGAAACAGCAAACGATATGCGCAAATGCTTTGCCTTGCCAAAGGCCTCTCCGGCGACAACCGCCACACCGGCCTGTTTTAAAAGCCGCCGGGCCAAATCCTCGGATGTTTCATCGCTTTTTAAAACTGCTGAAACATCCGGAAAAAGATAAAATGCGCCTTGGGGTTTAATGCAGTCAAACAACCTTGAAACGGTCTGAAAGGCCATGTCTCTTTTTTGCTGCAGCTCGGTTTGCCGGTCTGAAAGCAAATGGGCATCCAGGGACAGGGCGGCCAGCGCGCCGTATTGGGCAAAGGTGCAAACATTGCCGCTCAGATGGCTCTGAATTTTAGACAGGGCCGCAATGATCTTCCCGGGAGCTGCAACGTACCCGATTCTGAATCCGGTCATGCTATAGCTTTTTGAAAAACTGCGTGTCACGATTACCCGGTTACGAACACGCTCTATGTCGAATAGGCTCGCATGTGTGTAACCGTCGTATACAAAGGCATCATAGGCCTCGTCCGCGACAATAAACAGGTTGTGATCCGCTGCCAGCCGCGCGATTTCATGCAAGTCGGCCATTGGATACACCGCCCCGCTGGGGTTGTTTGGCGAGTTGATCAAAATGGCTTTTGTCCGCGGCGTAACGGCACGCTTAATGGCTTCGCAGTTCAGCTGGTGGTCTTTCGTTGCCACCGGCACCGGCTTGCCACCGGCAAGTTTGACTTGCTCGATAAAACTTACCCAGTAAGGCGTGGGGATAATGACTTCATCTGCAGGATCGCAAATAACCTGAAAGATCATAAACAATGCCTGCTTGGATCCATTCGTGATCAGAATGTTGTCGATATCATATCCGCAGAATTGCGCCGCCAGCTGCGTTCTGAGCTCAGAAAGACCGTTTACCGGGCTGTAGCGGGTCTTTTGGGCGTCCAGAGCGCTTTTGGTGGCGTCAATCACAGTATCCGGCGTATCAAATTGCGGTTCGCCCACAGCCAAATCGATAATCTTTCGGCCTTCCTGCCGGTGCTGTTGAATCAAGGTCGTAAAGGCAACCGTTTGTGATCCTGCAACGGCCTGAATTTTACTGGATAGTTTCATTTTCTCTCATCTTCTGCCGCAGCGCGAGGTCGACCAAAACCAATGCGGCCATGCTTTCGACAATAGGTACGGCCCGCGGCACCACACAGGGGTCGTGACGGCCCTTGGCCTCGAGAACCGTATCGTTGCCCTCGAAATCAACTGTTTTTTGGGACAGGCTGATGGTTGCCGGCGGTTTGAAAGCGACCCGAAACGTAATCGGTTCGCCATTGGTTATGCCGCCTTGAATACCGCCGCTGTAATTGGTCTTCGTGCCTAATTGAGCTCTTTTTTTAATAAATACATCATTATGCTCGGATCCGCGCATGCGTGAACCCGCAAAGCCCGAGCCGATTTCAATGCCTTTGGTCGCCGGGATCGACAGCATGGCCTGGGCCAGCAATGCTTCTATTTTGTCAAATACAGGTTCGCCCAGCCCGGCAGGGATATTACGGCACACACAGGAAATGATACCTCCCACAGAGTCCCCTGCCTTTTGCGCTGCAATGATAGCCTCCTGCATTTTTTCGGCAGAAGGTGAGTCCGGACAGCGGACCGGCGATCGATCCACGTCTTTACGGATTAGGCTCCCCATGTCGGGTGACGGTGCCTCAATCGCAGCGACGGCGCTGACCCAGGCAACGATTTCAATACCGTATCGCTCGGATAAAAATTTTTCAGCAACAGCGCCGGCGGCAACGCGGCCAACGGTTTCTCTGGCACTGGCGCGGCCGCCGCCGCTTAAAGCCTGAATGCCGTACTTCATGCGGTAGGTGTAATCCGCATGTGAGGGTCGCGGCACCGAACGCATGCGGCGATAATCCGCCGGTCGCTGATCCGTATTTTTGACCATTAACGCGATCGGCGTTCCCAGCGTTATACCGTTATCGACCCCCGAAAGGATAGCAATTCGGTCGGCCTCTTCTCGCGGGGTCGTCAATTCGCTCTGGGCCGGCCGGCGTCGATCCAACTGGGGCTGGATATCGGTTTCGTCCAGGGACATTTTGGGAGGACAGCCGTCAATCACGGCACCGACCCCCTGACCATGGGACTCACCAAAGGTGGTGACACGAAATAGAGTGCCAAATGTGCTGGACATGGTTTGTAATCTCCTAATTTATAGTTTGCATTAAGTCCTCCGCAGGCGGATTACCGCGGAAACTAAAGCATAGCGCATAGAGCATAGCGTTTAGATTAAAAACAAGGAAATTCGATTTTTAGCTCTTTGCGCTATGCGCTTAGCCCTTTGCGATTAAGTGCGCCAACGGCGGGCTAACGGGTAACAGAACAAGGCGGCCCAACCGATAGCTTTTGAATGATTTTTTGAGTAATCTCATCAATCGGCGCATTATCGGTATGGATGGAAAAATCACTGGCGCTTCCATAATAAGGATTCCTTTTTAGCAGCATGTCTTCGATTTCTTCCATCCGCCCCTTGTCGGTTAATGCCGGTCGAAAATCGTCGGTGTTTTTATCCTGCAGCATTCTTTTCTGAATGGTTTCAGCCCCTGCATTTAACCAGATAACCATACCGCTGGTTTTCATTGCCTTGATATTCGATTGGTCAAGCACCACCCCGCCGCCGGTGGCCACTACCTGGCGATCATTTGCGCAGATTTGCTTCAAAGCCGAACGCTCCATGCGACGAAAAGCATCCCAGCCTTCGGTGTCGATGATATCTTTAATACTTTTTCCGTTTTCTTTGATGACAATCAAATCGGAATCTACAAAAGCCCAGTCAATTGCCCTGGCAATTGATTTGCCGGTGGTTGTTTTACCGCTGCAGCGGTAGCCAATCAAAAAAAGATTCATGACGAATATAGTCCCTCAAAAACCTGCCAGAAGGCCGGAAAGGATTTTTCAACACAGGCTTCGTTCCGGATGCATACGCCCGGCACCTTCAATCCCGCGATGGCAAAGCTCATGGCGATGCGGTGATCATTATAGGTGTCAATGATGGCGCCTTTTGGCTTTCCGCCCTTTACTATCAGGGCATTTGCGGTGCAGGTGGCGTCGATGCCCATTTTGTTGAGCTCGGCTACCGTGGCGCTCAAGCGGTCGCTTTCCTTTGATTTAAGATGGGCCACATTTTTGATCGCGGTTGTGCCTTCAGCAAATGCGGCGACCACGGCCAGTGTGGGCACCTGGTCGGGCATATCCGCCATATCGGCTTCAATTGCATGCAGCGGGCCCCCGGCAACACCAATGCCGTCTGATGTTTTGGAAACGCGGCATCCCATTTGTTGCAGCAGGTCGACAAAGCGTACATCCCCTTGGACGGAGTCAGACTGTAGCCCTGCCACATTGATTTCGGCACCGCTAATCGCAGCCGCGCTCCAGAAATAGGCAGCCTGCGAGCAATCCGTCTCCACGACATAATTGCCGGCACGATAAAGCTGTTTTCCCGCAACGTTAAATTTTTTATAGCCCTCTCGAACCAGCTGTATCCCGAAGGCTTCCATCAGCTCCACCGTCAGGTCGACATAGGGTTTGGATACCGGCGGGCCGCCGGTTACCCGAATTTCAAGTCCCCGCAGAGTGCGCGGCGCCATCAAAAGCAAGGCTGAAAGATACTGGCTGCTGTTTTGGCAGTTAATGTCCACCTGTTCGGCCTTGATCGCCGCCCCAGTTACCTCGACCGGCGGACAATCGGTGTTTTTGACGGATCGGGCTTTAATGCCCATTTGTTGCAATGCATCCAGCAGGTCCTTTATCGGCCGCATTTGCATACGGGCATTGCCCGTCAGGGTATAGGTTCCTGTGCCCAGTGCCGCCACCCCGGTCAGCAGGCGCATGGAGGTTCCGGAATTCCCGAGATAGATCGGTGCGTCGCACGGTTCCAGACGACCTCCCTTTCCATCAACGCACACCCCAGCGCTGTTAACTTCAATTTGAATGCCCATCTGCCTGAGGGCTTCCATGGTAAATTGCGTATCTTCACTGACAAGGGCGTTTTTAAGGGTAGACACGCCTTTGGCCAAGGCAGCAGCAATCAACATGCGATGCGTATAGCTCTTCGAGCCCGGCACCGTCACCTGGCAGTTGTTAATTTTATGAGGCTTTATTTCTTTCATTGGCTTTAGGCCTCACGCAAAGGCGCCAAGTGTTTTTATAGTTAAATTATTATTCTTTGCGACTTAGCGACTTTGCGTGAGAAATTAAGTAAAAATAGATGAAATTCCGTTTTCTTGCGCTCTGGCTTCAATGAAGATTTGAAATCGCTTCATGTTTCTTTATTCTTCAGCGCCTCTAATACCGCCTTACGCATGACATCCACCGGGGCCTTTTTGCCGGTCCAGAGTTCGAATTGCTGCGCTCCCTGAAATACAAACATGTCAACGCCATTGATGGTGCGACATCCTCTGGCGGCCGCTGCCTTTAAAAATCGGGTATCAAGCGGATTGTAAACGATGTCCATGACCACCAGATCTTCTGATATGTTCTCCTGCGCAATCGGAGTTGCATCGATGTCAGGATGCATGCCCACCGGTGTGGTGTTAATCAGAATCTCATAGTGGTCTGGTGCCCATTCGTCTAAAGGTAAAAATTCAGCCTGCAGATCCGCCGCCAGACGTTCTCCGGATACCCGCGTGCGGTTCAGAATGGTCACCCGCCGCGCCGGCAGCCACCAAGCCGAATCCGATGGCCCGGGCCGCCCCGCCGGCACCGATGAGTGCCACCGATTTATCCTTTATCGATGTCCGGGTCCTCAAAGCTTGCAGGGCGCCCGGACAGTCGGTGTTGTATCCGATCAGTTTGCTCTGCTTGTTGATAATGGTGTTGACCGCTCCGATCCGCGCTGCTGTCTCGTCGATCTCATCGAGGTATTCCATAACCGCAACTTTGTGGGGCAGGGTGACACTGACACCTTTAAAATTCAGAGCCGCGATGCCTTTTACCGCCGTAGCCGGATCAGTGACCCTGAACGCTAAATAAACCCCGTTGTAACCGGTCGCTGCAAACGCCTGATTGTGCATCACCGGGCTTAAGCTATGTGCCACCGGATTGCCGATCAGGCCAAAAAGGGATGTATCCGCATCAATCATTTTTGCTTTATACCCTTTGCGCTTTAACCCGTGCGTTGTACATTGCGACCCTCAGCGATGATGGCTTCAAAAATATTGCGCAGCCCGTCGGTGCCCATGGGGCCATTGTTTTTCTCCAGCAAACGGCTTAAAATTTCTTTTTCGCGCCCGCTGTCTGTAATCTGAATGTCGCCCTGTTTCTTAAAATCGCCGATTTGTTTTGCCAGTGAAAGCCTCTGATTGATTAAGTCCAAAATTTTTTCGTCGATCTCATCGATGGCCTGACGTAGCACGCCGATATCCGCCTTCGGGTCGCCACCGGTTTTGTATGTATTCGATTTATTCATTTAAAACACCCTTGAGTTCCTCCAAGGTAAGTTGATCCACCCGGGCATTGCCGATTCCATTTAGCAGAATAAAATGGATGCGGTTGCCCGCCCTTTTTTTATCTTTTGTGATGGCATCCATGATTTTTTGAGGTTGGGCCTCCAAACGGGTTGGAAGTCTTAAATTCTTCAGTACGGCCCGCAGCCGTTGGTCATCTTCCGCTGACAGAAGGCCCTTTTTAACAGACAGGGCTGACGCAATCACCATACCCGTGCTGACCGCCTCACCGTGTGTCGCACCGGTCACTTTTTCAATCGCATGCCCGAAGGTGTGGCCAAAGTTCAGCAGGCGGCGCTCGCCTTTTTCGGTTTCGTCGCGGCTGACAATCGATGATTTGATGCGCACCGACACCCGCACCAGCTTTGCAATCGCCTGGCGGTCCAGCGCCAATATGGCTTCAGCATGCTTCTCAAGATAACCGAATAGTTCGGCATCCGCGATGGCCGCATGTTTGACAATTTCGGCCAGGCCGCAGGAGATTTCCTTCTGCGGCAGCGTTTTTAATAATTCAGGATCACAGATGACAAATTCAGGCTGATGAAACAGCCCGACCATATTTTTGTATCCTTTAAAATTAACACCGTTCTTTCCACCGACGCTGGCATCCACCTGGGCCAGCAGGGTGGTGGCCACAAAACCAAAGCGCACCCCCCGCAGAAAGGTCGAAGCCACAAATCCGGTAATATCGCAGACGATACCGCCGCCAATACCGACGATAAATGCGGAGCGATCGGCCCCGGATGATATAAGGTGACCGTAAATATCGCTGTACGGTATCCAGGGTCTTTATTTCTTCTCCGGTACCGATGGTGATCACATCGCTGGCCATTGAATCCAGGGGGTACAATTGGCCAACATTAACATCTGTGATGATGATCGGCTTTACCACTGGAATATAGCGCTGCAGGTTCTCCAGGCGCTCACCGATTAATATGTGGGAAGGGCCTGAGTCCGCCTTGATGGTAAGGGTTTCCATAAATATTCAATCTTGATGGTCTCGTAAAAAGTCAGAAAAACAATCTTTTACGAGAGTGTTTAGTATTTGGTGTTTAGTGTTTCGAAATCTAACAAATTGATGTAACATCATATGCGTCCTACTAAACACAAAACACGAAACACCAAACACCTGATGAATTCGACTTTTTGCGAATTCAGCAATCTTCAATTTATCAGGATGCCAGCTGAAATTTTTTAGGATCCGTCTGTCGAATTTTTTCATGGGCCCACAGCAGCAATTGTTCGGTGGTCTCCCATGAAATGCATTCATCTGTGATGGAGACACCGTATTTGAGAGCCGCAGTATCACCGGAAAATTTCTGATTGCCCTCCTGCAGGTTGCTTTCGAGCATCAGGCCGATCAAGGCTTCGTTTTCGGCCAGATACTGACCAATGACGCTTTTCCAGACCACGGCCTGTCCCTGGTATTTTTTCATCGAATTGGCATGTGAGCAATCCACCATCAAGGTCTCCGGCAAATCCTTTTCAATCAGCTTCAGGCGCGCTTCCTCCAGGCTGATGGGGTCATAATTCGGTCTTTTGCCACCCCGCAGTACGATATGTACCCAGGGGTTGCCGTTGGTTTTGACGACACAGGTTTTGCCGTCCTGGTCTATTCCCAGAAAACTCTGCGGGGCGCGGGCTGCCATCAATGCATTGATGGCGGACGAGAGATTACCGTCCGTACTGTTTTTAAAGCCCACCGGCATGGATAAACCGCTGGCCAATTCGCGATGGGTCTGGGATTCGGAGGTGCGGGCCCCGATAGCCGACCAGCTGACCAGATCGGCAACATACTGAGCGGTGATCGTGTCCAGCATCTCGGTGGCCGCGGGCAGCCCCATTTCATTTATCTGCCGTAACAGGCCGCGCGCATTGCGCAATCCGGCCGTCATGTCGCAGGTGCCATCCAGATAAGGATCATTGATCAGCCCTTTCCATCCCACAGTGGTACGCGGTTTTTCAAAATAAACGCGCATGACGACGAAAAGGGTGTCGGCCACCTGTTTGCGTAGGGTATTCAGCCGGGCTGCATATTCGATGGCCGCCGCTTCATCATGGATGGAACACGGCCCCACAATCACCAGCAGGCGGCGGTCTTCCTTGCGCAGGATGGCTTCGATTTGCGCTCTTCCCGAAACAACCGTTTCATTTGCTCCGGCACTGATCGGAATTTCCTGTTTTAAGATCTGTGGCGCCGTCAGTGGCTGATATCCTTTAATTCTCAGATCGTCAGTTGATTTCATTTTTTTCCCCTTCGCGTTTAATTCGCTTAAAAAAGGCCGTGAATCTTTTTCACGGCCTTTAAAAACAAAAAAGCCGCGAGCTTTCGTCTGCCCGCGGCTTAAAATCAAATTAGATGATCCATCAACCCATGGGCAGACCCCTCCGGTAGAAATAAAAATAAAAGTACTGCCGGGATTGATCGATGTTATGTTCGGTTGTTGCCATCATTATTCCTCATTGTGGTTTTTACGCTTTCTAAAGGGATTCCTTGACGCTTGTCAAGCGCTTTTTAATTTTTTTCTTGACATTTTTACGGGTCCCCTCTATTCAGATCATAATGAAGCTCAAGCAAACAACCGATTTTGAACGATTATGCACGAACTGGTGGTGGCGCACCTCTAACAGGGAGCTGTGCCCACCCATCGTAAACTGACATAACGTTTAGCAAAACCGTGGGCCTCCTCCCGAAGGCCCACGGTTTTTTATCTTAGCGCAATTAAAGGCCGTGGGGCTTGGATCCCATGGCCTTTTTAATTTTTACCAGAATCCTTCTCAAAAATAGGATTTTGGTTCAAGATTCCGTCTTCGTCTAAAGGCTTCGCCGGGACACGCGCGGCGGGGCACCAACAAAGATATTGGGCCAAGACAGTTTTGAGATGGATTCTACTAAAACAAGGAGGTACTGAATCATGATCACTCAAGCAATCACACAGGTAGCCAATGGAAACCACCTGAGCGAAAAAGAGATGACCGACGTCATGGAGATGATTTTGAGCGGTATGGTGGCATCGGCTCAGATCGGCGCATTTATTACTGCCCTGAGAATGAAAGGCGAGACTGCCGAAGAGATTACCGGGGCGGCTAAAGCCATGCAGGCCAAGACAAAGAAAATTAGACTCGATGAGCCTTTGATTAATATTGATCGAGATGAAATCAATGTCGAAGAGGAAACGATCCTCGATACCCACGGTAACGGAGCAAACGGCACCCACACCTTTAATATTTCTACGGCAACAGCGCTGGTGGTGGCCGGTGCGGGACTTAAGGTGGCCAAATACGGCAACTGGGCAACTTCCAGGCAGTGTGGCAGCGCTGATGTGCTTATCAGTCTGGGCGTAAATCTGGATATCAATTTTGCCAATGTTGAGAAGTGCATCCAGGATGTCGGGATCGGGTTTTTATATGCACCGCTTTTTCATGGCGCCATGAAAGCGGTGGCGGAACCCCGGCAGCAGGTTGGGCTGCGGTCTATCTTTAACCTATTGGGGCCTTTGGTAAACCCTGCCGGAGCAACTGCCCAGGTGTTGGGTGTCTATGATGCCCATCATACCGAGAAGATGGCTCAGGTTCTTCAAAAACTCGGTATGCGGCAGGCATTTGTGGTATGCGGAGAAGAAACCTTTGACGAGATCAGTATTTGTGGCATCACCCAGGTTTCTCAACTGAAAGACGGCGCAATAAATACTTTTGAAATGATCCCCGAAGCGCATGGTTTCAAGCGGGCAGCGCCTGAAGCAATCAAGGGCGGGAATGCTAAGGCCAATGCCGAAATAATCCGAAACGTTTTAGACGGTGAAAAAGGGCCGAAAAGAGACGTCGTGCTGTTGAATGCAGCGGCGGCATTTGTAGCGGCTGGGCTGGATGACAGTTTTAAGGAAGGTGTTGAGCGGGCAAAAGGGTCTATTGATTCCGGCCGGGCAAAAAGCAAACTGGATGCTTTGATCGATTTTTCCCGGCAATTCGACTTTTTTGTGCGCCGGGCGATTTAAAATGCAAAACATTGTCAAAATGACTACATCGAAACTTACCGCAGCGTTCGAGATGAGTTTTTTCAGGAACCCTACCCGCCAATACGCTGCTTATTGTGGAAAGTTTGGCTTTGCCGGATTTTATGGTAGAGATTGAAGCGGTTGCTGTGCTGGATTAGAAGTGGTTTCAAAACCCCATCTGAGGCCCAATGGCTGCGTTGCCCCGCTAGCGGGATTCGCATCTGATTTTTTAAATTAAGGTGCAGCACAGGCCTCCGGTAAATGCTCACATACCGTGTATGCTGAGAACAACGCCTTTCCCAGTCGGCCTGACGCCTTGCCCTTGGACCTAATCTGAGGTTTTGAAACCACTTCTAAAAAAG
>CAVPNL010000024.1:0-16686 GCA_963706575.1 uncultured delta proteobacterium | reverse complement strand
AATTTGGTTATCCCTGGATCATGCATTTGCACTTGACCGCAGCAGCAAGATTGTATATCGTATATTTACGATAAACTTGGATGCCAATTGATGAAATGAAGAAAAAATTCCCGCAAAATACAAAATGCTGTGAACCGCAGAACGGTCAGCCGATGGGGATCAGCATTGCTCCCGGGCCCTTAACCGATAGCGCTCAGCAGGATGAGGCGTGTTGTGGAGCGCCCGCGGGTCCGCCAAGCAGCCCGTTTGAGAAACCGGGCTTTGCCTTGCTGGATTTCGTAGAGGAGTTTGTCCAGACGCCGGCCGGGCCGGTACCGCGGGTAAAAACAGCCCTGCAATGGCCGGATCATGCCGGTACGATCAGAGCGCGGCTGGGAATTAATCGTAGCCAATATAAAATTGCACCGGGTCTGTATTGCGTAGGAGCGCCGGATTCCCAGGCACCGATTCTGGTCACTGCAAACTATAAACTGACATTTGATCATTTGCGCAAAGCGCTCACATCCATAAATGCCTGGATTCTGGTTCTGGACACCCGTGGTATCAACGTGTGGTGCGCAGCCGGAAAAAATTTCTTTTCAACCGCAGAAGTCGTTCGCCGGGTAAAGCTGACGGAAGTTAAGAAAGTGGTAACCCACAGCCGGTTGATTCTGCCGCAATTGGCAGCGACAGGCGTTGCCGCCCATGATGTAAAAAAACAAAGTGGCTTCAAGGTAATTTATGGGCCGGTGCATAGCAAAGATATTCCGAAATTTTTAAACAACGGATTTAAAGCTGAACCATCCATGCGCAGGGTCACTTTTAATACCATCGATCGGGTCATCCTTGCTCCGGTGGAACTGTCCCACTTGCCAAAGCCATCGGTGTGGGTTCTTCTGGCAGCATTTCTGATTTCCGGGATCGGAACCCATGTTTTTTCCTTTTCAGCCGCATGGCTCAGAGGGATTATGCTGACAGTCGCCTATGCTGCCGGAATCCTGGCCGGGGCGGTGGCCACCCCGGCGCTTTTACCCTGGATACCGGGACGATCATTTGCGTTGAAAGGGGCCATAATCGGTGTTTTGAGCGCAGCCGGAATTGTAGCGCTGTTTCGCAGTGATTTGCAGCTTTTAGGCGCTTTGGCGCTGATGCTTTGGACGACGGCCGTCAGTTCTTACCTGGCGATGAATTTTACCGGATCAACGCCCTTTACTTCCCCTTCGGGGGTCGAAAAAGAAATGCGCAAAGCCATACCGTTACAGGCAGCGGCTCTGTTGGTGGCGATGGTCGCCTGGGTTGCATCGGCCTTTTCAGGCTAAATATCACCGCCGAGGACGAGAACGACGACGAGGACGATGCAGATATAATCTTAAATCCTACTCGTCCTCGTTCTCGTCCTCGATAACCAAAAATAGGATTGCACCCTATGGAAAATTTCAGATACCTTCCGGGTGTGACAACGTTAAGGCTGGACGATGAGGCCTGTGTGGGTTGCGGCATGTGTGAAATCGTATGCCCCCACGGGGTTTTTTCACTCCACAGCCAAAAAGCCCGGATTCATGATTTAGACGGGTGCATGGAGTGCGGTGCCTGTGCCCAAAACTGCCCCACTGAAGCGATCGCCGTGACCCCTGGGGTCGGGTGTGCCGCCTATATAATTCAAACCTGGATCAAAGGCAAGAACGCCGCCGCCTGCTGCGGTACGTAATACCGTTGAAGTTTTATTTGCCGCCGCATTCAGGTTGTTTGTTCTGATTTCCCCTCTCAGGAATTCAGAACTAGAAAAAATCTCTGCGCCCTCTGCGTCTCTGCGGTGAAATCTAAATGCAAGCCCTTCAGTTATTACTCTGAAAGCCGATCCCACATAGCCCTGGCCCTGGCCTCCCGGGAGTCCTCACCAGATGTAGAAACCGGACTTGATGGCTTGGAATTCCCCCTTAGACGCGCAATGCGCTCTCCCAGCGGTGGATGGGTTGAAAATAAACTCATTAAACTTCTGCCCGACAACGGATTCACGATAAACATATGTGCCGTCGACGGATTGGCATTCAACGGCAGCTTTTTAGAATAGCGACCAAGTTTATCAAGCGCACGGGCCAATCCTTCCGGTGTTCCCGCAAAACCTGCACCGGTCGAATCCGCTAAATATTCTCGCGAACGGGATATGGCCATCTGAATAATCATGGCCGCAAATGGCGCCAAAAGTGACATCGCGATCAGACCAATAGCGCCACCTCCGCCTTCGTCGTCATTGCTGCCACCGCCGCCGAATATGGCCGTCCAGCGCGCCATGCTCGCCAGGACCATTATGGCCCCGGCCATAGTTGCCGCTATGCTGCCGATTAAAATATCGCGGTTTTTCACATGGGCCATTTCGTGGGCCAGCACGCCGGTCACCTCATCACGATCCATTATATTAAGCAACCCCCGGGTAACCGCCACCACGGCATGTTCCGGGCTGCGGCCGGTGGCAAAAGCGTTCGGCGCTTCTTTGGGAATTATGTATAACTTCGGCATCGGAAGACCGGCATTGCGCGAAAGCGTTTGGACCAATTCATAAAGCTCCGGGGCTTCCTGCAGGCTGACTTCCTGGGCATGATACATTTTTAATACGATTTTGTCCGAATACCAGTAACTGAAAAAATTCATGCCGGCGGCAAGCAAAAGCGCAATAATCATACCCTGTCGACCGCCGAATAGCTGGCCAATCCACAAAATCAACGCCGTCATCACGGCCAGCAGGATTGTGGTCCTTATCTGATTGCCCATAACAATTGGTTCCTTTCACGTTCTAGGTAACTTTTGGCTGCTGGTAAAATATAAAACTTCGGATCAAAAATCGCAACCGCCCGGATCAAAAATCGGTCTATATTTTGACTGACTCAATGAAAAAAGCACAATATCTGGTAGCTCTCAAAAATGACTGCATATAGTATTCATTTTATGCTTTACAATCTTATTTTTCCGGCTATAGTTAACATTATTTATCAAAGTCAATCACCAATAACTAAATGAAATTCAAAAAAATAATTATTATTTTTCAAAAATACTTGTTGTATGCACTATTTTTATATGTTAACGCTCAAAAAGATTTTATACTTAGACCGTCGCGGTGTAATAACTACATAAACCCTTAACTGACCAATGGCCTGCACCCGTTAAATTTTTCCATAGCTGAAAATGCTGGATAAATGGGACCTCACGGTGCTTCTATTGCGAATTCGTTTAGCAGACGAGGCGGAAAAATGGAAACCGCGAAAAAAAACCTGAAGCTCATCGCACCAGGCACCGAAACCAGCGAATCGCAAAATACAAGCTCCGCACCTCAATTAGATGTCAACACCCAAGTTCTCAAAGAAGAAAAGATGGACATCTATGAGGTAACTCAAAGAAAGGAGCAGGACAGGGACCAGGAAGAGGGAAAACCGGTCGATAAAGACCATCTCGTCAACAAAATTAACTACATCAATTTCCAGGACGACACCCTCCTTATTAATCTTAAACACCGTACTTATCGCAAAACGCTTACATTATTCGCCAGGCCACAACCGTGCCTTGGAGATTTACTGGATTGTTTATGGCCCGAAGAAGAAGACATACTGCAAGTGCTAAAATTTTACGAATTTAAAAATATTTTGATTCCGGACGGCCAAAAACTGATAATGGTGGAGCCTGAAGTCATCCGGATGGATAAAGAAACCATCAGCCTTCTTCTGCCGCACAATGGTTATGAAATTAGCTCCAGAAAGGCGATGCGGCACCTTTGTACAAATATAACGGCGCAGCTGATTCAAAGCAGCTCACTTTTCTCCGGTGCCCTGCTGGATTTTAATGCCGGTTCATTTAAAATCGAGCTTAAGACCGCGCCTCCTCAGACCTTTGAGTGGATAAATCCGGAATCCCCGGCAAGTCTTATATTATCTGACGCAACGGAAACGTATTACACCGGTGAATGTAAAATTATTCGGCAAACAACCGCTCAGAATACCGGCACCTATATTTTGAAACCACTCAGGCGCGAGATCCAGCGGTTCAAACATAAAGAGTTTCGCAGCCATCGATATGAATTAACGCCCTCACCGAACATTATCTTCCGACACCCATTTACCAAAAAGATATTTGATCTTAAAGCTATCGATTTGTCCGGTTCCGGATTTTCAGTGGAAGAAGATGAACACAACGCCGTGCTTTTACCGGGTTTGATCCTACCGAAACTCGAACTGAGCTTTGCCAACAGTTTTCGTTTCCAATGCCGTGCTCAGGTCGTCTATCAAAAAGTTGGGAATGCCGATACAGGCGGTAGAAGGATAAAATGCGGCCTGGCGCTGCTGGATATGGATATTCAGGATCATGTCGAGCTGGTTGCGTTACTGGATCAGGCCAAAGATAAAAACTCTTATATTTGCAGCAACGTCAATCTAGATGAACTATGGGATTTCTTCTTTGATACCGGATTTATCTACCCTGACAAATACGCATTTATTCAAAAAAACAAAGACAAAATAAAAAAAACCTATGAAAGACTGTACAGCAACAATCCTCACATTGCCAGACATTTCATATATCAGGACAAAGGTCGCATTCTAGGCCACATGGCTATGATTCGTTTTTACGAAAGCACGTGGCTGATTCAACATCATGCCTCCAGAAAATCTTCGCACAATAAAGCCGGACTGGTGGTACTCGATCAGATCGGACGTATGCTCAATGACTCCAACCGCCTTTATTCGCTCCATATGGATTATGTGATCTGCTATTACCGGCCGAATAACAAATTTCCGAGCCGGATTTTTGGAGGCGCCGCCAAAAGTATAAATAATCCAAAAGAGTGTTCAATTGATCGGTTCGCATATTATCATTATCAGAATACATCCAGACATATGCCGGCCTTGCCGAAGGGTTGGACGTTTTCTGTTACACGACCTGAAGACTTTCAAGAACTCGAAGATTTCTATGACGACCGTTCCGGAGGCCTTATGTTAGAAGCCCTAGATATGAAAGCGGATAAATTTGGCCGCGATAGTCTTGGCGCGCAATATCACCGGATGGGCCTTACACGGGAAAGGCATTTTTATTCTTTGAAAGAAAATGGCAACTTAAAAGCCATCATTACGGCCGTAATATCCGATGTGGGTTTAAATCTTTCTGATTTGACGAATTGCATCAAGGTGTTCGCGCTAGATCCAAAGGGACTGACGTCCGACGTAATCAATACAATATCTTCTTTTTTATGCCAAAAATTTCAACAAAAAGAAATGGCCATTCTTCTTTATCCCGCGTCCTATGCTGATGAGCAAGGCATTGTCTATGAGAAGCTTTATAACCTGTGGGTATGCCGCGTGAAAAGTTCGGATGAGTACTTCAGGTATCTTAACAGGCTGCTACGATTTATTTAGATGTTCATGGCAAGGATTTGAGCCCCCGGCAGGAAATTAACGGTGTATAGGTAAATCTTCTGAAATCCGAAAAAAAATCCGTAAACTCTTTGAAAAAGCCTTCGTACCCGTCTTCGTAATCTTGGAACCGGCATCCAGAAGCCTTTGCCGCCATTTCCACTTTCTTGGTCCAGTTGAAATTATCCGTCTCTTTTAATTCTCCGTAAATCAGGGTATGCGGGGTAACATTGACCTCGATGTCCGCATAGTCCAAATCATAAAGAAAGGAGTAAAGCTTTATTCCGGCGTAAGGATCGAAATTATACTTATTTTCCATAATTTTCATAATTTCGATTAGATACTTTTCGAGCCGCTCAGAGAGACCGAAATGACGCAGGCAGTTACAATCCAGATCAATCAGACATAAAATTCCGCCGGGTTTGAGGATCTTTGAAATATTTTTTACAATATCAAAACTCTCACGACGATAGTATTCGAGAACAAACCGCACCCATATAAAGTCGAACATTCCAAGATCATTTAACGGTTCACGGATATCTTTACACATATATTCAATTCCCGCGTGACTATAATGGCTTTCAGCATAATCAAGCCGCTGCTGAGACATATCGATCCCGACGGCGGATCCAGCCGGCCCAACAAGTTTGTTCAGTACAAAAGTGGTTTTTCCAGCGCCACAACCTAAATCAGCAATGCGCATGCCCGGCTCAATCCCGGCCCAGAGCGCCTGTTTTTCAACCGCATCAGTATCCGTTTTCAGATCAAGTCGGACAGATTCTTCATCGCTCTCCATCAAATACTTTTGCCCTTGCTGACTCATAATTAAAGTCCCTTGGTTTGAAATTCTATCAGAACTCATCTCAAAAATGTCTTTTGGCCCAATATCTTTGTTGGTGCCTCGTTTCAAATCCTCGACATACAACAGTATGCCTGCGGTTTGCGACCCACAAAGAGTGTAAGATCAGACGGGGAATCCAGTAACGCTGGAAAACTCGGCCCCGCCGCGATCTTGAACCAAAATCCTATTTTTGAGATAAGTTCCTGGTAAAATGAATCAAATTATGGGTTATGCGTTAACCAGTTTCACGGGGATGCTATTCTGAGTATAAATGCTAAAAAAGTCAACAGCACAAATCAAAAAACCGGGTCGCATAATATCCTTGCGACTGAAGCACTCAGTTGTTAGATTAGAAGTGGTTTCAAAACCTCAGGTCATGTTCAAGGGCCTTAGTCCGCCGGAGGCGGATTGAAACCGCTTCTGCGAAAGTATCTGCCACGGGAATGGTGGACACAATTTTCCATTTTCCACAAGGAGCCAAATAATGACAGATGATGATAAAAATGCAACTCCTGAAGCAGCATTTGCCACTCTGCTAGATGCCTACAGTCCCACTGAAAAGACAGATATGCAGGTTGGCGACAAGATTCAGGGAAAAATTATTTCGATCAGCAAAGACAATATCTTTGTTGACATTGGCAACAAGATTGACGGCATCGTTGAAACAGCCGAAATGCTGGATAAAGACAAACAGCTGCCGCACAAAGAGGGCGATACGGTCGAATTATATGTCGTCGGGCTTAGTGAAGATGAAATCAAACTTTCAAAGGCCTTTTCAGGCCCGGGCAGTTTTGATCTGCTTAAGGAGGCTTATGAAAACACAGTCCCGGTGGAAGGCAGGATTTTGGAAACATGCAAGGGCGGACTGCGTGTTGAGGTTATGGGCAGAAAGGCGTTTTGCCCGGCAAGTCAGATTGATATAAATTTTGTTGAAAATCTCGAGGACTATGTGGGCCAAACGCATCCGTTTCTAATCAACCAGGTTGACGCGCGCGATAAAAACATTGTCATCTCACGGCGAGCCTTGTTGAGTAAGGAGCTGGAAAAGTCTAAAAAGCAATTCTGTGCCGGATTGCAGAACGGCGACGTGCTGAATGGGCGTATCACAAAGCTGATGCCATACGGCCTTTTTGTTGAATTACACCCCGGAGTGGACGGTTTGGTACATGTATCCGAACTGAGCTGGTCGAGGGTAGAGGATCCGCAAACTTTTGGTTCCATGGGTGACCCGGTGCGGGTCAAAGTAATTGATATCGAGACGCCCAACGCCTCAGATAACCTTAAAATTTCGCTTTCCATCAAGCAAGTGACCGATGATCCGTGGCTGAATGTAGATGATCACTTTAAAACCGGTGATAGAGTCAAAGGTAGAGTCACGCGCTGTGCCAAATTCGGTGCCTTTGTGGAAATCGCGGATGGAATTGAAGGATTGGTCCATATCAGTGAAATGAGTTATCAAAAACGAATCCTGAAACCGCAAGAAATCGTAAGCCCCGGCGAAAGTGTTTTCGTTCTGGTAAAGGATCTGGATCTCGCAAACCGGAGGATTTCGTTGAGTATCCGCGATGCCGAAGGAGACCCCTGGAGCGAGGTGCCTCAAAAATATTCGGTCGGCCAGAGGGTCGAAGGCGTTATCGAAAAGAAGGAAAAATTCGGCTATTTTATCACCCTTTCACCCGGCGTCACCGGTCTGCTCCCAAAATCAAAAATCAGTCAGTCATCTCAATCCGCCGTCATCGAAAAGCTTAAAGACGGCAATGCTATTCCGGTGGTCATCACAGAGATTTCAGCCAAAGAACGGAAAATGACGCTGGCACCGGGGACATCCGGCGATGAACAGGATTGGCAGCAGTTCGCCAAGGAGGATCAATCGTCGCTGGGCGCTTTGGGAGAAAAACTGCAGGAAGCATTAGTATCGAAAAAGAAGAAATAGAAGATTCATTTTAAAACTGAAAATTAATTGTTATATTAAGTCGTTCAGATTGAAATTGTCCCAAGTGCACCCTCGTTTGGAACAATCTTGACAGCTTGCAGAATAGGGTGAATACGTTAGCTGAAGTTAAATTTCCGCTAGCCTTGATAAAGGAGGCATACCATGAACAAAGCCATCAAGTGGGGGCTGATTATTTGTGCCAGTCTGGTCGTGCTGGTTATCGCCGTATTGTTAATCGCACCGGCATTCATCGACATCCGGGATTACAAGCCGCAATTGGAGAAAAAAGTAGCTGAGGCCACCGGTCGGCCCTTTTCGGTGGGCGATGACCTGAGCTTATCCCTTTTCCCCTGGGCCGGTGTTTCCTTTTCTGATCTGCGGTTAGGAAACACCCCTGGATTTTCGGAAAAAGAGCTTGTCACCGTCAAATCATTTGAAGTCCGCGTAAAACTCCTGCCCCTGATTTCTAAAGATATTCAAGTCAAGCGATTTATTTTAAATGAACCCAACATTACCTTGGTGAAAAACAAAAACGGGCAGGTGAACTGGGCCCAGCCAGAAGATGCCAAGGAAAAACCAGCGGCTGAAAAAGCTGGCAAGGCGGCTAAACCGGAAGAAGCAGAAGCCGGGCTGCCGATCAAGGACCTGACAGTTGGTGAGTTTTCAATTGCAAATGGTTCGATTATTTGGATTGACCACAGCGCCAATACCCGCAAAGAAATCACAGCGGTCAACTTAAAATTAAAAGATGTTTCCCTGGAGCGTCCGGTCACACTTTCATTTTCTGCCCTCCTGGATAATCAGCCGCTGTCCATTGACGGCACGGTGGGACCGGTCGGCAAAGATTTTAAGCAGGCAACGATTCCATTGGATCTTGACATCAAGGCACTCAAAGAGCTGGCCCTGCAACTCAAGGGTAAGGTAAAGAACCCCGGCGCAATACCGGGCGTCGATATGGCCGTCGAGATCAAAGCGTTTTCCCCACGAAAATTAATGGCGGCCTTGGGCCAGGAGTTTCCCGTCGCGACTTCCGATCCGGATGCATTGGGTCGTGTGGCCCTAAAGGCGAATCTCAAAGGGGATCAAAAAAAATTGGTGATTTCGGACGGAATTCTCAACCTGGACGAATCGACGCTCAAATTTTCGCTGAACGCCTCTGATTTTTCGAGACCCAATCTGACATTCGATTTAAATCTGGACCGCATTGATGCAGACCGTTATTTACCCCCCAAATCAAAGCAGCAACCGGCGGCTGAAAAACCGACGCAAAAGCAGGCCGCCGATTATGAACCCCTGCGCAAACTTATTTTAGACGGCCGGATTCAGATTGGGCAACTTGTCATCAATAAAGCCAAAATCGAAGATCTGCAACTTCAAATCAAGGCCAAAAACGGAATGTTCAATCTTGACCCCATGAAATTAAAGATGTACCAGGGAAATGTTGCTGGCGCTGGAAATTTTAATGTGCAGACAAATACGCCCAAAAGCAGTCTAAGCCTTAATGTTGAAAATATCCAGGTTGGACCATTGCTCAGAGATGTTTTAGAAAAAGACATATTAGAAGGCGCCACCAATGCCCAGCTCAAACTGACCATGTCCGGCGATAACGCCGATACGATAAAGCAAACCCTGAATGGTGACGGCCAGCTGCAATTTAACGACGGCGCCATCATCGGTATTGATCTGGCCGGCATGGTCCGCAATGTCAAAGTCCGCTTTTGGTTTGGAACAAAAACCTGCGCAACGACCGCGAACCGATTTTGCAGAACTAAATGCGCCCTTCAGTATCACCCAGGGCCTTGTTCATACCCCCCAAACGAGCCTGAAATCACCGCTCATTCGGGTCATTGCAGCCGGAGATGCCAATCTGGTAAAAGAAACGTTGGACTTTCGGGTGGAGCCCAAAGTGGTGGGGACCATCAAAGGACAGGGGGATACCTCGGATCGCACGGGACTCATGGTCCCGGTACTGGTAACCGGGACATTTGCAAAACCCCAGTTTCGACCGGACCTTGCTGGAGTAGCCAAAAAGCAATTGCAAGATGCGCTACAGGGGACCGAAAAACCCGAAGAATTACTGGACAAAAAAAAGCTTGAGGAAAAAGGCAAGGGCATCCTGAAAGGAATATTGAACCAATAATGCAAAATTCCAGATTATGCAAATGGATTGTCGCTGCGGTCTTTATGCTGGCATTTATGGCTGCCTGTGCAGGTGTGGGGAAACGCCTTGAGCCGCCGCGCGTCAAACTCGCCAATATTCGCCCGGAATCGTTTAATCTCCTTGAAACCGTCTTTGAGATACAGCTGCGGGTGTTTAACACCAATGATACGCCCTTAACGATCAAGGGCGTCGAAAGTGAAATAGAAATCAACGGCAAACCATTTGCCTTTGGCGTCTCAGAATCCGATGTCGAGATCCCGGCCTACGGCACCGACCTTCTGCCGCTGCGCGTATATTCATCGGTAATCGACATCATAAAGAGCGCAGTTGGTATGCACGACCAGGAGCAGTTGCGTTATCATATTAAGGGCAAGCTGCGCCTGGGAGCAGGCACCTTTCCCGGTGTGCTGCCATTTGAGTCGGAGGGCACCATCTCCCTGCCGGACATTCCGGAATTAAAAGAGCGCCGTCCGTCTTCTTAATTAGTTGAAGTCTAAAAAAAATGGCGTTCAATTCAAACTGAGACGAAACGCAGAAATGTTGCCTATCCTCGTAAGCGTCCTCATGCTGGTCCTCAATAAAGATAAACGCGATCCACCGAATTTGTTCGACAAAAAGGAACCATGACTGCCAGACAATCCGCCCACACCCAAAACACTCGCATCACGCACCGCTTCCGGATCTGGTTTACGCAGGATTTTTTAGGGATTTTCCGTGAAATGCGCTGGAGTTATTTGCCGCCATTGATGGTCTATCTGGCAGCCGGCATATCCGGATTTACCGGCATCATCGAATCTTTTTTTGTCAAAGAACAATTGGGATTATCGGCTGCATTTTTGGCAGGGTTGGCCTTCTGGGCCGGCTTGCCATGGGCCTTAAAGATGCCATTGGGGCATCTGGTCGATCTGTTCTGGCGTCGCAAAGCCGGTTTTGTCTATCTCGGGGCAACATTGATGGCGCTCAGCTTACTGATCATGGTGGGATTGACCGGCCATACCCAGTGGATGGCATCATTTTTACCGGTCGATATCTGGTACATCATTTCGGTGCTGCTGTCCCCGGTGGGTTTCGTCCTGCAGGACGTTGTAGCGGACGCCATGACCGTTGAAGCCGTGCCCGCAGTCGATGAAGCCGGTTCTCCCATAGCGGATGCAAAACTGCAGCGCATGCATGTCACCATGCAGACCCTGGGGCGCATGGCGATCATCGGCGGCAGCGCCCTGGTGGCCGGACTCGGCGGCTGGCTGGCAAGCATACTCTCCTACGAGATCATGTACAAGTGGTCTCTGGTCATACCCCTCATCTCTGTCTTGGGGGTTACCCTGGGCAGCTGGACGACCCGGCGTCGCCATCATCAACTGCGGCAAGAAGGCTTCTCTGCAGAACAAATCGATACAATGTTGCAGACGCACGACGCCCGCATCCCCCCCAACTGGTATATTTTAGGCGGCAGCGGGATATTTGTGATCATGACATTGCTGCTGGGGCTTTCAGACCTGCAGTTAAAAAAAGAAATCATCTTTGCGGGGTCCCTGGGTATTATCGGATATCTGATTCACCAGCTGGTGCGGGAAATGGATCCTATCAAACGTCGTGAAATCATCGGCATCGCCGTTATTATTTTTGTCTTTCGGGCCATTCCTTCATTCGGTCCAGGAGCCCTCTGGTGGCAAATCGACGTATTGGGCTTTAATGAGGCTTTTCTCGGCACCTTGCGTCAGATCGCCTCTTTGCTGGCCATCGCCGGCATGGTTGCCCTGCGTAGCTGGATGGGCCGTCATCCGGTGCCGTATCTGGTAGTATTTTTATCGGTTTACCAAACCATAATGATTCTGCCGTTTATCGGCATGTACTTTGGATTGCATGTCTGGACCGAGGCCCATTTCGGCTTTGGCGCGCGCACCATCGCCATCATCGATACCATGGCCGACTCACCGCTGGGTCAGGTGGCCATGATTCCCATGCTGGCGTGGATTGCAAAGGAGGCGCCGCGGGACAAAAAAGCCACCTATTTTGCGGTCATGGCAGCCTTTACCAATCTGGCCCTTTCCGCCAGCAACCTTGGCACCAATTATTTAAATAAAATTTTCACCATCCCGCGGGGCCAATACGAAGAGCTGGGAATATTGATGATAACGGTCAGCGCCATGGGCCTTGTCCTGCCGATTATCACTGTATTCATATTCAACAATCCGTTCCGCCGGCAAATATCACCGACCGATGCAGCCCCTGGAATTGAAACCGACGCCGTAGAATCATCAACAAAAACATAGAAGTGGTTTCAAAACCGGCTTCGACCGCGCGGCTGACCATAAATTTAATTTTTATTTGCTTCATCTCCGCTGCCAATGGTAGGGTCTAAGGCACGTCCAGGGTGTTCGTCTTGAAGGGGATTTCTGGTGTAACGTTTGACACCCGCTATCCCTATAAAATCGAAACGATCCGAAGAATTTTTTGAGGCCTTTAGATGAAACTTGGAATCATTGGCCTGCCGCGTGCCGGCAAATCAACAGTTTTCGATGCCTTAACTAAAAATATTAGCGGCGCCGAACACAGGGGCGAAGACCGCATTGCCGCCATCCGCGTTCCGGATGACCGTGTCGATGCCCTCAGCCGGATGTTTAAGCCTCAAAAGACCATTTATGCCCAGGTGGAATATTTCCTGCCCGGAATTAAAAAAGACCGCCCCGGCGAGTCGAGTCGCTGGACATCGGTAAGGGATTGTGATGCGCTGCTGCATGTCGTTCGAAATCATGCAGCTTACGGCTTTGAAAAACCGGCGCTGGCGGAAGATTTTATGCGGCTGGATCAGGAGTTAATTCTGGCCGATCTGATGGTTGCCGAAAAACGCATCGAACGCATCGAAGTGGACCACCAACGCGGCAAAAAAATGGACGCCGAAGAACAGGCCCTGTTGCTGGAGTGCCGGCAATGCCTTGAAAGTGAAATGCCATTAAGAAAAAGACCGGACCTATCCTCGGCTCCCAAACTCAGGGGGTTTACCTTTTTAAGCGCCAAACCGGTTTTGATCCTGTTTAACAACGAAGACGATGATGATCGCCTGCCGGAGGCCGAAGGCCTCATCGCCCAAGAGGCCTGCCTGGTGGTCAGAAGTAAACTGGAACAGGAACTAGCGCAAATGCCTGCTGACGAAGCTGCCGAATTTCTGAATGAATTTAATATCCCGGCATCCGCCATGGATCGCGTCATCCAACAGTCCTATCAGGTTCTAAATCTGATTTCTTTTTTTACCATTATCAGCAATGAAGTCCGGGCCTGGACCTTAAGAAATGGAACCCCGGCCCTGGAGGCAGCGGAGGTCATCCACAGCGACATGAAAAAAGGGTTTATCCGCGCCGAGGTTGTATCTTTTAAGGATTTGACGGACGCCGGCAGTTATGCCGAGGCCAAAAAGCGGGGGACCGTGAGATTGGAAGGCAAAGCTTACGAGGTGCAGGACGGGGATATTATTCAATTTCGCTTCAATGTCTAGCATCCGAGGGCAGTATCCTCTTCCAATTCAAAATAATCAAAAAACAAATGAGCTAAAATGCCTAAACTTATGGTGTCGCTCACGCTCTGTCTTTTAAAAATGATAGAATTCCTCAACTTTAGGCATTTTAGATCATTTTAGGCATTTCATATGAAGTGATTAAAAAATTCGAATCCACTATCGATTAAATTAAGGAGGCGTTAACTTTGGCACCAGATATAGTTTTAGAAATCATCGCCCAGGGTGCCTGGAACGGGGGCAAGCTCGTTGACAATTCCATTTATGAAAATAAAGGCCTGATGTTCAAGGGCGACATACCGGTCAACAACAAAACCATCGAAGAAAGAATCGGTGTGCGCACACGGATGCTGGCTTCTGAGGATGAACGTATCGGTGTCCTGGCTTTTAAGGACCTGTTGCAAACATCCAATATCGATCCTGCCCGTATCAAGCTGATCATCGGGGCCACCAATGTCGGCGAAGATAGATTCGACCCGGGACCCCTTATCCGGCATCCGTTTAAGCTCGTGCAAGGCGATTGTCCGGACGCACTGGTACTCGACTTGTATGCCGGCTGCCCGGGCTTTAATGTGTCCGTTGAGTTCGTGTTTATGATGTCGCTGGCCGGTATCCTGCGACCGCGAGATCTATCGATCATTGTCGGTGCAGAGAATGTGCATCGCGCCAAAGCCTTCCCACCGGACGATACCGCCAATATTATTTTTGGCGATGATGCCCTGGCCACCGTACTTGAAACCAAAGCGTTTGTATCAAATGCCGCATCCGGCGTTATAACCGCAAAGGCAGAATTTAATGCCGGTGAAGACTTTGCGCGCAACATTGCAACGGCGCTGCTAAAAATAAAAAGCGATAATAAAATCGATGGCATCATTATTGACAATCAGCTGGGCAAACTTGAACATCGTATTCCGGCAACTGCCGCCAGAGTTCAACATCATTATGTTGAGCAAATGAATCCGGAAGAAGTTGCAAAGGGGACATTTAAACGCTTTCGCAATGCCTTGGCCTTTTATGATCAACACGTCAATGCCTTTGCGTTTGATGTTATGACTGTTGACCGCCAGCCGGATTCCATTGCAAAAATCGCCGACGCTTATGTGAAATCCGGCAAATACAAGACCATTGTCGCGGCCTACCTTGCGCCTGACCATAACGTTGTGCTTTCACTGCACAAGGGCGAGGGCCGTTCTTATTTCAGACCCCGGTATGGTATTGTTGACAGCCTGACAAGGACCCACGGCTGTTTCGCCCACTATATAGAAGTCAGGCCGTTTACAGTCCGAGAGGATATGTTTGGCAAAATGGATGGGAAAGGCGTATTCCTTCACGCCACCCGCGGCGCTAGATATCATTTGGATACATTAATGTCGGCCAACAATCTGGCCATGGATGACATTGACCTTCTGATAGAACACCAGGCCAATTTTGCCATGATCCCGTTAACCCTTGAACAGGTCCTGGGAGGCGACCAAAAGGATTTAAAAAAAGCCGCGACAGATTTTATCGCCCAAAAAATGGTAACCAATATTCATGTGCGCGGAAATTGCTCGGTGGTTTGTATGCAGAGACTGCCGTATGACCTCGAACGCAGGCAGCTGCGTGCGGATAAAATTCAGGGTTATCCTATCAACCAGAACCTTGAAAAATTAAGATCCGCAAAAACGATTTTATACGATTCAATCGGGGCGGGGATGACCCGCAGCTCTTTTATTCAGAGAAAAAAATAAGTGACATCAAATGCCTTTAAAACGTCAAATAGCCATACCGATTATTTTCTTTTTGCTGCTTATCGTAATCGGCAGCGGTCTAATTTTTCTGACCTCATATCTTCTTCCCGGTTTTCTGGAATCCAAAATCATTTCCATCTTAAAAAAAGATGCCGGAATTCCTGATTTTACTGTAGAAGTCCATGAGCTGGACCTAGCGGGAGCAGACATGGGATCAATGCGAATCGGAAACGCTCAGAATCCCGCATTGGTTGTTCGCTCCATTCATGTCGATTATTCGCCCGGGGGAATTTATCAAAAAAAGATTAAAAGAATTGTGGCCAGTGGTGTTGAGCTTTATTGCGAATATAAAAACGGCCAGCTGGGCTTGCGCGGTTTTGATTTGGCGAAATTTTTAGCCAAACTCCAATCGGACAAACAGAAGGATAAAACGGCTGCCAACCCATCTTACCCGTTATTCCCGCAACGCATTGAAATAAACAACGGCATGCTGATTGGCATCACAAATGAAAGAGAATATCGAATTCCTTTTGAAATCGATATGGTTTCCGCCAAAGGCACTGTAAATGCTTTGCACGCGACCGCCCGTCTGTATCCACGCGGACAGATGCTAAAAATTTCAGCCCAAATGGATTTGGAGCAAAATCGGATCGTATCTCATCTAGCGGCCAAAGAGCTGGATCTGCTAAGATTTGCCGATATAGTTAAACCTATAGATGAGTTGTGCATAGCGGGATTTGCCAGCTTAGAGGCAAACGCTGAATTACAGCTCGCGCCTTTTGAGGTTTCATCGATCGCCGGCCGGTTGAAAGGCTCCGCAATAGATATCCGCTATAAAAACCTTAAATTCCAGAACCATTCAGCGAATCCAGATAATCAAAAACCCTTGATCATTGACCTCAAAGGACCCGACCGGCAGAATTGGAACCTCACGCTATCCGGTCTTTCGGCGGTAGCACCGATAAGCGCAAACCTTGCGGATATGACCGCAACGGTTAAACCGTCTGAAGAGGGGTACAAAATATCCGGAAAATTTACGCTGTCTTTCGATTCTTCAAATGGTCTCAGAGCGGTATCTGTTCCGCTAAGATTTGCAAAGCCTTTTGACTTACCACTAGAATTTTCGGCCGTTTACGCC
>CAVPNL010000023.1:0-23411 GCA_963706575.1 uncultured delta proteobacterium | reverse complement strand
AACTGATATCCCAATCTTTGATCACTCCCAGCTGCGGTGCCGGGTCGTTAAGTACCGGGCTGGCAATTAAGGCGTTGAGATTGACACGGGAGGTTTCGGAGCGGATACGACGAAAGTAGCAGGGAAGATCCCGACCAGTTGGAACAGATCATCTGCAACAATTCGAACCGATTGTATAGGGTCGATTAGCCACTGACACACACAGACTTACACGGACAACATCTTTCCTCGGAAGGGTCGGCCGAGCAAAAGTTAGTGTGAGTCCGTGTGGGTCTGTGGCTAATATAATAAATCAATATGGAGAGGTAGCGAATGACTGAAAATGCGAATGAATCTTTTACGGGTGCGACCCGCTACGTCCTGGATGAAGAACTGGCCCAGATCGTAAATATTTCAATAGCCCTGGAAATGCCGCTGCTGCTGAAAGGAGAACCCGGCACCGGCAAAACCATGCTGGCCCATGCGATCGCCGAAAGCCTGAAAATGCCCTTGATCGTACTGAATGTTAAATCCAGCATGAAGCTGATCGAGGCACTGTACCAGTACGACACCCTGACCCGGCTCAACGACAGCCGCTTTGGCGATTCAAGCCGAGATGTCAGCAACATAGAAGATTATATCCGGATGGGTAAAATCGGGCAGGCGTTTACTTCAGATGTTCGCACGGTTCTGCTGATCGATGAAATCGACAAGGCCGACACCGATTTTCAAGACGACATGCTGGATGTTCTGGATCAGATGGAATTTGACATCATTGAAATCGATAAAACCATTACGACAGTGCACCGCCCGGTCATTATTATTACCTCAAACGCCAAAAAAGACCTTTCCGACCCGTTTTTAGGGCGCTGCAATTTTCACCATATTGCCTTTCCGGAACCCGAGATGATGCGTAAAATTATCACGGTGCACTTTCCGCAGATCGATTCCAACCTGCTGGAAACTGCGATTACCGCTTTTTATGGCGTGCGGGATTTCAATGATATCGAAAAGCGGCCGGCCACCCGGGAATTGATCAACTGGATTCGGGCTCTTAAAGCTGACCCTGATTTTAACCCCAAACAACTGGAAAAGGGTGATTTGCCCTACCTGGGTGTGCTGTTTAAAAAAAGCCAGGATTTTCATAAGGCCCAAAGCACGATTGGTCGCCGAAGGGCCAATTAGACGCTATCCCATAGCGGTGGAAAAAGCATCAAAAAGACTATGGCAATGATCAAAATATGGGTGCTGTTTACAAATGCCTAAAATGCTTAAATTGATCTAAAATGCCTAAAATTAAGGAATTATAACATTTTATAAACAGCGAGCGAGAAAAGAACTTCTGATTTTAGCTCATTTTAGGCATTTTAAATTTTAGCTCATTTGAAAAATGTTCGTCGATTTTTTCTACAAATTAAAAGATGTCGGGATACCGGTCAGCCCTACGTCCTTTTTAACCCTTCACAAAGCCCTGGGCAGCGGGCTGGTGAATTCGTTAGAGGACTTTTATACGGCTGCGCGCGCCATCCTTGTTAAAAGTGAGCGCTATTTCGATATTTATGATCAGGTATTTGCCCACAGCTTTCAGGGAGCTGAAATGCCGGATCCTGAAGGGCTTGAGCTCGATGAAGTGGCCCGGATAATGCTGGAGAGCTGGCTGAAGAATCCCGAGGGGCTGGCTGAAATACTGGGCATGGATGAATCCGCCCTCATGAAACTGACCCCGGAGGAGTTAATCCAATATTTCAAAGAGCGACTCAAGGAACAGAACGAAGCGCATCACGGAGGGAACAAGTGGATCGGCACCGGCGGTTATTCTCCGGTGGGTCATTCGGGCTACCATCCCGGCGGCATGCGAGTGGGAGGGGTCTCCGGCAACAAGTCGGCGGTTAAGGTGGCAATGGATAGGAGATATAAAGATTATTCCCTGAGCGGTCCGCTGACAAGCGCTCTGATGGGTGAAGCCTTAAAGCGACTGCGCAACCTGGTGCCCTTCGGTCCTAAAGATCAGGTCAATATTGATGAGACCATCTATCAGACCATGAAAAACGGCGGTGAGATCGAAATCGTGTTTGACCGCTCGCTCAAAGATCGGCTGAAGGTGATTCTGGCCATTGATAACGGCGGCTGGTCCATGGATCCCTATGTGCCGATCGTGCAGACCCTCTTCGATTATGCCCGCGCTCAATTTAAGGATGTTCAAACCTATTTTTTTCACAACTCCATTTACGGCACGCTCTGGAAAGACACGGCGCGATACAAAAAACCCCAACCGATTGATCAACTTGTGCGTCTTGGCCCCGAAACCCGCTTGGTTATTGTGGGCGATGCCAGCATGGCGCCCTATGAGCTTATGGCCACCGACGGTTCCATTCATCTCGAGGATCGCAGTGGCCTGCCAAGCATCGAGTGCCTTAAATTGCTTGCCGCCACATTTCCCCATGCGGTGTGGTTAAACCCGGTATCCGCTTCCATGTGGGACTATACCCGTACCATTACCGTTATCCGCGAGATATTTCCCATGTTTGAGCTGACCATCGACGGCCTCGAGCAAGCTGTCTCCCACTTAATGCAGAAATAAATTACAGCTTAGGCAGAATTCTTTGAATTTATTAAATTAGCCACAGACCCACACGGACTCACACTAACTTTTTTTCGGACGACCCTTCCGAGGAAAAATGCTGTCCGTATCGGTCTGTGTGGGTCCGTGGCTAATTACATTGGCTTTATTTTTCTGTGGTATGTGGCTAATCGATCCGATACAATCGGTTCGTGTTGTCCCAGATGGTCTGCGCCAGCTGAGCGGGATCTTCCTCACGGACTTCGGCCAGCTTCAGCAGGACTGATTTGACAAAGGCGGGTTCGTTGCGGCGCGTGTGGTATTTTTCGGGAGCGGGCGTCAGATAGGGCGCATCGGTCTCCACAACCATTCGATTCGCTGGAATTTGGCGGACCATTTCACACAGGTCCGCGCCTCGTGTCCTCAGGGTCAGGATACCGGTAATCCCGATGTACAGACCCAGATCAAGATAATGTTCCAGTTCCGGTGCCGTGCCGCTGAAACAATGAACGACACCGGCGCTTTCGCTTTTGAAATCGGTTTTAAGAATCTCAAGAAAACGTCCATTGGTATCCCGTTCATGGAAAATGACGGGAAGGTTCAGTTCAGCGGCAATTTGCAGCTGCCGAATAAACCATCTTTCCTGATCCTCGCGAGGCGAGTACATGCGGTTGTAATCCAACCCGATTTCCCCCCAGGCCCTGACCTTCGGGTTTTCAGCCGCTGTTACCAGAAAATCAAGTTTCGCTGCACTGCACCGGCTGGCATCGTGCGGATGAAATCCCACCGAGGCATATAGCTCCGAATGGGATTCTGCCAGGGACACTGCCCGAACTGCTGTTTTTTTGTTTACCCCCACCGTCATCATTCGCGCTACACCGTTTTGATGGGCGCGCTCAATCACCCGGGCAATATCTTTCCGATAAGTCTTATCATCCAGATGACAGTGGCTGTCGAATATTTTCATTGATGGACTCCCTGACAGGCTTAATATTGAACGATCAATTCGGGTTCAAACATCAACTTGTTTAGCCGCAAAGCTATATCAATGAACCATTAAATGATCAAGATTTTACCTTGATTTCAAGCCCTGTTTCTGACAATATAACTCCCTTCGGCTCGAATTAGCCGAATCGTCGGTGAACGATCACGCCGGCGAAATAACGGTCTGGAGGTTTTCCATGTTTAAAATTGTGAAAAGAGAAGAGATGTCGGATGGAACTGTGGTGCTAAACGATATTGAAGCACCCAAGATCGCCCGCAAGGCCAAGCCCGGTCAATTTGTGATCCTGAAGGCCAATGAAACCGGTGAACGCATACCGTTGACCATGGCCGAAACGGACGCTGAAAAAGGAACCGTCACCGTCATCTATCAGGTGGTTGGCAAGTCGACCGCGCTTTTTAAGACCCTGCAGGTCGGTGACGGCTATCAGGATGTGATCGGTCCCTTAGGGAAGGCAACCCATATTGAAAAAGTCGGCAATGTAGTCTGTGTGGGTGGCGGTACCGGAATCGCGGTGTTGCATCCAATCACCCGGGCACTGAAGGAAATCGGCAACCATGTGACCTGTATTATTGGAGCGCGGACCAAAGACCTGCTGATTCTTGAAGATCGCATGAAGGCTGCATCCCATGAACTGCATGTCTGTACCGACGACGGCTCTTACGGACACCACGGTTTCGTAACCGATGTCTTAAAGGAGGTGCTGGAAAAAGGAGAAACTCAGCAAGCCGTGGCCATCGGACCGGTTCCGATGATGAAATTCGTGTCCTTAATGACCAAAGAATATGATGTGCCCACGCTGGTCAGCCTCAATCCGATTATGGTGGATGGCACCGGCATGTGCGGCGGATGCCGTGTCTCCGTCGGCGGGCAGACCAAGTTTGCCTGTGTTGACGGGCCTGAATTTGATGGGCACAAGGTAGATTATGACGAACTCATGCTCCGTTTACAGTCCTATTGTGAAAATGAGAAACAGTGCTATGAAGAATTTTGTATAATGGATTCATAAATTTCTGAAAAAATTTTTTGACAGGCAAAATTTTTCACCTAATCACACAATCACACGATCATCGGTTGGACTGAATTACTCAAGTTTAATTTTGTTTGCGGAGGATAATATGGCGGAAAAAGAGACGAAAAAAGAGAAAAGAGAAAAGATTCCCCGGCAGCCCATGGCGGAGCAGGAACCCAAGGTTCGAGCGAAAAATTTTGATGAGGTTCCGCTCGGCTATAGTCCGGAAACAGCGATTAAAGAGGCCCAAAGGTGTCTGCAATGCAAAAAGCCGGGGTGTGTGGCCGGCTGCCCCGTCGAGATTGATATACCGGGCTTTATCCAACTGATAAAAGAAGAAAAATTTACCGAATCCATTCGACATATCTGGCAGAAAAATAGCCTGCCGGCGGTTTGCGGACGGGTGTGCCCCCAGGAAATCCAGTGCGAAGGCCTGTGTATCGTCGGCAAAAAAGGGGAGCCGGTCGCTATCGGCAATCTGGAACGATTTGTCGCCGATTGGGAAAGAGAAAACGGCACCGGTGCCTTACCGCCGAAAGCGGATCCCACCGGCAAAAAAGTGGCCGTGGTGGGTTCCGGGCCAGCCGGCTTGACCGTTGCCGGTGATTTGATTGCCAAAGGGCATGAGGTAACGGTTTTTGAAGCATTTCACAAGTCGGGCGGCGTGCTGGTATATGGTATTCCCGAATTTCGGCTCCCGAAAGATATTGTGGCGCAGGAAGTCAATTTTCTTGAAAGACTGGGTGTTAAGGTTGAATGCAATCAGGTGGTCGGGAGAACCGTCACGATCGAAGAGCTTTTTGAGGAAGGATATGAGGCCGTTTTTATCGGGGTTGGCGCCGGCCTACCGGTCCTGTTGGATGTTCCCGGGAAAAATCTTATCGGCATCTATTCTGCCAATGAATACCTGACGCGCTCGAATCTGATGAAGGCTTACCTCTTCCCTGAGTATGATACGCCCATTATTAAGGGGAAAAATGTGGTTACCCTCGGTGCCGGAAATGTGGCGATGGACTCCGCCCGCACCGCTTTGCGTTTGGGCGCGGAGAACTCCCGCATCGTTTATCGACGTTCAAGGGCTGAGGTGCCGGCAAGGGGCGCAGAAGTTCACCACGCCGAGGAAGAAGGGGTCGAGTTCTTTTTTCTGGCGGCGCCAACGAAATTTATTGGAGATGATAAAGGCCGCGTGATCGGGATGCAATGCCTGAAAATGGAACTGGGCGAACCGGATGCCTCCGGGCGGCGTCGACCCGTTCCGATTGAGGGCTCAGAATTTGAACTGGAGTGTGATCTGGTGATTGTGGCTGTGGGCACCGGGGCCAATCCCATCCTGACCCAATCCACCGAGGGCTTGAGTTTAAATAAATGGGGCTACATCGATGTGGATGACAAGACTGCCAAAACCACCAAAAAAGGGGTGTGGGCCGGCGGCGACATTGTAACCGGTTCGGCAACTGTCATACTGGCAATGGGCGCCGGGAGAATAGCGGCCAATTCGATGCATGATTTTCTGACGCTCGGCTGGTAGTCGGTTTCTGTTCAGAAACGACCCTTTTGCGCAATCACTTTTTGTCTAAATCAATAAACAAATGAAAGCCGGACAGGCTTGTTATCTGTCCGGCTTTTTACTTTTGTATAATGGCTATGCGCTATGAACTATGCGCTGCGGCGACTTTGTGTGTTGCCAGTTCATGGCGGCAAACGACCCTTCATGGCTCTAAGAGGACAATTCATGGCGGAAAACGACACGTCATGACGGGCTGGCCGTTGCTGCTTTTTTGGAAAAAAAGTTATCCGCTTAGCAGATCGCGTTTTTGATTCGTGGCTGCAAGCCACTCCCACATAATATTTTGAGAATGGGAGCGGCATTTTGCCGCCATATTGGTTCGGATGAGTTTAGTTTTAGCGCTTCAAGTTCCGAAGCAACGCTCCTCGAGGTCTGAAAGACCGCTCTTAAAGTGCGGCTGACAGGCCGCACGATCATTGAACGAAGTGAAATTATTTGTGCTTTTTGGCCAGCAGCACCCCCTCGATAAATGGATCGATACCGCCGTCCAGCACATCATTGACGTTTCCGATATCCATATTGATGCGGTGATCCTTTACCATCTGATAGGGATGCAGGACATAGGAGCGGATCTGACTGCCCCAGGCAATGTCATCTTTGCCGTCGTGAACCTCCTGCAGCTTATCCTCCTGCTTTTGTTTTTCAGTCTGGTAAAGCCGGGCTTTCAATACCTTTAAAGCCATATCTTTATTACGGTGCTGGGATTTTTCCTGCTGGCATTGCACAACGATACCGCTGGGAAGATGGGTGATGCGCACGGCGCTGCTGGTTTTGTTGACATGCTGACCGCCGGCGCCACTGGCCCGGAATACGTCGATTCGCAGGTCTTTGTCTTCAATGTCCACCACGATTTCCTGGTCCACTTCGGGATAGACGAATACGGACGCAAAAGAGGTATGGCGTTTTCCGCTGGCGTTGAACGGTGATATTCTGACCAAGCGGTGCACCCCGATTTCCGATTTTAGATACCCGTACGCATTTTCGCCGCCGGCGGTGAAGGTCACACTTTTTATCCCGGCCTCATCTCCGGGCTGGAAATCAATCAGCTCGATTTGATAACCGCGGCGCTCCACCCAGCGGGTATACATCCGAAATAACATTTCAGCCCAATCCTGGGCTTCGGTTCCGCCGGCGCCGGCATTGATGGATACGATGGCGTTTTTACCATCGTCTTCACCGTCGAGCATCAGCTCCAGCGATAGGGCTGCAATTTTCTGATCCAGGCCGGCAATTTGCTTTGTGACTTCGGCAAGGGTTTCTTCATCAGATTCATCAACTGCCAGATCCAGCAGAATTTCATTTTCTTCCAGATCGTCCGTCAGCTTTTTGAATTTTTCAATTTTATTTGAAAGTGACGTGCGCTCTTGCAGGATGGGTTTGGTTTCTTCCGGATTGTCCCAGAATGCATCTTTGGCGATAACCTGTTCGATTTCAGCCAGGCGGTTTTCTTTACCCGCAAGGTCAAAGATAGCCCCGCAGGTCTACCAGTTTTTGTTGAAGATCCTTTAAGTTTTGTTTAAGTTCCACAGACATTTTATTTACCTCCTTCAAAAAAAGCATATTTCAATAAACTCGAGTGCGTCCCATCTCTTTTGTTGCTGCCCCAAAACCCCTTAGGATAAATCTACCGGGGCTTTTTTTGAAATTTAAGCGCGGATTTGCCAAACTCAAATAGTATAACAAAAATTGTGCCTGCCAGGCAAGCCAGCGCCATCAGATCCCCGAAACGGGTGTAAAATGTTTTTTTGTGAATCAACGGCAGCGTCCGGGTGACCGCGGCTTCCTCGAGCAGCGGAGTAGAGGTTAAAATCCGGCCGACGGGGTCGATGAAGCCGCTGATGCCCGTATTGGCTGCCCGCGCGAGTGCCCGCCGGTTTTCCACCGCGCGAAATATGGCCATGGAAAAATGCTGGTAAGGCCCGCTGGTGGTGCCGAACCACGCATCGTTGGTGATGTTGATCAGCAAGACGGCATCGTTTTTTACCATCGCCCGGGAAAGACCGGGAAAAATAATTTCGTAACAGATTTGCACGCCCAGGGCATACTCTTTCCAGGGCAGGGTCTTGCCGGGTGTTCCCGGGCGGAAATCACCCACCTGGGCGACAAGCTTGCCTAAAAAGGGCAGCCAGCGTTTAAAGGGCACATATTCGCCATAAGGGACCAGGTGGGCTTTGTCGTATTTGCTGATGTTTTTGGTTCCGGGAATAATCAGGTAGGCGCTGTTGTGATAGGTGACCTTTTTATTCTGACGCACAAAGGATGGGCTTCCGATGAGAAAATCCTTGTTTGCCTGTTCAATACCGGCCAGCACATTTTCCGTCGGACGCTTGTCGTAAAACAAAAAAAACGGTGTGGCGGATTCGGGCCAGACGATCAGATCGGGATTTTCTGATTTTGCTGCAAGCGATAACCGGTGGTAGGTCTTGATGGTCGCGCCTTGAAACACAGGGTCCCATTTTTCCGACTGATCGATATTGCCCTGGATGACGGCAACCCGCGCAGTTGGTGCTGCGGCAATCAGATGGTCGGTTGCCTTAATGCGCCAGGCGCCATAGATCCAGCTGAGAAGGAATCCTATGGCAAACAGCGCGGTTGCGCCAAGCACCAGCGGCTTTGAAATGGGTCTGCTGTGCCACGTTTTTCGGCTGATATACGTGATGACCAGAAAAACAGCCGTATTACCCAGGACAATTAAAAAGGAAACCCCATATGCGCCAAACAGATCGGCGATTTGAATCAAATGGTGCCGCAGATATTGCGAGTGCCCCAGCAATGCCCATGGAAACCCGGTGAAAATAAAGGTTCGAATATATTCCAGCGCCACCCATAGCAAGGGCATTGTGATCAGACACCGCAAAGGCGTGATGCCGACCGCGGCAAGGGTCATCGAAAAAACAGCCGGGAAAAATGCCAGAACCGCTGCAAAGAGAAACAGAATCACAACACTCAGGTACAGGGGAAGATACCCGTATGTTCGCATGACGGGTACCACCCAGTAGAGCAGTGTCAGATAATGAACCAGGCCGGCGATAAAACCGATCCGAAAGCTTTGTTTAATAGAAAGATTCGCAATTGCCACCAGCAGCGGTACCAGCGCAAACCAAACCAGCCAGTCCAGCCCGATTTTGGGAAATGCGCCGGTCAACAGCAGGCCGCTTAATGCCCCCAGCAGCATATTTATTCTAGCGGATTTCATTATATTCATTTTCGCCTTTGATATTTGTTACTATATATTGTATGTTTTTTTTAATCAAATACAACATATATAGATTCGCAATCCCACTGAACGCCGTCTTTAACAAATTCACTGAAATATAATATGAAGCTCAAAAAGCGTTCACTGAAAATACTCCCCGAACGGATGGCCGTTTGCCGCTTCGAACCCACGGCACCGCTTCCGGACTGGATTGGTGAGGTCGGCTTCTATTCGCTCACCCGCACCGAAGCGGAATTGACCCTTGTTTGCCCGGAGGCCCGCCTTGCCCCGGGAACAACCAGCGAAACCGGCTGGCGATGTTTTAAGGTTCAGGGGCTATTAGACTTTTCTGAAATTGGCATTATTTTCTCCTTAACCCAACCGCTGGCCAAAAACGGCGTTTCGGTATTTGTCATATCGACGTTTGATACAGACTATTTCATGGTTAAAGAAAAAGATCTTGCAAAAGCGATCGATGCCTTAACCGCCGAAGGGCACGAAATTATTTAAATGCGGAATTCGGATTGCGGATTGCGGAATGGCAAAAATCTTGAGGCAGCGAGCAACCAGCAACCCTGAACCTTTGAACCTCTGAACCCAGAACCTACGAAAGAAGAGGAGTTGAACATGTACGTAACCTTTTATGGCGCGGTAAGGGAAGTAACGGGATCCATGCACCTTTTGGCAACAGATGAAGACCGGGTCATCTTGGACGCTGGATTGTTTCAGGGCCGCCGTAAAGAAGCTGCCGAAAAAAACAAAGTCATCCCCTTTGACCCGAGAATGCTTACAAATATTGTGCTTTCCCATGCGCATATCGATCACTCCGGCCGAATACCCTTGCTGGTCAAGCACGAATTTAGCGGCCGGATTATCTGCACACGTGCCACTGCTGCGGCCAGTGAATACCTTTTACGCGATTCCGCTCATATTCAGGAATCCGATGCAAACTATTTGAATTATAAGACCGTCCGCAATGCTTTGAGCAAGCGGCACAGCTCCAAGGGCGGCACGAGAATCAGCAATCGCAAAAGCAAGGAAATAAAAAAAATTTTAAAGAAAAACCGTCACGACCTGAACACGGATATGATCGATGAGCTGATCGAAACCCATCATCTTGAAAGAGTCGATCCGCTGTACCGGATCGCTGATGCGGATAAGGCCCTGGAGTTGTTTGACGGATATCCCTACCGGCATCCCATTTCCATCGGCAAGGATCTGACCTGTACCTTTTATGATGCCGGCCACATTCTCGGATCGGCCTTTGCGCTGATCCGCGCCCGGCAAAATGGCCGTGATTTACAGGTATGCTATACCGGTGACATCGGTCGCTTTGATAAACCGATTATCGAGGATCCGACCCTGGATTTTAGTGAAGAAGACCAGCAGATTGATCTGCTGATTATGGAAAGCACCTATGGAGATCGGTTGCATGAGCCGGTTCAAGACTTGAAACCGCAGTTGCAAAAGGTGCTCACTGAAACCCATGAACGCGGTGGTACCGTTATCATTCCGGCCTTCGCATATGGCCGCACCCAGGAGTTACTGTACACGCTGCATGAACTATACGATGACCGCTCGGTGCCGCGCGTGCCGATTTATGTGGACAGCCCGCTGGCGACCAAAATTACCCAGGTTTTTGGGGAACATCCGGAAGTTTATGATGAGGAAACCCACAATGCCTTTCTGAAGAAAGGTAAAAATCCGTTTTCAATGGACAAGATCCATTTTGTGGGTTCGGTAGAAGAATCCATCGCACTCAACCACGAAACCAAACCGCACATTGTGCTTTCGGCATCCGGCATGTGTGAAGCCGGGCGCATCCTGCATCACCTGCGTTACAAAATTCACAATGATAAAAATACGGTTCTGATGGTCGGCTTCCAGGCCCAGAATACCCTGGGCCGGCGAATTCTTGACCTGGGTCTAAAATATGAAGAATCCGGTCGTAAAGGTGCCGCGCCGCTGGTGAGGATCTTAAACAAAGAGTACCCCTTGAAAGCGCATGTTGTCAGACTGGGTGGATTCAGCGCCCATGCCGACAAAAATGAGATGCTGCGTTTTCTTAAGAAGTCCAATTTAAAAATAAAAAAAATCGCTCTCGTCCACGGCGAAGAAGATCAGATCCTTTCATTTGCCGAGTTTTTGAAAGAGGAAGGCTTTTCTGTGGTGGTGCCCAAATATGGCGAGTCGGTTGAAGTCAAATAAGTCCTAAATTGAGCGTTTTAAATTTTAAAAAGGGAAAATTCTTCATTCTTAAGGAATTCTATCGGTTTTCATTTTTAAAATTTAAAACCCTTCGGGATTGCCGATCTTACCGCACCTGCTGTGTCAAATGCCGTCCCGCATAGAGAACTATAGCGGAACGACATTTTCCTTGCATCTGCGGCAACCTCGACAATCGCTCAATTCAGGCAAGATGAAGTTACCACACCCCAAAATTATTTTTCCCGGAGAACATTCACCCTGTTGAATACTCCGCTGAAAGACAATGAATCTATTATTTGATTTAGATGGCACACTGACTGACCCTTTTACAGGTATTACAAAATGCATTTCGTATGCGTTAGATATGTTAGGCAGGAGATTACCGCCCAGGGAGAGTTTGGGCTGGTGTATAGGCCCGCCCTTGAAAGACAGCTTCGCGAAGCTGCTTACCCCTGGTGACGATGCACTTATCGAAAAGGCCGTCGCGTTTTATCGTGAAAGATTCGGCACCGTTGGATTATTTGAAAACGAGGTCTATGGCGGTATTCCTGAAGTGCTGGAAGTCCTGCAGGAAAATGGCCATACGCTCTATGTTGCCACATCGAAACCAGCCGTTTTTGCCGAGCGGATTATCGACCATTTTGGTTTACACCACTATTTCAAACGTATCTTTGGAAGCGACCTCGATGGAACCCGCAGCGACAAGACAAGCCTGATATCCCATATTCTGCAAAGAGAATTGATTGCACCGTCTGAGACATCGATGATCGGGGATCGCGAGCATGATATTATCGGTGCGATTGAGAATGGCATATATGGTTTTGGCGTTCTTTGGGGGTACGGAACCAAAGATGAGTTAGAGAATTCAGGCGCACACGCTTTTTTCAAAACTCCTGGTGAGTTGGTCACCGCATTTGACGGAAAGTCGAACCTTTCATTATAGCAGAAAGCCGGGCCGGGGACGGCCATGCCAAGCGAGAAGTCTTTTTTGCCTTTCTGCTGTTAAGATTGGCGTTATGTGCAAAAAGTAAAACAAAGGAGATTCAATGAAGCATGCAAAGATATATACGATAATTGGAATCGCTATTTTGGGGCTTTGTTTTTCATCCAGTTCAATAGCAAGTGCGGAAAAAGAAGAGCAAGCTCTGGAGGCAGCAAGAACATGGTTAGCACTTGTTGATGAAGGAAAATATGGTGATAGTTGGGAAACCGCTGCGGCGTATTTCAAAAGTGCCATAACCAAAGAAAAATGGGTGCAAATGCTGACTGCCGTGAGGAATCCGTTGGGCGGGCTGGTTTCCAGAGAACTCGGTTCAAAAACCGACATGCAATCTTTGCCCGGCGCACCGGATGGAGAGTATGTGGTTATCCAATTTGCGACATCATTCGAAAATAAGAAACCTGCAATTGAAACCATCACCCCGATGTTGGATAATGATGGCGAGTGGCGAGTCTCTGGTTATTTTATTAAATAACCGTTGGAATCTTTTGGTTACATCATGGGACGGTGAATTTGGAGGAGCGGAATGGTGAAGCGGTTACCTTTTGCGTTCGGCTTAATTGCCGCCATTGTCATCGGGTGTCTATCAAATCAAGGGTCTGTGACAAACAGCGCTGCTGAAGACGAGCTCGGAAACATTGTGGTTTCTCGCCGGGCGTTGACAGTGCACGGCGGCCGCGTCGATTGGTGTGCTGCAAACAATCTAATTGCATTTGATCGCATGACGGGCGCCGACAGCAGCGAGGTCTTTGCAATTCGGCCGGACGGAAGCGGAGAGCGATGCATCACCTGCAATATACCGGGCCTGCCGAAAGGAATTCGAGGGCAGCCTGCCTGGCACCCGAGTGGCGAATTTTTGGTAATCCAGGTACAAGGGAAATATTATAAAGGTAGCCGGTTTGAGTTTGTTTCCTGGGGGATCCACAACGATTTATGGCTCATCGCTGCAAACGGGAAATGGGCGCAACGGCTTATCGAAACCGAATATTTAGGTGCGTGCCTGCATCCACATTTTTCAGATAGCGGGGACCGCCTCTTTTGGACCGTGCGCAAATCAACCGGTAGAAAGATCCGTCAGCGGCTTTTTCATAAAACGCCCGGCAAGGAAAACCCGTGGGACGGTTGGCATCTCGCTATTGCGAACTTCAAACGCGACGTTTCGGGAAAAGCAAAACTTACAAATCGTATTGATCTCTACCGCGGGGAAGGCGGCTTTTTCGAATCTCATGCGCTCAAGTCAGATGTGATTTGGTTTTCCCACACCAAAAGCGGGCGCCCTCTAGTCGATGATATCTACCGGGCTCGTTGGGATGGAACCCAGCGTGTCAACATTACAAAATCACCCGCCACCTGGGAGGAACACGGAGAGCCCTCGCCAAAGGGTTCTTTTGTAGCGTTCAATTCAAGCCGCAGCTTCGATTGGAAAAACCCGCCGGATACGGCAAAAACGCTGCGATTGGAGTTGTGGGCCCGCGAGACGCGGACGGGGAATATTTTCCGACTTACCGATTTCAACAAACAACTCAGCAAACCGCGAGCGCGTTCTTACTTCGGATTACGCCTGGAGTCCCACGGGGCGCGAGATCGCCGTCTATTATGCCACGTTCGGTCGGGGCGCGGTAACCCAGAAGATCGACATTCTGCGCCTCGATCGGGCCTATTAATCCCGGTATTGCGTCTGATCTAGGCGTGATCAGACTGTGTCGGATTTCGCAAGCGACATAAATGAGCCTTTTGTCATTCCGGGCTTGACCCGGAATCCATTGATTTTTCAAAGTTTTACAGTTCTGGATGCCGGATCAAGTCCGGCAGGACGGTTAGAAATCAGATGTGTTTTTGAATTGTGACACAGCTATGCGATGGAATGATGTTGACTTCATCCGAGAAAGGGTTTCAGATAACCGGCAGGATCAAAATCCATCTCTTTTTTGGGGGTAACCACCTCAAGATCATCGCGCTTTACGACTTCCTCTTCGTAAGCCTGTGAGATTTCAACTTCACTTAACAGCGCTGTGTTCTTGATACGCATGATCTTCAATTTTTCCCTGGGGATCAAACCGACACATTTTATGGCAATTTCAATGGCCTCATAATCATTTTTGACGGTCAGCGGGATTTTGCCCATTTCCGGGCAAACACCGGTGATGGTGTTCATGTTGAGTGCATCCATGTCAATTTTGTCGAACAGGCGCCGGGTAATGATATCGGCGATACCGACCCCCACGGCATTTCCCTCCGAGCTTTCCGTTAAATCACTTACGACAATGCGTTTTATTCTGGGGCGTTCCGGTTCTGGCGTCACCAGCGGCAGGCCAATCCGTCCAACCACCTTCGTGTCAAAGCCGGTACCACTGATTTCTTTTCCCATTTCATCGATCAGGATAATGTCGGCTTCGTCAAAAGGCAGGGACGGTGCGTAGGCTTTGGCGGATGTGAGCAATTCTTTTTCCATTTCTTCAATGTTTTCTTTCAGCCCGACACCGATACGGGCGGTTTGCCCATACCCGTTTTCCACAGTTCCCACGCCGAATAACAGATTCGCATGCTGCATCACTTTACGGGCGACGGCCAGGATGACGCCGGGGTAACCATAGGTCAGCATGGCCTCGTGATAGGTGGCGGCGCCTTCTTGCTTGCCCAGGCCGATGGCCATCATTTTGAGCAAGCCGCTTTCAAATTCGTGTTCGAACTCGGTGTGCTTCTTAATGCGGTTAATCAGAACGATATAATCTGCTTCAGATGCCAGCCGGTCAAGATAGACCGGGATGTGGTCCTCGGTCTCACCAATCTGCACGATTTCAAGGGAGGATCGAATCGGCGCAGCGATTTCTTTTTCATCAATTCCCAAATGTTCGAGTACACGCTTTTGTCCGGCGGCCGTCGCAGCGCCATGGCTTCCCATTGCCGGAATGAGAAAGGGTTCCAATTTTAATTGTTTGAGAAAAGAGACGACGGCCTTGACGATAACAGCATAATTGGCTAGCCCGCGACTGCTGCAGGCTACCGCAACCGTCTGCCCTTTTTTAACAGAAGATTCCAGCTTTAAGTTCGCCAGTTGCCTGGCAATTTCCCCGGGGATATCGTCTAGAGCGCTATCATCAAACCTTTGTCTGATACGCATCATGTGCGGAAAATCCATCATCGATGTTTTGCCTTTCAATATATACACCTATAAAATTACGCAAATCACCAGATCGTTTACGTTTGTGCCGGTCGGGCCGGTGATGACCGCATCTCCGGTGGCCTTCAGCACGGTTGCGACATCGTGTTCCATGAGATTTTGAAACAAATCGTATCCCTTTTGGGCCGCCGCTTTTGGCGTTGACCCATCCGTAAGCGCACCGGCCAGTGACGTCGGGCCATCGGTGCCGTCCGTATCCAATGCGCAGATCGCGATAGGACTTGTTTCGTTTAAATCCAGACAGGCGCCAGCTGCCAGTTCCTGGTTTGCACCACCCTGGCCACGAACAGCCCCCCGGATTCGCACGGCGGTTTCACCGGTGGCGATCAGCGCACACGGTGGGCGGGCCGGATTGCCGGACAATTTAATTTCGTTTGCAATCGAAGCGATCGTGCGTCCGACTTCCCGGCTTTCGCCGTTTAGCAGGGTTGTCAGTAACAGCGGGGTTAAACCGAGCGCTTTCGCCCTTTGCGCGGCCCCTTCCCAGAGCGCGCGTGTCTTTACCACCATACAGTAATATAAAGGTTGATTTGAAAATGATTTGGGCGTCTCTTTATCCGGCGTCGGATGGGAAAGATAATCACGTACCTGCTCGGATACCTTTTGCCACAAACCATATTTTTTAAGAACCCTTTCAGCATCCGCCAGGGTGGTGGAATCCGGGCTGGCCCAATCGGTATTCCATTTCATGGAGTCGGTCTTTTCATCCGAAACCGTCAGGCTGACGACGGTCGCCGGGAGCATCTGCGGCGCCAGTCGGCCACCTTTGATGCGCGAAAGGTGTCCCCTGACCGTCATGATTTCAGTGACATCTGCGCCGCTGTGTACCAGCAATTGATTAATGCTGACCTTGTCATTTAAGGAGATGCCCTCAACCGGATAGATGCACTGGGCCGAAACGCCGCCGGACATCAAACAAAAAACCATATCGTTCCGACCGGCCTTTTCAGCAATCTGCCATACGGCCTTACCGGCTTCCAGGCTGGTTTCATCCGGTATGGGGTGCGCGGATTCGGCCACCTGTATTCTTGATAGGGTCCCCATGGTTTCGCAAAAGGGCTGCTTCTGCCCTTTTTTGACGGCAATAAACCCGTCGCTGATGCGATCGCCCAAAATTTCTTCTAATCCAATTGCCAGGGGATAGGTTGCCTTGCCGCCCCCAATTGCATAAATCTTATTGACCTTATTCAGATCAAAATCATCTTCGCCGACCTGAAGTCTGCTGCCGTCTAATTTTACATGGTTTTTTACCGCAGCCAGCGGATCGACATGCTTTAGGGTATGTTCGGCAATGTCTAATACCTTCTGCCGGCCTTCGACAAATCCATGGGAAAGTAATTCAGCACGATTTTTGATCAACTGTATGTCTCCTTTGAAATCAGTCCATACAAATTTCACCCGGAAATCGTTACCTCGCCATATCGGGTCCCGGCATAATCAGCGGAAGGACCCAGCTCGCGTTCGATCTCTATGAAGCGGTTGTAGTTCGCTCCCCTGTCGGAGCCGCGGATACCGCCGGTTTTAAACAGCCCCGCATTAAAGGCAACACTGATATCGGACAGCACACTGTCCTCGGTCTCGCCGGATCGCTCGGACATGACCACCGCAAAATTGTTCCGGCGCGCAAAATCGACGGTCTCCGAAGCTTCCGTCAAGGTTCCAATCTGATTGACCTTGCAAAGCGTGGCGTTACCCGCCCCTTGCTCCAGGCCTTTTTGAATGCGCTTTATGTTGGTGGCGAACATGTCATCGCCAATGATGAGGTGTTTGCTGAATGCATCGGTTAATATCTGCATGCCTTTTAAATCATTTTCATGCAGGGGGTCTTCAATGGATACGATGGATGGGTATTCGGCTAGAAGCTCTTTTATGAACGCAATCATTTCATCCTGTGTTTTTTGGGAACCCTCAAACGCATAGGTGTCCGTTTCTGAATGGTAGTATCCGCTTGCCGCGAAATCCAGCCCATAAACGACTTTGTCCGTATAACCGGAGCGTTGGATGGCTTCACATAAAAGGTCCATTGCCTGGCGGGTAGAGGATATCGGCGGGGCAAATCCACCGTCCTCACCGCTGTTGGTGGCGGACTTTCCCAACTTATCAAGTAAAATGTCTTTGAGGCTATAAAAGGTTTCGCAAAGAATCTGAACGGACTCTGCAAATGTTCGGGCACCGGTCGGCATCACGCAGAATTCCTGAATGTCGAGGTCGTTGCCGGCGTGTACACCGCCATTTAACAGACAGGCCTGCGGGACCGGTAACACACGGGCATCCGCATTCAGATATTTATAAAGGGGTTTACCACAGGCATTTGCCGCTGCCTGGGCAACGGCGAGAGAGACACCCAGGATGGCGTTTCCGCCCAGATTTGATTTGTTTTCGGTCCCATCCAGCTCAAGCATCCGGGTGTCGATGGCGTGTAGATTGCCGGCATCTTTGCCGCGGAGTTCGGGCAGGATAATGTCATGAATGTTCTGAATGGCCTTGAGGACGCCTTTGCCGCGGTAGCGGGCATCCCCGTCTCTCAATTCCACGGCCTCATAAGAGCCGGTAGAGGATCCACTGGGCACATCGGCGTGACCCCAGAATTGGTTGTCAATACAAACCGCCACCCGTATGGTCGGCATTCCACGGTTATCAATGATTTCATAGGCTTTTATATCGCTAAGGGCATTTTCGCGCATAATATCCTTTCAAGGCCGTGTTCGGTTACGAATCACAACGTTTCAGGTTGGCATAGATTTTCCGCTTTGGCGGCGACGCGGCCGCAATTTTTGCAGACAAATTTGGCATTGCGAACAAACTTTTTATATTCCTGAAGATTATGTTCAACAAACCCGACACTGTGGGCCATACACAGGTGTGCTTCATGCCCGGGATGCGGTTTTGCAATCTTCAAATCCAACGGAAACCAATCTGACATTTTCATCTCCTTTTTATTTTGAGGTTAATGCATAATGGACACCCGATGTTCGGATTTTTTGCCTGAAAGCCATCGGAACCGAACGGAGTAAAAATCCATATTCTGCAATAGCTGAAAATACCTAACAATGCAATATTCGGGAGTCAACATATATTTAACCCAAATCCGGGTATTTGATAAACCCGGTTATTGATTAAAGCCGCAAAACAATTTCAGGTATTATGATATAAGTTGCCGCTTTTAACTAACTATTTGTTTTTAAATATAATTAAGTGGTGATATTAGATATGAATCCGATTTTAAATTTTTATTGACAGAATTGAAACCGATCGTGTAGGTTAACTAATATTATACAAGTTTACTTATAATACACTTTTAATGATTAAAAAATAACGAATAACAGATAACGCCCAATTGGTTTTTAACCCAATTGGGATTTTGCTAGCTGCTATAGGCTGATTACCCTTCCTTCTGACATTGATTTCTGAATAGGTGCTGAAATTTAATGGATGACGAATTCCCCAAAAGACTCAAGGAGCTGAGACAACAAAAACGGTTTACTCTGGAGCAACTTGCCCGGATTGCCGGATGCACCAAGTCCTATATATCTCAACTTGAGAAAGGGACCGGTGCGCCATCGGTATCGATGCTCGGACGTCTTGCCGATGCATTGGAAGTGCATGTTGTCGATCTGTTTCGGGGGAATAACCGGGGGGAACAGGGCAACTGGTGTCTGCGAAAAACAGATCGTCGAACCATTCATTACCCGGATGGGGAAGTTGTCAGTCAGCTCCTGACAAAAGGTGTATTCCAGAAAAAGATGCAGCCGCTCCTATCCGTGATCAAACCGGGAGGGATGCTGGATAAGTCCGGGACCATGGAGCACCCGAAAGGCTCAGAGGAATTTGTGCTGGTGCTAAAAGGGGAGGTCGAATTTGAAATCGGTACGGAACGTCTTCTCCTCCAGGAAGGCGACACGCTCTATTTTAATGGCGACATTCCTCATCATTGGGTCAACACCGGGAAAGAAACCGCAGAAGTCCTGTTTGTATGGACGCCGCCGGTTTGGTAGAGAAGTATAATGGAGAAAGTTTGTTATGGATGACAATAATTTTCATGCAATTGGTCGGATTTCCCCGCGAAAAGAAGGTTATGCAAGGGTTACCGGCAGAGAACGATACGTATCCGATGTGAGCCTGCCCAATATGCTCCATGCCAGAGTCCTCAGGAGCCCCTATCCCCATGCGAAAATTGTCTCCATCGATACGCGTGAAGCGGAAAAACTGGGTGCCGTATGTATTAGCTATAAGGATATCCCCCAAATCAAATACAACGAGCGCCAGGTCAGTATCCCGGAAAAGACCTATCGCGATCGCACTGTCTTACCTGATAAGGTACGCCATGTTGGAGAGGGGGTTGTTGCCGTTGCCGCTAAAACAGAAGCCCTGGTCGATAAGGCACTTAAGCGTATTGTCGTAAAATTTGAACCACTGCCCGCCGTCTTCGATCCTTATGAAGCGATGAAAGAAAGTGCACCGGTGTTGTATGAAGACATCATGCTGGGTGATAAAGTCCTTCCCATTCAACAAAATATTGCCTGTTTCAGAGAGGTCGGTGAAGGCGATGTGGCGAAAGGTTTTGCCGAGGCCGATCTGGTGGTGGAAAATGAATTTAAGACCGGACGGGTTTACCACGGCCAGATGGAGAGCAAGGCGGTGGTATGCCGGCCGGAAGCGGACGGCGGCATCACGGTCTGGCCCACAACCCAGTCCATTCACAACACCCGCCAGCTGCTGGGCCGCATTTTCAACATCCCGTTGAGCAAGGTTAATGTGCACCGGGTTCCCATTGGGGGCGCTTTCGGCTCCAGCATTCAGATGAACACACCCGTTGCGATCTGCGTGGCGCTGGCCCTCAAGGCCCAGAAACCGGTCAAACTGGTGCTGACACGCGAAGAGGATATGTATGATCATTGCAAGTATCCCACCATTATACGTCTTAAATATGGCGTCAAGCGCGACGGTACTCTGACGGCGGGCTATTTGAAAACAGTCGTTGATATCGGAGGACACAATATACAGGCATACCCGCTGCTCGGCTGCATGGCAGGATGGTTTGTGTCCCTCTACCGCATGCCGCATTTAAAATTCGAGGGCAACGCGGTCTATACCAACAAGGCGCCGGCCTGCGCCATGCAAGGCTATGGCAACCCGCAGGTTTCTTTCGCAGTTGAATCCCAGATGGATATCATCGCCGGAAAATTGGGGATCGATCCCATCGATATCCGTTTGAAAAATTACGTGGGACTCGGTGAGACATTCTGGGGGCAGGGGCCAACGGTCCGTTCGGTCATACGCAGTTGCGGTGTAGAGGAAATGCTGCTGCGGGGCAAAGAAATAATCGGCTGGGAAAAACGCTTAATCCCTCAGCTTAAGACCCAGAGATTTCGACGGGGCATCGGTGTGGGTCGCGGTTTTCATACTTCCGGAACCGGTGCGCCCACCCCCGGAGAGGTCATCGACTACTCTACCGCAATGGTTAAAATCAACGAAGACGGATCCGTTGATTGCTCAACGGCTTTAATGTGTCATGGCGGTGGAACCCTTGAGGCCGGAGCCAAAATCGTTGCCGAAGAACTGGGCGTGCCGCTGGACAACGTCGGTATTTCGCCTTCCGACACCCGTTCGACCGGTTACGATGTGTGTACCCATGCGACCCGGGGCGTATATTGCGGCGGCGCCAGCCTGCAGAGAGCCGCCCAAAAAGCCAAAAAAAAGTTGTTTGAATTTGCCTCACGCTTAATTGAAGTGAATCCGGAGGCACTTAGAATTTATCCCGAAGAGGGCAGCGGTCAGGGCATCATTTATTTACCCGGCACACTGGCGAAAAACATTTCCATTGGTGAAGTGGCCAAAATGGCTCAACTTAAAGGCTGGGGCACGATTCTCGGCGTGGTCAGCCATCGCCAGGTCAACTGCCCGCCGTGTTTTGTGACCAATTTTATTGAAGTCGAAGTCGATACGCTGACCGGTCGAATCCGGCCCACCAGAGCGGTTGCCGCTGTTGATGCCGGTACGGTGATCAACCCCGATCTTGCCGCCGGCCAGCTGGAGGGCGGACTTTGCCGCGGGGTCGGGCTGGCCTTACTGGAAGACACCGATTACGATCCGCAAACCGGTGAACTGACCTGCGGTGGATTTTTTACCGATTATAAGATGTTTACCTCTCAAGATATGCCGTCGCTTGAAGATATCTCCACCTTTTTTGCCAACACCTATGAGCCCTCAGGCCCCTTCGGCGCCAAGGGAATCGGCGAGGCTGCCAACAACGCCACCGCAGGAGCGGTGGCCAATGCGGTCTACAACGCGGTGGGCATTCGCTTTAAAGCGGCGCCGATAACGCCTGAACGTGTCCTTGCGGCACTTAAACAGAAATCCCAAATTGAAGAAGACGATCATGGTAAACACGAAAATCCTGACACAGGAGTTTGATTACCACCGGCCGGCCAGCCTGGCAGCGGCATTTGAGTTGCTGGCTGAATACGGCGATGCTGCCAAAGTGATCGCCGGTGGGACCGATGTGGTGCCGCAGCTCAAATACGAAAAGATTGCTCCGAATCATTTGGTCACCCTGATGAAAATTTCAGGGTTGAGCGATATCAATGAAGACAACGACGGCCTGAACATCGGCGCATGCGCCCGGCTGCGCGACGTAAAGCAGGCCTGCGCCCGGGACCCAAGGTATGCGGCTCTGCATGATGCCCTGCGTTCGATCGGCAAAGTTCAGGTCATGAATATGGGCACCCTCGGCGGAAACCTTTGCACCGCTTCTCCGGCCGCCGATTCGGTGCCGCCGCTGCTGGTTTTAAATGGGCGCGTTACCCTGGCAAGCCCGGAGGGCAGCCGCACCCTGGACGTTGAGGATTTTATCACCGGCCCCTATGCGGCGGTTATGACTGCCAACGAAATCATGACTGAAATCCACATTACGCCGGGCGAGGATCATCAGGGCAGCGCTTTTTTGAAGGTCGCTCGCGTGGCAGCCGATATTTCAAAATTGAGCTGTGCGGTGGCCCTGCAGCGTGATGCCGACCGGTGTGTCTCTTGCCGGATTGCCCTTGGGGCCGTTGCCCCGGTGCCTATGCGAGTGAAGGGGGCGGAAGAATTATTAAGCGGCAAGCAAATTGATTCTACCTTACTGGATGAAGCCGCCGCAAGCGTTTCAGCTGAAATTCGGCCTATCAGCGATGTGCGCTCCAGCGAGACCTATCGCAGACAGGTGGCAGCGGTAATATTTAAAGATGTTTTCGATATGGCCTGGCAGCGGGCCGGAGGGAAGAGATAATGCAAAAACAGCGCATACAGCTGAGGGTCAATGGCGAGCCCTGCGAATTTTTAGTGGCGCCCAATACACTGCTGATGAATCTGTTGAGAAACGAGGTCGAGCTGACCGGCACCAAATACGGCTGCGGCACCGGCCAATGCGGCGGCTGTACGGTGCTCGTCAACGGGGAGCCGGTTCTAAGCTGCCTGACCCTGGCCCTGGCGGTTGACGGTGCGGATATTCTGACCATTGAAGGCGTGGCTGCGCCGGATGGGACCCTTGACCCGATCCAGGAGGCATTTTTAGACACGGCCGCCATTCAGTGCGGCTATTGTACGCCCGGAATGGTTCTGATGGCCAAAGATCTTTTAAATAAATATCCTTCGCCATCGGAAGATCAAATTAGAGAACATATCAAAGGAAACCTCTGCCGCTGTACGGGTTACCATCGCATCGTTC
>CAVPNL010000022.1:0-66611 GCA_963706575.1 uncultured delta proteobacterium | reverse complement strand
GAGAAACAGGATTTTAATTTCAGTGTACATGGACTTTGCGCCCTTCTTGACTTTTTCAACAACCATACTCATATTGATGCAGGAAAAACAGCTAATTCTAAATCAACTGAAATCGGAAAAACAAGGAGATTAACGATGGCCTATACATGTAAAAATTGCGGAGCGGTCGCCAACGCACCCGGACACCTGTGTAATCCGTGCGGTGATAAAGCCAAATGCAGTTTCTGCGGAGAAACGGAAACGGATCACACCCACCAGTGCAAAGACAAACTGGCAGCCATGAAGTTTGTTTGCGGTGGCTGCGGACGGGTGGCAATGGAGAAGGAACATCTCTGTAAACCTTCCCGATTACTTAAACCAAGAAAAATTATCAGGGCGGCCGCTATCGCCGCCCTTTTTTTATTGAAAAATAAAAATAGAAGTGACTAAAGTGCCTAAAATGCCTAAAGTGACTAAAGTTGTGGTTGCGCTTCGCTCAATCTTTTTAAAAAATGACAGAATTCCATAACCTTAGGCACTTTAGATCACTTTAGGCATTTTAGACACTTTGGGTATTTTGGTCTTTTTATTCAACTTATACACTTACTTGATCTTTAAAATCACTTACAACCACAGGAAAGCCATGGACAACATCCACCACCAATTTGAACAGGGGCCTATCCGACCGCCCAATGAAGCCCGCAGCCTGCTGTTGCGATTGACGCGCAACTGCCCCTGGAACCAGTGCCTGTTCTGTCCGGTATACAAAAATCGCAAATTTTCATTACGAACAGTTGATGAAATAAAACAGGATATTGAATCGGCAAAACAGATTGCCGATGATATCAAAGCCCTTTCATTGAAACTGGGATACAATGGCGTCGTCAACGATGCGGTTATCAGCGCTATTTTCAATCAGCCAGGTACCAACACGCATTACCGCAGCATTGCGGGTTGGCTGTATTATCAGACGGATGCCTGCTTTTTGCAGGATGCCGACAATCTGGTCATGAAAACAAAAGATCTGGTGGAGGTCCTGCAGTTTTTAAAAGCGCAATTCCCGCAAATCAAACGCGTCACCACTTATTCCCGATCCAGAACGATTATTCGCAAATCCGTGGATGCCTTAAAACAGATCCGAGAAGCCGGCCTGGACCGGGTGCATATCGGACTGGAAACCGGATATGATCCCCTGTTGAAGCTAATGAAAAAAGGCGTCACCGGCGCCCAGCATATTGAAGCCGGAAAGCGGTTACTGGCTGCCGGTATCGGAGATGTCCAGAGTATGTCATGCCCGGCCTGGGTGGCCAGGAAATGTGGCGCGACCATGCCGTGGAAACCGCAAAGGTGCTCAATCAAATCAATCCGCATTTTATCCGGCTGCGCAGCCTCCGGGTGCCGGATCGCGTGCCGCTGCACGTCAAACTGGAAGATGGAAGCTTCAGCATGCAGACCGATGACATGCTGGCCGAAGAAATCGGGCTATTCATCAAAACCCTCGAGGGCATCACCAGTACCGTAACCAGTGATCATATTATGAATCTGCTGGAGGACGTTAACGGCAAATTTCCGGACGATAAAGAACAAATGCTGGCGGTGATACAATCCTATCGGGATTTATCGGAAACCGACCGTTTGATTTATCGCGTCGGCCGACGTGGCGGTGCCTATCGTTCAATCGAAGATTTGAAACGGGATCCGGCGACCTATCAAAAAATTGAAAGCCTGGTTCAGGAAATAGTGGAAGAAAAGGGCCCGGGCGGGGTTGAAAAAATGATCACAGAAATGGTTGATCGCTATATTTGATAATCTCTTAAAAAGTCAGAAAGGCAGCCTTTTTACGAGTGGGTTTTGTATCGAACTGACATCTAAATCGTATTTCCGGAGTACTTAGAAGTGCAATCAATTAGAATTCTGGGAACCGGCTCCTATGTTCCGCCGAAACGATTGAAGAACGCCGATCTGGAAAAAATGGGTCTGGATACAACCGATGAATGGATTCAGAAGCGCACCGGTGTAAAAGAAAGAAGAATCGCAGATCCCGATGTTAGCGCATCCGATCTGGGCTATGAAGCGGCATTGAACGCCCTAGCGGCGGCGGGTCTAACGGCGCAAGACATCGATTTGATTATCGTTGCCACGATTACGCCGGATACCTGCTGTCCCTCCGCCGCAAATTGGCTGCAGGCCAAACTGGATGCCCCCCGGGCGGTGACATTTGACGTTACAGCAGCCTGCTCCGGTTTTATTTTCGGCTTGAATATCGCCGAACAATATCTTAAAAACAAAACCTTTAAACGGGTTCTGGTGGTAGCCGCTGAAATCATGACCCGAACACTCAACTGGAAAGATCGGGCAACCTGCATTCTCTGGGGCGACGGTTCCGGTGCAGCGATACTCAGCCTGGGAGATGACGGTCCCGAGATTCTTTCCAGCCACCTGCACACCGACGGTGCCAACGGCCGTGAGCTGTTGCTGCCCGGCGGAGGTTCTAAGACCACGCCGATTTCTCACGAAAGCGTCGACCAGGGCCTGCACTACCTGAACTTGATCGAAGCCAATTTGAGCTTTCGGGTGGCCGTGCGGCATTTTATCGGCGCCATAAGGGAAGCCCTCGAATTCAACCATATTAACGTTGAAGACGTCGACTGGTTTATTCCCCATCAAGCCAATATCCGCATGTTTCAAAATATTGCCAAATCCCTGAAGGTGCCCTTTGAGCGTTTTTATTTGACCCTGCACAAATACGGCAATATCTCTTCGGCTTCCTGTGCTATCTCACTAGATGAAGCGGTCCGCGACGGAAGCATCAAGCCCAACGATTTAATCTGTTTGCCGGTTTTCGGAGGCGGACTGACCTGGGGCAGTGCGCTGATTCGCTGGTAATCTTTGGGTGACCCGATGAATCACTTCTCTGATCTCCTTGATTTTAAGGAGGTAACCGCCCAAAAACAGGATCCCCATAAAAACGATTCCGGTGATAAACGCAACCCATAAGCTGCCGCTAAATGTTGTTGAATCAATCCCGCCCAGCACCTTTAACTTAAACCCGACCATGAAAATTCCCAGCAGCACACTGAGAAAAAACATCTTCAGATAAGTCACATACACATCACGACTTCCCTTGTTTTGGGTACGTTTATTCCAAAGTGTGTATAAGAGGTAGACCTGAAATATCGCCGACAGCGAAACCGCCAGTGCGATTCCCCGGGCTCCCAGGAAATTTAAACCGGCCAGATACAGCGGGATGCTTAATATCACAGCAATGGTCGCATAAATTGCCGGGAAAAGTGTGTCTTGCATGGCGTAGTAGGCACGCGGCACAATGGTATTGGCCGCAAAGGCAAAAGATCCAATCAGGAAAAAAATAAGCACCACAGATGCCTGACCGGTTGCAGCGGCATCAAATTTTCCCCGCTGAAACAGTATTAAAATCACCTCTTGCCGAAGCACCATGAGCAGCACCGAAAAAGGAATGACCAGGGATAGATAGCGCAGGGTGTCATTGAGCAATTGGTTCATTTCCGCCAATTTATTTTCGGCAATCAGACGGGCCATAAACGGATAGGAAGCCACGCCTAAGGCCTGGCCAAAAAATGCGACTAAAAGAAGCACGGTTCGCAGGCTGTATTCTAAATCTGCAATGCTGCCCGGCGGCAGATAGCTGCCGAAAAATTTCATGAAAATTTCCATGGAAAAAAACAGGGTTAGCCCGAGCATCAGCGGCAGGGTAAGCTTGATATATTTTTTCAGATCCGGATGGTTGAAATCAAAAATTGGCGAATATTGCATGCCGATCCTTCTGGCCCCCCAGTACTGGAGGCCAAAATTTCCGACAAGCGCTCCAAGCAGCACTCCCCAGGAGAAGCCTTCCATTCCCAGTTTAGGGCCCAGCAAAAGACCGCCGGCAATAATTCCGAGATTATAGAAAAGCGGTGCCAGAGCGGGTATCAAAAATTTCTCCTTGGCGAATTGAACGGCCATAAAGAGCCCACCGGCAAAAAAGAAAAACTGGGCGGGCAAAATAATGCGTGTCATCCGGATAACCTGCAGCCGGAAGGCCGGGTCCGTTCTCCCGCGGGCGATCAGCGTCACGATTTCAGGCGTAAATATCATGCCAATCATCATAAACAAAATCAGCAGCGTCCCAAAACAGCTTAAAATGATGGAAAAAATTTTCCACCCGTACGCTTCTCTGCCGGCTGCCAGGTAGCGGGAAAATATGGGGATAAACGTGATGGAAAGAAAACCGCTGGCGATAATGTGGTTTAAAATTTCGGGAATGACAAAGGCAACCTGATAGGCATCGACTTCGCCACTGCGTCCGCCAACATAGGCAATGATCATTAGCCGCAAAAACCCGAAAAGCCGGCTCAAAAAAATCGAGGCCATCATGATCAGCGAGGCGATTCCGACTTTTTTATAGACCGACTGTGACATGGGCAATCCAGTTTAGACGCTATCTCAAAAAAAGGCATTGAGGTGGCAAATTAAATAATGGTGGTGGCTTTCATTGCTTCCATTGCATTATCAGAAAGCAACGGAGAAGGCAAAGGATCGCACACATTCTTGACAGGTTTTGGCAGATCTTCTATTATGGCAGTTCCTAGCGAATAATGAGCTGGGTTCATCCTGTACCACCTGAAGCGTATACTTGTGTGGCCATCAATATCTGCACTTCACTGTCTATGAATCGAATCAACCGCCGTTCCTGAAACGCTTCAACCGGTTTGATTGGAAACCCGGGTTCACTTCAGATAAAATTAACATCGCCATGACCAAGAAAGAAATCATTTCACAGAAAATCACGGCGCTTTTCGTTTACGGGCGCCCACCCCTGGTTTTTGCAGGATTGATCTGCGCCGTTGCCGTTATGTGGACGCAGAGCCCGATTCTGTATACGATTGGGGTTTTGTTGTTATTTATCTCCATGAGTTTTGACCTGGTCGATGGCTGGTTTGCTGCCCGCTTCGAGCTCCATCCCAGACTGGAGCAACTGGCCGACCGCCTGATGGACAAATTAGTCTACTCCATTATTTTTCCGCTGGTCGCCGTCGGAGTCATGTGGCGGGTTCACTTCAGTTCACCGGACCCCACCAGAGGGGAAATGCTGCATGCCATTCTGGTTCTCTTTCTGGCGGTAACCGTCCTCGTCCGGGATAATTTCGCGCATTTCATGCGCGGTTTTGCCGTCCGCACCGACCAGGAACCCGAATTAAAAGAGTTCACCCGCCTGCGAACCATTGTTGCCGCACCGGTTGGCGCCCTGCTTTATGCCTATGCGTTTTATGTGCCGGAGGGCCCGCCTTCAAAAATTTATTTCTGGATTTCATGGCTGGGCAATTTGCCGCTGCGGGGTTTATTCTTTATCGAAATCATATTCTTGATCATTAATTTCGGATCAATTGCGGGATACGTCCGCAAGTATGGGACGTTATGTTTGGATGAGCTGTGTCTGGGGAACGAACCGCTGCGCCGCCGGATTCTGGCTTTCTTTCCCAACGCGTTGACCGTCATGAATGCAATGATGGGGCTGCTGGCCGTGTTTTTTGCATATCAAGGGCGCATCCGGGAAGCATCCCTATTTTTAATCGGTGCGGCATTATTTGACAAGCTCGACGGTGCCGTAGCGCGCAAACTGGGTCTGACAGAACCCCTGGAGGAGGAGAAGCCGAAAAAAGCCATCAATTTTGGAAGCCTGCTCGACGATATATCAGATGCCGTCAGCTTCTGTATTGCACCGGCCTGGATATTTTATATCGTACTTATCAGCTATCCGGATCCGTTCATTCAAAAATTGCCGGTCGGCTTGATTGCCTGGCTGTATGCACTGTTGGGAATCGTCCGGTTGGTTTATTTCACATTGGACAAATCACCGATTCCCGGATTTTTCAAAGGCATGCCGACGCCGGCGGCGGCGATGCTGGTCATGTCGGGTTTGATCATCTTTGGTCAGGCAGTTAATGACGCCTCAGACTGGATACGATTTTGGGGTATTTTTTGCTTTGGATTGGTGATAATTGCCGCAATGCTGATGAATCTCTATCCGGTCCGCTATCTGCATCTGGGTCGCTTCATGAGCCGGCATCCCTGGTTTGGGCGCGCATCATTGATTGTCATCTTCACTGTATTTACGCCCTACTATGGCCAAGCCTGCCTGATTTACATGCTGCTTTATACCCTTTCACCCATCATCACGTGGCGCATCGATCCCCAGGTCGCCGCCCGGGAAACCCGCACAAAACCCGCCGGAGTGCATTAATGGTTATTTGTCCTTAGAAGTTATTTTCAAGATTCATTTCGTACCTGATAGCTGTGCTCTAAAACAAGAAGTGCCTAAAATGCCTAAAATGAACTAAAATGCCTAAAGTTATGGTTTCGCTGCGCTCTGGCTTTTATATATAAATGACAGAATTCCTTAACTTTAGTCACTTTAGATCACTCCCAACTTTAGTTCACTTATTGTTGAGGGCACCTTTGTAACTTTTTTCTCTGTTTTAAAAATGAACTGTCGATTTTCAGAAAATTCAAGAAGTGGGAGTTGAAATTAGCTTGGCTTTGATGGCACTCGCCAAATGAAGGATATCTTCCCGGATTATAAAGCCACACGGAACCAAAATCAGCGTGATAAAGGTGGCGAACAAAACACCAAAGCCCAGACTTATTGCCATGGGAATTAGAAACTGGGCCTGCACGCTGCGTTCGAAAATCATGGGGGAGAGTCCGGCAAAGGTCGTTAACGAGGTCAGCAAAATGGCTCTGAAGCGCATACAACCGGCTTTAATGACGGCATCATGGGCATTGTCGCCAGCACTCCGCAAACGATTGGCAGCATAAACCAGAACCAGGGAATCGTTGACCACAACGCCGGCCAGGCCGACCATGCCGAAGATGCTGAGGATACTTAAATTGAACCCCATAATCAGGTGCCCACATAAGGCCCCGACAAAACCAAAGGGTATGGCCACCATAACCACCAGGGGCTGGGTAAATGAACGGAAAGGAATAGCCAGCAGCGCATAAATCCCGAAAAGCGCCAAACCGAATCCCTTAAAGACATCCGCCCAGGTCTCCTGCTGCTGCTTGCCCACGCCTTCAATCGTATAGCGCAAACCGGGATAGCGGGCTTTCAGATCAGGCAGGAAATCCGCTGTCAGCAGATTTCGAACCTCATTGGCGTTGGTCACTTTCTCTTCCACGTCGGCGGTGACCTTTACCACACGATAGCGCTGGGCTCTCTCGATGGTTGCATAGCCCTGCTGGATATCAACCTGCGCCACCTGATTAAACGGCACCTCGGCACCTGCGGGTGTCCGTATCCGCATATTTTCCACATATCCCATAGACTGGCGTTCACTCTCCGGATAGCGGATCATCACTTTGACCTCGTCTTTGCCCCGCTGCATGCGCAGGGCCTCGGCCCCGTAAAAGGCATGTCGCACCTGGCGGGCCAGATCCTCCAGGGTTAATCCCAGACTGCGGGCAGCCGGTTTCAACTTGAGCTGCATTTCCTTTTTGCCGGGCAGAAAGCTATCGCCGACATCAAATACGCCGGGATAGCTGCGCAGCTCCGTCTTCAAAGCGGCGGCAGCCACCAACAGCTGATCATGATCATCGGAAGACAGATGCACTTCAATCGGATTGCCGGCCGTATGGATTTCACTGCGGTAGGTAATCGTTTCCGCGTCCGGAATTGAACCGACTTTGCGGCGCCAGTTCCGGGTGAGCTGGGCCGTGCTGATATCCCGGTATTCACTGTCTAACAGGTTGATCCAGGCCTGAGCCAGATGACCGCCGGTCCCTTCGGTGGCACCCCGACCCGAGTGACTGCCGACCTGTACCATACTGTATTCCAAAAGGGGCCTCGCATCTTTGGGACGCTTTTTCTCGGCTTCCGACACGGCTTCCAGAGCGGCTCGCTCCATCTGACGGATCACCTCCCAGGTGCGTTCGACCGGCGTGCCCACCGGCATGGTCACATAGGTGCGCATGGTATTGCCCTCGACTGTGGGGAAATACGTAAATTTGACCCATCCGGCATACCAGATCCCGTAACTGATCGTTAACAGTGCGATGGAAAAAGCCAGCGTTGCGTAGCGCCACCGGACGCAAAAATCGACCACCCGCACATAGGGCCCGTTGATAAACTGTTTTAACCACCGTGAGAATCGATTTTCTTTCGGACGCGCTTCTTTTTGCCGGGTGGCGCTGCGGGCACTGCGCTCCAGATGTGAGGGCAAAATAAAAAGAGACTCGATCAATGAACCCAATAAAACCAGGATCACCACGATCGGAAGGTTGCGCATCAATTTGCCCATGCGGCCGCCGGCCAGCAGCAAGGGCCAGAAGGCGACCATGGTGGTCAACACCGAAAAAATGACCGGTCGGCCCACTTCCAGGGCGCCTTCCACGGCGGCCTTAAGGGGACCGTAACCTTCTTCCTGCTTGCGATAAATGTTTTCACCGATGATGATGGCATCATCAACCACGATGCCCAGTACCATGATGAAGGCAAACACGGAAATCATATTGATGGAGATATCAAATTGCGGCAGGAGAAATAATCCGAAGGCGAAAGAAATCGGTATGCCCAGGGTGACCCAGAAGGCCAGACGCAAATTCATCACCACCCCCAGCAGCAAGACAACCAGAAATAGACCGATGGCCATATTTCTTAACAGCAGCTCCAAGCGGCTTTTCAATATCTCGGATCGATCCGAGTAAAAGGCGATGCTGACACCTTCCGGAAGACCGGGCCGCTTTTTTTCGATATAGTCTTTGACCGTTTTGGCCACCGTTAATGCATTTTGATCGGCCACGCGATATACATAGATCATTGCAGCGGTTTTGCCCTGAAACCTGGCACTGATATCGACGTCTTCGAAGTCGTCCTTCAGGTCGGCGATCTGCCCCAGGGTAACTTTGCTGCCATCGGGACGCGTAATAACCGCCACATCGCGATAATCCTCGGCAAAATAACGCCGGCCTTTGGTGCGGATTAAAATTTCGCCACCGGCGGTCTTGATTCGACCGGCCGGAAGGTCGAGGCTGGCTTTGCGTACGGCCTCGGCCACCTGGCCCAGGGTCAGTCCATAACGCCGAAGCGTGGCTTCTGAAATTTCAATAGAGACCTCATTTTTGCGAATACCGTAAATTTCCGCCAGGGTGATGCCCGGCAGATTGGTAATATCATCTTTGATTTGTTCGGCCAGATGTTTGATGGTTTTTTCACGGGCATCCCCGTAGACGGCCACATTGAGAACATTGCTGCGGCGCGTGACCTCGCGAACTTCTGGTTTTTCCGCCTCATCGGGAAATGTGGTAATACGGTCGACCTCGGCTTTGACCTCTTCCAGAAGCTTTTTCAGATCCCAGTCTTTGATGGCTTCGATGGTGACGGTGCCCCACCCTTCGCGTGCTCTGGAATCGATGCGTTCGATACCGGCCAACCCGGCGATCTTTTCTTCGATACGGCGCAGGACGGCCTCTTCGACTTCAGAAGGAGAGGCTCCCGGATATTCAGTGGTAATCATAATGATATCCAGATCGGTTTCGGGAAAAACTTCCACTTTCATCGTCAGGCCCGTAATGATTCCGGCTATCAAAAAGAAGAGCATTAGGAGATTTGCGGCAACATGATTTCCGGCAAACCAGGCGATCATCGTTTTCATGATGCATTGCCCTCCTGTGCCTGCCGGAACCGCACCTTCATGCCGTCGGTCACCGCCCTTAGTGATGAGACCACAACCATTTCACCGTTTTTAAGCCCCCCTTCGACGAGCACCGCATCGGATGTCAGGCGGGCAACGTTTACTTTGCGGAAAGTCAACTGCCCGTTTTCATCAACCACCCAGACCACATTGTTTTCACGCAAGGCCGCCCGGGGCAGCATGGCCGCATTTTCCAGCGTACGACCTTCGATATCCACCGTAACAAAGAGCCCGACGACCAGTGGCGGCTTCGTCTCATAGGGCTTGTTCACGCGGATGACGACATTGATCATGCGCGTGCGTTCATCGAGCTTGCCTTCCGCCCGAACCACCCTGCCCGGCCAGAGGGATTCTCTACCGGCAACGCGGGTGCTGACGCTGACCACCGATCCCGCTTCGTCACCCGGGGTGAATCCGGGTACGTGAAACCAGTAAAGGTCCTCGTCTTCGAAGGGCACCACAATCTCCGCCTGGTTGATTGAAAAAAGCGTGGCCAGCGCCTGGCCGACGGCGACGTATTGACCGATATCGACATTTTCCTCGTCAACCCGACCGTCAAACGGCGCTTTGATTTCGGTCCGCTCCAGATTCAGCATGGCTTTCTGAAGATTGGCCCGATCGGCTGCCAGTTTGGCTTTCGCCGCTGCCAATTGAGGCTCTTTGGCGGCCAGGGCCGGTATCTCGTTGTTTTGAGGATCAGCTTTATCTTTATAAAGCAGGCGCCATTCATCCCGGGATACCGCCGCTTCTTCCTCGGCGATTCTTAATTTGCTTTCAGAGTCTTTGATCTGGGCCTGTGCCAGGGTAACCGCTAATTGATAGTCAACCGGATCAATGCGCAGCAACACGTCTCCTTTTTGAAACTCACCGCCGTTTACCAGGGCCCGGGACGTAAATACCACCTTGCCGTTTACCTGCGGAACCAGTTGGATTTCACGCAGGGGTCTAACGGTGCCTTCGCCGCTGATGATCACGACCTGAGGACGCGTTTTAATCCTGGCCACGCTAACCATCGGTTTGGGCACCGGCGGTTGGGTGCGCTCCAGTTTCGGTTTGGTGGCCGTCAGGACCACAAATACCAGGGCGCCGATTCCGATGAAGACCAGGGTAACGATAAAATGAATAATTCGCGGTTTGTGCTTACTCATAGGAGGTGTCTCTCGTTTTAAAGTCAAAGAAGTAGCCGTCACGTTCGAGCACTATCGGCGCGGGCACTGCCCAGCTGCCGCCCAGGGCGCGATGCAAATTGACGCGGTTGGTTAAAATGTTCAAATCCACCAGGACCAGATTGCCTTCAGCGGTAAAACGGGTTTGCTGGGCGTCGAGTACATCCAGATATTCACTCAGTCCTTTGATATAGCGGTTTTGGGCCACGCGCTGGGTTGCGCGCGCCTCCTCTAAAAAAATAATCTCACGTTCCCGGCGTTCGAGCTGCTTTTTGCGGGTCAACAGGGCGCCTTCCACTTCGGCAAAGGCATTTAAAATCGCGTCGGCATAATCCGATACGGCCTGCTGGTACTGGGCTTCAATGCCGCGCTGGCGGGCTTTCAAGCGGCCGGCGTCCATCAACGGTTGCACAACCCCGCGGGAAAAGTTCCAGATGACACTGTCGCTTTTAAAAAGCCGGTCTTTGCCATCGGCATTCCAGCCGTAACTGCCGGTTAAGGTGATTGCCGGAAAGCGGGCGGCTTTGGCCGAACCAATCCTTTGGTTTAAGGCCACCAGTCGGGCCTCTGCCGCCCGGATATCCGGTCGCCTCAACAGCAATGTCGAAGGCAGCCCGGTCGGCACCGGATCCGGCCGCCGGTAATAATCTGCAGGCTGGGAGCGCGCCGGCCGGGTTTCGGGGTAGCGTCCCAGCAAAACCGATAGCTGCTGCTGTAAAATCCCCAGCTGCTGCTGCAACTGGGGAACAAGCGTTTCAGCCCCGGCCAGTAATCGTCGTGCCTGCCGCACATCCAGCACTGATGTCAGGCCGCGCCTGTAGCGGGTATCAACAAACTGCAAACTGCGTTTGAAGGCCTCGATGCTCTGATCGGCGATTTGCAATCTGCGCTCGGACGCTTCGATCTGCAAATACAGGTTGATGGTTTCGGCCACCAGGGTCTGGGCGATGGTTCGGCGATTTTCTTCACTTACCAGGATGTCATGGCGGGCCGCTTCGGATGATTTGGCCAGCTGACTCCACAGATCGATTTCAAAAAGCGCCGGGAAGGTCAGCTGATGGGTGGTAATCGTTTCGCCGCGACCGACATTAACGCCGCCGAAGCGACGTTTATCCCATTTATAATCAAGACCGGCCTGAGGCCAGCGGTCGGCACTGACCTGAACATACTGGGCCCGGGATTCTAATATTCGGGCGGTTGCCTGCTTCAAATCCCAGTTTCGTTTTAAAACCTCTTCAACCAGCTCATTGAGCTCAGGGTCATCGAAATCCTGCCACCAGCGATCCTCCATAACCGGATTGAAGGCCGGTTCGCTGCGGTCATTCTGGTAGGATTCCGGAATTTTCACCCCCAGCTCGGGACGCTGGTAATCAGGACCCAAGTTAATGCAGCCGTTCAGGCCGGTAAATAAAAGGAATGCCAAGCTAAATAAAAAAAACCAATATTTCATATCCCGGTCTCCTTTGATTTGGCGCCCAATCCATTGATTGAAAATTCAACGATGTGATCAACCAAACGCCCTTTGAAATCCGCATCATAATCACAGCCGGTAAATCTGCTAATCAGTATTCGCGCGAAATTAAAATAGAGCACCATGGCAAACACACTGCAGATGTTAAGGACCAGTTTTTCCTCCTCAATATCATCCGGTAGAACGCATCGCAAATCCTCAAACAAACTGTCAAACAAAGGCCGCATGGCCTGGTCGGCGATCATTTTGAAAGCCTCGGTGGGTTTGGCCAGTTCACTGGAAATCAACTGGTGGTGGCGTTTGCGCTCTTCCTCCGAAAAGGGTCCTGCCAGAAAAGCCCGGGCCAGAGACTGGACAACCGCAGATGGCGTCAACGGAACGTCGGCTTTTAAAGAATCCTGAAAACTTTTTTTTATGCGGGAGGCGCGTGGCAGCCAGCGGGACCGAAAAACTTCCAGATAAAGATTTTTTTTGTTGCCGAAGTGATAGTTTACGGCAGCAAGATTGCAATTGGCTGCACCCGTAATTTCCCTGACACTGACCGCATCATATCCTTTTAAGGCAAACAGCGCTTCGGCTTCATCAAGAATCCGTTCCTTGGTGTGATCATTATTGGCGGTCTTCAGTTTTTGGCTATCATCCATGGGGTATTATCCTTTGCACGAATCAAACGCTTGTATAAAACAATCGTTTTATTGTCAACCGCTTTTTTAACGAATATAAGCCTTGCATGTGGGTTCAAATTAAAGTAATAAAAAAAGTTCAATAGGTGCTACAAAGTTGCATAAAATAAAAACGATGTCCGCTGCGGAGGTTTAAGTTCTTCCCCCGGGAGCGTGTTAAGCCTATTTGAAAGCCTTTCCGGAAAAGCTGGCCTTTTGGCGGTGACATAACGCCAGAAGACCGGACATTATCTTTTAGCCAACCTTCGGGTGACCGGATATTTGGAAAATGAATTCCATAATCAGGTTCTAGGCCTGCTATGGCATGAACCGAATATTGGGCCACAAAAATTCCCAATAGAAAAATTTTTGGATACCTGCTTATCAATATTGTTAAAGATTAAATCGACTGGGAGTTGCACAATAAATAATGGCTGAAACAATAAAATCTCTGGGTATCTGTCTGGGAGCATCGACCGTATCCCTGGTCCAGATGAAACTGGATCAAGACCAAAGCGACAATCACGACCAGCGTGGTCCCGGTGATGACCATCAGGGTCCAAAACCGACACTGATTGAGTATGGCCTTTTTCCCCATGAGGGCGATCCCAAACAAACACTGGTAAAAGCCCTTGAACAGCTGGATTTGAGTTCATTTGACAGAATCGCCGCCACCGGACGTAAATTCCGCAAATTTGTAAACCTGACATCCATATCCGAACCGGAGGCGGTGGAATACGCATATCAACATATCAAACCGGCAGATGTTTCCTGCCCGGCCGTAATCTCCGCCGGTGGAGAAACCTTTATGGTTTATGCTCTGGATCGAGCCGGGCGCATATCCAATGTCATCACCGGAAACAAATGTGCCTCAGGCACCGGCGAATTCTTTTTGCAGCAATTGCGGCGCATGAATGTTTCGTTGGATGAGGCCGCCCGGTGGGCGGCAGTCGAGTCGCCCCATCACGTTTCCGGACGGTGCTCGGTATTCTGCAAATCCGATTGCACCCACGCCACCAACAAAGGAATTCCAAAATCACAGGTCACCGCCGGATTGTGTAAAATGATGGCCAATAAAGTTATGGAACTCCTGAAAAAAGTCGAGAAGCGCAATTTGATGGTTACCGGCGGCACGGCTCGCAACCGCATGATGATCGAATACTTGAACCAGGAGATACCGGGGCTCATCGTTCCGGATGAAGCTCCCTATTTCGAGGCTTTGGGCGCCGCCGTATGGGCACTTGAGCATGAAACAGACCGCTATCCCGGTCTGGAGAACTTATTTTTTTCGGAAATGGCCTCCTTCGACACATTGCCGCCGTTAAATGATTATGCCGCGCAGGTGGAATTTAAAACCATCGAAAAGGGACAAATGGCCCCCGGTGATGTTTGTATTTTTGGCCTGGATGTCGGTTCCACCACAACCAAAGCGGTACTGATGCGAACTTCAGATAATGCCATGTTAGCTTCAGTGTACCTGCGCACAGACGGTGACCCGGTCGGCGCCTCCCGGCGCTGTTATGGCTCCATTTTAGAGCAGGTCAAACGGCAGATGGATCCGGCCCAATTATCGATTGTCGGCCTCGGGGTTTGCGGCTCAGGACGTCAGATTGCCGGTTTGCATGCCCTCACCGACGGTGTCATCAACGAAATCATCGCCCATGCCACCGCCGCGATATACTTTGACCCCAAGGTGGACACAATCTTCGAAATCGGCGGGCAGGACGCCAAATACACTTATATCACCAATGCGGTGCCATCCGACTATGCCATGAACGAGGCCTGTTCGGCCGGTACCGGATCTTTCTTAGAAGAATCGGCCTATGAAACCCTTGGGGTTGAAATGGAAAAAATCGCCGATGTGGCCTTGCAGGGGGAGCATCCGCCCAATTTTAATGATCAGTGCGCCGCATTCATATCTTCGGATATCAAAAACGCCATTCATGAAGGGGTGCGGCACCAGGACATTGTTGCCGGGCTGGTCTATTCCATCTGCATGAACTATTCAAATCGCGTAAAAGGCAACCGACCGGTGGGTGAAAAAGTGTATATGCAGGGCGGTGTTTGCTACAATAAAGCCGTACCGCTGGCAATGGCATCACTGGTCGGCAAACCCATCGTTGTTCCGCCGGAACCCGGTCTTATGGGGGCCTACGGCGTTGCCCTGGAAGTTAAAAATCGCATTGATGCCGGATTGCTGACTGCAACGGATTTTGATCTGCAAACCCTGACAAACCGCGAAGTCGCCTATGGGAAATCATTTGTATGCAAAGGCGGCAAAGAAAAATGCGACCGGCGTTGTGAAATTGCAATGATAAAGATTGAAGGCAAAAAATATCCCTTCGGCGGCGCCTGCAATCGTTATTATAATTTGCGCCACAACGTAAGCTATGATGTTGCCAGCCTCGACCTTGTCAAACTTCGTCAGAAGCTCATATTTGAAAAATACGGCGCCAGCTCCCCGGTAAAAATGGGTGTAAAACAACGGGGCACGATCGGTTTTAACAGAAGCTTTTTGACGTACACCTATTATCCGCTGTATTCCAACTTTTTCGCTGAACTGGGTTACGAAATCGTATTACCCCGGGAACCATCCCAGGAAGGCATTGAGCAACGCAATGCCCCGTTTTGTTATCCGGCCGAACTGGCCCATGGCTTTTTCTATACGCTGATCAAATCCGGCAACCCCCTGGACTACATTTTTCTGCCGCATTTCAAAGCGGTGCCCAGCGATAACGCCTCCGATGCGCATTCCCAATCCCAGGTTTGCCCGCTGGTTCAGGGTGAAACGTTTTATCTGCAAACCACGTTCCGTAACCGGCTGGACCGGCTGGCGCAAACCGGCACCAAGCTGTTAAGCCCATTGATCGATCTATCCCACGGATTAGAGGACGCCAAAGCGCCACTGATACAATCCGCCGTTCAAATGGGATTGAAGCGCAAAACAGCCGAGGCCGCCTTTGCAAAAGCCTTGCGGAAACAAAACGATTGTATGGCGGAAATGAAAGTGATCGGGCAAAAGGCCCTAGCGCAGCTGGAAGCTGATCCTGATAAATTTGCAGTGGTTATTTTCTCGCGACCCTATAACGGGTATGCGGATGAAGCCCACATGGGTATCCCCCACAAATTCGCATCACGAGGTGTTCTGGTGATGCCGCTGGATTTTCTCAAATTTGATAAAGAGCGTTCCAAGCGCCATATGTACTGGGGAATGGGCAAAATAATGATGAAGGCGGGTCGGCTCGTCGAACGCCACCCCCAGCTGTTCGGCACCTATATAACCAACTTTTCCTGCGGGCCGGATTCATTTGTCGTCGGGTATTTCAGAGAGATTATGGGTCGCAAACCTTCTTTAACGCTGGAACTCGACAGCCATACGGCCGACGCCGGGCTGGAGACCCGTGTTGAAGCTTTTTTGGATATCGTGCACGCCTATCGAAAGCTGGTTGCTCAGAAAAAAATTATTCAACCCAACAAATCCTTTCGACCGGCTCAGATAGCCAACGTAAACGGAACGGCAAAAGTGCTGACCTCATCCGGCGAAGCTTTGCCGATGGCCGATCCACGGGTTACCGTGCTGCTGCCCTCCATGGGGAAATTGACTTCCGAGGCCTTTGCGGCTGTTTTGAAAGGATCGGGATTTCATGCCAAAGCCCATCGGCCTTCGGACGAAGCGGTGTTAAAACTCGGACGCGCCAACACATCCTGCAAAGAATGTCTGCCGCTGATTCTAACGACCGGAACACTTCTGAATTACGTCAATAACGGTAAAAGGGACGGCGAGGTCGTCGTCTATTTTTTTGCCACCGGCTCCGGACCGTGTCGCTTCGGGCAATATTATATTTTTATGGAGGATCTCATCAAGCGCCTTGAAATTCCGGATGTCGCCCTGTTTACGCTGTCTTCCGAGGACGGCTATGTGGGAATGGAAAAGGATTTTGACACCCGGGCCTGGTGGGCCGTGGTTGCTGCCGACGTCATGGAAGATATCCGATCGATGATTTTGGTCAATGCGGTGGACACCGAAAAAGCCGTGGAAACATTTGAAGCGGAGTGGCAGGCGATATTAGCAGCGCTGGAAAAGGGAGGATTTTCGGTACTTGAAGAACAATTAATGCACACCGCCGGCCATCTGCGAAAAATTCCCATGAAGCAGCCGGTTGAAACGGTTCCGACAATCACCCTGTCAGGCGAAATATTTGTGCGCCGGGATGCGCTCTCCCGTCAAAATATCACCGAGCGTCTGGCTGAAAAAGGATTCGCCACGATGTGCTCACCGGTGGCAGAATGGGTTTTGTACTGCAACTACATGGTCGATCAGGGGCTGAGCCCCGATTCGATGACCCTGCTGGAGAAATTAAAATTTAAGCTTCGCAGCAAATTCCAGGCCCGCTATGAAAAGCGAATCAAAGCCATTCTTTCAGAATCAGGGCTGGTGCACGCTGAGCCCATCGATATTGACACTTTCGTCAACAATGCGTCAAGCTACATTTCGAAGGATCTTCCGGGAGAAGCGGTTTTGACCGTCGGAGGCTCCCTGACGGAAATCGTATCCCTTTCTTGCGGTGTCATCGCTATCGGTCCGTTTGGCTGCATGCCCAACCGGTTGTCGGAGGCCATTTTAAACGAAACCATGACCCGCCAGGGGAAACTGGCCACTGAACCGAAAAACAATCAACTGAAGGCTGTTCTGACCGATATCGAGGACCTTCCATTTCTGGCAATCGAAAGCGATGGTTCTCCTTTTCCGCAAGTGATTGATGCCAAGCTGGAAACGTTCTGCTTGCGGGCTGAGCGGCTGCATAAACGCTTAATGGAATACTCAAAAAAATCCAACCCCCATTAAATTGCAATCGAAATTCAAAATCTCAAACAATATTTGGGTCATTGAAACATTGGAATCTGGAGCTTATTTGGCCTGCGACGAGCCCATCGACCGTGAGCTCAGGGCCGAACGGCTCAGTCGAGTCGAATTTAGTGCTTGAAATTTGGGATTTAAACGTATTTACTTTTGAAACAGAAATTTTATGCAATCAACCCATGTTTTGTAAATTGCATTGGGGACACCACCTTGGGGCGGCAGCCCAGGCCGTAATCGTCGTGTGCCTGATATTAAATCCTGTTTCGCCCGGAAGATGTGAAACCATGTCACCGGCAACCCCTTCAAAGCCCATCCCCTTGCCCGAACCGCGCTATGCTGGAGATGTATCGGTCGAACAGGCCTTGCAGCAGAGACGGTCTGTGCGATCATATAAAGATGACCGGTTGGACATCACCGAAATTTCCCAGATCTTGTGGTCGGCCCAGGGTATTACGAGCAGGCGGGGTTTTCGGACGGCGCCTTCCGCCGGTGCGCTTTATCCATTGGAGTTATACCTAATTGCCGGGAATGTTAAAAACCTGCCGGCCGCTATATATAAGTACACGCCTCAAGACCATGCCCTGCTTGAAATCGTCTCAGGAGACAAACGATCCGATCTCAGCCGCGCTGCCCTGCGCCAGGGCTCCATAAAAAAAGCACCCGCGGTTATATTGTTCTGCGCTGTATATGAGCGTACGACGGGAAAGTACGGTCAAAGGGGAATCCGTTATGTTCATATGGAGGCCGGTCATGCGGCCCAGAACGTCTGTTTGCAGGCAATTGCACTGGGGCTTCACACGGCAGTGATCGGTGCCTTTCGTGACGCAGAGGTGAAAGCAATTGCCAACCTGCCCACCGATGAGCAGCCGCTGTATTTTGTGCCGGTCGGGCGGTAGCAAAAAGCATAAAATCAAAGCAGCAGTCCCTTGATACTTTTAAGTTTTCGTATTAATTCTTAGGTTCAGGTATCCAATATTAGGTTTCAGTGTTCAGGTGTCAGGAATTCGAAAACTGACACCTGACACCTGAAACCTTTTTATAACTAACACCTGACACATGCTGATACTGAACACGGAGACATCGGTATGAAACCTGATAGAAAGGCAATTTGGGGCTGGGCACTATACGACTGGGCGAATTCTGCTTTTGCCACCACTGTGATGGCCGGATTTTTCCCGATTTTCTTCAAACAGTTCTGGAGCGCCGGCGCGGATGTTAACGTCAGTACCGCCCAGCTAGGATTTGGCAATTCCATTGCCAGTTTAATGGTGGCCTTGATGGCCCCCATTCTGGGCGCGATTGCCGATAAAGGATCGGCCAAAAAGAAATTTCTGGTTTTTTTTGCGTACCTGGGTGTCCTGATGACGGCGGCCTTGTTCCTGGTCAAAGAGGGGCAGTGGGCCTGGGCCATATTTGTCTATGCGATGGGCATCATTGGGTTTTCCGGTGCCAATGTCTTTTATGATTCCCTGCTGCCGGCTATCGTCGGCGAGGAAAAAATCGACTACGTCTCCGGTCTGGGCTTTTCCATGGGTTATCTCGGCGGCGGCTTGCTGTTTCTGATCAATGTGCTCATGACGTTGATGCCGCAAAAATTCGGATTGCCCGACGCCGCAGCCGCCGTTCGGGTATCATTTCTATCCGTGGCGCTGTGGTGGGGCCTGTTTACTTTTTTTACCATATCCTGGGTAACGGAAAAAAAAGACGCCTCGGCCGATAACAACGGTGGAAGTATTGTCGCCGCCGGTTTCCGGCAATTTGTCGGGACATTCAAAAAGATTCATCACCTCAAAGTCGTCTTTCTCTTTCTGCTGGCATATTGGTTTTATATCGACGGAGTCGACACCATTATCCGAATGGCGGTGGATTACGGCCTTGCTCTCGGATTTGAATCCAGCGATTTAATTGTGGCGCTATTAATCGTTCAATTTGTCGGCTTCCCTGCGGCACTGGTCTTCGGCAAATTGGGAGAGCGCTGGGGGGCCCGCAAATCCATCTATCTCGCTATCGCCATTTACATGGGGGTCACCGTATGGGGTACGATGATGACCGACAAAATGGAATTCTACATATTGGCTGTGGTCATCGGACTGGTGCAGGGCGGTATTCAGGCCCTCAGCCGTTCTTATTATTCGCGCCTGATTCCCAAAAATAAGGCGGCCGAATATTACGGATTTTATAACATGCTGGGCAAGTTCGCTGTCATTTTGGGGCCGGTTTTGATGGGACTTGTCGGCCTGATCGCCAAACGCATCCTGATGCCGCCTGCGCCCACGCCCGAGCAGGTGATCGCTGTTGGCCAACTGGCGTCCCGCTGGGGCATTGCTTCCATTTTAATTCTTTTTATTATCGGAGCGATTCTTTTTTATTTTGTCGATGAAGAAAAAGGCCGGGAGCAGGCAGAGCTGTTGGAGGCCAACTAAGTTGTGCGTCAGGTTCAAAGGTTCAGGGATTCAAGGGATAAGGTACAAGGATCTGTTAGATTAGTTTTATTTGTTTCATTGGTTGAATTGGTTGGCCTAACCGAACCAATTGAACGAATTAAACCAATCAAACCAATTAAACAGATGTAACGACTGTCGTTTGGCTGACACCTGCTTGCCCGCCGTAGCCTTTAAGGCGAAGGGGGGACACCCGAAACCTACTCATCTCCAAGCAACCGATTAACAACTTTTTGTAGTTCCACCGCATTGTCAGAAAATATCCATTCCACATTCCGATTCAGCTCACGAAACAAACAATTTTTGGAATTTACATAACCGGTCGCCAATTTCTGCTTCAATTTTCTATGCTTTTTCAGACGGGCCCTCGTCAGCAAAACGTAGTGCCCGGCAAACCCGCTGTAATTTTGCTCTATGGCCATTTTGCTTAGCCGCAGGAAATTAAAATGGGCTACGGGAAGCAATGCGGATCTGGGAACGCACTCGATTAAGTTAAACATCGCCGGCGTAAGTGTAAGGAGATGATAATCTGTTTCGGGTTCCAAGGAGGCAAGCAGTTCTGCTAGAATTCGGTTTTGACCAACCGGGTTCGGATAGGGCTCGGCTTTTATCTCGATCATCAGATGAATTTTTCCCCCGTATCTTTGGATCAGTTCAGCCAGCGACGGGACCAGGGGGCAGCGGGATTTTAGTTCCTTCAGGGTCATCTGACGGATGCCAAAATCAAGACCGAACACCCTGCGAAGATCGGCGTCATGGATGGCAACCGGATTCAGATCTTTGGTCCAGCGCAAATCAAACTCGATTCCCCAGATTCCCTGACCTTTAGCCCGATCAAAGGCAGCTATGGTATTTTCAAATATGTTCCGATTATCGTAATCTCCCCGATGCGAAATAATCTTGCAGTGCTGCAGGCGATCTCTGCCGGGAATGGCTTGCGGCCAGCGGGCATAGAATCGGTCCAGGATTTGACGAATTTGGACCTCCAGTTTATGGAAAATTTTCATCTTAAGTGGTTGGACCTATATTTTTTTCACCACAAAGGCACAAAGAACACAAAGAAGGGCAAAAGGTGCGGTCGAAAAATCGTTTAGAACCCTTCGTGAACTTTGTGACTTTGTGGTGAAATTTTTTAACTTTAAACGCCTGTGATTTTGGTGCTTTTGAAAGGGAACCCTATTTTTAAAATGGCGTATGGTATTTTTAAAGAAGCTGAGGTGCAATTGCAAGCGCAATCGATGGGAAATGCGGAGAGATATTAGAACTCACTTTCGCTTAGCGGTATCGGGGAGGCCGGTCTTTTGTGAGTTCCTTCAAGCTTCTCAGTTTTGGTTTTTCGGAAATCTGATATTTCGATTTCGTCAACCGCTTGAGGCTGACGAGTTTGGAGCCGTTATTATAGCCGTTTACACCGGGAATCGGAATGCGGCTGGTAAAATGCCGCGACAATTCATCTACCGTTTTGATCTTCTCTTCTTCGGTCAGGTTCATTCCGGACCGAATCCCGATCATCGCCAAATCGGTAAGGGCCAGCGGGATTCCCCCTTCGTGGTTGCGGGTGACATGCTCATCGGACCAGATTTTTTTACCGGTTCGGGTATCCCAGACCGTAATCGATGCACCCACCGCCATCTGGGAATAGAGACCCGCATACACTTTTTGAAATTCGGTTACTTCACCGACCACCACCGCATCGCAGCTCAGAATTCGGCCCAGCCTTTTCGCCGATACCTTGCTGAACTTTTCATACTCCGGCAGATTAACGCGTTTGAGTTTACGATCAACTTCATACAGTTCAATATCTTTATAGGGTTGTGCACTCAGGTGGCTGTAAAATGTCGTACGTACAATTTCATCGATGTCCTCAGAGTCGGTATGATTGCCAAATGGCAGAATCGCAATGGATTTGGGAGGATTTCTGAGAATAACTTGCTGGGCGGTATCATCACTATCTTTGACAAACGGAAGCTTGGCGCCGCACCCGCATAAAACGATAAGACCGATTATAACGGCAATCCATCTTCCTTTCCCCCTGCCCAATATTGTCCTGCCGGTTATCTCAACCAATGGATATCCCCCTTTTGTCAATTCGAATCAGATCTCAGGACCTCGAACGCTTGGTGCCGACTCTGCTACGAGGTACCCCCCCATGAAAAATGTAGAAAGATTCCAGTAAAATATACAAATTTTACAAAAAAAAAGCTGCGCCACCAATACCCGGTAACCCAGCTTTCAGAGCTCTTCTGGCAACCCGGCGATCCCGCTTGAAAAAGTATTTGTGGGACCCGTGGCTTTCCGTCTCCCGATTACTCGGGGTTTGGCGTTTTCAAAAGCAATTTTATTTTGTTTTTAACGCTAGTTCCGCTTCCCGAAGATGCAATAAACAGGCCCAAAACAACAGAATTTAAAAATACAAACATTTCAAATGGTTATAGATATCCGGACCTTTAATCCCGAGGCGGTTCTGACAAATATTGTCAAATTCTGTGACAAAACAGGGCTTCACGGGTGGGTCGATCCAAACGATTTAATCCTCGGCAGAAAACAAAATGAATTCATTTAAAAAATGCCGGATCGGGATTAAAGCCTTTCTAAAAAATGCCGATAAAAAACATATACCTAAATGGCGCAGCATAATATTCACCCGAATCCCCCTTATGTGCGATTTGGACCCAGGAGAATCGCTCGAAAACGGAAAGGCGCATGTTTAAATTAATTCAAAAATCGAACCCTCAAAATCATTTTGAAACCCCGAAACAAAGTTTTCTGGTCGGAAAATCGAAGCAGTGTGAAATCGTCATCGGGGATCCTAAGATTTCAGATATTCAGGCCAAGGTCAGCACAAAAAACAGCCGCTATTTTATCAAAAACCTGGGATCCAATCCAATTTCCGTAAACGGCAATCCCATCGGGGAACAATTTATAAATAACGGGGACGAGCTGGCACTGGGCAAATCCAAATATGTCATTCAGACGGAAAATAAAGATCAGCAGCCATCCCAGCAAACGCCAATGGAGGATAAAACGATGGTGCTCGATTCCCGCAGCGAGGAATCGCTGGGGCCTCGATTGGTGTGCACCACCTCTACCGGCAAAAGCAAAATCATCCCCCTCAAGCTGAAAAAGCTCATCATTGGCAGATCGAATGAAGCCGCTTTGAAGTTGATGCACCCGTCGATTTCACGTAAGCACTGCGTTATTGAAAAGCGTGACAACGGCTTTTTTGCCAGAAATATCAGCACCACCAATCCGCTTTATTTAAATGAGCGGAATGTATCCGAACAGCGTCTGTTTTCGGGGGATAAACTCCAAATGGGTACATTTTCGATCACTTTTATTTCGGATGAGAAGGCCGACACCCGCCAGGCGACCCAAAAAATCATTACCAAACACACGCGTTCCAACCGCGGGGTCTGGCTGGCGGCCCTATTGATTTTTATTTTTACATGCTACTTGCTCTATGTGCATGCCTACACGCCGTGGGAGACCCGCCAGAAGCTGGCCGAGGTTGCCGACCAGATCGAACTGGGAGATTACCTGCCTGCCAGAGATACGCTCAAGCAGCTGTTGTTAGCCGATATTTCCTCTGAAAATGCCCAAACAGCGAGGGAAATGCTGGCTCAAATCACCCTGGCCATCACCCAGCAGAAAGCTGAAAAAGGAAATGTAGACGAGGCCAAGGTGTTTTTAAAAAACTATCTGGCGGAATACGGCCACGGCAAAGAAGCAGCAGCGCTCTGGGACCGTCTGGATTTTTATCGCTTAACGCTTGGCGAACAGCTGGAGTCGATAAATCAGCATCAATCTGCCCTCAGGGAATATTCGTCGATACGGGAAGACAGTTTGTATTTCGAAGAGGCCCAGAAAGCCATTCGCCGCATCTGGCTGGCCTATCAGAAAAAAACACACCAGAAACAAAACGTCGCCCAGCTGCTTAAAGAAGCGGAGACCCACTTTCTCGCCAAACGCTACCTGACACCGGTCAATAAAAATGCCTTTGCAGCATATCAGGCTGTTCTTTCACTGAACCCCAAGCATGAACTGGCACTTCAGCGCATTGAACAAATCAAAACATTTTACCGAGAACATGGAGACGGCTATTATAAAAAGGGAGACTGGCCAAAGGCACTTTCATATTTTGAACGCTACGCGATCATCGATCCTGAGTCCCCTGAAATTAAAGCAAAAATAAGTGCCTGTCGCCAAAAAATGGCGTCAGCCCGAAAAGGAAAAACAAAATCCAGTCGCCGCAAAAACAGAATTGCGCAAGAGGAAGACAATCAGAAGCGCGAAGAGGTTCAGCGGCTGCTGGAAGAGACCGGAACCGAAAGCTCCTGGATCATGAAATATCTGTTTGAAGAGCAAGAGGGTGAAAAGAGTTCCGACTCCCCGTGGTAACCCCTATCGTGGACACTCATCAACCATGAATAGAAGTGCCCCCCAAGGGAAACCACTTGTAGGGAAACAAATAAATCTATCACGAAAGCACGAAAATTGAAAAAAATGAAAAACACAGCGATTAGCGTTTTGACAATTCTCTGTTTAGCACTGGGCCTGAATTCCTGCGCGCTTAAAAATATGCTGCTCCCCGAACCGGAACCGACTGTACTGGAAGAAGAACGGCTCCCGCACAAAGTAGCGATTGTGCCCTTTGTCAACCAAACATCCAACCCCGAAGCTGGCAGTGTGGTCCGCAAGATGTTTTACAACTTTTTTGGTTCCTTAAATTACCTTGACCTGGAACCCTTTGTGATCGACGACAACCTGAAGAGAAATGAGCTATATCAGCCCATCTTATCGGGAGAAGCGATTTCCGCAGCGCGTTTAGGACAATTGCTGGGTGTTGACGCGGTCATATACGGAGAGGTTCTCAGTTTAGGCAAAACCTACGCCCTGGTGTATTCCGATAATGCGGCCGGACTCAAGGCGAAAATGGTGCGCTGCGACAACGAGCAGGTCATCTGGGAGCTCGAACACAATATCCGCATCCAGGAAGGCAGTGTGCCATTGAGCCTCACCGGGCTGGCGGCAACGATTGTAAAGACCGCCATCAGCCATCAAAAGGCGACTCACCTCCAGGCAGCCGCCGAACTATGCATGCAGATGGTGGCGACGATCCCCAACCCTGAGGCGGTGACTGAGCCGCCACCCCGGATTATCGCGCTGGTTCACAACGCGGGGGGCAAACTGCTGCAACCCGGAGATTTATTGAAAATCGCCATGATCGGCGAAAAAAGCCAGACCGCCAGCTGGAGCATTCCCCCGCTGGTGGAAAATCTTCCGTTAAAGGAAAAAGAACCCGGAGTCTACATCGGCGCTTATCGCATCCGGAATAAAGACCGCTTACCCAATGGACGCGTCATCGGGTATCTGCGGTCCGATACCGGGGCCGGAAGCCAGTGGGTAGATACCTTAGGGCCTGTTAAAATTGGCGAGCCGACAGTGCTGCCTGCAAAAATTTCTAAAAATACAGTCCTGAATGCCGCCAGAAGCCCTTATCTTGTCGAGGGCGCGCTGGTGGTTTTGCCCGGGGCCAGGCTCACGGTACAACCCGGTACCGTTATCTGGTTTCGCAAGCTTGGGTTAATTGTTAAAGGCGAGCTCCAGATTAACGGCACAGAAGCTCAGCCGGTGCGCTTCGCCAGTTTAGGATCGAACAATTGGAAGGGGATCTTTTTTGACAAAAGCCAAACCGCAAACCAGTTGCAGTACTGCCAGATTTCCAATGCTGAATTTGGTATCAGATCGTCCGCCTCGACGGTTAATCTGCAAAATTGCATATTTCAAGATAATGTCTGGGGCATCGTGATTGACGAGGGAAAAACTGAAATTTATAACAGTCTGGTTCGAACATCGGACAAAATCGGCATCGCTGCCCGCAAAGCGCATCTTCTGGTAAAAGACTCGGTCATCACGGAAAACGGCTCCGGTGGTTTTATTTTAGAGAAATCAAAAGCTCAAATCGAACAAAACAATATATTGAACAACGGCAACTGGGCCATAAAAGTGGTCAGCTCAGCCAACGGCGTTAAAGCGGCTAATAACTGGTGGGGAGTTGATAATCCCGAGCAAACCGAAATTATCGGACAAATGACCATTCAGCCGATCTTAAAAAAGCCGATCAATTTTAAAATCGCAAAATAATTCATAAATCGTGACGTTTTCTTCATATCGAAGGAACTCCCCGACCCTTCAATTCGATCAGGAGTCGGGGAGTTTTTTTATTCAAGGCCATTAATTTGTTTAATTTCATTTATTTTCCCGTCACTGCGGCAATTGGCCAGATTTAAAAACGTATATTCCCTTCCCCGATAATGTCATAGTCAATTTCCTGAAAATGGACTAAAAAATGAGAAACCAAAAATCATCAAAGCATGCGACCGGGCATCAAACCCGCCGTATCCGTCTCCGCAATGCATGGCAAATGCGGGGTTTGACTTTTTAAATGCTTTCTGTCATGGAAACACGCAATATGAAAAACCGACCCATTCATATCAAAGCCGTTCTTTTTCGCCTTGAACCGACGGCTGCTTTGCTGACCACCAGTCAGTACTTGATTTCAAAAGATCTGCGGCGGGGAATTATCAGCCGCTCGGACATAAACACCGTTCGGCAGGATTTAAGCAATTGTGGATTTGTCAATGAAGATGAGATGGATGTCATCATCAGCCGGCCTGACATCATGAAACAAAAAGCAGATGCGGATCTGGTTCATCGTGCAGCCCAAAAGATGAACGTAGCGGCAGACAATATTCTGTTCATATCGCCATATACGTCCGAGATCCGCGCCGTTCAGCGAATTGGCGCCATAACTGTATGGATGCGCCCTGGACAGAGTGCCGACCTGAAAGCCTCCGCCGGCGACTTTGAGGTCGAAAATATTGCCGAGATAAAAGATATTGTCCGCATGGGAGTCCCGCTTCCACCGGGCAAATTGCCCAACCGGCTGTTGCATGATTTTTTGAATCAGTTTGTCTTCGATGACCCTTCGGTTTTAATCAATCCCGGCGTAGGAGAGGATATCGCAGCTGTCGATATTGAATCCCACGAAGTACTGGTTCTTAAGGCCGATCCGATTACCTTTGCCACCGATTCCATCGGGCAATATGCGGTGCTGGTAAATGCCAATGACATTGCCACCTCCGGTGCGATCCCCCGGTGGCTTTTAACCACCCTGTTTTTCCCCGGCGGTACAACGCCGTCGCAAATTCAACATGTGTTCGAAGAACTCAAAAGTTTTTGCCGGCAATGGGGCATTACCTTATGTGGCGGACACACCGAAATCACAGATGCCGTTAACCGGCCGATTGTTGCGGGCATGATGACCGGAACGGTTGCCCGGTGTGACCTGATTGATAAACGCCGTTTGGAAAAAGGGGACCGGGTGCTGTTAACCAAAGGGGTGGCGGTAGAGGGAACGGCCATTATTGCCAGAGAATTTGGCGTTCGCCTTAAAAAATTAGGCCTGACTGCCGGCGAAATTAATCGTTGCCGCCAATTTTTGGATAACATCAGCATTATAACCGAAGCAAAAATCGCCGCTGCAACCGCGGGCACCAGCGCCATGCATGATATTACCGAAGGCGGGCTGGCAACAGCGCTTGAAGAGTTGAGCGCTGCGGGTGGCCATTCCATCAGGATCGACACCGACAGCATTTCGGTTTTTCCGGAAACCCGGAAAATATGTGCCTTATTGGATATCAACCCCCTGGGATTAATCGGTTCCGGCAGCCTCTTGATATGCTGCCGCAGCGAAGATTGTAAAAAACTGATGAAAGATATTGGTGCTGCCGGCGTTGAAGTCAACCTCATCGGTGAAGTCATGGGCAGGGGGAAGGGAATCAGGGCCTACAAAGGAAAAAAGCAGGTGCCCTGGCCCGCTTTTGAGGTGGATGAAATTACGAAATTATTTATTTAGGCCGCGGCGGAATATTTCAAAGGCGACATCCAGGGTCTGTTTGAGATAATCCTTTCTCTGATCGATAATCTTTTTGCTGGTCAGCCATAAAACAACTCCTGAAAACAGTGCCCAAAACGTATCCGCCAGAGCCGTGGGGTGCTGGTCGATAAAAATCCCCTTATCCACGCCTTCTTTGAATATCAGGGCAATGGAGCCGAGTGATTTGCGCGACAGCACTTTAATTTCTTCCATCAGTTGCGGCGATAAATTCTTGAGGGTTTCACTGGATTGGAGATGAAACATGTTAATGATAATTAAGGGGTCAAATTCGTAAACATCGTACATCGCATCCACCAGGGACTTTAACTTTTCCTCGGGCCCGGCGTCTTTTTCTTCATTAACATGTTCAACCCTGATTAAAAGGTACTGGAGTATCCGCAAAGATAGAGAGGCGTAAAGTTCTTCTTTATTCTTGAAATAAAGGTAAAGAGTACCCGGACTAAGTTCGGCTTCCTGAGCGATGTCCTCCATTGTGGCTTTATTAAAGCCTCTATCGGAAAAAACCCTTTTGGCGGCGACCATTATCTGCTGCCGTCGCCTTTCCTTTTCTCTTTCTTTCCTTTCCTGGATTCCCATAGCGTCATTCCTCTGAATATTATTTATTTATAATATGACTATATAATTAGTATTTATTATTTAGTCAAGAAAAATATTTTAGGGCAGGATATGGTTCAGACCACTAAATTCATTCTAACTAACTGGATTTAAAATAATTATTATTATTTTCCATTATTGGGCCTAATTCGATATTTTCTCAGAAATGATAAGCGTTCATAAATTTATTAAACATCTAGTGTGCAATAAAAACTTGTCAGATGAAGATACAAATGCCATGGTGTTTTATAATTCTAAAAGGAGGGAAAATGAGTGAGAAGCTAAAATCCAGCGCTCTAAGAGTTCAGGAAGCACTGCAAAGCTACGGCCTGACGTGTGAAGTCGTCCAGATGCAGGACACCACGCGAAGCGCAGAAGATGCCTCCCGGGCGGTCGGCTGTGAAGTCGGTCAAATCGTAAAATCGCTTATTTTTGAAGGTAAGCAGTCCCACCAGCCCGTTCTGGTCGTTACCAGTGGTGCCAATCGCGTCAATGAAAAGACCATCGGGCAAAAGCTGGCTGAATCCATAAAAATGGCCAATCCTGAATTTGTGCGTGAGATGACCGGTTTTGCCATTGGTGGGGTCCCTCCTGTCGGCCACCGTCATGCGCTGAAAATTTTTATCGATGAGGATCTGATGCAGTATGAAGAAATCTGGGCCGCCGCCGGCACACCTCACGCTGTTTTTAAGTTAACCCCCGAAGATCTCAAAACGATCACCAACGGAACCGTCATATCGGTTAAGTAATTAGTTTGCGACTTTGTAAAAAGTTCGGATGCAAGCTGCCTAAATTTTGATGAATGAGGCATACCCATTAGCATAGCGCATGGCGCATAGAGCAGAACGGAAAAAATTGAATTTCGCTCTTTATATTCAAACGGATTTGCCCTATGCGCTTTGCTCTTTGCGCTATGCCATCTCTTACCCGATGGCGACTTGTAATACATCCTTCCTGGCGTTAACCCGCTGAACGGTGATCTGTATTAAATCTTCCGGCTTTAATTCGATGCCGCTTGATATCGGCAGATCGCACTCAAGCATGTACTGGGTTAAAAGGATCTGATAATTTCTGCGGGTTCGATTCAGTATGATGGCTTCTTCCTTTTGTCCAATTTGACTTTCCAGGTATTTGAGCAGCCAATAGCGATGGCGCGTATATTGAATCCTGCCAACCTGGCTCATCGGCAGTTCAAGGGATTGAATGATTTCATCGATTTGATCGACGGTGTAAGCACTTTCAAGCCCCAGTGAAGCTCTGATCTGTCGCTGGGTGACCACGTCGGAATATTTTCGAATGGGTGAAGTAGCGGTAACATATGCATCCAGGCCCAAACCCGAATGCCATTCGGCACTGGTGCTTAAGACGAAACGTCTCAATAGCCGCCGTTGCATCCAATTTTGAAACAGTGTTCCCTCGTGATTTTTGTATAATCGTTCCCGCGGTTTGGGTTGCGATCTGAATATGGCGGGTATCTGGCGATCTTTTAGATATTTCGCCATCAACCAGTTCGCCATGATCATAAGCTCAGAAACCAGCATCCTGCCGGGGCTTTCGCGATTAATTTTATTGATGGACACTTCCCGTTTTTCATTGAGCCAGATGCTGATTTCCGGAACCGTTATTTGGATGGCACCGTCATCCAGTCTTTTCTTGCGAAATTTTTCGGCAATATCTCGCAAAATACGCACAGTTCGGTCTTGCTCGGCATAAACATTGACATCATAGTAGGTGAATTGCTGCTCGACTTTGATCAGGCTTTGAAAAATTTCATAATTCACAATCTCAGCCATCGGACTCAGATGAATCATAATACTGATAGCAGGTCGCAACTCTCCGGCTTTCAAGCTGCAGAGGCCTTCAGCCAGAACTGAAGGCAACATGGAAATCTTCTGATCCGGCATATAAATGGAGCTGCCGCGCAATCGCGCCTCCTGGTCAACAACGTCGTTTTTTTGAATGAAGTGGCCCACATCGACGATATGGACACCCAGCCGAAATGAATCACCCACTTCTTCAATGCTAATGGCATCATCAAAATCTAAAGTCCCCTGACCATCTATCGTCATTAGGGGCAGTTGAGTCAGGTCTTTGCGGGAGCCGTCCATTGAGCCAATGGTATTTGAGCTGACCACTTGCGCCGCATGGGCTACAACGTTTTCGGTAAATTCAGAGGATACGTCGCAACGAAGCAATTCGATATTTTCATCTTCATCAAATATACCCAGTTTGCCAAAAATCCGGAAAATATCATTAAGGCTTTCAATTCCGGCCCTGGCGATTATGGCCCTGGCAATCTCATCATCTTTGCTGTCCTTTTGAAAAAGGTAGTAGGATTTCAGAATGTCAATCGATTGGTGAATTTCATCGGGCAACATTTGAAGATCTGCGGATTCAGCGGAATTCAGCGTGCTTTTGAGCCAGGCGCTTCCGATCTCAATGAGCCTATTTTTCCGTTTTTCCGCTTCTCGCTGGGCGGCGATTTGTTCAACCCGTTTTTCGGAATTGGGGAGGAATCCATCCGGGTTGAATTTAAAGTAAATCCGATCGTTAAATAGTGCGCGTATAACAGCGGACTCATGGTCCCCTGAAGGGCTGTCCGGAAAACAAAATTCGGTCATGGTGGCCAGGTCGATCCAATTCTGCTCTGAATTCAGCACCTCCCACAATTCTTTGATATCGATATTGTTGATCAACTCCTGACGCTTCTGAACAACCTGTTTAAGAGCTTCGACCATCTGATCCCGGCTTAAAGTGCGAGCCAGGCATGTTTTATCTTTGTGCAACAAACGTTGGTGTGACAGGTTGACCTCTCGATTGTTTTCAGTTAACAACCGTAGACGCTGGTTCTTGACTTCCAGAACGACGGCGCACATAATCTTCTGGCGGTCTATGTATTCAACAATGCTTCCTGATTCCATAAAAATTACAATAACAATCGACCTCGACGAAGTCAACGAGGCAAAAGATGATGAAATCCATCGCAGTGATCAAGCCGTATTTTAAGGAAAACCGACGAAAAATCGCCATCGGCCTGCTCAGTTTGATTATTGTCGATATGCTGCAGCTTTTCATACCCCGCATCATCAAATGGACGGTTGACGGGCTGACCGATTTGCGAATCGATCTGAGACAGCTGTTGATTTACGCAATCTACATGGCGGTCATCGCCGTATTGATTAGCGCGTTTCGCTATGTTTGGCGGCGCTGTCTGCTGGGAACCTCCCGTCGGGTTGAAGAGGGCTTACGCAACCGCCTGTTTGCCCATATCCAGACCCTGTCGGCGTCTTATTTTGATCAAACCCAAACCGGTGATTTAATGGCCCACGCCACCAATGACATCCAGCAGGTCAGAATGGCGACCGGAATGGGGCTGGTGGCCCTCAACGATGCCATCGTACTGGGTGCCGCCGCCATCGGTTTTATGCTCTATATCAATGTGACCCTGACCCTTTTTGTATTGATCCCCATGCCGCTGATCACCATCTCTACCCGTTTTTTCAGCAGAAAGATGCACCACCGCTACCAGAGCGTTCAGGCCACGTTTTCAAATTTGACTGAAGTCATCCGGGAGCGCTTTGCCGGAATTCGCATTATTAAAGCCCATAACCGCAATGCAAGAGAAACCGCGCGGGTGGAATCCGTTTCAAAAGAATATGTTAAAGAAAATCTGAGCCTGGTAAAAATTGTCGGCGTTTTCTTTCCCATGATGCTGCTGTTTACCAATTTAAGTCTGGCGATCGTGCTGTATCTGGGGGGGCGCCAGACCATTACCATGACCATTACCCCGGGGGACTTTGTGGCCTTTATCAGCTATCTGGGATTATTGACCTGGCCCATGATGGCCCTGGGCTGGGTAACCAACCTGATTCAGCGCGGACGGGCTTCGCTGGATCGGATTAATCGCATTTTGGAAATACCTCCTGAAATCAAAAACCAACATCCCGCGCTTAGGCTGGCGCAGCTTCAGGGCCGGATCGAATTTAGGGAAGTCGACTTCGCCTACAACCATGATGGTACCGCTAACGGCAGCACGCCGGTGCTTTCAGGGATCAGCCTGGCGGTGGAACCGGGAAAAGTCCTGGGTATCGTCGGCCCTCCCGGTAGCGGCAAAACAACGCTGTTGAGTCTAATCCCCAGGCTATACGACGTGTCTCAAGGCGGCATCTTTATTGACGGCAACGATATCCGTTCATTGAAAATTGACAATTTAAGATCGCATATCGCCTTTATGCCCCAGGAACCCTTCTTGTTTGCGGGCACCATCCGGGAAAACATTGCTTTCGATAACCCGTTGATTGAGCAAAACAGGCTGGAAGGGATCTGTCAAAAAGCAATCCTTGATGATACCATCCGCACCTTTCCGAACGGTTTTGACACCATTGTCGGAGAAAAAGGGGTTATCCTTTCCGGCGGCCAAAAGCAGCGCATCGCTTTAGCCCGCTGCCTGCTGAAGGAGGCCGGTGTACTCATTTTAGATGACCCCACCAGTCAGGTGGATCTGGAAACGGGGTCTGCAATGATCGATACCATCAAATCCATGATCGGCCAAAAAACGATCATCATTGCATCCCATCGCATTTCGGCGGTGAGCTTTGCGGACCAGATTATCGCCCTGCAACAGGGCAAAGTGATTGAACAGGGCACGCACCGGGATTTGATCACAACCCAACGCTATTATGCCAAAGCATTTAAACTTCAAGAATATGAAGCAGGTGTAAATGCATCCTGATTATGGATATTTTGAGGAAACTCAGCTGGGCAAATCTTATGATGTAAAGCTGCTAAAGCGTCTTTTGCCGTTTGTCCAGCCATATAAGTTGCTAATATTATGGTCGATTTTTTTGGTAATCGGTATCACAGCGCTGGATCTTGCGTTGCCCTATGTGACCAAGGTGGCGATTGACCGCTATATCGTTCCGCAAACAACCGATGCGGCCGGAGCGCTTACCCGCAACGATGGAACCCGCAACAGATATCTTAAAGCGGACCTGAAAAACCCCCGACAGCGCGATGTTGTCCAAAAATACAGTGCTTTGTTTCAAATTGAAGGCCAAACCGCCTTTATTTCATTTGATGAGCTGGCGCGCCTTGAAAAATCCGATCTGAAAATGTTGCGCCAGAAGGATTTTACCGGCCTTGGCACAATAGCACTGATCTTCCTGGCAATTGTCTTTCTTGATTTCATTCTCAATTTCACCCAAAAAATGATCATGGAATACAGCGGGCACATGATCATGCACGATTTGAGGATGAAGCTTTTTACTCATATACAGAATCTGACCATTGACTTTTTTACCCGCAACCCGGTCGGCCGACTGGTGACCCGGGTGACAAATGATGTCCAGAACATGCACGAATTATTTACCTCGGTCATCTCCCTGGTTTTTAAAGACTGCTTCCTGCTGGTGGGAATTGCCTCCGTCATGCTGGTTCTCAACTGGAAACTTGCCCTGGTCTCCTTTACGGTCCTGCCGATTGTAATTTTTGCTTCCGCTAAATTTTCTGTGAAGGCCCGGGATGTTTTCCGAACCCTGAGAATAAAAATCGCCGAAATTAACACCCGCTTTGCCGAAACCATCGAAGGCATCCGGGTTATTCAGCTGTTGGGCCAGGAAGCGAAAAATTATAAAAAGTTCAACCAGCTTAACCACGAGAATTATTTAGCCGGCATGCGGCAGATTCACGTTCTGGCCGTATTTATGCCCATTATCGAGCTTTTGGGCGTCACCGCCGCAGCCCTGGTGATTTTTTACGGCGGCAGCCGGGTGTTAAATGACACCCTGAGTCTGGGGACCCTGGTGGCATTCATCTCCTATATCCGGATGTTTTTCAGACCGATAAGAGATCTGGCGGAAAAATACAATATTTTGCAAAATGCCATGTCTTCGGCCGAAAGAATATTGTTGATTCTGGATACAGAAAATACGCTAGCGAAAACTCCGATCCAGATCGGCCCGCCGACCTTGGATCGTATTCGAGAAATCCGGCTGGAAGATGTTTCTTTCAGCTATATCGGTGATGAAAAGGTGCTTAAAAACATAACCCTGCAGATTAATGCCGGGGAAACCGTGGCGGTCGTTGGCCCTACCGGGGCCGGCAAAACTTCTCTGGTTAATCTGATGCCCCGATTCTATGATCCGACATCGGGTCGCATTCTTATCAACGACATCGACATTAGAAAATTTGACAGCGCTGTATTTCGCGATAAGATGGCGCTGGTGATGCAGGAGCCCTTTCTGTTTTCCGGTACTATCCGGCAAAACATATTCGAAAAGGCAGATCATACGACGGAAGAAGCGGTGCAGAAAATCATTGAGGCCGCAAACTGCCGCTCTCTGATTCAACGTTTACCCGACGGCCTGGAAACGGTTCTAACCGGAGGGGGCACATCCGTTTCCAGCGGAGAACGGCAGCTGATTTCGATTGCCAGGGCATTTGCCAGAAATCCCCAGTTGATTTTATTTGATGAAGCCACCTCCTATATCGACTCACAGACCGAGCTGTGGATCCAACAGGCCCTGGAGAAACTGATGAAAAACAGAACCGCGATGATCATCGCCCATCGGCTATCGACGGTGCGCCATGTCGATCGGATCATCGTCCTCAACCGCGGCCGCATCATCGAAACCGGCAGCCATGCCGAGCTGATGGACCGGCAAGGATTCTACTATCGCCTCAGTCAGTTCCAGAAGTAGAGCGGTTTAATTGGTTTGATTGGTTCAATTCGTTCAATTGGTTCGATTGGAGGTCTGCAGATCAACCATTCAATCTATTCAACAATTTAACCAATTTCACTAATTGAACCAATTTAACCATTGAACTATTAACCAATTTAACCAATGAAACAAATAAAACTAATCTAACCGGTCCCACAACCCCTGAACCCTTGAATCATGAACCTCTGAACCCTTAAACCCTGAACCTTGAATCTTGTGAAACAAATCTCTTGCCAAAAGAACGGGCAGATGATAAACGCATGGTGTTTTTTAAAAACACGGTGTTACGCTGTTTAGAGCAAAGTGATTCACACAAGATTATTCCCCACGATTTCTCTAACAGATCGATAAAAAATGAAAGGAGGATTTGATAGATGGCTTATGATGCAGTAAAGATGGCAGACTGGCAGATTTCTGAAGCGGCAGAAAAGAACATGCCGACACCGGAAGAATGGCAGGAAAAGCTGGGTTTGGAAAAAGACGAAATTCTTCCCATGGGCAGGCTGGCGAAACTCGATTTTCTTAAAATCATCGAGCGGCTCAAGGACAAACCCGACGGCAAATACATCGAGGTGACCGCCATCACACCCACTCCCCTGGGTGAAGGCAAAAGCACCACTTCATGCGGTTTGATGGAAGGCCTCGGCAAACGCGGTAAGAACGTGGGTGGCGCGCTGCGCCAGCCCTCCGGCGGCCCCACCATGAACGTCAAGGGAACCGCTGCCGGTGGCGGCAACTCCCTGCTGATCCCCATGACCGAATTTTCGCTGGGTTTAACCGGTGATATCAATGATATCATGAACGCCCACAACCTGGCCATGGTGGCCATGACCTCCCGCATGCAGCACGAACGCAATTACAACGATGAGCAGCTGCAACGACTGACCGGCATGCCGCGGCTGAACATCGATCCCACCCGTGTGGAGCTGGGTTGGATCATGGATTTTTGTGCCCAGGCGTTGCGAAACATCATCATCGGCATCGGCGGGCGCATGGATGGCTTTACCATGCAGTCCAAATTCGGCATTGCGGTCGGTTCCGAGTGTATGGCCATCCTGTCGGTTATCCGCGATCTGGCCGACTTAAAAGAACGGCTCAACAACATCACGGTGGCATTCGATAAGAGCGGCAAGCCGGTGACCACCGGCGATCTCGAATGCGGCAACGCCATGACCGCTTTTATGCGCAACACCATCAACCCCACCATGATGTGCACTGCCGAGTACAACCCCTGCATGGTGCATGCCGGACCGTTTGCCAACATCGCCGTCGGACAGTCTTCCATCATCGCCGACCGTGTTGGTCTGAAACTGTTCGACTACCATGTCACCGAATCGGGTTTTGGCGCCGATATCGGCTTCGAGAAATTCTGGAACGTCAAATCCCGCTTCAGCGGATTGAAACCCCATGTATCGGTTCTGACCACCACCATCCGCGCGCTGAAAAGCCACGGCGGCGGACCCAAAGTAACTCCGGGCATCGCCATGCCGGATGAGTACACCAAGGAGAATGTGGGCATGGTCGAAGCAGGCTGTGTGAATATGGTGCATCACATCAACACCATCCGCAAGGCCGGCATCAACCCGGTCGTTTGTATCAACCGCTTTTACACCGATACGGATGAGGAATGTAAGATTGTCCGCAAAGCGGCCGAGGCCGCCGGTGCGCGCTGCGCCGAGTCCAAACACTGGGAACTGGGCGGCGACGGTGCCCTGGAATTCGCCGATGCCGTCGTGGAAGCCTGCGAAGAGAAAAACGACTTCAAATTCCTCTATCCGCTGGAGATGAAATTGCGCGACCGTGTCGACTTGATCGCCAAGGAAGTCTACGGTGCCGACGGCGTGGCCTGGACCCCGGAAGCCGAGGCCAAGGCCAAGATGCTTGAGGACGATCCCAAGTACGCCGACTTTGCTACCATGATGGTCAAAACCCATCTCAGCCTGAGCCACGACCCGACGATCAAGGGTGCGCCCAAAGGCTGGACGTTGCCCGTTCGGGACGTGCTGATTTATTCCGGCGCAAAGTTTCTGTGTCCCTGCGCCGGTACTATCAGCCTGATGCCCGGAACCGGCTCCAACCCGGCTTTTAGAAGGGTGGATGTCGACGTCAAGACCGGCAAAGTGTCAGGACTGTTCTAAACAATGGCCCAAATATAAACCACCTTGGGGTCTGGAAATCGTTTCCAGGCCCCATTTTTATTCTCACGGTTCCAAGGTTCAGCGTTCAAGGTTCAGAGGTTCGCCTCTGCCTGCTGGCCGCTGACCTCTGGCTACTCGCTGCTCAGAATTCGTAACACGCAACGCGTAAACCGCAACCCTTGAACCCTGAACCGCTGAACCCTGGTTACAGATATCTGAAATCCTATATGAAACACCTTTAATTATGCGCGTCCTCCTGATCAACCCGTATTATCCCATTTCCGAAACGCCTTCGCCGCCGCTGGGGCTGGCTTATCTGGCTGCCGTTTTGGAACAGACAGGTGCTCAGGTAAAGATTCTGGATTATGTCGTTTATCCGTACCGGCGCGCTAGGCTTGAATCTGTCTTGAAAGAATTTAAGCCTCAGGTTGCGGGGGCCACCGCGGTAAGCATGACCTTTGATCACGCCAGGCAGGTTCTTAGCGATGTAAAGGCCATCGATCCTGAAATTTTGACAGTGATGGGAGGGCCGCATGTCACATTTTGCGCACAAGAAACTCTGGAAAGCTTCACCGAATTGGACGCTGTGGTTATCGGCGAGGGGGAAGAAACGCTGGTTGAGCTCTTACGCGCGGTTAAATGTGATCGCAATTTCGATACGGTCAACGGCATCGCCTATCGGGCGGGTTCGAAAATTGTGACCACAGCTAAACGCCAATGGGTTAAAGACCTCGATGCCCTGCCATTTCCGGCCAGACACCTTCTGCCCCTGGGCAGATACCGGGCGCTGAGGATGCCCATCAGCATGACTACCAGCCGGGGATGCCCCTATAAATGCATTTTTTGTGTTGGCCGCAAGATGGGAGGCGCCAAGGTCCGCTACCACAGTGCCGAGCGCGTCGCCACCGAACTGCAGTATCTGGCAGATCTAAAATTTCATCAAATCAACATTGCCGATGATCTTTTCACCGCCAATCAAAATCACTGCCTGGCGATCTGCGAAGAAATCTTGCAACGAAATTTAGAAATCAATTGGACCTCATTTGCCCGGGTCGACACGATTTCAGAAAAGCTTTTATCAAGGATGAAAGCCGCCGGGTGCACGGCCGTCAGTTTTGGAATCGAATCGGCCAATCCGGCTATTTTAAAAACGATCAAAAAAGGAATCACCGTTGAGCAGATTCGAAATGCAATCCGCATCTGCCGCCGGGTGGGGATCAGCCCGTATGCATCCTTTATTCTGGGACTTCCGGGGGAGACGCCGCAAACGATTAAAGAGACGAAAGCGTTTGCCGCAAATTTGCAGCAAGAAGGTCTGGCATACGGATTTCACATTTTAGCTCCTTTCCCCGGGACCGAGGTTCGTGAGCAAAGTGACCGCTTGGGAATTCGGATTTTAACGGATGATTGGTCAAGATATGATGCCAACCGGGCAGTCATCGAGACCGCAACGGTAAACCACCGAATGCTGGACGCCGTGGTGGTCGACTGGGAAGATCAATTTGATCAATACCTGGGACATATCCATAAAAAAATCCAGAACGGAAGCGCCACTGACGAAGAGATCAGCCAGCTTAGGAACCTTGAAAACACTGTGACGCTTTATGACTTGATGATGCAAAACCATATTGAAGACTGCGGTTCGTTATCGCTAGCCGCCGCGGGTTCGGAAATCAGCAAAGAAAAGGGCCTTGAGATACTCATCGATCGCATTATACGTTCCAGTGATATGGATCCAGACCGGCTTAAAGTCACACTGCAGCAGGTGGTTGAGGATGGGAATTTAAAATTGAATCTCAAAGATGACGAGCTCAGATGGGAGTGGGATAGTTTTCTGGAAGTGCCTAAAATGACTAAAATGAGCTAAAGTGCCTAAAGTGAATGTGTCGCTACGCTCCGTCTTTTATAAAAATGATAGAATTCATCAACTTTAGTCACTTTAGATCACTTTTAACTTTAGTCACTCTTTTTTTTGTTGGCATTTTGAAGTCACTACTGCCTCATATCCCATAGATCGGAAAGCTTTTCAAGCTCCAGCAGTGTCTGCTGCGCCATTGCTTCGAGGTGGTTAGCCTTTAAACCGAGGCGGTCTATGACCGGACCAAATGGTTCGATATCGATCCCCTCTTCTCCTTTCCCGAAACCCGTCATCAACCCCACCGTGTTGGCAACATGCACAATATCACTCAGGACACATGTATTTTCACAGGATTCGGGATCATGGTGCCATCGAACGGCATTAACCAGCTCGACCGGAAACGACCATTTGTGCAATATCTGACCGCCGACTTCAGCATGATTGGTTCCCAGCACCATGGATTCGGCAACATCAAAGGTTATTCCCTTTGTCACCATGGCTCGGATTTGCTCTAAATCATTGTTCACAAAGCTGCCCAGTATCAGTTTGCCGACATCATGCAGCAGGGCCGCTGTAAAAACTTCATCAGCATCAGGTATTTTCAGGGCCTTTACCAGTAATTCTGCCGCCACCGAAACCGCAATGGAATGCCGCCATAATTCCCCGCTGCGCAAATCATATCCGGGGACGGCTTTTTTCATTAACGGGCTCATACAGATGGTCGTCACCACCTGCATCAACCGTTTCCACCCCAAGAGGATGACAGCCTGTTTAATCGAGCTGACCTTGGTGGGGATGCCAAAATAGGCAGAATTGGTCAGTTTCAGGATGTTGGCGGTGAGCCCCGGATCATATTTTACAATATTTTCTACTTCAGCTGGTGTCGAATCCGGGTCGTCAAGAAGCGGAAGCAGTTTCGCTGCCGTAGCCGGCATTCCCGGAAACGCTTCGACTTTGAGTGTAATGTTGTATAAATTTCGGTTGTTCACAGGATTTTCTCCACCACAATGACGCCAAATAAAATCGCTATAGTGTGTAAAGATGATATCGGTCGAATGCGCAAAAACTTGAGGAAATTTGGCTACAAAGCCTTGAGCAAGCCGGTCTTGGCATTAAATTCCTCGATCAGCGCATCGATCTGGTCCACACACCCGGGTATGCTTTCCCAGTATTGATCGTCATCCCATTGCCGCTGAATTTCTTCGTATGTTTTGCCCTGCTGTTCAACCCAGGTATAATATTTAAGGTTGTGAATGCGCTTGCGGCCGTAATAGGTAAGTTCTTCCATATTGTCGATCGCCAGTCCCTGTAAATGTTGCGCAAAACAGGCGGCCGCATCGCCTTCTGTGAATTCTCCGCGATCTTGATTGAGTTCTTGCAACCGGCTGGCGTACATCTCCATTGAATCCGTCAGCACTGTCATCACAACATCATGCTCTCCCAGTTCATAGTACCGGGCGAATTTAATGGCTGTAACAAGGTTTCCGATACCCGATATTCCCAACAGGTCCAGCATATCAATCAGCGCTGTGTCAACGCCCTTTGATTTGAGGTGTTTTTTGCCGGCCGGTTCGTTAAACAGGCGCATCAGGCTGATCGGGGTTTCATCATCAACAGCGACCACGAAATCGAGGTTTTTAATGTTATGAATCCAGGGGACATGCTTATCACCGATGCCCTCGATGCGGTGCTCACCGAACCCGTTACGCAGCAGGGTCGGGCACTGCAGCGCTTCGCTGGCGACGATTTTGCTGAGCGGAAACTGTTTTTTGAGAAAATCCCCGCAGGCGACAGTGCCGGCCGATCCCGTCGTTGACATAAATCCCCGAAACTTATCTTCGGGACCCAAAATACGCTCCAGCACCTCCAATATGGCCGGCCCGGTGACCTCGTGGTGCCAGAGGTAATTACCGAATTCATCAAACTGATTGAAAATCACCAGGCTCTGCCCCGATTCCCGCAGTTCCCAGCATTTGTCGAAAATTTCTTTAACGTTGCTTTCGCTGCCGGGAGTTTTAATAATTTCTCCGGAGACCGAGGTGAGCCACTCAAAGCGCTCACGGCTCATGCCTTCGGGTAAGATGGCAATGGATTCACAACCCAGCAGTGTGGAATCATAAGCCCCGCCGCGACAGTAGTTGCCGGTGGACGGCCAGACAGCTTTCTGAGTGCTGGGATCGAACTGGCCGGTCACCAACCGGGGAACCAGACAGCCGAATGCTGCCCCCACCTTGTGGGCACCGGTGGGAAACCATTTGCCGATGACCGATACAATCCGTGCATCGACGCCGGTTAAGCTCTTGGGAAACTCAATAAAATTAACATCACCAAACCCACCCCCGTGGGCAACCGGCTCGTTATGCCAGCTGATCCGAAAAAGGTTCAAAGGATCGATGTCCCACAGCCCGATGTTTTTGAGCCTGGATACAATGGCTTGCGGAATCCGGCCAGGGTCCTTTTGCTGCTTAAAGGTCGGAATAATGATGCTTTTTTCTTTCGCTCTTTTTACGGCTCTTTCAAGCGGTTCGGGAACAACGCTTAGGTCTATCACGGTCAGTCTCCTTCAATTTGAGGTGTCAGGCCTCAGAGGACAGAGAGCAGAATGCAGCAGGTAGCATGTTGACCTCGAGTCACCATCCTTATTCTCTGTCTTCTGTCCTCTGACTTCTGTTTTCTGACAAAAATGATTTCAAAATCCCATCTAACGATATGCATATAAGACCATACCCACATTTGGATAAAAAATAAAGGATCGGATTTCAAAACAGCGCTTTACCTGCCAACTGCCCAAAGATAAACACCTGATGCTTGCACTCGTTAACGGGTTGTGATACGTCACGTGAATTCAATCATATTGGAGGTTTCAAGTCATCGCAACACAGGAAAGATATACAAAAACCTTCCCCATATCATGGGAGCAGCTGCATCGTGATTCCAAGGCATTGGCCTGGCGGCTGGTAGATTTGCAGAAATGGCAAGGCATTGTCGCCATAACACGGGGCGGTATGGTTCCGGCATCCATCATCGCTCGCGAATTGGAAATCCATCATGTCGATACGGTATGTGTTTCCAGTTACGATGTGCGGGCACAGGGCGAGTTTACTGTTCTTAAATCGGTGGACATGGACGGCAAAGACTGGCTGCTTGTAGATGATCTGGTGGATACCGGCCAGACGGCGCGCATCGTCAGAGAAATGCTCCCCAAGGCTCACTTTGCCACCGTCTATGCCAAACCGGAGGGCCGTCCGCTGGTGGATACTTTCATTACCGAAGTCAGTCAGGATACGTGGATATTGTTCCCCTGGGATACTGAATCCCGGTTTGTCGAGCCCATTGTCGACATCAAGCAGGGTGGCCCGTAAAGGGCATCATAAGGAGACACGCAAGCATGGAAATGGATAATGATATCCGGTGGGTAAAAACACATTGCGCCCGATTGGACCACGGGGGCTGTGCTGTGGTTGTCGGTGTTAAAGATAACCGCATCGTGAAAGTCAAGGGAGATCCCGACGGGTTTTTAAATAAGGGCTATATGTGTGTTAAAGGCACGGTATCCCATGAGCGGCTCACGCATCCCGACCGCCTGAAGTCTCCGCTGAAACGAATCGGTCACCGCGGAGAAGGACGCTGGAAGACGATTTCCTGGGATGAGGCCATTAAGGAAATCTGTCAAAATTTTAACCGGATTAAAGACAGGCATGGGGCAAAAGGCGTTGCATTTTGCCAGGGAATGCCCAAGGGTCTGGAGCTTTTTGTCTTAACGCGCCTGGCCAATACGTTTGGCTCGCCAAATGTGGTCGGCCCACAGGATGTTTGTCATGCCCCGCGAGAAATCAGCGGGTTGCACACCTGCGGGTTTTATCCGATTGCGGATTTCCAGCATCCCAGCAAGACGGTTGTTCTCTGGGGCAGCAATATCACCAGCACCAACGAGGAGGGGGCCATCTGCAGCCTCCTGTTGAAGCAGTTAAAAAAGGGGACCAAGCTCATTGTAATCGATCCCCGAAAAACAGAATTGGCTAAAAGGGCCAGATACTGGCTGCAAATTAGACCGGGAACGGACCACGCGCTGGCATTGGCCTTTTTAAACGTCATTATCAACGAAAAAATTTATGATACCGATTTCGTAGAGAAATGGACCTTTGGATTCGACGATTTATCCAATCATATCCAGCAATATTCCCCGGAAAAGATGTCAGAGGTGACCTGGATTTCCCCTGATCTGATCCGGGAAGCCGCAAGGTTCTATGCACATTCTCATCCGGCTGCGATTCAATGGGGTAATCCCATCGAACAGACGATGCATAATTTTGATGCCGCCCGGGCGCTGGTCTGCCTGATGGCCATCTGCGGAAACCTCGACATAGCGGGGGGCAATGTTAAAGCCACTGAACCGAAAACCATCCCCTTCGGAAAATTTGTTCGGGGCAGACCGGGTTCCCTCAAAGAGAAAAGAAATGATTCCTGCCTATCACCAGACCAGCCCCAAATTGATGACCGTTCCGCCGGGCTTATTCCGTAAAGCGATCCTGGAGGAATTCCCTTACCCGGTCAAAGGGATTTATCTGCACGGCACCAATCCGCTGGTCACCTATGCCGACAGCCGTAAGACGTTCGAGGCCTATTCAAAGCTTAATTTTATAGCCGTCGCCGATATCTTCATGACGCCAAGTGCTTCAATGGCCGATATCGTACTTCCCGCTGCCACGCACTTTCGAATTCAACGACATCGGCCATTACGGGCTGGGCCATGGCTATATTCTGGCGCGCCCGAAGGTGGTTGACCCGCCCGAGGGGTGCTGGCCGGATATCAAAATTTTAAATGAACTGGGAAAAGCACTCACCGTCGGATGAATACTGGTACGATGATTATGAAAAGCTTTTGGACGAAGTGCTGGAACCCAGCGGCCTCAGCTATGCGCAATTCGCTGCTCAGGGATATCTGAAGGGCGGCGAGCAATTTCAAAAATACCTGTCTGCGGGCTTCAAAACCCCCAGCGGCAAGGTAGAATTGTCATTGTCCCAGGCGGAAAAATTGAAACTCTCATCCCTGCCGGGATTCAGCGGCCTGCCCGATAAAGACCATGAGGACTTTCCGCTGGTTTTGACCAGCGCCAAAAGCCGCTTTTACCTGCACTCATCTTACCGATGGCTGAAGCCGCTCAGAGAAAAAAGAAAACACCCAACGACTCAAATCCATCCGGAAACAGCAGAAAAATTGGGTATCAAGGATGGCGATGCGGTCATCATTGAAACCCGCCACGGTGAGATCACGCAGATGGCGCAGGTGACCGATGCCATTCATCCGAAGGTGATCAATGCTGCTTATGGCTGGTGGTTTCCCGAAGCAAAATCCGAAGACCAGTACGACTGGAAAACATCCAATTTTAATATGCTCACCTCGATGGAAACGCTGGGCAAAGAATTCGGCACACCCAACCTGAAGGGCATCGGCTGCAGAATCCGGCGAAAATCATAGGGCGTTTTGAAACCACTTCTAAGATTTTTGTTGATCCCGTTGATCTTTTTTTAGGGCTTGCCAGATTTTTTCAACCTGGCGCCGGGTTTCTTTCAAATTGGTTTCGTTTCGAACAACAAAATCCGCATAACCCACTTTTTCGTCGATGGGCATCTGGGCTTTGAGAATGTTAGCGGCTTCTTCTTTGCTGATGTGATCTCTTTTGCAAAGCCGTTGCACCTGCTGCTCAGTGTTGGCGTAGACGACCAAAATTTTATCGAACATATACTGCAAATTCAGCTCGATTAAAAGCGGGACTGAAACCTGGATGATAGCGTTTGGGTCCCGTTTGGCAATCGCATTGATTTGTTTCAAAAATTCTTGCAGTATGGCCGGGTGGGTAAAACCTTCCAGTTTTTTGCGCTTCTCAATATCCTGGAAAACGACTTTGGAAAGCTTCTTCCGATCCAAGGTGCCATCTTCCTGCAGCACCTGCTTGCCAAAATATTCAATGATTTTTTCCAGGGCCGGCGTACCGGGCTCAACAACCTGTCTGGCCAACACGTCAAAATCGATGTGGGGAGCACCCAGCTCCGTCAACATGTTTGCGACGGTGGTCTTGCCGGTTGCAATCCCGCCGGTGACTGCCAAAACCAAACGGTTGTCCCTCCCTTTTATTTTTTCAACGAGGTCCTCCAGATTTGAATAGGCCGGAGGAAATAATGAAACCACATCAGGCATACCGCTAAACTCCCGTTAGATTTTAAACCGATGAGTTTTGAGGCCAATTTAGGGACGGTACTGCTCCGGCAGCGCCGGTGTTGCATCCCATTCTGCAGGCCAGTTCTGTCCGGGTTTTTCCTTTAATTTTTCTTTTAACTTTTTAAGTCCGGGTCTTGCAAATTTGGGATGGCCTTCTTTCAGGGTTCGCCCGTTGATGGCCGCTTCACTGCGCAGGCGCTTGCCAACGGTGCGCTCCATCTGGCGTCCGAGCCATAAGACGCGATCGACATCATAGCCGTGCTCAATGCCCATCTCATCAATTTGGACCAACATATCTTCCAGACAGGTCAGACCGACATACCGTGGATCTTCATAATAGTATTCACCGGTCCCGGGCACCGGGCAGTCGTCCAGAAAATTGGCCGGCTGACCGCCCATGCCGCCCAGGGTGGCCTCAAAATGAGTGATACCGGCCTGCAGCGTTGCCAGAACCGAAGCTGAGGCCACTCGTTTGGTTTCGTGAAAATGGGCGATATGAAGGGATGTATCCGGTATTTGATCCAATATCATGGAAAAATAACGATACACCTCCGGAGCCGATGCGCTGCCGTCATGGTCGGCATGTTCGATGTCGGAAGCGCCGATCTCCAGCCAGCGTTTGGTGAACTCGACGGCATCTTGCAGTTCAGTGGCGCCGGCGATCGGGCTGCCCCAGATGGTGCTGACGGTCCCGCACATTTTCAGGCCCGCATCCGAACATTTTTTAATGCAGCGCTCCGCCTCTTTCCAGTACTCCGGCAGGGTTGTTCCCGAATTGGCGAAATGATGTTCTTCCTCGGTTGAAACCATCATCAAACATCGATCAGGGCCCACCCCTTTTTCCTTGAGCCGGATGGCCTGATCAACAGCACCTTCCCGGATGGTAACCGCCGTGATGCAAATGTCATCATAGTTAACCCCTTTTTTGGCACAGCGCTTTTTGAAGCGATCGCTTCGCAGATGTGCCAGCACCTCTTCGGCATCGCTAAATTGCGGCATCAGATAGGGATTGCCCAGATTCGTCACTTCGATATTGCGGCAGCCGGCAAATATCAATTCTTCGGCATAAAATGTCTTGGCGCGGGTGGAGATAAATTGCTCCAGGTGTTGAAATCCGTCCCTGACGGTGATGTCGCCGATGGTTACTTTTTTCGGCATTCTTGGAAATATTTTCCAGTAATCATATTCAGTCATGTTTTATCTTTCCCTCCTTATGATTATTTAGCTGCCAAACTGGTTATATTTAATGTTGAATGAACATAATAATGTCCAGCATAGCGCAAAGCGCATGGCGCATAGCGTTTTTGAGGGGTGATGCACATATTGCAAAAATCAAAACCCTTTGCGCCATGCGCTATGCGCTATGCTCTATGCCTTTGTTATTTTCCCTTATAGATTGGTTTTCTTTTCTCCTTAAAGGCGGCCAGCCCTTCAAGCCGATCCTCAGTCGGAATGCAAACCCAGTATGCGTTGGATTCGATGGCCAGGCCGGTGTGTAAATCGGTTTCCAGACCATGGTTGATGGCATACTTGGCCTGTTCAATAGCCACCGGGCCGGCTTCACAGATCATGGCCGCCATTTTTCCGCATTCGTCCAGCAGATCTTTCTGCTCGCAGATCTTGTTGACCAGACCGATGCGCCGGGCTTCTTCAGCGCCGATGCGCTGTCCGGTAAAAATAAGTTCTTTGGCTTTTCCGCGCCCGACCAGCCGCGGCAACCGTTGAGTGCCGCCGGCGCCGGGAATGATCGCCAGACGGGTTTCCGTCAGGCCCATGGTCGCATTCGTGGATGCAATCCGAATATCGCAGGCCAGTGCAAGCTCGGTGCCACCGCCGAGGGCGATTCCATTTACAGCCGCAATCACCGCCTTGTTGAGCTGTTCGATGGAGGTGAACAGATTGCGGATGGTAAAGATATATTCTTTCACCTGATCCGGTGACAGCGTCGCCCGCTCTTTAAGATCCGCTCCCGCACAAAAGGCTTTCTCGCCGGCCGCGGTAATGATGACAACCCGTATGTTCGGCTCAAAGCGAAAAGAATCGATCTGATCTCGCAATGCATGCAGCATGGCAAAATTGAATGAGTTCATGACCTCCGGACGGTTTAAGGTCAATGTGGCAACACCGTTCTCTTTTTCAACCAATAAAACGTTATCACTCATATATTCCCTCCTGTGCTCAACCTGATTATAGAGGATTTAATCCTTCCAAATGGGTGTTATCCGTTATTCGTTATTTGTTATTTAAGATGATATTGCAAAACATTTCTTGCTGAGCGAGCGCTCGCTCATATTTCTATTTTTAGTGGAGTCAGCCGTATTTGTCAATAGCTTTGTGAATCCGGCCCTTTTATTCAAAACTAATAATATTTAATTAAATTTCAAATAGTTAATTTGTATAATCGTGCTAGACACTGAAAAACTTGACAATCCAAAAATAGTCATGCTATTCATCGATTGAGCGCTCGCTCAGTTTACATTGGGGCTTGCATTCGTGCCTTATGCACTATAGAGAATAAAACAGATTCAAAATAAATCGATAGAATTCTTTAATATTAAAACGGTTACCTCTTTTTAAAATTTGAAACGCTCAATTCAGGTATTATAAAGGAGAGTGAGATATGAAAGAGGCAGTCATTGTGAGTGCGGTGCGTACGCCTTTGGGCAGTTTTAACGGATCGCTGGCCAATTTGGGGGCCACTCAGCTAGGCGGCCTGGTGATTGAGGAGGCTATCGATAGAGCCGGCATCCCCAAAAAAGCGGTCAATGAAGCGATCATGGGAATGGTATTGCCCTGCGGCTATGGCCAGAATCCGGCAAAGCAGGCCGCCGTCAAAGCGGATTTGCCCTGGGAGGCAGAATGTTTCACCATCAATAAGGTCTGCGGCTCGGGCTTAAAGGCGGTGATGCTGGCTGCACAAGCCATCCAGCTGGGCGATGCAGATATCATTGTGGCCGGCGGCATGGAAAATATGAGTTTGGCACCCTACTTTCTGGAAAAGGCCCGCTTCGGCTATCGCATGGGCCCCGGAAAGCTGCAGGACCATATGTTTCATGATGGTCTGTGGGACATTGTTAATGATTTTCACATGGGGATTTCCAATGATCTGTGTTCAGAAAAATATAAAGTCAGCCGCGAGGATCAGGATCGATATGCCGCCGAATCATATCGCAGAACTTTAGAATCCATCAACGCCGGAAAATTTAAAGACGAAATTATGCCGGTGGAGATCCCGCAACGAAAAGGCGATGCGGTGCAGTTTGAACAGGATGAATGTCCCCAGGAGACCTCTTATGAAATTTTAGCAAAAATGTCACCGGCCTTTCAAAAAAACGGAAAAGCCACCGCCGGCAATGCATCAATCATCAGTGACGGGGCTGCTGCGGTTGTGGTCATGTCCAAGGATAAGGCCAACGAGCTGGGCTGTGATATCATGGCCACCATCGGCGCCCAGGCATCGGCCGGCCTGGAAATGAAGTACGTTCTGGTGGCCCCCATCTTAGCCATCCCCAAAGTCCTGCAAAAGGAGGGTATCTCCCAGGATGCGATCGACCTGTTCGAGATCAACGAGGCCTTCAGTGGTTCGACTGTGGCGGTATTAAGAGAACTGAATCTTGACCCGGCCAAAGTCAATGTCAACGGCGGCAGCGTGGCCCTCGGGCATCCCATCGGGGCCAGCGGTTGCCGGGTGCTCGTGACCCTTTTATATGAAATGATCAAACAGAACAAAAAAACCGGTCTGGCCTCTTTGTGCCTGGGTGGCGGAGAAGCCGTGGCTATGATCGTAAAGAGATAAAAAAAATCTTTAACCACAGAGGGCACAGAGAACACAGAGAATATTAAATCCCTTTCTCAGTGGGCTCTGTGAGCTCTGTGGTAAAATAAAGGAGGAGAAAATGGAGATTAAAACATTTGGCGTCATTGGTGCCGGCCAGATGGGCGGCGGAATTGCACAGGTTGCGGCCATGAGTGGTCTGGATGTTGTTATGAATGACATCAAAACGGAATTTGTCGAAAAAGGCCTTGCAATCATCACAAAGATCTTGAGCCGCGGGGTCGAAAAAGGAAAAATGTCAGAAGACGATAAAAACACCATTCTGGGCAGAATCAAGACCAGTGTTGATTTACAGGATATGGCCTCGGCGGATTACGTCGTTGAGGCGGCCACCGAGAATGAAGAAATTAAATATCAACTTTTTAGAGATCTCGATGGAATCTGCGATGATCAGGTTATCCTGGCCACCAATACCTCGTCGATTCCGATCGGCCGTATCGCCTCACAAACCGGGCGGCCGGAAAAAGTGATCGGCATGCATTTTATGAACCCGGTGCCCGTTATGAAGCTTGTGGAAATCATCCCCGGCATTGCCACCTCGGATGAGACATTTCAGATCACCTGGGATCTTGCGGAAAAATTTGGTAAAACACCCGCAAAAGCAAACGACTACCCCGGCTTTATCGCCAATCGAATTCTGCTGCCGATGATCAATGAGGCTGTCTATTGCCTTTACCACGGTGTCGGCAAACGCGAAGACATTGACACCGTTATGAAGCTGGGGATGAATCATCCCATGGGCCCTCTGGCCCTGGCCGATCTGATCGGATTGGATACCTGCCTGGCTGTTATGGAAACGTTGTATGACGGGTTTAAGGACTCCAAATATCGCCCCTGCCCGCTGCTGCGCAAATATGTCGAAGCCGGATGGTTGGGGAGAAAATCCGGAAGAGGGTTTTATGAGTATGAATAAAAATGTAAAATGCCTAAAGTGATCTAAAATGCCTAAAATTTGTAAGATATGCTCTTTTTAACTTTAGGCATTTTAGGCATTTTTAATTTTAGTCATTTTAACATTGGGAGGAATCATGCCAAGAAAAAAGGCAAAAAAACGAGTCCCGGTAGGCCAAAAAATCAAAAAAGTCAGAACCGGCAAAAAAGTGAAACTTGACCAGCTGGCGAACCAGACAGGCTTTTCCACCGATTATCTAAAGAAGATCGAATCGGGTAAAGCCATTCCCCCGGTTGGAGCCCTTTTACAAATTTCCAGAGCTCTGGAGATTGACTCGGGCGCCCTGCTCAAGGAGCCGGAATCCCAGCTGGAAAGCCGCATAAAGGCCCATACCAAGCGAACGGAAAATTATGCCTACACGACCTTAACACCCGGCGCTGAAAATAAACACCTCAAAGCGTTTTTGGTCACAGTCGAACCCCATCAAGATCACAAGGGCGTCGGTTATCACCATGAAGGCGAGGAATTTGTTTATGTGCTGCAGGGCAAAATCGAGGTTGCTGTCGGTGAACATCTAAACATTTTGGAAACCGGAGACTCTTTGCATTTCAACTCCGGAATTGATCATGGCATGAAGAGTATCAGCGATGAAACAACGGAGTTATTGGTTGTGATTTATTCACCCTAGCTGGCGCCTGGCTGTTGGTCGCTGGCTTTCTGCAACATACGGAACCGTTGTTTTTTTTCCCTGGTTCAAGTGCTTGCCAGCCTGCGACGAGCTCAGCCGAGTCGGAGCGGGCAGCCATTTGCCAGTAGCCAATGACGTGTAACGAGCAGTAAATCCAAAGTGACTGGCGGGCAGAGACAAGCAGCCAGAAGCTAACAAGGAATTGAGATATGTCATTCAAGCTAACCGAAGAACAACTCATGGTTCAATCCATGGCCCGGGACTTGGCCAGGACAGAGTTTGCCCCTAAGGCCAAAGAACGTGATCAAACCAAAGAGTTTCCGGCCGACAATTTGAGCAAACTTGGCGAATTGGGGTTAATGGGAATGATGGTACCACCTGAATACGGTGGTTCCGGAGCGGATACCGTGAGCTATGTCCTGGCGCTTTCTGAGGTGGCCTATGCCTGTGCTTCAACGGCGGCGGTGATGTCGGTTCATAATTCAATCGTCTGCGAGAGTATATTGCGTTATGGTACCGGGGACCAGAAAAAGCGTCATCTCACAAAGCTGGCAACCGGAGAGATCATTGGCGCATTTGCCCTGACCGAACCGAATGCAGGTTCCGATCCCGCCAGACAGACAACCAAGGCCGTTTTTGATGGCGACAGTTACATAATCAATGGCAGCAAACGATTTACGACCACGGGAAAAAATGCCGGCGTTATTATCGTAACTGCAAAAACCGATGAGAAATTGCGCCACCGGGGAATCAGTGCATTTATCGTAAAACAAGGAACCCCTGGGTTTAAGGTCGGCCCATTAGAAGACAAAATGGGACTGCGTGCATCCGACACCACCGATCTGATTTTTGAAGATTGCCGCATTCCGGCTGAAGATCGTCTGGGCAATGAAGGCGATGGTTTTTTAATTGCCATGACCGGCCTTGACGGCGGTCGAATCGGGATTGCCGCTCAATCGGTGGGCGTGGCCCAGGCAGCGTTTGATGCCGCCGTTCGGTATGCGCAGGAAAGGGAGCAATTCGGCCGGCCGATTTCCAAGTTTCAGGGATTGCGCTGGATGATTGCCGATATGGCGACTGAAATAGAAGCCGCGCGGCTATTGACGTTTTCAGCCGCTGAAATGAAGGATCGCGGGGAAAACTACACGGCTCAGGCTTCAATGGCCAAGCTGTTTGCTTCTGAAATGGTGAACCGCACCACCGCAACAGCCCTTCAAATACACGGCGGGTACGGCTTTACCAAGGAGTATCCGGTTGAGCGCTTTTACCGGGATGCCCGTGTATTTACCATCTACGAGGGCACCTCCGAAATTCAGCGCATCGTGATTTCAAATCATATTCTGAAAGACAAACGTAAACCGTAACAACTTAATACAGGTTTCAGGTGTCGGGCCTTCGCCGCGCCATAGCCATAAAGGCGAAGGGGGGAACCTTGAACCCCGGACATAATATCTGTAATTACTGCAAAGGAGAAAACAATGGCTCTCATACAAACGGTCGAACCCGATAACGCCGAAGGTAAAGTTAAGGAGATTTATGACTTCATGCAGAAAAATGCCGGCGTAATTCCCGCTCCGCTGCAGCTGGCAAGCGCCAGCCCCTGGATGCTGGACATGGTTTGGAACTCAATTCAGTATTTTTCCCGGCATTCGAAGCTAGGGTTCGGGCTGCTTTCCAGTATACGTTATCTGGTGGCGCAACAATACGACTACGCTTTCTGCACCGGCTTCAACAGGAAAATGTTGAAGGTGCAGGGCTTATCGGACGAGGATATCGAAAAGATGGAAAAAGATCCTCTCCAGGCACCATTGGACGATAAGGACCGGGCGATGGTGTCCTTTGTGATGAAGGCGATCAAATCAGCGGATGCTATTGAAAAGCAAGATATGGAAAGACTGCATGATCATGGATGGACAGACAGCGATATTATGGATGCCCTGGTACACGGTACCAATATGATTGGATCCAGCATCCTGATGAAGACCTTCAAAATGGATCAGGCGTGCTGATATCTGACTTCTGTCTTCACTTGAATATCTTTGCTGCCTGCTCAATATCCTCCGGACAAAACACAAAAAGACATTTCTCATCCGGTGAGGAAACCGATCCATACACATAATTGATATTGATTCCCTCTTCGCCGAATTTTGAGGATATTTTTGCCAATTCGCCTGCCCGGTTTTCGAGTTCGAGGGCAATGACCGGCATCACATCAAAAATAAAATCATTTTTTGCCAGCAGGTCGACGGCCTTGTCCGTATCGCCGACCAGAAGGCGAATCAGGGCAAATTCGGCCGAATCTTTGCGCATGGAATTATAACTGGCAGCCGAAGCAATCCGCTTAAGGGATTTTCCTCTGGCCTTAAAAAGCTCCTGAACATAGGAAGACGCATCCTGTATCGTGAGGGCATCGATGTTTATGCCGGCTTCTCCGAACATGGTTGCCAGCCGGCCGAGCTCACCCGGCACATTCTTCAAAAAAAGTGAAATTTCGGTTCTGACCATTATCTTCTCCTTATAAATCGCTGCGCGATTTTATATTTCGTTTATTTTCAGGTAACTTAAGAAAGGCTAAAAGCACTAAGTGTGAACATATAGGAGAATTAAGAGTTGAAGTCAACCATCATTGAGGTAAGAGATCATGAGATCAGTGGAAAAATCCAAAACGACATCGATAAGAAATATCGGTTTACCTTTTTTCTATCACCACTATCGGTTCTAACGCTTTGCGCCATGCCATTATTCCTGCGGACCGCCGTAAAGCGCTTTGATTTGAGCCCGATCCGCTGATCCATCCTCCAACAGGGGAAGCTCGGTGATGCCCATAATCAAATCCTAAAATTACGATGGCTTATTTGGCCGTAATTACCGGGCAGGGCGCTTTTAAAATCACATATTGAGCCGTAGACCCGAGCAATAACTTGCTGGTCTTGGATTTCTTTTCAATTCCGACATAAATTTGATCGATCTGATTTTCTTCAGCGAATTTTACCAGGTCTTCTCCGGGCGCAAGGCCTCTGGCCAGCTGATGGGTTTCGCATTCAACACCCTGCTCCTCAAAAAATTCCTTTGCTTCTCTCAGGTTCTGTTCAGCCTGAGTAATATCTTCGATTTTTTCCCCGGCACCGCCTTCCATGGATGCCATCACAAAAACTCTGGCATTGAATATTTTTGCGAAATCCCTTGCCAATGACAAAGCCGCTCTGGCTTCGACAGAGCCATTGTAGCCGACCAGAAATTTCATGCTGCACCTCACTAACCACCACCGCATTTGGCGGTGGTTCCGTTTACATCCAGCGTTTGCGCCGTTTGTAAGATTTTACGTCTTTAAAGGATTTGCGGCGACCGCCTTTGGTAACCCCCATATAAAATTCCTTCACGTCCGGATTGTTTTTTAGCTCGGCGGAAGGACCTTCCAAAACGATTTTGCCGGATTCCATGATATAGGCATAATTTGAAATCTCCAGCGCCATCCTGGCATTCTGCTCCACAAGCAGGATGGTGGTATCCATGTCCTGATTAATGCGTTGGATGTTTTCGAAAATCTCTTTGACCAGCAAAGGCGCCAGGCCGAGAGAGGGTTCATCCAGCATCAGCATTTTGGGGGCCGACATCAGGGCGCGCGCAATGGCAATCATCTGCTGTTCGCCGCCGGAACAATAGCCGGCCAGCCGGTTGGTCACCCGGGACAAACGCGGAAAGTGCGCATACATCAACTTCTGATCCTGTCGGATACCGGCCTGCCCCTCGCTGCGCGTGATCGATCCGACCCGGATGTTTTCATCCACCGTCAGATGCTTGAACACCCGGCGCCCTTCAGGCACCATTACGGCACCCTCTTTTACAACCATCGTCCCCAATTGGTTGGTAATATCTTTGCCGCGAAACTTGATGAAGCCATCCTTGATGAATCCGTTTTCAGGCTTTAGCAAACCGCTGATGGCCCGCAGCGTTGTGGTCTTGCCGGCGCCGTTGGTGCCCAGCAAAGCCACGATACCGCCCTGCGGCACATTCAGACTGACCCCGCGCAGAACCTGAATGATGTCATTGTAAACAACTTCAATGTTGTTGACATCCAGCAAAATTGAGTTGGTATCCTGGGTTGCCATTTCGCCAAAGTCTCCCGAGGAAATTTCAGAAAAAAATAATGGCCAATGCATGCCGCTACAAGAATAACGGCAAATCTGCCGGCAGGCGGCATCCCACCGCCCGCCGGCAAGTTTTTGCCAAACGCACCTTGGCGTTTGAACGAATAACGAATGCTTTCCGACAGCCACCTTTTTACAGGCGGCATCGGTTATTTGATATATTTCGAGGTAAACGGCGCCCCGACCGGATTGAATACACCGCCTTGAGCCCGATAGAGCTGCAGTTGATCAACACCCTGGCGGTCGTTCTCGGAAAAAGAGACCGGCCCCACTGTGGTCAGCGGATAATAGGCATTGTAACCGTTCATTGCCAGAAGTTCATCGTAAAGTGCCGCCCGCGTAATTTCCTTGCCTTTGGCTTTTGCGCGCAGCATGGCTTCAACGGCAATCTGGGTCACCTGAATCCCGTTGGTGTAGTTCTGGGAATTTGCCGTTTTTTCATCCCGGCCGTAACGTTTGGCCAGCGCCAGTTGGGCGTCGGTTCCCGGACCCGGAGCCGTTGTCAGCTTGTAAGAGGTGGTCCAGTAAAAGTCTTCGGCGGCCGAACCCGCCAGGGCGATCAAATCCGGCCCCCCGGAATAGTGAACCCCAAGAAAGGTCAACTTGCCCTCTTCGCCGTATGTTTTAGCAGCCACCCCGAGGCTCTGAGCGCTTTTCAGCATGGTTGCCACCGGTGGCTGGACAGTATGGGACAGGACGTACTGCACCCCTTTATCTAAGAAGCGTTGCAGCATTGCCGTGTTATCCAGATCCTTGCCGTGCTCGACCACTTCAACGATTTCGATGTTCAGACCCTCAGCCACTGCCTTTTGGGTGTCTTCCACCGGTCCGCGACCGAAGGCGGAAGGATGGATGAACATGGCGATCTTAGCTTTCCCGCCGCCCTTATGATTGTTCGCAATATATTCCGACAAGGCAATTGTCTGGCTGGAATAGGAAACGATCGGCAGAAAAACGTATTTTGCGGCCAGATTTCCGGCGTGGAAGGAAGCGGTAATCACCGGAATCATTTCTTCATCAAAATCTTTTCCCAGGGCCAGTGTGCTGCCGGTCGAGTAGTTCAGGTAAAGCACGATGCCGTCATCCAGAAACTCTTCGAAATTACGCTTGGTCACTTCCGTTTTATAGCCGTCGTCTCTGACAGTGGCGACCAACTGGTTATCGCCCAGCAGTTTCTCATCGTTAACATACTTGACATAGTCTTCGATGCCTTTTGAATAAGGGTTGCCGACATCGGAAGTGGTTCCGGTAATCGCCAGCGAGGAGGCGATTTTAATGGTTTGCCCTCCTGCTGATTTGGCGGCTTTTCCTTCTAAAGCTGAGACTTGATTTTGCAATTCTGCTTTTTCGCTGGAAAGCTGCTCAATTTGTTTCTCGAGACCGGCTACTTTTTCACCTTCACCGCAGGCAAACACGAAAAGTGCAAGACAGATAACCGTTGTGACAGATAACAATTTTTGGGACATGTTCATTTTTTTCTCCTTCCTTTCGTTTTGAGCTTTTAATTTATGAAATCAACTTCATACTCAAACATTTTGTGCACAGAATTATGCTTTATATACGATTTCTCTAATACTAATTCAAGGTTTAGGGCCGTCACCAAAAAGCGGTTTTTCAATCGGCATTTAGTGCTGCCAATGGTAATATATTCAAACTCAGTAACGAAACGGCCAGAGTTTTAAATAGGACCGCAAAATCCGCCACCAGTTGGCGATACCCCGCGGTTCAAACATCAAAAACAGCACGATTACCAGACCAAATGACAGCGGGCGCAGCGCCGTCGCCAGATCCAGCGCCGCCGGAAACAACGTTTTGGCAAATTCAGAAAGGTGCTCGACCTGGACATCCAGCATGAAAATCGCCGCGGGCCCCAAAAATGAGCCCATCAGGCTGCCCAATCCGCCCACAATCGCCATGGCCAGATAGTTGATGGAGTGGTGCAGCGTAAAGGATTCAAAGCCCACTCCGCGCCACAGGTAGGCGTGCAGTGCTCCGGCGACACCGGCAAAAAACCCGGCCAGCGCAAATGCATACACCTTGGTAAATCCGGGGTGCATGCCCATGGCATCGGCGGCGCGGTCATTGTCGCGCACGGCCACCAAACACCGTCCGTAACGGGTTCGCAGCAAATTGCGGACTGAAAATCCAAAAATCACTACAAATATCAGGGCGATATAATACCAGAATAAATAATGCTGGCTGCGGGTCACTTCTCCGGCAAACCAGAATACCCGGCCGATGGCAATCGTTTGGCCCTGATTAAAAAACTTCGAAAAATTGATGACCCACTGGAAGATCATCTGAAACGAAAGGGTGGCAATCACCAGGTATAGATGTTTCAGCCGTAATGCCGGCAAGCCCACAAAGGCGCCGATCACGGCACCCACCGCACCACAAATCAGGATCATCAACGGCCAGGCGTGAGTCAGCAACACATGGCTGTCCCCCAGCAATCGCGCAAAGGTCGCCAGGGTGTAAGCCCCCACACCGACAAAAGCGGCATGCCCGATGGAAATCAGGCCGGCATAACCGGTCACCAGGTTTAACCCGTAAATCGCAATAATGGCAACCAGAATATTGTCGATCACCAGCATGTTTTTATTGCCGAGCTCAAAAAAAAGCGGCCAGACAAACAGCAAAACCAAAAAGCATGTAAAGATCAACCGGTCCAGATGCGTAAAAAAGATACGCTGCTCCTGCTTGTGCGATGCGAAAAAATTACCGGTTGCCAGCCAACGATTCTGCGCCATAACTTAGACCCGTTCAATTTCATGGATGCCAAAAAGACCGTGAGGTTTGATTAATAAAATGATCAAAAGGATAAACCAGGGCACCAGGTCGGCGGTGCCGAACAGGCCCCAGAGACCGTCCAGGTATCCGGCGGCAAACTGCTGAATCAGCCCCACGATGATACCGGCGACCACCGCGCCGAAAATCGAATCCAGCCCGCCGAGAATCACCACGGGAAATACGATAATACCAAAAGAAACCAGGGTGTCGAAGTTCAACCCGGTAATATTGGCAATGATGCCCCCGGCGGCGGCGGCGCTTAAACCGGCGGCCGCCCAGGCCAGACCGAACACTCTGGGGATAGAAATCCCGATGGACATCGAGGCCATTTGATCATCCGAAACCGCACGCATGGATATGCCCAGGGTCGATTTTTTAAAGAACCAGGAAAAGCCGGCAATCAATATGATCGTAATAATAACGCCCACAAACTGGGTCCAGGAAATCGAAACCCCGCCCACGGTGATCGGCGCTTTCGGCAAAAATTCCGGAAAGGAGAAATTTTCCGTTCCAAACGGGGTCAGATAGATGAGCCCGTCAAGTATGGACATCAGTCCGATGGTGACCATGATCACCGATATAATCGGTTCACCGATCAGGCGGCGCAAAAAGATGCGTTCCACGCTCATGGCGACCAGGAAGGTAATGACCGTGCTTAGCAAAAATGAAATGTAGATGGGAATGTGCAGCCCCACCGTCAGTGCGTACGTAATAAAAGCACCCAGGGCAATGAATTGTCCATGGGCAATATTGAGCACACGGCTGGATTTATAAATCAGGACAAATCCGAGCCCGGAAAGCGCATAGATAGAGCCGACAACAATCCCACTGACCACCAGTTGAAAAAAATAACTCATGCAATCCCTTCCATTGTATAAAACGCCATTTCGGCCTCTACGGTGGTGGTCTGGCCATCCTGATACTGGAAAAAGGCTTCGACCTTCTTCTTGCTGACGCTTTCATCGTAGAGGGCATCGTAAAGATCTTGGTACTTTTCCATGACGAATTTTCTGCGTATCTTGCCGGTTTTGGTCAGCTCGCCGTCATCCATGTCCAGCAGTTTATACAACACCGCAAAGCGTTTGATTTTAAAATGATCTTTTTCCGCACGCGCGTTGATATCGATCACGGCCTCCTGGAGCAGCTCCGCCACCTCCGGATTATTGGAAAGATCCATGTAGGTGGTAAAAGAAATCCCCCGGTCTTCGGCCCACTTGCCGACCACGATGGGGTCGATGTTGATCAGCGCAGCCACGAAATCCCGTTTATCGCCGAAAATGACAGCCTCTTTGATGTATGGACTGAATTTGAGCTTGTTTTCCAGAAACATGGGGCTAAACATCTCGCCCCTGCTGTTATGCATGACGTCGGAAACCCGGTCGATCACGACCAGGTGACCATGTTCGTCAATGTATCCGGCGTCGCCGGAATGGAGCCATCCCCCCTCCAGCAGCTCTTCGGTCTGCTCGTCTAGCTTATAATAGCCCGCACAAACCGAAGGGGAGCGCGACAGAATCTCTCCCTGCTCGCTGATTTTGCAATCGGTCTCCGGCAGCGGTTTGCCCACTGTATCCGGCCGAACGTCACCGTCAAGATGCATGTAGGCGATGCCGGTAATTTCGGTCTGGCCGTAAATCTGCTTCAAATTGACGCCGATGGCCTGGTAAAAGGTGAACAGCTCGGGCCCGAGGGCCGCACCTCCGGTATAGGCCCGCCGCAGCCTGCGCAGCCCGATTTGGTTGATCAGCGGATCCATAACCATAATCTTTCCCAGCCAGGCCATGAAACGCAGGGATGCCGGCATCCGTTCGCCGCTCATCCGATAGCGGGCGGCCTTCTCCCCGATCTTAATGAATTTTCCGTAAAGAAAGCGGTTGAGCCAGTAAGATTCATCGATCTTGAGCCAAATTTGAGAGCGTATGGTTTCATAGATTCTGGGCGCACCAAACATAAAGTGAGGCCCGATCTCCTTGAGATCCTCCATGCTGGTTTCAACCGACTCCGGAAAGTTGATGGTGATCCCCGTGGCCATGGCCACGCCGAAGGAGTTCATCTGCTCTCCGATCCAGGCAAAGGGTAGAAAGGAGAGATATTCATCGGTGTCCGATAGTTTGTCGACCTTGGTGATCTGAATGCCCATGTTGACGTAGTTTTTATGGGTCATCATGGAGGCTTTGGACAGCCCGGTAGTACCGGAGGTCAGACAAAAGTGGCAAACATCGTCAGGGCTTCCCTGGTCAATCAAGGCGTCGTATTTTTCAGGGTTTTCAGCATAAGCCGCAGCGCCCATTTCATAGAGATCTTCTATAAAGAGATACCAGTCGTCGGATCGGTAGTCGCGCATGCCGCGCGGGTCCTCGTATATCACCTTGCGCACCTGGGGAATCTGGTCCCGGACTTCAACCAGCTTATCCACCTGCTCCTGGTCGTCGCAAAAAACGACCGTCACGTCCATATAATTGATCAGTTCGGCAATCTCATCAGGCAGGCTGGTTTGATAAATCCCGGCTGAAATCGCGCCGATGGATTGGGCCCCAATGGCCATGAACAACATCTCGGGAATATTATCGCCGATCAATGCCAGCTTGTCGTCCTTTTTGAGGCCCATCTTTTCGAGCCCAAGGGCGATTTTGCGCACGCGGTCGTAAAAGTCGTTCCAGGTGTAGTTGTTCCAGTACCCGAATTCTTTCTCACGCAGAGCGACTTTGTCGCCGGTCTCATTAACCCGCCAGCGCAACAGCTGCGGAATCGTATATTTCAGTATGTCGTCTTTGCCTGCCATGCTAACTATTCTTCCCCAATATAGGCCTCAACGACTTTTGGATCTTTAGCGACCTCATCGGGCTGGCCGGCGCCAATGAGTTCTCCGAAGTCGAGTACGTATACATGGTCGGATATGTCCATCACAACGCCCAGGTCGTGTTCGACCAGCACCACGGTGGTATGGCGTTCTTTCTGAATGTCCATTACAAAGCGCACCATATCTTCTTTTTCTTCGATATTCATACCGGCCATGGGTTCATCCAACAAAAGCAAATCCGGACCCAGGGTCAGCGCCCGCGCGACCTCAACGCTTTTTTGGATACCGTAGCTGAGGCTGCCGACCGTTTTTTTGCGATACGGTTCGAGCTCCATGAAATCGATGATCTCCTCGACATATTGTCGATTTTTAGCCTCCTCAGCGGATGTCTTGCCGGAATAGAAAACGGCTTGAAATATATTGTATTTCAAGTTCTGATGGCGTGCCAGCAGCAGATTGTCCAGGACCGTCATGCCGCTGAATAACTCGATATTCTGAAAGGCACGCGCAATTCCCAGGCTGGTAACCTGGTGCGGAGACGCTTTGGAAAGGTTGTGGTCGCCGTAAAAGATCCCGCCTTTTGTGGGATGATAAAAACCGGAAATACAATTCAACAGGCTGGTTTTGCCGGCCCCGTTCGGGCCGATAATCGAGGTGATCAGTCCCGGTTCAATCGTCAGGGACACCTCACTCAGTGCATTTAAGCCACCAAATGAAAGGGTGACGTCGTTAACGTTTAAAGTCGCCATCAAACACACACGCGTCCAATATTGAGACCGGCTCTCTTGCCAATCATCAGAATATAAAAAATATGAATTAAATTCATCTGGTTGAACGAATTATAGTTAAAGTGATTTAGCTATAATGTATCTGCACTTGAGTCAAGAGAATAATGGGCTGCTGGCTACTGGTCACTGATTCAGATGGCAGCAAGAAGCAAGGAGCCAGCAGCAGAGAACGAGAAATCATTAACGAATAACCAATAACTAATTTTTTCAGCCAACTGCTGAAAAAATCAAACCCCTCATGTCCCGCCATCAAAACCAATGGTAACGTCTCCACCTTCAACAATCACCGGAACTTTGCGCGCGCCGTTGGAATGTTTCAGCATGACATCAAGTTGTTTGGGATCCGATTTAACGTTGAGATATTCAACATCCTTATTCTGTTTGGCATAAGCTTCACGAGCTGCCCTGGTGTAAGGTCAGGCATCTTTGCCGAAAATCAATATTTTTTCAGACATGGTTCGATCCTCCGGATTTAAAGGGTGATTAGAACCCATCTTAAAAATGCGTCTAAGTGTCCATGGCGGTGTTGCTAACCAATTCAAAATGCTCACATACGACCGTGTATGCTCGGAACAACGACTTTCGAATCGGTTTGCGCCTTGCCCTGAACCCTAATCCACCTTTTTAAGATGGGTTCTAGTTATTATTCTATATTAATTTCAAATAGTTGTGATCAAAACCAGCAAAACCTTAACAGCCAATTCCTGTCTTGTCAATGTTTTCAAATTGACATATATTGAAATTTTGATAACTTGCAAAAATTTTAATTGAATATAGACTTGGATTTTGCACGAGTCGGAGGCTTTCATATGCAAGGCACTTAAGGGCGAAGCTATAGTGAACTATGCTTCGGCCTTAATAACGCAGCAGATGGAAGCCTCCGGCTCGCCGCGTTGTTTTAAGGGTGAAAAGTAATGAGATAAAATGATTATCATCCTTTTAATTTAAATTGACAGTCCCTTTACAATTATAACTTGCTTAACATGCTGTCATTAAACATAATACAAACTTCTCATGACTTTTCATGCAAGATTCAAGTAATAATTGATGAGTAAATTTAAGCCAGCCCTGTCCCGAGAAGTCACTATCGTAAACGAATTCGGTTTGCACGCGCGCTCGGCCGCCAAAATAGCCGAACTCGCCAATCGGTCAACGGCTTCGGTCTGGATACAAAAAGGTGACGATAAAGCAGATGCATCCAGCATCGTGGATATTTTGACCCTGGCCTGTGAAAAAGGCACAAAAATTACCATTCGCATCGAAAATAAATCCGATTTTAGTATTCTAGACGACATCACGGAATTGGTTGAAAGCGGATTCGGGGAATAAACGGACCCAATGGAAACAGAAGCGCAAGAAATAATCATAAAAGGAATCAACGCCTCTCCGGGGATCTGCATTGGAAAGGCCTACCTGGTTGACAGCGAAGGCGTCGAGGTTGTCCCAAAATACCGCATCGAAGACAAAGAGCTATCCAATGAGGTCAAACGGTTCAAAGCGGCGGTAAAAAATGCCAAGGATGAGCTGCGTAAAATTGTCGAAAAAAGCCCCGAAGAATTGCAGCATGCCCACATCCTTGAAACCCATATGGCCTTGCTCAAGGATAAAATGCTGTATGGCCGCACCATCGAGACCGTCAAGCAGGAAAGCGTCAATGCCGAGTGGGCGCTGAAAAAAGTGGTATCGAACCTGATAGAAGTTTTCCAGACCATGACAGACCCGTATTTAAAGGAGCGCTCAGTTGATGTCGTTCAGATCGCCGACAGCATCATGCACAACCTGGTGGGTACGAAAAAGGTCAATATCGCTGCAATCGACAAGCGCGTCATCCTGGTTGCCCATGACCTGACACCGGCTGAAACCTGCCAGATCAATCTTGAACGGGTGATGGGTTTTATTACCGATCGCGGCGGCAAAGCATCTCATACGGGCATTATCGCGCGCAGCCTTGAAATACCCGCTGTTGTCGGGCTGAAAACCGCCATGGCATCGATTCGCAGTGATGACCTCATCATTGTGGATGGCAATAGCGGTACAGTCATCATCCGGCCCGCCGAAGAAACCCTGGTCCGGTATGAAGAGCGTAAAATCGATTACGAGGATTACAAGGCTGTCATCACCAGCGAGAGCAAAGCGCCGGCTGAATCGGCAGATGGGGTTCGTTTGGCGGTTATGGGCAACATCGAGCTTCCGGAGGAAGTGTTTGCGTTGCTGAATTATGGTGGTGATGGAATCGGTCTTTACCGCACCGAGTTTCAATATTTCAACCGTCCTGATTTTCCCGACGAAGATGAACTTTTTGATAACTACAAAGATGTCATTGAGGCCATGCACCCGAAACCGGTCACCATCCGAACACTCGACATCAATGGAGACAAGGCTTTAAACAATCAATTCAGCGCTGAGGAAGCCAATCCGGCCCTGGGAATGCGCGCCATCCGCTATTGCCTTAAAAAACCCCAGGTATTTAAAGATCAGCTTCGAGCCATTCTCAGAGCGGCCGCATTTGGCAACACCCGAATTTTGTTTCCGATGATATCAACCTATTTTGAAATCCGCGAAGCCAATCGGATGCTGGACGAAGCCGCCGAATCGCTGGAGAAAGACGGCCTGCCCTATAACCGTGATATTGAAACCGGTGCCATGATAGAGGTGCCTTCGGCAGTGATCATGGCGGACGTCATTGCTGAAAACGTCGATTTTTTCAGTATCGGGACCAATGATCTGATTCAGTACGCCCTGGCCATCGATCGCGGCAATGAGCAGGTCGCCCACCTGTTTCAGCCCCTCGATCCGGCCATTATACGCATGCTCAAGCATACCGCCGACGTGGCCCGGGAAAAAAACATAAAGATCTTTATGTGTGGCGAAATGGCCGGCACCCCCCATCACATCCCGCTCTTATTGGGCATTGGAATGGATGAGCTCAGCATGAACCCGCAATCCATTCCGGATATCAAACGGGTTATCCGGTCCTTGAATGTTGCGGATACCCGTTCCTTTATGAAGGAGGTCCTCAAGCAGACCACGGCCAAAAGTACGTTTGAGCTCATAAAGGATACCTACGGCAGCATTCTGGCAGAGCAATTGTACTCCGGGTGATAGGCAAAAAATACTGGGTATTGGGTATTCGGTATTGGGTATTGGAAACCAAAATTGGAGAATGAACACATCAAAATAATCGCCCAGAACCGCAAAGCCCGCCGGGATTATTTTATTGTCGATGAATACGAAGCCGGGCTGGTTCTCAGGGGTACCGAAGTAAAATCCCTGAGACAGGGGCGTGCAAATCTAAAAGACTCCTATGCCAGGATCAAAGACGGTGAGGTGTTTGTTTACCAGCTGCACATCGCGCCCTATCCCTTTGCCTATTATGACAACCACGACCCTTTAAGGCCGCGCAAACTGCTTTTGCACAAACATGAAATCAAGCGGCTCTACGGCAAAGTCAATGAAAAAGGCCACACTCTGATTCCCCTCCGGCTTTATTTTAAAAGCGGAAAAGTCAAGATCACGCTGGCCCTGGTAAAAGGAAAGCGCAAGTATGACAAACGCGAGGCCATCAAGCGTCGCGATGAGCAGCGAGATTTAGACCGTGAAATAAAAAATTATTAGAAAATTATACAGATAATTATCTCGATAAGTGGATTTTTGTGATTTATTTTTTTAATCAATCTGCGTAATCTGCGGATAATTTTTCCCACCTCAAAGCCCGCAGGGCTGCTCCTAAAACAAAGTGCTCCTAAAGCGCAGCGCTCCATTAGGCCATTTGGCCGCGAGGCAAAAATGTTTGTGTGAGTCCGTGTGGGCCTGCCGCGTCGCTGCAGCGAAGCTCGATAGAGCGAAGAGGGGTCCGTGGCTATTTAAATATCAGTATGCGCCGCTCGCCTGGCCTCTGCCTCCACAAAAACGCGTTTGATTTTAGGATAAGTCTGTTTGATGTGTCTATTCAGCCTTAAAATTGTATCTTCAAGATCCCCGGCCAGGATGCTGTCGACAAAGTCGACGCTTAAATTCAGCAAAATAAAATCCGGCCCCATATGCAGGGTTAAAATTTCATTGACGTGTTTGATTCTCGGGTAGGATTTGGCGATTTCTTTTACCCCCTTGATAATCTCCGGGTGGGCGCTCTCTCCAATCAGCAATCCTTTGATTTCATAGGCCAACCAGGCCGCAGTCCCGGCAAGGATCAATCCGATGACCACAGAAGCAGCGCCGTCGTAAACGGGATTTCCCGTGACCTGGCTCAGAAATATCCCGGCAAAAGCAACCAGGATGCCCAGCATGGCGGCTGAGTCCTCAAAAAGCACCACAAACATGGAGGGGTCTTTACCCCGATGTACTGCTTCGAGATAGCCCCTTCTGCCTTTGACTTTTCTAAATTCGGTCAGGGCAAAATACCAGGCCGCACCTTCAAACACCAGGGCACAGGCCAGCACGATATAGTTGAGGGTCGGGTTCTGGATGAGTACCGGATGCAGCAAGTGGTGAACCCCTTTATAAATGGAGACCCCGGCGCCAACGGTAAAAATCATAATCGCAACAATAAATCCCCAGAAATAGACCTCCTTGCCGTGCCCAAACGGAAATTGCACATCTGCCGGCTGCTTTGCCCGGCGAAGTCCGTAAAGCAACAACACTTGATTGCTGGTATCGACCACCGAATGGACCCCTTCTGAGAGCATGGCCGAGCTTTTGGTCATAAAAAAAGCGATGAATTTGGTCAGCGCAATCAGAAAATTTCCGATTAAGGCTGCAAAGATGACCTTTTTAGAAGATGCCGATGCCATGGACTTGAGGGCTCCAAATGAGAAATGGTTTATTTAATTTTTACCAGGGGAATTTGAAGATAGATATAAAACCGAATCTTCGCGGTCAACAAAAATTATCT
>CAVPNL010000021.1:0-33001 GCA_963706575.1 uncultured delta proteobacterium | reverse complement strand
GGGTATACGGGTTACGGGTTGCGTGTTTAATAACCGAATACGCAATCCGTAATCTTAACCCGCAACACGCAACTCGCAACACGCAACTCGTAGAGAAGGAGATAAAGATGGCATTAACCGGTATTCAGATTTTTAAATTACTGCCGAAAACCGACTGAAAGGTAATGCGGTGTTCCAACCTGCCTGGCATTCGCCATGAATCTGGCTTCGGGCAAGGCGGAACTGGACAGCTGCCCGTAGATGTCTCTGATGAGGCCCGGGAGCAACTGGCTGAGGCTTCAGCACCGCCCATCCGCCCGGTTGCCGTTGGAAAGGGCGTTCGTGCCGCCACCACGGGGGGGGAAACCGTTCAGTATCGTCATGAAAAAACCTTTTGACAACCTAAACCGCTCGCAGCGACAGTCGCATCCGACATTGCCGAATCGGATCTTGAAACGAAACTGAAGGCCTGGAACGCATTACAGTATGAACGGGTCGGATTGAATCTGCGGCCGGAACTGGTGGCCCTTAAAGATGTCAACGGCGACAAGGATGCATTTGCCAGCACCGCCAAGAAAATTGCCGAAACCTCTGAGTTCAACCTGGTGCTGATGACCGAAGATCCGGGCGTAATGAAGGCGGCCGTCGATGTCTGTGGGTTCAAGCGACCGTTGATGTATGCCGCCACCGACAATAATGTGAATGACCTGGGGGTGATCGCCAAAGAACAGAATTTACCCCTGGCGGTGCGGGCTGATTCGGCGGAAGGCCTGGTTCCGCTGACCGAAAAGCTTGACGGGATGGTGTCAAGGACATTGTTCTGGACCCGGGTTCCAGGGAAATCAAGCAGGCCCATCAGGATCAGGTGGCGATCCGCCGGGCGGCCTTAAAAGACCTGAACCGTTCGGTGGGCTATCCGACCATCACCTTTCCGTGCGAGATGGCCTCCAATCTGGACATGGAGACCTTGATTGCCGGGACATTTGTCGCCAAATACGGCGGCATTGTCGTTCTTTCGGATTTTGCCGGTGAAGGCCTGTTTCCGCTCCTGCTGGAACGCTTGAACATTTATACCGATCCCCAGCGGCCCATGACGGTAACCGAGGGCATTTATGAAATCAATAATCCGGATGAAAACTCACCGGTACTGGTCACCACCAACTTTGCACTGACCTATTTTATCGTTTCCGGTGAATAGAAGGCAGCCGGGTTCCGTCTTATTTGCTGATCAAGGATTCCGAGGGGCTTTCGGTAATGACGGCCTGGGCCGCCGGCAAATTTGCCGGTGATGAAGTCGGCATGTTTGTGAAGAAATCTGGCATCGCTGACAAGGTCAAGCATCAGGAACTCATCATTCCGGGCTATGCCGCAGCCATTGCCGGAGAGGTTGAGGAAGTAATTGCCCGGCTGGACGATTACGGTCGGACCCAGGGAAGCAGCGCATATTCCTGCATCTAAAGCCAGGTAAAATCACACGGAATATTGGAATACTGGAACAATGGAATATGGGGTAATAAGAAACGGAAGATTACTTGCTTTAAAATCGTGTATGTTTTTGCCTGTTTAATACAAGCAACTCATTTGCGTAAAACCCATTTTTCCATGATCTCACAATTCCATTATTCCAATTGGGGCGAAGCCCCCAACTGTGGGAGGGAGGGTGTATGTATTTAATAGGAGAAAGCTTGAATGTCATATCCAAAAAGATCGGTACCGCATACAAGGAACGGGATCCAAAGCCGATCCAGGAAGAAGCCCTTGTGCAGAAGAAAAGGGGATGGATTACATCGACATCAATCTCGGTCCGGCCAAAAAAGACGGCCACGAATTATGCCCTGGGTGGTGCAGACCGTGCAGGAAGTAGTACCGGATGTGCCGCTGGCATTCGACACGTCAAACATCCAGGCTATCGAGGCGCGCTGAAGGTGGATAAAGAAACGCCCCTGCCGCCACTGATTAACTCGATCATGGTCCGTCCCGAGCGTTACGACGCATGGTGCCGATGGCCGCAGAGCACGATGCGGACTTCGTTGCCCTGATGTGGGGGCCGGAAGGTCTACCACGAGATGAGAACGAACGGGCGGCTCTTGGCGTTGAGCTGATCTATGCAGCCAATGAAGCTGGTATCCCGAATGAGAAAAACTGGGTAGACGGTATCGTTACCCCCGTCAACATTCAACAGCCGCAGTGTATGAGTCTGATGAACTTTCAGGAATGATGCCTGAAAATACACCCCAGGCGCTATGTACCTGCGGGCTGTCGAACATTTCCAATGGACCGCCGGACCATCTGCGACCCATCCTCAATCACACCACATGGTCATGCTTGAAAAATATGGCATGTATTCCGTTATTGCAGACCCGTTGGATGACACCCTGATCGATATTGCCAAAGGAAACGCCAGGACATTGTTGATCTGATATACGGGATGCGGACGGCAACGAACCCGATATGGGCGCGCTTTCCGAGGAAATGCAAAATTACGCCAAGACCGTTAACGTGATCCTTGGAAAGACACTGTATTCGGATTCATGGCTTGAGCTTTAAAAGCCACGTCCATTATCCATCGAACTAAATTTCAAAAAAGCCTCTCCCGGCATGGGAGGGGTTTTTTTCTTTTTACAGGCAGATTCAGGTCAATAGTTGTTGTGTGCTTTCTCCAATAAAGCTGTGAAACGTGAGCCCATCGGCAGAGAGCATAGCGCATGGCGCATAGCGTTTTGACAACCCGCAACCCTTTGCGCTATGCCCCATGCGCTATGCCCAATCCTCGAACCCTTGTATTCCTCAAAATCGGACGTGATCTTTGATACGCTGAAGGTCTTGACAGGCGCAGGATTACTGATGACTATTCTATCATTCAGGTTAACGAATTAAACCAATCGAACCAATTAAACCGATGTAACGTTTGAAACTTAAACTGGACTCTGTACCTGGCAACTTGCACTTGGAGATCCCTATCATCGAAGGAAAACAGACTGTGACGGTTAAATCCAAAGCCCTTGAAATCAATCTGGCCGACTATCATGTTGATGTCGACATAGATGAAAAATATGCCATCCTTCAGGAAGTGATGTCTAAATATTACGGCCTGATGGAAGGGTTGAACACCTTCCTGAAAGAGCTCTCCCATCCCTATAAAAATTGGCGCTTTATTGTGACGGAAACCCGGAAATATTCTCTCGAATATTTTCATCTGATTAAAACCATCCCAAAGGACCGACCGCGGCAAATCTTTTTAGCGGTATATTCTTTGATGCGTGCAGTTGCATGTTGAAATGGCTGTGAAGGTCGATGCCATTGATAACCTGCAGCTGTTTTTGCAGAAAGTCGTAAAGGAATCCGACTCAAATCTGGAGACATTTTTACCGTTTATCAACAGTGCCCTTTTGCGAATTGCCAATTTGCCCACGATCATTTTGCCCTCTTTACCCGCAGCTATTATCAAATCAATCGGCTGGCTGAGACCTTTCTAAACTGCGCGCCTAAAACCGATGGTGTTTTTAATGCCATCAACCGGCTGCTAATGAAATTTTATAACTTTACCTATGATTATTGGCTGGCAGAAAGTGATCCCCAAGCATGGTTTGAAGCGGAAGTTTCTGAAATTAAGTCGCAAAACGAATACGGGGAGTTTTTTAAGTTCATTTCCCATTCGCAGCTGCAAAACTGGAAGCACCAGCTGGTATTGTATTGCAAACGCAAAAAAGCAAAAATCCGACAAAGTACTGGCCTGACCACCTGGTGCTTCCCGGATATAGCCAGATTGTAGTATGCGACTGCCCGGGATCCCTGCCGGTCTGCTAAAAAGCGGGAACGAAAATGGTCGCGGACGGCATCTGAAGCTCATTTTCCTGTTTCAAATCATGAATGTTGCCGGGCTTTCGCTGATCCACGAGGAAACCCTAAGGGAGATTAACCAGACCCTGGGCTGGATCATTGAAAATGAAAATTACCGCCACATCCAAAACCTGATCCAGAAGACATTTTCTATGTTATTTCTAAAGAGCGCGCCAGTATGTACCCGGCCACGGCCCTTAATTGTGTGCTGAATATGGGCAAGGTGTTTATAAAACCGATGATATCGACCTCATTAATTATTTTATCGATTCGGTCATTGATTGGGGTTTTGCCGCGCCCATATTTGAGGTGTGGACAATAACTGGCAGATACAGGTGAACAAAACCCACATCTTAAATATTCGGACCTGGTCGGAGTCGATCGATTAGACCCAAAATGGTCGACCCGCCCGCCATCAGCCCGGCATTTCTATTCATCTCGTCCCTATACGGTGTGTTTATCAAGGATATCTGATCTTTCTCCGCGTGACATTACCCAATTTTTAAACAGTGGGCATCAGTCCCGTATTCAACCTTGCCAAACAGTTGAAACATGACTGTTTCCGGTGCATTCAAACGCAATATCGGTGCCGAGGGCAAGCTGCGGGATATATCCACGCGCATTGATGAGATCACCCAGCGCCACGATATTCTAATCCATTTTTTAAGAAAGCAAAGCCACGTGGAAAAGCAGCAACCGCATCATCGATCTGATGGCGGCGGTCCTTTATTTCGGCAACACGAGATAAGACCCGCCTTTCCCGGCCCCAATTCCGCCGGTGATTTATGATCAGATCGAACGCAAGGACCTTACATCGACGGGCGTTTTTCAAATTATGGCACAACTTAATGCAAAGAGGGCATTCGCGATCCGAATGATCTACTTGCGGTTAGCGAAAAAAACGTCAAACAATGGCTGGCGAACATTAAGGGTGTGCCCGACTCGGATGTTCAGCGCGTTGAGCTGGCGGCTGTCTTTTACAAGATTTTGAAACGAGAAATATAATTTCGATTTAATTGAGCTGGTATGCTTCCCTGGCCCAGCTCAGAACCGGGGCATTGCCCGATTCGAACCGTTTGGAGCACGCGTTTGCTGAACCTGAATTGCATAATCGACTTTTTCGGCCGTCTTGAAGTATATGGAAAACTACAAGCGGTTATTCTGTCTGGATGGATTCTTTGAAATCCGACAGGATATTTATAAAAAAAGACATATTACCATCGATATACCGTCGATGTACGGCAGTTATCATGAAATGAAGTTTGACTGCTGGGGCTTCCTTTCGAATCGAGTCTCCTGGTCAATGTTCATTTTGAGGAGCTGATTGAGAATATTGATCTCAGCCTCATCACCAAAGCCACTTTTCACCAAATTTACAGTTTGCTGAGGCTTTTTGACAGGGCATTGAAACTGGACGCACATGTCATCGAAGGAATTCGAACGTCAGCTCAAATTCCTGGCCCATTCTCTGGAAGTCAAAGGCTTCACGTTAACCCAATACCTGGATATTTTTAAAGGATTTGCCCAGGCCGTTAAGAACATCGTCAATGATTATTTTAATAACATTCATGGGCAGAACCTGACCCGGATTTTAGCCCAGACGCCGCCCGATGCGCTGCAGCCGAAATTTTTGACGAGTGAGGAAGCCATTGACAGCGAAAAACAGCAGCATCGGGTTTCGGAGATCTTTTTCCGCGACCGCATTGCGCTGAGCCTGGGGCTGCAACAGCTCGATTTGTTCTTAAGTCGGATTTTAAGCACCCTTTTTCAACAGTCCTACAAATTACCCAAAGACAAGCTCCAGCGGCTGCTTCTTTATGATCCGCAGAATGCCATAACGCCGATTGACTCATCCTTAGCGCGCTTAACCGGAATCATATACCTGGGCAATAAAGGGCTCAACATGGTGCGGCTGAAAAGTTTCGGGTATCCGGTGCCGCCGGGTTTTATCATCACCACCGAAGTGTTTCGCTGTCGGGAAATCATTCAAAGCTACCCGCCGGCCGAGCAAAATTTTAGGGGAAAAATTTTACAAAATATTTCGACACTGGAAAAAGCCACCGGTAAAGTTTTCGGTGACAGCCAAAACCCGTTACTGCTTTCGGTGCGCAGCGGCTCCGCTATATCCCAGCCCGGGATGATGGATACCCTGCTGGACGTCGGTAACAATGAAGAAATTACAGAAGGCATCGCCAAACAAACGGGCAATGCCTGGTTTGCCTGGGACAATTACCGCCGGTTTTTGCAATGTTACGGGATGGCTTTTGGCTTGAAGCGCGATGATTTCGATGCGATTATCAGTGAGTCCAAACAACGGCTGGGAATCCCGCTGAAAAAAGAATTTACCGGAGATCAAATGCGCGAGGTTGCGCTGACCTATAAAGACCTGATTCACGATGCCGGCATCGAGGTGGCTGAAAGCCCCTATGAGCAGCTGCACCTGGCCATCAAGGCGGTTCTGACCTCCTGGGAATCACCAAGGGCCATGGCATATCGTCGGATTATGGGAATATCAGAGGACTGGGGCACGGCCGTTACCGTTCAGTCTATGGTCTATGGCAATATATCCCAGCAGTCAGGCAGCGGTGTTGTCTTTACGCACAACCCTCGGTGGTCCGGCGATACCCTTAAACTCTGGGGGGATTTTACCATCGGCAACCAGGGAGAAGATGTTGTCTCCGGATTGGTAAGTACCATGCCGATTTCGATTTTCCAGCAAGAAATTGAAATGCGGGAAACCGACGTCACCTTGGAGACCCATTTTCCGGAGATTTATCGGGCCTTAAAAGATTGGGCTCATGAGCTGATTGATGGAAGGGGGTGGAGTCCGCAGGAAATTGAGTTTACCTTCGAAGGGCCCTCACGTGATGATTTGTATTTGCTCCAAACACGCGATATGGCCATTCGGGAACGCAAAGCGGTGCTGACCTTCGATTTTGAGGAAGATCCCCAGGCCTTGTATCTGGGACACGGTGTCGGCGTCAGTGGCGGTGCCATGAGCGGTCGTCTGGTATTTACCCTTGAAGAGATCGAAGAATGGCGCCTCATGGATCCCGGTACGCATTTGATTCTGGCCCGCAACGACACCGTACCGGATGATATTCAGGAAATTCATGCCGCCGATGGGTTATTGACCGCCCGGGGCGGGCTCACCTCTCATGCAGCGGTTATTGCGCATCGGCTGGGAAAAACCTGTGTGGTGAACTGTACCAATTTGGATTGCAATGAAAAGGAAAAGTATTGCGAATTTAATCAATTAAGAATTAGATCCGGGGAGCACATCAGCATCGACGGCCACGAGGGTTCGGTTTATCAGGGTTTGACCAAAGTTACAGAAACCAGGAAAGGAGCAAAATAGGCATGGGCAAAGACAGGTTACATTCAGACGGTAACAGGTTGGGTGTAAACGGGTTTGGCCGGATTGGCAAACTGACACTCTGGCACCATGTCGGACGCAAATATTTCGATGAAATAATTGTCAATATCGGACGACAGCCGGGATCATGCCTCGAAGACATTGCCCATTATGTTGAACGGGATTCAACTTACGGTTGGCTGCACGGTTATCTTCACGGACATACAGCTGAACCGGTGATCAGCGATCTGGATGAGGAAAACGGATCGATGGTTATTGATGGCGTCAAGGTGAGCTTTCTGCGATCACAGCGGAATCCGGCTGAAATTGGATGGGGCGATCAGGGCGTTCAGCTGGTCGTCGATACCACCGGTCAGTTTCTGGATCCGACGCTCGAACCGACTCAAACCGGGGGCGCCCTCAGGGGTCATTTAGAGGCCGGTGCTGAAAAAGTAATTGTTTCTGCCCCGTTTAAGTTTAAAGACAAGGGCACGGCTGTGCCCGAAGATGCGGTGACCACCGTGATGGGAATTAATGAAACCGACTATGACGCCAGGCGTCATAAAGTCATTTCAAATGCTTCTTGCACGACAACCTGTCTGGCGCATATGGTGAAACCCTTGATTAATGCCTTCGGTCCTAAAAAGATCATGTCGGCATCCATGGCCACCGTTCATGCTGCCACCGGGTCGCAAGAGGTGCTGGATCGGCTTCCGAAAACCGGAAAAGTCGATCTTCGAAAAAACAGAAGCATTTTGAACAATATCATTCTAACCACCACCGGCGCCGCCAATACATTGAGATTGGTAATTCCGGAAATGGAAGAAATCGCCTTCATTGCTGAATCCGTCCGAATCCCGGTTCAGACCGGATCATTGATCATCCTGGTGATTAACCTTCAGGAAGAGCCGAGTGGCCCATTTATCACCCGGGATGACATCAATGCCATATTTGAGCAGGCGGCTGCAGAGAACGCCCATGGCTACCTTTACTTTACGAACAAACAGAATGTTTCCTGCGATATTATCGGCATTCCGCGGGTTGCCGCTACAATTGAAGGGCACGAAACCCACACTCGGACGGCAGAGGCCACGATTGATCTGAAAAAAGTACCAGGTCTGGAAAAGGAAGCTATGGCCAATCTCCATCAGTCAATTATCCGGGTGCCGGTCACCCAGGCCGTTATCTATGGCTGGTATGATAATGAAATGGGAAGTTATGTGAATATGCTGGGGGATCGTACGGTATCCATTGCAGAGGATATGTAGGGGGGCTATCTGAAGAATATCCCTTTCAGTCACCCGAGCGGACCGATTGGGGAGATTAACCATTACAATCAGGAGTAATGGAGTGCTGGAGCATATAATATTTCGGATTGCAGATTGCAGATTTCGGATTTAACTGCGCAGAATGCCTGATATTACAATCTGCAATCCGCAATCTAAAATCCGCAATTTATTTTCTCCATCACTCCGGCATCTTGTGGCTTCTGAGTTAAACGACCTGAACAGCCACTCATTGGGCCGACAGAGTGAACGGTTTGAACCGTTATTCCGCAAATCCGTAATGAAAGATCTCGTAATCTGTTTGGCCGCCCAGCAGGGCATCGATCTGGCCTTGAATCTGTTGGCGATCACTGCTTTGCACCCATCGTTTCCAGTCATCCGATGTTTCCCATGTGCTGATCACCAGGAATTCGCCCGGCTTTTCAAGATTTCGCATTGTTTCTCCGGTAATATAACCGGGCTGTTCATTTGCAAGCGTGCGCATCTTGCGGAACAGCGGGATCATTTTTCTTGCCTTGTCTTCAGGCACGTTTCGCCGAATCAATATTTTAACTGCCATTGGGTCCTCCCTTTTAGGATAGACGGATTAAGCTATTTTTGTTCGCTTTAAAACATAATATTACTGCGCCACCGGGTCAAGTAACATTTAGAGAATTAATAACCTGCGCCAAACTTATTTGAAGGGCCACGAATTCAGCCGCGTCGAGGGTTTCAGCACGCCGTCCCGGATCGATGCCTGCTGCTGCCAATGCCTGTTGGGCATACTGCGGATCAATGTGGAGACCACTGGCCGACAGCGCATTTTTAAGCGTTTTACGCCGGTTGCCAAATGCCGCCTTGATCACCTGAAAAAGCATGGTCTCATCATGTGGCGGATACGCGCGTGAAATATTGAAATTGACCTCCACGACTTCGGAGTCGATTTTGGGTGCCGGATAAAAAAGAGAAGATGCGATCGCTGCGATGGATTTTATTTCGGCGCAATACGACAGCATGACGGTCAATCTTCCGTAATCCTTGTTACCGGGGCTGGCCGTAATTCGCCGGGCCAGCTCCTTTTGAAACATTAAAATTGCCCGGTTTACATGATCTCTGGTTTCGATGAGCTGGACCAGGACCTGTGAAGAGATGTTATAGGGCAGATTCCCCATCACAATTAAGCGGTGATCCAATTTTTTTGCCAGTGTATGGATATCGAGGCGAAGTATATTTTTTTCGATGATTTCAACATTCGTCAGTTTGTGAACAAGCAATTCGGTCTTCAGTAACTGAACCAATTGGGGATCCGTTTCAACCGCATAAACACATCCGGCGATCTTTGCAGCCGGAATCGTCAGTGCTCCCAGACCGGCACCGATTTCCATAACCGTGTCCTTTGATGTAATCCGGGAACGCCGAACAATCATTTCGGCCGTAGAGGGATCAGTCAAAAAATGTTGACCCAGCTTTTTTTTGGGCCGTAAATTCCAGGCGTTCAGCAATACTTTGGGAGATGTCATAATAGTTCGGTTCGTGTTTATTTTAGGCAAAACAATTTTCACCACAAAGGCACCAAGAGCACAAAGAAGTGAAAAAAATATCTCTTCTAATGTTTTTCTTTGTGTGCTTTGTGCCTTTGTGGTTTAATCAATCGGTTTGGCATTATCTTGACTTTTTTTTGTTTTATCATTAGCTTTTACATCAAATTTCATAACCTCAGACGGGGTTTTGCAACCACGATTAGGCATTATCAACGATCAAGGCATTCTGACCCCTTCATTCAAGGAGGACACCATGCAAAAAAGAAAAGGAAAAGCCGTCAGTTTCGATGCCATGGTAAAATTTTTTATGCAGAATTACAATATTCCGACTAAAAAAGATGTCGATCGATTGATGGCAAAATTGGATCGGCTGGAAAGCATGCTTCATGCTGCCACGGCAAGCGGCAGATATCCGCTGAAAGGACCGGCGGGAACACGCAAAACCGCCGTTACCGCAGTGGATATGGTTTTTGATGTCATCAAACGGTCCCCTAAAGGGTTGGGCTTTGCTGAAATTCAGGCCAAAACAGGATTTGGGGATAAAAAAATTCGCAATATCATCTTTCGATTAAATAAAATCGGTAAAATTAAGCGCAAAAGCCGCGGTATCTATGTGGCTTCATGAAGCTGGAAGCTATCTCAAAAATTGCAGCTCATCATAGAGTACCGAGAAAATAAGCTCCAAAGGTGCTCTAAAGTAAGAAATGCCTAAAATGCCTAAAATGAGCTAAAATGCCTAAAGTTGAGGAATTCTGTCATATTTATAATAAAAGATGGAGCGCAGCGAGACCATAATTTTAGGCATTTTAGATCATTTTTAATTTTAGCTCATTTGCTGTTGAAGCCACCTTTTTAGGAGTAAAATTTACCATCGAATTGAGATGGCCTCTAGGATTAAAGGAACGACTATGAGCAAATTTGAAGATCCCAACCAGCTAGACCTTCGTGAGGGCGATCATATTCGTAATCATTTGGTTAAGCGGGTCGTACCCCTTGAAGGGATTCGTTCTTTTTTTTATGAACTCGAGCATTCAAAAACCGGGGCGCGCCATATTCATATCAGCAATAAAGATGCTGAAAACACATTCAGTGTTGCCTTTAAAACCGTACCGCTTGACTCTACCGGCGTTGCCCATATTCTTGAGCATACCGTACTGTGCGGCTCCAACCGGTATCCGGTTCGCGACCCCTTCTTTTCCATGCTCAAAAGAAGTTTGAGTACCTTCATGAACGCCTTTACGGCTTCCGATTGGACCATGTATCCCTTTTCTACTCAGAATCAAAAGGATTATTTCAACCTCATGGACGTATATCTGGACGCCGCTTTCTTTCCCAAATTAGAAGAACTGAGTTTTAAGCAAGAGGGCCATCGTCTGGAAATTGAGGGTGATCTCAATGTTGATGATCCAGATCGGTTCCGGCTCAGCTATAAAGGGGTTGTCTACAATGAAATGAAAGGGGCCATGTCTTCACCGGACCAGGTCATGGTTCGTACGATTCAAAAAGAACTGTATCCTTCCACTACCTATCATTACAATTCCGGTGGTGATCCGGCCGAAATTCCATCGCTGAGCTACAAACAGTTAAAAGAATTCCACCGGCACCATTATCATCCCAGCAACGCGTTTTTCTATACTTACGGGAATTTGCCCCTGGCAGAAAGTCTGGCAGTTATCGAAGATACGGTTTTAAATAAATTCAGCCGCACAACGCCCGATACGGATGTTGCCTCACAGCCCCGCTGGCGCAAGCCCCGGGTGGGGGTATTCTCTTATCCGTTCCAGGCCAACGAGGATCCATCTAAAAAATGTCAGGTTTGCGTCGCCTGGCTTACCGCGGATATTAGAGACACTTTTGATATTCTGGCGCTTACGTTGCTAGAACAGATTCTGCTGGGAAATTCCGCATCACCGCTTCGCAAAGCCCTCATCGAATCAGGTCTTGGCTCGGCGCTGTGTGATGGCTGCGGTTTTGATGCCGATAATCGTGATACATTATTTGTCTTCGGATTAAAGGATGTTGAAAAAGGCGCTGCTGAGAAAATCGAGACCCTTATATTTGAAACGCTGAGCGATCTTGTCGATAAGGGCATTGACAAACAATTGATTGAGTCTGCCATTCACCAGATCGAATTCCACCGCAAGGAGATAACCAACACGCCGTATCCATATGGGATTAAACTGTTGATGGCCTTTGCCGGCCCCTGGTTGCACGGCGGAGACCCCGTAAGGATTTTAAATTTTGATGACGATTTAAAAAAGCTGCGCGAATCGATGAAACAGAAGCCTTTTTTTGAAAACCTGATTAAAAAATGGCTGCTGACCAATTCCCATCGGAGCCGGCTCACCATGGTTCCGGATGAGCAAATGGAGCACAATGAAGCGGGGCGCGTGCAGGCTGAATTGGAGAAAATCAAAAAAAGCCTGTCCCTGTCCAGACTCAAAGAAATTCAGCAGAATTCCAAAGCCCTTCAACTTCGCCAGGAAACCCCGGATGATGTATCCTGTCTGCCCACTCTGGCAAGAAAAGATATTCCTTCCTCCGTGCCGATTGTCAGAGAAACAGAATATGACCGCAAGTCATCCGCCACATTGTACAGTCAGCCGACTTCCGGGATTTTTTATTTCGCGGCTTCAGCCGGCACCGGCGTTCTTCCCCGGGAACTGATTTCCCTGGCCCCGTTTTTTTGTTATGCCGTGACGCGTTCAGGGACTTCGATACATGATTATACCGAGATGGCGCGGCGGATCGATGCTTACACCGGCGGCATCGGTTTGGCAACACACGCCCGCACCCGATATGATGACGGCGGGAGCTGTTTGCCCTTCATTTCCTTTGGCGGCAAATGTCTGGTCCGCAATCAGGAGAGAATGTTTGAAATTATTCAGGAACTGATCGCCCACTTTGACTTCGGCGACCATCCGCGCTTAAAAAATCTGCTGAATGAATATCGTGCAGGTCTTCAATCCATGATCGTGCACAACGGCCACCGCTTGGCCATCTCGGCCGCTTCCAGAAATTTTTCACCCGCCCGTGCCCTGAGTGAATCCTGGAGCGGTATCCATCAATTGAAAACGATCAAGCGCATAACCGATAAACTCACCGACAAAAAAATGACTGCTTTATCCAAAGACCTCAGCACCATTGGCACTCATCTTTTTGCACGCAACAATTTTCAGATGGCGCTCGTCGGCGAGGAAGAAGCACTGCCGCAAGCCCGCACCTCGGCTGGCGCAATTTTCGAACAGCTCGCAGATAATCAATCCGATGGATTCGGCCCGCCCCAAATCCGAATGGATGATGAAATCCTGCGAGAGGGCTGGAGCACGTCTACGGCGGTATCGTTTGTGGCCCTTGCGTTTGAAACCGTCCGCATGACCCACGCAGACGCCCCGGCTCTGGCGGTAATCAGCAAAATTCTGCGGTCGATGTATCTGCATCGTGAAATTCGTGAAAAAGGCGGCGCCTACGGGGGGTTTGCGATTTACAGCCCCGAAGATGGGCTATTTTGTTTTGGGTCTTACAGGGATCCTCACATTGTCGCCACATTGAACGTGTATACCGCTGCAGCGGAATTTGCGCGTTCCGGCAACTATTCCGAGGAAGATGTTAAGGAAGCGATATTGCAGGTGTGTTCCGAAATTGACAAACCGGATCCGCCCGGCCCGGCCGCGCGCAAGGCATTTTACCGCAAGATTGTTTCGCTTTCGGATGAAATTCGCAGCCAGTTTAAAACCCGATTGCTGTCTCTGAACCGCGACGACGTCAGACAGGCGGCAACAAAATATTTTAACATCCAGGCTGAGCAGCGGGCGGTTGCCGTCATTTCCAATGAAAAAAAACTAAAAGAAGCCAATCAGGTGCTGGCTGATAAGCCCCTCAAGCTTTATCAGATCTGAATTTCCAATAAGGTTTAAGGGGTTCAAGCACCTGTTGGATTAGTTTTATTAGTTTCATTGGTTGAATTGGTTGGATTAACCCGAACCAATTGAACAAATTAAACCAATTAAACAGATGCTACGCCTGACAACTGAACACTGACACCTTTTATTTAATCTTCTATCATCTCTTTAAGTTGAGCAAGCGTCTCTTCGGGCATTTTAAACGAATGCTCCGGCCCCGGAAAAGTCACCTCCTGCACTTCCTTTTTATATGCCTTCATGGCGTCAAGGATAATGGTTCGAATTTGAGTGAATTGCTTAACGAACTTGGGCACAAATTTATCAAACAGCCCGAGCATGTCATGGGTGACCAGTACCTGGCCATCCACATCCGGGCCGGCGCCGATGCCGATGATCGGAACCTCAACCGCCTCTGAGACCAGTTTGCCCAGGGGGGCTGGAACCGCTTCTAAAACAATTGAAAACACGCCGGCGCTTTGCAGACTTCTGGCGTCATCAATAATTTGTTTGGCTGCCACCGCATCTTTGCCCTGCATTTTGAAGCCCCCCAGCGCGCTGGCGGTCTGGGGGGTGAGGCCGATGTGGCCCTGTACCGGTATGCCGGCTTTTACGATTGCCGCGATGGTGGGAGCGAAATCAAGGCCGCCTTCAAGTTTGATGGCATCACAACCGCCTGCTTTCATCAGCCGACCGGCATTGTGGATCGCCTCCCGGATTGAGGTGTTGTAGCTCATAAAGGGCATGTCACCGATAACCAGCGGGCCTTTGCAGCCGCGCATAACCGCCTTGATATGGTGGATCATGTCTTCCATGGTGACTTCAACGGTACCGTCGAGGCCCATAACGACCATACCCAGCGAGTCTCCCACCAGTACCATGTCGACTTCAGCCTGATCAGCCAGCAAACCGAACGGGTAATCATAAGCGGTGACCATCACCAATTTACGGCCCTCGGCCTTGGCCTGCTGGATGTCTAAAATCGTAATTTGCTTATTGCCCATTCTTCAAGTTTCCTTTCCATTAATTATTGGTTGCATGTGTTCCGCCTGAGAAGGTTCAAGTGTAACGCAAACGTTATATTGGTTTTATTCGTTTAATTGGTTCGGTTTAAACAAACTAATTCAACCAATGAAACTAATAAAACTAATTTAACTAATCCTTGTGCACTGAACCTTTGAACCAAATGACTGACATCTGATACCTGAAAAATTACTGACTGTAGTGCGCCTCCATCGTCTCCACCAGAGCCGTCAGCGCCTGATTGACCGGAGCGGCGATCCCCATGCCTTCGGCTTCACGCACCACAAAACCATTTATGGCCTTAATTTCGGTCGGCCGACGATGATCCACATCCTGGCCCATGGAAGATCGGTTGGCCGCAGTTGCAGCAGCCACCTGAAAAACATGGTCGGCCGGATCTTTGCGAATCTCTATCCCCTGGGCTTTGGCAACTGAAGCCGCTTCCTCAACTGCGGCGCGGCTAAGTTCCCGGGTCGATTCAAGGTCCAGGATCTGACCGTTTTTTATGCCGGTCAAAGCCGTGATGGCATTAATTCCGACATTGACGAGCAGTTTATCCCAGATTACGGGACGGACGGCTTCAACCGCAGCGGATTCGATTGCAGCCTGTGTAAATACATCAGCGATTTGTCGCGCGATTTGAAATTCTTTTCCACCACCGACCCACATCCCGACGGTCGTGGGCCCGGCGCCGGCGTGTCGGATCGATCCGGCATCGAGCATGGTGGCGCCATGGGCCGTTGTGCCGGCCAGGATACGGTTGGGGGAAATGTGCTCCGCGATGGTTTCGGCGTTGCCCATACCGTTTTGAAGTGTCAGCACCCACCCGTTTCGGTCCGCCAGAAGGGCGGCTGATTCAGCCGCTGATTTGGTTTGAGTTGATTTTACAAAAATCAAGACCAGCTCGGATGCCCCGATTTGCCGTAGGTCGCTGGTGGCATTCAGTCTGACGATGCGGGTTTTCCCCTCCCATTCAATCTTGAGCCCGCTTTGCTTCAGCGCCTTAATGTGGTCCTGCCGGATATCACATAGCCACACCTCATGGCCGCCTTCGGCCAGAAGTGCACCGAACAGGCTGCCCATCGCACCGGCGCCAATCACAGCAATTTTCATGTCTTTCCTCCTTAACCGGACAGGCCGATAGCAAACAGGAAAAAAACAACCACGAAAACACGAAAAGACGAAAACGCGAAAGGTAAAAAGAAAATTTCGTGCTTTTTCAGATTTCGTGTTTTCGTGATTAACATTTTTATCACAAAATCCATATTAAAGATCTATAGGCCTATGCCATCATTTAGCCAGCAGGCCACCAAATGTTGCGGTGCCGCCGCTACCAGTGACGGCCTTTCGGTCCGGCAGCGCTCAAACGCATGCGGACAGCGGGGATGAAAGGCGCAACCCGCTGGCGGGTCGATCGGGCTGGGGACATCGCCTTGCATGGGAAACGGTTCGGTTTTATGGTGTGGATCCGGCAGGGGTACGGCCCGCAATAGCGCCGCCGTATAAGGATGACGCGGTGAGATACTGAAGCTTTCGGCCGGCGCCAATTCCACGATGGCCCCGAGATACATGACAGCGATGCGGTCACTGATGTGTTCGACCACACTCAAATCATGAGAAATAAATACATAGGCCAGGTGGAACTCTTTTTTAAGATCGGCCATTAAATTGATGACCTGGGCCTGAATGGAAACGTCCAGTGCGCTGACCGGCTCGTCGGCGACGATTAAATCCGGCCGCACACACAGCGCCCGGGCAATGCTGACTCTCTGACGTTGTCCCCCTGAAAATTCATGCGGATATTTGTCCAAATCGGCTGCCCGCAATCCGACTTTTTCGAGAAGCGAGGCGGCAATTTTTTGTCGTTCGGCTTTGGTAAAATTTTGGCCTGCTTGCAGGGGTTCGGTAACAATGGCATCCACTTTCATGCGTGGATCCAGGCTGGCATATGGGTCCTGAAAAATGATTTGCATGCGGCGGCGCAGTAAGCGCATCTCTTTACTGCCTAAAGCCAGTAGATTTTGTCCTTCAAATTCGACTTCCCCGCTGGTGGGTTCGATTAATCGCAGAATCAAGCGCCCCAGTGTTGTTTTACCGCAACCGGATTCCCCCACCAGGCCAAAGGTTTCACCGCGTGCTAGCGTGAAGGAAACGCCGTCAACGGCCCGGACCCGGGCTTCGGATTTTGAAAACAATCCTCCGCCCAGCGGAAATGCTTTGACCAGATTGTTAACCTTTAACAGAGGGACTTCAGTCAAGTTCTTTCCTCCGATCCGGATAGTGTTTGAGCCAACAGCGCGCATGATGACCGTCACCAATTTTAAGAAGCGCGGGTTGCTGGTTGCGGCAGACATCAAACATGTGAGGGCAGCGGTCGGCAAATTTGCATCCGATGGCGGTTTCGGTCAATGATGGAACGGTTCCGGGAATTTCCTGGAGCCGGTGCGATTGCCTGCCACGTCGATCACCCAATCGAGGCATGGATTTGAGAAGACCGCGGGTATAGGGATGAAACGATCGATCAAAGATATCCGTCATACACGCCGCTTCGACGATCTGGCCGGCATACATCACCACTACCCGCGAAGCCATCTGAGCCACAACCCCCAGATCGTGCGTAATCAGCAATAGAGACATGTTCAACTCCGACTTGAGCTCCAGCATGAGGGACAGGATTTGGGCCTGGATGGTCACATCCAGCGCGGTGGTGGGCTCATCGGCGATCAGAAATTTCGGCCGGCACACCATGGCCATGGCAATCATCACCCGTTGCCGCATACCGCCCGAAAGCTGATGGGGGTAATCGCCGAGTCGTTTGCGGGCAGCCGGGATTTTAACACGATCCAGCCATGCGGCCGCCTCCGCCATTGCCTCAGATCTTGAAAGTGCTTTGTGGATCATCAGCGGTTCGGCCACCTGTCGACCAATGGTCAGCACCGGATTTAGAGACGTCATGGGTTCCTGAAAGATCATTGCGATGTCCCGGCCTCGAATTTGGCGCAACCGTTCGGAGTCCAGGCGCAGTAAATTCTGACCTTCGAACCGGATACGGCCGGCTTCCACTCGGCCCGGCGGAGACGGCACCAGTCCTAAAATACTTAAAGCGGTAACGCTTTTGCCGCAACCGGATTCCCCCACCAGTCCTAATGTTTCACCGGCCGCCAGATCAAAGCTGATTCCATCCACCGCCCGGGCATTCCCTTCGGGAAGCTGGAAGTTCACCCTGAGCTCTTCAATGTCCAGTAGTTTATCATTCATTTCTTATCAACTATTTGGGTGAATTCCCCATTTTTGGTTTCAGTGTTCAGTCTGTTCTCGAGTACGAGGACGAGTGCGAGTACGAGGACGATGTTTTATTCTCCTCTTTTACTCGTCCTCGTCGTCGTCCTCGTACTCGTCCTCGGATATTTTCCAATGTTCTCTCTAAATACTGACACCTGAAACAGTTTATCCGTCAGACGGCTGGTACAAATAATGAAGGGCCGTCAAGGCATAAACTTTGGCTGTTTCAATCAACTGATCCAGATCGACCCACTCGTCGATTTGATGGGGAACCTGACGGTCGCCCGCGCCCATGGTGACAATGGGTATGTTCTTATCGGCCCACAGAAAGGTCCCATCCGTTGCGCCGGGCACACCAGCGTAAACCGGCGTCTTGGCCGTGATCGATCGGGTTGCCCAATCGGCCGCTTTAACGATGGGCTCAGCCGGGTCTGTCAGGGTACAGGGCCTGTCGGTTAATATGTCAACCTGAACCGCCAGATCATGGCTGCGCTGCAAATCAAGCAGACGGTCGTATTGTCTGTAATTTTCCCGAACCCTTTGAGCGACGTTTTGTGCCAGGGCCTTTAGATCCTTGATGATCTTTTGGTGTGACTGTTGGGGGGTTGTGCGGATGTCCACGAGCACCCTGGCCTCTCTGGGCATCACATTGAGCTGGGGCGCACCGGCCGCCGGCGCCTGGATCACGGTGGGTGTGAAGCTGGGCCAGCCTAAAAATTGATCGCTTCCGACAGCGGTTGTTGCCTCCTTTTCCAACTGGTGCAGGCCGTCAATGAGCCGTGCAATAGCCGGCGCGCAGTTCATACCGGAAAGCGGCATGGCGCCGTGACTCATGCGGCCGGTGATCAGATAGCTGGCGCGAACAGCACCTTTCTGAGAGGTACAGATCATGCCGTCTTGCGGCTCGCAGATTACCGCCGCTGTTACCTGATCGGCATGGCCTTTTTTGATAAAATCGCGAACCCCGAGCATCTGGTCTTCCTCGTCGCACAACACACCGCCGATCACCGAGCCGGAAAGTTTAATTGCTGCTGTTTTTAGGGCTTTCATCGCGATCAGCATGGCAGCCAGGTTGCCTTTGGTGTCATTGGTCCCGCGGCCATACATCCGGCGGCCGACAATTTTAGCGCCAAAGGGGTCATATTGCCAGGCCGAAACATCCCCCGGCGTGACAACATCGGTATGGCCTTCAAACATGAGCGTGCGGTTTTGCGATCCGACCGGCCCGCTGATGATGATATTCGGTCTGGCGGGGGTGACCTGATCGATTTGCACCGCGAAACCCTGCGATTGGGCCCAGCCCGCGACTTTCTCCGCCACCGCCTGTTCGCTGGTCCCGGCCACCGGATCCCACACTGAATTGATCCGCACCAGATCGGCCGTTAGCGCAATCAATTCGTCGGGATCGATTTCTTTTAATACGCTATTGATGATTTTATGGGGGATCATTTTAGTATGTCTAAATTTCTTTTTCTGCGATTCAAATTCGTTTACCTTATTCGGACCATCTTAGGATCCAGCGTATCTCTGAGTCCGTCGCCCAGCAGGTTAAAGCCCAGCACGGCCCAGGCGATGGCCAATCCGGGAAAAATCGCGATCCAGGGAGATAGTGACATATAGGTTTGCGCCTCGTTCAACATTCGGCCCCAGGAGGCATGTGGCGGCTGTGTTCCCAGCCCCAGGTAGCTGAGCCCGGCCTCGGCCAGGATCGCCACGGCGAACTGAATCGTGCCCTGGATCAGCAACGGTGAAAGAATATTGGGCAGCACATGGCGCCCGGCAATGGACCACTCGCTGATGCCGGCCGCTCGGGCCGCCACGATAAACTCCCTTTCCCACACGATCATGGCCACCGCCCGCGTCAACCGGGCGAACACCGGAATATAGAAAATGCCGATCGCCAGCATGGCGTTGATCATGGAGGGCCCCAGAATCGAGGTTATCAAAATAGCGGTCAAAACGGCCGGAAATCCGAATAAAAAATCTGAAAAGCGCATAATTATCTCGTCTACCCATCTGCTGTAATACGCAGATGCCAGCCCCAATAGCACCCCGACACTCAAACCGATCGCCACCGTCATGAGCCCGACGATGATCGAATTCACGGCGCCCACCATCACCCGCGAGAGCGTGTCTCTGCCGTACTGGTCCGTGCCCAGCGGGTGCTGCCAGGACGGACCCTGCAGACGAACCTTGGCATTCATCCTGTTGGCATCATAGGGAGTCCAGATCAGACTGGCGACAGCCGCGATGACCACGATCGACGACAGAATAAATCCAACGGTAAAGTTTTTATTTCTAAAAAAATGTGTCATCGAAACGTTATTCCAAAATCCTATTTTTGAGATGGCGTCTAATATCTATCCCCTATTTGTTTTTACTCTAACCGTATTCTTGGATCAATAAAGGCGTAGGCCATATCGACAATAAAATTGACCACCACGACAGCCGCCGCCATAAACAACACGATATCTCTGACGACCGGTAAATCGCGCATGCCGATGGCATTGAACACGAGCCGTCCCAGACCGGGCAGAAAATAGACGTTTTCAATGATAATTGCCCCCGCCAGAAGCTGTCCCAATTGGAGCCCCATGATCGTCAGAATCGGAACGAGTGCGTTGCGCAACGCATGCCCATAAACCACCGTCCGTTCTTTGAGACCTTTGGCCCGCGCCGTGCGCACGTAATCCTCTCGCAGAACTTCCAGCATGGAGGAGCGGGTCAATCGTGTCAGGATGGAAGCGCGGATGATGCCCAGGGCGAAGGACGGTAATAACAGTGCTTTGAGCGATCCCCAGAAATCAACGCCCCAGCCCGGGAAGCCGCCTGCGGAAAACCAGCCCAGCTGAACCGAAAACAACAGGGTAAGCAGGATCCCGAGCCAGAATTCAGGCGTGGCCAGCCCCAGCTGGGTTCCAAACATGACCACGACATCGCCGGGCTGGTTCTGATGCCGGGCGGCGTAGATGCCGAAAGGCAGCGAAATAGCCAGGGCAAACGCCATAGCAAAAAGGGCCAGCGGGCCGGTCACCGCCAGGCTGTCCCGAATCAACTCATAAACCGGCATCTTGTAATGGATGGACTGATGGCTCCGGCCGAGTAAGAGGTTTCCGATCCAGTGCGTGTATTGCCCCATAAAAGATTGGTCTAAACCCAGATCGGCGCGCAGATTCGCCAGCGACTCCGGGGTCGCGTTGATCCCGAGTATAATCTGGGCCGGGTCGCCGGGAAGAACGAAAAGAACCGCGAATACCGTGATGGAGACAAGCAAAAGCAGGATCAATAGAGTTATCAGCTTTTTGATCAGATAGCGGGTCATGATTCACCAAAATGCCTGGAGAGTTGGAGTATTCAAGATTTCGGAATGCAGATTGCGGATTTCGGATTTTGAATGTGCGATCTGTTGGATATTTCAATCCGCAATCCGCAATCTAAAATCCGCAATTAATTTTACACCAACACTCCATTACTCCAATATCATTGGATATGATTTACTTTTTCCACCACACTTCGGTGCAATCGAGCGCAATGGTGGGATAATTTTTCCACCAGTCCATCAGTTCGACCTTCATTGCCGAAAGCGCGGGTGAGAGGAATAGAAAGCCGTTGACGGCATCCTCGGCAACGATTTCCTGGCAGCGCCCGAACCACCTGGCTTTTTCGGTTTCGTTGGGAGCCTTCAGTGCTTTGGCATAGGCATCCCGGAACTCCGGAGAGTCGTACTGGAAGTAGTATTTCGGATTGGCGTATATCCCGATATCCCAGGCCTCTGCATGGCCGATCATGGTCAGTTCAAAGTCTTTCTGCTTGAAAATGCGGTCCAACCAGAAGCCCCATTCGACAATCTCGATTTTGAGCTTTATTCCGACCTGGCCCAGCATGTCGGCGATCACTTCACCGGCGCGCTGGGAATAGGGATAAATGGCCGGCAGTTTAATGGTCGCCGTAAAACCGTTGGGGTAGCCGGCATCGGCGAGCAGCTTTTTAGCTTTTTGCGGGTTGTAGGGGAACCGGCCGGTCATATCTTTGTAGTAAGGGGTGACGGGCGGCCAGTGAGATCCGATCACGGTGCCGTAACCGGCCATGACCAGGTCGATGACGGTCTGGCGGTCGATGGCATAGGCGATAGCCTGGCGCACAAGCTTGTTGTCAAAGGGCTTGACCTTGTTGTTGGTGGACATGATGACTTCGGAGGTGGAAGCACCCGCGAGGACCTTAAAGCGCTTGTCTTTGGCAATGTCCGCTGCCAACTCAGGAGCGAAGAGCCAACCGATGATATCGACGTCCCCGGCTTTTAAAGCCGCAATCTGGGCACTGGGGTCTTTAATAAACCGATAGGTCACCTTGTCCAGATAGGGTAGGGTGGGGTTCCAGTATTTCTCGTTTCTGACCATCTCCACGCTGTCGCCCCGGGTCCACTTGGCGAATTTGAACGGTCCGGTTCCGATCGGTGCGGCCGCCATATTTTCATAGCCTTTCATCGGCAGCATAACTGCGTCGCCCTCAGCCATGTGTACGATAAACAGGGCGTCCACATCTTTGAGGGTCACATTCAGTGTTTGGTCAGCGGGTGTCTCTATTTTTTCGATGATGCGGAAAAATTCAGGGTGAGCATTTTTGGTGCCTTCCGCCGCGCCGCGTTCAAGGTTCCACTTGGCTACCCGGGCGTTGAAAGGTTCGCCGTTGTGAAAGGTGACACCCTGGCGCAGCTGGAAGGTGTAAACTTTACCGTCGGGTGAAACTTCCCAATTGGTGGCCAGGCCGGGCACAAATTTGCCATTGCGGTCAACCTTGATCAGCCCCTCCATAATGTTGGCGTAAACGACCCGATCGATAGCGGCGGAGGCACTCGCTGTAGGATCAAGTCCCGGTGGCTCATCCCCCACGCACAGAACCATGCTCCCGCCTTTTGTCGGGGTCGCAGCAAAAGCTTGGTTCAACGGGAGTATAAAAGCCAATATAAAAAAGATAAAAAACAATTTCCTCATGATTCCTCCTTCTGGTTGGTTTATGTGAAAATGTTAGAATATTTGCCGATTCGGTTGAATATTGGCTAATTGCATATCGTTTTATCGATCTTCAAGGTCACAGAACGCCGTCATACCGGCCATGCTTTTGGCAGTCAGGATTGCATTTATAATCGCTCTTGACATGCATTCTGCGGCGGCATGACCGATGTCGCTGACCGCTCGGGCGTGAACCGGGCCGTAATATCCGGGAACCTCCGGTAATTTTCGCTTGCCGGTGGCCATGCAGAAGATCGTGTCACCTTCGAACAGGGTATGGGCCGGTCGAATGGCGCGCGCCATGCCGTCATGCGTCATCTGGGCGACTTTGTGAGCCTGCGCCTTGGTCAGGGTGGCGTCGGTTGCGACCACTCCGATGGTCGTGTTTGTGGCCGGTGCACTTTCGGGCCGCGGCGGGAGTATAACGGCGCGTTTTCCCTGCCGGCCGAACTCGCTTTCGATCTCCAGGCTGATTTCCCAGGGGCGTCCCGTGGTGGGATTAATTACCTCGCCGTCCGGATTGACCGCCACCACAGCGGCGGTGGTGATGCCTGAATCCAGAATTTGGCTGGCGGTTCCCAGCCCCCCTTTAATGCTGCCGGCCCATGCGCCGGTTCCGGCACCCACGCAACCGGAGACCACCGAACCGCTGTCGGCTGCCCGGCAGGCTTTTTGGCCCCATTCTGCGCTGATGGGCGGGACAAATTCAGCTCCGCGATCCAGATCATATAAAGCGGCAGCCGGTACGATCGGAGCCACAAATCCCTTGTCCAGCGGAAAGCCGAAGCCCTTTTCTGCCAGCCAGCGCACGACACCGTCTGCGGCAGCCAGGCCGAATACCGAGCCGCCGGAAAGAACCACCGCCTGGGCATTTTCCACCAGGTTTGCCGGTGCCAGCAAGTCAGTTTCGCGAGTGCAGGGAGCTGACCCGCGCACGTCAACGCCGACAACCGCACCTTGCGGGCAGATAACCACGGTGACACCGCTGGCGGCGGATGTATCGGTGTAATGACCCACCAGAATACCATCCACATCTGTTAAAGCATTATGCTTCCCGGTCGTTTGCAAACCAACTCCTTTGAGCCAAAACCTTCACATTAATGTTCAGCCAATTACGATGATCGAATCTTTCTTTATAACCAAAAGCTATCCAATTAAGCAATAACCTGTGAGGTGTCAAGTAACAAATAGCAATATTAAGGTTGACTAAAATATGAATACTGAGATAAAAAATCAAGTTTACTCGAAACCAGTTTTAGATAAGAGATTTATATAAGGACATAAAATTCGATGATCCAGTTAATCAGAGGATTTAAAGATATTCTTCCCGGCGAAGTCGAGCTCTGGCAGGCAGTCGAAAAAGTTGCCCGCGAGCTTCTGGAGGATTTCGGCTTCAAAGAGATCCGCATCCCCGTTATGGAGCGTACCGAACTCTTTGCCCGCAGCATCGGTGAAGATACGGACATTGTCGAAAAGGAGATGTACACCTTTCCGGATCGCAAAGGGGACCTGATTACCCTGCGTCCTGAAGCCACGGCTTCGATTGTGCGGGCCTATATTCAGCATCGATTGTATGCCACGGATCCGGTCCAAAAATTTTACACCATCGGTCCCATGTTTCGCCGGGAGCGCCCCCAGAAGGGAAGATACCGGCAGTTTTATCAGATTAATGCCGAGATCTTTGGTGTGCCGTCCGGGCTGGCCGACGTCCAGCTTATTTTTTTGCTGGTGACCCTGTTTTCGCGGCTGCAAGTGCCTGATATTAAGGCGCATATCAACTCTTTAGGCTGCCCGAAATGCCGGCCGAAATTTAAGGCTGCCTTAGCTGAATTTTTAGCAGCCGTCAGTGATAAGCTGTGCGCCGATTGCAGGCGACGCAAGGATCGCAATCCGCTGCGAGTGCTGGATTGCAAGGTGCCTGCCTGCCGCGATGCGATGGCTGAAGCGCCGTCAATTCTGGATGACCTCTGTTCTGAATGCAAAGCGGATTTTGCTGAAGTCAAATCGATGCTGCAAAAACTGGGCGTGCCTTTTGTCATCGATAAAAATTTAGTTCGCGGGCTGGATTATTATGCACGCACAACCTTTGAGATTCAAACCGAGTCCCTGGGAGCCCAGAACGCGGTTGCCGGCGGCGGCCGATACGATGGGCTGGTCGGAGAGCTGGGAGGGCCGGACATCCCGGCAACCGGCTTTGCGATTGGTTTTGACAGACTCACTGAATTGACCGGTTTTAATTCCAGCCAATTTTACCGGAAGCCGGATATCTTTGTAGCGGCATTGGGCGACAAAAGCCGTTTACTGGCATTTGAATGGATTTGCACATTCGGCGATGAAGGCATTCTGGCTGAAATGGATTTTGCCGGTAAAAGTTTAAAGAGCCAGATGAAGCGAGCCGACCGGCTTGAGGCCGGTCATGTTCTGATTGTCGGTGACGACGAACTTGAAAAAGGTGAGGCCATTCTGCGAAATATGGGGACCAAGGACCAGGTTTCCGTTCCCTTCGATGGCCTTGTTGAAGCAATTAAAGAAAAAATAATAACGGAATAGTTTGATTTGTTGGCCAAAATTGATGAATTCGTAAAAAGTCGAATTCATCAAGTGTTTGGTGTCTGGTGTTTTGTGTTTAGAATGAAGTATATGATGCTATATCGGTATGTTAGAATACTAAACACTAAACACCAAATACAAAACACACTTGGAAAAAGGATGCTTTTCTGACTTTTTACGAGATTATCAAACTTCATAAACCGATAGAGCTAATAAAACAAGGAGCTTATATTGCCCGATCAACTAGGTAACATGCGCAGAACGCATCATTGCTGGGAGCTTGGTGCAGATGACGTCGACACGGAAGTGGTTTTGATGGGCTGGGTCCATCGGCGCAGGGATCATGGCGGTGTCATATTCGTAGATCTTCGCGACCGGGAAGGCATCACCCAGGTCGTATTTAATCCACTTGTAGACAAAAAAATCCATGCCAAAGCGCATGCGATCCGCAATGAATATGTGCTGGCCGTGCGCGGCAAAGTCGATCCCCGCCCGGCCGATATGGTGAATCCCAAGCTAAAGACCGGCGAGATTGAAGTTACGGTAACGGAACTCAAGATTTTAAACGCGGCCAAAACACCGCCTTTTCTCATCGAAGATGAGATCGATGCCTCCGAAACGGTCCGGCTCAAATACCGTCATCTGGATCTGCGTCGATCCGAAATGCAGAATAATCTCATTCTGCGACATCAGGTTACGGCTGCGGTTAGAGAATATCTCAACAAAAACGGTTTTCTCGATCTGGAAACGCCGTTTTTAACCCGCAGCACTCCCGAGGGGGCCAGGGACTATCTGGTTCCCAGCCGCGTGAATCCGGGCGAGTTTTATGCCCTGCCGCAATCGCCGCAAATATTCAAACAGCTTTTTATGATATCCGGATTTGACCGCTATTATCAAATTGTGCGTTGCTTTCGGGATGAGGACCTGCGGGCGGATCGTCAGCCGGAATTTACCCAGATCGATATTGAAATGTCTTTTGTGGGGGAAGACGATGTCATGAGCCTTGCCGAGGGCATGATGACCCAGCTTTTTAAGCGCATTCTCGGAATAAAACTCAAGCGGCCTTTTGCACAGCTGACCTATGACGAATCCGTCGGGCGTTATGGTTTGGATAAACCCGATACCCGTTTCGGCCTTGAGCTCAAAGATATTTCCGACATCGTTGCCGGTTCAAATTTTAAGGTATTTGCCAATGCGGTGAAAAAAGGAGGCATTGTCAAAGCCTTAAATGCAAAGGGCTGCATTAATTTTTCGCGCAAGGAAATTGATGATTTGACAGATTTTGTAGCTGTTTACCGAGCAAAAGGGATGGCCTGGATAAAGGTCAAAGAAAATGAATGGCAATCTCCGATCGTAAAATTCTTTTCGGATGAGGAAAAACAAGCACTGGCCGAACGCATCGATATGGAACCGGGGGACCTGATATTTTTTGTCGCCGATCAGCCCAAGGTGGTCAATGAGGCCCTGGGCCATCTTCGAAATCACCTGGGCAAGACCCTGGGTCTGATCGATGAAAAAGAATATCATTTTTTGTGGGTGACACGGTTTCCAATGTTTGAATATGATGAAACCGAAAAGCGGCTGCAGGCGCTGCATCATCCGTTTACGTCCCCTCTGGAGGAGGATTACGAGCGTCTCAAAGATGAACCGCTTGCCGTAAAAAGCAGGGCCTACGATCTGGTTTTGAACGGTTTTGAAATCGGCGGCGGCAGCATCCGGATCCATCATCGCAGCATTCAGGAAAAAATATTTGAGGCCCTGAATATGGACCGTAAGACCTATAAAGGCAAGTTCGGATTCTTACTTGAAGCGCTGGATTCCGGCGCGCCGCCCCATGGCGGCATCGCCATTGGCTATGACCGTCTGGTGATGCTGATGTGCGGTGAATCATCCATTCGGGATGTGATTGCTTTTCCAAAAACCCAAAAGGCGGCCTGTCTGCTCACCCGGGCGCCGTCGGAAACCAGCAAAATCCAGCTGGATGAACTCTATCTCAAGCTGAAGCCCATCACGAAATGATGGTTTATTAGCTACTGTCCGATTATAAAAAAGGCCCAATCAGGATTGATTGGGCCTTCAATTTTTTCGGTTTCTCATCGGGGCTGCAATACGGACCAAAACCTACCTCTCCCGATTACAACTTGATATTTCTGAATTGATCACATCTTATCTGAAGTATCGAATGGATCCCATGCCTTTTCCATTTCCATTATTTTATTGTGATACTCCATATGCATGTCGCCTTGACCTTGCATGGTCATATCACGTAGTACCTCGCTTGTCTGGGACATGATCTCGCCTAATTTTTCCTGGGTATTGGAGTCCAATTTTCCAGTGCTTAATTGCTTTGACCATTTCGACATGAGGTCGGCGATATCAGTCAGGTTTTTCTGCATTGAATAGTCTCCAGCAATAGCAAAGCCACTAGAGATCATAACGGCATAAATAGCGAATATTACAAACACGGATCCTTTTATGTATTTCATAGATGATTTTTTCATGACTGCTCCTTTCTTGGGTAATTATCATTTTTTAGTGGTTGGATTTTTCAATTTAATGAAGCCATTTCAGTTGCAAGTCGTCTCTTAGATGCTTCCGGGCGCGGTGCACCATCACATAAAGATTGTAAATGCTGATATCCATGAATTCACATATTTCCTGGCTGCTCAACTCTACTACTTCGCGAAGAATAAAAGCCTGCGCCGTGCGGTCGGGTAATTCCGATAAAGCATGCTTAATAATTTTCAGGAATTCTTTTTGCTCGTAAACCATTGAAGGATCGGAAAACCAAATACGAGATCTGACAGCAGGTATTCTGCCGCTATCAAAGACATCATTCCTTAAGCGCTCCATAGGAAAGCTCATTTTAATTTGCTTGTCTCGGCCTATTCTTCGGAAATGATCGTAAATCTTTCTTTTTAGAATACTAATTAACCATGTTTTTTCAGATGCCAGACCCTGAAACCCTTTCTGCGATTGAAGGGCAGCCAAGAAAGTTTCCTGGATGCTCTCTTCAGCAAGATCAGCATCCCGCAGCCGGGCAAGCGCATATTTAAAAAGAGATTCATGATATTCTTCAAGCCAAATCCGGGGATTGACTGCATTCGAGGAAGTTTTAGCCTTATTATTCATTTCTTTTAACCTGTTTGGGTATCATCCTATTTTACGGTTCCCTGGTAGGTTTCCGCTTTCTTGAGAGCGTCCTCCATTTCTTCAATCGTAATTTTTGAGGCCTCATAATAGACGGTGTTGATCTCTTTGGAGTTGTGAAATCCTTTTTCAATCCGTTTAATCCCTTCCAACCCCTCCAGGGCTGTCTCGCCGACATCGTATCACTGAACATAAAAGACAGCAGTGGATAGTTCCGGACTCTCAGCATGAGCCGGCCGATAACCGTCAACCAGAGGCAAAGTGATCAGGAAAAGTATCGGCACTAAACCGACGCAGAATTTTTCAATGGTGTTCATTGTAATTTTCTCCTTAAAATGAATTTAAATTAGTAATAACAAACAGTTATGATTTATTAGCAGTGACTTTATATACATATTTCACCCAGTCCCCCCCATAATAGTCCTCCGCCACAACCCGCAGGGGAAATCCGTGCTTTTTGGGCAATACGCTGTCATTTACACGGTATGCCAAAAACACTTTGTCTGCGATGATGTCCTCTATGGGGAATCGCCCGGTTTTTTCATACCTTCCATTCGGGCCGCTGAAGGTAACATCGGTTACACCAGGGCCCACCCCGGCTGTTTCTAATAATTTGGCCACGGAAATACCCTTCCAACGCGCGTGATAAGCGAAAAACCCCGGGCAGATCAAAAGAACATTTCTTTCAATCGATGGCATTTCTACTATTTGATCATAAGTGAGTCTCAGGGAGCGCTGAACCTGACCGTCTATTTCAAGCTGCCACTTTTTAAAATTGACCTCGTGATCGTCTAAACCCATGGTCTCAAACGCTTGCACCGGAGTCAGGTCCAAATTCCGGGTGTCCAGGTTGGCGGGGTTTTTACCGACAAGGCTGTCCATGCGAGTCCCTTTCGGCAGGATCATCTTTTTTGCTTTCGCGAAAACAACTTGGATCCCATTGGCAATTGGACTGAATACCATCCCCATGCCGCTTGAAAAACCCAATATAAGTTTGATGAATTGACGTCGCGTTTTCACAGCAGTGCCTTTCTCTGAAAGTGGTTTTGTTTAGAAGTGATTATATTTAGTCCTTATCCGCCGTCCGGTGAATTATAAGGTAATTGGAGTGAATCACGAGGTCATCACGAAAATATAACTTTTTTGTAACAAAATTTAATAGAGATGGGGTTTTGAAATACCTTCTAGGCAGGGTGATAGACAGGCAAGAAAAATGTAAATGTTGTCCCGGATCCGGCTTTACTTTCGACCATTATGGATTTGTTATGTAATTCGAGTATACGCTTGGCAATAGCCAATCCGAGCCCGGAATAACCCGCTTTGCTTTCACGAGTTCTATCGCTATGATAAAAACGGTCAAAAATATGAGGCAAATCTTCCGCGGGGATACCGCAGCCGGTATCACGGATACAGACTGATATATCACCATTTTGGGCACCGAATGAAAGTCGAATCGATCCACCTGGAGAGGTGTGACGCACAGCATTATCCAAGAGGTTTTCGATAACTCTCTCAATCATGGCGATGTCGGCATTTGCAAACGGAAGATGTTGATTATGGTCGATTTGAATGGTGATTTGCCTCTCTTCAGCGGATAAATTAAACTTTTGCACCACATCATGAGCCAGTTCGCTGATATTAAACGGCTCACACTGGACCTGAATCTCACGCGAGTCCAGCTTTGCCAGTTCAAATAGCTCATCGACCAGATTGCTGAGCCGCTGACAATGTTGTATGGCAATTTCAAGATGATGTTGTCGATCTTTCTCGCTCAGGTGCTTATTTTTTAGCAAAAGCGTTTCAATGTATCCCTGCAGTGTCGCCAGCGGTGTTCGCAGATCATGGGACACATTGGCAACAAGTTCTCGACGCATGCTGTCGGCTTGTTTTAAATTTTCCATCTGAATTTGAATACGATCAACTAACTGTTTAAAAGTAAAAGCCAAACGGTCAATTTCGTCGCCGTGCTGCCGGTCCTGTCTATGAATTGATTGCAATCGGGAAGTCGTCTGCGTCATGTCAAATGAATCCATGGCAATGGCCAGGCGTTTAAGCCTGCGGGTCAGGTAGGCAAACAAAAGCAATCCCGTTATCAGGGCAAAGAGTAAGCTTGCCATGATCCACCAGGCGCTCAACTGCATTATGTAGCTGCCTCTTAGTTTCTGGGCGATGCTGTCGAAAATCTCTCCGCCTAAAATAATGTAGAGATATGCCTGAAGTTGCCCCTGTTCGGGAATGCGGGCTACGGAGAAAACTTTTTTTCTTGCGGGGTTGCGGGGGTCATCACCGGTTAACGGGTATACAATGTCGTCTTCAAACCATTTTTTTATCGGCACTAAATCAACACGATCCAATTTCACTTTGCCGGGTGGTGCTGAAAAAGCCAAAATTTTACCGGCAGGATTGAGGAGATAAATTTCAATGCTGGGATTGACCACCATTAGCATGTAAAAGACATCTTTAAGCCCTTTCTCGCTAATTCGATTATCCTCCATCAGGATCTTTTGAGCGACGATTTGTTTGGCCAAATCCCTGTTAAGTTTCTGGACAACCTCCTGCTGATACATGTCCGAGGCAAACTGGGTTACAATCAATATGGTTACCCCCAGCAAACAAAACAGCAGGAGCAATACGATTGCAAGTTTTGTGTATAGTGATTTAACCATCAGTGAAGTACTTGCGAAATTTCGATATCAATAAACTTGTAACCTACCCCCCATACGGTTAGTACGTATGCAGGGCGGGCGGGATCTTCTTCGATCTTAGCGCGTAGTCGATTAATATGCGAATTGACAGTGTGTTCGTATCCTTCATGCCCGTACCCCCACACGATGTCCAACAACTGGGATCGCGTGTACACTTTTCCGGGATTACGCGCAAAATGCAGCAGCAGGTCAAATTCCTTTGCTGTTAGATCAACCGTGCGGCCCGCGATATGAGCACTTCTTTTTATCGGATCAATAACCAGGTCTCCGCTCCGAATGACGGCCGGCAAATCCTCTTTGGCCCCATCCGTTAATTCATCTACCCGCCGAAAGATGGCCTTTACCCTGGCAAGAAGTTCCCGGATAGAAAAGGGTTTCGTAACGTAGTCGTCCGCTCCGACCTCCAGGCCCACCACGCGGTCCATTTCCGAAGACTTTGCCGTGAGCATCAAAATCGGTACATAGGAAGACTTACGACGCAGACGCTGACAAATTTCTATGCCATCAAGACCCGGAAGCGTCAGGTCAAGAATAACTAAATCGTAATTATCGGAATCCGCCTTGGCAAGGCCTGCGATTCCGTCAAACGACAAATCCACCTGAAATGCCAAATCCCGAAGGTGACTTTCAAGAAGATGGGCGAGATCCCGGTTATCTTCAATTATGAGGATCTTTTTTGACATATGATTTCTCACAGAAATAAATCACTTTTTTAGGGCAAAATAACAGGATCAAAATAACCCAGGCGTGGTAAAATTACAAGTTGACTGAATTAGAAATAATTTTCCTCTTGAAGGAAGACCTTTGTTAGGTCGGCCCTTTTCCAGTGATTAGAAGTGGTTTCAAAACCTCAGATCAGGTTTCCCGCTTGAACGCGGGATTACACGTCTTGATTTTAACAAATTAAGGTGTGCATCAAGGGTCCCGCTTTGACCCCTTTTGTGTTTAATGAAAAAGGCTCAATCGACTACGATTGAGCCTCGTAAAATTGGCTCCCCAGTCGGCCGCAGGCCGAAACCGCGGAGCCGGTGGTAATCCGGCTCCCACGGTATTCAGGATCGTTATGTTGGTTTACACGGCATTCTACATTATCGCTGTATCCACAATAATATCTGCCTGTTGATTGGCTCTGGATGATGTAAACCCAATATTTCATGAACAAACAAATGAGAAAGGCCCAATCAAACGATTGGGCCTTTAAAATTTGGCTCCCCAGGACGTACAATTGTAAGAACTTTTATTCAACCCTATTTCTCAAGCTAAATAAGAGGGTTAGGAAAAGTTACGAACGGGCTAAAACATAAAATCAATTATCCTGACGTATACTTGATTATGATATCCACACTTTTGGGGTAGGTAATTTATTTCAGATTTGCAACCGATATATATAAAAAATGAGAATT
>CAVPNL010000020.1:0-17897 GCA_963706575.1 uncultured delta proteobacterium | reverse complement strand
AGAGGGATGGGGGGAAAAATATCAGGCTGATATAATGAATCACCACTCGAAACTGAGTCATTAGCCTTTCATAAAGGGTAAATTCCTTGTTTGCAAAGTCATTAATTGACGATAATCTCTCTATAGGATCAAAACCTAAATATAATAGCGCGATCATACCAAAAACAAAAACAACCAACAGAACAATTTTCAAATTTCGCTTCAACCAATCGGCGCTAAGATCCTGGAAGAAATACCACTCGTAAAGAAAAACAAAAAACGGCAAGGTGGCAGCGTTTTGTTTGCTCCCCAGTGCGAATATCCATGCCAGTGCAGCGCTGCCGAACCAGCCCCATTTCCTGCCCGGGTGCGCCGCAAGACGCCCTTTCACATAGAGCCAAAAAGCAAGAATATAAAACAGGGCTGCCATACTGTTCATGCGCTGCACAATATAGGTAACCGATTGGGTTTGGATCGGATGAACCAACCAAAGCAAAGCCGCAAAAAAGGCAACCATGAAAGTTTGATCAACTTCAGTCTAAGTGAAGGAAGATTTAAGGTGGTTTGGACAAAAATGAAGAGGAATATACCGGCTAAAATGTGTATAACGATATTAACAAGATGGTAGCCTTCCACGTTGTACTGATGGAAGTAATAATTTAAAGCAAACGTAACATTGCCAATGGGTCGTGTCTTTGCAGATTGTTTGCCAAATGCGGTATCAATCAGGTTTGCCGCGCTAAGCTCAGTTATTCGAATGCTCTGATTTTCCTCAATTCTGTGTGTATCATCAAAAACAAATGGACTTTCAAAGGTGTTGGAATAAAGCAAAAAGCCCAAAACCAAAAAAACAGAAAGCACCAAGAATATCAATAAAATAGAATGATTTCTGCTTAATTCGTTGGATTTCTGCATCATAGCTCCACGTTTTTGATTGATAGCGTCTCGAACTTCTTTTATTCAACCAATTCAAGAATTCCCCCCACAAAAGAAATGATCAACATCTGGGAGAAAAATAAAATTCCAATTAGAACCCCTTTTTCGGGGGGTAAATTAAATAAAGAAAATAAATAGGCCAAAGCGCCTTCTCTTAATCCAATCCCAGCAAAAGAAATAGGTATCGTTTGCAGCAGCAGTACCAGTGAGCCGATCCATGTGATATCCAGAAAGCCCAACTGAACAGATGAGGCTTTAATAAGAACCAGCAGTCTGCAGATAAAAAATATTTGCCAAACAATACTCAGCCCGAGAATAACAGCAAACGTCTTCGTGTTCATTATATTGAGATTCGGGTTTTCAAAATAAGCATCAACATCTAACTTAAATCGTATTCGCTGCAGTGTTGAATATACCAATGATTTAATCAGATCATGTATTGGCGCAAAAATATAAAACAAAATAAATAGCGACACCAGACATATCCCGATGATGGCTATTGGCAAAATGCGAATCCTTATTGTCTCGATCGCGGAATTTGATTGATAGAAAAATAGCGGAATTATCCCACAGCATAGAAGCACGAGTAGAAAGGTTAACCGTTCGAATACGATCGAAGCTAAAAATTGAGCCCTGCCATTTTTGTTGCGGGTAACTTTAATCCATCTGACAACCTCTCTTCCGACGGCTGACGGTAGGAAAAGTGCATAAAATCTGGCAATGAAATTTATTTTTACTAATGAAAACAGCGAATGATTAATAGCGCTTCCTTTTATGAGGAAATAATGTTTTGCGGCTACGATGATTCCTGATAACACAGCAAGGAGTGTAGAAATTACGTAAAGGCCAACATCAATGCTGCCCATTTTATCGACCAGTGAAGAAACGTCGACCTTGAAAGAAAGATATCCGATAAAAAGGGAGGATATAACAATTTTCAAGACTGTTTTTAGATACCGTTTATCCATTCCTCTGTTTCTGCATAACCTAGCTTTTTAAGCTGGGTGCTTAAAATAGGGCTAATTTCTTTTAAATCTTCTTTTGAGAACCCTGCTTTCCATTTATTGAAGTTATCTGCCTTTAATTCAGGGAGAGACGCAAAGAACGCTTTGCTAGCATTTAAACCTAAGAAGTCGAATATCTTTGTAATTGTTTGGCGGGGCTTTTGAATAAGGTCTTCATAGCAAACGATGAGGCGGTAGTTTTTTTGAATTAATTTCCAATGCGTTTCGATGCGTTTTACGCAATGTAACCATTGGTAGGCATTGAATTGCAGTAGTGACGATTGATCATAAATTCGCTCCCAGTGTTTAAACCTGGGGCCCCAACCGATGTCACCTCTCCAACGCAACCGATTTAAGTGTTTTTCTTTATTTATGAGATGCCCGTGGGTTTCAAACCACAATGCCCTTAATTTATCATTTAAGAAAGGCTGACGACCCAAAAACTTATGGATTACCTGATATGCCGCCCCATAATTAAAGCGACCTTTAGAGAGCGGATTTTTTATGATATTTTGCCTGCGCAACCATTCTTTGTTTATCGAAAGTGTGACATCTCTCCCATCGCGCAATAGATGTATAAACTTCGCTTGAGGAAATATTTTTAAAATAAAAGGTATCTTGAGACTATTTCTAGGAGATTTATCGATCAGAACCACACATTTTTTCTTCGTTTTATATTTGGAAAAATTGCGGTAGATCCATTTTTTGACCTGCGGTGATGCATCTGCTTCTGTTCTTTCATCGTCAGGTGCCGTCCGGAAAAATCGGTCCCATACGAAATAGGGCTCATACCACTGGCTGATGTGATGATGTTTGTCCAGCAATTCTCCCAGTATTGTCGTACCTGATCTTGGTGAACCGACGATAAAAACAAACGCATCTCCCATTGTCTTTTCAGCCATAATATATTTTTAAGAAATGATCCTATCGCCACCATGTCTTAATGATGATGCGGGCAAAATGAATGCCATAGATTAGATCTTTTCCCTTTTTACTTTTGCCGTATTTGCGTCTCAAAATGGTTATGGGCACTTCGCCGATGCGCAGGCCCTGTTTGACGGCTTCAATTATTAGTTCACTGGTATGATATTGGTCTTCATGCAGCCCGATGGCGCTTAAAGCATCCATGCGAAAAGCCCTAAAACCGCTGGAGGGATCGGTAATCTTTTTACCCAACAGTGTGGTGACAATTCTGCCGAAAACATAAACCCCCGCAATTCTTAACCGGCTGCCGGATTCTCTACCGCCAAGAATTCGTGATCCGATCACGCAATCATATTGTCCTTCAATAATAGGCAATATGAGATAGGCGATATCTTCCGGCCGGTGCTGCCCATCGGCATCCATGGTTATACAATAGCGCACAGCTGCTTTTCGTAAAATATCATATCCCAGTCGCAATGCGGCGCCGCCGCCCCGGTTGATCAGGTTTTTAACAGCAAAGGCGCCATTGCTTTCCGCTATGGAAAAAGTTCCATCATCACTGCCATCGTCGACCACTAAATGCCAACATCAATGCCTTCGATTTGTTTCGGGATCCTTGGCAGCAATGCCTCCAAATTTTCGGCCTCATTATAAGCAGGGATGAGGATCATAATGGGCTTCATTTGCTGGGAAAAATCAGCGCTTTTTTCAATTTCTCTTGTTCCCAATGAGCGGACCAAGCGGTCGAATTGAAAATGAATATTATCTACTTTTAGTTTTGTGAAGAAAATGTAGAACAGCAAGAAAATATTCGAAACAATCAACAGGGCAATTATTCTTCCCCGGTAAGCCTTATGCAGAGCCAGCGCATCTCTTAGCGCATTTAGAATGTTGGGATTAATGGTAACGGCAATCAGGCTTAAATTCAGGAGCATAAAAAAGATAAAATTGATCCGGTTCCAGCGGGTGCCACGGCAGATATAAAATGTTACAAATAACCCTACAACACCTAGCATGCAACCCAATATTCTTAATGTTGACATCTTACAATTCCCAAATGGCAAGTTTAAGCAGCGCTCTTTTGTTTTGATCTTTTGTTAATTCCATTTCACATTTCGACAGATTTGATCTCTATTTATTAAACCTTTGTGCGTGATGACAAATTCCATCATTTCCAAAAGGACTTCCTCAGATAAATAGTGGGGTTTTAATCCCAGGTCGATCAGCCCGGTGTGAATGGGGTTGTAATAATGCGTTTCTGCCTCTATGCGGGGGTTTTCAATATGATCGATTTTTACATTTAATTTAAGTTGATTGCCGGCCTCCCTGACTTTCTCTGCCAGATCATTGACGCTAAAAGTTTCTGTGAACTGGTTGAAAATGCGCAATTCGCCGGGTTCGACCGGATTTTCCACTGAAAGTCGAACACAATTCAGAGTGTCTTTAATGTTTAAATAGCCCCGGGTTTGACCGCCTTCACCATAGACCGTAAGGGGATACCCGACCACCGCCTGCACCACGAATCGATTCAGCACGGTTCCGAAAATTTCGTCATAACTAAAAAAAGGCAGCAGGCGTTCATCTTTTTGGGCTTCATCGGTAAAAAGGCCGTAGACCGGACCCTGCATCAGGTCGGTTACCCGCAACCCCCAGGTCCGGACGTAGAACCACAACAGATCAGTGTCCATGATTTTGGTAGTATGATACAGACTGCCGGCCTGCCGTGGATATAAAAACTTGTGTTGCCGGCCTTTGTGCTCAACTTCCAGCCAACCTTCCTCTATGTCGATATTGGGAGTGCCGTATTCGCCCATGGTGCCCAGTTTAACAGTGTGTGCATCCGGACAAAATTCACGCACGGCAAAAATGACGTTGCCGGTAACCGATAAATTGTTACGCAGCGTCAGTGTCGCCGCCTGGCGATTAAGCATCGAATAGGGCGCCGAGGGCTGTTCGGCATAATGTACAACAGCCTGCGGGTTAAATTTTTTAAAAACGTCTGCTATAAAGTCCCATTCGGCCAGGTCGCCGCTAAATACTTGAATTTCACTGCCGGATTGCGATTTCCAGATGGCGGCCCGTTCCATAAGGTCCGGCACATCAAAAAGGGGCATCACGTTTTCTTCGCGGCATAGTCTGCGGCGCAAGTAATTATCCGCCACGGCGACTTGGTGACCGTTCGCAGACAGATTCATGGCCGTGGGCCATCCCAGGTATCCGTCCCCGCCTAATATGAGTATCCTCATAAACTAACCCCAATATTCCGCCATTCCAGATTCAAGAAGTTTGTTTTTTTCCAGAAACGCAGCAAGCTTGGATTTTGATAGGGGTATTTCAGTGCCTGAATGGTACGCACGGGTGACTTCCTTTGATGTCAGGTCCGGGTATTCGAAAGCAATATCGCGATAAATTTCCCTGAAGGCCGGAAGTACCACAAAATAACGTGCCAACTCCCATGAGCGTCTGGTTTCTTCCGTGTTTAAGAGTTCTTCGTATAGCTTTTCCCCCGGTTGGTGGCCGATAATTTTGATTTCGATATCTCCGGCCCGGTGACCATAGACCGGGGCCAGCTTTTCGACCATGACGTCGGCCAAATCCTGTATGCGAATGGCCGGCATCTTGGTGACGAACACCTCTCCTCCGCGACACAGGATACCGGAATCGATGACCAGCTGGACCGCTTCTTCGATGCTCATAATAAAGCGGGTCATTTCCGGATCGGTCAATGTGACCGGTCCGCCGCGCCGGATTTGGTCCCGAAAAATGGGGATCACCGAGCCACGGGAACCGAGTACATTACCAAAGCGGGTGGATGTAAAGATTGGTCCGTCGCCCCGCAGGTTGCTGTTTGCGGCGGTGATTAGGCGTTCGCCCATCAGTTTTGATGTTCCCATGACATTTGTCGGATTGACGGCTTTATCCGAGCTGGTAAAAATAACCCGCTCAACATTGTTTTCGATAGCCGCGTATATGATGTTTTGAACCCCCAGAATATTGGTCTGCACCGCTTCAAAAGGGGACCGCTCACACTGCAGGACGTGCTTAAACGCCGCTGTATGAAACACCCAATCGATGCCCTTCATTTTATCGTTTAGCCGGTCCCGATCGCGAACATCGGCTAAAAAGAAATTTGCATGGCCATATTCGGCAAACTGCTGTTCGAGGGCAAAAAGCTCACTTTCATTGTTATCAAGGCCAACAAGTTCGTCCGGTTGATGCTGTTCCAGAAGCTGACGAATCAATTCTCTGCCAACCGTTCCGCAGGCGCCGGTAACCAGAACACGTTTTTGTTTAAGACCCACTTGGTTTTCCTCGTATGATAAGTTTTTCGGTCAGATTTTCTTTGAGTTGATCGTCCGAAAAAATAAAATTCTCTGGCTTTTAAGGTGCTGAAACTTATCATTTAAGTGCTATCAAGCAAATAAAATTTATGAATCCGCAATTTTAGCGCAACCGTACGGTTTAATACCGTGTCCGGGTCGGAAATTTTCGATGGAATTAAGCAAAAGATTGCTTCGTCGCTTACGCTCCTCGCAATGACAGTGCGAGACATTTGCGGGTCATTGCGAGCGAAGCGAAGCAATCTTAACGCTGGGCAGCTCGCCGAGAATTGCCATACCCGGGCAAAGCATCTTGACTTGGTCTGCAAAAGTCTTTATCTATCACGCAATATGAAACAGAAAATACATGATCTAATTCTCAGTGCGGCTAAAAGCGCCTATGAAAAAGGAGATTTGCCGTCAGCTGACATTTCCGAGGTTGAGGTTGAAGAGCCACGGGCTGACGCCCACGGTGATTTTTCAAGCAATATTGCCATGGTGATGGCATCCATTCAAAAAATGGCGCCGCGCAAAATTGCGGAAGCCATCATTGCTCACATTCAAGATCCGCAGGAATTGATTGAGAAGACGGAGATTGCCGGGCCGGGGTTTATTAATTTTTTTGTCAAACCAGCCGCCTGGCACCCGGTTTTGCGCGAGATCCATGAAGCCGACACCGCCTACGGTGCAACCGATATCGGTAAAGGCCAAAAATTTCAGGTCGAATATGTCAGTTCCAACCCCACCGGTCCGCTGCATGTCGGACATGGCCGCGGTGCAGCCGTGGGTGACGCGGTTGCCAATATTCTTTCCTTTTGCGGCTATGATGTCCAAAAAGAATATTATATAAACGATTCGGGCCGGCAGATCCGGACCCTGGGTCTATCGGTTTTTCTGCGTTACCAGGAGCTGTGCGGCCAAAAAGTCAAATTCCCGGATGAATGCTATCAGGGGGATTATATTCGTGATCTGGCCGCCGACATCAAAACTCAAAAAGGCGCTGCCCTTTTAAGCGAACCGGAACAAGACGCCATTGTGAAATGCGCGCGCTTTGCAGCCGGGAAAATACTGGACGGCATTCGCGACGATTTAAAATTATTCGGGGTGGAATTTGACTGCTGGTTCAGTGAGCAGAGCTTATATGATTCCGGCCGCGTGGATGAGATTCTTGATAATTTTCGCAAACAGCAGATTGTTTATGAAAAAGAGGGGGCCCTGTGGTTTAAAACCAGCGAGTTCGGTGATGAAAAGGATCGTGTGGTCGTCAAAGCCAATGGGGAAACCACTTATTTTGCCTCCGACATTGCCTACCATCAGGATAAGTATGACCGTGGGTTTGAACGGGTGGTCGACGTCTGGGGAGCGGATCATCATGGTTACATTCCCCGGATGAAAGCAGCTGTTGAAGCCTCCGGGCATCGGCGGGATCAGTTTGATGTCATTTTGGTGCAGCTGGTGAATCTGCTCAGAGCCGGGCAGCCGGTTGCCATGTCGACCCGGGCCGGCAAATTCGAGACCCTGCGGGAGGTGATCAACGAAGTGGGCCGGGATGCCGCGCGCTTTATCTTTTTAACCCGTCATTATGAAAGTGCGCTTGATTTTGATCTGGAAGTCGCCAGGCAAAAAACCAACGATAATCCGGTTTATTATGTTCAATATGTGCATGCCCGCATCTCAAGCATCGTGCGCAAGGGAAACGAACGGGGCGCCTGCGAGGTTTCCTGGGATGATAAGGCCGTGGCACGCCTGGAAGCGCCGGAGGAAATTGATCTGATAAAAGCCCTGGCGCGCTATCCGGATATCCTGGCGGGCAGCGCCAGAAATATGGAGCCGCATCGGGTTACCTATTATTTGATGGAGCTTGCATCGGCTTTTCATACCTACTACAATAAACACCGGGTTTTAACCGATGACCCCTTGCTGCGCTGCGGCCGACTCAATCTTGTTTTAGCGGTCCAGAAGGTTATCAGAAACGGCTTGACGCTTTTGGGCGTATCTGCCCCTGATCGCATGTAGAATCTTACCGCAAGTCCGTCGGTGGCGTAGCGAGACTGTTTTCGCGGCAAGATGCCGCTCACACCGCTTATTGATGATTTGTGGGAGTGGCTTCCAGCCACGAGACAACATAAAACAACGATGAGAAAAAAAAACAAACGCAAAGAGACGGAATTTAAGAAACCCTTTTATGTCCTGTCACGCCGAAAAATTGCCGGATGGTTTTTGATCATTTTTTTTCTGTGCGCCTGGATGTTTATACTGGGAATATTGGTCGGCAGAGGCACGGCCCCGGTCAAATTTGATATTGCCGCACTTGAAAAAAAATTAGAAGCCCCTGAAGAGGATGATGGCGGTGATCAGAGAAAAGCACCGGCACCAAATACGCCGGTTACCGTAAAGGATAAAACCAAGCTCGAATTTTATGAAGCGCTCAAAGAAAACAAAGTAGACCCGGATATTCCGGCACTGAAAAAGCCGGAGGCGGTCAAAGACAAAATTGAAAAACCGGCTGAAAAAACCGTTCCGCAAGAGCCGAAAAAGGAGACTGCCCCCAAACCGGCATCTCCAAAATCCGATTCTCAAATAGCAGGGCCGCAAAAACCGGAACCGGCCGCAAGTTCTCAAATCAAAAAGCCAACAGAGGAAAAGGAAAAAGCTGCGGCCGTTGTCCGGACAAACGCTAAAGGACCTGTATACACCATTCAGGCAGCTTCCGTTAGAGACCCCAAGGATGCGGATCGACTGGTCCAAAAATTAAAAAAAAGCGGCTATCCGGCCTATCGGGTGATCGGGAAGGTTGCCGGAAAAGGGATCTGGTTCCGGGTCAGAATCGGAGAGTATCAGAGCAAATCTGAAGCGCAGAGCATGATGAATAAATTAAAAAAGGATGGTATGAAACCCATTCTGGTAATGCAGTGACTTTCGCTACGTTGACGATGTCATATCGGTCATAAACGCAGTCTTTTTACGAGTGTGTTTTGTATTTATTTTTTAGTGTTTGGTGTTTAGTGTTTAGTAATCGAACATGCCGATTTAGGATCCTATATTTCATACTAAACACCAAATACGAAACACAAAACACTCGGTGAATTCAACTTTTTTCGAATACTAAAGCACGATATTAGAAGGTGAATGACAAAAGGCGGTTTAAGGACATGAAAATAACCAAAGAAGAGGTGCTATACGTTGCCCACCTCGCGCGTTTGGATCTGGCTGAGGAATCCATCGAGAAGTTCGCCGGTCAAATTGACGAAATACTGGGCTATATTGAAAAATTGAACCAGGTCGATACCAAAGGCATAAAACCAACCTCGCACGCCATCTCTCTGACCAATGCCTTTCGCGACGACGAAAAAAAGGAACCGATTGAGCGTGGGCTGGCACTGGCAAATGCCCCGGAAGAGGAAGATGGGCAATTTGTGGTTCCCAAGATCGTCGGATGATGCATTTGAAAAAGGCCCCCTTTTGCCCAATTTCTGTGTCAAGCTCCGGTTTTAATCCTCGACATACAACCAAGTATGCCTGTGGTTAAAATCCTCGCTTTCCTTGAAATTGAACAAAATGAACCTTTTTCAAACGCATCATACAAAATATTGTTAAAAGAAAAAAACGAAAAGGTATTATGGAATTATTTGAGTTAACAATAGAAAAGGCTCACCGGTTATTAAAAACCAAAGAAATATCTTCGGTGGAGTTAACCCGCGCGGTATTGGATCGCATTGACACAGTGGAAGGAAAAGTTGATGCGTTTATTACGATCTCGGAAAAAACTGCAATGGAACAGGCGAAAGAAGCAGATCAAAAGATTGCCAGCGGTCATTGTGAGTCGTTGACCGGAATTCCGCTTGCCATCAAAGATGTCATCTGCACCCGGGGCGTGCCAACGACATGCGGCTCTAAAATTCTTGAAAATTTTGTGCCGCCCTATAATGCCACGGTAATCGGCAAACTCAACAAAGCGGGGGTGGTAATTGCCGGTAAAGCAAACATGGATGAATTTGCCATGGGCTCGTCCACCGAAAACTCGGGTTACAAAATTACCCGCAACCCCTGGGATCTGGCCTATGTGCCGGGCGGATCCAGCGGTGGCTCGGCAGCTGCGGTTGCCGCCGATATGTGCCTGGGCGCTTTAGGCTCGGATACGGGAGGGTCCATCCGGCAGCCGGCGTCATATTGCAGCACGGTGGGCATGAAGCCGACCTACGGACGGGTATCCCGATACGGACTGGTGGCGTTTGCATCCTCTCTGGATCAAGTCGGGCCCCTGGCAAAGAATGTCTCGGATTGCGCCATAATGCTCAAGACAATTGCCGGTTATGATCCTGCAGATTCTACGTCCGTTTCCCGGGTGGTGCCTGATTATACCGCTGCTTTACAAAAGGGATTAAACGGCGTCCGGGTGGGTATCCCCAGAGAGTACAACGCCACTGAGGGAATCGATTCCGAAGTGTCGGCGGCAGTCGATAGCGCTGTCAAGGTGATCGAGGATCTGGGTGCTGAAAAAATGGAGGTGTCCCTGCCGCATACCGAATATGCTGTGGCCGTATACTATGTGATTGCGCCCTCAGAGGCAAGCTCAAATCTGGCGCGCTACGATGGCGTTAAATACGGCATGCGGGACAAAAATCAAACCGACATGATTAAAATGTACCGCAGCACGCGCTCTCATGGTTTCGGTCCCGAAGTTCAGCGGCGCATCGTTATCGGGACCTACTGCCTTTCGGCCGGCTATTACGATGCTTATTACGGCAAAGCCTCCCAGGTGCGGACTTTGATCATGGAGGATTTTGCCAAAGCGTTTGAAAAATGCGATGTGCTGTTATGCCCGGTGGCGCCCACGCCGGCATTTAAAATCGGTGAGAAGGTTGATGACCCGCTGACAATGTACCTGTCGGACATTTTCACCATTTCGGCAAACCTGGCCGGGATCCCCGGTATGTCGATCCCCTGTGGATTTTCAAAACAGGGCCTTCCCATCGGGCTGCAATTAATGGGCAAGCATTTTAACGAAGAGATGCTTTTTAAAGTGGCCTATAATTTCGAACAGGCTACGGATTTTCACAAAAAAAAACCAAACTTGTAGCATGGGGCAAGGGGCATGGAGCATGGAGGCGAATTAAACAATTCAGCGTGCCCGACAATACCCCATGCCCTAGCACCATGCCCCGTGCCATTAGATGGACAAATGACAACGAACAAAGGAGAATCCTTTTATGACCACCGTACAACCGGAAGGTGAAGATTTAAGAAGAGCCGTCAAATGGATTTCTGAAGAACGCAAATTTAATCCGGAGGCCCAAACATCCAAGCTTATTGAGGAGGCCTGTCTGAAGTTCGACCTGTCACCGATGGATGCGGAGTATCTTTCAAAGTTGTTGAAGAAAGATCGTGTTTAGTGTTTTGTGTTTAGTGTTTAGGGAGGATAAAAAATGGCTTTTGTGCGATTTGAAGATCTCAGAGTTTTCAAACTGGCTGAAAAATTATGTGATGATATTTGGGGTATCGCAATATCCTGGAAGTATTTTGAGAAAAACACAGTTGGTATGCAACTCGTAAAGGCTGCGGATAGCATCGGTGCTAATATTGCAGAAGGCGCCGGCAGAGGAACACCCAAAGATAACAAGCGATTTGTCAGAATTTCTAGAGGGTCTTTGAATGAAACAAAATATTGGCTTCGAAGGTGCATAAGGCGGGGTTTGATTAACGATAAGCAAAGCGATTTTTTGCGGGAAATGATCGACGAATTAGGTCCAAGCCTTAACGCATATTTGAAATCCATTGGAAGAGATAAGTAGATCCAAACACGAAACACCAAACACGAAACACCAAACACTATCCATGCCCAAAATACAAATACTCCCCGAAACGTTATCCAACAAAATTGCGGCCGGTGAGGTGGTTGAACGGCCGGCTTCAGTGGTCAAAGAATTGCTGGAAAATGCGCTGGATGCCGAAAGCACCCGCATTATCGTAGAAGTCGAAAAAGGCGGCCAGTCCCTGATTCAGGTCTCCGACAATGGCGTCGGCATGAATCACGCGGATGCGCTTTTAGCCATCGAGCGTTACGCCACCAGCAAAATATCCAGCGATGATGATTTGTTTGCCATCCGCACCCTGGGCTTCAGGGGTGAAGCCCTGCCCAGTATTGCCTCAGTATCGCGCTTTCTACTGATTACCCGCGATAAGTCATCAGATGCCGGCACGCAGATCATTGTTGACGGCGGCAAAACAAAAAGTGTCTCTGAGGTCGGGGCCCCGGTGGGAACCCTGATTTCGGTCAAGCAGCTTTTTTTAACACACCGGCCCGCAAAAAATTTTTGAAAACGGTCGGCACCGAGATGAGCCACATTGCCGATACCGTTGCCCGCATGGCCCTGGGCCGTCCCGCAGTGCAGTTTCGCCTGAGCCACAACAATAAAACCGTTAAAAGCTGGCCGGCGGTTTCACAGCATCTCGACCGGGTGGCGGATGTGCTTGGCAAAGATTCCCGGCCGGATCTGCATGCCATCGAATTTAACCGCAATGGCCTTTCGATATCCGGCTGGATCTGTTCTCCGCGGGTGACGCGCCGCACCTCCCGGGGGCTCTATATCTTTGTCAACGGCAGGTTCGTACGCGACCGGACGATTCAGCACGGTATCTTTAAGGGATTTGCGCAGCGCCTGGTCAAGGGGCAATTCCCCATCGCCGTTGTTTTTATCAAAATTCCCTTTGATCAGGTGGATGTCAACGTGCATCCGACCAAAAATGAAGTTCGCTTTGTAAACCCGCACGCGGTGCATGAAGCCGTAAAAAGCGCCATCGCCCAGAGACTGTATGAAGTCGATCGCCTACAATGGGGCCGATCAAATTATCCGGCGGCCAATACGACACCCAAATTCGGACAGGTTTCAGAGGCGGCCAAAGGCGATTTCGGATTTCGGATTTCGGATTTCGGAATTAAAAACAGAGGACCGAGAACAGCAGCCAGCAGCCAGAGGAATCAGGAGCCGATGTTTGACACCAAAGGCTTTAGCGCTTTAAGGGTGGTGGGCCAGCTGCACAACACCTATATTGTGTGTGAATCCGATGCCGGTCTGGTGCTCATTGACCACCACGCCGCCCATGAGCGCGTTCTCTATGAACAGCTCCGGCGGCGCGCCGCCGATCAGCCTTCTGTCGCCCAGAAGCTTGTGGTGCCCGAAACCCTTGAGTTAAATTTCAGAGAAGCCGAGATCCTGGGACAGATGATGGCGGATTTAAAGACCCTGGGATTGGAGATTGAACCGTTTGGCAAAAATACCTTTGTCGTCAAGGCGGTACCGCTATTGCTTGCCGGGCGGGACGTCAGACCCCTGATTTATGAAATCGTTGAGAAAACCGCGGCGGCGGGCGGTTCAGCGGGTTTGAAGGAGGTTCTGGATGAGTGCCGCAGGGTGATGGCCTGCCATGGGGCCATGCGGGCCAATCAGACGCTTGACGGCCAACAGATCCGGAAGCTGCTTGAGCAGTTGGATGACTGTGAAAACCCGTCCCATTGCCCCCACGGACGGCCCACCTGGGTCCGCTGGGACCTGGACGCCCTGGAAAAATCGTTTAAGCGTGTTGTTTAAATCAAGGAGCTTGCATGGTTGTCGATGCTTTAAAATAAATTGTGGCAATAGGGTGCCGAACGTTAAAAGCGGTAAAAAAATTATCACGAAAGCACGAAATTTTGTTTTTTTCGTGTTTTAATTCTTTCGTGCTTAAAGATCACTTTTTATCGCCATATTTTATTCCAGCGGGACTTCACTTGAAGGGATAATGCGCCGCTATCAGAGATTTTTATTTTGCTGTTCTTGATAAGTGGATTTTCAATAATTTAAAAGGCTTAAATAAATCGCAAAAAAGCTTGACAACGCCCCTGTATCATTCTATGATTTATGGAATTTCCACGTTCGGCATCAGTATATCGTCAGGCTGCAAGGGGACCTATGGAAAACGGTTCATATAATCCCTCTGATGCCGGCCAAATATCGCGCGGGAAGGAGGTGAAACCCCACCAATTCAGCATTCAGCGCAGCACAGGAAATTATTAGGCAATGTAATTTAATTATTAGGCAAAAGCGTTAAACTTTAATTATCCGTTAAGGAGGAAAATTAAGATGAAGAAACTTATTTTGGCTATTGCCGCATTGGCCCTGATTGCTTCTCCGGCCATGGCACTGGAGTGGGACTTTTACGGCTCCGCACGTGTTCAGACATCGTATCATACGTGGGACTCAAAAGATGCGACCGACAACGTATTTAGTGATGCCGCCAGTGATTGGACATCTCAACCAGTAGATTTCAGTCAAAACGATGATGACTCCGGGCTGTACTGGCAAGTGCTGGGAACCTCCCGTGTTGGCGCGAGAGTCAAGGGTGATCCCGTCCAGGGACGCTTCGAGTTCAACAACGGCGTTGGCACCCGGCTGCTCTGGGGCCAGTGGAAGATTAGCTCAGGCCTCAGGCTGCGCGTCGGTCAAGACTGGCGTCCGCTGAACTATTTTTACAGTGGTCAACAGGTTAACGATGCCGGTATGGCCGGTCCGGAAGGTGCGGGCGGTGTCATTTCCCACCGCGATGGGCAGCTCAAGCTGATCATCGGCGAGGGCCAAAACCTGCATATCGCCTTAGTTCAGACTCAACTCAATGCAGATATTGGCAATGCAGACAGGGATGACTACATGCCCATCATCGAGGCCAATTATCACTTTGCAGCCGATGCGTTCTTCTTCGATGTCGGCGGTGCTTTTGCGAGCTATGACATGGAAGGTGATGGAACTTCCGTTTCACCCGACGACAAGCTTAGCGCCTGGATAGTCACCGCCGGCGGCGGATTCAATCTGGGTCCGGCATATATCAAAGCCAACGTCGGTTACGGTGTTAATATTAACGATCTGGGTATGGTTACCAACAGGGCGAATGATAGGAACACCGGGAAGGCCGATGCTGATGGCGATTGGGATGATAACGATACCCTACTTCTGTTAGGTGTTGTCGGCATGCGTTTTACCGATCAGCTGGCTATCGAGGGCGGTGTCGGCTATGAAAACACCAATGATGATGTAGGACGTGCCCGTGGTAATAAAGACGACGAGACCATGGCTGTTTATGCGCACCTGAACTACACCGCTGCACCGGGTGTCTCGATCATTCCGGAAATCGGCTACATCGACCTGATGGACAATGCCTTCGGTACTGAGGAAGGTGATTCGATGTATTTCAGTGTCAAATGGCAGGTCGACTTCTAAAAAGCGCCTTTAATTTCAGCGCTGTTTAGAAGGCAATGAGCACAAAGCCCGGGGTATTTTTACCCCGGGCTTTTTTTTGTGTATTGTGTACGCTTGGCAGGGTGCCAGCATCCGTTTTCTGTTAAGCCTTTTTGGTTTCCTCACGCCCCCGCTGACCCGGAACCCGCAACATGAAAAAGGAAGATTTCTAGTTTTGTGTCCTACAAATAGGTTACAAAATGATTGTCACTCCCGCGCAGGCGGGAGTCCGGTTCAAAGAAGTCTGGATTCCCGCCTGCGCGGGAGTGACGGGCGGATAGCAAGCCTCAGTATTTAACAATATTTTAGACAATATTTCTGGGACACAATACTAAGAATTTTTATCCGGCGCACACTTGAGCGGTATTAATCCGGCAGGCCGTAGGCGATGATACGGCTTTTCGCTTCGGTCATGATGGTGGTTCCCTCACTCATGACCAGGGCCGCGATCAGCACCGGCTGCCCGTTGTTGTTAAAATCACCGACGGCAAAATCCCGGATGTATCCTGAAATTTGATGCGTCTTCCAGATCGGTCTCAGACCGAACCCATCCCAGGTCCATGATTGGATGTGCGCTTTTGTGAATTTGCGGAACTTCTCCATTTTTGCGAAAGCAATATCATGATTTTTAACGGCAATGACCTCGCTGTCGTTTCCGGTCTTGTTTTTGCGGGCAACGATCCGCATGGGATAATATTTCGGGTTGGTGATGCCTCCCAGATTGTCTCGCGGGAGTTGATAGTAAAGCGTGCTGCCCCCGAAACGCTCGGCTACCTTCCAGAGCACTTCGCCGCCGGATTTGATAATCTGAAGATAGTCGGATTCGTTGTAAGCAACGGCTGTTTCCTGGCCGTCATTGGTGACGTCACCGAGCGTAAGCCCCAGCACATTGACGGCGGCACGGACCTTTATCGTGTCCGAGGGAACGTATTCATGGCCCTGCCAGATCATTTCGTAAATGTCATCGGAAAACGCATTGTCGTATTTGTGTTTCTGCCCAAGCAAAATTTTGCCTCTCGACGACGGATCGGCTACGCGAAAATACCAGCGGGCATTCTCGACGATTTTTTCGAAACCCTTGCCGCTATATTCCAGCACAAAGGAAGTGAGTGCGTTTCGCTGAAGGTTGAGGCTGGTTACAAAAATCTCAGCAGGCCCGTTTCCATTGATGTCGGCGACATCCACCCCGATATGATAGTTACCCTTGTCTTTGTCGGCCTCATGGACCTTAAAAAATTTTCCGGCTTCAAAGCGGTAAACTATCACCGAATGGGGCGTCACCACCACGGTTTCTATTTTGCCGTCGCCGTCCACATCTCCCAAGGCAATGCCGTTGATGAGGTATTTAAAACTGGTGCTGCGCCAGAATCCTCGAGACTCTTTTTCCTCGCCCATCATGATAATGGCCCCCCCTTCGCCATCTGCGCCGCGCCCTTTCAAAAGCTTTTCAGGGTGAGCATGGGCATCATCTTTTGGAGTCGATTCTGATACTTTAGCCGGCGGTGCTGTTTTTGAGGCCGCTTCTGCCTGCCTGCCGAAAACATTGGCATTGATCTCTGCCGCGATCTGGTTGATTTTGGTAATGACGCCACCCAGATCCTGGCTTTGTTCAAAAAAGCTCGTGGTGGGCCTATTTCCGGAAACATCCACCATTTTGCTATCAATGCTGATGCTGTCTCCAAAAACGGTTAAACTGCCAAACAAAGTGTAATCCGCGTTTAATTGCGAACCGATTTTGCGGGCCAGAAGCTCATTAACGGCAGCAGGGCCACCCAGCGCCTCAGCCGCGCTTTCGGCCTCCTGCCGGCCGATCACGACCACCTCGCCCTCCTTTGACAGGCGTGATGTGAGCATGTCAAAGATGCCGTTTTGCAAAAATGTCATATCCTTTTCGGCATTGATCTTAAACGGCAGCAGGGCGATGCGTTTGGGTTCGGCGGCATCCGAAAAGCTGATGGTTAACGTTGTTAATGCGATAAAACCGATTAACATTAAATAAATGATTTTAAATTTTTGTGACTCGCGTAGCATATTACCTCTTAAGTTTTTGGGCTATTCCGGTTGTCGTTTTAAATAGTTGCCGGCTGTCGTAATCGGGTCATTCCCGCGAAAGCGGGAATCCAGCTTATTGGCAAATTTCTTCAAATAAATCATTCCATTGAGGATTCATTTTTTCTATTAACTGTAATTTCCAAGCTCTTCGCCATTTTTTTATTCGTTTTTCTCTGGCAATTGCACTTTCAACGTTGTCGTGGACTTCATAATATAAGAGCGTTTTTACATTCTATTTTTGAGTGAAGCCTTCGATTATATTGTTGTAATGCCGCCATACGCTTTGGATCAGATTGGAAGTTATCCCCGTGTATAATGTGCCATTGCGCTTGCTCGCCAATATATACACGTAAAATTGTTTATTCACGCTTATCTTGTTCTTTCTGGATTCCCGCCTTCGCGGGAATGACAGC
>CAVPNL010000019.1:0-21594 GCA_963706575.1 uncultured delta proteobacterium | reverse complement strand
TGGATGGGTGCGGGAAAAAAATAAGGCTCAAATAATAAACAATGACCCGGGGCTGGGTCAAAATGCGTTCGGCCAGGGTAAATTCACCTCTAGAAAAGTCTTTCAACTTCTCTATCTTTTCCCAGGGCTCCAGGCCCAGGTACAAAAGGGCGACTACACCGAATAAAACAACAGCAAACATCAGATACTTCAGATTTGATTTGAACCAGGTTGCGCTAAAATCCTGGAAAAAATACCATTCGTAAAGAAAAACAAAAAACGGCAAGGTGGCAGCGTTTTGTTTGCTCCCCAGTGCAAATAGCCATGCCAGTGCAGCGCCGCCGAACCAGCCCCATTTTTTGCCCGGTTGCGCCGCAAGGCGTCCTTTCACATAGAGCCAAAAAGCAAGAATATAAAACAGGGCTGCCAGACTGTTCATCCGCTGCACGATATAGGTAACCGATTGGGTTTGGATCGGATGAACCAGCCAAAGCAAAGCCGCAAAAAAGGCAACCATGAAAGGGTGATCAACTTCAGTTTTAAGTGAAGGAAGCTTTAAGGTGGTTTGGACAAAAATGAAGAGGAATATACCGGCTAAAATGTGTATAACGATATTGACAAGATGGTAGCCTTCCACGTTGTACTGGTTGAAGTAATAATTTAAAGCAAACGTAACATTGCCAATGGCTCGTGTCTTTGGAGATTGTTTGCCAAATGCGGCCTCAATCAGGTTTTCCGCGTTAAGCTCAGTTATTCGAATGCTCTCATTTTCTACAATTCTGCGGTTATCATCAAAAATAAATGGGCTTTCAAAGGTATTGGAATAAAGTAAAAAGCCCAGGATAGCGAAACACAGGAACATTGCTGCTGTTCTTAAAATTGAAGGATTCAGAGAAAATTTGTTGGGTGGGCGTGCCTCACCACCGTGCTGTTTTTTAACGGCAGTTTGATTTGAATTTTTCATTTCTGTATCGAAGTTATATTTTGTTGCAATTGACTTTATTATCTAAAGTTCAAACTTTATCATACTCCCATAGCGTAACTAGATCTCTATTTAAAAAATCGCTTAATTTCTCAATTTCAAGCCTGAATTTTTTCATCAATTCAATTTTAAATGTTTCATCCAGAGCTGTCCTGGGTTCATGTTTTACTATTTTATCCTTATAAAAATTTTTCAGCTCGGCATACAGGTCGTCGGAAAAAAACAGTCTCAAGGTTTTGCGGAAATAAGGAGAATCTAAGGTGTATTTTTTTAAAAGGGGCCATCTGAGCTGCTTGTTGGGATTAACGATATCAAAAGCCGGTTGAAAATTTGGATCAACACTTAAAAATTCCAAAACGTCTTTGTAAATTCCAGGGGTATTGATCTTGAAGTCATCGAAAATGATTATTTTGATTTGGGCTTGATCGAAATAGGTTAAAAATCTTTGAATTTGTTCTGTATATTTTATAAATTCAGAATAGAATAACCATGAAGGCGTGATGACCCGCTTGGCAAAACCCCGTCCTTCTCTTCTCTCTTTTTCAGCCGCCATAGCTGTTTTAAAATCTTCAAAATGCTCGCCGAGTGCAAATCTTGCTGCTGAATGAAATGAATGCAAAAATTCAACCGGTTCCCTGAACATCATAATAATTTTAGCAGCCGGATTAAAACGCTTTATCTCTTGAGCGGATACTTTCGAGCATAAATTCGTTGCCGATGCTTCTCCTGCTATCTTTTCATTTGTCCATTTTTTATAAAGCCTTAAGTATTGTCTTTCTGATCTAAATGGAAAATACAATTTTTTCTTGTGGAAATTATCACTTTCGAGACGAAAATCATGGGCAAAGTAATTGGGCTCCTTAATTACCGTCATGAATATTTCTGGATGCTGCTTCAAATAAGAATGCAGTGATGATGTACCTGATCTTGGGTGTCCAACAATAAAAAGGTTAGGTTTTTTCATATGTTAGGTTCTCTTCACTACACAAAAAAAGTATTGTATTCATGAGTCAAGACCAACGTACCATGACGCATCGTTTTCGTAACCCATTTCTTTCATCGTCTGACCGATGATCGGGCCGATCCGTTTTAATTCGGTGGATGAGAATGCTTCGCACCATTTGTTTGAGTTGTCCGCCCAGATTTGAGGCAACGCATCCATGTATCCATCCGGTAAATCTATTTTTAAGAAGGAGAATAGATTCTTAATAGATGACTGCGGATCACGAATAAAATCTTCATATTTAAGAATAAAGCGCTGATTTTCAGGGATTAATGAAATATTATCCAAAATACCTCTGGCACAGTGAACCCATTGATAGGCACAGAATTCCAGAGGGGTTACCCGGTCAATAAATTTTTGCCAGTGCTTAAAGCGTGGACCCCAACCAAATCTACCATCCCATCGGATATCGTTTAAAAATTGCCTCTTTAGCCAATTCTTGGGTGGCCCCAGTTCAAAAAGAATCGATTGCAGACTGAATTGCCAAGTCGGCCTGCGACTCAACCACCGCCTGAATATATATACCCGATTCCTCCATTGGCCACGGCCGCTATCTTTTACGAAAATTTCTTTTTTTCTTTCCCACTGCGATAATATTGAAAGAATGGTGTCACGGCCATCTCTTAAAATAAAGATATAGTAAGCCTCCGGAAAAATTTTTTGGATAAAAGGCAATTTTAAACAGTTGCGAGGCGACTTATCGACAACGTATTCAACTCGACGCACCTTCAAGTATTTGGTAAAGGCCCTTCGGATCCAAAACCGGATTTCTTCGGTTGCCTGTTCAAGCGTCACTTCATCATCATGCGCGTCTCTGAAATGATGCTCCCAGATATAGTAAGGTTCTACCCAGGTAGAAATCAAAGGATGCTGGTCTAAAACCCTGCCCAGGATTGAGGTCCCGGAGCGAGGAGGTCCAATAATCATGATAATTGGGATATTTTTCGAGTCGTTCAACTTCAAAATTCGAATTCCGTAATCAAAACAAGCACGTTTTGTTTAAATCAGATCATTTGCCTCATACCCATCATATCGGGTCATGGGATCCGTTTGTTTTTAATTGAATTCATTCCGCTAACCGGCAGCGGATGTTTGAACCAAAAAACGACGCCCGAAAACTTGGAACCGATCGTCCATAAAAAAGCAACAAAGCCAAGGGCGATTGCTGCTTCTTTGGAAACGCCCACGAGCGGAAGTGCAAACAAAAGAATCGCATCGCGCGTTCCCAAGCCATTTATGGAGACAGGAATTGCATTGACGATGCCAATCAGGGCTCTGCATGCAATTATAAAGATAAAACTTACAGTGATATTCAATGAAATCGCCAGCAGGTAAAGAACCAGCGACCGGATAAGTCCTAAAGCAATCGAAATGGCAAGGATTTTTGTTAGAAAGTTCAAATCGAATCGCGACCAGAATTCTGAAAGTTCATTTTCCAGATTTTCCCCAATCCTTTGAATTCTTTTACCACTATATCGCTTCAGAATCTCCATTGCCAGCGACCATAGTTTGCTCCAAAATATTAAAACAAAAATTATTGCTATGAACCCGGTGGCGAAAAGAATCCAACGATGCATATCTTTGAGGAAGATCTCGGGGAAATATATCAATGCAAAAAAACTAAAAAATACTTGACCGAAAACATCGAATAATTTGTCCAGGGTCACTGAAAGCGCGGTCTTACCGGCAGGTCTGCCTTCCTCTTTAAGGTAGAGAATTTTTGCCAGGGCAGAGACGCCCACCAAAGGAGCGACGCTGAGGAACCAGGAGATGTAATTTATCTGAAAAAGCCTTGTTACAGAAGATGCGATCCCCAAGCGTTGGCATATGACCCACCACCTGAAAGTCAGTATGGCAATTATAAACGGAGTTAAGAGAATGCTCGTTAATGCTAATCCTGGATCGATTTCTTTGATAAGCGCTATGGCAGCTTTGGGGTCGACAACTCGGATGATAATGAAAATAAAAAAAATAGGGCCAAGGAATTTTAGCAACCCCTTCCACTTTGGTTTTGATCGATTCATTTGCTCAGATAAATTCGAGATGCTTTGGGCTCTTTGATAATTGAAATGCCCTGAAACAGAAATAAATAAAAATATATGGTATTAATACAAAGGCAACTACAAATTTTCCTGTGTGAAATTTGCGATCAGCATCCAGCCGACCCACCTTAGACGGAATTCCCCATAAAAGCGCAGGCAATTTGACTAAAAATTTGCCCCATGAATAATTTTTAAAATAAACCCATAAACGGTTACTGGATATATGCGTCAATTTTTTAAACCGGTACAGCAAACTTCCGGAGAAAGCCTCATCGCGATAGTGATATACAACAGCCTTTGGGCGTACGTACATTCCCCATTTCGTTTTTTTTAGCCTGATGGATAGATCCAAATCCTCGGCATAACTTTTCAGTCTGGCATCAAATAAATAATTTCCGACATCATTAAGGAGATGTCTCCTAAAACCCATGGCGTTGCCGGATACAAATTCAACGGGTATTATATCCGCATCAGTTTCCTGAATAGAATAGGATGCATAACCCAAGCGTGTTAGCTTGTATTGTCCTACCATTTTGCCAATCGCTGCGTGTTGGTCCGGATGATCATCAGACGATATCATCAACATATTCGCCGAAACAATACCGGCCTGGGGATTATCTTCGAAGGCAACCAATATTTCTTCGAGACAATTGAAGTGAACGACAACATCCTGATTCATTAGTAAAATAATGTCACCATTCACATGGGCTAATGCTTTGTTATTACCACCGGCAAAACCAAAATTCTGGTCAAAATGCAGAACTTTGACCTGGGGTCGGTTCTCATAATTTTTAACTGACGGGGTTGACCCCCCGTTATCCACCAGAAGGACTTCATACTTTGACCTTGGAAGCGATTGTTTTTCAAGTGATTGGGCACACGCCTTTATCCAGCGATCACCGAAATAAAAAAGAACGATTACGGATAGTTTTATTTTATTTTTCGTCATGTTGTTTGGGTTCATGGCACAATCACTACAACAGCATTCACTCCATATAAAACGCGGGTGGGGACTAATTTTTCCAGGTGGAAAGGTCTTTTCCAGTCAATTGTTCCAGCTTACAGATGTCTTCATAAAATTTTTTTCTGAGCTTTTTTGCAGTTTCCGGATTGATTGGCTGGGGTGGTTTCCGGCCGACATTTCTAACCAGATGGGGTATTTTTTTAGCCAGGTTTTTTGAAAAGACAAATTGGAATGTTTTTAAAAATAACCCGCTATCTTCCCAGAACCGTGGAATTTTTAAAATGTCCCCGGCTGGATTATGGATTTTTATTTTAGGAATGAAGGTATCGTCTACCTCTAAAAAACGATATACGCTTTGTACAACACCTAACGTTTCTCCAACGAGTTCCTCAAATAAAATGATAAAGACATTTTCTTTGCCAAATGTTTCCAAGTACCGTTTTACCTGATTATAATATAATGCCCTTTGATAGTAGTAGTAATTCGCATGCCAGCCATAACATTTTTTCCTGAAATCAGCGTCTGCAAACCGGTCGTCTTCTTTTGCCAGGGCTTCCTCGAAACTGTCTGTTGTTTCTCCCTCTTTACGGACCTGATGGTTGTATAACGAATAACTCATGGATACCGGATCTCTGAGGGCAATAATAATTTTGATATCGCCCAATTTTTCTTTTATCGTTGCAGCAGCGGTTTTATCGTACAAATAGCTTGTTGAAGCTTCACCGATAGCAGACTCGTTTTTTACTTTGGCAAAAACCGTGTAATAATAGCGAGGCTTTTTGACTTTATGCAGCGGTGTATACTCATCTCCGGTGAAAAAGGACAACTCTTTCCATTCAGGCATGAAAATATCAGGATGTTGTTTCAAATACGCATACAGTGATGTCGTACCTGATTTGGCCGCTCCCACGATGAGAAAATTGGGCATTCTAGCGCGAATCGATTTAGAAATTTCATTTTTCTTTGATGTGTGCACCATGCTGAAATCAACGAACAAAAAGTTTATCGCCACCATGTCTTAATGATGATGCGGGCAAAATGAATGCCGTAGATTAGATCTTTTCCCTTTTTGCTTTGGCCGTATTTGCGTCTTAAAATGGTTATGGGTACTTCGCCGATGCGTAGGCCCTGTTTGACAGCTTCAATTATAAGTTCACTGGTATGATATTGATCTTCATGCAGTCGGATGGCTTTGACGGCATCCATGCGAAAAGCCCTGAAACCGCTGGAGGGATCGGTAATCTTTTTGCCTAACAGTGTGGTCACAATTCTGCCGAAAATATAAACCCCCGCAATTCTTAAGCGGCTGCCGGATTCTCTGCTGCCAAGAATTCGTGATCCGATCACGCAATCATATTGTCCGTCGATAATGGGCAATATCAGATAGGCGATATCTTCCGGCCGGTGCTGCCCATCGGCGTCCATGGTTACACAATAGCGAACAGCTGCTTTTTGTAAAATATCGTATCCCAGCCTCAATGCTGCGCCGCCGCCCCGGTTGATCATGTTTTTGACAGCGAATGCGCCATTGCTTTGCGCTATAGGAAAAGTTCCATCATCACTGCCATCGTCGACCACCAGGATGCCAACATCAATGCCTTCGATTTGCTTCGGAATCCTTGGCAGCAGAGCCTCCAAATTTTCGGCCTCATTATAAGCAGGGATTAGGATCATAATGGGCTTCATTTGCTGGGAAAAATCAGCGCTTTTTTCAATTTCTCTTGTTCCCAATGAGCGGACCAAGCGGTCAAACTGAAAATGAATATTATCTACTTTTAGTTTTGTGAAGAAAATGTAGAACAGTAAGAAAATATTCGAAACAATCAACAGGGCAATTATTCTTCCCCGGTAAGCCTTATGCAGAGCCAGCGCATCTCTTAGCGCATTTAGAATGTTGGGATTAATGGTAACGGCAATCAGGCTTAAATTCAGGAGCATAAAAAAGATAAAATTGAGCCGGTTCCAGCGGGTGCCGCGGTGGATATAAAATGTTACAAATAGCCCGAAAACGCCCACCATGCAGCCCAAGATTCTTAATGTTGACATCTTATAATTCCTAAAGGGTTAAAATTAAGCGGCACTTGTTTCCTTAATTTGAGCGAAGCCAGGATCAGCGCTCTTTCGTTTGTTTTTTTTGTTTAGTTCCATTTCACATTTCGACAGATTTGATCTTTATTGATTAGATCTTTGTATTGGATGACAAATTCCATCATTTCTGAAAGTACTCCCTTAGACAAATAGTGGGGCTTTAGCCCCAGATCGAAAAGGCCGGTATGAGTGGGGTTGTAATAATGCGCTTCAGCCTCAAACCGAGGATTTTCGATAGGCTGAATTGCGACATTTAATCCGAGTTTGGCTCCAGCCTCTTGGACCCTTGCAGCAAGACCATTGACACTGAAGGTTTCCGTGAACTGGTTAAAAATACGCAGTTCAGCCGGTTCAGCAGGGTTTTCAACAGACAGGCGCACACAATTTAAGGTATCTTTGATGTTTAAATAGCCTCGGGTCTGACCGCCTTCACCGTAAACCGTAAGGGGATACCCCGCTACAGCCTGCACCACGAATCGATTCAGCACGGTTCCGAAAATTTCGTCATAACTAAAAAAAGGCAGCAGGCGGTCATCTTTTTGGGTTTCATCGGTAAAAAGACCGTAAACCGGGCCCTGCATCAGGTCGGTTACCCGCAACCCCCAGGTCCGGACGTAGAACCACAACAGATCAGTGTCCATGATTTTGGTAGTGTGATACAGACTGCTGGCCTGCCGTGGATATAAAAAGGTGTGTCGCCGACCTTTGTGCTCGACTTCCAGCCAGCCTTCTTCGATATCAATATTGGGAGTGCCGTATTCTCCCATGGTCCCCAGTTTAATGATGTGTGCATCCGGGCAGAATTCCCGCACCGCAAAAATCACGTTGGCCGTTACCGATAAATTATTGTGCAAGGTCAGGGTGGCAGTCTGCCGATTGAGCATGGAATAAGGGGCCGCCGGCTGCTCGGCGTAATGCACAACGGCCTGCGGGCTAAATTTTTCGAATATCTCGGTGACAAAATCCCACTGGCTCAGATCTCCAATATGGACATCAATGCCATGTCCTGAAACCGACTGCCACAGGGATGCGCGTTCATCGAGCTCCGGGACCTCATAGAGAAAATCCACCTTCTCTTCCCGGCACAATCGTCGGTGCAGGTAATTGTCGGCCACGGCGACTTCATGGCCGTGGGCGCTGAGATGCATGGCGGTGGGCCATCCCAGATAGCCGTCTCCGCCCAAAATCAGTATTCGCATTTACCCTGCCTCGTATCCGCTAATTCTAATTAAAATCCTCGTTAAGGTTAATATCTTGGAATACTGGAATGTTGGAATAATGGTTAAAAACGAATAACTTAAATGTTCCGGGGTTCAGTCTGAAAATTATCTTCCCACCCAATATCCCATTATTCCTTCATTCCATCATTCCAGGCTCTAAGAGTTTGTTTTTCTTTAGAAACTTAACCAGTTGGGCTTTTGTAAGCGGGGTTTGCATACCGGAATGATACGCGCTGGTTACTTCCTTTGATGTTATGTCCGGGTATTCAAAAACGATATCACGGTAAATCTCTCTAAAGGCCGGAAGAACCACGAAGTAGCGTGCCAGTTCCCATGAACGTCTGGTTTCTTCCATATTTAACAGCTCTTCGTATAACTTTTCACCCGGCTGGTGGCCGACAATCTGGATTTCTATATCTTCTGTCTTGTGGCCGTAAGTCTTTGCCAATTCTTCCATCATGACCTCAGCCAGATCTTTTATTCGAATCGCCGGCATCTTGGTCACAAACACTTCGCCACCTTTGCATTGAAGCCCTGAGTCGATTACCAGTTGCACGGCTTCTTCGATGCTCATAATAAAGCGGGTCATTTCCGGATCGGTCAATGTGACCGGTCCGCCACTGCGGATCTGGTTGTGAAAAATGGGAATCACCGAGCCGCTGGAGCCTAAAACATTGCCAAACCGGGTGGAGGCAAAGATGGGGCCGTCGCCCCGCAGGTTGCTGTTGGCGGCGGTGATTAAGCGTTCGCCCATCAGCTTTGATGTTCCCATGACATTTGTCGGATTAACGGCTTTATCCGAGCTGGTAAAGATAACCCGCTCAACATTGTTCTCAATGGCAGCGTAAATGATGTTTTGAACCCCCAGAATATTGGTTTGCACCGCTTCAAAAGGGGATCGTTCACACTGGCGAACGTGTTTAAACGCCGCTGTATGAAACACCCAATCGATGCCTTTCATTTTGTCATTTAGTCTGTCCCGATCGCGAACATCGGCTAAAAAGAAATTAGCATGACCGTATTCGGCAAACTGCTGTTCAAGAGCAAAAAGCTCACTTTCATTGTGATCAAGCGCGATGAGTTCGCCTATCGGTTGATTTGCCAGAAGTTGACGAATCAATTCCCTGCCCACCGTACCACATGTGCCTGTGACCAGTACGCGTTTTTGCTTAAGGCTCAATTGGATTTCCTCGTGTAATTAAGTTTCCATCTGCAAATAGCCATTTTTCGTTTTACCTTGATGAGCTGCATTCTCAGCGGGCAACAGGGCATAGCGCATGGCGCATGAAACAAAGCGGCAAAGCGTTTTGATGAAAAAGAGTGGGGAATTCATGTTTTTAACGCTCTGCGCTTTGCGCTTAGCGCTATGCGATATCTTTCAAGGTGCTGAAACTTAACATTTAAGCACCTATCAAGCAAATAAAATTTATGAATCCGCAATTTTAGGGCAGCCGAGGGGGGGTAATACCATGCCCGGGGAAAGCATCTTGACTTGGTCCGCAAAAGTCTTTATCTATCACGCAATAGAATTTATTTCGCCGCGCTCACCATTGGCGTATTGGAGAAATGGAGTGCTGGAGTATTGGGTTTAGCGTATGAAAAGCAAAAAAACAAAAAAAGCAAATTATAAATGAGACACAAAATAAAAGAACTAATTCTCAACGCGATTACTATCGCCTATCAAAAAGGGGATCTGCCGTCAGCGGACATCCCCGAGGCTGAGGTTGAAGAGCCCAGGGCTGCCGCCCATGGTGATTTTTCAAGCAATATTGCCATGGTGATGGCAGCGGTTCAAAAAATGGCGCCGCGGAAAATTGCGGAAACCATCATTGCTCACATTCAAGATCCGCAGGAATTGATCGAAAAGGCTGAAATCGCCGGACCGGGATTTATTAATTTCTTTGTCAAACCGTCGGCCTGGCACCCGATTTTGCGTGAGATCCATGAAGCCGATACCGCTTACGGTGCAACCGATATCGGTAAAGGTCAAAAATTTCAGGTCGAGTATGTCAGCTCCAACCCCACAGGGCCGCTGCATGTCGGACACGGCCGCGGTGCTGCCGTGGGTGACGCGGTGGCTAATATTCTTTCTTTTTGCGGCTATGATGTCCAGAAGGAATATTACATCAACGATTCGGGCCGCCAGATCAAGACTTTAGGCCAATCGGTTTTTCTGCGCTATCAGGAGCTGTGGGGCCAAAAAGTCAAATTCCCGGATGAATGCTATCAGGGGGATTACATTCGTGATCTGGCTGCCGGCATCAAAACACGCAAAGGCGATGCCCTTTTAAGCGAGCCGGAACAAGACGCCGTTATGGAATGCGCGCGCTTTGCCGCCGGGAACATACTGGACGGCATTCGGGACGATTTAAAATTATTCGGGGTCGAATTTGACTGCTGGTTCAGTGAACAGAGCTTATATGATTCCGGCCGCGTGGATGAGATTCTTGATAATTTTCGCAAACAGCAGATTATTTACGAAAAAGACGGGGCCCTGTGGTTTAAAACCAGCGATTTCGGTGATGAAAAAGATCGGGTAGTGGTTAAAGCCAACGGCGAAACGACCTATTTTGCATCCGACATCGCCTACCACCAGGACAAGTATGACCGTGGGTTTGAATGGGTGGTCGACGTCTGGGGAGCGGATCATCATGGTTACATTCCCCGGATGAAAGCCGCCGTTGAAGCCTCCGGGCATCGGCGGGATCAGTTTGATGTCATTTTGGTGCAGCTGGTGAATTTGCTCAGAGCCGGGCAACCGGTTGCCATGTCGACACGGGCCGGCAAATTCGAGACCCTGCGCGAGGTTATCAACGAAGTGGGCCGGGACGCCGCGCGCTTCATCTTTTTGACCCGCCATTATGAAAGCGCCCTTGATTTTGATCTGGAAGTCGCCAAGCAAAAAACCAATGATAATCCGGTTTATTATGTTCAATATGTGCATGCCCGCATCTCGAGCATCGTGCGCAAGGGAAACGAACGGGGGACCTGCGAGGTTTCCTGGGATGACAAGGCCGTGGCTCGCCTGGAGGCACCCGAAGAAATTGATTTGATTAAAGCCCTGGCGCGCTATCCGGATGTCCTGGCAGGCAGCGCCAGAAGCATGGAGCCGCATCGTGTGACCTATTATTTGATGGACCTTGCATCGGCCTTTCATACTTACTACAATAAGCACCGGGTTTTAGTCGATGACTCGTTGTTGCGCTGCGGTCGGCTCAATCTTGTTTTAGCGGTTCAAAAAGTAATCCGAAACGGCCTGACGCTGCTGGGCGTTTCTGCCCCGGACAGTATGTAAAACCGGACTTTAAATTTCCATCTTTACCCGCAAGTCCGTCGGATGGCGTCAGCAATGACTGTTTTCGCGGCAGGATGTTGCTCCCACCGCTTGTTGATGGTTTGTGGGAGTGGCTTCCCAGCCACGAGACCCAAAGCATAAAATTCAACAATGAGAAAAAAGAATAAACGCAAAGAGCCGGAATTAAAAAAACCCTTTATTGTCCTGTCGCGCCGCAAAATTGCGGGGTGGATTTTTTTAATTTTTTTTCTGTGTGCCTGGATGTTCATACTGGGGATATTGGTCGGCAGAGGTACGGCCCCGGTCAAATTTGATATTGCTGCCCTTGAAAAAAAATTAGAAGCCTCGAAAGAGGGTGACGGCGGCGATCAAAAAAAAGCGCCGGCACCGAAAAGGCCGGTTACCGTAAAGGATAAAACCAAGCTCGAGTTTTATGAAGCGCTTAAAGAAAACAAAGTAGATCCGGACGTTCCGGCGCTTCAAAAGCCGGAGGTTGTAAAAGATAAGATCGAAAAACCGGCCGAAAAAACCGGTCCCCAGGAGCCCATAAAGGAAACCGTTCCAAAAGCGGCATCTGAAAAATCGGCTTCTCAAAAAGCAGGGACGCAAAAACCGGAACCTGCAGCAAGTTCTCAAATCAAAAAGCCGGCCAAGAAAAAGGGAAAAGTTCCTGCCGTTACTCCGACAAATGCTGCAGGCCCTGTATACACCATCCAGGCAGCTTCCGTTAAAGATCCAAAAGATGCAGATCGGCTGGTCCAGAAATTAAAAAAAAGCGGATATCCGGCCTATCGGGCGATCGGCAAGATACCCGGAAAAGGAATCTGGTTTCGGGTTAGAATCGGAGAGTATAAGCGCAAATCTGAGGCGCTGAGCGTGATGGATAAATTAAAAAAAGAAGGTATGAAACCCATCCTGGTAATGAAGTGATGTGAATTACCACGAAAACCTAAAAACACGAAATTACAGTGATGTGAATACCACGAAAGCACGAAAATCTAAAAGCACGAAATATTAAATATGAAAATAATCCATCATGGAGAACCTGACTTTAAACCAAATATAAAAACCAAGGGAAAACACGTATTTGAAAAATTAAGTGAAGCTATTATTGGTGCGGCAATTAAGGTCCATAAAGAATTGGGACCGGGGTTTTTAGAGTCTATCTATGAGGAAGCCTTAAAAATAGAATTGTCAGAAACGAATATTAATTTTGAATTTCAAAAAGAAATCAAAGTTGAATACCACGGCAAAGAAGTCGGAACTCACCGGTTGGATCTTATCATCGAAAAGAAAATAATTGTTGAACTAAAGGCTGTAAAAGAACTTACTGACGCCCATTTTGCCCAGCTAATATCATATCTTAAGGCTACCGATTTAGAAGTGGGTTTACTGTTAAATTTTGCAAAACCCACTTTAGAAATAAAACGTGTTGTAAATTAATTTTCGTGTTTTTTAATTTTCGTGCTTTCGTGGTATTAGCATTAAAATGCATCTAAGGGATTGCTGATGAAAATAACCAAAGAAGAAGTGCTGTACGTTGCCCACCTCGCACGCCTGGATTTGGATGAGGAATCCATCGAGAAGTTTGCCGGCCAAATTGACGAAATCCTGGGATACATTGAAAAATTGAACCAGGTCGATACCAAAGACATAAAACCGACTTCGCACGCCATCTCTCTGACCAATGCGTTTCGCGACGACGAGGAAAAGGAACACATCGATCGTGAGCTGGCACTGGCAAATGCGCCTGAAAAAGAAGATGGTAGTTTTGTGGTTCCCAAGGTCGTCGGATGATGCATTTGAAAAAGGCCCCCTTTTGCCCAATTTCTGTGTCAAGCTCCGGTTTTAATCCTCGACATACAACCAAGTATGCCTGTGGTTAAAATCCTCGCTTTCCTTGAAATTGAACAAAATTGAACCTTTTTCAAACGCATCATACAAAATATTGTTAAAAGAAAAAAACGAAAAGGTATTATGGAATTATTTGAGTTAACAATAGAAAAGGCTCACCGGTTATTAAAAACCAAAGAAATATCTTCGGTGGAGTTAACCCGCGCGGTATTGGATCGCATTGACACAGTGGAAGGAAAAGTTGATGCGTTTATTACGGTCTCGGAAAAAACTGCAATGGAACAGGCGAAAGAAGCAGATCAAAAGATTGCCAGCGGTCATTGTGAGTCGTTGACCGGAATTCCGCTTGCCATCAAAGATGTCATCTGCACCCGGGGCGTGCCAACGACATGCGGCTCTAAAATTCTTGAAAATTTTGTGCCGCCCTATAATGCCACGGTAATCGGCAAACTCAACAAAGCGGGGGCGGTAATTGCCGGTAAAGCAAACATGGATGAATTTGCCATGGGCTCGTCCACCGAAAACTCGGGTTACAAAATTACCCGCAACCCCTGGGATCTGGCCTATGTGCCGGGCGGATCCAGCGGCGGCTCGGCAGCTGCGGTTGCCGCCGATATGTGCCTGGGCGCTTTAGGCTCGGATACGGGCGGGTCCATCCGGCAGCCGGCGTCATATTGCAGCACGGTGGGCATGAAGCCGACCTACGGACGGGTATCCCGATACGGACTGGTGGCGTTTGCATCCTCTCTGGATCAAATCGGGCCCCTGGCAAAGAATGTCTCGGATTGCGCCATAATGCTCAAGACAATTGCCGGTTATGATCCTGCAGATTCTACGTCCGTTTCCCGGGAGGTGCCTGATTATACCGCTGCTTTACAAAAGGGATTAAACGGCGTCCGGGTGGGTATCCCCAGAGAGTACACACGCCACTGAGGGAATCGATTCCGAAGTGTCGGCGGCAGTCGATAGCGCTGTCAAGGTGATCGAGGATCTGGGTGCTGAAAAAATGGAGGTGTCCCTGCCGCATACCGAATATGCTGTGGCCGTTTACTATGTGATTGCGCCCTCAGAGGCAAGCTCAAATCTGGCGCGCTACGATGGCGTTAAATACGGCATGCGGGACAAAAATCAAACCGACATGATTAAAATGTACCGCAGCACGCGCTCTCATGGTTTCGGTCCCGAAGTTCAGCGGCGCATCGTTATCGGGACCTACTGCCTTTCGGCCGGCTATTACGATGCTTATTACGGCAAAGCCTCCCAGGTGCGGACTTTGATCATGGAGGATTTTGCCAAAGCGTTTGAAAAATGCGATGTGCTGTTATGCCCGGTGGCCCCGACCCCGGCATTTAAAATCGGTGAGAAGGTTGATGACCCGCTGACCATGTACCTGTCGGACATTTTCACCATTTCGGCAAACCTGGCCGGGATCCCCGGTATGTCGATCCCCTGTGGATTTTCAAAACAGGGCCTTCCCATCGGGCTGCAATTAATGGGCAAGCATTTTAACGAAGAGATGCTTTTTAAAGTGGCCTATAATTTCGAACAGGCCACGGATTTTCACAAAAAAAAACCCGACCTGTAGCAAAGCGCAAAGCGCATGAAACAAAGCGGCATAGCGTTTCTATTTGCCTATTTTTCTTTTTTTAACTCTTTGCGCTCTGCGCCATGCGCTATGCTTTTATGTTCGGCCAATTGACCACTGACGAAGGAGACTGCCGTTATGACCACCGTACAACCCGAAGGTGAAGATTTAAGAAGAGCCGTCAAATGGATCTCTGAAGAACGTAAATTTAATCCGGAGGCCCAAACATCCAAGCTTATCGAGGAAGCCTGCCTGAAATTCGATCTATCGCCGATGGATGCAGAGTATCTTCTGAAAACCTTGAAAGAGAAACAGGATTAAAGGATCGCGGCTGGAAGCCGCTCCCACAAACATTGTCATTTTGTATGGAGTGGGAGCGGCTTCCAGCCGCGATTCAAAAAGAAACCCTCAAATTATCCTAAAACAAATGAAACCCCAAAAGGGCTCTCACTCACTGCGCAAAGGCCGCACTTCCATTCAAAATCAGCCTTATCTGATTACAACGGCGGTACATAAAAGAAGGCCGGTATTGAATCACCCTGAAGCAGCTCAAATTGTTCTATCCAGTTTGCACTGGCTCGAATCTCAGAAAAGAATTACACTCGATGCCGCCGTAATCATGCCTGACCATTTGCACTTTGTTGTTGCCTTGCGGCAGGATTCGTTAGATCGGCTATTGCACAGTTTAAAAAGCTACACAGCCAAAAAGATAAATGCTTTGCTAAAAAGGCATGGCGTTTTCTGGCAGCCGCAATATCATGATCACGCATTGCGAAAGGATGAAGACCTAAATGAAGTAGTGCTTTACACTCTAAATAACCCAGTACGTGCTAAGTTAGTTGATGACTTTCACGAATACCCTTATTGGTATTGCAGGTGGTCTGTTTAGAGGTTATTAATAGGAATCGTGGCCGGAGGCCACTCCCACAGCCGCAGGCCACTCCCACAGCCGCAGGCCACTCCCACTAATATTGATGGATTCGAATTAGATGTGAGAGCGGCCTGTGGGAGCGGCTTCCAGCCGCGATTGAAAGTGAACATACGAAAATTGTTGTAGGAACAAAAATGGCCAATATTAGAATATTACCCGAAAACCTCTCCAACAAAATTGCGGCCGGTGAGGTGGTTGAACGGCCGGCTTCAGTGGTCAAAGAATTGTTGGAAAATGCGCTGGATGCCGAAAGCACCCGCATTATCGTAGAAGTCGAAAAAGGCGGCCAGTCCCTGATTCAGGTCTCCGACAATGGCGTCGGCATGAATCACGATGATGCGCTTTTAGCCATCGAGCGTTACGCCACCAGCAAAATATCCAGCGCTGATGATTTGTTTGCCATCCGCACCCTGGGCTTCAGGGGCGAAGCCCTGCCCAGTATTGCCTCGGTATCGCGCTTTCAACTGATTACCCGCGATAAGGCCTCGGATGCAGGCACGGAGATCATTGTCGACGGCGGCAAAATAAAAAGTGTTTCCGAGGTCGGGGCCCCGCTGGGAACCATGATTTCGGTCAAGCAGCTATTTTTTAACACACCGGCCCGCAAAAAATTTTTAAAAACGGTCGGCACCGAAATGAGCCACATCGCCGATACCGTTGCCCGGATGGCCCTGGGCCGTCCCGGGGTGCAGTTTCGCCTGAGCCATAACAATAAAACGGTTAAAAGCTGGCCGCCGGTTTCACAGCATCTCGACCGGGTGGCGGATGTGCTTGGCAAAGATTCCCGGCCGGATCTGCATGCCATCGAATTTAAGCGCAACGGCCTTTCGATATCCGGCTGGATCTGTTCTCCGCGGGTGACGCGCCGCACCTCCCGGGGGCTCTACATTTTTGTCAACGGCAGGTTCGTACGCGACCGGACGATTCAGCACGGTATCTTTAAGGGGTTTGCGCAGCGCCTGGTCAAGGGGCAATTCCCCATCGCTGTTGTTTTTATCGAAATTTCTTTTGATCAGGTGGATGTCAACGTGCATCCGACCAAAAATGAAGTTCGCTTTGTAAACCCGCACGCGGTGCATGAAGCCGTAAAAAGCGCCATCGCCCAGAGGCTGTATGAAGTCGATCGCTTACAATGGGGCCGATCGAATTATCCGGCGGCCAATACGACACCCAAATACGGACAGGTTTCAGAGGCGGTCAAAGGCGATTTCGGATTTCGGATTTCGGATTTCGGAATTAATAACAGAGGACCGAGAACAGCAGCCAGTAGCCAGCAGCCAGCAGCCAGCAGCGAGCTGCCACCAGTCACTAGCCAGGGGGGCCAGGAGCCGATCTTCGACACCAAGGGCTTTAGCGCTTTAAGGGTGGTCGGCCAGCTGCACAACACCTATATTGTGTGTGAATCCGATGCCGGTCTGGTGCTCATCGACCACCACGCCGCCCATGAGCGCATTCTCTATGAACAGCTCCAGCGGCGTGCCGCCGATCAGCCATCTGCCGCCCAGAAGCTTGTGGTGCCCGAAACCCTTGAGTTAAATTTCAGCGAGGCCGAGATCCTGGAACAGATGATGTCGGATTTAAAGATCCTGGGATTGGAGATTGAACCGTTTGGCAAAAATACCTTTGTCGTCAAGGCGGTACCGCTATTGCTTGCCGGGCGGGACGTCAGACCCCTGATTTATGAAATCGTTGAGAAAACCGCGGCGGCGGGCGGTTCACCGGGTTTGAAGGAGGTTCTGGATGAGTGCCGCAGGGTGATGGCCTGCCATGGGGCCATGCGGGCCAATCAGACGCTTGACGGCCAACAGATCCGGAAGCTGCTTCAGCAGTTGGATGACTGTGAAAACCCGTCCCATTGCCCCCACGGGCGGCCCACCTGGGTCCGTTGGAATCTGGACACCCTGGAAAAATCGTTTAAGCGTGTTGTTTAAATCAAGGAGTTTGCACGGTTGTCGATGCTTTAAAATAAATTGTGAGCCATAGGGTGCCGAACGTTAAATCGCAAAAAAATTATCACGAAAGCACGAAAAATTGCTTTTAATGTCGTGATTTCAATTCTGTGCTTTCGTGGTTAAAGATCACTTTTTATCGCCATATTTTATTCCAGCGGGGCTTCACTTCGAAGGAATAATTCGCCGCTATCAGAGATTTTTATTTTGATGTTCATGATAAGCGGATTTTCAATAATTTAGAAGCCTTAAATAAATCACAAAAAAGCTTGACAACGCCCCTGTCATCATTCTATGATTTTTAGAATTTCCATGTTCGGCATCAGTATATCGTAAGGCTGCAAGGGGACCTATGGAAAACGGTTTATATAATCCCTCTGATGCCGGCCAAATATCGCGCGGGAAGGAGGTGAAACCGCACCGATTCAACATTCAGCGCAGCACAGGAAATTATTAGGCAATGTGAGTTAATTATTAGGCAAAAGCGTTAAACTTTAATTATCCGTTAAGGAGGAAAATTAAGATGAAGAAAATTATTTTAGCTATTGCTGCATTGGCCCTGATCGCTTCACCGGCCATGGCACTGGAGTGGGACTTTTACGGCAGCGCCCGTATGCAGACATCGTATCATACGTGGGACTCAAAAGATGCGACCACCAACACCTTTCAAGATGGTACCTGGACAACCCAGACCGGTAATAATGGACCCGATTGGACTCAAGACGATGATGACTCGGGGCTGTTCTGGGATAAGCTGGGAACCTCCCGTATTGGCGCGAGAGTCAAGGGCGATCCCGTCCAGGGACGCTTCGAGACCTCTTTCAGCGACGCCGTCGGCGTGAGGCTGCTCTGGGGCCAGTGGAAGATTAATTCGAGCCTCAGACTGCGCCTCGGAAGAGACTGGCGTCCGCTGAACTATTTTTACAGTGGTCAACAGGTTAACGATGCCGGCATGGCCGGTGCGGAAGGTGCGGGCGGTGTCATTTCCCACCGCGATGATCAGGTCAAGCTGATCATCGGCGAGGGCCAAAACCTGCACATCGCCTTGGTTGAGCCTCAGCTCAACGCTGATACCGGCGATGCAGACATCGATTACTACATGCCCATCATCGAGGCCAATTATCACTTTGCAGCCGATGCGTTCTTCTTCGATGTCGGTGGTGCTTTTGCGAGCTATGACATGGAAGGTGATGGAAATACCGGTTCACCCGACGACAAACTTAACGCCTGGATAGTTACCGCCGGCGGCGGATTCAATATGGGTCCGGCCTATATCAAAGCCAACGTCGGTTACGGTCTGAATATTAACGATCTGGGTATGGTTACCAACAGGGCTAATGCTAGGAACACCGGCAAGGCCAATGGTGATGGCGAATGGGATGATAACGATACCCTGCTTCTGTTAGGTGTTATCGGCTTTCGTTTTACCGACCAGCTGGCTGTCGAGGGCGGCGTCGGCTATGAAAACACCGAGGATGATGTCAAAGGCGACGGTGACAATAAGGACGAAACCTATGCTTTTTATGCGCACCTGAACTATACCGCTGCACCGGGTGTCTCCATCATTCCGGAAATCGGCTATATCGATCTGAAGGACAATGCCAATGGTACAGAAGAAGGTGACTCAACCTACTTCAGCGTCAAATGGCAGATCGACTTCTAAATGCGTCTTTAGTTTCAGCGCTGTTTAGAAGGCAATGAACACAAAGCCCGGGGTATTTTTACCCCGGGCTTTTTTTATGAATCGCGCATCGTTTCCCACGTTCCCATTGATGCTTTTTTATTTTACCACCCTCCCTGCAATGATTGTCACTCCCGCGCAGCAGACTGTGTCATAATGCAAAAAAGTGCATGAATCCTGACTGTCATGCCGGTCCCGGATCAGGTCCGGGATGACAGATCCGGCATCCAGAAACACAAAACCCTACAACTGCAATGGATTCCGGGTCAAGCCCGGAATGACAAAATAGCTATCTATGCCATTTTTAAATTGTGAAACAGTCTGGCAGGCGGGAGTCCAGTTTCAAAGAAGCCTGGATTCCCGCCTCGCGCGGGAATGACGGGCGGATAGCAAGCCTCAGTATTTAACAATATTTTAGACAATATTTCTGGGACACAATCCTAGAATTTTTAACCGGCACACACTTGACCGCTGTTAATCCGGCAGGCCGTAGGCGATGATACGGCTTTTCGCGTCGGTCAGGACGGTGGTTCCCTCACTCATGACGAGGGCCGCGATCAGTACCGGCTGCCCGTTGTTGTTAAAATCACCGACGGCGAAATCTCGATGAATCCTGAAATTTGATGCGTCTTCCAGATCGGTCTCAGACCGAACCCATCCCAGGACCATGATTGGATGTGCGTTTTTGTGAATTTGCGGAACTGTTCAAGTCTTCTGAAAGCAAGATCATGATTTTTAACGGCAATGATCTCGCTGTCGTTTCCGGTCTTGTTTTTGCGGACAACGATCCGCATGGGATAATATTTCGGGTTGGAGATGCCGCCCAGGTTGTCTCGCGGGATCTGATAGTAAAGCGTGCTGCCCCCGAAACGCTCGCCTACCTTCCAGAGCTCTTTGCCGCCGGGATCGATAATCCGAAGATAGTCGGAGTCGTTGTAAGCAATGGTAGTTTCCTCGCCATCATTGGTGATGTCACCGAGTGTAAGCCCCAGCGCATTAGCGGCGTCACCGAGATTTATCGTACCCGAGGGAACGTATTCATGGCCCTGCCAGATCATTTCGTAAATGCCGCCGGTAAACGCATTGTCGTATTTGTGTTTCTGTCCAAGCAAAATTTTGCCTCTCGCCGACGGATCGGCTACGCGAAAATACCAGCGAACATTTTCAACGATTTTATCGAAACCCTTGCCTGCATATTCCAGCACAAAGGAAATAAGCGTGTTTCGCTGAAGGTTGAGGCTGGTTACAAAAATTTCAGCAGGCCCGTTTCCATTGATGTCGGCGACATCCACTCCGATATTATAGGCCCCCTTGTTTTCGTCGGCTTCATGGACCTTAAAAAATTTGCCGTCTTCGAAGCGGGTAACCATTACCGAATGGGGCGTCACCACCACGGTTTCTGTTTTGCCGTCGCCGTCCACATCTCCCATGAGCAATGCCGTTAATAAGGTACTTAAAGCTGGGGCTGCGCCAGAATCCTCGAGCCTCTTTTTCCTCGCCCGTCATGATAATGGGACCGCCTTCGCCTTCTGCGCCGCGCCCTTTCAAAAGCTTTTCAGGGTGAGCATGGGTATCATCTTTTGGAGCCGGTTCAGATACTTTAGCCGGCGGTGCTGTTTTTGAGGCCGCTTCTGCCTGTCGGCCGAATACATTGGCATTGATCTCTACCGCGATCTGGTTGATTTTGGTAATGACCCCGCCCAGATCCTGGCTTTGTTCAAAAAGCTCGTGGTGGGCCTGTTTCCGGAAACATCCACCATTTTGGAATCAATGCTGATGCTGTCTCCAAAAACGGTTAAACTGCCAAACAGGGTGTAATCCGCATTTAGCTGGGAGCCGATTTTGCGGGCCAGAGACTCATTAACGGCAGCGGGGCCACCCAGCGCCTCGACCGCGCTTTCGGCTTCCTGCCGGCCGATCACGACCACCTCGCCCTCCTTTGACAGGCGTGATGTGAGCATGTCAAAGATGCCGTTTGCAGAAATGTCATATCCTTTTCGGCATTGATCTTAAACGGCAGC
>CAVPNL010000018.1:0-207731 GCA_963706575.1 uncultured delta proteobacterium | reverse complement strand
AAAGAGGTGATAAGCGCCGCAAAATATTTTAATTCCTCATGTTTTTGTTTATATTACTGGGAGACTCAAGAAGTGCGCAAAAAGTACTTTTGAAAAATTACCAAAGAATGTGATATTCACAGATTTTTTAAATGATCCTGATTACTCTGGAATTTTCTGTATTCATCTGATGTCATTATTGATTTAACTAAACGTGAAAATTGTCTTGTTTGCGGAGCGTATGAGGCACTGGCTGTTGAAAGGCCCATGATTTTATCGAAAACCGATGCATTAAAACAATTTTTTTATAAAGGTGTACTATACACTGATAATAATTCCAAAAGCATCGCAAAGGCGATGAATGTCGCAGTTGCAGAGATTGATAATCTATCGAAAGATGTCTCAGAATTGAAAAATGAAATTGAAAATACCTGGCAAAATAACGCTTCTAAATTTAAAAAAAAATTTGGTGGATAACGTTATGTTTAAAAAGATCAAAATTGCCAATTTTGGTTTAAATATTGCAAATAATTGGTCCTAATATTGTTATAATGGCTAAATAATGATTTTTAATCATAAGATTGAGGTTTCAAAAAATGCAAATATCATCCAGGCACATTTTTCGCTTTTCTATTAGCCTTTTTGTATTTATTTTTCTATGCAAAACTGCATTTGCCCAACCATCAATAACTGATGCTACGGGCTTATTCATAAACGGTGAAACAGTTATTATTACAGGCTCAAATTTTGGAAATCATCCAGATAATAATAAAGAAAAGGAATACGTTGTGGCGGCATGGGAAAATCTGGAGGCAGGAAAGGCAAATAAATCCATATTAAGTGCAAATACAGGACCAGAATTAGTATCCGATCCAAAGTCTCAGAGGAATAACAGCAATTTCTGTGCAAGAGGGTATCGATGGAGAAGCAGCCGAACGTATACTAATGTATTTGGTGAAACAAAAACTGATAGCAAGATGTATGGCTTGGGTTACAATTCATCAGGCCAAAATATTGCATTTATTTCAGGTTGGTTTATGTTCCCGCCAGGGTTCCAAAAAAATATTAGTTATCAAGGAGAATTTGATCAAACAAAATTTTTAATGCTGTCGCCACTGAAAGATCAACCCAAAACCTATTACAGTGTCACAGCACCGGCTATCAAACTTAGATTAAATACTGAAGAGGGAATTCTTGGGAAAAATTTAGAACCATTATCATTTTATAGCCCCGAAGGTGAATGGCACCGTTTCGATATCTATGTGGATATAAGTAAACCCAGAGGCCAAAAAATTCACAGGTGGTATGTTGATGGTCAGCTTCTACGGAATGATACATATTGTGAATCGAGTGGTTAGGAAAGAGCCCATTACCGTTCACGAAATTTACTTTTCTAGGATACCAATTTGAGGGTTCGGATTCTCATGCATGGATGCAGTACGTTGATGACATGTACGTCGATTTCACCCAAGCAAGAGTTGAAATTAGTAAGAGCCCAACCTGGCTTGAAACCAAGCGGATTCATAAAGAATTGCAGATACCCACTGCATGGTCTGAAAAGTCAATTAAAATACAGGTTAACCAAGGCTCATTCAACATCGGCGATATGGTTTATCTTTATGTAGTTGATGAAGAAGGTAACGTGAATAACCAAGGCTATCCAATTGTTTTTGGCGATGGAGGATATATTAGACCATCTCCCCCAAGTAGTGGAGGAGATGATGAGATTGAGCCCCCTAAGGGTTTGAAAATATCTAGCTTTTACAATGGAGGCTTACCGCAGTAAATTGATTACTATGTTGAATTTTGAAATACAGAAATGAAATGGGTCTGGAGGCTTGAAAGACAGAATTGCGGTATGCTAATAAAGCTTGAAAGCTGTGATGAAAAGAAGCTGGATTGCTGCTTGGGAGCGGTTATCTGGCTTTTTTATTGCAGCACGCTGTACCTGGAAACGGGAAAAAGAACAATCTCTAATAACTGCTCGAAAACGAATCAAAATTGTATGATTTTGTACAACGGTCGATATACTATTTTAGACATCCGACAAATGCAGTATTAAATAAAAAGAATTTGCCAATAAGATATTTTGTTTTAATGTAATTTAAAATATTAAGCTAAAATTTCTTCTCATATCGCAAAAATGGGGCAAAAATGATTACGACGCTCAAAAAAATAGCAGCAAGATTACCGCCTTCATTCCAGCAAGCGCTAAAACGTATGTATTTTGGGGCTCAGATTCACTTTGACCATTTTAAATCAGAGGAGGCAGATTACAAAATACTTGATAAATATATTTCACCTGATGACTGGGTTTTGGATATAGGTGCGAACATTGGACATTATACAATGAGATTTTCAAAACTTGTTGGACCTGATGGTCGGGTCATTGCTTTTGAACCGGTGCCGGCGACCTTTGATTTGTTAGCCTCGAAACTCTATGCGTTTCCCGCTTAAAAATGTCACCCTGATAAATGCCGCTGTTTCTAATTGCTCAGCTTGCCGTGGAATAAAAATACCCAAATTCCAGACCGGGTCAAATAATTATTATGCGGCCCATTTATCCAATCAGAACTTCAACCTGAGGGTTTTTTGTCTCACGATTGATTCATTAGATATTTCTCATCCCGTAAGCTTGATTAAAATTGATGTAGAAGGCCATGAATTCGAAGTCATAAAAGGCATGGCAAACCTTTTAGAGCGTGATAAGCCTGTACTTATTATTGAAGGATCTCGTTCAGAAGTAGATAAATTGCTGAAAGGGCTTGGATATTCAGACAAAAAATTGCCCGGATCTCCCAACAAAATCTTTAAACATTTTGAATAACATTCACAGAACCGATTAACAAAGGATCGAGGCCGCCCCTGGCTCTTAAGGGGTGTATGGGGGAATTAGGCTTCACGTCAATAATGCTCGAATAGCAAGGTAAATTGAGATTAAAATTTAACTGACAGCATTATTGTTGATATTTGTGAGAGACTTTTTTAAACAACTGAATACAGTGCTTCACTTGCCGCCAAAGGGCTGAAGTCTCACGTCGCGATTAAATAAGGCTGTATCTCTTCAGAATCATTAATAAAAAATAGGCAGAGCCAATTGGCCCTGCCTATTTTTTTTATTAACTTAAAAACTATTTCTTAAACAATTTCTTGCGGCCTATAACCTGCCAGACCAAGGAGACCGGAGCCCACAAGAAGTAAGGTAGCTGGTTCGGGTACAGCCGGTGCCTCTGTAATCTGTGCCCATAGAAGTGTGTATTTGTGCCTCCTTCCGGGGATACAAAAGCGTCGATCAAAACTATCAGAAGTCAGGTCCAAACCCTAACAGCTCCAGGGTATAAAAGGTTCCTCCGAGATCAATTGTTTCATCCGGAATTGACGCGGGGAAAGTAATGATGTCATCACTATCAGGTGGTCCCGGAGCATTCGGAGTTTCATCGATTAAAAAAGTCGAACGTGAACGAACCCATACCTAAAGCAAAGTCCAAATCAATTGTGAGGTCTACAGCTGAAGCTGCTGAAGGAAGCGTAATTACATTATTAAAATGCTGTAATTGCCCTACCTCGAATACATCCCCGGGATTAATTGTAATAGAAGCGGTCGGATAGACCGACTACCCCTGTGAACCCCAACCCGCTCTGAATCTCTTCATTCGGGATGCCAACTCCCCAATAGACTTGATCTTCTAAGCCGTTGCCATATGCAATAGGAACACCATCGTCGTAGTTAATATTTGATTCCACCTACAACGTTGTCCCAGTCACCGTCGACTGCCTGAAGAGTCAGGGCACCGGCCATTCCGGATGTGAATAAGATTAATGGCAGAGCCAATAAAAATACTGAAAACTTTCTCATTGTAACCTCCTTTCTGTACGGCTGTTAAGCCTTTTTATGTGGTTATGTAGTTAACTACATGAATACCTCTCGAGCTTACAAGAGGTATTGTAAACGGATATAAATGGGACACTCAATATACCCTAAAATTTGTAAAGATCGCGAAAAAATGAGCCTAATATAAATGTAGATGTGTGGTTGTAAAGATGGGAGCCAGCGGTCGGACCGGGAGTCCCCCCTAGAAATTTAGTAAAAAGGAAAAGTATATCTCCTTATGCTAAATGCAAAAACCGTGCACGATTACCGTGTTAACGAACAAATAATATTTGTTAAAAATTACAAATACTTATTTTTGATGTATCAAGATCGCAATTGAAATTATGTAAAACATTATCCAATAATTATGTAGTTCATTTCACATCCGGCAAAGGCCTGTGAACTTTATAACCCAAAACCAGACGCTGAATCAGAACCTGTCCCCTGTTACAGCGCTCTGATTACCTTGCCCTGATTGGTGCAGTTTCTAATTACTGATGGCAGTGCATTACATCGTGGCCTTTACAGACATTGCGGTCGGCGAAGAGTCGTTCTCAATATCTGTAAAAATGGTAATTTACGCTTCGAAGGCAAGGAGGCAATATTTCCAGTGATCTTTACATAAAAGATACTCCAGGTGATAGTTAATTTTTCAGGGGGGCAACAAACCGTTTCTAAAAGAGAAACTCAGTGACAAGAGAACCTCGGTTGACGGCGAGAAGCGGTTCAGCTTAAAAAAAAGGATACCTCTTTGCAAAAGAGCTGAGATCGAAAATCGATTGAATATTTCTGATCGAATGTTGAAGTCCATTTCAAGTGATGGCATAATATATTAATATAAAAGCGAATGTCAATAGAAAAATTGCAAAATTTTACTAGAATTTTGTTAACATTTTTTGTACAGCCCGATCATTCAATAATTTACAGAAATGTTGAAAATGAAAGGGCGACAAATATTCGCGTAAAGCCTCAAATAACGTGGATCCGCGGCATTTAGAAGTCGAGCCGCAATTAATGAATTTTTTGCAAATTAATGAATTGCTGTCAGGGAAAATAAATTTGGTTCAGGGTCGTAGGCTGGGAGGCTCGAAGGCTGGTAGGCTGGAAAGCTTAAAAAATTATCACGAAAGCACGAAAGTTTAAAAGCACGAAAATTTAAAATTCAAAAAGTCTGGATGCCGGGAGGCTTTAATTGCTCATGGCTCATAGCTGATAGCTCAAAGCCGAAAGGTCAAAGGATAAAGGCGAAAGGCTATAGGCTAAAGGATAAAAGGCCTGGAGGCTGGGAAGCTATCAAAGCTCACAGCTCATAGTAAGGTACCTTAAGTGCCGGCCTGATGGACTTCAAAAATCATTCAATTTTTTTGTTTCTCTAAAACTCGCGAATCTTCCAATACCATGGCCAAAGAAAAATCCTAAAATTATAAGAAAGGTACTGATTAAAATATCCGGCACTGGTGTATTCGCGTATGGCGCAATGGCTATTACAAGTGCTATCAATATCAGCAATGTGCCCATTATCCATGTGACGACAGATTCTCTGGCATGGAAAAATGTTGAAGTTTTATTTGTGTTTTCACTCGATTCTTTGCGCATCGATGAAAATTTTTGCTGTTCAAAATAAATATCCTGGCGAGCTTTTTCTATTTTCTGATACTCCTTTTTTAAAATTAAATTCTTTTTTTGCAAATCATTAAGGATTTTATCTATAGAAGATTTTACATCAGTATCAGAAATTCTTTTGATCAAGAGTCTCAGATCATAATTTTTAATTCTGCCTACAAGTTCATCATAGTTTTCCAGTACTAACCTCCTGCGCTCTAAAAGAACCGGTAAAATGTATAGTTTGAAGTCTGTTTCTGAATTAACGGTATCCCTGAAGTTTTGCTTCAAAAAAGATTTCGGCCGCGCAATGTAATCATCAATCCGACTTAGACTCTGGTTTAATTCTTTTATGGTTTGCTGTGAGATATGCGCTTTACTTAATCCAAGATCCATTAGTAAAGAATCTATTTTCTTTGATGATGGTATTTGTTGATTTTGACCTAACGATGATATGGGGGCATTTTTTTGTTCATAATGACGACCGGCTCGTCGAAGCAGTCTTTTTTCCAATGGTGTTAATGCATTTTTATTCAAGGTTCTTTTTGTGAAATTTTTTTCGCCAATAACATCGCCGGATCGTTTAAGCGCTTCGAATATTTTTCCCATAATAATTTGCCTCACATTCTCTTAGTATGCTAAATTCAATGTGTCGATACGATACCAGAACCATATGCCAGCAGCACGCTGATCCAGAAAATCTAAACTTGATCCGTTGGGCTTTTAATCCTTTATAGGAAAAGAAAAATAAAGAAGTCAATAATATTTTTAAAAAATTCAATGAGTTACAATTTAAAAACTATAGCTGCTACAAATTTAAATTTCCTTTTATTAAGAATAAATTAAAGTTGAATAAATGAATCAGAATTAATATTCATGGTGAATTCAAGTTGATTGAGTTGATTGGGCGTCCGAAAAAAATAGGACTGAGGATCCGTCTTTGCTCTGGCAAGCTATGCCGGGGCAAGCTGTATGCTGGGGACTGAGTTATTCTAAGACAGGAATTAAAGAATAAAAGCAAAAGGCAGAACGCTGAAGGCGTCAGGTATGAGGCTTAAAAGCTCATAGCTCATAGCTGATAGCTCAAAGTAAAAGGCTGGCAGGCTATAAGGCCTGGAGGCTGGGAAGCTATCAAAGCTCATAGTTCATAGCTGATAGCTGACAATCAAAGCAGAAGGGGAGAGGGTTGGAAAAAAAATAATCACGAAAGCACGAAAGTTAATTAGGAAAAAAAGCTGGAAAGCTGTGAGGCGTGGAGGCTTGAAAGCTGCTGTAAATTTGAGTTTCTTGTATTTGTTTTACTTTTTAAATTTTCGTGCTTTTAAACTTTCGTGTTTTCGTGATTGAATAATTATAGAATTAGCCATCTGTGTTAATCTGAGTAAATCTGCGTCCCAGGGATATTTCCGGCTTTGTTTTTTGTTCGGCAGGATGGCTTAAATCATTGTTTCTATTCCTGGATCAGACTGACTTCGATTTCCACCCGACTATTTTTCTGTAATTCATCAGCTGTCGTATTTGTGCCGCCGGGCTTTTCATAGCCCATTCCATATATATTGAGGCTTGAAGCCGGGATTCCCTTGCTGACAAAAAATTTTTTTACCTGTAAAGCTCTTTCGACCGACATGTAGTTTTCATAGTTCTCATTGCCGAAGGAACCTGCGTACCCTTTTACAGTTATATCCTTGACGGGGGACTTGAAGAAAATTCCGGTGATGCGTTTGAGGACCTCCTGGGACTCAGGCGAAATTTCGTCAGAGTCGGGGTCGAAGTTAATCACATAGCTTGTTGTTTTCCCGGTTGTTGCAATCCCGGGCTGTGCTGCTCCTCCTTTTTGCAAGGATGTGCCGGCAGTGACCGGGACACCGATTTTTTTGCTTATGTCTAACGATGTCTTAAGCTCGTCGGATCGGGCAGCAGCCTGTCTGCTGGATCTCACCTTTTCGGCTGAAGATGACGCCGTGCTCTCCTTTTTGAGCGTAAAAGCATCACCTGACGCACTGATATACTGTTTGTGCATCGGCGTTTTGTCCTGATCCGGTCCTTGAATCCATGCGATGATTTGAGCGGCGATTCGATTATTTTTCAGCTGCTGAAAATTTTCAAAAATAAAATCGCGAGAAAGATAAATCCCAAACCCTACAAGCACAATCAGGACGGCCGCTGCAAAAGGTGGTATCGTCGGATTGCGTCTCGGGGGTCTTTTGAATCGGGTCGGGACGGTTTTTTCAGGCCGGCGGACCTTCTGTTCTTCGAATTGGGTCAAGACGGCTTTTTCTGGTGGGCGAACCTTCGGTTCTTTGAATCTGGATGGTACGGCTTTTTCAGGCCGGCGGACGTTATGTTCTTCGGAGCGGTATTTGCCGATTGTCATTGTTAGATCAGCGGCCGCCTCCTCAACCATAGCCGGGCTGATCACATCTTTTTCTTTAATGAAACCGGTTAGCAGCGCCCGGTCACAAAGAATGTTCATGACGCGTGGATAGCCCCGTGTGTGCCGGTAGATGGTGCCGACGGCATCCGGGGTGAAAATCAGTCGGGTCGCACCGGCAACCCGGAGGCGGTGGCGGATGTAACCGGAAACTTCATTTTCCGTCAGTGGTTTAACCTCGCAGTAGGCAGTGATTCTGTCTCTGACAGATTTATTTCGATCCTCCATTAGAATCGCTTTAAACTCGTTCTGCCCGACCAAAAAAATGTTGATCAGAATTTTACCGCCAAAATCGATGTTGGCCAGAAAGCGAATTTCCTGAAGGATGTCGTGGTTGAGACGCTGGGCCTCATCGATGATCAACAGCACTTTTTTGGATGATTGACGTGCCTGCAGGAGAAAATTTTTGAAATGAATCAGAAATTCGCCCTTTGAGTTAAACTGCCGCCCCATATTCAGTTCGTTCGCGAGGAAGTTGTAAAAATCCAGCCGGCTCAGATCCGGATCCGGGATGGTCACCACGATCGCACGAACATCGATCAACTTAACGAGGGTCTTAATCATTGCCGTTTTGCCGGTGCCGACATCGCCGGTGACCACCAAAAATCGCCGGTTTCCAAGTATGCCGTATTTCAGGTAAGAAAGGGCCTCTCTGTGCGTTTCACCCAGCCACAGAAACGCTGGATCCGGGCTGATGTCAAACGGCATTTTATTCAGGCCATAGTGGAGAAGATACATTGGAAATTTCCTGATTTATTTAGAAGCTGTCTCAAAAATGGATCATGGAAAATAAACTTTCTGATTCGGGATAGTTATAATATTACACTTAAACCCTGTCAGTCAACCATTACTGTTTTTTTGGCTGAATTGAAATTTGCGGGCACTGATTTTTGGGGCTGCGAAAATCGGGGTGTTGCTGCAAATTAAACGTTCAGGAGGCAAGCGAAAAGAGGCAACAGTTGACAGGTGCACCGGCACCGGAGACCCGCCGGACCCGGGCCGGTTTTATTCGCCGGGAGTGAATGAAATTTCTTCGGATTCAGAACTCTCCCTGGAGCCTTTGACGGCTGTCACCACGAAGTAATAGGTTACGCCGGATGTGAGTTTATTGATAACAGCCGGGCTTTGAACATTTGCTATCTTATTGCCGTTATGCCGGGTAACCCCGGGGGAAGTGCTCCAGTAGACATTATAGGCTTCCGCATCCGGAACCTCCTCCCATACTAATTTAGCCTGTTGGGTTCCGGAGGCGGCATCGGGTGCAGTTTGACTCGCCTTACCCGGTGCTGCACGGTTATCACCGACATCGATCAACAGGCCGGTCTCATCGGGAAAGGCAGAATATTTTGACAGATAGCTTTTTTGGGTTTCGAGCACCAGCCGCACTTTGTCCGGATGTGCGAAATGACGAATGCGCTGGATCCACGGCGACGCAACAGAGACGATTTGGTGTGTCTCATACGGGCTTTTTAGATTGTACAGGTCAAATACGATTCGGGGCGGACGGTCCAGGGTAAATGACTTGTAGTCATTTATGACGCCGTCCGCCTTGACTTCAACGGTGATTTTGTCCTTAAATGCCGTGGCCGTAACCGTTTTTAAATAGGTTGCTGTTTGCCGGCGAAATTGAACGGGCTCGGGTTCGGGCTGCTTCTCAGCTACAGGTTCGGGCTCGGGTTTTTTCTCGACCCATTTGCTCCCGGGCTGAGCATCATCTGAAAGTGCGCCTGTTGCCGGGAAAGTGACCATAAGCCTGGCGGCATCAGCGGACAGGTCATAGGGCGAATCCTTTTTAAGGGAAATAAATATGCGCGCGGTTGTTGTCTGACCTTCGATATTTTCATCAGCTTTAACGGAGCTGATAATTTCATTTTCAGGGGGCACATAAATTCGACGGGAAAGTTCCAGACTCGTATCAGGAAATTTCAACACAACGCCCATTGGAACTATCATTTTTTCAGCGGTATAGGTCAGCGGCCGGTTGCCCTCGATCGTTAAAATCAATGATTCATGGTTTTTGCTGATCATCATATTTGTAACGCGTTTGTGTCCCGGGAAACTTACATCCGCTTTCTGGTGGGAGGCGCATCCAAAAAACAACAACATTATTAGAACCAGAGAGAAGTTAATTTTGGTTTTTGCGCCGATTTTTTTCATTTGTTTGTGCATAGGTAGGCCTCATCTCATCCGGATTTACCATTAATCCACGATAGCATGATTAACCATTTTGTCAATTAAAACAAAATAGTAAGTTTTCATTGATTGGGCAAATAGATGGGCGAAAGGCGCCACCGCAGAATGCAGGATTTCACATCTTAATTTTACATATGAATGTGTTCAAACGGCGCACGCGCAGGGTAAATGCGTTAGGTTTGAGGTTGGAGGTTGGGGCAGACTAGGTTGATAGTATCGAATCGATTTTTTTATTGAGCTCGGCGAATTTGAAGGGTTTTTGGATGAAACTGTTTTTGCCGTCGTTTAAGATTGCTTTGACGTTCAGGTCTTTCCAAAACCCGGAAGAAATGAGCACCCTGATGCCGGGGTTGATCATTTTTAATTTTTTATAGGTTACGGCGCCGTTGTCGCCCGGCATGATCATATCTAAAATCACCAGGTCGATATCGTCTTTTTTATTCTTGTAAAGACGACATGCTTTTGCAGAGTTGTTTGCTTTCAGGATATTAAAGCCCATTTTTTTGAGCATCAGGCCCTCAACATCCAGCACCACTTCTTCGTCATCGACAATCAAAACCGTCCGTTTATCATTTTCCATTTTCATAACATGGCTCCTCAACACGGAAATCATGCCCGGCCCCAAAATATGGGCCTATTCCTGTTTTTTGCAGAAATTGTGCCAGCACCCCTTATTTTATTTTATTATAATAAATTCGAAATGTTATAAAATTCGATACCGATATGTGCGGGCAATATTTATCAAATATTTGACACCCGGTGTGCAGTTTTTCTAAAAGGTATGGGGCTTCGCGCTCCGCGCTACGACCCCATAAGCAGGTATAAGGTATATGGTCCAAGTTACTAAGGTTTAAGGTTGATTGGTTAGGTCCAAAGCCTGTTTTATTGGTTTGATTAGTTTAATTTATTTGATTGGTTAAACAAGATGATTAACCGAACCCATCGAACCATCCTTATGAGTCGTTGCTTTTCCCCATCCAGATGAATTTAAACAAATAATCAATAAATTGATTCCTTCCTAAACTATTTAACGAATCAACTAATTAACCAATCTCTCCTAATCTGTGGCATGCAGTACTCATTTATATGAAAATGGTTTCTCATTTTTTCTGTTCGGCAATATTACTTTTAATTCCCATACTGGGGGTTTTGTTACGGTCCAGTGCCCCCTCGAAGTTAAAAATAGTATAAATATCAATAGGATAAGATCGGCCATTTTGTCTTTTTGATTTTCGTTGGTCAATTGGCTTGATTTTAGTCTAACTGGCATGTAACTTGCTACTTTTATTCAAATTCGGACCGGCTTTTGTTGGATTCTTTTTCATGAATGAAGCGGGTTGGGATGGAATTGCGCTTTAACAGGCAAATGAAATTCACCATACGCGAGGCGCTATGCCCCATGCACCGTTAGGAAGATATACAAACCATGTATCTTAATTATTACCATCTGAGAGAAAAGCCGTTTAACATCAGCCCGGATTCCAGATTTTTCTGGGTAAGCGAAAAGCACAAGGAAGGCCTGGCTTCCTTTAAATACGCTATTCTGGAAGAGAAGGGGTTTTTGCTTCTGACCGGCGATGTGGGCACCGGCAAGACCCTTCTGATAAACGCCTTTGCCAAAATGAGCGGTCTCGAAACACTTATCGCCACCATCCCGGACCCGGATCTGGATATCATGGATTTTTTCAGGCTTCTTGCCGAAGAATTTAAGATGAATAAAGTTTTCTTCAGCAAGGGTGAATTTTTAATGCAGTTCAAGCAATTTCTGCTCGAATCCTATGGCGCCGATAAAAAAGTATTGCTGATTATCGATGAAGCCCAGCGGCTGAACCATGAGCTGCTCGAGCAAATCCGGCTGCTGTCCAACATCGAAATGGATCACAGAAAACTGATCAATATCTTCTTTGTCGGCCAGAGCGAATTTAATCAAATGCTGATGGAGCAGCAAAACAGAGCCGTCCGGCAGCGGATTGCGGTCAATTACGAGCTCAAGCCCCTGACGGCAAGCGAAACCTCCCAATATATCCGTCACCGCCTCATGCTGGCCGGCGCGCTCGATGACATTTTCAAACCGGATGCGGTGCGTGAGGTTTTTACGCTTTCCCAGGGCTATCCGCGGCTCATCAATATTATCTGCGATTATGCCCTGGTGTCCGGTTATTCTGCCGAATTAAAGAAGATCGGTGCAGGCGTGATAAAAGAATGCGGCAAGGAGCTTCATATTTCTCTCGGCATGGATAAAACCAAAAAAGAGCAACCCAATCCGTTTCAACCGGTGAAGCCGTCGGCGGAAGCTGCCTCCCGGGTAAGACCGCAAAGAAGTTTCAGTTACGGGTTCGCCCTCATCATCCTGCTGCTATTTGTTTTTGTCGGATATCAGATATACGGTTCGCTGCGGGAGGAACCACCCCGCTGGAGTGCGCAGGAATTTGCACCAAAAAAAGAAAGCGGGTTCTTAGAAGAACGAAGAGAAGCGTTCAAGACTGAAATTGATAACGTGAAAATAGCTGGGCAAGAGCAGGCGACCGCCGAAGCAACACGGCAGGAGAGCTCGGAAACAGAAATAGCCCTGCAGGTGGATCCGGAAACCGAAAAAACCGCAGAAGCATCTCTGAACATGAAAAGTGCGCAGGATGAGGAAATGCGTGTAACACAAAGCCCGAAAATAGGTTCAGCCGAAATGCAACCGACCGGTTTCATTGCCGATCAAAGATCGATAATCCAGTTTGAGCATAATTCAAACGAGCTTCCCCCAAAAGCTTATGCAACCCTCGACACTATCGTTAAGTTTACTTTGCAGCGTCCGGATTTAAAAATTACCGTAGAAGGCTATACGGATTCATACGGCGACCCGGTTTACAACAAACAGCTTTCAAAATATCGGGCCGACATGGTCAAAAACTACCTTATCGGCCATGGTATCGCATCGGCGAATATCATTGCGATTGGATGCGGACCGGAAAAGCCCATAAAAAGCAACACGACATTCGAAGGTCGAAAGCAGAACCGGCGGGTTGAAATCATGGTCAAGAAAATCCGCTAGAAGTGGTTTGAAAACCCCATCTCCCCGCTTAATGAAGCGGGATTTCGCATCTAATTGAAAGATGATTTAAGGGGCTCAAAAGGCCCAATGGCTTCGTTGCCCCCCAAATTGAAATACTCACGTACTAATGTATACGCTCGGACACACGCATTTCAATTCGCGGGACGCCTTGCTTTGATGCACACCTTAATTTGTTAAAATCAAGACGTGTAATCCCGCGTTCAAGCGGGAAACCTGATCTGAGGTTTTGAAACCACTTCTAGGCGCTTTGTCGCATCCGACCCTGCATCACATCTCTGAGAATCTAGAACCCATCTCAAAAATGTCTTTTGGCCCAATATCTTTGTTGGTGCCTCGTTTCAAATCCTCAACATACAACAGTATGCCTGCGGTTTCAAACTCGGCCCCGCCGCGATCTTGAACCAAAATCCTATTTTTGAGATGGGTTCTAATACTGCGGTATTAATCGACTACGACCCCCTGTACCAGATTTCCCTAGTACCTGCCTATTCCCGACCGGCCAAAGTATTACGAAAAATCATCCATCTGCCGTATTGCACCCACAAGGGATTTCATTTAAAATATATTAAAATTCAGTAAAATACGGCATGTCGGACAATTGCGACGGTGATGAATTGATCAGTACTATAAGTCGGATCATACTCAGTACTAACGACTGCTACTGATAACTTGCTTCAAAAAAATTGCCCGTACCGGCCTGCCTCAAAGACAGAATGTCAAATTGATTGTGAAATTTAATCCGAGGACCTTCCGGATTCACGAGCTGCCACCAGGCGGTTTGAACGGGTCCGGTTGATGTTTGTCTGTACCACAGGGATTTTTCGGTATGGCCAAATCTCATCCCAGAAAATGGTATTTTAATCATATGGATGGAAGAAATTGCGGCCGAAAGCGGTTTAGTGAAGTCCTGCCGACAGCTGCGTGCAAAACCAGAGATAGTGCATTTATCGCACCGATTTGTAATATTAGTTCCAACGGCGCTTTCATTAAAACCACCCGGAAATTTTCTGTCGGGCAGGAAGTTGCCATGACGATCACCTTTCCATCTACAGGGGAAAGCCATATGGTGACCGGTGAAATCGCCAGGATATCGTCCCAGGGTGTCGGGGGTGAGCTTCAAAGTTTTTTTTAAAGATTAGGAGGGAATCGAAATGAAATCGATTGACAGAATAGACCAACAACCCACGGCCGTTGATCAGCCGTCGCTCAGGCTCAGATGTGTGTTTCAAGACCGCAGGAGCGGAAAAGACCGGCGGATGGGCGTGACCCACATGGACCCGGCGTTGGATAGGAGAAAAGGCGAACGCCGTAAAAACAGCCGGCGGGAAAAAGACCGGCGATTGGAAGCCACCCATATGAGTCTAAAGCAAGATAGGAGAAAAGGCGAGCGCCGCAAGAAGCTTGCCTGGCTTTTTAAATGATGAAGATTCGGCACCATCAATTCAGGCGCTATCCAAAATAAATGGAGTGCGACATGAAAAAGACCCTTATCTTATCACTGATTTTGCTGGCATTTTCTTTGCCGGCCGCCGCCGATACGATCATCTTCAAAGACGGTATGCGCGTTGAAGCACCGCATATCTGGGAGGAAAATAAAGAGGTTCGATGCGAAATTGGCGGTATTGTTTTCGGCTATCCGAAAGCAGATGTTGAGCGCATCGAGAAGGGCCGGAGCACGGTCAAGGTTAAGAAACCAGAGGCTACCGTAATAAAAGTCCATAAAGAAGTAACGGTTGTTCCTGAAAAAAAAGCATCAGTTTTCAAAAAGGAGGCGGTGGCCTCTGAAAAGGAAACCGTAATTCCTGAAAAAGAAGTATCGGTCCCCAAAGAACCGAAAGCAGTCCCCCGAAAGTCAGCCGCCGCCCCGATGAAAAAAAAAGCAACTCCTGAAAAGAAAATACCGGTCTCAAAAAAGGAAAAATCCCCCAAAGCAGCCACACCTCAATATGCCAGCATCCCCACGTTCAAAGAGATTATCAATGAAGATGATAACAATCCTCCGGCTTATATTAAGCGCAGAAGGGTCTTGCTGGTTCCCCGGGGCCTGGCAAAGTCCCAGATTAAAGCCCTGCTGTTGAGTTATGAAAAAAAGCTAAGAAACGAGCTTAACGCCCAAAAAGCCAAATTCAAACTGATTGTAGTCTGGGCTTACGATGATTTCGAAAGGGCCGATGAAGGTGCGGCCGGATGGATCGGGATGATATCCAATGGGCAAAAAGCGGGGGAGCTGTCCGAGGATCCGAAATTGGTAATAAGGTAAAAGGTTCAGGGTTCAAGGTTCAAAGGTTAACTTAGACCTTGCGGACTGTTTTATTGGTTTGATTAGTTTGATTGGTTGAATTGGTTTAATATTGCGCATGGCGCATGGTAAAAGGAGAAAGGATAAGGAATTCTTTATTGTTTGTTGGACTTTGTTCTATAGACGCAGGATACGATGCCGATTATCGTAAGGGTGAATAGGATATAGAATAGCAGGTGATTATTTGGCGGTCGATACGAAGCGGTAGAGATGAAGCAGACGCTGCCACCACCACCGCTGCCACCGCTGCTGACCGAGCTCAGTTGAAGGGGTCGGGGTGGAGCTTGCACCGCAGAGTTCGGCAATACCGTTTACCACTTCAACACAGACGTCGTTTGAAAAACCGCTCTCGACGCCCTCAGTATTGTAAGCCGTAAGGGCGATATAATATTCTTTGCCTTCCTGCAATCCGGTGAGGGTCGCTTTTGGATGGAGCGGATCGGCAAGCTCGCCTTCCGGTATGGTGTCTGAATAACTATACGGCGGGCCCGGAGAATTCGTATTGCGATACACCACATAGCCTTCAAGGTCGGGTTCGTCATTGGGTGACCAACCCAGTGTTACGGTTTTCGCAGTTCGGTAGCAACCGCAGATAACGGTATAGGCGCATAGTGCAAGGAGGATGGCGATATTCTAAAGAGCAAACGTGTTGAAACTGGAATGATCCCCGCGGATAAGCGACAGGTATTCAGCGCATTGTGAATAACAGATTTTAGACGCAACAATACACGTTCTCCCCAATGCTCGATCTTAACCCAATAAAAATCACTCATTTCCATACTGACTGGAAAGATTGCAAGATTTTTTTTAATTATTTCAATATATTGTCTTGACTTACATTCAGCAGATAAATCCGCATAATCCCATAGATTCCGTCTAATTAAAATGAATTGCGTTTGTCCGCTGAAATCCGGTTCAGCAATCTGCTTTTCTCCAGTCATCATTTTTGCAAAAAAAATCCTCTTTAGAGAAAATGGCGGGCGGGTTACGAGCTGAAACCCGCCCGCCAGGCCAAGAGGAAGGAAGCGGACGCGACAGGCCCACAAGGGGGTTATGGGATTCGCTTAGCTTGTCCTTAGTATAAGAGCAAAAGGGATACCAAAAGAAAATTTGGTATCCTTTTTTTCATATGTAAAAAAAGTCAAATTTTCTTTGTTAATAAATCCTTAATAAATACAATGGTTTTGTCCATAATATTTTATGGAGTGGTGGTGTGGACTTTATCGCGATAATACATTTTTTTAAGGCTCTATTAAACTGGATTTTAATTAAAAGTGTATGCTTTTGTGTACAGAGGGTGTAGGATTCTATACGGATTTATTATCCTGGTATAAGGTACAAGGTCAATCGATTGCGGATTGTGGATTTCGGATTGCGGAATTAAAAGGTCAAAGAATCTATATGGATTATTGGTTTGATTAGTTTCATTGGTTCATTATTTTAATCAATGACGGCCAAATAAATGATCGGAAAAATGCCATGTTTGAGGTCAGAGGCTGATTGCAAAATAAAGCAGGCCTTCTGACATTTGACTGCCTCTCGGAACTGGGCAATTGCCGAGGACAGGTCCTCACATATCTTTTAACCTTGAACTTTGAACCTCTGAACCTTAGACTTTGCGCTTTTACGCAAAGTCTAAGGTGTGAAATCAATTACCCAATATTCTGCACCTGTTTTCATATTTTTTGACACTCCCTTAAATGCGGAATAGCTTATAAGTATCTGTAATCATATGTTTAAATATTTTTTTTGAAAAATGTTAAAGTGTGCACGATTTTTGCTGATATCTATATTAGTAGTTAAGATGACTTATGAGGATGAATTAGAAGACGAAATTTTTATTTTTGCGATTCAACTGTTTTGGAATTTGAAAGGCTGCGATTTATGGTATCCCTAAAAGAGATGTGGAGTCCCTCAAAAATTCGAGCTGAAGCGAACAACCTCGAAGATCGTCTTTTCAATACGACGCGAAGGCTAATGCGTCTGGAACGTCAGTACCGGCTCAAGAAAATGGAGTATCTGGCGAGTATAGAAGCCTATGAGGAAAGGCTGAAGTGGGTGACGGCGGAGATGGAATAAAAACAGGGTTCAGACTTAAAGGGTTCAGGGTTCTCCGTTCCGCGTTCAAAGGTTTATTTTTGTCAGTCATGAAATTTGCGTCATCATAGCTTGGGGGTATGTCTGTTTGGATACCGGCAGACAGGCCAAATTTTTCCCGGGGAATTACATTCAACAACCGAGTTTTTCTTATACCCATCCCGCCACAAATTTGCTTTTTTCTTTGTGCCACAGGTATACGCTGGCAATGATGCTGACTCGAATTTAGGCCAGAGAATCGAGCCGACCCTAACCGTTGTTATTGAAAAATATTGATAATCAACAGGCAAAGGTGGTCTCAAATGGCATCCAATTTCAAACTTTTTAAGCATAAAACCGGCGACAGTCTGCATTTGAAACTATACGGTGATTTTGATGGGAGCTCCGCCCATGAATTGATCCATACATTGAAAAAATACCGTTCACGATGCTATCAAATTTTTATCGATACGGACGATCTGGAAGTCATTCATTCTTTTGGAAAGGATGTTTTCCTGAAATATTACGGATTTTTTGATATGCGGTTGAAAAACTTAATCTTTATCGGGAAAAATAAGCTTAAATTGACCCTGTAAACAAAGCAGAATTTGTTTTAGCAACCGGCCCACACGGAGTCACACCAACCTTTTTTTATTGGCCACAGACCCACACGGACTCACACAGATAAAAATATTTCTTTGTCTTACGGTGAGCGTTGTCCCTGTCTGTTTGTGTGTGTCCGTGGCTAATTATTTTTTCCATTGCGCTTTATTATTTCAAATAATTGAGCATATGGCGTCAGGTAAATTGTTTTACTCAGTCCTCAGACCTCGGCACTCAGTCCTTTTTTTACCTTGAACCCCTTAACCCTGAACCATGTAACTACACATATAGCCAAATCGTGAATATGCTTTACTTGAGATTATGTTGTGATGTAAGAAGATACTGAATCGACAACTGTCAGGGGGGCGGGATGATTTTTAGGGTTTTGAGAAAGTCATCGAAATTTTATTTTCTGCTAACAGGGCTCTTGTGTATTTTACCTCTGACCCTATCATCCATCCAGCCGGCGGGTGCCGCAACTAAAGTATATCCCACGCCCATTGAGATTCGAGATTGCATCCCCCAGGAGGATGCCGGAATTATCGATTATGCACATGTACCCTATGATACTTCCTTTGCCGTCCTGATTCGGTCAGATCACGGCATCGATCTTACTGCGCCTGATGCCATCCGGTTTACCATTGCTGACGGTTTCCATCTGCCGTATGGGCGCAATGTAAGATTTGATACTTTTCGAGTGGTTAAACTCGATGACGACCCCGATGCCAGGGCCACTTTCCTTTGGGCGGTATATGATAGGTCTCTGGAACCGTATATGCCCGCCCATTATCCGCAAAATTCACCCATATATATAAAGGTAGCGATCAGGGACGTGGCCGGCAATATCCTGAAGCCGGCGCCATTTGAATTTAAAACAGAAACGGCTGCCAGTCGGGCCGCCTCCGGCCAGAACCAGCCCGAAACCAGAGACTTTTACGGGGTCGATACGGATTCCGGCGGTAGCCTGGACGCCGGTATTGAGCTGGTGGAAGGGGAGCTCGCGGGCGCCAAAATCTTATATAACAGCAATGAGCCGCTGACACCGCAATTCGGGCCCTATAATGGAATTGAAAAAGTCAACATAGAGGGCTCTGAGACCGTTGGCATGCCCCTTAGCCTGGCACCGCACACAGTGTTTGATACCCCGGTCAAGTTGTTTATCCCGGTCCCGGAAGAGGCGGATATTTTTTCAGTGGGCCTGGCATATCATGACGGTGCTCAGTGGCTGTCGGCTGTGGATGCCGACGGCAATGTTCTTGCCGGTGGGGAAGGGTGGATGGTGCCCGGCTCCAGGATCGATCACACGGATAGCCGACCGGCCCTGATCGAAGTGCAGGTGTACCACTTTTCCGGGGTTCAGGCGGTAGTTGGAGGAACAACGGAAGAAGAGGAAAAACCACCCCACCACGGATCCGGTACGGTCGTCTACGCTACTTGTTTTATAAATACCACCGCCGGGGGTGCGGATTTTAGGTTTACCGAGGCAATAGGATTTATTGTGCTTTTGTTGGGGGTTATATTCTATCTCACACGCGCTGCCTATGGTCGCTCGAGACGCAGAGGTCGCTTTTGAGATAGCTTCTATAATTATGAAAGATTCATTACAAGCTTCAAACCTTCTTGGACCTCGCCCATTCTTTTTTTGGATAATGTTCCAATCTTTTCCCTGATGCTTTGCTTATCCACTGATTTGATTTGAGTAACATTAATTACACACTTCTTGGGGATATTCGCTTCGCCCTTTCGTAAGACAACATTTCCTGGCAGTTCGCCGAATTTCATGGTCGAGGTTATTGCCAGCATGATGACAGTATTGAGATTGCTGTCATTTAATATATCGTTTTGAATCACCAGGCCCGGCCTGCGGCCAGTGGGCTCTGAGCCTTTACCCGGCGAAAAATCAACCCAGTAAATGGATCCTTTGCGAATTACCATTCCTGCCCCTTTTTGCTTCCGGTTCCTTCAAACCATGAGGCGGTATCAATTTGCTCTTTTAAAATTAAGGCATCCGAAAAGACTCGATTGTATGCCGTCTTAATTTCTTTTTCTTTTTCATTTAATATTTTTTCCTTAAGAATGTTTGATATAAGCTTGCTGCGAGATATCCCTTTCTGCCTGCTGATATCATCAATTATTGCAACTAATTCGGCAGGTACTGTAATTGCCACTTTTTGTGTACTCATCATTTATACTCCTGATTAGTATGATAAATTATGAATACCATAGTTAGAATATCAATTTTTGTCAAATAAAAAAGGCGGCTCATCTTCGAACCGCCTTTCTCCTTCTTCAATTCTCTTTGCTTTGGCTTTCAGTTTTGTACCATAAAACTTATGCTTTTTATTTCTTAGACAGGATTTACAGGATTACTATGAGTTTCTTTATTAACCGCCCTTTTAATTTCCCAGGTCGCGCGATTAAAAAGTCTGCGAGCGTCTGCGCGGGTCTCGCGGTTAATTTAAAGCCTTCTGTTGTCGCCTAAAACCAATTCAACCAATTAAACAAATCAAACCAATAAAACTATAAAGGATTTTTAATCCTTTTCACCTTTTTAGGACTGACGAGACCCGTTGCGGTGAAACGGGTGGCGTGCTGATGATACATCTCGTAGCGGCGCTGGATTTCTTCCCACCGCTGTTTGGCCCGCCTCAACACAATCGTAAATCCCTTAAACACCACCAACAGCACCAGCATAAACGCCAGCTCCCGGCCGTGGATTACCTTCCAGACAGGGCTGGCCTGTTTTTGCCCATCCCCACTCGGGGAAGACGCGGTGGAGATAAAACAGGTGGCAGCGACACATCGGACAACTGCTTCGGAAGCGCTGGAACTGGAACCGTATCGAGGAGGCCGAAACCCGACACCGGACGGATCGACGATGATTCCGTTTGCAATACCGTCGGCATCTCCATCTGCGCCATCTTCAAGGTACAGGGTTATCGAGTACCGGTCCTGGCTGAAATCGGTCTGGGAGCTGTAGTCGGTCCAGGTGGCCTCGATGGGATCGTATTTAAACCAGCGACCGTCCTGCGGCGCCGGCTCGGAAAAATAGATGGTGATTTCAGCCTGATCACCGGGCTGAGCCATGATTAATTTAAAATTGATCAATCCAAACGGGAAATAGTTCGGGGTGCTGGCCGCGCTGGCATAGGTATTGGTGCCGTTTTCGTTCTCGGCAGAGATGGATTCGATTCCGACAACCGTGCTTGAGCCGTTAAAACTGATGCCCAGGGATTGGTTTTCGCCGGTTACGACACATTTAATTGTATTTTGATCTGAATCCCAGTTACCGTCTCCGTCCAGATCTGTAGGTGTTGTTACCTCCTGCTCATCAGGTATTCCATTGCTGTTGGTATCGTCGGGATCGACCTGGGTGCTAAAAGACCTGTTCGCAGACCATGGAGATGGTGTACCGTGATTGTCATAATGCCTGGCCTGCCAACTATAGTCTTCGTCATCATCCAAAATCAGCTTGGGAACATTCAGCTGGATCAGAGAATATTCACTGGTAATATCGAAGACGCAGACACTGTCGGATTGCCGGTGAATCCGCCACTGAGTGGCGGAGTGGAAATCACCGGAATTGGGATCGAAGAACGCACCGGTTTTAAGCACAGGGGTCAGCTCCACTACCTGCTGATTGGCCGGGGATGAAAGGCCGGGGGCATCCGGTTCGAGGTTGTCCTGGGAAGCTACCGGATCGGTACCCGCACGGTATTCATCCAGGTTGCTGAGGCCGTCGCCGTCTTCGTCCTCGGAGGCGTCATCGATTAGCGGATTAAAGCCGTATTGGTTTTCCCAGGCATCCGGCATTTCGTCGCCGTCGTCATCTGTATCGGCATTGTTGCCGATGCCGTCGCCGTCAGTATCAATGGTCTCGGCCGGGTTTGAAGGGAAGGCATCCTGATAATCCGGAACGCCGTCGCCGTCTGTGTCGCTATACGGCACCGTATAGGATATTTGATTGGAATAACCGCTTTCATTATTGCTGCCGTCATAAGCGGTGGCGGCAAAATAATAGGTCTTGCCCTCTTCTAGTCCCGTGAGGGTGTAGCTGGTCGTTTTACCCACATCCTTGCTGGAAATATAATTACCGCTGGATGTGCCCCAGTAAATCTTATAGCCGGCCAGCTCGGGTTCCGTATTTGCGTCCCATTGCAGTTCGACAGATGCCGCCGCATACGCGGCTGTGGTGAAAGCCGCCATAGCTTAAAAAGCATGCTAAAAATATAAACGGCACACGGCGTACGGCCCACGGCCCACGGTTTGATTTACAGGTGTTCTTTACTGCAGATTGGATTTTAGGAAGGGATTTTTCCTTGAGCCTTGCGCCTTGGGCCTTGAGCCAGTCGGTTGAAGATATTGACTGACGAGAACAATACCCAAAATACCTTAAAATTTTATTTATATTGATTCGCAACCCTTTCACTGCACACCTCCGTTGAGATTCATCCAAAACCGACCGAGATGCACCCAACTGAAGTGCTGCCCATCGCCGCGTCAAAGCTTCTTGCGACGACGGGTTCCCGCCCGGCAGCCCTGCTGCCTTTCCATCCCCCCGGTTTAAGGCCAGTGGCTTTGCGTCCCACCCTTTCAGGTGGTTTGCCTTTTCGAGCTTTACAGATTGCTCTTCGGTTGCTATTGCAACCGCGTTATATACAGCAAAACAGATGCCAACCTTGAATGTAAAAGTTGCGCTGAGATCCAGCAGGTCAGAAGAAGATTTGAGGAGAATTAAAATGCTTTTAAATTTTAGGGGATTAGGCGAAAATGTGTTTTGAAAAAATTTGAAAAAATTTTTTAAATGAATTCTCTATTCGAAATCTTTTACTATACATATAGATCTAAATTATAATTTTGTATAACTAGTCTGTATGATTTAAAACACGTAGCTAACTCACATTCTATGGACTGAATCTCTTTTATTCGCAATAGAATGAATTCAGCCGGTATTGCAGATTTAATTAAGCTAGTCAATTTCAGCCAGTTGCCTCCAATTAAGGACTTGCGTTAACCGGTTACGCAACACCATTCTTTATCCGACGCGGTCCAACGCACAGCCGGGGAGTAAAATACAGTCATTATTGACTATAGCCGCCCTGCAAATCTTTGCTTATTTTAATTACGGAATCGGGATCGGAATTACGTTATAGTTACTCGGAAAATTTTTGACTCCGACCCATTGCATTTTGCCATATATCTAGGAAAACTTTTTTACCAAAGTTTCCCGGTTCAGAGTTCAGAGGTTCAAAAGCTCAAGGTTCAGCAATTTGATTTGTTAAATTAGTTTCATTGGTTTTATTGGTTAAATTTGTTGAACAGGTTGCATCGGTTGATTAAAAGAACTAATTGAACCAATTAGACAAATTGAACAAATGAAACCGAGCGCAGGTTTCTGGCTTCTGGCCACTAACTAAAACCAGAAACGGTGTATTTATTACAAGATTTTTGTTATACTTATTAATTAGTCTAAATTAGGGTCAAAGAGATTTCAATACTTGCCCTGATGATGAATTTAGTCCTATATAAGCGCGTCCAAAAGTCGAATCTGAATTAATTTGGAGGTCTTAAGAATGAATACCAATAACCGGGTAAAGCCTCACGGCAGTGAACTGGTTGATCTGCTGGTGGATGAAGAGCGCGCCCGTCTGCTCAAGGAGATCGCCCTCAATTTGCCGGATATTACCTTAAACGAACGGCAAATGTGCGATCTGGAATTGATGGCGACCGGCGCCTTTTCGCCGCTAAAAGGCTTTATGACCCGCTCCGATTACGAATCGGTTTTAGATCGCATGCGGCTTCAGAACGATATTCTGTGGCCGATTCCAATTTGCCTGGATGTGGATGAACTTAAGGCTCGCAGCCTTGAAGCCGGTCAATCGGTCGCTCTGCGGGATCCGGAAGGCTATCTGCTTGCAGTTATGCACATTGAAGATATCTGGCCGATCGAGCGCAAGAAAGAAGCGCAGCTGGTATACGGCACCCTCGATCAATCCCACCCCGGGACCGCTTACTTATATAACGGTTCCGGCAATTACTACATCGGCGGCAATCTGGAAGTCTTAAGCCCTCCGCTGCATTCGGATTTTAAGCAGCTGCGCATGACCCCGGCTGAAATTCGTTCGAATTTCAAAAAATTCGGCTGGACGCGCATGGCGGTATTTATGACCCGCAACCCGATTCACCGCCCCCAGTTTGAAATGACCATGAATGCCATGCGCGATGCCAATGCCAATCTTTTACTGCTTCCGATCGCCGGTATGACCAAGCCCGGCGATTTTGATCACTTCACCCGGGTGCGATGTTATCGGCGGGTTGCAGAGCACTATCCCCCGGATACGTTCATGCTGAACCTGTTACCGCTGGCGACGCGCATGTCCGGTCCGCGGGAAGCCCTGCTGCATGCCATCATTGCCAAAAATTATGGCTGCACTCATTTTATCACCGGCCGTGATCATGCCGGTCCGGGTCTGGATTGCAACGGCAATCCGTATTATAAAAGTGATGATGCCTGCAAACTGACAGAGGAATATAGCAATGAGGTCGGTTTGACGATTCTGCCTTTTACGGAGATGGTCTATCTGCCGTTTGAAGATGAATTCCGCTGTGCCGATCAGGTGCCGGAGGGCACGCAGTTTATTTCTCTCTCCGGCTCGGATATTCGAGAGCGCATCCGCACCGGCCGCAAAATACCGGACTGGGCCACCTTTCCCGAAGTTGTCGAAGAACTTCAAAAGGCTTATCCGCCGCCGCGCAAACAGGGATTTACCGTTTTTCTGACCGGCCTTTCGGGTGCCGGAAAATCCACCATTGCCAAAGTGCTCTATGCGCGCTTCCTGGAAATGGGGGATCGTCCCGTTACCCTGCTGGACGGCGACATCGTGCGGCATAACCTGTCCAGTGAACTGACCTTTTCAAAAGAGCACCGGGATATTAACGTCCAGCGCATCGGTTTTGTTGCCAGCGAGATTACCAAAAACCGCGGAATTGCCGTTTGCGCTCCGATTGCTCCCTATGCGTTCACCCGCCGGGAAATACGTAAAACCATCGAAGGCTATGGGGGCTTTATCGAGGTACATGTATCCACACCCATTGAAGAGTGTGAAAAACGGGATCGCAAAGGCATGTATGCCAAGGCCAGGGCCGGTTTGATCAAAGGTTACACGGGCGTCGACGATCCTTACGAAATGCCCGAAAATTGTGAGGTGCGTATCGATACCACCAATATGACACCGGATGAGGCCGCCCGCCAGATCATACTCGTGTTGCAGAAAAAAGGTTTTATATAGCAAGTAACTGTTGAAGTTTATTCACCGCAGAGACGCAGAGATCGCAGAGAGGTTCAAAAGTTAAATTCATCCGCAGATTACGCAGATTAACGCAGATTATTAATAATTCAAATAAACTTAAAGAGATTTACCCACAGGTTTTTGCCTATTCGTAACTATTGCTGTCACTGTAGTATTTTTATTGAGCATTTTTTAATATTAATTTTTTAAATCTGCGTTAATCTGCGTAATCTGCGGATTATTAATTCACAAATTCAATAAATGACATCAGAGTAGAGACACTGCTATGAACATTTTAGTAACCGGCGGGGCCGGTTATATTGGTTCTCACTGCTGCAAAGCGATTTCCAAAAAGGGGTTTCACCCCATAACCATCGACAATCTGGTTTACGGGCATAAAAACTTTGTCAGGTGGGGCGAGTTCTTTAAAGGCGATTCGGGCAACCCGGCACATTTAAAAAAATGCTTCAGCCGGCATAAAATCGATGCGATCATGCACTTTGCGGCATACGCCTATGTCGGGGAATCGGTGGAGAACCCCTTAAAGTACTATGAAAATAACCTCCGCAACACAATGCAACTGCTGCACACCGCCATGGAAAATGACGTAAACGCCATTGTGTTTTCCTCTACCTGTGCAACTTACGGCAATCCCGAAAAAATACCCATTGACGAAGACCATCCGCAAAACCCGATCAATCCTTACGGCAGGACCAAACGCATGATCGAAGAAATCCTGGCAGACTATCATGCCGCTTACGGCCTGAATTATATGAGCCTGCGTTATTTTAATGCCGCGGGGGCAGACCCGGATGCCGAAGTCGGTGAGGATCATGACCCCGAGACCCATTTAATTCCGCTGGTGCTCGATGCGGCCGCCAAAAAACGCCCGGCCATCAAAGTGTTCGGTACGGATTATCAGACACCGGACGGCACCTGTGTTCGGGATTACATTCATGTGACCGATCTGGCCCAGGCCCATCTCCTGGCGCTTGAACAATTGATGGACGGAGTCGACAGTAATGTTTACAACCTTGGAAACGGTCGGGGGTTTTCGGTGCTCGAGGTCATCGAGCATGCAAAGAAGATAACCGGAAAAGAAATTGTCGCTGAAAATACGGATCGCCGACCGGGGGACCCGCCGGTGCTGATCGCATCCAATGAAAAAGCCGTCAAAGAGCTGGGCTGGAAACCGCAATATGCGGATCTGGATGACATCATCGGCACCGCCTGGAATTGGCACCAGAAGATAGTTTGATGAGTTGGATTAGTTGAATTGGATAATCTCTATCGTTCAATTGGTTCAATTGGTTTAATTGGTTAAATTTGTTGAATAATTTGAATCGGGTGATTAAGCGAACCAATCGAGCAAATCAGACCAATTGAACAAATGAAACCGGCCGCAGGCTTCCAGCCGAACCAATTGAACTAATTAAACCAATCAAACCAATAAAACAGTTTGATCAATCAAAGCCACCAACAGGAATTGTTGTGAACAGACCCGTCTTGGAAAAAAGTGATCGCATTCTGATCATCGGTGAAGCTGAAGATGAGACGCGCAGGTTTGCGGATGCGCTGGCGGCCGGCTACAGCATCAGCGCGGCCCCAAGTGTATCCGAGGCTGCCGGGCGCATGAAAAAAGAGATCTTTAGTGTAATCCTGTTTGATCTGCGCGATGCAAGCGCTGATCTTGAAAATATCATCCAGACCCTTCAAGAGCTTGCCCCTTTGACGCCCATCATTGTTACCAGTGCTGTGACGGATGCGGAAGTGATCGTTCGGGTCATTAAGGCCGGCGCCACGGATTTTATCACCCGACCGATTGTGGACGAAAAAATTCGACTCGCTGTTCATCAGGCGATCGAAAACCTTAGCCTGAAAAATGAAATCGATTATTTAAGGCGGCAGCAGGATGTTGAGTACGACCAGGACCGCATCATCTCCGTCAGTCCGGTTATGCAGGAGATCATGGCCACTATCAAGCGGGTGGCCCGATCGGACGCAACGATTTTAATGACCGGTGAAACCGGTACCGGAAAAAGTTTTATTTCCGGGCATGTTCACTTTAACAGTCCCCGCAGCGGCAAACCGTTTGTCAAAATAAATTGTGCCAACATTCCCGAGACATTGCTGGAAAGCGAGCTTTTCGGCCACGAAAAAGGCGCCTTTACCGGGGCGGATAAGACGCGGGCCGGACGCTTCGAACAGGCCGACCGCGGCACGCTGTTTTTGGATGAATTTTGCGAGCTTAGTTTTGATTTGCAGGCAAAGCTGCTGCGGGTGCTGGAAGAAAAAACCTATGAGCGGTTAGGCGACAACAAAACCATTCAGGCGGATACGCGGATCATCGCCGCCACCAATCGCGACATCGAAGCCCAGGTTCGGGACGGAAAATTCCGTGAAGATCTGTATTACCGTATTAATGTACTGCGAATCCACATGCCGCCGCTCAGAGAGCGCATCGAATGCATCGAGCCGCTGGCATATTATCTGTTAGGCCGCCTGTCCCGGGCGGAAAAAAAGCAGGTCGACACCCTATCTCCCGAAGTCCTGGTTTTGTTTAAGACCTATCCCTGGCCCGGAAACATACGCGAGCTCTCCAACACGATTGAAAGGGCGATTTTCCTGACCGACGGCCCGACCATCGAAATGGTGCATATTTCTCTTCCGAAGATCAACGAACTGCCGGGGCCGGCTGCAACGCCCCCTGCCAAGCAGCTGAGGCTTTCAGATCAAGAAGAAAAGGAACTCATCTTTCGGGCCCTGGAGAAAAACCTGTGGATTCAGAAAGAGGCCGCCAAAGAACTCGGACTGACCCCCCGCGCATTAAACTACCGCATCAAAAAGCACGGCATTACGCACTCCCGCTGGAGGAAGAATAAATAATACGGATACTGGTTGCCGGTCTTTTGGCTTCTGGCTATTCAACGGTTCACTACAATCAGCTGTTTAATTGGTTCCATTGCTTTGATTAGAAGCTATCTCAAAATTAGCAGTTTACCTTGGAAGACAGAGAAAAAAAGTTCCCACGGTGCTCTAAATTTAGAATTGCCTAAAATGCCTAAAATGATCTAAAATGCCTAAAGTTGAGGAATTCTTTCCTATTTATAATAAAAGATGTAGCGACCACCTGGCGTACACGCCGCGTAAGCGCTGGCACAGCGCGAGCGCAATCTTAATTTTAGGCATTTTAGATCATTTTTAATTTTAGCTCATTTATTGTTATAAGCACCTTTTATAGTTTTAGAACTTTACTATCGGGTGTTAAATATATTTTTGAGATAGCTTCTAGTTAAATTGGTTGGTCCGGAGGCCTGCGGCCTGTTTAATTAGTTCAATTGGTCTAATTTGTTCGATTGGTTCAGTTAATAAACTAATTGAACTAATTAAACCAATCAAACCAATAAAACGGTCTCCTATATTATACCCATCCACAAAAAGGGAACCCAGAACTCCTGAACCCAGAACCCTTGAACCGGTATTATTTCTTGATTATTTTTTTGATGCCGTAGGTACCCAGGACGATTAAAATCAGGTTGAGCACGGCATAGAAAAGCACGTGTTTGATCAGTGGGCCGTGTGAAGCAGCCGTGATGAAGCAGCCGCCGCCGCCGCCACCGCCACCGCCGCCGCCCACACCTGAAAAGGAACCGGCCATAGCGCCTGAAAAATGGTAGACCTCGATTTTAATCGTCGGGGGATCGGTTTCATTATGATCCATACGGGAGTCGGGTACCATCCAGCCCTCACCGCCGGGTTGTACGTTACCCGCCGCATCACTGGCCAGCACCCAGGTGTTTCCGTCATAATAGTAGATGTTTAGCCCGCTGACATCGGTGTAGCCGGGGCAGGGGATGATGAGTTTCACCGGCGTGATGAAAAAAGCATGCGGCTGCAGATTCATGGGCACGCCCACTCCAAGTACACCGGCCAAATTGACCGGTGGGATATCACCCGCGGGTCCGAACTGGGGATAGACCAGCCCATCGTCTTCGTAAATAATCTTTGCACCGCTAAGACCACCGCTATTGACCCGTATACCGGCATCATACGGCAAAACCAGCTCGGGGTCTCCGGCAACCACATTGCCAGTATCCGGCAGATTTTCCTGATTTGGCAGGTTGTTGTGTTCGGCCAGCGTTTCCACATTAAAATCGATACGGGCCTGGTTCATGTTTTTGCCCATGATGTCGGTGGCGTCGATCAGAACCATGACATCATTATCATAGGAATAACCGGGCCCATAGACGCCGTCGTTGCTGCGGTCGTACACGACCAGAAGCCGGGTGACCTGGCTGTCCAGTTCCGCATCGATGAGTTTAATGTACCGTACCGATGCGGATCCCAGATTGCGGACAAAAGGCAGATTATCGCCATCATCAATTGTGAACTGAATTCTGTTCGCGATGGTCGCATTTATTCCGTTTGCGGACTCTAAAAGGATTGCAAAAGAAGTGGTGTTGGCCACCTGTGCGCTATCTGTGATGCCCGCGTTGTGTTTTGGAGTGGTGGTAATGATGATGAATGGGGCCGATGCCGCACTGCGCGGATTGGAGCGGGCCTCGTATTCCTCAAAATTGGTGTAACCGTCGCCGTCCGGGTCGGCGGCGCTGTCGTTAATCAATGGGTTCAGGCCATTTTCGGTTTCCCAGTCATCGGCCATGGTGTCGGCGTCGTTATCATTGATGGTGATGCTGGCCGGCGTCACCGCGTTGAGAGCCAGATCGGTAATGTCGCTTACCGTAAGCGTGAACACCTCATAGGCCGGAATTGAAGCCATGGACAGCCGGTAAACCGAGCCGCCCAGGTCGGCGATATCATTATTGTCGGTGGCAAAATTCATGGACGGGCTGAAGCTGTAATTGCCTTCGACGGTGGCGCCCTGCATATCCGCCTCGTCATAGGTGACCGTAATCGTATCGGCGGCGAAATTGATGACCGGAAATTGCACGATGGACGGCGGATCGGGGTCCTGGGTCCTAAACGTGCCTTCAGCCGAGGGGTTGGTGTCGCCGTCTCTGTTGTCCGGGCCGTTGCCGTAAATATCGGTTGAGCCGACCATGAAAAAGTAATCTTTTTGCTGTTGAAGACCGCTGACCATTACACTGTGGCCGGTCACCATTGCCGCGTCTATAGCTGCATTCGGGTAGTTGTCCCAGCTGTCCGTGGTTGTGCCGTACTGCACCATACTGTCTGACGGTTTGTCGGTGGTCCAGGTGATTACCGCGGTGGTTTCGGTAATCGAATTGACCTGGACATTTGATATTTGCGGGGCTGCCAGGGCTGAGGCGGCATTGATACGGCCTCCGGTGGACACCAGACCGTTCCAGGCCGCCTTGACGTCGACACTGCCTAAGATGGCCGCCTTGATTTCGTTACTGGTCAGGGCCGGGTTATGCGCCTTTACCAGGGCGGCCAACCCGGCGACATGCGGTGCGGCCATGGAAGTGCCGTGTTTAAAGGTATATTCGTCACCGTTGTAGGATGATGAAGCTGCGGTGATTTTCACGTCGTCGATGTAATATCCGTCTCTAACCTCAAAGTTGTCGCTGCTCAGCCAAAATCTGACATATACGGTATTTTTATGATCAAACGCTTCCAGGTCAGCGACTACGGTCGTCCAGGAGGCAAATTCTCCGGTAACCCCGGTGCCTAAAGTCGGATTTCCCGGCAGCTGAATGTTGACCGGAAACCAGGTCGACCCATTGCTGGAAGCATCAACCCACAGGCCATCATACCCCGCCTCCGCATTCCCGTATATTTTAAATTCCAGTTTGGCCGCCGTGTGATCGGACAGATTGATCGCCGGTGAATAGGCCCAGGATTCAGTGTTTATAAGGTAGTTTGTACCGGGGCTGTCGGTCAATGAATAGGTGCCTGAAGAAGCTGCTTCATTTGTCGCGCCCCAGCTATTGTTGGAGCCGCCGCTGGTCCAGTCGCTGATATCGCTGTCTTCAAAATCATCCTGCCAGACCGTTTCGCGTCCCGGGGCGGTGCTGTAAATGTTGGTCCCCGGAGCGGCCACATGCACCGAAAAGGGGCCGTAGTTGGAAAAGGAAGCGCGATTGTCATTCTGGTCACTGGCCGCCACGGAGATAATATTGGCGCTGGCGTAACCGGACGGATAATGCGGGATGAAGGTGTCTGTATTCCAGCCGTCGTTTCCGGCAGCACATACCACCAGCGCACCGGAGGCTTCAATGGCGTCTTTAAGGGATTGATTGTAACCGCTGCCGCCCCAGCTGTTGTTGATAATATCGGCGCCCATGGCGCTGGCGTATTCGATGGCTGAAATGGCATCAGCCGTCGTTCCGCTGCCCCAGGCATCCATAAATCGCAGGGCCATGATTTTGGCCGACCAGCTGACGCCGGTGACGCCGATACCGTTATCGCCTGCCGCCGCAACGGTGCCGGCCACGTGGGTGCCGTGGCCGTGGGCATCGCGGGGATCATTATCGTTTACATAAAAATCCCAACCGTTGACATCATCGATATAACCGTTACCGTCGTCGTCGAGGCCGTTGCCGGGAGTTTCACCGGGGTTTGTCCATATGTTGGGCTGCAAATCCGGGTGGTTGATGTCCACGCCGGAATCGATAACGGCGACCACGACGTCACTGCTGCCGGCGGTCACATCCCATGCTTCGGGGGCATCGATGTCGGCATCGCCGGTGCCGTTGGTTCCGTTTACATTCTGACCGGTGTTGTGCAGGCCCCAGAGCCGGGTAAAATCGGCGTCATCCGGAGTGGTCGCATTCGCATGCACAAAATAGTTGGGCTCGGCATGTTCCACATCCGGATCTTCGAGGTAAAGCTCCAGGGCCTCCTCGATGTCCGCGCCTTCGGGAAGCTTCACCTGTTGATAACCGTTAATGGCGAAGGTTTTACGGGTGGAAATATCAAACCACGCCTGATAGTCTGCCGCAGCTTCTTTGCGCACTTCCGCCCGGAATTTTACCAGCAGCTCACCCGGCACAAATGACGGGATTTGTGAGGAGCGGTCCGCAGTAACTTTTTCAGGAGCAGCAATTGCGCTTATTGCCGTCAGAATAAAGCACAGCGCAATCATCCAGCAAAACTTCCTGCCAGATCTTGCAGCTGATTTGATTTTAATCTTATTGTGCGGCCTTAACGACATAATTGGGTTCGGCGTATTTTACGGCTTCATATGTTTTCAACTGTTTGATAACTGCTTCAACGGGCGAGCCATCGGTTATTTTCATTAAAAATAGATTCGGGCTTGAAAATTTGCGCATTGTTTCCAGGTTCAAGGCTGCCCGGATGCGCGCGATGGTGTCCGCATCGGAACCGGGTTTGAATTTAACCAAAACTTCATCCAGGACATACGGCTGCTGCTTATCTTCCAGCTGCGAAATTCCGGTCTGGCCGCTGCGCTTGATTTCGGATTCAGACGATTTTTGTTCCAGTTGAGGGTTGTTATTGTTGCTATTGCCGGTTTGTGCGCCGCACGCCAGCACCAGGAGGATAATAAGACCGCTAAAAAGACCTGCGCCTCCGGCCGTATTTTTCCGGATCCGATTTGTTCTAGCCATGCTGTCCCCTTCAAAAGCAACATGCCCCGGGAGGAAATGATTCGGTTCTGCATGATTGCGAGCCCCCGATTTATGCGCGGGACCTACGTAACATCTAAGTTTATAAGAAAAGTTTGCCGATAGCAACTCAATCGCCCGACCTAGGATAATATATCGGTCATTTTTAACATTACTTTAGCTTTTTCAGTCAGTTATATTAATCCAAAGGTTCAGAAGTTCAAGGTTCAGAGTTCAAGGGCCAAAGGTATTTGGGGCAGTTTCTTTAGTACCATTGGTTTGATTGGTTTAATTTGTTCAATTGGTTCGATTTAAGCCAACCAATTCAACCAATGAAACAAATAAGACAAATTTAACAAATCCCTGAGGCCGTGAACCTCAGATCGCTGAACGCTGAACCTTTGGACCGGGTGACTGACACCTTGAATATAACCTGCCGAAAAGTTATGAGATTGCCTTAAGTTTTTTGCGGCAATACCGATAATCAATTCGTAGCCTGGGTTATCCGCGATTCATGTTTAATCGTTCTATATTAGATCGTTCAAATTAGGAAAAACCATGAAAACGAATTTAAACAGTCACATCAGCATTGCCGAGCAAATTGTTGATGGATCTATAACGATAAAATCCATCGAAGAGTTTAATAGCATTCTTAAAATATTTCCCAATGATCCAGCTCTGCAGAAGGCTTATTCCAATCTGCTGGACAAAAACAACCAACCGGAAGAGGCTGTTAAATCCTATGATAAAGCCGCACAGCTGTTCATCGAGGCCGGTAAAATATTGCAAGCCATTGATTCAAAGATGCTCCAGTGGAAAATCAAGCCTCCCACACCGCAGGAGGCACAGCGTTTTTACTCCTTCCTGCACAAAGGCAGCTATTATGAATCACCATTGAAGACATTTTTTCAGCGTCTGACCTACCAGGAACTGGTCTCCTTTGTGTCCAAACTGATACGCTTGGAGCTATCGCCGGGCAAAATGATTAAAAAAAGTGGTGACGAGGAAACGGATTTGTACTTAGTCGTGTCCGGCAATTTAAAAGAAACCGTTTTTGTGCCGCTAAGAAAAGGAGAGGATTCGCTTTATCGCAAAAGGGCATTTTTTCTAACCGAAAATCAGTTCTTCGGAGACGTTTACCCCTTTAAAGAAGAAAACAGGTCAAAATCCTACATTGAAACATCCACCCAGACAGAACTGGTCAGGATAACGAAATCCAACCTCATAAAAATTTGTGAAAAACATCCCAACATCGAGATGGGGTTGATCGATCTGTACAAGGTCCGCAAAAAAAACGGTAATGATGGTGTGCAGAAGAAAGTTCGAAAACTGGGGCGGCATCAACTGCCCTTAAAAATCAACCTGCATATTTTTACAAATGCTAACCAGAAGGAGCCGTTGATCATTGACGGTTATTCCCGGGATGTTTCCATCGGAGGGTTGTGTGTAGTTTTGGATGGTAAATACAAGAGCATTTCAGCTATTTCAAAAAATATTAAGGAAGCCAAAATTGAAATGAGTCTGCCGGAAGAAGAGCTTGTTTTGAAAGTGGCAGGCAACATTGTCTGGAGCCGCGAGTTTTCATGGAAAAAGAAAAAAATCGTGGCCTTGGGGTTCCGGTTTAAGGATATGTCACCGAAATTTAAGGGAATGTTTTTTATGATGGCGGATAGTATGTGTTACGATGGGACAAAACGGCGTTAGGCTGTCAAGGTTCAAAGGTTCAGGGTTCCCTAACCTCTGAACCTAGAACCCAGAACCCTGAACCATGCGCAAAGCGCATTATTCATCCTGCTTCGGGCTGCGGTCGGCAGCCATCCACAGAAATGCAACCAACCCCAGGAATACAATTCCGATAAAAATTAGATTTTCCATATGAATATACATAGCAAGAACCGGACCAAATTCATCTTTTTAAAAATAATGGATTAAATTCAAATTGTTATAAGGTTTTCGGTTGAGCCGGACGGTGAACTTTGTCGGGTTTTTGTCGCTATTTGCGCATTGAAGTCAGAATTTTTGCAAATCGCAATTGATTCGCCGACTTAAGCCAATTACCCGCTGACATACGCAGATTGATTTTTAGACAGGATTTGCAGGATTATTATGATTTTTTATTTAACCGCAGACGAACGCAGACTCGCGCAGACCTTTTTCCCGGCCAACCCGGCCGGCAAAAAACACGTCAATCGCTTCACGATTAATAATATTTATGTGACTGCATAAATTCGCCGTGCTATTAAACTTCTATTTGGGTTTTCAACTTTTGCTTATAAACTATATGTATCCTCTTTAAGTCATATATAAGTATGTTTTTATCACGCGCCAGCGGGATAACGTATCTTTTAATCGCGCGGGTCGCGCGATTAAAAAGTCTGCGATCGTCTGCGCATGTCTCGCGGTTAAATACAAATAAAATCCGATACGATTGACAATGGTGGGGTGTTTTATCTATATTCCTTGCGGGATGAAAGGAATGCCTGTGGAAGGACAGCTTGTCCCAATAGATTTTATTCATCCGGTTTTAAATAAAGCGGTCAGGACGATCAGCGGCCACTATATCTTGAGCCAGGAAAAGCGGCTGTCGTATAACGGCCGGCAAGTGCTATATTTTATCGGTTGTGCGGTTGTAGACGCCTCATGCTGCGGTCCGGGGGGCTGCACCTATGCGCTGGTGCCGGGGTACATTAGAGAATGGAAATATAAAACCGGCCGTGATGATCTCTTTGTATCACGTGTGGAGCCGATACGGGATGCGGACGTTCAGTCAGGAATCCGGCGGTTGATATCGAAAAAAGATTCGGTGCAACAGGTGAATTTTGAGGGTTAAAATCAGGTTCAAGATTCAGCGTTAAAAGGTTCAAGGGTTCTTTTTTCTGAGGGGATGGTTTAAGCCGTTTTATGGGTCTAATTAGTTTAATTGGTTAAATTAGTTTAATAACTGAACCAATCGAACCAATCAGACCAATTGAACAAATGAAACTGGCCTTTAGGCCTTTATCCTTAAACCTCTGCACCCTGAACCTTGAACCCAGAACCCGATATAGGAGGACAGATGGAGGAAAGGGAAATCGGTGGAATCGGCTTCATTGCAAACCGGTGGCCGTTGGATACTGAAAAATCGACAATTGTTTTTATTCACGGTTCCGGCGGTACCGGCCATTTTTGGAAGGCACAGGTGGAAGGCCTTGCCGAGCAGTTGAATACGGTGGCACTTGATCTGCCCGGCCACGGCAGAAGCGGTAAGGACGGAAAAGATACAATTACCGATTACAGCCGGGTGGTGGTTGAATTTATTGAAGCCATAGATGCACCCAAAGCGATTCTTTGCGGTTTGAGCCTGGGCGGTGCTATTGTCCAGCAGCTTCTGCTGGATTTTGCGAACAGCTTCGGGGCCGGTATTCTGATCGGAACCGGTGCCAGACTCAAGGTTTTGCCGGCGATTTTTGAAACCATTGAAAATGACTATGCTGCCTTTGTAGAGATGGCATATAAATTTGCGACTTCCGAGAAAACAGATGCTCAAAAGATCCAGCTTTACAAGAAAGACATGATCGATTGCCCGCCCAAGGTCACCTATGGTGATTTTCAGGCTTGCAACCAGTTCAACGTGATGGGAAGGCTGGGCGAAATAAGCATTCCGGTACTTATCATTTCAGCTGAAGAGGACAAGTTGACACCGCCTAAATATGCCCAGTTTTTAGAAGATGGCATCCCAAATGCCATCCGGAAACATATTATGGGGGCGGGCCACATCGCCCCGATGGAAAAGCCTCAGGAGGTCAATCAGGCCATCATCGAGTTTCTGGACCACCACGGGCTTTGATTGTTGCAAACTTTGCGGGTTACCTGTATATGCATGATTCAAATTGTCTGCAGATGTACAATCTCTGAAGGCCCAAGTTCAATTGGTTAAATTTGTTTTATTGGTTTTATTAGTTGGCAATGAAGTTCACGTTGGTCGTTTTTTAACAAATTGAACCAATCGAACCAATTAAACTAATAAAACATGCTGATAAAGTACCATAAGTGTTTTTCATCGATTGAATTGTTTGAGACATCTGCGATTAGTTATTAACTATTTGAAAGGATGAATGATGAGTGATGTGTACGAGCGGCTGCGGGCACGATTGGACGAGCTGGCAGTCGGTTTACCGCAAACCGAAAACAAAATCGAAATCAGATTGTTGAAACGCCTGTTTACCGAAACGGAAGCGGATTTTTTCGTGCAGCTTCATCCTTTGCTGGAGTCGCCGGATGATGCCGCCAAGCGGCTGAACCGGGAGCCGGATGAAGTCGCCGTTTTGATGGAGCAAATGGCGAAAAAGGGATTGCTTTTTCGGAAACGCGATGGCGATCGGGTGCGTTATGCCGTTATACCTTATGTGGTCGGGATATTTGAATTCCAGGTTAAATCAATGGATGAAACCTTTGCACGCGATAATGAAGCGTATTTCGAACAGGCTTTTTTGGCAAATGCTCAATCTTTTAAAACACCGATTTTACGAACGGTTCCTATCAATCGAAAGATTGTTGCCGACTGGCCGATTGCACCCTATGAAGATGTTCTGCAGATTATTGAAAGCCAGGAAAAAATTGCCATTACACCCTGTGTCTGCCGGACCCAGACCAAACTTGCCGGCCATGATTGCGACAAGCCCAATGACAACTGTTTTTCATTTGGTTCCCATGCTGAATATTATGTTGAGAACGGCTTGGGCCGCTTTGTCACCAAAGATGAAGCCAAACAGATCGTTATCAATAATGAAGAAGCCGGTCTGGTAATGCAGCCGTTTAATTCCAAAAAAATTGGCGGAATGTGCAGCTGTTGCGGTGACTGCTGCGGGATGCTGCGCGCGTTGAAAAAGCAGCCGAATCCGGCGGAGGCCGTGCAGAGCAATTATTACGCACAGGTGGATGAAGAGCTCTGTACGGGGTGTGAAACCTGTGTGGACCGCTGCCAGATGGAAGCCGTTGAGGTGATCGACGGCATTTCGGCCGTACTGCTGAATCGCTGCATCGGCTGCGGGCTGTGTGTGACGACCTGCCCGACAGAGGCCATTCAGCTCGTCAAGAAAGATGACGACAAGCTTTACGACCCGCCGAAAAGCGGAGTAGAAACCTATATACGCATCATGCAGGAAAGAGGCATCATATAGCGCGAGCTAGGTTCAAAGGTTCTGGGTTCAGGGTTCAAAGGTTCAAGGATAAAAGCCTAAAGGCCAGTTTCATTAGTTCAATTGGTCTAATTGGTTCGATTGGTTCGGTTATTTAACGAATTTAACCAATGAAACGAATTAAACCAATAAAACGGGTAACGGCAAAAAAAACCTCTGAACCCTTGAACGTTGAACCTTCGAACCAGTTGACTGACACTTTGCAATCTTTGAACGTGCTCTCTGGAACGTGAACCATGAAAGACGAAAAAGGCTTATATTACTACCCTTTTCCATTGAACAAAAAGGTGCGAATGTACGTTCGTGAAGGGGTGGAAGAGATCTGGTTTCGGATGTGGAATTCCGACGATCCGGAGCTGTGGGACGAGCACGGCTGGGTTCCCTACGATGCGATCAAAAAGGCCGAGGGAATATATCAGGCAAAGGATTTTGACCCCAAACAGGCCTATGATATTCAGATTGCACAGGCACTGATAAAAGAGGACAAGCAGTCTGATTAATCTCTATGCAGATTTAAGACTGATTTTTTAATAGCCACAGACCCACACAGACATTATTTTTTTTGGACGACCAAAAAGTTAGTGTGAGTCTGTGTGGGTCTGTGGCTAATTAATCTCAATCTTTCACATATCACCCGCTTTATGGCCCCTTTGATCATTACCATCAAAGAAAATTTGCAGCTCCAAAACGTCCCTCCGGAAATCATGGAGACACTTGTCGAGAAACTTGAGTTCCTCAACCCCAAATGGCTGGAAAATGACCGTATGGGCCGCTGGAATCGGGGCACTCCCCGGGTTCTCAAGTTTTACGATAAAGTCGGCCGAACCGGACTGTGGATACCGCGCGGCTATATCCGGCATTTAATTAATCTGTGCCGCCGGCAGGGAATTCAATTCCGTATCGATGATCAACGGCGCAGACTCAAACCGGTGAATTTCGTCTTCCGCGGCCGGCTAAAGCCTTTTCAGAAAGTTGCTGTGGATAAAATGCTGGCTAAAGATTTCGGGACCCTGAGCTCTGCCACCGGTTCCGGCAAAACGGTCATGGCCCTTTACATGATCGCGAAGCGAAAGCAACCGGCACTGATCACCGTTCACACTAAAGAACTCGCCGCCCAATGGGTTGAGCGTATCGGAACTTTTATTGGTATCGAATCCGAGGATATCGGCTTTATCGGGGGCGGTAAGAAACGCGTCGGTGAAAAGATTACCGTTGCGCTGGTGCAGTCACTTTACAAATGTGCCGATGAGGTTGCTGAGAGTATTGGCTTTTTACTTGTTGACGAATGCCATCGATGTCCAAGTCGTACCTTCACCGAGGCGGTCTCCTGTTTCGATTCTCAATATATGCTCGGCCTTTCCGCCACACCGTATCGGCGGGATCAGCTTTCCAAATTAATTTTCTGGCACCTGGGCGATAAACACCACGAGGTGGAAAAAAGCCAATTAATTGAAACCGGTGATGTCTTGCCTGCGAAAGTGGTTTTTCGCCATACCAATTTCGCCACCCGTTGTGATCCGGTAAGTGAATACAGCAAGATGGTGGCCGAACTTACCACCGATACGGACAGAAACAAGCTGATCGCTTCAGACGTTGCCGAACAGGCGTCTAAAAATTCAGGAATTTGCCTGATCCTCTCCGATCGCAAGGCCCATTGTATGAATCTGCAGTCTATGCTGCGATATCGGTTCAAGCAGGAATCCGAATTGCTCACCGGCGATCTCGATGAAGCCGAACGCCAAAAGGTCCTCGAGCGAATCAATCAAGGCCGGGTTAAAATACTGATTGCCACGGGGCAGTTAATCGGGGAAGGTTTTGATTGTAAAGACCTGACCACCTTATTTCTGGCGACCCCGATAAAATTCAGCGGGCGCTTGCTTCAGTATCTCGGCCGGGTTCTGCGCCCGGCACCCGGGAAAAAATATGCCAGAGTATTTGATTACGTGGATGAAAAAGTGGCTACGCTCAAGAAAGCGGCCAGTGCCAGGAAGCGCGTCTACCGAAAGTAGTTCCGAAGTGCCTAAAGTGACTAAAATGACTAAAGTGAGCTAAAGTGCCTAAAGTTTTGGTGTCGCTCGCGCAGCGCAGGCGCTTGCGCCGCGTGTTACTCCGTCTTTTATAGAAATGGCAGAATTCCTTAACTTTAGTCACTTTAGTTCACTTCCAACTTTAGCGCACTTGGTTTAGGCTTTAGCCACTTCCTTCTTTCCCTCCTCTCTCTTCAAATTCCTCTGAATCTCTTCAAGGGTAGTTTGTATAAATAAATACAATTTTTATTTGATAAAATGCCTGGAATAGGGTATTCTATTATTTAGTGAAAAATTGGATATTTAGAAGATTAATTGGTTCCGGGAGTTTCTTTTAGCAAATGAAAACAAACGCTGTCCATGCATCAGCGGGCAAAACCGGCGGTCCGGATGCTGTATTGCGGATACTCGATTCGCTTTTGGCCGATTCCAGTCAAAAGCGGCTCACCGGAAGCCAGGCAACCGTTATTCTTGATGCGCTTGCCAGCTCCAACGATCCGGCTTTGGTGGTCCGATTCCCGGTTGTACTGAGCATCTGCGCTCGCAACGGCGTTTCACTCAACAGCCACGCATTGTTTTCTAAATACTGGGAATCGAGTCCCAAAAAGAAAAATCTGGAAAAACTGCTGCTAATCAGTGGTGAATTATTCGATCTTGAGGGAATTGAAGCTCCGCAAAACCTCAAGAAAATAGTGCGGTCGCTAAAGGCAAAGTACGGCTCCTTGAAGTCGGGGAGATTGCTTTCACTGAGCAGCGGTATGACGATCTCAATCAAAGATATTCAAAATACCTTAAAGGATTACACTCTCAAAATTAAAAATGCCGCTTTGGAAAGTACGGGCGGGACTTCCGACAGGGAGACTAAAAAGGATATGTTGCGACGGTCCCCTGAGCTGAATGCCTGCCTGGACTGGCTTTTTTCACCCAAACAAAAGGATCTGGTATTTAAAAAGTTAAACAGTCAATCATTTACCAAAACCGAACGTGAATATTATTCCCGTGTTGTTCGGAAAAAATTGAAGGCCATCGCTAATTCTCATGTTGTTTATCTTGCCAATAAACTGACGCAAAAATAAAACCGGCTTAAGTTCTTTTAAAAACCGGCGATACCAAAAACAAGGCCGGTTCAAATTTGCAACCATACATGTAAGGGATATACAATGGAAATCTTCTGGGATATTGCGTTAGATACGGTGGAAATTTTAACTTTGCTATTTGGTATTCTGGGGATGGCATTTTCCCTGCTGCTTCTTTTTTCGCCCCGCCTGACAAAATCCCTCAGCAGTTTTTTTAATCGCAACATCAGCGTCGAACCCAAAATTAACCTTCTGGACAGAGAAATTTCCACGGAGGCATTAATATACAGCCATCATATTATTGTCGGCTTATGCCTTGTTGCGGGGTCAATCTTTGCCCTCATCTTTTTCTTTTTTAATATTGATTTATCCAACTTTGCGAAAGTGTTCCTCGGATCCCGCAAATATTTCATGACCCTTGAGGTGATTTTTATCTTTTTTGCCTGGGTTGCCAGGCTTGCATGCATCCTTGGTCTGGTATCCGGTCTCTTTCTGTTATTTAAGCCGGAAAAAATGCAGGCAATCGAGGCTAAAATGAATTCCTGGTTTGAAACACGGACTTTTTTTGAAAAACTGGATCGCAACGGCCCCGAACTGGACGTTCTTTTTTTCCGCCATCCTTTTTTTTTCGGCATGGCCGGCGCTGTTATCTCATTTCTGATCATTACCCTGGCTATCGTTAATTTGCTGAGCTGACATTCCAATCAGCCAATTCGCTATTTGTTGATTAGTTAATTGGTTAAATGGTCAATTAGTCAAATGATTATATCCATTTTTACCTATTTGACGATTCGACTAATTAACGATTTGACGAATATCGAGCTATTTAAACTAATCCCGTCTGCTTTTTAATTGACCCGAACCAATTAATTCCCTATGAATACCTAATCCAATTAGAACTCATCTCAAAAATGTCTTTTGGCCCAATATCTTTGTTGGTGCCTCGCTTAAAATCCTCAACATACAACAGTATGCCTCCGGTTTTAAGCTTGGCCCCGCCGCGATCTTGAACCAAAATCCTATTTTTGAGATGGGTTCTTGATTGAAAACAAATTGATAAGCAGCAGGAAATGGTGCCGATAATGGAGAAAAGTAAGTTTCAGATTTTTCCGTCCGAGAGAATGAGTGTCGAATTCCCGTGGCAAATCTGGGCAGTGGGTTGGCTGTGCATATTTAAAGGTATAATCTGGCTGGCCTATGAGCCGAATATGTCGGGGAGCCTGCTGAGTTTTTTAGGCGCCAAATACCTGCTGGGGATGTTACCCTTGATTATTTGCGGAATCGGTATATGGAATATGCGTAAATGGGCAGTCTGGGGAGCTGTTGCTGTCTGTGCGATTAATCTGGTTATCTTTTTCTTTACCCCGCAAGCTTTCAGCGCCATGTTGGTAAAATCTGAAGTCATGATCTGGTCGGTTTTGCTTTCGGGTGTCACCCTGCTTTGCAACGGGCCGGTGGGTGATCTGCTTGTCATCCTCACCGCTCCTGCCTTAATAAAATCCATAAAGAAGAATATTTAACCGCAGATGCACGCAGATTAGATTCAGTCAAATCTTTTCACTTTTGTTAAATTGTTGATTGGTTGATTGGTCAATTTGTCGATGGATGTATTCCTTTTTTTAGCTGTTTAACGAATCGACCATTTGACCATTTAACAAATTCTGTGTGAGTCCGTGTGTGTCCGTGGCTAATGGAAAATCAGAAGGGAAGGCTGGTCGGGGCGAGAGGATTTGAACCTCCGACTTCCTGCTCCCAAAGCAGGCGCGCTTCCAGGCTGCGCCACGCCCCGATCCGAGGGAGACTCATTACCATGCTTTTTCTGCCGTTGCAAGCCTCTCAAAAGGCTGGGAGGCTATAAAGCTGGGAAGCCCGAAAGCTCCATCTGCTGGCAGGCTGGGAAGCCTGGAAGCTGTAAAGCTTGCCCTTATGCATATAAATTAGCTTTCCAGGCTTTTAGCTTCAAAGCTTTATAGCTTTCTGGCCTCCTGGCTTTATAGCCTTCCAGCTTCCAAGCCTCCAAGCTTTCCAGCTTATTTTGGCTTTTCGCCAAAAAAGGCATCAATTCCGCCAATGATCGCCTCGGCGATGCGAGACAGAAACCGGGGGTCTCCCAGCGCTTTTTCTGAGGTTGGATTTGGCAGGTTTCCGATTTCGATTGCCACAGCCGGCATATCGGCGCCTTCAAGAACCAGCAGCGGCGTTCCCTGAACTTTAACATCCTGCGGCTGCCAGAGCGCCGACAGCCGGAAATGTATCTGACCGGCCAGTTTTTCGCTTGTTATACGGTATTTTGTCTGGATCATTCCCCAGCTAACGGCCGGATTGCTATCCTGAAGCGGCTTTGAGGCATGGGTTTCAGTCGTTAAGGCAGACTCCTGAAATGGCTGATAAAAAAACACAGTCGATCCAGTGATATTGTGGATAAAGCTGCTACCGGTGTGCAGACTGATAAAAATTTCCGCTTTGGCGTGATTGGCCACCGCCGTGCGGCTCGAATGGTCGAGCCCATAATCCCCATTTCGGGTTAAAACCACCCGGTAGCGGGCTTTCAGCTGTTGTGCGAGTATGTGAGCCAGGTTCAGCGTGACTGTTTTTTCCAGCGTATTGTTTGGGCCTTTCGCACCGGCGTTAGTTCCGCCATGCCCCGGATCAATTACGACCACCGGCCTATCCTTTTCAAAGAACGGCTGTTTGGCATTTGCTGCGGGCACTAAGATGCAAATGAATAAAATGAAAAGAATTGCCGGCATTGCATGCGGGCTCAAGAAAAATCCTTTTGCGGGAGGCATATCCATTTCCCGGAGTCGGCTAACTAACGGATTTGTAACTTGCATGATTCCGAATGGCATCTTATTTTTATATAAAATTCAATCTTTTTTTTCAACACCGTAAGGCAGGCTGTCCGCATATTTTACTTGACAGCCGATAAGATTGACATTATCTGTTTTGTCTTTTATACTGAGATTTAACGGATTTGGGTACTGGGTTCAGCCGTTAAAGTCCAAAGAATCTTGAATGAAAATTTTATCCTCCAAGGTCAGTCTGCCCAAATCACTTGCCTGGATTCCTTTTTTCATATGCAAATGCGAGAGTGGCGGAATTGGTAGACGCACTGGACTTAGGATCCAGCTCTGGAAACAGAGTGGGAGTTCAAGTCTCCCCTCTCGCACCACATTAATTATTAAAAAGTGCCTTGATACGATCGGACTTTAGGTCGTGCTGGTTTTTTTACCACAGAGAGCGCAGAGAACACTGAGATTGGATCTAAGGGGTAAGAAGCTTAAAAATTTTTTCGTGATATCCTCTGTGTGCTCTGCGAACTTTGTGGTGAATATATTCTACAAGGCGCTTAAATTTTGTTGAACTGGAAACATTATGCCATTTAAAGTTGAAGATGTCAGCAGCGTCAAGAAAACACTCCATATTGAAATTCCACAGGATGAAGTTATCCGGGAACTGGACAAAGCCTATAATCAGTTAAAAAAAAGCGCCAAAGTAAAGGGTTTCCGGCCGGGAAAAGTTCCGCGGTCGGTTCTGGAAAGAATGTTTAAAAAGGATGTGCATGCCGATGTATCCTCCAAGCTGATTCAAAGTTCATTTATCGATGCCATCAAGGAGACCGAGCTAAATATCGTCGGTAACCCCGAGCTGGACCCGCCCGAGCTGGTAGCCGACAGCCCCTATAAATATGATGCCACCGTTGAGATCACTCCCGAAATCGAAGATATCGATTTTAAAGGGCTGAAGCTCAAACGTACACTGCATGCCGCCAGCGACGACGAGGTGGACATTCAGCTTAAATCGCTCCAGAAGGGAATGGCCCAACAGGAAAAAGTTTCTGAAGATCGGACGGCCCGAAAAGAGGATTTTGTCTCCCTCGACCTGAAAGGCTCCCAGAATGGAGAGCCCGTGGCGGAATTTAGCGATGCTGAAAATTTTAGCCTGCAAATCGGCAAGGCGATTATTTCCAAAGATTTTGACGACCAGCTAATCGGTATGAAGTCGGGTGAATCCAAAGCGTTTAGCCTAAAATTTGACAAAGATTTCCCCAACGAAAAATTGGCCGACCAGGAAATTGATTTTCAGGTGGTGCTGAACGAAATCCGCAAGGAGATTTTACCGCCGATTAATGATGCACTGGCCAAAAAAGCAGGCCCCTATCAATCGCTGGATGACCTGAAAAAAGTGATTCTGGATAATTTAAAACAGGGTTACGAAAAACGAACCGAGCAGGAACTCAATGAGCAGGTTTTCACCACCTTAATTGCCGGAACGGAGTTTGAAGTACCCGACGCCATGGTCGAGATGGAGCTTCAGGGAATCGTCGAGGAGGCCGAGCGCTCTTTTGCCTATCGCAACACGTCCATGGAGGAAATGGGGCTTTCAAAAGAGACGATTGCTGAAAAATACCGCGACACGGCCTTGAAGCAGGTTAAACGCCACCTCATTCTGGGGAAAATCATCGATCAGGAAAGCCTCGACCTTGACGATGAGGAGCTGGAAGGCGGGCTGGAGGAGATGTCTGAAAGCTTTAACCAGCCGCTGGAAGAAATCAAGAAATTCTATGATCAAAATCCGGATAAGCTGAGGTATTTCAAGCATACCTTACTTGAAAAAAAGGCGATCAAACTTATTATTGATAGTAGCACAATTACTGATGTGAAGCCCGAAACGCCCGATAAACCCAAAGCCAAAAAAGAGGCAAAAAAAGCAAAAAAGAAGTAAGGTTTTAGACCGATTAAAAATCGGCGCCTCATCTGGAATATTGGAATGCTGCAATAGTGGAATAATGGGTTTGGAACAATGGAATGAAAATGTCTTTTTCCGCATTTCATACTCAGACTTCCATCATTCCATGATGTAAATTTAGGAAATTGGCCTAAAAACAAATCCGAAACGTTTATTGATAGAGGAGACCACCTGTGCCACTGATACCGATGGTAATCGAGCAAAGCAGCCGGGGTGAGCGCGCCTATGACATCTATTCGCGCCTTCTCAAGGACCGCATCATTTTTCTCGGCACGGCCATGAACGATGAGATTGCCAATCTCATTATTGCCCAACTGCTTTTCTTAGAATCCGAAGACCCTGACAAGGATATCAATTTTTACGTGAACTCCCCCGGGGGGCTGGTAACTGCCGGTTTGGCGGTGTATGACACCATGCAGTATATTAAACCGGATATTGCCACCGTTTGCATCGGCCAGGCTGCCAGCATGGGTGCGGTTTTGCTGGCTGCAGGAACACGCGGTAAGCGCTACTCGCTGCCCAATTCAAGGATTTTGATCCATCAACCCATGGGGGGCTTTCAGGGCCAGGCTTCTGATATTGAAATCCAGGCCAAAGAGATCCTGCGGATGAAAGAGCGCTTAAACCAGATTCTGATGGATCATACCGGTAAAAAAATGGAGGACATCCGAAAAGATACCGATCGAGACTTTTTCATGTCAGGTGAGGAGGCCAAAAAATACGGAATTATTGACCATGTCATTGCCAACCGTGACGATCTTGACCACTTAGAAGAGTCGGAGAGCTAATATGCCAAAGAAAAAAGATGAAAACGACAACCTGTTTTGTTCTTTTTGCGGGAAAAATCAATCTGAAGTTCGAAAGCTGATTGCCGGCCCGGCGGTATATATTTGTGATGAATGTATCCAGCTGTGCAGCGAAATCATTGAGGAAGAAAGCGAAAAGGATACCCAGGAATCGGATCGTATCCTGGCGCCGAAAGAAATTAAGGAAAAGCTTGACGGATATGTGATCGAACAGGAATCGGCCAAAAAGGTGCTTTCGGTAGCGGTTTACAATCATTACAAACGCCTTGACTCTATATTAAACACCGGGGATGTTGAACTTCAGAAAAGCAACATCATGCTGATTGGCCCGACCGGCTGCGGAAAGACGCTGCTGGCGCAAACGCTTGCCAGATTTTTGAATGTACCGTTTACCATAGCGGATGCGACCAGCCTGACCGAGGCCGGTTATGTCGGCGAGGATGTAGAAAATATCATTCTTGCCCTGCTCCAGAATGCGGATTACGATGTAGACAAAGCCAAGCGCGGGATCGTCTACATCGATGAGATCGATAAAATTGCCAGTAAATCGGACAATCCTTCGATCACGCGAGATGTTTCGGGGGAAGGCGTTCAACAGGCGCTTTTGAAAATAATTGAAGGAACAACAGCCAGCGTGCCGCCAAAGGGCGGCCGGAAACATCCGCAACAAGATTTTGTTAAAGTCGACACCTCCAACATCCTGTTCATCTGCGGGGGGACTTTCAACGGTCTGGGAAAAATTATTCAGCGTCGTCTCGGATCCAAGCAAATGGGTTTCGGGGCCAAGATCCTTCTGGAAACAGAGAGAACCATCGGTGAGATCCTCATGGACGTCCAACCGGAGGATCTGATAAAATACGGGCTGATTCCCGAGTTTTTAGGGCGCCTGCCGGTGGTTGCGACCCTGGATGAGCTCAATGAGAACGCATTGATCCGGATTTTGAAAGAACCCAAGAATGCCTTGCTCAAGCAATTTCAGAAGCTCTTCGAAATGGAAGGCGTCAACCTGCGACTTACCGACAGTGCGCTGGCGGCGATTGCCAGAGAGGCCATGAAACGCAAATCCGGCGCGCGCGGGTTGCGGGCAATTATGGAAACCTGCATGCTTGAAATCATGTATGACCTGCCGTCAATTGCCAATGTAAAAGAATGTGTCATCGGAGAGGATGTTGTCTTAAACAAGGAGGAACCCATCCTGCTTTACGAGCAGACGAAGAAACAAGCCTAATGTGATTTTATTTATCATGTGAATGGATCTGTTCCCCATAGACGGCGTTGTCCGCAAACCAAATCGCCCATGATCTAATTCTTCTGGCAATTCGTTAAATAAGAAACAGACAATATTCCTAAATTTTTTAAAGAAAAAGGAACTGAGGAATCAAATATGCTATTACCCCTTTTACCATTAAGAGACCTTGTCGTTTTTCCCCATATGGTGGCGCCGCTTTTTGTGGGGCGAACCAAATCGGTCAATGCGCTGGCTGATGCCATGAACAAAGATAAGCTTGTTTTTCTGTCGACTCAGAAAAAGGCCAATGTGGACAACCCCGGGGAAACGGACATTAACCATGTTGGAACGATTGGTAAGGTGCTTCAGCTGCTGAGGCTTCCGGACGGAACCGTTAAAGCCCTCGTGGAAGGCCAGGCCAGAGCCCGAATTGAACGCTTTAGAATAGAAAATGATTTCTTTCAGGTACAGGTTGAAAAAATAATAGAACCTGTTGTTCCTGAAGCAGAAGCCACGGCGCTTATTCGATCGGTCATTAAAGAGTTCGAGGAATATGCCAGCGTCAACAAAAACATATCAAAAGAACTGGTCACCAACGCTGCGGTTATTGCGGATTCATCGCAGCTGGCCGACACGGTGGCCTCGCATTTTTCGTTTAAAATTGAAGACAAGCAAAAACTGCTGGAAATTATTTCGCCCACCGATCGGCTGGCGCTGCTCTTAAGCCTGATTAAAATGGAAATTGAAGTTTTCCGAATGGATCAGCGCATCAAAAATCGCGTAAAAGATCAGATGGAGCAGACGCAGAAAAATTACTATCTGAACGAACAGATGCGGGCGATCAAAAAAGAAATGGGCGCCGATGATGATCCGGGCGATGAGATCAGAGAGCTTGAAGAAAAGATCAAAAACAAAAAGATGTCCAAAGAGGCCACTGAAAAAGTTGAAGCCGAACTTAAAAAATTAAAAATGATGACCCCCATGTCGGCCGAAGCCACGGTGGTGCGAAATTATATCGATTGGATCATCAGTTTGCCCTGGCATGAAAAAAGCGAAGTGGGCGATGACCTCGATGAGGCTGAAAAGATCCTCGATGAAGATCATTACGGCCTTGAAAAACCCAAAGAACGGATTTTAGAGTATCTGGCGGTTCAGGCCCTGGTAAAGAAAATTCGAGGCCCGATCCTTTGCTTCGTCGGCCCGCCGGGCGTTGGCAAAACCTCGCTGGCCAAATCCATCGCCAGGGCCACCGGGCGCAAATACGTACGCCTTTCCCTCGGGGGGGTTAGAGATGAAGCTGAAATCCGCGGGCATAGGCGAACCTACATCGGGGCCCTGCCGGGTAAAATCCTTCAGTCACTGAAAAAGGCCGGTGTCAGCAACCCGGTATTTTGTCTGGATGAAGTCGACAAAATGAGCATGGATTTCCGGGGCGATCCGTCGGCAGCGCTGCTGGAAGTTCTGGATCCCGAGCAAAACTTCAGCTTCAATGATCATTATCTGGATATGGATTATGATCTTTCAGATATCCTTTTTATTACGACGGCCAACACCTTGCCGGATATTCCGCTGCCGCTGCAGGACCGCATGGAAATTATCCGACTCCCCGGTTACACCGAATATGAAAAATATCATATTGCGGAAGGCTTTTTGGTCCCCAAACAGATTAAATTCAACGGCCTGGAGGGGAAAAACGTAAATTATTCCAAAAATTCGATACTGGCCATTATTCGGCGCTATACCCGCGAAGCCGGTGTTAGAAATCTTGAGCGTGAAATTGCTTCGATTTGCCGTAAATTGGCCAAAGAAGCGGTCAAGAACAAGGATAAAACCGAATTCAAAGTTTCCGAAAAATCGATTGCCAAATACCTCGGACCTTACCGGTTTCGGCAGGAACAGGTTGAAGAAAAGGATCAGGTCGGTATGGTCACCGGGCTGGCCTGGACCCAGGTGGGCGGCGAGCTGCTCTTTATCGAAACATTGATTATGCCCGGAAAGGGTAAACTCACGGTTACCGGCAAACTGGGCGATGTCATGCAGGAATCAGCTCAGGCCGCGGTAAGTTACGTTCGATCACGGGCGCATAATCTGGCGATCGATGAAAAATTTTACCGAAAATATGATATTCATATTCATATCCCCGAAGGCGCTATCCCTAAAGACGGACCATCTGCAGGCATTTCCATGTGCACTTCGCTTGTATCAGCCCTGTCCAAATTTCCGGTACACCGTGATTATGCCATGACCGGTGAGATCACCCTGCGGGGCCGCGTACTGCCGATCGGCGGTTTGAAGGAAAAAATCATTGCCGCTCACCGGGGCGGAATCAAAAAAATTCTGATCCCCAAAGAAAATGAAAAAGATCTAAAAGATGTGCCCAAAAGCATCTCCAAGCAGGTTGAAGTTATCCTGGTGGAGCATATGGATGAAGTGCTTTCCCACGCACTCATCCTTGATGACGGCAACACGATTTTTAAAAATGTTGACATTCCGCTTGAAATCACCACCGAAGACGCGGAAAAACCGAAAAATTTGATATAAGAGACAAAGCGATAAGGGACTACATCTTTTCAGCCGACTTTTACCTTGACATTATGGGCTGAAATTGTTAGCAATTGCTTTCCCTGGACGCCTAACGGACCGATAAAAGTGGGCGGGTAGCTCAGTTGGGAGAGCACCGGCCTTACAAGCCGGGGGTCACAGGTTCAAGCCCTGTTCCGCCTACCACTTCATAAAGGAGTGGAGCGGAGAGGCGAAAGCTATCCGCAACTAAATAAACATACGGGGGCGTAGTTCAGTTTGGTTTAGAACGCCGGCCTGTCACGCCGGAGGTCGAGGGTTCGAGTCCCTTCGTCCCCGCCATTTTAAATAAGGCTTGTCATTAATTAAACTGTGACAGGCCTTTTTTTTGCCTTTTAAACCCACCGATCAACAGGTAACCCTCGCTATAACAATCCCCATTGACATGCCACTGAGTGGTATTATTATTTAACCATTATCCTTATTACAAAAAATAAACATCAAAAGCATTTTCATCCCCAGTGCAAGGACACAGATGAAATGCTTCCCATATAGGAGTTTTAATGAATCATCTACAAACAATCATTAGCGGCAGCCGATTTTCAAGATTTTGCTATATTCTTGCCATGTTAATTGTATCTGCGATGGTCAGCGGCTGTTCTGAAAATTACGGACGAATCAAACGCAATCCTGAACTCACCCGGATTTTTCAATCCTATGAGGTCGAGCCCGATTACAAATATTACTATTACGGCCGAACGAATGCCCCGTATGCCATTATTGGAATCGATCCCGCTTATCATATAAGCTCGAAAGTCTGGCGTGAGGTCGATCCCGGGACCGAGCAGTTCAAAGAAATGGTTGACTGGGTTTGGGGCGGCGATTATTATTCATTGATATCCGGAGCCAGCATTTTGTCTCCAACCGGCGAAAAGGTTGGTATATGGTATTCGAGCATCTGGTTCGTCGCGATACGATTCGAAGAGAACAACAGAATTGCGGTCATGCCGGATACGCCATTCGTCCGTGGCAGTCACTAGAGTCCATCTCAAAAATGCGTCTAAGGGCCCTGGGCTGCGTTGTCCCGCAAATTGAAATACTCACGTACTTCGTGTACGCTCCGTTTTCAATTCACCGGACGCCTTGATGCATACCTTAATCTGTTTAGATTAGACATGTAATCCCGCTTAGCGGGGCCCTGAACCCTGATCCACATTTTTGAGACAGGGTATAGTTCTAATTTTATTTTTCTGCTAAGAACTGCCTGATTGCATTTGAAGCCGGTGGTCGGATACCGGGCTGGCGGTAAGGAAGTCAACGATGAAAAGCGGACCATTTTGCCCAAATAAGGCCACTTCGAAGCCGTTTATTGGCTTTTTATTTGGTTTATTGGCGTTTGCCCTGGCTGCGGGGTGCACCGGATCATACGGGCGGGTCGCTTTTGATGATAATGTCACCGATTCTTTTAAAACCAACCAGGTTCCATCTGATTTCAAATTTTATTATTACGGCGTTAACAACAGACATTACGCCATTGTGGGGCTTGATCCCAAATGGGAGCTTCAATCACGATTATGGCGTCAAATCGATCCCCAAACCGAAGAGTTTAAAGAAGCCGTAAAATACATGTGGGAATTTGAACACCGCCCACCCTATAATCCGCGTGGCTCCCATATTTTTGACAATCAAGGAAATAAGGTAGGTGTGTATTACTCCAGCCTCTATGTAACCGTAAAATTCGGATCGGACAATAAAATTCAGGTTATGCCGGATTCGGTGTCCCAAGAAGGAATACGTGAAGAGCGCGTTTATTGAAAGCCATTAAAATGTTTTGTAATTTTTCCTTAATGGCGATAAAGATCTTTATCGCATAATCCGTCCAAATGCTGCCATCGGCCGGCTCAATTCCAATTCCCGCCAAACGTCTGTTACCCGGACACCCAAATGAGTTCCGACCCACATGAAGTTGATTCGGAAAAGTGCTTTTTTTTAATCTTTAAAAGCATCGTCATAATGGTATTTCCCTTTCAAATTTTGTCATTATTTAAATGATTCTTGTCGAGTGAACACTGTTTGCAATCTCTGAGGAAAAACGATAAAGTTAAATAGCATAGGTCGATAACTGGCAAATCAAAACGCTGTGTTCCTATGTGCACATAGTCGAGGAGTTTATGTCTTCAAGAAATATTCAATCAATAGCGCTGACAGAAATTCTGCAAGCTTGTCGCAAATTAAGTAACACGCTCGATCTTGAACAATTATACAGGGTACTTGCCGATGTGATCCGGAAAAAATTTTCGATTCACCGGCTGGCGATATTTCTTTATCGCAACAAAACAAATGCGCTTGAGCTTGTTTTCAACGAAGGTTTAAGCGAGCTGAGCATTGAAATTAAGAAAGGTAAAACCAGACTCTGGAAATCCATTTTGAACGGCGAACCCTTTGAGGTCAGCGACGATACGGGAAAGCCTTTGTTTTCAAAGGATTTCCAAAAGCACGGCCTTGCCGGGCTTCAATCTAAACTGTGGGTTCCTCTGGGCATGGGGGATGAATTGACCGCCTTGGTGACCATCGGGTCTCGCAAAAACGATCAACCTTTCGACGATGCCGATCGATATTTTCTGCAGCAACTCTCCGCTCATGCTGTCGTATGCGTTAACACCTGCCATCTTTATGAGAAGCGTCAAAAAGAAAAGGAAGACCTGGATAAAACCATCCAAAATCTGTCTCTTCTGTACAGCATCGGCAAGGCCATGAATTATATCAGTGACCTCAAGAACCTGCTGCAGTTTATTTTAAGCCAGGCCATCGAGGTGACCTCTGCCGAGAAAGGCTCCCTGATGCTTTATGATCTGGAGACCGATCAGCTAAATATCCGAGTGCTGGCCGGAGTGGAGGACGCAGCCTTTCAGGAAAAAGTCAATAATAATGAAATCGAATGCCGCAGTTTTAAACCGGGCGAGGGCATCGCCGGTCGGGTCTATATGACTGCCAAACCCATTGTGGTAAACAACATCGAAGACGATGATGTTTTCATAGACTCCGAGAAATCGTATGTTCGCTCGATTGTGTGCATTCCCATGATCGTTTACAGTGATGTCATCGGCGTCATCAATGTGACCAACAAGCGGCACGGAAAAGACTTTACGGACGAAGATGTTGAAATGCTGAAAGCCGTGGCCGATCAGGCCGCCGTGGCTATCAATAAGGCCCAGCTCTGGGATATGGCGGTTACGGATTCTTTAACGGGCCTTTACGTTCGCCGGTATTTTATGGTCAAGCTGCAGGAGGAACTGCATCGAGCCCAGCGCTACAACAATATTTTATCTGTTGTCATGGCTGATCTGGACCGATTTAAAAATATCAATGACACCTATGGCCACGATGCCGGTGATCGGGTTTTAAGGGCCATCGGCAAATTTCTGCAACAAAATGTCAGAGATGTGGATGTGGTTGCCAGGTATGGTGGTGAAGAGTTTGTCATTATGATACCTGAGGCGGCCAATGACGCCGCCCATATTTTATCCGAGCGCTTACGGAAAAATTTGGCAGAGATGAAATTCGAGGATTTCCCTCCCGTCACCATCAGCCTGGGTATCGCCACTTTTCCACATGATGGAACGGATCCGGAAGATCTGATCAGGAAAGCGGATGCGGCCATGTATGCAGCCAAAAGGGCCGGCCGCGACCAGGTTGTTAAATACACGCGGAATGTTATGTTGCCACTTGACAGTAGTACAAAGGGGGTCAGGAATTAAAATCTAAATTGCGCGTTTCAAAATCTCTTCTTTTTTATTCCTAAAGACATAAATACTTGCAAAATCTTCACGAGTTCATTATGGAGCACGCATTACTCAATACCGATTTTGACCGAAATTCCGGTCTGAACCTTCCAGGGAGGAAACATGTCTGAGATATTAAACATCGTTAAGAACAGGGATCCGCAGGAAAATGAATTTCATCAGGCGGTCAGCGAAGTGATGGAATCGGTAAAGCCCGTCCTGGACCAAAATCCGGTTTACCGCCAGGCCAAAATACCGCAAAGGCTTGTAGAGCCCGAGCGCATCATCATCTTCAGGGTGCCGTGGATGGACGACCAGGCAGAAGTACAGGTCAATCGGGGGTTTCGCATCGAAATGAACAGCGCGCTGGGCCCTTACAAAGGCGGGCTGCGGTTTCACCCGTCCGTCAATCTGGGTATTCTTAAATTTCTGGCTTTTGAACAGGTATTTAAAAATGCCCTGACCACGCTGCCGATGGGCGGTGGCAAGGGCGGGTCGGATTTTGATCCCAAAGGCAAATCAGATAACGAGGTGATGCGCTTTTGTCACAGTTTTATGTGCGAGTTATTTCGCCATATCGGGCCCGACACCGATGTGCCCGCCGGAGATATCGGCGTTGGTGCCAGAGAGATCGGCTATCTTTTCGGCATGTACAAAAAGTTGCGTAATGAATTTACCGGGGTGTTAACCGGCAAGGGGCTCAACTGGGGCGGCAGTCTGATCCGTCCCGAGGCCACCGGGTACGGATCGGTGTATTTTGCCGCGGAAATGATAGCCACCCGCAACGAAACCCTGAAGGGCAAAACCTGTCTGGTTTCGGGATCGGGCAATGTGGCGCAGTTTACCACCGAAAAATTGATTGAGCTGGGGGCCAAGGTGGTCACGCTTTCGGATTCTTCCGGCTGTATTTATGATGAAAAGGGCATTGATAAAAAGAAGCTGGAATTTGTCAAAGTGCTCAAAAATGTTCGCAGGGGCCGGATGAAGGAATATGCCGACAAATATTCAGAGGCGGTTTATACGGCTGTTGACCCGGCAGTGGATCATAATCCGCTGTGGGACCATAAGGCCGATTGTGCTTTTCCCAGTGCGACGCAAAATGAAATAAACGCCAAAGATGCTCAGAATCTGATCGATAACGGTGTGTTCCTGGTCAGTGAAGGGGCCAACATGCCGACGGTGCCGGAAGGGGTCGATATCTTTTTGCAGGCAAAACTGCTTTACGGACCCGGCAAAGCAGCCAATGCCGGGGGGGTATCGGTTTCGGGCCTGGAAATGACCCAAAACAGCATGCGCCTAATGTGGACCCGCGAAGAGGTGGATAACCGGCTGAAGATGATCATGAAAAGCATTCACCAGACCTCGCTGGAGGCCGCGGAACAATACGGCACGCCGGGAAATTATGTGAACGGTGCCAACATCGCCGGCTTTGTCAAGGTGGTCGATGCCATGCTCGATCAGGGATTGGTATAAGCTCATAGCTTGGAGGCTGGAAGGCTGGGAAGCCAGGAAGCCGGAAGCGATGAAGCCTTCGAGCCTTCGAGCATCCAAGCTTTCCAGCCTTCCAGCTATTTTACTGACACCTGAAACCTGTATGAGACCAACGACCAACCTCCATATGTAAGTTCTTAGGACGATCCATAAATTACGATGGTTAATTTTTTAGTAGTTGTATCCGCTGCTGGCTTGCTGGCCGGCCTTCTTTATTGTGAAAAAAAGGAGGTTCTGACGGCCAAGCTGGCGGTTAAATCCCTTCTTTCTTCACTGTTTATCTTTGCCGCAGTCGTTCAATTCCATCCGATTCCGCCATATTACCGTTTTTTGCTGATCGGCATGATTTTTTGTCTGGGCGGTGATGTCTTTCTGGCGTTGCCCGGCAAGAAAATGTTTCTCTTTGGCCTGGTGTCTTTTTTGCTGGGGCATGTGTTTTATACTGGCGCCTTCTTTTATACGGCCGGATTCAATCTGTGGACCGACATTGGTCTGGCAATAAGCACATTGGCCGGCGCCGGTGTGTTTTTGTGGCTGCGGCCCCATCTGGGCTCTATGAAAATTCCGGTAATATTCTATATCCTGGTGATCACCGCCATGGTCGTGGGGGCCTGGTCAATGGTGGGTGCCGGCGAGCTTGAGCCGGCGGGTCGCATGGCGGCATTTGGCGGGGCACTGGGTTTTTATGTCTCCGATATCTTTGTTGCCCGGCAGCGATTTTTAAAGGCTGAATTTGTCAATCGATTGATCGGTTTGCCATTGTATTATGGCGGGCAGTTTATGCTGGCATTTTCAACTGGATGGCTATCGCCAGTCGGCGGTTGAGGGATTCAGGAAAAAGCAACTTGTTCCATTGGTTCGATTCGTTTGATTTGTTCAATTGGTTCGCTTTAACAAATTCAACGAATTAAACCAATCAAACCAATTAAACTACTTTAAGGCAATCAGCAGGACGCCGATCAGCACCACGATAACACCGAGTACGGTTTTAAAGGTAATTTTTTCTATATCTTTGAAAAACAGGTAACTCCACCCCAGCACCATCACCGGGTGAAGACTGGCCAGCGGCGCTACGATAATCGCATCTCCGTAGGACAGTGCATAGAATAACGTCAACCAGGCGGTTGTTAAAAACACACCGGCCCCGCTCAGATACAGTGTATTTTTGAGGTTCAAGGAAATCGCCGCACGCATACCTTTAAATACCAGACACATCATTCCATAAAATACCAGCGATGTCGTAAATCCGACGGTTACGCCAAAAATCGGTTCGTCCAGAGTATTCAACCCCATCTTGCGGATGACGATTGCCAATCCCACTAGAATTGCTGACAACAGTGCAAATATCAAATCCTGTTTATGACGGACGACAAATTTGCCGCTGGAGCTGATGTCTCTTTCAAAGGTAATGATCCCGCCGATAATCAAAATGATTCCCAGGACGATGTTTAGCGTTGCTTTTTCCTTCAGGAATACGATGGCGATAATTGCAGTGAACGCGGGCCCGGTGGATATGATGGACGATGACATCGACGGGCCGATACGATCGAGGCTGATGAAGTAAAGCCAGCGAACGAGTGCCGGAGAAAATATGCCAGCCAGAATAAATAACAGAAATGCCTTTGATTTTAGATGGGTAAGTTGAACCAGCGGCAGTGAAATTATCAACAAAATCAAAGTCCCCGTCAGGGTGACCACCAGCATAGCGGAAGTCGGGTTTGTCCGCTCAATGCCTTTTTTCATAATGATGGTGGTCCCGCTGATGAGAAGCGAGGATAACAGCGCCAGCGCAATTGCCATGTCGTCTAACCGGGGTTAAAGGGTTCAACTGAACCCATTCCGCCATTGAACTATTTTTCGGTACCTACTATTTTTTTATAAGCGGTAAACGCCAGGACGCCGCCGGCAATGCCGCCGCCGGCCTGGATCAGATTGGGGATGATTTCCGATACCGCCCCCTGAAGCCCGATGTTCGGCATTAATGCTTCAGCAATAAAATAGCATGCGACCATCGAAGCGCCGCCCAGCAGAATTAAAATCCACCGGCTGAATTTGTGCCGGCCGGATGCCAGCGCGCATAATCCGCCTTCAGCCCCCTTGGCAATTAATGTAATCGGCGCAAACATTCCGAATCCGCCGATGATATCCGCCAGGGCCGAACCGATACCCCCGGCTCCTGCACCCCACCAGAAATTTTTTTTCTGCGCCAGGCTTCCCAGAACCAGACCCGAGAACACCACTGCCACATCTCCAAAATTGAAGTAGCCCCTGCTGGGCAGCGGGATCCTGATAAACAGGGTGATCAGGGCAGCAACAACTGTTAGGGCGATAAAAGCAATTTTAACATTTTTCATTCGTTGACCTCGTATAGATGCTGATATCGATTTTTTAGTAATCGATTTGAATTTTCAATTTCTTCATAAAGATACAAATACAGGGCGATAATAAGGCAGGCATATTTTTTCAATTCGGATTTAATTCTGTTGCCGGATTGCAGGTCAGAATAGGTATTCAGATACCAGGAAAATCGGCGCAATATTTTTTCCCCTTTTTGGAATGCAGATTTCATTGTGATCAGGCCAATTCGTTTTTTCATTGAAATCGGAAGGTTAAGGATATCCAGATAGGTAATATAGGTCAACAGGATTTTTAAAAAAATCAATGAGCTCGGGAACACCAAACATTTAATGAGTGTGTCCTGCAACCAATCCGTTCTGCCGAATAGCTGTATAAAGTGAAAGATAAGTCCGAAAACAAACAAACTCAATACAAATGGAAAACAGAACTTCAGCAATGATATGGTTTCTTGAAACGAAAACCGCAACGCATTCCATCCCATGACAACGATAAAAACAGCCAGTTGAATGCTGATGCTGTCATAAAAGGGGCCGAAAACAAACAGCCAAAAAAAGGAGAGGATGATGATGAATATGGTGCCAAGTTTTAAAATGACGATATTATTCATTTCTCACCCTGACATTCTTGAGTTGACCATCGATGTTGATCAATTCAAACCTCACGTTGCAAATTCGGATAATTATTCGCAACCGCCTCACAGCGATTCATCGCCAGATGGGTTACGATGATGTAGGTCCGGATAAAGGCATCACTCCAGTCAAAGATAAATCCATAATCGGGGAAATATTTATCAAACTCATCCAGTATAAGGACGCTTGCCGATTGGCCCTGATCAATCCACAGCCTTAAAAGTTCAACCTCATCCGTATCGGATACTTTAAATCCCTGGATGGAAAGAAGCGCTCGCAAGGTATAAAGCTGCGTCCGAATATCCTGACCGATATATAAATAGGGAAGGTTATCAGCCTTTAGGGCGGGAATGATAATTTTCTCCAGAAAGGATGTCTTGCCGAAACCGTTGCCGCCCCTGAAATAAAATCGGCTGCCGCTAACATTAAAATTGAGGTCAGCGACGATATCAAAATTCAGGTTGCGGTCATCTAAACGATATTTACCCTTGCGGATTTCCATTCGTTGTAAAAATCTCCTGGATGTGGCCATCCTTTTCGGTGAACAGCCTTATATTGTGAGTTGAACGGATTTCTTCGAATTTTTGAACCAATTTTGACCGGTTTTCTTCACTCACGGAGTCCAGGATATTATTTAGCAATAATTTGAGGCCCTGGATTTTGCGGTCGCCAATCAGCGCCAGTGTCAGCAGGCAGGCTAAAATGGCTTTTTGTCCGCCGGAATAGGTCTCGAAATCTCTTTCATCGCTGACTTCATGGATATTAAATTCTCTGGCGGCCCTCACGATTTTATCGATCAACGGCGAATCATTTTTGCGCTGAAGCAGCCAGACTTCCTCGCGGATGGACGATGAAATAAAGAGATGATTAAACTCCAGAATCAGAAATTCACCACTGTATTTGTCCAATAAGCCGTCTAAATTATAAATTGCCATAAACCTGTCTTCCTGCCGTAAAACGAGATGCAGCTACAGGTTATATATCATAGTGACTCAGGAAAACAAACATCCAGCCGTGAAATTGCTTGACAGGTTCGGGTTAGACCCCTATTTATAATTTGCAGACTGAAAATTAACTTTGCTGTGTGTCGGGAGCTCGGAAAGACCGGGCTGAGAGGGACTCTGACATCTTATTGTGAGTCCGACCGTTGAACCTGATCCGGATAATGCCGGCGGAGGAAGAATGCGCGATCAGGCCGCCCGCTATCCGGGTGGCTTTTTTTGTTTCAAAGGCCGGCCTCCGCGCCGGCCAATGCCGGCGGGCGCGGAGGCCCGCCCTACTTCCGATATTCATCTGCCCTCTGACACTATAGACAAGGAGTGCAAAATGGACATTCAACCGATTGGCGCCGGACAACGCAGTCTCAGCGGTCTGGACTATTTTTTATTGTGGGCCGGGGTGGCCATATCTCTGGCGGAAATTTGGGCCGGCGGATTTTTAGCGCCCATGGGGTTTTGGATGGGTATCCTGGCAATTTTTCTGGGGCACATTATCGGGAATACCTTTATGGCACTGGGGGGGGTTATCGGGTCTGAACACGGCATTATGTCAATGGTTTCCGTTCGGCCATCATTCGGTATTCGCGGTTCAAATCTGGCAGCTGTTTTAAACATTATCCAACTAATCGGCTGGGCCTCGATTATGCTGATCATCGGCGGCCGGGCCGGTGCCATGCTGGGCAAACCACTAGGGGGAATTCTGGCATCCAACCAGTTCTGGATTGTCGCAATAGGATTGGGAACCCTCTTATGGGCACAGATGACGGGCAACCCGATCTGGCGCGTGATGCAGAAAATGACGGTTATCGGACTATTGCTGGTCATCCTGCTGATGAGTGGTGTGTCAGTCAATGAATTTGGAAGCGATGTCTTTGAGGTCAAATCGCAGAATATGCCATTTATGATTGGCCTGGATTTGGTCATCGCCATGCCTATTTCCTGGATGCCGCTAGTGGCGGATTACTCACGGTTCTCCAAAAGGGCCGCTCCGGCCTTCTGGAATACCTGGCTGGGCTACTTTCTGATTTCATCATGGATGTATGCGCTGGGTTTAACCGCAACCCTGGTTGCCGGAGCAAGTGATCCAGGCACATTAATTTTGCAGCTTATGGGCAAAATAGGCCTGGCGGTTCCGGCCCTGGCCATGGTGGTGTTTTCTACCATCACCACCGGTTTTCCGGATGTGTATTCCGCGGCCTGCTCAACGCTGAATATCTCTCAAAGATTCAGCTCAAAAAGCATTGTCTGGGCGGCGGGCATTATTTCCATACTGGTTGCGCTGGTTTTTCCAATGGAACAATATGAAAATTTCCTCTTTCTGATCGGCGCCATGTTTGTGCCCCTGTTTGGGGTTGTTCTGACCGACTATTTTTTTATTCGAGACCGCCGGATCAGCACGCAGGACCTTTACCAGCCGGAGGGTAAATACTGGTATGCCAAAGGCTTTAATGGCATTGCGTTAATCTGCTGGGCGAGTGGATTTTTTGTATATGAACTGATTGCTCTTATGAAATATCCCATCGGCGGCTCCATGCCCTCATTGTTTGTAGCCGGGCTGTGTTATTTTTTCATCACACGTCGAAAGAAAAAGCGGATTCGTTGACGACCGGATAAATTAGCCACAGACCCACACGGACTCACACAGACCTTTTGGCCGAGCGACCTGCTCGGCCAAAAACAGTCAATCGCTTCGCGATTAAAAAAAAATCTATCCTCACATAAAGTCATTTAAGTAGAACAGGTATTATTGCTACGATATGTTTTTTAAACTGAGTTTAAGCTGTGGCCGTCTTTATGGAGGCATACAAGTTTTTTGTCAGTCAAAGACGCCCGAGGAAAAGTTTTGTTTGTGTGAGTCTGTGTGGGTCTGTGGCTGAATAAATAAAAACGATTCTGAAAGTTGGAATAGCGGATTACGTATCGGAAGAGGGAGGTGATTCGGTTTCTGAATCGAGGCTTTGCAGGTGGGCATCAAACTCGGCCTTGCGAGTTTCGAGGTCACGGGTCAATTCTTCCAGCTTTTCAAACAGGTCGTCGATGGTTTGCCGACATAGGTGAATGGCCTGGGAAATTTCAGCGATTTTCGTACCGTCCTGATTCTGGGCAGCCGGCTGCATGGATTGGTTCAGACGGTCGAGTTCCCGCTCATTTTTTTCAATTTCGTTTTCGAGCGCCTGAGCCTGCTGCTGGATCGGTTTGAGGATCCGGGAACGCCGGGAAATAATTTCTGATCTCTGACGCCGCAGTTCCTTTTTGGTAAGTTTTACAGAATCATCCACCTGGGTGTCGGGCTGTTGTGGTGTCTGATTCACTTTGCTTTCATCCTGCCAGCCGCCTTTTTCTAAAAACTGCTGATAACTGCCGCCAAAAATATCTATGCCGTCATTTTGAAACACGATCAGCCGTTGAGCCAGTGCATACAGAAACATTTCGTTATGGGTCACCATAATTACGGTTCCCTCAAAGTTATCTATGGCTGCGAGCAGGGCATCGCAGGATTCCATGTCGAGATGATTGGTCGGCTCGTCCAGCAGCAGCAGGTTCGTTGCAGACACCAAAAGCTTGCCCAGCATCACGCGGCTTTTTTCACCGCCGGAGAGCACACTGATTTTTTTTAAGGCATCGTCTCCTGAAAACATCATCGCCCCGCAAACATTGCGGGCCCGCTGCCGATCACCATCCGGATTTGAAAAAATGATTTCATCCAGGACGGTTCGGTTTTCAACCAGTGTTTGTACACTGCTCTGCTCAAAATAGCCTTTTTTGACAGCCGGATGATATTTAAGCTGACCCGTATCGGGCAACAGTTCCCCGGCCAGCAGTCTTAACAGGGTAGATTTGCCTTTTCCATTGGGCCCCACCACACAGATTCGTTCCCCGGCCTCCACGGTGATTTTAAAATCACGAACGAGCGGATTTTCCGTATCGTAGGAAAAATTTACGTTGCGGGCGCTAAGCAGGTGCCTGGCCTGGAAAGGGCTGCTGCTGAAGGAAAAATCCAATATTTTTAGTTTTTCAAGTTTTTGTTTTTTTTCCATTTTCTGCAGGGTTTTAATACGGGATTGCACCAGGTTCGCCTGCCTGGCTTTGGCCCTGAAACGGGTGATAAATTGCTCGATTTCTTTGCGCCGACGGGCGTCTTTCATGCGGGTCTTTTCATAAATCTCTTCATCCTGAGCAATTTGATCATAGTACTTTGCCGTGTTGCCTTCAATTTTGCGCACCGCGCAGCGATGGATCCCCATGGTATGCGTAACCAGTTTATCCATAAAACTGCGGTCATGGGTGATCAGCATGATTTCATGAGGCCAGGTTTGCAGAAACCGTTCGATCCAGCGGATGGAAATAATGTCCAGAAAGTTTGTGGGTTCATCAAGTAACAAAAGGTCCGGTTCGGCAATCAATGCTTTGGCCAGATTCAACCGGACCTGGTAGCCCCCTGAAAATTCCTTTGGGTGCCTCTGGAAATCCGTCTGCTTAAAGCCCAGACCGGCGAGGATTTTCTCTGCTTTCCAGTGATGATCTTCTTCCGGCTCCGGAAGCGCTGAAATGGCCTCAGTTAAAATCGTACTTTGGCGGAACTCCAGATTTTGGCTGACATAACCGATGCGGTAGTTTTTGGGGACAACAATGCTGCCGGAATCGGGATTTTCCTTTCTCAGAATCATCCGAAACAACGTCGTTTTTCCGTGACCATTGCGACCCACGACCCCCAGGCGCTCTCTTTCATTGAGGGCAAAATTGATGCCTTCAAACAGGATCAGATCTCCGTAGCTTTTATGCAGGCTTTCTATTCGAATCATGACTGGAAAACGCAACTGTATTATTTCACCACAGAGTGCACAGAGCTCACAGAGAAGAAAATATTAAAAACAAGCTAAAAATTATTACCTAAAAAAACATCCCTCTGCGGTCTCTGTGTTCTCTGTGGTAAAATTATTAAGCTAAAATTAGACAGAATTCCCTTTTTGGCCGTCTAGTGGGAAATTGGCTATCCGGCTCAACGGACTTGGTTAACCTTTTTGGAGTTAGGCGTCAATGGTCAATTGTCGCCTTCCTTGAAACCTGCTTGACATTTTGCTATGATTTCCTTAATTCTTCCTGATTTATCGCAAATATCATCGCATCGGGGCACTTTCTATGGACCTGCTTGTTGTTATAAAAAACCCGTTAATTGCCATGGGCCGCTACACCGTGGTCTTTGTTCAGGACCTGGGCAGAATCGCTCTTTTTTTTTTAAAAGGCTTTGTCCTCATTTTTTCCCTGCCGTTGCAAATCGATAAAATTTTACAGCAGGTATATTTTATCGGCATGAAATCGGTTTTTGTCGTCTGTCTGACGGGGGCATTTACCGGAATGGTTCTGGGCCTTCAAGGATACTACCTGCTGGTCAAGTATGGCTCCACCGGGATTTTGGGCTCGGCCGTGGCGCTGTCGCTGATTCGCGAAATGGGTCCGGTGCTGGCCGCCGTGATGGTCATTGCCAGAGGCGGATCGGCTATGGCGGCAGAGATTGGAATCATGCGCATCTCCGAGCAGATCGATGCGTTAGAAACCATGGACATCGACCCCATTCGTTATCTGGTCAGCCCCAGAATTGCAGCCGCATTGATCAGCTTCCCGCTTTTGACCGCACTTTTTGACGTGGTCGGAATATTGGGAGGATATTTAACCGGCTCGATTTTATTGGGTGTGAATCCGGAACTGTACTTCTCCCGGGTCGAATCCTCTGTGGCCCTGGTAGATGTTACCGGCGGCTTTATCAAGTCCGTTGTCTTTGCAGTAATTGTGGTATCCGTTTGCTGCTTCAACGGATACTACACCCATACCCGGACTGAATTCGGGGCCAAGGGCGTCAGCCAGGCGACGACATCCGCAGTTGTGCTTTCCTGTGTGATGATATTAATCGCGGATTACGCGCTAACAACGTTTCTACTATAACCTAAATTGAGCGTTTCTGGCTCAACTTAGGTAAAACCTAAATTGAGCGTTTCCAATAATGGATCAACCACTTATTGAAATAAAAGATATTATTAAATGCTTTGGCTCAAATTGTGTGCTGGATGGGGTCACCCTGAGCATCTACCGCGGGCAAATAACTTCCATTATCGGCCAGAGCGGCACGGGGAAAAGTGTACTGCTAAAGCACATCATCGGTCTGTTAACGCCGGATTCGGGCCAGGTGCTTTTTGAAGGAAAACTTCTGGCTGCAATGAAAAAAGACCAGCGCAGAGTTCTGAAACGAAAATTCAGTTATGTATTTCAGGACACCGCACTTTTTGATTTTCTGAATGTCTTTGAAAATATCGCTTTACCGCTCATGGAAAACACTGCATATGTTGAAACAGAGATCAAGGATCGGGTTCAGGATAAGCTGCATCAGCTGGATCTGTTTGATGTCGAGGAAAAATACCCGTCCCAGCTTTCAGGTGGAATGAAAAAACGGGTCGCCCTGGCCAGAGCCCTGGTCACGGATCCGGAAATTGTGTTATTTGATGAGCCCACCACGGGCCTTGATCCCATTCGCAAAACTGCAGTTCACAGCATGATATCCGACTACCAGAAACGATTTGGATTTACCGGTATCATCGTCAGCCATGAAATTCCCGATGTGTTTTTTATTTCCCAGCGGATTGCCATGCTGAATGAAGGAAAAATCCGTTTTGAAGGGTCTCCGGAAGAAATACAGCAGACCGCTGATCCTGTCGTGCGCAGTTATATCCGGGGGCTGGAAAGCCCGCATGACGAATTGACCGGGGTTGCCTCGCAGTCGCTGGGTCAGAAACGGTTGACCCGGGAAATGTTCCGGTTACAGCGGCATCACCGACCTTTTTCCATTGTTCTGCTTTCAGTCGAAAACCTGGAGGACGTTGACCGGATTGCCGGTCATGTGGCCGGCCAAACCGCCCTGAGAAATTTTGCCCATTTTGTAAAGAACAATATTTACCTCACGGATATCTGTTTTCGCTATGACATGAACAAGATTATGGTGGTATTACCCGATACGGATGTCGATCAGGCCGGGATGTTTTGCAACAAGCTGTCACGCAACCTGGATACGGATGCCATCTTTGATCTTTCCGAACAACGCAGCGGGTTGTGTTTTGCAGTTTCTGCCGGAATCGCCCAGGCAAAAGGAGACGGCCAAATCGAATCGATGCTCTGCGATGTGGAGGAGCGGCAGAATATATTTTGGGAATGCAGGATCTGATTTTATTATTAGCCACTGACGCACACAGACATACACAGACTATGTAAAAATTACACAAACTGTCAATCATACATATTTTCTTATCTGTGTGGGTCCGTGTGGGTCTGTGGCTAATTTAGTCATCAACTAACCGGAGGAGATATGAATAAGTCTTCTGTTGAATTGAGTGTCGGTATTTTTGTTTTAATCGGGCTGATTTGCGTTGGGTATCTGACGATTCAGCTTGGAAAAATGAAATTGCTGGGAGATGATCACTATTTTCTGAATGCGAGGTTTGTTTCAGTTTCGGGCTTGAAGGCTGGTGCTCAGGTGGAAATTGCCGGGGTACCGATCGGGCAGGTTGATTCCATCCTGCTGGATCCCAAAGATCAAGTCGCCATGGTGCGGTTGAAAATCCAAAAGAAGATTGTTCTGACCGACGATGTGATTGCCTCGGTCAAGACTGCCGGACTGATCGGAGATAAATATATCAAGCTGACGCCGGGGGGGTCCGATGAGGTCCTGGGGCCCGAAGATACCATAACCGAAACCGAGCCGGCATTGGATATTGAAGAATTGATCAGCAAGTATGCATTTGGTAAAGTGTAAATACTTGACAAAATCGCCTAACATAATATCTTATAAGCGCCAATATCAGGGAGGTTACCCATGCCAGAGGAAAAAGAAGAAAAGAAGGATTTTGTCGTAAAAGACCGCCGAATTTTCGCAAAAGAAAACACGGATGACGGGGAAAAGGAAGAAAAAGAGGCACCAGCGGCAGAAGAGAAAACAGAGGCGCAAACCAAAGAAGAAAATGAAAAGCCGGACGCCGGAGACCAGGAGCCGCCCTTTCAGTTCCCGGAAATAAATTTCCCAACCTTCATCGCATCTTTAAATGCTTCGGCACTGTTACAGTTGGGCGCCATTGAAGATCCAACCACCGGCACCAAAAATAAAAATCTGCCGATGGCCAAGCAAACAATTGACATCCTCAGTATGATGCAGGAAAAAACCGCCGGAAATTTAAGCCAAGAAGAAGAGAACTTACTGAAAAACATTCTTTATGATTTGCGGCTGATGTATGTCAAAGAAAAGCAATAAGCCGCTGAAATATTAAAATTATCTTTAAGGAATCTAATATCTATACGTCATCTTCGGTTTTACCCCTCCGAATCAAAGGTTCAAGGTTCAGCGTTCAGAGGTTGAGGGTAAAAAAATGGTTAACAAGTGCTGAGGACTGAGCAAAAAGAATGCCTGACTTCTGACGCATGATTCCCGCAACGCCGAACCCGTAACCCGAAACTCGCAACACGCAACATGGAACTCACAACACGGAACCTTTGAACCCAGAACCCTGAACCTACGCGAAGCGTTATGAAGATTCTTTCACCTGCTAAAATCAATCTTTTTTTGCGTATCTGCGGAAAACGCCCTGATGGCTATCACGAATTGTTTTCTTTAATGTGTTGCGTCACGCTTTTTGATGAGCTTTCGCTTCAGATCGGCGGGGGAAAAACGATCGAAATCCATTGCTCCCATCCCGACGTTCCGGCCGATGATTCCAACCTGGCGCATCGGGCGGCATCTTTGTTTCTACGCAAGCTGAATTCAGCCCAGGGTGTTGACATATATCTGAACAAAAACATCCCGGTAGCCGCCGGTCTTGGCGGCGGCAGCAGCAATGCAGCCAGTGTTTTAATGGCCTTGAACACCTACTATGAGCGGCCCTTTACCCAGGAGCAACTGATGGAAATGGGCCTTACGCTGGGGGCAGACGTTCCTTTTTTTATTTTTCAAAAACCGGCGATTGCCACCGGCATCGGTGAAAAGCTGGAGGCCTTCGAGGCGGCCTTGCCATATCATATTTTGTTGTTATATCAAGGGATTAGCATTTCAACCGCAGAGACATACCAAAACCTGAATTTTGGATTGACAAACGATCAAAAAAAACCTACAAGCAACAGTTTAAAGCGAGACAGGTTCGATCCGGCGCGCCATTTAACGAATGATCTTGAAAGGGTGACTGTCGCAAAATACCCTGAAATTGGTTTGGCGAAAGAAAAGCTTCTGAATCTTGGGGCAATCGGTGCGCTGATGAGCGGAAGCGGCCCAACAGTGTTTGGCCTTTTCGACAATGCCGAAACAGCAAAATCGGCCAATCAGAGTCTGAGGGCGGATAAGGATTTGAAATTATTTCTGGTGGATCCGATCCATGAAGCTGATCCGATATGAATCGGCGTCTGAAAGATTCGGCCTGACTCTGGGTCATTGCAGGAACACCCAACTGGCCAGATGGTTCTAACATCGCGAATATACGGATAATGGACAGTGCGTAATGGGGCGTCGCCAAGTGGCAAGGCACAGGGTTTTGGTCCCTGCATTCGGAGGTTCGAATCCTCCCGCCCCAGCCATGCAAATAATGAAATTTTTGTATAAAAATATTTAACCACAGAGTTCACAGAGACCACAGAGAAAGTTATTAAAATTATAAAACCTGCCTTATAATATTAAATTCAATCTCTGCGATCTCAGTGTGCTCTGTGGTAAATTAATTGCCCCAAAAAGATTACCCCTTGAAAACGGTGGGCTAAATGGAAGGTATTTCAATCTTTTCAGGAAATTCGAATCCTGCCCTGGCGGATAAGATCTGCGAATATCTTAACCTGTCTCTGGGTAATGCTCAGGTAAAAACCTTCAGCGACGGTGAGATACAGATTGAAATCGATGAAAACGTTCGATCAAAGGATGTCTATGTGATCCAATCCACCTGCTCACCGGTCAACGATCACCTGGTTGAGCTGTTATTAATGATCGATGCATTTAAACGGTCTTCGGCGCAAAGAGTGACTGCGGTCGTGCCCTATTTCGGCTATGCCCGACAGGATAAAAAGGTTGCTCCCCGGGTTCCGATTAGCGCCAAACTGGTTGCAGATATGCTCACAGTTGCCGGTGCGAATCGAGTGATTACCATGGATCTGCATGCCGGCCAAATTCAGGGCTTTTTTGATATTCCGGTTGACAATATTTTTGCCGCACCGTTGTTAATCGAGCACATCAGAGACAAATTTAATGATGGTCTTGTTATTGTTTCGCCGGACGCCGGCGGGGTTGAAAGGGCCCGGGCGTTTGCAAAACGGCTGGATGCTGATCTGGCAATTATCGACAAACGCCGATCCGCCCCCAACCAGGCCAAGGCGATGGCGGTCATCGGCGATGTGAATGACAAGATCGCCGTCATCCTCGATGACATGGTCGACACCGCCGGTACGTTGACCGAGGCGGTCCATGCCCTTAAAGAAGAGGGTGCCAGAGAAATTCATGCCTGCTGTGCCCATGCAGTTCTTTCCGGACCGGCAATTGAGCGAATTAAGGATTCAGAAATGAAAAGTATGGTGGTTACCGACACCATTCCATTAACGAAAGAAGCCGTAGCCTGTGGCAAAATTGTTGTTATTTCGATTGCAGAGTTGGTGGGTGAGGCCATTATCCGCAGTTATCGGGGCGATTCGGTAACCTCTTTGTTTGTTTAACGATTTAATTGTGTTTTTTTGAATTTTATGAAAAAACTTTTTTCATCACGAAAACACGAAATTTAGAAAACACGAAATTTGTTTTATTTTTTTTTCGTGTTTTTATCCTTTCGTACTTTCGTGATTTATTTATCTTTATGCGTCAGTTTGGGCGGATAATGTAAGGAGGATAATTCATTGGAACAAATTGACTTAAAAGCACAGGTCAGAAAAACGACCGGAAAGGGTCCGGCCAGGGTACTGCGCCGCGAGGGGCGGATTCCGGCGGTCCTTTACGGACAGAAAACAGACTCGATGATGCTTTCGATCGATTTCAAAGAGTTCGAACAAATTGTCAAAAAAGCAAACATCGGCTCTGTTTTGTTGAATCTACAGATTCAAAACGGCAAAACCTTTACCCGGCCGGCCATGATCAAGGAATTGCAAACCAATCCGGTGAGCGGCGCATTTCTTCACATCGATTTTTATGAGATCGATATGAAGAGCAAGATAACGGTTAGCGTTCCGGTGGTTACCCGGGGCAAATCCGCAGGCGTTGAAGAAGGCGGGCTGCTGCAGATCGTCCGCAGAGAAATTGAACTGTTTTGCCTGCCGACAGCCATTCCGGAATCAATCGAGGTGGATATTAGCGATCTTACGATCGGGGATTCAATTCATGTCCAGGAAATTGCATTACCCGGCGACGTCGAATTGCCTGAGGATATCGATTTCACGGTCATAACGGTGCTGGCGCCGAAGGTCGAAGAAGAGCCCGTAGAGGAAGAGGAACTCGAAGAAGGTGAAGAGGCGGCTGAAGAGGAAGGCGCTGAAGGAGAAGCGGCTGCCGAAGAAACCCCTTCGGAAGAAACAAAAGCGGATTAGGATACAAACCGTTTGCCACAAAAGCGTATGCGTCTGATTGTCGGGCTCGGGAACCCTGGGTCCCAATATGAAAACACACGCCACAATGCCGGTTTTATGGTGGTGGATAAGCTCGCCGGTGAATTCGGCATTTTGGTTAATAAAAACAAGTTTGACGTGCGCTACGGCCGCGGTACGATCGCGGGCCATGAGGTCATGCTGGCCAAACCCATGGCTTTTATGAACCGCAGCGGGTGGCCGGTGCAGAAACTGGCCGCATATTTTAAAATAAATAGCAAGGATCTGATGGTTGTTCACGACGACATCGATCTTGCTTTCGGAAGGTTAAAAATAAAAGAGAAAGGAGGACATGGAGGACACAAGGGTCTACAATCGATCATGAATGCCATTGGCGAAGACGAATTTGTGCGTCTGCGCATCGGCATCGGGCGTTCCGAGGAAGAAGGCAGTGTTTCAGATCACGTTCTGGGACCCTTCTTTGATGATGAATCGAAGCAATTGGACTCGGTTTTAACTGGGGCTCGGGATGCGGTAGTAACGATTCTGGCGGAAGGTAGCAAGGTGGGAATGAATCGGTTTAACAAAAAAGAATGATAATCTAGAGTGAAACGTTAACATTTCAAATGGAGGAGAGGATGAATTACTTACCGTTGATTTGTACACTGGTTGGTGCTGCAGGTGTGCTGTTTGCCATCATCATTGCGGTTGTTGTTAAAGGCGCACCGGCCGGCAATGAAAAGATGCAGGAAATTGCGAATGCCATCAAGGAAGGCGCCATTGCCTATCTGAATCGGCAGCTGAAGAGCATGGGGATTGCCGGTATCATAATTTTTGCGATCATTATTTTTACGCTGGGGGTCAAAACCGCAATCGGTTTCTTGGTCGGAGCCGTCGCCTCTTTTCTGGCGGGATATATCGGCATGCGCGTCTCCGTCCTGGCCAACGTGCGCACCGCAGAAGCGGCCAAAGGGGGCCTGGCCAAAGGCCTGTCCATGGCCTTTAAGGGCGGTTCGGTAACCGGGATGATCGTCGCCGGCCTGGCGCTTACAGCTGTTGCCGGCTACTATACGATTTTAATTTCGATGGGTACTGCGAGCCGGGAGGCGGTCATTGCGCTGGTGGCCCTCGGTTTTGGCGGAAGCCTTATCTCTATCTTTGCCCGTCTCGGCGGCGGCATCTTTACCAAAGGGGCGGATGTCGGGGCCGACCTGGTCGGCAAGGTCGAAGCCGGTATTCCCGAAGACGACCCCAGAAACCCGGCGACCATTGCCGATAATGTCGGCGATAATGTGGGCGACTGTGCCGGTATGGCGGCCGACCTTTTTGAAACCTATGCCGTCACCGCGGTTGCGGCCATGCTTCTGGGAAACCTGATTTTTCCGCAGATTGGCATCGCTACTGAATTTCCGCTGGTGCTGGGCGCCATTTCAATCGTTGCCTCCATGATCGCCGTTTTCTTTGTCAGACTGGGCAAAAGCGAGTATATCATGGGTGCCCTTTACAAAGGCATGTTCGGCTCTGCCATCCTGGCGGCGATTGCCTTTTATTTTGCCACCCGGCAGTTGATGGGCGGAATTCCTGAAATTTCAATGCTGTCGATTTATTATTCCACCCTGGTCGGTCTGGTGCTCACCGTTTTGATCGTTATCATCACGGAATACTACACCGGGATTTACGGACCGGTAAAATCTGTGGCCAATGCATCGACGACCGGACACGGCACCAATATTATTGCCGGACTCGGTGTCAGCATGCAGTCCACTGCTGCGCCGGTGCTGGCCATCTGTGCCGCTATCGGTATTGCCCATTATTTTGCCGGGCTTTACGGCATCGCCATGGCGGCCATGTCCATGCTCTCGATGACCGGGATGGTGATTGCCATCGATGCCTACGGTCCGATTACCGACAACGCCGGCGGCATTGCTGAAATGGCGGAAATGGATGAAAGCGTCCGTGCCGTAACCGATCCGCTGGATGCGGTCGGAAACACCACCAAGGCCGTCACCAAAGGTTATGCCATCGGTTCTGCCGGTCTGGCCGCCCTGGTGCTTTTTGCGGCCTACACCCAGGAATTTGCCCTGCATGGCGGGGGCGAGGAGTTGAGTTTTGACCTGAGCAATGTCAAGGTGATCATCGGCCTGTTTATCGGCGGACTTCTTGCCGTATCTTGTTTGCCTCGATTGCCATGAAAGCCGTGGGCAAAGCCGGCGGGGCCGTCGTGGATGAGGTCAGACGTCAGTTCCGTGAAATTCCCGGAATTATGGAAGGCACTGCCAAACCGGATTACGGCGCATGCGTCGACATCGTCACCAAGTTCGCCTTAAAAGAAATGCTGATTCCGGCCCTGCTGCCGGTTATCGCACCGGTGCTGGTCGGATTTCTGCTGGGCAAAATTGCGCTGGGCGGTCTGCTGATCGGCAGTATTATTACCGGCGTCTTTGTTGCCATTTCCATGACCACCGGTGGAGCAGCCTGGGACAATGCCAAAAAATACATCGAGGACGGCCACCTGGGCGGCAAAGGCAGCGATGCGCACCATGCGGCGGTTACCGGTGATACCGTCGGCGATCCTTACAAGGATACCGCCGGACCTGCCGTTAACCCGATGATTAAGATCCTCAATGTTGTTGCCTTACTGCTGGTACCGTTCTTGATGTAAGCGCTTGAACGTTACTCGTTAATTAGACTGAAAGGGTTGGCGCCAGTCGGCGTCAACCCTTTTCTGTTGATTGTTAACCAAAGGTATGTTATGAAATTAATTAGAAATGGTTTATTTTTAGATAGTTTTTAATAATTTAGCGGTTACCGGTGGTGAAATGACAGAAAAAAAGGCCAAGGACAGCGTAAAAACCAAGAAATCAAAGATACGCACGTTCCAAGTGGGGGATCTTGCCGTCTATCCGGCCCATGGCGTCGGAGAGATCATTGCGATTGAAAGCCGTTCCATCAGCGGGGAAAAGCACGATTTTTATATCATGAAGGTCATTGAAAACGGCATGACCATCATGATTCCGACCAACAATGTTGAATCCGTCGGACTGAGGGACGTTATTCCTAAAAAAGAGGTAGCCAAGGTTTATGCGGTGATGCAATCCAAGAAAGAAGCGAACACCGACAATCAGACCTGGAATCGCCGTTACCGCGAGTATATGGATAAAATTAAAACCGGCTCGCTTTATGATGTCGCCGAAGTTTTCAGGGACCTTTTCCTGCTGAAACTGACCAAAGATCTATCGTTCGGAGAGCGCAAGCTCTATGATACCGCTCAGATTCTTTTAGTCAGAGAACTCTCGACGGCCAAAAAAATCGACGAAGACGCTGTACTGACCGAGATCGAATCGCTTTTTGTTTCGCAAGAAGCCGAAAACTAACCCGCCTTTCATTGTTCATATCCATGCCTGCCGACAGTGTATTTAGCATTCGCGTCAGATCATCCGATGAAGGCCAAAGGCTGGATGTGCTGTTGGCCTCGCTGCTTTCCGATTGTACGCGAACATTTGTGGCCGGCCTGATTGCCGCTGAACACGTCCGGGTGGATGGCCGCCCCAAAAAACCCGGTTATCGGGTAAAATCCGGCGAAAATATTTCAGGCGCCATTCCATTGCCGGTTCCCGTCGAATTCAAACCCGAGCCCATTCCGCTAAATATTGTATATGAAGACGGCCACATCGTTGTGGTGAACAAACAGCCGGGGCTGGTCGTGCATCCGGCGCCGGGGCATTTTAGCGGTACGCTGGTCAACGGCCTGCTTTATCATTGTCCGAATCTTGGCGGAATCGGCGGTGAACTGCGGCCGGGCATCGTGCATCGATTAGATAAAGATACTTCGGGCACTCTGGTGGTTGCCAAAAACGACGCTGCGCACACGAATTTATCCCGGCAATTTAAATCCCGCAAAGTTAAAAAAGATTACCTGGCACTGGTTCACGGTCATATGAAATCACCGACCGGAAGCATTAAGCTGCCCATCGGCCGGCATCCGGTTGATCGCAAACGCATGTCCACCGTCAGCCCCAGGGGCCGATCAGCAGAAACGCAATGGAATATCAAAGAGCAATTTCAAGGGTTTGCGCTGCTGGAAGTTCATTTGAAGACCGGGCGGACCCACCAGATTCGGGTTCACTGCAGCGCCTTGCATCATCCCATTGTAGGGGATAAAGTTTATGGGCCCCGCAACCCGGAAAAAACAATTGCCGGAGACCATCAGAAATCCGATAAGATCCTGCAGATATTAAAATCGGTTAAGCGCCAGATGCTGCATGCCTGGCGGCTGGGGTTCGCCATCCGCACACCGGCGAAGCGGTTTCCTTTGAGTCGCCGCTGCCGGAGGATATGGCGGCACTTATTCAAAGAATTCGTGAAATTGGATCATAGAGTCCAAGGTTCAAGTGTTCGGTAATACTAATTGTTGGATTGGTTTCATTAGTTTTATTGGTTGAATTGGTTGGTCTAACCGAACCAATTGAACAAATTAAACCAATCAAACCAATAAAACAAACCAATGATTTACCAACACCTAAAGCCCGACACACTGAGACCTTCGTTAGGCTTTGATGATTAGGTACACCAAATACCCCACATAGCAGACTAAAAGCAGGGCGCCGCCCTTGCGATCGACGGTATAGGTTTTGCGCATCAACAGCCAGGGCAGAAAACTGGTAAACAGCATGACCAGGTAATCGATCCACAATCCGCTCGCAAAAAACCCGCCGGGAATCGGAATCGGTCGAACCAGAGAAGCCGCACCCAGAACGCTCATGATGTTGAAGACGTTGCTGCCCACCAGGTTGCCGATGCTGATATCCATTTCGCCGCGCATGGCGGCAACCACCGATGTGGCCAGCTCCGGCAGGGAAGTGCCGAAGGCGACGATGGTCAGGCCGATAAATTTTTCACTGACCCCCAATTCCGTCATAATAAAAACGGCGCTTTCCACCACCATCTGCGCACCGCCCACCACACCGACAATTCCGACGACCACCAGCAAAACCTGTTTGGATCTGGAAGCAATATAACCGATTTCTTCCAATTCAGATGTGATCGCCGCTGCCATATCACCATCGCCCGCATCGCCCGTATCCAGGGTTTCTTTTTTGGCCAGATAGTAATTGATAAAGGTGTAGGCGATAATGCCGGCAAAAAGCGTGGCGCCTTCGATTCGGCCCAGGGTGCTATTTAAAGAGAGGACCAATAAGTAAAGTGAGACTCCCAGCATGATCGGTATATCGCGCCGGATGACGGAGGGGTCGCTTTTTATGGGATTAAACAGGGCCGACAACCCCAGAACCAGGGCAATGTTACAGATATTGCTGCCCACCACATTACCGACGGCGATCATGCTTTTGCCCTTAATAGACGAGATCAGACTCACCACCAGCTCGGGGGCCGAAGTCCCAAAAGCCACCACCGTAAGCCCAATAACAATCGGTGTCACACCCAGACTTCGCGCCAGGCTGGAGGAACCTTTGACAAGCCATTCCGCCCCGAAGTAAAGCAGCACAAAACCCACCAGGCAAACCGCAACATATAGCAGCATCGTGTCAAACTCCTTTCACCCCCCCTGTCCCCATGTCCTTTTCAAAAAAACGCGGGGTCATTGCGGGTTCTAAACGCTTTTAAACATTCAAATGATTTGAATTTTTGGGCAGCGATAATAGGCGAGAGGCGGTCAAGTGTCAAGGATATATCGAATAGGATTGAACTTGCTGATTTCATACCCAAATAAATACTTCTTTGACCTTTGGCGAAGATATACGTGGCAGCAAATTAAACATTAGTTATTGAAATTATTCAATAATCATAAATTCAAGTTCCATCAGGAGATTTTCGGCTAAATCCCCCAGAACCTTCAAAAGATAATTTTCCTTGCATTTATAGAATGCTTTTTATAATTTATAGAGTACTTTTTTATACCAGCACGTTGGGTGTAAGGAGAAGGACAGATGAAAGCGATTCTATCGCTGAAATTATGGGGTTGAAAGGAGGTGAAGCTCTGGACATTTTCAAGATGAGTCAATTAAGGATGATTAATTGTTGAATCGTAAGGGTACTCAGTTGGGAATGTTTGTTTGCCACTTAACCAACCGAAGAGGAAGGAGGCAGATGAAATGAGCAACGGAAATCAAAGACCGCCGGTCTGGCAAAGTGAAGACTGGTGGGCATGTTTTTTAGGCTGGTTTATTATCCTTTTAGCCATTATTGGTCTGAAAGAAATCGAAGCCGGCAAATGGGTCGTCGGGCTGTTGCCCGCGGGTCCCAAAATCGCCAAATGGACCAGCTTTGGGGGCCGCTTTTCCCAAAGGCATGGTCACCCTCTGGCAGAGCCATTGGCTCTTTGTCTTTATGGCGGTCATCACCATGATCGGCGGCATCTTCATGAAATTCGATCTAAAGCGGTACATCCCCGGTTTTGTGGTGATTTTCTTTCTGGCGTTTGATTTCGATGATTTTATCCAAACAGGCATTTTTTGAAAAAATGGGGCATCGAGTACGTTATCTTTGCGCTCATTTTTGGTCTGATCATCAGCAATATTTTCAAGGTGCCCCAGTTTTTGAGAGCTGCCGGACAGACGGAATACTTCATTAAGATCGGACTGGTGTGCATGGGCGCGGGTATCCTGTTCTCGGATGTCCTCCGGGGCGGCTTCATGGGTCTGGTCCAGGCTGTACTGGTGGCCACGGCGGTCTGGTTCATGACCTACTGGATTTGCCGCAAGTTTCAGGTGTCCGAGCGCTTCAGCGCCATTATCGCTTCGGCCAATGCCATCTGCGGCGTGTCGGCCACCATTGCCGCCGGCGGTGCGATCCAGGGCGACAAGAAAGGAAGTCAGTTACATGGTGGCCTGGGTGCTGGTGTGTGCGGTGGTCCTGATCCTGATTATGCCGCCGATCGCCAAATGGATGGAATCTGCCCAACAACTGGGCCGGTGCCTGGGTCGGCGGGGTTATCGACAACACCGGGGCCGTGGTGGCTGCCGGCGGGATCATCGGTGGTGATGCCGCGTACAAAGTCGCCGCCATGGTCAAGATGGCACAAAACGTTCTGATCGGCGTGGCGGCCTTTTTGATGGCCCTGTGGTCAACCATGACGTTGGATCGCAGAGAGGCCGGTGCACCGCCGAGAAGACCTTCCTTTATGGAAATCTGGTATCGTTTTCCCAAGTTTGTGGTCGGCTTTATTGTGGCCTCTATCGTTGTTTCGGTTTTGGTTGAACCGGTTTCGGGGCTCAAAGCGGTCAAGGCCGTCGGCAAGGCCACCAAGGTCTATCGAAACTGGTTTTTTGCCCTGTGTTTCGTATCCATCGGTCTGGAAACCAACTTTAAAGAACTGATTTCCGTCGGAGGCGGCAGACCCGCAGCGGCTTACTGGATATCCCAGACTGCCAATGCCATCTGGACATTTTTCATTACCTGGATCCTGTGGTCAGGAGCGTTCTTTGCTCCGGTGATTCCGGCAGATTGATTTCTTGAGATCATATCTTGAATTGTTATTATCTCAGAAAATAAAAGGCGTCTCCCTCGGGGACGCCTTTTATTACAGATGAAAACACTTTTAGTGATATGTGGGCCCGATAGGTCATCGAACATGGACAAATACGATATCATCATAGCTGCCGAACAGCAGTTTGCCCGGGAAGTCACTCTGGGAGTCATCTATCTGAGACCTCCGTCGGCATGGCAATATCTGATCCCCGGGATGTTTATCTTCGACTTTCTGCGCCGTGGCAGCACCATTCGAAAGTTCACCGAGACTTTTCTGTTTCCGCGAAAGCTTGCCCTGGAGGGTGCGCGGAGCCTTGCAGCTGGCCAAACCCGGGCAGCCATTGATGCGCATCTTGAAACCGAGATTAAAAACTGGCTGATCACGCATCGGCTTGATTCCCAGGACCTGGTACTGGCCCAAAAAGAAACCGTCGGTTTGCTGGCTGATCATTATGTCAAACTTTTGCACGCCGAAGGCCAGAGTTACTATGATTTAATTCAGCATGCGTATTCATCCCGCGAAAATTTTGATACCCACTTGCAGCAAATTGCCGCGGCAGAAAATAAAGTCGATCAGGCGATTTTGGCCAAAGTCAGCGACGATCCGGCTGTTAAAGAAAAATTGCAGCTCGAAGCCCGGGAGGTGCAAAAGCGGCGTCAAAAAATTTTAGAAGATATCTATTAGGAATATAAAGACAACCGGTGATAGGCAATTTTAAAAAAAAATACGACATGATTCTGTCTCACGAAACAGCGATGGCGCGCTCCGTGGCGCTGGCGGTCATCCAACCGAAACCGTTTTCCGTCTGGGAGGTACTGATTCCAATTCTTTTCATCTTCGGCTACATGAGATCCAAGGAACAACGGGAGGTCTTTGCCCAGAATGTATTGTTTACCAAAAAAATGGCATTGCAAGCTGCATTTGATATGTTCAAAAAGGACCACACGCGGGAAACCGAAATGGAGCAGATTCGATCAAAAACCCGAGAAATGATTGCCACGATTCCCGGCGGAATTTATTCCGCTGAAATCCGCCAGGAACAATTGAAAGAAATCGATCTGCTCGTTGATCATTACGGCCGGCTGCTGAACAGTGAGGGCGACGATTACGATTCGCTGGTATTCAATGCTTATCGAAAACCGCAGCGATTGTCTGATTTTTTTGAGCGGCTGCAAGAAGCCGAAGAAAGGGTGGGGCGAGCCGCCCACAACACCCTGGGGGACAATGCCGATACCCCCACCCTTGAAAGAATGAATGCCGCCCTGCGAAATACCAGGCTTAAAATCACTGAAAAAATATTTAATCCGCGATTACAGTCGCAAAATGCTCAATAGTGAAGACAGCAGCCGAATTTATCAACATGCTTATTTGCCCGAGCATCTTCCCGGGTATGTGGAGAGTATATCGGGTGCCCGACGCCGTCTTCACGGCAATTACCTGTGTTATATCCGTAAAACCCATCTGATTTTCATCGGTTATCCGCTGGGGGTGCCTTCCGATGACACCCCCGGAGCTTATGCATCTGCATGTGAACGTTTTGATCCATCCACGGTCGCGCTGATTGCGGCTGACATCTGGTTGCCGGCTACCGCTATTGAAATGCACCCCCGCGACAGTTATTACCGATTGCGCCTGCCTTTGAAATCCGTTAATCCGAATGTGACTTATATGGTGCGACGCGCTGAAAAGGAGCTCGATGTCAAATACGGCCGGTTTGGCAAGGAACACAAAAAGTTGATAAAAAAATTTATCAATAATCATGATTTAACCCCCGCGCAGGTTCATATTTTCAAGCATGTCGGCAATTATGTAAAGCGTTCAAAGACCGCCAGGCTGCTCGAGGCCCGCAGGGCAGACCGACTGGCGGCTTTTACGATTGCCGATATGGGGTCGGCCGACTATGCGTTTTATCTTTTTAATTTCAGATCCTCAAAGATATCGGTACCGGGTGCATCCGACCTGCTTTTCAACGAAATGGTGCGGCTAGCGCAATCAGAGGGTAAAGCGGCGATTAATCTGGGGCTGGGCATTCACGCCGGAATCCGACAATTTAAAGAGAAATGGGGCGGGATGCCGTTTCTGCCATATCATTCTGCATTCGTCCATCGAAAGCAATCTCTGGGCCTGGGGAAATTAGCCGATAAGCTTTAACATCGGACGAAAAGTTTGGCTTGCTTTCAAAATAAGGATGATTAAGACATCTTAATATAATCGGGCAATCCGATCATGGGGACTTATTCTTTTAAAGATAAACATGTTCTGCTAACCGGTGCCAGCGGGGGATTGGGGTCTGCTTTGGCCAAACTCCTGCCGCGCTATGTGGACCGGCTCCTGACATCGTTGCGGGACCAGGTGATCGGAAAAAAATCATTAAAAATGAGACCCTGGCGCTTATTTCAGGTGGAATCGGCGATTGCCTGCAATTTAAAGTGCGTCATGTGCCCCTGGAGAGAGATGGCCAAAGAAGCAGAAAACCGCGGTATTATGACCGAGGCGGTCTGGCAGGCGATCCGTCCTTATCTGGACCGGGTGCAATCGGTTGATTTTACCGGCGGCGGAGAACCCCTGCTTCAGCCTCAATTGGTGGAGTGGATCGCAGATGCCTCAAGGGCCGGCTGTGAAACCGGCTTTTTGTCCAACGGGCTGCTGCTTGCCGAAGAAAAACTAAAAAAAATCCTGGATGCCGGCATTAACTGGATGTGTATCTCCATGGATGGCGCCGACGCGGAAATGTACAATAAAATTCGGGTCGGATCCAATTTTGATCGGGTCTGTGAAAATGTGGCCAATATCGCCAGGCTGCGAACCGGCAATATCCCCAAAACCATGATCAATTTTGTTCTGATGGACATAAATTCCCATCAGATGGAAGATATCGTGCAACTGGCTGCGAGGTTGGGCGTGGACCAGGTGAACTTCAAACAATGCGACGTGATCCGTGGTGAAGCGGGCAAAGGCTTCGGACTTTTTGCTTCCGAGGAATCCAGGGAAATTCGCCGGCTGCAGAAATCCTTGGGAAAAGTACGACGCCTGGCAAAAAAATTAAAGGTCGAGACCACCGCATTTGCGTTTACTCCGCAGGAGTTGGCCGTGTGCGAGCAGGACCCGCGGGATTCCCTGTTTATCCGGTATGACGGCACCGTGGCCCCCTGTATTAATCTGGCGCTGGGGGGACCGACGACGTTCCTGGGGCAAGAGGTGGCCATGCCGTCGGTTCACTACGGTAGACTCCCGGGCGAGGATCTGATGGATTTATGGGAAGCGGAGACCTGTCAATTATACCGGGGCAAATTCCAGCAAAGAGTTGAAAAGCACGATAAGATCATCATGAATGGTTTGCTCGGAGGAGGCGGCGGGAATCGCGCAAAGGTCATGAAAGAAGCGCGGGAAGCCATGCCTCCGCCGCCCGGGGGATGTAATGTGTGTCACTACCTCTATGATATTTAAAAACTGGAATTAAAGCACCATCTTTTGCCCGATAGCTGCGTTGCAATCCGATTCAAAATGCTCACGTACTATCGTGTGCGCTCCGCTTTCGAATCGGATTGCGCCTTGCTATCGAACAAAACCTTGAACCTTTGAACCCTGAACGATTATACCATCCCCTTGAAAGCCATAAAGGTGAGCGACAGGATTCCGGCGGTAACCAGGGCGATGGAGGTGTCCTGCAGCGGCCGGGGGACCCGGGCGATAAGAATGCGTTCGCGAACACCGGCAAACAGAATCAATGCCAGGCCGAATCCGACGGCATAGCCGAAGGAAGCCACCAGCGCCTGCAGAAAATTGTATTCTTCGTTGACGTTGATCAGACAGACGCCCATGACCGCACAGTTGGTTGTAATCAGCGGCAGGAAGATGCCGAGGCCGGCATACAGGGCCGGGATGCTCTTTTTAAGAAACATCTCCACAAACTGCACCAGGGAGGCAATGACCAGGATAAAGGCCACGGTGCGCAGATATTCAAGACCCAGTTTCTTCAGAAAATAGGTGTTTGTAATCCAGGTAATCACCCCGGCCATCACCAGCACAAAGACGACCGCCATGGCCATGCCGATGGCGGTTTCCATTTTCTTGGATGTTCCCAGAAAGGGGCAGTTGCCCAGATACTGGGCCAGCAGAATATTGTTTATCAGGATGCAGCTGATTGCCAGAACGATTAAATCGCCCATATATGAACTCCTATTTTTTACCCACCAGATTCATCAAACAAAGCATCAAACCCAGGGCGACAAAAGCGCCGGGCGCTTCGACCATAAATGAAAACGGTTGGTATGAAGGCCCGAAAACCTGGATCGGTTTTTCCCAGATCGTCAAATCGCCGGTTCCGATCAGCTCGCGCACGGCCGCCAGGGCGCTGAGAGACAGGGTAAACCCGATACCGATGCCCAGTCCATCCAGCAGGGATCGAAATATGCCGTTTTTGGAGGCAAAGGCTTCCGAACGGCCCAGCACAATACAGTTGACGACAATGAGCGGAATAAAAATTCCCAGTTTAAGGAAGAGCGGATAGGTAAAGGCCTGCATCACCAGTTCCACAACCGTCACAAAGGTGGCGATAATGATGATATAGCAGGCGATTCTGACCTTTGCCGGGATGACTTTGCGCAGGGATGAGACCAGCACATTGGAACACACCAGCACAAAGGTAGTGGCAACGCCCATTCCGATTCCGTTTTCCACGGACTTGGTTACCGCCAGAACCGGACACAGGCCCAGTACCAAACGAAATGGCGGAATTTCATCCCATAAGCCTTTGGTAAATTCCTGTACAATTGATCGGGCCATCCATCTCTCCCTATTTATTGAATTCTTTCAGCTTGTCGGTGAGCTGGGGTTTTAGTTTTTCAAATATTTTTGCGGCATCATTCGTTGCCGAACATACCGCCCGTGATGTCAGGGTGGCGCCACTGATGGCATTGATGGTGCCGCCGTCTCCGGTGACGTTAACCGGCTCCGCTAACGGCAGATCTTTGAATTGGGCCACAAAACTCGGATCGGTTTTGGCCTTGGCGCCCATGCCCGGTGTTTCGGCGTGGGTGGTCACCCCGACCCCTAACAGCTTGTCGTCTTTGATATTAATACCGACCATCAGCCCCACATCACCGCCATAGCCACCTTTACCGAATGTCTCGAAAGCAACGGCGCGCGGTTCCCCATCCATAACACCCACAAAAAAGGTGCGCTCCACATCACCGTCTTTTATTTGAAAGCGGTCAACGATGGGTTCATTAGTCGCCCCTTTTAGTATGGATTCAATGGCCGGACCTTTGTACAAATTCGAGAACCTGGTTTTCAATGCGGTCTTTGGTGTTGTCGCGGATGGCCGCCAGCAGCCCTCCGGATAAGGTGGCCAGAATTGTAAGAACAACCAGCATTTTTATCATTTCACGCATATTATCCAACCTTTCCGAGCGCTTCGGGTCTGATTTTATCCAGCAGCGGGCTAATCAGGTTGATCACCAGGATGGCTAAAATGACGCCGTCAACCCAGGCACCGATATTGCGGATCAGCACGGTCATGATTCCGCCGGCAGCTCCGTAAATGAGCATAGATACGAAATTTACCGGTGAGGATGAATCCTCGGTGGCCAGAAAAAAAGCGCCGATGAGGGTATAGCCGGTTAACAGGTGAAAGGCCGGAGGCGCAAATCGGGCCGGATCGAACAGGTTAAACACAAATGCGGCCAAATATATTCCGGCCAGAAACGTGAGCGCATATTTCCCAGCGGATAAACCCCCTCAGCATGAGATAAATCCCGCCGATCAAAAGCCCCAGACCGAAGGTCGAGCCGATGCCGCCGAGCTGCCGGCCCATTAGAAGATCGGTCAATTTGAATGCCTCAACCGAGGCGGCACCAAAATACTTTGCGGAAGCCAATGGATAAATCGTGGCAAACTCGAGGTCGTAATTTAACAGTGCGGCGTCAAAGTCGAAGAGATGATTCCAGGACAGCAGCATCATGGCAATGGCCAGCGCCACCGGGTGAAAAGCATTGCTGCCGATGCCGCCGAATATCTGTTTGCCGATAACGATGACCAGAAAGGTTCCGGTGATCACCGCCCACCAGGGCATAGTGGCCGGAACGAGCATGGCAAACAGCAGCCCGAGCACCGCGGCATTTCCGTCACCGATGGTGATGGTTCTTTTAGCCACCAGGTTGAAGAGCAGTTCCCAGATAATGGCGGTGGAAATCGACAGACAGACCACGCTGAAGGCCGGCATGCCGTAATGATAAAAACCCATCAAAAGTGCCGGCAGGGCCGCCAGCATGATGTGATAGCTGCGTTCGGTTACCCTGTGCCCGCTGTGATAGAACGGTGCGTGGGAAACAATCAGTTTTTTCTGTGCAAGGGGTGTTTGCTGCTCAAGCACATCTCTTTTCTCAAGCATCTGCTGCCTCCGGAGTTTTAGCGCGCTCCAACTCGTATTTTGCCAACTTGATATATTGGAAGATCGGTATCATGGACACGCATACGTAGCTGCACAGGCCACATTCAATACACGAGTGCAAATCGTAACTGTCCGCTGCCTCCTCATAATGGTTTGCTTCAAGAAATCGCACCAGCATGCTCACCTGAATTTTTGCCGGGCAGGTTCGTATACATTCACCACAGTTTGTGCAGGGGTAATCGGATGCATACGCGGCCTTATCCCGATCTACCACGATGATGGAATCCGTATCCGGCCGGACCGGATGCTCCAGCGCATAAACGGCCGATCCGGTCATGGGGCCGCCCAAAATAATGCGGTCAAATTCGTTTATGGTTTCACCATAGGCTTCCAGGATATCTACGATGGGAGTGCCGATGCTGGCCTCTATGATTTTTTGGGTCCCGTCCTTTTTGATAAAAGTTAATGTCTTGGATGTCGGTAACTGCCCGGATTCAAAGGCGCTGCCGATGGATATCACCGCCTCGGCCGTGAAAAAGCACACGCCCAAATCTTCACAGGTTTTACCGGCCGGCACCACCCGGCCCAGAACGTCTTTCATCACCATATGGGGCAGGGCGGACGGATAAGTGGTTTTTACGCCTTTAACCTGTGCCCCGATGTGCCCGTAGCCCTGTACAGACTCACCGGCGGTGATCAGAATAATGTCGCGCACATCGGCAACCTCTTTTAAAATTTGGATCCCTTTTTTGAGGTCATTAAACCGGGATTGAGCGATGTACTGGCTGGTTGCCACCGTCGGATCCGGATCCAGGCCGCGGATGATAATGGTGTTAATGCCGCCGTTGGAATCTGCTAGCAGGCTCAAAGGCGGATTGCCCGGTGCGCCGGTCAGATACTCGGACAACAGCTCCATGGTTGGATTTTGAATCTGCTGTTGGAATGTATCGTCGATAATTTCGTTGCCGTCAGGCGCAATGGTGATGGCAATATAGCTTTTTCCGAAATCACCGGTGTATGGCGAAAGGGCGGCGATCTTACCGGTAACCGGTGAAATCACATAATCGTTTTGATCCGCATAGAGAGACAATTTCTCGCCGGTCTTTACCGGATCACCGACCCCCAATGCCGATGGTACGTTAAGGGCATCATTTTTTGGATGGAATAGGGTGATGCGCTGCGGGGTCGGAATCTTCTCTGTCTCCGGGAGGTGAACAGGAAGCATTTCATAATTAATCTGTGGAGTTGATAAACCCCAAAATGCTTTTTTGATCATGATTCAACCTTTTTCGGTATGTCAGATACAGCAGTCGATCGTGTTTTGATTATCTCCAAAATTACATTCTACAATGCATGGCAGCCCGTGCACTCAATCGGTCCGGCTTCAAAGTCCTTGTGGCAGTTGATACACTGGAGATGGAAGGCGTCGCCTCGGGTGACCCTTTCTGAATCTTCAATTTCAGATTGATCATGACAGTCCAGGCATGTTTGATTGACCTTTCCTTTTTCTTCTGCTTTTTTTGCTGCTGCCGGTGTCAGATGGCAGGCACCGCAGGCCATCAGCGAAGACTCGTCGTCTTCAGGGTGGTGATGGCAATCAAAACACGACATGCCGTAACCTTCCTCGGTAGTGTGTATTTGGTGATTAAACAGCACGTTGCCTGCCGCAACAGTGTACATTAAGCGCAGCGGCTCTTCGGGTGCCTTTAAGGGAAAGGCGGCGTAACTGATAGCGCCGATGACCAACAAGCAGACGGCCACTCCATATGCCAGCTTCAATTCTTTTTTTGAGAACATTTTATTTCCGTATCTCGTTTGCGTTGCCTGTCAAATTCATGCCTGAAAAAACCATGCACCGACTACCATAATGTGGTTCAGGTTTCAAGGTATTTTTGGTAAAGAGTTAACAAAGTTTATTATAAAATTTTTAAATACTTATAGTGGCTACCACCGATTGATAATATCATGCCCTCTGCGCCTGGCAACTTCATCCTGGAGCAGATGAAAGCGTTTTCCGGCGACAATCATCACTTTTGACATGACTTTATAGCCCAGTTGGGCGTCATCTTCGAACAGTTGCAGGAGGCGGCCCTTTGGAATCCTGACGGTTTTGCAATTGCGCGAAGCGCTATGGGCTGAAAGGTGATATTTATAGGGTGGCACCAGACTTGACCAGCCAAAAGGCATCCCCTCCGACAGGGTCGTGATGGTGTTTTCCGCCAAAGCTGGACCTTCCATCGCATCCCAGGTCAAATTTACCTGTCCTTCAAGCACAACCCAAAAATATTCAGGGGTTTCTCCGGCAGCAAAGATCTCTACTCCGCGCTTAAATTCAGCGATTTCACAACAGCTTTGTATCGCCGTTAATTGATCGTCATCCAGGTCGCTAAACGCTTCGACATTTTCCAGAAAATCGAGACTGATCATGAGAGCCCCCTTTGTTATTGGACTAGTACAAACTCGGTCTGCACATTGCCTCCCAGAATATGCTTTTGAAATACCTGCCGCATTTTGTCGGGAGTCATTTTTTGATAAATCACCGGATCACCGCCGCCAATTTCGACTGTAATGTTGGGTTCGTCTTTACAATGACCGATGCACCCTGAACTGGCAACCTCGATATCCGGCCGGTCCGAGCGGGAAATTTCTTCCACCAGTGCACTCATCACCTGACGGGCACCGGCAGCAATTCCACAGGTTGACATATGAACGGTAATTTTGACCTTAGCCACCGGCGAAACGGTTGCGGATTTCTGTAATCGATCAAAATGGCCGCTGGTAATTTCCGCCACATTGGTCATAAACTTCAACCCCATACGGGAATCTTTTTCAAAACATTCCAGAAGATGATCTTTGTTGATCTGCAGGATTTTGCAGCTTTTGGTGGCACTGTAAGCGGAAAGCGCATATTTGAAGGGTGGCACAAAGCTTGACCAACCTAAAGTTTGGAGGGCGGTAATCGAAAATATGGTATTCTCTTCGGATGTGGGGCGCCCCGGCAAATCAAATCTCAGGTCGACCTGCCCGTCGATTACCAGCCAGATGCGGTCGGCATTTTCACCTTCGGCAAACAATCTGTCCCCATAAAGGTATTGTTTTTCCCGCCCGCCTTTATTGACCGCCTTCAACTGGTCTTTATTGAGCCCCTTGAAGATGTCGACCTTCTCTAAAAAATCCAGACCACCCATGAGGTCCTCCCTCTGATTTTGGATTTTGGATTGCGGATTTCGGATTTTAAAATCATAGCTTATGCGGTATTACAATCTGCAATCCGCAATTGATTTACGCTACTTCACTTTCCGTGCCCTTATCTTTGATGCTTGCTGCAGTGTTTGCAGCCGTGTCCGGGTTATAACAGGTCAGGCAGCAGGACAGACAGCGGTTGCTTTCACCCCTGGCGGAATCCTCTGTAAGTGCCTGATCTACCTCAATAAATGAATATATCCGTTCTTCAACCGCCAATTCCGGCATCGGTGCTCTGGTATTTTTGATGACCCCATCCACCTGATCAAATATCGTTTCAGCGATCAAGTCCTTGCCTAATTCTCTTGTCTGGGCACTCACTTGTTGTCCCATAATATATTGGTGGATCGAGCGGGCGGCCCGTCGTCCGCCGCCAATGGCTTCGACCACCAAAGAAGGTCCGGTGGCAGCATCGCCGGCGGCAAACAGGTACGGAATGTTGGACTGCAGTGTTGCCGGATCTACATCGATCGTATTCCAACGCGTGGTATTCAGCTCCGCCAGACGTTTTTTCGATCGCTCGGTAAAGGAAACATCAGGGGATTGGCCGATGGCGGTAATGACCACGTCGGTTTCAAGCAGCGTTTCAGAACCTTCGATGGGAACCGGCCGGCGTCGCCCGCTGGCATCCGGTTCCCCCAGCTCCATTTTTAGATACTCCAGATGGGTGACAGTGCCGTCATCATCGCCTTTAACCTGTAAGGGGGCCGCCAGAAACAAAAATTCAACGCCTTCGTGCTCAGCCGCATCGATTTCGACCTCATTGGCGGGCATTTCCCCGCGGGTGCGGCGGTAAACAATATACACCTTCTCCACCCCCAGGCGAATCAGATTGCGGGTACAGTCTATGGCGGTGTTGCCGCCGCCGATAACTGCGGCCGTGCGGCCGAGTGAAAAGGTTTCTCCACCGGCCAGCCGGGACAGAAAATCAATTCCGGTGTAGCAGCCTTTGAGATCTTCCCCCTCTACGCGCAGGCTGGCATCTTTCCATGCCCCGATGCCCATGAAGATGGCGTCGAATCCGGATGCGACCAGTGAGCTCAAGTCAAAATCATGGCCGAATTTGACGTTGGTGTGAAAATCGACGCCCAGATCCAGAATGCTCTGGATTTCCCAGTCCAGCACTTCTTTTGGCAGGCGGTACTCAGGGATGCCATAGCGCAGCATGCCCCCCAATTTCGGCATGGCCTCAAAAATATTGACCTGATGGCCCAGTCGCCTCAGGAAATAGGCACAGGTCAATCCGGCCGGCCCGCCGCCGATAACCGCGATGCGTTTGCGGGTTTGCGGTGCCGTCGCTATCGGCAGGCGTTCTCCGGAATTCATCTCATAATCGGCAACAAAGCGTTTCAGTTGATTGATGGACACCGGCTCATCTTCGATTCCGCGGCGACAGTTCGTCTCACAGGGGTGCGGACAGACGCGGCCGCAGGAAAGCAGGAAAGGATTGCGCTCCCGGATGGTGTTGACAGCGCCTTCGTAATCGCCCGCGCGGATCTGAGCGACGTACTGGGGGATATCAATTTCAGCCGGGCAGGTCTGACGGCAGGGCGCCAGGCGATCATCACTGCAATTGAAATGCATCAGACGTTCGGACATGGTTTTGACCTTCATGACATACTTGGGGCAAACCGTTTCACAGACACCGCACCCGACACATTTTTCTTCATCCACTACCGGGTACCCTTCGCGGCCCATTTTTATGGCATCGAATTGACAGGCACTGACACAGTCTCCAAGCCCGATGCATCCAACGGCACAGGCCCGCTGGCCACCGGACATGGCCGCCTGTGCTCTGCAGGTGTTGACGCCCAGGTAAACATATTTATCGGCAGCTCGCAGGCCGCCGCTGCAGGGATTAAATGATTTAGGCGACTCGGCCAGGCCGACTTCGACACCCATGACTTCGGCCGCCTTGGTCGCCGATTCTGCACCGCCGACGATGCAAACACTGGGGTCGGCTTCGCCGGCCACAACCGCTACTGCTGCAGCCGAACACCCGGTATAGCCGCATCCACCGCAATTGGCTCCAGCAAAACAGGCCTCCACCCTGGTAATACGCGGATCCTCATATACATAAAAGATTCGGGATGCCGCTGTTAATATCGCCGCACAGACAATTCCCAAACCGAGCATAAAAATAACACCCTCGATCATAGTATCTCCTTACCCATTGTTTCGCTATATCACCATATCACCATGACATCAAACAGGTCGGTTCCGGTTAAATCAAAAGCTTTGCGCACGCTGATCAATGTTTCTGTTTTGCGGTCAAAAGGGCATTTAATTATCATTTCATGTCTATGATTTCAAGCCTGTTGCCTGTTTTTTTTGTTTAGATTATCATTCTTTGCGGCTTAGCGGCTTTGCGTGAGCCATAATATAAAATGGACATAATTCCTTTTCAGATCGCATCGGCTTGACAGAAGCTGAATATTCCGTTTAGATTACAGATTCTTAAAACAATAAGGGTAATTCGCAAACAGGATGAGCGTTGAAGAGGAGGTTGTTCGAGAATGGAAAAGGGCTGTATTTTCTGTCAGATCGTCCGGGGTCAAACGGAAACAGAGTTTTTATACCAAAACGATACACTGGTGGTATTTAAAGATATCAATCCGCATGCGCCGGTTCACCTGCTGCTGGTTCCCAAAAAGCATATCCGCAGTGTCAACGATATTACCGAAGCAGATCGGGATATTCTGGCCGAATTAATTCTGGTGGCCAAAGAAATGGCCAAGGAACAGGGTGTTGCCAAATCCGGTTATAAGCTGCTGTATAATGTGGAAAAGGGCGGGGGGCAGTTGATATTTCATCTGCATCTGCACCTTTTAGGAGGTCGGTAGTTTCCCTGAACTATAACGATGATGAATTTATCATACAGCCAGAATGCCGGGGTATACATCCACATTCCGTTTTGTGTGCGGAAATGCCCGTATTGTGATTTTTATTCGGTAACCGATTTGGCGCTGAAGCCGATGTTTCTGAAAGCGCTGATCGCTGAAATGGAACTGGTTTCTGCTGAAGGGCTGTGTTTTGATACGCTCTATATCGGCGGCGGGACACCGTCCGTTTATGGATATCATGATATCGGCCGAATCATTTCCGCAGTTTCTCAAAATTTTGATTTCCAGCCTGATTGTGAAATGACCATTGAGGTCAATCCCGGGACTGTGTCACTTGAGCAATTGAATGGCTACCGCGAGGCCGGCATCAACCGCATCAATATCGGAGTGCAATCATTTTATCAGAGAAGTCTCGATTTTCTGGGACGCATCCATACCGCCAATGAGGCTTGTAGCGCCGTAACCGGGGCACAGCGGGCGGGTTTTAAAAACATTGGGCTTGACTTGATCTACGGCCTGCCGGATCAATCTAAATCGGATTGGCTCGAGGACCTGAAACAGGCCATTGAATACGATCCCGTCCATCTGTCCTGTTACATGCTCACCTATGAAAAAGGAACGGCGCTACACAGCGGCCTGAAACAAGGACGGGTCCAACCGCTGGCGGAGGATAAGGTACGAAGGCTTTTTGAAACCACCATCGATTATTTGGAAGATCATAAATATTTTCAATACGAAATATCAAATTTTGCCCGGATCGGAAAAGACAAAAAGCCGCACATCTCCAGGCATAATCTGAAGTACTGGACGTTTGCACCTTACATTGGCCTGGGGCCTTCCGCGCACTCGTTTGTCGAACCGCAGCGCTTCTGGAATGTGTCAGATGTTCGTTCCTATATCGCAGCCATTGAATCCGGCCGGTTGACTGTGGCTGAAAAGGAAGTCCTCACCGCGGAACAGCAAATGATCGAATCCATTTACCTGGGCTTGAGAATGACCGCTGGAATCGATCTGGTCGGGTTCAAGGCAAAATTTAGGATCGATTTTATTAAGGCCTTTGAAGAAGTTATTACCGATCTTGCAGAACGAAATTTTATTGAAGTCAAAAATAGCCGTTGCGCGTTAACACGACGGGGGCGGGTTTATCTGGATAGCATTACATCGATGTTTGTTACCCGGGGTGTTTCCGATACCGAAACCGGGATTTGATGCTTCCTTTCCTGAAGGATATCACAGATTTTTTTGGCGTTGATATGTTGGAGATCCTACAGGTTTGAAAAATGCAGTAGAGGAAATTAAATCATATTATTTTTCTTGAAGTGTTGCCGGTATCCTTCAACCGCTATGGGTATGAAATAGGGCCAATCGGATAAATCTGATCTGGCCTGGGCAGAACCTACGGCCATAATTTCTATCAGTCTGCGAGCCACCTCATTCTGATCTTCATCCGATCTGAGGGCTTCAAGCGCGGTGTCATGGCATTGCCGGGCCCCATCTAATGCTGATTGAATAATCTTGTCTGCATCTCTGGTGGCGCTGCCATGTGAAAAAAACACCAGTTCAGGTTTAAGGTTCTTCAGTTTCTCTATGCTTTGCAGGAATAAAAAGGGATCAGAGCCTGGTACGGGGCACGTAAAGAAAACTTCCATTTCAGAGAAATACGCGCCCAATGCATCGCCGCTAAACATCCCCCTGCTCCTGGTGTCTAAAAAGCATAGGTGATTGGGGTCATGACCCGGAGTATGAATGACTTTCAAATCTCTATGTCCTAAAGGAATGCTGTCCCCATCCTCGACCCGTACAAATCTTTCTTCAGCAACCGGGACCATCTCGCCGAATCGCTCCTTGGCATCCTCCCCATAGATTTGCATAAAGCCCCGCATCATTCTTTCGAGGATGGACTCGTCTGCAAGGACTTTAACCGCCCGCGAGTAAGCCACCACCTTCGTTTGTGGCAATTGCCGCGCTAGAACTCCCGCTCCTCCAGCATGATCTATGTGAACATGGGTTGGGATAATATATGAAAGTTTTCTTATATCGTAGCCCAGTTGGCCCACCGCTTCCAGAATATCCGGTATCTGAACAGAGCAACCCACCTCCACCAGAGCCGCATTATCATCCATGATAAGATAAACAGTGCATAGAGGAAAGCGCTCAAGCGCCTTTCCTTCAGGCCTGATCTCGTATATTTTATCTGCAACCTCTCTAATTATAGCCATAACCTCATCTCACTATTTTTTAATTAATGATTAAAAGTAACCGGATCTTTTTCAATTGATATCAAAGGCAAGCTCTGCTTTCAAGGGAGAGGGGTTTATGATTGAAAATCCCCATAATTGACAAGAAGAAGTGATTACGGTATTTGTTTTTTGGTTATCCCGGATTCCTTCATCCGAATTCAAACTGCATAACTTCATTAATGGAGGGCATCACGATGAAATGCCCGCAGTGTCAGTTTGAGAATCGTGAAAGGGCGAAGTTTTGTAAAGAATGCGGGGCCGAGGGATGGAAGAACAAAGCTGAGGAAAAAATGACTACACTTTCATGAACATCAACCCTTGCGAAGCTTTCTGACATCTCCGACTCTCAGGGTAACATTCGTCGAGTCGAAATACTCGGCCAGCGGAATGACGTACTTACGGGATACGGCGGTCATTTCCTTGAATTGCGGAGTCGTGATCTCTGCCTGAGCCCCAAGAAATTTCACCAATTTCTTCTTGAGGTTAGCGATGGCCTCGGAGTGAAAAAACAGATCTTCTTTGACCTTGACGATGATTCCTTCATTCACCAGATGCATGAGAACTTCCCGCGACCGTTTGGCATCGGCATCCAGAGATTTGGCAAACTCCTTGAAATAGGGGGGTTCAAGCCCCGCGGCAAGATAAGTTTTCAGGATTTTATCCTTAACATCCGCCTGTTTGCCGCCAAGGGAGACCGCATGCGAAGCCAGCCTTATGATATTTTCTTCCTGAGCGATTTCTTTTTCTTTGATCATCTGATTCAACGTCAGGTTGAACAATTTTGAGGTCAAAAGGGGAGGGAATTTGGATTTAAGTTCTTCTTTCGGCATGCCCGGTTTGAGGGGATTGGCCTTGTGATAATCGGCAAGCTGGCGCCGGGTGTCGTTTTTAAGCTTCTCAAAGCAGTTATTGTGGATATAGATCCGGTTTTCTTTGTCGATCTGAATAAGTATTTTTTGGGACAACATGCCTTGCAGAACATTTTCAAGCTGTTTATCCGGCAAATTGGTCATTATTTTCAAATGAGCGAAGGAAACTCCCTGGTAACCGGAAGCTTCGACGTGAAATGAAATAATGGCTTCCGGCGCCTGGTGGCCCAATGCTTTTAATCTTTCAACCGCGTCGGGCTTGAAACGTTTGTGTTTTGAGGGGATGGGATTGAGCACCTTTCCGCCGCCGATAGTGGATATGGGAGAATAGCTGCGGATGACAAAGCGGTCATCTTTAACGAGTGCCACCGGAGTATCCAATCGCAGCTGGACAACTGTGTCTTCACCGGGTGCAAGTTCTTCGCGATCCAGTACAATCAGGTTGCCGAGCACTTCACTGGTGCCGGTATGCAATCTGACCCGGGTGCGATTTTTTATCGGCTTTTTATTGCTTGCCAGATAATGTAAAGATACGTCCACCATGTAACTTGCCTCCAGGGTGTTTGGCTTGGAGAGCACTTGGCCCCGGCTGATGGCTTCTTTTTCAAGACCTTGAAAATTGATAGCGGTTCGCATGCCGGCCCTGGCTTCGTCGGCACTTTTGTTGTGAACCTGGATTCCGCGCACTTTGGATGTGATTCCCGACGGATAAATCATGATGGTACTGCCGACCTGAACCTGGCCGGAAATCAGGGTGCCCGTGATGACGGTTCCAAACCCTTTGATGGTAAAGACGCGGTCAATCGGCAGGCGGAACAGGTCAGAGGGCGGGCGTTCGGGGATTTTTGCGGCGAGTTCATCCAGCGTCTTGACGAATTCAGGAATGCCTTCCTGGGTTACGGAAGAAACGGTTGCCACCGGTGCGTCCTCCAAAAAGGTGCCCCTGACAAAATCGGCGATATCATCGAGGGCAAGCTCCAGCCACTCTTCATCGACCATATCAATTTTGGTTACGGCCACCATACCGTGTTTCACCCCCAGCAGGGTGCATATCTCCATATGCTCGCGCGTCTGGGGCATGACACCCTCGTCGGCTGCGATGACCATAACGACGATATCAATTCCGGTAGCCCCGGCCACCATGTTTTTTACGAATTTTTCATGACCGGGCACATCGACGATGCCCAGATGCTGACCGCTGGGAAGATCAAGGGCGGCGAACCCGAGCTCAATCGTAATGCCCCGCTCTTTTTCCTCCTTTAAGCGATCGGTATCGGTGCCGGTCAGGGCCTTAATCAGGCTGGTCTTGCCATGATCGATATGCCCGGCGGTTCCCAGAATGATCTGTTTCACTAAACGAATCTCCCTGTAAAATTATTCACTGCGGGACGTCCGGTTTTGATGGCTTCTACTGAATTTTTTCTTTACGCCTTTGCGTGAGGATTCAGCCTTTTTTTCTTTTCCGCAAGTATTCCGCAAAATAGGCCAATCCGACCAATATGGCAGCCAGGCCGAGCACATACCCGGGATCGATACTGCCGTGAAACATCCGGGTAACGAGGGTGGCAAACGCCAGGCCCACAACGGCTCTGATTATGAAAATTGAAAACTGATTCACTTTAAGATCCCTGCGCTTGTTAATTTTGATAATTTCGGTTGGTGCATGCAGGCTGGAGACTAATTCTTAATTTGAAACGCTCAGATTAGGTAATCCTTATATGAGAAGCTTAGTGCCGTCAATACCTGGTTTTTCCTCTTGAAATCACAGCTCATATTTGCTAATAATCCGCAGTCTGAAATCTAAAATCTAAAATTCGATTATGGTGGGTGTAGCTCAGTTGGTAGAGCACCGGGTTGTGGCCTCGGCGGTCGTGGGTTCAAATCCCATCACTCACCCCATTCCAATGCAGAATTGAGCATGCTCAATTCTGCTCTGCGCCCGTAGCTCAGCTGGATAGAGCGCCGGACTTCGAATCCGTAGGCCGCAGGTTCGAATCCTGCCGGGCGTACCAGTAAAATCAAAGGGTTATAGCGAAAATGCTGTAACCCTTTTTTTGTTTATGTGAGACTCTGTGTGAGAAAAATATCTAAGATTTGTATAAAACCGGATAAATCGAAATGACTGTAAGAATAAGATATTATGTAAATTCAAATATATATGAAATGCGAAAAAGGTAATAAGCTTGAGCACTAAATCGAAGAATCCGTAGGTCGTCTGAGCTATCCCTGATTTAATCAAAGGTTTTTTTGCTTTCGTAGGGCGAACGTCTGGTGGAAAGAAAAATGAGTAAAACAGGATTTTTGATTTGAATATGGAATCTTTACTTTTGCAAATGTTTATCTATAGGCACGACATGTAAACTCTGATAACGTCTACAGCAACCGCAATATATGGGGATCGATCTGAATTTTGGGAAAGAATAGATTACATGATCCAATCTCAATCATTGTCAAGATATCGAATGGGGATCTGCACTAATAAAAAGTTGATAGGTACAGGTGAATGATGGTATCTGTGATTATCAGGGAATTTCAGATCGTTGTATATCACATGCTTTTAAGAGGAGCTGATTCATGTGCTCATCTCAATATACCTGTATTTCCCAAAATAGAGACTTATTAGCGTAGTCTTCTAATCAATAGATATTATACAACCACAACATCTTGTTCAGCATATTCGTTAAAAATTGGTACATGCAGTGCTTCTTCGAAGATTGATATGTACAGATCGGATTTGATATCTGTAGATTTCGCTAAGCCATATCAATGTATCTCAAGTCCGCTCCAATAATCATTTTCTGTATAACATCCCCAATTTGATGATATACAGTTCAATATGATAACTGGTTAGCTTATACAATTAATGGAGTAAATCATGGGATTGTTTAAAAAATTTGTAATGCAATGTAGAAAACCTTCAGGTCGTTTTGGTAGATTTGTCGGAAGATCTATGAATTTCGGGCATACTAAAGTTAGGCAGTGGGGACTTAGTCATATTTCCATCAAACCGGATTCATGTGTTCTTGATATAGGTTGTGGTGGAGGAAAGGCCGTTAAAGAGATAGCTTCATCTGTATCAAAAGGAAAGGTCTACGGAATTGATTATTCTGAGGATATGGTTCAATTATCAAAAAAGGTAAATGATAACCTGATAAAACAGAGCATTGTTGAAATAATGTATGGCATTGTTTCGTCTTTACCATTTCCAGATAACATGTTTGATTTTGTAACGGCATTTGAAACATATTATTTTTGGCCTGACTTAATTAATGATTTAATAGAGGTAAAACGTGTATTAAAACCAGGAGCATTTCTTTTATTAGTTAATGCATCATATAAAAATGATCAGTTTGAAAAACGAAATAGTAAATTGGTCAATCTACTTGATATGAAGATTCATACACCGGATGAATACAAAGATTTTCTGTCTGAAGCAGGATATCAGATAGAAAAAATAAATAGTCTACCTGGAAAAAACTGGATTACTGTAGTCGCCCAAAAAAGCGAAAGCTAACAAATGTTTCAAGACCGACAAATATCGCCGCGAAGCGGCAATATTTGCGGCTTAAACTGGTGTTAGTATTTAGATACCAACATAGCGCAACACGGATACCAGCCTTATAATTTGTGGTTTAAATCCATATCTGTATGTGGATTAGCACTCGAAGATATCCCAATCCGCCAAATAGGTCACACCACAAGATGTAGTATAATCACTTTTGAATTAGATTGGAGATTTCTGGCATAAGTCTTTAAGAGCCAGTGGTGTTATCTCCAACATACATTTATTCAACCAATACTACAGATATTCATTATTTCGCGTATTTTGTAAAACAAAGATATATATTGCATCAGTAGTGTCCAATTAAGCTCTAAAACAAGGGTTTTCGCCTTCTAACCCACTGATATTATTAGTAGTGAATTTTTATCAAAATTGAAATCGGTACCATTTAAATTTTGCTAAAAACCCTTGTTGTTGTTGCATTTACAACAGACAATGCCATTTTTAATTGGACAGTAGTAATATTGCATTAAAAATAATATCTTGAACACCAATTAATTGAAATCTGGAATGTATATCACCATTGATTGAATTAAATCCGAAATATGCGCTTTATTAATTTTAGGCGGTTGTTGCTATATTTTTTGTATATCCAAACCAGGCAGAAAAGGGGTGGAATTGGACTCAGTTGGAGATATCACTCCTTTCCTATAAGCACTTAAAACCACAATATCTTGTAGTATCCAAAAAATAGAAAAACTCGACAGTGTTTGTTTCTACCTTCTGTGTTTTTTTTCTTTCATTACAGATTTAACCAATTTCCCAAACTTTTTATCTTTTCGCTTTTTCTCTATATATGACATTTCATAAAAAGCAGATTCATTATTTAATTTAACAAAATTTTGATAACGTTCCTGAGAAATTATTCCGTCTTTTAACGCAGCCAATATTGAACAGCCTTGCTCTTGTGTATGGGTACAATCATTATAGCGGCATTGATTTGAAAGTTCTGTAATTTCATCAAATGTGCCATGAATACCAGTATCAATCGCAAAATTTCCGAGTTCTCGCATACCTGGCGTATCAATGATCATTGCCCCATTTTTTAATTTTATCAAATGACGGCATGTCGTTATATGTCTTCCTTTTCCGTCTTTTTCTCTAACGTTATGGGTTTTAAGTCGCACTTCATCCAGAAGGTTATTTATTAAGGTAGATTTACCAACCCCCGATGACCCAAGCAAACAATAAGTTTTACGAGGAGCCAACAACTCTTTGACAAGTTTCAGCTTTGTATTGTCTTCATTGCTAAAAGGCAATACTCGAAGGTCAGGAATTAGAGCATGAATTTCATCAACTTTTTTATCTATCTCACTAACTGGAAGTAGATCACTTTTACTCAATAATACAACCGGTTGGATATCGCTCTGATTTATCATGACCAGATAGCGTTCTAATCGTCTGAGATTATAATTGTTGTCAAGTGATTGAACGATTAAGCCAGTGTCGATATTAGTAGCAATTAATTGAAACTCGATCTTCTTACCCGATGTTTTCCGTTTTAATACAGATTTTCTTGGAACAATCTCACTAATGATGGCAAAGGAATCATTATCAAAATATTGAGCAATTACCCAATCTCCGGTGGCTGGGTAATCTAATGGAGAATCAGCGCTGAACATGAGTTTACCAGTTAGTTCGGCCGATACATCACCCTTGCCGTTGTTGATGGTATAACTATCCTTATTGACAGTAATAACTCTTGCAATTTGGTGATCAATTAATTTTGTAGGATCAATTCTATCAAGAAACCACTTATTGAAACCGAATTGTTCAATCTTCATTGGCACATTTTTCATAAATATTGTTCAATTTCATAAACTTTGGTGGATGCCACATGTTGTGGTTGGGCTCAATATTAAAAAATTGCAGATTAATTGAGACTATGTTTACCTATAATTATTTGAATTAATATCAAATGCCTATTATCCAATCAAGTCAAAAAGCCTGTGATATCATCAATTCAGTTTTCAACTGGCGGATACAGATATCAACCTAGTCTGTCGGCAACCTAACTATGCGGTGACCTCCCAGAGTGAAGTTTTTCTTTGATCCAACCGTGTTGCATATATCTTGTGGTTATCCTAATTTCAAATGCAGGCTGGAATGTTTTATTAACCTAAACTCAAAAGGAGGTATGATCATGAATTTTTCAAAGGCAGGTAGATGTTGTTTAGAGTATCATCGGGTCAATTCCAAAAAAAAATACTTTTCGCTCCTATGAAGCCATTATTTCCAAATTTTGCAAAGATTTTGGCCAAAGACCTTTTAATGAAATCACCACCGATGAAGTTTTGGCATTTTTGAACCACCTGACAGCAGGCCGAAAACCGCAGACGAAAAAAACCCGCTACTCGCATCTTTCATCATTTTTCAACTTCATTAAATCCAACCTGGATGAGAGCTTTGAAAACCCCTGTGCTGTTCCGATGATGAAAATGCTGTTTAAAGCCCCGAAAATCACACACTGGAACATCATCGAAAAAGAGACCATCGATGAGGTTATTTTTCGCACTACACAACCCCGCAACCGTCTGATGCTGGAATTGATGGCCAGGGGAGGTATGCGCATCGGAGAGGTGCTCAAATTGACAATGAACGATATCCATGATCAGAAACTGACACTGCGAGATCCAAAAAGCGGCCGGGAATACGAATATGTATTTATCCCAGTGAAGGTGGCGGAAAGATTGCGCGAATATGCCAAATCTGTCTGTCAGAATCCAGATGACCGCATATTTCCTATTTCCTACGAAGCTGCGCGGATAATGGTGATAAAAGCAGGCCAGGCGGTTGGTATCCATTTGCGACCCCATGATTTACGTCGTCACTCAGCCACTTTTGCATCGCGTTCCGGCGTGCCCATTGAGATTGTGAGCAAGATCATATTACGCCATTCGAACCTGTCCACCACCCAGAGGTACCTGGGCAAGATCACTGACACAGAGGCAATGAAATGGATTGAAAATCTTTACACCTAAACCGATTATGGTGGATACTGTTTCGGTGTCCACCATTTCATTAAGATGCAATATATTTTGTATATCGCATGGCGTTGCTCCAAACAAATTGCGCTGCAATGCCCGAAAATGGTGTTTGCTTTAGAAAAATCGATGATGATATCATTAATCCAATCGGTATCTGAAAATCAGTATGTTTGTAACGATCTGATATGACAGATATATGCACCTTGTGATAAAAAGTATCTCACGTTTTGCGGGAACCGCTTTTATACAGAACATCTCAATATACATGCAATTTTGGTTAATTCGAAATTGACAGGGTATGTGAAGATGGTATTAGCTTGGTTATGTGCCTAATAATAATTAACTGTTTCCGGAGGAGAGCGATGTTGCGATATCAAAAATTTCTTATAATTATAATTTGCTTGTTTATTTTTGGATTCACCACATCTTCCTATGCTGAAGAAGAAATTGAAGATTTAATTGATATTGCAGAATCGAAAGGTAAAATTATCGCTATTATCGAGGGGAGAAAGACCATCACCTTTGATCTTCAACCATATGAGAAGGTGCTATGGAGCGGCTCAAAAGGTTATTTAGGGGCATTTTTGACTGATCAGCATTTTTTCGTAATATCCACTTCATTAAATGCTTGGCGGGCATTGCCTTTGAGGTTAGACGAAACAGGAAAAGGAGTTGCGTTCTTATCGGAGTATATTGCTTTGCTGGTAACAAAAGATCGTGCTGTCGGATTTGATGCAAGCGCCAACCGATTTGTTGAAACCCTACTTCCAATTCAGGATGAGCTACTTGCAGCGGAAGTGGAAAGATATGTTGCTGTGGTGATAACATCAAGCCGAGCATTTGGTTTAGCAGCGGAATCTACGGCTTTTACTGAAATTAACCTTCGAATTAATGAATCCATTGAGGAAATAAAACTGACATATAGTAAAGCAACAGTTCGCACTTCTGATCGTTTGCTAACCTTTGAAGCCTCAGGTTTGTCATGGAAAGAACTCAGATTTTAGTCGTGCTTTTTTACACTTCCAAAACCTGCAATATCTCCAACATCTGTTTACATGGCACAAAGTACAGATCTCTTCTCGCTATCTCATTGCCGATATAGGTTCGAACATCCTCAAAAATTGGTTGCTATGAGGTTGTGATATTTTATCAGTGTGAAATTATGTTTGGCCTATACTAAGAAGGCAGCCTTAATTGTTCCAAAGAGACAGATCTGTTTTGTATATCAAAATTCGCAGATCTCGCCGCCACCAGGTATCTTAATATACCTCGAGTAGAAGAAAATCTTATAATTTAGATTGCATTGCAAAGTCTATTATTTTTATTAAATGCTTGGGATTGCGATGACCACAATATATTGCGGAATCGAATCAATTTCATTTTTGTTCGATAGCGGCTATATTTAAAACATCTGTGATCAAGCTAAAAGTGTTTCATTTCGCTTACCAATACACATTTTGGAACCTTTATACTGTGTGTGAATTTGTGTGAGAAAAATTTTCCAAAATCTGTCAAAACATGGAAAATCATCAAAAACATGGAAATTTTAAGTTTAATGATTTCAATATGTTGATGTAATTCGAGGAGGTTAGGAAACTCGGAGGTCATGCCTTCGAATCCGTAGGCCGCAGGTTCGAATCCTGCCGGGCGTACCAGAAAAACAAAAAGGGTATGATCATTGGACCATATCCTTTTTTGTTTCTAACATGACTTGTCGTTTTCCGGCCTGAGCTGGCAAGGCTCATTTTCCCGAATCTTGATTATTTATTTCATTTATATTATTGTTTCATTATATCTGCTGCTAGCATAAAATATCTAATTAATTTAAAATAACCACTGGTGAATTCAAATAAAATGGACGCACTTTCATTCGATATCGATAAGTTGATAAAAATTTGCCGTGAAAACGATGCCGCAATGGTGGCTGTTTTCGGCTCTGTAGCAAGAGGCGAGGATACACCGGCAAGTGACATTGATTTAATGGTAAAATTTTCTAGAAGAAAAAGTCTTTTGGATATCGTAAGGCTGGAACGTGAACTATCAACGGAACTTGGTAAAAAAGTTGATTTGTTGACCGAGGCTGCGATAAGCCCTTATTTGCGAGATAGAATTTTAAGCGAATTAAAGGTTATTTATGAAAACTGATCAGTCCGCCTTTTTGAATCACATTCTGGATGCAATTAAGAAAATAGAAAAATATATGCAAGGAATTGATGAAGAGACTTTTAAAAAAAATGATCTGGTTCAGGATGGTGTTATTCGGCAGATTGAAATAATAGGCGAAGCGGTGAAAAGGCTCACGGATGATTTGACGAGCCAAACGCCTCAAGTACCTTGGCAGGACATTGCGGGTATGCGTGATAAACTCATTCACGATTACTTCGGAGTGGATATTGATACAGTGTGGCTCACAGTAGAAAAAGATATCCCCAAGCTTAGAGAAGAAATTAAACGAATTATAAAGAATTTAGATTAATAGTAATGTCCACCTATCCATTAAAACACCATCTGTTTGATTAGATCTATCCTTGATCTCGGAACAAGATCATACTGCTGACATTTGGAACCTGTATCCTTCGAATCCGTAGACCGCAGGTTCGAATCCTGCCGGGCGTACCAAAAAATTCAAGGGGTTATGGTCTTAGGACTGTAACCCTTTTTTGTTGGTGTGAGACTTGGTGTGAGAAAAATGCCCCAAAACTTGCATAACCTGGAAAAAACGAAAAATATTTAGAAAGTAGATATATAATGTATTCAAATACATATCGAGATGCGAGACATTAATGAGCTCGGTTTCTCACACATTGAATCCGTTGGTCGCATGAGTTTGTCCTGTGTTTTTGGAAGGGGATTATGCTTTTGTGGGGTGTCTGTTTTGAGATGAAAAAATAGGTAAAACAGAATTTGTGTTTTGAGTATGGAATCTCTACTTTTTCAAAATTAAAGCTTAAGGCTATACGTAACAAATGCTAATTTTTCTATTAATATTAATTGGTTATATGCTGTTTAATAATTCGTATTTTACTGCCTGTCAAGCAAAATTAAAGCTGATTACCTCCGGTTCGCTGCATCACCAGCTTCATTGCTTTTGAAATATTTAGCTTTACCCGATTGATCCCACTGCCGGCAACAAACTTCCAAAAGATCAGATCAATCTGCACCTGGTTCACCAAAATTTTGAAATTCTATAACTTTTATGGTAATTATATCGAATAAGTACAACCATTCGTTCCCGAGGAGTCAATTTTGGCGCTTTACCAATGGCATATCATCGGTCTTGCCTCTTTTAGCGCGATCGCAACCTTGCTTATCGTCAGGCTGCTCATACAGCGGTCGCGACATGGCCGGTCGAAAGAGGCATTGCGCACCAGTGAAGAGCGATATCTTTTGGCCCTCGCAGGCTCTACCGACGGCCTCTGGGATTGGGACCTGCTGTCGAACACCGTCTTTTACTCGGATCGATTCAGAGAAATCCTGGGGTATTCGTCCGCGGAGTTTCCGGGCACGATAGATTCTTTCCGCAGCCGACTGCATCCTGAGGACACCGAGGCCATCTGGACCGCGATCGAACGCCATCTTAAAGAGCGTGTTGCATACAAGGTCGAATACCGCCTGCGAACAAAATCCGGGGAGTACCTGTGGTTCCTCGCGCGTGGCCAGGCAATCTGGAATACCGAGGGAAACGCTATTCGGATGTCCGGTTGGATTCAGGACATTACCGAGCGCAAGCAGGCCGAGCTTAATCTCCAGGTTGCACTTTCCGAAATCAACGAGTTAAAGGAAAAACTTGAGGCCGAGAGGGCTTATCTGCAAGAAGAAATCAAATTAGAATACAACTATGAGAACATTATCGGTCAAAGTGACGGGCTCAATTATGTGCTCTATAAGGTTGAGCAAATTGCCTCCAGCGATACGACCGTTCTGGTTCTCGGTGAGACCGGAACCGGCAAGGAGCTGGTGGCGCGGGCCATTCATGGCTTGAGCCCGCGCAAAGATCGGACCTTAGTGAAGGTGAATTGTGCCACACTGCCTTCAAACCTGATTGAAAGTGAGCTGTTCGGCCACGAGAAAGGCGCCTTCACCGGTGCCCATGCCAGACAGCTGGGGCGATTTGAAGTTGCCAACGGTGCCACCCTGTTTCTGGATGAGATCGGGGAGCTGCCGTTGGAACTGCAGCCCAAACTGCTGCGGGTGATCCAGGACGGTGAGTTTGAACGCTTGGGCAGCTCCGGTACGATCAAAGTCGATGTGCGGGTGATTGCCGCTACCAATCGTAACCTGGAAGAGGAAGTGCGCCGGGGCCGGTTTCGGGAAGATCTGTGGTACCGGCTAAATATTTTTCCGATTACGGTGCCCCCGCTGCGAGAACGAATGGAAGACATTGCCTTGATGGTAGATTTTTTCGTAGATAAAATTTCCAAGAGACTGGGCAAGTCCATTGAGAGCATCCCGACGAGCGTCATGAATGCCTTGCAGGATTATCAATGGCCCGGCAATATCAGAGAGTTGGAAAACGTCCTCGAGCGGGCGGTAATCAACTCCTCGGGACCCAAATTGCACCTGGTGGATGAACTGAAAAAAGCCCATAAGGATTTAACGACCACGCAAAAACCGCTGGAAGCGGTTGAACGCGACCATATTGTCCGGGTACTTGAGCAGACCAATTGGAAAGTGAGCGGCAAAAACGGGGCTGCAGAAATCCTTGGGCTCAACCGCAGCACACTGCGCGCCCGCATACGAAAATTGGGTATCCAGCAGCCATAAGCATGTGGGGTCGATTTATTTTGCTACTCGAACCATGATATCTGAAACGAAAACCGGGTCTTGGCCCACCACCTGAAGGTACGCAGTTAAAGGACCATTTTTCCGCAAAGTCGCCTATTTTTCACGGTTTTCCTCAAACAACAGCCTGTCAATTTGTATTCCCTCACGCAGAGCTGTAAACATGACTTCAAGGGTGCCGAGCAGGGTCATATATGACCATTGGTCATATGTGACCATATTATTACACTCATTCATCCCTCCTCGATCAGGCTCTTTTATAAAAAATTATATTAAATATCAATTTGTTAGGTTAATATAAGTTGAATTCAGTCTGCCTGGCATAAAGCTTGAAGGTATGATTCTGGACAGTTTAAATTCTTTTGATAACAGCTGGGGGGGAATTCCCAAGCTATATTAACACGTGTGTCATGTATTTGCTGAGAGGAGGGTTCTCGTGATCATTTTCAGAACAACCATGAATGTATTTTTAGATAAGCGGACAGAGGTTATGCAAACACTTCTCTCAATGATTGAACCAATCGAAAATGTGAGGGGTTGTCTGAGCTGTCACGTTTTCCGGGACATCGAAGAAAAGAACGTTTTCAGTTTGATAGAGGAGTGGGAAACCCGCGAAGATCTTAACGATCACATCAAGTCAGACAGATTCAGCGTTTTGCTTGGAACAAAGAGCCTTTTATGCGAACCACTGCAAATTGAAATCCATACGGTTTCCCATTCGGAAGGAATGGAGACCGTTAATGCCGCCAGGGGGAAAGCAGCCTAATTGTTTACGTTTTATATGAAGATGTACCCATGAAGAAGATACTTAAATTGTGCATACGTTGCTCCTGACAGAATGAATGTGTTCTGTAAGGAGTTAAAATGCTTTGGGGGGCTCATATTCATTCTGTATAAATTAAAATGAGGAGGTATCCAATGACATTCAATAAAGAAAAAATTAAAACCAGTGTGTGGAGTGCCATTATTGGTGCCATTATGGTCATGATTATCGGCTTCGGTTGGGGCGGCTGGGTGTTGGGTAGTACGTCCCAGAGAACGGCTGATACAATGGTTGAAGATGCGCTTGTCGCTCGTTTGTCTCCGATGTGTTTAGAACAATTTAACAAGGATGCGCAGAAAGAGACGAAGCTTAAAGAATTAACAGGATTAAACCGCTGGGAAAGAGAAAAATATGTCGAGGAGCAGGGTTGGGCAACCATGCCATTTGAGAAGGAGCCGGACAAGATGGTTTCAGAGCTGTGTGTCGAGCAGATCCTGAATGGCGGGTAAACATCTTTTTCCTGCTTATTCTGGAGGGCCGGATGAGCTTGGCCCTCCTTTTTCATATGTTCTAAAGCATATCCAACCTTTTGGCCTGAATACTTTTTTAACAGTTTAAGGATATGAAAATGAACACGGGCAGCAAAAAAATATTGGTCGTTGATGATGATGATAGTATTCGAGACGTCGTTTCAAAAATGCTTTGCCGACTCGGCTATGCAGTATTATCAGCTGATAGTGGTGAAAACGGATTAGCGCTTTTTCTTAAAAACAAATTTGACCTGGTCATGACTGACTTTAACATGTCTGGTATGGACGGTATCCACCTGGCCGATTACGTCAAAGAAAAATCTCCCGCCACACAGGTTGTGCTTATGACAGGTGCTGATAAAGCGGTCATTTTATCCAAAATAAAAGGCACTGCTGTGGCTAAGGCTCTTTTTAAGCCCTTTACCTTAACGGAGATGGATGTAACGGTCCAAGGATTGTTGCATCCCTGAAAATTAAAGAACTTGCCAGAGTATCTTAAGGTACTGTCTTAACCAGCGAAATTCATGCAGCCCGCGCAGTCATTGCCAAAACTTCAGTATTTCTAATTATTGCTGAAATAAGCATTTTTTAGACATCACCAATCTACAGAATGGCATTGCTAAAAAAGGTTTTGCCAATACAGGGAGGGTATTATGCTTCAAAGATACGATATATCGATGAATGCTGAAACAAATCGTCTTTCAATCAAAGAATTTGCAGTAATCGAAAGACAATTCCGAAAACGTGATTCTTACGATCCCACCAAAGAAAACTTTTCATTTATGCACGAGGAGACTTACGATGGTGATAACATTCGTAAGGCTATCATTAAAGGCGACGGTGCTTTGATTTCAGCACTTCGATCCGATAATTTTTTCCCCATTTCTGCCTGTGTGGAACTTATCGCCGAAAGAGTCATTGAATTACTCAACGGCAATTCAAATTATTTTTCAGAGCTTATTTTTGACGATCGGAGCCTTTTATCCAAAGATGATTAAAATGTACCCATGTAGAAAATACTCAAATGGTGTATGCGTTGCTCCTGACAGAGTGAATGTGATCTGTCGTGAGCTTCAAATGCTATTTGGTTTATATACATAATAAATTAAAATGGGGGGTATCAAATGAAAACAGAAACTGCGGGGAAAATTAAGTATGGAGTATGGAGTCTTTTTGTTGGGGCAGTCGTCGCAATGATCATCGGCTTTGGTTGGGGCGGCTGGACAACCGCCGCCACGACTGAAACGAAAGCCACAGAGGCGGTTTTGGCGAGTCAGGCGGCGATCTGCGTCGCCCAATTTATGCAGGACTCGAACCATGAGGAGAACCTCAAAGAATTAGAGAAAACAAATTCCTGGTCGAGAGCTGACTTAATTGAAAAAGGGGGCTGGGATAAAATGCCCGGGCAAGAAAAGGCTGACTATGCTGTAGCCCGAGCATGCGCCGATGGGCTTGAACTTCTCATCAAAAAATAAGATGGCGGTTAAAGGTAACTCATATGTGGGTTACCTTTTTCAATAATAAAGGACGGTTGCTTTACTCTTTTCACCTCTGTCACATTCTGCCGAGAATCGCAACTTTCGTCATCCATGTGCGAATCATCAACGGGGAAAAAACTCTGTTGGCAAGGACCCTAAAAGGAACTTATAGGGTCTATGGGTCATATGATGAAATATTTGTAATTATTGAATTAAAAGTTTTTGAAAGGAAAAGGAGATTAGATGGGTGACAAGGGAAAAAGAGATAAAGGCAAACGAGAAGATCAGAAAAAAGGCAAGCAAACACTAAAGGAGAAGCGCAAGCAAAAAAAAGGCAAAATTAAATCGATTTGGGCAAATGCAAGATAAACGTAATACAAAAAGTCGGCTCGTAAGGGAATGGGTTGAATTGCGCCAACAAGTAGCTGAATTGGAAGCATCGAGAATTGGATGTGATCAGGCCAAGACAAAATCCAGGTGAGTACGTAAATATACAAACAGCATCTTGGATACATTGCGTGAGCCTCTTCTATTGCAAAACGCAGCCCTAACGTTCTGCCAACCGCTCCTTATATAAAGTGACGTCGAGGGAAACTGTTGGAAATCTGATCTATTCTGCATGGGTTAAAAATCAAAAGTAAAAAAGGTAGCGGTTATGTCATCTGTTATTAAATATTATGAGGGAATCGACTCGGTTGCCGTGATCGGCAACTATCTGCCCCGCCAGTGCGGTATCGCAACCTTCACCACGGATCTGGTTGAAGGCTTATCAGCGGAAGCCCCCGATGTTTACTGCTGGGCGGCTGCCATGAATGACAAACCTGAGGGATATCCATATCCAGAAAAAGTGCGCTTTGAGATCAACCAGAACAAGCTGACCGATTATAGTGTCGCAGCTCAATTTCTCAATATCAGTCAGACGGATATCGTCTGCTTGCAGCATGAATACGGTCTTTTCGGAGGTCCAGCCGGCAGCCACCTGCTGAAATTATTGGGTGCTCTGCGCATGCCGGTAGTGACCACGTTGCATACGATTCTGAAAGATCCCGCCCCGGAATATCGTGACATCATGTGCCGGCTATCCGATCTGTCCGATAAACTGGTGGTGATGAGCCGCAAGGCCTCTGATTTCCTAAAAGATATCTATGCCGTGTCCGAGGAGAAAATTGCCTTTATCCATCACGGCATTCCGGATACGCCGTTTATTGATTCAAGCTTCAACAAAGACAAGTTCGGCGTGGAAGGCAAAAAGGTGCTGCTTACATTCGGTTTGCTATCTCCAAATAAGGGCATCGAAAATGTGCTGCAAGCGCTCCCGGCGGTTATAAAAAAACACCCTGATGTGGTCTATATTATCCTGGGCGCAACACACCCGCATATTCTAAAACTGCATGGGGATGCATACCGTATCATGCTGCAGCAGCTCGTGCGCAAACTCGATATCGGCGAGCATGTCATTTTTCAGAATCGTTTTGTGACATTAAGAGAGTTGTGTGAGTTTCTCGGCATCGCCGATATTTACGTAACCCCTTATCTTGACGAAGCCCAGATTACCTCCGGGACCCTCGCCTATGCCATGGGCACCGGCAAAGCCGTCATTTCGACACCTTACTGGTATGCCACCGAGATGCTTGCCGAAGGCCGTGGCCGAATTGTACCCTTCCGCAATCCGGATGCCCTAGCGGAACAAGTTATCGGACTTTTGGACAACGATGTCGAACGGCACGCCATGCGCAAAAAAGCCTATACATTCAGTCGTGAAGCGGTTTGGAAGGAGGTATCCCGAAAATACCTCCAGGTTTTCAGTGAAGTGCGGCAAAACCGCACCCGGAAACCCCGTCCCCGGCATTCCTATGTTGAAAACATCAAGGCCATCACGAATTTCGAGCTGCCGGAGATCAAGCTCGATCACCTGAAGGCTCTTACCGATGATACCGGTATTTTGCAACATGCCAACTATACCATTCCCGATCGCACCCATGGCTACTGTACCGATGATAATGCCAGAGCGCTGCTGGTTGCCGCCATGGGTCAAAAATACCTGCCAACAAACGGCTTGGGGCTTGATTTTCTCAGCGGTCACTATCTCGGATTTCTTCTGTATGCCTATAATGAAAAAAATGGGCGCTTTCGCAATTTTATGACGTATTCGCGGCAGTGGATGGAGGAGATCGGGTCCGAAGATGCGCATGGCAGAGCGCTCTGGTGCCTTGGCAAAGCAGTGGCTTTTCTTGACGATCCCGGGCATCTCGCAATGAGCACAACCCTTTTCAACAAGGCACTGAGAGCTGTCGAGAATTTTCGTTCGCCGCGCGCTATCGCTTTTTCCCTGGTGGGCATGCATGCCTACCTGCATAAATTTTCCGGCGACAGTGATGTGCGCAGGATCCGGGAAATTTTTGCCGACAGGCTTTTCGATCAGTTTAAAAACAATGCAACAGACGATTGGCTCTGGCCTGAAAACGCTTTGAACTATGCCAACGGCAAACTGCCCCATGCCCTGCTGCTGTCCGGCCACCGGATGCAACGCAACGACATGATCGATATGGGACTCAACTCCCTCAAGTGGCTGGTGGCCATCCAAACCGAAGACAATCACTTTGTGCCCGTCGGCAGCAACGGATGGTATGAAAAAGGCGGGCCCAGAGCCCGTTTCGATCAGCAGCCCGTCGAAGCCAACGCCATGGTCGAAGCCTGTGTGGAAGCCTTTAATGTCACCCGGGACCAAACATGGTTCGACCATGCCGTCATGTGCTTTAATTGGTTTCTCGGGCACAACGACCTCAACTTGCCGCTCTATGATCCCAAGACCGGCGGTTGCCGAGATGGGTTGATGGCAGACGGCATCAACCAGAATGAAGGCGCCGAGTCCTCCCTTGCCTGGCTGCTTTCGTTGATGACATTGCAAAAGCTTTATGCCGACGAGATTTTAAACCAGCATTCGTCACCGAAAACCGATTAACAAAAGGATCAGCCATGCACATTGCCATGCTCTCGCCCATAGCCTGGCGCACACCGCCGCGACATTATGGGCCCTGGGAAAACGTGGCCTCCCTTTTAACCGAGGGGCTGGTATCGTGCGGCCATGATGTAACCTTGTATGCAACCGCGGATTCGCAAACCAGCGGCACGCTGCATGCTGTTTGCCCGCGCGGCTATGAAGAAGACCGCTCACTCATACCAAAAGTCTGGGAGTGCCTTCATATTTCAGAGCTCTTTGAACATGCCGATGTGTATGACATAATCCACAACCATTTTGACTATCTGCCACTGACCTACACCGGCCTTACCACCAAACCGGTAGTGACCACCATTCACGGTTTTTCATCGCCCGGGATTCTGCCGGTTTACAAAAAATACAACAACAAAGCGTTCTATGTTTCCATCAGCGATGCCGACCGATCGCCGGATCTTGATTATATCAAAACCATCCATCACGGTATTGATATCAAGCAATTTGATTTCCAGCCCCAGCAGGATGATACCCTCCTTTTTTTCGGGCGCATTCACAAAGACAAAGGTGCCCGACAAGCTATTGAAATCGCCAGGGCCTGCAATAAAAAGCTGATTTTGGCTGGGATTATCCAGGACCAGGCTTACTATGACCAATATGTCGCCCCTCACATAGACAACGATAAGGTGACCTATGCCGGCAGCGCCGGACCCGCTGAGCGCAACCGGCTGCTCGGCAAAGCCTGCGCGCTATTGCACCCTATACAATTCAATGAGCCTTTCGGTCTGTCCGTTATCGAATCCATGGCCTGCGGTACGCCCGTGATCGCCTTTGATCGGGGCAGCATGCCTGAACTTATCGAAAACGGCAAAAGTGGTTTTTTAGTCAACAACGTGGACGAGGCCATTGAGACTGTTGCACGTATTAAAGAGATTGACCGCGCAACCTGTCGCCGCCATGTTGAACGGCATTTCACAGTCGACCGCATGATCCACGAATACATACAAGTCTATGAAATGATTCTTGGCTATGATAAACTGTAAAATGGCCTCGAAAAATCTGAAACAGGTAGCCAATACCGGTGGCCTAAGATTTTAAAATGACTCTATAGGACAGACCACTATGAAAACTCATAATCCAATAATAACACGGTTTAAAAAAAACCCCATACTGACAAGAAAGGATGTGCCGTATCCAGTCGCTACAGTTCACAATGCGGGTATCGTCAAACACAACGATCGTTACATTATGCTTTTCAGGTCGCATCTGCTAAACGGGCGCTCCATCATCGGCAGGGCCGACAGCGAGGATGGTTTTTCATTTACGGTTCACCCCAAACCCTTTCTTATACCTTCAACGGACAATGTTTTTGCCGAATATGAAGCGTTCGGCGTCGAAGACATGCGGATTTCCCGGGTAGAAAACGAGTACCTGCTGACCTATAGCGCCTATTCCCATCACGGCGTGCGGATTGCCCTGGCGCGCACCCGGGATTTTGAAAAAGTGGAACGTATTGCGCTGATCACCCAGGCCGACCTCCGCAACGTGGTCATTTTCCCTGAAAAGTTCGGCGATCGGTATGTGCGTTTGGATCGGCCACATTCCGAAATTTCGTCCTGGTCGATCTGGATTTCCTATTCTCCCGACCTCGTGCACTGGGGCGATTCCCGGGTGATTATGAAGCCGGTGGCCTATCACTGGGATGAAATGAAAATCGGACCCGGCGCACCACCATTTAAAACCGACAAAGGCTGGCTTCATATTTACCATGGCGTTTTTAAGACGATGTCCGGAACAGTGTATCGACTCGGCGCGGCCCTGCATGACCTTGATGATCCGGCCAACATCATCGGCGTTTCCGATCAGTGGATATTGCAGCCTGAGGATCCCTGGGAGGTAATTGGCTATGTCCCCAATGTTGTCTTTACCTGCGGCGCTGTTCCGGAAGACGACGGTACGGTAAAAATATACTGGGGCGGCGCGGATACGGTCATGTGCGCCGGCACGGCCGTCATTGATGAATTGGTAGCGCTCTGCCTCTCGGTTTCCCGGCCTCCGCTGTAGATGATCATTGCCGGATGATCGCAGACCGGAAAATCAACTTCGAGGATAGGCCGGAATGGAAGAGCTATTATGATGAACAGACCTACGATGCAGTGTATTAAATATCAATCGACCCTAAGGACACAATCATATGCACCCTAAAAAGCGTCAAAAGCTGAAAGTTAAAAGAAAAGCGAATAAGATCGTAGGGGATACATCACGGGTAATCACCCTTCTTCATCTTCCCGATGACAGGTATCGCATATCTAAAATAATTCAGCGGATAATGAGCCTGTCTGAAACAGCGGCCAAAAATTTAATTACTCAAATAATGACTGACTTTGCCGGAAGGCACGAAGACATCGGGCATATTTTTGAGCGGCATCTAAACGAGGTGAAAGGTTATCTTCCCGGGGATGCAATGCTTAGCGATGCTCAAAGGGCCCTCATCGGAGCTTACTTTACAAAAGAGTACGCCATTGAATCGGCCGCCCTTTTCAACCCTTCCCTCGTTCCCCATCCTGATCAGAGCCATCTGAAAAAAGGCAGCTTGCGCTTTGTCATGAGTCTGCGGGCAACCGGCGAAGGCCATGTTTCGTCAATTGTCTTTCGCAGCGGCGTCCTTGACCGGCACAATGCGTTCCTTTTCGACCCGATCAGTGATTTTGTGGAAACGCCGGATCTCCAATTAGACGCGGTTTACAAGCGCAATCCTTTCCAGCTCAAGCTGAACGAGATGGGGGCCGGCAATGAGATAACCGCCCATATTCTTAACCAGCTGCCGGAAGATTTTACTTATAATGAATTAATAGAAAAAATTGGAATACTTCGCGCAAAACCGCAATTTTCTGAAGCGCAGCCAAAAAAGAACCTTCAAGGCCATGTGCTGGCTGGCGGATTCCAATTATGAGGTGAGTTTCCACGCCGATCATAGCATATCCGAACGGGTGATCTTTCCCGTTTCGAAAAACGAAAGCAGAGGCATTGAAGATGCCCGGTTCGTTCAATTTTTCGATGACAACGGTGAGGTCGTCTATTACGCGACCTATACCGCCTATAACGGCACGATTTTACCGCAGTTGATCGAAACAAAGGATTTCATCAAATTCAACATTTTAACGCTCAACGGTAAAGCCGTACAAAACAAGGGCATGGCGCTTTTCCCGCGGAAAATTGGCGGCCGCTATGCCATGCTCTCGCGCCAGGACGGTGAAAACAATCATATCATGTTCTCAGACAATATCCATTTCTGGCAAGAGTCCCAAATCATCCAGGAGCCTGAACACCCATGGGAATTCATCCAGATCGGCAACTGTGGTTCACCCCTCGAAACCAATGAAGGCTGGATTGTGCTCACCCATGGCGTCGGGCCTATGCGCAAGTATTGCATCGGCGCCATACTGCTTGATCTTGAAAATCCAGCAAAAATCATCGCCCGCCTGGATGAGCCGTTGCTTGCCCCGCATGAGAAAGAGCGCGAGGGATATGTTCCCAATGTTGTTTATTCCTGCGGTGCGCTAATTCATAACAACGAGTTGGTCATTCCCTACGCCATGTCCGATATCAATTCCGGCATAGCAATTGTTGAAGTCAGAGAATTGATTGACTGTATGCATGCAGTAGCTTAATGATTTAAAGATTGGTGCACGCAAAACTTCACACGGTTGATCGAGGGGGATTAAAATGAAAATTTTCATCGGCAGCCTATCATATAATGTCACCGAACGAGATTTGCGCCAGGCTTTTGAGGCCTTCGGACAAGTCACATCCACATCTGTTGTCAAGGATGAACAAAGTGGTCGATCAAAAGGCTTTGGATTCGTGGAGATGCCCGTTCAAGCTGAGGCTCAGTCTGCAATCACAACTTTAAATGGACAGGCTTTTAAAGGCAGAACGATTACCGTCAATGAAGCTCGCTCTCAGTCTGACGACCGTAGAGGTAGAGACAGAGGAGGACGTGGAGACAGGCGCGGCAAAGGGCGCTACTAATTTTAGAACAAATTTGTATTTTTGGAGATCTGAATACATGATTGCATATCAAAAGGAAGCGATTCTCATCTCGTTTTTGAATGAAAAGGAAAGATATAAAAGGCTTGCAGAATACATTGTTCATCTGATCAGCGATGATCCTGCTTCACCAAAGGAAAGCCTGCATACAATTGTATATCGCATCAAAGATGAGTTAAGAATTATTGAGAAAATTGATAAGCAGAATAAAGAGCTTGAGGCTGGAGCACCGCCAATAACGGAAAAAAATTATCAGACGAGAGTCGGCGATCTATTAGGCGTTAGGATTATCTGTCTACGCCTTTCAGATATCGGAAAAGTCGAGGCATATCTTGGACTTTTGTCCGAGGAGAAAATCTTGCGTTTCGTAAAAGGACCCGATCAAAAGAGATCCTTCATCCTCCCGGTTGATCCTGGCGAGTCGATATCAGATGGCATGGATCTAACATATAGCGGATACTCATCTATTCATTACCAGGTAGAGCTAGGTGAGAATTCAGATGCGCCTTCTGGATTGGAAGATCTTCAATTCGAGTTCCAATTGAGGACGATTCTTGAGGAGGCGTGGGGCGAAATTGATCACAAATACAGGTACGTGCGCAGTCGAAATGGCGTAGCTCTCCCCGAGTATATCCACACAGGCTTCTATAATTTAAGCGCCTACCTTCAGGTCGCCGCTCTTCAGGCAGAGCATTTATGTCGCCTGGCCGAAGCTCATCGTCTAAAGAAGACCGCCCAGGTCAAAGGGAAATCTGCGATTCCGTTTATCAATGCGTCCAGCTCAATTGATATTAACGAGGATGAAGCTTGCCAGAAACCGTTAGCGCCTGCTATTGAGATGTATCTGGAAGAGATTTTGGGGTTTAAGGTTACGCCCAGAACACTAATTTATATCGAAAGGCGTCTCGACGAAGTCGGTTTCGCACAAAAACCTCACAAAATACTTCAGAAGGTGTTTACAGGAGATCGGATACTTGAATTTAAGGACATTTTCCGTGAAACTTTTAATCTTATACCTTTTATGAACGAGAAGGAGAGGAACATTGACGTAATAAATGCTTTAAATTTTGCCATTTTCGACGAGCTTCAAGGGAAAAGGGTCGCACAAGAAGGATTGAGATCCGTTTTGAGATGGAGAAAAGAGCGTTCAAAGTATTAGCATCTCAATATGGCGGAGATTGTTTTCTTAGACGCATCGGTTCCAGATCATATTTAGAAGTTAAAGCGCACACGCAATAACTGTTGACCTAATCAGAAAATTTCGGATGCATGTTATCCAGAACTCATTAAAGGTAATAGCCATTGAAAAAAACTATATAATCACTTGTTATGGAATAAAGTAATATTTTTATGGATGAACTGATACTACTTACAGATGGAAGTGTAAATACCCAGTCAAATATCGGATATGGGGCTTACCTCGCTGTCTCTGAACGTGGACTCTCGTTGGATTCATTAAAAACGCGCGTGAAAGTGAGGCGATTTGAGCATACGTCTTCAACGAAACTGGAATTGCAGACATTATTATGGGCGCTAAGCGATATTCAAGCATTGGGGCGTAAGGTGATTGTATATACGGATTCTCAAAACATTATGGGATTAAAGGGAAGACGTGATCGATTTGAGCAAAATGATTATCGTTCAAAGAAAAATAAATGCCTCAACAATTATGAGCTGTATCTGGAGTTTTATAGAATGATCGATCAGATGGATTGTGAACTGGTTAAAGTGCGTGGACATCAGGTACCGAATCAAAAAGATGATATTGATAGGCTTTTTACACTTGTAGATAGAGCTTCAAGGAATGCGCTGAGAAGAGATAATCGGTGACCTGCCGTTTTCAACAAGCCGATGGGTATAACCAGAAATAGCCCCAGGCAGAAGCGCTGCTGATTTGAAGCGTTAGGCGATGTGAAAATTTATAATTTATTACAAAGGAGATTAGAATGAAGATCTATGTAGGAAATTTGTCGTACGAGGTCACCGAAGAGGACTTGCGGCTGGCTTTAGAACAATTCGGGCAGGTTGAATCCGCCACCATTATAAAAGACAAGTATAGTGGTCAATCAAAAGGATTTGGATTCGTGGAAATGGCCTCTAAAGCTGAAGGGCAGTCTGCAATCGATGGCCTAAATGGCAAAGAACTAAAAGGAAGAGCGCTTAACGTTAATGAGGCTCGTCCTCGTACCGAAAGTCGTGGCGGTGGAGGAGGATACGGCGGTGGTCGAGGAGGACAAGATGGCGGCAGAGGAGGATACGGTGGTGGCCGAGGAGGACAAGGTGGTGGCCGAGGAGGACAAGGTGGTGGCCGAGGAGGTCGAGGTCGTGGAAGATGAGGACCAAAGCGGAGCCGTAGCTTCTAATCATCGACATTCAACATATATCAGAGGTTTTGAAATAACCTAATCTGAGTATTCCGCTAAAAATATCAATAATTAGCTTGCTATTAGCCTAAAGAAGGGTTACGTTCCACCTAATCAATTAAGTCCCGCCTTAAAAATCGGGACGGTTTCTTTCTGAGGGAACAATCCATTTGTCTGAGTGGCATCCTCCAGTTTGCGACGTTGAAATTTTAAGAAAGGAGAATGTTATTATGACTAATGGAACTGTTAAGTGGTTTAATGCAGGAAAAGGATTCGGATTCATCGAGCAGGAAGACGGACCGGATGTGTTTGTTCATCATTCAGCAATCAACGCAGCCGGTTTTAAATCCCTCAATGAAGGCGACCAAGTTTCCTTTGACATAGAGCAAGGACAAAAAGGTCCAGCCGCTGCAAATGTCACTTTGATTTAACTTTCGTTTCCGAGTAAAAAAGGGCATCCTTCCATTAGAGAGGGGTGCCTTTTTGTTTTTACGGACAATATGAACCGATGATCACTGAGTAGTTGAGGTCATGGTAGGCATTAATTAAGCGTTGGTGGGCTGGGTAACAGGAGGTTCTTATTGGGGGTTAAAAGAAACATGGAATCAAGGGTGCCGTTAAAATCCATCTGAAAGGATCCACGCACACCCGAGAAACCTGTTATGTGCCACGTTCAAACTCCCTTTTTTAAGTATAACCTATGGAGACACTAAGCCATCCAATGGTTTTTTTATAGGTGTCGAAGTTGGTGTTACACTTAACAAATTATAACACAGACATGAATTGTGCGATGTCAATGAAGTAAAGTTATTTTTAGAAAGAAATTTTTACTTTTAAAGACTTCTTTTTGGGGCTCACCTTTTCATGCTTGGTGGTTGAGAGATCTGGTTCTATATCTCTCAGCTTTTGACAGCACTGAAAACCTTGTGATGTACATGTCTGCGATAATCCCTGTAAAACCCGCAAACTGCGATTTCGTTTGGAAGTTTGTATGCAAGCTATTCCACGGGGAATTGATAGAACTACTAAATCATCACCTCGAAACTGCAGATATTTGCTATTATTCTGCGATGAATATAGGTGGTTAAATTTGCATGAATCCAACTTATCACCACTTTTGAATCCTTGAAAATGTTGTGATACTCATTTTATATCTCAAGTGTAAAAATTCGCTGATTACGTTTCTTTCCAAGACTGTATATTAATATGTGTAACCCACACTTCGGCTAAATTGTGGATTGCGGCTATGTACCCGTAACAAACGCTTATATTTCTATTAATATTAATTGGTTATGTACGATTTAATAATTCTTATATTGCTGCCTGTCAAGTAAAATTATTGTTCATAGTTGTCCTTTTGATCACCTCCTCGATGGCTTTAAAGTAATCTCGTTGCACTTTCAAGTTGCTCACCCGGCAATACCGCTGCGTTGTTTTGATGCGGCTGTGGCCCAAAAGATCCTGTATTGAGACCAGATCCGCATCGGCATTGAGCAGCTGGGTTGCCATGGTATGCCGCAGCTGATGACAGGATAGGGTTTATAAGCCATATCTTTTTTTGTTTTAGGAACTTTTGAACGCGACTTGTGGTTTTCTTATATAAGCCGGCAAGGTTTACCTGTTTTCCCCAACGGCCTGTGCTGCTAACTTCAGCCGTTCGCCTTTAAGTAAACTGAAAATTTAATTTTGTTCTATTTCTTCAAAGAAACGCAACAAATCAACCATGATCCTATTCCCCTGCAGATTATTCCTCCACTTAATTCCATCTACAAAGTCTCGTCCCGTTCTTTCTTCACTAAAGTATTATTTTGAGATTCCGATAAATACAAAAGGATCATTGTTTTTAGTTTGTACATCTATTCCAATTTTTCATGTTTAACAATATATAAACAACTATACAGCGACTGCTACAAATTAGTTTCGGCAGAAATTCTTGATGGAAGAGAGCCAAAATATTAATCTGTCTAAAACAATTACTTTCGATGACGAAGCTACTGTTCTCTCTGAGGATCGTCACCCCTATTTAGTGATTTATATCGGCAACGACAGTGGTTGCCGCCATAAGCTCAACAGCGATTTTATGACAATTGGCCGATCTCCAGAGGCAGATATCAGAATTGAAGATGACCGGATATCCCGCATTCATTGTGTCGTCGAATTGATGGGCCATACCATTACGATTGAAGATAAAGGATCAACCAACGGTACATACATTGATGCTCGAAAAATAAGTCGTACCAGGTTGCTACCGGGCGTTCCCCTTCAGCTAGGTCATTCAATAATGAAAATTGAATATAAGACTGAAGCTGAAATAGGATCGGAGAAAAAGCTTTTACAAAAAGCGTCTTTGGATGCGCTTACGGGAATATTTAACCGTCATCACTTTAGCAAACTTGCTTCAATGGAGATGGCCTATGCCAGCAGGCATAAGTTGCCTATCGGTGTTGTCCTGATGGATATCGACAACTTTAAACAAGTCAATGACACATATGGTCATCAAAGTGGCGACTCAGTCTTGGCTCAGCTTGCCAACACTGTCATTGAAAATAAGCGCACTGAAGATCTGTTTGGTCGCTATGGTGGAGATGAATTTATTATTTTGCCACGTGGTGAGATTAACAAAGAAGGCGTGCAGGTGCATTGCGAGCGTATACGAAAGGCTATCGAGGGTTTTGAGTTCTGTTTTGAGGATATATGTGTTCGAATAACCATATCTCTTGGTTTCCATTTAACGAAGGCCGGAAGTGGTGATACCGAGACGATGCTATCTGATTTGATTCGTCAGGCTGACCAGGCCCTTTATCTTGCTAAAGAAAGAGGAAGAAACAGAACAGAGAGTCTTTCTTAAAATTGGTCCCTCTTAATGTCTGTTCCAATTTAAATCATTCTTGCTTGAATCCCCTAATATTTACCATCAAAAAACAAGCTATATTTGAAATCTCTTGAGTTTTGGATTTGGATATGAAACAAAAATCCTCATCATTCGGTGGACAATAGATATTTCATACTTTCGCCAAATAACACAATCTGGTTATCCGGAAAGCAAAAATTAACAAATAACCAACAACTCCCAATCGATTTAATACTCAATTGAGGTTACTCTAAAAATGGAGGTACATAATGCCGCAAGAATCTCTGATTCCGAATATAAAAGCCTGCGTTTTTGATGCTTATGGAACATTGTTTGATGTTCATTCCGCTGTCGGAAAATATAGTGAACGCCTTGGCGATGTCTCGGGCCAGGTATCAAGTATCTGGCGCACCAAGCAGCTTGAATATACCTGGCTTCGCAGTTTGATGAAAAAACATGCCGATTTTTGGCAGATTACCCAAGATGCCCTCGATTACGCACTGGATCTTTTTAATATCATGGACAATCAATTGAGAAACGATCTTATTAACGCCTATCTTGAGCTGGAATGCTATCCCGAAGTGAAGGATACTCTGGCAAAATTAAAAGACAGCGGCCAGAACGTTTGCCTTTTCAACCAGATTTTGAAATCAAAACGCTGGACGAATTGCCTGCTCTATTAAGTGGGTTAGCCTGACGTTATAAACCAACTTGCTGTATTGAGTAGAGGAAGGAGAAGATATGGGGGATCCGGATCAATTAGATAAAACTTACCACTACATTATGGAAACTTTTGTCCAAAGAGGCTATGCGCCGCATTACGCAGAAATAGGCAACACGTTTGGCGTAAAACCAGATGAAGGCAAAAAGCGACTTCATGATCTGATCAACACAAATGTGATGCCGATGTGGTTATACCCCGATACGGATTTAATGGTGTCGTTTGCGCCATTTAACAATTTGCCGACGCAATACCGTATCACTGTTGAAGGGCAGCAAAAATGGTTTGCACAATGAGGTCTTGAAGCCCTGGCGGTCTGCTGGGTATTTCCAGGAAAGTCGGTCCAGATCGATGCGCCGTGTCTGGATTGCGGTGAGTCCATGCAAGTTGTTGTGCGAGATGGCATCATACAAAATGAAACCCCTATCGGCATCTGTGGGTATACCGATATACCTCGGCGTCAATGGGAAGAGAATTGGCCCTTTACATGAAGCCGTATCCATCTCTTCCGGTCGGAAGATCATGCAAGAAAATGGTCAGGGTTTGTTTCGGGTACAGAGGAGGCAATTCTTCCTGTTTCGGATATGATGGCTATTATGAGCACCTCGCGCCACAGTGAAAAATTGAGCGGTCACTATGTTTCCTCGGCGCACGAATATGCGCTGCTATTCTTTCAGAGACTGGAGGAAGTAACTCGAAATTCAGCATTCTGGCGCCCAAAGTCTTAAACAAGATGCCAAACACATAATTCAAGGAGTTTCATGTGTCGGACAAAGACTGCCCTGTACCGGAACCGTTCAGCGGAGCGATCGGGAGTATTCTTTTCCTAACACTGCTGTTCTTTCTAACCTTCATCGGCCGGTTTATCTTCGCTCCACTGATGCCGGCCATGAGCAGTGAACTGGGGCTTTCCCACAGCCAGGCCGGCTCCATATTCCTTTCCGGATCGGTGGGCGTATTTATTGGCTCCCTGTCGGCGGGCTTTGTCTCATCCCGCATTCAGCACAAGGGAGCCATCGCCCTGTCCCTTATTGGCACCTCCTTGGCCCTTCTGCTGTGCACGATGCTTACCTCGTTGTGGGCCTTACGGGGGGCTGTGCTGATGCTGGGTCTTATGGCGGGCATGAATCTGCCATCGAATGTGGCCACCATTACAGCCCTTGTCAGCCGCCAGGACTGGGGCAAGGCCCTGGCCGTCCAGCAGACGGCTCCGCCCTTGAGCCTTATTTTAGGCCCCTTGCTGACCGTATTCCTTCTGACCTGGTTTTCCTGGCGCGCGCCCATGGTGGTTATTGCCATAGCGGGTATTGCCACGGCGGTGATATTGATCCGTTTCGGAACCATCGGACAGTTTCCGGGGGATGCACCGGACCTGTCCATGGCCCGTATCATATTGTCCGGCCGATCCTTCTGGATCATGATCATCCTTTTTGCCCTCGGCATGGGTGGACAGGTGGGCATTTACGCCATGATGCCGCTTTATCTGATCGCCGAACGGGGAATACCGGAAGCATCGGCCAACATGCTGATCGGACTGTCCCAGGTATCCGCCCTTTTCATGACCTTTTTTGCCGGCTGGGTGACGGACAGAATCGGAGAAAAAAAGGCAATCTCCGTTTTTCTCCTGGTCTCAGGGATCGTCACCCTCTTGCTGGGCCTGGTCTCCGATCTTTGGCTCAAGATCGTTGTGTTCCTTCAACCGGCGCTGATTGTGTGCTATTTTCCGGCGGGTTTCGCCGCCCTTGCACGGATCGTGCAGCCGAATCTTCGAAGCCTGGCCACCGCCTGGGTGACACCGAGCGCCATTGTCCTGGGAGGTGGGCTTTTCCCCTTACTGCTCGGATACATGGGGCAGACGGTGACGTTTGCCAGCGGTATTGTTCTGGCAGGCGGTATCATTATTGTGGGATCAGGCCTGCCTTTTTTCCTAGATCTGATCGAAAAGATGGATGACGGCTGTTGATGCGTACATGCAAGTTGGTGCCTTCGCATAAATGGTTGTTTCCGGCGGCATCCCGTCCTTGTAAGGTTGCCGCGGGGTTTACTTCTCCTTTTGTCGCAGCATTCTTCTAAGAATTTTCCCGGTTAATGTTTTAGGGATTTCAGAAACGATTTCAACTTCACGCGGATATTTGTATGCCGCCAATCGTTCTTTACAAAAAGATATGATATCTTCAGGCCCAATCGAATTTTCCTGCCCCTTTTTTAAAGCCACATATGCCTTCACTGTTTCCCCCCTGTATGAATCCGGGATGCCGACCACCGCGGTCTCTCTGACTGCAGGGTGCTGGTAGATGACATCTTCAACGTCACGAGGCCATACTTTATATCCGGATGCGATAATCAGATCCTTTTTGCGGTCGACGACATAAAACCAACCCTTATCATCCATCTTCCCGACATCACCGGTATATAACCAACCGTTGCGGATGGCCTTTTTGGTTTCTTCCGGCTGCTGCCAATAACCGGGCACAATGATTGGCCCGGAATCAACGATTTCGCCAATCTGGTCTGGTGGGAGCTCATTTGTATCCTCTTCCAGGTCCACTATCTTCATAATGCAGCCCGGTACCGGGACCCCAACTGAAAGCGCTCCGCTCTCCCGGTCTACGGGTGCCCTTTTGCCCAAAGGAACAATGTGAGATGGCGAGTTTGTCTCCGTCATGCCGTATACATTGTAAAGATACTGCCCCGTCATCTTTTCAAATTGATTTACAACAGCCTCTGAAACCGGAGCTCCGCCACTATATGCTTTCGTAAAGCTGGCAAGGTCTCTCTTCTTAATATCCGGATGGTTCATTAAAGCGATATAAACCGTAATGGATGCCACAGTGGTGGTGATTTTCCAGCGTTCTATCAAGCGAAGTGTTTCTGCGGGATCGAAGCGGTAATATAGCACAACTGGAATGCCCGCAAGCGCAGCAGTTGCTAAATGTGCCACTTCTCCGGTTACATGGAATAAGGGCGCCACACCCAGAATGACATCGGTTTCATCAATTCGTTGCATGGCCTGATAAACACGTGCATTAAAGGCGATGTTTCCATGGGTGTTCATTGCGCCTTTGGGAGAACCTGTGGTTCCGGAGGTATAAGTGAGATAGGCGGTATCTTCAGCTGATATCTTGGAACAGGTGATCTGGGCTCCCTGATACCGATTGATCAACTCAAGCATATCAATGCAGTCAGGCACAGATTTTTTTTGGGTGTTGTTTAGCAATTTCGGCAGGTTAATCTGGTCGGACAAAAAATCCAAAGGGGAAGTTGTAATCACCTTTTCGATTGACGATTTCTTCAGAAATGAAATTTTTAATTGACCGGCAATCTCTTCCAGGGTGATAAATATTTTTGCATTTGAATTTTCACAGAAGTAAGACAATTCCTTCTCTTTATACATGGGATTTAGAGGGACTACGATCGCTCCAATTTTCCAGGCAGCATAGGTGCTGATTAAAAATTGGGGAATATTTTGAAGAACCAGAATAACGCGATCCCCTTTTGCAACTCCAAGGTTTTTTAGCGCAGCTGCGAAACTGTCTGATAATCTGTCAATATCTCTGTACGAAAGGGTTTCATCAAAATAATGAACTGCCGGTGCGTCCGGTTTTTGATAAGCAGACGTCATAAAGTCGCCTATAGCAGTATTATTGCGAATTTCAATATCGTGGGGCACCCATTCAGGGTAATTTTTTAACCAAGGTCTTTTTTCATAAATGGAATACATCTGCCCTCCTTGAAACCGTCTCAAAAATAGGATTTTGGTTCAAGATCGCGGCGGGGCCGAGTTTTCCCGCGTTGCGGGATTCCCCGTCTGATCTTAGATTCCTTGTGGGTCGAAAACCGCAGGCAACCTGTTGGTTGTCGAGGATTTGAGACGAGGCACCAACAAAGATATTGGACCAAAAGACATTTTTGAGACGGTTTCTATTTACCACACCGTCCATCCCCCATCGATGTAAATAATTTGACCGGTAATGAAATCCGAGGCAGGCGTCGCAAGGAAAATAACAATTCCCTCCATTTCCTCCGGCTGCCCCCATCGGCCCATTGGTGTGCGCTCATTAATAAATTTGAATTTCTCAGGATCATTTCTAATTTGAGTCACAAATTCGGTTTCAAAATAAGTTGGCGCCACTGCATTAACACGGATTCCTTTCTTGGCCCATTCTAAAGCCATTACCCGGGTAAGCTGATTCACCCCGCCTTTTGATGATGAATAGGCAAGTTGATCCGGTAGAGGGGTAAGACCGAAAATAGAACTTATATTGATGACCTTACCATATCCGCGCTCGATCATTTGCGGCACCACGGCCTGGGTGACCAGGAAATATCCTTTCAGATTCGTGTTGATAACAAGGTCCCAGGCCTCTTCGGTAAACTCGAGAACAGGAACCCGGTGGTTTACACCGGCGTTATTGACTAAAATGTCGACTTTTCCAAAATGCTTGAGTATTTGCTCAACGGCCTCCTGGACGCTTTGCTTGGATGTAACGTCCAGAAAAAAGCCGGCCGAATCTCTTCCCAAATTTTTAATGGACGTCGAGACTTTTTCCAAATTTTCACGATTTCGACCGCACACAGCGATGTTTGCCCCGGCTTTCGCCAAAGCGACTGCCGCCACCTCGCCCAGCCCTTTCGTGCTGCCGGTTACCATAGCCGTTTTTCCTGTCAAATCAAATATTTTTAAACTCATAGCACATCCTTTACCATTTTGATCATGTTTCAACCTAACTGACTAAATGCTTTTGAATAACCTCTTCATCAATATTAAATACTGAAATTGTGTCAAGCTATTTTTTAACCCACCCAAGGATGTATGTCTTCAAAAGATCTTTCATCTTGATGAATGGAAGCTCATTTATCATATACGCCTTAAAAGAGCGTTGTTTTTCTGATAATTTATCTGATTTATCCATTAGTATTCTGTAATTAAAACAAAAATCGATTGAAATATTTTTTGAATTTGTGCTTGACAGACGGAGACAATGTCTGTTAAAAAATGAATGAACATTCATTCATTTTCTATTTTTTGAAAGGACCGCACATGTGAGAGAAGCTACGAACCGTGTCGAAAAAAATAATAAATATCATCAGATTCTTGAAGCGGCAGTGACGGTTTTTGCCAGGCAGGGATTTCACCAGTCGACCGTTGCCCAGATTGCCAAAGAAGCCGGGGTCGCCGACGGCACCATCTATCTGTATTTCAAAAATAAGAACGATATTTTGGTTCAATTTTTCAGTTTTCGGGCCAAACAGGTATTTGTATCTTTCAGGGAGGCCGTTGATGGGGCTGAAACAAGTGCCGATAAATTGCGAAACCTTGTGCGTCGCCACCTGGCCGAGTTTCAGCGCGACAAAGATGGGGCGGTGGTCTACCAGGTTGAAACCCATCAGAACAGCCGTCTGGCGGAAGCGCAGATTAAAGAAATGTCCCAGATGTATCGGGATCTCATCTCCGAGATCGTCGAGCTGGGCCAGCAGGAAGGTACGATTCGCAGGGATCTCTATGTCGGATTGGTCAAACGCTTTATCATCGGCGCGGTGGATGAAGTCATCAATACCTGGCTGCACTCGAATGGGGAATATGACCTGGTTTCGATGGCCGATCCACTGGTCGAGCTCTTTATAAATGGTATTGGACATAGTGGCCCTTCAACACCTTAAATTTGACCGGGCTAAAATTTTGCCGGTAATTTTTATCTAAACGAGGAGATAATCAAAAATGGCACAATTTATTGCAGATCGTAAAGATATCGATTTTGTTCTGCATGAGCAGCTAAACGTCGCAGACCTGAGCAAACATGAGAAGTATGCAGAATTTAACAAAAAAACCATCGATTTGATCATGTCCGAGGCCCGCAATCTGGCGGTCAAAGAGCTTTTGCCGGCTCAGATCGACGGCGACCGCGAGGGCGCCCGCTTTGAAGGCGGCAATGTGACGCTGCCGGAATCATTCCACAAGGCCTGGGATCTTTTTAAAGAAGGTGAATGGGTTGCCCTTTCCGATGACCCGGCCTGGGGCGGGCAGGGCATGCCGGCCACCCTTTCTCTGGCTGCCAATGATTATTTTATCGGTGCCAATTTTGCCTTTATGATGTATCCCGGTCTGACCCATGGCGCCGGCCGGCTGGTTCAAACATTCGGCACCCAAAAGCAAAAAGACCTGTTTTTAAAAAAGATGTTCACCGGGGAATGGACCGGTACGATGCTGTTGACCGAACCCGAAGCCGGCTCCGATGTGGGCGCATTGACGACCTCGGCAGTTAAAAATGACGACGGCACTTATTCGATTACGGGCAACAAGATTTTTATATCATCGGGCGAGCACGATATGGCGGAAAACATCATTCACCCGGTGCTGGCCCGCATCGAAGGGGCCCCGGAAGGCACCAGGGGGATCTCGCTTTTTCTGGTGCCGAAAATTTGGGTGAACGACGACGGCAGCCTGGGCGAGCCCAATGATGTGGTCTGTACCGGTATCGAGGAAAAAATGGGTATTCACGGTAATGCGACCTGCCTCCTTATCCCTCGGCAGCAAAGGCAATTGTCGCGGAACACTGCTGGGTGAGGAAAATAAAGGCATGCGGGCCATGTTCCAGATGATGAACGAGGCGCGGCTGCTGGTGGGACTCCAGGGCCTGGCATGTGCCAGCTCCGCCTATATTTATGCCGTCAACTATGCGCGCGAGCGGGTGCAGGGCCGGCATCTTTTAAAAGCTACCGAAGACGGTGCCCCCTCGGTTTCCATCATCGAGCATCCCGATATCCGGCGCATGCTCTTGACCATGAAGGCCTATGTCGAAGGCATGCGCAGCCTCATATACTATATCGGAAACTGCGAGGACCACCTTCGTACCGGTGACAAAGAAGAGGATAAGGCCAAGCATCAGGGTTTAATCGATCTGCTGATTCCCATCGCCAAGGGGTACGTGACGGATAAAGCCTTCGAGGTTTGCAGCCTGGGTGTTCAGGTTTACGGCGGCTACGGCTACATCAAGGAATATCCCATGGAACAGCTGCTGCGCGACTGCCGGATTACCCAGATCTACGAAGGGACCAACGGCATTCAGGCTATGGATCTGTTGGCCCGCAAGCTGGGCATGAATCAAGGCAAGCCGGTTATGGATCTATTGGGCGAGATCCAGCAGACATTGGCTGCTGCCAAGGCGATTTCGAACCTGAAAGATACGGCCGCTAAAGTTGAGGCCGCTGTTAATAAGCTGGGCGAAGTGATGTTGCACATCGGTCAAGCGGCATTGTCAATCGATACGCGCATGAACGCGTTTGCCCACGCTTATTCCTTTATGGAGGTTTGCGGTGATGTGGTTTTTGCCTGGCTGCTGTTGTGGCGGGCTTCCCTGGCGGCTCAAAATCTGGAAAACGGCGCCAAGAAAAAAGATGTGGCCTTTTACGAAGGCCAGATCAAAAGCATCGAATTTTTCGCGAATTCGATTTTACCGGTCAGCCTCGGCAAAATGGAAGCGATTCTAGCGGCCGACAGTGCGGCAGTTGATATTTCAGCAGATGCTTTCGGAGGGAAGTAGTCCGAGGTTCCGAGGTTCAGGGTTCAAAGGTTCAAAGGTTCCAAGCTTCATTATATCCTTTCATCAGTCTGAAGCGTTTTATTGGTTAAATTAGTTTAATTGGCTGAATTAGTTACTTAACTGAACCAATTGAACCAATAAGACCAATCTAACCAATGAAACTGGCCTTCAAGCTTGGAACCTTGAACCTTGAACCCTGAACCTCTGAATCCTGAACCTCTGAACCTGATGAGAACTATTGCCTGACGATGATATTTTTGATATGCATGCTCCCTTGGTTTAAAGGCTGCCGATTATGAATCATCGATAAACTTGCTGGTAAATCTCCCGTGAGGCGGGATCCCACGTATTAATGTCTGCAACACGATGTGGGAGTGGCTTCCAGCCACGAAAAAGATCAGTTAAGTTACAAAAAGGGGGAAAAACCATAATAATGGAATCCGCATTGACTTCGCCGGCCGCGGCCTCGATATTCGGTATTCCGACAGCCGTTTTTGCCATCCTGATTCCGGTTGTCGGTACGGCCCTGTTTGCCTACATTATTATCCGCAGGATGACACCCCTTTTCAAGGCCGCTCCCGATGATCGCTTTTGCTGCATCGGGCAACGGGTCGGCCTGATTTTAAAAATCTGGTTGGCTCAGTGGCGTCAGCCCCGGTATATGCTCGCCGGCGTATTACACATTTTCATATTTGCCGGCTTTATTATCCTGGGCGCACGCTCAACCCAGCTGGTCATACTGGGCTTTTCCGAAAATTTTGTTTTGCCCGGCTTCAGCGGGATCTTCGGCCAGATTTACAGCGTGTTAAAAGATTACGCCGCCACCTGGGTTTTAATTGCCTGTGTCATCGCCGCTGTTCGCAGGGGCATTTTTAAACCCGCACGCTATAGCGTGCCTTCCCGATACGGAGAAGATCATACCGCTGAAGCCGTATTTGTCCTTGGCCTGATATCAACCCTGATGCTCTCGGAAAGCTTGTTCGAAGCCAGTCTGGTCGCGGCTCAGACCCAAAAGGGCCTGCATGCCGAGCTTCCGGCCCCACTGAGCCTTGCCTGGTTTTTCAGCCATATGCTGAGCGGTTCCTCTCCGGCGGCATTGCAGAATACGCATCTGATCACCTATTTCATCCATGATCTGACCTTTTTCTTTTTCCTTTGCTTTCTGCCGCTGGGCAAGCACTTCCATGTGATTACCTCCATTTTCAATGTATTTTTCATGCGGGTTGAAAAGGGCAATGTTAAGCCGGTGCGCTACGGCATTTCAGATGAGCAACTCGATGACCTGGATTCTTTTGGCGTCAAGGTTTTTGAGGATTTTACCTGGAAGCATATCCTTGATTTCTATACCTGTGCGGATTGCGGCCGCTGTTCCGACCGCTGCCCGGCCAATGCGGTCGGGCGACCGTTGTCGCCGCGATTTATTTCCATCAAGGGCCGCGATTATGCTTTTAAACATTATCCCCTGATCGGCGGCAACGGCGCCGAGGCCAAACCATTGATCGGTGATATTTATGACGAGGATGAAATCTGGTCATGTACCACCTGCGGGGCCTGCGAACAGGAATGCCCCCTGGGCATTGAATACATTGATAAAATGGTGGATTTGAGGCGTGGTATGGTCGATGAAGGGCTGGTTCCCCAATCGCTGCAAAAGCCGCTGGGTTCACTTGAAAAACGCGGCAATCCCTGGGGCAAGATGGAGAGAAAGCGCGCGGATTGGACCAAGGAACTTCCGGAAGATTGCAGCGCTAAAATTCTGGAAAAGGGTGCTGCGGCAGAAACTCTGTATTTTGTGGACAGTATTTCTTCATTTGATGACCGCATGCAGGAAATTGCACGCTGCACCGCCGAAATTCTGAATGCGGCCGAAATTGATTTCGGCATTCTCGGCAAAGCTGAAAAAGACAGCGGTCATGAAGCCCGGCGCTTCGGCGAAGAGATGCTGTTTCAGGATTTAAGGGATCAAAATACGGATGCCATCCTGAATTCGGGTGCGCAACGCATTGTGACCGCCGATCCGCATGCCTTCAATGCTTTAAAAAAGGACTATACCGATCTTCCGCCGGTGGAGCATATCAGCCAGACAATTTTGCGCAGTGTCAAAGCCGGCAAAATTCAACTCAAAGCGGTTGAAGATGCTTCAAAAATTTATGTCTATCATGATGCCTGCTACCTGGGCCGGCACAATAATGTCTATGATGAGCCCCGCGCGGCCATCGATTCGATTCCCGGAATTAAACGGGTTGAAATGACCGAAGACTGCCGGGACCGTTCCTTTTGCTGCGGCGGCGGGGGGCTGATGCTCTTTTATGAACCCGAAGAAGACCAGCGCATGGGCGTGTTGCGCGTGGAGATGGCCAAAAAGGCCGGCGCCGATGTGATTGTAACCGCCTGCCCGTTCTGTCTGGTCAACCTTGAAGATGCCATCAAAGTCAGCGGTCTGGAAGGGCAGATGGAAGCACTGGATCTGACCGAACTCATTGAGCGGCATCTGGTATCAGAGGACAGAAGTCAGGAGTCGGAGGACAGGTGACAGATGTCAGTACCGCAACTGACCGTTTAAGCGGCCATTTTGATCAAAAAAACATTTGCTATGAGCAGTTTGCGAATAACGAATTTCGAAATTGTTTCGAATTTCGTTATTCGAATTTAGGATTTTTTACAAAGAAGTTGAGCTTTAGAATTTATCGATAAATGTTAACGACATCGGGAGGTAAAAATGGAGATACTCGTATGCGTGAAGAGGGTTCCGGACACCGCTGAAAATGAGATCGAGGTCAACAGCGACGGTTCCGATATCGAGCGCGATGATCTGGTTTACTCGGTAAACGAGTGGGACAATTATGCGGTCGAAGAGGCCATTCAGCTTGTCGACAAAGCAGGTGGTGCGGTTACGGTGGTTTCCCTGGGTGACGAGGAATCTGAAGAGGTCGTCAGAAGGGAAATGGCCATGGGCGCCAACAACGGCATTCTGGTGTCCGATGATGCCTTTGAGGGATCGGATGGAAAAGCCGTTGCCGCCATTTTGAAGGCGGTGGTCGAAAAGGGGAAGTATGACCTGATCCTGACCGGTGCGCAGGCGGATGATGGTGCCGGCCAGATCGGCGGCATGCTGGCCGCCATGCTGGATGTGCCCTATGCATCGGTGGTAAACTCCATCGAGGTTTTAAGCGACAGCCAGCTTAAAGTCGGCCGGGAAATCGAGGGCGGCAATCAGGAAATGAACGAGATTGCACTTCCCTGTGTGCTTTCAATCCAAACCGGTATCAACGAGCCCCGTTATGTCGGCATTCGCGGCATCCGCAAAGTTGCTTCGGTGGACATACCGGTATGGGGAGCCTCTGCTCTTGGCATTGACCCGGCACATGTGGGTGAATCCGGCGCCAAAGTTAAACGCATCGATTATTTTATTCCGGAGATGGGCGAAGGCGCTGAAATTCTTGACGGCAGCAGTGAAGAGATTGCCGAAAAACTGATTGACCTATTAAAAGCCAAAGGAGGAATTAAATAATGGCCGCACAGGTTTTCGCATATATTGAACATAAGGATGGTGTTGCCGATGATACGGCTTTAGAACTTATTTCAGCCGCCCAAAAAATCCACCCGGATGGTTCGGCAACCGCAATCGTTACCGGGTCCGGTGCCGATTTGGATACGGTCTGCAATCAGCTGGCTGCCTCCTGTGCGGAGGTGTGGAAGTTTGATAACGAGGCGCTGGCCTATCCCAATGCCGAAGTCATTCGAAAGCTGCTGACGGCTGTTCTGCCCCCGGATGCCATTGTGCTGGTTCCGCATGATACGTTCGGCATGGATCTTTCTCCCGGGCTTTCCATTAAGCTGGATTCGGTTTTTGTATCCGATGTCGTCGGCTTTGAGGGAATGGAAGGCGACAATCTTAAAGTGATACGCCAGGAATACAGCGGGCAGGTCAGCACGCATGTGCTCGCTGATATTGTTTCCGGTGCTGTTATTAACATTCGCCCGGGTGTATTTCAGCCGGATGAAAGCCAGTCGGCCGGCGGGCAGGTGATCGATAAATCATCTGAAATCGGAGAGCTTACGGTTGGTCGACGGTTTCTGGAAGTCGTAGCGGCCGAAGCCGGTGATGTCGACATTACCAAAGAGGATATCCTGGTTTCAATCGGCCGCGGTATCGAGGATCAGGATAACATTGAAATTGCTGAAGAACTGGCTGAGGCCGTGGGAGGTGTTGTTTCCTGTTCCCGGCCGATCGTTGATGCCAAATGGCTTGAAAAACCGCGTCAGGTCGGGACTTCAGGTCAGACGGTTAAACCCAAAGTTTACATGGCACTTGGCATCAGTGGATCCTTTCAGCATCTGGGCGGATTAAAAGGGAATCCTTTTATTGTCGCGGTGAATAAGAATCCCAAAGCGCCGATTTTTCAGGTAGCGGATGTCGGGGTTGTCGAAGATCTTCTTGATTTCGTGCCGGTCCTGACTGAAAAAATCCAAGAAGGTAAATAATCATCTCTAAAATTGGGGGAGTCTTTATGTAGCCGTCTGTGTGAATGGTGCCAGCAGACGGCTATTTTTTTTATCCATCTTTAAAATTGAATTTAATCGTCGCTCTCACGAAGTTATGATAAAAACTCGTCAGGCGGAAAAGGCTTAGCGGTTGCAAAATCCATATCGATTAACTATTTTAGAGTATTAGCGGTCTGAAGTAATTATCAATCCATTCTTTCAATGGAGTCTTGCGTCATGAAAAAAGGGGCCACCTTTAAGACGATTCGGGTTTTTGTCGTTATCCTGGTCGCAATCATCATTGCTGCGGTTCTGGTTATCCTGCGGCCCAAAGCCGAACGGCGCGTTGTCGAAGACAGGGGCCGTCTGGTCGAAGTATTTGCGGCCAGGGCTGAAAAAGTGCAGATGGTCATCGAGGCTTACGGCACTGTCAAACCGCGTGAAGCACTGCTGCTGGTTGCCGAAGTTCGTGGCCAGATTGCCGCCACTGACGCATCCTTTGCGGAAGGCAATTTTGTAACCCGGGGAACCCGGCTGATCCAGATTGATCCGCGGACATACGAACTGGAAGTGCAACACCGCAACGTGCAGATTAAGCAGGCCCAGGCAGAGATCAAACGCCTTGAACAGGAGGTCTTGAACCTGCAGGCGCGCATCAAAATCGCAAAATCAGATGTTTCGCTCGCCAAAAGTGAATATTTCAGATTGAAAAAACTAATCGATAGAAAGGTCATCGCCCAGTCGACCCTGGACAAGACCGAGCAGCAATATCTGGCCAGCCGGGAGCGTTTACAGGCCCTTGAAAATCAGCTGGCCCTGACAGGGCCGCAAAAAGAGCAGTTGCTGGCCCAGCGGGACATGACCAAAGTGATGTTTGCGGAAGCCAAACTGGATCTGGAAAGATCCGCTTTTGTTGCTCCTTTTGACGGCTGGGTTCTCGAAAAAACCATCGAAGTCGGGCAACATGTGACGATCGGACAGAGCATGGGCCGGATTTACAGCGCCGGCGAGCTGGATATCGAGGTGCGGATTCCAGTCAAGGATTTTAAATGGCTGCCGGCGGAGTTGAATGCGGATGCCCGCATTGAGGCGGAAGTGATTTTTGAAAATCAAGGCGCGTCAGCAGTCCTGGAAGGGGCGTGTGTCCCGGGTCAAAGCGGAGATGGATGACAAAACCCGTACCCTGCCGGTTGTCATCGAAGTTGACGCAAGATCAAACTCCGGAGAAAACAGAAACGCACTGCGCCTGAGGCCGGGAATGTTTGTCACCGTTAAGATTAAAGGCAAAGACGTCGAGCAAGCATTTGTGCTCCCGCGGTATGTGGTTTATCCGGGAGATATAATTTATACGGTTGAAGGTGATCGCCTGAAAATAAAGTCCGTCGATATCCTGCGAACGTTTAAAGATTCCGTCATTGTCAGTCAGGGGCTGTCGGATGGCGAGCGCATTATCAAAACCCCATTGTCGGATGCCACGGAAGGCATGCTCGTTAGGGTCAAATAGTTTATGGCATAGGGCATGGGGAATAGCGTTAGGATCCTACAGTAAAAAATTCTACGCTATGCGCCATGCGCTTTGCGCTATGCTTCGCGCAGCGAAAGAACATGAAAAAACTAGGCAATTGGTCCATTAAAAATCGCGTGACCGTTAATCTGGTCATGGTCTTTATCATCGTGGCCGGGCTGTTTACGGTGATGAAGATGCGAAGAGAAATGATGCCTCAGTTTGCGCTGGATATGATTTTTGTCAGCGTGGATTACCCGGGGTCCAGCCCGGAAGAGGTGGAAGAGGGTATCTGCATAAAAATTGAAGAGCAGATCGAGGGCATCGAAGGCATCGACCGCATAATATCCACCGCTCGCGAAGGCAATGGCGAAGTCGTGGTGGAGCTTGAATCCGGTACGGATGTCCCCAAAGTACTGGATGAGATTAAAGCAGAAGTCGATCGCATCGACACATTCCCCGAGGAAGCCGAAGAGCCGCTCGTACTTGAAATCATTAACCGGGATCCGACCATTTATATTGCCGCTTTCGGGAATGTTGCTGAAAGAGATCTGCGACAAGCGGCTGAAAAAATCCGCGCCGATCTGCTGGATCCGCGTATTGTTTCTCAGATGGAAATGAAATCTGCAACCGAGCAAGGTTTTTTTTCCGCAATAAAATTCAGGCAGCCCGAAGTAATTACCCAGATCGAACTTGTCGGCGTGCGGGATTATGAAATCGCGGTTGAAGTATCCGAAGACAATCTGCGCCGCTACGGACTTTCCTTTGACCAGGTGGTCAACGCCGTTCAAACGGGCAGTATTGACCTGCCGGGAGGAAAGATCAAGACCGCGCAGGGGGAGATTCTGGTCAGATCCAAAGGCCAGCTTTATACCGGCAAGGAATTTGAAGCCATCCCATTGATTACCTTAGCGGATGGGACCGTGGTGCAACTCGGGCAGGTTGCCAGCGTGATCGATGGTTTTACAGATGTCGACATCAAGGCCCGTTTTAACGGCAAACCGGCCGCGGTTGTGCGGATCAGCCGCACCAGCGAGCAGGATATCATTGAAATTGCCGACATCGCGCGAAACTACGTCGCAGCCCATAACGATAAGATGAACAAAGATATCGATCTGGCCATCTGGGGCGACCTGTCAGTCCTGGTGCGCGATCGCATCGATTTAATGGTGCGCAACGGGTTTCAGGGAATTACGCTGGTGTTTATCGCGTTGGCCCTGTTTTTGAATTTCCGGCTGGCCTTCTGGGTGGCCATCGGCATCCCCATTTCATTCATGGGGGCATTTCTGGTGCTTAATGCCTTTGGTCAAACCGTCAATATGATCTCACTGTTTGCGTTCATTATGACCCTGGGTATCCTGGTGGACGATGCCATTATTGTGGGTGAGAACATCTATACCCACTATAATCGGGGCAAATCACCTTCAGCGGCAGTGATCGATGGCCTAAAGGAGGTCGGCGGACCGGTTGTCATGGCGGTTTCAACCACGGTGGTTGCTTTTCTGCCGTTGATGTTTATTGCGGGCATCATGGGCAAATTCATCGCTGTCATGCCCATGGCCGTTATCATCATTTTAATCGTATCCCTGGGCGAAGCCCTGATCATTCTTCCCGCCCACCTGGACCATGCCTTAAAGCAATCCGAGAAACGAAAAGCGCAAGTTGGATTCGTGGCATGAACGTTTGCGAAAGCGCATCGAGGGACTGCTGCAATTCACCATTAAGCGGATTTATTCACCGGCCATAAATTATGTCGTCAAGAATCGATATTTTACATTATCTATCGGCATCGGTGTTTTGATCATCAGTCTCGGTATCGTGGCCGGCGGATATGTGCCCTTTGTTTTTTTCCCAAAAGGCGAAAGCGATTGGCTCATCGCCGAAATCAACTACCCGCTGGGCACCCCGGCCAGCTTGACCGAAGCCGCCGTTCAGCATCTGGAAACAAACGCCTTTGATTTGAATACGGCATTTTCTGAGTTCTCAGAGGAAAACGGTGATCTGGTTCAAAACACCTTCGCCCTGGTGGGACTGATTCCGCGCCGTGATTGGAAACCCCCACAAATCGGCAGCCATGTCGGGGAGGTCTGGGTGGAATTGGTGACCTCCGGCGAACGGCCGGAAATATCGACAAATGAAATTCTGAACCGCTGGCGCAGTCAGGTCGGCGAATTGCCCGGAATCGATCGCCTGGCGTTTTTTACGCTGGAAGGGGGGCCGGCCGGAAATGCAATTGAAATTCAACTGAACGGAGACGATTTTGACCAGCTCAGCCTGGCGGCCGATGAACTCAAAAATGAAATCGAGACCTACCCCGGCACCTATGACATTTCCGACAATTTTAGACCCGGCAAGCAGGAGAAAAAGCTGCGTGTCAAAGAAGGTGCGCGCTCCATCGGGGTGACCATGCGGGGGCTTGCCAGACAGGTTCGCCAGGCCTTTTACGGCGAAGAGGCCCTGCGCATTCAGCGTGGCCGGGATGATGTCAAGGTCATGGTCCGATATGCGGATCAGCAGCGCAGCAGCCTTTCCGGGTTTGACGAAATGCGGATTCGGACCAGCGCGGGCCAGGAAATTCCCATCGAAGAGGTAGCCGATATCGCGCACGGCCGGGCATATTCGACCATCAATCGGGTGGATCGCAAAAGAACCGTGACGGTGATATCGGATATTGATGAAACCACTGCCAACGCCAGCCAGATTGTGGCTGACCTGAAAGCCAATTTTTTGCCCAAATTGGTAGAGCGTTATCCGGGCGTCTCTTTTGACCTGGAAGGCCAGGCGAAACGCACCGGAGAGTCCATTGATAGTCTGAAATCCGGATATCTACTGGCGATGATGGGGATTTTTCTCCTGCTGGCCAGCCAGTTCCGCTCTTACATCCAGCCGGTAATTATCATGATGGCAATTCCCTTCGGTCTGATCGGGGCGGTCTTCGGCCACCTGGTCATGGGAATGGAATTTACCATCATCAGTATTTTTGGAATTGTGGCCCTTTCAGGAATTGTGGTCAACGACGCACTGATTTTAATCGATTTCATCAATCGGGCGGTGCGCAGCGGTGTCGATATTGAAACAGCGGTGGTGGAATCCGGCAAGGCCAGATTCAGACCGGTTCTGCTGACTTCCATCACCACCATCGCCGGACTCTTACCCATTCTATTGGAAACCAGTTTCCAGGCTCAATTTTTAATCCCGATGGCGATCAGTATCTGTTTTGGATTGCTGGCGGCAACTTTACTGACGCTGCTTTACGTGCCGGCGCTCTACTTAATTGTCAGAGATGTCAGAAATTCAGTGGTGGCCAGATTTCGGCGGGTTGAAGAAGCGCCCCAATTAGCTGGAGACGAAGGGCAGATGGCAGTCGACAGAGATCCGATGACAGAGAAAAGAAGATAGCTTTTCGCATTTAATATGACGAATTTTATGTAAAATTTGCAACCGGATTGGGCAACTGCTGAACATTAAAATTCAGATATATTTCCGTTTGCTGGTGGCAACTGAATTGTGGCATTTTCTCGGCTATGATGGCGTGTTTATCGCTTATGCCTGGCCGTCAACCCCCATTAAATGGGCTTATTTTGCGGATATCGAAACCGCCGAGCTCTCTGCTCATAATCTGCGAGTATTTTTGAAATACCTGGTTGAAGAAACGGAAGCCGAGCGCATCCATATCATCGGTTACAGTGCCGGTACGCGGGTGGTTATCAACACACTGTTGCAGCTGGCTCTACTTTACACTGAGCAGGACAAATCAAGCATTCAAAATAAACTACGAATCGGTCATGTTATATTGGTTGGCAGTGATTTTGACCGCCAGCTTTTTGGAGCTTATGTGGTTGACGGCTTGCTGAAGGTGCCCGAAACCCTCTCGGTTTATGTGTCGAAATCCGATCGGGCCCTGGGTGTTTCAAAATGGCTGTTCCGGCGGGATCGGCTTGGTCAGATGCCGCAAGACCACGAAATTTCCCCTGTTACGGTGGATTTTTTGAGTCAGGCCAAAAATCTGCATGTCATTAATGTAACCGAAGCTGAAGGGGCGGCAACCGGAAATGGTCATGCCTATTTCCGCAAGAGCCCCTGGGCCAGCAGTGATATTCTGCTCTCGCTGCTGTATAATTTGAAACCGGCTGAACGCGGGCTGGAAAAAGATGCTGAATTGCCGATCTGGACATTTCCCTCTGACTACATCCAGAAACTGCGGGCTGTTTTAATGTCAGTCAATCCGGAGCTATCCAAGGATGCGAAATAATCGATTGGTGCAATATTTTTTTAGCCAAAAGCGACTTGTATGCCGCAATGGGTCATCGCCCTCCATATAATTTGCAGCATGCATCACCATATCTAACATATTTTAAGTCTCCCCCAATTTCACGCTATACGTAACAAATGCTAATTTTTCTATTAATATTAATTAGTTATAAACTATTTAATAATTCGTATTTTACTATCTGATAATTCAAGCGCTATCAAATATGGCGGATTTCTGAAATAATATGAAATTGTAATAATTCCACAAAAGGCATGTAAAACGTCGAGAACCGCAAACGTGGATAATGGGTAAGATCCAGTTCAAGGTTGTGAGATTGAATCTGTTTGGTTTGTTAGAGATCTACCAGCATCGACGATACATCCCGAATCATTTCAACACCACCAATCACTCCGCCGGCTGTATTGCGAACCAGCCAGGTGGTGACCTGCATGGGATTCCTGCCACCGTCTTCGGCGCATGCAAAAGGGATTGTTGACCGACCTCTCGGCCCGGTTTATCAACCTAAACTGTTGAAATGGCTTGAAAACGCTGTGATCGCTGTGGTATAGCTTCTAACCGAAGCGATGCTGATCTGAAAATCATGGCTGTATGCCGGGTAGCGAGTACAGGCTACAGTATTTTTGCGCGGCTACGCTCAAAATTTGGTGCTTACGAGACGCGGTTTCTTTTCGTCTCACAAATATGAGAGGACCATGTGGCTGCCATAGAAATCAATTCGCATGCAGAAACGAATCTTTGCGATTCGAGAGGCTGTTGGCAGAAATTTCGACATTCTTTACGGCTTCATATAAACCCTGGGAGCAGTGGGGGTTCATGGGCCTGTTAAGCTACAAGCACCTTTTAGGCGATGCTGAAGACAGCCCGGTGGTCGACGATGAGGGCGATGCGAATCAATTCAGCGGCGGGATTCTTGTATTTTATAAGTTTTAATGGCGCTTAACGGACAAATAGAAAATGCTGAAAATTGCCTTTTGACAAAGATGATTTGACAGTACTTTATTACAAGATTTAGGAGAAAAGTGTTGGTTTTTCAATCTATGAGGAGTTCCGCTAAAACTTTGAGCCTATGTTATAGGCGCCAAATATCAGGACATCGCTGACCAATTCTTTCATGTCATCTGACATATCGGGTCTGTCGAGCCGATGGAGAGAAAACTTGCCCATGACGGTGCCTAAAAAAATTTCTGTTTTTTCGGGTATCCTGGCCCTTTTGCTGACGGTTGCCCTGTTTTTTTTCGTCTTCAATCCGCTGGGGCTGGGTCCGGAACCTGCGACTGTATTGTCGCCGGAATTCTTCGCAAATCCTGCTCAAGATTTGAGCGAGCTGGAACTCCTGGTAGACGGGAAAGAGGCTTTCAAAGAGATCTTTGCATTGATCGATTCTGCTGAATCATCCGTGTACATCCAGACTTACATTTGGAAGGATGACAGCACCGGGAAGGCGGTGGTAGAGAAGCTCAAGGCTGCTGCCGACCGAGGTGTTCGGGTTGCCGTTAGAAAAGATACTTTGGGAACGTTTTTCGAACTCGGTGATATGATCAAGGGCAAACCGAGCCCCGTATTCACCAGGACCGGTTTGAAGGGTTATGAAAATATCCAGGTGGTTACCGATCTGTTAGCAGACACGGATCATAGTAAGTACTGCATTTTTGATGAGCGGAGCGTGATCTTCGGCGGGATGAACATTGCCGATGAATACCGCCTGCAGTGGCATGACTTCATGGTCTTGCTTCGAGGCAAATTCTGGACGGAAGCCTTCACAAAAAAGGTTCTGGAACGTTCTCGATGGCGGGTCTCTTCTCCACTGGTGCTGACCGTCAATAACAACAAGGAAACAGAGATCCGCACTGCAACGATAGAGATAATCCAAAATGCCAAGCAGAGGATTGTGATGGAGCATGCATATTTCTCCGATGACAAGGTTATCGAAGCGGTCAAGAAGGCTGCTGCCAGAGGCGTCCGGGTGGAGATTATATTGCCGAAAGTCCCTGACACCCACCTCTATGCCAACATGGCAACGATTAACCGGCTGCTGGACTCGGAATCGGGAAAGGTTCCGAGGGTTCTCCTGTATCCGCATATGTCCCACGCCAAGGTGATTATGACAGACGACCGGATAGTTGCCATCGGGTCGGCGAACCTCACGCCGCGAAGCATGCTCACCAGCGAAGAGATTACCCTATTCGTTCACGGAGCTTCCACAACTCTCTTTATGAGGAAACTGCGAGAGCAACTCGAAAAGGATATTACTGTGAGCGAAGAGGTTGTAACGCCGTTCAAGCTCGGTCCGCTGGCAGAACTCCAGGCTGTTGTGGGAAAATACGTCTGGTGACGCGATCTGAACTTTGAGGATTACGAATTCAGGCGGAAACAGTCGGGCACTACCCCCAAAAGGGTGAAAACCGGGATAGGTTGCAATTAGCATCGATTTTTACCCGCGTCTGATTATAGGGCATTCATAGCGGCAGTAGCCGTAAAAATGTATTTTTTTGTACAAAGAGTAAACGCTGAGCGCAACTCGGCAATAGTCGGAATACAAAGATGAAAATATGAAAGGAGGCCCCGTGAAACGTTTTTCATGGTTTTATGTTTATTATCTTTCTGATGGGGGGTGCCTGGAGCCATGCGGATGCCTACGACTACCCGTTGAAGGATCCCTACCTGGCGACGGTTATCGGCACCCCGTCGGAGTTCCAGCCGAAGCTGCCGGAGAAGATCGACTATAAGATGCTGAGCTTCAAGGTGTTCCCCGAACGCGTCATCCCGCGATGTCTTCTGTTACCAGAGGGAGTTCCGCTATTCGCTGACCTACCAGAAAGTGCGAAGCACCGCTGATTTTCGTGATTGCCGGCACCGGCAGCAGTTTTTACTCCTCGAACATGATCTTTTTTCAGAAGGATTTTCTACCAGGCCGGCTTTCACGTGATCTGCCTCTCCTCGCCCACCTAGCATGAATTTCATCACCACCGCATCCAAGACGAGCCTGCCGGGCAACATCATCAAGGACGCCGAGGATCTGTACCGGGTGATGGACGATGGCCTGGGAGCAGGTCAAGGGACGCATCAAGGTCTCGGAGTTCTACCTGACCGGCTACAGCCTGGGGGGAGCCGAGGCGGCCTTTGTTTCCAAGCTGGACGAGGAGAGGCGCAGCTTCAACTTCAAGAAGGTGCTGGTGATCAACCCGCCGGTGAGCCTGTACACCTCGGCCAAGATCCTGGACGAGATGATTCTGGCCGCGCTGCCCGGCGGGCTGCAGGATTGGAGCGCCTGGCTCGAGCGAGTCTCTGGGCCGGTTCTCCGAAGTCTACAAGACGATGGGTCGAGTCGACCTCAGCCACGACTTCCTCTACGAAGTCTACCGGACCATGCCCAAGGACCAGCCGCCCAAGCGGGAGAACCTGGCCACCATGATCGGCACCGCGTTCCGGATCTCGTCCAACAACATGATTTTCACCTCCGATGTGATGACCAACGCCGGGCTGATCGTTCCCAAGAACCTGAAGCTGAAGGCCGCGGATTCACTCTACGACTACTTCAGGCTCACCAGCACGACCACTTTCGTCGACTATTTCGACGAGCTTCTGTTCCCGTATTACAAGGCCAAATACCCCGAGCTCACCCAGGAGAGGGCGATCGAGATCGACAGCCTGCGCCACATCGAGGACTACCTGCGCACCAGCCCCAAGATCGGGCTGATGGGCAACGAGGACGATCTGATCCTGACCCCGCAGGATCTGGCCTTTTTGAAGGACGTGTTCGGATCCCGGGCCAAAATTTACCCCTACGGCGGTCACTGCGGCAACATGAGCTACACGGAAAATGTCGCGGACATGCTCAATTTCTTCAAGATATTGAAAGGATAATATCCATGAAGCGCGCTATCAATCTGACGCTGCTCATTTTTTTGGTTATTATGGCCGGCTGCGCCACCGCACCGGTGCAGCAGGAGCCGATCATCCCCGCCAGGCGCACCATGCCGGAACAGGACCTGCCCAAAGAGCAACAGGGCTTCTACGTCTACGACCCCTGGGAGCCGATGAACCGCCGGATCTACAACTTCAACGCCATCTTCGACCAATACGTCTTTCTGCCGGTCGTGCGGGTGTATGAGTTTTTCCTGCCGGCTTTGGCGCAGACCGGGGTCAGCAATTTTTTCAATAACCTGACCGAAATCACCAACCTGATGAACTCGCTCTTGCAGTTCAAGATCGTTAAAGTCGTCAACACCATCGGCCGGGTGGCATTCAACACGACCGTCGGTGTGGGGGGGCTCATCGACGTGGCCACCTATGAAGGCATCAAGCGTGAGAACGAGGATTTCGGCCAGACGCTGGGATTTTACGGTCTGGGCCCCGGCCCCTATCTGGTGCTGCCCATATTGGGGCCGTCCAACCTGCGGGACACCGGCGGTCTGGTGGTGGACACGCATTGTTTACAGCTGGATGGTGAAGCAGCTCATCGCAGAGCTGGACATGGACGACAGTGATGAGGACATCTTGTATTGGAGCCTCACGGGTCTTTACGCGATCGACAAACGGCACAAAGAATCGTTTCGCTACTTCATGACCGGGTCTCCTTTTGAATACACGTTCGTTCGCAAACTGTATAATGTGCATCGGGAATTTTTGATCGACAATTAAGCGAGCGCAGATTCACACCAACCCAGGTTAAAAGATGAAAATAGGGGGCAAAAGCCGTGAAGACACCGGCACCCAGATGTTTTCAGACTACCGAAAAGCTGAGTGCAGAAATCGCTGCATGCAAAGCTATTCTGGATAGAAGCCCTTTGATCCAGCCTATCCGGGCCGCTAGGACAGAGAACAGATACCGCGTTATAAAAGGAGTGGTTTCGAACTTTCTGCCAATATTCATGATAGCGCCGCAGGCTGGTTTAATGTAAAAGGGTGGCAAAAGAATTCGGCAGTTATACAACGGCCACTCTATCCGTGGAGGCAGCGGTCAGTTTAAAGTGGCAGGAATTATTTCAGGATGGAGCCACCCAGATTGAAGGCGGCATCGGCAGAAGATGAACTTCCGGAATCTTTGTCGGGATTTGATCTGACAGATGGATTAAAGCGATTGCAAGGAAACAAAAAACTTTATCGGAAGTTGCTTTTGAGTTTTGCTACCGACTACAACACGGTAGCAAATGAAATTCGGCAGGCGCTTGATGCCGCGGATTTTGATCAAGCCCACAGTCTGGTACACAATCTCAAAGGGTTGGGCGGCAACCTTGCGGCCACAGACCTGCAGGCTGCTGCGGTGAATCTTGAAAAACTTGTCAAGAAAGGTGAAGAGAATGCGCCTCCGGTTAAAAAACTGAACCTGAGATTTTCGGAGCTTAAAAATGCTCTCGATCAAGCCCTGGAATCGGTGCAGAGCCTTGGTGTATCCGCAGAAGAAAATGTTTGTCAACTATCCGATGAAGAGATTGCAACTATCCCTGCTGAATTAGCTCACGATATTGCCAAACGCATCCGCGATGCAGCAGGGATGGGAGATGTCACGACGTTAAATGCCATCGCAGAGGAAATAAAAGATCAATCGGATTCCTGCCTACCGCTGAGTAAACAGATTGTTCAAATGGCGGGAGACTTTGAACTGGAGGGTATTCAAAAATTAGCGGATGCATTAGATGCGTGTTGAATATACGGAATTTAGGATTTCCTAACGTAATGTGAAAAACAGCTGAATGATGGGTTTCGGCTATGTACATCGAAACCTTTTGTAAAAATTCACCTTCCTTCCGCTAATCTCAAATTTTTCTTGCATCTCCAAAAAATCAATTAGGCACGATATGTAAAGAAATCGAACCGCTAAAAAGTAATCGGTTTGCCATGCGCAATCCATAACTCAATCCGAAAATGGCAGAACACCATTTATGGTGGTGTACTCTTTTTGAAACCGATTGAGTTTTGAATTTGGACACCAATATCGAACGTATCAAAAACAAACAGTTGCATCTTGTGGACAATGTGAATAAGAATCAACAGATTATCAAAATGCCCACCGAAGACACGGAGGAGTGGACATATGAACCTTAGTATGCTGCTAACCAAAACCGCACGCATTTTTCCGGATAAGCCGGCCTTCATACACGCAGACCGACAGCTTTCCTACGCTCAGTTTGATGCCCGGGTAAACCGGTTGGCAAATGCGTTGCAGCGGTTAGGCCTTAAACAGGGTGAAAACGTTGCGATACTCCAATACAACTATCCGCAAACCTACGAATCATTGTTTGCCTGCTTCAAGGGCGGCCTGGGCGCAGTGCCGATCAACTTCCGACTCCATCCCAAAGAGTTCGCTTTCATCATCGACCACTCCGAGTCCCGGGCGGTGATCCTTTCCTCCGAATTCAATAACGCAATCATGGAGGTGCGGGATCGAATCCCCAACGCCCGACACCTCATTACCTTGGGGGGTGCCAGCGGTGATCTTTTCGATTATGAGTCCATTCTCGCCGATGCAGCCGACGAGTTTACGGACGTGGACGTTTCTTCCGATGATCTGGCCTGGCTTTTTTACACTTCTGGAACCACCGGTATGCCAAAGGGCGCCATGTTAACCCACCGTAACCTGCTGGCAATGGTCATGAATTTTTATGCGGACATCGCTCCGGGCTTTACTCCGGATGACGTCATTCTCCACGCGGCTCCCCTGTCGCATGGAAGCGGGCTTTACGGTTTGCCCAACATCGGGAAAGGGGCGACAAACGTCATTCTGGCCTCCAAATCCTTTGACCCGGAGTTAGTGTTTCAAGCAATCGAGAGGTACCGGGTAACCAATATGTTCAGCGCACCCACTATGATCAAGATGCTCATCGATCATCCCGCAGTGGATCACTACGACTTGAGCTCTTTACGATCGCTTAATTATGGCGGCGCCCCAATGCTGGTGGAAGATCTCAAAAAGGCCATCGAAAAGTTCGGGTCCTGTCTGGTTCAACTCTTCGGCCAGGGTGAATCTCCGATGACCATCTCCTACCTACCCCACTGGGCCCACAAGACAGCCGGAAGCCCGGAGGAAATCAAGCGACTTGGTTCAGCCGGTTTTGCCCGAACCGATGTGGAGGTCAAAATTTTCGGTAGAGAGGAAAACGAACTTGCGCCCGGTCATATTGGCGAGATCGCCACCCGCTCAGATCTGGTGATGAAAGGATACTGGAATAACCCAGAGTCAACGGCAGACACAATCAAGAACGGATGGCTGCACACCGGCGATGTGGGTTACTTGGACGATAACGGCTATCTGTTCATTATGGACCGTTCAAAGGACCTGATTATCAGCGGGGGTGAGAACATCTACCCCCGGGAAATCGAGGAAGTTTTAATACGGCATCCCGCAGTTCGCGAGGTTTCAGTGATCGGTGTGCCGGATTTGAAATGGGGTGAGGCCATCAAGGCGGTGGTTTCTCTGAATCCGGGAAAAACAGCCACGGAGAAGGATCTGATCGACTTTTGCCGGGAAAATATTGCTGGCTACAAAAAACCCAAGTCGGTCGATTTTGTAGACGATCTTCCCAAAAGTAACTACGGCAAAATTCTAAAACGAGAGCTTCGGGATCAATATTGGCAAAACCAAGAACGCAATGTATAGAAATCCAAGCCTGCCCAAGCATTTATATGTTCTGTTGGGTTGCTTACTGTTTGCCGCAAATCGCTGACACTTCCACCAGCACATCTTTTGGAAGTCGTGCAACCTCCACGGTTTCGCGCGCCGGTAGAATTTCGCCAAAGTAACTTTCATACACCCCGTTGAATTTTACAAAATCGTTCATGTCTTTCAAAAAGCAGGTGCATTTAACCACATCCTGCAGCGACATACCGGCGGCTTCGATGATGGCCGCTATGTTTTTTAAGACCTGCCCGGTCTGCGCTTCAATATCTCCCTCAATGATGTTTGCCGTCTGTGGATCAATTGCAATTTGGCCGGAAACAAAGAGAAAATCACCCAATCGAATTGCCTGGGAATAAGGGCCAATGGCTTGCGGGGCGTTTGGGGTAACAATCTTTTCATTCATGTAATTTTTCTCCTTTATCAATATCGGAGTTTTGGAGGAATAGGGCAATATCCATTTCGGATTTGAGATTTCGGATTGCGGATTAAAGAACTAATGAACTGTCGGACAAAAAGCTGAGTATGTCATTTCAATCCGCAATCTGCAATCCGAATTCCGCAATCAAGCAAACCTACCAGCGGGCTTCTGCCTTCAGTATGATGCGCGCATCCACGACGCTGACCCCCTTTTCATGGACAATTACCGGATTCAGATCCATCTCCTCAATTTGAGGATAGGATTCAACAATGTCCGAGCACAGCATTAACAGTTTGCGCAGCGCTTTTTTGTCCAGCGCTGGCGTGCCCCTGGCGCCGTCTAAAATCGAAAAGGATCTGGTTTCTTCGATCATTTTACGGGCGTCGGTGGGCGAAAGCGGCAATACCCGGAAGGCCACATCCCTTAAGATTTCGACCATAACGCCGCCCAGGCCATACATGATTACCGGCCCGAACTGATCGTCGATTTTGGTGCCGATAATAACTTCAACGCCTTCATCGGCCATGGGGGAAACCAGAACGCCTCTAATATCTGCTTTGGCATCATATTTTTTGCTGTTTTTCATGATTTCGCGATAGGCGGATCGGATCTCTTTTTCAGAGGCAAGTTTAATACGCACGCCCCCGGCATCGCTTTTGTGCAAAATATCAGGGGAGACAATTTTCATGGCGACATCCGTCCCCAGATCCAGGGCGCATTGAACCGCTTCATCGGCGCTCTGCACCAGACAATCCTGCGACACCGGGGCTCCGTGAATTTCAAACAGTTTCTTGGCTTCGTATTCGAGCAGCGCACGGCGACCATCCTGCAGGGCCTTTTTAATGATCTTGTCGCCTTCGGGCCTGGCTTTGGCTTTCCAATTCAGCTCGAAGCTGATTTTTCCATGGTAGCCGCCCAGATAACTGCCGTACTCAGCTAAAACCGCGATGCATTTCGCTGAAATATCGAGGGAGTCATAAACCGGGATGTTGTAATATCGTAAAAGATCCAGGGCATGCGGTTTTTCGGAATTGTAAAGGCTGTGGAGCACAATCGGTTTATTTCTTTTTTTAACCAGTTTGCCCATGCGATGGGCGGCATCTTCTTCCATCAAGGACAGGCTTTCGGCAAAGCGGATCCCGTAACCGCCGAAAAGGCCGACGATTAAAAGACCACCGACATTCGGATCTTTGAGAATGATTTCAGCACAATCGGCAAAGACAGATGGATCCGCATCGGTACCGCCGGCCACATCAACCGGGTTCGGCACCGAGGCTGCTGCGGGAAGAATTTTTTGCAGTCGGGTTCTGGTTTTTTCGCTTAACTGCGGCAGTTCAACACCCAGATCGGTTAAAAGATCCGCCGCAATGGTGGCATGGCCGCCGCCGTCCGCCAGGATGGCAACCTTGTTGTTTTTAATGGGCGGCAGGCTTGAAAGGGTTTCGGCTGCCGGGAAAAGCTCATCCGAATTTTCAATAACCACGATACCGGCGCGTTTAAAAGCTCCCTTTGCGACCTCGGATATGCCGGCTCAGGGCGCCGGTGTGGGAACCGGCCGATCGCTTCCCGGTGGCCGAGCGCCCGCTTTTGAGCAGGATGATCGGTTTTTCCAGGGTCGTCTTTTGGGCCTGTTGCAAAAATTCACGACCGTTGCGCATGCCTTCCACATACATCAAGATGGCCCGGGTGTCCGGGTCCTGCCGGAAAAATTCCAGATATTCGTGAAACTTGATATCGGCTTCATTGCCGACGCCGACATAATAGGAAAATCCCTTACGGCTTTTGATTTTTGCTTCGGTAATCAGTGTCAGAGCCATATTACCGCTCTGGGTCAGCAGGGCGATATCTCCCCGGGGTGCATCTTTTAAACCCACCAGGTTCAAATTGTCTTTGAGATTGAGCATGCCGGATGTGTTGGGACCGATTAGCCGGATATGATATTTTTTGGCCACTGCCACCATTTTATCTTCCAGCATGCGGCCTTCCGATCCGATTTCACCGAACCCGCCGGCCAGCACGACCGCCCCATTTACACCTTTTTTACCGCAATCCTCCAGCACGGACGGCAGCGTTTTTGCCGGGGTAGCGACCAGGGCGACATCGACCGGTTCTGCAATATCCCTTACGCTCGGGTAGCATTTAAATCCCAGGATACTTTTTTCTTTGGGATTGACCGGATAGATTCTGCCCTCGTATTTTTCTTCCAGCAGGGTTCGGATCGTCTGATAGCCGCGTTTGGTTTCATTTTTGGAGGCGCCGATGATGGCAACCGATTCGGCATTTAAAATGCGTTCTAAACTCATTGGGTCTCCTATCCGAGTGGGTAACCTAATACCTAAATCTATTTTTTCTTCCGCTCCGCAAACTCCTGCAACGATTCCTGACGTTCTTTGGTGGACACACAGGTCAGGCAGGCTTCGATTTCAAAATCCATCAGGGCGTCGAGACTTACTCCACTCTGGGCCATCTGCAAACCTTTTTTGATCATTTTGAGTGAAATGGCTGAATTGGCGACGATTTGCTCGGCCATTTTCCGGGCGGCTGATTCCAATTGCTTGAGCGGAACGGATTTGTTGACCAAACCGATGCGTTCGGCCTCTTTACCATCGATGTACTGGCCGGTAAAAAGAAGTTCTTTGGCTTTGCCGGGACCAATTAAGTTTTGAATCAATCGAAAAGCGCCACCGGTTATGGAAGATGTGACCATTGCTTCGGGAGACCCGATTTGGGCCTCTTCGGCTGCAATGCGAATATCACAGGCCAGCGCTAATTCGTAGCCTGAACCCAGAGCATATCCATTGATGGCTGCGATGGTCGGTTTCTCAAAACGGATGATCTTCCTGGAGGCTTCCTGTAGCTCGACCAGGTAGTCGCGATATTCTTCTATGGTCCTGGTTTTCGATTCTTTTAAATCGGCTCCGGTAGAAAAGGCCCGGCCCTCGCCGGTGATAATCAATGCCTTCACCTGCGGGTCGTTGCCGGCATCTTCCAAAGCCGCCTTAAAATCCTGCCAAAGCTGTTTGTTCATCGCATTCAAAACCTCGGGGCGGTTCAATTTAATCGTCGCCATGCCGTGTTCTTTGTCATAAAGAATACATTCAAAATTCATTTTTCTCCTCCAAAACTATCCGATTTTGGGCATAAGGGCCCATTGGATAACCCATGTTTGCGCTTGGGGGTCTTTATCCAGACACACGATTCCGCTGTTTTGAAATTTAAAAACCGGGTTGTCAATCGATTCCGTTATCAGAAAAGCCGCCATGCGTTCCATAAACGGCAGGTGGCCGACAAGCATAATATCCTCAGCCGGGTCGATATCAGCAGCATACGCGGCGACGTCGTCTAAAGGCTTGATCCCGTTGACCTCCCGGATGCCCTGTTTCGGGTTTAAAGCTCCGGCGAATATTTCAGCCGTCTGACGGGCTCTGGTTTTAACGCTATGTCTTATTTGAGAAACTGCAACACCAGCGTCTTTGGCTAGCTTGGCAATCCGCTCGGTTTCTGCAATTCCTTCCGCAGACAGCCCCTGATCCGGATCCTGGTCCTTCGACAGGCTTTTACCATGTTGAATAAGATAAAGTGCCATTGCTCTCATCCTCCTTGTAATTTGAAAACATTATGGCTATAGTTTTAGTTTGGAACGCTCGACTTAGGTTAAGATAAGCATTCCAAAACATCAATACCCTTTTTGAAATTTGAAACGATCATTTTAGGTGATACCTAAAATTTATTACAAAAACCCTTTTTAAAATTTGAAACGCTCATTTTAGGAAAATTTAGTGTGGGGTAGTTCAATGCGTATTGTTACGCGACCGGATTTTGACGGCATCGTTTGTGCGGTTCTGCTTTATGAGGCACTGGATATTAAAGAGCCTGTCGTCTGGGTTGAACCCAATGATGTGCAAAAAGGCCGGGTCCAGATCCAAAACGAGGACATTGTTGCCAACTTGCCATACAGCGAGGGGTGTGCATTATGGTTTGATCATCACTTCACCAATCAAATCGACAAGCCATTTAAAGGGGCCTTTCGAATTGCGCCGTCGGCTGCGGGGATCATTTTTCAATACTACCAAAGCAGCTTCCAGCGGGATTACAGCGAGCTGGTGCAGGCCGCAGACAAGATTGATTCGGCCAACTTAACCCTGGACGAAGTTCTTCACCCGGAAAATTATCCTTACGTGCTTTTATCGCTGACCATTTCAAACGAGGTACAACCCAACGAACCATACTGGAACCTACTGGTCGAGCTTTTCAGCGAATTTGATATTCATCAGGTCTTGAAAAATGCCGAGGTAAAGCAGCACTGTCAAACAGTGGTTTCCCAAAATGACCGCTATGTGGATTTTTTACGAGAACATACGCGACTGAATCAGCAAGTGTCTATTACGGACTTCCGACCCTTTGATAACCCTCCGGGTGGAAATCGATTTCTGGTTTATTCATTGTTTCCCGAGTCGGCTGTCAATGTGCGGATTCGCTACGAGGGCCCCAACAAGGATGTGGTGGTGGTGAATGTGGGGCACAGTATTTTTAACCCCAAATGCAGCGTAAATGTCGGTTTGATGCTTGCCCAGTTTGACGGCGGCGGTCACCGGGGGGCGGGTTCAACGCGCTTATCGGCCGGCGAAGCCGATGAGGCCATCCAGCAAATCATTGATAGCCTGGTGAAAAATGAAAATAATGAAAGGTAGTGTTTGGTATTTCGTGTTTTGTATTTGAGCCTTTCCTTAGCACACCTGCCCGACAAATTTAATCTGCTCATTTTCGCTCTCTCTGGAATCGTATACCGAAATGCTTATTTATTTAAAATTGTTGCTGACTGCAATTTTCTGGGGCGGGACATTTGTGGCCGGGCGCAGCCTGGCTCAAAATGTCGGCCCCTTTTCTGCGGCATTTTTCAGGTTCGCGATCGCCTCCCTGTTCCTCGTTTTCTTAACCTGGAAGGCTGAAGGCAAATTTACAGTTTTAAAAAAAAGACAAATTCTACCGGTCCTTCTTCTCGGATTAACCGGTGTGTTTTGCTACAACCTGTTTTTTTTTAAAGGTCTGAAACTTATCGAAGCCAGTCGTGCTGCCATCATCATCGCCAACAACCCCATCTTCATCGCTCTTTTTTCTGCGATGTTTTTTAAAGAAAAGCTAAGTTCATTAAAAATTACGGGAATTGTTATATCCGTATCCGGGGCCATTATCGTCATATCCAGAGGCAATCTACTTGAAATCCTACAGGGTAATCTGGGGTCGGGTGAATTCTATATATTTCTGTGCGTGCTTAGCTGGGTTATTTTTTCCTTGCTGGGAAAAGCAGTTATGGCCGATCTTTCGCCTCTGTCATCTGTAACCTACAGTGCACTCACCGGCACTATTTTACTCTTTGTGCCTGCCTTAAGAGAGGGATTGGCAGACTGTATTTATTATTCGGTTTCCGATTGGTGGAATATTTTTTATCTGGGTTTTTTCGGCACTGTGCTCGGATTTGTCTGGTTCTATGAAGGTATCAACCAAATCGGGCCCACCAAGGCCGGGCTGTTCATCAACTTTGTGCCCATCAGTGCCATCTTGCTGGCTTTTCTGATCTTAGGAGAGCCGCTGACCCTTTCCCTGTTGATCGGGACCCTGCTGGTGTCTGCCGGTGTATACTTGACGAATCGGCCGTAAGACGGTTGATGATTGGATAAATTTTAATTGTGCAACCGGAACCAATGCGCTAAAAAAGGATTCTCGACCTTAACGCTTTTTACAGGAGTTGAATATGAAGATTAGAACCATGATAATTTTGATTTTGGTTGGTTTTTTCGGTGCTGCAACCGCAATAGCGGCAGAAGTAGCGATCAGTGATGCAACGGCTGAATGTATCGATTGCCATGCTTCAATTCATCCGGGTATTGTCAATGACTGGCAAAAGAGCCGTCACGCCGTGGTCACTCCCCAAAAAGCTATGGCGGTGGAAGGCATTGCCCGCAAAGTTTCCAGCAAATCGGTTCCTGAAAGGTTGCAAAATGTAGTGGTGGGATGCGCCGAGTGCCACACGTTGCGGCCCAAAGCGCATGCGGATACGTTTGATCACAACGGCTATGACATTCATGTGGTGGTCAGCCCCGATGATTGCCAAACGTGTCATGCGACCGAAAGGCAGCAATATTCCAAAAATATCATGGCCTATGCCTATGGCAATCTAGCCGATAATAAACTCCATCAAAAGTATGAACATAGCATTCTGGCAGCTACAAAATACCAAAACGGAGAGTTAAAATTGGCGCCGTCCAACGATGCCACCAAAGCCGAAGCCTGCTATTACTGCCACGGCACCAAACTCGAGCTTAACGGGTATGAAACCCGAGATACTGAAGCCGCCGGTGAGTTGGAATTTCCGATCATTAAAGGCTGGCCCAATCAGGGCGTGGGGCGCATAAATTTGGACGGCAGTTTAGGAGCCTGTTCGGCCTGCCATACCCGTCACGCTTTTTCGATCGAAATGGCCCGCAAGCCATACACCTGCAAAGAGTGTCATGTGGGACCCGATGTGCCCGCGTTCAAAGTCTATGCCGCCAGCAAACACGGCAACATCTTTGCGACCCAGCATTCCTCCTGGGATTTTAAGGCCGTGCCGTGGACCATCGGCAAAGATTTTACGGCCCCCACCTGCGCCACCTGTCACGTCAGCTTGCTGGCCAACGCCGATGAGGAGGTGGTGGTTGAACGGACCCATCAGATGAACAATCGACTGCCGTGGCGTATACTGGGGTTGATCTATGCTCATCCGCATCCTGCCGAGCCGAATACCAGCATTATCCGTAACAAAGACGGATTGCCGCTGCCGACCGATTTTGCAGGCGGCCTGGCCACGAAATTCCTGATCGATGAAAAAGAAAAGGACACCCGCAGGCAGGCGATGCAAGCCGCCTGTCTGAATTGCCATGATACGTCATGGGTCAATGCCCACTGGCAACGCTTTGAAAACGCCATCGCAGAGACCAATGCCAAGACGCTGGCTGCCACCCGGATCATGGAAGATATCTGGAAGCTCGGTTTAGCAGACAGAGAGGAGAGCCCCTATGATGAAGCCATTGAAAGGAAGTGGAGCGAAACCTGGCTGTTCTACTCCAATACGATTCGATTTGCTTCATCAATGGGCGGCGGGGGCGATTACGGCGTATTTGCCGACGGCCGGTATAATCTATCCAAGACACTGCTGGAGCTTAACGACTGGCTGAAGCTGCAAAAGAAACTCGATGCGGCATCAAAAAAATAAGCACGTCCGGGGCGATCAGCGGCGACCATATGAATCTTAAGGACATCCACCATTCACGCATTCAAATTCTAAATGGCCTTGATCTCCGTCGTGGCACTTATGTGCTCTATTGGATGCAGCAGTCCCAACGGGCAGAATACAACCACGCCCTGGAATATGCGGTTCAACAGGCGAATAAAATGGGGCAGGGGGTTGTCGTCGTCTTCGGGCTGATGGACGATTATCCGGAAGCCAATTTGCGCCATTACACCTTCATGCTGGAGGGACTTCAGGAGACCCAGACCGCACTTGCCAAGCGCGGCATCAAGATGGTGGTTCAAAAGGGAAACCCGGCTGACGTTGCACTTTCAGCCGGCCGCAAGGCATCCCTGATCGTGTGCGATCGCGGTTACCTCCAGCATCAAAGACAGTGGCGCAAAACAGTCGCCCGAAACGCCGGCTGCAGGGTGGTTCAGATCGAAAGCGATGTGGTTGTGCCGCTCGAAGTGGTCTCCAGCAAGGCCGAATACGCGGCCCGCACCATTCGCCCTAAAATTAATAAATGCCTCAAAGATTACCTTATTGAATTTAAACCGACCAAAATAAAAAAGCCTTCTCTAAAGACGCGGGTAAGCGGGCTCGATCTAAGTGACATAAAAGCCGTTGCAAAGAAGCTGTCCCTTAGTAAAGGCGTTCTGCCGGTGTCGGAATTCTTCACGGGCGGTACTTCCAGGGCCAAAAAAATATTTCAAAAATTTTTACGCCACCGATTTGAGCAATATGTCGCAAACCGCAACCAGCCTCAGACCGATGATGTCTCCCATATGAGCAATTATTTGCACTTCGGTCAAATTTCCCCGCTATATCTGGCTTTACAAGTACTGAAAACGGATAAGCGTTTCAAGGAAGCCAGCGAGGCATATCTGGAAGAATTGATTGTGCGGCGTGAGCTGGCCATGAATTTTGTTTTCTATACACCGGACTATGACGCCTATACCTGTCTGCCGGCATGGGCGCAAAAGACATTGGCCGAACATAAAAAAGACCGGCGTGAATATCGTTATACCCGCCGGCAGCTTGAAAATTCACGGACCCACGATGATTACTGGAATGCGGCTATGCGGGAGATGCGGTTCACGGGGTTCATGCACAATTACATGCGTATGTACTGGGGCAAAAAAATTCTGGAATGGTCTCAGACCCCTGAGCAGGCCTTTAAAACCACCCTGGCCATCAACAACAAATATTTTCTCGACGGCCGCGATGCCAACTCATACACCGGGGTGGCCTGGGTCTTCGGGGTTCACGACCGAGCCTGGTTCGAGCGGCCCATTTTCGGCAAGGTCCGTTACATGGCCGCCTCCGGACTTGAGCGCAAATGTGATATTCAGGCTTACGTTAGAAAGGTAGATGCTCTTGAAAAACAAAGCAGAGCAGAGCAGGCGTAAAAACTTGTAAGTGATAACATTAATGCCGATTGAGGAGACGGCTTATGCTGAAAGCAGAAGGTGAAGGTAAAACCGACGCTAATCGTCAGGAGCGCAAAATCCAGTCCGTAAAAGGTGAGCGCTTCAAACGTCAAATTGAATTTATTCTGGAAGCGGACAAGCTCAAAAGAATTTCCCGCAGGACCACATTGTTAGATGTCTCCCGTCAGGAAAACTCCGCCGAGCACTCCTGGCATATTGCTTTAATCCTTCTGGTTTTATCCGAGTATGCTGATGAAGATAATCTGGATCTTTTGCAGGTGATAAAACTGCTTTTGGCGCATGATCTGGTCGAAATCGATGCCGATGATACGTACTGCTATGATGAAATTGGCGGCCGTGGTCAAAAAATGCGTGAAACCAAAGCCGCTGATCGAATTTTCAACATCTTGCCACCGGATCAGACCGATGCATTTCGGGCGTTATGGGATGAATACGAAGAGAAAGATACACCTGAATCAAAATTTGCCAATGCCCTGGATCGGCTGCAGCCGTTTTTACACAATTATTTTACCCGCGGGCACACCTGGCAAAAGCATGGCATCCGGAAAAACCAGGTTATTACGAGGATGCAGCCGGTCGATGACGGCTCCCGCTTCCTATGGGATTATGTCTCCGGCCTCATTGATGATGCGGTTGAGAAAGGTTTTCTGGCGAAATAACGACCGATGGAGTTTTAACTCCATCGGTCGTTATTTGATACTGGTAATTTGTTATTGGTTAATCGGTCGGCGGAATAAAATCTCTTTTTATTAGATAACCATTCATCGAATTCATAGGCGAGGTGATCGTCGAACTCTAATAACGAATAACAAATAACAATTAACTTTTTATTGAACAGATTTGGCTCAATTAGAGCACTAAACGGTTTAATGACTATGGTCTCTGAGAAGCCACAACCCGTAATCTCGGCCAAAGGTTTAACCCGCATCTACAAATTGGGTGACAGCGAGGTCGTCGGGATTAACCTGGTTGATCTTGAAATCGCAGGGGGTGAACTGGTGGTGCTCAAGGGCAACAGCGGTTCCGGTAAAAGTACCTTGCTTTCATTGCTGGCGGGCCTGGATCGGCCCTCCCGGGGTGAACTGATCGTCGCCCGCCATGACTTGAACAAGACATCCGATAGCCAATTGACCCACTTTCGTCGGCAGATTGTCGGCATGATTTTTCAGTCTTTTAATTTGCTGCCGACCTTAACTGCCCTTGAAAACATCTGTCTGCCGGCTCTCCTGGCCGGCAAATCGATTGCTGAAATTCGACCCAAAGCCATGGCGCTTCTTGAATGGTTAGAGCTTGATACGCGTTTAAATCACCTTCCGGCACAACTTTCCGGCGGGGAGATGCAACGCACGGCCATTGCCAGAGCCCTTATCAATGATCCGGCGATTATTTTAGCCGATGAGCCCACCGGAAACCTTGATAGCCGCAATGGGCAAATCGTTATGGATTTGCTGGCCGAGCTGAATCGAAAATGGAATCGCACCGTTTTGATTGCGACCCACAGCACCCTTGCGGATGAAATGGCTTCGGTCAAAATTGGTCTTAAAGACGGTATGCTTACGGACCGCCCATGAGAAATTTATTTTTCTTTTTGCGCCTCTTTATCTGGTTCAGCCTGCGGGATATGCGCAAACACATGGGGCGGATTGCAACAGTGCTCTTGGGGATTGCTTTGGGTGCGGCCGTTTTTAGCAGTGTACGTCTTTCGGTTAATGCTTCGCTGGATTCATTTGCCAAAAGCATGGATCTGATTGCCGGTCAGGCCGATTATGTCATAACCCGGCCCGGTGGACATGTGCCCGAAAATCTGATCACCCATCTGTGGAATCATCGGGCTATCCAAAATGTATCCCCGGTTTTGTCCACTTATACCCGCATTGCCCAAGCCGGCTCAGAACCTTTTCTTCTCATCGGGTTTGATCCTATCCTGGATCGTCCCCTGCGCAGCTGGCGGATTGCCCCGACAACGGACCCAAAAGCCGTTGTATGGTTTGATCTGTTAAAAGAACCCGACACGATAATTTTAAGCGAACCTTTGACGCGCCTGCTAAATCGGGAACCGGGAGATCAGTTGCTTCTTGAGCATGTCCGCCAAAGGTCAAACTTTGAAATCATCGGGAAACTGGAGCCGGAAGGTCTGGCGCTGGCAGAAGGGGGCAGGATCGCGCTGACTGATATTGCGACTTTTCAGGAATTCACCGGACTTTTTGGTAAAGTGGATCGAATCGATTTGAAGCTGAAACCTTTTGCCACTCCAAAGGATCTTGCCGATATCCGTCAAATGCTGCCTGCAAGTATTCAGCTAAATCCGCCCACCGCCACGCGCGAAAGCGGGCAGATGATGATCAGGGCCTACCAACTCAATCTTTCCATTTTGAGTTTTGCTTCTTTGTTTGTCGGAATGTTTCTGGTTTACAGTCTGGTGGCCTTAAATGCGGCCTCCCGTCGTCATGAATTGGCGATTTTACGGTCCACCGGTGCCTCTGCCTACCACATTTTTTTTATCTTTTTGGCTGAGGGTGCTTTTCTGGGGATCACCGGTTGGCTGGCGGCCATCCCCCTTGGCAATTTTCTGATTAAATATTTGCTGCAAGGCGTGAGTCAAACCATCTCCACCCTTTTTGTGCGCGTGCAGGTGGAAACGCTTTCTCTCAGTATTTTTGAAATTAGTTTCAGTTTTGCTGTCACCGTCGGCATCTCAATATTAGCGGCCTATCAACCCGCCCGAGAGGCAATGCAGGTACCCCCTAAAGAAGCGCTGGAGATTTCTCAGCTGGGTATGCGGCCCGGAAAATCACCCCGCCAGCTTGCCCTTGGCGGGCTTATCTGTATCCTGTTGGTGATGCCTTTATCCCGGCTTCCGGCAGTTCTGGATATGCCGCTGCCCGGCTATTTGGCTATTTTGCTGCTCTTTGTCGGTTTTTCGCTGCTGGCACCCTGGGCTATTCAAAGAATCAGCGATCGATTTTCATCTCTGTTGCTACGGCGGGCCGGCATACCGGCTTACCTCGCCAGCCGCCATATTCGAGACAGTGGGACACGTACGGCGGTCTCGGTCGGCGCCCTGATTACCGCTGTGGCCTTATTTGCAGCTCTGGTTATTATGATTTACAGCTTTCGCCAGACAGTGGAATACTGGACCTACGAGACCATCAAAGGGGACTTATTCTTAACCTCCAAAATGGGAGAGATAAATCGCTTTCAATATCCCATTTCGCAGCAGATTATTGACAATCTGCAGGATTTTACATCCGAAGTGGATATTTTACCCAATCGGCGGTTTTTCTTAAACTATGGGAAATTTCCCTATGAGTTTGAGCTGCTGGACATCCAGAAATTTATGCAATACGCGTCCTTTTTCTGGCTGAAGGGAGACGCGGATAAAATCCGTCCCATGCTTAAGGGCGGTCAGGGCGTTATTGTTTCAGAGGTATTCTCAAATCGCACCGGTTTAACCGTCGGCGATGTTTTCGAAGCCCAAATCAAGGAATCCTATGTTGAACTGCCGATTTTAGGAATTGTTCGTGATTATCGAACGCGAGGTGGTGTGGTTTTTTACTCCATGCCGCATTTTAATGCGCAGTATCATCAAACCTACTGGGGCGGATTGCGTTTTTTTTTCAAAGACCGATCCCAGGATTTGGACCTGGCGGTCGCAAAACTCCGCAATGAAATTATTGACCGCATGGGAGACAAAGTCGATATGTACAGCGGTAAGGGACTGCGCAGCGCTGTTTTGAGAATTTTTGACGAAACATTTGCTGTGACAACGGTTTTACTTCTAATTGCCCTGGTGATTGCTGCCCTGGGGATTGCCACAACCTTAACGGTAATGGTGCTTGAGCGTTCTCAGCAGCTAAACACTCTGTTTGCGGTCGGTGCGAGTTTTCGGCAGATTCGTACGATGATATTCTGGGAGGCTGGTTTTATGGTGATCATCGGAGAAGTGGCCGGGGTTGTCTGCGGCTTTATTCTGTCGTATCTGCTGGTTTACGTGATTAATCGCCAATCGTTCGGCTGGACCTTTTTATACGGTGTTGACTGGGGCTCATTGGGCTTGTCGATTCCATTGATTATCATAACGGCCCTTGCCGCAGCGCTGCCGGCCGTAAAGATGGTTTTCCGACAACCGCCGGCAACGCTTTTAAGGGAAAGATGACTTTATTCACCGCAGAGACGCAGAGTTCGCAGAGGTTTTCATGCAACAATCATCCGAGGTGCCAGTGAATTTCTTTATTCCAAGCTTGCCATTCCCGCGAAGGCGGGAATCCAGTGTTTTTATATTTGGATCTCCGCCTGTGCGGCGACGAGGCCTGGATGCCCGCATACGCGGGCATGGCGGAAAAAACTTTCTGAGCTTTGAATTATCCCTAAAAGTTGCTTTTGTGTTTCTTTGTCTATTTCTGATCAACACTGCTGCTGGTGATAATGCGATTGCAAAGGATCAACCTGATTTTTTATCAGTGACCGGGCCCTGCAATCTGGTTTTTCCAAAAGATCACGGATCCCATTCGGGTTATCGTACCGAATGGTGGTATTATACCGGTAATCTTGAAGCTGAAACCGGCAATCGATATGGTTTTCAGCTGACGTTTTTCCGAAGTCAGATAACTGCCCCGGCTGATGAGAAGCGTTGGCCACGCCCCTCTTCAGCTTGGCGCACCCGGCAAATTTATCTTGGACATGCGGCCATTACAGATATTTTTAATAAAAGGCATCTGCAATCCGAATTGATGGCCCGGGGAACTCTGGGAATGGCAGGGGTATCTCAAGAAGAGATGGATACCCTGATTTTTATCAAAAACTGGTCGGCTAAAATAGAAGCGGACCGACATCTGCTCAAAACAGCAACCGATGATTTTTCCTACCAGCTGACGCTGAAACCCGCTAAGCCGCCTGTTTTACATGGTGAGAGGGGATACAGCCGCAAAGGTTCAACCCCTGAACGTGCCAGTTGTTATTATTCGTTTCCGCGATTGAAAACCGAGGGGTCTTTAACGCTTGGCGGAAATACGATTGCGGTTAGAGGCTCAAGTTGGATGGATCACGAGTTCAGTACGGCACTCCTGGAGCCGGGAATTATTGGGTGGGATTGGTTCAGCCTGCAACTTTCCGATCAAACCGAGATTATGCTTTTTCTGTTGCGGACTGAGGAGGGGCACTTCAGCCAGGCCTCCAGCGGGACGTTTATCGACAGTTCCGGGAATCCACGACATTTGACAAAAGACGATTTCAGGGTAGATGTCCTGAATTCCTGGGAAAGTCCCCGTTCCCAAGCCGTGTATCCGGTGCACTGGCGACTCGCCGTTTTTCCATTGGCGATTCAATTAACCGCAAAGGCCAACCTATCGGATCAGGAAATGCGGACGCAAGCAACCACCGGCGTGACATATTGGGAGGGCAGCATTTCAATAAACGGTTCGGTCGGGAAACATCCGGTAAAAGGGTCGGGCTACGTTGAGCTTACCGGCTATGCACAATCTTTTAATGCCCCGATGTAAAACCCAAGAAATAAAATTATGAAAATTACGAAAATTTTGATATAAATAAAGATTGTTGTCTCGAAAAAAAAATCAGAAAACAATTTTTTTTTTACGAGAGTGTTTAGTATTTGGCGTTTAGTGTTTAGAATTCTAACAAACTGATATAAAATCAAATATTCATACCAAACACTAAAAACTAAATACCAAACACTAATTACCAAAACGGAAATCACCTAATGGGCAATAAGCGTTTTCTCAGCGTTTTGAGTTTGGCTATTCTCCTGCTGACGGCCTGCGTATCCGATCCGCAGCTGCAGGATCAAAACGCTTTGCTGAATACGGAACTAAAGCATGTCCGGATTGAACTGTACGAGGCCCAGGAAAAGATTAAAAGTCTTGATGCCCAATTGGTTCAACTCGAACAAACCCAAAAAAGCTGTAACACAGAACTGGCTGACCTGAAAGCAGAGAACACCTACCTTAAGAATATCAATTTGCGGCTTTCGCAAAACGTCGAGCAACTCAACAACGATCTTAAAAAAAAGAAATCCGTAATAAAGCTTCAGGATAAAGTCATTCGCCTACTGGATGACACCAAAAAGACCATCGCAACCAGCCTAAAAGATGAGATTGCCGCCCAGGACATCGAAATCGTGGAAATGGAAGACACCCTCAAGGTTGTCTTCATCGATAAAATTCTTTTTGATTCAGGCAGTGTTGAGATTAATGAAAAAGGCAAGCAGTTGTTGCTGATTATGGCCGAAACCGTCAGAGGGCACAACGATGAAAGCATACTGGTCGAAGGACATACAGACAATCTGCCTTTAGGTCCAGCCTTAAAGCAAAAATTTCCGAGCAACTGGGAATTATCTGTCGCCCGGGCGGCGGCGGTGGTCCGATTTCTTCAAAAAGAGGGCCGATTGCAGCCTGAAAGGCTTTCGGCGCACGGATACAGCTTTTATCGGCCGGTTGCGCCCAATAAAAATAGGGAAGGACGCCGCCAGAACCGGCGCATTGAAATTATTCTCGGCCCTTCATCAAAGTGAAAAAGCTTTCCCTCGAAAATATCACAAAATCAACGTGGATTATTCGCCTTTGCCCCTGAGTGCCTTGTCCGACTCAGCCGGATTGCCGGCAGCGCTATTCGCCATCAAAGACACCCCTCAGGGTCCGGGACAGTTCGATTATGTCAAACGGTTTTTGAATAAATCCATTACAACCCAGCTCGAGCATCTCTTCCACCTGTTTGTTCAGGCTGTAACCGCTTACCAGTAAAACCCTAACATCAGCATTTATTTTTTTCAGTTCCTCGAAGGTGGTTCTGCCGTTCATCTCGGGCATGATCATATCCAGCGCAATTAAATCCACTGTATCGGTATGTTCGGCATAAATATCGATGGCTTCCCTGCCGCTTGCGGCCGTCATAACACGGTATCCCAATTCTTTCAGCATGAGTTTTTCGACCTGAATCGGCCCTTCCTCGTCGTCGACAAGCAGAATCTGCTCTGTGCCTTTTGTTATTGTATAATCTATTTGTGATTCGTCTTTTTCTTCGGCCTGAGATGCAGGCAGGTAGATAACGAATGTGGTTCCATGACCTTGCTCACTATAGACGCGGATGATGCCCTTATGGTTTTTGATGATTCCATATGCGGAAGCCAGCCCCAAACCGGTTCCCTTACCGATTTCTTTGGTCGTGAAAAAGGGTTCGAAAATCCGACCGATGGTATCTTGGTCCATTCCGATGCCGCTGTCTGTCACGGAAAGCTTTATATAATTGCCGCCCTCGACCTCAAATGGTTTACAGTGTGCATCACTGAGAGCAACATTTTCCGTTTGAATATACAGGTCACCACCCTCCGGCATGGCGTGCCAGGCGTTTAAGTAAAGATTGATCAGCACCTGTTCAATTTGTCCCTGATCCACTTCAACATTCCAGATATCTTCCTGGTATCTTTTATGTAAGGTAATTTCTTTTTTGGTACGCATAAACATATGGGTACTTCTTTCGATGATGTCGTTGAGACAGGTGAGGCGCAGGGTATATTTTCCTTTTCTGGCAAATCCCAACAGCTGTTCGGTTAGATTTGCTGCGCTCATGACATTATCTTCAATACCCTGTATATATTTGCCATGCTGATCATCTTTCGCGTCGTCGGAATCCGTGCCCAGGCGCATTAATGATAGATAGCCCTGAATACCCATCAGAATATTGTTGAAATCATGGGCAATCCCGCCCGCCAGAGTGCCAATGGCTTCCATCTTTTGCGCATGCATTAACTGGGCCTCAAGGTGTTGTTTTTCGTTTTCGGCACGTAACTGATCGGTGATATCCGAGATCTGGCTTACGATTCTTTCTTTTTCACTCAAGTCCTGAAAGCGGTTCGCACTGATTTTAACGGACCGCGCCTCACCGGTGTCGCGTATGATAGTGCAGACCGGCCCGGAATTCAGTTTTTCCCCCTTTTGTATTTTCCGAAAATGTCTTTCGATATTGCCGTGTTCGGAAGGCTCCAGGTATTTTATAACATCACGGCCCTGGATCTCAGTACGCGGACGGCCCAAAATCTCGCAAAATCGCTCATTTGCGAAAAGAATTTTCAAATCGGTGTCGAGAATTACGATTCCATCTCTAGAATTCTCGACAACGGATCGGTATCGCTCTTCACTTTCTCTAAGTGCTTTTTCAGCCTCGGTGCGTTTGCTGATATCCCGGGCGACATTCAAAATGACTTGTTTACCCCGGTAGCGAATTGCCCTCGAATGAATTTCAACGGGGATCTTTGTGCCATTTTTCTTAATGTGAAAGGTTTCAAGATTTATTCTGGGTTGAGGTTGTAACTGGGCCTTCTCCACGACCTGGTAAAGAATTAAATTCGCATCATTTTCAGGAATAATTTTATTTAAATTGAGTTCAAAAAACATCTCAGGCCGATAACCGAGTGGTGCGTAAGCAGATTCATTGGCTTCCAGAATGTTTCCGTTTAGATCCATGATGTAAACGGCATCATCCACGTTTTCCAGCAATTCCTTATATCGTGTTTGCTCTTCGGCGTCCTTCAAGTTGGTTATCATATAATTGAAGGCCTCCGAGAGTTGGTTAAATTCCCAATAATCTCGACGGTTATTTTCAAAAAGAAGATTTGTTTGGCCTTCCGATATCTGAATGGCCTTATGGGTCATTTTCTGCAGCGGTTCAACCATTTTTCTTGCTAAAAAAACAGCCATCAAAGTAGATACGGCCAGAATAACAATGGAGAATAAGCCAATCCAAAGGGTGACTCTTTTTTGCTCTTGAATTAGGCTTTCCAGAGAAGACTGAAAATACAGATTCTTGAATTCACTAATTTTAGAAAGTATATGGTTCTGGTCAAACAAAACAAATCCGATCTGGTTTGCCGTATTTTCCCGGGTTTGCCGGTCAAACGGCAGGGCCTTGCGCGAGATCAGGTTGACTAACTGACCGGATTGGCTCACCGCAAGGTTGATCCCCACGGTTTGCTGAATGGTATTCATAAGGTTTTGATCCTGAATCATATCATACAGGGCATAGGCGGTCCCCATACGACCGGTTTCATGCATGATAGGGGCTGAAAAAATCCAGAGTAGTCTTGTGTGGGCGCCGTCTTGTATCATCTCGCCATTCGGGTATTCGGTCATGACAAATTTGATGATTTGTTCAGACAACCCTGGGTATTTTTGCGGAACAATCGATTTTACTCCCACCTTTTTTACAAAATGATACACCCCGTTACCTGAAGGATAATTTTGCGTAATCCGCTCTTCAAGATTTGATGTGGTGTTCAGCATGACGGTAACCCGGATGATATTGTCGGATCCCAGATCATTTAGCAAACTGATAATACTTGAAATTCGGTTATTTAAAATGATTTCAACCTGGCCTTTTTGAGCCCGTAATTTCTCATAAAATTCAGACTCGACTTTTTTGCCGAAATACCGGTAAACTGTCCCCAGGATAATAACGACCGACAGGCTGACCAGTACGACAAAGGCTGTCATTAAATAGGTTGAAAATCGTTTTTTATTTTTGAATTTCAACATAACTATTAAGAATAAAATGAAATCGACCTGATTGTCAAAAAAAAGTTAAACTCACATTTCTTTTGACTTCATATCAGGAAATGCAATACAAACATTCTGTCAGCACACAACTGCAGATCAGGGGGGAGAGACATGAAAGCAGGCAAGCTGCATTACGGCTGGGTTGTCATCTTCATGGGGCTGCTGACCACCATTGCCGCCCACGGGTTCGGCCGGATGTCCTATACGATTATCCTGCCCGCCATGAAAGACGGACTGAGCTTTAACTACACTCAGCTGGGGCTCCTGGGAACCGGTAATTTCATCGGTTATCTGACCATGGCCATTGTTGGCGGATTTCTGGCTGCTCGTTTTGGAACGCGCATCGTTATTACGGCCGGTTTAGTACTGATGGGAATCACGATGATCCTGACCGGTTTAGCGCAATCATTTGAGTTTGCCTTTGCCATGCGGCTGTTGACCGGCCTTGGCAATGGTGCGGCCTTCGTCCCGGCGATGGCTCTGGGTTCGGCCTGGTTTACAATGAAAAAGAGGGGCTTTGCGACCGGCATCGTCTCAGCCGGAATCGGAGCCGGTACGCTCATCTCCGGTCTGACAGTTCCGCCGATTTTATCCGTCTTTGGCGCAAATGGCTGGCGGTTTTCTTGGTACATACTGGGCGGCGCCGTACTTCTGATATCCGGCGTTGTCTTTCAGTTCGTGCGCAGCAACCCGCAGGAAAAGGGACTCCAGCAGGTTGGATCTGAAAATAGTGATGCGGCACAGAGCGATTCCTCCGCAACTGAAAAAGTATCGGCCCCGAAGTGGACGGTTACCGTTAAAGGCATTATAAAAATGGGATCCGTCTGGTATCTGGGGGCTGTTTATTTTTTCTTTGGTCTTTCCTACATTATTTATATGGTTTTTTTTGCGGCTTATCTGGTTAAAGAAATAGGCCTCAGTCAGGAATGGGCCGGTGGTTTGTGGGCGTTAGTAGGCGGGTTAAGCATTTTTTGCGGGGTGATTTGGGGCAAGATATCGGACGTGCTCGGAAGAAGCCGTGGTGCCGCACTTGCGTATCTTGTGCTGGGACTATCCTATATTCTCTATGCATTGATTAAGGTTCCATTCGGATTTTACCTGTCTGCAATTTTGTTCGGGCTGACGGCCTGGAGCATTCCCACTATTATGGCTGCAGCTGCCGGTGACTTTGTGGGACCGCGATTGGCGCCAGCCGGGCTGGGATTTATTACCCTGTTCTTCGGAATCGGTCAGGCCCTGGGGCCGGCGCTTGGCGGGTATCTTGCGGATCTCAGTGGTTCATTTACGCTGCCCTTTCTGATTGCCGGTGTGATCTCGCTGATGGGAATGGTGCTGTCTTTATATTTAAGAAAGCCAGTCACAGATTCAAAATAATCGCATATCGCGGCAAGATGCCGCTCCCACTGCAGATGAGAGGATGTGGGAGTGGCTTCCAGCCACGATTTCTTCAGGCGCGGTTTTTGAATCGGCTGGCGTAACGCGTATGTTTTCTTAAATATGATCTACTATTTTTGATGTAGATTGCGGGATGAAGAGTAAAAAAGGGGATGAAATTATGATAATCGAAGCCAACGGTATCCATATTAACTGTGAATTGTCAGGGCAAAAACAGGCACCGGTAGTGGTCCTGAGCCACTCCCTGGCCTGCAGCATGGTGATGTGGCGTCCACAGCTTGATTTGCTGGAGCCCCATTTCCAGGTTCTGCGATTTGATACGCGCGGTCACGGCGGCAGTGATGCGCCAGCGGGAGCTTATGCCCTGGAACAACTGGTTGATGATGCCATTGGTATTTTGGATCAACTGAACTTCGACAGCGTCTGTTGGGTGGGCCTTTCCATGGGCGGCATGATCGGGCAAGGCCTGGCGTTAAGTCATCCCGATCGCATTGAGCGCCTGGTGTTAGCGGACACAGCCGCGATAATTCCCGATGAAGCTCAACCGGTCTGGCAGGAGCGCATCGATGCAGTCCATAACATGGGCATGCAGGCTGTGGCCGAGTCAACACTAGAACGCTGGTTCACGCCGAACTATCTTGAACAGAATCCTCCTGATATCGATCAAATCCGTCAACAGATCTTAGACACCCCGGTTGCCGGCTATGTCGGCTGCAGTGAAGCCATCCGCCGCCTTAATTATTTGAACCGGCTGCCGGCAATTGAGATACCCACCCTGATTATGGTCGGAGCCGATGATCCCGGCACGCCGGTGGCGGCATCTGAAGCCATGCATGCGCAAATTAAAGGCTCGAAGCTGGTGGTGATTCCTGATGCGGCCCATCTTTCCAATATTGAGCAGACCCAAATTTTCAACGACAACCTGATAACGTTTTTGCATTTGTGAAATTAAATTCATAAAATTAAGAAATAATCTTCTCAATTTTTCCCCTCCAAATCCGGCCGGATTTTTAAACTAATTGAATTTTATCAATTAAATTTTTTCCAGCAACTTGCATAATTTTTGCATGAATTTTCTGTGCAACCTTATGGTCGATTCAGGAAGGTGACGAACATGGATACAGATAGGCTTATCGGCAAACAAAAAATCAAGCGTTACAGTACCAGTTTTTCACGCCTGTTGATGCTGATCTTGGACATGTCGGAAGCGCAGCAATTGACGTTATTGGACCATGCCAAACATATTGTAGATAAACGCACAAAGCCCCGCAATCCCTGCCTAATACCGGTCAACTACACCCTGGAGCAACAAAACCATATTAGTTTTATTCTGGATATAAATTCCTTCGGGGCCTATATTGAAACCAATGAACCGTTTCCGGTTGGCCAGCAAATCGATCTGACGTTCTTTAATCCCTTTTCCCACAAACATATTGATTTGGCCGGCCAAATTATCTGGAGCAGTGCCTATGCCATCGGTGTGAAGTTTAATAATCTGCCCAGGCACCGTAAGGATATGATTGCATTTTTCGCCGCGACTAAAGACATGAATAGAAAAACCGCATAGGCTGTTAACGGCCTATCACCCGATTTATTCATCTTTGCCCCCGGTTCCCCGTCCCGCGCTGGCAGGACCAGGGGGGGCATTACTGCCGAATCTCTCTTTCGCTAAGCCCCATTAGATACAGCAAACCGTCCAATCCCACACTGGAAATACTGCGCTGTGCATTTTCCTTTACAATGGATTTGGCGTTAAATGCCACCCCCAGGCCGGCGATACTGATCATTGGTAGATCATTGGCGCCATCGCCGACCGCGATAGTCTGCTGCAGGCTGATATTTTCGACCCGGGCAATGGTTCTCAAAATCTCGGCTTTTTTCTGGCCGTCGATAATATCGCCTTTAAGTTTTCCTGTGAGTTTTCCATCCACTATTTCAAGGCAATTGGTGAAAACATAATCCAGTTCGAGTTTCTTTTGTAAGTACTTTCCAAAATATTCGAAGCCCCCGGAGATGATACCGATTTTGTATCCCAGTTGTTTAAGTTTGCGAATCACACGGTCGGCACCTTCAGTCAACACCAGATTATGAGCGACAAATGAAAGCACATTTTCCTCCAGGCCATTTAAAAGGGCCACCCGCTGTGTCAGACCTTCTTTAAAATCTATTTTGCCCTGCATGCCGGCCTCGGTAATCTGCGCCACCTGGTCGCCGATGCCGGCCAAATCGGCAAGTTCATCAATTGCCTCACCTTGAATCAGGGTCGAATCCATATCGAATACGACCAGCCGGCGGGCATGTCGGTAAATATCATCGACATAAAATGAGATATCGATGCCGGTATCGGCGTGAATTTCAAGAAGCTCCCTCCTTAACACACCGGGGTCATTAATTTTGCCGGAAACCGTAATCTGCACACAGGCTGTTTGAGTGGTATCCGTGTTGTTTACCGACACACGCCCTGACAGTCGGTTAATGACATCGATATTTAATTTGTTTTTGGCAATTGCGGCCGCTACTTTTGAAAGCTGTTCGGCGCTTATGCGCCGGCCCAGCAGGGTGATAACTCGCCGCTCTTTTCCTTGCTGGGCGGCCCAGTTTTCATAAAGGTCCTCTTCAATCGGGGAAAATCGAATTTGAATGCCCAGTTTATGCGCTTCAAACAAAAGATCTTTGAGGATGGATGAAGATTTATACTCGGTCGGGATTTCAACCAAAATCCCCAGGGATAAATAATCATGGATGACGGCCTGGCCAATATCCAGAATGGCCACCTTATATCGGGCAAGAATACCGGTCAAACTGGCGGTCAAACCGGGCTTATCTTTACCGGTAACATTGATCAGTATGATTTCTCTCATTGTGGCCTACTTTGAAATGGGTTCTATATTAATTTTGACCTTTGAGCAAACCGCGGCTTGCCGCGGGGAGATTCATCTTAAAAAAGGAAATCGGCAATATAGACACAACCGATCTAATGTTGCAACCTGAATGACCCGCTGAATGTCTATACAGCCGATGCGGATGGCGACGGCTATCTGAGGAAATCGAGTATCACCTGCTGGAACAAAGCCGGGGCTTCGGCAGGGATACTGTGACCGGTCTGCGGAAATATCTCATGGCGCCCGCGGCACTTTGTTGCCAGTTGCCGGGCATCCTGGGGGGTGACAATGGGATCATCAGATCCTGAAATGACCAGCGTCGGGCATTTAATTATTTTTAGAAACGATTCTACTGGCGCATAATTGGCGATGGCATTGAAATGGGCGATAAGGGCTTCTTTATCGTTACGGGCTGCAATGGCGGCGACGATTTTATCGAGTATATCATGGTTATGATTTAAAAAACGTTTCCCAAAAACCAGCGGCAGCGTGGCCCATGCCATGGTTTTAAGATCGGCACGCTGCAGAATTTCCAGCCAGGATCTGATGATAAGCTTCACCTGAGCCCCGGAATCTTTGCCCATACTGCACAAAACCAGCCGGTCTACCAAATCCGGCGTTGTTGCCGCCAGCCGCAAGGCGATATAGGCACCGTGGCTGATGCCGATCAGGTGGGTCTTTTGGACGTTCAAATGATCGAGTAAATTTTGAAGATCGGCGGTATGGATTTCGGCCGAAATCTCACAGGATCCGATATCGCTCTTTCCCTGGGCACGGGCATCATACCGCAGCACCCCGAAATGCGTTGAAAAGGCATTTGCATGCGGTTCCCAGTAAACGGTTGTCTGGCTGGTGCCATTCAAAAAAACAACCGGCGGCCTGCCGTGTTGAATATTAAGACTGACGTAATACAGCCTGCAGTTGTCGGGGGTGGTAAAATAAGGCAAAAAATGCTCCTAAATTACTTTTGATTATCTCGTAAAAAGTCAGAAAAACAGCCTTTTTACGAGTGTGTTTTGTATTTGGTATTTAGTGTTTAGTATTCTAACATGCCGATATCGCATCACCTATTTCATACCAAACACCAAACACGAAACACCAAACACTTGATGAATTCGACTTTTTACGAATTCATCACTTTTAAGCACCTGATTATTTTAAATAGACCCGCGGCACCCGGGCGGTTATGGTGGAAACAATTTCATAATTTATGGTGTTGAGCAAGGAGGCCATTTCATCGACGCTTAAGGTTTTATTGTTCTGTTGACCAAAAACAACCACCTCGTCACCCACTTGAACGTTTTCGATGCTGCCCACATCCAGCATGGTCAGATCCATGCAGACCCGTCCGATAATGGGGACCCGCTGCCCATGGACCAGCATCTGGCCACGGGAGGATAACAGCCGGTTCAATCCGTCGGCATAGCCCACCGGAACAGTGGCGATTGTGGTTGGCTTTTGGGTTTCATGGGTGCCGCCGTAGCTGACCTTAAATCCGGCGGGGACTTTTTTTAAATGAATAATCCTTGCCTTTAAAGCCATGGCGGGCTTGAGGGATACCTTATTTTTCTGGACTTCATCGGATGGATAGAGTCCGTAAATTGCAATCCCCGGGCGCACCATGTCAAAATGTGACTGCGGCATATCAATTAATGCGGCACTGTTGGCGGCATGTCTGACAGGCGGGTTCAAGCCCGCTTGCTGCAATCGCTTCAAGTAATTTATGAAAAGATGGAGCTGTTTTTCGGCATAGGATTTATTTGAGCTGTCAGCGGTGGCGAAATGGGTGTATATGCCCTCAAGTTCGAGCCCGTCCAGGCGAGCAATAGTCAGGGTTTCTTCAAGTGCATCCGCGTTGATCGCTGTCGAATTGTCGGCTTTAAAATTTTGCGGCAACTGGCCGAGCCGGCCCATTCCGGTGTCCACTTTTAAATGGGCCTTTATTTTTTTCCCCAGTGACGCGGCTGCGCTGGACAATTTCTGGGCCGATGCGGCGCTATAAAAGCACGGGGTAAGGTCATATTCCAAAAGGTCGGCTATCTGTTGCGAAAGGGTATAACCGAAAATCAAAATGGGAGCCTGGATGCCGGCCTGGCGAATTTGAATCCCTTCCTCTATTCTGGCCACGCCCAGAGTCGCCGCGCCATTTTGCAGGGCGCATTGTGCGATTTCAATGGCGCCGTGGCCATAACCGTTGGCTTTTACCACCGCCATCAGCCGGGCTTCCGGCTTTGTGATGCGGCGCAATTCAGCGACGTTGTGAGCAATGGCTTTTAAATCAATTTCAGCCCAAACCACAGAAGCATCCAAATTTACACCTCGCCATTTCGTTTTAAAATCAGCTGGTCGACGGCCTGATAAAGCTCTTTAGCGTGATATGAGCTGCGGACGAAGGGTCCGCTGGCGACCTCTGAAAAGCCGATTTCGATGGCGAGTTGCCGCCATTGCTCAAATTCTTCAGGGGTTACAAAACGCTTTACCGGCAAATGCGCCTTTGAAGGCTGCAGATATTGTCCCAGTGTCAGGATACGGCAGCCCGCATCGATTAAATCCTTCAGCGTTGAGCGGATTTCTTCAGAAGATTCCCCCAGCCCCAGCATCAAGCCCGATTTAATCGGCAGCCCGGGGGCATATTTTTGGACGCGAGACAACAATTGAAGTGAGCGCTGGTAGCGTGCTTGCGGGCGGACGAGCGTATACAGGCGGGGCACGGTTTCAATGTTATGGTTGAGCACATCCGGATGGGCTGCAAGTACGGTTTGCAGCGCCGCAGCGTTGCCCTGAAAATCAGGTATCAGAACTTCCACCCTTGCGGATGGAATCCGGCGGTGCACGGCCTCAATGGTCTCGGCAAAAAAGGCGGCGCCGCCGTCTGTTAAATCATCGCGCGTAACGGAGGTAATTACGACATAACTGAGACCCATTTGTCGGGCAGCGGCTGCAACCCGGTCCGGCTCGGCCGGATCAGGCAGTTCAACAGGCCCCTGAGCGACCGAACAAAAGCGGCAATTGCGGGTACAGCGGGAGCCCATAATCAAAAATGTGGCCGTCTGTTGCGAAAAACATTCCCACATATTCGGACATTTGGCTTCCTGGCAGACGGTATGCAGCCGATCCTTACCGACGAGTTCTTTCACTCTTTCGTATTCCGGGCCGGTCGGCAGTCTCTTTTTAAGCCAGCGGGGCTTCTGATGGGGGTGTTGGGGCATCGGTTTTAGTGTTTGGTGTCTAGTATTTAGTTTTTAATGTTTAGTTTTTGGTGAATGGTGCGATTGACTGAATATAATAATAAAACACTAAACACAAAATACCAAACACTAAACACGAGTGGTTAAAGTTAAATTATCCAATATAGAACCTAAATCGTTCAGGTTTTTCGAAACGAACTTTATACCAAAAACCGCTTCGAATTGTTTTTTTAAAACCGTTCGCACCTGTTGCATTGAAAGTTTACGCGCTGTTTCCTGCTGCATGGTGGTCATACCCACGTCCCTTAACCCGCAGGGTTGGATCCAGGAAAACGGGGTTAAATCGGTTTGGATATTTAATGCCAGGCCGTGAAAGCTGATGCCTCGGCGCACGGCGATTCCAATGCTGCCCATTTTGTGGGGCCCCACCCAGATACCGCGGTTGGCCGGATTGCGCTCAGCAGCAATGCCCCAGTGCGCGGCGGCACGCAGCATCACCTCTTCGAGGCCGCCAACGAAATCGACAACTTTTATTCTGGCAGTTTGCAAATCCACGATCGGATAAACGACCAGCTGGCCCGGCCCGTGAAAGGTAATGTTTCCGCCGCGCTCGACCTGGATGACCTGCACGCCGGATTTCTCAAGGAATTCTTCTGATACCAGCAGACATTCCCGCCCGCCTCTGCGCCCGAGGGTAAATACAGGGGGGTGTTCTAAGAATAAAACGATATCCTTTTGCAGGATGCGCTCTTTGCGGGCCGCAATCAGATTGCTCTGCAGTTGCCAGGCTTCCCGGTAGTCGATTCGGTCAAAATCGATGCTCAGCCAGGTTTGTTGATTTTGGATTGCGGATTTTGGATTGCGGATTGAAAGTCGATCCTTTCCGGCATTGAGCGAATTTGGTGATTTTATCTTTGAGTTCGAAATTGGCATGCTGAACTTTTTTATTTTTTTGCAAATCGTTTAACCCGCAACGCGCATCTCGCAACCCCGCAACGCGCAACACGGGACTATCCACTCAGGCGCGGTTTTCTGGCAGCGGAAGTTTCATCCAGTCTTCTGCGTTTGGTTTTCCGGGGAGCCGCATGTAATAATTCGGGATCTTCTTTTGCTTCTTGGGCAATGGCTTTCATCGATTCAATAAACAGGTCAATGTCTTCCTTGGATTCGGTCTCTGTGGGCTCGATCATGATGGCGCCGGGAACGACCAGGGGGAAATAGATCGTCGGCGGATGAAATCCGTAATCCATCAGCCGCTTGACCATGTCCAGGGTTGTCACCTTATACGGCTCCTGCAGTTTATCTGAAAAAACGCATTCGTGCATGCAGGGCCGGTCGTAAGGCAGGTGAAAGGTGCCTTTTAGATTATCTTTAATATAGGCGGCATTTAATACCGCAAGCTGGCTGGCCTTTTTGAGGCCATCGGGCCCCATACTGCGGATGTAACTGTAAGCGCGGATCATCACCCCGATATTGCCGTAAAAAGCGTGTACTTTCCCCATGGAATCGGGGAAATCTTCGGACAGCTCATATTTCCCCTTTTTGTTAATCACCCGGGGTACCGGTAAAAACGGCTCCAGGTCCTTGCGGACGCATACCGGACCTGAACCGGGTCCCCCGCCGCCATGCGGGGTTGAAAACGTCTTATGAAGATTCAGGTGCAATACGTCGACACCCAGGTCTCTCATGTTGACGATACCCATAACGGCATTCATATTGGCGCCGTCGCAGTAAACCAGGCCGCCTTTGGCATGCACGATGTCGGCTACCGCTTTAATGTTTTCTTCAAAAAGGCCCAGCGTATTGGGGTTGGTGACCATGATTCCGGCGGTGTCCTCGTCCATGAGTTCGTCGACCACCTGCGGTGAAAGGACGCCTCTTTCGTTTGATTTCAGCGCAATTGAGCGGTAGCCGCATAGCGAGGCGCTGGCTGGATTGGTGCCGTGGGCTGTGTCCGGGACGAGAATTTTTGTACGTGGCGTTGCCTTTGCTTTTAAGATAGGCGTAAAATAGAAGCATTCCGGTCAGCTCACCATGGGCACCGGCAGCCGGTTGCAGCGTTGTGGCGTCCATGCCCGTTATTTCCGTCAGATATTGTTCCAGTTCAAACATGAGCTTGAGCACCCCCTGTGAAAGAGGCTGCGGAAGCAGCGGGTGCGCCATGGCAAATCCCGGCAGGGCGGATTGTCGTTCATTGGTCTTGGGATTATATTTCATGGTGCACGAGCCCAACGGATACATCCCGGAATCGACCGAAAAATTCCACTGGGAAAGCCGGATATAGTGGCGCACAATATCGACTTCACTCAGATCGGGGAAATCCGGACCGGTGCCTTTCAAGTTTTTATCAACTGGCTGTTGTTTAACGTCGCGGCGGGGCAGTGAAAAAGCGGTTCGACCGGCTTTTCCCTTCTCCCACAACAGCGGCTCGTTAAATATTAATCCGGTGGTGCCTGCGGTTTCTTTCATTTTTTTATCTCCTGGACCAGGGCATCCATATCCGCCTTGGTGATTGTCTCCGTTACGCACAACAGATAATGATTTTTAAGCTCCGTGTAAAAGTCACCCAGCGGTATGCCGGCAATCATTTTTTTCTTCAACAGGCGTTGATAGGTTTTCTGAAATCCGGCTGGAAATTCAACCACGAATTCATTAAAGGTCGCTTGGGGAAACGGCAATTTGAATCCCGCGCGGGTTAAGGCGCTTTTTAAATACTCGGCCTTGTCGTAGTTGAGTTGCGCGAGTTCTTTGAAGCCGGTACCTCCAAGCGTTGCCATATACATGACGGCAGCCAGCGCACAGAGACTGTGATTGGTGCAGATATTGGAGGTGGCCTTTTCGCGCCGGATATGCTGCTCGCGCGTTGACAAGGTGAGCACATGGCTTCTTTTGCCGTCCAGATCAACGGTCTCGCCCACCAGTCTTCCCGGCATGTTGCGGACGTATTTCATTTTTGAGGCAAACATCCCCAGCGCCGGCCCACCGAACGTGCGCGGAATTCCCAGGCTCTGCCCTTCGCCGCAGGCGATATCGGCGCCGCATTCGCCGGGATTTTTGTAGAGGCCGTATGCCAGTGGCTCGCTGAAGCATACCACCAACAGGGCTTTCTTATTTTCAAGTGCTTGCTTGGCGTCTTCCAAATTTTCCATGCAGCCCAAAAAGTTCGGCGACTGGACGGCCACCCCCCCTAAATCGTCCATGTCCTTAAGGGGGCTTAAATCGGTGGTGCCGTCACTCAGATAAGGCAGCTCTCTGATCTCGAGACCGGTAGGCTCAAAATAAGTCTCCAGTACCCGTCGATATAAGGGATGAACGGCGCGGGAAACGGCCACGGCCTTTTTCCTGGAAACTCGAATGGTCATTAGCATGGCTTCAGCCAGCGAAGACGCACCGTCATATTGCGATGCATTGGCAACTTCCATGCCCAGCAACCGGGAGGTCAGGGTTTGATACTCATAGATGGCCTGCAGGGTGCCCTGACTGACCTCGGGCTGATAAGGGGTATAGGCGGTCACAAATTCTGAACGGCCCAGCAAAAATGAAACCGCCGAAGGGATATAGTGCTCATAACTGCCGGCCCCCATAAATACCTTATAGTCCGGGGAGACGGCCATGCTGCCGGCCAGCGTGTCCATATGGTCGTTCAGTTCCCACTCGGTTAAATGTTCCGGAATATTGAGCGCTTCCTGGCGACGGCAATCATCAGGGATATGGGCAAAAAGCCCTTCGAGGCTATCGATCCGAACCGCCTTTAGCATGGCAGCAATATCTTCCGGCGTATGCGGTAAGTAACGCATGAGGGTCACCGTTATCCTTTCAGGGTTTCGAGATAAGCATCATTGACCATAAGGCCATCCAACTCCGAGGGATTTTCGGCTTTGATTTCGATCATCCACCCGTCGCCGTAGGGCGTGTTGTTCACCTTTTCGGGTGCGTCTTCCAGAGTGTCATTTATGGCAACCACCTCACCGGCGACAGGCATATAGAGTTCGGAGACCGCTTTAACCGACTCTACTGTGCCGAATTCTTCGCCTTTGTCCAAGGTATCGCCGACCTCCGGTAATTCCACAAAAACTATGTCACCCAGCTGGTCCTGAGCATAATCCGAGATACCGACTTTGACCCCGTCACCTTCGGACCGGGCCCATTCATGGGATTCGGCATAACGGACATCATCGGGAAAATTCAATTCATTGAGCTCTTTCATATCTCTCCTCCTTCTAATTATAATTGGGCAGATTCGGTCTTTTAGACTAAATTATTTTAATTTCAAATACCAGAAAAAACAAAATGGGTTAAGCGGCTGGGATGCTCGAAAGCCTGGAAGCCAGGAAGCGTGAAGGCATGAATTATTCTTAGCGTCCAAGCCATCTGGCCACATAGCTTTCCAGCCTCCAAGCCTCCCAGCTTTCAAGCCGACTTTATTATTCCAGTACATAGGGTACTTTCAAATTATAGCTTTTGTAAACGACAAAGGTTTCCACGGATTGGACTTCTTTAATCCTGGAAACTTCCTCGGTATAAAATTCCAGCAATCCGAAGCCCGACTTCAAAAGAACCACTATAATCAGGTCGAAACGGCCGGTTACCACGCTGACCGAAACCACGCCTTTAAGATTGCTAAATTCTTTACCTTTATTGACCAGATCCATGCTTTGGAGTTTGACCCCCACGATCACCACGCGGTGCCCCTCCATGGACTCCGGATTGACCACACCATTGATGTCCAAAATGCCTTCTTCGATTAATTTTTGAACGCGTGTTCGAACCGTATTTTCAGATACGGCGAGATCGCGGGCAATCTTCTGGTATGATTTGCGGCCGTTGCGCAGATGCTTGATAATGGCAAGGTTGGTTTTATCGATGTTCATGTTTCACGCATCATTCATTATTCATCATTTGAAAGTAACACCGAAACATAAAAAATTTAAAAAAAATTGCTGATTGTGTCAATTAATTTTTGATTTTTTTACGATATCTTCAAAATTACTGCAAGATTTTCTATTATCAATCGATGGTTTTTTGAATGCGCGCAATTTTTGAATTTTCCAGATGACCGCAGCGGACACGGCGCTTATTATTCGAGAGGCACAAATAATTTTCAGATGTGCGATATCGACCCGCCCGGGTCGAAAGCTGCGTGTATCTTTCATAAGGAATAAAGTTGAAAAAAAAAACACCATGTGTTATGGACCCAATCATTTTTAAGACCATTCCGACGCACACTCTAACAACCCTTAAACCAATTACTAACCGAAGTGAAAAGGAGGATTACAATGAGAAAAGGATTATTTTTAGCAGCTATTATTTTTAGCATCGCGGTGGTTATGGCTTTTTATGCCTGCGGCCCCAAAGGACCGGAAACCATCAAGATCGGTCTCAATGTTCCCATTACCGGTGACATCCCCAAAGTGGGTGAAGGCAGTAAGTTCGCGGCCGAGATGTGGCTTGAAGACATCAACGCCGCCGGAGGGCTTCAGGTCGGCGATAAAAAATATAAGGTAGAGCTGGTTATCGAAGACAATGAATCCAAGGCGGAGTCGGCGGTGAAGGTCGCCACCAAGCTGATCACCGATGATGAAGTGCTGGCGATTGTGGGTCCGCAGTCATCCAAACAGGCCATACCGGCCGGCGGCAAGGCCAATGAGATGAATACACCGATGATCAGCCCCTGGTCGACCAATCCCGATACGACCAAAGATCGGCCTTATGTATTCCGCGGCTGTTTTCTCGATCCGTTCCAGGGACCGGTGGCTGCCAATTTCGTTCGAGACGAATTTGGTTTTACAAAGGCGGCGGTTCTTTATGATGTCGCCAGCGACTATCCCAAGGGGCTGGCCGAGTTTTTCAAAGAGGCCTGGGAGAAAAATAACGGCCCCGGTTCAGTGGTGGCATTTGAAAGCTTTACCACCAAGGACACCGATTTTAGTTCGCAGCTGACCCAGATCATCAATTCGGGCGCTGAAGTGCTGTTTACGCCCCAATATTATAATGAAGTTGCGCTCATCGTGCAGCAAGCCCATCAGTTGGGCTGGGATAAGCCGATTGTCGGCAGCGACAGCTGGGGCTCAGCTGAAACGGTGAAGCTTTGCGGCAAAGACTGCTTCGGGCTGTTTTTCAGCACCCATTACGCATCAGCCGCTGCCACCGGAGCCACCAAAGAATTTATTGATCGCTATAATGCCAAACACAGCTATGTGCCCGATGATGTCGGCGCTTTGACCTGGGACAGCATTCATCTTCTGCAGCAGGCGATTCAAAATACCGGCGGTTTGACCGGCGATATCAAAAAGGACCGTGTTGCCGTTCGCGATGAACTGGCCAAAATCAAAGATTTTGAAGGTATCACCGGCAAGATGACCTTCACCGAAGAGGGCGATCCGATTAAATGTGCCGTGATTGTCCGCATCAGCGATGCCGGTGAATTCGAATTTTACAAGTCAGTGTGTCCGTAAGAGATACGTTAACCGTTCAGGGGTTCAGCGTTCAAAGGTTCAAGGTTTCAAAAACCGCGGGAGTTTGATCGTTAGGTTCATATTTAACTTGAACGTGACTCACCAAGAGCTATTCAGACCCATGAACTGAAATGCCTAAACTTATCTTGAACCTGGACCGAACGTTTAGCAATGCTAAAATAAGTTACAGAAAAGGACGGGCCAGGGCTTTTTGCCCTGAGCCCGCCTTTTTAAAAGAACAAGGAGCATTTGATGGTATTTCTGCAAAATCTGATCAACGCATTGCAGTGGGGCAGTTTTTACGCGCTTATCGCCCTGGGATATTCGATGGTCTACAGTATCCTGATGCTATTCAACTTCGCCCACGGCGATATTTTTATGGTGGGGGCCTATATCGGGTTTGGCGTGGCGTCGGCCTTGATTGCACTCACCGCCATGGGCGCGTTTGCGCTGCCAAGCTGGTTGATCCTGGTATTGACTATCCTTTTTTCCATGTTCTTAACCTCCTTTGTGGGCATGATCGTTGAACGGATCGGCTACCGCCCTCTGCGAGAAGCACCGCGGGCTTCGGCGGCCATTACCGGGTTGATGATCGGCATCATTCTGGAGACCGGAAACCTGGCGCTGTTCGGTGCCCAGCGCGTTAGTTTTCCGTCCATGATTAACACCGTCACCTATAATATGGGTGGTGTTTTTGTCACCAATAAAAAGATCATGATTGTGGTGGTTTCTTTGCTGTTGGCCACCGCGCTGCACCAATTTATCCGCCACACCCGTTACGGGATGGCGATGCGGGCCATGGCATTTGATTATGTGGTGGTGCCCTTGATGGGCGTGCCGTTAAATACCATGGCGGCCATGACCTTTGCCTTGGGATCGGCCCTGGCAGCTGCTGCCGGTATTCTTTTCGGGGTGGCTTATCCGGTGCTGGATCCGTACATGGGGATTTTGATCGGCTGGAAAGCATTCGTGGCAGCGATTTTAGGGGGCAGGGGATCGATCGTCGGTGCCACGCTGGCCGGATTTTTGCTCGGGTTTATTGAGATTTTTGTGGCCATGATCTTCCCATCGACGCTGCGCGATCTGATCGCCTATTCGATTGTTTTACTTATTCTGGTTTTCAGGCCCCATGGGTTTTTCGGGGAAGCTTACAGTGCACGCCTGAGACTCTAAGAAATTGGCGCTGTATCAGGGGCTGCAGGTCGCTTTTCAACAGCCAAGATTTGTGAGGAACGAGGAATTGAAATGGAAGGTACAAGCGAAAAATTGTCACCCGCCTCAATGCTGTCAAAGATCGATATTCGTGCCTGGGTATCACGGGTTCCGCTGTTGGGATGGCTTATCGGGGCGCTGATTGCGGTGGGCCTGGAAATGGCGATCGGCACGCCTTTGGCGCGCGCTCTGGGATTGTACAAGGCGCCGGCCCTGTTTGGCTTTGCCATTATGCTCAAAAAGCCCGTGCTGATTCCCGGTGCGGTTCTATATCTTTCGCTGATCTATTTATTGCCCATTGGACTGATTGCGCGATTTGGCTCGGCGGCATTAAACAAGCTGGCAGCAAAGCTGGCCGACTTTTCTACTGTTTTTTCGATACTCCTTCATCTGGCACTGCTCTATCTGGCTTTGCATCTGTGGTCCGGAATGAGCGACTATCGGGTTCTGGTGGTCAAACTGACCTTAATTGCGGTGATCGTGACCCTGAGTTTGAACGTCATCAACGGCTATATGGGTGAGTTTTCGTGTTCCCATCCCGGGTTTATGGCCCTGGGCGCCTATTCTGCTTCTGTTTTTACGGTTTCCCTTTTCGTCAACGACAAACTCTTTGGCGCGGCCCTGCTGCCGGCGGCCATGGGGCCTTTCTTTTTTCCGATCGCACTGTTTTTGGGCGGCGTAACAGCATCTATCGGAGCGATGGTGGTGGCCATACCTTCATTTCGAACCCGGGGAGATTATCTGGCGATTATTTCACTGGCATTTATGTTTATCGTTAAAAGTTTAATTGAAAACCTGGAAGTCGTCGGAGGGCCCCGCGGATTGGGCAGTCAGCCGGACTGGGCCAATTTGCCGACCGTTTTTCTGATCACGGTGATCTGCATATGGGTCATCAACAATTTTGTACGATCCACGCTGGGAAAAGCGCTCAACGCGGTGCGCGATAACGAGATGGCGGCCGATGCCATGACGGTCAACACACGGCGCACTAAATTTCTGGCATTTTCTTTTGCCGCGTTCTGGGCGGGGGTCGCCGGCGGTTTGTTTGCGCACGTGCTGCGATATGTCAATCCCAGTACCTTTGGCATCCAGAAACTGGCTGAAGTTTTGGCCATGGTTTATTTTGGAGGCTTGAACTCCATATACGGCGCCATTGTGGGGGCCACCAGCATCAGCTTGCTGGGAGAGGCCTTGCGGCCGCTGGAAATTTTTAAATGGATAATCATCCCGTTGCTCCTGATACTGGTGATGATTTTCAGACCCACGGGCCTGATTGCCTTCAAGGAGTTTGACGCCAAAAAACTGATTCAGCCTAAAAATAGAACGCCCTAATGGAGCCCAAGACGCTCAATTAGGTGTTAATTATGAACTCTTAACCCATAATCCCTAACCAAATAACTCCCAATTGGTTTTTAGCTCAATTGGGACAATGATGAAGAGGTGTCGCATGTCATTGTTAAGGGTTGAAAATATGACCCACTTTTTTGGTGGCCTGCGGGCGGTGCACAATTATGATCTTGAAATCCGACCGGGCGAGGTTCACGGGCTCATCGGTCCCAACGGCGCCGGTAAAACAACGATTTTCAACCTTATCACCGGGATTTACAATCCCACCGAGGGCCATGTTTTTCTGGAAGATAACAAGTTAAACGGCCGCTCACCGCACGTCATTGCAGCCATGGGTATCGGCCGCACATTTCAAAACATGCTTCTGTGGCGGCATATGACCGTTCTCGAACATGTAAAGATGGCCCGCTATTCCAAACTCAGCTACGGGCTCATTGGCGCTTTTTTCGGGACCCCCCGTCGAAATCGCGAAGAGGCCGAAAGCGAAGAGATCGCCTACAGCCTTTTAAAAATGTTGGGCGTCGATCAATTTGCGGATCAGTGGGTGCCGAATCTGCCTTATGGTGCTCAGCGACGGGTCGAAATGGCCCGAGCCCTGGCTATGGATCCCAAAGTGCTGTTTCTGGATGAGCCCACCGCCGGTATGAATCCCGAAGAGCTGGTTCAGATGATGGAAATCATACGACAAATCAAAGCAAAGTTTGAACTGGCCATCTTCCTCATCGAACACCGCATGAAAGTGGTCATGGAGCTGTGCGAAAGAATCCAGACCCTGGTTTTTGGAGAAGTGATTGCGCAAGGCACGCCGGAAGAGATTCAAAACAATCCCAAGGTCATTGATGCCTATTTGGGCAAGGAGATCGTAGAGTAATGTTGTTATCCGTCGAAGAGTTACGCGTTTCCTATGGCAATATCAAGGCGCTGCACGGCCTGAATTTCCAGATTGACGAAGGTGAAATCGTTTGTATTATCGGTGCCAATGGTGCCGGTAAAAGCACAACGCTTAAAGCCATTTCCCGTCTGGTGCCGGCAGATGCGGGTTCCAAAATGACATTTGCCGGGGAAGACTTACTTGATTATGCTGCCGATAAGGTGGTCAGCCGGCTTGGCATTTCGCATGTCCCGGAAGGCCGGCGCCTGTTCGACAATCTGACGGTGACGGAAAACCTACAGCTGGCGTGTTTTGCCCGAAAAGATAAAGATCAGATCAAAGAAGATATAAAGCGAGTTTTTTCGATTTTCTCCCGGCTGGAAGAGCGCCAGACCCAGAAAGCCGGTACGCTCAGCGGCGGTGAGCAGCAAATGCTGGCGGTCGGCAGAGCATATATGAGCGGACGCAAAGTCATGCTGCTGGATGAACCCTCCATGGGGCTGGCACCCCTGCTGATGATGAGCATGTTTGATGCCTTAAAAGAAATCAATAGTGAGGGAACCACCATTTTGCTGGTGGAGCAAAATGCCCGTCTGGCGCTCCAATTTGCCCAGCGGGGATATGTACTGGAAAACGGCAATCTGGTGTTGGAAGGGCCTTCCCAGGAACTGCTGGAGGACCCGGAGGTCAAGAAGGCCTATCTTGGTGGTTAATGGAATCAGACAAATATTCGTTTGAATTCAAAAACGATTTGTCCGAGCTGGAAGCCTTGTGCCAACATTTGAATAAATTTGGCCAGGTCTCCGGGCTATCGGAAGCCTGTATAACAGATGTCAATATTTGCCTGGATGAACTGTTCACAAATATCGTCTCTTATGGCTTTGAAGACGATTTGGAGCATATCATTTGGTTCACTATGCATCTCGATAACCAGGTGCTGACGTTAAGTATTGAAGACGAAGGGATTCCGTTTAATCCGCTTGAAAAGAAAGATCCAGAAGTCCCTGTTGATCTGATCGATGTCAGAATCGGAGGTCTCGGAATTCATATTGTCAGAAAACTAATGGATGATATTCGCTATAACCGAAGGCAGGGCAAGAATAAGTTAACAATGAAAAAAGCTATTCAGGCTTTTTGACCATCTCTTCGGGATTTATCATGATTTGCTGAGCCTGCTTATCGGATACCCAGAAGGGGTAATCGCTGTCTGAGGAAACCGCCGGATAGTTTGTATCATCCTCTTGAAGCTTGGCAAAGATCTCCAGCTGATAATCCCGGGCCCCTTTTAATTTCACGGTGTATATCGGCGCTGAAAATTCATCTTTTGAGCGGTCATTGATATAATCGGCACACTTCAGATCGCCAAGAGTGGTTAGCAGCCGCTTGAGATTGCGGTCATTTCCTTTTTCCCCGTTCTCGTTTTGCCATTCCACTTTTACGGCTGCCGCAGGGGCGGATTCCGCTTTTTGCTGCTGCGTTGCGGCCGGTGTAACCGGGACCCCGCTGCGAACCAGCTTCACGGAATGCGCGTCCTTGATGATCTGAACCTGCCGGATGTCAGTGGTCTTAAAATACAAAACGGTCTTGTCGCGCAGATCGTCGATCGTAAAATCAAATTTGTCCCGGAAATTGTCTCGGGCGTGAAAAACACGGCTGTCAGCGTTAAGCCTGACAAAGGTATGACGAAACGATGAAGCGGCTTTTCCGATATCAAAGTTTCGTTTCAACGTCGCTTGCTGCCAGGCCTTTACGGTGATTCGTTTTTCAGCCTGCAAATCATAGCGGTTGTAATCCTTTGATTCAGAGACCAGGGCAGTCAGGGCAAGGGCCTCAAACACGTTGAGCATCGCGTTAACCTTAATCTTGTCGACCAGATATCCCGCTGGCTCAAAGTACCACTGGTCGTCCTTTTTTTTCAAAATAAACGAATTGCCGCCCTCGTGAAATTTCAATTTTGGTAATTTCGCTCTGTTTCAGCCCGTCGAGCTGCGGCATCTGGTAAAGGGTGCGACTGGAACTGCGCATAAACAGGTAGACCGATAGTCCGATGATGATGAGAATGAGGATCGATGTATTCTTTTTTTACCTTCATTTTCCGGCTCTTTCCTGTAGCTCAAGATTCATATTGAAGTCAAGGTTCCTCAAGTCAAATATCATGGTTGTCATGGATTCAGGTGTTTTGTGATTAGTATGACTGTGTTCAGAAGATTCTAGACCGTCAATGTTCGTATTACCTAACACTAAAACCTAAACCTAAACACAATCCCGAACCTATGACCTTTTGAAACATCATCTGAATATTCTTTTTACGGCCATGCCGTCGGAACCAGACCGCGATGCCGAAAAGCACCACCAGGGCAGGCAGGCCAATGATATTCAATGTTTTGACAAACGTTTTTGTTCCCGCTTTGGCATCATTGAGCGGGTTGAAGCGCTGCTCTTTTCCGCGCATGACGGCAATGTCTTCGCGGTCATTGAGGTAATCAATGACATTCAGGATATAGGTCGCGTTAGGCCCCCTGCCACCGGCATCCATCACGTTGTCCTTCAGCATATCGGCTGAAGCCATTAAAAATATTTTGCCGGGTTTGCCCCGGGCAAGGTATTGACCATCGGTTACGATTTTCGAAAGATCGATTTCAGACTGCGAAGCGGCTGTTTCGTTTTGCTTTTTTTGCCCGGCAGATTCCGGGTCTTGATTGTCGGACTCATTTCCGTTGATTTCTTTTGCCGGGATGGGTTTATCGGCAAAGTAGCTCGGGAATTCACCCGCCAGAATATACGCCAGTGGCTTGCTTTGCATCTCTTCCTTTGAGGACGGCGGCTGAATGAACATCGGATTCAATGTAATTCGTCCGCTCATCTCCCAAGATTTCTGCGAAGAAGCTACCAGGCGGGTGGCTGTCAGACCATTGGCGCTCAGGCGTTCCGGGTCCAACTCCAGTGGTGATATCTTAAGCGCGATCATTCCTTTGATGCTTTTCATAAACCCCAATTCTTTGTTGATAAACCGGCTTTTAATAATCGGTGCGAAATAAACCGGCCGTTCGCCGCCGCCGAGTTGAGCCGGTAACTGTTGGCGAAAGCAATTTTCGTCCATGACATAAGAATCTTTAATCCGGATCCCGTAGTGACTCAACAGTTTCTCGAGCCCGGTATCTAACGGGACATAAACCGGTTGCTGGCCGCTCATCCCCGCACCCTGTTGATTAGCGGGCCGAAGTGCCTGGAAGCGGTCAAGAATTAAGATCAGGTTTTTACCCTTCATGAGAAACTGGTCGAGTTGAAATAGCTCATAATCGGAAAACGGCTAGGGTGGGGCGGGTGATGACCATGGATTTGAGGTTATCCGGTATCGCCTGCGACTGAAGATTGATCGGCTTTAAGGTGTAATTTTGCGAGATCAGCGTTCGAAAATTCAATACTGAATCCGGGTTCTGACGGGCCGCCTGGCCAAAAGCAGAAGCACCGCTAAGATCCAGTGTTCCGTGATCGGCAAGATAGCCCAGGTCTTCATTGATATCGATCAGGGCTTCGACATTTTTATCAATCACTTCCCGCATTTCTTCGACAGTCGACAATTTATACTGGTTGCCGATGATCGGAATCTTTATCACCTGCAGCAGAGGGTCCACCAGAGCTCGTTCGCCAAATTCCATGACCAGGCCAATGGCACCTTGACCTGGCGGAACCGCTCCTTTGGCCAGGGCCGGCCATTTGACACTCATGATATTGTACTTTTTAATGGCGGCCTCCCGTTCCTCATCCGCCGCAAGATCAAAAAATTCGAATTGGAGCTTATCGTAATTTTTTTGATTTAGCTCTGCGACAATTTTTTCCACCTCATCGGGGATTTGAGAAAGCCGTTTCAGACCGATATAGGGAGCCATCTGGTGAAGGGATGATGACAAATAAAGTTTGATTTGCATTTTATCCTTCAGGCCCAGCAAAGCGCTTATTTTATTATTTAGCTTCTGGATGGTGGTTGTCAGTTTGTATTCCAGTCCTTCGGTTGTGGTTATGGTCGGAATGCGCTCAATCAAGTCGCCGTGGATGATGACCATCCCCATATATGCCCGTTGAAATTTGACCTCATCCTTTTCAATGGCCTGAATCTGGATGGGATGAATTCCGTAGTTATTTGCGAGTTTCTGGTTTTCCTGGCTTTTTTCGGACAATTCCCCTTCTTCGGCACTGACGTCGTAAAAGTGGTAATTAAAGTGGTTGTTGGCATAAATAGCATATTCTTCCAGCATATCATGCAGGTAGCGTTCGGTATTATTGTGGGGCGCCGGCAGGTTTTTTGTGAAAAAGACCTTAATGGTCAGTGGTTCGGAAAGTGTGGATACCACTTTTTTGCTGGCATTGGAAATTGAATACATCCTGTTGGCGGTCAGATCCATTCTGAAAAATAGGGTGATGCCCACCACATTTACCAGGACGACGACAACCAAATAGATCAAAAATTTAATGTATTTCTCCGATCTTTTTTTACCCGGCATTTTATTCTCCTTAATGTCTGTGCAGCAGCGCCAGATAAGCTCCGTAAAGGCCTACAAAGCAGATGCTTACAAAATACAGAATGTCTCGGCTATCGATAATACCCTTGGCGATGTTTTGAAAATGGAAGTCAGCCCCCAGATACGCAAAAACCGCCAGCATTGACTGCGGCAGAAAATAAAGCATTTTATCGATCAGGGTCAGCATAAAGCAGATCGCCAATCCGATGATAAATGCAATGATCTGATTGCGGGTGAGTGCTGAGGCAAACAAGCCGACAGCAGAAAAAGCCGCTCCCAGAAAAACGGCACCGACATATCCACCGACCACCGGACCCCAGTCCAGCTGTCCCATGAAAGAAACCGTTAGCGGATAGGCTACCGTTGGGATCATCATGGCACCGACCAGGGCGACGCTGGCTAGAAATTTACCGAGGATAACATCACGGAAGGTCACCGGCATGGTCAGCAGGATTTCATCGGAGCCCACATTGATTTCTTCGGATATCAACCGCATGGTGATTGCCGGAATGACGAAAGCAAATACAATCGGCAGCAGGGCGTAAAATGCTCTCAAATTGGCCTGATTAAAAAGAAAAAAGGTTGCGAAAAAGAACCAGCCGGTTATCAGCAGAAATATGGCAATGACAATATAAGCAATCGGCGAAACAAAATACGCGCTGAATTCTTTGCGGAAAATATGGACAACCTGTCGCATGTCAGCTCTCCTTGGTCAGTTCGCGGAAAATATTTTCCAGTGACTGGGTCTCCTGATGAAAATCTATAAGGATCCAATCGGTTTCTTTAATCTTGCGATAGACATCCGGCCGCAGGTCATTTGTTGACTGGTAGGCGAGCCTAACGTTTAAAACGCTATCGGTTTCAGAGATATGGCTAACATTTTCAATCCCATTGATGTCCGCTAAAGATTTTTGCAGGGTTTCAAAGTCTGCATTTTGAAGACTTAGATACATAATTTTTTTACCGCCGGCGGACCGCTTCAGGCTTTCGGTGCTGCCGTCAGCAACAATTTTGCCCTGGCTGATGATGACGATGCGGTCACAGGTCGCCTCGGCTTCACTGAGGATGTGGGTTGAAAGGATGATGGTTTTTTCTTTGCCGATCTCTTTGATAATTTTACGAATTTCTACGATCTGATTGGGGTCGAGACCCGAAGTCGGTTCATCTAAAACGAGAACTTCCGGGTCATTCATCATGGCCTGGGCCAATCCCACACGTTGTTTGTAGCCTTTGGAAAGCTCGCCAATCGGCTGATGCATAACTTCATTTATGGCGCACAGATCCGCAAGGCGGCGTATGCGCCCAAGCTTTTGATCGCCCTTGATCTCCCGGATAGCTGCGACATAGTTCAGGTAGTCATAGACCAGCATATCATGGTAAAGCGGGGCAGATTCGGGCAGGTAGCCCAATATTTTTTTGATTTCCAGGATGTGCGTATCAACGCTTAATCCTTTAACATGGATATTTCCGGAACTCGGCTGCAAATATCCGGTGAGCATCCGCAGGGTGGTGGTTTTTCCCGCTCCATTGGGTCCCAGCAGTCCCAAAATTTCGCCTTTTTGAATATCGAAGTTAATCTGATCCACCGCGCAAAGCGCATGATAATATTTGGTAAGGTTTTCAACCTGAATCATCTCGGGATTCTCCCTTTCTGGTATTTTGCAGGGCCCATTTTTCCAATATTCCAGTATTTCACCCTTCCAATCGCACGACCTTGAGGCTCTCGACAGGTTGGGGCAAAGCCCCAAACTCAGAGCCATCTGGTTTTAAGAAAGTGGCTATAAAAAAACAAAGCGCTGATGTCAAGGCTGAACCATGCCTTCTTTTTAGCGTTATCAATAGCCTATACGTCGAGGGATGGCAGAACAGGCAGGGAAAACAGACATTATTCCATTATAAGTAACCCTGAGAAAAAAATCCTGGAAATTTTATTTGCTAAAATATGGAAAAAATGAAAAATAGATTTATCTTCTGTATACCGGCCATTCGGATTAATTTTTACGAACTTTAATACATAAATTGCAGTTTTGCAAGGGAAGTAGTCAGCTAAATTGAGAGTCATCCAATTCATCCAGCTGCTTCTGCAGATCACCGCTGCGGGTGGTAGTATCTTATATGGAGTAAAACGATACGATTTGGATTTGCATTTCTGCCTTCTTGAAAGGAGAAACATTTATGGGTGCCCATAAAATGGTTAAAAAATTTATCAGGATCAACCTCATTTTTATCACGATTGCCCTGGTCGCTGGAATGATGGTTATCGATCATCATTTCTTCGGACCGATTGCGGATGCCAAATCAACAGAATATTTCAATGCACCTGCCAGTTTCAACCAATTGGCGGAGATGGCCAGCCCGGCGGTCGTCAATATTCGAACCGTAAAGACCATCAAAGGGGGGGGACCGGTTTTTCGCCAATTCCAGCGCGACCCCCGCGGGGAAAATAGCCCTTTTAAAGAATTTTTTGAACGCTATTTTGGCGAAGAAATGCAGCGGGAATTCAAACAGCCCAGCCTTGGATCCGGATTCATCATCGACGAAGATGGCTTTGTCGTGACCAACAACCATGTCATCGAAGACGCAGATCAAATCAAGGTCAAACTTAAAGATGAACGCGAATTCGATGCAAAAATTGTGGGGCGGGACCCCAATACGGACCTTGCCCTGCTAAAGATAGAGTCGGACCAGAACCTCCCGACCATAAAGCTGGGGGATTCTGATGCCCTCAAAGTTGGCCAATGGGTCGTTGCCATCGGAAGCCCCTTTGGGCTTGAGCACACGGTAACGGCTGGGATTGTCAGTGCCAAAGGCCGGGTAATCGGATCGGGTCCTTATGATGATTTTATCCAAACCGATGCGTCCATCAATCCCGGCAATAGCGGCGGGCCGCTGCTAAATTTAAAAGGAGAGGTGATCGGCATCAATACGGCGATTGTTGCCAGCGGCCAGGGAATCGGTTTTGCGATTCCCATTAATCTTGCCAAGGATATCATCATGGCGCTCAAAAACGAAGGCGAAGTCACCCGGGGATGGCTCGGTGTCGCTATTCAGGACTTGAACGGTGATATGGCCGAATATTATGGCATTGAGGATAAAAAAGGTGTATTTGTCGCCGATGTTTTTGAAGGCGATCCGGCAGACATGGCCGGCATTAAAGCCAAGGACATTATTCTTGAAGTAAATGGTGAAACGATTAAAACCAGCCGTCAGCTCACCGGCATGATCGCCCGGATTTCTGTCGGTGATAGTGCCAAGATAAAAATACTGCGCGATGGCAAAGAAAAAACAGTCACCGTCAAAATCGCCAGACGTACTGAGGACAAACTGGCTGCCAGAGCCAGGCCCAAAGAGCAGGCGGAAGAATTTGGAATCCGTGTGTCGGATTTAAAACCTGAAATTATGCAGCAATTCAATATGGATGAAACGTCCGGTGTTATTGTCACCCATGTCGAAAGCGGCAGCAAAGGAGATGATGCCGGTGTCCGGGTTGGTGATATTATCAAGGAGATTAACCGTCAATCGGTAAAGAATACAGGAGATTATCAGGCTATATTGGGGAAACTCTCTTCAGGTGACCCCGTTAACCTGTTCATCCGACGAAAAAACGCCGGATTTTTAGTGGCGAAGCTAACCAAATAAAATTCAAAAGCTTCGCTTTTGAATTTTAATCCCCGATGGTTTTACTCAAATCCGGTATGGTTTGTGGTTTGCCCCGCTCCATATATCGGCTATCACCGTCACGGGCCGTTACATTTTCATAGACACCATCGTCACGCTTTACCAGTTTGGTGAAACCAAGGTCGCGGAGCTCGCCATTGGATTTGGGGCAGCTGATACTGATTTGAGAAATGATTTTTTTTACAGCTCTGCTGCACTCGGGACATTTCACCAGCGGGTCATCAGCTAATGACTGTTTAAAATCGAACACTTTTCCCAATTTACACGGGCGACCCGCATGTTCATATTCATATATTGGCATTATGACTCCCTTGAAGCATGGTTTTAGACCCTATTCATCAAATTATAGATGGAAAAAAAAATCTGTCAAGTTTCATGCCGAATCAAGTTGTTCTAAATCAATCGGGCTCTGCCGCAACCCATCTCCAGTCAGGCTCTAAATTGTCGTTAACCCCCTAAAGTTTTTTTTAAAAGCAACCGATAGACCTAATGGGTTTCATGGGGATGTTTTACCTTTTGACGGACCAAAACCCCCTCTAGAAGTTGATCAATAGGTGCTAACGTTCTCCTAAAATGAGCAATCATTTAAGAATCCGTGATATTCCAGAATAATATCCATACTGCTAAAGGGTCGGGGTTACCAATTATGAGTAAAACGCAGCCGGTGGGACAAACAGATATCAAACTAAAAATAAAAGAGGCCGAGACCTGTTATTCCATGGGAATGATAGATGAGGCACTCTCCTTATACGAAACAGTGCTCTCTCTTTCACCCGATCAGGAGATTGATGGCAATGGGGATATTACAAGTAAAATAAATCAGTTACGCAAGGAACGCGAGATCCGAAAGACCAATGAAAACCAGCCTCTAAGTGACGAAGAAATAACCCTTTTTAAAAAAAATCTGCCTTTGACGGATGATGTGCCGACCATTCTCGATGGCGCCCGTGCTCTGAAAGAGCTTGGATTGATCGACGAGGCCGCGGCTGAATATGAAAAGCTGATGCAGTTTGATTTTGCAAAATCGGATTACTCTAAGCTGGATTACTCTCCGACCCAGATTGTGATCGATTATTTGACCTGCCTGCTGCAGACCGAACAGGCCCGGGAAGTTGTTAAAAAAGCTTATAAAGTTATTTACCAGTACAGTTTGTCTGACAAAGAAAATGCTCAGATTCAATTCTGGTTGGGCTGTGAGATGGAAAAAATGGATCAGCGCGACCCGGCGTTCGAGCTCTTTGAGAACGCTTTCAAAATCGATCCCAATAATGCGGAAATTTCAAAGAAACTGGAAACCCTACAATCCGACATCTCAACCGGTTCGAAATACGACTATTTGCTTCGCAATGAAATGGTCACCACCAACCAGCTCCAGGAGGCTTTGGCGATTTCCAAAAAAATCGGCAAGAGCGTTGAATTCGTTTTGACAGATCGGTTTAACCTCGAACAGGACGATGTGGGCAAATCCCTGTCCTTGTTTTATGGGGCCCCTTTTCGCAAGTTTGATCTGGAAATTGCGGTTCCGTTTGAGCTCATCAACAAGCTGAAAAAATCCTTTTTGCTTTATTATGTGTGGGTGCCGTTGGACTGGGATAAAAGCGGTGTTGAGATCTTGGTTGATGATCCTCATGATCTTCGCAAAACAGATCATATCAAAGCCCTGATGCCCAACCAGAAAATCAATTTTGCGGTGGGATTCAAAGAAGATATTGAAAAGTTCATCAACCATTTCTTCGATCCCAAAGCCGAATCCCTGTCGGATAATGTCTTTGATGATCTGGATGATATCATTCCGGATATTTCTTTTGAAGAAGAGGAAGAAATTGAAGATGATGTTAAAGCCTTGGATGAATCCTCCAGCCAGGTGGTCAAGTTCGTGGATCAGGTTCTGGTGACCGCATATCGCAACAAAGCCTCCGATATCCATGTTGAACCTTCTATCATCACCCGCAAAACCACGATTCGATTTCGAACCGATGGGGTCTGCCATGAATATATTCAGGTTCCCAATGCCATGGCGCCGGCAATTGTTTCGCGCCTGAAAATAATGGCTGATCTTGACATCGCCGAACGACGTCTGCCCCAGGACGGGAAAATTCGCTTAAAGCGCAAGGGCATACCCGAATTTGAACTTCGCATGTCCACCATGCCGACGGCCGGCAGATTTGAGGACGCCGTGTTGCGAATTCTGACCAAATCCGGAACGCTCAAATTGGATGAAATTGGACTGAGTGATCGGAATTTGGACGTTTTACAACGGTCTATCCAGCGACCCTATGGTTTAATTCTTTGTGTGGGGCCTACCGGTTCAGGTAAAACCACGACGTTGCATTCGGCCCTGGCGGAAGTCAACAAACCCAATATCAAAATATGGACCGCGGAGGATCCGGTCGAAATTACCCAGGCCGGATTGCGGCAGGTGCAGGTGAAACCTAAAATTGGATTGGATTTTGCGAGGATCATGCGAGGCTTTCTGAGACTTGACCCGGATGTTATCATGATCGGTGAAATGCGGGACCGCGAAACGGCCGCAACAGCGATTGAGGCTTCCTTAACCGGCCATCTGGTGCTATCCACCCTGCATACCAACAATGCCCCCGAGACCTTAACCCGGCTGCTGGATATGGGAATGAACCCGCTGAACATTTCCGATTCCTTTCTGGCGGTGCTGGCGCAGCGGCTTGTTAGAAGATTATGCGCCGATTGCATCGAAACCTACCACCCCGACCAGGAGGAATTTGACTATATCATCGCAGATTACGGGGAAAAGGCCTTTAAAAAACTGGGTGTGGAGAATACTTCCGCCTTTGAGCTCAAACGGTCTTTGGGCTGTGAAAAATGTAATGGATCCGGCTATAAAGGGCGGCTGGGCATTCATGAACTCATCGAGGGCACGCCCGAAATTAAAATGTTGATCAAAAAGCAGGCCACCTCACAGGATCTGTCAAAACAGGCCATTAAAGACGGAATGACCACTCTGAAGCAGGACGGTGTCCATAAGGTTTTTGAGGGGATCACCGATATGCGTGAAGTCCGCCGGGTCTGTATAGAGTAAACCCAAAAGAGGTAAACGATGTCTAAAAAAGCGTTGGTTGTGGATTCGGATTATTTTTTTGTAGAGTTTGTCGCCGAACTGCTCGAAAAGCGTGGATACGCGGTCACCAAAGCCTACGACGGCAAAGATGGCATATCCAAACTGTCGGACAATCCCCACGATATTATGTTTGTGGATCTGGTGATGCCTAAAGTCGATGGGAGTCAATTCATTGATTTCGTGCGTTGCAAATATGGGCCCAATCATTTTCCGATTGTTGCCATATCTGGCGTGATGGTCGAACAACTCGGCGTCCTCGGTGAAATCGGCGCCGATTATTATATGGCCAAAGGACCGATTGACAAGCTGACCGTTCAGTTGAACCAGTTTATGGCCGAAATCGAAACCCAGGCCGAATTTACGCCCGGTGAAATGAAAATAATGAAAACCGGCGGTGTTTACCCCCGGCGCGACGCCGTGGAATTGTTGCAGGTCCTGAAGTTTCATCAGGCCGTTATCGAAAGCATGGGAGTTGGCGTTGTTGTGGTCGACACGGATACGCGAATTGTTAAAACCAACGCGATTGCTTTTGAGATTGTGGGTCGATCTCCGACAGAAGTTCTCAACAGCCCGGTGCTTGACATATTCCCCGCTTCGGCAAGGCCAAAGCTGGGTGACGCACTCAAGCAGGTATTCCAGCTGCCTGAAAGTACCAATATTAGTTTTCTGGCAGATTTTCAGGATCGACCCATCCGTATCACAGTATCGGCCGTCTTGCTTTCCGGAGGGAAAGCCGGTTGGGTAGTTGTTCTGGAAGATACCACCTGCAAATCCTTGTGATCAGCAATTCCCTTACTTTGGTGCCGCTCTGACGGACTACGCCGGGCAGCCCCGTCTTTCAGCCCTCCGCGGCAAACCCGACCATCAATTTGTCCCGGGCAAATCTCCTTGAAGGAAACGCTTTTATCTGTTAAGAATCTAAGCTTAAATTTGAAACGATCAATTTAGGTTAAAATTTGTTCGTGCCTTTCAAGATTCCGGAAAAATAGCAGTCCTTGGGGGATTTTATGACACGGGTTGGAATTGTGGGTGCCACCGGTTATGCCGGGGCTGAACTGGTCAGAATTCTTAGCGGGCATCCTCGGGTGGAATTAACCATTTTGACTTCCCGGCAATTTGCCGGCGTTAAATTTGATGCTGTCTACCCGGCCATGGCCGGGCGCGTAAATTTGGCCTGTGCGGAACTGGTGGTCGAACAGGTCTGCGATAAAGCGGACATCGTATTTTTGGCTCTGCCGCATCAATTACCGATGACGCTTGTTCCGAAATTTATCAAGCGCAATGTTCGCGTGGTGGATCTGTCGGCTGATTTTCGATTTAATGATGCCGCTGTGTATGCGTCTGCCTACCAACCGCATACTGCAGGGGACTTGCTCGAAAGAGCCGTTTACGGCTTAAGTGAAATATATTTTGAAGCCATCCGATCCGCCGTTCTGATCGGCAATCCGGGATGTTACCCCACCAGTGCCTTGCTGCCGTTGATTCCGTTGGTGAAAGCCGGCTTTTTGGATCTAAACACCCTGATTGTCGATTCAAAATCAGGGGTGTCGGGTGCAGGAAGATCGCTGTCGTTAACCAGCCATTTCTGTGAAGTAAATGAATCTTTTAAGGCTTACAAGGTCGCCAGTCATCGCCACAATGCCGAAATGGATGCCATCCTGAGCCGGGAGGCCGAACAGACGGTTCAGCTGACATTCGTACCACACCTGATTCCGATGAGCCGTGGAATGCTCACCACCATTTATGCCACCCCGGTCAAAGGGGTAAAAGCCAAAGATATTCGAAACTGCTTGGCGGCCGCCTATTCAGATCACGCTTTTATCCGCTTGTGCGAGCAAGGACGCATGCCCGATACGTTACATGTGAAAGGCAGCAATTATTGCGACATCGGATTTGTACTGGATAAACGCACGCATCGCCTTATCCTCATTTCCGCCATTGATAATCTGGTAAAGGGCGCCGCCGGCCAGGCGGTTCAAAATATGAACATAATGTTGGATATCGAGGAAACCGCCGGTTTAATTCCTATTCCGTACCCGCTATGAGCAAGTTATTCGTTATATGTTATTAGTTATTGACTTTTTGCATGGAATGAATTGTATGTAACGGATAAATTAATCACGAAAGCACGAAAGTACGAAAACGCGAAAAAGGAATAAGAAAAATTTCGTGCTTTTTATATTTCGTGTTTTCGTGATGAAAAAAAATAATAAAACGCCAAGAAATTACACTTAAGCGTCTAATAAATAATGTTGAAAGGAGATTGAAGATGACAGCAAAGTTGATCAAGGGGACAGAGATCCGCGAAGACATTCTAAAAGAGATTGCAGAAGAGGTCGCAGAAATTAAAGAAAAACACGGCGTCGTTCCGGGCCTGGTGACCATTTTGGTCGGGGAAAACCCCGCCTCCATTTCTTATGTAACGCTGAAAATCCAAACTGCCAATAAGCTGGGTTTCAAAGAGATTCAAGACAGCCAGGACGACGATATTTCCGAGGAAACGCTGCTGGCCTTAGTCGACAAGTACAACAACGATGATTCAATTCACGGTATTCTGGTTCAACTTCCGCTGCCAAAGCATTTGGATGAAAAAAAGGTGCTCAATGCCATCGATCCGGATAAGGATGTGGATGGATTTCACCCGGTAAATGTGGGCCGCCTGATGATTGGCGGTAAAGAAGTTAAATTTCCGCCCTGCACCCCGGCCGGGATCCAGGAAATGATTGTACGCGCCGGAGTGGAAACTAGCGGCGCCGAAGTGGTTGTCGTCGGGCGTTCGAACATCGTCGGCAAGCCGATCGCCAATATGATGCTGCAAAAAGGTGATGGTGCCAATTCAACCGTAACCGTCGTCCATACCCGCACCAAAGATCTGGCCGGCCATTGTAAGCGGGCCGACATTTTAATTGTTGCTGCCGGGGTTCCGGGCCTGGTTAAACCCGAGTGGATCAAACCGGGGGCCTGTGTGATCGATGTGGGAGTCAACCGGGTCGGTGAGAAAATCAGCGAAAAAACCGGAAAGAAAATTGCAATCTTAAGTGGTGATGTGGATTTTGACGCGGCCAAGGAAATTGCCGGATCGATCACGCCGGTGCCAGGCGGAGTCGGGCCAATGACCGTCACCATGCTGATGAAAAATACCCTCAAGTCTTTAAAGTTCAAACTGGGCTTGGCCTAACTATTTTCAAAATTTAACCTGAATTGAGCGTTTTGACAATCGCTCAATTCAGGTTAAAAAAAGCTAAAGTTTAGGGGTATCAAGCCGATATAGGTAATAGATTAAACTATTTATATATTGACAAATAAATTGCACCCTAATATATTGTTTTTAGGACAATTTTATAAATTGAACAGGCAAAGTCACCGAAAGATGGCGACGCAAAGCCATGGGTCTAAAGCCGATAGGGCTAAGACTGCCAGGTTGCCGACTATCTGTAATGAGAACGCTTTTAGGTGACCGTGCCTGAGGGTGTTCTTTTTTTGTTTGCTATCTGATCTTGACAGGGATATTTGGGATGTGATACCAAAAAATCCCGAAATGTAATTAAAGGCTGCAATCAGCGTATTCGTATTTGTTGAAATAGGATAAAATCTCTTTTTAAAATTTGAAACGCTCAATTTAGGTAAAGATAACCCGGGCATATTTAGAATTCGTTTTAAGGTATACCGCCATGCGAAAGAAAATTTCTTTTGTCGTACTCAGCAATAGCGGAGCACCGGCAAAGCAAATCTGCGCTTCCAAGGCCTCAATTGGTTTGGTCAGTTTTTTTCTTGCCGCCTGCCTGATATTCTTTGGCTATGTCATTTACGATTATTTCCAGCTTAAAAAAACCACCGTGCATCTGAAAAACCGCGAGGTTCATCTGACCAGTGAACTGGTGGAGATTCAAAATCAACGCAAGCAGATTCAAGAGTTCGCCGGTGAGATCAATTCATTAAAGAACAAATTGGTGGCGCTGAACAATTTTGAGACCAAAATACGCATCATCGCCAATATCGAAAAAACCGATGAATCAAAGAATATTTTCGGTGTTGGCGGTTCCGTACCCGAAGATCTGGACGCCCGGCTGCCGCTAATGGAAAAGCACAACAGTTTGATGCGCGATATGCATGAACAGATTGATGAGCTCAATCTCGCATCCATTCATCAACAGAATGAATTCGAATCCCTTCTTAAATCTTTAGAAGATCAACATAACCTGCTGGCTTCCACCCCCGCCATCCGGCCCATTTCCCGCGGTGAAAAATCCTGGGTGACATCCAAATTCGGCTTTCGGCAATCGCCTTTTACCGGACAACGGGAGTTTCACCAGGGATATGACATCTCCACCCGGGAAGGCACACCGATTATGGCGACTGCCGATGGGGTGATCATTTTTGTCGGTCGCAAAGGACTTCTGGGCAATACCGTTACTATTGATCACGGCCACGGCATGATCACACGCTACGGGCATTGTCAGAAGTTTTTGAAAAAACGCGGTGAAAAAGTCAAACGCTGGGAGCCCATTGCCCTGGTTGGAGATACCGGCCGCAGCACCGGTCCGCACGTGCATTACGAAGTGCGCCTGAACGGGATTCCGGTAAATCCATTTAAATACATCCTGAATTAATACCCCGGAACGGTCCATACTTATCTGTCCACAGGCCATAAGCTGACCCGGATCAGCAGCAATTGCATCCGTGTGGAAGATTTCTGTTTCTATTCGCTTCAATTTCAGCCGTCTGGCCTTGCCTCCAATGCTCACCGCATGCCAAATTTCGCCGCTAATGGCCTCCGGACTTTAGGGCCTGCGCCCCGCGGGGAATGGTGGAATGCTGGAATTTTGGAAAAATGGGTCTTAGCCTCCGGCTCGTTTAGCCGATGGCTCGGAGAGGAAACGCAATATTGGATAAATGGCCAAATTTGTTATTGAGAGTAACCCGAAATTTGGTATAATTCAGCTCAGGAGATCAACTATTCGTACTTTAAAACACACTCGTAAAAAGATTGCTTTTCTGACTTTTTACGAGATTATAAAGTTTGAAACGCTCAATTTATTTTAAACCATACGGGAAGGTGACACCCCAGAAATGATATTAAATGCATTGACCAAAGTTTTTGGCAGCAAAAACGAACGGGAATTAAAGCGGCTGCAACCCCTGGTTGAGCGCATCAATGGCCTTGAGAAGGAAATCCAGGCCATGAGCGATGAGCAGCTCAGGGCCCAGACGCCTAAGTTTAAAGAGCGCATCGAACAGGGCGAACCCCTGGACGACCTTTTGCCCGAAGCCTTTGCGGCTGTCAGAGAAGCGTCGTTACGGACTCTGAAAATGCGGCATTTTGATGTCCAGCTGATCGGCGGAATCGTGCTGCATGAAGGCAAAATTGCAGAAATGAAAACCGGTGAGGGCAAAACCCTGGTGGCCACCCTGCCGGCCTACCTGAATGCCTTAACCGGAAAAGGTGTGCATATTGTTACGGTAAACGATTACCTGGCCCGTCGCGACACCGAATGGATGGGCCATATTTACCAATTCCTGGGTTTATCAATGGGCACGATTGTCCATGGGATGGACGATGCCGAACGACAGGCGGCCTATGCAGCCGACATCACCTATGGAACCAACAATGAGTTCGGTTTTGATTATCTCAGAGACAATATGAAGTTTGATCACAAGGCGCTGGTTCAGCCTATGCTCAACTTTGCCATTGTCGATGAGGTCGACAGCATATTGATCGACGAGGCCCGAACGCCGTTGATTATTTCGGGTCCGGCGGAAAAATCAACCGATCTTTACTATCAGGTCAACGGCCTGATTCCGCGGCTTTCCGCGGCGAATCATTACAGCATTGATGAAAAAGCGCGCTCGGCGACCCTGACCGAAGAGGGCGTTGCCCGCTGTGAGCAGCTGCTCAAAGTGGATAATTTGTTTGATCCCCGGTACATCGAACTGCTGCACCACATCAATCAGGCCCTCAAGGCCCATACGTTATTTAAGCGCGACGTTGATTACATTGTCAAAGATGGTGAAGTGATTATCGTCGATGAATTTACCGGCCGCCTGATGCCCGGTCGCCGATATAGTGAAGGGCTGCACCAGGCATTGGAGGCCAAAGAAGAAGTTAAAATTGAAAATGAAAACCAGACCCTGGCCACCATCACCTTTCAGAATTATTTTCGAATGTATGATAAGCTCGCCGGTATGACCGGTACGGCCGATACCGAAGCGCCGGAGTTTAAAAAGATTTACGACCTTGATGTGATGGTGATCCCCACCAATATGCCGATGATTCGCAAGGATTTTCCGGATGCCATTTATAAAACCCGTCAAGATAAATTTGATGCGGTTTTAGATGAAATTAAGGAATTGAATACCCAGGGGCAACCGGTGCTGGTGGGCACGATTTCAATTGATGTTTCCGAAAACCTCAGCAAGAAACTGAAAAAAAGGGGTATCAAGCACTCCGTGCTGAATGCCAAAAATCATGAAGGCGAAGCCGAGATCATTGCCATGGCCGGGCAGCCGGGTGCGGTTACGATTTCGACCAACATGGCCGGCCGCGGCACCGACATTGTGCTGGGAGCAGGCGTGACCGGTCTTGGCGGGCTGCACATCATGGGTACCGAGCGGCATGAAAGCCGCCGGATCGACAATCAGTTGCGGGGCCGCTCCGGCCGACAGGGAGATCCGGGTTCTTCTCGCTTTTACCTGGCGCTGGAAGATGACCTGCTGCGAATTTTCGGCGGTGAACGAATTACCGGCATCATGGAGAAGCTGGGCATGCCGGACGGTGAGCCGATCGAGCATAATATGATCAGCCGGGCAATTGAAAATGCGCAGGGACGCGTGGAAGGGCACAATTTTGAAATTCGCAAGCAGTTGCTTGAATATGATGACGTCATGAATCAGCAGCGCGAGGTGATTTATCGGCAGCGCCGCGAAGCCCTGGACGGCAAGAGCTTAAAGTCCGCGATTGTTGAAATGATGCGGGAAAAAGCCACAGAAATCGCCGATGGATTTGCAGGAGAAAAAGGTTTGCCCGAAGAATGGGATTTAAAAGGCATTCGCACTGCTGTTTTTAAACAATTTAACTTCCATTTAGACGGATTTGACGCGGACACGCTGGATGACCTCGATCGGGACGCCCTGGCGGATTTGATTTTTGACAGCGCCAGCAAGCTTTACGATCAACGCGAATCAGCCGTCGGCCCTGAAGATTTCAGACAACTGGAGCGGGTGGTCATGCTGCAAACAGTTGACAATCTCTGGAAAGATCATCTTCTTTCAATGGATCATCTTAAAGAGGGTATCGGCTTGCGAGGTTATGCTCAGCAAAATCCGCTGCTCATTTATAAAAAAGAAGGCTTTGAGATGTTCAATGACATGATTTCGCGGATTAAAGACGAGACCCTCGGGATCCTGTTTCGCATCCAGATTGAAGAGCCTAAAAAAATAGACGATCTGCGAAAGCCAAAGGCGCAGAAAATGGTATTTTCAGGCGGTGAGGGAGCTGAAAAACCAAAAACGGCTCAGCGCAAAACCCAAAAAGTCGGTCGCAATGCGCCCTGCCCGTGCGGCAGTGGTAAAAAATTTAAAAAATGTTGCGGCCGCTAGCATCTATCTTAACAAAATTGATTCGGTGCCCTTTACAAGCTGGGATTCAGATGATTATAGTAAAAGCATCAACCAGCCTGATCCAATAAGTTGCAGCACTCAATATGCCACTCGCTGAGCATCGAAGTTAAGACTTTTGGATCTAAATTGAGCGATTGTCTGGGTTTGAAACGCTCATTTTAGATCGGAGAAGGTTTCCATGGGTGAATTTAATCCCGAACTGGAAGAGGATGTTCGTTCAGAGGCTGGCAAAGAGGTCAAAGAACCACCGCTGTATAAAGTGTTGCTTCTGAACGATGATTATACCACTATGGATTTTGTCGTTGAAGTTCTGCGGTTTGTGTTCCACAAATCAGTGACCGACGCGACGTTTATTATGCTGAATGTCCACCATACCGGTGTCGGGCTGTGCGGGATATATTCTTTTGAGGTTGCCGAAACTAAAGTCAATACGGTTGAAGCCTTGGCTCGCGAAAGAGGCTTTCCGCTTAAATGTACAATGGAAAGAGAGTAGGCCATGATCAACAAGGAACTTAGCGCAACACTCGGCTTTGCTGTCAAGGAGGCGAAAAGAAGGCGTCATGAGTACGTCAGCATTGAACATATCTTATTTGCCATTCTTAATGACACCACCGGTATTGAAATAGTCGAAAACTGCGGCGGTGATGTGGACAATCTTTTAGATTCGCTGGAAAATTTTTTTGAAGAAAAGATCGAGCGGATTCCTGATGGAGATGATTATGTATTACAACAGACCATCGGATTTCAACGGGTGATCCAGCGAGCCGTTAATCATGCGCGTTCCGCTGAAAAGCAGGAGGTTGCCGTTGCGGATGTTCTGGCCTCCATTTTCCTTGAAAAAGATTCGCACGCTGAATACTTTTTGCGTCATGAGGGCGTCACACGCCTGGATGTTCTGAACTATATCTCCCACAGTATTGCCAGGGATCCGTTTATGGATGATTCCGGCGGGCTGATGCGGCCCGGTAAAGAAGAAAGAGACCGCAGGCAGAAATCCAATCCGTTGGAACTTTTTACACTTAATCTGATCGAGCTTGCGGCCGAGGGGAAATTGGATCCGCTGATTGGCCGGGAAACGGAATTGGAACGCACCATGCAGGTGCTGTGCCGCCGGCGCAAAAACAACCCGGTCTTTGTCGGCGATCCCGGTGTGGGCAAAACCGCCATGGCCGAAGGTCTGGCCCAAAAAATACAAAAGAGGGAGGTCCCCGATCTGCTTGAAGACATGGAGATTTTTTCCCTCGACCTGGGCGGCCTGCTGGCCGGCACGAAATTTCGCGGTGACTTTGAGCAACGTTTAAAAGGCGTTATTGCCGAACTTCAAAAGAAACCCAAGGCCATTTTGTTTATCGATGAAATCCACACCATTGTTGGGGCAGGGGCCACCAGCAGTGGTTCAATGGATGCTTCCAATATCTTGAAACCGGTTCTGGCCAGCGGTGAAATCCGTTGCATCGGCTCATCAACCTTTGAAGAGTTTAAGAATCATTTTGAAAAGGACCGTGCGCTTTCGCGACGTTTCGAAAAAATTGAAATCATGGAGCCGCCGGTCTCCGAAAGTATTAAAATCTTAAAAGGCCTGCGATCCCGCTATGAAGAACACCATGGAATCGTCTATACGGATGCGGCCTTGAAGGCGGCAGCCGAATTATCCACCAAATATCTCAGAGATCGGTTTTTGCCGGATAAAGCCATCGATGTCATTGATGAGGCCGGCGCCTTTATCCGGCTTTCCGGATCAACACGGCGCAAAAAGATTAATCCGGCCGATATTGAAAAAATCATTGCTAAAATGGCCCGGGTGCCGACCCAGAGCGTATCCACCTCCGATCGCAGCAAGCTGGAAAATTTAGAAGACGGCCTGAAGAAAGTCGTTTTTGGGCAGGATGGCGCCATCAGCGCCCTGGTGACGTCTATTAAACGCTCACGGGCCGGACTGGGGTCACCGGAGAGGCCGGTGGGGTGTTTTCTGTTTACCGGCCCCACCGGTGTCGGCAAAACCGAAGTTTCCCTGCAGGTGGCGCGCATTTTAGGTGTGGAATTCATGCGTTTTGATATGAGCGAATATATGGAAAAACACGCTGTCGCCCGTCTGATTGGTGCCCCGCCCGGTTACATCGGATTTGATCAGGGCGGATTGCTGACAGACGGTATCCGCAAACACCCCCACTCTGTCCTGCTGATGGATGAGATTGAAAAAGCCCACCCGGATCTATTTAATATATTGCTTCAGGTCATGGACCATGCCACCTTGACCGACAATAACGGGCGTAAGGCGGATTTTAGAAACGTTATCCTGATGATGACCTCAAATGCCGGCTCGAGGGAGATGAGCGCTGCCAATATCGGTTTCGGCCAGACGCACAAGGACGCTCAATCCAAGGGCAAAAAGGCCATTGAAAAACTGTTCAGCCCCGAATTTAGAAACCGGCTGGATGAAACCATTACATTTAATGCCCTGGATCTGGAGATCATGGAACTTATCGTGGACAAGTTCATCGCCGAACTGAATCAGCAGCTGGCCATCAAAAAGGTTGCCCTGACGATTTCACCCGCGGTGCGCGCCTGGCTGGCGAAAAAGGGCCATGATCCGACATACGGTGCCAGACCGCTGGCCCGGGTAATCCAGAACAAAATCAAAGACAAGCTTTCCGATGCGATCCTGTTCGGTGAATTGCAAAACGGCGGTCTTGTATCCCTTGACATGACCGGCAATGAACTCGCCTTTAATTATGGTTAATTCGTTAAATTGTTAAATCGTCAAATCGTGACTTGCATATAACCCCTGAAGTTGAATATTCAACACCCATTTGACCAATCAACTATTTAACCAATTAACTACATCGAATGCCTGTTTACCTTCTACCCGACGAATTAGTATTTCCCGCCCCCCAGCTTGCCCGCAAAGAAGGCCTCTTGGCGATTGGCGGTGATTTGAGTCAGGAGCGCCTTCTGCTTGCTTATCGGATGGGGATTTTTCCGTGGTATTCCGAAGATGAGCCGATCATGTGGTGGTCGCCGGACCCGCGTCTCGTTCTTTATCCATCCGAATTCAGGGCATCCAGATCGTTGAGGAAGACCGTCAAAAAACATATGTTTAAGTTGACGGTGGATGAAGCCTTTGAGTCGGTCATAAACGCCTGTGCCCATAGCCGGACCAAGGCGGATGAAGGCACCTGGATCGTTGAGGAAATGATTGCCGCCTATTGCAAGCTGCATGAATCCGGGCTGGCGCATTCGGTTGAAGTCTGGCAGGATGGCAGTTTGGTCGGTGGTCTGTACGGAGTCTCACTGGGTAAATGCTTCTTCGGAGAGTCAATGTTTACGCATATCAGCAATGCGTCTAAAGTGGCACTGGTGGCTCTGGTTCAATACCTGCAGACCCTGGAGTTCAATTTTATTGACTGCCAGATCAGCACGCCGCACTTGCTCAGTTTCGGTGCTCAGGAAATACCCAGAACCCGGTTTCTCAGAGAATTAGAGCAGGCGCTCAAATCCCCTACGCTAAAAGGCAAATGGTCCTTTACCGCCTCACCCGCCTGAGTTCATCAATACCCAACAACATTTTATTATATAAGGCCATCTCAAATTCGATTCCAGGGTCGCAGCCCGATTTTCACCTGTCATCTGACATCTGATTTTTGATTGCATACACCGCAAATATTGCAGGTCTCAACACGGCAAGTCGGTGAAGGCTGAGCTTTTAGCGCTTTTTGGAATTCTTGCTGTAAATAGGGCTTTTTGATTCCCTGATCAATAAAATCCCAGGGAAGCTGCTCATCGACATGGCGGTTCCTTAGGACATAGAAGTCCGGGTTGACGGATGTGGCTTTAAAAGTTTGAGCCCAGTTGCCGTTGTAAGTATGTGCCAACTGCAGGATATCGGCGACCCTGCGGTCCCCCCGGGAAAAAAGTGCCTGAATATAGGCCCAGCGCGGTATATCCGAATGAATGCGAATATTGGGGGTCTTTTTCAAATCATTTTTGACTTTCTGGATCTTTTTTTTCAATGCACCGACCTCATTCATAGCCACCCATTGAAACGGCGTAAACGGTTTGGGCACAAAACAGTTTAAGCTGACTGTAATTTCACCGATGCGTTTGCGGGCTTTGCTGGATTTTAAAAAACCATGCTTGATTTTTTTGCACAAACCGATGATCGCAGCGACATCATCAATTGTTTCGGTGGGCAGCCCGATCATAAAATACAATTTTAAGTTGGGGATACCGTTTGCGACCAGCGCATCGGCGGCAGCTAAAATCGCTTCCTCTGTAACCCCCTTATTAATGACTTTGCGCATACGCTCGGATCCGGCATCCGGGGCAAGCGTTGCTGTTTTCACTTTGCTCTGCTTGAGAGCCGACAACAGTTCCGGTGATATCTTATCGGCCCGCAGCGAACTGAAAGATATCCGGATGTCTTTGTCTTTGTATTGATTACACAAATCACCAATACCCGGAAGATCTGAAACAGCAGAGCCCACCAGACCGATGCGGCGGGTCTGGGCGATCCCCTGATTAATATTTTGGGCCAGTTTTAAAACCGGCCTGAAGCGCGGCGGTCGATAAATGAATCCGGCACTGCAGAAGCGGCAGCCGTGCGGGCAGCCTCTGCCGGTTTCAATCAGATAGGTCCGGTCAAAGGTGGTGTCAGGAGTCAGGATGGCGCTGCTGGTCGTAGTGCGGGTCAGATCTTTGAGGTAGGTCCGTTCGACTGACGGGGGGACGTCTTCCAGCGGGCTAAAGGATGCAATGGTTCCATCGCGCTGATAATCGACACTGTAAAAGGCCGGCACATAGGCGCCCGGAACGTTGCGTGCAATGGATATCAGGGTTGCGTGTTTGTTGTTTCCGGGTTCAAAAACGTCCACAAAACGAGGCAGCATGACTTCGGCTTCACCGATCAGGAAGCAATCAAAAAAAGCGGCAATCGGTTCCGGATTTATAAAACTGGCGACTCCGCCGGCGAGCAGCAGGGGGTCTTGATCACCTCTCTGCTCGGCTCTTAAGGGCAGGCCAATACTGTCAAGAATGGATAGGATATGGGGGTAATCGTTTTCAAAGGAGAGGGAAAAAGCAATAACGTCGGCATCGGTCAGGCGTTTTCCGGACTCGAAGGTCCGGGGCGCTTTCTGTTTTCCTGGGGTCGGCTCCGGTAGAAATACGCGCTCGCAGACAACGTGATCATAATTGTTCAGCAGGCGATAGACGCTCTGGAAACCGAGATTGGACATGCCCAAATGATAGCGATTGGGATAGACCAGCGCAAAACGGATCCGGTTACGCCAGGATTTTCGAATTGCTCCAATCTCGGTTTCATTTGCCTGACCGGCAGATTTTCGAGTTTTCAAAACCATGGGGCTGTCCGTCGCCGGTAGTCCGTTTTCCGTCGCGGGTCAGCGACCACCCGCACAGCGGGGGGCTTGGATTTTGCCGCCAAAGGCGGCAAAAGACAGGGGCACGCAGTGCCCTGATCGTTGCGGGTGAAACCGGGTGCAAAGCACCCGGTTTGGAAAACCCAATCAATTGTTGTTTTTCTTTGAATCGGATACTTTTTAAGCCGCTGTTTATTGTTTGATTACCTATGTGGATTTTTTTTGTTTCAAACATTAAAATGGGGCTTTCCGATCCATAGTCAATAGCCAATCCATTTTCGGTGCCAGACAAATAAAATGTTTTATTGGTTTGATTGGTCGAGTTCGTTCAATTGGTTCAGTCTAAACCAACCAATCTAACCAATGAAACTAATCCAACTCATCATTGTACCGAACGCAGAACCTGGCTGAAGACAAAAATGGCATTCACCAACGGTCAGCGGACTACTGACAACGGACTATTCTAATCGGCCTTGCGCCTCAAGAAAGTCGGGACATCCAGCTCGCTGTCTTCGGCTGTTAATCCCTGATGCCCTCTGTAAAGGGCGCCGCTGCTTTCTCCCACGGCCTTTTGCTGGCGAATAAAAGTCGGTTCCTCGTAATCAATGATGTCTCTTTCCAGATCATTCGGCGTAATGTCGCGAACTTTGCCTCTCAACGGCAGATTGAGCGCATCGCTCACGATTGCGGTTTGCTGTTCTTCCGCACCGATACCCGTTGCCAGAACGGTGACGCGCATCTCATCGCCGAGGCTGTCATCAATGGAGGTGCCCCAGAAGATGTCGGCATCGTCGCCGACTTCAGCGTGAATGCGCTCTGAAGCTTCGGCCACCTCTTCAAATTCCATGTCACTGCTGCTGGTGATGTTCATCAAGACACCCTTTGCACCGGTAATCGGTATGTCTTCCAGAAGCGGATGCGACATGGCCCTTTCGGCGGCTTCAATCGAACGGTTTTCCCCGGAAGCAATACCGATCCCCATAATGGCCATGCCCGCTTTTGACATGGTAGTCTTGACATCTGCAAAATCCAGGTTTACCAGCCCGGGCATCATGATCAGGTCCGTGATACCTTTGACGGAATGCAGCAGGATCTCATCTGCTTTCAAAAACATTTCCACCAGCTTCGCATTTTTGGGTGCCAGGCCTCTCAGCCGATCATTGGGTATGGTAATGGCCGTATCCACCACCATTTTCAAACTATCGAGGCCCTCGTCAGCCAGTTTGGTGCGCTTTTTGCCTTCGAACGCAAACGGTTTGGTAACCACTGCCACCGTCAGGGCACCCATATCTTTGCAAATTTCGGCGATTACCGGGGCCGCGCCGGTTCCGGTACCGCCTCCGAATCCCGCGGTGATAAATACCATGTGACTGTCGCTCAGCGCTTCGCGCAGCGCTTCCTCACTTTCGAGACCGGCATCGCGGCCGATTTGAGGATTGGCTCCGGCGCCAAGACCTTGGGTCAATTTTTGGCCCATCTGAATTTT
>CAVPNL010000017.1:0-46802 GCA_963706575.1 uncultured delta proteobacterium | reverse complement strand
GTGTTTGCCTTCATCATGGTACTGGGCATCGTGGTTGATGATGCCATCATCATCGGTGAAAACATTTATCGCAAGCAGGAAGAAGGTTACGGTCCCCTTAAGGCCGCCGTGGAAGGCGCCCTGGAAGTGGGCCGACCGGTCATTTTTTCGGTGTTGACCACCATGGTCGCCTTCTGGCCCTTGCTGCTGGCCGGCGGCCGCATGGGCAAATTGATGCGCAACCTTCCGATCGTGGTGATCCTGGTTTTATTGGGTTCATTGATCGAGTCTCTTTTTATTTTGCCCTCACATCTGGAGCGCAGTGCCCGCAGCGCCACCCGGCAAAAAGAAGCGTGTCCGAAGAGAAAATCGATTCTCACGGTGGTTAAAACAGTTTATCAACGGGCCCTATGTGCGGGTGGTCGATTTTTGCGTCCGGTGGCGCTACGCAACGCTGGCTTTTTCCATCGCACTGTTAACGATCAGTTACGGGATCTGGTATGCCGGATGGGTCAAATTTACGTATTTCCCCACAGTCGAGGGCAATACCATGCGCACCTATGTGACCATGCCGGTGGGCACGCCGGTCGAACGCACCTGGGAGGTGATCCGTCAGATGGAGCGAGCCGCTCTGGAAGCCGTGTCGGAAGCCGAGAAAAAGCGTCCCAAAGATGCGAGGCCCCTTTTGGAATACAGTATGGTACAGGTCGGCAGTCACTCGGGTCGGGGTGCCACCGAAGGGACCGGCGGTCATCTGGCTCAGGCCTGGATCAACCTGTTAGACAGTGAATACCGGGATATCAGCACGGCCCAGCTCACCCGGAACTGGCGCCGCAAAGTCGGTTCAATTCCGGACGCGGAAACGATTACCTACCGCAGTGAAATCCATACGGCCGGCAATCCGATTGAAGTGCATCTGTCTTCCGATGATCATGATCAGCTGTTGGTGGCTGCCGCCGCTTTGAAGACGGAGCTGCGCAGCTATCCCGGCGTATTTGATGTCGGCGATAGCTTTCTGCCCGGCAAAAAGGAAATGCAGCTCAAGTTGAAACCGGCTGCCCGCAGTCTGGGATTAACCCTGGAGGATCTGGCCCGCCAGGTGCGACATGCCTTTTACGGGGCCGAGGCCCTGCGCATGCAGCGGGGCAAAGACGAGGTCAAAGTGATGATCCGCTATCCGGAGAGTGAACGCCAGTCTATGGGATATGTGGAAAATATGCGGATACGGACACCCGCAGGTGCCGAGGTGCCGTTTAATCAGGTGGCGCAGGTTGATATCCAGCAGGGCTATGCAACCATCGAGAGAGCCCAGCGCTATCGTGTGGTAAAGGTCACCGCCGACGTGGAAGAGAAAGTGACCAACGCCAATGAGGTTCGAAATCTGCTGACAGCGGATTTCCTGCCTGATCTGAAAGCCCGCTATCCCGGTTTGCGCTATACGATTGAAGGCGTGGGCAAGCAGCAGCAGGAGACCTGGGCGGATGTCTTTAAGGGATTCGGTTTGGCGCTTTTCGGGATTTATGCGCTGCTGGCTATTCCTTTCCGTTCATTTACCCAGCCCCTGGTGGTTATGGTGGCCATACCCTTTGGTTTTGTCGGGGCCTTATGTGGGCACCTGATTATGGGGTTCAATTTAAGTATCCTCAGCATCTTCGGCATGGTCGGCCTGGCCGGCGTTGTGGTCAACGATTCCCTGGTTCTGGTTTATGCTGCCAATCGTTTGCGGAGTGCTGGCGACAATGCCCATGATGCCGTCATTAAAGCCGGTTGTATGCGCTTCAGAGCCATTTTGCTGACCTCGTTAACGACCTTTGCCGGACTCTCCCCCATGATTTTCGAACGCAGCGTGCAGGCCCAGTTTCTAATTCCCATGGCAATAAGTCTGGGCTTTGGTGTTTTGTTCGCCACCTTTATCACGCTGATTTTGGTTCCGTGTGGCTTTATAATCCGGGAAGATATCCTTCATTTGGCGAGTGCCATCAAAGCCAAGCTAATTTCAACTCCCACTTCTTGAATTTTCTGAAAATCGACAGTTCATTTTTAAAACAGAGAAAAAAGTTACAAAGGTGCCCTCAACAATAAGTGAACTAAAGTTGGGAGTGATCTAAAGTGACTAAAGTTAAGGAATTCTGTCATTTATATATAAAAGCCAGAGCGCAGCGAAACCATAACTTTAGGCATTTTAGTTCATTTTAGGCATTTTAGGCACTTCTTGTTTTAGAGCACAGCTATCAGGTACGAAATGAATCTTGAAAATAACTTCTAAGGACAAATAACCATTAATGCACTCCGGCGGGTTTTGTGCGGGTTTCCCGGGCGGCGACCTGGGGATCGATGCGCCACGTGATGATGGGTGAAAGGGTATAAAGCAGCATGTAAATCAGGCAGGCTTGGCCATAGTAGGGCGTAAATACAGTGAAGATGACAATCAATGATGCGCGCCCAAACCAGGGATGCCGGCTCATGAAGCGACCCAGATGCAGATAGCGGACCGGATAGAGATTCATCAGCATTGCGGCAATTATCACCAATCCAAAGCAAAAAATACCCCAAAATCGTATCCAGTCTGAGGCGTCATTAACTGCCTGACCAAAGATGATCAAACCCGACATGACCAGCATCGCCGCCGCCGGCGTCGGCATGCCTTTGAAAAATCCGGGAATCGGTGATTTGTCCAATGTGAAATAAACCAACCGGACGATTCCCAACAGTGCATACAGCCAGGCAATCAAGCCGACCGGCAATTTTTGAATGAACGGATCCGGATAGCTGATAAGTACGATATAAAATATCCAGGCCGGTGCAATACAGAAGCTGACGGCATCTGATATATCGTCGAGCAGGCTTCCAAAATTGATGGCTTTTTTCGGCTTCTCCTCCTCCAGGGGTTCTGTCAGACCCAGTTTGCGCGCTACGGCACCGTCGAGCTTGTCAAATAATGCCGCACCGATTAAAAATAGGGATGCTTCCCGGATGCGCCCTTGATATGCAAAAAACACGGCCAGCAGCCCCATCATTGCATTCATGACGGTCAACGCGTTGGGAAAGAAAGCCAGAATCCGGCGGCGCAGCGGTTCGTTCCCCAGACACAGCTCATCCAAACATAACGTCCCATACTTGCGGACGTATCCCGCAATTGATCCGAAATTAATGATCAAGAATATGATTTCGATAAAGAATAAACCCCGCAGCGGCAAATTGCCCAGCCATGAAATCCAGAAATAAATTTTTGAAGGCGGGCCCTCCGGCACATAAAACGCATAGGCATAAAGCAGGGCGCCAACCGGTGCGGCAACAATGGTTCGCAGGCGGGTGAACTCTTTTAATTCGGGTTCCTGGTCGGTGCGGACGGCAAAACCGCGCATGAAATGCGCGAAATTATCCCGGACGAGGACGGTTACCGCCAGAAAGAGAACCAGAATGGCATGCAGCATTTCCCCTCTGGTGGGGTCCGGTGAACTGAAGTGAACCCGCCACATGACTCCGACGGCGACCAGCGGAAAAATAATGGAGTAGACTAATTTGTCCATCAGGCGGTCGGCCAGTTGCTCCAGTCTGGGATGGAGCTCGAAGCGGGCAGCAAACCAGCCATCGACCAGGTCAAAACTCATGGAGATAAATAACAACAAAACCCCAATCGTATACAGAATCGGGCTCTGCGTCCACATAACGGCAACGGCGCAGATCAATCCTGCAAAAACCAGGGGTGGGCGCCCGTAAACGAAAAGCGCCGTGATTTTCTGTGAAATGATTTCTTTCTTGGTCATGGCGATGTTAATTTTATCTGAAGTGAACCCGGGTTTCCAATCAAACCGGTTGAAGCGTTTCAGGAACGGCGGTTGATTCGATTCATAGACAGTGAAGTGCAGATATTGATGGCCACACAAGTATACGCTTCAGGTGGTACAGGATGAACCCAGCTCATTATTCGCTAGGAACTGCCATAATAGAAGATCTGCCAAAACCTGTCAAGAATGTGTGCGATCCTTTGCCTTCTCCGTTGCTTTCTGATAATGCAATGGAAGCAATGAAAGCCACCACCATTATTTAATTTGCCACCTCAATGCCTTTTTTTGAGATAGCGTCTAAACTGGATTGCCCATGTCACAGTCGGTCTATAAAAAAGTCGGAATCGCCTCGCTGATCATGATGGCCTCGATTTTTTTGAGCCGGCTTTTCGGGTTTTTGCGGCTAATGATCATTGCCTATGTTGGCGGACGCAGTGGCGAAGTCGATGCCTATCAGGTTGCCTTTGTCATTCCCGAAATTTTAAACCACATTATCGCCAGCGGTTTTCTTTCCATCACGTTTATCCCCATATTTTCCCGCTACCTGGCAGCCGGCAGAGAAGCGTACGGGTGGAAAATTTTTTCCATCATTTTAAGCTGTTTTGGGACGCTGCTGATTTTGTTTATGATGATTGGCATGATATTTACGCCTGAAATCGTGACGCTGATCGCCCGCGGGAGAACGGACCCGGCCTTCCGGCTGCAGGTTATCCGGATGACACGCATTATTTTGCCCGCCCAGTTTTTCTTTTTTGCCGGTGGGCTCTTTATGGCCGTTCAATTCGCCAAGGAGAAATTTTTGATACCCGCTCTGGCACCGCTTTTCTATAATCTCGGAATTATTGCCGGCGGTCTTTTGCTGGGCCCTAAACTGGGAATGGAAGGCTTCTCCTGGGGAGTGCTGCTTGGAGCGCTTGTCGGAAATTTTGGCCTCCAGTACTGGGGGGCCAGAAGGATCGGCATGCAATATTCGCCAATTTTTGATTTCAACCATCCGGATCTGAAAAAATATATCAAGCTTACCCTGCCGCTGATGCTCGGGCTAACCCTGTTTTTTTCCATGGAAATTTTCATGAAATTTTTCGGCAGCTATCTGCCGCCGGGCAGCATTGCAGATTTAGAATACAGCCTGCGAACCGTGCTTCTTTTAGTCGCATTTTTTGGCCAGGCCTTAGGCGTGGCTTCCTATCCGTTTATGGCCCGTCTGATTGCCGAAAATAAATTGGCGGAAATGAACCAATTGCTCAATGACACCCTGCGCTATCTATCCCTGGTCATTCCTTTTTCGGTGCTGCTCATGGTGCTTCGGCAAGAGGTGATTTTAATACTGTTTCAGCGGGGAAAATTTGATGCCGCTGCAACCGGTCAGGCATCTGTGGTGCTTATTTTTTTCCTGATTGGATCTTTTGCCTTTGCGGCCAATACCATTGTGCCGCGTGCCTACTACGCCATGCAAGACACACTTTTCCCGGCAATTTATGCGACCATTGCTGTGATATTAAGCATCCCGCTGTATCTGGCCGGTTTAAATTTCCTGGGAGCCCGGGGAATCGCACTGGCGGTTTCGCTGTCGGCGATATTTCAGGTCTACCTCTTATACACACTTTGGAATAAACGTACCCAAAACAAGGGAAGTCGTGATGTGTATGTGACTTATCTGAAGATGTTTTTTCTCAGTGTGCTGCTGGGAATTTTCATGGTCGGGTTTAAGTTAAAGGTGCTGGGCGGGATTGATTCAACAACATTTAGCGGCAGCTTATGGGTTGCGTTTATCACCGGAATCGTTTTTATGGGGATCCTGTTTTTGGGCGGTTACCTCCTTAAAATCAAGGAGATCAGAGAAGTGATTCATCGGGTCACCCAAAGATTACCAGCGAATCAGCGCACTGCCCCAGGTCAGTCCGCCTCCGAAAACCGGCAAACAGATTAAATCGTTGGGCTTGATGCTTCCGTCGCGGACCGCTTCATCTAGTGAGATAGCACAGGAAGCCGAAGAGATATTGCCGTATTTGTGCAGGGTCAAATAAAAACGCTCAAAGGGCACCTTCAGGGATTTGGCAATATTTTGAAACATGCGGATATTGGCTTGATGGGGAATAAACCAGTCGACGTCTTCAACGTTAATATGGTTGAATTCGAGGGCTTCCCTTATGGCGCCGATAAAATGCCGCACGGCCACCCGAAAGCTCAAATTGGCTTCGATCAAGTTCAGGTAGTGCAGGCCCTGGTCGACGCTTTCGTGAGAAATCGGCGTGGTCTTAGAACCTCCGCCGGGCAGCAACAGCTCACGGCCGTTGGCACCGTCGGTGTGCAGGTGGCTGGAAAGAATCTCGGGACCGTCATCTCCCAGGCTGAGTATCGCTGCACCGGAACCGTCGCCCCAGAGAATGCAGGTTGCCCGATCTTTCCAGTTGAGTGTTCGGGTCATGATTTCAGCGGCCACCACCAGAACCCGTTTAAAGGTTTTGTTTTTAAGATATTGTTCGGCGATATTCAAGCCGAAAATAAAACCGGAGCAGGCTGCTGTAACGTCAAATGTCACCGCCCGGGGGGCATCCAGTTTGGCCTGCAGCCAATTTGCGGCGGAGGGACAGCAGGTATCCGGCGTAATCGTGGCAACGATAATCAAATCGATGTCTTGCGCCGTTAGACCCGCCGCCGCTAGGGCGTTCAATGCCGCTTCATAGCCCAGATCGGATGCGCTAACATCCGGATCTGCGATTCTTCTTTCTTTTACACCGGTGCGCTTCTGAATCCATTCATCGGTTGTATCCAGACCCATTTTTTCCAGATCGGCGTTCTTCAATCGTTTCGGCGGAACATAGGAGCCGGTTCCCAGAATTCTAATTGATTGCACTTCTAAGTACTCCGGAAATACGATTTAGATGTCAGTTCGATACAAAACCCACTCGTAAAAAGGCTGCCTTTCTGACTTTTTAAGAGATTATCAAATATAGCGATCAACCATTTCTGTGATCATTTTTTCAACCCCGTCCGGGCCCTTTTCTTCCACTATTTCCTGAACCAGGCTTTCAATTTTTTGATAGGTCGCCGGATCCCGTTTCAAATCTTCGATTGAACGATAGGCACCGCCACGTCGGCCGACGCGATAAATCAAACGGTCGGTTTCCGATAAATCCCGATAGGATTGTATCACCGCCAGCATTTGTTCTTTATCGTCCGGAAATTTGCCGTTAACGTCCTCCAGCAGATTCATAATATGATCACTGGTTACGGTACTGGTGATGCCCTCGAGGGTTTTGATGAATAGCCCGATTTCTTCGGCCAGCATGTCATCGGTCTGCATGCTGAAGCTTCCATCTTCCAGTTTGACGTGCAGCGGCACGCGATCCGGCACCCGGAGGCTGCGCAGCCGGATAAAATGCGGATTGATTTGATTGAGCACCTTTGCGGTTTCCACGGCATGGTCGCGCCACATTTCCTGGCCACCCAGGCCGGGCATGACATACTCGGACACCTCCATACCGGCAGCCAGTAACCGCTTTCCGGCTTCAATATGCTGGGCGCCGGTGACGCCTTTTTTCATTAGCTTCAACAGGGGATCATATCCGGTTTCCAGTCCGATATGCACCCGGTCCAGGCCGGCTTCTCGGATCTGTTTTAAGGCATCCACGGATTTGCGAATAATCGTTCTGGATCGGGAATAAGTGGTGACGCGTTTGATTTGCGGGAATTGCGCTTTTAAAAACTGCAGGACCTCCACCAGATCTTTTGTTTTCATGACCAGATTGTCGGCATCCTGCAAAAAGCAGGCATCCGTCTGATAATACAGCCAACCCGCAATGCTGCGGTAATGCGTGTTGGTACCTGGCTGATTGAAAATAGCGCTGATAACCGCATCGTTGACGACGCCATTGTATCCCAGTTTCAATGAAAGGGCTTTGATATCATCGGCAATCTGTTTTGCCGATTCAATATCCTGTTTTATTTCATCAACTGTTCGTAATGAAAATTTGCGATTTTTGTATACCGGACAGAACAGGCACTGGTTCCAGGGGCAGTTGCGCGTCAATCGCAACAGCAGGCTGCGGGCTTCATTGGGCGGTCGGATGGGGCCCTGTTCAAATTGGTGGTGGATGTTGTCCATGGCTTTCCTGTGGTTGTAAGTGATTTTAAAAAATATTTAAGAAAGTGAGCTAAAGTGAACTAAAAAGACCAAAATACCCAAAGTGTCTAAAATGCCTAAAGTGATCTAAAGTGCCTAAAGTTATGGAATTCTGTCATTTTTTAAAAAGATTGAGCGAAGCGCAACCACAACTTTAGTCACTTTAGGCATTTTAGGCACTTTAGTCACTTCTATTTTTATTTTTCAATAAAAAAAGGGCGGCGATAGCGGCCGCCCTGATAATTTTTCTTGGTTTAAGTAATCGGGGAAGGCTTACAGAGATGTTCCTTCTCCATTGCCACCCGTCCGCAGCCACCGCAAACAAACTTCATGGCTGCCAGTTTGTCTTTGCACTGGTGGGTGTGATCCGTTTCCGTTTCTCCGCAGAAACTGCATTTGGCTTTATCACCGCACGGATTACACAGGTGTCCGGGTGCGTTGGCGACCGCTCCGCAATTTTTACATGTATAGGCCATCGTTAATCTCCTTGTTTTTCCGATTTCAGTTGATTTAGAATTAGCTGTTTTTCCTGCATCAATATGAGTATGGTTGTTGAAAAAGTCAAGAAGGGCGCAAAGTCCATGTACACTGAAATTAAAATCCTGTTTCTCGCTATTAAGCCAGATATGATCGGCTTTACCGGAGTCCAAAACGACGGAATATTGGAATTATGGTATGTTGGAATGCGGGGTTTGGCGGAACGAGATCTAATTTTATCTATCTTTCCTTTTCTTTCGCTTTTTTGTCTTTTGAGCCGGGAAGAACGGGCTGGATGATGGTTATCGGCAGCTTGAGGGTTCTTTGCAAAATGCCCAGCAGCCCGGAACCCACGGCCGTGGGTGAAAGCGGTATGACATCCGGATCGCCTAAATCGCCGATTGCCCGGAATGGGATCGAAATCAGATTACCGCCCATGATATTGCCGAACAGTGGGATAAGCTTGACGATGCGGTCAACGGTTTTAAACGGCGCCACCAGCACAACCAGATTCACTTTCTTTTTGATTAAATCGATGTCGCCTTCAATAGCGATGCCCATGGACGGACTGTCGATCGAAGTGTCTTTGATAATCAGTTTGCCGTCTTTAAATATCCCGGTTGCCACCATCGAATTGTAAGCAAAGCCTTTGCCCTTCAAATCCGGGACTGCGCCCCGGTAGATTTCGGTGACATTAAGAAGGGCAAAAATTTTGGCCAGCATTCCAAAACGATAAATTCGGCCCTGCTCGGCTGTAAATTGGAGATTCCCGGTCAACGATTTGGGGAAGGCGGTTGGCTGGGCTTTCGACATCAATTCCCCTTCCAGATTAAAACTGCCGTCGGCCAGATCCTTTTTCGCGGACAGGCAGGCAATAGCGGGTTCCAGATCTTGAGTTTCTGCGACCGGGTTAAAATGAAACTCGAACTCATCGGCCGAGACAGTCACATTGCCCGGGAACTGGATGCCGCACAGATCCGCTTTTTTAATGACGATTCGGGTATCGGCTTTATTAAAAGAAATATCTGCGTGCATCGGCCGCCAGGTATACGCGTCATAGGTAAAATTATCCAATTCAACCATCAGGTTCCCCCGCAGCTCAATAGGTTCTCCGGACCCCGGTTGTTTATCCAGACCTGTAATCTGCTCAACCTGCTCCCAGCTTAAACGATCGGCCGCCAGTTTCAGATCGAGCCATAATTCATCCGCAGAAAAGGCTGCGTTGCCCTGCAGCGTCATCTGACTGTCTTCCCAGCTCAATTGAGCCGAATCCAGATCAATACGACCATGAATACCCGCTTCGCCGAGCGTATCCGCGGCCGAAAATTTAGCGGTGTTGATGTGAAGGGGTGCTTTGAAATAATCGGATTCCAACGCAAGGCCCTCTAAGTTGCCGGCCAGTTGAAACTGCCAGGCCTGGGAGCGGCCCACAGGCCCTTTGAAATCCAATCCGCCAAGCGCCAATTTCCCCCGGGTGGCATTGAAGCCCTTGAACATCTTATCCAGGGTCTCAAAGGATACCAGCCAGGGATAGAGCTCCTCAATTTGGATATCTGCGGAATCGGCATTGAATTCAAACAAAGGAATGTTGCCCCACTGTTTGCCCAAAGAGAGTCGGCTTATCGTTGACGTTCCAAATCTGGCGCTGGTTTCCTGCAGGTCGATTCGGCTGCCGCGCCAAAGCAGGTCCCCACCGGTTAACGCTATATCGGTCGGGAATTTTGCCGAGAGAATATGCCATTTTTCAATGGCACCGCTGAAATTCACCTTGCCGCCGGTTTTGCCGGTGATCGGGCCCTCAAATGCCAGGCTATGGAAAGTGAGGCTTCCGTTTAAGGGCTGGATATTTTTAACGTGTTGCTTCAGGGTCTCATGGGATTGCAGCCAGGGATAAATTTCATCCAGCAATATCACGGCCTTTCCGGTGTTGGCGGTTAAGGTCGCCTTTTCGCCCCATTTAAGATCGGCGGTCAGGTCTGCCAATGAGGAGTTGCCAACATTGGCGTTCCAGTTGGCTACCCGAAACCGGTCCCCCTCAAATATAAAATTCCCTTGGGGTACCTTTAATTCGCCGGGCAGAAGCTCTGAATTCACCAGAAGGTCTTGGATGCTACCATTTGATTTTAGGTGCCACTGTCCCGGTTTGAGAAGCGGCCCGCTCAAATTCGCGTTTTGTAAAGTGACCGTCCCATTTAGCGGTTTAAAATTTTTCAGCTCATTGGCAATTGTTAAATTTTGCATCAACCATGCATGCAATTGGGGTAAATCGATCTTTGCGGATGTTGATGACAGTTTAAGTAATGGCGATTTTTCCCATCCAAATTTGGATGATAGCCGGGTAAAATTCGATTTGCCCACGCTGGCATTGAAATTGTTCAATGCGATTCTGTTACCGTTCAAAACCAGATTGCCGTCTTTGATAATGACCGTATGGGGAATCCGTTCATAATCGGCTGTTAATCGGATGTCGGAGGCCATGACTTTGACATTTATGTCGTTGATATCTTCTCCGATGATCAGCATCCCGACCGCACTTCCCTCAACCTTTTTTACAAGGGCCAGTTCGTTTCTGAATTGATCATTCTCAATTAGTCGGGTCAGAACGGGAGGAAGCTGTGATAAATCTGCCTGGATGAGTCCTTCAATATGAAACGGCGCGCTATTTTTGGTCAGCGCAATAGCGATCTTTCCCTGTCTACCGAATGAATTTCCCATACGGGCTTCGGCGTTTTCACCCTTCAGGATGCCGTTTGCAATCGTCGCATCACCTTTCACATCCTCCAAGTTTAGTTGACCTTCGGAGATAAAAATATTTCCGCCGACGAGATTTCCCTGGATCACATAATTCTCGAATTGAGCCAGATGTGTCAAATTGGGTCCCGCCACGTTAAGGGAGATCTGTTGGATATCGCCGTCTCGAAGTATTTCAAAAATATCGGATACCGTCTCGGAATTTTCGGTTAATGCCGTGGCGATTTTTTGGGCTGTGGGCACATTGATCTGCTTGCCCTCAAGGGCAAGTTGGATGCGTGGTGGTTCCGGATTGAGGTCCAGGCGACCCGCCAGATTCAGGTGGGGATCTTGCAGCTCAAGTTGTGCTATGGACAAGCTGAAGGCCTGATCCTTGAGTTGAAATTCGCACTGGAAACGGGTGTCGGTAAACTTCAGATCTTTATTGCCCCGTTGCCAATACATATACGGAATGGAGCCACTTGCACTGGCCCGCAAATATTTGGGGCCATCGGTTTGCAAGTCCAGGGTTAAATTGGCCCGGGCATTTGTCATTTTCAGGTCTGATTGGGGGAAAAAATAGTCGGCCACCGCATGCGGTCGCAACTGTTTGATGGTGATCTGGCTCCCTAATTTAAAACCGGGCGCCTCGTATTGGCCTTTGATGTCGATACTTTCCCATAAATTTGAATGGCATTTAGCGCTAAATTCAATGAGGTCGCCCTTGCGATGCGTCCGGCCGTTTAGGTTGTGGAGGCCCAGAACACGTTCCCGACCTTTAAGAAAATCGACACGGCCGCTGCTGACGCGCACCACCAGGCTGGGGATATTCAATTCCGGTACGGCGCTTATCGCTGCATGCAACCGATCCCCCAGCGTCTCAAAAGAGAAAGGCGTCGCCGGAATGTTTTTATCTGCCGGCGCATCCGGCAGTCTGACCGTAATTTCAGGTCCGCGCGAATGGACGGCGCTAATTTGAATTTCACCGGTGAACAGGGGCAGGATTTTCGGATAAATCCTAAGCGAATCCACCGTACCGCTGACATAATCAGGCATGCTAAAATTAACTGCGGCAATGACAACATGCGGACGTGGGAAAAAGCCGAGATCGACACGCCGGTATTCAATTTCTCCACCGATATCTTCGGCAAAGCGGCTTTTTATTTCTTTTTTGACCGTTTCCAGATTAATCAGCCTGGGGGTTACGACCAGCAGAATAACCAACACGCATAAAAAAATTCCGGCAAGGCTAATGAGTGAAAAAAGTATTTTCCGGCGTTTCGGCATCAGAACATTCCAATTTGCCAGTAAGGCCAAATTCGATTAAGAGGGGTTGAATAATGAGGTGGTGCGCCAAAAACCAATTTACCACATTTTAGCGGTAACGCCCATTTTTAATTTAGCAAGCAATATGCCATAAAAAATGCCTCCCTGCCAAAAACTGCTGAAAGGCGACAGGAAGGCCGCATATTGGCCGCCAAACAAGTAATAATTTAGGATTTCCCCAGATATTGTCAAGTCCGGTTTAAAAGCGTTAGAGCCGGGTCCGCCCTGTATCCGCGTTGAGACCATAAGAATAGGTATTGCAGAATTTGCTTAAAGATTATACAAAACGCTTCTGCCTAAAAATTATACCGGGGTAGTTTCAAGAGGGCTGCGGTACCATGCAAGCAATGATCTTAAACAAGCTTTGTGCGATCGCCGATAATAAAAATCCTCTCGTACCTGTGGATATGTCGGACCCCATTCCGCGGGGCAATGAAATTTTAATAAAGGTATCCACCTGCGGTGTGTGTCACACGGAACTGGATGAAATTGAAGGCCGCACACCGCCGCCGAAATTACCGGTAATTTTAGGCCATCAAATTATCGGGCGGGTGCACACCACCGGTGCGGCGGTCACTAAATTCAGCAAGGGGGAGCGGGTCGGTATTGCCTGGATACATTCAGCCTGCGGCAGATGTCATTTTTGCAGAAGTGGCGCTGAAAATTTATGCGAACATTTTAAGGCTACCGGCCGGGATGTACACGGTGGATATGCAGAATATACGACCGTGGCCGAGGAGTTTGCCTATAAAATTCCCGAGGTTTTCAGCGATTCGCAGGCAGCACCGCTTTTGTGCGCCGGTGCCATCGGTTACCGCTCGATGCGATTAAGCGGGGTTGAAGATTACCAGAACCTGGGGTTAACCGGTTTTGGCGCATCCGCCCATCTGGTTTTAAACATGGTGCGCCACAACTACCCGAACACAAACGTTTTTGTTTTTGCCAGAAGTAAAAAAGAAAGGGATTTTGCACGCCGGCTGGGTGCTTTCTGGACCGGTGATACCGCCGCCGAACCCCCTGAAAAACTCGATTGCATCATTGATACCACGCCGGCCTGGAAACCGGTCATTGAAGCCCTGGCTTGTTTAAAGCCGGGGGGAAGATTGGTTATTAATGCGATTCGCAAGGAGGATGGCGATAAAAAGACTTTATTAAACCTGGATTATTCGCGCCATCTCTGGCAGGAAAAAGAAATTAAAAGCGTTGCCAACGTTGCCCGTACCGATGTAAATGAATTCTTGCAACTGGCCGCTGAAATTCAAGTTAAGCCAGAGGTGCAGGAATTTGAACTGAAAGATGCCAATCGCGCTCTGGTCGAACTTAAAGAAAGAAAAATTCGGGGCGCCAAAGTATTGAAGATCAGTTGATACGCCAATCGCGTAAAACGCAATTGGAAGTTATTCGCTATTTGTTGTCAGTTAATTGTTTAACCCGAACAACAGCCAAAATCTGTAACGACTAGTAAGTGCATAAGTTTGCAAAATATTAAGGAGGAAGCGAGTATGTTGTATAATAAAACGGTTATGGACCACTTTCGCAACCCGCGCAACGTCGGGGTAATTGAAAATGCCGATGGCGTCGGTGAAGTTGGCAACCCGCTTTGCGGGGATATGATGACCATCTATCTGAAAATAAAAGATGAACATATAGCGGATATAAAATTTCAGACATTTGGATGCGGCTCTGCAATCGCCGTATCGAGTATGATTACCGAAATCGCCAAGGGCAAAAGTCTGGCGGACGCCAAGCTCCTCACCAATAAAGATGTCGCCAAGGCTTTAGAGGGATTGCCCAAAAACAAATTACACTGCTCCAACCTGGGGGCGGATGCCCTCCAGCTGGCCATCCAGAATTACGAGGACAAATTGGCCGGGGTAACCCGTCCTGAACCCATCCGCAAAGAAAAGCTTGAACATTCTCACGGCGAAAAATGTTATTGTCCATACTGCGATATCGAAATTCAGGAGAACATAACATTTTGTGATGCCTGTCAATCCAGTCTTGAAGACGAACATTAAATCCACCGCGATCAACCAAGGTAGGTCATTATGAAGGTTATCAATTTGGACCACATATCGGCAAAACCTTTATTGCCTGAAGTCAAAACAGTGATGATTGAGGCCATTGAAAAGGACTATCACAACCCTGCCAGTCAGCATAAATCCGGGGAAGAAGCTGCCGCGGTGTTACAAAATGCACGTGAGGCGGTGGCGGATCTGCTGAACTGTAATACTCCCAAAGAAATCGTTTTTACCTCCGGTGGGACCGAATCGGTCAATCATGCCATCAAGGGCGTGGCCATGGCCAACGAAGACAAGGGCAAACATATCATTACCTCCAATATCGAGCACAATGCCGTTATCCGCAGTCTGCGTCGACTCAAGGCATCCGGATTTGCGGTAACCTCGCTTCCGGTTGATTCCGGCGGTCGTGTAAACCCGCAAGATGTTGCCGAGGCCATCACCAAAGATACCATTCTGGTGTCTATTATGCACAGCAACAACGAAACCGGCACCATTCAGCCCATTGCGGAAATCGGGAAAATTACCCGCGAAAAAAAAGTGATTTTCCATTCGGATGCCGTTGATTCGGTCGGGGTGGTTCCATTGGATGTTCAAAAACTGGGAGTGGATTTGTTCAGTTTTGCTTCCAACACCTTTTACGGTCCTGTCGGCGTCGGGGGCTTGTTTATCCGCCGGGGAACCCGGATTTTTCCACTGTTGGAGGGGGGCGTTCAGGAACATAACAAGCGCGCCGGTGCCGAAAATCTTATCGGCATTATCGGAACCGGTAAAGCCGCGGAGCTTGCTTTGCGGGACATGGACAAGCGGCTCGCTCACCTCAGGGCATTAAAAGACAAACTGTTAACTGAATTACCGAATTTTATCGACGAATATATCATCAATACTCACCCGGATGACAGTTTACCCAACCTGCTGTCGATTTCTATCAAATATATCGAAGGCGAAAGTGTCATGCTGATGTTGGATGACGATAACATCGCGGTATCCACACGCTCGGCATGCGCTACCGGCTCTCTGCGGGCCTCACATGTGCTGTTGTCAATAGGGCTCAGCCACGCCGACGCCCAGGGCACACTGGTCCTCTCATTTGGAATCGACAACACGGCAGACGATATTGCCTCATTTTTAATAGCGTTAAAAAATGTGGTCACGACGTTGCGCGATATTTCACCGTTGTATCAAAAGAAATACACCGAAAATTAAATGCGCAACCGATCTATTCGACAGCGACCATCAACGTCTCAAAATACGATTCGATGACCTGCTGATAGGCGCCAAACTTGCTTTCTAAGATTTTTTTAAAACCTTCATAACCCGGTTCGGAAAGCAACTGATCGATTTCATGGGCTTTTTTGCCGATCTGCCGACAGTATTTGTCGGTGATGGTTTGAGGGGAAGTGCCTCTTTTATGCGCCACCCGTTTGGTGGCCTTGGTTCGCGAATAGCCATTAATTTCCATCTCATAGACGACTTCTAGGATTTGTGCCAGCGATTTGGGGATTCCCTGAATGGACACCGCCGGGATTTTGGGCTCATGGTTGGTTGGGGAGGAGGCATTACTAGTGTCAAACAGGATCCGGTTTAAGACGGAATTGGGCGTATCAACAAACGGTTCGGCATGTTTTTGTAAATAACTCCAGAGGTTTTCATCAATTTCAATTGTATGCATTTTCATTTGATTCCTCCCATACTTACTAGAACCTATCTCAAAAATGCGTCTAAGTGCCCTTGGCAGCGTTGCCCCGAGAAAACGGGATTACACATCTATTTTTATGAAAATTAATGCGTGCATCAAGCCGGCTCAAAATGCTCACATACTAGCGTGTATGCTCGGACACACGACTTTTTCGCCGTCCCGCGCCTTGCCATGAACCCTGATCCACATTTTTTAGATAGGTTCAAGCCTAACCTTATTACACGAAAGATCCAAGGGGTTGTCAAGTGATATATGCTTATTTTCCTAGCTCACTCTAGTATCGGGAGTTCGCTATGAATTAAAAGAAGCAGTTTAATCCAGGCCTGAAATGGGGCAAAACAGAATCAAATGCAGGAAGGGATTATTCGAAGGGCCGGCAAATCTTATTTTTAGCCGGATACTTTTACGGTTTTATCCGCCAGATCTTCAACAACGGGTTTGGTATCGTCTATCGACTTAATCTGCAAATCGTGTTTTCCAATCGTGACAATATCGTTGGGGCTTAAATCTGCTTTTTGAATCGATATATCGTTCAAGTGGGTGCCATTGGTGCTGTTGAGGTCCTCAACCCGATAAGTACCCCCTTGTTTGATTAATTTGGCATGGGTTTTAGATACCGCCAGATTGTCAATTTGAATGTCGTTATTGACTCCTCTTCCAATGGTAATTTCGCTTTTATCGGTATCAATATGTTTTAGAATCTTGTCTTTGAACTTCAACTCTATTTTCAACATCGTGCCGACCTCCCGATTTATTCGTCATTCAACATTTGGTTATCTTACCATGTTTTTCAAATCGCTGCAGCACCTTTCTATAACCTATCTCAAAAATGCATCTAATACCCAATGGCGGCGTTGCCCCGCTGAAGCGGGATCTCACATCTCTTTGTATAGACATTAAGGAGTTCGTCAAACCGATTTGAGTGTGGGCCTTTTGAGCCCGCGCCTTGCTGAGCACCTTAATTTTAGAAATCAGATGCGAAGTCCCGCTTTCAAGCGGGAGGCATGATCTGCTATTTTTGAGATAGGTTCTATGCGTTTTCCAATTCCTGCCGGCACTTTGTAATCTGTTTAATCAGTTGAGTGGCGGACTTATAACGCTGGGTCACCCCTTTGCGCAGGAGTTTGTCAACTATTTTCACACAGCCGGCCGGCGTTTCGGGCGCAACCTCCAGCAGCGGTGTGTAAGTGTTATGGGTGATGGCATACATCAGCGCGTTAATATTCTCGCCCTTGAAGGGTTTTTCAGCGCTAAACATTTCAAATAACACCACCCCCAGCGAAAAAAGATCCGAGCGGCCGTCTACTTTTTTGCCGGCTACCTGCTCCGGTGACATATAATTCGGCGTTCCGAAAATAACGCCCGTCTGGGTTTTCGTCGATGAACTCATGACGCGCGCAATGCCAAAATCAGCAACTTTGATCTGATCATTTTCCAGCAAGATAATGTTGGCCGGTTTGATGTCGCGATGGACGACGCCCTGTTGATGGGCGTAATCAAGCGCCTCCGCCACAGCAGCCCCCACACCGAGGACACGATGAGGCGGCAGCAAGTTGTCTTTGCTGCAGAATTCCGTAAGGTCTTTGCCTTTAAGCAGTTCCATGGCGATGTAGGCCATGTCATCGTCCTCGCCGACATCATAAATCGTAACGATATTCGGGTGTGAGAGTTTGCCGGCAGCTTCGGCTTCCCGGAAAAATTGATCTTTAACCTCATTGAGCTGCTGGGGTTCTACATCCGCATAACTGAGGGTTTTGACGGCCACCTCACGATTGATACTCGGATCTTTACCCAGGTAAACGGTGCCCATGGCGCCATGCCCCAGCTCTTTGATGATTTCATAGCGCCCGAGAGTCGGTTTGGTGTTTGAATCTGTTAAAAACAAAGCCGTGTCTTTTTTCTTCTGACCGGCAGACAGCACCAGGGTGTGCTCAATTTTTTTCAGATTATTGATTCTGCGTTTGATGTCTTTAAATGCGGCGGCTTTCAAAATATGGTTGTATACGGCCAGGGCTTTGTTAAACATTCGTTTTCGCTCGAAATCCAGCCCCAGATGATAGAGCAGTGCCTGGACTGATGGTTCCTCAATCGGACATTTCATAAATCGTTCAAAGGCCATATCCAGCATACCTTGACCTTGCAGCGACAGCCCCAGGGACTTGTTTAACTCGACGCTTTCATCCTTCTTTTTATCGGATATGCGCATGCGTTCGACAAGGGCCAGACCGATTACTGCAAAAAGTGTCGGCGCGGCAATCCGCAGCCAGTATCCCTGAGTAATAAACAACCCGAATGCAACGCCTATCCAGGTTGCTAAAAAAATGGCGAAAATGAGCATGCCGATTCGTGGCTGTATCTTCGGAATGACAAACAGCAAAAAAAAGCCGAAATATATAAGAACCAGAATTTCCAGCGCCGCTGACCAGGCAGGTCTTGAAATATGTTTGCGGTTTATGATGTTTTCAACGGCATTGGCGACAATTTCGATACCGCTTGCCTGACCCTGGCCCGGGGTTTTGTATGTTGGTGTGAATTCTTCGGCGGTTATCCCGAGCAGCACAATTTTATGGCGGAATGATTTTTCGGGTATTTTTCCTTCAAGCACATCTACTGCTGAAAACTTTTCAATGTTGATCTTCCGGCCGTTGAAGTCAACCAACATCTGATGGTGTCCGACCGTTGGAATATGGATGTGCTTCAGTTGCAGGCCGGATGATGTCGGGCGGATGTTATCGATGCCGGCGCCGAAATATTTCATGGCTACCTGCAAGGCGAGAGGAAATAAATTCTCTGTTCTGAAACCGGACAAATAAAGGAACGCCGCGGGTGATCATGTCCTGGTCGGCAATCAGGTTGGTATGCCCCAGCGCGCCGGACTTTCTTGACAGTTCGGAATAAGGTTGTTGAACCTGCGAGGCCGTAATGGGTTTGCCAAGATGCCTGCCGGATAAAAAGGCAGCCGCCTGTGTTGGCCGGTTTTGCGCGGCGGATGGTTCGCCGATTTCGATAGAGTTCAATTTCAGCCAGTCTGACAGGTCGGTTGAAATTTGAGCGCCGGCTTCGCCAAGGTTGAAGCGAAGGGGCAACACCACATTGCGGGCCTTTTTGACCGCGGAAATTAAACGGGCGTCATGATTCAGCCGGGTCTGTGTTTGCGCCAGAAGCCGGTCTATTTTATTCAGCGTCTGTTTTTTGCCGATCGGAGGATTTTGCTGAATGCGCTCTCTGAAGGTTTTTAATTCGGCCAGACCGTCATTCAACTCCCGGCTGCGATATAAAATGGAAACACCCTGAATGCGAGCACCGTTTTTTGAAAGGGTATCGATGATATCGGCAATATAAGAGCGAGGCCAGGGCCAATCCCCGATGCTTTTCAAACTTTTCTCATCGATGGCAACAATGATGACCGGGATGCCCGCTGCCCTGTGCTTCAAGGTTGCCATTCGGTCATATGCCTTGTGCTCCAGAGACAGCAACGGCTTAAACCCGAAAATCATTCCCGCCAGAATCGCAATCATCAGCAATAGACAAATCGAGCGGCTAGACTGTATTGCTTTTCTGAATTCCATAGCCATTTATTACAGCGGGTGGAAGATTAAAAAAACCGAGCCCCCTTTTAATACAAGACCGGCCGGTTTTCGTGGACATTGAAACCACTTCTATTTTAAGCCGAATTCGAGTTGCCAGGACGTCGTACCATCGTTTAAGACAACATTTTCCTGACGAATTTGATTGACCAGAAAGCCCTCGACGGATTCGCCCTCACGTACGATGTGGCCATTGATGACCGCAAGGCGCTGTGAAGCTTCCTTTGACCAGGCGATTGCTTGCAGGACTAATTTCGAATCATCTAGGCGCTTGTATGATCTTGCGACCCGTGACGTTGATTTTTTCGTGGGGGCAGCTGCCTCTGGCCGCGTGTCGCTTTGTAGGGATTTTTCGGAAATCGCCGCTGGTAAGCGGGAAGTATTCGATTTAGTTTTAATTTTTGTTTCCGGGGGCTGAATTTTTCTGGATGACGGGAGTATTTTGTCTTTTTGGCTCTTTTGCGATACAGGGGTTCGGGGCAAACTGCGACGCGTCCGATCAACACCGGCAGGGCGCGGCCCGGATTCTGCGCCGGACCGGGCATTTTGACGTTTCAAAGTGGGTTCCTTTTCTGAGACAACGCCCTTCGATTCATCAGGTCCTGGATATATTTTGGCCTGATAAACTGGACCTTTTGCCGAGGTTTTTTGCGGAAATATTTTGGCTGTTAACCAGTGCTTCTGGCTGTAGGCCAACCAGCCGGCTGCGATCAACATAACTGTCAAAATAAGTATCAGATACACCTTGCGATACAGCCAGATTTTATGAACTCGGGTCTTTACCGTTTTTTTGGCATCAATTTTCGGCGGCCAAGCCTGTAGATCATCCGGCGGCGGGGTGGTTTGATCAACTCGTTTTAACGCTTTTAAAATTGTACTCAAGCTAGACAGCTCTCCAATCTCGATATTTGTTGAATGCTTATTCTCAGAGGCTATTTGATCTTGGACAGTTGAGGCATTTCAAATGAATCTTTTTCTTTGTACAGGATGATTTTGGTTAGCGGGCCAACATATCCATCTACCGGTATGCCGTATTTCGCTTGAATGGTTTCCACCGCGTGCTGTGTCAGGCCATCATACTGATCATCGATGGACACATTTTCAAATCCAAGATCCTGCAGCAGTAATTTCAGCGTGATGATGGAATCTTTGTAAGTTTGCGCCGGTATCGTTCCCCAGATGGAATGAAAATTTTTCCAGGGCAGGTAGGCCACTCCGGACCAGTAGAATTCGAGTTCTTCCAGGTCGGTGACAATCCATTCGGTTTCTTCTTTACCCTGCAGAATAATGCTGTCGCCGTCTATTCGGCTTAAAGTAAGGTAGCCCGGGCTGGGACTTCCGGGCGGATAGAATTCAAGAATGGCCGGAAGGTTCAATTTTTTTAGCAACGCCATGTCGGTTTCGACCCGATGGATGAACATCCCGCTCGATTTTGTGGAAAGGCGGAAATAGGTTTGATCATCATCAATATCCTTGAGATAAGGTGTAACCTGCGTGCCTGTATTCCAAAGCTTGGTGGCATTCATTAAGGCGGGCTGGCGGGAACTGCGCCCATCCATATTCATCAAGTATTCGGCCAGACGGATGGTTGCAAAGTTGTTTTTCGTCTGGGGTGCCTTTACCGGAGCGGGCTGCTCAGTATTCTTTATTTGAGTAACAGCATCAGCGGTTTGCGTATCGTCGGAATCTGCGCGGGAAACAGGACGCGTTTCCGAACCGGTAGGGGGTTCAATCGTAGTGGTGATTTTATCCTTGATGGGCTGATAGAGGATAACGCTTAGAAACACAATACTCAAAAAAGAAAGACCCATCAGCGCCCATTTGCCGGTCGGAAGTCCGTAGTTTTTACCGCGCCCGCGAGCGCTAAGTTCCTTAATGGATTCTTTGGCGATGCGGGTCGTAATTTTGAATTGATTCAGAACGAATGCGGTTAAAAGTGCGCGGTCACAAACAATATTAATGAGGCGGGGGATGCCCTTTGAATATTTATAGATTTGACGATAAGCCGATCGATCAAATTTGATGGCTGTTTTTTGAGCAGCGATACCGATGCGATAATGGATATATTCTTTACATTCGGTCCATGTTAAGGGGCGTAGCTGATAACTGAGCGTAATTCTCTGACCCACCTGCCGCAGCGCGTGGGAATTAAGAATTTCAGAAAGCTCCGGCTGCCCCACCAGTATAATCTGCAACAGTTTGTGCCGATTGGTTTCCAGGTTGGAAAGTAACCGCAGCTGTTCCAGAACATTGCGATTCAGGTTTTGAGCCTCATCAATCAGCAGGATGATTTTTTTCCCACCGGCCTTCTTTTGCATCAGAAAGGCATTCAGGCGATCAATCAGATCTTTTGTATCGCCCCCCTCCGTACTGATGCCGAATTCTTCATTGATGGTCTTGAGCAGTTGTTTGGGGCCCAATTTGGGATTGAAGATATAAGCCGCTTCAACGGTGTTATTCAAGCTTTCAAGAAAAGCCCTGCAAAGCGTGGTTTTACCGGTCCCGACTTCCCCGGTAATCTCGACGAAGCCGTCGCCCTGGGAGATTGCATAATTCAAATGGGCCATGGCTTCCTCGTGGCTCTTGCTTAAATAAAAATAAGCCGGGTTGGGCACCAGTTTGAAGGGTTTTTCCTTAAATCCAAAAAACTTGTTATACATTTAAAACAGCCCTCAATTCCTGCGGCATGACGTTATCGGAGGATCCAAAAACGTATAAACCACTTTTTTCACGTGAATTAAACCGGGTGCTTGCGATCGTACAGTTTTTATCTAAAGTAAGTGATCGCTCGACTTAGATATGAGCGCGTTCCTTCAGAGGTCTCGGATTGAAAACGGTGATGAAAAGAAGAAATTTATTCCTTTGCAAGTGGTTTAAAATCTTTAAAAAATTCTCGCTGGTTTTCTTAGAATATTTTAGTGGAAAAAGCGCCGATCGTCAACCAGAAGGCTGCTTTTTTCATTTGCAACAACCCTGCAAGCTCTCAGATCCGTTATTTGACCTCCTGAAAGCCTTGTTCTGTATATTGTTCTAATATGGACTTCCGTTCCGCCGGGTCCTTTTTTGCCAGCTGGTCGCATCTTTCGTAAAATATTTTCAGATTCCCGTCGGATTCAGACAACATCCTGCCAAATGCCGGCACCCAGTCGTGATAGGTTGCCACACTGATGAGTTGCGCATTGTTCAACGGATAATTAAACCAGGCATCATATACCGCCATGCCGCTATGATCTGATTTCAAATCCTTGAACTCGGTATTCATTTGAGTGAAAACAGCAGCCTTTTTTTTATATTTTGCCGTCAATGGAAGGTCGCTTTCATAGAGCGCTTCCAGCCGGGTGCGGTATTTTGAAACCAGGGTGGTGAACCTCTGGCGCTGTCGTTGTTTTCGCAGCCATTTTTCATAGCCTCCTGGGTCATCGGCCGAGGTCTGCCAGCGCCTGAGACCCTCCTGTTCGACAGCGGTTGCAAAGCTTTCATTAAAAGCCGTATCATCCTTGATGTAAAGAACCCCATGAGCCAATTCATGAAATATCAGCGCAGCGGTGTCAGGCTCACTGAGAGATACAAAGGTGCTTAAGACCGGGTCATCGAACCAGCCGAGTGTCGAGTAGGCGATCGCGCCGCCGATAAACACGTCATAACCTTCTTGTTTCAGGGAATCGCCGAAGCGCCGGGCGCCATCCTCGGCAAAATATCCCCGATAGGAGACACAGCCGACGATGGGGAAACACCAGGTTTTCGGAGTCAGCGAAAATTGCGGGGCGGCAAATACATTCCAGACCACATAGGGGCGGTCAAGTGCCACATAGCTTAAATAATGATCATTGACCGGCAGATGCAGTTCTTTTGCTGCAAAATCTCTAACACTTTGAATAAATATAAGTTTTTTACGGAGCTGGTCCGGCGTTTCCGGATTAACGACTAAATCCGATATCGGCTCCCTGTTCCGCAAAATTTCCATTTGACCGTTTATCACCTGGTCATAATAGGGCATGGAACGGCACTGTAAGCAGGCCGCCATAACGAATAAAACAAAGAAGATTTTTGAAATACGCCTTGTCATGGAAAATTGACCTGTTCGATTGGTTAGATTCGTTCAATTGGTTCAATTGGTTCGTTTTAACAAATAAAACCAATTAAACCAATCAAACAAATTAAACTGATGTTACGGTTGCCATTTGTCCAATCCCCGCCTGGGTGGCGAAGACCTGAAACCTGCTTGCCCGCCGCAGCCTGGAAGGCGAAGGAGGGACACCAGAAACCTCTTTAGATGAGACTGTAGCAGAATTTTTCGAATATTTTGCGGTTAAATTTACCGGCTTCCACATCGGTTTTAATCAGCTTTAAGGTATCTATCGGGCTTTTGGCTCTGCGGTAAGGCCGCTCTTCATTGGTTAAGGCTTCGTAACAATCGATGATGCCCAGCAATTGACCGACAAACGATACGTGCTGAACGCCTTTGGGGTAACCGCTGCCGTCCAGTTTTTCATGGTGCTCGAGTGCTCCACGCGCAATGCCGCCGCCAATTTCGCTCTTGATTTTAATGATATATTCTCCGATCTTGGGGTGGCGCTTCATCATTTTAAATTCTTCGTCGGTTAATTTTCGGGGAGCTTTGAGGATGGTGTCAGGGATTTCGGTTTTGCCAACGTCATGCAGCAAGGCGCTTAAACCCAATCGTTTTGTTTCATGCAATGACAATTTCGAGTGGAAGCAAAAACCCAGCGTCAATGCCATTACGTTCACCGAATGGATAACCGTGCTGTAGTCCTTAAATGAAATCGAGGCGAACGTTTTTATAATCTCAGGGTTTTTCGAGTATCCGCTGACCAAAGTATCAACGGTTTCAGGCAGCGCCCGCAAGGTGCCACTGCGGGGTTCCGCCAGGGTTTCTTCCACCAGATTGCAGAGGGTCGATTTGACCGACACGGCGTTTCCCGCTTTGATGCTTTGGGCGATATGCCGATTAAAACCATTTTGAAGCTCTTTTATGGCCGTCATTCGGTCATTTTGATGGATATAGAGCTCGGTCGGATGCATTCGCTCTTTCATGCGCAAATCCGCCATCAATTTGCCCGGTGGCTTATATAAAACAAAAGCCCCGCCTTCGATATAATACAGTCCAACGTCTTTATAATAATTGATCTGGGAATTTCTGATGGGGATGTAATTTTTTTCCAGCAAAGCGCTATTTCACCTTTAGAGCATTGTATCATGCGCTGTGATTTAAAACCGCCGGTGCTTCTGTACTTCTGTACCCTCAATATTTTAATCGGCATTTTTGAAGCAAAAGTTTATACTTGAATTTTACATGAAGTTCGATAAAAAGTTTTTTGTATGTATTGATACAATTACTTCGATACGAAAGATGCGCTTGTAAAATAATTTACAAAATTGCAGCCAGAATCTCTTGCAAGATGAATCCCATTTGGTATAGTGATCAACTGCATTTATTATCCCTAATTCGATGATCGTATACTAGAATCAAACTAGGATGTTATCACCCAAAAAGGCATCAAATACTAGGATAGACCGTCAAAACATTTCAGACGATTTATCGGCCGGCAGCAGCGCTCCGAAGCAGGCGCTTGCCCAGGTTAAAGCGTTTGCCCAAAGTTGCTTTGATAAAGCTTCAGGAAGCCATGACTGGGATCACACCCTCAGGGTGGTTCGGCTATGCGAAATAATGGGTCCCGCTGAAAATGCAGACATGGATGTGCTTGCGACCTCCGCTTACCTGCACGATATCGGGCGTGCCCTGCAGGATGCATCCGACGGCGCGATTTGCCATGCGGAAAAAGGTGCCCAAATGGCGGAGCCGGTGGTCGAAGCGCTTCCGCTTTCAAAAAAACAAAAGCAAAATATCATTCACTGTATACGCTCCCATCGCTTTCGCAATCACCACAAACCGGCCACAATCGAAGCAAAGGTATTGTTTGATGCCGACAAACTGGATGCCATCGGCGCGGTAGGGGTGGCCCGGGCCTTTCTATTTGCCGGCGAGGTGGGGGCGCGGCTGCATAACCCGCACCTTGATGCTGAAAACTCCAGGCCCTACTCGATCGATGATACCGGATACAGGGAATTTAAGATCAAGCTCTGCAAAATTAAGGAGCGAATGCTGACTGCAGAAGGACGCAAATGGGCCAGCGAGCGTCATGCATTCATGCATGATTTTTTTAACCGTTTTTTAGCAGAATATGAAGGAAAGAGGTAACCGTTATGAGCATTAATGTCGTTGAAAGGGTAGATGATTTAGTCAAAGTACAGAATATTCTGGTCAGTGTTTCAGACAAAGGTGGACTTGATCAGTTTATTCCGAAGCTGGTTGAGATTAACCCGGAAATCCGCATTTTTTCCACCGGCGGAACCTATGGGCGCATCAGTGAAATTCTGGCAGGCTCGGGTGCGAGCCGCTTGATGCAGGTCTCAGAATACACGGGTCAGCCCGAGACCCAGGGCGGTCTGGTCAAAACCCTGGACTTTAAAATTTATCTGGGCCTTTTAACCGAGACTTACAACGATGCCCATCAGGGGGACCTAAAACGCACGGGCAGCGTGCCCATCGATATGGTGGTGGTCAATTTATATCCGTTCAAAGAGACGATTTCTAAGCCGGACGTTACCGTGGAGCAGGCCAGAGGCAATATCGATATCGGTGGACCCTGTATGATTCGGGCCTCTGCTAAAAATTACATCCGGGTTGCATCGGTGGTCGATCCTGCTGATTACGGACAGATCCTTGCGGTACTCAGAGCCAACCAGGGTTCGACGAACCTCGACCTTCGTTTCCAGCTGGCCCGCAAAGCCTTTGATCACACGGCCGTTTATGACCGCACCATTGCTGAATTTTTGGTTTCAAAAGCAATCGATGATGTAACAAATTGTTATCAATTGGAAAAAAAGGAGTGATGCCATGGCTGAAGACCTCAAAAAAATGTATCGAACCGTAATGGATGACCACTTTCCGCCCCAGATGGAAATCAGTTTTGTCGACCCGGACAAACGCCAGACCCTTTTTTATGACAAAGTGGTCTGGGTGGTCGATGAGCTGCAAAAAGGCCTCAGATACGGTGAAAACCCCGGTCAGGAAGCCGCCCTTTACAAGCTGGTCAACGGCAACCTGGTGCTGGGAGAAACGCAAACCATCCAGCCCGGGCAATTTCTGGCATCCGATATCGAACTGCTGCAGTCCGGAAAACACCCGGGCAAGACCAATTTAACCGATGCGGACAATTCTCTCAACATTCTGCGTTATTTCACGGATAAACCGACTGTTGTCATCGTCAAGCACAATAACCCCTGCGGTGTTGCACGATCCGATACACTGGTCGATGCATACGTTAAAGCCAATTTGGCCGACAGGGTCGCCGCCTTCGGGGGCTGTATCGCCGTAAACCATCCGGTTGATAAAGCCACCGCCGAGGCCATCATTCAGCAGTATGCCGAAGTGATCGTGGCGCCTGATTTCGAGCAGGGAGTCATGGATGTATTTTCCCAAAAACCCAACCTCAGGGTGATTCAAATCGGCAATATCGAGCGCCTGCAGACATTTGTGGGGCAAAGGTGCGTTGAATTTAAAAGCCTGATCGATGGCGGCATTATTACCCAGTGGTCGTTTGTCCCGACCACCCGTTCCAAGGAAGATCTCAAGCTGGCCGAGTGTGAGTACAAGGGCAAATCATACAAAATCAACCGTGCACCGACGGATAAAGAATATGATGATCTGATTTTTGGTTGGTTGGTGGAATCGGGAATCACCTCAAATTCGGTCATTTATGTTAAGGATGAGGTCACGGTGGGGATCGGTACCGGCGAGCAGGATCGGGTGGGTGTCGCCGAAATTGCGCGAGACAAAGCCTATCGCAAACTTGCCGACAGGTATTGTTTTGAAGCCCACGGGATTCCTTACAATGAATTGGCCGATACCGACAAAAAATCTGCAATTGATGCCCGGGTGGCCGATGAAAAAGGCGGGCTCATCGGCGCTGCAATGGTCAGCGACGCTTTTTTCCCCTTTCGGGACGGGGTGGATGTCGGCCTGCGCCAAGGGATAACGGCCGTGATTCAGCCGGGCGGGTCCGGCAACGACTATCAGTCCATCGATGCCTGTAACGAAGCCGATGCGACGATGGTGTATACGGGGCAGAGGAGTTTTAAGCATTAATGATCCGGACTTCGGGGGGAATCTTTATACAAGTTAAAAACCGGCTGTCCCCAGAAGCCTGTATTGGACGACAGCCGAGAACGAGGACGAGTACGAGAACGATTACAACAGGGCGAATACTACTTCGTCCTCGTCCTCGTCCTCGTTCTCGAGAAGCACAAACCACGTAGAGCTGAAAAAAAGAAAAAAGCAAAAATTAGCCCATCACCTTCGAAATAACGCTCAGGGCCCGATCGATATCTTCGCTGGTGATGTGGTAGTGGGTGACGGCTCTGAGGGCATTTGGCCCTGTTGGCACCGGCAAAATGCGAATCCCCTCGGCATCGATTCGCTTCACGAATTCCGCCGGCGTCATGTCCTCACGGTTAACCTCAAAGAATATGATATTGGTTGGTATCTGATCCGGGTCGATTGAAATCCCCTGCATCTCAGCCAAACCCATTGCCAGCTTTTTAGCGTTGGCATGATCATCTGCCAAACGGTTGACCATTTCGTTAAGGGCCACAATCCCTGCGGCAGCAAGTACGCCGGCCTGGCGCATGCCGCCACCTATCACTTTACGTGCCCGTCGGGCCTCATTGATAAAATCCTGCGTGCCGCAGACCATAGATCCCACCGGCGCTGCTAATCCTTTACTTAAGCAGAAGGAGACCGAGTCGGCTTCGGCAGTCAAATCCTTGGGCTCAACGCCCAGGGCTACGGCGGCGTTAAATATTCGGGCCCCATCAACGTGGATTTTTAATTTATGGCGCCGGGCAATTTCGCCTACCGCTTTCATATAATCAATTTCAAGGGGGCAGCCATTGCAAAGGTTATGCGTATTTTCCAAAAGGATGAGGCGGCTCCTGGGAAAATGAATATTATCACCGCGAACGGCGGCTTCGATATCTTCAAGTGCCAATTTGCCGTCCGGCTGATTGGGAACGGTTCGCGGATGAATGCCGCCAACAGCCGCCGATCCGCCCTGTTCGAAAAAAAATGTGTGTGCGTGGCTGCCTAAAATAATTTCGTCTCCGCGGCCGCAGTGCGCCAGCTGGCTGACCAGGTTTCCCATGGTGCCGCTGGATACATATAAAGCGGCTTCTTTTCCCAGCCGTTCAGCGGCCAATTCTTCCAGTTGATTCACCGTCGGGTCCTCACCGAACACATCATCGCCGACCTTTGCTTCGGCCATTGCGCGACGCATGGCATCCGTCGGCTGGGTCATCGTATCAGATCGCAGATCAATAATTCGCATGCGCAGTCTCCTTTTAAGGTAATTTTACGGATCTATGGCCAATAAAAAGGAAAGCGCCATTTTATCCGCTTTTCTCCTCCCTCAATCCCTCCCGCCTGGGGAGGGAAGATAAAACTCCTCCCCCTTGACGGGGGAGGTCCGGGTGGGGGTGAAAAAAGATGGGGGAGATCATCGCTCTTTCTTAGGGTTATAGTTCCGATTTATTTTATCCGGGCTGATTGTATTAGACGCAACGAATCTAACTGATATAATAACTGAATTTTAAAATCAACAAACTTGGCTCGCGGTTAGTCAATATAAACTAATCTGGTAAAATCTGAACCCAAAAGCTATGTGCAAAATTCAGGTCCTTCAAGGATTAAAGTTTTGAATGGTCCATATTTTTATGGCATTTTCTTGACTAATTCATGGCGTTAAAGGTAAAGAAATTATTAATTTCTTGATAGTAAACGCAATTATTCCTGAATGGGTTTTGATGATTCTTAGCAACGGAGGGAGTAAATTATGGCCGAATTATTATGGAAGCCTTCGGAGGAGAAAATTAAAGAAACCAATATGTACCGTTTCATGAATTTTATCAATGAAACCTACAATCAAAATTTTGATGAATATGCTCCTCTTTATAGCTGGTCAATTGAAAACATTTCTGAGTTCTGGGCGGCTTTCTGGAAATTTGCAGACGTGATTCACTCAAAGTCTTACGATCAGGTGGTGGATGACGCCACCAAAATGCCGGGTGCCAAGTGGTTTACGGGCGCCCAGCTCAATTTTGCCGAAAATCTGCTCCGCTACCGGGATGACCAAATCGCATTGATCTTTAAAGGCGAAGCGCAGGCCTCAAGCAAGATGACCTATGCCCAGCTTTATGATGAAGTGGCGCGTCTTGCCAGATCCTTAAAGGATCTGGGGATTCAGCCCGGTGATCGGGTGGTGGGGTTTATGCCCAACATGCCGGAATCCATTATTGCCATGCTGGCAGCAACCAGTTTGGGGGCGACCTGGTCATCATGCTCTCCGGATTTCGGCATAAAAGGCGTGCTGGATCGATTCGGGCAGATCAAACCCAGAGTCCTGTTTACCGCCAACGGATATTCCTTTAAAGGCAAAAAATTAGATTCTTTGGAACGCATTTCAAATATCCTCAAAAAACTACCGTCAATTGAGAAGGTCGTCGTCGTGCCCTACACCGAGCAGGAAGCCGATATCAGCGCAGTTGCCAATGCCGTTCATTATCAAGATTTTCGATCATCAGAATCCGGCCTGGAGATTGAATTTGAGCAACTGCCATTTGATCACCCCCTGTATATCATGTACTCATCCGGCACCACCGGTCTGCCCAAATGCATGGTGCAAAGTGCCGGCGGTATTCTGGTTCATCATTTAAAAGAGCTCATGCTGCATTCTGATTTAAAGCGTGAGGATACCATTTTTTATTTTACCACCTGCGGCTGGATGATGTGGAATTGGCTGACCAGTTCATTGGCCGTCGGCGCTACACTGGTTCTGTTTGATGGCAATCCGTTTCACCCCCATCCCGCAGCGCTTTGGGAAATGGCCCAGGAAGAAAAAATTACCGTTTTCGGGACCAGTGCCGGATATATCGCCGCATTGCAAAATGCAGCCGTAAAACCCGGCAAAACTTACGACCTGACACCCTTGCGTGCCGTATTTTCCACCGGTTCACCGCTGTCAATTGAAGGCTTCAAGTTTATTTATCAGGAAGTCAAGGCCGATCTACAGCTGGCCTCCATTGCCGGGGGCACGGACTTAAACGGCTGCTTTGCCCTTGGAAACCCCATGGAGCCGGTTTATGCCGGTGAGCTCCAGTGCCGGGGGCTGGCCATGGATGTGCGGGCATTTGATGAATTGGGAAACGAGCTTATCGATGAACAGGGTGAACTGGTGTGTTGCAAGCCGTTTCCATCGATGCCGATTTATTTCTGGGAAGATCCGGACGGCAGCAAATATCACAACGCTTATTTTGATGTATATCCCAATATCTGGCGCCACGGTGACTTTGTTACCGTCACCGAGCGCGGCGGTGTCGTGATGCTCGGCAGATCGGATGCCACGCTTAATCCCGGCGGGGTTCGCATCGGAACGGCCGAAATATATCGACAGCTGGAGCAAATGGAGGAAATTGATGACAGCGTTGTGGTCGGGCAGAATTGGAACAATGATGTCCGCGTGATCCTCTTTGTTAAGCTGGCAGAAGGTATTGAACTCACAGATGAATTAAAGAATAAGATCAAACAGACCATTCGCACCAATGCCTCACCGCGGCATGTGCCCGCCAAGATCATCAGTGTGCCTGCTGTGCCTTATACACTCAACATGAAAAAAGTGGAACTGGCGGTAAAAAAAGTGATCCAGGGCCAGGAGGTGCTCAACAAAGATGCCTTGAGCAATCCGGAGGCGCTGGATTGTTATGCAAGTATCGAGGAGCTCCAACAAGATTGATCAATAGGAGATGAAATGCCGGAATCTTTTCAGATTTTTCCTGTGGGCGTCGTCGGCAAAAAAGAAGAAACAACTTGGATTGAAATCTTTGAACCCTATTGCGACGCCCTTCTGGGATTGGACGGTTTTTCTCATATCCAGGTGCTTTTCTGGTTTCATGAAAACGACACTGCCGAGCGGCGCAATACCCTGCGAGTGCATCCCCGCGGGGATAAAAAAAATCCCCTGACCGGTGTATTTGCCACCCATTCTCCCCTAAGGCCCAACCTGATCGGTTTAACCTTATGCAAAATAAAATCGATCCAGGACAGACGTATTGAAATCGAAGACATCGATGCCTTTGATGGAACGCCGGTTATCGATGTCAAGTGTTTCATATCCGGCTCGACCTCTGAAACAGAGGTGCGGGTTCCGGATTGGGTCTGAAGGTCAATATGATTTCGGATTTCGGATTCAGATTGAAATATCAAACATGTCACGAGTTCAAAATCCGCAATCCACAATCCGCAATCCGAAATCCTAACGACTCCAATGTGAAAGTGCCAGGCAATCTATGGATAGCTTGTTTAGTCTAATTTTTTTAAGCCTCCCGTGATAGGATTCCAATTATGCTCACTGATCTATCCGGCCAGATAGAAAGAATAACCTTCACCAATGAGGAAAACGGGTTTACGATTGCAAAGGTGAAGGTTCAGGGAAAGCGGGATTTGGTCACGGTTGTCGGCAATTTGATGGCACCCATGCCCGGTGAAATTATCGACATGCGGGGGGAGTGGGCCCACCATCCTAAATACGGTGAGCAGTTCAAGGTTACCCAGTTTAAGACAAAAGTTCCGGCAACGGTATTTGGTATCCAAAAATATTTAGGATCCGGTCTGATCAAGGGCCTGGGGCCGGTCATGGCCGGGCGTATTGTCGATCGGTTCGGCGCAGATACCCTGGACGTCATTGAAAATCAAATCGATCGGTTGGCGGAGGTTAAGGGCATCGCAGAGAAAAGCATTGCCAATATCACCAAAGCTTGGGACGCACAGAAAGACATCCGCGATGTGATGATTTTTTTGCAAAGCCACGGTGTCAGTTCAGCCTATGCGAGCAAGATTTTTAAACGCTACGGTGATCGATCGATTGCGGTGGTCAAACAAAATCCCTACCGCCTGGCGGCAGATATTTTTGGGATCGGATTTCTGAAAGCCGACAGTATTGCCAGAGAGCTCGGATTTTCAAATGACTCCGAGGTAAGAGTTGAAGCCGGAATTGTTTACACACTGCATCAGCTTTCAGAAGACGGTCACGTATATTTTCCCTATGAGCCGTTGGTCGAACGCTGCCGTGAGATTCTGGGCGTCGGGCGGGAGCCAATAGTCCGGGCAATTGGCAGCCTGAGTGCTGACAAACAGATCATTATAGAGGACATCAATGAAGGGGTCGAAAATTATAAACAAAACAACAAAGCCGTCTACCTGACCCGATTTCATCAGTGTGAAACCGGAATTTCCAACCGATTGAAGGCATTGCTATCCACTCCCAAGTCGGCTCACGAGGTGGATTCTGACCGGGCGATTCAGTGGGTCGAGCAGCAACTTTCTTTTCAGCCCGCCGAAAATCAGAAAAATGCAATTCGATACGCCCTCGAAAATAAGGTCATGGTTATCACCGGGGGGCCCGGTACCGGCAAAACCACCATCATCAGGGCGATTTTAAAAATATTTTCACAAATGAAAATCAATATTCTGCTGGCCGCCCCCACCGGTAGGGCCGCCAAGCGCATGAGCGAGATGACCGGTCATCAGGCCAAAACCATCCATCGCCTGCTCGAATACAGCATTCATAAACACGGATTCCAAAGAAATGAAAAGAACCCGCTGGATTGCGATTTGCTGATTATTGATGAAGCTTCGATGATCGACACGGTCTTAATGTATCATCTTTTAAAAGCGAGTCCGGCAACCGCTACCTGCATTTTTGTGGGCGATGTGAATCAGCTGCCATCGGTTGGTCCCGGCAATGTGCTCAACGACATGATTGCATGCGGCTCGATTGCGGTTGTTGAGTTGAATGAAATCTTCCGCCAGGCCAAGAAGAGTCGTATTATTGTCAATTCGCATAAGATCAATAAAGGTGAACTGCCGTCGTTTGATCAATCTGAGCTATTTGATCCCAATAATGACTTTTATTTCATTGAACAGGATGATGCCCAAAAGGTTTTGGAAATTATTCTGGAACTGGTAAACAGGCGGATCCCTCAGCGCTTTGGCTTCGATGCCCTCGACGATATCCAGGTGCTGACGCCCATGCACAAAGGGCTCGTGGGGGCCGCCAATCTCAACGATCAGCTTCAATCCGCATTGAACCCCGGAAATGGGGGTGTCAGCCGTGGAGACCGCACCTTCCGTGTCAATGATAAGGTGATGCAGATCCGCAACAATTACGACAAAGAGGTCTTTAACGGCGATATCGGCCGCCTTACCGCTATTCGGCCTGAGGAACGCCAGGTCACCGCTTGCTTTGATAACCGCCATATTGTTTATGATTTCAGCGAACTGGATGAAATGGTGCTGGCCTACGCGGTTTCGGTGCATAAATCGCAGGGTTCGGAATATCCGGTGATTATCATGCCGATTCTGACCCAGCACTATATCCTGCTGCAGCGCAACTTGATTTACACGGCGGTAACCCGCGGCCGAAATCTGGTGGTCATGGTGGGAAGCCGCAAGGCAATGGCCATCGGTGTAAACAACGATCGAACCCTGCAACGATTTACACGATTGCGTTACCGCCTTCGTCCTTCCGGGCCAGTTCGTATCCCTCCGGCGTCTTCCTAAAAATCCCTTAATTCGAACCCTTTAGCGCCAACTACAGTATACGGAGGATTATTTTAACATTGAAAACCTGGTCTTTAGACCAGGGTTTTTATTTTTTTTTGGTCTTGCCGGGTTTAAACAATTTCTTCTTTGTTTTTTTATAATATTCAATCGCCTTATTTTTGATGGTCACGATCAGAGGCGGCTTGATGTATTTATACCCTTTGTCCTTGTACACATTTCTGGCGTTTTTCGGCGGCGGTGTGTCCGAAAAGTACTTGTTTCCCGCTGCATCCGTCCAGGAATACAGGGTAATACCGGGTTGAAGCTTCTGATTTTTGGTTTTGTCGTACCCATCCCACCCCAGATATCCGCCCGCGCCCATGATGATAATGATGATGACAATTAATGCTTTCCGCATGTGTGAATCTCCGTTAGTTATATTATATTAAAATTTAATTTAAAAAGCGATCTAAAGATTATTTGCTGATGGCCGATAAATATCTGGTGGGTTCGTGGAGGAGCTGGGATAAAATTAAGGAAAGGATTTAAATAATGGATGCCGGTCGTGTTTCTTTGGATAGTTCGATGGCGATGATCGTTCAACAGTTACAGGCCACCAGCGAGATGCAGGTTGCGGTGATGAAAAAAATAGCTGAAGGCCAGCAGCAGATGGCTGAAATGCTGGCATCGACCGGCGTAGGACAAAACGTCGACGTCACCGCCTAAAACGGGCTTTAAAGGCTTATATTATGTCCGATGGCTGCGTTGCGATTCGCTTCAAAATACTCACGTACTGACGTGTACGCTCCGTTTTTGAACCGAATCGCGCCTTGCCCTCGAACATAATATAAGCCTTTAAAGCCCGTTTTGGTTTTAGATTATCGTTTCCTGGAAATCAGGAAGCGCCGATCCAGGCGAAAATCGCAATTATCAAAAAAAAGATCCATTCAAACAGCTTGTTCACGCCTTTTGGGATTTTAGAAGCGGCAGCTATGACAATCTGTATTTTACACCGCCGATCATGTAATGTTCCAAATTATTGATTGCGGCATAAACGGGTGTACGGTTGCAGAAAAAAACGTTTGAATACCACAATGTTTTTTTGACACCCATCGGTTTCCGGCGGCTTGACACGGCATATGCATTTGCCTATACTCCACTGATGCTCACCGATCTATAACATTCCATAAATATAAAATTGGAAAAAGACCTGCCATGAAATTTTCGAATTTAGAAGCCATTTCACCGGTTGATGGACGCTATCGGAGCGCGGTCGCGCAGCTCGGAAATTATTTTTCAGAAGGGGCGCTGATCAACTATCGAGTGCAAATCGAAATCGAATACTTCATTGCGCTGTGCCGTCTCCCGCTGCCTGCGCTTAAAGGTGTCGGTAAAAAGTCGTTTGATTCGCTGCGGCGAATCTATAAAGATTTTTCCCTCGAAGATGCCGGCAAAGTTAAGGAAATCGAAAAGGTTACTAACCACGACGTCAAAGCCGTTGAATATTTTTTAAAAGATAAATTTGATGAGCTGGGCCTGGAAGCCTATAAAGAGTTTATTCATTTCGGGTTGACATCCCAGGACATCAACAACACGGCTTTACCGCTTTCACTGAAAGAAGCTTATTTGGAGGTGCTTAAACCGGCGCTGGATGACGTTAGTGAAACGCTTCAAACCAAAGCCGCAGAATGGGCAAATGTCCCCATGCTGGCCCGCACCCACGGCCAGCCGGCTTCACCCACGACGGTCGGAAAAGAAATTTATGTGTTCGTCGACCGCCTCGGGGTTCAGTCCGGTCTTTTAAAAACCATCCCTTTTTCCGCCAAGTTCGGCGGCGCCACCGGAAACTTCAACGCCCATCAGGTCGCCTATCCGGACATCGATTGGATTGCATTTGCAGATCATCTGGTCAACAAAACACTGGGCCTATCACGCTCCAGGGTCACGACTCAGATTGACCACTATGACAATCTGGCTGCGTTTTGCGACAACTTCAAACGGATTAATACGATCCTGGTGGACCTGAATCGGGACATATGGGCATATATTTCTTTGGATTATTTCAAGCAGAAAATAAAAAAGGGCGAAGTCGGCTCTTCGACCATGCCCCATAAGGTCAACCCCATTGATTTTGAAAATTCTGAAGGCAATCTGGGCGTTGCCAATGCGATATTCGAACATCTGGCAGGCAAGCTTCCCATTTCCAGACTCCAGCGGGATCTGACGGACTCGACCGTAACCCGAAATATCGGTGTGCCGCTTGCCCATACCCTCATTGGATTGAAATCATTGATGAGGGGCTTGAACAAATTGATTCTAAATGCGGCTGTGATCCGAGCGGATCTGCAAAACAATTGGGCGGTGGTGGCAGAAGCTATCCAAACCATCCTGCGCCGCGAAGGCTATCCACAGCCATATGAAGCCTTGAAATCCTTAACCCGCACCCATAAGAACATCAACGCCAAAATAATTGCCGAATTTGTCGATTCCCTCGATGTTTCTCAGGCTGTTAAAGCTGAGTTGTTGAAAATTACGCCTGAAAATTATACTGGAATCACGAAATTTTGATTGCGATTCACGTGGTAAAACCATAAGAGCAGGTTTCAGGTGTCAGGTGTCAGGGTTCAAAGATTCAGAGATTCAGGGTACAAGGGTTTGTTAAATTAGTTTTATTCGTTTCATTGGTTGAATTGGTTGTCTTAAACCGAACCAATTGAACCAATTAAACCAATCAAACCAATTAAACAGATGTAACGCATTGCAGCAGAATGACACCTGACACCTGAACACTTTTTTACGTTGGTCCCTGCAACAGGGCGGTGGAAACCCTGTTGACCAGCCCCCAGATGACATCTGCTGAGAACACTTCTTCGATCGACCGATCAAACAAAACCGAAATCCGGGGTTCAAATTCATCATCACCCTGCCAGAACAGGTAATACACCGGGATCCGTGGAAAGGGGAACAGCTGATAGGCCGCATCCGCCAGGTCCACGGGCCGGCCTTCAAAAAATTGGGCGCTATCTTTGAAACCTGCCAAATCCCCACCGTAGCGCTTTATGAGTGGATCGACCTGCAGCGCATGCGGCCCCTGGAAAAAATGAGCCTCTTTGAGATCTTTGACGCCCACAATTTCTTTGCCAACGGGATGGAGCTTTTTGACGCGATTCAGATATACCACTGTGACCAGTTCCAAAAGTGGATCTTTTGTGGGTTCCCATCCCTGGCCCTCATTGCGCTTCAAACAGCGCGCATCGAAGTCCACCAGCAGGTCTTCATTTAAAAAATGAAAAATCAGCTGATGAGGGGCGGCCATGCTGAAGAGGGTCAGGTTACAGAGGATGTTCAGATCCTTTTTTTGCAGGTCATCCCAAAAGTGCGGTGATACGTCCACCGGAGATTTATCGGGAGCAAATGCCGGTGGATTTTGTTTGCGGCGGCGCTGTTGCATCTGTAGGTATCCTTCGCTAAACGGGTAAGGGCCCTGAGAAAAATTATCGCAGGGAAATTGACGGCAATCCCGCAGGCAGTATTCAATTTGATTCATTTGAGCACATGCCAGAACGGCGCAGGTACTGCCGAATATCCTGTGCTGTGCGGCCAGTTTTTGTTCGGCTTCCGGACTTTTGCCCGATCCGCAACTTGAGCATGTACCCAGCAGGTTCAATTTACACACATCGCAATTAATACCGCAAGCTCCGGTAGGCATGGTTTCTTCTCATAATTATCTTGTGGTTACAGATGTCAAGTTTCCGGTGTCGGTCAACTGCCAGGTGTCACATCTGTTAAATTGGTTAGATTGGTTTAATTCGTTCGATTGGTTCGGTTTCAAACCAACCAATTCAACCAATGAAACAAATAAAACCAATCTAACAAGTCCTTTAACCCTTGAACCCTGAACCCTAAACCTTTGAACCTTGACACTTTGGACATATATGCGTACTGCGCTGACCGACGATGATTCTTTGAATTTTCGTCTGGCATCGCGGACAGGGCCGGTCGGTGCGTCGAAATACCTTCAACTTATCGCGGTTGCGTCCTTGATGTTTGGCGATGGAATAAAAGTTGGCTTTGCCGGTCCCCAGTGAGGTGCCCAGGTTTTTCAATCCCCGCTTCAACACCCGGGGGATGGCCCGATGAAGGGCACGGATCTCAGGCTCGGCTAGAGATGCTGCAATCCGGCAGGGGTGAATCTTTGATTCCCACAGGGCTTCGTCGACGTATATATTGCCGAGTCCGGCAATGAAGGTCTGGTCCAACAGGAGCGGTTTTAACAGGCGTCGGCGCAGATTTAATCGTCCAGCCAACATTTTGCAGGTAAAATCGACTGCCAGCGGTTCCGGGCCTAACCGGCCTAAAATTTTATCCGCATCGGATGTCAAATAGATTCGGCCAAATTTACGGGTATCATGAAATCGCAACTGTTTTCCGCCCTTAAAATTCAAAATAACATGTTCATGCTTTTTGCGGGGCGACGCTTGAGAGATCAGGTGCAGGCGGCCTGACATGCGAAGATGCATGAGCAGGTGGTCTCCGTTTTTGAAATCAAAAACAATAAATTTTCCGCGACGCCGGATTACTGATATTTTTTTTTCTTTGATCCGCCTGCAAAATGCGCTGGCCGATGGTTCTGCAATCGTGCGTGTCCAGAAAACCCTTGCACCGGCTATGACGGCACCTTCAACGCCGGCTGCTTTCAGGTCGCCGACAATTGTCTGTACTTCTGGAAGTTCGGGCATATTCAGTCTGTCAGGATTCCGGGTTCAAAGGTTCAATGTTCAAAGGTTCAGGTTTCAGGGGTATAAGGACTTGTTTGATTTGTTTTATTGGTTTCATTGGTTGGATTGGTTGGTATAAACCGAAGCAATTGAACGAATTAAACCAATCAAACCAATTAAACAGATGTAACGACTGCCAGTTGACTGATATCTGAAACCTTCCTTTTGGGGCCTTTGTATTAACGATTGACAATATAGGGTCGTGGACTTATAAAATGGGCCATCTTCACGGAGCCTATGCCATAACACCGCTCTAAAAAAAAATATTGATTGCAACCATAATCTATAACCCTAATTGATCGTAAACAAAATGAAAAACAGGGGGTAAAGTTTTAAAATGGATTTTAGCCTTTCGACCGACCATGAAATTTTACGTGAATCCGTGCGCAGTTTCGCTGAAAAGGAGATCAAACCGGTTGCCAGGGAGCTGGATGAAAAAGAAGAATTCTCTTATGAAACCATGCAGAAAATGGCTGAACTGGGACTTTTCGGGATTTTTGTTTCCGATAAATACGGTGGCCAGGAAATGGATTACCTTTCTTATATCATTGCGGTTGAAGAGATCGCCCGGGTCGATGGATCACATGCCGCCACCGTTGCTGCTGAGAACTCCTTGGGCATTGGACCGCTTTATTATTTCGGTAATGAGGAACAAAAAAAGAAATATCTGCCGAAGCTATGCAGCGGAGAGGCGCTCTGGGGGTTCGGGCTGACAGAGCCCAATGCGGGTTCGGACTCTGGCAACACGCAGACCAACGCAGTCCTGGACGGTAATGAATGGGTGATCAACGGTAGCAAGATCTTCATCACCAATGCCGCCACCGATATCACCGCCGGATCGACCGTTTTAGTCCGCACCGGCGTCAGAGATGACGGCAAACCTGAACTGTCGTGCATTATCGTGGAATCGGGCACACCCGGATTTACCGCCAAAGAAATGCATGGCAAGCTCATGTGGCGCGCTTCAAATACCAGCGAGCTCTATTTTGAAGACTGCCGCGTTCCCAAAGAAAACCTGTTAGGCCCCCGGGGGCAGGGATTCCACCAGATGATGAAGACACTAGACGGCGGCCGATTATCCATCGGTGCCATGGGCCTTGGGGGTGCCCAGGGTTGCCTCGATATGGCACTGAAATACAGCCAGGAACGCGAACAATTCAGCCGGCCGATAGCGACCTTCCAGGTAAATGCCTTTAAGCTGGCTGATATGGCCACGGAAATCGAATGCGCCCGTCTGCTGTTATACAAAGCCTGCTGGTTGAACGACAATGCCCTGCCGTATGCCAAAGAGGCGGCCATGGCGAAGCTGTACTGCTCCGAAGTGATGTATCGAGCCGCCAACCATGCCGTCCAGCTTCACGGTGGATACGGATTAATGAAAGAGTATGATATCGAGCGGTTTTACAGAGATCAGAAGCTTCTTGAAATTGGCGAAGGAACATCCGAAGTCCAGCGGCTTGTCATCGCCAGGTACCTGGGAGCAAAATGCATGTAGACGCCATCTCAAAAATGTCTTTTGGCCCCATATCTTTGTTGGTGCCTCGCTTTAAATCCTCAACATACAACAGTATGCCTCCGGTTTAAAGCTCGGTCCCGCCGCGATCTTGAACCAAAATCCTATTTTTGAGATGGCGTCCAGCAAACTACTTAATTCGGAAATGATAAAAAAATATTTTTAAGGAGATAAGATGCAAGAAAAAACAAAAAAACCGCATTTTGATTTTGACTTTTTTGAGGATTTGACCGGTGATATACCCTTGGAGCCGCCAAAGAGCATGGATGACGTCGGGGATCGTATCCTGAGGATCCGGGAAGAAAAGGATCTTTCATTAGACGAGATTTCAAAGATGACCGGATTCGATGTCGAATTTTTATCTAAAATCGAAAGTAAGGAACTGCAGCCCCAACTGGGCACGATGATCAAGCTATCAAAGGCGCTGGACAGTGCCTTCGGACGTCTGGTTTCAGGGGTCGGCGAAAAACTTTATTCCATCACCCGCAAAAACGAGCGCCGCACGATTTCGCGTTCCACATCCAAAAAAGGTCAGAAGCAAATCTATACTTACAAAAGCCTGGCACCGGATGTGAAAGGGCGTCACATGGAGGCTTTTCTGGTCCAGCTCGAGGAAGATCCCGAAAAGGAAATCTCGCTGCATGAAGGCGAAGAGTTCATCTTCGTACTGGACGGGGAAGTCATATTAGAAATCGGGGAAGATAAGTTTGTACTGGAGCCGGGAGACAGTGCTTATTATTTGTCGACAACCGCCCATCACATTGCGGCTAAAAATGGAAAAGCAACTATACTGGCGGTGATGTACGATGCCTGATGATGAGAGGTGGCTTCAAAGGTTTTTCTGAAGGCGATTCTAATTCATTATCCTTGTCTTAAAAATTCACAGTCAAAAACGATAAAATTTTAATGCGTACGCTTTACCATGGCCATGCACCCCACACGGGGAGCATGGCCGATTTTTTTCTGAATATTGGTTTTTTCTGAAAATTTGTTATAACTTATAGTGGATCCATTCTTGAAATTCTGATTTTAGGTACTACCCTAATTGCGTTGGAACTTAATACCTGAATTTTGCACGTAATTCTCCTTTACAAAGTGCAAGATTGGTTTTTCCTTATTGATCCGAAGCGAATTTGGTTATTTAAAAATTCAGGTACGAGCTTTTTCTTTTACAGCTACCCATCGGAGGGATTGAATATGCGTTTTGTCAAAAGTGTTAAATTCGGTTTGTTACTGCTGTTACTGATCGTAAATATCTGCCTGGCAGCGAGCTCACCGGTTGATATTAAACTTGACGTCAAAGAATTCCAGCTTGAAAACGGCATGCTGTTTCTGGTTGTCGAGCGACCGGCGACGCCGCAGGTGGCCTGTCGGCTGGCGATTCGTGCAGGCTCGGCCCTTGAGCAATCGGGTAAAACCGGTATTGCGCATTTGCTGGAGCATATGATGTTTAAAGGCACCAAAAATTTTGGCACCCTGGATGTGGCCAAAGACCAGCAGCTGCAGAACCAAATCGAGGACGCCTATCAAACCATTCTCAATGAACAACAGAAGCGCAACCCCGACCTGGAACTGATCAAGGCAAAACGCGCCGAGATGGAAAAGCTGCGGGCGGAAGTCCAAAAAATTTACATACCTCAGGTTTTTTCCTCCCAGCTGGGTAAAAACGGGGCCGTCGGTGTCAATGCGTTTACCAGCAAAGATCAGACTCAGTATATGGCATCGGTGCCCTCGGACATGCTCGAACAGTGGTTTTCCATCGTCAGTGAGCAGTTGTTTGAGCCTTCCTGGCGTGAATTTTACGTTGAAAAAGAAGTGGTTCAGCGGGAATGGGCATTTCGGTACATCAATGACCCCGGCGGGGCTGCCTGGCTGGATTTGAGCGCCACTGCTTATAGCGCGCATCCCTATCGCAATCCCACGATTGGATGGAAAAGCGATATGGAAAAATTCAGCACCCGGGATGCGATCGGATTTCATCAAAAATATTATAACCCGGCCAACTCCGTTTGCGTCCTTGTTGGAGATGTTAGCTTAAAAGAGGCTAAAAAACTGGCTGAAACATACTTCGCGCGTTATCCTGCCGGCCGACGAACACCTGAATCGGTTACAATTGAGCCGCCCCAGCAGGGGCCTCGGAAAAGTATTCGTTTTTTAAAAGGGGCCCGCACGCCCCTGGTTCGAGTCGGGTATCACAGCGTCCAAATGGGGACCCGGGATTTTTACGCGCTGGATGCCATGATCATGGTGCTCAGTCATGGGCGCGGTGCCCGCATGACCCACAATATCATCAACAAAGGCCTGGGCGTAGAAGCCTGGGCCTACAATCCCGATAACCGTTACGGCGGCATGCTCATCGTCGGCGGGTCACCCAATGAGCCGCAAGATCTGAAAATGGCTGCGGGTCAGGTCAGTGAAGATGAGAAACGCAAGGCCTATCTGGCGGCCTGTGAAAAGCTCGAGACTCTGCTCATCGGGGAAGTTGAAAAATTTAAAACCGAGCTGGTATCATCCCGGGAACTTGCGCGCATCAAAAAACTGAATCAACGCGACTTTTTGGATAGAATGCGCAGCAATGAGAGCCTGGCAGGCACCCTGGCAACCCTTGAGGTTCAGATCGGCTGGCGCTATATGACGCATTACCTGGAGCGCATCGATGCCGTTACCCCGGAAGATATCCGCGAAGCCGCCCAAAAATATATTCGAACGGATAATCAAACCACCGTTTATGTTATTCCGGGCGGACAACCCGATAAACCGCCTGAAAAATACACCGAAATTCGGTCCGTTAGCGGCGGTGCGGCGGCAAATGTCCAACATAAGGGTGACCAGATAAACAGATCTGAATATGCCACCCATGAGGGTTGGAAGCATCCTCTGCACTTTCAGCGGGATCCTCAAAAAATTAAATATCCACCGCCACAGATATTTGACGTTGAGAAGGTCAAGGTGTTTTACCTGCCGGATCGCGAGCTGCCCTTGATTGACCTGACGATTCTAATCAAGGCCGGTTCCGTGGATGTGGATGGATCCAAGGCCGGTTTAACCGATATTCTCAACAGCGTCATCGTGCGCGGGGGAACAGAGACATTATCACCCAATGAACTGGCCCTGGTGCTCGATGAGAATGCCATCCAGCTTGGCGTTTCGGTGGATGAAGAGCAGACCACGGTGCATCTTTCTGTGATGAAAGCGGACTGGGAGAAGGGTTTAGCGCTTTTGCAGGCGGTCTTAACCCGGCCCGGGTTTGATCCCGAGGTGCTGCAGGTTGTTAAAAACCAGGAACTGGTATCGCTCAAAAGACAGGGCGGTGACGCACAGTCAGTGGCCATGCGCGAAAGCAAAATCTGGCATTTTAATAACCACCCCTATGGCCGCGATCCACTGATGGGTTTGCAGACGATTCCCACCATTACCCGGGAGGATCTAAAGCACTTTTTGAAAACGTATTTTGTCCCCGGCAACATGACGGTTGCCATCGCCGGCGATATCGACAAAAATAAAATAATTGCCGGATTGAAAACGTTCTTCCAGGCTTTTCCGGAAACCAAAGCACCCCGGCGCAAATTAAAGGACCCGAAGATTACCTCACCGGTCCTGGCACTGGTCAACAAACCCGGTCAGGTCCAATCCCAGATCATTCTCAGCCTGCCGGCCCACAAACGGTCGCATCCCGATTACTGGAAAACGAGCCTTTTGATGAACATATTCGGCGGCAACGATTCTCTAATGTATAAACGCCTGCGGGATGATCTGGGGCTGGTCTATTCCGCCGGCTTTTTTCAGACCTATAAATGGCGAGCCGGCCAGCTTTTAGGCTACATCGGGTGCAAAGGAGATCAGACCGCTGCGGCCATTATCGAAACCATAAAAGTTATGGACGCCCTGCGCAAGGAAATTCCTGAAAGAGAGCTGGAATTAAAGCGGCTGGATGCGCTGAACAGCTTTGTTTTTAACGTGGATACCAAATCAGAACTGGTGGACGTCTACGGTCGCTACCATATGCGCAAAGAACCACTTGATACCCTCGAAAAAATTCAGGATGCCTACATGCGCACCACTAAAGAAGAACTTCACCGCATTGCCGGAGAACTGCTTGATCCTGCCAAAATCCAAATTTTTGTTGTGGGGGATAAAAACATCAACGTGCCGTCGTCAGACGGCAAAATGGTTACCCTGGAAGAAGACCTCAAGACCCTGGCGCACAAACTTGATCTGCCATTTCAGGAAATAGCGTTGCGGTAACCCCGTGATGCATTTTTCATCAGCTTGACACCGTGGGCGCTATTTTTTATTATCAATTTACATTCAAATCGACTACAAAGAGCGCAACAGGAGATAAATGTGAGATTAGTTACTCGATCGGATTTCGACGGCTCGGTGTGTACGGCTATTCTGGAAGAGTTGGGGCTCATCGATGATATTCTTTACGTTCATCCCAAAGATATGCAAGATAACAAAATTGCTGTAACCCCAAATGATATTCTGGCAAATGTACCCTTTGTCAACGGTTGTGGGTTATGGTTTGATCATCATTCCAGTGAGAATGAGCGTTTGCAGTTGGATGGTAAATTTAAGGGCGTTAGCAAAAACGCTCCCAGTGCGGCTCAGGTCGTTTACGATTACTACAAACAGGATAAAGCCTGTGCCGATAAGTTAAGAAAATTTAAAAAGCTGATTCAAATTGCCGGTAAAGCCGATTCCGCTAAATTTACCAAAGAAGATATTCTGCGTCCAAAGGGTTGGATCATGCTTGCATTTATTGCTGATCCGCGCACCGGCCTGGGATATAAGCGCAGCTTTAGCATCAGCAATTTTGAGCTTATGAAAAAATTGCCGCAATTGTTGCGCACCAAAAAAGTGGAAGAAATCTTAAGCTTATCCGATTTCCAGGAACGGGTGAAGCTGTATCATGAAGAAAATAAAAAATACGAAGAGTTGATTATCCGGTCGACCAGAACCGAGGGCCATGCACTTGTGATTGACCTGCGCAATTGTGAGGCCATACCGGTGGGCAACCGCTTTCTGGAGTATGTTTTGTATCCCGAGCAGAACATATCGATTCGAATTGTGGACGGCAAAAATAAAGCGTTTGCGATGATATCCGTCGGGCACAGTATCATCAAGCCGACATCTACGATCGATGTGGGTGTCTTAACCCTCAAATACGGCGGGGGTGGGCATAAACGGGTCGGAACCTGTCAGGTTGCATATGAAGACGTCGACCGGGTCGTCAGTGAAATGCTGGATGTGATTAACGCATCTTAAAAAAAGTGCCTAAATTGCCTAAAATGAGCTAAAGTGCCTAAGGTTATGGTGTCGCTCGCGCAGCGCAGGCGTTTGCGCCGCGTGTTGCTCCATCTTTTATATAAAGGACAGAATTCCTTAACTTTAGTCACTTTAGATCACTTCTAACTTTAGTGCACTTGTTAAGATAGCTCCCATGATTATATCCACCAACCAACCTTACTTCTCTCCATTTCCGGGTTTCTTTTATAAAGCGCATTTATCAGATGTTTTTGTTATTCTCGATAACGTCCAGTTTCCCCGGGGCACAACCTGGATCAGCCGCAATCGCTTTAAAAACGATCAGGGAACATTGTGGTTGACCGTTCCGGTATGGAAAAAGGGATTGGGTTTGCAGCGGATTCATGAAGTCCGGATTTGTCATGAGTTTCGCTGGGCCTCAAAACACCTGGCAAGTCTTAAAGCTGCCTATGCCAAAGCACCGTTTTTTGGCGAGCATCTGCCGTTTATTGAAACGACCTATCGGACACGGTTTGAAAAACTGATCGAATTGAATCTGGCGTTCATCCGCTATTTATTCCGGCAGCTTAAAATTGAAACCGAGATTAAATTGCTATCCGAACTCGGAATCCAAACCGCGGGCAACCAGATGCTGGTTGACATCTGCCGGCGCCTGGGGGCCTCAGCCTATCTGGCACAGCATGCCGCAACAAAATATCTGGATCGCGGACCCTTCCAACGAGAAGGTGTTGAAGTTCAACTCATCAAACCGCCTGCCTGCGTTTATCCTCAGCTTTGGGGCGCTTTTATTTCCAATTTATCGATCTTCGATCTGCTCTTCAATTGCGGCCCCAAAG
>CAVPNL010000016.1:0-50036 GCA_963706575.1 uncultured delta proteobacterium | reverse complement strand
GCCTAAAATTATGGTCTCGCTGCGCTCCATCTTTTATTATAAATATGACAGAATTCCTCAACTTTAGGCATTTTAGCTCATTTTAGGCATTTTAGGCATTTTCTCTACTTTAGAGCACCTTTGGAGCTTATTTTCTCGGTACTCTATGATGAGCTGCAATTTTTGAGATAGCTTCAAATTTCATGCGGCCACATAGATACCGCGGCTTTTGCGCTTAATTTTACCGATTTTATTTAATCGAAAGATGATATTGCGAATTTTTTTATCCCCAAATCCTGTTTTGGCCTGAATCTCGAGCAAAGCCCAACCCTTTAGGGGACCGTTTGATGACATCAAAAACCATATCCACTGCGGTAACGGCGGTTTTGCGTGTTCCCGCCGGTCCTTTCAGCGGATATCTGCCGCTTGCCGTGGCAGCATGAAACATGCTTTCCAGCCGATCCAATTTTGCCATCAATCGATCGACATCTTTTTTAGTCGGAATATTGTAATTCTGCATAAAAAATTTTACCATGGCATCGAAACTGACGGCTTTTCCTTTTCTTTTTTGCATGGTGTCCTCCTTGAATGAAGGGGTCAGAATGCCTTGATCGTTGATAATGCCTAATCGTGGTTGCAAAACCCCGTCTGAGGTTATGAAATTTGATGTAAAAGCTAATGATAAAACAAAAAAAAGTCAAGATAATGCCAAACCGATTGATTAAACCACAAAGGCACAAAGCACACAAAGAAAAACATTAGAAGAGATATTTTTTCACTTCTTTGTGCTCTTGGTGCCTTTGTGGTGAAAATTGTTTTGCCTAAAATAAACACGAACCGAACTATTATGACATCTCCCAAAGTATTGCTGAACGCCTGGAATTTACGGCCCAAAAAAAAGCTGGGTCAACATTTTTTGACTGATCCCTCTACGGCCGAAATGATTGTTCGGCGTTCCCAGATTACATCGAAGGACACGGTTATGGAAATCGGTGCCGGTCTGGGAGCACTGACGATTCCGGCTGCAAAGATCGCCGGATGTGTTTATGCGGTTGAAACGGATCCCCAATTGGTTCAGTTACTGAAGACCGAATTGCTTGTTCACAAACTGACGAATGTTGAAATCATCGAAAAAAATATACTTCGCCTCGATATCCATACACTGGCAAAAAAATTGGATCACCGCTTAATTGTGATGGGGAATCTGCCCTATAACATCTCTTCACAGGTCCTGGTCCAGCTCATCGAAACCAGAGATCATGTAAACCGGGCAATTTTAATGTTTCAAAAGGAGCTGGCCCGGCGAATTACGGCCAGCCCCGGTAACAAGGATTACGGAAGATTGACCGTCATGCTGTCGTATTGCGCCGAAATAAAATCCATCGCAGCGATCGCATCTTCTCTTTTTTATCCGGCACCCAAAATCGACTCCGAAGTCGTGGAGGTCAATTTCAATATTTCACGCGCGTATCCGCCACATGATGAGACCATGCTTTTTCAGGTGATCAAGGCGGCATTTGGCAACCGGCGTAAAACGCTTAAAAATGCGCTGTCGGCCAGTGGTCTCCACATTGATCCGCAGTATGCCCAACAGGCATTGGCAGCAGCAGGCATCGATCCGGGACGGCGTGCTGAAACCCTCGACGCGGCTGAATTCGTGGCCCTTCAAATAAGTTTGGCGCAGGTTATTAATTCTCTAAATGTTACTTGACCCGGTGGCGCAGTAATATTATGTTTTAAAGCGAACAAAAATAGCTTAATCCGTCTATCCTAAAAGGGAGGACCCAATGGCAGTTAAAATATTGATTCGGCGAAACGTGCCTGAAGACAAGGCAAGAAAAATGATCCCGCTGTTCCGCAAGATGCGCACGCTTGCAAATGAACAGCCCGGTTATATTACCGGAGAAACAATGCGAAATCTTGAAAAGCCGGGCGAATTCCTGGTGATCAGCACATGGGAAACATCGGATGACTGGAAACGATGGGTGCAAAGCAGTGATCGCCAACAGATTCAAGGCCAGATCGATGCCCTGCTGGGCGGCCAAACAGATTACGAGATCTTTCATTACGGATTTGCGGAATAACGGTTCAAACCGTTCACTCTGTCGGCCCAATGAGTGGCTGTTCAGGTCGTTTAACTCAGAAGCCACAAGATGCCGGAGTGATGGAGAAAATAAATTGCGGATTTTAGATTGCGGATTGCAGATTGTAATATCAGGCATTCTGCGCAGTTAAATCCGAAATCTGCAATCTGCAATCCGAAATATTATATGCTCCAGCACTCCATTACTCCTGATTGTAATGGTTAATCTCCCCAATCGGTCCGCTCGGGTGACTGAAAGGGATATTCTTCAGATAGCCCCCCTACATATCCTCTGCAATGGATACCGTACGATCCCCCAGCATATTCACATAACTTCCCATTTCATTATCATACCAGCCATAGATAACGGCCTGGGTGACCGGCACCCGGATAATTGACTGATGGAGATTGGCCATAGCTTCCTTTTCCAGACCTGGTACTTTTTTCAGATCAATCGTGGCCTCTGCCGTCCGAGTGTGGGTTTCGTGCCCTTCAATTGTAGCGGCAACCCGCGGAATGCCGATAATATCGCAGGAAACATTCTGTTTGTTCGTAAAGTAAAGGTAGCCATGGGCGTTCTCTGCAGCCGCCTGCTCAAATATGGCATTGATGTCATCCCGGGTGATAAATGGGCCACTCGGCTCTTCCTGAAGGTTAATCACCAGGATGATCAATGATCCGGTCTGAACCGGGATTCGGACGGATTCAGCAATGAAGGCGATTTCTTCCATTTCCGGAATTACCAATCTCAATGTATTGGCGGCGCCGGTGGTGGTTAGAATGATATTGTTCAAAATGCTTCTGTTTTTTCGAAGATCGACTTTTCCGGTTTTCGGAAGCCGATCCAGCACCTCTTGCGACCCGGTGGCAGCATGAACGGTGGCCATGGATGCCGACATGATCTTTTTAGGACCGAAGGCATTAATCAAGGGTTTCACCATATGCGCCAGACAGGTTGTCGTGCAAGAAGCATTTGAAATGACTTTATGACGCCTGGCGTCATAGTCGGTTTCATTAATTCCCATCACGGTGGTCACCGCATCTTCGGGCACAGCCGTGCCCTTGTCTTTAAACTTAAACGGGGCAGAAACAATTACTTTTTCAGCACCGGCCTCTAAATGACCCCTGAGGGCGCCCCCGGTTTGAGTCGGTTCGAGCGTCGGATCCAGAAACTGACCGGTGGTATCGACGACCAGCTGAACGCCCTGATCGCCCCATCCAATTTCAGCCGGATTCCGCTGTGATCGCAGAAAGCTCACCTTGACGCCATCAATAACCATCGATCCGTTTTCCTCATCCAGATCGCTGATCACCGGTTCAGCTGTATGTCCGTGAAGATAACCGTGCAGCCAACCGTAAGTTGAATCCCGTTCAACATAATGGGCAATGTCTTCGAGGCATGATCCCGGCTGTCGTCCGATATTGACAATTATTTCATCGAAATATTTGCGTCCGACATGGTGCCAGAGTGTCAGTTTGCCAATCCGGCCAAACCCGTTTACACCCAACCTGTTACCGTCTGAATGTAACCTGTCTTTGCCCATGCCTATTTTGCTCCTTTCCTGGTTTCTGTAACTTTGGTCAAACCCTGATAAACCGAACCCTCGTGGCCGTCGATGCTGATGTGCTCCCCGGATCTAATTCTTAATTGATTAAATTCGCAATACTTTTCCTTTTCATTGCAATCCAAATTGGTACAGTTCACCACACAGGTTTTTCCCAGCCGATGCGCAATAACCGCTGCATGAGAGGTGAGCCCGCCCCGGGCGGTCAATAACCCATCGGCGGCATGAATTTCCTGAATATCATCCGGTACGGTGTCGTTGCGGGCCAGAATCAAATGCGTACCGGGATCCATGAGGCGCCATTCTTCGATCTCTTCAAGGGTAAATACCAGACGACCGCTCATGGCACCGCCACTGACGCCGACACCGTGTCCCAGATACAAGGCCTGGGGATCTTCCTCAAAATCGAAGGTCAGCACCGCTTTGCGTTCCCGAATGGCCATATCGCGTGTTTGGAGCAAATACAAATCATCACGTGAGGGCCCTTCGAAGGTAAACTCAATTTCCTGCGGACTCCACCCCCTTCCATCAATCAGCTCATGAGCCCAATCTTTTAAGGCCCGATAAATCTCCGGAAAATGGGTCTCCAAGGTGACGTCGGTTTCCCGCATTTCAATTTCTTGCTGGAAAATCGAAATCGGCATGGTACTTACCAATCCGGAGACAACATCTTCTCCCTGGTTGCCGATGGTAAAATCCCCCCAGAGTTTAAGGGTATCGCCGGACCACCGAGGGTTGTGCGTAAAGACAACACCGCTGCCTGACTGCTGGGATATATTGCCATAGACCATAGACTGAACGGTAACGGCCGTGCCCCAGTCCTCTGATATTCCCATAATCCGACGATATGCCATGGCCCTTGGTGATTCCCAGGAGGTCAGAACCGCCTTGATGGCCAGGTGCAGCTGCTCATAGGGGCTTTCAGCCACCTCGATGCCGGCATCGTGAATCAGGTCTTTATAGGTCAGCGCAACCTCGCGCATTTGATCTCCGGTAAATTCTTTTTTCAGCGGGATTCCCAGCCGTTGTTTGGACTCACTGATAATCGCATCGAAATCATCGCGCTTCAAGCCAAAAGCCATCCCGTAACATTGCAAAAACCGGCGGTAATTGTCCCAGGCAAACCAGGCATTGCCCGTTTGTTTGGCGATGCCTTCTGTAATTTCTTCATTGTTACCGACGTCCAGCAGGGTATCCATCATCCCGGGCTGGGATATAGCGGAGCCGCTGCGCACCGAAAGCAGTAACGGGTTTTGGCTGTCACCGAAAACTTTACCGGTGGCTTTTTCCAGTGTCGAAATATTTTGTAAAATTTTTCCCCTAAAATTTTGCTCGGCCGGCGGGTAGCTTTGAATGATTTCCCGACAGCGAAACACTTCGGTGGTGATGATAAAACCCGGCGGCACCGGATACCCGAAACTTTTCAGCCGCACCATGTTGAGCCCTTTATTGCCCAGGTATATGATTCCGGTTAAGCGCGCTAAGGATGAGTCAATCGGCGTTATGGCATTCTGCGGATCATAAAGAAGCAGCCGCTGGAGCTTGTCTTTGGGTAATTTGTAGGACTGTTGAAAAAGGGTGCTTAAAATCCGACTTAAGAACAAATCGAGCTGTTGCAGCCCCAGGCTCAGCGCAATGCGGTCGCGGAAAAAGATCTCCGAAACCCGATGCTGCTGTTTTTCGCTGTCAATGGCTTCCTCACTCGTCAAAAATTTTGGCTGCAGCGCATCGGGCGGCGTCTGGGCTAAAATCCGGGTCAGGTTCTGCCCATGAATGTTATTAAAATAATCATTGACGATGTTCTTAACGGCCTGGGCAAATCCTTTAAAAATATCCAGGTATTGGGTTAACGTGAAGCCTTTGACTTCCAGAGAATGGGCCAGAAATTCGAGCTGGCGTTCGAATTCTTTCGATGAAATTCCGTCCAGTTTCAATGCTCTGTCAAAAAGCCTCAGCAAACTGTAAATTTGGTGAAAAGTGGCTTTGGTAATCAGGCTGAGATCAATATCCTCAATGAGCTCCTCAAAATGAACATTGACCAGAGACTCGATTCGAAAGGAAAGCCCCAGACAGTCAAACTTCATTTCATGATAACTGCCGTACATCGACGGTATATCGATGGTAATATGTCTTTTTTTATAAATATCCTGTCGGATTTCAAAGGATTCATCAGACAGAATAACCGCCTGTAGTTTCTCCATATATTCAAGCAGCAGAAAAAGTCGTTTATGCAAATCAGATTCTGCAAACGCCTGCTCCAACCGGTTCAAATCCGGCAACGCCCCGGTTCTGAGCTGGGCCAGGAAAGCATCCTGCTCAATTAAATCGAAATTATATTTCTCGTTCAAAATCTTGTAAAAGACAGCCGCCAGCTCAACGCGCTGAACATCCGAGTCGGGCACACCTTTAATTGTCGCCAGCCATTGTTTGACGTTTTTTTCGCTAACTGCAATTAGATCATTCGGATCGCGAATCCCCTTTTGCCTTAATTGTGCCATAATTTGAAAAACGCCATCGATGTAAGGTCCTTGCGTATCGATCTGATCATAAATCACCGGCGGCAAATGGGGCGAAAGGCGGGTCTTATCTCGTGTTTGCCAGAAATAAAGGACCGCCGCCATCAGATCGATGATGCGGTTGCTGCTTTCCACGTGGCTTTGCTTTCTTAAAAAATGGATTAGAATATCGTGGCGCTGGGTAATCTCATCAATGCGCGTGGATATATCCCGCAGCTTGCCCTCGGCACCAATATCATTGAAATATACCGGAAACAGTCGTGTCAGCTGTTTGGCAAGGTTAAATACGGAACTGATGCCACTGTTTAAAAATTGGGTAATGTCACGCGGAAAAAGATCAATATCCTTGATAAACACACCGTAAAGGGACAGATGGATGATCAGGGCTGATAGCAAGCGGGTGGACCGTTTTGGATCTAATTCGATCAACTCCAGCCAGGTCCGAATATTTAAGATGTGGGTTTTGTTCACCTGTATCTGCCAGTTATTGTCCACACCTCGAATATTGGGCGCGGCAAAACCCAAATCGATGACCGAATCGATAAAATAATTAATGAGGTCGATATCATCGGTTTTATAAACGCCTTTGCCCATATTCAGCACACAATTAAGGGCCGTGGCCGGGTACATACTGGCGCGCTCTTTTAAAATAGAAAATGTCTTCTGGATCAGGTTTTGGATGTGGCGGTAATTTTCATTTTCAATGATCCAGCCCAGGGTCTGGTTAATCTCCCTTAGGGTTTCCTCGTGGATCAGCGAAAGCCCGGCAACATTCATGATTTGAAACAGGAAAATGAGCTTCAGATGCCGTCCGCGACCATTTTCGTTCCCGCTTTTTAGCAGACCGGCAGGGATCCGGCGGTAGGCATCTACAATCTGGCTATATCCGGGAAGCGCCAGTAGTAAGGCCAGTACTTTGTCGGATTTTTGCTTTTTTGCGTTTGCAATCCGATCCAGCTGGTGCTTCCAGTTTTGCAGCTGCGAATGGGAAATGAACTTAAAAAACTCCCCGTATTCGTTTTGCGACTTAATTTCAGAAACTTCCGCTTCAAACCATGCTTGGGGATCACTTTCTGCCAGCCAATAATCATAGGTAAAGTTATAAAATTTCATTAGCAGCCGGTTGATGGCATTAAAAACACCATCGGTTTTAGGCGCGCAGTTTAGAAAGGTCTCAGCCAGCCGATTGATTTGATAATAGCTGCGGGTAAAGAGGGCAAAATGATCGTCGGGCAAATTGGCAATTCGCAAAAGGGCACTGTTGATAAACGGTAAAAATGTCTCCAGATTTGAGTCGGATTCCTTTACGACTTTCTGCAAAAACAGCTGCAGGTTATCAATGGCATCGACCTTCACAGCCATTTCAACATCCGACTCCACCGCATCAAAGAATATACCGCTAAAAAGATTTGCCGCGGTCGGTCCTTTGGGATGGTTTTTAATCAGATGAAAATATTCGAGAGAATATTTCCGGGTTTCCGTCACAATAAAGCGCCAATTTTTATAGGGATGGGAGAGCTCTTTCAGGAAGGTGTTCAACCCTTCCATCAGGCCGTAATATTTAGACATCACTTCCTGAAGGATGGCATATTTTTCATCTATGTCGACATCAACATGATAGTCGGCCAGATTGATTTCAAGGGCTTTGGATTTAACCGTCACAGTCTGTTTTCCTTCAATGATAGGGAAAACCAAGTTAAGTTGCCAGGTACAGAGTCCAGTTTAAGTTTCAAACGTTACATCGGTTTAATTGGTTCGATTGGTTTAATTCGTTAACCTGAATGATAAAATAGTCATCAGTAATCCTGCGCCTGTCAAGACCTTCAGCGTATCAAAGATCGCGTCCGATTTCAAGGAAACCCAAGGGGTTCGAGGATTGGGCATAGCGCATGGGGCATAGCGCAAAGGGTTGCGGGTTGTCAAAACGCTATGCGCCATGCGCTATGCTCTCTGCCGATGGGCTCACGTTTCACAGCTTTATTGAAAAGCACGCAACAACTATTGACCTGAATCTGCCTGTAAAAAGAAAAAAACCCCTCCCATGCCGGGAGAGGCTTTTTTGAAATTTCGTTCGATGGATAATGGACGTGGCTTTTAAAGCTCAAGCCATGAATCCGAATACAGTGTCTTTCCAAGGATCACGTTAACGGTCTTGGCGTAATTTTGCATTTCCTCGGAAAGCGCGCCCATATCGGGTTCGTTGCCGTCCAGCATCCCGTATATCAGATCAACAATGTCCTGGCGTTTGCCTTTGGCAATATCGATCAGGGTGTCATCCAACGGGTCTGCAATAACGGAATACATGCCATATTTTTCAAGCATGACCATATAGGTCTGATTGAGAATGGGTCGCAGATGATCCGGTGGCCCGTTTGAAATATTGGACAGCCCGCAGGTACTTTTGGCCTCCGGTGTAATTTCAGGCAACATTTCCTGAAAGGTCATCAGGCTTATGAGCTGCGGCTGCTGAATGTTGACGGGGGTAACGATGCCGTCGACCCAGATCTTATCATTGGGGATACCGGCTTCATTGGCAAAATAAACCAGCTCAACGCAAAGTGCCGCCCGTTCGTTTTCATCCCGCGGTAGTCCTTCCGGCCCCCACATCAGTGCAATGAAGTCCGCATTGTGCTCTGCGGCCAAAGGAACCATGCGTTCGTAACGCTCGGGACGGACCATGATGGAGTTAATCAGCGGCGGCAGGGGCGTTTCTTTATAGACCTTGAGCGCAGCCTCAATAGCATCGATGTTGGACGTATCCAATGCCAGCGGCACATCCGGCACAACTTCCTGAACGGTCTGCACCACCCAGGGCATCAGTTCATGGCCGTCTTTTTTGGCCGGACCGAGGTTGATGTCGATGTAATCCATCCCCTTTTCCTTCTGGAAAAGGGCTTCTTCCTGGATCGGCTTTGGATCCCGTTCTTTATAAGCGGTACCGATCTTTTTAGATATGACGTTTAAGCTTTCTCCTATTAAATACATACACCCTCCCTCCCACAGTTGGGGGCTTCGCCCCAATTGGAATAATGGAATTGTGGAATCATGGAAAAATGGGTTTTGCGCAAATGAGTTGCTTGTATTAAACAGGCAAAAACATACACGATTTTAAAGCAAGTAATCTTCCGTTTCTTATTACCCCATATTCCATTGTTCCAGTATTCCAATATTCCGTGTGATTTTACCTGGCTTTAAGGAATCCAGGAATATGCGCTGCTTCCCTGGGTCCGACCGTAATCGTCCAGCCGGGCAATTCTTCCTCAACCTCTCCGGCAATGGCTGCGGCATAGCCCGGAATGATGAGTTCCTGATGCTTGACCTTGTCAGCGATGCCAGATTTCTTCACAAACATGCCGACTTCATCACCGGCAAATTTGCCGGCGGCCCAGGCCGTCATTACCGAAAGCCCCTCGGAATCCTTGATCAGCAAATAAGACGGAACCCGGCTGCCTTCTATTTCACCGGAAACGATAAAATAGGTCAGTGCAAAGTTGGTGGTGACCAGTACCGGTGAGTTTTCATCCGGATTATTGATTTCATAAATGCCCTCGGTTACCGTCATGGGCCGCTGGGGATCGGTATAAATGTTCAAGCGTTCCAGCAGGAGCGGAAACAGGCTTTCACCGGCAAAATCCGAAAGAACGACAATGCCGCCGTATTTGGCGACAAATGTCCCGGCAATCAAGGTCTCCATGTCCAGATTGGAGGCCATCTCGCACGGAAAGGTGATGGTCGGATAGCCCACCGAACGGTTCAGGTCTTTTAAGGCCGCCCGGCGGATCGCCACCTGATCCTGATGGGCCTGCTTGATTTCCCTGGAACCCGGGTCCAGAACAATGTCCTTGACACCCATCCCGTCAAGCTTTTCGGTCAGCGGAACCAGGCCTTCCACCGAATCAGCCCGCACCGCCAGGGGTAAATTCTGTTCTTTGGCGATCGCCCCCAGGTCATCCACATTATTGTCGGTGGCGGCATACATCAACGGTCGCTTGAACCCACAGACATCGACGGCCGCCTTCATTACGCCCGGATCTTCGGTCATCAGCACCAGGTTGAACTCAGAGGTTTCGGCAATTTTCTTGGCGGTGCTGGCAAATGCATCCTTGTCGCCGTTGACATCTTTAAGGGCCACCAGTTCCGGCCGCAGATTCAATCCGACCCGTTCATACTGTAATGCGTTCCAGGCCTTCAGTTTGGTTTCAAGATCCGATTCGGCAATGTCGGATGCGACTGTCGCTGCGAGCAGGGTAGGATTATAAAAGGTTTTTTCATGACGATACTGAACGGTTTCCCCCCCCGTGGTGGCGGCACGAACGCCCTTTCCAACGGCAACCGGGCGGATGGGCGGTGCTGAAGCCTCAGCCAGTTGCTCCCGGGCCTCATCAGAGACATACGGGCAGCTGTCCAGTTCCGCCTTGCCCGAAGCCAGATTCATGGCGAATGCCAGGCAGGTTGGAACACCGCATTCCTTGCAGTTGGTTTTCGGCAGTAATTTAAAAATCTGAATACCGGTTAATGCCATCTTTATCTCCTTCTCTACGAGTTGCGTGTTGCGAGTTGCGTGTTGCGGGTTAAGATTACGGATTGCGTATTCGGTTATTAAACACGCAACCCGTAACCCGTATACCCGTGAACACTCAACTATATTTTTATCATCCGATCAGCGGATCCATTTCCAGCGCCGGATGTTTTTTCTCCTGCAGGAAGGATAGAATCTCTTCCTCGGTGACACCGACGGTCTCATCCGCAATGCGGTCAACCAGATCCGGCATTCCGACTTCTTCACCCCGTTTAATCAGCCGCTCGCGGATTTCATCTTTCAGGCCCTTGGGCATCCACACCAGGCGCTTGATACCGCCATCCCCAAGGATGAACTTGCCCTGGGTGATGTTGAATTTGGAATGCCCCACAAAACCCGGCGAGGATGCCCCGCCGCCCATGACACCGGCCAGGGTGGTAAACTTCATGCCGCAGGGGGTTTCCCCGCTGTAATCCCGGCCAACCGTCATGATGCCGTTGCATTGCGGCAACATGGCGGCAATACATTCACAGCAACCGCAGGTGGTCATGGGGTCATAGACCATGGAATAAAAGTTATAGTGATCGACGGCCCCGCGCGAGGCCTTTCGCACAAATTCATTGACCCCCTGCCACTGGCCCAGGACCGGATCCAGGCATTCGCCCTTTTCGATCGGCTGGTTGGGGCCGGTGGGATTGATTTCAAAGGAGGCCTTGCAGTCCATCCAGTTATAGGCCCCGCACAATCCGGTCCGCTCGGGACTGACAGTGCACACATGGTTGGGGGCAAATGACTGGCACAGGGTGCAGGAATAATAGGTTTCCACATCTTCATCGGTCATCTTCTCGACACGCTCGTCGCGGGTCTTGTATTCGGCCCGGGCGCGCTTGGTCAGTTCATCCACATCCTTTTTCTGGGTATAAAGCGTGATCTGGACCTTATCGACGATTTTCTGAAAATCCTGGTGGAACTTGGCATGCAGCACCGTACCGATATCCTTCAGGGTAAAGCCTTTTTCAATGGCCGCTTTGCTGACCCGGATCCAGGAAATATCGCGCTGACCGATATGCATGATCCCCTGAATATAGTTGATCAGGTGATGGATCTGACGCTCGATGATCGGCTCAAAATCCGTCTGAAATTCACGCCCGGCAATCCGGACATAAATGCCCAGCGGCATGGTCTCGCCCTCTTTAATTTCGGTGATGTCCGGGCCGATAACCTCGACTTTGCCGTCGTCGATTTCATTCATTTCAGCCATCTTGACCAGCTCGGTACACTGGGTTTTACCGCCGCCCATCTGGGCATACAGATCCGCGCCACGCACGCGCTCACCTTCATAGGCCGGCCCGAAAGAGCAGGGAATCTCGATCGCCGACACACTCACCTTCAAGCCGCGGACTTCAACCGATTTTTGGACCATTTCTTCATGGGACACGTTGGCCACCACGTGCTCATAGGTACAGATTCCGGTGGGCAGAACCTCGGGGATATCGGTGTCGGCCAGGGTCGGAAAACCCCAGTTGACGCATCCCGCGGCCGCACCGGCCCAATCGGTTCCGACTTCACCCAGGGCATTCACGAAGGCAAAGATGCGGTTCTTATTGTACATCAGCATCGTTTTATAATCCCCCGGTTGAACGTTGCCGAAGGCCATGGCCGCCCGGTTGGCAAAACCCAGGGCAAAAATGGCCGACGAAATATAGGGACCGAATGGCACAATTCGCGTGTTCCAGCCGATCTGAACATCGGCTTCGAGCAACTGCTGGGCCACCGAGGTGTTATTGTGACCGGCGGCCAGAAAAATGTAAAGACTGCGTCTCTGGTATTCCTCGACAATCATTTTGGCGATTTCGGGATCCGGTGCAGCCCCTACAATGGCGGCAAAGCCCGGTGCGGAACCGTCCACAAACTCGACCCCGCGTTTGCGAAAGACGGTATCATCGGCGGCCCCCAGCCAGATTTTTCCGGCTTCCTCATCGATATCTTCGGAATGCAGGTAAAAATCCGGTTCGTTCAAGTAGCGTAGCGCCTCCCTGATCTCAAAGGCAAACAGGGTGGCCATACCGGCATCCAGCAGCGGCCCCAGGTAAGGCAAATGGTTCATGCCTTTGATATGCGGCGGCAAAAGTTTGCGCGTCACATCCAGCGCTTTTTGAATGTCTTCCAGGGTTTCAACTTTAATTCCCAACAGCGAATAAATGACCGGCAGATAGTAGGCGGTGTTGGGAAAGCCCACCTTGGTATCCGCGTTAAAGGTATCCAGCGCTTTTTGATATTCACCTTCAACCTGCGATACAACGTTGTAGCCACCTTGAATCGCGGCAAATGCAACTAACTTAGACATACAGTTTCCTCCTTCTTTGAGGATTTATTATTAATTGTTAATTCCTAATTGTGCTTCAAGCTTCTGACGATCGGCCATATCCATCAGGACGCGCTCGCGCGCTTTGTCGATACCGAGCGCCTTGCGTTTCTTGTCGATATGGGCAATCATTTTCTGGGCCATTTCAAACGGATCGACTGCAAGATCCCACTTGCCGCCGTATATTTTTTCCAGCTCCTCAAACAAATATTTTTGGAAGACCGGTGCACCCGTGGTCGGCAGATTCACACCAAACAGGGTATACACACCTGAGGCCACAAAATACTGGCCGATGCTGATGGCCTTTTCACTCATCCATTCCGGAGCGGCCCCGGCTGCCGGCAGATCCTGGATGTCATTGCCCAGGCCGCCGGCTTTGACCACCTCGGTGGCCGCCAGCAGAATCCGGCTGTTATCCACACAGGATCCCAGATGCAGCACCGGCGGGATACCCACGGTCTCGCAAACCTCGGCCAGACCCGGCCCGCAGTAAACATGCGCGGCTCCCGGTGTCAGCAGGCCTTCCATCGCACAGGCGATTCCGTTACAGCCGGTGGTCAGCACGATGACGTCATTTTTGATCAATTCCTTGACCAGCGTCAGATGGGCTTCGTTATGACGCGTACGCGCGTTGTTGCAGCCCACCACACCGGCAACACCCCGGATGCGGCCGTTGATGATGTTATCATTCAGGGTGTAATAAGAACCGCGGAAGGTGCCCCCCAGGTGATATTGAATCGACTCCACCCCGAAACCCGCAATCTGCGCGGCCTTCTGAGCGGGAATCATCACATCGACGTGGCGGTTTTCGAAGTTGTCGATGGCCATTTTGACGATTTTTTTGGCGTCTTCCATGGCATGATGCTCGTCGAATTCGATGTGCACCACATTGTCCTGTTCCATGCGGGCAATCGGATGGGTGGTGATCAATTTGGTATGGAAACATTTGGCCACGTTGGCCAGGTTCTGAAAAACACACTGAACATCAACGACCATGGCATCGCAGGCGCCGGTGACAATCGCCAGCTCCTGCTGCAGGAAAGTGCCGGCCGGCGGCACGCCGTGACGCTGCAGGATTTCGTTGCCGGTGCAGCAAATGCCGCCCAGCTGAATACCCTTGGCCCCTTTGGTTTTGGCGTAGTCCACCATTTCCTTTGACTGGGCCGCCGCCACGATCATCTCGGATAAGACCGGTTCATGACCGTGAATGATGATATTGACCTGGTCTTCTTTCATGATGCCGAGATTGGCCTCAGATTGGAGGGGAAACGGTGTGCCGAACATGACATCCTGCAGATCGGTGGCCATCATGGAACCGCCCCACCCGTCGGCCAGTGCGGCGCGGGTGCATTGTTTGACGATGTTTTTGTAGTCCTGGTCCACGCCCATATGAGTGCGATGCATGATTTCTACGACTTCCCGGTCGATGTTGCGCGGCAGCACGCCCAGCTTCTGCCAGCGTTCATAAAGGGGCTGAGGTGCACGTTTGAGATAATCCAGCTCGCCCGTCGGGTTTGCCCCATTCGGCCATGGCCTTTTGGGCCACCTCGAGTGCAATTTCATCAAAATTGCGGTCGACTTCCTCACCATCGACCTCGACTTTGATGTCCACCCCAAAATGGGGTGCAATCGCCAGCAGTTTGTTGGGATCTTTAATTTTGTAATCGCCGGTTTCTTTGCTGGCGACCGACAAAAATACTTCCGCCACATTACGCCCGTGATCCGAATGGGCCGCACAACCGGCAGCCACCATGCGCGCAAAATTGCGGGCCGCGATGGTATTGGCGGTGGCGCCGCACAAGCCCTTGCGATCGTCTTCACCTTCGATCCCGGCTTTGGGAAGCGGCAGGCGGCAGGGACCCATGGCACAGTTTTTACAGCAGGTGCCCTGGATGCCGATGTTGCAGGGTTTCATGTTGACCGCCCGATCAAAAATGGTCTCTACGCCCAGCTCCTGGGCGCGCCGCATCATCTGCTGGCTGGCCGGATCAGTAGAAGCAGCCACCGGATCGGCAACTTTTTTGGCCTTTTCGGGTTTAGCTTGTTTGTTGTCAATTGTTTCTGGCATATGTGGTTCCTCCCCACTATTAATTTGAATTTGCCGTCAATGGTTAATGAAAACAGGTGCCATTGACGGTCGATTTGTGTTAGCGTTTGTGGATCCAGTTCAAATTATCGATCATCTTCTCCGTCATCGATTTTTGAACGGCTGCCGGGGTCTTTTTAGCCGTCTCCTTTTCAGAAGCTGCGCGCTTGGCAGCCAGATCGGCACGTTCTTTGGCCCGTTTCTGTCTGATTCCATCGAGCTCAGCTTCGATTTTGGCTTTTTCCTCAGCGGCTTTTTGAGCATCGGCTTCGGCTTTGGCCTTGGCTTCCGTTTCGGCTTTGACTCTGGCATCGGCTTCAGCCTTGGCCTGGGCTTCTTCGGCCGCTTTGGCTTGCGCTTCGGCCTTGGCCGCGGCTTCAACCTTGGCTTTGGCTTCAGCCTCGGCTTTTGCAGCTGCATCCGTTTCGGGCGCAGCTTCGGCTTTCGGCGCTTCAGCCACTGCGGGTTCAGCAGGAGCCGCTGCCTTCTTTTCCGGCTCGGGAGCTGCTGCTTTTTCAGCCGGTGCTGCCTTCTTCTCCGGTTTGGCTGCAGCCGCTTTCTTGGCCGGCGCCGCTTTCTTTTCTTCTGCGATGGTCAAATCCGGCTCCGGGGAAAGCGCCAGCAAATCAACATCGACCGCGTCAATTTGCTTTTTAATCGCAGCAACGTCATCGGCCTTACCGCCGTCATAAACCAGATCGATATAGGATTTGACCAGCCGAATGGATTCGGGATGGCGCATCATCAACACGTCGGAGCCCCCCATCAGATAGGCTACGGCGCCAACCGCTTCCATTAAAATACCGCGTTTCTCAGGATCACCGAGAGTGGGTGCTTCATCGACGGTCTGCTTGGCTTCTTTGCATTTCCAGACCTCATTCCCGAGATTGTTGATCAGGGGCAATTGCAGTTTGTCGTCCCCCTGGGCCAGGGCTGCCATGCGGATACGTTCCATCACCGAGTAGGAATATTCCAAACCGTATCCCAGGCCCCCGGTGGTGGGATCGATAATCATTTTATCCATCGACACCCCCAGATTTTCGAGTAAAATATTGCACTGTTTGGCCAGATTAACATCGATGGGCGATGACGAAATTACCGTATGCCCGAAACCCATGGCGGCCGCACCGATGCCTTTGTGATTTTTGTCCTCCACCGGACCCAGGATCAGGTTTTTACCCTGGCATTCCTCGGCAATTTTCTTGAGCACTTCCTCATCTTTTTCCACACTGGCCGTACCCCAGATAATCAAGGGCACATCAATGGCTGCGAGGACTTTTTTAACGGTGGCGGCGGCGTCATCAGCGCTGGCGTCTTTTCCGTTGGGATCGGTGCTCTTTAATTGCAGCACAATCATGTCCGCCCCGTATTCGTCGACGCATTTTTTAGCCCAGGCTGCCGGATCCGAGATCACATCCTTAAACGGACTCAAAGCCGCTTCCGGCCATTCCTCCGGTTCAAGATCCCAGATCTCCATGGCAACTTTGGGTTTATGGGGCATCTCACCTTCAAAACTGTAAAACGGATAACAGCTCTCTCCGCCGACTGTCACGGCCTTGTCTCCCTGGCCAAGCGTAATTTCCTTTATTCCGCCGGAATATGTTTCTTTTGCAAATTCGAAACCCAATGTTACCTCCTTGTTCTGTTTCCATTTTCCTTGAGCGATTGAGTTGATTTACATAAAAAGTGATGCAAGCTACGATAGCCAAACCACTTTAGGGGCAAACTTGCAACCAGCCCCATTTTCTGTTTTCAGTCAGCCCCCCTTTCATCATTTTTTTCATCGAATCTACAAACTGTAATAGTAGATTTAATATCTTTTTCGGAGTCGGCGCGGCAAAAAAAACAGGAAATTCTATTTTTAGATTTGAATCGAGAGGGTTACCGCCCCGCATCAAAAAGGTCGTCTCCCAAAAGCGCTAAATGCAGAATATTGCTATTTATATGGAGCGGATAGCTTTGTCAAGAGCAGAGCAGAACTAAATCAAAATTTCTAATTAAATCCGATTCATTTTAGTTTTTCTTACGGGCTGTAAGGCGGCTTTTTAATTTGGGGAATTGATTAATGTCGGTATGGGGCAAAAATAGAGCGGCGATATAATTATCCATATAAGATGTGGTGTCGGATAATTCAAAATTGGTCATTTTTTTTGTGACCTCGACCACATCCTTGCGAATCCGGTTGGTCAAACTGCTCATGCGGGCACCCATCAGCGACCCGTTGCCGATAAAGGTCACTTTATCGGAATCTACTTCGGGCAGTAACCCGATGACCATGGCCTTTTCCAAATCAACGTGAGTGCCGAAGCCACCGGCTAATATAATATGCTCAATATCCTGGATACCCATCCCGACTTCTGTCAGCAGGGTCATACACCCGCTGTAAATCGCGCCTTTGGCCCGCATGAGGTTTTCAATGTCGATTTCCGTCAGGGTCACCGCGCGATCAATCTGGGTTTCATCCTTCCATGCCAGAACGTATTCATAGACACCGTCTGACTGCCGGATGCGGGGTGTGTCCAGATCGCGGTTGAATTTGCCCAGATTATCAATAATGCCCATTTCAAAGAGGGTTGCCACCATGGTGATCAGTCCGGATCCGCAGATACCTTTCGGCCGGAGGTGACCGATGGTAATAATCATGGGCTCATAGGTCAGCGGGTCGATTGAAAAATCTTCAATGGCGCCTTTTTCGGCCCGCATGCCGTATTTAAGACCGCCGCCCTCAAAGGCCGGTCCGGCCGAGCAGGCCGCACAGGCAAGCCAGTCCCGGTTGCCGATAACAATTTCGGCATTGGTCCCGACATCCAGATAAAGCGTCAGTTTCTCCGTCCGGTAAATACCGGACCCCATCACGCCCGCGACGATATCCCCGCCGACATAACTGGAAACCGCCGGATAAACCAGCGCGGACACATGGTCGCCCACAGCCATACCCAGATCCCTGGCCCGGGTGGGAGGATACAAAGTCGCAGCCGGCACATACGGTGACCGTCGAATGTACCCCGGGTTGATTTTGAGCATCAGCTGGGTCATGGTCGTGTTTCCGGCCAGCGTAATGGTGGATAAATCCTCATGATCGATGCCGGATTTTTTAATAATCTTTTCCAGCACCTTATTGATCGTGTTCATTACCACTTCATGCAGACGCTCCAGCCCGCCCGGTTTTTCAGCATATACGATCCGCGTAATGACATCTTCCCCATAGCTGATCTGACCGTTGAAATCGCCGTATTCGGCCAGGACGTCGCCGCTGATCAGGTCAATGACCTGACCATAAATGGTGGTGGTCCCGATATCCATGGCAATGGCATAGCTGCGGCGGGTCGTATCACCCGGCTGAACATTGATCAGGCGGGTTTTGCCGATATCGCGCACCGGACGCACGAGCGTGGCGGTTACTTCAAAATCTTTTTGCCGGATGGCATCCGGAATTTTGCGGATTACCGAAAGAGCGACATCCAGACGATGTTCATCATGCTTGACCTTTAAGTAACTGATCAGGCGCGTGATGTCCGGCAGGTTGTCCTGGAGTGTCGGCTCCGGAAGCTGTAAAAACTTTTTTTCCACCGGCGGAACAAATAGCCCCTTTTCCTTTAATTCATCGAAGTTCATCTCGCGGATGTGGGCGTTTTTGCGCGGGGTCTGATGCATTCGAAGTGCACTGGCATCCATGGCGGATTCAACCGGGATGCGCACCACCAGATCGCTTTTTACAGCGGCGTGGCAGGCCAGCCGATAGCCTTTGTCCTGGTCTTCCTGATTGAGTTTTTCGGTAATTCCGCCTTCCACCGTTCCTTGCTCGATCATCACGCGGCACTTCCCGCAAACCCCTTCCCCGCCGCACGAAGCGTTTATGTGTACACCGGCTTCCATGGCGGCATGAATAATGGTTTCGCCGTCCGGCACCGTGATTTCCGTTTCATAGGGTAAAAAAACAATCTTGTGATTGGGCATCTTTAATATCCTTTGGTTTCATATGTCAGCCAGCAGATGGGTGTTACAACTGTTTAATTGGTTTGATTGGTTTAATTCGTTCAATTGGTTCAGTTTAAACCAACCAATGCAACCAATGAAACAAATAAAACGAATCCAACAAGTCCTTGAACCCTTGAACCCTGAACCTTGAACCTTGAACCCTTCTTTATAAGGGTTCATCAAACCGGCATCTAAGCTGCAGCAGCTCACCGTCAAAAAAGCTGTCGCTTTTATACGGCAGCGTCTTAAACAGCTTTATCATCCCTCTATTCTGAGCCGAAGTATAGGCCATCAATCCGGCGATGCCTTTGTCGCGGGCGGCAACGGCCAGTTTGTTCAGTAATATTTTCCCCAGACCCTTTTTTTGATAGGGTTTGCTGATCGAAAACGCAACTTCAGCCTCATTGGACGCGGGATCCAGTAAATATTCGCCGATCCCCACAATCTGGCCGAACCCAAATTCTCCGACAATGGCAACAACTGTCAGGTCTTTAATATAATCAATTAAGGTCACCCCTTTGACTTCATCATGAACGAAGCTGGTTTTTTCATGGAAAAACCGGGAGATCACGTCATCTTTGCTCAAATTGTAAAAGTGCTCCTGAATTCGGCGTTCATCCACCGGTTTGGCGGGTCTGATGGTTACCGCTTCAGCGCCAATGACGATGGTTTGCTCCAGATGAATCGGATAAATCCCATGGAGAGATTCACTCAACGTTCGCTCCGGACTGAGAAGCCCTGTTTTCTGGGCTTCGAAAAACAGCTCGTCCCTGAAATCCGGATGCGCGATGCTGATCATGGCCATGGCGCGTTCCTGCAAACTTTTACCGAATAAGTTTACCGCCCCATACTCGGAAACGACGTAATGAACGTCTCCTCTGGGAACCACGACCGCCTCATCGTCGAACCGCGGCACGATACGGCTTTTTTTGCCCTTTAGCGCCGTGGCCGGCAACATCATAATGGACTTGCCCCCCGGAGATCGAACCGCACCGCGTACAAAATCAAGCATGCCGTTAACACCGGTGAAATGGTTGAATGGCAGTGCATCGGCCGCAACCTGGCCGGTCAAATCGATGCTCATGGCAACGGTCATCGAAACCATTTTATTGTGGCGCGCGATGATAGCGGGGTCATTGACATAATCGGAAGGATGAAATTCTATGGCCGGATTATCATTTAAAAATTCATACAGCGCTTCGGTGCCGATGGCCCCGCAAGCGACCATTTTGCCTTCATTGAAACCCTTTTTGCGATTGGTAATTACCCCTCTCGAAAACAGATGCATAATATCATTGGTCATGTACTGGGTGTGGATACCCAGATCATTTTTATCGGCCAGCGCCAGCAGGGTGGCCTGATGGGTGGAGCCCAGCCCGATTTCCAAGGTGGAACCGTCTTCGATAAAGCGGGCAATCAGCCGCCCGATGTCATTGGCGGCCTCCAGTTCCGGCGTTTCACCAATCGTCAGTAACGGTTCGTCGTATTCCACAAATACATCCACGTCGTTAACATGAATAAAACTGCGGCCCAGCACTCGGGGCATATGCGAATTCACCTGGGCAATCACCAGATCCGCCGACTGGGCGGCCGCCAGCGTAATATCGACCGATACGCCCAGACTCATCCAGCCGAAATCATCCGGCGGCGACACCTGAATCAGGGCGACATGAATCGGCAACAAACGGCTTTTAAATAAGCGGGGCACTGCCGAAAGATTGATGGGCGTGATAAACCGTTTGTTCCTGGCAATTGACTTTGGTTTTGTCGAACCCAGATAAAATGACCGGATATTGAGACTTTGATCCCTGGTTTTATTGGCAATCAGCGTCAAGGGAGTGGTTTCCAGTGTCATCAGGCGGTTAATTTCAATATCTTTGAAATAATTTGAGGCTTCAGAAAGCTCCCGTACCAGATGCTGGGGTTCTCCGCAGGACGATCCGATAAAAACGCGCTGAGCCGGTTTAATCAGGCCAATCGCCTGATGTGCGCTGCGCTTGTTTTCGATATATTTGTCTGCCCAGTAACTGGATGAAGGCATAATCTTGTCCCTGTAGGTTTACGAAGCAATATTTTTTACCACAAAGAGCACAAAGTTCACGAAAGATTTAAAAGGAATTATTAAATTTCTTTCTTTATGTCCCCTTACGCGCCATCGTCCGCCTGAGGCGGACTCAGACGAGATCAGCGGCAAAAAGCAAGGGACGACGCGCCATATTTATAAATCGCTATCGACGGTTTCATCGTCATCATTTGCTGTCGGCTCCATGAGCTTTGACGAATCGGTCAGGGGCAATTCCTGGACTTTGCTGAGCTTGCGCGAAATGACCCGGGTGCGGACTTCGGCCTGGTCAATCGTATTGCTGGCTTCCTGCAGCTTCTTTTTGGTTTTTGCCAGGACCTCACCAAATTTGCTGAACTGTGTTTTTACGGCACCCAGCAGTTCCCAGACCTCACTGGATCGTTTTTCGATGGCCAGGGTGCGAAAGCCCATCTGCAGGCTATTTAAGAGGGCTGCCAGCGTTGTCGGCCCGGTGACGACAATGCGATAATCCCTTTGCAGGCTATCACAGAGGCCCGGACGCCTTAAAACTTCGGCATACAGGCCTTCCACCGGTAAAAACATAATCCCGAAATCGGTGGTATTGGGCGGATCGATATATTTCTGCCGGATGGCCTTGGCTTCGGCTTTAACGCGGGTTTCCAGGTTTTTGACCGATATTTCGGCCTGGACTTTATCGGCCGCTTCCTGAGCATCCAGCAAGCGTTGATAATCCTCCTGGGGAAATTTAGAGTCAATGGGCAGCCAGACGACTTTTTCTTTGTCAGCCCCCTGACCCGGCAGCTTTATGGCAAATTCCACCCGCTCGCTGCTGCCCTTTTTGGTGGCGACATTGATCTCATATTGGTCCGGTGTCAAAATTTGTTCCAGAATATGGCTGAGCCGAATTTCACCCCAGGTGCCCCGGGTCTTGACATTGGTTAAAACTTTCTTGAGATCGCCCACACCGGTGGCCAGACTTCTCATCTCACCCAGGCCTTTGTAAACCTGCTCAAGGCGCTCACTGACCTGCTTGAAGGATTCACCGAGTCGTTTTTCCAGAGTCGACTGCAGTTTTTCGTCAACGACCGAGCGCATCTGCTCCAGCTTGCGGCTGTTGTCCTCCTGCATGGCCCGCAGCTGAGCCTCGATGGTTTTGCGCAGACTTTCAAGTTTATCTTCATTGAGCTGGGTCAGCGCGAGCAGCTGTTTGGAAAAACTATCGAGCTGATCTTTCTGCATGCCGGCAACCTCGCTCATCTGCCTGAGCTGGGAATCGCTGGATGACTTTAAAATGGTGCCGATTTCCTGCCGGGACTGCCGGGCGCTGCCGGCCGATTCCTGACGGTTGCGCACAAACTCGTCTCTGACCATGTGTTCAATGCGCTCTTGCTGTTTTTCAAGGGTCGTATAAAACTCCTGCGGGTTGACCTCCTTGCGTCGAACCAGAAGGATCAGCAGAATAACGGCTGCTGCTGACATCACACCGACCAGAATCAAAAGCAAATTGACTAAGCCGATTTCAGCGATAATGGCATGCAAATAGGGCAAAATGATCCTTTGTTAAAATTTTGAAACGGTCAGGGTTATACCCTAATTGAGCAATAAACGCTCAATTGGGTTTCTGTATTTCTGATTGCCGGATATCCACTGAATCTGGGCCCGTAACTTTGGTGCTTTATTAGAAGGTATCTCCTTGCGAATCGAAAAGCAACATGCTAACGCTACCGACAATGGTATTATGATCGCATCATTTTCCTTTGGCGCCTGAAATCATACCATGCCGGGAGGCGTTAAAGAAATTTAATTTCAGATAGTTATAAAAAGTCCAAGTTGTTCATTTAGGTTCTGGGGATTATAGAGAAAACATGATAGAGCGTCAAGCTCTCTACCCAGAATTCGGTATCTGACCAATGTAGCGGTTTTAAAAAAAAATGGTCACCTTCCGGCTGGTGATAATTCTGGCGGCAGAAAAATTTATTTTAGAATCAGAATAGGCCATAGCCACATATTTTATCTTAAATCTATTTTTGGATGAGAAAAAAATGCAGCCGTTGTTTTCGTTTTTTTCGATCAAAGACATTCAACTGAAAAACAGAATTGTCATGCCCGCCCTGGCATCCTTTTTAATCGAAGACGATGGTACGATTACAGATGCTACGATCGAGCATTACCGTCGACGGGCCGGTGGCGGATCGGCAATGATTATAATGGAAGCCCATGCGGTTTCACCGGAAGGAGTGGTTTCGGCACATCAAGCAAGAATCTACGATGATCGTTTCATCGAGGGCCTTTCGAAGGTTGCCGCGGTTATGAAATCGGAGGGGTCGGTCCCGGCCATTCAAATTCACCATAGCGGACGACAGACGTCGATCAAGGTCATCAAACGCAAACCCCTGGCACCTTCTCCGATTCCCTGCCCTACGATCCGTGGTGAGGTTGAGCCCCTGACAACCGATGGCATCCGTGAAATTGTTCAGAAATTCGGTGATGCGGCGGAACGCGCCAAACAGGCGGGGTTCGAGCTAATCGAAATCCACGGTGCGCACGGCTATCTGATAAACCAGTTTTTATCAAAAGTGAGCAATATTCGCGAAGATGAATACGGCGGGGACACTGTCGGTCGAAGTCGATTTGCAATTGAAATCATAGAAGAAATTCGCAAACGCATTGGACCTGAATTTCCGCTTTCGTTTAAAATCAGCGCTCAGGAATTTGTACCCGGCGGTCTGACCGTCACAGAAAGCATTGAGATTTTAAAACTTCTGGTAAAAGCCGGCGTTGATGTCGTCCAGGTTTCGGCCGGCAACGACATGACGCCGGAATGGATCTGTCAGCCCATGTTTATGGAAAAAGCCTGCCTGGCGGAATCCGCCGCACAGGTCAAAAAGGCCTTGAACATCCCGGTCATGGCCGTTGGCCGCATAAACGACCCGATGGTTGCCAATGAGGTTTTGGCAAAAGGCCAGGCGGATCTGGTGTGCATTGGCCGTGGGCTTTTAGCAGATCCGGAGATGCCCAATAAAGCCAGGGCAGGACGCCTGGATGAAATCCGGCCATGCATCGCCTGCAACACCTGCATGCAATCCATATTCAGAAAAGGCCGCATCGAATGCCTGGTCAATCCCATGCTGGGCCGTGAAAAGGAAATGGCCTTCGTACCCACCCCAAAACCCAAAAAGATTATGGTGGTCGGCGGTGGCCCCGGCGGTTTGAATGTGGCCTGGGTGGCAGCTAAACGTGGCCATCAAGTCCACGTTTTTGAAAAACGCGACTCCCTGGGAGGGCAATTGCTTTCCGGCAGCATACCGGGGCATAAGAAAGAATTGCGCGGACTGATCAAATTTCAGAAAAAACAAATCGAAAAGTTCGGTGTGGCCTGCCATCTCAACCATGAGGTTAAAACCAAAGACATCCAGGCACTCAACCCGGATGTGGTCGTATTGGCCACCGGATCACTGCCGGCGCTTCCGCCGGTGGACGGTATCGACAGCTCCATTGTAATGACCTATGAAGATGTATTAATCGAAGCCCCGCCTTCCTTTAAGCAAGCGGTGATCATCGGCGGCGGGGCGACCGGCCTGGAAATTGCCCTGCACCTGGCCGAATATGGCTGTCGCGTTAGCGTAGTGGAAATGCTTGCTAAAATCGGAAAAGGCCTTGAATCCATGACCAGAAAGATTTTGCTCGGCAAATTAAAAGAATACAACGTAAAAATAATGACTGAAACCAAATTGATAAGAGTTGTAAGCGCCGGCGCTGCCGTAGCCCGCAGCGATGGTACGGAGCTGTTGATCGAGGCTGAAACGGTGATCTTTGCGACCGGTACCCGGCCCTGTAACCGCCTTTATGAAAAGGTCAAATCCCTCGGGTATGAAACCCACCAGATCGGTGACTGCCTCGAGACCCGCAATGCCAAAGCGGCGATTTATGAGAGTGCTGTTCTCGGTCGCCGCATTTAAGAATTATGGTTTCAGGTGTTTGTGGTCACGACAGAGACGGGAAACAAGCAACCTGACACAATCAATTTGCTCTATTTTGAATATCGAATCACGCTAAAGACGTGACCTATGGGCAAGAATTTCGAATGATGAAGTAGGTTCGGCCTCCGTGCCGACCTCAATGGCAGCCACAGAGGGCTGCCCTACTTCGACATTCATTATTCCTTGTTCGGTGTTCTGCGGTTCTCTGTTTTCTGACACGTGACACCTTACACCTGAAGCCCAGAATGGATCGGATTTAAGAGGAAGGCTTATCTGGCCGTGTTGCCTGATACTGTCGATACAACCCCCGAAATTGATGGTAGGTCAGACCTAAAATCCGGGCGGCTTTCTTTTGACTGTACTTTGCTTTGTCCAGCGCCGCTTCCAGCATCTTGACCTTTAACTCCCACACGGCCGCCTTCAGGGGTTGGCCCAGCCAAACGCCGGAATCGGCAGGCGCCATTTCAGATGCATGCGTCTTTTGAGATACGGGAAGTGCGGCATTTTCATAGGGTGAATGAAAAGGGTGAAACTCAATATCGGTAATGGTGGCCGCGTCAGAACGATAAACCGCACGCTCAACTACATTTTTAAGCTCACGGATATTTCCGGGCCACAGGTGCTTCTCCAGCGCTCTCAATGGCTTCATCACTAAAGACGGGAATTTCATCCCATTCCAGCTCCATGGACATTCTTCCGGCAAAATGACCGGCAAGCAGGGCAATATCTTCTTTCCGCTCTCTTAAAGGCGGCAGAAACAAAACTTCAAATGAAAGTCGATCCAACAAATCCTGTTTGAAACGGTTTTTGCGGGCCAGGTCGTTTAAATCGGCATTGGTGGCGGCGATGATACGGACATCCACCTCAATGCTCTCCGAACTGCCGACCCGCTCAAAAACATTGTATTCCACCACCCGTAAAATCTTCTCCTGAACTTCCAGCGGAATACTTCCGATTTCGTCTAAAAACAGGGTTCCGCGATCGGCGGACTCAAACCGGCCGAAGCGCCGCTGCAGCGCACCGGTAAAGGCGCCTTTTTCATAACCAAACAATTCTGACTCGATTAAAGACGGCGACAGGGCCGCACAGTTCAGCGCCACCATCGGGGCCTGCCATCGATTCGACAGATAGTGCAACCGCGCTGCGGCCAACTCCTTTCCCGTACCTCTCTCCCCGATTAAGAGCACTGGCCGATTAATTGGAGCCACCCGTGATAACCGTTCCTGAAACTCAAGAAACGGTTCCGATTGGCCCAGGGCTTCGGTGACAACCGTCGGGGTCCCGGTGTTCAAACTTTTCTGTCTTAGGTCATTTGATCGGTTCATGGTAATTTTTGCCTATTTTTAAATAATAATACCATATATTAGTTATTTTTACCAATATGTCAAGTAATTATTTTTAATATAATATGATATAATATCAATATGTTATAAATATATCGGGCATTGGCATGCTTAATGCTGATGGTATGGCTAAAGGTTAAATTAAAGACTGGGAGGTCATCATGGGTATTTTTACACGTTTTCGCGACATCATTAGCTCCAATATCAATGCAATCCTTGATAAGGCGGAAGATCCCGAAAAATTGATCAAACTAATGATCAGAGAAATGGAAGATACGCTTGTTGAAATCAAGGCCGCCTGTGCCGGCGCGATGGCCAGCAGCAAAAAAGTACAACGCCAGCTGGACACTTTGCATGAACGCATCCGGTACTGGGAAGAAAAGGCCGAGATCGCGGTCAAAAAAGGCAGGGATAATCTGGCCCGCGAAGCCCTGGTTGAAAAGCGCCGCTCTGCCCGTCGCATGGATGGCCTTGAAAACGAGTTCACCGAACACAATCTTCTCATCGAACAATATCAGGATCATATCCGCCAGCTGGAAGATAAGTTGAAATCCGCCCGCGACAAACAGCGTTTACTTGTCCAGCGGCATATTCATGCCAATCGGAAAAGACAGGCCCAGGAAGAGATCCGACGGGTGGACAGTTCCGAGGCCATGCTGAAATTTGATGAACTTGAGAACCGCATCGAACGCATGGAAGCCGAAGCCGATCTGGTTAATTTCGGAAAAAAGACCGCTCTGGAGGCCGAATTCGACACTCTGGGCGTGGATGAAGAAATCGAAAAAGAATTGCAGGCGCTGAAAACACCGGTGTCAAAAGCGGATGAAGCGCAATCTGCCGATTAAAACCCAGCGTGTCGGAATGATAGATCAGATTTTTATTGATCAGGATAATCGGATAATCCTATAACCATCTTTAAGGATCGAAGCGCAATTTGCACGGGACGTTAAAAATACACAAGAAGTGGTTTCAAAGCCTCAGATCAGGTTCAAGGGCAAGGCGCAGGCCGATCGAGAAAGTCGTTGTTCTCAGCATACATGATGGGCTAGTATGTGAGCATTTATCGGAGGCTTGCAACGCAGCCATTGGGCCTCAGATGGGGTTTTGAAACCACTTCTAATGAAGCCAAGGTAGAGCCTGATATGAAAGAAGTATTGATCGTAGCCATTGTATTCGGAAGCATCCTGCTTGCGCTGGCCATTATCCCGGGGGCGATTCTTTTGGCCATCAAATTTTTCCGTGGTGGCCAATCCGCAGGCGATCAAGCTGAGGAGGCTAAAATGATCCAGGAGATATACACGGCGCTTTCGCGTATGGAAGAGCGCGTCGAGGCTTTGGAGACCATCCTGTTGGATCAAGAAGGACGCAAAAGCGCAAAAGAAAGGAAATCGAGCCATGAACATGAATAGGTATACCCGGCTTTCCCGCAACGGAATCTACCGCTCCCGCAGCGGCATGATTTTAGGGGTGTGCAAAGGGCTGGCACAACATTTTGATTTTTCAGTTTTCTGGACCCGGGTGATCGCCTTGATTCTTCTATTTGTTGCCGGCTTCTTCCCGGCGATTGGGTTATACCTGCTGGCCGCCTTGCTGATGAAACCCGCGCCGGTCATTCCGGTTCGCAACTCTGCCGAAAAGGAATTTTATGACAGTTACACCTACTCGAGGCAGGGTGCGTTGCAGCGGCTAAAAAGGAGATATGAAAATCTGCAGCGGCGCATCCAGCGTATGGAACATATCGTTACGTCTGCCGAATACGACTGGGAGAATCGCCTCAACGGTTAAGGCGTTGCCCGTTACGCGCCTTGTCCTGTTTGCGCGTTGTCCCGTTAAACTTAAAACCAGGCATTTTCCTTAGAAATGAAATTGGCGGTGCAGCGGCGTAGGGACGCCGCCAGAGAGGTTGTCGGGCAGTCAAAAAATCAGAAGCCACAAGACGGTGATGAAAAATTTCTAAACTTGCTGGCAACCGGCCCCAGCACACCGTCTGGGACCGGTTAATAGAAGTGGTTTCAAAACCTCAGATCAGGTTTCCCGCTTAAACGCGGGATTGCACGTCTTTATTTTAACAAATTAATGTGTGCATCAAAGTCCCGCTGCAGCGGGATTACATATCTTATCTTAAAAATATTAATGTATGCATCAAGCGCAGGCCGATCGAGAAAGTCGTTGTTCTCAGCATACATTGGGTATGTGAGCATTTATCGGAGGCCTGTGCTGCACCCTAATCCAAAAAATCAGATGCGAATCCCGCTTGCGGGGCAACGCAGCCATTGGGCCTCAGATGGGGTTTTGAAACCACTTTTAATTAAATCTGATCCAGCACCTGTGCGGGTACCTCAAATGTCTCCGCAGCGGAGTAATTGTTGGCACTGGAAACGGAATCAGACAAAACCGTTTGAATTTGGTCCAAAAGTTCGCAGTCTTCCATACAACCTGGAAAATCCCCTCTTGTCGCGCATGCTTTGCATGGACTTTTCACAAGGTGACCAATGTTGAAATCGAAATTGTGATTGTCTGCTGCTTTGTCTAACATTTTTTACACCTTATCATTTGAGGTTTTCGTTGCTGGCCTGGATTATGCCTGCCTTATAATCATCATATCGGTCATCGGGCTTCGATCATTAGGATTAATTCAGGCAATCCGACTACATACCTATACAACTATCATGCCAATTTTGGCGATTTTTGAAATTATAATATTTTCAAACACTTATAAATTTACCCATATTTTGAACAGGTAAAATGTGACAAATGTTGTCAAAAAAATGGTCAAAAAATTGTCAGTTGGGTAATAATTTCCGGCATGGAAAGCCCCGGCGCTAAAAAGAGCGTGCGGGGCCAAAAGACATTTTTGAGATGGGTTCTAGTTTCTTCTGCGGGTATGGTTTCGATTGTACCGCTGGGGGTCGCCTTGATTTTGCATTCGCCGTTCGCGATTTTTCTCTCGCAGCCGGCGTTTTTCCTCCGGTGAAAGCTCTTGCCATCGTTTTCGATTTTCCTGCAAGCGCCTGCGCTGCTCCGGTGTCATTTTTTTATACCGGCGGCGGCGCTCCTGGATCTGCTGTTTTTGAGCTTCACTCAAATTTTTCCATCTTTTATACTTTCGCCGGATGACGCGCCGCTGTTCCTCATCCAAACGCTTATACCGGCGCCAGTTTTCTCTTACACGGGCCTGTTTATCCGGCGGAAGGTTTTTAAAGTGCTTATATCTATCTTTTATTTTTGCTTTCTGTTCCGGCGTCAACTGCTTCCAGCGTTGCAATCTTTCACGATATTGACGCTTTTGCTCGGGAGAAAGGTTTTTCCATCTTTCCCGGGCTTGCGACAGGCCATCCTCATTCTGAGCTAAATAATGATGGGAGCGGGCACGCTCATCAACCGCCTGGTGGCGCTGTGCCTGATATAAAATATGGGTCTGCTCCGTTACCCCGGCATCTTGCGGTGCGTCTGTTTGGCTGGCATGGGAATTCGGGCACAACAGGCTGCCGACAATCAGCATTGCTGAAATAAACTGCATCATATGAACCAACCATGGCCTAGTTTTCATCTTCATCTCCTATTTCTGTCATGGTTTCCAGGAGATCAATATCCTCTTCTAATAAATCCAGATTTTCCAAAATTTCTAAAATTTGAATGATTTCTAAATCATCATCTGAAATTTCATCTTCCTGGGCGAAGCCGGCACCCCCATTCACAAAGAGAAATATCGTAATTCCAGAGATTAATTTTTTAAAAAACATGAAAGCGCCTGTTAAATGAATCCAAATTTATAAGGTCTCAAGACCGCTCAGGTTTTCGATGATTTCAAAATCCGAAAAAAAATCTAATTCGTGGATAACCTCAAAATGTTCCGCCAGATCGATGTTGGCGACCATCTCCATTTCGGCTTCATCAAGCTCAGCCAAAACATCTACTGCCTGCGGCTTTTGTAGATATTGTACCGTTGCGATCGTACTGACCAGTACAACGATGACCGCCCCGGCCAGTGCCGGAACCCAGCGCCGCTGCAGAAAAACTGCCTGAACATTCTTATACACGTTGGCATACCAGGGCGTCTGGGCGTCAACTGATTGCCAGAAACGAACCAGATAGTTGGGATCCGGTTCTACTGCTTTTATTTCACCAAGCAGATCCCAAGATTGTTCGATGGCCCGGGCTTCCGACCGGCAATCCGCGCAGTTTAACAGATGCCCTTCGACCTGCTGATCATCGGCGGCATTCAGCTCATGATCTAAATAAAGCGGAATCAGTTTTTTTATTTCATGACAATCCATGGTTCTATGTCTCCAATCTTTTAAACACCCGACAAACTAAAAAGTTTCGCACTAAACAATAAAGTTACGGTCGTTCCTTCCAATTTCAACGGTTTTGGAAGAGAGCCAGCCAGGTAAAAATTATCACGAAAGCACGAAAGAGGGAAAACACGAAATCAAAATACAATTTTCGTGCTTTTCCGTTTTCGTGTTTTCGTGGTAAAAAATTTTGGGTCAAATAACAGAAATTTCATTTGTCACAACCTAATCCAGATCGACGGCGCCTGCCAATTTGTTTTTGAGATTCACCTTGGCGCGGCTTAAAAGTGATTTTACAGCCTTGTCGGTCACATTCAGGGTTGCAGCAATTTCAGCGTAAGAAAAACTCTCATAACGTCTTAAAATCACCGCTATACGTTGATTTTCAGGCAAATCATTGATCGCGGCCTGGATCAGCGCCTTTTTTTCCCTTCGCAGAAAATCCCTGGCAGGATCGGCATGGGGATCGGAAATCTCTTTTTTTAACACACGCTCATCGGATGTGGAGGGCTCATCGAATGATACCATTTGCCCCCGATTCCGCCGCAGCTCATTTAAACAGGAATTTTTGGCGATGGTATACAGCCAGGTTTGAAATTTTGATCGGGGTCGATAGCGCCGGGCACTTTTATAGACCTTCATAAATATGTCCTGGGTAAGATCTTCTGCTAGCTGTCGGTTGCCCAGGAATCGATAGACAAAATTTAGGATACGCGCATAATATTTGCGCATCAGAATTTCAAAGGCATCGCGATCGCCTTTTTTTACCTCAAGCATGCATTCAACGTCCGGATCCGCTAAATAGGAGGTTTCTTTTTGTTTGCGAAATCGCATGATGCATTTAATTATAGAACGGAAGTTTATGCAGGGCTATCAAAAAATGGGTGTGAAAAATCCAGGTTACTTGATCACTCCCCGGTGATATTCAGGCGAGACCGCACATGCGTCCGTTTGATGGCCGCAAGCTGGCGTACGATAAGTCCAATTTTGGGGGAGCCTGACGGCTAAGATTCTGAAGAATCGGAGACGGGAAGCGTTTCAAGAGTCAGGTTCGGGTGGCGCTTTTGGTCATATTTGGAAAGGAAATGGCCAATGGTCAGGGTGAAAAGATGAACAGCGAAGAAAAAAAACAATACCCCATCTTTGGTGTTCCACCCCAGTAGCAAAAAAATCACGGCACTGATTACCAACAATTTAATTTTCATCATTCTGCTTTCGTTTCCAGGAGTTATCATCTCATTCCAAAGATATTGGGCCAAAAGACATTTTTGAGATGGCTTCTAGTATTATCGGCCGTGGAGCCGTTTCGCTTTAATTATTTTCACCCACGAACCGACCGTTCATTGTCCATTCCTGCCCTCAAAAAGGCCTGCCGCAAGCCGGGTAAGTATCCCAAAAATATCGCTATGCTATAATAATTTCGTTCAAGTCTGCTCTGCTGCGGGCCGATATAGGACTATACAACCATTGTGAAAGAAAATTGAAATTTAATATCTTGATATTTGAGGACAGCATGAAAAAAGAGATTGCGACCTTTATTAAGGATTTGAAATCGAATAAAAAACTGGAGACATTTGATGAGGCCTCTACCAAGCAGGCGGTGGTCCTGAGATTGTTTTCATTTTTAGGCTGGGACATCTTCAATGTCGACGAAGTTTATCCGGACTATTCCGTCAATTCTCACAGCGTCACCTATGCCTTGCGGGCCAAGAACGCCAATAAAATATTCATTGAAGTCAAGCGGGTCCATGAAAAACTGGATAATCATCAAAAGCCTTTGCTAAACTTTGCATCCAGTGAAAATGTTGACATTTCAATTTTGACCAACGGCGTCCTGTGGTGGTTTTATCTGCCAAAATCAGCCGGAAACTCACAGGAAAAATGGTTTTATTCAGTCGATCTCTTAAAACAAAATGAAGATACCTTTGTTTCCCAATTAATCGATTTGCTCAGCAAAAATACAGTCGTCAAGGGTCAGGCATTAAAGGCTGCCAAGGCCCTGAACCAGAATAAAAACCAAAAAATGGCATCAAATGTGATTCCTGAGGCCTGGAACAAGATCATCTCACAGCCCAATATGATATTTGTGGAACTATTAAGAGAAAGTACTGAAAAAATTTGCGGGTGCAGGGTAGAGGCGAAGCTGGTCGAACGATTTTTAGAAAAACATCTAGACAAATGGCTGGTCACCAGCCGCCCGACAACCAGCTCGGCACCTCCTCCTAAAGTGATTGAAGTTTCAAGCCTGACGAAAAAAAAGTCACTAAACGTTTCTGACGTTTCTGCGCCCAAACTAAACGCTTCTGACGTTTCTGAGCCCAAACTAAACGTTTCTGACGTTTCTGAGCCCAAGTCCCAAAAAACATTGAATAAACCGGAAAGCTACATCGACAAAGAAATCAAATCATACACGTTTAACGGCAAAACCAATCCGGTCCGCTACTGGGAAGATCTGCTGACCGGCCTTTGCGACTATTTTGCAGCCATCCATTCGAAGGATTTTGAAAAAGTTCTGTGGATTTCAGGCGAGGATAAAACCTATTTCTCGCGTTACTCGGATCAATTGCGGATTCCGGAAAAAATTAAAGGTTCCGACATCTATGTCGAAACCAAACTGCGCCCGGATGAGATCGTAAAAACCTCCAGAAGCCTGCTGGGCGAATTTGGTTACGAGGCCACTGAATTATCCATAACGGCCAACTGAGGCACTGGGTTGCAACAATGAATTTTAACGGGACGCCACACCGGCTCAGGTGTTGTATCGTCTAACCCTTCCCCTGCCCTTCGCCATCCTGCAGGCATCTTTGAACTTGACAAATTGAGTTCAGAAGATGAACTTACAGCAGAACCCATCTCAAAAATAGGATTTTGGTTCAAGATCGAGGCGGGGCTGAGTTTCAAACCGGAGGCATACTGTTGTATGTCGAGGATTTGAAGCGAAGCACCAACAAAGATATTGGGCCAAAAGACATTTTTGAGATGGGTTCTAAAAATTCCTGGCCCACAGGGTCAAGCTCTGATGGCACTTTCCCTAAAAGCAGTCGACAATGAAAAAGACATATCTCTTCTACGATATCGAAACGACCGGGCTGAATAAAGCCTTTGACCAGATTCTGCAGTTTGCCGCAATCCGCACAGACCGGCAGCTGAATGAAATTGAACGCCATACGCTCAGGGTTAAGCTGCGCCCGGATGTGATTCCATCGCCCGGCGCAATGATTACAAACCGCCTGTCGGTGGCGGATTTAGCATCCGGCCTGTGTGAATTTGAAGCGATTCGCCAAATCCATGAATTAATGAACCAGCGCGAAACCATCAGCCTGGGATATAACTCCCTGGGCTTTGATGATGAATTTTTGCGGTTTTCATTTCATCGCAATCTGCTGCCTCCTTACACCCATCAGTTCCAAAACGGCTGCCGTCGAATGGATCTGCTCCCCATCGCCGTCATGTTTTGGCTTTACAAACGGAAGGTCATCAACTGGCCCCAGATTCAATCCAAACTGTCTTTGAAACTGGAACATATCCGGGAAGCCAATCAGCTTGCCAGCGGCCCCGCGCATGATGCCACCGTCGATGTGGCCGCCACCGTGGAGTTGGCTCGCAGGTTTTTCAAAAACCAGAAAATGTGGAATTATCTGATGGGTTATTTTGAAAAAGAGACGGATGCGCATCGGATCGCCGATATTCCGGCCGCCTTTCAAAGTGTGCTGGGAGAACACCGCAGGGGATTGATGGTGAGCAGTGAATACGGCCCCGGGCAAATGTATCAAATACCCGTGCTTTCCATTGGAAACTCGATCCCCTATTCAAATCAAACCCTGTGGCTGCGGCTTGATCTGCCGGAACTCAGAGAAACAAAGGCCGACGCCATGGCTGAAACCACATGGATTGTGCGCAAACGATACGGCGAACCCGGAATTTTACTGCCGCCCAATCAACGATATATGAAGTTTTTAGGCGATGACCGCAAGTCCGTCGTTGCTGAAAATCTAAACTGGTTGCAATCCAACCCCTTAATATTTCAGCAAATTGCAAATTACCACCGGGAATACGCCTATCCATTTATTCCGAATCTGGATCCTGACGCCGGCCTGTATCAGATCGGTTTTTTCACCCGTTCCGATGAAAAATTATTCAAGGAATTTCAAACCGCAGCGCTGGACGAAAAAGAAGCCATCGCCAACCGTTTCAAAAGCCAGGATGCCCGCACGCTGGCCGTCCGATTGCTCTGCCGAAACTATCCGCAGCAGATATCGCCGGATTTGGCCGCTGAATTTGCGGCCTATCTGCGCCGGATAAACCCGGCGCTGGAAGACGATGCCATCCTCGATTACCGGGAGGTGCCCCGGACGACACCATCAGCCGCGTTGGCAGAAATCGGGCGCTTCAAAAAATCCGGCAACCTCGACAGCCAACAGAAGAAATTATTGGATGATCTGCAACATTATATAAAAAACAATTTTCCAAAGAGAAAAGCAGGCAAACAATTGTCGATTGGCGATCAATTCTAAGAGATGGATCAAAAGGCGATGCGCTTTAAATCGACCTGGACCTGATTGAAATCGTCATATCGGAGGCCGGGATCGCGCTGGCAGGATTTGATGATGAAGCGCCGCAGGCCTTTGGGCAGATCCGCAACGCTTGCCTCCGGATCCGGAATATCATGATTCAGATGCATTTCCTCCAGAGCCTGCGCATCTTCCTCGGGAAACGGTCTCCGCCCAACAAGCATTTCATAAGCGGTAATACCCAGAGCAAAGATGTCGGTGCGCTGATCCATCGGATCACCTCGAATCTGTTCCGGTGCCATATAAGCCAGGGTACCGAAAGAGTTGAAATCATGCGTCCCGATCGGGCAGGCCAGCCCGAAGTCCAGAATTTTTAATTGATCGTCTGGCTGGATGAGGAGGTTTGAGGAATTGATATCGCGGTGGATAATGCCGCGGCTGTGCGCATATTGAAGGCCGGAACAGATTTGAATTAAATAGTGGACGGCTAAACCTGGCGGAATGATTTTCAGGCGTTTGAGCATTTTATTCAACGTTTCGCCTTCAAGATATTCCATGATTAAAAAAACAGTCTGAAACCGCTCTTCAATGTCGTAAACCTTGATGATGTTTTCATGGTCCAGACCGGCAATGGTTTTGGCTTCGTTGCGAAATGTGGCTAAAAAATCGGGGTCCATGGCCAGATCGTGCCGCATCATTTTAATGGCCACGGGCAAATTCCACCCTGGATGGATGCCTTTGTAAATGATGCTGAATCCGCCGCGGCCGATGATATCGGTGGCCACATATTTTCCGATGGTACGATCAGCAATCGGCCTTCTGGAATCAAATCGATCGGCCACCAGCTCCGTCAGAAAGCTTAACAGGCCCGGTTGCTCCTTTGAGATATGTTCGAATTGATCCCGTTTTAAAACCCACACTTCCATATCGGTTTCGGCCTCGACATGGGCGCTGCGGGGCTCGCCGGTTAGGATGGCCATGACACCGACAATATCGCCTTCGCCGCGATGCCCCACAGGATGAAATTTGCCGTCTTTTTCCACAATCATCTGGCAGGAGCCCCTCTGGATGATATAGGCCGCATCTCCTTCCTGCCCCTGGGTTATAAATCGTTTGCCGGCCGGGATATGCTCATAACGCATGTTTTTAAAAACGGGACCGTCGGCGTCTTCTGAAATAAAACGCAGGAATTTGGTTCGCAGATTGGCCGTCCCTTCTTCGGCCCGCACCTTATTAAAAAAACCACAGCTGAGGCAGGATTCGCGTTTATCGGCAAATGTGCCTTGGACCTTTCCACCACAAAAAGTCCCCGCTACGGCCCAGCAAAACCGGCCTGCATTCTGGCCGCAATTAATCCCATCGTATGAGCGATCGTCAGCCGCCGGACAAACCCCCAGTTCGTCTGCTTTATCACCTCCGGGCTGACGTCCGCATTTCATATATTCCCAGCAATTTTGTCTTTTCATGGGGTTTTGAAACCACTTCTAAAGATCTTCGCCGTTAAGCAGCGCCTGCATCTCATCCAACAATTTGCGGTTCTGCTCATAAAAGGTTTGAGCACCCATCTTTTGATCTTCTTTTTTAAATTGAACCGAAAGGATGTCTTCTTCTTCTTTCGAAAGCTCTTCTTCGGCCATTTTAAAAAATATATGATCCTCTTCGTAAATGTGTCTTCGTAACAGTGAAATGTAGGCTGCCAGGTTTTCCAGCAGTCTTGTGGTTGCAATTTCGTCTCGATCGGCATAGCCATCGAGGGAATTTGAAATTTCATCGATACAGGCCCGGCATCTTTCGTGCTGAAACCTGAGACTACCGATCGGGCCATCAAAAGCCCCATCTTTCTTGAGCGCCAGGAGGCCAAACATTAAATATTCTTCTTTGAAATGATGAAATTGATCGGCAAATTCTCGCAAAAACACCAGTGCTTTTGCAAAAAAGTCTTTCGGCAATTGCTGGTTTTCTTCGATCTTTTTTTGCGCCCGGGAAAGACTCTTGAGTGCCTGCAGGATCAGCGTGTGTTCCCGGGTCAAGATTTCGGTTGCCTTCATGTCGTTTCCTTCCGGCTCATCTGGCTCGATTCAAAGGTTCAAAAAGTATTGAGCCAATTTGTTGCGACAACCCAAAAGTCACAATCATGACAATCAGCATATCAGGTTAGCAGCGGGGGCTGGGCAAGTTCGATCAACTCTCGTTGGAGTACATTGGTAGATCCAGGTCATCAATAAGGCGTTAAATAAAGGTTTTTACCCACTGTATTTTTAATGCGTCCACATCAAAAGGTATTTGACTTATGTCAAAATAAACAAATTCGTATGACAGTTATTTGAATAGGGCAGATAAGGTTTAAGCTGCAGTCAAGATATCATGTGCTTTGGGGCCGCAATTGAAGAGCAGATCAAAGGTCGATAAGTTGGGAGCAAAAGCGCCCCATAGCTGTGGATAAACGCAGGCAGGTGGTTTGATGAGTTGAATCTCAATGCCTCCTTGTTGAAAGGGGCCGCAATCCAGATATTTTGCCGCAGCATGCTGTGCCAGATAGGCTGAAGCCCCCAGGCGTTGGCAGATGTCAACCAGCATCTGATTGCCCGCGGTCTGAATTCCGAGTTCGGATAGTAATTTGATCTCGGTTTCAATTTTAAGCTGCCGGAATAAATAGCGGATGAACGCCAGATTGAATTCGATCAGTTTTTCAAATCGTGCCCAATAGGTGTTTTCAATAAAGGGCAGATGCTCGCCAAAAAACGGTGCTTTGGCATAGGCAGCTTTAAGACTTGCCAGGTGTTTGGAGACCCAGCGAAACTCATGACAAATCCTGACTTCATGAATCCGCTGCAAACCCAATCCCTTTTTCCATACCGGAACGGTCAACCACAATGTTCCCTGATCGTTTTTAAAGCGATTGCGGCTGATCCAGGTTGTGCCCCGGGGAAACTGGACGTTATCGAGAATAACAAAAACATCTGATAAATGCGCTTTATAAAAGAAACCCGGAAATGGAGAGAAGTAAGGTTGGTTGGTGGATATAATCATGGGAGCTATCTTAACAAGTGCACTAAAGTTAGAAGTGATCTAAAGTGACTAAAGTTAAGGAATTCTGTCCTTTATATAAAAGATGGAGCAACACGCGGCGCAAACGCCTGCGCTGCGCGAGCGACACCATAACTTTAGGCACTTTAGCTCATTTTAGGCAATTTAGGCACTTTTTTTAAGATGCGTTAATCACATCCAGCATTTCGCTGACGACCCGGTCGACGTCTTCATATGCAACCTGGCAGGTTCCGACCCGTTTATGCCCACCCCCGCCGTATTTGAGGGTTAAGACACCCACATCGATCGTAGATGTCGGCTTGATGATACTGTGCCCGACGGATATCATCGCAAACGCTTTATTTTTGCCGTCTACAATTCGAATCGATATGTTCTGCTCGGGATACAAAACATACTCCAGAAAGCGGTTGCCCACCGGTATGGCCTCACAATTGCGCAGGTCAATCACAAGTGCATGGCCCTCGGTTCTGGTCGACCGGATAATCAACTCTTCGTATTTTTTATTTTCTTCATGATACAGCTTCACCCGTTCCTGGAAATCGGATAAGCTTAAGATTTCTTCCACTTTTTTGGTGCGCAACAATTGCGGCAATTTTTTCATAAGCTCAAAATTGCTGATGCTAAAGCTGCGCTTATATCCCAGGCCGGTGCGCGGATCAGCAATAAATGCAAGCATGATCCAACCCTTTGGACGCAGAATATCTTCTTTGGTAAATTTAGCGGAATCGGCTTTACCGGCAATTTGAATCAGCTTTTTAAATTTTCTTAACTTATCGGCACAGGCTTTATCCTGTTTGTAGTAATCGTAAACGACCTGAGCCGCACTGGGAGCGTTTTTGCTAACGCCCTTAAATTTACCATCCAACTGCAAACGCTCATTCTCACTGGAATGATGATCAAACCATAACCCACAACCGTTGACAAAGGGTACATTTGCCAGAATATCATTTGGGGTTACAGCAATTTTGTTATCTTGCATATCTTTGGGATGAACGTAAAGAATATCATCGATGAGCCCCAACTCTTCCAGAATAGCCGTACACACCGAGCCGTCGAAATCCGATCGAGTAACTAATCTCACATTTATCTCCTGTTGCGCTCTTTGTAGTCGATTTGAATGTAAATTGATAATAAAAAATAGCGCCCACGGTGTCAAGCTGATGAAAAATGCATCACGGGGTTACCGCAACGCTATTTCCTGAAATGGCAGATCAAGTTTGTGCGCCAGGGTCTTGAGGTCTTCTTCCAGGGTAACCATTTTGCCGTCTGACGACGGCACGTTGATGTTTTTATCCCCCACAACAAAAATTTGGATTTTGGCAGGATCAAGCAGTTCTCCGGCAATGCGGTGAAGTTCTTCTTTAGTGGTGCGCATGTAGGCATCCTGAATTTTTTCGAGGGTATCAAGTGGTTCTTTGCGCATATGGTAGCGACCGTAGACGTCCACCAGTTCTGATTTGGTATCCACGTTAAAAACAAAGCTGTTCAGCGCATCCAGCCGCTTTAATTCCAGCTCTCTTTCAGGAATTTCCTTGCGCAGGGCGTCCATAACTTTTATGGTTTCGATAATGGCCGCAGCGGTCTGATCTCCTTTGCACCCGATGTAGCCTAAAAGCTGGCCGGCTCGCCATTTATAGGTCTGAAAAAAGCCGGCGGAATAGACCAGCCCCAGATCATCCCGCAGGCGTTTATACATTAGAGAATCGTTGCCGCCGAATATGTTCATCAAAAGGCTCGTTTTCCAGTAATCGGGATGCGACCGTTTGTGGGCCGGCAGGCTGAGAATGATCTGGGATTGGACCTGACCGGGTTTGTTGACCAGTGCCAGGACCGGTGAGGTAATCTTCGGGTCCTTTAATTTGCGCCGGGGTGCTTTGGTTTCCGGAAAAGCCTGGAAGAACGTTTTCAATCCGGCAATTATTTTATTTTTGTCGATATCGCCGGCGATGGCAACCGTCATGTTGCCGGGGACAAAATACGTTTTCAAAAAGTGCTTTAGATCCTCCCGGGTAATGGTGGGAATCGTCTGCAAACCCATCAGTGGATCGCGGCCATAGGGGTGGTTATTAAAATGCCAGATTTTGCTTTCGCGCATGGCCACTGACTGTGCGTCACCGCCCTGTCTTTTGAGCGATACCAGTTCCTGGTTTTTAACAACCTGCAGCACCTCGGGATCAAACCCGGGCCGGGTTAAGACCGCCTGCAAAAGCGCTAAACCCTTATCCCAGTCCGCTTTCATCACAGAAAGATGCACCGTGGTCTGCTCTTCATCCACCGAAACGCCAAGCTGGATGGCATTCTCATCGAGCACCAGGGCCAGTTCATTGGGTGATAATGTCTCTGTTCCCCCGCGCACGATGACGCTGTTGAGAATATCGGTTAAACCGGCCTTGGATCCATCCACATCCACGGAACCGGCCTTGATTAGAATCGTCAGGTCAATCAAGGGCAGCTCGCGATCCGGCAGGTAAAACACCTTGACCTTCTCAACGTCAAATATCTGTGGCGGTGGATATTTAATTTTTTGAGGATCCCGCTGAAAGTGCAGGGGATGCTTCCAACCCTCATGGGTGGCATATTCAGATCTGTTTATCTGGTCACCCTTATGTTGGACATTTGCCGCCGCACCGCCGCTAACGGACCGAATTTCGGTGTATTTTTCAGGCGGTTTATCGGGTTGTCCGCCCGGAATAACATAAACGGTGGTTTGATTATCCGTTCGAATATATTTTTGGGCGGCTTCGCGGATATCTTCCGGGGTAACGGCATCGATGCGCTCCAGGTAATGCGTCATATAGCGCCAGCCGATCTGAACCTCAAGGGTTGCCAGGGTGCCTGCCAGGCTCTCATTGCTGCGCATTCTATCCAAAAAGTCGCGTTGATTCAGTTTTTTGATGCGCGCAAGTTCCCGGGATGATACCAGCTCGGTTTTAAATTTTTCAACTTCCCCGATGAGCAGAGTCTCGAGCTTTTCACAGGCCGCCAGATAGGCCTTGCGTTTCTCATCTTCACTGACCTGACCCGCAGCCATTTTCAGATCTTGCGGCTCATTGGGTGACCCGCCGACGATGAGCATGCCGCCGTAACGGTTATCGGGATTGTAGGCCCAGGCTTCTACGCCCAGGCCTTTGTTGATGATATTGTGGGTCATGCGGGCACCGCGCCCATGACTGAGCACCATGATCATGGCATCCAGCGCGTAAAAATCCCGGGTCCCCATTTGGACGCTGTGATACCCGACTCGCAACCAGGGGCGTGCGGGCCCCTTTTAAAAAACGAATACTTTTCCGAGGCCCCTGCTGGGGCGGCTCAATTGTAACCGATTCAGGTGTTCGTCGGCCGGCAGGATAACGCGCGAAGTATGTTTCAGCCAGTTTTTTAGCCTCTTTTAAGCTAACATCTCCAACAAGGACGCAAACGGAGTTGGCCGGGTTATAATATTTTTGATGAAATCCGATCGCATCCCGGGTGCTGAATTTTTCCATATCGCTTTTCCATCCAATCGTGGGATTGCGATAGGGATGCGCGCTATAAGCAGTGGCGCTCAAATCCAGCCAGGCAGCCCCGCCGGGGTCATTGATGTACCGAAATGCCCATTCCCGCTGAACCACTTCTTTTTCAACGTAAAATTCACGCCAGGAAGGCTCAAACAACTGCTCACTGACGATGGAAAACCACTGTTCGAGCATGTCCGAGGGCACCGATGCCATATACTGAGTCTGATCTTTGCTGGTAAACGCATTGACACCGACGGCCCCGTTTTTACCCAGCTGGGAGGAAAAAACCTGAGGTATGTAAATTTTTTGGACTTCCGCCCGCAGCTTTTCCATCTCGGCGCGTTTTGCCTTGATCAGTTCCAGGTCGGGGTTGCGCTTCTGTTGTTCATTGAGAATGGTTTGATAGGCGTCCTCGATTTGGTTCTGCAGCTGCTGGTCTTTGGCCACATCCAGGGTGCCAAAATTTTTGGTGCCTTTAAACATCATATGCTCCAGCAAATGCGCAATACCGGTTTTACCCGATTGCTCAAGGGCCGAGCCTGCACGAATCGCCAGCCGACAGGCCACCTGCGGCGTCGCCGGTCGCTCGACAACCAGAAACAGCATGCCGTTTTCAAGCTGGAATTCTTTGACGTCAAGTTTAATATCAACCGGTGAGCTCGCTGCCAGGCAGATATTTACGATCAGTAACAGCAGTAACAAACCGAATTTAACACTTTTGACAAAACGCATATTCAATCCCTCCGATGGGTAGCTGTAAAAGAAAAAGCTCGTACCTGAATTTTTAAATAACCAAATTCGCTTCGGATCAATAAGGAAAAACCAATCTTGCACTTTGTAAAGGAGAATTACGTGCAAAATTCAGGTATTAAGTTCCAACGCAATTAGGGTAGTACCTAAAATCAGAATTTCAAGAATGGATCCACTATAAGTTATAACAAATTTTCAGAAAAAACCAATATTCAGAAAAAAATCGGCCATGCTCCCCGTGTGGGGTGCATGGCCATGGTAAAGCGTACGCATTAAAATTTTATCGTTTTTGACTGTGAATTTTTAAGACAAGGATAATGAATTAGAATCGCCTTCAGAAAAACCTTTGAAGCCACCTCTCATCATCAGGCATCGTACATCACCGCCAGTATAGTTGCTTTTCCATTTTTAGCCGCAATGTGATGGGCGGTTGTCGACAAATAATAAGCACTGTCTCCCGGCTCCAGTACAAACTTATCTTCCCCGATTTCTAATATGACTTCCCCGTCCAGTACGAAGATGAACTCTTCGCCTTCATGCAGCGAGATTTCCTTTTCGGGATCTTCCTCGAGCTGGACCAGAAAAGCCTCCATGTGACGCCCTTTCACATCCGGTGCCAGGCTTTTGTAAGTATAGATTTGCTTCTGACCTTTTTTGGATGTGGAACGCGAAATCGTGCGGCGCTCGTTTTTGCGGGTGATGGAATAAAGTTTTTCGCCGACCCCTGAAACCAGACGTCCGAAGGCACTGTCCAGCGCCTTTGATAGCTTGATCATCGTGCCCAGTTGGGGCTGCAGTTCCTTACTTTCGATTTTAGATAAAAATTCGACATCGAATCCGGTCATCTTTGAAATCTCGTCTAATGAAAGATCCTTTTCTTCCCGGATCCTCAGGATACGATCCCCGACGTCATCCATGCTCTTTGGCGGCTCCAAGGGTATATCACCGGTCAAATCCTCAAAAAAGTCAAAATCAAAATGCGGTTTTTTTGTTTTTTCTTGCATCTTATCTCCTTAAAAATATTTTTTTATCATTTTTTGAATTCAGTATTTTGCTAGTGTTGTGTCCTACAAATACATTGCAAAATGATTGTCACTCCCGCGCAGAGCCTGCCCCCGTGTAGATGGGGCGGGAGTCCAGTTCAAAGACGCCTGGATTCCCGCCTGTGCGGAAATGACGGATGGATAACACGCCTCAGTATTTAATAATATTTCCAACAATATTTATGGGAAACAACCATAGAACGCATCTCAAAAATAGGAGATGGGTTCTACATGCATTTTGCTCCCAGGTACCTGGCGATGACAAGCCGCTGGACTTCGGATGTTCCTTCGCCAATTTCAAGAAGCTTCTGATCTCTGTAAAACCGCTCGATATCATACTCTTTCATTAATCCGTATCCACCGTGAAGCTGGACGGCATGGTTGGCGGCTCGATACATCACTTCGGAGCAGTACAGCTTCGCCATGGCCGCCTCTTTGGCATACGGCAGGGCATTGTCGTTCAACCAGCAGGCTTTGTATAACAGCAGACGGGCGCATTCGATTTCCGTGGCCATATCAGCCAGCTTAAAGGCATTTACCTGGAAGGTCGCTATCGGCCGGCTGAATTGTTCGCGTTCCTGGCTGTATTTCAGTGCCATATCGAGGCAACCCTGGGCACCCCCAAGGCCCATGGCACCGATGGATAATCGGCCGCCGTACTAGTGTCTTCATCATCTGGTGGAATCCCTGCCCCCGGGGGCCTAACAGGTTTTCTTTGGGAACGCGGCAGTCTTCAAAATAGAGCTCGCTGGTATTTGAAGCGCGCCACATGAGCTTGCCATGCATTTCTCTTGGCGGTAAATCCGGGTGTGCCCGATTCCACGATAATGCACGACAGTTCAGGTTTGCCGTCATCTCTGACGCCGGTGCGGACTAAAACGGTCGATCCGGCGGTGATATCGGTGGCGGCATTGGTGATGAAGATCTTGCTACCGTTGATCACCCATTCATTACCGTCCAGGACTGCGTTGGTCTGCGTGTTGCCAGAGTCCGAACCCGCATTGCGGCTTGTCAGCCCGAACCCCCAGAGCGCCTCTCCGCTGCATAGCTTCGGCAGATATTTCTTTTTTTGTTCCTCATTACCGAAATAATAAAGCGGTCCAATGCCCAAGGAGTTCTCAGCAGCAACGGTGGCGGCATGTGATCCATCGACCCGGGCGATCTCTTCAACCGCAATGATATAAGAAAGGTAATCCATTTCCTGGCCACCGTATTTATCGGAAACAAAAATCCCGAAAAGTCCCAGTTCAGCCATTTTCTGCATGGTTTCATAAGAGATTCTTCTTTTTCATCCAGCTCCCTGGCAACCGGTTTGATCTCCTTTTCAGCGAAACTGCGCACGGATTCACGTAAAATTTCATGGTCGGTCGAAAGGCTAAAATCCATTTTAAAACTTTACCCCCTGTTTTTCATTTTGTTTACGATCAATTAGGGTTATAGATTATGGTTGCAATCAATATTTTTTTTTAGAGCGGTGTTATCGCATAGGACTCCGTGAAAATGGCCCATTCTACAAGTCGACGACCCTATATCGTCAATCGTTAAAACAAAGGCCCCAAAAGGAAGGTTTCAGATATCAGTCAACTGGCAGTCGATGCATCCGCTTTAATGGTTTGATCGGGTCAATTCGTCCAATTGCTTCGGTCATACCAACCAATCCAACCAATGAAACCATAAAACAAATCAAACAAGTCCTTATACCCCTGAAACCTGAACCTTTGAACATTGAACCTTGAACCCGGAATCCTGACAGACTCAATATGCCCGAACTTCCAGAAGTACAGCCATTGTCGGCGACCTCAAAGCAGCCGGCGTTGAAGGTGCCGTCATAGCCGGTGCAAGGGTTTCTGGACACGCACGATTGCAGAACCATCGGCCAGCGCATTTCGCAGGCCGATCAAAGAAAAAAAAATATCAGTAATCCGGCGTCGCGGAAAATTATTGTCTTTGATTTCAAAAACGGAGACCACCTGCTCATGCATCTTCGCATGTCAGGCCGCCTGCACCTGATCTCGCAAGCGTCGCCCCGCAAAAAGCATGAACATGTTATTCGAATTAAAGGGCGGAAAACAGGCGGCGATTCATGATACCCGTAAATTTGGCCGAATCCATCTGACATCCGATGCGGATAAAAATTTAGGCCGGTTAGGCCCGGAACCGCTGGCAGTCGATTTACCTGCAAAATGTTGGCTGGACGATTAAATCCGCGCCGACGCCTGTTGAAACCGCTCCTGTTGGACCAGACCTTCATTGCCGGACTCGGCAACATACACGTCGACGAAGCCCTGTGGGAATCAAAGATTGACCCCTGCCGGATCGCAGACATCTCTATCCGAGCCTGAGATCCGTGCCCTTCATCGGGCGATCCCCGGGTGTTGAAGCGGGGATTGAAAAACCTGGTCACCTCACTGGGGACCGGCAAAGCCAACTTTTATTCCATCGCCAAACATCAAGGACGCAACCGCGACAACTGAAGGTATCGACGCACCGACCGGCCGTGTCCGCGATGCCAGACGAAAAATCGAAGAATCATCGTCGGTGAGCGCAGTACGCATATATGTCGAAAGTGTCAAGGTTCAAAGGTCTAGGGTTCAGGGTCCAGGGTTAAAGGACTTGTTAAATTGGTCTCATTTGTTTCATTGGTTGAATTGGTTGGTTGAAACCGAACCAATCGAACGAATCCAACCAATCTAACCAATCAACAGATGTGACACCTGGCAGTTGACCGACACCGGAAACTTTGACATCTGTAAGCACAAGTAATTATGAGAAGAAACCATGCCTACCGGAGCTTGCGGTATTAATTGCGATGTGTGTAAATTGAACCTGCTGGGTACATGACCAAGTTGCGGATCGGGCAAAAGTCCGGAAGCCGAACAAAAACTGGCCGCACAGCACAGCACATTCGGCAGTACCTGCGCCGTTCTGGCAAGTGCTCAATGAATCAAATTGAATACCGCCTGCGGGATTGCCGTCAATCTCCCTGCGATAATTTCTCAGGGCCCTTACCCGTCTAGCGAAGGATACCTACAGATGCAACAGCGCCGCCGCAAACAACATCCACCGGCATTTGCTCCCGACAAATCTCCGGTGGACGTATCACCGCACTTTTGGGATGACCTGCAAAAAAAGGATCTGAACATCCTCTGTAACCTGACCCTCTTCAGCATGGCCGCCCCTCATCAGCTGATTTTTCATTTTTAAATGAAGACCTGCTGGTGGACTTCGACGCGCGCTGTTTGAAGCGCAATGAGGGCCAGGGACGGGAACCCACAAAAGATCCACTTTTGGAACTGGTCACAGTGGTATATCTGAATCGCGTCAAAAAGCTCCATCCCGTTGGCAAAGAAATCGTGGGCGTCAAAGATCTCAAAGAGGCTCATTCTTTTCAGGGGCCGCATGCGCTGCAGGTCGATCCACTCATAAAGCGCTACGGTGGGGATTCGGCAGGTTTCAAAGATAGCGCCGAATTTTGAAGGCCGGCCCGTGGACCTGCGGATGTGGCCTATCAGCTGTTCCCCTTTCCACGGATCCCGGTGTATGACCTGTTCTGGCAGGGTGATGATGAATTTGGACCCCGATTTCGGTTTGTTTGATCGGTCGAATCGAAGAATGCTTCTAGCAGAAGTCATCTCGCGGGCTGGTCAACGGGTTTCCACCGCCCTGTTGCAGGGACCAACGTAAAAAAGTGTTCAGGTGTCAGGTGTCATTCTGCTGCAATGCGTTGCATCTGTTTAATTGGTTTGATTGGTTTAATTGGTTCAATTGGTTCGGTTTAAGACAACCAATTGAACCAATGAAACGAATAAGACTAATTTAACAAACCCTTGTACCCTGAATCTCTGAATCTTTGAACCGTGACACCTGACACCTGAAACCTGCTCTTATGGTTTACCACGTGAATCGCAATCAAAATTTCGTGATTCCAGTATAATTTTCAGGCGTAATTTTCAACAACTCAGCTTTAACAGCCTGAGAAACATCGAGGGAATCGACAAATTCGGCAATTATTTGGCGTTGATGTTCTTATGGGTGCGGGTCAAGGATTTCAAGGCTTCATATGGCTGTGGATAGCCTTCGCGGCGCAGGATGGTTTGGATAGCTTCTGCCACCACCGCCCAATTGTTTTCCGGAGATCCGCTCGGATGCAGCCCATTGAGAATCAATTGTCAAGCCCCTCATCAATGATTCAAATCCAATGAGGGTATGGGCAAGCGGCACACCGATATTTCGGGTTACGGTCGAGACCAGTCAGATCCCGCTGGAGTCTGGAAATGGGAAGCTTGCCCTTGCCGAGACGTTCAATATCGCATTGGCAACGCCCAGATTGCCTTCACAATTTTCAAAATCATGGGGTTGACCTTATGGGGCATGGTCGAAGAGCCGACTTCGCCCTTTTTTATTTTCTGCTTGAAATAATCCAAAGAAATATATGCCCATATGTCCCGATTCAGGTCCACCAGGATCGTATTAATCCGTTTGAAGTTGTCGCAAAACGCAGCCAGATTGTCATAGTGGTCAATCTGAGTCGTGACCCTGGAGCGTGATAGGCCCAGTGTTTTGTTGACCAGATGATCTGCAAATGCAATCCAATCGATGTCCGGATAGGCGACCTGATGGGCGTTGAAGTTTCCGGTGGCGCCGCCGAACTTGGCGGAAAAAGGGATGGTTTTTAAAAGACCGGACTGAACCCCGAGGCGGTCGACGAACACATAAATTTCTTTTCCGACCGTCGTGGGTGAAGCCGGCTGGCCGTGGGTGCGGGCCAGCATGGGGACATTTGCCCATTCTGCGGCTTTGGTTTGAAGCGTTTCACTAACGTCATCCAGCGCCGGTTTAAGCACCTCCAAATAAGCTTCTTTCAGTGAAAGCGGTAAAGCCGTGTTGTTGATGTCCTGGGATGTCAACCCGAAATGAATAAACTCTTTATAGGCTTCCAGGCCCAGCTCATCAAATTTATCTTTTAAAAAATATTCAACGGCTTTGACGTCGTGGTTAGTAACCTTTTCGATTTCCTTAACTTTGCCGGCATCTTCGAGGGAAAAATCTTTATAGATTCGCCGCAGCGAATCAAACGACTTTTTACCGACACCTTTAAGCGCAGGCAGCGGGAGACGGCACAGCGCAATGAAGTATTCGATTTCGATTTGCACTCGATAGTTGATCAGCGCCCCTTCTGAAAAATAATTTCCGAGCTGCGCGACCGCGCTCCGATAGCGTCCATCAACCGGTGAAATGGCTTCTAAATTCGAAAATTTCATGGCAGGTCTTTTTCCAATTTTATATTTATGGAATGTTATAGATCGGTGAGCATCAGTGGAGTATAGGCAAATGCATATGCCGTGTCAAGCCGCCGGAAACCGATGGGTGTCAAAAAAACATTGTGGTATTCAAACGTTTTTTTCTGCAACCGTACACCCGTTTATGCCGCAATCAATAATTTGGAACATTACATGATCGGCGGTGTAAAATACAGATTGTCATAGCTGCCGCTTCTAAAATCCCAAAAGGCGTGAACAAGCTGTTTGAATGGATCTTTTTTTTGATAATTGCGATTTTCGCCTGGATCGGCGCTTCCTGATTTCCAGGAAACGATAATCTAAAACCAAAACGGGCTTTAAAGGCTTATATTATGTTCGAGGGCAAGGCGCGATTCGGTTCAAAAACGGAGCGTACACGTCAGTACGTGAGTATTTTGAAGCGAATCGCAACGCAGCCATCGAACATAATATAAGCCTTTAAAGCCCGTTTTAGGCGGTGACGTCGACGTTTTGTCCTACGCCGGTCGATGCCAGCATTTCAGCCATCTGCTGCTGGCCTTCAGCTATTTTTTTCATCACCGCAACCTGCATCTCGCTGGTGGCCTGTAACTGTTGAACGATCATCGCCATCGAACTATCCAAAGAAACACGACCGGCATCCATTATTTAAATCCTTTCCTTAATTTTATCCCAGCTCCTCCACGAACCCACCAGATATTATCGGCCATCAGCAAATAATCTTTAGATCGCTTTTTAAATTAAATTTTAATATAATATAACTAACGGAGATTCACACATGCGGAAAGCATTAATTGTCATCATCATTATCATCATGGGCGCGGGCGGATATCTGGGGTGGGATGGGTACGACAAAACCAAAAATCAGAAGCTTCAACCCGGTATTACCCTGTATTCCTGGACGGATGCAGCGGGAAACAAGTACTTTTTCGGACACACCGCCGCCGAAAAACGCCAGAAATGTGTACAAGGACAAAGGGTATAAATACATCAAGCCGCCTCTGATCGTGACCATCAAAAATAAGGCGATTGAATATTATAAAAAAACAAAGAAGAAATTGTTTAAACCCGGCAAGACCAAAAAAAAATAAAAACCCTGGTCTAAAGACCAGGTTTTCAATGTTAAAATAATCCTCCGTATACTGTAGTTGGCGC
>CAVPNL010000015.1:0-529517 GCA_963706575.1 uncultured delta proteobacterium | reverse complement strand
GAGTGGACGCTGGCCTGGGAGTCGGCAGCCAATGCCCCGCCAGCTTCTGCCAGAGACCTGGTGAGCACATGGTCAGGTGCCCGTGCCGCGTTCAGACGGCCCAGTTCGACGTCAGGCAGACCTTCCTGCGCCCAGACCGGTCGACGCCCACGGTCTCTGGTTACGGTACTGTCACCTGACTGCCCCCCATGATTGCCATTGCCTTTGCCTTTAACGTGAGAGCTGCCATGATCACCACCACTGTCATGGCCGGACCCACCACGCTTGCCCTTGCCTGCGTGACTGCTGCCGTGGCCGCCGCTGTGAGAGCTGCCGTCTTCCGAGGCGACGGCCAGAGGCGCGTCGCCGAGAAAAAGGACCAGGGCCAGCATCGTCAGGAAAAGAGAAAAACACCGCCACGTTAGCTTTTCACTGCTTTTCAACATGTTGTTACCCCCTGCTATGTTGTCACCCCCTGGGTTGTACCTAACTTGTCAACCTCCGACAAAACCTTTGCTTGCGGCTATGGCAGCACGATGATTCCGTCGTGGATCTGGGTGTGAATCAGTTCGATCACTTCCACGGCATCGTCGGCTGCCGCTGCGAACAGGGCAGTGCTGCCGGTTGGCAGATCGCCGTTGATCGCTGTGAGGTAGTCATTGATGTTCAAAGTGGCCGTTTTCACATCTTCCCCGTCCATGTAGAAATAAGTGTAGTCGGTCGGGTACTCCCTGATGTATGTAAATCCATCGTAAAGGTAGTAGTCTCCTGAGTCCACGACATCGGTGATCACGTTTTGGTAGACCACGTAGTCAATCGAGATATCGCCTGTTTTGTCGGCGACGCCAGCAAACAACGATGCTGCGGTCTGCAAGGTTGCCAGATCGCCCAGCGCAGCTTCCGCCTGGGATATGACGTCATCATCGGCCAGCCCTGTCACCAGGTCGATATACAGCGCCAGGTTCTCCAGTGGCGAGTCGATGGTGCTCCAGGTCACGCCACCGTCAACACTATACGAAATCCGTCCGGCTGTGTCCGTGGCGAGAATGACGTTATCAGCCGTCAGTTTTGCAATGGCATCGTCCAGAGCCTTTTCATTCACCTTGCTAGGTGAACGGGCTACGGCAGCGCGGCCAAAGTCAACCTCGACGGGGGTCACCCCTTCCGGAACTTCACCATCAACCATCGAGACGAAATCATTGCAGTTCACGTCAAGGCAGACCTGCAGTTCCCCGGTTATTTCGTCCGGAATCGGTACGCCGGTTTCCGGGTCGCGAACCAGGACGATCAGGTCGCCATAGTCATCGCCCTTCATGGTGCCAGCACCATCAGGCTTCCCTTCACCACCACCGGAATGAGGATTTTCTGTAGGGTTACCGCCGGCCCATGGTGGGCGATCTGAGTCATCATCGCCCTCATCCGCCAGCACCGCGTCCTTCACCCCCTTGGCGCCACTTCTGCCGCCGGTCGCCTGGTCGCCTTTGCCACCCTTACCACCTTGTCCTCCTCCCATCATTTTCCCGCTGCCCTGCTGTGCGGAAGAACCTGCGGCCAAGGCCTCGTCAACCATTAACGTGTTGCTGGTGAAGGGCGTCAAGAAAAACAGCAAAAGAACAATTCCGATGGTGCGCTGGCGATTTCAATGCCGATGGAGTTGTCGACGTGTCGGACTTCATGCTGTGGAACAACCACAAGTTTACAACCGTTCTCCCTGTCGAACCTGACTGGAGCACCTATGTCGGGGGAAGTGACTCTGACTACGGCCGGGGCATCGCTGTCGACGCGGCCGGCAACGTTTTCGTAATGGGCTACACTTCGTCGACCGATTTGACGGGGGCCAACAACTCGTATCACGGCGGGGACCGGGGACAGCTTTGTCGCGAAGTTCACGCTGGCAGACTTGCTGCTGGGCGACCTCACCGGTGACGGCGTCCACGAAGGCTCGGACATCAACGAGATCATCGTGGAGATTGCGGCGGACACCCGTCGTCCATGGTACGATCTGACGCGCGACGGCCTCGTGGAATGGCTGAATCGTGATGCCAGGTTGGTCAGTACGGCGTCCCTCGATCTCGGTTCTCGCAAGCCCCGCCTGGTGGGCGATGCTAACCTGGACGGGGTCGTCAACGTGTCGGATTTCAGGCGCTGGATCAACAGACCGGCCGGTCCCGTGTTGGACTCTGGCAGCGACCGGAGTGACGTGGAACTGGAACTGCAGAACCCACTAAGACCGTTGCGGCGGATGGAATCGGGTATCGACCACCGCGGTCAACGCCGAATCTGCGGACCTGCCACCGATCTGGCGTCGCTCGATGCGGCGTTGGCGGTCCATTCTACCAAGCAGTTCGTGCATTTTGAGAAAAGTCGGGCCGAGACCGATTTTTCCTGTCATCGCGCCGAAGATTTTGTTCCTAGTAGATAGAGGGCGGTGTGCAGACGCAGCGGGCATGACGTCTGTTAAGCGTGATTCATTTGCACCAAAGGAGTCTCCCATGAAACGTCAACGGCGCACCCGTACGAAGAGCCCCCGGAATTCGGTGGAACGTCTCGAAGACCGTCTGGTGCTTTCCGGCTCGACTCAACCCCTACCCGACGTTTTTCAGACGCACACGATCGGCGACGAGTCATTCATCATGACCTGGGATCCTCCGCAATTCGAAACGCCGCCATCCGCCTCACCCTTGGAGGACGGCATGCTGTTGTCGGTGTCGGAGCTGCCGGCGTTGGAGAGTAACCCGGGTGCCCCGGTGAGCCTGTTTCTCGATCTGGACGGCCATGTCGAGCCGACTTGGGGATTCTTCCGCAACGTCACGACGCCGGTTTACGACATTGACGGCGACGCCACGACCTTCAACGAAACGGAGATCGAGCGGATCTACACCGCCTGGCATATGGTGGCGGAGGACTATCGGCCGTTCAACGTCAACGTGACCACCGTCGAGCCGGCGGTGCTGGCCGAGGGAGTTCCTGCCAGCCAGGCCAACGGCGTGGCGCTCCGCGTCGCGATCGGCGGTTCGTGGGACGATTGGTTCGGCAGTGAATCCGGCGGCGTCGGCTACCTCAACTCGTTCACCAGTTCCATGTCCAACGTCGTCTATGCCTTTACCGATTACATTGGTGCGAACTTCGGCGGCGTCTGTTCCCACGAAGCGGGGCACGGATTCGGGCTCTACCACCAGAGCCTTTATGACGAGAACGGCGTCAAGATCGACGAATACCACGATGGGGAGGGCAACTGGGCGCCGATCATGGGCGGCAGCTACTATCCCGCGTCCCGGGAATCGACCTGGCACAACGGCACCAGCTCGCAGGGTGCTGATGTCTTTCAGAATGACATGGCCCTTCTGAGCGGTTCGCTGAATGGTTTTGGCTATCGGGCGGACGATCACGGCGACGATTCCGCAGCCGCGACGCCGTTGCCGACCAACAGTTCGCTCTTGCCGGGAATCATCGAGACGAACGACGACGTCGACGTGTTCCGCATCTCGCCCACGACCAGCGGCGACTATTTTTTCCGCGTCGACGTCGACAGCGTCTCCCCCAACCTGGACGCGGTCCTGGAATTGAAAGACTCGGCCGGCGCCGTGATCGCAGCGGCCGCCCCCGAAAACGAATTGGGCGCCGAGCTGGTCGGCAAGCTGACGGCAGGCGAAGACTATGACCTACACGTCACGAAGACCGACACCTACGGATACGTCGGGCAGTACTCGGTCAGCGCGTTTGCCATCGCGAACGGCCCGCAAGTCGTGGCGAGCAGCCCTTCGGCCAGGCCCAGCCTGTCGGAACTGAAGACGATTCGAGTTACCTTCGCCGATCCGGTCGATGTCACCAGCTTCGACACGGAGGATGTCGTCCTGACCGGTCCGCTGGGGCCAATTGCCATCGACGGAGTAACCGTTGACGCGGACACCAACGACACACGGTTCACGATCGCCTTTCCGCCGCAAACCGCCCATGGACGTTATGAGCTGGTGCTCGGACCCCACGTGTTCGATCTGGCCGGAAACCCCATGAACCAGGATCAGGACACCGTCTCGGGGGAGCCGGACGACGATCAGTTCACGACGAGCATCTACTTGGGCACACCACGGATTTCGATCAGCGACGCAGAAGTGGTTGAGGGCGACGCGGGGACGCAGGAGCTGTTGTTCACGGTGATTCGAGAGCGCGATCCGTCGGTCGAGTTTTCGGTCGACTACGCAACGGCCAACGACTCGGCGACCGCTGCGGGAATGGCCGGCACGACCAGCTTCAGTCGTCGAATCGTGAAAGATTCGTTCGACATACCGACGTCCGTGTTCCCGGCCGATCTGGATGGGGATGGGGACCAGGACCTGATTACGTCCGACTGGAACACCGCCATCGTCGCCTGGCATGAAAATGACGGGGCTGGCAACTTCACGATGCGCATGCTGGACGAACACACCGCCGGCACCTCGTCGGTATTCGCAACCGACGTGGACGGGGATGGCGACAACGACGTGCTGGCGGCGTCCTACTATTACGACGAAATTGTCCTGGCACGAAAACGACGGCACGGGCACTTCACTCAACACATGATCCCCAACACAGCGGACGGTCCTGTATCCGTTTACGCTATCGACATCGACGACGACGGGGATCGTCGACTTCCTGTCGGCTTCCGAACGAGACGGCCGGATCACCTGGTACGAAAACGACGGCTCCGAGAATTTCGTTGACCACATGATCACCGACGCGTTGAACGTGCCCCACCACACCGACTGCCGCCGATGTCGACAGCGACGGCGACATGGACGTCGCTGTCGGCTTCCATCAATGACGACACGATCGCCTGGTTTGAAAACGATGGTCATGAGAATTTTACCAAGCACGTGATTACCGATACGGCCGACAGTGCCTACTCGGTGGTCGCAACCGACGTGGACGACGACGGCGACACGGACGTTCTGTCGGCCTCCCGATTGACGACACGGTCGCCTGGTACCGAAAATGACGGAGCCGAAATCTTCACCAGGCACGTCAACGCACATTGCCTCAGTTAGCTCGATTGCCGTGGCGGACATGGATGGCGACAGATAGCGATGTGCTGGCACTTCACCACGCACGTAGTCGGCGCCGTGGACCGCGCCTAAGTACGTTGAGGTTGCCGACGTGGATGGCGACAGTGATCTGGATGTTCTGTCCATTGCCTCCGTGGAAGACGTCGTCGGCTGGCACGAGAATTCGCTGGTGAATCCCGTTCCTGCCGACTATGAAGCGGCCAGCGGGACGTTGACGTTCGCTGCCGGCGAGATGGAAAAGACGATTTCGGTCACGGCCTTCGGTGACACGGAAATCGAACCGGATGAAGCGTTTGTCATCACCATTTTCAGCGACGACGCGAGTGTCACTGGTGGACCGGGCGTCGGCACTCTTCTTAACGATGACCAACCCATCGTGTTGTTTGAGGACAGCTTTGAGGTCAGCGAGTGGAATGGCCTGTGGGTCGAAGACAGCCAGAACGACTGGTTCCGCTCCACCCAGCGAGCCACCGACGGCGCGAGATCGGCAGAGGTCGACGGCCGCGCCACCGATGCGACGCTCACCGTGGCGCACGCCATCGACTTGGAGCCCGTTCGCGGCGTTCAGTTGACCTTCTCGTGGTACATCGAAAGCGGACTGGACCGTGGTGAGTATCTCGCGTTGGACCTGTACAACGGCACTTGGCACAACGACGTGGCGCTCCTCCGCGGCAACGTCGACCAGGAGAACACCTGGCACGACGAGGTCATTCCGATTGACGAGAGTTATCGGACCGACAACTTCAAGTTTCGCTTTCGCCAAGGCCAGTTCGTACAATGAAGACGCCAATGTCGACAACGTCCAGCTGCTGGCCGCTGGACTGGCCGACCCGCCCAATCCGCCGCCCGTGGCTGGCGACGATCAGTACCCCGGGGCGGAAGACACCACGTTGACGGTGTCGGCACCGGGCGTCCTGGACAACGACAGCGACCCGGACGGCGAAGCCCTCACCGCCATCCTCGTCAGCGATGCCACAAGTGGTTCGGTGACGCTGAATGCCAGTGGTTCGTTCACCTACTTACCGGCCTCCGATTTCCACGGCACGGACAGCTTTACCTACAAGGCACACGACGGCACCAGCGACTCGAACGTGGCGACCGTCACCATCACGGTCAGCCCGGTGAACGACGCGCCCGTGGCCGACAATCAGTCGGTGATGACGGACGAAGACGTATCGGTCGCGATCACCCTGACAGGCAGCGACATCGATGGCGATGGCCTGACGTATCAGATCATTGGTGGCCCGGCCCACGGCAGCTTGAGCGGCACAGTGCCCCACCTCACCTACACGCCGGCCGCTGGATTCACGGGAGCCGACAGCTTCTCGTTCGAGGTCTACGACGGCAACCTGCACAGCGCGTCGGCCACCGTCTCGATCACCGTGAATGCAGTCAACAATGCGCCGACCGCTTACGACGACTCCTACTCCCTCGACCAAGACACTATGTTGTCGGTGCCCGCGCTGGGGGTTGTGACGAACGATAGCGACCCCGATGGCGACGAGTTAACCGCGGTGGTCGAAGTCGATCCGAGCCATGGAGTGTTGACGCTGAACAGCGACGGCTCGTTCGATTACATGCCCCACGCGGGATTCTTCGGCGCCGACAGCTTCACTTACCGAGCCTATGACGGCACGGTAGCTGGCAACGAGGCCACGGTTACGCTCGCGGTCAACGAAGTCAGCACGGGGCCGAATCTAGCACACGGCGTCGTGGCGAATGTGGGCAGCAGCTGGCAAACCGTCGTTCTGTCGAGTTCCTACGACTCGATGGTCGTGGTGGCGACGCACCCCCGTACGCGTATTCGCTGAGCGGCATCGCGGCGGCTGAGACGGCGATCGTCAGCCAAGTGGCCATGGACGGTGGCAACGGCGGCTGGGCTGCGCTCTGCGGTGCCGATCCCGTTTCGGCGACCTCCCTCGACGTGGCAATCGACGAGGACCAATGGAAAGACTCGGAAAGGAGGCACACCACCGAACAGGTAGCGTACCTGGCATTGGGCGGGCCGACCGCCTCAGCGCCACGGGTCGCTCGTGCTACCGATGAGCAATTGCCCGCAGTGCCGACGGCGCAGCGGATACCGGCCGCTGCCTGCCGCGCTGCAGGTCCACGAACGTGTCTTTCGCTCGCTTGATGTCTCGCGACAAAACGCCACGTTGATTCAACCCACTCGGCGTCCCACCCGCATCGATTTGGCCGATTACCTACGGAACAGCGAAACGGACCGAGACGCCGAGGTGCGAGCCATTGACCTGGCATTTGAAACGGCATTTCGAGCGGACTCGCTTGCCACTTGGCCGGGGTGATCGGAACAAACGACGACAAACGACGACAGGCACATTTTATAACCGTTCACGGTTTTCCCGACTCGGAAGACTGGACGGGCGAAATGGAACAGGAGGAAACGGAGGGAACGGAGGCTCCGTTTCTGTTTTCTCGACTGACGTCAACTGGGACTTTGCGAACAGACGAATGATCAGCGAGTTGGTTTAACACCCAGCCGCAGGCGCCGGCTGAGACTCCGAGCCGGCGGGTGGGAGTCAAGCAACGACACGATGCCACCTCCTGAGAACCGGTCCCCAGCCACCGTGACCACCACCGAGAACCAGGCGAGCGACGGAGATGACAGAGAGAACAGAGACTGCCAGGTCTCTCTGTTCGCTCTGTTCCTCTGTTCCGTTGCCTCCTGTTCATCAGCCGTCGACACCAATTTGCCAGTACCTACGCCACGCCGCTGAAGTGTTGCCCAAGGTAACCGTTCGGATTTCAACCCATGAGATAGCGACGCGCAAACGTGCGGCGATGGAACGGTTGTTGGGAGAGAAAGACGGATCAGTTTCGGGAGACACGTGTTGGTGCTAAACGACCGAGTGCAATTGCGCGACACCCGACGTGCTTCGGAGTTCGGTCTCCTTCTGTGCCGATGTTGCCGAATCCCGCTCGGTCATTTAGGACCTGTCCGGCACAAGAGAGGGAGCCGGTTCAGAGCGAAAGTGCTCCGTCACGGCCACACACAAGAACTCAAATACCGATCGCTGTTGTTGGTCGCACGTTGGGATCACGGTCCAGATCCTCTCGCACCAGCGGCAGCCGTCTTTACTGCGTGTACCTTGCGTAATCCGCCGGTGAATCGCCACGAACCGAACGGCCTGTTCGGCCACGTGCAGAAGTAATCCTTCTCGATCAGCAGTTCGCTAAAACCGGTCTCGGCCGCGGTAAAGCGGGTGGCGTCGTGAAACAGCCGGCCGCCCTCGTGGTAGTTGGTCGGCGTCTCAGGCGTTCATCACGACTCCCCAGCGTCGATCAACGCTGCCTTGCTTTGCTCGAGTCGGGCACCACGGAATGAAGGCGACTCGTGGGCGTCACTTCGCGTTCGAGTTTCTTTGGGAGTCGTTCCTGAACTCCAACGCGCCGATCTTGCGGTCGCCCGAGTTGGCCGTGTTGTAGACCTCGAGACGATGGCAGACCTCCTCAACCCAGTCCATACCGATGAAAGGCGGCCGGCCGGCAGATCTGGTACTGGGCGTCGCGGTCCTCGATGAGGGTGGCCAGGGGCAGGTACTGGCCCGGGCTCCAGCGGCCGCCGGGCGAGATGCGCGTGGGCAGCAAATACGGCTCGTCGGACGCGGGCGACGAGCCGCCGCCGCGCAGCCGGCTCAGCACGTCGTGTGCCTGGGAGGCGGAGATGCCGAGCACTTCGGCCATCTCTTCGGAACGAAGGGCCTGCCGACCACGCATCTGGGCGTTCGGCCGGATTCGCCATGGTCGAGTCGCCCGCCTGCCACGAAAAAAAATTTTCAGAATTTTGCCGGTGCGTGACCAAACGTGTCATCGAGCGATTCTAGGATTCACGCCCGTACGAAACGAACTGCTGAGCAGCGGATGAACCGGTCACCAGGGCAAAAAAAACGCGATTTCCGAGGGAGCACAGGCATGGCGGCACGTACTAAGGTGCGGAAGGCGGCAGTGCGAAAGAGTAAGGCAAAGAACGGTCGGGGCCCACATCAGGCTGCCAGCGACCCCAGCGACGATCAGCCCGCGGCTTTCGCGCCTCGGGACTATCAGGTGCGTCTGGTGGAGAAGGCCACGGCGATGTTCCGAGCGCCATTTCGCGACCGTTTTGGACGCCGACAACGGGCGGCTGAGTCCGTGCTGATCGAGAGCCCCACCGGAAGCGGCAAGACCATCATGGGCCTGATGTTGGCCCAACGGCTGCAGCGAAAATACGGATACCGAGTGGGATGGGTAGCGATGCGGCGAAACCTATTGGCCCAGGCCGCGAACGAAAACCGGCTGCGAGGGTTTGGCGTCCAGCTTGAGCTGATCTCGATGTTCGATGCGAACCCACCCCAGGTCGACTTTCTGATAGTCGACGAGGCCCAGCACGACGGGGCCCGGACGATGGCGACACTGCACTCACTGATTCGCCCCAAGAAGGTGCTCGGACTGACGGCCACGCCCTGGCGGACCGACCGAATCCGACTGTGTTTTGAACAGGTCCTCCGCGACATTGGGATTGAGCAGCTGATTCAGGCGGGATACCTGAGCCCCTACCGTCACTTCACGATTCCACAGTACACACCGCTTGCCGTCGCTCGGCACTTCGCCCGCCAGCCGAAACGGTGGGGCAGGTCATTGCTGTTCTTTCACCGATACCAGCAATGTCTGACGTGCCAACGGGCGCTGGCCCAAGCCGGTATCCAGGCCGAAGTCGTGACCGCGACAAGCCATCGGGAGCGCCAGATTGAAGTATTTCTCGCTGGCCAAATTCAAGTGCTGATCAGCATGGCCGTCCTGGCGGAAGGGTTCGACTGCCCGTCACTCCGCACGGTCTTCTGCCGTCCTTCCGGAAAGGGGTGCACCATCCAGATGTGCGGTCGTGTCTTTCGCACATTTTCCGGACTACGGTCGAAGCAAATCGTGCAGTGCCGCCACACGCGATATCCGATCCTGAGGACAGCCAAGCCGAGGGAGCAATACGTCTGGATCGATGGTCAGTGGATGTCGCTCACGATGAATCAGCAGATGGAGGCGGTTGCCAGCGCCACGCGGCGGTGCATGGCGCAGTGCGACCCCCAGCTGCCACCGTTTCTGAGGCAACGCAAGGGTCTTGTGCCCCCAGGCATTGAACGCTGAGTTCACACGATTGTCGGATTGGTTTTTCCATAGCTCGATGAAAAAGGAGTTTGTCATGCAACCGAGATTTGAGTACGGTACGGCACGCGTAGGCGACCTGTGCGCCGTCGTTCCCAGAGTAGGTGCGAACGGCTTGCCGATTGTGGACAAGATGGAATTGAAGGGTGAGCCGCTGGAGCCTACACCGCGGTTTTGGAAATCACTTTTTACTCGTTTTCGAATCAGTGACACGACCTTTCGCTACTTCAGCCACGCGGAGGTGTTCGAACGGATCGCCGAACGGGCCGACTGCGAACGTTTCCAGTATTGTATTGAACGTCAGCGGAAGCGTGCTCGGTTACTGGCCGTCATACGCCCTGGACGTCCGGTGGTCGACTACAAGACGGCGCGGGATCTGATTAGCACGTATGACGGGCAGAACGTTGTGTATCGGGACGGTATTATTTCCGGCACCCACGCACCACGTTCCGGAGAGCACACGGTGAGAATCGGCGGCGACCGTTTCCAGAACCGGTTCGTGATGCAGACACCGGTCGACGGATACGGACTTCCCAAAATCCATCTGGCATTGCTTCGATTGGAGTGCACGAATGGCATGGTCGGCTACACGCGGTCGTTCCGCAGCGACATCAATCCGGGCAACGATCCCGCCTATAGTATCCGGCGAGCGCTGGAGACCTATGACAATGACAGTGGTTACGCCGCCCTCTGGCAGCGATTCGAGAGCGCCCAGACATCCTGGGCTTCTCTACGCGAAACGCAACTGCTTTACGACCTGCTTGTTCAACTTCAAGAACGTGGTCACCTGAAAACGGGCATCCTGAAACGTTTCTACGAAGTCACCGGCCGCCCCCACGAGCTATACGGGATCGCCAACCTGGACACCTTGAGTGAAAAACGCAAGCGGATGCTGCCCGCCAAGTGCCGAGTGTACGACTTGTTGAACTTTGCCAGCGAAATGGCAACGCATCAGGTCGACCCGGAAAATAGCACGGCCCTTCAGGCGTACATTGGTCGCCTGATCTCCGAGGAATACGACATGGAGGGCACGGCCGAGAAAGTCCCCGATTTTCAGGACTTCTTCGTGCGTCCCGGGGCAAATTGAGATGGAGAGGGTGCACTCCGATTCCGTCAATCGGCCGTAGTGCGCTAGACCAGCGAGTTCCGACAACCCGGTAGAGGGCGACGAATACTCCGCGCGAGAGGTGCAGTGGCGACCGTCAGAGTCCCGCCATTGTTATAGATGTCGCCGCTGAAAGCATACAAGGTGTTGCCAGTGATCGTCAGGCCTGAGAATATGACTTCCGCGTTACTTGCACCTATATCGAACACAAAGCGACCACCACGCGCAGCTGCGATCGTGATTCCTCCAATCCCGCCGGCGTCGATCGTCACGGACTCCGTGATGGCCAGCTGCCCCCCCGCATAGTGTTCGTCGCCAAGCCATTTGGGGGGCTGCGCCGGGGTCAGATCCGTTTTTTCGGATAAACGGGGCGGTGAGCGTGTGATAGGCTCTCGGGCATGGCGCGACCGTTGCGAGTCGAGTTTCCTGGTGCGACCTACCACGCCATGTCCCGCGGCAATGGCCGGCAGACGGTCTTTCGGGATGAACGCGACTACGGGCGCTTTCTCGACGGCCTGGAGGCCACCGTCGACAAGTTCGGCTTCGAGATCTTCAGCTTCGTCTGCCTGCCCAATCATGTGCACCTGTTTTTCAGGACGCCCGAGCCCAATCTGTCGCGCGGCATGTCGGTGGCCGTGACTTTGTCGAGCGAATCAAGCGCCTGGTTCACGCTCCCCAGCACGCGGGAGCCGCCGCGGAAACTGCGGTGTGACGACCCTTTGGCGGTCCCGTGCACGCCCCGGGACAGCTAGAAAAACACGGGAGAACTGCCCATGACGCGACCAGCGGAATGAACGCAGCCTTTAGGACTGGAGCGGGAACAGGAGCAGGGAAACAGGAGCAGGAAAAGGAAAAGGAGCAGGAACAGGAGCAGGAGCAGGAGCGGGAACAGGAGCGTCAGGTGGTCACCCATCTGAACAGAGCCCCGTCCCCTTGCGGGCGGGAGTGTCAGGTGGTGACCCTACGGACGAGCACGAACACGAATCGTCGGTCGAGCCAGGAATCGTAGCTGTCGTTCGCTCGTGGCCGAGACCGAAATGGGCGCCGCTTGGTTGGGGTCGTGGCTGGGGCCAGTTGCCACTCGCTACGTCGCGTCGGAACGGGCCAGGCATGCGTTGCCGGTTCCGCACCGCAGCGAAGACACGTAACGCTTTACGCCGGCAGGCGGCGGAACTTGCCGCAGGCAGGTGATCCACGCTCCGAAATCCTTCATGGCGTTGGCCGCTGGACGGGACCTGGGAGTGGACCTGGCCGCCCTCACTCGCACGATACCACGGGGCGCTCGCTTTCGGTCTCGGCCACGGGCGAACGATGATCGCGATTTGTGGCTCGACCGACATCTACTTCGTGCGGTCTTTCGTAGGCTGACCACCTGACGCTCCCGCCCGCAAGGGGACGGGGCTCTGTCCAGAAGAGAATAGCACCGAGTAGCCCCCACCGTGACTGAATCGGCAGCGGGGCCGGTGTCTTCCTTTGTTGGGTAACCAATCGCCCGTTGCGCACGGTGGCGTCGGTCAAGAGTGACGTCGGCAAGGCACGTCGGCGTCGCCCGGAGTGGTCGAGAAGACGAACTGCGGCCGACCGAAGTGCTGAAAACGCCCGTTTTCGGGCTGAATTTCACCCTCGGCGCGGACCGCGAACCGGCCACGGTCTCGTGGGATCAAGAAATCGTCGTCGGCGGGCGTGATCGACGTCCGTGTCATGACGCGCTGGCTACCTCCCGTGGTGGTGGGCGACCCCGATGAGTGGCCGAACGATTTTCTGCCACCTCGTGCCGCGCGGCAGAAGCCGATTCCAGCTCTTGGCGGATTCGCTCCCGCACGTGGCCGGGAACCATGTTGCGCCACACGGGCCAACCCGACGCGGCCGGGACCAGCCCCACCCACTTCAGGAAGCGCCGCACAAACCTCGTCCGTCGTGCTGGGGGCCGCACAGCTCGCGAAGCTCGGTGCGTCCACGCCCTGGGTGACGGCGATCATGCGCGTCTTTGGAGTGCGATGGCCTGGCATCGCTTTCCTATTTCCGGTCTCACTCGCGGCGACGTGACGCATTGCTTCCCACGTTCGTCACCGAGTCAACCGTCTTTGCTACGGCCGTAGCTTTCCTATCACTCCAGCTACGCCCGCGGCGGTGTGATCCTCCCACGCCAGCGCTGGTCAAACAAGGGTCTCGCAGCCTCGCGCAATCTCGCAGTTCCAACTCGCCCACGGGGCACAACTGCGAACTCGTCCACCGGGCGCCACTCAACCGTCACGTGTCACTCGCCCATCAGGTCCCGGCGAGGCCGACGGGACCTACATCCACTCCATCGGGCGTCACTGGAACTCGTCCACCGGGCGCCACTCAACCGTCACGTGTCACTCGCCCATCAGGTCCCGGCGAGGCCGACGGGACCTACATCTACTCCATCGGGCGGCTGCGCCGGGGCTCGGCTGCGCAAATCCGGTCGGGTTCGAGGGGGCTGCGGGGTCAGATCCGTTTTTTCGGATTGGGGGTCGGTGAGCGTGTGATAGGCTCTCGGGCATGGCGCGACCGTTACGAGTCGAGTTTCCTGGTGCGACCTACCACGCCATGCCCCGCGGCAATGGCCGGCAGACAGTCTTTCGGGATGAACGCCACTACGGGCGGTTTCTCGACGGCCTGGAGGCCACCGTCGACAAGTTCGGCTTCGTGATCTTCAGCATCGTCTGCCTGCCCAATCATGTGCACCTGTTTTTCAGGACGCCCGAGCCCAATCTCTCGCGCGGATGTCGGTGGCCGTGACTTTGTCGAGCGAATCAAGCACCTGGTTCACGCTCCCCAGCACGCGGGAGCCGCCGCGGAAACTGCGGTGTGACGACCCTTTGGCGGTCCCGTGCACGCCCCGGGACAGCTAGAAAAACACGGGAGAACTGCCCATGACGCGACCAGCGGAATGAACGCAGCCTTTAGGACTGGAGCGGGAACAGGAGCAGGAGCGGGCGCGGCGTGGGAGGCTGTGCGTCGTCAGCCCCTGTTTTCTGTTTTCGCGGTCCCTCCGCCGCGACATTTCACGTTTTTGGCGAGCGCCGTCGCCAGTCGCGGCGGAACTGACCCCGCAGGCGTTGAACGTTGAGAGTCGAATAGCCCGGTGCGAGGACCACGGGAGAAGCGACTGATTCGAAATCGGCACTTCGCCCCCGATTCGGCGATCGAGTCCAACCGTCGCGCTTTCGGCAGCGTCGTGACGTTGTCGGCGGGCGCTGCAAGTTCCCGCACCACGTGAGACGCGGGATCCCGGCAACGTTCACATCAGCTTCCCCACAAGTCAGGCTTCGTCTCGACCAGAATTTCCAGAATAGCCTGGCGATCGTCGGTCGAGAGATGCGAGAACTCTTGGTCGTCCTCTTTCTCCGTAAGCACATCGTGAAGGCGCTTGACAACATGCTGTTTCACCGGATCCGGCAGCCGATCAAACGACGGCGAGTAGATCATATAGCTGCAGGGATACCTGAACATCCGGCTCTGCAAATCGAAATCGCGCAGCGAACGCCCTCGGCTGTCACGCGGACCTCGAGCTTCAAAGTCCTTGGCAAAAGTCGACGTTCCCTCGACAGGCGACGTCAATGGGAATTCATCGGCGAACAGGATGTACCGCAAGAGCCTGTCACCGACCGACTCGGTCCGGCGCGAAGTCGAATCACTGACAAAATCTTTCGGCCGGTCGAGTGCCGTGTTCATCACGCCGTCGTAATGTGCGGCGGAGCGACACTCGTAACTGGCGAGCGTCAGATAGTTTTGCATTTGCGTTTGATGCTCGAGCACCATCAACGCCACGAGATCACTGTGAGGCGTGAGGTATGGCGATACGTTGAGACGGTCAGAAAGATCGGTGACGTTCGCCCCCGCCTCGCGATCCAGCGCTTCCGGGTGCTGCCGATTTTTCGCGACGACGTTCCCCATGTGCCGCATCTGGCCGTGCGTTCCCGTCACATACCACCCTCCCCAGCGCTCCGCGAACGGGCTGCGGTGATCAATGGTGAACGTGCCCGAACCATACTGCGGCTGGCCGCCCGCATCCACGAAAACGGACCTCACCAATCCGCCGGGAACACCTTGAGTACGCGATGATGCGTGGCAGGTGATGCATTGGCCGCGGTCGCGGATCAACTCGGGGTGGTCATCCTTGTCCTGAAAGAGCGTATAGAAGACTTCGCCCTGAACAGGATCGGTCGCCATCACCTCGATCACGTCGCCATGCTGGACCCATCCAACATACGACTCGTCGTTGAAATAGACGGCACGGGGTCGGCTCGGTGAAATCCGTCGCAACTGAAAGCTGGTCTTCGAATGGACGAGCACTTGAGACGACGGCTGGATGCCGAGCAGCTCTAGCACTGAACGCAGGTAGCCATGCTTCTCGTCGAATGCGAGCGGCACCTCGCCAGAATCGATCCGCTCCTGCAGTTCGGCCACCGGGTCATTCGTGGACGATGTGCCGTAGTTGATCGGTTCCTTTTCGAAATCGATCTGTCCCCACGCCGTCGGGCAATGAACCGAAAGCAACGAGACCATAGCGACCAGGGCGAAGCCGAGTCGATTCGCGACCACATCATGTGTCTCGGGGTCTTTAAGAAGTGGGCTCATGGCATTGGGGCCCCTCATTTTGGCCGGTCGCATGCCGATACAACCGGAGAACGACTGCATTGCACTTGAATTGCACAGTCGTTGTCGGTGGACACGCGTTCGAGCATGTGCATCTTCCCCTCGAACGCCTCGACGGTCAAGCTGTTCCGTGTTCCAGGCATTGAAATCAGACACGTGCAGCGAACCGTCGAGGCTCGCGTCACGCGGCAAAAACGGGCGCTCCGACACGAGATTCTCAGCTCCGCGACCGCTCGTCGAGCGGCCGCGGATGTCTCTGACGCGCTCAGCAGCAAGCGGCCTTACAAACCGGCATTCCCCCACGAGAAATGCTTTCAGATTCTGGATATACTGTGCCCATGGCCAAGCGATTCTACATTTCTTGCTTTGCGTACATCCTGTTGTTGCATCCGTTTTCGGCGCTCTTGGGACACGATCATCAGTCGTTGGTGGCAGGTGAGGTCGCGCTAGTCGAACACCACCAGGCCGTGCGCGATCGTACCGAGACGACGTTCCCCCGGGCCGTTTTCATCTCGCCCGACAATAATCCAGCCGTGGGCGATCGTGTCTGGATGGCTCCCTTGGTCGTTCAGGAGTATTCTCCGCAAACGGTTGGCGGAGCGCCGTTCGAGCGGTGGGGAGCCCTCACGGTGGGAAGTCGCGGTGTGTCGATCGATACCCGGCGACCAACCGTCTACACGACGTCGAGCGACGTGAGGATTGGTGAACAACGATTCGTACAACAGACGTTTGTCTGGTTTTACCCTCCCCCATCCCGGGGCGGGCCTCCCCAGAAGCGTGGTTTTCGTCAGACGCTCAATCGACGAGGGTTTGCGTTTGTCTGGGAACTGATTTCAGACGACCCGTCTCCGCGAGTGCTCTACGTGTCCAAGCCATTCGAACGCGCCGCGGCGCGGCAGTTTGGTGATCCACTGCCGGGGCGCCGTTTCGCCGCCGAGGCCGAACTCCAGAGATGCCCGGATACGGTGGTGGCGCGTGTCGTTCCTCCCGGTCCCCAGCGGATGGGGCCCTTCATCTATCTGGATCGCCCAGCGCTGAGAATTACCACGGTGAGATGCCGGTGCGAACCGTCGCTGGTTCGTCATTATTCGGAGAGCTTTCGGTACGATCTCGTGCCGCTCAAACATCTGGCCGACCTGTTCGCTGAAGCAAATTCGCCACCCGACATGAGTCTGCCCGCCGATTCGGCAGAGCTGGATGGCGCGCTGCGTTTTCCGGCAAATCTCTGATTCTTGGCCAAGTGGCAGGCGTCGAGGACTCCGTGCGAGTCCGGCCGGTCAAGACGTCCAGGTGACTACAAATCGGCCGCTTAGGCTCTGGGACGTGCCACCCGTCGCCGCCGAGGTTGCGACGGACCGATGGCTGGCTGCTGTCCGAACGATTACCGCGGGACGTCATCGTAATGGTCATCGGAAACGGGCGTTTGCATTCGGCGGCCTCGAACCTTCCCAGATAGCCGGCCTCCAGCCGCTGACGGGCCGCTGGGCGGCCGGCGCCAGTCCCTCCCCGATCAAGGAAAAATTCGAAACGTGTTTGGAGGCTATCGTGGACTCGCAGCGATTAAGACTGCTATCCGTCGGGCCCCCGGTGCGACTTGTTTGATTTCTCAACTTGATCGCCGTAAGATAGAGCGATTCGTCGTCTGCGTATCGCAGCGGCCATGTCGAAGGATGAGCGAGCGGTCAAGATGGAGTTTTCCGAGACGTTGCAACTTTTGCGGATGGGTGATCCCCAGGCAGTTGGAGAATTCGTCGCCCAGTACGAACCGTTTATCCGCCGCTCGATTCGCCGGCGTTTGGCTCGGACGCCGCTGCAAGCGGCCGCGGACTCGGTCGACGTTTGTCAATCAGCGTTGGGAAGTTTTCTGATTCGTTGTGCGGCGGGTGAGTTTCAGCTGGACAGCCCGCAGGCGATGCAAAATCTTCTCTTCACCATCGCCCGGCGGAAGTTGGCGGCGTTAAATCGTCGAGAATGGGCGCAGCGTCGTGATCGGCGAAGGACGATTTCCTGGGGAGAGGAGCAGGATCTTTCCACGGACGCTTCGTCCGATCCCCACACGAGGGCGCTGACGGCTGATCTGCTGGAGCAAATCGACCGCCGTCTTCTTCCCGACGAGCGGCGCATCTTTTCGACTTCGGCGACAGGGGATAGCCTGGGACCGGATTGCAGGAATCGATGCCACCTCTGCGGTCGTCTTGAGAAAGCGGCTCTCGCGCGCCCTGCGGCGGGCCGCCTGCGAGTTGCGGCTGGGCTTGGACGATGCCTGATCCCCCTCCGGAGCCCACTACTTCCTCGGTTCCCGTTCACGCGCACGAGTGGGAGCCGCACCTTGCCGCGATCCTCGCACGTCAAGAGCGGGACTGGGCACTCGGCCGTGGCTCCTCCGTCGATGCGCTCGCGGAAGAACTTCGCGGCACAAAGTTTCACCAGGAGCTGCTCCTGGAACTGATCCACAATGAACTCGAGTTGCGCGAGCAGGCGGGTGATCATCCAGCGCTTGCGGAGTACCAGCAGCGATATCCCGAACTCGCGGAACTGCTGCAAGTTCAACGGGAAATCGACCTGTTGATCGCCGACGACGCAGTACTCGACGCCGCCCCTACTTGGGCCACAACGCTGGCCGTTTCGGACCGTTACGTGTTATGCGAGCCGATTGGTCAAGGTGCGATGGGGGTGGTCTACCGTGCCTGGGATACGCAATTGAAGCGGGTCGTGGCCATTAAACTCCTGCGAGCCGGCATCGACGCGGCCGACAGTGACGTCGTTCGCTTTCGCCAGGAAGCCGAGGCCATTGCCAGGGTCCGTCATCCCAACATCGTACAGATTCATGACATCACGCAGCTGAACGGTCTGCCTGCCTTGGCGATGGAATACTGTTCCGGTGGCAGTCTCGCGTCCCACATCCGGGGTGAAATTCTGCCGCCGCGCGTGGCCGCCGAGTTGATTCTTCAAGTTGCCCAGGGCGTGGCGGCGGCACACCAGGGTGAGATCATCCATCGGGACCTCAAGCCGGGAAATGTCCTGCTGCAGTGGAATGGGACGCCGGAAGAGTCGAGTGGGGACAGACGACCGACGCAATGTGTTCTCACCGATCCCAACATCCCCCTCCCCACGGCAAAAATCTCGGATTTCGGACTTGCCAAATTGCTCACCAGCGACCTGGCGGCAACCGCCACCGGCAGTGTTATGGGCACGCCGGCCTACATGGCCCCTGAGCAGGCCTGGGGCGACGGGAAGCGAATCGGTCTGGCAGCGGACGTCTATTCCGTCGGCGCGATTCTGTACGAGTGTCTGACTGGTCGACCTCCTTTCCGCGGAACCACTCTGTCGGAAACGCTGGTACAACTTCGGGACCAGGAACCGGTCTTCGTGCGGCAGCTGGAGCCCAGCGTGCCCGTTGATTTGGAGACCATTGCGCATAAGTGCCTGCGTAAGGAACCCCATCATCGCTACAGCAGCGCGGCCGCATTGGCGGACGACTTGACGCGGTTCCTCCACTATCGGCCAATTACCGCGCGTCGGGAGAATTGGAGGGAGGCCGCCCTCCGTACGTTTCGGCGATATCCGGCCGCTTCGTCCCTGGCCATCGCCTCGATTCTGTTGCTGATTCTCATTGCGGCCGGGTCGCTGGTTTTCGCCCAGCGTCTGCATGTCGCCCGAGCACGCTCCGAAAAATCGGAACGAGCCGCCCGTGCAGGGCAAGCCGAGGCAGCCGTGGGCCGCGCCCATGGCATCCGGCTCAGCCGTCGGCCGGGGCAGCGGTTTGAGGCACTCGCGGCTTTGCGACAGGCCGTGGAAATCGGACGCGATCTGGAACAACCGACCGACTGGTTCGATCCGCTGCGTGACGAGGCCATCGCGGCACTCGCCCTGCCCGATGCCTACGTCGAGGCGTTTCGCACGGAAGCGGAAGCCGTCCGGGTGGGGACGATCAGCGACGACGGTCGGCGCTATGCGATTGCGTTCGCCACGGGGGATATCCGCTTGCGTCGCCGTAGCGATCACCGGGACTTGGCCCGCATTCCACGACTGGACCAGGATGTTCTCGTCCACTTCATTGGCAACGACCGGCTACTCGTGACGGGCCAGTTGAGTCTTGCGTTTGAGCTGTGGGACGTGTCGGCGGACCGACCCCGGCGACAATGGTCTCATGAGACGGGCTGCGAGCGCTTTCATGTTGCTCGTGATGGGAAGCTGCTGGCGGTGGCCGATCGCAATGAAGTGATGATCATCGACGTCCCGACCGGTAAAGCCCTGGCGAAACTGCCAACCGCGCCCTTCTCTCGCGAACCGCAGATCGTACTCCATCCGACGCACCCACTCGTGATGCTCCACTCCTATTTCCGCGATGAAATCCACGTCCGCAACTGGCGGACCGGCGAGACGGTGATGCAGCTCCGGCCGGGAATCGAAGACGACTATCCCGGTTACTGGGTGCGCGGATTGGTCGCCCGACGGCCAGCGATTGGTGATCATAAACGCCCATGGCGATGCCACCCATTGGTACGAATTCGACGCAGCTGAGGGACAGGCCCGTCTGGTCCGTACGGATCGACCGTCGCGGGAAGCGGCCGGTGGGGGCTCTTGCGTACGGTTTAACTCCCAGGGAGATCGGCTGCTGATGCTGGGTTGGTCGCATCGGTTGACGTTGGTGGACAGCTACAGCGGTGACGCGCTTTTCCGATCCCGAGCGCTGAACGGGCTATTCGCCGTGTGTAATCTGAAACTCGATCCGGCGGGACGCATCGCTGGCCTGTTTGCTTCGCCGGATCAGCCGCAGCGATTTGGAGTCATGTCGCTGGCGTCAGGCTACGAATACTACCCGCTGATGCAGCCGAATGACGTGGCGGCAGCCAATCTGAGTTTTGATCCGACCGGCGCGGTCGTAGCGGTCGGCGTCAAAGATGGAATCCAGCTGGTCGCCACGGACACGGGCGATGTGCTGCTGCGAACGACGTGGAACGACTTCGGTGCCTACGATGTGTGCTTCGATGCGAACGGTAACTTGTACGTCAGCGGGCTGGGAGGTTTCTTGCGCTGGCCCTGTCGCGTCACCCAGGGCGATAGGCTGCGGCTGGAGCTGGGTTGTCCCGAACGGGTGCACCTGTTTGCCGGCGGGGGAAACGTGTATCTCGGCACCAGCGACGACGGCTCGGTCCTGGCGGCTGGGGCCTGGAACGGCATGGGCACGCAGGAGTATGCGGGCTGCTGGATCAAGACGGCCGGCGAGCCCGCCGCGCGGAAGGTGCTCGGCCAGCAGTCGGGGACCCGGTGTGCGGTTTCGCCCGACGGGCAATATGTCGCGCTGAGTACGGAAAACTGGCGCTCACCCGCGTGGTCGACAGCAAAGCGCCAACAGTCGCCATCCAGTCATTCCCAGGCCCAAGCGTACCCCGCTTCAGTCGTGACGGTCAGTGGCTGCTTGCCGGAGGTGGGCGGGTGAGGTCCGGCACGTGGCAACGTTCGGCCGTGCACGACGCTGGAGTGTCGTTCGATCTCTCACGCGATGGCACGCAGATTTTGACCTGCGATTCGGCGGGTATCATCGGCTTGGTCGAAGCGGAGTCCGGTCGCTCACTGGCTCGACTGGAAGGGCCCGAGGCTTGCACCGCCTCTTTGCTCCCCCAGCGGCCATCTCGTGCTTTGTCGGCAGCAGGACGCGGCCTGCGTGATGTTCGACTTGCGCCGGATTCGAACCCAATTGAAAAAGTTTGGCTTGGACTGGAAATCGCCTCCGTTTCCCTGGGCCGCGAGGGCGGGTGCAGGTTCGTGGGAGATCGTGGTGGCGCCCGAACTGCAGAACATCAAGACGGCCGACGAACTGTTGGAACTCGTCGATCGGCGAGCCAGGGAGAAAGCTGAGCAAAACGTGCAGGACGGTTACGCGGCGTTCTCGGCAGGCATGGGAGCCATCAGGCACTATGACTTGCGCAGCGCTTGGACTGTTGACTCGGGCCTGTGAGCGACTTCCCGCTGCCATTACGCCGCGACAATGGCGGGCGTATGTGCAGGCCGAGCAGCGAGGGTTTGCCGGGGCGATTGAGGATGCCAATTGGGTGCTGCAGCGCAGCGACGATGTCGAGCTTCGCCTCCTGCGCCGAATGGCAGTTTCGCCTGGGACGATACCACGCTGCCGTCGCGGACTGTTCCCGCGTGATCGAATCGAATCAGATCCTCGCCCGCCTCGCGTTTGGGTTGCGTGCCGAGTGCCACGCCCAGCTTGGCGATCCGGATCAGGCCGCCGCCGACCGGGTCGAGTTTTTGAACCGGACGCGAAACGACCCGCTTTCCCTGGACATGGCGGCGCGGCCCATGGTGGGCCCAGATATCTCGCTGCGCCATCCCACGATTGCCCTGTTGCTGGCAGAGAAGATCCGAACGCTCGAGGTCGAACATGACCGCAACGTCGCCAACACGATCGGCCTGGCTCTCTATCGCAATGATCGGATTCCAGAGGCCGTTGCCTGGTTCGAGGACCGACTGGCCAAGACCAGCGACAGGCTGAACGCCACGGATCTGTATGTCTTGGCCATGGCGTATCAGAAACTCGGTGATGCGGTTCGGGCCCAAGACTGCCTGCGCTGCGCGGACGACTGGAAGCCCAAGCAGGAACTCGGGTTGCGCCAACGCGAGCAGAATCGGATCCTGCGGAATGAAGCCACTTCGGTCACTTCGTCCGGGTAGCGCCCGGCCGTTCCCCGCTGCTGGCACTACGACGGGGCGCCTGGCATTCTGCCCCTGCGGCGGGTCGTCACCACGCGGGGCAACAAAAAAAACTATTTTCTCGGTCACACCTGCTGCCGCGGCCGCAATGAATAGGATGCGGCCAAGAAGGCATTGCCCGGAGGCCCCTCGACTCGTCGGGGAGCAGGCCGGGGGCAGTTGAATCTCGGCCGATAGGCAGTCGGCCATCCGGCCGCGGAATGCATCGGCCGGCACGACGATCTCACGCCGGCGCCGGCCGCAGGCAAATGTCGATCGGTGAGCGAAAAATGGCCGCCACTCCACGACGGACGTGGCCAGGTAACAACCAGCGTCTGAATTGACAAGCACGGCACACCTAGGGGACCAAGTCATGATTACTTCGAAACGGTTAAGCAGATCGGCTGGGACCCCTTGTCGGTTAATGCCGGTCGAAAATCGTCGGTGTTTTTATCCCGCAGCATTCTTTTCTGAATGGTTTCAGCGCCTGCATCTAACCAGATAACAATACCGCTGGTTTTCATTGCCTTGATATTCGATTGGGTCAAGCACAACCCCGCCACCGGTGGCCACTACCTGGCGATCATCTGCGCAGATTTGCTGCAATGCCGAACGCTCCATGCGGCGAAAAGCGTCCCAGCCTTCTGTGTCGATGATGTCTTGAATACTTTTTCCGCTTTTTTTGGTGACAAGCAAATCGGAATCCACAAAAGACCAGTCAATTCTCCTGGCAATTGATTTGCCGATGGTTGTTTTACCGCTGCAGCGGTACCCGGTCAAAAAAAGATTCATGACGGATACAATCCCTCAAAAACCTGCCAGAAGGCCGGAAAGGATTTTTCAACACAGCCTTCGTTTCGGATGCATACTCCCGGCACATTCAATCCCGCCATGGCAAAACTCATGGCGATGCGGTGATCATTATAAGTGTCAATTATGGCACCTTTTGGCTTTCCGCCCTTGACGACCAGGGCGTTTGCGGTGCAAGTGGCGTCGATGCCCATTTTTTTAAGTTCGGTTACCGTGGCGCTTAAACGGTCGCTCTCCTTTGATTTAAGATGGGCGACATTTTTAATCACGGTTGTACCCGTGGCAAATGCCGCCACCACGGCCAGCGTCGGGACCTGGTCGGGCATATCCGCCAGATCGGCTTCAATGGCGGAAAGTGATCCCGCCGGCAACAGCGATGCTGTTTGATTCCCTGGAAACGCGGCACCCCATCTGTTGCAGCATGTCGACAAAGCGCAGATCCCCCTGGGCCGAATCTGCCCGTATCCCCACCACCTTGATTTCAGCACCGCTAATAGCAGCCGCGCCCCAGAAATAGGAAGCCTGCGAGCAATCCGCTTCCACAACATATTTTCCGGCACGATAAAACTGCCCTCCCGGAACTTGGAATTTTTGATAACCGCTGCGATCGAGCCGGATACCGAAGATCTCCATCAATGCCACCGTCAGGTCGACATAGGGTTTGGATACCGGTGGGCCGCCGGCTACCCGGATTTCAAGTCCCTGCGAAGTGCAAGGCGCCATCAAGAGTAGTGCCGAAAGATACTGGCTGCTGTTTTGGCAGTTAATGTCCACCTGTTCGGCGTCGATCGCTGTGCCGGCCACCTCTACCGGCGGACAACCGTTGTCTTTAACGGATCGAGCCTTAATGCCCATCTGTTGCATTGCACCAGCAGGTCCTTTATCGGCCGCATTTGCATACGGGCATTGCCGGTCAGGGTATAGGTTCCTTTGCCCAGCGCCGCCACTCCGGTTAGCAGGCGCATGGAGGTTCCGGAATTCCCGAGATAGATCGGTGCGTCGCACGGTTCCAAACGGCCACCCTTTCCATCAACCCGCACCTCAGCGCGGTTAACTTCAATTTGAATCCCCATCTGCCTGAGGGCATCCATAGTAAATTGCGTATCTTCACTGACAAGGGCGTTTTTAAGGGTAGACACGCCTTTGGCCAAGGCCGCCGCAATCAACATGCGATGCGTATAGCTCTTTGAGCCGGGCACTGTCACCCGGCAGTTGTTAATTTTATGAGTCTTTATTTCTTTCATTTGTTTGTGAGTTAACCTTTAAGCCTTTTTAATAAATCAGGTGATCAGTGTTCAGGTTTGTCATGCATACGCATTGTCGATCCTGAATTACCCGATCACACCTAAACTAAATCTATTCTTCAGAGCCTCCAAAACCGCATTCCGCATGACACTCCACCGGGGCCTTTTTGCCGGTCCACAGCTCGAATTGCTGCGCTCCCTGAAATACAAACATGTCAACGCCATTGATGATGCGACATCCACCGGCGGCGGCTTCCTTTAAAAGTCGGGTTTCCAGCGGATTGTAGACGATGTCCATGACCACCATATCTTTTGATAGGTCCTCCTTCGGAATCGGGGTTGCATCGGTGTCAGGATGCATGCCAACCGGCGTGGTGTTAATCAGAATCTCATAGTGGTTTGGTGCCCATTCGTCTAAAGGTAAAAATTGCACCTGCAGATCCGCCGCCAGGCGCTCTCCGGATACCCGCGTGCGGTTCAGAATGGTCACCCGCCCGCCGGCAGCCACCAGGCCGAATCCGATGGCCCGGGCCGCCCCGCCGGCACCGATGAGTGCCACCGATTTATCCTTTATCGAGGTCCGGGTCCTCAAAGCTTCCAGGGCGCCCGGACAGTCGGTGTTGTATCCGATCAGCCTGCCCTGGTTGTTGACAATGGTATTGACCGCTCCGATCCGTGCTGCTGTCTCGTCGATCTCATCGAGATATTCCATAACCGCAACTTTGTGAGGCAGGGTGACACTGACACCTTTAAAATTCAGAGCCTTGATGCCTTTTATCGCCGCTACCCGGATCAGTGACCCTGAACGCTAAATAAACCGCGTTGTAACCGGTCGCTGCAAACGCCTGATTGTGCATCACCGGGCTTAAGCTATGCGCCACCGGATTTCCGATCAGGCCAAAAAGGGATGTATCTGCATCAATCATTTTTGCTTTCACTCTTTCGCGCTTTAACCCGTGCGTTGCACATTGCGGCCCTCAGCGATGATGGCTTCAAAAATATTACGCAGCCCGTCCGTCGCCCATGGGGCCATTGTTTTTCTCCAGCAAGCGGTTCAAAATTTCTTTTTCGCGCCCGCTGTCTGTAATCTGAATGCCGCCCTGTTTCTTAAAATCGCCGATTTGTTTTGCCAGAGAAAGCCTCTGATTGATTAAGTCCAAAATTTTTTCATCGATCTCATCGATGGCCTGACGTAGCACGCCGATATCCGCATTCGGATCGCCGCCGGTTTTGTATGTATTCGATTTATTCATTTACAGGTCATCCTTGAGTTCCTGCAAGGTAAGTTGACCCACCCGGGCACTGCCGATTCCATTTAACAGAACAAAATGGATGCGGTCGCCCGCCCTTTTTTTATCTTTTGCGATGGCATCCAGGATTTTTTGGGGTTGCGCCTCCAAACGGGTCGGAAGTTTTAAATTTTGCAGTACGGCCCGCAGCCGTTGGTCTTCTTCCGCTGACAGAAGGCCTTTTTTAACAGACAGGGCTGACGCAATCACCATACCCGTACTGACCGCCTCACCGTGTGCCACACCGGTCACTTTTTCAATCGCATGCCCGAAGGTGTGACCGAAGTTCAGTAAACGGCGTTCGCCTTTTTCGGTTTCGTCCCGCCTGACAATCGATGATTTGATGCGCACCGACACCCGCACCAGCTTTTCAATCGCCTGGCGGTCCAGCGCCAAGATGTCTTCAGCATGCTTCTCAAGATAAGCGAATAGATCGGCATCCGCGATGGCCGCATGTTTGACGATTTCGGCCAGGCCGCACGAGATTTCCTTCCGCGGCAGCGTTTTTAATAATTCAGGATCACAGATGACAAATTCAGGCTGATGAAACAGCCCGACCATATTTTTGTATCCTTTAAAATTAACACCGTTTTTACCGCCGACGCTGGCATCCACCTGAGCCAGCAGGGTAGTGGCCACAAAACCAAAGCGCACCCCCCGCAGAAAGGTCGAAGCCACAAAACCGGTAATATCGCAGACGATACCGCCGCCAATACCGACGATAAATGCGGAGCGATCCGCCCCGGATGATACCAGGTGCGCGTAAATATCGCGCACGGTATCCAGCGTCTTGATTTCTTCCCCGGTGCCGATGGTGATCACATCGCTGGCCATTGACTCCAGGGGGTACAATTGGCCAACATTAACATCGGTGATGATAATCGGCTTTGCCACCGGAACGTATCGCTGCAGGTTCGCCAGGCGCTCACCGATTAAAATGTGTGACGGGCCTGAATTCGCGTCTATGGTAATCGTTTCCATTCTTTTATGATGCCTGTTGATATTTTTGCGGATCCGCCTGCCGAAGCGCCGCATGCGCCCACAGCAGTAATTGTTCGGTGGTTTCCCATGAAATGCATTCATCCGTAATGGAAACCCCGTATTTTAATGCTGAAGCGTCACCGGCAAAAGTCTGATTGCCCTCATGCAGGTTGCTTTCGAGCATCAAACCGATCAAGGCTTCGTTACCGCTCAGGTATTGACCAATGACGTTTTTCCAGACCACGGCCTGTCCCTGGTATTTTTTCATTGAATTGGCATGCGAGCAGTCCACCATAATCGCTTCCGGCAGATCTTTTTCAATCAGCCTCAGGCGCGCTTCCTCCAGACTGATGGGGTCGTAATTGGGTCTTTTGCCGCCCCGTAAAACGATATGCACCCATGGATTCCCGTTGGTTTTAACCACACAGGTTTTGCCGTCCTGATCGATTCCCAGAAAACTTTGCGGGGCGCGTGCGGCCGTCAATGCATTGATGGCGGATGACAGATTGCCGTCCGTGCTGTTTTTAAAACCCACCGGCATGGATAAACCGCTGGCCATTTCACGGTGGCTCTGGGATTCGGCCGTGCGGGCCCCGATGGCCGACCAGCTGACCAGATCGGCGACATACTGAGCGGTGATCGAATCCAGCATCTCGGTGGCGGCCGGCAGCCCCATTTCATTAATCTGTGTTAACAGGCCACGAGCCTTGCGCAATCCGGCCGTCATGTCGCAGGTGCCATCCAGATCCGGATCATTGATCATACCTTTCCACCCCACGGTGGTGCGCGGTTTTTCGAAATAGACGCGCATGACGACATAAAGGGTATCGGCCACCTGATTGCGCAGCCGGTTCAAGCGGGATGCATATTCAAGCGCCGCCGTTTCATCATGGATGGAACACGGCCCCACAATCACCAGCAGGCGGCGGTCTTCCTTGCGCAGAATGGCTTCGATGTGCGCTCTTCCCGAAACAACCGTTTCATTTGCTGCTTTACTGATTGGAATTTCTTGCTTTAAGATGTGCGGCGCCGTCAGCGGTTGGTACCCCTTAATTCGCAGATCGTCAGTTGATTTCATTTTTTTCCCCTTCGCGTTGAATTCGCTTAAAAAAGGCCGTGAATTTTATTCACGGCCTTTAAAAACAAAAAAGCCGCGAGCTTTCGTCTGCCCGCGGCTTAAAATCAAATTAGATGATCCATCAACCCATGGGCAGACCCCTCCGGTAGAAATAAAAATAAAAGTACTGCCGGGATTGATCGATATTATGTCCAGTTGTTACCATCATTATTCCTCATAGTGGTTTTTACGCTTTTTAAAGGGATTCCTAACGCTTGTCAAGCGCTTTTTATTTTTTTTACTTGACATTTTTACGGGGCCCCTCTATTCAGATCATGATGAAGCTCAAGCAAACAACCGATTTGGAACTATTATGCACCAATTGGTGGTGGCGCACCGCTAACAGGGAGCTGTGCCCACCCATCGCAAACTAACATAACGTTGTAGCTAACAACCGTGGGCCTCCTCCCGAGGAGCCCACGGTTTTTTGTTTGATGACGATTTAAAGGCCGTGGGGCTTAGATCCCGCGGCCTTTTTTAATTTGAGATGGGTTCTAATAAAAACAAGGAGGTATTGAATCATGATCAATCAAGCGATCACACAGGTAGCGAATGGAAACCACCTGAGCGAAAAAGAGATGACCGACGTCATGGAGATGTTTTTGAGCGGCATGGCGGCACCGGCTCAGATCGGCGCATTTATCACTGCCCTGAGAATGAAAGGCGAAACCGTCGAAGAGATTACCGGGGCGGCTAAAGCCATGCAGGCCAAGACAAGGAAAATCAGAGCTCGATGAACCTTTGATTAATATTGATCGAGATGAAATCAATGTCGAAGAGGAAACGATCCTCGATACCCACGGCAACGGAGCAAACGGCACCCAAACCTTTAATATTTCTACGGCAACAGCGCTGGTGGTGGCCGGTGCGGGGCTTAAGGTGGCCAAATACGGCAACTGGGCAACTTCCAGGCAGTGTGGCAGCGCTGATGTGCTCATCAGCCTGGGCGTAAATCTGGATATCAATTTTGCCAATGTTGAGAAGTGCATCCAGGATGTCGGGATCGGGTTTTTATATGCACCGCTTTTTCATGGCGCCATGAAAGCGGTGGCGGAACCCCGGCAGCAGGTTGGGCTGCGGTCTATCTTTAACCTATTGGGGCCTTTGGTAAACCCTGCCGGAGCAACTGCCCAGGTGTTGGGTGTCTATGATGCCTCATCATACCGAGAAGATGGCTCAGGTTCTTCAAAAACTCGGTATGCGGCAGGCATTTGTGGTATGCGGAGAAGAAACCTTTGACGAGATCAGTATTTGTGGCATCACCCAGGTTTCTCAACTGAAAGACGGCGCAATAAATACTTTTGAAATGACCCCCGAAGCGCATGGTTTCAAGCGGGCAGCGCCTGAAGCAATCAAGGGCGGGGATGCTAAGGCCAATGCCGAAATAATCCGAAACGTTTTAGACGGTGAAAAAGGGCCGAAAAGAGACGTCGTGCTGTTGAATGCAGCGGCGGCATTTGTAGCGGCTGGGCTGGATGACAATTTTAAGGAAGGTGTTGAGCGGGCAAAAGGGTCCATTGATTCCGGCCGGGCAAAAAGCAAACTGGATTCTTTGATCGATTTTTCCCGGCAATTCGACTTTTTTGTGCGCCGAGCGATTTAAAATAGCAAAACATTGTCAAAATGACTACCTGTAACCCATTACGACTACATCGTAAACTTACCGCAGCGTTCGAGATGCGACTGCAAGTTTTTTCAGGAACCCTACCCACCAATACGCTGCTTATTGTGGAAAGTTTGGCTCTTGCCGGATTTTATGGTAGAGATTGAAGCGGTTGCTGTGCTGGACTAAAGTGGTTTCAAAACCCCATCTGCAGGCCCAATGGCTGCGTTGCCCCGCTAAGCGGGATTCGCATCTGATTTTTTAAATTAAGGTGCAGCACAGGCCTCCGGTAAATGCTCACATACCGTGTATGCTGAGAACAACGCCTTTCCCAGTCGGCCTGCCCACGCCTTGCCCTTGGACCTAATCTGAGGTTTTGAAACCACTTCTAAAAAAGCGCAGAAGATGTTAGCCGGCCGATATGTGTTAGGTGTAGTAATTCATTATCGGGTCGAGTTGTGTCTTTTTTTTGCGACGGTTTTTTCGCAAATGGCTTTTGCGCCGGTCTGAACCGCTTCTGCGATCGATTGCATGTCGGCGCTCCCTGCCCGATCTTCTTTCAAATATTCTTTTAAATGTAACGCCTATCCCGGTTTCACTCAAATGCACAATCCAGCCCGGTATGGGTTTACCCCGATCGATTCGGGTGTTCGGGATGACCAGCTCGATTGACTGCCCGAAAAAAAATTTATCTAAGGTTTCAATAAAAACACCGCCGCGGCTGATATTTTTAATCAAACCGCCGTATCTTTGATCACCACAGTTGAAAAACACGGATTTTAAACAGGGCTTGCGTGGATATTTCCGTGGATCCGGATGGCCTTTCCTACCGCCGTCCTTAGAGGTCGCCCTTTGCGAATGGGTCCTGGTGTATGATTTTGCGGTAAAATTCATATTAAAAACGAATCTTAATTTTGCTTGTTTAAATAGGGTATAGGGAATTTAGCGTTTTAAGTCAAATCTTTCGAACCTTTTTTTAATAAATGAAGACTCCTTAAATTGTGAAGTGTACTTCAGTAAATTGGTAAATATTTTTCTTATCACCGGGCAATTAGGCGGTATTTTTAAATAAGTGCTTGTAATTTCTATTAAAATAACTTTTAATAAATTTGCAAACCTTGCACAAATCTTGCATAATTCATTATTATTTAATATTTTAGCGCATTATACCGATAATAGTTTAGAATTGTATAAAACCTAAATTGAGCGTTTCAAATTTTATTAACAAAAACAAATTTAAAGAAAAATGCTTGACGATCTAATTCCCCAGCTTCGATTGCAGGTGGCAAAGGCCCAGAAAATTCTTCCTGAAGATGTGGCCGCTTCCGTTGAAAAAGTGTATAATGATATTTTGCTCATGCGCAATTTTGCCATGAACGAATTTCAAAGAATTCAGGACGATGCGAATTTAGGCGAGAACGATCGCAACATTGCCCGACGTCAGATTCTGGAAAAAGCCATCACCAAGCTTGAAATTTTGAAATCGAAACGGAGCGCGTCGGATTTAATCAATAAACTGGAGGCCAAACTATCAGAAGATCCCGGGGAGCGGGGTGACCGTCTCCTTAAATTTCTGAAGGAGCGTGAAATTCGTGATCGGCTTGCCGGCATGACCGAATCGCAGATATTATCTCATTTTAAAAAATCTCTTATGGATGGCAGCAACCAGGCATTATTGGACGCCATTTTAAACGCCCCGCCCGGGTTTGAAATGTTGTCCAAGGAAATGCAAAAAAAACTCAAACGGGTCAGAGGCAAACATCTTTATCCTGAGATCGTGACACAACTTGAGGCCATGCAGGAAATGAACGCCTTCATCGTCAAGATGTTCACCATCGTTAGGGCCGAGTTAGACAAATTGAGGAGAAAATATCTTCCAATTCATATTGTCAAGAAATCAGCATAAAATGGAAGTGGAATAAGCGATAGTTTTAATTTCCTGATTCAGTAAACCATCTTCGTTAATAAAGAGCAGGGTCCTAAGCTATGGCGCTGCTTTTTTAATGTGAATCTTTAAAAACACAAACACTAACATGGATACCAATCCTGAAAAAAGAAAAAATGTGCGCATCGATCATCGCTGCCCGGTTACCATTGAAAATATTAAGGCCGGTGTGATGCACCGGGCCAAAATGATGAACTTCAGTGATAACGGATTATATTTTGAGGCCGATAATTTACTGCAGCCCGGAGAAGAAATTTTCGTCGGAATTGATAACTCGCCCTTTGCATCCTCTATCGATACTTACGAATGCTATCGCGTAAAAATCGTATGGCGCAAGAAGTTGAAAAAATCCGCTTTTTATTATGGCTACGGGGCCAGACACACCGTTGATCCGCGCCAAGCAAAATCGCAAAAAAGCGATCCCACGGGATGGAACGATATCCGCAGACATCAACGCAAATCCTATTCCAAATCCATCCGTTTCGCCGCTAAAGAGGTCATTTTCGAGGGATTTTTAAAAAATATCAGTTCAGCCGGCGTCTTTATTGAAGCGAATGAAAATTTCTCCGCCGGGCAGATCCTCACATTTGAGATTCCTTTAAAAAAGAACCACAAGGCCAAAGTCAAAGGCGAAGTCGTATGGTCCAGCCCGGACGGCTTTGGTGTCAAATTTTTAAGTATTGATAAGCAGGAACCTTCCCCGGAATAAATTTGACTTTTTAAAGTAAATCCCCAATATCCTCATTCTTCCATCCATTCTCTTTCGAAGGGAAGTACATCATCAACCGCTGAACGCCTCTTTTGAGATCAATCTATCCGGTAACTACCGGTAACCGGTTTGCACCAAAATAATCCATTGACAACCAATTTCAACATGTTAACTAGAAGTGGTTTCAAAATAGCTTTGTCAACCGTCCGCTCATACCCGTTATTTAAATCTAAGGAGGATGTTATGAAATACCGTCATCTTGGAAACTCCGGCCTTCTGATGTCTCGCCTGTCCCTGGGGACCATGACCTTTGGCGCTCCGGATTGGGGATGCGATGAAAAAGAATCCCATGCAATCATCAAGAATTACATCGAAGCGGGGGGGAATTCTCTGGATATCGCCGATATTTACGCCGGCGGGCGATCCGAGGAGATCGTTGGCAGCCTCATGCCCGAACTGAACCGCGACGGGCTCATTATTGCAAGTAAGTTTTCGCTGCCTTCGGGGCCGGCAATCACGCAGTTCGGTGCCAACCGCAAACAGATTATCTCCTCATGCGAAAAAAGCCTCAAACGCCTCAAAACGGATTATATCGACCTTTATCACGTCCATGTCCCTGACCCGATAACGCCCTATGAGGAAACCCTGCGAGCCATGGACGATCTCGTGCGCCAGGGTAAGGTTCGCTATACCGGTTCCAGCATGTTTTTTGGATGGCAGCTGGCCAAAGTGCAGGGCGTATCCGCTGCGTACAACCTGGAAAAAATGGTGGCCGGTCAATACATCTACAGCCTGATTCACAGGGAGCTGGAAAGGGAAGCCATGCCGGCGGCGATCGATGCAGGTATCGGAATCACCTGCTTCAGTCCACTGGGCGGCGGGCTGCTGACAGGGAAATACAAGGGACAGCAGGAACCGGAAAAGGGGTCCCGCGCTTCGTTTCGCACCGAAGTGGACGGCCCGCGCTTCTGGCACCCCACCGGATACAAAACCGCCGAAATTGTGGAGGATGTCTCCAAAAAATCCGGGATACCCATGACCCAACTTGCGATTGCCTGGCCGCTGGGGCGCAAGTTCGTGACATCCGTGATCATCGGGGCCAAAAACCTCAAACAGTTCCAAGAAAACATGGAGCCCGCCGACTGGGATATGCCGCAAGATGTGTGGAATGAATTAGAGGAAAGGACCCGACCCCAGGAGGAATACCTGACCTGGTACAATAAATTCAACTTCGACCGCTTTTTCAATGCAAGCGAGTTTCATAATCCGGAAGTGGAGTTGATTTAAAACCGTTTAAAGCTTAATCACTTTGGCCTGAATCCGTTGCGTCATGCGGCGGGTTCAGACTTCTTTTTTCCTTAAGCCCGCTTTCAGTTGACGAACCACATCCATCAGGACATGGTCATCACCGACATTACCGGAAAAACGATATAGGCCAGATTCGGAAAACGGCTTTCAGCACCTTTTTTAATGGCCGATCTTAAATCCTGCGGTCATTCATCCGGCAGGCGATTGAGCAGCTGGCTTTTGGGGATTGGCTGATCGTCAAAAATAACCTAGTACAATTAAAATCTAATCCTGGTATTTTGGAATTCCCAAAGCGTCTGCGTTTAATATGCTGGGAGCCGCTTTGGGTGAGTCGCCTTCCAGAAAGGGCATAATATCCGGCCGTTGCCAGGCCGGATATCCCTGCAGAATACCCGCCACATTGGCGGCGGCCAGCGTGGCCATACCCTGGCGGGTCCAGCTGGTGGCCGAAGCAATGTGCGGCACAATGACCACATTGTCCAGATTCACCAGGCCCGGTTTCATCTCGGGCTCATCTTCAAATACGTCCAGGCCGGCCTTAAAATCCGGGTTTTTCCGGCAATGCGCGACCAGCGCGGCTTCATCGATGACCGGCCCGCGGCTGGTATTTACAATGATGGCATCCGCTTTCATCAGCGCCAGCCGTTCGACGTTGATGAGGTGGTGGGTGCTGTCATCCAGGATGGTATGGATGCTGACGCAGTCGGCTTCCTGCAACAATTCTTCAATGGTTTCTGCACGTTTACAGGATACCGGTGCCCGGTCCTGCGATTTTAAAAATTTGTTGTACTGGTCCAGATGATTTTCCAGAGCTTCATTTCTATACGGGTCGTAATAGACCAGATTCATCTTGTGGCCTTCAACCATCATCTGGGCATAGGCGGCTCCGATTCGTCCGGCGCCGATGATCCCCAGTGTCTTGCGCCATAAAAGATTACCCATAAACAGTGTGGGCAGCCAGCCTTGGTACTTGCCGTCTCGCAAAAACCGCTCGGCTTCACCCACCCGGCGGGCGGCCGCAAAGGTCAAAGCGACAGCCATCTGGGCAGTGGTTTCGGTCAACACCCCCGGTGTATTGCCCACCGGGATACCGTGTTTGGTGGCAGCATCCACATCCACATTGTTGAAACCGACCGCATAGTTGCTATAGGCGCTCCCCCCGGCCGTTTTCAGCGCCGCAAACGATTCGTCTCCCCAGGGCTCGGTTAACTGGCCGATGGCGCCGTCACACGAATCCCCAAAGGCCGCTATTATTTCATCGACACTGAGCACCTCGGGTGAGGTGGAAATTTCGATTTTGCAATCGGCTGCGGTCAGAAAGTTGAGCCAGCGATCACCGGGCAGTTCTTTGGTAACGATGACACGCCGCTTGCCTGAGGGGTTATGAACCCGCCATTCCTTTGAAGCCATGATGACAACCTCCTTTGAGATCAAATTACACGCATTGTTTACCACACAAATCGCTTAAATCCAACAGCCGGCTTTTTGAATTATCTGATTTTAAGAAACCCACTGTGTGCTCTGTGGTAAAATTTTATCACTGCTTGCGGGCGATAACTTCCTCAACGGCCGCTTCAATATGTGGGGCGGAAAGCCCGTACTTGTCCAACAGATCCAGATAGGGACCGGATTCGGCAAACGTATCCCGCACCCCGATGCGTTTCATCGGAATGGGATTGTTTTCCACCAGCACCTCGGCAACCGCACTGCCAAGACCGCCAAAGAATATATTGTTTTCAGCCGTAACGATGGCGCCGGTCTCTGAGGCGGCTGCCAGCACGGCGTCCACATCCAGCGGCTTCAGCGTGTGGCAGTCGATTACCCTGACGTTCAGCCCCCTGGCGGCCAGATGTTCGGCCGCTATCAACGACTGAATCACCAGGTCCCGAATGGCGATGATGGTGGCATCGGTTCCATCGCGGACGGTGACAGCTTTGCCGATTTCAAAGGGGTAATTCAGATCAAAGATCGCCGGTACCGGATCCCGCGTAAAGCTGAGATAAACTGGGCCGTCATATTCAGCGGCTGCCCATACGGCCAGTTTGGTGGTGGCCGGGTCGGCCGGCGCGATGATGGTGGAATTGGCAATCGCGCGGATGATGGACAGATCTTCCTGCCCCTGGTGAGTAACACCGTCGGGTCCCGGCGTGATGCCGCTGTGGCTGGCAGCGATCTTTACATTCAGTTTCGGGTAGTGGATGCTGTTGCGTACCATGTCCAGCGCGCGCATGCTGGCAAAAACCGCATAGGTCGTGGCAAAGGGAATCAGACCGGTGGTTGCCATTCCGGCGGCGGCGGCCATCATGTTCTGCTCGGCCACACCAAAATTAAACGAGCGATCCGGAAACTTATCGGCGAACTCATTGGTCTTTATCGATTTGGAGACATCCGCATCGAGCACCACGACTTTAGGATTTTTCTCCCCCAGCTCCAGTATGGCTTCGGCGTAGGAATAGCGCGTCGGCTGCTGCTCGGCTTTGGCAAACAGATCGTCTGATGCCAGCAGCGATACGATTTCGGGACGAAGATAATGGTAATTGCTAATTGTCACGTTATTTACCTCCTGAGCTCTTCTAAGGCCTGATCGGCCTCTTCCTGGCAGGGCGCCCTGCCGTGCCATTCACACACATTTTCCATATAGGAGACGCCTTTGCCTTTAACCGTGTTGGCCACAATCATCGTCGGCTTCCCCTTGTGTGATTTGGCCTCCTCCAGGGCCGCCACCACCTGCGCCATATCGTGGCCATCGATGTCGAGAACGTGCCAGCCAAAGGCCTGCCACTTATCAACCGCCGGATGAATGGGCATTATATCATCCACGCTGTAGTCGTTTTGCAGGTGGTTGTAATCCAAAATAGCGGTCAGATTATCCAGCTTGAAGTTGGGCGCTGCCATGGAGGCCTCCCAGATGGATCCTTCCTGGGATTCGCCATCCCCGATGATCACAAAGACATGGTAATCTTTTTGCTGCAGCTTGCCGCTCAGGGCCATGCCAAGTCCCGCCGACAGCCCGTGGCCCAGAGAACCGGCGGTCATATCGATGCCAGGGGTTTTGCGCATGTCGGGATGGCCTTGCAGAATACTGCCCATCTGGCGCAGGGTTTTTAGATGTGATTTGTCAAAATAGCCGCGCTCTGCCAGGGCGGCATACCAGACCGGACAGGCATGGCCTTTGGAAAGAATAAAGCGGTCGCGGTCCGGCCATCCCGGATTTTCGGGATCGATGCGCATTATCCGAAAGTAAAGCGCCGTGACCACATCCGCTGCCGAAAGCGATCCACCCGGGTGTCCGGCAGCCGCGGTGCAGATCATATCGATGATGTCACAGCGAATGATCACCGCCATTTTCTCGAGTTCTTCTACGCTCATGGGTTTTTGCGACATTTTAATCTAAACTCCTTTGCTATTTTTTCTGCCGTTATTTTAACGAAAAGATGTTGGCCTCGATAAATTTCCAGGTTTGCAGATAATCGCCCGCCGCAATCAATCCCTCAAATTCGTCTAGGTCGATCCGTCCCAGCAGATTCCATATTTTATTGGACATGCGACTGTTGGCTTCGAAGGTGCCTTTTATATCCCAGCGGGTCGGTGAGGTATCCGAGGTCAGGTAATCGTTGTAGCCATATTTTTTCAAGTAATAGAGAAACTCGACGTACTCTAAAAAATGCTTGGTCCCACAAAAATAGTCCCAATCCCAGCGACCGTCATTGTCATTGATGTGGATGTAGTATCGGTAAGGGCTTTCCGCCAGAAGCGTTACGGCCTCGGCCGGATTTTCGTTGCCATACATGGAATGCCCGAAATCCAGCGTGACCCCCATGTCTTTGGACTGAATATCATTGAGCAGCAACAGCGCTTTGGCGGCCGTGTCAATGAAACAGTGACCGCGGGTTTCGCTGGGTTTGTATTCAATGCACAGCGGTATTTCCGTTTTGTAATGACCGGCTTCGCCGAAGGTTTCGATTAAATATTTCCAGGTCGTGGCATAATCATACTGGAAGGAAAATTCATAGCCGTCACCCAGGGGGCAGCAGGTCACTTTGTCGGCGCCGACGGCGGCGGCAAAATCCTTGGCTTCTTTGATAAAACGAACGGCTTTAGCACGCACCGCTCTGTCATGGGAGGTCAGGCCGCCGTTGCGAAACTCGGGCTCGGCTTTAACATTCACATTTACCGCGGCCACGTTGAGATGGTGTTTGTTTAAAATTTCGGTGGTGGTCTTCGGGTCGCTGGCCTCGTAGGGATAAACGATCTCCACGCCGTCGTAACCCTTGATCTGGGTCATCAGCTTAAACTTTTGATCGAGATCCAGCGGTTTGTTATACTCGTGAAAGCGGTCTTTGGTCTGTGACAAAAACCCGGTGATAATACCCATTTTTAACATCGGATCCTCCTTAGCGGGACTCCTGTCCATCATTGAATAATTGAGAAATAAAATATTGATGTGCCATACCCATCAACGAATCATCCCGCCTCGGGCATGTCGCCATCAAAGTCAGCCTGGCTTGATTTGCGGCGAAATATTTTTCCCATCAGTTTATCTTTAAAATTGCGATAAGTCGGAAACTGGCTGACCACGGTCCACACGATCACCAGAAATAAAATCAGTGATACCGGACGGGTAAAAACCGGCAGAAAACTTCCCTGGGAGACCATTAGCGCCCGTCGCAGGTTTTCGTCGGCCATGGGCCCCAGGATCACGCCGATGACCAGCGGGGCGATGGGATACCCCATTTCAATCAGAAAATAACTGATAATTCCCACCGGCAGCATCAGATACAGATTCCAGATATTCATTCCCAGCGAATAGGAACCGATAATGCACAGAATTCCAATAATGGGCATAAAAAGCTGGACCGGGATCCGCAACACTTTAACCACCTGTTTGGCCAGCAGCATCCCGACCACCCACATCGTTACGGACGCCAGCAGCAGAATAGCAGCCACTTCCATGATAAAGGTGGGGTGCTCAAAGGTAATCATGGGTCCGGGTGTAACGCCGTGCAGCATCAAGGCGCCCAGCAGCATGGCCGCCGGGGGGCTTCCCGGGATGCCCAGATTGAGCAGGGGAATCATGGCACCCCCCACGCAGGCGTTATTGGCGACTTCGGTGGACAGAACGGCGGTAATTTCCCCCTTTCCGAAGCGCTCGGGATGTTTGGATGTGTTTTTGGCCGTGCCATAGGACACCCAGGCCGCGATGTCTTCGCCAATGCCGGGAACCGAGCCGATACCGACACCGATGAGGGCGGAGCGGATAATTCTGGGAACATTTCTGACAATGGTTCCGAATTCCGGCATGATACGCTGAAACTTCTGGGTCTCACCGATCTGGAAGCGGTCTTTCAGGACCTGAATAATCTGCGGAATTCCAAAGGCACCAATCAGCACCGGCACCACTTCAACGCCACTGTCCAGTTGTGGAATGCCAAAGGTAAACCGAGGATAAAACTGCAAAAGGTCACGGCCGACACAGGCCAGAAAAAGCCCCAGAAAACCCGCTATCCAGCCCTTGATGACCAGATCCGGACTGGTGAGGGTCCCGCTGATCAGAATACCGAAAAACGCCAGCAGAAAAAACTCAAAGGAAGTAAACTGCAGTGCAAAGAAGGAGATTAACGGAGAAATGCTGACCAGAAACAGCATGCTGATAATCGTACCGATGGCCGATGCGGTCGTGGTCAGGCCAATGGCGCGGCCGCCTTCTCCTTTGCAGGCCAGCGGGTAGCCGTCCAGGGCGGTGGCGGCGGAAGCGGCCGTTCCGGGAATATTGATCAGAATGGAGGAGTACGAACCGCCGTAGGTTCCGCCAACGTAAATGGAAAGCAGGCAGAGCATGGCGGTGGCCGTATCCATGCCGTAGGTCAGTGCGGTCAAAAGCGCCACCCCCAGCGTCGAGGTCAGCCCCGGCATGGCGCCAAATATGATCCCCATCAGAACGGAGCAAAAAAGAACGATTATATTCAACGGGTCCGCTGCCAGATGAAACACCATCTGAAAATAGGTCCCGATTCTTTCGAAAATCATCATGGAAAAGCGAATCCCTTCAAAGCCGAAAATTAAAATTCAAAATACCAGATCGCGTCCAGAAGTGCGACAACCATGCCCTCGGCCGGCATGGGTACCAGCAGAAAATATTTAAAGATCACACCCACCACAAAAGGTGACACAACCGCCACAATCAAACCGGTTCGATATTTTTTGCGCAATAGCGGGTTGCTGCGAATCAGTCGCCAGGCATAAAGACAGTACCCCAGGATAAAAACCAGGGCCAGAATGTCTTTTGCAAAAGGCAAGACCGGGCTGAGCAATTCCTCTAAACCCGCAGCAAAGTAAAAAATAAAAAAGACAGTGCCCGCCAGATAGAAAAAAAAGAGCTTTTTTAAAAGCACCGCCTTATCGAGGTAGAACATCGTGATAAACACGCTTAAAAACAGAACGGCGCTCAGGAAAAAATCGATTCGCGGGATGTTCAAGAAAACAAATGCCAAAAAAAGGACGGCAATCGCATAAAACCGCAAAATGGGCACCGTATTTAAAAATTGAAGCAGGTTTTGGCTGAACAGCCATTGCAGGGTGTCGCCGAATGCTTTCATGCCAATGGTTTTCAATGCGGTTCTAACGAGTAACAAACCCAGCAGCATGATCATGGCGCCGACAAATAGCGGGAACAGGGCCGGGGAGACGAACCAGACGTTTTGCACCCCGCCCCAGCTGTCTTTCATGGGCATTTTTGATGCCTGCCAGACAATCCAGGCGCCGAACAGAAAAATGACGATGCCGGAATACACGTCGGCCTTTCGGAGTTTTTCTTTTTCCAGCATGGTGGAAGGTCCTCAATTATTCGGTTAACGCTGAGCGGTAACGGTGAGAGACAGGCATCTTTGGATACCTGTCTCTCACGTTTTGAATGTTTACGGTTTGGGAATACCCAGTTTATCCGGGTTGACTTTAGCCGCCTTCAGTTCCCACAGCGTCCAGGCAAAATTGGATTGAAGCCCGTCAAAAACCTTTTTTGAATCCGCGCCGGTTTTGCCCGACAGCAGGTAGTAATTATCTTTGGCCCAGCTTTTCACCTTATCGGTGGCCATGGCTTGATCAAACGCCTTCACCAGCACGGCTTTACGCTCAGCCGGGACGTCGGCCGGAACGGCAAATCCGATGGCCTGGGAAATCGGCAGGTATTTGGACAATCCGGGATATGAATCAAAAGATGACGGAATCTTGCCCAATCCTTCGACTTCGAATGGCTCCGGGATCAGCATTGCCAGGGCGCGCAGTTTGCCGCCGCGCAGCAGTTGCTGTTGCTCGGCCAGAGAGGTGACGACCACGGATACTTCACCGGCCATGGCCGCGTTCTGGCTGGGAGCCGAACCCTTATAGGGAATGAAGTTGAAGTCGGCGCCGGAGCCGTTTTCCACTGCCAGCAGATTCAGATGATGGATGGAGCCGGCACCGCTGGCTGCGGCTTTAATGCTGCCGGGGCTTTTTTTAGCCGCTTCGATCAGGTCTTTAAGGCTTTTGTAAGGCGTGTCCGGGGTGACTGAAATCACGTCCGGTGAGCCGCCGACGATAAAGACATCCCAAACATTAAAATTCTTATCCCAGCCGCCCTGTACGCCGGCGGTGACATTGGATTCGGACAGGCCGGTCAGGGTGTATCCGTCATGGGGCCTGGAAAACCCGTACATCATGCCAACCGAACCGGCGACGCCGCCGGTTTTGTTGATCACGTTGATATTAACCCCTAAGAATTTTTGCATTTCAGCAGCAATAATCCGGTTGCAGGTATCGGTTCCGCCACCCGCACCCCAGACCACCACCGAGGTGATGTTTCGTTTGGGAAAATCGGCGGCATAAGCGCCGGTGACCATGGCCAGAATCAAAACCAGACCAATAAGCATTATCTTTCTCATTACCAAACCCTCCTTTTTTTAGATGTTTTGGTTATCTTTTTTTGGACCGCTACGGCCCCTCCGCTGTTTGGCAGCCTGCCTCACGATAAAATTACGAATTTGCTTGAAAGCGATGCTCTGCAAGGCCGATTTCGGGGAAAATACAGTTTCAGGCTAAACCAAACGCCCTTAAAATAAGCTTTTTGGTATCCCTCCTTTCTTGCTGGTGCCGGAGGTTTCGTCAGTAAACCCGGCGTTTGCTGGTTTTTTGTTTTGAACAACCTTAGCTGCAGTCACTTTCCATTATCAATTCTTTCTCGATACCGCATCATTTGAGCGTTCAGTGCTCAGGAGCGCCATCCGGCCGTATTAAAATGGTCCGACACAAATGCACCCGGCTTGACCAGACGATTGCAGTAATCCAGATCAGTGTCGTCCAGGTTCAGATCAGCTGCTGAAAGCAAATCATTTAGATGCGCCAGGGTTCGCGGGCCGATGATGGCGGCCGTTATGCCCGGCTGATGGAGCACCCAGGCCACCGCCAGCTGGGGTAAGGTGCATCCTTTTTGAGCCGCCCTTTTTGCCAGTTGTTGAGCGACTTCGATGCCCTGCGGGGTGATCCGTTCGGCATAGATCGATTTAAAGGCACCCCGGCTGCCTTGCGGAATGTCGGCGGCATCCTGGTATCGGCCGGCCAAAACGCCCTGGGCCAGCGGTGACCAGGAGATGATGCCCAAATCATAGGCCTTACACATGGGCACGATCTCATTTTCAACCCGGCGATCGAGCAAATTATAGGGTGGTTGTTCGCAGATAAATTTGGGGTAATGATGTTTATCGGCGATCCACCAGGCCTCAACCGCCCGCCAGGGCGGATGGGTTGAGCACCCGATGTGGCGAACCTTTCCCTGCTGCACCAACAAATCCAGGGCCGCCAGCGATTCTTCCTGGGGCACGCTGAAATCGGTGCGGTGTAAAAAATAAATGTCGATCCAGTCGGTTTTCAGGCGTTTTAAGCTGTTTTCACAGGCGGCTAAAATATGATGTTTTGAATTTCCGGCATCGTTAGGCCCTTTGCCGGTCGGCAGAAATGCTTTCGAAGTGACCAACACCTCTTTTCTTTTGCTGTTTTCCGCCAGGGCTTCACCGATGATACGTTCACTTTCACCGTCTGCATAAACATCCGCGCAGTCCAGGATATTGATCCCGGCATCCAGGGCCGTATGGATGATTCGAAAAGACTCGGTCTTATCGGTTGGGTTGCCGAAATTCATGGTGCCCAGGGCCAGTTTGGAGATTTTTAAGCCGGATCGTCCCAGTCGGCGGTATTCCATCTTTATATCCTCCAGGGCATGCGTTTCGGATTAAAATGACGGTCGGATAATTTTGCCGCCGTCCACCCCCTGTGTTTCTTTTGCAATATCCTGTCTGAGGTGAACAATGGTCTTATTTAAATGCCGGCGCATCAGCGCTTCAGCTGCATCCGGATCCCTGCCTCCGATGGCATTTATGACGGCCAGATGTTCTTCAATGGTCTCATTGGGCGGTCTTACCAATCCTTCGGAAGACAGGTACTGATAACTGGCGGTAATAAAGTTGTAGGTTTGCAATATGCTTTTTAAGAATTCCTGGGCGCCGATTTCGGTAATAAAGTTGTGAAACCGACGGTCTTCTTTGGCATATGCTCTAAAATCGGTGATGTTTGCGGATTCTGCAAAAGGCCTGAAAAAACCGTTCAAGATCTCAATTTCTTTGTCGGTGATGTTGGCGGCTGCCCGTTTGGCTGCCAGGCCTTCCAAAACTTCGCGCAGTTCAAATATACTGACCATCTCCTGTTTGGAAAATAGCCGCACAAAATACCCGCGGCGGGGTTTGGACTCTACTAATTTTTCATGTTCCAGAAATTTAAGGGCGCTGACCAGAGGGGTGCGGCTGATACCGAGTTCCTGGGCGAGTTTTTCCTGGGGGATTTTTTCTCCGGGCAGAATCTGGCGCTCGGTGATCATGTTTTTGATGATTTCATAGGCCTTTTGATCTAGATTTTCGTGCGCTGCTCCTAGATTTTTCATCTGCGAATCCTTTCACAGGCCTGAGGTGAAAATCTTGATCCATTTTCAGAGAATGAGAAGTATGAAAATGGACATTGATTAAGGGAGGAGAGGTATTGGTAACTCAATCCAAAAATGCGTATTGAATTTTGCATTTTGTATACAAAATTCAATACAGGTTTCGGAGGATATTGTCAAGAAGTTTTTAATACAAATATTTATAATGATTTAAAGTATATAAGGAATATGTACAATCATTTCCGACAAATTTTTAATCGGGATTCAATAAAAATTTTGATCAAAGCCACGTTTGGATAATGCGGATGATGGGTAGTGATTGTGCCGATACCTGGCGAGGTAGAATAGATACGATTTTGCCGTGGAATTTAAACCCAGTTTATGACTACAATTAAAATCGGCAATACAATAACCAGTAATGCGGTTGTAAAAAACCAGCATGAATTGGCCAGGTCCAGGTCCAGATCATAAATCGAAGGTGGAATCAAGGCGGTGAACGCTACCGGCATGCAGGAAAGAATCATAACGACCTTTAGCGGCAGGCCCTGATCGATTTTTGCATAACCCATCACATATGCCAAAGATGTTGCCAGTATGGGAATGAAGATAAATTTTATGATGGAAAGTGCAACACATTCCCGCAGATAGTCACGAACCCTTCTGAATCTTAAAGCCAGACCGATTGACGTCAGCAGCATGATGGTCATCAGGGGCACAAAAACGGTAATGATGGTTGCGTAGAATTCGGGTCGGTCGACACCGCTGAAATTTAACAAACCGCCGACGATAATACTGGACAAAGCTACTAAGATGAACGGGTCCCGGGTCAGGTTTTTAAGGTGGTCTCTGATGCGTTCCTCGCTGGTACTGCTGCTGTAATATTTGGCAACGGGAAACCCGATTACATAATAGGAGAGTTCCTCAAATAATTTATATATCAGAACCAGGGCAAACCCCTTTTCGCCTAAAAAAACAAAGCAGACCAAAGCACCGATTGAGCCGATATTGGTAAACGCGCCGCAACCATACAGGCTGCCGGTTTTTTTAGAGCTCAATTTAAACAAGCGGGCAACACCCAGCGCTATCGCGCCGCCGGCAAGAAGTGCAAAAAGTCCGATAAACGGCAGGGCAACCAGGGTCGCTTTTTCTAAGCTCACTACCCAGATCGCACCGATGACGGCAATCGGGTTAACAAACAGCAGGGCAATGCGCTGAAGCAATTTGCGAAGCGCATCAATGTCGATCGGCAACTTGATCCGGTCGCTTCTCACCAGAACCTGAGTCATATATCCCAGTGACAACCCCAATAGAATGATACCGAATGAATAGATTATCTTTACCATGCAATCCCCTCCGGCTTCGCAGATAACCGGTCCGGTTTTAATATCCTGCAAAATGTCCATAAGCAACCCCATTTGGGCATGGTTAATGTGCGGCACTGAATATGTGTTGACAGGCAGCCAAGTTCCAATCTACAAAATTCTTGTTTAATTCGTAGGCCTTCAACCCACAACTAGAACCGGAAATTTTTTTATGAAAAATTACAAAATACGAAAAATCATCGTCGCCGTTGCCCCCACCGGTAAAAAAACGCAGCCACCGTCTATCAATCCCCTAACCCCGGAAGATGTCGCCCATCAGGTGATCGCCTGTGAGAAGGCCGGCGCCAGCATGGTCCATATGCATGTGCGCGATAAGAAGGGAGAGCAAACGGAAGATCTAACTGATTTCTCAGCAACCCTTGATCTCATTCGACAATCATCAGAAATTGTCATTCAGGGGTCTACCGGCGGTCTGACAGATTTGACCCTGGAACAGCGCTGTGTGGCTTTAGATGATCCAAGGGTCGAAACGGCATCATTGAATATGGGCTCCATCAATTTCGATGAAGATGTTTATGTCAATCGGGTACAGGATATTCGTTACTGGGCCGGTCGAATGGCGGAAACCCGGGTCGCCCCGGAGCTGGAGATTTTTGCAGCCGGCATGCTTCCCGCCTATATGAAGCTGGTTGAGGAAGGGGTGCTGAAACCGCCGTATTCGATTGGTTTTTGCCTGGGTGTGCGCTGGGCATTGCCGGCGAATCCGGAAACCCTTTTCTTCATGAAAACCCTGCTGCCCGAAAAGAACGTGCCCTGGGGCGTGATTCATGCCGGCATGCAGGATTTGGCCCTGCTGGCCACCGCGATCGGCATGGGGGCCTCGGTTGTGCGCGTTGGTTTTGAAGACAGTGTATTTTTTGCCCCGGGCAAAGCCGCCCGGACCAATGCCGAGCTGGTAGACAGAATGGTTTCGCTGGTTCATCAAATCGGATACGAGGTGGCGACCTGTCAAGAGGCCCGGCAAATATTGGGAATTGCGTGAATAGAAGATGAAAAATACAAATTCAAATAGAATATTGAATATCGCCCTGATTCCGGGAGACGGAATCGGCCGGGAAGTTGTCCCCGAAGGGGTGCGGGTGCTGGAGGCCCTGGCCGCGCAATATGGTTTTGAAGTTAAATTCGAGGCGTTTCCTTACGGATGCCAATACTATCTGAAGCACGGGGTCATGATGCCCGCAGACGGTCTGAAGCAACTGAGCGGTTTTGATGCGATTTTGCTGGGGGCGGTCGGGGACCGCAAGGTGCCGGACCATGTTTCCCTGTGGGGCCTGTTGATACCCATCCGGCGTCATTTTCAGCAATATGTCAATTTGCGCCCGGTGCGGCTGTTGCCCGGCATCCGCTCACCGCTGGCGGGGCGCAAAGCCGAAGATATAGATTTTTATATCGTCAGAGAAAACAACGAAGGTGAGTATTCGCAAATCGGCGGGCGGCTCTATCCGGGGACCGATCAGGAAACCGTCATCCAGGAGTCGGTATTTACGCGCCACGGGGTGGATCGAATTTTGCGTTACGCCTTTAAGCTGGCGCAAACCCGGCAGAAAAAGCATTTGACTTCGGCCACCAAATCCAACGGCATTATCCACACCATGCCGTTTTGGGATGAGCGCCTGAAAGCTGTGTCAAAAGACTATCCGGATATCACCGTCGACCAGTACCATATCGATATCCTGAGCGCCCATTTTGTCCAGCACCCGGACTGGTTCGATGTGGTCGTCGCCAGCAACCTGTTTGGTGATATTTTATCCGACCTGGGCCCGGCTGTTGCCGGTGGTATCGGCATCGCGCCTTCCGCCAACCTCAATCCGGAACGAAATTATCCCTCGATGTTTGAGCCGGTGCATGGCTCGGCGCCGGATATCGCCGGAAAGGGGATTGCCAACCCCATTGCCATATTGTGGTCGGTGGCGATGATGCTGGATTTTTTCGATCAGAACGATGCTTCCAACGCATTGATGGGCGCCATTGAAGCGGTTACCGCAGATGGGAAAGCATTGACACCGGATCTCGGCGGGCAGTCCGGCACCCGTGAATTTACGGATGCCGTGCTGGAAAAGATGGTCGTACAATAATCTCTAGTTAGTATTTAGTTATCTCAGTGGTCGGGGTGTTTTCTGGGCAAAGATCCGTCATTCCCGCGAAGCAGACTGTGTCGTAATCTTCAAGCGAGGAAAATGAGCCTTTTTGTCATTCCGGGCTTGACCCGGAATCCAGTGTTTTTTCAAAGTGTTACAGTGCTGGATGCCGGATCAAGTCCGGCATGACAGGCAGAATTTAAGCGCTTTTTTGAATTACGACACAGTCTGGAAGGCGGGAATGACAAGCTTGGCATGCAGGAACTACCCGCCGCCTCATTTATTTTTCTTTTTTGACAAAAAAGAGAAACTCGCCCTCGCCCTCCAGCCTGCCGAACAGCGGGGTTTGCGCCTGCCGGGAGGCATTTGAGACGGTGGGCCGCAGATAGGCCCCCAGTTCGGTGCCCGTGACCACGTTGTCTTTATCGATATCGGCCTGCCCTTCGATGGCTTTTATAAAATAAGAAGTGAATAATCCGTGGCCTTCTCTCTCCTGAACCTGTTCGCCCTGGCCGCCGGCGGTAATAATTTGAACCACCCGCATCGCAGATACTTTGCGCAGATAATCGCTGATGCCCGGCCACACTCCAGCTGAGCGGTTGAGCCCCAGACCGGAATAACAGCAATCCATCACGTAAAATATGTGTTTGGCCGCAATCCGGCTGGAAAGGCTTCGAATCTGCTCCATGGAAACAGCGGTTGAGGCGTAACTGTCGGTTTCGGCATCCGCCGGAATGATGTAGCCCTTTTTGCCACCGCCGGGCAGTTCCTCTGTTTGACCGTGGCCGGCAAAGTAAAACAGAACACGATCATTGCGGTCCACCTTTTGCGGCAATTTGTGGAAAAGTTCGGTCAGGATCCGCCGCTGGGTGGCGTCTTTGTCCATGATCAGGGTAATGTCATCAAAGCCGGTTTTTTCAAGCGTGTTTTTAATGGCGTTGGCGTCGGCAACCGCAAATTCCAATCCCGGCCATTTTTCATATTGATTGATGCCGATAACCACGGCAAAGGATTTGCCGTAGAGCGCCTGCCGCTGGGTGGCGGATTCTACCCGGGTCAGGGGGGGCAGGACATACTTTTCGCCCTCGATATCGATTGAAATATGCGCGCGATTGCCGAGCGAATCGGCGGCCTCCACCCGGATGGTATTTGCTCCCAGCTGAATGGGGATGTCTTTGAGGAAGTTTCCGTGTTCATCCAGCGAGGTCTCCAGTTGATTGACTTTTACCCAGGTAACCCCGCTTTTATCGGTGGCAATCCCCCGCACGGTTAAATTTTCATAGGTTTTAACAACTCTCATTCCCCGCCGGGTGGAGGGTTCATACAAAATAATCTTGGGTCCCTCTTTATCGATGGACTTTTCAATTTCCCGGTTCAATTTTACGGCCTTCGGATAATCAGCTCTAATACTCAATGATTTTTTGATGTTGCGGTCAGCCTCATCCAGATCGCCTTTTTCAAACAGCAAACTGGCTAAAAGGTAATAGAGCTTGTAATTGGTGGTGCCCAATTCGGCCGCCTTTGTAAAATATAGGATAGCCTTGTCATTCTGGTTTTCTTTGCGGTACAAATTCCCCAGCAATTCATGAGGTCGGATGTATCCCGGACATAAGTCGATGGCTTCCTGATAGTATTGGTGAGGCTGATTTTTATCGGTCCTCAAGCGACCTTTCCAGAATACGTGTATGGCCTTATCGCAATCACCGGAAAAATCATTACTGTCAGATGCCAGAACAGGGCTGCCGGATAACTGCAGTAAGAATAAGAAAACAGGTGTGAACAACACATATTTCATTATTTTGTCCTCAATGGTCTTCCTGTTTGGGTGTGAGGTCCTTCTTAAGTATCGAATGTTAGATGTGCGCTCACTTAAAACAATTTATGCCCTTAGATCTAAATTCAGATTTCTTCTTCAATTATTTGCTCGGCAGCATTTATTTTTAAACTATCAAACTCTGCTGATATCGAATGGCTTGCCTGAATGGTGGTTCTGTTGCCAAAGAAGTTCCGCACCTGAAAACCGATGAGCATGTCATTATCGGTTACGCGAAATGTATTCAGGCGGTTCCATTCGGCCGCGCCATTTATTTGATACAAAGTGCTGATGGTTTTGCCGTTTCTCAGGATTCTGAATGTGCCGTTAAAATTTCCGATCTTTTGAGAATCTCCTCCTCTCCTTTTACCATTTACAATATAATTGCTAAAGAGGTGCACCTGGTCAGATCCCCCTTTCATGGACAGGCCAATGATCGCGGTGTTCATTTTTCCCATCGTAAGGCTTTTGTCGAAAGCACCAAGATTAACCAATTGATCCATATCCATACTGGAGATGCCTTTTATAAAATCCATCCGGCACTCAAGCTGGATGTCGAAATCTCCCCTTAACGCATACTTGGATGAAAGCCCGGCTTTGCTGAAACTGCCGGTTTGGGTCCGAATGATCAGCTTGCCGTTCTCGAAGCCTAAATCGGCCTGCCTGAATTTTTTTACCTGCTCTTCGCGATACAAATACCCGGCCCTGTCCCAGAGATCTTCGCGCATTTTATCAAAAGCGTCATTATAATATTCAAGCTCGCTTTGCGGAAGGCTGTTTTCGACCTGCAGAGGGGCCTTATCGGTGGCGCATGACAGCAGCGCCCCTAAAAGGGCAAGTAATAGAAAACCAATGATGAAACCGGCTTTTTTATTTCGCATGGCGCAGTCCTCCCTACGATATCGATAGACACATTACCGCCAATGGAGCAGCATGTTGCGTTAAGCGCTTTCGGAGCAGCAACGAGGCATCACATATTGTTTTCGGGTATAAAATAAATGAATGGAAGAGAAATAGGCAGGGTATAAAATACTAAAAAGCAGCCGGCATTGTCAAATAAATGTTATTCGGATTGCTTTTCCTTTAAACTGTTGAGCTGTTTGACAAGCTCCTGGTAGGTGGGTTCATCGAACCGGTCGATTTCTTTGGCGCGCATCTTCCAGGTTTGCAGGCACATATTGGCGTCGTGGTGGCTGTTCTGTTCGATATAATATTCGAAGCACTTCAAAGAATCATTCAGGGATTTTTCATAGAGCTGCAGTTTAAATTCTTCATACTTTTTCGGGTCGAATTTACCGGCGTCGATGGCAGCCGCCCGCCAGACATTGAGCCTGACCCGCCCGCTGTAAAAACCGTCTTTTTCCAGCGCTCTTTTTAAGCGCCAGAGGGCATTGGCTGCCTCCAAATTGAGCATCTTTTGCCTGGCTTTTTGTTCTTGGGTTTGATCGGCGGTTGCAACGGGCACATTACCCAGCACCAGGATGAGACCCATCAAAAAGCAGAGGGCGATTGCCCAGAATTTTATATGTCGAGCCAAAAGGTGCATTTTAAAAAGTACCAATCCTTAAAGCGCAAATCGGTCTGTTGGATATACATTGAATTATAAACTTTAATGTTAACCTAAAATCAAGGATAGGTCAAAAATCACTTGGAAGTGCTGATGAGGCGTTGATGAGAAGAATAATGTTTTTAGCCACAGACCCAAATTTCGACTATTTTCTCGCCTCCACACACAGACGAAGGTCTGCTGGCTAATTGTGAGTGCCCGCAAGTTTCACGGCTGGGCAATTAATTTCTTTTGAGCTTTCTCTTTTTTCGGTGACGCAGTAGATTCCCTTGCCTTCAATTGCCGGCTGAAAACACATGTTGTCCGACACGCAGGCCGATTTGGTCAGATCCCCGGCTTTCCAGCGATTGATCAAATGGGGCTCGCGGATCAGCGGTCGGCTCATGGAAATATAGTCAGCCACGCCTTCAGCGACCAGGCGGTCAACAACATGAAAGGAGCGATTGCCGCCCACCAGAATGAGTGTGACGTCGGTTTGTTTCCTGAGTGCCCTGGCTTCTTCCTGAAAGTAGGCTTCTTTTTCTTCTTTGTTGATGCCTAACTGGCTGGCTTTTACCTTGGGGCTGGTCGGAAGACCACCGCTGACTTCAATGGCATCAATGCCGGCATCTGCCAGCATCTTACCCACCTGAACGAATTCCACCGGCTGAATCCCTTCGTCGACAAATTCCCTGCAATTTATTTTGATTAAAATCGGATAATCGGCTCCGACGGCCTCCCGAATGGCCTGCAGCACCGCAAGCGGCAGTCTGGCGCGATTTTCGATGGAGCCGCCGTATTCATCGGTGCGATGATTGAACATGGGAGAGATAAATTGGCTCAATAGATAACCGTGGGCGCCATGAATTTGAACACCGTCAAAGCCGGCGCTTTTCGCCCTGCCGGCTGCGCTTGCAAACGCTTTAATAACCCCCGCAATATCTTCTTGAGTCATTTCCTTGCGGGGACCTTCAGCGATGCCTTCCACGCTGGATGGGGCCATCGGCGTTTGGCCGGACAATTTGGTATTGGCAAAAAAACCGGCATGGGCCAGCTGGCAGACGATTTTGCCGCGCTGGTCGTGGACCGCAGCGGTCATCTTTTTTAGCCCGGGAATCATATCGTCGCTATGGATTCCGATCTGCCTGAAGCTGGCCTGCCCGATTTTTTGCACATACGAATGACTGCTGATGATCAAACCCACACCTCCTCTGGCGAGCTCTGCCATCAGGCTTATGAGTTTAGGCGTGCAAGATCCGTCATCGGCCGCCATTCCCTCCCAGGTTGCCGAGCGCACAAATCGATTATTCAGTTTCATACCGTTAATTTCACCCGGTTCGAACAATTTGCTCATTTCCGTCTCCTCTCGAATATTTTTGAGATGGGTTCTACAAACCACATTCCGGTGTGTATTATTAAAGTTATCTATTTTCCGCTAAAAATCAAGGATACCTGCCAAACCGTTATCCTACCTCTGTTTCTCATTTTAATTATGATCAATTCGGGATTGATTCTCTTAGCTACTCCATCTTGCGGATGCGGATTTCGACTTGCGGCGTATCCTTCATTAATTCAACTAACTTTGACGGATCTGTTTTGCCGTAATGATACGGGTACAGGACTTTGGGCTTAAATGCCCTTGCGGCGTCGGCCACCATTTCAGGTGTCATGGTGTAGGGCAGGTTCATCGGTAAAAACGCATAGTCAATGTCTATAAGTTGTTTCATTTCAGGAATGTTCTCGGTATCGCCTGCCACATAGATTCTTTTATCACCAAAAGTGATCACATAACCGTTTCCATTGCCTTTTGGGTGAAAAGGAACCCCCTCACTGCGCATGTGTACGAGATTATAAGCCGGCACGGCCTCTATTTTCAACCCATCAACCGTCTTCACATCACCGTTTTGCATAATAATCCCGCCTTTAACCTGTTGGGCGCAATTTTCTGTTAGAATGATTTTGGTTTTGTCTGCTCGCAGGTTGTCCAGCGCTTTCAAGTCGAGATGGTCACGGTGTTCATGCGTTAAAAGAATCAAGTCGGCCTGCGGCAGCTTTGAATAATCTGCCAGGCGTGAAAATGGGTCAACATGGATAATTTTACCGCCAAAGCTAAACATCAGGGTACCGTGGCCGATGAATGTGATTTCCAACTTGCCTCCGGCGGTTTTAACCACATCGGTCTCAAAATTGTTTCCGGCGAACCCTGCTGTTTCCAGTGATATGCATAGCAAACCAATAAAGAGAATTTGTTTAACCATCTGGCACCTCCCTGATTCCCTGATTAGAACCTATCTCAAAAATGCATCATTTAACATCGGATGCAAAAGTTTAAAACCTAAAAAAAGGTGCTTATAACAACAAATGCACTAAAATTTAAAATGAGCTAAAATGCCTAAAGTTGAGGAATTTTATTATATTAAATAAAGATGGAGCGCGAGCGAAACCTTAACTTTAGGCATTTTAGCTCATTTTAGTCATTTTAGGCACTTCTAATTTTAGAGCACCCTTGGAACTTTTTTTCTCTATCTTCCAAGAAGAACTGCTAATTTTAAGAAGGCTTCTAGTGGATGATTCCCTGACGCACAATATAGTACCATTCGTCGATCAGCTTCTGCCGGTTTTCACGGATCCACTCCTCACCATTGAGTTCGACCAGTTCTGAAACCCGGATACACAGAATTTCCAATTCTTTTAGGGAACCCGGTATGTTCTGGGTTCCTAAGAGCTTAAACACCATATCCAACGATAGCGTGTTCATAAGCGCCCTTAAACACAGAACCCCGCCTTTCTATCTGAATAACGGGGCTGTATTTTTTGGATTCATGACAATCCCTTAATGGGGTTCGCATTTTTCTGGCATTAACTGCTTAATATCATGGCATCTTTGCAATGGTCAAGGCTTTTAGGATGATAGACAATGCCCGGGTTCGTGAAGTGTTTGACCTGCCGATGCCGCTTTGATATTTACCGGGAGGGCATTTATTGTAAAAATAAATGAAATGCTGATGGAAGGTCGGCAATGCTGCTAAAGGGATACAAAACTGAAATTTTCAGGCCGGAGCAGAATCCGGAATTCGAGTCGCTGCACTGCATTGCGCACCTGGAGCAGGATATCTCCGATGTATTGCCTTACCTCAATTCCCAACTGGGCGGATTTGACTATTTAAAAGATCCGCCGGCCTTAATTCTTAAATCCCGGGGACGCTTGATTACACTTCATCCGCGCAAGATTGCCATTAACGCCCTTAAGGATAAGGATGAAGCTGAAAAGATCTTGCGCTGGCTGATGGTAGAGATCAACACGGCCTGGGAAAAGCGCTACGAAATTGAGCCTCGCTTTGAAGGATTTCCGAGGCCCGGCATCCTTGAGATCCTCAGATGGCTGCCCAGAACCAACTGCCGAAAATGCAACGCGCCCACCTGCCTGGTCTTTGCCACCCGCCTGGCGCAGGGTGTCAAAGCCGCCCCGGACTGCCCCGAACTGTCAAAGGAAGCCAGGCGCAGACTTGAAGATTATCTGAGCCGCTTTCATCTTGAAGATTAGTTCTTGCATCACCGAAGAATTTCAACTATCTTGACGATCCACATCAAACCTTAAACAGAGGAGAACATCGATGAGAAAGACCATATTTATTGCCACACTTGTATCGCTGCTGCTACTGGCGTTTGTTGCCAGTGCACCGGCGGGAAGTATACTGGACCGCATTTTGAAAAAAGGTGAACTGGTCGTCGGTACGACCGGCACGCAACCGCCCCTGAACGCTACCACCAAAGATGGTAAAATTATCGGTCTGGATGCCGATATCGCCAAACGAATCGCCCTCGGCATGGGCGTAAAAGTGCACTTTGAAACCATGCCGTTTGCGGAACTGCTCCCGGCCCTGCATGCCGATAAAATTGACATGATTTTGTCCAGCATGACCATGACGCCGGAGCGCAATCTGAAAGTAGCCTTCATCGGTCCCTATTACATTTCCGGCAAGGGTATGCTGACCAAAACACAGACGATTGCCACCCTGCAGGCCGCTGAAAGTCTAAATGATCCGCAATTTAAACTGGCCGCCCTTAAAGCCTCTACCAGCCAGTCATTTGTTGAGAAGACCGCCCCCCAGGCCAAGCTGGTGACCGCCAAATCCTACGATGAAGCCCTGGGCCTATTGTTTGAGGATAAAATTGATGCGCTGATCGCCGACTATCCGTTCTGTGCCTTTACGGCATTCCGTTATCAGGAAAAAGGGCTGGTTGCCGGACAGTCGCGCCTCACCTTTGAGCCCCTGGGGATCGCCGTCAAAGAAGACACCTTGTTAATAAACTGGCTGAACAACTACATGAAAATGCTCGATGGCAGCGGCCAGTTACGACAGCTGAAGTGATCACTGGTTTAAAAATCCATCCTGGATTAAGGATCTCCGTTAAGAATCGGGGTGTATCGGATTGAATAATCGAGCAATGACCGAGCAATGTTTCGCCCGTTCTTTTGAAAAACGCCGTTTTGAACTCAGGCTCTGAACGGGCATATCATTTAAGCGAGGTATTTATCGATTATTATTCATTCGATGTTATTTTTGTTCTACCGGCTCAACGGGCTTAACGGGCCCGCGGACTCAATTTCGATATTTTTATTCCTGTCGTTCGTATTCCAGCGTCACCGTTACCGTGCGATTTAGCGCCCGGCCTTCCGGCAGCTCATTGTCAAACAGCGGGTTATGGGGCCCGGCGCCTTCATAGGAAATATTGCCGCTGTTAACACCGCCACCGGCAACGATCATTTCAAATGCGGCCTTGGCCCGACGCTTGGAAAGATCGACGTTATAAGCTTCTTTACCGATGGTATCGGTATGGCCGACAATACTGACCGTTGCGGTAGGAACCTCTTTGATTCGGGCAATAATCCGATCCATTACGGCCTGATTGCGGTCTTTGATATCGGCACGGTCAAAGTCAAATAGAATCAGCGCATATTTTTCCATGACCTTATAGCCTTCTTTTTTAGCGACGCGCTCTTCGCGTTTGATAAAGCGTACGCTGGTGCTGGCATGGGTCTTATAGGTCCGGCCTTTTCTGTCTTCGACTTCAATATCGGCTCCGATATTTTCATATCCGCCGATTTTAGCCAAACCGAGCGCTTTCAAATTAAACGGATACACCGGCATCAAATCGCCCTGTCCTGCAGTAGAGTCGATAAGCGTTCCATCACCTATCAGCGCAACGCTCCAACGTTCCAGCTCATAACCGGTTCGGATTTGCGGCATGATCTTAACTTCTTCGCTGTTGCTGATCTCCGTTACGTAGGTGCTTTTGACGGTGTCAAGAATAGCCGGGGATTCAGAGTAGATTTCCACCCGCTGGTTTTCAGCACGGCCTTCAGCGACACTGCTGGCACTGGCAACCGCGGGTCGACTGCGAGCTTCGATCTCCATTCTGGATGTTTCGATGCCCCAGATGTACTTTAAATATGCTTTAACCGATTCGGCGCGGCTGCGGGAAAGGTCCTTTCGGTTGTGCTCTTCCCCGCGGTCGGAGTTGCAGCCGACAATTTTAATATGCGCTGCGGGATTATCGCGCAGACGGCGACCGATGATATTGAGGGTATGCGCATACTTTTCGGTCGTGTCTTTTAATTTGCTTTCACTAAATGACCGGGTTTCGGCCTGGCCGGAAAGGGTCGCATAGCGGGAAGGAATGTCACTTTGAGCCGTTTCAAAAAAAACGTAATTTAGCAGGGGGGAACTGTCGATGGTTGTCACTTCTTCGATGGTGAGCGTTTCGGGTAGAATGGCTACGGTTCCCTTGGGGGGGGCAACCATCTCATGGATCAATTGTTTACGGGTTACCGTAACCGGACACAAGGCTGTTGCCGTCTCATAGGTGTCTTGATTGGTGTCGGTCACCTTGATGCGTGCCTGCAGGTTGGTGCAGGCCGCCAGTTTATCCCGGCCGATATCATCCAGAGATAGGACCAATACGGGATCGAGTATTTGGGCACCCGTCAAGCTCTTGATCGTCTGATTATCCCCCTGGATGTTCAGCTCCCAATCGGCCACCCCGTATTCGGCCAGAATCTGGGGGAGGATCTTTATTTTGGTCAGGTTGCTGCTTTCGGCAATAAACTGATTGGCGGCCATTGCCTGCATGTCGCTGGAGTCATATATAATATCAACGCGTTGGTTTTCCGGACGGCTTCCCAGCGCGTCTGCCGGTGCCGCCCTTTCCGGCAAATTACGCGCTTCGACGTTCATGCGATCGCCGGCAATGCCCCAGATAGAGGAAAGATAATTTTTTACGGTCTCGGCGCGGGCTCTGGAAAGATCCAGATTGCCAATCTCAATGCCGCTATCCGAGTTACAGCCGACAATGCGGATATTGGCTTCCGGGATCTCGTTTAACTTCCGGCCGACAATGTTCAGCACATTTTTGTAGCGGTCCAGAGAGTTGGTCAACACATTCTCGTTAAAAGCGGCAGTGTGCGCGCGGTCTTTCAAAAGCACATAGCCATCGGAAATTTCGCTTTGACCCGTCTCAAAAAAGATCTGATTGGTTACCGGAGTTCCATCCAGCAGGGTCAGCATGTCAAAATTTAGCGCCGCCGGCTCCAGGCTTACTGTGCCGCTGGGCGGCTCAAAAAAACGGTAATTGACCACGTAACGGTAAAGCAGGGTAGTCGAAAAAGATTTAAATATGGGCAGCAGCTCAGAGGCGGATTGCGCCTTCCAGATCTGCCCATTGTGTGCTTCGGTAAAGGATTTCAGAAACGTATCCATTTTTTTGCGGGGCATATAATCGACTGCAAAGATTTCCAGGTTTCGGATCCCGTGAGCCTCGGACTCAACCACATAGCTTTTAAAATCACTGTTCAAGTCCTCGCCATCGGAGAAAACCACCAGAAATTTATTGTCTTCCGGGGGCATTTTACGGATGAGACTGAGGCCGGCCACCATGGCTTCGTAAAGATAGGTGGTGCTTGTCAATCCTTCGTCAAAGGCTTCATCTAAAAACTGCTTCAACTCCGGTATCGATTTTGAGCTGGCGGCTTTGGTATGCAGCCGGTAGGCTTTGACGTTCATGCCGTCTTTTGCATTGAAAACAACGATGGAGACGTTGTCGATGGGGCGCAGGCTGTTTAAAAATTCGTCCAGCGCAGCCAGCAGCGGTTTGATGGCGCTGCGCTCTTTCATTGAAAATGAATTGTCCACTACCAGCACGATGTTCAACGGTACCGACTCACTGGTCTCCAGGGCTTCGATGGACTGGATCTGGGCTTCTCTTTTTCCGCTTTTGATTACAAAATCTTCAAGCTTCAACCCTTTAATGGGATTGTTCTGCGTATCTTTAACCGATACCAGCAGGCTGTTTTCATTGATTACTTGATGCGTCAGCTTGGCCTTGTGGCCCGGTGTAATGACCTCAAGGAGTTCCGCGGCCGGGCAGCTGATTCCATACAGAAGCATCATAGCGGCAAACACGAAAGGTATTGTTTTTTTCATCATATCTCCTTGTGCAAAGTTTCATATTATAATTTTCGGGCAATCCTTGAATTAAAGCAAGAAGTATTCCAGAAACGGGCGGATAATATTAAGTTGTGAATTTTCAGCAGGTTAGAATGAAGGATAACCGGCAGCGGTAACCGGGTGTCGTAAAAGCGTCTAATTTTATAGACAGGGCGTCAAATTTACTGAACAAAACCTTACACTGGAGATGGTTTGGATGGTGGCGGTTGCGGTCCTGGATGTTTTTTCTTGTGGATAATTTGATAAACGACCAGGATAATGAATATGACCAGACCGATATAATTGTAAGTCGGATTGGCCCAGATGAGCAACAGGGCGCTGGCGCCCTGCAAAATCGTTTCCGGCCAGGTCAGGTGTGTTAGAAAATAACGTTCCATACAGACCACAAAGGCGATGATCGAAAAAACCGAAAAAATAACCGTTTTGATGACCTCTGGGGTGGGCCCGTTTAAAAGCAGCGGATGGTAGACCATAATGATGGGAATGATATACAGGCCCTTGGCCAGTTTCCAGGACGTAAACGCAGTTTTCATCGGGCTTGAACCGGCAATTCCGGAGGCGGCAAAGGATTCCAGGGCCACCGGGGGCGTGACATTGGCATCCTGGCTGTACCAGAAAACCACCATGTGGGCGGTGAGCAGCGGTATCCCCAGATCCATGAGTCCGGGGCCGGCCAGAATGATCAAAACAATATAAGAAGCCGTCACCGGCAATCCCATTCCCAGAAAAAGAGAGGTCAATGCGACCAGTAACAGGGCGAGCAGCGGAATACCCTGGGAAAGCGAAACCACCAGAGAAGAAAAGCGCAGCCCGGTGCCGGTTAAGTTCACAATCCCCACGATGATGCCGGCGGCCGCGCAGGCCACCGCTACAACGATAGCGTTGCGGGCCCCCTGTTCCAGGGTCTTAATCAGGGTGGCAAAAGAAATCCGGGAGCCTTTGCGTATCAAGGCGGTGCAGTATACGGCTAAAATGGCAATAAATCCGGCCATCATCGGGCTGTAGTTCATGACCAGCACGGTAATGAGAATGGCCACCGGGATAATAAAGTGAATCCCCGCTTTAAGGGTTTGAACGATGTTCGGCAACTGGTCCTTTGGTAGCCCCCAGATACCCTGTTTCTGGGCCTCAAAATGCACGAACAAGATGACCGAAAAAAAGTAAAGTACCGCCGGAATAAATGCAATTTTAACGATTTCGAGATAGGGCGTCTGGGTAAATTCAGCCATCAGAAAGGCGCCGGCACCCATAATGGGCGGCATCAGCTGTCCCCCCGTCGAAGCGGCGGCTTCCACCGCCGCGGCCACATGTTTGCGGTAGCCGATTTTTTTCATCATGGGGATCGTAAAGGATCCGGTGGCCACCACGTTGGCCACGGCACTGCCGGCCACCGAGCCCATAAACCCGCTGGCCACCACCGCTGTCTTGGCGGGGCCGCCGGAAAAGCGCCCGGTAATGGAATAAGAAAGGTCGATAAAAAATTTGCCCGCCCCGGTTTTATCCAGAAAGGCCCCGAACAGGATGAATATGAAAACAAAGGTGGATGCCACCCCCAGGGGCAAACCGAAGATACCCTCGGTGGTCAGCGAAAGGGTGGTGGCGATGCGCTCGACACTGTACCCCTTGTGAACGATCAGCTCCGGCATCCAGGGGCCGAAATAGCCAAAAAGCAGAGCCATAATGGCAATGATCGTTAAATTCAAACCGATCACCCGGCGGGTGGCCTCCAGCACCAGGATCACCAGTGCAACGCCCACCCGAAAATCCCAGGGGCTCCAGTCCCCCTGGCGCTCGAAGATGCCCTGCAAATCGATAAAAATGTAAAGCCCGATGAAAACCGTCATGGCGATTAAAATCAGATCGACAACCATAGCAAAGTTTAATTTATCTTTACGGGCCCCTTTGTACAGGGGTTTAATTAAAAAGGTCATTGCCAGAATGCAGGTTAAAAAAACGGACCGGTGGCGCATGGCGGTCATGGCCACCATACCGGCAGTATACAGCTGAAAAAGGCTAAGGACCACACCGATGATTGTCAGGCTTTTGGCAATCAGCCAGGCAGTGGGGGTTTTGGTTTCTGCTGATTCAGGCTTCGCCATTAAAATTTCCTTGCGAGGTTTTCGTAACGTTCGATCTGAATTTGAAGTGTTGGCATAGGGCGGTCCACAGTGGCCGCTGGTCTGGTCGGCACGATGGCCGACCCTACTCGAGTATCGCGGCAATATGCCGCTCCCACAAATTATTTCGATAAGAACATGAGAAATCTGCGCTGATTGCCGATAGCTGTGGGAGTGGCTTCCACCACGATTTTTGTGCTCCGGCCGTTACTTTGGCGTTGCCGGATGCGGTACTATTCGACGCCACAGGTTGTACAACAAACTCACAGGTCGGGCGGAAAACTGGACCGCTGCGTGCGGGGCCACTGCCGACAGGTTTTTACGGCGGCCGCGCCAGATAACGGTATGATCGACACCGGGGCTGCCCACCCGCAGTACAAAATCCCCGGTGGGCATGTGCATATCTTCGATAACCTCATACTTGCCCCGCCGGACCATGCGGCCCACACCGGGCATGCGGCCCATGCCGGCGCCGAATTTCAAATAGCGCTCCTCTTCAATGTAAATACGGCCTGCGGTGTCCAGGCTGTGCTCTTCCCAGATCGGGGCCTTTTCGACCGAATGATAATAATGCAGGGTAAAGCGCTCACCGGGCTGCAGGGGCAGAGTCAGCAGCGGTGGACCGCCTTTTAGCGGTGTAACGGTTAATTCCAGACCACCGGGTACGCGCCAGCTGACCAAAAAAAAGACAGCTACCAGGCCGGCTGCCACCATCAGCGGCAGCCGGCTTTTCCCGGTCGATTCTTTCATTTACGGCATCAGCTTGGCCGGCACGGCGACACCCTTTTCTTTCAGATATTTGATCGTGCCCGGATGCAAAGGAATCGGTGAGTACTTCACCGCATTTTCAGGTGTCGTGTACGAGGCCGACGGGTGAATCTTGAGCAGATAGTCCTGGTGCTCATATAGGGCTTTCGCGAGCTTATAGACCAGGTCTGTGCTCAGACCCGTTTGACAAATCATCACGTTCCACACACCGATGGTAGGTACGGCCTTGTCCACCCCGCGGTACACACCGCCGGCCAGATCCACCGCCGAATATTCTTTTCGGGTAGCCAAAATTTTATTTTGCTGTTCGGGTGTAAAATTAATGATGTGAATATCATGGGTGGTGGCCAGATCCAGAATTGAGCTGGTTCCGGGTCCCACGGACCACACCCCCACTTCGATGGTGCCGTCTCTCAACGCATTGGCACTTTCGGTAAAAGACAGGCGGCTGTCTTTGTATGAATCTTTCGGTATGCCCAGGGCCTCAAACACGGCCTCGGCCATGAAGTTGGTGCCGCTGCCCGGACTGCCGGAGCTGATCTTTTTGCCTTTGATCTGTTCAATATTGGTAATCCCGTATTTTTTAAGAGTGACCACTTGCAGCAGGTTGGGATACATGATGGCCATGGAGAGGATATCGTGTTTTTTGCCTTTAAATTTGGTGAGACCCTTAAAACCGTCCACCGCCACATCACCCATAACTTCCCCAATGACGGTTTCACCTTTATGGGCCAGCTTGACGTTTTCGACACTGGCCCCGGTCACCTCGGCTACCGCTCTGACGCCGGGGGCATGCCGGTTCCAGATTTCTGCCACACCGCCGCCGTAGGGATAGTAAATACCGCCGGTTCCCCCGGTTCCGAGGGAAATAAATTCGGTGCGGGCCAGAGCCGGACCGCTGATCAATAAAACCGTGCATAAAATAAAAATGCCCGCAAGGACACATTTCATATTCAGCTTTTTCATCTTAAACTTCCTCCTTCATATCTGCTATCATTTGATGTGATCTCAATTTAATCCCGGCTCATCGTCGTCACCACTACCAGGACTTTTTTCGACAATTGGTCGGTTCCGATAAAAGGGATCTTGACGGTTTCTGTTTTGCCGGGATTTACGACCGGTGGTTTGCCTTTGCGCGGCACGTAATGTCCGGCGGCTTTGTCCATGTCCTCCAGAAAAACGTTGACCCGGTACCGATAGGGCTGTTCGGTTGGATTTTCGATGCCGATGGTAAAAATCAAAGATGGCTGGCCGCCGTGTTTGCCCACCGCACAGTCAAACTGGGTGAGCTTGGCCTGATCAGTCACATCCCATTTGATGCTGGCATCACAATTGGTCTTTTCAGGCGCACCTTTGCCGGCGCAGCCAGCAAGCCAGACACCCATAGCCAGACACAAAATCAGGATTGGGATCACTTTTTTCAATTTCTTCATCCTCATACCTCCTTATTTTAATAAGTTAACTAATCGGCCTGTTCCCCTTTTCAAAATAAAACCCCGCTCTCGTTCAAAGAAGCGGGGCATTTAATACGTTTGAATCATAGCCGATCTACCCATCAAACAATCCGGAATCTATTGGTTATTATTAAAAATTTTCACTCAAACAGGGGTTGAATATCAGTAAAATAGTGGGAAAGTCAAGTTGAATAAAAGTAGACATCCGTCTCCCCAGACATGCCGGTGACGGACGGGCGCTAAGCGCTTTCATCCGGCTTATTTTTCTTGACACCAATCAACCAATATGCAAATAGTCGACAATCGACCAAATGGAGGGCTGATGAGACTACTGGAATTTGAATCTAAAGAAATTTTAAGGAAATACAAAATTACAACACCCACCGGTGTTGTCGTTTCAAAAGATGATCCGCTGGATATCAAATATCCGGCCATGCTAAAAGCCCAGATTCCCATCGGTGGCCGGGCCAAATCCGGTGGAATTCTAACGGCGGCAACATACGATGATGCTAAAATCCATATGCAACATCTGCTCGCCACACCACTGAAAGGTTATCAAGCCAATAAGATCCTGATTGAAGAGAAACTGGCGGTCGAAGAGGAATTTTTCATGGCCGTTACTTACGATACCGTCACAAAGGCGCCGCTTGCCATTTTTTCCAAAGAGGGAGGAGTGGACGTCGAGGGTATCGCTGCCAGTACACCGGGTAAGGTATCTCAAGAAACCTTTTCTTTGCGATCCGGACTGCCACAGTACCGGGCCCGAGAAATTATTTCTGAAACCGGTGTTACCGGCAAACAACTGCTGGGCCTGGCTGCAATCCTTTCGAAATTGGCAGAAATTTTTATTGATTATGACGCAACACTGGCTGAGATCAATCCGCTGGCACGAACCGGCGATGGCCGGTTGATTGCACTGGATTGCCATCTTGAAATTGATGATGATGCCACTTTTCGACACAAGGAGTTCGTTCAACTGGGGGAGGATCACAGCCGGTTCAAAGCTTCTCGTAATGTTACTGAATTTGAACGTAAAGCCGCAGAGATCGATCAGATCGACCATCGAGGCGTGGCCGGCCGCATGATCGAGTTCGATGGCACCATGGGTTTGATCATCGGTGGCGGGGGGGCTTCATTGACTGCTTTTGATGCGGTTCGTGCCCATGGAGGGGTGCCGGCAAATTATTGTGAAATCGGAGGCAATCCGTCGGTTCAAAAGGTTGCCGAGTTGACAAAGTTGATTCTTTCAAAGCCCAATGTTCAAACAATTGCGATCATCATGAATGTGGTGAGCAACACCCGGGTTGATCTGGTCGCCCGCGGAATCATTAAGGGCATTCTGGAAGCCGGGAAAGTACCTTCTGAAACCGTGGCCGTTTTTCGCATCCCCGGTGCCTGGGAAGAAGAAGGTTTCAAGATCCTGAACAAATACGGCGTCACATATTGTGACCGTACGATATCCATTGATGATGCCGCTCGGATTGCAGTCGAAAAATCAAAGCTTTAATTTCCTGCGCATTTAAAATACTTTAAAAAGGGATAAAGATGGCGATATTAGCTGATCAAAATACCAGAGTCATCATACAGGGCATAACCGGGCGTGAGGCAGCCACTTTTACAAAAGACATGGTTGATTACGGAACCCGTGTGGTGGCCGGTGTTACGCCGGGAAAAAAAGGCCAGCAAGTCCACGGGATACCGGTCTATGATACGGTTCGTCAGGCATTAAAAGATCATCCGGCTGAAGCTTCCGTTATTTCCGTACCGCCGGCCCTTGTCAAAGGGGCTGTTTTGGAAGCCCTGGACAATGGTATCGGTCTTTTGGTGGTTGTTTCCGAGCGGGTTCCCAGAAAAGATACATTGGCATTTTTGGAAGCCGCCCGCGAAAAAGACGTGCGTGTCATCGGGCCCAATACCCTGGGATTAATTTCGCCTCAAATTCTTAAACTGGGTATGGCGGGTGGGCCGGTGGAGGATGTCAACAAAGCCTATATGCCGGGCCCGGTAGGAATTGCTTCCCGAAGTGGCGGCATGACGACCGAGATTGCAAATTTGCTGACGACCAACGGTATCGGCCAGAGCACCTGTATCGGCGTTGGCGGCGATCCCGTGGTCGGCTCAAATTTTTTGGATTTAATCCCTTTGTTTGCAAAGGACCCAGAAACAAAAGCCGTTGTGCTTTTTTGTGAGCCGGGTGGAATTATTGAGGAAACGCTTGCCGAACGCGTAATCGCTGAAAATATTACGCTGCCCATCATCGCCTTTATTGCCGGCCGATTTGTTGATGGCATGCCGGGCGTGCGCTTCGGTCACGCGGCCACTATTGTTGAAGGTGACCGCGGGACAACTACAGGAAAAATCGCCATGTTTCAGAAGGTCGGCATCCGGGTGGCAGAATCGTTTTCCGATATCGTGAAAATTACAAAGGAATATCTCTAAATGCAAGCATTTGAATTTATACGAACGGCCCTTTTTGTTCCGGGCAACCGGCCGGACCGAGTCGACAAAGCCGTCAATACCGCCGCCGATGTGGTCATCATCGATCTGGAAGATGCCGTACCCTACTCACAAAAAAAAGAAACCCGGCCTGTTGTTCGCGAAAAGCTTCTGAATTATCGAAAGCGGCCGGTCTTAGTACGGATTAATGCTTTGGATACGGAATTTTTTCAGGACGACCTGAATGCGGTGGTGATCGAGGGGCTTTCCTGCATCATGATTCCAAAAGTCGAGACGGCGGCCCAGGTCCTGGAAATCAATCGTGAATTGCTAAAAGTGGAGGAAAACATCGGTCTGCAGCCGGGGAGCGTTTCAATTATGCCGTTGATTGAATCGGCTCTGGCCGTTGAAAACATTTTCCAAATCGTTTCGCAAAGAACCGATCCGGAAAGACTCTTCACGGTTGCTTTTGGTGCAGCCGATTTTACCCTGGATATGGGATTTGAAATCACCAAATCCGGAGAAGAGCTTTTTTACCCGCGTGCGCGGATTGCGGTTGCCTGCCGGGCCGCGGGTGTGGAGCCGCCCCTGGACACACCATTTATGATTGATCTCAAGGACCTTGAAGCGCTAGAAGCCGACATTAAACGCGCCTGCCTGCTTGGATTTCAGGGCAAGCTGTGTATTCACCCCAACCAGATCGATATTTGTAACCGACTGTTTTCGCCATCAAAAAAAGAAATCCAATATGCCCAAAAAGTGATTCAAGCCTTTGATGAGGCTGAAGCCGGCGGCAGCGGCGTATTCCAACTGGAAGGCAAATTTGTTGACCGCCCGGTGGTGGAGCGGGCAAAGAGGATTTTAAATATAGCAACCAAAATATCTTAACTGAATATTTATTACCTAAACTGAGCGATTGTCGGGGTTTATCCGCCTTTGGAGGATTGCCGCTCGTAAGATCCCGCTATCGGGCAGATGCTATAATCCGCCTGAGCGGATAAGGATCAGCAATCCCGACCTGTTGGGTATTAGGAAGTGATTGAATATGGGTGAATTTATCAAGGTAGAAATCAATATGTCCAAGTGTGCCGGCAGCAAGAAAATTGCCGAGTGGGTTCAGGTATGCCCGGTGAATATTTTTAAAATGGAGGGCAATCGGCCGGTGGTGGTCCCAGAAAATGAGGATGAATGCACCTTGTGTATGCTCTGTGTCGAGTCATTTCCTCAAGGAGCCATTACGATTCATAAGCTTTATGAAGAATAATCTAAACGGGTTTGCAAACAAAACGGAATTAACCACGAAGATCACGAAGAACACAAAGAATGATTAAAATATGGCAATTAACAAAATAATTATTACTTCATTTGATGGAATCAGAAAAACTTAACGGGAAAATTAAAAACCTAAATTTCCAGCCCCATGTGCTCGGGGAACAGGTTTCGCGTATCCTGACAGAAGCGATATTGGAGGGCGTTCTGAAAGGCGGCGACCAGCTCGTGGAGGCTGAATTGCAGAAGCAGTTCGGTATCAGCCGGTCCCCGCTGCGCGAGGCGTTTCGCGATCTCGAAAAGAAAGGTCTGGTGGTCATTATCCCCAGGAGAGGCACATTTGTTAAACGCATCACGCGCAAAGATATTGAAGAAAATTTTCCGGTCAGGGCCGTGCTTGAAGGTCTGGCAGCCCAGGAAGCCTATCAAAAAATGACGGAAAACGCCCTTGAAGCCATGTCGCATGTGCTGGATGAAATGGCAACGGCGGTAAAGAAAAATGACACGAAGGCGTATTGGAGAAATCACATTGAATTTCACGACATTTTTATAGAGGCTTCGACCAATGACCTCCTCATAAACGTATTGAAAACATTGAGAATGCACAGTTTGTGGTATCGGTTTTCATACCAATATTACAAGGAAGACTTATTTAGATCGCTAGATGTGCATCAAAAGATTTTTGCTCATTTCAGGAAACAAGACGCAGATCAACAGGTGATCGGAAATTTGGTGCAAGAGCATATCCAGGTGGCTCACCGGTCTTTTTTAGCCTATTTGGATGAGCAAGACAATCGTAGCCGGAAGACAGAAGATAGTCGCCAGATGACTGAAGACAGAAGCTAGCGGAATGATTGCCTATTTTTCTAAAACATCGCTTGTGAAACGGATTCTTTCAGGGCTTGAAAATGTGCCCGTGGTATCATTTTACGCCAAAACACGGGGCTGGCCCTTTGTGATTGCCTGGACGCATCGAATCAGCGGCCTGCTCATGGTACTTTATATCGGGATCCACATTTACACGCTTTCTTTTCTGGCCACACCTGATGCCTTTGATGCGAAAATGAAACTCTTCAGTTTTTTTCCTTTTTCTTTTCTGGAGTGGCTGTTGGCTGCGCCGGTAATCTTCCACGCCCTCAATGGCGGCCGGTTGATCCTTTATGAAATCTTCGGGATTCGTAATGATGAATCTATGATTCGCTGGGTGCTGGGACTTTCCGCTATTTATTTTTCATTGCTCGGACTGTTGATGGTCATGGGGAATCAGACGGTATCGCCGATATTTTTTTGGTTAATCATTTTTATTCTCGGCATCCTCCCCTGCTATCTGGTAGCCGCCAAAGTTTGGAATATCGCGGCTTCGATTACCTGGAAGTTTCAGCGTATCAGCGGCGCATATTTGATCGTCATGATTCCAGCCCATCTTCTTTTTATGCATCTTCAACCCGCAGTTGGCCACGAAGCTGGCGTTGTGATTGCTAGAATGCAAAGCATTTTTATTAAATTTATCGACCTGACGCTGGTGATCATTGGGTTGTATCACGCCGGATATGGTTTAACGGCCATCATCAGGGATTACCTGAAGTCCGGGCTGCTGCAGACAGGCTTGACCGGTTTAATTTTTTTGGTGATGGTTGTTTTTGGTTGGGTCGGCATCAGACTGACCCTGATGATATAATGCGCATCAATTAATTTTGGAGCATTGGAGTAAAATCAATTGCGGATTTTAGATTGCGGATTGCAGATTGCAGATTGCAATATCAAACATATCGCGTATTCAAAATCCGCAATCCGCAATCTGCAATCCGAAATCCTAAGTGCCCCAGGGACGTGACTTTGAATAAAGCACTGAGAATAAACTCAACAATTGAATGCGACCTGCTTATTGTTGGTGCCGGCGGTGCCGGGTTGCGCTGTGCGGCTGAGGTATTCGATAAAAGGCCACAAACCCGGATCATTGCAATAACCAAAAGTGCTCATCCTCAAAAATCACACACCTCAACCGCTCAGGGTGGGCTGGCCGCCGTCGATCCAAAGGATCCGACGGACAAACCCGTTTATCACATGTTCGACACCTGGAAAGGATCCGATTGTACCGCCGATCAGAACATTATCCGCAAAATTTGCAATGCCGCCTGGGAGCAGATTGTATGGCTGGAAAATAAAGGAATGCATTTTAGCCGTGATACTGATGGGACGCCCGCTAAACGAACTTTTGGCGGCCATACCGTCAATTTTGGGCAATCTTCGGCCTATCGGGCCGTTTTTGAGGCCGATCGTACCGGCAAAGGAATTATGGATACCTGCTGGGGGGAATCTTTGAAGCGAAACATTTCCTTTATCAATCAGGGTATTGCCACTGAGCTTCTCTTTAATGACCGCCAGTGTGTGGGTTGCATTGTTTTCAAACAAAAAGAAGGCGAATTCATCCGGATTCTAGCAAAGGCCACCGTTTTAGCCACCGGGGGAAGCGGCCAGATTTTCAAGGTCACAACCAATTGTCGCCAAAATACAGGAGACGGTCTGGCGCTTACTCTCCAGGCCGGGCTGCCCGTGATGGATCCAGAGGCCGTCCAGTTTCATCCCACCGGAATTGTAGGCCCCGGTATTCTGGCCAGTGAAACCCTGCGGTCGGTGGGAGGTATTCTGCGCAACAGGGATGAGCACGCTTTTATGGAGCGCTATGCACCCAAAATGAAGGAACTGGCGCCCCGGGATTTGGTGTCGCGGGCGATTGCCTCTGAAATTCGTGAGGGAAGAGGCATATTGAACCCCGACCATAATGTTGAACATATTTGGATCGACTTAAGACACCTGCCGGATGCGGTCCATGACCAGCAGATTCCAGAGGTAAGCGGCTTTTTTAAAAAATACCTGAACCTTGATCCGAAAAAGAGGCTTTGCCCGGTGCATCCGAGCAATCACTACCACATGGGCGGTATTCCCACCAGTGAATATGGTGAAGTGCAGGACATCAACGGGCAAAGCATTGCGGGATTGTATGCCATCGGTGAATGTGCAGCAGCCAGCTTTCATGGTTTTAACCGACTGGGCACCAATTCCTTATTAGAGCTGATTACCATGGGCAAATTCGTCGGTAACAGCATCTTGGCGTATCTAACCCAGCTGTCTGAAAAAATCCCGCAAGCCGAGAGCCGTCATTCTGTTTCGCAATTTAAAGGCTACTTCGAAGCAAAGGGAAAGGACAACATCGGGCATATCCGCGATGCCCTGTGCACGATGATGACCGCAAATGTCGGTGTTTTTAGAACCGCAGAAGGGCTTGCCAAGGCAATCGATATTTTAAATGAATTAAAAGAGCGTGCCGATCAGACGGCGTTATCCAGCCAGAGTCTGCGCATGAATCAGGAACTGGTTCAGCATTGGGAACTGGACAACCTTCTAACGGTTTCCATGGCCGTTGCTCAGGCCGCGCTGAATAGAAAAGAATCCCGTGGTGCTCATTTTCGCGAAGATTTTCCCGAAAGAAGCGATACCTTTAACCATCATACGCTCGTATCCATGAAGCAGTTCGGTAAAGTTGAAATCAGCAAGTGCAATGTGGATATGAGTATTTTAGAAGAAGGCGGGGAGTTTGCAGAGAAGTTTGGAATTATAGAGCGCAGATACTGAATTATGCTGAAACAAAGCTCGAATTAGCCTCACGCAAAGTCGCAAAGTCGCAAAGCATATTAAATCTGTTTATTTTTAATCGCTTTTCTTTGCGGGCTTAGCGGCTTTGCGTGAAATCTATCACCGGAATAGGAAGTTCGCTTTTATGAGTAAAGAAAACGCTCACTCGCAAGTTTATAAGCTTACGCTGAAGATTCAGCGCTACGATCCGGAGGAGAAACGATCCTGGGTTCAAGCCTATCATTTAGAAGCCGGTCGAATCCTGCGGTTTGTGGATCTCTTTCGCAAAATAAACGATGAGCAGGATCCGACTCTGGCCTGGAACTCCTCCTGCGAACATGGCCAGTGTGGAACGTGTTCGGTCAAAGTCAATGGGAAACCGCTGTTGGCCTGTGAACTTCTTGTCGAAAACGCGGTCCAATACTTTAAAACCGACACCTTCACGATTGAACCGCTGAATGTGGCCCCGGTGGTGCGTGACCTGGTGGTGGATTTTACCCGTGCCTATGAAAGAATAGACCGGGTTCAACCTTATGTTATCGAGCCCGGCTCTCCGTCATCAGAGCAGGATGCGTATCCGATAATGCCTCAGAGATTGGAACATTATGTCAATGCCACCCGCTGTATCAATTGTTTTTGTTGTGCCTCGGCCTGTATCAGCAGTCACCATAATTTTCTGGGACCCAATGCGATGCTGGCAAGCATCGTGCGCGTAATGGACCCACGTGAGCAGGAAAAAGCCGAGCGGTTGAAAATATTGTACAGCGACCAGGGGGTTTATCGGTGTCATTCCTCCCGGGCATGTTCCTTTGTTTGCCCCAAAGAAATCGATGTGGCCCATTTTATTGCCTTGGCCAAAGAAGGACGGATCATTGACGAAAGTTAATTTTGCCCCGCTTCGCGGGATGAAGCGTCTAATTTTATGACACCAAGGGGCTCCTCATGAAAATAGAGCGTATCGATCATCTGGTTTTAACCGTTCAGAATATTAAAGCCAGTTGCGCTTTTTATACAAAGGTCCTGGGAATGAAGGCGGTTGCTTTTCAAAACGGGCGTAAAGCCGTCGTCTTTGGCAACCAGAAAATCAACTTTCATGAATCCGGGAAAGAGTTTGATCCCAAAGCGTTACGCCCAACCCCGGGTTCCGCCGATCTTTGCCTTGTGGCCCGTGATTCCCTTATGAAAATCATGAGCCATTTGGACCTCTGCGGTGTAAAAATTATTGAGGGACCCGTAGAAAGAACCGGTGCCATGGGTCCGATGACCTCAATTTACATTCGGGATCCGGATCAGAATTTGATTGAGGTCGCCGTTTACGATTAAGAAACCCGGAAAAAGAAAGGATAATTTCGTGCTTTCGTCTTTTGGTGATTACTTTTTAACCAAAGATTGGAATTTAAAATGGAAGTAACAAAAGATTTGGTTCAAAGGTGTCATGACCTCAATTACGATGCATTAACAGACGATGTCGTTGATCGTGTTAAATACCTTGTTCTTGACTTCATCGGGGTTGCGGCGCGGGGTGCCTTGAGCGAATCCAGCGGCCCGCTTCAAAAGTATATCTTAAATTTTGATGAAGCCCGGGATGGTGCGGTTGTCATCGGGACCCATCTTAAGGCCAGTCCATCTTATGCAGCCATGGCCAACGGCACAGCCGCACATTCTCTGGAGTTGGATGATGTCGTTAATGAAGCTTCACTCCATCCGGCGGTAGCGATCATGCCGGCGGCTTTGGCCGCAGCGCATCTTGCCGGTTGTTCCGCTAAAGAATTAATTGCAGCCATAGCCACGGGTTACGAAGTGATGATCAAACTGGGGGTGGCGCTGGATCCGGCAGCGCATTATGCTCGGGGCTTTCATCCCACCGGAACCTGCGGAACAATGGGAGCTGCCATCACCGCAGCAAAAATACTTAAACTCGATCAAAAAGCAATGATCAATGCCTTAGGCATCGCCGGCAGTCAGGCGGCGGGATCTATGGAATTTTTATCTGACGGAGCCTTTACCAAACGACTGCACCCCGGCTGGGCCGCGCATAGCGGTATAATTGCGGCTTTGCTCGCGCGCGAAAATTTTACCGGACCCGGCACAATTATAGAGGGCAGGTTTGGATTTTTGCATGCCTATTCATCCGGTTCAAAATCCGGCAAAGTCTTGCAGGATTGGGGAGATCCCTGGGAGGTATTGCGTACCAGTATTAAGCCGCACGCCTGCTGCCGATATAAGCAGGGCCCGATTGACGGCATATTGAAGATTGTGCGCGAAAATAATATAGATGCCTCTCAGATTGAAAAAGTAATTATAGGAATCCTTAAAGCTGGCTTTGCCCTCATCGCAGTGCCGGAAGAACAGAAATCCAATCCAAAGTCAGTTGTTGATGCCCAGTTTAGCATGCCCTTTGGCGCTGCAGTGGCCATTTTGTATGGAAAGGCGACGCTGGATGAATACACGCTGGAAAGTATCAATTCAGCCCGGGTTAGGAAGTTGATGGGAAAAATTTCCTGTGTAGAGGATCCTGAACTGGAAAAGGAATTTCCGAAGAAGTGGCCGGCCGCTGTAACCCTGTTGACAAAAGATGGAAAAACCTATTCGACCAGAATCGATTATCCAAAAGGTGACCCTGAGAACTCGCTGACATGGGATGAGCTAATCGATAAATTCAGAAATCTGGTTTCACCGGTTTTTTTTGAAGTAAAACAAAACGAAATAATAGAAAGGGTAAAATCTTTGGAGAACGAACAGGATTTAAAGGTTTTTTCGCTGCTTTTGTTAAAAGATCAGGGCTAATTTTAAAACTTCCTTCCTTTGGCCTATTCGAAGATGAATTCTTTAATTATCCGTGTCTGCCTTTCTCAAATTTTTTCTATTGCGGCGATTAACTATTTTCCGGCGCTGCTGCCGAATTTTCAGGCCGAATGGGGGCTTACCAATACGGAGGCCGGCTGGATCAGTGGCATCTATTTCGGCGGGTATGCTGCCAGCGTGCCTATTTTGGCGAGTTTAACAGACCGCGTGGACCCACGCAAAATTTATTTGCTCTCCGCAGGATTAGGCGCGGTTTCTTTGATGGGCTTTGGGTTAGTGGCGCAGGGTATCTGGACGGCAACGGCATTTCGCCTTCTGGCAGGAATCAGCTTTGCCGGCACCTATATGCCGGGCGTGAGGGCGCTGAGTGACAGGATTAGCGGTGCAAATCAAAGCCGGGCAATATCATTCTATACGGCTTCCATTGGTGTTGGAAACGCCCTGTCCGTATTTTTGGCGGGATGGCTGACCGGCTATTTCGGCTGGCGCTGGGCGGCGATATTAATGGGGCTGTTTCCGGTTGCTGGGGTTGTACTCTTTGCGTTGGCCGTCAGACCCAAGCCGCCGCAGACAGTCGATCAAGCGGCCGGAACATCCTTTTTGGATTTCCGGCCTGCCCTTCGAAACCGTTCGGCCATAGGATATATGCTGGGCTATGCTGCCCATTGCTGGGAACTTTTCGGTTTTCGTTCATGGATGGTCGCATTTATGTTTTTCAGTCTGAGTCTCCAACCACAGATCAATCTTAGGCTCAGCCCTCAGAGCCTTGTAACGCTAATCCTTTTAGCCGGTGTGCCGGCAAGCATTCTCGGCAATGAAGGCGCTTTGCACTGGGGTCGAAGACGCTTTATTACCATCGTCATGCTCATTTCCGGTCTTATCGGATGTCTCATCGGATTTGCAGCCAGTCTGACATTTATAATGGTGACCGGTCTTTGTTTTGCATACTGGATTGCAATTATTACAGACAGCGGTTCTCTGACTGCGGGTTTGGTATCCGCAGCCAGGGCTGAAGAGACAGGCCGAACGATGGCATTGTACTCATTTATCGGGCTTTCGATGGGATTTCTGGCACCGCTTGCGGTTGGCGCCGTGTTGGATATAGCCGGTAACGGAACCGTTGGATGGGGGGTGGCGTTTGCAACTTTAGGGCTGGTGGCGATGAGCGGCGCCGCGTGGCTAAAGCTTTTTCGAAGCAATAAAGAAGGATAAGGTCAATTTATTGACCGTAAAGACGCATAGATCGCAGAAATGAATACATCAAACCTTCGTCACCGAATTGAATGGGATTTCAAGGTGATAGACACCGCCTTCCAGATGCGCCTTTACCGGTAAATCCCCTTTTTTAAAAACCTTCATAATGCCACCGATATTGGAATATAAGACTTCGGCCACGAATCCCCTGACGCCGCGCTCCCTGGCTACACGAATCAACATCCGGTATAAAAAAGTGGCAATTCCAAAACCCTGATAATTTTCGTCCACCACAAAAACCACCTCGGCAAACGGATTTCCTGGAATTTTGATATAGCGCGCCTCGGCGATGATGCGACCTTTGCCCTCCTCCCCAACCAGACCGACGATGGACATGACCTGATTCCAGTCCACATTGACGTATTCTTGCATTTTGGCATGCGGCATGCTTCTGACGGTTTGAAAATAGCGGTAGTATACCGTTTTTTCTGAAAACCGATAAAACAGATGACGCATGCCTTCCTCATCAGAGGGTTTGATGGCTCTAAACCTTAACTTAAGATCATCTCTGACCGTATAGGTTTCAGCAATGTCTGCCGGATAGAGGCGCCCACTTTCTGCCAGAAAAATCTGGTCCTGGTATAAGATCCTATTCTCTTTTGCTTTTTGCACAAGGATTGCCCGGTCGTCCGGATGGGCGATATCAATCAGGGCCTGCGCCCGCTCCCTGATACTGCGTCCCTGCAAGAAGGCCACACCGTATTCCGTAACGATGGCACCCACAGATTCGAATGCGCTAAACTGGTTGGGCAGATCGGCGATAGACAGCAGAATGTTCGGCAACCCCTTTGGATCCTGGCTGGTCAGGGCAAAGATGGAGCGCCCGCCATCTGACAGTTCCGCACCACTTAAAAAATCCATCACCTCGGCAGGTCCGGAGGCCACATTGCCTTTCCCTACATAGAGCCCGATTCGGCCGTATAAATCCACCTTTCTGGCAGCAACGACGGTGACAAATTTAGGGTTGCGGCCGATGATCAACGGGTTAAACACCTTATCGATTCGCTGGAACTCTACCAGGGGATTGTTGTCCAGCCAGTGCATGAGCTCAGGTGTACCCAGAGCATAAGACGTCAGGGATTGGCCGCGATAGGTGTCTTTGCGACGATTGGTGACCGCCCCACTTTGCATTAGATCCATCAGCGGGTCCGTAAAAAAGGGTGAGTGGATTCCCAGATGGCGCTTATTCCTCAATTGTTTGGCCAGCGACTCGTATAAGGGACCGATTGAAAATGCCAGGCAGCTTCCATCTTCAATTAATGAGGCGGCATTTAAAGCGACCTGATCCCAGATTTCATTGGTTTTCCAGCGGTCGAAATATATCGGTGCGTCTGTTGAACGGACCAAAAAGTCAAATTCGGATAGGTGAATAAATGTATCCCCCAGGGTACGGGGGATTTGCGTGTTGATTTCACCCACGCAAATGGTGGCCTGTTCCAGAGCTTCCCGGGCCACATCAACAGCGATGCCGAGGCTGCAATATCCGGCTTCATTGGGAGGTGTAATCTGAACGATTGCAACATCAACCGGTGCCAGGCGGGATTCGATTAATTGGGGAATCTTTACGAACCGACTGGGGATCATGTCCACCCGACCCTCTTCGATGGCTTCATTTGCTACCCAGCCGGAAAAGAAAGTTGTTAAACGGAACTTCTGGGATTGCAGCGTTTGCAGGGAAACGGCATCCCCGAAGCTGACCAGCTGAATCAGCTCGAGATCTTCTAAATTTTTGGTGTCAGCGGTCATCAGATGTCGAACCATGGTACGCGGTTCGGCCCCTGCTGTCCCTAAAAATATACTCATCCCGGGCTTAATTTTGCCGGTCACGATTTCCGGGGAAACGACTGCCGATTCCCAGTTGTCAGCAGCGATGGTTTCCATTTCGAATAATTAAGCCGATATCTGTTTGTCAGAAAAATTAGATTCTACGAAATGATTTCAGGCCAACACTTTTCTTTTTGTTGGCTATCCGTATTCCCAATGCTTGATAGAATTCACATTGCTCGCGCTTCTCGCATTTCCATTAAAACTTCGTTAAATTCTTTTTGCCCCTGATAGAGTCGGCACATATCGATGAGAATCCCGGCGATTTGAGCCACGGCCTGTACAAAATTTACATCCTCCAGGGTGAACTCCCATTGTTCTGCGGAATATACGCGCATAGAACCGATAATGTTTCCGCGACTGTAAATGGGCACGGCCAAAATCGATGCGATGCCTTCTTTTTTTGCAGCGTCCGGGTATTGGATTCTGGGGTCATCGCTCACATCGTAAATCGCCACCGGTCCGTCCGTCATAGATTCGCCAATGGAGCGTATCGAGCTCAAAGGTCCTTTTTTTAAATATTCAGCGCTCAGCCCGCAGGAAGCGGCGACTTCCAATACTTTTTTTTGGGGGTCAATCAGAAACAGCGCACAGCCCTTTATTTCCAGTGATGCTTTTACGCTATCCACGGTTAACTGGACAACCTCTTCGGGTCTGTTGGACATGGACATCGCCTTGGTTACCTTGAGAAGCGTTTCGTAATTGATGAGTTGCTTTTTCATGTTGCCCCCCCTTTCTTAATTATTAAACTTTTAAAAATTTAAAGTTTGCGATTCATCCGCAACGCCTCCAAAGGCACACAAGTTCCGCGAAATTTAATTTCCAGTCTTCTCTAGGGCATTTTCTAATAGTGTGTTGACTTCGGCGATAAGCTGGTCATTGGAAAATGGCTTGGTAATATAGGCATCCGCCCCCAGGGCCAGGCCCCTGGCGATTTCCGCCTCATCGCCCCGGGCCGTTAAAAAAACGATTTTCACGTTTCGATAATCGGGATTTAAACGCACAATTTCACAAACCTCCCAGCCACTAATTCCGGGAAGCATGATATCCAGAATCGCAAGATCCGGCTTGTATTTATAAATCACCTCCAGGGCATCTTCGCCGCTATTTGCGACCAGGACATTGTAACCCTGCTGCTCCATTAGAAACTGAATAGCCACCACGACACCGGGCTCATCATCTACGATTAGAATTTCTTTTGTCATAGATTTGTTCCCTCCCTTTGGAGACCTTATGTTGATGCCGTTCATCAGAGGGCCGTAACGGACGACATCGACGGCGAGGAGGGCAGCATGTTTGCGTTTAAAACCCTGATGGCCATGGGGTCCTCCCCTTTGGTTAAGGTTTTCACAACGCAAAAAATCAGAGTCGAGAGTCTTCGGAGAAGAGTGAAGTGAGACCTGGTCCGGTTTAACAGATCAAAAACGCAGTGCAGGTCAGATGTCGTGAGAAATCAATGTTTAGCTACAAATATTTATACTCATTAATTGGCAAATGGTCAAATAAAAAGGCAGCCATAAAATTGTGACTGCCTTTATTTTAGCAAATAAAAGGTTTAATAAAGTCGATTTATTTTTTAAAAAACATCCTGAATCGGATGCCGGCGCCTTCAAACGAGGTTCGAACAATTTCACCGTTTGCCATTATCGTTTTTCGGGTGCCGGGGAAATCAAAAGTTATCGCGATCTCCTGGCCGACGAACAGACGTTGCCTGGTGTCAATAAAAACACCGCCTGAACTGATATTGTTAATGGGCGCCTGAAAGTCGCTTTCCATGGTCCGGCAATCTGCAACCAGCAGCCGGATTCCGTTGACTTTTTTGCGGGCATCTTTTCTTCTCTCTGAATTCTGGGTTTGGCCATTGGGGATGTAATTGCTGTACATTTTGAAGGTTTCCCTGTGCGTTTAACATTATTCCCGTATTATTTAATAATATCAGTTAGCAATACAAATAATATGCCAAACCCTTAACTGCCTGAATTTTCTGTGTTTTTATAAATTCAGCGTCTATTTGTCGACTTAAAATTATACAAAATTTAACAGACCTGTGTTTTTTTTTGCACGTTCCATGAGCCACTACCCATTATCAGGCACCGGTCTGTGGCATCTCCTCGTTACCGAAGCTCCTGGGGACCCCCTCGTACGGTGTTCGCCTTTTGGATTTCAAGGTCTTGGGATCCCGCATGGTCTTTAAAATGTCGATGCTGTCTTTTAGGCCCTTGTTGACCCGGCACATTTCCAGGCTCATGCCGACGATCTGGGCAACTGCCTGAACGAAATTAACGTCGTTTAAAGTGAATTCCCAGGGCTCGGCGGTGTAAACCCGCATGCAGCCGACCAGTTTTTCTCCAATAATGATCGGCACCGAAAGGATTGAAGCGATGCTCTCTTTTATGGCGGCATCCGGATATTGAATGCGGGGATCATCGGCAACATCGAATATGGCTACCGGCTGGCCATCCTGAAGGGCTGCTGCAATCGAACGCAGCGCGCTCACGGGACCCTTGTCCAGATAATTGTTGCTCAGGCCATAACTGCCGGCAAGTTTGAGCTCCTGGCTCCTGGGACTAAACAGAAACAGCGTGCAACCTTTGACGTTCAGGGCATGGGTGACGCCCTCCACCGTGATCAGAACGATTTCTTCCGGATCCCGGATCATGGAAATCGCCTTGGTGATACGAATAAGGGTTTCGTAATTAACGGTGGGCTTGTCCATGGTAACCTCCTTTCTTTTAGTGGTGAAATGCCTGACGGGGGTCTAAGGAATTTCCACGCACCACCGCTTTGTTTTCCCGGTTCCGAGGGGCAGTCGAGAATGTCGGGTTACCCTGCCGAACAGTTCAACAAGGGAAAGCAATGATTTGGTGAAAATAGGCCAGAGACAGAGAGTGCGATGTTTTATTCAGCGTGACGTAAAATCGTTTGCGATGCGCTGTTGTCGCTGTTGTCAATGATTCGATGTGATGATGAACGGTGAGAAGTCGCTTTGCGAAAAAACCAGGCCGGTTTGTAGGTGAAATACGGTTTGCCGCTACTAGTATTCGATCAACGGATGAAACTCTTGTCCCCCACTAAATAGCATAATCGCTTCGGGATCGGATTACAAGCAAATTATCATTTTATTCTGATCCGGTACTACGTCCTTTTCAAAAACACTTCCTTACAAAAATAAAACCGATATCGAGCGCTATATTGCTGCCCTTCTTAAGGCGGGACTTAAATGAGAAAAGAATAGCCGGGCGTATCTGCTGTGGTCCCCCTATCGGCGGAAACCATACTCCAGCGTAAAAAATTGGGGCTGCAAATCAGCCAGCGGCTCACGCAGCTTTGCCAGTTCTTCTTCGGGGCCGTGGATTTCCAGACGCGTGATTTCGGAAATCTTGAGGGCTTCTTGCAGCAGCGCACCGACATTTTCAAGATGGGCCAGCGCACCCTCGGCATCTTGATAGCCTTCACGGCAATGGGCCGTGTCGCCGTCGAAACTGAATCCGTAAAACAGGCATTTCGGCTCCGTGCTGGATTTTTCAACAAATTGCTCGCATATTTCCTTAAAAGCACCAAGTTGATCGCTCTGAACTTTGAAGTAAGGTACGATCGTACAGCATTTGTCCTGTGTTGCCATCTTGTCCTCCTTGTCTGAATAAAAATTAATGATTGGGGCGACTCTGAAAGAAGAAGAAAGTAAATAGTCTGCCGGAAACAGACCGATGTTTTGCGCCAGGTGATAAAACTTGTTTTAGGTCAGGTATCATGAAAGATCTGTGCCCCTTCTAAACTCTATATTATATATAGATATACCGGGTCAAATAAAAAGGAAAGAATCGGCTTACTTTCTAATTTGAACATCATCAAGGCGATTTTCCTGCAAAAAAGAAGGCTGTTATGGAAGAACATAAAAAAGCGCGCAGAGTAGCAGAAAATTCTGGTCGTTCGGCCAGATGTTTGGGTGTGTCCGTGTGAGGTCTGCTGCGGCGACTTGTCCGGCGAAGTTTTAACGAAGACGGAAGCTCTTTAAAGCGAAGATGGGCTGTGGCTGGTTATGAAAAAGGCAGAACCACTAATGACTCTGCCCATTCACTTTGTTTTTTAAAATAACTTTAAAATTAAATCGATTACCCGGAAACAAGTTTCGACCAGCGAGTAAAAGCATCGTTTAATGCTTCTCCGATATAGCCGTTGACGATTCCGAAACCATCCAGACAGTAACCCGCCTCGATAGCGAAGTTAACAAAATCATCTTCACGCCGGATCTCACTGAGCTTTTCAGCATCACCTCTGATGAGAAAAAAACCATTCAAATCACCGCCATGTGCCGTCAGAATCACCGGTTCAAAGCTTTCAATTCGACCTTCAGCCTGCAATTTTCCATAATACTCCATCGTTTTTCCCCACAGTTTCATCGCTTGCTCTTCGCGGCCTCGAGCGGGACGATTCCAGCCTAAAAATATTGCCTGGTTAGCCATAACACCCTCCTTTCACTACAGGGTTTAAAGTGTGAGGTATTTCATAAAAACATACCTCGGTCTCATAACCTGGATTTTTAATTTCAAGTTAACCGGAAACCAAACATTTCTGTGGGAGAAGAAATCAGCGCTTTCGGAGGTGTCCTGCAGGTAAAATCATAGTCGTTTCAAGAATTGATAATGGGAGTAAGCTTTAAAAGTGAGATTGAACCATAGAGATCACACGATACGATTCTTCTTATTTTGAAACCCGTTTAAATGTCAAGCAAAATCAATCCAGACTGTTAAACAGGGCAAACAGCAGACCGCGAACTTTGGGAGACATTTCATCAAACTGCATACCCAGCGCCACTGTTTTGGCCCCGTTATGGACAACTTCACGATGCCAGGCGATCTTACCGGAGATTTTCAACAACAGGGTTTGGGTTACAACACTGACGTTTATTTTGAGATCTGAGATAGTTTTTTCAAGACTGGAAACCGTGTGCGGCTCGCGGATATTGGTTGGTTCAATGTTAATACTCATGCCGCCGATCGAAATGTCTTCGGAATCGCCTTCCAGGTAAATGGCCTGCTCAGGGTCATTCTCCGGATAAATTTCAAGTTCCAGCCTTAAGGTGAATTTGTAGCGAGTTTCCTTTCGAATTTCGTCAGCCGGTGCTTCTTTGTCGGCAATTGATCGAATGCTGAGCAAGTCGATAATCCCCAGTTCAATATTCGGGTATTTGCGGCAGATCCGCATGAGTTTTTCTTTGGGGATTTTGGCCAGCTCTACCGGTTCGAGAGTCTCTATATAGGATTGAGACTGCTGCTCTTTGTTAAACGGGTAGATATCTCCGAAGTAATCATTTTCCGACAGCGTTAGTGTGGGCTTTCTGAATACCTTTCTTTGATTTTGCAGCGTCAGGTAAATGGAATCTTTCAATCGTCCCGATACAATAAAAAATAAATGATCTTCCGGATCTCCAATCTCTTTAACGACCTTCCCGGCAGGCAAGCGGATATTTTCAAAAAGGGAGCAAAGCGCCTTTAACTCGTGGATGGATAATTTGGAAAAGAAATGGCCGATCGGCAGCTCCCGGTTATGGTTATTGTCGAGCTCGGATAAAAATGATTTTACATGTTGATCGGAAGGCATTTCTATGTGCCATTGAGAAATTTTTGCCACGATCGCCGGCAGCATCTTACCGCTGTTCAAAAAAAGGACGGCGGCCCGGTTATAGGCTTTCGCCGCCGCCTCATGCATCTTATATTTTAAAATTAAGTCCGCATATATCCTGACGAGATACGGTTCGGCCGGAAATTTTTTCAAAATGTCGAGCATCAAATCAATTGAATTGATCACGATGGAACCGTCGATAATGTGCTCAACGGTATTTCGATCTATTTTGAATTGTTGTGATGAAGATTTCTTTATAAATTCAGGCACTTTCAAATTTGATCACCTTTCCGCAGTTCTATCGGAATTTGGCGGTTTTTGAGTGTAATCCATATGCGGCGCAGCCATGAAAAAGACAGATTTATTATCGGCAAAACCAATAAAATTCTTAATGTGTTAAATAAAATAAAGATTTTAGCTTCAAGGCCGATAAATAAATTATGGAAAATGAAGAGAGACGAAAATATCCGAGAGTTCAAATATTCGATCCGATTTCCTATTTAAGTCTAGATTCAGATGGTAAAACAATACATCAAAATGTAGCCGTTGTTCGCGACATTAGCCAGACCGGAATTCAGATGGAAGCCTTCGTGGAGGTCAAATCAAAAAAGCTCTCCTTAATGTTTTTCGATATGCATAAAAACCAGATTGAGGTTAAAGGCAAGGTTGTTTATTGCAGAAAAAACGAATCCGGCCAGTTTAATATTGGTATCAATTTCATCGGAAACGAAGCAGAAAACCTTCGATTTGTAAGAGCATTGGTAAAATCCTACTACTACCAAAAAGAAAAATCCCGCCTGGCCATTTCCCCCGGCATTCAGAATTAAGGTTCTAATTTAATTGCCTGCAGCTCTTTTATTTTTTTATCTTCGATCTAAGCTCAAACACTAAATCTTCATATTTTTTAGTTGCAGGCGCCAGCCGCAGGGCTTCTTTGGCATCCTCCAGGGCTCTGGCAAGATTTCCCAATTTCTCCCAGGAATGTGCCCTTGCGAAGTAGGCCGGAGCGAACGCCGAATCAATGGCCAGCGCCGCGTAAAAATCTTTAGATGCTTTTTGATACTCGGCCTTATTTTGCCAGACCCACCCTCTATTGTAATAAACATATTTAATGTTTTCGTGCTGGGGATTTAGGGCGATCGCATCTGAAAAATCCTTTATTGCGGCATCATTTTTATTTAAGGCATGATAGGAATTGCCTCTTGATTCAAGAATTAAAAATTTGGTTTTCTTATCCGTATCAGGGCATATTTCAATGGCTTTGGTAAAATCGTTAATCGCCGGGTCATATTGTCGATTTTTTAGATATGACCGTCCCCTCATATAGTAGACTTTGTGGTTTTCCCAATCTTTGGGGTTTATTTCCAGCGCTTTTGAAAAATTATCGATTGATCGATCATACTCCATGCTGTTATAAAAAACCAAACCCTGTTCATAATACTCATCCGCATATTTTTTATTGTTGTTTGCGCATGCAACAAAAAGCAGCATGATTGCAACCATTAATAAAGTGAAGGGTTTTTCGGGAAAACGTTTTAACATGGTATCTTTCCACCTCCTTTTATTCCGCCCATTCTTATCTTGTCTCTTCCGCGGATAATATGGCAAAAAAATAGCTGAATCCTTATTTTCAGTGTCTATTTTGCTAAATCTGCAGATGCAAGTATTGTGCGAGCTTCGATTTTTATAAATAAATCATAATTTCATACAGTTAGTAAAGCCCTTAAACGGCTGTTGGGCTGGAAAAATTAAAATAGTAGACATGTATGTGTGATTTTATGCACTCTGATTGATCTGAATTTTATCCGCCGGCCATTTCATTAATCCGCATTTGAAACTTACCGTCCGCAGAAAAAACGAATTTGTGCTCGACAAAATAAACTAAGAATGATACAACTAAATAAACTAAATATCATACTACAAGAAAATCTAAAAATTGCACAACACAATAAACTAACAAAAACACAATTATCATGGCAAGCCCGCATGAAAAACTGGCAAAGTCTCTTGAGATCCTGAGAGAACTGCAGGATCGAGGTATCGTCGCCGTGCGTTCGGGCGATCTGACCCGGACGCATCAGGAACGCCTGGTCAAAAACGGCTTCCTGCTGGAGGTCATGAAGGGCTGGTACATCCCTGTCCGCCCGGAAGATGCCACAGGAGAGAGCACGGCATGGTACGCATCTTTCTGGAGTTTTTGCGCCGCCTATTTACAGGAGCGTTTCGGGACAAATTGGAGCCTCTCCCCCGAGCAGTCACTGTTACTGCATGCCGACAACTTGACGGTTCCACGCCAGTTGCTTGTGCGTTCACCAAAGGCCGGCAACAATATTACAACACTGCCGTACGGCACCTCGTTATTCGATACGCGTGCGACCCTGCCCGGGGCCGAGCAAATAACAGAGAAGGACGGCCAGCGTCTTTTCTCCGTACCGGCAGGGCTGGTAAGCTGCCGACCTGAATTCTTTCGACAGCACGCCATGGACGCAAGGGCGGCTCTGGCCATGGTGCGCGATGCATCTGATGTGCTTGCATTGCTGCTGGAAGGCGGACACACCACGGTCGCCGGCCGTCTGGCAGGTGCGTTCCGAAATATCGGACGTAACCGTATGGCCGACGATATTATAAAAACGATGAAAACCGCAGACTACGACATTCGTGAAGAAGATCCATTCGAAGACACCATAAATCTGATCCTGCCGGCACGCGAACAGTCGCCCTATGTGAACCGTATACGTCTGATGTGGCAGCAGATGCGAACAACCATCCTAAAACAATTTCCGGCCGCCCCCGGCCGCCCTTCCGCTATCGCCTCCTATCTCAAGGCAGCCGACGACATTTATGTTACCGACGCCTATCACTCGTTGTCCATTGAAGGCTACCGGGTCAGTTCAGGGCTGATCGAGCGGATCCGTGGTGGCAAGTGGAACCCGGATGAAAACGAAAATGATCGCGAACACCGTAATGCCCTGGCCGCACGCGGGTACTGGCAGGCCTATCAGGCGGTTCGCAAAAGCGTGCACAAAGTACTTAAGGGTCATAATCCCGGGGCCGTCAGCGATGATGACCACGGTGACTGGTACCGCGAGATGTTTGGACCGGGCGCAGCAGCCGGCCTTTTGCAGACAGCGGACCTCGCCGGCTATCGCGCTGGTCAGGTATATATCCGCCGCTCAATGCACGTGCCGCCGCGCCATGAAGCGGTGCGGAACTGCATGCCGGCCTTCATTGATTTGTTGAAAGAAGAGCCGGAACCGGCGGTGCGTGTTGTTCTGGGGCACTTTATGTTCGTATATATCCATCCGTACATGGACGGCAATGGCCGTATGGGACGATTTCTGATGAACGTGATGCTCGCCGCAGGCGGGTACCCCTGGACTGTTATTCCCCTGCAAAAGCGAAACGACTATATGGCGGCATTGGAAAGCGCGAGCGTGGACCAGGATATCGCGCCGTTTGCGAGGTTTCTCGGTCGCCTGGTTTCCGACCGTTTAGAAGGCAAGCCGGTTCCACCCATCAAATAGTTTTTTCACCCCGGTTAAATCCGTTTTCCTCTGGAAAGATTTAACGAGGCGAGTCATGACGCAAAAGGACAGCTCATGGTCCCAGGAGGACAGTTCATGGCGGAAAACGACGACTCATGGGAATGGATGATGTTCGAATAGGGCAGGCCACCGTACCGGCCAGATCCCCGGTTAAATCCGCTTCGCTTGGCAGCCTTGCGCGACAGCGTTTCGTTTTGAAGATTGAGCTTATATCCCGGCGAAGAGCGCCCGGAAAAAATCTACAAAGGGCCAGATGAGTCCACCCAGAACAGATACGCCGGTAGGCCGCATAGGCATGGGCATACTCGTGAAAGGTCAATGCCAGCAGAATCGGCGGGGCTATCAGCAGCAATGTTTGGAAGTTCATTTGTCGAGGATCACCCTGTTCGATCAAAAATGATGAATGCGGTTTTATTTTGTAATGATCTGATGTTTGCGGTAATAGTATGCAAAAAATAGCATATTTCCGTTTAGCTGTAAATTTCCGATGAGCAGCGGGGCTCCTGAAGGTAATCTGCCATCTTTGAGACTTCAACTGTCTTCACACTTCAAGGGTTGGCCCTTTTTACATTAAAAGAAAGGAGTTGATATGGATCCTTTATCTGTCCCATTGAAAGAAGTAGACCGCGTAGAGGTTTTGACGCTGATGGATAACTTTGTGGACGTCCTTCTGGAGGATACAGCGGTGGTTACAAGACCCCCCATGGCGGTAGGCGAAGAAATCCCCACGGATACCCTGCTGGCCGAGCACGGTCTTTGCCTGCTGGTCCGGGTGCAGCGAGGCACCGAGAAGCATACGATCCTACTTGATACGGGGTATAGCAAAATGGGCGTTCTGCACAATATGGATAAACTCGCCGTAGATCCGAATGAGATGGAGGCGATTGTTTTGAGCCATGCCCACATGGACCATACCGGCTCTTTACATGCCATTCTGGGGAAGATATCCGATACCATACCGCTGGTGGTTCATCCGGATGCCTTTTTACATCCTCGATTTCTTGAAGAAAAAGACGGGTCGAAAAAGAGATTTCCGAGGACCCTTGTAAGGCAGGATCTAGACCAAAGAAATGTTAAAATCGTTGAGAGCGGGACCCCAACCCCGATCTTGAATGCGTCGATTCTGGTGACCGGTGAAATAGAACGGACAACGGCGTTTGAAAAGGGAATGCCCAATGCCCTGATTGAAAGGGATGGCAATCTGGAGCCGGATCCCATTAAGGATGATCAGGCACTGATAATCAATTTACGCGGGAAGGGACTGGTGGTCATCTCGGGCTGCAGCCATGCGGGGATCATTAATACCGTAAAGTATGCGAAAAAACTCACGGGTGTTGAGAAGGTATATGCGGTACTGGGCGGCTTTCATCTCTCGGGCGCCTTTTTTGAAAAGATATTGAAGAAAACCATTGATGAATTAAAAGCACTGTCACCGGCTGTGGTTGTTCCGATGCACTGTACCGGCCGAAAGGCCATGGAGATGTTTTCCCGGGAGTTTGCGTCATCATTTGTTCTCAACAGCGTGGGTTCGAAAATCACCCTTAATTGAGGTTTTGAAACCACTTCTAGACAAAATAAAGAATTCATCAAGAAAATGCAGATAAAATGCAGCAAATGCCATACCGAAATGAAAAGGGGAGAAGAACATCATCATCATTCAAAAATTTTGTGTGAGGCTTGCTGCATGGATACCCGTACGCCTCGGGCTCGTAAAACCCACTGGCAGTATCTTAAATCAATAAAAACCGAATATTTAATTCCGGCAGGAAAAAAGGAATCGAATTCTGAATGATAAATGCACCGCTTGTGAGGAATTTTTGTTTTAGTTTTTTGATTTTATCGACTGCCTGTGTGGGGCCGGTCGAAGCGCCTTTACCCGAAGTGTTGGCTCCGCAGGGAATAAATACGGCCGGGATTCAAATTATTACCGAAGACGGCGGCCACCTGGCCTGGAGCAAAAAAACAAATCAAATCGCTTTTGACCGGCTCGGCGAAGACGGTTATTTTGATCTGTGGGTAATGAATCCCGACGGAAGCGGGCAGAAATGCCTGACCGCAAATCATCCCCTGCTGCCGAATAAACATATCGGACAGCCGGCCTGGCACCCGGGCGGCAAACTGCTCGTCATCCAGGCCCAGAAGGCACATGTGCCCCGCTATGCCGATACCAAATGCACACCGGGCGCCGGCGCGCTCAACGATCTGTGGGTTATCACGGTGGACGGAAGCCAGGCCTGGAGAATTTATGCGGTGCGCGATGCGGTCTCAAAGGATGCGGCCGGCGTCCTTCATCCGCACTTTTCAAACGACGGCACCCGGCTGTTCTGGGCCGAGCGCATCCGCAACAATCGACGGCCTTTTGGCGAATGGATCCTGCGAATCGCCGACTTTTACTACGATGAAAACAGCGGGCCCCGGCTGGGCACCATCAGGGATTACAATCCCGGCGGCAAAAGCGCTTTTTTTGAGAGCCACAATTTCAGCCCGGACGACCGTCATGTCTTATTTACCGGCAACCAGGACGGGCCGCTGGAAATCTACGAAATGAATGTGGCAAACGGAAGCACCCGGCGTTTGACGCACCACGCGCCGTTGACCTGGGACGAACATGCGCACTATGCTCCGGACGGCAAAAGAATTGTCTGGATGTCGAGCAAGGATCTGAGATTCAGGATCAAACCGTTTGATCTTCAAACGGATTTCTGGGTAATGAATTTAGACGGCAGCCGGAAAGAGCGCCTGACCCGATTTCATACACCCCGGCACCCGCACTATCTCGCCAGATCCTTTGCGGTGGCGGCCGATTTCGACTGGAGTCCGGACGGCAGCCAGATCATGGGCCTGGTCATCACCCACCGGCCGGATACCCGCAGGCGCGGCAGCGGTCTTATCGTCTTGATTGATCTGCCGGCCCGATAACGCTAGAAGTGGTTTCAAAACCCCATCTAAGGCCCAATGGCTGCGTTGCCCCGCTAGCGCGGGATTCGCATCTAATTTTATGCACTAGGGTGCAGCACAGGCCTCCGGTAAATGCTCACATACCCATGTATGCTGAGAACAACGACTTTCCCGATCGGCCTGACGCCTTGCCCTTGAACCTGATCTGAGGTTTTGAAACCACTTCTAACCACAAAGCTAGATCCAGCCCCACAACGCGTGCAGAATCCAAAAATAGACCATAGCGGCGGCGACCAGTGAAGCGCAGGGTTTCCACAGATGCCGATAGACGGATCCCAGGGGGACACCGAAGTACTCATTGGATAAAAGGAAACACAGGTGCATCGGCGAAAGCATGACTCCCGTAAAGCCGCTGACAAGGATCAGCATGACATAGGCCGGCAGGAACTGCGCTTCACCCAGAGACTGGATCATGGGCACTAAAATGGGAAGGGTACTGCCCACAAAGGCGATAACAATGCCACCCGACATGCCAACCAGAAGCGGCAGCATCACGGCGATCAGCACCAGGGGGATATGCATCTGGATGAGCTCCTGACTGACGGCAGCAGCAGCCCGGCTGTCAGTTAAGATGCCTTTAAAGATCAATATGCCGGCGATCATGTACATCATTTTTAGGAGCTGAGGATTGGTCAGCGTCGATATAATCTGTTTTTTAGATGTTCCGTTTTGATACCAAACCCAGGCAATCGCCATACAGAGGGCCAGGATCAGACCGATTTCCTTTGATACCGGCAACGCTGGAAATAATTTTGACAAAAGGACCCCCATCCCCAGGCCCGGAAATATCACCACAAGAATAGGCAGCAGCTCTTTGATAAAAGGCCACAGCGGCAGGCGCAGATTTTTGTTATCGTTTGCTGGGAGGCTGCCGGGACCTTTTAAGGCGCGGTAACCCAGCCATACGGCAACGGCCGTAAACGGGCACATGATTGCAATGATGGCAAGAAGGCTGATTTCAGTGATAACGGTGGTCAAAAGAATTCCTGGATAAAGGGGCCACCAGTGTTCCCAGATATGGCGAAACCAGTAATTGACAAAACTCAACTGGGCTTCGGTAAGTTTTGATCGCATTCCCAGTTCTTTGACCATGGGCGCCGAAAAGATGGCGCCTCCCGGCATGGGTAACAATCCGATCAGAGCCGGGAAAACGATCAGATTCAGCCGCGGACTCGCAACCAGGCCTTGAAAGTTTTTCAGCATACGCTGCATCTGGCCGGCCAGCTCCATACTGCTGCTAAGGACCAGAATAAGGGAAACGACCACGGCAATGGACAGGGTTTTGGGATCGGTAATGGATGCGAAAATGGACGTTAATGTTGCCTGGGGTTTCAGCCCGAATAAAAAGCTTAAAAACAGGCTTCCCAGCAAAAAGGCATTGCCCAGAGAAAGCTTTTTTCGGATGCATATCAGCACCAGAAAAAAGATCAATATCATTTTAACGATGGCCGGTATGTGTTCCAACAGGGTCATGTTCGCTAATTTGCCAAAGGCGGTATTTGCTGTTGCAAAATTAAACCAGACCCGTCAAATAACAGAGAGCGCGCATCAGATCAAGACATCAATTAATTTATGAACCGTAATGGAGGGATTGGCAAATGAGCACTGTTTTTCTGATCTGTATTGCAATTATGGGTGGGATCGCCATCGCCCTGCAGGGCCAGTTCATGGGTTTGCTGGATCGTGCCCTGGGAACCATAGCCAGCGTATTTGTGACCTATGTCGGCGGCGGGTTAATTATTGCGCTGATCTTGATCGCTTTTCGCGGCGGCAATCTAAAAAACTGGCAGAGCGTCCCGTGGTATGCTCTCTTCACCGGGATATTGGGCCTGGTCATTGTCGGTTCAATCGGTTATGTCGTGCCCCGCTTGGGCGTTGCAAAAGGATTTACACTGACCGTTACTTCGCAGTTTCTGATTGCTTCCCTGATAGATCATTTCGGATTTTTCGGCGCTGTTATTCGCCCGATGGACATATCGCGCTCGCTGGGCCTTTGCATGATGCTGCTGGGTGTCTGGCTGGTAGTGAAATAAGGCAGTGCCGGAAGGCAGCACTCTTGACCTGTTTCGACAAGGGCTCTGATTAGACTCGAGATTGCCCATTGCACTATATGAGAGATACTCAATCAGTTGGTATGGCTAAATCTTCCTGAGCTCGGTGCACCGCCTTGATTCGTTCTAAAGACATATATTTTGTTGCAGAAATCGTCCTAGCGGGCGTATTGCTTTTCGTTTTGTTTTCGTGTGCGCACGCCCCGCAGCAGACTGAAAGCACCTTTAGCCACAGTGGGCTGGAGCGCCGATATATTTTGTATCAACCGTCCTTTAAGACTGAGCATTCCAGCGCGCGGCCGCTGTTGCTGGTGCTGCACGGTGGTGGCGGCACAAATCGCGGGATGCTCCGGCTGACAAACAGAAGGTTCAACGAGCTGGCCGACCGCGATGGCTTTTTTGTGGTTTACCCGCAGGGCATCGACAATTCCTGGAATGATGGCCGGCAGGACAAAATTTCAGGCGCCCACCGCAAAGGCATCGATGATGTCGGCTTTTTGCGGGCCTTGATCGAGGATCTGATCACCCGGTACCCGATTGATACGAAGCGAATTTTTGTAACCGGCATCTCAAACGGCGGGCTGATGTCATTTCAGCTGGGTTGCGGCCTGCCCGATACCATTCGCGCCATTGCAGCGGTTACCGCCCAGATCCCGGCCGCCATTGCGCCGCTTTGCTATTCCGAGTCCGCGGTCAGTCTTGTGGTTTTCAACGGCACCGCAGATCCGCTAGTGCCTTATAACGGTGGGCAAATCGCGGTTTTTCGCCGGCAAAGAGGCGTGGTGCTCTCTACCGATGAGACCATCCACATCTGGCGGCGGAAGAACCGCTGCAGCCCGGAAGCCGTGATAGCCGAGCTTCCGGACGTTGCGGCCGATGGGACCCGCGTGACCAAAATTGAATATTCCCAGTGCAAAAATGAATCGAAAGTGGTACTTTATCGTATCGAGGGCGGTGGGCACACGTGGCCCGATGGGCGGCAGTACCTGCCGGTGAAGTGGGTCGGTCGCACGAGCCGCGACATTAATGGCTGTGATGAGATCTGGCAGTTCTTCCGAAGCCTTGATTAACCGACAGTCGGGTGATTAATGATATGAGAAGCTGCAGCCCATTTGTTTTGTTGCTGGCAGCGTCTTTAAATTGCGGGATCGAAAATCACTTCAAACCAAAGGTGGATCTATTTTGCTGGAATTGCTTAAAGATATTTTTCAGTTTTTTAAAAAAAATATATGGCCGATTTCAATTCTGACACTGACCATTGAGTTCCCTTATATTTTGATTCAAAATATCCACTATTTCAGTAATACCTCATCTGAATTTTCCAACAATGTCGGTCTTCTCCTTCTTATGGCCACCTTAATTATTTATCCGCTTTCAACCGGCGCCCAAATTTCCTTATATGCGATGATTATCCGGGGAAGCAAAATAGATCTTAAAAAATGCTTCACAGACAGCCGCAGATGTCTCTTTAACCTGGTTGTCGGTTCTTTAATTTACATTTCCTTTACCTTTCTGGGTTTGCTGGTATTTATTGTCCCCGGTATCATCATTGCCGTGCGGTTGTCGTTTTACTGCTTTTTTATTGTTCTGGATGATCTAAAACCCGTTGATGCCTTAAAGAAAAGTGCTCAGGTCACCAAAGGATATACCTGGCAGATCGCCAATTCTCTCATTATTATCGGCTTTTTACTTGTCGCCTCCTTATTATTAATTCAACTGTTTCTGAATCAGATCGGGCTTTATAATCTATATTTCGGAACATTGGTCGATTCACTTTTTTCAATATTTGGATGGCTGAGCCTGATTTTAGTGTTCCGGTTCTATTGCCTGTATCAAGAGAAGGTTAAACCTGAGAGCGACCCGCCTACAGTTAGCTGAGACAGTTTCGTATGACACGAAGTTGTTTTCCTCCATGGCTTAATTCGGGTACCAATTTCCAAAAAACATGAATAGTGATGGTGAATCGATCCTGCCGGTGTCTAAAAAGCATTTGTCAGTAAATTTAGGGATATAGGTTCCTTTTTTTGCTTTTTTGAGCACGATATGCGAAAATATTCATAACCCATGAAGCAAATTATCTCCCATAAAAATCTGCAAAAGCCCTCACTTTCCATACAGGCCCTTACGGTCGCCAATCTGGCGCCCCTGTTCGGCGTTGTTTTTCTGGGCTGGGATGCGGCCGCTATCGTCCTTCTTTACTGGATCGAGAATTTAATTATCGGATTGTTCAACGTCCTCAGGATGATTCTGGTAAAAGCTGAATCTGCCGCCGGGCAATTTCAGAAGTTGTTTATGATCCCCTTTTTCTGTGTACACTTTGGCGGCTTTTGTGCCGTTCATGGCTTTTTTCTATTGACCTTTTTTAAAATCGGGGTCGATTGGAACGCCCTTACCCCCGGAGACCCATGGATGGGTCCTTTGATATTTTTGCAACTGCTCTATTCGGTTGTCATGCAACTGTGGCAAAGCCGGCCGCCGGGACTGGAGTGGCCGGTTCTGGGGCTGGCCGTCAGCCACGGGATATCTTTTGTGAAGAACTTTTTATTGGGACAGGAATACCTGTCGCTAAAAATCAATCAAATCATGATGCGACCGTACAAACGAATTGTTTTGATGCACGTGGCCATCATTGCCGGCGGCGTGTTCGTTATGATGCTGGGGTCACCGGTCGGGCTGCTTTGCGTCCTTATTTTTTTCAAAATCGGTATGGACATCTGGTTGCACGTCAAGTCGCACCGGTCAGCGAGTTTGAAGTGAAGCCGTATAAAAATCAGTGGGCGAAATAGATTTTATGTATGATGTGGCCATCATAGGTGCCGGTCCCGCCGGAACCACACTCGCCAGGCTCATCGGGGACCGTTATAAAGTTTTATTAATCGAAAAGCGGCAGCTGCCCGATTGGTCTGAAAATTTTTCTTCGATAAAATGCTGCGGCGGGCTTCTGGCCCCGGATGCACAGATGATGCTGTCAAAACTGGGTTTGGGCCTGCCTAAAAGCGTTTTAGAGGACCCTCAGCTTTTTGTTGTTAAATCCATAGATTTGTGCCAGGGGTTGGAAAAATATTATCAGCGCCACTATATCAATATGAACCGGAAAAAGTTTGATTCCTGGCTACTTTCGCTGGTACCCGCCACTGTCGACATTCGAACCCATTGCCGGCTGCAATCGTATTCTTCGCAAGACAACGGTTTCAAGCTCTCACTTGTGCACCAAAAAAGAACCTTTGCGGAGAAAGCCAGAATTTTAGTCGGCGCAGACGGGGCCAAATCAAAAATTCGCACCCAATCCGCCCCCCGGCAGCTTTTTCCTAAAAAATATGTCGCCATTCAGGAATGGGTTGAGCGCAAAAACGATTTTCCTTACTTCACTTCAATTTTTGATCGCAACATCACCGATTATTATTGCTGGACCATTCCGAAGGGAAACTATCTGCTGATCGGCGCGGCTCTGCCTTATAAAGAAAGGGCCGCTGAAAAATTTGCACTGCTGAAAGCAACACTTTCCAGATACGGTATGAAGTTTGGCAAAACCGTATTTAGAGAAGGCACCCTGATTTTTAGGCCGGTTAAGCAAAGTCAATTGTTTACCGGCGGACAGGGAATTGCCTTGCTGGGTGAAGCGGCGGGCTGGATCAGCCCCAGTTCAGCAGAAGGAATCAGCTATGCTTTTAAAACTGCTCTGATGCTGGCAGACGCCTTGCGAAGCACACTCGATGGGTTTGAAAAACGGTATCAAGAGAAGACTCGCCAACTCAGGAAAAATATATTTCTAAAAAATTTAAAATCTATTTTCATATTCAATCCCGTGCTGAGAAAATTGATAATGAACTCCGGGCTACAAAGCTATTACGGTAAGGCGGACACTTCTAGACTGGCTGTCAAACAGGCGGAACAAAACAGGTGGATCCTAAAAATTAAACATTCGATCCGTCAATGCTGAAAGCTTAATCATGTATCTAAATCAATTTGAGCTGTTTTCCGTACCGGCCTATTTATTATTTTTCATCATTATTTGGGTTGGTGTTTGTAAGGTAATATCTGCTGTCGGTGGTTGGAAAATATTGTCCCAGGACTATCGGGCGAATTCAGCATTTGACGGTCAGAAAATGTGGTTAAAAAGTGTTGGCATGCGCCGATGGACGAATTACAACAATTGCGTAACTGTTGGCGCCAACAAATATGGGCTTTATCTGTCGGTATTTCCGATTTTTCGGGTTGGCCACCCGCCGTTGTTTTTCCCGTGGACGGATATATCAACTGAAGCGGGAAGCAGACGCTTATTCGGTGATTTTGTTAAATTTAAATTCACCAAACAGCCGGATGTGCCGGTAATCTTTTCCAAAAAATTAGCTGCCAAAATTTTTAAATCGAAAATGGAGGTGTTCAATGTATTTGCTGGTTAGTATTTTAGAACAAACTCAGCTGCTGTCAGATATTATGGCCGGTTTTGCCGACGCAGGCATTAAAGGCTCAACGGTCATAAATGCCACCGGTATGGGAAGAATTCTTATGCAAACAAAAGCGTCGTTACAGTTTTCGGACCATATCAACAAAGTCATTACCGACCTTGAATCATCCAACCGTATCATCCTGACCGTCGTAAAGGATAAAGATACCCTTAATAAAGCCATCGAAATTGTCAAATCTTTCTGCGGAGATCTTTGTGAGCCCGGCAAGGGCATTTTATTTGCTTTTCCGCTTGAAATCGTTGAAGGTTTGACGGAAGCGGAGTGATCGGCTCAGGTGAGATTGCTTCGCGTTCGGCGATAGGTCACCACCAAACGATAAATAAAGCCCACCAGCAGGGCGCCGCTGAACAGGATCATAAAATTGGATGCGTAAAAGGTAAAGATGAAAGACGTCGGATCATTGAGCTGGTAGGCGGAAACCAGCAGTTGAATACCGAAGACCAGATAAAACCCGGCGATTGCGACTAAGATGATCTGCCGGATCCACCAGTAAGTGTTAACCCGGGGATACTTTTCTTGCTCCTCATATTCCTCATGGGGCGATTCTTCCATAACAATTTGATATTAACTATAATCTAATTGCTGTCAACATCAATGTGTCTGGGTGTGCTTGACTTAATGCTGGAATTATTCGATATTTGCGTCGGTAATGGCCATTATCTGGCTCGACGAATATCTCAAGGTCTTTCATCTGATCGGAATGATACTTATTTTTAGCGGCATGGTTTTGTTTAATCGCTAAATTATTCGTCTGAATAGGAGTTGTGATGATTCAAAGCAATTTTGCCGATCTAAATTCGTTTTTACCGCTTGAAAGCGGTCCTTTATGACCGGCCACAACAATTCTGGTTCCCGTGATCGGAATCATTTTGGTCGTTATTTTGGCAAAGTATGCCGGGAAAGCTTATCAATTTTTCGGTAAGCTATTTGAGCAATACAAGACTCATCCAGGGGATGTAAGTAATCAGGGCTAAGGCCAGCAGCAGGATGGCGATAAAGGGCAATGAGGCCACATAGAGCCTTAAAACCGGTCTTTCAAAGCGGATGCTGGCAATAAACAGGTTGATACCCAGCGGAGGGATGGAAGCGCCGATTTCCAGATTGGCTAAAAAGATGATTCCCAGGTGAATGGGGTCGATTCCGTAGGCCTGAGCAATCGGCGAGAGCAGCGGGACGACCACAACCAGGGCTGAAAAAATTCCCATGGTACAGCCGACCGCCAGCAGAAAAATATTTAATACGATCAAAAACAGTATCTTGCTTTCGATGTGGAGCTTGAAAAATTCCAGCATCTGCATTGGAATTTCGGCATCGATCAGATAGTTGGTCAGACCCATGGCGGCACCCAGAATAATCAAGACCGCGCCGACCAGGACCATGCTTTTTTTCATAATTTCCGGCAGGTCTTTCCAGCGAATATCCCGATAAATAAAAATTTCTACAATCAGCACATACACGGCCGTAATTGCCGCAGCCTCGCTGACGGCAAACTTTCCGCTGTAAATCCCGCCCAGAACCACCAGCGGCAGGGGCAGTTCCCACACTGCTGCTTTTATGGCGCTCAAAATCTCAGATATCTGTAAACGCGTTTTGGGTATATTGTTTTGAACGGCCCGGTTGATGCTGAAAACCGACAGCAGCACCACCAGCAAAATTCCGGGTATAATGCCGGCAATGAAAAGCTGATCGATTCTGACTTTGGCGACGATGGCATAGATGATCAGGGGCAGGCTGGGAGGAAACAGCAGTCCCAGCGTTCCCGAGGTGGTCAATAGGCCCAGTGAGAAGACTTCCGGATATTTCCCCCGGGTCATTGCCGGCAGCAGGATTCCACCCAGAGCAATGATGGTCAGGCCGGTGGCCCCGGTCAGGGCTGTAAAAATCGCGCAGCAAATCAGGGCGATGACCGCAAGTCCTCCCGGCAGCCAGCCAAGGACGGCGTTTGAAAGCCGGATCAGCCGTTTGGGGGCGCCGCTTTCTGAAAGAAGATAGCCCGCAAAGGTAAACAGCGGAATGGCCACCAGCACCGGGGTGGTGGCCATACGATGCATTTCGATGATGATGGCCGACAGGTCGATCCCGCTGATAAAAAACAGATATACGGCCAGCCCGCAGATGACGATAAAAACGGGCACACCGATCAGCATTAAAAGAACGGCTGCAAGGACGGCCAGAAGAATCATGAAGGCTTTCCGTGTTCGCTAAAATTGTCGGGGTTAAAAATCATCGCAAACTTTGTGAAAGCGCGGAATCCAAAACGCAGGGTCATCAGGGCAAAGGTGGTGGGAATAATGACCTGGGGAATCCAGGCCGGAATTTCCAGAAAAGTGGTGCCGCCCATCTGGGCCTCATTTTGAACAAACGTCCAACCGGCAAAGGTCAGCAGGCCGCAGATAAAGGCCGATACCAGATGGGGAATCACTTTGAGATACCGGTTGCCGGACCCTGAAAACCATCTTGAAAACACCTCGATGGTGATATGTTTTCCTTCCTTGGTCGCCAGACTGGCCCCGATAAACCCCACCCACAGAACCAGATAGCGAACCAGCGGATCCCCCCAGGAAATCCCGCTACTAAAAACATTTCGCAGTATAATCTGTAAAAATGCCAGCAGGATCATAGTGCTCAGCATGGCAGTCACCAGGAATTTTTCTACCCGGCCAAGGATTTCATCCCATCTTTGCCATCTGTTCATTGTGGGTTATTCTTTCTGTAAGTTTCTATTTTGCTGATGACTTCATCCCGTATCTTTTTAGAAAAGCTTTTGCCCTCCAGACGCTGCATGGCTTGATCGGATACTTTTTTAAAATCGGCGACCTGTGCCGGCGTAGGGGTAATGATTTTTACACCGTGTTTGACCATCACCTGAATCGCTTCCCGGTTTTCTTTACGGACGGTTGCTTTCAGCTCAATCATCCGGCGCCGGCAGGTTTCCAGAAGAATCTTCTGGTGGTCGGGCGAAATTTTATTAAATACGTTCTTCTGCATGACCAGGCCCCCGATCAGGTAGATCAGATTGACGTCGGTCATGTATTTGGTTTTGGTAAACCATTGCAGGACAATGGCGCCGCTCGGCGGGGCGTAAACCACATCCACCAGACCGGTTTGCAGTCCGACCAAAACGTCCGGCACCGAAAGCGGAATGGCCGATACATTGGCCTGGTCAAATATCACTTTGGTCATGGGTGAATCTTCCCAGGTCCAGACTTTGACCTTTCTGAGATCATCCAGGGTGGCCACCGGCGTGGTTGACATCAGGCGCACAAATCCACCCTCAGACCAGCCCAAGAGGACATAGCCGTTTTCATCGAATCCTTTTCGAAAAAATGCATCCATTTCTTCGATCACATAATCGACCTCATGATGCGACTTAAAAAGAAAAGGGATCTGGAATACATCCATTTCACTGAAGATAGCGGATAAGCCCGCAGAGGTCAGTGCGGCAGCGTGAATCTGTCCGATATGCATCTTTCTAAGCATATCTTTTTCATCCCCTAATACCCCGCCGGGATAAAATTTAAAGCCGATCTGCTTATCAGTTTTCGTGCGCACCTCTGCATCGATGGCATGAAAGGTATTAATCCACGAACTTCCCTCCGGGGCCAAGGTGGCAATTTTGATCTGGAGCGTCTTCGCCACACTCACGGCAGGCGGCATCGTCAGACTCAAAGCGATAAAACCGAGCCAGATTATTTTTATCACTGCGGATCGGATCATACGAAGGTCTCCTAAAAATATTCGTCTACCTGTTCAAGCAGTTCTTTTGCTCTTTTATGGGCCACGGTGTTGAGCAATGTTAACTGCGGTATTTTGTCGGCCGGAGTCTCCAATACATTCTGAAGGGTGGTCACGAATAGATTCCTGTCAAAGGTTTTTCGGGCATACTGGTCGGCGTAATAAACCTGGGTCATTAAAAACTTGCCCTGGCTTAATTCCAGGGCTTTTTGGAAATGGTGCTGCGCCCGGGTTAAGTCACCCCCGGCCATTTTGGGCCTGGAGGCAAACCAGATACCCATAAACAGATGGGGGCCGCCGAAGTAGAATTGTTCATCCAGCACCAGCACCCGTTTCATTAAGGTCTCTACCCGGGGCAGTTCGGCCAGGGCAGCCATCGAGCCTAAACTTAACCGGATCCAGCTTCCCCAGCACATTGCCGCCCAGAACATGTAGGGGACATCGTCCTTGCCCAGCCGGTTTAATGCTTCTTCGAAGCCGTCAAAGGGTTTTGAAACCGGGTGTTTCAAACCCCGCTGTTCGAGCGCGCGCAGCGCATATTTTTTGGCCTTTTCATAGAGCGTGCGCGCGTATTCGGTGTCCGCATCTTCGACAAAGGCGGAGGCGAATGAGGCGTAGGCCTGAGCGGCGGTTATCAGCAGGCGCGCATTGTCCGGCACAGCTTCGACCATGCCGTCAATCAACATGAGGTAGGCGGGCATCCCTTCGCGGATAACCCTTAGATCGGATTGCTTATTGGCAGAGTTGGAGACATCTTCCAGAAGCGTTGCAGCGGAGCCCACGGTCATTTGCTTATTGGGGATGCAGGCTGCCGCAATAGCGAGGGTAAAGAAGATCGAGAAAATTCCCATCCAATTCCGCGAAAAACTCATCTCTTATGCCTCGAAACGCTGAAAGGGGGTTTTGAAACCACTGCTGGTGCCTTAAACCATTTCCAATGTATTTATATGGCCAAACGATACCAATTGTCAAAAAGTATATGGTAATGTAAGTTGGGGGTCAAGAAAGATGGACCACAACATATAGTAGTTGGGTGGATTCGTAAAAGTGAAAATCAGGATATTAATGGGTTCAGATGGGTATTAAGATAAGACTTAAAAAGGTGGCCCCAGAAATCGGTCATCTGCCGTTTCCCATGAACCACCTTTTTAAAACAATTTGATTATTGTCGGATGTCGGCGTCAGGATCTTATCTGCATAAACCGCTTTACCGCCAACACGGCATACCAGAGTATCTTTGAGATTGAGCGGCTGGTTTTAGCAGAAAGAGAAAAGTTTTTTATTCGGTTTAACCATTCTTAGCCAGACGCTGCTGTTATTCAGCAGGAATGTAAGGTATTTCTTCTCCCCACCATCCGCGTTCATCTGACATTTTTGCATGCTCGGCGGTCGGATTTTTATATCCGCCCCAGCTAAACTTAACATGATCCCAGTCTTTAAACAGCGAATCGTGTTTGTAAAACTCGGAACTGCATCCTGCGAGAAATAACCCAATGGCGAGTAAAACAATTAGCTTTTTCATTTTCTTTCCTCCTTTTTTAAAATCTGCCCCCCAACGCTCGAAAAAAAATTATTGATACTGAATATATTAAACATAAATTACTAAAAGACAACAAAAAAAATGATTAGAAGAAAAAAAAAGTGATTTTTTTCTATATGTATAGAAGAGTAGAAGTGTTGAGCAAAATTCCCCACAGACCCTCCTGACGTTTCCTTCCTTTTCCGACCGCATAACACCCTTAAGTTTGGTGCAGTTATTACCGATGAATAATTAATGCCCGCTCTGCGTTCTTATAAACCTGGACTGGGCATCCGACGTTAATTTCTGCGTGGCAGGCACAACTTTTGCTCTTAATATATCGCAAGAATTGTTTTCCGACTGCTGCAGCAAATACAAAATATTTTAACCAGTTGATATTAATAATAAATAGGATTTACTTCTTTGGCTATGCGGAACGCAACCTTCATCAAAAAGGCAAAAATAGACACGGGACGCAGCAATTTTTTCTTTTGCCTGTCCTGTCTGCTTTTCATCACGTTGGCAACGAATTGCTCAACCTATTCAAAACCGAATGTTTCTCTTATGCCTGATGCACTGCTGACGAATGAAGATGAGCAAATGCTCTGGCATAAATCTGAACAAGAGCAACTCGCCATTGAAGATAATGGCCTTATTTACCCGGATCAGGAACTTGAAGACTACTTAAATGCAGTGGCGACCAAGCTGAAGCCTCAAGCTGGAACGGAAAATCTGGTGATCCGAGTGAAAGTCATCAAGAATGCCTATCTGAATGCCTTCGCCTACCCCAATGGAATGATTTATATTCATACCGGGTTGTTGGCTCGAATGGACAGTGAAGACCAGCTGGCAGCTGTCCTGGCGCATGAGTTGATCCACTGCACCCAACGACACGCCCTGCGGGCCTTTCGAAAGTACAAAGAGCAACCGGCCCTTTTAACTGCCGTTCAACACACGCTGCTTAAAACCAGGGGTTTGCAGGAGATGGCCCGTTATCTGGGTGTCACCGGGGCGATGGCAGCCATCAGCGGATATGCCCGCGAACTGGAGTCTGAAGCGGATCGGTTGGGAATTGAATTGATGACCGCAGCAGGCTATAATCCGAAGGAGGCATTTTTTCTTTTTGACCATATGATCACCGAAATTGAACGGGAGGAACTCGAGGAACCTTTCTTTTTCGGAAGCCACCCCACGGTCCGGCAGCGAGTTGATAATTTGCAAAATCTGCCCGATCCTGTATACTTAAATAAAAGGTCTGCAATTAAAAACCGCGAAATATATTTTGCAAAACTGGGGCAGTTGTATTTAGATAATGCCAGATTGGATATCCGGTTGGGACGGTTTCAGGCCGCCAAGCGGGGTATTGAAAAATTTTTGCAGGTTAAACCGGATGACAGCCGGGCCTTTTTTTTACTCGGAGAAATCTACAGACAGCAGGGGCAGGTTACAGATACCCACATGGCGCTCAGAAACTACAACCGCGCCATCACCCTGGATCCGGGTTATGCAGCTCCCCACAAAGCCATCGGGTTAATCCATTATAAAAAAGGTCACCACGCGCTGGCCAAAAAATTTTTTGAGTCGTGTCTGCAGCTTTCGCCCAACGCTCCGGACAAAGCCTATATTCAGGGATACTTAAGGCAATGCACGCTCAGCGAGGAAGGATAATGAAAAAATATGTGTGGATCATCCTGTTTTTGTTTGTGGCAGGCTGTATGGCCTGTGCTCATACCGGCGGAATATCGAAGCCGGCTTCTTACAGTTTTACGATTGACATCCCCGAAGGCTGGCGAAAAATAGACAACAACCGATATCTGTTTGTCACCAAAGAAAACCCCTTTCTGCAATATATTATGGTTCAAAACCGCCCCATCAGCAGATCGTTTCAGAATACCAAAAAGAAAATCCAAAAGGAAATGTTGCCGGAAGAGGCGGCCCAGATTATTATTGATGAGCTGATATCCGATCAGAATCTGATGAGTTTAAGGATTCTGAATAATACGCCGGCCGCCATCAAGGGGCATGAAGGCTTTAAGATCTTATATACTTACAAGGACTCCGAAGGCCAGGTGTATAAAACGCTTTATTATGGTTTTATAAAAGAGGATACTTTTTTTAACCTCCGGTTTACGGCAGCGGATCGGATTTACTTTCAAAGGGATATTGGTGACTTTAGAAACATTCTGAATACCTTTCGGATCATCAAGACCAAGGCAGCGTAAGCTAAAAGATGTACAAAGATTATTGCTAAATCCTTTAATCTGCTGAACACATATCCTTCGTGAACTTCGCGGTCATCTCCAAATTATCGCCCATATTTGCGGTGTTCGGCATAACCGTAGTCTGTTAATCGATAAAATATTCTATATTGGCTTTGCCCAGAATCTGACTCTCTAATTTGACGGCCGCATCCTTGCTTTTCGAAACCATCACCCGATCATCCCTGGTGACCTCATAGGCTTCCAGATACCCCTTCTCCTTCAGTTCTTTTAGCCCTGTCCGCACCTTTGATTTCAACTGATTCATTTCCTGTCCGATATTCAGATTTACGGCCCGGGCCAACCGGGTGATTTCGGTTTGCGATTCGGTCTTGTACTGACCTTGGTAGAAACGATAAAATGCTTTGCTGATATCCGATTTTAAGCGGTTTCTGAAAACCATATCAATGTTGGTCACAAAACTTTCCGTATACATCTCCAGGAAATAAGGGTTAACGACAATCCGGATTTTTCCGCTGCCCTGATCTTTATCCGCAAAGCTGAGGATCGAGCCGGTCAATTCTTTTAACGTTTTTCTTTTTTTCCCTTTGCCTCTGGAGAGCCGCAGGTCAATTCGGGTTCCGGCCAGCCGTTGAATACTTTTCCAGATTTCAGCGGCGTTTTTGGGTGTGGGTTCGATGCCGGCCATTCGGGCCAGTTCTGTGTGGGAGGTCTCAAAAGCATCTCTTTCATATTTCGTCATGAGCGCCAGGAGACAAAATAAGATGGTTTCATCGAAAATAATCAGCAGCTCACCGACAACCTGCATGCCTCCCCAGGAATTGTTTTCGCCGGAGTCCAGGCGCACCAGCGGCCATTCGTTTGATTTATGGCGGCCTTTAAAATGAAAGGGTGAAACCCGGGTCAACATGGTGGGCATAAAGCTAAAAAACCGCTGCACCGGCGGCTGGCGGCTGATATGTTCATTCACATATCTGGCAGCTTCCTTAATAATTTGTTTTCCGGTAAGCTTCGGTTCCAGGGTGCCGATGACATTTCCGGTTGGTTTTGAAAGTTCTGGCTGAATCGAATCCTGTTTATCCCTGTCCGGCATGGAAATCTCCTTATTTCAACAATGATCTTTTTAATGCGGGGCTAGTGTTGTGTCCTACAAATAAGCTACAAAATGAGGGTCACTCCCGCGCAGGCGGGAGTCCAGTTCAAAGACGCCTGGATTCCCGCCTGCGCGGGAATGTCAGATGGATAACATGCCTCGGTACTTCTTAATATTATTTTAGACAATTTTTTGCGGCATAACACTAAATCAGCAATTAAACATACCTCAGGCAAAAGAATGTAATTGAATTGGCTTCAAAAAAGCAGCCCGCTTATAGCATCGATTCTGTGTAGGTTTATTTTTGGGACGGCCAGGTTGGTTGCTGTAACTATAAAGAATATTCACAAGATTGTCAAAAGAAGGTTGTTTGCTCCCTATTTCGGTATTAAGTTCTTTTTGTTGGTTGCGATATCCTAATATTGATAAGTATCAGGTGTTCAGGGTCAATAGATCAGTAATGAGTGCTGAGGACTGAAGACTGAGCAAAAAAGCCTGCTTGGCGCCCCGACCATATCAACATGACGTGTCGGTTTCCGTCATGAGCTGGCACCGCCATTTCCGCACTTTTTATTTCGATATACCTCAGACCTCAGCACTCAGTCCTATGTTTTCAGACCTAACATCCGCCTGCGCGGCCGCAGTCCCGCTCCAAAGCGGGACGCGGCGAAGGCCCGAAACCTGAAACCTTATAGTGATATGATTATTTATGATAAAAATCTAAAAGAAGGCCTGACAGAATTCGGCATTGAAATTCCGATCCACCACAGCCGGGCCGCCCGCACATTCGAAAAGTTGAAGGAACATGAAATTTTGGGCCCCAACATCGACCGGTGGCTTATCAGCAGCATCACCGAAACCATCACCCGCAAGGATCTGCTGCGGGTGCATTCCGATGAATATGTTACCCGATTATACACCAATAAGCTCGAAGATGAGATTATCAGAACCTTTGAACTGATCGATGAAAAGGGCCGGTACTATCGCTACAATCCGGATATCGCCACCCACCCCCTGACAGAACTTTTTGAGCGTTTACTTTTTAAAGTGGCTGGGACTGTGCAATGCTGCCGGCTGGCCCTTGAAAAAGAATTTTGTTTTGCCTTTGGCGGTGGTATGCACCATGCCAAAAGAGATTACGGTGCCGGTTTTTGCATGGTAAATGATATCGTGGTCGCTGTGCGCAAGTTGCAGGCGGAAAATTTGATTCGCACCGCCCTGGTAATCGATCTGGATGCTCACAAAGGGGATGGAACAGCGGTGTTAACCCAGGATGACAGCTCGATTACGACACTCAGTATTCATATGGCCCGGGGCTGGCCGCTGGATGGTGAAGCTTACGATCACCAGGGTAGATTGAATCCGTCGTTTGTTCCCAGCGACATTGATATCCCGGTCGCCGCCGGCGAGGAGCATTTATATGTCACAAAACTGCAAGATGGGCTTGAAAAGCTTGCCGGTATCGGACCACCTGATCTGGCAATTGTCCTGGCTGGATCGGATCCCTATGAGAAAGATGAACTGCCTTCGACCGGCGAGCTGAAACTGTCGCTGAAGCAGCTAAAAGAACGAGATCTTCTCGTCTACCATTACTTAAAAGATAAAAGAATTCCGCGGGCATATGTGACCGCCGGCGGATACGGGCAGCACTCATGGGAGGTGGATTGGCAGTTTATTGAGTGGGCCCTGCTGGACAACCTATAGAAGCATCAGATCACAAAGTATTAATATCATCGAAATTGCAGATTCATGCAATGGGCCGTGTCACAGCAGATCTCTCTCCGCCAAGGCTTTATCAACATCTTTTTTTGCCCCAATTTTTGTGAATATATCGACGGATAATGAAAACTTTTCACCAGCAGTTTTCATATCCCCTTTTTGATTCCTTGCAAAATACATACGTCCCCATTCGTAATTCGTCTTGGCCTCATCCCACAAAAGCTCGTATTGCCTATTGATATGAATGGCTTTATCAAAAAATTTGGTTGCCATCTCCCAATTCTGTTGTTTTGTCTTTATCATTGCCTTGGCTAGATATATCGGGGCGGCAAGACCATGCCAATTTTGGTCAGGATGAAGTAGTTTAAAGCCCCTCTCCGTACATTCCGAAGCTTTTTCATATTGAACTGTATTTACATAGAGCTCACACAACAACGGAAGCACCCAAAGCTCGAAAATGATATTACCCCCCTTGCGGCAGATATCGAGGCTCGACAATAAATGTGTTTCGGCTTGAGAATATTTCTTTTGCGCTAATTCGAGACTGCCTAAAATGAAATAGCACGCACTAATAGCGGCAACATTGTTTCTTTCTTTATGGATCGGAATCGCCCACTCCAAATACCTTCTTGCTTGATTCCATTTGCCTTGTCGGAGAAAGTGGAATCCGATACAGGCAGCATCTTCGAAAAAACAGCTCATAAGCGTCTTGCTTTCTATTCTTTTTTCCGCCCGGCAAGCTGCATCGGCTTTTAGGGCCTCACCAGATAGGGCATATATTAAGGCCAATGGACGCTGTATAAAACCTTCGAACCTATCACCGGCCTTTGCGACTTCGGGAAGAACTCGCTCACCCCACTCGCGGCCCCCTGGAACGTCTCGCAGCAAAGCCATGGTAAGTATAAGCTCATGCCCCAGTATCGCCATAATCAGTGGGTTGCCGGCCTTGAGAACAGGATCCCAGTTTTTTTCATTGTAAATAAATCCATCCTCTATACATCCGGTATATGTCAAAGCAGTCCCCAGAGACGTTCCCATCTGCACCCCTAGTTTTGTGAAGAGGTTAACGGCCTTCCGGGACCAGGCAAGGGTGGTGGCAGGCTGCCCCCGATGAAGGTAAAGGTGAGCTGTACGCTGGTAAATAAGCCCCTTTTCTTGCGTGTCAGGTTCATTCTCAACTATGGCTGCAGCCTGTTCCAAATATTCCAAGGCCTTGTCCTCCTTGGAGCCATCCAAATATCCGCCTGAATATATAGTTTGGATGTGCATCAGTACGTCTAATTTGTTGGATTTGTCGTCGAGCTTTTCATAAAGATTCAGAGCCGCTTGAGCGTATTTGAGACTGGCATCGGCATCCAGTTCGGATTGTGTGACGACAGCCAGTTTTTTTAGTATGTCAGCCCTTTGCTTTGCATTTTCCTCATCTAAATTTATTAAGGCTGTCTCATAGTGTTTTTGGGCCTCATGCCAGGCGAAAACACCAACGGCCTTGTCTCCTGCTTTTATAGAGTAATCAGCACACTTTGAATAGTTCTCACTCCTCATATACTGCTCGGCTAAAATCGCATAATATTCATCTAAGTTGTCTTTATAAAATTCCACCATAACATCGCCAATTTTTTCATGAAGCATTTTTTTTCTATTGGTCATTATGGAGTCATAGACCACCTCGCGGGTCAGTGCATGTTTGAAAATACAGATTGATTGAGGGTATATTCCTCGCTCGTAAATTAGTTCTGAATTCTTTAAAACGGACAAATGAGAAAGTAATTCTTGTTCAGGGATGTCCATTAAGCGACTAATCAATTCGTAGCTGAACTCGCGTTCGATAGCAGATCCTGTTCGAAGCATTTCTTTTGCACCCTCGGGAAGCGTGTCGACTCTTGCCATAATCACATCATGGATTGTGGAAGGAACGGTCACGTCACGAATATCTTTTGCAAGAACATATGTGCCGTTTTTTCTTTCAATAATTTTAAGATCTTTTAGTGACCTTATCGTCTCCTCTATGAAAAAGGGGACGCCTTCTGTCTTTTCCAGAAGGAACTCCTCAAGATTTTTATCAAGCGACTGTGTTCCAAAAAGATGATAGGCCATTTTCAGGCTTTCGCGATTCGAAAGCCTGTTTAAATTAATCTGGTTGTGGTAGGACCTTCCACCCCAGGTGAGCACGTAATCCGGGCGGTAGGTGAATACCAGCAGAACCCGTGCTCCAAAAATGCTGTCCAACCAATTCTTCAAGGAATCTTCAGAGCTTTTGTCAATCCAGTGAAGATCTTCAAACGCCATGATAAGCGGTCTGACCTCTGAACCCCTGAGACAGATTCGCTTTAATGCTTCATTAATCCTGTCTTTCCGTATCGCAGGCGTCATACCCGTCTTTTGGAAAGTCGTTTCTTTTATTGATAGAAGCTCCAATAGATAAGGAAGGTTAGAGGACTCATCAACCCCCAATGCTTTTAGGCCGGCTGCGATCTTCTTTCTGATGTCTAAGTCGCCACCTCCTTCCTGAATATCAAAGTTTGCCTTGAGAATATCGATCACGGGATGATAAGCTTCACCTCTGCTGTAAGAAAGACATCGTCCTTCCAAAAAGGTCACATCTTCGTTTGCGATGGCCTTTCGGAACTCATATAAGAGTCTGGATTTCCCAACCCCAGCTTCGGCCATAATTGAGAATGCCTGTCCTTTACCTGAACTGGCCCGTTCAAATCCATCCATCAAAAGTTCAAGCTCACGCTCTCTTCCGACGAAATCCGTAAGACCTCTCTCAGCGCTCACGTCAAAACGCGTTTTCCGGGTGCTGGGCGCGATTACACGATAGACGGCGACAGGATCTCCTTTGCCTTTAATTATCTTTTTTCCCAGCGCTTCAAATCGAAAAAGGCCTTCTGTTTGTTTAAATGTCTGTTCCGTAACATAAGTTGTCCCGGGCGCTGCCAAGCCTTCCATTCTTGAAGCTAGGTTGACTGTATCTCCAACCGCTTTGAATTCAACTCGCAGGTTGTTACCTAAAGTGCCGACCACCACCGGACCTGTGTGAATGCCGACACGCATCCGAATTGACGTGGTAATACTTCCTTCTCGTTTAATCTTTTCACTGAACCTGGCCACCTCGCGATGAATGGCATGGGCTGAGCGGATAGCGCGCTGTGGGGCATCTTCCAAGGTTATGGGAGCACCAAACAACGCCATGATCCCATCACCGGTCATTTCATTGACCGTGCCTTCATAATCATGAACCTTTTGGATAAGGATTTCGTAAATCTGGTCCATTATGGCGTAAGCTTCTTCGGGGCCTAATGATTCGGATAAGGTTGTAAAGCCCTCCATGTCACAGAACATTACGGTGACCTGTTTCCGTTCACCTTCAATTCGGTCTTTTTGGGATAATATTTTTTCCGCAATTCCTTTGGGAAGATAACGTTGGATCTTTTGAATTTGTTCATCCACGGAGAGATCTTTAACCGCCTTTACAGAAGGCTTGTTAATATCTTGGCCGCAGTTACCGCAAAAAGAAAATTGAGGGGGGTTTGAAAAATTGCAGCTGGGGCAAAATTGTTCCAATTTTTTCCCGCATCCGCCACAAAACTTCATCCCTTCAGGATTTTCAAACTGACACTTTGGGCATTTCATTTTTATGCCCTCCATTCTTCGGGTTAGCAGTTTGAATAATGATGGAGGAATCTTAAGCAGTGAAGAAGAAATATCGTAAATAGAATCCAGTGTCAATTGCGGGAACAATCAATATTATGCAGTTTTATGTAAAGGTCGAGATGCCGGCGCTTCTTTATTAAAATTAATTCTCTGTGATCTTCGTGATCTCTGTGGTGAATTATTTTCCTTTCACCTGCAGGTTGGCCAGCATCTGTGAAATATCCGTGGTGGGTAGTTTACAGACAAAGTCAGTGCAGACATAAGCAGTGGCCTTGCCGTCTTTTGGAACCATAAATTGGGTATAGGGCGCCATGCGAATGATTTCAGCCGCCGCCCTTGTGTCGGCCGGGCGCAGTACAACAACTTTTCCGGGTAAAAACCGCTGACGCAATGCCGCCAGCATGGCCCGGGTATCCTTCGCCCCAGGCTTGCCGGCAATCACCACCTCGTAATTTGGGTGCAGGGCATATTCCAGAGCGACCATCAGATGTGCATGGCCCTGCGGGTATCGATTGACCGAACCGGAAAAAGCCTTGCCAATGCTTCCGGCTTTTTGCAGATAGTCCTGGTTGCCGGTAATGTGGCCCAGGCGCAGCAAATTTAAAACCGCCACCGAGTTGCCGGATGGGATGGCACCGTCGTAGATTGCCTTATTGCGGATTAAAAGTTTTTCACCGTCGTCGGCTGTCATAAACAGACCGCCGCTTTGATGATCCCAAAAACGTTTGATCATCTGGTTGTTTAAACGAATGGCTTCCTGCAGATAGATTGTCTTAAAGCTGGCTTCATAGAGTTCTAAAAACCCCCAGACGACAAAGGCATAATCGTTCAGATGGGCCGGCAAGCCGGCGTCTCCTTTCCGGTAGCGTTTCAGAAGGCGACCGTTTTTAGCGCGCAGCGTGTGCATGATAAAATCAGCGGCCCTGACAGCAGCAGAAGTATAGCGGGGCTCGTCGAGGGCCAGACCGGCTCTGGCCAGAGCGGCAATCATTAATCCGTTCCAGTCCGTGAGGATTTTGTCATCTTTAAAGGGATGTACGCGTTGCTTGCGTATCATAAAAAGTTGCTCACGGTTTTTTTCCAGGCGCTGAAGTAAGTGTTTTTCGGGCAGGCCCAATTCTCCGGCTAAATCCGGCAGTGTCTTTTTGAGGTGCAGAATATTGCTGCCGGCTGGCTGCTCCGCCTCCTGTGATTTGAAATTACCGGCATCTTCAAGATTATATATTTTTTTCAATATTTCGGTTTCATTTTTACCGATGACCTGTTGAATCTGGGGAAGGGTCCACAGATAGAATTTACCTTCAACGCCTTCGCTATCAGCATCTTCAGCGCTGTAGAATCCGCCCTCTTTTGACGTCATATCCCGTAAAATGTACGCCAGGATTTCCCGGCCGGTCATGGTCTGGGTGACAGCCATGTAAACCTGATCGATGTCAGGGCGCTCTTCACGGTCAACTTTAACCGATACAAAATATTGATTTAGTAGGGCCGCCACTTCCTCATCGGCAAAGGACTCATGCTCCATCACATGGCACCAGTGGCAGGTAGAGTATCCGATGGACAGAAAGATCGGCTTGTCTTCTTTTCTGGCCTTTTCAAAGGCGTCCTCACCCCAGGGATACCAGTCTACCGGATTGGTGGCATGCTGCAGCAGATAAGGGCTGGATTCTTGTATCAGACGGTTGGGCGTGACCTTTGTTGCAGTTTGCGCATCGGCATCATCACTGGTAACCAGCAACAAGACAAGTATCCATGCGACATACAGAAGCCGCCGGACGGTTCCAGTTGCCAGGCCGGGTATTTTTTTGCAGATTATTGATTCGCCTTTAGCGGATTGGATTTGTATTCTTAAATTTATGATATTAAAGAGTAACCACTTTGAGGTTGAAAACAAGAAAAGCGCCATGAAGCATACAACAGATGAGCAAGCCGACCCAAGAATTAATGATGCCATGGTTGTGGAAAAACCGTAAAGATATTTTTGATTATTTGACACCTTGTCGAGATTCTCTTATTCTTCAATTATTCAAAGAACGGTGTCCTAACAGGTGCAGGAATGGACAAGATTCAAGTCGCTCAAAGCAATGTTCCGGAAGGCTGGATTGACCTGGGAGTCGGCCAACCCCATGAGGACGCTCTTCCGTTAGAGCAGCTGGCAGAAGCAGCCACTCATCGGTTTGAACAGGGAGAACGCAACATATTACAGTATGGCATGCAACAGGGCAACGGCAACTTCAGGAATGCTCTGGCCCGATTTCTGGGCGCGCAATATGAGAATGCAGTCGATCCGGACCATCTTTTTATCACGGCCGGAATTTCCCAGGCGCTTGATCAAATCTGTGCGCTTCATGCCCGATCGGGTGACACGGTGATTGTTGAAGAGCCCTCCTACTTTCTGGCTTTGCGTATCTTTGCCGACTATAAATTAAACGTCATCAGCACGCCCATTGATGAAGATGGACTAATTATTGAGGTTCTAGAGGAAAAATTGGCAAAACACAAGCCGGTTTTTATTTATACCATACCGGCTTTTCATAATCCGGCAGGTGTGACGTTATCTGCAAATCGACGCGAGAAACTCGTCCGTTTAGCCGAGAAATATGGTGTTCTTATCGTTGCCGATGAAGTCTATCAAATGCTGGCTTATACGTCTACGCCACCACCGCCAATGACTTATTTCGATACTTCGGCGCGGGTTCTTTCACTGGGCTCTTTTTCCAAAATTCTTGCGCCGGGTCTGCGGTTAGGGTGGATGCACGCAAAACCTTCCCTGCTGGAACCATTTATCGCATCCGGTTATCTTGAGAGTGGCGGCGGATTAAATCCATTTGTCTCCGGTATTGTGAACAGTATGATCGAACTGGGATTGCAAAAAGATTACCTGAATTTCCTGAAGAAAACCTACCACAAGCGCATGGTCACCTTGAGTGAGGCACTGCGCCAACAAATACCCGCGCTCAGTTTTACCGACCCGCAGGGGGGGTACTTTATCTGGTCTTTTTTGCCTGAGGGAACAGATAGCGAAACCTTACTTGCCGAGGCAAACAAACATCAAGTGGGTTTTCAACCCGGCATCAAGTTTTCAAGCGCCAAGGGCTTGTGTAATTACCTGCGGTTCTGCTTTGCCTTTTACGGGGAGGCAGACTTGTTGGAAGGTGTCGAACGCCTGTCGCGAGTCATTCGGTAGAACCCATCTCAAAAATGTCTTTTGGCCCAATAGCTTTGTTGGAGCCTGGTTTTTAATCCTTCGATCCGCCTCAGGCGGACCTGCGGTTACGACCCACAAAGAGGATTTGATCAGAAGGGAAGCCCCGCTCAGCGGGGAAAACCAGGCTCCGCCGCGATCTTGAACCAAAATCCTATTTTTGAGATGGGTTCTATCATATTTGAATGTTGCCCTTTATAAGCCGCTCGGCAGCGCTAATCTTTTAGCCGCTGCCCCTTACGCCAGGCGCGTCTGGATTTCTTGATTCTTTCCATCATCAACATCCAGGCCTGTTTATTGTATGCCGGCACCTGACCGCGGTTATGCTGATAAAACGGCGTATCCAGATGGGCGACATGGAAGGAATATTCGTAATTTGAGATGCTGGTCTGCCAGAGGCCGGCCCATCTGCCGATAACCGATCCGCCGATAAAAAGCAGGCAGATGACGGCCGCATAAAGCAGGGGATTTAAAATGCCGGATCTTTTCGCTGCTGAAATATAGAGGGTATCTTTTTCGGGACAGACGGCCACGCATTTCAGGCACCCATGGCACTCATCAGAGATCACACCGGTGGTTTTATGGACCTTTATGTCCACCGGGCAGGTGCCGGTGCACTGTCGGCACCGGGTACAGGTGGCTTCATTGCGGTGAATTTTAAAGATACTGATAAAACTGAGTCCGCCTAAAAGGGCACCGTAGGGGCAGAGGTAGCGGCACCAGAAGTTGCGGATTAAAATGGATAAAACCAATAATGCCACCAGCACCCAGAACGCAAAAGCGGATATATCTGTAAAAAAGTGCAGCATTTTAATATCCGCTACCATGTTGTAGGGGCTGTAGATAAAATAGTCCAGGTCGCGGACATTCATTTTGATGATAATGGCCCAGATAAAAAAGAAAAGCAGCAGATACTTTAAACTGCGCAGCGGATAATCCAACCAGCGGGGGACCCTGATGTCTTTCCTGAAGATAAGGCGATGAAGCCGATTTAAATACTCGGTCAGCAGACCGAACGGGCATACCCAGCTGCAGAAACCGCGCTTCAGCAAAATTGCGGTGGATAAGATCACCAAAAAAATGATCAGACCGGACGGATGGATGGGGTTAAAAATACCGGTGACCAGCCAGTATTTAAAGCTGATCAGGGAGCTGATCGGCAAAAAACCTTCGATCCCCGGCGGCCGGGCGATCGTCGGCAGCAACCCTTTTTCCAGCTGGTTGACGAAAAGGGTAAACTGTATGCCAATCAAGACGATGACGGCCAGAAAAAGATACTGGACTATTTTGCGATAAATTTGAATATTGTGATCGACCCGGTTTTTGGACGTCTGGTTAAATTCATTCATCTGTAGCAAAACCTTTTATTCTGCATTTATATAATCTATACAAAAGGGGCAATCGATATGATTTGATTTAAATCAAAATTAAACTAATTATTTGCAAGCCGGATGCAAGATTCTATCGGGCAATTGACGGAGGCCCTCCATTTCCGCAATTCAGTTTCCGGTTTTGATAAAGGAGGTGTTATGGCCACCAAACGTTTTGTTGATCTGAGCATCAGCATTGAACCTGATCTTCCCAGTGACCCTCCCATGATGATCCCCAAAATTGATTATATTGATCACATTATGGGCGGTGAACAAATGAAAGAATTTTACCCGGGACTAAAAAAGGAACAACTGCCTGGCAGTCTGGGGTGGGCCGTGGAGTTTATCACCCTTACCACTCATTCTGGCACCCATTTGGACGCCCCATACCATTATCACCCTACGATGGACAAAGGACAGCGCGCTTTGACCATTGATGAGATTCCGCTTGAATGGTGTTTCAATGACGGTGTGCTTTTAGATTTCCGTTACAAAGCAGATGGAGAGCGGATCACAGTGAAAGACGTTAAAAATGAACTGGACCGTATACAATACCAAATAAAACCTCTCGACATTGTACTGGTCCAAACCGGGGCCGATGCGGTTTGGGGCACCGAGGAATATCTTGTCAAAGGGGCCGGCATGGACCGTGATAGCACGCTGTTTCTGACCGAAAAAGGTGTCAAAGTGGTCGGAATCGATGCCTGGAGCTGGGATCGACCGCTGCCTTTTCAGGCTAAAGAATTCAAGAAGACCGGTGATCCGAAAGTGATCTGGGAAGCGCATTTTGCCGGCATTGAGATCGGTTACTGTCATATGGAAAAACTGGCAAATTTATCGGCAATTGGCAGATCATATGGATTTACGGTGTGTTGTTTTCCGGTCAAGATCAAGGGAGCCAGTGCGGGTTGGGCGCGGCCGGTAGCGATCATTGACGAATAGTGTCCAATCTCCATTCGCATGGGCACGAGCCTTTGCATAACGAATTCAAATCTAGGAGCCGAACATGAGTAAATTTATCATAACAGCAGCCGTTACCGGGTCGATTCACACACCCACCATGTCCTCCCATCTGCCAATTACTCCGGATGAAATTGTGAAAGATGCTATAGGGGCGCATGCCGCCGGTGCGGCCATCGTACATATACATGTACGTGATCCCGAGACCGGCCAGCCCTCTGCAGATTCTGATCTATTTGGCGAAATTCTTTCGCAAATCAAACGCGCCTGCAATGTGGTTGTGTGTACCACCACCGGTGGCGGGAGGGGGCAGAGCGCCGAAGAGCGGGTCAGGGTGGTTAAAACGTATGGTCCCGAGCTGGCTTCACTGAATGCCGGATCGCTGAATTTTGCTCTCTTTCCCGTTCTGGAAAAAATCAAGGACTTCAAGTACGAGTGGGAGCCTCACTTTCTGGCCATGAGTGAAGATTACATATTTCCCAATACGTTTAAGACCCTGAAAGAGTTCAGCCAATATTTTGCGAAAGAAAACACGAAACCGGAATTCGAAATTTATGACAGCGGCATGTTGACCAATCTGGAATTTCTGATCAGCCGCGGATTGGTTAAAAAGCCGGTTTACCTTCAATTTGTACTGGGAATCTTAGGCGGGATGCAGGCCACGGTCAACAATCTGGTCTTTTTATATAATTCTGCCAGGGAAATCATCGGGGATTTCAAATGGTCTGTTTGCGCCGCGGGTAAAGAGCAGTTTCGAATGTGCAATCTGGCACTACTGATGGGCGGCAATACCCGTGTAGGCCTTGAGGATAATCTCTATCTTGAAAAAGGGATCATGGCTAAAAGCAGCGCCGAGCAGGTTGAAAAGATCATCCGAATCGGCAGGGAACACGGTCTGGAACCGGCAACACCGGATCAAGCCAGAGAAATATTGAACCTGAAAGGCCTTGGTCAGGTAAAATTTTAAAGAATCAGACCCCATGATAGCGCGATGAGAACACCGCCCAGAATGGTGCCGAAAATTTTCTCCGAGATTCTAAAAAAGGTACGATTTCCCAAATAGATTCCCAACAACAGGCCGGGCAAGGCAAACAACGCATAAAGCATAATCTGCCGGTTCATTAAATCCAGGGCGGTGTATGTTGCGACCTGAATAACCGCAGACGGCAACAGGATCAAAACCAGCAGTCGACGCATGGGCCCTTTGGCCAGATAGCCTCCAAAGTAAAGGATTAAAATCGGCGAATTGATTCCCACAAATGCGCCTGATAAACCACCCAGAAAACCGATCAGACAGTCTTTGACACCACTTTTTGGCGGCATCTTTTCTAAAAATGAACGCGAACTCCGTTTGCCGCGCCAGATAATAAACCAAATTCCAGCAGCCAGAATGGCGAATCCCAGCATTTTTTCAAAGCTTTTAAGCGGCGTCAGTTTAAGGGCGACGCCGCCGATCACTGCGCCGGCGATCATCAAAGCGGCAATGGGATACCAGTAGCGGCGGGGAGCCGGCTGGGGGTCAATGCGGTACATCACCAGTCCGCCGATGACATTGACGATGGATGATAAAACAACGATCTGTTTGGCCCCGATGACCAATGATAAGATCGGCACGGCCACCGTGCTGACGCCGATGCCGGCAATGCCTTTTAAAAAGAAGGCCAGAAACCCGACGATGGGCAGGGACAGAATTTCGGTTGTGGACATAAATGGTGTCCTTTAGTGATTATATGCCGGATTCCAGCGAGTTCGACATGGTTGCCTGTTGTCAAAGTAGGTTATTCACCACGAAGCACACCAAGATGCACGAAGGTAATCAAAATAAATTAATAAATCAACGCTTCGTGTCCTTCGTGAACTTCGTGGTAGAATCTGATCTTGAGCAATAGTTTAGGTCGTTCTTTATAATTTCTCATTCGTTTTAGAAAATACGTAAAAGAGCAACTAAAATTTTTAATAAAAAATGGGCGGCAAGGGTTAATCCTTGCCACCCTGCAAACCATTCGGTTTAATATTTTCAAGATGCTTTATGAAGTTCGGCGGCGCACACCACACCGATGCCAGCTCTGGTTAAAGCATCGGCTGTCAGGTTTGTCGATCGGTGTTTTTCGATATAATTTTTCTCAAGGGCCGGCATCAATCCCTGTTTTTCCACATCACTTTTGGCCATAAAGTAATCCAGTATGTCGGACGGGTGTTCCAGTTCACTTTCGATGTCCACTTCACCGCCCTCATGTTTGGCCGAAATGTTGGACACTTCTCGGGCGATTTCGACCAGCTCATCTCTGCGGTTGTAAGGCTGGCGAACGATGGATTTCCAGGTTTCGGTAATGTGATGTTCAAACCGGACGACATTTTCCAGGCCCAGGGCCCTGCGGATGACGGCGGCTTTGCGGATGGTTTCATTGTTGGCCGAATTGGACAAGTTAAATCCGATTAAAGAGGTGGTGCCGTCATCGCGCGAAAAAAGCCGGGCGGTGGTCAGAGTCCACAGGATCGAAAACGGATTGTCATTGCCCATGAACACAGAAATTTTAAACTCGTTGTTCACACCCAGTTTGTGGAGCAAATATCCCACCAGGACCGTTCCCGGGTTGATGTTGAGCACCTGTCGGATGCCAAAGGTTGTATAAAATTTCAGATATTCTTTGACCCATTTGACGGGATATTCGTTGGGCTGCCCCACCCCGCCGAAATATCCCGTGATGGTTTCCGGGCCGCCCAGGTGGATGTTGGAACCGTCTGTTCCCTTGGTGTCCAGTGTTTCGACACAACTGGCGCCAATGATCTGCATTGCCGCTGCTGTGGCCATGATATCGCCGTTGTCGGTTTCCTGCTCCGCCATATTTCGCACCCGGATATAACGGCCGGGCATCAATTCTTGCTGATCAATGCTGCGCCGGGCTTCAGCGATGAGCCAGGGAAAATACTGCAAGGCGCTGATTTCTAGCGTCACCTCATTCTTGTGGTCGATTTCAGCAGTGTTGCCTTTGTCGCCCAGCACACGCTCGTAATAGTCTTGCATGGAAATGAAAGCCCCGTTGTCCCTTTGTTCAATGAGCCAGTTCAAATCGTCTATATAGGACGATTTGGCAGCTTTTAGCTGGGCCGTCAAATTTTCAAGCCTAGCGGCTTCTTGCGCTTTGCGGTTGATTTCCTGGGGCCCGCCGAATGATTCGATGACTTCCAGCAATTCATTGATGAGTTCGTTGCCCGGATCCGTCATCAATGCATTGATTTCCGCCAGGCGATCATCCGATATTTTTAACAGATTTCTTAGGTCGGACATTCTTGACTCCTCGTCATTGTTCAATTCATTTTTATTGCAGGTTACTAAGCTATTACTGTTTCAATAACAAGTGAGCTAAAGTGACTAAAGTGAGCTAAAATGCCTAAAGTTGAGGAATTCTATCATTTTTATAAAAAAGAGGGAGCGCAGCGATACCTTAACTTTAGTCACTTCCCACTTTAGATCACTTTAGTCACTTCTTTGAAACTTGTTCTCCGCAATAATTTAAGAAAAAACCGGTTTTCACTCTAATCCTTGCAAGAAATACTACTTAAACTCCTCATCGAACTTTTCTTTCTCGCCGGTAATCATATGATAGCAATGATCATCTTCAGGGAACTGTCCGGCCCTGACTTCAGCCACATATTCTTTCATCGCCTTGGTCACCACTTCTGCGACGTTACAGTATTTTTTGACAAATTTCGGGGTAAAGGCCTGAAACTGGCCGATCATATCCGAAACGATCAGCAGCTGGCCGTCGCAATCCGGACCCGCGCCGATGGAAAGTACCGGGATGCTTAATTCCTTGGTGATATAGGTCGCCACCTCCGGCGGGATGGCCTCCAGCAAAATCATCTGGGCGCCGGCATCCTGAACCGCCAGGGCATCTTCAATCACGATGCGCGCGGTTTCCAGGGTGCGGCCCTGGGCCTTGTGGCCGCCCAGCTGGCCCGAGCTCTGGGGCGTTAAACCGATATGGCCCATTACCAGAATGCCGGCTTCCACGATGGCCTTGATCTGGGGCACCACCCGGACCCCGCCCTCGAGCTTAACGGCGTCACAGCCGGCTTCTTTAAGGAAGCGACCGGCATTTTCAACCGCTTTTTCCAGAGCGCTTTGATAGGACATAAAGGGCATGTCACCGACGATAAAGGTGTTGGGAGCGCCGCGGCGAACCGCATCGCAATGATAAATACACTGGTCCATCACAACCGGTACCGTTCCGGAATATCCGTAGACACACATTCCCAAAGAGTCACCCACCAGCAGCATATCCAATCCGGCCGCTTCGGCAAATTGGGCGGTGGGGTAGTCATAGGCGGTCAGAAACGTGATCTTGTCGCCCTCCTTTTTCATTTGCAAAAAATCATGAATCATTTTTTTCTTTGCCATCGGCGGTCTCCTTTTTAGAGGGTTGACAACAGCCTAAAAGCATGTCCTGAATATAGCCAAATCGCAAATCATGACTATTATATATGAATATCTGTCGGTTAGCGAGAAGAATTTCATCCGAAAGCACAGCTACAATCTGTTTCCGATTCTGTTTGATTCGACAAAGGTAACGTTGAGATTTATGCAGCCCTTAGCACTTATATTGTCTTTCCTTTTACTGGTTCCCAGCCTTGTCCTTGCACAGGCGGACCCGCCCGATGCCGCAACCCTGCGCAGCTGGGTACAGGTCATGAAAACGTCCCCCCGGGGACCATTCAAACATATCCGCTGGTTTTGCAATGACGGCACCATTCAGCTACCGCAGGAATATGCCTGCCGCGATCACGATGGCGGGGTGCAGCATGGTGAATGGACGGACCGGGTTCGGACCCTGCGGAACAATGGACACTTTATCGCCAATGTTTTTGCCGATGTGCGCGCCCAGGAATTTCTGCAGGACGCCCGGTATCTGGATATCGTCAAGCAAATGATTCTGGAGCAATTTCTGATTGAAGCTGATGATGGTTGGATTTTCCGTCGTGCTCGCTATTATCGAGGCGCGCTGCAGACTGAAGACGAAACCCGGGCAGGGCGCGAGCTTTTGCTGGCCCTGGTTTCCGATCCGGACTGGCCCGAAAATCAGTTCATGGTGCTGCGAGAAGCCGTGCGGTTTATTCCCCATGGCCGCCCGGGCGCACCGATTACCGAGATGCGGCAGCTTTCACGCGCGATTGCGGAAAGCGATCCTGATTTTGAAACGATTCGCATAAAGCTGCACGTCCATCCGGAGCTCGCTGATGCCCGACAGGTGCAAGATTATGCCGCCCGACAGGGAAAGCCGGAACTGGCCAAAGACTATGCCCATCTCATCGAGACCATCGAACAGGTGTTCAAAGTCCAGGATATCCAAAAGGAGATTGCAGCGCTGACCCAAAGGGTCAAAAATACCCCCCTGACCGGAAACCTTGAGCCCTATACGGACAAGCTTTCCAGCGAGACCGATTCTAAAACGCGCTTTTTAACTGCCAGCCACTTGCTGGCAATATTGCGCGATGGTCTGGCCAATGCCGGCGACGCTTCCCAGAAACTGGCCGTGCTGGATGCCAGTATTTTGTTGGAAGGCGAGTTGTTTCGCATGGGCGATATCATGGTCGGGCAACTGGCGGAAGCCTCCCGCCGTGAAAGGCTCTCGTGGCTGATGAAATATGCCGATGGTCTTTACGGCATCGGGCTTATTTCCGTACGCCAGCAACAGGCGCTGCAGCAAAACCTAAGCCAGCTCATGCAGAATCAGCCGCTGCTCATGGATTACAAGGCTGAACTAGAGTATACCGCGCGCATGCCCGAATGGGCCGACCGAACACTGCGATATTACCTGGGTGAAACCGTCAGGCATTTTGAAACCATTGAACCGCTCAGTCGCCGTTACATTCATGATCGCCTGCGCGGCAGCCTCCTGCTGTCTTATGCGGCGGTACTCGAGAGCCTGATTGCCGACGCCAATCGGCAGCTTGGAATCCGCAACTTTCTTTTCGGGCAGCCGGCCGATTCGGGATTAAGAGGCTTAAATGCCGGTCTGGCGCGCGGCAGGCTAAAAATATCGTCATCCGGTAAATCCCCGGTTAAATTTGATTCAAAAGGCATTTACGTGTTACCCTCGACCACCGAAGATCTGCCGCCGGTTGCCGGGATACTGACGACCGGCGAAGGCAATATTTTATCCCATGTTCAGCTGCTGGCCCGCAATCTGGGTATTCCGAATGTGGCCATCGATCAGAAATGGTTGCCTTTGATTCAATCCATGGCAGACCAGCAGGTGGTGATGGCCGTCAGTCCGCGCGGAATTGTTCAGCTGGCAGCTGATGGCCCGCAGTGGGATCCCATCTTTGATACGGCTAAGGGCCCGAAACCACTTTTGATTCGGCCGGACCTTAAAAAGCTGGATCTGGATACCCGCCGCCTGTTTTCCCTCGATATGCTGCGTAGCGCGGATTCGGGAAGGATCTGCGGCCCCAAAGCCGCCAATTTGGGCGAACTCAAACACTATTTTCCGGAACCTGTGGCCGACGGCCTGGTGATTCCCTTTGGACTATTTCGGCAATTACTCGAGCAGCCCATCGAACCTGGCGGAATTACGGCTTTTCGCTGGATGCAGGATCAATACAAAATCATCCGGCTCCTTAAGGGCGATCCCCAACGACAGGATCAAATCACTCAAAATTTTTTAGAGAAAATTCGCAAATGGATTGTGCAGGCGGATCCAGGTGAAGCATTTCGCAACAAGCTGCGGGCAGCCATGCAGGATACCTTCGGCCCGGATGGAACGTATGGCGTCTTTGTGCGCAGCGACACCAACGTGGAAGATTTGCCGGGATTTACCGGTGCCGGTCTCAATTTGACCGTGCCCCATGTCGTCGGTTTTGAAAACGTCATGGCAGCCATTCAGCGGGTATGGGCCTCGCCGTTTTCCGAGCGCGCGTTTCGATGGCGCCAGGCCTATATGGAAACCCCGGAACATGTTTACGCATCGGTGCTGCTGATGAAAAGCGTTCCGGTGGAAAAGTCCGGCGTTTTAGTTACGGCAGATATTGAAAGCGGAAAGCCGGGCTGGCTGACGGTGGCAATAAATGAGGGCGTTGGCGGAGCGGTCTCGGGCCAAACTGCAGAGGAACTCAAGATCAACACGCAAAACGGCGGCATCCGTTTTCTGGCCCATGCGACCGATCCTTATAAACGGGTGCTGTTAAGCGGGGGCGGCGTATCGAAAATTTCGGCCAGCGGAACGCTGGCGCTGTTAAGTGAGGCCGAGGTCCGGCATTTGATGGATTTTGCCCGCACGGTACCCGAGCGGTTTCCCAAGTTACAGGACGCTCAGGGCCAGCCGGTGCCGGCGGATATCGAGTTTGGTTTTTACCAGAATCGACTGATGCTATTTCAAATTCGGCCATTTCTGGAAAGCGTCAGGGCCCAGCAAAATCTTTTTTTGAACAATCTTGACAGCCGCTTGCAACAACATCATGCTGAAACGGTCAACCTAGATGAAATCCCGCCAGAGGTGCAAAGATGAAACTGCGCTTCAGTGCTGTTGTTTGTATTATCGGTTTGATTTTTGCCGCACCCTGTGGAGCCTATCCACTGGATGGTTATGACTATACGGGCATCGCCAGGCTGGAAGGCTATCGCCTGGCCATGGAAGGCAAGGTGCGGGCGCCCAAGCAGCCTCCGGGTGCCCTGCTGCCAATCGATCAGGTGGATATACGCCTGGGAGCCAGAACCGATTTTGAGATCCCGCCGCCCGACGCGGAATTTGTTGCCCGCTTGCAAGACTTGCTGGGCCCTGAAGCGGATCACTATTCTGTCTCGGTGCTGGATCTAACCAACATCGAACAGCCGCGATATGCTGAACACCGCAGCACAGAGCGGGCCAACCCGGGCAGCGTGGGTAAAATTTTGATTGCCCTGGGTATTTTTCAGGCGCTGGCCGACGTTTATCCGGACGATATCGATTCGCGCCTGAGCATATTACGCAACACTCTGGTCACCGCCGATGAATTCATTCAATGGGATCACCATGTGGTTCCGCTCTGGCAGCCGGGAGATTCCCGGGTGCGCTATCCTAAAATTCAGATGGGTGACCAGGCCAGCTTATGGACCTATCTGGACTGGATGCTTTCGGCCAGCTCCAACGCGGCCGCCAGTATGGTATTGAAACACCTGATGCTGCTGGTGCATTACGGGTCGGCCTATCCGGTCAGCGAGACTGAGGCCCAACAGTTTTTTAAGGCCACTTCGAAAAAGGAGCTTGCCGCCTTGCTGTCACGGGCTTTGCAGTATCCGGTGGTGCGTAACGGGCTGGATTTGGAGCAGCTGCGCCAGGGGTCTTTTTTTACGCGGCAGGGCAAGCGGCTGGTGCCGGGAACGACCAGTTACGCCACACCACGGGAACTGCTGCGCTGGTTGCTAAAACTGGAGCAGGGAAAACTGGTGGATGCCTTCTCGAGCCGCGAAATCAAACGGCTGTTGTATATGACGCAGCGGCGTATCCGCTATGCCTCATCACCGGCGCTGGCCGCCGCGGCGGTCTATTTTAAATCCGGCTCGCTGTATAAATGCAAAGCCGAACCCGGTTTTGAGTGTAAAAAATATCACGGCAATGTCACCAATATGCTCAACTCGGTGGCGATTATCGAGGCGCCGGCCGCCGAGCGACAGCTGTATTACATGGTGGTGGTCATGTCGAATGTGTTGCGCAAAAATTCAGCCGTTGTACATCAAACGCTGGCCACACGCATTCATCGCATGCTGGAGAAATATTACAAGGTGGGAAAATTTAGTTCGAATGGGTCTCAACCGGACAAATGATGCCGTCCAGCGCCACAATTAGCTTTTGGAGCCACTGTTCACCCTGGCGACTTTTGGCAAGAGCCACGGCAATGTAACGCCGGCCATGGTGCTCGATGATGGCACTGTCGGAATGATAAGGTCCCCAGGTACCGGATTTGCGGTAAATCTCCGAGTCCGGCTGAACCGCTCTTAGCCCTTTGACAAACTTGTGCTCGATTTCGGTTTCCGCTAGGATCGATTTCATTAATTTACTCAGTTCCGGCGAAACCAGCTGTCCGGTTTCCAGCAGGTAATAAAAGCGGGCCACCTGCAGAGCGGTGGCGCCGTGCGATAGATTGTGGAGCGGATCCCGTCTTTGTGCCGGTGCCTTGCCGTATTCTTTACCGACCCAGATACCGCCGTTTTTTTCAAAATCATACAGCCGGTAGCGGGGGGACTGCAGCAGTTCGGCCAAATAATCGATACCCACACGGTTCAGCATCTCGGAGGCCGCTGTATTGGAGGAACGCTGGATCATGAGCTTTAGCTTTTCGAGGGTTTCGTCATCCAAGGTCATTTGCCCAGCTGCAATTTTTTCAAAAGCACCTAAAAGAATGGCAATCTTGGGTAAACTGGCGGCATACATCATTTCGTTGGGGTTAATGTAAGCCATGCGGGGATCGGAAACATCGGTAATATCGACGACGACAATGCTCAGAAGCTTACGCTGGGTGGCGCGGTCCAGGTGCAGGGTATTCAAACGCGTCTCCAGCGCTTTTTGCAGGCGGGGGTCACAGCTTTCAGCCCAGGACGGATCCTGAGGCTGGGCGCCGGCCGTGAAGGTGAAAAGCAGTAAACTGCAGAGCAGGGTGGACATTGTGAGCAGCTTATTCATAATCATTATTATTACGCAACAGGCGAAAAATGCAAGCAAAAAATTCAAATCATGATATTACCGCGGAATGCGATGCCAAATATATCGCTCTGCGCACTTTGGGATTCCGGGCGACATTTTTATTTATGAACTTTTTTCTAATTATCATGGCCCTTTATCAGCTCAAGCCGGCCAGTCGGTCTCTTTTTATCGAATCCCTGGGCGCCGAGCGTCTGCCCTACATCTGGATCGCCACCGCCGTAACCATGGGCGTTTTTATCAGCTATTATCACCGTCTGGTCGAGCGCCACAGCCGGATCAACGTGGTGCTCGGCACCTGCCTGACCATTAGCATCCTGCTGGTCGTTTTTCGTGTGTTGATGAGCCATTCCACCGTATGGGTTGCCGCTTGTTTTTTTGTTTTTGTCGATATCCTGGGCGTGGTTCTGGTGGAACAATTCTGGAGTCTGACCAACTCGATTTACACCACCCATGAAGGTAAATCCTGGTACGGGCTGGTGGGTACCGGTGGTCTGGTTGGCGGAGTGGCCGGGGGCTGGGTCTCGGCCATGCTTATCCGGCACACGCCCTTGCAGACACCGGATCTGCTGCTGACCGCCGCCGTCATCATCGGGACCATTTTTGCATTGACCTGGTTGATGGGACGCGTGGGTATTTACTGTGAGGTCGAGCACGTGGTTCGCCCGCATCAGAAGGCCAGCGGGGGTTGGCGAATTCTAACGCACAGTCGGTATTTACTGTTGATTGCGGCCATTTTGCTTTTTGCGCAGCTGGCATCGCCGCTGGTTGAGTATCAGTTTTTGAACACGGTTGAAGGCGCTTACCCGGAGCGGGAAGCCCGCACCGCCTTTCTATCGCTGTTTTTTAGCGTATTGGGGATGATGTCGATTGCCGTCAATCTCGGGATCACCCCGCTGGTGCACCGCTATTTAGGTGCGATTGCCGGGTTGCTGGTTCAGCCGCTGATGATGTTTATTTTTTCCTGGTGTTTTTTTCTGCAGTCAACGCTTTTTTTCAGCAGTGCCACCAAAATCAGCGACAGAGCCCTTTCGTATTCAATCAACCGGGCTTCCAAGGAGCTATTGTATGTTCCGCTCGATTCAGTCCTGCTCTATCAGGCCAAAGCCTGGATCGACATGTTTGGCTACCGACTGTTTAAGGTTACCGGCTCTGTTGTCATCCTGCTGTTTACGCAATGGTTGCCTTTTCAGGTCAGTGTGCCCCAGCTCAGCTGGCTCACCGTCTCCATCTGCGCCATTTGGATAGGATTTATTCTTGTGCTACGGCAGGATTATCAGCTGGTCTGTCAGTCGTCAGGTTCATAGGTTCAGGGTTTCAAATGATTGTTCGATTTGTTTTATTTGTTTCATTGGTTGAATTGGTTGGTTTAAAGCGAACCAATTGAACGAATTAAACCAATCAAACGAATGAAACAGTTGTAACACCTGAAAATTGACTGATACGCGAGGACGGACACATGAAATCTACTTCCAGAACCTAGTACCCATAATTCTTGAAGTATTCATCGGGGTTCGACTCCAACTGCTGCTTCCGATACCGATAGCGCCCGATGATGGCCTGCTTGCTGCGCGTGTTCGTATAGGCCTCCGGCGGGAGTTGTTCCAACCACGCGATCTTTTCTGCCAGTTTTTCCTTTTCGGCTGCGATGCGCTCCTGGCGGGAAGGCTGTTTATGGGTTTTGGCCGGCTTTGGGGCGGACGCCTGTTCTTCTTTTTCAAGCTCCTCGAGAATGGCGTCGATGTTTTCTTCGTTTATTTTTTCTATCTTCTGATCGGCTGTCGGATCGGTCTGGATTTCAGGAGCAGCTTTTACGGGAACCGATCGATCGGGTGGTGGGGTGTGGCTGTAATGTTTGACACCGTTTTCATCGGTCCAGGAGTAAATTTCGGCCTGCACCCCTGACGCGGTTAGGCCGACAAAAAAGAAGACCATAATCATGGCGATGGATTTCATACCATCTCCTCTAGTTTACATTTGATGGCATCGCGCTATCCGATATCGACTATTATTTCGGCCTCATTCCCGCAATGCGTGCAGGTGGCTTGCCCCGGCCGCTGTTTGTGGGCGGGTTTTTCCACAACGGTGTGCGCGGCACGTACGGTGGCGTTACTCTCATCGGGTTCAAAGGAACAGGTGATAATCATTTCAGCCTCATTGCCACAATTTTGGCAGGTGCAGACTTGCTTGAATGTTTTTTGGGGAGTTGTTTCGGTCATTTCCATCTTCCTCCTTATGGAATAATTCTTAAAAAGGTGTCTACGTGTCCAGGTTAGTGTTATAGTTCGGCTCAAGATGTCCGAATTCCACAGGTTGTGCGCCTTGTCCAGTTGCCCGTTAGCCTGTTTGCCCGCAAAAATTAAGTTCAGATATTTTTCCAATTTAAACGGGCTCAGCCGACTCAACTGGTTAAACCGGCTAACCCAAAACCTTATCTACCATAAAACGCTTAAATATCAAAATCTTTATAAATTTCGATTTCCTCATAGGTCTCTTCTTCAGCCATCTCGCAGGTTTTGTAGGCGCCGTCGAAAACGGTTACTTCACAATCCAATTCATCCATATATTCAAATATATCTTCGTCCATCTTTTACTGTCCTTGTATTCAAACGATTCCAGGCGAAAACCTAAAATCTATTATAGGTATGATCTTCTTTTTGTAAATCGAAGATCGGAGAATTCCTGCGCTCTTTTTGCGGATCTCAGGCCGTGACCGTTGAAGGATCCTTACTAAATAGATAAATAATGGGCACGAGGGTCAATACGGGGACAATGGCGATTACGGTCAATACCGGCTGGATCGTAAATATATCCGCCAGCTTTCCTGTCAACGGGGTCAGCAACCCGCCCGTGCCGTAGGCGAGCCCCATCATCAGGCTGGAGGCCATGGCTTTTCCTTTGGGGGCCAGCTTTTGTGCCAGGGCAACCCCCAGCGGGATAGTGGCCAGAATAAAAAAACCGGACAAAAAACAAAATATGAAAATCCAATTGCCGGGCAGATAAAGCGCGGCGACGATACAGGGTGTTGCCAGAAGATGAGCGCAAATAAACACGGGTTTAAATCCAATCCGATCGGAAAGGTGGCCGGCCAAAAGACCGCTCAGCGCACCGGCGATAGTAAACAGTGAAACCAGGGTGCCGATAGAAACCAGCGAATAGCCCAGGCGTGCAACCTTTACGGGCAGATAGGTCATAAACGACTGACTGACAAAAGCGCGCATAATCATGACCATCAGGATCAAGACGATCGGAAGCCATACGGCTCCAAAAACTTCTTTAATGGAATTAATGAAACCATGACTTTTCAGTATACTGGCTTGGGGCGTCGGAACGGTCCTGAAAATAAAAATGATGACCCCGATACCCAGTATCATTGAAAACGGCGTCGCACCCAGGCCATATCTGGCGACCAGCCAGCTGATAAACAGCGGCCCGACGGCAAATGCCAACGTACCGCCAGTGCCAAAGATGGACATGGCCATTCCGAAATGGCGGCCTGCGTAGGGTTGGACCATCCCGGCGGCGGTGGGATGAAACATGGAAGATCCGATCGAACCCAGACAGACACAAAGGACCAGCATCCAGAAATGAGGCGTAATTCCGGTTAGCGGAATAAACACCATCACCATCAGAGGCCCGCCCAGGGCAAAGAAGCGCGAAGGGTGCCTGTCGGCAAGATACCCGACCGGGGGCTGGACCACAAAGGCCAGAAAACGGCTCAGACCGGTAACCAGGCCGGCCTGGGCCAGGGTTAATGAGAATTTGTCGATAAAAAGCGGCAGCAGGGGAATGATAAAGGCGTTATAGAAGTCGCCAATGAAGTGGATCAGAGTTAAGGCTAGAATAACCCTTGTGTTGGCGCCTTTTGTTTGAGGAGTCAATTTGATGGTCTCATTCTGCCAGGCCGATTAAAACATACCGGTTGCCGCCTGCCCAGCCGAGCAGCGAAAGAAATGATGATCCAGCCACAAAGGCCGGATGCGGTCTTTTAAATTTTAAAAAAGATATTGAGAAATCGGGCTGTATAGCGAGATGGAACGGGTCGGGTCTAGCGCCAGCCCGTTTTCTTTTATGTCGGCAATGAATGCCGCAACCAGCGCGGGATTTAGGTCAGTGCCGCTGATTTGACGTAAAACAGCCAGAGCCTCGATCCAGCTTTTGCGTTGCTGATACGGCCGGTCCGTTGTAATGGCATCAAAACAATCGGCCACCCGGATAATTTTGGCGCCCAGCGGGATCTGGTCGTTGCGGAGTCCAAAGGGGTAACCGCTGCCGTCCATTTTTTCATGATGGTATCGGACATAATCAATAACCGGCGCGGGAACATCAAGATTCTTTAAGATAGCTGCACCCATTAGCGGGTGCAAATGCACTTCAGCCATCATGTCGCCGGACAGCTGCTCGTGCGTATTGTTGAGAACCTTTGCGCTCAGACCGATTTTTCCTATATCATGCAGCAGACCGCCCAGTTGGATATTTTCAACGGTTCCGGCACTCAGACCGATGCGCTCGGCCAGCCGGCGAGCATAAATCGCAACCCGCCGGTTGTGTTCCCGGGTATAGGGATCTTTAATGCCCAGCGCAGCGGCGATGGTACTTAGTTTGGGGACCTGTCCTGCGGTATCGTAAAGCGGCTGCTTATTATATCTGGTAATTGTGTTCAATGTCCTTTCCTCATTGATCCCAGCGATCAGGGCTGCTGGAAATTAAAGCGTGGGGTATAATCGAATGGCGGACGCCTGTCAACAAAAAAACTTGGGGTATTATTTTATTTTGAATTAATATGGTGCTTGTAGCTGATTATATTCGAAAGCGGATAAAATTCATATCATTGTTGGGATGAAGATTCGGAAGAAAATCGGCAGGGTAAAATCTTTGAAGGCTGGCTTTAATCAGGTCATCTGCCTGGAAAATCGCAACACGCGCTTGACATACTGCCGGGTTTCCGGATAGGGGACCCGGCCGTTATATTTCATTACGGTTCCCGGGCCGGCATTATAGGCTGCCAGGGCTTTGCGGACACTGCCCCCGAAACGATCCAGCATCTTCCGTAAATATTTCGTGCCGCCGTCGATATTTTGCTCGATATCAAAGGGATTTTTGACTCCCAGCTCTTTAGCGGTTGCCGGCATGAGCTGCATCAAACCCTGGGCGCCGGCCGAAGAAACGGCGCTAACCGTAAAGTTTGATTCAGCCCGGATAACAGCCGTGATCAGCTCCGGCGGCAAATTGTATTTTGCGGCTGCTTTTTGAACCGTTTGTTCGATAATTTGCTGGTCGGTTAAGGCGACGGGTTGCGGTCCGGTTTTTTTCAGCAGTGGTTCAAAGGGACCCTTATCTTTAATCTTATGGTCAGGACGCGACGGGGTCCCTAACGCAGCTTGAGCCGGAAATCGATTCGAAATGGTATTTTTCAATTGTGTATCGGCCGGTTGAGGCTGCCGCCGGTAACGTGATTTTGGAATGATCGCTCGGGCGCGGTAGTCGGCAATCGTTAACCCGCTGGTTTTATAAGAATTTTTAGAATTGCGGGCTTCAAATGCGGAAAGAATTTTTTGAAACCGGCTGTTTCTGGCCTCCAGGACCCGATTCGGTAAATTTTTGGGGATGCCGCTAAGGCTCACCAGGGTTTTGCTGTTGGGGTAATTCGTTATGGAAACCATTTTTAAATACCGTATTAGGGCTTATCAGCCGTCAGGGGGTCTTTGAATCCTAAAATAATTAGCAATATCTGTTCCAAAATTAGTTTCAGCAGTATATTGATATAAAATCAAATAGTTAACGATGAAAATGACCGGGTAATGGATGTTGGCACAAAGAAAAAATTGCTCTTTTTGCCGGTGCATCCTGGAAAAATAGGCAATCGTTGCTGGATGAAGAAGCGAAGAAATTTTCTAATCGTTGGATGTATTTTGATTACGGTTCCAACAGGTCGGAAATAACAGCGAGAAACTGCAGCGGATCTACATAAGTCCCATTAATTTTCACTCCCCAGTGCAGATGTGGACCACTGACCCGCCCGGTGGCACCACTCAACCCGATTTGATCGCCTCGGGTAACATGCTGGCCGGCAACCACCTGAATTTTACTTAAATGGGCATAATTGGTGAAGATGCCCTTGCCATGATCCACAATGACAATATTGCCTGAATAAAATAGGTTTTTAGCCAGTCTGACGATCCCGAAATTGGATGCGTAGACCGGTGTGCCCGTCTTGGCACGCAAATCAGTGCCCCGGTGGTAGCTTTGAAGCTGGCCGTTAAACAACCGCTGAGTTCCAAAAGCGCTGGTGATATCGCTGGCAAGTGGCTTGTTAAAACTGCCATACCATAGGCGGGTGTTGCTGCTGCTGGCATAGATGCGGCGGATCTCTTTTTTTTCATTTTTGATACGCCGCAGATTTTTCGGGCTCGGCTTTACATGCCGCGGTGCCACACGCAAGGCTTCTTTTTTGTAGTTTCCTGCAACGATGCGAACAGCAACCCTTGCTTTATGACGACCGCGGGAATCCGTCCATTGCAGTTCGATGACCGCTTTTTGTGGTGTGGTGCTTATCGGAATTCCGACCAGCCCGCAATAGATCCCGGTGGGCTTAACCGGGTGCTGGAAAAGGGCAATCGTGTTTTGCCCGAAAATGGCTTTCAGATCGGTTGCGGCCGGATCCAGATCGTGCAAATTAATTTCGAGAACAGTCACCTGCCCATTGGCGACATTCGCTGATGATAGGCTGACGGCCGCAGCCGACCCGGATGATGCCATAACGATGGTGCACGCCATCAGCAGGATTGAAATGGTATTGAATGCTCGCCGTAAGATCGATTTCATATAAAAATCATATCAAGAAAGTTGAATTAAGAATATACAAAATTAAATGGGGATATTTGAAGGCCCTACGGGGGTGGAAAAATTCAGCTATCTGTAAGTCTGAGATCATGTGGAAGCTGTTTCAACCGGTTGTGCCCGTTAGCCCGTTTGCCGGTTAAAAAAGGGAATCTATCTGATGGCTTTAAACGGGCTCAACGGGCACAACCGATTTAATACAGCTTCTTACCCCTTGATGATCCTGGGTAGCATCATCTGGTGCTGCGGGCAGATGGATTTGGGGTTTTGATACGCCGCCCCGGCAAAGGCTTCCAGGTATTGCCGAATGCCGGTCATTTTGGCGACTTCGTCCACCAGACCATGCTGGGCGCAATAGGTCGGCCTGGAGTAGTCGTAATACTCCTTGACCAATTTGTTCATTTCTTCGATGATCGGCTCCAGCGGTCTGCCGGCCTCTTTTTCTTTGACCAGGCGGCGGGAAAAACTGGCTGCCGCCGCGGTTTCACCGTGCATCACGTATATTTCGGTGGTGGGTGTACCCAGGGTAAATGCATTATGGCGGTTGGCCGTGGGCCCCCCCATGATATAATGGGCGGCTGCGGTTCCCTTTCTTAGCAGGACCAGCATCATGGGGACATCGGTTTGCTGGATGGAATAAATCAGCGCCTGCCCAAGTCCCAGCAGTTCGGCTTTTTCGGCGATGTCGCCGACATCGATGCCGCTGGTATCCTGAAACCAGATGATGGGCACCCGGTCCCGACCGCATTGGGTGACAAACTCGTTCATTTTGATTAAGCCCTGACGGTAGAGCTTGCCGCCGATTCCGGCATAGTCGGCATATTCGGGATAATCCTCTCCAAAAAATCCCTGGCGGTTGCCGATTACGCCCATGAGGTACCCGTCAACTTTAACCAGCCCGGTGTAAACCTCGGGGCCGTAATCCGGCCGGTATTCCATATGTTCGCTGCCGTCGACCAGACGGGCCAGAATCTCGTCAAAATTATACATGGCCTTCTGGTTGAAGGGTACCAGATGATAGAGATCTTCCTGGGAAAACCGCGGTTCTTTCGGTTCCGCTACACGGAAAAATTTCGGATTATAGGCCGGCATGTCTTTCATATAATCTTTGATGCCGTCTAAAACCTCTTCCTCTTTTTCAAACACATACCGGAAAAATCCGGTCTCATCGTAATGGATTTTGGTGGATCCGGGCGGCTCAACCTTGAATTGCTTGGCGGCCGAAATCAGCTGTTCGGCACCTTCCAGATCAAAGTATCCTTTGGGTGACATGCCGCTTAAAATGCCGCCGCCGCCCACGGCGATGTTACAGTCTTTGTGGGCAAACAGGATGGTGGGGCTGATACCCTGGTATCCGCCGCCGGCCGGGTTGGTGCCGTAAATGCCCGCCAGAATGGGTACACCGGCCTGATTGAGCTCGGCATGCCGGAAAAATGTGGTGCCGGAGCCACGGCGATCAGCGTAAAATTTTTCCTGTTCGGTTAATTTGACGCCACTGCAGTTAACCAGCCAGACCAGCGGGATATTCAAGCGTTTGGCCAGGTCGGTGCAACGCAATACGTTTTCAGATTGTCCGGGTATCCAGGCCCCGGCATAAACCTTGTTGTCAAAGCCGATGACAACAGCCCATTTGCCCGAGATTTTGGCCAGACCGTCAATCACATTTGTGGTGCCTTCGCTATTGTCTTCGGGGTTGTACAGGGTATGCAGCGGATTCCAGGTACCGGGGTCCACCAGGTACTCCAGACGCTGCCACACGGTCAATTGTCCCCGGGCGTTGATCTTTTCGGCCGGCATTCCGGCGTTCTTGACCTTTTCTATGGCTTCGGCCACCTGAGCTTCGACTTCCTGAATCTGCTTCACACTGGCCTCGGTGCTTTTAATCTGTCCGGGTTTAAGTTCTTGTCCAAATTCTTTCATTTTTTCAAAATAAGGTTTCATATTCCTCCTCCAACGCTGTAGTAGTTCCAAATTTTTGTCATCTGTTCCATATACGAACGATGCATGCACGTCAAGGATAGAAGCACACTATTTGAACTTGACATTCCTTGCGCCTTTGAGTATCAAACGGGGTTGGCTGAAATACATCCCCAGCTCTTTGGGGAGGTTAACAAACAACTGAAATAGACATCGAATTATAACCTCTCGCAAAGACGCAAAGACGCCAAGATACCAAGAAAAAATAAAACAGCAATTATTACGACATTTCTTTTCGGCTTTAGCGGCTTTGCGTGAGACTATTTTTTTGTTAATTTGGAACACCTTAATTGAAAGTTTAATTGAATAAAGCTAAAATTTTTGAAGGGAGGAAGGAATGGCAACTGAAATTATTGCGCCGATGCCGGGTACGATTATTAATATACTTGTGAAGGAGGGTGATGAAGTATTAGAGTATCAAGAGGTGGTCATTCTTGAAGCCATGAAAATGGAAAATGCCATCCCGACTCCTGAAGCCGGTATAGTAAAAGAAATCAAGGTTAAAGTTGACGATAAGGTATCCACCGATCAAGTGCTGATGGTCCTCGAATAAGACACCTTTCAGCCACAGTAAAAGCGTACAAGCGTATAAGCGCACAAGCGAGACCCGATCAAAGGCCCGACTGACTGTGATGGTTGGGTCTTTTATTTTTGCACGGCTTTGATAAAACCGCGAGATCACGAAAATTAAAAAACACGAAATATTTTTCAGCTTTATTTTCCGCACTTTTGTGATGAAAATTATCCTCTGATCAATTTAACCAACCGGAGAGGTCGCAGTGCTGGGTCCCATTTTTGTTAACTTGTTGGCAAACCGCAGAAAGCCCCCGCTGTCAAGGCTGAGGCAGATCAAAGATCCCGAACATTTTTTCTGGCAGATTTTGCCCCATGCGGCGCGCACCTTTTCCCTTGTCATTGTATTTCTTCCGCCACGCATGCGGCGCGCGCTGGCGCTGGCCTATCTTTACTGCCGGATGCTGGACACCTATGAAGATCTTTTGCCCACGGTTCATGAAAAAGAACGGGCCCTGCAGCGCTTTATCGATCGGTTTGACAACCCGGACAGTTTGAAACCGGCGCCTGCGCTTGACCCTGCCCTGAACGCCGATCCAAGGGAAAGCACGCATCTGCTGTTGGTGAACCGGGCGCCGGATATTGATCGTAACTTCAAACGCTTAGACCGCCCCCAGCAGGATGCCATTCGACGGCTTGTCCAGCGCATGGGCACAGGCATGATCTGGTCCAGCCGGATTTTTGCCCAACAGGAAGGCGTCTTAGAGACTCCGGGGCAGCTTTCGCGCTACTGCTGGCATGTGCTCGGCACGCCGATTTTGTTTGCAGAAGAAATGCAACGGCTGGATCAGAAGCTTTCACCGGAAATTGATGATGCCCGGCTGCGCTTATGCGCCACAGTGGGCGAGGTGATTCAGCTGGCCAACATTACGCGGGATCTGGAGAAAGATTATGAGCGCGGAATTTTTTACCATCCTCAGCTACCTGGTCTGGAAGGCGCCCGGCGTGAGCAGTGTATCCGGGAAGTCCGCTCCCAGCTGATCCTGCGAGCCATTCGTCGGTTCCGTGAATTCCCCCGATTTTTTGATGCCATTCCGGCGCCTCTAATTTCAAGAGCCCGGGGGGCTGCGATCCTTCTCATTATTACCACCTATGCCTATTACTGGCGTGCGGCCAAAAAAGCCGGGCTGCCGGCCTTTGATGACCGACAGCGAATTACGCGTTTTGGCGGCGCGTTAATCTGGTTAAAGTGTATCTTATCATCCCGGGCGGCCTCACGCTTTTTAAAATGGCTTGAAAAGACAGTTTTGCTTGCTTTTGATCGCTGTCAACCCGAGGCATCCAAGCGGTTTATTTGGGAGGATGGGGATTTTGATGTGGTAAAGGTCTTAAAGGACGGTTGACCGGTTGAGCGCCTTGTTCTGTTGGCCCGTTTGCGCGGTGTCTTGTTAAAAATAAAATCAGACATTTTTCCTATCTTAACGAGACAAGGCGTTTAACGGGAAAACGGCCCCAACCGTCGAACCTTATGCCGCTTCTCCAATTTTAACCTGTTTGACGAGCTGCAGGGCGGTGTCCAGCGTTTTGCCCTTAAATTTGGCCTTTAAAGCGGCTTCCAACATTTTCAGATGGATGACATTTTTTAGTTTGGCCAGCACCACCAGCGAGGCCAGAGCCCAGTCCATGCGTTTGATTCCCTGGCTTTTGAAATCAATCTGATGGATGCAAGCCTTGCTGGCCGGCAGGCTTACGCCCCTGATCTGGATGATGAGCGCATCTTCTGCCAGACGCTCAAACAGGTCCCGGCGCCGATCCACCCCTTCCTGATCCAGAGCCACCATCACCGTCGGGTTTTCAATTCCAGTAAAGTCAATTTCCTCGGGTGATAAAATCAGCTCGCTAATCGAAGGGCCTCTGAGTACGGTGATGTTGTATTCATTTTTCTGTGTGGTCTTCAATCCGGCCGTCAGTCCGGCAATACACAGGAGCTCGCCGGCGGTGATAATCCGCTGGCCGGCGCTGCCGAGCAAAACGACCTCTTGATGACCGGTCTGAGGTGCTTTGTATTGTTTCTGGATAACGGCGGGCGCGGGGACCTCTTTCTGATCGGCTGCCAGGCGGCGATAATGTTGCCCGTATTCGGGACGAACATTTTCAGAAATAATACCTTCCAGCGGCGGCTGCTTGGCCAGGGCTTCAGCGATCATTTTAGGGGTGAGACGATTTTTTTTGGTGTAACGACCCGGACAGATTCCCCAGATGTCCATCACCGCAAACCCCTCATATTCGATGGCACCCTGAATTTTTTGGGATAGATTCTTGTCGTAGCCGGAGCATCGGTGGACGTAGGGTGCACCGGCGGAACGGGCGACTTCACAGATATCCAGGGGGCGCTCCAACGCCGTTAAGAATCCCGAACCCAGCCGGGCTTCCGGCGGCGTGGTGGCTGAAAACTGGCCGCCGGTCATACCAAAATTAAAATTGTTTAAGATCAGCAACGTCAGGTTTAGATTGCGGCGACAGGCGGCCAGCAGGTGAGCCCCGCCGATGCCTTGCCCGCCATCGCCCATGCTGACGACCACGTTGAGCTCCGGTCGTGCCATTTTCAGCCCGGCCGCATAAGTCAGGGCGCGGCCATGCAAGCCGTGCATGGCGTGGGTGTGAAAGAAGGTATCAAATAAGCCGGAGCAGCCAATATCGCTGACGATCACGATCTGATGGCGGGCCAGGCCCATTTTCTGAAACGCTTGATCCAGGGTATGGGTGATACGTTCATGGGCGCAGCCCGGACAGAGAAGCGGCGGCCTATCGGCATTTAAAAGGCTATTCATTGTTGATGGCCTCCTTGATCCGGGCGGGCGTGATCAGCCGGCCGTCCATTTGTCCGCAAAAGACGATCGGATTCCGCGGTAGAATACGTTTTATTTCCCCGACGTATTGCCCCAGGTTCATCTCCACGACCACAATGCGCCTGGCGTTACGGGCAGCCTGCCGGATCACATTTTCCGGCACCGGCCACAACGTTTTTAAGACCAGCAGAGATATGGGTTTGCCCCGGCGCTTTTGCTCCTGGAATACCGCTTTAGCGGCCCGAGCGGAAACCCCATAGGCAATCAGGAGGGTATCGGCATTTTTGATTTGGTAGGCTTCATGAAAAGAAAACCGGTCGATAGCCGACAGCAGTTTTTTCTTTAAGCGCTTCTGGTTGCGGGCGATGGCAGCGGTGTCGGTGGTTATATATCCGTCGGCGCCGTGCGTCGAGGAAGTCTGGCGAACCAGAACCTTGTCGCCGATGGGAAGAAAGTCCGGGACCTGTTGCCCTTTGTCCACATGAAAAGGCAACAGCGGTTGATTCGGCGGCGCGGTGCTGCGCTCGACGATGCCGGGGGTGTCCAACCCTTGAAGATCAATGCTTTCCCGGGTCATACCGATTTCTTTGTTGGAAGCCACAAATACCGGACAGCGAAATTCCTCGGCCAGATTAAAGGCATGCATGGTCAACACAAAGCAGTCTTCTACATCTACCGGAGCCAGAACAATAACCGGAAGGCCCCCGCTGCTGCCCCAGCGCAAAAAGTTGATATCCCCATCGGCTCCCCGGGTGGCCGAACCCGTAGAAGGTCCCAGTCGTTGCACGTCAATGATCACGATCGGAATTTCGCTGCCGATCGCAAAGGAAATGTTTTCACTGTACAGGCTGATCCCCGGCCCTGAGGTAGCGGTCATCACTTTCAAGCCGGCCATGGATGCGCCCAGGCAAAATCCAATGGAGGCAATCTCATCCTCGCCCTGAAGGCAAATACCGCCAAGGGGCGGCAGCAGGTTGAGCATGCTCTGGTAAATCGTGGTTGCCGGCGTAATGGGATAACCGGCAAAAAAACGGCACCCTGCTGCAATCGCCCCCCGGGCGATTGCTTCGTTGCCTTCCATTAGGCTGTAAGCCATACACTCTCCTTTGATAAGTCGCTTCAATCCGCCGATATCGCGGCAAGATGCCGCTCCCACAAGTTGTTTCTCAAAAGCGTATGATAAATGCGCTGATTATTGAAGGCGTGGGCGTGGCTTCCAGCCACGAATTATTTGCGGCTTCAAGTTAATGTGAATTTAGCATCGGTGAAATTCAGGGGCAAGGGATTATTTTGAAAATTAAAGCAATCAGGTGGGTTTTCGATCAGAGGCGGATTCGAGGAAACTAAATTTTTAAAATAAAACCGAAAAATCGGCAGCGCCGGCGCTGCCGATCACATCTTAAAGGATTCGCGGGATTGCGGCTGCTTATCCCTATCACTGCTTCCAAACGTCCAGTGGGAGTCATTTTTGGCCGCTGATTTTTCTTGCCACGGATAGCGGATGCGGGAATGAAACGAGACCTCCAATGCATCGACCAGAGCGCGCACGATTTTGGAGATATCACGGGTCGTCAGATCACATTCGCTGAACTGTCCGTCCTCAATTCGCTTGCCGACAATTAACCGGACCATTTTTTCAAACTTAAGGCGGGTAGGATTCTGCATCGTGCGCGATGCGGCCTCCACCGCATCGACGATCATCAGAATGGCTGCTTCCGTACTCTGGGGTTTAGGGCCCGGGTATCGAAAATCGGTTTCATCAATGATTTCCCGTGGCTGGTCTTTGGCAGCCAGACTGAAAAAATATTCCAGGCGATGCGTCCCATGATGCTGCATAATCAGATCCACTACCGCTCTTGGCAAACCCGAATTCATTGCCATCTTCATGCCGGTTTTAACATGGTTGATAATCAACTCTGTGCTTTCCCAGGGATCTAAAAGGTCATGCGGGTTTTCACTGTTGAATTGATTTTCGATAAAGTTCCTGGGTGTCTCCATTTTGCCGATATCGTGGTAATAAGCGCCGATTCGTAAAAGCAATGAATTGGCTCCTGTAGCTTCACCCACCACCTGCGATAGATAGGCCACGGTCATAGAGTGCTGATAGGTGCCGGGAGCCTGCTTCTCCAATTTTTTTATCAGGGGACGCTGCAGATCCATGTACCGATTGAGTTTAAAGGCAGAAGCCGTATCCCAGCTGATTTCCAGCAGTGGTAAACATAAAAGCGCCAGGGGACCGGCCACCAGGCCGCCGGCAAAGGCCCATCCCAGGTGCTGCACCAAAGCCGGTTCGAAACCCTTTCCGGGAAGCAATGCGCTAATACCCGGCAGTGTGGATGCCACCGGGAAAACTGCCTGCCAATCCAGGCTGAAGGCCAGCACACTGACACTGTTAACCAGTCCCACAATCAGGGAAGGCAGGATAATTTGCCAGCGCTTCTGTATATTGGCCGATACCAGTGTGGCAGCCAGTCCGCCGAATATAAGATAGAGCACAACGGCATATTGGGGTCCGGCAAACAGGCTGACCAGAATAGCGCCCACCATGGCGGTACCGGTGGCCGTCAGCTTTCCATGATTTAATGAAATCACCATCAACGGCAAAAATGCAAAGGGAATGGCATAGATCGGCAACGGGGTAAACAGAAGGCAGCCTTTTAGAATAAATATACACAGGATCAAAAGCGAAAGCAGTGGGCGCTGCGGCGGTGCTTTGCGCGATCCGGTTGTCAGCACCTTTGAAAGGAATAAATTATAAAATATGACCATAAACAGAACGGTAAACAGGATCCAGGGAATGTTGCGGTATATCTTTTTAATTTGCTGCTTTTGATAGGCGTTTAATAAAAGCACATCCTGCTCACTTAATACCTTGCGGAAAGGGATGAGGATTTCGGCAGCCTGAAAATGAAGGGTTTCAACCGGGTATTGACGGTGAATTTTATCGAGTCGCAGGGCATTTTCCTTTTGGTCGTACACCAGGTTGGGTAGCAGGGTCGCCTGGGCGATTTTTAAAACAGGATCCCGAATGGATTCGTTTACCTGCCAGAAGAGCTGTTTGACTTTTTCCTGTAAGGAAAGTCGCGCCGCTTCGAGGGATGTGAGTTGATCTACAATTGTTAATGCCGGCGCTGTGAGGGCAGGGTCATGGATCTCGATGGTTTTTTTGCCTTTTAATTTTTGTGTGTCACCTAAAATTTTGTTTTGAAGAATGGATTCTTCAACTGTTAAAATGCTTTTCAGCAGTTTTTTAAGATTGCGGTACCGAAGTACCCTGGACATGGTATCCGGGGAAACGGCCACACCGAGTTCTGAGTTGATATATGCGATCAGTTCATCGCTGCTGTTTTTGTTGCGGTTCTGGTAGGATAATAATTCCCTGGTCAGCGCCAGCATCTTCTTTCTGGACGCTTTGACCCTTTCAGGAACATAATTAAATACGGGAACATACTGCGAGAGGGCCTGGACCCGTTTTGAACTCAGGGCTATTTTCTGATCATAGCTGAAAGGCTGGCGGGCTCTGATTGTCAGTGATGTGATGCGCTGCGGTTGGGGGGGGTGAAAGGATAGATAGATGTTTTCGACGAAGCACGCGAAAATCGTTAACAGGATTAAGGTGATGTTCAGAAATAATTTCATTTTCAATTTGCCCGGCCCGGCCAGAGCTGCAACAGGTATGGTTCAGATATATTAACTTCGTGTGGCATTTACAAAACAGTTACATGCAAAATTCAGGTGCTATCTTATAAATCCATACGCTCCGAGTCAATCAAATCTGTCTTAATATCTTAATTTTTCCATAAAACAGCCGATATAGATATTATCAGTTATAAGACACTGTAATGCTTGACACTTTGGTCAAATCTTGACTTTTGGCGGTCTTTCTGCGATAATTTATTGTAATAACTTAATGATTTTATCATCTGGGGTGAGAATAAATCCCCTGATTGAAGATACGTTTAAGTTTCATATTCAAATTTAAAACCTTGGCTGCGATTTTGTAGGACGTTTTTCGTCAAGGTTCTGAAAATATGAAACGATTTGAGTTGATATAGAGGAGGCAAATATGCTGGGTAGAGCATTCGCCCGTTTCAAAAAGAAAAAAACAGACGAGACGGTCCTGGCGACACCGCCAGAGCAAAAAGGCTCGGCCGAGCCCGCCGGGCGGCTTGCAAAAATGCTGAGCGCCTCCGGAAGGGTGAGCCTGGCCTCCTTGCGCAAAATGGCCCAGGATTATGAAGTAGAGGTCTTCGTTAAATTAATACAGCGTCCGGTGTTGGTGGGTTCTGCGATCAAGACGGGAATCATATCGACTCAATCGGGAATGGCCAGCGATGAACTCAACAGCACCCAAATTTTTGAACCTACCAAAAGTATGGGTGCTTCCCTGTCGGCTTCCGAAAGCTTAAAACATGCCGTATACCCGTTGGTTAAAGGTGAGTATCCGGCGACGCCGCGCGGCAGCTTTTATATCGGGCGTATTAACGGCAACGACATGATTATGCCGGATTATGCGATATCCAAGCGCCATGCGATTATTGATATCGAAGACGGCAGGTATTGCATACGGGATGCCGGTTCTACCAATGGCACCAAGATAAACGGCTCACGGCTGGCTAAAAAGCGTGTGTTGCTCAAAGATAAAGATGTCGTTGGCTTTGCCCGTTACGAGTTTACCTTTCTTTATCCAAAATCACTTTACAAAATGCTGCGCGAAGTTAAATCATAGTATTGTGTCCATTACAGGAAATGGACCGGTTTTACGGTGGTACTCAAGCTTCCAACCCCTTTTTCACGGCCCGTCCAAACTTTTCGATTAAATACGGTTTTTTAATATATATTCCCGCACCGATTTTCTGAGCTTCTTTCACGCGGTCGGATTCCGAAAATCCGCTGGCGATAATGCTTCTTTGGCCGGGATGAAGTTTCAATATCCTCTTATAGGTTTCAAGACCGTCAATGCCCGGGTCCATGATCATATCCAGCACGATTAAATCCACTGAATGATTGACCAGGTAATTTACCGCCGCCTCGCCGCTGGCCACCGTTGTTACCGCATATCCCAGTTTTTCCAGCATTTCAGAGGCAATCTGCCGCTGTTCCAGGACATCATCGATTATCAGGATGGATTCGCCGTTACCTTTAATTTCTTCAAGACTTACCAGTTCTAAGTCCGCGGCTAACTCTTTACGAGTGACCGGAAAATATAGGGTGATGGTCGTGCCTATACCCTCTCGGCTTTTGATATCGATATAGCCCCTGTGATCTTTTACCGTGCCCCAAACCACTGCCATTCCCAGACCGGTGCCACTGCGGCCCATGCTTTTCTTCGTATAAAAGGGTTCAAATATTCGCTCCATATCTTCGGGGGGTATACCAATTCCGGTATCGGCGACGGTCAGGGTTACATAATCTCCTTTTCCGATATCATCAAAGGTATTTATCGGTGTGTCTGCGTGCCGGTTTTCGCTGTGAATCGTTATCGTTCCACCATTAGGCATCGCCTCTGCGGCATTGGATACCAGATTCATTATGCTTTTTGACAGATGAACCGGTGAACCCATGATGTTGAGCAAATTGGAATCCAGCTGGTGCTTCACTTTTACATCGGGATGATCCATCTTCAGTTTTTCATGTTCAGGGCTGAGCAGGTACTCCGAAACGATGCTGTTTAAATGGACAACTTCTGTCGCAGCCACGCCTCTGCGGGCCAATGTTAATAAATCCTGAACAATTGCCGCCGCTTTTTCTCCGGATTTTTGAATGGTTAATATCGGTTTGATCAGTGGGCTTTTCGCATCCAGATCCATCAGCAAAAGTTCCGGGTAGCTGACAATTCCGGATAAAATATTATTCAGATCATGCGCCACCCCCCCGGCCAGCGTACCGATGGCTTCCATTTTCTGGGCGCGCTGCAGTTGGGCCTGCAAATCCTTTTTTTCTATGTCGGCCAACTTGAGTTCGGTGATATCGTTGCCGATACACAAAATTTCTTTAAAATTTCCCTCACTGTTATAAATCGGTTTATACGTCCAAGCGATCCAAACCTTTTCTTTATTTCTAAGTTCGGTTTCATTTTCACTGACAACCAGCCGGTCGGGGTCTTTGCGCAAAGATGTGGTCAGGTGTTCGAGCCCCTGCTGATTCGCCCGCCCGGCCGGCAAAATAATCTGGGCGGCATTGATGCCGAGCATCTCATTTTCAGCATAACCGAAAAACCGTTGGGCGAACTTATTGGAAAAAGTTATCCGACCCAGCGTGTCCACCCGCAAGATGATGCTGTTTGCAGTTTCAACTAGCTCGCGATATTTATTTTCGCTCTCTTGGGTCTTTTTGAAGGACATGGCGTTCATGATGCTGGTCGCCAGCTGGGACGCGATGCCCATTAAGAGATTCATGTCGCTTTTTTTCAGCGGCGTTTTGGACTTAATATTATCAACCGCTAAAATACCCAGCGAGTCACGTTCATAGATAATCGGCACACATATCAAAGATTTACCACCCATGCGGTTTGCAAATTCCAGACTTCTCGGAGAGAGGCTGTCCTTGATTTCATCGATATTATTAACCAAAAGCGGTTTGGTTTCTTTCATCGCCCGGATGAACAATCCTTTGGATTCGGGATTGTTCAGGTTAAATTTGAGCTGGTTTAAAAATTTTTCCTGCTCTTCTGTATGGCCATATCCGGCCGTATAATACAATTGGGTTTTTTCCTTGTTTGCCAGCATGATCATCCCACGGTCAAAATCAAGACGCCTTTCCATAACGCTGACAACGCTTTTAAGCAAATCGTCAATGGTGAGTAGCTTCGAAGTAACTTGGCCGATCTCCTGGATCAGTGAAGCATTATTATAGCGGATATTGCTTTCAAGAATTTGGTTTTCAGAGGTTGATTTCTGGGCTTCAACGGTTTGGGTCAGTTCTTTTTTTTCAAGATACTCCGCATAATATGAAACGCCTGCCGAAAGCAGGGCAAGCGCCAGAACCACAACCCCCCAGGTCGGGAGTGTCGTGAACCCAAAAAGGACCAGAGAGCACAGGCCGGCCAGTAATAGGACATAATTGCGGATGCGTTTCCAGACCAGTGCGGCGGTCTTTTCCCAGGTGATCACATATCGGCAGTGGCTATCCCCTTTGTGAAGGCATTCAGGGTGTTCCACATTGGCGAATTTATCCGTGAACAATCTTGCGAGCGCTTCAAAAGTGCCGGTCCTATTTTCGCATTGATAGGGCTTTTCATTGACCCCCGGATTGGGTTTGGAAACAATTTCAACCGTGACGGGTCCGACTTTCCTTGCTTTGACAACGGCCCCGCGGCTAAAGAAAGGATAATATTTTTCTGTTAATAGATAACCTGCGACCGGACTCATTAACCCTAACACATACTGCTTGCCGGCACCAAACCCGCCGCCGGAGGCCGTATACCGTCCAGCAGCCCTGGAGATATTTAGATCACCCGTCTTTTGAACAAGGATTTCGTGAAAGTCATCCATCTGCTTCTGGTTAAACCAGTGGGCCGGATCTTCCACTTCGTAGCGGTTCATCCCGGCATAATCCAGAACCGCATCGATGCTCACATCAGGATGATACATGCCGAGATAATCCAAATAATTTTTCGACATGCGGCTGTTATACAGTTTTGAATTGTCGCTCATGCTGTTATTTTATCCGATATTTAAACTGCTTTTCAAGCCCAAGTATTTTCGATATTGATTTGCCGGGCACAGGGTTCATGCTTGGGGCCCTATCCGATCGGGTGCACGACTTTTGAAGCCGGGACCAAGCGAACCTGGCCTTTGAGGTCAGGCATCATTTCCTGCAGCACCTTGAGTGTCGTCGAATGCGGATGCATAATGCCTATCGCTTCACCGTTTTTTTTGGCTATCCGGATGAGTTCCTTAATCTGGTTGCGGATAAAATCCGGTTTGATGTAGTGGTCAATAAAAACGTCACGCTGGGCAAAAGGGACCTGGAGCAGACGCGCTGATGGTTCGCACAACGATTCAGCCGTTGTCCGGCTGTCAATAAAAAAAAGTCCTCGTTTCTTTAAAATCGAAAAAATTTGATACATCTGAGTTGATTCCGAGGTCAGCCTGGAACCCATATGGTTGTTGATCCCTTTAACGCCGGGCAGGGTATTAAGATTTTGGTCGAGCTGGTTGATCAACTCATCCGGCGACATTGAGGTCAGCAGGGTTCCGGGGCCCGGATTCACCTGCGGGTATTCAACCGGCTCCATGGGCATATGAATCATGATTTCCAAACCCTTTGATTGTGCGAGCCGGGCTATCTTTTTTTGAAAAGGGCTGTGGGGCAGGATCGAAAAAGTCAAGGTTACATCCAGCTGCGCAAATTTTTGGGCGATTTTTTTATCATATCCCAGATCATCGATAATGAGTGCCACAGAAGGCAATGCCTTTCGGGGCGCCGGTTTCGGGATTGATGCTGGAATATCTTTCCTGGCCAAGGACTGTCGAGGAGCAGGCTTTTCCTTCGGGTAGATTTCAAAAGTCGGCTTTTTCTTCAGCGCCGGGGTCTCGTTCCCTGTTGATTTAGCTGCCGGCGGCGGTGAGGGCGGTTGGGGCGGGGACAGATGATAAACCAGAAGACCGACGGCGACGACCAACGCACCCAGAATCGCCATGCCGGCCAGCGCTTTAAAAAAGGAGCTTTTAACGGGGGATTTTTTACGAGATTTTTTTGGGCGTCTCTTTTTTCGGGTTGGTTTTCGTTTAGCCATTTAGCTGTTATTATGGGTGGAGCTGTCTTCCTTCAAGCCATTTTAGCTCAGCGAATTCAATGACCAGGATTCCAGGCCGGCTGCTATGAAAAACGAACAATCAGCTTCGGTAATCTAGCTCAACTGTTTAAACTTTTAAAAATGTCGTAACTGTTAAGGATTTCAAGCGCCCGCATCACCTGATTATCTGTTCGAAGCAGATCGACGGTCAGCGGGCCGACTCTAAACTCCATTTCTTGATTTTTAGGCTTTGATTTTTGGGGTTCGGACTTTTGGTTTTTATTTTTATCCGGTTCAGCTTCAAGATGATTTAACAGGTCTTTTTCTTTTAGCAGGCCCTCTTCCTGCGACTCCTTGGGATCGATGCGTTTGTGCTTTAAAACAATGTCCGGCTCGATTCCCTTAGCCTGAATCGATCGGCCGCTGGGGGTGTAATACCTGGCGATGGTCAACTTGAGACCGGAACCGTCACGCAGAGTCTCCACGGTTTGCACGGAGCCCTTACCAAAAGAAGTGGTCCCCAGAATCAGGGCCCGTTTTTGGTCTTGAAGTGCGCCGGCAACGATCTCAGAAGCACTGGCGCTGCCGCTGTTGATCAGCACCACGATTGGATATTTACGGCTGACCGTATCCGGTGTGGCCATATACACTTTTGTATTTTTCTTGTTGCGCCCCTCAATGGATAAAATTTTGCCTTCTTCCAAAAACAGATCAGACACCTTAATGGCCTGATTCAACAAACCACCGCCGTTATTTCTCAAATCTAAAATAAGCCCTTTCATCGGCACTTTGGCGGATTCCATTTTCTGCAAGGCCGCTTCAAGCTCTGTGGTCGTGCTGCCTGAAAATTGCGACAGGCGGATGTAGCCGTAGCCGGGTTTAAGATCAACCTCTTTAACACTGACAATCGGAATGACATCACGAACCAGTTCAAACTCAATCGGTTCTTTTTCGCCCTGGCGCGCGATGGTGACTGAAACCCGGGTGCCCTTCGGTCCCCGCATCATATTCACGGCTTCACGCAGATCTTTAACCGGGTTGCCGTCGACTTTTATGATGCGGTCCTGGGCAATGATGCCGGCGTTGTATGCCGGTGTGTCTTCGATGGGAGATATGACGGTAACAAATCCGTCTTTCATCGTGATGTGGATCCCGATTCCGGTAAACTTACCTTTGGTGTCGATTTGCAAATCTTCAAACGCTTCCGGCGGCAACAGCGATGAATGCGGATCCAAGCTTTGAACCATGCCCTGAATGGCTTTTTGGATAAGCTCTTTTGACTCCACTTCATCGACATATTCTTTTTCAATCAGCTCAATCACATCTGAAAAAATTTTCAACCCCTCATAGGACTCTTCACTTTTGGCGGCGAGATCACCAAAAAAGCCTGCTCCGATCGTCCAAAAAACAGCTGCTGTTACCATGATCATCCAAAGCTTTACGTGCTGGATCTTCTTTAATCTCATTTAGTTACTCCTCATTATTATATTCTAACTGGATGCGGTCTCAAGCCACTGCAGCGGGTCCAGGGGTTTTCCGTGGTGGCGGACCTCAAAATAAAGTTTGGGGCCGGTAATGGAGCCGCTATCGCCGACGGTCGCAATCACTTCTCCTGCCTCGACGGAATCCCCGGTTGATTTAAAGGCTTCTTCAATATGGGCATATACCGTATAGTAATTTTCCCCATGGTCTATAATAATCATGTTTCCGTATCCTTTAAACCAATCAGCGTAAAGGATTTTACCGGCAAAGACCGCCGCTATCGGCTCGCCTCTTTCGGTTTGAATCTCGATACCGCTTCGAAAATTCAAAACCTGATAGCGGGTATTTTTAAACTTACCGAAAAGACTTGCTATTTTACCCTTTACCGGCATTTTAAGCAAGCCTTTATATGCCTGAAACGATTCGGTGGCGGTATATTTTTGCAGAGTCGTGGCCGCCGATTCGATACCTAAATTTTTGATCTTCTCATCTAAATCCCGCGCCGCGAGTTTCAGGGATTCAATGGCGGCCAGCTGGGCGGATTTTTTTTGGCGTACATGGGCTAACAGCTTGGCGCGCTGTGTGCGCTCAGCCGCTATCTGCTTGATTTGTTGCTGGTACTCATCTGCTCGCCGGCGCTTTTCGTTCCTGTGTGTCTCCAGACGGGATCGGACAGTTTCCAGATCCAGCCGATTGTCCACCAGCTCTCTGATAACCATTTCATCGTAGGCCAGGATTCGCTCGAGGGCTGTTTTGCGCTTCAACAATTCCTGCAGGCTCTGGGCCGAAGCCAGCACGTGGAATTTCCCCAGCCAGTTTAATTTATACAAGGCGACCAGGCGCTTAGCGACATATGTCTCATTGGTCCCTATCTGATTAACCAGTTCTTCAGACACTGCGGCGGTTTCGGTTATTTTTTTTTCGAGCACTTTAATTTCACGCTCTAAACCGGCAATCCGTTTGCGAGATCGATTTAAAGCCTGATCAACCTGATTTAACCGCATAATAATATCGGTTTCCCGGCGTGAAAATTTTTGAATTTTGGTCTTGCCTTTTTGGATTTCACGGTTGATATCCTGGGCCTTTTTTGTAAATTCATCGATCCGGGGTTGCTGATCCTGGGCCTTTAAAATAGAGCCGGCTGAAAAAATCAAAAAACAGCCGGCCGCCAAGCGCAAAATGCGAATCGCCTTGTTTTTTTTACAGAACCTCATATTAACTTTGTGAAACTAGCCCTTCATCTGGAATTAGCCAATCGTTTTATATGATATAATTCATTTTACCATATTCTCACGCCAAGACGCCAAAAAACACGCACGCAAAGATATTCTTAAAATGTTATCGCTAAAATCATTTCTCTTTGCGAACTTTGCAGCTTTGCGTGAGGTTTTCAATTCGATCCTTGCTGCTAGGCTTTCAAATATTGCTTGAGGGAAAGGTATGATCCAAACCATCCGACCAGCATACTCATTAAAATGATGACGCCTGACATAAGCGGAGACAGAAACCGGATCTGAAACAGGCCGGAAAACCATTCCTGCTCGATGTTGGATGCGATCACCAGATAAGCGGAAAATAATATGGCCAAACCGATGCTTGCACCGAGAGCGCCTTGCAGCAGGCCCTGAAAGTAAAACGGAACTTTGATAAAGCGTTCGGCAGCACCCACCAGCCGCATAATCTCTATTTCATCCCTCCGGGAATAGATGACCAGCCGGATGGTATTGGCCACGATAAATACGGCGGCCATAAAAAATATGCCACACATGGCATACCCGGTTAATCTAAACAGATTGAAAATATGCGTGTAGCGGCCCAGCCACCGCTGTCCATATTCTACTTCTTGAACCTCATCCAGGGCCTCAATTTCGGCCGCTAAAAATTCGACCTTATCCCAGGTCTGGGTCGCGGCGGTCATCCTGATTTCAAACGCATCCGGTAGTGGATTTTCGGCCAGATTGTCAAATAATGACGCCTGCCGTTTCATCTGTGCCTTTAGCTGGGTGAAAGCCTCTTTTTTTGAAACGAACCGGACGGTTTCAACACCGGAAATGCTTTGAATCCTGCGGCTTAAATCCGTCAATTGCGAGCCGGGCAATTCCGGTTTCAGGTAGGCCATAACCCGCAACCCTTTTTTCCAGAAATTCATAATCTCATTGGTGTTGATAAAAAAAAGAATAAATGCGCTGACGATTAGAATCGATAGCGAAATGGTCAAAAGGGTAATGATATTGAGCAGCCGGTTATTGCGAAAGTCTTCTACGGCCCGTTTAAAAAATAGAATCGTCATAATGCTTTTCAGTAAACGTCGATCCTTCCAATCGTCCCTGTTTTAAAAGCAGGACCCGACCACCGGTTTTTCTTATAAGATCGTTGTCATGGGTTGCAACGATAACCGTGGTTCCCCTGATGTGAACGCCGTTGAGCAAATCCATAATGATATTGGCGGAATCATCATCCAGGCTTCCGGTGGGCTCATCGGCCAGGATGATTTTGGGGTCACCGATGATGGCGCGGGCAACGGCCACCCGCTGCTGTTCTCCACCGGACAAACTTGGCGGGAAGGCGTTTTGCCGATCCTCCATACCGACCAACCGCAGCACGCTTCTGACTTTTTTTTGAATCAACCGCCTTTTTTTGCCGGCGGCCGCCAGCACAAGCGAGACATTGTCAAATACGGTTCGACTGGCGATGAGCTTATAATCCTGGAAAATAATTCCGAATTTTCTGCGCAGAAACGGGATGCGTTTGCGAGGAATGCGGGAAAGGTTGATGCCGTCTATCAGGACCTGACCTTCTGACACCGATTCGGCCAGATACAGGAGTTTTAGCAGGGTAGTTTTTCCCGCTCCGCTTGGACCGGTGATAAATACAAAGTCATTTTTAGAAATATCAAGGGTAATATCAATCAGGGCCTTTTTGGTACCGTAATTGTGATGAACATGGAACATCCGAATTATGGAGCGTTTCGCATCTGCTTCAATCATTCCATCACTTCCTGGCCCATCGAACGGAACAACGTGGCTTTTGAAATCTTAAAATCATATAAGGCCTTAAAATAATTGGTGAGGGTATTTGACAGCAGGGTCTGGGCGTCCAGAACCTCGGTGGTCGTGGCCACCTGTTCTTTAAAGCGTTCCTGGTTTATTCGAAAGTTCTCTTTGGCCTGCTCAATTGCCTTTTCGACGGTGATGATATTTTTTTCACTTTCTTTGGTCCGCAGAAATGATGTCTTAACCTCCAGTTCAATGTTGTCCTGGATTTGCAATCGGCGATATTGAGCCTGGGAAAGGCGGTGCAATTTTTCTCTTACGCCAAAATGAGTTCGACCCCATTGCCAGAATTCCCATTCGGCGACGGCCTGGATTTCCCAGCTGGCAGCATCGGTAATGCCCTCCCCGCCCTTGGCTTTATAATCATCGCCGGTGCGAGTATAATTTCCCCTTAAATTGACCGAAGGGAGAAAATCTTTTTTAGCCAGCGCGACTTCTTTTTCGGCGATTTCGACCTCCAGATCGGCAAGTGTAATTTCGAGACGGTTTTCTTTGGCTGTTTCCAAACAATAATCGAAATCATAGACAAAGGGTGAGTAGTCGAGGATGTCCTCTATTTTCACCGGCGCATTCACCGGACGTCGCAGGATGGTGTTGAACTGGGATCTGGCGATCTCAAGATTGTTTTGGGCCACGATAAAATCCTGCCGGGCATTGGCCAGCGATGCCTGGGCCTCCAGCAGATCATTGAGCGGGGACATTCCCACCTCATAAAAATTTTCAGCCACATCCTTTTGGGCGGCAATCTGAGTGACGCGCTGCTTGGAAACCCCCATCAGTTTTTCAGCTTTTAAGACCGAGTAAAATGCATTCTTGGCATCCAGAATCACATCCTGACGGGTGACTTTTTCGCCGAATTCGGCCGCATCGAGACCCAGATCCGCAACCCTGTACTGGTTAATCAGCGAAAATCCACTGAATATCGGCTGGTTAAAAGAGGTTACAAAGGTATATTGATCATCGGGGCGGACAATAAATTCTGGACCCCCTCCAATTCCGGTAAGCCCCTGGGTCAGTTCTTTATTGCGATGCAGATAGTCATAGGAGGTACTGAAAGTAGGCAGGAACCGAGTAATGCTCGCCTTGCGGGTTTCTTCGGCCGCCTTGACTTCTTCCCGGGATTGCTTCAGGTTCAGATTGGCATCAATGGCCATTTCGATAGTGTCTTTTAACGATAGATTTTCAATCGAATCGTCTGCATTCGAAGCCAACGGCAAGAGCGCCAGGCACCCAATGACCCAATAAAAAAATAGATCCCGAAAAACCAGATTTTTCATCTTCACACCTTAATCTGTTTTGATTTAACGGCTAAACCGTTTTGAGATACCGAGTTGACCCACCTGGATTTTACTGGTACATTCCTGGACGAGTTCAAGGAGTGCCTTTCCGGGTTTTCCTTGCTTAAAGCCTCCGCTGAATCCCATTAACAGGCTTCTTCTATTTCAGTGGAGGCTTTTTTATATCGAAACAAGGTGTTAAAATCAATGTTTTCTTGATAAACGGATCCAATCGAATTTGCAGATTTGAGCAATACAATATGTGGGTATTTAAAAAAAAGCAAAATATCCCCGAAAAAACGAAATAGTGGAAGCACGAAAAATAAAGAAAGCGAATTAGTTTACTCGCTGAATGGAATTTCGTGTTTTTATATTTTGGTGCTTTCGTGGTATGAATATTTTTGAGTTCATGGTTTTGCTCAAAGTTTAATTTTTACATCCTCAACATTCTGATACAGGAGCAGTCGTAATGAAAGCAGAATTGATCGATATGCTGTGCAAAAAATCTTTTAAATACAGCAAAGAGCCGATCTATAAACTGGTATCGGGCCGCATGAGTCAATTTTATGTGAATTGCAAACCGGTTACCCTCTGCGCCCGGGGCATGTTTCTGGCAGGACAGCTGTTATTTGAGGAGATTAAAAACGACGATGTGACCGGAGTTGGTGGGTTAACCTTTGGGGCCGATCCTCTGGCGGTCGCCACCGCTTTTGCCTCCGAATTGAAGTCAAGGCCGATAAATGCGTTTTCCATTCGCAAAACCCGCAAAGATCATGGAATGATTCGCTGGATTGAGGGTGATGTTCAGCCGGGTGAGCGGGTGGCGATTATCGATGACGTAGCCACCACCGGCGGCTCCACGATTAAGGCTATCGAGCGAGCGCGTTCCGAGGGGCTCGAAGTTGTCAGGGCCGTTATTCTTGTTGATCGGCAGGAAGGCGGGATCGATAACATCCGGCGGCACGTAGCGCATGTATCCAGTATTGTCACCCGGGATGAACTGGTGGAGCGGTACAAAACACTTAAATAATGAGGTTTCAGGTGTCAGGTGTCAGGAAAGGGAAGGGTTCAGTGTTCAGGTGTCAGGTTCAGGAAAAGGAAGGTTTCAGGTTTCAGTGTTCAGCATCTGACCCGTCGAATTTTCATCTCAATCAATTCTGACACCTGACACCCGACACCTGAAACCAGAAAGCAAGTTGAAGCCTCGGATGTTTTAAACCTTGTTAACTTACAAATATACCCCAGAATCATCACTCGACGACATACGTCGCACACGCATCATCGGACTCCCAGGCGGTAACCCGGCTGATCCGGGCAGAGGAATTGTCTATTTTGGATTGAAGCTCTGTTGCAACAAAATAGGCGATGTTTTCCGACGAGGGCTTTCCGTCAGGTATATAATCCAGTTCGTTTAAAAATTTGTGATCCAATTTTTTCATCACCCCGGCCAGATGGGCCTTGATCTCTCCGAAGTCTACCAGGACGCCACCGGCATTTAATTTATCACCGGTTACATAGACTTCGATTTTCCAGTTGTGGCCGTGCATGTTTTCACATTTGGATCCGACCATCGCTAGCTGGTGTGCCGCAGCAAAACGGGTCACCACTTTTAATTCATACATATTCTCTACCCATGATGTTCGTATTTAAAATAAAAAATCATATGGTTATCAGATTATCAGGCTGCCCTTTGTCATTGGCATAGTGGAAAAATGGAATAGTGGAATAATGGTGAAACAAGTTGGGGCATCAACTGAATTTGATTTCGTTCTGTAATTGTCAATATCGTAAAATCCAAAATCCGCTATCCGCAATCCGCAATCCAAAATATCCTAGTTGGCTGCTTTGCCGGAATCTTTTTTGAGGATATTCTTGATTTTACTCGAAAGTTTTTTTGTTTCAAGCTCGGCAAATTCTTTTAGAATGGCTTCCTGTTTTTTGCTCAGATGGGTGGGTGTTTTAATTGCCACCTGGATAATCTGGTCACCCCGTCCGCGGGTTCTTAAAGACGGGATGCCTTTTCCGTTGAAATAAAATACGTCACCCGGTTGAGTCCCTTTTGGAATCTCGAGGTTTTTGTTGCCGTTTAAGGTCGGAACACTGATTTTATCACCCAGTGCGGCCTGGACAAAAGAGATCTGGACCTCACAAATAATATCCGTATCCCGGCGCTTGAAGAATTCATGGGGCTTCACATACAGGAAAACATAGAGATCGCCGGGAGGACCTCCATAGACACCGGGCTCGCCCTCGCCGGTCAACCGCAATCTGGAACCGTTATCAACTCCGGCCGGAATTTTAACCGCGACTTTTTTGCTGGCCATCACCTGTCCCGTGCCGCGGCATTTCGAACAGGGATGCGCAATGATCTGGCCATTTCCGCGGCATGTCGGACAGGTGGTGCGGACCGTAAAGAATCCCTGACTTCGGGAAACTTGACCGATACCATTGCAATGCCGGCAGGTTTCCGGTTCGGTGCCTTTTTCGCAGCCATTGCCGCTACAGACGGGACAAATTTCCCGCTTTTCGATTTCAATTTCGGTCTCCGTTCCAGAAACCGCTTCCATAAAGTTCAGACTCAGATCATATCGCAAATCGGCTCCGGGCATGGCCCGGCTCCTTGAGGACCGCCGGGATGTGAAACCGAAAAAATCCTCAAAAATGTCTCCAAAGCTTGAAAAAATATCCTCAAAGCCGCCGAAACCTTGAAATCCGGTATTTTCAAGCCCGGCATGGCCGTATTGATCATAAAGAGAACGCTTTTGCGAATCCCGCAGAACCTCGTAAGCCTCAGCCGCTTCCTTAAATTTTTCTTCAGCTGATTTGTCGTCTGGATTTCGGTCCGGGTGGTATTTTAGTGCCAGTTGGCGGTAGGCTGTTTTTAATTCGTCGTCGGTGGCATTGCGGTTGACATTTAAAATTTCGTAATAATCCCGTTTGGTACTCATAGATTCTTCCACTTAAACGTCTCGGAATTTCTACAACTGAATGAATATTCTAAGTAGCTTTTGAGACATGAATTTTTCAAACATTCCAACATTCCAATCGGGGCAAAGCCTCGAACTTGTTTTGTTCTAATGTAATGCACCTATGATTGATGTCAATTTAACAATTCGATAATCTTCTGCGGGAACGCGTACTGACAAAAAAAACAGCGACGGTTACAGCCATAACGGCCGCACCCAGCGGGAAAGCAGCGCGCAGCTGATACACATCCATCATCATGCCGCCGATCAAGGATCCACAAAGCATACCCAGGCTGTGGGCCATTGTTAAAATTGCCATCACCGATCCCATCGAATCGGTTTCGCCGCCCTTAACGACTGCGATGGCCATCAGGGCCGGCATGGCAATACCCCCACCGATTCCAAAAAAAATACTGGCCCATACCAGTCCCCAGAAGTCCTGGACCCATTCAAACGAAAAAACGGCACACGCAACGATCAAGCCGCCGGCAATCACCATCCATTTTTTGCTCAGTTTGTCCGCCAGTAGTCCCATGGGGACGTGCAGCGCTCCGCTGACGAGCACACCCAGCATGATTAAAATTCCGATGGCTGAACTTGAAGATGAAAATTTTAATCTTGCAAAAAGCGGCAAGAAGGCCCAGACAATTCCGATGCACAGGATATGGGAGAATCTGAAAAGAAATATGCTGGCGATGTCCCGATCAAGGAAAAGTTGCTTCCATTCGATAGGTGATTTCCCGCTGCTGATATTTTTTTCAGAGCGGGTTGGGGGCAGCAAAAAAAGACATAATAAAAACCCGATGAGTGCCAGCACTCCCATACAGATAAATGCGGTTTCAAGACTGAAACGGTCATGGATGACACCGCCCAATAATGGTCCAATGCTTAAACCGCAGAACATGGACATATTAAACAGCCCCATTGTGAATCCTTCATTTCCAGGAGGTGTAATATCACCGACATAGGCCTGAATGATGGGCATCAGCATGGCCGAGGCAATTCCTTGAAAAAACCGCAGAATAATGAGGGCGTTGACCTCCTTGAAAAAAACAAATCCCAATGAGATGGCCGCATACGCCAGAAGCCCGGGAACGATCAGGGGCTTGCGTCCTTTAAGGTCTGAAAGGCGCCCAAAATATGGCAGGCAAAATATTCGCCCCAGTGAAAAAGCGCCAAAAATCAATCCAACAAAAAAGCCGCTGGCCCCTAAGTCGTGCGCGTAAATCGGAAGCAGCGGCACCACAATTCCCACCCCGGTGACGGTGGCGAATATGGAAAAGAAAAGTGTGGCAAATATTTTTTTATCACCTAAATTCATGTCTACCAGCTAAAAACGATTGCCAGAATGCCCGCCAGCCAGCAGTAAGGTGCAAACACATACAGATGCCCCTTTTTAACCATACGAAGCAGCACTTTTAAAGCCCCGTAACCGACAAGAGCTGCCGTTGCGGCACCCAACAGTGAAATCTGAATAGCCAAATCCGTCTGAGATAGACCCTCTTTAAGGCTCAGCAGTCCGGCCCCGATAATGGCTGGTATCGAAAGTAAAAATGAATATCTGGCAGCTATTTCACGGTTGATACCCAGCAACAGGCCGATGCTGATCGTAGAACCCGATCTGGAAAGCCCGGGGATGATGGCCAGCCCTTGTATAATTCCGATTATAAATGCTTTTGTTCTGGAGAAACCTTCGATGTCCGGTCCCTTTCCACCGGTTTTGGCACGGCGGGTTAGCCATAGAAGCAATCCGGTTACCATCAGCATCAGGCCGGTGAAAAACGGCGATGAAAACAGCTTATCGGCGATACTGTGAAATATGAGCCCCAGGATCGCGGTTGGAATGGACCCGATGATGATAAGCAAAGCCATTTTTAAGTCCGGGTCGGATTCAACCTGCTGCCAGAATTTTTCTTTTTTCGCTGTTATAGAAACAAGCCGCAACAGCGCCGCTATTATATTCTGTATTTCCCGGTGAAAGACAACAATGACCGCCAGCAGCGTTCCCAGGTGGACGCACACATCGAAAAACAACTCGGCTTCCTTCAGCCCGAACAGTTGTTGAAACAGTACCAGGTGCCCCGAACTGCTAACCGGTAAAAATTCGGTCAGGCCCTGGATGATACCCAAAAGAATCGCCTCGCTAGAATTCATACATACCTGTTTTGTGCTTTGTGGATGTTAAAAACTGGCGATTATCAATTGATTATCAACCCGTTAAACGACAGCAAAGGGCATAGCGCATGGAGCATGGCGTAGAATCATTATGCGGAGCATCATTTATTCTAAACGCTATGCCCTATGCGCTTTGCTCTCTGCCTTGTGTTTGAGTTTCACTGATTAGCGTGATTATCGACTATTACGCCAGCTATAAAATAACAGCGCCTGTATTTTTTGTACTGTACCCGCCCAGGGCCTCTACCCGTTGTTTGAACGCCGGGCTGTTTATGATATCAAGCAGAATTTGGACCGGTTCGGTTTCGAAATATTCCTGGGGAACCACCAGGTCATATTGCTCGGTGACCACCGGGATGAAATCTAAATTCAGGGCTTTGGCTGCCGCATAAATCCCCAGGCCGGTGTCCTCTGATCCGCTGAGGACAGAAACTGCCACAGCCATATGGGTAAATTCTTCATTTTGATAACCGTTGATGGCATCCGCTTTAATGCCCAGCTGGTTTAGTTTGTAGTCCAGTAAAATCCGGGTGCCGGATCCTACCTGCCGGTTGATAAAGCTGACGTCCTTGCGGCCGATATCTTCAATTCCATGTATCTCCTTCGGATTGCCCGGCTTTACAATCAGGCCCTGATCGCGTTGAACCAGATGGATGAGTTTGACAGCCGTATCCGGCAGATATTTTTTAAGATAGGATCGGTTATAGGAGCCGTCTTCGGTATCCAAAAGGTGAGTGCCGGCCAGATGGCAGACGCCGCGTTTAATCGCCATCAGCCCCCCCATGCTGCCCACATGGCTCGAGGACAGCGTCAATTCACTGTGACCGGCCTTAAGCTGGTCAGCCAACACATCCAGGGAATTGTCATGGCTTCCCACGATAACAATGGTTCGGCGAATGGCCGCAAGCGGACGAAGCAGTTCGGCGGAGACTTTCTCGGTTTCGTTGATGCCCTCAACGTGATTCGGTATGCGGATGATGCCGTCGGCTTCGGTAATGGATGTTATGGTGCCGGCCCCTCTGGGCAACGGGGTGGCGACAATGCGGCCGCCCACTTCACCCAGTTTTACGCGCAAAAATTCTTCCACCCCGAGTTTGGAAGCGATCTTTTTGGTCGGCTGTACCGTGATGGTTTCCTTTTGCGGATGAGGTTGGCCCAGAAGCGCATATAACAGGGGTTGAACAAATTGTTCAAAAGCAATAATGGCAGACACCGGGTAACCGGGAATGCCAAAGACCGGCTTATTTTCCACAGCTCCGATGACAACCGGTTTGCCGGGCATAATGGTTACCCCGTGGACTTTAATTTCACCCAGATCCACAATTGCTGTTTTGGCGAAATCCTCAGAACCGGCTGAAGATCCGCCCAGAACCATGATCAACTGATAATCTTCTTTTAGGGCGTTTTTTAGGGCCTGTTTAATCTTAGCGGTATCGTCAACGACCATCTCGTGGCGCCTGAAGGTGCCCCCGCACTTTTCAATCAGCTTACCCAGAACAAATGAATTGGTTTCCAGCACCTGTCCCGGCTTAAAGTCATGCAATTGGAGATTGCGCCAGTCTACCAGTTCCGATCCGGTGGGAATAATCAGCACTTTCGGTTTTGATTTGACCGCAACGCTGAACACACCGCCTGCCAACAGGGCTCCCACGCAATAAGGTGTGATGACATGGTTTTGCGGGAAAAGCAGCTCGGTGGCGACAATGTCTTCTCCAACCCTGCGGACGTTTTGCCATGGAAATGCCGGTGCTTCGATCTCGACGCGTTCTTCATCCAGTTCGTTGACATTTTCGACCATGATGACCGCATCGGTATCTTTCGGCAGGACATGGCCCGTGTTGACGTAAAAGGCATCCCGATCGATGACAAGCTCCCTGGGTGCTGCAGCGCTTGCGCCAAAGGTGATTTCAGCCTTTACCGCCAGCCCGTCCATGGCTGCCAGATGGAAGTTCGGTGATGATAGCCGTGCATTGACTGGTTCCGCCAGAACGCGGCCAACGGCATCCGGAACCGAAATTTTTTCAGCCGGCAGCGGCGGCAAATCCCCAAACGTTTGAAAAAGAATGTCCCGTGCTTCCTGCAGGGTCTTCATTTTTAGATAGACGTTGCGTTTAAAAGTCATTGTTTATTCCTGACTATTGGCTCATTTGAAAATTAATCTCTGAGACGTTAAACAGCCGTTTAATTAGTTTTATTGGTTGAATTGGTTCAATTCGTTAAAAGCACTCTGTTCCTTCTTTTAACCAATCAAACAAATAAAACCAATCGAACCAATCCAACAGATAGGAAATTATTAAAGCTGGGCTCAACAGACTTGTAGGTCCAGATAATAAATTTACACCGGGATGACCTCTACCTGATCCCCTTTATCCAGCCCTTCGGTATTGATATCGATTTCAATCAGACCATCGGCCTTGACCATGGTGCTGATAAGCCCGGATTTGCCAAGCACCGGATCCGCCCAGAGCCGACCTTCTACAAGACGAAGTTGAACCCGGATAAAATCAATGCGACCCTGCCGCGAAGCGACATTTCTGCTTAGCTTGGCCTGTAGCCGCAGTTCTTTTTTCTGACCAGCCACTTGTCCGCTAAGATGCTCGACAAACGGTTTGACCACTCTTGAAAATACAACCATGGCCGACACCACATGCCCGGGCATTCCCCAGAACGCCTTTTTTTGGACTTTTGCCAGGATGGTAGGTTTGCCGGGTGAGATGGATATGCCGTGAACCAGGATTTTTGCATCCTGCAGGTCTGAAAGAACATCAACCGTAAAGTCACGCGCGCCGACCGAACTGCCACCGGAAATTAAAATCATATCACACTGCTCAAGTGCGAGTTTGCATTTTTTAAACAGGATTTTAAAATCATCACGCACGATTCCGTAGGAGACAGCCACTGCTCCGGCGTCGTGAATCAGACCCGAAAGCGTGTACGTATTGATATCGCGTATCTGTCCGCGACTCGGTGTCTCGCTGATGGGCACAATTTCGTCTCCGGTGGAAATAATACCGATGAGCGGTTTTTGATAAACGGTAACCTGCTGTTTGCCCAGAGCGGCTAAAAGCCCTGCCTCCTGGGGGCGAATCATTTGTCCTTTCAAAAGGACACGCGTTTGCTTTTTGATATCTTCACCGATGGCAATCATGTTCTGGCCGGGGGCGACACTGCGGTAAACTTCAATGGTGGAGTCATCAATGGCTTCGGTGTGTTCAATCATGACCACGCTGTCCGCACCCTGCGGTAGCATTCCGCCGGTGGCGATTTGAGCGGCTTCTCCGGGACCAACGTCAATTTCCGGCGATTCTCCCATGGCGATGCTACCGCTGAGCGTTAGATAGGCGGGGTTGCCTTCACTGGACCCAAAGGTGGATGCGCCTTTAACAGCGTAGCCGTCCACAATGGCTCGCGGGAAGTCCGGCAGATCATCATCGGCAACCATATCTTCCGCCAGTATGCGCCCAACCGATTCCACCAGCGGGATATTTTCGGTCTTGACCTGTAGGAATTTTGTACGGTATTCTAAAACCGTTTGTAAATCTGTAACTTTGAAGAATTCTTTCATAACATTGTTCCAATATGACGTGAGCGAAGAGAACGCGTCTTCTGTTAGCATACGACGTAACTTAATTCAAACAGTAGAATTCTCACTGCTTGCAAAACAGCCTGTTAAAAGTATATAATCACTCCGAGCAAAAAATCGATATGAGACTGTTTATATACTCAGAAAAACCTAAATTGAGCGATTGTCGAGGTTGCCGCAGCTACAAGGAAGATGTCGTTGCGCTATAGTTGACTATGCGGGACGGCATCTGACGCGGTAGATGCGGTAAGATCGGCAATCCCGAAGGGTTCCAAATTTTAAAAACCAAAAACGATAGAATTCCTAAAAATAAAAAATTTTCCTCATTTTTAAAATTTGAAACGCTCGTTTTAGGAGAAACCTAAATTACTATGTCCGAGACATCTGAATCTCCGGCAGCGCACCCGCGGGCCGAAAAGCCTGAATTTTTAACCGAACAACGATTCGACGAGTTCGCTTTGCCGGCGCCTTTACAATCCGCTTTAAAGGAAGCCGGTTTTGTCTACTGCACACCCATCCAGGAGCAAACGCTTCCCATTTCGTTGAGCGGTCTTGATGTTGCCGGCCAGGCGCAGACCGGCACCGGAAAAACAGCGGCTTTTCTTGTGACCGTCATTACCCGTATTTTGACGTTTTCTGACCGCGATCCCCGTCTGCCGGCAGCGCTTATCGTTGCGCCCACCCGGGAACTTTCGCACCAAATATACGAGGAAGCGCGCACCCTGTGCCGGCATGCGGATTTAAAGATCGCCGAAGTTGTCGGCGGCATCGATTACAAACGTCAGGCGGATATCCTGCGCCGGGGAACCGATATTGTCATCTGTACCCCCGGGCGTATCATTGACTACCTCAAGCAGGGCATTTTTAAAACAGAAGGCATCAAAATGTTGGTTATCGATGAGGCCGATCGGTTATTTGATCTGGGGTTCACAAAGGATATGCGCTTTTTGCTCCGCAAACTCCCCCCCTATGATACCCGCCAGTCCATGCTCTTTTCGGCCACGCTTTCTTATCGGGTGATGGAGCTGACTTATGAATTTATGAATCTGCCCGAGTTTATATCGGTTACCCCTCAGACCATAACGGTTGAGGGAATCGAGCAGCAGTTGTTTCATGTCGGTTCGGGGAAAAAATTAGAACTGCTGCTGGGTCTGCTGAAAAGAGAAGACTGGAATCGGATGCTCATTTTTGTAAATACCAAGGTCGGCGTTGATTGGCTGACAACCAAGCTTAAGGGCAATGCCTGGCCGGCTGAAAGAATCACCGGCGATTTGCCCCAGCGCAAACGGTTTCGGCTGATGGAACAATTCAAAAAGGGCCAGATCAAAATTCTGGTCGCCACCGACGTCGCCTCCCGCGGCATTCATGTTGAAGATATCAGCCATGTGATCAATTACGATCTGCCCCAGGATTCTGAAAATTATATCCACCGTATCGGTCGGACCGCCAGGGCGGGCAAGACCGGCAAGGCATTTGCGCTGGCCTGTGAAGACTACGTATACCATCTGGAGCCTTTGGAGGAAATGCTGGGATACAAAATTCCCGTGGTCTGGCCTGGAACCGACTGGTTTGTCGCTGACACCTCAAGACCGATCGCTTCCCGACGCAGGTCAAGTCTCCGGAAATCCGGCCGAAAGCGGAGCCAGCATCGGGAAAAGCAGCGCACCGATTCACGGCCACCGTCAAAAAAAACCAAGACACGTTCGTTTCCAGGCGCATTTTTCGGCTTTGGCCCCGAATCTTCCGAATCGACTAAAACCGAAACCACCACAAAGTCTGAAAAATCCGTCCCCAAAAAACGACCGCAACGGAAAAAGAAGCGATCTCCCCGGGCTGCCAAGAAGCCCGAGCCGGACACCCCGACCGAACCAACTTAAAATCCGACGGACAAGGTGTCGTTTTCACTCTTGATAAACTCACATTTATTACTTAAGTTATCTCCCATGGGCCATGTCTTCGATTTCAAAGATGCCATTGCCTACGAGCAATGGCTCCAAAAGCCGCAAACAAAAACAGCTTTAGCGCTTGAAACCCATCTGATGCATACCCTGCTGCAACCCATGCGTGGCGAATCCGTACTGGATATCGGATGTGGAACGGGGGCAAGTCTGATGGCCTTTCTCGAGATGGAGCTGCTGGTCACCGGACTGGATCCTTCCACATATATGCTTGATATCGCATCTCGCAATGTCGGCAACCGGGCCGATCTTTACCGCGGTTACGCCGAAGACCTTCCTTTTGATGATAATTCGTTTAATTACACCTGTCTGTTTACCACCCTGGAATTTGTCGATGACCCTCAAAAGGCACTGGAGGAAGCCTGCAGGGTGACCAAGGATCGGATCTTTATCGGCGTCTTAAACCGTTATGCCATCAAAGGCATCCAGCGTCGCGTAAAGGGCATGTTTACTTCAACGATTTTTAACCATGCTCAATTTTTCAGTGTCTGGGAACTGAAGCAACGGATTCGAAAGATCGTTGGCCATACCCCCATATCCTGGCGAACCGTCTGTCAATTGCCGTCGCAATCGGGAAAGATTGCGACCAGCCTGGAACAGTTTAAAATTATTCAACGCTGTCCCTTTGGTGCCTTTGCCGGGATGGTGGTTACCCTGGTCCCCAAATTTAGAACACGACCGCTGACGATGCGTTACCAGGCCGGGGATTCAAGCGGGGCGGCGACAGGATAAAAACGAATTATAATATTTTGGAATTTAGGGATTAAAATTAGGGTCTTTTTCTAATTCCTAGATTCCTCAATTCGCAATTCCTCAATTTGATGACGGAGTCATCCTATTATGGAAGCTTACCTGTATGAACCGCTGGCGGATAAAAAGGTCAAATGCAATTTATGCAGCCATCGTTGCGTGATAAAAACGGGCCGCCGGGGTAAATGCGGCGTTCGGGAGAATCAGGCCGGCGGGCTGCAAACGCTGGTTTATGATAAAGTCATTGCGCAACATGTGGACCCCATCGAAAAAAAACCTCTGTTTCATTTTCTGCCGGGCACCCTTTCATATTCGGTTGCCACCGTCGGCTGTAATTTTCGCTGCCGGTTTTGTCAGAACGCCGATATTGCCCAGATGCCCACCGATCATAAAGGCATGATCATGGGCGATACGGTAACCCCGCAGGAAATCGTGGCGGCGGCGGATAAATCCGGCTGCCGCAGCATCTCTTATACCTATACCGAGCCGACCGTGTTTTTTGAACTTGCCTATGACACCGCCCAAATGGCCCATGAGCGTGGCATGCGAAATGTGTTTGTCACCAACGGGTATATGACGACTGAAGCCCTTGAGATGATCGACCCTTATCTGGATGCGGCCAATGTGGATTTAAAAGCGTTTCGCGACCGATATTATAAAGATTTGTGCGGTGCCCGCCTCGAGCATGTCCTGGAAACCCTGCGGCGCATGAAGGCTCAGGGCATCTTTGTTGAAGTCACCACGCTGATTGTTACCGGACTTAATGATGACAGCGCCGAGCTTGAGAAATTGGCCGCTTTTATCGCCAATGATCTGGGAACCGACACGCCCTGGCACATCAGCCGCTTTCATCCGACCTACAAGCTGACCGACCGTGCGGCCACACCGGTGAAAACTCTCACAGCGGCCCGTGAAATCGGGTTGGCGGCCGGATTAAAATACGTCTATACCGGTAATGTCCCCGGGAATGCCGCGGAAAACACCTTTTGCCCTGGCTGCGGTGAGATTGTCATCGAACGTTGGGGGTTTCAGGTGGGATCTCTCAGAATCAAAGACGGCCGGTGTGCAGTGTGCGGGGCCGAGATTGACGGTGTCTGGAGCTAAGAGCATTTTTAGCAGGCAACGCCCTCATATCTTTAAATGCCCCATAATTTTTGATGGCTAAATAATTGAGGGGTCAGGGAGTTTTGCCGTCATGCCCGCGTAAGGCGGGCATCCAGACTTCGTTCCCGCGCATGCGGGGATCCAAACAAAAAAACATTTCTGGATTCCCGCCTTCCAGACTGTGTCGTAATCTTCAAACGAGGAAAATGAGCCCTTTTGTCATTCCGGGCTTGACCCGGAATCCAGCGCTTTTTCAGAGTGTTACAGTGCTGGATGCCGGATCAAGTCCGGCATGACAGGCAGAATTTAAGCGCTTTTTTGAATTACGACACAGTCTGCTTCGCGGGAATGACAAGCTTGGAATGATAAACTCCCTGACCCCTCAATTAATATGTATTTACATTATAAGCTCTGAAACGCCTCTGTATGCGCCGCAATATAATCTTTCAACACCTCATAACCGGTCAGGCCCTCGGGCGCCAAGCGCAGCCTTGCTATTTTTTGATCCTTGAATTCGTTTTCGATCCCTGCTGTATTTTCATCCGCGTGTAGTTTGTTGATGACGATTCGATCGATAACAATGCCGATATCGGTTAGTTTCTTTCGGATGCGAAAGGCTTCCGAAAACGACAGCTTGTCATTGTTCATCACCAGGTTCACTCTGGTGGTATCTGACATAAAATGCTCTCGCAGGTGCTCGTAATTGCCGATTAACGTTTGCAGCTTGGCCTTTACCTTATCCTGCTCGATTTCTTTTCCGGCGATTTTTATTTTAGAAATAATTTCCTTTTTCCGGTAAATTTCGCTTCTAAGGGTCAACAGCTCTTCCAGCCAGATCAGGGTGATAAACGGCAGCGAAAAAAACCGCAGGGTCAAAGCGGTGGGCGCCATATCAAAGACGATATAATCCTGATCACTGTATTTGTGCAGGGTGTCCTCAAAGGCTAAAAGCAGCGCATATTCTTCCAGGCCCGGTGAAAACTGCAGGACATTAAAATAATTTTGAAGATTAAAGGCGCTTTCGTATTTATAGGTCTCTTTGATCTGAGCGGTTGTCTCCTTCAAATATTTTTCTATCCATAAATCGGTGTTGACCTCTTTGACCATCAAGGTTTCAGAGACCTTTTTCGGTTTTTCAGAAAAATCCTGTTCGAAAATATCGCATTGATTATGGGCCGGGTCCATGGACACCAGCAGCGTTTTATAAGGTTTCGCCGCCAGATAAACGGCTGTCAGTGCCGAACTGGTTGATTTGCCGACGCCACCTTTGCCGATAAAAAAAAGAAGCTGCGGTTTCATTTTTGTCTCGTGTTTGTTTTAATTTTTAAAGCTCTGTGTTCTCTGTGGTGAGAAATTAATCAATACCCAGTACCGAAAAAAGATGGCCCAGAGGATCATGGGCGGTTAATACCTTGTCGAGCATGATGTCCAATTCTTTGTCCATCAGGGGGAACAGCTCCATGGTAATATGAATCGGTGGTGAGGGGATGCCGATAAAGGCGCCTAAAACCAGGATGCCGAAGATATTATCCAGTTCCGCCACCTCATGCTCGATGGTTTCCACGGCCTTGCCGCGCATGACCTCATCGCTGATCTTAAATGCTTCGATGATTTGTGCTTTTAGCCATTTTAAAAAAGGATTCATCTGAACGTCATTTCCCGTCTGTATTGTTTCAGGCTTTCACGCGAAAAATACGTCGCTCGTAATCGATTCTTCTCCGAGAAGGATAGTAATAATACACCGCATACAAAGCCATGATAATCGTGCCGCCCAGATGAAAACGGGGCAGCTGCAAAATCTGGGCAATCAGACATACATAGGGGCTTGCCAGGGCAATATAAAGCAGGTTGCGTTCAAATTTCAACCAATCATCTTCAGCGGTATTTGTTTGATGGCGCCTTTTGTTGGCAAAAACGGTGCGGTAAAAAATAGGCAGGGCCACTGCAAAGCAAACCGAGACAATAAAGATGATGGGAGACAGCACAGATGGAATTTGCGGAATCTCAAAACTGACCAGATGGAAATGTTGCAGGACAAAAATCAAAATAAAACCCGCCACCGCCGGCAGCAGGAGGGTAAAATACGTACGTTTTAAGTCATGGGTCATATAAAAAGTATCTCAAGTGGGTTTTGAGTGAATCCCTATCGTAAAAACGCCGGCAGGCTAATCGAATCTTGCAGGGGTTTGAAAAAATGTGGAAGTATCGCCGCATGGCGATACTTCCACTTAATTGATTTACGCTGTTTCCGGTGCGGCTGGCGCAGCCGGTTCTTCTTCTGTTACGAAGAATTTGATGACGCCTTCAATCGCAATCCAGATCGCGATGATCAGAATGCAGAGATTAATCACCGTCAGGAGCATATTTCCGCCGGCACCGAATTTAACCTGGTTCAGAATAACCGCCCAGATGGTCATGATCGCCATAAAGGCGGCAGGGATGCCGGAAACCAGCCACTTCAAACCACCGCGGCGTTTCAGATACAGGGTGATAATAATTAACGCCAGGGCCGCCAGGGTTTGATTGACGGCGCCGAAAAGCGGCCACAGTTTGAGCGCGCCCGTTCCGCTGGCTCCGGTTGCAAATGCCAGTATGAGGGCCGATCCTACCGCGACAAAGGTGGCAGCGTAGCGGTTGGTCAGCGCTTTCAGGTTGAGGCCGCCGAACAGCTCGGCGATCACGTAGCGCTGAATCCGGGTGGCCGTATCCAGGGTGGTTCCGGCAAAGGAGGCGATAAATACACCCATGATGACGACGCCGAATTGCTTCGGAATACCGAGAGTGGCGATCATATTGGCCGAGCCGTCAACAAATGCGCGGGCAGCGTTTCCGATACCTCCTATAGCAGCCCAGGATGAATAGTGGGCTGTCCAGGCGGCGATACCGGTGAATGCTTCACCCGATCTTGGCGGTGTAGCCGATTCCAATTCCCGCTGTAACGGCGATGATCACAAGGGTCGCCAGCACCCCTTCCAGCAGCATGGACCCGTAACCCACGAACAGCGAATCCTGCTCGTCGCGCACCTGTTTGGCCGAAGTGCCAGAGGATACAAGGGAATGAAATCCGGATATGGCCCCGCAGGCAATCGTGATAAACAAGAAGGGCCACATCGGCGGTGATTCAGGTGGAGAGAGCTGCACAGCTGGCGCTACGATATCCAGCCGGCCACCGAACCCCGTAAAAAGGACACCCAATGTCAACAATGCTAAAGCCACAACCAGCTGGTGGGAGTTGATAAAGTCACGCGGCTGCAGCAGGGTGGTAACCGGCAAAACCGATGCAATAAAGGCATATGCCAGCAGGATGATGGTCCACACACCGGTGGGTGGAATACCGGCGATGGTGGGCAGCTTGATCGGCAGGTAGGCACCGATGACCACCGTTACATACATAGCAATAACAGCTAAAATCGACCAGGTCATCACGTTGGCGCCCTTCTTGTAAATCAAATAGCCCAGATATATGGCAATGGGGACTTCCAGCCAGACCGGCAGTACCGATGTCGGATACATGTTGAACACCACGGCGATCACGAGCCCGAAGATGGCGATCACGATCCACAATTCCAGAAAGACGATCAGGAAAAAGAAAATCTTGGTGCGGTTGTTGACATACTTGGCGGTGTATTCGGAAATCGATTTTCCCTGGTTGCGCATCGAAATAATCAGGGCACCGAAATCATGCACTGCGCCCATCACAATGCTGCCCACAAACACCCAGATCAGGGCCGGCATCCAGCCCCAGATTACAGCAACGGCTGGCCCGACGATGGGACCGGTTCCGGCAATCGAGGTGTAGTGGTGGCCAAAAATAATTTCTTTTTTGGTCGGGACATAATCGACCCCGTCTTCCATTTCAACCGCCGGGGTCTTAGCAGCGCCGGATAGCGCAAAAATCTTTGCGCCGATAAACTTGCCGTACAACTGGTACATGATAATGTACCCGGCGAATGCTATCACCATAATCGCTAAAGCACCCATAATTCCTCCTTTCGGTTAGTAAGTTTTAACCTTCTCCTCCTTTGGTTTCGGTTAAACTAAGGCTTTGTTTAAAGCCCTTACACGAACCTTGACGACTTTCCAGTTGTCCATAATGAATGCTTTAATAGCACGGATTTATACCGCTAAAAGTGACACCTTAATTTACCGTGCATGGATAGGCTTTTTCACCGGGTAGAATCCTTATTTATGCATGGGAAAAAGTCAACAAATTTTTAAAATTATAATTTTTCGGGAATGAATAATGGTGAATTTGAGCAAAAAATCAAAAAAAGGCGCGAAATTATGCTGTTCGCTAATTCGCCTTAGTAAAAATATGTATAAATTTAGGATGGTTATAGGATGTGCAAAAAATTGACTTTCGAATAACCGGTTACATAAAACCACCGGTCTGAAATATTGAGATCTTACAGATTACATCTTGGCCAATGGATGCCGTTCGGCTTCGCAAATGACTTTTTCTACGCCCGCGACGGATTTTATCACTTCAGTTACACCGGCGACGGTCCGCATTGGATTGATCAACCCGGTTAGCCGAACCACACCGGGCTCCGGAACCTCGATCTGCAATTCTTGTGGATTGATATTATCTTTCATAACAGCGGCTTCAACTTTTTTTAGCAGTGATAATTTCTCCATAGATTCCAGCGCGGTTAAGCTGCATTGTTGGATGCTGTCCGCCTTTGCCAAATTGACGATCATCTCTGCCGCTGCATCAATACCCAGTTTGTCGACATTAATCACCAGATCATACAGCGAAAAATCATTCCAATCGATTTGAAATAAAAAATCCAAAAAGGCTTTGAGTTCTTGGTCACGATTTTTGATCATGTTAAGGGCCGTATCCGGGTTTATTTTCAACTGATCGGTCAAACGCTGGATGCGATATTGCTCCGACGTATGCATTCGCAGGTGCAGGGCGCAGCTGAAGTCTTTTAAAAAATAAGTAGCCCCGTGACCGATAATGATACCTTCATCTCGATGGGCGACTTCGTAAATAACCGCTGCCATTAGCTCATCATATAATTCTGGCTGGCGCCTAAAAAGCCGATCGAATAATCCGGGAGCCTTTTCATCAAATCCCTTCAGGTCTTCCGATGAATACCCCATGTTAAGCGCCTCCTGTTGAAGCCGTTCGTCGTCATAAATTTCAATTTTAAGATCATCGGCAACCTTTTGAGAGACACTCATCGCACCGCATCCAATGCTTGTTGTTACGGTAATCAGTGACATCCTTGAATCTCCTTAAGTTAGGTAAAATAATTGTGGGGGAGGTTAAAATCAGATTCGACTGCTATGCTCTGTATTAGCCTTAGCTTAAAACGGGCTGATTACCCGGCATTCTCAGAGGGAGGCAAAACGCATTTTTTGATCTTGACTTTGGCGCGGGTTTATCTCAGACAACTTCAACGGCAAGATCCGGAAACGCTTTCTGAAAAGCTTCAGTCAACGAGTTTATGGTGCCGGAAATCAGCAGTCCCTGAATAACGGTGCAGCAATATTTATGATTGGGCTTGAGATTACAGGAGAAGACCGTCAGCTTCTTCTTTTCTTCATAATAGCGAACCCGCTCCACAAACCCCAGTTGAGCCATGGTCAGTCCGGTTTCCGGTTCTTTAACCGTATCCAGAACCCGGTCTATTTTTTCTTTCATTACGGAGTCCATGCTTCACCATATGGCATCGTTATGCGGCTGTCAAGATGACGAGTTGATGCCGCTGATTGTCAAGGGAGTTTTAATTCTTCAAATCAAATTCTGGCAGATATGAATCTATGCGGCAACATTTCGCCCGGTTACCCGTATTTTTTGCACCGCCATTAACGATATTGCAGCCATGACAGCGCCGCCGAAAAACGGAATTCGGTAATCCACAACCCACAGGAAGCCGCCGATGGCCGGCAGAAAAACAGCGGCGATGTGATTGATGGTAAAGCCCACGGCCATGCTGGGTGCGATATCCTGCGGATCGCCGACTTTCTGAAAATAGGTTCGGATCGCAATCGAAAAATTAAAGAAAATTTGATCCAGAATGAAAAGCACTGCCACCACCCATTTGGAAGGGGTCAGGGCATAGGTCATAAATATGAAAACCAGGCTGACGTATTCCAGGGATAAAACCTTGCGTTCACCGAAGCGGATAATGCTTTTGCCGATCAGCGGGCTCAAATAATAGTTGATGACATTATTAATCACAAAAAGGGCCGTCACTTCCTGAATTGAATAATGAAATTTCTGGACCATCAGCAGGACGGCAAATGCCATAAAAATCTGGCGACGGGCGCCGGCCATGAAGGTCAGAAAGTAAAAAAGCCAGTACTTTTTACGCACTATCATTTGCTTGCGCTGGGGGACCACCTGCCGTTGAGCCGGTTTTTGATATAATGCCCAGACGGCCGCGGCCATAATCATCCCGCCGAGCAACAGGTAGATTTGTGCAAAGCTCATGAAAAATGACAGGATATATATTACAATGCCCACCGCAATACTGGAAGCGGCGGCATAGCTGCGCTGTTTGCCAAAAACCCATGGTGAGGAATTTTCATCAAAATACTGCAGGGTCAGCGACATGTTGGTGGTTTCGTAATAATGGAACCCGAAACTCATCACCAGCGTAGTCAATATCAGCCCGGCGTAGGTTGGAAGCAAGCCGGTAATGGCCAGCCCGAATCCCATCATGAGTATCGACAATGCGGAAAGCCGATGCTCTTTGATCACCATGATGACGTAGACGACCAGCAGGGCCAGAAACCCCGGGATCTCCCTCACCGATTGAATGACGCCGATGTGATTTCCATCCAACCCGGCAATTTCCACGGCAAAATTATTGAACAGCGTCAGCCAGGCCTGCAATCCGATGGTGGAACAGATGGTGAGAACCGCCAGGTACAAAAACATCGGATTATTTTTGATTTCTTTTTCGGATTCCATTTCCATACGATTTAAGTTATATGAGCGCTGCAATAAAAAATTGGCCTGATAATTGCTCGGTATTTGCTAGTACGCAAAGCTGCGTGTCGCGCCATAGCTTTAGCGTCGGCGGGCAAAGCGCGCAAACTCGCAAGACGAAAAATTTTCACGCTGGAATTTATGAAAAACCTGGCGTTTTGACGTCTTTACGTGAGATTTATATTGATTTCTGCCTTGTCCGGTTTAGGATCCATTATCGGATTTTTTTCCGTCTAACACACGGCGGGTTCAAAGCCATAAACTCTATTTTATATATTAATTTTAATGAGTTATGCTTTTTTTGCCCGGCAAAAAAAGCCGTGGTTCAAAATTTTGAACCTCACCCAATAATAAAAAAAATGTTTAAAAACAACAGGTTTTTCCATTTTCAGATATATTCGGTTAAAAATTATAAACTGAACCCCTAAATTTTAGGGCCCCATATTATTTGTGAAAGCAGCGATGCTGGAATTTTAATATTTATAACTACCTGAATTTTAAAATAAAAATAATAAAAATAGATAATTTCGCCGAGCGAAATTATCTTTGGCAAGGGTTTTGCAGTTACTTCATTTGCAGCCTAATAATTTCTTCATCTGTTCTCCTCCTTAACGGCTAATCGAAAAAAATCGATTAGCCGTTATTTTTTTGTTTGAATTTTGATGACCTTTTCCATAACAATATCCTCTCATCCAAACAAATCTTATAAGGACCCCAGGATAATTCCAAAATGTTTTCAATGGGAATTACAAAAATAAAGCTTTCCGCATCCGCGAAAAAATTTATGCAGAAAAAGGGAATTACAGACGTAACGTTTAATCTTTGTCGCGCTGAACCAAAGGGCGTTTTAAAAGAGATTGAACCGGTATACCAGGCGCCGGCGGATGCTTCGGGTTACCGATATTTTGTGGTGGAAGGCTACCATGTCTTCGTGGCCAGGAATATTAAGATCCTGGGCCCCTTGACTTTGACCACTGAAGGTATTTGGAAGTTTAAACAGTTGTTTTTGGACGGTGCGGGCGCGGCGGTATCGTTTTGGATATTTGAAGATAATTAAACTCAGCGGGAGCGCCAAGTTGATGATCATTGATATTCATACCCATCTATTCCCCGAAAAAATTCGCAAAAATAGAGAAGCCTATTTTTCAGACGAACCCGCATTTCAAAAGCTGTATCAATCGCCCAAATCAAAGCTGATTGGGGCAAGGGAAATGCTGGCGTCAATGGATGCCGGCCAGGTGGATAAATCCGTTATTTTTGGATTTCCATGGAAAGATGAAGGACTTTTTAAGCGGCACAATGATTATATCAGCGAGGTGGTCGGCCGATACCCGGACCGCTTTATCGGTCTGGGATGTTTTGATCCTTTTAGCGACAGGTCGGCTGAAGAAACTCAGCGGTGCCTTCAGGAAGGCGGGTTGTCCGGAATCGGCGAGCTGGCATTTTATCAAAGCGGGATTGAAAATGATTCACTCGCCAGACTCAAACCGGTCATGGATATTTGCAGAGATTGGAATCTTCCCGTCTTAATTCATACCAATGAGCCCGTCGGGCATCAATACCCTGGAAAAACCCCCAATACGCTGGCACAGATCTATCAGCTGGTTGATGCGTTTCCACAAAACAACATTGTTCTGGCCCACTGGGGCGGCGGCCTGTTTTTTTTCAGTCTTCTTAAAAAGGAAGTTAAGCAACGCCTGAAAAGGGTGTATTTTGATACTGCCGCCTCTCCTTACTTATACGACCTGAGTGTCTATCGCCTGGCAATTGAATTGGTCGGGGCGGGAAAAATCCTGTTTGGCAGTGATTTTCCCCTCCTGCCCCCGGCAACGTATTTTGAGGAGATGAAGGCTGCCGGGTTGTCGGATGAGGAGATGGGGCAAATTTGTGGTCTCAATGCCGCCAAACTTTTCAATGTAACTTTTTAATTCCATCTTTTTCGGAGAAGATTGATGAGCAAGTACAAGGTTGCGGTGGTGAAGTATGAAAAACCGATCGAATCGGTTCGCAAAGCCGTCGAACTATCGGGCGGTCTGGATGCTATGCCTGCCGGGGCCAGGGTTTTCATCAAGCCCAACATTGTGTTCTGGACCCGCGCCGTTGCCTTCCCCAAATGGGGGGTCATCACCACATCCCGCATCGTGGAAGATATCATCATTTTGCTCAAGGAACGTGGCATCGCTGATATCACCATCGGCGAGGGCACCGTCACCATGAATCCCAAAGATACCGCCACCCTGGCCCACGCCTTTGAGACCCTGGGATACGGCATTTTAAAACAAAAGTACGGCATTACGCATATCAATGTTTTTGAAAGGCCCTTTGAAAAAGTAGACCTGGGCGACGGTGTCGAACTGAACTTTAACACCGATATTTTAAACAGCGACTTTGTGGTGGATCTGCCGGTGATGAAAGCCCACAATCAGACAGTGGTGAGTCTGGGTATTAAAAACCTGAAGGGCGCCATCGACATCCCCTCCCGCAAACGATGCCACACCATGACGCCGAACAAAGACCTCCATTTCTGGGTCGCCAAGCTGGCCGACCGGATGCCGCCGATGCTGACCCTGCAAGATGGGATTTATACCAACGAGCGAGGGCCCGGTCCGGACGGCCGCATGCACCGCAGCAATTTGCTGGTGGCATCATCCGATGTGCTGGCGGCAGATCTGGTCGGGGCAAAACTGCTTGGCTATGAAGGGCGGGATGTCCCCCACCTGGTGCATGCCGCCCGCAATCGCAACAGGCCTCATGATCTTAGTGACGTTGAAATTCTGGGTGAAAACATTGAGGGCTTGAGTCAATTTCACCAATACGACTTTCAATACAACGATACCGAAGACGGTATGATGCCGTTGGCGTTAGCCAAAGAGGGGCTAAAAGGTGTTTTTTACCGTAAATACGACCTTTCCATGTGCACATACTGCTCCGCGATAAACGGTATAGTGATTTCAGCGATCCGCTATGCCTGGAAGGGTGAAGCCTGGGATGATGTCGAGATTCTGACCGGTAAATCCATGCAACCCACACCCGGAATGAAAAAAACGATTCTGCTGGGTAAATGCATGTCTCAAGCCCACAAAGACAATCCCGACATCCAGGAGCGGATTGCGGTCAAGGGTTGCCCGCCTTCACCCAATTCCGTGCTCAAGGCCCTTCACCAGGCTGGCATCGATGCGGATGCCGGGTTGTTTGAGAACATCGATCAGCTGCCGGGCTTTTTCCTTAGCCGTTACAAAGACAGGCCCGAGTTTGATGAGTCGTTCTTCAAGGTTGAAGGGTAGATTAAATTCACCGCAGAGACGCAGAGTTCGCAGGGTTGAGATGTGCGTCTCAGCGACAAGGCAAAGAAACTTTCTCTCTGCGACCTCTGCGTCTCTGCGGTGAATATTATCAAATACGAACTTCGCGAAGCGAATTCAGGATGGGCTCCATTTTGATGCGATGTTCCGGTGGGATCATTAACACCTTAAGCGGTTGATTTGCAATCAGTCCCGCAGACAGGCACATCAATTTACCGCCTGCATAGGCCTGCCGATTCTCTTTTAGCGCCATTACCCCCAGCACATCCAGCAGGTTTGCGGTACAGCCACCGGCATCCAGATGCTCGATGGTCTGCAAAAAAACGGTGTTGACCGAAAGCACGAAGTCGTCTATATCGGCAACGCCTTCTTTGGCGCAATCCTGGCGCGACACCAGGCACCGGCAGCCAAAAGGACGGACAGTGTAAAGCGGGCACAGGTCGTCCGTTAGAAAGGGGCACGTATTCCACTCGGTATTTTCTTCTACCGGCGGCTCAATGCCTTCAGCGCACATATTGGCCAGCTGATTGGTGGTAATTTTAAGCTGAAAATGGGGTTGAGTTGCCGCCGGTTCAATTTTTTCAATCCACTGCCTATTCCCTTCGGATTCCAATTTTTTAATTATTTTGTATCCCTCCACCGTGGTTAGGGTAACACCGGTGGTACAGCAGTGGGCGCAATGCTTCCTGCAGGCCAACTCCAGTCCGGAGACGAAATTATCGTAGATCTGATAAATCTGATCCAGTGCGGCTAATTTATTGTTGAGGTCCATGATTTACAGCGTGGGTTCTATAGAATATACAGAAGGGTAACACTCAATTTGACACCAGAATTTCATCACGGTCTTCAAGACTGGAAATAATCAGAAGCACCTTTTCCTGGGCTTCGGTCATTTCGGATTCCCTCATCAAATCCAGGTGTTCAACGGTTTCCTGTAAGATAGCCGCAGAGCGTTTCGGCAAATTATTAAATACTTTTATCTGGGCTTTGCCTTCGATACCTTTGAGCGCCCGGGCCAGATCGACGGTGCTGATTTCTTTGAGACATTGTTGAATGGACTGATCATTGAGTTGCATAATGGTATGCCCCAGTTTGGAGCTTAAAGGCGTTGCCGCCCTGGACTTTTCGATTTTTTTAAAAAAGGCCTTGAGGTGATTATTTTTTCCATCACCGAATTCGCGTTCATAGGTCTCATAGCTGCCTTCGCCGAATAAAGATACAAGCAACTCTTTAATAATAGTGGGGTTGACGCCGTTTTGGATGGCCAAAACCCCTTCCATTATGATGCAGCGCATCAAAAGTTCCTTGCCGTGGTGTTTGCCGGACAGGATATAATACTGAAGCGTTTTTTCTACCATCTGGGGGTTGACACCCTCCAGAACCTGTTGCAGCCCTTTGCGCAAAAGAAAATGAGAGGTTTCTTCCGCGTCCTGCACCAGGGAAAGCAACCCGTTGCGTTTGGCTTTGGTCGCCATGGAAACGATATCAGCGACCAGCGCCATGCATTCTTTCTTTTCATCCTCGCTGCACTGTATTCGCTCGCCGAATTCCCAATCAAGCTTCATAGAATCTGCTCCAAGATACGATATTCAATTCATATATCCGTTAATTATACCACAAATCTTGGAAATTCCTAATAAAAATTAGGGACATACCCTAACAGAGCATATTGAAAGCCGCTTCGGGTACCCAAAACAGCCATCGATTTTCCCGGCGAAATCAGATGGCCCATAGCTCTTCATCCATGCATTGATAAGGGCCCTGGGAGTTCCCCGGAGCCCTTCAAGTGATTTCAAAAGGGATTTAGCAGCTTTATTTTTCCAATATTAGGGTGGGCAATGCGTAAACGCTTGATATCCAGGCCTGATGACCAGGCTTTGGTGACAGGTTTAATGCGTCGTTAATTGCTTTAGATTACCATTCGGTATTTGCAACCTCCTGGGACAGTTCGGCAAGCCCTCCGGAATTGATGCCATACAAATTTTCAAGATGCTCGATTTGACCGGGCGTCGGTATTCTCACCCCGTTTTCCAACTCCACCAATCTTGACGGCGGAATTCCGGCCTGTTTACAGATTTCTTTTAAACTTAACTTGCTCTTGTTCCTTAAGTCGATCAACTTGTCTCCAAAATCGCTCATGATAAAATCTCCTTCAGGCTTCAATAGAAGGTATCTCAAAAATCGTAGATAACGTTCAAGGGTGCGACGCAAACCGATTCAAAATGCGTGTCTCTGAGCATACACGTTAGTATGTGAGTATTTTGAATCGGTTTGCAACAAAGCCCTTGGGCGTTAGATGCATTTTTGAGATAGCTTCTGGGTGAGACTGCCCATAGCACAAACCAAACGGAAGATAAATAATCAAAACCGTTATTTTGATTTTAGTTCCTTGTCATTTGGTGTTGAATTTAAAAAGCGCATCATTTCATCCCACCATGGCTCCTGCGGGCCGGATGGCCAACTGTTGTGCCCCGCATTTGGAAATGTCCACAGGCGTTTCGGCCCCCGCAAAGTTTCATATAAATGATTGGCCAGTCGCGGCGGAATAATTTCATCCTGCTCGGCGATGATAATGGCAACGGGTCCGCGATAATCTGCCAAGTTCGCTACATTGTCGTAAGTGTCTTTTAACATCCAGCGAACCGGTAGAAACCAATATTTGTGCCGGGCGAGGTTGAGCAAAGAATCCCAGGGGGTGATCAATCCAACAGCGTCGATGGAAATATCAATTTGCGCAACGGCAGCACACACCACACCGCATCCTAAAGATTCACCGAGCAGAAAGAGCGGGTGTCCGAATTCCTTTGCCGCCAGGCGGATGGTTTTGACTGCATCCGCTGTGAATTGATTTTCACCGGGTTTTCCCGGGCGTGACCCGTAGCCGGGATATTCAGCCACTATCATGCGATACCCCAGTCGACCCAGAGCGTGTACATAGTACGAGCGGTCTATGGCACTGCCGGCGTTTCCATGAAATACGATGATGGTTCCCCTGGCTTTTTCAGATTCTATCGGTGATACGAAACCGCGGTAAATTTTAACATCGTCCGGCCAAATACCCAAGTTGCTATTTCTTGCCGCTTTTTGGATGAATTTAGAATCTGTTTTTTCCGGATGGTAGATAAAGTAATCCTGAAAAAAATACATGCCGGACACAACGATCAGATAATAGATCGGAAGGCGTATCATAAGCTTCTTCATATTTACAGATTGCAAAAATGCGTTATGGATCCAAGCAACGCTTCTACTGTTGTGATGATCGAATCCAGGATTCAGGCATTATTCGACGACGCCGTTAGGAGATGACGACCGCAGCAGGACCACCTGCTTGATTTGAAGCGAGCCGACATGAGGCAAATTGGACTGGTTTAATTCCAGCAGATGTTTCAGATCATCTCTGCGGACATTACGAATTTTTATTTTTTTCATGGTGGTTAGGGATCTATTCGACACCCGAAATGGCGACAAATTGTGCCAGTGCTGCGCCTTCGCGAATCTTTTTGGCATCGGTGTATTCCGGCGAATAGTAGAATTCCTTGGCTTTTGCAAGGTCGGGGAATTCAACCACAACGACCCGCCATTTTTCCTCCGGGCCCTCGAGGGTGACCATTTCTCCCCCGCGGACAATGAAGCGGCCGTCATATTTTGCAATGATCCCCGGCGTCACTTTCATGTATTCGTTGTATTGGTCCCAATCAGTTACATTGACTCTGGCAATCATGTAGGCAGGCATCTGGTCGTCCCTCCTCATGCCATAATTGAGCGGAAAACGCTCAATCAGGCGTTAATTGTCATTTGAAACCGGTAAATGCTTTCATTTTCTTGGGGTGTACTTCTTGGCCTCCTCCAATCCGTAAGTCTTCAAATCGTTGGATCGGCAATCTGTTATTTGCTCAGGTAGCATGAAATATGCCTGTGCTTCTTTGATATCCTGATGTATACGCCCACTTGATCTGACACGGATAACGGTTCGTCTGTAACCATCTGAATCCTGTATGCGCTCTAATGCATCTACCCTAGTTAGGCATTCGTCGTCAACTTCATAGAGTTCCCCTTCAACATGATGACCTTCTCCCGGCCGATAAATCATGCAGGGAACATAGCGCGCGCCGCAAAGAACCAGGGGATACTTCTCAACCGTTTGATATTTGCCCAGATGCTTGGCGGATTCCAAATAATTGTCGTGATTCGGAAATCCTTTTTTAAGAGTTCCATATACGAATAAGCGATGTCTCATCAAATTGCGATCTTTATTGAAAGTGGAATTGCAGATGGTCACTAAGGAATGTTCTTCTGCGATGAAAAAAACATTTCTTCAGACATACGGAGGTATTCATCCGGCCTAAATGAATTAACTCCGGCAGCGACTGCCACCGGAGTTAATTCACAGTAAAATTTTTAACCGAACGCGTTGTGCCATACTTTGAAACAAAATGCAGCGTCTCGCGATTCGCGTTCCGATTGATATTTATTAAATGGCGTAAAAATGCGAGACCGGCAGCCTTATTTGCTCTTGCCTATCCTGAACATCTTAGTGCCGCAAGTCGGGCACACGCCCTGGGTTGCAGGCCGGCCGTTTTTCATCGTTATTTCTTTAGGGTCTTTCATTTCTCTCTTTGCCTTGCATTTTACACAATAAGCTTCCATCGATTTTCCTCCTTAAATTGTTTAAATTATGTACCCGTTTATTCCACTGCAGGCATTTCAAACGGGTGGCTGAGTGCAATTATTTTTGCGGTGATGAAAAGATCAAAAAAGTGGATTATGATTTTTCCCTGCAGTTTTGCAATTTTATACTGAAAACAGTCAAATTAGCAACTATATAAAGGCTAAAACCTGATGATTTGGATGCAAGTCTATCATATTATTCAAAATAATTGTGTATCCACCATTTAGAAATTCGGTTGTGATCTCCGATAATTATCATTCTGTATACGCGAAAGTATAATTTATCGTACATACCACCGGTAGAATCATCATCAACATCTCCTAATGATTTTCATAACGGGAGAGACCCGGTTTGCTTTGAAAATTCCCAAAGGCCTAAGGAATTGATTACACACAGGTTTTGAAAGTTGGTGAAACAATCGTAAATCCCGGGTCGCCCGAACGGCTGATGTGGTATTCATTTTGCACCTGATTTTATCGCTACCGTGCAAGTGCATGGCAACATGGCAAAGCAAGGCATTTCTTTCTGGATGGCTGCAAACCACAAACAGCCGGGGGGCTTTACGGTTACAGGGTTCGGCAATCGAATGTCGGAGGTGGTACCTGAATTTTACACGAGTCGGAGTTTCTCATCTATTTTCATGCAAGATTCAGGTAGTGATAAAGGAGAGTAACCATGAGGCGTTTTTGCCACGCTTTGGTGGCGGTTCCGGTGGCGATAATAATAAATGCAATGACGGCATGGGGGCAACCGTCACCGGAAACCGTCACCATAATCAAAGAATTTGAATTTAGTGATGCTTGCAAGGTAACCGGCAGCGATTGGCAAACACCGGTGGCAACATACAACGATGCCATTTACTATGTCTATGTGAACCGGCAATTAAAGACGCTGATTGTCAAGAAGTCGTCAGATGGTTCGGTTTCTAAAAATGTTATCTTTGAAGAAACCGACAAAAGCCCCTGGTATAATGGCGCCTCTGTGGGCATTGACCGCAACGGGTATATTCATGTTGCCGGCAATATGCATCATTCTCCGTTTAATCATCCCAAAACAGGCAATCCCTACTATGAATATGCCTGGCAATATGTCGTTTCCGATAAACCGGAAGATATCTCCTCCTTTACATTTGTCGGGGGAAATCAATCCCGGACCATTCCGGGAACCTGGATTACCTATCCCTCTTTTGCCCGGGACACCAACGGGGTGCTTTACATTGCCTTTCGCCATCGAATCAAATTCGGTACCGGCTGGTCCCCGGGAATCATGGCCGCAGCTATTGCGCGATATGATGCCGACGCCAAAATCTGGGTGATGCTGGGTGGAAATGATTACCTCCATGATGAGAAAACCTTTTTCTGGAATGATTCAGGGGCGGGCGATACGGCCTATCAACCTTATCGGACACGCATCTTTTTTGACCGCAACAATCGCATGCACGTTACCTGGGTGGTGGATGACGGTAATGGATCTCCGGGCTATCATACCCATGTGCTTTATGGGTATTCAGATGATGGCGGAGACACGTTTAAACGCGCTGACGGTTCGCCATACAAAACGATGCCGATTACGCTTGCAAACGGAGACGTGGTTGTCGGTCCTGACTGGACCGGCAGCGACGGCAGTTTGTGGTACACCAGCTATGTGGGGGTAACAGCAGACGGGCATCCGGCCGTATCTTTTGCTGACAACAATAACGATTCCGCCTGGTGGTCCTTATGGCGTCCCGGGGTTGGATGGTCTACGCCTGCAAAATTGCCTTTTGAATACATTCCGGCCCGGATTCTGACGGATGCAAACGGTATCCTGACCGCGGTTGACGGACACAACAAACTGCACCGCAGCATTAACAACGGCATCAGCTGGTTGCCCTATCATGTGGAGACCCTTGGTATTCATTCCACCAACTTTGATTATACTTACCTTCTGGAAACCGGAAAGTTGCGCTTTCAAACCTATTCCACCACTACCGGTAAGGTTAAAGTCTGGACCGTTGGATTTAAAGGGAATAAAACACCGGGCGCAGCAACATCGGAGACCTCTCAAAAGATAAGTGCCAGTCGGAAAAAAATCGAGTAATGAACAGGTCTGTAGTCAGCAAGGTCCCGCAGGCATTTAGAACCCATCCCAAAAATGTCTTTTGGCCCAATATCTTTGTTGGAGCCTCGTTTAAAATCCTCAACATACAACAGTATGCCTCCGGTTTTAAACTCGGCCCCGCCGCAATCTTGAGCCAAAATCCTATTTTTGAGATGCGTTCTAGAATCTTTGCAACTTCAGGGATCAGACTTTCTCTTCGCGAGATATTCCTCGCCGTAATCAATCCTTAATTCCAGCCACATCGCCAGATGGTCTGACATCTGCCTCCGCCGCCAGTGATTGCGGTAGTAGGCACGGCGCTGTTTTTCGGTGCGAACGTTGCCCTTGGTATCATACACTAAGGGGTTGGCGGGATCATCTTCGGCCCTGCCGCCCATCATGGCCGCAATATAGGCTTCATAGTCTTCATTTCGATAGATTTGATTAAAATAGTCAAAAACACCGCCGCGGCCGGTGGGGGCCAGATTGTTTTGCCGCGCCTTTAATGCGATTTGATCATAAAAGCGCCGTTTTTTGCCGACATTGGAAGGGGGTATGTTTTGCAGCGCTTGCGGTATTTGAAAACCGTTTTGGGTGATGGCATTAAAAGCCGCGTTCGCCCGATCGGCTTCAAAAATATTAAAATCGCCGAGCAAAATCAAGTTGCGACTCCAGGCCGTCGGGTCTTCGGTGCGCTGCTTGAGGAGTTGAGCCAGGGCCTGAATTTCGGCCACGCGATCGGGATGTTCAGCCACCTCCTGGCCCCAGATAATGTGAACGGTAGACAGCATAAAGCGGAACCAGCCGGCCTCGAAGCCGACGATGGTGGGCGTGCGTGCCAGCTGATTGGCGGGTGCAATTGTTTTGCCCTTTTTGTCTTCGATCGGCGGAATGACAATTTCACCGGCCACTCCGCTGAAGCGAATTTTGCGGCGGTCAAACAAAAAGGCCAAGCGTTCCTGGTTGCCGGCCGAGCCTTCGGTTACATCGCTGACCACAAATCTCCAGGTACGGCCCAGCCTTGCTCGCAGCTTATTCAGCGCCCCCAGGTGGGCGCCGACTTCCTGAATGGCGATCAGATCGAAATGCGAAATGATCTCGGCGATATACCAGTAGGATTCTGCCGTGCGGTTATCATTTTTGCCGCCTTCGAATTCTTTCAGATTCCAGGTGGCCAGCAGGAGGGTGTCGGTGACATTTTTGTTGGGCACGCTGCGTTCAGGCCCATCCGCATGGGTTTGCAACGCCTGGCGCAACGACGCGAGGCGACCTGCGACTCTAGCGGTATCATTACCCAATCCGTCAAGCTTGTAAAACAACGGCATCGGAATTCTCCGTTTAAAGGTTGATTTTTTTATCAAGAACCCATTTCAAAGATAGGATTTTGGTTCAAGATTCCGTCTTGGCCTAAAGGCTTCGCCGGGACACGCGCGGCAGGGCCAAAATACATTTGTGATATGGGTTCTAGCAAAAGTAGCCGTGATCTTCAACCGCTATTTGGGGCAGCAATCCGTTAAGATGTGGCCGCTAACGATCTTCTATTTACGCTAACGATCGAAAATTGTATTAAATCTTAAACTTTGATATAGTTAAAAATTAGGTATTATTTTCCAATGTGGTGAGGAGATGGTCCTTACTGCCAACACTCGGATGGACTGCTACAGGAGTATAAGACATGGCCAAAGATAGCCAGATCAGGCAACGTTTAGCAAATCTTAAAGAACGCCTAAAACAGGAAAATCCGGTCCTATCTCAAGTGGTGGATAGTTTTCAAGAACTGGATTATCTCAGCCGGCGACTTGGATTTTTTCATGACGGGCAATCTCATGCGACGCTTACCTCCTGGTGGCCTTTGATATCCATACTGGGAATTTATTCATCCGGCAAATCCACTTTTATCAACCATTACCTTCAATACCGCCTGCAGTCCACCGGCAACCAGGCGGTTGATGACAAGTTTACGGTTATTTCTTATACCGATGATGACCAGGTAAGGGTGCTGCCGGGTCTGGCATTGGATGCGGATCCGCGCTTTCCATTTTACAAGATCAGTCAGGCCATCGAAGAGGTGGCCGAAGGAGAAGGGCAGCGGATCGATTCTTACCTCCAACTCAAAACCTGCCCCAACCCTCGCTTACGCGGTAAGATCATTATCGATTCGCCCGGTTTTGATGCTGATGCGCAACGGACGTCCACCTTGCGAATTACCGATCACATCATCGACTTGTCCGATTTGGTCCTGGTGTTTTTCGATGCGCGCCACCCTGAAACCGGCTCCATGCATGACACGCTTGAGCATCTGGTTAACCGGACCAAAAACCGCAGGGACTCCAATAAATTTATGTTTATCCTCAATCAGATCGATGCCACGGCGTTTGAGGATAATACCGAGGAAGTCTTTGCATCCTGGCAGCGGGCCCTTGCCCAATCCGGACTGACCGCCGGTTGTTGCTATGCCATCTATGTTCCGGAAGTCGCTGTACCGATTCAAGATGAAAGCGTTCGGGTTCGTTTCGAGAATAAGCGTGATTCAAATATCGAACAGATTTTCAATCGGATCGAACGCGTCGGGGAGGAACGGGCCTATCGCATTGTGGGCATGCTGGAAGAAACCGCCCATTTGCTTGAGAACAATATAATACCGCGAATCCAGCAGTTTATTTCCGGCTGGCGCAGCAAAATCATCTGGCTGGACGGAATCATCTTAGGGGCAGTGTTGGCGGCTTTTTTGGTCGCCACCATCTGGGGTGGATACTGGCAGGGGCTGAAGCTCCAGCTGTCCTTTCCTGGACAATTTGCCGGGCGGAAATTACAGCAGGCTGGGTCTGTTAGCGTTGCTGGTGCTGCTTTTTGGCTATGTTCACTTCTCCATTCGCCGGTTAACCGCAGATTATGTATCGCGCAAGTTGTTGGCGGACCTTAAGGACCCTGATTTGCAAGCGAACTACACGCGCGCCTTCAAAAAGAATAGCCGCTGGTATCGCAGTTTGCTGAAGCGTAAACCAACGGGTTGGGGACGGAGAGCGCAGCGGCGCCTGGCGAAAGTTTTAGAAGATACCAATACCTATATTCAGAAACTCAATGATATGTACACCAACCCTTCCGGTAACGAAGACGGCCATCCGGAGGCGGGACCGCCGGCTGCGGAACAAACACAAGTCGATGACACCGTCGGCAGCCCTAACGCGGAACCCCTTGAGACGAACGTACCTAAAGACCCAACAGAGCCGTAGAAGATCCTTTTCCGTTGATGATTGCTCTGTTATCCGTTTTAAGCTTAAGTTTGACCCTTCCCCTTTCCCTCTCTTTTTCAATTGCGTGTCAGCATAACCACTTCTAATCAGGATGTGACCCCTATTATTAGCTCCGGATGTATCGGATCAAAAATATGCGTTCGACCCCCCCCCAAAAAAATAATTGACTATTTGGTCAGTTTTGACTATTATGTCAGCTATGACCAGATAGTCTAAGAAGCGCTAATTATACATACCGTTGAGCTTATGGTGAAAAAAAAGAAAAAAACTCGGCAGCAGCGACGTGTGGGCCGTACCCGGCAAAAGCTTTTGGAGGCCGCGAGCAGCCTGTTCGCCGAAAAAGGCCTGGACCTAACCACTATTAACGACATCACCGAACGCGCCGATGTCGGCAAAGGCACCTTCTATTATCATTTCAAAAACAAGGAAGGCCTCCTTAAGGTACTGATCAACAAGGTGCTGGGAGAACTCAGATAGAGACGATAAATCAAAAGGCCGAAGGCATTACGGATTTATCCGAACTGCTGGACACACTGATCAGCGTTCACATCGAATTTTTCAGCTCGCGCTGGGAAGATTTCGTACTGTATTATCAAGGACGCGCTGACTTGAAGCTTGCAGAGGGATACTCGGTTCTTGAAGAGCCCTTTTTGGACTACCTGGAGACGATCGAAACCCTACTGGATTCGTCAATCAAACATCGCTTACCGAAACCCGTGTCCCATCGAATTGCGTGCGCCACCGCCGGATTTGTTTCCGGATACTATTCCTTTGCGGTGATCACTTCGGAAGATGAGGACGTTGACGCTACGTTTCGGTCCCTGCGCGGAGCGTTGGTGGCGAGCCTGACGACATTTTATCAGCGAGGCGATGTCTCAGAACAAAAAAGGGTGAAAGGGGCTGCGCAGGTCGGCGGCTTCCATGGGAGTTGTGATCCTGCGCAATTTTAGTGAAGAGTAAACATTTTATGTTAAAAGAGGTGACAGTGAACAAACAAAACATTATTCAACTAGCGCTTGACGAAAAAGAGGTGCCAGTAAACAAGAAAAACATTATGCAACAGGCGATTGACGAAAAGGTTTGGGGGATTGCCTCCAGTTTCGACATCTATCAATGCAATCCGGAAACCATTCGCGACGCCGATAAAATCAAACAGTTCGTTGTTGAACTTTGCGACCTGATCGAGATGAAACGGTTCCAGGATACCCTGGTCGTGAACTTCGGAGAAGACGAGCGGGTCGCCGGATTTTCCATGGTGCAGCTGATTGAAACGTCCCTGATATCAGCTCATTTTGCCAATCTCACCAACGCCACCTATCTCGACGTGTTTAGCTGCAAACCATACGATCCCGAGGTGGTGGCGGATTTCGCCAAAAAATTTTTTGGCGGTTCTGAAATTATGATACATGCCAACCTGAGGCGTTAATGCTACAAAATTTTCGAACGGTTTCCGACCTGGACGAATGCCGGCAAATCTGGCAGCAGGTCATGCCGGCTGAATCGATTGGCGATCTTTGGGAAGTTCGCAATTGTTTTCAGCGTCATTTCAGGCAGCGGCCAAACTTTATCGTTGCCGAAGACAGCCGCGGCATCTGCGGCCTGCTGCCGCTAAGTTGGATAGAGGAAAGTCAGTGCTACGGTTATTTTCCGGGAGAAATCTGGCACGGCAAGACATGGCTGGAAAAAAACCGGATATACGCTTGCGGTGATACCCAGCCGTCAGACCTTGTGGCCCGCTGTTCCTCACCGTATCATCTGCGGTACCTGCTGCCCCATGCCGGCTGGGGTGATGGTGAAATGGCGATCGATGAAATCGGCTATTTGTTTCTGCCGCCTCACTATGACTTTGAAATTCAAAATTACTTCCGGGAGTTTTCCCGCAAATCGATTAAGCAGATTCTGCGGGAGGTTGCCGCGATCGAGGAGCTGGGCGTCAGCTACCGATATGACGAAGTCGCTGACTTTGATTTAATGGTTGAGATGAATATCAGCCGGTTTGGCGCCGACTCCTATTTCTATGACTCCCGGTTTAAGGAAGGTTTCAGAAGCCTGGCGAATTATTTGGACGAGAAGGGCTGGCTTCGTTTTACCACGGTTCTGATAAACGGGGAGCCTGCAGCCGTTGATATGGGCTGCCTTTATCGCAATGTGTACACGGTGATGGCCGGCGGAACCAGCAGCCGGTTTCGAGGTGTGGCCAAGCTCATCAATCTGCACCATATGCAGTGGGCCTGTCAGCAGCGCTTGCAGCAGGTCGATTTTTTATGTGGTGATTTTCACTGGAAAAAACAATTCCATCTGACGCCGCGGCCGCTGTTTCTTTTTTCAAATCTCGCTTCAGAAATTGCCCGGAAAGCAGATCTGGAGGCTATGCCCAGGATCGTGCATGCCTGACAAACGCCTTTTGGTCGTCGGAACCACCAGCGACTACATTGATCACATCAGTACGCGCTACCCGGGCGGGCGCTGTTTGTAACCGATCCGGCTGAAAGAGCCGCGGCGGCTGAGACAGATCCTGCGCCGGCCGATGAGTTGCTGTGTGACCTGCAGAACCCCCGCCGGGTTCACGACGAACTCAGCACCCATTTAAGTCGATGGCGAATGGGAATCTGCGGGGTGGTATGTTACGATTGCGAATCACTGGGGCTCGCCGCAGACCTGGCAACGCAATTCGCCATGCCGTTTCCTGACCCCGCGGCGGTGGGCGCCAGCCGGAACAAGTTTCTATCCAAGCAAATCTGGCAAAAAGCGGAGGTGCCTTGTCCCCCGACAGGTGTTGTGCGAAATCTGTCGGATGCCCTAAAATTCATGGATCGATTCGCAAAACCGGTTATCATCAAACCGCTGACCGGCTCCGGCAGCGAACTGTTGTTCAAATGTCATAATCAACGCGACTGTTCCCATGCCATCGACACGATCGGCTTAAAGCTTGCAGCGCATCCGAACATCCGCATGTATCACCCGGAAGCAGGCGGGGCAGTCATAATGGATCCGCTACAGGATTTTGTCATTGAAACATTCATCGACGGGCGGGAATACAGCTGTGATTTTATGCTCGACGCAGACCGTGTGGAGATCATCCGGCTGGCCCAAAAAATTCTGGCCCAGGATCAAGCGGCCGGAACCACCCGGGCCTACGTTTTGCCGAGTCGGCTACCTGAGCCGCTCGATACAGCAAAATTCCGACTTCAGCTTCGAAATGCCGCGCGCGCGCTGGGTCTGAATCGAGCGCTTTGCATGGTGGATTTTATTGTGCAGGAGGACACTGCTTATCTGCTCGAGATGACCCCACGTCCCGGCGGCGACTGCCTTCCGCAAACCATCTTTCAAAGCTGCGGGCTGGACATGCTGGGGTTGGCGCTCGATTTTGCCGAAGGAACGCCGATTGCCCTGCCGGCGGCATCGAGCTGGGTCAAGATGGTCGGCTTGCGCTTAATGGCCAAAAAAAAAGGTATTATCAAAAATATCGGCGATCGTGCCCTGCGGCGGGATGCGCGCGTAAAGGAATTGCATCTAAAACGCCGGCCGGGGCAGCGGGTGGCGCTGCCGCCGGATGATTACGAGTCACGCCTGCTGGGACATGTTATTTTTAAGCCAGCAACGCCTCAATCTATTGAAACTGAATGCGCCGAGCTTGAATCAAAACTCAGTGTTGAAATTGAAGCCGAACCATGAACAGCCTCGAAAGCCTTTTGAAAAAAGCAGCCGAAGTGCTGCAGCAGCCCAATTCGGTCTTGGATTACGATGAAGTGGCCGCATTCGTCGGATCCTTTTTAAAACGCGCCGACACCTTTGTCGAAACGGTCGAGCGGCATGGCTCACCCCTGTATGTTTTTGACGAAGGGGCTTTGCTGCAGCGCGCCGCGCAGTTTGCCGCTGCTTTTAAAGAAACGCTGGGTGAGATTCGTATTTTTTATGCGGTTAAAAGCAACAACCACCCGGCACTGGTCGGCAGTCTGGTGCGATCCGGTCTGGGTCTGGATGTTTCCAGCGCGCTGGAACTTGAATTGGCTTTACGTTGCAACTGCTCCGATATTATTTTCAGCGGCCCGGGTAAAACCGACAACGAGCTGCAGCTGGCCGCCAGGCATTCCAACAATGTCACCGTCCTGATGGATAGTTTTGGCGAGCTCGATCGTCTCGAAAATGCCGCCGCGGAATTGCAAACCCGGATAAAAGCCGGTGTGCGGTTGAATACCGATGACCGGGGGCTCTGGCGCAAATTCGGTATCCCGCTTTCCAGACTGGATAGTTTCATGCAAAAGGCTGCCGGCTGTTCCCATGTAATGCTGGGTGGGCTGCAATTTCACACCAGCTGGAATCTGGATCCGGGCCAGCAGGTAAATTTCATTGCACGTCTGGGAGAATCGCTGCAGAATCTCGCCCAAAACCGGCGGGAGTCGCTCAATTTTATTGATATCGGCGGCGGCTACTGGCCCCCCGAGGGCGAATGGCTGCAATGGGCTGGCACTTCCAAAGGAGGCCTGCACCGGGCTTTGCTCAACACCCGCTCCCCTTCAACAGAGCATTACAAACTGCCTTCATCGCCGATTACCACCTTTGCTGAAAAAATCGGCGCAGCCATCCAGAGATATGTAGCACCCTATGTTGATTGTCGTTTATACGCCGAGCCGGGTCGCTGGTTATGCAACGATGCCATGCACATTCTTTTAACCGTCGTCGACAAGAAAGAAGAAGATCTGGTCATTACTGACGGCGGCACCAACATCATCGGCTGGGAGCGATTCGAAACCGACTATTTTCCGGTCATCAATCTCAGCCGCCCATCAAAGTCGGAACACAAGTGCTTTATCCTCGGCTCGCTTTGCACCCCGCACGATGTCTGGGGTTACAGCTATTTCGGCAAGGGGATTGAGCCTGGAGATCTGCTCCTGATCCCCAATCAGGGGGCTTACACCTACAGCCTGCGCCAGGAGTTTATCAAGCCCTTGCCTGAACTCGTGGCGCTGGGCTCCGCCGGGTAAAATTTCAACTTTGCATTCGTTCCGCTTTTTCCACCGTCAGGGTCAGCGCACCCCAGTCTTCTTCGACTTTGCCGGTTAGCAGATAGGGCAGCTGGCGGTCGAGGAGGTGGCAAAACCGGCGGTAGACTTGCGGAAAAAAGGTGGTCTCTACAATACCGGTTTCATCTTCAAAGGTTAAAAATTCCATCGGGTCACCCGTTTTGGTGGAAACGACTTTGCCGGTGATCAGCCAGCCGGCCAGGCGCACTTTCCGGCCGATAACGCGCGGCAGATCAACGGCTTTGATGGTGCGGCGCCTTTGCAGCTTGTCGGCAAACAACTCCATCGGGTGACGGTCGCACAGAAAACCCAGCACGGAATATTCGCGCCGCAGCCGCTCGTGCTCGTCTTCGGCAGGCAGTGGCGGCGGCGGACAATTGCCGGCCGTCGCGGGGCGGTCAAACAGGGATGGCGCAGCTGCCCGCGGTCGTTTTGATTTCAACCAGCCGGCCAGCTCCCACAGCAGCGCTGCGCGATTGCTGCCGGGATTGAGGGCATCCAGGGCCCCGCAGTTGATCAAGGAGCGGGCTTCGTCTTCAGCGGGGCGCACACGCTCCAGGAAGTCTCTCAGGCTGCTGTAGGGCTGCCGGCGGCGCCGGGTGACGATGCGTTCTTGCGTATCGGCTCCCAGCCCTTTGACGGACAGCAGTCCGACCCGAACGGTTTTGCCCTGCCCTGCCCAGCGAACGTCGCTGACATTGATGTCGGGTGGCCGCACCGTCAGACCCATGCGGCGAGCTTCGGAAACATAGGCAAAGGTGCCGTAAAAACCGCCCTGGTTACTGATGACCGCGGCCATAAATTCGGCCGGATAATGGACCTTGAGGTAGGCGGCCTGAAAGGATACCCGGGCATAGGAGGCGCTGTGGGGCTTGCAGAAGGAATAGCCGTTAAAGCTCATCATCATATCCCAGATTTCGGCGACTTTGCCCTCGGGCACCCCGCGCTGTCTGGCGCCGCTGGAAAACCGCTGTTGAAAGTCCCGCAGCTGATATTCGCGATCTTTTTTGGTCAGGACTTTGCGCAGAATATCGGCTTCGGCATGCGAGAAGCCGGCGATCACCACCGCCGCGCGGGAAACGTCTTCCTGATAGACCATGATGCCGAAGGTTTCAGCGAGCACTTCGGCCAGGAAGGGATGAATCGGGTCCCAGGGGCCGCCGTGCAGGCGGCGAATGTATTCCTGGATAAATTCGTTGGCGGCCGGACGGATAATGCTGCTGTGGATGACGAGGTGCTCGAAATCGCCCACCCTGGATTTTTGCTGCAACAGCCGCATGGCCGGGCTTTCGATGTAGAAGCAGCCCATGGTGCGGCCCTGAGCCAGGGCTTCCTGGGTGGCAAAATCGTCTTCGGGCTCCCAGCGCAGCTCGTCAAAGGTGATGCCGTTGCCGTTTAGGTTGGTCAGGGCATCGCGAATAACGCCCAGACTGCGGTTTCCCAGCAAATCGATTTTAACCAGCCCGGCATCTTCGGTGGCGTCCTTTTCCCACTGGATAATCGGCACCCCTTTGGGGGCCTGCTCAACGGGCACGTATTCTTCCATGGGCCGCGGCGTGATGACAACACCGCCGGGATGCACGGACAGGTAACGCGGGGTTCCGATGATGCGCTGGGCAAACTGCAAAATGTCGGGCCAGGGCGGGGGGAACTCCAGGGCTTTGGCTTCGGGCCAGCGTTTGAGTTCGGCCAAAAAATCAGAGTCGGATTCTTTCACGCGCCAGAAATGCGGCAGGCGCTTGGACACCTGACCGATCTCGCCGTCGGTCAGACCGAAAACCTTGGCGACTTCCCGTACCGCCATGCGCGGTTGAAACAGCACGTGACTGGATACCATGGCGGCATGGCCCGGATACTGGGCCAGGACCGTATCCAGCACGTCATCGCGCTCGTCCCAGGCGAAATCCACATCGATATCCGGCGGATCTTTGCGGCCCGGATTTAAAAACCGCTCGAAATACAGGTTGTGTTTCAGCGGGCAGACATTGGTGATCCCCAGACAGTAAGCCACCAGCGAAGCGGCTCCCGATCCGCGGCCGCAGGTACGCGGGCTGCGCTGGATAATGTCGCGCACGATTAAAAAATAAGCGGCAAACCCCATCTGCGTGATGCTGTGCAGTTCGTGTTCGAGGCGGTCCACGACGGCTTCGGAAAGCTCGGCGCCGTACCGGCGCCGCGCACCTTCATAAGCGTCTTTCCGCAGGCGTTGAGCCGGATTGCTTCCGTTTTGGCTCAGCAGCGGCGGCATGACAATGCCGAACCGGGGTCCGGTGAATGTCAGGCGCTCGGCAATTTCATAAGTGGCGCTGACCGCTTGCGGGCAGATCGCAAAGCGACGCTCATATTCCTCTGGGCTTGCCAGCCAGGCATCCGACGGGGCGACTTCATCGACTGCCAGGCGCGACAAGGAGGTGTTGCGCTCGATCGCCCGCAACATGCGGTGCACCGCGATATCATCCGGGTGTAAAAAGAAGCTTCCCGGTGTGGCCACCAGCGGCAGCCCCAGGCGGTCGGCCATGCGGCGCAACCGGTGGGTGGCAGGCAGTGGGCGGCGCGGCATGGCTGCGGCAACCGAAACCCCGACCGCATGCCAGGCGCCCAACAGGTCGGCGCTCTGAGTGAGAACCACCAATCCGTTTGCATGCGAAATTACGGCGGCTTCCAGGTTGAAATCTTGCGCCATGTGGCGGCGGGTGAGCAGGCGGCAAAGATTGCGATAACCGCTGTCGGATGCCACCAGGCAGACGGCACGCTGTTTGCGCTGCGGATCGCTGATCTCGGCCCCCACGATGGGCGTCAGCCCTTCGCGCCGGCAGGCGGTTAAGAAAGGCCACAGGCCGCACAGGTTGTCGGTATCGGTCAGCGCCAGATGGGTATAGCCCAGGCGTCGGGCGGCCCGGCAGACCTGCTTGACCGGCGCTGTGCCCCACATGAAAGAGTAGTTTGATCTTACGGTTAATGGGATCATGTCGCTTTGCTCCCGTTGGAGAATCGTTCCGCCGATGGCGGAACTAGAGGAGCACTCCGCGCCTCTGATACGCTCCGTTTAAGGAGCGCTTCGCTTGAGGCAAAAGAACCCTTCTTGTCTGCAGCTTCAAGGCCGCTCCTCAAAGCCCGCAGGGCTGCTCCTCAAGCGCAGCGCTCTTTTTACGCTGCCAGCGTGCGGCCGAACCGCAGCGCCTGACTGCCGAAGCGATGGCGGACGGTGTCGATGGCCGTGATCAGGCCGCAGCGTTTTTCATTGGCGGTTTGGTCGGCGGCGAACAGTTCCAGCTGAGCCGGCGGAAAGATCAGTCGGTCGCAGACCAGGCGCATGTGCCGGATGCGCACCCGTCGCGTCCAGGCCAGCCGGAGGGTGCGGCGGGCCAGGTCAAAGAGGATGAGATCATTGGCCGTGGCCGGTCGGGCGGCCACCTGGCGGGCGCGGCGCATGCCGTCGGAATAGTCGAGGATCATAGCGATGCGTCGCGCAGCGCGACGGCGCCGGCGCAGCCGGCTGCCGGCCTGCTCCACCAGGCCGTAGAGAACCGCTTCCAAGATGTGGGCGTCGTTGGTGTCATTGCCGAATTCGTGGTCCGCAATGATCTTTGGTGGCTTTTGTCCGACCGGCAAAACCGCAGACGGATCGATGCCGCGTACCGCTTCGTAAAGCAGTTGCGCACGGGTTGCAAAAGGGATCTCCAACTGCTCCAGGCTCAGCGCCGAAACCTGGAATGCATGGGTCAGGTTAAATTCCCGTAACCGCAGCTGATCGGCGTGCTCGATGCCCGGAACCAGACTGACCGGCAGCGGGGCCAGCAGCGCTTCCTCTTGGCCGGGGGCGACGATATACTCCCCGTCAGGCTTCACCAGGCGCGTGGCCACTTTGGCAACCAGCTTGTTGGGCGCCACCGACCAGATCGGGTCCAGGCCCAGATCGGTTTTAATCTGCCTGCGCAACCGCCAGGCTACGTCCCTGGGCGGGCCAAAAAGACGGGAGGTGCCGGTGGCATCCATGAACAGGTGGCCGTCGTCTTCACCGGTTTCGATCAGGGGCGAATACGGTAGGGCGCGCTTGAGCACATCGCGCATGGCCAGCTCATAGCGGTCCGGATGGGGCGGCAGGATCTGGACATCTTTGCAGAGGCGCACAGCGCGGCGCAGGGCCATGCCCTTGCGGATACCGGCCAGGTAAGCCTCGTTGCTCATATCGTAAACAGCGGCCCGGGCGGCGCCTTCGGGTGCGATGATCACCGGGCGCTGATCGAGCCGCTGATCCACCGCGCGCTCCACCGCCACGGCAAAATCGGCTACATTTAAATGGATAATGGAACGGTTCATTGTTTGCTTTCAAGTGACGAAGTCGTCAACGTGTGGATCGAGGTTTCTAAAATCAGCCCGTTTGCTTGAGCAAATGCCTAAAGTGTGAAGTGCCTAAAATGCCTAAAATTAAGGAATTCTGTCAATTTTATAAGAAAAGATGGAGCGAAGCGACACCATAACTTTAGGCACTTTAGCTCATTTTAGGCATTTTAGGCACTCACTCCTAAAGTTGAGCGATTGTCGATGTTGAAAATCTGTTTCGGTTACAACAAACCCTTCTCGATGAGCTGACTGATCAGACGCCGGGCATTTCTAGGCGCCTGGGCGCGAACGTGATTGTTGAAAAAAATAACGCCGCTGCCGGCCTGCCGGGTCATGGGGGCGATGATTTTATCGGCCCATCCCCGCAGCTCTTCATTACTGTAGTCGTAGTCGAACTGCATTTGCATATTGCCCGAGCGCCAGCCTCGGGCGTTGCGACCGTGAAACCGAACGTAGAAAAGATCCGGATTGGTGACCACATCCAGCTGCGGGAACAGGCCCGGCAGATTCGGTTCATCCACGGCGACCAGGGTGGTGCGACGGCGTTGCAGTTCGTCAAAAACCCGGTCGGTGGCCCAGGAAGCATGGCGAAATTCCACCGCCAGGGGCAATCCGTCCAGTTCATCCAGCAGGGCGGCCAGATAGTAGCGGTTTTTCGGCGCCCGGGAAAAGCTCGGCGGAAACTGCAGCAGAACGGCCGTCAGTTGCCGGGCCTGGGTGAGCGGTGCCATGCCGTCGCGGTACCGGGAGACCTGCCCGCGCCATTGGTTGGGATCGACCTCATGGGTTAAGGTGCGGGTCAGTTTGGCGGCAAAGCGAAAACCGAGCGGTGCCTGCTGGCGCAGGCGTTCGATCGCGGCCGCTTTCGGCATCTGGTACCAGGTGAAGTTCAGTTCGGTGATGGGAAACGTTTGCGCGTAAAGCGGCAGCATCTGGCCGGACCGGGTGCCCGACGGGTAAAACCCGGCGTTGACCCACTCTGCATACGAATAGCCGCTGGTGCCGACCCGCAGGCGGCAGGGGCTTTTTCTTTGTTCGGTTTGCATTTTTGTTTTCGACGTCAAAGGGTGTTGCGACGCCTGCGCAATGTCATCACGCCCTGTTGGAGGATCATTCCGCCCGTGTTCGGCGGAACTAGAGGAGCACTCCGCGCATTCGATGCGCTCCGTTTGAGGAGCGTCCCGCTTTCGGCGGGACTTGAGGCATTTTTTTACTGCCTAAAGCGAAGCGCTCCTAAAGGTCTGAAGGACCGCTCCTCGAGGCCCGCAGGGCCGGTCCTCAAACGCGCAGCGTGCTCATTTTATTCCCTCCGGTCCGCGGTGGATGCCGATAACCTTGCCCTGGATCAGCACTTCGTCGAAGCCGTAGCGCATGGGGGCGTAGTCGGTGTTTTCGGGACGCAGCTCAATGTGATCGTCATGTAAAAAGAAGCGTTTGACGGTGGCCTCTTCGCTGTTGATAAGCGCCACGACGATTTCGCTGTTCTGGGCGAACTGGCGTGGTTTGCAGATTGCCAGATCGCCACTGAGGATGCCGGCATCCTTCATCGAATCGCCTTTAACGCGCAGGGCAAAAATATTTTGACTGCGGTAAACGGCGGCGTCCAGCACGATGCTGCCGTCCCACTCCGTCTGGGCATACATCGGCAGGCCGGCCGTGACCCGACCGATAATCGGGATTTCGCGCCCGCGCTGCAAAGCCGATGCCTCGCGAGCGCGGTTTAACAGGTAGACCTTGCGACTGTAGCGGCCCTCCCGTCTCACATAGCCCTTTTCTTCCAGCACACGAAGCATCTGGGCGATGGCGGCATGGCTGACCCCCAGATCCGCTGCGGCCTGGCGCAGGCTGGGACACAGACCGCTTTTGGCGATCTCCCGCTGGAGATAATCCAGAAAACGCTGCTGTTTCGGTGTCGGCTGGGGTTGCATGGGACCTCCGATACAAGGTTGCAGGTTCTAAGGTTCAAGGTTCAGCAATTCAAACGTTCAGGGTTCAAAGGCCTGTTCAATTGGTTCAATTGGTCTTATTGGTTGAATGGGTTGGCTTAAACCGAACCAATTGAACGAATTAAACCAATTAAACAAATATAACATTTGCCAGCTGGCTGGCACCTGAATCTGCCCCCGGCTGAACACCTTTCCTGATAAGAATGTAAATATTAATGTAAATATAAATGTAAACATTCTACATGTCAAGATGAAAAATTGAATAAGGAGTTTCGCAAGATTGGAAGATTGAAAGGGCTCAGATTCGCAATGCGGATAGGCGCCGTTCACCAAATCGCATCGGCAGGGATATCGCCAGTACACTGAGAATCAGTACCAGGATAAATGAGCCGAGAATCCAGATCCAGGCGGAAGGGCTGATGACTTTGTTGCGGATGCCGGCCATAAAAAGATTGTAAACCGGACCGGCCTCGATGAGCACGACCAGGCCGATGTATCCGGCGCAGAAGATCATAAAGACCAATCCGCCGAAGCTGGTTATCGTCTGGGTCGGATTTTCGGCTTTGAAATCCGGGTAGGCAGCTCCCAGGCCGACGCCCATGGCCACGATACCGGGGACCGTAAAAAAAACCGTTAGCGTTGACAGGGTCATCATAAAGGGGGTGACTTGAAGCAGGATGTTGGTTGCAACGATCAGAACCTCGGTTAAAATCAGCAGCGGAAAATAGTAGATAAAAAATTTGATCCATAAAAACGTTCTGATGGACATTGGCGAGGTTTTGACCAACCAGAAGGCCTCTCTTTCCATACTGACCGCCGGGTAGGCAAAACGGGCGGTGACGGCGGTCAGGACGAACAACGCCAGGCCCATGTTCAAAAATGAGAATAAATTCTGAAGGTACACGGTTTTGATCGGCGATTTTTCAAGGGGCAGGACCTTGAAATTATAAACGTAAATCACAACCAGGGCGGCAATCAGAAAGATTTGAGTCCACTGGGTTTGATCGCGCAGGAACGTTTTTATCTCTTTGACGGTAAAGGACTTTATCGGGCCCGGCAGGAAGTTGAAGATCCGGTCACCGATGACATTTTTTTTGAACAGGCGGGCCGGGGCATTTTGGGTTTTTGAAAATCCTTTAAAGTAGATCGCGTCTGCAAGTAAGACCAGGGCAAATACGATCATTCCCGTAAAACTCAAAGCCAGTGCCGTGAAAAACAAACTGCTGCTGATCGAGCCCGAAAGCGCGGATCGGATGCCGTCGTATGCCCAGCTGCTCGGCAGAAATGGTGATGAAGGTGTTTGCAGCGAGGTGATATACACCATAACAGTGTCAAAAACTTCCGGATCCACCAGCAATTCCGGCTGTGAAAGACGAATGGCCAGATAGATCACCACAAAAGAAAGAATTCCCATGAAAATAAATACACTTTTCATCCGGCTGGCGGGGATAAAGATAACCGCCGTCATCACCAGCAGGGTACTGATGGCTGAAGCGATGGCCGCCAGGCACAGCATCGAAATCATGGTGTTGACATAGTAAAAGATACCGGTTTGATAGACGATACCATAGGATATAAGGACCGGCAGGGTGTAGATGATGACCATCCAGGCACTTTCGATGGTGCTGTCGATCCAGCGCGCGATAAAAATCTTGTAACTGGAAACCGGCAGGGAATGAACCAGTAAAAGATCGCGGGACAGGTACAGTTTGGAAAGGGATGTGAGAATGTTGCTGAAAAGTAGCAGGGCGAAAGACACGACCAGCATCATGGACAGCAGTTTATAGCCCAGAATATCACCGATATCTTCAATGCCTTTAAAATAAACGAGAACCCGCCAGGAAACAGCAAATATACCGCACCAGAAAAGCAAGCCGAATGAACCGAGCAAAAGAAGGCGTGCACCGCGTCTGCCGTTGGCTTTTGAAGAACCGCGGTTTCTAACATGCCAGATTCGAGGTTTTAATAGGGTCAGAACTTCGCTCATTTTACTCGCTGCTTGCCGCTGGTTTCTGGCTTCTGGTCACGCCTTCCGGGCTGCTTGTCTCTGGCTCGGCCGGCAGCCAGTGGCCAGCGACCGGTGTCCCGTAACTACTAATTTCAGGAAACATTGTTGGTCAGGTTTAAAAAGACCCGTTCGAGGTCGGCTTCGGTGATGTTGGCCTCCCGCTGCAATTCTTTGGTTGTTCCCATGGCGATTAAACGGCCTTTATTAATCACCCCGATCCGATCGCAGGTTTCCTCAGCTACTTTGAGGGTATGGGTAGACATAAAGACGGTGACGCCCTGTTCGGCAAGCTCTCTAAAAAGTTTTTTAACCATCATAATGGCTGCCGGATCGAGTCCCACCATGGGCTCATCTACGATAATCACTTCCGGATCGTGCAGGAGGGCTGCCGACATAATCAGCCGTTGTTTCATACCGTGGGAATAGGATTCAACCAGCTCATCGGCCCAGTCCGCCAGCGAAAAATCTTTGAGGATTTTAAAAGCGCTTGCCTCAAATGCGTCTTCGGATACCCCGTACAAATCCCCGGTGAATCTTAAAAATTCCATGCCGGTGAGTTTTTCGTACAGATAGGGCCGGTCGGGAATAAAACCGATTTTACTTTTGGCTTTTTCAGGCTCTTCCCGCATGTTAATGCCGGCAATTTTCACCAAACCTTTGGTCGGCTCGAGAATGCCGCCCATCATTTTAATGGTGGTGGTTTTGCCGGCGCCGTTGGGGCCGATAAATCCAAAAACCTCTCCTTTTTTAACACAAAGGTTCAGGTCATTCACCGCCTGGAACTCACCGTATTTTTTTGTCAGGTCTGTTAGTTCGATCATGAGCTAAATTTAAAATCGACAGAATGCCTTAATTTTAGGCACTTCCAATTTTAGGCATTTTAGGCACTTTTTTGGATTATATCATACTTCGGTCCCGCCTGCCCAAAATTATTGAAAAGCAAAAGAAGTCGGCAACAGGCTATTCTATTACCGCCAGCTGGATTTTGCCGATGATACTCAGGATGTCCAGCTGCTGTTCGGGGGAACCGGTTGCAAAGCGCAGATGGCTGACATCGGCCGGCAGCTGCCCGAAAAGGGAGTCAGCGGTGATCCATTGCCCCAGGTACATAAGATTCCAGGCATGATAGTAAAAGCGACCCTTTAAATACACCAGCCCGGCTTCAATGCGCGTGGGAATTCCGGCTGCCCGTGCCAGTGCGGCCAGCAATACGGCATGTTCATTACAATCGCCCACACGATTTTCAAGGGTTGAAAGCGCATCGGGCAGCGATAGGACCGGGCGTTTTTTAATATGGGTATGCACCCAATCCAGCAGCATTTTGGCCCGGGCTAGCGGGGGGGCATCCGGCGCGTCTTTTAAAATTTCACGGGCCTGGTCCCGGATCCTTTGATTGTCGGATTGAATAAACGGATCGGGCTTTAAAAATATTTTTTCCAATGCTGCCAGATTTTCGGTCTGAAGTTCTGAGGCCAGATTTGTCAGAGTTTCTTTTTTAACGGTCAAAACTTGCCCATTAAACGTTTGCCGGCCGCCCTGGAGCTGCAGTTTTTCAAACGGGATTCCCTGGATTTTAACCTTCAACACGTTAAGCGCTTCAACCTTGTCAAGTGTGACATTGGCAGCCACCGAAGCAATTTTTGTAAGATCCTGGCTGGATTCAATGGATAGCCCGTCAAGGGCATCTTCACGGTCCGTTTTTATCAAATTGATCCCCAACAACCCTTTTTCCTTAATAATGTCCCCGTCTTTTCCAATCCAGGCCATCTGCGATACCCCTTTAAAATTCAAAGAGACTTTGGTGGCCGGCTGGTTTAGCTCTCCGATATCAATGAACTCCCGGCCGATAACTTCCGTAATGACCTCAGCCTGGCCCATCGAAGCCGGATCGAAAATATTAAAAACATATTTGTCACCTGGCCTCAGATCGGTGGTGGTCATGGCACCCATAATGCTGTTGATCAGGTAAGTCTTTCCTTGAACCGGGATTTCAAATTGACGGCTCGAACCGGCGCTTTCGGTCGTCACCTGCAGCTTATTTCCATCAACAGAACCCCGGACCGAAAAGCGAAATCGGCCTGAACTGATTTCAAAATCCAGTTCCTTGAGCGTAAAATCCGGATTGAGCCGGCTGTTGGTGTTGAGGCTGATATCCTGAATCATCCCCATCGTGTTGATGCGCATTTGAACTGCCTCGGTCAGGCGGTAACCGGTCGTATCTTCATAAAATCGGGTATGGGAGAAACCGATTTTACGTTCATTTTGGAAAATGTTCATCCAGGTATCACGTTCAGCGACGGTATTGATCGATTCCAGGGACAGGGTGCGCGGGCGGAATAAGAGTGTCTCCAATATCCCCAGGCGGATGATGAACAGAACGGCAAATGTCAGAGCAAAAATGCTGCCGGCAATCCAGAATACTTTAGATTTGTGGACGATCATGTCTAAAATTGTAAAGGATCGCCGTTGGCCTGTCAAATTTAGTTGGACTCAGATTCGGAGATTTTGCAATGGAATATGCAGCCGGTTCATGATATGGGCAGATAAGTTGCGGTTGTGCGGAAGGAAGGATTCAATGATATCAAAAAAAGACGTTTCTGATTTGCCCGTTGCGAATTACGATTCCGATCGCAAAGGAATATTTATTCATAAAAATCAGTTAAATGATAGCGGTTTCAAAGTGGGCGACCGATTTACGGTAAAAGTGGGCAAACAGGATTTATTTGCCATTTCGATTGTCAAAGACGATAAAGGCGATATCGTCTATGATAAAAATGGGATATTTATCAAACGAACCCGCAGGATCGACATCTTATTGGGCGGCATATATAAAGAATATATTCTTTACTTCGAGTCCGATCCCCAGGAATCCATAAAACTAAGACCCCTGGAGGCGGTGATTAAAAACAATTATATGTGAATCCGGTATTGAAGAAGGAGATCTCGATGGAATGCAAAACCGAGCAGAATCTTAAAAATTGCAATTGCAGTTACGAACCCTGCCCGCGGAAAGGGAATTGCTGCGATTGCCTGAGTTATCATCTGTCCAGCCGTGAGCTGCCCGCCTGCTGCTTTCCCAATGACCGCGAGCGCACTTATGACCGATCGTTTGAACATTTTTCCCGGCTGGTAGCCAAAAACCTGGTTTAAACGTATGAGTGAGTAGCAAAATTATGAAATCTCACGCAAATGCGCAAAGTTTTTATGATTAAATCATCACGCTTTGCGGCTTAGCGGCTTTGCGTGAGAGGTAATCCGTATGCGAGGAGGAATGAAAATGGCACACGATCCACAATTGGGCTATCAAATCAAAGCCACCGTTTTAAGCGTCAAGGGCGAATGCGATGCATGCCATAAAGAGGGGGAAACCTTTGAAATCAGCTGTTTTGACTCCGGGGGGCTGTGCGGCTGGTTCTACCACGATATATTTCCCAGCCTGCAGACCTTCCAGTTCGGGGGCTCGCTGCCGTGGTGGAAGGGAGACAGCATTCAACTGGGGTGCCCGGATCCGAAAAATCTTGTCACCATTCAATTACAGCGGTCAAAGCGAACGTAACAAAGCACAAATGGCGGTTTGGTATGGAAAGCAAAATAGAGGAGTGAAATGGTACGAAATAAGTTTGCTTGCCGATTGATATCGGTTTTACTCATTTTTTTAATGATGGTTATCACAGGATGTGCCATAACAGGTCCGACCAAATCACCAGAGACGGTTGCGCCACCACTAGAGATCGCCTCATCCTATGGATGGTGGTTTGCAAAATTTCGCATGCACTGGCCGGCAGAAGAAAAGGCAAACTGGCATTTGGATTTACTCATTGCCCATAAAATCGTTGCGCCGGCTCTGGCGCATTACAAGGATGAAATTAATCTCTGGCGATTTCACCGCCGCGCAGTTCGGGACCATGCTGGCCATCAGTTTAGCTTTATTTTTTATGCTCCTGCAAAAACGGCCTATCGGGTCTTTATTATGCTGCGTTCGAATGAATTGCTGTCGGAAATAAAATCGGCCGGATTAATGATTAAAGATCAGTATGATAATACGGGCAGAATCACCAAACCCCGCATCGAAGACACCAGTGATGCCTCCTGGCCGCCTTCCATTCAAAAAAACTGGCCTTATTTTATTATGGGCGCCAGCCAGATGTGGCTGAATTTAATTTCCGAGACCATTGCTGATATGTCGAGCCCGGACCGCCCGTTGTCGCTTCAAGAAAATGAGGACCAGTATAGAAATGCAAATGCCGCCATTTCCAAATTGTGGCAGAATAAAGGCCAACATGCCTTCTTGCACCATTTAAGCGCACTGTTCGGATACCAGGAGATCATCTTTGATGATAAGCGGATTTTAAAATTTTAAATATGCCCACACCTAACCTGATAAGGATTTGTTATGAATTACGTTTCTGCCAAGACCATCTACACCGGAAAAAAAATGCTTTCGAATGCGCACCTTTTGTTTAACGCTAAAAAGATCAGCGCCATTTCAAAAACAAAAACCGGCCGCAATTTAGGAAAATTTGATGTGCTGACCCCTGCCTTTATTGATCCCCATAGCCACATCGGTATGGAGCGTGCCGGGGAGCCCAATACCGAAGGGGAGGCCAATGAACACCAAGATCCCATTCTGGTGCTGACAGATGCGCTGGATTCAATCCAAATGGATGATAAGGCGCTAAAAGACGCAGTGGAAATGGGCGTCTTATACTCGTGTGTGCTGCCGGGCAGCGGCAATATTATCGGTGGCCTTTCGGCGGTTATTAGAAATTACGCCGCCTCCAGCACAGACGCCTTAATTACCCGTGCCGGACTAAAAGGCGCGTTTGGGTTCAATCCCATGAAAACAAAAGCCTGGAAAGGCAAACGCCCCACCACCCGCATGGGGGCCGTTGCCATGCTGCGCAGCCGGTTGGATGAGGTGCGGCAGAAGATTCAAAAATACCGTAAAGCCAGGGGCAGCAAAAAGGAAGATATCCAGTTTTCTGCTGAAGATATGGTGCTGCGGAATTTATTGAGTCGTAAAATTCGCCTGCGCGCGCACGTCCACAAAATAGATGATATTGCCGCACTTTTGCGACTGGTTGATGAATTTAAAATTAAGGTTACCGTTGATCACGCCGGGGATGTTCACCGGCCGGAGATTTTTCAGGAATTAAAGAAGCGCAAAATTCCGGTTGTTTACGGTCCGATCGATTCATTCGCTTATAAAGTGGAACTTAAACATGAGGACCGGCGCAATGTACGCTTCCTGGTGGAATCCGGTGTTGAATTTGGTCTTATGACGGATCATCCGGTAACCCTTGCACGTCAGCTATTGCTGCAAACCCGATGGTTTTTGCGGGCCGGTTTATCCAAACAACAGGCCATTGAATTAATTTCACGTCGTAATTCCAAAATTCTGGGAATTGATAACCGACTCGGCACACTGGAAAAAGGCAAATGGGCATCTTTTGTTTGCTGGAACGGGGATCCCTTCGATCTGGCCAGTTACCCGGTGGCGGTGTACGGGGAGGGGCAGTTGTTGTATTCTGTCTCCTAATGTCAGCAGCGTTTTCAACTTGGTCCAAACTAAGGTGACGGATTTCAAGTGTCAGTCAGTTGGCGAACGTTACATTTGTTTAATTGGTTTAATTCGTTCGATTGGTTCGGTTTAAGCCAACGAATTCAACCAATAAGACCAATAAAACCAATTGAACAAATACTTCTATAGAGATTTGTAAACCCATTTGAGACTATAACCGTCTGTTTCTATATAAAACAGCCCAATTTTGTCCACGGTACTCGGCTAATTTCAGAGTTGCAAAACTGATTTCGATGGATATAATATAATCAATAAAATAGGTTCCATACGAGTTGGGCCATTCCAGTCTTTATAGAGGAGGATTATATGAAAAGATACCACAATGTTTTAAAAATATTAATAATTTTGATTTTTGCGGCAAACTTCATGATGGCTAACGCCGAAGATGTTGATCCCAAATTGATGGCGGGCTGGGAGATCGGCAGCGAATACAACAAGCATTATGATGTTAGAGAATTCGAAACGATCCGGGCCTGGTATGTGCGGGCCAAAGAAGTCATACCGATGCCGGGTATGTCACCGGCCACCGCGGTCGAGGTGCTCGAAGGAGGCGATCTTATTGAAGTTCATCTCTGCCCAACCTGGTATCGAAAACCCAGCGAAATACCGCTGAAGAAAAATGAGCGCATCAAAGTAAAAGGCGTCTGGGCCGAAATTGACGGCAAGGATGTTTTTATGGCCGCCAAGATTAAAAAAGATCCCGACTTTGAAATCGTAAAAGTCCGCCTTACCAAAGATGGCACTCCCTTCTGGACGATGACGCCCGAACGGCGTGCCTGGGAATTGTTGTCTGATAAAGAAAAAAAGGCACGAATCGCAAATGGGGAAAAACCCCCATCATAGACGAAATCTCAGTAAAAAATAGCGACGATGGCGAATCACAAATGGAACCCCGGCGAACTACTCGAGCTATCCGGGTACTTCTGGAAGACCTGCACCCTGCATGCCGCCGTTAAGCTGGATGTATTTACCTGCCTGGGCGAGGAGCAGTTGGCAAGTGCAGAAGTGTCGGACAGGCTAAAGACCTCGTCCAGAGGCATGCAACGGCTGCTCAGTGCGCTGGTCGCCATGGAACTGCTGACAAAAGCAGATGATAAATACGTCAACACGTCTTCTGCCAGAGAATTTCTTTCCAAAGACTCCCCTAAATACCTCGGCAATATCATAATGCATCACCACCACTTGGTCGAATCCTGGTCGCGGCTGGATCAGAGCGTTCAATCCGGTCAGGCGATTCGTGAGCGGTCCACCTTCAACGATGAAGAATGGAGAGAAAGTTTTTTAATGGGCATGTTTAACATGGCCATGAATATGGCGCCGATGCTCATTCCTAAAATTGATATTTCCTCCTGCCGGCATCTGCTTGATCTGGGGGGCGGCCCCGGCACCTATGCGATTCATTTTTGCCGCCACAATCCGCAATTAAGAGCCACTGTTTTTGACTTGCCCACCTCCCGGCCATTTGCCGAAAAAACCATTAAGCGCTTTGATCTGTCGGATCGGATTGATTTTCAGGGTGGTAATTATCTGAAAGATGATATTGAGAGCCGCTTCGATGCGGTCTGGCTTTCCCACATTCTGCACGGTGAAGGTCCGGAGGAGTGCAAAAAAATTATTGAAAAAGCGGCTGCCGCGCTGGAACAGGGTGGAATCCTTATCATTCATGAATTTATCCTTGATAATTCCATGGACGGCCCCCTTTTCCCAGCCCTTTTTTCCCTCAATATGCTGCTGGGAACCGATTCCGGACAAGCCTATTCAGAACAGCAGCTCATGGACATGCTGGCCGCCGCCGGCGCAAAGGATATCCAACGCCTTACCGTCCAAACCCCCAACGACTCCGGTATTATCACCGGCATTGTTTAATCTTTACTTCTTTATGATATTATATATATTAATATAGAACTGGTCTTAAAACAGTATTATTTTACTAGAAATTTAAAATGCTGTTTTTCAATTTTGAGATTGATGGGACCACTTGGGGAGACACTGAATAAAGGGAAGGAGTATTACTGTAGATGGCAGATAAAGCCTTTGAACCGACCGGCATAATGGGGCCGCAGATTTTTGGGCTGCCGGTTGATCGCGAAACCCTGTTTTCCAATCATAAAAAAATTTATAAAAAACGAATTGAAAATCGGCAGCGCAAATTTATTGTCAAATTATCCTTTCTCAAACCCTTTTTGAAAACCGGTGAGAAGATTTTGCAGGTTTCGACCGGATATTCTCCGATTACATCCCTGCCCCAATATGTTACCGGCTTCTTATTTGTTTATCTTAAACGCTCCCTGTTTGTCTTTACCAATCATCGAATTTTTCATGTGCCGACCACCCCGAATTACAAATTCAAGCAATCGCTCTCTCAGATTTACTACTCCGGTTGCCAATCCATTGAGCTAAAGGGCGGAACCCTGGTTGTGCAGCATACAAAATCCGGCAAAATAGAGAAGTTTAAAGCCATTGCGCTGTCGGAAAGGAAAAAAATCAGGGCATTGCTTAAACAAAAGCCCTTCTCGGGGACCAAAAGTCAGGTGGGCGAACGATTTCACCTTTGCCCGCAGTGCACCCGGCTGCTGACAGCCGCAAAATATGTCTGCGAGTCCTGTGGTTTAAAGTTTAAAAACAAAATCATTGCCTATATTCTGGCTATTCTTTTTCCGGGAGGCGGTTATTTTTATACTCGCCACTATTTGCTCGGGCTGCTCAATGCAATTCTAGAAATCTTTCTGTTGCTTTACATCGCTATGGCCGTGGAGGGCTTGCTCAACCGGGTTGAAGGCAGCCTGGTCTATCTGCTGGTGCTTGGTTCCATTTTTGTGGCCGTTAAAACCATCTCAGTTATTCATTCCACTCATTTTATAGCTGAATTTATTCCCCGGAAAAAAGCGGTCCAGGCCAATCCCGCTGCCGCTAAATCCCAGCCACAAAACCAAGAGCAGAAAACACAAAATGATAGTGACTAAAGTGAACTAAAGTGTGAAGTGACTAAAGTTAAGGAGTCGCGAGGCCCCATCTTTTTTATATGATTGACAGAATTCCTCAACTTTAGTCACTTTAGATCACTCTTAACTTTAATGCACTTGCCTTAACGCACGTTTAAGACCGCTTCTTGAATCTATCTCAAAAATTGTGGATCGGGGTTCAGGGCAAGGCGTCCCGCGAGTTGAAAACGGAGCGTACACGGAGTACGTGAGTATTTCAACTCGGGCGGGACAACGCGGCCCTGGACACTTAGACGCATTTTTGTGATAGATTCTACTTGTTCCACGAGAATAATGCAGCCCCCAGCGTTAAAAAACCCACGGTCATCAGCGAAAGAATCATAATTTGCGAGCCGACATCGATCAATCCGGCGCCGTCATGCATGATCTTGCGGGCGGCGGTGAGCATGTGGGTCAGCGGGAAAATTTTTGCGAAACTTTTCACCCACCCCGGTGCGCCTTCCAGCGAAAACCAGACTTCGGATAGAAACATCATCGGCCAGGAGATAAAGTTTAAAATTCCCGTGGTAAATTCCTCGCTGGTTCCTCGGGAAGCCAGCACCAGACCCAGGGCCGTCAGGCTCAGGCTGCCGAGAAAAAAAATAATAAACAAATCGACATAGGAGCCCTGCACTTCGAATGCAAAAATGAGATCGCATCCGGTCCAGACAATCACCAGGGTAAACATGAGCAGAAAAATTCGTGAAATGGCCTGGGCCGTTATATACTCAAAGGCCGTTAAGGGTGTGACCTTGAGTCGCTTAAGTACGCCGTTTTTACGATAGCGCACCACAACATATCCAACGCCCCAGAGCGCGCTGAACATCATGTTCATCGCCAGGATACCCGGAAACAGCCAGTCGATATAGCGGATTGCGCTTCCCTGAATTTCTTTTCTTTGGGCGTTGGCGGCGCTTTCAGGGGGAAGCAGGCTGGCTTTAAACATTTGCTCGACAACATATCCCTTGGGCGAAGTATCGCTGACCCAGTATTTATGGGATCCATTGCCGGTTTTTATCAAAAAATCAATGCGGTGATGCTTTAGCTTTTCCAGGCCTTCTTCGGCATTTTGAAATCCGATAAATTTAAGATAGTTCATATCTTTAAAACGCTGCGGGATGTTGAGCCGCTCGATGGAGACCTGGGCTGATTCGGACGGAAATACGCCGATTTTATACTCCGTGTAGGCCTTGCCGCCGAAGATAATTCCAAACCCGGCAACCAGCAGAAAGGGGAATAAAAAATTCCAGCCGAAAGCCGAACGGTCGCGGAAGAACTCCAGATTTCTGGCCTTTAAAATGGACCACAGGCGTTTTAAGCTCATGATTATTCTCGCAGTTTACGTCCGGTCAAATTCAAGAATACTGTTTCCAGATTGGGCGTCCGGACCGTGATATCGGATAAATCGATATCATGGGAAATGAGTTGCTCCAGACACTGATTGACATCATCGGTTTTAATCTCGATGGTGTCTTTGACTTCACGGACAGGCAGCGGAAAACTGTTTGCCTTAAGAGCATAATGTGCCTTGGGTAGGACCACAGTAATCCCGCGGCTGTATTGTCGAATCAGCTCATCGGGAGATCCTTGCGCAATGATTTTGCCGTAATCCATGATAGCCACTTCATCGCAGAGATACTGCGCCTCTTCCATGTAATGGGTGGTCAAAATGATGGTTTTACCTTCAGCTTTGATTCCCTGGATTAAGTCCCATAAATTACGCCTGGCCTGGGGATCCAGGCCCGTTGAAGGCTCATCCAAAAAGAGCAGCTCGGGCCGATTGATAAGGGCCAGGGCCAGCAGGAAGCGCTGGCGTTGCCCGCCGGATATCTTGTCATTGTATTGATCCAGGAATTCAGCCAGCCGGCACAGCTTCACCAGCTCTTCTATGGTAGCGGTCTTCCTGAAAAAGCTTTGAAATGTTTCTAATGTTTCCCGAACCGTCAGAAGATTTAACAGAGCCGTACTCTGAAACTGAATGCCAACCTTTTCCCGAAATGATGGTGTGCGGGCAGTGCCCTTGTAAAAAACCTCACCGGCTGTTGGCGGGATAACGTCTTCAATGACTTCAATCGTCGTGGTTTTACCGGCGCCGTTCGGACCCAGCAGACCGAAACAGATCCCCTGCCGCAGGGCAAAGCTGATCCCGTCAACCGCCACGATCTTGTCATATTTTTTTACCAGATTTTTTACTTCGAGGATGGGGTCCATATTAAATTTTATTTAGCCACGGACTCACAAAGTATGTATAAGCCCGGCACTCAAGGCATCTATTATACCGTTAGATTGGTTTGATTGGTTTAATTTGTTCAATTGGTTCGGTTTATGCCAACCAATTCAACCAATAAAACAAATAAAACTAATTTAACAAATCGTTAAACATTGAACCGCTGATCCCTGAGCCTTTGATAATATTTTTGCTATGATAATCGTTAGAATTAAGATATCAATACTTTTTTATCCTTACGGTTGTATCAGTTGGGTGATCTTTGGCCAGAACTATAGAGCGGCTAACGTTCAAATGGCTTGACATTCTTTTTTTTGCACCTTAGTTTTGCTTTGCTACCCGGCAGCCGGTCATTTCATTATCGGTTGTGAAGGATGTAATTTCAGGTTAATTGATGTTTCGTTGTTCACCACAAAGAACACATAGTACACGAAGACACACCAAGATTAGAACAAAATTAAAAAATTTGTTTCTTTGTGGCCTTCGCGGTAAAAAATAATCGTAGAATCTTAATGTAATAGGTTAGACTTATGCCACCGGTTGTATCGATTGTCGGACGCTCTCAATCCGGCAAAACCACACTTATTGAAAAGCTGATTCCCGAATTCAAAAAACGCGGATACACAATCGGCACCATTAAACACTCGCACCATAACCCCGACATCGACCGGTCGGGCAAGGACAGTTCCCGACATAAAGCCGCGGGTGCCGATACCGTTATTTTTCACTCACCCGGAAAAATTGCTATGGTCAGAAATGATCACTCCGGCGACATGGATAGCCTGCTGGGCTATTTTAAAGATGTTGATCTGGTTATTACCGAGGGTTACAAAACAGGGAACAAACCGAAGATTGAAATCGTGCGCTCCGCGCGGCATTCCGAACCGCTCTTAGAAAATGATGAGCTTCTGATTGCAGTGGTGACCGATGTTGATCTCCAATTAAAGGTTCCAAAATTCGGATTTGAAGATGTGGTGCCGCTGGCAGATATGATCGAAGAAAAATTTTTATGATGTCGGATTATTCTTTAGAAAATTTAATGTGCCACCGGGATAACCTGGAAAATGTCCTGGATAATCTCAAAGAAGGGATTATTGCCCACGACATGGACCGGTGCATCTTTTTTTTCAATACCGAAGCCGAACGCATCACCGGTTACCGGCGTGAAGACATACTGGGCCGGGATTGCCATGAGGCCTTTGGCAGTCCATTTTGCGGGGAGCGCTGTGTCTTTTGTGAAGATCCGCCCAAACTGGCTGAAAAATCGGAATACACGCTGAACATCAGCACCAAAAGAGGCGAGTTGAGACGCATCGAGATGACGGTAACCAGCATGCGGGATGCCAGCGAACAGCATACCGGTGTACTGACATCATTTAAGGATGTTACCGATATTTTCAGTCTCAAAGAGCGTGCCGGGGAGCTGACCAGTTTTGGCAACATCATCGGCCAGGACAGCAAGATGATATCGCTCTTTAAACAGATCAAAGATGTTGCCGATTATGATTATCCGGTTCACATCTCCGGTGAAACCGGTACCGGCAAGGAGCTTGTGGCTGCGGCCATCCACAGCGAAAGCCGTCGCGGCGGCGCGCCCTTTGTCCCGATTAATTGCGGGGCCCTGCCGGAGGGCCTGATTGAAAGTGAACTTTTCGGACATGTGAAAGGCGCCTTTACCGGCGCCATCCGGGATAAAAAGGGGCGTTTTGAACTGGCAGACACCGGTACGATGTTTCTGGATGAGGTAACCGAGCTTTCAAATAATATGCAGGCCAAAATTCTGCGCTTTTTACAGGAAGGCCAGTTTGAGAGGGTCGGCGGAGAACAGACGATTAGCGTTGATGTGCGCGTGATCAGCGCCACCAACAAAAATCTGAAAGAAGCAGTTAAGCGCGGCAAATTCCGGGAAGATCTTTACTACCGGCTGAATGTGATCCCCACCCATCTTCCGCCGCTGCGTGACCGCAAAATCGACATTCCCCTTCTGAGCGAACATTTTTTACAGGAAGCGCGGGAGCGTTACGGCAAAAAAAAACTGAAGATTTCCAGCAAAGCCATGTCGTTGATGCTGGATTATCGCTGGCCGGGGAATGTGCGTGAATTACAAAATGCGATTCAGTTTGCCATTGTGAAGTCCAACGGGCGGGTGATTTCTGCCGATGATCTGCCGCTGGAGCTTCGCGATCTTGAAAATATCTGCATGCGGCGGGGGCCATCCCGCAAACTGGATTCGGACTCGGTGCGAACGGCCCTGGAAAGAACCGGCGGAAATAAGGTCAAAGCCGCCAAACTTCTGGGTGTGGGCCGAGCCACCTTATACCGGTTTTTAGGCGATCACCCGGATTTGCTCGAAACGGCAAAATTACCGTTTTAGGTTGAGCGCGTTGTTCCGTTGAGCGCGTATCGCCCGTTAAAAAAAGAAAGCTGTCTGATTTATTTTTTTTACCGGCCAACGGACAAACGGGAGACGGGTTGCACCTGTCGGCACCCATATGCCAGCGGCGCCGATAAGGCAATTTTATGATAGTAGGGTCGGCCACTGTGCCGACCTAAAGTATGCGGGCACGGTGGCCCGCACTACCTTCAGAAAGGCATACGAAATGCTGTCATTAGAGGAACTAAAAAAAGATACCGACCTAATCAATGAGATTGAATGGGATATGACGCCTGAAGAGGCCGTCAAACAATATCTGGAATGGGGCAATACGGACTGGGGCAGCGGAAAATATGTCATCCGGTCCAAAAGTGATTATACCACCTATTTTGTTGTTAATTGCTGGCGCAAGCCCTATTTGATCTATTTGATCCGCCGCAACTCTGAAGAAGCGCTCGAGTTGGCGGAATTCGAGCTTCCGAACCGTTTTGAAAAAGATGTTTGCGAACTCAAGGGCGTGTATGCGCTGGATGACGATGTTAAGGCCTGGCTTAAACAAGAACTGGGAGTCTAGGGTACTGTCTCATGAATAGTAGATTACGCTTCAAGAAAACAACGAGTGCCTAAAATGACTAAAGTGAGCTAAAGTGCCTAAAGTTTTGGTGTCGCTTTGCTCCATCTTTTTATAAAAATAATAGAATTCCTCAATCCCGCTGTAGCGGGATCACTTTAGATCACTTTAAACTTTAGAGCACTTTCTTTGATGTATTTTTGAGATAGTTTCGAGGAGATTTTTATGGAAATTAACAAAATCGAGAGCAGGGACCAGTTGGATCAGCTGGCCAAAGAATTTCGCTACATTGTGACGGATATCATGTGCCGGGCGGGCGGCGGGCACATTGGCGGCTCCCTCAGTCTGGTGGAAATTATCATCAGCCTTTATTTCAGAATTATGAATCTTAAACCGGACGAGCCCCGCTGGGAAGATCGAGACCGTTTTATCTTGTCCAAAGGACATGCCGGTCCGACCCTGTATACCGCGCTGGCCTACAGGGGCTATTTCCCCAAAGACGTGCTGCTGACCTTGAATGCCAACGGCACAAAATTGCCGAGTCATGTGGACCAGGTCATTACGCCCGGCGTTGATCAAACAGCAGGCTCGCTGGGGCAGGGGTTGTCATGTGCCAATGGAATTGCTCTGGCCAGCAAACTTAAGAAAAGAACCAATAATGTCTTTTGCATCGTGGGCGACGGTGAATCTCAGGAAGGCCAGATATGGGAAGCGGCGATGTTTGCGGCCCATCACAAACTGGACAACCTGGTGGTCATCACCGATTACAACAAAATGCAAATCGACGCTGAAGTTGCAAAAATCGTGTCATTGGAGCCATTGGTGGATAAATGGCGCTCCTTTGGCTGGGAGGTGTTTGAGATGGATGGCCATGATTGGGAGGAGATTTTTGATACCATCAACAAGGCTATCGCCGTCAAAGATAAACCGGCAATGATTGTGGCCCACACCGTCAAGGCCAAAGGCAACGTCTGCTACGAGAATCGCATTGAATGCCATTTCATCAGCATCCCTGATGAGGACGAGCGCAAAAGGGTCATCGGGGGCGTCTGCGTTGAAGACGACGAGGAGCCGTTTCATTTTAACTGGACAGAAGGAAAAAAAGAATGAAGCTACACGAGAAAGAATTAAGGGTCGTCTATACCGATACCCTTATTGAACTGATGACCGAAAACAGCAATGTCGTTTGCCTGGAAGCCGACCTGGGAAAATCATCGGGCACGGTTCCCCGGGTCTGGGAAGCGTTTCCGGATCGTTTTTTCGATGTCGGGGTTGCCGAAGCCAACATGATCGGTATTTCGGCCGGTCTGGCAAACGAGGGGATGGTGCCCTTCTGTGCCACGTTTACCCCCTTTGCCACCCGCCGGGCTTATGACCAGATCACGATTTCAATTGCCTATGCCGAAAACCCGGTAAAAATCGTTGGCACCGCGCCGGGTGTCACAACCGCCAAAAATGGCGCCACGCATATGTGCTTTCAGGACCTGGCGATCATGCGTGCCATGCCGAACATGCGCGTTTACTGCCCTGCGGATGTCTATGAACTTCGCTCCACGGTCAAATATATGGCTGCCAGCAAAAAACCCGAATACATGCAACTGATTCGAGAGGTCCATTCGCCCATATTTGACGAAAGCTATGAATTTGATCCGCAAAAAGCCCGAGTTTTAACGGAAGGTTCAGATGTCACCCTGGTCACGACGGGTTTAACCACCCAGCTTGCGCTCGAGGCGGTTAAATCATTGTATCAAGAGGGTGTTCATGTTGAGCATATCCACTATCCATCGGTTAAACCCTTTGATGTCAATACCTTGCTGGAATCAGTCAAAAAAACCGGGGTCGTGGTTACCGCTGAAAACCAGAATGTGATCGGGGGACTGGGCGGGGCGGTCTGCGAGGTGCTGGCCGATAACTATCCCGCCAAAGTCAAAAGATTGGGCGCCCAGGATCGATTCGGGGAGGTCGGAGACGTGCCCTATCTGAGCGATACACTGGGATTCAGTGCCGCCAAGATTGCCGACGCCTGTCGCGAGATGAAGAAAGCCAAGTAAACGTTTACGATGATCTTCAACATGCGGCTTTACTGATACGCGGAACCAGTATCCCATGACGGAAGATCCTTACAGCCCAAAAAGATTAAGGTTATGTGTGAAGAAGTATTACCCGGTCTGTTTCGAAACAAAATTCCGTTACCGGACAGCCCGCTAAAATATCTAAATTCCTATATTATCAAGGATTCTTCAAGAAGCCTCATTGTTGATACGGGTTTAAACCGCAAAGAGTGCCTGGACGCCATGCACAAGGGGCTGGCGGCCCTGGGAATTGATCTTGCCCAAAGCGATATTTTTGTCACCCATCTGCACGCCGATCATTTCGGCCTGGTGTCAAAGCTGGCCACGGATACCACCAACATCCTATTTAGCCGGCCGGAAAAAGAACTGATGGAATCCTGGGAAGGTTTTGGGGCCATGGTTGATTATGCCGCGCGAAGTGGTTTTCCAGAAAATGAGCTGGAAGCGGCTCTGGATAAGCATCCCGGAGCCAAATATGGCGCTGATTGGATTCCGGAATTGAAGATTTTGGATGATGGTGATCGTATTGATGTCGCTGACTATCATTTCAAATGTGTCACAACCCCCGGTCATACGTTGGGGCACACCTGTCTGTATGATCAAGACAAGAAGATTCTACTGGCCGGCGATCATATCTTGATCGATATAACGCCCAACATCCAATGCTGGTCGGATACCGCCAATCCCTTAAAGGATTATCTGGCCAGCCTCGATAAGGTTTACCAATTACCGATCGATCTTGTTTTGCCCGGGCACCGCCGTCTGATTGACGATCCCAAAGCCAGAATCGAGGAGTTGAAAAAACATCATGCCCACCGATTAGATGAGGTGCTCACCATTCTGAAAAAAGGCCCGCTGAGCGCCTTTCAAATGGCTGCGCATATGACCTGGGATATTGCTTGTGAGAGCTGGGACCAGTTTCCGGTGGCCCAAAAATGGTTTGCCCTCGGAGAAGCGATTTCGCATCTGCGGTATCTGGAGGAAGATGGCAGGATTGTCCGGATGACGGTCAACAAAACAACAGAATTTGCGCTACCGACCTGATCTAAACTCAATCTCGTTTTAACCTTGCCTTAGCTGCCACAGCCCACTTTCGCCACCTTAGGTGGCTTGCCATTTATGAAGCCACCACGGCCTTGAGATCACCCCAAAGTCGGTCCAATGTGTCCTGGTGTTCATGGGCGCGCTCGGCGGCGTGGATCTTTGCGCGCAGCTGATACACTTTCTTGAGTTTAGCGCCTTGCATTTGATGAAATTCCTCTACCCCATAATTTGGGTGCAGATTCTGCACGCGGTCATAGATGTTTAGAGCGTGCTCCATTGCTTGCTGGGATGTCATTGTTTGATGCGTCCACTGTTGCATATATCCGCTAAGATCGTATTTACGAGCGGTCGTTGGTTCGTAGACCGGAGAGAGTGGAATAAACCCAAAGGGGAAAACAAGCAGCTGATTTATAGCCGGGCCTTCGTGCGCAAATTGATTGAGCAGTGCCACGGTATTGTTAACGGTCTCCCGGGTTTCTCCCGGATATCCGATAATAATGTAGAGTTGGGTACTGATGCCGTGGCCGTTCAATAAATCGATGGCTTCAAGATACATCTCCGGTGTTGCGCGTTTATTCATCTCTTTTAAAATTCCAGAATCACCCGACTCAATGCCAATTTGGGCGAGCACGCAACCCGAGTCTTTGAGCAGCGCCACGTTGTCCCGCGTAATCGAAGAGGCACGAATAAACGACGTCCATTTAACTCCTGGTGCGCTCTTCAAAATCTGACGACAGTATATCTCGACTTGTTTCCGGTTGAGGAACAGATTGTCGTCAGTGAAGCGGATAACTTTTACGATGCCGGTGTTTACCAGGGCTGCAAGTTCTTTTGAAAAAATTTCCGGCGGTTTCAATCTGAATGTTCTACCCGGTCCGAAATTGCAAAAACCACATTTGTAAGGGCACCCTCGGGATCCTCGCATTGGAAAAACCGGATGCAGGTACGCTTGAGGTGTTTGTTCCCAATCAATCAGATCCTCTGAAAAAGAATTGTCCTCCGGCACGCGATTCGTAATTATCAGTCGATCGTCCCGATAATATGCAAGGTTAGAAAGGTCGCAGTAATCCTTACCATCTTTTATACGCATGGCAAGCTGGGCCAGGGTGGATTCGCCCTGTTCATCGATCACGAATACGTCAATGTCTTCCCGGAAGTGCTTTTCCTCGTTGACAAAGAAATAGTCTTGCGCGCAACTGCCTGTGTCATAATCTGTGTCCTTTCGCCGGTAAAGGTCATAACTATTAAATATCAGCGTTCCGCCGACAACAATTTTGACATCTGGCGCATGCTTCCGAATTGTTTCTGTGACCTGCTTGACTTCCCTGATGCTGTTCAGATAGGTTGTGGATATTGCGATAATGGTGGGGTTATTGCTCAGTAGTTTCTCGAGGTCACCTATTTGACGGTCCAAGAAGTTGATCAGCGCGCACTGCAGCCCCCTGCGGGTCAGGTAATTGTATAAATAGATTCCGGCCAAATAGGGCATTTGACCCTCGGGCTCATCCGGTACTGAGAAGCCAAATAGCTCCCTGAGATTCGTGTAGGTCATCACTTTGCCCTGACGGGTCAATTGGTAATTCCGATACACGCTGTATTGTTTGCCCTGGTCTTTTGACACGCCTGCGACAATGATCACATCCATATTTTTGACTCTCTTCTTTCTAAAAAGCTGCTTTGCCAACAATCTTTCATTAGTATAAACGTGCTTGATTAATGACTGAATTTTAATGTCAATCCGTATAATAAATGGCTGGATCCACCTATAGGCATCTATTTAGCAAGAATAGGATTTTATGTCACGATGAATATCATGGGTTAGCTGCATATCGAAGATCGGATGAATGCTACCAGGAAAAAAATGGTTGCCTTAACCCTTTGACAGGTATAGCTAAAGTCAGGTGACACAATGAAAAGATGTAAAGAAAGGAGGGGTCAGCCATGGCCAATGGATATATGGGGAAAATTTTAAGGGTCAATTTGGCGCAAGGCCGAATCGAAGAAGAAAACCTGCGGCAGGATTGGGCCCAGAAGTTTATTGGCGGTGCCGGCCTGGCGACGCGCTATTTATATGATGAAGTGCCGGCGGGTGCAGACCCCCTGGGGCCGGAAAACAAATTGATATTCATGACCGGGCCACTGACCGGAACCCTTTCCGCCAGTGCCGCGCGCTATTCAGTGGTTGCCAAATCCCCCCTGACCGGAATCTGGGGTCATGGCAACTCGGGCGGCAGTTTCGGGCCGGCCCTGAAACGCAGCGGGTTTGACGGCATCATTTTTGAGGACATCTCCCCGAAACCGGTATATCTGAGGATTATCGATGGCCGGGCCGAATTGTGCGATGCCGGCGGACTCTGGGGCAAGACCGTGCCGCAGACCGAGGACAATATTCAACAGGACGCCGACCAGAAATTAACGATCGCTTCGATCGGGCCCGGTGGCGAAAACCGGGTGCGTTATGCCGCAATTATGAACAACAAGCACCGCGCCGCCGGCCGTTGCGGCCTGGGGGCGGTGATGGGAGCCAAAAATGTAAAAGCAATTGCCTGTGGCGGTAATCTACCCATAAAACTGGCAAACGCAGAGACCTTCAAAGAAGTTGCCAAAAAACAGTTTGATTTGCTGGGGGAGTCCATGCTCAAAGTGGGCTTTGAAGCCTTCGGTACCAATATGGTCTCTGATATGGTCAATGCCCGCGGCGGCTATCCGAGCCGCAACTGGCAGCAGGGTGTTTTTGAGCAGATTGATGAAGTCAGCGCCCAGGCATTGACGGAAAAAGTTTTCGTAAAAGGGGTGAACTGTTTTGCCTGCCCGATTTCCTGTGGCCGGGGAACCGAAATTCGCGAGGGCCAATGGGCGGGCCGCTCGGGTGAGGGGCCGGAATACGAAACCACCAACACCCTTGGGGCCCAGTGCAATGTGGCCGATATGAACGCGATTACCATGGCTAATTATCTTTGCAATGAATATGGCCTGGATACCATCACCGCCGGCTCAACCATTGCCTTTGCCATGGAGTGTTATGAAAAAGGAATCCTCACCGATGAACAAACCGGTGGCCTGGCGCTTAAATTTGGCGACGGCGAGCTGGTGGTCAGCCTGATCGATAAAATCGCCAGACGGGAAGGTATTGGTGATCTGCTGGCCGAAGGTTCCAGGGCGATGTCGCAAAAGTTGGGTCAGGGTTCGGCCCATTTTGCCATGCATGTCAAGGGGCTCGAACTTCCCGCCTATGATCCGCGGGCTGCAAAAATTACCGGACTGAGCTATGTCACCGCCAACCGCGGCGGTGACCACATCACGGCCTATGTCCAGGGACCGACTTTCATCGACGTGCCCTTTCTACTGGTTGAGGACAGCACGATTGAGGATCCGTTTGTGGCCAATCCCGCAGAGGCCAAAGTCGTCATCGATCTGGAAAATGCACTGACGATGTTCGACTGTATCGGCGCCTGCAAGTTTATGGGGATCCTGCTGCCGGCCGAGGACTATGTGCAGTTGATATCCCATGCCACCGGATGGGAGTTCGGCGTGGCAGATTTCAGAAAAAGCGGGGAGAGGATCTACAACCTCATGCGGGCCTTTTGCGTTCGCGAAGGCATCAGGCGCGAACACGACACGCTTCCCGGACGGCTGATGGAAGACCCCCTGCCGGAAGGACCGGCCAAAGGTATGGTGATCGATAAAGATACCCTGGAGATACTTAAGGATGCCTATTATGAAATGCGCGGCTGGGATAAGGAAACCGGCAAGCCCACTGCTGAAAAATTGGCCGAGTTGGATCTGGTAGACCTGAAAGCCGATTTGTGGGGATAGAAGTCCGGGTGTGCTCCTTTTTGCTCATTGGAGCTATCCAAAAGCAGATCAATTTTTTAGGGACAAAGCACAAAAAAAGTGACTAAAGTGAACTAAAGTTGGAAGTGACTAAAGTTGTGGTGTCGCTATGCTCCATCTTTTTATATATATGACAGAATTCCTCAACTTTAGGCACTCTATTCACTTTAGTTCACTTCTCACTTGTAAAAAATTCGTCACTTTAGCTCACTTCTTACTTTAGCGCACTTGCGTTGATGTATTTTAAAATAGCTATTAGACTATTTGAGGTGTCAAAATGACTTACGCCGACAAACCCTGGCTGAAAAGTTATAAACTGGGGCCCTATAAGCTTGACCACAGCCTGGCGCCCTACCCGGAGGAGCCGGTCTATAAAGCCCTGGACGATGCCGCTGAAAAACACCCCGGCCAAACGGCAATTCTTTATCTGGACCGCAAAATAAAATACCGGGAGCTGAAGCTGCTGTCCGAAAAACTGGCAACAGCCCTGCAGGGGTTGGGCGTGCAAAAGGGAGATCGGGTATGCGTCTTTTTGCCCAATTGCCCCGAGTTTATCATCAGCGACTGGGCCATTAAGAAGGCAGGCGCGGCATTGGTACCTACCAGTATTTTGCGGACCGATGACGGACTGGTTCACGAGGCGGGCAGTTCCGGCAGCCGGGTGGTGATCTGCCGACAAGAGCATCTCGAGCGGGTTCTGGGGGTAAAGGATCGCTGTGAGATCGAGCATATCATTGTCACCTCAACCGCGGGTTACGACATCCAGGACGTCTCGAGCAGTTTGCCGCAGAGCTGCCATGAATTCCGAAAGCTGATTGAAGAGAACGAAGCGCTGACCACACCGGTGAACATAGATCCCAAAGAAGACCTGTGCGAGCTGGCCTTTACCGGGGGCGCGACCGGCCTGCCCAAAGGGGTTATGGTGACGCACTTCAATCGCTACAGCTGTATATTGCAGGGGTTTCCCTGGATGCTCAAGCCGATGTTGCGCGGCCTGGCCGGAAAGGCTTCGGTGTTTCTACCCGTTCCGCTCTTTCATGCCTACGGTCTTTATACCCACCAGGCGGCAGCCAGTCTGGGGTTGCGGGTGATTTTAATGCCGGACCCGAGAGACACGGACACCCTGGTCGAGTATATCAAGAAATATCGCCCTTTCATGATTCCCACGGTGCCGACCCAGTTAATGCGGATTGTGCAGGCCAACGTCGGCAAGATGAATGTGATCCCCATTTGCGGTGCAGCCCCGCTGCCCAGGGAAATAGCCGAAGCCATTAAAAAGGAAATCGGCACACCCGTCTCGGAAGGGTACGGATTAACGGAGACGTCGCCCTTAACGCATTTCAACATCTCACCGTTTTCCAAGGTCACCGGTTTTATTCCCAAAGAGAAAAGCGGAATGGGGATTCCATCCCCGGACACCGAGTGCAAGCTGCTGGACTCGGATAGCGGTCAGGAAGTGCCGTTTGGAGAACCGGGTGAAGTTGTCGTCAGAGGGCCGCAGATTATGAAAGGCTATTGGCCCGAACCCGGTTCCGGCCTGACCAATGACGGTTGGCTACACACCGGTGACATCGCCGTCATGGACGAAGACGGGTATTTCCACCTCAGTGACAGAGTCAAGGACATGGTCAATGTCTCCGGGATGAAGGTCTATACCACCACGGTCGATGAAGTCCTTTACAAACACCCGGCCGTTCATATGGCGGCGGCCATCGGGGTTCCCGATCCCAAAACGCCCGGCAGCGAACGCGTCATGGCAGTGATTCAACTAAAGGACGGCTTTCAGGATAAGGTCACCGCGGAGGAAATCCGCGATTTCTGCCGCCAGGAGCTGGCGCCCTATGCGGTGCCGAAATATGTTGAATTCAGGGAAACCATGCCCATGACGGTAACCGAGAAGCTGTTTAAAAAAGTCCTGCGTGAAGAGGCGCTGGAGAAATTCAAAGCATCCGGTCAATACAGCGGATAGGGGATAACCCTAACCAGAACGCATCTCAAAAATGTCTTTTGGCCCAATATCTTTGTTGGTGCCTCGCTTTAAATCCTCAACATACAACAGTATGCCTGCGGTTTACGACTCACAAAGAGGATTTAATCAGGCGGGAAGTCCAGCAACGCTGGAAAGCTCGGCCCCGCCGCGATCTTGAACCAAAATCCTATTTTTGAGATGGGTTCTAAAAAACCGAGGAGGTGTCATCATGGCGGCTTGTCAATATTGCACACCGCAATGGCTTGAAGAAAGTAAAAAGAGTTTTCAATCCAATCCCGAATATCGGGAAAAACTCAAAAAACTATCCGCTAAAATGTGCTATCGGGTGCGGGCGGAACCCGCTTGGGGAATTGATCAGGATATCATCTTCGGTATGTTTGTCGACAAAGGCGAACTGACCAAAATCGCTTTTTTCTCCGAAACGGACGCACTCAAAGAAGCTGAATATGTCATTGCCGCCACGCCCCAGGAGTGGAAGAAGATTTTGCGCAAGCAAAGCAAATTTGTGACGGATTTTATGCTGGGCAAGATAAAGCTGGAGCATGGCAGCAAGGTGGGTGTTTTGGGGGTTGCGCCGCATGCCAATACGGTTGTGGACTTGCTGACCCAGGTGGATCTGCAGTTTCCGGACGAAATGTCCGCAGAAGAGCTGGCAGCCTACCGGGCCAATTTTAAAGAATTTAGAGCCGAACTGGGCGTGTAATGAAAATTACCATCAGAAGTTTTCTGACCCTGCGAGACGTGATGGGCGATCAGTCTGCGCTGGAGCTCGAAATTGGCAGTCTGACCCTGATTGAACTGCTAAATGAATTATCGTATATGTTTGGCGACCGCTTTTCGCAGATGGTCTTCGATGAAACCGGAAAGGGTCTCAATCAACATATTCGAATCTTAATCAACGGTCGCCATTATTCCCACATTCCGCAGAAATTAAACACCCCATTGCAGGAGGGCGATGACGTCTCACTGTTTCCCCCGATCGTGGGGGGGTAATTTGAGATCTTTTTTGTTGAATAAATGCATCCTTTGCAAAAGTTGGAACTTTGCTAAGGATTTAAGACTTTTTCCAATCGCACCAAGCTTTCACTGCTGCCAACCGCGATGATTGACCCGCCTGCACTAATTTGGGTAGTGGCCGATGGGTTGAAAACCATGGTGCCGTCCGCGTTGACGATGGACAGTATGTTCAGGTCATAATTCTGGCGGATTCCTGATTCCTTCAGGCTGACATCAACAAGTTGCGAAGCTGCGGCGATGGTAATTTCCTCAATATGAATGTCGGTGCTTTCATCTGCAAAAGCGAATTCCAGGAAGCGGATGACATTCGGGCGCAGCACGGCATGCGCCATTCTTCTGGCGCCGACATCGAATGGTGATACAACGACATCCGCCCCGGCGGTATATAGCGGCTTTTTAGAGGCGTTCTGGCTTGCCCGGGCCACCACGTATAGATCCGGATTCAAGCCTTTGGCAAGCAAGACGAGGAAAACGTTGTCGGCATCCGTACCCAGGGCTGTGATCAGGTTCGATGCGTTTTTGATCCCGGCCTTCATCAAGTTTTCTTCTGCCGTCGCTTCTCCGGCAATATAAAGAATGCCGTCTTCATTCATGATCGGGATGCGATCGACATTTTTCTCGATGGCCACAAACCTGAGGTGCTTCTGGGTGAGGTATCGGCAAAGGGCGCGCCCCATCCTGCCATACCCGCAGACAATATAATGATTATTTAACTGGTTTATGTGCTTGTCCAATTTGTGCCTCCCTAAAACCAGGCGGATACGTCCTTCCACCAAAAATTGTACGACGTTGCCAATTACGTAGAGAAAAAAGCCGACCCCCAAAACAATCAGAACCAATGTAAAAATACGCCCTTGCGGGCTGACGGCATGGACCTCGCCATATCCGATCGTGGATACGGTGATCACCGTCATGTAAAGCGCATCCAGCATCGTCCATTTCTCGATCCACATATATCCAGCCGTACCGAGGGCAATCAAGAGTACGGAAAACAGAACGATTATGGTGGGGTGGGCCGTGCGATCCAAAAAACAGTCCTTTCCATATTAAAAAACATTATGCTAGTAGAGAACGGCCGATGACTACGTTTTGAATCTCGGTTGTCCCGTCCATATAGTATGTTACTCTTGCGCCGGACATCTGCCGGGCCAATGGATTTTCTCTCAAAAGACCATTAGCTCCCATGACCTGCATTGCCGTACTGAGGCCCTCAAAAGCGGCGCGTGTCGCAAATTTCTTTGCATGGGCGGCCATAACGGTGACATTTTCTCCTTTATCGATGATTTCCGCCGCGCGATAGGTCAACATTCGGCTTGCCTCGAGTTGTGTGGCGACTTCCGCAAGTTGCCACTGGAGACCCTGATGGTTGATGATCGGGCGACCGAAGGCTTCTCGTTTTTTGGCATAATCCACGGCCGTGTTTAAACCGCCTTCAAGCGCACCGTTACACATAGCGGCAACTCCGAAACGCGCCACGTTGATTCCGTACATCGCCGCTTTAAAACCCGCACCCGGGGCAAATACCATCAATTCGGCCTCAGCAGTACAATTGGAAAATTTAAACTCATTAACCCCCATGGCATGATTGCCCAGCATGTGGTAAGCTGGTTTTGCCGAAACACCCGGCATGTCCGGCCTGATCACAAAACCGGCGATTCCCTTTGCCGACGACCCCGGGACGGTCTGAGCAAAAACGGCTAAAAGGTCTGCATTTACTCCGTTTGTGACCCAGGCTTTGCTTCCATTGATGATGTATTTATCGTTTTTCTCGGTCGCCAGCGTTTGAATGGAAGTAGCGTCCGATCCTATATCGGGTTCGGTCAATAGAAACGCCCCGATGGCTTCACCGGACATCAGCTTGTCCAGGTATCGGTCGCGAAGCGATGTGTTCCCGATAAGAGAGGCCGCAATCGTCACGATATTATGAACGGCCAGGGCACAGGCAAACCCGATATCGACCTTAGCCAACTCTTCATAGACGCGTCCAATGGTGGCCATCGATTCCCCGTGCCCGCCAAGCTCTTTTGGTATCCGAATACCGGCGAATTGGGAAATGGCCATCCGAAGCGTTTTTTCGGGCTGTTGTTTGGTTTGCTCCCAATGCTCTGCATAGGGTTTTAGGTGTTCTTCTGCAAACAATTTGGCCTTATCAATAAAATGTTCTTCTACCGGGTTCAACGGACCTGAATAAAGTGAAATTGACATGGCGAATCCTATTTGTTTTCTGAAGCATTCATATTAAGGCTGGAATTGAGTTTGTGCTCTCTTTGCATCCTTTAGTAATTATAACAATCGGATTTTAAAATGCCTTTGAGAGTATTCTATAATTCAATAAACACATCGTATCAAGTATGGATGTCATCCATGATCCATGAAGGGGCAATTTTAAAACCTTTTAAAATTCTTGGGCTATGCTGCCAAATTTATAGAACCCATCTCAAAAATGTCTTTTGGCCCAATATCTTTGTTGGTGCCTCGCTTTAAATCCTCAACATACAACAGTATGCCTGCGGTTTAAAGCTCGGCCCCGCCGCGATCTTGAACCAAAATCCTATTTTTGAGATGGGTTCTAAGGTGAGCGCAAAAAAAAATGGGGCCCGAGTTGGGGCCCCATTTTTATATGATTAGCGGCTGTTGGATTTAGGCCGCGTCAATTTCCCTGCGATCGGACATATCCATCAGGACGCGTTCGCGGGCTTTGTCGATACCCAGGGCTTTGCGTTTCTTGTCGATATGAGCGATCATCATTTTGGCGATCTCAAATGGATCGGTTGCAAATCCCCACTTGCCCATCCCCAGTTGCTCCAGCTCTTCAAACAGGTGCTTGTGGAATTTGGTGCCTTCGACAATCGGGAAGGTTACACCGAAGACCGTAAACACACCGGAAGCCACAAAGTATTGTCCGATGGTGATGGCCTTCTCACTCATATACTCCGGTGCACATCCGGCCACCGGCAGATCAGCGATGCTGTCACCCAGGCCGCCGGTTTTGACCATTTCGGCGCAGGCGATCAGAATGCGGCTGTTGTCCACACAGGCACCCAGGCCCAGCACCGGCGGCATGCCCACGGTCTCACAGACTTCTTTCAGTCCGGGGCCGGCCAGATGGGCGGCTTCAGGCGTTGTCAGCCCGGCTTTTGCCAGCGCTATTTGCGAGCATCCGGTCTGGACCACCAGCACGTCGTTTTTGATCAACTCTTTGACCAGGTTCACATGGACATAGTCCTGTTTCATGCGGGGATTGTTGCATCCCACCACACCGGCAACACCGCGGATGCGGCCGTTGATAATGTTGTCGTTCAGCGGTGTGTAGGATCCCCGGAAGGTTCCGCCGAGCATGTAATTGATGTACTCATGTGAAAAACCGGTTACACCATGGTTGACAATCTTTGGGATATCCACTTCCACGCCCCGATTCTTAAAGCGGCCGATGGCCTGGATGACAATTTCATCGGTGCAGTCTTTGGGTTTGTCTTCGTGAAATTCGACATGCTTTGCGCCTTCAATGCGAGCGCGCGGGTTGGTGGTGATCAACTGGGTATTATAGCATTCCGCCACTTTGGCCAGCGCCTGTTTGATGCACTGCACATCGACCACCATGGCATCCACCGCGCCCGTGACCAGGATGGTTTCGGTGGACATGAAGTTGCCGGCATGCGGCGTTCCGTGGCGCACAAACATTTCCAGTCCCGAGCAGCACATGCCCACCAGGTTGATTCCCCTGGCACCGGCGTCCTTGGCGGCCTGGACCAGGGTCGGTTCGCCGACCGATTCGACCATGGATTCAAACAGATTGGGCTCATGGCCGTGAATGATAATGTTGACCTGGTCTTCCTTTAAGACGCCCATATTCACTTCAATTGCCATCGGCGCCGGTGTGCCGAATAAAATATCGGAAATCTCGGTGGCCACCATGGATCCGCCCCAGCCGTCGGCCAGTGCGGTGCGGCTGCACTGCTTGGTGATGTTGGCGTAGTGCTGGTCGACGCCCATGGCGGACCGATGCATGAGCTCCATGATTTCGCGCATGGCACCGCGCGGCACGATTCCTTCCTTGCGCCAGGTTTCCAGGGTCTTTTGCGGAACCCGCTTGACAAACGGAATCTCGCCTTCTACCTGGGTATAGGTCCTCTCCAGCTCTTTATACAGATCCAGGGCGATATCTTTGACTTCGCGGCCTTCGGTCTCAATATCCATTTCCCGGGCCACGTATTCCAATTTTTGGACGTTTTTGATCTTGTAGTCCTTGATGTGGCCTTCCAGAACCTCTCGAAATAAATTCAGCATGGCCATGCCGTGGTCTGTGTGCGCCGAGGTACCCGCCGCTACGGCACGCGCAAAGTTTCGCGACATGATGGTATCGATGGTGGCGCCGCAAACCCCCACCTTGCCGTACGGGTCTTTGGAATTGAGCCGGCAGGGGCCCATGAAACAGTGCTTGCAGCAGGCCGAATCGGCCCCGATGGGGCAGGCTTTCATGTTTTGCGCCCGATCAAAGGCGAGCTCGACACCGTCATTGCGGGCCTTTGTAATCATCCTGGCGGTGGCCTCGCAGGTGGTGAGCTCCCTGGGATCAAGCTGCTTCTTTTCAGGAACTACTTTTTTTTCGTCTGACATATAAATCCTCCCTTCGTGGAACAATCGATTGAGGTTAAATGGGGTTGATTTTCATAATGTGAAGAAAATGAAATTACCGGGAATATTTATTGGTTTGTTTAATTAGTAACCATTCTCATTAAGATAAATAAAACTTTTTGTCAAGACCCTTAGAAGATTAAAATTTTTATAAATTATCAGCTATTTAGTGGCAAATTTTGTGCCAATGTATTTATATCACAGGTAGATAATATATATTAATTTACTGGATGACGTAAGATTTTGGAATAGCAGAAAAAATAATCGGCAGACAATCTATCTCAACGCTTATAAATTCAAGATTACTGATCCTGAACGATCATCTTTTTTGTCTTATGATACAGGTGTGTCTCATCAAATGTGTGAGACGAAACAATTCAGATATCCCTCCGGATGTTCTATTTTGACGCTCAATTTAAATCATTCATCTTGTTGTCCGGCGATATAACTGACTGTATATCAGATGTTTCCATTGATATTCGGTGGTGTTTTGTTGGACATGATGTCACTCCTTGACCCATTTTGCGCTTTCTGATCTGACCCAGCTGCGGATGATCCCCAGGTGTCTCAAATCGTCTCAAATTTGGGCCGGTGCGCCGCCGGACAATTCGATATCGATATAACCAATTTAAATTATAATGAATTATTTTTTATCAGGGTGCCATTATCTGCTATCGAACTTGACTCAATTGATGGTAAGAAAAGATTAGCGACTCAGGCGAATTGATTGCCAATTATTGTAAACTATTAGATATTTTAATTTTTTAATTGAAATAATTTAAATTTTATACTATTTTGCGAAGTTCTGAATCGTCATATGAAGCGATTTGACAAGTCGAAATTTCACATTCAAATTGTTGTTTTTGCCTGATGACGTATTCTTAGGGTACGAAGACCATCAAATCCAACATCACGAAAGGATGTTCCGATGTCCCATCCGCAAGTTAAAATTTACTCGTTGAGCACCTGCAGCCACTGCAAAGCAACAAAAAGATTTTTAGGTGAATGTACCATAAAATATGAATTTATTGACGTGGATAAGCTCGAGGGTGATGAACGTAAGGCCATCATCGAGGATGTCAAAAAATTTAATCCGCGCTGCTCGTTTCCGACCATCATCATCGGCGAGACCGTCATTGTGGGGTATAAAGAAAAAGAATTAAAGGAGGCTCTGGGAATGGAATGACACCACAAGAACTGTATGATCGCATGAAAAAAGTGCAGGAACCAAAAGGCTATTATTTTAACAAGGATAAAGAGCGGACCTTTGAACTCCTGGAAGCGTTGATCGCCAACCGGGAAAATTACGGCTACATGGGTTGTCCCTGCCGCTTGCTTTCGGGTGATAAGGAATTGGATCGAGACATTTTTTGCCCCTGTGTTTACAGTGTTCCGGATATCGAAGAGTTCGGCAGCTGCTACTGCAGCCTGTATGTTTCCAAAGAATGGAATGAGGGCAAAATTCCGCAAGAATATGTACCCGAACGCCGTCCCCCGGAAAAAATGCCCTATTGATGAACCAAAAACGGTTAGCCGGTTGGTCCGCCTGTATTTGTGGCATATGGCAAAATATAGTATTTCTATTTCTCTAATTTCCCTCTTGACATTTCTGTATTCAAAATCCATTTTTAAACAGGTGTAATAAACAGGTAAAACAAAGCCCATTCACATTTTTAGTCCCCCCGTGGGGTAAGAAGATGAGGTGATTTATGGAAGAAGAATGCAGACCGATGTTGAATACAGGATTACGCGGCGTGGTCATCGCTGATACCCGCATTAGCGACGTCCAGGGTGCCGCCGGGAAATTAATCTACAGGGGTTATCTTATTCAGGATCTGGCGAATACGGCGTCATTTGAAGAGGTGGCGTATTTGCTTCTTTTTGAAAAACTGCCGGACGCAGCTAAATTGAAAGCATTTAAAGCCCAGCTTACGGCCGAAAGAGATATCCCGCCGGAGGTGATTGCCGCATTAAAAACCCGGCCGAAAGACGCGCTGGTTATGGATGTTTTGCAGGCCGGTGTATCCCTGCTGGCCAACCATGATCCTGACGTCACCGATCAAACGCAGGAAGCAGCCGTCAGAATGGCCATAAGGCTGATTGCGAAGTTTCCCACGCTCCTAGCGGCCTGGGACCGCATTCGCAACGATAAGGACCCGCTGAGTCCATCGCCCGATCTGGACCATGCCGCCAATTTCCTCTATATGCTCAAAGGCGAAGAGCCGGATGCAGAAGAAGGCCGTTTCATGGATACCTGCCTGGTGCTGCATGCCGAGCATTCCTTTAATGCCTCAACCTTTGCTGCCCGTGAGGTCGCTTCAACCCGCGCCCACATGTATGCCGCCGTCGGTGCCGCCGTAGGTTCCCTGTCGGGAGAGCTTCACGGGGGCGCCAATATGCGTGTCATGGAAATGTTGAAAAAGATCGGTTCGGTGGATAAGGTTGAAGCCTATGTGAATCAGCAATTTGATGCCGGCCTCAAAATTTTTGGATTGGGGCATGCGGTGTATGACACCGATGATCCGCGCGCCCACATTCTGGCGCCCATGTCCAAGAGAATGGGGGAGCGCATCGGGGATACCCGCTGGTATGAAATGTCACAACTGTTAGAAAAAACGGGAAAAGCTGAATTTAAGAAGCGCAAAAACAAAGATATATATGTAAATGTTGATTTTTATAGCGCTTCCCTTTATTATGCCATGGGAATTCCAATAGGCCTGTTCACGCCGGTATTTGCGATTTCGAGAATATCCGGCTGGACCGCCCATGTAATCGAAGAATATTTTGCCGGTGCCGCACCCAAGCCCATGCTGTACCGACCGGAATCCGAATATGTCGGCGATTACTGCGGGCCGGATGTCTGTGAATTTGAGCCCCTTGAAGAAAGAGGGTAATCTTTAACAAAAGGCAGAAACAGTTTGCAAAAGCACCCGAACCTTCGGATGACGCGTCAGCGCAGGGTAATTCTGGAAGAGCTTCGCAAAGTCAAGACCCATCCGAGTGCGGATGAGATCTATGAGATCGTTCGCAAACGATTGCCGCGTATCAGCCTGGGGACGGTCTATCGCAACCTTGAGAGACTCTCTGAATCCGGTGATATTCAAAAGCTCGAACCCGGCTGCTCCCTGAAACGGTTTGATGGCAACCCGACCGACCACTGTCATATCCGCTGTGTTCGCTGCGATCGAATTGCTGACGCACCGGTGGCCCCTGATTTAAAAATCGATCTGGCGCAGGTCAATTCAACCGATTATGAGATCATCGGACACCGGTTGGAATTTCTGGGCGTGTGCCCGATATGTTCGGCTAAATCCAACCGGGATGCAAACCGATAACCCTAAAACGATAAAAAACCGACGTTGAGGAACCCGGGAAAATACGCCCTCAACCTTCTGATTAATTTTCATTCAAGATTCAGGTATTAGCGGGCACCACAGCCCGCTTTTCTTTTGTGTGTGCAAATCGCAGGAGGGACCCATGAAAATTCTAATTACGGGTGGTCTGGGATTTGTCGGCGCAAACCTTTCGGATTACCTTCTGGATAAAGGGCACGCCGTCATTGCAGTGGGACGGGCGGCGACCCAAAATCGGATAACCGCCGACAGGTATCAATACATCTCAGCGGACACCACTCAAGCGGGAGACTGGCAGAAAGCACTGGGCGATGTGGATGCTGTGGTTAATCTGGTCGGCAAATCAATTTTCAAGCGCTGGAGCAAAAGCTATAAGAAGCAGATATACGACAGTCGCGTATTAACCACCCGCAACGTGGTGGATGCGTTGCCGGCCGATCAATCGGTGGTCCTTTGCAGTGCATCCGGTGCCGGATATTACGGCAACCGGGGCGACGACCTTTTAGAAGAAGACGAAAAGCCCGGTATTGATTTTTTAGCCTCGGTTTCGGTGGACTGGGAAGCAGCGGCGCTGAAAGGGACTGCCAAAGGAATCCGGGTGGCGCTGATGCGATTTGGCGTAATTCTGGGAAAAGGCGGCGGGGCCCTGGCCAAGATGATTCCGGCCTTTAAATCTTTTGTAGGCGGTCCCATCGGCAGCGGGAACCAATGGTTTCCCTGGATGCATCTGACCGATCTGATGGCCGCGATTCTGTTTGTCTGTGAACATCCGCAGGTCGATGGCCCGCTTAACTTTTGCGCTCCCAATCCGGTGAGAAACCGTGAGCTGGCAAACACCCTGGGGCAAGTACTGGGCCGGCCGGCCATCATGCCGGCTCCGGCATTTATGGTCCGCGCCGTGCTCGGAGAATTCGGCAACATACTGCTGGACAGCCAGCGCGCCATTCCCGCTAAGCTTTTGAGCCACGGTTTCGAATTTCAGTATCCGGATATCCGGTCGGCTATTCAAGCGGTGGTCGCCTAAAGCCGTCTAAAGAAAAGCTGACAGCTTGAGGGCCTCACGCAAAGACGCCAAAAAACAGGCGCGCAAAATTTTTTTTATTAAAAAATTTATATTTTTTTTCTTTGCGAGCTTTGCGGCTTGCGTGCGAATAATTTCTAAGTGACACCTATCCAAAACGCATTAATTGAAAGGATGCAATTGAATCTATGAGCAGCAGCGAACTGGATGAAGCCGGCCAGCAATTTTTGATTCAACTGTTTGAGCAGACCGGCGGCGATCCATCTGCACAGGTTTCCATGTATGACATCGGCGAGGGATTGGGCCTGGACCGCGATACCAGTTCGCGGGTGGCTGAAACCCTAATTGGATTACAGCTGGTGGAAATTCGAACGCTGTCCGGCGGGATTGGTATCAGTACCGAAGGTGCCAATGAAGTTAAGCTTCTGACAGGCGGTACGCCTCTGGCGGACGGTTCGCCGGGCAAGCTGACCGATCAACCCGTTATGGATACCACCAGCTGCCAGAGCGTCGAACAGGTCGCCGGTGAGCTTAAAAACCAGGCCGGCAACCTGGGTCTGGATTTTGACGGTCTTTCGGAGCTGATGGCGGATATAAAAACCATTGATGCGCAGCTGGGGTCTTCACGGCCCAAAACCGCGATCATCCGGGAATGCCTGCGCTCGCTTAAGGAAGCCCTTGAAGGCTCGGTGGAAAACGAAATTCTACTGAAAATCAAAAGATTACTAAGAGAATGAGATAGATTTAAGCTTACAGAATTAATCACGAAAGCACGAAAGGAACAAAACACGAAAAAAAGAAAAATTTTCGTGCTTTCGTGGTAAAAAAATTACCATTTAAAGTGCAAACGTAACTTTTAGAAATTGACTGCGATTAGAAGAGAATTTCAATATGGCGAAAAAGAAGAAGCGGATCAAATTGATCTCCTGGAACGTAAACGGCCTGCGGGCCGTCATTAAGAAGGATTTTTTTGCATTGTTTCATCAGATGGATGCGGACATTTTCTCTGTTCAGGAGACCAAGATTCAGGAAAATCAGATGACCGACAAGATGAAGAATATCGAAGGTTATGAGTCCTGCTGGTCTCACGCCACGGTAAAAAAAGGTTACAGCGGCGTCGGCACCTATTCGCGCATCAAACCGACGCGCGTTAACACCGCGCTCGGTGTCTCTATATTTGATCAGGAAGGGCGCATTATTGAACTGGATTTTGATGATTTTATCTTTTTTAACGTTTACTTTCCCAATGGTCAGATGAGCGATGAAAGGCTTCAGTATAAGCTTGATTTTTACGAAACATTTTTTGAATATACCGATTCCTATAGAAAACAGGGTCGCAGCCTCATCATTACCGGCGACTACAATACGGCCCACAACGAGATCGATCTGAAAAACCCGAAACCCAATGAAAACACATCCGGTTTTTTAAGAATCGAGCGGGACTGGCTTGATCGGATTGTCCAAAACGGTTATGTAGACACCTTCAGACATTTTTTTCCGGAAGCCGTAAAATACTCGTGGTGGACCTACCGGTTTAAAGCCAGGGATCGCAATGTCGGGTGGCGCATCGATTACTTTTTCGTGACCGAGGATATTATTAAAAAAGGCTGGATCAAAGAGGCATTCATTGATAACGATATTTTCGGGTCCGACCATTGCCCGATAGGGCTAGTCTTAGAGATTTGAAGTGACTAAAGTTGGGAGTGACTAAAGTGCCTAAAGTTTTGGTGTCGCTACGCTCCATCTTTTTATATATAAATGATAGAATTCCTTAACTTTAGGCACTATAGTCACTTTAGTTCACTTCTCACTTATATAAAATTAGGCACTTTAGCTCACTTTAGTTCACTTTAGGCACTTATTTAAACGTTAAAGCGAGGTTAGGGATTGAATCAGCTAAAAATAGTCGCCATCTACGGCAGTCCCCGGCGCAAGGGCAATACGGCCACACTGTTAAAAAAAGCCATCGAAGGGGCGCGGGATTCCGGAGCCGATGTTGAGGAAATCGTTCTGCGCGATCTTAAAATATCGCCCTGCCTTGAAATTTACGGGTGCCTCAAGGCCGGGGAATGTGCCATCAAAGATGATTTCCAGATGGTTCGCGATAAAATTCTGCACGCCCAGGGGTTGATTCTGGCGTCACCGGTCTTTTTCTATACGGTCAGCGCCCACACAAAAATGCTGATGGATCGGTTCCAGTCCCTGTGGGTCAAAAAATATTGGGTGGATAAAGCTCCCCCCGAGCAGCAGACCAACAATCGCAAAGGGCTGTTTATCTCCGTCGGCGCCACCAAAGGCAAAAAGCTTTTTGATGGTATGCTTTTGAGTATAAAATATTTCTTCGATGTTCTGGACATGGAGCTCTGGAAAGCGCTGTTATATCGCCAGCTCGATTTTCAGGATGATGTTTTAAAACATCCCGAATATCTCGAAGAAGCATACGACGCCGGAAAACGGTTCGCACACGTTGTTGCCGGCTAAGTGCAAAATTCAAAGATTAGGATTCAAGAAACGGTTCGATTTGTTTAATTGGTCTTATTGGTTGAATTGGTTGGTTTAAACCGAACCAATTGAACAAATTAAACCAATCAAACCAATATAGCGATTGCCAGCTGGATGACACCTGAAATCCTTTTTATTGAAACCCGCAACAACAGAGCGACTTTATGACCCTGAACTTTGAACCCATCCGTCTAGACAGACAGGAAGACTATCTGGAAATTCTTTCCCGATGTCCCCAGATTACATCTGATTACAGCTTTCTAAACCTGTGGGGCTGGGCCGAAGAATACGAACTTCGCTGGGCCTGGGATGGCGATTTGATCTGGATCCGTCAAAACCTGCCTGAAGAATTCCTGTGGGCACCCGTCGGTTTGTGGGATGCGGTCGACTGGCAAAGCCGACTGCGTTTAAACTCAAACGCGCGGTCTGTTTTTTCCCGGGTTCCGGAAATGCTGGCAAATCTATGGCGTGAAAGATTACCACAGGAGATTCAAATTGAGGAAGAAAGGGGCAGCTGGGATTATTTCTACCGGGTCGCGGATCTGATTGAGTTGAAGGGTAATCGCTATCATAAAAAAAAGAACCTGCTCAATCAATTTAACCGCAGATACGATTTCAGCTACCAGTCGTTCGGGGCCGATATGGTGGAACAGGCCATGGACATGCAGACAGACTGGTGCACCTGGCGCGACTGTGAATCGTCCGATATCCTCTCTTCTGAAAATCGCGCTATTTTTCGAATTCTAAAAGAATGGCAGCAGTTGGCAGGTCTGTTTGGCGGCGCCCTGATGGTTGACGGATCAATGGTGGCCTATACCGTTGCTGAAGCATTGACCCGTGACATGCTGCTGATCCATTTTGAAAAAGGAGATACCCAGTACAAAGGTGTTTACCAGGCGATTAATCAGATATTTCTGGCGAATTCCGCCGCAGATTACACCTTTGTCAATCGGGAACAGGATTTAGATGACGAAGGGCTCCGCAAAGCCAAATTGTCCTACCATCCGGAAGATTTTCTGCGAAAATTCCGCGTTACGTTAGCCGCTACAATTAATTAATAGTTTTAAAAAATGACAGATTTTGCTAACGTGAAAGTTTCAAAACTTCCAAAGATTTTCGCTAAAGAGAGTGATAATTAACCGGCCGAAGATGGTCTGCATTACAGGTTTTATTGCCTGAATCTTGCTATATAAATTCAGGTATGACCCCAAAGCGATGGCTTTGATTTAAAGGAATCCGGTCGACGATGAATCTAATTTCGACGTGGCTTTGAGAATTCCAGTTGATATGACTTAACGATTTCGACTTCTAACGCGAGGGAAGGGCTAAATGAAAACCCTGAGAAATAAGACGGCTGTTTTCCAATTCCTGTTTTTAATCGTATTGCTTTCATTGTTTAGTGTTCATATGGCGGCAGCGGCTCAACCTTCTGCACAGGCCGCCGGCCCGGCAGCCGATCAATCCTCCCATGACAATTCAACTTCCCATCAAAGCGGCGATTCCCATCAGGGGTCCGGTCATGCAAGTATCGGTGAATTCCTTCCCCTGTGGAGCTGTATCCCTTTTGCATGCATTTTACTTTCGATAGCCCTTTTTCCACTTATTTTGCCGGATTTCTGGCATCATCATTTTGGAAAAATATCCGCCTTCTGGGCTGCATCCCTGGCAATACCCTTTCTGATCGCATTTAAAGGCGCGGCGCTATATGAAATTCTGCACATTATTCTCGCGGATTATGTTCCGTTTATTATCCTGCTGTGGTCGTTATACACGGTTTCCGGCGGTATTTTATTGCGCGGCACCCTGCGCGGCACCCCGATCGTCAATGTGACCATACTGATTATCGGAACCCTGCTGGCTTCCTGGATGGGCACCACCGGCGCAGCCATGCTGCTGATCCGTCCATTTCTGCGGGCCAATAATTATCGTAAAAACCGCACCTTTATGGTGGTATTTTTCATATTTCTGGTTGCCAATGTCGGGGGTTCCCTGACGCCGCTCGGCGATCCCCCGCTGTTTTTGGGTTTTTTGCACGGCGTATCCTTTTTCTGGACTTTCAAGATCCTGCCCCACATGCTGACGGTTGTATGCATTCTGCTGGTGATCTATTTTATACTCGACACCTACCACTATCGCAAAGAGGGTGTTTCCGCGCCTGAAGAAGAAGGTGTCAAAGAGCCCTTAAAACTTGAAGGCATCCACAATTTTTTGTTTTTAGGCGGCATTGTGGGCGCCGTTTTGATGAGCGGCATAGTGGACTGGGGCGAAATCAACACACTGGGAATTCACCGCTCTATTCAGGACTGGGTGCGGGACGGCCTGCTGATTCTAATGGGCATCCTGTCGCTGGTCACAACGCCCATTAAGATCCGGGATGACAATGACTTTACCTGGTTTCCCATTATCGAAGTGGCCTATTTATTCATCGGCATATTTATCACCATGATTCCCTGTTTGCTGATTTTAAAAGCCGGATCCCAGGGTGCCCTGGCATTTTTAACAAACGGTGTCACTCAGCCCATACATTATTTTTGGGTCACCGGGGCGCTGTCGAGTTTTCTCGACAACGCGCCGACCTATCTTACTTTTTTTAACAGCGCCCTCGGCGCCTTTTATTCCGGGATGACGGAGGGCCAGGCGGTTCCGCTGCTGATGACCGAAAATGCAATTTATTTGAAAGCCATTTCCGCCGGCGCGGTATTTTTCGGCGCCTGCAGTTACATCGGTAATGCGCCCAACTTTATGGTGCGCTCTATTTCAGAGGAAGCCGGAACACCGATGCCGAGTTTTTTCGGCTATATATTAAAATACGCCCTGATATTTCTGATTCCAACCTTTGTGATCGTAACGTTTGTGTTTTTTTAAAATGATTCGATATCTATTTAAGGCATAAAGGATATTGAAGGGAATTAATTTCACAATATTTAAATTTTACCACGAATCTCACGAAGGGCACGAAGTGAAAAGATTAAAAAATTTTACAAAAACCTTCGTGTTTCTTCGTGCTCTTTGTGGTGAAAAAGGGAGCTAAAAAAAATTAGCGGGGGAACGTGTTAGACAAACTGCTCAAATCCAATATCGCCATTGTTGGCGGCGGTAACTTTTGCAAAAAATCTGCTGCAATTGCTGTTCAGCGAGCCTTTTGAAGATTGCCATCCGACGATTTTGGGCGTTGCCGATGTCAATGACCAGGCTGAAGGGCGGGTATTGGCAAAACAGATGGGGATATTTACCACCGCTGATTATCATGAGCTTTATGACTTAAAAGACCTGCAGATTTTGATGGAGCTAACCGCTGATGTGGAGTTTGGAAATATAATCAACAAAGAAAAACCAGCCGGTGTTGAGCTGATTGACCATGTAATGGCCCGGACCGTTTGGAGTTCATTGCAGGTGGAAGCGGAAAAGAAGATTGCGCTAAAGGAGTTGCGCATAAATAGTCTCAAGGAAACGAAAGTTGATCAATTGTTTGAAAGTTTTGCCAACCGCCTGGCAGGTGTGATCAAAGAAAGAAGTGAGCGCTACGTCGAAATCGAAAAAGGGCTGATCGAAAGCGAAAAAGCCCTGTCTCAAATCATCGGGGGCAGCACCATCCCCACCTTTGTGCTCAACAAAGACCACGTCATCACTCATTGGAACAAAGCCCTGGAAAAACTTACCGGTGTTCGGGCCGACACAATGGTGGGAACCACAAGATCCTCCACACCGTTCTGGGGTGAAGAACGTCCCACCATGGCCGATGTCATCCTGGATCAAATCGGCGAAGATGAAATAAAGAAGCTTTATGGCGAAACCTGGCGCAAATCCACGTTGATTGAAGAAGCCTATGAGGCCGAAGTGTTTTTTCCGCGTCTGGGGAAAAGCGGCAAATGGTGCTTGTTTACGGCCGCTCCCATAAAGGCTCCGGACGGCACTATCGTCGGTTCGATCGAAACCCTCTGGGATAAGACCGAAGATAAGAAGGCCGAGGAAGAACGCGAAAAACGCACCCAGGAACTGAGCACGCTTTGTTCCATTTACAGCGCCTTGAATGCTTCTTATGCGCTCGAGGCCAGGATCCATCAAACTGCCCAGGAAATTAAACATTTCTTGTCCGCTGACGGCCTCTGCATCTATTTAAAGGAGGATGATGGAAATTTTCATCTGCGATACAATTACGGCCTTTCCTGGGAAGCTGCCAAAAAATTAATCGTCGCCGATGATACGAGTTTCATCTATATGGCCGCTCAAGCAAAGGAATATAAAATTATCGATGACCTATCGGAGGGTTATATCGATGAGCTTTGTCATTTAACCCAGGAAAAGCTATTCTCTCTGGCCTATATCCCCATCAGCGGCAAGGAAGGCAAAGTGCTGGGTGTTATTCAGGTGGGCAGCAGAGAACCGGGGCACTTCTCGCTAAAAGATAAAGATGTTCTTGAACTGATTGGCAATCGCATCGGTGTTGCCATTGAAAATGCGGTCTTACAGGACCAGTATATCAAGTCCGAAGAAAAATATCGCACCCTTTTTAACAGTGACCCCCATCCGATTTTTATTCTCGATCCCCAAACGTTTAACATTCTGGATATGAACCAGCGGGCCCAGGACAGCTATGGCTATTTACGAGAAGATTTATTAGGAACCCCATTTCTGCAGCTGGGGGCTGAGAGCGATTCAGAGCTGGCTGAAAGTTTAAAAAGCCTTTCCGAAGACAAGTCGCATCTTTTAACCAAAAAACAGCATTACCGCAAAGGCGGCAAACCGTTTTACGTCAACATCAATATGAGCTATGCAAAATACGGTGAAACGGATGCAATTATTGCTGCGACGACCGACATTACTGAAGTGGTCGAAAAAGAAACCCAGTTGATTCAGGCTGGTAAAATGACCACGCTTAGGCGTGATGGCCGCCGGGATGGCCCATGAAATCAATCAACCGTTGAATGTGATCCAGGTCTGTGCCGATTTTTTTCTCAAGATGCTCAACCGGGGTCAAAAAATTGAAGATGAAGACTTAAGGACCATGGCCAATGATATTGTTACCAGTGTCGAACGCGCCAGCGGCGTCATCAAGCACGTGCGGGATTTCGCCCGGCAATCCGAGCCGGTCCGCAGCCGGGTGAATATCAATGATCCCATCAATGATGTCTTTAAAGTCCTGGGACACCAGTTAAAAGTTCACGATGTAGAAGTCGAGCTGGATCTGGATCCCGAGGTTCCGGATATTCTGGCCGAGCACAACCGCCTGGAACAGGTGTTTATCAACCTGGTATCCAATGCCATTGATGCCATGGACGAAAAAGACAATCGGCCGGAAATCAGCGACAAAGAAAAGCGTTTGACGATCAAATCTTTTGCTGAAAATAACCATGCCTGCATTAAAGTAACCGATACCGGGATTGGGATGAGCGAAGAAGTTAAAAATAAAATTTTTGAGCCCTTCTATACCACCAAAAAAGTCGGCAAAGGTACGGGTCTGGGTGTTAGTATCAGCTATGGGATTATCAAAGATTACAAGGGCTCGATCGAGATTGAAAGTGAGGTTGGCAAAGGCACCACCTTTACCTTAACATTTCCGAAAGCGCCTGAAGTCAATAAAAGCGATGGATAAATTATTACTGATCGACGATGAGCCTGATATCCTGAGGGTTCTGTCAATGTCCTTAAAAGCGGACGGCTATCACGTGGTCACTGCGCAAAACGGCCCCGAGGGTATTGCAGCCTTTGAAAAAGAAAAACCGGATATCGTCCTCACCGATATTAAAATGCCCGGTATGGACGGCATTGAAGTTCTAAAAAAAATTAAGGTGCTCAACGCCGACACCGAGGTAATCATCATTACCGGTCACGGTGACATTGAAAATGCCATAGAGGCCTTAAAGCACGGTGCTTCAGATTTTATTAACAAGCCGGTGCGAGATGAGGCCCTTGCGATTGCGCTGGGCCGTGCCAGAGAAAAATTTGATATCCGGCAGCAACTCAAAGAATACACGATCGACCTTGAAAAAAAGGTTAACGACGCCACGCGGGAACTGCGAAGACGATCCAATTTTCAAATTAAACTCATTCGCAGCTCCAATGATGGCATCATTGCTACCGGCGAAGATCTAAAAATCGTTATTTATAATCCCATCGCCAGAGAGATCTTCGGATACACCCCCGCTGAAACGATCAACAAAATGCAGGCCGCTGATTTATTTCCGGCCGAGCTGGCAGCTGACCTGCAGGCCGCGCTAAACGGGAAAAATAATGTCAAAAACCTGGCCTGGAGAGAGACGGCCATCGAGTCTAAAAATGGAGAAGCGATTCCGGTTCGGTGTTCAAGCACCATTTTGCAGGAAAAAAACCAACCGGTGGGCACGGTGACTTTTTTTCAGGATTTAAGGGAAATCAAACGTCTGGAAAAAGAATTGCTCAAATCCGAGCGCCTGGCCGCCATCGGCCAAACGGTCGCGGGGCTGGCGCACGGGATTAAAAATATTTTGCACGGACTCAAGGGCGGCAGCTATCTGGTGGATATTGGAATAAAAAGAGACGAATCCGAAAAGCTTAAAAAGGGCTGGGATATGATCAAGCGCAACATCAGCCGCACCTCGAATCTGGTGATGGATCTGCTGTCCTACTCCAAAGAACGCCAGCCGGAATTCGAAGCCTGTTTGCCCAATCAAATCGCCGATGATGTTTGCACGCTGCTGCAGGATAAGGCCCGGGAAAACAATGTTAAACTGGTCAAACATTTTGACGACGCGATCGGTGAAGTCTCAATGGACCCCAACAGCGTGCATGAAGTCCTTTTGAATCTGATGTCCAATGCCGTCGACGGCTGCCTGTTTGATGAAGACACCAGCAAAAATTTCCAGGTTGACTTGAAAACCGTTATTGAAAAGGATAACGTTATCAGATTCGAGATCAGCGACAACGGCGTCGGCATGGACGAAGAGGTTATCAAGAAGCTTTTTACTTCTTTTTTCAGCACCAAGGGGCACCGCGGCACCGGTCTGGGTTTGATGGTCACTCGCAAGCTGATTGAAGAGCACAGCGGAACCATAGATGTCAAATCCAAACCCGGCAAAGGCACGACGGTTACCGTTCGGCTGCCGTATAAGCTAACGAAAACAGGCGACTGATTAGGTATAAGCCGCCGGGTTGAATGGTTCAACGTTCAAAGGTTCAGGGGTTAAAAGGGATAGTTAAAAAGTTGATTGGTTGAATAGTCAATTGGTCAGTGGATTCAATCATTTTAAACTATTTGACCAATCGACGAATTAACGAATCGACTAAACCCAAGGACCAGCGGCCAAAAACGCTGAACCCTGAACCCTGAACGCTGAAACCTGAAACCTGGTTTTAACCAGTTTCTCAAGGAGGATCCATATTATGAGTAAAAAAGTTCTGGTCGTTGATGATGATCCGGATGTGCGGCTGTTTAGTGTGACAGTTTTGGAAGAACACGGTTATACGCCGTTGGAGGCAGAGGATGGTGAAAGCGGCCTGAAGATGATCAAAGCCGAAAAGCCGGATCTGATTATCCTTGATGTCTTAATGCCGCGCCAGAGCGGGGTGCGCTTATATCGGGAGCTGAAAACCGCCAAGGCTTTAAAAGACCTTAAAGTCATCATCCTGTCGGGGATTGCCAAAAAGACATTTTTAAGATCCCAGAAGGCCTTAACGGAATTTGGCGGTGAGGAAATTCCGGAGCCGGAAATTTATCTGGAGAAGCCGGTCGAACCCGATGAGCTGGCGGATGTGATCAAAAAAGTGCTGGGCTGAATTCCTGTTATGTTTTGATAATCGAGCAAGGGGTGTCAATCGCATGGAAATTAAAAAACTGCTTTTTGTGACCAAATTTGAGGAACTGGGCTTCGATGCCTTACGATCGCTGCTAACTTTGAGAAACAGCGCTTTGGAGCATGTGGTGTTTGTGAACGTTATCGAAAGGGATCGGGTGGCCATGCGCAGAGGCAAGGGCTACCAGAAAGATGAGGAGATTCGGCTGCGGGAGGCGGCCAATATTCGCTTTATTGATTGGTCCGAAACGCTTTTTGAGCAGGGGATGGAAGTCGGTGTGTATATCGTGGTCGGCAGCCTGGTGCCGGAGGTCATCAAAGCCACCCAAAAAGAGGATGCTGATCTGATTGTCATCGGACGCTCGCACAAGGGAGTGCTCGAACACCTCTATTCGGGCTCAGATGTGACCGAACTGCTGCGCCGGGCCTGGACCCCGGTGCTGGTATACAAACAACTTTCGGAAACAACCATTTCAGTTGAAGAGCCGTTTGAAAGACCCCTTCTGGCAATCGACTGGTCACCCGGCAGCCTGCGGGCCGTTGAATATTTAAAAATCTTAAAAGACACGGTGCAGGAAGTCCATCTGGTGCATGTCGCCGATGAGAAAGAGTTAAAAGGCCCGTCGGCAATGGCGATTCAAAAAACACGCAAAGAAGCCCGCGATAAACTGGAAGAAATCTGTGAAAGCTTTGAGGCATCCGGGATCAAAGCCAGAGAGCATGTTTACATCGGCGATCCGGACGAAGAAATTGAAAAGGCGGCTAAAGACTGTCAGGCAAGCATGATTGTTTTAGGCTCTTCCGCCAAGGCAGCCTGGGTTGAAAAATTTATCGGCAGCACGCCCCGCAAAATTGCCGAAGAATCCATTTATCCAACATTGCTGATTCCCCCTGAAAAAGGGGGGGAATAGAGCGGTAAGTGAAAGCTAATAATGTAAGCGGCAACAAGTAAAAATTTTACGTACTAAAAATATGACCTATAGCTGGAATAATGGAATAGTGGAATGATGGAATATTGGTTTAATGAAGGATATTATCTATTTTTACCATAAAACCATCACCACACAATTCCAAACCCATTCTTCCAGTATTCCATTCTTCCAACATTCCAATTGGAACGAAGGCCCAAAGTTACGAATAGGAGGATTTTATGGCCGTCATCACCATTTCCAGACAATACGGCGCCGGTGGCAAAACGCTGGGGAAAATGATCGCGGATGAACTGGGTTATGAATTTGGCGACAGCGAAATTATTGCAAAGGTTGCGGAAATGGCCAATGTCTCCACCCACTGGGTTGAAACCGTGGAGAATGAAGCCGGCGGCAAGCTCTCCAGATTTATTACCCGAATGGTTTCCAAACCGCTGGTCGACCGTATTTTAAAGGATGAGCGCGGTTATATTGACGAAGAAATATATCTCGATTATCTGGTCTTGATTATTGCCCAGGTCGCCGATGAAGGCAATGCGGTCATTTTGGGCCGCGGCAGCCAGTATATCTTAAATGACCATCCCGATGCGTTTCACATCCTGATGATCGATGAGTTCGAAAACCGGGTGCGTTTCATGAAGCAACATTATGAGCTTTCTGAGAGCCGCGCAGCCAAAGTTGTCAGAGGTGAGGACAAACGACGCAAAGCGCTTTATCAAAAACTCGGTAAAACGGACTATGATGATCCCTTCCTTTATCATCTGGTGCTGAACATGAGCAAAATCAGCCTGGAGGAAGCCAAAAATATGGTGTGTGGCCGGGTTCAGTCTAAAACCTGAAGCTGCTTTTCATAAACGGCTATGATCTGATGATTTTATCCCATATAAAGCTTTAAAAATATATTTATCACTAAAAGCGCAAATATGGATGGAATAATCATCGCTTTGGCGCTTGCATCAGGAACCGCTATAATCTCCTTTAAACCTAAATATCCTCTGCTCAATCCGAAATATAGGCCGAACAGCAGTATGATCCCCTGGATGACGGGTATGGATTCGGGATAAAAAGGTTGAAAAGGAAAAGCAGCAGTCCCCAGAATATCCCACCCCAACCCCAGCGGATCAGACAGTACATTCAGGATATAACCATAGTTCACCATCAGCATCGGCAAACTGAATGCAATCCAGGCAAATATACCGATGGGAATCAGCATGTACGCCAGCCGCAAAATAACGGTCCGGTTGCTTGCCGGACTCCCTGCAACGCGCCTGGCTGCTCGGGCGACAAGCGCAAAAATTCCAGGAAACACGCCAAGAGCTAAAATCCAGATTAAAGCAATATAAATTAGAAAGGGAACAATTTGTCTGCTTTCGGTCACGTTGGCGGCATCTTTAATAACGCTCCAGGGACCCGACATGGTCACACTAAAGACGATGGCCACCACCAGCATGATGATCACATTGAACATTTCATCATAGCCTTTTAATTTACGGTCCGAGCCGAAAGGCCGGATAAAAATACCAACGTTATCTTTGGGACAGCTCTTAATGCACTCCGTGCATAACCCGCAATAGTTGTTGCGCTTCATGGTACCGATATATTGTTTCCAGGGACAGGCCCATCCGCCGGGCCCGCCGGCATAGCATGACTTTTCTTTGTGTGTTCTGCACATATCAAAATCAACAGCCCTGAGCTCGGTCATCGAAGCCATGGAGTAGGTGCCCAGAAATCCGCCCACCGGACACAGGTACTGACAAAAAACCCGGCGCCGGTAAATCAGCGCAAGCATCAAACTCACAACCAGGATAATCAGAAACAGCAATGCCGTGGCTATCGGTCGGGTGATGAGAATAATACCGAAAGAAATCAGCGCCAGAAACAGGATATTTTGCAGCCAGATGTTGTCCATTAATTTGGGCCAGTCCTTTTGCAACCCGAGGAACCGATGGTGCAGCGTTTTAAAAGGCTGCCCGATATAACGAACCGCTGTGAAGCTTTTGCGACTCAGCCACTCGGCGGGTGCTGGCAACGGGCATACCATACACCAGATCCTGCCGCCCAGCGGAACGATAATTGCCTTGAGTACAAACCACCACAGAATCCAGACAAAGATAATCGCAATGTTACGGTTACCCACCGGACTGCCCCAAAGGCTGCTGAGAATGAAAAGATAAAAAACGACAAAATTGGGCAGAATAATCAGAAATTGAAAACTGCGTAGCTTTACCATTTTTTTAAGCCACGGTAATTTTTCCAGAAGATTGATGTGTTGAAAGCCTGAAAAGCGAAAACCGGTATCCGTTCGGAAATAGACCAGTAAGCTGAACACCAGCCAGATGGATAGGGAAATAAAAAGATAATAAGGTGTATTGGGCCTTACAATCAACTCGCCGGTCATAAAAGGATGAAGGTTTCCGCAGGTCTGGGTGCAGCGAAAAGTGAATTTGCCGGCTTTATCCGCCACAAATTCGACTTCAGAAACCCTGTCCCAGTCTGCCTGAAGCTTGCCGCCCTCGTCTTCCCAGGTGTACTTGAGAAAGGCCGCGCCTTTTCTCATGATAAATTCAATCGGGTGTCCATCCAGCAGGAAACCGTGGGTGGCATCAAGGGAGGTGGGTTTTAAAACAATCTTATCGCCTTTATTTACAATGATCCTTGATGGGGAATATCCGTACTTTTTGGCCTCCAGTGAAAGGGTGTGGGTGCGGATCTCGCTGGGGAATAATTGAAAAGACAGCGGAACGACCACTGCCACGACCAAAGTCAAAATAATTAAAATCCAGGCTTTTTTTCTGTCCATTTTTTCCAGTCATCACTTCTGCAATGCATGCAAGTGTTGCGTCCTACAAATAAGTTACAAAATGATTGTCACTCCCGCGCAGGCGGGAGTCCAGATCAAAGACGCCTGGATTCCCGCCTGCGCCGGAATGACGGTTGGATAGCATGCCTCAGTACTTAAAAATATTTTTGACAATATTTCGGGGACACAACACTCAAATCAGTTTGTTGATCTCGAGTTTGAGCTGGCAACATAGCTGTCCGTCAGGTACTCAAACAAAGCGATTGATTTTCTACCTTCCCACTCTCGCGGTCCTAAAGCTTTGCCGAGTATTCTCCCGTTCTTATCGAGAATAAAGGTTGTGGGTATGGAGCGTATTGCCAACCCGGCACCGACATCGCCGGTCGAGTCCAAAAGGGTTGTGAACGTCAGCTTATATTCCTTGTAAAATTGTTTTATCTTTGAGGCTGATTCCTGTAAATTTATGGCTACCATTACAAAATCTTTATCTTTAAACTTCTGATGTAATTTCTCCATCGACGGCATTTCAATAACGCAGGCCAGACACCAGGTCGTCCAAAAATTAATAAACACAATTTTGCCCCGAAAATCGGAAAGGCTGACCTGCTGCCCGTTTAGGTCTTTTAGCGTAATTTCAACAGGATCGGTAGGAAAGGGAAATCCAAGCACGCCCATATCACGAAATAGCCGGTCCAGTTCCTGGGTTTCGGTTTTTGCAAAAAGATCAATTTCCAAAAAACTGAATGCAACCAATCCCAAAACGGGCAGGATCAGAAATAATAGAAATGCTTTAAAGGTTGATTTTTTTTTCATCATTTCTTTGTGTTAAGGGTGAATTTATTGCAGGCTACCATGCAAACTTATTTAAAAACGGCAGATAAGCTGGAATTAATACAAGCTTATTGGTAAAAATCATGAAACCTAAAATGACCATGATAGCACCGCTGGTGACTTCCAGAAGCCGCATGTATTTCTTGATCCGATTAAAAAATCTCCAAAACTGGTTTATGCCGATAGCCGTCACTAAAAACGGAATCCCCAGCCCCAGGGAATATATTAAGAGAAGAAAAACCCCCTGGTTTACCTTCTCCAGGGTGCCGGCATAGGTTAAAATACCCGCCAAAATGGGACCGATACAGGGGGTCCAGCCAAAAGCAAAGGCGGCCCCGATGAGCAACGCCCCGACATACCCTAAACGTTTATCTTTAATTTGGAATCTGGCTTCTCTATATAAAAAGCGGGGCCGGATAAGACCCATCATGTAAATACCGAAAAAAATAATTAGCAGTCCCGCCAGTTTTGTCAGGATGGATGTTTTTGACGAAATAAACGCCCCGATCCAGGTGGCAGTTGCGCCCAGCAAAATAAAAACCGCGGAAAATCCGATGATAAAGAAGATCGAGCTGTAAATAATGATTCGTTTTTCTTTGCTCAGAAACGGCGTGCTTCCTTCTTTTTCCCCGATCTCTGCAAAGGAGACGCCGGATATATAGGAAATATATCCCGGCACCAGGGGCAAGACACATGGAGATAAAAATGAGATCAAACCGGCGGCAAACGCCATATAGATTGAAACATCAGGCAAACTTCATATCCTTTTGTTCAGGCTGCAATTCATGCATCGATCGGCAACCACTGAACTTTCAACTGTGCCCAATGGTTATATATTTCAGGGGTTGAAAAGTTTTTTCATTCCAAGCTTGTCATTCCCGCGAAGGCGGGAATCCAGAAATGTTTTGCTGACAAGGCTGGATTCCCGCCTTCGCGGGAATGACGGGAAAACACCCCGACCCGTCATTTATATAGGACACCGGGCGTCCCCCGGGTAAGATCCAGTTGAATCGTAACATCGCCATTTTCAGGTACGATGACCGCCTGTTTTTGGGTCTTTAATTTCTCATGCCAGGATTTGACGAAATATTTTCCCGCAGCAAAATCCTTTACCTCGGACAAACCGGTTTGTTCGAGGGTGTTTGAGTTCGGGATTTCAAAATGACCCTGTTTATCGGTTACGGCAAAATAAGGGTTTTTCATCACGAGAATAAAGGCGGCCATTTCGGCATGCACGTCACAGCGCAGCTCCACAATGCCGGGTTTATCGAATACAATGGATTTGCTCTCTCCGGCCGGGTAACTTCCCAGGTTAAATTTTTTGGTGCGCGACATCGAAAAAACATTATGATCCACCTTGTCATTATTCGGAAAATCAACCGTGGCACCGACCAGAATCGGCAATACATGCGGCACGAATTCCAGGTTGCGCTGATCCATAACGAATTTTACTTTTGAAAGATCTGCAGCACTCGGGGGGGCCTTGGTCAGATATACCAGGATATTTTCAGGCGTACGCAGTCCTTTTACCTTTACCGTCCCTTTGATATTTCCGGCAAACGCCAGCCCCGGGGAGTACAAAAAAGTCAAAATAACAATTGAAAATATAATCGTATAAAATTTCCTCAAATTTTATTCCTCCTGAAACTACCAGACACTGCTGGTAATTAAGATGTCCTCGACATCCCAGCTTTTCATCTTTGCCAGCGATTTGAAAGCCGGACGGTAGATGAGACTGGCTTCGGCCGTGGGTTCGTCATCCGGGTCTTCGACAAGAAATTCGAATTTAAACGTTACGGTCTTTTTCGGTCGGATGCGCGTATCTGAGACAATCCGGGTGGCTTTCCAGAAGGGTACATTCAGATTGCCTTCGTCATCACCCAGTACCCGTGCAAAGACTGCCCCGGACAGCCCGGCATAATTGCCAGTCTTAACATTCCCCTTTCCGGTCCAATCCGGAAGTGTGCTGCCTTTTATCATTTTAAGGGGTTTTCCGCTGGAGTCGGTGGCCTTGAGCAGCAGCATCACACTGCGCATGGTCTCTCCGGTAGGCACCCAGTGACCGCCGTTGGTATTGGTGATGAAAGTTGTAATCGTCAGTTTGTTGTCGGAAACCACTCCTTCCAGCTCCAGAGCCAGCGCGGTTTTCAGCTGGGTTTCAGTACCCCCGTCAAAATGATGCGGCCGAATGTTTTTAGGTGACCTGAAGTTGCCCCACATGTTGCGCGCATTGCCGTCGACGACATAATTATCGTAAGGCAGCATCTCTTTGCGCCAGCTCATGTGGCAGTCCTGGCATTTCTTGCCTTTATTGGCGTCGCCGGCCGGAAGTTGATCCTGCCACTGCCTCCATTCCTGATAAGTCGTCTGGATGGGAATGAGCGTTTTGTCTTTCAGGCCAAATGCTTTCCATTCGGCAGCTGAATAAATCTTACTGCTGTCCCAGGTATTGCCGCTTTCCAGCTTCTCAGACTGGCTGTGGCACAGGGAACAAAACTGCCCCTGATCGAAGACCGGGTTATACGATGCCGACATTGGCGGTGCAATCACATCATCGTAAGGTCCAAAGACAAGAATGGAGTTGCCCTGAACCGGCGTTTGCCTTTCATGAACGGCGGTCGTCTGGCTGGGTTTGGACTTGTCCTTGATGACTTTTCTGACCTTGTGACAATAGTCACAGCTAATGCCGTCCCATTCTACCCAGGGAGAGCGCAGTACGTTTGTTAAATCCTGAGACGCCGGGATAGCGCCGGCAGCCGATGGTGCGTGACAGGTCGTACAATTGCCTTCGCTTTTGGGATTGTCCAGCCTGTATCCCGGCCCGACACCCGGTCGATTAAAGGCATCGGTTCCGTAATACATGTTCAGCAGCTTGGGATTGGAGGTGGTGTGGGCCATTTTGGATTGGTCGTAGTAACGGGTCAGTTTTACATGACATCCGGCGCAGGTCACCGGAGAGATAAACCGATAATCGGCGCGATCAGCGAGATAAACCGGGTTTAAAAAGATATCCCGCGTGCGGCCCGAAAAATTGGCAATTTGCCCATAGTTAAACCAGCCTTCCTTGCCGGCGACTACGATGACGCGTTCGCCCGGTGAATGCGTGGTTTGAAGCTCATAGCGCCCCTGGCGGTCGGTAAGCGTGAAGCGTTCTTCACCGATTATTCTGACTCTGGCATTTTCTACCGGGCCATAAACTGAAGTCACACGGCCCCGAATCGTGACGGAAGGTAGATTCTCACCCGCCGCGTTCGCGGCTCCGGTCATCGCGTAATATCCCGCTGCCAGCATGACCACCAACAAAATTAGACCCAACAGCACAACATTTTTGGTAATCTTTTGCATACCTTTTCCTTAAATTCATATACGAAACGGGGTTAAGATATCATTAAAAATTCCAAAATCGATTAACCCCGTTTATTGCGGCAATGTCGATCTTAATCGAATCATATTTGAAAACAACCGCTCAAGCCCTGACGACCAGTGTCCCCTGCATGTTCTGATGCATATCACCGCAGATTGCATTGCAGGAAAAAGTAAAGGTTCCCGACCTGTCGGCCTTGAACGAAACGTAAATAACCTTCCCCGGCTGGATGCCGTCCGTCAGATAAATGCCGAAGTCTTTTAAACTGAAGCCGTGAACGACGTCACTGCTCGCCAGTTTAAAAACCACCATATCGCCTTTTTTAACCTCAATTTCCGGTCTTTCTATCGGCAGACCCTGCTTTTGCCAGAAAGTGACGGCATCATAAGCCGAAACCTGACCCGTCAGCCAGCCTCTTTCGGCGTGCCCGGTAAGCGCAAATACCCGGGCTTGCGAGGGGATTTTTTGGGATGAAACCTGCCGATCGTAATAGGCGATGCCGAAAGGCACCCCGGCTAAAATTACAATTATCAAAACAAGAAAACAAAGGTCCAGTATTCTATTGCGCCTGTGCATAAATGGCTCCTGAAATGAATTTATTTGCAATTTCAGCGAATTCGCTTTCTGTCGGCAGCATTCCTTGAAACCCTGATAAACGTCAATACAGAAAAAACCGCATGAGCTAATTTTCTGAAAATAAGCTCTTTTTGCTCATTGGTATTCTCGAAACAGGGTTGATCAAGGATCTGTCGAATTTTAATTCAGAATGATAAGGCGTCCGGATTGTTTATCGATACCCACAAGCTGGATGACCTCATTATCCTCAGCAATTATTTCAGCTTCGTAGAAGCTTCCATTATCTTTAACATTTCCAACCGTAAGATTGGGATTCAGTCTTTTGACATAATTCGCGACAATATCCTTGGCTTGCTCTTGCGTAAGTGTCTGTTTTTGTGATAAATATCCATTTTGATCCCGTCTCTGGGGCACATAGCTCTGGCCCCCACCCTGGCCCCATCCGCAAGCATTTGCGATGTCCAGACCCACAAAATTAATCAGCAGCGCAATGGCCAAAATCAGTGACGCGGTAAAAATTGGTTTGGTTCGTTTTGTCATTTCTATGCCTCCTTGGTTATTGAGAATTTATCCAAACAAAAATTAAATTTTTCTTTTCTAGAATAAATAGCAATGGCCGTGCCATATGTCTCATTAATTTGAGTCAACACACTAACACGCTGAATTAAAATAAAATTTAAAAAAAGTGAGTTTGAATTTTAGCTTTTTAAACAGAAATATTCCCCAAATATAACTGAAAGCCGGATATTAAGTATCCTTACTGACACGCATGCTGGATAAAAAGTATCCAGTTATCGAATTTGTAATGGGGAAAATTTAAACAGAACCGGGTTGGGGAGACTTAACAGAGCAGGGCTTGATTGAGTAGATAGATAGGGGCTGTTCCACCTGAATCAGACAAAAGAAATTGTGCGGCAAATTTTTTCGGTAGAAAGGTTTGGCCAGATTCATCAGATACAGCCGCAAAAATGCCGGCATACGCCTGGTGGTATGATCTGACAGCGGAAACAATGCCGCGAAGTTCATCCGGGTCCTGGCTGGCTTCAAAGCCGCAGGTAGCGTTTTGCCCATCCGATGGACAACCCGGATTTTGCATATCCGCCGCCGCACCCGGAACATGCCCGTGCGTTAGTTTGGCGCAAACCACGCAATCCGCACCGCCTTCGCAACTGTTTGCCACAGCACTGCCAAAAGCAAAGCCGATGCCAGTCAACAGGATAAGGATGACGCAAATCGACTTTCGGCCAAACGGTTTCAGTTTATTTAATTCTATCTTCATACCACTAGTAGTATATTCAATGTAAAACCGTGCGTCAATATAAAAATGCAGCGGCTTGTAATTTTAATTTTCAGGGTACGGCTTCTATCCACCGAACGATATCTGAATGATAGGTGTTCTTCCTTCTCGAATTTGCCAACCCGCCGTTCTAATATTGTCTATCGTCCGGCGGTTTATATTTGCACCCATCATTCGAACAACCATGGGATTGAGGGCATCAAAGAAAAAAGCCAAACCTGCATTGCACGGCCGCATGTGTTCAAGAAGAAGCAGTCTGCCTTCCGGTTTGCAAACCCTTCTAAGCTCGCGCAGTCCCATTACAGGGTCCGGCACCGAACAAAACACGAAGGTAGCAAACACCGTATCAAACGAATGATCCGGAAATTTTAGATACTGGACATCCATTTCCTGCAAATCCGCTCTAATATTCAATTTATTCGCTTTTTTGCGCGCCCTTGCAAGCATTCGCGGGCTGAGATCAATAGCGGTTATGCGCACATCTTCCGGGTAATATGCTAAATTTTTACCGGTCCCCACACCGACTTCCAGGGCTGTCGGGCCTGCAATTCGATCCGTCAGCCTCTGTCGCCACGAGGCAAAACGCAGGCCTTCCATGGGAGCTTCCATAAAATCATAGAGAAAAGCAATCCGATTATATCGCTTACGGGTAAAATCAGGTGAGGCGCCTGCGTTTTTCATAAATAGATGCCCTTCAATAGCTGCTGAGAAAATATAATTCTAAACTTGCGATCGGCCGCAAAGTTGCAAAGTGGGAATCCCGAAAAGAGGATAATTTCGATCTACATTGCCAATACCGAGCCCCAGTTTATTGTTGCTGCAAAATAGCTGTGGTGCATCGTAGAAATCATTGTAACCGTAAGGGGCGACATCATAATCGGCCAGTGCCATAAAAGCAATTTTGCGCTCGTTCATCAGAGCAGCGAAATGAGGGTGGGTGATGGCTAAAAATTGAAATCCTTCCGGGCCCCATCCGGTGTCCGTAGTGAATTTTTTACGTACCTGGGAGACTGTCATATGAATGTGCCTTTCACCAGGCAGAATTTTGGCAACATAAAAACCCTTTGGCCGAGCCGGCGCACCAGGGCGCAGCCGAATATTTTGCGGCTTTTGAAAATCAATATATTCGCACCGCCAGGTTCTTCTGCTTTTGAGGGCATAATTCCACGCCTGCTCTGCTGATAGAACAGGATCTGCATTGCCCCGGCCGTCATCACCAAAACCAAAAAAGATAGCTGTTCCGATGTACCCATGAATCCTGTCATCTGAGCCTAATTTTGGCGGTGTCATCATTTCCGTTTTTTTAAATTCAGTTTTTGGAATTCGCCATTTCATTCTATGACTGGCTTTTTGCCAGGCTTCGATCTGATCTGCAAAGGGAAGGATGCGAGTGCTCGGAGATTTTGCTCGAAATTTCAAAAATAAACTTCGAAACCAGAGTATAGCCATTTTTCCTCTTGGCAAACGATTTGAATCAGCGGCCTATAAAGCATTGTCCAGGCGATAAGCCACTGTCCCTTCAGGGTGTTCATACCAGCCCGGATCTTTATCATAGGATCGTAGGTGGTCCCGAACTTTAACCACTGTGAACATCCCGCCCATTTCAATATTGCCAAACGGGCCCTTGCCCATCATCATGGGCAACGTATTTTTGGGGCCGGGCATGTGCTTCACATGTTCGGCATGCTCGGCCATTCCGGTCTCGCCCATGGCCATATAGCCTGGAATCATTTTCCGAATTTTCTCTTCCAGCCCATTCTGATTAGCGCCGAGTGTGTTGGGGATGGCATGCCCCATCGGGTTCATGGTGTGATGGGATTTGTGACAGTGAAAGGCCCAGTCTCCCGGCGCATCCGCGATGAATTCAACATCACGGGTTGAGCCAACCGGAACCAGTACGGTCGTCTCCGGCCACTGTCCAGCCCTTGGTATCTTGCCACCGTCCGTTGCGGTGACGCGATATGAATGCCCGTGGATATGAATCGGGTGTTCGTCCATGCTGAGATTGGCAATCCGGATGCGCACCCGATCACCGGTTTTTACCACCAGATGATCGATGGCGGGAAACACCTTGCTGTTGAACGTAAAGATGTTGAAATCCAGCATCACAGCCGGATCCGGACGATAGGTGCCAGGATGGATGGCCCACTCGTGTAGCATGATAGCGAAATCTCGATCAATTTTCGGGCTCTCTACCGCTTTGGGATGGATGATAAAAAATCCCATCATCCCCACTGCCAATTGAACCATTTCATCTGCGTGCGGATGATACATAAATGTTCCGTGCTGCCGCAAGGTGAATTCATAAACATAGGTTTCACCGGGTTTGATATGGGGTTGGGTCAGGCCGCCGACACCATCCATCCCATTTGGCAAAAAAATGCCATGCCAGTGAATACTGGTATGCTCAGGCAGCTTATTGGTGACGAATATGCGAACCCGGTCCCCCTCGACTGCCTCGATCGCCGGGCCGGGCGTCTGGCCATTATACCCCCAACATTTGACTTTCATGTCGGGCCCAAACTCGCGTTCAACCGGTTCCGCAATCAAATGGAATTCTTTAACACCGTTTTTCATTTTGTACGGCAGCGTAAGGCCATTTGGTGTTACCACCGGCGTGTAATGGGTTCTGCTTTGATGTTTAGAAGATGGGTTTGTATGCGTGTGCGCCTGATTTTTGGCGGAAGTCGCATCGGCTTTTTTTAGCAAGGTGCCTCCGGCAAGTGAGGCCATAGCAGAAATGAGGATTTGACGTCTTGTCAGCATATGTACTTGCTCCTTTATCGAAAAAGGTTTCTTTTTCATTTAGTTTATTTTATTTTCGGCGGCCGGGCCCGTTCGAATATTGTGTCTGCCCTGCATGTGGCTTGGTAGCCGTCCGCCCAAAGATCTTTGCATGTCAGCACGGACAATCCAGTAATCTCTAAGGGTTTCGAGATACTTTTGATAGGCTTCAAACTCCTGCTGTTTGGCCATCAGCAAATCAAAAGCGCCGATAAGCATATAGTTATAATTTTTAAGCGTCAGATCGACAATTTGTTCTCTGAGTGGCAATACGGTGCGACGGTAATGATCAATTAAATTGCGCTGCATGATCAGACGATTTCTAAAAGAGCGCACCTCTGAACGAATCTCTATTGCCTGAGCCGTCAACCTTTTCTGGCTGCGGCGAAGCTGCGCCTCCAGCCGGGCGATGTCCGCCTGGCGCTGGTTAAATATCGGAAGCTCGATTGCCAGTGAAGGCCCGGTGACCCAGGTTCGGTCCGTTTCACGTTCTCTGCTGATCCCGACTTCTATCTGCCCAACCCAGCGCCAGTCGATGGTTATACCCAGGGCCTGCGCCAGGGCTTCTACCGCTTTTCTTTCAGCAGCCAGATCGAGTCGGTTTTCTATGGCAAGCGACTCCAGGTGTTCCAGCGGGATTTCATCGGTTGGAATATCCGGCAGTTGCTCGGGAAGGCGCCAATTCGTTTGAGGTCCCCAGAAGCCCATCAAACGCGTCAGCTGCTCACGTGCGTCGAGCAGCGCAGCTTCGCTGTTTGCCAAATCCAGCCTGGACTGCTCAAAATGTGCATTTTCTTTGGCCAAATCAAGATCACCAATATTGCCGGCAGAATGTAAACGCTGTGCCAGTTCAAAGGAGCTTCCGGCAGCAAGGGCGATTTCATTTCTCAAGTCCCTGATCTGTCTGGCACCGAGTACAAAGAAATAGGACTTCCTAACATCGGCGACCAATTGAATCACTTCGTCGGCAACTCGCAGTTTCACCTGCTCAAAGTGGATGGCGGAAAGCTTCTTGCGGGCCGGCAGCATCAGGATATTTAAAAAATTTTGCGTAATTCCGAATTCATAATTGGTCGATTCTTCAGATCTGTTCGGGAAGCGCGCCTGGCCGAACAGCACCGGATTTTCGAGCAGCCCCGCCTCGACGACATCCGCCTGGGTAATTCCAAGATCTTCATAGACTGCCTGCAAGTTCGGGTTGTTAAGCAAAGCAATTTGAACGGTTGTCTCCGGTGTTAGCTCATTCTTAAGCAGATCTTCGATGGCTTTTTCAACTTCCAGGTCGGCTTCAGTTTCCTGATTCCAGTGGAGATTGTAATCAACTCGCTGCCCCACGAGACCTTTCACATCATTAAAGCCCGCTTCTTTGGGGACCTGAGCACATCCTGCTGCAAAAAACACGAAACAAAAAAGTAGTCCTATACGTCTTCGTTTATATTTCATTGGCTATGCCCCTTATGCTGGTTATCGCCTTCCCCTTGACCGGATTTTTTTGTCGAGTCCGAATCGAGTTCACTCCCTTTTTTTGTTCCCATATTATGGTCCATATGCTGCTTGCCGCTTTCTTCATACGGTTTATGCTTCATCATAGAATCTGGCGTTGATTTCCCTTTCATGGCCGTAACATCTTCCCTGAAAGGATTTGGCGGTGGGGTAAATTCAGCTTCTTGAGCTTGTGGATTAGCGGGATGGTTTGCCGGCAAATCGACTTTTATCGGTTCACTCGCACAACCGATTATGGAAAATGCCATTAATAGTATTAAAAAAAGTCTGGCTGCGCTGTAATTTAGATTCTTCATCGGTGAAAACCTCATTTTATCAGATTACAAAACCAACAATTATGGGCAGTTTATTTTTTTACACTTTTGAAATATTCGTTTAATACTGTGCGTAGTTTTTTCGCACTCCGGACATCTCCCAAAATGCCCGAGCCGAGACAATCGCAAATGTAATTCCAAAAAGCCCCCCGCCGGGAATATGGAGCCAAAAGAATGCCGGCGAAATATGACCTTTCAGCCACATGGCTGCAATGTCTACCAAAACCCCGATAAACGGAAGTATAACCAGCCAGGTTCGTGCCCTGATGCTGATATTTAAAAAAATGGTTATGACTCCCATAAATATAAAAATCATGTTTATCCCGAAAAGGTGAATATGGGTCCATTTTAGGGTCCAGACGAATTGTTCCGTTTGGTACCAGGTCTGTTTCTTGGGAGTTTCAGCCTGGAAAGATTCTTCGGAGAAAAGATCACCCCTGCTGGATGAGGCCGGATCACTCTCATTCGATGCGTATGGGTCAGACTTTTCAGCATTATCGAGATGACCGGATGGTTGACCCGAAAAGAATGTGGGAATGATGTCATGAATGATGATTTGACCTAACGCACCGGCCATGGCAAAGGCCATCGTTAATATGACCACGCTCACCAATGCTTTTGCCGGTACGGGCAACTGGGCCAGCGTGGGCCATTTTTGATTTCTAGCTGGAATATTATTTCGACTCATCATGAATCTCCTGATCAATAAAAAGCGCATAGAGTTGGCAGAAAGCTTTTTAACAAACAGCATCTTCCGCGAAAAGTTTTCTTCAACCCCTCTAAATTCGCTATCGATCTAGTCTCCGGTAAAATTGGACCCGGAATACTTACCGTCGGCGTTAAGGAAGATGTAGACAGTTTTCGGTTCTCCACTTTCACGCTGAAAGGACACCACAATTTCACTTTTATCGTCCTTTTCCCGTTTGAATACATCAACCTGGGAAAGTTTATTTTCCCAACTTTGATCCAATTTTCCTTTTCCGATAAGTTGATCATATAGCTCAGTTGCCTTTTTCAATGCTTGCAGGTTCGAAAACTCTCCCGGTTTATGTTTGCCCCCATGGCTGAAGGCCAGTGAAACTGAAATAAAAAAAACAATGAACAAAAAAACGATTACGATACAGTAATTTAGGTTTCCTTCTTTTTTAAAAAGCATAACCGTTCCTTCCTTTAATCGTCACAGCGTTAATCAATACAATTCATACGCCACGTTCCCAACTGATCTTTCGTTGAGCAAATGACATGCCATCTATTGTAAAACCAACCTGCAAAACAGGTTAATTAAAGCATGTCAAAGCGTAACCATATTGAATCATATATAATTTTGCGATTTCGCAAAGATTTGTTAATATTTAAACAGATTTAATTCCAGCAGCCGGTGCAATAAAAAAAACAATAGGTGCGAAAATTATTCGCACCTTAAAACCAATAACAAGAAAGAGCTCTAAAGAGATTAACCCGGAATGGCTAATGGCAGAAGTCAGAATTTGATCGGGCCTTGAAAATTCTTATCGGTTGGATTTGTCAGCCAAATCGCTTTTCATGGCCTCAAATTGAGCCTTGTCAATTTCTCCCCGGGCGTAGCGCTCTTTAAGAATATCAATCGCCTGGGATCCATGTTGCTTGCTATCTTCTTTTTTACTGGTAGCTTGAAACAGCCATCTGATGCCAAACACAATACCCACCAGAATCAGAATCCAGAAGACGACCATAAAGATGCCGCCGAACCACCCCATTCCCCAGCCACCCATCATGCCCGGGCCGTCGTATCTTCCCTGTTGTGCAAAAACTGAAGAAAATGGATAAAGACCGAGAATAAAAAATATAAATGCTGAAATGCTGTAACGTAATACTGTTACGGAAAACATAAAGAGATCTCCTTTAGATTTAAGTGACCAGATAGTTGCGCATCATCCCCATGTCTTCATGCTCCAGATTGTGGCAATGATATAAGAACATCCCCGGGTAATCCGTAAAACGGGTGACAATCTTTGCGCGTTCACCGGGCATCAGCAAAACCGTGTCTTTCCAGCCCTCGTCCACGTAGCCGCTGTGCAGCGCCCCACTGCGTTCAACCACCTGAAACTGTTTGCCGTGCAGGTGAACGGGATGGGGCATGGGCATCGTCATCATTCCCATGGAACGATCATCGTTGGCAAGCTCCCACAGTTCCGTCGAATTGAGCCGGATGCGTTCATCAGCGGCGACTTCCTGCATGCGAAACGTGCGGCCGTTAATCAGGCCATTCATATGTCTCATGAAAAAGGAAAACCGCCGCGGGTTATCGGAATTATCCGCATCCCGCGGCTGATAGCGTTCGATTGCAGACAGCTGGTTCGGAAGTAAGCGGGTTTCTTTATCTTTGCCGGCCACATCGATTTTCAAAATGCTAAAAGGCGCGCCGTTCGGCAACTTGTCGCCGCCCGTCATTCCGCGGCGCGGCCCCATAGCCCTTGCCTGCAGGGCCGCTTCAAAATATTTGCTGACCAGTTCCAGAGAGGTTCCCAGCGGGTATTTGCTGAAATCCGCCCACAGCTCGATCCGCTCGGCCGGACCCAGGACCACATATTTTTTCTGAACCGGTTTTTCCAGCAAACCGCCGTCGGTGGCAATGACGGTCAACGGCGTGCCGTCACTCCAGGCGAGTTTATAGATGCGCGAGTTGGAGCCATTTAAGATGCGCAAGCGATAAGCTCGGGTACTGACTGAAAGCTTGAAGTCGGGTTTGCCGTTGACACAGATGGAGTCGCCCAGCATGCCCGTCATGCTGTCGCGCATCCCCCGCGGCAGGTATATCAACTGGTTGCTGGAATTAAATGAACGGTCCTGGATAACCAGGGGAATGTCCAGCTTTTCATCGGGTAAGTTTAGTTTGTCTTCCTCATCATCGGAAACCAAAAATAACCCCGCCAGGCCGCCGTAGACCTGATGGCCGGTACGGCCGTGCGGGTGGGGGTGATACCAATAGGTGCCGGCGCGGTTTAGGACTTCAAACTCATAGGTAAACGTATCTCCGGTGGGGATGACATACATGGGATGACCATCCATCTTTGCGGGGACATGCAGGCCATGCCAGTGGATAATACTTCGGTCCGGCAGGTCATTGTTAAAATGAATTCGAACTTTCTGGTTCTTGCGGGTGCGGATGATGGGGCCTAAAAAGGATTGATCCAGATTCATCAGGCTGGTGGGATCCCCTTTGATCACCTGACCCTTGTATTGCCAAACAGTCGTGGGTTGACCCGGGAAAATTTGCACTTCAGATGGTCTGGCCGTCAGAGATAGTTCTAAGTCGGGAAAGAAATCACTTTTCTCTGAAGATGCCATTCCAACTTTAGAGAATGGCAATCCGTTCATATTCAATAAGTTTACGGCACCTGCCCCGGCCAGATATAGAAATTGACGTCGATTGATCATATTTTAAATCCTCTTGATTGGCGTTGATCGGGCGCTCATGACCACCCGTTTTACGAGAGGGGTCAGCGCCTGTTTGGAATCCATTCGGTTCGCCAGATAGCGCATCAGAAAAACGGATAGAACCAATCCCGTTAACGTAAACAGCGCCATTCCCAGTGATGGATTCAAGCCGATGACCACTGATAATGGATTGGCTGAAAAAGCGCCGACAAAAATTCCAAACACCGGAATTAAATACACAATCGCCGTGCTTTTAAGTTTGGTTTTGGTGCTCAAATACAGTTCCACCTCATCGCCTTTTTGAGCTTGAGCGCTATTCTGGGCTTTAACCACCATCTGATCACTGCCCTGTGTCAGGCAATGATGGCGGCTGCCGCAGCTGGAACAGGCGCTGGAGCGCTTGGTTTTCACCCAGGCCCATCCCGCTTCCACCTTTTCAACAATGCCGCGTTCGGCTGACATTATTCACCTCGCTATTTCTAATACGCTCTTAGTAGAGCAAAGGGCGTGCCTGATTTTTCTATAAGAGAAAATCCTTTCTGATATGACTTAAGGTAGGAACGATCAGCCTGTTTTCAAGCTCGCTATGTGTTTATTATCATTGAAATACTTTTGATCATTGGTTTCAGAGTTTTAAAAGGATGCTGCCAAAGCAGAAGAGAAACAGTAAGTGTGGTCCGGAAAATAACGGGAAAATCGTCTATGACCGGGTATTTTCTATGCGGGGTGAATATCTATTTTTGGATACTTTTTACCCAATTGCATCTCAATCTAAGATAATCATTCAAATCGTCTCACTATTTTGTTTCGCCTGCGCCTGAATACCCCCCGGTCTTGGAGGAATACGGAGGACTTTAGAAAAAATTCCCACAATTTTTATTATATAATAGTACATAAGTAATTAATAACATTTTATTTTATTATAATTTCTCGGCTTGACACATACCACATTGTGGCATATTTTAGTTTTTAAATTATGAAAATATTATGAATCCAATTTAAAGACGGTGGTTGCAGGATATGGGTAAAGCCCTTTTAGTCGAAACATTTATTTTGTAAAAAAAATGAGCTCCAACCGGGGCGCTATATTTAATTTATATAAAATTGTTTCTTCTGCCCGTAACAGCGTGAAGTGCAATTTGTTAAGCTCTGCATATGACCCGGTGCCGTATTTAACTGGCATCCGGATGGAGGTCTGTAGGATGAAGCTTGCAGCGGAGCGAAATACACAGAAGCATTGCCGGATAGTTATTTTTAAATCAGGGTATCTGATTGATTAGAGGCTCATGCCTTTAGTGAGGTGTGGGCTTTTTTTTGTTTTGGAATTGCGGCTTCAAATTAGACAGGATTAACAGGATCAAAGCGATTTTAGTCATAATTTCTGCCTGCCCGCCTGCGCGATTTCAAGAACTACCTTCCAACCAGCGGAATTCAGGTGGGCTCGCGAGGCGGGCGGGTATTTAAGCTGGCGAACGAAGCGCTTGAGTCGCTAAAGTGTTGAATTAGCGTAACGGTGAGATTTGTGTGCCCACCACATTTTGAAGCGTTAAGGTCTCAGAAGCACGGTTTCTATCTGGTCAACATGCTGGAAATGCTGATCTCGGGTTAAAAGGGTTCCCCCGACTTCCATACAGCAGGCAGCGATCCAAACATCGTTAATTGGGATTTTGGCCCCCTTTTTGAAGAGAGATAAATAGATAATGGCATATTTCCTGGAGACGTTCTGATTGACGTCAACAATTTCGATTTTCAGTTTATTGATTATTTCTTGAAGTTTTCTTTCATTGAATTGCTGACGGCTTCCTTTCATAAAGCCGTAAGTCAGTTCACCCAAGACAATTGAAGGGAGGTAAATATCATCACCGCGGGTTGCCAGGAAATCAACAGCGTGTGGCAGCCCCTCGGCGTAATCACAATAAATATTGGTATCGAGAACCAGCTTCACTCCCAATCTCCTTCTTGTACCTGGCTGAACACCTCAACGGCTTCGCGCAATTCGCTTGCTTCTTCATGGGAGAGCCAGCCGGCGAGTTCGCGAATGAGTTGTTCGCGGTTTTTGGTTAAACCCAGTTTTTCATCTACCGCGGAAAGGATGACAGCCGTCTTGGTGGTACCCGCTTTTTTGGCGTATTTTTGAATCTTTTTTTCTTTTTCAGGGGGAATCCTAAGACTTATCGGCATTGTGAGACCTCCTTGTATCACATTTAATAAAAATGTATCGCAATGAATTAATTTTGTCAACATGGTCGAAACAAAGGTATCAAAAATGACTGATCAAAAGGTCAAACGCAAACTCGCCGCGATCCTCAGTGCGGATGTCGAAGGCTACAGCCGCCTGATGGGTGATGATGAGGTCAGTACCATCCGCACTTTGACGGCCTACAAAGAGACCATGACCTCGCTCATCCAACAGCACGGGGGAAGGGTGGTGGATTCCCCGGGAGATAATCTGCTTGCGGAGTTTGCGAGCGTGGTCGATGCAGTACAATGTGCCGCTGAGGTCCAACGAGAGTTGGCCGAACGAAACGAAAAGTTGCCCGAGGAGCGTAAAATGGCATTTCGCATCGGTATTAACCTTGGCGATGTTGTGGAAGAAGAAGATCGGATTTACGGGGATGGCGTTAACATTGCCGCGCGGATGGAAAGTATATGCCATGGCGGCGGCGTTTGCATCTCCGGAACAGCTTTTGAACACGTGGAGAACAAGCTTGATTTAGAGTTCGAGGATTTAGGTGAACACAAAGTCAAAAACATAAAGAAACCGGTACGAGTTTACCGTGTTCTGCCATATCCGGGAAAGGCTACTAATCGAGTCGAACCTGCCTCAGTTGAAAAAATGGCGTTTCCATTACCTGACAAGCCATCCATTGCAGTACTTCCTTTTGACAATATGAGTGGTGATCCTGGGCAGGATTACATTGCGGATGGAATCAGTGAAAACATCATCACCGCTCTTTCGTACATCCCGGAACTGTTTGTAATCGCCCGCAATTCATCATTCACCTACAAGGGAAAACCCGTTAAGGTCCAACAAATCAGCGAAGAGCTAGGCGTTCGATATGTATTGGAAGGCAGCGTTATGAAATCTGAGAATAAGGTCAGAATAACCGCCCAGCTCATCGATGCCTTAACAGGTGGGCATATGTGGTCAGAGCGCTACGACCGGGACCTGAATGACCTCTTTAGTCTGCTTGATGAAATCACCCAGGAAGTTATAGTTGCCCTCCAGGTGGAGCTGACCGATGGCCAACAGGCCAGCATGCGGTATGCTTCCACGTTGAATTTTGAAGCCTGGGGTTATGCCGTCAAAGGAATGAGTGTTTTTTATAAATTTGGAAAAGAAGATATGGTCAGATCTCGGGAGCTTTTCGAGAAGGCTGTAAAGATTGACCCCAAATATACGGCAGCTTTAACAGCGTTGGCCTGGACCCATAAAATTGATGCTTCTTTTGGCTACACTGATTCCAAAGACGACTCTATAAGACTCTCTTTCGAACTTGCAAAAAAATCTGTGGCAATGAATGATAAGAACCACAGTATTCATTCGCTATTTTCACTCCTCTATCTGATTCAGGGAGAGCATGAAAAAGCAGTTGAGGAAGGACGGAAAGCCATCACCCTCGGCCCAAACGTAGCCGAAGCATATCTTCTATTCGGGGAAGCTCTAATTTACTCAGGAAATTTTGAAGAAGCTGTCGAAATGTGTGAAACGGCCATGCGACTGCACCCGCATGCGCCACTCTATTTTTTGGGGCACACCCTGACGGCATACTATTGGGTCGGGCGGTATGATGAGTCTCTGGCGCTTGCAGAGCGACTTATTGATCAAGGCCGAAAAGCAGGATTTACGATGGGAGTGGTTTGGGGCCATACGGGTTCAGCTGTTGTGAAAACCAAACTTGACCGGCTGAGTGAGGCCAGACAAGACGCAGACGAGATACTAAAAATTTGGCCCTGGTATAATTTGGATTACATGCGGAGCATATATTTTTACAAAGATTCCGACAACCTGGAGCACTGGATCGATGGTTTGCGTAGGGCAGGCATACCCGAACAACCACCTTCACAGTGACATTTTGTCATTCTCCTAAGTTGTCGAAATAAGCCAGCGGGCCAGATAGGACAGGAGAAAAGCGGCGATGAGTCCGCCACACCACAGCACCGCAAACCACAGCCATTGGCGCTGTTTTTCAGTAAAGGCTTTCATGGGATGCTTTTCCCCGGAACAGGTAGTAGCAGAAACCGACGTAAGCCAGAATCAGCGGCAGCATGATGACCGTGCCGATCAATAACAGCGACTGCGACTCGGGCGCAGCCGCCGCCTGGCGGAAGGTAATCTCGAAGGGCACGATATACGGCCAGGTGCTGATGGCAATACCGAGATAGCCGGTCAAAAAAACACCGAAGCTCAGTAAAAACGGGCGAAGTTCTCGATCTGTGTGCAGATCGCGCCAAATAGTGAGCAGCATGATCAAACTGGCAGCCGGGATGGGCAGCAGCAAAAAGAAGTTGGGCATGCTGAACCACAGCTTTCGAATTGCAGGATTCATAATCGGCATGCTGATGCTGACGACCGCCAAAAATACAGCCACAAAACCGATCGCATAGATAGCGCTCTTGCGGGCCCAGGCCTGGGTTTCACCATCGGTTTTCACCACCAGCCAGGTGCCGCCCAGCAAAGCGTAACCAAACACAACCGCCACACCGGTCATGATACTGTAGGCGTCCAGCCAGTCGAAAGCCCCGCCTGCATAGCTGCGGCCTTCGACTTTGATCCCCTGCACGATGGCGCCGATAATCACGCCCTGCATTAAAGCCGCCACCAGCGATCCAAAATGAAAAGCGTAATCCCAGATGCGGCGGGATTTACCGGTGGCTTTAAAGCGAAACTCAAATGCCACCCCCCGGAAGATAAGCCCCAGCAACATGATGATTATCGGGATATAAAGTGCCGGCATCAGAACCACAAATGCCAGTGGGAACGCGGCTAACATGCCGCCGCCGCCTAAAATCAACCAGGTTTCGTTACCGTCCCAGAAGGGGGCGATGGAATTCATCATGCGGTCGCGGCAGCGGTCGGTCGGTGCGAACGGAAAAAGAATACCCACCCCGAGGTCAAAACCGTCCAGTAGAATATAGAAGAAAATGGCGGTGGCGATAAGCCCGAACCATATCAGCGGCAGATCCACTAAGCTTTCAAAACTAAACATGTTATTCTTCCTTTATCCTGGGTAATTCCGTGACGATCGGCGGCTTTTCGACGCCATGGTCGCCATAGGCCGCATCCGCATCCTCGGGGCCTTTGCCGATCAGGCTGAGGATGTAATAACTGCCGGCGCCGAATACGAAAACGTAAACGATAATAAAGGCCGTCAGAGATATGGCAATGGATGTCCCCATAACCGGGGAAGTGGCATCCCTGGTGCGCATCAGTCCCTGGACGATCCAGGGCTGGCGGCCGACTTCGGTTACAAACCAGCCGGCCAGCACAGCAATAAACCCGGCCGGCGTCAGAGCCATGCACCAGTATTGGAACCAGCGGGTCTCAAACAACTGTTTTTTAAAATAGAGTATAACCGCGATCAGGCCGGTTGCCATCATCAGCATGCCGATCCCCACCATAATGCGGAAAGCCCAGAATACCAAAGCCGCCGGCGGGCGGTCCTCCCGCGGCCACTCCTTGAGCCCTTTGACCTCGCCGTCGAGGTCGTGGGTGAGGATCAGGCTCGACATTTTGGGAATTTCAATCGCGTATTTGGTGGTCTCGGCTTCCTGATCCGGCCAGCCGAAAAGCACCAGGGGCGCGCCCTGCCGGGTTTCCCAGAGGCCTTCCATGGCGGCCACCTTGGCAGGCTGGTGTTTAAGCGTGTTGAGCCCGTGGAGGTCGCCGAACAGCCCCTGCAGGGGTGCAATGAAGATGGCCATGATCATGGCCATTCCGAGCATTACGCGCGCATGCTGCACATGGCGCTGGCGCCACAGATAATACGCACCGATGCCGGCCACGGTAAAGGCGGTCGTCAGATAGGCAGCCGTGATCATGTGCACAAATCGAAAGGGGAACGAGGGCGTAAAAATTATCTCCAGCCAGCTGGTGGGATACAGCAGACCATCAGCCCCGACACGGAATCCCTGCGGCGTCTGCATCCAGCTGTTGGCTGATAGAATCCAGAAAGCCGAAATCAATGTCCCCGCCGCAACGATGACCGTTGAAGCAAAGTGCATTTTTGGGCTGACGCGGTTCCAGCCGAACAGCATCACCCCCAGAAATGAGGCCTCCAAAAAGAAGGCCGTCAAAACTTCATAGCCCAGCAACGGCCCGATGACATTGCCGCCGGCGTCCACAAACCTCGACCAGTTGGTGCCAAACTGAAACGGCATGACCACACCGGTAACCACCCCCATGCCGAAGGTAACCGCAAAGATTTTGACCCACATGCGATAGATGTCGGCATAGATCGGATTGCCGGTTCTGAGCCAGCGCCACTCGAGCACCGCCAGCCAGCTGGCCAGCCCGATGGTAAAGGCCGGGAAAAGAATATGATATGCGATGGTGAAAGTAAACTGAATACGGGCCAACAGGGTAGGATCTAAGTTTTCAAACATAATCGAATCTCAACTTATTTTTTGATGACATTTAAGGAACGATTATTGATAAGGTCTTAAATTAACACGCTGCCGTCCTGTGTAAAGACCGCTTGGAAGATCCTTGCTAAGGTCAGTCAATCGACCATATCGTCACAAATAGGATTGAAAAAATTCAATGGAGATGATGCCTAGCCAATTATCGAAGGACGGTTTGATTGTCAAGGCAGATTTTTGATGCGAGACGCGACATTTTCAATCACTGCCGTCATGGCTTCCAGGTCCTGGCAGCGGTTATGAAATCAAAACCGTGGGAAATTGTGCCTTTTATCAGAACATTCAAAATATTTTTAGTTTCTCCAAATTCCAAACAGCCACGTGATCTGAAATCTGAAACGTTGCAAAATATTTCAGATTTGTATATGCATGCCTTTGCACGATTATTGATTTTGATTAAACAAAAACTCAAGCGAGAAGTGTTGAAAAATGAAGCGATTTCAAATCACGCAAAATATGTTCCGGGGTCAAATCGCCGGTGCCACAAATACCTTATGGATAATTTTGGCCTCCATGCTCTTGCTAATGTTCACCGGTTGCGCATCTTCGCAGACGGCAACATCTTTTGAACCCAGTTCGGTTAACGAGGTTAGATTCCGTGATCGCTCGCAATCAAAATATGACGATGAGGTACGCGTAACGGTTGCCGTGCCGAGCGCCGAAGAAAATAAGGCGCTGTTCAGTGCGAATTTGACCATAAAAGAGATCCAACCGATCTGGGTTAAAGTGGAAAACCACAGCGATCGGGCATATTATCTCATTTCAGCCGCTGTCGATGCGAATTACTTTTCGCCCAACGAGACGTCTTTTGCCGTCCATGGCGGGTTGAGTCAATCAGGCCGAAAAGAAATGGAAAACTATTTCAGGTCGATGAATTTCAGAAACCCCATTTTGCCCAACACCGCGGTTTCAGGTTTTATTTTTACGAATCTTGATGAAGGCGAAAAGGTGGTGCAAATCGACCTGATTGCCAGTCAGCATATTAAATTTTTTACCTTCTTCGTTCAAATTCCCGGCATACGGGTCGACTATCAAATGGTGGATTTTGACAGCCTTTATTCAGACAAAGAAATTGTAGAATTAAATGAGGATGAATTGAGAACGGCACTCGAGAATTTACCATGTTGCACCACGAACGAAGCGGGTACGGATTTTGGAGATCCGCTCAACCTGTTGATCATCGGAGATTTTTTTGATGTGGCTGCCGCCTTTGCCCGCCGCGGCTGGCTTCCGGCTGAAGAGACTTACTCGACAGCCGTATGGAAAACAATAAAGTCTTTTCTTTTCGGCAAGCGCTACCGGTATTCGCCCATAAGCTCATTGTACGCATACGGTCGCCATCAGGATCTGGCGCGCCAGAAACCGCGCCACAGTATCCACGAAAGAAATCACTTGCGCTTATGGTACAGCCCGATGCGGTTTGAAGGCAAACCGGTCTTTATCGGTCAGATCAGCCGCGACATTGGTGTCCGTTTTACCACCAAAACCTGGCCGCCCGTGACCCACAAAATTGATCCGGATATCGACGAAGCGCGCCATGCGCTCATCGAGGATTTGCTGTTCTCTCAGACACTTTCCAAAGTCGGCTGGGTGCAAGGGGTGGAGCGGGCAACGCCTTCCAGACCGAGGCATAACCTGACCGGCGATCCTTATTTTACCGATGGATTGCGCGCAGTGCTGATTCTCGAAAAAGGGCCTATTTCTATGAATCAGATCGTAGCGCTCGACTGGGAACATCCCCGAACGTTCCAAATATCAGACTGAGGGGCCTACCTAAACTTATTTTAAGCGTAACGTAATTCTACTCGCAAGATGATGACTTGCGACAGTGGCAAGGCCGAATGATGGCAAATAATCACCAAAGACATACTTTTGGAAGCACTGGTTCTATTTTCAATTGAACAGCTTCAGCATGCTCACAGATGACTGTTGCCAGGGTCTGTTTGGTTTGAAAACGAGTTCCGATTGCGCCTGTCGTCAAACGACACATCATGATACCGGATTAAACAGAATGAAAAAGAGGTTTTCATGAAGAAAAAGATGATTATCCCCTTTATCGCCTGTCTCGTCGCCGGCTTCATTTTCCATGCCGGTCCGGCTGAGCTTCAGGCTGAAACCGTATTTGTCACCATTGGATCCGGCGATTTCACCGGTGTCTATTTTCCAACCGGGTTGACCATTGCCAAGATGATCAACAACAGGCGCAACGCATACGGAATCCGCGCGACAGTTGAATCCACCCGCGGATCGGTGTTTAACCTGAATGCGATCACGGCCGGGTATCTTGAGTTCGGCCTGGCGCAATCCGACATACAATATCAGGCGGTCAAGGGATTGTCCGAGTGGAAGAAAAAAGGCCCCCAGGAGGAACTGCGTGCCGTATTCAGTATCCACCATGAATCGGTGTGCCTGGTGGCCGCAGTTGACGCCGGCATAAAAACCATAGCCGATCTGCGGGGAAAAAGGGTTAACCTGGGCAACCCGGGCTCCGGCCAGTACCAGAATGCCATCGATGCCCTGCAAGCCGTAGGTCTCCACCCGCGGAAGGATATCGATGCGGAAAAAGTAAAAGCCGCCGAGGCGCCGGTCCTGCTACAGGATAAACGCATCGACGCGTTTTTTTGCACCGTGGGGCATCCGAGCGAGACTCTCCAATATGCAACTGCAGGCGAGCGCAAGGTCCGTTTCATCCCGATTACCGGCCCCGGCATCGACCAGCTGGTCGCTGATCAAAACTATTACACCAAGACGACGGTTCCGGTCGCAAAATTTTATCCGGGCGCAGAAAATCCGGCAGAGGTAAAAACATTCGGCGCTCATCGCCACCCTGTGCACCTCCTCCAAAGTGCCGGACAACATTGTTTACACCGTCACCAAAGAAGTATTTGATAATTTCGCGGAATTCAAAAGACAGCATCCGGCCCTTGGGGATTTGGCAAAGCAAGACATGCTCAAAGGGCTTACCGCCCCGTTTCACTCCGGCGCCATAAAATATTTCAAGGAAGTTGAGCTGATGCAATAGCCCGGAATGAAGGTGAGGCATACCGGGCTGTCAGCGGTTGAAGAATCCATTATGAATCTTGCTCATCGCAGACTCAAATCACTTGGCATTCTAATGGCTGCCGGGCTCATATCTTTTTCACCCCTTAGCTGGGCCTCGGAACCCGCACAAGTTTGCAAAAAAGAAATCCCTGAGATTACGTTTAAAAACCTTTCACCGCCTTACAGGGATTACGCCTATTTCCAAAATCATGAGTTTTTTCCTTTTCAGCACCGATCAGCGTCATTCAGCTTGATTAACGCCTGGTGGCTGGCCGAAGCCTCTACACTCGTTTATGCCGACGAAGCATACGTCAGACAACGATTCAGCGCGGCCGGACTGAAGCGTTTAAGATTTTTCAGCAAGCTCAGCACCCAATGCTTCATCGCCAGCAACGGTCAATTCGCTATTGTTGCATTCCGTGGCAGTGAGGGCTGGAAGCTGAACGAGCGTTTCGATCCCTGGCAGACAGTTGCCGACTGGACAACCGATTTCGATATTCGGCTATCGGATTGGGTCCGGGGCGGCAGAGTCCACCGTGGTTTCCGAGACGCATTGGAAGAAGTCTGGGCCGACATTTTCCCCTACATGAAAAACCTGAAGGATGAGGGCTGCAAAATATGGTTTACCGGCCACAGCCTGGGAGCAGCCCTTGCAACCCTTGCTGCAGATCGATTCCAGCATGTTCAAGGGCTGTATACCTTTGGTTCACCCCGGGTGGGAGATCAAAAGTTTCAAGAAAATTTCAAATTGCGGGCTTATCGAGTGGTTAACGGAGACGACATCGTATCCCGGGTACCGCCGGCCGGCATATACCGCCATGTTGGCGAGCTCAAATTGATCGACCGCAAAGACAGCATTCATGATGGGCCCGCCGCAATGGAAGTGACGAATGCTCCCTGTCGCAATGACTCGGATGCTGCCGGCGGTTTGAAAGAAAACAAAAAGTCTGATTTGTCGCAGCTTATCCCCGATTCGATCCGGGACCATGTTCCTTTGCTCTATGCCATTTTTCTCTGGAACAGCCTGGTAAAGAAAAAAGTTGCTGTCAATGAGTTGGAGACCGATCTTGACAGGAGCCCAGCTGCCGGGCGGTGAGTCCAACACCGGCCGGTTCGGCAGGCTTTTTGTAGGATCCAGCCCCTTGGGGGGTAATCTTAATTATACGGATTTGTTTGTCATGAGGATTAATAAACTTTGACGATAAATTCCGACAGGCCGTTCTGAATGGAGTTGATGCAAAGCGGGCGCTGGGCCTTACCGTCCGGTCCGATGGTAATGTTACCCGCAAGACCTGTAAAATTATCGTTGAACGGATCTGCTGGTTGAGGCATTCCCGGTCTGCGGGATCGTTGCATCGGTTCATTGCGTCGAGCAACAGGGCATATCCTTCAACGCCGAGTAGCCGAATATGAGGTTGATGCGGCCCGATGTTTACCTTTATACTTATCGTGATACGCATCTCTTACCTTTTCGCCGAAAGGAGTTAAAGGCATTCCGTGGGCGAAAAAATCAATCGCACAGCATGCCGTCGTACAAGGTGTAATTCTTCTTTATGCTGTGTGAGCATGGTTGATATTAATCCATCGCTTCCCATCATTTGGGGCTTCCAGCTCAGTTCCCGAACTTCCCTGATAATGCGGAGCACATCTTTTGCGCCTATTGGAAGATAAAGCAGTTCCGGGGCATTGATCGTGCACCCTTTTAATCTCTTTCGGATAAGTCAGCGGTTTCTTCTGCTAAACGTATCGTATCTGTAATCTCACCACCGATGGATTTGAACTTACTTTCAAATTTAGCAGCCAGATCTCTGGAATAAGCGCTGTCCGGGTTGATGAATACGGCCACTTTGTCGATGAGCAGTTCGTCTCTGACAAACAGCGCCGCAGTGGTCCCCTGAAAATGGTCGTCGAAACAAAGCTGACTGATAAAACCATTGTGCGTGGTGATATCCGGATGGGTGGCGATGGCCGCCAGAATGGGTGTTTTATAGTCATCGGCAACTTTTGCCATGGCCAAAACCGGATCGCTGGTTGAAAACGTAATGATTGCCGATACCTTATCTTTTTCGACCAATTTTTTCAGCAATTGGACTGTCAAAGCAGGATCGTTCCTGTCGTCTTCCGCAACCAACTCGATGCGGTCGCCATTTTGAAGATAAGGCTGCAATTGCATTGCGAATTGCATCCCTCTCAGACCTTCCTTGCCTTTGATATGGTCGGGGCCGCTGAGCGGTGCAATGATGCCGATCTTTATGGTTTTGCCGGAAGGCTCTATTGACGGTTTCTGGTCGCATCCGCCCAGCCAGAAGACAAAGGAAATGAGGATTGAAAGATGGATTAAATTTTTCATGGCAACCTTACGGGATGTAAAACGTATTGATTCGAATGATCAGTTTCTTGGCTAAAATTGGCTTGAATTTTCTTTTTAAACGCATTTAGGTCTCTGCGGTTAAGCGGCTCACGAGCCAATACGTCCATTAGGATTATGCGCTTATCTCCGCGCCGGAATATGGATGCATTTCGAATGATAAGATATTTTTCATTGACCAAAAAGCGTTCATTCTGCCAGCTTTTTTCGAATACCCGATCTTCCACGATGCGGGAGTAGGACAAATAGAGCGGAATCGAAATCAGCATCAGGAAGATAAATACGACCGCAAGACTGCGCTTGCTGCGTACCACCGCAGAATAACCCAGCACCCGGAAGGTAAATATGGCAGCGATAATTATGCCGACCAGATTGGTCGAAAAGAGCAGGTAGGCCTGGTAAAAGAAATGGAAATCCCATCGTCCGATGCCGATTCCGGCAACCGCCAGGGGCGGCACCAATGCTACGGCAATCGCCACGCCGGCCAGGCTCTGAATAATCTCTTTGAACGACTTGGAGTATGCCGCGGCGATCCCCGAAATAATGGCTACGCCAAGATCCAGCAAAGTCGGATTCAGCCGGGCCAGCATTTCTTCCGTAATGGGTTTATCGGGAAACAAAAACGTAATCAGTGCGGATGAAAGCAAAGCGATAATAATGCCAATCACGATTTTCCCGATCGAGTTTTTAAAAAGATCGATATTGCCTCGAAGTATGCCCATGGCCAGAGAAACGATGGGTGTCATCAGAGGCGCCAGTAACATGGCGCCAATGATCACAGAGGCGCTGTTTAAATAAAGCCCGACTGCAGCCAGCATGGTGCTGAGCACCATTAGAACCAGATAGATACTGTTGATTCTTGCATCTTCGCGCAGCGCCGGGAACAGATCCTGGAAACGCTCTTCGGAGGCGTAGGAGAAAAAAGGGATTCTCTTATGTCGCTTGGCTTTGAGAAGTTCATTTTCTCGTGGGAGATTGTCGATGTCAATTATTTCTCCGGCACCCGCAGCGCCCACGCCTTCATCCTGTAAACTTTTCCCGACATTGACGCGCACCGCTTTGAGTATGGTTTCGCAATGCAGCGGCGTATGTGTGGTATCTTCGTCATCGATGAGGACATCGAACAGAGTTTCTGGCTCTATATCAATCTGAGGGCTTTTGATGTATCCGATGGAGCTGGGAAGTTTTTTATATCCTTTAGAAGATCTGAGGGCCTGCCACAGCAACTTAACATAGGCAATAATTGAGATGGGAGCAGAAATGACCATTGAAATCATTCCATCCGAAAAGGAATGATCATGAGACATTAATCTGGAGGCAAAGCTTCCCCTGCTGTGCTGAAGGATCATACACCCGCTTGCGGCGGTATTTATTTTTTGTTTGCCGGCGGTACTGAATTTAAACGTGTAAAGTTTAAACCCGACAAATTTTCTCAAAGCGTCAGCCAATACCCGAATCCAGCTGGCTTTAGCGGGGGTATCTAAAAGCGGGATCCGGCCAACGGTGGCCTTGAACAACATGATCTTTCCATTGCACAATATTAAATCTATGACCTGGCCATCCAAGCGCAACGCCAGTTCGGCGGCATCGGTCGGATTTTTGGGCAGGTCGTAAAACTTGATTAAATCTTTTTGTTTTTCGGTGGGGATGATGCCAATGCTGAAATGGTAGTTCATGGACAGACGCAAAATCTCCTTGATCACTTCAAGAGATCCTGCAACCACCACATGATCAATCCCCTCCAGCTGTGCCTGCGGTGTTTGCATGAAGGCCTCAAAGGCAACAGCGGTGATGCGGGTGCGAGCTGAATTGTTTTGCACCGGATCGATCAGATATTTCGTATCGTCGGTATAGACAAACAGTGCAGCGGCAACATACTCGGCCATCGGACAACCTTTCGGAGTGATGTGAGGTCGTTATTCGCGTATTTACCAGTTTTTTAAATGGGGATTTGTCCGTGTTCCGTTTCTTGGCAGAATATCAGTAAAATTCATACCGGGGAAAGTCAAGAATCTTTCTTGATACCGGGAAATTTCCGGTTGAGCACTTTGCGGTTTTGAGCGGCCACCTTTTTTTTGCGGGCCGACCAGGTCTGCACTTTTTTGAGTACCCGGGCTGCCAGTTTTGGAAAATTGTCCGGTCGGTGTTCTTCGATGGCGCTGGTTTTGGCGTCGGCAAAAATCGCGCGGCCGACAGGGGTGCGGGTAATAACAGTGGTCCAGCCTTCTTGGGAGCCGATGCCGCCGAAGGATACATCGGCGTACTCGGCGGAATAATCCGGGCAGAAGTAACAGGCAAAGCGTTTCATGAACTCGAGCTCATCGAGCATCATGGTTTTTTCTTCGCCGTCCTTCAAATGTACAATCAGCTCTTCTTTAATGTTTATTTTTTTGACATCTTTAAATTTGAATCCGCCGATTTCACCCAGTTTTTCCTGTTCCTTTTTGCCGAAAACGAAATTACCCGAACAGAACAGCCCCAGGCAGAATTTTATCGAATCCGACGGAATGATGCCCAGGGACTGCATGCGGCGCACGGCTTTGATCTGGCAGGGGGTGCCCACAAAGGCCACGCGCTGCAACCCTTTTTTAATCAAGGGGTCGAATTCTTTGATCTGGGAGTACGTTAAATAATAATCGCTGAAGCTGGTCATGCCATGGGAGGTGTCGAAGGAAAACCCGGCGGCATCTAAAATATCTTTTTCAGTCTCAGCCAGAAATGGCACCCGTTGGAAGGGGCCGGCCGGTTTGGAGACAATGGCGCCGTCAATGCGGCCGCGTCTAAACAGATGCACCAGCAGTGCCGTCACCACACCGCCGTCGGTGGCCTTGTTGCGGATGTTGGGATCGGTGGCCCGGGCAATGCTGGTTTCCATCACGCGCCCGATGGGCGGAGTCCACCCTGCGCTTTTGCGGGTTTCTGCATCCAGCTCGTCGATTTCCGGGCAGATGGTATGGCACAAGCCGCATTCGATACATTTGGCCTCATCGGCATAGCGCGGTTTGCCCTCGGCATCCAGCTCCAGGGCGCCGTAATTAATGGCAGTGCAAAAGGTCACGCATCCACCGCAGCGATGGCAAAGCCCCGGCTTCTGAACTTCATTAATTAAGTCGGTAAAGGTCTTCATGTGTTCAACCACCTTCACATTATTTGCGATATTTTATTTTTTATAGGTGCCAGCCAGTTGGTAACGGTTACATTTGTTTAATTGGTTTAATTAGTTCAATTGGTTCGGCTAAACTCAACCAATTTAACCAATAAGACCAATAAAACCAATCGAACAATTCCAATAACCCTGACACCTGAAACCTCTTAAAATAGAAATACAGAATCAACTAAAAGTCGTCTCTGCCGGCGCTGCATCGAGCAAGCACGTTTTGAGCTGAGCCATAATCTGACCGGTGTCGAAGCCTTTCAGATGAATGGCTCCTGACCGGCAGGAGGCCACGCACAGCCCGCAACCCTTGCACAGGGTGGCCTGAATTTCGGCCTTGCCGGTGTTCGCGATGAATTGAGGCGCCGAATAGGGACAAATCTCCACGCAGACACCGCAGCTGCTGCAGCAGTTCGGATCCACCACCGCCACCGTGCCGCTGACCGAAACCTCCAGCGCTGATAAAACCGTCACCGCCCGGGATGCGGCCGCCTGGGCCTGGGAAATGGATTCCTCGATGGGTTTGGGCGCATGCGCCAGGCCGCAGACGAACACACCGTCGGTGGCAAAATCATTGGGCCGCAGTTTGACGTGCGCTTCGACAAAAAAACCGTCGTCATTTTGAGACACCTTGTACATCTGCGCCAGGGGGTTGCTTTTTTCGGGCACCACCGCGCTGGCCAGAACCAGAAGATCACCGCTAATCAGCATTTGCCGCCTGAGCACCCGATCCGAAAACGTAATTTCCAGGCTGTTTTCAGCTGAGCGGACGGCGAGCTCCTTTTCGTTATCATAGCGGATGAATTTGATCCCCTGGTCGCGCGCCTGGCGATAAAGGTCCTCTCTGAAACCATAAGACCGTAGATCCCGGTACAATACGAAAATATCCATAGCGGGATTTTTGGCTTTAAGGCTCAAGGCGCTTTTAATGGACTGCGTGCAGCAAACCTTCGAACAGTAAGGGCGTTCAGGAGTGCGCGAACCCACACACTGGATAAATACGGCTGTGCGGCAGGAGTCAAACCCGTTTGCGTTTAAAATCTTTTTCTGGAGCTGCAGGCCGGTGAGCACCCGCTGATCCTGGCCATACAAGTAATCCTCTGTTTTAAATTCTTCGGCGCCTGAAGCGATCAGGGTAACGCCGTGTTCCAGAACTTGACTGTCACCGTTGGACTGGATGCTGGTTTTAAAATTTCCGATAAATCCATCGGCGCCGGCGACGCCGGTATTTAAAAATACCTCGATATTTTCATTGGATGTGACCTCCGCGATCAAATGATCCAGAAACGGCCCCACCGCTTCCGACTGCCAGGTTTCACTGAGACTCAGGGCCTGGCCGCCCAGGCGCTCATTTTTTTCAACCAGGAAGGTTTTATATCCCTGAGCAGCCAGGGTCTGGGCGGCGGTCATGCCGGCAACGCCGCCGCCGATGACCAGCGCGGCCTGATTGATTTCCATCCGGGGCTCCACCAGGGGCTCATGCAGTGCGACCTTGGCCACCGCCATCTGCAGCAGATCTTTGGACTTCTCGGTGGCTTTGTTCATGTCGTCTTTGTGCACCCACGAGCACTGGTTGCGGATATTGGCCATCTCGAAAAGATATTTGTTCAACCCCCCGTTAATCAGGGTTTCCTGGAAAAGGGGTTCGTGGGTCTTGGGCGTACAGGCGGTCACCACCACCCGGTTGAGCCGATGCTCTTTAATGGTTGCTGAAATCTGGGTCTGAGTATCCTGCGAGCAGCTGAACAGATTTTGCTCGGCGTAGACCACATTCGGCAGGGTTTTGGCAAATTCTACCACGGCGGGCACATCGACAAATCCGGCGATATTGGTGCCACAGCAGCAGACAAAAACACCAATTCGCGGGGGTTCGCCCTTGACATCGATTTCCGGGGGCAGCTCTTTGGTTTTTGTCAGGGTCCCTCTGGCATCCGCCAGCCGGGTTCCGACCTTGCCGGCGGCGGCACTGGCATCGATGACCGAAGTGGGAATATCTTTGGGCTCTGTGAAGGCACCGCAAACATAGATGCCGGGTCGCGAGCTTTTGACCGGATCAAATCCGCCGGTTTTGGCAAACTGATAATGGTTTAAATCGACATCCAGCTTTTGGGCCAGGGAAACAGCCTGATCCTGGGCCCCCAGGCCCACAGACAGCACAACGATATCAAATCCTTCCGCTCGGCTATGGCCGGCCGCATCGACATAGCGAATGATGTGCTTGCTGTTGTCATCCATGGGCTCGACATGGGTAATGCGCGATTTAACAAAACGAACGCCCAGGTCGTCTTTGGCCTTGTTATAATAGCGTTCGAAATCTTTGCCGAAGGTGCGAATATCGATGTAAAAGATGGCCGTATCCAGGCCATTGCTGCTATGCTCTTTGGCTAAAATGGCCTCTTTGACGGCATAAGTGCAGCAGACGCCAGAGCAGTATCCGCGGGCGCCGAGATGGGTATCCCTGGAGCCCACGCACTGCAGCCAGGCAATTTTTTCAGGCTCGGCTTTATCCGACGGTCTGACCATATGCCCGCCGTAGGGCCCTGAAGCCGACAGGATTCTCTCAAATTCCAGGCTGGTGACGATATTGGGAGAGTTTGAATAGCCGTAGGTATCGTAAACAGCCGGATCAAATGCCTGGCTGCCGGCGGATAAAACCACGGCACCCACATTTAAGGTGATGTCCTTTTTTTGATCTTCGAAGTTGATGGCGCCGGTCGGGCAGAATTTTTCGCAGGCTTTGCACTTGCCCTTGAGGAAATAGATGCAGGTATCGGCATCGATCGTATATTTGAGCGGCACCGCCTGGGCATACTGCACGTAAACGGCTTTGCGTTTGCTCAGACCGCCGTCATAGGCGTTGGAAACTTTCTTGGGACATTTTTCGGCACAGGCATTGCAGGCGATGCACTTTTCCATGTCGACGTAACGAGGGTTTTGGGTCAATTTGACTTCAAAATTGCCCTCTTCGCCGTCAATGCGCTGCACCTCGCTGAGCGTCAGCAATTCGATGTTGATGTGCCGGCCGACCTCGACCAGTTTAGGCGATATAATTCACATCGCGCAGTCATTGGTGGGAAAGGTTTTGTCCAGCTGCGACATCATGCCGCCGATGGAGCTCGAGCTTTCCACCAGGTAGACGTAGTAACCGGAATCGGCAAGATCCAGAGCTGCCTGCATCCCGGTGATACCCCCGCCGACCACCATGACTGCGCCTGTGCCTGTTTTCGACATAATTACTCCGTCATTAAGAATGATGTAATATTGGACAGATCAATTTCACTTTTAGAAATGCCCAGGGTTTTTTCATCAAGGCCCATGCACAAACCCAGCAGCTGCGGATACAAAATGGGCGCCAACGGCTCGCCGTTATTGGATTGAGCGGCCATGCGCATTTGCACCCCGTCGAACTGAAGCTGGGTGTAAGGGCAGGCGGTGCAGATAAATTGTGCGCCGGCTTCCCGGGCGCTGTCAATTTTCTTTTGGGCCATTTCCATGGCCAGCTGATCGTTGATACCGGTCAGGGGAGCGCCGCAGCAATCCAGTTTGCGGGCCCACTCCACACTGAACGCGCCGGTGGCCTCCACCAGTTCATCAAAGATTTTCGGTGAAACCGGATCATCAAACTCCGTCACTGTGCTCGGGCGCAAGGCATGGCACCCATAGCTGACCGCGATCTGCAGGCCGCTGTAGGTTTTTGAAATTGTTTCCTTTAGACGCTCAAGGCCCACATCATGATACAAAACCGAAAGCAAATGCTTGACCTGGATGGTGTTTTTATATTCCAGATTTTCTTTTGCCAGGATACGGTTGATGTCCGCTTTTAAGTCCGGATCCTGGTCCAAAAAATAAGCTGCTTTTTTTAAGCTGCCGTAACAGCACTTGCACATCACCAGCATATCCAGGCCGGCTCGTTCGGCCAGGGCTAAATTTTTAGCAGCCGAGAGGATATAGGCGCGATGATCCGCATTGCGGACCGGATATCCGCAGCAGTTGAAAGTGTCCATCTCAACCGGCGCGATACCCAGCCGGGCGCACACCGCCACGGTGGCATCGGCGTACTGCTCGACACGCGATGGGATGTTGCAGCCATGGAATAATGCAAATTTCATATGGTTTTTCCTATTGGAAAAGTGCCTAAATTGAACTAAAGCTTTATGCCTCACGCAAAGACGCAAAGTCGCCAAGGTTTTTTGTGATTAAATTATCTTTCTTAGCGGCTTAGCGCCTTTGCGTGAGTAACATTAGAAGGCTCCATTAACGAATAACCATCGATTGAGCCTTAGGGCTCGATCGATGCTACCGCCGTATTTTTCAAACGATATAAAAGGTCACATACCTCGACCTGCTGCGGGCAGTTTTCCTGGCATTTGTAACAGGTCAGGCAATCCCATATCATACCGGCGCCGCAGGCCATCTCGGTTAATCCCAGACCCAGGCTGCACATGATTTGATGGGGCAGCAATCCGAGCACTTGCTCGGGGTCATCATAGTTAGCGACCACCGGACAGACCGTTGTGCAGCTCTGACAGCTGAAGCAATGGGTATAGGTGTTAGCCTTAATGGCCGTTTGAGGTTCGGCGTTGTCCTCCGCAATTAGCGGAATGGGGGTGTCCGGATTCATCAAATCGGCAAACCGTCCACCGACCGCCTGCCTGGCCTTTTCAATCGGCCGGGTATATATATCAGCCGAGAGTCCCTCCTGAATGATTAATCCCCGGGCGAAAGAAAAGGGGCTTAAAACATGCGGCAGCGGCGGCCCGCTTTCCAAAAGCGCCTCGCGGACACTGTACCACAATTCCTTCAAGCGGATGCCGGAGGGACAGCGCACGGTGCAGCGGTCGCAATTGGTGCACAGATAAACACCTTGCTGGATGGCCCGCATCTGTTCATCATCCAGTTTTTTGCCGGATGCCACCTTCTTGAGGAGGGTCATTTTTTCTGACGGCAGAATGTATTCGTTGCCGATGGCCTCAAACACCATGGCCGCAGAACAATTCAGGCTGCAGCTTCCGCAGTGGGTGCAGGCGTCCAGTTCCATCACCTGGCGGGTGAGGATGTTGGCCGACAAGGATCGGGCCGGGTCCATGACCCGGTTGGCAATCAGGCTTAAGGGGGTGGTAAACAGGTGAAACATTTTGCTGAAGGGCAGATAAGCCAGCCCGATAAAGCAGGCGATGATATGAATATACCATAAGAGGGTAACACCGTCTTTTTCGTCCAGCCACAAGGCCAGCGGTTTGATGAGTTTGGCCGCGGCAAAGCCGTTAAACGCCCAGCGTGCAGGCGCGTGGCAATCCATGCAGTTGCTCTCGTGGACTTCACGGCCGGCTTCTAACAGTTCTTCGTCAAAAGGTGCTTCGATCTTGGGCGAGACGGTGCCGTATTGTTTTACCCAGAGCGTCTCGAGGGCTTCAATTTCATCTTCATCATCCAGGCCGGCATAGTCTTCGACCATCCGCATAAATTCAGAGTGCGATGTGATCTTAAGGCCTTCCAGGGCGATTCCGGACAGCATAACCACTGCCACGATCATGATGGCATAATGATCCATGCCGCCGGTTCGAAGCCGGCGGGGTTTTGCAAAGTAACGGCGAACCGCCGCCAGGATCACACCGACGAGCACCATGGCGCCGAAAAAATCCCTAAGAAAGAAAAATGGATTTATGGTGGAATAATATTCGCTGAATATTGCTTCCGATACCACGGATTCCAGGGCATGCATGAGCAGCAGCAGCATGAAACCGTAAAATATCAACATGTGTGCCAGCCAGCGGGTAACGCTTTCTTTTAAAACCCGGCGTTGCAATAGAACATCCAGCACAACGGCTTTAAGGAGGGTCAGGATCTTTGAGGTGAAAATGACACCGGCAATGCCCTTGACAGCCGACTGCAATCGTTGCGCCGTCGTGATGTCTTTTCCTAAAATACCGATCTTCTTGGTAAACCAGGTTGAAACCTTATAGATCAAACCCAGGAGGAAAATGACAAGAGAGGTGTAGAAGAGATAATCGAACATTATCCGGCGATATCCTTATGATTTTTTAAGACTCGAAAGATTTAGTCAAGATTTTGCGTGAGCCGGAGGTTCAGAATGATATGCTAAGCCGTGAAATTAAATAAGTTTTGCTAAATGGCTATTTTTAAAAAAAGTAAAAAAATTCAGAAATGGGCCTTATTGCCTTCCGGGAGATCAGGACCGCTTTTTTTGAGATGCCTTTTGGGCCCAATCTTTTTCCATTTCTTTTTTCCACTTGGGACTGCGTTTGCGCTTCTGTGCTTTCTGGATCACTTCCGGAATCAGCTGCAGCAGCCGCTGTTTGTCGACCGGTTTTTCCATAAAGGTGTCCGGTCGGAAATATTCATAATCCGGCCACTGGCTGTAGTTAATGTCCAGTTCATCACCCATGGCGGAGATACCGATGATGGGAATATCCTTCAGGTCTTCATCGGACCGAACCTGCTTGCAAACTTCAAATCCAGAGAACAGGGTTTCCATCATGATGTCGAGTAGAATCAGGTCGGGGCGCTCTTTTTTGATTAACTCAAGTCCTTTTTGACCGTCTTCAGCCGTTTGCACCTCAAAACCATTTCTTTGAAGAAAGGTTTCCATCGTAAAAAGGAAATCGGTGTTGTCATCGATCATAACGATTTTGAGGTTTTTTGCCATGGGTTTCTCCTTTTGAAATAATAATGATGATGATGTTTGGGGCTCGGATCCGATTGAAGCTATACCCTAGTTAACCGCTATGATAGATATTATTAATTGTAACATTTCGTCAAGTGAATATATGGATTGCACGTCTGTTATTTTATCTTAAGAATTACTTTGAATTTTGTGCCCTTTCCCGGTGTTGAGGCCATCTCGATTCTGCCCCCGTGTTTATTGACAACTTTTTCCACCACCGCCAGGCCGAGGCCGGTGCCCGCACTGCCTTTGGTTGAAAAAAATTCCTCATAGATGTTGCGCTGGGTCCTTTCATCCATTCCGCTGCCATTATCCGTGATCTCAAACATAAAATGATCATCGTCAAAAAAATCTGTTTTGACACTGACAAAATGATTTTTGTTTTGCTTGTCATTCAGGCAGGCTTCCAGCGCGTTCCAGATCAGGTTATTTAACATCATGCCAATGCTGGCGACATCCAAATGAACATTCGGTATATAGGGATTGATTTGATGTCTCAGCCGGATATGCATTCCGGCAGCTCTTTCCTTAAATAATACCAATGAATCTTTGGCCATTTGGCCGGGTGATGCCAGATCGTATTTAAGTGGCCGGTTTTTAGAAGAATATAAAATATTTTTAACAAAATCGGCAACTCCATAAATATTTTTGCTGACAATTTGCCAGCCCTTTCTGGCCAGTGCCATATCGCCATCTTTGAACGCTTCATCAACGACATAGACACCGCCTTGCAGCCCCTCCAATATGTTTTTTAAGCCGTGTGATAACAGGGCAATGGATTGGCCCAGGGTGACCAACTCTTTTTGATCTATTTTTACCTGGGTGATGTTGGTTGCCATTTCAATGACGGCCGTGACGTCGCCATTATTATTGAAAATAGGGGAGGTTTGAATGAGAATTTGACAGATTTTGCCATTTGCCATCTGTACGGTTTCCTCGGCAATATGAAGGCGCCGATCCTCAAAGGTTTTTTGTACCGGACAATTGGGGCATATGTCCGTGGAGCACTTATAAACGGTATGGCATTTTTTGCCGACGCCGTCGCCAAAGTCCCTTTTAAAATTTTCATTAACAAAAAGGATTTGAAGGTCGCGGTTTTGAATGGAAACGTAGCAGGGGAGATGGTCGACCAAATGATTGAGATTCAGGCCTGGAATAGCAGTAGGTGCTGATGAAGATTCATTTTCAGGGCGGTTCTTTTTTTTGACCATGGTCAGATTCAATTAGAGGAAAAAAATACAGTAATCCCGGGTCATTTTCAAAAATGTGTTTAGCAAGATTGCGTTTTCACTATAACGAAAAGGGCCTTACAAATCAATTGCATTCAATTCGGTGCGCCAAAAAGATCTTGAATTATGCTAAACTATATTTTACCTATTGTGAGCGTTTCAAAATTTGAAAAAGAAAGGGTGATTCAGCCGTGAATGTCAAAGAATTTGTAGACCGTTTTAACTTACACGTGGCCGCTGGGCAAAATGCGCTTGATCGGCAGATTCAAGGTGGGTATTGCGGTGATCTTTTAAGTGACGTAATGGCCAATGCGCCGACGGGCTGCATCTGGCTTACGGTGCAAACTCACCAGAATATTGTCAATGTGGCCATATTGCATGAAATGGCCGCGATTATCCTCACCGGGGGGCAGACACCCGATCAGGAGACCATTGATCGAGCTAATGAAGAAGGGATACCGCTTTTGATGTGGTCGCATTCAGCTTATGATCTTGCCGGTAAGGCCGTTGCCGCCGGCCTGGCGAATCAACCGGGGTAACCCTTATTAACGGGATCAATCCGCACAATGCCCTGACGCTCAGCGCGGTTATTAGAACCCATCTCAAAAATGTCTTTTGGCCCAATATCTTTGTTGGTGCCTCGCTTTAAATCCTCAACATACAACAGTATGCCTCCGGTTTACGACCCACAAAGAGGATTTAATCAGGCGGGAAGTCCAGCAACGCGGGCGACGCCCCTTAATATAATAAAATCGATGCGGAATCCAATTATCCTGGAAAAGCTCGGCCCCGCCGCGATCTTGAACCAAAATCCTATTTTTGAGATGGGTTCTAGTTTCTTTTAATCCCCGCGGAATATTGCAGCGACGTACCGGATTCCAGAGGCATCCCTTTTTCGGTTTTGGCGAGGTCTTTTTTGAGCGTTACAATCTCGCTTTCGATTTCTTCCAGGGCTTCTTGATGTTGGGCAATCTTCTTTTGTTCAATGAGCTGCCGCGATTCCAGCTGTTTTAGCTGGTCCTTCAACTTACCGATCTTTTCGCCCCGGATGGTATCGTTGATCCGGTCCATCAGGTGGCTGTGCTTACCTTCCGGATCGATGATAAAATACCAGGTTTTGGTTTGAAAGCTGTACCAGGCCTCTCCGGAAACATGTTTGCCTTTTAACCGAACACCGGCCTGCCAAACCCTGAAACCGCCTTCTTCTTTAGGAACACCGTGAATACGCGCCTGCCTGCGGCGCCCATCCTCACATTGAACCATCTGTTTTTCCATTTTCTTTCTCCAGCAAATCTAGGCTCTAAGCCAATTCTTTTTATGCTTTTTATACCAGCTCTATTGGATAAGGCATTAGCCCGCAATAGCCCGCAGTCCTCTGCAGGCATTTTTTGTGAAATCAGCGGGGTGCCGTACTCAAGATGGTAAATGGTAATGGAAAATGGTAAGCGGCACCCTGCCGACCTTTGTGTTTAAGCGATCGGTTCTGGCACTTCAGCTGTTGGGCTGCCGTTGCCGTTTTTCAGGCCGCCCATGGCCTTGGTCAATTCCATCAGCACGCCCAGCCCCTGTCGGGCCTCTTTGCTGCCTAAAGCCCCCAGCATGCCGAAAGGCCCGATTGGTTTGGCTTTATCCAGATCGACCATTGAGGGCAATGCGGCCATTTTTCCCAAAAAGGCCTGGGCCTGTGGATTGCTAAGTTTTTGGGCCAGTCCCAGCAGCGCGACCAGGCCGTCACCGATTTGATCGACATCTTCAGGACTGTAAGATGCGGCAACCTTGGCACGCACATCCAGGGTCGATTGAATAATTCGCAGGACCCCTTTTTGCTCGAGGTCATCCAGATAGTTGATGAGTTGCGGCACCGACGACTTGAGCAGGGGCTCAATGGTGAGCACAAAGTCCACAATGTTTTCCAGCTGTTCAAGGCAGAACTGCAGGTGCTTTACGCTGCGTAAAGAGCGCTTCATCAGCCCCAGCAGGTCCTCCAGCTGAAAGCCGGACTCCACATCTTCCAGCTCCCGGATCAGCAGTCGAAATGCCTGACCGCTCAAGGGAATTAAATCTTCTCTGAGTTCATTGAGGCCCCTGGCCGAGGCAGACACCGGAGCCAGCTGAGCCTCGATGCGATCGAGTCGCTCGAGAATTTGTTCTTCGGTAGTCATGGCGGCCTCCTTATGCTTGAGTCAGGACGTGGCGCATTTTGCCGGCCATCGTCATTTGTTGTTCCAGGGGCAATTCCACACCCTTGAGCATCATGTTAAAGTAAACCCACTTGAACATCATTTTGCCCCAGTAATTCATATAGCTGTCGCCCAGCAGGCTGAAGGGACCCAGGCCCGGAAAGGGGAATTTACCGGGCAGCGGCTCATATTCGTAGTTAAAATCAATTAAGAACGCTTTTTCATGACCTGAGCAGATAAAGCAGGTCGCATGCCCGTCAAAGGTCCCGTGCGGTTCCTGACCGTCGATTTCACGTATTAAATTTTCGACAACGGTTTCGGATTCATAGTGGGCTACTGCGCCGGCCTTGGAAGCCGGTACGTTGGTGGCATCACCGACAACAAAAATATGGTCGGCATTTTTGGCTTTGAGGGTAAAATGATCTGTTTCAACGAATCGCAGCGGATCCTCGAGACCGGTGCCTTCCAGGAATTTGGCGCCAAAATTGGGCGGAATCGACACCAGTAAATCATAGTCCACCTTTTCGCCCTTATGCGATTCAATCGTTTTTTCATCTGCATTGACCTGGGCGATATCAAAATTCGGGGTGACTTTAATGTTCTTTTGTATCGCAATGTCGCCCAGGATGCTGGAGGCAATCGGCTTTGAAAATGCACCGGCCATGGGTGTGACCAGTTCAACTTCCACGTTATCGCGGGCACCTTTGGTCTCAAAGAACCAGTCAGCCATAAAGACAAACTCAATTGGGGCCACCGGGCACTTGTACGGCAATTCGGCGATGTTGAGCACCACCCGGCCCTTGTCGAAGTATTTCATCTTTTCGTACAGGGCCAGTGCGCCGTCCAGGGTGTAAAAATCATGAACATTTTTATGCCAGTCATCCATCATGCCTTCGACTTCTTCAGGCTCAATGCCGCAGCCGGTGGCGATAACGAGCCAATCATAATTGTATGACCCTTTTTTTGCTTTGACCTCGCGTTTATCCGTGTCGAGTCCGACGATCTCATCCAGCACGAAATTAACGCCCTCGGGGATAAACTCCCGCTTGGGTTTTTGGCAATCTGCTGCGGAATAGACACCGAATGGAATAAACAGCCAACCCGGCTGGTAATGGTGGACTTCATCATTGTCGATGATGGTAATCTGCCACTCTTTGGGGTTTAATTTTCTGTGCAATTGGCTGGCCACCATCGTTCCACCGGCCCCTGATCCTAAAATGACAATTTTTTTCATGGCATCCTCCTGTTAAGTTAGGGGCTTCGCCCCAATTGGAATGTTGAAATGTTGGAACACTTCTTATTTTCGCTGATTTAAATATGCTCGAGCAGCATACGGCATTAATTGAAAGATTCACCGGACAGATGATTGCAATGCTCAATCACTGATAAGAATCCGCGGTTCAAGGGTCTTAATCTTCTCCAGCGCAATTTTCATTCATCAGATCAGAGATGGTCGTAGAATCCAGTTTTTCATATAAGACCTCGGTGGCATCGCGCCAGGCCAGGCGAACCTGGCAATCATCGGACATGGGGCATTTTTCGGGATAACTGACGCATTCAACCAGATCAGATTGCCCCTCGAATAAACGCACAATCTGCCCCAGGGAAATATTTTCCGGCTTTTCCGCCAGCAGGTGCCCGCCCTTGGGTCCACGTACGCTGGTCACCAGTTTCGCTTTTTTCAGGGGCCGGATGAGCTGTTCGAGGTACTTGACCGAAATATCCTGGCGCTTTGATATTTCGCCGATTTGGATCGGCCCCTTGTCTTTATTACGAGCCAGATCCACCAGTATTCTGGTTCCGTAACGGCTTCGTGTGGATAGTTTCATTTATCACTGCCCCCAGGTTTCAGAGTTAAACAATCTATATAAGATTAGTATGAATTAGCGGCAAATTACTCCCCTGTCAAGCAAAAAATAAAATTTTTTCGGGCAGAAAATATACGATGCGGCAGCATACTTTTTTACCATCTAAAACCCATCAAACTCAAATCCCGGATGGCGATCGGGTAGTTTAAATCCCTTTGTTGACATGACAGGGATCGGGTTTATTATTAATATATTATGTAAATGAGATGAACCTTGCCGAGTGTCTGAAAGGAGGCAATTATGGATGTAAAAGATTATTGTCATTCCATCGAGGTAGAGCTTAACGGCTGGAAGTCGAAAATGTATAACATGGTCCGTAAAGTCGATAAGCTTCGAGGCGCCGATAAGGACAAACTTTCCGCCCAGGTCGACGATTTGCATAAACATATTGAAGACATCGAACGCATTGTTAATACACTGCAGACCGAGTGCCCTGCGGAATTCGGCCCCCAGAAACAAGAAATCGATGCATCCCAGACCGAGATGAAGAAAAAATATGAAGATGCCATGGCGGCTGTCTTACAGTTTTAAATCCGGTCCGGTGTTTATTGCCTTTGCCCTATTTTTGCAAAGCGATTTAACAATAAAAAGCAGAGCGGACAAAACCGTTTTGCTTTTTTGTTAACATCTTGAACCTATTTTAAATTTAATCATTTACCAAACTAAGAGGTCAGCCAAAGGTGGAACAAAAAAAACAAGATAAGTGCAAAATAGATTTCCAGGATCTGAGCTCGATCAAAGCCCGTTTGCCAGAGATTGCCGAAGGCATTGTTGAGAGCTGCCGCGATCAGGAGTGCTACACGCACATTGATTATGAACCGATTCCATCCAAAGAAGGCGTTATCGATATCCTTAACCTCCTCAGAGAGATCCTATTTCCGGGGTATTTCAGCCGAGGTAAAGTTGATCCGGTGAATCTGAAATACGCCGTGGGGCAATCCGCGACTTCCCTGTTTGATCTTCTCTCCGAACAGATCTGCCGCAGCATCCGGCATGACTGTTTACGGTATGATCAACCTTGCAGCGAATGTGATGAGCAGGGATATCGGCTGTCCCTTCAGTTTTTAGAAGCGATTCCGGCCCTTCGAAAATCGCTGGCGGCCGATGTGCGCGCTACTTACGACGGTGACCCGGCTGCCAAAAGCTATGATGAGGTTATTTTCAGCTATCCGGGCATATTTGCCATTACCGTTTATCGGATTGCCCATCTTCTGGTGAACCTGGGCGTGCCTCTGCTGCCCCGGATTATGACTGAATACGCGCACAGCATTACCGGTATCGATATTCACCCGGGCGCTGAAATCGGGAAACGTTTTGTCATTGATCATGGAACCGGCGTGGTGATCGGCGAAACCACCGAAATTGGCGACAACGTCCGCATTTATCAAGGGGTCACCCTGGGCGCTTTGTCCATTCCCAAAGGCGGCAGTGACGAATTCAGAGGCAAGAAGCGTCATCCCAACATTGAGGATGATGTCATCATCTATTCCGGAGCGACGATTCTGGGGGGTGAAACCGTTATCGGGGCGCGTTCGGTCATCGGGGGCAATGTATGGCTGACCGATTCGGTGCCGCCGGACACCACCGTTGTTATCGAGACGCCGCGATTGATCTATAAATCGAAAAAGCAAAAGCAGCGAAGGCAATCCCTCAAAGCAGCACACTAAAAAAAACGAAGTTTTTTTTAAGGGAGGTCAGTCATGAAATATCATTCCACTGTCAGCAGCACCATCGGTTCAACGCCGCTGGTTCGACTGAATCGAATTAATGAAGGCCTGGATGCGGAAATATATGCCAAACTGGAATTTTTCAATCCACTGGGAAGCGTCAAAGACCGTATTGCGGCCTCGATGATTGCTGCCGGTGAATTAGACGGTTCCATAACATCCAAGACCCTCATCGTCGAACCCACCAGCGGTAACACGGGCATTTCGCTGGCCTTTATCTGCGCTGCTAAAAATTATCGCCTGTGTTTGACCATGCCCGATACCATGAGCACTGAACGACGCAAACTGTTAACGCATATGGGGGCGGAATTGATTTTGACACCCGGCGCCAAAGGCATGCCGGGATCTATTGAGAAGGCTGAGGAGATACTGGCGTCTGAAAAGGACGCATTTATGCCGAATCAGTTTAAAAATCCGGCCAATCCCAGAATTCACCGCGAAACAACGGCCGAAGAAATCTGGCGCGACACCGAAGGCCGGGTCGACATCCTTGTCGCCGGTGTCGGCACCGGCGGCACCATCACTGGTGTATCGCAGGTCATCAAACCGCGAAAACCCGCTTTTAAGGCCATTGCGGTAGAGCCCACCGACTCTCCGGTGCTCTCCGGCGGCCAAAAAGGACCGCATAAAATTCAGGGAATCGGCGCCGGTTTCGTGCCGGATGTACTGGACCAGTCGCTGCTGGATGACGTGGTGACCGTTTCCAACGATGACGCCTTTGAAACTTCCCGTCAGCTCGCCAAATTGGAGGGCATCGCCTGCGGCATCTCATCCGGCGCGGCGGTGAAGGCGGCCCTTGAGGTGGCCAAGCGCCCTGAATCCGGCGGCAAAACCATCGTGGTTATCATCCCCAGCCCGGCGGAGCGGTATATCAGTACACCGCTCTTCAGCGACGACGAGTAGATGTCAAATTTTCGCAGTCGCAAAGGGCGGAGCGCAAAGAGCATAGGGCAAAGCGCATAGCGTTAAAAAATAGAACCTTGTTTCTTCTTGTTCAAACGCTATGCTCTATGCGCCATGCGCTATGCTTAAATTCCCATAATAATAAGGCATGAATGAAACTTAGGGGGATCCAGCGAATAAGTTTTTTGATATTTCAGACCTATGAAGCGTAAATTGAGCACTTCTGAACCGCCATAGCGGCTTCCTGCAGCGCCTCGGCAAATGTTGGATGACCGTGCACGGTGCGGGCAATGTCTTCTGAGCTGCCGCCGAGCTCAACCGCCAGTACGCTCTCGGCAATCATATCCGCGGCCCGCGGTCCGATGATATGCACCCCCAGAATCCGATCGGTTTTTTCGTGAGCCAGGACCTTGACAAACCCCTCCGTCTCGCCCATGCAGCGCGCCCGTCCCGCGCCGGTAAAAGGATAAGTTCCCGAACAATAGGGGATATCGCGTTCCTTGATCTGTTCTTCCGTCAGCCCCACACTGGCCACCTCCGGCCAGGTATAAATGATTGATGGGATGGCATCGTAATTGACCTCACCGGGACGCCCGGCAATAATTTCAGCCACGGCGATTCCTTCGGCTGAGGCCTTGTGGGCCAGCATGGGCCCGGGAATCAAATCGCCGATCGCATAAATCGACGGGATATTGGTGCGATAGGCGCTGTCCACTTTTATACATCCGGTTTCCGGATCGGTTTCCACTCCTACCTGATCCAGGCCCAGATCACGGGTTAAGGGGCGGCGCCCGACACTCACCAGCAACTTGTCACAGGTGACGGTTTCCTTTTTACCTTTGGCTTCCAACTCGACCTTAACGCTTTTGGCCATCGCTTTGGCCCGGGTGACTTTTGAATTCATATAAAATTTAAACCCCTGGCGCTTGAGAACCCGCTGCAGTTTGCGCCCTACCTGACCGTCCAGACCGGTGGCGATTTTAGGCAGCATTTCGAACAGACTCACCTTGGCACCCAGTCGCAGCCAGACCGATCCCAGCTCAAGTCCGATATAGCCGCCGCCGACGATACCCAGGTGTTTGGGTACGGTGTCCAATTTCAAGGCGTCGGTCGAGCTGATAATCTGATGACCGTCAAAAGGCAGATCCGGCAACGGCACGGTTTCGCTGCCGGTGGCCAGAATAATGGCCCTGGCGGACAAGGTGGTGCTTTTATTTTTTTTGGATGACTCCGAATGGGTTTCCACGGTGACCTGATCGGCCGCGGCCAGTCGGGCGGTGCCCTGAATGATTTCCACCTTATGGCCCTCGAGCAGCCGTTTGACATTTTCCGTCAGGTCCAGAACCACTTTTTCCTTGCGCGCCATCATCACCGCCAGGTCGAGGCTGAGGCGGCCGGTTTTGATGCCGTGATCGGCAAACTGGGTTTTGGCGAGATGGAGGTATTCACTGGAGTCCAGCAGGGCTTTACTGGGAATGCAGCCGACATTGAGACAAACGCCTCCCAGGCGCGGCGCTTTTTCAATACAGGCAACCTTCAAATCCAATTGGGCGGCGCGCACGGCGGCCACATAACCGCCGGGTCCACTGCCGACAATGATCACATCGTAGGTGTTGTTTGGGGCCATAACTAAATCTCCATCATTATGCGTTCCGGGTTCTCGATACATTCTTTGATGCGCTTGAGAAAGGTGACGGCTTCACGGCCGTCAATAATGCGGTGATCGTAACTGAGCGCAAGATACATCATGGGCCGGATAACCATCTGATCCTCAAGTGCTACGGGCCGCTTTTCGATGCGGTGCATCCCGAGAATTCCGCTCTGGGGCATGTTTAATATCGGTGTGCTCAAGAGCGAACCGAAAACGCCGCCGTTGCTGATGGTAAACGTGCCGCCTTCAAGATCGGACAGTTCCAGCCGGTTTTCTTTTATTTTATTGACAAAATCAACAATGGCCTGCTCCAGTTCGGCGAAGTTAAGCTTATCGGCATGCCGGATGACCGGTACCACCAGGCCCTTTTCCGACCCGATGGCAACGCCGATATGATAATAATGATGGTAGATGATGTCCTTAGCATCGATATAGGCATTGACTTGGGGAAATTCTTTGAGCGCTTCGACACAGGCTTTAATAAAGAAGGACATCATGCCCAGTGAGATACCGTATTTTTCCTTAAAACTTTCTTTGAATTGCGCCCGCAGTGCCAGCACCCGTGTCATATCGACATCGTTAAAGGTGGTCAGCATGGCGGTATTTTGCTTGGCATTCAGCAGATGAGCGGCAATCCGCTGGCGGATCGGGCTCATGGGTTTGCGCGTGATCCCTTCTTCACCGGCCGTTGGTGTTTCAGCTAACGGCTGCGGCGGGGTTTCGGCGGGTTTTTGAACTGTATCATCGCCCTGGGCCGGCGCCGGCGCTGCTGCCGGTACCTGCAACCCTTCCAGAAACAAAACCACATCTCCTTTGGTGATGCGGCCGGCCGGACCGGTCCCGCGAATTTGAGCCGGATCCAGGTTTTTTTCAGCGATCAGTCGGCGCACAGAAGGCGCCAGGTCAACTGTACGAATCGACGGTTGAGCAGGAGCAGATACCGGTTGCGGCGGTGGCGGTGCCGGGGTGGTCTGTGCGGGCGCTTCCGGGGCCGGTGCTGGCGGTTCTTCGGGCGCTGCGGCCGGCGGTTGTGCTTTCTCTATTTCAGGTGCTTGCGGAGCCGGCGGGGTTTCGGCGGGTTTGGGCGCCGCCGCTGTGTCAATGGTGCCGACCACAGCGCCGATAGCGACGGTTTCGCCTTCCTGAACCTGGATGGAGACGACACCCGCGGCCTCGGAGACGACCTCTAAAGTGACTTTGTCGGTTTCAATAACAAAAAGCGGCTCGTCTTTTTTAATTATATCGCCATCGTTTTTGAACCACTGGGCCAGCAAGGCCTCTGTTACGGATTCGCCCACGCTGGGAACCTTTATCTCAACTACCATAATTCCCTCTTTTTCGTTTACGCTAATTTAGCTGCAAAATTTTTAATTAGATACTGTTGCCCATCTGGTTTTAGGTTTCGGGTGTCAGGTGTCAGGTGTCAGGAATGCGAAGATCTGACACCTGACACCTGAACACTGACACCTATTAAGGGCCAACGGCCCTGAACTTACCCCGCGGCGGCTTTGCCTTTCCCTTTACGGATGGCAGGTGGTCCCAATGCCTGTGCGACGATTGCTTGCTGTTCTAATTTGGCAAGGCCGGGAAAGCCGGAAGCCGGGCTGGAAGATGCTTTTCGGCCGATATAGCTGAATGATTTCCCGCAAGCGGCGTTTAGACGCGGCTGCACAAATTGCCATGCACCCATGTTTTGCGGCTCTTCCTGAACCCAGAACCATTTTTTGACCTGATCATATTTTTGAAAAATAATTTTTAGCTGTGATTCCGGAAACGGGTAGAACTGCTCTAGTCGTACAATGGCAACGTCTGTTTTGTCCAATTCGTTACGGTTTTGCAGCAGCTCATAAAAGATTTTTCCGCTGCAGATCAAAATCGTCTTGGCCTGTTTGGCGCTACCGGGATCATCTAAAACGGGCTGGAAATGGTCCGCAGCCAGGTCCTCGATTTTCGAAACCGCCAGCGGGTGCCGCAACAGGCTTTTGGGCGTCATGACAACAAGGGGCTTGCGAAACCGCGATTTAACCTGGCGCCGCAACAAATGAAAATATTGAGCCGGCGTGGTCGGGTTGCTCACCTGGATGTTGTCGCCGGCGCACAATTGCAAAAACCGCTCAAGCCGTGCACTGGAATGCTCGGGCCCCATGCCCTCGTAGCCGTGGGGCAGCAGCAAGGTCAGGCCGCTGAGACGCTGCCACTTGGTTTCCCCGCTGGCGATAAACAGATCGATTACAGACTGGGCATTATTAACGAAGTCACCGAACTGGGCCTCCCACAAAACCAGGCTGTCGGGTCGTGCCAGAGAATAACCGTATTCGAAGCCGAGCACACCGGCCTCTGATAAAAGGCTGTCATAAACATAAAATCGGGCCTGATCGACATCAATTGAATTTAAGGGTAAGTGGCGCGTTTCATTCTGAATGTCGACCAACGTGCTGTGGCGCTGACTGAAGGTGCCGCGGCCGCTGTCCTGGCCGCTGAGGCGCACGGAGAGACCTTCTGCCAGCAGGGATGCGAACGCCAGTGCCTCGGCATTGGCCCAATCAATGCCTTCGCCCTGCTCAACCGATGCCAGTCGTTTTTCAAGCAGACGTTGCAGTTTGGGGTTCAGGCTAAAGTTTTCAGGAATCGAATTTAATTTCTTGGCGAACGAAATCAGGACATCTTTATCGACACCGGTGGCAACCGTTTCGTGGGTGTAAGCGGCGCTGATGCCGTCCCATGCTTCATAGAAGCGGGATTCGGGAAAGGGGCACTCACTGCCGTGAACCGTTGCATAGGCCTGGTCTAACTGGTTGTTGATTTCTGCCGTCATCTTGTCGATATCATCCTGCTGGGCGATACCCTCGGAAATCAATTGGTCTGCGTAAATTTGATGCAACGAAGGCCGCTGGCGAATGCGGTCATACATTCCGGGCTGGGTAAAATAGGGTTCATCGCCTTCGTTATGCCCGTAGCGGCGATAGCAGACCAGATCAATGACGACATCTTTACCGTACTCGCTACGGTAATCAGCGGCCAGTTGCATGACATGCAAGACGGCTTCGGGGTTTTCGCCGTGCACGTGAAAGATGGGTACCATCAGCATTTTGGCGATATCGGTGGAGTATCGTGTGGAGCGCGCATTTTCGGGAAGCGTGGTATAACCGATCTGGTTGTTGATGATCATGTGAATCGTACCGCCGGTTTTATAGCCTTCCAGTTGCGACATATTCAAGGTTTCAGCGACAATACCCTGCCCCGCAAAGGCGGCATCGCCGTGGATTAAAAGCGGCAGGACCTGCGCTCCATTGCTGTCGCCAATGAGATCCTGGCGGGCACGGCTAAATCCTTCCACTACCGGGTTAACCGCTTCTAAATGACTCGGGTTGTTCATTAAGAAGATACGCAGCCCTTGATTATTGGCGGTTTTAAGGTCGGCCAGATATCCATTGTGATATTTTACATCACCGGCGCCGACGAGCTCCTCGGGATTGTAACAGCTTTCAAACTCGCTGAGTATGTCTTCATAAGGCCTTTGGAGGATGTTGGCCTGAACATTTAACCGTCCGCGGTGCGCCATACCGAGAATGATTTCTTTGGCGCCGGCTTCGGCCACATGCTCAATTAAAAAATCCAGGGCCGCAATCAGGGCTTCGCCCCCTTCGAGGGAAAAGCGGGTGACGCCGATGTATTTTTTATTCAAAAATTGTTCAAAAAGAGCGGCCCTGACAAGGCTTTTCAATATGCGCTGTTTGGCATCCGGCTCCAAACCAGGTCGGTTGCGAACCGGCTCCATGCGATTTAGCAGCCAGCGCCGCTCGGATGGATCCTGCAGGTGCATGAATTCCACACCGATGGCGTGACAGTAGGTCTCTTTTAATGCCAGAATAATTTCTTTCAAGGGAGCCTGTCCGGATGCTGCAAAGCGGCGGGTAAAAAATTCCCGGTCCAAATCTTGCGGGGTCAAATTAAAGGCTTCCAGCGCAAGCAGGGGATGCTCAGTCGGGCATGCCGCCAGCGGATCCAGGCAGGCCAGCAGATGCCCCAGATCCCGGTAACGATAAATAAGCGACTCGACCCGTGATTGCCCTAACAGTTGTTGCTGATCAAAGCCGTCGGCGGCTTCAGGTGCACCGGATACTGCCAGCTCAAATCCTTCGAAAAAAAAACGCCAATCGTTTGAGACGCTGGCAGGATCTGCTTTCCATCGGTTGTATTGCTCCTCGATGAATTCAGTATTCCAGGCGGTGGATAGATCCATGACCCTGTTACCTTTTGTTTTAACCACGAAGAACACGAAGAGCACGAAGATCAGATATTTATATTAATGCTTTCTTTTTCGTGTCCTTCGTGGTGGGCTTTTATAATGCTTAATTAATTTTGTTGCTATTTATAATCGGGGCCGTGAAAATGTCAATGGATCGACAATTAAAATGAAGATAGTCATGCGTTTGTCAAAAATCGATCATATGGAAAAGACATTTGAGTGTCAATTCCTATTTGTTTTGTCAGACTGTATGCATTGTTGCAGTTGAAGTATCCTTCGTAGTAACCTACCTGCTTGTCATATCTTCAAATGTCATTATCTTAGTCCATACTCAACCCGGCTAGTTAATTGTTTTTTAGCCGAATTTTAATTGCAATCATAGCGGTGAATCAAAGCATTGAGCATATTTGGATGGAGGCTGGCATGTCCGGCAGATTAAAACGATCTTTCCGATTTTTGTTTTTGAGCGGATTGTTGATGAACCTGTTTGTTTCGGCACTTTGGGGCCAGGAAAAACCGAAGGGGCCGCCGCCGGCCAAGGTGGCCGTATCAACTGTTGAAACCGGAATGGTCACACCTCAGGCGGAGTTTATCGGTACTGTTTTTTATGAGGAGGTTTCCGACGTGGCATCTGAGATGAGTGGACGGGTTGATGAAGTGCGCTTTGAGGATGGGCAACGCATCAAAAAGAATGAGGTGCTAATCAAACTGGACGCGGATATTCTAAAGAAAAGGCTGCTGGCAACCACAGCCAACTATGAGCAGGTGCTGTCCGAGTTGGAAATTGCGCGCATTGAATTTGATCGCAGGGGAAAGCTTTTTAAAACAAAAGCCATTTCCGAGCAATCCTATGACGAAAACCGCTTCCGGGTAAAAGGGATTGAAAAACATGCTGAATCCCTCAATGCCGAGGTTGAGCGCATCGAAATCGAACTGCAGAAAAAAACTATCCGCGCCCCGTTTGACGGGATTGTCATCAAACGGCAGGTGGATCGGGGAGAGTGGCTTGCGGAAGGCTCAACGGTGGCGATATTGGCCAAAGATGATGTAATCGATATTGTCGCGGATGTTTCCGAAGAATCTATCCCCTTTATTCAAGTCGGAATGCCGGTTAAAGCAACCATCAACGGCAATGAAATATCAGGATCGGTTATTGCCGTGGTTCCCCGCGGAGATGTCGCCACCCGGACGTTTCCGGTAAAAATCCGAACGCCGAATACGCTGGCACTTATCGAAGGAATGTCGGCCAGAGTGGTGCTGCCGGTCGGAACCCCCCGCAAAACGCTGGTTGTCTCCCGGGATGCCGTCATTGCGCCGTTTGGCCAAACCGTCGTTTATGTGGTTAAAGATGCTAAAGTCCGGATGATTCCGGTGGACGTTATCGGCTATCAAGCACTGATTGCCGGCGTGCAAAGCTCCGATCTTGCAGAAGGCATGCAGGTGGTTGTCAAAGGCAACGAGCGATTGCGTGACGGGCAGATGGTTTCTATAGTCGGACAATAACAAATAACTTTTCATTGAGCGTATTTGCTCATGAAAGTGCTGAACCATGAACCCTGTAAAATTCTCAATTGAAAAACCGGTTACCATCATCGTGGGTGTCTTTCTGATTATCCTGTTCGGCATCATCGGGCTGACTCGCATGCCCTATCAGTTAAGTCCCACCGTTATCGAGCCAGAGATCAGTGTCACGACAACCTGGAGCGGAGCCACCCCTTATGAGGTGGAGCGGGAGATCATTGAAGAGCAGGAAAAAGTTTTGAAAGGTATCCCCGGGCTTGTGGAGATGGAAAGCGCCTCATTTAACTCCCGGGGAACCGTCACACTCAGATTCAGCATCGGCACCGATTCGGATGACGCCCTGTTGCGGGTTTCAAATAAACTCGACGAAGTTCCCTCATATCCGGAAAATGTCGACAAACCCATAATCACCGCTACCGGTGCCGCCACTTCACCGGTGATCTGGATGGTTCTCAAAACCACCGGCGATAACCAGCGATCGCCTTATCAGTATCGGACCTATTTTGAAAATAACATTCGACAATATCTGGAAAGAACCACCGGTGTTGCGGATCTTTTCATCGGTGGCGGCACCGAAAAAGAAATGCACATTATCGTTCAACCGGAAAAATTGGCGGCCTTTGGTTTGACCATATCCGAGCTGATCGAAATTCTCAGAGCCGAAAATATAAATATTTCCGCCGGCATCATGGGCGTCGGCCGGCGGGATTACCGTATTCGGACCATCGGCGAGTTCAGGTCGGCAGCCGATATCGAAAACATCGTTCTCCGTTCCACCGGCCAGCAGCGCATACGGGTTTCGGATCTGGCAACAGTTGAATTCGGCTATGAAAAATTGGCCACCGCCATGCTGCACATGGGTAAAGAGGGGATTGTCATCGGGGTCAAACCGGAACCAGGCGCCAACATCCTTGATCTTTCGGACAACCTGGAAACGATCGTCAAGCGTTTAAACGACGAAAAGCTCGCTTCTGAAAAGATCAAGCTCGAGTGGGTATATGATCAGAGGCCCTATATTCGAGGTGCGATTAAACTGGTCCGGCAAAATATTCTCATTGGCGGAACCCTGGCCATCATCGTATTGTTGGTTTTTTTAAGGAGCTTTATTTCAACGCTTGTGGTGGCCACCGCCATTCCGATCAGTATTATCGGCACGTTCATTTTTATGCATTTGATGGGGCGTAATCTGAATGTGGTCAGCCTGGCAGGGATTGCTTTTGCCGTCGGCATGCTGATTGACAGTGCCATCGTTGTGCTTGAGAACATCGACCGCCATTGCAGCATGGGAAAACCTGCCTTTCAAGCGGCATATGACGGTGCCCGGGAAGTCTGGGGTGCCATTCTGGCATCCACCCTGACTACTATTGCCGTTTTTTTGCCGGTCATTTTTATGGAGGAAGAAGCTGGACAGCTTTTCCGGGATATTGCCATTGCGGTCACCTTTGCCGTTGGGTTGAGCCTGTTTGTTTCGGTTTCGGTGATCCCGATGTTATCAAGGCGGCTTTTTGAATTAACCGGAAGTAAAGACTCCTGCCAGACCAGCATAGAGGGCGGCAGTAATATCGGTACCCGCCTGGTCAACGGCGTTATGACTTTGGTGAAAAGGGTCACCCGGAATTGGATGACCCGGACCGCCACTATTTTGGTTTTCAGCACAGTTTCGATTGTGGGAGCCTGGATGTTGCTTCCCAAAGCAGAGTACCTGCCGCAGGGCAACCGCAATCTGGTGATTAACGTGTTAATTCCACCACCGGGTCTTTCATTTGACGAGCGCAAGGCCATCGGGGAACATATCTATCGGTTCAATGCACCCTATTTCGGTAAAGACAATGATGGGTTTCCCGGCATTGAGAGCATGTTTTATGTGGGTGCCGAGCAAATTATGCTCTTTGGCGCCACCAGCACCCATGAACAGCGGGCCGGTGAGCTGCTGCCGCTGTTCAGGCGCACCATTTTTTCGATTCCCGCAATGTTCGGAGTGAGCATTCAGGCCGGCGTGTTCCAGACCTCTCTGGGACGCGGTCGAACCATCGAGGTCAACATTAGCGGCGATGATTTAAATCGTATCGTCCAGGTGGCCGGTGCCATGTATGGCGCCATTATGAAAGAAATTCCCCAGGCTCAGGTACGGCCGGTACCGTCGCTGGAGTTACTATTTCTTGAAGCTCGGTTGATACCTCTCAGGGATCGCCTTAAAGCGGTTAAAATGACCGCCAGGGACTTTGGCATTGCCCTGGATGTCCTTATGGGCGGCAGAGACATCGGGGATTTCAAACAGGAGGGCCAGAAAAAAATCGATTTGATTCTAAAAGCTTCCGAAGCAGACATTCACTCTCCGGAGAAACTTTATCATTCCATGATCGCCATCCCCGACGGGCGGATCGTTCCAGTTTCTTCCCTGTCAAAACTGGAGCGCACCACCGGAATCACTGAGATCCGTCATCTTGAACGCCAGCGAACCATTACTCTCCAGGTCACCCCGCCGTTTTCAATCCCGCTGCAGGAAGCCATGGAAACGATCAACACCAAGGTCATCGACCCCATGGCGGGGCAGGATATGTTGCAGGGAACCGATGTGAGCCAAAGTGGTGTGGCCGATAAGCTAACCGAAACCCGTCAAACCTTGCAGTGGGATTTTATCCTGGCTGCCATCATTGCCTATTTGCTCATGGCTGCTTTGTTCGGCAATTTTATTTATCCATTAATCATTATGTTCACTCTGCCCCTGGCAGCGGTCGGGGGGCTAGTGGGGCTTAAAATGGTTAACTGGTTTATTGCGCCTCAGCCTTTTGATATTCTCACCATGCTGGGATTTATCATCCTTGTCGGTGTGGTGGTCAACAATGCCATTCTGATTGTTCATCAGGCCTTAAATAACGTCCGGCTCAATGGCATGTCACATCGAGAAGCCGTGTTGACTTCTACGCGCACCCGCTTGAGACCCATTTACATGAGCGCGGCCACTTCTATTTTTGGGATGTTGCCGCTTGTGCTGATTCCAGGTCCGGGATCCGAATTTTACAGGGGCCTTGGAAGCGTGGTCCTGGGTGGTCTGGCCGTTTCAACTCTTTTTACGGTGCTGGTGATCCCGTCCCTGTTGATGTTTGCCATTAAAATGGAGCGACCCGGGGTTTGATGGATGCTTGCCGCTTAACCTTGCAAAGCCGTCCTACCGTCTTAATTTTGTTGTTTGGGGAGGCAGCCGCCAGTCGGTTGGTTCAAAGGTTCAGCGTTCAAAGGCTCAGAGGCTCCTTAACAGAACGCTTGAACTTTTTAACCTCTGAACTCTGAACCCTCAAAGAATAAAAACCTATTCCTTCTGCAATGGGGTTGTGATAAAAGGAAAATGATCATGAAATATCGCAAAGAAAAAGACACCATGGGAACCGTTTTGGTTCCGGAGACCGCCTATTACGGGCCCCAGACTCAGCGCGCGGCCGAGAACTTTCCCATTGGTGATTTAAAGCTTCCGGCATCTTTTATTCATGCCCTGGCGCTGGTCAAAAAGTGTGCTGCCCGGGTAAACCAGGAGCTGGGATTACTGGATTCAAAACTGGCCGATGCGATTGCGGCGGCGGCCCAGGAGATCGTTGACGGCCAGCTTGGCGACCAGTTCGTGGTCAATGTGTTTCAAACCGGCTCCGGCACCTCAACCAACATGAATATGAATGAGGTGGTTGCCTGCCGCGCCAATGAAATTTTAAGCGGGAAAAAGAGCGGCAAATCCCCGGTGCATCCCAATGACCATGTCAATCTGGGCCAATCGAGCAATGATGTAATTCCGTCGGTGATCCATATTGCCGCTCTGATGTCCATCCGGAATCACCTGATTCCTTCCCTTAATTTGCTCCAGCAGTCCCTATCCAAAAAGGCACAAAAATTTGTAAATATTCATAAGATAGGCCGGACCCATTTGCAGGATGCGGTTCCCATGCTGCTGGGCCAGGAATTTTCCGGTTATGCCCGCCAGATCGAACTGGGTATTAAACGAATAACTGCTGCCGAAGAGCGGCTTTGCGAGCTGGCCCTGGGCGGCACGGCGGTGGGAACCGGTACCAATACGCATTCGGAATTTGCCGCCAGAGTCATTACTTTGCTTTCATCAGAAACGAATATCGCGTTTCAGGAAGCGGCCAATCATTTCGAAGCCCAGGCAGCCCAGGATGCTGCCGTAGAGGCCAGCGGGAATTTGAAGACCCTGGCAGTCAGCCTGGTTAAAATTGCAAATGATATTCGCTGGCTGGCTTCGGGTCCCCGGTGCGGTATCGGCGAGATCAACCTGCCATCTTTACAACCGGGCTCTTCGATTATGCCGGGCAAAATCAATCCGGTGATTCCTGAAGCCGTCATTCAGGTAGCCGCCCAGGTGATGGGCAATGACACCACTGTTATGATGGGGGGGCAGGCCGGCAATTTTGAGCTTAACGTGATGCTGCCGGTAATGGCTTACAATCTCTTACAATCCATTGACCTGCTGGCGTCAGCGGCTGATACCTTTGCCAAGAAATGTATTGACGGCATAAGCGCCAACGTCGATACCTGTAAGGGCTACATCGAGAAAAGCCTGGCGCTGGCCACCGGATTGGTTCCAAAAATCGGATACGATAAGGCCGCTGCGGTGTCCAAAAAGGCCCATAAATCCGGCAAAACGATTCGGGAAGTTTTACTTGAAGAAAAGATTCTAAGTGAAAAAGAATTCGACGAATGGCTGAAGGGCCAATTCGAATAATACTTAATATTGCTATAAAAAAAGATTTTGCCATTTTAAGAAAAAGGAGAAACCATATGGCCAGAGAGAATTACCGGATTAAAACCGCCTGTCCGCAATGCGGATGTACCGAGCTAACCGTACTGTCACCCCAGGAGATCAAAGAAAAATATGGTGATGTTCCTAATTTTGACATGGAATGCGGTGAATGTATGGAACAATATAAGGCTGAAATGAAGTCTGCCTGCCCGGAATGGGATGAAGACTGCAAGCTGAAAGAATAACTGCAAGGATGAAGTCGATGGCCGAAACCTCGTGCCAGTATGATTTTACAGGCATTGCCCGCCTGAAGCTTTTCTGGGCACTCTCCAGAACCCCCCACGGGCTGCTGGACATGTGCACCGCTGCCCTGGCTTCACTGCTGTGGCTGGGCCATTTCCCTTCATTTAAAATAATCGGTCTGGGGCTGATTACGGTCTTTGCAGGCTATACCGCAGTTTATGCCCTCAATGACGTTGTCGGCTACCGTTCCGATAAAAAGAAAGTCCAACAGGGAAATTTGCGGGGCATTGAGGATTGTGAAGATCTCGATGCGAAGCTTGTGCGCTACCCGATGGCGCGCGGACTCCTGAGCTTTAAAGAAGGACTTGTTTGGTCAGTGGCCTGGGCGCTTTTAGCCTTAATCGGCGCCTATCTGTTAAACCCGATATGTGTTTTTATATTTGTTGGCGGCTGTATCCTTGAAACCGTCTATTGCTTAATGTGGAACATCAGCCCTTCGCGCACGCTTCTCAGCGGAGTCGTTAAAGCCGCCGGCCCGATCGCTGCTGTGTTTGCCGTCGATCCGAATCCATTTGTACCTTATCTGATTGTTTTATTTTTTTTAATCTTCTTCTGGGAAATCGGCGGCCAGAATGTTCCCAATGATTGGATCGATATAGAAGAAGATGTCCGTTTCGGGGCCCGCACTGTCCCTATTCGCTTCGGGATTGAAGAGGCCAACGTCATTATTTTCGGTTCCATTATTCTGACAGTTATTTTATCGGGCATCATGCTGATTTTATCCCCGATTACTTTCGAGCTTCCATTTATAATTGCCTTTGCTTTTGTGGGGTTTTATTTTCTGTTGATGCCGACCATCAAGTTATATCAATCCGAAGAAAGTTCGCATGCTTTGATTCTTTTCAACAAAGCCAGTTATTATCCGCTGGCGCTTCTTGCTGTTGTCGTCATCAAACTGATAATTTGAGTCAACCTTTATGTGGAGGACATTTATGCAGGAATTTGATATTGCCGAGCTGGAAAAATTCGATGGTAACGACGGAAGGCCCGTCTATGTTGCTTATAAAGGGAAAGTATATGATATTAGCGACAGCAAACTATGGCGCAATGGGCTTCACATGAAACGCCACCATGCGGGCCGGGATATGACAGTCGATATTCAGGGGGCGCCGCATGAACACGATGTATTGGAAAGATTTCCACAGGTCGGTACGCTTAAAAAAGAGGCGGCAGACGTTGCTGAGTTAGAGATTCCCCGCTCATTGGCCTGGCTGTTGGAAAAAGTTCCCATGCTCAGGCGTCATCCCCATCCCATGACCGTGCACTTTCCCATTGTGTTTTCGTTTTCCACAACGATTTTCACTATCCTGTACCTGATTTTCGGTATTAAATCACTGGAGGTCACCGCCCTGCATAGTCTGGGCGCCGGCATATTATTTACGGTCGTTGCCATTGTTACCGGATTATACACCTGGTGGCTTAACTACATGGCCAAACCGCTTCGGGCGGTGAACATAAAGTTAACGTTCGCGTTGATTCTGCTGGCAGTCCAGATTATTGCCTTCATCTGGCGTTTGAAGGTACCGCAGGTGATGGAATCCATCCAGGGAGCCAATCTTATTTATTTGCTGCTTGTTTTATCTCTGTTTCCGATCGTGGTCGTTATTGGTTGGTTTGGGGCCTTCCTAACCTTCCCCGTGGAAAAACACTGAAAATCGTTTCTGAACGCTCATCTTTTGGCACAGGGCTGCGTTGTCCCGCGAATTGAAATACTCACGTACTCCGTGTACGCTCCGTTTTCAATTCACGGGACGCCTTACCCTGAACCAAAATCTAAGCGTTCAGAAACGATTTTAGTATTGTCAAATTATTTTCGCGCCTTTTGAACACCTTAATATATTAAATCAAGACGTGAAATCCCGCTTTTGGCGGGAGCCCTCGAACAAGATCTAAAGCCCTAAAAGCCGGTTTGGTCTTTTCAAATTATTCTCGCGCCTGTTTATGGGTTTTATTTTAAAATTTAAAGAATTGTTTTGTCTTATGTTGCTGCTAAGCTCCACATGAGATGTCGTTTTCCGCCATGAACTGTCCCTCTGGAGTCATGAGTCGTCGTTTTCCGCCATGAACTGGCAAGGATTTATTTTATCACTGGACAAGCATAACTGAATTTATCAGAAAGAGATGCATACTTTCATGACTGCTACCCCATTCAGTTTCCCTATCAAAAAGGGCAAATCCACAGGTTCGGATTTACCCTCTCTGAGTTGTGATTAAAATCGAATATCACAGCAATTTTGATGATCCAAAACCGTTGATATGTTGGAGGTATCGAGAATGATCAGATTAATCAGCGGAGGGGTAGCACCTGCTGGATTAACTGGTTAGAATTCTTATTCGCATTTTTATTCTATGTGTTCTTTAGCCGTTTTGAGAGCTAGCGCTTTGTCCCTTGTAAACAAGCGCCACTTCATCTTTGATGAATGAATACCTGCTTGCCTGTCTTGACCTTTGCTTAAAAACCAATGCCCAAATCGTTCGACCTTAGAAAAGGGATGGTCATCTGTACAGAGAAACCCACAAGGATTATCTTCTTTGAAATAAAGAGTTTCATCTGGGACAGCATCAAAAGAAATATCTTTGGGCAATTCAATTTGAGATACATCCACGTTTTCTGCTTCTTTTTCATCTAGCCAGTCTGAGATTTTCATTTGATTTATTTCTTCTTCAAAAATCTAACATAGAGTAGGCGGAATCTACGATATTCAATATCATAGATTTTATATAGCAAAAAATTTGTGACCTTCTAATTTCCTAAAAACTCTGCTGAGCGCAAATTACATCTACCATAAATCACCGATACCCGATACATCAAAATATAGATACATTGAGAATACCTGAAAAATACCAATAGTACAGATAGACGAAGTATTTCCATTACATATCGCGCAGGGTCCGTTTGAGAACTTTGCCGGTTGCGGTCCTCGGGAATTCATCGACTATGACGACTTCTTTTACTTTCTGAAAACGCGCCTCTACGCGCTCGTTAACCCATTGCAGGAGTTCTCGGGGGGCGGCTGTCGCTTCCTGCTGCAAAATCACTGCCGCTACCGGTGTTTCCCCCCATTTTTCGCTGGCAACGCCATATACCGCAACCTCTCGAACAGACGGATGCTGAATAATAACTTCTTCAATATCTCTTGGATAGACGTTGATACCACCGGAAATGATCATGTCCTTCTTTCGATCCACTAGATGCAGGTAACCCTCATCATCCGTGAAGCCTAAGTCACCGCTGTAGATCCATCCATTTATAATGGTTTGGCTGGTAAGCTCCGGCTGTTTATAATAGCCCGCCATTGCGAGAGGACCACGACCGATGATTTCGCCCACTTCCCCGGCCGGCATTTCTTGCCCCTGATCATCAACAATTCTAATATCCGAAAAAGGTGTTGGGCATCCAACGGAATCAGGCTTTTTTTCATAATCGTATTTGTCCAGAACGGTAAAAAATCCTTCCGTTAATCCATAGGCTTCGTAAAAAGTGCCGGGCAATCGCCGATCCCACATTTCCTTGTGCTTTTTATGGAGCGGGGCGCCCATGCAGCAAATCGCTTCTATTGAAGACAGGGCTTTAGCAGAAAAATTAGGTGCATTGAGCATGGCAATCATTTGGGCTGGAACAGTTGTAACATGAGTTATCTTTTCTTTTTCAACAATTTCGACAAGCTGTGGGCCGTCTAAGTGACGTCCAAAAATGAAAGTTGAACCGAGGTACATAGCGGGCATCATAAGCATGAACGCACCGTTGAAGATGACCGAGCCCGTGTGCAAACAGATAGACTCGGGGCTCATGCGCCACGACGAGGCAAAGGTCGAACAGTAGAGTCCTCGAATATAGTGGGTATGGACGATTCCCTTGGGCAGTCCGGTGGTGCCGCTGCTGTAAATGATGTTGACTGGATCATCCGGAAGAATTTCTATTTCCTCCGGTTCGATGTCTTTCGAACCGACTTTGAGGGTCTGATAATCCATGTAACCGGGATGCTCACCGGAAACGGTATAATAACGCTCCGAAGGAATATGGGACAGATCCGGCTTTACGGCGTTTAAAATTTCTGCAGCCTCGGACTCGGTAATGACCAAAACCGCATCCGAATCCCGAATCAGGCTCGAAAGACCCTTTCCGCGAAGAAGTGGACTTAGCGGAACAGCGACCGCACCGATTTTGACAGTTGCCCAAAAAACTTCCAGAAGTTCAACGCAATTATTTAAAACGGTCGCGACTTTGTCTCCTTTTTTTATACCCAATTTTAAGAAACCGTTGGCCAATTGGTTGACACGGGAATTCAAAGATCCAAAGGTGAGTCGTTCGTCGCCGAAAATAAGTGCCGGATGTTTGCGGCGAAATTTTGCGTGTCTATTGAGCAGTCTGCCGATAATCATAATTTCCTCCCTACCAATTTTGCAGATATGAAATAAGCATCACAGGGTTCTGGGCATTGAGCAGGCATCCGGCATATGCTCAGTCTAAGACCACCTGACAGGCATCTTCATGTTGCTTGCAGGAGATGGACCGGCTGTCAGCCTTGACGCCCACGCCCAGGATTCCCATGCGTTTTAATTCAAAGGTATGCGTTAAGGTCAGGCTGGCATTTTGAAATGCCTGATGTAAATCCTGGCTGTTAAAGCGATCAACCTCCGGGTGGACCAGGATATGCTTGGTAATAAAATTTTGATAAAGGCTGGGGTAATATTCTTCCATGAAATAGACCCCGCCGCGTCTCAGCACCCGGGCGACTTCAGCCAGGCCATCCCGCCAGGCCGAAACGTGATGCAAAAACCCAAAACCGAAGACCGCGTCTAAAGAATCATCTCTTATCGGTAGTCTGGCGGCATCTCCGGCACAAAAAGAGATGGGCTTTTCATTTTCGCCGTTTAACCGCCGGGCGGCTTTTTTGATCATTCGAATGTCTAAATCCAGAAGATGAAGCTGGGCGGGCTGGTAGGTTTCGTAAATGAGTTTGGCGCCGACACCGCGGCCGCAACCCACTTCTAATATTGTGGTACCGGCCTTTAAAGCCACCGTTCTTTTAAACCACTGCATCACCAGATGCTGCCCGATTCGTCTTGCCGGGCTGTTTACAAACCAGCGTTCGGAGAAGCTCAGTTTCATTCTTTTCAGTTCTCTCGGTTTTTTATTCGATCGCGGCCGGAGGCCGCTCCCACAGCCTCTCATTCGCCTGTGGGAGCGGCCTCCGGCCGCGATTCGCCTTGGTTGAAAACCTCGCTTACTTGACTGCCAGATGAATGACGGCGATTCCGTTGGTCAGGCTGCGGTAGGTTACCTGCGAAAAACCGATTTTTTTGAGTATTTCTGACAATTCATCCGGCAGCGGAAACATACGAATGGATTCCGGCAGATGCGTGTAAGCTTTCCGGTTGCCGGCAATCAGCTGGCCCAGAAACGGCATGATATAAAATGAGTAAAAATCATATAGCCAGCGAAAAACCGGCCAGATCGGTTTGGAAAACTCCAGGCACATCATTTTCCCACCGGGCTTTAACACGCGGTACATTTCTTCAAATCCCTTTTTCATATGGGTGACATTGCGGATACCGAATCCCACCATTGCGGTATCAAAATGACAGTCGGGAAAAGAAATGGACTCGGCGTTTCCCTGTATATACCCCAGGCGATCTTTAATTTTGGTGTCGATCACTTTATGTATGCCGGCCTGGATCATAGCGCGGTTGATATCGTAAATAACCACGCGGCCCGCCGGACCGATCACTCTGGCGGCCAGAATTGCCAGGTCACCGGTTCCGCCGCACACGTCCAGTATGCGGTCTCCGGGAGCCAATTTTAACATTCTGACGGCGGTACGCTTCCAGGCGTAATGAATACCGAAACTTAACAGGGTATTCATAAAATCATAATGACGGGCGACAGAGCTAAAATGCTGTAAAACCCGATCGGTTTTATCCACGGTGTTAATGCGCTCATAACCGAAGTAGGCCTTCTCGGCATTTTTGGGGATGTTGTTAATTTGCGCCTGGCGCTTTTTTTCTTCAAGCCATTCCATCTTTTTCCCATCCTATGAGAAAATATATTCAACCTGTATCGTGCATGAAAATTAATGAGAAATTAAAATTACATTTAATAACAACAAGTTAAACAATCTTCTGAAACAAACCAAAATCCTAACCAATTATAATGGATAAAAATCATTTTATGTCATTAATTTTCACCCGATGGGCGAGCCGGAGTCTTCCATCTGCTGCGTTATTAAGGGCTTGCAATAGTTTACTATGGCTGCGCCCTTAAGTGCCTTGCATATGAAAGCCTCCGACTCGTGCAAGATTCAGGTTTAATAAGCGGTAAAATTTGCCGGAATTAAGGATAACATAATCAGATTAACGTTAAAGTTCAACCTGAAGTATCGACTTTCAGCGTTCGGGCATTGTTACCCACAAACGATGGATTAACTCGCTTTCATGCGCCGATACCCGTGATGGTCAATGATTTGACAACATTTAGCCAATCCTGCAAAGGCTATCCCAACCCTGAATTTAGCTAACCTGTCGCACTTATTCGTGAAATAAAAAAGATTCGGATTGCTGAACAAATTGGCATGAATTCTGCTTTTTAGATATGGTAATAACCGTTACGAAGCCTGGATCAGGAGGCCGAGATGAGCAGATCTGAAACCAACTACTGCAAAAAGGAAAAAATGTCCATCTGCAGCGCTGAAGATTCCAAACAACAGGAAAAGTGCAGCTTTTTTGAAAAATCAAGCTATGAACATCGCTGTATGTATTTTATTTTCGACGAATACTGCGACTGTCTTAAAGCGCAGATACAAAACAAATGAATTTGCTAAATCCCAAATGACAAAACTCAAATTCCAAACAAATCTCAAAATACAATGAATCAAATCTAAAACATGTTTGGATCATTGGAGATTGGAATTTGGATATTGTTTGATATTTGTTATTTGGTGCTTGGGAATTTTTTAAAGGAAGGACTCAATCGATATTAGATATACTACAATTTTTTTTAGGTTCTAATCTCAGAATTATAAGACTCCATAATACCACCCTCGTTAGGCTTCGGCAAACTTCTTTGCCAGGTCGTTGTCAATCACGTAAATGCATATTTCCTTGGCGCCCTGTTCCGTATATCTGCATTTTTCGCATAAATTATTGATCAGATAGGTGACATCGTCTCTGATCCGCTTATCGTAGGTTTTAAAATCCTCTTGATCGTAATCTTTGATGGCGCGGCGAAAGTTTTCGTTTTTAAGAAAGGGATCCAGCACTTTTTCCTTCAAGTTGTGCACATAACGGTCGTGCATGGACTGACAAATCTTTGTTTCTGCTATTGGAACGTTCTCCACCATGATCTCCTGGGTCAGCGTCTTGGTGGTGTATTCTTTCTGGGTTTCATCCCGAAATACGAGGCGTTGACTTCGTTCCGCTTTGGGACCCAACAACTTGCCTTCAATATTTTCCAGAAATTCTTCGGTAATTTCCAGTTTCTCCCCGGTGTAGGTGCAGGTTTCAGTCGAGCCAATTTCAAAATTAATTGCGAACAGGTAGTTTTTAATCTCTCTGGCAATCTGCTCTTCATTGTAATAATAGAGAGATTCTTTGACTTCCTGTAAGATCGTGTAATCATACATCCGCAGCAGTGAATCCAAAAATCCCTGGGGTATAAAATCTCTAATTTCTTTGCGGGCTTTGGTGAAAAAGTTACACAGGTCCGACATATTGATGAGTTTGTCTTCTTTGGCATAGGTCGAGAAAAACCTATTGAAAATATTAATGGAATCCCGTCCGGAGATGCCTTTCTCGCCTTCAGTTTCCGATTCGGCAATAATTTTACGCCGCCGCTTGGCGGTCAGACGCTTGCGGTCTTTTCTCAACAGCCAGGGGGGGATATATCCGGTGTAGATTTCCATTTTAAGCAGTTGTAAATTCTCATCACAAAAAAGACGATAACTCGCCGGCTCACTGATCCAGTCCAGCATCGCGTCGGATTTGGCATTCAGACGGGTGGAAATGATGACCCGGGCAAAATTGTGAAGCACTCGTGGTAAAAAGCGTTCATCAATGTGCCGGCCGAAAATATTGCGGTAGATCTCCACTTCGGTGGACAGGTCCATAACATATGGAATTTTGATGTATTCCACGCGGTCCAGGAAGGATTGAAAACCCTGGATGTTTTTTTCATCTTCAGGGTTCATTACCGCCAGCAGCAGGGAATTCACGTTTTCCTCGATGTCCTCCACTTTATGAATGCCTTCGCTGATAATGTTGTGCAGCTCAATTAAGCGCTCGGTATTGTGAGATTTGATGTCCATCAGGGCATAAATCCCATTATTGGTTTTGGCATACTGGGAAAAGATGTATTTGACCCGGTTGCTGTCTCTCAGTAAATTATTGATCCGCCGCTGGAGCATCATATTGCTCATCACATTTTGCTTTAAGGGCTGATCGCCGGGGTTAAACACACTGATGCCCTCGCCCAGGCGCCGGCTGAAGCGATACGGCCGCGCATACAGCATCTCAAAGACCCTTTGCGGGCTTTTGAGCCGGTATAAAAGCGCGTCATACAGTGAACTGCAAATCGTGCAGGGCTGATCCCTGAACACCCACTCAAATTCTTTTTCGGTGGAAAGCTGCCATTTGAATTTATCGTTTTTGAATAAATCGTCGAAAAATTCCCGCCGATAATGCTTGGGAATCATCAGCAGGGGATTGTCGTGACTCGGGCAGGGGATTTCAACATAGGCTTCCGCCATATAAGATGCTTGAGAATCATTGAGCATTTCTTCAGCGTTGCCGGGCGAATCCAGCAAGCTTTTGTTGCCGTCAGAATCATTCAGATCCGGGGCGGAACCCTCCAGCAGGCTGGATAGCTGCTTGAGTACGGGATGGGATTCATAATCTCTGAATTGGCCGAATATCTTGCGATCAAAGCGCCAGACGGTTTCAAAGCGCAAGCCGGCATCGGTATTGGCATATTCCTCAAACTTGGTGAGCATATTGTTTAAAAATGTACTTTTGCCGCAACCTGGCGGGCCTTTAAAAATATAGATCTTGTTTTGCTGGGTGCCGCGCTTGAGGGCTTCTACCAGTTTGACCAACCGGTTCGCAAACAATCTGTCCGCAAAAAACGGATTGTCTGTTCCTTCCACAAACAGTTTGCTGCAATCGTAGTTGGCATATTGGATGGATTCGGGATCATCGAGGTATTCATCAACGCCTTCTCCGACATAGGCTTTCATCATGTCGTGAAACACCTGAAAAATATTGCGCGTCACCGTTTTTGGATAGGCAACCAGTTCATTGAGAAATTCCTCAAAGGGAATCGAGGTGCGCTGCTCCTGTGTGCTCATGTTCTGGTTGAGATTGAGCATGGCCTTTTGGATACTGTCCTCGGCGCTGACCTCTTCTTTGGCGGCCTGTTCCTCCTTTTCCTCCTTTTTCAAAGCGCGTATGGCTTTTTTTACCTTGCCCATGAGGTGTCTCCGGTTTTAGCTTGCTGCAGGTTGATGAACATCTGAATTCGTTAAGGCCACTCTGGAAAGCTTGCGGTCTTTCATGGTGTATAATGCCCGCTGCCATTTTATTTCCGTTTGTTTGGCATCATCCTCCGATGGCATTGCCAGGCCGGGAATCGGAATGCGTATTTGGCGGGATTCGACTTTTTCGACTTCGCTGGTCTCCAGCTTAACCGGCGCTCCCCACAGATACTCAATTCCCATCATCGTATTGGCAATAAATTCTTTAACCAGCGGTTTGCCCTCGAAGTGGTGGAATAAATAAAGGTCGCCGTTTTTGGTTTTTTCAGGATTAATGCTGATGTGGGGTGGATGATAAAGACTGTCAAAAAGCATCTGGCGATAATCTCTTGCTTTGCGGCTTTTGACATAATACTCCCAGACACCCCTGTTCTGGTTGAGCCGCTTTGCGGCCACAAACAGCTTGGTACGGTTGATAAAATCCTGATCCACAAATGTGTTGATAAACATAAAATCGTTTAAATTTTCGCGAACTTTATAAGCAAAGGCTTTGCCGCTTCCGGTGTTGGCATCAAACTTTTCTCTTTCCCTGGCATCCAGCAACCGTTTAAACTCAATTGAATACTTGCCTTTATCCGCCAGCTCTTCGATGTAATGAAAAATCCGCATTCCCAGCGCATAGGGATTCATCCCCACCCTGGGCAATGAGGTGACAAAGGCGTGAGTGCGGGCAAAATCCACCTCGTGCCCTTCGATGCGGTCATCCTGCAGAAACAGCTTTTCGTGCCAGTAGCTGGCCCAGCCCTCATTCATGATTTTTGTTCGAATCTGGGGCTGGAAAAACAAAGAGGTTTTGCGAATCACCTCAATAACCGGTTTCATCCAGCGGTTTTCTTCTTTATTTAAAAAATCGGAATGTTCCAGGATATGCTGCATCAAATCCAGCTGTTGATTGGAATTTTGCGTGAGGCTTTTTTTGTAAATGGCATCAAACTCCGGATATTTTCGGAGCACTTCCGCAAAAAAGGTTTTTTCACCGTGGGCTTTGCTGGTTTTGATGCAATCATTGTATCTTTCGATTTCTTTTATATATTCAGTTATTTTTGCTTTTTTAAGGGTTTGCAAAAATTCATCAAAATAAAAATCCAGCATCTTCGATTTGGTCGTTACCGGCGGCCGGTTTAAGGCTGAAAGCTCATTGTGGTATCCCACCAGATTATCGATGCCGCGGGCAAACTCAATGACATAATCCAGCCAGCGGCCCTTTTCGGATCTGAATTTAGCGATCATGCGTTTATCCGAAAGCGCGCGGCCGGTGAAATCATAATCCCAGGTGTGCCGAAAATACAAATTGTTCTGGAAAAAATCGATATGGGCCAGCACGTGGTAAAAAATCATGACATTCATCCAGTCCGGATTATTGTCATTGTAGTATGAGATCGCCGGCCGCGTATTGATCACCGTCTCATAAGGATTGCTGGGATAAAGCTCGTAGCGGCCCTTTTCTTTGAGGACTTCTACATCGTGAACCCAGTAATCATAAAGGGTCGGGATCATCAGTTTGGGTGTCAGTTCGAGCAAATCGCGGTTGGTGACGATATACTCCAGGGTTTCATCCTGAAATTGCAGCCCGGCTTCCCGGGCCCGCTCTTTGCACCCTTCCATTATCTTTTTGGTATGCTGGTTTATTAATTCCATTCGGGCAACCTAACCGTGACCCATACTTGTAAGTGTTTTAGATTAAGACCTAGGTTCGCCAGACAAATGACTAAAATTTAAAATGCCTAAAATGCCTAAAATTATGGCGTCGCTGCGCTCAATTTTTTTATAAAATGGCAGTCTTCCTAAATTTTAGGCATTTTAGCTCATTTTAGGCATTTTCAATTTGTTTAATTTGATGCCGAAGATTGATATGTTAAAAGCGCGCTTTAATTCATGTTGCCTTACTCCGATATAAGTTTCTTGATGCCTTCGATCAGCCGCGGTTCGTTGGCGCTTTGATTCATGACGTCCAGCCTGACTAAATCCGGCTTTTCCGTCAGCAGTCCGGATTTTTTTAAATATTTTTCGACTTCGGTGTTGTGGGTGGTGTCCTGAGTGTGTTCGGCGATGGAAATACCGACCCGATTGGCGTAGCTCAACATTTTTTCAAGCAGGGGTAAGGATTCTTTTCCATCCGTGTCCCAATCATCTCCATCGGTGCCGTGAAAAATGTAAATATTATAGTCCCGGGCCAGGTTTTCTTTTTCAACAATTTCATTGACCAGGCGGTATGCGGAAGATACCTGGGTGCCGCCGGCCACCGCCGAATTGTAGTAAGTGTGAAAGTCTTTTACCTCAGAAGCTTCGGTGTCATGCAGAATAAAACGCGTTTCCACCTGCATGGCATATTGATATAGCAACCAGCTGTATATCAACACATGCTGGGTGACGACCAGTTCCGTTGATTTGCCGGCCATCGAACCGGAATAATCCCGCAGAAAAAAGACCATCGCCTGAGACTCAAAATCCTTTTCACGCGACAGTACCCGATAGACCATGTCCGCCGGTGAAACTAGAAATTCGGCAGGATCAATGGCGTTAATATCATGCAGGTTGCCGAGATGAATGTTGGTTTCGACAATTTTTTTCAGGGTGGCTTTTTTATCCAATAGCTGGCCGAAGCCGCGGTGTCGATCGGTGAGATCATACGTGTAACGGGTGAGGGAACGCTTTTTGCCTTTGTCCTTGAGGTTCGGCAGTTGAAATTTTTCGGTCAGGATCCGGCCCAGATCATAGGCGTTGGATTCCATTTCGTGCTGAGCGCCTTCCCCCTGTCCCGGACCGGTGCCCCCGTCTTGATCCGGCGCATGGACCGGCTGCTCACCGATCACATCGCCTTCTTCCCCATCGCCGGATCCGCCGGAGGACTCTTCTTCGGCGGTTTGCAATGTGGGGTCATGAATAAATTTTTCTTCAACGGTCGAAGGAACGACCACAACCTTGTCTTTGCCCGCTTTACCCGGCTTGATCAAGCGGCCCACGTTTATTTTACGCGGGAACCCGTCTTCTTCGCGCTGCGCATCCCTTTCGAGCAGCTCATCGATGGATCGCAGGCTGGTGTTATGGGTACTTTGCATCGCGGTGATGCCCTGCAAAAATGACAGGTCATCATAATTGTAAATATTCTGATACTTACGGAATGATTTATAGGATCCGTGCCTGCCGCTATCGGGTAAAGTATGGGAGCCGGCTGCTTCCATCTCAGCAAGAATCTTGCGCTCCTGCTCGGGCGTCAGTCCTTTTTCCTTCAAACGTTCATAAAGCGCTACAAGTTTTGGATCCATAATAGCTCCCCATTACGGCAGGGAGCATGGGGCAGGGGGCATGGGGTCAAAGCTCTCGAACGCTATGCGCCATGCGCCATGCACCATGCTTTTTACTTCTCGTCTTCCTGGGTACAGAAGTACTCGATTGTCTTCTGGGCGCAGGTGCGGCAGTAGCCCAGTTTTTTGAGCATGGTTTCGATCATGCGATCATACAGCTTCTGATTTTCCTCATTGGTGCGGTTGGCCAGCGCGCCGATCAGGCTGCCGGCACCGGCGATATCGGATTTGAGGCGAACATCGGTCACGGCTTTGACCAGTTCCAGGTTGTCCATAAAATCGTAATCCGGATCAACTGAAATCTTCTGGCCGTATATTTTGCGGATCGAAGTTCGAAAGGACTCACGCTGTTCTTCGGTTTTAAGCCCCAGCCGTTCTTCCACACTGTTGATATAGCGTTCATCGATTTTCAAGGCCTTCAGCTCGCTGTTTTGCGGGTCTTTGTATTTCCACATCTTATCGGCGCCTAAGTTTTCGGCATCAATTCCGATGATCATGTTCACATAGTTCATGACGTCCTTGCGAATGGCGTAGGGCTCATCCATATAGGCGTTGAACATTTCGGTCATAATCCGTTCGCGATACAAGCCTTTGCCGGTTTTGAGATCTTCAAGATATTTGGCCCGATCGTTGGCTTCGGTAACATAATCCAGAACAATGCGCTCCAACGCCTTAAAGATATCATAAGCGAACATGCACCGGCCTTCATTGGTTTCAGAACTTTCAATCAACAACTGGATGGCCCGGCCCAGATTCCGTTGCCCAAGACCTTTCTGGCCAAAGCGATTGATGATGTCCGGATCCTGGTTAAGGGTGTCGATGACCTCCGCCAATGTTTTAATGCTTTTTTCGCCGGCGACCTCTCCGGCCGCCAGTTTCATGGTTTCCACCGGTGTCAGTTTTTCAGATCGCGGCAGTCGGCTTAAAACAGCGGCCACCGAGGAAGCATAATTCATATTCGGATCCTGGTGCAGATCTTCGTGGGTGAGGGTGGTGCGGGTTTCACTGCCGATGGCATAATTGGTCAGCTCTTTCTGGAGCTTGTAGTTGGTGTTGTGGGACACATAGCAGATCCTGCAGCGATCGACGATGGGCGCCTCTTCTTTTTCCGACAAAAAGCGGTGGAACTCGGAGTTGTTGCTGGTGGCAACAATTAAGGTGTCAATGGGCCATTTGAAACCGTCGATCTCGATACTGCGGTTCTGAATCACTCCCAGGTAAACCTGAACCAGATCTTTTTTGTTTTTGAAGATTTCGTCACTGAAATGGATTCCACCGCCGGCGACCCGCGCCAGGGCGCCGCGCCGTAAATCAAAACGGTAGGGGTTGTTGGTATCAGTGATATGCAGCAAGCGCTGGATGGACTCTTCGCCCAGCAGGTCCACGGCCGAGGAGGTGATTTTGTCTTTGGCCGGATATTTTCCGGTCAGCGTGCCCAGGCTTTCGGTCAACGGTACCGGTGTGATCTCGACAAATTTAAGTGTTTCATCGATATTTCCGTCACAGTGCGTCAGGATATCATTCCAGATATAGCCGCTGCAAGCGCCTAAAGGACGGTAATTTTCATAGAGTTTTTCAATATCCTTATCGGAAAAGCCGATCTGTTTCGCCAGATATTCCTTATTTTTATCCGAATCATCAAACAGATTCATGGCCAGGAGCATGGGATCTTCGTAGGTCTGGGACTCAATTGCAGTAATCTTGCCGTAGTTGCCGACCCTGTCCAGATTCAGGAACTTAAACGTATACTTGCGATTGTTTTCTATAGACAGGAAGTTGCGATATCTGCTGGCCAGAAATTCAATGAGGAAGGTTTTGCCGTTTCCCGGTTCACCGACAAGGACAAAGGCCATTTCCTGGGAAGAACCGCCTTCGGCCGCATCTTTCACATAGGAAACAAGGCTGTTGATCTCCTCATACATGCCGATGATGTGTTTGGAACCGTTGCGGAAGATCTTAAAATCGTAGGTTGTCTTGCCGTTCACCACCACTTTTTCAATTTCGCTTTCCAGGACCATGCGAGAGACCCCCTGGAAGGCGTTTTCAAACCGCAGCTTGCCGTCTTTGACAGCCGTCAGGTGCTGGTGAAGGGTGATTGATTTTTTAGGCATTTTTCCTCCCCTTGCAATTGTGGTAAAAATTTAACGATTTTTTGACGTTAGGCGCCTAATTTATGGCAGCGTTATTTTTCTATCGAGCTGATTTTCAAATGAAAAACTTATCGTTGTTTACTTTAATTAATCTTAAAAATTAAGGCCAAACGTCGAAATTCTACGATTATCTGCATTTTTCGAGCACAATATGTTTTGCCCGGCAATACCTTAACCCCTGTATTGTCGAAATATCAACGCCGAGCCTTACAACACATCTATATGTATAGATGCAAAAACAGTACCATTGGTTTCATAAAAATGCGCTTTAGAGCATTAATTTTGAGTGCTTCCGATAAACGGTGTAAGTAGTTGGAATATATTATTTTTTAATAGCGAAAAGTTTTGCTGTTTCAAGGCCTGAAACCCGATTCTGCAGATGATGCGGTAGGAGAGGCAAGTGATATGGCAATTTTTAGCATAAAAGTGCTCATTTTTTAGAAAACAGAATACAGAAGACAGAAAACAAAGAGCAGGCTGCTGTTTTCATCTGTCCTCTGACCGTACCAGCATCAGGGTATTTCCAATGACGCTGATGCTGCTCAAGAGCATGGCCGACACAGCCACCAGCGGGGTCAGCAGGCCACTCATGGCCATGGGGATGCTGATCACATTGTAGGCAAATGTGAAGATTAGATTTTGGCTTATTTTTTTATTAACAGCGCCGGCAAATCTAAAAAAATCAATGAGTTGTTCAGGTTCTGCGCGCATCAGGGTCACATCCGCCACTTCTTCCCCCAGATTCGCTCCGGAATGTACGGCCAGGGAGAGATCGGCCTGAACGAGGGCGGGGGCGTCATTGATACCGTCGCCCACCATGGCCACCGGATGGTTCTGGCCTTGCAGGGTTTTGACAATTGCGACCTTATCCTGCGGCATCTGACCGCCGTGAACATCATGGATGCCGAGATCCTTTGCGATGGCCCGGGTGGTTTCAATTCCGTCTCCGGAAACCAATGCCAGCCTAAATCCCTGCTGATGCAATTTTTCAACGGTTGCCCTGGCACCGTTTCGAATCCTGTCTCCGAAAACAAATACGGCGGCGGGCCGATCCGCGATGCTCATATATACATACGAATATGCGGATCCCTGTTGGTTGCCATCGGATTGGGTTTTCCAAACCGGGTGCTTCGCACCCGGTTCCACCCGCCACGATTGGGGCACTTCGCGCCCCTGTATTTTCCCGCCTATGGCGGAAAAATCCAAGCCACCCGCTGTGCGGGTGGTCGTTGACTCTGGAAGTTGATTGAATTTTACCGTCGTGTCCTTCAGAAAGTCCGCCGATCCGATCTTCAGGATGTCACCCGCGAAGCGGCCGATTACACCATTTTCTTCCGTCTGAATATCGTCTATGGTTGCGGGTTCAATATTTCGTTTTTGTGCCTGCCGCAGAATTTCCCTTCCGATAAAATGATCTGAATTTTGCTCCAGCCCCGCCGCCCATTTAAGCCCCTGGTTTTCATCATAAGGCGCGAACGCCACAATTTTTTGCAGGGTCCAGTTGCCGTGTGTGATGGTTCCGGTTTTGTCAAAGACAAATGCGGTAATGCGGCGGGCCAGTTCAAATGCAGTGAAATTGCGCACCAGGATACCCTTTTTCCCGGCAATGGAGATACCGGCCACCCGGGCCAGAGGGATGGCAATTCCCAGGGCGCAGGGGCAGGAGATGACCATCACGGTTACGGCTCGCAGGATCGATGTTTCTATCGATAATCCCATGAACCCGCACACCATGCCGGTGGTTGCCGCCAGCACCAGAATGACGGGAACGAACCACTGCAATATAACATCGGTTTTACCCTCGATGGGCATTTTGGTCAGCAGTGTTTTTTCGATGATCTGCATCATCTGCCCCAGCGTAGAATCGGTGCCGACCTTTTCGGCCTTGATTTTAAAACGGCCCTGCTGAACCCGGGCACCGCTTCTGATAAAGTCACCCGGTTTTTTGGTAACCGGTAAGGGCTCACCGGTCAGTGACGATTCTTCCACGCTGCCGTTGCCGGAAAGGATCCGGCCATCTGCCGGGATAATTTCCGTTTCGCTTACCCGAAAGATGTCGCCGGCAATCAGCTGTTCAATGGCCACATAGCGGCCCTCGGGGAAATCGCCGCTGCATATTCTGACCTTGGTGGGCATCAACGCAAAGAAATTTTCCAAATCTTCTAAAACTTTTCCTTTGGCGCGGCGCTCCAGGGTTTTGCCTAAGAGCACCAGCGTGATGAGCATCGAAGCGGTGTCGTAATATAGATGAATGCTTCTTGCAAAAAGATTATAGGTGCTGAAAAGGTAAGCACTCAAAGCACCGATGATGATCAGGGTTTCCATGCTGAAAGCGGCATTGCGTAATCCGGCCCAGGCTTTTTTATAAAAATCATATCCGCCATAGATTAAAACGGCGGTCGCCATGACGAACATGGGCCAGGAAATTTTAGCCGCATTTTCAGGAGAAAGATCCGTAAAAAACCCCGTATACAGGGCAAAGGATAACATCATGACGTTCATGGTCAAAAAAGCAGAAACGACAAATCGAACAAATTCCCTGCGGCGTTCGGTTGTTTTTTCGGATTCACCGGGCGCTGCCGTCCGGTAACCGAGTTTGCCGATCGATTTGATGATCTGATGGGAGGTGACTTTGACAGGATCGTAAACCACCTGAAGCCGATCCGTGGAAAAATTACAGGCTGAATCGACAACGCCCGGGGTTTTTTTCAAGGATTCGTCGATGATCCAGGCGCAGGCCGGGCACCACATGTTGCTGACCCGCAGCCTGAGCGTCAGAACGTTGTCCCGGTCTACCGCTGAAGGCAGCAGTGCGGCTTGCGCATGGGTATTGTCCCCCCCGGTCAGTTCTTCTTCGGAGCCGGGAATGATGCCCCTGGCCCGGCATTGTCTGAACAGGTCGGTTTCACGAAAAGCTTCAGGATTCGGCGAATCCGTGGACTCCATTAAAATCGTAAACACCTGCCGGCAGCCGTTACAGCAAAAAGCATATGTGTCTCCTGAAAATACCGAATTAACGGTTCCATAACGCAACGGCAGACCACACAGGTTGCATGTTTGGGAGGTTGTTTCTGGGTTAGGGTGTTTATTCATGAATCCAGGTAAATTCTAAATAATAAATTCCTTTAATCAAGGTGTCAGGTGTCAGGTTTCAGGGGTCAGCAAACAGATGACGGAAAACAGAAAACCGCCTGCTGCGAGCTCAGCCGAATCGAGAACAAATAAAGTGCTTCGTCCTTCAGTTTCACCATCTGTCCTCAGTTGCCTGACCTCTGTCTTCTAAAACTGACACCTGACACCCGACACCTGAAACCAAAGGTTATTATGAATAAGGTATAAAAAAAATGGAATTTGGGTTTGCGGAGATTTATTCACGGGTGCCAAGGGACTTGACGTAGGCCACAACCTTCCAGCGGTCTTTAACTGCGATGGTTGCGTGCAAAGGAGGCTGCCGGCCATCGGGGACGCCGTAGCTGACATTTCGGAAAAGCACCCCCGCAGGGCTCTCCTGGACTTTGGCGCTGCGCAGATCGGTCGGCAGCGGGGCAAAACTCTGACCGACGGTGCCCTTGCCATCGTGATTGTGGCCATGGCACTGGGCGCAATAGGTTAGGTATACGGCTTCTCCTCTGTTAATGACGGTCGGTTGCGCCATATCAATGGGTGACTGTATTTCGGTTCCGCTTGATACGCGGTAGATAGCTTCGCCACCGTTGATCGGAACAAGACCGGCTTCCTTGATCAGAAGTGGTTCTTCATACGGCCGCACGGCCGGCGTTTCACGCATGCGACCGTAACGGAAGTTATTGTCATAAAATATCAACAGATGGTAGGCACCCAGAATTAAAACCAGAGCGACAAGTAGAAGTCCGATTATTTTTTTCATTTATTCAACACCTTCAAAAGGCAACACATACAAATGCTTTGGATTTTCTTCCTGGCCCTGCTCTTTGAGCACATGCTGCGCGTAAGGCAGCGGATGATAGGGATCGTAGACCGCAAAGGCAGATTCTCCGGGAACGTCTGCGATTGGCCGGTAGTCCCAATCGGGCTGGCCGAGATCACCGATTACGGTAAATGCCAGCCAGCCCTGGAATACCACGATGGCGACACATAAAAATACAAGGAGCCAGGTTTTGAATGCGGATGCCTCGTGCACCGGATGTTCCATCAGATTCTCACTCCTAAAACGCCGATTAAGATAATATATGCCAATGACCAGCCGATGGTTCCGACAAGAATGAGAACCACAAACAAGGGAAACGGCGCGTTGCGACCTTCGATGCCACCGGGATACTGCTCGATGATGCGGGTTTTGCGCTCCTCCGAGTCTTTACGACCAATATAGTAATATCCCAGACCGATGATGAACAACACAATCGTTGCCAGGGCCGGGAACAGATACAAGGCAAAATGTTGAATGCCCAATAACTGAAAATATCTCATAACCGCTTTCCTTTTTCGTGTCTTAACCGGCGCTTTATACACGCACGGGTATTATTTGAGGCCCTTCATCAGGGAAAAGATTACCACCGCCACCGCGCTTGCCAGGCATAAGCAGACCAGCGTAAACAGGACAGCGGTTTGAATGCGTGCAAATCGCGGTACCTTTGCCGGTCTGGTTTGCAGATCATTTTGCAGCGGCAGAAAGCGCGCCCGCTGCTGGTCTTTGAACTGACCGCTGTTCAGGGCCCAGAAGAACACCACTAGGCTGATGATAAAACCGGCGGCCATGTATGCGATGAAATAAGGGTAGTACATGTTTACTATCGTTTGTTTAATTGGTTGGATTGGTTTTATTTGTTTTATTCGTTTGGTGCCGAACCAATTTAACCAATTGAACCAATGAAACCAATCAAACTCCTTTAGGGTTCCCACGCAGAATCGATACCGCGCGGCTCGGTATTGGCATCGCTTTGGTTGATAAAATAAACCGCGATGTAGTCACCGACTTCCCAGATTTTTTGCGATTCCAGATCGCGTTTAAAATACGGCATAGCGGTGCCGGTAATGCCGTTCATCAGTTGATAGTATATGATCCCGCCGGATATTTCTCTGCCCTTTAAAATGGTGAAATTCAACGGCGGCGGGTATATCCAGGGTTGGGCCGGTCCCATGCCGTCACCGATCGGGCCGTGGCAGCCTATACAAAAATTCTGATAAATTTTATGGCCCCGTTGCAGGCTGGCTGTAGTGGTCGGATACGGATTCGGTATGTTGCGCCATCCCTCCGGAACGATTTCCGCCAGCCAGCGGGCGTTCACATCGGGCCCGGCTTCATAAGCCCTGATGGATTCCTCTTTCCAGTAACGCTGGCGCTGCATGCGCCGGTCGGCATCCTTGAATCCCAGACTTTGAATGTACTGGGTCAGCGTATCGATGCGTTGCGTACCCAGCCACTTAAAAGGCGGCATGATCGAGCTGGGCCGTGTGTAGCGAGGGTTGATAAAATGGGCAATGTGCCAGTCGTCCGGATGCTCGCCGCCTTCCTGCGACAGATCCACACCGGTGCGCTGGGATCCCAGCGCCACGGGTTCATCGGCAATATAGTCACCGGATTGGGCAATGCGTTGTGCCCCGTGGCCCCAATCGATCGCCCGAATAGACTGGCTGTGACAGTAAACACACCCGTTTTCCAGGTAAATCTTGCGACCCGCATTTTCAATCGCCGTGCGCGAGCGAAAAATATCTGATGGTGTCGTATCACGGGTGGCGTAGGGCCAATAGACGACAATCAGTGTGATGGCCGTCAGCAGCGCCAGGATGCCCGTGAATATGACAGTCGGGGTCATTCGCATGTTGCAGCTCCACGATTAAAAAATAACGATCGAATCACGTTGTATAATCCGATGTATGCGCCAATCATAATAAAGGCCCCCAGCGACGCTCTTAAAATGTAATAGGGTTGAATCATGGGTAACGTCCGATAAAGGGTTTCACCATTGTACCAGGCATTGCCCTGAATTAACCCCGCGATGGTCAAAACGATCGCAAAGCCCGTGACGCCGATCAGCACCAGCCAGTATTGGACGTCGGCCAGAAATTTGCTGTACAGGGGTTTGCCCGTAATTTTGGGCAAAATGAAATACAGTCCCCCCAGAGCCGTTATGCCGGCAAATCCGAGCACACCGATATGTGCATGGCCGACCACCCAGTTGTTGAAGTGGGTGATGCGCTGCACATGCGGCAGGGCCATCATCGAGCCCTGGATATTGACAAAGAAATAATAAATGGTGCCGGTCAGCACGAATTTGGCGCCGATGTTGGCATGAATCTCTCCCAGCTTGCCTTTGATGGTGTACCACAGATTGATCAATACAATCATCACCGGGATCACCATGGCGATACTGTCGACAATCGATATGGTTTTCAGCCAGGTGGGCACCGGCACCTGCAGCAGGTGATGGGTGCCGATGTGGGTATAGACAATGATCAAAGACCAGAATCCCAGCAGCGACAGTGAGTGGCTGTATAGCGGACTGCGCGTGGCAATTGGCAGCACATAATAGGCCACCCCTAATCCCATGGGCGTGAGTAGAAGCCCGAAAATATTGTGGCCGTAGAACCACAGGAGAATAGCATCCGGGATACCCACCAGGGCGCCGGTGTCCGGTTTCCAGATGACGTTGCCCAGACAATAGGTGATGGATGTCAGAATGACAGCGGCGGTCGTATACCAGATGGATACATACAAAATTCGTTCTTCTCGTTGCCGGACGGTCATTAAAATGTTGAATACAACCAAAGAGAAGCTGATAACCACCATAATATCAACCGGCCAGGGCAATTCGGCATACTCGCGTCCCTGGGTGTAACCGAGGCTGATGCCAATGAGGCCGGATGCCACCGTGATGTTCCAGAAAATGGCGCTGAACACACCCAGTTTGTGGCTGAACAGTTCAGTTCGCAAAAGTCTGGGGATATAGTAAAAAGCCACAGCCAATAAACCCGGCGTGACAAACCCGAACAACACGGCATTGATGTGCATCGGTCTTACTCGACCAAAGTGAACATATTCAATGTTGGCCAGGAAATCCGGCGCAATCAGGTAACCCGCGCCGATCATGCCAAGAGAGGTTGCCGCGGCAAACCAAAATGCGGATGTCAACGTGAATGCCTTGGCTGTCGGATTGTTTGATGGCACATTTTCAGTGACTTCAGTCGACAAAATCTAAACTCCCTTTTTCGCTTTGCATAGGGCAGAGCGCAAAGCGCAGAGCGAAAAAACATCCGTTAATAAACGCCATGCTCTATGCTCCATGCGCTATGCTAATTAACTATGACACGCCAGCCAGCAGTCGAGATTGGCATTTTTCTTTCGGTGACACGCGACGCACTCACCCATACGCCAAATTTTTTGCGGTAAGCGCTGAAGGTTCTGCACTTGTCCGTGACATTCGGTACAGGCAATTTTATTGTTAATATGACGCTGGTGATTAAACAGCACGTGTTCGGCCACATAATTGACTTTTACCCAGGGCGTTGGTGTATTGGCGTTAAAGTATTCGTGTTCCTTCTTGATCCAGGGATGGTTGGCAATAATATATTTATGGCAGTGCAGGCATTTTCCCACGGCCGGTATTCCGGGATGATTGGAATAGGCCACGATAGGGGTGACAATACTGGCACTGGATTTGTTTAACACCGCTGTGGACATTATGGCTGAATGGGATCGGTTGTTCCGGCCCGATTTGGGCTTGCGGCGGGGTATAGAAAAAGAAAATAAATGCCGCAATAAACAGAGCGGTCCCCAGGGTTGTTAAAATGGCGATTGCATTTTTACTCAATGGTTTAATACCTTGTTAAACAATTGTTTCTTTTAACCCGACGGGCCGACCGCTGCCGGCCTGGAAATTTCCGGGAAGTGTTTTAAAAAGAAACTTACCGCAGCGGCCATCAGCCCTAAAAAGCCCACCGTTATCAACCCATCAAAAACACTTAACGACAGCGAATGAACATCATGGCTCAACGCAGGCGCCAACAGCAAAAGGTGCTCCAGCCAGAATCCGATGATAATAAAGCTGCATAAAATCACCATAAATACCGGCATCGATTTCACCCTTTTATTCAAAAGAATCAAAAACGGAATAATGAAACAGATCACAAAAATGGTCCAGGCCAATGTGTTCCAGGGGACTGATACGGTGCGTTCAATAACATAATGGGTTTCCTCTGGTATATTGCCGTACCAGATGACCGTTAGCTGGACATAGAAAAAGTCGGCCCACAGCAGGCAAAATGCAAAAAACAGTTTGCCGATATCATGAAAATGGGATGGCTCCAAACCGGAGGCTTTGCCTCTTTTGATGCGGGTGATGGCCGCCAGAATGATTAAGGCGCCCAATCCGACATAAAAGGCTTTTACAAAGGTGTAGCCCCCGAACAGGGTCGATATCCAGTGGGGGTCCATACTCATCACCAGGTCATAGCCGATCAGGCTCAGCACGAGCGTGAATGCCAGAATATAAAGACCGGCCCAGATGGTCATTTTTTTCTTTACCTTTTTGGGGCTGCGGTTGTTGCGGATCCAGCCTTTGTAAATCATTTGGCGAAATGCGCCCTGAGCTTGATTCGCGTCAGATCGCAGCTGCAGCGCATTATAGAGATAGGCAAATCCAATGGCATAGAGCACCAGCAGGCCGATGCAATCCCGTGTGAAAAGAAACGGGATATTGAGCCAGACTTCTTTGCCGTGCAGATCCTCATGCAGCCACGGAAAGATATGGGCGCGTCCCAAAAATAGCAGCAGAAACAGCACGAATGAGAGCGGGAAAAAGGCCGCAAAGGATTCAGATAATGCGGATAGCGGACCACTCCAGCGGGCCTTGGTCATATGCATCACTGCTGAAAAGAGAACCGCCCCCTGGGCGATTGCAGACCACAGTAGAAAGTTAATTAAATAGGCCTGCCAGGCTTTTTCCGGATGGGGACTCATAATGCCGTGGATAAAAGCCGCCATACCGATGATGATCAGGACGAAAAATATCCACCTCGCCGGTGATTTGTTTGGCTTATCGGTATTCGTATCGTTGGGTGCCATATTAATTTGCCTGGATGTTGAATTGGTTAAATTGGTTTAATTTTTTTTGCCTTTGCGTCAAACTAATGAAACCAATGAAACCAATCAAACCAATAAAACGTTTATTCAAAAACCTTTACTTCCCCTCCGTTTTGCTGAAAAAATTCTTTCAAGCCATCCTGATGCACGGGATCACACGCTGCCAGCACGCCGAAATGTTCACCCGAGCAACGCGGGTCGTAATATTCCATTTTCTTAAAGCTGGGCAATCGCGTCTGAGTGAGCAGGCCGATGATATTGCCAAAAACCGCAAAGAGGATGGTAAATTCAAATCCAACTATGAAAAACGGAATCAGCGATATGATCGGCTTTCCGCTGACAATCAAATTCCACTGAATTGAACAAAATATGGCCAGGGCGAATCCGCTGATGAATCCGAGGATACCGCCGGCCAGGGTAAACCAGCCGACCTTGCTTTTTTTTAAGTCGAGAGCAGCCATAATCTTATGACTCGGAATCGGGCTGTGAACCCGCTGAAATTTGTAGGCAGTTTCTTTCAGCGCCGCCAGCGTTGAAACTACCTGGTCTTCATTTTTAAAAAGCCCCATAATGTATTTTTTACCCTGCATGGCTGCCTCCATGATCAAGGGTTTCTTTCATTTCTGTCATCGAGACCGACGGCAGATGCTTGGCAAATAACAGAAAAAAGAAGAAAAACAGGCAGAAGCTGCCCAGCATAATGCCGTATTCGATCAGGGTGGGCGCGTATAATCCCCATGCATGGGGCGAAAAGCCGCGCGCCACGCCGCCGACGATGATGACAAATCGTTCCCACCACATTCCAAAATTGACAATCAGCGAAATAATAAAAAGGGCTGCGACGGTGGTCCGTATTTTTTTAAACAGGAACAGCAGCGGTGTCAGGGTGTTGCACAATACCATGAAGTAAAATCCCCAGCGGTAATCACCAAATGCCCGCCAGCGAAATTGCTCTATTTCAACCGAATTCTGGCTGTACCAGGCGATAAAAAATTCGGTGGCGTAGGCAAAGCCGACAATCAAACCGGTAAAAACGATGGTTTTGGCCACATTTTCCAGGACCTCTTTGGTAATGATTTTCTGGTAATTAAAAATTTTACGCAATGGGATCATCAATGTCAGCACCATGGCTAAACCGGAATGGATGGCACCGGCCACAAAGTAAGGCGCAAATATGGTGGTATGCCAGCCGGGTGCAATTCCCAGCGCAAAATCCCAGGACACGACACTGTGCACCGAGATCACCAGGGGTGTCGCCAGAGCGGCAAAGAACAGATAGCCGCGGGTGTAATGGCGCCACTGTTCGTGGGCGCCGGTCCATCCCAGCGCCAGGATGTTAAAGATTTTTTTACGGGTGCCCCGGGAACGATCTCTGACGGCAGCCAGATCCGGCAACAGCCCGGTGTACCAGAATAGGCTGCTGACGGTCAGATAGGTGCTGATGGCAATCACATCAAACATCAGCGGTGACAGAAAATTGGGCCACAGGAGTCGCTGACTGGGTATCGGCAACATATAATAGACCTGCCAGACGCGCCCCAGATGGATAAAGGGGAAAAGCCCGGCAATGCAAACCGCAAAAACGGTCATGGTTTCAGCAGCCCGGGCAATGGGGTTGCGCCATCCGGCCCGAAACAGGTGCAGGATGGCCGAAATCAGGGTTCCTGAATGGGCAATTCCCACCCAGAAGACAAAGTTGATCAGATAGGTGCCCCAGCCCACCGGGTTGTTTTGACCGCCGGCGCCAATACCGACAAAAATCTGATAGGTCCAGCAGGCAGCACCGACCAGCACGCCTAAAAACAAAACCGCCACGATCGCCCAGTAGTATTTTTTGGGCGTACTCAAGGTGTTCAGTACCGTTTGGTCAATGCTCGCGTACGTCAGTTGGCTCATATCAATGTTCCAAAGGTTAATTTACAAACCAATCATTTAGGTTTTCAGTCACGATCATTTTTCTCGTGATGAGCCGAGCGTTTCGCTTTTAGCGAAACTAGAGGAGCACTCCGCGCAATTTTTGCGCTGTGTTTGAGGAGCGCTTCGCTTGAGGCAAAACTTTTTAAATCCAACCTAAAGTTCCGCGAAGCGGAACGCTCCTTAAGGCCCTTACGGCCGCTCCTAAAGTCTCGCCTTCAGCGAGACGCTCTTTTTTATATTTCCTGCAAAACTTTCTTAAGATAAATCACCGCCGGTTTGGTGTTCAAATAGCCCAGGGCCTGATAGGCCCGGGGGTCATCCACCATTTGCCTGACCCGGCTGTGTTTGTCCATCAAACTGCCAAAGACCAGGGCATCGGTCGGGCAGGTTTGCACGCAAGCCGGGATGACCTCACCGTCACGGATCATGCGCTTTTCGTTCTTGGCGTTGCTGTGAGCGACCTTGATGCGTTGAATACAGAAGGAGCATTTTTCCATCACCCCCTTGCTGCGAACGGTGACATCGGGATTGAGCTGCACATTCATGGGTTCGGGCCATTCCCAGTCGAACCAGTTGAATCGCCGCACTTTGTACGGGCAGTTCTGGACACAAAAACGGGTTCCGATGCAGCGATTGTAAATCTGGTTGTTGAGCCCTTCTTTTGAATGGTGTGGCGCATACACCGGGCAAACCGATTCGCAGGGGGCATTATCACAATGCTGGCAGAGCATGGGCAAAAAGGTTACCTTTTGCATGTGGTCCGGGTCTTGATAGCGCTCGATACTCAACCAGGTCATCTCCCGTCCTTGGATGACCCGTTCTTCACCCACAATGCCGACATTGTTTTCGGCATAGCAGGCGGCCGAGCAGGCGCCGCATCCGATGCAGCGATCCAGATCAATCACCATTGCCCAGCGGTAGTTTTCGTGATCATGGGCCGGATAAAAATCCCGTTTGGGATCATAACCTTCGGGAATCGGCAGCGTTAAGGGAAAATCTTCCATGGTCAGACCGGCCCTTTTGGGCATTTTCCCCAGGTTCAATTCCGTCAGGCCGACGGTCAGCGCAAATGTCCGTTCGTGCTGGGTTCGGCTGCCGTCCGTGTTGGCCAGTTTCAACTTCCGGCCGGTTGGGCGAATCTTTATTTGATCCGTGGAAAAAAGCGGACCCCCTGAATCCGGATTCGCATCAGGCGGTAAGATGACGATCGGATTGACACCCTGGTTTTCCGCGTAGCGCCCGTAAGCGTGATGCCCCTGGCCGATATTCATGACCAGCAGCCCCGGTTTTACAAATCCGTTCACGTAAACCGGTGCTTCCAAACTGCCCCATTTCGATTCAATCTGGATGATATCACCCTGGGCGATATTTTGTTTTTTGGCCGTGTCAGGATGCATGCTGACCGGGCTTTGCCAGGCCACCCGCGTCAGCGGATCCGGAATTTCACACAACCAGGGCCTGTTGGCACCCCTGCCGTCAAAGAACCGGATAGACGGAATGGCACCGAATATCAGCTCAGCCGCAGCGGTTTCCGCAGGTTGCGACAGGTGATCGGTTATTTTTTGCGGTTCCAGGTCCAATTTCGCTAAACCGGCGGCCGCAGGTGAATCGATGGCGCCGCCCACCTGGAGGAGCTGCACCCACCCTTTTTCATCTTCAATTTTGCGCTCGGCCACCAGTCTGGAAAATAGATAGGTTTTATAATTTTCAGACGGCTTTTCATTTTTAAAAGCGGTGTCCAGGATAACATCGCCGATATGGGTCGACCGGGTTAATCTGCCCATGGCCGGCTGCAGGGTGGAGGTAACCGATTGCCAGCCGCTATATTCATCCCAGGTTTCAAGTGGCATGGCGACCGGAAAAATCAGATCAGCCAGCGCTGAAGTTTCATCCATGAAATTGCTGAAGCTGACCACAAACAAGTCGTCCTGTTCTAGCACCTCCTTCACGCCGCTTTTGGGCGCTATACTAAAAGCCGGATTGACATTGTTCAGTATCAAGACTTCAACCGCATCCGTTTTCAGGCGATCAAAAAATTGCAGCACAGCAGACCGTTTGGCTGCAATTTCCACACGGTGGCGCTGGTTGAAATCCAGCAGCGTTAAATCCGGGTCCAGCAGCAGGTTTAATAAATTTACCGCGATGTTGGTCTGCAGGCCGTTTAAATCGCCCGCGCCGGTGCCGGTACCCAGTACCAGAGGTTTGCGGGCACCCATCAACTTAATAATGAGTTTTTCATATTGCGCCAAAGATAAGCCGGATGATTGCAGCACTCGATCCTGGGTATAAGGGGCTGTCGCTTCAAGCAGCGCTTTACGGAAAGACCATGGCAGTGTTTTGCCTTTACGGATATCAAGCGCCTGACGAACCAGCCCAAGGGCGATGCTGGCCTCGCTGCCGGTGTTGCATGCCAACCAGGAGTCGGCGTTGGCTCCTGTCAGGGATTGAACCGGGCTCAGATGGTAAAATGAGACTTTTTGGCCGTTTTTGAAAGCATGCATGGACTTAAATTTATGAGCGTATTCAACCGGTGATAACCAGGTTTCCAGAAAATCGGCCCCGAAAGAAACCAGTATATCCGCCTCCTGCATATGATAGGAAACCAGGCCGTTTTGCCCGAAAACTTTTTCGTTGGCAGTTTTTAGGGATTCATAGGAAAAGGGCTCATATACCATCGGTTCGCGCGCGTTCCATCGATTGAGCGCATCCGAAAAGAGCGCCAGCAGGCTTTCCCCCACGACCTCTGTCAACATGCGGATGTGATCAGGTCCTTTTTGGGAAGCCTCCTGGGTTTTATTTTTTAAAATGGACCGCGCTTTTGAAAATGAAATGGGTTGCCATTTGTCTTTTTCCCTCAGCAAGGGGGTTTTGATGCGGTCGGGGTTGTAAATGGCCTGCAACGCAGCCTGGCCCCGCATACAGATCTTGCCGTTGTTGATGGGGTGCAGGGGGTTACCTTCGATTTTGATAACGCGCCCTTCGCGATTTTTAGCCAGAATGCCGCATCCGGCCGGGCATTCGCGGCAGGTCGATGCATACCAGGTCGCTTTGCCGGTTACCATGTCGTCGGGTGCGTGAACGAGGGAAAACAGGTTTTTTTCAGGAGGACTGCAGCCTGCTGCCAGGGAAATGCTGCCCATACCCGCAATCTTGAGGAAGGTTCGCCGATTCATATCGAATAGCATCTCCTGGAGCAGAAAAAGAAGGATCGGTTGGTGAAAAAATGACTTTTACTTTGATAATCCCGAAAGCATTAATCATTCATGCGGGATGCAGTCCCTAATTCGGAATGGTTCCTAAGATTGCTTTTATAGGAAAATTGAGCTCTGCTTGTCAAGCTTGTATGAGATTTACCCGGCTTAAGATCTGAGCATTTAAGTTCTCTGCAAATTCATATCGCTTATAAATTCTTTAATATAAAAGAACCCGCCTGTTAATGGGGTGAACACTTTATTTTACGGTTCGATACACCCCATTGGATATATACCCATTTTTTTTAAGTTTTGATCCCCCCATCTTCATGGGGGCAGGCTCTGCGCAGGGATAAAGATTGGATGCCCGCCTGACGCGGGCATGACGGGAAAACTGCACGACTGCTTAAATATTTGATATTAATATTTATTATGGTATCTTCGGTTGGCAGATTCTCCCGAGGAAGGCAAAGCCTTATCGCGGAGGTCGGCCAAGGAAAAAAAATCTGCGTGTGTCTGCGTGCGTCTGCGGTTAATTAAAATGCTATCCTAATTAGCAGCGCGCATGCGCAGGTTTATCTCTAATCTTTCCAGGGACAGTTTGATCACATCTTTGGCGGTGTCGGTCTTTTGCATGTAATCTTCAAAAAATTTGTTTACCGCTTTTGGATTATCCATTCCGGCTACGGGGACAATCGCCGCGACAACTCTTTCATAAAACATCGGGTGAAATTGCTCGACTTGCTCCAGATTTGACACATACCATTCCCACAGCAGGGGGACGGCGTACGGATTGGACGCCATCGCTACAACCGGCACAAATTTATTGCGGGCCGGTACCGTATCCAGAATGTATTGCAGGGCGTTTTGAAGCGAAACCTTTTCTTTAAAGCAGCCCAGCGCCACCAGTATATTCATACGTTCGTGTTCGATCTGCGATGACTGAAAACGCTGATCGAGCCACGCAAAGGTCTGTTGATCGCCGCCCAATGCTGCGATCTGCAGGACGCTTTTGACGATATCCGGATGCACTGGTTTATCCTGCATCCACTCTGCAAACTGAACGCCGGCAAACTCAATTGCACTTTGGGAGCCGCTCAGTGCCGCATGCCAGAGCAACTGTTCCCTGAGGATAGCGTTGGTATGTTTTTCATCAGGCCCCGGTTCGAATCCGATATGTTTAAGTACTTTTTCAAACCAGGGGCGAACGAGCGACGATATTTTTTCTTTCTTCTCAGCGTCGAGCACCAGGTAGGCATGCTGCAGGTTGTTTGAAATACTGACCAGCGGTAAAAATGCATTTTCATCCTGGTAAAAGGCCAGAAAATCCAGATATTCACTGAACGGGACGTCGCCGCGTTTGCACAGTGAAAAAAGATCGTTTTGCAGGCCCCAGCGGTCTTCGGGTGCCAGCGATTGATCACCGACCCGTTGGCCGAGGGCTGCCAGATTTTCGGTGTCCTGGTAACGAACGATATAAAAACCGGTTTGTTGGTCATTGAGTTTATAGGCGTCCGCTTGGTTTGGGAGTTCAATTTCATGCTGGGCGCTGTTCATCAAAAATGTCAGCCGCTCAGTCTCTGCGGCGCCTGAAAAAAACCGAACGGTGACGGGCACCTGCCAAATCTGGTCGGAATCAGCCGGTAGATAGCTAAAACGCTGCTGGGTCAATTGCAGCTTGTTGCCCTTCTGTTCGACCGAGATCATGGGAAATCCCGGCTGCTCGATCCAGCTTTTCATCATGATGCCGATGGGCTGCTCGGACACTTTTTCTAAAGAATTCCAAAGATCCTCACTGGTGGCGGTGGCATATTCATAGGTTTTGAGGTATTGTCGCAAACCTTGCTTAAAATTTTCCGAGCCGATATAGCCTTCGATTTGCCGCAATATGCTGCCGCCCTTGCTGTAAATAATCGGAGCCGTGCTGACATTGATAATCACATGCTCGCCTCCCGGGATCTCAATGGCGAAATTTTCCAACAGCGCATCCCGCGCCATGGCACTGCCGGTATTTACCCATAAAAACTGCTGCCAGGTTTCCCACTGCGGATAATAATAAGCAACAACGCCATTGCCGAAATAGGTGGCAAAACTTTCATTTAACCACAAATATTTCCAGTCCGCAGGGGTCACCAGATTGCCGAACCACTGATGGGCAATCTCGTGGGCGATGACTTCACATATGCGTTCTTCGCCGGATTTAGAGGTAATCTGCGGATAATGCAGCAGCAAATTTTCACGAAAGGTAATCGCCCCCCAGTTTTCCATGGCCCCGAAGGCAAAATCAGGTATCGCAATCAGATCCATTTTGGGAAGCGGGTAGGGGATGCCGTAGTAATCCTCGCTGAATGCCAGGGATTTGCGACCAAACTCCAGGCCAAACGTTGCGTAAGGCTTCATTCCGGGCAAGGTGGCCACCCGAACCCGCGGGTCTTCTTTGTCCACGGTAAATTCAAACTCACCGATCCCGAAAAACACCAAATAAGTGGACATTTTAGGAGTCTGTTCGAAGGTTACCCGCTTTTTTCCGTTATCCAGTAAAGTTTCCTGGGCGATGGCACCATTGGAAATTGCCACCAGATCCCGGTCAATGTCCATGATGATATCGAAGGTCGCCTTTTTGGCGGGGTGGTCCATGCAAGGAAACGCTTTTCTGGCATCACTTTCCTCAAATTGGGTTACTGCGATATATTGGGTTTTGCCCGAATGGGTATATTGACTCCGATAAAAACCGGCCATTTTGTCGTTAATTTGACCCTCATAGCGAATCTCTATCCGGATGGCCCCTTGCATTTGATGAGGAAGCAAAATCTGCAATTCTTCTTTTTCAACATCCGTTTCGAATGCACATTCAACCCAATCGTGATTTTGTTCGACGGCACAGCTTAAAATAGCAAGATCGAGGATGTTTAAACCCAGTGCTTCAATAGCAGCGGGGGCGTCAACCAGAAGCGTTACCTTGCCGGCGAACGTAAAATTCGTCATATCGGGAATCAAATGTATCCGGTAGTTTTTAGATGCGACCTGCTCCATGGTTTCCTCCTCGAGGCCAGTGATTGGAAAAGAGATATTATTGACAGCTGACGTAAAATGTATTTTTAAAAAGGTGAGAAGTATAAAGAAATAAGCAGAGCCTGTCAAATATTGGAGATGACCGGGGTTCTGTACTTTTGAATTACCTTTTTCATGAGTGAACTGAGGCGGTTTTCAGAAACAGTTATTGGTTATTAGTTATCTGTAATTAGAGTGCGGCGTTGTTGTCATTTGTTTTAGTTTCATACCTGTCAATACCAATAACGAATAGCGATTAACAAATAACGAACCGGATTTTGACCACTGTGTACTTCTAGCTCTATAAGGACAAATTAAACCCGTAAATTCATAATTCGATATGAGGGAGGTTCCCATGAGCGTAATTGTTGAGTTTTCAATTTTTCCGATGGACAAAGGTGAAAGCCTGAGCCCGTATGTCGCCCGGGCGCTTAAAACGATTCAAGCTAGCGGTTTGCCTTACGAGCTCAATCCCATGGGGACCTGTGTGGAAGGCGAATGGAGCGAGGTGATGGCCCTGGTGGATCGATGTTTTCAGGAGATGCAGAAAGACAGTGGCCGGATAAACCTGTCGTTGAAAGCCGACTATCGTAAAGGGCCTTCCGGCCGCCTGAAAAGCAAAGTGGCGTCGGTCAAAGAAAAATTAAAATAGCGATCTACAGGAGATTCTAATAGGCAATTTATTTTAGATTTTGGTAAGCTATCTATAAAATATAGCTATTGTGGAAGCATAGCCAGTACCCGTAACAAAATGATGATTGACTCTTAGAGGTAGAAAGGGTCATTATCTGCCTGATATTTCTATTAAAACAGAAAAGGAGGCAGAAAATGATCCTTTTGGATTTTCGATATCAAGACCCTTGGGCCGAAGAAAATTTTACCCTTCCTGATTTTGTCCAACAAAGCCAGACCAGCACCTCAATATATGGTATGGCCATACAATCAGAAAAAGAGTGGTATTTTCAACAATTCACGCTTCGCATCCGATAGATCCAGGCTAAAATCTTAAACTCAATTTCCAACCGGGGCAAGTTAAGTATAGCATCTGGTATCCTTGAATTTTTCAAAGTGTCAAGAGTTTGCGCTTAGGATAATAATCCTTGAACGCTCGCCTAAGGCGCGCCTTGAGCAGCGCGGAAGGTGTCACCCTTGAGGCGCTTGTTATGTGTTTTTGGCTCCGATTATGTGACCGGCAGACTGTAAGGGACTAAAGAGAGGGCGGCGTTTCAGATTGTATTGAAACGCCGCCCTTATATGTTGTTAGTAGCCTCCGTGTATGTTCAAAACATCCGTCAATTCGTGGCGGTTATCGCTTCCTGATCATCCGGTTTACAGTTCAGAATACGCTTCAGGAGCCCTCGAAGACGTTTTTGCTACGATCAGGCGAGGTCGAAGCGGTCAAGGTTCATTACCTTGTTCCACGCCGCTACAAAGTCGTGCAGGAACTTCTCCTGGGAGTCCTCACAACCATAGACTTCCGCGACGGCCCGGAGCTGGGAGTTCGAACCGAAGATGAGGTCGACACGGGTGCCGGTCCACTTGAGTTCGCCCGTTGCGCGATCACGACCCTCGAACACGTCTTCGTCTTCCGAGGTTGCCTTCCACGTCGTGCTCATATCGAGCAGATTCACGAAGAAGTCATTGGTGAGCGTCTCTGGCCGCTGGGTGAAGACGCCATGTTGGGACTGTCCGAAGTTGGCATTCAAGACGCGCATACCGCCAACGAGAACCGTCATCTCAGGAGCGGTCAGCGTCAGCAGTTGCGCCCGATCAACCAGCAGCTCCTCTGCCGTTACGGCGTATTTTGTCTTTTGGTAGTTGCGGAATCCGTCCGCAGCCGGTTCGAGTACGTAAAATGACACCCCGTCGGTTTGTTCCTGCGACGCATCCGTGCGTCCCGGCGTGAAGGGAACGCTCACATCGTGACCGCCATTCTTCACAGCCTGCTCGACCCCTGCGCATCCACCCAGGACAATCAAGTCGGCGAGCGAAACCGTCTTCCCGCCTGACTGCGCGCTGTTGAACTCCTTTTGGATTCCCTCAAGGGTCTGCAGCACCGTCTTCAGTTGGGCCGGCTGGTTGACCTCCCAATCTTTCTGCGGCGCAAGACGAATGCGCGCCCCGTTCGCCCCACCGCGCTTGTCCGAGCCGCGGAAGGTGGACGCCGACGCCCAGGCGGTCGAGACTAGCTGGGAGACAGACAGTCCCGAGGCAAGGATCTTGCCCTTGAGGTTCGCGATATCCTTTTTGTCGATCAGCTTATGATCGACGGCGGGCACCGGGTCCTGCCAGATCAGTTCCTCCGCAGGGACCTCCGGGCCCAGATAGCGCGAGCGGGGGCCCATGTCGCGGTGAGTCAGCTTGAACCACGCCCGGGCGAAGGCGTCCGCGAATTCCTCGGGGTTCTGCTGGTAGCGCCGCGCGATCGGCTCGTAGATCGGGTCGAAGCGCAGCGAAAGGTCCGCCGTGGTCATCATCGGCCGGTGCTTCTTCGAGGGGTCGTGCGCGTCAACCACCATGTCCTCTTCGGCCACGTCCTTGGCCAGCCACTGATTCGCGCCGGCCGGGCTCTTGACCAGCTCCCACTCGTATTTGAACAGCACCTTCAGATAGCCCATGTCCCATTTGGTCGGGTTCGGCTTCCAGGCGCCCTCGATGCCGCTGCTGATCGTATCGCCGCCCTTGCCGCTGCCGAAGCTGCTCTTCCAGCCGAGGCCCTGCTCTTCGATGCCGGCGGCTTCAGGTTCCGGACCGACAAGCTCCGCATCGCCGGCACCGTGGCATTTGCCGAAGGTGTGTCCTCCGGCGACGAGCGCGACGGTCTCTTCATCGTTCATCGCCATGCGTGCGAAGGTCTCGCGAACGTCACGGCCGGAAGCGACCGGATCCGGGTTGCCGTCCGGGCCTTCCGGGTTCACGTAGATCAGCCCCATCTGCACGGCGGCGAGGGGGTTTTCGAGATCGCGGTCGCCGGTGTAACGGCTCTTGGGCATGTCGCTCGTAGCCAGCCATTCCTCTTCGGCACCCCAGTAGACGTCTTCTTCCGGCTCCCAGATGTCCTCGCGCCCGCCGCCAAAGCCGAAGGTCTTAAATCCCATCGACTCCAGCGCGCAGTTGCCTGCGAGGATCAACAGGTCGGCCCAGGAAATTTTCTTGCCGTATTTCTGCTTGATCGGCCAGAGCAGACGGCGCGCCTTGTCTAAATTCACGTTGTCGGGCCAGCTGTTGAGTGGCGCCAAGCGCTGATTGCCGGACCCTGCCCCGCCGCGGCCGTCGCCCATGCGGTAGGTGCCTGCGCTGTGCCAGGCCATCCGGATGAAGAGCCCCCCGTAGTGACCGTAATCGGCCGGCCACCAGTCCTGCGAGTCGGTCATCAGCGCATAGAGGTCCTTTTTCAGAGCCTCCAGGTCGAGTTTCTTGAATTCCTCAGCGTAGTTGAACGCCTCGCCCATCGGATTGGACTTGGAAGAATGCTGGTGCAGAATGTTAAGATTCAACTGATTCGGCCACCAGTCCCGGTTCGACGTGCCACCGCCGGCAATGGGTTTGCTTGTCCTGCCCGTTACCGGGCACTTGCTTTCGTCAGTCATAACGTTATCTCCTTTCGTTGTCTGAACTTAGGCACCGTGCTGCTATGAATATCGTGCGTCGGTGCCCATCTATCTAATTAACTTTAGCGGACTTGAAGGATCGTTAGAACAACATCGCACCATTTTTTGAGCGCAAAATCTGTATTAAACTTGCTCTGCCATACAATTGCTGCATATACCGAAAAAGTCCAACCTATGATTCAGAATTTTAAAATTAGTCTCTAATGCGACCTCTTTTTCCATTTCATCCAGGTTATCCAGATCTGGGTCGACAATTTTTTTGCACCTGATACAGACGACGTGTGGATGGGGGTTAGGCCTGTTTCCATCATATCGGTTGCTCCCATCCGGGAACCCTAACTCAAGAACTTCACCAACTGATTTAATTAATACAATATTTTTGTATACAGTGGCAAGACTCATTGTCGGAAAGTCTTTTTTTATCTGGACATGGATATTTTCAACACTGGGATGGCCTTCACTTTTGGCAAGAATTTTAACGATAGCCAGCCGCTGAGGCGTTATCCTGTGGCCATTATCCCTTAATTTTTGGATGATGATTTCAAATCTTTTTTTATGGTCTGCCAACTGAAGCCTCTTTATCCTAAATAATAATCATTTTCTATTAACATTAAGTTTCTTTTCAGTCAACTCCTATTTCAATCGTTCACAGATGATAACTTCATTGGTTAATTTGTATCAATTTTAATCTGTTCAATAATGGTATGATTGTTGGGTCGTAAAATTTTTAACTGTACCCATGACTTCATCTGCCAGTAGCCTTTTTTAGACGAATCGAAAAGTTACGAATACTTGCATTATCCTTGGTTCGAGAGGTTCTCAAAGATACTGGCGGTATCCTCTCTACTTCGCTAAAAACTTTTGCCAATAGTCCTCGGTCAATATCCGTATTATACAATAGAGCACTTCCGACCATAGTCCGGCCAGTGACCAACTGCATATTGCAAGTGCAAGTCCACAAAAATATGCAAGTATCCAAATTGGGCATGTCCTTAATCGCTATTTCTCACTTTTTCTGGATTTGTGATGCTTATCCACAAAAATAACATGTTAAATTGATTGTATTTATACCAGGAAAAAGGCCGGTGGCCGGATCAAACCGATCGGATACACCGAGGTCTTCAATTGTTCCCCTTTTGTATTGCCCACGTTTCAGCTTTTTGTCAATGTCACCCGAAGAATGCACATTGTGTGTCATGACACACAGTATGTCGTCACACTTTGTGCCATGACACACTTCCGGCGATAGGTCCCGGTTGTCTTCCCCAATGCAATAAAACAATAAATTATTAAAATCATTATAAAAAATACTTACTCGACATCAAGACCAACACCGCCGGCGACCGGTGGCATGCTTTTTGGTTAGGTATTGGATCAAGCACTTGCCGCTTACTGCAAGGGGGGATTCCACCGTTTATCTTTGAATTCTGAGATCGTTAATATTTAAGCTTCCGGAATCACACGCGTTTAGGCTTGACACGCCAGCGTCGTTTGACGTAGTTTGGCAACGATAAAGCAGATGATTCTGTGCCCGCCACGTAATGGTTGACGTTGTTGAACGGAACAATGCATTCAGTCGCTGACCTTTCCCTGTTTTCTAGAGATGCTCCAAGATAGAAGAAGCCGGCTCGGGGTCGGCTTAAAATAAAATGCGCCGAATTCCGTCGCCAATCAGGAGGGTAAAAATGCATTACCCCGCTAAATCAACCCCCTTGGTATCGACCCAAAATTTTATATGGATCGGCATCGGCCTGGGTTTGTTCTACTGGTTTCTCGAATCCTGGATCCATGTCATTTTTTTTCAGGAAGGCAACCTCGTTTCCCAAATACTGAATCCCGACCTGCATGAAACCTGGAAGCGCGTTCTGGTGGTCACCCTTCTGATCGTCTTCAGCATCTACGCCCAGTACAGCATCAGCATGCGCCGGCGGGCTGAAGCCGAGTTGCACGAACGTGAAAAGGAGCTCAGCGAGATCCTGGAAAACAACCCCGCCGGGATAATGCTCGTCGATTCGCAGAATCGAAAGGTCAGCTGGGTTAACACCAACGCCCTTAAGATGATCGGTTCCACCAAGCAGTCCATTGAAGGCCATGTCTGCCACAAACACCTGTGCCCGGCCGACAAAGGCAGCTGCCCGGTGCTGGACCTTGGGAAGACCATCGACCAATCGGAGCGATTACTGCTGACCGCCGAAGGCGAAAATCTGCCTATACTTAAAAGCGTGACGCATGTTAAATATAACGGAAAAGACCATCTGCTGGAGGCGTTTTTTGACCTGAGCGACCGCAAAAAAATGGAACAGGACCTGCAGCTGGCCCATGCCGAACTGGATCAGATTTTTCAGACCGCTTCGGTGGGTATGCGGGTGGTCGACCGTGATTTTAATGTTCTCAAAATTAACAGGACCTTTGCGAACATGACCAGTGTAAACGAGGCGGATGCCGTCGGAAGAAAATGCTATGAGGTTTTTGCGGGTTCCATGTGCGCGACCCCCGAATGCCCCCTGACGCTCATTATTGCCGGAGAGCAGGCAGTGGAATGCTATGTGGATAAACAGCGGGCGGACGGGATCAGTATCCCGAGCATCCTGACCGCCACCCCCTTCTCGGGATCGGACGGGGAGGTCGTCGGGATTGTCGAATCGTTTCAGGATATCACCGACCTCAAAAACGCTCAAGAGGCGATTCTGTCCGAACGCGACAAGCTGAACCGGATCCTGTCCAACCTGACGGAAGGGGTCAGCATCGTCAACACCGATCTGGTTATTGAATACCAGAATAAGAGCCTCAAAGAATGTATCGGTGACTGCCAGAACAAACCCTGCTTCAGTGCCTTTCGGCAAAAGGGCACCCCGTGTGAGCCCTGTTTGATGCGAGAGGCCCTCGGGACCGGTAAGATTCAACAGCACGAGTTTGAAACAGCGGACGGCCGGTCTTTTGAACAGGCTCTATACACCGGTCAGGGATGTGGATGAGGAAGAAAAAGTAGTCGTTTTGCTGAGAGATGTCACCGCCAAGAAGGCTTCCATGGCCGCCATGATGCGCGCCGAGCAACTGGCGGCCCTGGGCGAGATGGCGGCCGGGGTCGCCCATGAAATCAACAACCCGATCAACGGCATCATCAACTACGCCCAGATTCTGGTCAACAAAAGCAGCGCAAACAGCCTGGTCCACGAATCTGGCGGACGCATGATCAAAGAAGGCGACCGGATCGCCCGGATCGTCGAGGGGCTGCTGTCCTTTGCGCCCGGCGCAGGAGGAAAAAGCACTGGTTGCGGTGGAAGACGTCCTGTGCCGATTCCCTGGCGTTGACCGGCGCCCAGATGCGCAAAGACAACATCGTTGTGAAGAAGGACATCGCCGGCAGATCTCCCCGCTGATCGGGCCCAGGCCCATGAGATCGAGCAGGTGTTTGTCAACATCATCAGCAACGCCCGCCATGCCCTGAACCAGAAGTATCCCGCAGCCTGATAAGAACAAGCTGCTGGAGATCATCGCCGAAACGTCACAGGGCGACTCGGCTGTCCGTATGTTCGGATGTCGTTCTGCGACCAGGGCACCGGGATCCCGGCCAGAGATCATCGGCAAGGTACGTAATCCGTTTTTTTCCACCAAAACCGAAGGCAAACGCACCGGGCTGGGGCTGAGCATCAGCCACGGCATCGTGAACGATCACGGCGGACGACTGACGATCGACAGCCGTGAAGGCGAGTTCACCCGCGTCAGCGTCGATCTGCCCGCCGGACAGGGAAAAACCGTCTGAGGACTGAATCATGGATGGAAAAATTCTGGTCGTCGACGACGAGGAGAGCATCCGTTACACGTTCGACCTTTTCCTTTCCGAAGAGGGCATACGGGTCACCGCTACCGCCAGCTACGACGAAGCGGTCATCATTGATGCGAGGAAAGCGACTTCGATTTGATGTACGTGGACATCGTCCTGGAGGCAGAACGCGGCATCGACCTGCTCAAGACGGTCCGGGAAGACCGGCCCGAGTCTGCCGGTGGTCATGATCACCGGGGTGCCCAGCATCGAAACCGCGACCGAATCCCTGCGCCTCGGCGCCCTGGACTACATCATCAAGCCGATCCGCCAGGATACCCTGCTGCGGTCCGCCGCCTGGCCCTCAAGCACAAGGCGGTGACCGAGGAAAAGGAAAACTGCCGCCTGAACTTCGAAGCGATCTTCCGCAGCGTCAAGGACGGCATCGTTACGGTGGACGAGAACATGGTGGTGGTCGAGATCAACGAGGCCGCCACCCGCATCTGCGGTATCGCAGCGCGACGAGGTCATCGGCAAACCCGTCCGCGCGCTGGCCAGACGCTGCCAGGGCAAGTGCATCGAAGCGCTCCATGAAATCCTGGAAACCCGCCAGGCGGTGGAAATCCGCTACGTCGAGTGCCGGTTCGAACTCCGGCCGGCGCCAGGTGGTCAGCCTGACCGCCTCCCCCCTGCTGGGTCCGGCCGATGAGTTCACCGGCGCCGTGATGGTGATCCGCGATGAAACGCGCCTTGTCGAGCTGGAAAGCGCAGACTCAAGGAAAGCAGGAACCGGCCCCATCGTGGGCAAAAGCGAGGAGATCCGCAAGGTCCGAGTCCCTGATCGAGGACCTGGCCGACGTCCAGACCACCGTGCTGGTCACCGGGGAGAGCGGCACCGGCAAGGAGCTGGTGGTCGAGATCTGCACCGCAGCGGCGAGCGGCGGAACGGGCCCCTGGTCAAGGTCAACTGCGCCGCCCTGTCGGAAAACCTGCTCGAAAGCGAGCTGTTCGGCCACGTGGTCGGCGCGTTCACCGGTGCGGTCAAAGACAGGTCGGCCGTTTTCAGCGCGCCGACGGCGGCACCCTGTTTCTGGACGAAATCGGCGAAATCTCCCCGCGCATGCAGCTGCGCCTGCTGCGCGTGCTCGAAACCATGGAGTTCGAGCGGGTCGGAGACTCCACCCCGATCCGGGTGGACGTGCGGGTGGTGGCGGCCACCAACCAGGACCTGCAGGCGAAGTGGCCGGGGGGAAGTTCCGTGAAGATCTCTACTACCGCCTGAAGGTGGTGGAGATCCAGCTGCCGCCTCTGCGCGAGCGCCGCGACGACATCCCCCTGCTGGTCGAGCACTTTCTGGCCGTTTTCAACCGGAAGTTCGGCAAAAAGATCAAGGGCGTTTCCACCGACGTGTGGACCATGTTCCAGAACCACCACTGGCCGGGCAACGTGCGCGAACTGGAAAACACCCTGGAGCACGCCTTTGTCCGCTGCCACGAGGCGGCGTCATCACCCTGGATCCACCTGCCGGCCGAGTTCCGCGAGCTTCACCGGGCAGTGCCGACCGGGTCGCCGCCCGTGCAGCGCAGCACCAGGAGGCCGAAGCCATCCGCCGGGCCCTGCGCAAAGCCCGCTGGAACAAGTCCCGGGCCGCCGGGCTGCTGGGCATCAGCCGCCGCACCATCTACCGCAAGATGCAAAAATACGGCATTGCGCTGTCGTGAGGGTTGGGTTCGGACGGCCGCAATGCCTTCCTATGCTTCTGCACCAATTGGGTCGATCGCAGGCGAATCTGGAGCGCACCACAGCGCAGCACCGGCAAGCAGGGCAAGGCGGCCGATTCGCTGCAACCTTTAGGGACCCCGGCAAGCCCGAAATCAGAACTCAGCAAAGGCCTATTTAGAGCAGTTAAGGCCATTGCCTTCGTTTTGAAAATGCGCCGTGGCACAAAGTCTGCCGTCTCATACCGTGCCATGTCGCATCCCCCGCATGGCAGGATCTTTTACTTCCGCCTGCCGACCCACCGGATAACCCGCCAATATTTAAAACAATCATACATTTCGGTGCGCCCATCGACGGCGCATTTCCATCATGGCACATTTTTTGATCTGTAAAAATTTCGGTATCAAGCCCGCCACGACACCGCGAAACCAGCAGTGACACCGCATACCGATGCCCGAATGCGATTAGCAATAATTAAAAGCGCGAAATCAATCCGACATCTCATCCGACATCTCAGAAGATTTACGGCCGACGGAGGGGGGCTGCGGGCAGACCGGCCGGCAGCATCGAACGATGGGGGCGATCGGATACTTTATCCGGGTCTTCGGGCCGCAGTCCTGAGGCCCGGGATGGATCGCCATAACGGACACACACAAGGAGGTGAAAATCATGTTTAAGACTAAACCAAAATTTTTACTCTTGTTTTTGTTTGTCGCGCTGTGCCTGCCTGGCGGCAGCGCCGGCGCCGAAGGGGAGCCGCTTTGGCCGATCGTAACCGAGCTGATGTGCAAGAACTGGATTGATGGGGCTGCCCCTGATGATTGGGTGTATGTGGGCGATGTCAAGTTCTGGAACACCAGAGACAAACTGAAAATCGAAGTCATTCCCACTATCGGTTATAGGCTCGAGAAGGTCAACATCCATGTCGTCGTTGACCCGGATGACTTTGAAAAAGTTTTAGACAAAAAAGGCAAGCCCATCGCCGGCAAATTTGATTACAAGACGGACTACCTGGGGACTTACGGATATCTGGCCGAAGGCCACACAGAGGTGATTTCCTTTGAAGATCTGATTCCCAAGGGAGCAAACTCGATCTGCTGGGGGGTCGATCCGGAAAAGTGCCCGCCCAACCGCTTCGTCATCGTCCGCGTCGAACTTTATGAGCAAGACGGCGTTAATGACGACGGTACGGAGAACTGGGTGGACATCCCCCAGTCCGCCTATGCCGAGCACGAATTGACGTTTTTTGACCGGCTCGAAAAAGAAGAGGCCGTGTGGGCCTGGTACGTCACCTACCCGCTGGCCAAGGTCGAGCCGGGGCATTTCATCGACGCCAACGTAAACGGCCTGAGGTTCGAGACGCCCACGCAGTCCGGGACGACCGGCGACAACGGGCAGTTCTGGTTCATCCCTGAAGAGCGGGTCAACTTTTTCGTGGGCAGCCTGCCCCTGGGCGACGTCCTGGCCGATCGCCGGGTCTCGCCGGTAGACCTCTTCGAGGGAGGCGACCTGGATGACTACCGGGTCCTCAACGTGGCCCGGCTGCTGCAGAGCCTGGACGCGGACGGCAACCCCGCGCAGGGCGCGATCAACATCACCGAAACGGTGATCGGCTGTCTGGATAACGCGCTGAATGGCCTTCCTCCGATCCCGGAGCTTGATGTCTTCTTCGCCGATGATGCCGCCGTCAGCGCCCTGATCAACGCGACGGTGGCGGCCTGCGCCGGTGAGGTCGCACTGAAGGCCGTTTCCAAGGAGGAGGCCCGGGAGAACCTCAACTCCGGCCAGAAGGCCGGCAACCTGATGAAGCGAAACATCTCCAAGACTCCCGATATGAAAAGCGACAAGGCCAAAATCGAGATCATGCCGGTCTACGTCCCGGCCCAGCGCTCGGACGGGAGCTCTGCCTCTGTCGTCTACCACGACGCGGACGGCAATGTGATCGAGACGCGAAACGAGGCCAAACCGATCGTGGTCGCCTATCTTGACGAGGTCGAGGACACGGGTGCCTCGGACGTGTTCGTGGCCATCTCGAGGGACGACGGCGAGACCTGGAAGCGCCGCAACATCTCCAAGACCGCCGGCAAGTCGTCTTTCGACGTTAATGGTTACCCCGGCGAGTCCGTGAAGCCCATGCTCAAGGTCAAGGACAACATGATCTTTGTGGCCTGGACCGACAAGTACTGCCGGGGCGGGCGGCCGGGCTACGCCATCAAGGTTTGCCCCGACACGGACGGGGACGGCCTGCCCGATCCCTGTGAGATATGCCGCGAAACCGCCGAGGGCACCGTGTGCACGCTTGACTACCCGGGCGACGACGCCTACTGGGCCGACGACCTTTACGGGCGTGGGCGGCCCGCAGCGCTCGGTGATCTACGAGGATTATCCCGAAAAGGGCGAGGTGCCCTACAGCTGCGTCTGGGCGGCCCGGGGCGTGGTCGATTCCGGCGGCAATGTCCAGTGGTTCAAGCCCGAGCGGCTCACCTCCGGCCGGCGCGACGCCCACCAGCTCTTTGCCGGGGCGGGCACCGGCGTCGGGTTCGCCATCGTCTGGCAGGAGGACCCCAAGGGCCTGGTGCCCGGTGAAGGCGACGGCCCCGGCGAGGGCTGGAGCGGCGCCAGAACGAACAACAAGACCGACATCTGGTACAGCTACATCAAGCTGAGCGATTTTGGCAAGATCGACTACGACTACCCCGAGGGCGGCCACGGCGACAATGACGACCTCGTGGACACCGATCCCGATCTGGCCGGACGGGTCAAGGCCCTGGCGCCCATGTCGCTGCCGGTGAAGATCTCCGACAACGACATGTGCAGCGAGGAGAACATCGTCCCCACGGGGGGAAGCGGGGAGCACGATTATGACGGCGAGGGCGAGGGCACCCACCGCTACTGCGGCACCATCGAAAACATCGGCACGGCCGAGCTCCCGGGGTCCAATCCGTTGTGCGCCTATACCGTGGAGAAAACCAACCCCAAGGGCGAAGTCCACCACGTCTGCGTCACCGCCGACGGGCGCCTGCTCGACGGCAACACCGGCGCCTCCCGGGCCAACATCTTCCTGCAGCCCTACAAGAAGTCCGACGGCAGCAAGAGCGCCTGGGCCATCATCGGCTACGAGGAGAGGAAGGGCGTGGGCGTGCCCCCGGACCATGATGAGTATGAAGACCCCTGTGATCCCGATGTGGCAGGTTCAGAGACTGAGCCTGATGAAGACCGCTACAAACCGGACGTGGGCAAAAACGTCATCTACCACAGCTTCGATTTCGCCAATCCCGACATCGCCGCCGGCGGGGGCATCGTCAACCTGCCGGAAACCGACGAGAACGGCAACCCGGTCTACCTGTTCGACGAGTTCGGGGATTTGCTGCTTGACTGGAAGGGCGAGCCGCAGCTGGCCTACGAAAACGCGCGGAGGGTGCGCTTCGTGACCCAGCCCAAGTCCAAGGCCGGACCATCCAAGACGGTCCTGGTGGCCCTCTATCGCCAGGGCGAGGAGGGCAGCGGCAAGCCGGCCGACATTTTCATGCGGCGCGCAGTGGCTTCTGCCACTGGCAACCCTTACGCCTTCGGCAACTTCCTGCCCGGCGCCCAGAACCTCAGCAGTGTGGAGCCGACCGAATTGTGGCAGAACCCGTATGACCTTGAGAAGCCGGTCAAGATGCTCCGGTGGGGGTGGTCAGCGGCCAACCTCGCAGATTCGTCCGCCAAAAACCCCTATACCGACGCGCGGGCCCACCGCGGGGCCATCAACGGCGACGAGCTGCTCATCGGCTACAGCCTGACGCCCAACTGGGGCAGAAAGGCCAACGACAAGTACGACTTCTTTATCCGGCGCTCCTTCAACGGCGGCCAATCCTGGACGACCGATCCCGCAGACGCCGTGCCCATCGAGCACAACGTGGTCTTCAGGGTGCCGATCGAAGACGACGAAAATCAGGAGGTCTTCTGGGAAGAGGAGGTGGTCACCACCGTGTACGTGCCGGGGGCGGCCGAGCCGCCGCGCAACGTCTCCAACCTGCGCAACAACCGCATCAGCGTGCTCGAGCCGCGGCTGGTCAAGACGCCGGGGACCATCCTGACCGACGGGGCCATCAAGTACCCGGAAGACAAGTGGGACAAGAGCGTCTACCAGCTGGCCTACGGCCTCGAGTTCAACCAGAACCAGCTGCCCGACGACGTCGTCTACCCCAAGATGCCGCTGGACATCGACTACAGCCGCACCAAAGACAAGGGGCAGCGCTACGAGAGCGTGATCGTGACCCCCCAGGGCGGCAGCGGCAAGCCCCAGGAGGGCTGGAACCCGCTGGCCAAGGACAAGCCCGAGCAGGGCGCGGCCCAGCTGCGCCAGACGCCGGACGGCTCGCGCATGTACGGCATCTGGCTGGAGGAAGCTAAAAACGACAACGGCGATGTCATCAGCAGCGACATCATGTTCCGCCGGGTCGACTACCGCTAAGACCGCGCCGCAATATAGCGCAATCGAGCGCCGGGAGGCCCTGACGCTAAGTTCGAGCGGCCCCCGCCGAAAACGGGGGCCGCTACGACACGGTTTGCGTGCGTACAGATCAGGGCACGACGCGCGGACGATCGAAGTCCGCTTGAAAAAGGGGACGGGATCGCCGGAAATAAGCGCGCCGGCGCGGGTTTACCCGCAGCCGCCGTTAACGTCTTCCTATCAACCTATCCGAAAGGAGGAAATCATGAAAAGAAAACTCTTTCTTATAACGATCGTGCTTTGCGCAATGTTCCTCGCGGCCGGCACCACCGTATGGGGGGCCAAAGGGGGCATCCCCGGGAAGCCGCCGCCGAACGAGGACCCTCCGCCCGAAACGCCGATTGACGATTTCTACTTCTGGCGCTGGGGTCACATGGACGGCCCCCACGACTCGGCCAAGGCCCTGGGCATCTCCCGCGACGGGAGGACGGCCGTCGGCTCGACCGTGGTGGTGGATTTCGAGCGGGCCTGGCGCAGCGACATCGACTGGGCCATCGCCACCGACGACGGGGTGCCGCCGCTCTACAACGAGCTCCAGGTCCAGGAGGACATCGGGGTCATCGCCCCGTCCCGGCCGAGCGCCGCTTATGCGTCCTCGGACATGACCTACGATGCCGACCGGCTACGACCTGCCCAACCTGAATCTCGACTGGGGCGGCTCGACGCCCGTCGGAACATACACCCTGGGGACCGTGTCCTACGCCGTTCAATGGCTGCTGCCGGTGCTCGATTCGGTCGATGATGGGGACTACACGACCATTCCGGACTTCGGCGGCGGCGTCTCCGAGATGGTGGCCAAGGAAGTGTCGACCGACGGGCTCATCATGGTGGGCTACGGCCACAACACGCGCGGCGCGCTGGCATTCCGCGCCGACATGACCGACCCGCTGCTGCCGGTGGTCAAGGCGCCTGACCATCACCGATTCGGTCTACACCGAGCAGACTCTCCAGTGGACCAAGGCCGAGGCCGTGTCGGCGGACGGCTTGATCATCGCCGGCTATGGGGGCACCAAGCGGGGCAACCGGGCCTTTGTCACCACCGTGGTTGACGCGAACACCGACCCGATCACGCTGTTGAGCGTGGTCCTGCCCAATGTCGACGGAGGCCAGTGGAGCGAGGCCTATGCCATGACGCCCGACGGCGCGATCATCGCGGGTCGCAGCGACAGCCCCAAGGGCCCCCAGGCCTGCATCTGGTTCGTGGACGGCACTACCGGAGAGTGGGTGGTCAAGGGGCTGGGCGGGCTTTCCAAGAAGAAGCTCGACGCCACGGCGACCGGCATCGCATATCGAACCGGATCGTTGGTCGGCGAACTCATCGTGGTGGGCTACAGCAAGAGCATCCTCTACGACTCCGAGGCCTTCGTGTGGGCCGGCAACCCGGTCCTCGAGGACGATGAGATCGGATACATGTACGACCTCGAGTACATCCTGACCAAGACCGGTGTCGGTGAAGCGTCCGGGATGGGTTCCGAGTGGATCCTGAACCAGGCCACGGGGGTGTCGGATGCCGGCGATCGGATCGTCGGCTGGGGCATCAACCCCGAGGGCGGGGTCGAAGCCTGGGTGGTTACGGGTTTCCCGTTCGATGAGCTGGTCTTCACCCACGAGTAGCTCCGGCCGGGCAGGATTCGGCCCGAAAAAATTTATGGCGGCCGGCGGTCCTGCCCCCCCGGACATTGCCATTGCCCCGCCCGGGTCTCCCGGGCGGGGCAATCACTTGAGCCCGGGCCGCCATGGTATCCTGTATGGTAGCGCCATCGGGTAGTGGGTGACAAAGCGCTGGGCGGGCTTTCCAGGTAGAAGCCTGACAGCGTGGCCACCGGAACTGCCCATAAGTTCGGATCCGCGGCCGGTGGTCTCATGGTCGTGGGCAAAAGCAAAAGCGATCGCTTCGATTCGGAAGCCTTCGAGTGGACCGGCGATCCCGTGGCCGAGGATGATGGCATCGACCACCTGTACGATCTGGAATATATCCTGAGCAAGACCGGCGCCGGTAAGCTTTCCGGGATGGAATCCGAACGGAACCTGAACGAGGCCACGGGGTTTCGGCCGCAGGCGGCCCGATCGTTGGCTGAGGCGTCAATCCCGAGCGCAATGTTGAAGCGTGGATGGCGAAGTTACAAAACATTAACAAAGGAGAAAGCGTTACGATGAAAAATTCTATCCGGATAGTGCTTGTTGGATTGGCAACCATCATGATCTTCGCAGCCGTGCAGGCCTTTGGTAAAGAATTTAAGAAGGGCCCTAATGTGGACACATTAGAAGTTGTGTCCGGGTGTGTCCTATCGCTTCACGATGACAGAAAAGATGGAATTACGATTTGCAGTGACATTGAGACTCTGAACGATGGGCCAATAGATTGCCCCGGAGACGGCAACGACGACTGCAATGAGTGCGTGGATGGGAACGTAACGACAATCTTGGGCATAGGGCCGGCGTTTTATTGGGAAAACGCTGTTACCCTGGAAATTGATGATAGTAACTGTTTGCCTATAACTGATGAAAGTGAACAGTATACGGTCATGGAAGCAACCTCTGCAATTCCCCAACCCAGGCCGGGTGACAATGTTGCTATCGGTTACTATCCATGTCTGGAAGGGGAAGATCTCATCGCCTTGTGGGTGGTCGTAAAAACAAATGGCGGCGTAAGCGCTGTTCTTCTACGTAACCAGGAGACTCTGGAAGTGCTCTGGAAGGCTATAGGCAAAAACAAGAAGGGAAAGAAAAAACCGAATAGCGAGGACTAGGACTTTCCAGGTTTCCGTATGGACCGTGTCAGTCGAGGGCCTTGAAATGGCTTGGAGGGGTCAGTAAAGATAAAAGACTTCTTGGACGCGGCTCTGCAGAGCCGCTTTTAAAAAAATCGTTTCACTCAGGTGGAATATTCCCTCATTGTGCCAGCCGCCGAGCAAAGCCCCTTATCGCCACCAATCGCGGGCAACGCCGCTGAGCTTTGCAGTCTACAACGCCCGATGGAGCCGTTAAGCGCCTCGGGCAGAATATATCAAATTCCATTATACAAAAGATGTTGCGGTTTTCGATTTGCAGGAATAGTGCTTTTCTGTCAGGAGAACTGCAAGAAATCTCAGGGATTTTCTCTATTTAGCACACGCTGATAAATGTCACAGGCCACATAGTTGCCCTGGCAGTACTTCAGGGCAAAGGCAATGTTCTGGCTGTTGAGGTTGAAGCAGTAACAGTCCGGCTCGGGGTCGATGAGCACGGGGCAGAATTTTTCCTCTCCGTTCCCTCTGTCCGATGATAGCGTTTTGAAATCGTTCATTTTCAGCCAATTCCGTGATGAATGCAGAACGTGCGCCTTGCCGTTTTTAGGATCGAAAACCGCTTAACAGACCTGCTGCGTAATCTAAGACTCTTGTAGATTTTGTAAAACAAGATTTGTGCCAGAAAAAGCTTCCATACACCGGATTCTCAATGTGTTGGAATTAATTGTTAAAATATCAATTAGTTATCGAAAAGCAAGTCTTGATGATCCGAGGGGTTTGACGGAAAAACGCCGGCGCTTCGAGTGTAACATGACACACTTTATTGCGGCACAAATTGTGTGATGGCGCATTTTAATTTAAACTATTTCAATTCTCCATCTGCTTAATAGACACCTCACCAGTGCTGGAAAGTCAACTCTGCGGCTTTGAGCCAGGCCCGGCGGCGACTGACCGACCATTGAACGCCGAGGACCGGCTCAGCCGCCGTTACCGGGACCGTTAGATATTATAGCAGAGCATTATTAAGGCGTTTGCCCGTACCGGTACTGGTGGTGATGTTGATACTGGTGGTGCTGCTGTTGCTCCTGCGGTTCTTGTTCTTGATGCTGGTGCTGATGCTGGTGCTGATGTTGATGCTGATGTTGATGCTGATTTTGGACCTGCAAATGCTGCTGTAATTGCTGCTGCTGATTCGATTGCTGGCCGCCCTTTGGTCCTCTGCCGCCCAGGGCATCGCCGCCGTTACTGTCGCTGTTGCCGCCCTGGCCGTTACCGGAACCGCCCGGACCACCGCTGCCGCCCGAACCGCCAGCGTCACCGGACCGCCGCCACCGCCGCCACCACCGCCGCCACCACCTTGGGCGAGAACAAACGGATCTCTCAGCATGTCGGCTGCCATTGGACAGCCGCCTACCGCACGGTTTTGCGAACTCAGTGCGATCGGCTTCTGAAAATTAAAATCATCGGGTGTTGCCGCCCATGTCGCCGTCAGCATGAAGCCCAACACCATCAGCGGCCATATCGCGGAAATAATCTTTTTTGACATCATTTCTCCTCCTTTTCCTGAAATTGTCTCAGGAGACCGGGAACAGGTCCTCTCCGTTTTTCGGGTTCAATTCCTGCCCCGGACAGCCCAGTTTTTTCGCGGATATTTGCGCGCGTTTCAAACCATAAACGGCTCGCATTGGAAAAGGTTACAAATTTTTTATGTTTTTTTTCCCCACAGACCCCTCCTCCAAAAAAAGCGGGGCCCCATGGGCCCCGCTTCGGAGAAGGAAATTAAAAGCGCTGCGTTTGCTCAGGCAGGTAAATTCAGCTGCTGTCATCCGGAAAGCTTCAGGACGGCACCATCGTTTTTAAGACTAACTGCCGGAACCTCCGGGACCACCTCCACCGCCAGGACCACCGCCAGGACCGCCGCCCGGGCCGCTTCCCGGGCCGCCGCCTTCGGAGCCGGAACCGCCCGGTCCGCCCCCGGCTCCGCCGGTCGACCCGGCGCCATGGCCTTCGCCCATCTGACCGCCGCCGGGGCCTTCAAAACTTTTTCCTTGCTGAATGGCCCGGTCGTAAGTGGCCGCCAGTCCCTGAGATGCGGTCGTACGGGAATCGTTTCGAAAGGCCGTACGCATATTTTGCATCTGCCTGACGCTAAACTGATGCTGCAGCGCCTGCCCGATCACCGCTGCGGTCTGCGAAGGGGATACGCCCAGACGCGCCATATCCCGGGCCATTTTAAAAGTCTCCAGTGCCAGAGCGTCTCGCTGGTCGGTATTCATTGCACGGGATCGTTCCTGAAGCCCTTCGGTGATGGATTCAACGCTTTGCGGGGTCAATCCGGCGCTCAGCCCGGCGGCAATGACATGCCCTATCTGATTCATTGGGGATTTGCGGGCGGTGAGTTTACGGGCCTCATGGAGCGAAAAGTCATACCGCGCTCGAACCGCGTCCATCGCCCGGACAATCCGGTCTGCCTGAACGTGCTTGGCCATGCCTTCAAGGGCTTTATCGATAATGGGGCCCGGCGGCAATCCCTGGTTTTGGGCTTTCAGCAGCACCCGGTGCGCCGCGGCGATCTGCGGCGTCTCGAACCGATTTTGCAGCATGTCCCGGGTCACTTCGATGGCGCGCTCAGACACCAGGCCGGATTCAATCAGTTCGCGCGTGCTCTGCACAACCGCCTGCGGGGCAATGTCGGACAGGGCCTGTTCCACCGCATCCGCGCCGGCGATGGTGGTCGCCAGCAGCAGGATGCCTGCTGTGATACAGAATTTTTTCATCATTTTTTTCATGGCACGTGAAGCTCCATCGCATTCTATGATGTTGCCCGTCAGCGGGCAGGCTCGAAAATGCAGTTTCCGGAGCCGAAATCGTCTGCTTCCCTGAGATCACACCCGGGGAGGTACACCACCCCATCGACAATAAAGAAATATCTGAATTCAATGTCCGCCGGGACGGCGATTTCCCATGTGCCGCCCTGCTTTTTTTTAACTTTATGCAACCTGAATTCATCAAGAGAATAGGCAAAATCAACTTGCTGCGCAGCCGGCAAGTCCAGATAGAAAGTCACCCGATCATCCTCCACCCGGTAGAGGCGCCCGGTGCAGCCTGATATCAGAAGCAGTATGGCGTAAACGGGAATCAACCATCTTTTCATACCTTCCTGTGTATATCTATAATTGAATTTTCGCCACCAAAATCGTCTTTCTCGCGTGTCAAAATCGTCGGGTCGGGCACGCGCCGGCCGCCCTCGAGGATGTAACTGTAATGATGTTCACCCGGATAAAGATCAATTGTTGCCTCCCAGTATCCGCTGGCCCCCATCTTTTTCATGGGGATGGTGTTCCAGCCGGTGAAACTGCCGGTAAGTTCAACCTGACCGGCATCGGGTTGATAAATGACGAACCGGTAAGGCACGGCCGCCATTTTCGGCTCCGGCTGCGCAAAAAAGACAATGATCAGGGCTGCCGCCAGTCCACCCATAAAAGCCGCGGCCGGCTTCCAAAATCGCAGATGCAGCGTCGGCCGGATGTCCACCTGAGCGCCGCCAATTCGGTCAACCACCCGGGCGCGAATCACCTTTTCCTGCTGCAGGAGACCGATGGTTTCGTCTTTGACCGCCGCGTCGCTGTGGACCGTCTCGACAAACTCGATTTTTTCATCGACATTCATCTCGTCATCGATGAACATACTGATCAAATAATCCTTCATTTCTTATCCCTTTCTCCAAGGGCTTCTCTGAGTTTCACCCGGGCCCGATGAACTTTGACTTTTATATTCTGCTCGCTGGTACGGTGAATTTCTGCAATTTCCCGATAAGACAGATCACTGCTGACAACGAGGCTTAAAATATCCCTTTCGGCCGCCTCCAGTTGCTGTATGGCTAACAGCGTACGCCGGTATTCGTCCCTGACCATCAGATGATGCTCCGGATTACCGCCCTGAAGCTCGTTTTCATCCCGGAACTGGGAGGTGCGATTCGATTTGCGCCGATGGTCCAGCAGGGCGTTGCGTGCGATTTTAAAAAGCAGGGGCGCGCTCGGTTCGCGTTTGCCGTATCGGTCGAGATAACGGGTAAAGCTTTCCTGCATGATGTCGCCGGACAGGTAATAATCACCGCTAGTACGCATCAGGTAAGCAAAAAGCATATCTTTATATCTGTTGTAAAATGACCTGAATTTCACCACTTTTGTTATATAACGAATAATGACCCAAAAAGTTACAAATTTTTCGGTTTGGATTAACTTCTCTCAGAGCAAATCCGACCATCCCTGTAGCCTTTTTTAAATTAATTATATTTTTACCAAATAAAAGGCCATCTAAAAAAGTCATAGATGGCCTTTTCACTCGAATCGAAAAGTTACGAATACCTGCATTATCCTTCCATCTGTTTCACCACGCCGATTCCACCTAAAAATTTGTTATTTGACGGCAGGCAGCATCCGCATTGCCACGCCTATTTTCAATCCACCCCGTTCTTGACTAAATTTTTTATGCTGCTTAAGTTACGGATAATGAATGAAAAAAAAGAAAAAGCAATCACTGCCTGTACCATGGATTGTCCCGACGCCTGTTCTATCGTCGTAAGTCGCGAAGCGGATGGAAGGGTGAAGGTCCAGGGCAATCCAGACAATCCGTTCACCTCCGGGTTTACCTGCGCCAAACTGAAAGATCATGTCAGAAGAGTCCAGAGCCCCCATCGGATTACCCAGCCACAATTGCAAACCAAATCCGGTTGGCAAACCATCAGCTGGGACTCGGCACTCGATCTGTGTGTCGCAAAGATCCAGAATTTGCGGTCCCGGCCCACGGCAATTCTGCATATCCATAACGAGGGCGCCAAAGGCGTTTTAAAAGAAGCAACCACGCTTCTTTTTTCCAGACTGGGAACCAGCCGGGTGAGAGGGTCGCTTTGTGATGCAGCCGGTTATATGGCCGGTGTGCATGATTTCGGCTCGCGGGAAAACAACGATATCAACAACCTGATCAATGCCTCCCGAATCATCAACTGGGGCAAGGATTTTTCGCGCAGTTCGGTTCATACGGCCGCGCTGGTCAAACGGGTCCGTAAAAACGGCACCCGGGTGCTGACCATCTCCCCGGGGGGGGATGGCAATCATGCCTATTCCGATGCGCACATTCGTATCCGGCCCGGCACGGATCGATTCCTGGCAGCAGCCGTCCTGCAGGTTTTGATGATAAACGATGTGATTGATCAAAATGTTTTACGCCACACGCGAGCTCCGGAGAAGTTTTTGGCGCTGATCAAAGCTCAGCCGATGAACGATTTGCTTGATGCTTGCGATGTGTCCGAAGCAGATTTTGAGCGGGTTTATGAATGCTACGCACAAAAAGATCCGGTGGCCACCCTGATCAGCGCCGGGCTGCAGCGTTATCGATATGGCGGCGAAAATGTGAGGTTTATCAATGCGCTGGCCTTGCTTTCCGGCAATATCGGGCGATCAGGGGGCGGCAGCTATTTCCAGCTGCATTCCTATCGCAACCTGAATCTAAAATGGACGCGGGAGCTGGAAAAACTACCGCGTCGTTCTTTTCAGTTTCCGGTGATCGGCCGGGAGATCCTGGCGGCGGAAAACCCGCCGATTGAGATGATCTGGATCAACGGCGCCAATGTCATTAACCAGGCGCCGGACTCGCTGCAACTCATAAAAGCATTCGCCAGGGTTGATTTTAAGGTTGTGGTCGATGCCTTTATGAATGATACGGCCCAGCAAGCCGATCTGGTGCTGCCCAGCACCCTTATCCTGGAGCAGGAAGACATTATCGGCTCATATCTGCATGAGCAGGTTCAATACGTGTGCCCCGTGCTTCCCGCTCCCGGCGAGGCCAGAAACGATTACTGGATTCTGACTGAAATTGCCAGACGCCTCGATCCGCCGGTTGCCCTGCCGAGCGCGGAAGAATGCCTGCGGGCTGCCTTGGATTCGCCCTTTCTGTCAACGACCCTCGAGGAGATTCAGAAGTGCGGTTGTGTCCGTTCCAATCGGCCTGAAGTTGCTTACGCCGGTCTGCGGTTTATGCATCAGGACGGCAAATACCGATTTCCTTATCTGCTGCATGCCGAACCGGAACCACCGGCAGAATACCCGCTGCGCCTGTTAACTCTGGTGCGCCGCAAGTCTATTCATTCCCAGATATTGCCTGAGGATCAAAAACAACCGCCCGTAGTCTGGGTGGCGTCGGATAGTCTCTGCCTGGAGAATTTGAACCTGCAAAAACCCGTTGAGCTGGTTTCACCGTTGGGGCGGCTGAAAGTCAGCGTGCAGACGCTGTCGGATCTTCACCCTGATGTTGTTATTTACCGCCGGGGAGACTGGATCAGTATGGGCGGCGGTGTTAATCAGCTGATTGAGGCCCGCTTAACCGACATCGGCTCCGGCGCTGCTTATTATGATCAGTATGTCAGATTGGAGAACGTCTAAATGCCCATCTTTTCGATGGACGAGCGTCTCCACCCTTCCGGTGGAACTAGAGGAGCGGCCTTTCAGGCCTTTAGGAGCGGCTCTTCGAGCCTTGAGGAGCTCCGCCTTCGGCGGATTGAGGTTAGAGTCTAAGTTGTGGATACATCGAGCGAAGCGCTCTTCAAGTGAAACGCTCTTTAAGCGCAGCGCTCGCGGCGCCATTGCAGGGTATAATTTTTCTAATAAATCACCAATAATTTGGGAGATAATCACTGATGCCGAGACCACCGAAGCCGCCTATTGAGCTGCTGAAAATCTGCAATCGATGGTCTCAATCCATTGAAAATATTTCCGGGGATGCGGCGCGTATGGAATTTTTTCAAAACGAACTGGCGGATTTTCTGCGGAAGCAAGCGGTATTTGAGGAACTGCTAAAAAATATCAAAGCCGGCAGCCCTTACCCGGATTTGCGCCAGGCCCAGATGATCGATGATGAAATTCTGCTGTATCTAAATCCAAAGCGCCTTTTCTCCCTTCGCATGTTTCTATACGGCCCAGGGGACTACACCCCGATTCATGATCATTCTTCCTGGGGAGTCTCGGGCACGGCGGTCGGAGAACTGGGGGTGATTCGCTACGTACGCGAAGACGACGGCAGCGTTGAAGGATTCGCCCAATTACTGCAGGCGGCCCCGGTTTATCTGCAGCCCGGAGAGATCGAACTGACGCATCCGTTAAACGAAGGCATTCATCAAACGGGAAACCCGGTTGACGGCACAACGATTATGATCAGTGTTTACGGAAGCCCCATTCGCCGGCCTTACATCAACCGCTTTGACTATAAGACCAGCAAAGTCGAGAAGCTTTATCCGCCGCGCATAAAGAAGAAAATCCTGGCGGTTGAGGCCCTAAAACAGCTAAATAAATAGGTGTCAGCAAGTCAGCTAGTGTTTCAACTGTTTAATTGGTTTGATTGGTTTAATTCGTTCAATTGGTTCGGTTTTAAGCCAACCAATTCAACCAATGAAACTAATAAAACTAATCTAACAAGTCCTCTGAACCCTTGAACCTTTGACTAGGAGTGATATATGCCAGAGAAAAAAGACTACGATGTCATCATTCTGGGCACCGGACCGGCCGGATTACAGGCGGCGATTCATGCCGCCCGTAAAAAAGTTTCCGTGCTGGTATTGGGCAAGGAGACCAAAAGCAGCCTGTTTCATGCCCATGTTGAAAATTTTTGCTGCATTTTCAATATCACCGGTGAGGAAATGCTGAATGTCGGTCGACAGCAAGCTGCTAATTTTGGTGCCGATTTACTTGACGAAGATGTTTTGAACATATTGCCTGATGGGCAGCAGTTTAAAATTATTTCCGAGAGTGGAACAGAACTTACTTGCCGTTCGCTTATCGTCGCCACCGGTGCGGCCCGCAACAAATTAGGTGCTCCCGGTGAAAAGGAATTTTTGGGCCGCGGGGTCAGTTATTGCGTGGAATGCGATGCCAATTTTTTTAAAGGAGAAGATGTCGTGGTTATCGGTGGAGCCAGTGCTGCTGTAAGCGGAGCGCTGACATTGCTGAACTATGCCAAAACCGTAAACCTGATCTGTGAGAAATTGGACATCTCCGATACACTGGCCATAGAACTGAAAAAAAGCAGTGTGGTGATTCGTGAAAAAACAAAAGTAAAAGAGATTTCCGGAGATACCGGTGTTAAGGAGATTATTTTGGATGATGGGTCAAAAATACCTGTGGCAGGCGTTTTTATCGAACTGGGTGCCAGGGGCGTTATGGAACTGGCGACCCATATCGGGATCCAATTTGACGATGAAATGAAATATATCGCAACCAACAAAAAAATGGAAACCAACGTGCCGGGCGTTTTTGCTGCCGGTGATATCTGCGGCCCTCCCTGGCAAATGGCCAAGGCGGTGGGTGAAGGTTGCGTCGCCGGCATTGCAGCCGCAACTTACGCAAAAAAAATGCGCAAGTCCGGGTAAAGCGGCTTGCCGGTTGGCCCGTTGAGTCCGTTAAGAAAGCATAAATTAATTCATATCTTTTATGAGCACATCGTCCTCGTTCTCGTCCTCGTCCTCGAGACAGGGTTTCGCGAGTGTTTGATTTATCGATTACGAGTACGACGACGAGGACGAGGACGAGTATAAATTCCTGTTCAACAATTTAATTGGTGGAAAATAAACCAGAATAGCAAATCGGACATTAGGATGCGGCAGGCTCACCGTCCTGCTGTTTGGCATAACGCTGGCGGATGCCTTCGATTGCTTTGCGGGCGGCTTCTGCCTGTGCTGTCTTTGTGCCTGCCATTTTTTTGAGAAACGCTTCGGAATTGACTGTGCCAATTTTACCCAGGGTGGCGATGGCAGCTGATAGAATAGCGGTATGATGCGGGGAGGAAGATTTTTTTAGCCGTTTAAGAAATCCTTTATTTCTTCCGTTGATCATCTGGGAGATTTTTATCAGAGATTCTTCGACGCCTTGGATGTTTTTAATATTGATTACGGTCCCCAGGGTTCTGATGATATTACATATTTTACGGCTGTGCTGTGCTGCGGCTTCTTCTTCCTCCGGAATTTCGGCCTTGATCATTTGAATGATTTTGGCTACAGAAGTTTCTGATAGCGGGGCGAGTTCACTCAATGCGGCTGTCGCCCGCCATTGAACTTTGTCATCGGGATCCTCTAGTGCGTCGATGACGATTTGTTCGGCATCAGGGGCCTTTAAAGTCAGGAAGGTATGTAAGGCCTCGTCCCTCACACGGGGGTGTTCATGTGATATAAATTGACGCGCCCGCTCGATTCCTTTTTCACCTTTGCCTACAAATCTGAGAATCATCAGGGTGTTACGTAATAAATACCAGGGCTGGTCAGGATTGCCCAAAGCTTTGAGAACCCAGAGACGGGCCATCTCGCCCTGCTGGATGAGGGCATCGGTTGCGAATTTGCGAGCCTGGCGATCTTCACACTCGCTGAGAACTCTGCTTAAAATCTCAATTCCCTGAGGTCCCAGTAAGCCGGCGATTTGATCAATAATTTTACGTTCGGCGTCTTCTGCGTTTTCATATGCAGTCACCAGCTCCTCAGTCAAATTCTTGTAAATAAATCTTTGCGGAGTGGGTGATAGGCTGCTGTCTTTTTTAAAGGCCTGATTTTCTTTGCCGGCTCTATCCGCTGCCCGGGTTAGCAAAAGGGCAATTTTCCAGTCGTTATCTTCAAAAAGCGTCGGAAAGATTCTTCGGCAAAATTTTACCAGAAGCACCGCATCGGCGGTTGTTTCAGCACCCAGGAGTCTGCGAACATAGGCCGAAAGGTGGGCCTGTGCATCTCTGGTCATTACCAAGGTATTTACCAGATATTGAACATCCGGCGGCAGTTCTTCAAAAGTGAGGATTTCATTTAAATAGAGTTCTTCAAGGAAGCTTTGCGCCCCGCTGACATCCTCCTTTACCAATCGACTGACGACCCATTTAAGAATTCGTTTGGCGCCCTCAACCCGCCTGACCAAAGTCGGATTGTCCAAATCTTGCGCATGCTTTTCCCGCAAGTCATTGAGTTCGGCAAAAATGAACTTGGAAGTGGGCAACAGGGTGTCTAAGGGAAAAGATTCGATAATAACTTGCTCGATGTCTTCCTTCTCAATGCCATCCACATGTTCGGCGATGATGTAACAATTGATGACCAGGTCTTTCAGAAACTCGGGGTGCCTGAGGGGACGGATGATATCCTGGATAATTTGAAGTTTTAAGGTCCGGATATTTTCATCGGAACCACCCTGAAACATGGGCAGCATTTTAAGATCTTTAGCCAGGCGTTGAATCGCCATTTCGACCCGCCAGGGAAGGTTTAATTCCAGCATGATCAGGTCGTCCATAAAAACCGTGGATATTTCGGTAATCCCATGTTCAACCAGAGCCGTGGACAGCAACTGGCCAATTTTAGTGCCCTCACCACTGTCGGCCTTGGGATCGCTCATGATATCCACAAAGCTTTCGAAATGCTCCAGGGTGATATCATTTTTGATGGCGAAGCTTACCAGCGCTTTGCGCTTGAAATATTCTGTCAACTTGGGAAGAAATAATTCAGCCATACCCGTCCCGACGAGTGTTCGCACATTAACCGGTTCCTCAAGAATTCCGGTAATCAGGATATCTGCTTTTTGGCGGGTTTCCTGCTTGGTGATCTCGATCTGTCTGGATTCGCCCAGACAGCTTTGAAACTTTTCAAATAAACCCTGCTTGGCGCCTTCAGAACCGGGATGTTCCGCAGAATAGTAGCCGCTTCGAAGCATCGCTTTGGTTAGATCCATGAGAAACTCACCGGAGGGCTTTACCTTTGTTCGTTCTTCCGGGGTTAGATCCTTTTTCTCAGCGGTCGGCGCAACTGTGAGTTCAAGTGGCGGCACATCCTCTTTGACAACCTTTTCCTGTGCGACTGCTTTCCGCAGCCAATCCAGGGACAGTTTAGCCTCGCCGGCATCTTCGAACTCGGCTTCATCCAGGTCATTCAATTCGCTATCGGCTTGGTGTGAAACCGGGTGCATATCGACAGCAGATGTGTCGGATTCCTCAGGTGGCATCAATCCCAGCAATATCTGATACTCGATGTGTCTGCACAACACCGCGTTCAATTTATTTAAAAACACATCCAGTTCATCTACCACCGCGAGCACTATACCCGTCGGTTTATTGAGTATGGCGGCCGCTTCCTCATCGATGGTTTTCTCAACCACCCCCTCGACTGTGAATACGTTGTCGATTCCTGGGACGGTGAAATTTAAAGTCAGGGCGGTTTTTAAGGCAGGGAGGGTTTTGGATGGCAGAAATATCCTCCCGCTTTTTAGCAGGGCATAGTCTTTACTGAATCGCTCGGCCGAGCGATAGTTCAATTTTAAGGCTTTTGGTTCCAATTTTTTATTTGGATGGGATGACAGCAAAAATAATCTATATTTTCGTATAATTATATTGAATTTACTTGAGATTGTCAAAATATTACAATAGCCTGCATTTTTTAATAAATAAAAACTACTGAAATCATATATAAATTTTGGCTTGGCGCTATCGAAAACAAAAAACGGACGATGCGGATTTCAAGGCTTCTGAAACATTGGGTTTTACCTATTTTTCAAACATGGCGGTTTAATCGTTTGCAATTCGCCATTTAGTTTTTACTTTGGTAGTGTTATTCTTCACTTCTGTGGCGAAAGGAATTCTGAAATGGCAGAGCGGACAATTCCGGAGAGGAAAGATATCTCCGATGAACACAAGTGGGATCTGAGACCATTATTTCGCTCAAATGAAGATTGGGAAAAAGGGATTGCCGCGGTTGAAAGCCGTATCGATTTGTATGCTGATTATAAGGGTCGATTGAAGGATTCAGTTGGCGTTTTTAAGGAGGCCCTTGATTTTCATCTGTCACTCACACGTAAAATGGAAAGCATTTACACTTATGCACATTTAAAAAGTGATGAAGACAAATCAAATCAATTTTACCTGGGGCTTCATCAACGTGCCGTGAGTTTACATACCCGGGTTTCGGAATCTGCAAGCTTCGTGACCCCAGAGATTCAGTCGATACCGGATGACCAAATGAATTCATTTCTGTCCGATGATTCACTTGCGGAATATAAATTCTTTCTTGAAAAAATCCTGCGATATAAACCCCACACGCGCAGCGAAACTGTTGAGCACGTTCTGGCCATGAGCCAGGAGATAGCCAATGCACCGACTCAGGTATTCGGGCAATTGGATAATGTTGATTTGAATTTCGGCAGCCTGGAAGGTGAGGACGGAAAAAAAATCGAATTAAGCCATGGAAATTTTAGCACGTTTTTAATCAACCCGAACAGAGATATACGCCGGAAGTCATTTTTTCAATATTATCAGGCTTACGAAAATCATAAACACACACTTGCGGCAACCCTGTTGCATGCCATTAAAAAAGACCTGTTTTATGCCAGAGTTCGCCATTTCGACAATTGCAGGGCATCCGCATTGTTTGCCGACCGCATCCCGGAGAGCGTTTACGACAACCTCATCGAAACGGTGAAAAGTAACCTGGCGCCGCTTTTCAAATATCTGAATTTTCGTAAACAGGCGCTTGCTTTATCGGACCTTCACTTTTATGATACCTATGTGCCGGTCGTCAGTGATGTTACATTTGACATCCCTTACGAGGCGGCGGTCGATATGGGCGTCCAGGCCATGCGTCCGCTGGGAGATGAATATTCAAAAATATTACAGGAAGGCCTGCTCGGCGGGTGGGTGGACCGCTATGAAAACCGGGGAAAACGAAGTGGCGCCTATTCTGCGGGGAGCTACGATTCACCGCCCTATATTCTGCTGAATTATGAATCGCAGAATATCAACAGCGTTTATACGCTGTTGCATGAAGGCGGTCATTCCATGCACTCATTTTATTCCAATAAACATCAGCCCTATGTGGATCATGACTACACGATTTTTGTCGCTGAGGTCGCCTCTACTTTTAATGAGAACTTGCTGAGTCGATATCTTCTGGACCATTACAAAAACGATCCAGCCAAAACGGCATACATTCTAAACCGGGAAATCGACAATATACGCGCCACGCTTTTCAGGCAAACCATGTTCGCTGAATTTGAAAAGATCACCCACCGTATCGTTGAAGACAATTCACCGCTAACCCTTGATGTCATAACCGGTACATACCGCGAACTGCTGCAAACCTACTTTGGCGATACATTGGTCCTGGACCCGGCACTAAGTCTGGAATGCCTAAGAATTCCCCATTTCTATTCTGCTTTTTACGTCTATAAATATGCAACCGGAATCTCAGCGTCCATTGCGCTTGCCGATAAGGTTGTGAATGAAGGCGCATCCGTCAGGGATGCATATTTAAATTTTTTAAAGCTGGGCGGCAGCAAATTTCCGCTTGACGAACTTGCTGATGCCGGCGTTGATATGCGGTCCCCGGAACCGATTCAGCGGGCGATCCAGTATTTTTCTGACCTGGTAGATCGGCTCATGGATGCCTATCAGGCGCTTGGTTCATAGTTCATAGGTTCATAGGTTCAAGGTTCAAGGTTCAAAGGTTAGAGGAAATAGTTAAATAGTTGATTAGTTGAATAGTCAACTTGTCAGTGGATTCAATCATTTTAAACTATTTGACAATTCGACCAATTAACGAATCGAACAAACCAAAGGGCCAGTGGTCAGAAGCGAAATTTCAGAACCCGAAACCTTATTTAAAATATAATCGACTTTAACTGGGAGGAGTCCATGGACTACAAAGTCATCATCGTCGGGGCAGGCCCCGCCGGGATTTTTTCGGCCTTAACCCTGGCCGATCAGGGGATTAAGCCGATTCTTCTGCTCGAACTCGGCAAAGATCTCAGTGAGCGCAAACGCCGCAATTCGAATGATATGCTTTGCGGATGGGGAGGGGCCGGCGCCTATAGCGACGGCAAATTGACGTTATCGTCCGAGGTCGGGGGGCTGCTGGGGGAGTACCTGGAGCCGGATTCGCTCAATCAGATCCTGCAAACCTCAGATGAAATCTGGGTAAAACACGGTGCGCCTGAAGTTGTATTTGGCGAGCCATCACCCAAACTGGAAGATCTGGCCGACCGGGCCCGTCTGGCCAATTTGGACTTAATCCCGTCGCGCATCCGGCATATCGGAACAGAGAACTGTCAGGTGGTCTTAGATCGATTGCGCCAATCGATGGTGGATCGCGTCGAAACCCGCACCAGCTGTCCGGTTGAAAGTCTTCTGGCTGAAAACGGCCGGATCCAGGGCGTCAAATTGGAAAGCGGCGAGACCCTTACGAGTCAATTTGTCGTTGCCGCACCGGGGCGCTCGGGAGCCGGCTGGATGAAAAAGGAAGCAGAATCCCTGGGGCTTAATACCCAGGCCAGCCCGGTGGACATCGGCGTTCGGGTGGAATTGCCGGCCGCGGTCTTAAAGGAAATTACCGATATTATCTACGAATCGAAACTGATTTATTACTCTAAAACATTCGACGAAAAGGTGCGCACATTCTGTATGAACCCTTATGGTGAGGTCGTCATTGAAAAAACCAAGGAGGTTGTTACAGTCAACGGCCACAGCTATGCCAGGAAAAAAAGTGAAAATACCAATTTCGCCATTTTGGTCAGCAGCGCATTTACGGAACCCTTTGACGACCCCATTGGCTATGGATTGTACATTGCCAGGCTGGCAAATCTTTTGGGCAATGGGCCCATTGTCCAGCGGCTGGGAGATCTGCTGGCCGGGCGGCGCAGCACGCCTGAACGCATCAATCGGTGTCTGACACGGCCAACGCTTCCTGAGGCCACCCCCGGTGATTTAAGTTTTGTGTTTCCTTACCGACACCTTCAAAGCATCATTGAAATGCTTCAGGCACTCGAAAAAATAGCACCGGGCGTATATTCGCGCCATACGCTCCTATACGGCGTTGAAGTAAAATTTTATTCCAACCGCATTGAATTGTCTCCGGAATTGGAAACCGGTGTGAAGAATTTGTTTGCCATAGGTGATGGAGCCGGCATCACCCGGGGATTGATCCAGGCTTCTGCCTCCGGCATTCTTGCTGCCCGCACCATCGCCCAACGGCTTAATGGAGATAGTGGATAGGTTATTCGCACGCAAAGTCGCAAAGATCGCAAAGAAAATATATTTTAAAAAATTTGGCGTCTTAGCGTCTTTGCGTGGGGTTTATTTTTTTCGTGTTTCTGTTCTTTCGTGCTTTCGTGGCAAAAAAATCATAAAGGAGGCCCTATGAGCGATCAAGTTGTCTATACATCCAAGGTAAAAATTGAACGGGTCAAAGGCCCTTTGCGTCGGGCTTATTTACCCCAGGAAGATGAACCGGTGCTGTTTGGCGTTCATTCCGAGATCGCCGAGCACTACGGCGTTGACCCTCAGGTCCACGAACCCCATGCCACCACGCTGGATTATGTTGTCGCCGCCGCGGCCGGCTGACTGACCGGCACCTTTGGTGGCGCGCTGGAAGCGCGCGAAATTCCGGCCGGTGAGGGCCGACTGATTTCAGAGGCAAGGGGAGAGATTGAAAAAGACGGCAAGGTGCTGGTCATCCGCCGGATTCATGTAACCTATCATCTAAAATTAAAATCGGATCAGCAGGAAACCGCTCAAAAAGTCCATGGATTCCACGCTGATTTTTGCCCGGTTGCCCGGTCGATCAAGGGCAGTATCGATATTACGACCGAACTAAAGATGGAAGATGTCTAATCCTGGCTTCTGGCAGCTGGCTTCTGTGCCGGACAGCAGCTACTGGAGATCGAGTATTATTTGCTTGGACCGATAGAAAGACAATGGAAATGGTTGATATTCGTCTGTATGGTAAGCTTCGCCATTTTGTCAAAGAACCCGAAGCGGGTCATGACAATCTAATGCGGATTGCTCCTCAGCCAGAAGAAACACTGCAGCAACTTTTGGCTCGGATCGGAATCTCGCTTGATGAAATTTATACGATATTTCTCAACTCCAAGCTGCTCGCTTCCCGCAGTAAAATGGCATATTGGATGAGGTATCAGCAGGTTAACGAAGACCCGCTTGATTGGAATCTGGAAGTCGCGGTCAAATCGGGGGACCGGATCGGCCTATTTGGAAGAGACATGGCGGCGCTGGTGGTTTAGGATTAAGATTACCGGCCTCACCCTGATTGAAAAATCCAGTGAGCTATTTCCGGCGCGCGATGATGAAAACAAAATTGCATTGGGTGCTTGTTCTTTATGAATGCCATTTACCAAGAGATTGCCAATTTAATGGTGAAACTGAAGCCATGTGTGGCCTTAACCGGTGCCGGGATTTCAGCTGAAAGCGGCATTCCGACGTTTCGCTCCAAAGGCGGTTTGTGGGAGAAATATGATCCTATGCCGGAAGGCGCTTTAGAAACCGCCTATCATGAATCGGCAACCTGCAAACTGATGCTGGTCATCGGCACCTCGGCGGTGGTTCAACCGGCAGCTTCTCTGCCTGTATTGGCTCAGCAGAAAGGTGCCAAAATCGTGGAAGTGAACATCGAGCGCGTATTTCCCGGTGCGGATTTAGTGGTCGCGGAAAAAGCAGGCCTTGGCCTTTCAGGAATTTTAGAGGAGATCAAAAAGATCGTCGCATAATTAAAATTTTTCCAGGTTTATTCGGATAGGGGGGAAAAGTGTCATTTTGGAATTTGAAGAATTTGAAACTGGAAGCATTTCGGCCCGGAATATTCAGCAAAGCCGAAATCGGCGACGGGCTGATAATGGCCTGTATGGAAATTGAGGCTCATCAGGAAGATTCCGGCCATGCGCATCCTTTTGAACAATGCGGAATTGTTGTGCAGGGTCAGATTGAAATGTTTATCGGAGATGAGCATAAGATATTGGCAGAAAATGAAACCTATTTTGCTCCTGCGGGTATAAAGCATGGCTGGAAAACTTCCGATAAGCCGGTCAAGATATTGGACGTATCCATAAAACAAAACTAGTTTTACAGTTCATTACCATCCCCTGCTGGTTAGATAATTTAAGGAGGAACCATGTCTAAAGTAAATCTCGAGGCACATGATGCCGTAGCCGTTTTGCGATTAAACAATGGTGTTACCAACGCTATCAGTCCTGAATTGGCGGATGATTTAGTAGGAGCACTAAACATTATAAAGAGCGAATATAACGGAATGGTTTTGGCCGGTGGGGAAAAGTTTTTCTGCATCGGCCTGGATTTGCCGGCGCTGCTCGAATTAGACCAACCGGATATGACCGAATTCTATGTCCGGTTTGAACAGGCGATTTTCGATCTTTATACCCTGCCGGTGCCCACCGCCTGCGCCATTAATGGCCATGCCACTGCCGGTGGCGCCATTTTTGCCCTGACTTCCGACTTCCGCTTCGTATCCTCAGGCCGCAGATTCATCGGTTTTAACGAAGTCAAAATTGGCGTGCCCGTCCCCTATATAGCCGATCTAATGTTGAGGCAAATCATAGGCGATCGATGCGCTACTGATATGATGTTTAGCGGGAAATTTGTTGAGCCCGAAGAGGCGAAAGGAATCGGTCTGGTTGATGATGTCTTTGATTCGGAAGATCTGGAAGAAAAGGCTGTCGCTAAAATTGCGGAATTGGCCGCCTTGCCGCCATACGGAATTAGGGTAGTTAAAAATAACCGCATTGAGGCGGTAAGATCCAGATTTGAAGAAATGGGCAGCGCGGATGCCGATAGGTTTCTGGACTGCTGGTTCAATCCGGCGGTGCGGGAGCTTTTAAAGGAGGCCGCCAAAAAGTTCTAAAACAAAGTGCCTAAAGTGACTAAAGTGAGCTAAAATGACTAGAGTTAAGGCTTTCTGCCCGTCGAGAGCCTCTGGGTCGAACGATCTATTTTTATAAATGGCGGAGCGAAGCGACACCTAAACTTTAGTCACTCCCAACTTTAGTTCACTTTAGTCACTCGTTGAATTAGGGTATATGATTCTATAGTGAAATTTTGAGATAGGTTCTAAATTTAATTTGAGAAAAAGCCTGCCACTTTGCAGTTGACCCAATGGGCAGGCTTAAGATAATGTGGGCTGAAATTAATCCGCCGGTTGAATTGATATAAAGTTTACGATGGAATTTGATAGAGGCAAGATTACGTTTATCTTTCTGGGCATCCTGGTGATGGTTGCTGTAGGGGCTGTGTTAAAAACCGCCCAATCGGTCATTCTTCCTCTAATCATTGCCTGGCTGCTGTCCTTTCTTATCGGTCCGGCGATCAATTTCATGACTGCCCGCAAAATACCGACAACGCTGGCCGTTTTAATCATCATCGTTGTTTTGCTCGGTATTTTTTATTTATCCGGCACATTTTTGTATGCCCGGTTTGCGGCGTTTGTCGAAGCCTATCCGAGATACCATGCGCGATTCACGGATCTGATTACTCTGGTAACCAGCAAATGGAATCTGGAGTTTGATCCCCTCGCAGGCATCAACTGGGGGCAGAACATCGGGCGCTTTCTGGCATCCTTTTCGCGGTCCATTTTCGCCTTTGTCTCCCAGCTGGTTCTGGTAATCATATTCCTTTTCTTCATCTTACTGGGCAAACCCTTTTTCCGTTATAAAATTCTTAAATCTTTTTCATCCGAAGATGCCGACCAGATTGCCCGTATTACCTTTTCAATTACCGGACAGATCCGGCGCTATCTTTCACTGCAGTTTTTGATCAGCTTTACTACCGGCGTTCTGGTATGGCTGGCGCTGGAATTTATCGGGGTGGATTTTGCTGTGACCTGGGGAGCGCTGGCGTTTTTCCTTAATTTTATTCCAACGGTCGGTTCGATAGTCGCTTCTATACCTCCTGTTTTGCTTGCGCTGGTTCAATTCTATCCCTCTTTTTGGCCTGCTGCGATCACCCTTTTATCGGTGGCCACCATTCAGATGGGCATGGGAAACGCCTTGGCGCCCAAGATCCTGGGGGATCAGTTGAACTTAAGCCCGGTAGTGGTTTTGCTATCTCTTCTATTCTGGGGTTGGTTGTGGGGTATTGTCGGGGCGCTGCTTTCAATCCCGATCGCGGCGGCAGTTAAAATCGTTTGTGAAAATATTCAAACATTGCATCCGATCAGCGTCATGATGGGATCCGGCAAGGTCTTCCGCCGTGAATTTAAAGACTCATAAGTGAATCAACCAAAGCAATCAAGGCTTCAAACCCTCACAACTCCAATCTGCCGATTTTCTTCTTTCAGAAAAAAGATAAACTTGATCATAAATGACCAGATTTTGTCCGATGGTTAGGCGCGATTCGGTTCAAACAACGGAGCGTACACGTGAGTACGTGAGTATTTTGAAGTGGATCGGAACACCGCCATCGGGCGAAAGATGGGCATTTAGGGTCAAGTTTTACCAGCCAGCTTCTTTTTTTAGGGACCGCAGCGTCCGCACCAGACACTCCTTCAACGTTGCATTCACATTTTGCCCGGTAATGGCGCTGGCGGCAAAGGATGGTACTTTAAGCTGGTGATTATAGGCCTTTTCCATTGCTTCGACCGGCATCAGCGGTACTCCTTCAGCGGCGAGGTCGCGCTTATTGTACTGAAGCACAAGCGGTATTTCCATGATATTCAGGCCGTAACTCTTAAGATTTAAGGCGAGGTCTTTTAGGGAAAGAAGGTTTTTTTCATGGCGGACTTCAAGGGAATCGGCAACAAATACCAGGCCGTCGGCACCTTTTAGGACCAGTTTGCGGGTAGAGCTGTACTTTACCTGGCCCGGCACCGTATACAGCTGAATCCGTACATCGCAGCCCTTAATTTTTCCTACACCCATGGGCACGAAATCAAAAAAGAGCGTCAGGTCCCCTTTGGTTTTAATCGAAACCATTTCATCGGTCATTAATTTGCGGCTTTTTTGAAAAATATATTGCAAATTTGATGTTTTACCGCCCCTACCCGGACCGTAATACACGATCTTGCACTCAACCTCCCGTTTTTTCAAATTAATAATAGCCATTATCAAATAATTATAAAAAGCTGTCTATAAAGTGTCAAATTGAAAGGATTATTAACAAATACTCAAATTCATTGAAAATTGTGCCCATTGTATCATCGGCATTTTGGCCCCAAATCTTGAATATAAAAAAATAAGCCGGGAACCAGCTTCCGGCTTATTTTTGTATATCATATTTAGGAAAATTCAGCTAAAAAAGTCAATTATTAATATGCAGAGCTATGTGAAGCCGCCACATCGGTTTCAACTGCCTGTTCATCGCCGATTTTTAACGCTTTATCGAGAATATCCACAGCTTCATCGATCTGATCTTCGGTGATGATCAGCGGCGGCGCAATCACCAGGGTGTCATACCAGGGGGCCATATACAAACCCTGTTTCATGGCATCTCCGGCAATCTGCCCGGTCATCAGCGCTTTGCCGCTCAATTTGTCGGCCTTGTAGTCAAAGGGCTCTTTGGTTTCGCGGTTTTTAACGATTTCCAACGCCCAGAAATGCCCGATACCGCGGACGTCACCGACGCAGATGTGCTTATCGCCCATTTCATAAAGCTTTTTCTGCAGATGCTGTGCGGTTTTCTGGGGCAAGCCGGATTTGAATAATTTGTCATATTCTGCGACGGCTGCGGGAATCGCCGAAGCTGCCAGTGCGTGATAGGCATAGGTGTGGCCGTGGCAGAAAAACTCATCTTCGAAATGGCTTTTGACTTTTTCGGTGGTCATGGTGATCGCCACCGGGGTGTATGCATTGCTGGCGCCTTTGGCGGTTGTCATGATGTCTGGAGCAACCTTCCAGTTCTGCATGGCAAAAGCCGTACCGGTCCGGAACCAGCCGGACATCACTTCATCTGCAATCAGCAGCACATCGTTTTCATCGCATATCTGGCGAACAATCGGAAAATACTCCGGCGGCGGCACGATGCGGCCGTTAGTTCCGACAACCGGCTCAACAATAAATGCGGCCACATTGCCCTCTTCCTTGATCATATAATCCAGGTAGCGGGCACACTGGATGTCGCATTGCGGATAGTCCATTTTGAACGGGCACCGATAGCAATAATTATCCGGTGCAAACCGAACGCCCTGCACCGTATAGCGTGCCTGCTCGGCCGGCCAGCGGCGCGGGTCGCCTGTAAATGACAGCCCGCCGGAGGTGGCCCCGTGGTAGGAGTGGTAGCGGGATATGATTTTATAGGCCGGTGCCTTGCTTTGACGCGTCATTATCAGGGCGCCGTCGTTGGCTTCTGTCCCGCTGGTTGAGAAAAAGAACTGGTTGATCGGCTCCGGCACCACCGTTTTAAGCGCTTCCACCGCGGCGATGGAAGCCTCGGTGACAAATCCCGGAGCGGCATAGGGCAGTTTTTCAGCCTGCTTGACAATCGCCTCGATAATGGCCTTGTTCTTGTGCCCCAGGTTCGAGCACATCAATTGTGAAGAAAAATCGATGAACGGCTTTCCATCCGCGTTGTAAAAATAAATCCCTTCGGCATCGGTAACCAGCATGGGCGTTTTCCAGCCCGACTGGCGATTCCAGGTGCCGTAGGTGTGATCCGTCAACGCTTTGATTTTTTCGACCGCTTCACTCATTTTGCCTGCTCCTTTTTTGATATGGGTTTGCCTGTATATCGCCTCCCAAAAGAAAGGCGGTTCAATCTGCCTGAGCGCCCTTTTAGCAAAGCCTGTCAGGTGGTTTTACGAATCAGGCTGAATGGTTCATCCGCTTTACTTACATTTCCTTGAGCTTATTGAGATGGGCAATATGCTTTTTCCCGACGGTCTTCAAGGCGCGCGCCACCTCAGGCTGGGCTTTGATTTTTACTGCAGCTTCGGTGTAGTAACGAACCGCGCGGTCTTCCAGGCGGCGGGCCGCATCAACTGCTTCGGCAGCGCTCATCGAGCCGGCGCCGTCACATTCTTCACAAAAAGGCGCCCGAATGAAATCCTTGATCGGTTCCAGAATCATTTCGGTCACATTTTCGCGGCGGGTTCGCTGCACGGTTTTGACATTTTTGTCGATGGCCGCTGCAAATTCTTTAAACAGTTGCTTATGATCGGCGCAGGCCGGATTCTCCGCCACGGTTTTGTAAAACCCCAGATCCTGCAGCTCCAGCTCTTCCGCAAAATTGAGTATACTTCCAAAATTCTCCAGAGGCATGATTTCCTCTCCTTAAAAAAAATAGTTAAATTGGTTTTAAAAGCTTAAATCATGTCCGATGGTAAGGCGCGAACCGGTTCGGAAACGGAGCCTACACGATAGTACGTGAGTATTTCGGACCGGTTCGCAACGCGGCCAGCGGGCGTTAGATGAGTTTTTAAAACCAATTTAGAACCAGCGTTGTATGACGACTTTGGTATCCGTAAAAAAGTTAAAGATCTCCTGTCCGTGCGCTTTGGTGTCGCCAAACATCGAATTTCCGGAACCACCAAACGGGAAAAAGCTCATCGGAGCAGCGATACCGATATTGATGCCCACCATGCTCGGTATGACGCGGTATTTGAATTCGCGGGCGGTGGCTCCATCGTTGGTGTAAATACAGGCCGCGTTGGCAAAACCGCGCGTGTTGATCAGGTTGATGACCTCATCCAGATCTTTGGCGCGCACTACACTGACCACCGGGCCGAAGATTTCTTCTTTGGCGATGGTCATATCGGGTTTGACATTGTCAAAGAGTGTCGGTCCAACAAAAAACCCGTTCGGATATTCAGCGACTTTAAAATCGCGCCCGTCCATAACCAGATCCGCGCCTTCTTCGATACCTTTTTCGATGTAGCCCAATACTTTTTCTTTATGGGCTGCTGTTGCCAGGGGTCCCATACCGGACTGTTCATCCAGGCCGCTGCCGACTTTCATCACCTTGGCCGCAGATGTAAATTTTTCAACCAGCTCGTCGGCAACGTCTCCCACCGGCACCAGCACCGATCCGGACAGACAGCGCTGCCCCGTACATCCGTAAAACGAAGTGATCATGGAGGGCATGGACGCTTCCAGTTCGGCATCCGGCATGACCGCCACGATGTTTTTGGCTCCGCCCAGCGCCTGAACCCGTTTGCCGGTTGCACCGCAGCGCTGGTAGATATATTTTGCCGTGGGTGTGGATCCCACAAAAGAGATGCCTTCAATGTCCGGATGATCCAGCAACCCATTGACGACGTCGCGGGAGCCGTGGACCATGTTGACAACGCCTTCGGGGAAACCGACCTCATCGATGATCTCAAAGATTTTGGTCTGGGTCATGGGAACCTGTTCGGATGGCTTGACAATAAAAGTGTTGCCGCAGACAATGGCATATGGCAAAAACCACCAGGCCACCATTCCCGGGAAGTTATACGGAACAATGGCTGCGAAAACGCCCAGCGGCTGGCGATGGCCCATGCAATCGATGTCTTTGGCGATGTCTTCCAGCGTATAGCCGGTCATCAGTGTGGTGACACCGGTGGCATGCTCAACATTTTCGATCATGCGCCGGACTTCGCCGCGCGCTTCGTCGATGCACTTACCCTGCTCGGTGGTCAGAACCCGGGCGATATCCTCGAAATTTTCCTCAAAGGCATCTTTGAGCCTGAACAAATAACGGGCACGCGTCAGCGGCGGCGTGGTGCGCCATTCCCAGTAAGCATCTTTGGCGGCTTTGACGGCCTTATCAACGTCTTCGCTGGTTCCGTAGGCGACCTGGGCGATTTTTTCTCCCTGGGCCGGGTTCCATACATCCCCCATCGTTTTAGAGTTGGATTCCACCCATTCACCGTTGATGTAATTTTTCATTAATGGCAGTGACATATCGCATCCTCCTTTGCTGATTTCTTATACTCAGTGATCATTTATATTTTCAGAGTTAAACGTTTAGCCTGCGGCCTGAGCTCATGTCGAAGGCAGCCGAGCCGGGTCATCTTGATTGCGAACTTAACCCTGAACCCTGAAAGGGTAAACGGTTTTTGATTCAATATCAATTTTAAGCAACTTTAGGCAAATCCTATTTTGTTGTCAAGAATTAATTTTTATCTTTCTGCGAAAAATAAAAATTAAATGTTAAAAAAAAACGAATTAAATCAATTTGTGTTCCACATATAACGTTATCAAACAAATAATTGTTGTTTTTTTTATTTTGCAATGGTAGAGTCTCCCTCGAAACATACTTAATCGCAAAGGGGTAAGCGCAGGGCGCAGAGCGAAAAAAAATACATCGCATCGTTTTATTCAAAACGCTATGCTGCTTTGTTCCATGCGCCATGCGCTATGCTTTAGTTCCCCGGAAATCCGCTTGTGGCGGACCGGATGGAAACTAGCTATTCGTCATTCCATAATTGGAGGAACCATGAAGCGGAATAATTCATCCAATAAAAAGAAAATGCTGGATCAGATAGATTGTCAGATGATCGAGCTGTTGCAAAAGGACGGTCGCATACCCAATACCGAAATTGCCAAGAGGCTGGGGGTGTCGGAGGCGACGGTACGCAGCCGGTTAAACCGCCTGATTGAAGAAGAATTCATTCAGATCGTGGCGGTCAGCAATCCGATAAAGCTGGGTTTTAAGATTGTCGGCATTCTCAGGATTAAGGTTGATATCAACAAAATTGAGAGCGTTACAAAGGAATTGTCGAAACTCAAATCGATCTGGTTTGTCGTTCATGCCACGGGAGATTCGGACATTTACACCGAGTTTGTGGCCAAGTCTTTAGATGAGCTCAATGATGTAATCTTTAATAAAATATACAAAATAAACGGCGTCGTTCGAACCGAGACATCCTTAATCCTTAAGTATATTAAGCGGCGGTACGATTGGGGCACGGCCCTCCCCTAAACCGGCTTTTAAGGCCTCATCTTTTGCCCGAATGGCTGCGTTGCAAGCCGCTTCAAAATGCTCACGTACTCACGTGTACGCTCCGCTTTTGAATCGGCTCGCGCCTTACCCTCGAACAAAATCTAAGGCCTTAAAAGCCGGTTTAATGTTTTCAATTTATTATTGCGCCTTGCGGGAGCCCTGAACCAAAACCTAAGTGTTTTGAAACGAGTTTAGTTTTTAAAATGCCCTCGAACATGATCTAACGCCCTAAAGGTCGGTTGGGTATCTTGTATTATTGCCTCTGACCTTGCAAGATGCCGGCTAAATGAGAAACATTATGAAAATAAGCAATTTTTTGTGGTAAGGATAACCGGTTTTGACGATTTCTCCAACGCAGCGCTGGGCCGTTATTATTGCGGCACTTTTGGCTCTTTTTCTGGGTGCCATGGATGCCCTGGTGGTGTCTGCGGCCATGCCCACGGTCGTGGCTGAACTGGGCGGGCTGCACCTGTACAGCTGGGTGTATTCGTCCTATTTTCTTGCCAGAGCCGTGTCTCTTCCTATTTTTGGCAAACTGGCCGATCTATACAAAAACCGAAGCCTCTTCCTTGCAGCAATCGGATTATTTATCTTGTCTTCTGTGGCTGCCGGTTTCGCTTTTAACATGATCGCATTGATCATTGCCCGTGCGTTTCAGGGTATCGGCGCCGGAGCGATTTTTGCGCTGGTTTATGTCGTCCTGGCGGACGTATCGCCGCCCCAGAGCCGGGGACGCACCCTTTCGTTTGCCAGCTCAGTATGGGGTATTGCCAGCGTTCTTGGACCCACATTGGGTGGGTTTATCGTTTCCTATTTTTCGTGGCGCTGGATATTTTTTATCAACATTCCCCTGGGCTTGATTTCCTTCTGGGGCATCGGGGCTTATCTTCTGGATGTGCGGGCCAAAAAAGATAAGGTTTCCATGGACTTCGCCGGCGTAGCCAGCCTGTCTACTGCTGTCCTGGCTTTACTGTTCGCCTTTTTGCTGGGAGGAAGGAATTATGCCTGGAGTTCCTCGCTGATCATTGGCCTGCTGATCCTTTCGCTGGCCTGCATCATCGCATTTATTGCGATTGAACATCGAGCAAAAGATCCGATCCTGTCCATCGCTTTTTTTCGCATACGCGGATTTAGCACCGCTAACGCCGCGGTATTTCTCAGCAGTTTTGTCATTTTTTCCATGTTTGCCTTTGCTCCCCTATTTATACAGGGAGCTCAAGGCCGATCTCCTATGGTAGTGGGCGTTAGCATGCTCTCGCTTAGCCTGGGATGGTCCCTGGGTGCCCTGGTCCTGGGACAATTTATCGACCGGGTGGGGCGCAAAGGAACCGCCGTGGCGGGAGCTTTGTGCCTTATGGCGGGGTGCGCCGTGACCTTGACCTTTACACCGGCGACCTCAACTTATTATGTTTTTTTCAATTTTTTCGTGATCGGCATCGGAATGGGATGGGTGGCACTTTCCACGCTTCTGGTGGTCCAATCATGTCTGGATGAAAAAGACCTGGGGGTGGCCACCTCTTCGAACCAGTTCGCCAGAACTCTGGGGGGAGCTGTGGGGGTGGGCATATGCGGCAGCTTTATTGCAGCCCGATTCTCCAACCTGTTTGAATCGGTGCGCAACTCCGACCTGATGCGTCATTTACCCGGCCAGGTAGAGAGCCTGCTGCACCCGGAGGCTCAGGCAACAATGCCCGATGCGCTGCGCCATATGGTTCAAGACGCAGTTATGGGAGGCGTCGGCGGTGTTTTTTGGACGGTGACAGTGGCTGCCGGCTTCTGCATTCTGCTCTGCCTGCTTATGCCTGCAGAAAAGAAAAAAACAAAATAGTTGAATACGGACTGAATTAAATTGATAAAGCGAAGTTCGGATTTAAGCAATCCTATTTGGAAATGAGCAATTTTTCTAGTATTGTAAAACTGGTTTCAAAGCCCCAGATTATATTCGAAGGCAATGCGTAGGCATACTCAATAACGGAGCATACACAATAGTATGTGAGTATTTTGAGGCGGCATTCAACACAGAATTCGGACATTAGACGGGATTTTGAAATCAGTTTTAGGCGCCGCCGATGCCGTATTCGGAATCATCCTCGCCCAGTGCCCCCCAGACTTCCTTCCATTTGTCCTTTGCCAGGAATATTTTTGAATCGATAATGCTTTGATCATCGCTCCATTCAGACGGACATTCACGTGCCAGCACTGCGATGCGCTCATCGATGTCGCCCATTATGACCTTCAGATCTTTTACAATCGGCGCAGCGTTTTCCCTGTCCGCTCCCTTTAAAGCATCCGTTTTTTTAGATACTTCATTCAGCTTTGATTTCCAGGCGGCCAGTTCGCTGTTCATCGTTTCACAGTAGTCTTTGACATCCATGATATTCTCCTTTTTTAAATGATCATTTAACTAAACCTAAAAATGAAAAATAAGATGTCAACCGGAACTGATCTTTTGGCGGGATTAAGGACCTGGTCGGGCGCAAAAATTTGAGGCTAATTTCAACCCTGACCTTTAAATCTTTACTTCTTTTTGAGGAATGCGTTTTCAATTGCCTGCATCCATTGGGGCGGGTAGGGGACTTTAAATGCCGCGGTGTCTTTCTGGTTGTGGTCGTTTAAAAAATCGATTTTAACCAGCGATTGATGCAGGTCCACACCTTTGTGGGATCGGTCGTGATAAACCCGTGCGATGCTGGTCCCCGGAATCTCCAGTTCAATTTTCTTAACCCGGCTACGGTAAAACAGCGCATCGGAGAGCAACAGCAAGAAGCCGCTGCTGCGGCTGGGTTTGCCCGGCTCCGAGGCCTTTCCGAAAAAGTTCACCCCGAAGCTCATGGCCAGAATCGGCCGGCTGCCGAAACGCTCGTCGATCCACTTACGGTCGCGCCAGCGCATCCAGGCAATATAGCCGATGATCCCGAAAAAGACGACCGCAATAAGAATCCACTGCTGTTCACCTAAAAAATCCATTATGGCGGAATCCCTCCTTGCGTCCGTTTTTAGATGCAGATTACGGGAATGTTTGTTGGTAGCCTTTGAGGTAAAAATTTAAAATGATCTAAAATGCCTAAAATTGGATCAACAGAAGGAGATCTGAATCTTGCGTGCTCTTCATGCTTAAATTAGGTTTGACCCTTTCCGAATTCTAGGCATTTTAGGCAATTTAAACTTTAGGCACTTTCTTTTGTTATCTGAACTCGGATAAATATATCAACAACTTCTTTCTGGCCATGTTATGCTTGTATCCACTATAGCTGCCCATGGCCGCGAGGATGGAATCGGCAATCTCTTCATCCTTTTTACCGGCCTCGCGCAGCCCCCTTATTTTTTCAGCATTCAGTTCCACCAGCTGCCGAAAGCTTTCCTGATCCCGCGAAAAGAAAACAAAAAACCCCAGAATAAAAACCACGACCGAGGAGATCATGGCCACATACAGATCATATTTGGGGTCCGGGAAAATCGGCCGCAGCAGGCTGTCCGGGTTGCCCGCATTCAGCAACGAATACATGGCCACCAGCCCGATGATGATCATCAGAACATAAATGATGTAAAGCAGCGGTTTCGGCAACGTTTGGCTGTCCTTTGAAAAATGTAAAAATGGGGAAAAGCCGCGATGCGCTTTCCCCCATTTAAAATTATAAGATGAACAAGCAACCTGTATTAAACCGGTCGCGCTTCACCTTCCTTCATCGCGGCCCATTGGGCTTCAGCTTCCGCCCATGCTTCTTCGGAAGCTTCCTTTTCCCAGACTTCCAGGCCGCGTTCCGCCCGGGTGGCACCGGGCAGGAGGTTGTCCAGGATTATTCCAAGGATGGCGGTCACCGCCATTCCGGTCGTTAAGATGGCCTGCAGGATATCGCCGAGCACCTTAATAAAGCCACCGGCTGCGCTCCAGTCAATCGGCACCGCGTTTGCCGAAAGCATCGGGCTGAAATGATAGGGCACAGAAAGTCCCGCAAAGAAAGAAAGTCCAATAATAAACAGGTTGCGGGAGTTGTTCAGGTTGACAATCTGCAGGTTGGATAAACCAACGGAGGCAATCATTCCGAACAGTCCCACGAACATGGCGCCCGTCACCGGTTTGGGCAAAGTAGCCAGAACAGCACCGAACTTGGCCACAATGGGAATAATCAGCATAACCGCTGCACCGCAGCGCACCACCCGTCGGCTGGCGACGCGCGTCAACCCGATAGAACCGATATTTTCGGAATAGGTGGTGGTCCCGTTGCAGGTTTGCAGGATACCGGCCACCAGACAACCCAGGCCTTCAGCCCCCAGGCCGCGGGAGATCATGCGACCGGTCGGCACCGGCGCCTCGGATATGCGGGCACAGGCATAGTAATCTCCGATGGACTCGATCATGGAGGCCAGATAACCGGCCAGCATGCCGAATGCACCGGCCCACAGGGTTGCACTGCCGAGATCCGGAAAACCCCATTTAAACGGCACCAGCGGTTTCAGGCTGAACCAGGGGGTGGCTGCAATCAGATCGGTTTTCAGATAGGCCGGACTGTCAGGAGAAATCATTCCGGTTACCGTGCCGATCAGCGATACAAGCCAGCCGGTTGCGATGGCAAGCAAAACCGGAAAGAGCATAAAAACTTTCGATTTTTGCGAAAATACCTGGGAGTAAAGAATCAGGGCAACCAGCGTTATCAGTGATATGATCCAATTGCTGGCCATCCAGGGCGCACCAATGCCGTAGAGTGCCAGACCGATCATGGCGATTACGGGGCCGATTACAATGGGGCTGATAATTTTGCGCACATAGCCCATGACGCCGGTATATCCCAGGACAATTTCAAACACCGAGGCGATCATAATTGCACCGGCCACATGCTGGATCTGAATTTGCCACATGGGTTCCGCCCCGGTCAGTTTCTTGGCGGCCACCATGCCGATGATGGCAAATGTGGGCCCCAGAAACGAAAAGGTACCACCCTGAATAACCGGTAATTTATTGCCCAGAGCTGATTGCTGGATCAGGGTGCACAGACCGGACGTAAAAAAGATGGTTGAAATCATCAATGCCAGCTCTTCCGGGGGCAGTTTCATGGCCCCGCCGACAATGAAGGGGATGAGGACCGTGGCACCAAACATGGTCAGGTATTGCTGAATGCCCAGCAATACCGCCAGCGGCCACTTGGGTTTACTGCCAAGCGGATAAACAATCCAGTGTTGCTTTTCCTGTGCGTTTTCTTCGCTCATTATCTGTTGACCTCCTTATCCGTTTGCCCCCTTTGCGGGGATTATTAAAAATTACGAATACCTCCCTCCTTCTGACGAATTTGAAGCGTTAAACGCAGCATCTTCAAATTCGATTAGCCTAATAATGAGTCTTGCCTTGCTATTTTATGAGCCGACGGTTCGCGTCAGATCCGTATACTGATCCGGCCGCAGGTCCCGGAAAAACTGCCAGCCGTCCCTGACTTCGCGGATGAGTTCGAGATCGAGGTCGGCGATAACGACTTCGTCTTTATCTTCGCTGCCTTTCACCAGCATTTCGCCGCGGGGGTCTACGAAATAGCTGGAACCGTAAAATTTGCCAAATTCCCACGGTTTTTCAAGACCGATTCGGTTATTGGCGCCGATAAATACGCCGTTGGCCACTGCCTGAGCCGGTTGTTCCAGTTCCCACAAATACTGAGATTTACCCGATGTGGTTGCCGATGGGTTAAACAGTATCTCGGCCCCATTGAGTGCCAGCAGCCGGGCACACTCCGGGAAATGGCGGTCGTAGCAAATATAGATGCCGATCTTGGCGTAGGCGGTTTCAAAGGCGGGAAACCCCAGATTGCCCGGTTTGAAATAAAACTTTTCCCAGAATCCCGGCCAGGTGTGGGGGATGTGAATTTTTCGAAACTTTCCCAGGTAGGAGCCGTCGGCATCAACGACGGCGGCCGTATTAAAATAAACTCCTTCCATCTCCATTTCATAGACCGGGATAATCATGACCATCTGGTATTTTTTAGCATATTCGGCCAGACGTTCGGTGGTCGGCCCGGGAACCGGCTCGGCGGTTTGATACCATTTGATATCCTGTTCGGCACAAAAATAGGGGCCGTAGAAAATCTCCTGCAAACAGAGGATGTTTACGCCTTTTTTACCGGCTTCCTCGATTAACGGGATATGTTTCCGGATCATGGCTTCCTTGATTTCAGTCGGTGTTCCGTCATGTTTGGCGTTGGATGCCTGGATGTGGGCACATTTTACAATTCTGGACACCTTTTCCCCCTTAGGTGGTTATGATTGTTAGATGGATATTTATATTTTAAAATGATGCTTTTTATTGACTGGCAGGCAAATGCAGTTGTTCCGACTTAAAGAATCAAAGTCGCGGTCTTCACGGTTGATAAATTAGCTTTCTTATATGGGTATCATCATTTGCCGTCAAGCTTTTTTAAAATTAAAAATATTAAAGGAATCCTTCTTCAGACTTTAAAGAGATTAGCAATTGACAATTATTTATGAAAAGCTTAAACTTCCAGTTTTGGTAAACAAATCGTCTCGTTACATTCGCCAAATGAAAAATTCCCATGATCCCAAGACCCGATTACCTCAACCGGCAAAATGTCTTTCTGCTAACCTGCTGAACCTAATATTATCCGCAAGGAGGAAGAATTGTGAGTAATTTAGATAAATTTAAGAAAATGAGCAAAGGGCTTGATCTGGCCCAGGCCATTGCCGAAGCGGACCGCTGCCTGCTTTGCCATGACGCTCCCTGCTCAGAGGGGTGTCCGGCCGATACGAAACCGGGTGAATTTATCCGCAAGCTGCGGTTTAAAAATGTCACCGGTGCCATCCGCACCATTAAAGCAAACAATATCATGGGAGGTGCCTGCGGGGTTCTTTGCCCGACGTCGCGGCTTTGCGAAGAAAAATGCAGCGCCATGTTTAAGTCTCTGAATCGACCCGAAGGTGCTGACCGGCCCATTCAGATCGGTAAAATCCAGCGCTTCTTAGTGGAACATTCCTGGGAAAGAGGCTTCAAAATATTTGAAAAACCTGAACTGCGATCCGAAAAAGTCGCGGTAGTAGGTTCCGGCCCGGGTGGATTGAGCTGTGCGGCCGAACTGGCTAAAGACGGCTATCAGGTGACGGTTTTTGAGGCGCGACCGGAACCCGGCGGTGTTTTGCGTTACGGGGTGGTGTTTTACCGATTCGATCTGGATTTTCTTGAACATGAAATGGAAGACATTAAAGCGCTGGGCGTTAAATTCCAGTGCAATACACCGATTGAAGGAAAGAACGCAGCGGAAAAGCTCCTGAAAGATGGCTTTGATGCAATATTTCTGGCGCCGGGGCTGTGGGATGCAGCTACGCTCAAACCGGAAGGGGAAAATATCGAGGGCCTGTATTCGTCGGTAGACTATTTGGAAGCGCTAAGCGACGAACGCTTCAAGCAAATGGAAAAGAAATTCAAGGACAAAACCGTTGCGGTCATCGGCGGCGGATCGGTGGCCATGGATTGCATCGAATCTGCCGTCAGACTGGGAGCCAAAGATGTCTATCTGGTTTACCGGCGGTCTTATTCCCAGATGCCGGCAGAGCCCGATGAGCGTATTGAAGCCCAGGAAGCCGGGGTTCATTTTCTGCTGCTGAATCAGCCGGTGGATTATGTGACCGATAAAAAGAATCGGCTCAAGGGACTGAAACTGGTCCGAACCCGATTGGGAGAACCGGATGCATCCGGCAGAAGAAGGCCACTAGAAATACCAGGTTCGGAATGGATCATGGATGCCGATATCGTGATTGAAGCTATTGGAAACATTGCTCCAGAAAAATCTCCCGACTGGTATCCCAATGTTGCTGTTGATGGTAAAAAGCTCATCAAAGCCGATCCGGAGACCGGGAAAACCTCGGTTGACGGCATTTTTGCCGGTGGTGATATCGTTCGCGGGCCGGCTCTGGTGGTTCAGGCGGTTCAGGACGGTAAAGTAGCCGCCCGGGCTATTAAAGAATATCTAAAAAAGTAGGTTCAGGGTTCAGGCAGCTTTCAACCGTTACATTTGTTTAATTGGTTTAATTCGTTCAATTGGTTCGGTTTAAGCCAACCAATCTAACCAATAAGACCAATAAAACCAATCGAACAGGTCCTTGAACCCGGAACCTCTGAGCCTTTGAAGAAGGAGGAATAATCGTGGTTAACAATGTCGATTTATCCATAGACTTTTGCGGAGTAAAATTTAAAAACCCGTTTCTGCTCTCATCATCACCGGTTTCCAACAGTGCCGAGATGGTGGCGCGATCATTTGATGCCGGCTGGAGCGGGGTGGTATTTAAGACCTTGAATTCGGATCGGCTGCCGATCGTCCATCCCTCGCCCCGCATGCACTGCGTGCACTACGGCAGCAAAAAGGCAATGGCGGTGCAAAATGTTGAAATGATATCCGATCGTTCTTTGAAGGATAACCTCGCCGAGTTCCTGTATTTAAAGAAGAATTACCCCGATCATCCCATCATCGCCAGTATCATGGGTTTTTTCACGGATGAATGGGCTTATCTGGCCAAGGCCGCCGAAGACAACGGAGCCGATATACTGGAGCTTAATTTTTCCTGCCCCCACATGTGCATCGAGGGAGCCGGTCATAAGGTCGGCCAGGCCTTTAAGCTGCTCGAAGGCTTTACCGCAGCCGTTAAAGATGTGGTATCTATTCCGGTAATGGCGAAGATGACGCCCAATATTACGGATATGAATGAACCGGCCATGTATGCCAAAAATGGTGGCGCGGACGCCATCTCCGCCATCAATACGGTGCGGGGCATTTCCTCAGTCGGTCTGGATGATTTTGTTCCCACGCCCAACGTTTTTGGCAAAGGTGCCATCTCCGGGACCTCCGGTCCGGCCGTGCGACCCATCGGATTGAATTTCATCGCCTCCATGGCCCAGAATAATGAGCTGAATCTGCCGCTTTCGGGCATCGGCGGCATCGAGACCTGGGTCGATGCCTTTGAATACATCCTGCTGGGGGCCTCAACGATTCAGGTGACCACCGGCATTATGCACTACGGTTATCGCATCGTTGAAGACATGATCGAAGGTCTTTCGGATTTTATGACCGAAAGGGGTGTAAAACAGATCTCGGATCTGGTGGGCAAAGCCTTGCCGAATCTCCACGAAACCGAGGCCTTTGATTTGGAGCGTCAGGGAATTACCCAGTATGATCTGGATCAGTGCATCGGCTGCGGCCAGTGCTATATCGTCTGTCAGGATGCTGCCGGCCAGGCCATTGAATGGGATGCGGCAAATCGGCGGCCGAAATTGATCGAAGATAAATGCTTGAGCTGTATGCTGTGCAAATTTGTCTGCCCGGTTCCGGATCTGATTTCCTACAAGGAAATGCCCGGGGATTGGAACCGTCAGGAAACTGCGGTTATGGATAAAAATATGGAGAAAGACATTAAACTAGAGCCATTTACAAAGGAGGGCCCCGATGAGTGTGTTATTTAAAGGCGGTACAATCGTTAATGCCACCGGTCGTTATGTGGCTGATGTGTTTGCAGATGGCGACAAAATAAAAACGATCGGGACGGGTTTGGACAACCCGGCAGATGAGGTGGTTGATGCCAAGGGACACTATATTCTTCCCGGCGCCATTGACCCGCATACACACCTTTGCATGCCGTTTATGGGAACCTATGCCCAGGATGACTATGAAACCGGAACCATTGCAGCGGCCTGCGGCGGTGTGACCTGTGTGGTGGATTTTGACCTGCAGCAAAAAGGCGAAACCCTGCTCGAAGCCCTGGAGCGCAAAAAAGCGCTGGCCGAGGGAAAGGTTGTAGTGGATTATTCTTTGCATCCGGCCGTTATGGATCCCCGGCCGGAAGTCATCGAGGAAGTCAAAAACGCCTGCCAGGATTACGGCACCCCCAGCTTTAAGATCTTTATGGTCTATGACTTCAGGGTCGATGATGCCACCATGATCAAGCTTTTGGAAAAGACCAAACAGTATGGCGGCCTGGTCCAGGTGCATGCGGAAAACGTTCACGTTATTGATCACATGAATGCGGCGCTTGCAAAAGAAGGCAAATTAGATCCCTATTACCATGCGGTCAGCCGGCCGAATCTGGCCGAGGAAGAGGCCATTTACCGGGCGTCTAAAATGGTGGAGATGAGCGGCTCTCGAATTTACATCGTGCACCTGTCATCAAAGGAAGGCCTCTGGATTGTTAAACAGGCCCGCGACCGGGGCATTCATATCTATGCCGAGACCTGCCCGCAGTATCTCCTGCTGGATGAAGAGCGATACAAGGAACCGGACTGGAACGGCGCCAAGTATGTCATGTCCCCGCCGCTGAGAACCAAGGAAAGCAACGCGGCCCTGTGGGAAGGCTTGCGCGGCGGCGATCTGCAGGTCGTTGCCACCGACCATTGCCCCTTTGATTTTAACGGCAAAAAAGACATGAACGGTAAAGACGATTACAAAAAAATCCCCAACGGCGCCCCGGGAATCGAAACGCTTCTGATCATGTTGCATTCAGAAGGCGTGGCCAAAGGGCGCATCTCGCTTGAGAAAATGGTGGACGTGCTTTCATGCGGCACGGCCCGCATGTTCGGCCTCAAAGACAAAGGTGAAATTGCGGTGGGCAAGGATGCTGATATTGTGGTCTTTAATCCGGACCAGAAGTTTACCGTCACCCAGAGCAAACTGCATATGAATGTTGATTATACCCCCTATGAGGGCTTTGAGGTTACCGGTATGCCCAGCGCGGTTTATTCGCGCGGCAAAAAGGTATCCCAGTGGAACGGCGATCAGATGGAGTTTGTCGGTGAGATCGGCCGGGGGCGGTTCATCAAACGAGAGCCTTTCGAAAATTTTTAATTGGGTTAGCTGGTTGAGCGCCTTGTCCAGTTAGCCCGTTAGCGGTTAAAAAAAAAGGTGTAAGCAGACAATTTCGCTTACACCTTTTTATTTATGCCTACTTCTGGCTGGCACGGATGCCAGCCCTACATCCCGCAAATTGTCTTTGTCGAAACGTAGGGCGGCCCTCTGCGGCCGCCTTCTTTAGACCGGCGCAGAGGCCCGGCCTTACATCCATTTGTGCCAGGAATATGGGTATTCTCTCCAATGCTGTGTAATATGTTTGCGAACCGGATTATGAACAATATACTCGGTGGTGGTTCGAATATCTTCATCCCTTCTTAAGGCATGATCATAGAAACCTCTTTGCCAGCAAGGTCCATCCAAACCGGATTTGTTCAAAAGATTTGCGGTGTAGCTTTTCCATCTTCTTATAAAGCCAATTAAGTTGTCATTTTTGGGTGAAACCAGAAGGTGTAAATGGTCCGGCATGAGGCAATATGCATAAGATTTTGTGTTTTTGTGGAAATGCTCTGTCTGAAAGGTCTCAATAATCGTCTTTGCCCAAAGTTCTTTTCCGAAAATAGGTCGCCTATCTTTTGTGCATATGGTTATGCTAAAAATTTGATTTTGATTTGAGTATATTTCTTTTTTAAGGCGGACATTTTTTCTGTGTCTCAATGGCATAATATGCGATTAATTTTGGAGTAGGGCGGCCCTCTGCGGCCGCCGTTTCCTCGCCGGCACGGAGGCCCCGCCCATAAGTCGGGATGCAAGCACCGGCCCTATTTCTCATTGGCCGATTGCAGTATTGCATGCAGCAGAACGTTGGCGCCGGCTTCACAGTCTTCCCAGGTGGTGTTTTCGACTTCGACGTGGCTGCGGCCGCCGATGCTGGGGACAAATATCATTGCGGTCGGGCAAACCTGATTCATATAGCTGGCATCATGACCGGCGCCGCTGACCATGTGCAGGCTGGAATAACCCAGATCATCAGCAGCGTTCAGAATGCCCTGTACCAGCTTTTCGTCAAAAGGCGAATGCTCTACCCGCCAGGTTTCTTCTATTTTGATCGGGCAGCCCCTGCGAGCCGCAATATCTTCAAAGTCTTTGCGGACGACTTCCCAGGCCTTTAAGGCATGGTCGTCGTCCCAGGAGCGGATGTCCACCGTGAAATGAACTTTATCCGGAATGATATTTCTGGAATTTGGATAATTCTGTATTTCGCCGACAGTGGCCACCATATTGCCCCCCATGCGGTCCGGGAGTTCGTTAACTTTCAAAATCATCTCGGCTGTGGCGCATAGCGCATCATGCCGACCTTCCATCGGGGTCGGTCCGACCTGGTTGGCCTCTCCCTCGAGATAGACATCATACCAGTGCAGACACAGGATCCCTTTGGGGGCACCGATTTGTTTGCCTTCGCGTTCCAGCATCGGCCCCTGTTCGATATGATATTCGTAATAGCAGTGTACCGGCCATTTTTTTGCCGGTGCGCTTCCTTTGTATCCGATGCGGATCAACTCATCTTCAAAGCGTTTGCCGGTAATATCGCTACGGTCATAGACCCAATCACGTTCGAGCGCTCCGGCCCATACCCCGGATGCCACCATCGCCGGGGCAAATCGGGACCCTTCTTCGTTGGTCCAATCCACTATGATAAACGGTCTTTCGGTTTCGATATTATTTTCGTGCAGGGTGCGTAATACTTCCAGGGGCCCCATGACGCCTAAGATCCCATCAAAGCGCCCGCCCTTCGGCTGGGAATCGATATGGGAACCGCTCATTACCGGTTCCAGGTCGTTGTTTTTTCCAGGCCTTTTGCCGAAGATACTTCCCATTTCATCAATGGTAATCTCCAGGTCCAGTTCTTTGAGCCATTTTACAAAAAGATCCCGGGCCTGTTTGTCTTCATCGGACAGGGTCAGGCGCTGTACGCCCCCACCGGGGGTTGCGCCTATTTTTGCCATTTCCTCAAGAGACTGTTGCAGGCGCTTGCCGTTCACGCGCAATTTTTTAAGATCCATGGGTCACCTCCATAAAATTCATTACGACCAGATTTGCTAAATTACATGCAGGGCCGAGCTTCTGCGCGGGCTTGAAATGGCGGCCGCAGAGGGCCGCCCTACTGTTCACAAGATGCAATTTTTTGTCTTGTGTAGGGCTGGCCTCTGTGCCAGCTTTTTAGTCGTTTCGTGGTGATAATAGATAAGAAGCGCCGGACTGTCAAATATGAAATCGCCTCTAATTGACACCACTATATTGGTTCTTATTTTTAAATTAGGTTTTGAATCTTCAGTTGATTCAATAAATTCTGAAAAATACTAAGGGGGTGAGATTATGGCCGAGTGGTTTCCACTTCCCCAACACCTGACGGAGCCGCATGAGGGGCATGAGGCCCATTTGTGCATGGCTGAAAATGTCGGATTTGTGAAAAACAATCTGGAAGAATACAAAAAGTATGTGCGCAACCCTCAATTCGTCTGTAAGAATTGCGGCCGTGCGGCAGCCAAGGCTGAAAATCTTTGCGGTCCCGAACCGCTATAAATTAACCACGAAGATCACGAAGGACATAAAGTTAAGAAGTAAAAAATTTTTGTATTACTCTTTGTGGTCTTCGCGCCTTTGTGGTGAATAAAAAAGCGTGAATTGGTCAAACACAACCATCTAATTAAACTTCAATTGATTTTTCCAACCAGCAAGGTCAGTTTCAATCCACCGTGCACAATGGGATAAGCCTCTGTCGCAAAAGGAACCGTGCCGGCCAGTTTTCTGCTGGGTGCAATTAGCACCAGCTTCCATCCGCAGTAATCACTTTTGAGTTTGTCACAAATGGCATAAAATATTTTTTGGGAATCATGCTTTTGGCCGAGTCGTCGGCCGTAAGGCGGGTTAATACAAATGACCCCCATCTGATCGGTAAGTTCCCGGGGAGTTAGATCAAAAAAATCTTTTTGATATACCCTGACGGCATCGGACAGGCTGTATTCTTCAACACAATCCTCTATTTTTTGACAGGCGTCGGAATCCGTGTCTGAAGCAAAGATCATTGGCTGTTCGGGCTGCACAAAGCCGGATTTGGCCTGACGCCTGATATAGTCCCATCGCTTCGCAAGATATGAGGGCCATCCCGCAAACGCAAAATCGCGGAACCAGCCCGCCGGAATGCGCTTGGCCATCAGTGCGCCTTCCAGGGAAAACGTTCCGGCGCCGCACATCGGATCAATCAGTGGTTGACTGCCCTCGTAACCTGCCAACAGCAGTGCAGCCGCCGCAATTGTTTCTCGCAGCGGTGCTTTGCCCGTGTGTTTTTTCAGTCCGCGTTTGTAAAGAAGTTCGCCGCTGCTGTCAATCGATACGGTGAAGCAATCATCCTTGCCGCGGACGAAAATATTTTGTTCCGCATTTGCGATCTCCGGGTCCTTTTTTTCAGGATTAAGTCCGGAAAGATGGCGGTCGATGGTTTTCTGAAATCTTTCTGAGATTGCGGCTGAATGATGCAATCGGCAATGCTTTGTGGCCACATGCACCTTTAAAAGGCTCCCGGGGTGCAGAAACAGTTCCCAGGGGGTATCGCCCACTTTTCTTTCAAGCTGTCTGAAATTGGATGATTTGAATGCACTGATGCGCATTAAAATACGGTTGGGCAGGCGCAGATTTAAATTCGCACGGTAACAGTCATCGAGCCGCCCCTTAAATTCCACACCACCGGGGGTTACCCGGGCATTGCCGACAGCCGGCTGAAAATTCAACAACTCCTGGAGGCAAAGCGGTTCAAAGCCGGGAGGCGTTGCCGCAAAAAATGTGTGTTCCCGGCCGATGACATGGCGCTTGATGCGCTTGAAAAATGGAGAGGTCATGGGCATGATTTATTCGCCTGGCAGCGGTTAGATCGTTCATATGGTTTGGTACCGCCCAAAATTGTTGTGCCGGTTCGAATTAAAATCACATTCGCCCCTGGCATGCAATAGATATTGCCAATGGCCATATTCCGTTCGCGATAAAAAACACCTTGGTTTTAAAAAGGTTGGATTGACATTGGACTGCCTTTTTTGTACTAAAGATCATTCATTTTAACTTCAACAGGGGGGAGGAAAAAATGGCCAACGGTTTGAATAAAGCCATTCTGATCGGAAATTTAGGCCGGGACCCGGAGGTGCGATACACACCTAGCGGCCTGGCGGTTGCCAATTTCAGCATTGCCACCTCGGAGACATGGACCAACAAGGAGGGCGAAAAAGAAACCCGCACGGAATGGCACCGGATTGTCGCCTTCGGCAAATTGGGCGAAATCTGCGGCGAATACCTTGCCAAAGGCAAGCAGATTTACATCGAGGGCCGAATACAGACCCGGGACTGGGAAGACAAGGACGGTGTTAAAAGATATACCACCGAGATCGTTGCCTCTCAGATGATCATGCTGGGATCGAGGGATTCCGGAGACGCTTATAAACCGAGTGGCCCGGACGTCGGAGCGGGACCCGGTTCGCCCATGCAGGCTCCCGAGGATGATGATATTCCGTTCTGAAGCGAACCCCGGCAGGTTTTGTAAAGATTCGGATAGCCCGAAAAGATTGTAACATACAGAATTATAAAACTATATAGGTTGAAAAAAAGCCCCTGATCTATGTAAAGATCTGGGGCTTAATTTTTTTAAAAATTTACTGAACATGAGACGGATTATTATTCAAAAAAAGAGAATTTGCTTGACAATAAATGAATGATCGTTTATTTTAGAACCATGAGAACCAAGGATGATGCAAAAGAAGCAGCCCTATTTGAGGCCACGGTTAAGCTGGTCAATGAAACCGGATTCGCCTCCAGTTCAGTGTCCAAAATTGCCAGGGAGGCCGGTGTATCTCCAGCCACAATATATGTTTATTACAAAAACAAAGAGGACCTTTTAGTTTCAACCTACATCGAAATAAAACTGAATCTAAGCAAAGCCCTGCTTAAGGATTTTAACGACAAGCTGCCAATCAGGGATATATTCAGAAATGTATGGTTTAATATGTTTGAATATATCTCTAACAACCTGGAATATTATAAATTTGTCGAACAATTTTCCAGTTCGCCTTACAGTTCTTTAGTGAATAGACAAGAAGTGGAACAATATTATGAACCCTTGATCAAGGTGCTGCAAACAGGAATAGAACAAAAGATCATTAAAAATGTAAATTTTGATATTCTCACGGCCTTCATGTATTATCCCATAACGGCTCTTGCCAATCCAAGTTTATGCCAGGATTTTGAACTGAACGCGGAAAACATTGAAACAGCATTCATGTTAGCCTGGGATGCGATAAAGTTATAAAAAATTTACCTTATTTATAAATGATCGTTCATTTAACAATTTTGAATAAATGGGAAATCTAAAACCGCATGAAACTAAAAATTATCATTAGCATCATCACAGGAATTGCCATTTTGCAGTGTATCAACACCGATACCCCGGTGGCGAGTAGTTCCGATTATTCCATGCCGGGTAAAATAGAGGATTCGCCTCAATATAAAGACGGAAAATTTAACCATATGGGAAATGCACTGAATATGTCCTTCACAGACTATGTTTCGACCACCTGGGATTTTCTTTTCACCAGAAATCATCGAACACCGGACACAGAGCTGCCGGTCAAACAGGTGGATTTGTCGCACTTCAACAACCAGGGCAGCGATCAATTAAACGTCACATGGCTGGGTCATTCATCGCTAATGATCAATATTGACGGGTACAAAATTCTGATTGACCCGGTGTTTGAAAAGCGCATATCCGTATTTGGCCCGACCCGTTTTAACGGTGATGTGCCTCTGGACATCCGGCAGATTCCAAAAATAGACGCTGTCATTATTTCCCACGATCACTACGACCATCTCAATAAGTTCTCCGTGCAGCGGTTAATTGAAAAGTCAAATAAATTTATCGTCCCGCTGGCGGTCGGTGCTCAGCTTATAGACTGGGGGGTAACCCGGGATAAAATCGTCGAGCTGGACTGGTGGCAAGAATACCGGCTCGATCAAAACTTGATGGTAGCTGCAACGCCGGCACTGCATTTTTCGGGACGCGGTATCACCGACCGCAATAAAACACTGTGGGCATCATGGGTCATCAAAACGCCATCGCACAAACTATTTTTCAGTGGAGATTCAGGTTACTTTGAAGGCTTTAAACAGATCGGCTACAGGTACGGTCCATTCGACATGACCTTTGTTGAATGCGGGGCGTATGGCAAATCGTGGCCGAAGGTGCACATGTTTCCCGAGCAAACCGTTCAGGCGCACCTGGATCTAAAAGGAAACGTTTTGCACCCGATTCACTGGGCCACGTTTAACCTTGCGCTGCATCCCTGGTATGAACCGATGGTGCGGTTAACAGCCGCAGCGAATTTTAAAAATGTCAACATCGCAACGCCTGTTGTGGGTGAAACCACCGTTTACGGTGTGAGTATTCCCGCTGCAAGATGGTGGGAAAAGCCGATGGAATTATCTATTGGTGTGATCAATACTGCTGTTATAGACGGAGATATTTAGGCATAAAATTGCAAAGGAGAATTACGATGCTTTATCGCGAAGTGCCCAAAAACGGGGATAAACTATCCGTACTTGGATATGGATGTATGCGGCTCCCGGTGAGGATGCAATCCATTAATCAAAAACTTGCCGAAAAGCAGATCATTTATGCGTTGGATCGGGGCGTAAATTATTTTGATACGGCAGTTCCCTATCATAACGGTAAAAGCGAGCCGTTTCTGGGTAAAGTCCTATCTGAAAATAATTGTCGGGATAAGGTAAAGATCGCCACCAAGCTTCCCCACTGGAGAACCCATTCCAAAGAGGATATGGACAATATTTTGGATGCGCAGCTGTCAAAACTGAAAACCGACCGCATCGATTATTATCTGATCCATGGTCTGAGCGGTGGACTCTGGGAAACGGCAAAGCGGAACGGCGTCATCGAGTTTTTGGATGATGCGTTGAAAAAGGGCAAGATCATCAATGCCGGGTTTTCATTTCACGGGTTGGCGGAAGAATTTAACGGCATCGTGGATGACTATGACTGGACGTTTTGCCAGATTCAGTACAATTATCTGGACACCCAGAATCAGGCCGGGACAGCCGGATTACAATATGCGGCATCCAAAGACATGGCGGTGATCATCATGGAACCATTGCGGGGTGGGAATCTGGCCAAAACCCCACCATCAACCGTAAAAGATATCTGGGCAAAGGCCGATCATAAGAAAACGCCTGCCGGTTGGTCGTTGGGCTGGATCTGGAATCATCCCGAGGTCACTGTTGTTCTATCGGGGATGAATAACGATAACCACATAAACGAAAACCTGGCCCTGGCCGAAAAAGCCCTGCCAAACTCTTTTTCTGAAAAAGAAATAAAATTGGTCGAGGATGCGGCTGCTGAATTTAGAAGGGTGATGAAGGTCGGATGCACTGGATGCCAGTATTGCATGCCTTGCCCGGCAGGGGTGAATATTCCAAGCTGTTTTGAATTTTACAATTCCAGGCATACTTTCAAGGATAAGGCAGCGAAATTAATGTATGTTTTTTTTAACGGCGGAATTGTTACAGACGAGCCATCACTGGCTTCCATGTGTGTGCAATGCGAAGAATGTCTGGAAAAATGCCCCCAGCATCTTCCCATACCGGATTTGCTCAATGACGTGCAGGAGGATATGGAGGGCTTTTTAACCAAACCGTTGATCTGGCTGATGAAGCGAACAATGAAAGTCAGGAAAAAAAAGAAGCAGTAAAGGGCTGTTTCAACGAGATCAACCTGATTCGATTCACTGCGAGTCTCTGAGTCCGGTCCATAATGGAATATTTCACATCTCGGATTTTACACAACTCGTTTTCCAGCCAGCTCAATAGGCGAGCCTTTAAAACCGCCAAAATTGGTTTTCCCCCATCATGCTGACCAGTCTTTGCATCTCCATATGCTTTACAGTTGGCCTAATTTTCTTAATATCCGACAACCTACCTGAATAATTATTAAAAGTATTAATTAGATTCACTGTTTGATTTTATCGAAAAGAAGCCGATCTAAAAAAAACCTAAAAATTGGTCAGACCATCTGAAAAACATATTGACATACCAATTATATGCAGTTATAGATGCTATTGATTCGGCATTTTCAATAAAAGGAGGGTTGCGGAAATGGGAAAGATTTTTACACCGACTGACAGCGATTTTGGCCAGACCGATGCGGTCGTGATCGGCGGAGGCATTGTGGGCACGGCCACGGCTTTCTGGTTATCCAGGGCCGGATTGGACGTCGTTTTAGTCGAGATGCGGGATGGCCTGTCAACATTGACCACACCTGCTTCAGCGGAATGTTTTCGGGCGCAATTTACGGAGCCGGCCATGGCGTCTTTGGCCATACCCAGCATCGAGATGTTTGAGCATTTTGACGAAGTAATTGGGATAGCGGGCTACAACATTTCTATCAAGCAGCAGGGATATCTCTTTCTTACCGATAACCCGGAGACCGTGGATGATCTCAAAGAAAATATTACCCAGCAACACAGCCTCGGGGTTACCGATTCACAATTTTTAGAAGGTGAAGAGATCCTCAAGCGCTTTCCGTTTGTCTCATCCTCGGTTTTGGCCGCAACTTTCCGGCAGCGGGATGGATGGCTGTCCTGCCATGAAACGACCCAGGGATTTGCCAAAGGCAGTAGTGCCAGATTCTTTTTGAACACCAAGGCGAGCGGGATTCAAACGGATGCAAAAGGGGTCTGCGGCGTGGAAACCGATCGGGGTATCCTGCAGACCCGCAACGTGATAAATGCCGCCGGCCCGTTTGCCGGTGAGGTCGGGCGAATGGCCGGAGTGGATTTGCCGCTGGAGCCGGTTCGCCGACAAAAAGTTTATGTCAGAACTTCGGTGGCGATTCCTTCCGATGCGCCATTTACAGTTGATGTCAATAACAATTGCTACTGGCGCCCCGAAGCGGGCGGTGTGATTATCGGCTGGGTGGACGCGGATGAACCGGTCAGTAAACCGACGGAGAGAGTCCCGACGGACTGGGAGTTTCCGGCCCTAACCCTGGACAAAGTCAAGCGTCTAACGCCGTTTTTCGAAGAAATTGAAAAGACCGTCAGGCAACCCGACATGGACACCTCGGCCGGATATTATATGTACACGCCCGATGACCAGCCGCTGATCGGCCAGGTTCCCGAAGTCCCCGGCTTTTATGTCAACTGCGGCTACTGGGCCGGTGTGATGCTCTCTCCCCAGGCGGGCAAATGGGTCAGTGACCTGGTGACCGGCGCAATGGATCCTAAAGACAATCCATTGAGACCGACGCGATACAAAGAAGGCCTGGGGAAGAAGGGCAAGACGCTCATGAGTCACTAGAAGCTATCACAAAAACAGCATCTCACGCTCAATGGCTGCGTTGCCCCGCGAAAGCGGGATTTCACTTCTATTTTTATGAATATTAGGGAGTTCATCAATTCGGTTTATAATGCTCACGTACTCCGTTGTACGCTCCGCTTAAAAACCGAATCGACGCCTTGCCCTTGAACGTGATCTACTATTTTTGAGATAGCTTCTGGGTCATTCAAATTTTTTTTGTGCTTTTTGTAACACTCCGTGGGTATTGAAAAATTCAATTTTCGGAGAGGAGGGTAGGCGATGTTATTAGGATTGCATACGTATAGTTTGCATTTACACGGCATGGGGCAGAACTGGGGCGGTTACAAACTTGCCTGGGAGCCGGTCTGGGACATCTTCGGTTTGATGGACGAGGCCAAAAAACTGGGGCTCGACGGCCTGCATTTGACGGCGGCCGATCTGGGCTCAACCGATGATGCGCACCTGCGCGACGTGCGTCGGGCCGCCGAAGAAAGGGAATTATTCCTGGAATACAATTTTTCTCTTGACGCATCCGAATACGATGACCGCCTGACGAATACCATGGAAGAGGGCGTCGCCATCGCTGAAAAAATCGGTTCGGATATCGGAAAAATCAGCATGGATATCGACCGGCCGCACCCGGTGTGCGGCTCGGCCTTTCATCCGGCGGTGATTCCGCAACTGGAAGAGATTGCCCGCAAAGCCGAAGCCGCTGCCCCTGTTGCGCAAAATGCGGGGGTGCGGATATGTCTCGAGAATCATACCGAGGCCTTCAGTGACGAAGTGTTCTGGATTATCAACCGGGTTAACCACCCTTACGTCGGCGGTTGTGTTGACACCAACAACTCTCTCATGGTGGGCGAAGACCCGCTGACGGCGATTCGCAAGCTGGCACCCGTATCTTACACCAATCATTTTTCCGATCATCGCATTGTTTTTGACCAGTACGGCTGCCGGATTGTCGGCGTCGCCACCGGAACGGGAGACGTCCCCATGCGGCAGGCCTATGAGATCATTCGGGCCAATCCGAATATGAAACGCCTCAATATCGAAGTTGAGTTCGATCCCGCCGGCGACGACTGCGAAGAAGCCCGCCGTCGGGAGTACCAGGCCGTGGTCGATAGCATCCGTTTTACCCGCGAGGAGCTATGTGTTGGCAAGGAATCCCAGGCCTAATTGTTGCTGTGATTTTGCTGCACTGCAAGACAACATTAAGAAGGTCAATTCATCAAACATAAAGAAATAGCAAACCGGGAGATATCACAATTGATGCAATTTAAAACCATCCAGAAAAGCTCAACCCCTGAAATCATCATCAATGAAATTATTCAGCATATCAAATCCGGAGAATTAAAGCCGGGAAACAAACTGCCGACGGAGCGCGATATGTCGCAAATGTTCGGTGTCGGGCGCTCGTCCATCCGGGAGGCCATCAGGGCACTGGTTCTTTCGGGCTATTTAGAGTCTTCTCAGGGAAAAGGGACGTTTATCCGAAAAAACCTTCCGGTGAATGACTTGACGCTATCGAATCTCCAGCACGCATTGGCAGCCGAACAAATCATTGAGTTAATGGAGCTCAGAGAAATCCTTGAGTGCAATGCGGTCAAACTGGCGGCCGAGCGGGCCAGTTCGAAGGACATCCGGCGCATACATGAAGCGCTTGAACGCATGCAGGCCTGCAAAGCGGACATCAAAAAATTTTATGATCCGGATTTCGATTTTCACGTGGCCATTGCGGAAGCCACCCACAATGAAATGATCTGTGAAACGATGAAGCAGATCATTGAAAAATCGCATGAATCCTACGAGAAATTTATGCCGGATCGGTTATGCCCGCCGGAACAGGCGATTTTAACCGCCAGGCAAATTGTTGCCTGCATTGAAGACGGTGAGGCTGAAAAAGCTTCACACTGCATGAAAGCGCACCTGGATCTGGTGGGAATTGAGCTCCAGCGCGTGGTCGATACCCAAGATTAAAAGCGCCGATACAACACTAGGAAAAGCAAAGGAGTTTAGAATGACAATGGAGCTTAAAGCAATTCATGAAAACTGTTCCGGCTGCGGGGTGTGCCGGGTGGTTTGCGCCCTGGAGAATTTTCGCGAGGTGAATCCTGCCAAGGCGGCCCTGCGGATAGAGGGGCGGTTCCCCGCGCCGGGTGACTATCGGATTCATTTGTGTGATCAGTGCGGGATATGTGCCGAAGTCTGTCCGGTGGAGGCCATCGAAATGAAGGACAGCGCCTTTATTATTGATCCGGAGGAATGTACGGGCTGCATGCAATGCGTCGAGGAATGCCCGCATGATGTTTTATTTGAGCACCGGCAGATGGATGTTCCCATCAAATGCACCCTTTGCGGAGAGTGTGCCGAGATCTGTCCCCGTGAGGCTTTGCAACTGGTCGTCGATGGCCAGATCCAGCGCGGTATGACCCAAAACCCATGACGCCCAATTGGATTTACGAATTAGGGGAGGAGCGTTCCATATGATTGACGGGTATGCAGGATCAATTTTAAGAGTAGATTTAAGTTCCGGTGAGGTTAGCAAAACGCCTCTGCCGGATGAACTGGTCGATAAATATATCGGCGGCAGGGGTTTCGTGGCGAAATTACTTTATGACGAGTTGCCGCCGAATACCGACCCCCTTAGCCCTGAAAATATGTTTCTGGCGGCGACCGGCCCCCTTTCGGGCTACTTTCTGCCGGCCAGCGGCAAAACCCATTTCGGCACCAAATCACCGGCCACCGGCGGGTATGCGGACAGCAACATGGGCGGCCATTTCGGCCCGGCGTTAAAATATGCCGGATATGATGTGATGGTGCTGACGGGCAGTGCCGCAACGCCAAGCTATCTGTTTATCGATGATGAGCAGGTGGAGATTCGCCCGGCCGAAAACTATTGGGGAATGGGTGCCTTATCGTGTGAAGCCCAGCTCAAAAAGGACCTGTCTGAAGATTTCCAAATTCTGACCATCGGTCCGGCTGGAGAAAACCGGGTGCGGTTTGCCTGTATTTCCCACGATTTCGGACGCCAGGCCGGCCGTACCGGCGTCGGTGCCGTGCTGGGGTCCAAAAATATTAAAGCCATTGCCGTCAAAGGCACCGGCAGCCTGCCGGTTTTTGATATGGAGCGGGCTTATGCTGCCGGTAAGGAGGCCTATCAGAAGGTATTTGCAAAAACCGGATTTAAGGAGTGGACGCCCGAAGGGACGGCCGGCATCACCGACTGGACCAACGCGGTCGGTGTTTTTCCCACCCGGAATTTTCAAACCTCCTATGCCGAGCACCACAAATCGATCAATGGCAAAGCCATTCTCGACCAGCTGAAAATAACGGATAAGGGCTGTTTTTGCTGCCCCACGCCGTGTGGCAAGTACGGCCATACCAAGACCGATCTGGGCAACGCATACGTGGAGGGGCCGGAATATGAGACCATCGCCCTTTTTGGGGGCAATTGCCTGCTGCAGTCCATATCGGAAGTGGCCTATGCAAATTATGTGTGTGATGAACTTGGCATCGATACGATTTCGGCCGGCGCCGTCATCTCCTGGGCCATCGAATGTTTTGAAAAGGGAATCCTGAACGCTTCAGAGGTGGGTCGCGAGATTCAGTTTTCTGATCCGGGTACAGTTGAATTTTTGCTCAATCAAATCGCCCGCCGCGAAGGAATCGGCGATCTGCTGGCCGAGGGCGTCAAGGCGGCCTCGGGAAAGATTGGAAAGGGCTCCGAAGCCTTTGCCATTCATGTCAAGGGCCTCGAATGGACCGGCTATGAAACCCGCAACGCGCCTTCGATGATGCTGGCCTATATGACGGCGGATATCGGCGCCCACCACAACCGCGCATGGGTGCTGGGTTACGATGTTACCGGCGCCTGGACCAGTGTTTCTGAACTGATCAGCAGCGGCAGCGATTCGGAAAAAATGCCCAAAGCGGTGGTGAAGCCGGAATGCGCCCAATATGTGATCGACAGTCAGCACACTCGCCCGCTGTTTGATGCCCTTGGCATTTGCCGGCTGCAGTACATGGAGCTGGGTTTCGAGGAAGAAAATTACGAGAAACTCTTTCATCTGATCACCGGCAAAAAGAAAAGCTGGCAGGAGTTGCTGACGGTCTCCGAACGGATATGGAATCTGACGCGTGTCATTTCGAACCGCGAAATCAAAAATTTCGGGCGCCGTCTGGATTATCCTCCGGCCCGGTTTTACGAAGAACCCATCCCCAGCGGCCCCAATGAGGGCTATTTCCTCACAAAGGCCGAGCTCGATGTTCTGCTGGATGAATACTATAAGGCCAGGGGCTGGGATGATAACGGAATCCCCACCAGAGAGACGCTGGAACGTTTGGGCCTGGGTGAACTGGCAAAACAGCAAGATTAACGACATCATAATTAGAGCAGGTGTCGGAGAATTTTTTCATTGCAAACTTGTCATTCCCGCGAAGGCGGGAATCCAGAAAGGTTGTTCTATTTTGGATCCCCGCTTGTGCAGGGACAAGGCCTGGATGCCCGCTTGGTGCGGGCATGACGGTAAAACTCCCGGCCCCCTCAATTAGCTATAATCTGAATTTTGTACGCAAGATTCAGATATAAATTTGGATCCCAAGAAAGGAGGACCCCAAATGAAAATTACCCAAGTGCGGGCGACACCCGTCAACATCCCCCTTGAGGTTCCTATTTACTGGTCGGTCGGGACCTATCCGGGCACGACCAAGACGATCATTGAGGTCGAAACCGATGAGGGGATTGTCGGCCTCGGGGAGTCCCCATCGGGAGACTGCGCCGAGGTGATCAACAACCAGATGGGACCCCTGCTGATCGGCCGCGATCCCATCGATATCGCCGGCTGCGAGATGCGCTGCTTACCGGAGTGGTGTGTGGTCCAGAACACCGATGACGCTTCCATCGTCAAGTCGTTCGGCGGCATCGAGATTGCACTGTGGGATATCCGGGGCAAAGCATGGAACCAGCCCTTGTATGAATTGCTGGGCGGCGCCGTACGCAAGGAAATTCCATTTACCGAATACTTTGCTTACCGGGTGGAAAAGGATGGACGTGGCGGAGAGGTGTCACCGGAAGCAGTTGCAGACTATTGTGTCAAGATGAAGGAAGAACATGGATCCACCATGTTTGAAGGCAAGTTGACTCTGGGCGATCCCCACCTTGAAGTTGCCACGGTAAAATGCCTGCGTGAAAAACTCGGCCCGGAAGTGATGCTCCGGCTCGACTCCAACATGGCGTGGTCACTGTCGACTGCCCGCCAGATCTTGCGCGAAATCGAACCCTATAACATCCGCAACTATGAAGACCCGGTGGCCACCTTTGAGGAAATGGCAGCGCTGCGCCGGCATTCGAGCATTCCGTTTTCCTCCCACATACCCGACATTAGACGGGCGGTGGCGCTGGGGGTACCGGATACATTTGTGACCAATTTCGCCGTACTGGGCGGCATCAACCGGGCCATTCGATTTATCGGCGCCTGTGAGGCAATGGGCGTCGGCTTCTGGTGCTACAGCGGGGATGCGGGGATCTGTACGGCGGCCTATCTGCATGTCACCGCCGCCATGCAATGGATACACGAACCCAGTCAATCCTTAAAGCGCTGGCAAATCGGCGATGTCATCCAGGACGGTCCCTTTAAACCCAAAAACAATGTGGTGGCCGTGCCGGAAGGCCCCGGTCTCGGTGTCGAGCTGGATCGGGATGCCTTTAATCACTGGCATCAGGATTATGAGGAAAACGGCCCGATGGATCATTATTATAACCCGGAAAATCCCGGATGCTTTCGGCGATTACCGCTGGATTAAACTAAAAGTGCCTAAAGTGACTAAAGTGAGCTAAAATGCCTAAAGTTATGGCATTCTGTCATTTTTATAAAAGATTGAGCGTCACGCGGCGCACCGGTGCTTAAAAATTGCGGGATCGATGATCCATCCCAGGTGATTATCAGCGGTGCAGAGGTTTTGCCGGAGATGCAGAAAATTCTGGCCGGTGAGGGACATTACAATGTTTATCAGCTCGAAAAGGGGCTGATGCAGCTGGCACGCGATTTGGTGGAAGAACACCCGGAGGTGGGAGCCATGCTTTTAGAATGCACGCTTTTTCCCACCCACGCCCGGGCTGTCCAGGAAGCAGTCAGACTGCCGATCTATGATTTCGTAACGCTGATAGATTGGGTCTACAGCGCTGTGGTTCGCAGACGGTTTCCCGGTTATATTTAGTGTTGCATTCTGCAGGTAATTTACAAAGCAGGGATTAGGCCTCTGGTTTCTTGCTTCTCACTTCGACTCGGCTGAGCTCGTCGCAGGCTTGCCAGCAAGCCAGTGACCAGTAGATAGCGGCCATGAATCTGATACCCTCTTCATATCTGCAGTCCGGAAAATTTGTGATATTTTTTTATATCACAGGTAATCAGAGTATGGTTTTTTAAAGACACTCTCTATTCATCAATATCTGCTGACATTTGGTTTTCTGTCATGATATCCAGCGTCTAGAATTAATTAAATTTCAGCTTTTTTAATCCTATCCATAAAATCCCAAACCGCTATATTACCTCAGGAAATACAGCAAATATCGCGTCCTTCCAAATTCCTCCATCAGGCACGTAAATATAAAAATCCCGTTCTTGCAAAATATTCGAGATTTGCGCATGCATCATACAATCAGGGGACTCAATGACTAAAGCAAGTACTTCAGCAAGAGAATCCACCTTTCCTATTCTATAATTAATTTCTTTTAAGCGTTGAAAAGTAAAAAAAAATTCCTATGTTTAACGATATTTTCAATTTAGTGCACATATTGTTAACTGGTTTGATTCGCAAATATTATGAGGAGGAAAAATGACTATTACGAAAATACTCGCTTTGACGGTGATTATTGCTATTTTTAGCGTGTTCGGAGATATGGCTTTTGCTGCAGGTGGTGGAGGTGCAGTGACCGACCCTGGCGCAATGGAAGGTAAGCATTTCCACCCGAAGGGAAAGATGCCGTCCAAATTTACCGTAGAATTGCAGAACAGGTGGCGGCAATCCCTGCCTTTCGACGATAAAAGGGATTTCGAGGAACAAAAAAAGGGATTTATTGCAGCCCCTGATTACAAACAGATCAAGGCCGAAGCAGGTCATGTCGCCTGGGATATGGGCAGTTACGAGTGGCTTCTGCAGGGCAAGGATTTTGACAGTATCCATCCATCGCTGCAGCGGCAGGCCATCCTGAACATGAACTACGGACTGTATGAGGTGATCCCCGGGATCTATCAGGTGCGTGGATTCGATCTGGCCAACATCAGCTTTATCAAAGGCAAGACCGGCTGGATCGTCTTCGATCCGCTGACCGCGAAAGAGACCGCCAAAGCGGCGCTCGAATTCATCAACGAGAAACTCGGTGACCGCCCGGTGGTGGCGGTGGTCTACTCCCACTCCCATGCCGATCACTTCGGCGGTGTGCGAGGGGTGGTGGATGAAGCCGACGTTAGAAGTGGTAAGGTCAAGATCATCGCTCCGGTCGGCTTTATGGACCATGCGGTATCGGAAAACGTCTATGCCGGCAATGCGATGAGCCGCCGATTGTTTTTCCAGTACGGCGTATTGCTGCCGCGCAGCCCCTTTGGACATGTCGACCAGTCGATAGGTAAAAACACGGCCGCCGGCAACCTGGGCCTCATCCCGCCGAACGTCATCATCGCAAAGGATTTCGAGTCGCTGACTGTCGATGGCGTCCGCATGGAGTTCCAGAACACGCCGGGAACTGAGGCGCCGGCGGAGATGAACACCTGGTTTCCCGATTTCAAGGCCTTCTGGGCGGCCGAGAACATCGTGGCCACGATCCACAACATTTACACCCTTCGGGGCGCGCTGGTGCGCGATGCCCTGGAATGGTCCAAGCAGATTAACGTGGCGCTTTACAAATACGGTCAGCAGGCCGAGGTCATGTTTGCCTCTCACAGTTGGCCGCGCTGGGGCAACGACCGCATCCAGGAGGTTATGCGAGCCCAGCGGGACACTTATGCGCACCTCAACAACGGTGTGCTGCACCTGGCAAACCAGGGTGTGACGATCAACCAGGTGCATAATGTGTACGAGGTGCCAAAGAGCCTTCAGCAGCAGTGGACGGCGCGCAGCTACCACGGCTCGGTGGAACATAACAGTCGCGCGGTGATCAACCGCTATCTGGGATACTGGGACGGCAACCCCACCACCCTGATCCCGCTGTCGCCGGAAGACTCGGCCCCGCTTTACGTGGAAATGATGGGAGGTGCGAGCAAGATCATCGCCAAAGGCCGGAAACTCTACAGTCAGGGGAAATACCGCCATGCCCAGGAGATCTTAAACAAATTAGTATATGCAGAGCCAAAAAATCAGGAAGCCAAAGACCTCTTGGCCGATGTATTCGAGCAGATCGGTTACCAGCAGGAGAGCCCCAGCGTAAGGAACAGTTTTCTTGCAGCCGCTTTAGAACTCAGGTCTGGAATTCCGACCGGCGCGTCGCCGAAATCGTCCGGCCCGGACATGATCCGGGCGATGACCACCGAGCTCTGGCTGGACTTTTTGGGCATCCGCCTGGACAGCAAAAAGGCCGAAGGCAAGCAGTTTAAGATTAACCTGGTTACACCGGACAACAAAGAAAATTTCGTGGTGGAGCTGAGCAACGGCACCCTGACCAACATCGAGGGGTTTCAGGCGGACGACGCCGATCTGACCGTGACCATCGACCGCAAGGATCTGGAAAAGACGATGATGGGTGCGGTCAGCTTAGATGAGCAGATCTCCGCCGGCAAGGCCAAACTCGAGGGCGACCGGCAGGTCTACAAGGACCTCAAGACCCTGCTGATCCACTTTGACCTGGGCTTTGAGATGATGCCCGGGACAGGCGCCAAGGACCTCACACCGCCTGAGAAGCCATTTCAGCAGGAGCAGCCGGCGGACACTGCGGGCGGTTGATGCAACACAAGGGAAGCTGTTTGCCACGTGCTTTCGGTCTGGAATCCAAGCGAGACGGATCGGTTGTGCGGGTGCTCCTCCGGGCAGCCGTCAAAGCCGGGTCAACACGATTGAACTCAACATCAGGCGAAAGGAGAGTGAACCATGAAATGGAGAAAAAGGTGTTACTTTTTCGCATCTATCGCAATCTGCCTGCTTTTGATTGCCTCTTTCAGCAGTGCGGCGATGGCCGCGGACAAACCCAACATCCTCGTCATCTGGGGTGATGACATCGGTCAGTCCAACATCAGCGCCTACACCCGGGGCCTGGTTGGTTACAAAACCCCCAATATCGATCGCATAGCCAAGGAAGGCATCCTTTTCACCGATTACTACGGCGAGCAATCATGCACGGCGGGGCGTTCCAGCTTTATCCTCGGCCAGAGCGTCTTCCGCAGCGGCCTGTCAAAAGTCGGTCTGCCCGGGGCGAAAGAGGGTATCAATACCCTTGACCCCACGATCGCGGTCCTTCTGAAGGATCAAGGCTATGCAACCGGCCAGTTTGGTAAAAATCACCTGGGTGATCGCGATGAACACTTGCCGACCAATCACGGTTTCGATGAGTTTTTTGGCAACCTTTATCACCTGAACGCAGAAGAAGAGCCGGAAAATGAGGACTATTTCAAGAATCCCGAGCTCAAGAAGAAATTCGGTCCGCGCGGCGTTATCCATTCGTGGGCCCAGGACGGCGGTAAACAGAAAATCGAAGATACCGGTCCGCTGACGAAAAAGCGCATGGAAACCGTCGATGATGTAACCTCGGATGCCGCCATTGATTTTATCCGGCGTCAGCACGAGACAGGCACGCCATGGTTTGTCTGGTGGAGTGGCACCCGCATGCACTTCCGCACCCATGTCAAAAAGGAACTGCGCGGCATCAGCGGTCAGGACGAGTATGCGGACGGCATGGTCGAGCATGACATGCATATCGGAAAATTCCTGAAATTGCTCGATGACCTGGGTATTGCCGATAACACGATTGTTCATTATTCGACCGACAACGGTCCTCACTACAACACCTGGCCAGACGCAGCCGCAACACCTTTTCGCGGCGAGAAAAACACCAACTGGGAAGGCGGCTGGCGCGTACCGGCTGCTGTTCGCTGGCCAGGCGTCGTCAAGCCCGGCTCAGTCAGTAACGGTGTTGTTCATCACATGGACTGGCTGCCAACCTTTGTTGCCGCTGCCGGCAAGAAGGACATCAAGCAGGATTTGCTCGATGGCTATCATTCAAAAGCGCTCGGGCGCGACTACAAGGTGCACCTGGATGGCTATGACATCACTGAGCATCTGAAGAACCCGGACAATGTATCCAGTCCGCGCAAGGAAATTTTCTATTTCTCTGATGACGGCGACCTGACGGCATTGCGCTATGAAGACTGGAAACTCATCTTCATGGAGCAGAAGACTGTCGGGACCTTCCGAGTATGGATGGAGCCTTTCGTGCCGCTGCGCGTGCCTTTGATTGAAAACCTGCGGCGTGACCCATACGAAAGAGCTGAGATGACTTCCAACACCTATTTTGACTGGATGATTGATCGCGCCTTCCTGCTGGTTCCAGCGCAGGCATACGTCGGAAACTTTCTGATGACATTCAAGGACTATCCGCCCCGTATGAAGGCGGCCAGCTTCAGTCTTGATCAGGTCATGGAAATGATGCAAAAACCGGCCGGGGCGCAATAACCTTTGCGTCAACGTTGCGGGAAATCTTGGTAAATCATCCATTGCTTTACCGGCAAGCCCGGCGTCGTCACCGAGCCGGGCTGCCCGGGAGGTGTAACCATGAAAATTGTAAAAAGCAGCGCGCTGCTGATTGCAGCGCTGGCGGTATTGGTAGCTGCAGCGCCAATGCTTGCAGCTTCTTCAACTCCCCGTCTGGTGCTGCAGATCACCGTGGATCAACTGCGCGGCGACCTGCCCGCTCGTTATGCCGATCGTCTCACCGACGGAGGATTCCGTTATCTGATGGAAGAGGGCACCTGGTATATCGATGCCCACTACCAGCACGCCAATACCGAAACCGCCGTGGGCCACGCGACCCTGGCGACCGGCGCAGATCCCTCCCGGCACGGCATCGTCGCCAACGATTGGATTGATCAAAAAACCGGTGCGTTCGTCTACAACACCGAGGACGACCGCCACCACATCATTGGGCGAGAGCCCAAAGCCCACGAGGGGGTTTCTCCGCGCAACCTGGCGGCCTCCACCTTTGGAGATGAGCTGGTGGTCCATAACGGCGGCCGCTCGCGGGTGTTCAGTGTTTCGGTTAAAGACCGGGGCGCTATCCTGCCGGGCGGGCACGCCGGCAAGGCGTTCTGGTTTTCCAAGAGCAGCGGCAATTTCGTGACCAGCACCTATTACTACGATGACTATCCGGCATGGGTGAAACAGTGGAACGCCGCCAAACCGGCTGATGCGTTCAAGGGAAAATCCTGGGAATTGCTGAACGATCGCGCCACCTACGTTCACGGCCAGATGGACGACCGGCCTTACGAAGCCGACCTCAAGCCTCTGGGCCGCACTTTTCCCCACCCGTTGGGCGGCGATACCAAATATTTCTACCTGTTTCTTACCCTGACACCGGTTGGCGACATGCTTACGCTCGATTTCGCCAAGGCCCTGATCGAAAACGAAAAGCTGGGTCAAAACGATACCGGCGCGCCGGACTACCTCCAGATCAGTTTTTCTTCCACCGACTACATCGGGCACCTGTTCGGGCCGTCCAGCCTGGAGACCGAAGACAATATCCTGCGCCTGGACCGGACCCTGGCGGAGCTCTTTCGGTTCGTCGATGAGAAGGTGGGCCTGGGCAACACCCTGATTGTGCTCAGCGCCGACCACGGAGCGCCCGAGGCGCCGGAATACATGGCCACCCTGGGGCTTTCCACCGGTCGGTTTGCGTTTGACTGGTTCAAGACCGAAGGGCCTCTGACAGAAGCCCTGCAGAAAAAATTCGGTCGGGATGATCTGATCTCCGGCCACAGCCACCCGTATCTCTACCTGAACCTGGAGGCCATCTCTTCGGCCGGACTGGATCTGGCCGATGTGGAGCGTTTTGTCGCCGACGAATTGATGAAGATCCCCGGCATCGCCTACGCCATGACCCGCGGCGATCTTTTGGCCGGTCGCATCACCGAGTCACCGGTCCAGAACCAGATCCGCCGCAGCTTTCATCCGACGCGCTCCGGCAACATCCACATGGTGCCGGAACAATACTGGTTCCTGCACTCCACCGAGGAGGCCGAGAAGATGGGCATCGGATCGATTGCGGCGATCCATGGTTCCCCCTGGGCGTACGACACCTATGTGCCGATCTTTTTTGCGGGCAACGGCGTACCGGCTCAAATCATCGGGCGGCGGGTGGCCCCGACCGATATCGCCGCGACACTTGCGGCCTATCTCGGCATTAAACCCCCTTCCGGGTCGGTGGGCAGCGTGCTGACAGAGGTTTTGCCCTGAATAGACTTTTCTGCTATTAAAAAAAGTTACAACTCGATGCCCATCCATAAGAATGATTTTTTAGGAAACAACATGATTACACGATTATATCACTGCGCGATGTTGGGACTATTAAGTGTCTTTTTGCTTATTTCTGCGGCCTGGGGTGGTGGCGTTTGGCTCTACGAAGGCGGAACGCCGGATCTGGGCACGGCCGGTGCCGGGCGGGCAGCCCTGGCCGTTGATGCGTCAACAGCCGGCGCCAATCCGGCCGGCATGACGCGCCTGGACCGTTCCCAGATGCTGTCGGCTGTGCAGGGACTTTATGTCAATGCCAAATTTGACACCGATTTGTCCGGGTTCGGCGGCGGTGACGGCGGCAATGCCGGGGGATTTGTCCCCAGCGGCGGGCTGCACTACGTGCATCGTGTCACCGACGATTTCAGGCTCGGGATCAGCGCAGGTTCTTACTTCGGCCTGGGGGTCGATTACGGCGATGACTGGGCCGGCCGTTACTACACCACCAAAGCAGAGTTGCTGACCTTCGGCCTCAACCCGGGCGCAGGTTACCGGGTCAACAACTGGCTGTCAGTCGGGGCGGGATTCAGCGTGCTCTACGCCACCCTCGACCAGAAAGCGGCCGTCAACAACCAGGTGACGGATCCGGGATTTGCGGACGGTGAGCTTAAGCTTGACAGCGACGATGTGGGGTACGGCTTCAATTTGGGTCTAATGCTGACACCGCGAGACGGCACGCGTTTCGGCCTTACCTATCGCTCCGAAGTGGATCTGGAATTCAAGGATGCAGCCTCCCTGAAAAACATCGGCCCAGTTCTGCAGGGTCTGCTCAACGCATCCGGGGTTGCCGGCAGCAAGGTGGACATCGACATGACCATTCCGCAGGCGGTGATGCTGAGCGGTTACCACCAGCTGAACCCGCGCTGGGCCGTCATGGGCAACATCGGCTGGCAGCAATGGAGTGAATTTGGCAAGCAAGACCTGACGCTGCGCTCTACAACCGCTACGACTTTCACAAAGGATCTGGATTATGACGACACCTGGCACTTCGCCCTGGGCACCCAGTACCGGTTTGCCGATAGCTGGCTGTGGTCGGTGGGCGTCGCCTACGATACCTCTCCCACCGATGAGGACACCCGCACACCCGATTTGCCCCTGGACAGGCAGATCCGCATCGGCACAGGAATTCAATACGACTGGAACGAGGATGTGACCGTGGGAGTGGCTTATGAGTACCTGGACGCCGGAGAGGCCGAAATCGACCAGGAAGGCGGGCCCCTCCAGGGTCCCCTCAAGGGTGACTACGACACCAACGCAATTCACTTTTTTGCCGTCAATCTGATCTGGAAGTTTTAATCTGTCATTAGATTAACAAACACTATCTACAATTTTCTAATTTTGTGGATAGCTGCTATGTAGAGAAAACTGCAATTTATTACATATATCCTTGCTAATTCCAAATAGTTAAAATCCTCAAAATTGCAGATTATTTCGATTAATCATAGGTGAGCCTCAATTGCAGTCAACAATATTTGAAAAATGAAAGATCGAATCTTGGTCAATGCATATCATCTGCCATCTGACCTTTGCCCTCTGAAACTGTGACCATTTAATCGCCGTTTTTTTTATCCAACTCATCCTCCGACAGCAGAGCCGATCCGTAATGGCGCTTGAACTGGGTTGATGAATATTTTTCCAGCTTCCAATCCGGAATCCGGCAGATCGGGCAGACATCCTTAAACCATTTATTTCTTAACCAGCGAGCGGCCCGGCTGTTGCGGGAATCGTTTGCCAGAAATGTTTTGTTACAATGCGTGGTAATCTGGGCCTGGTCCCCTATCTTTTGAATGGTCCGGATGCCATGCAAAATACCTTTGCGCGACGGCCACAATTTTATTTTATCAATGAGCCGAAAAAGATCGACGCGCTTGCGATAGAATCGTTTCGCGGCTTTTTTACCTGAATTTTGCATAAAAATAGATGAGAATCTCTTTGTTATTGTTGCCGCTCGCAGTGGCCTTTGGCCGCACTGACCAGCATCGTTGCGACGCCTAGCTGAAGCGGATCGTGCAAAAATCGACTGGATAATCTCTCTTTTGCTTCGGCGTCCAATCCGCACGGAACCCCGGGCGCGCTAACATATGTATCCGGTGTAATATGATGCGCATGGATAATGTTGCGGGCCGGCGAAGCATCGATGATAAATTGGTGACGCTGCAAGGCGGAGTCCAATTTTTGGACTATCTGAATCTTCGAATCAGCTGTTTGATCTACCGTTTTGACCCATTCCTTTAACGGTTCAATCTTAACATCGTAAACTGAAACCCGGGCACCCATAAGGATCAAAGCCTCCGTTACGCTGCGCCCCACCCGACCACAGCCGATGACCAGCACCTTTTGCCCTTTCAGGCTGCCGGCCATCAATCGCAATCCGGTTGCAAAGGCGTTGCCGGTGCAAACCGCATTGTCAGCGATTGAGCGACTTCGAATATGCAATGCCACAAAGCGCTCATCATCGGCCAGCATTATCATATCTGCTTTTTTCTCATAGGATTCGACAATTCCGGCGACATCCGTCGTCCGGGTTACAAAGGCGTTAGCACCCATGTGGAAAAGAATGTTCAAAACGGCATCGCCGAAACCGCCGATGATCCCTTCGCCGCTGGAGATCGGTATGACTCCCACCCGAATTTCGGGCAGTAAATTCTTGATCTGCGCTTCATCGATTTCAGCGGCACGACAGGCAATACCGCTCAGGGAATAACCCGTTCTGGCCACCAATTCCCTGTCATAATTTTGCAAATTGGCGGCGATATCGCTGATGTCAGCGCTTATCAGTCGGGTCACAGGTGGTCTCCTAAGTTTTTTCTTGCGTGACTGAATCCAGATAAATTTCCAGCTTAAACCTTTTTTTAATATCCGCAATGATTTGATTGCGTTTGTCCCAGGCGGCTTCCACATTTTTTTCAACAACAATCAATGTGGCGACCCAATCGTCGCGGCCCGTAGCATAATTCGTTATGGCCTCGTCTGCGCCAAAAAAATCCGGGTATACGTGAAGGGCATCCGTTCCGGACATGATGTGTTCGCCGGCAATTTCAAGATGATTTGATGCCACCCTCACGTGTTCATAGATCACGCCATATTCATTAGTCGAATTCGGCTGAATGCGAGTCTGTCGGTTTAAAAAAAAGTCTCCCAATAACTGGACCATATTCAAACCCGTCGACCAGTAAACCGTTGTCGGTGTTTGGCTGGGTAAGCGCGCATCAATTTCAATCACCTTTAGTTCATCTTCAGACAAAATGACTTCCACATCCATTATGCCGTTCAGGTTTAAGGCATCCGCCAGCGCCAGCGAGAGCGCTTCAAATTTTAAGATCAGCTCACCCGCCAGGCTTGATGGTGCGGTCACACGCTTGCAGTCGTATTGCGCATCGATTGCTAAATCGGTGACCTGGGGCACGGTATAGTGACCCGGCGATCCGATGACTTCTAAAGAATACGATGGCCCGTGGATAAATTCCTGTATCAGCCATTGCGGGTTTGGTGGTTTTAGGGTGTTCTGCAGATCGGTAATATTATTAAATACCGTTACGCCCTGGCTGCCGCTTCCCCGGTCAGGTTTGGCGACGACCGGGAATTTGCATTTTGGCCAACGGGCGGGAGTCGGGACACCGGTTTGCTTAAAGAGCTGCTCAGATTGTATTTTGGAGGAGGATATGGCAAAAGCGGCAGGATCAAAAGCAAATGGAATCCCATTGTTGCGGGTCACCCGGCCTAAACAGGCCAGGGCAGCATCGTTCTCCAGCGCGGGAATGACCAAATCAACACCACTTAGGGCCTGCGCTAAATCTTTTTCTGAGGTCATATCCAGCTGAACAAAAGTATCGCATAGCCCCGTTGCCGGTACCATCGGTTTGCGATCCATTACGAGAACGTCCCAGCCCGCCTTTTGCGATAGGTACGCCGTTTCTACGCCCTGAAGATTTCCGCCGGCAACGGCGACTAACACGCGACCTCCCTGCTGTTTCTGCTGTTGGCGATGGCCTGTTGGCGGCGACGGACCCAGTTCTGGTATTCTTGGCGGGTGGCCGGTTCCAGCCCGAGGCGCTTCAGCACGTTTTTCACAGACGCCGCTGTACGTCCGCCTTCTTCAATATTCAACGAATGCTGGGCCACCCCAACCAGACCTTCACCGGGGGGCACGATGGATGTGACCACATTTGTACCTGAATTCAAACGGCGCTTTAACCCGGCAATCCCTTCCACGTCCAATGAAGCCGGAATCAGCTTATCTGGAAAAACGAGGCGCATGACGGCAGCAATCAATGTCTCTCTCAGCGGATCCGGCGGCGCTTGTCCTGCCATCGGCGTACCCGGCTGCGGCACAAAGTTCATCACCCGCACCTGATCCGCTCTCAATTTTTTCATGGCGTCGATCGATCGGGCTATATGATCTGTGGTTTCACCGACCCCGCAGAGCAGCCCTTCCTCGACCAGTAAACCGAGATGGTGTGCGTCAACTTTGCTCTGCATGCGGTTGTGATAGTCCTGGCCGGGCCGCAGTTTGTTAAACAGTGAATTGCTGTGGGTTTCCTGGTAACAGGCATACCAGACCGCACCTGCTGCGGCCAATTGTTGCAAGGCATGTGTGGGGACCACCCCAGGAGAAACCATTATCGGAAGACCCGTCTCTTTTTGCAATGTGCTGACCAGATCAACCAGTTGTTCAAAACCGGCCCCACCGCCGTTTAAAATGGCGGGATCTTCACCCATGGTCAGGTCGATCAAATGAACGCCGGAATCCGCCAGGCGTAAGGCGGCTGCAACAATTTCCTGTTTTGATTTCCGGTATCGTTTCGTTTGCGAATTCGACCGGCGAAAAAGACAAAAGCTGCAATCATTGCGGCAATAGGTGCTGGCGTAAATGAATCCATACATGAAGACTTTGTTGCCGAAATACTTTTGGCGTCTGTCACGGGCTTCTTGAAAAAGCGCATCGATCTTATCGCCATCGTCAAGGTTGAGCAGAAACCTGATCTCGGCTTTTGAAAGATTTTCTTCCGCTTTTAATTTAACGAGGAGGGCTTCAAAATGTTGCCCGTTGTTCTTAACGTTCACTTTAGGTCTCATTGAATATTTAACCGGATGCCGTCTAAATAGGTGAGGCTACGGCCCATTTTTGCTAAACTGTTGCTGTTTTGTGCAACCATCAGCAGCCTTTCAAGCCCAAAGCCGATTCCGACCCAGGTATCCGTTATTTTCCAGGGACGATCCAGCGGGTGCGGACCCATGGCAGCCGAACCGACCTCTACCTGATCCTCTCCGGCCACAATATCGATAGTATCGCCATAAATTTCGGAGGTTATCTTCTCAAAGTGGTATTCGCTAATGCCTGCTGCTTCTGAAACCAGGGCCCCCAGCTCTTTTATCCTATCTTTGCGTTGATCGGCGGGCAGCCCCATTTCGACCAAATTGAGCATGGTGAATTCACTGGAATGCTGGGCACCGTGAGATTCCTTGCGAAAACAGGGACCGACCTCAAAAATTTTGACCGGTTTGTCCCACAGGCGCAGCAAATCTACCAGAACATAATACAGATGGGGTGCCAGCATGGGGCGCAAACACTTATTCTTATCAAGCCAGTATATCTGTGAATTCAGCGGGTGTTTGGCATCGATAGACATCTTTTGCAACAGGCCTTTCGACATCATGATCGGCGTGGTGACCTGGACGAAGCCCTGTTTGATCAATGTGTCGGCCAATCTGGCTTCCAGCCTGCACAGTCCGGGTCTGAAATCGACTTCGCGAAACGTTTTCAGCCGTTGGCGCAATTCTTGCGCTTGCTTTTTTTCGATCTCTTGAAAAGCGTTTTCCCGGTCATCAGTATTTTCGAAGTGTTGATTCAAATCGGACTCGGATACATCCAGTTCCTGCAAGCGCCTCAGTTGCGTTTCTGTCCATGTAACCATCAAGACCCTCTTTTGATCCGAATAAGGGATTTATACCCTGATAAAAATTGAATGGCGGGGAGTACGGGAGTTGCACCCGCCTATGTGGATTTAGAGTCCACACGATCACATTGCGATCCACCCCCCGCAGAATCAAATGGTGACGACATTGCAATTGGTCATTGATCCGAAGCAGTTTTTAATTCTTGCGATGATTTCAGCTGGCAGGGATACCGTTTTGATCCCAGCCATGCAGCCGGTAATAATCCTGCAGCATGGTTTCGAGCTCTTCTTCCGTAATGACCTGCCCGGAATTTTCCAGTTTGCGGTGAAAGACCTTCGGCAGCCGGTCATCTTCGGGCTTTAATCCTTCCCGCAAGTTGAAACGCCGGATGAGGTCGGCAATTTGTCGGGCCCTTTGCTGCAGCCCTTCTTTGCCTTCATCGATGCCGGTCACCGCGTAAATCATCTTTGCCAGCTGATCCCAGTCGTAAAAGTCACGATAAAACCGGCAAAGAATCATCGTATCGAAAAGGGTTAAGCGATCCTCAAAGTCCAAAAAAAGCTCGGCTTTGCCTTCAATTTGCTCCGGCGGGATCATACCACTGATTTCCGGTTTATAAAACGTCGCTCTTAAATGACACGCGCCGCGATCCGAGGTGGCGTAGCTGAGACCCATTCCTTTGAGCGCGCGCGGATCATATCCCGCCGGCTCCAGACCCTTGACGTGAACCGCTATGTCTTCCAGTTGCCATTGTTTCGCCGCCTGCTTGATTCCGCCGGCCAGTATATCACCAATGTCTTCTCTAAAGGCGATTTTATGAAGTAATTCCGCAATGGAGTCCACCTCTCCGTAATCGATTTTATAATCGATGCGGCCCTGCCGGGCGGCTTCAATCGTAAAGGCACATAAATTGCCGGCCGTGATCGTATCGACGCCTAAGCGATCGCAAACATCATTGAGATATGCGATTTCCTCGATGCTGTCGATCAGGCACAGTCCCCCGAAGGCATAAATGGTTTCATACTCCGGGCCCTCGATCTTAAGACCGCTATGACGACCCTCCTTGATGGTGCTCATGCGCCCGCAGGCCATAAAACACTTGAGACAGGCATGCGGCTTGACGTCGCATCTTTCATTCAAGGCATCGGCGCTGATCTTTTCCCAATCTTGATATACGCCTTCCGACCAGTAACGCGTCGGAAACGCACCGGCGGTGTTTATCAGTTTAACCATCATAGGCGTTCCCAGCGATTTATAGGCATTGGTGGCCGGGCTGTCTTTGGCTTCTGCCGACAGATTCTTTGAAAATTCGCGCACCGCTTTTTCATCATAAAGCGAGCGTTTCTGATCGCCCTGAAACAAAATGCCTTTGATCTGTTTGGCGCCCATGACCGTGCCGACGCCGGTTCTTCCCGCCGAACGCCAATAGTTGTTTTCAATCACTGCAAAGCAGACCAGCTTTTCACCGGCGGGTCCGATCACCACCGCGCCTTTTCGCCGATAACGATCATCGGATTTGCCGAAACGTTCCATTACGGCATCTTCGGCGGCGTATGTTTCCATTCCCCAGATATCGCCGGCATCATGGAAATCAACACCATCCGGGTGAATCGCCAGGACGGTGCGGTCGGCACATTTTCCCTGAATGACAATGGCATCAAAGCCGGTGCTGTCGATGGCCTCTGGTACCGTTCCACCGGAATAAGATTCCGAATAAAACCCGGTCTGGGGCGACTTGGTAAACACCCCGTAGCGGCACGACCCCCAGATGGTGCTTCCCGCGCTGGGTCCGGTGGCAAATATCAAACAGTTTTCCGGGGATAATGGATCGACTCCCGGAGGATTGAGATTGAATAAAAGATGCGAACACAATCCTTTGCCGCCCAGCAGGCTTTGCGGGATTTCATCGCCGAGGGCTTCGATTGAAAAATTCTTCTGACTTAAATCGATTTTTAATATTCGGTTGTAAAATCCGTGCATGTTTCCCCCTGTCATTGTCGGCGCATCAGTAATGGGCACGCCGACAATGGAATCCGATAAATGTCAACAAGGATTTAAAGTCGGTAGCCGCCTACGACTGTGCGAGGAGCTCTTTTACTTTCAAAACACCGTCCTGAGCATCTTCGGCATAGGCATCGGCACCGATCCGGGCCGCCCAGCGAGGGGTCACCGGGGCACCGCCGACCACCGTTTTAAAACGATCCCTCAAGCCGGCGCTTTTGAGCGCTTCTTCAAGCTCTTTCTGCTTGGGCATGGTGGTCGTCAGCAGGGCGCTGGTGCCGATGATGTCTGCATCCACCTTTTTGCGCTTCTTCGATGATCTTATCCGTTTCGACATCGCGCCCCAGATCATAAACGGTAAATCCGTTGGCTCGCATCAATGAGACCACGATCGCTTTGCCGATATCGTGAACATCACCTTTGACCGTGGCGATAACAACCTTCGCCTGGGCCTCCGGTTTGTCCGGGCCATCTGCGATCGCTTCGTTGACGATATCGGTAACCGTTTTCATGGTATCGGCCGCTTTAATCAATTCCGGCAGAAACAGCTCGCCGCGCCCGAACAAATCGCCAACCTTATTGATCCCGGGAATAAATCCTTCGTTCAATAATTCAATGGGAGAGACGCCTTCAGATATGACCTTTTGGGCCAGTTTGGCTGCCGCTTCCTTGTTCTGTTGAATAATCAGTTGCATTGCTTCTTCAATGATCTTTTCATCTAACATGAACCTGTCTCCTCTAAGGATGCGGTTTATAATTAAAACGCAACTTTGTTTTTAAATTTGTTGACACAATTGATCTCGATACCCAGAACCTCGGCAATTCGGAACTTGGCCTCGATTCCGTGAGCATCACCGGCCTGGGGCGACATGCAACCCAGCTTCAGGTCCTGTCTGACCTCGGTCATAATGACCGGGTCGGTTATTTCGGGAATCGATAAATTTAGTTTATTGGCGACATACTCTTTGGCTTCTTGAATTTTCATGCCGCGGGTCATTTGCATGCGGGCGACCAGATCTCCGGAGGTCCGCATTCCGCCCATGCCCGAAGCGTGTGCGTGAGCAAGCGCCATGGCGAAGGGATCGCCGACGCCCACCTACAACCCGTCCAATCGGCAAATTTCGACCATGGCCTTGGAAGCCCTGGAGACGGTATCGATGGGGGGATGATCGCAGGTGGGGACGGCACCGACACCCATGCCCATATTGGCATGAATGGGGATTTTGGCGACTTCGCCAACCGCCTTGGTGAACGTAACCACCCGGGCGACATTCCAGGGGGTGGACTGGGTGGTATTGGTGTTGACCACCGGGCCATAGATCGTTCCACCGGCTTTTTCGACCAGCTTTACCTGATCGTGGGGGTAAAGGCCGGCCAGCCGGGTGCCTTCAAATTCCAAGCCGGCATGCATCCCCAGAATAAATTCACCGGCCATACCGATCTCAATGCAGGTGTCCGGGTATTTTTCCTTCAAGCTGCTGGGTGGCCAACAGCGCCGCCAGAAAATCGGCATCGCCGGCCGCGCCCGTCGAGTCGATGTTAATCCCGTCGGCCCCGCATTCAATCATGCAGCAGCCGATAAAAACGATATCTTTGACCGCTGCTTCGACGGATTTCTCATGGGACTCCTGGGCCTCTTCGATTTTTCCGGCCGGCATCAGCTCGGACGGATTTGGGAAGGGACCGTCCGGCTGGGAGTAAAGGCCAAGATTGGGCATGGCGCCGTAAAACATCGGTGCATGGGTGACCAAAAGGGCCTGTTCCATGACCGGCTGTTCAAAGGTAATCATGGGCTTGATGGGTTTGAAACTATAGTCAACATGACAGAGTTCCAATGTGTCGGCACCCATGATCTTTTCATAAATCTGCAGGCCCTGAATTCGCTCGACATTGATTCCGTGGCGCCGCATTTTCACGTGAGCGCCATCATAGGTCAAAACGATTTCCTGCCCGGGCTCCACGCTGATAAATTTATAGGGGGAGCTAAAAATATCGAATAGATGGTTTAGCTCATCTTCGGATAACGGCGGTATTTTGCCGCGATCCGCTGCGTCCGCGGTGCCGGCCTCCAGATCCGCCCTGAGCTCACTTTCGCTCATTTCAGTGGGCGTCCCGTCACCGTAACGGGTAAAAATTTTTCCCATGATGTCCTCCCTTAGTCGTTTGATTTATTGTTTTTTACTTCAAGCGGTTTCAATGCTTGGGCGTCGGCCGTAAACATAAACCGTGATATCCTCCGCGAACGTAAGATTTAGGATTTCCTGTGAAATCTCATCCACTTCATCCGCGTTTAATTTAACAACGAGCAAAAGATGCTTTCCGGTTGGATCGCGATGCACCTCCTGTTCGATCACGGCCTTCTGATAGCGCATGATAAAAGCGCTGATCTCGCTGAAATCCGGTCCGTCAGCCGGGTTTACGGTCTTTTCGAAAATAATATAATGAAAAGACGGATCCAGATTCTGTTTGATCTCAGCAAAGTTTGCCAAGATATCATTCCTCCTCTTATTTGTTGGTTACGAGAGGGCCGAAAGCCCTTCCTCCATAATGGCAAGACCCTGCTCCAATTGTTCATCCGTAATCACAAACGGTGCCAGAATCCGAATAATGTTACCGTAGCTGCCGCAGGCCAGGATCACCAGCCCTTTTTCATAGCAGAAATTCACCAGTTGTTTGGCTTCATCCGCGGCGGGTTGCTGATTGTCGCCCTTGATCAACTCCAGACCCAGCATGGCACCCAGGCCTCTGATTTCTCCGATTATCGCGAATTGCTCCTGCCACTTTTCAAAGCGCGCTTTCAGTTTTTGCCCCAGCACCGCTGCCTTTTCAACCAGGCCTTCTTCCTCGAAAACTTCCAGCACCGCCAGTGCGGCACGACATGCCACCGGGTTTCCGCCGTAAGTTCCGCCCAACCCCCAGGGATGGACGGCGTCCATGATCTCCTGTTTGCCGATGACGGCAGCCAGCGGCATGCCGGCAGCCAGGCTTTTTGCGACCGTAATCAGGTCCGGCTCGACATCCCAGTGCTCAATGGCCCACATTTTTCCGGTACGCCCCATACCGCTCTGAATTTCATCCGCCACGAAAAGAATGCCATTGTCTTTGCAGATCTTGGCTAACTCCTGAAAATAGCCGGGCGGTGGCGCAATGAAGCCCCCTTCACCCTGAACCGGTTCAGCAACAACAGCTGCCACCGCTTCAGGATTGACATGTTTAACAAAAAAATCATGGAGTTTTTCGGGTCCCACTTCATCGCCGAAAGGCATGCGGTACACCTCGGGTGCAAAGGGGCCAAATCCGAATTTATAGGGCTTGACTTTGCTCGTCATCGTCATGGTCAGAAGGGTGCGGCCGTGATAGGCGTTTTCAAAAACGATAATGGCGGGTCTTTTGGTATAATAACGGGCAATCTTAACCGCATTTTCAACTGCTTCGGCACCACAGTTCAGGAAAATCGCCTTTTTGGCAAAATCGCCCGGCGTCAGCAGACAGAGCTTTTCTGCCAGCGCTACCGGCGATTCATATGGATTGACCATAAAGCAGGTATGCGTGAATTTTTCGGCCTGATCCTTTATGGCCGCGACCACCTTGGGATGACTGTGCCCGATGTTCATGACCGCAATGCCACCCGCGAAATCGATGTATTCTCTGCCGTCGACATCCTTGATAATCGCCCCTTTGGCGGATTCGACATACAGGGGCGTTACACTGGCCACGCCTTCAGATATAAATCGGTTTCGCTGTTCACTTAAAATTTCATTCTTTGCTTTAGAGCTCATAAATTTTCTCCTGTTCTGCAAATGTTTTAAAGGTTGAAATACTGCTTAAACTTTTCTTTGCGCCATGATTCACCCTGGTCCTAAACTCCTGTTCGCCATCACCAGAGGCGGAGGGTAGGGCGCCATCGTTTAAACATTTTGGCCTCTGGTCGATTCCGCTTCAGCAGGTCTGCCCAGCAAACGCTTTCCCATTCGGTTCTTGAAAATGTTGAGATGGCCCAGAATCCCTTCCGGCATCAGTTTAATTGCCACAATCACAATCGCACCAAAAATCAGGAAACGATAGGCCGCCAACGGACGTAAAAACTCATTTAAGAAAAGAATAATAAACCCGCCTAAAAAGGCGCCTGGAAATATCCCCATGCCCCCGATAATCAGCATGAGCATCACCAAAAGAAAGATATCAAGACCCAACAATCGGGGAGATATGATGCCGGCATAATGCGCATAAAACCCTCCCATGATTCCGGTTAAAAAAGCCGAAAGGCCAAATACCAGCAGTTTGTACTTATATTCATTTATCCCCAGGGTTTTGGCAAAGTCCTCGGAATCACGCAGACCGATAAATCCTAAACCAACCGAGGAAAAAATGATTTTATAAACAACAAAAAGGACCAAAAAGGATATTACCAGAGCGGTATAATACCACGGAATAAGATCGGTACGCGAAAACGTATATGCGCCCAGATTTAAACTTGGAATGGACATCAGGCCGGTGCTGCCGCCGGTGCCCAGCGGGTCGGCCACTTTTATCATCGGCGCCACAACCAGGTGCAGTGCAAAGGTAATTAAAGCGATGTAGGCTCCTTTTAATTTCATACACGGCAGGCCGATGAGGACACCCACCAGCGCGGCCATCAATCCACCTATCAAAATGCCCAGCCAGGGAGATATTCCCAGGTATTTGGTCACCATGCCGGAGGTATACGCGGCCACAACGAAAAAACCAAACTGACCGAAGGTGAAGATACCGGCATACCCCATGGTAAAATTCCAAACCGATGCCATCGCCCCCCAGATCATACAGGTGATGAGAATCCCAATGACATATGCATCCTTGTATAGAAACACAGGCAAAAAAAGCAAAATGAGGTACATGGCCAAAAAGACGACCAGTTCTTGTCGCATTTGTATTTTCATCATTCCCCTTAACCCCACGTTCCCATTAATCCTGAAGGTCGAAATGCCAGCACCCCCAAGAAGACCAAAAACCAGAAAGGCATTACCCAGGTGGCGCCCAGCCCCCAGGAAATAAAGGACTCAAAAATAGCCAGGATAAATGCCGCATAGAGGGTTCCCCGAATGCTACCCAGGCCGCCGAAAGCAACGATAACAAAAACCCGAAAAAAAGGTGCCCAGCCGCCGTGGGGGGTAATGAAATACCTCGGTGCCAGCAGAATGCCACCGGTTCCCACCAGCGCGGTTGATAATCCGAAGGTGTAGCTGAATATTTTTTTTATCGGAATTCCGACGATTTCGGCTCCGGTCATATCCTGAGAGATGGCTTGCATGCATCTTCCCACCCGGGTTCTGGACAGAAATAAGCCAAAGACGACGATCACCAATATGGCGATAATCAGCATGGCCAAATCCTGCACGCTTAAGGTGAAACCAAAAGGGTTTATGGCGCCGCGAAAAAGAGGGGGCAGCGGTTTGGCAAATCCGCCGAAAACGACCATCGCCAGATTGTCCATAAAAAAAGCCAGCCCCAGCGTAACCATCATGGTAGTCACCTGCCAGTTTTTGCGCCAGCGCAGGGACCGGACCACGACGCGTTCGGTACCCATTCCTAGAAAAAACATACCGGGCACCACAATCAAAAAAACCAGCGGATAATTCATCCACGAAAATGTGGCGAATAAAAACCAGGCAAAATAGGCCCCCCAGGTAAAAAACGACCCGTATGCAAAATTAAATACGCGTGATATGCCATAGATGACCGATAATCCGATACCCATAATTGCATATGCCGAAGCCGTCACAATCCCACTAATAATCACTTGAATGATCTGTTGAACCCAAATATTCATTTATATTATCCACCTAGAAATACATTTTTAACATGTTCGTTCAGCAGGGCTTCTTCTCTGGGGCCGTCGAAGACGATACATCCGTCTTCGATCAGGCAGATTCTGTCAGCGAAGTCCACTACCTGATTAACGTTTTGCTCTACCAGAAGAACGGTCAACCCATTGGAATTGATCTCATTGATCTTATCAAATACGTCATTTCTGAGAATGGGGGCTAACCCAAAGGACGGCTCATCGATCGCCAACAGCTTGGCACAGGACATGATGCCCCGGCCCAGGGTTAACATCCTTGCTTCACCACCACTCAGGGTTGCTGCATATCTATTTTGAAATTCGCTTAAACGCGGAAATAAATGAAAGACGTATTCGAGGGTTTCGCGTTCTTTGGCCCGGGCCTGCATGTTATAGGCACCGAGCTTCAAGTTGTCGAGAACGGTCATCTGGGGAAAGAGATGGCGTTCCTCGGCCACATAAACCAGGCCCATCGCCACGATTTGATCCGTCGCCAATCGGGTAATTTCGGTCGAGTTAAAAACGATTTGACCTGAAGCCGTCCGCAGCAAGCCGCATATCGTTTTCAGCAAAGTGCTCTTTCCATGCCCGTTGGGCCCCACAACCAGGAATAAATCGCCTTGATTAATTTTAAAGGAAACGTCTCTGATGGCATGAAATTGGCCGTAATAGGTATTGATGTGCTTTAATTCGAGCAAAACGGTTCTCCTAACCCAGATAAACTTCTTTTACTTTTTCATCTTCCATGACTTCCGCCGGGGGTCCGGTTCGAATCTCTTCCCCGTAGTGCAGGATCATCAGGCGATGCGACAGCTTTTTAAGCACCTTCATTAAATGCTCGATAATAATGACGGTGATGTTCAATTCCTGGTTGATCTTGCGGATGAGTTCCATGAGCGGATCGATCTCCGTCGGGCTCAGACCGCCGATGGGCTCATCGAGTAACAATAAGCGTGGCTGGGTCGCAAGCGCCGCTGCGATCATAATCAGCTTCTTATGAAACAGGTCCATATTCTCGGCGATTGCTGTTTTGTCATCCTGCAATCCAACGAAATCTAAGGCCCGGTGGATAATTTCCGCTTCATTCCCATCCGTTAGCCGTTTGTTGCCGAAATGGGCGCCAAATCTGACATTGTTAAACACATCAAGGGTTGTGAAGACCTGCGGAATTTGAAGCGTCCGTGCGATTCCCCGGTGACAAATCTGATACGGTTTGAGATTCGTCACATTTTTATCTTCGAAGCGCACTTCGCCGGTCCCCTGTAAAAACCCGGTGATCAGGTTGAAGACCGTCGTTTTTCCGGCGCCATTGGGTCCGGCAATACCAAATACTTCGCCGGCGGGAATCTCAAAGCTTAAATTGTTGACGGCCATCATGGCCCCAAAGGCCTTGGAGAGATTCCGGACTTGAAGGATGGGGGCTTGCGCCCCCATCTGTCCATCTTTGGGATTAAAATTCGCGCTGCTTGCCATTACTGAGCCTTTGGCCACGGTTCTTTTAACCAAGGCGGCAGCTGATATGGCGATATTGTCTTACTACCCAGGTTGCGCAGCACGAGTTTGCCGTTTTGGGCTTGAAAAAGATTGACCGGTAACAGATCGTCCCCAGCTCTGGCAGCCTGGCGCGGATTATTAAAGTCGTATACCCCGCCGATGCCTTTATAGCGATTGGTCTTCATGGTGACCGATACGGCTTTGTAATCTTTTACATCACCGACCTTTTCAACCGCTGCCGCCCAGGCCATTACGCCGTCATATACACAGGGTACAACGCTGAATGGCATGGAATCGGTTTTAAACATTTTTTTGTATCTGGCTTCCAGGGCCTGACCTTCTGCCGTCATTTCGGGTGGAATTGCCAGGGCCGCATAGCCGGTAAACCCATCGGCGTATTTGCTGGCAATCTCCATAAATGAGGGGATGGAGACGGCATAGCCCAGGTCCACCAGAGAATTCGTCGGGTTTTGCAGGTATTGATCTGCAAAAGCGGCAATGCTTTCAGGGGCGTAGATGCTCAAAAATACCAGAGCGGGGTCATGGGCCCGAATTTTTGTCAGGATGGGGCCCCAGGCATTGGTGGCGGCGGGCGTCTGTTCATATATGACCAGATCGAGACCGTATTGCTTGGCCTGTTCTTTTAAGGCCCCTGCGATCTTTTTATCCCAATCGTATTCACTGTAAACCACGGCCATCTTCTTGTTGGGCAGTTTGTAACCAAAGCCCATGAATGTTTCGATGGTTTTTGAAACATAAGCCGGCTCGTTATCACCGGCCTGGAAGACATTAAAATAGGTAGCGGGATCATCTTTCACCATTCCCGTGGCAACAGTGGAGGCATTATTGTTGATGTAAGGGACATCGTACTTGCCAAAAGCCTGTACGTCCGGACCCATGGCATTGCAGGCGGTGACGACCATATCAACTTTTTCCTTTACGACCAGGACTTCTGCAGCCGAAATCAGTTTTTCAGGCAGCATATCTTCGACATCAAAAGAGACAACTTCGAGTTTTCGCCCCAATAGCCCGCCCTTGGCATTAATATCGGCCACGGCCATTTCCGTCGCGTTCAACATCACATTGCCGTCAGAAGCGTAGGCCCCAGTAAGCGGATTGGGTGCGCCCACTTTAATCGGTTCCGCCGCCATTGCCTGGAGGCTGAATAAAATTGAAACCATTAAACCAGCAATTATAAAAAAACGTTTAGTTTTCATCGGTTTGTACTCCTTTTTAGGTGTTTCTTATTGAAAGTATAGAATTTACAATCAAATGAATAATCGGTCAGCGGTCCCCTAAAGTCAGTATTTATCCATTTGAAAGTATCCCTGAATACCTGTCCCCTCGATCGCGAGTCCTTTTTCACCTCCTTTCTTTCAGTTTTCCTCTATGTCGACGCTTTGTAAGTTAAATCCTTATCTTCGGCGGGATTGCAGCGGATGCCGTCTTCGTGATTCGCCGTTCTCAGTTTAAGTAGCGATTCCGAGTTCCGCCAGCTTCTTTGCAGAGGGGACCCCCTTTACGGTCCACCCCCGAAGCTTGTAATACTCCGGCAGCATCTCACTTAAATGAACCACCTCGCCTTTGCCGGGACCTTCGGGCATCGGTTCTGTTAACATACGCTTCGGTAAGGTGTCATCTTTAGCCGTCAGGCCGGCCTTGAGATTAAAAAGCCTTTCGATATTATAGATCCGTTCGCCCGTTTTCAGAAAACCGTTCAATCCGCCGAAATCTAAGCCTGTCCCTTTTTCCATGAGATTGATAAAGACATTGGCATCCGGTGAACCAATGATGATAAAATTGCAGATTCCGGATGAGTCGATCATCGTATAAAAATCCTGAATCTTTTTGGCAACCGCCGGTTTGCCTTTGGTGCTAAAGCGATCTAAATTATCACCTGTTTTGACAATACCCATCAGCGAGATGCCAAAAAATTCGACACAATGAACTTCGTTGCGGATGTGACACCCGCCCCGGTTTGAGGTCGCATATGCCAGGGCAAAACCCTGCCCGCCTCTGGGGTCATAACTGGGAAATTCCAGCTTCTTGGCGGACATGGATAACTCGGGATGGCCATACTTTGTTGCCAGCCGATAGGATCCTTCGGCGATCTCATTGCCAAAACCCTCCCGCCGGGCGGCCTTTTCGACTAATTCAACCACCGCCTGGCCATCACCGAAAGCCAGTTTGCGCCCCACCTTTTTCTCAGGTAAATAACCCTTTTCAAAAAGTTCCATAGCGCAGGCAATCGTAACACCGGTCGAAATTGTATCCATGCCCATGCGGTTGCAAATATAATTGGCTTTGATGACGGCTTCGGGGTTGTCGACCCCGCAGGCAGAGCCGAAGGCGCCCAATGTTTCATATTCCGGCCCTTCGCCCGCGCCTTTAAATTCTCCATCCGCGACACGGGTCACCCGGCCGCAGGCCAGGGGGCACCCGAAGCAGGCCTTGGTTTTGGCGGCACCTCTGAGATTGTATTTCGCAATCACCGTACCGCCGATCTTCGATGCCCCCTCAAATACGCCGGTCTGATAATTGCGGGTGGGAAGCAGACCAACCTCGTTTGAAAACTCGACCACATCCGAAGTGCCGTACTGTGCCAGAACTTCTGACATATACGGATCATGAAACTCTTTGATGGCATCCAATACGGCGGCTCTGAAACCTTCAGGGTCGGCCACCGTAACGCCCTGGGTCCCTCTGACCGCCACGGCTTTGAGATTCTTGGATCCCATCACAGCTCCGACACCCGATCGTCCGGCGGCCCTGCCGTTATCGTTCATAATGCATGCAAATTTAACCAGATTTTCACCCGCCGGTCCGATACAGGCCACTTTGGCTTCCACATCCGTTTCGGATAGAATTGTTTCGGTTGTCTGCTGCGTTTCCATGCCCCAGAGATGCTTGGCCTTGCGAATTTCGATGCTGTCATTTTCGATCCACAGATAAACCGGCGTTTTGGCCTTGCCCTCCAATATGATCATGTCGTAACCCGCATATTTCAATTCAGCACCAAAATATCCTCCTGAATTCGAATTGGCTATCGCTCCGGTTAAAGGGGATTTCGTGACAGCGGTATAGCGGCCACCCGCCAGGGCACCCGTGCCGGTCATTGGGCCGGTCACCATGATGAGCTTATTACCGGGATCCAACGGATCGACTTTGGGATCGATCTCATCGTAAAGGTATTTGACACCCAAGCCCCGTCCGCCGATATAATCACGGGCAAATTCCTCGTTTAGTTCCTCAACCGATGTAGCCCCCTTCGTTAAATTGACTCTTAAAATCTTACCCACCCATGCATTCATTAGTCTTCCTCCTTCTGATGGTAGATTTTTTTGGCGTATGCCCTGGATTTACGGACATTTGTTAATTCCGGGTCCTTAAATTCCAGCGCATTGGGGACGCAAAACGCCACACATTCGGGTTTGCCGCCGCACAAATCACATTTTTGTACCTTCCCCGAACTCTGGTAGGTAATCGCGCCAAACGGACAGGCCATGGTGCACATCTTGCACCCGACACACTTTTCCGGATCCACCAGGACAACATAAGCGCCGTTGACTTCATCGGCAGAGATGGCTCCGGTTGGACAAACTTCACCACAGAAGGGTCGGTCGCACTGGGTACAGACCATGGGGACATAGAAGGCATCTTCGGTAAAAACACTGACCTGAATATTGGATTTGGCGGGATTGTATTCCCCGTGATGTGCGAACGAGCAGGCCAATTCGCAATATCTGCAGCCCGTGCATTTATCCAGATTGACGATAAGGGCCTTGGACATAGTTACACTCCTTTCTTTAAGAAGCGGCTTCAAAACCCCATCTCCCCGCTTAATGAAGCGGGATTTCGCATCTAATTGAAAGATTAGTTAAGGGGCTCAAAAGGTCCAATGGCTGCGTTGTCCCACGAATTAAAATACTCACGTACTAACGTGTACGCTCGGACACACGACTTTCAATTCGCGTGACGCCTTGCCTTGATGCACACCTTAATTTGCTTAAAAAGATGTGCAATCCCGCGTTAAAGCGGGAAACCTGATCTGAGGTTTTGAAACCACTTCTATCTAAAATTAACTCTAAAATATGCATGAAAATTAATACGAGGTTGAGATTATTACGATTCGTGCCTACAGCTGACTGGTGTTGTTCCGAGAACAAATCTGCACTCAGCCCCCCGCCATCGGCATGAATAAACTGACTTTATCTCCATCTTTCAGAGCTTGCTTTTCTTTGCTGTGCAGGCCATTTATTAAAATTAATTTTGGCATATCCACTGGAAGTTTGATTTTGTCCCGCAGCAAATCCCCGACGGCCGTATTGTCCTCAAGGGAAATATCAAAAGGGTCGCCCGTCTTCATACCGGCCGGCAATAATTTTTTGAAGCCGTGGTGGATTTTAACCGTTATCGAGATCATCTCAAACTTCCCATTTTTATTAGACCCATCTCAAAGATGGTAGATCACGGCAATTATTCTCCCGTTTAGCGGGATCCACACATCGCCTTGTCAATTGTGGGAGCGGCATCTTGCCGCGATATTCAAGCGACCAGTCTTTTGTGAGAAGTAATCCCCATATTTTATGGTCGATCGAGCCATTTGATCCCGCTTTTCTCTGGGGACCTTGACCCGGTTCCTGATTAGGCTAGTGATAACCCCGATATCTGCGACCTTGCCCATTAAGACGGCACCCACCAGTTCGTCGTTTTTATTCCAGACCAGTTTTCGATACCGCCCTTTGGCCGGATCTTGGAAGACCACCTCTTCAAAATCACCATTTTCAGGATTCGTAATTCCCACCGATGCAACCGTACTTCCTAAAAAACCGCAGATGTTGCTGCTGAGGCCCTCGTTTTTGTCCACACCGCCCGCCATGTTGATCCCGGCGGTTCGGCCCTGTGAACAGGCATTCGGCCAGGTGGCAATCACCTGTCTTTGCCCGGTAATTAAATTTAACCCCTCGGCGACATCGCCGGCGGCAAAAACATTCGGCACATTGGTGCGCATGGTTTCATCAACGAGGATGCCGTAGTTGACTTCAATTTCACTTTCGGCAACGAGCTGCGTATTGGCGCTGACGCCCTTTCCGATAATAACGGCGTCGGCCTCGAGTGTATTATTTGAACTCAACTCGACGTTCAATTTGTTTTTTGCTTTTCCAATGGAGACGGCGTGGGTTTCAAATAAAATGGACATCCCGCATTCGCGGATACCCTGGCAGACATTTTCAGCACAGGAAGGGTCCACGTTGCGCGAAAGCGGTTGTCTGGAGCCGATAACAATCCTGATATTGCGGCCCGCCGCGTATAAGGCGTTTGCCGCCTGCAAACCGATCAAACCTCCCCCGATGATGACAATGTCCGCCATCCCAGCGGCGGCCTTGACCAGTTTATCGGCATCGTCAACGGTTTTTAAGGTGAATACGCCCGCCAGTTCTTCGCCCGGTATGCCCAGCGGTTTGGGAGAAGATCCCGTTGCAATCAGCAAATTGTCGTATTCCAAAACATCGTCATTGGCGAGGGCCACTTGCCGGTTTTTCGGATCGACCCGGGTGGCCGGATTGCCAAGGATCAGCTCAACCCCATTTTGTTGATAAAAGCTTTCATCCGCCAGAAACAGGGCTGATCTTTTGATTTTTTTGGAAACATAGTAGGGTAGCAGAACCGGTGAATAGGCATAATGACTCTCGGCCGAAACCAATGTGATGTGGTCAGTGGAATTGTTTTCGCGTATGGCTTTAACCGCGTTCAGGGCTGCCGCACTGTTGCCAATGACCAAATGCCGCCAGCGTTTACGAGAGCCTTGCTGATTCATCACTTATAAGTCTATCAATCGTTTATTAGGGGGAAAGAGAATTTAAATTTTGCCACTAGTGTTGTGTCCTACAAATAAGTTACAAAATGATCATCACTCCCGCCCAAGCGGGAGTCCAGTTCAAAGACGCCTGGATTCCCGCCTGCGCGGGAATGACGGATGGGTAACACGTCTCAGTACCTAGTAATATTTTAGACAATATTTCTGGGACACAGCACTATCATAAATTAATTAACAAAATGCATGCCAATGATGGGTTAATAAAAAATTTTATGTAATTATAAATAGTTACGTTTGTTTAGGGAAAAGGGCCACAGTAGCTTTGATGCAAACTCGCATCGCAATAAAAATAACTCTCTGAGATACTGATAGATTTTTTGATGCCATATAGCATCAAGGATAACAAATAAAAAAACTAATTATTTTCAAACACTTAATTTTTTATTGATGCAATTTAGCATCAACAAAAAACGGGTTGAGCCTTAAATTTACGGAACTATAACCCAGAAAAAGGCTGCAAATTGTCCTGATGTGACAAACTAGTTTGGTAATATCTCCTCAAAAAAAGGAGGAGATATTATGAACATCGATCACTCAGAGCAAAATTTGCAAAGGTGACCTCAAACTGGTCATGAAACCAATGTCGGTTATAATAAAGTTTAAATCACTTCTATCTCGTGCTTCCGGTAGACAGTTACGAAGATCATTAAATGGCGGTATTTTGTGCCTTGAACCTGTTTGACTAAAAAGCAGCCTTTTTATGGGTTATAATTCCGTTTTTTAATGTTTGAATAGCTGCATGACTATCTGGGTGATGAGAACCTAATTTTATCTTATATTTCGCCTCAGCTGCCTGGCTGATTACGGGCACCACGATCATACAAACGGCAAAAACCAATAAAATAGCGATTCCTTTCATTTTAGACGTATTCATATTTCCTCCTTTCCTTAAATGTTTTTCTTGCCTGTAGTCAAATAATTCTTTATCTGTGGAACATTCATTCCCTCCAGACCGAGATCACTAATATTCCACCCTTCTTTCCACCAATCCTTGTCATGGATTATATTGTAAATATTGACTACTATATCCATATATTTTGTTTCAACACCAACCAACCTCCCCAAGTAACTCCACGGAACAAAACCATATGGCACATCTTCCGTAAAATATCGATTAAATATATCATGAGGTCCACTAATCGGAGTTAAAGAAATATTACCATGAATGCCTTGATACAGGTCTTGCCAAGCGTATCCTTCCCTTAAGCCTAAAAGATCATTAAGAGCCGTAAGTTTATATCCAAATTTTTCCCCAATCATTTTTCGTTCATTCTCAAGAACGAGATCAAATTTTGCTGAAGACCTAGTCACACCATGCTCATATAAAAAGAATGGTCTTTTGGGCCAATTCTCAATATCATTTATACTAAAAAGGCAGAGGCCTGCATGAACAGTCGGATTTATATTACTCAAGCCTGCCTCCATTATATCATTATACGCCCTAACGAAGGGATGAAGCTTCCGTAATTCATCAAGCAATTCCGGTCCCTTCTCTCCCGGCATAAATGCAATATTTGTATCATTGAAACCATGTATGATCACCTTGCAGGGGCCACTCAATCGCGTATCATAGGGCAGAGTATTTGTTTCAGCGATTATCGGACATTCATTTTCTCCAAATATATTCTTGAATATTAGCCCGCCAAATGCCCCTGGATAAAGTACTATTATCTGTTCTTTGCTAACTTTCCCCTTAAGTAGGTTGGCATACCCTTTATGGGCAAAAGCAGGCGTAACGACGGTAATATATCCTACACCTTCAATTGCTTCTTCAATATCTGATGTTATTTTTTCTATAGCATACTTACCCTTTATACTTCCTTCTGCTTCAATCGTTTTTGTTTCAAATAGCTGCTTAATATTATCTTTAAACTCAGGCATCTCATACATGTTTACTTTGAATCCTCGCGATACAAAATCGGCGGCCATCGCGTGAGCGCCATGCCCTCCACCCAGAACTGCAATTCTTCTTTTGTCAATCATTGCAATCTCCTTTCTTTTAATTTATTAGGGCTACATTATTATATTTTAAGTAACATCCTCCAAAACACATACGAATTCTTTGTAGTCCTATCAGGCAACAACTTTTATATGCTTCTTACCTATTTTAACATGTTTTTTAGCCTCTAATAATGCCGCCTTGGGGTCTCGACTTCTTAATGCGTCTACTATCCGAGAGAGAGACTGAAAGTTTTCACTTGCGGTTACCATATCTTCATTCTTCCAACTATTGATATAATTATAAAACTGATCAATAAGAGTTGTTGTTAGCCAAACATAAAGTTGATTCCCAGTTATTTCGGCTATACAGATGTGCATTTTTCGGTCATTCTCTAACATCAGATCCCAATCAAATTCCGGGCTATTTAGGTTTCGTTCTATATCTGAAAGATATTGTTCTAGTTTCTTTATGTCCTCTGCGCTAGCACGCTGAGCGGCTTTTTTTGCTATGCCTGGGTCAAGGTGATCACGTAATTCGAGAAGATGAGCCGCGGAAACTTTATTCAACCTGATTAATAGATCCAAACTCTGACTAATTTTATCTGTGGTCGGCAACTTAACCATGTTACCGGTTTGTTTGGTTTCAACAAGCCCCTTCTCCTCTAGTATTCGCAGCGCTTCCCTAAGTGTCCTCTGGCTTATTCCAAATGTTATGGCAAGACTTCGTTCGCTGGGAAGTATTTCGTCCTCGCGGAGTTCTCCAGAAACAATAGCGTCTTCAATTTGTAGCGCAACATCGCAGTAAATTTTTCGTGGTCTTTCCATTGTTTTAAACATTGTGCTCCCCTCCGTGAGTCTTATGGTTACTATTTAGCTTATGAATGATATAGTGATGACATCACTATATCACTACACCATCTTGTCAAGAAAAAATAATCAATATCATAAAAGAAGTGCCTCGTTTTTTATGTGCGTATCCTCTTGGGGGAAGCAGCAGTTTGATGGGTATACATACAGGTGATTATTTTAGGTTGCCTTGTATAAGGATGCTTTAATTCCAACATAAAACTCAAATTTCGCGCCGCTTGAAATTAAATCGGTTATAATATTTCGGAACTATAACCCAAAAGAAGACTAAATTTTCGTAACGCTTTAAAAACTAAAGAATTTGGAATTTTCCCAGTAGGCATCTCAATGTCCTATAACCCATAGAAATTACAATTAATTATTATTAATCCTTTTTATTGGTTATAGATCCGTAAATTTATATTAGCTATCTGTATTAATTACATATATTTCTTTTCAGACTTTGGATTGATTTTTGCTCCCGGTGATGGTTAAACGGGAGCAAACCTTAAAGAAAGGAAAATCACCATGGCCAAATATGGAACCAAAGCCGGGTTTGATTCAATGGCATCCAGTGGATTAAAACTGTTATCCAATGATGAGCTTGACTCACTGCATTATGCCACGCTGCAGGTACTCAAAAGAACGGGCGTCAAAGTCGAAAGCCGGCTGGCAGCCGAATTATTCGAATCCGGCGGTGCCGCGGTGCAGAAAAGTGATGGATATGCCCTGGTAAAAATTCCGGCCCACCTGGTTGAGGACAGCATTCAATCCGCTCCGAGCACCATTACGTTTTATGGCCGAACGCCTGAAGATGACTTTGTGGCCGAACCCAATCGTTATAGTTTCACAAACGTCGGCGTGGTTCCCAGTGTGGTCGATCTGAAAAGCGGTGATACGCGGCCGTTTGTAAAGCAGGACAGCGCCGATGTCGCCAGGTTATGTGATGCGCTGGACGAAGTGATGGTTTTCGAGCGGGCGGGACTGCCGACCGATTGCCCGACTGAAAGCATCCAGCTGCATAACTTTGAAGCCATGCTGGCTAACACCTCCAAGCATATTATGGGCTGTGCCGGCAGTGTCGAAAAATTCAACCGTATTGTTCAGATGGCTGCCGAGTGCTGCGGTAGCCTTGATACGTTCAACGATCGGCCCTGCATTACGATGAATTTAACGGTCAGCTCGCCCCTGTTCATCCTGGCGACTTGCTCTGATATCACCATTGCGGCTGCCCGCCAGGGCGTTAATGTGGTCGGTATTTCCATGACGATGGCCGGGGGAACCTCACCGGTGACGCTGGCCGGGACGCTGGTGCAATCCAACGCCGAGATTCTCAGCCTGCTGGTGCTGAACCAGTTGGCCAACAAGGGGGCGCCTTACACCTATTCACAGACCAGCGTGATGATGGACCTCAAAACCGGTCTCGGTGCCCTCGGCGCCCCTGAGACGGGCCTAATCAACGCGGCCAGCGCCCAGTTAGCCCAATACTATCGATTGCCATACTGGGCTGGGGGGGCCGGGTATAACGACAGCAAGATCGTCGATGCCCAGGCGATTCTTGAAGGTACCCTGAACGCCCTGTTTTTAGCCCTCGCCGGTGCAAACATCATTATGGGCGGCGGCAGCATCAACTCCATACTCACCTTTGACTATGGCAAAATGGTGATTGACCATGAAATGTTTCGTTACATTCGCAAGATGATCGAAGGCATCCAGATAAACGAGGAGACGCTGGCTCTTGATGTTATCGATCAGGTGGGGCCCGGTGGCAATTATTTGCAGCATGACCATACGTTCAATCATATGCGCGATATGTCTGAAGCCGGTCTTTTCTGCCGCACGGGTTATGAGCAGTGGGTCGGCGCAGGCCGCCAGAGCTTGTATGAACGCGCCAGGGAAAAAGCGACAGAACTGCTGTCTAATCACGAGCCCAGGGCGTTGCCCGAAGGCGCTGCCGATCGCATGAAAGAGATTGTCGCTGCCTATGAAAAAGAAAAGGGCATTGATGCTTAATGTAGTGTCCTACAAATAAGTTACAAAACGTCACTCCCGCGCAGGCGGGAGTCCAGTTCAAAGACGCCTGGATTCCCGCCTGCCAGACTGTGTCGCAATTGACAAAGCGACAATTCCTGCTGATTTGTCATTCCGGGCTTGACCCGAATCATCTTTCTTTCAGTATGTTATGCTACTGGATGCCGGATCAGTCCGGCATGACGGGCAAGAATCAACCGATTTTTTGAATTATGACACAGTCTGCTGCGCGGGAATGACGGATGGGCAACACGCCTCAGTATCCGCAGCTCTTGGTCCACAACACAAAAACCGTCACAATGCCGATTAGAAAAATCATTGACACCGGATACACGGCCATGGAGAAAATCCACTTTTCAATGGCAAACAGGTTGACAAAGGAACTTATGCCGCAAGCGATATGATTCCGGCTGATTTACCGGCAATCGATGCGATCTCATGCATGAAAAAGCCTCATCGGCGACCCATCATCAGCCTAATTCATCCAAAAGTTGATCAAATGTTTCCAGAAATTGATCGATATCTTCTTTCTGGATAATTAAGGGGGGATCCAGGCGAAATACATTCAATCCCGGGCGCTTTGCCAGAATAAACCCCCGCTGAATACATTGCACGTAAAGATCAGATAATAAATCATCTGCCAGCGTGTCTTCAAACTCAATGGCGAACATCAGCCCCCGGCCTCTGATTTCCTGAATGATTGAATATTTTTGTTTTAATTGCTGCAGCTCGTTAAGAAAATAGTCTGCAACCGCTTTACTTTTTTCAATTATTTTTTCTTCATGCAGGATTTCGATAACGGCTTTTGCGACCGCACATCCGAGCGGATCGTTCTGATGAGATTGGTAGTAATAGAATGACTTGTTGCTCAAATGTTCGATGATTTCCGGCGTCATCGCGATGGCGCTTACCGGATAACCGTTGCCCAGGCCCTTGCCCATGGAAGCAATATCGGGATTGATGTCATAATGCTGAAACCCGAACCATTTGCCGGTTCGCCCGAGCCCGGTTGTTATTTCATTGATCTGTATGAAACCATCATGCTGACGGATAAATTTTACGATATTCTGGATGAATGATTTTGGCGGAAACCTGACAAGACCCGACGAACTGCCGGGCTCAAATACGAATCCCCCGATGCGACTAAACGGAATTTCTGAAAAATAGCGACATTCCGGGTTACATTTTTCTGAAGAATTGCAAATCGAACATTCCTGCCAATCAAATAGATACCATTCATCCTTGCGCTTGTTTCCGGCCGAGCCATAGGACCCCAGAAAAGAGTCGGAAAGGGTGAGGATCAGCGGCTTGTCCGTAATTTTTTGCAGCGCCTGGACCCCGAATTCCACCGCCTCACTCCCCGAGCTCAGAAATACGCACTTGCCATCCGGCATATTTAAAATGTCCAATACGGTGCTGGATGCCTGTTCCATAATTGGATTTGCGTAGCAGTACCCGGAATGCGCGAGTATACCGGCCTGTGCCAGGATGGCATCATTAATTTGGGGGTGGCAGTGGCCGAGCGGCAGGCACCAGATCCCCGATTCCAAATCGAGATATTTGCGGCCCTGAAGGTCATACAGGTAGCAGCCTTCACCTTTGACGATATCCGGTAATACCAGCGGATGCCGATTACACCAGAGGACGTGATCCATGGGTCTACAACCCTTTCTTTATTTAAGGTTTCGGGCCTTCGCCGCGCCGAAGCGGCTACGGCCGCGCAGGCGGGTGTCAGTGTTCAGGTGTCAGCATTGACTGGTAGGGCGGGTCTCGGTGCCCGCCGATCTGAAGTCGGCACGGAGGCCGACCCTACTTCTATCTTTTCTCTGTCTTCTGTCATCTTTATACTGACACCTGACACCTGAAACCATTTTTAGTCGGTGGCAAGGTTCAGCATCTAGATGTTCATATGCGATTTTCGCTTGCCTCAATGCCTCAACACTGATGGACTCATCGGTAATGTGCGCATCATCCTCTAGGCCGGGCCCCAGCCCGATCGTGGGGATCTTTCTTTTTCCGGCAGTTTCTGAGCCGTTCGTGCAGAATCCCCAAAAACCGAACTGGGGTTCCAGCCCTGCTGCAATTACGCCGGCCTGCGCCGCTTTGACCAGGGGGATGTCCCTTTCTACTTTCCAGGCCGCGAATAGACGCGGAGCCTCGATAACCTTTCCCGTGTACGTCTGGACCGTATCCCGGGTTACCGAAAGAGAAAAGGCATTTTCATCAACGCTTTTGAGTGCGTTAAGGATTTGATTGAGAATGATTTCTTCAGTTTCCCCCGGTAGGGTGCGCCGGTCGAAACGGACTGCCACCCGGGGGGGGATAAGTGAGATCGATGGATACGGATCACTGATGATGTCCGTTGCCACAAGGATGGCTTCCCCCATAAAAGGATCTTCCGGCAATTCGATTTTCTCCAGTGCATCCAACGCCTTTTGCGGCAAGAAGAATCGGATTTTTGCCGCGAGCGGGAAAGGCCGCATGGGCGGGTATTCCTTTGACAGTCAGCAAAATTTCGGCCCGACCCTTTTGCCCCAATTTAATCGTTAAATTCGAAGGCTCACAGATCACGACCTGTGCGGGCCTCAGGTTTTCAACAACGGCGCCAAGCGCCACGCATTCCAGGGTTTCCTCCAAAACTGTTGCACTCACTGCCACCTGACGAACGAGGCTGCCGGATTTTGCTGCAGTAGCAACGCCACAAATGGCGGCCGCAAGCGCGCCCTTCATGTCCGTCGAACCCCGACCGTAGAGACGACCGTCAATAATCTCCCCGCCAAAGGGATCCGTCCGCCACTCACCTGCAGGCGGCACAACATCCATGTGGGCATCGAATAGCAATGCAGTTGTTTCCGCTTCAGGACCCACTACACCCACCACATTGCCCAACGCATCCCGGAATACACTGCGGAAGCCAAGTGCATTCATGGCATCCTCGACTAGATCTGCAACCGCGCCTTCTGATCCCGAAAGGCTGGGTGTTTGAACCAGCTTTTGCGTTAATTCAATTTCATCAAGCCGCATAATCATAATCCTTCCTTTCACCAAGCAAGATCGTGTTTCTTCATTTTGCGGACGACGGTCGATTGATTTATCCCCAGAAAGCGGGCCATCTCTCGAGTCGTTTTAAAGTCCGTCATGGCGTTTTGCAATAATCTTTTTTCAAAAGCGCCCGTTTCTTCGATTAAACTCATCTGGCCGCCGGGTTTCTGAGCGTAATCGGTATGTTCAAAAACGGATGTTTTTAAATTTCTCAAAATATAGTCATCCAATGAATCCGCTTCGCTCATCATGACCGCCATCTTAATGATGTTTTTCAGTTCGCGGACATTGCCGGGAAACGAATATGATTTTATCTGCTCCATAGCACCGGGGGAAATGCGGCGCCGCAGTGCGTATTGCTGGTTATACTTCGCCAATAAATGATTTACCAGTTCGAAAATGTCATCCGGCCTTTCTTTAAGCGGGGGAATCTGCATTACAAATGTATTTAACCGGAAAAACAAATCCTGACGAAATTTGCGTTGCCGGCTGCGGGCTTCGAGGTTGCGGTTGGTGGCCGCGATGATGGTACAGTCAACCTGTTTGGGTTTGATGCCGCCCAGGCGCATAATTTCATGGTCATCCAGGTATTTTAAAAGCTTGGCCTGAACCGAGAGGGGCAGGTCGCCGATCTCATCTAAAAAAAGGGTGCCTTCATGGGCCAGTTCAAAAAGGCCGATTTTGCCGTGCTCCCGGGCACCGGTAAAGGCCCCTTTTTCGTAGCCGAAAAGCTCGGCTTCCAACAGGGTCTCAGGTAGCGCCGCACAGTTGATCTGGATAAACGGTTTCTTTTGCCGACGGCTGTATTGATGGATGAATTTCGCCAAAAGTCCCTTGCCGGTGCCGGTTTCACCCAAAATCAGAATATTCGAGGCCTCCATTTTGGCAAGTTTAACCGCAACCCTCAACACCTGCCGCATCTCTTCGCTTTCGGCAATAATTTCCTGTTCCTTCAATTCCAGGAGGTTTAACTCGACCAGTTCGTCTTTGAATCTTTCCGTTTCCATGCGGGTTTGATCCAGCTTTTCTTTCATTACATTCAGATGGGTCATGTCGCGTTCATTGACGACCACCAGCGAAATGCGCCCGTCTTCATCGAATACCGGTGTTCCCGTAACCAGCAAATATTTATTCGTCTTTTTGAGGTATTGCAGCAGGCTGACCTGCCGTTCGGTCTCCAGTACCTCCAGCGTTGCCGATCGATCCATCAGACCTTCTTCCACAATTTCACGCACATTTTTTCCGACAACGTCTTTGGCCTTAATAGCGTTGATCTTTTCAGAAGCCCCATTAATTTTGATTATTTTTCCGTTGCCGTCACACAACCAGATTCCGTCCGAGGAAGATTTAAAAATGGCTTCCAGCTGGACATTCAATCGACGATACGATTCCAACTGCTGGGCAGAGTCCTCGAAGTCCTGCATTTTTTGAAAATTAGCCATTGCTCCCAGTATACGTTGATCTTCCAGGATGGGCGTGACGCTGACCACCAAACTCACTTTTTTACCGACAATGTGGCGCCCTAATTGAGACTCGCCACTTTCCAGGCATTTTGTAACCAGACGGCCCGTCATCGGTAAAACGGTCTGGATATGGGAGCCGATGGCACCTTTTTCATCCAATTTCAGGATGGTTGCCGCCTGCTGGTTGATTAAAACAATGTCCCCGTTGGCATCGGTGGCGATGACACCGTTGCTGGTCGAGGCAAAGATATGGGCGTGGGTTATTTTTTGTGCCATGGGATCCTCATTGAGTAAATATTGGAAACGTTCATTTGGGTTTGTGATCGGGATCGCAAGCGATGATGGGGTGCTTGATATTCTGGGTAACAGTTTGTGCGCCGCAGGTCAAATGATTGGGCGGAAAGTTTTAACGGCTAAAGGCTCATCCAGCCTCCGAGACTGCGCTTTTCGCATATCGCGACAAGATGTCGCTCCCACTGTTGAAACGGCGTTGTCCTCAGTGCGGGAATTGTGATTGTGATCTACTTTTAATAAGATGGCTTTTAAAAATATGATACATTTTTGAATCACACAGTTTAGGGTTTTCAAGTCGTTATAATGTCCTCATTTTGGATAGAAACAATCATTAATGACGAGCTCTTGTGTCATATCCGTTTTGAACTAGCCGATTGATAGTGATGCATTTTTGAATCATACGAATAAATAAATGACCTTTCGTGATTCAATGCCAATCACCTATCCAGGTTGCGACATCGAAGCGATTCTCTTTTAACTTAATGATATAATTTGATTTAATTTGATGAAAACCGTTTTGACAAATGGAAGCCCCCAATAACATTAAATTGAATAAAAGTATTAAAGCTGGCGCCTTTCTTGCAAATTAAAATTTGTTTGTAGATTCGAATTTGGAAAATAATTTGCATTCAAATAGTTAGCTGACAATAAAATTTATAATTTACTTGAAAAGATTATCCCAATAGTGATAGGGGGTACTACTATGTATGAACGGATGCACCTGCTAAGCAAGGAAGACTTCGACAAGATCCATCATGCGACCCTGGAAATTTTTAAGGATGTCGGCGTCGCCTTCCATGAGCCCGAAGCACTGGAAATATTCAGTGGCGCCGGCGCGCGTGTTGATGGCAATGTCGTGTTTATCGACGAAGGCCTGGTTGACAAAGCACTGAATTCAGCACCTGCCGAATTTCAGATCGAAGGGCGCAATCCTGCAAAAAGCGTTACCATCGGGGGGCAACACCTGGTCCTGGCCCCCGGTTACGGCAGCCCTTTTATGGTCACCAAAGACGGCGAGCAAAGAGAAGCCGTCATGGAAGATTATGACAATTTCTGCAAGCTGGTGCAGACTTCCAAATACGTCGATATGAACGGCTGCCTGATGGTAGAGCCCTCGGATCGACCGGCCGAGACCGCGCATCTGGATCAGGTTTATTCTAATTTTGTTTTATGTGACAAACCCTGTCTGGGAAGCTCGGTATCCCGCCAGGCGGCGATCGATTCGATTGAAATGGCCGCAATCGTTTGGGGCGGCAAAGACAAAATTCAAGACCGGCCCGTTATTATGGGCATCATCAGTTCACTTTCTCCCCTGCAATATTCCGCTGAAATGGCGGGTGCCCTGATCGAATATGCGCGCCACGGTCAGGTCAGCATGGTGGCGCTTTTGATGCAAGCCGGCGCCACCGGACCGGTGACCCTGCCCGGTCTTTTGGCGGTTCAGAATGCGGAAGTTCTCGCCGGTATCATTCTGGCGCAGCTGGTGAATCCCGGGTCGCCGGTTATTTACGGGACGACCTCAACGATAACCGAGATGAGAACTGGCGGGCTTGCCATCGGGGCGCCCGAACTATCCATGATTCAAAATGCGACCATGCAGATGGCACAATTTTACGGTCTGCCCAGCCGGGGCAGCGGTGGCCTTACCGACGGCCACTTCCCGGATATGCAGGCTGGTATTGAGTCCACCCTGGCGCTTTCCCAAACCATTATGAGTGGCGCGAATTTCATTTTACACGCCTGCGGTATTCTGGGGTCTTATATTGCCATGAGTTACGAAAAATTTCTGGCGGATGAAGAATTATGCGGGATGTTGCGCAGGATGTTGAAACCCCTCGATGTGACCGACGAGCGCATCGACTTGCCCGCCATCAAAGAAGTCGGCGTCGGTGGTGAATATCTGACCCACGATCGGACCTTCGAGCACTGTCGATCCGAATTTTACCTGCCCGCCTTAATGAGCCGCACGGATTACGAGTCCTGGCATAATGCCGGCAAAAAAACCCTGAAAGAATCTGCAACGGCACTGCTTGAAAAAAGACTTGCAGAATATGTACAACCTGACATAGATTCAGAGATTGAAAAGAAGCTTGCTGAATATGTAAGACAACGCAAAGCAGAATGAAAGATGCAAAGGAGGTGATACACACAATAGTTATCGATCTTGAATTGGGATAGAAATGTGCTTGGCAGCCTCACCCCTCAATCGCTGTTTGAATAGGGGTGGCTGGATGCCCAGTATCGATTTCATTAACCGATATATCAGAAAAGGAGGATTCACGATGCGCAAGAAACGCTTTATATCAATCTTTATCGCTGCAACTTTTCTGCTTTCGTTTGCAGCCATGAATGCTGGCGCGGAAAAGGTTTTCAAACTGGGTACTATGGGTCCATATACCGGTCCGGCCGCTCAGTCAGGGGCTAATCAGTTGGCTGGTACAAAACAGAAAATGGAGGAGATTGGCTGGAAGATTGGCGACTACAAGATAGAGCACATTATGGTCGATAGCCAGAGTGATCCTGCCAAAGGCGCCAATGCATTCACCGAGGCCGTGGAGAGGAAGGGCATGCAGGCGGTTGTTGGCGGCTGGCACAGCTCAGTTGCCATTGCCTGCGCGGATTTGGAGGTTAAGTATGGTATTCCACATATTACTACCGGTGCCGCTGCCTTACCTCTAACTGAGAAAATCAAAGAGGTTCCGGGATACCACCTCAAATTCTGGTCATATCCGGCCATGTCCACCGTGTTATATTACCAGTTCTTCGAACATTTGATTAAAACAAATCAATGGAAGCTTAAAGACAAGAGAGTGGCCTTGTCTGCTGAGGAGACGGATTGGGGACGTGACTGGATCATCGCAGCAAAAGATAACCTCAAGAAATATGGCTGGGAGGTTGTCGCGGAGGACTATGTCCAGATCGGTCAAACCGATTTTTATCCCCTCATCTCTCGGTATAAAGATATGGGCGTCCCGCTCGTCATGACCACCAACACGGCAGCAGCCTCTATCTCAGCCTATGTCAAGCAGATTAGAGAGGTGGGCTTGAAGGGCGTTTTTGTCGCGGACGGCCTGACCTGGATTGGGGAATGGTACAAGCTCACCGGCAGGGCATCCGATGGGTTCATGGACTTGAATGTGATCTGGACAGAAAAATCGGAGCCACTGAGAAAGAAAATTAAGAAAAACTTTGGTTTTGATCCTACTCCCTCGGCATGTGGCCTCGCTTACGATGCGGCCGGGATGTTTGTTAAGATAGCCGAGAGGGCCATTGAAAAGCACGGGGAGCTGACCAGCAAGACGATCCTGCAGGTCATAAAGGACGAGGTGATGACCGGCAAGCTGACTTACGGCTGGGCTGACGGTGGAGTGATCATGAAAGAATACCGGTACACAGCGGAGACCTATCCGGATCCCCAGACCGATGCAGAGCACTGGTTCATGCCGGTGGTTCAATTCAAAAGCGGAAAGCAGTTTGCGGTCTTTCCGGAATCGGTCAAAATGAAAGAATTTGAACTCAAATAGTGGTTTCGCGTGTCAAACATAGGGAGTGGGCCCCGGTTATGTCCGTGGCCCCTCCCTCTACTCTTTCTGTATGAATTCCGGTGATAAACCATGAAGAATAATTCTGTCATCAATACAGAGAATCTGACGAAACGATTTGGAGGACTCGTCGCGGTCAATCAGGTCTCCATGAGCGTTAAAGAGGGTGAGATCATGGGACTTATCGGACCCAACGGCGCCGGTAAAACCACCCTGCTAAACGCCATTGCCGGGCTGAATAACGCAACTTCCGGCACGGTTCATTTTTTGGGCCAGGAAACCACAAACTGCTCACCTGAAGAGATGTGCCACAAGGGTCTGTCCCGAACCTTCCAGATCCCCCGGCCGTTCCCCAAATTATCGGTTCTTGATAACGTGATGGTGGCCGCGGTTTTTGGGAATACTCCCAGGCTGAAGGATCCGGTCAACCATGCCCGCGAGCAGCTCAACTTTGTCGAGTTTGGGTTGCCTGAAGATACGATATCCGAGCAGTTGAATACCGTCCAGTTAAAAAGGCTGGACCTGGCACGGGCGCTGGCGAGCCAACCCAAAGTGATGCTGCTGGATGAGCTGGCCAGCGGGCTGACGGAGCGCGAGCTGGAGCCCTTGATGAAAATCATTCTGAAGATACGCGATAAGGGCATCACCATCCTGATGGTGGAGCACATCATGCAAGTGATCATGGGATTGTGCGAAACGTTGGCGGTGATCAGTTTTGGCAACAAGATTGCCGAAGGCCCGACAAAAGAGGTCTCCCAGGATCCAAAGGTGGTTGAAGCCTATCTCGGGGTTGAGGAGGAAGACTAGAAGTGGTTTCAAAATCTCAGATCAGGTTCAAGGGCAAGGCGCAGGCCGATCGAGAAAGCGCAGCATACATGGGGGGTATGTGAGCATTTATCGGAGGTCTGCAACGCAGCCATTGGGCCTTAGATGGGGTTTTGAAACCGCTTCTAAAACCAGTGGAGGAGAAAAGTGTTATTAGAAATCAAGAGTCTTGATTCAGGCTATGGCTTTTTGCAGGTGCTCTGGGACGTTTCTTTTTTTGTCGATGAGGGAGAGTTTGTGGCCCTGATCGGACCGAACGGGGCCGGAAAATCGACGACCCTCAAAACCATTGCAGGGCTGGTCGAGCCCCAGGGGGGTGAAATACTCTATGAAGGGAATCCCATCGGCGGGCTGGAGGGCCATCTGGTCTGCCGCAAGGGCATCGCCTTTATTTCCGAGGAACTGAACCTCTTTGTGAACATGACTGTTAAAGAGAATTTGGAAATGGGGGCCTTCACGCTCAAAGACCCCGCCAAGCAAGCGAAAAATTTGGAATTTGTATATGAGCTTTTTCCGCGGCTTCATGAAAGGGAGGCTCAGTTTGCCGGCACCCTGAGCGGCGGCGAGCGCAAGATGATGGCCATTGGCCGGGGCATCATGTCCAGCCCGCGCCTGATGTTAGTCGATGAGCCGTCTTTGGGTCTGGCGCCCATGCTGACCAACGAAGTCTTTAAGGCCCTGCGAACGCTGAATAAACGCGGTACCACGATTTTTCTGGTGGAGCAAAATGTCGGCAAAACGCTAAAGACCACGTCGCGCGCCTACATCCTTGAAAAGGGCAAAATTATATTGCAAGGCAAGAGCGCAGATCTGGCCGACGACGATCATGTCAGAAAGATCTATCTGGGACATTAAACGAGGGGGAGCAGCTGATGGTAAATCCTTCAACCGAATCGGCAATCGATAAAATTGATCAAACCATTGAAGATACGTTTGCTCAAAAGGCAATACGATGGTTATTCTCGGCAGGGGGCATGACCATCTGCCTGACCATTTTAGTCGCCATTGTGGCCACGATCCACAAGGGGCCCTATATCCTGGTGAATACGGTGATCACCGGCGGGATGTGGGCCCTGATGGCCATTGGCCTGGCATTGCTCTTCAGCGTGATGAACATTGCCGGCTTTGCCCATGGCGAATATTTCATGGCCGGTTCGTTGACCGCCTATTTCGTGTTTCTGCCGATCAGCAACTACACGCTCGAGCACCCGGAATCCTTTGTGGCTTATGTGGGCCCCATGATCGCTATCCTGGCAGGGACGTTGATGTGTGCCTTCCTGGGGATTTTAACCGAGCGGCTGGTGTTCAAACAGTTGCGGATGCGCAATCGCGAGGGATGGTTATTGAACTGCTTTTTGATCACCCTTGGTATCTCCATTATTTTTCAGAATACGCATCAATTAGCCTTCGGGGCTGACTTTAAAGGGATCCTGGCCTACTGGGATTTTCCCTCAGTGCCGATCTTTGGTGTCTATATGTCGATAGACAGGATCTGTGCCTTCTTCATCGCGATCCTGACCATGATTGGATTCTATATTTTCATGATGTTCTCGACCACCGGTAAAACCATTCGGGCGGTATCCCAGGACGAGGACGGCGCCCGCATGGTGGGTATTTCGGTTGATACCGTTCATGTTGTGACGTTTGCCTTGAGTTGCGGCCTGGCCGGTCTGGCCGGTGCCAGTCTGCTGTTTATGTTTCCCTCCTATCCAACCGTCGGCGTCATGCCGTTATACAATTCCTGGTTTATCATCATTCTGGTGGGATTTGGTAATGTGGCCGGCGCGATTCCGGGAGGCTTCATGATTGCGCTTTTTCAGGTCATCACGCGAAGCTATATGGGTGAAGGCTGGGAAGCTGTGATACCGGTGCTGCTGATTTCGCTTATTCTCATTTTTAAGCCGTCTGGAATCTTTGCAACGAAAGTCAGAACTGTATGGGATGAATAAGAAGAGGGAGTTGTTGTTATGGCCAATGAATATGATGTCCAGAAGCAGGGAATCGCTAAATATTTAGACTATCTTTGTCTGACCCCCCTGGGGGCGATTGGGTTTTTGATCCTGATGATCGTTCCGCTTTTTCCGCCCTTTAACCAGGATTATTTGATCCGCTGGTTCATCCTGGCGGCCATCATGGGAACCGGGGCGATGGCCTTTGATTTCAGTTCCGGCTACATTGCGGTTGTCAATTTTGGATTTGCCGCCTTTGTCGGTTTAGGCGCCTATACCTCTGCTATTGTGGCAAACAAATGGGGCATTCCACTTCCGGTGACCATGCTTTGCGGTGCCTTTACGGCGGGGTTGTTGGGATTTATTACCGGTGCCATCAGCCTGCGTATGCGGGGGATGTTTGCCATCTGCCTGACCTGGTTCATCGGGATTGGCATGATGGGTCTGGCCATCAAGCTGGTCTGGCTGACCCGCGGCATGCTGGGTTTGCGTACGGCCTACTTTTTCGGAACGGAAGCTCCCAACCTTTACTACTGGTATCCGGTGATCGGAGTGGCGCTTGTGACATGGTTTATTCTGAAAAGAATTGCCCGCTCCCACATTGGTCTGGCCTTCAAGGCCATTGGTCAGAATATGGACGCTGCCAAGACCTCGGGCATCAATCCCACGCGCTATCGCATCATGAATTTCACCGTCTCCTGTGCGCTTGCCGGCTGGGTCGGGGCCTTCTACGCCCACTTCATCGGTATTCTGACCCCCGAGTTCCTTCACACCGCCAAAACCGTTGAATTTCTGGTGATCGTCTATATCGGAGGCCGGGGCAGCCTGTGGGGCGGATTTGCGGTCGCCTTTCCATTAATCTGGTTTACCGAGATGCTCCGATCCAATTTTGACTATCTGCCGGGGATCAATTTGCTCATTTATGGCCTGATGCTGATTGTGATCATGATCTTTTATGCCGGAGGGATGGCCCAGTTCTTCAGCTATTTGGTTGACAAGTATAAAGAAAATCCAACGGTGAGATGGTTGACGACCTAGTTATCTTGCTGGCTGCCGGCCAGAAGCCAGAAGTAGGGCAGCCCTCTGTGGCTGCCTTTTCTTGGCCGGCACAGAGGCCGGCCCTACTCAATAGATAAACTTCCTATGGGAGCGGCTTCCAACCGCAATAATTGATTTCGCGACTGAAAGCTGCTCCAACATTCAATACCGCTTAAGACCCCCTTGCATTATTTATAATCTTTCCAATCGGAGGAATTCAAATGGCAGCAAAAACACAAGAACAAATTTATGCACCCCGGCCGGATGCTGGGTTTTCACCACGCCTGATTCTGGTTGATTTGAGCGCCGATACCATAGAGACGGTTTACGTCAAAGCCGATGTGGCGCGCAAATACCTGGGAGGCGCCGGGCTGGCGGCCAAAATCATCTGGCAGGAGACCAGCGCTGAAACCGCTGCCCTGTCCAGCGACAATCCGTTGATCTTCATGACCGGCCCCTTGACCGGCGCGGTTCCCTACGGCGGCCGCCACATTGTGGCGGGATTGTCGCCTTTGACCGGCATCTATGGCGAGGCGCATTCCGGCGGGCACTGGGCCTTTCGGCTGCGATCGGCCGGATATCACGGTGTCGTCGTGCGGGGTCGGGCCAATTCCCCGAAGTACCTGTTCATCGATGCAGATCGTGTTGAGTTGAGGGACGCAGAAACGTTCTGGGGCATGGACTGCTATGAATTCGAGGATGCCCTCAAAGAATTGGAAGGCAATAAAGTCAGTACGGCCGCCATCGGTCAGGCCGGCGAGAACCTGGTTAAATTTGCCTGTGTGATGAATGACGGCAAAAGGGGCAGGGCGGCTGCGCGCTGCGGCTTCGGCGCCCTGATGGGATATAAGAAGCTCAAAGGGATTGCCGTCCGCAGCGCCGGTGCGGCCAAGGTGGCTGATAACAAAGCATTAAAGGCCAGTGTTGAAAACTATTTTCCCAAGGTAAAAATCACCAATGCGGTCCGCAAAACAAAAGGCAGAGAGCTGTGGGACAGCCTCTGGGAGATGGGCAGGGCTCCCATTCAGAACTGGGCCTCCGGTGAGTTCAAAGAAGTCGATGACACCATTGTCGATGTTTTGTCGGAAAGCGCCAAATATGATTTTTGTTTTGGCTGCCGCACCAGTTGCGTGGAATCCAGACTGAATGCCCAGGGAAAACGGCATACGGTCTGGGAAGCGCTGTGCCCTATCGGGACCCAATGTCTGATAGCCGATTATGATGCCGTTCATATGGCCTATGATTACTGCAACCAGTACGGCATTGATTCCATTTCGCTGGGGGCAACTTTGGCCTTTGCCATCGAATGCGCTGAGGCCGGCCTCATCAATGCTGATCTGATGGAAGGTCTCGATTTGAGCTGGGGCAATGCCGAGGCCATGCTGGCAATGATCAAAAAGATCACCTTTCGAGAGGGTCGATTGGCCGACATCCTGGCGGAGGGGACCCGCCAGGCGGCGGAAACCTTAGGCCCCGGCGCCGAGCGCTTTGCCATGCAGGGCAAGGGGCTCGAGATTGCCGCTCATGACCCCCGGGCTTACAATGGCGCTGCCCTTGAGAATGCCACATCTACCTTCGGGGCCAGCCACATGTCCGGATTTACCTCGATCTACTACGATTACAGCGTCAAAGAAGACCTGGACGGGGCGGATATCTCCCGCTGGGTGGCCACCGAACGGCTGAGCCCTTATCAGGTGGAAGGGCAGGGCAAACTGACGGCCAAAGCACAGGATTTCATCTGCCTGCTGAATTCGCTCACGTTGTGCCTGTTCACCAACAGCACCGACTGTTTTGGGCGCCCGCCGCTGCAGCCACCCTCCTATCTGGATTTCCTCAATATTGCCACCGGCTGGGATGTGGACCTGGATGAGTTTTATCAGATGGGTGAGCGCATTTTTAATTTACAGCGCATGATTTCCGTGCGCCGGGGAATCCGCGCTAAAGATGATACGCTGCCGGAACGGTTTCTGACGACCACAAGGGGTGCGGGTCCGGCGGGAGAGAACCTGCCCAACCTGGATGCCATGCTGGCGGAGTACTATGGCGTCCGCGGATGGGGGGAGGATGGTATCCCCACCGATGAAAAATTAAGAAGTCTGGGTTTAGACGAGTGCCTCTAAGAAGTGGTTTCAAAGCTGGTCGATTGATTTCAGATACTTCTTCAATGAAACCATGGCCATATCCAGGTGATTATAAACGGCTTCCCGGGCGGCCAGGGGGTCGCCGTCTTCAATGGCCTCGATGATGGTTTTATGCTCGGCGATGGATTGATTACGCTGACTGTTCATTTTGAACCGCTTCAGGCCGATGAGTTCAATTGACTGTCGCATGTCGGAGTATATCATCACCAGGCGCTTGTTATCGAGGGCGTTGACCAGATTTTCGTGAAATTTCCTGTCTTCCCGGATAAAGATCGAATAATCATCGGATTGCCGCGCTTCCTCCTGGGCCTTCAAATGTATCATTGCCGGTTCTAGATCAATCTCTCCTTTTTTCTTGGCAATGTGTTCAACGGCATAACCTTCTATCGCTTTTCGGATGGCAAAAAGCTCCTCGATATCTTTTTCTTCAAATTGATAGACGTAAAAGCCCCGCTGCGGCAGTCGGATGATTAACCCGTCTCTTTCAAGTTGCTGCAAGGCAGTTCGGAGGGGGGTTCTCGAAATTCCCAATTGCTTGGACATCGCCGATTCACTGTAAAGCTGACCGGGAGATAATTCGCCCGATCCAATCAGTTCCTGGCATTTATTATAGGCAAATTCTTGAAGGGATATTTTCATAAGTTATACGCATTCGTAATCAGCCAGGCGGCTATGACCTATAAATCAGGCCTTTTTATGCAATCCCGGACAAAGCGGGCTCGATTACGAAGATAAACAACCTCTTAACAAAAGTCAACCAACCAACTATTAGCCCATAAGGGTCAAAATGATTATTTGCCTTTCCGCAAATGGCTGTCCAAAAAATTATTCACGAAAACACGAAGAGATCAAAACACGAAAGAAAAGCAAAATCTGATTATCCAGAAAGAACAAGCGGTATTGAATGTGGGAGCGGCTTCCAGCCGCGACAGTTGATTTCGCGGCTGGAAGCCGCTCCCACGTTAATCATTAGGCTGGCCGGTTGTTTTCTTCCTGACCGCCAGCCGGCAGCTGCCAGGCATCGGGGAACAGATGACTCTTTTGGAAGGTTGTTTTTTTACAACGGTCGCAGCAATTCAGGGTTTCGACTTCAGCATCACTGGCGGCCACCACTTCCTGCAGTTTTTGCATTTGCGGCAGCGGCCCAATCGGCATACCACAGCTGTCACAGAGGGCCAGCTCGACGGCCCGGATCGGGCGTTTCGCGAAAATTCGATAAATATGAGCGAAATTGACTTCGTGCCTTAATTCGGCTGCACTCTCGGGACAGACTCCCACACAGGTTCCGCAGCAAATGCATTGATAATGCGAATAGGTGAACACCCGCTGGCGCAGGCTATCTTTCGTTTCCAGCGTTCCGGTGGGGCAATTGATTTCACATGCGGCGCATCCGATGCATCTTTCGGCGGTCAAGCGGGTTCGCAAGAAGAGAAAAACGATCATCAGCAGCATGGCCTCAGCGCTCAATACATGAAAATACCACATGTAGGTTTCGAAAAAAGGGATATGGTCTAAACTGCCATGGGTGTAGAAATAGCCGGTTAAAAAGGGCAGGGCCGTCAGGATGATAAACAGGTAATCTACAATAGATCCGCTCTTGCGGATGATGCCTAAAATGACTCTTCGCACTAGAAAATAACTGCAGGTTGCCAACACGATCAATGTCATCGTATCTGCCCAGTCATCGGGTAGCGGCGTCCAGTACCATTCGAAGCGGGACTCCTCCCACAGGCTGATATGGCCGGCAAGCCAGATGGGAACCACAAAAAGACAGACGTGAAAACCATAACGCAGCAGGCTATAAAATGGTTTTTTCAGGACGGCATTGTGAAACGGAAGCAACAGGCGCAGGATAAGGAATGGACGTGCGTTGAAGGCTGGATGCCGGTCTAAAGACGGGCGACGACGGATGATGCTGAGCACAAAAAAAACCGTTCTCAAAAACAGCCCCGCGCCGAAAAGGGCAAAGACAAGCCACAGCAGGGGGCCTTCCGCAAACGCTAAAAAGTCAGTTATCACGCCGCATTTTCCTCATCAGGTGCAACCATTAAATTCTAATAGAACCCATCTCAAAAATAGGATTTTGGTTCAAGATTGCGGCGGGGCCGAGCTTTAAACCGCAGGCATACTGTTGTATGTCGAGGAATTAAAGCGAGGCACCAACAAAGATATTGGGCCAAAAGACATTTTTGAGGTGGGTTCTAATCTTTTTTCCAGCCCGCTTCGCCCATCTGACCGGATTGCGTGTAATCCCTTACCAGCTTTATGGCTTCTTTAATTCCCTTTTCTTTAGCGGTCCTGTAAAACAACTCGCATTTCGGATTGGTTTTACTCAGCAGCCCGTTGTATATCGCAATTTCCTCACCATAATCGATGGCGTTTTTAAAACCCTGTGCGTCTAAAGCGCCGTTTAAGCCGACTTTGGCCACTTCTACGGTCTCTGAAGGCAGGCTGGCAATGCGATGACAGATTTTGATTACTTCCGCTTCCAGCTGTTGCTGCGGGAAGGCTTTATTTACCAGTCCGACGGCAGCCGCTTCGCTGCCGCTGATAACGCTGCCCAGCAGTATCATTTCCTTGGCTTTTCTGGCCAGCGTCAGACAGGGGATGCTATTGTAATCCGGCGTAAAAAAGAAATCGATTTCCGGCTCGCCAAGCGCGGCATCCTCGGCGGCATAGACCAGGTCCGCCCCCATCGCCAATTCAAAACCGCCCCCCACACAGTAGCCTTCGACCATTGAAATGGTGGGTTTTTTGCAATACCAGAGCCGTTTTGCCGAAGCGCTGGAGAGATCTTTAACAAAATCACGGTACGGGTCCGGCAAACCCTGCGACAGATCGTAGCCCGCAGAAAAATTACCCTCGTTGCCCTTGAGCACAATGGTCCGGACTTGCTCATCTTTTTCATAGGCGTCGAGTAAAGAAAGAATCGATTCATACATCGTATTGTGAAGGGCATTCTTTCTGCGGGTGTTGTTGAGCGCGATCCACCCGATACGATCTTCAACCCAGTTTTGTATTAATTGTGTCCCCACCGCCGGCCTCCTTATTATTTTTCTTTATCCGCTTTTATTTTGGTGCGGCTTTTTTGATCCATTTTGAGCAGCTCATTTTTCATAATCTTGCCGGTGTCCGTCATCGGCATCTCCTCGAGGAATTCTATCTCCCGCGGATAGGCGTGTGCCTCCAATTGGCCTTTGACATGCTGTTTGAGGCGATCTTCCAGTGCTTTATCCGCCGTCACACCCTGCTCGGGCACAATGAACGCCTTGACAATTTCACCTCTGATCTCATCCGGAACACCGATCACGGCGACCAGTTTCACGGCATCGTGCTTGACCAGTGCATCTTCGACCTCGCCAGGTCCGATTCGATAACCGCCGCTTTCGATGACGTAATCCCTGCGGCCGGTAAACCAGAAATAGCCGTTTTCATCTTTGGTGCCGTAATCACCGGTGCGAAACCATTCGCCGATAAATCGTTTTTGGGTGGCTTCCGGATCGCCCCAGTACCCGATGAAATATGCTGGGATCAGGTTGTTTGATCGCAAACTCACCATACTCGCCGGCTTCCTGGACGTTACCCTGCTCATCGATGACTTCAACGATATGTCCGGGAATCGCGCGGCCCATCGAACCCGGGTAAACCTTCATGATTTTGGAACAATTGGAAACCATGAAATCGCATTCGGTCATACCGTAATTTTCGTTGAATTCAACCCCCAGCGCCCTCTGGCCCCATTCGTAGAGATCCTTTCCCATGGTCTCGCCGCCCACGGTGATGGATCTCAATTCATCCAGATCGTAACGCTCTTTCGGATTCTTGACCGCATGCATCATCATCCGGAACGCCGTGGCGATCGCAAATATCACCGTGACGCCATATTTGGAGATAATGGAAAAAGCCTTTTCGGAATCAAATCTCCCGGTTTTGGCATACTCAACGATGGCTTGCCCGTAATGCATTGTCGGGTAAAGAGCGGTAAAGGATCCCGCGATATAGGCCCAATCGCAATGGGTCCACAGCAGATCTCCTTTTTGGGGAAAAAGGTCAAGCGAGAACCCCGTATTGGTGGCCTCGGCAATCATCAGGCGATGACCGTGAAGTGCGCCTTTGGGAGGGCCCGTGGTCCCTGAGGTGTAAATAATTAAGGCCGGGTCATCCGGTTTTGTTTCCACCGGTGTGAAATACCGGCTGCCACGGGCTAATGTCTCCCCAAAGTCCAAGACATCCGTCTCTCCCTGGGCATCGACCGCGATGATAAGTTTCAGGTCGGGAAGGCGATCTTTAATTTCTAAAATTTTCGCCAGATTTTTTTTATCCGTAATAACGCTTTTGGCCCCGCTGTTTTTAAGGCGATACTCGATCGCCAGAGGCCCAAAAAGCTGGATCATGGGTACCAGGATGGCGCCCAATTTGTAAACGGCAATATGGGAAATTAAGGTCTCCGGCGCGGGCGCCATTAATATCCCGATGCGGTCCTCGCGGGCGACACCGTATTCTCGCAATGCATTTGCCAGTCGATTTGAGGCGTTTTTTAATTCCCAGTAGGTAATTTTGTGCTCGCGTTCATCCTCATCAAGGTATATCAGTGCTAAACGGAATTTGTCGTCGGCCCATTTATCGCAAATATCCACGCCGATATTGAAATATTCCGGAAACTCCCATCTGAAATTACGGCATATTTCATCATAGGTATCGCCCTGCCAAACCATATCCACCTCCTCTTTTACAGATTTCGATGGCGTTCAATTCTTGCAGATGGAACTGCCTAATGTTGTGTCCCGGAAATAGTGTCTAAAATATTATTAAGTATCGAGGCGTGTTGCCCATCCGTCATTCCCGCGCAGGCGGGAATCCAGGCGTCTTTGAACTGGACTCCCGCCTGCGCGGGAGTGACAATCATTTTGTAACTTATTTGTAGGCCACTACACTAGCACAGGTCCTGATCCGGTTTGACGTTCAGCGGTCCGGGCGATTCTCGAATGATCTCCTGGGCATTCATAATACGCCGGGCAGCCGCCCGCTTGAGGCTGATGTTCACCTGGTCGGCATTCACATATTCAAGCGCACCGGACGGACACACTTTAACACAGGTGGGATCGCCGTCACACTGATTGCAAACAATGGATTTGCCCAGGCTGCGGTCGACGAAACAGGCACCGAAGGGGCAGGCGTAACTGCAGGAACTGCAGCCAATACATTTTTTTTCGCTAATAATCCGGGCGCCCGTTTGCGGATCTCTGCTGATGGCATTCACCGGACAGACCAATTCACACATCGCCGTTTCACACTGCATACAGGTGGACGGGATAAACTGGAGCTGGCCATTTTCTTCGGACTTGATGGCGCGGATGCGCGATCGTTCCGGATTGCATTCCTTCATATTTCTGAGAGAGCAGCTGACCTCACACATCTGGCAGCCACTGCACTTTTCGGGATGAATAATGATAACGTTGCTCATTTACCAGCCTCCATATTAGGTTCTACTTTATTTCATCTTTAAGTTTACCCTGTTTGATCAAATCAGATGCCACATCTTCCAGATTGAGCGCACGCAGGGTATCGAGCGTTGGAATACCGGTTTTAACATCCCAGCCCATTGCTTGATAATATTCGTCTTTCATTTTTTCTAGGCCCTCCGGCGTGACCTGGTCATCCGGATAGGTTCCCGCCATCGAATAATTGATCAATTTTTTAGGCAGGGTGTCCTGATCTTTCGTCATCCCCTCGCGCACGGCATAAGCTCTTTCCTGGCAGGAGATGCGTGATGCGGCTTCCAGGAGCTCTTCGATGCCTGTCTCCCGTCCCGTTCCCGCCGAAAGGGCGTTGGCCTGAAACTCCATGCTAATGCCCACATTCAGAAAAATGGTATTCCATTTGCACTGTCCCAGCGTATCACTGACTGTCGAAATCTTTTGGCCCAAGGCGGCCAGCGCCCCGCGGCCCTCGTAATCGAACTGGCCGATTATCGGCTCTTCCCCGGCCTCTTTCTTTTTCGCCAGGGCCGCATCGATGATGGACATGGCGGTTTTGGCTTCCCAGCTGTCGGGGCTGGACATTCCGGTCATTCCGGTATTCTTACCGCTGCCGAGATTGTCGAAGGCACCGACCCGGGCGCGATATTCATCACCGCCTCTGGGATTGACCACCGCGCCGATGGTCCGCGCCCGGAAATTCATGACGTTGGTGCCCCCCAGGGGCAGACCCTTTATCTGTAAGGCTTCTTCAACGTCATCACCAATCTTTTTGGCGGCCTCGGCCGGATTGCTGGCCAACACCTCGCCAAAACCTTCTTTTTTGACGATTTTGTCGAGCATCAGACCAATGGCTTCTTTGTTTCCCCAGTTGAGCGCGATTCCGTCTGTATCTTTTTGAGTGATTTTGCCCTGTTCATAAAGTTCCATGGCCCAGGCAATCATGCGTGAAGCCGAGGTGGAATCAATGCCCTGGCGCTGGCATTTTGAAACAAACGCATACCAGGATTTCATGTCCGGATCCTTTAATACCCATGTGGTCGAGGCATACAGGTTGCAGCTGGCGACCAGAGGGCCCCATTCGGGAAGCTCGTAGTAATCCATGCAGCGGACCTGGCAGTTGAAGCATCCGGTGATGCCTTCTCCCTGGCGGTTTTTGTGGTTTTCCCAAAAGGGCTTGTGTCCGTCTTTTAATTCTTTTTGCTTTTCCCATTCGGTGGCTTCGTAGTTTCCCAGTGTCAGCCCCCACGATGGGGGATCGTTGTCGGCCAGATCGATGGTTTTGGCCATTCCCAGCTGGGGCTTTTGAATCTGCAGGGCCTCCAGGCACAATTCAAAAAATCTGTCGGGCTCCGCGATGGCCACGCCCTTGGTGCCGCGCACGGCAATGGCCTTGAGGTCTTTAGATCCCATGACGGTACCCATACCGGTTCGCCCGGCGGCATTTCCCATGCGGTTCTGGATGGAGGCATAGCCGATCATATTTTCGCCGGCCGGCCCGATACAAACCACTTCGATCTCGGGATCGCCCATTTCCTGCCGAATGGCGTCCTGGGTCCGGTAGGTGTCCATTCCCCAGAGATGCGCGGCGTCTTTTATCTCGACTTCGTCATTATGGATGGCAATGTAGACCGGCTTGGCTGCTTTGCCTTTTAGAATGATGCTGTCATAACCCGCATATTTTAGCTCCGGCCCCCAGTAGCCGCCCATGTTGCCCATGCCTTGGATGCCGATGACCGGTGATTTTGCGGCCACTTCGACCCGGCCGGAGCCGGGCACCATGGTTCCGGTAAAAGGGCCGAGGCTGAACATCAGCACATTTTCCGGTTCCAGCGGTTTGACTGCCGGGCCGGTTTCCGTATAAAGGATTCTGGAATTCAGCCCCCGTCCGCCGAACCACTGTTTTGTGTAATCGGCGGTCGGTTCTCTTACAATCGAGCCTGTCCCCAGATCTATCCTTAAAATGGTTCCACCACGCATATAACCCATGGATGTCTCCTTATTTTTTTACTTTGCCGAGATCAAATAAAATCATTTTGATCTGGCTTAATTCATTGAATGTCCAATCCGACAGCATTCTGCCGATGCCGCTTTTCTTGACACCGCCGAAGGGCGCCATTTCATCCCAGCAATTGGTCGCTTCGTTGATATACACGCTACCGGCTTGAATGTTCTCAGCCAGATAATAGGCATTTGCCAGACCACTGGTAAACGCGCCGATCTGAAACCCAAAGCGTGTTGAATTGGCCAGCTCGACGGCCTGATCGATATTTTCAAACGTCATGATCGGCGCTATCGGACCCGGTGTGGCTTCCTGGGTGACGAGCATGTCGCCGGTGGCCTCATCGATTATGGTAGGCTCTATATAAAGCCCTTTGGGGTTGTTGCCGCCGGTTAAAAATTTAGCGCCTTTTTTGCGAGCATCTTCCAGATGGCTAAGTGCGACTTCAAGCACTTTGCTGTTGTGGACCGGCCCGACGTCTGCCTTTTCATCCAACGGGTCTGACAGGTTGAGGGCCTGGGTTCTTTCCACAAAGCGGCTTATAAAACCCTGGTGCACATCTTTGTGAAGCAATATTCGTCGGGTGGATATCGGCGACTGCCCGTTATGAGCATAGCACCCGCCGATGGCGGCTTCCACGGCCGCTTCGATGTTGGCATCATCCATGACGATCAGCGGATTGTTCGACACGATGGCAAACAACAGTTTTTTCATGGCCGCATTCCGGGCCACTTTTTCGCCGGTTTGCTCCTGGCCAAAAAGGCCGATTGCCTGGGTGCCCGAATTGGCGGCCAATTCCGCTCCGACTTCTTCACCGGCACCGGTCAACACATTAATGCTGCCGGGCGGAAAACCGGCCTCCTCCAAGACCTCGGCGATAAGAATGCTGCTGAAAGGTGATCCGGATGACGGTTTCACAATAACGGCATTGCCCGCTGCCAGGGCATAGGGAATCGTACAATTGGGCATTTCAGAGGGATAGCTGAAGGTTGAAATGTTCACCACCACGCCCACCGGTTCGTAAATATGGATTAAGCGTTTATTGTTGGAATCTTCGGTGACATTGGGCAGGGTCATGCCGCGGTGCGATTTTATATTGGCAGCCGCAACGTGGAAATTACTCCAGCTATAGCCATCGATGGTGCTTCCCTCCCAGATGGCCTGCTGGATGGGCTTTCCGGATTCCAGACAGGTGAGACGGGATGATTCTTCATCTCTTTTTTTCGCGAGCTCCGTCGCCTTGTGCAGCAGTTCGATGCGTTTTACCAGCGAAAGTTTTGCCAGGGCTTTCTGCCCTTCGATGGCCGCATCTATCGCTTTCTGGGCATCTTTACGGGTGCAGGCCGGTGCCGTACCGATGACACTGCCATCGCCCGGATAATTGACCTCGAATCGTTCACCACTTTCCGATTCGACCCATTCACCCCCGATAAACGCTTTTTTTTGATAAACTTTTTCAGACATGGATACTCCTCCTCTTTAAGGTTCGCTTTTATAAAGACCACAAAGGCATGATATTTTTTTATCAGTTTAACAGAAGCCCTCAAATCTTTTGCGGACAAGGCCCGAATGTACATAATTAATCATGGTCGAAAAATCGAAAACAGGCAATCCGACCGCTTCCTGAGTCGCAGCCGCATATGGGGGAAGATCGGTACATTCAAATAAAATCGCTTTAATATTTTCTTCCTTTTCAACCAGGTTCCGGGTCACCTGAACGACTTCCGCTTCAACCCCGTCGAAATCGAGTTCCCCGACTTCGGCATGAATCGCATCATAAAAATGCTTTTGATCCTCCATGCCGGCGATGGCGAGGGGGATATTAGCGCCATTGGTGGCAATCTGCAAATGTTTTTCTGTTAAGGTTTTGCCACTGGCTGTGATGATGCCAATCTTTTCACCGGGCTTCAGCATGCGGGAGATAAACGGCAACTGCAATAAACTGGACATAAAAACCGGGACCGGAAATTCCTTGGCCATCACCTCATGGTAGAGAACCATAAATCCGCAATTTCCGGTAATCGCTTTGACCCCTTCGTTAACCAGATCCCAACCGGCATCGATGAAGGGCTTTAGCAGCTCGGGATCGCCCTGATAGACCAATTTTTCCATATTGGCGCCTTTGACATTGGCATATCTGACCGGAAAAGAAAAGGTTGTGGCGTTTCCGGGGCAGCCCGGCGGGAAAGGCATGAAGCTTTCCATCAGAATGATGCCGATGGCTTCGCCGTAACTGGTTTGCCCTTTGTTCGCTTTGTAAATCATAAAAGATCCTCCTCCGAATTTGAGGTTTTTCCATTTGGTTTGCTAAATATAGAATATAGAGCAAAATTTGAGCCAACAACAGGGGCGAAAATAAAGTCAATTAATTTCAAATAGTTATTTTGTAAGTTGAACAACACGGATGGAATGGTTGATTCAGATATGAATCAAAAGAATATTGCGGACGGATAAAATAGCTTATTTAAGATGCATTCGACGGGAAGTGAAAATTATCTCAGAAAAACCCCCCGATCGGTCATACCATCTCATCATCACTTCGACTCAGTTTGAACAGAGAACGACGGGCATGCCAGCCGTAGATGGCGGCAGCAGGATTGTTCCCCATCAGCCGATCCTTGACAATCAGCGTGGAAACCGGCGCTCTGGAGTAGCGGGTGAATAAAATATCATGCCCCATGCACAACCCGATAATGAAGTTCAATTGGGTTTGCGCTTTGTTCAGAATATCAGCCTGGGCAATGGGATTGCATGTTGAATTGTCCGGATATGCTTCTAAATGCGGCAATCCCCGATCTGTGGCAGAGCTTCGGCCGATCTGGCAACCGGCACTAAAGACCTCGATCCCGGCCTGCTCAAACAGCCGTCTAATCACTTCCAGCTCCTTGCCAAAGGCCACACAGGCAGCGAATCCCACTCTGGAAAACTTCATTTCGCTGGTGAAATCAAGCGCCTCTTCGATACGCGGTCGGTAGCCGTCGTTTTTTTTGCCGACAACACATGCGGCGGTATAGATATCGACCACCTCCGGTTCTGCATATACTTCTCTGGCTTTCTCAATTTCGGCGACATAATGGTTGGCCTGACAATAGGATGGAATGCCCTCATCATCTCCACGCCAGCACTCCATTTTTCTGCATAAACACGTTGTTGTAGCTTTATCTTTCATAATGACCCAAATACCTCCACAATCTGTTATTATTCATTTTGCTTTCCTTAAAAACTTCTCTAGAAGTGGTTTCAAAACCTCAGATCAGGTTCAAGGGCAAGGCGTCAGGCCGATCGGGAAAGCGCAGCATACATGGCGTATGTGAGCATTTACCGAAGGACTGCAACGCAGCCATTGGGCCTTAGATGGGGTTTTGAAACCACTTCTAAGACCGCGGCTTGACGGAAGCGGCCTCCTGACCGGCAATACGCCCGAATATGAGGCATTCGGTTAGGGCGCAACTACTCAAACGACTGGCGCCGTGGATACCGCCGCATACTTCGCCGGCTGCAAATAGGCGTCGGATCGGTTGGCCCTTTAGGTCGATCACTTGAGCTTTCGAATTAATTCCGATGCCGCCCGGTGTGTAATGCAGTTTGGGCCAGAGCCTCATGGCGTAAAATGGCGGCTTTTTCAATGGCGGGGTATCCTGGCCAAGAGGCTTCCCGAAGGCGTCCGGCTGGCCTTCCAAAATAGCTTTATTATAATCAATGAGCGTATGGTTTAAGGCAGAGAACGGAATCCCGTAGGCTTCGGCCAGATCCGACAAATTTTCGAACCCTTTCACCCTTCCATTTTTGAGGCAATCTTTGAGGCTCTCCGCATCCTTTTGCGCGCCATTGCTGTCAACAATTCCAATACAGGCCTGACCGGCGCGCAACATGGCTTCGGACCGTTCGCGGCGATCCCCCCATTCATTGACAAACCGGCAACCGGTCGCCGGGTCGATAAGTATACCCGCCGGGTACACGCTGTAGGAGGCAAAACGGGCCCCTTTGCCGTATGCCTTTTCATCCGGGCAGCCCCATGGTCCCATTTGAATCCAGGAAAGATGAACGGGAAGGGCCCCCACACTTAAAGCCGCAACCATTCCCTCTGCAGTCGCCCCCCGCTGGTTGGTTGATTGAATAGATTCATCTAACCCCGGGCGCTGAAGTCTGCAAAATGGCAGGTCATTGCCGAATCCACCTGTGGCCAAAATGACGGCACGATTGGCGCCAATTTTTTTTTCGGTTCCGCTGTTTTCATCTGGGAAATGGTAACCGACCCGGATGTTAACGCCGCATATGGCTGTTTCCTTACTGTCAACGATGAAGCCCGTCAGCAGGCAGCGGGTGCGGATTTCGACATCCAGTTCACTCAGTTTAGCCGTCTGTGCTTTGATAATATCCACTCCCAAATGGCTCTTTGTGGTTAGGCTGCGGGCCACAGAATGCCCGCCGAATCGGTCCAATCGATCCATGTATTTCACGCCCAGTTCTTTGCGGGTCCACTCTATGGTTTCTGCCGCTCTTTCAGCGAAGATTCTTACGAGTTGCGGATGATTCAGGTTCAAACCAGCGCGTAGCATATCATCATAAAACAATTCCGGCGAATCCTCTATCCCGAGCTTTTTTTGCAAGTAGTTGCCAGGTGCCGCTAAGGCCCCGTCGCTGATGCGGGTGTTGCCGCCGATCACTTTCATTTTTTCAAAAACGATAACTGAAGCGCCGGCATGAGCGGCTTCGATGGCTGCAGCCAACCCGGCCAAGCCGCTGCCGATAACGATTATATCTGTTTTTTCATCCCAATCCGTCATTTGAACTCCTCTTGTTCAGCTGGATATGCCATGAAATTGTTATATGACCGGCTTTTTGTTAGAAGTGGTTTCAAAATCTCAGATCAGGTTCAAGGGCCCCGCTAAGCGGGATTACATGTCTGATCTAAACAAATTAAGGTATGCATCAAGGCGTCAGGCCGATCGGGAAAGTCGTTGTTCTCAGCATACTTTGGGTATGTGAGCATTTATCGGAGGCCTGTGCTGCACCCTAATCTAAAAAATTAGATGCGAATCCCGCTTGCGGGGCAACGCAGCCATGGGGCCTTAGATGGGGTTTTGAAACCACTTCTATTCAATACCCGTATATACCAGCAGATGCGCGATTATCGCAATCTATAAAAGCAATTTGCAGAGGAGAAATGAAATGGACAGCATTGAAATCTAAAGCCTCGATAAAGAACATATCATCCATTCCTGGGTGGTCAATGATGATTTAGATCCATAGTTTTTGGAATTCGGCACTTTCGTCGGAATTTGTACAAAAATGGCTTGACAGGCCAACCTGTATTCTTGTATACAAGTATAAAAGCCTAAAATCTTCATGCAAAGGAGGTTAGCCATGCCAGCACAGGAAGCCATTGATTTAACGTATGATACGAGTGAATCGTCGAGTGTTTTTAAGGAGGAAACGAGAACCCAGCGTTTAAAAAACGCCTATTTGGATTCAAAGCCGGCGATATGTATGGAGCGGGCCCTGGCGTTTACCCGCTCTTACAAAGAAACCGAAGGCCAAGCCACGACGGTGCGCCTGGCCAAGGCCTTTCGTTTGGCGTGTGAAACCATAACTCTCAATATATTTGACGACGAATTAATCGTGGGAACCCACGGCTCTGCACGCCGAATGGGCGCCCTGGTCCCTGAAATTTCTTGGAAGTGGCTTGCCAAAGAGCTGGACACCGTTCAAACAAGACCTCGCGACCCCTATTATATAGACCCGGAACAAGAACGCCTGTTTGTTGAAGAAATTATTCCTTACTGGCAAGGAAAATCCCTTGAAGAGAACGCCCTGGCACGGTTCCCTGAAGACACCCTCAAAATTGGTGTGGATACGGATATTCTTGATACCGAAATGAAATGGCGCAGTCATGTCGGTGAAATTACCCCCGATTTTCAGGATATCATTTTTCCGAAAGGATTTCGGGCTATCTGTGATGAAGCCAAAGAAAAACTGAAAACCTTAAAATATACCAATGACGAAGACCTTGATAAAATCGATTACTACAAAGCAGCCATCGAGGCCTGTGAGGGGATTATTACGTTAGGAAAACGCTATGCTGAGTATGCAGCGGACATGGCCAAAAAAGAACAGGATCCCGGGCGCAAAAAGGAACTGGAAACCATTGCGGCAAACTGCCGCCGGGTACCGGAATATTCACCACGTAACTTCTGGGAAGCCGGGCAAATGCTGTGGTTTGTGATGCTGGGTTGCTTTCTTTCCGAAAACTGCCCGGCCTTCAATATCGGGCGCTTTGACATGTATATGAATCCGTTTTTTCAAGCCGATCTGGAAACAGACAGTATAAAAAAAGAATTTGCACAGGAAATTATTAACTGCATCTGGATAAAAATTGCCGAACTCATCTGGCTCTTGCCCCAGAATGGCAGTCGATATTATGCCGGCTACAGTGGTTTTACCAATCTGAGTGTCGGCGGTCGCAACATTGATGGCAGCGATGCCGTAAATGATGTCAGTTTCATGGCTGTCGAGGCCACATCCCAGGTTGCCCTGCCGCAACCCTCCCTGAGTGTCATTATTCAACCGGATACGCCGCAAGAATTTTTACTGGCCTGCTGCCGCCTCTCCCGTAAAGGTATCGGCTTCCCGGCCTTTCACAATGATCAGGTGGGTACCCAGATGATGATGTATGCCGGATTGCGGCCCGACGATGCCCGGGAGTGGACGTTGCTCGGCTGTGTTGTACCCCATCACCGCAAGGTTTATGAGTGGACGGATGCGGGTGGCTACAACATGGCAGCCGCCCTGGAATGGACACTCAATCAGGGCCGCAGCCGCCTCACCGGTAAACAAATGGGTTTGCCCACCAGAGACCCGCGTGAGTTTACTTCTTTCGAAGAGCTTAAAGAAACTTTTTTTGAGCAAGTCGACCACATTATGAAACACTGTGCGGTTTCGACCGTGATTGAGCACAAACTGCATCGCAAAATGGTTCATCGTCCCTATCTTTCTCTTCTGGTCGAAGGCTGCATGGAAAGCGGCAAAGACCTGGTAAACGGCGGTGCCCGCTATAATGTCGGTCCGGGTTGGATTGTCGTGGGCGCAGCCGACTGTGCCAACGGCCTGGCGGCCATTAAAAAGAATGTGTTTGAGGAAAAGAACATCACCATGGACCAGCTGGTTAAGGCCCTGGACGACGATTTTGTCGGCCATGAAGAAATTCAGCAATTGCTCAAGAATTCTCCCAAGTTCGGCAATGATGATGATTATGTCGATCGTCTCCAGGTCGAAATGACGGACTATAATGATAAAGGGCTGAGCCGCTACAAAGATTCGTTGGGCAACCCCTTCCATAGCGCGATTATGGGGCTGACCTATAATATTCCCACCGGTTCGGTGGTGGGTGCGCTTCCCTGCGGGCGTAAAGCAACCCATCCGCTGGCCGAAGGCTGCTCCCCTCACCCGGGAACCGATACCAGTGGACCCACTGCGGCCATGCGCTCCGAAGCAAAAGTCAACCACGAATTACATCCCGGTGGAACCCTGCTGAATCTCAAGCTGCTGCCTTCTGCCATCGAGGGCAATCGTGGCCTGGCCGGCATGGCCAATCTGATTCGATCCTATTTTGAACTCGGCGGCTATCACTGCCAGTTTAACGTCATCAGCCCGGAGACCCTGCGGGATGCCCAAAAGAATCCGGATAACTATCGTGATTTGGTGGTCCGTGTCGCGGGCTATTGCGCCATTTTTAATGATCTTTCCAAGGAAGTGCAAAACGAGATTATTCGCCGCACCACGCATGAAAGTCTTTGATTCCAAATTAATAGTCTATTTTGGATGACAGAGAAATAAGTTCCAGAGGTGCTGGTAAGTTAGCAGTGCCTAAAGTGCCTAAAATGAGCTAAAATGCCTAAAATTGAGGAATTCTGTCATTTTTATAATAGTAGATGGAGCGCAGCGAGACTGTAATTTTAGGCATTTTAGATCATTTTTAATTTTAGCTCATTTGGTGTTAATCCGCACTGAGGCAGATTAAGATCGGTTATAGTTAATTGTCTAAAGTGAAAAATGTAGTCATAGAAATCCAGCGCTGGTCGGTGTCGGACGGACCGGGTACCCGAACAGTGGTCTTTTTAAAAGGCTGCCCGTTGCATTGTCCCTGGTGCGCGAATCCCGAATCTCAGGATCGTCTGCCGCAAATCGGGATCTTCCCCTCGAGGTGTGTCGAATGCCATGCCTGCGCCCGGGAATGTCCTGAGGACGTTGCCATCCCTGCAAAAGAGGGCGCATTTTCAGGCGGTATATGTATCCAGTGCGGCAAATGCATCGAGGTCTGTCATTCGGGTGCCCGTGCCTGGCTGGGGGAAGAACTGTCAGCGACCCAGCTGATACAGATCATAAAAAAAGATATGGTTTTTTATCGAAAGTCTTCCGGGGGTGTCACCTTCAGTGGCGGCGAACCCTTAACCCAGCCGGATTTCTTGAAAGCAGTTATCGAAGGATGCCAGGAATTGGGGATTCACGCTGCCATCGAAACCTGCGGGTTTTTTAGCTGGGAAGCTGTAGAAGATACCGTCAGGCTGGCTGATTTTGTCTTGTTTGATATCAAACACATGGATGACAAAACCCATAAAGCAATTACGGGCGGTGCCAATAAGAGAATTCTTGAAAATGCCAAAAAAATTGCAGCGCTTGATATTCCCATGGTGATCAGAATTCCGGTCATACCGTCCATCAATGACAGCACAGAGAACATCAAGGCCACCGCCAAATTTGTTCGTGACCATCTTCCCGGTGCGTTAGGCATTGAAATTCTGCCGTATCACAAATTAGGTCTCTCCAAATATACTGCGCTTGGACTGGATTACAAACTGCATCATATCAATCCCCCGGATGACGCCCATATGGAGACGTTGCGGGATCTGATAACCGCTGAAGGGGTGTCTTGCATCACCGCCGACAGCGGCTACGACCCCCAGCCCATCCAACCGAAGCTGAAAGTGGTTGGTTAGAAGTGGCCGTTCTATTGTAACCAACCCGATGACATCCCCGTCATCTTGATCTAAGGAGGTGTCAAATTGCCGATATTAACATTAGATACCAATCAAAGCATCACGCCCGAACATTGCACTGCGCTCCTGCACAAAGCCACCGATCTGCTGGCGAATATGCTGGACAAACCCAAAAGTTCGATCATGGTGCTCATCAATCCCGGTGCCCATCTGATGATCGACGACAGCACGGAACCAACCGCATATATTCAGTTAAAACTGTTCGCTTTTCCACAGGAGCAGGCCGCGGAGTTTGTAAAAACCCTAACGGAGTTCGTGCAAACGGAACTGGGCGTAGTACCGGATCGTCAATACCATCGCCTGATCGATATGCAACCTTCTATGTTTGGCTGGAATGGTAGTACCTGCTAATATAAAAGGCTTTGACTTGCATTATATGCGGGATGTCGTGCCTGTGCCGAAATTGAAGGATCTAAAAATATTTTAGATGTGAAGATGGAAGGTTAAATACTGTACGATTTTAGTCTTATAGCCGAAACCCATCATTCATCTATTTTTCATATTGCATTATATAATTTAAAAGTGGTTATGCCATTTTGTATTCAATAAGCTTGTCGTTTGGATAATATGTATATCAATGAAATTTAGCATTCATCGAAATTATGGGAATGTCAAAGATCACTATACGCTTGCCTGTAAAGCGCTTCCAATTGTTCCAGGGTGGGGATGCGCGGATTCCCATACGTGTTGTCGTTGGATATGGCGTTTTGGGCCATATGTGGGATCACGGACGGATCATGAATCTCCTTGGTCAAATGGACCGGCACTTCAATGGATTGAGCATATTTTTGAACGGCTTCAGCAGCCTTATAGGCGGCGTCGAGCTTGCCTAATCCGCGAACATTTTCTGCCATTGCTTTAGCAATATCGATCATCCGGTCCACACAAGCCATGGTATTGAACCTCATCACCGGACCTGCCATGATGGCCAGGGTTTCACCATGACTGAGGCCGAATTTGGAGGTTAATTGCAGGCCGGAGGAGTGGATCAAAGCACATCCGGTGTTCATGGCAAAACCGGCTTCCATGGCCCCCAGAAGCATCTGCTCTCTTGCTTCTATATCACGACCGTTGGCAATGGCTCGACCCAGGTATTTAAAAATTCGTTTGATCGCCGAAATCGCATACAGGTCTGTTTGCGGCATTTTATAGCGATGGTAATAGGCTTCAATGCCATGGATCAAAGCATCGAAACCGGTTGATGCGGTCAATTTCGGCGGCATGCTTACGGTCATCAGCGGATCCAATAAAGCGATTTTGGGGAGGCACATCCATCCGCCGCAAAAGCCTTTATAATTTTCAGCCGTATTGGTCACTACTGTCCAGGCGCCTACCTCACTGCCCGTTCCGGCGGTTGTTGGAACCATAATCATGGGTGGTGTTGCATTTTTATTGGGCGTGTCATAGGGATCGGTTACATAACTTGTAACAAAATTATCCCGAATTGAGCCGGAATTCGTAGCAATTATTCCGATCGATTTGGCGGTGTCCAAGTTGCTGCCGCCGCCCACACCAATGATGACATCGCATTTTGCCTCTTTGTAAATTTTACATCCGTTTTCAATTTGCATGTCGGTCGGATTGACATCGCAATCCGTATACAGATGGTAGTCAATATTATCCTTTTTCAAAGAATTTTCGATATGTTGGAAAGCGGCGATGGCGGAAATTATCTTATCGGTGGCGATAAAGGGCTTTATTCCTCCGAGCTGTTTTACGTAGGTACCGATATCATCGACCACCCCACACCCGAAAATCACCCTTTCCGGGCTCATAAACAAGGCTCCTTTAAAAGTCATATCTTTCCTCCTATGCTTGGTTAGTGACTTAGGTGGTTATTAATGATCAATATCAACTAATAGGTTTTGAAACCCAATATGACCCTCCATCTGATGCCCGGCATTTGGCTGGATGAGTTTGGCTTCGAATGCAGCGAACCGATACGGGTTACAGATAACGGTTGTGAAACGTTCGTCAATTTTCCGAGGGAGCTCTTCGTTAAATAGATTGAATGGCCACGTTCAGCTCGTCGGTCAATTCAATAACATCTTGCCACAAAAAATCGGGGATCTCGACACCGGCGTCCCGGCTTTTCTCCGTCGCCTGACATCCGCGTTCGCCCGGCATTTTGATCTCAGAAAATCCAGGTCTGGTCCGACAGGATTTTATATCTACAATGAACTCATCAATGGCGTCTTTGAAGGAATCCTTCGGCACGAAACTCTCAACATGTATGGCCAAAAAGAACTGCCCCGCGTTCCAGGGCCGCTTTGCTTTGGCGTCACGGGTCATGGACATGCCGGCAAGCACCCCGCTTAATACATCCACCATAATCGCCAAACCAAATCCCTTATAGCCCCCCAGTGAAAGCAGCGCTCCTTTTATCGCTTCATTGGGATCGGTGGTGGTTTGACCCGAGGCGTCCATGGCCCAGCCTTCAGGAATCGTTTCGCGGTTGTCAGCGGCTTGCGATATTTTGCCCGCGGCGACAACGCTGGTCGCCATGTCAAGAACTATTGGATATTTTTTGTTGGCCGGTATGGCGATGGATATCGGATTGGTCGAGAAAAATGGTTCTCGGCCGCCCCATGGCGCAACCTTTGCAGCGCCCTGTGTCATCGCAATGCCGATACAATCGTGCGCAATCGCCTGCATCGTATAGTTGGCCAGCATGCTGAGATCATTGGCGTTACGAATGACGATACAGCCCAGACCCTGCGAGAGGGCCTTTTCAATAGCAAAATTCATTCCCCTTGTCGCAATTACAGGGCCCAATCCATTGTTACCATCCATCAGTGCGAAACAAGCGCCTTCATTTACCGTCTCCAAAGATGTGCCTGAAACCATAGAACCCTCAAGCACCGATCGGCATGTTGTGGGAAGAAAGCAAATGCCTTGGGAATGGACACCACGCAGGTCGGCATTCATATAACAACGAGTTAATATGTCCGATTCGCTCCTTGGAATTCCGGCTTTCGTAAAACACGCTGTATAAATATCCTTTAATCGCGAATGACTAACTATCATAAGAACCTCTTAAGTGATAAAAGAGCTGTAGGTTTTCAAATTATTGTGGACAAATCAGTCAAGAAAATGAGAGCGAGTTTTAGCTCTCCTATACTCTTTTCCCATTATTCACACAAGACTCAAAGTGCAATTTTGTTTTCTTCTTATTTGACAAACAAGGTGACCTACTCTATGTTTCTGCCCCAAAAAACGAATATTTACCAAAATTTTTAATAAAGGAGGACAGATGATTCGTCACATTCAACCAATGGCCGTTCCCGAGTCGACAGCCCCTTTTAGCCAAGTTGTAATGGACGACACTTATGCTCATTTTGCGGGTTTGGTGGCTGCTGATTTTCCTGAAGGTAAAACGGCGCTCGGAGACGTGGGAGCGGAAACCCGCGTTGTGTTGACTGCCATTCGCAGCATGTTGAAGGAGATTGGACTTGAAATGGATCGCATTGTGCGAACTGACGTGCATCTCGCAAGCCTTGAGGACTTCGACACAATGGACGACGCCTACCAGAAGTTTTTCGAACACGGCCATTACCCAGCAAGGACAACCACGGAGTCCCCGCGACTATTTCACGGGAGCCGTGTGGAGATAACCTGCATGGCAAGGCTTTTATAAAAGGTGACAGATCTACTTTTCGTTTTTGGCAATTTGCTCAACATGATCAGGCGGGAGTGAATCGCAACTTGGCGAAGCCATTGCTGACGGGTGTCATTATTTCATGTTGGCATCAACCTGTGATTTATTGAATAATGTACGAATATCAATTTTTATAAAATAATTCCATATATGTAATGAATATTTAAGCCGCGCATTACTTGCCATAGTTCGCGAGTTTCAATATGTGGAATACATGTGGCAATCTAAAGATTTTCAGAATGTTCTGGATTGTGACATGCGTGCCTGATGGTGCAATCTAGGTGAATTGAAAATCTTTTAGACGTGGTTACGCAATATGAAATTTTGAGGTTTTGAATATTAGATTAAAATTCAGGGGAATTTTTACTGAAATAAAGCGGGGAATATCTTGACAGAAAAACAAATATCCACCGACTGCCGAGGCATTGAAAGTATCCAAACGTCGTCCAAAATAAAGATATCATTTTCTCATTAGTTTTCATGAGGAGTCCCTTGGTATCATAAAATTGGACGCTTCATCCCGCAACGCGGGGCAAGCTTCAGGTTTGAATCATGGGCGGGGGCAGGCTGTGTTTTTTGAGTTTTCGCACAACGGTCGGCTGGCTGATATTTAAAAACCGGGCCATCTCGCGCGTAGATTTGCAATGCCGCATGGCATTTTTCAGCATCTCCTTTTCGAGCGCAGCAAGCATTTCCACCAGATTATTGATTTTTTTATCCGACCCGCGAACTTCCCATCGGTCTTCGAGCACTTCTTTGCCGATACTGCTCAATATGACCGTATCGATCACATCGCCTTCACTCATCACGACCGCCTTTTTTATAATATTTTTGAGCTCGCGGACATTTCCGGCAAATGAGTAGCTCTGCAACAATGAAAGGGCCAGGGGATTCAGTTTTTTCTTTTCCTTATACTTGCGATTATAGTGGCGCAAAAAGCTATTGGCCAATTCGAAAATGTCTTCGGGGCGTTCGCGCAGGGGCGGAATTTTGATAGTTAAAATGTTAAGACGGTAAAATAGGTCCTTGCGGAATTTTTTTTGGTTAACAAATTGTTCGATATCTTGATTGGTCGCTGCGATGATGATGCAGTCAATTGATTTGGGTTTGATTCCGCCCAAACGCTGGACTTTATGATCATCCAGATATTTCAACAGTTTCGCCTGCACCGAAAAAGGCAGTTCGCCGATCTCGTCTAAAAAAAGCGTACCTTCATGGGCAAGCTCGAAAAGTCCGGGCTTGCCTTCCTCCCGGGCCCCTGAAAACGCACCTTTTTCATAGCCGAACAATTCAGCTTCCAGCAGGTTTTCGGGCAATGCCGCACAATTAATTTGAATAAACGGTTTCTTTTTTCTCTTGCTGTTGTTGTGAATGAATTTCGCCAGGAGCCCTTTACCGGTACCGGATTCTCCTAAAAGCAGTATGTCAGTTACTTCCAGGCGAGCAAGCTTAAGGGCGGTCTTCAGAATTTCCCGCATTTGATCGCTTTCCGAGACAATTTTTTGCCTTTTCAATTCCAGCATGCTCAGTTCGGTCAGCTCATTTTTATAGCGATCTTTTTCTTTACGGGTTTCCTCTAATTGTATTTTAAGCGCTTCTAACTGGGTGATATCCCTTTCATTAATAACCACCAAAGACACCCGGCCATTTCTGTCAAAAACCGGTATTCCCGTACAGAGCACCGTTTTTTTTGTGTTTTTTACATGCTGCAACTGACTGACGACACGCCTGGTTTGGATGACTTCATCGGTCACATAATTGCTGTATAATTTCTTTTTTTTAACGAGATCCGAAACCTTTGTTCCGATTATATCCTCTTTTTTAATCCCCCCCAGTTTTTCAGATGCCCTGTTGATCAGCACCACCCGACCGTTCTTGTCGCAAATCCAGATTCCGTCTGAGGAGGATTCGAAAACGGTCTTAAATTGTCTGTCCAAAAAGTCAAAAGATTCGAGTTTCCACGCGGTTGATTCAAATTCATCCAGACGCAGGAAGTTACAAACACAACCGGTTACGGTTTTGTTTTCTATTATCGGATTGATGTTTACAATTAGATTGACCCGTTTCCCCGCAATTTGGCGTTCCAACTGGGGCTTGCCGGTAGCCAGGCACTGGGCCACCATTTCACTGGTCTTGGGCAATAGCTTTGCGATGTGAACCCCGTTCATTTTGGTTTTGATAAATTTAAGGATTTCTCTGGCCCGTTTATTAACAAAATGGATGCGGCCGTCTTTATCCGTGGCAATGACACCGTGGTGGCTAAATTGTAAAAATTGTTCGTAATTGGGTATTTTGCGCATTTTGTCTCCTATGATTCTGAAATCTTTAGAAGTGGCTTCAAAACCCCATCTAATCAATATTTCAGATCAGGGAAAGGTTCTGCTATTGGGAAAGTTTGGTGCAGAACCGATCAATTTCCGCTTCGGTATTGAAATAATGGACCGAGGCCCGCGCTAATTCACTAATTCCTCTTGAATCCAGATCAAGCCTGGCGTAGCGCGCGGGGGATACAGATATGTTGATCTTGTGAGACGCCAGGCGTTGTTTTATTGCCGAGGCGCTCTCATCCTCTTTGGTAAATGTCACGATACCGCATCGATGTTGGCCCAGGTCACGCACGACAACCCCGCCTAATTCAGCGAGGCGATTTCTTAGCAATGCGGCCAAATACTGAACGCGCTCCTGAATGGCCTCAAGTCCAATCTCGAGGGCATAGTCCACCGCGGTTGCCAGTCCGATCCGACCCGCAATATAGCTCTCCCAATTCTCGAAACGTCTGGCATCATTTCTGTATTTCAAATTGATCTTTGTCGATCCATGTGGCGGCATGCAGATCGATAAACGGCGGCTCTAACAGTTCAATCAAAGACCGGCGGATGAAAAGAAATCCGGTCCCCCGGGGACCCCGCAAATATTTACGGCCCGTTCCGGACAGCATGTCACATTTTATCTTTTTTACGTCGATCGGCATCTGGCCCACCGATTGGCAGGCATCCAGCAGATACAATATATTATGCCTGCGCGCAATTTGACCGACGGCCTCGGCCGGATTGATCAAACCACCCTGGGTGGGCACGTGCGTAATGGCGATCAGTTTCACATCTTCAGCGATCATTTCTTCAAGGGCATCGATCGAGATTTGCCCGCTGGCATCATTGGGCACCACGTCTATTTTCAGATCTTTTTGCTTGGCGACATGCAGAAAGGCCAAATAGTTACTGGCGTATTCAGCCCGGGCGGTCAAAATACGATCTCCGGGTTTAAACGGGATCGCGTAAAAAACCATATCCCAGGCCCGGGTGGCATTTTCGATAAAGGCAATTTCCGCCGGATCGCAATTGAGCAAGGCGGCGAATGCCTGATAGAATCGATTCAGTTTTTCCTGGGCATGCGCCTCGGCCTCATACCCTCCCATTCGGCTCTCCAGTTTTAGATGGTCGGTGACGGCCTGATAAACAGCCTGCGGCGGCAAGGACGCACCGGCATTGTTAAAATGCAAAACGGCCTCACAACCCGGTGTTTCGGCTCGAATTCGTTTTAAATCGATTGACGGCATCATATCACCTGAATAATTAGCGGTTGAATAGCATGAATGCTTTTGGTTTGATTAACATATGGAATTTTAATTTTTTTTGCAACAGACGGTCTTCGCGGTCCAGGGTAACGGAATCTCCCATCTCCCGTCTATGAAATAAGCGATGGAATCAAATCCGGCCATCTCATTTTTGAATTCAAACCCCTCATGTTTCTTGACACTTGGTAGCGTCTTTGACATATTTAGCTTTTATTTAAGTAATCGCTTAATGCTGAACAACAACAAGGATCAATCAAAAACAGGAGTTGCTGAGCGTCGGACAGCTCGGTGAAGGGAGGTGTATTCATGATACGCAGTTTGCATGCCGGGAGCAATCAGACCGGGGGATTCAGCTTAAATGTCTTTAGCGATGATGCGCTCGAGGACATTCACCTGGCAACCCTGGAAGTTCTCCAGAAGACCGGCGTCTTCGTTGACGATAATGAAGCCATGGAAGTCTTCGCCGGGGCGGGAGCGATTGTGGACGCCAAAAAAAAGATCGTCAAAATTCCCCCCCTGGTGGTAGAAGAAGCCATTCAATCAACACCTTCTCAGTTCGTTGCTTGCGGCCGCACCCCGAAAAATGACGTTGTGCTGGGAAGAAACCGGGTGACATTTACCAATTTCGGTGAGGGCATCAAGATCAATGACCCCTATACGGGTGAACATCGCGAGACGGTCAAAGCCGATGTGGTCAATGGGGCCAAAATTATTGATTATCTGGATAATCTGGATACCTATGAAAGGATTATGGTTTCTCATGATGTCCCCCAGGAAACCGTTTCCTTACATAATGCCGAAGCCTCTTTAACCAATACTTCCAAACACCATTGGTTAGGCCCTGTCAATGGGTACTGCTCCAGGAAAATTGTGGAAATGTTGAGCGCCATTGTCGGCAGCAAAGAGAAGCTCAGGGAGCGTCCCTTGCTCACTCTTGTTACCTGCCCGGGAAGCCCGCTCACGTTTTCCAAAGAGCATTGCGAAATCATTATGGAGGGCGCGCGTTCCGGGCTGGCCGTCAATATTGTATCGATGACCATGGCCGGTGGTTCGGCGCCGGTAACGCTGGCAGGAACCCTGGTGGTATTGAATGCAGAGGTCCTCGGCAGCCTTGTCCTCAATCAACTGACGTGTAAAGGATCGCCTTTGATTTATGGGAGCTCCACCTGTCCGATTGATTTATGGCGAACAACGGCAACGGTTGGGATCCCCGGAATGCGGTATGATCACCGCCGGCGTGGCCCAGTTAGCCCGTAAATATGCCCTGCCGTGCTTTGCGGCCGGTGGTTAGGGCGATAGCAAAGTGGGTGACGCTCAGGCAGGTCATGAAAAGACACTCACCGGGCTACTCGCTGCGTTGGCAGGGGTCAACGTGGTTTACGGCCTGGGGATGCTTGAAAGCGGCGTCACAATAGATTTCGGCCAGCTGGTGATGGATAATGAATTTGCCGGAATGATCAAACATGTTTTAAATGGGATTCCGGTCGATGACGAAAATCTGGCGGTGGATGTCATTCATGACGTCGGGCCGCTTAAGGATTTTCTGGCCCAGAAGCACACCCTCAAACATATGAGATCCCAATCCCAGCCCAGCCTGATCGACCGCAGAAGACGCTCCAAGTGGCAAGAGTTGGGTGGAACCGATATTTATGAAAGAGCGTCTGCCAAAGCCAGGGAAATATTGGAGACGCACGAGCCGGACCCGTTACCGGACGGAGTCCTTGCGACGATTCGATCGATCGTTGAGGGTGCCGAAGAAGAGTTAGGTGTCGACAAGGAAAAGTAAAATTCCGATACAAAATGGAATTTCTCTGAGACCCGAGGGAGAATCCCTTTACCTTTCTGAATGGTTTTGTAACCAAAATATTGGGTTGGAGGTTTTAAAATGAGTAGAGAAGACCTGATTAAAGCGGCTTTAAAAGCGGTTGTGGACGGTGACGAGGAAGCCGCTGTAGACATTGCCAGCAAGGTTATTGCCGAAGGCCTTGATCCCGTGGATTTCATTAGCGAAGGCCTGGCCAAGGGAATGATCACGGTGGGTGATTTGTTTGCCAAAGAGGAGTACGCGTTGCCGCAGGTGCTTTTATCCGCAGGCGCCATGCAACAGGCCATGGATCTGCTGGATCCGCATATTCCCCGGCAAGATGTGAAAAAGAAGATGGGCGTTGTGGTGATCGGGACCGTTCAGGGAGACATCCACGAAATCGGCAAACGCATCGTTGGGACGATGTTGGAGGTCTATGGTTTTGAAGTACATGATCTGGGCGCCGATGTGCCGATCGAAAAATTTATTGAAAAAGCCAAAGAACTCAAGGCGGATATTGTGGCCACATCGGCCCTGATGACCACGACCATGATGAGCCAGAAGAAGCTTGAGGTGGCGCTCAAAGAGGCCGGCCTTAAAGATCACGTCAAAACAATGGTGGGCGGGGCCGCCGTGACGAAGGAATGGGCGGATTCAATCGGGGCGGATGGGTATGGCCAGGATGTCACTGAAGCGGTAGACGCGGCCAAACAACTGGTCAAACCCTCCAAGTAGGTTCAGGGACAACCTTTAACTTTTCGCCCCCGGGCCGCTGCGGGAGAATCTAAAACGCCGGGCTCAGGGTATCGGCATACTTTTTCACTTCGGCAATTTGACTGATTCTCTCCTCTGCCATGCGATCGGCTGCTTGATAGGTCGGCAGCCGGTCGCGGTCGGCAATCTCAAACACCCGCTGCATGTTGTCATAAATGCGGGCCACTTTGGCCTTGCCGCGCTCATGGCTGACCCCACCGACCCCGAGCCGATCCGTATCATAGATGGTGCCACCGGCATTGGTGATGTAATCCGGGGCATAGACAAACCCTGCTTCCTCCAGCCGGTCACCATGGCGCTCTTCGGCCAGCTGATTGTTGGCGGAGCCGCAGATAATTTTGCATTTCAGGCGGCTGAGGGTATCGTCATTGATGACTTTCCCCAGGGCACAGGGGCAAAAAATATCACAATCTACATCATAGATGGCTTCGACCTGCACTGCGCTGGCGTTGAAACGCTTTGTCATGCTTTCCACCTTGGCGGGCTCAATGTCCGTGACAATCAACCGGGCACCGAGCTCGTGGAGCTGCTCGACCATGTTGTGACCGACCGCCCCCAGCCCTTGTATCGCAACCTTTTTCCCTTCCAGGCTGTCCGAGCCGATAGACCCGGTTGCAGCAGGCCTGCATGGCGCGGATGGTACCATACGCCGTCATGGGGGCAATGTCTCCAGCCCCGCCTAAATAGGTCGGCAGCGTGACGACATGCTCTGTTTCCATGCGGATGTATTCCATGTCCTGCAGGGTGGTGCCCACGTCTTCGCCGGTGATGTATTTGCCGCCCAGACGATTAATGAATTTCCCCAGAGCCCGGAAGACCGGCTCACGGTCCGTGCGTTTGGGGTCGCCGATGATGACCGCCTTGCCGCCGCCCAGATTCACCCCTGCGGCCGCGTATTTATAAGTCATCCCGCGTGCCAGTCGCAGGGCGTCTTCGACGGCATCCATCTCGCTGGGGTAATCCTGCCACATGCGGCAGCCGCCGGTGGCGGGACCGAGGGTTGTGTCGTGGATGGCGATGATGGCCTTGAAATCAAGCGCCTTGTCCTGACAGAAAAATAAATTCTCGAAGTCATATGTTTGCATGTATTCCAAAATGGATTCCATCGTTCCAAAACCTCCTTTAATAAAGCGCCTTGACCGCCTCGCCCGCTTAATCGGTTTTATCCAGACTTTCTTCCGCGTACATGCGTTTGACTTCGGCCCGGTCGCCGATGATGGCTTTGACCACCAGGGCATTGTTGGGCGGGCAGCCTTTGACATGCCGATCGGTCTGGTTGTCTTTCATACACAGCCCGATGGTGACAATATCATCAGGGGACGTATCAGCGGGAAGGGGCGCTTTGCCCGTGACCACCGTGACACCCGGCAGGTACATGAGCTGATCGGCATTGCGCATATCGATCAAAGCACTCATCACCGTATTGCGACAGCCGGTACAGGCGGCTTCTCCGTGAATCAATTCAAATCCCTCCACCTCGACCGGATCATCTTCGATCGCTCTTAAAAAACGACGTGTAACGCCTTCCAGCGGTTCGCCGATGACATCGATCGCTGCGGCATCCATCACACCCAAACCACGCGCCGCGGCGTTTTTGGTCAGCAGGGTTTCCTCCGGATCGTATCCGATCAGCCGTGCACAAACCGCATCTACGGCGACCACATCCTTGCCGGCCAGAACGAGATTCATTTCCACCGGTTTTCCAAAGACCGGCCCCACGCCTTCCTGACAGACGATCGCATCGACAACGGCAAGCCTGGGCTTTACGGCTGAAAGCAAATCAATGACACCATCAAAAAGGCCTTCCTGATGCATGGCCTTTTTGGCCTTATCGGTCAGCAGGCCTTTGAGTTTTTTGATCGCACAGGTCATTTCGGTTTGATCGTGGGTTTTTAACTTGGGTACACTGATGATGACATCTGCCGCTTTAACCAGTTCCCAGCATTCCACCTGATCGAAAATTATGCCGTTTTCCACCGGCAGATCCACCGTCGCCTTGGCGGCCTTCAGGTTGACGACTTCGTAGCCCATCTCCTGAAGGTCATGATATCCTGAGCTCTGAAGGACCTTCTCGGTATCGACACCGACGGCGGAGGATTCGGCGATTACCGGCCGCGCACCGGCGGCCTTTACGATATCCGCTACCGCCCGCGCAACTTCAGGCAGGGTAATACAGCCGGCCTCTCTTTCGACCGGCGGCGCCACCCAGCTCGGATTAATCAAAACCAGGTTTCCAGGCTGGACGATATCTTCGATGCCGCCGATGAGATCCAGCGATTCTTTGACAGCTGCGTAAATTTGCTCAAATTCCGATCCGGCTGGTGTCCGTACGATAGACACGCTTGCTTTTTCCATGTTTGTCTCCTCTATAGGTTCCTATTCATTCGGATCTTTAATGCCGGCCAAGCGTTTGGCGAGCTTTATCTTCTCTGCGAGCTTGCCCTCCCGGTAGATCATGATGCGCTGGGCCTGAGGAGAGCCCGCACCGTGCATCGACTCCACCAGGGCGGTGCCGCCCGTCATGGCCTCGATCATTCGTGCAATTTTGATGCGATCCTCCGTCGGGATATCGGCTACCCCTGAAAAATATTTTCGCACCAGATGCCCGACATCTTCATTCTCCAAATCGTGTTGACTGGGCAGGGTGGCAATAAATCCACCGGCCAGATCCAGTGCCAGGCGGGCAACTTCAAAATGGAAGCGGGTGACGTTCTGTTTGCAGACATTGGCCAGCATGGTATCCACCATGTAGGCGCCGGAAGGTGTCGGCCAGCCTTCAGCCGAACAGGCAATCGATGAGCTGTAGAGTGTTTCGCTTAAATGGGTCATCTCCGTGACTTTATCCCGCACATGCGACCCCTTGGCGGTGCCCTGAATGAGGCTCAGGTAGCTGACGGCACCGATGAGCACATCCATCAGTCCGGTCTTGCAGGCCCCGTAGTTGGCGCGGTGGTGGGCAGCAAACCGGTACACCAGCTCGCCCGTAAATTCGACTTCACCATCCATGAAAACGTTTTCATAGGGCACGAAGACATCCTCGAAAACAAGCACGGCTTCGCCTCCGACGGCCCCAAAAGAGGGCTTGCCGACATCAATGCGTTCCATGCGGTCCCGGCGATCGTCGTTGGCCTGCCGGCCGAAAATCAATGTGATTCCGGGCGCGTCAATCGGAAGCGCGCAGACAACGGCGTAATCTTTTGAGCCTTCATCCATGGCGGTGGTCGGCATCACCAGAATTTCGTGGGAGTTGACGGAGCCGGTCATGTGAAGCTTGGCACCTCTGATCACGATGCCGTCATCCCGGCGGTCCACCACATGAACATATTGATCCGGATCGGGCTGATCCGCGGGGCTTTTGGAGCGATCACCCTTTGGATCGGTCATGGCACCGACCACCATGTGGTTCTCGTCCTGGATACGGGTCAGCCAGCGATTAAAGCGCTGCAGATAGTCGGTGCCCAATTTTTCATCAATCTCGTAAGCCACCGAATAAACGGCATTGATGCCATCGAAGCCGACACAGCGCTGAAAGCAGGTCCCGGTTTTCTGCCCCAGGACGCGCAACAATTTAACCTTCTTGATCAAATCCTCTATATTCTGATGCACATGGGTAAAGCGGCTGATCGTACGCCCCGTCAGATGGGATTTGGCCGTTGCCAGATCCCGGTATTCTTCTTTAGCGGCCAGGGAATACGTCATGGCGGCCGCCCGCACATGGGGCGCCGTGGCCGGGTGCCGTGTAACGTCATCGATGCGTTTGCCTTTGTAATAAATGACGGGATTCAGGGCCCGCAAGCTTTCGATATATTCACCACCGTTTTGTAATTTCATGTAAAGCCTCCTGCTTAATGATTTTTTATTTGGATAACAAGCCGTATTTTTTAACGTTCGTATCGGCGAGTGCCTGAATTTTTTCGATCTCAAGCTGTCCCTGCTCGGAGTCAAACAGGTGCCGATATCGTTTTTGTTTGTTCAGATAATCGGCGACCGGTATTTTACGCTTAATTTTGCGGGTTGCGGTGATTTCCCCGTTTTCCTTTTCAAACAGTGGCACCAGCCCGCTGTTGACGCCCAGCCGGCCGATTTCAAGCGTCAGATGTGACGCAAAGCTCCACACCGACGGACAGGGGGTATCGATCTGAATATAACGCGGCCCGTGATAGGTCATGGCTTTTTTGATTTTTTTCTTTAGATCGCCCAAGTAGGCGATCGATGCGGTGGCCACATAAGGAATACCGTGGGCCGCAACGATTTCGGGCAGATCCTTTTTCATTTCGGCTTTGCCCATGGATTGTCGGCCGGCCGGAGCCGTCGTGGTCGCCGCCCAGGCCGGGGTTGCCGCGCTGCGCTGGCCGCCGGTGTTCATATAGGCCCCATTGTCGACACAGATGTAAAGGACATCGTCGCCGCGCTCCAGCATTCCCGAAAGGGCGCCGAATCCGATATCAAATGTTCCGCCGTCCCCGCCGATAGCGACCACGCGGGTGTGGTCTCGCCCCTGAGCCCGCAGGGCAGCCACGACGCCGGTGGCAACCGCCGGGGCATTTTCAAACACGTGGTGTATCCAGGGCACCTTCCAGGGCGAGAAGCCATAGGGCGAGGTGAAGGTTTCCAGGCAGCCGGTGGGTGAAACCACGATCACATCGTTTCCGGTTGCCTCCAGAATATGCCGAACCCCCAGTGCCATACCGCAGCCGTGGCATGCCCGATGGCCGGAGACGAACAGCGATTCTTTTTGGGTTTTCTTTTTGACGGTCATTAGTTTCTCCTTCGCCTAAGATACGATTGTGGGGTCGAGGCCCACCCATTCCGGTTCGGGTAATACCTGCCCCGAGCCGTGAATCTCCTCGGCGCGCGCCACCAGCCGGTGGACTGTAAGGGTATTAATTTCGCGTCCGCCGAGCCCGGCAACAAAATCAACCACCATGGGCGCCTGCGGTCGGCCGAACAGTTTGGCCTTCAAATCAAGGCCGATCGAGCCTTCACTGCCCATGGAAAAGCTGGCGTCCATCACGGCGATAACCTTGGCGTCCTTTACGGCCTGCCAGATTTCTTCGTGCGGAAACGGTCGATAGCATCGGATCTTGAGCAGACCGACGTTTTTCCCGGCATCCCGCAGCTCGTCAACGGCATCCTTAACCGTACCGGTGACGGATCCCAGGGCCACCAAAATAATTTCGGCACCGTCGATCCGGTAGGCCTCGATCAGCCCGCTGTTATCACGGCCGGTCAGCGCCGATACCTCGCCCAGGATTTCCTTGATTCGCGGTTTTCCTTCGGTCATGGCCTTGTGAATCGCATATTTGAATTCCATCATGGCATCCGATTCGGCATAGGAACCCCAGGTTTTCGGCGTGGCCGGGTCCAGATAGTGCTCGGGGGCAAAGGGCGGTAGAAAATCATCGACGGCTTGCTGGTCGACGAACTGCACCCGCTCGTAGGAATGGGTCAGCACCCAGCCGTCCATGCACACCATGACCGGCAGCATGATACCGGGATCCTCTGCGATTTTGAAAGCCGCCAGATGCATGTCATAGGCTTCCTGGACACTTTCCACATAAAATTGGATCAGTCCGGCATCCCGCAGGGACATGCTGTCCTGGTGATCCACCTGGATGTTGATCGGCGCCGATACCGATCGGTTGACACCGGTTATGACAAACGGCAGGCGCATGCCCGCACTGGCGTACAGGACCTCGGTCATCAGCAGCAGCCCCTGGGAAGATGAGGCTGTATAACTGCGGCTGCCTGCGGCCGCGGCACCGGCCAGTACGCTGGCTGCTGAAAACTCGGATTCGACTCTGACATACTCGGCATCGATGTCGCCATCGGCTGCCATTCTGGCCAGGCCCTCGACAATATGCGTCTGGGGGCTGATGGGGTAAGCCGAAATGACATGGGGTCGACAGGCCTTTACGGCCAGTGCGACGGCTTCGGATCCCTCTACCACTTTGATGTTGCCCATGGTTTATTTTTCCTCCGGTAATATTTCTATGGCTTCGGCCTTGCACTCATAGGCGCAGATGCCACATCCCTTGCAAAAATCATAATCGATTTCATAGCGGTCGTCTTTGTGGCGGACGGCGTCATCCGGGCAAACTTCCCGGCATTTACCGCACTGATTGCACACTTCCTGATCGATCTCCGGTCGCTGGTCCCGCCAGTTGCCGGTCTTGTAATTCAAGGAAGTTCCGCCCTCAACAACGGCACCTTTTGTCAGTTTCATGAAGTCTCCTTTAAAAATGCGTGGTAACTTTCTTCAACCACCTGTGCGTTCTTTTCCCCCAATTCACCGGGGAATTTACTGCGCACGGCGTTGAGCGCGGCTTCCAGCGACAACTCCCGGCTGAAGCCGGCAAACGTGCCCAGAAGAGCCGTGTTGATAATCGGTCGACCCAGAATCCTGCGGGCCAGCTTATCTGCGGATGTGGTAACGGCGTTCGATTTTTCAAGCCCTAAGTCCGCCACCGACTTATCCGTATTGATTAAGATCGATCCGGTCTGCTTCAGACCTTCGGCGACATCGACCTCACTGAGAATGGTGGCATCCTGCACGATGACATAATCGGGCGCGTGCACGTGGCTGCGGGTGCGGATGGGGCGGTTACTGAGCCGGCAGAACGCGACGATCGGCTTGCCGCGCCGTTCCCCCCCGCCGCCTAAAAAAGGAAATGCCTGGCCGTATTTGCCGTCCTCGAGGGCCGCAATAGCCATAAATTGGGCCAGCACCAGAGATCCCTGGCCGCCTCTTCCGTGTATTCGAATCTCTTTCATTGCGTTTCTCTCCCTACCATTTTAATTCGGCTGAAACAGAATCCGCTGCTTTTACAGCCTTTGCAGCCAGTTCCTTTTCAATGCGCCCCTGAGTCATCGTAAAAATGGAACCCGTGATGCTAATCGATGCAACCACCTGACCACCCGAGCGGACCGGAGCGGCGACACAGCGAACACCCTCGTAGTATTCTTCATTATCGACGGCGTATCCCTGTTTGCGAATCCTGGCCAGCTCAGCCATCAGCGCGGGTAGACGTGTAATGGTATTTTTGCCGTAACCCTTTAAAGACTTGTTTTTATAAATGCCTTTGACCGCATCATCGTTTAAGCCTGCCAGCAAAACCTTACCGCCGGCGGCCGCATGCGGATCGGTGGTAAACCCCACATAGGTGGCGAGTGACAGACCGCTCGGGGTGTCCAGTTTGTCGATATAAACGACTTTATCACCCCGCAGCATCGCCAGATGGACGGCCTCCTGACTCTCCTGGCGTAAGACTTCCAGATGACGATGGGCAACTTGACGGATATCCAGATTATCTAAGATTTTACGGCTGATTTCCAGAAATCGGAATCCCAGTGAATACTTTTTGGTATCCGGATCCTGGGTGATATAATCGTGGGGCAGCAAGGTCGAAACCATGTGATGCACCGAACTCGGGTGCAAGTCGAGATGACCGCTGATTTCCGTCAACTTCAAACCCGCGGGATGATCACTTAAGATATCAATGACCTTCAGGCAGCGTTCAATGGAATTGATTTTCATATTGCTTGGGATGACAGATTATTTATTTTCATAATATGAAAATGATTTTCATATATAAAAAAACACTTTTTCTGTCAAGTTTAAATATCAGGATGATTTTTAAAAATTGTTGGCATTAAAACCGGGCGGCATCTCCTGTTTAGAAGTGGATTAAAAACCCCATCTGAGGCCCAATGGTTGCGTTGTCCCGCGCATTGCAATGCTCACGTACTTACGTGTACGCTCCGCTTCCAATGCGCGGGACGCCTTGATGCATACATTAATATTTTAGGATCAGACATGTAATCCCGTTTCGCGGGGCCCTTGAACCTGATCTGAGGTTTTTAATCCACTTCTAGCTGAACTTACAAATATACGAGGCGGGATGTTCCACTTTCAGATCAAAACTCGTGTTTGCCGGAATGGTGACTGTATCGCCCGTCTTCAAGATCCGCCATTCGGACCCCGGCGGCTGGATCTCGAGCTCTCCGACGGTTATGGTGAGGTGTTCTTCTTTTTCTGTATCAAAGGTGTACGCTCCCGGCAGGACGACACCCGCCGTAAATGCCGCCTCCTCGCGCTCAAATCCCAGGCTTTTGACGTTCCCGTCAAAATAGTTGTTAACCTTGATCATGTCATTGCTCCTTTTCAATGCTCGATGATTTGGAAACGAGTATGGCTAAAATAAGATCGCGTGTCAAGATGTCGGCGCCGCCATTGTTTGTTTCACAATAGATTCTGGCCGGGGTTCTTGAAATGTCTGAAAAAATTGTATAGGGTACCCCACTTCTCGTTAATTTTCATGAGAAGCCCCTTGGTATCCTAAAATTAGACGCTTCATCCCGCAAAGCGGACAAGGTCCAGGTAATCGGCTTTTATGAAATCAAAACCAGCCAATACATTAGACAAGGTTTCCGGCAACACCAAAACATGGGTCGGTTTCGGTCTGGTTTTAATGGCCGCGCTGGGATTTTCGACAAACATCTTATTCGCCAATCTGGCCTATCGGGATGGAATCGATATTCATACAATCAACGCCGTGCGCCATTTTGTGACGGTCATCCTGCTTTTTCTTTTTCTCAAGATCCGCGGCAAAAAATTGAAATTGCCGCCGCGAGAACGCTATGCTGGCCTTGTCCTCGGAATTTCGGTTTTTATGATGGGGATTGGATATCTGGGCGCCACCCAGTATATCCCGGTGAGTTTGGCCGTGCTAATTTTTTACACCCATCCGTTTCTGGTTGCGATCATCGCCCGCTTTACCGAAAAGGAACCGATTACACCCATTCGTTTGATGGCGATTACGATTGCTTTTATTGGTCTTGCGTTTGCAATGGGGATTCAGTCTGTCACGGGTCTTAACTGGTATGGAATCGCATTTGGCTTTTTGGGGGCGCTGGGTGCGGCCTCTTATGTTACCATCAGCAGCCTGGCGATACGCTCCGCAGATACTCAGACGGTCAATTTTCACTGTCTGGCGGCGGGCACCGCACTATATGTGGTCTTCATGTTATTCAACGGTGGCCCGGCAGCGCACATTGCCCTGACCGGCTGGTTCAAGCTGGGTGTTACAAGCTTTGCACTAACCATTGCTTATGTCACATTTCTTATCGGTATTGAGACCATCGGGCCGGTCAAAACCACCATCCTTATGAACGTCGAGCCGATTTTAACGATCATTTTAGCCGCCGTATTGCTGGGTGAACGACTTTCATTTACCCAGTTGATCGGGGCCGCATTCGTCATGTCAGGCATCATCTTGATCACCCGCGAATATATAAAAGAAAATCACTAGATTGTGTCCCGCAAGTAATTTACAAAACACGGTTTTAGGTGTCAGCAAGTAGGGCGGGCCTCTGCGCCCGCCGGTCAGAGGTCGGCACAGAGGCCGACCCTACTTTCATTTTTACCATCTGTCTTCTAAAACCTGAACACTGACACCTGAAACCACTTCTAGTTGGCGGGTGCAGCTTTGCCGTGAAGGTTTTGTTTGACGACAATATCCGGGCGGCCGGTCAGATTCGCGTGAATGGTGCGGCCCAGGAAGATTTCCTTGCCGTCTGCGGTTTTGGGAATCTTGTCTTCGATCTTGAGCTTTATCGCCTTGGCGCTGGTACCGGCGATTCGGGCCAAATCTCTCACTCGCTGCACCAATTCGTCCCGTGCAAAGGCATCGGCATCATCAAATTTTTTAAAGTGCCGCACACCGGCCAATCCCTCGATGAGAAAACCGCCTTCTTCGTCCGGAATGATTCGCAGCTGGCGCTTGACCACCACATTGCTGGTGATCGCGCCGATGGCGTTGGCGACATCCGCATTTTCAGGTAACACCGCTTCGGTGCCCAGGGCTTTGGCGGCACGGGGCAGAAAAAAGTGGATCGGTGCGCCAATGCCGACCACCGGCCGCTTCAAATCAATTCGGACGTCATACGGATGGTTTCCGTCTGAGAGCAAATTGTTAACCAGGGTCTGGCAAACAGGGCAGGTGTGCAGGGCATCGGGGTCGACCTCGTCATCCAGTTGCCGTTTTAACAATTCCAACGTCAGGCGGGCGTCTCCCATGTTCAACAGGTGTGCTGCCATTTGCGGGATGTCCATTTTTGCCAGCTGGCAGAACATCTGACAGAAGCGTTCGGCTGCATCTTTGTCCCAGCGTTCAAAGCGGTCCGTCACATGCAGAAGATCCGTGAGTGTCAGGCCGCAGCGCTGAATGATGAAACTCTTTTCCAGGCGTTCAAGATTCAAACTCATTTCTAACAGGGACTCGGTTCGTTTGAGCAGCTCGTCAATGGAATAGGGCCTTGATTTCAAAAGCGCGACAATTTTTTCCTCTAAAGGCGTTAAGTCCAAGTCATCCGCAGAGCCGGTCAGCGCCAGAATTTGCATGTCCTGGGTGGACAAGGCATAGCGATCCAGGTGCATCTTGAGAAAATCCAGTGCCTTGTCCGTTCCGCTGTACATGGCGCCCAGCCAGGCGATGGGTGCCACCCGACGGGGTCCGAGACGAAACTCTCCCCGGTCGTATTGGATCAGGCTGTCACCGCCCAGGCCCACGGTACGGATTTCCAGCGCTTTCACGTGGGTCTTGTGCCCGCTGAGATTGGATCCGGTCTCGCAGATACTTACCGTGCCGTCCACCAGTGCCGCTGTGTCTGTTGTGGTGCCGCCCATGTCTACGACCAATGCGTCCCTCAATCCCGTCAAATGACGTGCGCCGGCCACACTCGCCGCCGGTCCTGACAAAATCGTCTCTACCGGCCGTTCTTTGGCCATGGCGGCACTCATCAGGGTTCCATCACCTTTGACGACGACGATAGGAGCCTGGATATTTCGCTGTGCGAGCACTTTCTCCAAATCCAGCAACAATTTGGTCAGTTTCGGGATGATGCGGGCGTTCAACATAGCCGTGTGCGCCCGTGTTTTGAAATTCAGGATTTGCGACAGCTCATGGCCGCAGGTGACGAACAGCCCAGTCTCCTGCCGAATGATCTGTTTGACCTGCAGTTCATGGTCAGGGTTAATCGCGCCGGCGTAGCCGGAGACGGCAAAGGCTTTGACCTTGTCCTTTGCAACCATTCGTCGGACAATGTCTTTTACCTCTTTTTCATCCACCGGTAGGATTTCTTTACCCGTGATTTCAAGCTGCCCCGAAATGATGGCCTTTGGCTCGTATGGAATATCTTCCGGTTCGAAGCGGCCATAGGCCGGCATGATAATCATACCGACTTTCTGGCCTTCGCCTTCAACAATGGCGTTGGTTGCCAGGGTGGTAGACAGGGACACCATCTCCACCTCCCGAAGTTTTTCCTGATCCAGCTCAGCCAGGGCGTTGTTAATGCCTACGGTGAAATCCCACTTCGTGGTCAGGGCTTTGCTCTTGCTAATCGTCCGATCCCGGTCAAAGTCATAGATTACCGTGTCGGTGTAGGTCCCGCCGGCGTCGATCCCCAGTCCGATTTTCAGATAGGCGGTCTCTGGTTCATCAGCGCGGCCTTTTTCCGTTACGGTAACTTCAGCTTCCGCCCGCCGGCCGATCTCTGGGGCCCAGATCGGATTGGCCGCAAGGCTCGAGTGCATAGCGTCGAACTCAATCACGTGCTTCGGTGGAACGACCAGGATTTCGTCGGTCGTTTTGCGGGCGGTCAGAAGCGCTTTGATCAACGACTGGTCGCCAACCAGTTTTTCGTATTTCCAGCCGTATTCTTTTGCCATTTCCCGGGCGTACTTTTCATACTTGGGTGAAAGCTTTGCCCCGGTTTCGATGAAGGCGGCTCTCTGATAATTTTTTTGCCAGGTGCTCAGAAATTGAATCGTCTCTTTGGCCTCGCGCTCACCATATTTTTCAGCCAGCTCCTTATAATTCAGCTTTTCGCTTCCATAATAAGCCGATTGTTTTTGCTGGGAAAGCGGTTCGGTCTTTTCTTCATACCAGCCCCCCGATATGTAATATGTGCCCGGGTATTTTTTAAATTCACGCCGATAGGCCGCATCGCCTCCCAGAAAAAGAGCGATGCAGTCATGGACCTTCGGCACTGCCAGCGGAATATCCCGGCTCTGGATTCCAACGGTTCCGCGACCGCATATGCCGTATCCGATGATGATGCGGTCACAGCGGCCGGAGGCCGAAATTTCGTCGATAGCGGCCTGCAGTTTTTCGCGAAGCAGGTTGGGGCGATTGTGAAGTCCGCCTTCCAGGAATTTGGTACCGACGTCGGTTCCGAGTTCCTCGGCAGTGTATTTGATATCGAGCGCCAGCACCGCACAGGCGATCACGTATGGGCTTTTCTTTTTCAACGGTTTCTCCTTATAAAACCTTTATAATAAATGACTTTCATACGTATTTCAACCGGAAATCCTTCAGATCTGCCTGCTGAACCGCGATGGCATTTGGCTGATGCGCGATTTGAAAATCGAAAATACAACAGCACCAAGATTTTTTGCTCTTTCCCATTACGGATGCCTTACCCCTTATCCATTTTTTTATTTACAAATTCTTCTTTCAATGCTTTGTAAATTGTTGCATGTATCCATTCTAATATGAAACCCTAATCATTTTTTTCACTGAACGCGATGATTGCGTTCAGTGTCCATCAAAGGAGGCGTTGCCAATGAGTTCAGAATACAAGCGTTTTCCCAAATCAGAGTATGAAAGCCGGTGGGAAAGAGCTCGGGAGAGAATGCGGGCTGAAGGGTTGGATGCCCTGTTCATCACGGAAACCGCCAATTATACTTATTTCAGTGGTGGCCATGGGGACTTTTCATTTTCCAGACCAACGATTATGATACTGCCGCAAAAGGGAAACCCGGTGCTGATCGTTCATGATTTCTTCGAACACTCCCAGCAGCGCGAGTCCTGGGTGGATGATATTCGAACCTATTCCCCCTTTGGGGCCTTACCGTTTGATATGTTAAAAGCGATATGGGGGGAGTTGGGCTTGAATACCGGGCGGATCGGCGCTGAGCTGGGGACCGAACAACGCCTGGGGCTGCCGTACAATGATTTTGTCGGAATGACAAAGGAGCTCCCCGGGGCCGATTTCATTGATGCCTCCGATCTTTTCTGGGGCATGCGAATGGTAAAATCTGATGCGGAAGTGGAATACATGCGCAAAGCCTGTTCGATCAGCAGCCAGGCCTTCGAAACCTGTTTTAATAACACCAAGCCGGGGATGACGGAAAAAGATGCAGCCAAGATTTTATATGACACCGCCGTCGAGTTGGGCGGGACAGCCGTTTGGACCCTGAGCAATTCGGGGCCTTATAATTATGAGAGTGGATTTTTACCGAACCCCAGCGAACATGTTCTGGAAGAGGGCAATCTGCTCTGGATTGACACCGGTTGCAAGGTCAATGGTTATTCATCCGATTTTTCGAGGGTAGCTGCCATCGGTGAACCTTCGCCCGAGCAAAAGAACATGTATGAAATCGTGAATGGAGTCAGCAATACCGCGGTGGCGGCCATCCGGCCCGGCATAAAGGCTTCAGACCTCTCGCAATTATGCAACCGCGAATTTGATAAAGCCGGATTGAAGGAAATCTGGGGTGAGGGCGACTGCTCATCGGCTCAATCGAACAGGGCCTGGCGAGTTGGCCATGGAATCGGGATGGCCACAACAGAGCCGCCCCACATTGCGCTTTTCGATCATACCGAGCTGAAGGCCGGTATGGTGGTGACGATGGAGCCGACCGTGGTCACGGACTACGGGCATTTTAACATCGAATCAAATGTTCTGGTGACCGAAGATGGCCCTGAAGTTTTATCGACTGCGACAACGGAGCTCGTTGTGATTTGATGGCAGCCTCCGACTCATGCAAAATTCAGGTGTAAAAATTAGAAAAGACCTAGTGTTGTGTCATACAAATAAGTTACAAAATGATTGTCACTCCCGCGCAGGCGGGAGTCCAGTTCAAAGATGCCTGGATTCCCGCCTGCGCGGGAATGACGGATGGATACCACGCCGCAGAACTTAATAATATTTTAGACAATATTTGTGGGACACAACACTAGGTTCAACCATTAGAAAGGGGCAAATGAAATGATTTTTACGGCAAATAAAGGCCAAACGAGTTACGGCGAAGCGATCGGAATCCTCTTGCTTGACACCGAAACCCCGTTTATCTTGGGCGATGTCGGGAACGCCAAAAGCTACGATTATCCTGTGCGGTTTAAAACAGTGGAAGGACTTTTAACCGATCGCATTTTCGCCCACGATTACAGCTTCATAGAGGGCATGATCGCCGGCGCGCAGGAGCTGGAACGCGAAGGTGTAAAGGCCATTACGGGTGACTGCGGCTTTATGGCGATTTTTAACGAAGAGGTTAAAGGGGCCGTGAACATCCCGGTCTTTCTGTCCAGCCTGTTACAGATTCCCTTTATCCAGTCGACCCTGCCGGTCGACGCCAAGATCGGCGTGCTAACGGCCAATTCAGATTCCCTGACCCCGGAAGTTTTCAATAAAATCGGTCTGAATGATATCGCCGGACTCGTGATTCGCGGATTACAGCATGAAAAGCATTTCAAGGATGCGGTCGTTGATGAGATTGGAACCCTTGACAGTGACGGTATCCGGGCCGAAGTCGTACAGGCAGCAAAGGAAATCACATCTGATCATCCGGAAATCAGATCTCTTCTGCTGGAATGCAGCATGATGCCGCCTTACAGCGAGGCCGTTCAACAGGCGACCGGGCTGCCGGTTTACGATTTTTTAACGATGATCGATTACGTTTACACCGCCGTCGTAAAGAAGCATTTCGCCGACGCAATCTGACCGGACATTACGCCTGCTTGATACCGAGCTCGGTTTCATATTCCGCTGCGATTGTTTGCATGGCTGCGGCGGCCCCTTCCGGCAGGGGTTTGGGTTGATGGTTTTCAATAATATACCGGGCTTTTTCGTATGCGCGTTGCGTCAGGTCTTTAGCACCCTGCTCGACCCAACCATCACGTGTGTGCCGGTCATATAATTTGTTTTGAGAGAAATCGCGCATGTGATCATAGGTGTGCTGTTGGGTCAGGTATTCTCCCGCCGGTCCGACCTGGTGAATGACATCCAGCGCCACCGAATCATCTGAAACTTCAATACCGCCGATCACGTTCATTACCATTCTTTCCAATTCGGCATCCATGATCAGTTTGGCGCAGTCAAACGTCAACAAATGGTCAAGCCCGCCCATACCGAAGACAAGATTCGCGCCGGCCAAAGCGGTTAACATGATGCTAAGGGCGGATTCATAGGCTGCCTGGGCATCCGGGATCTTGCTATCGGACATGGCTGCGCCTGCCAGGCAGGGAAGGCCATAATATTTGGCCAATCGGGTTGTGCCGGCCGCCACCCGTGCCACTTCGGGCGCACCCACGGCAGCGACCCCTGTTTTCATGTCCATAATCGTGCTCAGATTGGCGTAGATGCACGATGTTCCCCTGGCCGTCAACTGGGCCAGAATGATACTGCCCAGTATCTCCGCGTTGGTCGATACCAGTGTCCCCGCAATGGTTGCCGGAGATATCGCACCGGCCAGGGCCATCGGGACGATAAAGAGCCCAACCCCCTGTCGGGCGCCTTCCACAATCATTTCACAAACATTTTGCGCCAGCACCAGCGGACTGGTGGGGCAGATGGAGGCACTAAAAATGGGCCGCTTTTTGAATTCTTCCATGCCGCCGACACAGGCCGCTCCGAGCTGCATCATTTTATTCAGATTTTTAGCATTATCCGGCCCGATCAAGACGTGTTTCGAGGTGTTCGTCAGGATCGCTTCCAGGGCATGAACCGGATATATATCGGCGGGCACATCATTGGGAATGCAGGGTCGCAGTAAAACACCGATTTCATCCAGAGAATCACAAATCCGGGCGATGTTGCCACAGTCTTTTTTCATGGCCGGCCGGTGTTCCAGCGTATAAGGATCGATAACGTTTACACATCCCCCCGCGCAACTTAAACTGACCAGTGACGGTTCGAGGATAAAGTCGTCCTCGCGCTCTCTGCCGTAGCACCCGAATGTGCGGGGCGCCTGCCGGATACAGTCTTCGACAATATACGGTGGAATTTTAACAACGCCGTGATCCTTGAAATGCTCCACAAAGGCGCCGGCACCATGAAAAATTTCCATGGCCTCCTCGCTATAGACCTTGAGGCCGGTATGTTGAAATACCTGCAGTGTTGCCTGGTGAATGAAATCCACTTCGCTGTCCGAAAGCGAGTTTAACCCAAAACCTGAGATGTTATGAAAGCCGGCTTTAAATTTTCTTGTCATCGTATGATTCCTTTCTGAATTTCATTCCATTTTGGTATCCAAGCAGATGCCCTTTGGTCCTTTATGTTGTGGCCCGCTGATACATTTAACCTAAAAAAAATAGATCTGCAAATCAATAGAAATTCTCCATCAAACACCGTGCCAGGTTTCGACCTTTTTTAAATGCCGCTTCTAAGGTTTTCTCGCTTTCCATGGGCAGTTTGCCGAGCTGACCTTCACTGACACACAGGGTATCGATAATTTCGAGGTTGACTTCATTTGACCAGATATCAAATATCGGGAGAACGCAGTCCGGATTGGTTCCGCTTCCGCCAACAGAGATGACGATCCCTTTTTTGCGTTTTTCAACCGTGGTCACATATTTTCGTTTGCCCGGTCCCAGGGGCACCGCTTTGGCCAGACAATAGGATCGATCGATCATCAATTTCATCTGGCTCGACACCGAATTGTAAAAAACAGGTGTCCCCAGGACCAAACCATCGGCCGCCTCGAATATCTCATAGACGGCATCCATTCCATCCCGCATGATACAGCCCTTTCCATCCTGGATTTTGTGGGCCTGGCAGGGTTTGATCTCTAATTTATTGAGATATATCGTTTCAACCAAAGCCCCTTTGCTTCTGCAGCCGTCCAGTGCCTGCTGAACGAGGGCATCCGTGTTTTTCTTCAGCCGCGGGCTGCCAACGATGCCGGCGATTCGGATATCTCTCATTTAAAGGATTCTCCTTCCATAGTTAGAAGTGCCTAAAATGCCTAAAATGAGCTAAAATGCCTAAAGTTAAGGTGTCGCTGCGCTCCATCTTTAATTTTAGGCATTTTAGATCATTTTTAATTTTAGCTCATTTGTTGTTATAAGCACTCTTTATTGGTTTAGAACTTTAACATCGGACGTTAGATACATTTTTGAGATGGGTTCTAAAAAGCGTTGCATAACTGTTGATCATATTTTAAAAATTACTATCAACAGGTATTAGAGCCATCGATGCGTATGTGTCAAGGGAAAGGAGTTAATTGCCATGCAGGACAGGAGTCGAGCGGTTCACGATGGGGCCATTATTGTCGATGGGCTGCAAATCAGCAACTGGGGTGAAACAGTTTTTCGAAACATGCGTCATGGAGGGCTGACCGCCGTTAACTGCACGGTATCGGTTTTAGAAAACTTCCGCCGGACCATTGGCAATATCATCGAATGGGATCAATTATTTAATGAATATTCCGATCTCATTATGCCGGTGCGCAGCACCGCCGATATCCAGACGGCCAAAAAAACCGGTAAAACAGGTATCATCTTCGGATTTCAAAATACAACCGCAATTGAAGAAGACATCGGTCTGCTAACCATTTTTCATGCCTTGGGTGTCAGGGTGATCCAATTAACTTACATGGAGGCCAATCTCGTCGGCCAGGGATGCCTCGAAAGAATCGACGCCGGGTTAACGCAGTTCGGGCTGGAAGTGATTGATGAGATGAATCGCCTGGGAATTCTTATCGATCTGTCCCATGTGGGGTATCGAACCACCATGGATGCCATCGAAGCTTCCGCCAAACCCGTCGCCTTTACGCATGCCAATCCCCATAGCCTGTGCAGCCACGCGCGCAATAAACCGGATGATGCCATAAAAGCCCTTGCTAAAAAAGGCGGCGTCATCGGGGCAACGGTATTCCCCCCGTTTCTTCCGGCAGGAAAAGATTCCACAATTGAGGATTTCATCGATGTCATTGAATACCTGGTTGAAATGGTGGGTATCGACCACGTTGCCATCGGAACCGACTTTACCGAAGGCCAAAGTAGGGAATTCTTTGACTGGCTCCTGTCCGGCAAATCAAAAAGGGGTCCGGCCATGGCGTTGGACTTTCCCATCCAAAACCCGCAGGGCATTCAGAATTCAGCTGACTTTCCCAACCTGACCGATGCGCTGTTGACAAGGGGTTACACCGAATCAGAAACCAGGAAGATTATAGGTGAAAATATGATTCGCCTTTTCAAAGACGTTTGGAATGCGTGAGATGACCATTGCATAAGAGGACAGCCCGTACCTGTCTGAGATAGTATCATTTGCCATTTCGGCTCATTTTGGCATAAAAGATGGGCGCTAAATTTTAATCCAAAGGAGTGCTATCTGTGAAAAAAGAAGCCGTACGATACCGCCGAGAAAAGAACGTTGGGATCATTACACTAAACCGGCCTGAGCGGCTGAACGCCATCAACCCGGGTTTGTTAAATGATTTGATCAGCCAGCTGAATGTTGTCCGCGAGGATGAAGACGTTGTCGCGGTTATCCTGACCGGAGCCGGCAAATCCTTTTGCGCCGGCGAAGACCTCAAAGAGACACAGACAGGCAAAAGCCTCTCCCAGTGGGAAAAAGAGATCGATGCCTTACAGGAAACCCAGCGGATCATCCTGAAATTGGGCAAGCCGCTGATTGCGGCCATAAAGGGATATGCAGTCGGCGGCGGGCTGGAGTTTGCCTTGAGCTGTGACATTCGAATCGCCGCCCAGGATGCCAAATTTGGCTTTCCTGAAACCGGTGTGGGATTGACCATTACCAGCGCAGGCACCAAGCTAATTTCACAACTGGTGGGATTGGGAAAAGCAAAGGAATTGGTGTTTACGGGTGAGATTATCGATGCGCAACAGGCGCTGCAGATTGGACTGGTCAACCAGGTTGTCGCTGACACCCAACTTCTGGATGCGGCTCTGAATATGTGTGAACGCATTGGCCGCAACTCACCCTTATCCCTTAAGCTTTCCCGCATGGCGCTGGATGAAGGACTCCACTCCAGTTTTGAGCAGATTCTGGCGCTCGAGGCCGAGCATTTGCTGGCCTGTATCAAAGCGGGGAATCAAGAAAGGTTTGTAACCCAAAAACTGACGGAAATGAAAAAGAAATCGCGCTCACAAAAATGAAATCGAACAACTGCCGATCTGTCATTCCCGCGCAGGCGGGAATCCAGGCGTCCTTGAACTGGACTCCCGCCCCCATCTACACGGGGGCAGGCTCTGCGTGAGAGGTTGAATTCATCGGGCAGATGCCCATGACCAAAACCGGCAAGATCCTCAAACAGGAGTTGCGCGAAATGCATATGCAGAAAGACCTTCCGAAAGGGAAAACCTGACGAAACACTATTAGATATTGGCAAGATGAAGATGGGATGCTATGCATAACCCCGTCTATGGTTTCAGGTGTCAGTGTTCAGGTTTCAGAAGACAGATGGTAAAAATGAAAGTAGGGTCGGCCTCTGTGCCGACCTCTGACCGGCGGGCGCAGAGGCCCGCCCTACTTGCTGACACCTAAAACCGTATTTGTAAATTTCTTGTGGGACACCATACAAGATAAAAGAACAAAAAGGAGGTTGTAATGCCCGGAAAAATACCCACCCAGGCCCAGGTCGTTATCATCGGCGGCGGAATTGTCGGCTGCAGTGTTGCCTACCATCTCTGTAAACTTGGCTGGAAAGATGTGGCGCTGCTCGAGCGCAAAACGATCGCATCCGGAACTTCCTGGGCGGCTGCCGGTCTGTTGGGGCAACTGTGGTCGACCAGCGCCCTGACCAAACTGGCCGTTTACGGCGCGGATCTGTATTCACGCCTGGAAGAAGAAACGGGGCAGCCCACCGGCTACCAGCGCCCCGGATCAATCCGCGTCGCGCAGACAAAAGCGCGCAAGAGTGAATTCAGTCGCTCGATGGCCATGGCACACGCATTCGGAATTGAGATGGAAGAAATCAGCCTTGACGATGCCAAGAAGCTGTTTCCGCTCCTGCACACCGACGATCTTGTGGCGGCCTGGTATCAACCAAATGACGGTTTCACGAACCCGGAGGATACCACCCAGGCTTTGGCCAAAGGCGCCCGCACGGGAGGGGCCAGCCTGATTGAAGGGGTCAAGGTTACCGATATCCAACTTAAAAAAGGTGCCATTGCCGGCGTCAGCACCGATCAGGGCGAAATTACCTGTGAATATCTGGTAAATTGCGCCGGCATGTGGGCCCGGGAAGTCGGGAAAATGGTCGATGTCAGTATTCCACTGCATGCAGCCGAGCACATGCACCTAGCCACCAATCCGATCGAGGGAACCTATAAAGGCATGCCCTATTTGCGGGATATGGACGGTTATATCTATATCAAGGAAGAGATGGGCGGTTTGCTCATGGGCGGATTCGAACCCGTGGCAAAACCCTGGGGTATGGAGGGGATTCCGGAGGAATTTGCATACACCCAGCTGCAGGAGGACTGGGATCAATGCGAGATTTTCATGAACAACGCCATCAAGCGCGTGCCCGCTTTTGAGGATGCCGAAATCAACAGCTTAACGACCGTACCTGAAAGCTTTACGCCGGATACCGCTTACATGCTCGGGGAGGCCCCCGGGGTGAAGAACTTTTTCGTTGCCGCTGGAATGAATTCGGTGGGAATCACCAGCGCCGGTGGCGCCGGACGCGCCCTGGCGCAGTGGATCGTTCAGGGGTATCCGGAGGAGGATTTGTCGTCGGTTGATATTCGGCGGTTTTATCCCTGGCAGGCCAATCACCGTTATCTGTATAATCGCACCACCGAGGCGGTTGGCAATCTATATGCCGACCATTGGCCTTTCAAACAGCCCAAAACCTCCCGCAACGTTCGCTGTACGCCTTTTCATGACCGCCTGGCAGCGCGCGGCGCTTGTTTCGGGGTTGTGGCCGGCTGGGAGCGCGCCAACTGGTTTGCACCCGAGGGCGTGAAAGCCGAATATGAATACGCCTGGGGACGACAGAATTGGTTTGAATATTCGGCCGCAGAGCACATGGCAATCCGCGAAAATGTCGGGGTTTACGATCTGTCTTCCATGGCCAATTTTCTGCTTCAGGGCCGCGATGCCATGCAGGTGCTGCAGGCCCTGTGTGCCAATGATGTGGATGTGCCGGTCGGTAAAGTCGTTTATACCCAGATGTTAAATGAAAGGGGCGGTATCGAATCCGACCTTACGGTAACCCGCCTGGCTCAGGACAAATACTTTATTGTCACCCCGGGGGCTACCGGACCGCGGGATTTCGACTGGATTCAACGTCACCTCAAGGATGATGCCCATGCGATTTTAACCGATGTGACCTCAGCCTACACCATGCTGGCGGTCATGGGCCCGCGATCCAGAGACCTTCTTGCGAACCTGACGGATGCGGATCTTTCAAATGAGGCCTTTCCTTTTGCCAGCGCCCAGGAAATCGATGTGGCCGACGCCCGACCGCTGGCGGTTAGAATGTCATTTGTCGGTGAGCTGGGATGGGAGCTTTACATTCCGACGGAGTTTTCGTTGAATGTATTTGATGCCCTGGTGGAAGCCGGTGAGGAATTTAACCTAAAACTGGTTGGATTGCATGCGCTCGACTCGCTGCGCCTGGAGAAGGGGTATAAGCATTGGGGCGCTGATATTACGCCGGACGACACCCCGTTTGAGGCCGGTCTGGGATTTTGCGTAAAAATGGATAAGGAAGATTTTATTGGCCGTGAAGCCCTGGCAGCGAAACTGAAAACTCAACCGGAACGCAAGTTGGTCATATTTACCCTGGAAGATGCTGAACCGCTGATTTACCATGATGAGCCGATTTACCGCGACGGGGAGCTGGCCAGTGAAAATACCCATGGTTCTTATTCGCACGTGCTTAACGCTGCGATTGGAATGTGTTACCTAAAGAATCCCGCGGGAATAACGGATGAATGGATAACGTCCGGCAAGTATGAAATCAATATTGAAGGCAAACTGTTTCCCATTAAAATTCATCTGGAACCGCCCTATGATCCCAAAAGCGAACGCGTGCGGATGTAGCTTATCGATGATAGATTAGATTTAACTGAGGGGGAGGGGAGTTTTACCTTGATGCATGCCCCTGCCTTCGCAGGGACAAACATCAAGGTGGTGTCGCAATTAGGAAAACCACGTATATTGGTGTTTTGTCATTCCGGGCTTGACCCGGAATCCATTGCTTTTCCAAAATACTACATTACTGGATGCCGGATCAAGTCCGGCATGACAGGTACAAATTATACGCTTTTTTAAATTACGACACATCCGCATTCGCGGGAATGACAGTTCAGAAATACAAAAACTCCCCAATCTCTGAGGTATTTACTTCCAGCTTTTCTGCATCTGATCCAGCTCTTTGATCACTTCCGGCGCCAACGGTGCCGGCTGGTGTTCCATGGCTTCGCGGGTCAATTCGCGCAGCCGATCCTCAAAGCGTTTCGCGCCCGCCTCTTTCCATTGATCATATACCATGCGCTCAAATAGCTTCGAGTACCGCACGTCTTTGAAATGGTTTAAGGTATGGTCGTCCTGCAGATAGTGGCCACCCGGGCCCACCCGATCAATCACATCAAGGGCGAGGGTTTCCTCGGTAACCGGCAGGCCTTTCATGAACTGATTGACATTGTGCAATATTTCGTTGACCAGCACCATAAAGGCCGGAGATACCAATGAGCCATGGTCCAACCAGCTGCTGCAGTCATGTACCAGACTGGACCCGATGGCCGCGGAGCTGAATATCTGCAATGCGGCTTCGGTGGCTGCCTGGGCATCACAGAACTTGGCATCCGAGCAGCCGGCGGTGCCAAAGAAGGGCAGCTCATAATACTGGGCCATTTGTGCCAGCGCGCCGACCATCAGGCTCAATTCCGGGGCGCCGTAGGAAAAAATCGTCGTTTGCATATCCATGATGGTTGCAAAGGCGCCGTAAATAAAGGGGGCACCGGGCCGGGCGGTTTGCGCCAGGACGAGCCCGCTCAGGGATTCGGCGCCGCCCTGAACCACCGTTCCGGCAAAAGTGGCCGGGGCGGAACCGCAGGCCTGGGGCGCCGGGAAATTGATCAGCGGGATGCCATGCTCTACGGTGAAAAGCATCTTTTCAACCGCAGGGTCATAATATTCCAGGGGTGAAATGGGCTCGGAGTATTGCACGATGGTTGGCGCTTTGGCGAAATTTTCTTTACCCCCGCAAATCAGCAGGGCCATTTCATAAATGGCGCGCTCGCTTTCGGCGTCATTGCAGCAGAACACCAACGGTTTTTCACAATAGGTCAGCGCCTGGCGGGCAATGACCTTGTCGGCGATTTCGGCGGGCTTGTCGGCGGCCATGCCGATGGTCATGGACCAGTGAAAATTCGGCAGGGCGTCGGCCAGGGAGGCGGTGATGCGGCAATGCTCGCTGGTAAATCGCATGCGCTCATCGGTCAGCGGGTCCAGATAGTCCAGGCAATCCAGGCTGGGACCGAACCAGGATTTATCGCCTTCCAGAACGACGGAGCGTTCGCCGTCGCGCTTGCCGAGCACAACGCGGGAGGGCGCCTTGCGGATGGCGTCTTCAACCAGCCAGGCGGGAATCCGCACCCGGTCGCCATCCACCTTTGCCCCGGCGCCGTCCAGCAGTTCCAACCCGCGCGGATGGGTCATTTTGATACCGGTCCGCTCCAGGACCTCCAGGGTGGCCATGTGAATTTGTTTGATTTGATCATCATTGATCACCTGCAGTTTGGGTTTAAAGTATAACTCAGGTTGCTGGAGATGCATATCCGTGCCTCCTTTTATGTGTTGGGGTGAATTCTTTTTTCACGAATAAATAAAGTAAAAATTGTTCCTGCCAGAGCGGCGATGGCAAACGAGAGAAAAACCGCCCCGTAAGATTGAAACACATCCACGATCTTACCGGAAAGCGGCGTGGTAATAATCCCGGCGGTGCTCGTGAATGTTGTCAAAAAGCCCATACCCGTGGCCGCCAATTTGCGGGAAAGGATATCCGAAGGAAAGGCTGCCAGAAGGATGTCGGGCATGATGATCATCAATCCGACCACAGCAAGCAAGCTTGCCGCCAGAATGATATTGACCCTGAAAGACAGCAAAAATGTCGAGGCTGCCAGAATCGCCATGCCCAAAAGAAGCAGCGGTTTACGCCGGCCCCCAAAATAATGGTCTGATAAAAAGCCGGCGATGGGCGAAGCAAAGACTCCCGGGAGCAAAACCAGAGCGGCAATGGTGCTGGCCCTGTCGACCGTCATTGCGTAGCTTTCCTGTAAAAAGGCCGGAATCCAGACCAGGCAGCCGAACTGCACATAGACAAAACAGAAATAGACCACTGCGATGGTCCAGAGCTTGCGATTGCTTAACACCACCATCAGCCGGGACCTGGGGTCATTATCGATCATTTTCTCAAGTTCTGCCTCATCTTCAAACGCGGCTAACCCTTTTTCCCCGGGATGGTCTGTTACGAATATCCAAAAAAATAGCAGTACCGCCGCCATCATCGCCGGCGGAACCATAAATGCGCTCTGCCATCCGAAATGATCACCGAGATATCCGGAAAGCCGGATGCCGACACTGCTGCCGCCGGTGACACAGGTTGCGAATAACCCGATCGCCGTTGCGCGCCTCGATCTTGGAAACCAGCTGACAATCAGTTTGAGGGCCGACGTCCAGCCCATGGCCTGACCAAAACCGTTGATACATTGCCCCACGGAAAGCATCAAAAAGGTCGACCCCTGACTGAAAATCAGATTGCCGAGGATTGAGATCAGCGCACCGATCGTTATAATCTTTCGCGGGCCGAAACGATCGGCTAAATAGCCTGAAGGCAGCTGAAAGATGGTATAGGTGATAAAAAAAAGCGCCATCAACCAGCCGGCCTGGGCATTTGAAATGTTTAGATCCGCTTTCAGAAGGGGAATCATGGGGGAAAAATTGAACCGGTTCATATAGTACATTCCGAAAAAAAGCCACGTCAGGAAAAGTACCAAACCGGCCGGTGACCACCAGCCATTTTTTTTCAAGCCAGACTCCCTCCTCCATCGGTTGAGCACCTTGTCTCGCTACCCGTTAGCGCCTTGTCCTGTTTGCCGGCAAATAAAATAAGACATGTATCCCTTGTTAACGGGCCTGACCGGCTCAATCCGCCTGCGGCGGACCAACCTAAAATAAAAGCCGACCGGTTCAGTGATTTGATCCGGCCGGCTCGTCAACTTCGGCTTTCTGAAAACCATGGGTCTAATAATACATGTGATCTGTTTTGTCTTGGCCGTCGTTGCATCAGGCATCTTATTCCCGGTAGAATTTCGACCAGAACTTCTCTTAAGGCGACTCGATCACCGGCACCCAACTAGCGACCCATTAACTCTTTGCCCTTATCAACAGCGCTGGCTGCATTTGAAGCATAGCCATCTGCACCAATTTCTTCGGCAAATGCCGCTGTTATGGGAGCACCGCCAACCAATATTTTGACCTGATCCCGGATTCCTGCTTCTTTGATGGCATTGATGGTTTCGCCCATCTTGGGCATGGTGGTGGTTAACAGGGCTGACATCCCGATAAGCTTGGCGTTGTGTTCTTTGATTGCATCCACGAAAACCTGGGGTTCTTTATCAATACCGATGTCCACGACTTCAAATCCGGCACCTTCGAACATCATGCCCACCAGATTCTTGCCGATGTCATGCAGATCGCCCTTGACCGTGCCGATGATCAGCGTGCCAATGGGTTCCGCGCCGGTCTCTGCCAGCAACGGCCGCAAGATATCCATGGCACCATGCATGCACTTGGCACACCGCAATACCTCGGGAATAAACATTTCTTCGGCCTTAAAGCGCTTTCCGACAACATCCATGCCCGCTAATAGCCCCTGATCCAATATATCTGCCGGTGCCGCTCCCCCATCCAACGCTTCCCTGGTCAGGTTCACCACCTCATCAATTTTGCCGGCAATCAAAGACTCAGCCATTTTTCCAAGCAGTTCACTCATAGTTTATGCCTCCTTTGATTTCGCACCAGTTATTAACTGCAATAAAAAAACTAGATTTTAGAATTCAAACTTCTTTTGGCGATATGCTTCCAAATATGCGGAACACCATTCGTCGTTGCCGGCCAGCGCTTCAGCGGCAATGATATTCGCCATCATTTTCTTGTCCAGTGGATCGACGATGGCCCCGTCCAACCCCCTGGCAATGGCCATCACCATAAACGTCTGGTTTAAAAACTTACGTTCGGGCAGGCCAAAGGAGATGTTGGAAAGTCCGCAAACCGTGTGAATCCCGGGGAATGTTTCCATAATCCGTTCAACCGAATTTAAAAATTCAACGCCAAAGGAAATATTCGTGGAAATCGGTTGGACCAGCGGATCGACATAGATATTTTCCACCGGGACGTTGTTTTTGACCAGGTTGTTGACCAGTTCGTCTGCAATCTCCATGCGCTCATCCGTCGTTTGCGGCATGCCTTTATCACTCATACAAAGCGCGACGACTTTGAAGTCCGTACCGGCGACAATCGGCAGCAGCGCTTCATAGCGGTCCTTTTCCAGTGATATGGAATTGATCATGGGTGTGCCTTTGTGAACGGCAAGTGCGGCTTCAATTGCCTTGGGGTCCGGACTGTCGATGCAGCACTGAGTGTCTAAGGCCGCTTGTACGGTTGAGGTGAGCCATTGCAGGTATTCAGGTTCTTTGCCAACAAAGACACCTGCATTGACGTCTATGTAATTGGCGCCATTTTCGTGCTGATCTTTGGCGATGGTTTGAATGGCTTCCGTATCCTGGCTCTCGATTGCCGCCGCAATTTTTTTGCGGCTGGCGTTAATTAACTCCCCTACGATAATCATTTGCCCTCCTTTGTAGCTGGCGAATGCGTTTTAGCTTCCGACTCGTGCAAAATTTAGCTAAATGCTTATACAAAACTTTTAAACGATTCACAACGCCAATTCTTTTCTTATTTAAGAAATGGTTTCATCAATGATTTCGACGATGTCCTTAACCTGCACATCGGATTCTTTTTCCAAGATACCATCTCTGAGCATGGTTGTGCAAAACGGACACGCCACGGCCACGGTTTTCGCTCCGGTGGCAATTATTTCTTCGGCACGCTCTTCGTTGATGCGTTTGCCGATGTTTTCCTCCATAAACATTCTGGCGCCACCGGCCCCGCAGCAGAATCCTTTGGATTCGGAACGGGGCATTTCAATTGGTTTTGCACCGCCGTTTATCGAAGCCAGTAACTCCCGAGGGGCCTGATAAATGCCATTCCAGCGCCCCAGATAACACGAGTCGTGATAGCTCAGCTGTGTCGGATGACCCTTGGCGGCCTTTAAACGGCCCTGCTGGAACAACTCCAGTAGCAATTCGGTATGGTGCACAACCGGGTAGCTGGCGCCGAACTGGGGGTATTCGTTTTTAATAATGTTGTAACAGTGGGGACAGCCGGTAAGGATTTTTTGGGGTTTGTACTGATCAAGCACTTCGACATTTTGCATCATCAGCATCTGAGCGATATATTCATTGCCGGCCCGGCGGGCCACGTCCCCGTTGCAGACTTCCTCCGGGCCCAGAATGGCAAAATTGACATCCGCCTTCTGCAGCACCCGGGCCATGGCCTGGGCGATTTTTTTGCCGCGGTCGTCGAAGGACCCGGAACAGCCGACAAAATAGAGCAGTTCGGCATCCGGGTTGTCTGCCATCAGCGGTACGTCCATGCCTTTGCACCAGTCGGCCCGGCTGTCACTGCTGAAGCCCCACGGGTTGAATTGATTTTCAAGATTGGTAAAGGCTTCCTGCATTTCCGGCGGGAAATCGGCCTCCATCAGTACGCGATGCTTGCGGGTTTCAATGATAAAATCCAGCTGTTCGATGTTTACCGGACAGATATCTTCACAGGCACGGCAGGTGGTGCAGGACCAGATGACATCTCCGGTAACGGGTGCCCCTTCTCGCACAATCGGCTCAACCGTGTCAAAGTTTTGGGCCATGATGGCCTCTGCCTGCGCCAACAGATCGACTTTAAAATCATGGACCACCTTTTTGGGCGAAAGCGGTTTGTCGGTGCAGCTGGCCGGGCATTGCTCTTCGCAACGCCCGCACTCGGTGCAGGCGTAAAGATTGAGGACATTTTTCCAGTTCAGTTCGCTCACCTTCCCCAGACCGAAAGTTTCCGCCTCCTCATTCTCGATATCTGTTTTGACAATGGCTTTGGGCCGGTCTAGCCGTTTTAGAAAGACATTGGGTATGGCCGCCAGCAAATGCAGATGTTTGGAGCCGGGGATATAGATGAGAAAACCGAGAATCGTGGCGATGTGGATCCAATAACTGATTTCATAACCGGTTCGAATTCCCGCCGGTGATAGGGCGCTGAGGTTAAACAGCGTGACCACGCTCTCAGAAATCGGAAACGCGCCGGCATATGTGAATAAAGACCCGTCGGCTGCGGGCAAAAGCGTCAGAAAGGCATTAATCAAATGAAAGGTGATAACGATGACGCAGGTAAACAAAATGATCAGGTTCGCATCCGTGCCCATGGTCAGGTAACTGGGCCGGACCACCACCCGCCGATAGAGTGCGTAGACAAACCCCACCAGAACCAAAACGGCCAGAATATCGGCCACAAACAAATAGGCGCGGTAAATTCCGGGGAATGCGTGGCCCGCTTCAAAAGCGGGAAAGACCCCCTGGATCATCAGCATCAGCGAATGCGGCTGTATGGCCAGGAAACCGAAAAATATCATCATGTGCGCAGTGCCGATCAGTGGTTTGCGCCTGACGTTGGATTGACCCAGCACGTCCGTAAAGAGAATTTTAACCCGCTCGCCGATGCGGTCGAGCTTGAATTGCGTCTGACCCTCAACCGATCGCATCAGGCGATACAGGTGACGGGTACGAACAAAGAAATAGCCGAATGCGCCGATCAGCGCCAGCGCCATAACAATGGATTTAAGCGTCACGTAAGTCTGCATCTATTGCCCCTCGACAATCCTTCTTCTTTTTCAACAATGTTAGTTTCAGGTGTCGGGTGTCAGATTTCCTGGGACAGAAGGTATAGTTAAATGATGGTTGATTGGTTGAATAGTCAATTAGTCAGATGATTTAATCCATTTTTAACTATTTAACCATTCAACCAATTAACGAATCGACTAAAATCTCGGACCGGTAGCCAGAACCCTGAACCCGAGAGCTGACACCCGACACCAGAAACCATTTTTATTGCCCGGCTTGCTCCCGCAGGACTTCCGTTAGCACCGGCACGACCTCAAACATATCCGCAATGATGCCGTAATCACATTTTTGGAAAATCGGTGCATCTTTGTCGGTGTTGATCCCCACGATGACTTTTGAGGTTTTCATGCCGGCAAAATGCTGGACTGAACCCGACAGGCCGCAGCCGATGTAAAGTCTGGGGCTCACGGTCTTTCCGGTCTGGCCCACCTGCATCGAATGCGGTGCAAAGCCGGCGTCGACGGCGGCCCGGGAGGCGCCCACCGCGGCGCCCAGCAGCTCGGCGCATTCATCGAGCATTTTGTAGTTCTCGGCGGCTTCAATGGGTCGACCGCCGGTAATGATGACGTCGGCCTCGGTGAGGTCCATTTTTTGGGAGCCACCCTTTTTGACCTCTAATATTTTGACCAGACCCGGATCCTCGGCGCTGGCAGCGTAGCTTTCGACCTGCGCATCCGCCGGGGCCTTTTCAGCCTCGATTGCATTGGGCCGCAGGGCGCACAGCAGCAGATCCGAGTTCAGTTTGACGGTCGCGGTGGTCTTCCCAGAGAAATGGGACTTTCGGACCGTCTTGTCATCAAAATTAACCCCCACGCAGTCGGAAGCCAGGGTGACGTTTAACACGGCGCTTAGCCGGGCAAACACGTCCCGGCCCCTGGCGCTGGCAAGACCGATAAGTCCCTCCAGTGCGAAATGATGAATGACATCCGCCAGCGCCCTGGCCTGTAAATCAGGGCTGGAGAGGAGGTCAGCGCCGTCGACGCCAACCTGCACGATTTTCTGCGCGCCGTACACGGCCAGTTCTTCTTGCATCGGATTTGCATCGACACCCAGCAACAATGCGACCACTTCGTTTTTGCCGCCATCCCGCGCGGCGGTGATGGTGCCGAAATTTGTCTTCTTTATCTCGTCTTTTTCCGTTTCAATCAATACGCCTATTTTGGCCATCTGAGTTGTCTCCTATCATTACCTTCAGCTCGGGTTGCACCCTGAATGCTTGTTCACATATCAAAAGAGAAAAAGCTTTGCCCCTCGTTCACAGGACCTTATCATCCTCCCTGAGAATCCGAACCAGTTCAGTCACCTGTTCGCGGATCGAGCCCTGCATAATCTGAGCGCTGGATCTTTCCGGCACCGCTTCGAGCTTTAGCAGCTCCGTTTGGTCAACGGACGTATCCAGTCCCAGCTGATCAAAATCAATTTCCTTGATCTCCTTCTTTTTGGCTTTCATGATATCCGGAAATTTCGGGTAACGCGGCTCGTTAAGACCTTTGGTGGCCCCGATGATGCAGGGCAGTTTCATCTCCAGCACCTCCCGGGTTCCGCCGCCGATTTCCCGTTCGACGACCGCCTGGCCATTGTGGATTTCAAGTTTGACGACCTCACTGACTATCGGCAGGTTCATGGCCGCGGCCAGACGATACTGGGTTTGGAATCCTTCGGTGTCCACCGCATTTTTACCGGTGAAGATGACATCCGGCGCTCCGTCTCCATCCTGCTCGATGGCGGCCTTGAGCGCCAGACTTGTCAGAGTGCTGTCCAGAAACTGGCCCTGGACCTTTACGAGGATTCCGCGGTGGGCGCCCATGGCCATGGCAGCCCGCATGGTCGAGACGGCAGCTTCAGGACCCACCGTGACCACAATCACTTCGCCGCTGCCCGCCTTTTCAACCCGCTGCACGGCCTCCTCCACGGCATATTCGTCATACGGGTTGATAATGAACTTGCAGGCCGTGTCCTTATAACCCGTGTCACCGACGATATTAATGGTCGCCGCTGTATCCGGAACATGTTTCACACACACATAGATCTGCATTATCACATCCTTTTGTCTTTTTTGAGATAGGTTCTAGTTAAAAAAATAGCGCATCACGCCTTCATCTTCTCGTTGGCGGGATCATAGAGCGGTGTTACGACGACTTCGGCCGGCCGCATCTCGCCCAATATTTCAACCGCCAGCTTCGTGCCGGGATCGGTTAATCCGGGCGGGACATAACCGAAGGCGATGCTTTTACCCACCCGGTGACCGTATCCGCCGGATGAGGTCATGCCGACCTGTTCGTCGCCATTAAAAATAGGGTTATAGCCCCATGGATCGGCATCATCGGCCTCGACCACCATGCAGACCAGCTGTTGCTTGACCCCTTCGGCTTTGACCTTTTCCAGAGCTGCTTTGCCGATAAAATCCTTATCCCATTTGACCGTCCAGGCCAGACTGGTCTCCAGCGGGGTGTGATGGACATTCATTTCGGACTTCCAGGCCAGATACCCTTTTTCCAGACGCATGGAGTCCATGGCGTGCATGCCAAACATTTTCAGCTCAAATTCCGCGCCGGCTTCCATCAGCGTCTTGAACACCGCAATCTGACTCTCGATCGGATGGAAGATTTCGTAACCCATCTCACCGACATAGCTCATGCGATTGACCTGGCACTTGACGCGGCCCACGTAAATTTCTTTGCTGGTGCCGAATGGTATGGCCTCGTTGGAGACATCGCCGTAAGCGACTTTTGCCAGAAGGTTTCGGCTTTCAGGGCCGACGATGACAAAACAGCCCAGCTTGTAGGTGAGATCTTCCATCAGCACCGAACCGTCAGTGGGCAGGTTCAGCAGCATCCCATGCTGGTCGTGGCGTTTGCCTAAACTGGCGGTAACACAGAAATACTCGCTATCTTTTATTTTGGTGATGGTCATATCGGTCTTGAAAGCGCCGTTTTGATCCAGAATGGGCGACAGCGCGATGCACCCGTCCCGGGTGGGCACCCGCTGGCAGGTCATCTGGTTCAGCCAGGCTTCGGCGCCGGGCCCGCTGAAGCGGGTTTTGGCAAAGCGCGTGAGGTCCAACAGGCCCGCATGCTTCATAACGTGCTGGCACTCCTGAGCGACGTGCTTGAAGGCATTGGATCGGCGCCAGCTCGGTGTTTCGTAGCGGTCGGCCTCATCAGTGGTAAAATAATTGGGACACTCCCAGCCGTAGTAGTCACCAAAAACCGCGCCGGCCTCTTTCTGATATTCATAAATGGGGCTGGTGCGGTTGGGTCGGGCGGCATCCCGAAATTCATTCGGGAAAAAAGTGCTGTACAGGCGCGGATAGGTATCGGCGATTTTTTCGTGGTTGTAAGCCCAGTTGGCATAAGAACCGAAACGACGGCTGTCGACGTGCCACATGTCAATCTCCGGCTCTCCTTCCATGATCCAGCCGGCCAGGTAGTGACCGATACCGCCGGCCTGGGTGATGCCGAAACTGTAACCGCAGGCCTGGAAAAAGTTTTTCAAGGGATAGGCGGGCCCCACCAGGGGGTCGCCGGTGGGCGTGTAGGTGATGGGGCCGACGGTGACGTGTTTAAAGCCGGTTTCCCCCAAAACAGGAAAGCGGAAGATGCCGTGCTCGACGTTTTCGGCGACATTGTCGACATCCTCGGGCAGCTCCGTCTGGGCATAATCCCAGGGAACGCCTTCCGGGAACCACTGTTTTCCAACCTTCTCGTACATGCCGAGGATCAGGCTATCCATTTCCTGCCGGACATAAATCGAGCGGTCCGGATCACGCACAAGGGGCAGCATGCGCTCCCGTTCTTCCACAACACCGATGGCTTCAAAGAGGATGTGGGTATGCTCAATGGCGATGGAGGGGATCTCTATTCCCGCCATGGCTGCCACCTGCGGCGCCCACAGGCCGCCGGCGTTGACCACCGCTTCACAGGTGATATCGCCCTTATCGGTATGGACGACCCATTCGTCGTTGGGCTTTTGGCTGATGCCGGTCACCTGGGTGTGGATATAGATCTCTGCGCCGTATTTTTTGGCGGCGATCGCCATTGCCTGGCAGATGCCGCTGGGATCCACGTCGCCGTCGTCGGGCCAGTAAAGCCCCCCCAGCAGGCCGTCCACATGCATTAAGGGGTGCAGCGCGGCGATCTCCTGGGGGCTGACTTTCTGAACATCTAATCCCAGACAGCGGTTCATGCTGTAGTAATAGCCCAGTTCGTCCATGCGACCCGGGTTATCCGCGGTGCGAATGGATCCGGTGGTGTGCCAGCCGGTGGTTTGCCCGGTTTCTTCTTCAAGCTTCTGGTAGAGCTCGATGCTTTTCATGTTGACCCGGGTGCAATAGTAGCTTGAATGAAAGAACGAGCAATTACCGGCCGCCAGCCAGGTCGAGCCGGATGTCAGTTCATGTTTTTCCACCAGCACAACGTCCTGCCATCCATATTTGGCCAGATGATACAGAACGCTGGTACCGATGGCCCCGCCACCGATCACGACAACTCTCGCCTGTGTTTTCATTGGTTTTTTTCTCCTTTGGTGTAAATATTCGGTCCTTGTACTAAAAAGGGTGCCTAGCCCCTGGCGTTGTGTCCCACAAATATTATCTAAAATAGTATCAAATACAGTGGCCTGCTACCCACTTGCCATTCCCGCGCATGCGGGAATCCAGGCGTCTTTGAACTGGACTCCCGCCCCCATCTACACGGGGGCAGGCTCTGTGCGGGAGTGACAATCATTTTACAACTTATCTATAGAGCAAAAAACTATGGGTTATCAGGGCAATAGACATGCCAAAAAAAACGAATAATATTTGATACTTAAATCGTTATGCGGTTGTTTTTTAAACCACGAATTACAACGATTGGCAAGAGGAATTTTTAATTATAAAATCGGAAAATTAAATCCCCGCCCTGCCATTATTTACTGCGTCCGGTTTTGCGCCGGGTGACATACTCGGATAATTCCGACTCTATGGCTGGATCGATGTCCGGTTTCTCGTAATTGGCCAATCGTTTATTCAACAAGTCCGAGGCCCGCTCATCGGTGCGTTTGCCGCCTTTGCTCTGCCAGCCGTCATAATCCTGCACGGTCATCAATTCGGGAAGAAAAAATGCCGTGCGGCAAAGTTCAAAGGTTTTGGGCTGGGTCAGATAGTTGCCGCCGATGCCCACTTCCTCGATGGTTGCCAGGTCAAGGGTCGCATCGCTGATTTCAATGGGTTCAATTAGTTTTTTTACCATTCCGCAAAGTTCTTCATCGATGATAAATTTCTCGTAACTCATGGCAACGTAGGCACCCAGAATCCCGCAGGCGTGTAGGATGAAGTTGATCCCATTGCGAGCCGCAGTCATAAGGGCCATGGCCGATTCGATGCCGGCCTGGGCATCCGGAAAGTTGGCATCGGTCAGACCGCCGCCGCTGCGACTGGGCAGGTGGTAGAAACGGGCCATCTGGGCCGTGCAGGACACAATCATGGAAAGTTCCGGGGCGCCAATGGACAGGCCGCCCGTTCGCATGTCCATGGGTGACGAGGTGGAGCCATAGATGATGGGGACGCCCGGTCTGACAAGCTGAGCCAACGTCAAACCGGCCAGAATCTCAGCATTCTGCATGGCCAGGACGCCTGCAAGCTCAACAGGGCCGGAAGCTCCGGCCATGGCCAGTGAGGCCAGAACACACGCTTGTCCGTAGCGCGCCAGCTCGATGAGCGAACCCGCCATTTCTTCCGAAAACTGCAGCGGGGATAAAGAGTTGATCAAAGAAACCGTTACCGGTGTTTCCTTGATTTTATCTTTGCCGCCCCAGACCAGACCGGCCATTTCGATGGCATCCCGCGCCCCTTCTTTGGAGACCGGGCTGCCCATAAACGGTTTGTCGCATAGGACAATACTGGATAAAAGCATATCCAGATGAGCCGTCTCCGGTGGAATATCGGAAGGTTCCACCATCATAAACCCGTTCATGTCAATATATTTGGAGGTCTGAACCAATTTGCAGAAATTATCATAGTCTTCCATGGTGGCATCCCGTCTGCGGCCATCGGATGTAATGACAAACGGAGCGCCATAGCCGGGGACGAACGCAAAATCGTCGTCTCCCAATTGAACGCTGTTGGCCGGATTTCGGGCGGCAAGCGTGAAACGCTGCGGTGCTGATTCCAAGGCGCCGCGAACCTCGTTTTCGGTAAAAAAGACGGTTTTTCCATCCACCTTGAAACCGTTTTTCTTAAAGATATCCAGAGATTCCTCTTCATTAAAGGCCACCCCCACGTTGGAAAGGATATTCATAGCGGCATCATGGATTTTTGTCATTTGCGCTTTGCTAAGCGTCGGCATTCGATCATACATTGGCTTTCCTCCTGTCAGTCGGGTTCAAGCTGATGCGGCAAGGCGTTGTTATTCATGCGGTCCGTCATGGAACAATTTCATCTCCGCGTAAGTTAAACAAAATGTCATTTTCTCGATAGGCCTGTTCAAGTTTTCCCTGATGGTCCTTGAGCCGAGTGCCGTCGCGGCTGGCCAGCTCCAAGACAAGATAGTTGATGATGCAGGAAATCGTTGTCGGGCTCCCGATGAAGGGGATGTTTTTGGCGGGAGCCACCAGGGCCAGGTGGGCAAATTGGGTCAGCGGACAAAGTGAGCTGTCTGTAATCACGAGCAGCGTTCGATCCAACCGGCGCGCCATTCTGCCCAGCTTGATGAGCTCATTGGGATAACGGGAAGTTGCAATGATGACCACCAGACTCTGCGGGGCCGAGATGGTCAACCAGTCGATTGCAGTGCTGTCGCTGCCCTTTAATATGTGGACACCTGACCTGACCTTGGTCAGTGACCAGCCCAGGTAATAAGCAAACGTATAGGACAGACGGGAACCGATGATATATACGGCCGGGCTTTTTTCCAGGTAATCGGTCACTTTTTGTAAGGTGCCCATTTCCACCGTTTCAAAAAATTGTTTGAGGTTGTCCATCTCCTCAGACACCACCCGGCGGAGGCGGTCCATTCCTTCACCGGCGCCGGCTGCCATATCCGTGCGCTCCAGCATCGTTAATTCACGGTCGACGAAATCTCTTAATGCTTGCTGGAATGCGCCATATCCCTCATAACCCAGCTGGCTGACAAATCGAACCACCGTCGCTTCACTGACCTGACAGGCCGTTGCCAGCTCTTTGGTGGTCATAAATACCGCTTTGCGCGGATGATTGACAATGTAATCGCCAAGAATACGGGCTTTGGGCGTCAGGGTAGGGTGCTGCTCCAGAATGCCCTTCATCGTTAAGCGGTTTTGGTGTTCCTTCATTGCGTTTCCCTTGTCTGCTCAATAAATTTGTTCAAAAAATCCGTCATAAATGAAAGAAATATTTGAAAATGAAAGAAATATTTCAAAATTAAAAATTGTATTAACAGTCAATCAAATTGGTAAATAATTGAATTTCATTTAATATCAAGTATGTTATACGATTTGTCAAGTTTTTTTAGAAAAATTTTATTTCATCTTCGTTTTTTTTCTTGACATTTTTCATTTCATTATCATAGGGTCTCTAAGAACGTCGTTGGCAATCGGGCCGATCAGAATAAACGGAATTTATTTCGCATCGCTCGTAATTGGAATAATGGAATGTTGGAATCGTGCAATGATGGGTTTAAAAAAAACAAAACACGAAGCAGATATTCATGCACAGGTTTTCTGTTTTCTATTCCCAATATTCGAACATTCCACTTTTCCATCATTCCAGGCGGCACACCAAGAAGATGACCGCAAAAACTACTATAATTCCTATGGATTGTAGAAATTCCGACTCGTTAACCAGATAAGGGAGAGTTTCCGATGCTTGGCAAATACAAACCCCTGTGGGGCGAAAAACCATCGCTCAAATCAAATTATGATGCCGTTATCATCGGTGGTGGTTTGCATGGACTCGCGGCTGCATATTTTCTAGCGCAGCAACACAGCATGCGTAATGTGGCCGTCATTGAAAAACGCTACCTTGGATTTGGCGGATCCGGGCGAAACACCGCCATTGTGCGCGCCAACCAGCGAACCCAGGAAAATGTACCCCTTTATAAGGAAGCCCTTGATCTATGGCCCATCCTGACAAAAGAACTCGATTACAACCTGATGTTTTATAATTGCGGCAACCTGAACCTGATGCACAGCGAAGCCGCCATGAATGCCGCGCGGATGAATGTTGCCACCGCACAATTTCACGGGGTTGAGAGCCATCTGATCGATGCCAAACAATGCAAGGAGATGGTCCCGGCCCTTAATATCTCAGAGGATATGACCTATCCGATTTTTGGCGCCATGTATCATCCGCCGGGCGGGATTCTGCGCCACGATGCCATCGTCTGGGGACTGGCAAAGGGTGCTGCCAAACACGGGGTGCACATTCATCAGCAAACCGAGGTGACCGGAATCGGTGTTGAAAACAATAAAATCGTTTCCGTTGAAACCGATAAGGGCAAAATAAAAACCCCGCGGGTTTTAAATGCGGCCGGCGGTTACTCGGCCGCCCTTTCATACGCCATGCTGGGACTAAAGCTGCCGATCAGCGTCCTGACCATTCAGGCCATGGTCACACAGCCGCTGAAACCGATTTTGAACCATGTGGTTTCATCGGGCACCTATCATGCCTATGCCAATCAGACCCTTAAAGGTGAAATTGCCACCGGCGCTCACATGGATGCCTGGCCGAATTATACGACCCAAACGACCGCTTATTACATCAAGCACCAGGCCGAAGCGCTTGCCGAGATGCTGCCATGTTTAAGGGGGGTTAAATTCATGCGGCACTGGGCCGGTTTGGCGGATATGACTCCGGACATGGCCCCCATTATGGATGGCAACGATCCGATTGAAGGCTATTTCATGGATTGTGGCTGGGGATATTTTGGTTTCAAATCCTGTGCCGCCGCCGGTAAATATATGGCGCAATTCTTGGCCAGCGGAAATTGCCCCGATATGCTCAAGCCTTTCAGCCTGCGTCGATTTGAACAGCACCGGCTAATGGGGGAAACGGCGGCGCTGGTGAATTATACCCCGGACAACTAGACTTTTAGATATTTAACAAGGTTTGTTTCACCTAAAGTTAATATAATTTGAACCGCAGAACACCGAACAAGGAATATCGAATGTCGCAGTATTCAAAATCGAAGTAGGGCGGGCCTCTGCGCCCGCCGGTCAGAGGTCGGCACGGAGGCCGACCCTACTTTTGGCCTCACGCAAAGCCGCAAAGACGCCAAGGTTTTTTATTGTTTAGATTATCATTCTTTGCGACTTAGCGGCTTTGCGTGAGCAATAATATAAAAAGGACAGGATTCCTTAACTTTAGGCACTTTAGATCACTCGTAACTTTAGCTCACTTAAGGAGACGACATCATGGCTTTGACTCTCACCTGTCCCGTATGCGGTAAGCGCAACGGTTATGAATTCCGCTATGGCGGAGAAGATAAGGGGCCCCGGCCGGCTGAGTCGGATCTTACGCCGCAAAGCTGGTGCGATTATGTGCACCTGAATAACTGCACGGCCGGAATACAAAAGGAATGGTGGTGTCATCGGGATGGCTGTGGCGTCTGGTTCACGACTTATCGGGACACGACATGTAATCTTGAGGTAGAAAAATCGGAGGCGCAATCATGAACAGGTTGGAAAAACTGTCCACGCTGCGAATCAACCCGGCTCAATCCATTTCTTTTAAGTATAAGAAAAAATCGCTGCAAGGTGTCAGCGGCGATACGGTTGCCACCGCTCTTTATGCCAACGGTATTCGTATCTTCGGGCGCAGCTTGAAATATCATCGTCCCCGGGGTCTTTACAGCCTTGACGCTGAAAGCAGCAATACCTGCATGCAGGTCAACGGCATCCCCAATGTATGTGCTGAAAACACCCTCCTGAAAGAGGACCTGCGTGTTAAAGCGCAAAATGTTGTGGGCTCTGCGGAAACGGATCTGAAGGGGTTCATGGATAAACTGGACTGGGCAATGCCGGCCGGATTTTATTACCGCACGATGCACAAGCCGGCCCGCATATGGCCCGTTGCCCTCAAGCAGGTGCGTAAGGCCGCCGGCCTGGGTAAAATTTCTGCCAATTTTGAGATGCCCGGTGCCTACGATGAGATTTATCCCAAAGCGGATGTGTGCATCATCGGCGGGGGGCCGGCGGGCATGTCGGCGGCCCTGGCAGCAGCCGAACACGGGCTGCGGGTCATCCTGCTGGAATCCCGGCCCTGGCTGGGGGGCTTTTTTGATTATCGCAAGGCGCAAAATGATGCCGGGGTACCGCTTTCTCAAAGTGCCCGGCAGATGGCGGACAAACTTGAGCAGATATCAAATATTCGCATATTTACCCAAACCGCCGCAGTAGGCGTCTATAACAACAACCTGGTCACCGCGTTTCAGAAAGGGCTTGATGCCGATAATTTTGATGAGCGCTATCTTGAAATCCGGGCCACCAGTGTGGTGGTGGCTACGGGCTGCATCGAGCGCCCGCTGCTTTTTGAAAACAACGAGCGGCCCGGTGTCATGCAGATCAACTGTGCGCATCGGCTGGCCCGGACATACGGCCTGCTGCCGGGCAAACAGGCGGTTTTCAGCATTGGCCATGACTTGGGCCTGGAAGCGGCGCTGGATCTGTTTGACCTGGGCCTTGAGGTGTTATGTGTGGCCGATATCCGCGAAGACGGCCAGGATCCCGCGCTGCTTGCGGGGCTGGCTGAGCGCAACATTCCATTTTTGAGGGGATGGGTCGCCACGCACGCCCATGGAAAGAAAACCCTGAATAAAGCTACACTGGCAACGATTCCGGGTACCCTTAAGAAAGAATTTGCCTGCGACCTGCTGGTCGCTTCAGCCGGGATGACGCCCTTAACCGGCCCGCTCTCTCTGGCCCAGGCAAAGCTGGCCTATGATCCTCACACCGGTTATTTCCTTCCCCAAAAGCGCCCGGCCAAAGTACAGGTTGCCGGTCGCTTGCTGGGCCTCAATCACCCGAATGCGATTGAAGCCTCGGGATGGCTGGCCGGCACTTTAGCGGCTGCCGATTGCGGCGCGTCCGTTGAAAGCCAGCTAAAAGATGCCCGCAAAAACCTCAATCATTTACCGGGTCCCGACAAAGGCTGTAAATTGGTGACGGCGCCGGTTGACGGTCGTAAAACATTTATCTGTTTTGACGAAGATACCACTATCAAAAATGTAAAACAGGCCCTGGCCATGGGCTTTGATGCCACCGAACTTATCAAGCGCTTTACCGCGGCCGGTACCGGGCCCGGTCAGGGGGGCATACCCGGGCACAATCTTCCGCTTTTTGTGGCGCAATATCACGGCGATACAAATGCGACGGCCATGCCGACCACCGTGCGGGTACCTCTGGTTCCCACCTTTATCGCCACCTATGCCGGTACAAACCACGATATGTGCAAGCGTACACCGGTTCACGATTCTCAAAAAGCCGCCGGCGGTGTCATCCGGCGCATTGGCGTCTGGAAACGGGCACGCTATTTTTCCCGGGACTTCAGCTGCCGTGAAGAAATCGAAAATGTTCGGGAGAATGTGGGCTTGCTCGATGCCTCCACTCTGGGCAAATTCCGACTCTGGGGGCCCGATGCCCTGAAAGCCTTGCAGCGGGTTTACGTCAGCGACATGTCCCGGCTATCCGACGGTAAAGTCAAATATTCGGCCATGTGCAATGATGACGCCTGTATTATCGATGACGGTGTGGTGGTTAAGCGCGCTGAAAACGACTATTATTTTACCACCTCCACCGCCCGGGCCGGCGCCACGGTCGAATGGCTCAGATACCACACCCGTTATGACGGCTGGGATTTTCACATGGTCAATCTCAGCGACGCCTTCGGGGTGATTAACCTTGCCGGGCCCAATGCGCGCAAGGTGCTCGAAAAAGTCACGGATGCGGATGTTTCCCATGCGGCCTTTCCATATGCCGGCTATCGCGAATTTATGATTAAAAATACCATACCGGTAAGGTCGATGCGTCTGGGTTTTGTGGGTGAGCTTTCTTACGAATTGCATGTTGCCTCATCCTATATGCAGTCCCTGTGGGATTTGTTGATGGAAGCCGGCCAAGAATTCGGCATTCGCCATTTCGGGCTGGAAGCTCAAAATGTGTTGCGCATGGAAAAATGCCACCTGATTATCGGTTCCGAATCCGAGCAGCGAACGACGCTTCACGATGTCGGCCTGGGCTTTTTGTGGGACCGCAGCAAATCAGAGGCCAAAACAGTGGGCGCTGTGGCACTGAAGGAGACCGAGAATCAGGAGGGGCGTTTGAAGCTGGTGGGATTTAAAATGGAGGATCCTTCCCGGGCCCCGAAAGACGGATCCATCATTGTGGACAGCCGCATCAGGGGATATGTGTGTGTTGCCCGCCACAGTTTTGCATTGAAAGAACCCGTCGGAATGGCACTGGTGGATGCAGAGTTGGCCGCAGAAGGAACGCGCTTGCAAATTTTTGAAGACGAGTGCAACGGTCAGCATCTTTATGCAACGGTGGCGCCGACCCCCTTTTACGACCCGGAAGGCAAACGGTTAAGCATGTGAGGTGAAAATGGCTGCTGAAATCAAACGACAATCTCCGGTATCTTTTACCGGCAAATCTTTAAAAACAGATATGCGCGATCACTGGACCGTGGTCCTGGAATATGAGGCTGAAGGAGAGGGGCCTCATTTATTCGACCTGAGCCACCGCGCCCGATGGGACCTGCAAGACGCGGACCTGTCAAGTTTTCAGCCTCTGGGCATCGGTGTTCCGAACACGCCGGGACAATGTGTTTTTGAAAACGGCATTCTGGTAAACCGCATGAACCGGACCCAGGCATCGATCTGGCATCTGAGCGCAGAAAATCCGGCTGCGCCCGATGGACCGGCTTACACGGATACCACCGACGTCACCGTGTTCTTAGGGTTGGTGGGCCCAAACATCTTTGCGGTAGCTGAAAAATTATCGGCCCTTGATTTCGCCGACCCCTCCAAGTCAGCACCGTATCTTTTGCAGGGGCCGTTTTCGCACGTACCCTGCCAGGTGGTTACTTTAGAGAGAACAACCGAGAGATCCGGCATTTTGCTGACATGCTCCAGAGGCTACGCCCGGGATATGACCCATGCCATTTTGGCTGCCGGCGAGGAATTCGGCCTGCAGCCGGCCGGCGAAACGGCTTTTATGCGTTGGATCGAAACGTTATCAACTTAACCAGAACCCATCTCATTTGAGATGGGTTGTATTAAGCGTTATTAAATTCACCTATGAATGATGGAGCGAACCATGACATTAGAGGAAAAAATTGTTTCGGCCCTTGAAGAAAAGAAAATTGGTTATGAAATTGTTGAGCACGAACCGGTTTATACCAATCCGGCCATGGCCGAGGCATTAAATGTCAGCGAATCCGAAACCGTAAAATCCCTGGTGCTCAAAACCAAAGAGGGCCAGCTGATTGTTCTGGTGTTGCCGGGGGATAAGAAGGTCGACTGGAAAAAGGCTGCCGCCGGGGCCAAGACCAAAAAAGTTTCTTTTGCCAAGCCCGAAGAGGTCAGCGAGGCGGTGGGTTGTGAAGTGGGGTGTGTGCCGCCCTTCGGTCATTTTACTTCTTTGCCGATCTATATGGATCCGGCATTGACCAAAAAAGACTTCATTTATTTCAATCCCGGTGTGCATGACAAATCCTTTAAAATAAAAGCCTGGGACTTGAAAAAAATTTGTAACCCCGCTTTCGTCAAATTTTGAATAGGTGTTATTTTAGCATTAGATGTGGTATGAAAGATCCGCTTTATTGAAGAATGTAATCTAAAACCCAAGTTGAGCGATCACCTTCGGTTAGACTAATGTACAGGGAGGTTTTATCATGACTAAAAAGTATGATGCGATCATCATCGGGGCGGGCATTATCGGGAGTCCCATTGCCTATGAGCTGACCCAGATGGGTTATAAGACGCTTAATATCGACAAGCTGTCTGATGCCGGTGAAGGCTCCACCGCAGCATCCTGCGCCATCGTCAGGGCCCACTACTCCACCGAGGATGGTGTGGCCATGGCCTATGAAGGTTTCAAATACTGGCTGGAATGGGAGGATTACCTGGGCCATGTAACGGATGAAAAGGGCCTGGCCAAATATATGAATACGGGTTCCATTCTGCTCAAATCCCAGGGGCATGACTGGCGTAAAGTCAAGAAACATTACGATGCCGTGGGGGTGCAGTACGAAGAGTGGAGTAACGAGCGAGTCAATGAGGCGGTGCCGGTTTATGATTTGCACGAGTTTTGGCCGGTGCGACGGCCCGAAGACCCCAAGTTTTTTGATGAACCCACCAAAATGCTCGAGGGCGCGCTTTTTTGTCCCGAAGGCGGTTACGTCAATGATCCGGCGTTGTCCACCCACAATATCATGCGGGCGGCCGAAGCCAAGGGAGCTGAATTTATTTTCAACGCCGAGGTTGCCGCAATCAGAAGTCAGGACAATCAGGTGCTGGGTGTGACGCTTAAAGACGGGACCGAGATAGACGCAGCGGTGGTGGTTAACGCCGCCGGCCCGCACTCTTACAAAATCAATCAGATGGCCGAAGGCGTCTATGAAGGGTGTAACATCAAAACCAAGGCCCTGCGGCACGAGGTGATGCATTGCCCATCCCCGGAAGGATACGACTATCTGAACGATGGTTACCATACCTCCGACGGCGATATCGGGTGCTATTATCGCCCGGAAAGCGGCAACATGTTTCTGATCGGCAGCGAGGATCCGGAATGTGATCCCCAGGAGTGGGTCGATCCGGATGAGTTTTATGCCGGGCAAGGGGAGCCCGGGCGGACCAACGAACTCTCCGAAGCCCAGTGGAAAGCCCAAACTTACCGCTGCGCCAAGCGGGTGCCCAGCATGCAGATACCCAACCAGCCCCGGGGGGTCTGCGATCTTTATGACTGTTCGGATGATTGGATTCCGATCTATGACAAATCCGATATGAAGGGTTTCTACCTGGCCAACGGTACCAGCGGCAATCAGTATAAAAACGCCCCGGTTGTGGGCGCCATGATGGCGGAATTGATCGACGCCTGCGAAAAGGGTCTGGATCACGACAAAGAGCCCTTTCAATTTACCCTGCGCCATATTAAGCGCTCTATCGACGTTGGATTCTTTTCCCGTAATCGGGAGATCAACCCGGATAGCAGTTTTTCGGTAAACGGTTAAGAATTCCATCGTTGAGCGGCAACGCTTATTCGTTGCTCGAAAGGTTATTAGCCCTCTTTTTTTATAGGTTTCGGGTGTCAGATGTCAGGTGTCAGGAATGCAAAGCTGACACCTGGCACCTGAACACTGACACCTTGTTCACATTCCACCGATCAACATTTAAACCCTTAATGAATCGCAACCTGGAAACGAAGATGAAAATCTACGTTTGCGTCAAACATGTCCCCGACACGGCGGCCAAGATTACCATCATCGGGAACAACCAGATTGATGAAAAGGTAACATTTATCATCAATCCGTATGACGAAAATGCTATTGAAGCGGCCGCCGGGCTTAAAAAGCAGGTTGCTGATGCGGAGATCATTGCCGTGACCCTGGGAAAAGAGGCGGCCGAATCCACGCTGCAATCCGCTTTGGCCATGGGGGCGGACCGGGGGATCCTGATCCGCAGCGATTACAGCCCGGACAGCATGGTTACGGCCCGGGCTCTGAAAGCGGCCATTGAACAGGATGGCGAGCCGGATATCATCTTTAGCGGCAACGAAGCCATTGACAGTGAAGGCTTTCAAACCATGTTCCGGCTGGGGGCGGCCCTGAAAGTTCCGGTGGTCAGCAATGTCGTCGCTTTCAAGATCGCAGGCCGGTTTGTTACCGCAGAATGTAAAATGGATGCCGGCAGTATCGGGGTCATCCGGATGTCGCTGCCGTGCATCGTCGGTGCCGGCAAAGCATTGAATAAGCCCCGCTATCCCACCCTTCCCGATATCATGAAGGCCCGCAAAAAGCCGATTCGAACCATTACCCTTGACAGCCTCGACCTGGACTCCCCGGCCGGAAGTATGGAGATTGTTGAATTGCGCCCGGCAGTTGAAAAACGCCGGGGTAAAATCATTGAAGGTCCGCCCGAGAAGGCCGTGAAGGAGCTGGTCGTGCTTTTACGGGAAGAGGCAAAGGTCATTTGAATTGGGCGAAGATGGAGATTGATCTTCATGCAAAAAATCGGGCTTCTCATAGAAACCAACGCAGCCGGCGTCAAACCGGCATTGAACGGCGTTATCACGGCTGCGAGGGGGCCGGAGCACGAGCTCTATGGTCTGGTGTTTGACGGCAAAGGTGCTGCGTACCGGGACCAAATGCAGGATTACGGTATCCACAAGATTGTTAATATTCAATCAGCTGAAGGACTGTTGAGCTGGAATCCGGATAACTGGGCCAGGGCAATCGTTCAGGTCATGGAACAGCTTGGGATCAACATATTATTCGGTCTTACCACTTCGCAGACAAAAGACCTGTTTCCCCGGATCGCTGCCATCCTGGATGCACCGCTTTTGTTGGATTGCATTGGCGTCGATCTTGAAACCTTAACGGCGGAAAAATCTCAATTTTCCGGCAAAACCATTGCAACTTTTAAACTGCGCGGGGTCCACTATCTTTTCGGTATCCGCCCCAACGTGATCACAGCGCACCCCTCACCCGTTACGGCAACAGTTTTGTCCCTGCAAACGCAAATTGGCGATGAATCTTTAAGGGTTGAAGCCGTTAAGCAAGATTCCGCCGGCACAATGGATCTGTCTGAGGCCCAGATCATTATCTCCGGTGGCCGGGGCCTGCACAATGCTGAAAATTACAGGATCCTGCGTGAATGTGCAGATGTTCTGGGTGCGGCGGTTGGTGCCTCGCGCGTTGCGGTGGATGCCGGCTGGGTCCCCCATTCGATGCAAGTGGGCCAAACGGGGACGACGGTGAGCCCAAATCTTTACATCGCCTGTGGGATCTCGGGTTCGGTCCAGCATTTTGCCGGTATGAAGACATCCGGAGTAGTTGTTGCCATCAACACCGACCCTCAGGCCGCCATGATGCAGCACTGCGACTATGGAATTGTGGGGGATCTTTTTGAAATTGTACCCCTTCTTACTCGCGAGCTCAAAACCACGCTCAACCCTGAATAGGCGCGCTGCAAATAAAATCAATGATTGCGTTTTGCCGACGCAGGGTTCAGTGAATCCTATTTTTCAGATGGGTTCTAATAAGGAGTGATGTCGAGATCGAAGATCCGCCTCGGGCAGCATAAGATCGGCAATCGCTCATTTTAGGTCTGAGGTTGGGTGTGTTAAACGGTGACTTGCGCTGTGGGGCCGGCTGCGGTTTAAGGTAGCTTTGGATTCTATTCCTTTTTTTCCTCTTCAATTTTTTCGGGATCTTTCTTTTCTTCCTCGTCTGACTCACCCTTGAAATTTCGGATGGCCTTACCCATTCCTGCACCGATTTCAGGCAGTTTCCCGGCGCCAAATATAATCAGAATGATTACCAGTATGATAATCAGTTCCGGCATGCCAATTCCAAACATAATACCTCCTAATTATTCGGGCCTTGCTTGTTTCAGTTCATCGAGCAGCTGTTTGAATTCTTTTGATTTGATATAGCGGTCAACACTGCTTTGATATGCAATCCATTTCGCCCAGGCATCGATCCAGGCCTCGTTGTGCCAGTAACAGTCAGAATCCTCCCGGCCCTTTAAGCGTTCGATATACTCCAAATATTCTTCAGAGCATCCCTTACAGAAGTTGTAGGGAACTCTTAGATTTCGGCGATGCTTTTCACCGGCGCCAGGGTCATGCTCGATTTGGGTGCCACATTTTTCGCATTTCAGCGAGCAATGGGTACACTGAAATACCTTTTGTACGGCCAATACCTTGCGCCTTCTAATTAAAGCCGCTTTTTTGTCTTTGGCCAGATCGAGCTTTTTATCAAGAGAGATGATATCAGCCACGGTAACCTTTTGATCCTTTTATTAATCCATCGCCGAAATTTAAACCTGCCCCAAATGGGAATCTGACTATAACATCGGCCTATTTTTGTGTCAATCATTTCAGATGCAACCGCAGAACAAGAATCTGTATCTAATTATTGAAAAACGAAAACGCACGTGCTAACTTTCTAAGTTTAAATTGTAATTTAATACCGGATTTCATATTCAGAGGGCTCATTCACTTAAATGCCCTAACAAATGTCATTTGGAGCAATCATGGACAACCTGTTTCGCCCCCGGGGCCTTCCGGCGCTGATCGGTAGTCTGCCGCTGACGGATCATGTCGAGGCCTGTGAGCTTGTATTGGAACATTCGCCACAGATTCCCCTGTGGATTCAGCTTCCGGCGCACAGAGAAGAAGGAATGATCCCCCAATTCATGCCGGGGTTACCGGGAATTTGCTCGACCGGAGACAGGGTATACATGGATACCGATCAGGATGATTTTGATAAAGACATATTAGAGTTCTACGAGGACTATATGGCTGTTGTGGAAGGCCACACCGACCTGTCTGAGTCCAGGTTTGTATTGAGTGAGGACACTGCCAGGGGTTTTTTTATTTTTATTGAGCGTCTAAAGCGCCTTGCCGCTCCCCCGGTTGCGGTCAAGGGCCAGGTTACCGGGCCATTTACCTTCTGTACCGGAATATCGGATCAAAACAAAAAGGCCATTATTTACGATGAACAGATAAAGGATGCCGCTGTGAAATTGCTGGCGTTGAAATCTCGCTGGCAGGTACAGCAATTAAGCTGTTTTGGTTGTCCGGTCATTATTTTCTTCGATGAGCCCGCCCTGTCCGGTTTTGGATCATCCGAGTTTATCAGTATTTCGCGGGATGGAATTGTCCAAAGCCTTGAAGAGGTTATTGCCGCCGTGCATGCGGAAGGCGGTCTCGCCGGGGTGCATGTTTGTGCCAATACGGACTGGTCGCTGGTTCTGGATTCAGCTGCCGATATCGTCAGCTTTGACGCCTATTCCTATTTTGACCGGTTTATCCTGTATTCAGATCAGATCAAGGCATTTTTGGATGCGGGCAAAATTATTGCCTGGGGGATGGTGCCGACCCTGCAGGCAGATGAACTGGAAAGCGCAAGCGCCGAGTCCCTGTTCAATCAGTGGCAACAAAAAGCGGCACAGATAGAAAAACTGGGTATCGATTCAGATCAACTGATATCCCAATCTTTGATCACTCCCAGCTGCGGTGCCGGGTCGTTAAGTACCGGGCTGGCAATTAAGGCGTTGAGATTGACACGGGAGGTTTCGGAGCGGATACGACGAAAGTAGCAGGGAAGATCCCGACCAGTTGGAACAGATCATCTGCAACAATTCGAACCGATTGTATAGGGTCGATTAGCCACTGACACACACAGACTTACACGGACAACATCTTTCCTCGGAAGGGTCGGCCGAGCAAAAGTTAGTGTGAGTCCGTGTGGGTCTGTGGCTAATTTAATAAATTTAATATGGAGAGGTAGCGAATGACTGAAAATACGAATGAATCTTTTACAGGTGCGACACGTTATATCCTTGATGAAGAACTGGCTCAGATCGTAAATATTTCAATGGCCCTGGAAATGCCGCTGCTGCTGAAAGGGGAGCCCGGCACCGGTAAAACCATGCTGGCCCATGCGATCGCCGAAAGCCTGAAGATGCCCTTGATAGTACTGAATGTTAAATCCAGCATGAAGCTCATTGAGGCACTGTACCAGTACGACACGCTGACCCGGCTCAACGACAGCCGCTTTGGCGATTCAAGCCGTGATGTCAGCAAAATAGAAGATTATATCCGGATGGGCAAAATCGGGCAGGCGTTTACTTCAGATGTTCGCACGGTTCTGCTGATCGATGAAATCGACAAGGCCGATACCGATTTTCAAGACGACATGCTGGATGTTCTGGATCAGATGGAATTTGACATCATTGAAATCGATAAAACCATTACGACAGTGCACCGCCCGGTCATTATTATTACCTCAAACGCCAAAAAGGACCTTTCCGACCCGTTTTTAGGGCGCTGCAATTTTCACCATATTGCCTTTCCGGAACCCGAGATGATGCGTAAAATTATCACGGTGCACTTTCCGCAGATCGATTCCAACCTGCTGGAAACTGCGATTACCGCTTTTTATGGCGTGCGGGATTTCAACGATATCGAAAAGCGGCCGGCCACACGGGAATTGATCAACTGGATTCGGGCTCTTAAAGCTGACCCTGATTTTAACCCCAAACAACTGGAAAAGGGTGATTTGCCCTACCTGGGTGTGCTGTTTAAGAAAAGCCAGGATTTGCATAAGGCCCAAAGCACGATTGGTCGCCGAAGGGCCAATTAGACGCTATCCCATAGCGGTGGAAAAAGCATCAAAAAGACTATGGCAATGATCAAAATATGGGTGCTGTTTACAAATGCCTAAAATGCCTAAATTGATCTAAAATGCCTAAAATTAAGGAATTATAACATTTTATAAACAGCGAGCGAGAAAAGAACTTCTGATTTTAGCTCATTTTAGGCATTTTAAATTTTAGCTCATTTGAAAAATGTTCGTCGATTTTTTCTACAAATTAAAAGATGTCGGGATACCGGTCAGCCCTACGTCCTTTTTAACCCTTCACAAAGCCCTGGGCAGCGGGCTGGTGAATTCGTTAGAGGACTTTTATACGGCTGCGCGCGCCATCCTTGTTAAAAGTGAGCGCTATTTCGATATTTATGATCAGGTATTTGCCCACAGCTTTCAGGGAGCTGAAATGCCGGATCCTGAAGGGCTTGAGCTCGATGAAGTGGCCCGGATAATGCTGGAGAGCTGGCTGAAGAATCCCGAGGGGCTGGCTGAAATACTGGGCATGGATGAATCCGCCCTCATGAAACTGACCCCGGAGGAGTTAATCCAATATTTCAAAGAGCGACTCAAGGAACAGGACGAAGCGCATCACGGAGGGAACAAGTGGATCGGCACCGGCGGTTATTCTCCGGTGGGTCATTCGGGCTACCATCCCGGCGGCATGCGAGTGGGAGGGGTTTCCGGCAACAAGTCGGCGGTTAAGGTGGCAATGGATAGGAGATATAAAGATTATTCCCTGAGCGGTCCGCTGACAAGCGCTCTGATGGGTGAAGCCTTAAAGCGACTGCGCAACCTGGTGCCCTTCGGTCCTAAAGATCAGGTCAATATTGATGAGACCATCTATCAGACCATGAAAAACGGCGGTGAGATCGAAATCGTGTTTGACCGCTCGCTCAAAGATCGGCTGAAGGTGATTCTGGCCATTGATAACGGCGGCTGGTCCATGGATCCCTATGTGCCGATCGTGCAGACCCTCTTCGATTATGCCCGCGCTCAATTTAAGGATGTTCAAACCTATTTTTTTCACAACTCCATTTACGGCACGCTCTGGAAAGACACGGCGCGATACAAAAAACCCCAACCGATTGATCAACTTGTGCGTCTTGGCCCCGAAACCCGCTTGGTTATTGTGGGCGATGCCAGCATGGCGCCCTATGAGCTTATGGCCACCGACGGTTCCATTCATCTCGAGGATCGCAGTGGCCTGCCAAGCATCGAGTGCCTTAAATTGCTTGCCGCCACATTTCCCCATGCGGTGTGGTTAAACCCGGTATCCGCTTCCATGTGGGACTATACCCGTACCATTACCGTTATCCGCGAGATATTTCCCATGTTTGAGCTGACCATCGACGGCCTCGAGCAAGCTGTCTCCCACTTAATGCAGAAATAAATTACAGCTTAGGCAGAATTCTTTGAATTTATTAAATTAGCCACAGACCCACACGGACTCACACTAACTTTTTTTCGGACGACCCTTCCGAGGAAAAATGCTGTCCGTATCGGTCTGTGTGGGTCCGTGGCTAATTACATTGGCTTTATTTTTCTGTGGTATGTGGCTAATCGATCCGATACAATCGGTTCGTGTTGTCCCAGATGGTCTGCGCCAGCTGAGCGGGATCTTCCTCACGGACTTCGGCCAGCTTCAGCAGGACTGATTTGACAAAGGCGGGTTCGTTGCGGCGCGTGTGGTATTTTTCGGGAGCGGGCGTCAGATAGGGCGCATCGGTCTCCACAACCATTCGATTCGCTGGAATTTGGCGGACCATTTCACACAGGTCCGCGCCTCGTGTCCTCAGGGTCAGGATACCGGTAATCCCGATGTACAGACCCAGATCAAGATAATGTTCCAGTTCCGGTGCCGTGCCGCTGAAACAATGAACGACACCGGCGCTTTCGCTTTTGAAATCGGTTTTAAGAATCTCAAGAAAACGTCCATTGGTATCCCGTTCATGGAAAATGACGGGAAGGTTCAGTTCAGCGGCAATTTGCAGCTGCCGAATAAACCATCTTTCCTGATCCTCGCGAGGCGAGTACATGCGGTTGTAATCCAACCCGATTTCCCCCCAGGCCCTGACCTTCGGGTTTTCAGCCGCTGTTACCAGAAAATCAAGTTTCGCTGCACTGCACCGGCTGGCATCGTGCGGATGAAATCCCACCGAGGCATATAGCTCCGAATGGGATTCTGCCAGGGACACTGCCCGAACTGCTGTTTTTTTGTTTACCCCCACCGTCATCATTCGCGCTACACCGTTTTGATGGGCGCGCTCAATCACCCGGGCAATATCTTTCCGATAAGTCTTATCATCCAGATGACAGTGGCTGTCGAATATTTTCATTGATGGACTCCCTGACAGGCTTAATATTGAACGATCAATTCGGGTTCAAACATCAACTTGTTTAGCCGCAAAGCTATATCAATGAACCATTAAATGATCAAGATTTTACCTTGATTTCAAGCCCTGTTTCTGACAATATAACTCCCTTCGGCTCGAATTAGCCGAATCGTCGGTGAACGATCACGCCGGCGAAATAACGGTCTGGAGGTTTTCCATGTTTAAAATTGTGAAAAGAGAAGAGATGTCGGATGGAACTGTGGTGCTAAACGATATTGAAGCACCCAAGATCGCCCGCAAGGCCAAGCCCGGTCAATTTGTGATCCTGAAGGCCAATGAAACCGGTGAACGCATACCGTTGACCATGGCCGAAACGGACGCTGAAAAAGGAACCGTCACCGTCATCTATCAGGTGGTTGGCAAGTCGACCGCGCTTTTTAAGACCCTGCAGGTCGGTGACGGCTATCAGGATGCTGATCCGGTCCCTGGGAAGGCAACCCATATTGAAAAAGTCGGCAATGTAGTCTGTGTGGGTGGCGGTACCGGAATCGCGGTGTTGCATCCAATCACCCGGGCACTGAAGGAAATCGGCAACCATGTGACCTGTATTATTGGAGCGCGGACCAAAGACCTGCTGATTCTTGAAGATCGCATGAAGGCTGCATCCCATGAACTGCATGTCTGTACCGACGACGGCTCTTACGGACACCACGGTTTCGTAACCGATGTCTTAAAGGAGGTGCTGGAAAGGAGAAACTCAGCAAGCCGTGGCCATCGGACCGGTTCCGATGATGAAATTCGTGTCCTTAATGACCAAAGAATATGATGTGCCCACGCTGGTCAGCCTCAATCCGATTATGGTGGATGGCACCGGCATGTGCGGCGGATGCCGTGTCTCCGTCGGCGGGCAGACCAAGTTTGCCTGTGTTGACGGGCCTGAATTTGATGGGCACAAGGTAGATTATGACGAACTCATGCTCCGTTTACAGTCCTATTGTGAAAATGAGAAACAGTGCTATGAAGAATTTTGTATAATGGATTCATAAATTTCTGAAAAAATTTTTTGACAGGCAAAATTTTTCACCTAATCACACAATCACACGATCATCGGTTGGACTGAATTACTCAAGTTTAATTTTGTTTGCGGAGGATAATATGGCGGAAAAAAGAGACGAAAAAAGAGAAAAGAGAAAAGATTCCCCGGCAGCCCATGGCGGAGCAGGAACCCAAGGTTCGAGCGAAAAATTTTGATGAGGTTCCGCTCGGCTATAGTCCGGAAACAGCGATTAAAGAGGCCCAAAGGTGTCTGCAATGCAAAAAGCCGGGGTGTGTGGCCGGCTGCCCCGTCGAGATTGATATACCGGGCTTTATCCAACTGATAAAAGAAGAAAAATTTACCGAATCCATTCGACATATCTGGCAGAAAAATAGCCTGCCGGCGGTTTGCGGACGGGTGTGCCCCCAGGAAATCCAGTGCGAAGGCCTGTGTATCGTCGGCAAAAAAGGGGAGCCGGTCGCTATCGGCAATCTGGAACGATTTGTCGCCGATTGGGAAAGAGAAAACGGCACCGGTGCCTTACCGCCGAAAGCGGATCCCACCGGCAAAAAAGTGGCCGTGGTGGGTTCCGGGCCAGCCGGCTTGACCGTTGCCGGTGATTTGATTGCCAAAGGGCATGAGGTAACGGTTTTTGAAGCATTTCACAAGTCGGGCGGCGTGCTGGTATATGGTATTCCCGAATTTCGGCTCCCGAAAGATATTGTGGCGCAGGAAGTCAATTTTCTTGAAAGACTGGGTGTTAGGGTTGAATGCAATCAGGTGGTCGGAGAACCGTCACGATCGAAGAGCTTTTTGAGGAAGGATATGAGGCCGTTTTTATCGGGGTTGGCGCCGGCCTACCGGCTGTTGGATGTTCCCGGGAAAAATCTATCGGCATCTATTCTGCCAATGAATACCTGACGTCGAATCTGATGAGAGGTGATTTTTCCCCCTGTGTAGGCATGATATGCTCATTATTATAAGTAAAAATGTGGTTACCCTCGGTGCCGGAAATGTGGCGATGGACTCCGCCCGCACCGCTTTGCGTTTGGGCGCGGAGAACTCCCGCATCGTTTATCGACGTTCAAGGGCTGAGGTGCCGGCAAGGGGCGCAGAAGTTCACCACGCCGAGGAAGAAGGGGTCGAGTTCTTTTTTCTGGCGGCGCCAACGAAATTTATTGGAGATGATAAAGGCCGCGTGATCGGGATGGAATGCCTCAAAATGGAACTGGGCGAACCGGATGCCTCCGGGCGGCGTCGACCCGTTCCGATTGAGGGCTCAGAATTTGAACTGGAGTGTGATCTGGTGATTGTGGCCGTGGGCACCGGGGCCAATCCCATCCTGACCCGAATCCACCGATGGCTTGAGTTTAAATAAATGGGGCTACATCGATGTGGATGACAAGACTGCCAAAACCACCAAAAAGGGCGTGTGGGCCGGCGGTGACATTGTAACCGGTTCGGCAACTGTCATACTGGCAATGGGCGCCGGGAGAATAGCGGCCGATTCGATGCATGATTTTCTCACGCTCGGCTGGTAATCGGTTTCTATTCAGAAACGACCCTTTTCCGCAATCACTTTTTGTCTAAATCAATAAACAAATGAAAGCCGGACAGGCTTGTTATCCGTCCGGCTTTTTACTTTTGTATAATGGCTATGCGCTATGAACTATGCGCTGCGGCGACTTTGTGTGTTGCCAGTTCATGGCGGCAAACGACCCTTCATGGCTCTAAGAGGACAATTCATGGCGGAAAACGACACGTCATGACGGGCTGGCCGTTGCTGCTTTTTTGGAAAAAAAGTTATCCGCTTAGCAGATCGCGTTTTTGATTCGTGGCTGCAAGCCACTCCCACATAATATTTTGAGAATGGGAGCGGCATTTTGCCGCCATATTGGTTCGGATGAGTTTAGTTTTAGCGCTTCAAGTTCCGAAGCAACGCTCCTCGAGGTCTGAAAGACCGCTCTTAAAGTGCGGCTGACAGGCCGCACGATCATTGAACGAAGTGAAATTATTTGTGCTTTTTGGCCAGCAGCACCCCCTCGATAAATGGATCTATTCGCCGTTCAGCACATCATTGACGTTTCCGATATCCATATTGATGCGGTGATCCTTTACCATCTGATAGGGATGCAGGACATAGGAGCGGGGATCCGACTGCCCCAGGCAATGTCATCTTTGCCGTCGTGAACCTCCTGCAGCTTATCCTCCTGCTTTTGTTTTTCAGTCTGGTAAAGCCGGGCTTTCAATACCTTTAAAGCCATATCTTTATTACGGTGCTGGGATTTTTCCTGCTGGCATTGCACAACGATACCGCTGGGAAGATGGGTGATGCGCACGGCGCTGCTGGTTTTGTTGACATGCTGACCGCCGGCGCCACTGGCCCGGAATACGTCGATTCGCAGGTCTTTGTCTTCAATGTCCACCACGATTTCCTGGTCCACTTCGGGATAGACGAATACGGACGCAAAAGAGGTATGGCGTTTTCCGCTGGCGTTGAACGGTGATATTCTGACCAAGCGGTGCACCCCGATTTCCGATTTTAGATACCCGTACGCATTTTCGCCGCCGGCGGTGAAGGTCACACTTTTTATCCCGGCCTCATCTCCGGGCTGGAAATCAATCAGCTCGATTTGATAACCGCGGCGCTCCACCCAGCGGGTATAACATCCGAAATAACATTTCAGCCCAATCCTGGGCTTCGGTTTCTGCTGCTGGCATCTATGGATACGATGGCGTTTTTACCATCGTCTTCACCGTCGAGCATCAGCTCCAGCGATAGGGCTGCAATTTTCTGATCCAGGCCGGCAATTTGCTTTGTGACTTCGGCAAGGGTTTCTTCATCAGATTCATCAACTGCCAGATCCAGCAGAATTTCATTTTCTTCCAGATCGTCCGTCAGCTTTTTGAATTTTTCAATTTTATTTGAAAGTGACGTGCGCTCTTGCAGGATGGGTTTGGTTTCTTCCGGATTGTCCCAGAATGCATCTTTGGCGATAACCTGTTCGATTTCAGCCAGGCGGTTTTCTTTACCCGCAAGGTCAAAGATAGCCCCGCAGGTCTACCAGTTTTTGTTGAAGATCCTTTAAGTTTTGTTTAAGTTCCACAGACATTTTATTTACCTCCTTCAAAAAAAGCATATTTCAATAAACTCGAGTGCGTCCCATCTCTTTTCGTTGCTGCCCCAAAACCCCTTAGGATAAATCTACCGGGGCTTTTTTTGAAATTTAAGCGCGGATTTGCCAAACTCAAATAGTATAACAAAAATTGTGCCTGCCAGGCAAGCCAGCGCCATCAGATCCCCGAAACGGGTGTAAAATGTTTTTTTGTGAATCAACGGCAGCGTCCGGGTGACCGCGGCTTCCTCGAGCAGCGGAGTAGAGGTTAAATCCGGCCGACGGGGTCGATGAAGCCGCTGATGCCCGTATTGGCTGCCCGCGCGAGTGCCCGCCGGTTTTCCACCGCGCGAAATATGGCCATGGAAAAATGCTGGTAAGGCCCGCTGGTGGTGCCGAACCACGCATCGTTGGTGATGTTGATCAGCAAGACGGCATCGTTTTTTACCATCGCCCGGGAAAGACCGGGAAAAATAATTTCGTAACAGATTTGCACGCCCAGGGCATACTCTTTCCAGGGCAGGGTCTTGCCGGGTGTTCCCGGGCGGAAATCACCCACCTGGGCGACAAGCTTGCCTAAAAAGGGCAGCCAGCGTTTAAAGGGCACATATTCGCCATAAGGAACCAGGTGGGCTTTGTCGTATTTGCTGATGTTTTTGGTTCCGGGAATAATCAGGTAGGCGCTGTTGTGATAGGTGACCTTTTTATTCTGACGCACAAAGGATGGGCTTCCGATGAGAAAATCCTTGTTTGCCTGTTCAATACCGGCCAGCACATTTTCCGTCGGACGCTTGTCGTAAAACAAAAAAAACGGTGTGGCGGATTCGGGCCAGACGATCAGATCGGGATTTTCTGATTTTGCTGCAAGCGATAACCGGTGGTAGGTCTTGATGGTCGCGCCTTGAAACACAGGGGCCCATTTTTCCGACTGATCGATATTGCCCTGGATGACGGCAACCCGCGCAGTTGGTGCTGCGGCAATCAGATGGTCGGTTGCCTTAATGCGCCAGGCGCCATAGATCCAGCTGAGAAGGAATCCTATGGCAAACAGCGCGGTTGCGCCAAACACCAGCGGCTTTGAAATGGGTCTGCTGTGCCACGTTTTTCGGCTGATATACGTGATGACCAGAAAAACAGCCGTATTACCCAGGACAATTAAAAAGGAAACCCCATATGCGCCAAACAGATCGGCGATTTGAATCAAATGGTGCCGCAGATATTGCGAGTGCCCCAGCAATGCCCATGGAAACCCGGTGAAAATAAAGGTTCGAATATATTCCAGCGCCACCCATAGCAAGGGCATTGTGATCAGACACCGCAAAGGCGTGATGCCGACCGCGGCAAGGGTCATCGAAAAAACAGCCGGGAAAAATGCCAGAACCGCTGCAAAGAGAAACAGAATCACAACACTCAGGTACAGGGGAAGATACCCGTATGTTCGCATGACGGGTACCACCCAGTAGAGCAGTGTCAGATAATGAACCAGGCCGGCGATAAAACCGATCCGAAAGCTTTGTTTAATAGAAAGATTCGCAATTGCCACCAGCAGCGGTACCAGCGCAAACCAAACCAGCCAGTCCAGCCCGATTTTCGGAAATGCGCCGGTCAACAGCAGGCCGCTTAATGCCCCCAGCAGCATATTTATTCTAGCGGATTTCATTATATTCATTTTCGCCTTTGATATTTGTTACTATATATTGTATGTTTTTTTTAATCAAATACAACATATATAGATTCGCAATCCCACTGAACGCCGTCTTTAACAAATTCACTGAAATATAATATGAAGCTCAAAAAGCGTTCACTGAAAATACTCCCCGAACGGATGGCCGTTTGCCGCTTCGAACCCACGGCACCGCTTCCGGACTGGATTGGTGAGGTCGGCTTCTATTCGCTCACCCGCACCGAAGCGGAATTGACCCTTGTTTGCCCGGAGGCCCGCCTTGCCCCGGGAACAACCAGCGAAACCGGCTGGCGATGTTTTAAGGTTCAGGGGCTATTAGACTTTTCTGAAATTGGCATTATTTTCTCCTTAACCCAACCGCTGGCCAAAAACGGCGTTTCGGT
>CAVPNL010000014.1:0-165837 GCA_963706575.1 uncultured delta proteobacterium | reverse complement strand
ATAATAGGTTTTTCCTATCATAAAACGCCTAATTCTCTCTGGTTGCACATTTTTTGGGTGTGCATATAGTATTAATCATGAAACACTTAAAAAAAACTATAGGAGGCCAATTATGAACACAATACAAGATTACGTTGAATCAGATCAAGAAAGAGAAGAAGGACATGTTGATACCCGTGAGCAAAATTTCGAATGTGAAGATAAAGATCCCCATCTGGGCTGTGATCTGGGAATTGACGTTCAGGGATAAAAGTAGAAGCGTGCAATACAGGTCGAATCTGGAGCTTCATAAACAGCAAGGAAGAGATCGATCGGTTCCTGCCTTGCCCATTTCAATAAAACACTATGGACAATAGGAGGATCCCATGGACCTTCAAGGAATACTTTGAAAATACAAAGGTGTCGGAATATTGGCCACCGCCGATGATGATGGCAAAGTGGATGCCGCCGTATATGCCAGACCGCACTTCATGGAAGATGGTACCATCGCTATGATTATGCGCGATCGTCTAACCCATACTAACCTTCAAACCAACTCCCATGCAGCTTATTTGTTCCATGAAGACGGACCTGGTTACAAAGGCAAGCGACTTTTCCTGACGAAGATTCGGGAGGAAAAGGACACCGATCTGCTTAAGTCCTTGCGCCGCAGGCAGTACCCTGATAAAAAAAGAGGAAGCCAAATTTCCTGGTATTTTTTAAGGTGGATCAGGAATTGCCGCTCATCGGGGATGGATCGTAACCGCAGTGCATTTTAAACCGTCTCTGATAGGTCTGGGCGGACGTCCAATGCCTTTGACAGTCCGCCCCGGGTGCTCTCTTTGATTCGCGAGCAATACCTCACGGCTTCTTTCAGTGACCTGGCTTTTTTCCACAGGTCGACTGTGGTCTGTTTTAAAAATGCAGCGCTGCCAATAATCATCGTTGAGTCAGTATAAGCGGTTTTTATGGATAAAACGCAAGCCATACACCAACGACTCAGGAAACTGTTTGAATCTCAGAATCTCGGAGTCCTGGCGACCCATCGTTCAGGACAGCCGTATGCCAGCCTGGTTGCATTTTATGCCACCGAGGATTTGAGGCATCTTTTCTTCGTAACACCCAAAACGACCCGCAAATTTGAAAATCTAAAAGCCGACTCCAGGGTAGCGCTTCTCGTCAACAGCAGTACCAATCAGACCGTTGATTTCCATCGGGCCGTTTCCGTCACGGTAGTCGGCAATGCAACCGAAGTCGTCGGCTCGGAACGGCAGCCGATCCTGGAACGGTATCTGAAAAAACATCCGCACCTTGAAGATTTTGTTCGTTCACCGTCTTGCGCATTGGTCAGGGTGTCGGCAAAATCCTACTTTATGGTTCAAAACTTTCAAAACGTCATGGAATTGCACCTAAACCAATGAAGTGGGTTATATCCGCAGAAGATATTCAGCATGAAGATCGGCCGCGAGTCGGCGGAAAAGGATATGCCCTGGCGTTATTGGCCAAGAACGGCTTTCAGATTCCGGAGACCGTATGCATATCCAGCGATGCCTATCAGGAATACGTCGATCGCACGGGACTGCGGGAGCGGATCCAGCTTGAACTGCATCGCAAAGATTTTAAGGAGATGCGATGGGAGGAGATCTGGGATTGCGCGACCCGAATCCGCAACATGTTTCTGCGGAAGCAGATCCCGGATAACATCGCAAAACGCTTGAACGCTGTTATTCAGTCCCGCTTCAAAGATAAACCGGTGGCTGTGCGGTCATCCGCCCCGGAGGAAGACACCGCCAAAGCTTCTTTTGCCGGGTTACACGAGTCCTATATTAACATCAGCGGAATCGATGCGATCCTGGAACATATCCTCAAAGTGTGGGCCTCCCTGTGGTCGGACGCGGCCTTACTGTATCGCCAGGAAATCGGTTTGAGTGTTGAAAAAAGTACGATGGCCGTGGTGATCCAGGCGATTGTGCCCGGCGATCGGTCCGGTGTGGTATTTACCCAAAACCCGAATGATGCCTCCCAGGGTGTTATCGAATCCGTTTACGGTTTAAATCAGGGGCTGGTCGACGGCACGGTTGAGCCGGATCGCTGGATACTGGATAGAAAAACCCATCGGATAATTTCCCACACACCGGCGACCCGCCGCTATTGGATGGTTCCGATTGAACAAGGGGTTCAGTTGAACCCGTTGCCCGAAAGCATGTCCCAGATGCCTCCGCTGAACGCACAAGAAACCCGGGAAGTATTCAGTCAGGCGCGCCGGGCGGAAGATTTCTTCGGCGCACCCCAGGACGTCGAATGGACATACAAGGACCAGTCTTTGGTTGTCCTGCAGTCACGACCCATCACAACCCTTTCCACCGGTAAAACCGAAGACAACCGCGGCTGGTATTTGAGTCTGCACCGCAGTTTTGAGAATCTGAAATCGCTGCGAAAAAAAATCGAGCAGGAGCTGATTCCGGGTATGATCGCTGCCGCAGAAGAACTGGCGGCCATCGACTTATCCCTGTTATCCGATCGATCCCTGGCAGAAGAAATCAAACGTCGCTGGGAAATCAATCACCATTGGGTCAATGTTTATTGGGATGATTTTATCCCGTTTGCCCATGGTGTGCGATTATTTGGTCAGGTATACAATGATGCCATCCAGCCCGAAGACCCTTACGAGTTTGTCGACCTGCTGACCCAAACGGAAATGGCCAGTCTGGAGCGCAACCGAATGCTGGAGGATCTGGCTGATCAGATTCGCAACAATCACCGGCTGGCAGCGCAATTACAAAATGGCCTTTATGCCGAGGCCGACCCTGATTTTCAAACCCGAGTTGAAACCTTTATCCGCCAATTTGGTGACCTTTCCTGCGCCGTGACCGGTGGGAGCCAGTGTGTTCAGGATTCGGAACCGTTGATCAAAATTTTACTTGAAATGGCAAATCATCCTCCCGCCCCAGGTGGCCGGCAAAAATCCGCGAACGTGGAAATCCTTAAAGAAAAATTTTTAGCTTGCTTTGCGGGCGATCAACGAACCCAGGCCGTCGAGTATCTCGATTTGGGCCGCACCAGCTATCAATTAAGAGATGATGACAATATTTACCTGGGCAGAATCGAGGCCCAATTACTGGCAGCGATTCGAGAAGCCCGACAGCGAATTGAAAACGCGCAATCCAAGGGGCCTGACGCTTCGACAGCCAACGAATTAGAAGCGGTCTTAGCCGATCTGGATCATTCGGCAGAGACCCTCAACCCCTACCGCATGAAGGCCGGGGCCACATTTGATATTAAGCCCAGGCAGTTGATCGGCCAGCCGGGGGGTCCCGGTATAGCGAACGGCAGAGCGCGGCTGATTCGGCAACATGCCGATCTGGCGGATTTCAAACATGGAGAAGTGCTGGTCTGCGATGCGGTGGACCCCAACATGACGTTTGTGGTGCCCCTGGCTTCAGCCGTGGTGGAGCGCAGGGGCGGCATGCTGATCCATGGGGCCATCATCGCTCGGGAATACGGGCTGCCGTGCGTCACCGGTATTCCGGAGGCCACTGCCCTGATTGAAACCGGAGATAAAATCACCGTGGATGGCTATTTGGGGATCGTTACCATTGGAACGGGGGAAATCTAAAAACTGTCTTTAAAATAACCATCTTTTGCCCGATGGTCCGCCGCCGGAGGATGGTGATCCGATTCGAAATGCGCACGGACTGAAGAAATTTTTTATCTAAAATACAGGTTTACATCGCCTGAAAATGCGCCTCGCTGAGACCGTTGAGTAACAGGAACGAACCGACTTTAATGCAAAAAATTTCCGCTTCGGCATGATCGATAAAATCGGATAGATGCGGATGCGTTTTGATCAACATTCTTCTGATCTGGGTTCGTTTAGCGTCGTCCTCGATTTTATGGAAAGATCCTTCCACCGTAAGTGCCTGAACACGGTTGCGAGGTGTTTTTTCACGAGAGTCGATCAGCAGACTGACCGCAGGATTTTTCATCAGATTTTTGTATTTTTGCGTGTTTCTGTGCGTCACCATGTAAATTTCTTGACAGGATGCGTCGGTCACGTAAGCCATCAGGGAACAATACGGTTTTCCGCCGGCATCCGTCGCCAGCACGCACGTGTTTTTTTCTCTGGCCAGGGCTTTCATTTGGTCCAACATATTTATCTGTTACCCCTTCTGTGGTTTGTGTCAGTTTTGATAATTAGCATAAATACGACTATAAAAAAATGACATTTCACCAAAGATGCGACTGAATGACGCGGCGATTTCTATCTGTTGTTCAACGAACATCCAGCTCGAGAGGAGATTTGGCATGCAAGAAAAAATAAGACTTGGGATCAGCAGCTGTCTGCTCGGAAATAATGTGCGTTGGAATGCCGGTCATCAGCGCGATCGATACTTGACAGATACCTTGGGCCAGTTTGTTGAATACGTTCCCGTGTGCCCCGAAGTCGAAGCTGGTTTTGGGATTCCCAGGGAATCAATGCGTCTGGTCGGTGATCCTGAAAACCCCCGTCTGATTACTTTCAAGAGTAAAACGGATCACACCGATCAAATGACCCGCTGGGCCAAAGAGCGCGTAAAAGAACTCGAAAAAGAAGATCTGTGTGGCTTTATTTTCAAGTGCGATTCTCCTTCCAGCGGCATGATACGGGTGAAAGTATACAGCGAAAAGGGAATGCCGGAAAAGAAAGGGGTAGGCATGTTTGCCCGGGCGTATATGGACCATTTTCAGCGCATACCGGTCGAGGATGACGGTCGACTCCACAATCCGGAGATTCGAGAAAATTTTATCGAGCGCATTTTTACCTTGAAACGCTGGCGGGATAGCATCAAAAAAAAGCGTAGTATGGGAAACCTTGTGAATTTCCATACATGCAATAAACTTTTAATTTTGTCCCACAGCCAGAAACACTACCGGCTGATGGGAAAGACCGTTGCCGGCGGCAAGAAAATGCCCATTAAAGAGCTTTACAGCCAATATGAGCATCTTCTAATGCAAGCCCTGGAACTCAAAACCACCGTAAAAAAGAATATCAATGTGTTGCAGCACCTGCTGGGCTATTTTAAGAAGCAGTTAACCGGAGATGAGAAACAGGAGCTGCTGGAGGTGTCCGCGCTGTACCGACAGGGGTTTGCACCCCTGATCGTTCCGCTTACCTTGATTAATCATTATGTGCGCAAATATGATCAACCGTATCTCAAGATGCAGACTTACCTGAACCCGCATCCGGTGGAGCTCAAATTGAGAACTCACGTATAGGAAAAGATTAAAGTCTTTGAAAGCTGATCCAGGTGCAATCAGAGATAAAATTCAAAGCACGCCTGATCTTATAAAATTGGCCGAAATACGAAACAAATTCTAAAATCCAATTTCAAAAGGATTGTTATGCATTCAAAACCAATACTCGTCACCGGTGCCACCGGCTATGTCGGCGGCCGGCTCATTCCGGCCTTGCTCGATGCAGGGTATCGGGTGCGGGCCATGGGCCGTACCCTGGCAAAAGTGGCCTGCCGCCCCTGGGCCCATCATGATCAGGTGGAGTTGGTCCAGGGGGATGTTCTTGACCTTGAATCCCTTAAAAAAGCAGCCGCTGGATGCTGGGCCGCCTATTACCTGGTCCACTCCATGATTGCCCAGAAAAAAAAGTTCGTTGAGGCCGACCGGCGGGCCGCGCGCCACATGGTGGAAGCCGCCGCCGCCACAGGGCTGGAAAGAATGATATACCTGGGCGGATTGGCGGAGGCCAAGCAGGCATCCTTGAGCAAACACCTGCAATCGCGCATCGAGGTGGCCGAGATTTTGCAGTCCGGTGCGGTCCCCACAACGGATCTACGGACGCCCATGATCCTGGGATCGGGCAGTGCCTCTTTTGAAATTCTGCGTTACCTGGTTGAACGTCTGCCGATCATGACCACGCCCCGTTGGGTGCGGTCATTAAATCAGCCGATCGCCATCCGCAATGTCATCACCTATCTGATCGGCTGCCTTGAACATGACCAAACCGTTGGTCAAACCTACGATATCGGCGGTCCGGACATTCTGACCTATCGTGATTTGTTGGATATCTATGCCGAGGAGGCGCATCTTGCCAAGCGGTTGATCATACCGGTACCGGTTCTCACTCCCACCCTAAGTGCCCTGTGGATCCATCTGATCAGCCCGGTTCCCAAATCAATAGCGCTGCCGTTGACGGAAGGATTGACCAGCGATGCGGTCTGCACCGAAAATCGGATTCAGTCGATTATTCCGCAGAAATTGCTGACCTGCCGTGAAGCGATCCGGTTGGCGCTGGATCGCATCCAGCAAGAGCAGGTGGATACCTGCTGGATGGATGCCGGCAATTTGCTGGAACCTGAATGGGCCCACTGCGGCGACGCCGATTGGGCCGGCGGAACCATCATGAGCTGCGGTTATCGCGTAAAACTGCAGGCAACCGCCGCAGATGTCTGGCAATCCGTCTGTCGCATCGGCGGTAAAACCGGCTGGTACTTCGGCAACTTTCTGTGGCGCTTGCGGGGCATCATAGACCGGCTGGTGGGCGGTGTCGGGCTGCGGCGGGGACGCCGTCATCCTTCTGAGATTGGCGTCGGTGACGCTTTGGATTTCTGGCGGGTTTTGGAAGTCGAGGCACCCCGGCGTTTGCTGCTGGTGGCGGAAATGAAAACACCGGGAGATGCATTGCTCGAATTTCAAATCACCCCCATTGGCAGCGCTCAGGTGGAATTGCAGATGCTCTCGCGGTTTTTACCCAAAGGCATATTCGGCATGCTGTACTGGTACGGGCTTTATCCCTTCCATCAGTGGATTTTTTTCGGCATGCTCAAAGCCATTGCCAAATCCATCAACAGGCCCATCATATATGGTCCTGAACGATTTACACCCAAACTGCATACCACTTGCGCCTTGCCGCCGGCACGCACGCGGTGAACCGCATATAGATCGCAAATGGGACCGCATGGATAAGGGGGAATAAAGAAGTGTTAAAGCAATTCGCTTTTTATAGTAAGAATATGAATCATCTATAATTATTGATTTCAGAGGTGCCGCTATGAAGAAAAAAATGCGGGTCATGACGGAAAAACCCCTCAATGCCGAAACACCGATCGAATCGCTTCGCACCTGGACCACCGATAATGCGGTATTCTTTAAGCGCAATCAGGGCCAGATCATGCAAAGGCCGATCAAGCTTTCATCGTGGAAGCTGAGCATTGAAGGCCTGGTGAGACACAAGCTGACCTTGACCTTCGAGGAAATCCGGCGCATGCCGAAAGTGGAGGTGGTCAACACCCTGGAATGCTCCGGCAACAGTCGCTCTTTACTTGAAGAAAAAGCTTCCGGTAATCCCTGGACGATTGGCGGCGTGGGCAATGCAATCTGGGGAGGCATCCGGTTCAGAGATTTGATCGCTAAGGCCGAACTTAGAAAAGGTGCCCGACATGTCAGCTTTGAAGGTTTAGATAAGCCTCTGGGATCGGCCGCAATAAAATTTATCCGCAGCATTCCGCTGGAAAAAGCCATTGACTCCACCCTGCTTGCCTACGAGATGAATGGACAACCCCTGCCGCTCAAACACGGCTACCCCCTGCGCGCGCTGGCTTTGGGCTGGACCGGCGCCAACTGTGTCAAGTGGCTTCACAAGATCAAGGTGCTTGATCAACCGCATGAAGGTTTTTTTATGGACAAGGTATACCGCATTTTTCAGAAAGGCGAAGATTCAAAATCCGGTGAAGTCGTTAAAAACATCAGTGTCAAATCAATTATTGTTGAGCCGGCAAATGATGAAACACTTCCGGCAGGCATCGTGCCGATTCGCGGTGCCGCCTATGCCGGCGAAGCCGGCATTCAGGCGGTCGACATATCGGTTGATGACGGCCGAACGTGGCAGCCGGCAAGCTTGATCGGCCCTCAAGAAACCTATGCCTGGCGACATTGGGAGTATTTGTGGGATGTTCAACAGGCAGGCGAATTCACGATAATGGCCCGCGCAACCGATAACAGCGGAAACCCACAGCCTGAGACCGCCCACTGGAACGTATTGGGCTATGGGAACAACGGCATCCGGGAACATGCCATCGTTGTCCATGTCACATGAGTCTTCCGGAAAATTACTTCATTATCGGTTCAATACGGCGGCCGCCAATGCCCTAACCGAATGAATTCTTTTAATAAGGAGCTATGGTATGGCAGAAGAAAACTTGCTACTCGTCAACATCTCCGGACCTGATCGTCCCGGAATTATAGCTGCTTTTGCGAAAGTGCTGCAAAATCACCAAATTGAAATAAAGGACATTCAACAGGCTTCGCTGCAACAAACCATCGGACTGCACTTTTTGTTAAAATTTGAAGCAACGAATCAATCCAAAGACAGCGCCATCAAAGACCTTCTTTTCGAGGCCAATCAACTCAATCTTACACTCAACTTCCAACTGCTTGCGCCGGATCAAATTAAAAGAATAGACCTTCGCAAACGACTGGTCCTCACCTATTTCGGCGATACGCGCGCCATCGCTGATCTGTCAAAAGTGCTGGCAGAGGAAAATGCAAATATCGAGATGTTATTCAGCCAAACGCATCACGGCGCTCGTTCTTTTGAAATGATTGTAGACATCGTCGAAGTCAAAAATCTAGACCGTCTGAAAAGCCGCATGATGGGAAAAAGCCGCGATTTAAATGTTGACCTATCCGTTCAAAATATGGTTGCACATCGCAAAAACAAGCGCATGATATGCTTTGATATGGACAGCACCCTGGTGGCAATGGAGGGCATTGATGAAATGGCCCGCAAAATGGGTGTCCATCGGGAAGTTGCCAGAATCACGGATAAGGCTATGCGCGGCGACTTTGATTTTGAAGAATCTCTCAGGCAACGGGTGGCCATGCTCAGGGGTCTGCCACTCGCAGATGTGATGGAGATCAGAAATCAAATGACGCTTTCCCAGGGGGCGGAGGAGCTTTTGACAACCCTCAAATGGCTCGGGTTCAAATTGGGGATCGTTTCTGGAGGATTCGATATCTTTGCCGAATCGCTGAAGGATAAATTCAATCTGGATTTTGCCTTCGCCAACCGTTTGGAGATCAAAGACGGCACCCTGACCGGAAAGGTTAAGGGAGATATCGTCAACGCTGCTCAAAAAGCCCGTCTCATCAACCAGGTGGCATGTGATGCGGGCATTCCACTCGACCAGGTGGTCGCCATCGGCGATGGTGCCAATGATTCATTAATGCTGACTCAGGCGGGGTTGGGTATCGCCTATAATGCCAAGAAGGGATTGGACCGGGTTGCCAACGTGGCCTTGTCCAAGGCCCATTTCAACCATGTTTTTCATCTTCTGGGTATCACGGAAAAGGACATCGAGGAGGCAATGTCCTGCAAGGCGCCGTAAATATACTTTATGTCATAAAAAAACAAGCGCGGATTTCTCCATCCGCGCCTGCTATTTGAGTGGCACCTTATCACTGCAACTTTACGAGACGCCAATTGGTTTGCTTTTCAAAGCCTGAGCAACAAACCGGGTCGCTGCAAGTTTATCCCGGAATCGAAACCGGTGCGGCTTTGCCGATATATTCCATCGTTTCTTCGAACTTTCCACGCATATCGATACTACCCTCTTCAATCTCGTTTTTGATTGGGCTCCAATCAGAGGGGCATTCGTTTTTCAATTTCTCCACCCGGTCCGACATTTCTTCAAGTAACATGTGAAGGTCTTCGATATTGGGCAGGACCCTCTCTTTTTCAGCTGTTCCCAGTTTGTCGACCTTTCGCGTAACATCATAAAGCTTGGCCTTCCAGGCGGTCATTTCGGTTTCCATGCTTTTGCAATAATCTTGAACGTCCATGTGACATCTCCTTTCTTATATTAGGTTTTAGTATGGTTATTGCGTTTACGGATAGGGTTTACATCCCCCCGACAGCCGGGGCCAGCCCAACCCGGTCCCCGTCGGATAGGACTGTACCGAAATCTACTATCCGGCTGTTCACAAAAGCGATCTTCACGTCTTCTCCGGCAATCCCCGCGCGTTGAACCAGATCTTTAACAGTTTGGCCGTCTCCCAGATCGTATGGGGTACTTTCTTTAAAATCGCACCTGTCTGGGTTTACCAGAGTCGCAAAACATTTTAAATTTACTTTCATAATTAGCTCCTGATTTTTTAGTAGATTTTTTTTAACATCATCATATTAATAGTTATACACATCTGCTAATTTGCAATAAACAATCTTTAAGGGCAAAATAAGGGTAAAAAACTGCCATTCGGTAAACCGGAAAAGATTCGCGATCGCTTTGCAATACCCCACAATACATTCAGCCTCATCCTGGTCGGCAAAGATGGCAGCATAAAGCTGAACCGCCAGGATCGAACGCACCTGCAGGACGTTTTTGACCTGATCGATGCCATGCCCATGCGCCAGGATGAAATGCGTCAAAAAACTCGAACCCGCGGAGCCGGGGAAGCCGAACCGAAAAAATCCGGCAGGAAATAATGTGCCCGCTAATGGGATTCAATGTCAATATTGCCGGAATATCTCTCCACCACATCTTTTTCGACGCACTCATTGAACTCCGAATCAAAAACAGCATTCTTGTTCTTAACCGTATGCAACGGACAAAGAAGGTCATTGCCATGTTTGTCTTTGACGATAAAGTAGGTGTTTTTATTTTTGGGGGCCATTTTTATTCCTTTTGGTTAAAGCGTTTGCGAATTTTTTCTACTCGACGACGGTTGACCCCCAGATCGGAATATCCTAATCGTGAAGCCGATTTTACATGAATGATCTTATGGCGATCATCAAAGTAAAATTCGACATCATCGACGAAGCGGAAAACAAAAGAAGTAAACTCGGCCTCAATAAAATCATTTTCAATTGTCACGATCCGAGCCCGTTTAAGTTCAGAGAGAATATTCAGCAGCCTGTACTTTGCATCTTTGACGCTGCCCGCGAAGCGCAGCGGCTCGATAAAATGCTTGCGATCTCTGTCGATGGAAGACACACAATTGGGTGTTGATGGGCAGGAGGTTATCATTTTGATATTTTCCTTTGAATCGGTCTTGATGGTATTTTCTGCAAGCTGCACCCTTTCGTCGGGCAGATTATGCTCAACCCTGATCAGCTGTCTGGTATCAAAACCCCAAGCATCGGCCTGGGAAACCAATTTTGCATAAATCGATTCATCCAGCGTCTTACGCCTGGACAGTATCCAGAGATACGAATTGCTCGGTCCGGCCACCATTGCATAACTGTAGTTTTGCCGGTCTAACGCGATGATATGATACCCGCCGTAAAAAGGCCCGAAAAATGAAACCTTCAGGCTGCCAACGGTATCGTCTTCAATGAAGCGGGCCCGCCCCTCGATCTGCTTCCAGGTCGCGGTTTTGGCATTGAAACCCCTGTTCCTAACCCGGATATTCCCGTTCTCCCCTCGCGTGTAGGTGGCGCTGACATTGCTCAATTCGCGTTCAAAGGAATGGTCGAGTCTGGCGATTTCATACCATTTTCCCAGATATCGGTCAGCCTCGAAACCGGTTACAGGTTCCAATCCATCGGGAACTCCTGTGCAACCAGAGAGGATTATTACCATCCCCAAAATTGATGCAATTATTGTCGGATTCATTTCATGGTCACCATTACGAACGATATCTATCATTCGTTATTGTTTCCTTCCCCATACGGCATAGACCGGATCGGAATACAACAGCTCCGGAAAATATTTGTCATCATGTGGCCGTGGCAGTCCCCGGATGGAATAGGTTTGAAGGTCTTTAAATTCACCTGCGCGCAAAAAGTATTCCAGCACCAGTCCCATACGCTCAAATTCATGAAGTGTCGGCCAGATCTTAATGGCCTTGGTCGGAAACCATCGATTTGAAAAGGTAACGATGAAATAGCCATCCGGTCGCAAAATCCGTGAAACCTCCCTGAAGACTGCCAAGGGGTCAGTTAAATATTCAACGGATACCGTGTTGACGACTGCATCAAAGGTGTTGGATTCGAATGGCAGCGCGGGGTCGGCATTCAGATCGTGAACCCGGAATTCACTCAGATGCGAATTTCTCTTGAGTTCATCTTCATTGAGCCCTAGGCCGACAAGTCGATCCAAATGTAAATTGGCGGGAATGTGTGACTGCCAGCTGCTCATTAAATCCAGAACCTGCATCCCATCAGTCAAAAAGCGCCCGTACGTGTTTCTCACCATCTCGCAAGCGGTGTCATCGATATGGTAGACAAATCTAGGTTTGCGGTAAAAATTTTCATCGGGTTGGTCGTCATCCCGCCCGAAGGCGTCGTCGGAGAAATAATCCGTCTTCTGATTTTGCCAACGGGCCTGCATGCCGGGCCCGTTGGTCAGGGTTTCCATCCAGTCGATACACGTCCCGCCACGCTCGACGCTCCTAAGCCCCACTTTTCCGATGACGACAGAAAGATGAAGATTTTTACCGGCCAGCGGATGGTTGAAATCGACCGTCATATGGCCGTTGTTTAGTCCAACACATCGGAATGGCTGGACATTAGCCCTGAATATTCCGGCAATTCCCTTCAACAGCCCTTTAGGATAAAAACGCCCCAGGCGGGGCTCGCTAACCACATCCGTGCTAGCCTGGCGGTCAAATTGGGTACAATGGATGTCGAATAAGTTTTGTTTCGTGAAAGCTTTAACAGCCTCACCATCTTCGAGTGGCACTTGCACCCGTTCACCTGCCTCTTTGTTCAGTAAAGTATCCAACAGCACCGGCGGCAATAAATCGCGCCACATGTTTACCCGGCTGGCCTGGTAACTGTCAGTGTGCACGGCACGATTACTTTTCCATTTGAGGTTAAATATCAAATCTAACACACTGTCTGAAGTAATTCGGTTCGTATCTAACATCGGTATTCTTTCTGCCCTTGAATTCGGATTTATTATGTACCAACTTCATCATGTATGCGGCCGGGAGCCGGCTTGGAAGTGAAGTTGAATCAGTTTTCGAAGGTTTTCGATAGCAGCTTAAACTTATGCACAAAAGCAAAAAACGCAATGGGAGAGAATTCGGAGTCTAATGATAGGAAATACCTATTACCTATTTGATCGAAAAGGATATTACGATTAGCGCTGTCAGGAAATAGAAAGTAGGTAAGACCGCAGATTGGTCGTTTGATTGGTCAAGCCGAATTTAACGCGCAGGTTTTTGCGGTGAAAATTGACCGTGGTTTCAGAAACATTCAGGATATCGGCGATTTCCTTGCTCGTTTTGCCGTCTTTGACCAGACCGGCCACCTGCATCTCCTGGGGCGTCAACAAAATTTTGGCATTGGCAAAGTGTTGCAGCAGGGGGGATATCACATCATTCAGGTGCGTATCAATGATCTCTACCAGCGTCTTGTCCTTGGGTTTCAGCCGTGATTTTTTTAATTTTTCGACATACGGCAGCACGAGATCTTTGACATTGGTTAAGACTTTTTTTTCCAGTTCCAGCTTGTCCGCCTCGCGCTGTTTTAGCAGGACTTTCAGGGCGATATTGACTTCTTCCAGACTTTGCTTTTGTTCGAAAAGTTCTTCCTGACTCTTTTTCAAGGCTTCTTCAGTCAGCTTCAAGGCCGTAATTTCCTCGTGGCTGACCACCACTCGGATGGGGCCCGGACCCGCCATGCGAATGGTTCGCATGTAGTACCAGTGCGGGCCGTCCTCTGAATGGCAGGGATAGTCAAATAAAAACTCTTCCAAGTCGCCGCGTATCACCGCCCGGATACCCTGGGCGACTTTGGCTGCGCCCGCGGCCTCGCTGCCGGTGGTCGCATCACAGATTTCAAGATAATTGATCCCTCTATGGTCGTAGGTCTCCGGCATGCCGCTGTTAACGGCATACGTTTGCCATGCATTGTTGGTCTCGAGAATAACGCCGTTTTTATCTAAGATCGCGATATGTGCCGATAACGAATTGAGCACGGTTCGGGCCAGCGCATCTGAGAAACTCAGTGGTTCCACACTGCGGGTGTTGGTATCGTTTTTGTTCTTCATTGGGATTTGCTTCCTGATTCTGCAAAATCCAATCGCGTAACAAATATATCATCCCTAGAAAAGTTGCAACCGCTTTTGGTCGATGGTCAAGGGCATGTTCGCCAAGGAGGATTGCACTATTGATTTTGTCTCAAATTCATGGTTAAGTTCATCGAACATATTTCCAGGAGCTGCCCCAAAAATGGCCAGATTCATAAAATCTATTTTGTCTTCTGCGCCGGCGCTGGCCGTCATCCGCTGGTTTGATGCAGAAGCACATATCGAATCCATGCCAACCGGAGACTTTAAAAAAGTGGACTGGTGGCGCATTGTTCCGCTTATTTTTTTACATCTGATGTGCCTGGGTGTCTTCTGGGTCGGCTGGAGCTGGACAGCGGTGATGGTGGCCCTGCTGCTCTACATCGTCCGTATGTTTGCCATCACCGGTTTTTACCATCGCTACTTCTCCCATAAAGCTTTCAAGACCAATCGTTTCTGGCAGTTTGTCTTCGGGGTAGTGGGCAATGCGTCGGTCCAGCGCGGCCCTCTGTGGTGGGCCTCCCATCATCGCCATCATCATCGCTTTACAGATCAAGAGCAGGATGTGCACTCACCCAGCCGTCACGGGTTCTGGTGGAGCCATATCGGCTGGTTAACCTCCAGGTCCAATTTTCCTACCAAGTACAAATTCGTTGCCGAATGGGCCCAATTTCCGGAACTACGCTGGCTGAACCGTTTTGACACGGTCATCCCCATCCTGCTGGCCCTGGCTTTGTTTGTTTGCGGTGAAATCCTCGAACGCTTCGCGCCCCAACTGGGGACCAATGGAATGCAACTGGTCATCTGGGGATTTTTCGTCTCCACCGTCGTGTTGTTGCACGCGACGGTGACGATCAACTCCTTTGACCACATCTACGGTAGCCGGCGTTACAACACGTCCGATACCAGTCGCAACAATGCGCTGCTCGCTCTGATCACTTTGGGAGAAGGGTGGCACAACAATCATCATCACTATGCCGTTTCCGCCCGCCAGGGTTTTTTCCGGTGGGAAATTGACATTACCTATTACTTGCTGGTTTTTATGTCCTGGCTGGGTATCGTCAGGGATCTGCGTCCCGTTCCCGAGCACGTGCTCCATAAGAACCGTATCATCGCGGAAGCATCAACCCAAATGTAGTTCGGCGGATATTTGAGGGACCCGCTGGAGGGCAAGAAATGCGAATCGCCATCATCGGCACCGGGATTTCAGGCATGACCTCGGCCTATTTACTCAGTGAAGATCACGAGGTCGTCGTCTACGAAGCCAATAACTATGTCGGCGGGCACACCCATACCGTGGACGTGTCCCTCAACGGGCAACAGTATGCGGTGGATACGGGATTCATCGTTTTCAATGAAAGGACCTATCCGAATTTCGTGAAGCTGATGAAACGCCTAGGCGTGGGCTGGCAAGACTCGGTCATGAGCTTCAGCGTGCAATGCGAGAAAACCGGTCTGGAATTCAGTCCCAGCACCCTTAATTCCCTTTTCATTCAACGCCGCAACCTGCTGCGGCCGTCCTTTTATCGCATGCTGTGGGATGTCATGCGCTTCAAACGGGATGCCGAAGCGCTATTGGAATCAGATGATTATCAACTGACACTGGCTGCATTTCTAACCGGCAAGGCTTACTCCCAGGCCTTTGTGCAGCATTTCATTATTCCCATGGGTGAAGCCGTTTGGTCGGCGGATCCGGTCAAATTCAATGAATTTCCGGCGCGTTATTTTGCCCAATTTTTTAAAAATCACGGGTTTCTGAACGTCAAAGACCAGCCCCAGTGGCTCACAATAAAAGGCCGGTCGCGGCAATATATCAAACCGATAACCCAGCCCTATGCCGATCAGATCCGGTTAAACTGTCCGGTCGCATCGGTTCGACGGTATCCGGACGCGGTTGAAATTCAACCGCAAAATGAAGTGGCCGAAAAATTCGACCAGGTGGTCATTGCCGCTCACAGTGACCAGGCGTTAGCCCTGCTGGATGATCCAACGGATACCGAAAAGAATATTCTGGGCGTTATCCCCTATCAGGAAAATCAGGCCGTGTTGCATTGCGATGAATCTTTGCTTCCCAGCAAAAAAGCAGCATGGGCCAGCTGGAATTATCACATTCCAAAAGAGGATCTCGGCCGTGTCGCCGTCACTTACGATATGAACATCTTGCAAAGTATCGGCGCACCGAAGGAACTTTGCGTTTCGCTAAATTTGGCTAAAGCCATTGATCCGGCCACCATTTACCGGGAGTTGATGTATCATCATCCTGTGTATAATCCCGAGAGTCTTTCGGCAAGACACAGTCACCAGGAAATAAACGGGGTTAATCGCACTTACTACGCCGGTGCTTACTGGGGTTATGGCTTCCATGAAGATGGCGTTGTCAGCGCGCTGGAGGTATGTAAGCACTTTGGCAAAAGCCTTTAGAAAAGAACGCCGATAATCAAAGTCGTATTGCTGACCTCTGGAATTTTATGGTTATTTTTATGATATGTATTCAACGAATTGACTGTTTGACCACTTATCGCGAAATGAACCATGCATAGTTGCATATATGAAGGGAGCATTCGGCACCGGCGATTCAGGCCGCGAGCGAACATGTTTCAATATCGCCTATTTTTCATGTTTCTCGATTTGGCCGAATTGCCGACCCTGTTTGATATTCATCCACTGTGGTCTTACGAACGGTTCAATATTGCCTGTTTTCGCCGCCGGGATCACTTTGGAAATCCGGCGATTCCGCTGGATCAGACGGTACGCAGATCTTGTTGAGGATCAGCTAGGCAGTCGACCGAACGGTCCGATTCGCCTGCTGGCCCATTTGAAATATTTTGGTCATTGTTTCAATCCGGCCAGTTTTTATTACTGCTATGATCCGGCAGATACCAGAGTGGAGACCATCGTCGTGGAAATTCATAACACCCCCTGGAGAGAGCGCCACTGTTATGTTTTAGGCGCCGAACAAAATGAGCATCCCGTTAAACACTGGCGGCGCCATCAGATGGCAAAGTCATTTCATGTATCACCGTTTATCGATATGGATATTCACTACGATTGGCGCTTTCGCGAGCCGGGGGATTCCCTGCGGGTGCACATGATAGATTACCAGGGAGAAGAAAAGCTTTTTGACGCCAGCCTTGCGCTTTACCGCCGGGAAATCACGCGATCGTCCCTGACACGGGTGCTCCTGCGATATCCGATGATGACCGGCAAAGTGATTGCCATGATTTACTGGCAGGCATTGCGGCTGATTCTAAAAAGGACACCTTTTTTTTCCCATCCGAAAAAAAGAGATCCCATAATCGAAGGGGATCCTAAATGACCGAACTCATTATTCCCGCTGAGGCCCCTGATTTAAATGAGCTTAAAGAGCGGCGTTTGGATCGCATCGCGCGCCGAGCAGTATTATCGCTGCTAAAAAGATTGGCGCATGGCTGGATCACACTTATCGAAAATAGTCATCGTCATCACTTCGGTAAGGATTCGGATCGGTTTTCTTTGCAGGCCGTAATTAGCGTTCATCATCCGCAATTATACACGCGTATTTTTTTTGGCGGCAGTATTGGCGCTGCCGAGGCCTACATGGAGGGATTGTGGTCGGCAGACGATTTGACGATGGTCATGCGCATTTTGGCCCTGAACCAAAAAGCATTTGAAGACCTGGAAAAAGGGTTGGCGCGCCTGACGGCTCCGTTTTACAAATTCTATCATTATGTCAGAAAGAATACGAAGGCGGGCAGCCAAAAGAATATTCTGGCCCACTATGATCTGGGAAATGATTTTTATGCGCTGTTTCTCGATGACACCATGACCTATTCTTGTGGAATATTCGAACAGGCAAACAGCACCCTCAGGGAAGCATCTGAGGCCAAATACGATCGAATTTGCCGCAAGCTGCAGCTTACACCCGGCGACCGGATCGTGGAAATCGGCACCGGCTGGGGAGGCTTTGCCGTGCATGCGGCCCGAAACTACGGGGTGCACGTGACCACCACCACCATCTCCGACGAACAGCACCAATTTGCCCAAAACCGCATCAACGCAGCGGGGCTGGAAGATCGCATCACCCTGTTAAAAAAGGACTACCGCGATCTTAGCGGAAAATTCGACAAACTGGTCTCCATTGAAATGATCGAGGCCGTCGGCCACCAATATTTGCCAACCTTTTTCCAAACATGCAGCCGGTTGCTGAAAGATAACGGCATGATGGCGCTGCAAGCAATAACCATCGGCGATCAGATATTCGATCGCCACAAACGATCGGTTGATTTTATCAAACGTTATATTTTTCCGGGCAGCTGCATTCCCTCGATCACCGCCATCAGCAACGCCATTGCCAGGGCGACGGACCTGCGGCTCGTTCACTTGGAGGATATCACTCCGCATTACGCCAGAACCCTGCGTGAATGGCGCCGACGTTTTTTTGCCAACATCGAAAAGGTCCGGGCTTTAGGATTTTCAGACACCTTTCATCCGGATGTGGGAATATTACCTCTGCTATTGCGAGGGCGGTTTTGCTGAAAGATATATCGGCGATGTGCAGATGCTGTTTGTAAAACCGTTGTGCCGGCGGGGCTCTCTGCCGGGGGGGCAGACCTGATAACGAGGTATTGGCGTGCTTTTGCCAAAGCAATGTCAGCCGGTTATGGGAGCGATATGGGATAACCGGAATAAAATTTCAAGCCTGAAGCCATCGCACCCAAGGCCATGGCGTGACTGCCGGTGAGCAGCATCTTTTGACGAACCCATTTTGCAGGCGGCACCTTGAAAGGCGGTTCTGTTTTCAAATTCCGCCGAACAAAGTCATATCCGGCAGTCGCGCTTTTTTGATTATTTTCTACCGTCTCGGAGCCCTTTTGCTGAAATTGCTCCTGCAGGCAGTCCAGCATCGGCTGCAGCTCAAACCCCATCAAAGCAATGGTCGCGCCGATTGCCACCGAATTGATCATGATTTTGCTTTTACCGGCCTCTGAGGCAATTTGAGCAAAGGGAACGGAGAAGTGATTGGAATTTTCGGATGTATAATCAATTTCTTCGCCATCGAATATCATGACACCGTTTTCGGCCAGGCAGTCGATATCCTGGCGGGTCGTTTCTTTGTCCAGAGCAATCAGAATATGAACTTTATCAGCGAGAGCATGCACCGGATCATTCGAAATTCGAACCTGATCAAAATTGTGCCCGCCGCGGATGCGCGACGCAAAATCCTGATTGATGAACACATAAAAATCGTGTCGCACAAACGTTTTGGCAATAATCGATCTGATAGACTGAATCCCCTGGCCGGCCTCACCGCCAATTCGGATGGAAATGTCCATTTTATGACCTCTTTCTAATTTTCGGGGTCGCCGCCGCTGTTACGGAGTACTTTCGATTCATTAGATAGAGAAATACGCCAAACAAGTCAATCATCTTGTTTAGGGACTCACTCGCTAAAATAACAGACAACTTTAAAAGATCTCGGGGCAATGATGAGTCAAGCAACGAAGTTTTTGACCCCGAGTTTGCATGATGCGATCTCATGCAATTCCAGGATCTGAGTAGCAGTAAATGTCTTGCGGGCTGGGGATATCTTCATCGTATCGTACGGTGGTCAAACAGATTTTCTCAATTTTTTGTGCATGATCTTAATATCTCTCATCAGTTTGAGCACGGCGAGCTCCTTGGCTTTTGCCTCGACTTCAACGGTAATATCAAGGTTCAGCCAGTATTCAGGAAAGTCCTCAGGATTGATATAGTCATGATGATTTCTCGGATTCCCATTCCCCCAAGGCCTCAGGGGACTTGAAATATGAAAAAGCGGCTCACGGTTCCAGGTTTTCAGAGCCCGTTGGGTCGTGTCTGCGACATTCCGACCGTCGGGCAGGCAGCGATGGTGATGCCGGTCGTATACCAGCGGGATTCCCAATTTTTCACAAACCGGCAGCAGGTCTCGAGGTGTATACAGTCGATCATCGTTTTCCAGGGTCAGACGGCTGCGAACGTTTTGCGGTAAATTCCGAATTTGCTTAACCAGGCGCTGCAGGGTTTTATTCTTGCTGCCGTAAGCCCCACCGGCATGAATATTGATGACATCGGCGTTGACCCATTCGGCGACCTCTGTCTGATATTGTAGATCGGCAATCGAGCGGCGGGTGACGTCCGGATTCAGGGATGATAACAAGATAAACTGATCAGGATGGAAGCTCGTGCGCAGATTGTGTTGGCGGCAGTAGGTTCCGCATTTTTTGAATGCATTTACAATCACAGCCGATTGGGGCAACGCTTCTATCGCATAACCGAGTTGCGGATGCGTTTTGAGCGGCAAAATCTGGCTGTTGATCCGGAAGGCGTTAACACCGTTACGCCGGCAAAATTGAAGGGCTTTGAACAGAGATCTGGCATTATGCATGCAAACATCGGAGAGGCGGCGCATCCGATCTTCTGGAGATAGCTTATTGTAAAACTTTGCTGTCGCACGGCGAAACCTTATGGGCTCTTCACGGAAAATACAACACAAACCCCAACGAATCATGGCTGACCTTTCGCAAAAATAAAATGGTTTAGAGAATTCAAAGAGTCGTTCTTTTTATTTTATGATTGAACATGGTAAGATCTAACAGCGTGATTATCGTTTGCCCAGAAGATAGTGGGATACCAGCCATTCATGACCGATACGATACCCCCACAGCTCCGCACAGGCCATAAAGAAAATCCGCCAGCGCTATAGCCAGCGGTCTGCATCAGCCGCGCCATAGACGCCCTCCATGATCGGCATAATTTCTGGGCGCTGCCGATCTAGATTTCCGAGCCAGGCTTGGGGTTTCTGCGTCTGGACAGCTATCTGGCTTTGCCGCATCTCCTCGATAAACCGGGCAAGGGCCTGGGTCAGCTCAATCAGCTGGCTCACGGGACCTTCTTCCTGGTGAACCAGGGTACAAATGCACTTGTGCGTTTGATGTAGTCCTCGTATCCCGGGCGGGTTTTCACTATGGTCCCTTCTGTTAACGGAATGCCGGTCATTTTCAGCAGCACGGCGGTAATGATCAACGGACTGATAACCGTCCACCAGCTGTTGGGAGTGGACAGGGTTATCAGAAACAATCCCCACCAGATGAGAAACTCGCCGAAATAATTGGGATGGCGGGAATAGGCCCACAGTCCCCGATCCATGACGCGGCTTTTATTGGCCGGATCCGCTTTAAACTGGGCCAGCTGCCAGTCGCCGACCGCTTCGAAGAAAAAACCGATTACCCAGATGAACACGCCCAACACATCCAGCCAGACGAAGTGGTCCGGTGTCGGTGAAAGCTGGCCATACTGCAGCACCAGGGCAATGACCCACAAAAAGATCGCCTGCAACAAAAATACCTTGTAAAGGCTTACGACCCGGAATCGTTCACCACTCTTCTTGCGCCATTCGCCATAGCGGGGGTCTTCAGCGGCTCCCCAGTTTCGCTCTGCTAAGGTAAATACTCAGTCTCATTCCCCATACCGTTACCAGCACCGCAATCAGTGTCTTGCGGCCCGGAAAACCTTCTGATAGAGAAAATGTAATCCAGACAATCAACACGAAGCCAAGTCCCCACAAACTATCCACGATGGTCACATTCCGGTACCGGAGGCTGATCAGCCATCCGATGATCATCATTGCAACGATAACGGCAAGATTCCATCCCATAGTTGTGATTGCGGTCTGCATGGTGTTTCCTCCGTTTATTCATCTAAGTCAGGGTTTGAGCCGGGTTTAAAGGGTTGGTAACCGGGCGGCCTTTTTGCCGCTGGGCGATTGCCATTCGTATGTCCCTATGGAGGCTGCTGCTGATCGGATACGCCAACGCAATGAAGAATGCGATGATGTTGCAAATCGAGGGGACCAAAGCATAAAGCGTTCGCAGCGTCAACTGCACCTGCTCAGATTGCTCAATGTTGGGGGTATAGCCCACCAAACCTAGAATCGACAAGCTGGCTCCAACCCCGACCGCAGCAGCGAACTTTTTTGCAATCGACCACAAACCAATGTATTGCCCTTCCCGTCGTTCACCGGTCAGAAGTTCATCATAGTCAATAACATCGGCCTGGATCGACGACGGGATAGCCAGGGTTGCACCGAAACCGATTCCGGACAAAAATACCAGGACGCCATAGATAACCGCGTCTCCCGGACCGAGAAAAAAGACAGCCATAAAGGCACCGGTGTTAACGGCCATGGAGGTCAGCCAGGCCGCCTTTTTCCCGGTTCGGCGCGCCATGATGATCCAGCCCGGCAAAAAGATAATCCCGGTAATGAAGTAAAGCAGCAAGAAGGCATCGGCCATTTTGGATTGCAGCACGTACTCGACATAATAAAGAATCAGTGTTGCCGGCAGGTTGTTTCCAATGGCGCTCACAGTGTAGGCAATCAGAAGGACTAAAAAGGGCCGATTGCGTCCTATTTGGTGAAGCCCGCGCCAGATGGTGGTTGTGCGGAACACAGGCCCTCGCGGGAGTTCTCTGATTGCCAGCACACACCACCCGCAGGATACGATCAGCAGCGGCGCGTAGATCACCGCTATCCAGAAGAATTTGGCCCGCTCACCATCGGTGTCTCCCGCAAGGTCGAAAAGCCACTGCACGACTGCCGGGGAACTTGCCGCTGCCAGCGTTCCGGCGATGAGAAACCCGTCGCGCATTCCAAAAAGAGTTGTGCGCTCATCGTAATCGAAGGTAATCTCAGGCCCAAGTGATTCGTAGGGAACCACAACTGCCGTCCAGCATAAAAACAGGGCATAGATACACCCTGCAAACCAGGCCGTTTCGAGGGACGCGGAAACGCGAGGCGGATTGAATAGCATAAACATCGTCAGCGCCACAAATACGGAACCCACCGCGATGTAAGGCCGTCGCCGGCCCATCCGGGTTCGTGTTCGATCGGACAGATAACCCAGTGCCGGATCCGTTACGGCATCGAAAATGCGAACGCTAAAGAGAATATAACCCAGGATGGCAATGTCAACTCCGACCACATCCGTGTAAAATTTTGGAATGTAGACATAGATAGGGATGCCGACCACCGCCAGAAAAAAGGCCGGCACCGCGTAGGCAATTTTCTTGAGCAGTGGAACCCGGGATGTAGCGTTGTCTGGCATAATGCTCATAGGCCTAGCGCCGGTAAAATTTAAGTCGGGACGATGAAAAATTAAGCCTAATCAAGGCCGGTTTAAGACCCGTATAAAGCAATACCATAGCCAGTGGACTTATCAAAAGCCAGGCGCCGACGGCATAAAGCGTTGATTCTACTAACATAGTTATCATCTCCTTGAGCGTACTTCCTGTCAGCATGTTCCTAAGGGTGTTAAAGTCTATGTTTTGCTGAACGTCAAAAAGCAGGTTTCCAAGGTGGTAGTATGGTACCAGCAGCAGGATCTGCAGCGGATATACCAGGTAATTTGCAAATTGAATCACAGGCAGATTAAGCTTGAGGATGAGCGCTGCCAGCGTGCATAAAATTGTCGTCACACCGAGCAGCGGAAAGGTGCCGAGGGTGATCCCAAAAGCAAGACTGAGCGCCAATTTTTGGCTACTCAAGCCCTGCGTCAGAAAGCCCATTAAGGGCTCAGTAATTTTTCTTGTCCAGAATGTTGGCATCGTTTTGTTCCGCATCTTGATTTCTGGGATAACGCAAGATATTTTTTTAAGATTAAAAGATCTCGCAGAGGCAATTTAGGTACATCCAAATTTTGCCTGTTACTTTAAAGTAAAATGTTAGCATTTGAACCCATAAATCAATAAGGAAAAAAATGCAGTATAATGATAGGAAAAAACTATTAAAAAGATGGTGCTGCAACTCACTGAATTCAGCTTGATCTTCAATCGGTGCATGCTCTTGGTCCGACTTAAACGGCCGTATAACCGCTGTTCTGTTCAGTACAGTGGCGGTAATAATTGGCATGGCGTTTCATACATCGGTGGCCAGCGCCAAAGCGGCTGTCGAAGGGCTCACCCGGTCGTTGGCTGCCGATTTCGCTCCCCGCATCCGGGTGAATGCAATTGCCCCTTCTCTAACGGATACACCCCTGGCGCACAATCTTTTATCCAGTGAGGAAAAACGTCAGGCATCGGCTGAACGGCATCCGCTTAAACGGATCGGGTCACCCCAAGATATCGCTCAGCTGGCAGCGTATTTGCTATCCGATACCGGCGCTTGAATTACCGGACAAATTATCCATGTCGATGGGGGGATGAGTTCTCTGAGGGTTTTCCGGTAGTGAAATGACCGAATTGCAACTGTTCGCGGTTATAATTAAACAAATAAATTTAGGGACGTTGTTGACTAATTGTACTAAATTCTACTGATCATATGGAGGAGAACGATGAAAGGGAACTATAGAATAAGGCGCCGGGTAAGGTGAGATGATTTTGCCGAGACTGCAAAAAGATTAGGGATTTCCACCTCGGTCATATCGAAAACACTTCGAAGAACAGGTTAGTCAACTTAGTCAACAACGTCCCTAAATCCTAAATCTACTTTATGATTTATGTCGTTATGCACCACATACCACCACTGGGTGTCAGCGCTATTTCGTCTGCTTGCCTTTATTTACCGGAGTTGCACGATGCTTGTCTTCCTTGAATTGTTTTAGTTTTCTCCACAAAGCTGTCCGGCTGATGCCCAATAGCTCGGTAGTTTTGGATTTGTTGCCTCCGGTTGCCTCTAACACCTCGAGAATGTATTTCTTTTCCATCTCAGCCAACGTCATGAATGTTCTGGTTGCATCCAAGGGTGGAGAATCAGCCTGGTGAAAGCGTCTGGGAAGATGTTTCAATTCTATGGTATTTCCATCGGCGAGGATGACGGCGCGCTCGATGATGTGTTCAAGTTCGCGGACATTACCCGGGAAATCATAAGACATAAATGTAGAAATCACTTCTTCTGAGATATATTCAACCGCCTTTTCAAATTCTTTCGTAAATTTATGGATAAAATAGCCGCATAGGGGTGGGATGTCGTCCCTGCGCTCTCTGAGGGGTGGGATAAACAGTTCAAGTACATTCAAACGATAATACAGCTCCTCTCTGAATTTTCCTTCTTCAACCAGTTTGCCGAGGTCGTAGCGGCTGGCCGCCAGTATACGAACATCCAATGGAAAATCATGAACACCATCCTGCAGGGATATTTCTTTACTATCGATTATCTTCAACATGGATAGCTGCATCTTCGGAGACATATCCTCTATCTGATCCAGCAGAATGGTACCTCCCGAATCAGGTCCGGTAATGGTTCCGCTTGTCTGGGAAGCTCCGGGCGGGGTATCATTGCCGCGCCCAAAAAGCTCTTCAATGAGCAGATCATTGCTGAAACAGCCGCAGTTGATTGCCACAAATCGGCTATTTTTGCGGGCACTTGAATTGTGAATAATCCGGGCGGCCAATTCCTTGCCGGTGCCTGTTTCGCCGCGAATGATCAACGTGCAATCCAAAGCCGCCAATCTTTCGATATCTCTTCTCAATTCCTGCATCGCCAGGGTTTCACCGATCATTCGGAGCCGACCGGCGGGAGCGGTTTCATTATTTTTTTTATCGGTTTCGGAAGGTGCCGGCATATTTGTTAATGATTTGCGGTCGGACACTATCTCTATTGTGCCCGGATCGTAAAAATCTTCCTGATCATTACTGCCGGCGGGCAGGGTTGCCGAGGGCGGTCGGATAACGATGGTGTTGCCGCTTCTATTGCTCTTTTTAACAAAGTCCCAGAATGCTTCCATCTGGTCCTTTTCGAAATAGTCGGCTTTGAGGGCTTCGGTTGCCTGTTTTACTTTCTCACTGCCATGCCCGGTCAGCAGAACCGATCTTAATTCCGGGTAGATTTCCTTTAACTTGGTGATCGTTACAAGCCCATCCATATCGGGCATTTTTAAATCCACGATTGCCAGATCAATGCGGGTGTTTCTCGCAAGCTCCAGAGCTTGGCGACCATTTGACGCTTTGAGCGGATCGAAACCCAGAAGCCTCAAGCGTTCCGCAATGGAATTTAAAAACTTTTCCTCATCATCTACCAATAGAATTTTCAGGGTTGTGTTGGCCATTTTTTCAAATTATTTCTTTTTGTCATGATGTGATTCGATATCGACGGCATCCTCTATGTCGCCGCCGGTAGCCATTCCTGCTGCCGCCATGGAGGTTTCGAGGCCTTGCAGCACCTTTCTCACAAATCCCCAGAATTTACCCATATCCTCTTTTTCAAAATAGGATGAGTTAAGCGCTTCCGTGGCTTCTTTAAGCTTTTCATCTCCGTGGCCGGTTAATAGAAGGGTCTGGATATCGGCATCAATTTTTTTAAGCTTCGTGATCACCACCAGACCATCCATATCGGGCATTCTCTGATCAACAACTGCCATATGAATTTTGGTGGTCTTTGTAATATCAATTGCCTCCTGTCCATTTAATGCCGTATAGGGCTCATAGCCTTTCAGCCGGATCCGCTCCGCCAGCGTATTGAGGAATTTCGGGTTGTCGTCCACCAGAAGAATATTGATGTTGCCTAACGGCAGGTTCGACAAAAAGGCCCAGAATTTACCCATGTCCTGCTTGTCAAAATAGGTTGAATTAAGGGCTTCGCTGGCTTCTTTGAGCTTTTCATCTCCATGGCCCGTCAACAGGATCGTTTGGATATCCGGGATTAACCCTTTCAGTTTTGTGATAACCACCAAACCCTCCATATCAGGCATTCTTTGATCGACCACGGCCACATGTATCGGTTGCTTTTGGGCTATCTCTATTGCCTGCTTCCCGCTGGAAGCCGTGAAGACATTAAAGCCTTTCAGACGGGTCCTTTCAGCAATAGATTTCAAGAATTTTTGGTTGTCATCTACCAGCAGGATATTTATTTTCTTTGCTTTCATATTTCACCTTTCTTCAATCCTAGATGGAGCGATCTGGGTTAAACCGTTTGCCGCAATTAACATCGGCAAACGAGCCGATTTGTGGATGCACCCCTATGTCATGGTGGACCCTCAATGGCCCCCGGCGCCCAAAATTCCGGATGCTGCCACAGACAACACGACAATTTCCAGGACAGCAATAGCAGCAAACACCCAGTCTTTTTGACGGCTATAGCCCCTTACCAAAACCAGGTAACAGACAATTGTCATCAAAGCAAGGAACGCAAAACCGATATAGTTGAGAAAGTCCCCTTTGGACAGCAAGACGATCCACCCCCACCCATGGGGCGAATGAGTCATTTCCAGATATTCATTAACGCCCTTACCCCAGAGCTTGGGGATTAGAGACATGTCGACATGGGCAGGCAGTATTCCGGTGACATATATCGCGTAAGTTGCCACAAGGATGATAATACCGGCCCATACACCGATAATCAACAAGTTGGCATAGATGATTTGTTCCTGTGAGGGTTGGAGGTCTTCTTTGTTTTGGGTATTCATAATATTCAACTCCGCAGTTAGATAGTCACATGGTTATCCTAAAAACCCAAGGCCCCATCCTTTGTCGATGGCTTTCAATCCGGCAAAAAATAGAACGGCAATCACCATGTATCGAATCATTTTGGGCTTGGCAACGGCGAGAATTTTGACGCCAATCAGGGAGCCCAGCATCAAGCCGACAATGGAGGGAACGCCGATCAGGGGAATGACACAGCCTCTGTTCATGTATATCCAGGCGGCCGATGTATCGGTAATGGACAGTAAAAACTTGCTGGTGGCCACCGACACCTTCAGGGGAGCACCCATCAGGAGGTTGAGCACCGGCACGTTTGCCCATCCCGCACCAAGTCCGAACATGCCGGCCAGCAAACCGACCAGGATAAACATACACAGGCCCAATAAAGTTCGATGGGTTTTCCATTCCACGCTTTCGCGCGCCCCATCGTCCCAATAGGCCCCTCCAAGTCCCAATGCCAGCCCGATGGCATCCTGCCTGTTCACCACCGGTTTTTCTGTATTCTTTGAAACCAGCAACAGGATGGCGATGCCCACAATGGTCACCCCCAGGCAAATTTGAATGATATCGGGATTCAAAGCCGACAGGTATAGCCCCAGCATTGCCCCTAAAATGGAAAAGGTGGAGGCAACCAGGGCCACCGGCAGGGCAAGCCGCAGGTTGGCGAGGTTGCGCCGCAGCAGGCCGGGGCCCGCAGCAAGTGCACCGGCAAGGGCGACCATGAGCCCGACTCCTCTGACAAAATCAATGTGAAAAGGGAAAAATCCGCTGACCAGCGGAACGTAAAGGACGCCGCCCCCGACGCCGGCCATGACGGCCAGAATGCCTAAAACCAGGCAGAAAAAAAAGAGGATAATTGGCCAGAACCACCAGGGGTGGGCGGCGGCGCCGGCTGTCACCTGTTCTGCAGTTGCCCAGGCTGCGGGGCAGTTCGAGACGAAAATCATCAGGAATCCAAACAACCAACCGATTGAGCGAGCTCGAAAGTTTACCATTTAATCAACCTTTCAGAAAAGTGTTTACAAATGAAACCTAATGATATATATGTTGTTATATAGAACAATAATTTTAAACAGTCAACAAAAATATGTCTCGTTATGAAACAATATAATCTATTAATCGTCGATGACGAAAAGCGATTTGCAGATATGTTGGCCAGGAGGTTGAATCTGAGAGGATGCAACTGTGATGCATGCTATAGGGGACAAGAAGCGCTTAAAATTCTAAAACGAAAAAAATTTCACCTCATTTTGTTGGACCTTCACCTTCCGGATATTTATGGTACCGAAGTCCTGACGCGCATCAGAAAGAACGATGAAAGGACACCCGTTATTATTGTGACAGGGCATGGGACGGAAAAAGATCGACAGGAATGCATGCAGCAAGGTGCAAACGCTTTTATGCACAAACCGGTGGGTATTGATGAATTGATGACCATTTTGGCTGAGATCGGGAAAATGCAGCATGATTGAAAAACTCCGCCAAATATTCGGGGCGATATGGCCCGAATTTAATCCTATAGATGATAAGCACCTGGATCCTTATTTCACCTTTACGGATTATCGTAAGATCTGGGCGATTGGTATCTCTGTGCTGGTTGTCACAGCCCTGGTGCCCTTGCTGGTGGTCACCATTATTCATTACCAGCTGCTTCAAAAGTCCGTGGATTCGGAGCTAACGCTGCGCGCGGAGCGGCTGGCTTCCAACGCCAGGCGAGCGGTGACCTTTTTTTTGGAAGAGCGGCTGGCTGCCCTGCGATTCACCGTGAATGAAATTGCGTATGATCAGCTGACCGACCTCGATCATTTGGCGGAGATCCTGCGAAACTTGAAATTGGGATTCGGTGGACTGACGGATCTGAACGTAATCGCCCATACCGGCACCCAGGTTGCGTATGCCGGTCCTTTCAACCTTGAGGGCCGGGACTACAGCAACCAGCGCTGGTTTATTGAATGCCAGAAACACCATTTTTATGTTAGTGAAATTTTTCGCGGTTATCGTGATGTTCCTCATATCATCATTGCTGTCAAGTCATACCGGCCCGACGGTTCGTTTTTTCTCCTGCGGGCCACGCTGGAAACGGAACGATTGATACATACCCTGTCTACCTACGAAACCGGTGCCCATGCGGAAATTTTTCTCATCAACCGCTCCGGCATCGTCCAGACGCCCTCCAGATTCTACGGCGATATCTTTCAAAAGATGTCCTTGCCGGTGCCAGCTTATTCCCAGAGAACTCAAGTAGCCATGACTGAAGATGATCAAATGCGGTCCATCATTATGGGCTATGCGTATATATCTACCCAAATTGCGGACACCCCATTTATTCTCATGGTGATCAAGCAAAAAGCCGGGATGATGCAGGTTTGGCAGCAGTTGCGCTCGAACATCAACTGGTTTGTTGGTTTGTGCATATTGGCCATCTTGATCGTAATCATCATCACTTGTACGTTCATAATCAACAAGCTTTATCGGGCGGACAAGGCCAAAGCCGAGACCATGGCGATGATGGAACAGAGCAACCAGCTTGCATCCATCGGCCAGCTGGCGGCCGGCGTCGCCCACGAGATCAACAACCCCCTGGCCCTGATCAACGAAACCGCCGGGTATGTGAAAGATCTGTTTGTTCTCAAGAAACAGTTCAGCCAAGATGACGAATTGATCGGCTACATCGATGACATTCTGGATGCGGTCGAACGCTGCGGCGCGATTACCGGACAACTTCTCGGATTTGCCCGCAAATTTGAGGTCAAGATTAAAGAGGTGAATCTGAAAGAGGTTATTTCAGATACGCTCGTTTTTCACAATAAAGAGGCGGTCTACCGGAATATAAAGGTTTACGTGGACGTGCCGGAGAACATGCCCCCGATCGAAACCGACCGGGGCAAGCTGCAGCAGATCCTGGTGAACCTGGTAAACAACGCCTTTCAGGCGGTGGACAACGGCTGCAACCTGGATATCGCAGCGTCATTCGCAGGAGCCGATAAGGTCCGCATCACCATCAGTGATAATGGCTGCGGCATGCCGGAGGAGACGCTGCCGAAAATTTTCGAACCTTTTTTTACCACAAAAGAAAGCAACAAGGGCACCGGGCTGGGGCTTGCGATCACTTACGGTCTGGTCAAAAAGCTTCACGGTGACATTACCGTCATCAGTAAAGTCGATGAAGGCACGACCTTTACCATTACGCTGCCAACCCGGATTTCGGAGGAGATCATTAAAAATGAAGGTTCTACTAGTAGATGATGAAAGCAAGTTCGCAACGATGCTGGCCAAAAGACTTGCATTGCGGGGAATCGACATAGATCCTGTATTTACGGGTGAAGATGCCATCGTAAAAGCCAAGTCGCAAAGGTACGATGTGGCCATACTGGATGTCAAAATGCCGGGTATCGGGGGTATCGAGCTGGAGCGGAAATTGAAAGAATTGGAACCCGGCATGAAAATTATCTTTTTGACCGGTCATGGGTCTAAAACCGACTACGAAACAGGATCGGTAAATGCAACATATTATCTGGCGAAACCGATACAAATTGATGAACTGATAACGATTCTGCGGGAGGTAACCGGATAGATTGACCGTTCGCCGGTCAGCAGAAGGCGATTTGCGGTATGGCGGAAAAGATGTAAATCGGCCGCATGATCGGCACAATACAATAATAGCGGAGGCACCATGAACAACACGATCGATTTTAAAAATAATGATGACCTGGCCTTTTTCGGCAAAGTCAATGCCAGCATTTCCCACGAACTCAAAAACATACTGGCCATAATTTCCGAGGCAGCGGGTCTTTTGCAGGATCTGACGGAAATGGTGACAAGGGGGCAAAAGATTGAGTTGGAAATGCTCAAGACCTGCAGCCAGGATATTATCGAAGAGATTCAGCGGGGTTTTACCACCATCAAGCAAATGAATACGTTTTCCCATAGCGCGGATGACCCCATCAAAAAGGTGAATCTCGTCGACGTTGTCGATCTGATAATTGCGCTTGGCGAATTTTTAAGCTTTGGCTGCAAGGTCCGTTTTGACTCGGTGCCTGAGGCTGCACCGATGGTTTCCACATGTCCGTTTCGACTCCAAAATCTCATATATCAGGCGCTTGCTTTTGCATTTGAGTCAGCCGGCCCGGACGGACAGATTCGAGTTGCGATTCATCCGCAACCCAACGGCTGCGCACACATCACCTTTTCGGGTTTCGGGTCGAACAATGCCCGGTCATTTGCATCCGACAAAACGAATAAAATTGCGGCCTCGATCGGTGTTGATATTCGTGAGGCCGGTGATTTAAAAAGCTTCGACCTGATCGTGCCTGAAAATTTCGAAGCTGGGCGAGAGCATTGATCTAAACAGATAGGGCGTGCGTCCGGCACCGAATCGCGGAGTCAGGACGCTGGAAAATGGCAACAGGCTATCACCCATTTATTTCAAAAAGCAAGGAGGATATCATGAGTGCCGCGAACAAAATAAAGCTCCTTTTGGTTGATGACGAGGTTAAATTCTTATTGTGGGTTGCCAAACGGCTTGAGCTAAAAGACTTTGACGTCACAACCGCAACTAACGGTCAGGAAGCCATCGCATCGACTGAAAAAGGCCTTTTCGATGTGGCGGTCGTTGACTTTAAAATGCCCGGAATGGATGGCGCCCAAGTACTGAAAACATTGAAAGAAAAGCACAAGTATCTTGAAATCATCATGCTGACCGGTCATGCCACGGTCGATTCGGCTGTGGAGTGCACCAAACTAGGTGCATTTAAATACCTGGAAAAGCCTTATGACTTTGAAAAACTCGTTGAGGTTATCAAGGAGGCCTATGAGGCCAGGCTTAATAAAAAATTCGAGCATAACCAGAAGCGAATCGAAGAAATTCAGAAGCTGTCAATAGGTGGATCTCCTTTGGGGTTGCTGAGGGCCATGGCTCGGCTGGACAGCGAGGAAAAGTAGAGGATTGAGCGATGTCCTTAAGGCGCGCGCCCGCAAATGTATAACGGCGGTCCCTTGAGGCACCGTTCGAATGCAATGCGTTCGATGGTCGATTTTTCGATGGATTTTTGAAAACAAAAGACAAGGAAATGTCTAGAAGTGGTTTCAAAATCTCAGATCAGGTTCAAGGGCAAGGCGCAGGCCGATCGAGAAAGTCGTTGTTCTCAGCATACATGGGTATGTGAGCATTTATCGGAGGCATGCAACGCGGCCATTGGGCCTTAGATGGGGTTTTGAAACCACTTCTAAGCAACTGAGAGGAGCATAAGATGGGTATAATTACGATTTCCAGGGGGTCCTACAGTAAGGGCAAGGAGACGGCCGAGAACCTGGCGCGGGAATTGAAATATGAATGTGTTTCCAGAGATATCCTTTTGGAAGCTTCGACGCATTTCAATATCCCGGAAGTAAAGCTTATACGCGCAATTCATGATGCGCCGTCTTTTTTCGATCGTTTCCAGCATGGGAAAGAAAAGTATATTCTCTTTATCCGGGAAGCATTTTTAGAACACATTCAAAAAGACAACGTGGTCTATCACGGGCTGGCCGGTCATTTTTTTATCCAAGGAATTCCCAACATTTTAAAGGTGAGAATCATCGCCAATATCGAAGATCGAATCAAGGAGGAAATGCGACGTGAGAAGATTTCTGATAAAGAGGCCCGCTATATACTAAAAAAAGATGATGATGAGAGACGCAAGTGGGGTATGTACCTTTACCGAATTGATACCAAAGATACCAGCCTTTATGATATTGTGCTACATATCGATAATATTAAAGTAAATGACGCGGTTGAAATCCTAACCGACCTTGCCGGGCGACCCTGTTTTCAAACCACTCCGGAATCTTTGATGAAGATCAAGGATTCCTATCTGGCTGCCAAGGCGCATGCAGCCATATTTGAAAGCTTTCCTGATGCAGAAGTGCAGTGTCGTAACTCCGTTGTCAATGTAAAACTAGAGACGGCGCTTTCTTTGGAGGAGGAGGTCACGGATAGGATCAAAGATGCCCTTAAAAATATCGATGACATCAAAGAAGTTCGCGTTAATCTTGTTCCCTTCGACACTGGAGATTGAAATATTGTTATTTCTATACTCGGATTATGGATCTGAATTAAGCGTTCCAAATTAAAAAAAAACCAAATATCACGGTGTCAACCGTAAATAATTGCATATACCTTCTGGTAATCTCAAATATTTTCAATTCCAAAAATTACAAATATCTCCAAGATCTATGCTAAATTGACCGGCCCTCAAAACATGTAATATCAGATTACAATATCTGGATTTTTGCGATTTTTCATGAGATTTCAATTATACCGGCATTTGATAAACCGTGAAAATTAATTTCTATTATGTCAAAATCAAATTCGCATAATAAGCCAAATACCCTGTCCATAGTACCTAAAACCTACCGTGCCGAGATCCATTATCCGCAGCGAGGCGATAATACCGAGCAAAACAGTGCTGTGGAAGGTGCCCTCAAAAGCATCACTGAACACAAAAAAGGCGGAATGGGGCAACTCCCGGCAACGGCCATCTGCGGAAATGACATCACCTCATCATGTCTATATGTTTCCGCGCTGGCGATCATTTATGCCGGACGGTGGGCGCCTCTCGCTCTGCTGATTGTCGCAGGAGTGCTGTATCTTTTTCGATCCATCTATGCCGAGGTCGTGGGTGCACTTCCCCTGAACGGTGGTGCCTACAATGCCCTGCTGAACACCACGAGTAAATTCAAAGCCTCTATTGCTGCCTGCCTGACAATCCTTTCCTATATGGCAACAGCAGTGATATCCGCTAGCGAGGCCATGCATTATGTGCATACGATATGGCAATCACTGCCGGTCACCGGCGCAACCATCGGTGTGCTCGCTTTTTTCATGCTACTGACTATCATCGGTATCACCGAAAGTGCCAGGGTAGCAATTATCATCTTTATATTCCATCTGAGCACGTTGACATTGCTACTCGTTATGAGTATCGCTTTCGTCGTCACACACGGACTCGACACCTTCAACCTGAATATTGCCACCCCTGTGGAAGGCGGGCTGGTTATGGCCCTGTTTTTTGGCTTTTCTGCTTCTTTGCTGGGGATTTCCGGATTTGAGAGTTCGGCCAATTATGTGGAAGAACAAGCCGAAGGGGTGTTCCCCAAGACGCTGCGAAATATGTGGGTTGCCGTAACCGTTTTTAATCCTGGCATAGCGCTGCTTGCGCTTGCTCTGGTACCAATCAGGCATGTCGGCGCACATCAGGAGGCCCTGCTCGCTCACTTGGGCAATTTATCCGGCGGCATTTGGCTCGCGAATCTCATATCTGTCGATGCAGCGCTGGTGCTCAGCGGGGCGGTATTGACCAGCTTTGTGGGAGTCAATGGTTTGATAAGGCGTATGACGCTGGATCGATGCCTCCCGCAGTATTTATTGAAAACCAACCTGCGCGGGACGACACATCGGATTATTGCTTCGTTTTTCATTCTTTCGGTGTCGGTTTTACTGATCACACGAGGGGAGCTGAAAGCCCTTGCCGCGGTCTACACGATTTCTTTTTTATCCGTCATGGTACTTTTTGGGCTTGGTAATATCTTCTTGAAAACCAAGCGTGCCGGTCTTCCACGTCCGGTGGAGGCGCCTCTATCTGCGGTGCTGATCGCCATTTCTGCAGTTTTGACCGGACTGATCGGCAACGCCATCATGAATCCGCATTACCTTGCTGTTTTTCTGGAATATTTTATCCCGGCGGTGCTAGTGATAGCCATCATGCTCGGCCGCATTACGCTGTTGGAGGCCGGTCTCTTCCTGGTACGGGCGGTCCTTAAATTTTTTATCAAACGCATGACGTCTACCGCCCAATCGATTCGTACTAAAATCGATGAAATTAATTCACAGCAAGTCGTCTTTTTTACAAGAGGGGACAACCTGGCCAACCTTAATAACGCCATGTTGTATGTAAAGCAGAATGAACACACCAATCGAGTCAAAGTTGTGACCGTAGTGAAAAATAAAGATGAAGTGCCGAAAAAACTTAAAAAAGACTTGAAATTTCTCAATGAGGCCTATCCCACAATCGAGATCGAATTCGTGGTTATAACCGGAACATTCGGTCCAGACCTCATCCGCGAATTGTCGCTAAAGTGGAATATTCCTGTCAACCTGATGTTTATCGGTTCCCCTGGAACGCATTTTATATATGGCTTGGGGGATTTGGGAGGCGTCCGGCTGATTATTTAACCGCAGTTACACTATTCATCGCATTCGATAATATATTTGGCGGGAGTGGGCAATTTGGGGACATCCTAACCACCCCAAATAAAAAGCGCCTCAGCTTTGAGGCGCTCATTTTTATCTGGTGATCCCAGGGGGATTCGAACCCCCGTTACCGGCGTGAGAGGCCGGCGTCCTAACCACTAGACGATGGGACCGTTCGATCGGGCTTAAAGTATTAAATTAACGTGTTTGTTGTCAATCGTTATTTACGAACGCCGGCTGATTAGGCGCCGGTCTCTGGTTTCTTCCCTTTGCGAAAACCAAAAATCAAATACACAATAAATCCGACAAAGGGCACCGAGGCAATAATCCACCACTGCGCCTTTTTGCCGGCAGTGCCAAAATCTTTTTGGGCCACATCGATGATGGCCCAGACGGTGGCAGCGAAAAAGGGAATACATAAAGCCAAAAATATGCCGAGCAGTTTCAAAGTCATCTTACCTTAATCCTGCATGAAAATTAATGAGAATATGAAAGCCTCCGGCTCGTGCAAAATTAATGTATTAGCCCTTCAGGCGGCTGGAGATTTTTAAGATGGTGTTTACGTAATAGCTGCTGTGGTTGTAATGATGGATAATTTTTTCAGCTTTTTTGCGGCTTTGCCCCGGGCGCCATCCATGGTTTTTGAGAAAATTGGCGATACTGGCCATCGAGTCGGCGTGATTGAGCATATCAACCATTCCGTCGTCGTTTCCGTCCTTGCCGTAGGCCAGAATGCTGGTGGGCATAAATTGGGCAACGCCCACCGCACCGGCAAACGAGCCGGGAATCGATACCGGATCCACGCCTTCCCGGGCGGAATATTTTAATAAGGCTTTAAGTTCTTCATAAGCCCACTTGGAGCGGCTTGCTGCCTTCTTTTCGAATTTTTTTCTTGAAATTTTCTTTGAATCCGGGATCAAATCCCATAATTTGTTTCGAACCACCGGATCCCTCAAAGCCGCCATTGTTGAAAGTGTATTTAGGGCCGAGCGCGTTCCCACCGAGGCCCCCAGCCCGGTTTCAACCAGCAGAATCGCGGTGATGACCTTTTTATCGACACCGTATGCTTTTTCAATGCGCGTAAGATCGGCTTTATTTTTCTGAATATATTCTTTGGCTTTGCGGATGGACCATTTATTTGTAAACTGGCCGTAATCCACCTGGGCTTCTTTATAAGTAAAAAGCAGTATGACACCATCGGCTTCGAAGGATACTTGCGGCCGGCTGTACAGCCGCTTTATTTTCGTCGGGTCAAAGCCGTCGGCGATCAAGAGTTTTTGAACAGAAGATAGCGGCTTCTGGCTGGATTCGACAGCAGCCCCGGATTCAGCCGCAATTAAATGTCCAACAACCAGCACGATGACAGCGAAAATAATCCAATTCGTTCCACGTTTATAGCTATGCCGTATCATAATCACCCCAGATAGGATCTCAAATCACAAAAATCGCGTTTGTTGAGCTGGATACAACCCGCTTGATTGCATTTATATCCCATGTTATTTAGAACCCATCTCAAAATAGTAACATATTTATTGGTAAGTTTCTATCGTGAAAAAAAGCACCAAAATAATCTACTGCTGCCAAACCTGTGGCTACCAGACTCCCAAATGGATGGGTAAATGCCCGGACTGCGGCACCTGGGACTCCATTGTGGAGGAACGGTCGGCCGCCCGGTCTTTTCGAGATGCCCACCGCTCGCTGAAAAATCAGCAGTCAACCCCTGTGGCGATTGATTCGATCGAGCTGGAAACGGAAAACCGCCTCTTAACAGATATCCGGGAATTTGACAGGGTGCTCGGCGGCGGTCTGGTGCCGGGAACGCTCGTTTTGATCGGTGGAGATCCGGGAATCGGCAAATCAACGCTGATGCTGCAGGCGCTCTACGGACTGGCGAATCAGGGCCATAAAGTTCTGTATGTATCCGGCGAGGAGTCCAATCAGCAGATCCGCTTGCGGAGCCAGCGCCTGGATACGGTCGCATCCAAATTAATGGTGGTTTCCGAGGTCGAAATAGATGCGATTCTGGGGATGATTCAAGCTGACCCTCCGCAGGTCCTGGTCATTGATTCGATTCAAACCATGTACAGCACTGAACTGACTTCAGCCCCCGGAAGCGTCAGCCAGGTTCGGGAATCCACGGTCCGTTTGATGATGATGGCCAAAAAAACCGGCATACCCACGCTGCTGGTCGGTCACGTGACCAAAGACGGCGCCATTGCAGGCCCCAAACTTCTGGAGCATATGGTCGATACGGTTTTGTATTTTGAAGGAGACCGCAATCATATCTTCCGCATTCTACGCGCGGTTAAAAATAGATTTGGCTCCACTAACGAAATCGGGGTCTTTGAAATGAAAGATCAGGGCCTGGATGAGGTCGCCAATCCATCGGCTGTGTTTTTATCTGAGCGGCCTGCGAATGCGCCGGGCTCAGCGGTTACCGCCAGTATGGAAGGCACGCGGCCGATTCTGGTCGAACTGCAGGCCCTGGCCAGCAGCACCAGCTTCGGTACGCCCCGGCGAACCATTCTGGGACTGGATTCCAACCGGGTCGCCTTGCTGGCAGCGGTTATGGAAAAACAACTCGGCATGCACCTGATGGGATATGATATTTTCATGAATGTGGCCGGCGGGGTCAGGGTGATCGAACCGGCGGTGGATATGGCCATCGTTTCGGCGATTGCTTCCAGCTTTCTTGACAAACCCGTTCCGGACGGTACGGTCGTGCTGGGTGAGGTGGGTCTTGCCGGAGAAGTCCGGGCGATCGGTCAGGTTGACATCCGACTTGCCGAGGTTAAAAAAATGGGCTTTAGTCGCTGCCTGGTGCCGAACGGCAACTTAAAGCGCATTCCCGATATTGACGGAATTGAAGTCGCGGGCATAAAAACAGTGCCCGAGGCGATAGAGAAGCTTTTTTGACAATGAAGCACGTTGGCTCAAAAAAACATCAGCGTTGGACGGATCACTATACAGAGCGCGCGAAAAAAGAACGTTATCCGGCCCGATCGGTGTTTAAGCTAAAAGAAGCCCAAAAAAAATTTCGTTTGATAAAAAAAGGCGACCGGGTGCTCGATCTGGGGTGTTCACCGGGTTCCTGGTTGCTTTACGCTGCCGAGCTGACCGGCAGACGCGGCAGGGTTTTAGGCATCGACCTGAAAGCGATTCCTATAAAGCTACCGCCCCAAACGGAAACGCTCACTGCTGATATTCTGACTATTGACCGGGCATGGCTTAATAAGCAAGAACTGGGGAACCGATTTGACGTGGTTTTAAGCGACATGGCGCCGGCGACCACCGGCAATAAAGGGCTGGATGCTGCCCGTTCCTTTCAATTATGTCAGGCCGCCCTGGGTATTGCTGAAATGGTGTTGAAGCCCGGCGGGTCGTTTATATGCAAGATTTTTCAGGGTGAAGAATTCAAAGAATTTTCGGATATGGTCAGAAATCGATTTAAGCGTAATAAGATTTTCAAACCCCTCAGCAGCCGCAAAGAAAGCAAAGAGATCTTTGTCGTCGGTATGGGTCTCAAAAAGAGATAGTTTAAACGATAAAATTCCACAGGTCAGTAGGCCAGGTGGAATCTGGAATACGGAATAATGGGTTCTGGGGAAATGGATGAGTGGTTTGATACCTCCCCCTTGGGTTGTCTTATCGGGAAAATTAATAAATTGATAAATACATTCAAAACCATTATTCCATTATTCCGTTTTCGAGAAAGAAGAAAGCGCTTATCTATCATTAAATTATAAAAACATTATGTGGTCTAGTTAGGAGGCATTATGTCGGGTCACAGCAAATGGTCAAGTATTAAACATAAAAAAGCCGCTACAGATGCCAAACGGGGCAAGATTTTTACGAAACTGATTAAAGAAATTACGGTTGCCGCCCGCATGGGCGGCGGTGACGCGGATGCCAATCCGCGCCTGAGAACCGCCGTTCTGGCTGCCAGAAGCGAAAACATGCCCAAGGATAATATTGAACGGGCCGTCAAAAAGGGCACCGGCGAGTTAGAGGGCGTCAATTATGAAGAAAGCATTTATGAGGGTTATGGCCCCGGGGGGGCGGCCGTGCTGATCGAATCCCTTACGGACAACAAGAATCGAACGGTAGCCGATATCCGCTATATATTCAGCAAAGCCGGCGGCAATATGGGTGAAAACGGATGTGTGGCCTGGATGTTCGATAAAAAGGGCTATATCGCAGTTGAAAGTAAAGCCGTGGATGAAGAAACACTGATGGAGGCAGCATTGGAAGCCGGGGCCGAGGATATTCGCGAGGACGACAGCAATTTTGAAGTGATCACCGCGCCCGAAGATTTTGAGGGGGTCAAAGCAGCTATTGACGCAGCTTCCATTCCCTATATCGTGGCTGAAGTGACCATGCTGCCGCAATCAACTACCTTTTTGAAAGGTAAAGAAGCCGAGCAGATGGTCAGGCTCATGGAGGCCTTGGAAGACTGCGATGATGTCCAGAAGGTTCACACGAACGCAGATATACCTGAGGAAATCGTCAATGCGCTCTAAAACACCCGCTTTTGGCCTCACGCAAAGACGCCAAGGGATTTCCTGATTTCACTCATCGATCTGCACAACATCCACCCCGGCCGGGATTTCGAAGCTGAAAAGCGATTCATCCAGATTACCACCAAAGACGAAATTAATCAGATCGATGCGGTTTTCATTTCCGTAAAAATCTAAGGTCATCACCTGCAGTACGTTATAGGTTTGTTTGGATACCATCAGGCGTACTTCCGTGATATCCAATGTTTTTTCACGCGGTATCAATTTTAGGTGATGGAACAGGTCGCTTTCCTCCGGCGGACCCGGTTTCAGAGAAATATCAAATTTTTGCCGGATCAGACGGATGTCTGAAAGAAAACTGGCGCCTTTGCCGCCTTTGAAAAATTCAGGGGCCTTACCGGTTTGAACCTGGTTCTCTTCGGGTCTATAGACCCACAAATTTTCTCCGTCAGTAATATAGATTTGTCTGTTGGGTTTTTCATATTCCCAGCGCATCTTGCCAGGATATTTAATGAAGACCTTTCCTGATGCAAAATCTGTGATATCCATCGCTTTGAGAAAGGAATTCTGGATAAAATCCGCACTAAATTTTGAATTGTTGTATTTATTTTCGACCTGTTCCAGGATCTGGTCCACCGTAAGAGGGCTGGTTTCAGATGCGGCCTTCACATTTTGCAGCCCGCCAACACCCAATGGTATTAGAACGCCGATCAGTACAAATACATAAAGAACAAAAATACCGCTTCGATATTTCATATTTAATCCCCTAATTGAATTTTTCGATCAGCTTGTCGATATCGTCCTTGCCTTCCAGGATAATGGATTGCTCACTCGCCGGCATCAAATCAACAAACTCGGTCTTTCCAAAAACTGCCAGACTGATGCGATCAATTATTTGAATCTTTTTACGGGCATCGGCCTTGTCAATTGAAGATACGCACTCGCCTCTTAGCAAAAGAGTTTCCACATTGTGCTGGGTTAGCTTGTTATCTAATTTTTTGGCTTTTTGCAAACTCCGGATATAGCGTTTCTTTCGGGCCATCAGCGCCTGGAACATATCCGCCTCATCCTTGAGCTCATCCATAAAGCTTACGGCAAAATCGAGATGCTCAAAAAAATCATCGTTATCGATTTGCAGATTTTTAAAAACCGTTTGCAGGAATGAAATTTTATTGGGTGATGTGATGGGTCTGGCGTTGCGGAGCCTGACTTTGCAGCGGGTTTGAAGCCCCTGGTGAACATGCCGGGCGACAGCCGATCTGAGTTTCGGATCCAGGCACCTTGACAGATTCAGGTGTTCAATAAACTGGGCTGCATTCGAAGGCGCAACCCTCTTTTCCAACGTACCCCGGCCGTCAGAAAAGCGAATTTGAGTTTGAATGGCTGTTGAACAGACGCGCTTTTTAATTTCCTCTTCGTCCCGGCGTTGAAAATGCGTATCTTCGATCATTTCCTCCAATTGCAGCTGCACGGATTCATCCGGGAAAAAGAGCAGCTCCATCAGCGAATCCGTTTCACAGCTGGATTCATCTTTCAATAACGCTTCAAACTCGCTGACGCAAGGATTGGAAAATGTTGAATCGATATAATGCTGCATATCCGCATTCAGCGTCAACCCGCCCTGCAGGATTGCAATAATCTTCTCCGCCACCTGTTCATTTTTTGAGTCCATTTGAATTTCAATTAATCACGAAAACACGAAAATTTTAAAGCACAATTTTCTTTAATTTTTTAACTTTAGGCACTTTAGCTCATTTTAGTTCACTTTAGGCATTTTTCTAAATGTAGGGGGCCATTTTCATCATTAGTTCATGTTTCTGCAGCCCCCCCGCCATACTCTCTTTCATCTGCCCGTTATCAAAAATAAACAAAAACGGCACGCTCAGGATGTTGAATTTAGATGACAGCATAGGGTTGGCGTCAACGTTTATTTTTCCTACCCGCACCTTTCCTTTGGCTTCAGCGGCGAATTCATCGATGATGGGCGTTACCGATCCACAAGTCGGACACCAGGGCGCCCAGGCGAATACCAGCACCGGCAGAGGGGACTTCAATACCTTGAGGTCAAAATTACCATCGGTCACCATTACGGGCTGGGGTTCGAACAATTCCCCGGTTTTAAGCAAAGAACCGCATTTGCCGCATTTACCGCCGGCCTCAATTTTGTCTGCCGGAATTTTATTTTTCGTCCCGCACTCGGTGCAGCGCATTTTAAATACTTCCCCCGGTGCGGCTTTCTTTTGGTCTGTCGGCAGGAGGGCATGGCATTTGCCGCATTTGGCGGCCACACCGATTCTGTCAGCCGGTATTCGGTTGGCCGCTCCGCAATCGGAACAGCGAATGATATGAACATTCGTTTGATCCATCGAATTCCTCATTCTTGTTTAAAATTTTTCTATATTATAAGGACTCCGACATTTATGTAAAGGGCAAAGGGCATAGCGCATAGCGATGATGACATCGGGAAATGGACGCTATGCGCTATGCACCCGGATGAGAGCAATGCATTTATTTATTTTTGAAAAAAGACAAAGGCATCAAGGACTAAATTGCAGACCTTATGGCATCTCGCCGTAAGCTTTCAACTTTTTATGTAGTGTCTTGCGGGTGATTCCGAGGCGGCGTGCCGCTTCACTTTTATTGCCGCCGGCTGCTTGCAGGGTGCTTAAAATGGCGGCCTTTTCGATTTCCTCAAGGGGCACATCACCTTTTACGGAAAGCGCCGCTGAATCGGCCGAATCCTGATCCGTTTGAAGCATCGAATTTTGCATAAACGAAAAGTCGGTGACGTCCAGATAAGCCGTTCGTGCCAGGACAACGCCACGTTCAACCGCGTTCATCAATTCCCGGACATTTCCCGGCCAGTCATAACGGATCAGATTGTCCATCGCCTTGGGGGTGAATCCTTTGATCTCTTTGCGGTTTTTGGCGACAAATGTTTCAAGAAAATGCTGGGCCAGCAGCGGGATATCTTCCTTTCTGTGCGATAATGGCGGAACTTCGAGTTCGATCACATTCAAGCGGTAGTAAAGATCTTCACGAAAGGCCCCGTCATTGATTTGTTCCATCAGGTCCTTGTTGGTGGCGGCGATCACGCGCACGTCAACCTGAACGGTGGCCTCGCCGCCAACGCGGTTAAATTCTCTTTCCTGCAGGGCCCGCAGCAATTTTACCTGCATCATGAGCGACATTTCACTGACTTCATCGAGCAACAGTGTACCGCCGTGGGCCTGGCTAAACCGTCCCTCTTTGCGGCGGTCGGCACCGGTAAAGGCGCCTTTTTCGTGTCCGAAAAGCTCTGATTCCAGCAGCGTTTCCGTAATGGCCGCACAATTGATCTTTACAAAGGGGCCGTCTTTTCGCAGGCTGTTAAAATGAATGGCGCCGGCGATCAGCTCTTTGCCGGTGCCGGATTCACCCGAAATTAAAACAGTGGCCTCTGACGGTGCCACCTGGGACACCGTTTCTAAAAGTTTTAGCATGGCGGGGCTTTTACCGATGATGTTTTGGCTGTCAAATTGTTGTCCCAGAGTTTCGCGCAGCAAGCGGTTTTCTTCTTTCAGCCGGCTATGCTCCATGGCCCGTTCGATTGTCAGGCGCAGTTTGTCAAAGTCAAGCGGTTTGGTGAGGTAGTCATGGGCCCCCTGTTTTAAGGCTTTCACAGCGGTTTCAACCGAGGAATAGGCGGTCATGATGATCACCGGTATTGCGGGATTAACCGCTTTGATGGTTTCAAGCGCTTCCAAGCCGGAAACCTTGACCATACGGACATCCATTAAGACCAGATCAAAAGCGGTTTCTTTGATTTTTTCAACGGCAGTGGACCCGTCATCTGTTTCTGAGACGGCATATCCCCAGCCGCCGATCAGGGTCCTGAGCATCGTGCGATGGGCGCTATCATCATCCACAACTAAAACGGTATTTTGTTCATTCATGTTTTTTATTTTCTTCCGAATTGGGTAAAGCAACGGTAAAAGTAGTTCCGACTTCCTTGTCGCTCACAACGGTTATCTTGCCGCCCATTGCTTCTACGATATTGTGAGCAATCGCCAACCCTAATCCGGTGCCGGTTGATTTTGTGGTAAAGTAAGGTTCAAAGATTTTGGATAAATTTTCCCGACTGATTCCACGACCGGTGTCTGAAACCTGAATAATGACATTGCGGCGTTGTCCATCAGAGGAAATCTCCACCTTCAACTCACCGCCACTTTCCATGGAGTCAATTGCGTTCAAATACAGATTTAACAGAACCTGATTGATGCGATCGGGATCGATCCGCACTTCATCCATCCGGGTGTTATTTTGAGTTTGGATCGAGATGTTCTTCTCGGCTGCCCGGTCTCTTATCAGCTTGATTGAGTCATTCAGCAGCGCCTGCAACGAAACCGGTTTTGGCTTTACCGGGACTGGCTTGGCAAATTCCAGGAGCTGCCCCACGACCCGGTTGAGGCGGTCGACTTCCTGGATCATGATATCGGCGGTCTGCTGGTCATCCGGTCGATCGGGATATCTTTCCTTAAAATAGGTGGCGAATCCTTTAATGGAACTCAAGGGATTGCGGATTTCGTGGGCAACCCCGGCCGCCAGTCTGCCCACCGAGGCCAGTCGCTGGCTCCGGGCAACCTCCCGTCTGAGTGTGCGGACTTCGGTTAAGTCTTTAAACAGCAGGACATTGCCGAGGAAAACATCATTTTCATCTTTAAGGCTGCTGGCCCCGATTTCCAACGGGACCATTTTCACGTCAGATATTTTACATTCGATCTCCTTTTCGATGACATCCGCCTGGTTTTTAGAATGATTGATTTCAGCGAGCAGTTCAGCCGGAATGATACGGTCGGCCGCCTGACCGATGACTTGCGGGGCGCTCAGCTGCAGGATAGTCTCCGCACCTCTGTTGAAAGCGGCAATTTTTCCCTGATGATCCAGCGCCAAGAGGCCAATAGGCACATTTTCCACGACGTTATCGGAAAAGACTTTTATCCTGGTAAGGGATGCCCGCGTGGACCGATAACTTTGAACCAGAAACAGCAGCGTGAATCCGGCAAAGCCCACCAGCAGTAAAATCGCGCCCATGATAACAGCGTGTCGCACATCTGCCCTATGGGCTTCTTCAATGGGACTCATGTCCAGTCCCACGAATATAATCTGGGCCAGATCCGAGATATTTTCATTTTCCTGCCAGCCTGATTTCGATTGACGTCCCATCATCTGCATGTGACGTCGCATCATGCCCTTTCCCCCCGGCGGGCCGGAAGGGATGAATTTTCGATACACCTCAAATACGTTTTGGCCATCGGGTTGGTTGATCTGGCGCCATTGTAAGTCTTTGGCGCCGGATATTTGTTTAAGATCCAATTCAGCGCCATGGATGCGGCCGATTTGCTCAGGGCTGTTATGAGCGATGGCTTTACCGGTCTCATCGGTCACCATGAGATAAACGATATCAGGTTGTTGGGCCGTCTCGGCAAGCAGTTGTTGAAGTTGAAATCCACTCCATTGCCTGCCCATCATCCCGGTGCGGGTGCCGGCTTCAAAGGATCGGATCAAGGCAGCGCCTTTTTCCAACAGGAGATGGATGCTCTTTTCTTTCTGACGGTTGATGTTTTCAACGGTAACAAAAACAACAATGGGCAGAAGTACGGCCACAGCCCCGATCAATACCCAGGGTGGGACCCCGGCCCAGAATTTTTTATTTTTTGATTTGGTAAACATGGCGGATTGTTAGAGCAAATCAGGTGCCACTTGATAAGTTTAAAGTGAACTAAAGTGCGCTAAAATGCCTAAAGTTTTGGAATTCTTTCATTTTTATAATAAGAGATAGAGCATAGCGATACCTTAACTTTAGGCACTTTAGCTCATTTTAGGCATTTTAGGCACTTTGAATTTGTGTATAAAATACCCAATTATTAAAACCCGACTGGGTACATAGTATCCATTATTTGGTTTTATTCAACCAATGAAATTGGATTTTTTTGTCAATGCTCATCTAAACATAGTAATTATTTATTTAAAATCAATATGTTATAAAAATTTTAGTTCGCTCATACGATTATGGCACGGGACTTGCGATATAAAGTAACAACTAAATGAATTTCGATTTAAATTAAAATTATGGAAAATATTGAATAAGAGAATCATAGATTCCAATAACTGATAACCAATAACAAATAACAATTCAAAATTTCATATGAAATTTTGAAAGATGGAGGTAAAAAAATGAATTTTAACAAAACAGGAACGATTTTTATGGTGTTGGCTATTGTGGCCGTTTTTGCGATTGCCGCTACTTCTTTCGCCGGCTGGGGCAGAGGATACGGCGGCGGTGGCTATCATATGGGTCCCGGCTATGGGATGCATGGCGGCTGGGGGCAAGGCCCCCGGGGCTATGGTGGACAGGGATATCAGAGTGATCTGAGCGACGAGGACATCGCCAAACTGGACAAAGAACGTCAGCGTTTTTTCGAAGCCACATCCGATCTCAGAGAGAATCTTTATCAAAAGGAACTTGAACTGCGCAGCGAGCTGGCCAAACCGGAACCGGACGCCAAAAAAGCCGCCGGGATTCAGAAGGAAATTTCCAATCTTGAAAGCCAGCTGGATCAAAAACGCCTTGATCATCGTATCAAGATGGGAAAAGATTTTCCGCGGTCTGGATACAGAGGTGACGGCTACGGACCCCGCGGCAGGGGAATGGGGCGCGGAATGTATGGCGGCGGTGGCGGTTATGGCCCCGGCAGCTGCTGGAATTAATCCTTGAAATTTAACTGACAATAAAATCATCCGGGGGGCATTTTGCCCCCCATTTTGTTTTTCTGCCACATTTCGCTAATGAGATTTATTCCCGCCGATGTTTATCTCCTGGCCTAATTATTTTTCATCCTTGACGCCGCTTTGCATTTTCACTATTTACCTGTATACACTATTCATTACCTCTTTCATTTAACTGCTTTTACTCGAAAAAAAAGCGCGTGCTGTTTAGAATATACACGGGTTTTGTCCAAGATAAATTTTGCATTTTTTTTTTAAATACAGAGTTAACAATTTCTCCCTATTTGATACCTTCCGCCTTTTTAAGCACCAATTCTATAAACTTATGGACTTTATATTTGTTCAGATTTCTAAAATGTCTGTATTGTTTATGTTTCCATTCTAACCGATGAAAACGAAGAAAGGAGGTGAGGGCCGAAAGGAATTGTTCGTAAAGTTTCTGGCTATAGATCAATTGAGAAAAAACTCACAACAGGAGGTCATTGAGGATAAAGACATTTTTTTAAATGTGATCCGATCACAAAAAAGGAGGTCAAAATGAAAAAGAAGATCCTGGCCATAACAATTTTTTCTATTTTTTCAATGGCACTGTTGCTGCTGACTTTTGCGGTGGAAGCGCAGGCTGCGGACAAAATCGGCTGGGTCGGTCCCGTTTACAAAGAATTATCTGCCAGTCTGACCAAAGGTTTCAAGGAATACTATAAAAAGACCTATGACAAGGACGTGGACATCACTTTCGTGCGGCCGGGCGGATGGCCGGTCTGTCTGGACAAAGTCAGAGCATGGGGCGGCAAACCGGATGCCGATATTTTTCTGGGCGCCGGCGCCCCGGCGCATGAGGTTTTAAAAAAGGAGGGACTGATTGTCCCATACAGACCAAAGGATTGGGATAAAGTTCCCGCCGAATGGCACGGTATGAAAGTAAAAGATGAAGGTGATTTATGGACCTGTTTCGCGCCCTGGATTGTTACCAATCTATACAACGAAAAGGTTTTGAAAAAGCTAAGACTGCCGCCGCCAAAAACTTGGCACGATCTTCTCAATCCCATTTACAGGGGAAATGTCGTGCATACCCTGCCTTACGCCTCCGGCACCATGCACGAAACCATAGAAATTCTCCTGCAGGCATTTGGAGAAGAGGAAGCCTGGAAATATCTCAGATTGCTGGCAGCGCAGCTGGCCCGTTTTTCCACCGGCAGTACCGATACGACTCAATTGACGGCCCGTGGTGAAGTTCCCATCGGGATTGCACAGCCGCAAATGAACGCAATGGCTGCGCGCAAAGATGGTTTTCCGGTACGGGATTTGCTCCCGGAAAAAACAATCCTGGTTCCGGAGGCCGTGGCTTTGCTGAAAGGCGCACCCAACGAAGAGGTCGGCAAAATCTTTCTGGACTGGTTGTTCAGCATGGACGGACAAAAATACGTTCTGGAGGGCCGTTACTTCGCAGCCAGGACGGACATTAAATTCTCCGAGTGGGAAAAAGAAGGTCTCGAAATGGCCACCCATGCCAAGAAGGCGCTGGGAGTTGACTCGTTCTGGGATTTGAAAGTCGACTTCATCGAATATGACCTGGATCTGGCGACCAAGCGATGGGACGAAGTCAATAAGAAATACGAATTCGAAATCTATCGCAAATGGGGGGAACTGAAAGGCAGCCTGTTCCTGATTGAGGAGGTTGAGGGAGAAATTGAGGTGGCCAGGGGCCAGCAGAAAGATGTCACAAAGGCTGAGGCGAAAATAAAGGAAGCCCGCAAGCTTTTCGAGATAGATGGTGCCTATGCGGCAGCCCGTCTGGCTGCAGCGGAGGCCCGCGCGATCCCTGCTGCTGCGGTTGCTGCTGCCCCTGCAGCCGCTCCTAAAGCAGAGATACCAACTGGAATTATCGTGTTACTCATAATAGCCCTTTTGGTTTCAGTTGTAGCAGTGGTCATCGCGTTGCGTCGGCGACCCGGGTAGCGAAATTACCCGAATCGACCCAAAACGATCTGAACTTGATATTCCAGCCTGCCCTGTTAAATATCTCTCAGCGATACCTAACGAGAACTTAACAGGGCAGGCCATCGCTTGATCATAGATCACGCAGCAGACCCAGAAGGATGTGATATGTCGCGTGGCAATTACTATCTGGCAGCATTCCTGTGGCTGATTATTGGTTTTTTCGTGCTTTATCCGCTGTCAATTGTGGTATTGGAAAGCTTCAAAATCTCCGGAACTGACAGCTGGGGCATCCAAAATTATTTAGAATTTTTCCAGGACACCTATTATTTAAAAACTTTTGGAAACACCTTGCTCCTGAGCACGCTGTTGCTTGTAACGACCACCGTGTTTGGCGTGCCCCTGGCCTACATTCTGGCGAGATACCGGCACTGGGGTAAGACCATTTTCACAGCCCTGATCCTGTTACCGATCGTTTTACCCGCGTTCGCGGGCGTATTTGCATTTATCATTTTTTTCGGCAAGTATGGAACCCTGAATCTGCTCCTTATGGATATGGGGTTGATCGAAAAGCCCATCAATTTCATCTACGGGCGGCACGGTCTGGTATTTATACAGTCCCTGCACATGCTCCCTTTTATCGTCCTCGGTCTTTCGGCCGGCTTCAGCAACATCGACCCCTCCTTTGAAGAAGCCGCCGAAGTCGAGGGCGCCAGCGGTTTCAGGAGATTTTTCACGATTACCCTGCCGCTCTGCACGCCGAGTTATATGGCGGGCGCCGTCCTCGTGTTTCTGTGGCCCTTCACCGACTGGCTGACGCCGTTGATTCTGGGGCAGGTGGATTATTTGCCTTCGGTTTCGTACATTAATATCGCCTATCATTTTACCGACATGCATCGCAAATACATGGGGATTGTGGCCGTGGTTGTTTCTGCGGTTGTGTGCATTAGCCTCTTTTTATTCGCCAGGTGGTGGGTCGAGAAGAGAAAGTATACCGGTCTTTCGAAAGGGACCACCTCTGAAGGCCGGGTCATCGAACCGAGCCCACTGGTGAAATCAGGGGCGTATGTATACATGATTTTTATCGCCATCCTCGTTCTGCTGATTCCGATCGTGCTGGGGTTAGCCGCTTTTTCCAGAAGATGGACCTTTGAGGTATTTCCAACCTATTGGACGCTCGAAAATTTCAGGCTCATCCTGCTGGAAAGCCCGGGCCTGATAAAAAACTCCTTCCTCTTCAGCGGGATTGCTCTGGTTTTCGGGATCGCCTTCGGGCTTCCGGCCGCCTACATCATCGTGCGCACCCGTGTTGCGGGCCGGGATGCACTCGACTTTGTGATCACACTGATGCTGGCGTTTCCGGGTATCGCCATCGGCGTGGCTTATCTCCTGGCATTTTGGGACCGCATACCCATAGCCACGTACTGGATAATCATGCCGTTGGCCCTGTTTACACGACGGCTGCCGTATTTTTTGCGGATGGCGCATTCCTCTTACCTGCAGCTGGATCCGTCGCTCGAGGAGGCCTCCGAAGTTTCGGGCGCAGGTAAAGTCAGAACGTTTTTTCATATCTCTTTGCCTTTGCTGCTCAAAGGGGTGCTGGTGGGCGTGGTGATGTTTTTCATCATGGCGTTCCAGGAGATCTCGACCGCGATATTCCTTTATCGCGGCGGGTGGGAAACCTTGCCCATCGGAATCTATTTGAACTGGCATCGCGGCATGGAGTTCGGAATTGCCGCCGCTATGGCGTTTCTGATGATTGTGATCACCTTTATCCTTCTGCTGATCATATCCAGAATCGGCGGCGGCGTCCTCAAAGCTGCCTGGGGGGCGGGGGAAAAATAAGGGTTCAAAGGTTCAGGGTTCAGAGGTTCAAGGTTGAAATAACCCTGAACGTTGAACGGGGAACCTTGAACCCAGCAAGGAGACAAACTGAATGGCATTTATCGAGATCCAAAACTTGTTCAAGCGCTTCAAGGACGTTGTGGCCATTAATCGCATCCAGCTTGAAATCAACAAGGGAGAAATGCTGACGCTGCTGGGGCCCAGCGGATGCGGCAAAACAACCACCTTGCGCTGCATCGCCGGATTGGAGAAACCGGAAGAAGGCGACATCATTATTGACGGCCAGCCGATGCTATCGCAAGGATTTGTCCCGCCGGCAAAACGGGGAATCGGTATGGTGTTCCAAAACTATGCTGTCTGGCCGCACATGAAGGTATTCAGCAATATTGTTTACGGTTTGAAACTTCAGAAGATACCAAAGCCAAAAATCCGGGAACGGGCCGAGCAGGTATTGGAGCTGGTGGGGTTGGCCGGCCTGGAGGACAGATATCCGGCTCAATTGAGCGGCGGCCAGCAACAACGGGTGGCACTTGCACGCGCACTGGTAACCAATCCCAAAGTTTTGCTCTTGGATGAACCGCTGAGCAATCTGGATGCCAAGCTCAGAGAAGAATTAAGATTTGAAATCAAAAGCCTGGTCAGACGCATGGGCATCACAGCGGTTTATGTCACCCACGACCAGGCCGAAGCCATGGTAATCTCGGACCGTATCGCCGTCATGGATTCAGGCAACGTGGTGCAAATCGGCCATCCCCAGGACATTTATAAAAAACCCGCCAATCGCTTTGTGGCCGATTTCATCGGCACCATGAACTTTATGTCCGGGGAAGTCATCGAAGTTTTGCAGGACCGGAATGCGGTTTCCGTGCGGACCGAATTCAGCGATAAGATGGTGTGTATGACGCCAGACAGCACGGCCGCGGCACCCGGCGCAAAAGTATATGCATCGATACGACCCGAGGATGTAGACGTATTTGCCGAACCGCCCCAGGCCATGGAAAATGTGTTCAAGGGCAAGATTGTCCACAAGGCCTATCTGGGCAACTTTTTATTCTTTTTTGTCAGCGTAAATGACACCATGATCCGGGTGCAGGTTCCCCACAATCTGCCGCAGGAAGAAGGACAGGAACTCTATATATTTTTAAATCCGGAAAAATGTGTGATTTTGGTTTGATGTTTACCAGGGAAACTGAATTGGTATTGGATGCATCTAATTTAAGCTCTAAAAAATATCTTTCTTCCTTAACTTTAGTCACTTCCAGCTTTAGTTCACTTTAGTCACTTGTTATTTAATGATTTTGAAAGGGATCTACAATTTTTGCGAAGTGCATTGCCGGGCGAGCCCCTTCTACCTAAACGAGAAAATCAGGCCGATGGATAAGAGCAAACTAAAAATCAGTGCCAATCTGGCGGTGTTTGCCAGCGCCTTATTTAGGATCGTACCGCTTGAATCTGACCAGACGAGGCGCATTAAAGAAATCGCCAGGGGCAGGGAAAAAACCGGCAGAATCACCCAGACCGAACTTCGCCCGCCCAACCAGAGGATGATGGGTATTGCGTAGGCCGTGCAGAGCAACAGCAGGTATTCAATCCTGGACCCGCGCTCACCGATCATAACCGCCAGGGTACGCTTGCCACTGCGGCGATCCGTTTGAATGTCTCTCAGGTTATTAACAACCAGAATGGCGGTGATCAGCAGCCCTTGAACTGCCCCCATCAACCAGACCATCGGCGTTAAACGCAGCGCTTGGACGTAATAGGTGCCGCCCACCGCCACCAGTCCGAAAAAAATGAAGACGAAAAGGTCACCGAGCCCATGGGACGCCAGTGGAAAAGGCCCGCCGCTATAGGCCAGCGCCGCACCGAAACTGAAAAATCCGATCAAAATAACCGGCCAGCCACCAACGCTTGCCAGGTAGAGGCCCGGGATGACACTCAGAATGATGGTAACCAGCATACCGGCCCTTACCTGTTTGGCCGGAATAAGCCCACTCTGCGTTACCCGGGGCGGCCCCTGACGGTCCTGGGTATCGATGCCCTTGACGTAATCGAAATAATCATTTGCCAGATTGACACCGATTTGCAGCAGTAATGCCACCGCTAAAGCGGCCGCGGCCGGCGGCCACGCAAAATGCTTGTCGGCGATTGCCATAGCGGTGCCGACCAGCACCGGCGCCACGGCCGCCGGAAGCGTGCGCGGCCGGGCCGCCAGCATCCAGGCATCCATTTTTGAAATGTTCCCAGAGTTTTTTTCGATCATATCAATAGCAGGAGCCAGGGAGCCTTTATTACCGTCATACCCGCGTCAGGCGGGTATCCAGGCCATGTTTCTGGATTCCCGCTCCCCACCTGCGCGGCGACAGGCTTCGCGGGAATGACAAACTTGAAAGGTATAAGCTCCGTCGATCCCTCCATTTAATTGTGTTCTTCCCCTCGATAGCGATTTACCTTCAGTTCCATATTGTAGATCATAAAATAAAGCACCAAACCCAGCAGGCTCATGGCCAGGATGCCGGCATACATCTCTGGGTATCTCAACACCTGATAAGTTTCGACAACGATATAATATCCCAAACCGTAAGTGGTTAAAGATTGTTCGGCGATAAACAGCACCGCAATGGCGGTTCCGGCGGAGACGCGCAGGGCTGTCAGGACTGCCGGCAGCGATGCCGGAAAGTAAACATAGCGGAATAGTGCCCGGCGGCCGGCACCCAGCGAGCGCACCGACAGAATCAATTCCGGATGCAGATTTGCGGCTTCATCCCTGACAACGACCAGAATCTGGAAAAAAATAATAATCGCTATTAAAAAAATTTTGGAAATATCGGTGATGCCCATCAGAACATAGATGACCGGCAAAAACACAATTTTGGGGATCGGATAGACGATGGCAATCAGGGGGGCAAAGATGCGATTGACTTTTGGAACCTGACCCAGACCCAATCCGATGGGTACCGCAGTGACAACCGCCAGACCGATGGCAGCCAACACACGTCCGGTACTCGCTAAAAAGTGAATCCCCAGGTCGCCGAATAAGGAGGCTCCGAATATCGGAAGCACCTGAAGCGGTGAGGGCATGATGGGTCGGTGGATGATCCAGGCCAGCAGTTGCCAGATGGCAAAAAACATTAACAGCCCGATGAGGGCTGCGCGTATGTTTAACCTGCGTCTCATGTCATTGAGCCTAGAAGTTTGCGCAAATCTTCACATTGCATTTGAAACTCAGCCTGCATGCGGCCATCGGTGAATCCGGCACAGGCATTGTCCATGATTTGAGCCTTTTGATTGCAGCCTTTCTTTAATACCAAAATTTTTTTGCCCATGACAACGGCGACCTCGATGTTATGGGTGACGATGATATAGGTTAAATCAGATTCATCGTGTAACGTGACGATGAAGTTTTGCAGATCCTCACGGGTGGGGGCATCCAGGGCTGAAAAAGGCTCATCCATCAAAAGTAAATCCGGTCGCATCGCCAGCGTGCGCGCGATGGCTGTGCGTTGGCGCTGCCCGCGGGATAGTTGCAGCGGATATTGATTTTTCAGACCCTCGATCCCCAGTTTTTTGAGCCAGTCATCGACTCGTTGATCGGCTTGGTTTGGAACCAGCTTCTCGTCTGCCGGGGCGTGCCGGCCGTCTGATCCGTAAAATCCCCAGATGGTAAGCCCCAGGCGGGCATTTTCTCTTACCGTTTGCCAGGGCAATAAGCCGTGATCCTGCAGCACCAGCCCGCTGCGCGGCCGGGGGCGGGAAATCGGTTTGTCGCCGATAATTATCTTGCCGGATTGGGGGTGGCGCAAGCCGGCCAGCAAATATAGCAGGGTTGTTTTGCCGCATCCGGAAGGACCGATGATTGAAAGTGCCTCACCACGGTTGACATGCAAACAATAATCTTGAAATAAAGGCGGTTGCCCGCTGTAGGCAAAGGTTAGATCGTTAATTGAAATCATCGGATAGTAATTTTTTTACCTATTTCTCCCTCAGGCCCTCATGGCAGGTATTGGGTGGTAATGGATTCTTTATACGGAAGTGGTGCCTTCAACAGCTTTTTTGATAGCATCCATTTCATCACATCTGCCCATTGTTCGACACTGGGCACCTCCCGAACGGGGAACGGCGGAATACGGTAAATTTGCTGAATGTTTTTAGGCACCCGGATTTTTTGAAGCAAAAGGCGGCGATGTGCTTCGGGATCGGCGTTGATATCCTGCGCTGCTTGATTCCAGGCCTTGATAAACCGTCGAACCGTATCTGCTTTGTTTTCTAAAGCCTGAATGCTGAAGCTCAAAACGCTGACACTGTATTGCGGATGTGCTGAATCGTCGATCACGACACCGGCGCCGGCTTCAAGGGCGCTTTTGGCCAGTGGATCCGGCAGGGTGGCGGCTTTTACCTGGCCCTGTAATAGTAATTGATATCGCTCTGGTATGACCGGAATGGATTTTTTTACAATCTGATTCGGGGTCAACCCATTGGCCGCCAGCAAGCGGTCTGTTACGTATTCAATGATGGTATTTTTAGAGACGCCGATCGGAATCCCTTTTAAATCTTTCGGGGAGGTTAAGCCGCTGCCGGGTGCCGCCAAAATACGAAACAGGGGATAATGCGGATAGGCTTTACGGGCAGATAAAATAATCTGGACCTGGACCCGTTCGCGATTGAAATTGGCCGTCGTGGCCATTTCGTTGAGCATGCCGTCAATGGCGCCGGCCTGCATGAGTTGATCTCTTTCCAGACCACTGCCTACCGGCACACCTGTGACGGAAACACCATAGCGGTCAAAATAGCCTTTGGCCTGGGCGGCGTGGAAGGGCAGGGTATCTAAAATGGGCAGTAGTGCAACTTTTAAAGAGTTCGCCGATTGGGCATCTTGAGCGAACAGGCTTGCCGGAAAGCCTGCTAATATTATCAGAACCATAAGCAAGCCGATGACAACCGAATTTCTGAATTGTATTTTTGCAATCATCTTCTCACCATGAATAGAGTTTTGGTTTTGTGGTCTGGCTCTAAATAGCAAAAAAGTGGCTGAAGTGTAAAGAGGTTATAGGGTGGAAAGATTTTCCGATAGGCTAACAGGCAACTGGATAAAGTGCGCAACATGAGAGTGCTTTTAATTTAAACTCAGCGGTTGGAGAGTTTATTCTTTTCAAGCTTGTCAGGCCCGCGCAGGCGGGAATCCAGAACTGTTTATTTCATGACTGGATGCCCGCCTGCGCGGGCCTGACGTTGAGAACCGCTCCACTCCTCAATTTAAACTAGGCCGGCGGCCTGCATGATATCCGGCACCAGTTCCTCTTTGCCGATGGCCATGATGTGCACGCCGTCGCACATCTTCTCTTCATGGATGCGTTTGATCATGCGTCCGGCGATTTCGATGCCTTTGGTTATGGCCTGGCCTTTAGGTGCTGATGCCATTTCATCGATTAAATCCTGTGGGACAAAGACCCCGGCGATGTTTTTATTCATGAAGCGCGCCATGGGGGCCGATGTCAGCAGAATTATACCCGCCAGGATTTTTGTTTTAAACTGCCGGGCGTAATCCATAAACTCCTTGAACTTATCAAGGTCATAAACGGCCTGGGTCTGAATGAATTCGGCGCCGGCCTCGATCTTTTTTTCGAATTTGATCAGTTGCGGTTCGAGCGGATCAGCTTCAGGCGTTACGATGGCACCGGCGCAGAATGAAACCGCACCGTCCAGATCGTTGCCGCCAAGATCTTTGCCGTTTTCCAGAGTTCGGATGGTTTCCAGCAGCTGGCTGGAATCCAGGTCAAAAACACTTTTGGCGTCTTTGTGATCACCCAGGATGATCGAGTCCCCGGTTAAACACAATACGTTTTGAATGCCCATATAGGATGCAAAAAGAAGGTCGGCCTGCAAAGCGAGTCGGTTGCGGTCCCGGCAGGTCATCTGTAAAATGACTTCTCCGCCTCCTTCTTTGACCTTAAGGCAGCCACCCAGAGAAGGATAGCGCATCACCGAGCTCTGGTGGTCGGTGACATTCATGGCGTCGACCTTATCTTTTAACAGGTCAATGTGGTGTTCAAATTTTTCAAGGTTTGTCCCCTTGGGGGGTGCCACCTCGCTGGTGACTACAAATTTACCGGATTCAAGGGCCTCTTTGAATTTGGTAGGCATCGTAAAACTTCCCTTCTATTTTAGGTCCGTCAATAAACCACGGAAATTCATTTATCTTCGATTTTTTTTGCCAATTAACGAATAACCAATAACCATTACCTAAATTCAAGCTTCAGGAAGCTTGAATTTACCAGGTTTGGGCTCTCCCTGGTGATTGCGGGGTTTTTGATATGTTCGCATGGAATCCAGTCGCCCCAGCTCCTGAAGGCGATTATAAATCAAGGTCCAGACACAGTCTTTGTCGACGTCAATTTCGCATTTGCCGTGGTTGGTTCCGCCGCAGGGCCCGTTGACCAGACCCTTGTGACAGTTTGTCACGGGGCAGATGCCGCCGGTTTCACCGATAATGCAGGTGCCGCACTGGGTGCAGATCTCATCAAATAAGCCCACGGCCGTTTCCTTGCCGATAAAAAGGGTGTCCAGGGCTGGGACCACCATCTTTTTTAACTGTCGGGCAATGGTTTGAACGCCAAAAGCGCAGGTCATGATCAGCAGGGCATCGGCCTGGTCGATCTGTTCACCGAAATCGCTCAGAAATTCGCGGGTTAAATTATCGCAGGCGACCGGAACCACCGTTTGACCGGTGACCATTTTGCCTTTTTCTGACAGCTCCTTTTTCATGGCGCGTACTTCAGGTTCGCCGCCGGTGCGGGTGAGCGTCACGCAGGTTCCGCATCCAATAATGAATATTCGGTTGAATCCTTTCAGAAGGCGCTCAATTTCTTTTTCCGGCTTTTTTTGCGTTATGGATCGAATCATATCCCATTCTCCTCTTTTTCAAGGTCGCATCGGAGGCAGCGGATGGCTTCGTTGTATGCTTCCTCTTCGCTAAATCCTTTTTCAACTTCCCGGAAGTCTTTTATGCGTTCTTTGGCATCCTCAAACTCGACTTCGACCCGGGGTTTATCTTCCGTACTTTCCTTTTCAAGCGCCAGTTTGGTGTCGGCATGTCGGGGGGACTTTTCATCCGGGATATACACGCGGCTCTTGTCACCCCCCAGATATTTGTCAATGGCGATGGCGGCACGTCTGCCGGATGCAATGGCGCGGATGACAAAAGTCGGGCCGGTGGTAAAGTCCCCGCCGGCAAAAACGCCGGGGACATTGGTGGCCAGCGTATTGGTGTCCACCACCAGTGTGCCCCAGAGTTCGCGCTCCAGCTTGCTGTCGGCATCCAGAAAAGACATGTCGGCGGCCTGGCCGATGGAGATAATCACATTGTCGGCATCCACAAAACGGGTGTCGTCGAGGTCACAGGTAGGGTTGAAGCAGCCCTCGTCGTCAAATACACAGATGCAGCGTGTGAATTCAATTCCGGTCACACGTCCCTCTTCGTGGGTGATTTTACTGGGCGACAGGTCGGGATTAATAACGATGCCCTCGTCAATGGCCTCGTCCACGTCCTGTTCCCAGGCCGGCATCTCATCACGGGGTTCCAGACAGAATATTTGCGCTTCGTGCGCACCGGCCCTCAGGGCGGTGCGCGCAACATCCACGGCCACGTTGCCGCCGCCGATAATTACTGTTTTGCCGCTTAAAGGCACCTTTTTACCTGTGCGGACCTGGGTTAAAAATTCAAGGCCGTAGTAAAGACCCTCGAGGCCCTCTTCTTCACCGGGGATCCCGATTCGTTTGCTGGCCTGGGCCCCGGCGGCAATGAAGACGGCGCTGAAGCCCTCATTGAGCAGGTCGCTAAAGGTGTGTTTGGCGTCAATGGGTGAATTGTAGCGGATTTCAACCCCGCAGTTTTGAATGTACTGGATCTCCTCCTCGATCACCTCACGCGGCAGCCTGAACTCGGGTACGGCAATGCCGAGCATGCCGCCCGCCACCGGCTGGGCTTCGAAAACCGTGGTCTGATAACCCATTTGGGCCAGAAAATAGGCGCAGGTCAAGCCGGACGGGCCGGCGCCGACCACGGCTACTTTTTGAGGGCGGGTGACGGCAAACGGCTCTCTTTGTGGCCCGATATTTTCAAAATACCAGTCTGAAGCCACGCGTTTGAGGGCCCGAATGGCAACCGGCTGGTCGAGCTCACCGCGGCGGCATTTGTATTCGCAGGGGTGGATACAGATACGCCCGCAGACCGCCGGAAACGGATTGCGTTCCCGGATGATTTCAACAGATTTGGCGTAATCCCCGTCGGCGATGGCGGCCACATAGTTGGGCACATCGATGCCGGCCGGGCAGGCATGCTGACAGGCGGAGATGACCATCGAATCGCACACCGCCCCGGCACAGCGATGTTCCTTGATGTGGTCCTCGTATTCTTTGAGGAAGTATTTCATGGTGGAAAGGGCCGGTTTGGAGCAGGCCTGGCCCAGGCCGCACAGGGACGCTTCGGTCATGGTCTCCCCCAGCTCGCGGATGGTGTCGATATCTTCCATGCGGCCCTGGCCGCGGGTGATGCGCGTGAGGATTTCCAGCAGCTGGGTCGTTCCCAGGCGGCAGGGCGCGCATTTACCGCAGGATTCTGACTGGGTAAAACTTAAAAAGAATCGCGCAATTTCAACCATGCAGTTGTTTTCATCCATGACCACCATACCGCCCGATCCCATGATGGCCCCGATGCGCTGGACGGTGTCGTAATCGATGGACAGGTTCAAAAACTGAGGAGGCACACAGCCGCCGGCGGGCCCGCCCATCTGGACCGCTTTAAATGCCCGGCCCTTGGGTATGCCGCCGCCGATATCATAGATGACCTCTTTGACGGTTGATCCGATGGGCACTTCTACCAGACCGGTGTTATTGACCTTGCCGGCCAGGGAAAAGATTTTGGTGCCCTTGCTGTCATCGGTACCCACTTCGCCGTACCAGTCCGATCCGTTTTTGATGATCAGGGGCACATTGGCCCAGGTTTCCACGTTATTGATGTTGGTGGGCTTGGCGTCGATGCCGGCTTGCGCCGGAAAAGGCGGCCGGGCTCGGGGCATGCCGCGCTTGCCTTCGATTGAGGCCATCAGGGCGGTTTCCTCACCGCACACAAACGCGCCGGCGCCCAGTCTCAGCGAGAGATCGAAGTTAAATCCGGTGCCCAGAATGTTTTCACCCAGAAGCCCCAGTTCATTGGCCTGCTCGATGGCGATGGTTAGATGATCGATCGCAATCGGATACTCTTCGCGCACATAGATGTAGCCGTATTCGCTGCCCATGGCGTAGGCGCCCAGCAGCATCCCTTCCACCACGGCATGGGGGTCGCCTTCTAAAATGGCGCGATCCATAAATGCGCCGGGATCGCCTTCGTCCGCATTGCAGACGGTATATTTGGGCCGACCGGCGGCCTGGCGGGCAAATTTCCATTTAAGGCCGGTGGGAAATCCGGCGCCGCCGCGACCCCTGAGTTTGGCGGCCTGCACCTCATCGATCACCTGTTCGGGCGACAGCTTCGACAAGGCTTTGACCAGCGCCTGATAGCCGCCGGCAGCGATGTAGTGCTCGATATTGGTGGGATCGATACGGCCGCAGTTGGCCAGTACCCGGCGCTCCTGTTTGGCATAAAAGGGGATCTGGTTGCGGTAAAATACAGGCTGAAAGGTCTTGGGCTGGCGATAGGCCAGGCGGTCGATGAGCTGACTGCGTTTCAAGGTCAGAGCGACGATCTCGGCCGCATCGTCCGGTTCCACTTCCTGGTATTGAACCCCCATGGGCTCAATGGCAATCACCGGTGCCTTGGCACAAAAACCGTGGCAGCCGGTGGCACGGATTTCCACCTGGCTCGAGAGCTTCTGGCTCTTGACCTCGTCTTTTAAAGATTCCAGCACGCCGGCGGCACCATATGCCCGGCAGCCGGTCATACACACATGGACTTCGACGGCCCCTTCTTTTTTGCGGGACAATATCTTGTTGCGGAGCCACTCCAGCTTTCCGATGGATGAAAGCTTCTCCATATTGCACGCTCTCCCTTTCGCTCGGATATCCCGCCTGCTTCAGATCCGTGTGGGGCAGACGGAAAGCTTCATTTTTTTTGATATTCCCCCAGGACGCTGGTGACCTTAGTCGGGGAAAGTCTACCGAAATAATCCCGGTTGATCATCATGGTGGGTGCCAGAAAACAGGCCCCCAGACAGGCAACCGTTTCCAGTGTAAATTGATAGTCCGGGCTGGTTTCACCTTCTTTGAGTCCCAGCTCTTTTTGCATCAATCGAAGAACACTGCGGCTGCCTTTGACGTGGCAGGCCGTGCCGCGGCAGACCCGCAGAACGTATTTCCCTTTGGGTTTGAGGGTAAATCCCGCATAAAAGGTGATCACCCCCTGAACTTCGGACGGGAAAAGTTTCATGGCCTCGGCGATCGGTTCGATCGCTTCCGGCGGGATATAACCGGTATGCTCCTGTACTTCCTGCAGCAGGGGAATCAAACCCCATTTGTCACCTTTATGTTTTTCAATGATTTCGTGGATCTTGTCCCAATCAATCTCCGGTGGTTTCATGATGTGTGCCCTATTGATCCGTTTTTGGTTAAATTAATATTTGAGCCATATATATGTCGAGTTGCTAATTTCAAACAGGTTCAAGGTTCAGGGTTCAAGGTTCACGGCTGAATATTTGATGACAATCTTTTATGCGCCATGCGCTATGCCTTTTTTAATCTGACCGCACAGGTCTTCCAGCCGGTGGATTTCGGGTCGGCCAGGTCACTCAAGTCGATGAGGTTCATGGCATCATTGGCGTTGACCGCCAGCGGAACAAAAAGCTGGCCGGGCCCCACACGATTGCTGCAGCCCAGTTTTCTTTTGATCGCACCCCAGCGGGATTCTATCTGTACGGTATCACCATCTTTTAATTTGAGCTGCTCGGCATCCGCTGCACAGATGACCACCTCAGCGTTTAAATCAAAATCGCGAATGCGCCCTGAAGCGATCGTACGGGTACCGCTTCCTAAATGGAATCGCAAAGTCCCCAATATCGCCTGGTAGGGATAGTCGGCATCGCTTTGTTCATCTGCGGTTGAAACCACCGGCGAAAAGGATATCATTTTGCCGGCGCCTTCATCGTGAAAGGCGGCCATCGGGCTGGATGTGTTCAGCCAGCTCTGCCCGTTTGCATTCATCTGAGCGTAAGGCGGAACCAGACGACAAATCTCTTCACGGATTTTTTCCACCGTACCGTAGGGTTCTGGAGCCCCCAGCCGGGTGGCCAGCAGATCCAAGATCTTCCAGTCGGGCTTTGCCTTACCGGGCGGGGGCACAACCGGTGAAAAATGCTGGATTCGGCCTTCCATATTGGTAAAGGAGCCGCTCTTTTCACTGGCGGCCGCCCCGGGTAAGGCCACATCCGCCAGTTTGACGACCTCATTATTGAGAATATCCTGCACCACCACAAATTCCAGCTTTTCAATTGCGGCCTTAACGCGTTCAGTTTGAGGTAAAGACCGCAGTGGATTCTCGCCCATGATATAGAGCGCTTTAAGCTGACCGTTTTCGGCGGCTTCAATGATGCGCCTCATATTGAGGCCGGGATCCGGCGAAATTTTTACCTTCCAGTTCTTTTCCCAGGTTTTTCTGGCCGCATTCTCATCCAAGGGCATTCGACCGGGAAGCAGGTTCGGTACCGCGCCCATGTCCATGGCGCCGCCCTGGTTGTTTTCTCTGGCAAGGACATAAATACCGGCACCTTCAGTTCCCAGACTTCCGGTCATCAATGACAGATTGAGAATCGCGCCCATGGTGTGAATACCATAGCGTTGCTGCAAAATACCATGGCCGACGACAAAGGCGATTCGTTTTCCTTTTAAAAATTCGGCCGTTGCCTTCAAGCGTTCCACCGCCAGGCCGCTGACACGGCTGACCTTATCCACATCGAGCGAAGACAGGCCGTAAGTGAAGATGCTGAATCCCTCGGCATGCCGATCGATGAATTCCGAGTCGTAGGCATTTTTTTCATGCAGTAACGCGGCCAGGGCATTGAGCAGTTCCAGATCAGTTTGGGGTTTGATGCGCAACCACTCAGCTGCGAAGCTGACCAATTCTGTTTTGCGCGGGTCGACCACGATCAGCGGTGTACCCTGTTTGGCCGCGCGTTTGAGATAGTAACTGACGACCGGAAGGGAGTGGTTGGGATCGGCACCCAGAATCAGAATGACATCTGCTTTTTCGAGGTCACTGAGCGGCGTTAGGCGACATCCTCCGCCGGTTTTTTGATCTAAAAATGTCGACAGGAACTGTCCGGAGACATATCCGCCATTATCGATATTATTGGTTCCAATTAGCACGCGGGCAATTTTTTGGAATAGATAATTTTCTTCATTGCTGCATTTTGATGAACCCATAAAGGCGATGCTTTGCGGGCCGTTTTCATCTTTAATCTGGCTCAAACGACCGGCGATCACATCCAGCGCTTCTTCCCAGGGAACCGGCGCCATCTGTATACTTTCATCTTCTCCTTTTTTGGGCATCAAAGGTGCGATTAAGCGGTCGCTTGAATTCAAAAAATCATGGGCGAAATGGCCGCGCACACACAGGGTGGCTTTATTGACGGTGTCCGCCAGGTGCGCAGGGTTAACGTCGATGATTTTGTTGGCTGACTGACCCATCGCCAGGCGGCAGCCGACGCCGCAAAAACCGCAGATCGAAAATGATTCTTTTTCCGGGCTGCCGACGTACTGGCTGTTTTTAGCGGAGAGCGCACCGGTCGGGCACATGGATACGCAGGTGCCGCAGAACGTGCAGTTTGATTTCTCAAGTCCCTGTTCATGAACGGTCGCCGGGCGGGAATCAAAGCCTCTCATGTTGTAATCGATGGCGCCGACGGCAACGAGTTCATGGTCCGCCCGGATGCATTTGCCGCACAGAATACATTTGCTCAGATCTCGGATAATAAACGGATTTGCCTGCTCCAACGGTTTGTAGTTGGGCATCGAATACAGATCGGTTTCGCCAACGCCCATTTGAGCGGCGACCCAGCGCAGCTGACAGCGGTTGCCCTTGCTGCAGACGATGCAGGACTCCGGATGTTCGGCGATCATCAGGCGCACAATGTTGCGGCGATGGCTCAGGATGCGCGCTGTTTGGGTTTGGATGGTCATTTCCGGAGCAACCGGCGTTACGCAGGAGGCCATCAGCCGTCCGGTTTTTTCATCTTCCACCAGGCACAGACGGCAGGCGCCGAAGGGTTTCAGGTCCGGATGATAGCACAGGTGGGGAATTTTGATATTATTTCGCGCAGCAGCCTCCAGTATCGAAGTTCCGGGTGGGCAGGTGATCTTTTTGTCATCAATGGTTAAAACGATGTTTTCCAAGCGGCTGACTCCTTTCAATCCCAAATGGAAAAATGGAATTATGGAATTATGGAATGATGGGGTCAGAGGATTTTCAGTCTGATTTTATAAAAGCTATTTCAGAATTTACGCTCATTATTCCAATCTTCCAGCATTCCAATATTCCGGTTTATAGAGCCAATAAAAAGAATGAATTAGACCAGAAACGATCGGGGTCTTTTACTTGTAAAAGTAGACTACTTGAGTTTGGCCGCATCCAGATAATACTTGAGTTTTTCTTCACCACCGATGGTGATGATGTGAACTCCCTGACAGAGATCCTTCAGGGCGGTGACGATATCCGCGAATATTTCGGTGCTGGCTTTTTGCTTGTCAGGGGCCTGGGCCAATTTTTGGATGATCCACTCCGGCACCAGCCCGGATTTCAGATGACGGTTGAGAAAACGTCCCATGCCGGCGGTTCGCAGGATCATGACCTCGGCGATGACCGGCACATTAAACGTATCGACGCGGTTAATAAATTTTGCGAATTGATCGACATCGAAAATCGGCGTCGTCAGAAAATAACCGGTGCCGAGTTTGGTCATCTCCTCCATTTCCTTCATTTCCAAATCGGGGACATTTTTGCCCCAGGCGGATTCCACGCCGGAGCCCACCAGAAAATCGGCTTTGGACTTCAGGGAATCGCCTTCAACAGTCTGTCCCTCTTTAATATGCTGCAGCACGGATTGCAGTTTGCCGGCATCAACATGGAAAAACATCATTTCCTGCAAGCTGTCACCGGTGATGCGGTAATCTTCTGTAAAAACCAGAAGATTTTCAATTCCGGCCTCGTGGGCCTCAACCAGATCTTTTTGCAGCTGCAGGCGATTTTTGTCCCGGGTGGTGGTCTGGTAAATGGGCTCGAATTGATTTTGATCTAAAAGCTGGCAGGTTTTGATTGTATCGCCGACGACCCCTTCGAATTCTACTTCAGACAGTGAAACGCCATCAACACGCCCTCGTACTTTCGATAGACTCTGGACAAGATCTTCCGGTTCCTGATCGATGGGTGCCTGGATTTCTGAGGTCACGACAAATTGCTTTTTTTTCAAGGCTTCCTTTAGTTTCATGGTGCCTCCTTGGCTGGTTATGGGGTTGCCCTATTCTCTGTCTCTAAGCGCATGCGCTTAGCGCAACTCGAGCAAACGGGCTACCTCTTCTTTTAGCTGGGGCAACGGAAACGGTTTGGAAAAACAGGCATCCGCGCCGTACTGTTTCATCTTTTTAAACTTATCTTCGTCCAGATAGGCGGACAGTACGATGATTTTGGTGTTGGCCGTTTCGGGATTTTCCTTAATTTTTTTGCAGACTTCATAGCCTTTAATATCCGGCATCATAATATCCAGGATCAGCAGGTGGGGTGCAAAATGATTGATCTGCAGCCCGGCTTCAAATCCATCGGAAGCTGAAATAACCTCGTAATCAAATTCGTCCTCTTCCAGCGCCTGCACGATGGTTTCAACAATGATGGGGTCATCGTCGACCACCAGGATCTTCTTTTTAGAGCTGTCTGTTTCCGGTGCTGGAATCGGAATGCCTTGTTTTTTCATAAAATATTCCAGATCCGAGCGGTTGATGCGGCGGTGTCCGCCCACAGTTTTGTATGCTTTGATATGACCGGACTCGATCCAATTGATAATGGTTTTGGCCGACACGTTGCAGAGTTGACTGGCCTTGAAAACGGTCAATACGTCTTCCATAGGAACGCTCCTTTCGCTTATAGTGGCTATCAAAAAAACGTTATAATTTTCAAACGTTTTTTCAACCACCACTTATGCCGCAATTCTGTATCGCGGCATATTTCAGTTATTACAGTTATTCTAATAAATATAGTTTTATCATTTTGTCAAGCATTTTTTAAAATAACCCTTAATATTCATTATATTATATTATAAATGGATCAAATAAATCGTATAAAAAAAATTCATAAATTATAGTTTTTATAGTTTTTTCAGGTTAATTTATAAAATCCCGTAAATACTCCTCTTCAGACTAGATACCAAACGCCGCACCTTTGAAATTATTGACCTGGATTGCCGCATTTTATTTTGTAATTTGAAGGGACTTCTCACTTCTCATTGCAGGTCTATATGGAAGGGATTATTCAGATGTGCAACTCGATATTCTGATTTCATATGCGTTACAAAAAGACTGATGTTGCGTGGGATTTTTAATACATATATTTTAATTTCATGATTAAAATCAAAAGCTTAATTAATCTGATGATTTGAACAGAAGCGCACTACCGGGCAGCCTGTTCCTGGAAGCCAAAATCACAGCTGCAGGGTATTCCAGTTATTTGACGGATAAAAACCTTTTATAAATGCTTGAGAGCCTTTTATTGAATACACTGCATAGCCTTCGGTAAACCGTAAGCCCGAAGATAGGATTTTCATTAAACAGCCTATTTAATCGACGTGTATCAATCTTGATTACCTTAATATCCCTGTTACATACGGCGGTGGCGGTATATTGCGTATTTTCAACCATACTCGACCAACCAAAAATATCACTTTGCTCTGTCAAACTGTAGACGGTTGTCTCACCTTTGATTTTAAGATCCACTGTTCCATTCACCAAGATGTAAAGGAATTTGGCTTCATCCCCCTCTTTAAAGATCACCGTGCCTTTCGTAAAATCTTCCTCAACGCAGCAAGCGTCGGCAATCTCACCCATTACATTCAAATCTAGACCTGTAAAAAGGTCCATTTCCGTAATGTGCATTTCCCATCCCTGATTGTGCTCGGTCATGTTGAATTCCCTCCTTTCTCCTAACACGCGTTAGGATCGTGTTCCAGGAAACCGGTCTTTATACCGCTTTTCATAATAATGTTCCGAATTGCGGAATTGCGGTATAAACGGTTGTACGGTTGTAGAAAAAAACGTTTAAATATCGTAACGTTTTTTTGACAACCACTATAAAGCCGTTATGCGATTTAACTTTTCGCGATTTTTTCAGCCAGTATATAGGAAAAACCAGTATCTACTTGAGGGAGAAAAAAATTAGATGTTGAGAAACACTTTCACGGGAGAGTATGAATAGTCGTGTGAGTTGATTATGAGATCGAGCTCGAGGCCTGAAATTGAATCCCATGCGAACAAAGGCTAGGCTTTTAAATATTTGAAAACCCACCTAAATGTCAAGAAAAATTCCTTATTCAATCGTTTCACTATCTTCGGTGGATTCTTTATAGACGGGAAACGTAATGCTAAAGGTCGTACCTTCATTCACCTTGCTTTTTACTTCAATATCCCCGCCATGATCTTTAATGAAACCGTAGCAAACGGATAAGCCCAGGCCAACCCCTTTAACGGTGTCTTTTGTGGTAAAGAAGCTGTCAAAAATTTTTTTAATGTGCTCTTTTTCGATGCCTACACCGCTATCTGCGATCTCAATTTTTACATTTTCTTTGTCTGCCTCGGTTTTCACTCTCAATGTACCACCGCTGGGCATCGCGTCGCGGGCGTTTGCCACAAGGTTCAAAAAAACCTGTCGCAGCTGATTTTTAGAAGCGCAGATTTGCGGAAGCGTTTTTGCAAAAGATGTTTTGATTTTGATATCGTTTTCCTGCAGTTGCTTTTCGTGCAGTAGCAGAATTTCATCCACAACCGTATTCAGATCGACGGCCTGTTTTTCTTCCTGGTCGGGTTTGGAAAACGAAAGCATTTTACGCAGCAAATCGCTGAGTCTGACGGTTTCGGACAGCGCCATTTCCAGAATCTTACGGCGTTTGCTCTCGGGGGAAATCTCGGTCTTCAGCAGTTCAAGGGTGTTCATAATACCATAAAGCGGGTTATTTAATTCATGGGCAATCTGGGAGGTCAACCGTCCCATGGCAGCCAGTTTCTCGGACTGCAGCAGTTGCTCCTGAGTTCGCCGCAGTGCGCGTTCCATTTCCAGGCGTTCCTTCAGATCTACAAATGAACCGACGGTTGCAATCTCCTTGCCGCTGGAGTCATAAATTATGGCCGCTGAAAGATGGCCTTCAGTAACCGCACCGTCCTGTCGCACATACACCATGGGATAGGCATTCAGCCGGCCGACCCCGCCACGCTCCGGTTTGCGCAGCATCTGCATGACCTTGCGCGCCATTCCATCGGGGTAAATCTTTTGGATATTCATTTTACCGATGACATCGGCCGCCTTATACCCGATGGTTTCTTCAGCCGCGCGATTCCAGATCAGGATATTGCCTAACATGTCGGTGGCGGTGATGGCATTGGGTGAGCTTTGTATGATTTTGTTGATAAAATCATGGGCCTCCCTCAGCTGGCGCTCCATCAGCTTTCTACGGGTGATATCCAGATTGAGCCCTTCATAGCCGATCACATTCCCCTGTTGATCATAACGGACATGACCGGTGAGCAGGACAGGCACCGTGCCACCGTCTTTGCGTTTAAATTCGACTTCGTAATTAATTACCCGGCCGTCGCGTTCGATCATTTCTTTGAATTTTTGGCGTTCTTGCGGACGAACATAAAGATCCTTGGCGATATCAATGTTTAAAAATTCTTCTTTATTATCATAACCCAGCATATCCAGAAGGGCACGGTTGGCATTTAGAAATTTTCCTTCTTTGCTGCTGATGAACACCCCGCAGGCCACATGTTCGAATAGATTTTTAAATTCCTCTTCCGAGGCCCTGAGCATTTCTTCGCGCTTTTTCCTTTCGGTGATGTCACGATAAACACTCAGCTTTAAAATGCTTTTATCATTATTTTCGAAAGGTATTTCTGTTAGGTAATAGGTCTTATCAACCACAGGGACATATACTTCTCGGCTGATTTTTTCGCCTTCAAATATTTCATCTGATCGGCACCAGGAACACTTTTCATCCGATTGATTGATCAATTCGTGACATTTTTTACCGATACCATCGCCAAATTGTGCAATCATGGCGCTGTTCATATATTCAACCACCAGATCCTGATTCATGACATAAATACCGTCATCAAAAGCCTCCAGGATCGCGGTTGACATTGTTATGTTATTTTCCATGGGTGTTGACCTCTTTTTCGTTTCGGTGAGTTGACGTAATTTTATTCGCCTTCGCCTGAATACTTGCAGCTTGCTGCTGGGATGAAAGGCGAGGCGAACCGCGCCGTAGCTCCTCTGAGCGAATGCGGGTTAGGCTACGGCGCAATTCCGCTTTGATACCCCGCAGCAAGCTGCGGGGTGCTTCATTTATATCTATTTTTATGTTATGAATCAACCGGCCACTGGACTCTATCCACTGGTCTTTGGCCGCTGGCTCCCGGTCACTGGCCAGAAGCAGGAAGCCAGCGGCCAAAACACTGACACCCGCCTGCGCGGACGCAGCCGCTTCGGCGCGGCGAAGGCCCGAAACCTGAAACAATAGAAGCAGAGCACATAGGATGCATACCCGATAATTGGAATAATGAAAAGAGGAGACACACCAATGGAAAAAAGAGTTTCCGATATTATTGAGATTGCCATCAAAAGGGAGGAGGACGCCTACGACTTCTATATGGACATCCATTCAAAGGTCGTTGACGCGAATGTCAAAGATACCCTGGAATTTATTGCCGGCGAAGAAAAGAAGCATAAGGCTTTTTTGGTGAGTTATCGCGACGGCGGTTTAGGCGCCACAGCTTTGCGGATGAGTGATGCGGTTGATTATAAAATTGCAGAGTATCTGGAAGAGCCCGAGGTAGGTGAAAAATCAAAACCCGCGGATGTTTATCTGGTGGCTTCTCACAGGGAACTCCGCTCCCATCACTTTTACACCGAGCTGGCCAACCTGCACGCTGACGGAGACTTGCGGGAAATGCTGTTGAAAATGGCCAACGAAGAGTTGAAGCATAAAGAGAAAATGGAATATCTTTACGCCAATACGGCCTTTCCCCAAACATCCGGTGGGTAGCCCCGGATGTCGGGTTTCAAGGTTCTCCGTTCAAAGGTTCAGAGGTTAGATTACAGAAAGTAGGGATCATACGGCATAGTTAAATAGTTGATTAGTTGAATGGTCAATTCGTCAGAGGATTCTACCCATTCTAAACTATTTGACCGTTCAACCAATTAACGACTCGATTAAACTAATAGCTGAGCCGTCAAAGGGAAGAACCCCTGAACGCTGAACCCTGAACCTTTGAACCTCGAAGCGCGGTTACCGCGCTTCGATGGGGATGGTGGTGACCGGAATCGGGGAGTTTTTGACCACTTTTTCAGTGACACTGCCAAAGCGATAATGCCCTTTTTCCCCATGGCTGGCCATTACGACCATATCCACCTTCTCTTTATCGATCAGCTTTAAGATCTCCTGGGCCGGATCGCCGACGGCGATATGCTTGATATAAAGGGGACAGCTGTCCAGATATTTTTCACAGACCTGTTCCAGTCTTTTAGTGGCTGATTTTTCCGCCCAATCCATTAATTTGTCCACATGCGTGCGATCAAAATCACCATACCAGGATTCATGATGGGCAATATCCTCGATCACATAAAGAACATGGATCTCGGCCTGATATTTTTGGGTTAATGAAGTCACATACGGCAACGCTTTTTCCGCGCTGTTTGAAAAGTCAGTCGGCCAGAGAACTTTTGTTACTTCCATGTGCATTTCTCCTTCATTTGTATTCCGTTGTAAACAATCATCAAAAAACAATTCAACCTTTACAATAATAGGAATTATTAGATTTTTGTAAATACAGAAAATTGTAAAACGACATGTTAAGTATCACCGACCGCCAGCTCGCCATCTCCTGGATCAGGATCGTTTGGATGGGCTAAAGGATTTCCAGTATTTTTTTGGAGGTATATTCACCGGTATCGGCCAGTGCGTCGGTGGGTAAAAATGTCGCGGCATTATTGGAGAAAAGACAGGTTACCGAGACCGGAAAATCATCATCTGCCCGGTAAAAAATATAGTTTAAAGCGATTTTGGGCAGCGGGTAGACAATCAATGAAAAATCACCGGCGTCATTATCCGATCCCTTTGACCCCTTGAGTTGCTGAGCGATTCGATCTGCATGAGATTCGATCCCGTCAATCTGATCGATTAAAACCCGTTCCGCATGCGCAGCAAACGCCCCGACATAGGGCATGCTGTCGGGCATTTCGCGAAACGCTTTAAACGGCGTTAACTCGCAAGAATCAAGGGCTGCCTGTAACGCGTACAAAGAGATGATGACCCCTTTCGGTCCGGTTTCAGTTGTATCGCCGAGTTTGATGCCCTGCGGTCCAATTTGGCAGGATTCCCCAAATGCCTCAAAGACAAAATCATCTCCGACGGTTTGTGCGGGCAGTCTATCTGCCAGATCCATCGGAATCTGAGTTGTATAGCCGATCGAGATATTGTTTGATGATCTCAGCGTAGTTGCTCATTTGCCGGTTCTGTTCGTCCGTGTTGACAGGTTCAGCATCCAAAAAAATCCCGCAGTTGAGCTGACTTCTGCGGGATTTTTTCATAAACCGTTGAAAGCATATTACTTTTTGTCTTCGTCTTTAACTTCTTCGAAATCGGCGTCGACCACATCCTCGTCCGCCGCACCGGCACCACCGGCAGCCTGCTCGGTGGATTCTGCACCGGCCCCGGCCTGTTGATCGTTTTGAGAGGCCTGTTGATACATGGCTTCAGCCAGTTTATGCGATGTCTGGGTGAGTTCTTCGCTGACACGCGTAATCTCGGCGGTATCCTCGCCTTCCATGGCTTTGCGCAGCGCCGCAATGGATTCTTCAACTTTGGTTTTGGTGTCGCTGTCGACTTTATCGCCCAGATCCTTGATAGATTTTTCGGTTGAATAAATCAATGCATCGGCTGAATTGCGGGCTTCGACCAATTCCCTTTTCTGTTTATCCTCTTCGGCATGCATTTCGGCATCCTTAACGAGCTGGTCAATTTCTTCCTGGGATAGGCCCGAAGAAGCCGTAATCTGAATCGACTGTTCTTTTCCGGTGGCCTGGTCTTTTGCCGAAACGTTGACAATTCCGTTAGCGTCGATGTCAAAGGTAACCTCGATCTGGGGCACGCCTCGCGGGGCGGGCGGTATGCCCACCAGTTCGAAACGGCCCAGGGTTTTATTGGTGGCCGCCATTTCCCGTTCGCCCTGCAACACGTGAATCGATACTGCCGGCTGGCTGTCGGCGGCTGTCGAAAATATCTGACTTTTTTTGGTCGGGATGGTGGTGTTTTTGTCAATTAGACGGGTCATGACACCGCCCAGCGTTTCTATACCTAACGAAAGCGGCGTCACATCCAGCAGCAGCACATCTTTGACATCCCCTTTCAGCACCCCGCCCTGGATTCCGGCACCGAGGGCAACAACTTCATCGGGATTGACACCTTTATGCGGCTCTTTTTCAAAAATTTTCTTGACGCGTTCCTGGACCGCCGGCATACGGGTCATGCCGCCGACCAAAATTACCTCATTGATGTCTTTGGAACTCAGGCCGGCGTCTTTCATGGCTGTTCGGCAGGGCAGTTCGAGTTTGTCCAGCAAATCGGCGACCAATGATTCCAGTTTGGCCCGGGTGAGCTTAATGTTCAGGTGTTTGGGACCGCTGGCATCGGCGGTGATAAAGGGCAGATTGACATCGGTTTCCATGGATGTCGACAGTTCCATCTTGGCCTTTTCGGCTGCTTCTTTGAGCCGCTGCAGGGCCATTTTGTCGCTGCGAAGATCAATTCCCTGATCCTTTTTGAATTCATCCGCCAGAAAATCGATTAACCGCAAGTCAAAATCCTCACCACCTAAATGGGTGTCACCGTTGGTGGATTTAACCTCGAAAACGCCCTCACCGATTTCAAGAACGGAAATATCGAACGTACCGCCACCCAGATCAAATACGGCGATCTTTTCTTCCCGCTTTTTATCCAAACCATAAGCCAGCGATGCGGCTGTGGGTTCATTAATGATTCTCAATACGTTCAGACCGGCAATTTTGCCGGCGTCCTTTGTCGCCTGACGCTGGCTGTCATCAAAATAAGCCGGTACCGTAATGACCGCATCCGTCAATTTTTCTCCGAGATATTCCTCGGCTGAATGTTTGATATCGGCCAGAATAAAGGAGGAGATCTCCGCCGGACTGTAAGATTTGCCCCTGATTTTGATATGAACGTCTCCGTTGGATGCTTCTTCGATTTTGTAGGGAAGAATTTTGATGTCGGTTTGAACTTCTTTTGATTTGAATTTGCGCCCGATCAGTCGCTTGACCGCGAAGACTGTATTTTCCGGATTTGTGATTGCCTGCCGCTTTGCGATCTGGCCCACCAACCGCTCACCACTTTCCGAAATCGCAACAATTGAAGGTGTCGTACGCCCCCCCTCCGGATTTGTGATGATCTTGGCGTCACCGCCTTCCATGACTGCAACACATGAGTTCGTTGTGCCGAGATCAATTCCAATAACCTTAGCCATTTTCTATTACCTCCTTACTTTCCCAAAATCTTTTATTCATATGAATTTATATGTCTGTTAACCTGTATATCTAATCTTTTTTCAATCTTTTCGGGGTGTTGTTTTCGGCACGGCAACCACCACCATAGCCGGCCGCAACAGTCGGTCATGGATGAGGTACCCTTTTTGAAACTCGCTAATCACGCTGTTTTCCGGATAATCATCTGTTTCTTCCCGCATGACGGCTTCGTGGAAGGCAGGATCAAAGGTTTTACCCTGCGCCTCTATGGGGGTGACATTAAATTTTTCGAAGACCCGCAGGATCTCATTAAGGGTAAGATTCAGGCCTTCGATCATGGTTTTATCGGCGTTTTTTCCGTCGCTTGAGGAATTGATGGCCAGTTCCAAATTATCGACAACCGAGAGCATCTCTTTGAGCAAAGATTGGTTGGCGTACTTTCTAAATTCCTCCATTTCGCGGGATGACCGTTTTTTATAATTTTCGAAATCGGCCGAAACCCTCAGAAGTCGATCGTATGTTTCTTTAGCCTCCTCCTCTTTAGCTTGAAACCGGGCTTCCATTTCTTTCAGGGAGTTTTCGGTGTCTGCATGATCAGCATCCCCACTTTCACTCTTAAGTGGTTTGTCATCTTCGGGATCCGGTTTTTCAGCGGTTTCATTTTTTACTGCTTCTTGATCGTCAATGTTGATCTTGATTTTCTTTTTTTGTGACATACGCCGATTTTTTCTCCTGAATTGCCAAAGGCATGCAATATTAATGATCTGAAAAGTAAGACACTTTGAATCGATGTCAAGCAGGTATCAACAAGGTTTTATACTTAAAAATGCAAGGGTTTATCGTCTTTTTTCCTACCTTTTCAGTATTGAATATTGGTTTTAACATGGGTTGTGGTGAATCGATTGCCATTCTTTTTGATCGATTGGTTGCCGCCGGGATATGGGCTTAAACGGGGATGGTTTTTAGAAATAACGGTATCTTAATTTTTTTCAATAGGTTATCTAAGTTTGAAATTTCTGGAAACCCATTTTGATAGAATCTGAGACGGCTTGTTTTGAAGGAAAAAAGATGGTTGTGCACCCTCTATCGAATCCGGTGTGGCGGCCGTAATGCATCGACATGACCGGGATCTGCCCACGACACGGACTGCATCACTTATCGCTGCTTCCTTCCGGACCTGACGAGGTTCGTGACCGTCTGTTGCGTGGCGCCCGATCAAAATGCGCTGCGGCGTGCCACGTATAAGACCCTTAAGAGGGAATTCAGCCCCGCATAAGCGGATTTCGGGAATAGGGCACCGCTAGCTCCCCGCCTAGCACAACCGAGGCTAGCATACTTTATGTGCTGAATTTTTCAATAGAAAAATTTAGCGGTTCAAAGGTTCAGGGTTAAAGAAAGTGTTGGATTAGTTTTATTTGTTTCATTGGTTCAATTGGTTGGTCTAAACCGAACCAATTGAACTAATCTAACCAATGGAACAAGTCACTTTTCTTTGAACCTCCGAACCTTGAACCTTTGAACCCTAAAGGCGGCTTGCCGCGTTTGGTATTGACTTTTTGTGGGCGCTGCCTTAGATAAGCAGCCAGATATCGCGAGTTTCCAGTTAGTTATGCCAAATATTGAAAAAAAGATACTCCGAACGGTCGAACATACCATTGGCACCCATCGCATGGTTCAAGCCGGAGACACCGTTCTGGTTGGCGTATCCGGTGGCCCCGATTCAGTAGCGCTGGTTCATATCCTGCTGGCGTTGGCGCCAAAGTTTTCCTTTCAGGTTGCTATTGCCCATCTGAATCATTGTCTGCGCCAAGATGAATCCGCACGCGATGAAGCCTTTGTGGTTTCTCTTGCCGAAAAGCTGGATTTGCCCGTACATGTCGAAAGGCAAGACGTGCGCCGCCATCAAAATAAACACCACCTCTCCCTCGAAGAAGCTGCCAGAAAGGTGCGCTACCGTTTCTATGATGCCATTGCCTCCAAATTCGGATATGAGAAAATTGCGCTCGGACATCATTCGGATGACAACGCCGAACTGATTTTGATGTATCTGTTGCGCGGAAGCGGACCATTGGGCCTGTGCGGGATACCGCCGGTACGCGATGATAAGATTGTAAGGCCTCTGATCGATATTAAGCGCTCTGAGATTATGGATTATATTGCTGTGAAAAGCCTGGACTGTGTTGTGGATTCATCAAACAGAGATTCACAGTACCTGCGCAACAAGGTTCGTAACCGGCTGATTCCGGAACTGAAGGCGGAATATAATCCGAAACTCATTGATTCGCTCAATCGGTTGGCTTCTATCCTGGACGCTGAAGAGAAATGGATTGAAAATCTGATCCGGCCGATTTTTGAAAAGGTGATAGTCTTTGAAAAACAGGGCCGGATCGGGTTCGACATTTCAGAACTGAATCAGCAGACGATCGCCGTCAGAAGACGCCTGATCCGTATGGGCGTTTTAAAAATCAAGGGCAATTTGCGGCGGCTGGCCTTTGCCCACGTTGAAGCCGCAGTGAAATTGGCTCAAAAAGGGCCGGATTCAGGCGCCCTGGATCTTCCCGACCGTATTCGCATATCCAGGCAAAATAATGTTCTCATTATGTCCGGAGAAGCGCAAAATCTCAGGCATCTCGCCGGTGACCCGCTCTTATCCGCAACACCCGATTACGAGTACCGGCTTGCCAAACCCGGTGAAATCTTTATTAAAGAGGCTGCCCTGAAGATTCGCTTCAGTCAAATCCCTCTGGAGCACACACCGGAATGGCACCCATCCGGACAGGAAAGCCACATCGCATATTTTGATATGGATAAGATCCGTTTTCCGCTGGTTATCCGGAATTTTCGCCCCGGAGATCGATTCTCGCCATTGGGGATGACCGGCCGGCAGAAACTAAAGAAATTTTTTATCGATCATAAAGTATCCAGAACCGAACGGAGGAAATGTCCGATTCTGCTGAGCCGCAATGAAATTATCTGGCTTGTGGGACACCGGCTGGATAACGCGGTAAAAATCGGCCCGCGAACACGCAGGCTGCTTAAGGCTGAGCTTTTGCTTGCCTAAAGCGCGATAATGATTAGATTCACGTGTAGTCTTTGTGAGTCAGGTCGTTTGCAGCCCTGTTCCGTATTTGATACTTGATATTTCGCTTCAGATACAGGATACTGATAAAAAAAAGTGACTAAAATGAGCTAAAGTGCCTAAAGTGCCTAAAGTTAAATGATAGAATTCCTTAACTTTAGTCACTCTAGATCACTTCTCACTTTAGCGCACTTATATTTAATGCATTTATGAGATAGCTGCTACCAGCGTCCGTGACATCGGGAATAACTTAGGAGGTATTTTTCTTTGAATCCGTTTTATAAAAATTTAGCCCTATGGCTGGTCATCACCTTGATGATGGTCATGCTTTATAATCTTTTTAGTAAACAGCATCTTGCTGAAACGAATATCAGTTACACCGATTTTCTGGCAATGGTGAATGATGAGCGGGTATCGGATGTGATTATCCAGGGACAAGAGCTCTTTGTAACCGATACCAACCGCAATCGTTTCAAGGTATATGCCCCCCAGGATACCGATCTAATTAAAACCCTCAGAGACAAAAGGGTTGTGATCAGCGCCAAGCCCCCGTCTGAAAATCCGTGGTACATGTCGGTTCTGGTTTCCTGGTTTCCGATGATTGTGCTTATCGGCGTCTGGATTTTTTTCATGCGCCAGATGCAGGCGGGTGGGGGAAAAGCCCTGTCTTTTGGCAAAAGTCGCGCCCGTTTGATGTCGGATCAATCTGAACGGGTGACCTTTGAAGATGTTGCCGGCATCGATGAAGCCAAGGAAGAATTGATTGAAATTGTTGAGTTTCTCAGAGATCCGAAGAAGTTTACGCGTCTGGGGGGCCGAATCCCCAAAGGGGTATTGCTGGTGGGGCCCCCGGGCTGCGGCAAAACCCTTCTGGCGCGGGCTATCGCGGGGGAAGCCGGCGTGCCTTTTTTCAGCATCAGCGGTTCGGATTTTGTCGAGATGTTCGTCGGGGTGGGTGCATCCCGCGTTAGGGATCTGTTTGTCCAGGGCAAAAAGAATGCGCCCTGTATCATTTTTATCGATGAAATTGATGCGGTCGGCCGCCACCGCGGCGCCGGACTCGGTGGTGGACACGACGAAAGAGAACAGACCCTGAATCAGCTCCTGGTTGAAATGGACGGATTTGAATCCAATGAGGGCGTTATTTTGATTTCAGCCACCAACCGGCCCGATGTTCTGGATCCGGCTTTGCTGCGTCCCGGCCGTTTTGACCGACAGGTGGTTGTCTCAATGCCCGATATTCGGGGCCGGGAAAAAATACTGCGCGTGCACATGAAGAAAACACCGATCGACCCGGATGTGAATACGGTTATCCTGGCAAAAGGAACGCCCGGTTTTTCCGGTGCCGATCTTGAAAACCTGGTCAATGAGGCGGCTCTGCTGGCGGCCAAACGCGATAAAGAAAAAATTGGTATGGCCGATTTTGAAGATGCCAAAGATAAAGTCTATATGGGGCTTGAGCGTAAATCCAAAGTCATCAAAGAAGAAGACCGCAAGGTCACCGCTTACCATGAGGGCGGGCATGCACTGGTGGCGCGCTTTCTGCCTGAAACCGATGTCGTCAATAAAATTACGATTGTGCCCCGGGGGCGTGCGGCCGGCATTACCTGGTTTTTGCCTGAGGAACGGGATTTCAAATTTAAAGATCAGCTTGAAAGCGAGCTGGCGGTTGCATTCGGCGGCCGGGTGGCGGAAGAGATTGTTTTGAAGCGAATCAGTACCGGTGCCGCCAATGATATCAAGCAAGCGACCGATCTTGCCAATCGGATGATCAGGAGCTGGGGCATGAGCGATGACCTCGGCCCCTTGTCTTATGCCAAGGGTGAAGAACAGGTATTTCTGGGGCGTGAAATCGCCCAGCATCGGGACTACTCTGAAGCGACGGCTCAAAAAATTGATGAAGAGATCAACAAGCTGATTAAAAATTCATACGGGCGTGCTCAAGCGGTTTTAAAGGAAAATTTGGATATTCTTCATAAACTGGCGGAAAGCCTGCTCGAAAAAGAAACCGTCATGGGTAAAGAACTCGATGAGTTGATTCATTCCTTGAGACCCGGTATCAAACTGCCTTCAAAAACCCCGGAAGATTTATTGACCCCAGCGGAATCAAAAGAAACGGCTGCCGGTCAATCCTGATATGCTGGATTCTCCCAAAACCTATCGACTATCATGGTCCGGTTATGACATGGAGTTGGGGCGCCGGACGTGTATTATGGGCGTCGTCAACGTCACACCGGATTCGTTTTCCGACGGCGGAAAATTTTTGGCGCATGACGCGGCGGTGGCCCAGGGGCAAAAGCTGGCGGCTGACGGGGCCGATATCCTTGACATCGGTGGAGAATCAACCCGGCCGTTTTCCGATCCGGTGTCCGCCGAAGAAGAAATTGAGCGGGTTATTCCGGTCATCGAAAAACTTGCCGATCAGCTGACCATTCCAATTTCCATTGATACCATGAAGGCTGAAGTTGCCCGGCGGGCGATTGAAGCCGGAGCCTCTATGATCAATGACGTTTCGGCTCTGCGTTTTGATCCGGCCATGGGGGAAGTGGCCGGGGAATTCGGTACACCGGTGGTGCTCATGCATATGCTGGGAAGTCCTAAAACGATGCAGGAATCACCGGCCTATGATAACCTTATCGCCGATATAACGGATTTCTTAAAGGATGCCATTGAGCGGGCTCAAAAACAGGGCATCTCAAAATCAAAGCTTATCGTCGATCCGGGAATCGGTTTCGGCAAGACGGTATCGCATAACCTTTTCCTCATCCGGCACCTGTATGCCTTTGCCGCTTTGGGGGTTCCCATTCTCATCGGCCCTTCGCGTAAGGCATTTATTCGGAAATTGCTAAAAGACGAGCATAACGATGATATCGCTCCGGATCTGCCGATTGTGGAAACCGGCTCCCAGGCAGCTGTTGCCGCGGCCGTTCTATGTGGCGCTCATATCGTGCGGGTGCATGATGCGGCCAACACGCGGGCAACCATTCGGATTCTGGATGCCATCAGGTTTGCCCAAGATGATTAGAAGCGGTTTCAAAACCCCATCTGAGGCTCAATGGCTGCGTTGCAGGCCTCCGGTAAATGCTCACATACCCATGTATGCTGCGCTTTCCCGATCGGCCTGCGCCTTGCCTTTGAACCTGATCTGTGGTTTTGAAACCACTTCTAGCGGCGGCCTTAAAAATGGACTTCGCCGACGCGAGGGCGCAACTTCATGATAAGCCACCGGTACTATCGCCAGCGCGCGTGTTTTTATCCTTTGAGGGTATTGGGGATTTTACTGCTGCTGCTGTTGTGTTCCCTTAAACCGGTCCAACCTTCTAGCGTGAATGAAATTGAAATCCTCATTCCCGTTGATCTCTATAAGCTCCCGCACGGATTAATATTGGTCGGTTCGGCGCCTAAAGAAATTGAGCTCCGCGTAAAGGGGCCGCTGGCAGTGTTAGATGATCTCAAACGGAATGTACCCAGATACAAATTGGATCTATCCGGTGTTGCCGTCGGAAGCGAGTCTATAGCGATCAATCCTGACTTGATTCCGATGCCCGCCGGGACCCAAATTACGCAAGTCAATCCGGCTTATTTAACCGTAAAAGTTGACCGTTTGCTGAAAAAGCAGGTGCCGGTTAAAATCGCTGTTTACGGCGAGCCGGACGGTAGTTATTCTATTAGTGACATGCTGGCCAAACCGTCAACGATTTTAATATGTGGCCCTGAGACAGCCGTCGGTTTAGTTGATAAAATTTTCACAAAACCGATTGATATCACCGCTCGCTCAGAATCATTTAAAAAAGAAATCGCCATTGATCTGATGGAAGGTGTTGAAATCTGTTCTTCATCGAATATTGTGCTGGCGGAAATCTATTTTGCTGCAAAAGTTGCCACCAAAAGATTTGCGGGAATTTTGGTTCAGGGTAAAAATACGCTCCATGAATTCAACATTTCACCCGGCACACTCACACTTGAAATCAAAGGGCCGCTCAACATCATCAACAATCTTCAACCCCAAAAAGACATACGTGTGTTTGTTGAACTTAAAAACCTTAGACCCGGTGTTTATGTCCGGCGAGCGGCGATCTCATTGCCGGTGAAAACCACACTGGTCAATGTCGAGCCGGAATTGTTTACGGTGAAGATTCTCGGTGAGAAACAGTAAAAAATAGGTTCAAGAAAAGACGATTCAGGGTTCAGAGGTTCAAGGTATAGGGACTTGTTATATTTGTTTTATTAGTTTAATTGGTTCGATTTAGACCAACAAATTAAACCAATTCAACCAATCGAACCAATTAAACAGTTGTTACGCTTGAAACCTTAGACTGAACTCCGAAACTTTGACGCTTGGACAATGAACGAAAGGGAATGACGATGCTTCTGGTAATCGATGTCGGTAATACCCATACGGTTTTAGGCGTTTATGAAAACAGCCAGTTGCGCAATGATTGGCGGATTCATACCGAACGAAACACAACTGAAGATGAGTTTAATGTTTTAATGAACAGTCTCTTTTCTGCTGATAACATCTACCTGAATGATGTTGACCAAACCATTATTTCATGTGTGGTCCCACCCATGGTCACGATTCTGGATGCTTTCTGCCGCAAATATCTGGGACACCCGCCGCAATGGGTTGATGCTAAAAACTGTGCCGGAATGCCCATTTTGCTGAAAAATCCGGCGGAAGTCGGCGCAGACCGCATTGTTAACGCCGTCGCCGCGTTTGATAAATACCGCACGAGTCTGATTGTGGTCGATTTCGGTACGGCGACGACATTTGACGCCATTTCACAAAAAGGAGAATACATCGGCGGCGCCATCAGTCCCGGAATCGGGATCGCCTCAGAAGCGCTATTTCGAAAAGCTTCGAAGCTGCCGCGGGTTGAAATTTTTGTTCCCCCGGAAAATGTCATCGGCAAAGATACGATCAGCAGCATTAAGTCAGGGATAATATTTGGCTATGCCGGTCTTGTCGACGGGATTGTCCGACGCATGAAAATGGAGATGGGAACCGAACCCAAAGTTATTGCCACCGGTGGTCTGGCCGAGCTCTTATTTGATGTCTCCGAAACAATTGAGGCGGTTGAGTCTGCACTGACGCTGGAGGGGCTGCGGGTTATTGCCAATCAGGCTTCAAAGTAAGCTTTGAGGTGTCAGGTGTCGGTCTAGAGGTTCAAAGGTTCAAGGTTAAAGGTGTTGTTAAATTAGTTTTATTAGTTTCATTAGTTGAATTGGTTCGGTTTAAACCAACCAATTGAACGAATAAAACCAATCGAACCAATTAAACAAATGCACCGTCTAAAATTTAAAACTGTACTCTGAGTCCGGATCTAACCAACTGACTCCAAATATCCGATATATCCACTGATGCTGTTTTGCAGGAAATCTGTTTCCCGTTCCTGAACGTCGGGCGGCAGTTGATCGAAAGTTATCATCAGCGGATCTTCCTTTAAAAGCCGTTTCAAGCATGCAGCGGTTTGATCTATTGTCCGCTTCGCATGACGATCGATCTCATCTTTAATCAGCCTTTCCCAGAGCAAAAGCTGTTTGCGGTGTGCCTGCAATATTTCGGCAGCATTTTTATGAATGCCGTAATGTCCGTAGCAGATCGTATTGGCCCGGCAGGCAATGAGTGCATCCAAACTTTGCACGGCAACGCCCAGGAAGAACCTTGGCGGAGTGGCCGGGCGCAAATAATACTTGTTTGCAGGCAGAGACCTATGGACTCCGCCGGCTTCACCGACAAACAGGTATTTGTCGGTCTGAAAACTCACATGATGGGCTGCGTGCCCCGGGGTGAAGATTGGGGTGATGAATTCATTGTGAAACCGGCTAACTTCCAAAAGACGATCTTTGTCAACCGGCTTCATCGGCCCGTATTCTAAAGCCATCGATCCCAGAACTTTTTTTGTTCCTTGCCACAGCCGTGACGGTTCGATCAGGTGAGAAAGACCGGTCGGATGACACACAATCGGAGTTTGTGAAAATACCTCCGCAATTTCACCGATGGCGCCGGCGTGGTCCAGATGAAGGTGGGTCAGCAAAATGTAATCCAGCCGATCGATGTTTAATTCCTGCAGCGCTCTCAAAAGATCGGGTGCAGTCGACGAAGGGCCCACATCAATTAAACAGGTGATTTTCCCATGGTATAACCAGGCGCTGAAGAAATTGCTAAAACCGGTCATGGGTGGTGTCAGCGGAATTAAAAAAAGATCGTCGGCTATTTTTTGGATCTTGGCATTCAATTGAAGTTTGGGGTGCCACCCCTATTGGAATGTTGGAAAGATGGAATAATGGAAAAATGGGGTCTGGAATAATGTAATGTTGGGTTGATGATTAAAATCGTGCTGGTGATAAATAAAATGGCTTACATCCGGTTATCCCCCAACATTCCAACATTCCACGATTCCATTATTCCATGTTGGAGGTAAAAACTATCGATTCAAATAATATAAATTATTTCCAGTATGTTAAATAAGTTTGGTGACATCTGGCTAGGCTTTGCCGACGTCTTTAAGCGTTCCCTTATAAATTCGGTAAAAATATTCATTGTCCGTAATTCCACGGCTCAGTATTTTGCCGATATCATCAATATTTTTGCTGTTGATAATTAAATTGGCGCTTTTGTTCAGTGCCATCATGTTATCCATGGTGCGAAATCGGTCGCTGACCAGGGCGATAAACATATTGCGTCGCACGAGCATACCGAGGCGTTCCAGATACAGCAATATCCCATTTGCCTCCGGGTTGTCCGTATCAAAATTTTCATTGACAACAAACAGATCGTAATTGTGGTAGCGCATGCGTTTTAGTGCATCCCGGGTGCTTTCAGCCTCGGTGATCTGGTAATCGAGCACATCCAGCGCATTGGTAATCGTCTTGCGCACCAGGGGATTCGATTCACATACCAGGGCGGTCAGGCCTTCTTCTTCGATGAAGTCAAATGGCTTCTCGGCGGCATCATAACCATTGCTCGAATTGGCGCTTACCAAACTGGCGGAGCCACTCGGCGAGCCTTTTTGGGGCCCCAGGGAAATTTTGCCTTTACATTTGGGGCAGGCGACGGTGGCGCTTCTGTTCGCAGGGATCTTTTCATCAGGCACTCTAAATTTGCTTTGACAGTTGTTACAGATAATTTCCATAACGGTTATTCCTCAACCTTAAACGGATTTAGCATAGTTTCGATCGATCTCAAGATTTCCGATATCGGTGGTGGCCTCCCCGCGGGCACTTTTGATGGAGTCGATACCGCGGCCCACCACACCTTTTTGGGAGCAATACCCCAACGCCGTTTCCTGGGAAATCAGACCCTGTTCGAACAGGCCGATAATGTGCTGGTCGAAGGTGATCATGCCAAACGCATTGCTGGCCTCCATGATTTCGTAAAATGTTTTGCCTTCCGACTCCCCATGCAAAATCAGGTCCTTGACCCTCAGATTACTCCCCAGAATTTCAAAGGTGGCCACCCGACCGCCTCCCACCTTGGGCAGCAGCCGCTGGGATACGACCCAGCGCATGGTATCGGCCAGACGGATGCGAATCTGTTCGGCATCTTCGGTGGAGAACATACCCAAAAGACGATTTACCGTTGAGCCGGCATCCACGGTGTGCAGCGTGGTTAAAACCAGATGGCCGGTTTCGGCCGCCCGCAGGCCGATCTCGATCGTCTCGCGATCGCGCATCTCGCCGACCAGAATCACCTTGGGCGCCTGGCGCAAAGCCGCCCGCAGGCCATGGGCATAGGTGTCAAAATCCATGCCCAGCTCGCGCTGGTTGAAGGTGGATTTCTTATGGGGGTGTTGATATTCAACCGGATCTTCCAAGGTGATGATATGCACCGATTTGTTTTCGTTGATTTCATCGAGGATGGCTGCCAGGGTGGTGGTTTTACCGGATCCGGTGGCACCGGTGACAAACACGATCCCGTTGACATCCTTGGCAATCTGGAACATGGTTTTGGGAAGTTCACGCTCCTCGATAGTCGGAATTTTGGATTCCAGTTTCCGCAGGACGATGGAGATGTTGGCACCCTGGGAAAATATGTTCACGCGGAAGCGGGCTTTGCCCGGCAGACTGTAAGACATGTCGCAGGAGCCGGTGGTCAGCAGTGCCTTTGTCAGACGACGGTCCTGGTCGATGAGATTCATGGCAATGACTTCGGTCTGAAAGGGGGTCAGCGCCTTAAAGTTGGGCTTAAAATCAACCGGAATCAATTCACCGGCGCTTTCCACCTGCATGGGTTTGCCCACCGTAAAGTTCAGGTCCGAAACCTCCCGATGATAATCAAGCATTTTGACCAGTATATGGTCGATTTCCTGTTTTTTCATGGTGCAACCTTTATTGTCTTATATAATGGGTTAGCCTGCCAAATTGTTTTATGGAAATCACCACGAAGAACACTAAGGACACGAAGATATACTAAGATTAAAAATTTTTGTTCTATGCTTTGTATGCTTCGTGCCCTTCGTGGTTAAATATCAATATATCCAAAGAAAACGTCTACTCAATTTGTCAAATCAGACCTCGGTAAAATCCGTCGGTGGCGCACTGAGCAAAGGCCTGAATTTTGCCTTTTCATTGGCTTTGGCATAGGCTTCATCGGCACTAATTTTACCGCCTTTGTACAACTGCATTATGTAGTCATCCAGCAAAACCATGCCGTATTTTTTCCCGGTTTGAATCATGGACGGTATCTGGTGGGTTTTGCCTTCACGGATCAGGTTGCGAACTGCCGGATTGGCGATTAAAATTTCGAGGGCCACGATTCGCCCCTTACGATCGACTCGCTTAAAAAGGGTTTGGGCGATGACGGCCCTTAGCCCGTCCGACAGGGTCGAGCGAATCAAGGGCTGTTCATGGGACGGGAAGACTTCGATGACACGGTCGACGGTTTTATAAGCGCTGGAAGTGTGCAGGGTGGAGAAAACCAAATGTCCGGTTGAAGCAGCTTCAACGGCCAGGGAAATGGTTTCAAGGTCGCGCATTTCGCCAACCAGAATAATATCCGGGTCTTCACGCAACGCACCGCGCAATGCGGCCGAAAAGGTTTCAGTATGGAGGCCAACCTCGCGATGGTTTACAATACAGCTTTGACTCTGATGAACAAATTCGATGGGGTCTTCCACCGTAATGATATGATCTTTGCGAGCGCGATTGGCCACATCGATAATGGATGCCAAAGTGGTGGATTTGCCGCTGCCGGTCGGTCCGGTCACCAGCACCAGACCTCTGGGAAGCGTGGCCAGTTTTGATACGACTGCCGGCAGACCCAATTGTTCGGCTGTCATGATCGTGCTGGGAATTTCCCGGAAGACGGCGCCCACGCCGTTTCGTTGCATAAAAAAATTGGCGCGATAACGGGCCAGGCCCGGGATTTCGTATGCAAAATCAATATCCCCCGATTCTTCAAATACTTTGACCTTGTGCTCCGGGGCGATTTCGTAGAGCATGGCCCTGAGGTCATCGCTATTGAGGACTTTGTATTTGATCCGTTCAATATCGCCTCTGATTCTAAGTGCCGGGGGTTGCCCGGAAGCCAGGTGTAAGTCCGAAGCACCCTGTTCATTCATCAGTTTAAAAAATGCATCAATTTTTGCCATTCACCACTCCTGGTTTCGCAACAATCTGGTTTGAGGTTGTGTTCGGTATCTCTTCTGGTTCTCTAGTTCTGATAAGACCGCCTGAAACGAAAGCAAACGTTTACAACTAACATTCGAGAGCATGTTGACCCGCATACTGGATGCTCCCGTGCATTCGTTTCAGGCGGTCTTATTGAATGTTCCTGCTTCTAGCTCGATTTTTTCAGCAATTTGACTTTGGCATCTTCCTCGTCCGATTCTTTCATGCCTTCTTTTCCAATTTCGAGCAATCTGGAATGTGCTTCGATGATCGAACTGATCTGAACCTCGATTTGAGTCCGCTGTCGTTTCAGCTCCATAATATCTTCGTGCAGCTGTGACAGACGATTGTGGGCTTTGTTCAGAATTTTTTCAGCTTTCACCTCAGCTTCAGCGATAATCAGTTCGGCCGATCTGCGGGCGTTATCTTTCATCTGGTCCAATACTTTTTGAGAATTAAGTAAGGCCCTTTTGAAGGTTTCTTCCCGCTTGCGATATCCCTGGATTTCCAGTTCCAACCGCCGAACTTCGTCACCCAGATTCTGGTTTTTTTTCTGCAGACTTTCGACAGTCTCCGCCATCTGCTCCAGGAAGGTATCAACCTCTCGAATGTCAAACCCACGGAATCGAGTTTTGAATTGCTGCTGCTGGATGTCAAGGGGGGTAACTTTCATTGGTGTGCACCTGCCTTTCCTCTTATCTTAAAGAGTTAGCCAAGCCTTCCAGGCTGTCGACCAAAAAGATTCGCAGAAAAATGATGATGAGAATTACAACAATCGGAGAAAAATCGATGCCGCCATACATCATCGGCAATCTTTTGCGAATTTGATAAAGGACCGGTTCCGTCACATTATGAATAAAACGCACGATCGGGTTGTATGGATCCGGGCTTACCCATGACAGGACTGCGCGGGCAATCGTGATGAACATAAAAAAAACCAGCACATATTCAAGCACCGTTGCTACCGCAACTAACAGATTTCTAAATATAAGCATGTGAACTTTGTGCCCTCTTGGTTATTTTAGCAATGAAGTTTTCAACAAAATCAATGCAGGTGCATAAAATTAATTACATAATCCAAGATAAGTCAAGATATTTCACGGAATATCCAAGAGCAAGTCGCCATCCCTGGCACGGGTGGCTGTGGAGTTCACATCCGATTTGCAGATTTACCGTCAGGGGGCCTGGTTCGAAACCTCCCTGGAAAAATGCCGCAGCTTTTGAGATCCGGTGACGCTTATCCGCCTGATACGGTTATCATTTGACAAAGAACAAGGGTTCTCTCCGAATTGAGCGATAAACACTCAATTGGGGTTCTAGTTAATATCGGAGCCTACCACTAAAAACTTAAGTTTGAATATCCGGCGTTTTTTTCTGGCCTTCGTGGCGTGTATGTTAATGATTATTAAGAATATCACATCCTTAACCGGATTGCAAATTCTGAAGCCATCATGAACATCAAGGAACAGATAAGAATGGGACCGGGCTGGCGGAACTGCGGGTGTCAAAGAAAAAAAAGCATGGCGCATAGCGCATAGGGCCTGAAGGGAAAGGCATAGCGCATAGGGCAGAGAGCATGGCGTAGCAATAATGCGGCATAGCGCTAATCGTTTTCGCTATGCGCTATGCCCTATGCCATGTGCCAGCGCCAGCTTACCCCCCGGCAATCATCGGAATCAAAAAGACTTCTGCATCATCGGGGATGAGAGTATGCTCGAAATTGGGTTGGGTGACGTACTGCTCGTTTATACGGACCACGGCATAAGGGTGCGGATCTTTAAGCGCCTCGAGCAGGTCTGAAACCGTCATACCTTCCTGCCAGGCCATCTGCTTGCCGGCCACCTCAATCATGAATTCACTCCGTTGGCCTTGAGCAATTCCACGACTTCATCAAAATCGATTCCGAGGCGTTTGGCGGTTTTTTGTGTCGGAATCCCATCCGGTGTCCATCCTCTGCGCTTATAAACCGCATCCTTGAGTTTTTCGTATTGTTCTTCGCGGTGTTTGCGCAAAGTGGCAAGTTTTTCAGCGGTACTTTTACCGTCGATATCCATCTTATACGTTTCAGTCAGCTGTTTATCGTAACGCTCGGCGCGGGATTCATATTCATCTTCGGTCACCGGTCCCACAGCGCGGTAGGGAATCGCATCGTGTTGGCGGCGGCCGAAACCCATCCGCAGGTTAAATATCCGCTGAAAATTATAAACGGATTCGCTCATTTTAATCAGATCCTCGGGACCGGATTCGTTACCGGTAATGGCACTGAAATAATCCGCATACCACTGGACATGTTTCATTACCTTGGCCGGTTCGGGAGTGGCTTTGTTATCTTCCGGAATGACATCATTCCAGGGCAGCTTGCACAGGCCGCAGAGCCCGAACCAGGTTCGAAACATGGGGAACCAGTGCAGTGCTTCTGCTTTTTGCTCGAAAGTTGGCATAAAGTTATGAACCATATCCAGAAATATGAGCCAAGCTTCGTCATGCTGCGGGCCTTTCAGCGCCAGTCCGTAACCGCCCTGCTGGGCCAAAGATTCCTTGGTCATATATTCCGAAAATTCCAGCCCTTTGGCTTCCATACCGATATCCTGCATAATATCCGCATCCGCCCCGAAATCTTTTGCGAAAATGGCTTTCATTATGCGGACCCCCTGGCCGACGATTTGGCCGAAGCCTTCGCCGGCCGCCATTTGGTGCACCAGTTCCAGGGCACCGAGCCGGTTGCCGAAGTGAAGGTCCAAACCGCCGGTATGGGTTTCGTTGATCAATCCCATTTCAAAGCATTCCATGGCAAAGGCAATTCCGGTCCCCACCGATATCGTATCCAGGCCGTAGGCATCACAATAGAAATTCATTTCGGCAACCGTATGAGGATCGAATATGCCCAGATTCGAGCCGCAGCCGGCGATGGTTTCGTACTCGGGTCCGTCGACAAAAACTTTTTTACCTTTATAAGGTCCGGTTAGGGGGACAAAATCCTTGATACCGTGCGAGCAGGCTACAGTGCAGCCCATCCAACAGCCGTCAAAACCCGGATCAAACAGGAGCCGGTACACTTTCTGTCCCAGGTTGGGGGCCTGGGCGTGCTGGCCGTAACGAAAATTGTGGGTCGGCAGCAGGTCGTGGTCATTCATAATGGTGACCAGATGGGTGGTGCCGATTTTGGCCATTTCGTTTTGCTTGGGATCCAGTTCCACGACTTCGCGCGAATGCATTTTGGCCACCGTTTTCAGACGGGCTTTGTCCGCCGGGGCATTGGTATCGGCGGTGACATTGTTCCAGCAGGCCACCACTGCTTTCAGTCCCTTGTCGGCAAAAACGGTCCCGACACCGCCGCGGCCGGCCTGCTTGTATCGGGCGCGTTTGCGTTTGGGATCATACCAGGTAAAATTGAGGCAGCCGATTAAGGTGTTTTTAGCCCCGGGGCCGGTCGATACCACCGAAATATTTCGTGGTTTTCCCTGGGCAAAGTGCTCGGTTAAAATTGCGGACAGTTCGTAGGCGTTTTCCGGCAGACCACTGGTTTCAAAGATCTGGACTTTTTGATTGACGCCGTCGATAAAAACGACCATTTCTTTTGCACTTTTGCCCTGGATTTCGAGGGCATCGAAACCGGAAAATTTAAGATAGGGGCCGAAATATCCGCCAACGTTGGAATCCATTACCGATCCCGTTGTCGGTGAAAGGGTCGCCACGATGCTTTTACCGGAACCCGGATAAATGGGCGTCCCCCCCAGCGGGCCGGCCGCAATACACAGGGCATTTTCAGGATCATTCCACCGGGTGGAAGGCTGAACCGCATTCCACAACAGCCAGAGATCATATCCTTTGCCGCCGATAAATGTTTTTTTGGTTTCTTCGGCGACCGGTTTAATTTCGATCTGCGGATCCGAAAGATTGATATATAAGGTCTGATCGGCATAGCCCTTTACAACATCGGGTCTCTTATATTCCAGGGTTTGGGTTTCTTTCAAATTGTAATCCGGCATTTTTTACTCCTTAATGGGTTACTGGCACAGCTGGTTACTGGTTATTTAAAATGTTTAAAATCTTCTCTATACATTTAAGCCGATTCTCAATCAAGCCTCAATTTTGGTTAATTAGTTAAATGGTCGAATAGTCAATTGGTTATTGGATGATATCTTTTTTTAACTATTTGACGAATCGACCATTTAACCATTTGACCAATCACTTGAGTGCTTCCTGCCCTTTGAATTTTCTGTAAGGCGAGAACGCTTCTAAAATCATTTGATCGTCATCGGTGGTCTGATCCGAGATCATGCGGGCAACCACTTCCCCGGTCCCCGGTCCCAGCATCAACCCCTGGCCGCACATCCCGGTGGCGTGCAGCAGACCGCGAATCCGGCGGTTCCATCCCACCACCGGTGCGCCGTCCGGGGTCATCGGATAAAGACCGCGCCAGGTTCGGCGCACTCTAAGATTTTTAAGCCGTGGAAGCAGGTGCACGATGCGGGCACTGACCTGGGGCAGAAATATGGAAGTTTCCCCTTTGTCTGTTCCGATGATGGGCGGGTCGGGGGTGATGCAAAAAATCACCTGTCCGTGCAGATTCTGGTAGAAATAAAAATTTTTTGATCCCGGCCCGGGGCGGATGTCCACCACCATGCACTTAAAAAACGGCCTGACCGGTTCTGTGACGGCGGCTTCGTGGGAATCCGGAACCACCGGAAGGTCGATGCCGACAGTCCGGCCCAACTCCGTTGAAAAAGGTCCGGCCGTATCAACAACAATTGGGGCGCTATATTCAGACTGATCGGTTTCCACGCCGATCACTTTGTCTTCCTTAACCCGTATTTTGCGAACGCGCTCCTTGAAATGAAACTCGACGCCCAGATCGACGGCCCGGCGATAAAAGGCGTTCACCGCCAATAACGGCGAGATCGAGCCATCATCCGGTGAAACGGTGCCCCCCCGCAACCCCTTTGGATTTATACCCGGTATCACCTCCTGGATTTCTTTTGGCCCCAGATAATCGATGTTGAGGCCGAATTTGTGCTGGACCGGCAGCAGTTTTTTTAACATGGTTTCATCGGATTTGCGGTAAACCGGGAAAACATAGCCGCCTTTGAGCCATTCGATGTCGTCGCCGTACCGTTTTTCCCAGCTTGCGAATATTTCCAGCGACCGCCGACAGGTCAGAATTTTAACCGGATCCGAATGGGTAGCCCGGATGCCGCCGATGGCGTGTTTGTTTTCGCCCTGGCCCGGTGACGGATGCATATCGATCACCCGGGTCTTAATACCCAGTTCAGCTAAGGCCACGGCTGTCGGCGTGCCCACCGACCCGGCCCCGACAAGGATGACATCACTTGTTTGCACGGCGACCTCCTTTGCGTTTCCCGGCCAGTATCCCGAGCGGAACCTCGACAAACAGGGGCCGATCGACCCGATCCGTTACCGTTTCCAGATCAATGTCTTCTTCCTGAAAGATCCGCCAGATCATCGGCCGGCAGGTCTTTGAACCACAGGCACCCATGCCGACCCGGGTCAAGGCTTTCAGTTGGTTGATATCTCTGACGCCCTTGCGGATGGCCGCTTTGATTTCACCGGCGGTTATACGCTCACAACGACAGATGATGGCGTCATCCGGCGGCAGCTCTTTTTCATAAATCCGGGAGGGTTCCGTTTGTTTTTCCTGTACCCAGATGCCCATGGCCGCTTTGGCCACTTTTTTATCGACTTTTATCCGTACCAGCAGGGTGCCTGGATATTTTCGCCGGGTCGATACTTTTTCTACGGGATAATATCCCAGGATAGCACCGTCCACATCGGTGATCGGCACTTTCTGGCCGACTTCAACCCGTTCGCGCCAGATTTCATAGGGCAGGGTGACCAGCGGATGCTCGGGGTCCTCGCGGTAATCGACCAGGACCATCGACAGCCCCGGGCAAACGGCCACGCAGCTGCCGCAGCCGGTACAGGCATCCAAATCGGTGATATAGGGCAGACCGGTGATTTCATCCTGCTCGGTTCGAATGGCGTCGACCGGACAAACCGACGCGCAGGGATTGCAGGGGACTTCCTGATAACAGTGAAAAATCGGAAAAACTCCCTGCTCCCGGGCCGGTTGCTTGCGGCTCACAGCGGGCCCCGGCTTGGATTTTAAGATGATGGCTTTCTGATCCCACTCAGCGGGGATCTTGCCGACCGGCAACCCGAGGGATTGGGCGATTTTCAGACCTTCGATTTTGCCGGTGAACATCGCCGCGGACGCTTCGGCAATTTCCTGGGCGTCTCCCGCACAAAAGACATCCATTTGCCACTTTTTGGCTTTTAAATAAAATTCGTTGACTTCGGCCAGACCGACCGCAATCAGGACAGTATCCACTTCAAATGTTTTATGGGTATCCGGCACGACCTTCCAGTTCCGATCCAGGCGGGCAACGGTGACGGTTTCCACTTTTTTCTTTCCACCGGCCGCCACAACGGTGTGACCGGTCAAAATCGGCACCCCCAGCCGCTTGAGTTTGTCGGCATGCACCTTATAACCGCCGACCTGAGGTAAGGCTTCAATGAGCGCCACCACCTCGATGCCGGCCTGGATGGCATGATAGCCGGCGATGAGCCCCACATTGCCGCCGCCGACGATAAGCACCTTTTCAGAGGATTTTATCAGATCGCGATTGACCAGTGTTTGAAACGCACCGGCACCGTAAACCCCCGGCAAGGTGTTTCCCGGAAACGACAGCATTTTTTCTCTGGCGCCGGTGGCGATCAGCAGCTTCTTAGGCCTTATTTGCTTGTAGCGGATGGTTTTAGCATTTTGAACAGCACCGATAATATTATCTGAAAAAACACCCACCGCTGTGGTATTGAGCCAGATTTCAACCGACGCCAGTTTGGCGATCTCTTCTTCTAAAATGGCCGCGATTTCAAAGCCGCGGGTCCCCGCATAAGAATCTTCAACCGAGCCGAAGAACTTATGGGTCTGCAGAACCAGTTTTCCCCCGGCCCGGTCTTTATCATCGATGAGCAGGGTTTCGACTCCCAGCTTGCCCAGCTCCACCGCCGCCGCCAGTCCCGCCGGGCCGGCACCGATGATCAAAACGTCCACCTCTCTAATGGCCACCGCTGGGATTCGAGGTTCGGTATCATCTGCCGGCAGTTGGGGCAGCCCTTCGACACTTCCAACGGCCATGCCCTCCACCAGGGGCGTCATGCACGACTTGACCGGCAGGCCATCGGCAATAACCAGGCATTGAGAGCACTGCCCATTGGCACAAAACATACCCTGGGGGCTGTTATCCTTGGGATGATGGCCGAATATGTGAATGTCGTTGGCAAAAAGAGCTGACGATATCATTTCGCCTTCATACCCGGTCAACTTTTTCCCATTCCAGGTAAAGGCGACTTCTTTATTTTCCGGAATATCCAGGATGGGATGCTTGGTGATGCGTTTTAGGGCCATATGTGTGCCCTCCAAATTCATTTTTTGGTTGCGCGATAACTTGCCTTTTTCAAGGTCAGTAGATTTTTTATAAGTGCCTAAAATGCCTAAAGTGAGCTAAAGTGACTAAAGTTGAGGAATTCTATCCTTTTATATAAAAGATGGAGCACAGCGATACCTCAACTTTAGTCACTTTAGTCACTCGAAACTTTAGTCACTTTCTTTTCCTTGCTTTTCATATACCGATTGAATCGGTGGACATGGTCGCGGGCCAGACGGCGGGCACGGTCGGCCTGTCCCTTTTCCACTGCCTGAACAAGATCACAGAGGTCCCGATAATTTTCCTGCAACTCGCGTTCATCCATGGATAGAAACTTATCATAATAGCGATGGATGTTGTCGTGGACGGAATGCAGCACCGATATGTAAATTGGGTTTTCCGTAAGCTGTGCCAGGGTCATGTGGATGCTTTTGTCAATTTCGATAAAGGCATCCCGTTGAGAAGGGCCTGCATCAATGCATTTGCGGGCCTCATCTAAAAGTTCGGTGAGTTTATCGATGTCTGCCGCCGAACTTCCGGCGGCTGCACGGGCGGCGACGATGCTTTCGACATCTTCGCGAAATTCAGCCAGATGATTCAACGAGACCTTTTGCGAACGGATTAACAGGGCCAGACCTTCGCTAACCTGGTCGGCATTCAAATCTTTTACCACCGAACCGCCGCCGACACCGAGTTTGATTTCGATTAAGCCCTTTTGTTCCAGAACTCGCAGAGCCTCACGCAATGTGCCGCGACTAATATTAAACATGTCCTTGAGCTGCCTCTCGGAAGGAAGGGTATCTCCAGTCTTTAGCCGTCCGTCGAGGATAGCTTCCTGGATTTGCATTACAACATCCTGAAAAACCTTGGTTTGCTTGGCTGCCTGGAACATGAGTGCTTTTCCTTTCGTTCCATAAGAATTCTTAGGCGAACGGTTGGCTGGAAAACCTTATAATGGTTAGACCATTATAATTTTATTTAGGAACCGTGTCAAGATGAAATCCAGGCGGCCAAACAGAACCGCAATCGGGCAGCGGCCATATAGAAATTCCGCTACAGGCGTAATTCTGATTATTCCTGATTATTTTATTATTTTCTTGACTACCTTCCGGGCAAGCTATAAATTGCAGAATTTTAAGAGAAATTCATACAATCAAAGCGGTTTGCCCGGCGAGCATAAGGGGTTGCCGGTAGTTTCCATCGAAAAATTAGCGAAACGGAGTTCATCATTATGTTAAGAGACAAAAAAATTTGCATCATTGGAACGGGCAATATGGGAGAAGCCCTCATCAGCGGTCTGATTAGCTCGGCGTCATCCAAACCCAAAAATATCATTTGCACCGATGTTCGGGAAGCCAAACTTAAGGCCATACAGGAAGAATACGGGGTTCGAACGACACCGAACAATCCGGAAGCAGTCGCTGATTCAGATATTGTTATTTATGCCGTGAAGCCCCAGATCATGGCGGCCGTTCTCAACGAAACCGCCGAAAAACTCGATATGTCCAAACTCATTATTTCGATTGCGGCCGGTGTTCCCATGGAAGCCATCGAGTCCTGTCTTGACAAAAAGCTGCGCCTGATCCGGGTCATGCCCAACATCGCTGCGGCCGTTAAAGAAGCGGCTACAGCCGTTGCCGCCGGCAAACATGCCACCGAAGAGGATATCAAGCTGGCGATGACCATTTTCAATTCAATCGGTAAGACCGTCTTTATTCCCGAAAATTACCTGATGGATGCGATTACCGGTTTGAGCGGCAGCGGTCCGGCCTATATCTTTTTAATTGTTGAGGCCATGGCAGATGCCGGTGTGAAGGTGGGGCTGTCGCGCCAGGAAGCGTTATTCCTGTCCGCCCAAACGGTTTTGGGCGCCGCCAAAATGTTGATCGAGACCCAGGAGCACCCGGGCCAGCTCAGAGACAGAGTGACATCTCCGGGAGGTACTGCGATTGCCGGTCTGGCCACCCTGGAACAGGGCGGGTTGCGTACCACCCTGATTAATGCCGTGGAGGTTGCGACGAACCGTTCCAAGGAACTGGGTGAAATAATGATCAAAAATTTTTCCAATAATCGTTCTGACACTCCGAAGGCCTGAAAGAGCCTGGCAATGAATCCGCCCTCTCATCGATACTGCAAACGACAGTTGGTGTGTTTCACAACCGGCGGTTGATTGTCTCCGAAAACTCCAATTCCCGGATTTGCCACCGTTCAGAATTGATGGTAGACTATCACTGGTGCCCAAATTGTGAATCGCTTCAACACTCCGAGCTTGTCCGATTCGTACCTTCAACCATAACGAGGAAAGGAATGAAGTTTAAAACCGCCGGTTTAATCATACTGCCATTATTATTTTCCGTGTTTATTTTCATTAATGCCTCTGCCTCTTCAACCCAGACAACGGAGATTGAATGGCATTCTTACGATGATGGAATGGCCCGCAGCAAATTTGAAAAAAAGAAGGTGTTTTTACATTTTACCGCGGAGTGGTGCTATTATTGCGGTGTAATGGAAAAGGAGACATTTAACGACACGGCGATCATTTCATCTTTGAATGAAAATTTTATTTCCATCAAAGTCGATTATGACAGAGAAAAAAAAACATCCGATTTTTACCGTGTCAGAGGGCTGCCGGACACCATATTTATTGCTGAAAACGGGCAGATAATCGGTCGTCGCCCTGGATATATACCGCCGGAGCTGTTAAAGCGCATCTTAAAGTCAATCCTGAAAGCGGCCTCATAAGAATAACCATCGTGTGTTTTACCCGATCATAATTTTCAGAGGAATTGAAATCATCGATTATCCTCGTCTAAAAGAAATTATCGTCAATTCCAGGCCGAATGGATCTCCCGCGGATGCTTACCGGGTGCCTGCAAGTGTATTTTTGCTGCTTTTCGATCGGCCGGATCCGCATATTCTGGCCATTCAAAAATCAGATACTGAAGGCTACCCCTGGCGAAACCAGGTGGCACTGCCAGGAGGCCATGTGGAAATTTCTGATGCCGGTCCGGTTGCAGCCGCTTACCGGGAGCTGGAAGAAGAGCTGAACATCAGTCAGGATCAGGTAGATTTCATCGGATCCCTGGGACACTTTCAAACCCTTACAAGACCCAGGGACATCGAGGCGTTCATCGGGCTATGGAACGGCAAGGGGTCGATTCGATTCGATGCTACGGAAATCGCGAGAATTCTGGAAATTCCACTGAAAACGCTTGTCGGCATCCATCGGGCCAAACGTTATCATGATCGCCAGATGAATACAGGCGAACTCGAATATCCAGTTGGGGACGTTGTCATATGGGGGGCGACTGCTAAAATACTTCACCGCTTCATTGAGCTCATTTATCCGCTCGTTCATTGAGCCATTGAATTGCCCCGGGTCCTGGCAACTGGTTTTTGCCATGCCGTCAAGTCTATCTGGCGGGTTTATGGGAATAGCGTTTGATCAGACGGGCGGTTGTGGTAATGATAATCCCGGCGCTCATGGCAAGTAATACAGCCGGCACCCATACATATCCCTGGTATTCGGGGAATTCCCTGGCAACCGAAATGCCGGCCAATGCAAAGAAAAACACCACGAGCATAAATATGATCATAATGATATAAGCGCTGGTGGATTTGTACCAGGGAATAACCGCTTTTCTGAATACCGGGTTTTTATCGGCAGGCATAGGCTTTTAACCTTATTGCGGATCGCTTTTCTAACCAAATGGCCGGATGCATTCTTCATTATCCATTACGCATTACTCAATATTTAATCTTAGCGATCTTAACGTGAAAAATCAAGGTGTCACATGTACCCCAAAACCGATGGAAAAGGGAAAATTTACGTGTTCTTCCGACGCTTATATATCGGTCTCGCGGCGATCAGCTTTCTATGGGGATGCGCCGGGAAATCCGATACGGTGATGATTAAAGATACATCGCAGACTGTTAAACCGGGCAAGGTTATTTCGACGAAATCCGGCAAGGTGATCACCTTTGACCAGCTGATGGCAGATCTAAACCGCCATCAGATTATTTTTGTCGGAGAAAATCACACCAACCCCGCCCATCACGCGATCCAGCTAAAAATAATTGAAGCCACTTTTAAAAACACCCCTTCCATGCGCGTAGGAATGGAAATGTTTGATCGTTCATACCAGGAGGTGCTGGATTTATGGTCGGCCGGCGTGCTGGATGAAGAAACCTTTTTACGAAAAGTTCACTGGTATGCCAACTGGCAATTTGATTTCGCCTTGTACCGGGAGATCCTCGGGTTCATAAAGCAAAACAAAATCAAAATCGTTGCTTTGAACATTCCTTTTCACATTCCGGGCCGCATTCGGGTCGGTGGAATAGACAGTTTGCCCGATACCGACAAGCAATATCTGCCAAAAGAGATCGACACATCCAACGCTGCTCATCGTGAATATGTAGAGCAAGTATTCAATCAACATCAACTCAGGGGCAACGTCAAATTCGATGATTTTTATATGGTACAGTGCGTCTGGGATGAAATCATGGCGGAATCGGTTGCGGCTAATCTTGGCGAAAAAAGGATCGTTGTTCTGGCCGGCAACGGCCACATTCAATACAAATACGGTATCCCGGATCGGACCTTTCGCCGCACAAGCGCCTCATTTCGAACCCTATACCCGGTTTCGGCGGGGAAGGAGATTGATCTGGCTATAGCGGACTACATCTGGGTAACACCATAGTCAGAGGACAGATGTCAGTCTCCCGGTTCAAAGGTTCAAGGTACAAGGACTTGTTGTATTGGTTGATTTAATTCGAACCAATTAAACCAATCGAACCAATTAAGCAGATGTAACTCTTGAAACCTGAAATTTTGAATTCTGAACTTCTGAACCCAGAACCTTAGAAGCCCAGAAACCAGATCCTTTTCCAGCAGTAAAAGTCAGCCGAAAATGGCAGGGTGCCCGCAAAATTGCAGAGTTTCACTTATAACATCTTGTTTTTATGATAAAAAGTGCTTATTCTATTGTTTTATTTATAAAAAACACACTATATATTGATTTTTTTTATTGACAAATATCAATATATAGTGGTAGAATAAAATCTGCTTGGATGGAAAACCACATATTGTGGTTTTTTTTGCCTCTCTGGCTTTACAGAACTTTACAGTAATTTACTCTATTTTACACGTTGGGGGCTTTGTTAAGCCCCTTTCTTTGGTCAAATCCCTTAGAAGTGGTTTCAAAACCCCATCTAAGGCCCAATGGCCGCGTTGTAGCCCTCCGATAAATGCTCACATACCCTGTGTATGCTGCGCTTTCTCGATCGGCCTGCGCCTTGCCCTTGAACCTGATCTGAGATTTTGAAACCACTTCTAGACATTTCTGTCAGTTGTAACCATTACCATTGATATTTAGGTGCCTAAAATCGGTTTTAAACAGAGCTTTCTCTGGATGCGAAGATGGGACTTCATTTGCGCAAAATAATTGATTAGTGGAAATAAAACGATGAGAGGTGGCTTAAGTGTTTGAAAGTATTAAAAAAAGAGATGGAAGAATTGTCGATTTCGATTCATCTAAAATCACCGCAGCCATCGCCAAAGCAGGCAATGCAAGCGGTGAATTTGAAGAAAAAGAAGCCAGAAAGCTAACCCTGCGGGTTTTAACGCTGGCGCATGAAATGAAGCTGGACCCGGTGCCGGAAGTCGAGGAGATCCAGGACATCGTTGAAGCGGTACTGCTGGATTCCCCGTTCTTTAAAACGGCGAAAGCCTATATCTTATACCGTGAACAGCATGCCCAGATCCGGCAGATTACCACCCGGGCCAACGTCAACCTGGTCAACCACTATATTCAGAAACTGGACTGGAAAATTAAAGAAAACAGCAATATGTGTTATTCGCTGCAGGGCCTGAATAATTACATTTCATCTGAGGTGACCTCCGAATACTGGTTAAACAGTATTTATCCGCCCGAAATCCGAGAAGCTCATAAAAACGGTGACCTGCACATTCACGACCTGAATCTTTTATCGGTTTACTGTGTTGGCTGGGATCTGCAGGATTTGCTGCGGCAGGGCTTCAAGGGGGTTGAGGGCAAAGTCGAGAGCGCCGCACCCAGACATCTGCGCTCTGCTCTGGGGCAGATCGTCAATTTTTTCTATACCCTGCAGGGAGAAGCTGCCGGTGCCCAGGCGATTTCCAATTTTGATACTCTGCTGGCGCCTTTTGTGCGCTATGACGGGCTGGATTATAAAGAAGTCAAGCAGGCCCTGCAGGAATTTATTTTTAACATCAACATTCCGACCCGGGTTGGCTTTCAGACGCCATTTACCAATATCACCCTGGATTTAAACGTTTCACCGGTTTTAAAGGATCAGCCGGTGATTATCGGCGGAATTGAGCAGGAAGAAACTTATAGCGAGTTTCAGCCGGAGATGGATTTATTAAACAAGGCTTTTGCCGAAGTCATGATGGAAGGCGACGCTAAAGGCAGGGTTTTTACTTTTCCCATACCCACCTACAACATTACGGCTGATTTTGATTGGACCAACCCCAATCTGGATATGATCTGGAAAATGACCGCAAAGTACGGGATTCCCTATTTTTCTAATTTTGTCAATTCAGATATGGCGCCTGAAGATGCCCGCTCCATGTGCTGCCGTCTGCGCCTGGACAATCGGGAGTTGTTAAAGCGCGGCGGGGGCCTTTTTGGGGCCAACCCCCTGACGGGATCCATCGGCGTGGTAACGATTAACCTGCCGCGTATTGGTTATGTCAGTCAGAGCGTGAAAGATTTTTTTGCTAATTTAAAAGAAAAGGTTCTGCTGGCGGCCGAGAGCCTTTCAATCAAGCGCAAAGTTCTGGAGCTATTTACCGATAAAAACCTGTATCCCTACTCGCGGTTTTATTTGCGGGATATCAAAAATGGGACCGGCCTTTACTGGAAAAATCACTTCTCCACCGTCGGCATTATCGGCATGAATGAAGCCTGTCTGAATTTTCTGGGTGAAGACATCAGTTCCAAAGCCGGTCATAAATTTGCATTGCAGGTGATGGATTTTCTGCGCGACCTGATGTCTGAAATACAGGAGGATACCGGCGATATTTTCAACCTTGAGGCCACGCCGGCTGAAGGCACATCATACCGTCTTTGCATGCTGGACAAAAAGAAGTATCCGGAAATTACCTGCGCCAATGAAATTGACTTTCGCAGCGGGGCGGCACCCTACTATACGAACTCCAGCCAGCTCCCGGTAAATTATACCGATGATATATTTCAAACCCTGGAGCTGCAGGATCAGCTCCAGACCAAATATACCGGCGGCACGGTTCTGCACATCTTTCTGGGCGAACAGGTCAACGATATCGATGCCATCAAAAATTTGATCCGTAAGGTGGCAACGAATTATCGACTTCCGTATTTTACGTTGACGCCCACTTTCAGCGTCTGCCCATCGCATGGATATATTAATGGAGAGCAGGCCAAGTGTTCGGTCTGTGATCAGGAAACTGAAGTTTATTCAAGGGTCGTCGGCTATTTGCGACCTGTCAAGCAATGGAATAACGGCAAGCAGGCGGAATACAGCGACCGCACGGTTTATAAGGTGGCATAACATGAGGTTTCAGGTGTCAGCATGATCAATACTGACACCTGACACCTTTAATAAGGAGATCCTGAACCCATGAACATCGGTGGTTTGTTAAAAAACTCGATGATTGACTATCCGGGCAAGTTAAGTTGCGGGATATTTCTATCGGGCTGTAACTTTGACTGTCCCTATTGTCATAATCCGGACCTGGTCAAAGACTGCTCAGGGCGCTCTGCTGAATTTGATCCCGCCAATGTCTATCGCTTCATCGAAAACCGCAAAGGGTTTTTGGACGGCGTGGTTATTTCCGGCGGTGAACCCACGCTTCAGGAGGATTTATTTGATTTATGCCGCCACATAAAAAATATGGGATTTCCGGTAAAACTGGATACCAACGGCAGCCGCCCCCGGGTGATCAAAAGGCTCATTGATGAGGGGCTCGTCGATTACATTGCCATGGATATGAAAACCGATCCGAGATGGTACGCCACCTACATCAAGGCGAACTGCAATGAGGCCGCCATCCTTTCAAGCATTGAGATTATTATGGGTTCGGCGATTGCCTATGAGTTTCGAACCACCTGCGTCAAACCCATCGTGACCTCAACGGTCATTGAAAATATAAGCCGCCTGATAAAAGGCGCCAGCGTTTATGCGTTGCAGCGGTTTCACAAAAGCCGGATGCTACACCCGGATTTTTTTAAGGAAATTAATTACGAATATACCGATGATGAACTGATGCAGCTCAAAGCGGTCGCCGAGCCTTGGGTTGAAAAATGCATTGTTCGCTAGAATACTGTTTGAAAAAGTGAGAAGTGAACTAAAGTGACTAAAGTTAGGGAATTCTGCCATTTTAATAAAAAAGATCGAGCGCAGCGACACCTTAACTTTAGGCACTTTAGCTCACTTTAGTTCATTTTAGGCACTCGTACGCGATCAGACCCCACACCACCACTGCAGTCAGCATACTCACGGCAGCGGCTGCCGAGCCCAAATCCTTTGCCTGCTTGGACAAAATATGATGTTCCGCACTGATGCGGTCCACAACGTTTTCGACGGCTGAGTTCAGCAACTCGGTAATCAGAACCAGCATGCCAGAGCCGATAAGTAACGCCCATTGTACAGCCGTTTCACCCATCCAGATGCCGATGGGCATTAGGAATGCAATTACAATGGCTTCGGTCCGGAAAGCCATCTCATTATTCCAGGCGGTTTTCAACCCGGCCCATGAATAGACCACGGCATTTCGGATGTGGCGGAAGATATTTTCGTTTTCAGATCCCATCTTCATTTACCCTCAGTTCTTTTTGTTTTGCGGATCGCGATATTTAAAGTCACGCAATCTACAGTTTTTGCGGTACATTCCTGATACCTTTAACGATAGCCCAATCTGCTGATTTCGGCAATCCAAAGAAATCCGACGGGTAATTTAAAAATTCTTGTCATCGACAATATTTTTGTGTTAGGGAAAATGCTTAAATCGGATTATATTTTAGCAAGATTTGAAGGAGGTCAAATAAATGCTAACCGCTAAAAATGTTATGATCATTGGCTTCGTTGTCGGGGTTTTTGTTATTCTGCAGGGGCTCCTGATCTATGTCGGTAAAGTGGATAGTCCCGTGGAAGCAGCGGTTGATTTCACAAAAGCGTATTTCATGCTGGACGGCGCTTCGATGTCGGAGTTGCTTTGCCGCGAAATTGTTGATGATGAAGAAGTTGATCTTGTGGGTGACTATCTGAATTCTGTTGCCGACGAAGCCAGATCGATGGGCTTTTCACCGAGTTATATGCGAAACCAGCTTTCGCATATTTCTACCAAAATTCAGATGACCGATGAAAACCAGGCCAAGGTTAAAATTACAGGTGAACGGCTGCGTTCAATTAATCCTGTTTTTGCAATTGTTGGAAAATTGTTTTTTCTGATCGAATCCCACAAGGTTGATGAAACCCTGACGCTGGTCAAAGAAGACGACACATGGAAAGTTTGCGGCAAACCGTTTTCGTTGTCTCAGATATAATCGCAATTTGGATTTTGGATCTAAAAACAGACTGATAAGACGCGCCTTAAGTCTCCACCATTCCAAATCCGCAATCCAAATTCGACTCGACTGAGCTCGTCGCAGGCCAAAATCTAAAATCAGGATAGCTCCAGCATTCCCACACATGCAGCCAATTTATCATCAAATTCGTAAGCGAGCCCGCCAGATCATTTTACGCCATCCCGCCCCGGATTTCTATCACGATCATTCTCTTGACTATGAGGCCTCCAGGCAGTTTTTTGACGGCGACCGTGTCATCAAAAAACTGCTCTCATTCGTAGCCGCAACCCTGGAGGATGATTTTGGACACGGTCTGATGCATGCAGTCAAGGTGTCTCACGATGCGGGCACATTAATGGTGATCGAAGCCCGCCAGAGCGGTTATGACGAAGACCCGCTTTCGCGTCTGGTTTGTTTGGCCCAGGTCGCCGGCTTGCTGCATGATGTCCAACGCAAAAAAAAGGACCACTCCTCCCACGCCGCTGTGCATGCGAAGAAAATGCTCAAAAAATATCCGTTTTCGGTTGAAGAAATTAACCATATCTCCAATGCCATCCAAAATCATGAGGCCTTTAAAGCGCCTGTTGATGCCAATTCACCCGAGGGGGAGCTGATCTCCAATTGTCTTTATGACGCGGACAAATTCCGCTGGGGCCCGGATAATTTCCATGATACCCTCTGGGACATGGTATCCTATTTTAACCCGCCGCTCACAAAATTCATTGACGGCTATCCCCAGGGAATGGAAAAAATCGAGAGCATTAAAACCACATTCAGAACCACCACCGGCCAAAAATATGGCCCGCAATTTATTGATCTGGGTCTGTCGATCGGCCAAGAGCTTTTTGACGTGATCAAAACGGAATTCTCTGCCTATTTCTAACCTTCCTTCTACCAAGAATTCACAGATTCCTGTTCGGGTTTAAATCTTTGTGTCGCCATCTTAATAAACGATTCGTGCTTTCTTGTTTGACACCCAGGACGCAATTCACTATAAGCTTTGAGAATGATTGATCTTGAAGGAGGTGTTTTTAGCAACCAATAACCAAAGGAGGTTCATATGGCAGCCACAACCTGGCCGGCACCCAATTGGCCGGAAGACGTACCCCACGAAATTACCGGATATGAAAAACCTCTGTATTCCATACTTGATGAGTCTGCCAGCAATTACCCCAATCAGGTATACACGATTTTCAACGATGCCACCCGCACCTATGCTCAGGTCAAAGATACGGCAGATCGCATCGCCAATTTTCTGGCCTCACGCGGCATTCAAAAAGGAGACCGTGTGGCCATTTTCCTGCCCAATTTGCCGCACTATCCGGCCATATTTTTCGGTATTTTAAAAGCCGGAGCCGTGTGCGTTACCTGCAATCCCCTCTACACGGCAAATGAGCTCAATTACCAGTTGAATGATGCCGGGGCCAAAGCGGTCTTTTGCATGGATCACCCTCAGTTTTATCCCACCACCGTCGAAGCAATTAAAGACACAGACATTGAGACGGTCGTTGTCTGCGGGGTCAAATCCTACCTGCCGCCGATCAAAGCCTTTATCGGGGGGCTTTTAGGGAAAATACCGAAAGCCGGAAACTACCAGCCGGGTCATCTTTTTTTTGATGATGTGGTCGCCGGTGCCCAGCCCCGGCCGCCGGAAGTCGAAATTAATCCGGCTAAAGATCTGGCCTTAATCATATATACCGGTGGAACCACGGGGGTTCCCAAAGGAGCAGCCCTGGCACACACCAACTTTACCTCCAATCTGATGGCCCTGGAAGAATGGGGGCGTTTGGTGCATGAACCCGGGGGAAAGCCGGAAAAATTAAGACCAGGGGGATTCCATACTTACCTGGGGGTTCTGCCCTGGTACCATAGCTTTGGTTTGACCGTGGCGATGTTGTCAGCCTGTGGAACCGGCAGTGCGATTATTTGTGTCCCCGATCCCAGGGCCGGCAATCCGCCCTTTACCGAAGTTCTGAAAATCGTGCAGAAGCACAAACCCACCGTCATGCCGGCGGTGCCGACCATTTTTGTGGCTTTTACCAACCACGCGCTCCTGGAGAAGTTTGATCTAACCTCATTGATGGGTTGTTTTTCCGGTGGCGCGCCTTTGCCGCCGGAAGTCTGTAAACAATTTGAGGAAAAGACCGGTGCCGTCATATTTGAAGGCTATGGCTTGAGCGAAACCACCCCGGTGGCAACTTCAAATCCCACCAATACGGGCCAGCGAAAAATTGGTTCGATCGGCTTTCCGGTACCCGGCACCGACATTAAAATTCTGGATATTGAAACTGCAACCAAAGAGCTGTCCCAGGGTGAAGATGGTGAAATTGCCATCTGTGGTCCCCAGGTGATGCAGGGCTACTGGAATCGTCCTGAAGAAACCGAGGAAGTGTTCCGCGAAATCGATGGGAAAAAATATTTTTTAACCGGCGACATCGGTCATGTCGATGAAGAAGGCTATATCCTGGTGACCGACCGTAAAAAGGACCTGATTTTAGTCGGCGGCTTTAATGTCTATCCGCGGGATGTGGAAGATATTCTTTTTCAACATCCCAAAGTGGAGCTGGCCGCTGTGATCGGAGCGCCGGATGAAAAAAGCGGAGAGGCCGTCAAAGCCTTTATTCAGCTCAAGCCTGGAGAAACGGCCACCGAAGAAGAAATTAAGGAATTTAGCAAAGAGAACATGGCCGGTTACAAGCGGCCAAAGCAGGTTGAATTCCGCGAAAGTCTACCGGTCTCCAATGTGGGCAAGGTGCTCCGGCGTGTACTCAGGGACGAGGAACTTAAAAAGTCATAGATCGATTCTATGAGTTTAAAGTGAAAACCAATGTGGATGTACTCTGTGTCGGGCATGCTTCCTATGACCTGGTATTTGCTGTTGATCATCACCCGGATGCAGACGAAAAGACCTTTGCGGAGAAGTTCATCAGTTGCGGTGGCGGGCCGGCGGCGAATGCGGCGGTGACGGTTTCGCGTCTGGGTCTCAAATCTGCTTTTGCCGGATATTTGGGCAACGATTTTTATGGTCAGCGGCATTTAGAGGAATTGAACCAGGCGGAGGTAAATACCGATTTAGTTGTTCGCGGTGATTCACCGACACCGCTTTCGGCAATTTTGGTTAAACCGGATGGAAGGCGCACGGTGGTGAACTACAAAGGCGAGACCGCGCCTTTGCCGGCGGACAGCATGGATTTATCGAGATGGTATCCGCAGGTGATTTTGTTTGACGGCCATGAGCCTGAAGTTTCTCTGGCGCTAATGAAGGCCATTAAAGACCGGGGGATATCAACCGTCCTCGATGCCGGATCGGTTCACAGGGGTTCCCTGAAATTATTGGGACAGGTGGATTACGCAGTCGTTTCGCAAAAATTTGCGCGTGAGTGTACCGGCAAAGAAGATCCGCAACAGGCCGCTTTAAAATTGGGCCAACATAGTCCTGCAGTTGTCATAACCCTGGGCGAAGCGGGACTCGTCTGGAAAAATGAGGATGGCAGCGGCAGCTTGCCGGCATTTTCCATTGATGCGGTGGATACCACCGGCGCCGGTGATGCTTTCCACGGTGCTTTTGCAGCCGGGTTGGCATACGGCAAGCCCTGGCGCGACCTGCTGACCTATGCCAGTGCAGTCGCTGCCCAGTGTTGCACCAAGTATGGTGCGCGCCCGGCCATACCAACAGCGCAGGATCTTGCCGCATTTCTCAAAAAACATCAGAAGAGCGGAAACTAGATGATAGATAAAATAAAAAAATGGGTCGTCGATCATCCCTATTTTTTGACCAGTGCTGTTTTTTTGGTCATTCTAGTTGTGGGCTGGCGGGTGCTGTACTGGCGCGAGGAAAACTTTGCCTTTGTTCTTCTGCTCTATTTTATTGTTACCCTGGGCATCCGATTGGACGATATTTCCCGCAAAATCGGAACCCGCACCTCAACCACCGCCACCACCAACCCCGGCAGCCAGGAGTCCCTCATGCATCAATTAAATGATATTAAACACGCCCTTCTGGCGATTAACGCCACGCTCAATCGAATTCTTGAAAAGACCGAAAAAAAGGATCCTTAGCCCGACAGCCTTCAAAAACCTCACTGATCATTCTCTAATCTAAAGGTCACTCCACCTCCATGGCTTTGAAGTAATCCCGCTGGACTTGATGCACACATTAATTTATTAAAATCAAGGCGTGTAATCCCGCGTTCAAGCGGGAAACCTGATCTGAGGTTTTGAAACCACTTCTAGACAAATTTTTATTTTTTTGAAAGTTTGACCGGTTCCCGTCCGGGGGCAGAAATTCTACGGCGCTCGAGCAGCGATCCGTCCTGCCGGTAAAGATCGATTAATGCCTTGAGGTAGTTGGCAAGGGCCCGCACCTCAGCGATGCGGCTTACCAAAAGATCCCGCTGGGCTTGAGCCACAAGAAAGCTGGTTGATTTTCCCACGCGCAGTTTTTCGGTTTCAGTCCGGAGTTTTTCCTCATCGAACATGCGGGTGGCCGATGAGGCGGCAATCTGCTGCTTGGTACGGTTGACCTCGATGTAGGCGATGCGGACGTCGACTTCCACAAGCTGTGAAAGATTCTCCAGCGCTTTTTGCGCCTGTTCCTGAGTCAGTTTCGCTCGCCGGTGAAGGGCTTTTGCATCCCGATTAAAAATTGGATAATTAAATCGGACGCCCCCCAGGGCGTCATACTTGTCTTCTTTAATATTATTGATAGATTCGCCAAAGGAATCTGCATAACCGCTTTTGCCAAGCGTGATGAAAAGATCCATTAAAGGCAGCAAGCCGTTTTGGGTTTTGACAAGCTCCAGATCGTCGCGTAATATTTCCAGCCGGGCTTCGTTTAAAACCGGGCGCATGCGCATCGATACGGCTACATGCAGTTCAACGTCTTCCAGTTTGATTTCGGGCAAGGTCGACTGATAGATTAAATCAACTTCCCGCTGCCAGATTCCAGGCCCCGCAGGATTGAGCAACCGCAGCAGTTGCAGGCGAATCGATTCCTTGTTGGCCCGGGCTTCTATGAGTGCCTGCTCCTGTGCCGCAACCTCGGCCTGGACGGCCGCCAATTCTGCCTTGGCCAAGCGGCCGACGGCGATCAATTGTTTGGTTTCATTGAGTTGCTGACGGGCGACTTTTAGTGACTCCTCAACGATTTCGATCTGACGCCGCGCCAGGGCATAGTCCCAGTAGGTACGTTCTACCTCCGCTACCAGAAATTCGGTAAAGCCCCGCAATTCGAATTCCGACATGCGCGTATCCAGGCGCGCCTGCCGCAGTTGGGCCAGATTCACATCCGTTCCGTAACCTCGCAGCAGGGCCTGGGTAATCGTTATGCCCAAACGGGTCGAATAAAAATTGGAATCGTAAAGAGAAGAATCATCCATTTGGCTGCTGGCTTCCAGGGAAACCGTTGTGCCGGTCGGAAAATACTGCTCCAGAGAAATGACGCCGTCGACAACATTGGTGTCAAAATCCTCGGTTTCAGATCCGGATCTGGCGAGGCGTTCTCCTTTCAGCGTGCCGGCGAAGGCTTCCGCGTTTGTTGCCGGATCAAAAACAGCTCTTTCCAGGTCCTCAGCGGTTTGCTGGATCGAGGGATTTAATCGTTGCACCACAAGCGAGCGGTTGTTCTCAAGGCAAAGCAAAATGGCTTCGGTGATGGTAACTTTCAATGGCCCCGGCGGCACCGTTCGCACGGCAGTCTCTTCGGGTTGCTCAGTGGACTCCAAGCCCATGTGCACCGCTGTATCGGCAGGTACATTCGGCCCTCCGGCCGTGCGGTCAATCCGTTGCTCGACCAGCGTACAGGATGCCGACACCAGCAACAAACCGCATATGGCAAGGAACTCCAGCAGACGAAAATAACATCCTGCAAACATCATATCAGTTCCTCTCGCAGCCCAATCTCGCCCGATGGCGGTCGGTTGGGTTCGATTGTTAGGTGTTTTTAAACCGCATTTGCTAGACTATATAGTTTTTTACCTCACGCTGACAACTGAAAACTGCTCTTAACATTAGACACGTCTTTCCAAATGCTTGAGGGCGAAAAACTGCTTTGACAGAAAGCCGCTTAAACGCATTGAATATTCATTTTTTCCGTTGCAATATCAACCATAAAGGTGCAATGTTGCCTCCACCAAGTCAAGCAACGCATATTTAAGGCAAAACCCCTATTTTATAACAATCGAAAGGCGAGTTAAGCATGAAATCGGGCAGCACCAAAACGTTTGTCCTGACAATTGTTCTGATTGGCTTAGCGGTAGGCTTAGTCTGGGTAATTTTGGGTCAATATCAGGACCGGGGCGGCTCGCGCAAAAGCGGTCAGGTTTCGCGAGCGGTGCCGGTGGAAGTGGCTCAGATTCAGCGCGGGCCGATCGAGTTGCAGCGAACATTTAGCGGGGAGTTGGAAGCTCTGGCAGAGTTTGTTGTTGCGCCCAAAGTCAGTGGCCGCGTGGAGCGTGTATTGGTGAATATCCCCGACACGGTAGAGCGCGGTCAGGTGGTTGCCGAGCTGGATAATGATGAATACGTCCAGGCGGTAGCCCAGGCCCGGGCCGATCTGGAAGTGGCCCGAGCCAAGCTGTCCGAAGCCAAAAGCGCCCTGGAAATTGCAAATCGCGAATTTAAACGCACCGAGTCACTTTTAAAGCGCGGGATTGCATCTGATTCTGAATTCGACGCTGCCAGGCAGGAGCAACTGGCAAAGCAGGCGCAACTTAAAGTTTCTGCGGCCGAGGTAACAAAGGCCGAATCATCGCTGGAAACCGCAAATATCCGGCTCGGCTACACCAAGGTAACAGCGGGCTGGACCGGCGGCAACGAGCAACGCCTCGTTGCAGAGCGCTATGTGGACGAAGGCCAGACCGTCGCCGCCAATGCGCCGCTGCTCTTGATTGTTGAACTTCATCCCATCGTCGGGGTGGTTTTCGTCACCGAGAGGGACTACGCATACCTAAAACCCGGTCAGCTCGTTTCGTTAACAACGGACGCCTATCCAGGCGAACAATATAAGGGTCGCATCGATCGCATTGCTCCCGTCTTCCGCAAGAGTACCCGGCAGGCGCGGATCGAAATGACCATCGACAATCCCCAGCATCGACTCAAACCCGGCATGTTCATCCGGGCCACGGTGGCATTGGCCCGGGTGCCGCAGGCCACCATCGTTCCGGAGCAAGCCTTGACCATACGCGATGACCGTAACGGTGTTTTCATTGTCAGTGAAGATGGGCGATCGGTAGCCTGGCGCGAAGTAAAAGTGGGCATCCGTGCAGGCGACCGGGTGCAGGTGGAAAGCGATGGGCTGTTGTCCGGTCGGGTCGTCACCCTGGGGCAGCAACTGGTAGACGACGGCTCCGCAATCAATATTCCTGACGAGCAAACCAAAACGACTGTCGACCACGAAAAGGTTCAATCCCAATGAATCTGCCGAGCTTTAGTGTCAAGCGCCCGATTTTCACGACTATGGTGACCCTGATCCTGGTCATCCTCGGGGCCGTCTCTCTGAGCAGGCTGCAGATTGACATGCTGCCCAACATCGAACTGCCGACGCTCACCATCAGAACCAATTATGAAGGTGCCAGCCCTGAAGTTATGGAGCGACTGGTGACTCAGATTATTGAAGAGATTGTTGCCACTGTGCCGGGCGTAGAGGAAATCACATCGACATCCTCAGAGGGCCGAAGCACGGTTCGTGTCAGTTTCGTGTGGGGGACGGAAATCGACACTGCGGCAATTGACGTTCAGGGCAAACTGGAAGACGAGATCAACGAGCTGCCGGATGATATCGTCCGGCCCCGCATCCGCAAATTCGACATCGCCAGTTTTCCGGTCGTACTTTTGGGAATTTCCAGCACTCTCGATCCCGTGGAACTTACGGAACTGATTGAAGTCCAGATCCGTTACCGCTTTGCCCGCATTCCGGGTGTCGCACAGGTTGACGCTTGGGGCGGCTTCAACCGCGAGGTTCGGATCGAACTGGATCCGGACCGAATCAAGGCCATTGGGCTGCCGTTGGATCGGGTGATCGAGGCCATCCAAGACGCCAATCTCGATCTTCCGGCAGGCAAAATCGAGCAGGGACGCTATGAGGTCATGCTCCGAGCGCCGGCCGAGTTTATCAGCCTCGATCAGATTCGCAACACGGTAATCGTGCGGCGCGACGGTGCCGCCATAACGCTGGGCCAGGTCGCTGACGTCAAAGACACCTATGAGAAGCTGACGCGCATCGTACGCGTCAACGGTGGGCGCGGGCTGCGCGTGGCAATTCGCAAACAGGCCAATGCCAATACAGTCGAGGTGTCCAGGCGCGTCCTGGCTGAGATTAAAGCGGTCAATAAGGATTTTCCTCAGATCAAAATTGTTCCGGTCATCAACCAGGGGAACTTTATCGAGCGCTCAATCGCCAACGTCGCCCGCTCGGTTCTTTACGGGGGCGCGCTGGCGATCGTGGTTTTGCTGTTTTTCCTGCGCAGCATCCCAAGCACGCTGGTGATTTCTGTGTCGATCCCGATCTCAATCGTGACCACATTTGCGTTAATATTTTTCGGGGGATTCACGCTCAATCTGATGACCCTGGGCGGGTTGGCCCTGGGGGTGGGCATGATGGTCGACAGTTCCATCGTCGTGCTCGAAAACATCTTCCGCCGCCACAGCGAGAATGGCGAAGCGCCCGAGAAAGCATCGGTGGAAGGGGCCCGGGAAGTCGGGCCGGCAATCATCGCCAGCACCATAACAACGCTGGTCATTTTTCTGCCGTTGATTTTTGTGCGCGGCGTCTCGGGCATCCTCTTCAAGGAACTGGCGTATGTGATCATTTTTGCGCTGATCTGTTCATTGACGCTGGCGCTGAGCCTGGTGCCCATGCTGGCGTCCAAACTCTTGACATCAAGCCGGCAGCCCCTCAAGACGCCGTCGGCTCAAACGAAGCGCTGGTCCGCCGCGGCCAAGACCGTCTTTGCGGGTCTCGAAAACGCTTACCTGGATTTGTTGCGTTGGGTCTTGAGGCATCGTCTGGTCACCGTCTTTGCGGCTGCTGCCGTGCTCGGCGCAAGCCTGCTGCTCTTGCCCCTGATCGGCAGTGAATTTCTGCCTCCCAGCGATGAGGGCGAGGTTCGCGTAGCCGGTAAAATGGAAATCGGCACCCGGCTCGAGCTGGTCGATCGGCAGACACGCATAATGGAGCAAATCGTCGAGCCGGCCGTGCCCGAAACAGTGGCGTCGGTGGTCAGTGTGGGTGCCTCCGGTTGGCGGGCTGACGCGGGCTCGGAGGGTGAAATACGCATGTCTCTGCTGCCGGCCGCCCAACGCGAACGCTCCAATGTGGAAATTGCCAGAGACCTGCGTCTTCGATTGGGCGGCAGTGTCCCGGGTATGGAGATCCGGGTCCGGGCACCGCAGGGTCAGTTTTTACTGGAACGGATCCTGGGCGGTGACGAGGGGCTGAGCGTCGAGATCCGCGGCTACGAGCTTGCCACGCTTGATGCTCTGGCCGCGAGTGTTGCAAAATCGATTGTGGATGTAGCAGGCATCACCGACGTTCAGACCAGTCTCGAAGCCGGCATACCCCAGCAGGAAATTCGCGTGAACCGCGCCAAGGTCGCCGATCTCGGTTTGAGCGTTCGCGACGTTACCCAGCTTTTGCAAACCGCGGTGGCCGGTTCCAAAGCCGGCGAATACCGTGCGGGGGGAAATTCCTATCGCATTCTGGTTCAGCTCAAGGATGCCGAGAAACGCTCCTTAAACGAAATTCTCAACCTTACGCTGACAACCGCATCCGGTGAAAAAGTGGCGCTGCGCAATGTCGTCGCATATGAGCGGAGCCGGGGTCCGATTCTGATCGATCGCAAAGACCAGCAGCGAATGGTGGCGGTCCGCGCCAACGTCGCGGGGCGCGATCTGGGTTCAGTGGCCGCAGACGTCCAGGTCCTGCTGGATCAAATTCCACGCCCCGTCGGTTATGATCTGGCGGTTGCCGGTAATTTCGAAGAACAGCAAAAAGCCTTCAGGGAATTGGTCATCTCTCTGGTGCTGGCATTGATCCTCGTGTATATGGTACTGGCCTGTCAATATGAATCGTTTCGGGATCCGCTGGTTGTCATGTTTTCGGTCCCTTTGGCAGCGGTCGGCGTGCTGGTGACGTTGTTTTTGACAACAACGACGCTTAATGTGCAATCTTACATCGGCTGCATTATGCTGGGCGGGATCGTGGTCAACAACGCAATACTCCTGGTGGACCAGGCCGGTCGTTTGGTTCGCGACGGGATGCGCACGCACGATGCGCTGACCGAGGCCGGTCGTCGCAGATTGCGGCCGATTCTGATGACGACCTTGACCACCATCCTCGGCCTGATGCCGCTGGCACTGGGCATCGGCGAGGGGTCCGACGCCCAGGCCCCGCTGGCACGCGCGGTTGTCGGAGGCCTTACCGGATCGACGCTGATTACGCTGGTACTGATCCCGGTTGTTTATTCATTGTTTCATCCCGACCCGAAAGAGAGTCGCAAGTGATCAAAAAAAATCTGCAAATGAGAGGTGGAATTATGTTGAAAAGGTTGAACAAATGGTCGCTGGCGGCATCAATAATCATGCTGGTCAGCCTGATGATCACTTTTACGGCTGATGCCGAAGATTCTACCCAGTCGTTTAGACAACAGAACGGACTCCTGATCTATGCGCCTCCCGCCTGGTTTTTAGAAGGATATTTCATTGCTCGGGAAAGGAATCCAGGTTACGTTTTCGGACCGGTGCAGGATTTCGTTCGGGCTATGGGCGGCAAAACAACATGGTTGATCGAGGACCTGGAATTGAAACGCCTCGAGCGGGCCTCGGCAGACGGTACGACCCCGGAATATTCATTGTTCCTGGAGGCTGTTTCACCTGAGCGCACCGAATATTGGGTTTTTGTGATTCTGCCCTATGAAAGCGCCGGGGAGTGGTTCGCTGCCAGGCGCGCATATCATGGGGGCAAGGCTGAAGGTTATTACGGAAAAACTCAAAGTATGCTCGAGCGCGCCCTTAGCCAGGGCCTTAAAATTAAGGCGGAGAGTCGTTTCTTTATAGAGAAAGGAAATATCAGCTTAGCGTCCCCTGAGGACGTAATCTTGAACAGATACAAATTCCAGCCGGTTTTCGACCTTAGCACGGGTCGCTGGCTTGGTTCGGCCGCCGACACCAATTAGCCTATATCTAAGGAGAGATGCATCATGTCATTCACTGGAGATAAAGATGGAAAACTCAATCGCCGCGACTTCTTCAAAAAAACTGCAGCTATCGGACTGGGGGCCACAGTGGGGGGTTCCTCTATCTGGCGGCCCAGCCAGACTTCGGCCCAGATAACCATTCCCAAGGCACCAGTGCCCCGCAGACCCTTTGGCCGTTCGGGCACAATGGTCTCCACCCTTTCACTGGGCGGGATGTTCGACATTCTAAACAACCGGTTGGCGCTCGCAAAGGCGCTTGATTGGGGGATCAACTACTGGGATACAGCAGAGGGTTACGGCAGGGGCCGCAGCGAAGAGGGCATCGGTCGCTGGTTCGCCCGCAACCCCCATACCCGCAAGCAAGTTTTTCTGGTAACCAAACTTTCCAAGAGAAGAGGTGGCGATTTTACGCCTCGGCTGGAAGCGTGTCTCAAAAGGCTGCACACGGATTATGTGGACCTATTCTTTGTCCATGGAATCCGTGGCATAAGTGAGATGGATTCCAGTCTAAAATCTTGGGCACAAGCCATGAAAAAGGCCGGCAAGATAAAGTTATTCGGCTTCAGCACACATTCCAACATGGAAGAGTGCCTCGAGGGAGCAGCCAAGCTTCCATGGATAGACGGCATCATGTTTACTTACAATTATCGTCTGATGCATGAGCCTCGCATGAAAGATGCTGTTCAGGCCTGTAACCGAGCCGGTATCGGTCTCACGGCAATGAAGACCCAGGGCGGTGGTCCGGTCAAAAGCGACAGTGATGACGAGATTAAAATGGCGGGCCGATTTATTCAAAAAGGATTTTCGGACAATCAGGCAAAACTCATGGCGGTCTGGCAGGATGAGCGTATCGCCAGCATCTGTTCACAAATGCCTAACCTCACCATTATGGCGACAAACGCAGCGGCGGCAGTGGACCAAACCCGCCTATCAAAGTCAGATCATGCCCTACTGGCCCGATATGCCAGGGAAACCAGCGCCGACTACTGTGCCGGATGCGAGCGTCTCTGCTCAGACGTGCTGCCCGAAAGGGTGCCTATCGGCGATGTCATGCGCTGCCTCATGTACTTCCATTCCTACCAGGATCATGGGTTGGCACGATCTACCTTCGAAAGTTTGCCGGCTCGGACAAAAGAGCTTCTGACCCGACTGGACTTCGGTGAGGCAGAAAGGTCTTGCCCCCGCAAATTGCCGATAGGGCAATTGATGCGAGAGACGAAGACGCTGTTTGTCTAAAGGGGTTTAAAAATTATGGCTAATTTTACAGATCAGTTGCTTTTTGATGTTGATTTTGCACGCAAACAATTTCCTTTTTTTGATTTAAACCTATCCAATGAATGGGCTTTTTTTGATAATGCAGGTGGTACATTTCCTTGCAGGCCTGTGGTTGATAAACTTGAGCATTTTTACAAATATAATAAGGTTCAGCCCTATGGCCATAATGCACTTGCGGATGCTGCCGGAGAGCAGATGGACAGAGGTAGAAAAGTGATTTCAGATCTATTGGGTGTCACTATGGATACGATCACCATAGGTCCATCAACTACCCAGAATTTGAATACATTAAGCAATGCCTGCACAGGATTTCTCTCAAAAGGAGATGAGATCATTATTTCAGAGCAGGACCATGAGGCAAATATCGGTGGATGGGAAAGGGCTGCAAAGCACACCGGAGCAACCTTGAATTTGTGGGAGGTCAATGAAAGCGACGGCGAACTTGATTTAGCATACCTGGAAAAACTGCTTAACCCTAATACCAAAATTATTTGTGTTACACACAGCTCTAATATTATCGGAACAGTGAACCCCATCGATCAGATCATTGATATGGGACACAGTTTTGGAGCAAAAGTTATTATTGACGGAGTTTCCTACGCACCGCACCGGTGGCCTGATCTATCGGACACCAAGGCTGATGCATATTGTTTTTCTACATATAAGACATATGCAACTCACCAAGGGGTCATGTATGTATCACCCGGTTTTTTAGAAATGCTGCAGCCCCAGTGTCATTTTTTTAATGCCTACCGACCCTGGTCGCAGTTGGATGCGGCTGGGCCGGACCATGCCGCAATTGCGGCCCTTGCCGGGCTCGGGGACTATTTTGAAGTACTTTATGATCATCATTTTAAAAAACCTGATTTGCCCTTGAATATAAAAGCATCAATGGTTTCTAATCTGATGAACAGCCATGAAACATCATTATGTAAGGTATTGTTAGAAAGACTTACGCATTTACCGACGAGAATATTCGGAAAAAACACCATGCAGGGCCGGGAGGCGAATATTGCCCTGATTTCGGAAAATCATACATCGGCCCGGTTGAGCACCTTGATCGCTAAAAAGGGTATCGCAACCAAGCATGGTCATTTTTACGCCTACCGAATCTTAAAAAAAATGGGCCTTGATCCGGATGACGGTGTTCTCAGGTTGAGTTTTGCACATTATAATACCATGAATGAAACCATGCGGCTTGTAGATGCATTAACTGGTATTTTGGGAAAATAAGCATAAATGATTTAAAGTTTCACCTTTCATTTGAACATCCAACAAGTTTGCAGTCCCCTCAAATTCCATAGTTGAACACCTAAGTTACAAATCAGACTATTGTAAAAAGTGCTAAATTTCTCTATTGATTTGGATTCAGGAAGCATAAGGCAAACCAAATAAAATTATTTAATGATTAGGGGAGAGCGGTTATGGGGTTGAAATTTATTGAAGGCATCGGTTCTCAAAATATCGAACGCTTAGTGCAGTTCCGGGTCAGGCCGGATGTTGACCTTCTAAAGGCGATTGAGGAAGCGATAAAAGCAGAAGGCGTCAGGGCCGGCGTGATTGTTTCCGGACTGGGAGCGCTTAAAAAGGCGCTTTTTCGCAATCTAAAGGTTTTTCCGAAAAGCTTTCCGGTGACTCCAAAAGAGCGGCTCTATCTGGAAGTCACAGCGCCGATGGAATTGGTGTCATTGGGAGGATGGATTGCACCCAAAACCGGCGGTGGGGTGGAAGTCCATGCCCATTTTTCGGCTTCTACGGTTGAAAAGGATACGGTCGTCACGCTTGGCGGCCATTTAACTGCAGGGACAATTTGTGGAATTAAAGTCGTAGTGGCCATTCTTGTACTTGCGGAAGGGGCTGTCTATGCGGATAAGGATGGCAATACGAAATCCTTTGACATCTTTTGGGACCATCCTCCCATTGAATTTTCTTGAGTTTCGTTGCCGGTTGTGAAAAAAATATCACCGAAAGCAGTGGTGGATGAATAATCGTATTAGCAGGAGGTCATCAGAAAATGACAGATATCGTAAGGGTGGCCGGTGCGCAGATTGACATCGGGCTTGCTGACAAGGCCGGTAACCTGCATAAGGCCCTGAACTGCTGTCGCGAGGCGGCCGAAAAAGGCGCCCGGGTCGTCATATTCCCGGAATTAACCCTCACCGGATACAACGTCGATGATCGTGCTGAGATTCCGCCATTGGCGGAATCTGTTCCCGGACCGGCAACGACTGAAATCCAGAAGATCTGCCAGGACCTGGACATCCTGGTCCTCTTCGGGTTGATAGAGCAGGATCGGAACGGGTCTGAATTTTATAATTCGGTCGCCCTTATCAATTCCGCCGGCGTGGCCGGAATCTACCGCAAGATTCATTTGCCGTATCTGGGGGGCGACCGGTTTTTGACGCCCGGCAATCGGCCTTTTACTGTTTGTGAAACGCAATACGGGAGACTGGGCTGGATCATCTGCTACGACGGCAGTTTTCCCGAGTGCGCACGGGTTTTGGCGCTGCAGGGCGCCGACATGGTGGTATTGTGCACCAATTGGCCCGATGATCCCGATTCGGCCTGCAGCCGCGAATATGTCAGCCGCGCGCGTGCGGTTGAAAACCATGTCTATTACCTGGCGGTTAACCGCGTGGGTGAAGAAAGAGGCGTTCGGTTTTTGGGCCGCAGTCTATTTGTCGACTGTGACGGGAGCACCCTTGCCGAAGGATCCCCGGACCGGGAGGAGATCATTTATGCTGACATCGACTTGGAGCGGGCACGGGACCGAAGTATTATTTTTGAGGCGGGTAAATATGAAATGGACCGCATGAAACAGCGGCGCCCTGAATATTATCGACCGATTTGTGAGGTGCCGGCCGAGTAGTTCAGGCCTCATTTGATCTGCGTATTTCATCCGGCATTAAGCGGCGAGGAAGTTCATGACGCCAACGGCTCTTATCTCCTGTCGGAATAATACGTGGATGTCGTCAAGGAGACATTGAAATTCATGCTGGTGCGGTCTTCACGCTAAAATAGGATTTTATTGGTTATTCGTTATTTGTTACTGGAAACTGATTTAATTTTAGACAGAACTAATACCCGATACCCAATAACGAATAACGAATAATGATTAACATCGAGCCGGAGGGAAGATATGGCTTTAGACCTGAATGCCATCGGGAAAAAAATCGGACCGTTCACCAAAGATTACACCTGGAAGGACATCGTGCTCTATGCGCTCGGGGTGGGCGCCGGGTTTGGGGATCTGGATTATTGTTATGAAAAAGATTTGCAGATCATTCCCAGCTTTGCGATTACGACCATTTATGATTTAATGCCCGAGCTGGCAATTTCCAGCAATGTCAATCTGGCGGGCATTTTACACGGCGAGCATGAAATCGTCTTCCACAACCCCATCCCGCCTGAAGGCGCCCTTATCACCGAAGGTGCCATTACCCACTACTATGACAAGGGCCAAAATAAAGGGGCCCTGATCATCGCCGAATTTGAAACCCATCACTCAAACGGCACCAAATTGTTTACCAGCATTGCCACTGTTTTTGCGCGCCTGGACGGCGGTTTCGGCGGTGACGATGCACCCAAAAAAGAAATTTCTTTTCCGGACCGAAAGCCGGATTTTGTTGTGGCGGCTGCGCCCACAGCGGACCAACCGCTGATTTTCAGGCTTTCCGGTGATACGTTTCAACTGCATGTGGACAGCGAATTTGCCAAAATGGCCGGTTTTGAAAAGCCGATTATGCACGGTTTGTGCACCCATGGATATGCCTGCCGCGCCTTGATTGAAACCTTGATCCCATATGAACCGCAAAAGGTCAGGCGGCTTGACTGCCGGTTTAAACGCCCCCTGTATCCCGGTGTGCCCATTAAAACATTGATCTGGCAAATCGATGACGGTCAGGCGCTCTGGCGCGTGATCAACGCCGAATCCAACGAAGTGGTCATGGATAACGGCATTTTCGAATACGGCGACAGGGTTAAGGAAGAAATTCGGTTTGACGGTCAGGTGGCGATTGTCACCGGTGCCGGCGCCGGACTCGGCCGCGTGTATGCCCTGGAGCTGGCCAAACGGGGTGCCCGCGTGGTGGTCAACGATCTGGGAGGTGCCCCGGACGGTTCGGGCAAAGGCTCCAAAAAACCGGCGGATCAGGTGGTTGAAGAGATTCAGGCCCTGGGTGGCGAAGCGGTTGCAAACCATGACAATGTGGCCACTGTTGGCGGTGGTGAAAGTATCGTTAAGACGGCCCTGGACGCCTTCGGTACGGTCGATATCCTGATCAACAATGCCGGGATTCTCAGAGACAAGACCTTTTTGAAAATGGAACCGCAAAACTGGCAGGCGGTCCTGGATGTACACTTAAACGGGGCCTATCATGTCTCGCGCCCGGCTTTTGGCGTGATGAAGGAAAAGGGATACGGACGAATTCTGATGACGACTTCAGCGGCGGGGCTCTATGGTAATTTCGGCCAGACCAATTACTCGGCCGCCAAGATGGGCCTGGTGGGCCTGATGAACACTTTAAAATTGGAAGGCGAAAGATCCAATATCAAGGTCAACACCATCGCCCCGGTGGCGGCTTCGCGCCTGACCGCGGACATTTTACCGCCGGATTTCATCGATAAGCTGGAACCGGAACTGGTGGCCCCCATGGCGCTCTACCTGGTGTCGAAGCAATGTCCGGTCAGCGGTAATATTTACAATGTGGGAATGGGTTGTTTCAATCGGGCCGCCGTTGTGACCGGGCCCGGTACTGTTGTGGGTGATGGCCGGGAGGTCCCGGATCCAGAGCAGCTTCTATCTCAATGGGAAGATGTCACCTCGTTGAAAGGCGCCAAGGAATACTGGAATACAACCGAATTGGTCGGTGATGTTTTGCAGGCCTTCACCAAGCCGGCCACAGATGTTGGCGGCACGGCCCATGCGCAGGGGTTTGAAACCGTAGATGATATATTCGATGAGATGCCAAAGGCGTTTGTCGCGGATGCCGCTGCCGGCGTGGATGTTGTCTTCCAGTTCGTCATTGGCGGTGGTGGCGGTGGTGACTGGAATTGTGTGATCAAGGACAGCACCTGCGCAGTCGAGGCCGGCATGCACGAAAAACCGGGCTGCACCTTGAAGATGGAAGCAGCTGATTTTCTTAATATGATGAACGGCGTTTTGCCGGCCATGCAGGCCTATACGTCGGGCAAGCTGGTCATCAGCGGTGATCTAATGAAATCACAGCTTATTGAAAAGCTGTTCAAATTCAAAATATAGGAATACAAAAATGAAAATTTTCATTTGTTTTTATTCCGCAATCCGCAATCCGCAATCCGCAATTCAGGAGGGAGTTAAAAAATGATCGGTATCACTTCCTATGGAGCCTATATTCCGAGGTTGAGATTGGAGCGTATGGCGATATTTCAAGCCATGGGCTGGTTTGCGCCCGCGCTGATGATGGTTGCACAGGGAGAACGGTCCATGTGTAACTGGGATGAAGATGCCATTACGATGGCGGTGGCCGCCTCCCGTGACTGCCTGCGAGGTAAGGACAAGCAAAACCTGGATGCCCTCTATCTGGCCTCCACAACCCAGCCGTTTGCCGATCGACAAAATGCCGGGATCGTTTCGGCGGCGCTCAATCTCAAAGATAACCTGGTTACGGCGGATTTTACCGCTTCCCAGAAAGCCTCGACCACCGCGATGATCACCGCCCTGGAATCGGTCAAAAGCGGCGAAAGAAACAGTATCCTGGTGGCCGCCACCGATAGACGTGAAACCAAAGCCGCTTATTTTTATGAAATGTGGTTCGGTGATGGCGCGGCCTCTCTGATGGTCGGCGATACAAATGTTATCGCTGAATACAAGGGATCGTACTCCGTGGCCCATGAATTTGTCGATCATTACCGCGGTTCCGATAAAAAGTACGACTATGTCTGGGAAGAACGCTGGGCCAGAGATGCCGGCTACGGCCGCATTATTCCCGAGGTGGTCAATGGCCTGTTTGAAAAGCTGGGCATCAGCATGGATGATGTCGACAAACTGGTTTTTCCCTGTATTTTTAAACGCGACCACCGCAATATCGCCGCGCAACTGGGCGCCGATGCCGACAAACTGGTGGATAATATGCATGAGGTCTGCGGTGAAACCGGCACGGCCCACCCGTTTATCATGTTTATATCGGCCCTGGAAGAGGCCCGGCCGGGCGATCGGATTCTGATGATCGGCTTTGGCCAGGGCGCCAATGCCCTGCTGTTAGAGGTGACCGAAAACATCACCCGGTTGGCCGAAAGAAACGGTGTTGCCGGGTCCCTGGCGAATAAAAAGACCGAGGACAACTATCTCAAGTGGCTAAAATTCAGAGATCTGATTCAGACCGAGATGGGCATTCGGGCCGAAGCACCGACCCAGACGGCCACTACCGTTTTGTGGCGCAAGAATAAAATGATTTTAGGCCTGGTGGGCGGTAAATGCAAACGCTGCGGAACCCCCCAGTTCCCGAAGATGGATATCTGCGTCAATCCCGGCTGCGGCGCTTTCCACAGCCAGGAAGATTATGAATTTGCCGATATGCCGGCGCGGGTTAAAACCTTTACCGCCGATATGCTTTCGGTCTCGGTAGACCCTCCGGCAATATACGGCATGGTGCAATTTGAAGACGGCGGGCGCTTGGTGGCTGATTTTACCGATTGTGAACTCGATGATCTGAAGGTGGGGCTGCCAGTGCAAATGGCCTTCAAACGCAAAGGGGTGGACCCGGAGCGCGGCTTTGTAAACTACTTCTGGAAGGCCGTCCCGCTGCCCGCTGCCATTGAAGGCGGCGGCGGGATGCGCTTTGATGAGCGCGTGGCGATTGTGACCGGCGCCGGTGCGGGCCTGGGCCGGGCATATGCGCTGGCCTTGGCCCAAAGCGGGGCCAGGGTGGTGGTCAACGATCTGGGAGGTGCGCGCGACGGCTCAGGTAAAGGATCAAAAAGCCCGGCCGATGAGGTGGTTGAAGAGATCAAGCGCACGGGCGGCGAAGCCGTAGCTAACTACGATAATGTCGCCACTGCCGAAGGCGGTGAGAATATCGTTAAGACCGCGCTGGATGCCTTTGGTCGGGTGGACATCCTGATCAACAATGCCGGCATCCTCAGAGATAAAACCTTTTTAAAAATGGAGCCTGAAAACTGGCAGGCGGTTTTAGATGTTCACCTCAACGGCGCTTATTTCGTTACGCGCCCGGCGATGGCCGCCATGAAGGACAATGGTTACGGGCGGATTGTGATGACCACCTCGGCGGCAGGCTTATACGGCAATTTCGGACAAACCAATTATTCCGCCGCCAAGACGGCCCTGGTCGGATTGATGAATACCCTGAAGCTGGAAGGCATGAAGTATAATATCCACGTTAACACCATTGCGCCCATAGCCGCTTCGCGGCTGACCGAAGATGTGATGCCGCCGGATCTGCTGGAAAAATCAAAACCGGAATTTGTCGTACCACTCGTCATGGTGCTTTGCAGCGAAGCCTGTCAGGAAAGCGGCGGCATTTTTAATTGCGGCATGGGTTATTTTAACCGTGCAGCGGTCCTGACCGGACCAGCCGTTCAACTGGGAGATCAGAACAATCCGCCGACCCCCGAGCTGATTCACGAAAACTGGGGAAAAATAAACACCCTCGACGGAGCCCAGGAGTTTAAAGAAGCCAATGGCGCTATTTTTGCGCTGATTGCGCCGCCCCCTACCGAGCCGGCAAGCTGAAAATCGAAGGTGACATCATGAAGTCGCAGCTGCTCGAAAGGTTATTTTCGTTTGGAAAATAACGCAAAGCGCAAAGGGCAAAGCGCATAGCGATATTTTTGGAAGCATTATGAATTGAACGCTATGCGCCATGCGCCATGCGCTATGCTTCTGACTGAAAGGAAGAACTATGGCTACGGGAATAAAAGACAAAGTCGCCATCATCGGAATGGGATGTACCCGCTTTGGCGAGCGCTGGGATATGGGTGCTGAAGAATTAATGGTTGAGGCCTTTCAAGAATGCCTGGAGGATGCCGGAATCGACAAAAAAGATATCGGCGCCGCCTGGCTGGGCACCTGCTTCGAGGGTATCAATGTCGGCAAAAGTGCGCTGCCCATGTCGTTGACGCTTCGCCTTCCCATGATTCCGGTCACCCGGGTTGAGAATTTTTGCGCCACCGGAACAGAAGCTTTTCGCGGCGCCTGTTATGCGGTGGCATCCGGCGCCTACGATATCTGCCTGGCCCTGGGGGTAGAGAAGCTCAAAGACACCGGCTATGGCGGTCTGCCCAGTTTCACGGGATCGGATTCCGGAAGCCTTAACTGGCAGTGGTTTCCGAACATGACGGCTCCCGGTGCGTTTGCCCAGCTGGCCAGCGCCTATGCCGCCAAATATAAGGTGCCCGACCAGGACCTCAAACGCGCCATGGCGCACGTTTCCGCCAAAAGCCATGCCAATGGTGCCCTGAATCCCAAAGCCCACCTGCGCAAAGCGGTGACTGAAGATCAGGTGATGGCGGCTCCGATTATCGCCCATCCGCTGGGTCTGTTTGACTGCTGCGGTGTCAGCGATGGTGCTGCCTGTGCGATTGTGACGACGCCTGCAATCGCCAAAAAGCTGGGCAAAAAAGATTTTGTCACCGTCAAAGGCCTTCAGTTGGCATTGAGCAGCGGGGAGGAGATGGGTTACAACGACTGGGACGGCGATCATTTTATCACCACCAGCAAATGCAGCACCGAGGTTTACAAGGAAGCCGGCATCACGAAACCGCGGGAAGACATCGACATGATGGAGGTCCATGATTGTTTTTCGATTACCGAGTTGGTGACGATGGAAGACCTTCATATTTCAGAAAGAGGACAGGCCTATAAAGATGTTATGGACGGATTTTACGACCGGGACGGAACGATTCCCTGCCAGGTGGACGGCGGCCTGAAGTGTTTTGGCCATCCCATCGGGGCATCCGGGCTTAGAATGCTTTATGAGCTTTATCTGCAGTTTCACGGACGGGCCGGTGAGCGTCAGCTGGAAAATCCCAGATACGGGCTGACCCATAATCTGGGCGGCTTTCCGGCCATGAATGTGTGCAGTATTTCCATAATCGGCAAATACAAATAGAATCCATCTCAAAAAGGCGTCTAAGTGCCCATGGCGGTGTTGCGGCTCGGCTCAAAATGCTCACATACTGACATGTATGCTCCGCTTTTTCGCCAAACCGCGCCTTGCCATGAACCCTAATCCACCTTTTTGAGATGGATTCTAAGAACAGAGCGGCCCACCGGGGGCCTCTATGAGCGGCTCTTTGAGCCTCGAAGAGCGTTCCTGCGGAACTCAAGGATTGAGGCAGACAATATCGACCTCAAGTCCTGCCCGGACAGTACGCTCTTCAAGCGGAGCGCTCCTCAAACGAAGTGCTCCTAACGCGCGAACGAAGTGAGCATAACAGATGGAAATATTAGAATACAGCGAGGACCATCGTGAATTCCGGCAACGGCTGCGCCGTTTTTTGGAAAAGGAAGTGACGCCCCATGCCGATGAATGGGAGAAAGCCGGCATCGTTCCGAAAACGGCCTGGAAAAAAATGGGCCAGGCCGGGTTTCTTTGTCCGGAAGCCTCTCCCGATTACGGGGGTCCTGGCGGGGATTTTCTTCATTCTGTGATTGTAATCGAAGAGCTTTCCCGTACCGGCCAAAATGGTCTGGTGGCACCCCTGCACAGTGATATCGTGGTTCCTTACATTACGTCATATGCCTCGGATGCCCTTAAGAAAAAATATCTGCCCGGTTGTGTCTCCGGAGACATCGTGACGGCGGTGGCCATGACAGAGCCGGGTGCCGGCAGTGATCTGGCCGGCATCTCAACTTCGGCGGTCGAAGAAGGGAATGAAGTCGTGCTCAACGGCTCTAAAACATTCATATCCAACGGCATCCTTGCCGATCTGGTTGTGGTGGCCGCGCGGGACCCTGAGGTGGCAGATCCCTACCAGGCGATTTCCCTTTATGTGGTTGAATCCGAAACTCCGGGGTTCGAAAAAGGGCGCCGCTTGAAAAAAATGGGTTTGTGGAGCCAGGACACGGCGGAGTTGTTCTTTTCAAAGTGTCGCATCCCCAAAACGAATCGCCTGGGTAAAAAGGGCGACGGGTTTTTAATGCTGATGGAAAAACTGCAGCAGGAGCGTCTGGTTTGTGCCGTCTGGGCGGTTGCGGGTGCAGAGCGCATAATGGAATGGTCGATGGAATACTGCCAGAATACCGAGATTTCGGGCAAGCCCATATCGAAATCCCAAGCCGTTCAATTCGGTTTGATCGAAATGGCAACCGATGTAAAACTGGGCCGGGCCTTCGTTGAAAAATTAGTCAGGGATCATATGGAAGGTGAAAATGTGGTGATTGAAACTTCCATGGCCAAATACTGGACCACGGATATGGTAAAACGAATTGCCGACCGCGCGCTTGATTTTTGCGGAAGTTTCGGGATTCTGGAAACCTGTCAGATTGCCCGGGCCTGGCGGGATGTCCGGGTGATGTCGATATTTGCGGGGACCAACGAGATTATGAAAAATATCGCGGCCAAATTCATGGGCCTCTAAAACCGGTTATTACTTCTTTAATACAAATTAGTTCGGTACGCTTACAATTGAAGCGATATAAACCAGGCGATTAAAAGATCATTAACTTGAATCAATTTTGGAATTTCTGAGATATATATGGCTCGAGAGGATCATACATTCCAGGGGACGGACGGAAAATTTCACTTTGTCGACTGGGACGGGAAAGGGCCATTGGCGCATTTTGCCCATGCAACCGGATTATGTGCCGGGACTTATACCCCCCTGGCTGAAAGACTGAAACCTCACCTTAAAATCTTGGGCATGGATGACAGGGGGCATGGCGGCACCAAAGCGCCTGCCAATCCTCAGGAACTGAAAAATTGGGACATCTTTGTCGATGATTTAGAGCGCTTTGTAGAAAATTTAGGGGAACCCGTAATTGCGATGGGCCACTCCCGTGGGGCTACCGTCAGTTTGCTTTTAGCGATCAAAAGGCCGGATTTGATTCGTGCGCTGATTCTCATCGATCCCACCATTTTGCCTTTTTCGTGGATGTGGTGGTGGTATATAGCCAAGTTAACCGGACTTGCCAGGTTTGTACCGATTATTGCGACAGCGGCCAAGCGCAGAAGCGAATGGCCCGATCAAAAAAGCATGCTGGAAGACTACCAGATCAAACCGGTGTTCCGGACCTGGCAAGATGGATTTCTGGATGCTTACATTGGCGAAGGCACCGAGGAGACCGGAAACGAGACCATCCGGTTGAGCTGTAATCCTGCCTGGGAGTCAAAGTGTTTTGCCGCCTGCCCGCATGATATATGGCGTTATATTCCTCGACTGCAAAAGCCGGCTTTAGTCTTGTATGGTGCCAAGTCTGACACCTTCCTGGCTTCAGCAGCGAAGAGATTTAAAGCCAAAGCTCCGCAAACTGCCTTGCGGTGTTTTGAAGACGCCGGCCACTTCGTTCCGATGGAAAGGCCGGATAAAACCACAGAGGTCATCGTCGATTTCCTAAAAAATGAAAAAACCTTTTCATAAAAATCGCACGAAAAACAAACCGATCGCCACCATCAGCCGCAGGGATTTCTTAAACCTAAGTTGAGCGATTGTCATGGTTGCCGCAGCTACAAGGCAGATGTTGTTCCGCTATAGTTGACTATGCGGAACGGCATCTAACACAGTAGATGCGGTAAGATTGGCAATCCCGAAGGGTTTCAAATTTTAAAAATTAAGATCGGCAGAATTCCTTGAATATAAGATAAAATGATCCATTTTTACAATTTGAAACGCTCAATTTAGGATAAAGTATTCCTGGACAGTTGGCGGCGCGTTGTTATTCGGCCTGCAGGAGGATCTGGTTATGGCAAGTTCTAAAAGTCGGGTGGCGTTCGTCGGCACCGAAGATCGCAAATCAGGGGTTTCATTATCGATAAAAACGCTGGGTATCAATCCGGTGAAGAATAAAGATGTTTTGATCAAACCCAATTTCAATACCGCCGATCGAACTCCCGGGTCAACCCACAATGATACCCTGGTTGCCCTGGCAGAAACGGTCTGGGAGATGGGGGCCAAGTCGATATGCCTTGGCGAGCGAAGTTATCCCCGCACGCGATCGGTCATGGAGCAGAAGGGCATCCTGCCGCTCATGAAATCGCTGGATGTCAAAATTATCGACTTCGATGATCTAGACCAAAAGGATTGGGTGAAAGTCACGCCTGAAGAATCTCATTGGCAGGACGGATTCAGGGTTGCGCGGCCCATCCTTGAGGCCGAATGCCTTGTTTCCACCTGCTGTCTGAAGACCCACCAGTTCGGCGGCGTATTTACGATGTCGCTCAAACTGCATGTCGGTGTGGTTCCAACGAGTCGGCATGGTTACTCCTATATGAGCGAACTGCACGGATCGCCTCACCAGCGCAAGCTGATCGCCGAGCTGAATGCGCCTTTTAAACCCGATCTGGTTGTTCTGGACGGAATTGACGCTTTTGTGGACGGCGGGCCGGCGGATGGCAAGCGTGCCAGAGGCAATGCCTTTCTGGCGGCCACCGATCGCGTGGCAATTGATGCGGTGGGCCTGGCCATATTGAAATCTCTGGGGAGCAACGCGCAAATCATGAATACAAAGATTTTTGAGCAGGAACAAATTGCCCGGGCCGCTGAAATTGGTTTAGGGGCGGCATCACCGTCAGAGATCGACGTGGTTGTCGCCAACGCGGAGAGTAAAAACTATCGGGATTGTGTCGTTGAAATATTAAACAAGGGTTAGAAGTGGTTTCAAAACCCCATCTAAGGCCCAATGGCCGCGTTGCCCCGCAAGCGGGATTCGCATCTGATCTAATTAGATTAGGGTGCAGTACAGCCTCCGGTAAATGCTCACATACTAGCCCATCATGTATGCTGAGAACAACGACTTTCTCGATCGGCCTGCGCCTTGCCCTTGAGCCTGATCTGAGGTTTTGATACCACTTCTAGGGTAATCCGCAAAAGGCGCCGGATTAGCTGCATATTGTAGTTACAGTATCGGTCTTGCAAAAATGTAATCTTCCTGGATATCGGATCCCAAAGCAAAGGTTTTAGTGCCGAAAATTTCAAACTGCATTTTGGCGTAAAATGCATTTCCCCTGTGATTTTCCTTCCAACTGCCCAACCAGATTGAATTAAATGCGCTGCTGCGGGCGTAGTTTAAGCAGGCCTCCAACAGGGCAGCACCGATGCCACAGCCCAAATATTGCTGCATGGAATAAAGTCTGGCAAGCTCAATGGCCGGCAATTGTTTGACGCAATCAGGAGGCGGGCTCTGATAAAGTTTAGCATACCCCACCCATTTATCCTTTAACTTGGCAATAAAAAAAGTGGAAGCACTATCAAGGAGTTCTGATCTGATCTGATTTTCAGTAAAGGAACGAGCTACGTAGCTTTCGAAATTCTTCTTTTTAATGAATTGGGCAAAAGCATCTCTGAAGGTTTTTTCAGATAGCTTTGCCAGAGAAGAGGCATTGGACGGTTGTGCAAGCTGAATGATTGGTATCTCCATATTCATTTTATACTCTGTTTACAATAATGATTACCAAGGCACTCAACACGCCCATAGCAAAAAGCGAGCTCCTTGTCCATTATTGGTGGTAACGATTACGAGTTATGGGTCGATTTTTTTTGCATTGGCGGAAGAAACTACCCCAAAAAGGCGATATTTTGAGACCGGCATCAGGCAATCATCACATCTCACCCGTTTAGCCCACTTTGAAATCTGCCCTCAACCATGACCATGTGATGAATCTCTACCGTGATTTTCTTTCCTGCCGCCGACGTTTCCATTCGGCATGGATTCGATCCAGTTTCTCTCGCTGGTCGGGGGACAGGCTGGTTTTGATCTCTTCGATGCTTGTATCGTGAAGGGCGCGAATTTTTGGTGCGTATTCATCCTTTATCGATTGGACCTTTTCTTCGGTCGAGGCCACAATTTGTCGTATCTCTTTTTGCTGAGCTGCGGACAAATCGAGATCATCGGTGAGACGTTTCATGATGAATTCCACCCGCTCCTCGAGCTTTGGGTGATGATGAAGTTTTCTGCTTTCGAATGTCACATAAAAGCGTGCGGACAATACACCAGTTAACGCACCCAAGAAAAAAATAACCAAAATCCCGGCGATTAATTTCAGTCGTCTCATATATCAGCTCCTCATTGATCGTAATAGGCATATAGTCCCGAATCGAGGTTTTCTTCACTATAGATATCGGCGATAACGTTCTCGCGGGCAGTTTTGATTTGGGTAAAAGCCACGCCCAGAAGCAACAATAGAGCAACCGCTGCAGGTATGAACCTCCAAATCATTTTTTCAAAGACCGTCCAGAAATCAATTTCCGCGTCCAAGCGCCCGATGCGCCGGATCTCCGACATGACCCCGACAAGCCAAAATTCCGAGGGTTTGAATTCGATTCGCCGTCGCTCATAGAATGCCTGTCGTAAGACTTGTCCAAGTCTTTCAGTCGATTTTCGATGCAAATGTTTCATATCTGCTCCTCAATCATTTCCTGGAGAATTTTCTCCAGTTTGCGACGCGCTCGAAAGGCTCTGACTTTCACATTTGTAGTCGTCCAACCCAATAGCTTGGCAGCTTCGCGACCGGTCAGTTCTTCGAAATAGACCAGTTCTAATACCATGCGATCTTCGGCCGACAGATGATTCAGCCCCCAATCCAGGACCATACGGGCTTCATCGGAAGCGGCTTTTTCACGCATGCCCTGCGCGGATTCTGCTGCCATAACCTTCTCGACCCACATTTTGTGATCATCAGTGAGAGTGCTGAGCGGAACCTCTTTTAACCGGTAGGTCTTGCGCCAATAATCGTAGCATGTTCTAATCGTGACCACAGATAACCACGCTTTGAATCCGCGTCCCTTTCCGCGATAGCTCGACAAGGATCTGTATGCTCTGACGATCGCCTCTTGAGCGGTTTCTTCCACATCACGCTCCGGAACGTGTCTTTTTACCATATTGAGCACATGTGCCTGATATCGTCTGACGAGTCCCTCGAAATCATCCACCTTGCCTTTCAGGACCCTTTGAATGATTTCTTCGTCGCTTGATCGATGATCGCTGTTGTTCATAATTCACGAGAAGATGTTTTACCAATCCGTATAGCAAACAGCGCCAAGAATATTAAATACCTCCCACCCAGTCGTGAACATATCCTAAACTGAAAGATCTTTCAATCCGCTCTCATAGTTTCAGTCGCTTCTAACGCGCGCATGGTTACAAAGGAACGACAAAATGTGCCGGAATTGTGATTGGAGGGAGGAACAATCGGAAAATTCTCCGGCACTGTAACCATCCGTCCCCTATCTGCGACTTAACCTGTAAGCATCTTTGTTTCATTGCGGGAAATGAGCACGTCCCTGAGCAAACAGGAGCCGACATGATAAAGAGCAAAGACAAAAAAGATATTTCCGAAGTCCTTAGTTTGCAGCGCCCATTCCCCATGTGGAGGAAGGCTGTTTTCCTTGTTTTGATGCTGCTTGCGATCACCGGAGGTGTTTTGTGGAAATTCTGGTCGCCGGGCGAAGCTAAGGCGTTGACGAGATTTGAAACCGAACCGGTCCGGAAAGGAAAGTTGAAGGTCACCGTCTCCGCCACCGGAACATTGAAACCGGTAAATCAGGTGGATGTCGGCACGGAAGTATCCGGTATCATTCGCGAAGTTTTGGCCGATTTCAATGATTCGGTTAAAAAGGGGCAAATATTGGCGCGCCTGGACGCCTCTGAATTGCAAGCGCAAAAATTGCAATCGGAAGCATCTCTCGCAGTGGCCAAAGCCGAATATTTGAAAGCACAAACCGATGTGGAGGATGCAAAAAGCAATCTGGAACGCCTTGAAACGGCGTATCGATTGAGCAACGGCAAAGTTCCGGCCAAACAAGATTTGGACAGCGCTGAAGCCAAATATCAGGTTGCTTTGGCGCAGATCGAAGTTGCCAAAGCCAATATTATCAAAGCCGAAGCGGTCCTGGAAGCAAATATATCCGAGTTGGCCAAGGCAACGATCTACTCGCCGATCACGGGCATCGTATTGAACCGTTCGGTGGAAGCGGGCCAAACTGTCGCCGCCTCCCTTCAAGCGCCTGTTTTGTTTACCCTGGCCGAAAATCTGACCAATATGATGCTTTACGTTTCTGTGGATGAGGCCGATGTGGGGCAAATCAAGGAGGCCCAATGGGCCGAGTTCATCGTGGATGCCTACCCGGATAAAACGTTTCCCGCTCAGATCACGCAAGTCCGTTTCGCTCCGCAAACCGAAAACGGTGTGGTGACCTATCAGTGCCTGCTCAAAGTGGACAATTCCGATCTGCTTCTTCGACCGGGGATGACCGCCACAGCTGACATTTTGGTTCACGATGAGCAGGATGCGCTTCTTGTCCCTAATGCCGCCCTCCGTTTCACCCCCTCACAACCGCAGGATTCATTGAGCGGCCGCAAACGGCCGGGGTCTGGCCGCAACGAGCAGTCGAGCATATTGTCCAAATTATTTCCACGGCCCGGTCGCGGCAATAGAGGTTCGCGTTCCAGTGGAGACCCCGTAAAACCGGAAGCGGCGAAGGTCTGGATTTTACAAGACGGAAGATCTTTGCCCGTTTCGGTTCAAACCGGGGCTTCAGACGGAATTAACACCCGCATCGTATCAGAAGATCTGACACCGGGGTCACACGTCATCGTCGGTATGATTCAGGAGGCGAAATAATGTCTGAGCAAGATGGATTGTCGCCGGAATTCAAGGAACATCCGCTGATCGAGTTCAAGTCCGTTTCAAAAGTCTATGGACGCGCTCAGGCGATGGTTTCAGCCCTTATGGATGTGGATATGAAAATTATGAAGGGTGAATTTACAGCCATCATGGGGCCGAGCGGTTCGGGCAAATCCACCGCCATGAATATTTTGGGCTGCCTCGACACTCCGACACACGGATCCTATCTGTTCAGGGGTGTTTCCGTTGGAAAGCTATCCCGCAATCAGCGCGCTTTGCTTCGCCGCCTTTATCTTGGATTCGTTTTTCAAGGTTTCAACCTGTTAAGCCGAACCTCGGCCATTGAAAATGTGGAATTGCCTTTAATCTACCGCGGCATGAATCCGGGAAAGCGGCAAGAGGCTGCCGATAGAGCTTTGGCAAAGGTCGGATTGGCCGATCGCGGCAGACACAGTCCGGCCGAACTCTCCGGCGGACAACAGCAGCGGGTGGCAATCGCGCGGGCACTGGTTACCGAACCATCCGTTCTGCTGGCCGATGAACCGACCGGCAACCTCGATTCAAGCCGCAGTAGGGAGATCATGGATCTGTTGACCTCGCTGAACCGCGATTTGGGACTGACCATCGTTATGGTAACTCATGAGGATCGTATGGCGGCTTATGCCGATCGGATCATCCGTTTTTTGGATGGCCGGATTGAATCGGAAACATCCGGCCAGGAGGTAAGATCATGTTCTTGAATGCGCTTTTACTGGCCATACGGGAAATCAGGCGCAATGTGCTTCGTTCGTTTTTGACCATCCTGGGTGTGGTGATCGGCGTAGCGGCTGTTATCACGCTGGTGACCGTTGGCGGGGGCGTAACGGCCAAAGTGAAAGAAGACATGAGCAAACTCGGCAGCAATCTCCTGATGGTGCGATCGGGTCAACACCGAGGGCCGGGAGGCGGATCATCGGACGCCAAGGCGTTGACAGCCGACGATATGATCGCCATCAAGCGGCAGGTCGGTTTGTTGAAAGCAGTAGCGCCGGTAAACAGCAAAAGTGTTACGGCCATATTCGGCAACACCAACTGGTCGACCACGGCGACCGGCACCGACAACGACTATTTTACAGTCAAAGATTGGCTGATTGAAGAGGGTCGGTTGTTTACGGAAAATGAAATGCGTTCGGGCAAGCCGGTCAGCATTATCGGTCAGACCGCTCGAAAAGAACTTTTTGGGGAGCAGGATCCGATCGGGCAAAGAATCCGTTTGCAAAAGGTTTCCTTTCAAATCATCGGCGTTTTGGCAGCCAAGGGAACCACCGGTATGGGAAGCGATCAGGATGACACCGTCATCATTCCCATTCGGACGTTTCAAAGGCGAATTGCCGGAAACCAGGATATTCGCATGCTTCAAATCTCCGCGGTTTCAGTCGACCTGATTCCAAAAGCGCAGCGGGAGATCGAAATATTGCTGCGGGAACGCCGACATATCGCTCCGGGAGAAAATGACGATTTCATGGTTAGAGACATGACCGAAATCATAGAAACCATGCAAGGCACCACCAAAATATTGACAACACTCCTTGGAGCCGTCGCTGCAGTCAGTCTGCTGGTGGGGGGCATCGGCATCATGAACATCATGCTGGTTTCGGTGACCGAACGCACCCGGGAAATAGGGACACGTTTGGCGATCGGAGCAATGGAGCGCGATGTGATGGTTCAATTTCTGGTGGAAGCGATGGCCTTGTCCAGCCTGGGTGGACTGGCGGGTTTGGCGCTGGCGCTGGCAGCTTCCCTTGGGCTGATCAGAATGCTTGAAGTTCCTTTTGTCTTCAATGTCGGCATCAATCTGTTGGCTTTTGCATTTTCGGCCGCAGTGGGAATTGTTTTCGGGTTTTTCCCCGCCAAAAAAGCTGCGCGCCTCGACCCTATCGAAGCGCTGCGCTATGAATAACTAAATGGGATTATAATGAAACTATGAAACTTCTTGATTTTCAAATTCTCATGCGCAGGTGGTTCGCTATCGTCATCGGTGTACTATTCCTGACTGGATGTGTGGTCGGTCCCGAATACCGGAAACCGGATATCGATATGCCTTTGACTTATCTCAGTCGATCAGCTGTTGCTGAAGATCCTGCAAAGGGCAACTATGAGGACCTGGCAAAATGGTGGACCCATTTGGACGACCCGATACTGGTGCGTCTAATTGATGCAGCCGTGGTCAACAATTTTGATATCAAAAAGGCGGAATCCAGATTGAAAGAAGCGCGCTATCGGCGCCAAATTTCCCGTGCTGATTTGGTGCCGTCATTTTCGACATCCGGTTCGGCGTCCAAAAGCTATAACGGAAAAACCAAAGACACGCAGAATTCTTTTCGAGTCGGTTTGGATTCCAGCTGGGAGCTTGACATTTTCGGAGGAACGCGGCGCCAGGTCGAAGCATCTCAGGCGCAATACGAAGCCGCCCATGAAGATTTGCGCAGTGTTCTGGTCAGCCTTACAGCCGAAGTGGCCATCAATTATGTCCAGCTGCGCACCTTTCAAAAGCAGCTAATCTGGACGGAAAACAACTTGCAGCTTCAGCAGACGGCGCTTGATTTGACACAATTGAAATTTTCGACCGGTCTGGGCAACGGCCTGGATGTCGACCGGGCCGCGTACAATCTATCTTCGACCCGTGCCCAGATCCCCAGCCTTCAATCCGGAATAAACGAGCTCAGAAATCGTCTGGCCATACTTCTGGGCGAATGGCCCGGAGCATTCACCGAACTATTATCTGCCCCGGCACCGATACCGGCCCGCGAACTGGAAATAGGAATCGGGATTCCTGCCGATTTGCTGCGCAGGCGGCCTGACATTCGCCGTGCGGAACGTTTGCTGGCCGCCCAAACGGCCCAGATTGGCGTGGCAAAAGCAGAGGCATACCCGAGTTTCAATCTCCAGGGGAGTTTGGGATACGAATCCATGGCTCTGAGCGGACTCATATCCCCGTCCAGCTTCGCGGCCGCAATTTTATCCGGTATTTCATGGCCGATATTTCGAGGCGGGGCGATCCGAAACAATATCAAGGTCCAGGGTGCGCTTCAGGAGCAGGCGCTACTCGATTATGAAACAGCAATTTACCAGGCAGTGGAAGAGGTGGAAAACGCTTTATATGCTTTTGCCAGGGAACATGAACGAATGAGGCATCTGGAGGCCGCCACTAAATCCGCCGAAGAAGCCGCCAATGTGGCGCTCCAGCAGTACGAAGCCGGCCTGTCGGATTTTCAAAATGTATTAGAAACGCAGCGCTCGCTGACCAATTTCCAGGACCAACTCGCGCAAAGCCGAGGAACTGCGACTTTGGAGCTTATTTCACTATACAAAGCCCTGGGCGGCGGTTGGACCCCAATCGATCAATCAGGCTGATATAATGATTTTACTTCTGCAGATAAGCAAGCAGGAGACCGCTTAACGAGCAATAGCACATGAATTTTTTGAGCATAGCGGGTGGTTTAAGGTATAAATCAAAAAAACTTACAATAGCACGATAAAAGGGATTCGGGGCCTTTGTGCTTATCCGGACTGCTATCTGTATGCTGGAATATCAGCCCAACCGATCTCCTTTTTAAGTATATATATAATTCGTAAGTTTATTGATATGAAAGATTACTGTCATATACCGTTGACTGTTGATTCTTGAGAGATTGAGTTGTGGCTTGATTACCATTCTGTAGTTGTGTTAAAAAAATGAGTAACTTTGGTGACCCAGTGGCTTTTTTGATGGATTATAAGAATGAGGAAAATCTTTTGAGAAATCTAAAAACATTCAAGTTATTATTTTTTCAATTTCTCATCATAGGTCTATTCGCAAACAATCTGTTGCCCCAGGCGTGTTTTTGCGGGGAAGCATGTCTGCATGGTCTTCAAGGTACAACAAAGGCAGGGTTAAATTTTCTATTTCATACTCGTTGCTCAGGTACTCAATGTAGAAGCTGTAATCTGGAGGATATACAAACCCTTAAAGCGTCAAACGCTGCATATTCGACGGAAAAACTAAACACACTCAACACATTATTCATTTTATCTGATTTTTTGGATTACCACTTCAACGTCAATTTCATAAAGATTTTTTTTTCGCGCCCTAATAGATACCTGAAAGTTCAATCTCCACCAACGTATCTGCAAAATCTGTCTCTTCTCTTATAACCCTTTTTTAAACAAAACCTGTGCGTTATCAATTCTGAAGGATCTCTGTTCAGGGAACCACCTATTTCACAATTAAGAAACTGGTGCCAATTACAAAACAATAAACAGGCAAATGATGCAAAGCACTGTCTACAAATTAGCTGAGTATAAAATTACTGAGAATGCTCATGGTGATTTGTGGTGGGAGACCCATATTGGGTTAGGTTCTTTAAAAATCGGGAAATGCTTCATAAATGGAGATATTTTATTTATAAAGCCAAGCGATAGCAAGGGACCGGGATTCTTAAAAGGAGAATTTCTTGATCATCTCAACAAACTGCCAAAATGGGGAAAAACTAAATACTACTGTGTTAGCTACAAAATTTATAAATGCAAATCCGTCAACAAGAAACCATTTTTTGAAGAAGTGAAAAGCCGAATGCAAGACGAAACTATTCTTCAAAAAAATAAATTAATTCAAGAAGAGAAATCGGGCAAGGTAGATACGCTAAATCAAATTTCCAATAAACTACACCGGTATGAAATTATAGAAAAGAACAATGGACAATTGTTTTGGAAATCTTACAGCGGTTTGCGCAGCTTTAAAAAAGGACAATGCCATATAAAGGGAAGCATTTTGTTCCTTGAACCTGGTGAAACCGGACCACACAAACTTATGAAAAAAGATTTCATGCAACAGCTAAACCAACTGCCGGACTGGGACAGGACCAAATATTTTTGTGCGAGCTACACTATTCATTATTCCAAAACAGGTGCTATATGCCGAAGTTTCGGAGAGGATAAAGCTGTAAATATAACTGGTACTGAAAAAATCAATGTTAGCAGACAATCATTTGGTGTTGGGGAAAATACTAAACCGACAATTTCGAGCACAATCATTGCAAAAGACAAAATTAAAACCTTTTTCAAATTCTTTATAATTTTGGCAACCTTGATCCTGAAATTACTGTTTGGTTGTTTTCAAATGATATACAAAGCGATCAGAGTATTTATTGTCCAAGTGACTCGATTCAAAGATTAATTGGTCCTTTTTTTTGATTAATATCAATTTCCAATCATATGAACCAGCAGGAGATTCCATTAAATGAAAAACAAGCAATTTATAAAAGCCTGGGACATTGCTATTCGTGTTTTTCACTGGGCACTGGTTGTATGTTTCGCAATCGCCTTCATAAGCTCAGAAGATAGCCGGAAGCTACATGTTGTATTCGGCTATAGTGTGCTGTTTCTGGTGTTTTTTCGTATTTTATATGGCTTTGTGGGCACAAAATACGCTCGGTTTTCTGATTTTTTATACCCTCCGACCCAAATAACGGATTATCTGAAAGGATTGTTGATCGGAAGACCCAAACATTACATTGGTCATAATCCTGCCGGGGGATTTATGATCTTTATTATGCTATTGAGTTTGTTGTCCCTCACCCTAACCGGTCTAAAAGCCTATGGGGTAAAAGGACACGGTCCTTTTGCCAAACATGAAATCTTGTTTATGACTAATGCTTTTGCCGATAGTGATGATAAAGAGAATCATGATGAACACGACAATTGGAAACGGCGCAGGCAAAAGAATCATATGTCTGAGAAAAATGAGAAAGATGAATTTTGGGAAGAAATTCATGAGGCTATGGCCTATTTTACAGTCTTTTTAGTATCGATTCATATCATGGGGGTATTGATATCGAGTTTTGTGCACCGGGAAAATTTAATCAAAGCGATGATTACCGGGCGCAAGCAGCTTTTCTGATTAAGAGGAGGTTGGCCATGAAAAATTGCGTCAGATATATCATATGTGCAATATCGCTTCTTTTGACACTCGGTTTAATTTTTGATTCTTTTGCCGATGATGATCGTTACAGAAAAAGACACCGGTATCGAGGTGGATCTGAAAAAATTGATGATGATAATGACGACAATGATCGTAACGACCATCTGAAACCGGTCACCAGCCAGGCATATAAAGAGACATGTGGTGAGTGCCATTTCGCATATCAGCCTGAGTTGTTACCTTCCGCTTCATGGCTGAAAATTTTGAATCAACTCGATGACCATTTCGGAGAGGAAATTGAGGCCGATCCGGATGCGATAAAAACCATTTCAGATTATCTTAAAACGAATGGAGCGGAAAACTCTTCAGCCAAGCGATCGAAAAAAATCATGAGAAGTTTGAGAAACCAGGTGCCCATGCGTATTTCTGATATCCCATATATCCGTGAAAAGCACCACGAATTGGACCCAGCGATCTTTAAACGCGAGTCCATTGGGTCGTTGGCAAACTGCACAGCCTGTCACATAACCGCCGAGAAAGGGATTTATGATGATGACGATGTTAAGATACCCAAGTGATGGCCCTTTAATAATTGCTTTAAGCCGCACACCGATGTGTTTCCGGTGCCGACAGAACCCAATGAGAACATTGGAGAGGACCAACAGATGAAAGATTCTTTACGCACCGGCATTTCTTTCGGGCTGACATCAGCGGTCATCACGACCCTCGGTCTGATGGTCGGTTTGCACTCCGGAACGCATTCGAAGATTGTGGTTCTCGCCGGGATTCTGACAATCGCCATTGCCGACGCTTTTTCAGATGCCCTGGGTATCCACGTTTCAAAGGAAGCTGAAAGCAAGCATACCATCAAGCAAATATGGGCAGCCACGATTTCGACCTTTTGGGCGAAGCTTCTATTTGCAATGACCTTCGTTGTGCCGGTGATTTTATTTCCTCTATCCACTGCGATTGTTATTAGTTTGATATGGGGATTGTCAATTCTTTCGCTACTAAGCTACATTATCGCAAAATCCCAGAGTGAACCACCCTGGAAAATTGTTGGGGAACACCTCATGATCGCCATCGCAGTGATTGGAATTACACATTGGGTAGGCGATTGGATTGGTAAGCTAAATGCTTGAACCATGATGTAAACACGGAATCAAAGGATGATAAAAACCATAATATTGACCCTGGTTATAGGAGTTTTACTCTTTGAGTTAATTGAGCACGCGGTCTTTCCTTTGTTCTGGTTTATCATGGGCAGGAAGAGAAAATCTGTTTGTGGGGTGCCGGGCATGTTGGGTAAAGTGGGTGAGGTCAAACAGTGGAAGAAAAATGAAGGAAAAGTTTTCGTGAACGGGGAACTATGGCAGGCTGTCAGTGAAGTCCCTTTATTACCGGGTGATAGAGTGGTTATTCAAAAAGTTGAAGGGTTGACATTGGAGGTCAACTATTGGAAGGATGAGAATGGAGCGGTTTGAGATTAGCTAACGCCATACAAAAATCTGAAGAATTGAATAAATCGGCTATAACGCTAAAACTTTAAGTTTTTAATTGTTCTATTTGATTCGGTAAAGAAACATAAAATTCAGGCGATATTGTTGTCAGTCCTTATTTCTTTTTCGCTGGCTTGCCAGCGATGCATGCAAATTCGCAGCGTCTGCAATACTTGATACGTTTGCCCGTTTCATCCGTGCCTTCCGTTTGCAGGATTTCAGCTTCAGCAATATCTTTTTCCATCTGGATGTTGCATGTTGCCCGGCTGTAGCAGCCGTTGCGGCCGGGAAGGGTCAGCATCCCCATTTCGACGGATGAGAAAACGATATCGCTATAAGCCTTTTGGGGACAGACGCGTCTGCACGGTTCCTTACAGCCGTCGCAGGGGTCAAACTGAACCGGACCGGTGGGTTCAACTTGCGCTTCCAGAATCATGGCCCGCAGACGAATTCTAGGACCGAATTCCGGTGTTACCAGCAGATTATTTTTACCAATACAACCCAATCCCGCCATCACGGCCGAATCTTTTAAAAAAATGCCGCCTTTTTCAACATGATAGGGTAGTTTATGTGTTTTAATCTCAAATTTATCTTCCACCCAGTCGGACAGGTGATTGTTTATCCGAATTAAAATTCGATTTCCGAATGTGCCTGTCTGGCCATCCCACCAATCCATTTGCGGCTCATCTTTCTTATGTTCGACGGCAATTACAACCACCGCTTTGGCATTTGACGGCCAAACAACTTGTCCTAATTCGATACCTTCTGCGGTTTCACGAGAGCCGACAGCGAGGTTGTGCTCCATTTTGGGATAGATGAAGTGAGACGGCGATTGCTTGAGGAGCGCGGCGTCAGCAATACCGGCTAATGAAGCGCCCAAGGATTTTGCCTTGGCGATAATCTGTTCAGAAATATTTGATGGTGAAGATGTCATTTGAAAACGCCTTTCATTAAAAGGTATTCAGCCGATTTTTGTCGAAACCTATCTCAAAAACTGCAGATCATGCCCAAGGGCCCCGCTAAGCGGGATTACATATCTGATCTTAATAAATTAAGGTATGCAACAAGGCGCAAGCCGACGCAAAAGTCGTTGTTCCCAGCATACATGTAGTATGTGAGCATTTTAAGGAGGTTTGCAACACCGCCATTGGGTATTAGATTCATTTTTAAGATAGGTTTTAGATTGGCAAAGCAACCATATAACAAATTTTGCCCCATGCCTATTTTTTTTTGTAAGCCTCTCCCTTTGGCAAATGGCAGATGATTATGATCGTGCTGCACCCCAACGGTGATCCCGCCGATATGAAAAGCATGGTGGGTGCCCTCAAGGCGAAATTGGGCTGACGAAAGATATTTCAGCATTTCGTGTAAGAAATAAATGCTAAAGGCCGTATGCGACGTTTCGCATACGGCCTTTATTATTTAAAAATTCGCGCAAAAAATGCTTGACAAAATATACCTATCGGTATAATTTTTGCGCAAAATGTGGGTGTTAATTCATGGGAAAGTCAGAAGAAACCAGAAAATTCATTATCGAAAAGTCAGCGCCTATCTTTAACATGCATGGCTACAAAGGAACGACGATGTCACAGCTGACCAAGGCCATCAATATGACCAAAGGCGCGATTTACGGTAATTTCATCGATAAGGACGAGATCGCCCTTGCGGCCTTTGACCATAATTTTGCTGAAATTTCAAAGAAAATTGGGGATATCGTTCGTTCCAAAGAAAACGCCTGTGACAAACTCATAGCATTTGCCAATTTTTATCTGGACGAGTTTATGGAAATATCCCGCAAGGGCGGATGTCCCTTAATGAATGCTGTAATTGACTCCGACAATATTCATCCACCTTTAAAAGAGCGGGTAGCAGAAGCCACTGAAACTTGGATAAACACCGTCACCCGCATTGTTTACAGCGGTATTGAACATAAACAGATTCATCCAAATGCCAAACCCGAGCAATTCGCATCTGTTTTTGTCTCACTGATCGAAGGTGGGATTATGCTGGCAAAGGCCACAGGCAACACCATCCATTTAAGCCGAAACATCGATCAAATCATATGCCTGGTGAATGCCGAACTTCGGTTATAATTTTTTTTGTCGATTAATATACCGATTGGTATTAATACGGACAACCGTATAAATAAGAAACAATATGCACACACAAAAAAATGAGTTACCGTGAAATTTTGAAAAATCCAAGGACGGCGTTTTTCCTTAAAAAAGGAGACCGGTCATGAGTCCGGTTAAAAAACCGCTCTGGAACGATAGAATCGTGAAACCGGATAAGGTGCTGGACGAAATTCGACCCGGTATGAATATTTTTCTGGGAACCGGTGTGGCCGAACCCCGAACCATGGTTCAACATTTGATGGCGTCAAAAATGGGTAACCTGGCGGACCTGACCCTGATTCAGCTCATCAGCGTCGGCGAAGCCCTGCCCATCGATGAACGCTATTTTCAGAAGTATCGCCTCAAGACATTCTTTTCCGGCTATGTGGCCAATGAAGCGGTTTCCGCCGGGCGTGTGGATCTGATCCAGTCCCGGTTTTCCAAGCTTCCCGGCTTGATCGCATCGGGTACGATCCAGGTGGATGCGGCTTTCGTCCAGATATCGCCGCCGGACGAAGCTGGATACGCCAGTCTGGGGGTATCTGTAGACGTGGCCCGGCAGGCAATGGAGAAAGCTGACCTGGTTGTGGGTGAGATCAACTCCGAAACCCCCCGAACCGGCGGTGACGCCTTTGTTCATGTCGATGAATTCGATCATTTAATCGAATCCACTGAACCCCTGATCTACACTGGGCGATGGCCCGTGGACGAGGTCTTTGACAAAGTCGCCTGCAATGTGGCCGGTCTGCTTCAAGATGGAGACTGCATCGGGTTCTCCCTGGGACCGCTTTACGAAGCCCTGGTCCCTTATCTGTCAAAGAAGCGGCAACTGGGCGTGCATAGCCTGATGATCACGGATGCTTTGATGGAGATTATCCAGAGCGGCGCAGTTTCAAACCGCAGCAAGCGGATCTTTCCGGGTAAGAGCGTGGTATCGTATGCATTCGGAACCCGCAAGCTGATGGACTGGCTCAGCGACAATCCTCTGATCGAGTTCCAGGGCATCGAAGTGGTGGCGGATCCGCGGCTGGTTGGTGCCAACCCGAGATATATGACAATCCTCTCGGCTCGGAAGGTGGACCTCTCCGGGCGCGTGGCCATGCATGCGGGTAAAGGACTAATGTCGGCCAGCCAGGGTGCGGCGGAAGAAATGGTGGAGGGCGCAAACTTCTCACCTCGCGGCCGAATCATTATGGGCCTGCCCAGCCGGAATCTAGCGGGTGAGCCCAATATCCGCCTGACGGTTAATGAATTCCCGAAACTACTGGAGGTGGCCTCTTCCATTGATTTTGTGGTGACTGAGTACGGTGTGGCCTATCTTACGGGCCGATCGGTTCGCGAGCGGGCTCTGGCTCTGATCGATATCGCCCATCCCGAAGACCGGGCCGGTCTGGTCGAGCGGGCCAAGGAAGCCCGCCTCATTTACCGCGATCAGATCTACCTCGATTCCGGTCATTGTTATCCGGAAGAACTTAGCAGCGTACATACCTTCAAGGACGGACTGAAGGTCCGTTTTTGGGCGATCCGACCGTCGGATGAAGAAGAGATGCGGCGTCTTTTCTACCGCTTTTCCAGCGAAGCGGTGTACTATCGTTATTTCAGCCCGGTCAAAGCCATGCCTCATAACCGCATGCAGAAGTATGTGAACGTAGACTATCGGCAGAACATATCAATTATTGGACTGGTGGGGGAATCAGGAGCCGGAAGCATCATTGCCGAAGCCCGTTACGCTGCCCTGCCGGATCGGCCATACGCAGACACGGCCTTTATCGTGGACGAAGATTACCAGGGCAAAGGCATTGCCACGTATCTACTGAATATGCTCATCCGGATCGCAAAAGAGCGGGGGCTGCAGGGGATTGTCGCCGATGTGCTGGCCACCAACACCCCCATGTGGAAGGTATATGAGAAAGCGCCGTATCCGCTAAAAACGACGCGCAAGACTGACTACTATCATCTGACCATCACTTTCGACCAGGACCGGGAGGTCCCGATATCAACGCCAGTCGGCAATCGGTCCTCTTGATCGTGGTAATGCGCGCTGTGCAGGAATGGCTCGTTATTCGTCATTGAAAATATTGCATAAAAATTACTGGAGGCTGCTATGAGTGAATGGAAAAAAACCGGGTGCGTTCTATGCGCTCAAAACTGTGGACTCCAAGTACGGGTCGAAGACGGCCGAATGGTGAAAGTGCGGCCGGATAAGGAGAACCTGCGCAGCGAAGGGTATGCCTGCCGCAAGGGTCTTAATGTCATTTATCACCAGTACCCCAAGGAACGTCTGACCGAGCCGCTTAAAAAGGTGGGCGACGGTTTTGAACCGATTTCCTGGGATCAGGCCATCGACGAAATCGCCGCGAAAATGCGGACCCTGGTAGACGAGCACGGCCCGCGTTGCCTGGCGTACATGGGCGCCAGCGCCCAGGGCGGCCATTTTGAAGGTGCCTTCGGTTTGTCCCTGCTGGCCGGCATGGGATCCAAATATTTTTACAGCTCTGCCGGTCAGGAGTTCTGCGGCGCCTGGTGGGTCAACGGCCGGGTCCTGGGTAAGCAATACCTTGTCGCGATTCCCGATGAACATCAGGCCGAGATGCTGGTGGGCTGGGGCTGGAACGGTATGATGAGCCACCAGATGCCCCAGGCCCGTAAGGTGCTCAAAGGTTTCTCCAAAGGACCCGGATCGCATGTTGGTGGTGGTTGATCCCCGCAAAAGCGAAACGGCAGCCATTGCCGACATCCATTTGGCCGTGCGGCCCGGAACCGATGCATTGTTAATGAAAGCCATGATATCCATTATCCTGGATGAAGGATGGGAGAAGAAAGACTACCTGCACCAATATGTGGAAGGGTTCGATAGGATACGGCCCTGTTTCGAGGGGTTTGATGCCAAATCGGCTCTTGATGTATGTGAACTCGATTACAACCTGGTTCGCCGCGTATGCGAAATGATGACCACAAAACAGTGGTGCATTCATCCAGACCTGGGTATCTATATGGGGCGGCACAGTACGCTCAATTCATATGTCATGGCCATTCTCTGCGCCGTATGCGGTGTATTCGGCGTTCGGGGCGGCAATATCATACCTGCGATGATGATGCCAATGGGTAGACATGCGGACGAGCGCGACCCCAAAACCTGGCGTACCATGGCCACCGACTTCCCGCCGGTGGCGGCCGGCTCCTTCCCGCCCGGGGCCATGCCGGAGGAAATCTTAAGCGATCATCCCGAACGTCTCCGGGCGGTTCATGTCAGCGCCTGTAATCCCCTGCGGGCCTATCCGGATACAACGGCTTATGAAGAAGCTTTTGCCAAGTTGGATCTGCTGGTCGTCAACGAAATCGTCATGAACGAAACGGCCCGGCTGGCCCACTACGTCCTGCCGTGTCGAACGTATTATGAAAGCTGGGACGGGACCTTTTTCCCGTGGACCTACCCCGGGATTTTCTTTCAGATGCGCCGGCCCGTGGTCGATCCGCCGGGTGATTGCCTGGAGGCGGGGCAAATATTTACCCGGCTGGCCGACAAACTGGGGCTGATTCCCAATATTCCCGATGAGCTCTATCAAGCCGCCAAAGGTGACCGCCTGGCTTTCGGTGCCAAACTGATCACCTGGGCGGCCGAGGAACCCCGCGCCATGCGCGCCATGCCTTTTGTGCTGGCCAAGACACTGGGGCGGGAATGGGACAGTGCCAACCTGGCCGCTCTCTGGGGTCTGTTGATGACCGCGCCCAAGGAATTTTACGCGCACGCGTCTCGGGTCGGCTTCGAGCCGGGCCCGGACCTTGGCGACCGTATCTTCCAGGCCCTTTTCGACACGCCCCAGGGCTTATGGGTGGGCCAGGCGGATACGGATAATCCCATGGCCGGCATCAAGACACCGTCCGGCAAAATAGAGGTCTACATCCCTGAAATGGAAGAGCAGCTTAAAAACCTTGATGCGGCGGGTGAGGCAGTGGATTTGAAAATGACGGATGAGTTCCCTTTGATCCTGAATGCCGGCCGGCACATGGACTGCAACGCCAATACGCTGATGCGAAACCCGGAGTGGAACAAAGGCAAGCGGGCCTGTACCGTGGCGGTGAACCCTGAAGATGCCGAAAGAATGGGGTTGAGCGACGGGCAGCCGGTTCGCGTGACAACCGAGGCAGCCGCCGAAGTCGGGGAGCTCCAGGTAAGTACTCAGGTCCGCAGTGGAATGGTCCTGGTGCCGCATGGTTTCGGCCTGGTGGTTGATGGTGAAACATACGGCATCAATGTCAACCGCCTGACCAAGAACACCCATCGCGATCCGCTGGGTACGCCGGTTCACCGGTACGTTCCCTGCCGGGTGGAAGCGGCGTAATTTGGCGGATACTGGTTTTATTTTAATTTATGAGTAAATATTCTTCCATGACGATTTAAATTAGCGCGCAACTTGTCACGAAACCGCCTGACGGAAGGTTTAGAGCGAATCAAATAGAGATGAGATTTGCAGCGGCAGTCCGAGGCGCCGAAGCCTGAAATGGGGATGGTTGTGTGTCTGAAGTCTGCCAGCACGCCAGCCCACTGATGCTCGCGGTGTCCGGAATCATATGTGAACCATACCTCGGTTAGATCCAATGCCGGGCGTAAGTAATCCATGTGCCAGTGGGGTCTTTCGGAAATTTTCATATGATGGGCGATGCGGGCGCTGAGACCACCGGGGCCGAAAGCGCTGCCGACATACACATAGAATCCGGGTCGAAGGTAAAGCCGGCCGAGTTTTCCGACTTCCATCTGTTGATCAGAAGAGCACCTCATGACCAAAGCATATGTACCGGGCCGTGCTTGCATATGTAATCTTAAGTTTGAATTTTTTCGCGGCTGGAAGCCGCTCCCACAGGGGCATGACTGGTTCGTTGGAGCGGCTTCCAGCCGCGAAATTTGTTTCAATATATTTTAAAAATGGATCAATTCCATTTAATAATTTTAGGCATTTTAGCTCACTTTAGGCATTTTAGGCACTCTCAAATTTTCCATACAACCTTTCCGTATTCTCTGAAACAGCCGCAATGACCGCTTCTTCAGTAATTTCTTTGAGCGCTGCGACGGCTCTGACGGAGTGGCCGATATTTGCCGGTTCATTGCGCTCGTCCGGCGAGGGCCCCAAAACCGGGCTGTCGGTTTCAACCAGCAGACAGGAAAGGGGTAGCCGTTTGACCAGCTTTTGTTTCTGGCGGCTACGGACGACAGACGGTGGGATTGAAAAAAAATACCCGGCTTCAACCGCCGGCAGCGCCGCAGCGGCCTTACCGTCAAAGGCATGCATCTGCACCCGGGCGGCATTGTTTTCCAGTAACAGCGCAATTGCGTGGCGACCGGCGGATCGAGAGTGGATGTTCAACGGAAGATCCAACTCTTTTGATAGTTCAATAAATTGTATGAGAATTTCTCTCTGCAGCGCCTTTTCCGGCGCTTCCTTGACCACCCAGTAATCCAGTCCCACTTCACCGATGGCGACCAAGCGAGATTGGTTTTGGCGAATATAGTCTGCCATCTCGTTCGCCTGGTTTAAGTCGAGGACAGACGGATAGAGTCCCGCCGCAGGCTTCAGCATCGGATACTTTTTGGCCAGTTTGAGGTTCTTGCGTGCATCCGCAAGATTTTCTCCAACCGCAATAATGGCAACCACACCGGCCTTGTGGGCCCTTTCCAGCACCTCAGTTCTGTCTTTATCGAAAGCGGGGTCGCAAATGTGGGCATGCACGTCTACCAATTTATGCTTTGAGAATGTCAAGATGTTTAGGTCTCAAATCTGTATTCTTGGGGTAATGGAACACTCAAAATTTCGGATTTCGGAATGCGGATTTCGGATTTTGAATTCGCGACATGTCTGATATTTCAATCCGCAATCCGCAATCCAAAATCCGCAATAAAAAATTTATCCAAACCGATAATGTTTTTTGACGTCTTTGCGTATGTTCCAGGTGCAGGACATGCCTTGTGGAAATGTTACCAGATCCCCTTTGCCGACTTCTACCGGCGCTTCGCCGTCGGGAGTCACCACCACCTCACCTTCCAGAAAATAACAGGTTTCCGGCTCATCATACGACCACGGAAATTCCGAGGATTCCTTGGTCCAGATCGGCCATTCACCGACACCGAGTTCTTCCAGCCGCTCTTTGGTAGGTTTGCGTTCCACCTTAATTTTGCTCATTATTACCTCCTATCCCCCCTATTTGGAGATCGTCGCGGGTAAACTTTTAATCGTTTTTTCATTTTGCCTTGGATTACGCATCAGGATTTGACGGTTGTAAAAAATTTATCCTGTTTCATTTTTACAATCCCACGCTTTCGAAAATCCTGCATGATGGCTTCATATTTTGTCTGGTATTCACCGTTGAAATACAGATCGACGGTTTCTTTATACCAATGGGTTTGCATGAGATCATCGAAAAACGACTCGTTGTCCACGGTTTTGCGCATCATCAATGTATAAATCATAATTTTTTTCAATAAGTCGAGCCCGAGCTGGTCGCGATGATTCAAAAAGTGATTTAGCCGTTTTCTGGTTTTGGATAAGGCTTTGGGCATGTCCCTGAAAGGAGGGCCGTGACCCGGATAAACTATCTGAACATCCAGAGATTCCAGCTTTTCAAGGGATTCCAGCATGTGAAAAAGCGCTGCACTGCCTTCAATCCTCAGATTCATCACGGCCATGTCATTTTTCCAGAGAGTGTCGGAAGAGATCAAAAGCCTTTCCTTTCGGTTATAAAGCACAATTCCCTCCGAGGCATGGCCCGGTGTGTGAATGACCTCGAATTCATGCGGACCGATCAAAAGAACATCGCCATTATTTATGGCCCTGGTGCAGTCAAAGAAATCAGCTTCCTGGTTAAAGTATTTCCACCAGGTAGCCCAATCATCTCGAGCATCGATGAAATACTTACCGATCTGATGCAATGCGATATCACAGCCGGATTGATCTTGAATGCGTTTATTGCCCCCGATGTGGTCGCAGTGGCAGTGGGTGCTGATGATCAATTGCACATCTGATAGCTTGACATTCAGCTGTGCGATCAGGCCGGCGGTTTCATCAAAGTCGGCAATGTAGGCGGTGTCGATCAGGATCGGGTTATCCGACCGGTAGACAAAATGGTTGGCGTTGAGAAAACCGCGTTCGATAAAATACAGGTTCTTTAAAATTTCAACAGGTTTCATTTTTTCAATGGATTGCATTTTAACAAACCGTAAACCATAGAAATGGTTTCAAAGCCTCAGATCAGGTTTAGGGTTAAAAACGCCTATAGTGGACTAATGCTTGGCCTCACGCAAAGACGCTAAGCCGCAAAGAATTTTAATTTAACTTCAAAAAACCTTCGAGTCTTTGCGCGCGTGTTTTTTTGCGGCTTTGCGTGAACAAGAAATTAAAATGGACAGAATTCCCTTTTTATGGTTACTTGATTCTTTTTCTTTTTTCGGAGCGATCCGGGTAAATCTTGTAAAGCGGGTTTTCGTAAAAGCCGGGAATGCGGTAGATGGTATTTCTTTCACGGTCCCGATCCAGCTCCAGGACCTGCCATTGGTTTTCGTGGTTTACGTTAACCCACATGTGTCCGTTGGAAATGGCTGCATATGTATCATAGCCGGCGGCTGCCAAACATGACATCAACAGCAGGGATAAACTTTTACAGTCGCCTCGTTTGGCTCTGATGGTTTCTTCAATCGATTGCCATTTGCCGGGATCCAAAATGTAATCGTAATGATCGATGATGTGGTGGAAGATGGGCATCAATGGCTCTGAAGGTTGCGGATTGGCAACAAGCGGCACCCCGGTGTTAATTGCTGTTGCCGACCCAGGATCAAGCAGGTTTTGTATCACGGTGCTGCCGTAATCCGTATCGACGACAAACTCATAAGGGGCATACTCTTTTGAATAATTGGCATTAATTTCCGCCATATTTTCTTTCACAAATTCAGCATAGCTTGCCAGATTCCATTTCAGTTCCGGGATAATGCGCTCTGCAGGTATTTTTTCCCTTTGGATGGCGGCGCAACCCGATAATAAAAACAACCACAGCATGCCGATTGTGATAACCTTACACCTCATCTGATGACAGCAACTTCCCCTTTCGAAAATGGGTTAAACCCTCAAGCAGACTGATTCCCACCAGTAACACGATCAGTGACCAGAGGAAGATTTGTCCTCTCAACGGCAGGGTTAATTTATCGGAAAGCAGCCAGGCTGCCAGTACGAATCCGCCACAAAGATTAATCGCTATGGCACCCCCCAGGCCTAACCCAACAAATCGGCTGGATTTACGATAGCACTCAACCAGCAAGGCCAGGCCAATGCCGAAAAGCACCCCTCCCAGAATCGTCGCATAAAAAGAGGGATCCGTCATCGGTATTCCCAATGCCTTCACCAGTCCTGCGGGAAACGCCATCAGCAAGATTCCCAGAATAAGATTGATGGCCGCATCCGCTTTCAATAAGGTAGTGCGATTCATATGAAGCTATCTCAAAAATGTCTTTTGGCCCCATATCTTTGTTGGTGCCTCGTTTCAAATCCTCGACATACAACAGTATGCCTGCGGTTAGAAACTCAGCCCCGCCGCGATCTGGAACCAAAATCCTATTTTTTAGATGGGTTCATGTTAGCCAGGGAATTTTATGGTAACCCTTTCCCCTTTATCTTTGGATTTCATTTTGATCTTGAGTTCGATGCTGTCTTCACGGATACCCAAAGCCAGAGGGGATTTGCCTTTGCCGCCCTCGATATGGGTGATTTCACGCACTGCGTTAATGATCTTTTCACCGATCTCAGCGCCCGGTGATGGCAGTTCGGCTTCCCGGTATTTGGCGGTTACCTTGATGTTTCCGTCCGGTGAGCGCGTAATTGAAACCTCTTTAGCGTTATCGTTCACGCCATGCAGCGCGGCCAGGGCGAACCATTTTGCCGCGGCTTCATCTTGATCGCTGTCTCCTTTAATTTCTGACATTTCCTTCAACGGATCGTTGGTCGCATAACAATCACATAATTCCTGGACTTTCAGGTGTATATTGCGCTTCTCTTTCATAATCTGGCCCTCCTTCGGCTAAAAACCGGTAAAATCGTTTTTGGTTAAGCTAAATTATACACTTTTTAGCAAAATTCAAGACAGCCTTTGGCGGCCGGTTATTGAATCCGACACGGAATCCATTCTAGCGGGAAGGAGCGCAAGCTGCGCGTTAAAACGGCTCTTGAGACGATACGTCCGGTGTGGCTGATGGCATTTCTTTTTAATTTCTTGTTCACGCAAAGTCGCCAAGCCGCAAAGAATTTTAGTTTAAACAATAAAAAACCTTCGGGTCTTTGCGCGCGTGTTTTTTTGCGGCTTTGCGTGAGGCTCAAGTTTTAGTTTACTTTAGGCACTTTTAGCCCTTGATGCGCACAATAATTTGTTAAAATAAAGACGTGCAATCCCGCGTTAAAGCGGGGAACCTGATCTGAGGTTTTGAAACCATTTCTAGGCAAATATTTCCTGATAGGCAACGGCCAAAATACAGATCTGAATCGGGATGGTAAGAACGACACCGATGCCGAAAGCAAGTGCGCCCAGGCTGCCAATGATGCTGGCAATCGCCGCTAAGCCGAAAAAAGGCCAGAAATTGGTTTTGACGGTCTGGATGCTTTTCTGAGATGCCGGCCAGAAATCCATCTGTTTGTCGACAATCAAATAAAGACCGAACATCAAGAAGGCCTGGGCGGCATAGACCAAGAACAGAGAAAGCAACTGCCCGATGATGGGAAACCACCCCACCAACAGGGACCCAACCAGTATGGCGATTCCCCAGATGAGGACAAAGAGAAACGTATTTAGAAAATAGCGAAACCCTCTGAAAACCATACCGGCTTCCGGTTTAGGATCCTCTTTGCGTATAAGCTGCAGGGTAATAATGATCAAACCGGCGATCATCGGGCCGGTCAGAATGCCGATGGTAACCGTGCTCAACACCAGTGCAATCAGCGCTGATAGAACCAGGGTTGTGAAATTGTTTTTATACAGGTTGAATCCTTCTTCGATCCACTTACCAATTTTTACGTCGACTTTATGCATAATCAGGCTCCTCCCGAAAATCAAAGAAACAACTCAAATTTTTGCTCTTTTATCTGTTGACCCCATTGGTCGACTTCGTGGGTCTCGCACAACTGGAAATTTTGGCGCTCATAAAGCCGGCGGGCGGCATCCAATCCCGCGAAAGTCCACAAAAATATTTTGGGATATTTTTTGTCTTTGCAAAATTGAACCGCCCGGGAAATCAAGCGGTTGCCGAGGCCGGCACCTTGAAATTCAGGATCGACAATAAACCAGCGCAGCCGGGCCCCGTCAGCCATTGCATTATGACCGTCGATGGCAATTGCGCCTGCAAATATGCCCTTGGCAGTGGCCGCCCAGAAGCCATCGCGCGCTTCATCATATTCACTGACAAAAATCGAAAGTTCCCTGCCCACCTGGGTTTCAAATGAAACATCAAATCCCCAGTGTTCATGGTAATAGACGGCGTGGATTTCAGTAATCTTACCCACCACGCCCGGGTAATAACCGTGAATTTTTATCGCTGTCATGGCATATTCCTCAGATCAAACGCTGCTTGCGGTCATTCTCGCTTTTATTCCGGCCCATAAGAAATGGATCAGACTGTAGCGGGTTACGGATCGTTCTGAAAACCGGCATCCGGTCAGGATTGAATTGGCCGCCAAAATACCGCTTTCGATCGCCGGACCGATCCCTTCGCCCAGATCCAGGGTCGCCAGGCCGGCTGCATCGCCAATAATGTATGCATTGTTCAACCGCCCGGCCGGCACCGGTTGTCTGAGATAGTAATTGTGCCCGCGCGGCCGATACGTATGGCCTTTTACCAGAGAAAGTTCCTCCAATTTGGCAATAAAATAATCCCAATGCCGGCGAATCGTCTGCCCCCTGTTTTTGAGCGCCAGAAATTTGCCGCCGATACCCACGTTTAGATAGCCGTCCGCCTTGGGAACATACCAGGCATATCCGGGTAAATTATTTTCAAAAAACCAGAGGTGACAATTGGCGTCATGATAATCGTATTTGAATTCTTCTTCGATGGTGACAATCAGCCGTTGCTGTGATCGGGAATTGACTTCCTTGAAAAAGGACCGGTAAACCGGGCAATACGTTCCGGCGGCGCCTACCAGGTATTTGCTGCGATACAAATTATCAACGATGTAATAACCGTCTTCTTTTCTGATCTGTTGCACGGCATGCAGCTGCAGGGGGACCGCAGCTTTTTTTAGCAGCCAGTAATCAAACTCGGTTCTGCGAATGGAATACTGACAGGTCGGGATCCGCAGCTTCCTGCCGCGAACATGAAAAAAAATCCGCTTAAAGGTCAGGATTCCGTGCGGGTACTCCCCACTTTTAACTTCTAGATTTTTCAGCACACCGGGCGTTATCCAACCGGCACACAGTTTGCGGCGTGGAAAGGCCTTTTTATCGAGCAAAACGGTTTGAGTGCCGTTTTGATTCAATTTCCAGGCACAGGCAGAACCGGCCGGCCCCGCCCCCACAATAATGACTTCGGCTTCAAGCATTCATGTTTTACCGTCAGCTGATCCGGCAATCCGGGCAATCTCTGCCGGGTTTGGTCATCACAATCTGCCACAGTTGATTGCTGCGGGCCCGAAACGCTCCCGCACTGCTTAACAGGTAAAAGCGAAACATGCGGTAAAAACGTTCACCGTATTTATCTTTGAGTTCAGGCCAGGCGGCTTCAAGATTGGCGTGCCAGGCCATTAAGGTCTTATCGTAATGCTGACCGAAATTGTGCCAGTCCTCCATCACAAACAATCCTTCCATGGCGCGGGCGATTTGGGCAATGGAGGGCAACATGCCGTTGGGGAAAATATATTTTGTTATCCACGGATTGCTTGTGGTTGAACTGGAATTTCTGCCGATGGTGTGGATAAAGGCGATGCCGTCGTCTTTCAGGCATTGGCTGGCCTTTTCCATATACGTGCGGTAATTTTTGTAGCCGACATGTTCCATGATGCCAATGGAAATCACGCGATCATATAACCCGTCAACGGCGCGGTAATCATCCCGTATGATTTCCACCGGCAGCCCGTGGCACAATTCGGTACCCAGATCGACCTGTTCTTTGGAAACATTCACGCCGGTCACCCGGGCGTCGAATTTTTCCGCCGCGTATTTTGCAAATGACCCGTATCCGCATCCTAAATCCAGGACGCTCATCCCCGGTTGCAAATTGATCTTGCGACACACCAGCTCCAGTTTGGCCTCCTGAGCTGCATCCAGATTGTCGGCTGTTTCCCAGTAGCCGCAGGTATACAGCATCCTTTTATCCAGCATGGCACCGTAAAGATCATTGCCGATATCATAATGTTTTTCGCCGACCTGATAGGCGCGGCTGGCTTTTTGGAGGTTGAACAGCTTGGATTTGAGGATATGGACCGCCGGCCGGAAACTTTTTTTGATTTGATGATCAAGATTAGCCCGCAGAATTTTATCAAAAAACTGATCCAGAGCCTCACAATCCCACCAGCCGTCCATGTACGATTCACCCAGCGCGAGCGCACCGCCACTCAAAAGGCGTGAGAATAAATCGTCGTTGTGTACCCGGATGTCCCAGGCGTTGTCACCGTTGATCGTAACGCCGGCCTGCGCCAGCAATTCTGCCATAACTGCTTGAGCGCCGTTTTTCGCCATTTTGATTTCCCCCCAGAGATATTTTTTTTATGTGGTTATCTGAAAATCTCCAGTTGAATACCTCTGATAGTTATCTCACCACGAAGCACACGAAGATCTCGAAGGTAGGATAGAATAAATTTAAAATCCCTTTTCGTGTCCTTCGTGCGCTTCGTGGTTGAAAGAGTTTAACTTGGGCTTTCTGCATAACCGAATTTTTTTATATTACGTTATCTCAAAAAATCCTCCGCGTCCTATGCGGGATGACTGAACAAAACTGTATTATGGCGCCTGCGGTACCGGAAGCCGCCTGCGCCTGAATGTGTCCAGCCACTGCCCCGCCCCGACGAGAGCGATCAAGGCGTCGTCTAAGGCGCCGATAATCGGAATGCTGTCAGGAAAAAGATCAATCGGTGAAATCAACCAGACAATTACCAGCCCCGTTAAAATGATTTTGCGGATCCACACGGCAATTTCGTCGAAGATCGAATCGATTTTGAAAATGTTGGCATAGGGGATCAGAAAAAATCCGCGTTCATCGCCATGCAATTCCAGGACGCGGTGTTCCCTCACCAGACGATGGGATATTGCCTGGGCAATTTCGCGGATGGTCAGCGGATCGAATTCAATCACTTTGCCATATTCGCGCTGAACAACGGCAAGGACCCCGTCCTCGGTGATAAAGCCCTCTTCGGCGGCGCGTTTTGATATTCGCATACTGCATATCAGCTCTGAACGGTCATCAACCGTGTGCAGGCGATTGAGGATATTTTGCTGCCCCACGATATGTCCGTATCGGCTGTATTGAAGCGCAATTCCGATGATCATTGCCAGGCAACCGATGCCGAATGAAATCGAGGGCCGCGGATCATGCGACAGGGTTTGCATGGACGGAATGAGAAACGCCACCACGATCAGCGCGAATCGACGGCTGCTCTTTTGCTGGGTAAACGCGATAGCCGTGAAGAAAATAAGCAGCAAAATTCCGGGATTTCGGAAAACATCCTGGATCCAGAGCGGCACGATACTGCCGAATCCCATCTCGTCCTTTAGATGAGACACATAATCCTTAAGTTGGCCCAAAAATCCGTAGGAAGCCTCCGGGGCCGGCGGCAGCCCGGCAATTCGCCCGATCAGCAACGTCAGCGGGATAATCAGCAGAAACTGCAAAATAAGGTTGATGCCGGCGGGGCGTCCCAGGAGATAGCTTTCCCAGCAAAATCCGGCCACGATAAGGAATGCCAGAATTCCGACAAAAATTCCCTGGTTATAGGTAAATTGCCTGTCACCATACCAGGGGTCCTGCCCCATTAAAGCAATAGCGGCAACATAGCACAGAGCCACAAGGATCCACCTGGGGTCGTAAAGGCCGGACACCCCGGATTTTGGTGTGGTCTCCGCAGCCGGCGCAATCCCGGGCTTGTCTGAATTTATAGCGGATTCCGTCATAGCGTCTCTGCGTCTTTCAGCTCTTTTTGCAGCACCTTGAGTTCTTTGGCCATAGATCTGCGATTTTGCCTGCTGCCCTGTATGACCTGCTGGCCCTCAAACCAGTGCCAGCGGTCCAGGATATCGTTATAGATGGATATCTTGAGCGCCTTGGCCTCTTTGAGGTCGGCCAGTTCATCCCGGTTCAGGATATCCAGGGCCTTATCCCGGTAAACCACGTCGGGGTGGCGGTCTTCTTTATAGCCCCCCAGTCGCCAGATCAGCACTAACAACTTTGCCTGCTGCAGGCGCAGTTTTTGATAAAGACTCTGTAAAAAACGTTTTTTTTCTGCAGTTCCCCCCGCCTTTTGCCGGGCCTTGAGCGCATTGCCGGCGCGATCGATTTGCTGGACGAGCGCTTCGGCTTCCTGCCGGTAAGCCTGGCGCGTATCACGGTTAAGCGACCGGATGGGTTCGACCGCCGCAAGGAAGGCCTGGGCCGAATAATAACTGGCAAACGGATCTTCCGGGATGGTTTGCAGATAGGATTTGGTAGCGGCCTTGAGTGAAAGTGTTCTGCCGGCATCGGAAAGCAATTCCCAGTAACGATAGTGAACATTTTTCCAGGTTTCCCAGTTTATTTCGGGCACCCGCTCGAGATTTGTTTCCGCCACCTGAATGGCTTCGCTCAATTTTCCCTCGCGAAAGTACAACCGGTCCATTTCCAGCAGAACCTTCATCCACGGCTTGTTGATTTCCAACAAGAGTGCCTGGTTGTCTTCACTGATGGGATCGCCGATGGTCATGGTCCCGAGATCCCGGGTTTGGGGCTTGAAAAATCGATCGATTGGGAAAAGAAAAGCCACCAGGGCGGCGGCGATAACGGCAAGGCCGAACAAAAGAAGTTTATGCGCTGCGGACGTTTCGTAGGATCCGATGGCCAGCTCGATTGCCAGGGGATTAAATCCTTCCTGCCGGGCGATGGCGATCTTCTCATCGATCCGGATCGAATCGCTGCGGGGCAAAAATCCCGCAGCACGCTGAATCTCTGATCCATCCCTTACAGGAGTCGGCGATGAATCCGATTTTACCGGCAGTTGCGGCTTGTTTTGATCTGATTCCATTCTAAATCCAAAGATGGATGTATTCCACAATCCGCAATCCGAGATCCGCAATCAGAATGCGGTTTTGCCCGACTTGGCCCTCTGGCTTTTCTGTTCTTCTTTCTCTGCGATTTCGGTTGCCAGCAGCGCTTTGATATTTTCAACAAAAAATATTCTGATTTGATACTCAGGATTGCCGAATTGATCAGGCACAAGGGATACGATAAGAATATCATTATCTTTATCCCAGTACATGGATTGACCGCCTTTATTTTTCCAGTCAATTGGCTGGGGGTCGCCGTATTTGGATTTCAGTGTCTGAACAATATTGGCTTCGTCTTTTTGGAAGTTGATTCGAAACAACAACGGTAGCTGGGAATAATTTGAAAAGAGTAATTCGACATAATCAAACGGCAGGTTTTCTTTGCGGGCATAACGAAACATGAGTTTCACGATGTTGTGCTCGATTCTTTCTCCCGCTGGAGAATTCAATTCCCGGTTTAAAGAATTCAAAGAAGAAAAATATTGTTCAAGAAAACCGTAATAGTTGATTTCCAGATCAATGATACCACGGCCTTCAATGGCATCCCGGCCCAGCCGTTGACGCAGATCGCTACGGATGCTTTTGGACAGCTTCGAGTTTTTGCCCAGATCAAAAAACGTAAAACTATCGGATTGCGCCTGAACGCGCTGGTCTGTGGCAGGTTCCTTTTTTTCGCCGCAGGAGAAAAGCAGCAGAAACGTCAAACCCATCGCCAGAGCAAATAGGGTTGGCTTAGAAATGCAGTGTATCCGAATGGGCCGCAAGATCATTATAAAATTCCCCCGAACATTTATTTAATACGAATAATAAATAAATACCTGTCAACCGTCAAGCTTCCCTGCATTAACTTCCGTTTTAAGTAGAATATTTCCAATGTGAAAGGGAAACAATCCGGCCGGCCGGTCCTTGAAGTATTGCCGCAGCGTTTCTTCTATCACCGTGAAGGCGATTTGATCCCACGGGATGTCGCTTTCTGAAAAAAATCGAACCTCGCTACTTTCATTGCCGGCTTTGATATTGGCGTCAACCACACGCGCCCGGAACATCAGATAGACCTGGTTGACATAACAGATATTAAATAGCGCATAAGGGGCTAAGATTTCAATACGGGCCCCGGCTTCTTCAAATGTTTCGCGACGCGCACCCTGCGCGACGGTTTCGCCGTTTTCCAGATAGCCTGCCGGTAAGGTCCATTTGTCGGAGCGAGGTTCAATGGCCCGGCGGCAGAGCAAAATTTTTCCATCCATTTCCGGTATGCATCCGACCACCACCTTGGGGTTTTCGTAGTGGATGGTTCCGCAGGATTCGCATAAATAGCGAGGGCGGTCGTCACCGGGCGGGATTCCCAACTTTACCGTATCGCCGCAGTTGCTGCAGTAGTTCATGTGTTCTCCATGGCGCTATGTATGTAACGAGTCAAACCGCGTCAATCGCACTATAAGTTATCTCAAAACTATCGGTTTATCTTCGAAGGCAGAGAAAAATAATTCCAAAGGTGCTCTAAAGTTAGAAGTGCCTAAAATGCCTAAAATGATCTAAAATGCCTAAAGTTGAGGAATTCTACCCGTCGAGAGCCTCTGGGTCGAACGATCATATTTAGAATAAAAGTCGGAGCGCTGCCAAGCGCATGCGCCTGCGATGCGCAATCGAAACCATAATTTTAGGCATTTTAGATCATTTTTAATTTTAGCTCATTTATTCCATATCCAGCATGATGTAATCCGCATCCGTATGGCTGATCGTTTGCGCATCGATACTGCCGGGTATTTCCGGTAAAATAACGGCGCTGGAAAAATTCGAGCGTACCCGGATCTGCCTCGGCACAGCCCCTTTTTGTGCGTGGCCGGTTCCGGTCAGAATTACCACAATGGAATCCGGATTCTTTTCTAAATAATCCAGGGTATAAACAGCCATGGCACTGTCCCATACCAGCTGGGCTTCACAGAAATAGATGAAATTGAGCTGACCGTGGCTGTGACCGCCGAATGCCTTGCGGATATAGTTCATATATTGCTGATCCACGATGCAGCTGACCTCGGCAATCTTACCCTTTTGTTCCGGCGAAAGCGATTTAAAGCCGTTGCGGGATACCTGCCGGGGGATTTCGCGCGGAACATTCAGTCCGATCATGGGGATTTGATGATTTCGGGCATATTCAAAAATTTTGCGATAGGCCTGCCAGGGAAAATTCCAGTTGTCATAATAGATTTTTTTAAACCGTTTAGCGTCGATTTCACCGGAAATCCATTGATCGAGCGCTGACTGGCTCTCGTTTCTGAACATCTCCAGGCCGACGGCAACCCGGAGGCCGGCTTCGTTCAGGGCCCTGATGACCGCCAGCTGGGCCATATGGTGCTGTGGGTTGTTGTGATGTTCGCCCACCAGCACAATTCGATTTTTTTTGAGATCGGCCAGCGCCTGAGACATCGGCAACTCTTTTGCACGGTTCAGGTCGAACATACGGCGATCATAACCGTCTTTTTGGGCCCAGCAGCCGGACGCTGATATGAGCAGCGCGGCTGTCCATAGCCCGATAACGACAATCCTTTTTTTCTTTTTCATCACATTTGTACTCCATGAGGGTCCCCCCGATCGACTACCGCAGACAGATCATGATCCTTGGTCCCCAAAAACCATCATTCCACCATTGCCTCTTTCCAGCGATGTTCAAGGGGCGACTGTTCTAGTGGCCAGAATCCTTTGGCCCGATTTTGTCCGTTTTCAAACGCCAGGTAACTGTATTTACCGTAATGGGTGATCTTACGGGCCACGTTTTCCGCCTGATGCGATGACAGCGGGAAAAACAGGGCCGCAATTCGGTTTTCAGAAAAGGGATGCGCAAATACGCCAAAAAACACATCTGATGGCTGCTTATAGGCCTTTTCATTTAAAACAAACGATTCGGGGTCGATGGCGAATTGATCGGGAAGATGGCCAAAAAGGGCTTTATTTTGCGGGTAGCCAATCATCAATATATCCCTGTCCAGCATCTGTTCGCGGTTGACATTTTTTTCTTCGGCGAAGGCATAATTTTTCAATCCCAGAGAACGCATCAACGTACGGGCGGCGCTTTTGACCTGCGGCTCCAGATCAGCAGATAACACCGCCAGGACTGCAGAAGAACTTTTTATTGCGTTGATTGCCGGCGGTATTTCAATTGGAAAAAGGCGCCGCATGATCTGACTGTCCGGATCGGCCACGAGGCTCAGCGGCATGGATCTGCTGGTGATCTGAAAAGGGGTTTCGCGTTCAGATACCCGGATGATTTTGGAATCGGTTCGACCCTGACTTTCCAGCAAAATATCCAGATCGAAGCTGTATTGCGGGCTTTCCTGGACGATGCGGCCTTCAATTTTCCAGGTACTGCCCGTGCGTCTCGCCTGGACCGCATCCAGGTAAAACCGGGGAGCGCCTCTCTGAAATACCCATTGGTCGAAAAAAATCTTGAGCGACTGCTGCCCCCGGGCTTCAAACGCTTTTTGAATGTCGCTCCAGGACGTTGATTTGAACAATCGATCCCGGTATAGGTCCTTGAGAGCCCCCCAGAACGCTTCCTCTCCCACCTGCCTGCGAAGCATGTGAAACACCATTGCCCCTTTGTCGTAACCGATCGTTTTGGTGATAGGATCGTAGCGGCTCTGGAACTGCTTCAGGGCAAAGTCCCGATCCGGTTTGACCAGTGTGGCATAGTTTCGCAAAATCTGCAGACGATAACCGCGGGCATCCTGGGCGGATTTTATTTCCTTATAATGGTAATCGGCCACATAGGTCGTTAAGGCTTCACTCCAGTTGCCAGCGTCATAATCGACCCGCACGCCGTTGCCCCACCAGCAGTGGGCGATTTCATGCCCCAGACTGGTGTGGATAATAAACGGCAGGCGTAATACACTGCCGCCGATCAGGGTATAGGAGGGGAAACCATATCCGGTCGGAAAGAAATTTTCGACAACTGCAAACTTGTCAAATGGATAGGGGCCGAAAAGATCCTGGTACAACTTCAGATATCGAACCGTTGCATCCAGGTAGGCACCGGCCAGGTGATCGGTTTCCGGGAAGAAATAGGTCATAGCGGTTATGTTTGCCACCTTTTTCTGGCGCACAATATAAGCGCCAGCCGATAAACTGAGGCCCCTGATGGGATCATCTACAACCCAGGTGGATACGGATTTGCCGTCTTGCGTTTGATGCCCTTCTAATTGTCCGGCTGTCACGGCCAGCATGCCTTTGGGTGCAATCACTTTCAGCGTATAAATCGAATGCCCGCCGGCCCATTGCGGATACCAGTCTGAACCGGCCAGTAAAAAACAGCCGCGTTTGGAAATCGTTGCACTGACACCGTATCCGGGGTTGTCGGCATTTTCCGGGCGTATGGGGGCAGGATCATCAAAGATTGCCCAATAGCGAATGCTGATTCGGATTTTGTGATTGTTTTCACCGGCAGCCAGACCCACCTGCAGCCGCCCATCTCCGAAATCGAATTTGCGAAACCTGCCGTTTACCGTCACAGTGATTTGCTCGGCCCGACGGGAAAGCTTAAAATCCAGTTTTTCGCCGGGGCTTTTTTCGATCGTAATTTGATCAACCGCCTGCAGCATTTGCTTTTCCGGGAACAACTCCACCTGGAGGTGGTGGCGGGCATCACCTTCGGCTGCAGCGCAAATCGATGCGCTCACACCCGGAATCAGCGATAGAATGATGACGGATATTGCAGCTACGGCCTGAAAGCGTTTGTGAAAACGTCTGGCCGGGCAATTATGAATTGAGGCTGCTGCTATTGTATTCAATCGATGCATTCTTTCCCTTGATCCGATTTAAATTGAGCGTTTCAAATTTTAAAAATTAAGCCCTATTTGGTGACGGTCAGCAAACCCTATGCGGATTGCGCATTGCCCATGGTTGCCCGTCAAACGCTTGAGACAATCTAAGTATTCTCAAGAATATGTCAAAATCCGCCTGAATTTGATCAACAGCCGTTTCGCCAGGTGAAGGTGGCGCTTAAATTTTTTTAGTTGGATGATTTTGGGCTCTCGACCTTTTGTATTTTGGTGATTATATTTATGCGAAATTGTCAGTCCAAGGGGGGAATATGGCGAAAAAGCAAAAAATGGAACAGGGTCAGTATGTTCGCAAAGAAACCTTTTATATGGTGACACTCCTGGCCCTGGCGGTGGGATTTTTCGGTGGGGTCGTGTTTGCGGTTTTTAAATCCGACTCCAAAGCACCGGCCCCATCGGCTCCGGCCCAGATGGGAACACCCGCGCCCGCGCCTGCAGACTCTGATCGGATTGCGGCGCTCGAGCGCCAGACCCAGGCAGAGCCGGGGAACGTCAAAGCCTGGACGGAGCTGGGGAATGCTTATTTTGATTCCAAGCAATATGAAGCAGCCATCAGCGCCTACCGAAAATCACTGGAGCTGGATCCGGGCAACCCGAACGTCTGGACCGACATGGGGGTGATGTATCGGCGCAGCGGTAAGCCCGAAGAGGCCATTAAAGCCTTCGATCAGGCCATCGCGGCGGACCCCAAACATGAGGTTTCACGCATGAATAAAGGCATTGTCATGCTGCATGACCTCAATGATTTTAATGGCGCCATTCAAGCCTGGGAGGGACTGCTCGAAGTCAACCCGATTGCCATGGCGCCCAATGGCGTCTCTATCGATCAGATGGTCAGCCAGCTCAAAAAGCAGCAGGCGGGGCAGGGACCGCAATCACAATAGCTTAAACCGAGTTAGGCTTTCTTCCAGCTAACGGTGTGTGCCTTCTTTGGTGGGATGTAGCCAATAGCGTTAAAAAATAAAAATTTGTTTCTTCTTGTTCGAACGCTATGCGCTATGCGCCATGCTCTCTGCGCTATTTTATCGCCTGGCATAAATGTTTTGTATCTCTTCCTTGTCAAAATGATACAGGGTATTGCAGTAATGGCAGCGCATCTCAAGCGGAAACGGGCCGTTATCACGAATATCCTCCAACTCATCCAGCGGCAGCAGCATCAACACGTCGCGCAGCCGCTCGGGGCTGCAATGACACATAAACTCAACCCGCTGGTTGGCCAGAAAGCGGGGGCTGTATTTTTTAAACACGGCCTCAATCAAACCCTCAGGTTCCTGCCCGTCGGTAAAAACTTCACCTAATGACGGGAACTGAACCACCAGCTCCTCCAGTTCTGCGGCCAGGGCATCATCGGCTCCCGGCATGGCCTGCAAAAATAGCCCCCCGGCGCCGGTAACTTCACCGGACCTATCGTATTTGATGCTCAGATTAAAGGCCGTGGGGATTTGCTCTGATTTCAGAAAATAGTTGGCAAGATCCTGGGCAATGTTGCCGTATTCCAGGGCGATTTTACCGGTAAATGGTTGTTTGGCGTCTTCGATCGTGCGGATAACGGATAGAAAACCGGCCCCGAAAAAAGGCGAGAGGTTAAAATCCGCCATGGGTCTGTCAATCGGAATCGGAACGTTTTTCAAAAACCCGCGGACCTCGCCGAAAGCATTGGCCTCCACGGTCAGGCCGCTGATCGGCCCGGAGCAATCGATTTTTAAGCTGATGGCATCGGTCCCTTTTAAATTGGCCGTCATCAAACCCGCACCCAGATAGGCGCGGCCCAGCACCAGCGTTTCAAGGATCCCCAGTTGGTGGTTGGCCCGCATTTCATTGACCATGCGGGTGCCGTGCAAAATCGCGCCGCGCACGAGCCCCTTCGCCAGCATGAACTTATATATGCGATCTTTGGCACTGGCCAGCAACCGCTCTTTGAGTGTTTCGCCCTCTAGTGTTATTTTAATCATGAAACTATTTCTTTCGTAAAAAAACCATCTCAGATACTTCCGCTACGGTTTGATCTTCCTGGGTGAGTTCCACCTCCACCCGGGCAATCCGTCCCTGGGTATCGATTACCCGCGCAGAAGCGATCACATCTTTGGCAGGATCCGCTGCATTTAGAAACTGAACGTCGCAATTTAACGGCAATCCCACATGGCCCAGGGAGTTGGCAACCGCCGCCATGGTTTGCTCTGCCAACGTAAACAGGGCGCCCGTATGGGTATAGCCCAAAAAATTAGGCAATTGCTCCGTACCCGGCAAACGGGCTGTGGCGCTACCGGCTTCGAATTTCGTAAACTGGATCGAAAGGGAGCGGGCCAGGGGGGACGCTTCAATAGCCCGGCGCAATTCCTCCAGATCCTCTTTTTTAATTGCATCTCGAACGGCTTTGGATTCATTACTCGATTTAGCTACATAGCGTTTTTGACGGTTTCGCTCCTCTACGCCTCGCGTCAACCAGGACACCGCCGCATTGTAAGGTGTGGGGATGTTGAAATGTCGCCCTTCGGCTACGATCACTTCATTTAAATTGCCAATCTCGGTGGGGCGCCCTGCTTCTACATCCTGAAGCATGGAAACGCGGTTGTCCTTGGTAGAGGCAAAGGCCTTTAAAGAAAAATCAAGGGGATCGTCCAGCTCAGGGAAATTGATGCCTTTGGCACGGGCCACCTGGCTCAACTCCTGAGAGAGAGCCTCGATGATTTTGACCGAGGGCGCATGCTTGACCGCAATACCACCGGTCAGACCGGTCAGGGCGGCCACCACATTGGTGGAGACATTGGCGATAAGTTTCTTCCAGATAACGCTGTTAATGTCGGAAGTGGTATGCACGTCCAAACCCGCCGCTTTGAACTGCTCAACCATGTTCTTAAATCCCGGGCGGGATACGCCGTCATAGGGACCTATCACCAGTAAGGGGCCGAGCCCCCCTACGTATCGAACTTCATTCATGCTCACCGGCATTCCCGAATGGGCCGTGATCCCCCCGATCACCCGTTCCGGCCCTACGGTCTCGGCAATGGCCTCTAAATTCCCGAGGCCGTTTTGAACCGAAAGAACGATCGTATCGTCCCCGATCATGGGCATGGCGCTCACGATGGCCGATCGGGTGTGGTAACCTTTAACCGCTATCATCACCACGTCTTTAACGCCAACCTCGTCTACTTTCGACGTAATGGAGATCCTCGAATGGGTTCGTTCACCATCAGGCCACTGCAGCCACAACCCTTCTTTATCGATGAGACGAACCCGCTCTTTCAAAACTTCAATCAGGGTCACGTCGAATCCTTTTTCCAAAAAAAGACTACCAAAGATGGATCCCAATACACCGGCACCGACGATTGCAATTTCCATGGATCATCACCCCGCCAAGTTTTAAGGTCAGAAACGGCTATATTCTCTCAAAGCCCTTGATGAAGTATTCAAAATAAACAGTTTACCAAACATGGGAAAATAATAAAGAGTAAAAATGTGACTAAATTAATTGTGGCTGGATGATCTTTCATCTGCGTGGAGATGTCGTGGCTGAATCAATTTTTTAAAGGTATACAAAAACCTGAGATTAGCGGAAGGAAGGTGAATTTTAAAAGAAAGTTAGAGGTATAGCCGTAGTCTGCAATTCAGCTAAAGTTTGGATTCCAACCATTAATATAAAACTTTGAAAAAATGCAAAAGTAGCGGATTACTACACCTGTGATATAAAATGAGTATCACAAATATTTTTCGGGGTTCAAAAGTGTGGATATGTTGGAGTAAAGCACAGGTTTTTGAATCGATATTGA
>CAVPNL010000013.1:0-108512 GCA_963706575.1 uncultured delta proteobacterium | reverse complement strand
ATAAGTCAGGTTTTATTCTTACGTTTTTGTATTTATCGGAAATCCCCCCTGAACGCTTTTGGAATGATATGCCCATATAATCGAAACCTTCGGGTGCGATACGGCGAGTCGGTTTTCTGGTTCGGTACAGCCCCTGCCCTTTAAAAGGACAGGGGCTGACTGAACCATAATTCGGTTAACCTCCCCCAATGCCGTTATTTTTCCCGGTAACACCCCAATTTAAATTGAGGGCCCGACAAAAAAGATGCACGCGCACCCGAGAAGTTTCCAGCCCCAATATCGGTAATTTGCGATAAAAGTTTAGCATTTTTTTAATACAGCCGGCCCATCTGGAATTTGATATGTTTGCATGCCTTAATGCTATTGGTTTCTTATGCCGTTACAAATTGTTACAAACTGTTACACCCCTGAAAAGCATTCTGTTTTCTTTCTGATTATATTTTTACCATGGATAATTTAATTTCCTTTTCAAAATCTCAATCGTTGTTTTACAACAAAGGAGGAATCATGGTAAAAAAAGGTTTAACAATCGCATTGATCTGTGTTTTTATTTCAGGGGCTTTGGTTTTTAGCGGCTGTCGTTCCCACTCTCATCAGGGCAAGCTGGAATTTGTGGTGGACTATATTGCCGAAACCCTTGACCTGACCGATCCGCAACGGGAGCAGCTCGATGGGATCAAAGAAGAGTTTATGGCCAAGGCCAAGGAAATGCATGCCCAAAAAGAGGCCATGCATGCTGAGTTTATGGCCGAACTGCGCAAAGAGGACATTAACCAGGAAAATTTAAAAGGCCTCATTGCTCAGAAGCGGGCCCAGATGGATGAGATGATAGATCTGGCGATGACCCGGCTGGTCGAATTTCACAAAACCCTGTCAGCGGAACAAAGGGAAAAACTGGTTGCGAAGATTGAATACTTTCATGAGAAACATCAGGATTAATGGGAATAGACAGTTGCGGGTTGCGGGTTTCGGGTTACGAGTTGTTCAATTCCGGGCTCTTTCGGATTTACGCGCAACACGTAACCCGTACCCGGCGGCCTTTCACAGGTAAGATCAAGATCAAAATCTAAATTCTAAAATCCAAAATCAGATGAACCCAACCATCTTGATCATCGATGATGATGCCAAACTGAATCAGCTGCTCAAAGATTTTTTAAAAGACTTTGGGTATGCGGCCATTACGGCGACCCGGCCGACCCAAGGCTTAAAAATACTGCGGCAGGCCTCGCCCGATTTGGTGATTCTGGACATCATGCTGCCGGAGATGGACGGTTTTGAGGTCTGCAGAGCGATTCGCCAGACCAGCAATATTCCGATTATCATGTTGACCGCCCGGGGGGAGGTCACGGATAAGGTGGTCGGGCTGGAGCTCGGAGCCGATGATTACCTGGCAAAACCCTTTGAACCCCGGGAACTGGTGGCTCGGATTCAATCGGTGCTGCGCCGCACCCAGCAACTCAGCGATAATCAGACGCTGACGTTTGATCGGCTGACCATCGATCTGGATAAACGCATTGCCCTGCTGGATGGTAATCCCGTTGACCTGACAACCAATGAGTTTGCTGCTTTGGTCCTGCTGGCCCGAAATGCCGGCAAGGTGTTGAATCGTGACCAGATTCTGCAGGAGCTGCGCGGTATGGACTGTGATGCCTTTAATCGCTCAGTTGACATTGCTGTCAGCCGCCTGCGTCAAAAGCTTAATGATAATCCAAAATCTCCTGAATTTATTAAGACGGTCTGGGGCACCGGATACGTATTTATTGGAAATGATGCGGATTAATTTTTTTAACAGAATCATACGTTCGGTATTCACCAAGCTTCTGGTGGTTATCATCCTTACGGGCATATGCATTAACGTGGTGGTGGGCGGGTTTTTCATACACCTCCGCAACGAGTTCGGCGGCCCGTTTCACAAAAATGTCGTTCAATACCTTAATTATCTGATTGCCGATATGGGCAACCCGCCGACCCTGGAGCGCGCTCGAGAGATCGCCCACCAGTCCTTTTTGGAAATTCGTTACGAAAGTCCGGATCATAGCTGGACCACATCCGATGATCTGCCAGCGGCTTTCAAAGACCGCTTTACGCCGTGGCGCCAAAGTCCCGATGTGCGCCTTGGAAAGTATCGCGGCCGACATGTAATCGAAATCGACAAAGAGGCGGGCCGTTTTATTTTCGGCGTATCGCGCAATCTGCCTGTCGACAGTGCACGACACCGGCTGCTGGTTATCGTACTGGTCCTATTAACCGTGATTTTGGTAGCTGCTTTTTTTGCGATCCGATACATTTTGCGACCGGTAAAATGGCTAAACACCGGCGTACAGGAAGTCAGCCGGGGAAATTTGAAACACCGGGTGCCGCTGAAAAAGTCAGATGAACTGCGGGATTTGGCGGTTGCATTTAATAATATGACCGAGCAGATTCGGGACATGCTGCACACCAAAGAGCAGCTGCTTTTAGATGTCAGCCATGAGCTGCGGACCCCACTTACCCGCATGAAAGTGGCGCTTGAATTTTTAGAAGACAGTCAGGCGAAACAAAGCCTTCAGGCCGACATTGAAGAAATGGAAAAAATGGTCAGCGAGATTCTGGAAACGGCCCGCCGGCAGCATAAATATGAAAATTTAAAGAAACAGCCCACCAACCTGGCAGGGCTTCTGAAACAAACGCTGACGGCTTTTGAAAATCAGCCGCCGGGAATTGAAATGGCTGATCTTCCTTCTGAGATTGAGGTCGAGGTGGATCCCGAGCAGATCAAAACGGTATTTGAAAACGTGCTCAACAATGCTATCAAATATTCCCAACCGGATAGTGAGCCCATCGGGGTATCATATAAACACCGGGAATCATTTGCCGTTGTACGGATTACGGACAAAGGAATTGGAATCCCCGAAGAAGAATTGTCCCATATTTTCGAACCGTTTTATCGTGTGGACAAATCGCGCACCAAGGATACCGGTGGATATGGGCTGGGGTTGAGCTTATGCAAAACCATCATGGAAGCCCATGACGGTAAAATCGAGGTAAACAGCGGGCCGGAAGAGGGAACAACTGTATCTTTATTTTTCCCTTTATCGAAAAGCTGATATTCAACTGACTGAATCTGGAGAATGACAATGACGCAGCATCACGAAACCAAACCGACGGGTGCCGGTAAAAGCAGTTTTGGGCTGATTGATACGGCAAAATTTTTTCGTGAGATCGATTTAAAAAAAGGAACCACATTTCTGGATGTTGCCTGTGGCTGGGGCGCCTATTCACTGGCGGCTGCAGATATCGTCGGCAAAGACGGTCAGGTATATGCGGTTGATTTATGGGAAGAGGGGATTTCCAGCTTAAGAAAAGAAGCTGATTCAAAAGGGATCCAAAACCTGACGACGTTTGTCAGCGATGCCGCTCAAAGCATTCCGGTTGAAAATGATTGTGTGGATGTCTGCCTGATGGCCACGGTGCTGCATGATTTTGTCGGCGATAAGGTTGAGCGGCCCGTGATGAAAGAAATTCTCAGGGTGATGAAACCCAATGGTGTTTTGGCTATTGTTGAGTTCTATAAAAAGGAGGGACCGCCGGGGCCTCCGAAACGTGTGAAGTTGTCGCCGGAAGAGGTTGTTAAAATTTTATCGGCCTACGGCTTTAAACAAAAACGTTATACAGAAGTCGGGCCTGATAATTATTTGCAGATTTATACGAGACCGGAATAAGGATTAGCGAATTCCCGCTGGAAGCGGTTGCCGATGATATTTGCCTGCGGAGTTGACCCGCAGCGCCTGATTTTAGAGGCCTTGATTGCGGTGATCCGCGCCATTCGGCCTGGTTTAAATGACACAACGCGAGGATCAACTGATGCCATCGAAGAAAATAAATTTAGACCAAGGCAAAATGGAACGGATTGTTTCTGAGGCCCGGCGCAGCCGGCAGCAACGGGAGCAGGGTTATCGGGAGCAAGCGCTCAAGATTTTTCCCTGGATCTGTGCGCGCTGCGGGCGTGAATTCGAAGGCAAAAAGCTTCGTGAGCTCACGGTCCATCACAAAGACCACAACCACGAGAACAATCCGCCAGACGGAAGCAACTGGGAACTGCTGTGTCTCTACTGCCACGACAATGAGCACTCGCGATATCTGGATCAGGATGGGTTTGACGAGGCGGCGCCGGGCGGCGAGCAGGAGATTGCTCCCATCCATAAGCCCTTCGCCAATCTCGAAACCTTATTGAAGAAAAAAAATAATGCTTAACAGCGTTCGCTGAAAGCTAAATTTTCATATGCGCCAGGATTTCTTTTTCCTTCTTGATTACCTGGTTTTCAAGGTTTTCGCTTTCGCGGGTCAATTCTTTTACGAAGTCCGGGTCTTTAATGGCACTTAAATTAATTTTTACATTGTAAAGCGCTGCCAGGGCCGCCGTCCGCGAAGCCAGAACACCAACCGCTCCATCGCTAACCGCATTTTGATTTCCCTGTGCGATCGCCCGGGAAGCCAAATCCATTATTTTGAGCGCATCCCGTGCTACGCCCAGTGGCACCGTTGCAGCGGTTTTGAATGCTTGCTGAATGGCACTGGAGCGCTGTTTTTTTTCGTCGTCCGTGTTTTTCGGCAGCTTAAAGGCCGCCAGCACTTCCCGGTAAGCCTGCGCATCATTGTCGATATCGTTCTGCAATTTTTTCCTCAGATCCGCTGCGGCTTGCGCAATTTTTTTCATTTCGTCTTCCACAGCCTGAAATTCTTTGCGGCCGATGGTTAGATTGGCCACCATTTCTGTCAGGCTGGCTGCCAGGGCCGCGCTGAGCGCCGCGGTGCAGCCGCCGCCGGGCAATGGTTCTGCCGATGCCGTTTGTTCTAAGAATTCGGTTATGGTTAAGTCTTTTAGCAATGGATGATTCCTCCTTTTTCTTTATCAAAAACCAGGTTGCCCTGTTTGATCACCTTTTCGATGGTGCTGACTCCCAGATGATATGGAATATAGGTGTAAGACGGAAATTCCAAAACGACCAGGTCACCCTTTTTGCCGCTATCGATGCTGCCGATTTGATCTGCCCGGCTGAGGGCGGCGGCGCCGTTTATGGTCAAGGCACTAACGGCTTCTTCAGTGGAAATGTTCATATGAAGCGTGGCCAGCGCAAACACCAGCGGGATGGACTCCGTAAAACAGCTACCCGGATTAAAATCGGTCGCCAGCGCCACGGCACAATTTGAATCTATCATTTTTCGACCATTGGCATATGATTCTTTAAGGCTGAAAGCGGTGGCCGGCAGCAGAGTTGCCACGACACCGGCTGCCGCCATGTCTTTGATGCCCTGGTCGGATGCCTGCAGTAAATGATCCGCCGATACCGCCCCCAGCTCGGCTGCCAGTTCGGCTCCGCCCAGTTGCACGATTTCATCCGCATGCAATTTTAACTTGAGGCCCAGTTCCTTTGCCCGGGCCAGCAGGTGTCTGGATTGTTCAACCGAAAAAACGCTTTTTTCACAGAAAATATCACAGAATTCCGCCAGATTTTGATCGGCCACCCGGGGCAGAACGTCGGTCGCCATAAAATCAATGAACGCCTCCTGCTTGCTTTTATATTCTTGCGGAACCGCATGGGCGCCCAAAAAGGTCGGCACCACATCGAGGTAGTGAATTTGGTTCAGGCGGGCCATCACTTCCAGTTGCTTGATTTCGGTCTCGCGGTCCAGTCCGTATCCGCTTTTGCCCTCCACGGTGGTAACGCCAAACGACAGCATGGAATTCAGCCGTTTGATGCCGGATTGCAACAATTCCTCGGCCGAGGCCTGCCGGGTGGCGTTTACCGTATTCACAATACCGCCGCCGCGCTGCATAATTTCCATATAACTGTCGCCGCGCAGGCGCCAGGAAAACTCTTCAGCCCGGTAACCGCCAAACACCAGATGGGTGTGAGAATCGACAAACCCCGGCAATACGGCTTTGCCCCGGGCATCGATGATATCAAAATCGGAATGATCCGCGCCGCTTTTTTTAAACTGCTTCTCAATATCCCCGGTTTGGCCGACGGTCTCGATTAAGCCTTCCTTGATGATGACAGCGCCATCTTCTATGATGTGCAGATCGGCCATTTCTTTGCCCTTTTTGGCACTAAACCCGCTGCAGGTCACCAGTTCAGCAGCATTTTTGATGATCATATTTCCGTTCATGATTTTTTCTCTTCGTCTGCAAAATATTTCTGGATTCCCGCCTTCGCGGGAATGACAAGTAGGGCGGCCCTCTGCGGCCGCCTTTTCCTGGCCGGCGCGGAGGCCGGCCCTACTTCTGATTTCAGGTGTCAGGGGTTCAAGGACCTGTTAAATTAATTTTATTTGTTTCATTGGTTGAATTGGTTGACTTAAAACTAAATCAATTGAACGAATTAAACCAATCAAACCAATTAAACAGTTGTAACACCTGACGGCTTTACTCCCAGATGCGGGCTTCCAGCACCTGTTCCATTGAAAAATCTTCCAATCTCAGATAATAGGCGGCTGTATCCATCAGAGCCTCCATGGGAACCAGGCCGACGATTTCACTGCCGATAACATTGACGCCGTGGCGGCGGGCTTCGACTTTGATGAGCTCAAAGACGCGGTATAGCGCTGTCCGGGTGTAATCGGTCATGTTCATCGATACCTGCACCACCCCCCGATCTTTTAATTCAATGCCGATCCCCTTGCAGTATCGCAGGCCGCCGCTGATGTGCCGCACCTTTCTGGCAATTTCGTTGGCGATCTCGATGTTGCTGCTGTCCAGATTGACATTGTAGGCAACCAGCGGCATTCTGGCGCCCATGGCCGTCACCCCGGCACTGGAATGAATCTTTTGCGGACCGAAGTCCGGTTTCCATTGCGGTTGTTTGATTTTTTCAGCCATGCCCTCAAACTGACCTTTGCGGATATGGGCCAGATTCTGTCTTTCGGGGCGGCTTGCTGATTTTTCGTAAAGGAAAATGGGCAGTGAATATTTTTGGGCTACTTCTTCAGCGATTTCTTTGGAAAACGCAATGGCTTCTTCCACGCTGATATTTTTGATCGGAATAAACGGAACGACGTCGGTGGCACCCATTCGCGGATGCTGGCCCTGGTGGGTGCGCATATCGATGACATCGATGGCACAGCCCACAGCCTCGATAACGGCTGCTTTTAACCCATTCGGTTCTCCTACCACGGTAACGACCATGCGGTTGTGATCCTCGTCTGTTTGATAGTCGAGAAGTTTAACGCCTTTTTTTCCTCGAAAGGGCGCGACAATTTTTTCGATGTTTTCCGGATTGCGGCCCTCGCTGAAATTGGGCACACATTCGATGATTTTCTTCATGGCTGCCATATCTATCTCCTGGAATTTATTTTATTTCACCGCAGAGGCGCAGAGTTCGCAGAGGTTTTTTATCATTTTTAATTAAAAGAAATATTTTCTCTGCGGCCTCTGCGTCTCTGCGGTAAATTATTTTTTAAGTCAGCAAATGCTTTGGTGACCAGATCCGCCACCATGTTGTCATCGGCGATATAGGGTATGGTGATATGGTCTGATCCTTTACGCATCCGGTTATACTGGATGCTGGTGTCGATCGAATTTTCATTGCGGGCCCATGCGCGCCGGGCGACGCCGCCCATCACATCCCAGGGAATGGCGCGGCGGATGACCGCATCGACCCGCTTGCTGCCGTCCAGCACCAGTCCGAAACCACCGTTGATGGCATTGCCGATGCCCACGCCTCCGCCGTTATGCAGGGCCACCAGACTCATGCCCCGGGCGGCATTGCCGGCATAGCACTGGATCGCCATATCGGCGGTGATGTTGCTGCCGTCTTTGATATTGGCGGTTTCCCTGAAAGGCGAATCCGTGCCTCCGGTATCATGATGGTCGCGGCCCATCATCACCGGCCCGATTTTACCGTTGCGCACCATCTCATTAAATTTCAAAGCGATGTTCATGCGCCCCATGGCGTCCTGGTATAAAATTCGGGCCCGGGTGCCCACCACCAGCTTGTTTTTCTCAGCATCCCGAATCCACACATAGTTATCTCTATCTTGAAATCGTCTTTCGGGATCGATGCACTCCATGGCCGCCCGATCGGTTTTCTTCAAATCTTCTTCTTTGCCGCTCAAACACACCCAGCGGAAAGGACCGTACCCATAGTCGAAAAGGATCGGCCCCATAATGTCTTCGACGTAGGACTGGAAGATAAAGCCGTCAATGGGATCCGTACCGTTTTTACAAATTTCATTGACGCCGGCATCAAAGACGGCTTTTAAGAAACTGTTGCCATAATCAAAAAAATAGGTGCCGCGCTCCGTCAGGATTTTGATAAGCTCGTAATGGCGCCGCAGGGTGGCATCAACCATTTCTTTAAAACCGGCATGGCCGGATTGTAGCAATTCGGTTCTTTCTTTAAATGAAATTCCCTGGGGGCAATAACCGCCCTCATAAACTGCATGGCAGGAGGTTTGATCCGATAACAGATCGATCTTTACATTGTTGTTGGCTGCATATTCAAGCAGATCGACCACATTGCCGTAAAAGGCGATGGTGGCACTCTTTTTTTGCTGCTGATATTTTACGGCGACCTTGAATGCTTCGGCTGGATCTTCAATTGCCTGTCCAATCCACCCCTGCTCGAGGCGAGTCTGAATCCGGGAATAGTCGACTTCCGCTATAATGCCCACCCCGTTGGCAATTTCGATGGCCTTGCCCTGGGCACCGCTCATACCCCCGAGACCGGAAGTGACAAATAAGCGCCCTGTCAAATCCTGATCGGCCGGAATGCCGAGTTTGTCCCGGCCGGCATTCAAGATGGTGCTGTAAGTTCCGTGCACAATCCCCTGGGGCCCGATGTACATCCAGCCGCCGGCTGTCATCTGGCCGTAGTTGGAAACCCCTAAAGCCGCCGCCCGGTTCCAGTTTTGCGGATCGTCAAATCGACCCACCATCAGGCCGTTGGTGACGATCGCGCGGGGTGCCCGCGGCGATGACTTGAAAAGTCCCAGGGGGTGGCCGGACTCCACAACCAGGGTTTGCTCCCGGCTCAGTGCTTCGAGGTATTTTTTAATCAGGCGATATTGCATCCAGTTTTGACAGACCTGGCCGGTTTCTCCGTAAGTAACCAGTTCGTAAGGATACAGTGCGATATCAAAGTCCAGGTTGTTGTCAATCATGACCTGAAAGGCCTGGCCCTCGACACAACGGCCGCGGTATTCGTCGATCGGCAGACCTTTGATATGTCCCTCAGGCCGGAACCGGTAACCATATATCCGTCCACGAGTAAGCAGTTCTTCCAGAAATTCGGGTGCCAGCTGCTGATGCCAGCGTTCCGGAACATAGCGCAGGGCGTTTTTCAGGGCGAGCTGGGTATCCTTTAAGTTCAGCGTAAAATGTCGGCTGGGCGCCCGGCGGATGCCGGTAGCAAATTGCGGCATCGGCGGCAGATCCTCAAAAATATCTTCCAGTTTGACCGTCATGGCCTTTGAGACCTGTTGATTGTTTGTCATGGCAAGTATTCCTCTAAAATGATCGTTTCAAATTGTCGGGATGAAAAGAAAGGAAGCAAACCGCTGTCAATGACCGGCAGGATAACTTGTATTGATAGTCGTTTCAAGGTAATATTTGACAACGCTCTGTTCAACCGTCTATTCTAATTCCAAGCGATTTCAATCAACTATAAAGTTCACCGGTTGAGCCGGCTGGCCCATTGAGCCAGTTTAAAAATTAGTGCTATTGGATTCCGGCGTCGGGGAGTTTCGTCCTTCCAAGTTTGTCATGCCCGCGCAGGCGGGAATCCAGAAATGTTCTTCTGTTTGGATCCCCGCCTGCGCGGGGACAGGGCCTGGATACCCGCCTGCGCGGGCATGACGGAAAAACGCTCCGACCCCTCAACAAGTTATTGCGGTAATATCTACAAAAGCGAGGCCAATACCATGAAGACCATATCTCTCGGTGTGGAAGGGATGACCCTGGAAAACCTGATTGCCATTGCGCGCAGGGGCGCTAAGGTTCAATTGACCGCCGATGCTGAAAAGCAGATTCAAAAAAGCCGGCATCTGATCGAACGCTGGGTACAGGATGAGAAAAGAATCTATGGGATCACCACCGGATTTGGCGCCCTCAGTGATGTCGCCATATCCAAAGTGGATACCCGTCGACTTCAAAAAAACATACTGATGAGCCATGCCGCCGGTGTCGGCAGGCCTTTTGATGAGGAAACCGTCAGAGCCGTACTGGCGTTGCGAATAAAAGACCTGGCCAGGGGGCATTCCGGTATTCGCCTATCAACCGTACAACAGCTGGTCGCCCTTTTGAACTGGGGGGTGTGTCCGCTTATTCCTGAAAAAGGCTCGGTGGGTGCCAGCGGCGATCTGGCGCCGCTGGCGCATCTTAGCCTGGTTCTTATCGGTCTGGGAGAGGCTTTTTTCAAAGGCCAGAGGCTGTCCGGTCGACAAGCACTCAGCAAATGTGGTATGAAGTCGCTGCAGCTCGAAGCCGGTGAGGGCCTGGCGCTGGTCAACGGCACCCAGGTCATGACCGCCATTGGCGGACTGGCGGTCTATGATGCCGGTCTGCTGGCCAAATTGACCGACATCGCCGCTGCCATGAGCCTGGAGGTGCTGATGGGCAGCCGCACCGAATTTGACCCCAAGATCCATAAGGTGCGGCCCCATCCCGGTCAGGCGGCGGCGGCCGACAATATGGCCCGAATCACACAGAACAGTGAAATCATCACTTCCCATGAAGATTGCGCCCGCGTCCAGGATGCTTATACCTTAAGATGTTCGCCCCAGGTTCACGGTGCCACCCGGGATGCCATCCGCTATTGCCGGCGGGTAATCGAAACCGAGATGAATTCATCCACTAACAATCCGCTGGTTTTTGCAGACACTGAAGAGTTTTTGCTGGGCGGTAACTTCCACGGCCAGCCGGTTGCCATGGCCATGGATTTTCTTGGTATGGCAATTTCCGAACTGGCCAATATCTCCGAGCGGCGCATTGAGCGCTTGGTCAATCCCATGCTCAGTGGTCTACCGGCATTTCTGGTGGATGATGGTGGGCTGAATTCGGGACTCATGCTGGCGCAATACACTGCCGCTGCGCTGGTTTCGGAAAACAAAGTGCTCTGTCATCCGGCCAGTATCGATTCGATCCCCACCTCTGCCAATAAGGAAGACCATGTTTCCATGGGAACAATTTCCGCCCGCAAATGCCGGGAGATCACCAGCAATGCCGAAGATGTCATTGCAATTGAATTGCTAAGCGCAGCCCAGGCGCTGGATTTGTTTACCAATATGAAACCCGGTGAAGGCACTCTGGCCGCTTACCAGGCTATCCGAAAGACAGTTTCCCATTTGGATAAAGACCGAATTATTTCAACCGATATTGCCGCCGTCAAACAGCTGATGCGCAGTGGTAAGATACTTAACGCGGTTGAAAAACAGGTCGGCCCACTTCAATAAACTGTGGAGGAGATCTTGAGAGAAACGATTGAAGATCCGGCAAAAAAGGTGAAGGAATTTACACATAGCATCCTCTGCAATCGTTGTTGACAATCCAGTTTGCCTTGTATATTGCTCCATTTTACTCTTTTTGAGAGTCGCATTTATCATGCTGAAATTGAGACCGCTTCACCGATGAAGGTAAACACATCTATTAAAAACGGTACCGTCCAAACCCTGTGCCGCCAGTGCGGTGTTCGCTGTGGTATGAATGTGCATATCCGTGATGGGGCGATTGTGAATTTTTCCGCTCTGGACGAGCATCCGGCAAATCAGGGGCCGATCTGCGTGAAGGGCCAGGCGGCCAAGGAACTATTTTATCATGAGGATCGACTCTTAAGCCCGCTTAAGAAAAAACCTGATGGTTCTTTCATAAAAATTTCCCGGGAGCAGGCTTTTGACGAAATTGCCGAAAAGATTCTTCGTATCCGGCAGGAATGTGGCGCCCGGTCCATGGGTGTCTGGAAGGGAGAGGGGATCGGATACTTACAGGAAGAAGATTATGCCAGACGGTTTATCCATGCCTTTGGATCTCCCAATTATCTGTCTAATGATTCTGTCTGTTTTAATGGCCGTTACCTGGGTTTTCTCTTGGTGCACGGTTTCTGGAATTCTCATCCGGAATTTGAAGATGCGGATCTCATCATCTTATGGGGATCCAATCTCTCCGTAAGCCATCCGACGTATATGCGCGAGGTTGCGATAGCCCAAAAGCGGGGTGCTAAACTCATTGTAATCGATCCGCGTCTGAATAAAACCACAAAAAGAGCCGATATCATTGTGCGCCCCCGCCCCGGGACCGACGGCACCCTGGCCTGGGGATTGTGTCGGCACCTGATAAAAGCCAATGCCTATGATCAAGAATTTGTAGACAAATATTGCCTCGGCTTTGAAGCATTTGCGCGCTGCACCGAGAAATTTACCGCGGAATTCGTGCAGCAACAGACCGGGGTTGACCGCCAAACTTTTAATGCGCTCGCCGAAGCGGTTTCGGCCAGCCTTCCCCGGATAACGATTTTTCCGGGAATCGGGTTAGAACACCAGGAAAATGGTGTCAACGACGTCCGCACGATTGCTTGCCTGGTAGCCCTCTGCGGCGCGCTTGATATCAAAGGGGGATTCACCTGGCCTGAAGCACTGGGAGAGCGCAAACTCTCCTTATGTGACGAGATTTCACTCCGCGATCAGAAGCCGATCGGGGCGGATAAGTTTCCGGTCCTTTATGATTACCGCTGGGAGTGCCACACCATGACAGCCATGGATTACATGCTCGGAAACGGTGAATACCCCCTCAAAGGAATCATCATGACCGCAGCCAATCCGGCGATTAACAATCCCAATACAAGAAAAGTTGTTCAGGCGCTTTCGTCACTGGAACTTCTGGTGGTAAATGATCTGTTCCTCACTGAAACGGCCCAGCTGGCGCATTATGTTCTGCCGGCGGCCAGCTTTCTTGAAAGATCTGAGCTCCATTTTCATCCAAAATACCAAAGGGTTGTGCTGACCGCCAAAGTGGCGGAGATTGAGGGTGTGCATGATGAGTACTCACTGTGGCATGATCTGGCCCACCGCCTCGGTTTTGGGAAAGAATATTTTCCGTGGAAAAACGAAGAAGAGGTGAACCGCTGGATTCTGGAGCCGACCGGCATTTCTCTGGAAGCGCTGCAAAAACATTCCGAAGGTATTGTTTACAAACCCATGTGTTATAAGAAATATGAAGCCCGGCCCTTCCCGACGAGGTCCGGAAAGATTGAATTTACATCACAATATTTGAAAGAACTCAATCTCCCCGAAATCCCGGAGTATATCGCGCCCCGTTACCTTCGTAATCCCAGCAACGATTTTCCTTTTGTACTAAACACCGGCGCACGCAACCCGCTCTACTACCACTCGAGATATCATAATATTCCAAAGTTTCGTAAAGCCTTTCCCGTCGCAGAAATGGAGATGAATCCTGAAGATGCCGCCAGCCTGGGAATTGAAAACACGGAACAGGTCAGGGTCGTATCGGAAATCGGCGCGGTGCAAGTCCGGGTAAAAATAGCCAACGACGCACAAATTCTTCCGGGTTTCGTTGAAATCCCACACGGCTGGCAGGATAGCAATGTTAATCTGGTAACCTACGATAATATCAATGACCCGATCAGCGGTTTTCCCCTGTTAAAAGCCATTCCCGTCCGGATTGAGAAGATCCCTTAACACAAAGGGAGCCAAGGTGAAGCAGAAAAAAGATTTGCATATCGTGAAGCCACATCGTTTTTTACAGGAAGCCGGAAATCTCCTAAACCAGATGCGTGAAATCCGCAGAGACCTGCATAAGCACCCCGACCTCGGGACGCAAGAAGTTCGAACATCCCGCATTGTTGCCGACTATTTAAAGCATCTCGGACTCGATGTGCACAGCGGTATCGGCGGTCATGGCGTTGTCGCCACCCTCTCAGCCAAGGAGGCGGGAAAATGTGTTGCCCTGCGTGCCGACATGGATGCACTTCCGATGGAAGAAAAAAATGCCGTTCCCTATGCTTCGACCAAATCCGGTGTTGCGCATTGCTGCGGTCACGACGGGCACACGGCCATCCTGCTGGGGACCGCCAGTTTGCTCTGCAAGTTTTCGGATCGACTCAAGGGCAGCGTCAAGTTCGTCTTTCAGCCCAGCGAGGATCAGGCGCCCGGCGGTGCCATACCCATGATAAAGGATGGTGCCCTTAGAAATCCCGATGTCGATGGAATCTTTTCACTGCACCTGAACCCCGATTTGCCGGAAGGCACCATCGGGATAAAACCCGGCTTCTGCACGATCTCATCGGCGGAATTTGTTCTAAGAATGATCGGCAAAGGCTGCCATGTCGCCAGCCCCCATGAAGGCGTGGATCCGGTCATCATGGCCGCAATGGTGATCATGGCCGGTCAAACCATTGTTACCCGGAAAGTAAATCCCCTGGATCCCGCGATCCTTTCATTTTGTACGGTTCACGGGGGAACGGCCAGTAACATTATACCTGAAGAGGTCACGCTGACAGGCTCCATCCGGACCCTCGATCCGGAGAAGCGCGAAGCGCTGGCCGCTGAATTGGACCAGGTGGCGCGGGGTGTGGCCCGGACGAGCGGTGGGACCCACCGCCTGGAAATTAAGATGGAATATCCGTCGGTATTCAACCATCCGGAGCTGGCTGCGGAATTCAAGGATTCTGCATGCAAAATTCTGCCGGTCGACAACGTCATCGACAAGCAATCCCCCAGCATGACCGGGGAAGATGTCGCCTACTTCCATCAGAAGGTTCCCGGTGCTCACTGGCTCCTGGGAACCGCAAATCCCGCTCTGGGTTTCATCCACCCGCTTCACAGCCCCTTTTTTGATTTTAATGAGGAGGTCATGCCTCTGGGCGCAGCAATTCAAGCCTGTTGCGCGGTTGATTTCCTCAGCAACAGGCAAAAAGGGCCCTTGTCACCGTTCAAAGGTTCAGAGGTTAGATAGCAGAGAATGGATTTCAGGGGATATGGTTAAATAATTTGTTGCTACTCAGACTGGATCCACTTTTGAGCGGATATGTATGTCTCTTTGGGGAAACGGGATCTCAATTCCGGCTTTGGCAAGCTCTTCGAATATGACAAAATAAAGGTCGCTTCGTACCTTGCGTCGCGGCGTTTTGCGTACGTTAATCCAGATGAGTAATTCGAAATTGATGGAATTGTCGGCATATTCGACAAAGCGTACCGCCGGAATATGGATTTTTTCGACAAGCGGCTCGTTTTCCGCAGCAGCCAGTAGAATATTTTCAACTTGGCGCGGATCAGCCTTGTATGAAACGCCAACGGGCAGCTCAATACGGATCAGCGGTGACGACAATGAATAATTCACCATGGTGTTGGAAATAATATTGGAATTGGGAACCAGGTACTCGATATTATCCCGGGTTCGCACTTTGGTGGCTCGCAGGTAAATATCCGTCACTTCTCCGAGCATGGACCCGACCTCGATCCAGTCACCCTTGCGGATTTTCCCGCCGAAAATGATGCTAAAGCCGCTGATCACATTGGCAGCCATATTCTGAAGCCCGAGACCGACACCGATACCGATGGCGCCGGCAAAGACCAAGAAAAAGCGAAGGTTGATCCCCAGGATATTCAGTGCAATTAAAAATCCGATCCCGAGAGCGACGAATTTGAATACCGTGTTGAGTGCATACCCCAGACCCGGATCGATGCCGAAAGAGGGATACACCTTGTAGTCAAAGTAAGATTGTGCCAGGCGGGAGACCGCAAAAATAGCCAGGAGGCTTAGTATCGCCATGATAATGAGCCAGAATGTGACAGTTTTATCGCCGAGCTGAAAAATCGGAAAGGACATGATACGCTGCAGGGGATTCAATAACCCGAGCATGTTAAGACCAATGATCAGGGTCGCCGCAATGGTGGCATACTTGAGAATTGACCGCAATGTGTTGACGAACATCCGGGCGTTTTCATCAGTGTGGTCCAACCGCTGAAACCAATTGTTCAGAAAGCGCTGCAAGGTGTTATATAGCAGCATAATTAGAACAAACGCAGCACCGGTGAACCAGATCTTGATCAACACCAGCCGGCCTAAGTCGCGATATCCAACGCACCATAACAGAGCAGCCAGAAACGACACAAACAGCAGCGGAAAGTAATACCGTTCCAGAAAGCTTCGAAACTGCGTATAGCCTCGAATCGACAGCTTACGGTAAAAACGATATAAAGGCTTTCTTGTTTAGATGCAGGATCAACAGAACGACTGAGACGGAAACCGATATCGCGAAACGCAAAAGCGCCAGAACATCATCTCGTATCTTGAAAACTTCCGCCGTCCAGTATATGGCCACGCCGAAAATCGCGTACAGCAATGCCAGCCGTGTCCAACGATAAATGGTCCGACCGTGCTGTGCGGTTACCTTAAACAGGTCGCGGGTCAGGGATTCCTTCAGCAACCGCAGCAAAAGGGCACCGACCGCCCAGAATCCGAGCAGCCGCCCGACAAGTTGAAACCAGACCGCCGAATAGTCGATCATGACGTTGATCAGGACAAATGCACCGAGCAGCGACAGTGGGATCAAGGCGGAAACGACCACTTTGATACCGGACATAACGAACGGATAAGTGGCTTCCGGAATGAACCTGGACAGCGGTTCGACGCGCCGTTCTACCCGGCGCATCACCCGCCGCTGACCAAGCAGGCTGTACAGGACAGCGGAAAAAAACACCAAAACAAGGATGGAGCCGATCACGCCCAGCACCCGGCTTTGCTCGATCACCATACGGGTAAATACGGGAAGTTTCCCCGGCAAAGAAAGCGCCAGACGGGATAAGTAAGCGATGGTATTCAGATCCCAGCCGAGCGGATGGCGGTCGAAAAGCGAGCGTACTTTCTGGCTAAACTCTTCCTTGACCTTGGTGACCTCCTGGATCATTACATCGTCCATTGCCTCGGATATGGCAATGGATTGTTTATTCTTTGTTTGGGTCACCGGTGTTTTATCCTCGGCGTTGGTAAATGGGACAACCGTCAAAAGACCGGCAAACAATAAAAATAAAATGATTCGAATGGATTTCATTAATTAGCACTCTTTTTAGACTATTATCCGTTATGGGTTGGATCAGTCATACGCAAATCTTCAAGATTTTACAAGGGCTGTAACTTTGGGTTGAGTGCCTGATATCATAAAATATCACAAATTCGCCTAAACCACAGGTATGTGGATGGTATTACCGGCGTGTATGATTTTCCTTTATGCTGCAAATACTGGATGCTCGCCTGGCGCGGGCATGACGGTAAAACTCCCCGATCCCTCAAATAAATATTTGACGAATTAACGAAAGATAAACTAATTGACCATTCGGCCATTTAATGAATCAACTAAACTCGAAACCCTGAACCTTTTAATTGAATCAGGCCTGACTTCGAGCCATATATGCTTCGAGTTTTCCGACGCCGAGGGAAAAGGTCAGGGTCATAACCAGATAAAGGGCGGTAATCGTAACCCAGATTTCGATCGTCAGATAGGTGGAAGCCATTAATTGCGTTCCCTGGTAGGATAGCTCCTGGATCGATATCACGGAAACAATGGCCGAATCCTTGATCAGAGAGATAAATTGGCCGGCAAGGGCCGGCAGGAGGCGTTGCATCGCCTGGGGTAGAATAATATGGCGCATATTATGATATTTTGACAGGCCCAGGGCATGGGATGCCTCCCACTGTCCTTTCTCCACAGACTCGATTCCTGCTCGCACGATCTCTGTGATATAGGCGCCCTCGAAAATAGCCAGTGTGAGAAGAGCGGAAATGAAGGCAGATGCATATTGCGGCGGTGAAAAGAGCGTCTCAAAGAGCCGCTGTGTTCCTGGAGAACTGGATCTGAGGAAATCGTCAATGCCGATAATCGGCATTATCTGGTCGCTAATAAAAAAATAGAAAATGAAGATAATGACCAGTGGCGGAAGGTTGCGCATGAGCTCAACATAGGAACGCGCGATCATTCGGTGAAACAGGCTTTTGCTCACGCGCAGCAGCCCCATCACCGTGCCGAGGATGGTGGCCAGCAGGGTGCCCCAGAAGCTCAGCCGCAGGGTGGTCATGAGCCCATGGATCAGATAGTTGGACACCCACTTTCCGGATTCGGCATCGTAGCGAAAGAGATACTGGGGGATGATTCCCCATTGCCAGTTATAGTTGAGCTTGACCTTGACCTGATAGATAATATATGTGAGCCCCCCGAGAAGGGTGAGCAATACAAGCACGTCAAGGGTTGAAATTTTGCTTTTCTTTTGCAGCACCGTATTTCTCTTAGTTCCTTTTCGACAAATAACGAATAACTTCCATCGCTGCGTCAGGGCTGGTTTCCAGCCCTGACGCAGCGATGATTTTTGAAAGGCTATTCAATCAGACTCTTCCAGTCCTGTGATTTGAACCAGTATGCGTATTTGCCCTGAATCCACCCGTTGTTTCGGTTAATTTCAATCCAGTTGTTAACCAGGTTGAGGGTATCGCTGTCGCCCTTGCGAACGCCAATGCCGATCGCCTCAAGCATCATAACTTCGTCATAAACCATGATCGTATCGGGGTATTCCAGGGCTGTGCTTGACGGCAGTGGTTGCGCCGAAACCATGGCGTGCACGTTACCATTGCGCAGCTCCTGAACAGCCGCAGGTTCGTCATCAAAGAGGCGAAGTTTTGCTTTTGGAAATTGCTGCTTTGCAGCAACGGCGGCGGTTGACCCTAATCTGGCGGCGATGGTGACATCCGGGCTGTTGAAGTCGGAGACCTTAAAGCCCGCAGCTTTCTTTTTATGCGCCATTAACCCCTGCTCGGTGTAGTAATAAGGTCTTGTGAAATTGATCTTCAGGTTGCGCTGGGTCGTAATTGTCATTCCACCAATAAGCACGTCAAACTTGCCGGTAATAAGGGCGGGGATAATTCCGGACCATTTCGTCGGAATAAACTCTATTTTGACGCCCATATCCTCTGCCAGTTTTTTGGCCATATCGATCTCAAAGCCGATTAATTCTCCCTTTTTATCTTTCATGGCCCATGGCACGAAAACGTCCATACCCACCTTGATGACACCGCGTTTGGCGATTTGTTCGATGGCGCTTTCTGTCGTCAGCTTTCTCTGGATCTCTCCGGCAGACGTGCTGGCAGCCAGGCTGAAAACGAGAACACCAACAAGCACAATGACTGAAACGAAGAATTGTTTTTTCATCTTTCCCTCCTTTAATAATTCAATGCTATTTGTTGTTAGTTAATAGTTATTGGTTATTCGCTATTTGGATGCATAAATACAAATACATCTATAAAATTTGACTGAGAAAAAGCTTGGTCCGCTCTTTCTGCGGGTTTGAGAAAAAATGCTCTGCCGTTCCTTCTTCGACAATGCAACCGTCTTCCATAAAGATCACCCGGTCGCTGACCTCACGGGCAAAGCCCATTTCATGGGTGACTACGATCATGGTCATTCCTTCTCTGGCAAGGTTTTTCATAACGTCCAAAACCTCGCCAATCATTTCAGGATCCAGGGCGGAAGTGGCTTCATCGAACATCATGACTTTCGGGCGCATTGCCAGTGCTCTGGCGATCGCTACCCGCTGCTGCTGGCCCCCGCTCAGCTGAGAAGGGTAACTGTCCGCTTTTTCCGAAATATTAACTTTCATCAGGAGGTCCATCGCCATTTTTCTGGCCTCATCCTTGCTTTTTTTACGGACCAGCCCGGGAGCCAGTGTTATGTTTCCGAGCACGGTTTTATGGGGGAACAGATTGAACGACTGGAAAACCATGCCGACTTCCTTGCGGATCTCCAGTCTATTTTTTTTATTTTCGTCGAGCGGCATCCTGTCAATAACGATGGAACCGTTATCGATCTCTTCCAATCCGTTGAGGCAACGCAGAAAGGTGGATTTCCCCGAACCGGATGGGCCGATGATGACCACCACCTCACTGCGGCGGATTCGGGTGGAAAAATCACGCAAGGCACAAACACCGTTGGGAAATGTTTTGCCGATCTTATCCACCGTCACAATATAATCACCCAGTTTCTTTTCTATCACAGACAGCTCCTCCTGGTCGCCTCAGGTCTGAATGCGAAATCGATTTTCCAGGGTATTGACAGCAATAGATAGCGTTATCGTAATAATGAGGTACATGAAAGCAACCGTGAACCAGATCTCAAATGTCAGAAATGTTTCGGCGATAACTGCTCTGCCTTCCATGGTCAAATCATAAATAGCAATTGTGCTGACAAGGGCCGAGTCTTTGATCAGTGATATAGCCTGGCTGGTAAGGGGAGGAAGAATACGACGGATCGCCTGTGGCAGAATGATGCAGCGGTAGGTGTCAAATATGCTCAGCCCCAGGCTGTGGGCTGCTTCCCACTGGCCTTTGTGAATGGACACGATGCCCGCGCGAAAAATTTCCGAGACATAGGCACCTTCGAAAAGACTCAGCGCGAGGACGCCTGCAAAAAAACGGCTGAAGCCGAAGATGGGGGCCAGGACAAAGTAAAGGAAAAAGATTTGGACCAGAAGCGGTGTGTTTCGGATGAGTTCCAGATATCCTCTGGCAACGATCCTGGCCAAGAAAGAGTTGGATAGCCGTAAAAGGGCGGTCACCAATCCGATGGTCATAGACAATACAAGACCCCAGGCGGTAATCCGAAACGTCACGGACAACCCGAACAGAAGGGGTCCAAAAGAAAATTCGCCGTCCTGTAACTGAAAGATATATTTGGGAATCTGGTACCATTGCCAGTTATAACCGAGTTGCTGCGTCCCGCGAGCCATAACCCAGATGATTACCGCCACAACCATCAGGAATTTGGTGACATCCATCACCGGGGAACGCTTCAGTTTTAACCGGAGTTCTTGGTATGATTGGGACATTCCAGTAGACATATCGGACAATTGATTTATTGGAAAGGAAATTTTCGCTTTTTCATATCAACCGCCCATACCTTAGTATGGGAATTCGATACCCATTTCAGCCAGCTCATCCTTGATGCGGCGGTACATATCAAAGTGCTCGGTGGTCGGCAGTGCCGTGGCCACGTCGTAGCATTCCGGGTATTCTTTGCCCATAGGGGCATCGGCTGCGTTTTCTTCATATTTTGACAACAGCCTCAGAGCCAGCTCGTTGGCCTGCTCTCTTGTCATTCCCTGACCTGCAACGGCATGGCCGACTTCCATACCGATGCGGGCCTCCATCGGGGTTGCCCGATTTCTATATTTATTGCGAGCCGAGGCCATTTCCCACAGGTGCCATCCCGATACCGTGCTGACAAGGGCATGACATGCGGTTTCGTATAAGACCATTTCCGTCATGGGGCCTGCGTTTGAGAATCCGTTGGAGGTATGCAGGAGCTTGCTGTTGCGCGCCATGGCCTGACCGGCCACACTGATCGGCCAAAGAAGCTCTCTGGTTGTATTGGAGCCCCAATGCAGGTGAAAGGGAAAATGCTGGTTATAGACCGCACCATGGATGCACAGACCGCTGAGACTGTAGGCCACCAGCGTAACGGCAACCCCCTCCGAACCCATACACCAGCCCCCGTAGATAGGGCCTGTAAGGTTGCCGGTATAACACCCGTATTGCGCGTAGTGGGTTACCCGGTTGAGCAGGGTGTCCGCCGTTTTAAACTCGGTTAGCGTTCCGACGAGCCGGGAATCGGTGGTTCGCACCCCCCACTCGTTGTCAGACACGGCAATCTGACCGGTGTCGTGCTCGGCGGTCCCGACAGCAACCAAAAAAACACCGGGCCGGCCGACTTGCTTTGCCGCCAGACGAAGGTTGTATATGTGCTGGGTGCACCCGTTTATTTCAGTCGGTGAGCCCGATGAGATAAGCTGGCCGATAGAGTCCTCCAGGATTGGGGCACAAAAGCCATCCAGAAGCGGCTCTTTAAGATAAGCGAGGCACATGGAGTGGTGCAGATTTTCATCACAGGTTATGTCGGGGCTGAAGATGCAAAATGGCGGCTCGCGATCCTCCACCTGGCGGTATTTCCATAACACAGCGTCCTTTCCGGCGCCGACCCAGTATGCCCCTGTCGTCATATAGAGCGCTTCTTTGATTTCATCGTCGGAGACTTTAATGATCCGGTGGGTGTTCGTGTTGTAGAGGCCCACCTCGCGGAACAATTCCCAGCCGGCCTGCCACACCCTGTCCGCCAGATCGTCGTCAGCCGGCACCGGGGTTTTTGGATCATAGGTTATCTCATATTTTTTTATGACTTCCTGCAGCTTGGGTGTAAATATTTTTGGCAAAAAATCATCTTCTTCGCAATGTGGGCCTGTATAGGACCGCTGCAAAATTTCCCAGAGACGATAGGGAGTAGACATGGTGGATTCTCCTTATTTTTTTTCAATCGTGTCTTCTGTATTCGTCGATATACTAAATTCCAATATGAAAAGCCTAAGAGTTCAGGGTTCAGAGGTTCAGGGTTCTGGGTTAAAACAACCTTGAACGCTGAACCCTGAACCTTTGAACCCGCCTTACTTGCCCAAAAGCTCGGCCATCTTCTTGGGCGCTGAGGTGGCATCCTCGCACCACAAGTCTGCGCCGATTTGGTCCGCCCACTCCTGACCTGTGGGCGCCCCACCGATTACCACTTTGTATCGGTCTCTGAGTCCCTTCTCTTTCAAGAGTTCTATGATTTCCTTCTGCCCCGGCATGGTGGTGGTCATCAGAGATGACGCTCCGATGATATCTGCTCCCATGGCCTCGGCCTCTTTGATAAAGGTGAGTGAATCCACATCGTATCCCAGGTCCTTTACCTCGAATCCGTTGGTATCGAGCATCAACTTCACGATATTCTTTCCGATTGCATGTAGATCACCCTTGACAACACCGATGACAACCCTGCCCTTGGGGGCTCCCTGTTCCCCTGCCGCCATTATCTTGGGGCGCAGAATTTCGACTGAAGCTGTTAAGGCCTCCCCTGCCAGTATCAATTGGGGAAGAAATATTTCCAGACGCTCGAACAGCTCGCCAAGCTTATTCATTGTCTCTGTGAGTGCTGCAATCATTTCCAGAGGATCTTTGCCCTCGTCCAGAAATTTGCGTGTCAGACCTTCAGCATCAGCAGTGTTGCCGGATTCTACAGCCTGGCAAAGCGCCTTAAATGACATCATTACACCTCCTTATTATTTACGTATCCAGTGGCCCGCGTTTCAATTCGCATCATCAATAATAACCAATCCTTTTTGTGCGATTGGCCTTGAAGTGGCGCCTAATCTGAAACGCATGGCTTTAAACCATTCCTATCGGAAATTGTTTGATCTTTAATATATTATGAATAAATCATCAATAGATTTGATTTGTGACCCATCACAGAAGATGGTATGAAATAAGGTTGTGAAATGGCGTTTCGTACCCGCTGAAGGATTCAACCGGCAGCGGCAACGTCGGTTGCTACACTCAGACACAAAAGCCCGGAGGTTTGCATGACCGCTAAAATGAAAGCATTGGTGAAGGCCAAGCCTGAACCGGGGCTCTGGTTGGAAGAAGTGCCCGTTCCGGAGATCGGTATCAACGATGTGCTTGTAAAGATCCGCAAAACCGCGATCTGCGGAACGGATGTGCACATTTATAACTGGAACGAGTGGGCTCGAAAAACCATTCCGGTGCCGATGCCGGTGGGCCATGAGTTTGTGGGGCGGGTGGCCGAGATCGGTGACAATGTCCATGATTTTAAGCCTGGCGACCTGGTTTCCGGTGAAGGCCACGTGGTTTGCGGCCGCTGCCGAAACTGTCTGGCCGGCCGACGCCACCTGTGCATGCGCACCAGCGGTGTGGGGGTTAACCGACCTGGCGCTTTTGCCGAGTATTTAAGCCTCCCGGTCACCAACATCTGGTATTGCGATCCCCATATCCCGCTGGATATGATCACCTGTTTTGACCCGCTGGGCAACGCCACCCACACTGCGGTTTCGTTTGATGTGCTCGGCGAAGATGTGCTTATCACCGGTGCCGGGCCCATTGGCTGTATGGCCACCGCGATTGCCAAACATGCCGGTGCCCGTTATGTGGTGGTCACCGATGTGATCCCCTATCGCTTAAAGCTCGCAAAAAAAATGGGCGCCACCCTGACGCTGGACATACGCACGCAAAAGATTGAAGATGCCCAGAAAAAGCTGGGCATGAAGGAGGGCTTTGACGTGGGTCTGGAGATGTCGGGCAATCCGGATGCGCTGCGCTCGATGCTGACCAACATGTGTCATGGGGCCAAAATCGCCATGCTGGGGATCTTGCCTGCGGATACGGTCATTGACTGGGATCTGGTCATTTTTAACGGTCTCACCCTTAAAGGGATCTACGGCCGTGAAATGTATGAAACCTGGTATAAAATGACCGCCATGATCCAGACCGGTCTGGATATCAGCCCGGTCATTACCCACCGGTTTAATTATACCGACTATGAAAAAGCCTTTAAGATCATGCGATCCGGTAAATCGGGCAAGGTCATTCTTAATTGGACTGAAGATTGACAAAAACGAGCGAGAGATTTAAGCCTCACGCAAAGGCGCAAAGACGCAAAGATTCCAAGATTTTTTAAAATTTAAATTATCTTTCTTTGCGGCTTAGCGGCTTTGCGTGAGCAATAATATTAAATGGACAGAATTTTTCAACTTTAGTCACTTTAGTTCAATTTAGGCATTTTAGGCACTCGCTCAATTAGCCCTTAAGTGTAATCTGAAATGATAAACTTTTTGTTTTGCTAGAGCGTTGAAGAGGAGAAAACATGTACGGTAAGATAAAAGATCATCTGATCAAAGAGATAGAGCAGATTCGCGACAGTGGCCTTTTTAAAGACGAGCGTGTCATTGCCGGACGTCAGGGGGCCAGGGTTCAGCTGGCCGATGGCCGCCAGGTGATCAATCTTTGCGCCAATAATTATCTGGGCCTGGCCGGCACCCAGGAACTGGTGGAGGCGTCCAAAGCGGGCCTGGAGCAATGGGGTTATGGTCTTTCTTCGGTGCGCTTTATTTGCGGCACCCAGCAACTGCACAAACAGCTTGAACAAAAGGTGTCCGAGTTTCTCGGTACCGAGGACACGATTCTTTATTCTTCCTGCTTTGATGCCAATGCCGGCCTTTTTGAAACCCTTTTGGGCTCTGAGGATGCCGTCATCTCTGATGAGCTCAATCATGCCAGCATCATCGACGGTATTCGCCTTTGCAAGGCCAGGCGGTTTCGTTACAAAAACAATGATATGAAGGATCTGGCGGCCAAGCTGAAAGAGGCGCAGGATGCCCGGTTCCGATTGATTGCCACCGATGGATCCTTTTCGATGGATGGCATCATGGCGGATTTGAAAGGCATCTGCGACCTGGCAGACCGCTACGAGGCGCTGGTGATGGTAGACGATTCGCACTCGACCGGCTTTATCGGAAAAACCGGCCGTGGCACCCCCGAATACCACGGCGTCATGGACCGGGTGGATATTGTTACCTCCACTTTCGGCAAAGCGCTGGGCGGCGCATCCGGCGGGTTTACCAGCGGGCGACGGGAAATTGTCGATATCCTGCGGCAGCGCTCGCGTCCCTACCTCTTTTCCAATACACTGGCTCCGGGCATTGCCGCCGCTGTTTTCAAAGTGCTTGAAACCCTCAGTGCCTCAACCGAATTGCGGGACCGATTGGCGCGCAACACAGCCCATTTCCGAGATGGCATGACCAAAGCTGGTTTTAAGATCAATCCGGGAGATCATCCGATTGTGCCGATTATGCTGGGTGATGCCAAAGTGGCCGTGCGGATGGCGGAAGCGATGCTGGCCGAAGGTGTTTATGTGATTGCATTTTCCTATCCGGTGGTGCCCCAAGGCAAGGCCCGAATCCGGGTTCAGATTTCAGCCGCCCTCACTACGGCAGAGCTCGATATGGCAATAACGGCATTTACAAAAGTGGGAAAGCAGACGGGCGTGGTTTAAATGTTGCGATGAACAAACCGAAAAGCGATAACCCGGAATTTTCTTTTCTTGCCGGCATTTTGTCGGCATTTTTATGCATTTTATTTGGTGCCAATGCGGTGGCGATCAAATTGGCCTTTTGCGGCGTGGGTGTTTTCACGACCGCGGCAATTCGGTTCAGTATTGCATCCCTTGCCATTTATATATGGGCCAGAGCCACCGGGCAATCCCTGGCGTTTAAAAAAGGCCAGTTTTATCAGCTCCTGATCCTGGCGGCACTTTTTGTAGTCCAGCTGTCCCTGTTCTATCTCGGACTCAGTAAATCCAATGCATCTCGCGGTACGTTGATCGCCAATCTACTTCCGTTTTGGGTTCTGTTCCTCGCCCATTTTTTTATACCCGGTGATCGAATTACCCGATGGAAATTTTTTGGTATCCTTTTGGGTTTCAGCGGGGTGGCTTTCATGTTCGCCGAAAAGAAAGGGGTGACGGCGGATTTCAGAGCAGGGGATCTCATTATCCTTTCAGCCACCGTTATCTGGGCATGCAGTGTAATTTACCTGAAACGAATCATCAGTGCCTTTAGCGCGGTGCATATAACCCTCTATTCCATGGTTTTTGCGGTCCCTATTTTTTTTGTGGAAGCCCTTTTGTGGGATAGACCGATGATATATAAACTCAATCTTCAGGTTATCGGCGCAGTTTTATATCAGAGTCTGGTGACGGCAGCTTTCGGGTTTGTGGCCTGGAATACCTTGCTTCAAAAATATGGGGCGGTGGCCCTGCATTCATTTATTTTTATTATGCCGATCGCCGGGGTCGCTCTGGGTGGGCTGGTGCTGGGGGAACCGATTACCTCGAAGATTCTGATTGCCCTGGCGTTAATTGTGGCGGGCATTCTGGTTGTGCATCTGAAACCCCGCAAAGAAGCACCGGTGTATCCGATTCGGAAAGAGATCTAAGTGGCAACAGGTTCAGGGTTCAAAGGTTCAAAAATTTAAAGGTTCGGATTTTAGGTTTCAGGCAAATTATTTTTTGTTTAATTGGTTTGATTGGTTCCATTGGTTCGATTGGTCAAAATTTAACCAATAAAACAAATGAAACTAATGCAACTAATGCAACAGTATGTTAAATCCGGTAATATCCAAAACCCAGAACAGTGAACCTCTGAATCCCGAACCCTACCTTATGTCGAGGATGGTCCGCGGGACATCATTGATCGCTTCTGAGGCTTTCAGCAGGCTTTTTTTGAGGTCATCATATTCGGACTGGTCAATGCGTTCTTCATGCAGCAGGCGGTTTAATTTGCCCAGATATCTTAAAATCGTGCGATTGTAATCACTGCAAATAAATTTTAGGTCCTCAAAATACTCGATAACATCCCGTTTCCAGGATTTGACGGATTTTATTTCGATGGTTTCCATTATTTTTCACCTGATTAATTTTGCTGTTACGGATAGCCTTCGGCAAATCCATATTAGTGACGGCTTTTTTATTTTGCTTTGACCCATTTTTTAGATTTCTTTTTCTTTAACTGTCCGGAATGGTCAAGGCCGCGATGAGCCCTTTTCGACAACTACGATTCATATGGGGTCTCCTGGTTTTATATCTTGTCTGCGGGATCTTTCTTAAAAGGTGACTGCTCCTGCATCCCTAAATATCGGCATTCCCGAAATATTCTTGAGGGAATTTTGAATTAAGGCAAGATCTGCGCAATCTTTACAATAGTCGAGGGATATTATAGGAATTTGCTTACAGAGCAGAAAGGAGAAACATGCAAATGCCCACACCCATCATTGTTAAAATCGGTGATCTCGAGCTCAAAGGAGAGTTTAACGATACGCCCGCCGGAAAAGCGGCGGCCGACGCACTGCCATTCGAATGGAGCGGCAGTCGCTGGGGGGATGAGTATTACGGGCCGCCAACGGTGGATTTCGGGGACCATCCCGGTGAGAAGGGCACGGTCATGAATGTTGGTGATTTGGGCTGGCATGCACCCAACCAGTGGTTCTGCCTGTTTTTCGGCCCCACGCCGGCCAGCAGCGGTGATGCCCCCGAGGCGGCGGTTCCCATTTTAACCGTTGGGAATGTTCAAGGAGACTGGATGGCACTCGGAGAAATGGGTGGATCCATTGCTGCCCGGGTTGAAAAAGCGTAAGGCGGCTATTTGGAAGCGACGGTTAAAAAATTAACTGATACCAGATGAATCCGATTATACCCGCGGCTGCGATGACCGTCGTCATGCCAACCTTAAGCCACTGTATCGATGCAAAGGCAGCCAATCCGATGGCGGCGGCAAACCAGTTGAAGCCTGCATCGGCAGGCATGAGCACCTGGAGCCCGAACCAAACCGCCAGATTGAGAACGACACCGACCACGGCGGCGGTGATGCTGGAAAGGGCAGCGGACAGGGTGGCATTGTCACGAAATTTTTCGATATATGGACCACCCAGAAAAATAAGCAGAAAGCACGGCAGAAAGGTAAAGTAAGTGGCGACCAGTGAACCGACCACCCCCCCGACAACCGGGCTCCAGCCTGCAGGATGATTCCATCCGGCCATAAAACCGACAAACTGAACGACCATAATCAGGGGGCCGGGAGTGGTTTCGGCCAGTCCCAAACCGTCGATCATCTGTGGGCCCGTCAGCCAGGCATACTGTTCGACCCCTGCCTGGGCGATGTAAGCCAGAACGGCATAGGCGCCCCCGAAAGTTAAAAAAGCAGCCTTGGTAAAAAACAGCGCTTCGGTGTAAAAAACACGATGCGGCAGAAAGACATAAAGCATCATCACCGGCGCCAACCACAGCAGAACAAATACGGCGATGAGAATAATATTTCTTTTGGTGGACGGATTGATGTGACACACCTCAGTATCTTCGCAAATCTGCACATAACCTGAATCGAAATCGCGAGCATCCTTGCCTTTGATGGCATCAAATTTTGCCGGTATGGCATAACGGCCGACCAGACCAAGGAGGCCGGCGCCCAGAACGATCAGCGGAAATGGGACCTTGAGAAAAAAAATCGCAATAAACGAAAGGGCGGCAATGCCTACCATGACACTGTTCTTGAGGGCCTTTTTGCCGATCTTGATCACCGCCGATACGACGATTGCCATGATGGCCGCTTTCAACCCGCTGAACACAGAGGCCACCCAGGGAATCGTGCCGAATGCGGCATAGGTGTAGCTTAGAGCGAACAGGATAAAGATGGATGGAATAACGAAAAATGCGCCGGCGATAATACCGCCGGGGAGCCTGTGCAGCAGCCAGCCGATGTATGTGGCCAGTTGCTGGGCTTCGGGGCCGGGCAGCAGCATACAATAGTTCAACGCATTGAGAAAACGTTCGTTGCTGACCCACTTTTTTTGATCCACCAGTTCGTGATGCATGATCGAGATCTGTCCGGCCGGTCCGCCAAAGCTGATAAAGCCGAGCTTTACCCAGAATCTGAACGCCTCCCCGAATGTCGGATGCGGGATGGCGTATTGATTGCTTTCTTTGTTATCGATTTGCAAATTCGCTTCAGCCGGGTTCATCTTCACAATTATCTTTCTTGGAAACAGCAGTTCGGAAATTGAGTCAATACGATCAATGTAACCATTCAAAGCCCGATGAAAAGGGTTGCGGCGATAAGGGCCTGTTTGAAACTGAAAGATGTTCTCACCCGATGATTATTTGATGGGTCGGAGTGTTTTTTATTCAAGACTTGTCATTCCCGCGCAGGCGGGAATCCAGAAATGTTTTTTTGTTTTGGATCTCCGCATGCGCGGGGACGAAGGCTGGATGACCGCTTACGCGGGCATGACGGGAAAACACCCCGACTCCTCGATTATTTACCGGGTCTTTTTTTAAACGTCTCGACGCGGTCTGAAAACAGTTTGGTGCAGGTGGGGCAATATGTATGGTGAGATTTGGTGTCGATGTGAGTGGCGGTGCGCTTGTGGATATGTTCTAAAAACTTCGGGGTCGCGAACAGTTTGCCGCAGCCTTCACAGCGTTCCAGCGGATGTTTACCGATGATTTCATCCCGAATCGATATGGTTCTGACATTTTCGGAATCAACCGCGCTGATCACATCGGTGGGGCAAATATTGGCACAGGTCATACAGCCGATGCAGCGGCCCTCGACGGGGACGACAAAATTGAGCCCGTCGCGTTTTTCCATTTTCAGCGCAGCGGGCCCCACAATTTCTTTACACACCCGGATACACAGACGGCAGCGCACGCAACCGTCCGGCGGCGGACCCGGGTCAATATCGTAGGCTTTTGCCAGATCGATAATGCGTTTGGCCTGAGGCGCCATATTCAACAGATTTCGAAACGCCCGGCTGCGGGCGCGCCGAACCGCCTCCCCCTGAGTCTTCACGACCAAGCCATCTTTTACCTTCAGAATGCAGGATAACATGGTTATCTGCCGGCCCGTCGCTCTTCCCGGCACCTCCACAGCGCATAATCTGCAGGATCCCGAGGGTCTGAGGGACGGATGGAAGCACAGGGTGGGAATGGGGATATGGTTGATTCTGGCGATTTCCAGGACGCTTATGTCCTTTTCAGCCTCATATTCGCGTCCATCGATTATGATCTTGATCATGTTTTGATCCTCATGCGAAAAAAGGCAGCAGGCAGCTGCGGGTTGCGGGTATCCACCGGCGTTCACAGCAGAAGCGAGGCGACCGGTCAATCGCGCCCGGCATGATGCAGATCCTCAATGTATTCTCGAAGATGATGAAGCTCTTCCGTGAGCATATCGAACTGGTGTTCGATAAGATCCGGAAGTGTCAGCATGCCAACGATTTGATTTTCTGCGATAACCGGCATGTGCTTGATATTGGCCTGAATCATCATGGACATGACGCTGCCGACCTCGTCTTCCATTTTGGCCATCAACAATTTAGGACTCATCGCATCTTTCAGCTTAATATCCGTAAACGCAGCGGTTTTGTCTCGAATGTGAGCCCGGAAGACATCCCTTTCCGCGAATATGCCCACCGGATGATCGGCTTCGGTGACGATCAAGGCACCTGCCTTTTTTGCCGTCATTAGATTGATGGCATCATCGACGGTTTGATCACTGCTAAGCGTGTAAACCGGGCGAGATTTTAGAGGCAACAATTCATGTACTTTCATGGACCTTGTGCTTGTAAATTCAATCGGGTATTTGCCAAAAGTCCTTTGTCAGTCCTCCAGCAGCCGAATGCAATCCTGCGGAAAACGGTGGGTGCCCTTGCCCTCCAAACTCACTTCCACGAGGGCATCCGGGTCATTTATGGTGCTGTCCGGGTCGGTGATGATACCGTGCAGACCCACATATGCATCCATGTAGCTTTCCCAGCTCTCATCAGTGGAGCGTTTGAAGATTTCGACTTTTTGACCGCGACGAAAAACCATATGTTTCACCCTGACTTTCATTTTAATGCTTTAATGCATTACCATTTGTTCTGTCGGTTTCAGACCGGTGCATCATCGGCGCTGGATTTGGCGGTTGACCGCCTGGCACATATTTCGCACAAATTGCGATCGTCAGCTACCCGGGCCACTGCCCGGGTGCGGCTTTTAACAAAATCAAGATAGCGTGCCGGTCCCAAAACGGTTCCGCACATCTCACAGTGCAGCAGTTTTTGGCGATTGAGGATCGTGCCGCAAAGCGACAATACCCGTTCATCATCTCTATCTTCCATTTTCATGGCACCGGTGGGACAATTGGTGGCACAGGCACCACACAGAATACAGCGTTCTTCGGTGACTCTATAATCTGTTGCGACCGGATGGTCAAAGTCAAAATAACCCATTTGCAGCGCATCCACCCCCATTTTATCGCGGCAGATCTCGACACATTTCCCGCAGCGCAGACAGATATCACAACGCAAACAGCGGCGTGCTTCCTCCCGTGCCATGTTTTCCGAGTAGCCCAACTCGACCTGCTGAAACGTCGTCCGTCGCCGGTCGATATTGAGCAATGGCATATCGGGTCGCTTCAGGGTCATTTTTGTGGTAGCGGGCACCTTCAACCATTCGATTCGTCCCCGGCGGCTGGGGACCGGCGGCATTTTTGGCTGGGGTATTCCGGACAGATAGCGGTGTATGGATTCTGCCGCCCGCTTGCCGCCGCCGATGGCTTCGATGACCGTGGCCGGTCCGGTAGCGGCGTCACCGGCTGCAAAAATACCCGCTACGCCGGTTTCGGTGGTGACCGTATTGATCTGAATGGTTTTGCGACGGGTCCAATCCAGTCCGGCCACAGATTCCAGACTGGCGGCATCCACCTGCTGGCCGATGGCCGGAATCACCGCATCGGCTTTGATGACAAAATCACTGCCATCGATGGCTTTTGGAAATTTACGGTCCTGTCCCTCGATGCTCACCAATTTGGCCCGCAGGCATTTGAGACCTTCAAGCCGGCCCTGGCTGCCAACAATCTCTAAAGGAATGTTTAAAAATTCGAATCGGGCACCTTCTTCTTCCGCCTGCTCAATCTCCTCTATGTCGGCCGGCATTTCCGCCCTTGTTCGCCGGTACGCCAGGACTACGGATTCGCAGCCCAGGCGCAAACAGGTCCGGGCAGCATCAATGGCCACATTGCCGCCGCCGATAACGATGACTTTTTTTCCGGGGGGGTGGCGATCGCCCAGGGCCACCTGCCGTAAAAAATCGACCGCCTCAATCACCTGTGAAAAATCCTTCTCACCGGGAATGTTCAATTGAAATGACAGATGCGCGCCGATTGCAAAGAAAAAGGCTGCAAAGCCTTCCGCTTTTAATTGATCAAATGTGATGTCGGTTCCAAAACGTGTGTCAAAGCTGAATTCGACCCCCAGGTTTCGCAGCATTTCGACTTCACGGTCGATGATTTCGCGCGGCAACCGATAGCGGGGAATGCCCAGCAACAGCATACCCCCGGCCACCGGGTGCTGTTCGATAACGCGGACACCATAACCTTTCAGTGCCAGATAATAGGCAGCGCTCAGCCCTGCGGGCCCGGCGCCGATCACCCCCACCTTTTTGTTTTTGGCGGGCTCCCTTGAAGGATTCCGATAACTGCCTTCCGACATGGCCCGCTCGGCCGCGAAGCCTTTGAGGTTTTTAATGGCGATCGACGTGTCGATGCGGCCTCGCACACACATAAACTCACAGGGGCGGGTACAAACCAGCCCGCAGACCCAGGGGAAAGGGCAATCTTTGCGAATGACATCGATGGCTTCGGCATCTCGGCCCAAGCCAATCAGGGTGACATAGGTGGGGATATCCAGCCCGGCGGGACAGGTCATCTGGCAGGGCGCCGGTGCGAGTTTCACACATTCGCCCGTGGGGCAGTTGTGGGTATCGATATGACTGGTGAAAACTTCCCGATTTTGGGAAACCGCTGATTCGATAAAATCGGCAACTTCACGACAGGCGTCATCGGCGCACTCTGATTTTAATTGCTGCAATTTGGCCTCTACCGCCGGTAGATGCTCGGCGCCGGCATTGCCCCAGGCAATATCATTGAAAAGTGTTCGTATTTCTTCTACTGTCCAACGATTGCGGGGGGTTTTCAACCGGCCGGCGTTGATCATTTCACCGAGCGTTGTGACGGTCTGGTGAACCGGGCAGATCTGAGCGGGCATTTTTTCCTCTCCTATGCCGAAAATGCGCTATTAGCTGATCCCTAAATTCAACGCAGATGCGATTCATCCAAATGAATTGTTTCGGTTTTAGTCAAAATCGGCAACCTGCTGAGCGTGTCGTTCTCTCCGGCTCTTAGATTTAATTGACGGTTCACCGAAATGAAGGCATTTGGTGATGCATTTGGTGACGCAGGCCGGTTGCAAACCCTGGTCAACGCGGTCCATACAATAATCGCATTTAACGGCTTTACCCGTCTGCGGATTCCATTGCGGTGTCCCCCAGGGACAGGCGGTAATGCAGGCCTTGCAGCCCACACACAGTTCGGATTCGACAAATACGATGCCATCCTTTGGCCGTTTCTGCATGGCCCCGGTCGGGCAGGCCGACACACACCACGGATCCTGGCAGTGGAAGCACGGCATGAACACCCAGGCCATACGGGGCAAATTGTTGACTTTTTTAGGACCGACCGAAACAATCTGGGTTAGACGCGGCCCGATCGGCAGATTGTTTTTCATTTTGCAATGGGACTCGCAGCTGAAGCACCCGATGCATCGCCGGGTATCCTGGTAGATGTAATATTTGCTCATGGATATTCCTCCGATTCCATTTCTGTTATGAGACTTTTTCAACTTTAACGAAACACTCCATCAGCGCGATGGCGCCGCCGACCGGGTCATAAACATCCAGCAGGCCAGTTTCAAAGCGATAATCACCCAGCCCTTTGTTGTACCCGCGGGTCTGCCAAGGGACCTTGCGGCCAAAACCATGGACCATGAACACCGACTCCGGATGGATAAATTCGGTAACAAAGGCCTTTATGGTGCCGCTGTGGCTGCCGTCGGAAGATGTGACCTGAACCCGGTCACCATCGGAGATTTCCAGTTTAGCAGCCTCATCAACATTGATCCATAATGAATTTTCGGGCATGATTTCGCTGAGGACCGGGTTGTTCTGAGTGCGGCCGTGGGTATGGACCGGGCTTCTGCCGAATGCCAGTCGAAAATATCCCGGCTCCGGTTGTTTCGGGCGCTCATAGGGTTTGAACGATTCGATGTCGCTTTCGGCCAGGCGGCTGGACACAAATTCAATTTTTTCCGAAGGCGTTTTGAATTTAAGATCTTTGCAGGCGATCCCACCAGACGGGCTTATCGGTCAGGGCGACGGATCCCTTTTTTTCCAGATCTGTCACCGAGACGCCAGTGCCTTCCAGCTGCCATTCCCAGAACTCTTCGATATCGCTGAATTTAAAATATTTACCGACCCCGAGGCGCTCGGCCAATGATTTGAAAATCCACCAGTCGGGTTTGGCCTCGTTACGGGGATCCACCGCCTTTTGCCGCATCTGAAACTGGGGTTTGAGGCCCTTACCGGTTGATAAAACGCTTGATTTTTCCAGATAGGTCGCCGACGGCAGCAGCACGTCGGCATACCAGGCCGTCTCGCTGTAATTAGCGTCTATCGAGACCAGCAGATCCAGTTTATCGAATACTTTCTTCTGGGCTTCCGGGTCCGGCAACGACAGCAAGGGGTCATGTCGAAAAGCGATATAGGCTTTAATGGGATAGGGTTCTTTGCTCAAAATTGCCTGATACATCAAATGCAACAATCCCGGTCCGGCTTCGAAATGCTTGTATTTCCAGCCGCATCCGTCCACCCGTTTTTCTTCGGGCTTGGGGATGGTATCCATCAGGGATTTCAGGCCCTTTTCTCCGACATCCCCGGGGCCCTTCTGGAAAAAGAGTCGCGCCGGGCGATTCGAATGCACCCATCAGAGCGTTCAGAGATATAGATCGATCGGATTGCGTAAAACGAATCCGGTATATCGGGCCACCATCCAGCCCGGATGGAAAATGACCGCCGGTCGATCCTCGGCGATTTCATGCGCAAATGCAATGATTTCATCTGGCCGGAATTCCGGTTTCCTGAGCGGCCCACTCCGGTGTGTAGGAGACACAAATGATTCCAGCTCTTTTAATCCCAACACCCACTGTCTGACGAATTCGGCATCATAGAGCTTGTCCGCGCAGCACCGTGTGGATAATTCCCAGGTTGAGGGCATAGTCCGTGCCCGGGCGAATCGCCCAGTATCGGGTGGCCTTCATGGCGGTGCCGGCTGCCCGCGGGTCGATGTAGGTAATTTTTCCGCCCTTATCGAGCATGTCCATAATTTTACCGGCCTGCTTTGACCCGCAGAGGACTCAAATACATTGCGGCCGTATAGAACCAGATGCTTGCAGTTGCCGTAATCATAATTAAAGGTCTTGCGGCCGGAGCCAAAAAGCGACAGGGCGGCATGCTGAACGTTGCGTGCACAGGTGCAATCGTGGTTGAAGTAGTTGGGCGAACCGATGGCCCTCAGAAAACTGCGGTGGATATCGCGAAACGGTCCGCCGCGATCACTCAGCGCAATTGCTCCTGGCACCATCCTTTTTGATGATGGCTTTCAATTTTTTGGCGATATAGTCCAGGGCTTCATCCCAGGTGGCCTTTTTCCATTTGCCTTCTCCGCGCTTGCCTTCTCTGATCATGGGGTGCTGGGGTCTTTCGTAGTCATAAAGCATGGCAAGGCCGGCGGAGCCTTTGGCACACAGGCGTCCGGCCATACCCGGATCCTGGGGGTTGCCTTCAATCCATTTGACAACCCCGTCTTCAACCTCGACTTGAATGGGGCATCTGACCGTGCACATTCCGCAAATACTGAATACCGATTCTTTCATGACTTTAATTTCTCCTCCGCAGTAAAATTTCAAATTGGACTCATTACAAAATCCTTGAACAAAAAGCAATATATGATGCGATCCGAATAGTGCCCATTTCGAAAACGGCACTTTACCATTTGATTCTGCTTCAGCAATAATTATAACAGCTTGCACCGGTTTTAGCACCGATTGCGGCTCCTGGTAGAAGATCTGCAATCTATTCATAATTTTGATACGTTATATTAGATAATGGGAAAAAAGTTAAGTCAAAAAGAATGGTAAACAATGCTGAAAAAAAATAAAATTGCAATGTTTTTATTGCACTGATATGAACATGAGGCCTTTATGAATTAAACTTCAGTTTACTTTAATTATTCAAAAATATCCAATTTTTAAGGACTTCCGAATCTGGGAACTATTAATCTGCTGATATCAAATCATATCGTAATGGTGTTTAAATACAAAACAGCTGCATGAGACAGGCCTTTAGGGCTAACTGATCAATTCACATTTTAAGGAGGGAGGACATGAGGAAAACTATTTTGGTTGTCGGATCGATTTTGCTGCTTTTCACATTAGCTGTCCCATTTATTTTAGCCGGTGATGCCTCAGCCGAGACGGTGGAGGAAGCGATCGCAAAGCAGCTCAGGGGACCGAAAAAGGACAGATCAATCCCGATGCGGAGAAGGGCTATCTGGGCATTCCGGGCGGTCCCCGAAGCTGAATCCCATTATCGGTCTTTTGTGGGCCATCTGGGTGGGTTGGATTTTCTCCACCGTCGGCGCCTTTGGGGGAATCATGGCCGGCGTCGGCCACATGACCATCTATGGACTCGGTACCTATGCCAAGACCTTTAAAGCGTCTGCGCCGGGTTTGAACAAGCTTGTTACCGACAGCATCCGGGTTTCCAATCAGTGGCTGGTGGGCCTATCAGCCCTGGTATCCAGCATCAACTACGCCCGGCAAAAACGGCTGGTCACAGCCCTGGGTTTTTTCATGGGGATTGGAGCCCTTTTTGCCACCCTGCTGGTGGTTTTTACCACGGCGGGCAAAATCAGCTTCTCGCAATATCAGGGCTGGTTCGGGCTGTGCGTTTTTGTCATCGGCGGGTTCATGATCTACGAAATGACCCCCAAGGGACAGGCCAAAAAGAAATCCTCCCAGGAGGCGGCCAAGGCATTTGAAGCAAGCATCAAAGAAAAAAAGGACATCACCGAGCAGGGCATCAAAACGCTGAAATGGAGTTTAGTCAAAACCGAATTTTCCTTTTTCGGACAAAAATTCACCTTCAGTCCGATATGGGCCTTCGTCGGTGGGTTTTTTATTTCCTGTATTGCCTCATTTTTGGGTGTCGGCGGCGGATTTCTCTACGTGCCCTTCCTGACCAGCGTGGTCGGGCTGCCCATGTTCGTGGTGGCGGGAACTTCGGCGCTTTCGGTGTTGATCGGTATGATTTTTGCCATCTTCAATTTCATGGTCTTGAAGGGAGTCGTGGTCCATTGGACCCTGATCGGAGCGGAGTTGATCGGCATCTTCATTGGTTCCATGATCGGACCGAGGACCGGCAAGTACATACCCGCCAAGGTCTTAAAAGGGATATTCATCGTTTTGGCGCTGTACATCGGCTTAAGATACACCCTGCGAGGCTTTTTCGGCATTCAAATGCTATGATAGGCCCTCGGGCGCTCTGAGTGTAGCGGGTTCGGGGCCGAACATCTATTTGAGTTCGGTCCCGAACAGCCGCAGGTTAATCCCCCATCCGCTGAAATGTTAAGGTAAAGCGCTCTTTTGCAAATTGGGAACATTGGGGCGAAGAAGGGCAGCAACTTTAACCAAAAGATATTCATGGATATCTACGGCCTTTTTGATACGCTTGCCCTGCAGGCGGACAGCTTTTTGATCACCTTTTACCGAATCTCGGGTTATGGCCTTATCGACTATTTCATCGGCACCACGATCCTTGCGTTTATTTGCATTGTCATCGGCGAGTTGAGCATTTCCCTGGCCATCCGGTTCAACAAGCGTTATTTGGATTCCATGTCCAAGGAAATGAAGGAAAAGGAGATGCTTTCCATAGCGGCTTACCGTGCCGGGGACAAAGACGGTTACAAATCTTTAAACAAGCAGGCGACCGATGTCTGGGGAAAGCACTTCTTTACGATGGTGGCCTATTCCGCCGGGATCCTGTGGCCCATACCATTTGCACTGGGGTGGATGCAGACGAGATTTTCCGAGGTGCAGTTTGATCTGGCATTTCCGCTGTCGCTGATTTTCGGAAAGTCGGTAGGATATATCTTCACCTTCATTCCAATATACATCCTTTGCCGTATATTTTTCAAATACATGCGTCCGCATTTGCCGTATTTCAAAGGGGTCCAGAAACTTCTCAACCAATATGATACCGGCAATTCCCGTTAACCATCCTGCTACCGGCTGAGGGGCTGTGTTTATCCGGCTCGGTCGTTTGAGCGGCGCTTTTTGAAAATAAGGATCAGTGGCATTTCATCGGCTTGCCGCCAGTGGCTTTCTGAAGTTTGGCCATATAGCGCCCCCACCAGCTTTTGGGTTTTGCACATTCCGGCTCGATATATTTTCCAGGGTTTTCCTCAAATGCCTTGCGGCAGCCTTCCGCGCAGAAATAATACTGCCGTCCTTCGATGGTCGCTATTATTTTTGTCGTCCCGGGATTTACGGACATGCCGCACACCGGATCAATTCGGGATTTCACTGATTCTGTTTGATTCAACATATCATCTCCATTTCATGCGCTTCTAAAACGATGTGTCCTGCATACAATGTCTGAAACCTATCCTTCTAATATGATAACGATTGATCATCGGGAATCAAGCGAGCCTTTGAAGTTTCGAGCTTGGAAGGGTAAGTTGAAATTCAGAATTTTTACACTCAGACAACCGGCAACCGCTTCTATAACTTCGGCAGGAGATGCTTCCAGTCCTGTTTAAAGCTGAGCATCGAAAGATACACACAGTTTTGCGGGTAGGCGTCGTGCAGAACTTTTAGGTTTTGTGCGGGATCATACACCTCGGATGACGCATCTTTCTGTTTTCGAACACTCTTATACAGAAGATCGATATTCTTTGACATCCAGGCTTCGATGACAACGGGGATACCCAAATTTTGAAGTGCATCCACATGGGGATCCTGGCCGATGATCGGTTGGGTGATGATAAATTTGGCGCCCGCTGCCATCTTTTGTTGCAACCGCCGGGTTTCAAAATCGATCGGATTATACGGGTTGAAGGCCGCACCGGTGATAAAGCTATCCGCATACCCTGTGTTGATGTAGCGGATCAGGTCAATGGATGTTGCGATGGTCTTTTGCCCGCCAATGCTCTGGGGATTGAGCTTTGCCAAGTCCGGTCCACCATCACCCCGGATAATCAGAAGATATTTGACACCCATTGATGAGGCCCTGCTGAGCACACCATCCAGTTCGTCTTTGGTGTGGAACGTATTTAGGTTTATTACCATTCTTTGCGGATCGATCGAGAGGCCGCAACTATCGATTGCTTCCAGGGCATTATAGCGCGGCCGGCCCATGGGATTGTCCGGAATAGACACCCCGCAGCCTGAATCCATAATGCGGCGGTAACGCCCGGCAAAACGCCCCATATTTTCTTTGACGTTTTCTTGATCGGATCTCAGGGGGGTTAGGATTTCAATCAGGTAGGCGCAATCGAACATAGATGATTTCCTTCGGCGGTTTAAGGCTGCGTGGCGGCCTGGGTAAAATTTTTAAGTGCGGTTTGCACCTTCACGACTACCGCCTGGCAGCCATCGATTCCGTGACGTGCCGCCAGGTATTGGGGATCATTGTAGGTCAGCCATACCTGCCCGCTTTCATCCTGCCAGATGAGTGCCTTTTGCGGAAGGTCTATTGCCACCGTCTGGCTGCATTGCATCAGGGGCGTACCGACTTTCGGATTACCGAATATCACCAATTGCGTCGGCCGCAATTTTTCACCCACCTTGCGGGCACCTTCGCTATGATTGATCCGCAAAAATACGGTCATCCCTTTTTCTTTTAAAACCGTTTCCAGACGATCGGCTGTATTTCTGACGTCATGCGAACTTTTTAAGCTGATTAGGCCGGGTTCCGCTGATAGCGACAGAGCAGATACGATCACCAAAATAAAAGCTATGATTATGGTACGCATAGATTTTCCTCCATTAAATTTGAATACCTCTTCTAATAGTAAAACACGGTTTTGCATAGGCAACTTTTCCGCACTCCTTTTTTTGAAATCGAATCGATCTGTCGACTTTACAGACCGACTGGCCGTCTCCAATAAACATAGGCACGAATTTGTGCGGCTTAGTGCAGGCACATGCTTTGCTAAAACTCAAGAAATCGGGATTTTAGCCGATCTGTAACCATAGAAAGCTCTCATTTATTAATAAACATATTTAGCGATTGTAAAATAGGGAACAAAAAATGGAACGCGCGTTTAAAATCTGTTGCAGTTATAAATCTTTAAGCTTTCATGGATTGATTGTCCTGGCAGTATTTTTTCTGATTTCGGCGTGTGCGACATCCCCAAAACAGTCTCGCGTGACAACCACAGGAACCACGCATCCTCCAGCCGTCAAATCGCATTTTAATGATGCTGAGATCGAGAAACGCCTGCGCCAGGAATATGGTAGATGGAAGGGAACCCGGCATCACCTGGGGGGGACCGGCAGCCGGGGGATCGATTGTTCCGGCTTTGTGAAAGCGGTTTATAAAGATGTTTTTAAGGTTGATTTGCCGCGGACCACTAAAACGCAGGCAAGGCAGGGGCGGCCGATACCCTTTAAGGAACTGCAGGCCGGAGATCTGGTGTTTTTTAAACCGCCGACTTATCCGCGTCACGTCGGGATTTATTTAGGCGAATCCGAATTTGTGCACGCCTCCAAAAACAAAGGTGTGACGCTTTCGAAAATCGACCCAACCTACTGGGGAAAATACTATTGGACCGCGCGCCGCATCTTATCCGCTACCGAACCGCCCTGAACACGAGAAGTAGCCAATTTTTTTATTGCGCTTACAACTAATTTTTTCTGCAATCGGGTTTATTCACCAAAGGCTTCGAGAAATGGTGGTAGCGGTATGTCTAACGTATAGGCAACGGCGCGCAAAAGCTCCGCCTCTTCGACCGTCACCTTTTTGTCATGCAGCACGCAGTGGGCACAGGCATCCAGGATGGCTTTTTTAACCCCCGGGGTGGCATGCGAAAACCGTTTCAGGGCCACCCGCAGCACGCTAAACGACACCTTGCCGGCCGGCAGCATGTCCCAGTCCCGAGTTGAAGCGCTGATATGCAATTTCGACCATCCGGAATTAAAAGCGGCCTGGGCTGCAACCTCTGCGGGATGCCCCACGTGGGCCAGCTTTGAAAGGATATTGACGGCATCACCTGCGAGTGACTCGATGTTTTTATAAATCACTTCCCTTTTATGACGTCTGAAGGTCGCTCCCAGCCGATGCGTGATGATTTCCAGCAGCGCAAATTCAAAAAGAGAGAGTTTGGCGTCGGCCTCCGCGAGGATTTGAACAAGCTCATGGAATTTTGCATACTGACGGGCGGACATCTGTCGTAAAACCGGCATGGCAAGATCCAGGATGGGAAGCCGCAACTGGGGATTGATATCTTTCAATTCGTTTTCGAGGAGCAAAATATGCCGAATTACGTCCTCAGGCGCAACTTTGTGCAGGCTTTTGATCTGCCTTGCTTTTAAGGTCGAATCCTTTTCCAATAATAGGGCGCAGGTGACGCAGATTGACCCCAGGGTGTCGCTGAGTTCGTTTTTGACCGGTTCCGGGATTGCGGCCAAAAGCTGCCGGCTGCGGTTAAGATTTTGCGGCGTTATATTTCCCGGTCGCTTGATAACGGAGTCGGCGCCGATCACAAATCCTGCTACAGGCTGCATGGCTGCATCCAACTCAGATTTTGGGGGCTCAGACGCCAGCGACGCAGGTTCTTCATCCGAAATCGCCAGCGGGATAAACTGGCCGTTGAAATCGGGTTGCAGTCGATAAATTCTGTCGGTTAATGGCGGGTGGGTGGCAAACAATGTTCGAATGGCTTTACCAAAGAACATATGACAGATCTCTCCGGCGTTGGGTGATTCAATTCTGGATCCCGTCATAAATCCGCCGATTTTTTTTAGCGCCTCTGCAATTCCCCTGGGATTTCGCGTGAATTGCACCGATGAGGCATCCGCGAAAAATTCTCTCTGACGCGATACCGCTGCCTGGATCATCCTGCCGAATAATTGACCCACAAATCCGATGATCAGCAGGCCCAATCCCACCACAACAATCTGGGCCCCGCTTTTTCGGCTGCTGGATCTGGATCGCAGAATAAGATATCCAATCTGGGCAAGTACCATAATTCCGCTAAGAAAACCGATCAGGCGAATATTTAAGCGCATATCACCGTTTAGGATATGGCTGAATTCATGGGCAATGACGCCTTGAAGCTCATTACGGCTCAGTTGGGTTAAACATCCGCGGGTAACGGCCACCGCCGCATCATTGGGCGAGTAGCCGGCAGCAAAGGCGTTGATGCCTTTTTCGCGGTCAAGGATATAAACTTGAGGCACAGGGACACCGGCAGCAAGCGACATTTCTTCGACAACGTTTATCAGCCTGCGTTCATCACGATCGGTGGCAGACGCATTGATGAGTCTTCCGCCCAGGTTTTCAGCAACGGCGCTGCCGCCTTTCGCCAAGGCGATAATTTTAGCTGCGCTTGAGATAAAAATAATCAGCAGGGTGACGCTGACCACCCAGAATCCCAAACGGGGCTGGATCCAGTGAAAGTTGTTCGGGTTGAAACCCGGCTGGCGGGCGCCGTAAAAAAACAAAACCATGACGGCAATCACGTAAACCGCCAATACGACAGCCACAACGGCCAGGATAAATAAACCGATTAACTGGGTGGTTTTTGTTCGTGATTTATCCTGTTCTTTAAAAAAATCCATTGCTCTAATTCAAAGTTAGCAGCTTCTCTTCGAGAGCGGAGAAAAAAAGTACAAAAGGTGTTCAAAAGTTAGAAATGCCTAAAATGCCTAAAATGAGCTAAAATGCCTAAAATTGAGGCATTCTATCATTTATATAATAAAAGGCGGAGCGCAGCGAAACCATAACTTTAGGCATTTTAGCTCATTTTTAATTTTAGCTCACTTATTGTTGTGAGCAATTATATTAGGAATAGAACTCTGCCATCGAGTGTTAAATACTTTTTTTATAATTCTTAAAAGGAAACTTTAGGTGCTTTTCTTTCTTCGGGAGCTTCGGTGGATTCCAGCAATTGAGCCGGTGAAAAATTAAACATGCCCGCGATGATCGTATGGGGAAATTTTTCGCAGGCAATATTGTAAGCGGTCACTGCGTCGTTAAAGGCCTGACGTGCGAAGGCAACCCGGTTTTCAGTCGACGTTAACTCTTCCTGCAGCTGCAGCATGTTTTCATTGGCTTTCAAATCAGGATAATTTTCAGCGAGCGCAAACAGGCGGCCTAACGTCCCTGTCAGTAAGGTCTCGGCACTGGCCAGGTCTTTCATGGCAGCCGGATCTCCGGGATTTCCGGATGCTTTCTGGCTGGCACTCAAGGCGCTGTTTCTGGCGTTGATGACGGCCTCCAGGGTTTCGCGTTCATGCTTCATATAACCTTTGGCCGTTTCAACCAGATTGGGGATCAGGTCATAGCGGCGTTTGAGCTGGACATCGATTTGCGAAAAAGAATTTTTGTAGCGGTTTCGAAGTGTAATCAGGCTGTTGTAAATAGCAGCTACAATTATAATTGCCAAAAGAATGATGCCCCCGATAATAATTACTGCGGTCATTTTACCCTCCTAATTTATTGTTGACCTCAAAGAATGCGCAAAAGGGATACGGTGATGATGTCACCATGGCATCCTACAACAATTGAAAAGTTAAGTAAATGTAACGTTATGGGAAATGGGAAATGGGGAATCGGTGGACGCCTATTTTTTAATTTGCAAAAATTTTACCCCGAAACCTTCCGGGCCGGCCCAGATGATCTCACTCTTTATTTTGGCTTTTCGATCATTTTTTAATGGGACAACGAGCGTGACGGTCTGTCCCACTTCTAAACGGTCCTGGGTTTCGATAAATACGCCGGAAGGGCTGATGTCTTTGGTAATTCCACTGAGAATTTTATTCCGGGTAGAAAAAATGATGTGCTTGGAATAACGTTTTCGGACGTGCTTTCTTTGATCCTCTACGATTTTCAAACTGCCGTTTCGCAATTTTTGCTTATCATAATCAATGCTGTATTTAACACCATAACCATATTTAAAAAAGGAAGTCGGCAATTCCCGGCGCCACATGATTTTTGCCCGCACACACTCGTAAGTATCCTGCGAATCAGCATATGGCGAATATTCAATACCGATAAAAACCTCATCGCCAAGACCCAGCAAACTGTCGGCCTCAAAATACAATCCATACTTGCTGAAATTGAGCATTCTGGCCTGATAAATGATGCCGGCTTTTAAATTTTCGATCGTCACCGGCGACTTGTACTTGATACGAGCATTGATTCTATTTTCGGGGTTATCATCCATTACTCATATACCGTGCATACTAAAGTTTGAATTTTATATGTTCGGCTTCCCATGGCCAAGGCCGTGAGCCAGGTATCTTCTGGCAAACATTCCTTAATGATATCGGCACTTCTTTTAAAAACTTGATCCAACTGCCTGCAAATTATAGATTAAATGAGTAGCTCGGCTTTTCAGGAGCAAGCAGTGTTGTGGCAACTTTAGCCTGACAGTAGGCCTCAAGCATCTGTGCCACCCGGTCGCGGGTCGCAATCGCCCGTCTTTCACTGTCCTCTCCGAGGCTGTCGATATTCATGACGATTGACCGGGTATCTTCGGCAATACGGGTGTGATGCCCATTACGCCAGTTCCAGCGCCGGCACATCACCTCGTTTGATTCGGGTACCAGATAGATAACTTCCCCGGCAACGGGGTGCTCGCTACTATCGGGGCGGCCCAGCGGAGTAAAGTTCTCGCTGCCGTCCGCATATCGCAGTTCCAGGCTACCATTGGCCCGAACAACGTCATCTCCACCCACCGGTGTTACATCCTGAATCGAATTGATGTTCATAATCGCCACCACTTTGTTGATAAACGGTATTGCGGCACCCGGTTTTTGAACACGCTTTAATAGGGCACAATGCGCCGGCGGGAATTTATTCGGATTTGAACCAAAGCGGTGGTGCGCATCACTCCAGACCGTTGTGCGCGCGTCAGCTTTAAGGTCAATGGGTTGTTGGGCAGCCTGGGCGATTGAGCGGTTCAGGAGGTCCTCTATTTCGCTGGAGTGACCCTGATTATCCATTTTTCCGGCGATGACAATCCCGCGCCGGAAAGAGGGATAATCCTCAAATATTTTAGGATCAATTCGGATTTCAGGCATAGCAACTTAACCTTTCTAATTGATAACCCAAACAAATATTTTCGAAAAATAAGAGAATGTGGTTATCTGGAAATCTCCAGTTGAATACCTCCGATAGTTATCTCACCACGAAGATCACGAAGGTAGGATAGAATAAATTTAAAATCCCTTTTCGTGTCCTTCGTGCGCTTCGTGGTTGAAAGAGCTTAACTTGGGCTTTCTGCATAACCGAATAAGAGAATTTAATTTGTTTTATCATCTGAATTTTGCGGTAATCAAGAACAAATATCGTGCGCATGCGTCGGCAATACAGGCGTGCTATGATCTTATTGTGATGCGGAATCTTGCTGCTCGGCCATTTTTTTAAGGCGCTTGTTCAAGGCCTGACGCGATATTCCCAAACTCAGCGCCGCAATGGATTGATTGTCGTTGGCTCTTTTAAGGGCTTCATCAATCAACAATTGTTCGATTTGTTTAAGCGTGGGCAATTGATGCGAGAAGCTGATCAGTGCTCCTTTTTCGAGGGGTGAATCCGGCGCATCGGTCACGGAAACCTTGGATAAATGGGCTTTAAACGAGTCCATGGACAGCTTGCCGGATGCATGGCTGCTGACCGCATCAAAGATCATGGATTCGAGTTCTCTGATATTTCCGGGAAAATGATAGGTTGATAGCAGTGTGATCAGTTCTAGCGGTGGTGTCGGTTTCTTTTTATCTAACGTTTTAGACGCCTTTTCCAAAAAATGCTCAACCAGAACCGCCAGATCCTCCCGTCGCCTGCGCAGCGGCGGTATGTGAATTTGATGATCACATAGCCGGTAATACAGATCTTTGCGAAACTGTCCGGATGACTGCAGTGCATCAAGGTCTTGATTCGTGGCCACCACGATACGCGCATCGGAACGTTTGGTCACATCCGATCCCAGCGGGAAAAAATCCCCCTCCTGTAAAAGACGCAACAGCTTGACCTGGGAAGTCGTGCTCATATCTCCGATTTCATCCAGAAAAAGGGTGCCCCCCGCTGCCCGCTCAATTAGACCGCTGCGTGCTTCGCGGGCGTCCGTAAAAGCGCCCTTTTTGTGGCCAAAGAGGGTATCCGCAAAAACATGATCGTCCAGGCCGGCCACGTTCACGGGCACGAAATCGCCTTTACGGTTGCTTAAGGTGTGAACGGCTTTAGCGACCAATTCTTTGCCGACACCGGTTTCTCCGGTTATCGACACCGGCCGCGGGCTGTTGGCGATGGCCTCCATATATTGAAAAATGGACCGCATGCTGGTGCTGACCGTAATAATTTCTGAGAAGGCTTCCGGCTTTTCCAGTTTGTCCGACAATACATGGGCTTTGAGCAACTGATTTTCACGCTGCAATTCTCGCAGTTCGACCGCCCGCTTGACGCCACCAATCAGACGGCTTTTCTCAACCGGCTTAAGTATGTAGTCAAATGCGCCGTATTGCATACACTTTACGGCCGTATCCACATCGTTTGATCCGGTTATAACGACAACCGGAATTTCAGGGTAGTCACTGGTTATGATCGGAAGCAGCTCTTCACCCGATATATGCGGCATTCTCAAGTCCAGCAGCATAACTTCGATCTCCTGGCTGGAAAGCAGCGGTATGACATCGCGGCTGTCATGACAGCGAATGAAGTTATTCATATTTGCCGAGCGCAGCGCCATTTCAAAACTGGTTATGGCCTGGGCTTCATCATCGACCATCATGACGGGAAATTGCGGATAGGTTGATTCAGTCATTCTGGTTTCCCTTTCACGGTTTGATTTTTTCGATCAACAGGCAGGGTGATCTCTGCCGTTGTGCCGGCACCGATTTCTGATTTGAAGTTCAGGGTACCGCCATGCTCTTCAACGATCTTTGAAGAAATTGACAGGCCCAGCCCGACACCACCGGAATCGTGTTTGGTCGTAAAAAACGGGTCGGTAATATTCAGAAGCGTCTCGGGAGGAATTCCCATGCCTTCATCGCGAACGTTAATGACGATATTTGAGGCTTTACGATCAAATTGGATGGTAATAAAAATACCTTTTTGAGCATCCGGCAGCGCCTGGCAGGCATTTTGAACTAAGTTTATCATGACCTGCTCGAGTCGCTGGAAATTTCCGCGTAACTGCGGCAAATTTTTGCCATATTCGATTGAAAATTTATTGGTGGATTTTTTGATCATATTGGAGAGCAGCGAAACGGCTGACTTTAATACTTCATTGATATCGACCGACTGGGTCAGATCGGCGGTGTTATCCCTTACATAATTCTTGAGGTCATCAACAATTTGTTTTATCCGTCTGGCACCGTCGGATATGCCGGAAAACAGGGTGGGAATATTTTCGCGCATCTCGCTGTAATTCATGCCGCCGACGAGGAAATCACCATTTTCCTCATAATACTTTTGCAGGATCGGCAGGGCATTGTCCCAGGCTTCTTTTAAAATGGGGGAATTCAACATGATAAAATTGTTGGGGTTGTTCACCTCATGGGCCACACCGGAAACCAGCGTGCCCAATGCCACCATCTTACTGGCCTGCATGAGCTGGTGTTGATGGAGTTTGGCCTGTTCCTCGGCTTTTTTGCGTTCGCTAATGTCTCGCGCCACTCCCCGAAACCCCACCGGCTGGCCTTCCGAATCCCGTATTAAAGATACAGACAGTTCGACAAATTTTTTACTACCGTCTTTGGCGATCATCTCCCAGTCAAATGCCGTTGCGGCCTTTCCGGTTTTGAAGACCGAATTAAATGTTTTATATACCCGCTCGACAGTTTCTTTGCTGGTAAACTGCCGGTTGTTCATTCCCATGAGCTCATCCTTTGAATATTTAAGATGCTTGCACAAGGAATCATTGAAGAAGGTCAGGTTGCCGGCCAGGTCGACCTCGTAATACCCTTCCTCGATACTTTGGAGGATAGTTCGGTATTTTTCTTCACTTTCACGCAGTGCTTCTTCAGCCTGCACCCGATCGATGATTTCGGCTTTAAGGGATTCAAGCGTATCTCTTAATTCTATCTGTTGGGTTTCAACTGTTGTCAAGGCTATTGAGTGACGATAGGAGAGAAGAAACGCCTGGGACAGAATAAAGAAAAAAAAGCCAAACTGGGTAAAAAAGCCTGTTTGTATGATATTTTCAACATGCAGCATGTCATTAATGATTGTAAGACATAAGATAACAAACCCGAGAAGAAATACGGATGCCTCAATTCGCTTCTGGTTCAAAGAGGCAATGATCACGTATAGCCCGTATATAACTGTCATCAGGATAATGATTTCGTATATGTTGAGGGTATGTGAGAAGAATCTTGCCGGGGTAAAGATGACAACACCTGCAAAAGCAATTGCCAGCATTTCTATGGAACGAAGAAATCCTTCTGAAAATTTCTGAAAAATCGATCGCATAAACATCCCGAAAGCCGGGACGGCCAGATAAAATGAAAGATATTCGAACTTGATCATAAGTTCCCAGCTTAGATCAGGGAAAGAAAGAACGAGATATCTTCCACCGGTGGTGAGCGTCCTCAGTGCAAGCAGGATGCAGAAGATGCTGAAGTAAAGTGGTGAACGGTCCTTTTTTCTGACCATAAAAAGCCCCAGATGGTAAAGGCCCATCAGCATAATACTGCCGATCAAAAGCAGATCAAAGCTAAGCCTTCTCTCCCAGGCTGCGCGCAGATCTTTTTCTCTTCCCAGTTGAATAACTTCCCAGATTCCACCGCGTCTGTGGTGGAAATTGGAAACCTGAATGATGAGTTCCATTTGATTTTTTTTGAGCTCAAAATCTATGATCTGGGGGAATTGCCGCGGAACGGTCGTCTCGCGACTTTTACCGGCTTGTCCCAAAGAACCCACCTTTTGCCCGTTTACATAGATGCTGTAGGCATTCGAAATTTCAACCGTTCTTAAAGCAAGGGGTCCCTGCTGTTTGTTTAGCACAATGTTTAGACGGTAGGTAACGTATCCATGCCCAGGCAGTTCCATGCCTCCCAATTTATAACCAGTCCAATACCCGGGCACTTTAATGAATTCTGTTTTCTCCCCCGGATTTGTTTTAGAAAAATCATCCGGCAGCAGGTGTTGCAACCAGTAAAATTCATACTCACCGATAAGATCAACCGGACCGTCTTCTTTGAGGTCCCAGTCGCTGAGATCGAGAACACCCTTGAGCGCTTTGGGCGGAATTCGTCGGGGAGAATCATTGATACAGGCGCTGAAGAATATCAGATAGGCAATGATAAGCGGCAGTGAGATGATGAATAAATTATGTCGGTTCTTTAAATGCGGCATTGGATAAAGAATCCCCATTAAAAACAATATTATGCCGGCGTAAGTCTGTCAATTAAAATGCCCTGGCTTTTTTGCCCGTTAATCGCTGATAACCGCTGATTTACTCTATCGGTTGTGCTTCCAGGAAAAGCCCCTTGGATAATGTTGAAAAAAAATGTTGATAGGGTTCCGGGTCTTCTATGGACGCCCAGTTAAACTGCATATTGCTGCGAACAATCATTTGATGGGTTCCTCTGGGTCGAATCGATACGGTCATCCGTAAGAAATAAACGGAACGTTTTGTACCTGAAACAGTTCCGAGAGACTCTTCGGCGTCGTCAATCACAAATCCCAAATCTTGCATAGTCGCTATGATGGTTCGTAGCAGGCGGTTTTGATCACTCATGTCAAACACGCGGCTTTGCATGCTCCGCAGCTTCACCTGAGATTCGGTCGTTTCAAGGATGTTTTTCTGCCTTCCGGCGCAGGCTGCAATAGCGAGAACAAAGATCAGGCTAAATATGATCAGGACACGTTTTTCCATAACAGGCCTCCTATATCTCATGAGCTACCAGGAAAACTGACTTTGAAAGCTTGGAAAAAAACTCCTGGTAGATTTCAGGCTCATTAATCTGCTCGTTTTTGATCTGGACATGATCACTATTCCAGACCATGTGTTGAAAGGTAATACGAACAGCAATTCTTTTATGGCTCAAGGGCCTCGTTACCAGTGAGGCGAACACTTTTTGTTTTTCGGCATAGGGAAGATAAATACCCAGGAACAAAAGCGCTATTGACAGCACCACTTCCTTGGAATCTGTAACATCCCTTTCTCGGGAACACGCGATAACACCGGCGCTGACCTCTGTCTCGTCGATGTTAAAGCCCAGATCCTGAAGCACGGCCGCAGATGCAGTCAGTATCTTCTTTTCATCGCTGCCTTCAAATAGTCTTGTCTGCAATTGGCGGTCTTTAAGAGATTCAGGTGACAATGTGAGCGCTTCTCTGAGGATCTTATTCTGACAGGCCAAAAAGGAGCTCAGGCAGATTAAAATTACGCTTATTTTGAAAGTTCTACGCAATTTCATCACACTTTCTCCTTGTTAAAACCTGCTGGAATGATATGCGAAGTCACGCACCTTATTCTGTTCATCGAACTTAATTATCACGGTCAAGGTTCGCTGGGTCTTGGATTGAGCGCCTGCAGATCGACTGTAATTTCCCGAACCGAGCCCTCCACCGGCAGTACCGCCGGTTGCGCCGCCAATTAAAAGAATAACGCCTGCGCCCCCGGAATCATTTGAATACGTCACATCGGTCGAAATCTTATCATAAACCCAGACCTCGCGACCTTCGCCATCGGTTGTCACAATGTTGGGTGACCCCAGTACCTCGGCTACTTCAGCAGCCGACATACCGTTCCTTATTTCTTTCTGCACGATACCAATTGTCATTTGGCGCTCCTGAGCACCATGGGTTTGCTGGTAGTGCTGATGTGCGCTCATGCAACCCGTTAGCGGTAAAATGATTGCGGCTATGATTAGTCCTCGCACTTTAGATGAAATTTTCATGATGGGCTCCCTTAATAAAGTTTAAAACGATATTCTAATGATTGGCCTTAGATTGATTGCTCTTTCCTTTTCTTAATCAATCAAAGAGCAACTGTTGTTCCAAAAACGTTTAGATCTCTTATTTTTGTGCCTTTAATAATTTTCCGGAGACTAAAGAAAACAGCGTGTTGGAAATTTATCCTATTAATTTCAACAGGATATGTTTTGAATTGAAAATGGAATCTGAATTGAAAAAGATTAATTCCTGTTTAGACAAGCAAAATCCGATCTAAAATTGCTTGTTATGAGGGTGCAACATAAGTTGACTCTGTAACCCTGTAATTTTAATTATAATATATTAAATCAATGGGTTAGGTAGGAAAGGAGAGGTTTACAATGCAAATAAAGTTGCACCGTTCGGGTGGGTTGCAAGGCTTTCAAGGGTTTAAAAGGTGCAGTGCGTAAAAAAGGTCTTATTTTTCAGATTTCTTCTTGGCTTTCTCTGCCTCCTCCTGGGCCTGAATGGCTGCCAACGCTGCCGCTGCAGCGGCCTGGCGCTGAATTTCGCTGTTTGCCTTCGCATCTTTTTGCTGGTCTTCATCCGCCGCCTGCGCGCCGCCTCGCTGGCCTCCGGCGGCATGTACACGGTCACGTTTCGATGCGCAAACTCTATGCCTTCTTCCCTGAACGCTTCCTGCATGAGGTGGTAAACTTCTTTGCGGATGGCAAACTGATCGCCCGGCTTGGTTTTGTATTTGACCCGCATGACCATGGCCGAGTCATCCATCTCCCGCACGCCCTGGGATTTGATCGGTTCCATCAGTTTGGGCCCCAGCTCGGGATCTTCGGCGATTTTTTGATAGACTTTTTTCTTGATAATCTTGCGAATTTTTTCCACGTCGGCGTCATAGCGCACCCGGAAGTCGAGCTTCATGATGACGTAGTCGCGGCTGAGGTTGGTCACCAGCTTGAGGTCGCCGAAAGGAATGAAATAGACCTGGCCCCGCGGGTTGCGCAGCCTGAGGGAGCGCAGCGAAATGTGCTCCACCGTTCCCTTGGTGCCGGAAACCTCCAGATAGTCGCCGACCCGGAAGGCATCGTCCATGAGGTAAAACACCCCCGAGATAATGTCCTTGACCAGCGTCTGGGCGCCGAAGCCGATCGCCAGGCCGAAGACACCGGCGCCGGCAATCAGGGGGCCGATGTTCACCCCCAGGGCCGATAAAACAATCAGACTGGCCATGACGATAATGACCACCAGCATGAACTTGCGCAGCAGCAGGAGCAGGGTGGCGATGCGCGAGCCGCCGGCGCCGCCCTCTTCCTGTTCCTCATCCTCCTCCGGCATCTCGTCGCGCATCCGGCGCATGATCGCAGCGTTCACCAGGCCCCAGGCAACGTAACAGATCAGCACGACCACCAAAATCTTTATCAGGGTCCGGACCACCGCCTCTCCGATCGGGAGATCAAGGTTCCAGATGTCAAGGATCCAGAAAAACAGCAATACCGCCAGGGCCAGACGCAGGGCGGTGCGCAGCGGACCTTTCATGCGGTCGAGTTCCAGGCGGCCGCCGGGGGCCGGTTTATCCTTTGAGGCTTCTGCGGCCGGCACTCCGGCGTCTTCAGTTTCAATATCATCTTCCGGCTCGTCGGCCGCTGCTTCAGCAGCCACCGGCTGCTCCTCGGGCTGCTCCACGATGCCGAAAGCCGCCTCCAGCATCAAACGCAGAATCCAGTCCAGCATAAAGTAAAGGATTACCATCAGCAGGGTCAGTATCGCCTGGTTCGAGGCCGTACCCAAAATCGAGCTGCTGATGGCAGCGGCCAGGAGCACTAAGACAGCAAAAACGGCAAAGTGATGCCACTTCTGAGCCAACCGGTAGCGCAGGCTGGCTTCCGGCAGACCCTCGCTGAATGCGGCTGCCGCTGCCTTGCGTTTCTGCACAATCATCCAGATGATCATCGCGGCCGCGATCAAACCAGACAGCGTGCCGAACTTGAGCTGCGTCAACTCGGTGGCGCCCGCCAGGCCCATCACACCTCTGGTCACATTACCGAAGCAGAGAACGAAGGTCAGCGCCAGGAGCCAGTAATGGAGATACACTGCGGTTTCGTCGCTGAACGGCAGAAACCGCAGTGCGGGTGTGCGCGGGGCCAGGAAAAATCGCAATACCAGATAGGCGACCTGGAAAAATGCCAAGCCCGCCAGGTAAGCGGCCAAAAGCACGCGCTGGCCGGCAGTGCGGTCCAAAAAAAAGAAAAAAAGGATTACGGCCGCGGCGATGAAGATGATGATGGCCGTTAAATCCAGCAGGGCCCGCGAGCCCAGGGATCCGATTTTGGCGATCCATCCGGAAGGCACGCTCGATGTGATGCGGCGCCGCGCCGCTGCAGTGTAGAGCACGAACAGCCATTCGATCAGCAAACCTCCGGCCAGCACCGCGGCGACACTCAAAATGACCTGGGGCACGGTTTTCGTCCCGCGTTCACCCCTGGCAAGAAAGGCGTATATGCCCTCGAATTCTTGCGGCGCCGCGCTGCCGCCAGAGCGGATAAATTCAATGCGGGTTTGCAGCAAAGCGGTCAGGTTTCTTATCTTATGGATGAAACCGGCGATGCCTTCCGGTTTCGCCTCGACAGGCGTCTCTTTCTGTGCCTGCAACGTAAGCTCATTGATTAACAATCGTCGGACCTGCGCGTCACTGAGACCGGCAACGATATGATCGATGTTTTCTGCAGTCAGGGGCTTGGGCAGCGAAACGTTTTCGGCATTTTTGGCATCTGCCCGTTTCTTGCCGGTTTTGAGCATTAGAGGATTTTGCGACCAGGCCGATGAGGTCAACACAAAAATAAGAAGCCCTATCCCAATGAAGATTTTCAAATTCTTCGGATGCAATTTGTATCTCCTTTCTTGCATTTTTCAGGCACGCAGGATAAACGCTGCAAACCTGAACCGGATCTCACCGTCTGATGGAAATTACCCGAAAAGAAATCTTTTTCTTTCTAAACCCGCACGATCTTCGAGGCACCATGTACCGAGATCAAAACCCCTGCAATCGGCAAGAGTTAGCCGGCAGCACATTGTCCCATATTCATCTAGAAGTGGTTTCAAAACCCCATCTGAGGCCCAATGGCTGCGTTGCCCCGCAAGCGGGATTCGCATCTGATTTTTTAAATAAGGGTGCAGCACAGCCTCCGGTAAATGCTCACATACTAGCCCATCATGTATGCTGAGAACAACGACTTTCCCGATCGGCCTGCGCCTTACTTTGATGCACACATTAATTTGATAAAATAAAGACGTGCAATCCCGCGTTAAAGCGGGGAACCTGATCTGAGGTTTTGAAACCACTTCTAATCAAGTTATTGTTTAGACTTAATTTAAAGATTTTTCAAGAGGCTTGATTGAATACATCGCGTTGATGTTGCATTTCGAAATCTACCGGACTCATCTATCTTACGCTGTCAGCGGTCAACGACCCGGCGCGTATCTTGAATAATCGCCCACGACAGAAAAACCAGTCCGGCGATGGCCGGCAGATAAAGTGTCGAACAGCGCCACAGCAGATTATAATAGGGCACCAACCCTGCCGACATGGCGCCATTCATCATTAACATCGACGCGCCTTCAGCCAGGCCCGAACTTCCCGGAGTGGGCGCGAAGTATATCAGGAATATCAGGCTTAACTGGGTTTCGATTACACTCAATAGGCTGGATGCTTGAATTCCGAGAAAGCGAAGACACAAAAACGCCATAATGGAACGTGAAAGCATAAAGACGATGCTCAAGAAGCACACCCATGCAAAACTGGCCTTATCCTGACTGAAAAACCGGCACATGTTGACCTGGTGCATATAGCAGAGAGCGATCAGTTTTTCCGAAAAATTGTGCAGCTGATTCGTCAAGCGGTTGATTCTGGAATTTTGCGGTAAACCGATGTTCTTCGGTGAGTGTTTTTTGTCACATATCTTCTGGATCCCCCTGCAAATCCCCGAAATCACAAAACGCAGGGATCCGGGCCAGCAGACTGCAACAATCACCACCGCAAAAATAAGTAAAAAGATAAGCAGGGCCCCCTGGAAGAAGACGACCAAATGGTCGACTTTGGCGATCAGCAGCGAGTAAATACCAATAAACAATAAAACGACCATGCTGCCCAAAAAGGAAATTAAACTGACAGTCAGGGCGGTACCAAGATTCATGCCCCCACGACTCAGCATGTAAATCTGACCGACCCCCCCACCGGTCTGTGAAGGCGTCAGCATGGCAAGACCCAGGTTGGCCCACTCGGCCTTCAAACAGGTCCATAAACTCACGCCGGGCTGCAGTGCGCGGCTGATCACCCAGATCCGCAAACCGGCCGCAAATGTTTCGACGGGAAGAAAGATCAATAGCCAGAACAAATAGCGCCATTGCAGCTGCTGCCAAATCGGAGGACGCTGGCCCATCGGTATCTCAGAAAATTGGTACCAGAATATGCCCGCCGTTAATCCAATGAAAATCAGTCCGCCGCCGACCAGCCGGTAGATACCGAATTTTTGAACATTATTTTCTGATAGGGCCGACGGTTTAACCGGACCCGGAACAGAATTTTCAGGTCGTCGAGGCGCTGGTTGCACTTTGCTTTCTAATTGACTTAAAAGCATATCGCTAGACCGTATTGCGGGTTCAGGCCGCACGTTTCTGAATGATGCCTTTTCTGCCATGGCGTTGGAAATGCTGGGTGACCTGATGCATGAACGTCCTTAATGCGGTTTCCCGACCCGGCTGAAAGCTTCCGTCATAGGGCGTATCCAGATAGGGGACTCTCATGCGGTTCAGAACCGGCTTTACAATGGCCGAGGTGGTCATGCCCGGCATGCAGGTGAAGGGATATACATTGACAACGCCATTGTAGCCTTCTTTAACAAATTGCAGGATGGCCGCGATGCTCAGACAGGTTTCCGTGGTGACATCAAAGGTAAAGATATCTTCTTTCTTGAGCAGCTTTTCCAGATGGCTCACTTTATGATCGTGTTCAAAATCAATCAGCCGGGTGGCGCGGTTATAGAACTGTTTTTGTCTCATTTCCTGGTAAAAAAGATCTCCACCGAAGCTGATGATCTTTTGAAAATGATGTTTTAAGCGGCCGAAGTTAAGTTGTTTCAGGTTTAAGCGGAAGTTGATCCTGTTCTCTCTTAATTGCCCGTATGTGATATAATTCACCCATTCGGCCAGTGAGGAATTAACGACTTCAGCGCCGTGCTTTTCAAGAACCCGGATCACATCCTGATTGGAATCAACATGCATTCTTAAAAAAATTTCGCCCACAATCCCGATCAGCGGTTTGGTCGGAATCGCAGGATCAATCAGGGTTTTCCCATTTTTGGTAATTTCTTCGAGTTCATTCAGTATCCGGCCAAAATCGTTGGTGAGCGCGTGGGTTTCAAAAATTGATTCCATATGCCACATGGATTTTTTAATAAATTCATCCGTGATGCCTTCCTGAGTTTCATAGGGCCTGATGCGCCACAGAAGCCGTTCCATGATGTCGGCCACCACCACGGCAATATAGCTTGCCTTTCTGAAAGCTAGCATGCGTTCCTGTTCAATCACCCCTTCAAGTGAATAGCCGTCTTTGGCAGTGATCGAAACGATTCTGACCCGCTCGAGTCCCGGAAAAGAATCCAACACCATTCGCTGGAACGTATTGTACATGCCGAATCGACAGGGCCCGTCGGACTCCGGCAAAAAATACAGATAATCTTCCGGATCAAAGGCGGCGCCCAGTCTCTCCTGCTCGGTTTTGAGGAAAAGCAGAATGTCTCCCAGCGTAACCTGGCAGGGGAAGCATTCCTTGCCGGAAGTGTACTTTTTGCCCAGATCAAGACCATGGTAAGTTTTCAGCACCCTTGCATTGCTGCCAAAACTTCTGAAAGTTGCCGCAATCAGGTGAGCGGCGATACGGTTCATCTCGGGGATCAGGACGGTCTTATTCTGAAGATGAAACTTGCCAATGCGGTTTGTCGGCGAATCGAAATTACCTTGTTGTTTTGATTTCATTTTTTTACCTCTTTTGTGAATGGATCTTTTGTAATTGGGTTGCGAGTTGCGACGCTTGCATGCTGTTTTCGATCACGTTTTTATAAGCTTCGAGCCGTGTCATAACACCGGCAGCGGCGCTGTGCTCATCTAATTCAAGGATTAAATAGGCCTTGTCTCCCATGATGGATTTGTAAAAGTGCTCAACAAATGAATCCGCACCACAGCCGAAATTGGTCAAATGCAAACCGAAATAGTTTGAGTTTCTGGCTACGATCTTTGCCGTTTTGAGGATCTGAGCGCCCAAACCCCAGAACATCGCGGGAAATTCCGCCAGGTCCACCGCGCCGGCGTCGATAAAATCCATCGGCAACGCTGCGATGCCAAGCTTGGCCAGGTTTTGGCCGAGCCTTAGATTCAACCTGTCGTCGTAAAGATTATAGGGACGACCGCTAACCACCATGATGGGTTCATTTGAATCCAGTTTTCGAAGAATTTTGCCTCCCTGTTGATACATGTCCGCCACGAATTGCCGCTGCCGTTCAATTGCATAGGACAACGCTTTACTTATCAATTTTTTAGATAAACCCAGCCGTGTACCCATTTGCCGGTATATTTCCACCGCAAGGGTAGCGGGGTCGTATTTCAGATTAAGAACCGGATTTAGGATTGATACCCGGTCCAGGTCGAAGGTCATACGAACCATATACGAATTGCTCTGAACCATGGGGCAGTAAAATCCGGTCTCAGATGGCTTCGGTGTCGGCATCTTGGTCAGGCTTGGAATAAAAAGATATCTTGTTTTGCCCGCCAGTTGCTCGATATGGCCATAGGAGACTTTGACGGGGTAACAAACGCCGTCCACCGCCTTCTCTACCCCCTTGGTGGATACGCGGGCGCTGGTGGGTGGTGTGAGCACCAGGCGATATCCGAGCCGGTCAAAAAAATGGGCCCACAGGATTGCCGTCTGATGGCCGTAAAGTGCCCGTTGCATCCCGATTGTCGGGCGACCCTCAATTTCCATCAGCGGCTGATCTTCCAGTTCTTTGTACACACCGGCCATGTGGGTTTCCCACAGCATCCGTCTGAGTTTAAAATAATTGTCTTTTCCTTTGCTAAGGTTTCGTGCTAACTCGTGGCGGCCGCATTCGCCGCCCCAGATACTTCGCCGATTGTCAAATTGATAGATTTTGAGCTTGCACTGATTATGGCAATTTGGGTCAACTCGGCACACTTTCTCCTTGAAGTTCATGCGATCATGAATTGCGCTGTGCATTCCTCTGAAGGTGCTGCGGTCTTTGTCTTCAGATTGCATTTTTTGCTGAACACAGATGGCCGCTCCATAGGCCCCGAGGACCTCTCTGTGAAGCGGAACGAGCAGGCCATGGCCCAGAACATTTTCAAAGGCCGCCACAACGCCTTTATTTAAAGAAGGGCCCCCCAAAAACATAATCCGCCGCCCGATATTTCGTTTGCCGACAACCCGGTTCAAATAATTATGCACGATGGCGTAGCAAAGACCGGCCATCAGGTCTTCGCGGGATGCGCCTTTCTGGTAATAGGAGACCAGGTCTGATTCCATAAAAACGGTGCAGCGATCGGTGAGTTTGACCGGTGTCCTGGAAGAAAGGGCAATATCCTGAAATTCACCGACAATATTGATGCCGTATTTATTGGCCAGCTCATGCAGGAAGCTGCCGGTGCCGGCTGCACAAACTTTGTTCATGTCGAAATCAAGCGGGTTAGCGTTGACCAGTGAAATGTATTTCGAGTCCTGGCCGCCGATTTCAAAAATGGTGTCCACTTCGGGATCAATTTCGACCGCCCCCCGGGCATGGGCGGTGATTTCGTCAATCGTTAAATCCACATTTAAAAAGTCACCGACCACATATCTTCCCGAGCCGGTGGTGGCCACTCCCATGATCTCGACTTTATCGTCCAGCTCATCCATGATGTGCTTTAAAAGTTTCTGGGTCACCTCGATCGGTTTTCCCCGGGTATGCACATAGCTTTTGTGGATTAAATGATGGTTTTCGTCTATCAACGCATATTTGGTGGTTGTCGAGCCAATATCGATACCGAGGAAGGCCCGGGTTCTGATCGCCAAAAATTTTCTGCGGGATGGTTGGGGATTCGGCAGTTTGGTTTTTTTCAAGACCAGCCTGGGGGCCTTGGGCACTGCAATATCCCCGCGAAGGTTTGCTTTTTTCAGGTCGCCAAGATCAAAGGTATCCTTCTCTTTTTAACTCCAGGGCTTTTAAGGCAACGCCGAGCGCGCCGGTGGAGGTGTTATGCGGCGGGACGATCAGGTCCGGATAGTAGTCCTGAAACGCTTTTACCTGTAATTCGTTTTTGGACAACCCGCCCACAAATATGATCGGATCTTCAAGCATCTGGTTGCAGACAATCGTGCTGACATAGTTTCTGGCATTGCCGACATGCAGACCGTAAATAATATCTTCAAGCTTTTCGCCCTTGTTCTGAAGATGAATCATGTCGGATTTGGTAAAGACGGTGCAACGGCAGGCCACATTGGCGGGTTTTTCGCTTTTAAGACCCAGGTGGATGAAGTCATTTAAAATCCTGTCAATATGGTTTTGAGATGTTTCCTTGTTCTTTTCGTACAAAGCGGTGGCCAAACGTTCTGCCTGTTGATCAAGAAAGGATCCGGTGCCCGAAGCACAGGGCCCGTTGGCGTTAAAGCTTTCGAGCTCCCATCTATCTCCATCGTGATGAATTTGAAGTAAAGCCGTATCCTGGCCTCCCATACAGATGAGACTCTTTGCATCCGGAATCAGGTGAAGGGTGCCCAATACCTGACTGATGGTTTCAAACTCATAAAAGACGCCCAATTTTTCAGCCAGCTTTTTGCCGTGGCTGCCTGTGAAAGAAATGGATTGAATCCGGTTTTCCCCAAATTTCTGAAACAATCTCTCAACCAGACTTAAAATCTCTTCATCAATTTTTCCAAAGTGCCTCTTATAGGCAGATTCATAAACGACTTCCTTGTCCGTGTTGATAACAATACAGTTCAGACTGACTGAACCGATATCAATGCCCACGCAGTATTTTTTTGAATGCATCTTTTCCATTTTTTTCTCCCGGATTTATGAATATTTCTTGTTAGAAAAAGCCTCAGTTCGTCATGCGAATTGATCAAAATTTTATCTACCTTGCCGCTATTGCTTACAATCCAGAGCAAGTGATATGCCAGGTAGTCATATTTCTCTAAACTGGTGGAGGAAGATCGTTCAGCGAGAAGGAATACAGAAAGGCAGTCAACAATAACTAGTTAATTTGCTTTATATTTATTGATAGGGTTTGTTCAGCTGGATTTTTAAGAAAAAACCTGGCAGGTGGTAAGCGGGGGCGCGAGTGATTCAGGAACCGAATTCAATGAGAGGTGCAACAAGCGTTGACCTGGTTTTGGGCGTATCTGAAATTAAGTAGTTAAATCGAAAGCTTAGCGAGTTAATAAAAATATTTACAAAGCAAAAATAGTTTCATGGTTATTATTAGGCGTAAGTGTTTGTCTCATCTTCTTTGCAAACACCCCACAGTGCTTCATAAAACAAAGGCAGAGCCTCCTAAGACTCTGCCTTTTTAGCACAAAAACGGAAATGTATTTTTATTTCTTAAACTTCTTTCTAAACTCTAAAAGACCGAACATCAAAAGTCCGAAAAGAAGTACTAAGGCCAATGATTCTTTTAGCATACGGAACCCGTATGCAGCGGTGGAGATCAGGCACCCACCGCCACCACCGCCACCGCCACCTCCGGCGGCAGCAACGCCAAAACCGACGGATCGATAATGAATTTATTTGCAACCCCATCCAAATCACCAAAATCCCCATCCTTGTACTCCAAGGTTATCGCTTTTCTATCAGGACTGATTGCTACCATATGCGCGGAATAATTATGCCAACCATTGACGGGGTCATATCTATAGCATTCAGCCTCAATGGGCATCGGTATAGAGGTGTGAAACGTCATCTGCATGGTACCGCCTACCTGGTCAACTTCTGCCTTAAAACTCATCAATCCCATTAACAGTTCCACTCCCTGCAGTTTTTCCGGAATCTCCTGGGGATCAACTGACCGAAAGGCATCGATGCTGACAATATTGGCTGAAGGTTCTATGCCGACCTGGGCGTTGCCCACCAGCGTATCAACGCACACGGTATTTGGCGGCACCTCACCAGGATCAAATATCCCCAGACAGTCAGCTTCCTGATCATCGGGGATCCCGTTATCATTTTGATCGTCTTCAGACTGCGCAACTGTTGTAAATGAAAACGGGTCAGCCCATTCAGATGTGGCATTGCCGGTGTCTGTGAATCTAGCCCGCCAGCAATAACCGGTGTCGACATCTAAAAGTAAATCCGGCACGTTAAACAGGGTCAGTTGGGTGTCGGAGGTGGCATCAAATACCATGTAGTCAGAATTGGTAAATGATTCCTCTGTGCAGGGTTCGGGATTTCCGATGCGTTTGCCGATCTGCCAATGGGTCAGGCTGTGGTCATGCCCGTCCATATCCGAAAAACTCTGCGTTTGCAGTTGCGGTGTCAGTAAAATATCGGTTTCTGCATCATCGGGCAGTAAAAGTACCGGTGCATCCGGTTCCACGTTAGTCGGGTGTCTTCCCAACCCGTATTCTTCGAAGTTTGTTAAACCGTCTCCATCCGGGTCAGCGTCTGCATCATCAGTCAATGGATCTAAGCCGTGATCATCCTCCCAGCCATCGGGCATTCCATCTCCATCGGTATCAGAGTTGTTCGGATCAGTACCGATGGCGATTTCATCCCCATCATTAAGTTCATCTCCATCTGTATCTTCGTTGTTTGGATCGGTGTTGTGGGTATTGATTTCATCACCATCGCTAAGGCCGTCATTGTCTGTATCTTCGTTAGTTGGATCTGTACCATGGGTATTGACTTCCTCCCCATCAGTAAGACCATCATCATCTGTATCGTTATCGTTTGGATCCGTATCATGAGTGTTTACTTCCTCGCCATCGGTAAGACCGTCATCATCCGTATCGGCGTCCAGCCTGTCCGTGTTATATATACTGAGTTCCTCATAATCCTTAAGACCGTCACCATCCGTGTCGGTATCCTGAGTTATCGTTCCGCCGCCGATGGCAAAGGATGTAAGTTGCTCTGATTCCCCCTCATATTCCATTTTTACAATACCTAAATATGGCACCAACCAGTAATAATAAGTTAGGACCTCTGTACCCGGCTCGCTGTCCGTAAGCCTATAGCGTAATTTGTAAGCGTCTAGAGTACCAAAGCTAAGTGATAATTGCTCAACGGCCATCACATCAACGGTCATGTTAACACTTCCACTATAGCCGACTGCCCCCGTGGAAGACTCACGAAGCTCGCCCACTGAGGCGGGGAACCATGCCACCACAAGACCATTATCAAATTTGAATAATTGACCGTCATCGAAAAATCCCCACCATCTCAATTCTCCTTTAAAAGGTTCGTACCATTCTTTCCCAAAGGAAATACTGTTTTCTAAAAACTCTACCTCATAAGTATCTTTTCGGAAGGTTGTTTGATCTAGCCTGGTAACCCTTTTTTCGCTGTTCGAGCCATATATCCACCAGTTGCCTACTTCCATGGCGAAAATTTCATCGGGCGGAAATTCCTCTTCTATCACTTTGGCGTAGAGACTCAACGTGTAGGTCCCGGTCTCAACGATAGCGATATTCGGGTCATTGCGGATTGAACAAAACCCATTATTGGAAGCATTGTTAACCGTCACATTCGCCGCCTTTGAACCTTCATAGGCATCATCGGAGACCGTAAATGTGGAAATTGCCCATGGGGGACAGCTTTTGTTCCAACCTGTTGTGCCCTGTTCGAAGCCCGAGTTAGGAATTGCGACTGCCCCCGAAGGGCCATTGAGTTCAACCTTGTCGTACAAAACGGAACCGGGATTGTCTGTGTAATTATCAAAACCGAGCGAAAAACCCAAATAGTCACCTGCAGAGACATTAAAGGTCAACTGATACAATTCATATTCGTAATTATAATCTGATATGCTAATCGTTTTTACCTGAATATCTGGATAAACATCTGGCGCGCTAGCCTTCCGAACGATGACGAATACGTTTCCAACAGCAGCATTCGCACTCAGGGAAAAGAAAAAGAGAACAAATAAAACCCCGGCCAATTTAAGCAGTAGTTTTTTCGAACCTAATTGCTTATATACCTTAATGAATAAGCTCCTCATGACATACCTCCTTTTTGTGCAAATCAAAAAACCGAGCCGCCCATAAGAGGCAACTCGGCCATTTATGCAAGACAAACGGTACACAGCGTCCCCCTAATCAGCGTGCTGTTGTCTTGGATGCCCATCTCCCCCTTGATGGGTTTTACGTCATTATTTTTTTGGTGTCGCTAAGCTGTTGCAATCGGAGTCAGAAAGTAGATCAGCGTTTTTTTGGTGGCTCGGACGGATCAGAGGTGAACGGTCGCTTGAAGGTGTGTGAGAATAGTCGAATGAATGGTCAACCAGCGTGAACTTCAGGTGCAATTTAGAAAAACGGGCATTCGCGCTGTTAATATTTGTATATTCGAGACTCCAAATCATTGTCAATATAAAAACTAAGCTGGATCGTCCGTAATCCTATCAATGCAATCACTTCGGTGCAATACGGCATGAGTATGAATTTTTATAATAAGTTAGATGGTATATGGATTATGAAAGTATTAGATACTCGCAGCCAAGGCTGGAAATATCTAATGAAAAAGTATTAGATAGGGGATATCATTTTTAGGGGTAGCTAAGCAAAGCCAACCGGTCCCGTGCAGTCCCTCCCAGTCACACTTTTTCAACCGGATGATTTAAATTCTGCCAGGCCGTTTTTTTTCTGATAGTCCCCAATAATGGTCAGAATGTATCCCTGTAAAGAGGAATATACCACCCGGGTTGAGCTTCTGAGCTTGCAGGCTTCAATGGTTCGTTCTTCTATCAATCGCCGAACCGTGCGGGTGCTGCAGCTTAATAGTTCTGCCGCTTCAGGAATTGATAAGAGTTCTTTTTTCATTGGGTCCTTCTTCTCTAATTTTTGGACGATATTTGTTTGTTGCGTTCTCAGTTATTGAGGCTCTTGTTTTTATTGATATCGTAAATTCTGAGCCGATCACCGTTTGCCAGCCTGAAGTCGATGCTCTTAAAGGGATAGCGATTGATAACTTCTCTCAATTCCGGGAAATGACGATATAAATCGCTGCCGCTGCCCTGCGCTTTGTAATTCATCCCATCTGAAACCGTCCCGCTGTAACTTGCCATGTAATATTTCATTTCCCCGCCCTCCCTTTCTTTTTTAGCTATGGTATAGAGCAACCGGCATGCCAAAATTTTTTCCGGGGCTATCTTTCAGATCTTGTTAAATGGCAAAGAAATGGTATTTTGAATCGCCATCGCGAATTTACTCATATGATTTCAGTATGTTATTTTTTGGTGGCGTGAGGCTTTTTTATCTTAAGAAAGGATAGCGATTGGTGGAACGGGCTTAAAGTACCGACGATTGCAAGAATATATGAAGCGCAACGAAAGTTGACAGGATGGCAGCGGTTTGCTTTTAAACGCAACGATTTCAGGATATTAATTAATGTGAACGTGGTTTACACTGCAAAAAAAATTGCACCGTTTTTGAGATAGATTCTAGCGATAGCCGAGTATAGGCCAGGATCTTTGGTGGGCGATTTTTTCAAGAATGCTGTTGGGTTCTACGACATGCGGGTTGCCGACGGTCTCCAGCAGCGGGAGATCCGAATGATGATTGCCGTAGGCGTAGGATTTTTGAAGGTCTAATTCGAGCTGTTGCGCCAGCTTTAAGGTCAGCACTTTTTTATTGTGGTCCACGCACACCAGGTCTGCCGGCTTTCCGGTCATCAGGCCGTTTTTGTCGACTTCCAGGTCGGTGCACAACAGATGGTCAAATTCAAGATCCTTTACGACAGGCTCGAGCAGGTATCTGACCGAGCCGGATATCAATACCAGCATATGGCCTTCCTTTTTATGGAAATGAACCCGTGTCAGAATTCCAGGCGCCAGGTGAGGTTTTAAATAGGTTTTATAAAAATTATCCGCACCTTTTTGAAAGTCGGCCAGGCGTTTTTTCCTGTAGAAGGTCAGCATTATTTTGACCATGCGCTCGTCTGAAAGCAGCCGCCGCTGATATAAAAAGTTGGCCAAGAGGATTTTAAGAATATAGCCAAACGGTACCAGGCGTCTATCCCGGAGCCACTGGATGCCCAATCGCCGCTTTCCACGTCCAGCAAGGTTTCATCGAAATCAAAAAATGCAGCAATATGACTGTTTGAATTCATTTATTCTTAAAAATAATTTTATGAGCAAATAGTCAGCTATCCTTTATTCATTCATTAGAAGTGGTTTCAAAACCTCAGATCAGGTTCAAGGGCAAGGTGTCCCGCGAATTGGAAACGGAGCGTACACGTGAGTACGTGAGTATTTCAATTCGCGGGCCAACGCAGCCAGTGGGCCTTAGATGGGGTTTTGAAACCACTTCTATCCATCCTGTAGCATCTTATTGATCATACGATATTCAAAATCAGTACCGTCATAGTCGTATGTTGATTCTTCTCCAGCCATTGGAATTAACTTGAGCTTGCCGTTAAAAAATGCGGATGTGATGTTTTCAACCTCCTTGATACTTAAATCTTTTCGGATGAAATATTTGGAATAGACATTTGGATAGCCCAGGTTGCGCGTAATTTTAAACAACCTCAGCTGGACGTTGGGATTAAGCGCTTTGCGCAGGCTGTATGCGGTGTTGGTCGTGTTGATATCGAAAAAATGAGGGTTGGCAAACATCAAAGAAGAAAGCCGGAATCCATGCCGGCCATACATATCTTTCAATCCGGGCAAATCAAACACCGTGTCATTCTTAAGCTTAAGCGGGTGTCTTTCCAGTTTGTCTTTTTCGGCATCAATGAGTATCGCCGGGAAAATAATGGCAGCCTGGTCCTGATATTTTTGGGCGGCCACCAGAAAATGCCCGATGAATTCTTTTGTCGTCAGGGGGGAATCCGAGGCCACAAACAACGCATGCTTTTTATGCTGACAGGCGCTGCTGGCGGCGTATCCTTTGATTAAATTGCCTGCTATGGTATTGTATTTGACTTTGCGCCTGATGATGTTGAACCGCTTGACAACCTCCGGTTCAATCGGCGAATTCTGATTAATCAAGCGGCATGGTTTTGCAAATTTTTTTATAAATTTTCCCAGACGTTGCTCCAGCAACATCTGATGGCCGACAATTATAATTTCGTCAATCAGATCACATGCAAAAAGCCTTTCGAGCGTAAACTGGATAACGGGCTTTTTTTCTTCTTTGCCGTCTTTGACCGCTTTAAATTCCCTTAAAGGCAGGTAACCGGCCTCAATGAATTTCTCACCGTAATGCTCGGCAACGATCTTGCTGTAACGCTTTACCTCCATTTTGTTTTTATATCCGGCCATCAAGATTGCGCTAGCCATAACATCACCTGTTTAAAAACAATGGTCTAAAAACGAACGAGAGCAACCGGGTTTCATTTCTTTATCTGCATGCCTCTCGACGGTCGAAACAATAAAATGGGAAACGACCCATTGTTTTGCATTAGAAGTGGTCTCAAAACCCCATCTGAGGCTCAATGGCTGCGTTGCAGGCCTCCGATAAATGCTCACATACCCACGTATGCTGCGCTTTCTCGATCGGCCTGCGCCTTGCCCTTGAACCTGATCTGAGGTTTTGAAACCACTTCTAGGGATTCTAATGGGTAGATCGAGCAGAATGCAAGGATAATCTGGAATTAAGCTACAAGTCAAGACATGGATCAGGGAATTGGCGTCAGACCGGCCTTTAATATGGCGGCGCGGGCCAGTATGGTCAACGCATCGAAGTAGGGCACTGACAGGTGTCTCTGCTTTAAGGCCAGCGGGATCTCGGTGCAGCCGGCAACGATTCCCCTGGCACCGTTCGAGATAAGGCGCTCGGCTGCATCTACCAGATCTGATGTAATTTGCGCTCTGGAACGAGCCGGCAGAGAATTTTTGATATCGTAAATGGCTTCCATTACCTTCGACTGGTGGCTTTCATCGGCCACAATGGTTTCGATGCCATCGGCGGCCAGGCGTTTTTGAAACAGACCGCCATTGATGGTTCCGGTGGTGCCCATCAGCCCGACGGTTTTGATCTGCGGATGGTCGCTGATGATGGCTTGGCTTACAACATCAAAAATCGACAGGATGGGAAGCGCGATCTGTTGTTGGATTTCATCCAGAAAGAAATGGGCCGACACGCAGGGCATAATAATAAAATCAGCCCCGGCTTGTTGAAGGGAACGGCATCCGGCCACCAGGATGGGCACCGGTGATTCGCCCTCGGCGATTATGGCGGCGGTGCGGTCCGGGACTTTGGGGTTGGAATCGACGATCACCCGCAGGTGTTCCTGATCCGTTTTTGCCGGCGTGCTTTTAATAATTTTGGCAAAACAGTCCAGGGTAGCTTTGGGTCCCATGCCGCCCAATATACCGATCGTCTTTTCCTTCACTTTTTTCACCACAGAGCGCACAGAGTACACGGAGAAAAAAAACTAGTGAAATTCTCTTGTTCTCAGTCCTCAGCACTCAGATACCTTATACCCTGTACCCAAAATTTCATCCATATACACATACAGTGCCGGTGAACCACCGGTATGGACAAAAAGAATGTTTTCATCGTTGTTGAAAGTGCCTTTGCGCACCAGGTCAATGAGTCCGGCCATGGCTTTGCCGGTGTAAACCGGGTCGATCAAAACGCCTTCCAAACGGGCCAGCATTCGAACGGCTTCTGCCATTTCAGGTGTCGGCAGAGAATAGCCGGGTCCGACATATTCATCAAAGCAAACCACGGCTTCTCTGGGAATATCTGAATTCAGGCCGACATGTTTGGAAGTTCTCTGCACGAGATCATAGACCAGTTCTTCCTGATCAATTTTCGGTCGGCTGACATTGATGCCGATTACCGGGAGATTGCTGTTGTTGCCGTAAAAGCCGGTGACCAATCCCGCATGGGTGCCGGCGCTGCCGCTGGCGCAAATGATTCGGTCGATATTGATGCCAATGTCAAAGGTTTGCGCCAGGATCTCTTCCGCACAGGCAACATAGCCGGTCGCACCCACCGGATTGGACCCGCCGCCGGGGATGACATAGGCTTTGCAGCCTTCAGCGGCGACCTCGTCGGCAACTGCCTGCATCGCGGTCATCATGTCCGAACCGCCGGGGGCGACGGTGATTTTTTCGACACCCATCAATTGGAATAAAAAATTGTTTCCGCCGGATTCCGGTTTATAACTGCCGGGGACCCGCTCTTCCAGAACCAGCCTGCATTTGAGTCCTTCTTTGACGGCGGCTGCCAGCGTCAGACGGCAGTGGTTGGATTGCACCGCACCGCAGGTAATCAGCGTGTCGGCGCCCTGGTCCAAAGCCTCGGCCACCAGAAATTCCAGCTTACGGGTTTTATTGCCACCTCCGGCGAGCCCCAGCAAGTCGTCTCTTTTCACGTAGATGGTGGGCCCATCCAGCTCTGCCGAAAGCCGTTCAAGTTTTTCAATCGGGGTCCTTCCTTCGGTATAGCGGCGGCGGGGAAATTTGGCCAGATTCATTATCGAGTCCTCCTTTTAAATATCTCACACAGAGGCGCAGAGAACGCAGAGATAATTTTTTTTCATTTGCCGCTGAGACTCCGGCAAACTTTGGGATCAATTTATTCTGCGAATTTATATTTATCAACCATTTTTATTTCTGCTTGATCGCATCTGATCGTTGCGACCATATGCCAGGATGGGAGGGGATCAAGGAGGAGGAGTTTGTCTAAGGAAGTATTAGATGCCCTGGGTTTCAACCCGGGGAGTTTCACTTGACTCCGAATTGGGCAGAAAGTATGGTGCCCATTTATGAAAGGTGTAACAATAAAGTCAGATGCGCTCCTGCTGACCACCGCGATCATCTGGGGATTTGCCTTTGTCGCCCAGCGGGTGGGAATGGACTATGTGGGGCCGTTTACCTTCAACGGCATTCGATTTGCCATCGGCAGCCTGTCATTGTTGCCCCTGGTGGCAATAGGCCGGGAGCAGCAAATCGCAACCCATAAGATCATGCCGCCCCCCGGTTTGAAAACCATTCTATTCGGAGGCGCTGCCCTGGGGCTGGCGCTTTTCTCGGGGGCCTCGTTACAGCAAATTGGATTGGTCTACACGACAGCCGGAAAGGCCGGGTTTATCACCGGTCTTTATGTGATAATTGTGCCGCTGCTGGGTCTTTTCTGGCGGCAGCAACCCAAAATCGGGACCTGGATCGGAGCAGTTCTGGCGGCTATCGGTCTTTACTTCTTAAGTGTGACTGAAGAATTTACGATTGAACCGGGCGATTTGCTTGTCTTAATCGGCGCTTTTTTCTGGGCCGCTCATGTTTTGATCATCGGTTGGCTTTCACCCAGAATCAACCCGGTTAAATTGGCTTTTTCTCAGTATGTGGCCTGTTCGATTCTCAGTCTAATCACCGCAGGCGTTGTTGAAGACATCACCATGCTTTCAATTTTTCAGGCTGCCATTCCCATTTTATATGGCGGCTTGCTTTCGGTCGGGATCGCCTATACCTTACAAGTGATTGCCCAGAGAGATGCCCATCCAGCCCATGCGGCCATTTTGCTGAGTCTGGAAGCCGTCTTTGCGGCCATCGGTGGCTGGCTGATACTGGGTGAAATCATTTCTGCACGCGGCCTTTTCGGTTGCGGGCTGATGCTGTCGGGCATGCTGTTGTCACAGCTCTGGGGTCTCATGAACAAAACTACTGTTGCAGAATAGTTCTCACCGCAGAGACGCAAAGATCGCAGAGAAATAATTCTTTGTCTCTGCGTCTCTGCGGTGAATCATTCGATAAATCAATGATAGATAATTCAAAACAAACCCCCGCTGTAAATATTGACGAGGCTGAAATTACCAAATTTGAGGCCATGGCCCCGATCTGGTGGGATAAGCAGGGGGACTTTAAAGCCCTGCATGACATCAATGTGCTGCGGCTGAACTATATTAACGATCGGGCACCTCTTGCCGGAAAAGCGGTGCTGGACGCAGGCTGCGGCGGGGGGATTCTGTCCGAGGCTATGGCCTCGCTGGGTGCCGTGGTCACCGGGATTGATATGGGCGCGGCCGCCCTGGGGGTTGCCAGGCTGCATTCGCGCAAGTCCGGCCTTACTATCGATTATCAACAGGCGACCACCGAGCAATTTGCCGGAACCCATCCGGATCAATTTGATGTCGTTACCTGTCTGGAGCTGCTGGAGCACGTTCCCGATCCGGTCTCGGTCGTCGCGGCATGTAAAACACTGGCCAGGCCCGGTGGGGACGTGTTTTTTGCCACCCTTAACCGCAACCCGAAATCCTTTCTGTTTGCGATTATCGGTGCCGAATATATCCTCGGCCTGGTACGCAAAGGCACCCACCGCTATGGCAAATTCATCAAACCGGCGGAGCTCAAGGATTGGGCCCTAAATTCCGGATTATCGTTTGAGGACTTGACGGGGCTGCACTACAACCCGATTTTAAGAAAATACTCAGCAGGCGGGAACACCCACGTTAACTATCTGATGCATTTCAGAAAAGCACCCCCCAGCTCAAGCCCCGGGGTCAACAGCCGGGCATAAAAAATCCCGCCGGCGACCGGATTCAACGGACAAATATGATTGACACCCAATATCCAGTTTTCTATATTCTTTTCGCAAGAATTGATGGCAATCTACTGCCGAAACGAAATCATTTGAAACTCACCTAAAGGGGGGATAATGGCCAAAAGAGATGACATCCACAAGATTCTCATCATCGGATCAGGTCCTATCGTGATCGGGCAGGCCTGCGAATTTGACTATTCCGGTACCCAGGCATGTAAAGCACTGCGATCCATGGGATATGAAATCGTGTTGGTGAATTCCAATCCGGCAACGATCATGACCGATCCGGGTATGGCCGATGTGACCTACATTGAACCGCTGAATTTGAAGACCTTGACGCAAATTATCGCCAAGGAGCGACCCGATGCACTCCTGCCCAACCTGGGCGGGCAATCCGGTCTGAATCTGTCTTCCGAGCTCTCCCGCACCGGTGTATTGGAAGAATATGGTGTCCAGATTATCGGTGTAAATGTGGATGCCATCGAGCGGGGTGAAGACCGTCTGGCGTTTAAGGCCACGATGGAAAAACTGGGTATCGAAATGCCGCGCAGCAAGACGGTCAACACGGTTGAAGATGCCGAGGCGGTGGCAGAAGATCTGGGTTACCCGGTTGTTATTCGTCCAGCCTATACCATGGGGGGTACCGGTGGGGGATTGGTCTATAATGTTGAGGAATTAAGCGTTATCGCCGCCCGCGGTCTGGCAGCCAGCCTGGTCAATCAGATCCTGGTTGAAGAATCGGTCCTGGGCTGGGAGGAACTCGAGCTGGAAGTGGTTCGCGATGCGAAAAATCAGATGATAACGGTTTGCTTTATCGAAAATGTCGACGCCATGGGCGTCCATACCGGCGACAGCTTCTGTACGGCCCCCATGTTGACGATCAGCCCGGAACTTCAGGAACGCTTGCAGCGATATTCCTATGACATTGTTGAGGCCATTGAGGTGATTGGCGGAACCAATATTCAGTTTGCCCATGATCCAAAAACCGGTCGTGTGGTTGTTATTGAGATTAACCCCCGCACCTCCCGTTCTTCCGCCCTGGCATCCAAGGCCACCGGATTCCCCATTGCCAGAGTTTCTTCTCTGCTCGCCGGCGGTTTGACCATGGATGAAATCCCTTACTGGCGGGATGGAACCCTGGAGAAATATACGCCTTCCGGTGAATATGTAGTCGTTAAATTTGCCCGCTGGGGCTTTGAAAAATTTGAGGGGGCTGAGGACAAATTGGGTACCCAGATGCGGGCGGTCGGCGAGGTCATGAGTCTGGGTAAAACCTATAAAGAGGCATTGCAGAAAGCGATTCGAAGCCTTGAAACCAACCGCTATGGTCTTGGGTTTGCCAAAAATTTCAATCGGTTGTCGCTGGAAGAACTGATAGATCGATTGGGCTTTGCCACCAGCGAACGCCAGTTTCTCATGTATGAAGCCCTGCGCAAAGGTGCTGACGTGCAGGAGCTGTATGAAAAGACCCATATCAAACCCTGGTTTATTGAGCAGATGCGAGAAATCGTCGAACTTGAGGAAAAAATACTCGCGTACAAGGATCAAGCATTGCCGGATGATCTGCTGATTCAAGCCAAAAAGGACGGTTTTGCAGATCGCTACCTGGCCCTGTTGCTCAACCTGACGGAAAAGCAAATCCGTGAACAGAGAAAGGCATTGGGCATGCATCAGGCCTGGGAACCGGTACCGGTAAGTGGTGTCGAAAACGCAGCCTATTACTATTCCACCTACAATGCGCCCGACAAGGTTCCGGTCAGTGATCGTAAAAAGATAATGGTTTTAGGTGGTGGGCCCAATCGTATTGGTCAGGGCATTGAGTTTGATTACTGCTGCGTGCATGCAGCGCTGGCCATCCGCGATGCAGGTTATGAGTCGATTATGGTTAACTGCAACCCTGAAACTGTGTCTACAGATTACGACACATCGGATAAACTCTATTTTGAACCGCTGACCGTTGAAGATGTTTTGAGCATCTATGAAAAGGAGAAACCCGAAGGCGTTGTTGTTCAATTTGGCGGACAGACGCCCCTGAATATTGCGACTGAACTGGAGGAGATGGGCGTAAAGATCATGGGCACGTCTCCTGAAACCATTGATCTGGCCGAAGACCGGGATCGCTTCCGGCTCATTATGCGTAAGCTGGACATCCCCCAGCCTGAGTCGGGTATGGCCAGTAACATGGATGAGGCGCAGAAAATCGCTGACAAAATCGGATATCCTTTAATGGTGAGGCCCTCATATGTTTTGGGGGGCCGTGGTATGGAAGTCGTGCAGGATGAGGAATCCCTTAGATTCTATCTCGAGGCAGCGGTAGAGATCTCTCCCCAAAGGCCGATTCTTATCGATAAATTTCTGGATAATGCCATTGAGGCTGAAGCCGATGCGATTGCCGATGGTACGGATGCTTTCGTGCCGGCTGTAATGGAACATATTGAACTGGCCGGGATACATTCCGGTGATTCGGCATGCGTTATTCCGCCGGTAAGCATCGCACCGAAACACATCGAAACCATTAGTGAATATACGCGCAAGATCGCAATCGAGCTAAACGTTGTCGGACTGATGAATATTCAATATGCCATATTTGAAAATACGGTGTATGTGCTCGAAGCCAACCCGCGGGCATCGCGAACCGTACCTTTAGTATCCAAGGTTTGTAACATATCCATGGCCAGGATTGCCATGCAGGTCATGCTGGGCAAACGCATCGCGGATCTAGAGTTGAAGCATCGGCCCATACCCCATTACGGTATTAAAGAGGCGGTTTTTCCCTTCAACATGTTTCCCGAGGTGGATCCGATTCTGGGTCCGGAAATGAGATCTACCGGCGAAGTTTTAGGTATTTCCCATTCCTATGGGCGCTCATTTTTTAAAGCCCAGGAAGCGACCCAGACCCCCTTGCCCTTAGAAGGATCGGTACTGTTTACCATTGCGGATCGAGACAAAAATGCGGCATTGGAAGCGGTCAGACTTTTTAAAGAGCTGGGTTTTAAGATAATGACAACCGAAGGTACCCACTACTTTTTAGAAGAGCGCGGTATTGAAAACACGCCCTTGCGCAAACTGGGGTATGGAAGACCGGACCTTGTGGATGCCATAAAGAACGAAACCATAAATCTTCTGGTAAACACGCCCAGCGGCCGAAAGAGTGCGCAGGACAGTTCAAATATACGCAAAGCCGCCATTAAATATAAAGTGCCCTACATTACCACGACGGCGGCGGCTGTTGCGGCGGCCAAAGGCATCGCAGCGCGCCGCGATGGTGCGCCGCAAGTCAGATCGCTGCAGGAATACCACGCAGAGATGAAATAACATTCAGTTCAAATTCGGTTAAGGCATCCAGAATATCCTTGTAGTTTTCTGCCTTGGAGTCGTCCAGGTCTATCCCTTTTTCATTGAAAGGTGATCCGCTTTTGCCAGGCCCCCAATGGTGATATTGAAGACAAATAGGGGCTAAAGTTGCCCTCAGGATTGAAATTAGATATAATAAAAGAAAGAGCCAAATTAATTTAACGCCTGGAATTCAAACGGATTATTAGAAGTGGTTTTAAAAAAGCATCCCGTTTACTGCAATTAACGAGGTGGGGTTATGGGTGAGCACCCGAAAGAATGTCAGGAATGCGGCTGGAGGGGGCTGGCTGCTGAACTGGATGAAACCAATGATGACTCCAGCGGCCAAACTCAAATTTTTTGTCCGGATTGTGGTGGCATCGATGTCAAAGATCTTAATTCGAATGACGAGAAGTGATTTCAAAATTCCATCAGACCGATTTTGCAAATAAAAATCGCCGGGGATTTAGTCCCCGGCGATTTGCTTTCCGCTGTTGCAGCGGTTGACAGTAAAATTCAATTTAAAATCAAATTCTTATATACTTATATAGCCCTGTATTTTTTTTGCCGCTCTCTTTTTTTGCCATTTAAACTGCGCTTCACATTTTCTTTTATTTCTTTTGATTTGGAGTTTATCACCGTATAGCTGTACTTGAGGTTTTTTTCGACCAGATCCGGATAATTTTTAATATTGTTTTTTAGTTTCACGCCGTTTGAGGTCATCTTGTGGATCAGATCGATTTCCTTTCCGACAACCTTTGTTTTTTTCTTCTTGATGGCATTAAGAAACGCATTGCGGCTTGGTTTGCACGCTGCATAGGTCACTGCTTTTCCCATCTGGGATATGCGGTGGCCGTCGCTGCCGCCGGTGATTCCCTTGCCCAGGTTAAATCCCAAAAGCGCGCTGCGCAAATTCGATTTATTCATATTCTCTGAATTGATGACCTCGACGCCGTCAACCTTGGAAAAAATACGTTCGAGACGATCCTCGGGAAAATATGAATTCTGGATGCCGGTATAGACCCCGCAGAATGGATGGGGAAAGATAATAACGGTTTTAAATTTGCGGGCACGTCTGATAATTTCTTCCATCTCCAGCGCCGTGGAACTCATGATGTCATTACCCATATAGGGGATAACATGATCCCGTAAAACGTTTCAAGCGCTTCGATCTGGTAAAAATAAATGAGGACGTGGGTTCCTTCCCTGGATGTCATTTCGATGCCTGGTATGCTGAAAATATCCTGATATCCATCAATTTCAACTGCGCCGCGTATTTCATTATGGTCGGTTATCGCTATGCCGATTCCAAGGTCATGTGCCTTTTTGGCAATCGTTTCTACCGTATTAAACCCATCCGAATAGTAAGAATGAAAATGCAGGTCCACCACGGTATTTTCTTTTATTAATTCAGCCAGATTGGGTCTTTCAAATTGAATGCGATGATTATCGATCATGTTTTCTCATACCTGTTTTTATATCGATGCGCTGTCGTATAAACGGCGTACAGATTCTCTTGCTTAAAACGTTTTGAAGAGACACTGAAATAGATTTGACTGTGATTGTTCAATTCCCGGGATATTGGGCTAAAACGGAGAATGGAAGTCGTGGCGGGCAACCTTATCGGGAGGTGCAGATCGCTCGGCGCTGTTTGGCCCCATTACCGCTCAGAGATTCTCAATAATAATGTCAATATATCAGAATAAACCCCATTAATCAAATTTATAAAAATTGCCATTTTTTGTGCGATAGCTGCGTTGCGCGTCGTCAAAATTCTTATCGCGGCAAGATGCCGCTCCCACGTACTTATTTTGAGACGGGGTTTCATCAATTAAGCAGTCATGAATACCAGTGGGAGTGGCTTCGACTCGGCTGAGCTCGTCGCAGGCCAGCGACGATTATTACGGGCAAACGGGCTCAACTGGCAAACTGAATCAATAAAATAAGGGTTCGAATCCTTAAGTCAAGTGTTTTGGAGGCGGGAACGGCATTAGGCCCTGTGATTGAAAGCAGGATTGAAATACCTCAGTTTTTAAAGAAGGCTTGAAACGCCTTGATGACTTCCTGCGGCACTTCTTCCGGAAGATAATGGCCACAGGGCAGAACATGACCTTCCACGGTGTTGTCCGTTACCTTGCGCCAGACATCCAGCATGTCATACGCCTGCAGCACCCGGTTGGCATCGCCCCAGAGGACTAAAAGTGGGCACTTAATCTTTCTCCCGGCTTCGCGGTCATCACGGTCGTGCGCCAGATCAATAGAAGCTGCAGCGCGATAGTCTTCACAGGTGGCGTGAATCGTTCGCGGGTCACAAAAGCAGCGTTCATAATCCGCCAGGCAGTCAGGGTCAAAAATACTGGCGATTTCTGCTTCTTTATTCTGCGACCAGCCAAGCAGTTCGTATCGAAGATAGAATTTGGGATCTGCACCGATGAGTCTTTCCGGGAACGGTGTCTGGTTGGGGCAATAAAAACCATTCGTAATATCCCATTGCAAAAGGCATATCCGCACGCTCATACATGGTCAAGGTCGGTGCAACATCCAAAACAGCGGCCTTGTGTCACTCGATCAGGGTGGTCAAGGCACATCCGATGCGTTACCCGTGCCCCGCGATCATGTCCGGCAACCGCAAACTGCCTGTAGCCAAGAGATTCCATGAGACCTGCCTGATCTTGCGCCATGGCCCGAAAGCTGTATGTCTCATGTTGCGGGTCACTTTTCGGTTTATCGCTGTCACCGTATCCACGTAAATCGCTCATCACCACGGTAAAATGTTCGGCAAGTCGAGGCGCAATCTTTGCCCACATTAAATGGGTCTGGGGATAGCCATGCAACAGCAAGAGCGGCTGACCCTCTCCGCCAATTCGATAGGCAATCTGAATCCCTGTCGAAACCTTTTGTTTCTCAAATCTAAATCCGTCAAGCATTTGTAACAATCCCTCCTATGGATGTTCCCTGTGTTTCCTATCGGTTGGAACGTGGTCGGCAGAAACAGCATGGCGGCTTTCTAGAACTCATCTCTAAATACATTTTTGAGATGGGTTCTGCTGATATGTACCAGAAATATTGTCTAAAATAATATTAAGCACTGGGGTGTGCTATCCGTTCGTCATGCCCGCGCAGCAGACTGTGTCGTAATTCAAAAAAGCGCTTAAATTCTGCCTGTCATGCCGGGCTTGATCCGGCATCCAGCACTGTAAAACTTTGAAAAAGCACTGGATTCCGGGTCAAGCCCGGAATGACAAAAGGGCTCATTTTCCTCGCTTGAAGATTACGACACAGTCTGGCAGGCGGGAATCCAGGCGTCTTTGAACTGGACTCCCGCCCCCATCTGCGCGGGGGCAGGCTCTGCGCGGGAGTCGCAATCATAGCGTAATTTATTTTTAGGACACAATCTAGTAGTCGATATAGAGCACCCCGTCCAGATGATCGATTTCATGTTGCAGGAGGGCCGCGGAACTGTTCTTTGCAATCAGGATTTTTTCGGTATTTTCTAAAGTTTTGTACTTTACCGTTACATTTTGAGAGCGTTTGATCGTTTTCCGATGATGTCGTGGCAATGACAAACAATATTCGCTATTTGAATACGATCCGCTTTGTTCCAATATTTCAGGGTTAATCAGTATCTTGATTTCTCCATAAAGGCCACAGACAATCAGCCGCTTTTGAACACCTACCTGTGGAGCTGCCAATCCTTTATAAAGGGACCCTCTGAGAAAAAATTCGAAGGGTGCATGGTATCTCAATATCGAAATCATCGAATTTCCAAGGGTAATGATTGACTCATCAATTAAATCAATGGATTGCGAAACGCTACAAAGAATTGGACTTGGGTATTCGACGATATCCTCAATATTGTATATTCTTTTGTACCCCTTCAGAAAAGCAAAAATGCCCGTTGTGCCAATAAGGCCGGTGACTGCTGCTTTTAAAAATTTTCTTCTATTCCACAAAGCAATTTGCCTCGAGGTTAATTACCGCTTTTGCCTGCTTCGCGGCGGTATATGCGGGTCAATCGTTCAGGGGGCAAGCCCAGATAATAGGCGATGATGATCAGCTGATTGATGAGCCATGTCTTAAAAACACCCAGATGCAGCCAGCGGCGCGCCGATGTCGCCACCGCCTTGGGCACAATGACGATTTTGCCCTTGCGCTTTAAGCGGCGAACCAGAATAAAGTCTTCCATAATCTGCATTTCGGGAAAACCGCCGATTTCGTCAAAAAGCGATTTTTTCATAAACAGGGCCTGGTCGCCATAGGGCAGTCGCAAAAAGCGGGAACGTAAATTAGCCATGCATTCAATGAATCGTATCCCGCAGCGGGTGAATCAACGCTTAACCGAAAGGCCCCGGCCGCAACACCCTTTTGATTCAAGGCAGAAACGATTTGATGACTGAAGCCTTCGGGCAGCAGGGTATCGGCGTGCAGGAATACCAGGATTTCGCCCGCCGCCGCTGCGGCGCCGGTATTCATCTGAATGGCTTTGCCCGGGTTTGATTGAATCACCTTCGCTTCGCGGGATCTGGCCAACGCGGCCGTCTCATCAATGCTGCCGCCGTCAACGACGATCACTTCCAGGTTGTCGACCCCTTCGAGGTGGGAAAGTGTCCGGTCAATGGTTGCCGCCTCGTTCAGTGCCGGAATGATGATGGATATTATTTGCGCCGGGGACGGTTTAGCTGCAGTCTTTTTAACCGCTTGCCAGAGATGAAGATCAGCGGGACGATCCACATCACCTAACGGCTCCAGCAGGATAAACCGCAACCCTGACTCCCCGGCCGCCTTTAAAGTTTGAGAAAGGACTTGGCCGGTCCCCCAGTTTATGTCGTCAAACAGACGGGTATAGGTTTCAGCCGGGATGGTATTGTTCAAGCCGATTAAGTAATACCCGCCGTCGCGCGCCGGGCCGAGCACCAGATCGGTTTTTTGCAACCCATCAAATGCCTGCTGAATAATGTTTGCTGAAATCTGCGGTATGTCGCTGCCGACGATAACGGCCGCTCCTTTTGGGCCCTGGAATGCTTCTTCGAATGCACGCGCCATCCGCCGACCCAGATCACCCGGTTCTTGTGGACGATAGCTGAATTGCGGCCCCAGCCACTCCTGCATCAAATCGGTGTGGCCGCCTTCGTGGTAAACTTCAATAGTCAGGCCGGGGCGGTAGCTTAGGCTTACCTTTGCAGCGGTCGCAATGATGTGCTCGGTCATCTGTCGCTGCAGGCGGGCGGCACCCTCTGCGCCCAGAACCGGAATCAAACGGGTTTTGGTTTTTCCGGGCTCGGGAAATCGCGTGAAAACAATCAACCGTTCTGACATCGCTGCCGGCATCTGCTTTCTCCTGCCTGAACTCAGGCTTCGATGACCCCGCCTCAGGTGAAGCCGGATCCGGCCGCACATGTATAACAATGATCGGCGGATGATGATGGGGGTGCCGGGTTGCGGCGGCCCCGGCATATCGCTGACATGTATCTTTTTACCGCTCATATAAAGACCCCTGGCGAGGTTGAAATCACAATCATACAGGTGCCCATCCCAGGAAACCGAAACCAGGCTTCGGCACATCAACCCTTCAACCGCACAGGGGTTGAAATTGGAGACCAGTTTTTGCATGTAATTTTCAAAATTATCCGATTGGATCAACCATTTCCTGAAACGCCCGAGCGGCGCATTGGCAAAATTAAACAGGCTGTTAAACGTCACGCCCCATTTTTTTTCCAGAATCTGATGGTACCTTTTTTCGGTTTGTTCCTGGCTGGGTGGCAGAAAGGCTCCGGTGGGATTGGATACCAGGTTAAGCTCCAGCCCGGATTCGTTGCGTCCGTAACCGGCGGCATTCAATTGCTGGAGTGCGTCGATGCTTTCTTCAAAAATTCCGTTTCCCCGTTGAGAATCCGTTTGGGTCAGATTCAATGATGGAAACGATGCCACGATCACCACCCGGTGTGATCTGAGGGATTCGATCAAGCGCTGCATATTCGTCTGCAACGCCGAAAGATTGGACCGCAGCATAATTCTCGGTGTCAGGGGAGAGACTTTTCCGATTAATTCCACCAGGTGGGGATTGAGTTCCGGCGCGCCACCGGTGATATCAATAACTTCAAATTGACTTCTGCGGGCATAGGCCACCACTTCCTCGAGTGTATCGGCGTCCATGTTTTCTTTGCGCCCCGGCCCGGCATTCAGGTGGCAGTGCTGACAGGTCTGGTTGCATAAAAATCCCAGATTAATCTGCAATGTATGCGTGGGCTTGCGAACCAGTTCAAGATGATGTTCGGTCAGCATCGACTTGAAAGGCATCACCTCTGTGGTCTTTTGCCCCTGTGATGGTGGTGGTTTGGCTATGGCTGTTTGAGAGTCCATTAGAAGTCGGTCTTTTTTATCACATTGACAATTTGCGGGCAATGTTACGCATTTGAACACCGTGAACCAGGGAAGCACCGCCGCGGATAGCGGTGACGACATGGACGGCTTCGGTCATTTCCGCCAAATTGGACCCCTTTTCCAGGCAGGCCTGGGTGTAGGCATCGATGCAGTAGGGGCACTGGACCGCATGGGATACTGCCAGGGCAATAAGGGCTTTTTCGCGTTCCGTCAGATCGCCTTCGGCAAATACGGCATTGTAATAATCGAAGAACTTGCGAGCCAGTTCGGGCGCCTCTTTGCCGATTTCTTCAAATCTGGCAAGATCTTCCGGTTGATAGTAGGTGTCCATAAAATTCATCTCCTCAAATTTTTCTGGAATTGTAATCTCTATGTCGCCAATGGTGGGCGATCCTTACAAATCGGGTGTCAGTTCCGAGGTTCAGAGTTCAAAGGTTCAGGGTTGAGAAGTTTCAGTATTTAATTGCCTGGTTTCTGGCAGCCGCTGAGAACTGCACTACTCTCTGGTTTTTATCTGTCCTCTGATCTCTGTTTTCTGTAATCCAACCTCGAGCCTTTGAACGTTGAACCCCGAACCTGGTGATTGACACCTGAAACCGTGGTTAGCCCATATGGTCTACAATCGCCTGGCCGAACTCGGAGCACTTCAGTTGCTTTGCTTCTCTGATTTGACGGGCCAGATCGTAGGTGACGGTCTTGGCTTCAATCGTACTTTGAAGGGCGTCACGAATCAGGCGGGATGCCTCGCGCCAGCCCATATGGTCCAGCATCATGGCGCCCGGAAAGAATCAACGAGCTGGGATTAACCTTGTCCAGGCCGGCATATTTGGGAGCGGTGCCATGGGTGGCTTCAAACACCGCACAACGGTCGCCGATATTGGCACCCGGCGCCATCCCAGTCCTCCCACCTGAGCGGCCAGGGCATCTGAAAGATAGTCCCCGTTTAAGTTAGGTGTGGCAATGACGCCGAATTCATTCGGTCGCAGCAGCACCTGCTGGAAGAGCATGTCGGCGATGCGATCTTTGATCACCAGTTTGTCTTGCGGTTGCTTGCCCTCGATAGTCGTCCCACAGTTCCTTTTCGGTAATCGTCTGGTCTGCTGAATTTTTCGGCAGCCACCTCATAACCCCACTGGGCGAAGGCGCCTTCGGTAAATTTCATGATGTTGCCTTTGTGCATCAGGGTCACACTGGTAAAGCCGTTTTCCAGGGCATATTTAATGGCTCTGGCCACCAGCCGTTTGGTATTGGTGGCGCTGATGGGTTTTATGCCGATCCCCGCATCGGCGGGCAATGCGGTTCCCATTTGCTCGTTTAAAAATCGCCGCACTTTATCCGCATCCGCACTGCCGGCTTGAAACTCGATACCGGCGTACAGGTCCTCGGTATTTTCCCGAAAAACGACCATGTTAACGCTTTCGGGGTCTTTCACGGGGCTGGGAACCGATTTGATATATTGCACCGGCCGCACGCAGGCATAAAGATCGAGCTGTCTGGCGGATTGTCACATTCAGGCTGCGAATCCCCTTGCCCACCGGCGTCGTCATGGGACCCTTGATGGCCACCGCGTGCTTTTCAATGTCGGCCAGTGTTTCATCCGGCAGCCAGTTGCCGGTTTTCTCAAATCCTTTCTCGCCGGCCAAAACCTCCAGCCATGAAATTTTCTTCCGGCCCTCATAGGCTTTATGAACGGCAGCGTCGATGACCTGGCGCGTTGCATGCCAGATTTCCGGTCCGATGCCGTCGCCTTCGATAAACGGAATGCGGGGTGTATCCGGGACGCTTAGGGTGCCATCGTTGTTTATGGTGATCCTACTTTCTGTTTCCATGATTTAGCCTTTCTCCTCGAACATAAGACCTCATAACCCTTTTTAAAAATTGAAACACTCGCATTATTCGGTCATGATTTTGCGCAAAACATACGGCAAAATACCACCGTGCTTAAAGTATGCCACGTCGATATCGGTGTTCAGCCGGGCGGTGACCTCAAACTCAATTTCACTACCATTGGGCTTAACAGCGCCGACATGAAGGGTTTTCAGGGGCTCGATGTTTGCGATGCCGGTGATGGTCAACGTCTCCGAGCCGTCTAGGCCCAGGTTTTCCCAGCTGTCGCCGTTTTTGAAGGTTAGCGGCAGCACGCCCATACCCACCAGATTACTGCGGTGAATTCTTTCATAGGATTCGGCAATAACGGCCTTTATGCCCAACAACTGGGAGCCTTTTGCGGCCCAGTCCCGTGATGATCCGGTGCCGTATTCCTTGCCGCCCAGAACCACCTGTGGTTTTGTTTCGGCCATATATTGCATGGCGGCATCATAGACAAACATCTCCTGACGCGCCGGGAATTTTAGCGTGTAACTGCCTTCTTTGGGATCCACCAGCTTATTTTTAATACGGATGTTGCCGAAGGTGCCGCGCATCATGACCTCGTGGTTACCCCGGCGGGATCCGTAAGAATTAAAATCTGCCGGCGCCACATTTTTCTCGATCAAATATTTTCCGGCCGGATAATCCGGCGGGATGGCGCCGGCCGGAGAAATATGGTCGGTGGTTAGCGAATCTCCTAAAACCAGTAAAACCCCGGCGTTTTGAACATCCGCCGGTTGCGCGATCTCAAGGGAAAATTCCTGAAAATAGGGAGGCTTGCGAATGTATGTCGATTGGTTTTGCCATTCAAATGTCGTGCCCTTAGCAACCGGAAGGTCTAGCCAGAATGCATCCCCATCGAAAATTTTTGCGTACTCCTCTTTGAAATATTGTTGTTTGACATGCTGATGGATGAGGCCTTCAATTTCTTCTGCCGTTGGCCAGATATCTTTCAGGTACACCGGGTTGCCCGCTGGATCCTGAGCGAGCGGTTCGGTGGTCAAATCAACATCGATGCTGCCGGCAATGGCAAAGGCCACCACCAGCATTGGGGATGCCAGAAAATTGGCGCGCACCTGCTGATGAATGCGGGCTTCAAAATTACGGTTGCCCGAAAGCACGGCCGCCACGGTTAAATCTTTGTCTTTAATCGCCTTTTCGATTTCAGGCGGCAGAGGGCCGCTGTTGCCGATACAGGTGGTGCAGCCGAAACCGGCCAGGTAAAAGCCCAGGCTTTCCAGGTAAGACAGTAATTTGGCGTCTTTTAGATAATCAATGACGACCTTTGAACCCGGCGCCAGGGAAGTCTTCACATATGGGGGGACAGCCAATCCTTTTTCAACGGCCTTTTTAGCGACCAGTCCGGCGCCCAGCATCACAAACGGATTGGAGGTATTGGTGCAGGAGGTAATGGCAGCGATGACGATGTCGCCATCACACAGTTTTACGGATTTGCCGTTTATCACCACATGACAGGCTTTCTTTTTGGGCGAGCAGGTATCGGGGCGGCTGGTTTTTGAGCCGGACTCATCGTGGTAGGTGGACATATGTTCGACATCCGTGTCGCGCTCATACGTCGCAACCGAGCAGGGTTGCAAAATTTTGTTTCAGGTCGCTGAGGTTGATGCGATCCTGGGGCCGCGCCGGACCGGCAACACAGGGCACCACCGTGGCCAGATCGAGTTCGACGACCTCGGAGTATTCGGGCTCGGCAGCATCAGAATAGAAGAGACCCAGAGTTTTGGCATAGGTTTCAACGATTTCGGCCTGGTCGGCCCGGTGGGTCATCTTGAGGTAATCGATCGTCTTCTCGTCGATGGGGAAAAAGCCCAATGTGGCGCCGTATTCCGGGGTCATATTGGCCAGGGTGGCGCGATCGGTGACGGTCAGGTTTTTCATGCCGGGGCCGAAAAATTCCACAAATTTTTCAACCACGTTACGCTGGCGAAGCAATTCGGTGACGGTCAGCACCAGATCGGTTGCCGTAATGCCTTCTGACAACTCACCCATCAGTTTGACGCCAATGACCTGCGGAATTGACATGTAGTAAGGCTGGCCCAGCATGACGGCTTCGGCCTCTATGCCGCCGACACCCCATCCCATTACACCAATTGCATTGATCATTGGCGTGTGGGAGTCGGTGCCCACCAGGGTATCCGGATAGGCCACCGTCGCATTGCCGGTTTTTTCGGTCATGACCACACGCCCCAGATGTTCCAGGTTCACCTGGTGGCAGATGCCGGAGTTGGGGGGTACGACGTTGAAATTATCAAAGCTTTTCTGGGCCCACTTTAGCAGGGCATAGCGTTCTGCGTTACGCTCATACTCTTTGGCGACATTTTGGGTGATGGCATCGGTGGTGCCAAAATAGTCGACCTGTACGGAGTGATCGACAATCAGATCCACCGGGACCAGCGGGTTGATTTTCCGAGGATCCCCTCCCAGATCTTTGACCGCATCGCGCATGGCCGCAAGATCGACAACCGCCGGAACGCCTGTAAAATCCTGCATCAACACCCGCGCGGGGTGGTAAGGAATTTCCACCGGCGTTTCATAGCTTTTTTGCCAGCGCGCGATGTTTTTCAGATCTTCGTCAAGCACCACCCGACCGTCCAGCTTTCGTAAAAGGTTTTCCACCAGGATTTTGATCGAATAGGGCAGGCGTTTAACGTCGGCGATACCCTTTTTTTCCAGCCGGGTAATGTCATAAAAGGTATACGTTCTATTTTTAATTTCGATTTGCGAGCGATAATCTGTGTTATCCATGGAAAGATCCTTTTACGATTTCATGATTGTCGGATTTTAAAAACGGAATCCAGTCGTATGTAACACCTTGTGCCTTGTCCTCTCAGCCTTGTGGCTAACTCATCTGTTATCAAACATTGCGCCTCCAGCATCCGATTCCCATTACCCATTACCTAATACCACAATACCTAACTGTCAGCCGTAATTGCCTCTATCTTATACACATATTTGACCCATTCGTCGCCGTAGTAATCTTCGGCAACGATGCGCAGAGGAAATCCGTGCTTTTGCGGTAATCTTTGGCCGTTGACCTGATAGGCTAAAAACACTTTATCGGAGCGGATGTCGGCTATCGGAAATTTCTCTACCTTTTCATAGGCGCCTTGCGGCCCGGAAACGATAATATCGGTGGTATCGGCTTTCATGCCGGCCAGGTTCAGGACCGTCATCAGCGAAATCCCTTTCCAGTTCCCGTGGTTGGTGAAGATTCCGGGACAAATCAGCAAAACCCTGCGTGCAATCGATGGAAGTTCAACGATGCGGGAATAGGTGAGCCGGGTCGGTGTGGTCACATTGCCGTCAATTAACAGCCGCCATGATTTTAGGTCCGCTTCATGGTCGGTTTGACCCATGGTCTCAAATTGCTTTCAAGGGGCGCACTTCCAGATTACGGGTATCCAGGGTGGCGGGATTTTCATTTCTCAATGTCGACAGGTCGGTACCTTTAGGAACCAGGATTCGTTTGGCCTGGGCAGAGACTTTTTCAAACCAGGTGCCTAAGGTGCCGAAAAAAATGCCCAGGCCGGAGAGAAATTTAAGGCTGAATTTGATAAATTGTCGTCGTGTTTTCATAAGTCGTTGCGTTTGAGATGACGGATGTCATCTTCAGCCGCTACAATGACGTCGCTGGCCAGGCCCAGAAAAAGTCCGTGTTCCACAATGCCGGCGCGTTCATTCAGGCTTGCAGCCACACGATTTGGATCCGTCATTTCACCAAAATTTGCATCAAGGATGAAATTGTTTTGATCGGTTTGATAGGGTTGGCGGTTATCATCAAGGCGCAGGATGACGGTGGCCCCCAGTGATTTGAGAAAGTTTTCTGCGGATTTTGCGGCAAACGGGATGACTTCGACCGGCAAGGCCCAGCGGGTGCCCAAACGGGGTGACAGCTTGCTTTCATCCACGATGATAATATTTTGCCGGCTGGCCTGGGCCACCACTTTTTCGCGCAGCAGGGCACCACCGCCGCCCTTGATCAAATTCAGCTCCGGATCGACCTCGTCGGCCCCATCGATGGTCACATCGATTTCAGGCTGTTCATCCAGGGTCGCTAAAGAAATATCCAGGTCTCGGGCCAGCTTTTCAGTTCGGATGGAGGTTGGAATGCCGACAATGTTTTTTAGGTCACCGGATTTAATACGCTCACCGATTCGAATCACTGCAAACGCTGTCGTGCTGCCGGTACCCAGGCCCACCACCATGCCGGAATCAACGAATTCGACGGCGCGATGGGCCGCTTTCTGTTTTAATTCGTCCTGTTTTTTCAAACCTGTGGTTTTCCTTTCCCATCAAATCGATTTTAAGCTTTATACAATTTCCAGCGCTTTTTCAACGACGCAGTCCGCCGTGAGCCCGAATTTTTCATACAGAACTTTGGAAGGCGCCGAGGCACCGAAATGATCCAGGGCAATAATGTGACCGAATTCACCCACATAGCGATGCCAGCCCTGGGAGCTGCCGGCCTCGATGGCGATTTTGGCCTTTATTTCCGGCGGCAGGACGCGGTGACGATATTCTGCCGGCTGGGCCTCAAACAGTTCCCAGGAGGGCATGCTGACCACCCGCACCGCCGGTCCTTTGGCCCGGATCCTTGCTGCCGCTTCAAGGGCAATGTGAACTTCTGAACCGCTGGCGATCAGGACAACGTCCGGTTTTTGACCGGCGACCTCATTTAAAATATACGCTCCCTGGTGAAGGCCCTCTGCGGATGCGTATTTGGAATTACGGTTCAGGGTAGGTAGATTCTGGCGGCTTAATGCCAGGGCCACCGGGCCGTTGCGGTGACTGATGGCGGCGCGCCAGGCCTCGGCGGTTTCATTCGCATCACAGGGTCTGATGACGATGAGGTTTGGCATTGCCCTCAGGGAGGCCAGATGTTCTATCGGTTGATGGGTAGGGCCGTCTTCACCCACGCCGATACTGTCATGGGTAAACACATAAATGACCTTCAATTCTGTCAAAGCCGCCAGACGGATAGCAGGCCGCATGTAATCAGAAAAAACTAAGAACGTGGCCCCGTAAGGAATTATACCGCGATGCAGCGCCATGCCGTTTAAAATCCCCCCCATGGCATGTTCCCTGACACCGAAACGCAGATTGCGGCCGGCATAATTCGTCGCCTGGTAGTCGGCTTCACCGCTAAGCAGCGTTTTTGTGGAAGGCGCCAGGTCCGCCGACCCGCCGATCAGGTTGGCAATCCGCGGCGCTACCGCATTGAGCACCGTTCCGGAGGCCACCCGCGTTGCCAGGCCTTTTTCATCGGGTTCGAAAACCGGAATATCATTTCCCCAGCCATCCGGCAGCCGGCCGCTTAGCCAGCGGTCCCATTCAGCAGCCGGTGCTTCAAAATTTTCCCGATAGGCTTCAAAGGCCGCCTGCCAGCGGTTTTCCAGTTTACGACCCGCGTCAACTGCCTGACGAAAATGTGCTGTGACTTCATCCGGAACCAGAAAGCTCGGCTCCCGGGGCCATTTCAGGTTGTCTTTGGTCAGGTTGATTTCTTCAGGCCCCAGGGGCTCCCCGTGTACGCCGGCCGTATCCTGTTTGTTGGGGCTTCCGTAACCGATATGGGTTCGCACCGCAATCAATGATGGCCGTCTGGTTTCTTTGCGAGCCTCATCAAGAGCCTGTTCCAGCGCTTCCAGGTCGTTGCCGTCATCGACCCGCTGGACATGCCAGCCGTAGGCCACAAAACGGCCGGTGCGGTTTTCGGTAAATGCGATGTCGGTATCACCCTCGATGGAAATGTGGTTGTCATCGTAGAAATAGATCAATTTGCCCAGGCCCAGGTGTCCGGCCAGTGAAGCGGCCTCATGGGAGATGCCTTCCATGAGATCCCCGTCGCTGATGATGCCGTAGGTAAAATGGTCCACAATGTGATGACCGGGTCGATTAAAGTGTGCAGCCAGGTAGCGTTCGGCAAGGGCCATGCCCACACCATTGGCAAAGCCCTGTCCCAGAGGGCCGGTGGTGGTCTCCACCCCCGGTGTCAGCCCGTGTTCCGGATGGCCGGGAGTTTTGCTGCCCCATTGGCGGAAATTTTGAAGCGCCTCGAGGGATAAATCATAACCGCTCAGATGCAAAAGACTGTAAAGCAGCATCGAGCCGTGGCCGGCCGACAGCACAAAGCGGTCCCGGTCGGGCCAGTCGGGATTTTGGGGGTTATGCCGTAAAAAGCGCGTCCAGAGAACATAGGCCATGGCGGCAGCGCCCATAGGCATGCCGGGATGACCCGATTTGGCTTTTTGCACCCCATCGACTGAAAGCATGCGAATCGTGTTGATACAGAGTTGGTCGAGTTTTGTCGCCATTTGAATCCCCCTGTGGCTATCGATTTAGGTTATCTGATTTATGGGAATATGGTCCACTCTTTAAAATCAACCACGAAAACGCAAAACCTTAAAAGCACGAAATTATTTTCCTTTTTCGTGTTTCCGAATTTTCGTGCTTTCGTGGTCAAAATATTATTGCTGTATTTAACCTTATGTCTCTTTACCTTTGATCTTTTTAATGATCTTGGGGATAAAAAGCGAGAAAACAAACAACCCAATCGAGAAAAATACTTTAAAAGAAATCAATTCAGCCCAGTTACCCGAGGCCCAGACCTCTTTAATCGTTCCGACGAAAAATGTGAAAATAAATGTACCGACAATAATACCCAGGCCCGTTCCCGAAAAATAATCCCAAAAATGCACTTTGGTCAATCCCATCCCAAAATTCATGGGTGTAAAAGGGAAATATACGAGGCGTAGGTATAAAACAGTGGCAAATCCGTTTTTCTCAATGGCATCATCATATTTTTTTAATTTATCACCAATCAGGGAAGCGGCAAATTCTCTTCCCAGCGTGCGCCCGATGAAAAAGGCCGCACTGGAACCCAACATAGCCCCGATCCATACCCAGGCAAATCCCCAGTAGGCACCGAATATCGCTGCACCCAGTCCCGTGATCAGTGTGCCCGGCACAAAAAGGCAGACGCCGACCGCATAAACCAGGATGAATACCAGCGGCGCCCAGAATCCGGCTAAATTTAAAAAACGGCCCAGCGCATCTGCTGTTAGAAACTGTTTTACAGGGGTAAAGCGCACCAGCAGGATCGCACCGATAATAAATGCCAGAAGTATTAAGGCCTTTAAAATCGCTTTTTTGCGGTTATTCACTGCTTGTTGCATCACTTTTTCCATATTCAATTTCGCACGCCCTGCCTTTCAAATGAAAGAAAAATTTTAAACTCTTCTGAACTTTTTCTGAAAATATTTTCGGCGAAAAAAACTTGCCGGCCACCCGTTTGTTGATCTCGCCGATGGTCGGGTAGGGGTGCACGGCTGCCGCCAGGGTGGACAGTTTAACTTTTCCGTTTAATACGGCCACCCACTCAGCGAGCAGGTCGCCGGCGTGGGGGCCTAATATCTGAACGCCGATGGGTTTTTCCTTCTCGTTTAAAATCATTTTGATTTTACCCGTTTTTTCCCCCTCAGCCACACTTCTGTCATTGTCCTTAAATTCTTCGGTCCAAACCTTGTAATCGATACCGGCCGCTTTCGCCATTGTTTCGTTCATGCCGATATTGCCCAGCGGTGGGTCTGTGAAGGTACACCACGGCAAATAGGTGTAGTCGGCTTTGCGCGGAAGGCGAAAAATAGCGTTGCTGACCACAATACCGCCTTCATAGCCGGCGGTATGGGTGAATTGAAATCCGCCATTAACATCGCCGACCGCATAAATATGTTTGTGATTGGTGCGCATTCGCTGATCAACCTTAATGCCGCGTCGATCATGCTCAATACCAATGGTTTCAAGCCCCAGCCCTTCAACATTCGCAACTCGGCCCAGGGCGACCAGAAGCGCCTCGGCTTTTAGGCGAATCGTGTTGCCCGCTTTGTCTGTTTTGTCTTTTACGATCACTTCTCTCTCGTTACCCAGGTCGTTTACGGCCTCAATGGTATGGCTGTTATAGAATTGGACGCCTTCGATGCTTAGAATCTCCCTGACTTCATTGGTCAGGTCAGAATCATCTTTTGGAAGAATCTGGGGCGCCATATCGACCACCGCTACAGCGGTTCCAAAACGGGTGAATGCCTGAGCCATTTCTATGCCGATCGGCCCAGCGCCCAATACAATCAAAGATTTGGGCAGATGGTCGAGATAGAAGATTTCTCTGTTGGTCATATACGGTGTCCGGTCAAGGCCTTTGATGGGCGGGACGATAGCCGATGAACCTGTAGCGATCACCCAAGACTTTGCGGTGTGGTTTTTCCCGTTTAACCGGATGGCGTGCTCATCCGTAAAATGCGGATGGCCGAATTCAACCTGGGCACCCAGCCCACAAAAGCGCTCTACGGAATCGTGGTGCTGGATGTCATGAATCACCGATCTGACCCTTTCAGATATTTTCCTAAATTCAACCGGCGGCACCTCTATTTTTGGCAAACCGAATTTTTCAGCATTTTTCATCAAATGATAGACATGTGCGCTTTTAATAAGTGTTTTGCTGGGCACACAGCCAAAATGCAGACAGTCTCCGCCGAGTTCTTTTTCCTTTTCAATCAGAAGGGTTTTGGCGCCCAGCTGAGCGGCTCCGGCTGCCACAGTCAAGCCGCCGGCGCCAGCGCCGATGATCCCAATATCATAATCATAATCTGCCATCTAAGACTCCTTATTCGATTGCGGATTTTAGCATCCTCTCAAAAAAATCGAAACGTTAATGAATTTTGGTTCAGCAATTCGTTTTCGTATCCAGCATTTGCCTTTTGTCGAATGATGACATCAAAACTTACATCCGCATTCGGCAGCGTGGAAAGATCAGCTTGCATGATTGTTAGGGCACTGGGGGGGAATTTGTCAACCCATGGTGACGCAATATTATCCTGTAATGTAATTGCGTAATTGGCCGAGTCAAGCGCGCATCAGGGCAAGAGGCCTCCATTTCAACAACATTGCACACAGTTGTTGATTTAAATATAAAAAGTCTTATTTTCGTGAAGTGTTAATACTTTTTTTAGTACTTGCCAAAGAAATTTCTATACCCAAAAAAGGAGGTCAAAATGGAAGAACGCAGCGCAGCGGTTACCATGCACGGAAATCCCCTTACCCTGGTCGGCCAGGAACTCAGTGTCGGAGATTCGGCTCCGGATTTAGAACTTCTGGACAATGACCTGAATGCGATCAAGCTTTCATCATTTCAAGGAAAAGTATGTGTTATTTCAGCGGTACCGTCTCTTGATACACCGGTCTGTGATATGCAAACCCGCCGATTTAATGAAGCGGCCGGCAAACTGGGTGACGATGTTGTTATTTTAACGGTCAGCATGGATCTGCCTTTTGCCCAGAAGAGATGGTGCGGCGCCGCCGGCGTTGAAAGTGTCATCACGCTTTCAGATCATCGCGATGCGGCCTTTGGAACCGCATTTGGCGTATTGATCAAAGAGTTGCGCCTGCTGGGCAGATCAATTTTTGTTCTGGATCGAAGCGGTATCATTCAATACATCCAGAACGTCAAAGAGCTGTCGGAAGAACCAAATTATGATGCGGTAATTGAAGCCACCCAGAAAATCGTCTAAAGTCGAATCGGACTTTGCACGGGTGAGTCTCCGCCTTTCCATCCTCCCTAGCAGGCTAGATCGGAGGACGGGCGCTCTGGCGAGTTACGGTGGACTGGTCCGCCTTTACATCCTCGGTAGTCCCGCCAATATATCAAACATTGCAACCCTTTTGAATTGCTGATATAGTTTCACGAAAACATCAACATGTTCTAAAATATTTTTTGTGCTTCTTATTCCTCATTAGCCCGAGTGACCCATGCGTCAAGAAGAATATTTGAAGCCGCAAAATATCTGGATCTGAATGCCCGACCAAATTCGGTACATCTTCTTCTTTTACACCTATATCGCCTAATCGGGTATCTATATGAATAAAAGGAAATCTGACGCAGCAATTATCGACGAGCCGGAATCCTGGGTGGACCATTATGGAGATTTCCTTTATCGATTTGCCCTGTCAAGGGTTAAAGATCCTGCCGTTGCCGAAGATTTGGTTCAGGAGACCTTTCTTGCCGCTCTGCGAGCTCGCGAAAGCTTCAAGGGTCGCTCTGCAGGTCGAACCTGGCTGATTGCCATCCTGAAACATAAGATTGTCGATTATATCCGGAAAAAAATTCGAGAACCGTCTACCGACAAAATTGAAACACTAACCGATATGATGGACTCGGATTTTGACGACGGTGGAAAATGGCAGGTTCGACCACGCAATTGGGCCATCAATCCCGGAAAAATCTATGAGCAAAAAGAATTTTTCGATGTGCTATATCACTGTCTGGCGGAACTTCCGGGGCGCCTGGCAGAGGCATTTATGTTGCGCGAGATGGATGGACTCAGCACAGCGGAAGTTTGTAAGGCTCTAAACATAAGTGCGACAAATAGTTGGGTCATGCTTTATCGGGCCCGCATTTCGCTGCGGCGCTGCCTTGAAAACGAATGGCTGGGCGCAGAACAATAAAGGAGTGAGACGTGCACTGGATGTTTAGCTGCAAAGACGTTTCTCAATTGCTTTCGGAGTCTATGGACCGGTCGCTGCCTTTTTATCAACGCATGCTGATGCGGCTGCACCTGTTCATGTGTAAATATTGCTCCAGATTAAAAGAGCATTTTGAAGCCCTTAGAACCGCCAGCCGCCATGAGGAATTGTACGGCAATGAGTTGGATGAGTCCCGAGCGCTCTCCCGCGATGGCAAGGAGCGGCTGAAGAAATTTTTAAAGAATCATCTGTCCGGCACGTCATGATTCAATTAGAACCCAACTCAAAAATGTCTTTTGGCCCAATATCTTTGTTGGTGTCTCGTTTCTAATCCTCGACATACAGCAGTATGCCTCCGGTTAGAAACTCGGCCCCGCCGCGATCTTGAACCAAAATCCTATTTTTGAGATGGGTTCTATACAGCTTTTGCTAGAACTCATCTCAAAAAGGTTCCGAAAGGTATGATACTGTGGCCGATAGCATCGATATTCGTTCAATAAAAGATCGGGGCGGAAGGAGATCTCTACCTGATCGTCGTAAATCTTCCTCATCAGATCATTTTCCGGAAAGACGGTTCTTACGCTATCGGCGCAGCGGTTCCGACCGCAGAAGATTACAAAGCGCAAAGGTGCGGAAAAAAATGGAGCGCCGAAAGGCTTTCAAAGAAAAATATTCAAACTAATCAGGGTTTGTTTTGATTCACGCCGCCCATAATGACCTTGAGCTTCCCGTTGCCTGTCGTTAGATTCATTTTCGGATCAAATTCAACACCAGTACTGTAATCGTATAAAACCACAGCAGCAGAAATTTCAGCACACCACTTTACTTCAGCAAAGTAATGGTCAGCGTTCAGGCCTATCTTTGATTTTTCGATGTTGATGCGAACACGGGTGCCGGCCTGGTAGGGAGTATCCGATTCAAAATAGATGCCTCCCTGGCTGTAGTTGTACATTCTGCCGTAGGAACAGGTTCCCGAATCGCAATTTTCAATGACAAGAGGGGTCTCATGGTTAAACCGTTTGCTGGCTCTTCGGTCATTCATAAACGTATGCCCGCCGGATGACGGAATGTCGTGGGTTAAAAAAATTATTTTTTCGGTATTTGTCATAATGCGGATATATATGTGATGCTTTTAGATTACATGAAGAGACGATATCATTATTTTCTGAATATATCTCGACGTTCGATGATGCTTCCGTCCCAGCGGCTGTTTTTGCTTCTGCGTTCGGAAATTCTGCGGCGGGCCAAACCGCTTCTGCGGTCAAAGCCTTTTCTGCGGTCCCGGCCGGACCTTCTTTCAACGCCCACATAAGATTGGTGGTTTTGTCTTCTATCATGGCCTGAACGTGACCCGCCTCTATCCTTGATGTTGACCTCCCCCCCATTTTTGATCAAGGTATTATTTCCTCCTTCTATGGTTTTCAATAAATACAGCAAGCTTTGTGCCAACCAAAACACCTGGAGTGATTCAGCCATCATGGGCACTTAGCGCAACAGCTCATAAAGATGTTGCCTTTACGTGCTAGATCTTATGAAACGGATTCCTGATTATTGTGAAATCTTTTTCCCATTAAAGAAAGTGCAAAAGGGCTTTGGGCCTCATGCAAAAACACAGGCGCGCAAAGACGCCAAGTTTTTCTTGAGATTTAATTTCAAATTCTTTGTGGCTTTGCGACTTTGCATGAGCAAAAAATAAAATGGATGGGTTTGAAGGGGGCGGACCAAAAGCATTTCGTCCGCCGGAGGCGGATTGAGATGGGATCTAAAAAAAATTAGATAGAACCTATAGCCCCTTTTCGCTTTTTATCTGCTGATGCAGTTGCGCAAAGTCCTGCGGTCCCTTATTTTCAATTCGACGTTTAATAGTTATAACATCTGCCGGGCATTGAATGGCACATACGCCGCAGCCGATACACCAATCCTGATCTACCTGGGCTTTATCTTCAACCATTTTTACCGCATCTACCGGACAAATATCGGCGCAAGCCCCGCAGCCGATGCATTCGTCCAATTCGGTTTCGCGAATAAAATAAACCGCCATTAACTGGTCACGTTGTATTTTACGCCGTCTGATAATGCCGACGTTCCAGCAATAGTGCCCGCAACAGTTACAGGTGTGCTTTATTTGACCCTGGGCATTGTCGACCATATGAACGAGGCCCTCGTTTTCGCTGTTTTCCATTATCTGATGGGCTTCATCTTTGGAAATTTCGCGGGCCAGACCTTTGTTGATGACAAATTCTGCCAGTTCGTCATACTTGACGCAGACTTCAAGACTGTGGGGGCAATCGGTGCGGCCGAGTATTTTTGCCGACATGCGGCAGGGGCAATGGGCCACAGCAATTTTTGTAGCCGCGTCAACGATGGGGCCGATTTGTTCATTGGGCATCACCCCCTGCATGGGGATCTCGATGCTCCTGTTGGCCGGACTGTATTTAAAGGATTTGGTTCGTGCACCGCCGTATACTTTTTGGGTGACTGGAACTTTAAAATAATTGAGTATCAGCTTTGCCATGCGTTTGGCGGTCTCATCCTCTTTTCCGCCCCAGAAAAACGTTTGTGGCAAACCAAAGCCCACTTGAAGCAAGGCATAGCCTGTGGATCCGTCCTTGGCAGGGGCCGTAAAGAGGATGTTGCGTCCTGCCATCGTTTCCAATGCCTCAGCAACTGCCGGTAAGGGAAGATCTGTGCGGGCGGAGATATTTTCCATGCTGACCACCTGCAGCGGTGCAAGATCATTGGGTATTGCCAGTGCCACCTGGGCTTCAGCAGGGCTAAACATTTCTTTGAGAAGATCAATGAGCTCTTCAGTGTACGGGTACCCCATGGTTAGATGTTCCAAATGGGTGGCCAGACGGTTGTAAAGGTCCTGCATTTTTAGACTCCTTCTAAGACAATTGTAGAAGTGTGAATTTTTAGGCCTCACGCAAAGACGCCAAGACGCCAAGAGATTTTTAACAAGCAAATTTAAATCCTTTGCGGCTTAGCGGCTTTGCATGAGCAATAATTTAAAAGATAGGATTCCTTTTCTAAAATTTGAAACGCTCAATTTGGCTTAATAGCATCTAAGATTAATTGCCTGCAAGGCTAAATCCTCATTATTTTAGCAGCGTGCTGATGAAGCCGGCGATCTGGTCTGCACCGTTTGAGGTGTCTTTTTCAATACGCGGTAGTGCCAGAAGATCATGCAGCCGATGGATCCAATCCCCATTTTGAAATTCAGATTCCCCAATGGCAAAACCGCTCATGTGGTTTTCAACAAAATCAACCAGGGCTTTCATTTCGCGATAATGGGTCCGGGCAGAATATCCGAAAGGGACCCCGGCCTGATAAATTTCTGCTATGGTACTGTAGCCTACCTTTCCAATGACCGCATCCGCGGCATTGATTAAATCAGGATGAAAATAGACGGAGTTCTCCGGCAAAAGAATCAGATTGTTTTGAATGTTTTCAGAATCGCTGGCGCCCGGTATGATAAAATGGATATCGGTCTGATTTTTAAGTTTATCGATAAAACCGTAGTTTTTGGGAACGCCCCCGGCGGTAATCATGACCAACTTGTCGGTGTGCGACAGCCCCAGCCGCTGTCTGATATGGCTTGAGGGGGTTTTAATTTTTCGACTGGCCGGGCCGGCCGTAAAATCAACCCTTTCAGGTTTGCAGATAGGCTGGGTTTGAATATGAGAGGTCGCTTCGGCAAAAATGGGTTGTAAATATGCATTGAACTCCTTAAATCCTTCTTCCTCATATCCCTGATAAATCCAATCCCAGGTAAAATTTTCAATCAAAACTGAAGGCACACCGGCCTCTTTGGCAACCCGGATTCCCATCGGAGCGATATCACAGACGACCAGTTGGCACTTCAGATGGCTTATTTTTTCAGCTACCGCGGTAATTCGGGATTGATTGAAGGGCAGAAAATTTTTTAGCTTTTGAACCGTTGCAGGTAAATCTTCCTGAAAGGGTGTTTTCTGGACCAGGCCGATGTCGGTTTCCAACCGATGGTATTGGTAGCCAAAGGAATCGGAATTGGCAAAAAACCAGTCCGGCACAGTGGTGAAAATATCAAACTGAAGCGACGATTCGATTTCCGTCAGTGCCTCCATGACACTGGCGGCACGCGCGGCATGCCCAAATCCGTGGGGCGATATAAAAAAAGCAATGCGTCTGGCAGGGAGATCCCCCTGATATCGATCCGCCATCAGATTATCGCAGGTTTGCAGATGGGATGGTTACGTATACCCAAGTGGATGATCGCAGGGATTAAGACCGAACTCCAGCAACAAATCTGGGCTTATATCCGCACCGTCCTTATTCTTTGATCACAAAGTGAGCGCGTCTGTTTTTTGTCCAGGCGTCTTCGGTCGAGTCGGAATCTACCGGTCGTTCCTCGCCGTAGCTGATCGTCGTTAATCTGGAATCGGTTATGCCGAGGTCAACCAGGAAAGACTTGGAACTGAAAGCGCGTCTGTCGCCAAGGGCCAGATTATATTCGTTGGTCCCCCGTTCATCACAGTGCCCCTCAATTACAACCCGTGCCCTGGGATTTTCTCTGAGCCATGCTGCCTTTGCCCGCAAAATCTCCTGGGCTTCACCCGATAGGCTGGCACTGTCAAATTCAAAGAGAATATCTTCATTTTCAAACATCTCTCTTGCGCTTTGGACTCTTTCGCTCTCATCTCTGAGTTGATCTTCACTTAGTTCATCTTCCCGAATGGCAGCCTGTCTTTCCTGTTCTCTTTTTCTGGCCTCCTCTTCGGCCCTTCTGCGGGCTTCATCCTCTGACATCACCGGTTCGGACTTTAATTCTTTTTTGCCGCACGAAGGGGCTAAAAAGCCGACGAAGATAATAAGAACCAGGACGAGAAACGCCCAATTTTTGTGATTCATTCTTTTCTCCCTTTCTGATTCGGAAAAAGGTTAACCTAATGTTGATCCCGAATTTATATCTCAAAGTAAGCCTATTGTCAAAAGAATGGAAACCTGAAGGGAATAAAAAAAATGGCGGCTCATGGGGATATGAGCCGCCTGATGAGGAGGACATAGAGGTATGCGTAAGAAGCATAGATCTGTGGGGTAGGATATACATAAACTACTACAATGTGGCATGTCAAGCTTTTTTTTATTTTTTTAATATTTAATGTTTCACAATAACGATTGCCATATGGTATGTATTATGCTTAACACTTTAAAATGATAATATAAATTCATTGCTTGAATTCGACAGCCTGCAACTTAATGATTACGTTGGTACAATAAAATGAAAACATTGCAGAGAGAGAGAACGCCACTTTACGTATCCGACGCCAAGAACTGTGCCCGCCACCTGGTGAGGGAGTCACTTAACCAAATTTTGGCAGGGACATTTGAGATCCCCTCATATGAGGAAATGATCTCCATTCTGGAGAGGGATTTTGATCATACATTTGATGAGTTCATGGCCCGCCGCAAAATTATGAAATCCCATATATCCTGGAACCGGGAACAGATCGATGATGAATTGGAAAAGCAAAAAATTCGCTTTGAAAATGAGCTGCGGGTGAATTTAAGAGTTGCAGCGCTGAACACCATCGAAGAAATCGAAAATTTGGTTAAAAGTTTAAACCAGGCGATCACGGAGTGGAAAATCGAAAATCTTTGAGGCCTGCAGATTGATTGGGGTCTGCTGAAATGGGGGTAAAGATTCCGCCGCAGCCACGGACGATCCCAACCCGGCAATAATCGAAAGAACCCAGCCTAAAATTATTGAAAATATAACGCCACATTGTAGATTTCGTTGCTTAATCCAAAATCCTGAATGATAAGTATGTTTCCAAGTCATCCGCTAATTTTATAATACCTTCAAAGTTACAGAAGCCCTGCATTCATTTGCATTGAGGCGCACTTGTTAAAAAGTGTATACGATCAGAACAGTGCCGAATAATTGACCTTCATCGCCTTCATCTACGACCGGGCTGTCATCATCGGCATCGCCCACCAGGCGGGTATAGCTGGCGAGACCCTTGGTGCTCCAATTTTTGTTAATCATCCAGTTCAAGCCAAGATCAAGTCCGACATCTTTGATACCTGAATCCGCATTGTAGCGGTCCAGGCCGCTGCGCGCCGAATCCTCGGCTGTGACGCCAAAGTAGGTTTGCATATAGTCTTCGTCGGCATAGGTGGTGGAGGCGCCAATTGAAAGGGCCCAGCTATTGCTTATGACCCAATTGTAGCCGCCTTTCAGTTTGGAATACCACCCATCATGCGCTTCGCCCACATCGGTCAAAAATTCAAAAGAGACAAACCAGTTATCGATCGTAAAACCGCCGAAGGCACCCAACTCATTGGCATCGCTCACAGATTTCATATTATCCACGGCGTCGTTGTCCACATCGTCGCGCTTCGCACGATAATTGTACACCGGCCCCAAACTCCACGTTTTTTCGGGAATCAGGTTGGCTCTGAGATTCAACCCTAACAATTTTATATACATCCCGTGATTAAAATTGACATTGACAAACGGGACGGGAACCGCTTCGTAGTCTTCTGAACCTTCATAGTCGGGTTTGAATCCGATACCGCCACCGACAGAGACGTCTGCGGCCTGCGCTCCGGGGATTACCAGCAATAATGTTAGCAGCACAACCATTAATCCTATGACTGTATGCTGGTTCTTCATCTTTTTTCTCCTCCTTTAGTTGGTTTTGGAAAATTTCTATAAAGGCTAGATCTTCCAAGGTTTTAAACGATAGGATTTGTGGTTGTCAATGCAACAGCGCAGAAAACACTTATGAACACAGATTCATTACAGCTAATTTATTAGATAATAAATTTTGCTTTAATGGAAATTTGGGGACCTTGTTGACTAATTGTACTAAAATCTACTGATCCTATGGAGAAAAACGATGAAAGTGGAAATTTGGGAAAAGAACGATGAAAGGGAATTATAGAATAAGGCGTCGGCAAGGTGAGATGATTTTGCCGAGACTATAAAAAGATTAGAGATTTCCACCTCGGTCATATCGAAAATATTACGAAGAACGGGTTCGCTAGTCAACTTAGTCAACAACGTTCCTGAATACGCAGGCTGCGGGGACGGTTCGTTAGATCAAGAAATTGAGGTGACTGTCGCAAGACCTTTATTTTATTAAACCGCTTTAAGATGCGTTTCTGAAAAAGCTTATAATAGGTTTTTCCTATCATAAAACGCCTAATTCTCTCTGGTTGCACATTTTTTGGGTGTGCATATAGTATTAATCATGAAACACTTAAAAAAAACTATAGGAGGCCAATTATGAACACAATACAAGATTACGTTGAATCAGATCAAGAAAGAGAAGAAGGACATGTTGATACCCGTGAGCAAAATTTCGAATGTGAAGATAAAGATCCCCATCTGGGCTGTGATCTGGGAATTGACGTTCAGGGATAAAAGTAGAAGCGTGCAATACAGGTCGAATCTGGAGCTTCATAAACAGCAGGCAAGGCAGAGTCGGTTTGGTTTATGCCTTGCTCTTTTTAATATCGCGATAGGGACAAAAGGAGGATCCTATGGACCTTATGGAATACTTTGAAAATACAAAAGGTTTTGGAATAATGGCTACCGCAGATGGTGATGGCAAAGTGGGTGCCGCTGTATACGCCAGACCGCATGTTATGGAAGATGGCACCATCGCTATGATCATGCGCGATCGTCTGATGCATCATAACCTTCAAAGCAACCCCCATGCAGCCTATTTGTTCCATGAAGACGGGCCTGGGTACAAAGGTAAGCGACTCATCCTGACGAAGATTCGGGAGGAAAAGGATACCGATTTGCTTAAGTCCTTGCGCCGCAGGCAGTACCCTGATAAAAAAGAGGAAGCAAAATTTCTGGTATTTTTTAAGGTGGATCAGGAATTGCCGCTTATCGGAAATGGAACGTAACCGCAGCGCATGGATAAAACTCAAGCCATACAGCAACGACTCAGGGAGCTTTTTGAATCTCAGAATCTCGGCGTTCTCGCGACCCATCGTTCAGGGCAGCCCTATGCCAGCCTGGTTGCATTTTATGCCACCGAGGATTTGAAGCATCTTTTCTTCGTAACACCCAAAGCGACCCGCAAGTTTGAAAATCTGAAAGCCGACGCCAGGGTAGCGATTCTCGTCAACAGCAGTACCAATCAGGCCGTTGATTTCCATCGGGCCGTTTCCGTTACGATAGTTGGTGATGCGACCGAAGTTCTAGGCTCGGAACGGCAGCCGATTCTGGAACGGTATCTGAAAAAACATCCGCACCTTGAAGATTTTGTTCGTTCACCGTCTTGTGCTTTGGTCAGGGTGTCGGCAAAATCATACTTTATGGTTCAAAACTTTCAAAATGTCATGGAATTGCACCTAAACAGATGAAGTGGATTATATCCGCAGAAGATATCCGACATGAAGATCGGCAGCGGGTCGGCGGAAAAGGATATGCCCTGACGTTGTTGGCCAAGAACGGCTTTCAGATTCCGGAGACCGTTTGCATATCCAGCGATGCCTATCAGGAATACGTCGATCGCACGGGACTGCGGGAGCGCATCCAGCTTGAACTGCATCGCAAAGATTTAAAGGAGATGCGATGGGAGGAGATCTGGGATTGCGCGACCCGAATCCGTAACATGTTTCTGAGGAAGCAGATTCCGGGTAACATCGCAAAACGCTTGAGCGCTGTTATTCAGTCCCGCTTCAAAGATAAATCGGTGGCTGTGAGGTCATCCGCCCCGGAGGAAGACACTGCCAAAGCTTCTTTTGCCGGGTTACACGAGTCCTATATCAACATCAACGGAATCGATGCGATCCTGGAACATATCCGCAAAGTGTGGGCCTCCCTGTGGACGGATGCGGCCTTACTGTATCGTCAGGAAATCGGTTTGAGTGTTGAAAAAAGTACGATGGCCGTGGTGATCCAGGCGATTGTGCCCGGCGATCGGTCAGGGGTGGTATTTACCCAAAACCCGAATGATGCCTACCAGGGCGTTATCGAATCCGTTTACGGTTTAAATCAGGGGCTGGTCGACGGCACGGTTGAGCCGGATCGCTGGATACTGGATAGAAAAACCCAGCGGATAATTACCCACACACCGGCGACCCGCCGCTATTGGATGGTTCCGATTGAACAAGGGGTCCAGTTGAACCCGTTGCCCGAAAGCATGTCCCAGAGACCTCCGCTGAATGCAGAAGAAACCCGGGAAGTATTCGGTCAGGCGCTTCGAGCGGAAGATTTCTTCGGCACACCCCAGGACGTCGAATGGACATACAAGGACCAGTCTCTGGTTGTCCTGCAGTCACGACCCATCACAACCCTTTCCAACGGTAAAACCGAAGACAACCGCGGCTGGTATTTGAGTTTGCACCGCAGTTTTGAGAATCTGAAATCGCTGCGAAAAAAAATCGAGCAGGAGCTGATTCCGGGTATGATCGCTGCCGCAGAAGAACTGGCGGCCACCGATTTATCCCTGTTATCCGATCGATCCCTGGCAGAAGAAATCAAACGTCGCTGGGAAATCAATCACCATTGGGTCAATGTTTATTGGGATGATTTTATCCCGTTTGCCCATGGTGTGCGATTATTTGGTCAGATATACAATGATGCCATCCAGCCCGAAGACCCTTACGAGTTTGTCGACCTGCTGACCCAAACGGAAATGGCCAGTCTGGAGCGCAACCGAATGCTGGAGGATCTGGCTGATCAGATTCGCAACAATCACCGGCTGGCAGCGCAATTACAAAAAGGCCTTTATGCCGAGGCCGACCCTGATTTTCAAACCCGAGTTGAAACCTTTATCCGCCAATTTGGTGACCTTTCCTGCGCCGTGACCGGTGGGAGCCAGTGTGTTCAGGATTCGGAACCGTTGATCAAAATTTTACTTGAAATGGCAAATCATCCTCCCGCCCCAGGTGGCCGGCAAAAATCCGCGAACGTGGAAATCCTTAAAGAAAAATTTTTAGCTTGCTTTGCGGGCGATCAACGAACCCAGGCCGTCGAGTATCTCGATTTGGGCCGCACCAGCTATCAATTAAGAGATGATGACAATATTTACCTGGGCAGAATCGAGGCCCAATTACTGGCAGCGATTCGAGAAGCCCGACAGCGAATTGAAAACGCGCAATCCAAGGGGCCTGACGCTTCGACAGCCAACGAATTAGAAGCGGTCTTAGCCGATCTGGATCATTCGGCAGAGACCCTCAACCCCTACCGCATGAAGGCCGGGGCCACATTTGATATTAAGCCCAGGCAGTTGATCGGCCAGCCGGGGGGTCCCGGTATAGCGAACGGCAGAGCGCGGCTGATTCGGCAACATGCCGATCTGGCGGATTTCAAACATGGAGAAGTGCTGGTCTGCGATGCGGTGGACCCCAACATGACGTTTGTGGTGCCCCTGGCTTCAGCCGTGGTGGAGCGCAGGGGCGGCATGCTGATCCATGGGGCCATCATCGCTCGGGAATACGGGCTGCCGTGCGTCACCGGTATTCCGGAGGCCACTGCCCTGATTGAAACCGGAGATAAAATCACCGTGGATGGCTATTTGGGGATCGTTACCATTGGAACGGGGGAAATCTAAAAACTGTCTTTAAAATAACCATCTTTTGCCCGATGGTCCGCCGCCGGAGGATGGTGATCCGATTCGAAATGCGCACGGACTGAAGAAATTTTTTATCTAAAATACAGGTTTACATCGCCTGAAAATGCGCCTCGCTGAGACCGTTGAGTAACAGGAACGAACCGACTTTAATGCAAAAAATTTCCGCTTCGGCATGATCGATAAAATCGGATAGATGCGGATGCGTTTTGATCAACATTCTTCTGATCTGGGTTCGTTTGGCGTCGTCCTCGATTTTATGGAAAGATCCTTCCACCGTAAGTGCCTGAACACGGTTGCGAGGTGTTTTTTCACGAGAGTCGATCAGCAGACTGACCGCAGGATTTTTCATCAGATTTTTGTATTTTTGCGTGTTTCTGTGCGTCACCATGTAAATTTCTTGACAGGATGCGTCGGTCACGTAAGCCATCAGGGAACAATACGGTTTTCCGCCGGCATCCGTCGCCAGCACGCACGTGTTTTTTTCTCTGGCCAGGGCTTTCATTTGGTCCAACATATTTATCTGTTACCCCTTCTGTGGTTTGTGTCAGTTTTGATAATTAGCATAAATACGACTATAAAAAAATGACATTTCACCAAAGATGCGACTGAATGACGCGGCGATTTCTATCTGTTGTTCAACGAACATCCAGCTCGAGAGGAGATTTGGCATGGAAGAAAAAATAAGACTTGGGATCAGCAGCTGTCTGCTCGGAAATAATGTGCGTTGGAATGCCGGTCATCAGCGCGATCGATACTTGACAGATACCTTGGGCCAGTTTGTTGAATACGTTCCCGTGTGCCCCGAAGTCGAAGCTGGTTTTGGGATTCCCAGGGAATCAATGCGTCTGGTCGGCGATCCTGAAAACCCCCGTCTGATTACTTTCAAGAGTAAAACGGATCACACCGATCAAATGACCCGCTGGGCCAAAGAGCGCGTAAAAGAACTCGAAAAAGAAGATCTGTGTGGCTTTATTTTCAAGTGCGATTCTCCTTCCAGCGGCATGATACGGGTGAAAGTATACAGCGAAAAGGGAATGCCGGAAAAGAAAGGGGTAGGCATGTTTGCCCGGGCGTATATGGACCATTTTCAGCGCATACCGGTCGAGGATGACGGTCGACTCCACAATCCGGAGATTCGAGAAAATTTTATCGAGCGCATTTTTACCTTGAAACGCTGGCGGGATAGCATCAAAAAAAAGCGTAGTATGGGAAACCTTGTGAATTTCCATACATGCAATAAACTTTTAATTTTGTCCCACAGCCAGAAACACTACCGGCTGATGGGAAAGACCGTTGCCGGCGGCAAGAAAATGCCCATCAAAGAGCTTTACAGCCAATATGAGCATCTTCTAATGCAAGCCCTGGAACTCAAAACCACCGTAAAAAAGAATATCAATGTGTTGCAGCACCTGCTGGGCTATTTTAAGAAGCAGTTAACCGGAGATGAGAAACAGGAGCTGCTGGAGGTGTCCGCGCTGTACCGACAGGGGTTTGCACCCCTGATCGTTCCGCTTACCTTGATTAATCATTATGTGCGCAAATATGATCAACCGTATCTCAAGATGCAGACGTACCTGAACCCGCATCCGGTGGAGCTCAAATTGAGAACTCACGTATAGGAAAAGATTAAAGTCTTTGAAAGCTGATCCAGGTGCAATCAGAGATAAAATTCAAAGCACGCCTGATCTTATAAAATTGGCCGAAATACGAAACAAATTCTAAAATCCAATTTCAAAAGGATTGTTATGCATTCAAAACCAATACTCGTCACCGGTGCCACCGGGTATGTCGGCGGCCGGCTCATTCCGGCCTTGCTCGATGCAGGGTATCGGGTGCGGGCCATGGGCCGTACCCTGGCAAAAGTGGCCTGCCGCCCCTGGGCCCATCATGATCAGGTGGAGTTGGTCCAGGGGGATGTTCTTGACCTTGAATCCCTTAAAAAAGCAGCCGCTGGATGCTGGGCCGCCTATTACCTGGTCCACTCCATGATTGCCCAGAAAAAAAAGTTCGTTGAGGCCGACCGGCGGGCCGCGCGCCACATGGTAGAAGCCGCCGCCGCCACAGGGCTGGAAAGAATGATATACCTGGGCGGATTGGCGGAGGCCAAGCAGGCATCCTTGAGCAAACACCTGCAATCGCGCATCGAGGTGGCCGAGATTTTGCAGTCCGGTGCGGTCCCCACAACGGATCTACGGACGCCCATGATCCTGGGATCGGGCAGTGCCTCTTTTGAAATTCTGCGTTACCTGGTTGAACGTCTGCCGATCATGACCACGCCCCGTTGGGTGCGGTCATTAAATCAGCCGATCGCCATCCGCAATGTCATCACCTATCTGATCGGCTGCCTTGAACATGACCAAACCGTTGGTCAAACCTACGATATCGGCGGTCCGGACATTCTGACCTATCGTGATTTGTTGGATATCTATGCCGAGGAGGCGCATCTTGCCAAGCGGTTGATCATACCGGTACCGGTTCTCACTCCCACCCTAAGTGCCCTGTGGATCCATCTGATCAGCCCGGTTCCCAAATCAATAGCGCTGCCGTTGACGGAAGGATTGACCAGCGATGCGGTCTGCACCGAAAATCGGATTCAGTCGATTATTCCGCAGAAATTGCTGACCTGCCGTGAAGCGATCCGGTTGGCGCTGGATCGCATCCAGCAAGAGCAGGTGGATACCTGCTGGATGGATGCCGGCAATTTGCTGGAACCTGAATGGGCCCACTGCGGCGACGCCGATTGGGCCGGCGGAACCATCATGAGCTGCGGTTATCGCGTAAAACTGCAGGCAACCGCCGCAGATGTCTGGCAATCCGTCTGCCGCATCGGCGGTAAAACCGGCTGGTACTTCGGCAACTTTCTGTGGCGCTTGCGGGGCATCATAGACCGGCTGGTGGGCGGTGTCGGGCTGCGGCGGGGACGCCGTCATCCTTCTGAGATTGGCGTCGGTGACGCTTTGGATTTCTGGCGGGTTTTGGAAGTCGAGGCACCCCGGCGTTTGCTGCTGGTGGCGGAAATGAAAACACCGGGAGATGCATTGCTCGAATTTCAAATCACCCCCATTGGCAGCGCTCAGGTGGAATTGCAGATGCTCTCGCGATTTTTACCCAAAGGCATATTCGGCATGCTGTACTGGTACGGGCTTTATCCCTTCCATCAGTGGATTTTTTTCGGCATGCTCAAAGCCATTGCCAAATCCATCAACAGGCCCATCATATATGGTCCTGAACGATTTACACCCAAACTGCATACCACTTGCGCCTTGCCGCCGGCACGCACTCGGTGAACCGCATCGAGATGGTGATTCAACGCGGATCACCGGCCGATGTTGCCTCAGGCCTGGGCCGCAAGGCCGCTTTGATTGTCTGCGATCGCGGTTACCTCAGCCACAAAAAGCCTGGCGCACCCGGGTAGCCCTTTCGGCAACCTGTTTTTCAAACCCCGCGACCTGCATTTCGAACAACGATGGCCATTAACAACAAATACTTTCTGGCTGGTGGGGACCCCAACTCCTATACCGTTGTGGCCCGAGTTTTCGGCGTTCATGATCGGGCCTGGTTCGAGCGGCCGATATTCGGCAAAAACAGAACCCGAACAAACAAAATTGATTTTACTTGCCAATAAAACATAAAAAATCAGGACGTTGCACAATTAAGCAATAACTCTTAAATAACAGTTTTAACCTATCATTATACTCATTTTTTTCTCATATTGATTTTCAAAATCGAATGCAGATTATGATATTACGCTGATGCAAAAATCAAAAGCAATGGGCAGGCTCAGTGAGCCAAGTTAAAACAGGGTTGAACTCAAAATAAGTCAGTGGGAGTAGCTCAGGAAATTCGAACCGCGATCCGCTCGTAAATTTTGATAAGAAAAGTCGAGATCTTAAATGAATCATCACATTTCTAAAGGGATAATAGTTTTGCTGATCGCCGCAGTCACTGTTCCTTCCGGGATTGACGCTGCAGAGATAGACGGAGTGTACTTCAACAAAAGTCTCACTGTTGAGAACACAACACTTAACCTAACAGGAGCAGGCTTGTTGCGCTATTGGGGGTTCAAAGCATACGTGGGCGCTCTCTATCTTGAAGAGGGGTGCACCATCGAAGAAGCCCTTTCAGACAAAGCTAAACGAATTGAAATCGAATATCTGAGACCCATTCGGGGCAAAGACTTCGGCCCAGCGACCGACAAAAGCATCGCCAAGAATGTGGATTCGGAAACTTATAAACAGCTGCGCCCTCAAATTGATTACCACAATTCTCTGTACGAGGATGTTCAGCCCGGAGATCGCTACTCCCTGACTTATATTCCGGGCAAAGGTACTGAGTTGGCCCTGAATGGCGAACCCAAAGGCACCATTGAAGGCGCCGACTTCGCTGCAGCGGTATTTTCAATTTGGCTCGGTCCTGAGCCGATTAACCAATCATTTAAAAGACATATTTTGGGGCTATGACAAGAACAGCTGGTGCAAGCAGGTTACGCGAAATAAGAACCGAGGAGGTGGATTACGCATGTTATCACGACAGAACTCGATTTCCTTAAATGTTGACGGTTCCAAAAGAAACCGACACCATCGGATCATTAAACAAGTGACGATTCTCCGTTCC
>CAVPNL010000012.1:0-269071 GCA_963706575.1 uncultured delta proteobacterium | reverse complement strand
ACCCAACTACCGATTGAGAATACATGCATATTGGCGTTTTTAAAGATATTAAATGGATATCACAATATCCGATTCAAAAAAATCAGAAAATTTCAGAAGTATCCGTTCTTAAAATTCACAAAAAAATAAATACCGAATTTTCCCAGAGTTTTTAAAGAGGGAGGGGTGTTTGGATGAGGATTTGTGATTTTAAGATTTGATGAAGCTATCTAAAAAAATAGAGATTTGTAAGTTCATAGCCGTTATATACACTTCAGCCAAAGTGTGGGTTGCGCATACCTAATATGCAATCTTCGATAAAAATTTAGTTGATGGATTTTATCATACATATTGGGGGTTATTAATTCATGAAGTTATTCTCGCTCGGCGGTATTCTGAAGTCAAATTTAACGCTTTTGATATAAATAGAGCCTTTCAATGGATTTTAGAGATCAATGATGCCATTAAAAATTTAGCAGGCGATTGCCAGCGACTCAGTGATTTCTTGGCAGCAAATCAACCTGCTCGGCCAATACGCCTTTCGTTTTCAATATCATCCAGCTGATCGAGAACTGTTTTCCAATCCTGAAGATTGCCGAAAGGATCTCTATTCACTTTGTCTCCCTCCTTTGGTGGGCGGTCAAATTCAACTCCCCGGTAACAGTGTGTCCATGTACTCCCCGTATTTTTCGAACTGTGTCTCTGTGATTAATTCATCGGCAAGCAGGCTTTCTGGATCGCTGGTCTCCAAATGCTCAAATAAATGAAGCTCCAGTTTTTTTACCGCGCCTATGGGTGTAATCATGAGTGCTGTTTCGCCGATTTCACCATCGATGCCGATGAAGTACTTACCCGAAGTCTTGTTTTTGAATATTTCCATATCGAACTCCTAAATTCCGCATATCTCACTGGCAATTCTGACCGCTTCTTGCTCCACTGGGGCCTGCGGATAGCCTATTTCGATGCACTCCCATAGGTATCGTTTCAAAAAAGCATACAAACCCCCCAGCCTCTCGCATTGCATGGTGTGAACCAATTCATGGACGATGATATATCGGTCATTTGAATAATTTGAATGGATAAAAATTCCGTACCTGAGTGAAAGTCCAACCGTTGTAGATGAAATCAGTTGAGTTGCCTTCACCGCCGATTTCAAAATTGGATGCTTCGGAATGGGTATCCGAGGGACTTCGTAAATCCAAACTTTTTCCGGAAATCTCACGCCGACCGATCTTGCATCTTCCATATACTGAGGAGGTAGGACAATGCCATGCTCCAATATAACCTTTTCTTTGGCTTCCGCCCACTTCACCATACAAGGCAGGATACTCTCGAACTGTTCAGGTGAGATTTGCATTTTGGTATCTTATCCCAACACCTTGTGTTTAGGGTAAAGGCCCGAGATTAAATACTGGCACCCTTTCTGGGGGTGATGCCAAAAATCAAGTATTGCCTTGGTCGAGCATTGCGTTTGCCACTTTTATAAATCCCGCGATATTTGCTCCGCTGAAATAATTGCCAGGATAGCCATACCTTTCAGCCGCCTGCAAGCAGTTCCGATGGATGTCGGTCATCACCTGTCGCAATCTTTGATCGACTTCTTCCTTTGTCCACTTTATTTTGGTGCTGTTTTGTGCCATTTCAAATCCGGAACAGGAAACGCCACCAGCATTGGATGCTTTTCCAGGAGAATAGAGAATGTTGCTTTCAAGTAAAAACTCGATAGCATCCGGGGTTAAAGGCATATTGGCGCACTCGGTGACGCACATACACCCGTTGCGGACAAGAGCCTTAGCATCTTCTACATCCATCTCATTTTCACAAGCACAGGGGAAGGCGATGTCGCATTTGACGCCCCAAGGACGTTTTTCCGGATAGAAATCAACCTTAAACTTATCGGAATAGTCCTGCACCCTGTCACGGCCGCTAGAACGCATGGTCAACATGTAATCGATCTTTTCCCCCTGGACACCGTCTTTGTCATAAATAAACCCGTCTGGGCCGGAAAGCGTGATTACCTTGGCTCCCATTTCCGTAATCTTTTTGACTACACCCCAGGCAACATTTCCAAAGCCTGAAACTGCCACTATTTTACGGTCGATGTGTTCTCCGCGAGTCTTCAACATTTCTTCGGCAAAATATACAGCACCGTATCCCGTGGCCTCTGGTCGGACAACGGAACCGCCCCAGTCGATTCCTTTGCCGGTCAACACGCCCTCAAACACATTTTTAAGACGTTTATAATGACCAAATAAATAACCAATTTCCCGGGCACCTACACCGATATCGCCGGCAGGCACATCGGTATTGGGACCAATATGATTGTACAGGCCAACCATAAAGCTCTGGCAGAAATTTTCGATTTCGATATCGGATTTGCCGCGAGGATTGAAATCGCTGCCACCTTTCCCACCACCCAGGGGCAGACCGGTTAAGGCGTTTTTGAACACCTGCTCAAAGCCTAAAAATTTCAGTATACTCAAAGTTACCGAGGCGTGGAACCGCAAGCCGCCTTTGTAAGGTCCGAGAGCGCTGTTAAATCCGATTCGATACCCGGTGTTAACATGAATGGTACCGGTATCGTCGCGCCAAGGCACCCGGAAGATGACGATCCGCTCGGGTTCGACGATTCTTTCCAGGATACGTTCATGTTGATAGAGGGGTTCCTGATCAAACAGCAGACTCAATGAAGAAAGAAGCTCATCGACCGCCTGAATATATTCTCTTTCCCAGGGATATTTTCTTTTTATCATTTGTGATATTTCTTGTACGTAGGAGCTCGATTGTTCTTCCTTGTATAAAGCTGTCTTATACATTTTTGTATTCTCCTTTTAGTTACCTGTGACTCAAGTCCCTTGTTTAGCGGAAAATCGGCAGAACGCTAGGGCATATCAACTGCCGAGTTTCGTTTAACGATTACTGAAACAGGGCTTAAATCCAAGCCGGAAAGTTCTATCGGACTGGCTATTATTTTTTAACAGTATTCTTCGCAATACCAAACGCCTCCTTCCACGATAGGAAATAGACATAAAGCTCGGTTGTCGCAGTTAATACACAACCCTTTCATCCTTCCGGGAATCGCCTCAATGCCGGGCTTGGAAGATTGAGACGATCGCTCCTCTGAATTGATCTCCTCCTTTTCAGCCACCTGTAGCGAGGTTCTATTATCAAAATTTTCACAAAACCAGATCGGTTTGCACACGATTTGGCTATTTTGATAATGAACGCATTCGGATGCATAAATACAGGTTTGACAAATATATGTATTTTGGGGTTGAGCTTTCATACACATCCTCCTTCATTTTTGGATTTCGTTTCTTATGTTAAAAGAAAGAACGAATTATTGTTGCACTTAGATAGAGCAATCCATATGCCAGAATGAAAAAGGGGGCTGGACGACATCGGTCGGTTTGGCACCTTAAACTGAATAAGTTGAAATATCAGATATATACATCAGGTTAGAAGAAAGGATGTTGCGGTGGTTCGCATTTAGAAGAAATGGATGAGGGAGAGAAAAAACCGGGGAGGAATGCCTCGTCGGGGAAAAACTACCCGATTTCGGTTGGTAGGTTTGCCCGCCGTATTTTTTCCCGGAGGGTTTTGCGGTCAATCCCCAGAATCTGGGCGGCTCTAGTTTTGTTTCCTTTCACGCTGTTTAGCACATTGGCAATATGTTCCGCCTCAACCTCAGCTAAGGCCCGGTTGAAACCTTTGCGCCAGTTGATGTTGAATCGCATTTGTTCAGGCAGGTCCGTGACATCGATAAAATCACCGTCAGCCAGCACCACCAGACGCTGGACCAGGTTTTCAAGCTCCCGGACATTGCCCTGCCAACGATAATTTTTAAAAATCTGAAGAACCTTGTCTGAGAACCGGGGCGCCGGGCGATTCATATCTTTTGAAAGTTTTTCCATAAATAGCTGAACCAGTAACAGAATATCCTCGCCGCGTTCGTGCAGAGGCGGCAATGAAATTTCGATAACATTCAGCCGAAAATAAAGGTCCTCCCGGAAGAGGCTCTTTTGGACGAGACGGTTCAGATCCGTATTGGTTGCCGCTATGATTCGTGTGTCGATTTTTTGAACGCGGCTGGACCCTACCATGAAAATTTCCTTGTTTTGAATAGCCCGCAGCAGTTTCCCTTGCATACTCAGGCTGGCATCCCCGATTTCATCAAGAAAGAGCGTCCCTCCATCGGCTATCTGGAAAAAGCCGGCTCGGGAGGCTTGCGCTCCGGTGAAGGCCCCTTTGACGTGACCGAAAAGCTCGCTTTCAAGAAGGCTATCTGGAATCGCTGTACAGTTGACAGTCACAAAAGGTCCTGAACCAGTTTTACTGCTGTAATGGATGGCGCGTGCCACCAATTCCTTACCCGTGCCGCTCTCCCCTGAAACCAACACGTTGACTCTAGTGGCGGCGGCCTTTTCAATAAGTCGGTATACATGCTGCATTTCCGGGGAATTGCCAATAATATTATGGCTACTGGGCAACGGCTTCGCTTCAACAGCACGACGGTTTGCCAGCTTCTCGAGCATCTTAGAGACAGCCAACAATAACTCTTCATCCGTAAAGGGTTTTACCAGATAATTTTCAGCACCATCTTTAACCGCCTCTACCGCACCTTTAATGGACGGGTAACCGGTGATGATCATTATTTCCGTTCCCTTTACATTTTCATTCACATATTTAAGTAGCTCCAAGCCGCTGATTTTGGGCATTTTTATATCGGTGATGACTAAATCCACCGAGTTTTGTTCCAAGAAGGCAATCGCTTCTTCCACGCTCGGTGCGGTGAAGACTTCATAGCCGGCAGCTTCGAGGTTTCTTTGGATAACTTCCAACGTCGGCGCTGAATCATCCACTACCAGAATCTTAGTTCTGTCACGCTCTATTTTTTTATGATTCATTCTTTTCCTCCGGGGATAACCCTCTCAGTGGAAATTTGATCCGGAAGCAGGAACCATGTCCGATACGGCTCTCCACGTCAATACTGCCGCCATGGGACTTAACGAGGCCGTGAACCACAGAAAGCCCCAGACCGGTTCCCTGTTTGATGTCCTTGGTTGTAAAAAACGGCAGAAAAATTTGTTTCAATGTTTCCTCAGTCATACCGATACCGGAGTCCTGAACCAGCATGTAAACATGGTTTTCGTCAGACGAGGTTTCAATGCACAGCTTACCTTCTTCAGGCATGGCCTGAAGCGCATTGACGATCAGGTTGGTAAAAACCTGCTGCAACTGGGACATATCGGCTTTTATGGCCGGTAAATCCTGGTAAAGTTTTTTTGTCACTATAATTCCATTCTTAGCACATCGTGACTCAAACAGATAAATACCGTCTTCAATGAGTCGATTCAGATTCACCAGGGTTTCCCGCGGCGGGGTCTGACGACTGAAAAACATTAGTTTTTTAATGACTTCCCTGGCATGCAAAGCTGCTTTAACAATATTGTCCAGATCACTATAGACTTGTTCTGGAAGATCAGTAACCTTTGACGATAGTTGGGCAAAACCAAGGATATTTCCAAGAGGTTCATTTAGTTCGTGAGCCACACCGGCAGTCAACTGACCGATTTTTGCCAGTCGATCTGAGTGCCGCAGCTGATTTTCCATCTCGGCTTTAATATCGAGCGCCTCCTTTTTTTCGATCGCCAGTGAAAGATGGTGAGCAATGTTTTTCAGGAGGGCGCGCTCTTCATCGAGAAAGGGAGTTTTACTCGTTTTGAGACCATTTTTTGGAGATGAGTAAATTACCTCTATGTTTCCCCGCCGAATCCTCTGGATAACCAGGCTTTCGGTCAGGGTAGGCCCAGCTATTGCCGTATCCCGACTACCATAGGAATGCTGATCCAAGCGGATAATGGAGGTAGTGATCTCCGGATATTGAAACGCCGGGGGAATAATAGCGGCGATGGAATCCAGCATTTGGGGAAGCGGCTTGTTTTGCCCCACAATCTTTGCCATGCTATAAAGGCAGGTAAGTTCCTTGTTTCTTTCGATCAGTTGATTTCGCTCATTCAAGAGCTGCTTTTGCTGTTCAACACGCTCGGATACATCCTGACCGATTGCCAACAACCCGGTGACAACTCCCGATGCGTCATCCTCAAGTCGCTTGTAGTGCCATTCGATAAAGCGTTCTCCGCCGGCACGGGTAATTATCCTAGTGACAATATTTATTGGCGACTTGCCTCTAAGAATGAACCGCCGAAAATATCGCTTTGCCGAGTTCTTTTCCTTCTCGGGCAGAAGCAGATCAAACCAATTTTTTTGGGTGAGCTCTGAATACGAATATCCCGTGGCTGACTCCATAAATTCATTAAAACTGATAATCTTTCCATCCAGATCCAAGATGAGGATGATACCTTTGGTAAGCTGGATGGCGGGCTGGCATAGATCGGCAATTCTTTGAAACATGTTAGCTTTAACCATATACCTCGATTCAGGGAATATTTGTGATAACGTTAAAACCAATTTGGGGCTGGGTTGCGATACGCAATGGATCTGCCTACAATTTAATGCTTGCTATAAAAATCCCGACCTATCTTGCTAGACTATACAAATATAAACCAGTCAAATTAATCTGGATAAGGTTTGCATACATGCAACTCAGGTTGTGAATCATTTCCAAACCTGATTTTATTCTCCCCCCAATATATTGTATGTGCTCGATTTGGCCATTAGATATTGCATATGGCATTCCACAGTATTTTGCAAGAGCTTGAATTGTAGGTTTCGTGCCTGAATGTAAAATTTGGAGGGAGCAAGAATTCGTTGGATGTGCTGACGTAATATGAAATTTTGAGGCTTTATGGATTGGTTTCTGATCGGAAGGACTTGTATGTAAATTAAGAGCGGTCTTATTCTTCCGGATCTTCAAATTCCTTTTTTATTTTCCGGTAGCGCTCCAGGTAGTATTTTAATTTTTTCTGGACTGCGCCGTACACGGTTCCTGCCGGATAAATTCCCTTTTTGTTGGGTTTGCCGGCCGGTACGCCGGTCAGGATCTCGATGCCTTCTTCAACCGAGGAGACCCGATAGATGTGGAATTTGTTTTGTTTGACGGCGTCGATTACTTCTTTTTTGAGCATCAAATTTTGGGTGTTGGCAGCCGGAATCATGACACCCTGTTGGCCGTTCATGCCTTTTTCTTTGCAAACCTCAAAAAATCCCTCAACCTTATGGTTGACATCTCCGATGGCCTGTATTTTTCCTTTCTGGTTCACCGATCCGGTAACGGCAATTCCCTGCTTGATGGGCATATCCGCCAGACTGGAGAGAATGGCATACAGTTCGGTCGATGATGCGCTGTCGCCATCGATGCCGAAATAACTTTGCTCGAAGGTGATGCTGATCGACAGACTCAGCGGATAATGCTGGGCAAACGTTCTACCAAGATATCCGGATAAAATCAAAACCCCTTTATCGTGCGTGCTACCGCTGAGTTCCACCTCGCGTTCGATATTTACGACGCCCTGTTTTCCCATATAGGTTTCGGCCGTGATGCGCGCCGGCCGGCCAAAAGAGAGTTCGCCGATCTGGTAAACCGCCAGGGCATTTACCTGCCCGATCACCCCGCCGCTCACATCGATCATGATGCTGTTATCCAGATAGGATTCATGCATTTTTTGTTCATATAGATTGTGGCGGAAGCGATGATCGTTAAATGCTTTGACGATGTGTTTATGCGTTACCTGGCGGGCGTTGCTCTTGCGGGCCCAGTAATCCGCCTCTTTGAGGATCCCCAGGATGGGACCAAATCGAATGGACAGCTTATGTTTGCTGGAAACATATTTTTCGCCATACTCCACCATGAGGGCGACACCTTTGGGGGTGAAGGGCAGCAATTTTTCCTCCCGGCAAACCCGGGCAATAAAGCGGGCATATTGCTGGATGGTGCGCGGGGTTCGATCCACTTCCGAATCAAAATCCGCTCGCACTTTAAATATTTTGTTAAATCTGGGATCTTCGTTCTGAATGACTTCAAAGATTTCATAGCTGCCCAGCAGGATCACCTTGACGTCCAGCGGAATGGGTTCCGGTTTGAGTGAGGTGGTGCCGAAACCCGTTTCTTCCGGGATATCTTCAATTTGCAGGCATTTGGTTCGCAGTGTTCTTTTGAGGGCCTCCCAGACGTAAGGGTTCATAATAACCGAATCGATTTCTATAATCAAAAATCCGCCGTTGGCGTTCAGCACGGAGCCGGCCTGCACCATGTTAAAATCCGTGTTGACGGTTCCCATGAAGGCGCGCTTTTCGATACGGCCGAAGACATTGTAATATGTCGGGTTGGTTTCAAAGATAACCGGCGCGCCTTTTGTGGACTCGTTATCGACCAATACGTTGACTTTGTATTGCTGAAAAGACGCTTCCGCGTTACGGGGCGCCGGGCTCTCCGGTTGCTGTTCGGTTTTATCTGCCGGGATAAAAAGGTTGAAATTCTCAACGATATGCTCCTGAACTCTGTTGAGGTGTTCAACAATCGCCTGATTGTCCTTGAATTCCTTTCTGATCGGATCCAGCCGCTTTTTTACCACCGACAAGGCGCACTCATCCATCAGCTTTTCAATGCTTGCGTGCAGGGCCAGGTTGTTTTTATCCATGTCCACGGCGGTGGCTTCGATTTTTGTCTGAATCGACCGCAGGTTTTCCTCGATTTTAATCTTGACGTTGTCCGGCAGGGAATTGAACTCTTCAGGTGTAATCGGTTGACCGTTAACCACCGGGATGGTTTGGAAATCGGTTTCGGTCTGCTCGATGTACAGATTTTTTTTGGCGGCATAAGCTTGAAGTTTGTCAAAAAGATTATTGAGCTTTTCAGAATGTTTGTTTTTAATTTTGGATAATTTTTTTAAATAGCCTTCATCTTCAAATACCGCGGGCAGCTCTTTTTTCAATCCTTCGACGGCCCGGCTCATTTTCTTTTTGAAATGAATGGCTTTGCCCGGCGTTACCGCGATGGCTCTGGGGCGGAATTCATCTTTGAAATTATTGACGAGGCATAGGTCAAGGGGGGTCGGTAGATTTTTGGCGTGTTTGTTCACCAGATCTCTGACAATCGTGGATTTGCCGGTGCTGGCCAGACCGGTGACAAAAATATTGTAACCGGGGTCCTGCATGTTCAAACCAAAGTCAATTGCCTGGACAGCGCGCTCCTGTCCGATCACCGTATCCAGCGGCTTAACTTCAGATGTGTTTTTGAACTTGAAGATTTTTGGATCGCAAATCAGCCTTAAATCCGATACGTCCAGCTCAAATTTCTTCGGCATATTTTCACCTAATTAATTTATTGGTTGGAGCTTTTTTCCTATCAAGCTTGTCATTCCCGCGAAGGCGGGAATCCAAAAATGAGTTGCAAAAAACTGGATGCCCGCCTGCGCGGGCATGACGGAAAAAACTCCCCGAGTCTTTGTTATATATGGTTGGCCGTTCAGATATAGGAAAGCACGGGCCGAAAATTCAGTCGCGTCGAGCATAATCCGCCAGAAGCGGACCATCGGACACCAGATGAGGTTTTAAAGTCAATCTTTTATTATAGCAGTATAGACATCATTTTACAATTCTTGTCAGCGGTCCATAGTGCTGCGGTTGCCTGTCGGCTAGAACATCATTGATGGCGTTAAAAGATTTATCGCGTGTTTTTGAGGGGTAAATTTCGGCCAGCAAAACTTCATCTTTCTCTTCTCCGGCTTCTGTTATTTCCTGGCCGCTAAGATCATAAATGGCGGAATTGCCTTTAAAACGCAATTCTTCGCCCTTTCTTTTTTCCAGGCCGGCCCGATTGGCCACTGCCAGATAGACATTGTTTTCGATCGCACGGGCGGGCATTACCCGGCGCCAGGCCTCGGTAACCAAATTGGCCGGGCAGACGATCAGGTCGGCACCCAGCAGGGTCAGCACCCGGGCCGATTCCGGAAACCGCCAGTCGTAGCAGACCATCGGCCCGATACGGACATCCCGTTTTTTGTCCTCAACGACAAAAAAGCCGCTGTCTCCCGGGTCAAAGCAAGCCTTTTCTTTATAAAAGAGGTGCGTTTTGCGATAAACATATGGATTTTTCTCTTCCGGAACTACGATCAGACAGGCGTTATAAAGGTTCTTTTGATGGCGCTCGGCGAAACCGGCCACCACCACCGCATTTTTATCCCGGGCCATGTCCCGGAAGAATTCGCCGCCGGGTCCGTCGACGGGCTCAGCCGCTTTGGCGACCTCTGCGCGGGACTGAAAGAAATAACCGGTGGTGCACAGCTCCGGAAACACAATGATATCTGCGCTCACATCTTCGACCATTTCCCGCATGCGGGAAATGTTTTTTTGCTTCTCTCCGAATTCGGGGGTGAACTGGACCACTGCCAGGGTCAGTTTTTTCATTGGCTCATCTTCCTCCATCTGGTTCAAAGGTTCAGGGGCTCAATCATTTGTTCGATTCGTTTTATTTGTTTCATTGGTTGCATTGGTTGGCTTAATCCGAACCAATTGAACAAATTAAACCAATCAAACCAATTAAACAGGGTGTAACACCTGCCATCTGACTGACACCCGAATCCCGACACCAATTTTAGCGCCCTTTAAGGTATTTAGCAAAACATCTGGCGGTGTGGGATCTGACGTTATGCTTTAAAAGCTCCTGCGGCGACCCGGTCGCCACCACGCGGCCGCCGTCATCACCGCCTTCGGGGCCCAGATCGATGATATGGTCGGCTTGCCTGATAATTTCCATGTTGTGTTCAATAATCGCCACGGTATTGCCTTCATCCACCAGTGCCTGGAGAACGCTGATCAGCCGCTGAATGTCGGCCAGGTGCAATCCGGTGGTGGGCTCATCCAAAACATACAGGGTATGCCCGTTTGTGCGTTTCACCAATTGCTTCGCCAGTTTTATACGCTGGGCCTCACCACCTGACAGGGTGGGGCTGGGTTGCCCCAGGCATAGATATCCCAGCCCGACATCACAGACGAATTGCACCGCGCGCCGGATAACCGGCACGGCCGAAAAAAAACGCACGGCCTCCGCAAATGTCATTTCCAGAACATCGGCGATATTTTTTCCTTTATACTGAACCGCCCGGGTTTCTTTGTTGTAGCGTTTGCCCCGGCAAACGTCACAGAGCACGTAGACATCCGGCAAAAAGCTCATTTCGACCTTGGGCCGCCCCTGGCCTTTGCAGGCATCGCAGCGGCCCTCGGCCACATTGAATGAAAAGCGGCCAGGTTTATAGCCTCTGGCTCTGGCAGCCGGCGTCATGGAAAACAATTTGCGGATGTCGGCTAAAAAGCCGACGTAGGATGCCGGAACCGAACGCGGTGTGCGGCCGATGGGGCTGTGATCGACTTCCAGGACTCGCGCAAGATGACGCCAGCCTTTAATGTCTTTACAGGCCCCGGCCAGATATTGCTTTTCCAACAGCCGGTTGCGCAATCCCTTATACAGGGTTTCCTTCAGCAAGGAAGATTTCCCCGAGCCCGAAACACCGGTTACACAAATCAAGCGGCCCAGGGGAAAATCTACGCGGATGTTTTTGAGGTTGTTGGTGGTTGCGCCCTGAACGCTAACGCGCTGCGTATTCTCGCAGGATCTGGGTTGAGATTCAATTTTTCTGGGCTGCCCGTCAAGCAGTGCGCCGGTAATTGAAGATTTGACTTTTTTCAGATTCGCCAGTGTTCCGGTTGCGACGACACGGCCACCGTCCTGGCCGGCGCCGGGCCCCAGGTCGATGATGGTATCTGCTGCGCGAATGGTTTCCTCATCATGCTCGACAACCAGGATGCTGTTGCCGCGATCCCGCAGGGTTTGCAAGGCATCGATCAGGATGCGGTTATCGCGGGCGTGCAGCCCGATGGTGGGTTCGTCGAGAATATAGCAAACGCCGGTAAGATTGGAACCCAGCTGGGCCGCAAGGCGAACCCGCTGGGCCTCTCCGCCGGACAGCGTATCGCCGCTGCGTGCCAGAGAAAGGTAAGACAGACCCAGCTGATTCAACAAAGACAGACGGCTCAATATTTCGGCAACAACCGGTTCGGCCACCGGTTTTTGCTTTGCGTTGAATTTGAATTTTTTGATGATCTCAAATATATCGCGCGCCGGCCGCTGCACCAGGTCCCAGATGGAATGCCCGCCGACCTTTACCGCCAGGGCCTGGGGTTTGAGGCGGCTGCCGCCGCAATCATCGCATACCGTGGTTTCGACGGGTTCTTCATCTTCGGCTTCCGTGTCGCCGGTTACGCCTAATCCGCCGCAATGGGTGCAGGCGCCCTGTTTGCTGTTAAAAGAGAACAGGCGGGGATCCAGCTGCTCCAAACCGATACCGCAGGTCGGGCAGATACCGGAAAGGCTGAAAATTTCTTCGTTGCCGCGGCGATCCATGAGGATGAGGCTGCCGTTACCCTCTTTGAGGGCCTCAGCGATCAGCTGATCGAGATTGTTTGATGGAAGACGCCCGATGACCAGCTCGATCGTATGCTCGTGGTAACGGCTGAGGGCCATGCCTTCTTTAAGCGCAACCATTTTAGCGTCGATGCGGGCTTTCTTAAATCCTTTTTTCAACGCCCGGGCAAGTACGTCCTTATGAAATCCTTTGCGTCCGAAAACCTTGGTTGCCAGCACGGTGGCTGCTTTTTTCGAATAGCGTTTGCGGAGCTGTTTGACGATGGTTGCCCGGGTCTGGGCGGTCAGCCGGCGCCCGCATCCCGTACAATGTTGGGCGCCCAGTTTGCTGAATAACAGCCTGAGGAAATGATAAATTTCGGTAAGGGTCGCCACCGTGGATCGTCGGCTGGAATGACTGATGCGCTGTTCGATGGCCACCGTCGGCGCCAGGCCCGTGACCAGATCGACATCCGGCCGTTCCAGGATTTTCATATATTGACGAACGTAGGGGGCCAGGCTTTCCAGATATCGGCGCTGGCCCTCTGCAAAAAGAATGTCAAAGGCCAGAGTGGATTTGCCCGATCCGGATACGCCGGTCAGCACCACCAGTTCGTTTTGAGGAACGGTCAGATCGATGTCTTTTAGATTGTGTTCCCGGGCGCCTTTTAACGCAATCGTACCGGGGGGCTGCGAAACCGAAAAGCCGGAAACAGATTCGGCAATCCCGACCGGCCCTGATTTCTTCCGTTTCAGGCGCCCGCTTCCATCCAGGTATACTTTTAAAAACCGCCCGGTGTGCGAATTATTTTTTTGAGCGATTTTTTCGGGAGGTCCGCTGGCCACCACCCGGCCACCGTTGTCGCCGCCTTCGGGCCCCAGATCGATGACCCAGTCCGCGGTCTTGATCACATCCATGTTGTGTTCGATGACCAAAACCGTATTTCCACCATCCACCAGTTGCTGCAGGGCCGTAAGCAGTTTGCCGATGTCGTCGAAATGCAGGCCGGTGGTGGGCTCATCAAAGATAAACAGTCTGCGGGCGTCCCCGTGGCCGTTGAGCTTTACGTGGCGCGAAAGTTTCAGGCGCTGGGCTTCGCCGCCGGACAGCGTATTGATGGGCTGGCCCAGGCGAATGTAGCCGAGGCCGACATCCGCCAGCGGCTGTAAAGCGGCGATAATTTTATGATGATCCTGAAAAAATTCAAGGGCCTGATTGACGGTCAGGTTCAAAAGGTCGTGTATGTTTTTGCCCTGATAGGTGATTTCCAATACGGTTTCTTTAAAGCGTTTGCCCCTGCAATCGGGGCAGGTGATATAGACATCGGAAAGAAACTGCATTTCAACCTTTTCGAATCCGTCTCCGTTGCAAGTCTCACAGCGCCCGTCGGAAACATTGAATGAAAAATAACCCGGCCCGAAGTTTTTGGCTCTGGCAGCATCGGTCTGCGCCAGCAGCTTGCGAATGGGATCCAGCGCTTTGGTGTAGGTCAGGGCATTGGCTCTGGGCGTTCGACCGATGGAGCGCTGATCCACCAGGACGACATCATCGATGTTATGGATCCCTGTGATTTTTTTGTGCCGGCCGGGTCGATCTAGGGGATCGCCCAGCGCCCGTTTGGCCGCTTTATAAAGAATTTCTTCGGCCAGGGTCGATTTGCCCGATCCGGATACGCCCGTGAGACAGACAAACAATCCCAGGGGAATGCGGACATCGATGTCTTTCAAATTATTTTCGGCCGCATTTTTTATCGTAATCCATCGGTCTTTTTGAGGACGGCGCCGCGTTTCTCTAACGGGAATCCGGCGTTCGCCTTTTAAATATTGGCCGGTCAGGGAGCCGTTGACATTTGCGGTGGGGCCGAAATACATGACCTCGCCGCCGCTTTCTCCGGCCCGGGGCCCGAGATCCAGCAGAAAATCGCTTTCACGTATTATTTCGGGGTCATGCTCGACAACCACCACGGTATTGGACAGATTGCGCAGCCCTTTTAAAATACGAATCAGCCGGTGATTGTCACGCGGGTGAAGCCCGATACTGGGTTCATCCAGCACATATAGCGTATTGACCAGAGAAGACCCCAGGGACGAGGCCAGTGCTACCCGCTGGACCTCACCGCCGGACAGGGTGCGTGATTGCCGGTCAAGGGTCAGGTAGCCCAGGCCGACATCTCTTAAATAGGCCAGGCGGTTACGGACTTCCTGCAGCACCAGCAGGCCGGCTTCATCCCGGGCCGCAATCTTGAGCGTTTTGAAAAAATCGAGGGTCTGATCCACATTACCTCGGTATACCTGGGCGATCGTGCGGCCGGCCAGTTGATAAAGCAGGGATTCGTCTTTGAAACGGGTGCCGTCGCAATCCGGGCAGACGTCATAGCTGCGGTAGCGCGAAAGAAATACCCGCACCGGCATTTTATAGGTTCTGGTTTCCAGCCAGCGGAAAAAGCCGTGGATGCCGTAATAGGTCGACGTGCCCTCGATAATTGCCTTTTTGTGCGCCGCCTTTAAGTGTTGAAACGGGACCCGCATCGGAATCCGGCGGCGCCGGCAAAAATCCATCAGGTCATCAAACTCCATGCGCCCGTTTTCTTTCGCTCCGAAGGGCTTGATGGCGCCGTCTTCCAGTGAACGCGAGGGATCCGGAATAATCAGGTCCAGATCGATACCGATGGTGCGGCCGAATCCCCGGCAGGTGTCGCAGGCGCCCAGCGGGCTGTTGAATGAGAAAAGATTCGGCATGGGCGTGTTGTATTTGATTTTGCAATCGGCACATTCCAGTTGATTGCTGAAGGCCTGGTGGCCGTCCGGCGGGATCCAGACATCCAGCCGTCCGCCGCCAAAGCGGTAGGCCAATTCGAGTGAGTCCAGGATGCGCTCGCGCTCTTTGGCGCGCAGGATCACGCGGTCGGCCAGGACCGGAATTTCTATTGGCCGTTTCGCCGGCTGCCATTCTTCCAGATGGGTAATGCGGCCGTCGAGGTAAAGTCGGTCAAAGCCCATTTGCATAAGAAGTTGACGCACTTCTTTGAAGGGCGCAGCCTCCAGCCGATACGGAAAAGTGATAACGATCTGGCCGCCGGCCGACTGGCGTTCTAAAAAATCCCAAACGTGCGCCGGTGTTTCGGGTATGACCGGTTGGCCACACGATTTACAATGGAGTTGTCCCAGCCGGGCATATAAAAGTTTGACATAATCCGTAATTTCAGTCATGGTGCCGACCGTCGACCGCGAGGTTCGAACCGGATCTTTGCGGTCGATGGCAATGGCCGGCGGGATGCCTTCGATTTTATCCACCTGGGGCCGGTCCATGCGATCCATGAATTGGCGGGCATAGGGTGAAAACGTTTCCACGTAGCGGCGCTGGCCTTCGGCATAGAGCGTATCAAAGGCCAGAGAAGACTTGCCGGAACCGCTGACCCCGGTTACCACCGTAATGCGGTTCAGCGGGATTTCGATATCAAGATTTTTCAGATTATGCTGCCGGGCACCTTTGACCCGAATCGACTGTGTTTTCATTGCTTTCTATTCTTCAACAATGATGGCGCCGGGCGCACATTCAGCAGCGGCCTGCCGAACCAGATCCTGCAGATGTTCGGGGACTTCATCGACTTTAATTCGGGCCTGCAATTGATCGGCATCGTAATCGAAGACTTCCGGACAAAGTTTGTTGCAATTGCGATCACCCATACATAAATCATAATCAATTTTAACTTTCATTTTTGTACCTCCCTTATGAGAGTGTTCAAATTTTTAAAAATCGTTCGAAAATTTTTTGATATAGGGTGGAAAATTTTTTATTCGAGATTAGGTTAATAAGATAACAATTGATCGGGCAGATACAAAATTTTTCTTAGTGGTGATCTGGAAGACCAAAATCCCTATTTTCTCTAATAAGATTCATGTTCTAATCTAATCTGATCTGTGCTGGTTATTCCGGTTTCTCATAAGGTATCGAGGTATTTATCAATATGACAATACAAAGCTCAATAAAAAAAATGACATCACAGTTAAAAATGGTTTGCTGTTGCGCCTTGACAATAATGACTTTCTTGTTTCAAGCCGCTTCGGCCCCGGGCGCAGAGCCACTTACCCAAATTGAGGTTCCGGATAGCCTTTCGCCGGGTCTGATGCATCTTTTAGATCTGGCGGATCCGCAGAAGCAACCCTCATTTCAACCCGATAAAATCAAAAAACTGCTGGAATTTGTGGAAGGACCCAAAGAGCCGGGTGCCCTGTATTTTGCGGACCCCAAACTCGGATCCCCGTCAGCCTACTTCGATTTTGATATCCGGCAGCGCTTTGACCATATGCTTAAATATGCGTTTAATCCAAAGGTGCCCTCCATTTAACGACACCTTCTTCTATCCGGTTGTCGCACTGGAAGCAGGTGCAAGGTTTAAGCGGCCAAATGCCGGTGCTGTGGAAGATCATCGATGAACGCGACGCGCCGATCTTTGTCAAAGGGCTCGAATTTGTCGAAAACACACCGGATATCTCCTCAGGTGCCTATTACAGTTATGATTTGTATCGCACCCTGATACTGTTTAAAGTCAACAATCGTAAGGTGATCATATCGATATCCAAACAAAAGGGTAAATCGGATGTGGGCAAGAAAGGATATGTGCTGGGCTCTGACGATAATTGGGATTATTTTTATTCCGGCAAGCCGGGTTTGACGAAGCCCGGGCTGGGCTGGGTGCGATCCCGCATGTATGATTCATATGGCATTAACATATATTACGAAATTGACCCCTATGCACCCTTGCTGCGCTGTGCGGCATTTAAATGGGTCCGGGCCGGCTGGTCCAAGATCAACGTCGTTAAAAAACACCATATTTACAATGGGATAAGACGTTTTGCGAAATCCTTTAAACAGATAATGGAATATCCATCCCTGCCGGGCATCAGCGCGTTTGGTGACGCTTTTTCTAAAATAAATGCCATGTCTGCAGATGAGCTTAAAGAAAGAATGAAAATCTATCTCAATATCCTGGAAAATCGATACGGCCGCGACTATCGGCCGGCCCGCACCTGGTCCCCTCAAGTATTTAAAGACAAAAGACCCTGGTTTCAGATGTCAACGGAAGCCATGCAGTCGGTATTGATGGTGGAATATATGAAACACGCCATGGGAAAAAGTGATACGAATGTTGTTGTGGCATTACTGGATCTTTCGAAATGAACTTGAAACAGCGCAGGTGCCGGGGCGCATGATTGCCTGGCTGGCGCTGCAAGGCCCCCGGAATTCAGCGGGCAATTTTTAGATTACGACAATGCGCACATCGGCCGCCATCGCTGGTTTTTTGGTGAGAAATTGGAATAGATTCACCACAGAGGGCACAGAGATCACAGAGAAAAGATTATTATGTTGATAATTTTTTCTTTCTGACCGGGCCACAATCAGCCTGTCAAATTGATCGGCTCGCGATTGCGAGCTTGGGTTTTAACTCTTTGCGCTATGCGCCATGCGATTTTTATAACCCCTCCACCTGAGGCGCATAAAGCGCATTTTGAAAGTCGCTGCTACTTTTCCAGCTCCGCGATCCGGTCCGCCTGGTTTGCCACCCGAATCATCCACGCGCTGTCTTCTTTGAGGTGGATTTCTGCCAGGTTATTGAATTCTTTGGCCTGGGTCGCGGAACCTTTCATCAGCCATGCCTCGGAAAGATAATAGTAATTGCGGCCATTGGTCGGATGGAGGCTGACCGCCTGTTCCAGTACCCGGATGGCTTTATCCGGCTTGCGGTCCTCCAGCAGGCGGCGGCCCTGGTCGGTCAATTGCTGCGAGGCCACCACCCGCGGGTTTTCTTTGGTGGTTTCTTCTACGCTGGTGGGTTCTTCCCCTTCAACGCGTACCTCTTGCAACGGCGGCTTCGGGCAGGCAGCCAGCCAGGCGGCCACTACTACGAATAAAATAATTTTTATGAATTTAATCCCCATCGATGAGGTCCTTTACGCCTTTGATGATTTTTCCAGCAATTCCGCCCTTGTCATGCAACGGGCAATACCCGTCCGGTTTGCGGTCGGCCAAAAAATACACCTCCGCCGGTTCCGGGCAGCCGGCGACCGCCGGCCGGCCGGTGACCGAACAAACCCGGATTTTTTCAACGCCTTTGGGCATTTTAAAGTCGGTTTCAGATCGGTATTGGGGGATGGCGTTCATGAGGTCGGCCCAGATCGGCAGCGCGGCCGCTGCGCCGGTTGCCTCGGTCGAATCGCCATTGTCAAAGCCGACCCAGACCAGCGCCAGTATATCCGGGGTATACCCCACAAACCAGGCATCTCTAAAATTGTTGGTCGTTCCCGTCTTGCCGGCAACCGGCCAGGTAACGCCGCGCCATTGCAATGCGCGCGCCGTGCCTTCTTTAACCACGTTTTGCAGCATGCTGTTCATAACAAATGCTTCGGCCGGTGTAATCAGGCGTTTGATATTGAGATGCTGTTGTTCGAGGATTTTGTCATGTTCGTCCACAACCCCCTTTAATGACAGCGGAAACGGCTGCACGCCCTCGGCTGCAAATACGCAATAGGCCCGGGTGAGCTCCATGGGTATGACCTCAAAAGCGCCCAGAGCCAGTGACGGATACGGCTTAATCGGTGTTGAAAATTGAAACCGTCTGGCCACATCCACGATGCGTTCAAGGCCGGTTTGCATGGCCAGGTCGACCGTGGCCAGGTTATACGACTTTTTAAGGGCGTCTTTCAGGCTGACGGTATATTCGGTCACCGGTTCAAAGTTCTGAGGCTCCCACAATTCGCCGTTTACCGTATACGATTTGGGGTCATTTGACAGCAGTGAAGTGGGTGTAAATTGAGACAGGCTGCTCAAATAGACAATGGGTTTAAATGCGCTGCCGGGCTGCCGCCGGGCCTGGGTGATTCGGTTAAACTGACTGACGCTATAGTTGCGTCCGCCCACCAGGGCCAGGATGTGGCCGGTTTTGGGCTGCATGACGATAATGGCCCCCTGGAGTTTTTCTGCAGGCACTTCGCGCTGCAGCGCCGCATTCGCATTTTCCAAACGGGTCAACCCTTTTGCGAGAGCCTCTTCGGCGGCCCCTTGGACCTGGGTGTCCAGCGTGGTGTACACGGAAAGCCCCAGGCTCGAAAGATCTTCCGGGCGATACAACGTGTTGAGCTGTTCGGTCAGGTAATCGATAAAATAGGGGGCTTTGGTATGGGACGCGATGAATCCGACGGCTTTGATCGGCTGTTTCAGCGCGGTTTGAAGCGCTGTTTCGGTAATCCATTCCCAGCGGTGCATGGCCTGCAAAACCGCATCACGGCGGCTGCGGCAGCGCGTGATATCCCGGTATGGTGAATAATGATTGGGTGCTTTGATCAAACCGGCAATGATGGCCGCTTCCGAAAGCGTCAGGTGCTTAACCGGTTTGCCGAAATAAAAATAAGCCGCTTCCCCGAATCCGTTAATGGCAACCGAACCCTTTTGTCCCAGATAGATTTCATTCAAATAAATCTCTAAAATCTCACGCTTGTCGTATTTTAATTCGATGATCACCGATAGAATAACTTCTTTAAACTTGCGGGTAATGGTACGGGCCGGTGTTAAAAAATAATTTTTGGCCAGCTGCTGGGTCAAAGTCGAGCCGCCCTGCCGGATGGACCCGTGACGCAGGTTGGAGATCAGGGCTCTCAGAATACCTCGCAGATCGACGCCGTAATGTTGAAAAAACCGATGGTCCTCGGCTGCCAGAACGGCCTGAATCAGGTGCTCGGGAACCTGCTCGAGCGAAATCAGTTGCCGGCGTTCACGTTCCTGGCCGAAAAACTGCATGATTTCTTCAGGTTCCAATTCCAGGATCGGTATCGTCTCGCCGTTTTCCATTCGGCTGATCGCGCCGATTCTGTTTTCACTGAAGCCAATTTGAACCAAAAACCCCCGGCGTTGGGTCCAGGGTGTTTTCAGGTCGTTTAAAAAAATATCCAGCGCATCCGGTCTTATCCGGATTTCACCTTTTTGGGAAGGCAAATGCTGCACCCGGCGATAGCCTAAATTAACCAGCTTCTGGTTGAACAGGGATGGATTCAAGCGCTGCCCCGGGTATAGAAGCGTTGTATCCGAATAAACCGTTGAGGGGATGCTCCAGCGTCGGGCGGAGAAGCGTTTTTCAACCTGGGTTGAAAGATACCAAGCGTAGATCGCCAAAGCCACGCCGCCTAAAACAAAAATGAGGAGGGTGTATTTAAGGATTTTTTTCAGCATATATTGAAATGTAATCCATTTAACCGATTAAACAATAGCAATAAAGCGATAAAAAAATAACCCGCAACGATATGGTTATGGGTCAATCGCTTCAGAAGAATACAGCAGTGTATATCGCTCGCATCATTAAGGCTAATAACGAATAACGAATAATAACTAACGCCTCATTGAGAGCTGGGCACTCAATGAGGCTTTTGCCAGCCGCGCAGTCCCCAGATCAATGATACCAGCGCCAGGCCGCTGATGGCCGCAGAAACCAGAGCTGTGACATATATGCCGCCCGCCAGCCATATGGGGCCGCCAATCAGCGCGCCCACGACCCGGCCGGCGCCGCCGGATGCCAGATAGGTGGCCATCATCGTTGCCCGCGATGCGGGCACCAGCTCGGTAAACAGGGATAGGCCGGTTACAATGGTAAACTCGAATGTCAAAAAAAGAAAAAAGAGACCGGTCAAAGCCATCCCCAGGGTCTGGCCGAGAAAGGGCAGGATGCCGTAGCAGATAAGACAGGCAGTCAGGCCCCCGATCAATGATCGTTTTAAACCCAGGCGATCGGCCAGTGCTGCCGTGAACGATTCACCGGCCAATTCGGCGATACCGATAACCGCGGTTCCCAGACCCAGCGCCACAATGCTCAAGTCAAATTGTTTTTCCAGCCAGGCGCCGTAGACGACGAATAAGTTATCGTTGGCCACACTGATCCAGAAGGAATAAGAAAGTGCTCCCAGCGCTGCGCGTTCCCGCAGCAATTGCCGCCATGCCCCTCTGAATACGGGTAAAGACTGCCCGGCTGCTTTCTTTTGCCCGGTTTTTTCGATCAGGATGCTTAATGCCAAAATACCCAAAACTCCCAGTCCGCCCATCACGAAGAACGGTGCCCGCCAATCCAGGCGGTCAATCAGAACAGCGATAAGCGGGATCCCCAGCAAGGTGCTTCCGGCCCAGCTAAATTCAAGAATACCAATCACCAGGCCTCTGCGATGGAATGGTACCCGTTCGCTGACATAGGCCTGCAAGGCCGGATCAAAAATGCTTTTCCCAAGACCGGCCATGAATAGTGCGATCAGAATCACCCCGTAAAAAGGAAACAGACCCCCGGCAAACATTCCGGCGACCAGCAAGGTCATCCCGCTGAGCATCATCAAACGATACCCCAGACGATCCGCAATCGGCCCGAAGAAAAGGCCCAAAACGGCAGTGGCCTGATTCACGGCAATTAATGAGGTAATTGCGGTAAGGGGTACCCCCAGCCCCCGGCTTAATGCCGGGGCAAAGGGATAGACGAAGCGGCGCGCCGTATTGAGCACCAGGCGGCACAGGGTGGTTACCACGATGCTCAGGATCAAGTGGGAAACAGACGTTGAAGCTCTATCCGGAACGGATTCCTCTGGCATGGCTGGTCTCTCTGTCGGGGTTAAAAATCCAAGGCAGATAAATCTGCGTTTATTAACCACAGAGAACACAGAGGGCACAGAGATTAAATTCTGCAAGTTAGAATAGATTAAGATTTGGATTTAATATTTTTCTCTGTGTGCTCTGCGAACTCTGTGGTGGAAAAAGTTTCATTTTTTTAGAGTGATGGTTTCAAACTCGGGGGGCTCATGCAGGTGCTTTTTGACATAGCAAAGATCCATCGCTTTGACGATTGCCGCTGTATATTTTTCCGGAAAATCTGGTGGTAGAGTGAGTGTCATTCTGATTTTTTCCACCATATGAGTCTTTTTATGAGTTTTAAAATCAAGCACCAGTCTTAATTCTTGCGTGTCGATTTTGCGTTTCTCGCAAAAATTCAATGCATACAGACCCGCACAGGTGCCCAGCGAGGACAAAAACAGAAAAGTAGGCGTAGGTGCGCAGCCCTCACCACCATCTTTTTCACTTTGATCGGTTTTGATCGTAAAGCCCTTAAAAACCGCATTGACTTTTTTACCGCCCGGGAAACTGATTTCCATTGCCATAACCGTATCTCCTTTCATCCTCGTTTATTAACCACAGAGAACACAGAGATTGAATTCAATAAGTTAGAGGTGATTCGGCATAATTTAATAATTTTTCTCTGTGTGCTCTGCGAGCTCTGTGGTGAAAAATTCATAGCGTCCCAATAGCCCTGAAAATTTGTGTCTAACTGAATGTTGATAATGAGTTTTTTTAAGATGCCAGCAGATACCATAAAAAATGGGTGCTTTCAATCATCCATCGCCGAGTTGTTACTTTTGGCGGTATTTTTTAATATTCTGTAATTATTTTAATTATTATCTTTTCCGCGATCGTGTTCCCGGGTTTCCGAAATAAAAAGTGGCACAGTGGATATATTATTCAAGAAAAAACGACTTTGGACCGATAACCTCATTATAATCCGGTAATAGGAATTAAATGCTAAATCGAGCGTTTCAAACTTAAAAAATAGATAAAATCAACCAATTTTGCATGAAATGTCGCCGGATAGATCCCAACGCCAAAGGAGTGGCCTAAAATGGAAGCAAACGAGATAATCTGCCCGCAATGCGGCCTTGCCAATAATGAGCTCACAGAGTCGTGTGTACAATGCGGTATCATTTTCATTAAGAATCCTGGTATGAGCACCCATATCATACAGGATGATCGAAAAAGAAAAGCGATTGAAGAGGCCGAGGCGATGTTGGACGAAACGCAAGCATCGTCTGAAATCGACGCTTTCAAAAATGAGATTATCAAGGGGCCCGACCCCCATGAGGATACCGCTGAAATGGAGATTCCAAAAGAAGAAACCACGGATATAAAACCCGAAGCTGCAGCGCCGGAAGTGCCCAAACCGGAGGCGGATAACCATCCGGAAAATCAAGAGATTGAGATGGAAGCGATTGAAGCGGCCATGGAAACCGTAGACGCAACGGCAGATCCTGAAGCGCTTTTTCTATCGGAAGTCAATACAGACAAATCGATCGAAGCGGCCACTATGGAGACTATCCAAAAGACGACCGGCACCCCCTTCGCGGTTGAAAAGGCAGACGATCAAAGTGCTGAAACCCTTAATTCGAAGGCCGATAAAGAAGACAGCCAGAATCGCAAGGCTGAGGCGCTTCCGGTGAAATCATCCCCATGGGGCAAACTCCTGGGCGAGCCCCAAAAGGAAGAAAACCGGGAGGAAAAAGAGTCAGCGGAAGCCAAATCCGAGACGGACACAGCCGCCGAAACAGAAACAGCAGTAACTGAAGTTGTCGAACCCGTAACTTCAATACCGGCAGATGCGGCTGCGCCGGCAGAACAAGAAATCCAAAGTGAAGAAAAGCCCCAATTAACAGTGGCTGAAGCGGCGCCGGTTAAGGTAGAAGAAAGGCCCGATGTGAAGGCAACCATTGAAATGCCGATTGAATTGGTTGAAGAGAACACCAAGGTGGATCAACAGGCGGAAAAAGCGAAACAAGATACGCTCAAGAAGCAGCAGGAAGCTCAGGCCAAGATTGAAGCTCAGGAAAAAGAAAAAACTGCCCAGACCGTGGCCATGAAAAAGAAAAAACTGGTCCGGGCTCAGGCCGAGGCCTTAAAGAAGCAAAAAGCGGCTCAGGCCAAAGCTGAAGCCTTAAAGAAAAAGAAAGAAGCCCTGGCCAAAGCACGAGCTTTAAAAAATCAGGAGGCAACCCAGGCGAGGGCAGATGCACTGAAAAAACAGAAAGAAGCTCAGACCAGGGCCGAAGCATCATCCCAGGAAGTTCAGTGTGCCTGCACCGGGATGGCGCAGACTGCCGCTGCAAGCATCAAGCCCTATGAGCGTATGCTGGGCTTGCTCAAAAGATACAAAGGCAAGGCCATCGGGATTAATTATGATAATTCTTCTGATATAAGAGAAGCCGAACTGGTGGATGCCAATGAAGAATTTTTCAGTGTCAGAGTAAAAGATAAAAAATTGCAGTACAGTTACCCCCTCAAGACGATCTTAACGATAGTCGAAGGTCAGGAAGGCGTTGAAGCCGGTGAGGGAAATAAAAAAGCCAAATTTGATGCCGTGATAAAGGTGTATCCGCTGGTATTATCTTAAAATGCCACTACCGGCGTTTTAAAATAATACGTAGCAAAAATTTTTAAATTAGCGAAGGCGTCTAAAGCTGAGAAAAATAGATGATAAGCTTTTCAGCTTTAGGCGCTTTTTTATAGCTGCCGCTGAAATCTTATCATCGCGCTTTTCTTCCCCTATCGAACTCGACCCAGGATTGTTTGCTTGACACGTTTCATCCTGCATTCTAACTTAAGATAGTGTATAATTTCTGAAAACGCTTCGAATCGGACAGCGAGGCAGCCTTGTTATAACCTCTTAAATCCCATGGGTAAAACAATATGAAATATCCGAAAATTGATCCGCGTTTATTCGTCAAAAACCGGCAGCGTTTCAGCAAGCGACTAAAACCCAATTCAGTAGCAGTTCTCAACTCCAATGATTTCATGCCGACCAGTGCCGACGGTACCCACCCGTTTATTCAGCAAACGGACCTGTTTTATCTGAGCGGCATCGATCAGGAAGAAACCGTGTTGGTGATTTATCCGGATGCTCCCGAAAAGAAGCACAAAGAAATCCTGTTTATAAAGGAAACCAACGAGCAGATTGCCACCTGGGAAGGGCAGAAATACTCGAAAGAGACAGCCAAGGATATTTCCGGAATCAAGACGGTTCACTGGACCTCCGAGCTAGGTGGGATATTGCGGGCGCTGATCATTCAATCTGAAAATGTTTATTTAAATACCAATGAACACGTGCGGGCCGCAGTTACCGTTGAGACCCGGGACAGGCGATTCCTTGAATGGTGCCGACAGGCTTTTCCGCTGCATCATTATGAGCGTCTGGCGCCCATTATGCATGATTTGCGGGCTGTCAAATCACCACAGGAGATCGAACTTATCAAGGAGGCCTGCTCGATAACCGCTAAAGCATTTCGGCGCCTGCTCGGTTTTATTCGACCCGGGGTGTGGGAATATGAGGTGGAAGCCGAGATTGTGCATGAGTTTATGCGCAATCGGTCCAGGGGCCCGGCCTTTGAAACCATCGTGGCCTCCGGCACCGACGCCTGCACCCTGCATTACGTTAAAAATGATAAACAATGCAAAAAGGGTGATCTGGTGCTTATTGATTTCGGCGCCGAATATGCCAATTACGCCGCTGACGTGACCCGAACCGTTCCGGTAAACGGGAAGTTTTCAAAAAGACAAAAAGAAGTTTACAATGCCGTCCTGAAGATTCAAAAAGCCGCCATTAAAATGCTCAGACCGGGCAATTCCCTGGAAGCCTACCAGGAAAAGGTGGGCAAATTAATGCAAGCCGAGCTGATCCGCCTGGGCGTGTTAAAAAAAGCGGACATAAAAAAACAGCCGGCGGACTCGCCGCTTTATAAAAAATTCTTTCCGCACGGGACCTCCCATCACCTGGGGCTGGATGTGCATGACTATGGTGATAAATATCGCAAATTTGAACCGGGGATGGTTTTCACCTGTGAGCCCGGGATTTATATTCGGGACGAATCCATCGGGGTGCGCATTGAAAATGATATCCTTATCACCCCAAAAGGTCCCGTTGATTTAACGAAGACCATCCCGCGGGAGGCCGAAGAGATTGAAGATTTGATGAACCAAGGGTGATGAGCCGACCACTTAACTCCTAATAATTGTCTTACGTTTTTCGCAGAGCTTTTCTTACCACGAAGAACACGAAGTTCACGAAGGGCAGTTAAAATCAGTCTTTGGATGTTATCTTTGTGTTCTTCGTGTCCTTCGTGGTTATATAACTGCTTGGATTCAACTCTTCGAGGTTAGACGGAAGACAAGTTTTTTCGCGACAGGTGATCGGCTCTGCGCAGGGGTTCGGGCAGGCGATAGCCGCGGCAGGATTTTAAAACCACCCGGATGCTGTCGTTTAAATTCATGAGGTGCCCGATTGAGACGAATACGGGTTTTACACCTGTGCGGGTGCGCACCACCGCCCCGATGGTTTCTTCTGCGTCTGTCAGAAATGACGTGCTTCCGGCGGAGCGTTGCGGCGGTTCATAAGCGCCCACCAGTCTGGTTTTGGCGCAGCCGATGGTCGGCATATCCAGCAGCATGCCGATATGGCTGGCAACACCGAAACGGCGGGGGTGAGCGATCCCCTGGCCATCGATCATTAAAAGGTCAGGCGCTGTTTTTAATTTGCCCAGTGCTTCCATGATCACCGGCCCCTCGCGAAACGAAAGCAAACCGGGAACATAGGGAAATTGAACCGGTCTGGTCGCCACCGCCTCTTCCAGGATCTTCAAGTCTGTCAGGCTCATCACCACAACAGCTGCACGGGCGGTGTCGTCGCGGTACCCGATGTCTACGCCGGCAACGGTGTCGATATCCTCAAAATTTATGAGCGTTTGTCGCACCACGCGTCGGCAAAGCCTGGTTTGAAGGGCCGCTGCTTCCGGAATTTCCAAATCCCAGGAGTGAATCGGTTTTTCGATCAATTTTTCCACGACTGCCATCATAGGGAAGTTGATTAAATTTTCAACCATAGTTTGCCTTCTTGGCGTTATCCTTGGATGGATTACAAGCGGGGTGCTTTATGCCGCTAGCAGAGAGGGGGCAATGATTGACATCCGGCAAACCCAGCAGCGCCTGCGGGACCATCTGCATGCGTTGACCGTGACCATCGGCGAGCGCAGCGTCCGCCTTCCGCAAAACCTTGAGAAAACGGCCGCATATATCACCGCCTTTCTCGAGGATCTTGATGTCGCCGTTGATCGCCAAAAGTATTCATACGCCGAACAATCGCTTGATAATATCGCTGCTGAAATATCATTCCGCGCCGACCCGAAGCACCGCTTTCTGATCGGAGCCCACTATGATTCGGTCAGCGGAACTGTCGGCGCCGATGATAATGCCAGCGCCGTTGCCGTGCAGCTCGAGGTGGCTCGGCATTTGGCCGAGCAGGCGGGTACCAATACGCTCGATCTGGCGGTGAAATTTGTTTTTTTTGCGCTGGAAGAGCCGCCGGCCTATGGAACCCCGCATATGGGCAGTCGGGTGTACGCCAAAATGGCGCGTCGCCAAAAAGAAAAAATTGACGGCATGATCTGCCTGGAAATGGTCGGCTATGCCTGCCATGAGCCGGGCTGCCAGAAATACCCCTTCCCGTTGATGTTCCTGGACTACCCCCAAAAGGGCGACTTTATCGGCATCGTCAATAATTTTAAAAGCCGTGGGTTTGCGCGAGGATTGGTTGAGCAGTTTCAAAAGAACCGGCAGCTTCCGGTGGTCAAACTGACCGTTCCCTTGAACGGCTGGGTAATGCCGGCGGTCAGGCTCAGTGACCACGCCTCATTCTGGGATCAGGGCTTTAAAGCCGTCATGGTGACCGATTCGGCCTTTTTCCGCAACCCCTATTATCACACTGCGGCCGACACCATGGACAAGCTGGATTTTGAATTTATGGCCGAGGTGGTGGAAAGCCTGGTGATTTTCTTTTCATCTCACCATAGATAAGGTGCCTGGTGGAGTGCGCTAATTCTCTCCTCGGCACAGGTGGCAGGTTGTCACTATTTTTTTACGGAAGACCTTCAGTATGGCTAGTTAGTTGGAAACTTGCAGATCAATCAAACGAGGTGTATATTTCACTGGCACATGGAAAAATAACCATCGCCACAATACTATTAGTGCCAGTTTTTAGCTTTTTGCCTTGATTTCTATACTCATCACTGGAATTGGGCCTTAGCACGTCGGCAAAATTTTCGATAGATAGAATTCAATTATCAGGTTTATTCTACCAACCCGCACCAGCGTGCTAAAAAAAGCGCGTATGATCGTGCAACAAGCATTACACTGTCTATATTTACGCGTTCGTTTGCAGCATGGATGTTTTCAGCGATGGGACCGTAACAGGTTGCTTGTCCTCGACCAAAATGAATAAACGCTCTCAGATCGGTTGTACAGGTGGCAATATATTCTGCAGCCTCATGCCCGGTTAAAGCCCGGTGACTATCGTTTAAGGTTCGTAATGCTGTCAGATCCTTAGAAATACTGTGACCATCGGAGCGAAAGCCATAGAACTCGATTTTCGGTGGATTTTCGGATAACCATGGATCAGCCTTAGAGACGCGTTCCACAGCCTGAACAATTTGTTGGTTGATTTCCTGGAAGCTGATACCAGGAAAATAGGACAACCGTGCGTGAAACTCAGCCTCCGCTGGAACAGTCGACGGCCAATCGCCACCCTTTATGACTCCAATGTTCAAATTTATTGGATGATCAATTTTATCGTATGGTTCAGGGATTTTGGAATTATTCAATTCCGATTCAAGCTGACGTAATCCTGAAATCAAAGGATAAATTTTTTCAATGGCATTGGTTCCCGTTGGAGCTGCCAGCACATGACTTGAGACCCCTTTTACAACGATTTTGAACCACACCACCCCGACCTGGTGGGTGAGGATAGTGGGGCCAAATGGCTCAGGAATCAGTACGGCATCGGCATCATGTCCTGCCAAAATACATGCCAATGAACCGTTTCCGCTGCATTCCTCCTCGATAACGGACTCTATGGTTACTGGTGCCTTAAGCCCGAACCCTGCCTTTTTTAAAGCGTGCAGGGCGTACACCATGGCTGCCACCCCGGATTTCATGTCTCCCGCCCCACGCCCGTACAACCAGCCATCCCGAATAAACGGTTTGAAGGGATCATGTTGCCACAAATCTTCAGGTTCAGGGCTGACGACATCCAGGTGACCGTTAAACAACACGCTGCGACCACCTTTGCCTGCTGCGGGTTCAGTGGCTACAAGGTTGTAACGGTTTTCATATTCCCATGGAACGGGTGCAAATCCCCCAGAAGAAGTTAATCTCTGCACATCGATCGGTATTCTCTTCGGCTGCAAACCGAGTTGTGCAAGGCTTCCTTCCATTAAGGATAAAACCGCCGCTTCATTGCCTAAAGTGCTGGGCTCGCTTACCAAGCGTTTTGTCAAATCCACAATGTCGTCCTGCATGGCATCGACAGTTTTAATGATGTGAGTTTCTTGAGCATTCATATTCATACTTTTCCCAATTACTCTATAACCGATTTGCTTCAGATCGACTGGCAGGTAGTTTTAGATTGATGCGCTCAAAACCCGGGGATATCCCCCTGTGGTATGCGAATATCTGCACCGGTGAGCAATAAGGACATGGTCCCCTGCAGGGCCATTGATTGACCGTAGCGCATAAATGATTAGTCCATTCTCAAAAGCTTTGGCAGTAATCAGGCGGTTCACTTGCAGTTTTGTCGGGTTCTGTTGATTAGGTTCCTACAAAAAATTCCCAAAAACGTCAAGCATACAAATTCTCTGAAATCATCAATTTTTTTAATGGTCTATGAGGATAAATGCCCTAGAATATTGACTTGACGACGATTGCGACAAAAAAATAATCATAATTTGATAATTTTACTCTATTAAAGATACAAATTTTGGCGAAGTAGCGTCGATACTTCTTCTACAGCCGGAATCAAACGTAAATACCGGTATTTTATAGATCGTCGTCCTTGACTTTGAGCAGCAGTTCAATTAAGTGTTTCTTAATTAAATTATTTTTAATTTATATTCTTTCAAACCTGTGAGAAAGAATGCTAAAAAAATCATGGAAACCTTGGGGCCTTTTGTCCCCGGCGCTTAGCGCCATATTTCTTTTACTGGTTATCCCCGTATGCTTCATCGTCGTTTACAGCTTTTGGTTGAGATCTCCCAGCGGAGCGGACATCCCCGCCTTCCAATTAGGGAATTACGCCAAATTCTTCGAAGATTTCTTCTACCCGAAAATTCTCATACGAACGATTCGCATCTCCTTTGAGACCGTCATTCTCTGCGTTTTCATGGGATATATCCCCGCCTATTTTTTCTACCGCAGCGAAAGCCGTTATAAAAAGGCTTTTCTTCTGCTTATCATGCTGCCGTTCTGGGTCAGCTTCATCATCCGTACCATGAGCTGGATCAACATTATGGGCGATTCGGGACTGATCAACCACTTCCTGTTGAAGATCGGACTGATTCAATCGCCCATATCCATGCTTTATAATGAATTCACCGTGCTCATGGGATTGATCATGTATCTGCTGCCGTTTATGGTGCTGAATATTTATGTCAGCCTGGAAGGCATCGACAAGAGTCTTCTCGAAGCTGCACGCTGCATGGGCTGTACTGAATGGCAGGCATTTCGAGAGGTGACGCTGCCGCTCAGTCTCCCGGGTGTCAGCGCCGGTTGTCTGCTGGTTTTCGTGCTGACTGCCGGGACCTATCTGCCGCCCATGATACTGGGTGGACCGGGAAACGAAATGATTGCCAATCTCATTTTCAAGCGGATCGTCGGCACGCTGGACTGGCCATTCGGCTCGGCCATCAGCGTAATCCTGCTCTCCCTGTTGTTTGTGATCGTGTGGACCTACAACCGCTACCTGGGAATCAATCAGATTTTCAAAAGCCTTCAGGGAAATTAGACCATGAAACAATTCTCAATAGGATGGTCATTGATCCGAATCTACACGGTTATCGTCTACGTATTCCTGTTCGCGCCTATCGTCGTGGTCATCGTGCTTTCATTCAACCCCAAGCAATTCGGTATCTTCCCCATGGAGGGTGTCAGCTTCCGGTGGTTCATCAAACTGGCTCAAAATGAAGCGATCATTGGCGCTTTTAAAAACTCTCTCGTCCTGGGCTCGCTGACCGCGGTGCTATCCACCGCTATCGGCATTCTTGCAGCGCTGGCATTTATCCGTTTCGAATTTCCCGGCAAAAACACCCTCAACACCCTGCTGCTATCTCCGATCATGATCCCGGAAGTGGTTTTGGGGGTTGCGCTTTTGCTGTTTTTACGGTTTCTTCAGCAGCCCAAGAGTTTCGCCCTGCTGCTGATCGGGCATGTCGTATTGACCCTGCCCTATGTGCTTTTGATCGTTCAGGCACGTCTGGTGGGCATTAAAAAAGAGTACGAAGAGGCGGCAAAATCCCTGGGCGCCAATGCCTTTCAAACATTTAAAGAGATCACTTTACCGTTATTGTTGCCGGCCATATTGGCTGGCGCCCTTTTTTCCTTTACCATTTCGTTCGATGATATCACGGCGACACTTTTCTGGGCCACGGCACAAAATCAAACCGTTCCGGTCAAGATTTTCAGCATGCTGAGAAATTCCATCAGCCCGGAAATCAATGCCCTGGGCGCCGTCATGATCGTACTGACCGTTACCACCCCATTGCTGGCAGGTTACTTGTCACGCAAGTTTTCGAAAGTAAAGACATAAATTGACAACCCTCAGCTGAAAGGAGAACCAATGGCTAACGTAACGAAAGAAAAACTGGATAATTTATATGAGGCGTACAAAAACGGCACCCTCAGCCGACGTCACTTTCTCAAGTACCTTGGCCTTGCCGGCGCCGCCATCGGGCTGGTCGGGTCGCCCTTTGGAAATGCCGTGAAAAAGGCCTGGGCAGCCAAGTCCATCCGTTTCGACGGATGGGGCGGCGTGGTTTCCGAGGCGTTCCGGGAACACGCGTTTAAGCCTTTTACCAAAGCCACGGGCATTAAGGTCATCGATGGCGAATTCGGTGGAATGGACTCCTACCTGACGCGCGTCAAAGCCTCTTTCCCACCGGGCGGGGAGTTCAACATCGCCCATCTCAGCGCCGTTTTCGATTACGCCCGCTATGTGGATTTGGGATACGCTTCGGTACTGGATGAATCCAAAATTCCCAACCTAAAAAATGTCATGGCGTCAATGATCAAACCCTTACGGGAGATCACCAAGGGAACCCTCTCGGCCGTCCCCTACGATCTGGGACAGACCGGTATTGCTTACAATACCAAGTATATCAGCAAGGAAAAGGCCGAAAAGCTCGGCGCTTCCCTGCTGTGGGACAAAGACTTGAAAGGCAAACTGGGCAGCTGGGGCGGCGACCACAGGACCAACATGTGGTACGCGGCGCTTCACACCGGCCAGAGCCCCAACAACATGACCGACCTGAAGGCCATCTGGGCCGCATTGAGTGAACAGCGCGGCCTGATGAAGAAATATTGGAGCTCCGGCGCCGAGTTGATGAGCTTGCTGGCCAACGGGGAGATCTATGCCACGGTGGCCTGGTCCGGACGGGTGGCCGCACTTCAGCAGGAAGGCCACCCCATCGGCTACCTCTCCCCCAGTGGCACCTACTCCTGGATGGAATATCTTTTCGTCCTGAAAGGCACTGATATGGAGATTGCCCAGCAGCTGCTCAATTTCATGCTTGAGCCAGCCGCGGCCATCGCTGTGGCCGAAGGGCAGAATTATCCGCCCAGCCTCGATCCGACCAAGGTTAAATTAACAGAGAAGATCCAGAAGATGCCGGCCTTTGATCCCACCGGCAAACTGGAAGGGTACCTGTTTGCCAATCCGGCCTACTGGAATGCCAATCAGGTGGAATGGGCCGAGAAATGGGATCGAGTCAAGGCGGGCAGTTAGATCAACCTTCGATAGATCAATGTTTGTAAATGCGACTTGATCGCCGGGGTCGGACGCTCTTTAAGGGGAGCTGTCCGACCCCGGTATTAGGCAAACGTGAACAGGGAGACAGAATAAATTGGCGACCGACAAGAAGCAGCCCATTGTGCAGTTCAAAGGCATTTTAAAACGGTTCGGCAGCGTTGTCGCCGTTGAGAAAATGGATTTTGACATCGAAGAAGGGAGCCTGGTGACGTTGCTGGGTCCTTCCGGATGCGGGAAGACCACCTTGCTGCGCATGGTGGCCGGTCTGGAGGAGCCCACCGAAGGCGATATTTTCATCAAGGGGATCCGGATCAACGACACACCGATCCACAAACGAAACCTGGGAATGATTTTTCAGAACTACGCCCTGTTTCCCCACAAAACCATCTTTGAAAATGTGGCCTTCGGTTTGAAGTACAGGGATGTGTCAAAAGAGGAGATCAACAAAAAGGTGACACGGGCACTGCAGATGGTTCGCCTGCCCGGCGTGGAGAACCGTATGCCGAGCCAGCTTTCCGGCGGCCAGCAGCAGCGCATCGCCATGGCACGCGCCATCGTAATCGAGCCGGATGTCCTGTTGATGGACGAACCGCTCTCCGCGCTGGACGAGAACTTGAGGGAAGAGATGCGGCGCGAGGTAGACAACCTGCAGCAGATGCTTGGCGTCACCACCATCTTTGTCACCCATGATCAGCGGGAAGCATTGAGCATGTCGGACAAGATCCTCGTCATGAAAGACGGCCAAAAGCAACAGGAGGGACACCCCCAAGCGGTTTACAATGAGCCGGCCAACCATTTTGTGGCCGATTTTCTGGGCCACTCTAATTTCATTTTGGGCCAAGTCGTCGATGTCGACGACCAGCAGGTAAACGTCAAAATTGAGACCGGCGATGTCCTCTTTGCTAAAAATAAAGGCGGATTCTCGAAAAGTGACCAGGTGGAAATCATCGTCCGCGCCCAGCGGTTCGATGTTTTTCCCAAAGATGAATTCAAACCGGTGGAGGGGATGAACCACTTTCAGGGCCGCATCAAAGACCGCAGTTACATGGGCGGAGAGGTCAGTTACTTCATTGAACTGAGCGCCGACCGGGAAATTCATGTCATCAGTATGATGAGAACACAGATCTTCAACATCGGCGAGGAGGTCAGCGTGCAGGTATCGCCACACCACTGCCATTTGATTCTCGTAGAATGACCCGGCAGACCGTTTTTCGGCAAACTTTCCGATCTGAAACCTGAAAGCAGACACTGCCGTTTTCAGGTTTTTTTTCTGCGGTTGTTGGCCGACCTGAATGTGAACTCGCTTCCTAAGACAACAAGGGTAAAAAAAGGAGGGGCGCGTATGCTGAAACTGGATCGGATCGCAAACCAATTCTTTGAGCGCTATCCAGACCGAATTGTTTCGATTGATTCGCACATCGCCGGGGAACCGGCGCGCCTGATTGTGGGCGGGGTGGGTCCCGTGCCGGGTGAGACCATGCAGGAAAAACGGGCTTTTTTCATGGAACGCTATGATCACATCCGTCTGTTGCTGACGCGCGAACCCCGCGGTCATCGCGACATGTTTGCCGCATGTGTCACCGAACCCGTATCGGACGGTGCCCGGTTTGGTCTGATTTATATGGATGCGCGCCGCTATCCTTATCTTTGCGGGCATGCGACCATGGGTGCGGTCATGACCCTGATCGAGGCGGGTGTAATCGATGCAGACGGCGACGCGCAACAGGTTATGGTTGACACACCTTCGGGCCCCATGCAAACGACGGCCTACCTGCAGAACGGCAAGGTCGAATCGGTTGCGATCCAGATGGTGCCTTCGTTTGTTTACAGCGACGATGAAACCCTATCCATTCCTGAGTTGGGTCGGCTGCAGGTTGCAACGGTCTGTGTGGGTGGGTTCTTCGTCATGGTCTCATCGGATCAGATCGGTCTGGACTTCACCGCGTCCAATGGGCGCCGTTTCATCGAATTGGGGATGGCCCTCATTCAAGCAGCCAATCAACAATTGACCGTGCGCCATCCCACGCGGCCTGAAGTCAACACGGTGGATGTAACGGAATTTTATGATCCAGCATCGGACGCTCAGGGCAAAGGAAAAAGCATTGTTATTTTGGGCGAAGAACATATGGACCGCTCGCCTTGCGGCACCGGTACCACGGCCAAAATGACCCTGCTCCATCACCGGGGCCAACTCGGGCTCAACAAAACCTTCATTAACACAAGTCCGCTCGGAACCACCTTTCAGGGCCGGCTCGTGGAAGAAACCCGGCTGGGGGATAAAAAGGCAGTTGTTGCAGAAGTGCGCGGAAGCGCTCATATCACCGGCAGACACGAATTCATCATTGATGCGCGCGATCCATTTCAGAAAGGATTTTTACTATGACCCGCAGCCCCTTTATGCCAGATCTGATTTTATTTAATGGCCAGATACGAACACTGGACGCTCAAAGACCCCGGGCCCAGGCCCTGGCTGTCAAAGCCGGCCGGATTATGGCTGTCGGTGATAATGACGAAATTAGCGCCCTGGCGGATTCAAAAACAGAGCGGGTCAACCTCAATGGTCGTCTGGGAATTCCGGGTATGATGGATTCTCATTTTCATTTCTATGATTGGGCCATGGGGCGACAGCAACTCGATCTGGCGCGTGTCAAATCTTTAGATGAATTACTCAACCAGGTTGCGCGGGCTGCCGCAAAGTTACCGCCGGCGAATTGGATTTTGGGTCAGGGCTGGAATGAGTCCGATTGGCCCGAACATACCATGCCCCGCCGGGATCATCTCGATGCAATGGCTCCGGCCCATCCGGTCGCCCTCTGGCGCTGTGATTTGCACCTGGTCTCGGTTAACTCGCGTGCCCTGGAACTGGCCGGTATTGATGAAACAACCCCGGACCCTCCCGACGGTGTGATTGAAAAGGATTCATCCGGGCGTCCAACCGGCATTCTGCGGGAACTGGCTCCCAATCTGGTCAAAGCGGTTATCCCGGCGCCAAGTGCTGATGAACTTGTGGCTGCAATGCGAGATGGCATCAAATACTTGCACACCTTAGGTCTGACGGGCCTTCACGATGTACGCCTCATGGGCGGTCTGGAGGGTGCTCCGGCTTTAAAGGCCTGGCAACTTTTAAACGAAAAAGGGAAACTTGATTTACGGTGTTGGGTGAGTCTTGCCGGTGAATGCCTGGAGGAGGCCATCGCATTGGGACTGCGAACCGGGCTCGGTGATGAATGTCTTCGCATTGGCCACCTCAAATACTTTGCGGACGGCGGCATGGGCGCGCGCACTGCCTGGATGCTGGAACCCTATCTGGATGCCGAATACGGCATGCCGCTGGGCTCCATGGCTGAACTGAGCCGCAGCATCGCCGCGGCGGAAAAGGCAGGACTGGCCGTAATGGTCCATGCCATTGGAGATCGGACCAATCGCGAGGTCATTACCATTTTCGAGAGACTCGCTAAATTGCGCAACGAGACAAAGGAGCAATCCATCGTGCCGCCGCTGCTGCCCCATCGCATTGAGCATACCCAGATGATTCGATCCGAAGACATCCAACGACTGGCCAAACTCAAGGTGGCGGCCTGTGTCCAGCCGCACAACATGATTCTGGACATCAATATGATTGAAGAATCGGTCGGGCCCCGTGGCCGTTGGACCTATGCGTATAAAGAAATGATCGATGCCGGCATTCCAGTGCTTCTCAGTTCCGATGCGCCGGTCTGTGATCCGAGCCCGCTGGTGGGAATTCATGCCGCCGTTACCCGCCAAAGGCGCGACGGCACTCCGGCGGGGGGGTGGTATCCCGAACAACGGATCAGTGTGGAAGATGCGGTTCGGGGTTACACGACGGCGCCCGCTGCATTTTACGGTCAGTCCCGGGAGATGGGCACGTTGACGCCCGGAAAAAGGGCCGACATGGCTGTTTTAGACAGAGATATTTTTGGGGTGGATCCGATGCAGATCGCCGATACCCGGGTGGAAATGACGATTTTTGACGGCCGGATTGTCTATCGATCCGATTAATACTTGAATCAGGTCATAAAAAAACCGCTGGGGTTCACCAGTCCGGCAACCGCTATGATCGGTTTACCGTCTGTATCGATTCTGACATGCGGCGGCCAGTCGTAAGTCGGATCCATGCCTTTAAAATAATCCAGCGTATATGGCGTCAGTTTTAGCACCATCCCCCCGTTTTCTTCCGACAGTCTCGATGTAAGACCGAAATCGACTTCGCCCAGCTCCGTAAGGATGATATAGCGCGGTATCTCCCGACCGCTGCCGTCCTTGCGGACGCGCGTTGCAATGTCGATGACAGTAGAAATGTCGACGGGATGTTTTTGACTCCAATCTTTTTGCAGGGGCAAACCGGCCACATACAGATGGTGGTATTCGAGGCCGATCTTTCGACAAGTGTGCGCCAAGCGGTGTATTTCTTCCTCATTGTCATTGATGTTTGCCAAAAGGGGTGTGTTATTGTAAACGGTAATGCCTTTATTGTGTAAAGCCTTTATTCGGTCCTCATGGATTTGCTCGATTTCGCTGGAATGCAGAAATTGCGTCTCGATTTCCAGCCGCAAGGGATTGACCACCGCCAATCGGTTGAGCTCACCCAGCCGCTCAATGACAGCCCTGGTATAAACCGCGGGTTCATAGTTGAATTTGAGACTCCGCAACCGGACGGCGTTGACATGATGGATTTCGCGCAGATCGCCGATCAGCTTTCCGATGCCATAAAGGTTCTCTATGGCATCTTGCTCAGATGAAATGACGACATCGGTGATTCGGTTATCCTGTCGAATATAATCCAAATCTTTATCGCTGGCCGTCGCATCGATTTCAACTCGCGTCTCGTGGGCTCTGAAAATGCTTGCCGATCCAGTCGAAACGATCGAACATCCAATTCTCTGATCTTTTTTTGTAAGGGCCTGCATCGTTTCCAGGGCATCCTGATCGGTCTCATCTGCTTTGGCGGGCGCTGCTTTGCGGGAACCAATGAATATCGAATCATCCCCGATTTGTGCCATAAAGCGCGCATCCAGCGTGCCTTCCGAGTTGACCCGTACGACATCCTGCTCCTCGACTTTCTGGGCGAAGTCCTTAAAATATTCCGGGGTATAGGGCGTTCTGATCCAGAAAAAGTGATCATCTTGCTTATCTTTTTCAACCGCCCAGCCGCTCGAGTGCCAGTCTATTTTTCCGATGGGTGTGGCCGTACAGATTCTGGGCATGATCCGATCCGACAGGTGGGCCCGCAGATATTGGGCTGCGGCCAACCCTTTTGAGATCGGCGACCAATAAACGCTGTTACCTTGTATCGGACTGCAGGGGATATAAATGTAGTGAAGTTCAGCCCCCGCGCCCCTTAAGAGGCTGAAGAGCCTTGTTAGTTCGGGGCCTTCATCATTGCAGTTGCTCAGAAAAGGCGTCTGGACATAAACGCTGATGCCGTTTTTGACAAGCGTCGAAATGATATCCAGGCTGTCCAGGGAGATCTCATCTGGATGGATGAAATGGGTGGCAACCTCTAAGCGTTTTCCCAGCTGTTGCAGTTCAAGGTTCTTCATCTTAACAAAGTTCAGCCAGAAGGAATTGTCTTTGTAGAAGAGATGCGGGTAGTAAGAAATGGAGCGTGTTGCCAGCCGAAGGGTCTGAACATGCGGGATCTCTTTCAAGCCGTCAATGGCAGCCATCATGTTTTTCTTGTTCAAAAAGGGGTCCCCCCCGGTAATCACAATTTCCTTAATATTGGGAGATTGCCCTACATAATCGACCGACTCGCGCACATCTGCTTCCGTTGGATTGACCTGGTTTCTGGAATCTTTATGTTTTCTGAAACAGAAGCGACAGTAAACCGGGCAGCTCATGTTCAGCAAAAAGATAACCCGATTACGGTACATCCGCTCTAAAAGCCCCTGATGGAATTGACCGATCCAGGTGTTGACCTGTCCGACCGGATCCAGTTCCTCGACAAACGGCGCATACTGGTAGGCAACGTTCTTTGACACCCGCATCTGGCGAAGGGTATGCAGGGAGAGCCTGACCGGATAGGTCTCAATGACCTCCTGCAGCGCATCCCGCTCCGATTCGCCAACCGCAATATTGGCCAGTTTTTCATATTGGCTCACATCTCGTATGGAGATAAAGCGGTTGCCCGGTATGATTTTTTCCAGGATTGACAATACGAAAAGGTTGGGCAGGTCAATGCCGTTGACTTCGATCGGAACCCCCTTTGCACTGCTTGCGTTTCCCAGTTTTTCGGTCATCTCTAAAAAAAAGCCAGGCGGGTTATTTTCATACCCGGCAGCGTTTAACAACCTGTGAAATTTGGTTTGGCCGTCGCCTTCACCGATGATGTCATGAAAGACTTTCCCTAATAGATATTCCTCTCCAAAATGCTCGAGGAAATCAACAGCATCATCGGAGAGCGAGGAAAGGGCGACATCTGTCTGTTCCCGCGAGTTGACAAATTCCACTTCATAGACCGTATTTTCAAGATTCATTTTATTCACCTTGTCGATTTAGAAAACAGTTTGAGCCTTAGGCTTTCTTAACGACCGGCGGCGAGAGAAAAGCGTTACCGGTCTACTCTTCTTTGACGGCCAGTATACCATGGCCGAATTCATTGTCAAATACATCCCGCAAAGTAAAAGATTTTCAGCTGAGAGTGAAGTTGAAAGCAGCCTCTGATGCTTTACAGATGTTTGTACCAGATGTTCATGCTTTCGATCCGCCCGGCAATATTGGTGTTGTTTCCCAGGGTACCGCCATACCGATAGCCGTTCTTGCCGAATGTAATATTTATTTCCGGTGAGAATGACCTGGCAATACTGAAAGCTGTTTTAAGGCTCTGTTGAATCATCTCATGTTCCATCGCCCTCAGCAGACAGCTGGCCATCCCCTGACTGCGGTGCCCGGAAAGGGTTGCAAAGTCCGTCATCTCGACAGCCAAGTTGTCAGGGTCCTTCTCCGATGCAGCCAAAGCCACGATTCGATTGTCCGTGCGAATACAAAAATAGGTTACATGATGATTTATCGATTCAATCAAAAAATGCGGATCAAAGACCGGAAACGGATATGTTTTAAAAACCGCTTTGTACAATCGGCTCATCTCAGGGGCATCGTCCTGCTGGCAGATCTGTACTCCCCAAAAGAGGTCATTTGTTTGGTGCGATCGGGTCTGTTCGTATCTGTCTGCCTGTGAAAGAATTGCAATGATGCGCTGACGATCTTTGACCCGTCTCCGGATCGAGGAATAATATTTAGCCATAAAAACCGCATCCTCTCGATCTTTAAAATAACGGGGGATAATCGCCTCCTGATGGTATCCTTCTTTTGCGAACCCATCTCTGTGGCGAGCTGGTGTCTTGACTAAAATCTTCTCATAGCCTTTTTCGCGGGCGAGGCGCTCTAATACAGGTACAATAGATGGCATATCGCGCTCATGAAGTTTCATCAGATAGATGCGACTGTTATATGAACCATGTTGGACGATCGAATGGTTTAGTTTTTCGATGACATCGGACATTTTCGATTGTATTTTTCCAATTTTAGTCTAAGAGAATCTTCGAATTTCAATGCATCCGTGATTGACAAAGAAATTACCGATTAGAGATTTTCCCGCATTCGCTTGCAAAAGAAAAGAAAAAACACTCTCTCTTGATGATATTGAATTCCTTGCCTGTCGGAAAATACGCGAAAAGGAGGCCATGTGAGATTCTGTTTTGCAGAGTCAAGAAGCTGTTCCTGGTTGAAAAAGGCACTCACAGAGGCAAATCGATATCGGTGCGAGGCATCCAAAAACGAATGGAGCACTATGCCAACAAAACCGGTTTGCCGATATCATGCCACCAGCTGCGTCATACGATGGCGACTCAACTGCTCAATGCCGATGCGGATCTGGTCACCATCCAGGATCTGTTAGGCCATGCGAGAATCAAGACAACCCAGAGGTATTGCAAGGTGTGCAATCTCAAAGTACAGCGTGATTATTTTAAAGCAATGAGGCTGGTGATGCAGCGAACCGGAGGTAATCATCTTTAATTTTGCTTGATAGCCAGCAAAATACGAATTATTAAACAGAATATAACTAATTAATATTAAGAGAAAAATTGGCATTTGTTACGTATAGCGTGATGATCATCTAAAAGGCACCGTCGCTGAATAAAAGCGCTGAGTCGCCGGCCTGCAGCTGCACTGTTTGTTCTTTATACTGAGCCGCTTCCGGGATGTCTTCCATGAATCCGAAAGAAAGCAGCAGGTCATTCATTTGAAACCTCTCAAGGTTTATTTATAAGGATGTTTTTCGTCGGGGACGTCGTCGGGGACGTCCAATATGATTTCCTTATATTTTGCAGGCGGCCCCCCGCAGACCGGGCACACGGATGCGGGAATCTCGGTAAGTGTCGAACCACAGTTTTGACAGACAAAATATTGATAGGGGTTCCCTTCGATCCGTTTGGTCAACAATCCAAAAAATATACCCGTGCCCGATTGGATTCTTTTTAGCAGTTTGCGATGCTGTTTCTCCGATTCCCAGGCATAGGTGATGTATTGAATCGCTGCCGCATGGTTTTCGGATTTTATCTGCTCGAGGACCTGGGGGTATTTTTGGTCAATTTCTTCCAATTCCACCGCGATGGCAAATTTCAGATTTTTGCGGGTACTGCCAACCTTGACCGGCTGTTGCGGTAATTTTTCCGCCGCGACCCCTAATTTTGCCAAACACGCTTTAAAGTTGCGGCCATGAACGGATTCGGAAGCGGCCAGGGTCATAAATAATTTGGCGATATTTGGATATTTTTGTGATACTGCCTTTTTGGCATAGGCCTGATAGTTATGCATGGCCTGCATTTCGTCCTGGTGGAGTGACTGCAGAACGGATATGGTTTCCTTGTACTCTGATTGGGCATTCACCGCCGCCCCGCAAAGGTAAAAAATGCTTATCAGAACCATTGAGATACCCAGAACCCGATATTTTGCTATGTCTGGTAACATGGATATTTTCTCTCGTTAATACGGAATATATGAATTTTCGCGTTATGTATTTCATACTGATTTCAAAAACTGAATACAAATAAAAAATTGGGGTACAGGGGTGTGAAAATTTTATCGGCGATTTCGATAATAGCGATAATCAACCAGAATGGCGTCGATGTTCATGGTCTCCGGTGCTAGCGCCCTCAGGGCGGGGGCCCTGATGACGGCCAGGGCTTCCGTTGAGATTTTGCCGTGCACTTTGAGTTTGACCACGCTGTCTGCGGGGATTTCATAGAGACGGGACTGGATCCAGGACTGGATCTGCGGGCCGGTCATTGCGGCGGCATGCAGGTCCAGCTGGTTCATGGGACGGGCCGGCAGCTCGTGAAAGGTCCAATTCCTTAAAGTTCCGGTTGAGGCTCCTCCGGTTTCAAATTCCAGGATTAGATAGCCCTTGGGCTCATCTTTCTCTGCAAAAGACGTGCGCTCGATCGAACCGGGATAAAATACCGGCGCGTTGAGCGGCATTCCTTTCAGATCCTTTTGCAATACCTGAAACAGGATTAGACCCATGGTAGCATTCTGGTGAGCTGCCTGCGGCTCAGGGTTGCATTCGGTCTCAAGCGAATCTCAACGCTGCGGCCGGCAGCGACGAGTCGTCGCAGTTCGGTGGTCACCACCCGCAGGCGCTCGTAGGTTGCCAAATCGAATATTTTCTGTCGATTGGCCATGCGTTTAACATATCCGGCCGACAGGGGCACTTCGGCCTGGCCCGGCAGTTCTTCCCGATGCGCGACAGTGCCGTTTTCAAACCGCAAGACGATTTTGCGATGATCGTCCGCGTCTCGCACCTTCCAGGCCAGTGAGGATTCACTCAGCAGGCACAGCCAGCGGGCGCGGCGAATCAACAGTGCGGCGCGCATGCTAAATTTTTCAATTCCGCGGGCCACCATTTCGGGTGACCAGCTCGGTGCTTCATCGACTTCCAGCTCAGAATCAGCAGATGCCGCTTCAACGCTTTCTTCCGTATATTCAATTGGAGCCTTTGCAAGCTCCGCAAGCCGCTCCCGCCAGAGACGATGACCCAATGCGGTCAAGGTTCGCAACGGAGGCGAGTGGGATAAATGCGTCAGGTGGTTGTGCCCAAACAGGTCCAGCCCCTCTGCCAGGCAGTCCGGCTCCGGGGCATAGGCTTGCGGCACACCCAGTATGACATATCCGAGTTCGAGAACTTCATCACGGGGTATGTTTTGAAGGTTCTCGTGCCAACTTCCAAAGGCAGCCATGGCATTTACTGTGTTTCCTGCGGGAAGCGGGCCCAGGCAATGGGTTTTATCGAGTTCATCAGAGCACCTTTGGAGATCCCTGGTAAGAAATGTTAGTTTGCGCTGCCCTTTTTGCAGGGCGACATTATATGGTGGAGAATGCCGCTTGATTTCGTCTGATTCCAGCACAGCGGCTTCCAACGCGGAGCCGGTCTGGGTCACATCCAGATCGGCGGCCTGGCTGAGCATTTCGAGGGTATGCTCCGCACAGGGCCCTTTTTGTCGGAAATAGCTGTTGACCCTCTGCTTCAGGGATGTCGCTTTCCCGATGTAAAGCAAATCGCCATTAGAGCGTAACATGCGATAAATGCCGGGTTTGTCCGGCAGATTGAGACGAATTTCCGGCTTCATCGGATAGTCCCGACCGGTTCGGTTTTGGGGCCTGGTTCGATCCAGCCAGTCAGTCAGCTGATCTAAATGCTGGATGTCATGCCGGGCCTGGAGCTTCCGAACGAAATGCTGCCAGATCACGGCCGTGGCAACAGCGTGAGCACCGCTGCGACGCTGCCGCGGTACCGAGTGTCCAAAGTAACCCGCCACCGCCCGCAGCCCTCTGCGTGGCAAGCCGGGCAGCAGACGTTTGGCGATTTCGTGGGTACAGATAATGCGGAACGGAAATGTACCCGACGGATGCTCCAGCGCGTGAAGGTGCTTCAGGAACGGGGTTTCGAAGCGGGAATAATGAATGATGACGGGGCACTTTTCTATCTGATTGGCAATGGCGGCTCCATTTGCGGCCTGGACGAGTTTGTGCCAGACGTCGGCTGCAGGAAATGCCCGCGCTGAATCCGTCCGGGTTATGCCGGTAATGCGTTGCACCGCCGGAGGGATGTCGACATCCACCGGTAAAGCGATTTGATAGGCGCTTGCAGTCAATGTCTCCGGTTTGACGGCTGCCGCAGCACAGGTTTGAATCCAGCCGATTTCAAGCAGGTGCCCTTTTTGCGGGTTGGCGCCAGTGGCCTGACAATCAAGGGCTAAAATTTCTAAGTCGGCAAGGTTCATAATTATTCGGCAGAATTTTCAATTCAAAAGGTTTCAGGTGTCAGGTTTCGGGTGTCAGCAATACGAGCCAGAAGACATGCGGAATTCTCAGGTTCTGTCCCCCGTCTTCTGTTTTCTGACACCTGAACACTGAAACCCTGGTAGTAATCCAGTAGTCAGGTGCCGGCGGCCAGAGGCCAGCAGCCAGTGACCAGCGGCCAGATCAAAGTTTAACGAAATCTGATAATAATGCAATGCTTGAATATGGGCGTTTGCGAATTATCTTTTGTCTTAATGATCTCAATATGTTAAAAAAACATGTTATGGACTCCGCTTTTCACAAGGCATTGTCAAATTTAAAAGAAGGCATTCCGCGACTGGCGCAATTGCTTAAATTTGGTGACAGATCCGATATCGCTTCCTGGATGCATATCATCGAAGCCAAGCTGATCCCCCGATTTTCATCAGATTTTCCCATTGTAGCGGCGATTTGCGGCGGCGGTTCCTCGGGCAAGTCGACCCTGTTTAATTCGCTGTCGGGGGAGCGGCTGGCGCCCGCCGGCGGCCGGGCCGGTATGAATCGCCGCGTGCTGTTCTCAATTCCTAAAAGCCTGGTGGAACATAGCCGCGTGGTTTCCGATCTGGTCGAACCGTTTCGATCGGATCTGCAGCCGCTAAAAGACAGCGCCGACCTCACCCATCCCGGCAACCCGCTTTATGTGATCAACCGCTCGGGCCCCAAAGACCTGGTCTTGCTGGATACGCCTGACTTTGACACCGGTGCCGGAGGTGCGTACGTCAACCGGGACGTGACCCGTCTGGCCCTGGAAGCCTCGGATATGTTTATTTATATTTTTACCAATTCCAATTACAACAACCGGGACAACACCGATTTTATGTCCCAGATGCTCACCGGCATCGGTACCCGCAAGTGTTTCCTGATCTATCGCGTTTATCCCAGCTTTACCGACCAGGAGGTGCGCGAGCATGCCATGACCGTGGCCGGTGGTATTTACGGTGATGATGCCGAAAATAACCTTCTGGGGATTTACCGTGCCGACGAAGACAACCGGGTGGCAGCTGAAAAAAGTTTCATGAAGCTGCGGCCCGTTCCGGACGATGGCCTCGAATTTCTTTCTGCCCTGACAGCCGTTGACGCACCCGAATTGCGACTTGAACTGCACGCTTCGATATTAAAAGATACACTGAAAAAAGCCGAAAACCTCCTTGCCGATGCGCAATGCTCCCTGGATGAGCTGCAACTTTATTTGGATGCCTTTCAGACCGTCCAGAGCCAATACGTGCATGAGGCCCTCAAACATTTCCCGATGGACCGCGTCATGAAGCGCTTTGCCAAAATCTGGGCCAAAACCGATCCGCCCCACATCAAGCTTATGCGCAAAACCGGCAATGTGATCGAGTTTCCACTGAAAGTACTGTTCGGAGCCGCCGGCTGGGCCAAAGACCGCCTCGCCTCCGGCAAAGCCGCGCCGGCGGATTCCGGAGATTTTAACAAAAAGCTGGAAGAAGATCTGGTCACCGCGGTAACCAGTTTGCATGCCCAGGCCATCGGCCCCCAGATTACCGTTACCGGATCGTTAAACGATCCGGTTGTCAAGCGGATGTCTGATCTGGTGGATCGCATTCGCGTGCAACGGGAGAATCCCGCTGCGCAAAACCCCCGGGCGGAATCCGCCGAGCAAGATCAGATTCTGCGTATTTTTGTTGATACCCATCCGTCGGTTTTTGCGGAACAGGAGCGGTTGCGGGATCAGGATTTTCGGTCCATGCTGCAAACAATCCTTTCCCAAAAGGAAGAACTGGTGGACATTCCCAAAGACATGCTGGCGGATCTAAAAAAGCTGGCCGACCATTTTCGCAGCAAAATGGGGATCTGGTCCAAAATCAGTCAGACCTTTTGGGCCTCGCTGAACGTGCTGCCGGCCACCGCGGCAGTTACCTATGTCCTGTCCACCGGTGACCCGGTCGGTGCTGCCGGGATCAAAGTGAAATTGACCGGCCTTTTCGGTGCCAAAGACCTTTACGCACTGGTTGCCATACCGGTGACGACCCAGTTGAAAAAGGCCGATCAACAGCAGCTCAAAACCATGCTGAAGCCCATTGCCCAGGCCTGGTTTAATCACAAATTAAAAAAAGTGCAGCAGCTTTTTGAAGAAACGATTACCGCCGGTACGATCCGCAACGCCAACGAGACCATTGAGCAGGCAGCCACCATGGTTTCCGACATCCAAAGCAGCATGAATATCTGCGCGGAGGAAATAAACTAAAAAATGAATTTAGATCGCCAGAAAGCTCTCTTAAAGGCCATGGGCAGAATAGAGGGATTTAAAAATGATTTGCACCGGCTGAATTCCGAACTCAGCGATGCGCCCCTGTGGCTTCCGGGCCGCCGGCTTGAAAAACAATGCAGCCAGGCGATTGGCATGATCGAAGGCATCGCCGAGCGCTTCGACCGCAAGCTGGTGGTCACGCTTGTCGGGCCCAGCGGTTCGGGTAAATCCACCCTCTTAAATGCATTGGCCGGTGTGGATGATCTTTCAGAGATCGGCCATCGGCGGCCGACCACCGATCATCTCATCATTTTTAGCGGGAATCCAGACGATGGCATGCAACTCATCGAGGCCCTTGACAGCGAAATCGTCGAAACGCGTTCAACCCCGGCAGCCGAAGATTTCGAGCATGTGCTTTTGATCGATACCCCCGATACGGACAGCCGGGCGTTTAAGAAACATATCCCTCTGGTTGAACGGGCCATTGCCAAATCCGATATGCTGATCTGTGTGTTTGACGCCGAAAACCCCAAGAGACGCGATCACCTGGATTTTTTGGCGCCATTCATCCGAAAATTCAGCGGAGAATCTCTGGTTTGCGTCCTGAACAAATGCGACCGGTTGGATGAACCCGAACTCAAAAATCAAATTGTGCCGGATTTTCTCGAGCACATCCGGATGGGCTGGCAAATGCCGGCCGATCGGGTGTTTTGTATATCCGCCCGACGGAACCTGCAAGATCCAGACTGGGACGCCGACGCCGGTCCCCGACATGATTTTGATGAATTTGAGGATCTGAAACAACTGGTGGTAAACACCATCAACCGGGCCGGATATGTCATCGACCGCCGAATTGAAAACGCTCAACGCCTGCGGGACTTTGTCTTTGAGGAAGCCGGTGTCGAAGTGCTGAAAAATAAAGCTGTTTTGGCTGATGCGGCCGGCGCGATTATCGATACCGAAAAGAAGGCACTGGGCAGCGCTGTTTGCGGCATGCAGGCAAGCGGAGTGCAGCCCTTGCTCGGGCTGAATGTCCTGGTTTACCAGAAGCTGGCCCAGCGGTGGCTGGGCCCCATGGGATGGATGATTGCCATCTGGGCGCGGCTGTTGATTTTTAGCAGCGGCATCATGGCTGTTTTTCGACACGGCCGCCCGGTGCGCCAGGTATTGAGCACGCTCTCGGCGCTAAAGCGCTCGAAGGAAACCCAAGCGGTAATTGAAGATCCCCAAAAGGATCGACAGATGACAGCGGCTTTCAGGAATTACCGGCTTGTGGTCCTGGAAAACTGGCCGGAGATTGCCAGATCGATGGTCCAGGGCGGCTTTGACAGCTCGATTCGCAAAGTGGAAGATGCATTGAGCGGCACGGAAGATTTCGAGCACAAGCTCGCGGCCATCTGGACGGACGCTTTAGACGCCGAACTCGAACGCTTAACCGCCAAGCTCAGCGGTCTGATCCTGCAAGCCCTTTTTAACCTGCCCGCCGTCGCATTCCTGGGCTACTGTGGCTGGTTAACCCTGCAGACTTTCTTTAGCGGCAGTTATCTTTCGGGTGATTTTTTTATGCACGCCTTCTGGGCTATCGGCCTGATCCTGTTTTTAAGTTTTTTCATCCTGCAGCTGTGCATCCGGGTGGCCGCCTCCAGCGAACGGATCAGCGGCAAGGCCTTTGAGAAGTTAAAAGGCCAGCTTGATCATTTGAATGCCTTAAATCAAAATCCGCTAAAATCCCAGCTCGAAACCGTTCTGGGCCTGGCAGCTCTGGCGGAAGCCAACCGCAAGTAGGTTACAGGTGTCAAAAAATAGGACTGAGGACTGAGTGCTGAGGTCTGAGGTGTATCGAAATAGAAAGGGGCACAAAATGGCCGTGCCAGCTCACGGACGGAAAATGACAACTCATGGCCCCAGGAGGACGATTCATGACGGAAACCGACACGTCATGTTGAAATGGTCAGCCACCAAGCAGGCTTTTTTGCTCAGTCCTCAGTTCTTATTTTTTCTGACACCTTTTTCAACCTCAAGTGAGGTTGAAAATTCGCTCAAACCATTTCGACGATTCGTCATCGGTGATACTCAGCCGTTTGGCCACGGCCGGCGAAAAAACGGCAAAGGTTCCGGTGGCACTGGCACAGCAAACATCCTCTTTATTATAAATCCGCCCTTGCATTAAAGCCTCGTGTTTGCCTTTTTTTTCCAAAACCAGGCCTTCGGCTTTTAATGGATTGCCAACGTAAACCGGCTTGAGGAAATCAACGGTCATGGATTTTGTCATGGTTACCCGTTTGAGCAAATAGATCGCGGACCAGCTCATGATTTCGTCCAGAATCGTGGTCAGGACGCCACCGTGAACCAGGTTATTCCAGCCGCTGAGATGTTCAGGTACCGTTACTTTTGAGTATACCGCTGTTTCGTTTGTATAAAAGGTCATCCGCAGACCGGATGTGTTCACCGGACTGCAGCCGAAACAATTGTGATCAACCCGATTTGGCAGCTGGATGTATTCTTCGTTCATTAGTACCTATTTCAAAAATGCATTTAACATCGGATGCTAAAGTTTTAAACCTAAAAAAAGTGCTTATAACAACAAATGCACTAAAATTTGAAATGATCTAAAATGCCTAAAGTTGAGGAATTCTATCATATTAAATCAAAGATGGAGCGCAGCGAAACCATAATTTTAGGCATTTTAATTCATTTTAGTCATTTTAGGCACTTCTAATTTTAGAGCACCTTTGGAACTTGTTTTTCTCGGTCTTCCAAGATGAACTGCTAATTTTGAGATAGCTTATAGTACCATAAATTGTGTCTCAGCGATAAATCTTTTCAAATAATTTATCGGCCATATCGCTATCGAGTTTTTTAAGGATTTTATATTGATCCAGTGCGGAGGCCTTATCTCCCTGATCTAAATAGGCCTGCCCGATGGCATAATGAGCGGGCGCAAAATCCGGATCAACCCGGATGGTTTTTTTATATGCTTCCATTTCATCCTGAGTATTGCCCAGCTCGCCGTAAACAAAACCCAGATTAAAAAGCGCCTCGGCAAATTCCGGCTGGATGTCGATTGCTTTTTGGTAAGCGACGGCAGCCTGTTCATATTGGCCCAGTTTGGTGGAAGCCACCCCGATATTATAATAGGCTGTTTTGGATTGCGGATTGAGGCGAACCACATTTTCGAATGCTTTTTTTGCCTCCTCATCGCGGCCCACCCTGTTGTAAATCAATCCGATGTTAAAATACGCGGCTTCGAATTCAGGATTTATCAAAACCACCTGTTTGAATGTTTCGATCGCGTCCTCGTAGCGACCGATTTTGAAGTAGTAATTTCCCAGATGGAAATGGGAGGTCTCGTTTGTCGGATCTGTTCGAATGGCCTGTTTATACGCTTCGATGGCATCCGTGTGGGAATCTTTACCGGCGTAACAATATCCGAGACCGTACCATGCCGTCGTACTGTTCGGGTCATTTTCGGTTGCCATCTTAAAATATTCGAGGGCTTTCTGATCCTGCCCGCCTATCGAAAAACTGAATCCTTTGCGGCACATCTCCTCCGCCAATCGGGACTTTTTATTGCTTTGTTTGAAGGTCCATTCCGAGAGTGATTGCCCGGGTTTATCGGTTTTCAGGTCAAGGATGGAATTGCCCGCTATGGCAAAGTTTAGATTTTGACCCTGTAAAAATTGAAAGGTTGCCACACCGACAACGTTTCCCTTCAGATTGACAACCGGACTGCCGCTGGAACCGGGGGATATCGGGGCGGACATCTGGTAAAAGGTCCCCAGGCCCGGTATCTCCCGCACCGAAGAAACAATCCCGTCACTGACAGATTGCTCGAGTCCCATCGGGCTGCCTACGACAACCACGTGTTGGGCCACCAGGGGCGGCTCAGCGCTCACGGGTAACCAGTGGACCTTTTCGGGTGGGATATCGACCCTGACTTTTATCAAATCGGTTGCTTGATCCTCGGCAATCACTGTTTTTACGGGGTAGGTGCTGCCGTCGGCTGTTCTGATTTCAGCGCTGAATTTTCCCAGAAGCACATGATGATTCGTTACTAAAATTCCGGTTTTATCAATGAAGAATCCGGTACCCAGATTGGCGACATTGCGATTCACATCATAGACAACGACAGTGGCTACCGCCGGCTGGATGGATTTTACCAGCTCGGTCAAATCGGTGACTGCCGTGACCGGTGAGGAAATCGCGACTATCAGAACCACCCAAAGAATCATTCGTGTTTTTATTTTTATCAGCATTTTGCTCCTAAAAGTCTAAAAAAGTCCCTGAAAAAGGCTTTAAAGTTCAATAATAAACATAAAATTAAACGAATAAAGCCATATTGCCCTATTTCTGGATAATTCGTCAATAGATGCTCATATTTAATAGAAGTGGTTTCAAAACCCCATCTAAGGCCCAATGGCTGCGTTGCCCCGCTAAGCGGGATTCGCATCTGATTGTTTTAGATTAGGGTGCAGCACAGGCCTCCGGTAAATGCTCATCCGCCTCAGGCGGACTGCGCTTTCCCGATCGGCCTGCGCTTGATGCATACATTAATATTTTTAAGATAAGATATGTAATCCCGCTGCAGCGGGACCCTTGAACCTAATCTGAGGTTTTGAAACCACCTCTAATTAAAGTTTGATTTTAGCGCAATTTACGGTTGTCGATAAGCGCATAGATATACAACATATAGTATTTTTTCTTGACATTTATCAATATATTGTGATAAAAATATTACAGCACAAAGATGATTGTTGCTGGCCATTGGTAATAATCATTTGAGGGCAGGCAGGGCAAGCCCCCTTAGTGGTTTTGCCCACATCGGTCATAGTGAACAGCGACGGGGCATCGTTAAACGAGTTGAATTCGGATTTTGATCATGTTTCACTGTGGCCACAATTAAATCACCCCCGGGTGGTGTGAGGGCTGCCCGGGGGTTTTTTAATGCCAGATCGTTGCGATTCAGCAGATCGATACAAAGCGCTAAAGCTTATCGTCTTTGGCATGCAGGATACATCTGAGCTCTCTCTGGGCTTGCTCGCAGTCACAGTGACCGCCGATGGCTTCAATATAATGCATGCATCGATTGCTAACGGTTGATTTTTCAGCGAATTTGCATCTATTCTGATCTTTCCAGACCGTGCCGGCGCTGCAACGCGACATCAAGCCTGCCACGCAGTAGTTTGCGCACTCCAGCCGGACTTCGTAATCATCTTTACGGAGCAGACAACTGTTTTTCTCATCCGCTATGCATTTAGCCATGTTATTGCCGATCCAGACGGCGCGGATTCCGGTGATCCGGTTCCAAATTTCGCGTCCGCCATGAATCCTCCTTCAAAAATCAATAAATGCCGGTATCTCTTTTCAGATGCCGGGACAAAAACGCTTCGAACGAATCTTAGCGGCCTATTTATCACTTTGCCAGGTTGGGCTGTTTGATCTAAATCAATGGACGATTTAAATTCCAAAATCGTTGACAAACCGGCAGCTCGTCATTTGGGGCCGGGGTTTGTAGGCCGTCCCGAACGACGCACCTTGGTTAATATAAGCCGATTTTATCGAATTCGCTTTGTTAGGAAAAATTTATGGAGGGTATTCTTAACTGTTGAATACGTGCACCAACTCCTTTGTGGGTATATGTGAAGAGCCAAATGTAGGGTTGAAGTTACAAAAGCCTGAAATCAATATGGCCAGCAGCGGTGCCATCGGTTCCGTCCAAAATGGTCACGGGCGATCGGGCGATCAGATGCGAGGGATGGCTGGGCAGTTTGATTTAACAGCCTGAGGATTGCGAGAGGGGGTATGCGGGCAGCGTTTTGCCGGGTGTTTGGTTTTCAGGCAAGCGTGTCAGTCAACAAATATGGTGCGGCGCTCTTTACCCTGCTTTCTTTTTTTGTTGAGGGACCTTCTGCGATCGGCACCGCTTCTGCGATCATACCGCATTCGTCTTTCGGGCATATACTCGTTTTCAAAAAAACGCCGTCTCTCAGAGCCCGAGCGGGTGCCGCCGTTATCGATGAAGGCGATTAAGTTATCCAAACCACTCATGGATGATTCTCCCGAAAAATACCAGCTGTAAACAATAATCCGGAGTTTTTGCTTTTCTGAATTCAAAAAGGGGGGTGGCCGCCAAAAACATATATCCTGAGAAATTATTTTTCAAGCTTATTTTTTTTCTACCGGGTACCCCGCCTTTTTCCAGGCATACCAGCCGCCTTTAAGGGCGTATACATTCGGATAGCCTTTTTTTATGAAATGCCGTGCCGCCCGGGCACTGGTTCTCTCATTTTTTCAGGTGCAATAAAAAATCAGGGTTTTATCTTTGGGGTACTTTTCCGCCCAGCGCTCCAGCGAGCCGGGCTCTTCTCTTACCGCATTTTCGATTTTGGTGGGACTGCGCCACCAGGTTTTTACCGTACGCACATCGATGATAACCACATCCGGGTTGGCAAGCATCTGTTTGGTGCGTTCAATGGAAATGCGGGGCACTTCAATTGAAGCTGCTGAAGCCGCCAACGGGCCAAAATGATTGCCAGCCATCAGTGCCGTGATCAAAACGGCCGCAGCAACAGGATTTCGCATGATCATTTGGATCCCTTTTTGTCCATGAAATAAGCGCTAGGCTTTAGTTAAATAGTTAAATCGTTGAATGGTTAATTCGTATGTGGACATTTTCAATTTTGACTATTTAACCAGTCAACCATTTGACAAATTTACGAGTTTTCTGTCCAATGTGCTGATGGTACTATAGGATTTCATTTTGAACGGGTCAACCCTATGCGCTGCGGTACTGAATGCGATATCATTCATGTTTTCGGGAAGCCTATGCGGTCAAGAGGTGGTTTTTTTATGGATCGGCGAGAAAAAGCAAAAAAATAGGGGTGGCCCATTACGAGCCACCCCCTCCCTAAGGAATTATATCAAACAGCGTGCCCGCCTGCACACTGTTGTTCTAATGATCGGTCCTTTTAGAGAAAACTTTAACTGAAAAATTCATCCATTATCCGAAATCCGGGTTAGATGAAATTTCAATTCCCCATGCCTTCGATTTTGACATATTCCTTTTTCTCCTGACAGTACCACTGATGCGGTCCGATACATCGATATTCACCATCGGATAAAGCAATAATCCATTTCGCAAAAACAAGCGCCTGCTGGCTGTCGGGAAAAAGGTTTCTCAGGGTTCCGATGTGTTCGCCGTATTCCACCACGCAAATCATGATTTGTTAAACCTTTCATTTTATAGGACTTTTTAATCCATAACGCTGATATCATGTTGGCCCCCGGGGTGAGCTAGGCCCCGGGGGCGGTGAAAGGAGGAGCGTCTTCCTGGGCGTTAAGACCCTTGAGACAAATGCCGCACGGGTTAAAGCTGTTTGAACGTCCATGGGCACTCGATAATTTTTAATTCAATTTCCATGCCAATATTATACCGGCATACTACCCTGCGAAATAATTGAGAGCTTAAGCGCTGCGCTATGATTGGGAGAGAAAATCAATTGGGAGCAACCGGTGGTTGTCAAAATTTTGACCGCTCAAGCAGTTGAATGTTCGCTTGACTTTAAATCAGGAGGCCAAAAATTTATTTTATATAGGAATACAATAAGTTGGGGGATTAGAATTAAACTGAAAACCATCAGAACTGACATTAACTGACATGGAATATTTTCATGCCGTTTTTAAAGTTCCAATTTGGAATAGGGCTTTAAATTGATTGTCAGTATTTTGTGTGATTGTCATTTTTATGTCATTTTTTTAAGCCTCGATTTCGGTCGGGGTTTTTATTTTTTTCTTGCACAGAACGGTTTTAAAAATTTAAAATAGATATCCCCATGATGAAATATGAACCCGTGAGTTTTTGTAAAGTTGGTTTAAAACCAACTTTTTCTCTTGACTTTTTGTTGTTATGACCGATAATAAATATAGACTTTCACCACAAAAGGCCCAGCAAAAAATCAGGGAGATTGCTAAATTGGGATGGATTACACCAAGATCTCATTGCCAGGAAAGAATGAAAGAAAGGGGATTCGATATGCAGGATCTAGAATACCTGCTTTCGAATTGCATGGTTACCGAAGCCCCAGAATATGATAAAAAGCATGATGATTGGAAATATAAGGCCACCGGTTATGCAATTGATGGTGATAAGGCAACTGTAGTAACAGTAATAGTTGGTCATCGAGAAGTGGCTTGTATAACAATCATGGACAAATAGGACTGTATAATGAAAAATAAATGTCCCGGTTGTGGCAAATTAATTCAGCCGAAAATAGGGGATTATTGGTATAGAGAATCTGGTCTATACAACGTAAATATCCATAATATTCCCGTTTATGAGTGCAATTGCGGCATAATGTACCCTTCAATTTTTCGAGTGGGATATCTGAGCGATTTAATTGCGTCGGTTCTTTTGGAAAAACATTCTTTGCTAAATGGTAGCGAAATTAAATTTTTAAGAAAAAATATGCATTTTCCATCAAAAAAATTTGCATCTGCTTTGGGGGTAGGGAGCACAACTTATTCAAAATGGGAAAATGACCTTCAAAATCACAGCGAGACAAATGACCGATTAATTAGAGCTACCTATATGATTTATAAGGGAATAAAGATTGAAGATTCGCAAAAAATACTGAAAAATCTATCTGAGATACGTCTTCAAGAAACAAAGATGTTCTATCAAATTATTGCTGAGTTTTATCAAGACGATTACAAAGTCAGGTTGCAGCAAATCTCTAATCCTTGCACACAGAGACCTAAGACGGTTTTTTTGGGTGTGAGAGACCCACAATCGACATACGCGGAGGATAGTTTATTTTCATCAGGGGTTTCGCAGATGGATACAGAACAAGTGTTTTCCTCCAATTCAGATGCTTCTTCAGAGGGATGGTATGCCAGCGAAAAAACCGAAATGTAATTTCACACTAATCTGTGATGATATAAGGGAAGAGGTGGGAAATAAAATTTCGATGATGGGCGTTTATGCCAAAGATATCTTTGTTCCAAAATTTCCCTTTACCTTCCCCAAGCTCTGTTTTGTAATAAATTATGAAAACATTAAAGGAGGCGATATTTTTTCAGCTGAACTCTTAGATCCTTCTGGGAATCGGATTGGGAAAAAAGTAAAGGGTGGCCCCCCAGAACACATCAAGGGATATACTAGATTTCAATTTCATATGATTATTTCCCCAGTGACAGCAAAGGAAGAGGGGAATTATAAATTAATAACTTTAATTAATGATGATGAAAAAAGCAAAAACGAAAAAAATTTTGCGATAAAAAAACCCGATGAAGTCGGTTAATAAATTTTTCGAATAATAATTTACGCCCAGTTTATGGCTGGATTTTATATCCCTGCTTACCATACTATTATATTTTGAATCTCACGACCCGCAGTTTCGGCAGCGGGTTTTTGTTTTCTAATATCCCTTCCTTAATTGTATAAAAATCGAATCATTCCAATAGCTTTTGCCCAAAATTCAATTTGATGAAAAAAACATTTGACAAAAGTAACATTTTTTTATATATGTTACTTATATTGTTTTTTGATTATCACACTGGATTCAATCAGTAGGGAGCGAAATGGCACAATCTAACAAAATGACAGAATCAGATCGTTTATGGGAGGAGATCAGACGGCTTACCCAGAAACCCGAGAGCAATATCTCTGCGCTCATTGGTGAATATGTTCTATATCATCTCCACGATTACGAGCAACCGACAAGAGCAGGCACCTCCAAAGGCGAGAAAATCGGTTTTTCACGGAAAAAATATTATGCTGCTATGCTGGCTGGTATAACAAACTGGACGCTAAAGGATATCGCAAAAAGTTGTGATGTTTCATACGGTCTGTTGCGGAAATGGAGGACTGACCCCGAATTTTATGAGTCTTCTTATGCTCACGCCATCGAGTTTGCGTCTGAAATTATTAAACGGACAAAAACCACACTGCCCGCTTGGAATCCCTACGAGATTGATCCTGGCATTCCATCGGATGATTACCAAAAGATGCTGTTTGAGGCAAACCATTACAGCGAGGCTGTTTTTTTTCTACTCCTAAGATTTGTTATCACATTGCAAAGGAAATTGGAAAAGGTTGATGGTGATGAGTTTGATAAAAAATCAGCATTAGCAATACTCCTGTTTAACATGCTTAAATACCGTGAAACTCGGGAAATGATAGTGACACCGCCCATCTTCGCAAGAAAAAGGGTCGGAGCGATCAGGGATATTGTCGAATCAAAGAGAACATTTAGCTCGGAGGAACACAGACAGGTGCTTGACGACCTTTCCTTTATAGAAAATGCCCTAGACGCTTATCAATCTGAATTTGAACGCACTTACACGGAAAAACAACAAAAGTTGAAAACAGATAAAAAGCTTGAAAAATTTTTGTCAAAGTCTCCCGTATCAGTGGATCTATATAAATTGTTAGACAAGGAGCCAAGTTGAAAAAACCTATAGTTTTTAAAAAAAGCAAATTCAGAAAGCCCTATGAGATCTATTACGATTCAGTCTCTGAGCGTTTCGTATTTCACATTGAGGACTTCGACGGACTATTTCCCCTGTTGCTAAAGGGAGACCAATTGGAGAGAGTTTACGAGCTGCAACATACTAAAAACAGAAAATTGCAGCTAAGGTAATCAATTACACATATTACCAAGCCAGCAAAACGGCCAGACCTTATGGTATTGGCCAAAGTAGCCAGCAAGCCGAGATTGCCCGATTAGTGGGTGACTCGGCTTTTTTGTTGAAATATGAATTGAACAATATTGGCCGGCGCCGGGATAGTGACCCCTAAAAGGATCTGTATAAACCTAAGCATTTTTATTACCAAGCAATGTTAATATATAGAGAACATCAGAATGCGGGAACTATTTGATATGCATCTATATCAAAGGTGCGTGCGGCTTTCAAGGGACTGAGGTTCGATGAGGTAATAAAGTTTGATTAGATCAAAATGGTCGGAACTGACTTGGCGCGAATTAAAAATTATCCTGAAACATAATCATAAGCCTGCATTATCAAATGCATTGCGTCATCAATTTCATCAGTTTTTGAAATAAGGAACTGAGTATTTAAGTGACCATAGCCCCAACTTGAAGGGACTGGTTTAGTAAGACCTTTAGGATCATCAACCTCGCGTTCACCCATCTTTAAAAAGATCTTAAGTTGAGTCTTTTGCACATTTACAGTGGTAAAAGTTGAGGTAGTGCGGAAATCGCAATAATATGAATGAACTTTCTCCCACACAGATTCAGAAATAGCGGTTATTTTCTCTCGCAATTCCATATATAGGGATTGAATTTCTGGGGTTGCTTTCTTAACCAATTGCTCAACCGTATAATCTTCAGAAGGCTTTTCGCCCTCATCTTTTTTGGGTGGTGATTTGGCCTCAACGATATTCACACCGTCAATATTGAATAATCCTTCGTAGAATGAATATTTGACCAACTCAATTCTTGGACCCATTTGATTAATAGCCGTTAATTCTTTGACATCGAAATCTTGTGCAATGATGAGAAGGCGAGGCTGCTTTGACCAGTTGACATCCACGCTTTTGCCTAGCTTATCTTTAACTATCGACCCAAAGGGCTTTTTGTTCTGCATAATCCAATCAAGGTAAAATAAGCCTTGAACGATTGCGCTTAAATCCTTCTTTTTTTTATATTCTATTATTACAGGAATATCATCTTCATCAAGTCCAAGAGTGTCGATTCTTCCATTTGGAATTGGGTACTCACTCGCAATTAACCTTATTCCCAATAAACTGAGGAGATTCCTGTCTATAAGAATATGAAGGTCTTTTTCATATGAGAATTCTTTTCTCTTAACAATTTCAAGTGTTTGTCCGTCTGGAAGGATTTTGTAAAGTGGCATTTCGCAGCTCCTGTATTTCTAAAGGTCAACTTTATACATAATTGATATCAGAGCTAAGTGTAGCTTTCAAGGACGGAGGTTGGTAGAGGAAAAATAGTTCGATTAGATTAGAATGGTCGGAACTGTCTTGGCCCTTATGATTGCAGATATAAAACGAGTATCACAACTTTTGCGAGGGGTTCAAAAGTGCCGATATGTTGGAGCTGTACGACATAAACCCTGTTATTTCTATTAATATTAATTAGTTAGCTTCCATTTTAATTAATCAAAATTTCTTCTTTGTCAAGTCTTTTGTTTCCGACCGGGCTGTGGCGCTCGATTACTTTATCCATTGCCCGGTAGTAATCCCTTCGCACTTTCTGGTTCGACACACGGCAATACCGCTCGGTTGTTGTGATGTAGGCGTGGCCCAAAAGGTCCTGGATGGTCACTAAATCCGCATCGGCATTGAGCATCTGGGTGGCCATGGTGTGGCGCAGCTGGTGGCAGCTGACCTTAAAGCCCGCCTTTTTCGAGTAGTATTTGATACGGTGCTGGATGCCGCGAACGTTGAGCGGTTGGCCTCTAAAGCGGCCCTTGTTGACCAAAAAAAGCCTTTTGGCCCGGGAGAAAGGCCTGACCTTCAGATAGGCCAAAAGCGCCTGATAGGCATCTTTGCTTAAATAAACCATCCGTTCTTTGGCGCCCTTGCCATGGTAGACAAACACCTGGGCGCGTTTTAAATCCACAGAGGCAAGAGTCAACTTGGCCACCTCTTGCACCCTAAGGCCGCAGCGCAGCATCAGCTTGAAGATGGCCAAATCCCTTGGATCATCGATCTGTGCAAAAAGCGTCCGCACCTGCTCATCTCGCAAAAAGCGCGGCAGTGGCTTGGACATGCGCAGTGTATCTCCGAGTTTCACCGGATTTTGCATCTTAAGTTGCTCCTCACAGATCAGGTAGTCATAGAAGCCGCGGATGCTGTCCAGGTAGCAGTTGATGGTCTTGGGTTTCAGGCGCTTGGCCAACAGATCATCGATAAAGCCCACCAGCTTTTGGTGGGTTACCTTATCGATGGGCACATCCAGCCAAATGACAAACTGCTTCAGTGTGCTCATGTAATTTCTGATGGTGTATTTAGAGAAGTTGCGCCTTTTTAACGATCTACGGTAGTTGATAATCGAGTCGGTAATGCCCATTGATCTCTCCTGCTTCAATGATGGTCATCGCCTGGTAATAAGCCTTGCGACGCGTGTTGTCGGTTAGCCGCGCATATCGGCGCGTCATCTCAATGCTTTTGTGACCCAAAAGCTCCTGCAGACATTGCAGCGGCATACCGGCATTTAACAGCTCACTGGCGTATGTGTGACGCAGGCAGTGAAGCGTGTAGCCCTTGTGGGCCAGACCGGTTTTGTCTATATAGCGTTTGAACATCGCACGGGCCGCTTGGTAGCAAAGCGGTCCAACATCATAGCCATAAAAGATAAATTTGCTCTGATATTTTCTTGTCTTTAACCATTTTTCCAAGGTGCCCACCGCATCAGCGCTAAGATAGACCACCCGGCCCACCCGATTTTTATGTGCTTCAAAGATCTGAACCAGTTGCTCGCGCAGATTGATATCCTTAACCCTGGTGCTTAAAAGCTCGCCGATACGCATGCCGGTGCGAAGAAGCGTTAGTATCAGCGCCCGATCCCGAGGCTTTTCTATTGCCGCCAACAGCTGCTTAATATCCTCCGGATCAATGGCCCGCGGCAGGGCCTGGGGCACCCTGATGCGAAGCTTACGCTTGATCACATCCGCGCTGATAACCTCGTGCTCAACTAAAAAATTTAAAAACGCATACAATCCCTTTAGCCGTCCATCCACCGAGTTTGGCGCCATACCACGATCTTGCTCATGTTCAACAAAAGCGCTGATATGCTCTGGACCTGCTGCCGCCAACTGCTGACCGCCGCTTTGCTTAAAAAACTCTAAAAATAGCACGATAGTGGTTCCGCTGCTGCGAATGGTGCTGGGCCGGCAGTTGTGCCGTAGCTGCCGGCAAAGGTAATCGCGCACCATATCGCTGCCACACAACCCTTCAGCGGATATTCGCCGCAGGGTGCGCTCGATCTGTTCATTAGATACATGATAGGCGGGGCGAAGAGATATTTTGGGAAAAATTGAAAGTTGAATCGCTTTGGGCTGGATCGCTGTGGGGCTGTATGTGCTTTTTCCTGCAGACACATGCTCGAGGTTCATCACTACCTCCTTTCGCTTTTTGCAGAAAAAACAGGTAGATAATGACCTCGATCGACTGTTTAGTCAATTATCATTTTATGTCGTACAGGTTGGAGAAATCACAGTTTTTAACAATCCCAAAACGGCTGTGATTTTTAATGATATATGCAATCTAAAGAAAATAAGCCAAGCCATAACATGTAGTGCCTTGCTTTCCCTCACTTCAGCCCCGCCTTGCGCCACGCTTTCACTATCCGTTGCATGTCCGCCGGGTCTTTATAGGGCATTCTCTTAGCGAAATTATCTACTGAGAAATTCGGCTGTATCCGGAGGACCTCGGCCGCTGCGGAACGGGCCTCCTCATCGCGGCTGCCCAGATTGCAAGACAACACCAGTGCGAGTTGTGCGAAAATGTTGTTTGGTGACAGTTCTACGGCCTTCCGGGACGCGGTTACCGCCTCGTCATACCGCCCTGCGTTTGACAGGGCCGAGCCTAAGAAAACGTACCACGAACTGGGGGGCATTGGGTTATGGCGGATCGCCTTTTCAATCATGGCCACGGCCTCCTCAGTTCTTCCAATATAATTGAGGCTGGTTCCCAGCCAAAGATAAGCTAAACTGGAGTTGGGATCGAGCTCCACGGCCCGCTCCCCCTGCGCAATCGCCTTGTCGTGCTGCCGCGTCAGGGTATAGAGGTAGCCGAGGAGTGCGTGCGAATCCGCAAGTGAATCGTCCAAGACAATAGCTTTCTGTGTTAGATCAATGGCCGTTATGAGCGACGCCTTGGGGGATTTACTGGATCCGAGCCAGACGTCCATGAAGTGGGTTCGGGCAAGCAGGTTGAAGGCGGCGGCATAGTTGGGATCCAAGGCCAGAGCTTCCTCGAATTTTTGTCGAGCCATGAAATTGTTTTCCCTGTTCGAGCGCTCATGAAACTCGCGACCCTGTAAGACAGTCAGGTACGCCTCCAAGTTATCGGTCCCTCTTGAGATTAAAAGGGAAGTATGTCCCCCGACCAACTTAACTTCCAGCGCGGTTAGGACCTTCATGGCGATCTCGTCCTGAAGGGCGAAGATGTCTTTCAGATCCCTGTCAAATCGTTCCGCCCAGAGGTGATGGCCATTAACGGCGTCGATCAGCTGGGCCGTAATACGGATCTTTTCTCCCGCCTTCCTTACGCTGCCTTCAAGCACGTACCGCACACCCAGTTCCTCTGCCACCTGCTGAACCTTGACCGATCTATTCTTGTATGTAAATGTCGAGTTCCGTGCGATGATGAACAGCTTGGGGACTTTGGACAGGGTCGTGATGATATCCTCCGTGATCCCGTCACTGAAATACGCCTGCTCAGGGTCGTCGCTCATGTTAACAAATGGCAATACTGCGATCGATGGTTTATCTGGCAATGGATAGGCCATTCTATCTAAAGATGCTGGCTCTACTCGTTTAGATTGCTGAAGATAAATATTCCAGCTAACTAAACCTACTGCTACTACGATCAGAATTATAATGGTGGCCATCGCTGTCCTGCGTGAATACCGACCTAAAAATTTTTTTTCACCAATCACTTTGCCAGCATCATCAGGCTTCATCAAGACCCGATAAGCACCAACCGGCTTGGGTATATTTTTAACTGACTGTTCTCCTAAATATTCATAGCCCAGCGGTAGTTTGGTCTCGATTTGATCAAAAACCGTCTTTGAAACGCATATACCCCCAGGGTCTGCCAGTGCCTCCAGCCGGGCCGAGATGTTGACTCCATCGCCGTAGAGGCGACCTTCTTCATCAATGACATCCCCAAGGTTGATTCCAATGCGAAACTCCATTCTACGGTTCTCGGCCAACTCTGCGTTTCGGGCCTGAATTTCCTTTTGCACAGCCACAGCACACTGCACTGGCGTCGACCACACTGGAAAACTCGGCCAGCACATTATCCCCTGGTGAATCAACGACTCGACCCCTGTGCTGTTTGATCAGAGATGACATGATTTCACGGTAGATAGCGATAGTTTTTACAGTGGCAGCCTCATCTTCTGCCATGAGACGGCTGTACCCAACTGCATCGGCGCTGAGAATTGCGGTTAGCTTGCGCTTAAAACCTTCATCTGCCATAGGAAACCCCTTCGTTAAGGTTTCAAACTAAAGAACTAAGTATGTAGATCAATCAGTGAAGCGTAGCATCAGATCAGCAGCAAGATTCGATTCAGGAAAAGGAGAACAGCTTCCGGTTAGCTGGAGTGGTGCATCAGAAATTGTATAATAGAATTTATAAACGAATCGACGGGGTTTTTCAATCAATATTGGGAGTTCCGACATGTGGTGATACCTTACCAAAAAACCAATTATCAGCCAACTACCGATACATTGAGAGAAACCCAACTATCTCAATTTTACAGATATGCGAAAATATCACAACTTCTGGAGGCCGGTCAATTTCGCCGATATGTTGGAGAGTAATCAGAGGTTTAATTAGGAATCCCTTCGACACAAATCAATAATGGTAATTGGTTAAGATCGACACATGAAGTTATTGATCATTCTTGTTGTTTTTCTGCTCGTGCCAAGCTTAATTCTTTCCAAGTAGTTTCCATATTCAAGGGAACATGTTTACTCACAGATTTACGCTTCAAAATCAATGAGCTCGTAGGGCATGTTGATACACATAATCCACAACCAATACAGCGATCCGAATTCAAGACCACTTGCTCATCCTCAAGAGTCAGAGCTTCCATCTGGCATCGGTCCAGACAAGTCCCACAGCCATCGCAAGTTTCAGGTGTGGCCGTTGCAACAAAAGAGCTGGCAACTGCTTCAGAGGGTTTGGGAAGCTGCTTGAGACGTAACAGCCCACCACAACAGCAGCCGCAGCAAGTACAAAGCAAAGAGATTTCCTTGGAATTGCTGGGTTGCAACACCAAGTTGGACTTGTCAGCTTTAGCCAAAATATCCAGTAGATTGTCCCTGTCAACGTACCGTCCCAGACCGTTTCGAACGTAATAGTCCGCCCAGTCACCAAAATAGAGGCAAGATTCCTCTGGTGCTTCACATCCCGAACCCATTAGCTTGGCTTTTCGACGACAGATACAAGGCGCTACTGCATATTTTTCGTGGGCTTTCACCAGCTCTTCAGCACGTTCATAGGGGAGCACTTCCAAATTGCCTTCAATACTTTGACCCACTGGAATCGTTCGCATCTGTGGTAATGGCTGCGGTCGAGGGTCTTTGCGCATTGTGTTTCTATATTCGTTTAGATCCTCAACAAATTCTTTATCCAACTTGTTCACCTGGAATTCGTAGATACCAATAATCCATGGAACAGCTTGGTACAGCGCTGAACTGTCGTCAGTCTCTATAGAAAAAATGAGCCCCTTACGAGCCATCACTTTCAGTCTCTGTTCTGTTTCGTCTATGGATATTCCGGCTCGGTTAGCTATAGCACTGGCTTCCTCTTGTTCCAGAGTCAGATGTACTGATAATTCGGCTTCTTCGGGCGTGAACAGCCTTTTAAGCAAGCGAAGTTCTACTCCAGTATCGCTGGGTGTAAAACCACCTGGGAGGTTATCAAGATGGTCGGCCAATTTTTTGTAAACGTCCATTTCCATAATCTCCTCCTTTTTGGAACGGTTAAATAGCCAATGATAAAATTTAAATAGAAGGCGCTCTCAACTTTAGCGGGAATGGAAAAATAGAGTTTGAAGGGTCGCTCAACAGGTAAATATGATTTGCATAGAGAATTAAATTTGGAAAACAATTTCAACTGAAATCAAGCTTAAAAAAGAACACATGTGACCCTCTGATATTTGATAACTATACTCTTGTCAATAGGAAAGCGATACTTTGTGGTAGATATTAATTGCAAAAACTTGTTAATTAATTTGTTCATTTTCAGCCTAATGCCACTGGTGATATATTGAGAGACTGTCGAAAAAGTCCCAAAATGGTGATTTTAGTAATTTCGCATGCAATGAAATCAATAATTTACAAACACCAATTTTACGGATTTTGGGTTTTTCGACAGTCTCTGAGAATACATGCAAAATCGCTAAAATACAGATACGTAGATGATATCCCAATTCTCATAAAAGTACAGATACCATAATTGGTAGTTGTCAAGTCAAGTGAATCTTAACAGTGGTGATTGTTAAATCAACTATGATCACCGAGAACTGACATAACTGACATGAACTATTTATTTTAGGTTCATAAATTCCATCGTTTATACAGTCGGTTCTAATGAAAACAATAACTTATGTAATTACCGATACTTGCAAACGCATTAAATATTGACTTTAAATCAGGACGACGGTATCAGAAGAGCATACAGGAAAGAATTAAAAGATGGATCTTACCTTAAATTGGCTGGCAGAAGTTTGGAACGCATTCAGCCTTTGGACTTCAACGCAGCCCACCTTCGTGCAGGTGGCGTTCGGTATGGGCCTGTTTTATTTGGTATTGAATTTCTTACGGTTGCTGTATCGGTTTGTCCATTATACCCTTTCAGGATTATTCGCAGGTGCTGGCCGCCCCAAGATCAAAAAAGATATGAAGCCTCCCAACCGCGCAAAAAAACATGTAACCATGGACGACGACTCACCACCGTTTGTCTTCAGGTAAACCGGTTATCGCCTGGTGTCGATAAAATTTTACGGTGTAAAGGCAAAAATCCGGCAAATTCCCGCCTTCAAGTTACCGCTTTAAGCGTTTGGCCTCCGGCAATTTCTGCCGCCATCCGGCTGTTTCTGCAGTTGTGCTAAAGGGCCATTTGCAGAATTTCCAGTAATTCTTCTTCGGTTAAGCGAATTGGATTGCCCTGCATGCTGCTGGCTTTCAGAGACTTGGCCACCACGTCCGTAAAATCGGCGCTGCTCAGACCTAATTGCGCCAGTGATTTGACCTGAAGCGTCTGACATAGATCCCTTACCCACGATATGCCGTCTTCAGCCCGGGCTTTAGTGCGTCGGGTCAGAATGTGTGCGAGTTCATTGTAGCGCGCCAGCAACGGTGAATCCGCTGCGCGTTTGCGCAGGGCCTTAATATTGGTGTCCATGACATCGGGCAGCAATGCCGCGCAGATGGCCCCGTGGGCGCCGGAAATCATACCGCCCAGTGGACCGGCAATGCCGTGGACCGCTCCCAGTTTTGCGTTGGCCAGGGCCATTCCGCTAAAAAGACTGGCCAGGCACATATTTTCGCGGGCCCTGCGGTCGCTTCCATCCGCATAGGCCCGTTGCAGCGAATGGGCAACGCGCTGCAGCCCTTCACGGCAGATTCCGTCGGTTAGGGCATTGGACTGATTGGAGACAAATGCTTCCATGAGCTGGGTGAAGGCATCCAGGCCGGTTACAGCCGTGATTGCGGACGGTAAAGAAAGCGTCAAATCGGGATCAATCACCGCCAGATCCGGCAGCATGAACGGACTGCGCATGCTGACTTTGACCCGGTGCTGTGGTGAACCCAGCACGGCATTGCGGGTCACTTCTGATCCGGTTCCGGCCGTGGTCGGTATGGCGATGTACGGGGCAGACGGATGTAAAAGTGGCCGGGCCTTGCCAATAACCTCCAGGTAATCCGCCAGTCGGCCGCTATTGGTGATTAAGGCGGCAACGACTTTTCCCGTGTCAATCACACTGCCGCCGCCGATACCGATGACCAGGTCACATTCAGCGCGGCGGGCGCTGTGCACCGCCTCAAGGGCCGTATCGACGGTGGGTTCTGTGGTTATCGGGTACCCGGTAATATTCATCCCCGCCGTCATCAGGGCATCCATCAACTTGGACGCCCTTTCTGGGTTGCCACCGGTCAACACCAGGGGCCGGCTTCCCCTCTCAGCCGCCAGCGGGGCAACACGGTTGACGGTACCGGAACCAAAAAAGATTTGATTGGCCGTGGAAAATTGAAATCTCATTTTTTGCTGTTCCATTGGACACAACATCAAGAACCCATCTCCTATTTTTGAGATAGGTTCAAGCTTCTTACCACCTTCCCGGCTGAAATTCAAACTGCTTAAATTGACATTTTAGGGCAAAAAAAATGACACATTTTGTCATTTTGCAGACTTTTCATGTTTTTGTAAAGTGTATAAGTATTTGATATTAATATATATTAATTGATAAAGGCGTATTGGCATAGATATTGTAACAATGACCAGCAAAGTGAATTAAACATTTAAAACTTCTCAGATGCACGTGCATCTTCTTATTCGGGCTCTCACAACTATACATGATGGAGTATGTTCCGGTTAGAATAACGGCATTTTGGGAAGTTTTTTATTAGAAGCCATCTCAAAAATAGGATTTTGGTTCAAGATCCCGTCTTCGCCACGCGAAAAGCGTGGCTACGCCGAGGCAGGCGCGGCGGAGCCCAGTTTTTCCAGCTTGGGATGGCTTCTTGAAGAACGGCAGTGCATAAGAGCGCTTATCGGGGGGCAAAATGATTTCAGCGTTAAACGGCACGGTATCTGCTTTGAGGGCTTTTGTTACGAAGCTGGGGGTTACCGCCGACAATATTGCCAATGTCAACACGGATGGCTTCAAGAAAAACCGGGCAACATTTCAAACAGACCAGAATGGAGGTGTTCGGGTCGAAATCAGAAGGGATGATAGCCCGGGCCTTCGATATGATGTGACCGAAAATGGTAAAACGGTTGAAAAGGAGACTTCCAATGTGGATCTGACGGAGGAGATTCCAAATCTTATGGTCACCAAACGAGCCTACCAGGCAAACCTGAAAACCATTGAAACCCAGGATGAAATGCTGGGTTCATTGCTGGATACAGTTGGGTAGGCGAGTATCTAATTTGCTTGATTTTCACCCGTTTTAACTTTCTGTTAAAAATTTAAATAGTTATTGGCACCTTTGCGCCTTTGCGACTTTTCGTGAGGCGCATTTTTTTTGCCACAGACCCGCCTGCCTCAGAAAATAGTTCACCCCATTTTTTAAAGATTTGAAACGCTCAACTTAGGTAAAAGGCTTGCTAGACGCAGAGGCCCCTGATAGATTTATTAGATAATCCGGAATTTTTCTCTGTGATCCAAGGCCTGTGCACGTTTCGCAAATCGATAGAAAAACCGACAATAAGGAGTGTGATCCATGTCTTCCAAGAAACCCAAAAAAAAGTTTTTCATCTCGGCTCTCGACGATGCCCAATCGGCCCATCTGCACGTTGATTCTCCCCACACCCGCTCGTCCTCTTACCGGCTGGCATATCAGGATGAAGAATTTATTTTGCGGGATGAGTTGCGTCCGGTAAGATTGCAGCTCGAGTTGCTCAAACCCGAGCTGATTTTGCAGGAAAACCATATTGAATCCACAGTGGTTATTTTTGGAAGCGCCCGCATTCCGGAGCCGCAAACAGCTGAAGCCCGACTCGTTTCGGCCGAAGCCGAATATCGCAAAAACAAAAACGACGACGCCCTTAAACAAAAAGTCAGTATTGCCCGGCGGGCCCTGGCCAACAGCAAATATTATGAAGAAGCCCGCAAACTCGGCGGCCTCATTTCCAGCAACACCGGCAAAGACATGCTGGTCGTGATTACCGGCGGGGGCCCTGGCATTATGGAGGCTGCCAACCGGGGCGCTCATGAAGCCGGCATCCCCAGCATCGGCATGAACATTGTGCTGCCCTTTGAACAGGCTCCCAATCCGTATATTACCCCGGAGTTAACCTTTCAATTTCATTATTTTGCGGTACGCAAAATGCATTTGTTGATGCGCGCCAAAGCGCTGGTGGCATTTCCGGGGGGATACGGTACCCTGGATGAGCTTTTTGAGACGCTGACCCTGGTTCAGACCCAAAAAGTCAATGCGATACCGATTCTGCTGTTCGGCAGAGAATTCTGGGAGCGGGTGATTAACTTTGACGCCCTGGTAGAGGAGGGAACGATTTCAGCCAAAGATTTGGACCTTTTTCAATTTGTTGAAACCGCTGAAGACGCCTGGAATATCATTTCTCAGACCAATGGACGCTAGACCCAAGACCCAGAATGTGCTTTGGGCAATATTGGTTTACCCCCGTTGAGCGTCTGTTGACCGGGGTATCTTCACGTTAATCCGCTTTCGGTGGACGCAACTGGCTACGCGCTGCGCATACAGTGAATCCAGCCTTCGTTTGCCATTTTGGTCAGTTCGCCGCTGCCGGTATAAATCGTGGTGTCAGCCGGAATTGTGGAACCGAGGCGCTTCATGCTGAAATGCATCAGGGACATGCTGCTGGGTCCCCAAATCCGACCATAGCCTTTTTTTAAAAGCGTGCTGCCGCTAAAAAGGGCCTTGGCCGCCTTGGCCCAAAAACAAACAGAACCTTTTGTGTGTCCGGCTGTGAGCAAAATTTTTATTTCAATGTCTCCCAGCTGCAGGATATTATTATCCTGCAGAATCTGATCCGGCTCCGTGGCAACATCCGTTTCTTTGAGATGCTGGTATTCGTATTCATGCAGGCAGAAGGCTGCGCCGAATTTTTCTTTCAGCCGGGGCAGTGCTGCTACGTGAGATGGATGGGCATGGGAGATCAGCACATATTTCAGAGTAAGGCCCCTTTCATCGATGAGCTTGCCGACCTCGTCGGACGCATCGGATACGTCGATGACCGCGGCCTCATTGCCGCTGATCAGCAGGTACTGGTTTTTGCCCCGATCCGATACAAAGCGTTTTACTTCCAAATGGCCTTTGTTTTTCGCCATCAGAATAATCTCCTTTCAAAAGGAAATTAAACCGGTTCAATGTTTGAATCCCGTAAATGGGGCGCCTAACGGTTCAGACTTTATTAAAGAAATCCTGAAGTTCCTTGATAATTGAGACTTTTTCATCCAGGGAAACATCCGTCTCAAAGATAAATTCAAGTAAAAAAATCATCTTGTAATCGACGGCGGTGGTTTCATATTTTTGAAAAGAGGTGACCGCTACATCTTTAAACTTATCCGCTTTTTGTCTCTCAAATAAGCCGCTACGATGTAAGATCAGTTGAATCGCTTCCTTGGCGTCATTGAGGTTTTCCAATACAATCTCAATACCCTCGAATTTTTTTACCGCTTTGATGATTTTTTCACTCTCCACTTTTATTTTCATTTTGTCAGTCCATTCTGTTTTTTGATTATTATCTTGAAGCATATGGTGTTCATTCTCGAACCCAGGGTGTCCAATCATCCTAAAATTTTTAATAATTTACAAGCCACTTAACAGAATAAACGCTTTTTTGGGTTGTTCGGTATCCTGGCCAGCGCTCTGAAGGCAGTTGATCTGTTGCTCAGTTGACCGAAAATTTGTAATGATTACTGTATAATTGGTGACGAAATGCAATTTTGCTGCGGTTCAATATCGGCGGTGTTTGCCGAAGCAAAGGAGTTAAAAAATGTCTTATGAAAACTTTTTGATAAACACTTATTTTGACTCGCTTGATACCGATCGGTTTAATAGCTTCCGGGAATTTGAAACCAATGAGACGATCCGGGGGATCATTCAAAAATACCTTGAAGTCAATTCGGAATATCCCGCCTCTTTTTTAGAAGAACAAGGGATGGTGCCTGCTGATTTGATGGAAAAACTCGGGCGCAATGATTTTTTCGGCCTCACCATTCCCCGGGAATACGGCGGGGTCGGGCTGAGCCTGAGGCAATATCTTCATATCGTTGAAACCCTGGCCAGCCAAAATATGTCACTGGGAATTCTTGCGCTGGCCCACCTCTCCATCGGTATAAAGGGGATTGTGCTGTTTGGCAATAAGGAGCAGAAACGCAAATATCTGGTGCCGGCGGCCTCGGGTGAAATGATTTTTTCCTACGCGCTGACAGAACCGCAGACCGGGTCAGATGCCCGGAATATCCAGACCGTTGCCGCGGTTTCAGAAGACGGCAACCATTTCATCTTAAATGGGACCAAGACCTATATTACCAATGCCAATTATGCCGGAGGCTTGACTGTATTTGCGCAGCTGGATGCGGATAACCCCGGATTCATGGGGGCATTCATTGTGGAAACGGCATGGGATGGCGTGAAAATCGGTAAGGATATGCCAAAGATGGGCCTGAAGGCGAGTTCTACAGCCGCCATTCAATTTCAAGATGTAAAAGTTCCCAAAGAGAATCTCTTAGGCCAACCCGGTGACGGGTTTAAGATCGCCATGGTCGTTTTAAATTACGGGAGAATGGCGCTGGGCGCCGCCTCGGCCGGGATGATGAAACAGTCGTTGTTGGATATGTCCGATCGGGCTGCCAGCCGGACTCAATTCGGGGTTCCCATCAATCAATTTGAGCTCATCCAGGAAAAAATGGTTAAAGCCAGGGTTCACGGGTATGTGGCCTCGGCGATGACAACCTTTACTGCCGGGATGCTCGAAAGCAACCCCACTGCGACCGTGGCAATTGAAAGTTCGCATTGCAAGTTATTTGGCACCACCCGTGCCTGGGATACGATTTACGATGCCTTGCAGGTCGCAGGGGGGGCAGGCTATCTAACGACCCAGCCCTATGAAAAACGCATGCGGGATTTTCGGGTCACCACTATTTTTGAAGGTACGACTGAAATTCACTCGATCTATCCGGCCCTGTTCGTCTTACGGACCTTAAACAAACGTTTGCAGGCTGAAGCATCCGGTCGACTGTCTCAGTTTTTTGCACTTGTTAAAAAGATGTTTCGCCGCACCCGCTGGCCAATTACATTTGATGCAACAATGATGAATCGTGCCCTGCGGTTTGCCAAAGCGAGCGCGCGCCGCATGCGCCTGATGATCCTGATCGGATATTTAATTTACGGCGAATCGATCACCCGCAAGGAATTTTTTTTGAGACGGATCACCACCTTAAGCCTTTATGCATACGGAATCATCGCTGTGCTGGCCAAACTTGAAGCTGCCCGTAAATCCGGGCGTTCCATCAATGCCGAGCTTAACATTTTGGCCTATTTCCTTGAAGAAGCCCGTCAGACACGCAAGCTGAATCAGGCCGTGTTCTCCACCCGCCAGGAACGGCTTCACCAGAAAATCACCTCCGAGATCCTCAGTGAGCTGGAATCCGGTGTCTCTGCCGAAGCCAACTAGAGCTGTCTTGACTTCGCTCACCGCAGAGACGCAGAGGGCGCAGAGTTTTTTATAAAGAAACTTTCTCTCTGCGCCCTCTGCGTCTCTGCGGTGAATCCATAATAAAAATGGTCGTTCGACCCTGAGGCTCTCGACGGGCAGAATTCCTTAGCTTTGGGCACTTTGATCCGCACCAAAATATGTCGACCGGGTTGACGTTTGATGCGTCTATAGGTACAAACAAGACTGGCCCCGCTAAAGGGCTGTATCCATGTCTTTTCATTTACAGTGAGAAAACCATGGTTATATTAATAGAGTCCATCTCAAAAATAGGATTTCCGAAAGGATTTCGAGAGGAGGCACCAATGAAACGCTTGAACATACGGGTGCTGATACTGGCGCTCTTGGGGTTTGCCGGTCTTGGGGTTTCGACCGCCGGCGCAGATATTTACGCCTGGACGGATGAAAACGGTGTTAAATATTTTACCAATCATGCACCCCCGAAACAGGCAACCCTTTTCATGAAAACGCCTGAAATCCCTTATGATGAAGAAGCCGATAACCAGCGCCGCGAGATAGACCGCCTGGCGGTTGCCAGACAGGAGCTGGCCGAAAGGGAAGCCTTTATACTGGAGCAGCAACTGGCGGCCGAGCGGCGGATTGCAGCAGCCAATGCCAGGGCTGATGAGGCGCTGCGGGAAGCGGACCGGATTCTGCAGGATGCGCAGGCCGCATCTGAAAACGCTGACTACAGTTCTTCCAGCAGTTACGGATATGGTTATTATTATCCCTATTACGGGTACGGATCCCACCACCATAAAAAGGGTCACAAGCGTTTCGACGGCAACCGATATCGAAAAATACACCCTAAGCAACACCCTGCTAAACATCCCCTTCATAACCGCTACCAACGAAATCAGGGTGTCAGAAGTCATTACTACCTAACTGGCGGGCGATATCCAACTCACCGCTCACGGGTGGCCGCATTTCGCGGGAGGCATGGCCTCTTTTAGTGGAAGTTCATGAGTTCAGGGTTTAGTTGTTTCAGCATTCTGATGATCCACCTTATATATAGTGAGGTTCTAAAAGCCTTTCACCGCAGAGACGCAGTGGGCGCAGAGAAATTCCCTCAAAGCTAAAAAATAATAATCTCTGCGTACTCTGCGTCTCTGCGGTGAGCAATTTTCTGCCGATACCCAACCGCTGAACCTTTGAATCTGGGAATCTTCACTAAAATTGGACGTTTTGAGGCAGAGATTTGGGCTTGGAATTTAGATTTTGAGGGGATTTATTTGGGCTGCAAGAAGTCCTGAATATTAATAATTTTTTCGTCGGATTTGATGGCACCCGTCATTTTGGCGGCTGCCCCTCGCACCTTTGCTTTGCGCAATTCATTGATCACCGCTTGAAGTTCGGTATTATTTTCAATCAGGTTTTCAATCTGGATATTCAGTTTTTGCCAGCTGGCTTCCAGACCTTCGATGTTCAACTCAAAGCCTCCGATAGCCGCCAGCATTTCCCCCAGATGGGCTAAAATCCCAAAGTGGGTGGTACCCTGAAGATAATAGGGGCAATGGCACCACAGGCTGATGCCGGCAATATCTCTTTTCAGGGCCTCTGAATGGATGGTGGAGTGAATGGCACTGGGGCCCTGGTAGGAAATTGAATTCACACCCTTTTGCTTCAACATCGAAGACAGCTCCGCATTGGAGGCGGTCCCTGATAAGATTCGGTCCGTGTGCAGGACATGATCGTACATACTGCCCAATGTGATAATGGTTTCAATGTGGAGTCGGCTGCAAAGATTCAATAATTCGTCAACAAAACCAAACCATCTCAGGTTGGGCTCGTCGGCTTTCAGAATTACCAGGTCGCGCCCGTCAGGTGCTGTCTGTGCAGCATAGAAAGTACCTCCCGGTGATGAAAGGCTTTTAAACCTCCCGTCTTCTATATGGACCACCGGCCGTTTTTCATCATAGCGGAAAAATACATCGGGATCGAGTTCGGCGAATCGTTGCGCTTTAAAAGTGCGAATAAGATAGGCGGCCATGCCGCTGGATATTTTCAGCGCATTACCCCAGCCGTCGAAACCGGCGATCAACAGCGGATTTTTTAAATCGGGCAATTCCTGGATTTGGATACCGTTGGCGCTCATTTTTCCAATTTGGCATTTGCATCGGGAATTGTCAAGGTGGCCTTTGGCCTGAAAGCCGGCAGGGCGTGCGCCATTTTTAAAACAATCCCCCCTGGTCCCGCTGGATCTCCTCCATATGATCCAGGTACAATTGAACCTGCCGTTTTAGGGATTCAATGCCTTCTCGATTGGCCAATTTCCAGCGATAAAGCTCATTTTTTAACTGGCGGCCTTCCGCCGTCAGCCGCTCCTCCAACTGGACTCGGGCAGGATCCCAGAGCAGATGCGCTTCATTGGCGGGCAGTTCTATTTTTTTAAAGTGCCAGCGGCAGTGCCGGTCCCACCATTTTGAAGAAATCTCTCCATTTGCCAGTGCGCCTTCAAAATAAAAATATGTCCATTCCAGCTGCGCCAGAGAAATATGCAGGTCCCGGGCAATGTCCCGCAGCGCCCGTCGGCCCTCAGGGGTGTGATTGTCAAAGACAATCCAGTAGGAAAATTTTGGGTCCGACGGCTGGCCCGCTTCAATCCGGGATAATTGACCGGTAACCGCTAGATAAGCGGCTGCTTGAATAACCGCGTTATCATGCGGCAGGCCGACCTTTTTGAATCGGACGGCGTTATCAATCAGATTTTTTTCAGCAGCAGCAGTTTTTTGCCAGGTGACCCACTGCCAGAAATCATCGGGCCGCCGGATGGCATTGGCCACAATCTTAATGGCTTTATCGCCGGCGGTGTCATCCAGAACGCTGGTGTCTCCCTGGGACAATGCATAGGCTAAATATCCCAGCCCGGTCGCATCCCGCGCCTTGCTGGCACGGGTCACACGGATTAAGGCCGCCACTTTGCTGTGGAACTTTTTGTTGAAAATTAATCCGGTTCCCAGCGGCCAGCATTCTTCAAAGGTAATGATGGCCGTTTGATTGAGGTACCAATTTTTATCTGCAGAACCGAGGGATTCAAGAAGGGCGCTGGTGGTGAGGACCAAGTCGACATTACCGCGTCTAACAGCCTTTTGAAGCAAAGAGCGATATCGTTTTTCAGTTTTTGATTGACTGGCTTTCATTGCGACAGCCATTTGGGAGTGATAGACTTTTCGAAATGGGTTCTATCGAAACGCTTTAATTGCCTCCTCGAAAACCCGGCACTTCGGGCGCAAAGACGGCAATCTGATTGCCTTCTTCGATAACGATGGTTGTCCATTGCTTGCTTGAATACCATACCCCCACCTGGTTGCCCTTATGGTCTAAAATTTGGAACCCGTAGGGCGGGTATCCGTAGATGCTATCCATCTGGTGAACCCAGCTTCTGAGAAGCGGTACGGTAACCTCAACCGCTTTCCACAAGCCTTGGCGCAGTTTGTATTTGCGATCAATGGCGATGATCGCATACGGAACGGATCCCCAGCCGTTGGAATAGTATTGATGGTTTTCTAAAACCCGGGGTGTTTCAAAGGTTTTGGTGACATCGCGGCTGCGTTCCAGCTTGCCGTATTTTAGATTAAGACCCGGCAATTCAATATCCACCGCTCCGCAAAGCATGGGCAGAACCATAATCGTGATGATGACTATCGCCGTCTTTTTTCGAAAGCTCGCGTGCAACCATCGCATCTGAAAAATCCTTTCCCTTGATCAAAACCCGCTTTTTAGATAGTCCTTATATTAACACGCAAATTTCGCATGTCAATTTGATCCTTATGAATTATCTGGCACATCTATACCTGGCAGAAGATTCCACTGAGTCTTTGCTGGGAAGCATTATGGGCGATTTTGTAAAAGGATCAATTGGAGATCGGTACCCGCTAAAGATCAAAAGGGGAATTGAGCTTCATCGCAAAATAGATGCCTATACTGATTCTCACCCAACGACCCGCGCCAGTCGCAATCTTTACAGTCCCGCTCGACGACGCTTTGCCGGTATCATCGTTGACCTTTGTTACGATCATCTTTTATATCGTCACTGGTCGGGGTTTAGCGATGTGGCCTTGGATCAATTTATCTCCCGCATTTATGATATTTTAATGGCCCACAGGACAGCGCTCCCGGCGCGTCTGGCGACCATGATTCCGGTTATGATACGTGAAGATTGGCTGGGTTCCTATCAGGATTTAATGGGAGTTGAAAAGGCCCTGAGCCGCCTGTCTAAAAGAGTGACGAACGGCGATCGCCTGCTGGGTGCAATCGAAGAAATTAAACTTCATTACGGGAGCCTGGAAGCCCATTTTTTAATCTTTTTTCCAGACCTCATCCGTTTCGTTCAAAATTTTCAAAGGAGCCGTCATTTACCGGTTTAAACAACCGATCCTCTCTTCTCAAAAAGTATTTAACACGCGATGGTAGCGTTTTAAATCTATAAAAAGTTCTTATAACACCAAATGAGCTAAAATTAAAAATGATCTAAAATGCCTAAAATTACGGCCTCGCTCGCGCAGCGCAGGCGCTTGCGCCGCGTGGCGCTCTATCTTTAATTATAAAAATGACAGAATTCCTCAACTTTAGGCATTTTAGCTCATTTTAGTCACTTTAGGCACTTCTAACTTACAAGCACCTTTGGAACTTTTTTCTCTGTCTTCCAAGATGAACTGCTAATTTTGCGATAGCTTATAGCGGAAACCCGGGGAGTCAAGCGAAATTGAACCGGTTTCTAAGCATTTTAACCGTTATTTCTGCCATCAGCCGGTGCCCGGCCTTATTGGGATGAAGACCATCATCCAGAAAGTATTTCCCATTGGCATTGCCAGATTTATCACAAAAAGGGTGATAGAAATCCAGGCAGGCAATATCATTTTGTTTCGCCGCTCGGGCTAAGGCCTTTGCCAGGGCAGCCAATTTTTCCACGCAGCGGTCATAGCCGCCTTCCGGTGCAGCAAATTCCTGCTGGCAAGCTTTTTCAATAACCATGGGGGTCGGAAGACCCACCAGCGGGACAATGTCATGATGCTCAGCCTGACAGGTCATGGTAAACATATTGGCGAGAATCATTTTTATGTCAAGATCCCACCACAGGTCATTGGTGCCGCCCATAATCAGGACAACGTCGGGGCGATGTTGAACCACTGCGGGTAAAATCGGCTCAGCAGGCCACCGCTGCTATCTCCGCCGATACCGCTGTTGATCACGTTTATTTTCAATCTGCTTTCAACCAACGATGGCCAGATAGACCTGTGCTCCAGCTCGTCAGGCGCCGTCAGACTATCCCCATGGCACACCAGTGTTTTCATCTACTCCTCCAGTTAGGGCATACCGCAAAAATTTTTTACAACGAAATCACGAAAGTTTAAAATCACGAAAAAGAATTTAGCATAAAATTTCGTGCTCACGCGGCGCAACCGCCGGCGCTGCGCGTATCGGATTTCGTGTCTTCGTGGTATTTTAAATCAAATCCGCGTCTTGGAAAGAAACTCTTTTAAGCGTTGCAGCAGCGGCTTTCGAATACGCACTTTCAGATAAAGATCTCCGGCCTTTCCGCCGCCCTTACCGTCTCCACCCATTCCGGCAAGTCGGATCTGCTGCTGATGCTTGATACCCGGTGGGATTTTGACAACCAGTTTTTTATCTTTTTTTCGCAAATAGTAGGCATAGGGTCCACCCTGGCGGGCAAGTTCCGGGCTCAACCGGATGGTGTCCTTGAGGTCTGCGCCGCCTTCAGGCAGCTCAATACCGCTGAATTGCTTTAGAAAAAAGCGGGTGAGTTTGCCGATGCTTCCCTGCAAAGGGGGGGCGGAAGCATTCAATCCCCGGCGTTGGCGGGGGCCTGTAAAATAATAGCTTTTTGCAAAAAATCCGGGTTTTCGGAATTCATAATGGCGGTATCCCTGTCCGTAAAATTCCTTGAAAATTTCATCAAACCCCCTCAATCCAAACGCCCGGGCCATTTGTTCCAAAATTTGATTGACATCCGAGCCGCTAAAAATATCCTGCTCGGAGTAATTCTGCCGGAACTGGCTGTACGCCGATGAGCCGAACTGTTGCCTCATGGCGTCATATTCACGCCGCTTGGCCGGATCCGACAGAACCGCATAGGCCTCATTGACCTGTTTCATTTTTTCGGCAGCCTCCGGATTTTTACGGTTTCGATCCGGGTGATATTCAAAGGCCAGTTTGCGGTAGGTGTCCTTGATCTGCCTGGGGCCTGCCTTTTGATCGATTTCTAATATCTGATAATAATCATTTTGCGACATACGGTTGATTCATCCTTTTGCCGGATGAGTTGGGATTAAAAAAATATCACGAAAGCACGAAAGATCGAAAACACGAAAAAAGCAAATAATGAAAATATTTCGTGCTTTCCAATTTCGTGTTTTCGTGATTAACGTCAACCGTTTTCGGTCAATTTAGCGCCATAACGTTTGGCATCGCGGCAGCCGTCTTTATAACCCAATTTACAAGCGGTTTCGGCATTTTCAACGGCTTTTTGAAAGTCTCCCTTGTTAAAAAAGACGCGCGCTCGCATGTAATGGGCCCAGCCGTTATCCGGTTTCAATTCAATGGATTTGTTCAGGTTGGAAAGGCTTTCATCATAATCATTGCGGCGCATGAACAGCCAGCCGAGGTTATCATAAGCCGGGCTGTAGCTCGGTTTCAAATTCACCACCGTTTTCAAATCTGCTATGGCATCGTCATATTGTTCCAGTCGAATGAACGTTCGGGCTCGCCAGAAATAAGCTTCAGAGTTTTCCGGATGAGTTTCAATTGCCAGGCCCAGTTCTTGCAGCGCTTCTTTTAGCCGGTTGTCCTTGTAGTGTTCGTACCCTTTTCGAACGTGTCTTTTAGCCTGACGGGGCTGCTGATCTTTTTGAAATTTACCAAAAATAGCTTTGCCATACTCGGTAACATCATCGACCAGTTCGGAGATCATTTTCAGTGGCTGGTTTAAGGCGTCCATCTTAATGCTTAATGAAAAGTACACCCCGATTGCGATCAGGGCGCATAACACGACAGCAAATACCCCTGTGGCCAGATAATCTTTGCGGCCTTTTTCCTGCGAACTCATAGCTAATACAGATGATACGGCATGCTTTGGCTGGCCGCTTGATACCTTCCGGTCTTTCTGCGGGTCCTGTCCGCCTGATAGCCGTTGCACCTTGCCGGTACTATGCTCCACGGACAGATCTGCTCCGCAATTCAGGCATGTTGCTGGGATTGCCGGCTGACTGGTGATGTCTTCCGGGTCAGGGATATCGCCGGGTGTTTTGCATACCGGACAGGTGAACTTCATTGTTATCTCCTTGGCTTAAAAACGCAATAACGATGGTTTCATGCTTCAAGGTTCAGAGGTTCTGGGCTTTTTTAGCCGATTTGTTAATGGGTCGAATGGTCAAATAGTTTAGAATGGATTGAATCCTCTGACGAATTGACCAATCAACTAATCAACCATTTAACTATATTAAATATAACACCCAATTGGCCCCCTGTCTTCATTCAATGTGCTCAGCGGATTCCGGTGGCGCCTGAATTAATCGGTATCATTTTCTTTTTCTTTAACCAGATAAATAGCTGGCAGGCTGACAACGGTGACCAACCCCTTGATAAAAACGTTCGCGAAAAATATGGACCAGACAGTCAAATGCGGCAGCGCCAAACCAAATGCCCCCCAGCAAAAAATCAGACTGTCGATCGGAATGCTGACTGCATTGCTGCTGAGCACGCGCGCCCACTGATGTTTTCGCGTGATTCGGCTGACCCAAAAGTGGTATACCTCGGTGTCAATCAGCTCGCTGATGACTTCCGCCATTATGCTGGCGATGACGATCCGCCAAACCGGACCGAGGATGGCTGCAAATTCTTTACCCAGTCCCCAGGAGGGATCCTGGGGCAGCCAGGCGGCAAATTGGAAGAAAACCACCATAAAAAGATTAATCCCTGCTGCCAGAATAATTATTGTGCGGGCGGCTGCTTTCCCCAGTTGTTTATGGATTAGGTCCCGGATGGTAAAGGTGAGCGGATAAATAAATGTGCCGGCGTCGACGCTGAATCCGCCAACCCACGCAATTTTAAGGCTCCCGATGTCAGACAGCAGTTGGGCGGCAATATATACTGAAATAACGACAATTGCGGAAGTGCGAATGGGCTTATCGTCGATTGGATTTAAGTTTGTCGTGCGCATCATTTTCAGCAAATTGGGATATCGCCAGCCAGGCTTTGGCGTCAAATTTAAGCGTTGTATCGCTTAATAGATCCAAAGCCTCATCGGGCGAGATGAAAAGGATTTCAATCAGTTCCGAATCGCTGTTGGCGCTGTTTGACGGCTCACCTTCACATTCCACATAAACCATTACCACGGACTCATCGGTCATACCGGCAGAGGAATAGATCGGTGGACTGACCCTTATGAAACGGCTGACAGTTAACCCGGTTTCTTCCATCAATTCGCGCCGTGCGGCCTGCTCAACGGATTCACCGTTATCGACCAACCCGGCCGGGAATCCGTATTCATAACCATCCAACGGCACCCGATACTCCCGGGTGATGACCATTTTGTTCCTTGTGGTGTGAAACGGCACAATCACCACGGCGTCCGGCTTTTGGTAACTGCCGGTCAGGCATTTGGGTTCATTTTGGCGCGAAGCCGTTTGCCAGGATTTTTCATTTCCGGTTCTGTCGATATATCTGACTTCGAACAAATTTAACCACTTCTCGGCGGTCAGCTTTCTGGAACCTTTAATTTTTATCATGATATTTTGGCTATTACTTCTATTGAAGCGGCAATGGTCATGACGGCACTTCAGCGGCTTTGTGAACCAGGTTGTTCCAGTCTTCTGCCACCATGCCTTGAATCTGTGAAATATCTTCCTCGCTGAGGTGTTTAAAGCGCCCCTGGGTTTCTAAATAGTCTTCGACCCGACAGTCGCCTTTATAATTCAATTTATAACGCGTTCCGTCTTCGATTTCATAAAGCGGAAAAATATTTGTCTGCACGGCCAGCCGCGCGATTTTAACAGACATGTCAGAGGGGGCGCCCCATCCGGTGGCACAGGAGGCAAAAATGTGGATAAATCGAGAGCCGCCTGTTTTTTCTTTTGCTTTTTCAAATTTGGCAATCAGATCTTCTGGGAAGGCGATGCTGGCGGTGGCGGCGTAAGGTATCCGATGCGCTGCCATGGTTTCCATAATGTTTTTTTTGCGGGTCTTTTTCCAGTCCTGCCCGGGGGTGGTGGTTGTGCGCACGCCGAATGGGGTTGAGGAGCTGCGCTGCACACCGGTATTCATATAGGCCTCGTTGTCGTAACATACAAAAATACAATCTTCGTTGCGTTCAACTGCGCCGCTAAGGGACTGAAAACCGATGTCAAATGTGCCCCCATCCCCGGCCCATGATACGACCGTCGTTTCGGTGTCGCCTTTCATGTCTAAAGCCGCCCGGACACCGCTGGCCGCAGCACCGGCTGTTGCAAAGGCCGTGTGCAGTATCGGTACGTTTACCGCAGACAGCGGGTATGGACCCACAATAATAGAAGCACAGCTGGCCGGTATGACCAGGATGATTTTTTCACCCAACGCCTTCAGTGCAAACTTAATCGCAATAGCGGCACCGCAGCCGGGGCACCCCAGATGTCCCGGTTTCAAATAGTCTCGATCGGTCCCTTTTAGTTGCGCCATGATTTCAACGTCTCCTGATCGAGCCCGATCCATATATTTTCAGTTTGCGGGCTATTATTACTTTTGGTTTGCCAGTAAATATCTTCAATGGTTTCCGGGGTTACATCCCGGCCGCCGAGGCCGGCGATATAGCCGAAGATTCTTGGCGGTGCTTCGGCATTATACAGGGCGGCCCTGAGCTCCTGGGCAAATATGCCGGAGGCGCCGAAGGAGCAGTTGCGATCGACCACCGCCACTTTTTGTTTGCCGCTGAGAACCTGCCGCGAATAATCGATAGGAAAGGGGCGAAACATTTTCAGTTTCAGCAAACCGGCCTTTTCGCCTGCATGGCGCAAACGATCCACCGCCTGGCGACAGGTGCTGACGGTCGTCCCGGCAGCCACGAAAATAATTTCGGCATCTTCGCACTGCACCGCCTCTGCAAGGTCGTGTTGACGGTCAAAGATGATCTCAAATTCTTCAGCAATGCGGGAATAATATTCCGGGACCTGTTCCATGGCGGTTTGAATATTATAGCGCATTTCCATATAGGCCTGCGGGGCCACAAATTGATTAAAGGCAGCTGGATTGGCGGTATCGAGTTGAAAGCGGGGTAAAAATGGCGGAAGAAACCTATCAACCGGTTTCTGATCGGGGATATCCACCGGTTCATAGGTGTGCGAAAGGAAAAAGGCGTCTAAAACGATCATGACCGGCAGGTTGACCGATTCGGCCAGCCGGTAAGCCATCAGGGTGGTATCGAGGACATCCTGACTGTCTTCGCAATACAGCTGAATCCAGCCGGTATCGCGCTGGCTGAGGCTGTCGGTTTGATCCAGCCATATGTTCCACCCCGGCCCCAGAGCGCGGTTGACATCCGCTATGACGATGGGCAGGCGGGCACCCGATGCCCAGTGCAAAACTTCGTGCATATAGGCCAGACCATGGGAAGAAGTAGCCGTAAAGGTTCGCACACCGCTGCTGGCGGCACCGATGATTGCCGCCATCGCCGAGTGTTCGCTTTCGACACATATAAAACGGGCGTTGAGGGTCCCGTTGGCGCAGTGCTCTGATAGATTCTCCACAATATGAGTTTGCGGTGTAATGGGATAGGCTGCGATCACCTGAACTTTTGCCAGCCGCACCGCTTCGGAAACGGCCTGGCTGCCCTCAGCCACCTGTTTCATATGTTTTCCTCCTTCAAGGCCATGGCATTGCGGGGGCATTCTGCAACACAGAGGCCGCATCCTTTACAGTAATCCAGGTTGATGTGTCGGCGCTCGTCTTCCACCATCACCGACATCTCCGGGCAATACAGACGGCAGTAGTCGCATGCATTGCAGATGCCGCAATTAAAGCACCGTCGGGCTTCCTCCAGGGCCGCTTCCTTCGCAAGCGTGGATTCTACCGGCAAAAATGACTGAATTCGATCCTCAAGTGGTAATACGGGCGCATTGACCCGCGAAGTGCGTTTAAAATAATGGGTGTTGATTTCCTTATAGGACACAATATGCGGACTTCTCTCTTTGCGCTCTTTGCCCAGATATATCGTCATGGAGACAGTCGGCCCGGGCCCGACCTGACAGCCTGCAACTGCTTTGTTTACGGCATCCCATCCGGATTTGAAGTAAGTGTCCAGGGCCATGGCGGCCTGTTTCCCGGAAGCGATGGCATCGGCGACGCTTTTAACCCGATTGGTCAGATCCCCGCCATAGGCGATCGGTATATCATCATTCATCAATTTGCAGTGGCTGAGGTCCAGATACGGGGATTCGCCGGTGGGTACCGGGTACCAGGGCGCTTCCGGCTCAGCTCCGATGGCGCAAAAGATATGGTCAACCCGAAGCGTTTCTGTTTTGTCACCGTCCGGGATGACCCGGGCCCGGCCTTCGATTTCGGTGGCGCTGACCTTCATTTTCTGCAGCGTTACTACATATGAGGCCTGGTGGTCTGCCGAATTTCTGCCGGCATCTTTAATGGTTATCGGGGTTAAAAGCGTTTTTAGTTTTACGCCCTCATCCAAGGCCATTTGCAATTCAGGGCTGAAGGCCGGCATATCCTGACGCCGCCGGCGGTATACGATGATGGGATCAATTTCGAGCCTTACCAGGGTGCGGGCCACGTCGATGGCGGTATTGCCTCCGCCGATCACAGCCGCCGTGCGCTTTGCATTTAGCGACATTTCCTGCCGGGCCCTTATGTTATAAAGGAATTGCAGACCGTTGATTGCTTTTTGCGCGCCCTCAATCTGCAGATCTATGGCACGCCCGTGGCCGCAACCAATGAAGACAGCATCATACCGGGTTTTGAAGGCTTGCAGCGTTTCAGCGGTGAGGGGGGTGCGACAATGTATGGTTACTCCCAGTTTTTCAATACGGCTGATTTCTTTCTGGAGGACATTGCGGGGTAATCGGTAGGCCGGAATGCCCCAGCGCAAAATACCGCCGGGCTCAGACTGTGCCTCGAATACCTCACAAGCGAATCCCAGGCGCGTTAAAAAGTAAGCCGCCCCCAGGCCTGCCGGGCCCGATCCGGCGATGGCCACCTTTTTGCCATTGTCGGGTAGCGTTTCAATTTGCGGGATCTCCTTGCTGCTGATCGCCGCGTCTCCTATAAATCTTTCCAGGCGATGAATCGCTACCGGATCATCCATTTGGCCGCGGTTACAGGCACCTTCGCAGTTATGAAAACAGACGCGGCCGCATACGGCGGGGAATGGATTCTCTTCTAATATTGTTTCCCAGGCTTGCTGAATCAAATTCCGGGATACGAGCATTTCAACTCGGCCGATATCCTCGCCCGCGGGGCAGGCTGCGCTGCAGGGTGACGTCTTTTCATCATAAACGGGCCGGACATAGCGCCATGAACCGGTTTTATTGATGGCTGTCGACGCCGATGAATGCGGCAAAAATAATGGAATTTTATTATGCGGCGTCCGATAATCTGTCATATTCGCACTACTTTAGCGTCCAAATTAACCTGCTCAAAGGCTTCTTTGGAAGCCTGTATATTTTTATCGGGTTTGGTCGTGATTTCCGCTTGAATGGCCTCTGAAATGGCATCCAAGGGCGGAATGCCCATCATGCGGGCAAAAGCGCCAATCATGGCCGTGTTAATGATAGGATGCGTGCGGGTCCCCAGCTCGTATTTGACCGCTATCTGCGTTGCATCGACAAAAGCGAGCCGATAGCCTGAAAATGCGGCCAGCCTTTGGGGCGGTTCGGGGCTGTTTAACAGAATCCATCCACCCGGCTTAAGTCCTTTGGTTACATCCACACCTTGCAGCAGCTTGACGTCCTGGACGACCACATGATCGGGGGTGTACACATTGTTGCGCGTCAGGATTTTTTGTTTGCCGAGTCTTAAATACGCTTCAACCGGTGCCCCCCGTCTTTCTACACCGAACAGCGGGAAGGTTTGAACATCGTAGCCGGCTTTGAAAAATGCCTTTGCCAGCAGGATAGAAGCGACAACAGTTCCTTGACCGCCGCGACCATGAAAGCGGATTTCCTGCATTTTTTGCCCCTTTTTAATCAGGATGGCGCCTCAAAGCGCCTGGCGCTGATCCAAATGTCCCTCATATTATATTAAATCGATACCCCTGTCAAAGTACCGTAGCGGTTTTGCCGAAAACTGAATGCGCACCGCAACCCGGTGATTAAATAGCATTTACACTGATATGTGGGGCTAAAGTTATGGGGCAATCTGCCGATAATCTATTAGAAGCCATCTCAAAAATGTCTTTTGGCCCAATATCTTTGTTGGTGCCTCGTTTCAAATCCTCGACATACAACAGTATGCCTGCGGTTTTAAACTCGGCCCCGCCGTGATCTTGAACCAAAATCCTATTTTTGAGATGGCTTCTAGTAACTGAAATTTGCTTGAAGATAGATGAGAATCTTTTTCATTTCCAGAAGGTATGAATGGCCAAGTTTATTCGCAGCGGGGACAATTGCGGTTCAACATCAGATCGCTCAGGTTTTGGTGAAAAGCGCTCCGGGAAAGATCGGCGCACCCATCGCTTCCCGAAGCTGAGATATCTGTTGTTTGCCGGCAGGCGTGCCCATGCCCGCCGCGAGGAAGATTGGGAGGGGACATTTTACTTTGATCGGTACAGCTCGAATATTTTTGGGGCCATTGTCCTTATCCTGCTACTAAGCGTTCTCGACGCGCTGCTAACCCTGTATCTGATCGAGAGGGGCTCAACAGAGCTGAACCCGGTCATGTCCTATTTCCTCAAATACGGCCCCTTTGTCTTCATGGGGGCAAAGTATTTTCTAACCTGTATGGGCGTTGTCATTCTGTTGTTATTTCGCAATGCGTTGCGAAAGAGATCGGTAACTCACGCCCGGTATCTTTTCTCCTATATCATCGGCGCCTTCTCCACCGTAATTTTCTGGGAGCTTTGCTTAATCTTTTTTGTGGTATCCTAAATTTCTCACCCAAAGACGCAAAGCCGCCAAGATTTAAATACACACAAAGAAAATTGATCGAGTGGCCGCTTTGGTCCACCGAAGGCGGGTTAAGATAGATTCTTGACTTTTGGCTGACAACACCTATTATATAAAAAATTCTGTTTTCGGAGGTTTCGGTTATGCCGATTTACGAATATCAATGCAAAGCCTGCTGCCACTGTTTTGAAGAGCTTGTGCTGTCTTCCAATGATGCGGACCCCAAATGTCCTGAATGCCAGTGCGGAGATGTCGAAAAACTGATGTCGGCGGGTTGTGTGCGGCCTCAGGGAATTGCCACCGGTTCCGGCGGCTTCAGCGGCCCGGCCTGCAAACCTTCCGGCTGAGGGATCTAGTTTATCCGCTCCCCGGTCCGGGGAGAAAAAAATGGTTTTAAAACCCCGTGTCTTATTACTCCAGCTTCCGGTACCCCGTTTGAACTACGGGGTGCAGACCGGCAATATTCCTCTGGGCGCAGCTTGCCTCAAACAGACTGCCGCTATCCTGCCTGAGGTGCAGGTTGAAATTTTACCGGAAAGTGTTGCTTCCTATCTTGGCGATGCCGCTTTAATGGAAATTCTCCTTGACCGTAAGCCGCATATCGTGGGTTTTACGGTTTACTGCTGGAATCTGGTACGCTCACTTTATTTCGCAGAAAAATTAAAAGCGCACTATGCGCCGCGCATTATCTTTGGCGGATCTGAAATCACCCCGGACAACCTTTCGATGCTTTCGGAGGCGGTCGATTTTTATGTCTATGGCGAAGGCGAAGCCATTTTTCTTAAACTCCTTGAGGATCCAACAACCTGGGAAAAAGGAAGTTCGATGGAAGCAGCCGGGGCGCTATTCAATAAAAGCCCGAGCCCCTATTTGCAGAATTTGCTGGAGCCCGAGATCGAAAATGTGATGCTTCTCGAAACCCAGCGGGGATGCCCTTACCGCTGCGGATACTGCTACTATAATAAATCCCATGACGGTCTTTCCTTTGCCGATGAAGGCCATTTGCTGCAAGGCGTTCAATGGGCACTCGATCAGCGGGTCAAAGAGCTGTACCTGCTGGATCCTTCCCTTAATGCGCATCCCGGACTTGAAGATCTATTAAGAAAAATCAGCAAGATAAACAAAAACCGGCATCTTAAAATTATCAGTGAGATTCGGGCAGAAGCCATCGATGAAAAATTGGCCGATCTGTTGGCAGCCGCGGGATTTTCCTGGTTTGAAATCGGCCTGCAAAGTACCAACCCCCGTGCACTCAAGATCATGAACCGGCCGACCGACATAAAGCGATTTGCACAGGGCGCAAAGCGTCTAAAACAAAGAGGCATCGTACCTGCAATTGATTTGATTGTGGGGCTGCCCGGCGATGACCTGCAGGGATTTAGCCGTTCCGTCCAATTTCTGGCTGAAAACTATCTGACGGATGACGTTCAGGTTTTTCCGCTGTCGGTTCTGCCGGGTACCGATTTTCGTTTAAACAGTCATGAACTGGGTTTGCGGTTTGACAAATCGCCACCGTATACGCTGATCGAAAACGCGACGTTTTCAGCCGATGATATGCTTCTGGCCTTTGATCATGCCGAAGTCCGCTTTGATGTTGTTATTTTTCCCATGCCGGATCTGGATGTTTCCTGGACATTTGGCAAAAAACAGTCGGGTGCAATTCCGCAAGATATCGCCGTCAAAATCGGCAATGAGCGGTTTATCGCCAAGCTCCAGCTGAATTCCGTAGCGGCCGCTTTCTGAGCTGGCGTTACTGGCAAAACGGCTGACGCAGCCCTATCAGATTTTTGTCCATCCCGGTCTGCCCGATCCGGACTTTATCAAACCGGCGATAAAGGTTTTATCCGCAGCCAATCCGTTCACGCCCTTTGAGATTGTGTTCCTGGAACCCAAACAGGTGCCGGATACCCCATCGCTTCTGTCGGCCGCCAAACTGCAGCGCCCCCATTTTCTGGATCAGGATTTGCGCTACCTCTTTGCGCGCCAAGGCAATCGAGCTGTCTTGTTTACGCTGGTTTCGCGGAACGCCGAACCGAGATTCAATCGTGATATGGAGCGCCAGGTGTTGTGGTGGCAGAAAAATCGGTTTCCGGAAATGACCGATCTATTACAACTGACCGAGTTGGATGGAATTTTAATTGATGTTGCCGGGTCAAATGCTGAAACTGAGGCGTGGCAGGACCGGTTTGCCGGACACGCTGAAAATATCCCGTCTATCAGTTTTACGGATGTGCTGCTGCAAAGACGCTGGCTGATACTGACGATGCCCGATGATTACGTATGCAAGGCGCTTAACTGGACATGCTCTAATCCCTAAGTGTTCGGTTTTCAAAAAACGGCATCCAGTACCTTGCGAACGGTTTCAGCTAAATCCTTTGTTTCAAGCGGTTTCATGACAAATGCCCGGATGCCCTTTTCCAAGGCCTGTTCTTCCGATATGCGTCCGCTGAATCCGGTGCATAGAATGATCGGAATGTCCGGCCGAATTTTCATCATTTCTGCTGCCAATTCATCCCCCATCATATTCGGCATTGTCATATCGGTAATGACCAGATCAAACTGATTTGACTTGTGACGGAATAAATCGATCGCTTCAAGCGGGTCGGCTGTGCCGATGACTTGATACCCGAGTCGTTCCAGTCGGGCTTTGTTTAATTTTACAATAGATTTTTCATCATCGACAAAAAGGATTGTTTCCCCGCCATGGGGCAGGCTATTATTCGCCGGCACCTCAACCACCGGCGCTGCATCAATGGAACGGAAAAATATCTCAAAAGCAGTACCCTTTCCGGGTGTGCTGTTTACGTTAATACGTCCATTGTGAGTTTCCACGATGCCATGTACTACCGCCAGGCCCATACCGGTGCCCCTGCCGACTTTCTTGGTGGTATAATAGGGATCGAAAATTCGTTCCATATCTTCCGCCGTAATTCCGACCCCCGTGTCGCTGATCGACATCTTTACATAGCGACCCGGCTCCAGATTCAGTTCCGGATCCTGGCGGGCAATTTCAACATTTTCCAGCGACACGCTCAGAATTCCCCCTGCACTCCCGATGGCATCTGACCCATTGGTGCTCAAATTGATCAATATCTGGTTGATCTGTGTCGGATCTCCCAAAATGGTCCAGATGCCTTCATCAAAATCCTGTCGAATTTCGATATTGCTCGGCAATGTTGAACGAATCAGCTTGAGAGACTCCCTGAGAATAACACTGATGTCTATAGGTCTCAGCTGCATCTCGGATTTGCGGCCGAAACTCAAAAGCTGGCGCACGACATCCTTGGCCCGCAGACATGCTTGGCGCACCTCATCGAGGCTTTCTTTGACCGGGTGCCATTCGGGAACATCCCGGATTGCCAGTTCCGTATTGCCTAAAATAATGGATAATATATTATTAAAATCATGCGCAATGCCGCCGGCCATCGTGCCGATGGCCTCCATTTTTTGAGATTGACGCAGCTGGGCTTCCAGTTTTTCGTTTTCTTCCTCAGCGCGCTTACGGTCGGTAATGTCTCTGGCGGCACCGGCTATTAATACCGTCTTCCCATTTTGATCTAGGATTGGGGATTCTTCGATTTCTAATAAAATATTTTTTCCGTCTTTTCTGCGGCCTTCAAGCATATAGGGTTTCTGCTTTTCTCCGGTTTGAATTGCCTTTTGGGTAGTTTCAAATCCAGCCTGATTGACCGGATTGCTGGTCATCAGTTGCATCCATTTAACTTTCATCTCATCAGGTGTGTACCCAAAAAGATCTGTACATTGCGGACTTACATAGGTTAAATTATGATCTGTGTCGTGCAAATAAAACAATTCATTGCTGTGTTCGATAATATTGCGAAGCTTCTGCTCGCTTTTCGTTAAGGATGTCTCAGTCTGCTTGAGCCGGGTAATTATTTTCGATAATTCTTCGGTCTCTCTTAGATAAAGATTGCCGGTTCTCTCTGCGATTTTTTTATAGTACTCAATTTCTTTTCTTGCCTTTTCTAATTCCGTTTCCATATGTCACTCTAATAATTGTTTTGGGCTCTAATTTTCTGCCAGGACCAATAAAACGCCCGTCCAATCAAGGCCACGACTTCTTCCCAGCAAGGGTGCCACCTCAACTCCAGAATAAAATCCAAGCAACGGAACGTTGTAACGGTTAAATATATTCTGAACCTCTGATGCCTCCTCGGTTAAAGTCTCTGATATGATTGCCGTCCGACCGGCGCAATCAATATATAGCCCAAAAACAGGTTTTTCTCCTTTTGTAATTATTTTTTCAAATAGTTCCGTTGAATTTTTTTGTACGGATTCCATCATCATTTTGTTGTTTCGCAACATGAAGAGAATTTCGCTACCTTCTGCCAGATCGGGTTCAAAAAGTAAAATGCCCTCCCGATCGGGTAAAACACCCGCAATCAGTCTGTTTACAAATTTATTTTCCCTGAATTCTTCATATTTTCCCCCATAGTTTACGCCGATGGTCAGGCGTCTGACCGGTAGCTGGGTACGCCACTCATTGCTGCCATACTGCTCATCAATCACAGCGATCACCGGTTTTCCATCTACCTCATAAATAACCGGCCCTTCCGCTCTGGTAATCGTATGATAGATTCCATCTTTGGGTACACAACCATGCATAATGGAAAAATACGGTTTAAAATTTCCTGCCAGCAATGATCCAACAACGCACTGGCTTTCAACAGAAGAGCCGCAAAATTGTTTCGTAGCGTTAAACTCATAATCCCCGACCAGGCCGGCCCCTATAATCGGCACCCTCAGTTTAAGCTTTTCTTCAATGCCTTCAATTAAAGGCGGCGAGGCATTAATTTCGGGCGGGGAATTCTCTGTGGGCGCATTTTTGATTGAATCATAAAACATCAACAATAATTTGCCATCGATGGTGTTTGACAACTTCTCGGCCAATCGCTGACCGGCCAGCTTTTCATTTTTATGCAAATTATTTGCTGAACCCTCAATATGCTGCAATGTATCCGATTCGATGATGGCAGCACCGGCCGGAAAACCATCATATGAAAGGTGTTCATTCGTGATGATGCCAATGGCAGAACCGCCGATTATGGGCACTTTGTTCCCGACCAGCGTCTGAAGTCCTTTAAAAAACGCATCATGATCAACCCGGCCACCACAAAAGGTGATGACCATAACGGGCGCATCGATGTTCCCGTTTTTTATTGCATTTTCAGCAACGTTTTTGCCTAACCTAAATGAGTCCTGAACATTTGAATATCCAATTCCAATCTTCAATTTCATTCTCCTTCCTCAAATAAGGATACCGCATAAAATTTGAATATACTTTAACAAGAAATTTCTAAATTGAAAATGAATTAGATAACAAAAATGGGCCGTTTCGGGTTTGATCAACCGGAAAATGGCCCATTTCTTTTTTCGGATTTAAGGGGATTTATAATTCCAGCGATTCCCCGGGGTTCATTACAGTTGCTTTGGCGGCGGTTTCCTTTTGTACCTGCTCGGCCCAGGCGTTAGGATCCTGTTTGATGACGTCAAACGTGTTGTAGTGAATCGGAATTACCTGGGCGGGTTCGATCAGTTTGACTGCCCGCAGGGCATCTTCGGGGCCCATGGTGAAGTTGTCACCGATGGGTAAAATCGCCAGATCAATCCCTTCCTCACCGATCAGTTTCATGTCATAGAAAAGACCCGTATCACAGGCGTGATAGATTTTTTTGCCTTCGATATAGAACAAAAACCCGCAGGGGTTACCACCGTAGGATCCGTCCGGCAGCGCCGATCCGTGCTGGGCGATGGTCAGCTTGACCCTTCCCCAGGGATAATCGAAGCCGCCGCCGATGTGCTGCGGATGCGTATTTTCGACTCCCTGGTTTGCCAGCCAGGTCTGGATTTCATAATTTGAGATAACGGTGGCCTGGGTTCGATTGGCGATGCTTACGGTGTCTCCCACATGATCACCATGTCCGTGAGATACCAGGATGTAATCCGTTTGAATCTCATCGGCCTTGACGGGTGCCAGCGGATTGTCAGTCAGGAAGGGGTCGGTAAGCAAACGGGTTTGATCGGTTTCGATTAGAAAACAGGCGTGACTGTACCAGGTTATTTTGATGGCCATCATGCATCTCCTTTTTGAATAAAGGTTGATGAACTCGTAAAAAGTCGAATTCGTCAAGTGTTTGGTGTTTCGTGTTTGGTGTTTGGTATGAAATAGGTGATGCTATATCGGCATGTTAGAATACTAAACACTAAACACCAAATACAAAACACACTCGTAAAAGGCTTGCTTTTCTGACTTTTTACGAGATTATCAAGGATTATATAAATTTTTCTATTTTTGCGTCTTTGCGAAGCGTTTCAATGTAAGCGTTGGTTTCTGAATCCGTCTTCTGCTTCTTCAGGTGTTCGTTAAGGCGATCTTTGACCTCTGCATAGGTCATCTTTTTTGCGGGCTTTATGTCATTGACTTTGATCAGGTGGTACCCGAATTGAGTTTCAACGATTTCGCTGGTCTCGTTCGGTTTTAAGCTAAAAGCCGCTTCTTCAAAAGGCTTGACCATCTGGCCGCGCTTGAAGTAGCCCAGGTCTCCTCCTCTCGGGCCGCTGGGCCCCTCGGAATAGGTTTTGGCGAGGGTCGCAAAATCCTCTCCTTTCTGCACTTTTTGCTGAACGGCTTCAATCTTTTTGTGGGCTTCGGCCTTCTGGTCATCAGGCGCATCACTCTTTACTTTGATTAAGATGTGGCTGGCTTTTACCTGCTCGGGTTGCTGGAAAAGCTGTGGATTCTTATCGTAAAAGGACTTGGTTTCTTCATCGCTGACCTTGATTTTTTCGGTGACTTCTTTGTCAATGAGTTCCTGGATGGCCATACCGCGCTCTATCTGCGCTTGTACGTCTGATTCGGTGAGCCCCATATTGCTCAGCAGCTTATTAAATTCTTCTTTGTTCGGATATCTTTGTTGGATCTTCTGAAGTTGATCTGAGACAGCTTCAGATTTTACCTGAACCCCCTTTTTTTTGCTTTCCTGGAAGAGCAATTCGCGGTCAATAAGACTTTCCAGCACATCATTTTTCATCTGAGCCATTTGCACATCGGGAATCTGTTGTCCACCCGGCGCAGCCCGCCTGACGAAAAAATCCAGTTCGCGGTCATACGTATCTTTGCTGATCGTAACACCGTTGACCACGGCGACCTTATCCCCGGGCGCTTTTGTTTCTGCGGCCCAAGCCAAAGCTGACAGCAGTATTAGGGTCAACACCGTAAGTGATTTTATCACCGGCCTGATCTGGGAAAAATTCATTTAATGGTCTCCTTTAAATTAAAGTCAAAAAAAAAGGACCCCAAAGAGCCCTTTCTTTTAAGTAAATTAAAAGTTTTTATTTAAAAAAATTTAACTCTGGATTTTGCGGATCACTTCAGTTTCAAATACCCCTGAATTATGAGGTTTAAACCAACCTTTATTGTAAAACACTCAGACCAAATTTTCAATAGTTACGTTTTTCTTCGATAAAATCCTCCTTGGAAGGCTGGTATCAATTATTAAAACCATCAAAGTTTCTGTCAAAACTCAAAGATCGGTCTGCTTTGGTTTAAGGCATCATACGTATGTTTAAAAATTTAAAAGGTGTCTGAATTTAGGTATCTGTAAAAGGGGTTCAACCTCTCATGGGTAGATGATGACCGGCTAATTTCAACCAGATTTCGCGATATTTTTCACCGCCGACCTGGTAAAGATTACTATGCCCGCCTTCAGGAATCAAATAAAATGCCTTGGGCTCATTTGCGCGCGCATAAAGGCGCTGGGCCATATCCACGGGAACAATATGGTCCTTGTCTCCCTGAAAAAAAACCACAGGTGTTGTAAGCTTTTCAATTTTATTAATATTATCAAATCGGGCACGAATTGACCACCAGCCGATCAATGCATAGGTGATAGGTGCCGTGTGCCAGGCAATCTCTGACATAGAAGTAAAAGGGGCCTCCATAACCACCACAGCCGGTGGAAATTCGAGCCCCATCTGAAGGGAAGCGGCAGCGCCCATTGAACGGCCGTAATAAATCATGCGGGATGCTGACCAACCTCTGGATTTTAAATAATTCAGAGCGCCTCTCGAGTCTATGTATAGATCTTCTTCGGAATTCGCTTGGCCATTGCTTTTTCCGAACCCTCTGTAATCGAAAATAAATACCGAGAAACCCATTTCGTTAAAATATTGGAGAATGTCCACACGGTGTGAGATATTCGCCGCATTGCCGTGGAAAAAAACCACAATTGGCTTATTCGGTTCTCCCGGTACCAACCATGCATGAAGCTTTATATCGTCTTGAGTGGTGAACCAGACGTCTTCATAAACAAGACCAACCTTATCAGGTGTTGAAATTATATCATCGCTGCCTTTAAATATGAATCGGGTCCCGTTGCAACCGAATGCAGACAATGCCATAAAGATTAACAGGTATTTTAAACCCATTTGCCAAATTTTGGGATATGTTCTATATGAATTCATATTTTAATTAATAAGTCAGCTGGCAATTGTTGTCCAGCAAATTAAGGCAATTTAAGATATTCATATTTTTAATTCACTGAAAAATGAAAATTCGATAGCGATTGGATGTTTTTAATTAATATAAATTACGGCAATAATGAGATGCAGGTAGATCTATGCTTACTCGCAGAGAGTTTTTTACTTTAACCGGCGGCTGTGTCAGCGCCGCTATGTTATCCGGGTGTGCGGCATCTAATCTTCCCCTAAAATCACCTGATTTTCGAAATCAGGATTATAAACAGTTTCCCGCCTTAGCTTTAGCAACTTCCGTTACGAACGAATATAATTATGAAGCTGTTGTTGAGGGTAGAATTCCTTCAGAATTGCGAGGCACGCTTTACCGAAACGGCCCTGGACTTTTCGAAAGGGCCGGATACCGCAAACGCTGTCTATTAGATGGTGACGGCATGATTCAGGCATTTCGAATCGCCGATGGTAAAGTTTACTTTCAAAACAAATTTGTGCGAACCGCAAAATATGTCGAGGAATCTCAGGCCGGCAGGTTTATATATCCAACCTGGACGACCCAGGCACCCGGTGGGGTTTTGGGAAACTTCTTGGGGGGCAGTCCTAAAAGCCAGGCCGGGGTAAGAGCAGTAGCGCGAAATGGCAAACTGTATGCCTTTGATGATGCTATGCCTGCCTACGAATTAGACGCCGCCACGTTAAGCACAAAGGGGAAAACCAGTTTGGGTATGCCGCATAACACAACGATATTATATTCTCACTCTAAAATTGACGGTAGGACCGGAGAATGGCTCTTTTTTGGTCTTGAATTTGGAATGAAGGTAATATTGCATATTACGATTTTTAAGAAAAATGGTCAGCTAAAAAGACATCAAAAATTCAAATTACCTCGTGCAGTCTATATGCACGATTTCTTTGTAACCAACCGACATATTATCTTTAATCTGCCATCCATGGATATAAATTTTTTTGAATACCTCTCAGGCCAGAAGAGTTTTCTGGGCACAATGCGTTGGAAACCCGGAATCGGCAACCTCATCCTGGTTTTCGATAGATTGGGCGAAAAAGCGCCCTTTCAATTGGGTGCAGATGCGTGTTGGATGTGGCATGTTTTAAATGCATATGAAGCGGGTGATGAAATTATAGCAGATTACATCGGCTATCAGAATCCGGATCATATCTTGGGAGTGGATCCCGCTCTTTGCGCAATCATGGAGGGTCACAGAGGCCAATACAACTATCCGGGTGAAATTCGAAGATATGTGATTCATACTGCAAAGAAAAACATTCGGCTAGAAATTCTGGATAAAGGCGACTATGAATTTCCGTTTGTCAATCCTCAATTTGTTTGTCATAAACACCGTTTAGGATATTTTGCGAAACGGCATAAAGATCAGGTTTTTTTTACCGAAATTGCAAGAATCGACATGGAATCATTAAAGTCGGAAAGTTATAATTTTGGGAAAGGGGTATTCTGCAGCGAACCGGTTTTTGTTCCGAAACCGAACCACATCTATCCTCCGGATGCTTCTGCTGAACCAGGCTGGTTACTGACCGAAGTCTACAACAGTGGCAAACAGAAAACATTATTGGCCATTTTTAGCGCCAATCACGTTTCTGAAGGCCCTGTTGCGGAAGCTTATCTCAACCATTCCATGCCTCTTGGTTTGCATGGATTTTGGCTTTCACACCTCTAATATTTTTTTTAACAGGGTGCGTGATTTTTTAGGGTATGCATCAGACAAAATTCTTGGGAACCGATTAGGGGGGGTATTATCATGCCCAGATGTTCGCACCCCCCATTGGCGCTTTTGAACTTTGGCAAATGAAAGGAGGGCATTATGATTAAATTTAAGCATTTAAGCTACTTGGGGATTTTTTTGGCCTTGGTTACTGCTTTCGGATGTACTAAAACATTTTATATCAAGGAACCGTCGCCGTCTTCCGTGGTTTACTCCCAGGGATCTCAAGAAAAATTAAATCTACGGATTAATGATCAACGAAGTGGGGAAGATAAAAAATTATCTACAGGCACATTGCCCGTTGTTCTGGTAAATATGGAAAATGAAATTTTCTTTCTGGGAACAAATCTTGAAGCGGCCCTAATTTCTCGGGGCATAAACCTTCATTATTCCAGCGATGCTGATGGAGGATTAGTGTTAGATGTAGATAAATATCGAATTCGGAATCTTCGCACATCAGGTTTTTCCCCCTACTGGACATTTACCACTTTTGCGGGGGAACTGAAACAAAATGGTGATTCGCATCGCGTTGTATTTTATTTTAAAAGAGGAAAAGTTCCAGTTTGGGCATTTAGAGAAGTAGAAGATCCCTGTTACAATGTGCCTGTTTCTTTGATGGTTAAGGAAATCGCTTCAAAAATTAACCGCTATTATTCTGGCTTACAAGCCTCTGATGATAAAATCAAATCATTGGTAGATGATATAAACAATCAGTTTGACGAGTTTTCTTTTTTAAAAGTTCTTGAGTTGGGATACACCAATAATCCGGCAGCGATTGAGCCTTTGGTTGCTTTGACCCATCACCAAGACAGCATGGTGAGAGTTTGTGCAACCTGCTCGTTGGGTGTTTTAGGTGCTGTTGATCAGTTTGATTATTTGAAGGAACTTTATAACACCAAGGAAAATATCGAAAAAACCATGGCATTAAAGGCTATCGGAGACCTGGGTACGCCGGAGGCGATAGATTTCATCCAATCGGTCAAAGCATCATCGGATTACAAAGATAACATGATCCGTGAAGTGGTTGATCTGTTTATTTAAGGATTCGGTGGGGGTAAACTGTTTTAACCGAAAATAAGAATTTGTCGGCGACCAAAAAGCAAAATCAAAAAATCAGATTCGAATTTAAAGCCGACCTGCGGTCGCTGTCAGACGGCTGTCGGCAACATTAAAAGAAACGGCCAAGTACGAATACAACTGAGTTGACACCCCGGTTGTCATCGGCAAGGCCGGCGTTGGATATATGATGAAGCCTCAGTGCCGCCAGAAACGGTGGGCCGGATCCAAGGGAAAATTCCGTTCCCACTCCGATTTGCGGGTTAAAATTGACGTTGGACCCCTGGCCGTCAACCCGCCATTGTGTAAAAATGCCTCCGATACCCCCTTCTACATAGGGGCGCAGACCGCGTCCGGCCAAACTGTCCAGATAATAAAGAGCCAGAAATCCTGCGGATAGGATGACGCCCTTTTCATTTTTCAACGTCGCTCCAGCACTAACTTCCACTTTAAAGCGAAGCGCTTCGGGAGCGGCATGTGGCCATATCTTGTCGTAGTCATATAAGGCAAATCCTGAAAGCAATCCGAAAACGATATTTTCGGACGGGTCGTAATTGTACCCGATTATTGAGGCTGCCCCATAGCGATCAGGAACTTTTTCTGTATTGTCATCTTCAGCGGATGTCGCCTGCGGAAAAATCATCAGACAGAGAAAACATAGAAAAAGCGGCCAGAGATTTGGTAACATATACTTAACAATGGATTTTTTCATTTGCATGGGCTTCTCGGTTTCTCCATATTTGTAGTAATCTATCAGTCTTATGTTACGCTCATTGTAATCATCGCGAATTCACCTTCGCAGCTGAATTTAAGACAACAGATTTGTTCAGACACGAGATCGTTGTTCCTCCCTAACAATTTTCAGCCCGGAATTGTCGCCGGCATGCTCAGGCGTAGCATAAATCGTGCGTTCTTGGATGCTTAAGCCGGCGATCGCCATATCAAATGCAAAACCGGCCGGAAAACTGCCGTAATAGTGGTGTATAGACCGCGGAGGGTGTACCTTGCGGAAACACAGCGCATAGTGAGTACCGGAGGATTTTTGTCCATCGGCACCCAAAAACAAAAAGGCATCTTCTGGGACCTTGTGGCTTATACTTTCTGACATGGCCAATTTGAATATCTCGTTATAAAACCATATTTGGGTTTATCCCCTTCATCCCGGGTTAAAAGAAAAAAGGCGGATCCTTCGCCGGTGATGGCGCTTTGGTACTCCATTCCAATGGCTTCATGCTGAACTGGGGATCCGGCTCCGAAAAAGCGCTGCCAGCAGTAACCCAGCACGCTGCAGTATTCATCGACTCCCCCAAAAAGCACCGCATCAACGATTTTATCCTCCAGCCACTGGCAGGCAGTCAGCATTGCTGAAGGTACCGACATTTCAAATTGGCTGACGGTTAAATTTGGGCCTCTTGCGTTGAGCAAAATTGAAACGTGGGCTGCGGCCGCATTATGAACCGAGTTGGAAAAAAGGGTTGGCGAAGCGCAGGCATCCCCGTCATCAAAGGCCGTATCCAGAAAAGAGAAAGTTGTCTGGCTTGCACCGTATCCGGTGGCAATGACAACGGCCAAATTTTGATGATCGTCTTGGAGCACCGTTCGCATCTTCTAACGCCAGAAAAGACCCCAGCACAGCCAACCTGGAAAAATGATCGACCCGTCTTAAGGCTCTTTTGTTAACGAACCGCTCCACGGGAATGTATCGCAAAGATAAACCGGCATCTCAATCGTCTGATTTTTAATTGACAGCGAAGTCATTTTTGGTGTCCTTTTGCCGGAAATGAGAGCTTTTTTAAGGTCTTCAATTCCGCATCCGAATCCGCCCACGATACCGATACCCCTGATAGCTGTTCGCATATTAAGAATCACCTTTTCCGAAAATAACAACTGCGTTGTTGCCGCCAAATGCAAGTGATTGTGTAATAGCAATTGAGCCATTCACAGCTGTCTGATGTTTAACCGGTGTTGTCGGCAGTTCTGGATCCGGGGTTTCAAAACCGGCAGAGGCAGGAATCTTTCCCGCTTCCAGGCAGGCAATCGTGAATGCGGCTTCTATTGCTCCGGCGGCACCGAGGGTATGACCCGTATAACCTTTTGTAGACAGATACGGTACTTGAGGTAACAATTCGTTGAGAACCAAACTTTCAACCCGGTCATTATCGAGTGTGCCCGTTCCATGGGCGTTAACAAAAGCAACATGTTCAGCGGTTTTGTCGCATGCAGCCATAGCCGCTGCAATAGCCTGCTTCAATCCTCTTCCATCCGGTGCGGGGGCTGTGAGATGATAGGCGTCGCACCCTGAGCCAAAACTTAATACCGAGGCCCGTGCAGAGCTGGTTTCTTGAGCGACATAAATCTGAGGACTCCAGAACCAGAACGGCCGAACCTTCACCCAGGTTCAAACCTTTGCGGTTCGCATCAAATGGCTTGCAGGGAGAGTCATCTGTAATCATTAAAGAAATAAAACCGTTATAGGTTACCCGACATAATTCATCCGCTCCTCCGGCCAGAACGACATCACACATACCGGAACGGATCCAGGATGCGCCTAACCCGATGGCATCAGTCCCAGAAGAACACGCATTAACCACTGTTTGGCAGGGGCCGGTCAAACCAATATTCTGCGGCGATAACCTGAGCCGGATTGCTGTTTAAAAAGCGGGTAATGGCTTCCATGTTCGGATTTTCTCCGTTACGGTATGAACGATAAAATTCTTCATTGTTCATCGCACTACCGACGGTGGTGCCGATACAGACACCGACTCTGTTTGTTTTGAGCGCTTCGCGGTTCCATCCTGCATTTTCTATCGCCTCCTTTGCTGCGATGAGGGCCAGTTCAGCGGTAAACAGTATATCGGATCTTTGATTGGAGCTTCCGGCAGGAAAAGCGTTGGAAATTTCAAAGACTGGATAAGCTGCCTGATGGTCGCTTGAAGAATCGGGTGGGTGGAAACGGTTTACGCTTGCCGGCGAATAGGGAGTCCATGCATTCGTTCAGATTTGCACCGGCAGCACACAAACAGCCGATACCGGTTACTGGAACGGGAGGGAAGGAACTCATGTGCTCCTGCGCTCCTCTATGAAATCACTGAGTGAATTTATGGACTGAAAGGCTACTCGTCCCTCATCCATATCTTTTATTTCCACACCAAAATATTTTTGAACCTGTACGACGAGCTCAACGGCATCAAGGGAGTCCAATCCCAATCCTTCGCCGAACAAGGGGGCGTCATCATCGATATCTGCCGGGGTTATATCTTCCAGATTCAATTCTTCAATAATTATGATTTTTAGCTTTTCATTCAGCACCATTATCCTTAATTCCTTTCACCACTTCTTTCAAGCCGGTATTTGAGTTTCCCAAACATTTTTTTTTAGAGAATGCAAGGCAACTGAATGGTCAGATCGCTTTATCGGTTCCGGCCAGATTCGATTTGATGCCACATGTTGTAAAAATTAAAAAATTGATATGGATAATTCTGAGCAAATATTTCCAGTTCTTTAACAAACTGTTCAACATAAGGGCGGTAAGATTCCCCGGATCTTCCCAGATTACTCGGGGGGCGGATGATCTTGGAAATCTCCAAGGCGTAAGTGTTGTATCCGGTTTTGTACGAGAAAAAAATAACAATCGGGACACTTGCAGCAGATGCAATCATGAAGGCGCTATAAGGAAATGGTGCCTCTTCTTCCAAAAACTTCACCGTCAAATAATTTTTTTCGCTTCCTAATATTCTATCTCCCATCATACAAAGCACTTCGCCTTTTCTCAGGGCACTCAACATCTCAAGGGTACCGCCAAGGTTGTCAGTCGGATCAATAATCCCAAGTGGAAAGTTAATTGTGGCTTGTTCAAAATAGTGTCGGTCGATATTGCCTTCCTCCTGCTCTAAAAGCAGGTTTACCGGAACCTTCAGAAAATGAAGTGCTGAAAGAGCCACCTGCCAGCAACCCACATGAGACATCAACAGGACAAAGCCACTGCCTTTGTGCACAAGATCCAGCAATTTCTGCCGCCCGAGGAAAGTGAATTTCATTTTTTCGGGTCCCAGGATTCCTACGATCGCCTGGTCGATTAAGATTTTACCCATTTGCACAAAAAGTTTATAGCATTCTATATACCGCTTCAGCCAGCTGCTATTTGGGAATCTGTGGCTTAGATAGTAATCTGACCTTCTGCGGATAGACGGTCTGCAAAAAACATAATACAACACGACCCAATAGAGCGAGAAATAGGCCAGTGGTTTACCCCCGATACGGATCATGCCATAAAAAATGCGCCGTCCAAGGCGTGTCCCCACACTGCGACTGGACCATTGCCGCCTATTCATCGATTTCGCTGTGTTTTTATCCTGTTGCACGGACTGTCCTTTTTATAAAAGAGGCCATTATGTAAATGACTCCCGCAATTAAAACAGCAAGTACTGGCGCAAGCAATATCGATCCAATCAGCCATTCATAGCAACGCTCCAATGCTTGATATCCAAGGGTTTGTAATGAAATCTCTGTTAAAAATTTACCGTGCCGCAAAAAATAACCTATCTCAATACACAACGCCGGAACCAATGGCGGCATGCACACTTGGCTGGTACTCAAAGCCACCATCCTGTTCAATCGAAAAAAACCTGCAGCGATAAGTATGGTAATCGTGTGAACGCCGATCAGCGGCAATGTCCCCAGTAATACACCTAAGGCGCCTGCGGCTGCCAATTTTCCAGGAGACATTTTTTGAGTTAGTAATTTTTTTATAGAGCGAATAGGATGTCGCAGAGTGATTTTTTCTTCATTTTTGTATTCACCTAAAATCTGGCGGTGAGGTATCGGAAACAAGGACATCAGGGTTAATTTGGTGTTAAGTAGACTAATTTGCCAGTTGTCCCTAAAGACTTCAAAATGAGAAATTCTTTCATCGGCAGGCGGGTAAATTACGTTAATATCGACCTCTTGGAGTTTCACCCCGGCCCAGGCGGCCTTAACCAGAACCTCAACTTCAAAGGCAAAGCGCTTTTCACGCAATTTTAAATTTTCCAAAACGACCAGCGGATATGCACGAAAACCACTTTGCGTATCGCTGAGGGATTGCCCCGTTTGAATACGAAACCAGAAATTTGAAAAATGCCTGCCAAATTTTGTCAATCCGGGGACGTTAGCAGTTTGGAAATTACGCTTTCCTACAATAATTGAAAAAGGCTCCGAACGAATTTTGGGAAGGAATTTTTGGATTTCAAAAGGATCATGTTGTCCGTCAGCATCGATTGTCAGCATATGCGTAATTTCCAGTTGGTGGCAGGCTTTAACTGCTGTCATAATTGCAGCGCCTTTACCCCGGTTGCGCGAGTGCTGAAGAATTTGAACATCCAGGTCTGCTAAGACATCAATGCCTCCATCCGTGCTGCCGTCATCTACTACCATTACCAAATCATTGACCTCAAGGGCGCTCACGACAACTTCACGTAATGAAGTAGAATGGTTATACACCGGAATAACGACCATCAGTTTGACTTCTACTAATTGCTTATCAGACATTTCCAGCCTGTACAGAAGGGTATCTCATCTTTATACCATACGGGAATGCAAGACACACCCGATTCTGGTTCATGAAGAAGGGGGTCATTGTGGCCAAACATTTTCTATTTCTGTCGGTTATTTGCCCAATATTTCAATGGGTGCTTTACCGGTAATCTCCCCTTGAAGTTCCAAGGGATACAAAACCTTTAGACGTGATTGAACGGAACGATTACTTGCAGAAAGTGGTCCTGTCTTCTTTGTCAAAGCAAACCCCGAAATGCCTAAATTTATTCCGCCAATAGTACCATATATTTCTCTCAAGGCTGGAAGTTCTGTGCTCCGGTGGCCTTCCATAGGCCACGAGTACCGCCTCTTTACTCATCCCATCTACAATTACGCCACTTTTAATCGCACCGATTTCCCTGTCGCTCATATTTGCAGTTAATTCTTCGAAAGTTTTGGTTGTGAACATGTAATTTTTATAGTCCTCGATGGTATGACCGGGATGCCATTTACTTGTGAAATAGATGCCGTATTTGCGGTTGTCATCAGCTGTCTCAAAGGAAATCCTCGTGATTCCACTCGCGTCATCTGAAATTTTTACATCACTGACTTTCGTTCCCGCAGGTATGAAATTGTTGTCATACTTATAGTTGATACATCTCATATTCCAGGACCTCAGGCGCCAGATATTGTAGGCCGTATATTGCTGCACCTCCGGGGGCGCTTCTTCAACTTGGATTTTCTTTTGTATGTCCTTGCCAGTCTCCGCACAGCCGAATGCAAACATTAAGGTAAGGACTGCAACTAAAGCTAAAAGTGGTTTCATTTTTTCTGCTCCTTTTGTTTGGGGTCATTTAATTAAATGCAAACCTTCCCTTTTCGTTTATCAGTCATTGCGAATCTGATAAAATCTCTAATGTTTAGCACAAAACGGATCCAGCTGTCAGGCGATTTCCACAGCATGGACACATATTGCCAAATAACTTTCGGGCGTAGAAAATGTATCTTGTAAAAGTTTTTAAAGAGTTGTTCCAAACGAACTCGGGTCATGCCATTGGGAACGAACAAAAAGTGCATACAATCCATCTTCGGCCATTCCTCTTCAAACGTACCAAACTGACGAATATTTTCATAAATTGGAGAACCCGGAAAAGGCGTGAATTTAGACAAGTTGAAGTCGTCCAACGGCAATCTAAAAACATATTGCATGCTTTTTTTTATGCTGTCTGCCGTCTCTCCGGGTAATCCCATCATCAGGAGCCCTTTGGTGCGTATTCCGATTTCTTTGATCAGATGTATTTTTTCTGCGAGCAATCCAAGATTTGCGTTTTGGCGATGTTGGGCTAAAAGGTTTTCATCTCCCGTTTCGATACCCAGACTGATCATCCAACAACCGGCAGCTTTCATTTGCTGAAGCAGTTCGCGGTCGATATGCTCTGCTCGGACGGCACAGTTAAAGGTCATTCCTAAGGGCTTTTCAATCATCAATTGCGTAAAATCTTCAACGCGCTCGCGGTTCAGAGTGAAATGATCATCGTAGAAGTTAATATGTTTTAGCCCAAAACGACGCTTCAGATAACGGAGATGTTCATAAAGGTATTCGGCGGAATTATAGCGATACGAGCTACGGAATACCGACCGATCACAGTAACTGCATTTATAAGGGCAGCCCCGGCTGGATATGCAGCTGGTATTGGGTGATTTCGGATAGTTGAATATCGGTAAACGATAAGTCCTCGGGTATCCGTTAAGCTTCTCATAAGCCGGAAAGGGAAGGGTGTCGAGATCAATGCCCTCCCGGTAGCCCGTAAATTGTGCTTCTCCATCGCTATTTCGATAGACGATACCCTTAATCGCATCATAGCCTCTGGATCCGTTTTTAATCAGTTCGGCAAGCGTGTGCTCCCCTTCACCCACCACAGCGCAATCCACTTCTTTAAAGCTGTCGAGAACCTTTTTTCCCAAAGCAGATACATGCGCTCCGCCGAAAACTGCCTGGAGATCCGGCAGAATCGACTTGGCCAATTTGACGATCCTTATACCGTCCAGAAAGCTCGAAGTTGTGCAACTCAGGCCCATAAAGGCTGGCCGTTGCGTCAATAGATAGTCTTTTATCAATTCGTCTGAACCCGGCTTTGCAAAACAGTCGACAATCGCACAATCGATGCCCTGTCCCTGCAGGTAGGCCGCCATGCTTGCCAGCCCCAGCGGCGGCATGATGTTGGCCATGCGCGAAATATCCTTTTTTGCTTCGGCAACGGGGTAACCTAAAGGGTGAACCAGTAAGATATTGTTAAGATTTAATGCTTTCATCCCGAATTTATTCTAAATCCTGTTGCTGATGTCTCCTTAGATTTTTATTTTGGGTACTTTTCAAAAGATACCAGCTTGTCCCACAGCAACCCACGGTAACCAAAGCGGTTCATGGTGGCCATACGGATCAGGCCCTCCGCAGGCGGGAAAATTCGATCGCGTTGGCCATGAAAAGCGGATGTGATGTTCTCATTCATAACTGCTTGATCCAGATTTGGCGAAAAATAATAAACAGGTCTCAGTAAAGAGTCTTTTTGATTCAGAGTCCCCTCTTGTATGGCCCGGGCATGTATCTGGGTTCCGGGGTGGATCCGGATTCCACCAAACGCAAAAACAACACACCGTTCAAGCCCTTGTATATTTTTCAATCCTTCTTTGACCGTTGCGATTGTTTCATCCGGACCGCCGAACATGATGAAATGGGCTGTAGGAATCTCCTCTTTGACGCAAGCTCTGTTAAATTCGATGACGTCCGCAAAGGTAAACTTCTTGTTAAGGCCGGCTAACGTCGCATCGCATGCGGCATCTGTACCCACCTCCATCGCGCTTAACCCTGAACGCTTTAGCAGGTTCAACTCTTTCGCACGGATATCTTGGGGCCGGAAAAAACCGTACCAGCGCAAATCTATCTCCTGTTTCAGAAATTCTTCGGCAACGATCAGGTAGTGGTCGGAGTTGTCATTAAAAATCGAATCAGCAAAAAAGATGGTGTCTATGCCGAACATTTCCTGTGCCTGTTTAATTTCCTCTACCACCTTTTCAGGTTCTTTTGTCCGCAGGCGCCGCCCCTCCAATGTCGGATAGGAGCAGTAATTGCAATTATGGGGACAGCCGCGTTTGGTCTGCAGATTAACCATTCCGCTGCGTTCAATATAAAAATTAACCAGATTTTTATCCCAGCGCGGAGATGCCATTTCCGCTCCGATGAGAAGATCCTTGTTACTTTCGATAATTCGCGGTGCAAAGTGTCCCGCTTCTAATTCTGCAATGAGGTCGCAGAGCGTACGCTCACCTTCGCCCACAACGCCGTAATCAGCGTCAATGTAATTTATAATTTCCTCCGGTAAGATTGAAAAACCGGGTCCGCCCACAATAATCGGTACGGCTGTTGCCTGCCGGATTATTTCAACCAGCATTTTGACTTTCGCCAGGTACCACTCTTGCTCGGCTGAAAATGAATCGACATTATCGATATTGCGAAGTGAAATGCCAACAAAGTCTGGAGCGAATTTCTTTCAGTGCTTTCTTTAATCCATGATCTGAGCAGCCTGCGGCAAGGTAGTCATATTGCCATACTTGATGACCTGCGTTATCAAGAGACGCTGCCACCACTGCCATTCCCAGGGGATAGACCGGATATGGATCGGTATTCACATTTGATGAAAGTAGAAAAAAATTACTCATACCACTGACAACTTCTTGTTAAAGCCTGTGCGTTTTCTAGGATTATAGCGTCGATAAGTTCCATCTTCCATTTCTTTTTTGACCACCTTCAAAAAAAGGTCGGCCATTTTTAACTGCTCTACCGCTATCCGCATAAAATGTGCGCCAGGCATAATGGTAAAGTTCCTGAAGTTTTTGAGGCGTCATATGTTTGGGCTGAAAAACAACCTTGTCACAGGTATAGTCACTCCAGGAATTACTCAGGATGCGGCCCTCTTTTTCAAATTGGGCTCGAATCGGCGTGTGAGGGAAGGGGGTCAGTATGGTGAATTCAGCCATGTCGAGTTCGTTTTCGATTAGAAAATCCACCAGACGCTTGATATCGTCTTCATTTTGGTCATCGGTACCGAGAATGATCGTACCTTCGATGCCGATACCATGGCTTTTTAGCATTTTTATGCGGTCGCGAATGACGTCTGAGGTATCAAATATCGCCTGGTACACATACCAGCATCCTGCCTCGGCGGCCAGTTCGAGGACCTTTTCATCATATATTACCGGATGAGAAACCCATTTCTTTTTTAGCGGGATCATTGCTTTCAGAAGCGCCATTATCCATTGACGATCCTGCGCCAGAGAATTATCCACGATGAACAACCGGTTGTTGGGAATCGATTCCATTTCTTCGATAACCTTTTTGATCGGACGGGGGCGAAATTTCCGACCCCCCAGATATCCGACACAGCAGGGAAAACAATCGAACTTACAACCCCGCGATGCATGAATAAGATCAAACATCTGAACGCCCCGATAATTGTATAACTCACGGCAGAGAATATCTCGCCTGGCCGGACCGACGAGACGGATATCCGGAGGATCGTTCAGAAAATCATATTTTCTTTTCATCTGCCCGGCTTTCAAATCCTCAATCACAGAAATAAATCGGCCTTCCACTTCACCGAGGAAAACACTATCTGCATGTTGACTTACTTCCTCGGCGTGCAGCGAGGTTGCTATCCCGCCGAAAATTACCGGTATGTTCATTTTGCGATAATTGTCTGCGATTTCAAATGCGTGCGGCAGCTGGCAGGTTAACAATACTGAGAGGGCAACCAGGTCGACTGAATCGTCAAATTTAATCGGTTGCAAATTGGCGTCGATAAATTCAAGTTCGACATCATCCGGCACTTCGGCAGCGAATACCACCGGTCCGTGAGGGGGAAGATGGAACTCTGTCTGATGTTCCAACTTGGACCAGGTTGGAAAAATTAATTTAATTTTCATTAATCTGTCCTTTGGGCTCGTCGACGTTTTGAATTTCGGCGATAGCGTTCCCTTAAGCTGTACTATTTTGGGATGGCTAAGATTAAGTGATTGATAATTAAGTTTTACACTTCAGGTGTTTTATCATCTTTGGCCGCAAAAGCGGTTAAACATTTTTGTGCCAATATGGGCAAACTCTTTATTTCTTCATTGTTGAACATTAAAACCCCGTGTCTGCCGAGGCAAAGATCCCCGTAGACCAATTGAATGTGGCAGGGAGTTTTTTCAATAACAAAAAACAATGCGCCGCAAGGCGTTTTATTGGCTTTCGTAAAAGGCGGTAAATGACCTAGATCACACATGCCGCAAACGACCTTTTCGAATTGCCCGTCTGCTATCCCGATTAAAGCCATCCGCAAGCACCAAAGTCCGGATGCAGACGGCTCACTGATAACAAAGCTGTTCCGGTCAGGCCAAACCGAATATCGATGCTTCTCCTAAAAAACTGTTCGGCAGCGTATAGGCAAACAAATTAGGGCTTGCCATGCGCCCGCCATCAGTCATCACGGTATTAAAATATTAATATCTGTTTCCAGGCAACCGTTCACGCGTAGAAGCGATGATGCCGATTGGCACGTTTTGGGTCCACTGATGTAGCCGCGCGTCCTTCAAGTGCGAATGCAATCGCCGATAGTCACCAGACGAGAATATCGATCCAGCCGACCAAAATGGGGCAAGGTTCTTCAAAGACAGCTTTGCGCGTGATTTCAGGCAATTTGCCCGCACGCATTTCAAAACAATCATGGTTTCTTCCGCACCCCATGGTTATTGGTGTAACCCAACCAGACCCAGTAATGACAGCTCTTCACGGCACACTTCCTTTACTCAAAATTATCGCAGCGTTAATACCTCCAAAACCGGAATTCGTGGTCAGCAAATAATCACCGGAAATATTCACCGGCTCGGACATAACCCTTCCCTCCGCGCCTTTTTCCGGATTTGAAAAACCGATTGTTGGCGGAGCCGTTTGCTCTAGAAGTGTTTGGATTCCAACAACGATCTCAATCCCACCGGCAGCCCCCAATGTGTGCCCGATGGCTCCTTTTATGGAGTAAATGGGTATTGGGTGATCAGCAAAAATATGATTGAAGACCCTCAATTCCATCTGGTCGTTATAGATCGTACCGGTTCCATGGGCACTGATGGCGGCAATATCGAACAGGTTCGCATCTTGCCGTTGCCATTGCCTGAATGATTGCCTGTTGAAGACCGCATCCATCTCGTCCGGAGCGGTAATATGGCTGGCATCGTTGGCCGCACCCCAGCCAAGAATAGTTGCCAGATGGGGTCGGGCTTCCTGCTTCGCTCGCTCTTTGCTCATTAACAGCACGGCAGCAGCACCTTCGCCAAGGATAGTCCGTTGCGGTCCCGGTCAAAAGGACGACAGGGAGCAGCGGATAAGGCCTGCAACGCTGAAAAGCCCGAGAAAACAAATTCGGTAACCAGATCCATGCAACAGACCAGTACGGCATCCGTCCAGTTCGAAGCGATCATAGCAGCTCCCTGCGCAATGGCAATGGTGGCAGAAGCACAGGATGCACTGATGTTCATACCGTGTTGCTTTAAGTTGAGGTCCTTTTGGTAATTTCTTCATATATGGCTGAAAGCATAATGTCCCGTATATTGGCAGGATACCCTCCGCAAACTTTTTCCAGATTGTCAATTCCTGACTTTGTGGTCGCGGTAATCAAAAGTGTATCTTTTGAGATCGGGTCAAGCTGTTGCAGGAGTCGCTGCAAAAGGGTATGTCCCATGGATCGATCTCCGGAGCCGGTTAAATCCTCGATACAGGACGCAATGCCGGCATGATAATTTTTAACCGGAAAGCGCGAAACAGGCCTTATTGCGGATTTTCCGGCTAAAAGCGCCTGCCATAATTGCCGGAGGCTTTCCCCAAAAGGGGTGATGGCCGCTGCATCTGCAATCCAAACGTCTCTCATTTTAATTCCTCTGCCTTCCATTTATTCAAAAACGCTTTATAAAACGGAGGCAGTACCACAAGAATGTTTTCATCAGGATCGAGCATCATCTGGACGGAGTACCCTGTTGTTGATATTTCACCGTTGCCCGTTCGTATAATGAATTCAAAATTCATCCGAGCGGCTTCCGACCAGTGCAAAATGGCCTCAATTGTCATTTTTTCGCCGAACCTGAGCGGTTGATGATAATCAAAGTGCATTTGCTTAATCGGCGCCACCACTCCGTTGGCATAAAAATCCATGTAGCCGATACCGTATTTTTCACCGAATGCCACCCTGGCATCTTCAAAATAACTTGCATAGCGTCCGTGCCAGACGATACCAAGAGAGTCAACTTCTTCAAAGCGCACCGTCTGTTCGATGCGAATACGCAGAGGTGCTGGTTGTCCTTCACGTGCCTTAAAGTAAGGTTTAATCATTGGTCATCTTCCTTTACGGAAAAGGAAATCCGAAATGAAGCCGCTAATCCTTCGGAAACCGATAGACGCGCATCAAAGCCTGACAGTTCACCTGCCGTTCGCTGGCGACATGCTACTTCGATTTCCTGGTCAGGTTGAAGAGGAATGCGGAATTTGGCTTTCTCAACGCTGGCCGCTTTCAAACGGCAACCTTTGTACTTTTCGGTCAGCGTCAAAGCCATCAGTATTTGAACAAAGGCCGGCAGAATCGGGTTGCCGGGGAAATGACCGGCAAAACCGATGAAATCAGTACTGAATCGATAGCGCTGTTTGATCGTATCCGCCTCTGATTCTTCTATTCTGCTAACGGCCGATGAGATAATTTCTTTTTTTATTTTATTCATCGCTAATTTTCATTCTTTTTGCGGTACATCGCTGGAATGACCAGCAATGCCGACGGTATGGCTGCGCTGATGCCCACTAACACCGAAAGTCCTATAGAATGCAGGGCCGGATGGCGAGCCAAAACAAGGGCTCCGAATCCGGCCAAGGTCGTTAACCCGGATACAAAAACTGCCCTTTGGATGGCCGCGTCCGAGCCCTGCGAAATTTTAGAAACCATGAAAATGCCGTAATCAACCCCTAATCCGATAATTAAAATTGCGGCCACAATATTGAACAAGTTGAAGGCAATACCCAACCCGCCCATCACACCGACCATAAAGAGCATTCCGGTAACAACCGGTATGAGCGCAAGTAAAACCTTTTTTAGATTCCGAAAAAATAAGCCTAATAAAAGAATAACCACCACAGATGCCGTTAAAATAAAATGGCTGAAATCATCTGCGATTGCTTTGCTGATTGTCTGCCGAAATTGATTTTGAGATGCAAATTGTATCCCGGAGCGGTCGAAATCAATATGATTCAACAGGGCGGCAATCTCCGGAGTATCCGGCACCAACGTCAACACTTTCACATTTTTACCGTCACCGATGATCAACGTATCGACTATTTCTGCCAATCCAATTATCCGTAAAGCTTCCACCGTCACCGGGGGTGACGGCCCCGCAATAAGTCTATCAAAGGGTTCAAAAGCAGTGGGCTTAAACCCGATTAATTTTCCCTCAGCAGTTAAAAGCTGGTTGATGTATTCCTTTCTTTCATCGGACCAAAACGCATTCCAGCGTTGGCGATTTGACTGCTGGGTTTTCAGAGATGGTAGTATGGCTGCTAAACTTACGATTGGACTCGAGTTGGGGTTACGGGTTAAATGCCTAAAGATGCGATCGTTGGTTTCCAGGGCGGTTTGAAGATCCGGTCCTTCGGCGAAAATAACCGCTGTGCCCCTGAAATTTCCCCAGGTACGCTGCAGTGTATTCTCCAAGTCGCGAATTTCATCCGGCACCAGGTTTAAGGAGCGCAAGTCCCCATCAAAATGAAGTTTGGTGCCCTGCCAAGCACAAATGACGAGAATTGCCAGCCAGCCGTAAACCAACCATTTTCGGGCCAAGCGCAATTCTTTTTTAATGTAAGGTTCCTCATTTTTTTTCGGTATTTGCGGGGGGTGCACCACGTGGGGCAAAATAGTCAGCGACAAGATTAAGGATGCACAGACGCCAATGATGGAGAACACTGCAAGTTCGCGCTGAACAGGCAGGCTGGAAAAGGACAGCACGCCAAAAGCGCCAAGCGTTGTCAATGCGCAAAATGAAATTGGGCGCGACACCTGAGCGATCGCTTCCGGGGGGTTGCTTGGATCGGAACGCATTGCAAAATATACGTGTATGGCAAAATCGACCGATATGCCAAGTAGAACGGCGCCGAACCCTATCGTGACAGCTGATACGGTTCTGTAAAACACCGAAACGCAGGCAGCAGCGATGCACAGCACGCAAATTGGTATTAAGAAAACAAAAATCCCTCCCACTGATCTTAAAAATACTAGAAATATAATGAAAATCCCAAGAGACGAGCAGATTAGGATAATTGCAATGTCCTTTTTAACGGCATCAATGTTTGCTAATGTGTAACGGTGACCGCTGATCATCGATACGGTAATATTATCGGGAACAACATTGGCAAGGAGAGCTTGAAAGTGAGTTAGCATTTCTCTGCCGTGCTCGACATCTGTTATTTTATATGGAGTCTCTGCCAGTATGAGGACGTTCTTGCCGTCGGGACTGATAAAGTGACCGTTTTCAAGACGCATCCTGGGGATGATATTTAAAAATCGCAGTTTCTCTAAAACATTGAACCTAAAACCCAGCGGATCAGCCTGAAAAAGCCTTTTCAAAGCCGAACCTTCAGGGCTCAAAAGTTTTGCATGCAATTCGTTGAGCTCTTTGCGAACCTTTTCAGCGGTCAATGTCTGCTGTAGTCTATTGATATCTTCATCTGCGATTAGGCTTGGGTAAACATGGACTAACCACGAGAAAAAATCCAAATTGAAAGACTCCCCGGGACCGGTAACAACCCGTGTAAAAAAGGGAGGAGTCATGGCTTCTGCAAGACGGTCGGTTATTTCCACCAATTCATTGCCATGGATATTGGCCTGTTTATTCAGGTTGATGATGACCTTGCGTGAAAACGGCGCCTGTTGCAAAAGGCTGAAATTCAATGCCGTATCGGTTTTGCGGTCAGGTAGCATGGACTCGATGTTTTCGTTTAAATTTAAATTAACAAAGGCGATGGCGGATATGACGATGACCGCCAGGGTTGCAACAAAGACCATTGGCCTGCGGTGTGAAAAAAAAAGATACAGATCAGCTACAATAGAAGACATGATCAATTAAACAGACTGTCAGGCAAGGGGTGGTTAATTACGGTATTCAAAAAATGAATTCGGGTGAAATCGCCGTCCGGCTCATGTACTTCAACCGCACTGACATAACTGGCGTCGGCAGTGAAGGAAATTCGAAAGTTGTCCAGATATTTTTTTTCCTGTGGGGAAATCGGCAATAGCATCAGCTGTATCGGTTTGTCACTTAGCACCTTAATATGATAGCGTTTCTTCAACCGCTTGAAATCAGCGCTGGCCCATGAAAATACCTGGTCTGTAAAAACTTTGATAAACGGGACCTGGTTGACTTTAAATGTCTGTGTTCGCCCGGAATCGCCTTCCCATCGTTTCGCCTGATCACCGTTTACGGCAAATCCTGAAGTTGCCGGATGGTTTATTTCCCACCGCAGTCGGTTATTGCGCTTATAATAAAGCCGGCCTTTTGATATAAGGACATTATCCAAAATGCTCATGTATTTTTCCTGTAAAAAATCACATGAAAATGTCTCGACCTGAGATGCCGAGCTGGCAATTTCCGAAAAAATCCTGTTGCGGTTATCCGAATTTTCAGACCTTGTTTGACTCAGAACAAAAGCGGGTAAAGACAAAATGAGAGCTATAATAATTACAAAATTCATTTACTTCCGGGTTCCATTAGATTTTTAGATTGAATCCACAATTTTATTTCCCCTTCGGCGATGACTTCCTGATTACGAGTAACCTGACCCTTAACCACTGCAAATCCAGAAATAGCGCCTACCGTATCGACGTTAATTTGTAAAACATCACCGACAAATGCCAATTTCAAAAACTGAATTTTCCGTATGCCCACCAGAAATCCCTGTTTTACCGGCTTGCCGGAAAGACGAACATCATATCCTTTTACCGCTGCATATGTTTGGGCAATCATTTCCGCTGTCGCAAAAGGATCAAGCTGTCCAGCCTCATCCACCATGACATTATCAGATGTGACTTCAGCCTCGGCCGTTCCGCCACGATCTTTAACGTCGATCAACCGGTCGATCATGCACAGGGGTTTTCGATGTGGGATGAGGGCTTCTGCAGGTGAAGGCAATGTCGGTTCGTGTTTCCATCTTAAGACTACCTTAATTTATGCATTAAGCTTGAATGGCCGTTTGTTGGACGAATTTTTGGATTTATAAGCTGCATTCCGATCCGGCGATATCGGTGTTGCCAGCGGAGTTCTAAAGTCATTTCCGCCAAGCTCTGTCTCATCATGTTTTTAACTGTTTTTCGGATCAAACGATGAGAAGAGGAATCCGCAAGGGATTTGGGATCTACAGGCTCGAGTGCTTTTATAGTGACCTTGGCGGGGCTAAGCCACCAACGGCCGGGCGGCAAAACTTCGTTGGTTCCCTTAATACAGAGCGGCACAATTTTGGCACCCGTTTCGACCGCCAGCTTAAAAGCGCCGGAATAAAACCGTTGCAATTCTCCGCTACGGCTGCGGTGACCTTCGGGGAAGAACAGGAGTGCCCCTCCGTTTGATAATATGTGAGCAGCGGATTCAAAGATTTCTTCCCACTTTTTATTTTCGACATTGATGTACCCGGCCATATGCATGAACGGCGCGTACCAGTACATTTTAAAGGGCCAGTTCCGAATGGCAATACTGATATTGAAAGAGGGAAGGACAGCCAGACAGTAGATATCAAAAAAAGAGAGGTGATTTGCCACATAAATACAGGGTGGTTTTATCTTATCCTGTTTTATTCCGATCAGCTCAGATCGGATAAATGGCAGCATAATAGCGAGCCACCCACGGCCGTAAACCCAGATTAACCGACGCGTTATCTGCTCAGCGTTCCAGCGGGTGGCGGCTTTCAAAATGAAAAAAAGCGCAGGAAAAAGAAAAATACCTACCGCCGTCCACAACAGCATTAACGGCAGAGCGGTTAGGTTCATTAAAGGAATAAGCAGAAAGTTCACCGGCCGCATTGTACGAATTGATTGAGGCCATGTCATGTCTTATCGCTTGTTAAGCCCCTTTTTTTGTTGATTACGAATCGATGAATATCCCCAAGGGTTCGAATCTCCTGGATGGAATCTTCTTCCCGGATTTTAAACTGAAAGGCCCTCTCCAAAACGACCACCAGATCCACGATGTCCAGGCTGTCCAGTTCCAGATCATCAAAAAGGGAAGCATCTGGTTTCATATCTTCTTCTTCCAACTCGAATTCTTCCTCGAGAGATGTATTTATTAAATCGATGATCTGCTGGTCAGTCATCTTTATATCTCCGTATTACCAATGATGAATTGATGCCGCCCAGTGCAAAATTATTTTTGATCGCGGTCTTAATGCGTGTTATTTCCAGCTCACAGATATGCCGAATATTGCCGCAGGCGTCATCTATATTTTCCAGATTCAAGGTGGGGATCAGACAACCGCGGTTGATCATTTCTACCAATGCAATTGACTCCAGTGCTCCGCTGGCAGCCATTGTATGGCCCAGATGTCCTTTAAAAGAACTTACCGGCGTATCATCTCCGAATAATTCCGAAATAGCCTCGCCTTCTACAATATCACCCTGTTTAGTGGATGTGGCATGTGCATTGACATAGTCGATTTCCTCCGGTTTAATGCTTGCATCGTTCAATGCAAGTTGCATACATCTTTTGATGGAGGCCATATCCGGATTGGCGATATTGGACGGATCCGAAACAGTTGCAAATCCGATGATTTCGCAAAGAATATTCGCTCCCCGTTTCTCGGCCGAATCCAGAGATTCCAGTAGCAGAATACCGCTGCCCTCGGAACAAACCACCCCGTCCCGGTCGCGATCAAAGGGGCGTGGCGTTCGAGAAGGTTGATCATTGAACTTAACCGAGGCAGCATTCAAGATGTCAAATGTTCCCGTAAACAGCGGATGGTACTCGTCGGTTCCCCCGCAAAGCATAAAGTCCTGTTTCCCGAAAGCGATCATTTCATATCCATAACCAATCGCCTGGCAACTGGTTGAGCAGGCCGCCGAAGGCGAGAGGGTCCTGCCGGTTATGCCCAGTATCTGCGATACATTGGCGGCACACGAGTGACTCATGATTTTAAAAAAAACCGTGGATTTCATCTGTTCGAGACCCCCGGTGGACAGAAGGTTATTAAAAAATTCCTGGGTTGTCTGGGTACTGCCGATTGTTGACCCAATAGCCACCCCCATCTGGCCGCCGGTGCATTGTTCGGCATTCAAGCGAGCCTGATCCAGAGCCTCCCGGCAGGCCAGTGTCGCGTAGATCGACATGCTGGACATCGAACGCCGATATTTTCGGGGGATTTCATTTGGATCAATGCCATCGACCAAACCGGCCACCCAGCTTCTGAGCCCCTTGATATCAGCCAAATTTGCTACAGAAGTTATCGCACTTTTGCCTTCGATTAAAGACTCGATAAAGGTATCCACACCTTTACCATAGGGCGAAACGGCGCCCATCCCTGTTATGACGACTCGTCTCATTTATATTTCTGAAGTTGCTTTATAAGTTGCCCATGCCCCAGGATAAATCCACCGACCAGAAAAGCTGAAATGACAGTGCCCAGGATTCCCGGTGCCACCGTGGCCTGGCCGGCCAGATACAGGCCTTTTACTTTTGTTACAGGTACGGGATTGTATTGACCGACCTTATGTTTGACTCCGTAAATACTGCCAAACGGGTTATTTGCAAAATCTCTTAACGTTAATGGAGTCGAACACTCCGCAAATTGGATATTCCCAACGATATCCGGTAGGCAGTCCTCAATGTGTCGTTTGAATTTATGGCCGGTGCTTTCCTTAAATTGAATATAATCTTGCGGACGTTGTCCCGGCATGGAATCCGACCAACGATCTGTTTGTGCACTTGATGCAGGTACGATAGCAATTAGTCCCTTGTTTGAAGCTTTGCCATTTGGTTGATGCGCCTGGCAAACATATAAAGGTCGATTTTCCAACGGATCTTTTGGTCGGAGCCCGGTTAAGTCCCAATCGGATGTGAGTAATAAGTTGTTGCGGGTTAATGATTGCGGCAAGGTACTGCAACCGGCATAGAGAATAAAGGCCGAACACGTCTCCTCCAGTTGCTGCAAGCGTTTTCGATAGGCGGGCCGGAAGATGGTGTCCGGTAAAAGGTTTAGGAAGCTTCTTGGATGAATTGTTGAGACACAACCCCGGCAATGTAGCTCTGTACCGTCTTTTAGGCGGATTCCCGAAGGAGAGTGATCTGATGAGATGTAAATTTCAACTGCCGCCTGACCGCAATAGACATCGACTCCGAGGTCTTTTAGCTGGCTGTCATAGGCTTTGGCCAGACACATTCCGCCCCCTTTGATACGGTGGACTGATTCGTAATATGAACCGGCAACGCACGCATGATAGGCAAAAGGTACTTCCTCCGGGGGAACACCGTGCAGCAAACAGTGCAGTGAAAGCACCCATTTTAATTGTTGGTTGTCTGTTGAATGATCTAAAAATTCCTTCAGGCTGGGTCCCTGCACACTTTTTTGGATGCTTATTTCCAATCGACCAGGATCGAGTTTAATATAGGGAAAGGAATCGAAGGTCTCCTTGATTTCTACCAGGTATTTTTTAACGGCTTTTGCTTCGCCGGGAAATTTTTCAAGCAAGCGTTCCCGGATACGTTCATAGCCGTATGGAAATCGAAATTCGAAACCGGATTGCTTGCAACGAAGAAGGTCAAAACCATCCGGGTTGTAAGGCTCTTTTTCCAATCTGTCGGACAGACCTAAATAGTGAAATAAAATATCTAATATTTCATTTTTGCCCAGGCTGCCCGTGTGGTGAAAACCGGTGTCAAAATAAATACCGTTGCGAGTGAACCCTCTAATTAATGGTGCCGTTTTTTTAGATTTTTCGACTAAAGCAACATCAAAGCCGTTTTTTGCGAGGATGATCGCCGTTGTCATTCCGGAAACACCGGCTCCGATTACAACGTAATCATATTTCATTATTCACACTTTATAATAACGCAAGCGTTTGAGCCACCAAATCCGGCGGCATTGCATAAAATGGTTTCAGGTGCTTTGGTGATTGTTTCAGTTACAATATTGAGCTTCTTAGAATCTTCATCCGGCTCATGAAAATTCAGGTTTTTGGCGATGAATCCTTCCTGTGCCATGATTATCGAGTAAACCGCACTAGATGCGCCCGCCATCCAGAGTTCATGGCCGACCATGGACTTCAACGAGGAGACCCATGGCGTTTTTTCACCGAAAACTGCAGTGATACTTTGTGCCTCTATGGAATCGCCAACAGGAGTCGAGGTGGCATGGGCGCTAATATATTCTATTTCAGAGGGTTGTAGGTTTGCACTACCCAGCGTTTTTTGCATAACGGTTGTGAGGCCTTCATGACTCGGAACAGAAATGTGGGTCCCGTCTGAAGAAAAACCATACGCTTTGATTTCACCTAGAATTTTTGCGCCTCTCTGTTTGGCCATGTCATATTGTTCTAAAACAAGCGCAGCAGCACCGCCACTGGGAACAAGGCCATCGCGTTGAGCGTCAAATGGGCGGCAGGCTGCTTCCGGTTCTTCAATTCGCATCGAGAATGCCCCGAGTGCATCAAAGCTGCACATGGATTCCCAATTAATTTCCTGAGCGCCACCGCAAATGACTCGATCCTGCCGGCCGAGAGCGATAAGATCCGCCGCCTGACCGACGGCATGCCCCCCACTGGAACATGCTGAGCTGATTGTCCAACAGGCGCCTTTTGTTTTTAAAATGGTGTTCAAATTCATGGTGATATTTGATGTCATCGAGCGGAAAACATGACCGCTTCCGATGTACTTTGTTTCCTCATGCTTGCGCAGCAGTTCTACCTGTTCTACAGCCGCAATGCAGCTGGAATCACATCCGAATATTAGTCCCGTATCCGGACTTTGCACTTCTTCATCACTAAGCCCGGACATGTCCAGCGCCTCCCTTACAGCGGCATAGGCGTGGATGGTGAAATCTGCCATGGTTTTGCGCTGTTTACGTGTTAAAAAGTCGGTGGCCTTAAAATCCCGTATGACGCCTGTAAGAGGGCTGCGAAACCCGATATTTATTCGTTCTGCATCGATCGCAATCCCGGATTTGCCCAGTCGCAATGATTCTGCAGCTTTTTGGATATTGTTTCCGATGCAGGAAACAATACCGATGCCTGTAATTGCTACTCGGTGCATAAATTTTTTCCAAAGACGATGAGGGGATAGACCAGTACTTGTTCTGTTTCAGCGGCAAATTTGTATAAATTTGATTAAAAATTACAACTCTAAAAAATGCCATAAAAACAGGCTATCCAGATTTTACATGTAAACTCCGCCATTGACTGCTATAATTTGCCCGGTAATATAAGATGCTTGATTGGAGCATAAAAATCTGACAGCTGCAGCGACTTCTTCGGGGGTGCCAAACCGTTGCATGGGGATCATGGGCAACACTTTTTCTTTTGGAATATCTTTTATCATTTCAGTCTCAATGAATCCTGGAGACACCGCATTTACCAATACATTGCGTTTTGCAACCTCAGCGGCCAATGCTTTTGTGGCGCCAATCAACCCCGCTTTGGCGGCAGAATAGTTCACCTGACCGGCCATACCGCTTTGACCGGAAGTGGAAACAATGTTGACGATTCGACCCCTGCGTTTTGTCAACATGCCTTTGATCACTGCTCTTGTTACGTGGAAAAACCCATCTAACGTGACGGACAAAACATCCTTCCAGTCATTTTGATTCATCCAAATCATCAGCATGTCCCTGGTAAAACCAGCATTGTTTACAAGTACATACGGCGTTTCTTTCTCAATCAAGGGATCCAATGCGGACAGCGTCGATTCGGAGTCAGAAACATCAAAAGGCAACAGCCGGCACTGTGCGTTGGTTTGCTCGATCTCATTCTTAACCCTTTCGGCCGCTTCATGGTTGCTTCTGTAATTAAGCCAGAGATCAAAGCCATCTTGTGCCAGAACCGTGGCAATAGCAGCTCCGATACCTCTGCTTGCTCCGGTTACCAGTGCGATTCGCTTGCCCATCCTTGGCCTCCGTCAAAATCGGATCTTTTTTACTTTGCCTTCCGTATCGAATTCGATCACTTTCGTTTTAAATCTATTGCGCCAATAGATCCATGAGTTATTTTTTAAAGACGGTGTTCGGTGAGCTGCGGGATAGCCCAGGGCAATTCTAACGCCCTTTTTTGACATTCCAACCAAAGCTTTTCCGCTGTTGATCCCTTTTTGATCGGTTTCTGATAATTCGCTCAGGTTTACTTTTTTCGAAGATGTAATCAGGCTGATATATTGTTCTGCACTCATACCCATGTTTTTGCTATTATACTCAAAATAAATGAATCTTCCATCATTTAGGTTTTTTATTGTAAGTCCCCTGTGGTATCCGCCGAATACCACTGGAGTATTCACAGGGATGATAATATGACCGGCGCCAGGATCCGTCCAATTGGCATAACTCGCTTTCGTATCACGCGAACCGGCCTGGGCATGAATATTATTCTGGAGAAGTAGGGTGTTTTCTTTAGAAGTCGAGTTTATTTTGGGAGATGAGCCGCCACAACCAGATGAAATAACTAATATAAATAAAAATACGGAAATTATAAAACTGATGTGTCGAAAACATAATCCTACCCCTCAACCCAGATCCGTTTGTTTCAAAAGAGGGCTGCCAGATATACAATATTTGTTTAAATTTTGATTATTTACAACTAAATGGGTCCGCTTCCCCAAAATATCAGGTTTTCGACAACCCAAAATTGAGTGGTTAAGTAAGTTGTAATAAATCATATTGATAACATTGCCAAATTAGCCCAAGTATAGTACTAAGATTAACCTAACACTGCACGAATTGTCAAATATTGCGTTTTGTCCCTGATATTGTTTCTGCTGTTCGAAACAGACGCACATAAAATCTGACCGACGGGATGTATCGTGCTTTTTAGTAAATTATTGGAGTTAAAATAATTAGCCTATTTAAATGCCGAATTTCGTTGTGAACTCACTTTCGATCGGAAAAACCGGACAAACATATCGTCACAACACCCGGAGTTCTAAAGTATTGGTTTCGCACTAGGTATTTTTTGAGATGTTTTGTTTCAGCTCCGGGTAATTTTCTGCTCACTTTTTTGTGACTGTGCTATAATAGTCCTATACGCAGTGGAATATTTTCGCACCCCTGCCTAAAACAGAATGAGAAGGCAATATGAAGGTCTTGAAATTTTTTTTTATCATTCTTTGCATTGGTACTGCCAATTGTTGCCATCGAGATATAGAAGCTGTGCCCTGAGAGGCAACTGTCTTATGAGCCCTCAGAAAGCGAAGCGGTTATTATATTCATGAGGCCATCGGCCTTTGGTGGTGCTGTTCAATCATCTGTGTTTGATGTTGCCACAGCGGAAAATGTCTTGGTCGGTATTATATCGTCAATGGCAAAAGTTGCATACAAGACGGCCCCGGGTGAGCTTATTTTCATGGTTGTCGGCGAGAGCGCGGACTTCATGGGAGCGGAAGTTGAGGCGGGCAAGAAGTATTACGCTCTTGTGACACCAAGAGTTGGGGTCTGGAAAGCGCGGTTTTCTCTGAAACCGATGCACAAAGACGAACTGCAATCGGAAGAATTTATGGACTGGTCGTAGTAGTTGCAGTTTTGTCGAAAACACGAATAGTTCACATCAGTGGGCACGCGATAATGCTGACAGTATCCAGTCAAAGCGAGAAACCTATTTTCAGAAATGGATGTCGAAGCCTGAAATGGATCGCCCCGTGCTATACATAGAAGACGGTATGTGATCCTGCTTGTTGAGGATCCCAAGTATAAAAGCTGCCCTTTAAGGACATCTATTTATAAAAATGAAAGTTGAAAATCCTCTGTGCAGCACTACTCGGCGAGCTTTACAAGCCTACCCTTGAGCGCCACCCCGGCAATTATGTGGCCCGCACCGCACTCGAATTCCGTTTCGCTAGCAAACTCGCTGAACTTATAATTGCTCTTGATGTTAATCACGGCGTTTGCATTCAGGTTTCTTGCCCGTTCCTGCAATTGCAGCAGCGCAGACAGAAACACCCATTCGCAGGCCTGTTTGTCTGATTTAGCGAAGGAGTTGGTTTTTTTATTGGTATTAAATTCTCCAAGGTCTTTTAGTACTTCCGGGTGCTTCTGGTCGCCGAAATAAAAATCAATGCCCTGAAGTCTATTTTGTGCTGCAACTGTCGACAAGGCCTCACCAATTGGAAACAATAACCGGTCGTCGCGGGCAACAGTCTGTTGAGCGGTTCCAAATATTTGCCAGGCCGATTAACCATACAGTGAAGCATCTTTTTCATGGTTGTTTTCAAATGAAACCAAAATCTATCGGAAGCGCTATAATACCCGCACCCCTTCATTGCGGTAATTTCCTGGAGGATCGGTGCTCGTCAATGTCCTTTTTTAAAAGTTGAATTATTAGGGTACTGTCACCGTGTATCCTGTATTTTTCCTGCAGAAACATTTGTTGGCCATCAGCTTTGCCGGTCATGATATCCATCCAGATATCAAAAGGAGTCTCTATGGTGATGTCCGGGCTTTTGGCAATGCCATTTTTGGGTTCAACATGACCGTTTTCAATAATAAAATAACATGAATCCGTTACTTCACCGGAAAAGTTGAACTGCAGATTGATCTTTTGTTCGCCGACTGCTTCTGTATTGAGACCGAAGGGCAGGAGCAGCATGAAGCTCTCAATGGAATCCGGCCGAGGGACCATTTTTCTTTCCTTAAATTCTTTTGGTGTCACGCCTTCAGCAATGCACGTTTTCCAATAAATATTTCCCATATCTGCAAAGGTCTGGGGATCTATCAGAGGTTGCCTGATCTTCGCCATTGTTTCAGGCGATACCGCCCCGGTCAGTACCAATTCTTTGCCCGCCAATTTTGTTGCTTCCAGTATGTCGTTTCTTTTATCCTGCAAAAAAGCACTTGTCATAGCCTCAGCAGCGGACCGATAAATTTCGGCCACAATCGTTACATCTTTATGGCGCGTACGATTGACAAATTCTGAGAGTGGGTCAAATTCCGATCCCTCGGGAAATCCGCAAACAGAGAGTAAGACAATCGAGGGAACCTTTTGGCGCAGGGGGTGGTAAGTTTTTCCTTCGATTCGCTCAAAGAAAGGCTGTATGGCTGGAAGCGTGCGCTCTAAAAAGGTACTCATCGCGCGATTAATGAAATGGTAATAAAGGGGGGTCGCATAGACCACGCATGTCGGATTCCAGCCATTTCGGGAATAGTTCTTTGGCCATGTCGTCCTTGTGCACGCATTTGCCTGGGGTTTTGGTCCAACATGTGTAGCAGCCGATGCAATTTTTAATTTTTTTCTCACGTAGGTTCACCACCTCGACGTTGGCACCGGCTTCCTGCATGCCTTCGGCAAGGTGATTAAGCATGAGTTCGGTTTTGCTCTGACCACCACTGCGGGGGCTGGAATTAATTGCCAGTACTTTCATACCACCTCCTTTGAAATGTTATTGCGTTAGTTTTCATAGGCTTTTTCAACTGCTCTTTGAACAGCATTCATAATTACAATGCTGCTATTTGTGGCGCCGCTAACGACATCCACATCCGTCCTTTGGTTTTCTAGGATTCTGCCCGGTATAATCAGGTCTGCTTTTTGCCCTTTCAATGTCCAGTGTTCTATGATTTGAATTTCTATTATCTTATTATCTTCTATGGTTACCTTTACAAATGCTTTATTGGGGCCTCCCGTATAGCTGCCTTCATAAACGCCATCTTTTAATTGTCTATTTATCGGTTGCCCAATCTTAGGGGTCGTTGCGCACGATGAGAAGAGTATGAAAATGATGATAAATTGAATGATAAATCCGACAAATAGGCTTTTTCTATTCAATTTTATTCCAGTCATACTTTGATAAGGAAGAAAACCATACGATAGCGTTACTTGGCGAGTTTTACAATGCGACCCTTGAGCGCCACCCCGGCAAATAGGGTGCCCGCGCCGCATTGAAACTCTGTATCGCTCAACACTTCGTTGTTCCGATAATTGCTCTTAATGTTGATCACGGCGTTCGCCCCGTGCCTTCTCGCCCGTTCCTGTAAACTCAACAGAGCGCACAGAAAAACCCATTCACAGGCCTGGAGGTCTGATTTATTAATGGCATTCGTTTTTTTATTCGTGCTAAACTCCCCAAAGTCCTTTAGTATTTTGGGATGCTTCTGATTGCCGAAATAAAAATCAATGCCCTGCAGTTTTTCTTGAGCCGCGGGTGTCGCCAATGCATCATTTATGGGGAACATTAACCTATCATCGCGGGCAAAGGCCTGCTAGACAGGCCGATCACGGCCAAAGCAATGAATAATAAAGCCGGACGATGTTTCATAGCTATTTCCTTTCTCCGCAATTAAATTTTTGGGCGGATCATAATTGAAGAATTAGTAGCCCTCGGCTTTTGTTTGGTGCTTTAGATGGTCATGGTTTTTCTACATCAGCGCTTGGGCTAATTTATCGTCATTCGCTTAGCTTATTTGCGAAATCGTTTATACAGTTTTTCATGGCTTTTTGAATGAGCGTGCTGCTCGGGTAAATGTAGGTCCTTTTTTACAGATTGATGCGTAGTTGTGTTTCGATGCTTTGCCGTCAACTCTTTTAATTTGCAGTTCAACCAGGCTTCTTCCAATAATATCCCAATACAAAGGGGTTGTATCTGTACTAACTTCAAATGTCAGTATCTCCCCCGCAAGGGTAATGGGCTGTTCGTCTTTGGCCAAAGTATGGCCGGCGCTTTGGAATTCTGCTTTAATTACATCTTTGAACATTGACTCTACCGAACGGATAAAAATCAACAGTACCCATCGGCACACCAAATGCGGCTTCTCTTGTACCTTCAGCACGATCCAGAATCCGGACATCTTTGATCGCTTTCAGACAGATTTTTTGGGAAGGGATTGCGGGAAGCTGACTATTATTATCGGCCGGCATATGTGGTGGTATCTCAACGCAAATATCCTGGATGCAACTGTCAAAAAATAAAAATAGTAATGAGCATACAATTAAAACGACAAAAATATTCAGGCGCTTCATTTTTAAAGCCCCTTAATTAATAATTAAAACAAATATTAATTGAAATTTTGTTCAGGACTGTATCCTCTCCTGTTATTTTCGTCTTGGGATCCACTTTGCCGCCCTAATTATTTAACACTAGCTTTTGATCTTGGTCAAAACTTACCGCAAACTTGTCCCGCCTATTTTTCCAATAGTACCAGGTTTTGACATCCAGGTTCGGAGTATGGTGTTCCGGCGGAGGACCATAACAAATAAACACCGCTCTTTTGCTCATTCCATTCACCAGGATGCCTTTCTTCATAGCGTCTATTTCAATTTCACTCAGCCCTTCTGTTAATTCTCCAAAATTTTTCGTCGTAAACATCATTTTCCTGTAGTCATCAGCTGTTTTTTTAGGGTGCCATCTCTGGGTAAAACCAACAGAATAGGTTTTGCCATCATTCACAGTTGTAAAGGCAATGATGTGTTGAAAGATTCGAACACTGCGGACTTCCGTGCCTGCAGGTAAAATGTCGTCACCCTCCTTAAAATTGATGCACTTCATCTTTGAAGACTTCCACATGTTATATGCCGTATAGTAGGGTGCGTTTATCATCCGCTTCACTGTCTGCGAGCCCAGCAGCCACAATCAGTACGATCACTGTTATAAAGATAACAATGGTTCTCATATTTGCCTCCTTCATTTGAGCCTTTTTAGTTGCTATGATGAATTCCAACGTGTTTCAAACAATGTCCGTTTTTCTGATCTTTAGCATATGAAAAATGATAAATCATAAATAGGTTAAATTTGCAAAAGAAGTTGAGCAGTCGATACAAATCGGTAGCGAAATCTTTTTTTATATTAACAAAAATTTTCTAAGAACTTGAACTTTACTCCGGATTGGCAGGGCTGCTCGCCCGCCTGGAGATTGGAGATGGGCGGGGAAATCTTGCTCGTTCCAATCCGGTGTTTATTTGAAACGATCATTACCCGCCCGATATCCACCAAAGCACCCATCGACCAGCTCCAATCCACAGCATTTTGATATTATTGACCCGGCAACGCTAATATGAAATAATACCACAAAAACTTTAGCTGTCGCGCAGGTATTCATTATGAAGGCTGAATACGAAGGACAACCCATGAAACCTCAAGACTACATAAACCTTGAAGATGAACTGGGTGCCCACAATTACAAGCCGCTGGATGTCGTCCTAAACCGTGGTGAAGGTATCTGGGTATGGGATGTGGAAGGCAACAAATATATGGACTGCCTTTCGGCGTATTCGGCGGTCAATCAAGGCCACTGCCACCCGAAAATCATGGGCACCATGATCGAACAGTCACAGATACTGACCCTGACATCCCGGGCGTTTCGCAACAATCAGCTGGGACTGCTTTATAAAGAAATCTGTGATCTGACGAACTCCCACAAAGTATTGCCCATGAACAGTGGTGCCGAGGCGGTGGAAACGGTTATCAAGGCTGTTCGCAAATGGGGCTATCAAGTCAAAGGGGTTCCGCGGGATCAAGCTGAAATTATTGTTTGCGAAAATAATTTTCACGGACGCACGATCACCATTGTTGGTTTCAGCACCGATAAACCGTCACGGGAAAATTTCGGTCCCTTCACCCCCGGATTTAAGATTATTCCTTTCGGCGATAGTGACGCGCTTGAAGCTGCCATCACACCGAACACGGTCGCTTTTCTGGCAGAACCCATTCAGGGCGAAGCCGGCGTAATCATACCGCCTGACGGTTATCTGCGCAAAGCCAGATCCATCTGTTCGCAAAACAATGTCGTCTTAGTGCTGGATGAAATCCAGACCGGCCTGGGTCGTACCGGCAAGCTGCTGGCCGAGGAACATGAGGGGATCGAAGCCGACCTGACCCTAATCGGCAAAGCGCTTTCCGGCGGTTTTTATCCTATTTCAGCGGTACTTTCCAACAAGGAAGTCATGGATGTTTTACGCCCCGGGGAACACGGCAGCACCTTTGGCGGCAACCCGCTGGCCTGTGCCATTGCGCGGACGGCACTTAAGGTTTTGGTCGAAGAGCATATGATTGAAAACGCCGCAAAGATGGGGAATTATTTTTTGACGAACCTGTCGAAAATCCGCTCACCTCACATTAAAGAGGTGCGGGGCAGGGGACTCATGCTGGCGGTTGAGCTGATGCCGGATGCCGGCGGTGCCCGCACATATTGCGAAACATTGATGTCCATGGGGCTGCTTTGTAAAGAGACCCATGAAGACACGATTCGTTTTGCCCCGCCGCTGGTGATCACCAAAGATGAAATCGACTGGGCCCTGGAGCGGATTGAAACGGTTTTGAGCGCCGGCTAAAAATCACCTCCAGGCGCCATTTTCTTGATTTAGCGCACCGCAGAGACGCAGAGCCCGCAGAGTTTTTTTTATAAAGAAATTTTTTCTCTGCGGGCTCTGCGTCTCTGCGGTGAATCCATTTTATAAGGAAGAAAAAAGAAAGCCACAGACAGCCTTGGGGTAAAAAAAGGTGGATTTGGGAGGCATCGTAAAGCCGCAGCCGCAGACCTTTTTCACATCCTCAATACAAACATCGTTGATAATGATCGCCATCTGCGCTTTATCCTGCATAACGGCGGTCATACATTTTGTGAAATTTCTTTCATATTCAATATTCGCTGAGGTATTTTGTTTTTTCCCCGGAATGCCCAGAATATCCTCAATGATAAAATAATGCGCCACCGTCAGATCCAGCTTCTTTACCTGCTCCGGGAAATTCCAGTTTAGCGCCGGAAAGACTTCTGGCTTTAACCGGACCGCATACGCATTTTCCTTGAAAATAAGTCCAAATGTCCAGGGTTTGCCCAGAATGAACTCGTGGATTTCACCTGGATCCGCCACCGCTTTAATTCTAAAATTGGGTTCAAAGTTTTTCACGATGTCGGTTTCATCAAAATTTTCCAGATCTTTAATCAGGCGGTGGGTTGGCAGTATTCGAAGGTCGTTTGCTTCGGTGTTGGTGAGCCACATCAAGTGAAAATTATAACCTTCATCGCCTTTATGTGCCGGATTGCTGGCCATCTGCTGCTTCATATAGGCCAGAGAACCCGCATAGCGGTGGTGGCCATCAGCCAGAATAACCGGTTCGTCTTTTAGTCGCTCAACAAATTTGGCAATAATGGATTCATCCTGGATGATACCCATCACATCTTTTACCCCCTGATAATCCTCAGCTTCACAAATCGGGTCCTGGATGCAGGCATCCATATACGGTTCCAGTTCAAACGATTCATCCGTGTATAGCCCGTGTGTCGGACTGGCGTTCAGCCGGGTTGCGGCTAGCAGCTCGATCTGCCCATCGACCGCTTCATTCATTGTGTTTTCATGCCTTAAAATGATGTTGTCCTGCCATTCGTGGACCCTGATCTTGCAGATAAACCCCTTACGACAATAGGGTTTGGGATCAGACGGTAAAGAAAAATATTGGTAATATACATAAATGCCGGGTACCTGATCCTGAATGATATAATTTTTCTGCTTCCATTCATTCAAAATCGCTGCCGCGTTTTCAGCCGGCTGATCCCCCCGGGGAATCGAGAGGTGAATACTGTTGAGCGGATTGCCGTAAAGCGCCTCACGTTGCCTTTCAGAGGCCACATCAAACAACGGCGAGGTGAGCTCCCCGATGTTTTTTAATAATGATGGGCGATAACGCCACGATTTGAATGGTCTAATTTCAGCCATGGCTTCAGCAAACTTTAGATTGACGGTTATCGTTGAAAGGTGCCTATCAGTGGTTCAAAACCCCATCCAAGGCCCAATGGCTGCGTCGCCCCGCTAAGCGGGGCTTTGATGCACACATTAATTTCTTAAAATAAAGACGTGCAATCCCGCGTTAAAGCGGGGAACCTGATCTGAGGTTTTGAAACCACTTCTAATGCGACCTGTATTATAGGGTTGAATCGGATTAGATTCAAGCATCAATTTCATCTGGGGTTATCGGCGCAGCGGTCAAAATATTTCCTGAAACAAAACCACTGCAATCCATTTCGTGCTGTCGGCCTTTAAAGATTTATATGACTAGCGTAAAGACATGTAAAATAGAGTAAAATAGAGTAAAGATAAGTCAAAAAAAAACAGGGTATGATATACCCTGTCTGTTATATCTTAAATTATTAAATCGTTCTGATTATAAGTCTCTGTAAGCTTCCCTTAAGTCCATCACCGCTCTTCTTTTGACAAAAGAGAGCCGGCGGCGATCAAATCCACTGCGGCGTTCGGTGCGTACCCTTCTTTCAGGGCCCAGGTATAATCCATTTTTTTGTCGCCGGTCACTGCCCGATCGCGTACCCCAGTTGTCGTGAAAGTACTTGGTTGCTGGGACCGCGTCGCGCAACGGGTTCAATATCGCATCCATGTTTTCACCATCTGGCTAACGTTTAACCGTTAAATTTTGACTTTCTTCTTCTCTTGGCTAGAAAAATACTTGGGGGGAGTTACTGCTCTCGACCGGTAGCACCGGCCTTTGTCCGCTAGAACCTTTCCTTATAGTACTATTTTAAGCGAATCAACAGTTTTTTAAATTTATTTACTAAATTCAATTCTAGTGATTCGAATCACGCATAAATGAATAAAACAACCACTTAAATAATAATTTTAATTCAGTCATGTGGGGCACTGTTGAATTCTTGTGGGGCGAAAAATGGATAGGTCCAATTGAAAATATGATGTCCCTGCCCGATTCAAGTCCTAATCGATGGACAACCCCGAAAGCGCTGCAATTTCTTTCATCATACGGCTTACAAAGGTGTCTGCGGCTAAAGCCGGATCGGCATGAAACGCTTTGCCAAAGTTTATGCGAACACGGGTTCGCCAGCCGTTGGCGGCATAATTGATGCCGACGGGGATGAAGGGAAGCTTCAGACGGGAAAGCACAAATCTGATCATGCCGCTCTGGCCGTGTCCCATTTTGTTGCGGTAATAGGTCCCTTCCGGGAAGATGACGATCCCTTCACCCTTTTCAAGCACTTGAATGGTGACCTGTAAAAAGTGTCGGCTTTCAAGGGGGCGTTGCCGGTTCAAGGGGATGCCGCCCATTGCGCTGAAAAACCGGTTGCTCAGGGCATTTTTGAATAGTTCATATTTGGCGATATAATAAAGTGGACGTGGCGTGGCAAGGCCCAGCAGCGGGATGTCTTCCCAGCGCTGGTGTTTGGATAAAAGGATAAAGGCACTGTCCCGGGGCAGATTCTGCAATCCGTCTGTCTCGAGACGATAAAAGGGTAGCAGCAAGATCCTGACAAGAAACTTGAAGACTTGCAAAACGCCTTCGTTTCGTCCCGGCGGGTGTTTAGCCTGTCTGCGTTTCTGAAGGAGCGGGGGCTTTTTCACGGCAACCAACCTCAAGTAAACAAAATCATCAAACCCGGACGCTTAGTTTATAATGTGCCTTTTTTCTTTTATGGCCAGAGTGCTGATAATGGCGATGACCGCCAGCGCGGCCGAAAGGGCGAATGTAATTTGATAACTGCCGGTTTTGTCGAAGAGGGCACCACCCATAAAGGCCCAGAAGCCGCCGCCGAGATGGTGGATGGTGGTAATAAAGCCTGAAATCATACCCATATGGGTAAATCCGTAAAGCCGTCCAACCAGAGTTGTCGTAAGCGGTGCCGTAATCAACAAGGTAAACCCAAAGCCGACTGCGAAAATAAAAAAGGTGATGGGGCTGGGATATTTCAAAATCATCAAAAACAGTATCAGGCGCAGAACAAAAGTGAGGGCGATGGGGATTTTGTTACCGATTAGGTCTGAAGCGGGCCCGGCAATCAGGATCCCCCCCATGCTCAAGAGGCCAAACCAGGCCATCATGTTGGCCGCCGCGGTGGGGGAGACACCGTAATCGGTCACAACCGGGACCAGGTGAGCGGCCACCAGAAAATCACCGCTGCCGCAAATAAACATAAAGAGCAAAAAGAACCAGAATGATGGGGCTTTACTGGCCTGCATCAGGCTCAAATCGTTTGGCTGGGGGACTGTGTTGTTTGGTTTTTCGGGTGTGGTAGCCGCATCGACCGAATCATATCCATACGGTTTGATGCCCATATCTTCAGGGTCGCCTTTTATCACCGTTAAGACCAGCAGGATATTCCCGGCCAGAATGATAAAGCCTAGAAGTACGTATGAGAATCGCCAGCCGTAGGCTAATACAAACCAATTGATAATGGGAACCAGTACGAATTGGCCCAAACAATTCCCCGATAGAGCCAGGCTGATGGCCAGACCTCTGCGGCTGGCAAACCATTTGCTCATCAGGGCCGCAATTAACGGAACCGATGCGCCACCGATGCCCACTGCGGTTAATACGCCGTAAAAAAGGTGGAATTGCCACAGGGAATAAACCTGGGAAGTGCAGATGTAACCCGCTCCCAGCAGCACGGTTGAAACCAATATTACCCAGCGGGGTCCGTAGCGGTCGTAAAGCTTCCCGGCGAGGCTCATGGCCAGGGCGAAAAATACCGCATTGAGAAAAAAAGCCGATGAAATTGACGCTCGACTCCAGCCCATTTCGGCAGCCATGGGCTTAAACATGATCCCGAAAGAAAAACGGGCGCCGGATTGGAAAAAAAGGAGGAAAAAACTGGCGGCGAGCACGTACCAGCCATAGAAAACACCTGAAGCTGCAATTTTCTTTCGTGAGAAGATCATGCCCTTCCATTCTGCATGCGCCAGCGAAGTCTTCCTGCGTTTGCGGGAATTTGAAACGCTCATTTTGGGAAAGAGATTCATATCAGATCTGGTCCTCCGATAGCAAGTAACTCTTGACCAAAGTGATCGAATTTATGGTAAAGTCTAAGTGAGCGCAAATCTCAATGCCGTTGTACTCAGAGGGAACATGGAAATGGTCAATTGGATTCCGTTTGTCGAAGGTGAATACGCAGTGGAACAGGCGCTTATCATTGCACCGGACAACCGTGCGGTTGCGGTTGAAGATGCCGTTATTGAGGTCTATGCAGGGCCGCAGGGCCAGCGACACCTGAAAGGCAGTGGCCGGGTTCAAAACATCCTTCTGGTCGAACTGCTGGAGGACACCGACGATCTGGACCTCATCCTGGATCTGGGAGATGAGTTTCAATATCGGCTCAGCAAGCCCGAACTTCAGTCCGGCAAGTTTTTTGCCCCGGACGCCAAATCATCACTTCAATTCAGGCCTTCCACCGCCTGGGAGCAGATTTCCCAGGCTGATTTTGAGCAACTGATATCCCGACTTGAGATCATCGGTCTTTAAAAGAACCCATCCCTTGCCGCCGTCGATCGACACCGATTTCGAACCCTTCTCAAAAATAGGATTTTGGTTCAAGATCCCGTCTTCGCCACGCGAAAAGCGTGGCTACGCCGAGACAGGCACCAACAAAGATATTGGGCCAAAAGACATTTTTGAGAAGGGTTCTAATAACCGCGCTCTACGTCAACGACATGCAGCAGGGGCTTGCCGGTTTTGGTGCGCTGATAATTTTCAATGATTTGCGGCGCTACGGCTTTGGGAAAGGTGAGGCTGGAAATGTGCGGTGTCACCTTTATTTGGGGGTGGTTCCAGAAGGGGTGGTCTGGCGGCAAAGGTTCGACTTCGAATACATCCAGACAGGCACCGGTCAGCTGGCCGGAATCCAATGCCGCGATGAGGTCCTTTTCGTTCAGATGCTGCCCGCGTGCGACGTTGATAACATAGGCGCCGGACGGCAGCTGCGTAAATATTCTACGATTTAAGATGCCTTTGGTTGCCGCTGTTAGCGGCAGCAGACAGATTAAAATGTGGCTACGGGATAAAAATTCCGATAGCTCCGCTTCCCCGGCAAAACAATCCACCGCGACGATGTCTTTCGGCCGCCGACTCCAACCGGCTACCGTAAAGCCCAGGTAGCTTAATTTTTTGGCTGCATCGGCACCGAGCTGACCCAATCCCATAATGCCGATACCCAGATCTTCCGCCAAAAGCGGTTTTCGAGGGTGCCACTGTTTTTGCGTCTGATCGTTGCGGTAAGTATCAAATTGACGGCAGTAGTTGAGGACGCTTAAAACCACGTATTCGCTCATCGATTGAGCCATGCAATGTTCCACCACCCGGGTGATCGGCACCCCTGCCGGCAGATCCGGGTCTGTCAGGATATGTTCAACCCCGGCCCCCAGAGAAGCGATACACTTTAAATTCTTATATTTATTTAACTCGCCGGCCGGATGATTCCAGGATAGTGCAAATTCAATCTCATCCCCATCGCCGCTATCGGGCCAGACGCGTATATCGATGCTGGGGTCCAGCCTGCTGAGATGTTTCACCCAGGAGGTTGCTTTAATGTCCGGTGCAATGATCATGAGTGCCATGTTCGGTTTCCTTTGTTTAGTAACGAGGTCAGATGTCAGATGACAGAAGACAGAAGATGCCAGAAAAAATACTGCTATCCATTGTTTAACCCCTAGTCTTCTGTTTTCCGAAATCTGACATCCGCTCTCTGTCATCTGTTTTTAAAGAGACGATCAAACCGATCCCGGCTCTTTTTTAACTCCCGACGGTCTTCAGAAAATATTTCCAGGGTGGCGGTGTCATCGTATTCGCATTGCTTTAGTGCCCTTACAATTTTTAAAAAATCGATTTTGCCGGCGCCTAGCGGGATATGATCATCGCGTTCGCCAAAATTATCACTGATGTGCAGATGCCCGATGCGGTGGCCGAATTTTTCGATAAATTCTAGAATGCGCCGCCCGCCCGGATTACCGATGTTGGCGTGGCCGGTGTCCAGTGTCAGCTTGAGATCCGGAAAGCGCTGCAAAATTTCAACAAAATCGGCCGGCTCAACAAAAGCCCGGCATCTGGGAAACATGTTCTCAAGACAGACGCAAAGCCCCAGCGTTTGCGCGCGATCGATGATTGCCGCCAGACTATTATTTGCATGGGCCAGCGCGGTCTCCTCGATATAGATCCCCAGTCCACCGATATGGCCGGGGTGCAAAACGACTTTTTGCGATCCAAGCTCAGCCGCAACTTCCAGTGAATTAAACATTTCCGACAGCGATGCTTCGCGGATGCTGTCTGTCAGGTCGGCGGTGGAAACAAAGGTTGGAAGATGGCAGATAATGTTCATGGATTGCGACGCCAGGGCGCTTAAAATCGAATTCATCTGTTGTCGGATGGTCGCATAATGCGCCTGGGGCGGATCCATCGATAGCTCCAGATAATCGAAGCCCAGGGCGGCGATATCTGCCAGCTCGTCGGCAACCGGTTTGATCGGAAAGTTCATGGCTCCGTATTTCATGGTAGCGCTCTTCTATTAGGTGAGTGCGGATAAAAAATAGAGACGTTAGAGAAATCGCTGGATGCCGAACGCAGTCGGATCAATGTGAGGCTTGCGTCCGGTAATGATATCAGCCACCAGTTTTCCGGTGCCGGTCGCCATGGAAATACCCTGCATCCCATGGCCGGTGGCCACCACCAGGTTGGGGTGATTCGGTGCACGATCGATGATCGGCAGATCGTCGTAAACCATGGGGCGCATGCCCACCCACTCTTCCATTAAAGGCTCACCGATGGGCTCTTTTAAGTATTCATTGGCGCCGGAAATCAGATTTTGAATACGCCGGGCAAGAATATCGGAATTAAAGCCTGAAAATTCCATGGTGCCGCCCAGGCGAAATCCGTCTTTCCAGGGGGTCGCCACAACGCTGGGTTCACTAAAGTAACATGGAATTGTCGGGCACACAGCCGGTCGGGTAATGGTGAGGCTGTAACCTTTGCCGGGCTCAACCGGCAGGCTTAGTTTTAGCCGATCGGTAAGCTGAGGCGTCCATGCGCCGGTGGCCAGAACATATTCATCCGCGGTATAAATACCGCTGGTCGTCTCCGCATGGCGGATTCGCCGGCTTTCCGCAGCCAGGTCTTCCAGACGGCAGTTTTCTTCGATAATCACACCCATTTTCAGCAGAACCTGCTGCCAACCCAGCAGCAATTTTTCCGGACGTAGGTGACTGTCCTTTTTGTGAAACCAGGCGCCGTAAACGTCCCTGTGAAGCGCCGGCTCGAGATCAAAGAGCGCATCGCCGACCAGTGAAACCGCATCCAGTCCATAGGGCTTCATCAGGTTGTTGGTTTTGCCATATTGCTGCATTTCGGACCGGGATTTAAACACCATCAGAACCCCTTTTTCCTCCCAGTCACATTCGATATGCTCCTCTTCTAACAGCTTCACCAGCAGCTCTATGGAATTTTGTAAAATCTTGCCGCGCGGTTTAATGGCATAAGCCATGTGCTTATTGTTGCACTTTCTTGCGAAGTTCCATAACCATTTAAACCGCTTAACATCCGGTGCCAGCTTAATATAGAGGGGAGAACCCCCTTGTAAGCGGCGCATGATTTCGTGCCGGATGGTGCCGGGGGCGCACAGCGGAACCAGATGGCTGATAAAAACGAGACCGCAGTTTCCGTAGGAGGCAGCGGTGTCGGCACCGATAGTATCCTGCTCCAGCAGGCGAACATTTTTGCCTGCTTTGGCCAGATAGTAGGCACAGGCCAATCCGATAATACCCCCGCCGATTACAAGAACATCGCTGTGTTTTTCCATTGAACTGCCAAATCTCCTGCCGCTAGGATTGCACCGCGGCACGCCCGGGTGCTCGGATGCACCATATGAAAAAGTGGCAGGTGTGTCAACTCAGACCCGGCGTGCAGGTGCGATCCAAGATCACATATTGCCGCAATGGGAAATTTTTTAGTGACGAATGACCCAAAGGCGGTTATATTTAGCCTGAATCAAATTGGGGCCAAGCCCGGGAACGGTTCCGGCCGTGAATTCTGCGGGCATCATATTTTTAATATGTGAGGATATATTATGAAAAAAAAATCGATTTTTATTATTCATGCCCTTGGGGTTTTGGTTTTTGTGATCGCTGTATTTATGCTCAGCATGCCCTTGCTGGCAAAAAGCCCGGCAGGGTCTTCGTCCGATGGGAGTTCAAATGTGTATCTGTTGGGCATTATTGATCCGGATGGGCACAAACATATCTGGGCATTTCCGGCCGAAACGGCCAGCGGTATTTCAAAACGATTGGCAGCAAAATACCCCAGCAAAACGATTGACGGGGTTACATTTTTTCGTGTCACTTCATGGCGGGATACCAGTAACCTGGCGATTGAGGCCAACGCGCAGCAGGGCCTGTTAATTGTCGATTTATTTAAAGAAATCAAAATCCTGAAAGAGAATACCCCCAGCAGTCAACTGGTCCACCGAGTGAATAAACTGGAAAGACAATCGAACGCAAGGATCGAAGGGAACTGGCGATAGCCGGTCAAAAAGTCCTGTTTCTCTTTCTTCTGGCCTCCAGCTTTACCTACCTGCTGATGACGCTCCGCCCAACCCTGTTTTTCCAAAAGGGCGACTACCTGAGTTATACTACCGGCATAATTGCTGCAGCAGTTCTAATGGGGGCGGTTCTGGGGTTGATGATGCCCATTGTTTTCCAAGCTTTATTGCCGCCGCCTGAGAAGTGGCTTCCGGAAGAATTTATGGAAATTCGGCGGGCGAGGATCGAGTTGATTTTAAATGAAATTGCGGAAAAGATTCAACTGGCATCCCAGGATGGAAACGGGCCCTAATGTTTCAGGTTTAGCGGGGTCCCAGGTCCTCCAGTTCCATCAGGTTCATCGCCCTTTGCTTTCTGCTGTCATCCAGGGGAAACCGCGAACGACTGAAATTTTCGTGAAAGGCTTCCTGCTGGCTTTCATTTACCTGCCGGGAAAGCGGTATGTAGTAAAATGCCAATTTCATATTGTTTTTGTTTTCGTAGGTTTTCAGCTTGATTTTGGTTTTCTCATGCTTCCATCGATATGTGGTCTGCTCCGCCGACATTGTCCTTGTAATTTTGGGCACACCGTAAATGCGGTTCATATGCCTTCTAAGCTGCGCGAAGACTTCGATATTATCGATATTGATGTAGACGGCAAAAAACTGATTCGCGTGGGAGCCATAGACCACATCCTGGATTCTAATGTCATTAATTGTGAAAACGCGCTTGGGGTTGATAAAATAGCTGACATTTAAATTTTCCCCGACTTTTTCAAAGTCGGCCGTCTGGGACAGGTTGGCTTTCCATTGGATATCAAAAAAACCATTTTTCAGATCGGCGGCATTCAGGCTGCCGGTGCTCATCAAAAAGACGGTTGTGAGAAAAATCAGATGAATTGACCTGCGCATTTGCTTAGCCTCTAAAATGTTGGGTAAACGGATGTGGTAGAACGCTCTGAAAGTATCGCTTTTTGAGACATTAGTCAACACACTCGGCCTCGCGCGGGTCATGTTTGCAGGGAATCAATTGTTGAAACCACAGAATGTGGATGTTCGTTGGATTTACAAACGAATTACTCGAAGCCGAACTGCATCCTTATGGGCTTCATTATTGCGCAGCGCCAAAAAACACGTTATATTTAAAAATCAGTTAAGAAAGGAACACAAAAATGGATTTCGAGCGTTATTACCTCGATTTATTTGACATGCTGAATGGCTGCTGCAAGAAAATTGCATCCGGCAAATATGACAAATCAGATTCGGAACGCTTATTCGAACTGTCCAAAAAAGGCAGATATCCGAGCATTCTGGCAGAATTGGCCGAATCATTTGGCATGATGCTGGTCAAAGTTGAGGCCAGAGAATTCGAACGGATACAGATTATAGATGAACTTGAAGCGGCCAAAGCCAAACTTGAGGAATACTCAAAAAAGCTGGAGAAAGAAATCGAGGAATGCTGCCCCGAAGAATCACCCACAGATTAATGCCGGCCCGCGGCATGTGAGCGATTCGCGCAATCATTCTAGAGTTGCTGTCGGCCCCGGAGGAAAGTTCATATGCTTCGCCCAACCGCCTGGCTTTCAATCCTGATCACCCTGTCGGGGGTTGTCATTTTTTCGACCGGCCGGGTTTGCGCCGGCACGCTTTCCGAACAGCTGATCAGCGCGGCTGAACTGGGTGAGATCGATGAGGTGAAAGGGTTTCTGGATCAGGGCGTGCCGGTGGAAGCCAGGAATGAAGACGGCTGGACGGCTCTAATGAAAGCCACCTATGAGGGCCACGAAGATATTGTCCGGGAGTTAATCGTCAGAGGTGCCGGCGTAGATACCCAGGAAAATGCGGGCTGGACGTCTCTGATGATGGCGGCCCAATTCGGCCACCGCGAAATCGCCAATCTATTGCTCAACAGCGGTGCCCGGATTGACATTCGAAATGACAGCGGTGCCACCGCCGTCATGTTTGCGGCTCTGAACGGCCATCAAGGGATCTTAGCCGATTTGCGACCCAGCGCAGCCGCTGTCAATATGCCGGAAAGCAGCGGAAAAACCGCTTTGATTTTTGCCGCCGCCGGCGGACACGATAAGGTGGTTCAGCAGCTGATTTCTTTTGGAGCCGATGTTAACCTCAAAGATAAGAACAGCAACACGGCCTTGATCATCGCCGCCAAACGGGGGCATGCAGCCGTGGTGCAAACGCTTCTGACCCATTGTGCGGATGTTCGAGCTATGGATAACCAGCGGAAAACAGCCTCGAAATGGGCCGTCGAGAAACAGCAAACCAAAATATTTCAACTGCTGGTGACGGCCCCGCCCTGTCATTAACGGTCTCGGAATTTCTACAACTTGCTGGAAATATAGTGGTTTTTGTGGTCATCAATGTTGGGAAGCCACTATCCCAGGACCCATTATTCCACTATTCCAATTGGGGCGAAGCCCCTAACTTGAACCTGTCTGGAAATCACGCCGCAGTGCCCGATGGTTTGCTTGCACTAGGTTTATTTTTCAACGATGCGGTATCTTCTGTTTTTTACTTTTATAAAATACTGTTCATCTTTAAATTCCAGCAGATCCGAGATTTTCATTAAGCCCCGCTCGGCAAACTTGATGGTTTCCTGCCCCAGCCGCATGTAAAGGTTGTCATTTCTCGTAAAAAGGTTTTTAGGCTTCAGCTTTATCTGCCTTTTGGTGTTCAGTATCAGCGTGATATCCTCGTCTTTAATTAAATCCACCGCAAACAATGCGGTGTCTTCATAATGGAAGTAAACTTTTTCGCGCAGATTTCCCCTTTCCTGGAAAAGGTAATACCCCTTTTCGTCTTTTTGAATTGAGGAATGGAAATAGTCGATGATCTTTTTGTGCTGAAATTCCCCGTGCGCGTTGTGCCAGCGCCCGTTTTTATCGAGCCAGAATATCGCCCGGTCTTTAGGGACGATTATTTCCGTACGCTTGTTCTTCATCATCGGCGCTCGATTCCTTTTCTTTAACTTGGTGCACGTTCGCTTTGAAGCAATTTGTGATTGTCACTCTATCATATCCAGTTCTCTTGACAATTATTTTTTAAGTTTAATAATCAATATACCACTTCCAAACAATCTAATGATGGTAATATATGATCACGGATTTTTCATTCGGCAAAATCGTTGTCAATGGCAAGACCTATCGGGATGACATTAAAATTGTGCGAGGGCAGGTAATTTCGGACTGGTGGCGAAAGAGCGGTCACCGAGTTGATGTCGAGGATGTCGCCGATATTCTGGAAGCCAAACCGGAGATCGTAGTCATTGGCAAGGGTTCCCCGGGGTTAATGAAGACCAGTGCTCCTTTGCGCGAAAAATTAGCAACCCATCACATTGTGTTAATTGAAAAGAAGACATCCAAAGCGATCGAGGTTTTTAATAAACTTTTTCAGGAAGGCAGGCAGGTTGCTGCGGGCATTCATGTAAGCTGTTAAAAAAGACCGAAATTTTTTACGGATCCGTTTTCAGTTGATGGCCAGCTGAAAGGAGGAAAATGATGACGGCGAAAAGCAAACTCATTGCAGGCGCTATTCTGGTAATTCTTTTATTTGTCGGGGGGGTTGTAACCGGTTATTACAGGTGGGGCCTAAATGGCGATGAGCCCACTGATTATAAGAGTATTCTAAGAGATACGGTAAAATACATCGCCAGCTTGGAACAAAAAAACAGTGAACTTGAAAAACAATTGGGAGCAGAGGGTGCGCGCTTAAAATCCACCGAAGAAGAAAAACCGACAGAAGAGGTCAGGGCCACTGGTGAGGATGGAATTCTTCAGCAAAAGATAAAATCTCTTGAGGAAGAAAAAGCAGCGCTTCAGGTCGCGATGAGTTCTGATAAGGATCTTACCCAAAAGAACCTGGAATTGATGGACCAGATCCAATCGTTGATTCAAGCCAAAAATGTTGTCGAGCAAGAAAACACAGAGCTTCGCTCAAAAATTGGAGCGGATCAAGAGCTGACTGTCGAAAACCAGAAGCGAACAGAGCAAATCCAGACTTTAACCGAGGAAAAAGCGGGTCTGGAACAAAAAATCACTGAACTTCAATCGGACATCAGCCAGAATCAAAATTTGGTTGCGACGAATCAGCAACTTGAAGAGCAAATTCAAGCGTGTATCGAAAGCAAGGCCGATCTTGAGAAAGAGAACGCTGAGCTTCAATCGCTGAAAAGTAATAATCAGGTTTTGACCGCTGAGAATCAGAAGCTCCAGGAAGCAATTGGATCCCAAGCCAATGAGATCAATGTCCTGAAAACCCGCTTGACGGAAATTCGGTCAATGACCCAGGTTCAGCAAGCAGCCGAAGTGCAGAGCACCGATGCCAAGCCGGAAGCTGCTCAGTAAGGCATGCCAAAGGCCGATAACCCAAAAATTTAAGATCTTTGGCCTGAAGAACCGACCATCGCATTCGGTTTTACTGCGGAATTTGAAGAATTTAAAAGTAAATGATGTGTTATCCTAATCTATTCGAACTTCTAATAAAGGAGCATATGATGAAAACGTATCGTTTTATAATCGCTCTGATACTGGCTGTTATTTTAATCGCCGGTGGCCATCCGGGATTTTCAGCCGGTTTAAGTGATATTGTCAAGGGCGCCCAGGACGCTTTGGGGGGTTCAGGAGCGCTTACGAATGATGAAATCATCGCAGGACTGAAGGAAGCCCTCGAGGTCGGAACGCAAAAAGCCGTGGCCCTGGTGTCTCAGGCGGATGGATATTATGGAAATCCGGATATTAAAATTCCGCTTCCTGAATCCGTACAGAAAGTTGAGAAATTCTTAAGAGCGGCCGGTTACGGGCAAAAAGTGGATGCATTCGAGCTGAGTATGAACCGCGCGGCCGAACGTGCCGCGCCCGAGGCAAAATCGATTTTCCAGGATGCAATCCGGCAGATGAGTTTTGAGGATGCTGGCAAAATTCTCAACGGACGGGATAATGAGGCCACGCTTTATTTTGAGGATAAAACATCAGGCCGGCTCGAGGAGCTTTTTAAACCCATTGTTCAAGACGCGATGGGGGAGGTCGGGGTTACGCGGTCGTTTCAGGATTTGAATGCCAAGGCGCAAAGCATACCCTTTGGTAAAAGCTTGAGTTTTGACCTGGATCAGTATGTAACCGATGGCGGCCTTAAAGGGCTTTTTAAAATGCTGGCCGAGCAGGAGAGACAAATCCGCACCCAGCCGGCAGCCCGGGTAACCGATTTGTTGCAGAAAGTTTTTGCCGGCAAATAGAATAGTTCCGCTTTTCAACCGATCCGCCCCTGCTCTTTCAGCTCGGATATAATTGCCACCACCTTATTCTGGGCCTCAAGGATTTCACCCGGCCCAATCGAATCCATCTGTTCAACGGATTCCAGCAGCAGAGATGCGCCTCTTTCCGGCAGCAGGTTGAACAGTTTTATTTGCACTTTGCCATCCATATCTTTTATGGCCTTTGCCAGGTCTTCGATATTGATGATCTGCAAAAATTGTTTAATGGCCTTGCCGTTGAGGCGGGCGATAACGTTGCCCAGTTTGGCGGATGAATCGGATGCGGCGGGTTTTTCTTCAATTTGCTGAAGATAGGATTCCAGTTTTTCCTTTTCCCTGGCTTCAAATTCTTCTTTGTACATGCTGTGACCGGATTCACCAAGGAATGAGAGCAGAAGCTCTTTGAGAAGCTTCGGATGCATGCCTTCCAGGATGCCCATTACCCCTTCCAGGATGATGCAGCGTCCCAGCAAATCCTTGCCCGTGTAATCCCCGGTAAAGATATAAAGCTCCAGTATCGTTCTGGCTGTATGGCTTTTGACCCCGTCCATTGCCAGCTGAAGTCCCTTGCCCAGCAGAAATGAAGTGCTTTCTTCGGCTTCTTGGCCCAGTGACAGCAAACCGTAATTGCGCGCATTGGTGGCCAAAAATAGGATTTTAGAAATCAGCGCCAGGCATTGACGCTTGTCTTCTTCACTTACCCGAATCTGCTGACAGAATTCAGCGTCGTAGTTCATGCAACCTCTCCCGGTTTTATGAGCCTCAAATATCCCTTCTTTTGATTTTATCCAGCAGGCGTTTCTCGATTTCATCTTTGGCCCACTGCATCTGCTGCTTTTTGTTAGCCGTCTGAAAAAGGTGAACCATCTCAGAGGTATAATTCGTGGCACGGCGATAGCCTTCGGCAGCCGCTTCTTTAATCATACGCCAATTGCGGGTTTTGGTAAAGTGATTAAACGCGTCTCTCAATTCGGGGAAAAGTTCCGCTGGCATTCCATCCAAAAAAGCGGCATACAGTCCCAGAGCGGCCGTTTTGCGGGTTTTTATCAGATAGGGCAGCGTTCCTTTTGGGCTGGTGTCCGCCAGCAGGTCTTTGAGACCTCTGGCGAGCAGCTCTACGGGTGAATGCGGAAAGGCGGCAATTAATTCGCGCCAGATTGTCGGATTAAACGTAGAATCGCTGAGTTCTCCGATCTCATGATATATGTAGTTGTCCTTTTGGACGGCCAGAATTTGGGGTAGATGCTGCTGCAAGACTTCAGGTTGCTGGTTTTTCATTCCGAAGTGTTCAAGGGTAAATTGCAGTGCCGCACGGCCTGATTTTTTTATGTATGCCATCTGATCCCACAAATACAGCCTCGCGGAATCGGTTCGCAGCAGAATCGTCTGGTCCTGCGAAAGCGCCGGCAAGGTAAGCAGGTCACGGGCCAATTCGTGCCCGAGGGTATAAACGGTGTAACCATTGCTCTGCGCTTTATTTTCGATCTCGGCCAGGAAAAAAGTCGGTTTTAAACGGAAGGCATACCCGGCTCCGTAGAAAAGGCCGTGGGGCTCCAGTGCCGCATTGATTCCGGGTGTGTCAAAGGGGTCGTAGCGTTTACCCTCGATCGATAGGTCGGTGTATTTTGCATCTGCCAGTTTTTCCCAGAGCGCTTCCTTTTCACCAATCCAATCCAGTATTTCAGATGAATCTTTTTCTTCCCAGGGATTCAGGTGGTGTTCCCACTTATAAAGATCCCGCAGTCGCAGGGCCAGACCGCAGGTGGAATACAGTCCGGCATGCTGGGCATCACTAATGTCGCAGTTGTTGAGGGTCTGACGGGCAACGGTATCGACTTCGAACATATCGTTTTCCTATCCGCTCTGAAATTATCCGAATCTGGGGTGAATCCGAATGGGGCTATGTTACAAAATAATGAATGGGAACGGTAAGGTCAAGGCCCGCCTTGTCCAGTCGAGGCAGGACGCAAGGACGGCCTTATGAAAAATACCTGACCAGATGCGGCAAAATATTGATTTCGGTGGGTGTGGTTCCAAATATTTCACCGTCCGGCAGTAAAATTTTTTGTGGTTGCGTGTGCACTTTGACCGATTTTGCCTGGATAAATTGTACTGCCGGATTTTCTGAATGAGTTCCTTTAAATATTTTGGGAAATGTTGAAATCAGACTCAGGCGGCTCAGAGGTGCGAGCACGACCGCGTCGAACAGCCCGTCATCGATCTGCGCTTCGGGTGCCATCAGCATGTTGCCGCCGGTATATCTGGAATTACAGATTTCCACAAAGCAGTTTTTACCGCTGATGACCTTCCCATCAATTTCCAGTACCATTTCATGAAAATTCAACCCCAGCAAGCGATGAAATACGCCGATCACATAGCTGAAATCAGCGGCCCATCTAAATCGGGCGGCGGTTTTGGCCACATCGGTAACGAATCCGAATCCCATCAGATTAACGAAGTAATAGACGTCATCGTTTTGTGAAAACCGGCACACATCAACTTTTCGGGTGGCCTGACGGCTTAGGGCGGCAAGCCCGTCTTCAATACTGAAAATTTGCAAATCCCTGGCAAAAGAGTTTCCACGACCCACCGGTAGGATGCTCAGTGGCGGCAATTGCCTGTCCCCGTGGTATTTTAATAGACCGTTGAGCACCTGATAATTGGTGCCATCTCCGCCCATGATGCCGATGGCGTCATATTCAGCGATGGAGATCTGCCTCATCATTTCAAAGGCGTGTCCGTCGTATTGGGTGGTGAACAGTTCAAATCGGATATTGCGCTCTGATAATTTGTTTGCCAGACCAGGGCTTATATTTTGATTTTTGACTTCTTTAGAGCGTGAATTGGCAATCAGTGCAATTCTCATTTTCACCTCATTTGCCAAGCTGGGTTAAAAGATCTTTGAGGGCGTCCTGCGATGCCGCATGAGCGACCACACTGGAATTGGTCATGGCCATATTCCGGTTGGCGCTGGTTGCCCATATCAGCGATCCGGAGTCGACTTCAACCAGCCTGGCGCTAAATCCGACCACGCCACCCCAATTGATTGTTCCGCGCCAATCACCATATTCCATGACCACCCCGACGATTAATCCGTCCACATTCAGGACGTCTTGTAATTTTTTCATATGATCGGCGGCAAAAAGGTCGCCGGTATCAATCTCAAAATCTCTCAACAACCGGACGATCTTCTTTCTTTCGACAACCTCATATAGACCGGATTCCAGCAAATGCTCTGTGAAAATATCTGCCATAAGCGATCCGGCATTCATGGGTCTGACAATTCTTCCCCGATCGGTTCTACCTCTTTCGGGTCTGGCAAAATCAAAGTCAACCACGGCAACCCGTTTAATTGCCTGATCGGAATCGCTGACAGAGGCATTGTGGTCTATGGTGTCGAAAGTGGTGCACGCATATATCATCATCAACAAAATGATGGGTAGCATTAATTTTTTCATGCGCTCCTCCTAAAGTTTAGATTAGGTGTCAGTCATCGGGTTCAAAGGTTCAGCGTTCAAAGGTTGAGAGGTCGCCAGCTGCTGGCCAGCTGGCAGAAGCGAGAAGCCAGCGGCCAAAAACATTGAACCCCTGAACACCTGAACCTTTGAACGCTGAACCCAGAACCTGAAGCCTGAAACCAAGACAAGTCATTCATACCAGAAACGGAAAGCAGCCAGGTTTTCGCGCTCGGTTTTAAAGCAGTTGATGGGCGATTGGGGGTCGGCATATCCCAGCGCGATGCCCAGAACGATTTCTTTATTAGGGGGGATATCAAGGGCGTCTGCGACTTGATCTCCATAGGCGGTCACCAGGCCGATCGGACAGGTCGCCAGGCCTTTGGCCTGTGCGGCCAGCAGCAAGTAGGATACGCTCAGGCCCACGTCCAGATAGCGAATTTTTGGAAACAGACGATCCAGGATAACGATGATCGCTATTGGCGCTCCGTAAAAAGAACAGCTGCCCTCCTCGACAAACCGGTTAAATTCCAGACCCATCTCAGCCACTTTAGGCGCCATGGCCTGTGAGGCGCGGCGGCTGCGGGCTTTAAATATATCCGGCAGCGGATTTTCGGTTCCTGGGCCGCATGAGATATTGCGCTCGGCATACGCGCGTTTTAACCGCAGCACCAGGCGATCTTTTTCTTCTCCGTAAACAATCACATATTCCCAGGGCTGTAAGTTGATGGCTGAGGGCGCCATGCCGGCATATTTTAAAAGGTCTTCGATATCGGCGCGCGCGACAGCCTTCGAAAGGTATGCCCGGGTACTTTGACGGCCTTTCATGGCGGAAAACACATTCATATCCTTACCCCCAAAAAAAGTTATTCGTTATGGGTTATTTGTCAAGGAATCTGAAACAAGCCCATGCTGAACACAAACGCTGATCGACTCTAATAACAAATAACCATTAACCAATAACAACACCGTGAGTCTTGACAGGTGCCGGGGATGATTATATTTTCCTTAATTTTCGGCATATGTCAACAAGGAGAAATCATGGAAAGAGCGATGTTGTGGTTTAAGTGCGCGGCGGTTCTAGATCCGGTGCGGCCGGTATTGAAACAGCCCGCTGTTCTCGGCTGGGAAGCAAAACAGCGGCAAGTCGATCTGTTGATCGAGCGGCCGTTTCGCGGTGAGGAGATGTTGCGTCGCATGAAGGGCTGGTTTACGGTCGATGTCAATAAGGCCATCGACATCATTCTGCAGCACGGGAAACTCAAAGTGCTGGATGATTATGATCTGGTCGTAGAGACCCGCAGTCCGTCGGAACTGGAGACCTTATCAAAGAAATTGAAGGAGGCTTTCGGCCAGGAGGCCTGGTTGGAGCCGATTGCCAAAACCATACTGACTTGAGCAGGCGCCAAAAGTAATTTTTACGCGAATTCACGGTTTGAGAAAAACCACTTCTAAGCGTCAGGTTCGACGTAACCCGGGCCGAAAACATTTTTTCCGATAGAAAGCCGCAATTCTTTGTCCGGCAGTTCATTTTCATCTCCGGGCCAGTGAATCGCCTCCCAAACAACCCGCTCCATGCTGTCGTCTTTTTTGCAGGTAAAGCAAATTGGCGGTTTTTTGCCCTTGCGTGCCGGCTGACCGGAAACATGGATCATTTCTCCGATGGGATTGCCCTGGGCTGAAACACCGCAAAGCAACGAACATCCGCAATCTAAAAATTTAAAGGCCACCCCGATGGCTTCCGGGTATGTGGTTAGGATGGTCCGACAGGCGCCGTCAAAAGCGGTCGATCGAAAATTCGTCTTTTCTTCCATTATACCCATTTCCTGATCTGTCAGAGTTGGAGCCATAGACTTACGTTTTAAACCTAACCATTAATTAACCATTTGGGAATAATGGGCAACAAGAAATTGATATAATGGATTTTTTGAGCAGGTTTTTCCCGGGAAAGCGGAAATGGCGGTAGGCGTTCTTGGGGGAAGATGCCTGACGAGCTTCAAACTAATGCATCAAAACCACAGAAACCGCAAGTATGGCAATCGCCAGACCGATAACATCATATTTATCCATAGGATCTCCCCTTTGTGAGCGATATAAGCATACGGGCCCATATTTAATTTTGCATTTTGCGTCGAAAAATGCGGTCGAGCCCATGGATAACCGCTGCAAAAACCATGCAAAGTTGCTACATTATTTATTAATTTAAATAAAATCAATTATTTATTCTATGTTTAGCCGTGAGGGGGATTTAACTACATGTGTAGAAAAACATATAATAATTGTATACTTTTGTTCACAGCTGGTATGAATTGATGGAGCGGGTTCTATTCAAACCCTTATGGCGAGCGGGCGATTTTTCCGCTATCAATACAACCGAAAAAACTCCCTGACCCGTCGATTAATTGGAATGGCTGTATATTTCATATTCCGTTTCCTGGCCCAGCAGGTTATCAATTTTGATCTGCAGGACAGAACGCTCCGGGCTGGTGATCCATCGATTCCAATCTTCAGCACTTTCCCAGGTGCTGACCACTACCGTTTCACCGGGTTTGTCGATGCGCTGCAATGTTTCACCTGAAATGTAGCCCGCCTGCTGGGTTGTAGCGATCCTTATTTGTTTGATGAGCGGCAGCAATTCTTTTTCCTTGTCTTTGGGTACCTTCCGTTTGATGATAATTTTCACCGTCATGTCTGGCTCCTTTTCGTTGATTGTATGAGTGGAAAAATTTTCCGGCTCGTGTTTTTATTTAAATCTGCAATTCGATAACATCGCCCTCCTGCAAGACATAATCCCGCTGAACCATCTGGCCGTCGAATACGGCAGAGCCCCATACTTTTGCGGCTTTTAATTTTTGAGCGAAATCCTGGTGAACTTTGCCGGCAAAATCAGCGATGGTGCTGCCTTTCTTTAGCACAAATGGCGAGGAGCGGTCGGGCTTTTTCCCGTGTGATTTCGAATATACCCGGATGATATTCAACCGTTCCACGATGGTCGCTTTGAGAAGATCCAGATGGCGGCCGGTAGTGACCGAAGCCGCTATCATCGGCCAGTTATCGCTCAGCAGCTCACGAAAGATATCCAAATTTTCATCGGTTGCAGGGCTGTCGTTTTTATTCACCATGATCAAAAACGGGACCAGGCTGATGCCGCGCTGGTCCTTGTATCGATCCCTTAAGCGCAGCGGAACGATGCCATGTTTCCCGAGTAAGGCAACCGCATCTTCGAGCTGCTGCAGCGGGTCGGTCTGTAGATCTACCATCAAAAGTACAAGATCACAACGTCGGATCAGATCCATCATTTCCGGGTCTACATATTCTTTGCTCAGCGGCGGCGTATCAATCAGCTGGATCTGAATATTTTCCATCGGAATCATTCCCGGAGTCGGTTTCCAGGTGGTATGGGGAAAATCGGCCACTTCCGGTGCGGCGTGGGTCAGCCTGGAGACCAGAGCGGACTTGCCGACGTTGGTTGCACCGACGATCACCACCTGACCGGCGCCCTCTTTATTGATGTGATAGGCCGATTCATGTCTGGCAAGGCTTTTTTTGGCCTGCGCGGCTGATTTCAATTTAGAAACCCGCTTGCGCAAATCGGCTCTCAGCTTGTCGGTTCCTTTGTGTTTGGGAATGATGGCAAGCATTTCTTCAATACAGGCGAGCTTTTCCGCGGAGGTACTGGCTGTGCGGTAACGCTTTTCGGAGTCGAAATATTCGGGAGGCAGGTTTGTTGGCATAATGATAACCTCGTCAGTGGCATCTCATTATCGGCAACATATTCAGCAGCCCAGATGTAGAATTTATTTTACCACAGAGAACGCAGAGCTCACAGAGATTTTTTATGGTGGATATCTTTATATTATATTAATCTTTTATTTTTTCTCTGTGATCTCTTTGAACTCTGTGGTGAAAAATAAAAAGCCAAATAACGTTAAGGAAAATCAGAAGGAAAGTCAACTACTGCATGATGGTTAACCGTGTCCGCAGCAGAAGGTTGATTTTCAAACCGCTAAAACGTATACATAAACATGGCCTTAAACCATCAGAAAGGACCTTCTGGCGATGCAAGCTGAATGGATAAACGCTTTTGGCAAAATGACTTACGGCATCTATGTTCTGACATCCTGTCATCAGCAGGAAATCAACGGCATGATTGCGTCCTGGGTTTCACAGGTATCTTATTTACCCCCTCAGATCATGGTGGCTGTTCACACCCACCGTTATTCGCATCAACTCATTGAAAAAGGCGGCCGCTTCGCGCTGCACGTGCTGGCCAAATCCCAGCAGAATTTTCTGTCCCGCTTCAAAGGAAAGGACCCGCAAGCCAAATTTTCAACTTTAAATTGGACAGCAGGGAAAACCGGTTGTCCCATACTGAGCGACTGCATGGCATATCTGGAATGCGAGCTTAAAATGCGTTACCAGCCCGGCAATCATACCCTTTTTATCGGAGAAGTGATCGATGCCGGCGTTTTAGCCGAAGGGCCCCCCCTGACCACCGGGGAATATGAGGGCTTTTATCTTGGCAAGGAATAGAGTTGGTTTCAAAACCCCCGTATAACAATGATATGATCGAAGGAAGGAGATTTTATTCATGACTGCGTGGAAGCATTATCTGGCAGCGAACCAGGATCGATACCTTAAGGAGCTGATCGAATTTTTGAGCATTCCCAGTGTTTCCAGCCTCAAAGAGCACAAAGCAGATGTTGCCAAAGCCGCTGAATGGGTCGCCGCCCGACTGCAGGCGGCCGGCATTGAAAATATTCAGGTACTGCCGACCGGAGGGCATCCGGTCGTTTATGGGGACTGGATGCATGCACCCGACAAGCCGACTGTTTTGATTTATGGGCATTTTGATACCCAGCCGGTCGATCCGCTTGAGCTCTGGACCCAGCCGCCGTTTGAACCGACGGTAAAAGGCGATTGCGTCTATGCCCGGGGGTCCTCCGACGATAAGGGCAACATGCTGGCACCGATTTTAACCGTTGAGGCGATGCTGAGCAGCGAAGGCCGGCTGCCCGTCAATCTAAAATGCTTTTTCGAAGGACAGGAGGAGATCGGCAGCCCTCAGCTGCCCGAATTTATTTCCGCCAATCGGCAGCTGCTGGCCTGTGATTTCATTTTCAGCGCAGACGGCGGCCAATGGGATGAAGACCAGCCGGCGCTGATGATGGGACTCAGGGGCCTTTGCAACCTTCAGCTTGATGTCCAGTCTGCCAGAAGCGATACCCATTCCGGAACTTTCGGCGGAACCATCATGAATCCGATTCATGCCCTGGTGCGCCTCATTGATACGATGCACACGCCGCAGGGCCGGATCGCGGTGGATGGTTTCTATGATGCCGTGCGGCCGCTCAGCGAAAGCGACCAGGATCAGATCGCCGAAATTCCCTTTGACGAATCCGATTACAAGGCCGAGCTGGGGGTCGAGGAACTTTTCGGTGAGCCCGGCTATTCGACCTATGAGCGGGCCTGGATCAGGCCCACTCTGGAAGTAAACGGCATCTGGGGCGGGTTTCAGGGTGAAGGTGTTAAAACCGTTTTGCCGAGCAGCGCCCACGCCAAAATCAGCTGCCGGCTGGTGCCCGACCAGAATCCCGCCCAGATCCTGAAACTGCTCAGCACGCATATCGAAAAACATACACCGCCAGGCGTGAAAGTGGAGGTTGCCCCCAACCCCAGCACGGCGGATCCATTCCTGATACCTTTTGATCATCCGGGCAATCAGGCGGCAGTGGAGGTTCACAAAGAACTTTTCGGTAAGGCGCCGTATTATGCGCGCATGGGGGGCAGTATTCCGGTCTGCGGTATCTTTTTAAAAGAGCTGGGTGCCTATACGGTTAATTTTGCTTTTGGCTTGAAAGATGAAAATATCCATGGGCCGGATGAGTTTTTCCGGCTGAAAAGTTTTTCGCGCGCCCAACTGGCCTATGGCATGCTGCTGGAACAGTTGAGCAAATTTAAGATGGGTTCTATTTGAAAGGATTGAAAGGACGGTTGGTTTTTAAACTATCTTGTTGGTCGGATTTGCGCATCTTTAACGGATGCTGCATCTTGTCTACCAGCATCTTGAATAGTTCTTCTTTGAAACCGTAAGGCATCACATTGAACGCGTCGCTAAGGCGTTCTTCCCAGCGGTTCATAATCGCGGTGGGGGTTGGTTTTTCCCAGGTTAAAAGGTTGAAAACCTCGTCGCGTATTTTTCGGCGCATTCGCATCTTCAGGCGCTTGTCTGCGCCCTGCGCCTGGTTCAAGCCGTCTTCAAAAAACTGACGGATTTCCTGTACATCCAGATCTGTTATTCTGGCCATATGCGGTCAACTCCGGGATTATATTGAATATCGGGAGATCTTTACGGCAAAACAACACTATTTTCTCTTTTTCAATAGATTATCATTTAATTTGCTCAAAAGTCAATCCTGGTATTTTAACTCAATGATATCATATTGAAAAACGGATTTTTTGGTAATCGGCAACATGCACATGGTGAATCGGCTGCATTGCTTTTTTTGAACACAACCATATTGACCGGATCACATCCGTGTACGCTTGTGGGTAAGACTGAGCCTTCGTTTTCAAATCGGCCGGAATGTTTGTCAACCGACAAGGAGACCTGAAAAGACATTTTGAAAATTGTGATAACCAATGACGATGGTATTGATGCCCCCGGTCTTGAAGCACTGGCTCGGTGTGTGCGGCGTCTGGGTGATTTTGCCGTCGTTGCGCCGCAACACGCGCAATCCGGCATTGCGCATCGCGTAACCACCCGTGACCCCATCCGCATAAACCAGCTCGGGACGAATCGGTACAGCATCGATGGCACGCCTGCCGATTGCACACGCATTGCTTTGAAAGTCATTGCGCCGGATGCCGACTGGTTGATTTCGGGAATCAACGCGGGAGCCAACCTGGGTTCCGATGTCTATAATTCCGGTACGGTAGCAGCAGCACGGGAGGCAGCGATTTTAGGATATCGGGCAATTGCCGTTTCTCAGTATATCGCCAAAGACCAGAAGGTGGACTGGTCGGTCAGCGGTGATCATGCCGGCCCGCTTTTACACATGCTGCTGAGTCGGGATCTGGCGCCGGGATATTTTTGGAATGTCAATCTGCCCCACCCGATCCGCAAAGATTCCGAACTTGCCTATGAATTTTGCGAACTGGATACCCTTCCGCACAGCTATGTGTATCATCAAAATGGGGACGAACTCATCTATCAGGGAACGATTCACGAACGCCCCCGGGACTCGGGCAAAGACGTTGCCGTCTGTTTTGATGAAGGAAAAATTGCCATTACCCGCCTGGCGGTGGGGATGGGAACCGGTAAACTTCAATAAAGTAATGCCAGTTTTTCCAACCGATACCATCTCAAGTAAAAGCGTATCCTGCAGGTATCCCGTCAGTCCAGCAGTTCCATCAATTTACCGCAGCACGGTGGGATGCGGTCGCCAGCCTTGAGGTTGACGAACTTGTTGCAGGTCTGGCAATAGCAAGTGCAGTCCTTGTCCACATAGACCGCTGGATATTCCTCTTCGTCTTTGTCGCCTTCGACGGCAAAGCTGGCCGTGTTGTTTTTTGCGGGGACATATTCACCCACGGGTACCAGCTTCTGATTGAAGCGCGCACAGTCTACCAGCATGCGCCATAACCCTTCTAACATGGTCTTTTCGTAATCGGCCTCGGGCGTGAATTCCACCAAGGTTTTGCTGAGTTCGATCCGCATCGGCATTCCTCCTTAATTTTGAGTCAAACGACAAAAATCCATTGGGCCCTGATTCAGTATCCGGAAATATCAAAAATTTAAAGAATAGACCGGAAAATGGAAAAATTGTGATGGTAACCGATATCAAAGATCGCCATTGCTTTCAAGTGAGAGGTGTTTACGGCGGGAATCCGGCTCAAATCGATTAAATTGGTCGGAGCGGGGTTACGCGGATCGTTGCCCAAGATCTGCACCGCTCTTCAGGATCGCCTAAAATTTCAGGTTAAAGTGCGTGCCGGGTGCAACATGCATCTGGCGTTCGTTTTTATAAAGGGTTACCCCGCGGGTACCCCCACCATACACCTGCCACAGGTGGGTCGGGCCGTCATTGAGCATGCCGGTTTGCTCATCGATACCGATTAAAATCACACCGGGCAGGCATTGCTTCAGCTCCTTAGCCCAGCTTTTGCCGAAGGTGTCGTGATGCGGCAAAATACAGGCGGCGGGTATCAGCCCCAGTCCGTCTAAAATATTTTTCTCGTAGGGATCGTAATAATGATCACAGAGAATCATGGCGCCGGCGCTGCTGCCGGCGATGACCGCGCCGGCTTGATGGGCGGCCAGGATGGCCTGCCAGCTATCGCTGCCGACCAGGGATTGCGCCAGATGTCGCGGAAATCCACCCAGCAGATAGATCATGTTGGACTGCTGCAGAGCTTCGACCACGGCAAGGTCATCTGCGGATTTGCGATCGATGAGCGGCAGGGCAGCGACATTGACGGCACCTAGTTTTTTAAACCAGCGAATCCCGTTGTGGGCGGCGCGTTGATGATTGTTATCCGGTGCCGCCGCCGCCGGAATAATGCTGATGCTGGCACCGAACCCGCCGGCGAGTTCAATGGCCCTGCGGTCCGGTTTTGCCATCCGACCGCTAAATTCAGCGCCGCCCGCTAATAAAATATAACCCATTTGCAAAGTGCCTAAAATGAAAGAGGTGAGAAAGTCTCACGCAAAGTCGCAAAGACGCCAAGGACTTTTAGTTATTTTAATCATTATTCTTTGCGATCTTAGCGGCTTTGCGTGAGTATTATATTAACTTGAAATAAAGTCACAGAATTTTTGCTAGCTGCTGGAAACCAACCCCAAATCGTATATCTCAAAATCCGCCGGCCCTTCCTGCAAACCTTCCAGTTGATTCTCTTTGGCGGAGCGCTCATCGCTTTCCTCCCAGCGGATCCAGTCGTCTATCGTTTGCCAGGTTGAGACCACCGTTATGTTGCAGGGATCATAATGATTGATCAGGGTCTCGCCGGAAATATATCCCGGCTGTTTGAGCGCGTGGCTGCGGACGTCTTTCAGTAATTCTACGGCCTCTTGAGTCTTGCCTTGTTTAACATATCGTTTAATAAAAATTTTCACTGCCATGTCGCCCTCCGATTAAATTTAAAATTTGAATCATATGTGCAGATTATTTTTAAATCATTCCTATATTATAATTAGCGAATGAGAGATGTTAAGCAAGCGATATCGTTTTTTTTTGTAAATCCTACTGAACGATAAGCAGGTCGTGGCGGTTGTCCGATAACCATTTCTTCCCTGCATTCGGTATCGTATTTATTAATTTGATTAATTTAATTAGATCTTATATGAAAGCGCTTTAAACGTTGCATGCTAGGTTGTACACTGTAGTATCCGTCTCAAAATTTTTTTTGGTCCAAAATCCTATTTTTGAGATGGATTCTAATTAGGGCAGAACGCGGCTACTCCCAGCTTTTTTTCCAATCTTCCGCGAAAGGGATACGGCATGATACACAGCTTGCTCGATACCGATTTTTATAAGCTGACCATGATGCAGGTGGTTCTTCACCAGTATGCCAGCGCCTGGGTGCGCTATACCTTTAAGTGGCGAAATTGGGATGAAATGTGTTTAACAGTCTCTCTGCAGGATTTCAAAAGCAAAGTTGATACAGAAATCGACCGGCTCTGTGAGCTCCGGTTTACTGAAGCGGAGATAAACTATCTGGCCTCCATCCGCTTTTTTAAACCGGATTTTATCGAATATCTGAGATTGTTTCAGCTGAATCGAAATTATATTAATATCGGTATCGAAGCGGGCCAGTTGAAAATTGATATTGAGGGGCCCTGGTTAAATACAATTTTATATGAACTTCCCGTTCTGGCGATCATCAGCGAACTTTATTCCAGTTCGCACGGTGTTGATGACGATATCTGGATGCAAGATGGCCGCAAACGGCTGAAAGACAAAGTTCGCTTTCTGAATAAGGCCACAATTGCGGACACGCGGTTCAAATTTGCAGAATTTGGCACCCGGCGGCGGGCCTCATATTCATGGCAGGAAGAAGTCCTCAGTTACCTGATCGACAACTGTAACCGGAATCTGGTTGGTAGCAGCAATGTCCACTTTGCGATGAAGCTCGGGATAAAACCGATCGGAACCATGGCTCACGAATTTTTTCAGGCCCACCAGCAATTGGGGCCCCGGCTGGTTGACAGCCAGAAGGTTGCGCTGCAGTGCTGGGCGGATGAATATCGGGGAGAGCTGGGAATTGCGCTCTCCGACACCATGGGTTTTGATAAGTTCTTAAAAGATTTTGACCGTTTTTTCTCCTTGCTCTTTAACGGCTGCCGTCAGGATTCAGGTGATCCCGTCGTGTGGACCGAAAAACTCATTGCGCATTACAAAGAGATGCGAATTGATCCGAAAACCAAATCGGCCGTTTACAGCGACGGCCTCACGCTTGAATCAGCGGTTGATATTTTTAAGCGCTTCCATGAGCAGATTCAAACTTCCTTCGGTATCGGAACCAACCTGACCAATGACTGTGGGTTTGTTGCGCCCCAGATAGTGATTAAGATGGTGGAGTGCAACCGCAAACCGGTTGCCAAAATCAGCGACAGCCAAGACAAGGGGATGTGTGAAGATCCGGAGTTTTTAGACTATTTGAATTATGTTATTCGAGAAGACATCAATTCTGATAATTGATTTCAATTACCTAATTCCCAGCACTCAATCTTGCTGTTTATTATTGAAAAAGGGGCCCAAAAAGCAAGTGAACTAAAGTTGGAAGTGATCTAAAGTGACTAAAGTTATGGAATTCTTTCATTTTTATTAATGAAGGAGCAACACGCGGCACAAGCGCCTGCGCTGCGCGAGTGACACCTTAACTTTAGGCACTCTAGTCACTTTAGCTCACTCTAGTCACTTTTTTACTCTCTCCTTATTACCTTTCCCTTAACCCCTTCAATCTCAAGAATGCCGCTGCCGGCGTCTTTGATAAAAACGTTTTGGGTCACATCGCTTATTTCAATGCTGCCGGAGCCGTCCGTAACCGTCAAGCTGCCGTCGATATCCTTAATGGTCATGCTGCCGGAGCCGTCGACCACATGAACATTGCCCCTGACACGACTAATATTAATCATGCCGGACCCATCTTTAACTTCAAGGTTACCGGTGATGTCCGTCAGTTCAATTTTACCGGAACCATCCGAAATGGATACAGGCCCCGCAGTCATTCGAATCTCAATCGATCCGGAGCCGTCTACTATTTTCAAATCTGTAGATAGATCGGTAACGAATATCGAGCCGCTGCCATCATCTATTTTTACACTGAGGCTTTTAGGGACCTCAACGGTTAAATCGATTTTGGCATCTGCTTTCATCAGGTTCTGATTTTTGAATTCACTTTGCAAGACGGCCTTACGGTTACGTTTTTTTAGTGACAACAGCACGTGTTTGTCTAAAAAATCCTGGAGCCTGTTTTGGGTAATGCCATTGATTTTGACGGTGGCCGTGATTTTTATTCGGTCACTTCTCTCGACCCCGAATACGTCCAGCGAGCCCGGCCCGCATATGATCTGTATTGACTGGATATCTTTTATGGATAATTCCAGATGTTGCGTATTTTCAATACTTCCGGCAAACGCAAGCACCGGCATAAAAAGAACGACCAAAACGGCTCTCACCCTCATTTTACCCTCCTATCAAAGACAGACGCTTTGGAATGGTGACCGCTCCATTGGAGATTTCCCCGGGTGAACTATTTGCGGAAAAAATCGAATTATCCGTCATCCATCATAATTTTGAACAGATATTTTTATATTCGCTTACACTGTGACAAATAGCAATATTTATTGTATGAAAGGCGAGCATGCGCGTGTTCCTGGCCCGCATTTTAACCGAGAGATATGATGATGGATACCGATTCCGTAGTGGGTGACAGACTTGATGCCAAAGCGGCCACTCTGCTGATGGCGCTGTGTTTGATCTGGGGATTGAATGCAGTTGCCATTAAAATCAGTAACGAAGGTATTGCTCCTCTTTTCGGCGCGGGTCTCAGATCGGTTATTGCAACGGTTTGTCTGGTGATCTGGATGGTCCGCAAGCGGCTCGAATTGTTTCCGGGTCGGCTTATGGACGGTCTGATTATCGGATTTTTGTTCGGAGCCGAATTCGGTCTTTTGTATTTAGCGCTTTCATACACCACTGCTTCCTCAGCCTGGATTCTGCTGTTCACCTCACCTTTCTTCCATGCCCTCGGCGCCCATTTCTTTTTATTCGGCGACCGCCTGTCCTGGAACAAAGCCGCCGGGCTGGTCCTGTCCTTTGCCGGAATTTTGATCTTGCTGAGCAAACATCTGGGCCTGCCTTCAATGCAGCAATTAACCGGAGATCTTCTGGCCATCGGCGCTGCCGTGCTCTGGGCTTTGACCACAGTGTATATCAAGCGCCGGCTGGTGGCCGCGATATCGCCCTATCATACCCTTTTTTACCAGATCCTGTTTTCGATCCCCATTCTGTTTTTACTCAGTTTTGTCTTTCAGGAAACCCCGGTTTCTCATGTTGATTGGCTGATTTTGCTCACCGTCGCCTACCAGGGGATTGTGGTCGCGTTTTTCAGCTACCTGGGGTGGTTTTTTCTGGTTCATAGCTATGCGGTCAGTCGACTCTCCAGTTTCAGCTTTTTGACGCCGGTGTTTGCAACGCTTGCCGGGGTGGGCCTGCTCAACGAACCGTTGACGCTGCAGTTAATTGTCAGCCTGATACTGGTCAGTATCGGGATTTATATCGTTAACCGCAAATAAGCCGGCGCTTAAGACTCGTTTTTGAGTGGGAACACTGAATAAGAGTAGAATGGAATTGGCGGGATCGGTGGATCCAAAAAAACTGGGGCCGCCCTAAAAGGACCGCCCCAGGTTCCGAAGTTAGTAAAAGAAGGTGACTTAGCGTGTCTCCCGAAACACGCATAATATATATATCGGTCATTTTTTAAAAAAACTTTAGAACTTTTTTCAGTAAAAACGCGAAGAACACAAAGAAAATTGAACGAGGAGCGAACGAAGGATAGGGTCTCACGCAAAGCCGCAAAGACGCAAAGTTTCAATAAATAGAAAGATATTAACCACAAAGACACAAAGGACACCAAGAAAGGTTAAATAAATATAAAAAATCCCTTCGTGAACTTTGTGCCTTCGTGGTGAATTGTATTTAATCGGAAAGGTACATTAACCACCAGACAGCAGTTAAAGCGGCAATCGCGTCTGTAAGCTTGCAGAATCTAAAACAGAAGTGGAAACGAAAACATGCTGATTTTTGATTTTGACGGCGTGCTGATCAATTCACTCGATGAAGTCACCTTAACGGCCTACAACGCGGTCACCGGCAAACAGGTTACTTCCCTGGCCGATTTGCCCACGGCGCTGGTCGGACTGTTTCAACATAACCGCTTCCATGTTCAAGCCATCGGGGATGCGATTTTACTGATGAACTGGTGCCTGAATAATTATCGCAACAAATTCGAACAAATTTTAAATCCACATGAATATGAAGCCTTAATTTCCGACGCAACGGCCTCCATAACCGATCGAACCCTCCGAATTTATGAAACGCGCGGTCAATTTATCGCCAGCGATCCGGAATGCTGGTTAGCGCTTCATCGACCCTATCAACCGCTGTGGGGCCATCTGCTCCAGCGCCGAAAATATCCGTTTGTCATTTTAACGAACAAAAACCGGGATGCAACCTTACAGCTGTGCCGGCACTTTGGCCTCAACATTCATGCGGTTGATGTTTACAGCGGCGATCATGGAGCCAGCAAAGTCGAAAACATGCGACAGATTCAGAAGCGATTCGCAGATCAACCATTTTATTTTATTGACGATTCGGTTAAAAACCTACAGGAGCTCGAAAATTCTGCAAATGCGGGAAATAAGATGATCAGGCTGCTACTGGCCTCCTGGGGGTACACCGGTCCCCGGGATGAAAAGATTGCGCAAGAATACGGATACCCGGTTTTAAACCAAAAAGAGCTGGTTGCGCTGCTGGACAAAGATCGGCCGAAGAAAAAAACCTGAACAACAAACTAGTCTATTGCCTAAAAAGAAGTCTAAAATACTAGACCGTTGCCTAGTTCGGAGCTAGTTTTTTAGAATCCTTATTGATTTAAAGTGATTACATCGCAAACTGATCAGTTCCGATGATTCGCAACCAATGTCGTGTGCCGCGCCTTAGCTAAAGTGACGGCGGACAAAGCCCGCAAAGATATATTTTGGTTCTATATCCCAAAGTATCTTTGCGTCCCACGCCCGCTATGTGAGCAAGGCGAGGCGGGCCGGTTTGTGTGAGGCTAGCGTTATTTCGTCCGCGCTTCTAATTGTAGATAAATTTACAATTTTTAAACCGGGATTTGCATATGTATTTACAATTTTTAAGGTTGTGCTGTGCAAAAGATCGGACGCTTTTTGGAAAAAAAGAGGGAGGCGAATGCCTCCCTATAATTTTGTTTTTCACCGCTACCCAAACCGGGTAACCGGCGGTATCTGGTTTTCTTATCTGTCGTTAAACACCGCCGCTTTATACGTGCGCGCCCAACCAACCTGGTGGATCGTTGCGGAATTTCGCACCGGGGGCAGTCGGAAAGGAGCCTGCGCTCTTAATCTCGATTTGGCGATTTTTTTCTGCCGTTCTTTTTCGCCCCCCAAAACGCGATCCTTGCAATCGCCTTCACAATGCCCGGTTATATCTCTTCTTGGCATATCGGTCATGGGAATATTTCCTCCTTATTTATGCAATTCAGGAAACGATACAGCTTCAGTTTAGCTGTTCGTTTATAGTAACATAGTCGGTGGTCGGCAGATGTCAAACCGGCATTTGTCAGGTGGGAATTACAGGTTTATGTGGCAGGCTGATTTTTGAAATGACGCTTAAATTTTGGGGCGCTCGGCAAACAGGGGTTCGGTTTCCCGGCTGCGCTTGAGCTCGTAAAAACCGGGCGTCCTGCCGGCGATGATGATTGCATCCCACAGCTCGACGGCTGCTTTTCCGGTTGGTGCCGGGCTGCAGACCGGACCGAAAAAACCCGGCCCTTTGCCACCGTCAAGAACGATGAGCGGCACACCCACGTCTTTGCCGACCTTGGCAACCGCCTGATCCATGTCCGCTGCAATTCTTTGATCCAAGCTTTCGTCCTCAAGCGCATCTTTCAGCCGGGCTGGAAAGCCGCAGGTTTTTAGAATTTCATCTAAAACTTCGGGATCATCGATATCCTCATTATCGTGATGGTAGCGGGTCCCCATCACCGTGTAAAGCTTTGCAAGACCGTCATTTCCATACGACTTGCTCACGGCGGCGGCCACCCGCAAGGCCTGCAGGCCCATTTTATGCAATATTCTAAAATGCTCGGGGATGTCACGGCCTTCATTGATTTTTTTAAGGCTAAACAATTTCCAGTTAACCTGAATCCGTTTTTGGCGGCCGACATCAATCATCCAGCGTGAAGTGATCCAGCACCAGGGGCAGACCGGATCCCAGTAAAAATCAACGGTGTCTTTAAGATTAACCATCTCACAGTCCTCTTATGGGCATCAGATCAGATCTTTCATTAGAAAGTGATCTAAAGTGACTAAAGTTGTGGAATTCTGCCCGTCGAGAGCCTCGGTCGAACGATCTATTTTAATTTTTTGTTCACGCAAAGCCGCTAAGCCGCAAAGAATTTTAGTTTAAACAATAAAAAACCTTCGGGTCTTTGCGCACGTGTTTTTTTGCGGCTTTGCGTGAGGCCCAAGCTTTAGTTTACTTTAGGCACTTTTAGCCCTTGATGCACACATTAATTTGTTAAAATAAAGACGTGCAATCCCGCGTTAAAGCGGGGAACCTGATCTGAGGTTTTGAAACCACTTCTATCAGGCAGGCGGATTGTTTCAGCTGCCCTTTATCCCTGAAATCAGTTTTTCTTTAATATTCTGAAACCAGCCTTTTTCCGACTCACGGATGATACAGGCTTCTTTGAGCAATTCCACAAATTCCGGTTTTGTCTGTTTATAGGAGAGAATCCGCTCCATCGAAAGGATATTGTCGAGACTGGGCGGCTCCAATCCATAGCCGGCCCGTCTATTCACCGACTCCATCGTAATTGAGAGGGCATATATGACGATTTTTTCCGCCATTTCTTTGGGGGTCAGATCATATTTATCGCTATACTGATAGCGCAGTATTTCATAAACACAGGCGGCCAGGACCGGATCGCCGATCTCGCGTGCGTCGGTACAGGCATGCAGGTTGAAATTGCTGTCCAAAAAATCATCCGCCATTTTTTGCAGCCGCTGAATCCATTTGTCGTTCAGATTTTGCGGCAGAACGGCAACAGGACCATACCCTAAGACCTCGTTGTAAAATTCTGATAACATCTTTTTTAGCCTTTCGTTTGCTTTACGCTAAGCGTTTTACTCCCGATCCTCTCTTTATGTAACAAGAATCTTTTATTTTCAAGCCTCTTCTTGACATCTTTTTTTGGCTTAAACGATTTAAGATGGGTTCTTGTTAAATTGATCTCTCCTCCTGTATCTGCTAAAAGAGTTTTTGAGCGCGGAATTTTATCCGGTTGTCGACTCGAGGGGGAGAAATGAAAGAAGAAAAGCACATTCTGACAATGCTGGTTGAGAATGAACCCGGTGTGACTGCCAGGGTTTCGGGACTTTTTGCCAGTCGAGGTTACAATATCGAAACCATCTGTGGCGCACCGACGGCCAATCCGAAAATGTCGCGCATCACCATATCGACTCGGGCAAACCCGGAGATGCTTGAAAGAATCATGAAGCAGCTGCGCCGGCTAATTAACGTAATCAAAGTCCGGGATATGACCGGTGAGGAAGCCGTCAAGCGTGAAATGGCCATGATCTGTGTGAAGGCGTGCCCAAAAGACCGCAGCGAAATATTAAGTATCGTGGAGACCTTTAGAGGTCGGATTGTGGATACCGGATCAACTCATTTCATTATCGAGGTCACCGGCGGGCTGCAAAAGATAGACGCCCTCATCCGGCTGCTGGAACCCATGGGTATAAAAAAACTGGCACGATCCGGAATCCTGGCGCTCTACCGCGAACCCGAGTAAGGTCCGGAGCCCTGAAGTAAACTGTCTTTGCTATCGAAGCGACAAATCGATTTTTCTTGACATTAATAACCATTTTCTAAATATTAAATTGCATGTGGTACGCTTCCTGATGCTCATTTCCATATCTAAGACTCATTTTTATTCTCAATTCTCTCTACATTTCATATTCACCTGTTGGACGATTTCTCGACTTGAACAGTAGCTTAACAATTTAGGTAAAGATTAAGATGGAGAAACTCCTCAAAGTGTGACTACCTTCGCCATGACCGAAAGATGTTTGTGGTCTTTCTAAAGAAATATTATGCAAAGGAGGGAACCATGATTAAGAGGATTCTATGGTCACTATTCCTAATCATCATCGTTATTATTATTTACTTCCTGGCCTGGCCGGTGTCCATTGATCCGGTTGCCTGGGAGGCCCCACCCAACCTGGGCTATACCGGTTCATTTGCAGTGAACGAACGGCTTAAAAGTATTGAGACCTTTTCAATTGCTGACAATCATGGTCCCGAAGATATTGCGGTGGACGCTCAGGGACGTATTTACACAACTTCTCACGAAGGGCGAATCGTGCGCTTGAACCCTGATTGTTCCAACCCGCAAAACTGGGTAGACACCAAGGGCCGGCCTCTGGGAATTGACTTTGACGGTAATGGCAATTTAATTGTGGCGGATGCTTTTCGGGGTCTCATTTCAATCGCACCGGACGGCTCAATTTCGGAGCTGGCGACCAAGGCAGACGGTGTGCCGATCGGCTTTGCCAACAATGTAGACGTGGCTGCCGATGGCAAGATCTATTTTTCGGACGCCTCAACCAAGTTTCACGCGAAAGAATGGGGGGGGCCTTACGAAGCGGCGCGGCTTGATTTAATGGAGCATGGCGGCCACGGGCGATTGCTGGTCTATGACCCCGCCACCGGCGTGGCCAAAACACTGCTGGATGGTCTGAATTTCGCCAACGGTGTCGCGGTGAGCCACGATCAAAACTTTGTGCTGGTGAATGATATGGGGGAATACAGGGTCATCCGCTTCTGGATTGCCGGTCCTAAAAAGGGAACATCTGAAATCCTTATCGGATCGCTGCCTTCTTTTCCGGATAACATATCTACCGGTCATGAGGGGCGTTTTTGGGTAGCTTTCGTTTCGCCGCGCAACCCGTTGATGGATAAACTTGCAGACAAGCCCTTCATGCGGAAAGTAATCTGGCGCATGCCGAATTTTATGAGGCCCAAAGCAGTTCCTTATGGTCATATTATCGCCGTTGATGACAACGGCAAGGTACTGGCAGATTTTCAAGATCCTGATGGCAGCTACCCGATCAACACTGGCGTAACGGAAACGAAAGATTATATCTATGTGGGCAGCTTGGTTGCACCTGCTCTTGGCCGCCTAAAGAAAGACAAGATTGGTCTATGAAAATCTAAAATCTCGTAAGCGACAAGATATGAACATCATAATAAAAAATTCCTCATGTGATTTTCCGTTTTAACAATCCTTTCTCTTCGCAAGTGATCACCGTTAACACTTAACGAACCGGATTCAAATCTTAACGGCATCATAATATCTACAATATGTTGATGAACAAATCTCGATTTATACTATATAATGTGTTTTTCTATTGACAGTGTCTATCTGGCAGTGTATGGGAGTCCGATAGCTCAATCGCAAAATTGAGGCAGTTTTAGGTATTCAAAATTAATAAGGGGGAAACTGCCTCAGTTGGTAAAAGGTGAATGATGACCGGATAAGCGAAGCCACACTTCACACTTAGCTTAATGTTAGAAAGGAGGGGCCAAGATGATTATTAGTTTTGTTAACCAGAAAGGGGGAGTCGGGAAAACCACTTCTGCGATCAACATTGCCGCCAGTTTGAAAAGAAGGAATTATGATGTCAAGTTCATTGATGCAGACCCTCAGGGCAGCGCCAGTCACTGGCAGGCCGTGGAAAGCAACAACGCGTTTGAAGTCGTGCATCATCCCCAACCGATTACAAAGAGCGATATCGAGGAGCTCTCACAAAATTGCGATTTTTTGGTGATTGATGCGCCCCCGGCAATTGGTGACATAACAAAATCAATATTGGCTGTAACGGACCTTTCGATAATTCCGTTGAGCCCCAGTTCTCTTGACATCTGGTCCTGCAAGGGAACATTGGATATGATAGATGAAGCCCAGGTCGAAAACCCTGATCTGGACGTCAAACTCTTGATCAATCGAAAAATACCGGGAACCCGGGTAGGGCGTGAAGCACGCGATTCGTTATCGATATTTGATATGGATTTATTGGACACCGAACTGTGCCAGAGAGTTGCCTATATCGACGCCATGACCTCCGGGGTTTCGGTAATGCAATATGCACCCAGCAGCAAAGCGGCTGGTGAAATTGAAAGCCTTTGTGATGAGCTCACCCTTGAGGAAACAGCAGAAGAACCCATCACGCCGGAACCGTATTCCTATACAGAACCTCATGATGTTTACGGTGACAAGCCTTCCTGGTAAATATAACCAGAGGACAGAACCGCAGGCCCGGTGAGCAAAAAGATAGATCGTTACAACAGCCCTGACATGCCCGAATGATGATGCCTGTCGGCAGGCGTTGCTTTGTTTTTCGTTTGCTTATCAAAGAAGTCATTCGCTCAACTCTTTGGATCAGGGTGGGACGCTGATGAAACGGCGGCATGCTCCATGATCCATGTTCAGGCTGACAACCCTCTTTTTATTCGTCCATAAGGAGCAACAGCATGGCCAAAATAAAAAGAAGAAGACTCAAGTGGGTCGCATCCAGTTCCCCTCAAGTCGTTGGATATAAATTATACTGGTCTGAAAACGGTGAATTAAATTATGAGTCCCAATGGTTGATGCTGGGAAATGTTACTGAAATTGTTTTGCCCGATGATATCAAGTCTTTCAAACCCAATGGCGGGCCAATTGAATTCGGTGTCACCGCTGTAGATGAACTGGGAAATGAATCTGACATGGTTACCCTGAGGGCACCTTATCAGTTTAACGTACCAAAAGCGCCGGATGACCTGTATCTGCAGAAATTAGAGGATTTTTCCATCCTCGGCAATCGGGATAATAGGGTGGATTATTACATCACCGATCCCGAGGATGATGATTACGAAGAGATGGAGCCGATTCAACTGGTCGAAGCGGTTGGAGCCATCAAGCATGCAAATGGAAAATCCAGGCAAGCGCGAAGTGATTTCGAAACAGATGATAGGGTTAAACGGGTAGCCGCAAAGGCTTAAGTTCTGGTCACGGGGTGAATCCGAATAAAGGTGCTTATTTGGGAATCTGATACGTTCCGTCCAGGCCCTTCAGCATTTCATCATACCGCCGTTCCAAATCGCAAAGGGCGTCTTCATATTCCTGCGGATTCACCTCTCCTGCTTTAAAACGGGTCTCAAGAATGCCGCGTTCGTCATCGTACCATCTGTCCGGGTCAAAATTATACGTCATCTGCTAATCTTTTTCTAGCGACACTTTAATACTGGCGTCTTTCGGCAATGCCAGCCCGGATGCCACCTCCACTGCTTTGACAATACCTGAAGGCACAGGACATGCGGTATGCTTGCAGTGCTTCGCCGCCATGCGGAGCGTTTTGGGGCCGTCCCCGCGAAAAGAGATTTCTTCGGTCGGATTTACAGCCTTTAAATCGCCGGCCAATTTCTGGATACTTTCGCATCTGGTATTAATTTGAAGATTGACCATCCCGGACTGGTCATCCGATGTGGCCCGGATTTCTGTGATCATACCGCAGATTCCGGACATGACGTTTACGATACCTCTCATAATAGCCACTCAAACCTTTCGATAAGCGGTGCCAATCCGTATTCGTATTAAGCGGGCTGGTAATTTGTGAGCATCATCATCGTATTAATTTTATTTTTGGTTACCTCAATATTTTGGCCGTCCATTAATTTTATCCGGATAGTTGGCTGCTGAAGGGACCCTTTAAATCGATTTAAATCCTGGGTAATGATCTGGTCGGTTTTAAATTGAATCCCGCGCATATGGATATTGGCGATATCCTTTTTTTTGACGACAATTTCACCATAGTGATTGAACTCAGAGACATAAAACGACGGCAATATTGGTGACGTAAAGGAAAACCGTTCGCATCTCAACTTCCTGAGTTGCATTGGAGAATAACATCTACCAAAAAACCCATTTTGGAGTCAAGAAGTTAGAGGGTCGTCTTTTTGGATTTGAAAAAGCAGATGATATGCCGAAGGATAGAGCAGGATCCATCCGGTGTAGGGTGATTCGAACTTATTCTCCGATCTCGATATCTTCAATATCGGGCAATTCAATTTCTCTAGAAGCGGCGATCAGACAGATGACGGCAGCAGCTATGCAATAGACAGTGGCTATTATTGCGACAATGAGTATTAGTTTAATAATGGTCAATCCCCCCTTAGTCCAGCTTGAAAAAATGTAGGCTGGACGGTTGTTTCGTTCGCCTTTGGCTACAGTCCACCAGCCGGGGTAAGGCGAGCTGTGCCTGTTATCAAAGACCGTGCTGCGCTGATTGTGCTTTGCCCAGACCTTCGGCTTCGATCCGTGTTTTTAACAACCCAGCGACTGGATTCACCAGTTTCAAGCCTTTCGTCTTCAAAATGGATAATCCGACCTTATAATGTCCCTTAAACGGCTCATGGCTTTGTTTGGCAATACCATTTATTTTCGCTGTGACATATTTGACCGTTCTGGTTTTGTCAGCCGTCCAATATTTCATGTCCAGAATCGAGCCGCTATCCAGAATTTTTAAGATCGCGGAGTTTTCGCTGATAAAAAAACACCCTTGATCGGCATCGATTTCCCTCAGCTTAAACTGGTATCCAAGGCCGTCTCTGCTTATTTTTATTTCAGCCCTCAGGTGGTTATCGATTTTTCTTAAGTGCTGATATTTGTTCTCGATCGGATTGCCGGCGATAATATGTTGAACCATTTTATTCCTTTCTGTTTGAGATGGGTTCTAAATAATTTTTGTTAATGTTTGATTTAAAATCCGTGTGTTTCATGTTTGAGTCTCACTCCCGGGTCAGGTTTTTACGTTCCGTCGCCTCGCGGTCCTGGCTCCGCCTGCGGTCGAATCCGCTCCTGCGATCAACCCCTTTTCTGCGATCACGGCCATTTCTTCTTTCCGATTTATGATCCCGGGAAAATTTTTGGGGCCGTTTTGAATGCTGATCGTTCTTGGGGCGACGCGGTTCATTCATTTTAGTGGTCCGGACGCAAGTGGTAAAAACGCAAGACACTCGCCAAAAAAACTATTTCTGGCCTTTAGAAATTTTAAAATAAAATTGTAAATCCAGAGTGCTGGCCGGCGGGCATCAGGGCGGATATTTGTAATAAATTCCTCAGGGGAGCGGATTCGAATCCAGGTTGGAAACACTGGCTCGTTCGCTTGTCCATTTACATGAACGATGCTGCAATATCCGTGCAAAACATGCAGGCAGAATAAAAATACCAATGATTACAAGGTCTTAATGTTTTTATCATTAGATTTGCGCCCGGCGGTTATGAAAAAAAATAGCCAAGCAATGGGTAACTGTTTACCCAATCGGCCGTCACTTTGATTTGCATGATGCGATTGAATCCGGTTTGCTCGACCTTAGTTTCAGACCAAAACTTGGGCCGAAAAGGGATCCGTAAAATAAATTACTTGATTTTGACGGGAAAAAATATTTATAATTTAAAAGATAACTAAGGGTCTGCCTTAATTGAAGGCGGGTTTCATTCTGAAGGAAAGATCCATTCGTCAGGGTGGCATCCTGCAGTATGGGACTATGGCAATTACAGAAACAAAGGGGGTGTCACTGTGGCAAATGGTGTTGTGAAATGGTTCAACGATCGTAAGGGTTATGGTTTTATTGAGCAAGAGGATGGTCCGGATGTTTTCGTACATCACACCGGAATCGATTCAGAAGGATTCAGGTCTCTCAACGAAGGCGATCAGGTTACGTTTGACATTGAAGAGGGGCCCAAAGGCGCGCATGCTGTAAATGTAAAACCCGTTTAACAATCTGATTAAACCTGAAAAGGGCAACCCTTCATAATTTGAAGGGTTGCCTTTTTTTATGCCTTTATTTTACACCCCCATTAATTTACTTGAAGTGATGTCAAAATCACAGGTTAGGTTCAAGGGCTAAAAGTGTCTGATCTGCCAAAATACTAATCGGACAAGAGTGAACTAAGGCTTGGGCCTCACGCAAAGTCGCAAAGATCTCAAAGTTTTTTTATTGTTTAAATTAAAATCCTTTGCGGCTTAGCGGCTTTGCGTGAACAAGAAATTAAAATGGGCAGCATTCCTTTTCCGGCAAGATGAACGACAAAGTTTGACACATCCTTGTCCTTATCTTATACTCCCCCCCAGCAATATTCAATCCACCTCACTGATACCGCAATAACCGCCAAAGGAGAAGCTCTATGAATATGGATACGGATGCGAGCCGTATATTCCTCGAAGATGTTGGTGAAATTGTTATGTCACGCGGCGGCAGGGACATATGGCTTGTGAAGGCAATTACCCGGCACGAGGCCTTCCGGGACAGATGCCTGCCTGATAAGATTTACGTGGTTGATTTTCCCGGCCGGGGAGCAGGGGAGGAATTTCTACTCAGCCGACAGGCCTGTGGGCCTGAAAAATTTCTGATGATAAAAGAAGTGGGTCACGACATGATTCGTCTCTTCGAACGGATGTTCGACGGCAAGGTGGCGCAGTTTGTCATTTTATGGGGCGGACGTCCGCTCGACCTGCTGGACGCCAATCCTCCCCTTCAGCGGTCCGGGCTTCCCGATACCACCTATATAAAGCTCACCCGGGTTGAGGACAACTCGGGTTTTCGCGGTTGGAACATCGTGGAGAGTTCTTTTGTGGGTGAATGGTGGCAGGATGACACCTGGATTATCATGGAAGAATGCATCGCTTCGGGCCAGACATTAAATTACTTCGTCGAGGAGGCACTGCGACATCACCGACCCAAGAAAATATTCCTTTTTCCGGTTTGTGCCAGCCTCGAGGGTCTTGAGGGAATCTACTCGATATGCAGCGATCACAGCGTCGAACTTATCCCGGTCTTCAACGGGGCACTCATTGAAGTGGCAGAACAAGGAGTGTCACTGCCTTTCACCGACCTGGGTCTTCAACCCCGTACCATCGTTACGCAGCACTTCTACCAGGACTTGCAGGATCGCTATCAGGGAACACCGCTTTGCTGGGTGGGTGACATCGGCGACTCAATTTATAAACCCGAAGAATACCTGATGGAAACGCTCTGCGATATGCTCGTGGTGGGGATGGATTTTGAGCGCGAAGACTTTTCGCTCTGGAGTCCGATCGTGCGCTCAGAGCAGTTCTGCGCCGGGCTGCAGGGCGCACACCCGGATGTCTTTAAACAGGTCGGGCGCTACCTCTCTCCCTGATTGAGCGGTAGCCGCTCAACCAGAAGTAAAATCCACCTCGATTGTCTTATCTTCAATTTCCAGCCGACTGAGCACCGGCGCTGTTTCTGCGATGACCCTGCCGCGGCGAATCACATACAATCTGACCGGCTTCAATCGCAAGGCTTCCTGCGGGTCTCTGGCCTGCAGGATAACGATATCTGCGTGGCAACCGGGTTCAAGTCCATAGCCTTCAAGCCCCAGTGCTCTGGCTCCGTTGGTGGTGATGGCTTCAAAGATTTGCCGCATCTGGCTAACGCCGGTCATCTGGGCCACATGCAATCCCATATGGGCCACCTCAATCAAGTCGTAAGTTCCGAAGCTGTACCAGGGATCCATCAGGGCATCATGGCCGAAGGCCACATTGATCCCCGCCGCCATGAGTTCTTTTACCCGCGTCATCCCGCGTCGTATGGGGTAGGTGTCGTGGCGTCCCTGCAGGGTAATGTTGATTAAGGGGTTGGCCACCACGTGGATGCGGGCCTCTGCCATGAGCGGCAGCAGTTTGCTCACATAGTAATTATCCATGGAATGCATGGATGTCAGGTGCGATCCGGTGACACGGTCCTGCAGGCCTAATCGTTGCGTATGAAAAGTCAAGGTTTCAATATGGCGGGACAGGGGATCGTCACTTTCGTCGCAGTGCATGTCAACGCGCAGCCCGCGATCGGCGGCGATTTCGCACAGTGCCTTTACGGAAGCGGTTCCCTGCTCCATTGTTCTTTCAAAATGGGGAATTCCGCCAACCACTTCGATGCCCAGATCTAAAGCGCGCTTCAGGTTGGCGGCGCTTCCGGGGTATCGAAGATAACCATCCTGCGGAAAGGCCACCAGCTGCAGGTCGATATATGGTTTGACCTCCTCACGGACCTCCAAAAGCGCATTGACGGCCAACAGACGATCATCGCTGACATCCACGTGACTGCGAATCGCCAGAGTACCGCGGGCAATTGCCCAATGGCAGAGATGGATGGCGCGGGCCTTGATACTTTCAACCGTAAGATGCGGTTTCAACTCTCCCCACAGTTCGATACCCTCTAACAGCGTGCCGCTTTCATTGACGCGGGGCTGGCCGTAGGACAGCGTCGAATCCAGATGAAAGTGACTGTCTACAAAAGGCGGCGTTGCCAGCCGATCGGTTGCATCGATCTCCCGAGTCGCCTGGATATCGAGTTTCGGACCCACCTCTACAATGGAACCGTTTTTAATGGCAATATCAATGCCTTTTTGTCCATCGGGTAGGTTCACATTTCGAATCAAAAGATCAAGCATAGTTTCCTCTCATAAAAGTACTCAAAATTAAGAAAAGGCTAAAATGATCTGAAGTTTTAAGTCTCACGCAAAGCCGCAAAGGCGCAAAGATACCAAGGATTAAATCTTAAACTTTGCGTCTTTGCGGCTTTGCGTGAGGATGAATATAAAATGGATTTATTCCTCTTTTTAACTTTAGGCATTTTAGGCACTTTTTTCTTACCCGCCTTTCTCCTCCCGGCGATAGGGTTTCAGCAGACCGGCAGGAACCGCTGCTCGTCGCGAAACGCCGATCAGTGCAACGATCGTTAAAAGATAGGGAATCATCAGGAAAATATGAAAAGGAATAACCAGCCCCACGCTTTGCAGCCTGAGCTGCAGCCCATCCAGGAATCCGAAAATCAGGGCTCCGATGGTGCCTTTGAGCGGGTCCCAGTTTCCGAAAATGACCATGGCAATGGCAACCCAGCCGCGGCCGCCGATCACATCGATGAGAAACATGTTTTGATGGGCTAGCGTCAGAAATGCTCCGCCGATCCCCATAAGGGCGCCGCCGAACACCAGACACAGGGTGCGGGTCAGGGTCACATTTACGCCCACCGTGTCGGCGCCCACCGGGTTCTCTCCCACCGTTCTGATCTTCAATCCGATATTGGTTTTGTAGAGCAGAATCGACATTGCCGGCACCAGCAGCCAGGCGAAATAGGTCAGTGAATATTGCGTGAAAAGGGCCTGGCCGATCAGCGGAATCTTGCAAAGCACGGGAAGCGTGATCTGTTTAAACGGCTCGACAATCGGGGGCACGGTCGGGGAGCCAAAATGCAGCCGGTAGATGAACATGGCCAGACCGGTTGCAAACAGGGTAATACCCAGCCCCGAAACATGCTGGCTCAATCCCAGGTTCACGGAAAGCAGTGCCATGAGCAGCCCTAAAAGCATGCCCACGCAGGCGGCGGCGAACACGCCAAACCAGATGGAACCCGTGGAAAATGTGAACAGAAACCCGGTCATGGCGCCCATCAGCATGATGCCTTCGATCCCCAGATTCAGTACGCCGGCGCGTTCGGATAGAATCTCTCCCAGGGTTGCAAAAATGATCGGCGTGGCCATTCGCATGGTTGCCCCGATGAGTCCTGAGATAAATGCGATATCAAAAATTTCACTCATTATTTGCGTTTCACCCTGATTTTATATTCTGTAAAAAGCAGGAAAATAAGCATCACCATTAATGCCATGCCCTGAATGACTTCGGCGATGTAGGTGGGGACACCGGTCATGCGACTCATGGTCTGGGCGCCCACGATAATGACACTGAAAAAGAGTGAGGAAAAAAGCACGCCCACCGGATGAAGGTTGCCCAGCATGGCGATCACGATCCCCGAATAGCCATAGCCGGGTGAGATATCCATGATCAGCCGGTACTGAAGCGCGCACAGCTCGCCGACGCCTGCCAGACCCGCCAGGCCGCCGGAGATCAGCGCCGTCCACAGAATTACGGAAGTCGTATTGATTCCGCCGAAGTGGGCAGCGCAAATATTTGTGCCGACGGCCTTTGACCGGTACCCGAAGGTTGTTTTTTTGTTAATGAACCATATGATCAATACGGCTGCAAAGGAGATAATGATACCCATATGAAATCGCGAGCGCGCCACCAGAATGGGATACTGCGCGGCCTCGATGATTGCCGATGATCGCGGCCAGCTGGAGCCGGGCTGCTGCAGCGGGCCGAAAAGCAGCGCTCCCATGATGTGGACCATCACATAGTTTAAAAGCAGGGTGGAAACCACATCATCGACTTTGAGCTTTGTTTTCAAAAGCGCCGGAATCGAAGCCCAGATGCCCCCCGCCAGGAACCCGGCGATAATGACTGTCGGCAAAACCAGAAATGCCGGAAAGCTGCCCATATGAACCCCGAAAACCGTGGCGGTCATTGCGCCGGCAAGTAGCTGGCCCTCGGCGCCGATATTCCAGAATTTGGCTCTGAAGGCGAACGCCACCGCCAACCCGGTCAGTAAGAGGGGGCTGGCTTTTACAAAGGTTTCTAAAAGGTTGTAGCGGGTTCCCAGTGCGCCGTGAAACAGGTAAAAATAAGATTTCCAGAGATGGCCGCCGGCCAAAAGAATCGGAATGGCCGAAAGAATCAGCGTCACGAGAATGGCCGCGATCGGAATAACGACTCTTGCCCAGCCCGGCAACGGTTCACGTTTTATGATTCTGAATCGGATCACGCTTTCACTCCGCTCATCCAAAGACCGATCTGTTCTCTTGAAGCCGTTGCTCCCGGGGCCTCTCCCATGATTTCGCCTTCAAACAACACGACGATCCGGTCACTTAACGCCAATATTTCATCCAGATCTTCTGAAATTAGAAGAATACCCGCGCCTCTTTCCCTTTCCTGCAGAAGTCTCTGGTGAATATACTCCATGGCACCCACATCGAGGCCGCGCGTGGGCTGCGAGGCGATGATCAGTGACGGTTCTCCGGCCAGTTCCCGGGCCAACATGACCTTTTGCAGGTTGCCGCCGGATAGGCTTTTGGTGACGGCATCGCGGCCGGCTGTCTGTATGTTGTATCTATTAATCAGATCGTCGCTGAACTGCTGGATATTTTTCGATCTCATCAGCCCGTAATGCTGCAAATCATCCGAAGAATGATTTTCTAAAATGAGGTTCTCCTCAACGGAAAGATCCATCAGCAGGCCGGTTTCGATGCGATCCTCCGGTATTCTTCCCATATGCGATTTAATCGATGCTGTCGGGCTGCCGAATTTAAGGGGCTTGTCGTTTATTTGAATAAAACCGTCTGTGGGAAAGCGTATCCCGAAAAGCACCTCTGAGAGTTCTTTCTGTCCGTTTCCGGAAATTCCGGCCATCCCCAGAATTTCATTATGCCGTACGATCAAATCAACGCTTTTTAGCGCCGCAAGCTTTTTGTCATTCAACGCTGAGAGGCTTTTGATTCTAAGGACGGGCTCAGCTGCAGGCAGCTCTTTCTTTTCGATGGTCTCCAGAAGCTCCCGCCCCACCATCAGATTGGCCAGCTCTCTGGCATTGGTTGCGGCCGTCTGACGTTCCGCCACCACCTGGCCGCTTCGTAAAACCACGATGCGGTCTGAAATGTCCATGACTTCATTTAGCTTGTGGGATATGAAAACGACCGAACGGCCTTCTTTTACAAGCGACCTCAGAGTGTTAAACAGCTCCGCTGTTTCAGCCGGGGCCAGCACCGCCGTGGGTTCGTCCATGATGAGAATATCGACGTCTCTGTACAAAGCCTTGAGAATTTCAACTTTTTGCTGCTCGCCCACCGACAGGGTCCATACCCAGGCGTCAGGATCGATTTTAAGGCCGAAACGTTCCTGCAACCCCAGAAGTTCCCGCCGGGCTGATTTAAGGTCAAGAAAAATGCCCGAATCCGCACCCACAATAATGTTTTCAAGTACGGTTTGAGAAGGAACCAGGGCAAAATGCTGATGAATCATGCCCACACCGCGTGAAATCGCGTCTTTCGGAGAGGAAAGGTCGGCTTTTTTACCTTTTATAAATATTTCTCCCTCATCGCAGGCGTAATAGCCAAATAGGATATTCATCAGCGTGGTTTTGCCCGCTCCGTTTTCACCCAGCAGCGCACAGATTTCCCCTGAATAGAGACTGAAAGACACATCCTTATTGGCCGTAACGTCCAAAAAACGCTTGGTAACGGAAGACATCCTTACGGCCGGCTGGTCATTATTTGCCATCAACCACCTCAAGGCTCTGTTTCATTCAAAATGGCCTAGCCCAAACAGATCAGAATTGCACACGAAGACATGAAAGGTGTTTCAAGCTCTGGGCGCATACCCGACAGCCTGAAACACCCTTTGTTAAACTAATACCGAATACCAAATACCTGATACCTCAATTGAGTCTGGCTCAATTGAGGTGCTAATCTGAGACCGGCTTCTGCTCATCCACCGGCACCCGGAATGTTCCGTTTAAAATCTTCTGCTCAAGATCTCTGACTTCTTTAACGACCGCCCCGGGCAGTGTTTTTTCAAATGAATGAAATGGGGCCAGACGGGCACCGCCCTTTGCCATCATGGACCATTCGCCTAAATCCATGGATACCCAGGCTTTTTTCTTGACCATCTCAATAGCGAACTTGATGGTGGGGTACATATCCCATACCGGCCCACTGATGACCACATTGGGCCCCAGCGCATTCTGATCCGACATATTTCCGAAAGCCAGCACACCTTTTTCTTTGGCGGCTTCAAAAACACCGAATCTTTCGGCAAAGATCAGGTCCGCACCGGCCTCGATCTGGGCGATGGCCGCTTCCTTGGCTTTGGGTGGATCAAACCAGCCGCCGATATAAGAGATTTTTACCTTGGTCTTGGGATTGACGCTGAGCGCGCCGGCTGTGAAGGCATTTACCAGCCGGTTTACCTCTCCGATAGGTATGGCCGCAACCACACCGAGGGTGTTGGTTTTAGTTAGCCGGCCGGCGATGACGCCGCACAGGTAAGCCGGCTCGTGAATCCAGTTGTCGAAGACTGAAAAATTCGGTGAAACCGGCCCGAACTCGGATCCGAAAGCAAAGGCGATGTTGGGATAATCTTTAGCCACTCTTCTGGCGGGTTCTTCACCAGCGAGGAAGGCATCGCCCACAATCAGGTCAAACCCTCTTTCAGCATACTCCCTGAGAACTTTTTCAAAATCAGCTGCCGCGATTTTCTCGGTAAATTCATATTCGATGTTGCCCATTTCTTTTTTGGCTTGCAGACAGGCCTGATGGATCACCCCATCCCACGGCTCCTCAATGGCCGTCTGAAAAATGGCCGCGATTTTAAATGGTTTTGCCTGGCTGGCGCTGAAGGCAAATAAAATTGAAAACACCACAATCAATGTCATCCATAATACTTTTTTCATGCACGTTCTCCTTTCTTTTTTTGGTTTATAATGCAGATGTTATCATTGCTTTTGCTTGCTTCGTTTTGGGTGAAGTAGGATCGGGTCCGGAGTGTCATGAAAGACGCGATAAATGCTTTGTTCAAAGGAAACGATTGCGGGAGATTTACTGAAATACTTCCATCTCTTACGAAAATTAAGCGATTTCATGGCCGCAACGCTCCCGGGAATCATTAAGGTGAGATGTTTTTTATAAAGGTATCAAGGTACCATAGAGTAGCGCCTCAGGTTTGTCAATAGACTGATATCTAACTGTATTTTTTATATATTCTGGTGCCAAGCGTGTCAGAGGCCTCAGGGCACGGCTTTACAATAGCGGCTTAAGGTGATGATAACCATAGGCCTTACCTGGGACCCTTACTTGTATTGAAAAAAATCGAATAATGTGCTTGATTTTTTTTTTAAACTTGCTATCGTTCAATCATTCAATAAAGGCTATGGCTTTATCGGCAGGCCGGTTTCATCTTAGGGGAAAGATCCATTTGTCAAAGTGGCACCCTGCAGTATGAAACATTGAAAAACTTTTTACAGGAGGGTGTTATTATGGCTAATGGGGTTGTAAAATGGTTTAATAGCAGCAAAGGCTATGGCTTCATCGAGCAGGAAGATGGTCCGGATGTATTTGTGCATTATTCAGGTATTAATACCGCCGGATTCAAATCTCTTAATGAAGGCGACCAGGTGACTTTTGAAATCGAGGAAGGCCAAAAAGGGCCGTCTGCAGTCAATGTCACCCTAGTGTAACTGCATTTCTAAACTGAATAAGGGTATCCCGTTGAATTCTGAAGGGGTGCCCTTTTCATTTTTGTCTCAGCCACATTTCTCCGAGTCTTCAGATATGAAAAGGTTGCAGCCGATTCCTCAATGTATGGATTGTCTCATGTCGCTGGCAAAAAGTTTAACCGCTTTAGCCGGTGCTGATGATTCCGACCTCGTAAAAAAAGCCGAAGCGATCACCCGTGAAATCCTTGAAAATGCCAGAGACAATCGCCTGAGTTCGCATCAGCTAGCCGGACAAATCCTCAAGGAAATTAAGCGCCTCACAGGGGTATCGGATCCTTACAAACAGTTTAAAGCGCAGGAGATGGCTCTGGCCCGGAAGATTTTTGCTCAAATTAAAAGCAGCAATTTACTTGATTTACGATCCTGCGCGAGTCTCGCGATTCTGGGAAACAGCCTCGATTTTTTCAAAAATCCCGCCGAGGCCCTGGCTGAAATTCCGACGCAATTGAATACGGGGATCTCTTATTTTTACGATGATATCGATCGTCTGGCAGCGTTTATCAAAAAAAAACCTGAACGGGTTTTATACTTTTCAGACAATGCCGGCGAAATTTTCTTCGACATTCGGTTGTACGAATATATCAAAGCGCGCGCTCAAAATACGATTCTGGTGGTAAAAGGGGGGCCCTCGCTTAACGATTTAACCCGCGACGAGATGCAGTTTGCTGATCTGGGTGATTTTTTTAGTGAAGTGGCGGACACAGGATCAGACGGCGTCGGAATCGATTGGGATAATGCCTCAAAAGAATTCTTAGGCCTGGTCGCATCTTCAGATCTCATCATTGCCAAAGGCATGGCCAATTTTGAGGCTATCTATCCTAAAAATATTGCCCCGCCTGTTTTTTTTCTTTTTAAAGTGAAATGCGACCCGATCCACCGGTTCATTCAGGCTCCGTTGGGAAGTTTTATAGCGCTCTGGAAGGAAGGCAACTCCTCCGAATAAAATGAAAATCCCCTTGTCTTTGTGTTACCGATTTTCTTTCTTGCCATGTACGCCAAGCTAATTTAAGATAAATCTTATAGACCGTGGCTGAAAGGGACTTTATCATGGGAAGATTTCGTATAGGTGTGTATTCGCTTCGCGTCGTTATGGTCATCGTCGTATGGTTAATGGTTTTTTCTGCCAACTGCCCGGCCGAACAGATCAGATTTGGCGATTGGGTAGCGATCGAAAAAGCGGATGCGGCATCAAATAAGAAAAGCAGGCAAATAGGCACTTTCGCAAAAGACGGCATCAGCACCTTGTGGCTGTCGGATCCGGACAGCGGCGGGGATAATATTGAGTTGACTTTAGAATCCGAAAAAAAGATTGTCTCTGTATATTTTTCTTATCGGATTGACGCGGTAGATACTCTGGCGATTCGCTCGGCCATAAAGGGCTGTGAGTCCAATTGTCTTGTAGATTTCATTCCCAAAAATAGTGAACTGATTAAAACCATGAAAAAAGGTCTAAAAATCCAGTTTGAATACGATTCTTATCCGGGTACGGCCCAAAAGCCTACCTTTTCATTAAGGGGTTTTTCGCGAGCCTATAATTGGTTGCTCAGCGAGTGAAGCTTCCCGCTGCCGCGTCAACGCTAACCCCGCTCGTTTAGAAGTGGTTTCAAAATCCCAGCTCAGGTTCAAGGGTTAAAGTGCCTAAAGTAAACTAAAGCTTGGGCCTCACGCAAAGCCGCAAAGACCCGATGGTTTTTTATTGTTTAAACTAAAATTCTTTGCGGCTTAGCGGCTTTGCGTGAACAGGAAATTAAAATAGACAGAATTCCTCAATCCCGCTACAGCGGGATCACTTTAGTTCGCCCCGGGCGGGACTTATTTTCTAGTGCGACAGACCTTCCAGAAAACCGAATACGGCTTCATTAAACTGTTGCGCCTGTTCAACCACGAACAGGTGGCCGCCGCCGTCGATAGAGCGCACCCGGGCATCCGGAATCCGTTCTGCCAGCACCCTGGAGTTTTCCGGGGGGATAAGCACGTCCTCGGAACCAGTGATCGCCAGGGTCGGCGCAGTAATGTTTTGCAACCGGTCGCAGGCGTCGTGCCGGGTGATTGCCTCCCATTGCCTTTCAAGCGTTTTCTGCGGAGCGGGAAAGCGCAGGGAAACTTCAGCATAGCGCTCAATAATGTTCGGCCTGCTTTCAAAGGTTTGTTTGGCGAATAAACAGCCGGCGGCAGCTGTTTTGGCCTCATTTGTGCCCAGGCGGATCATCTCGCTGAAAAGCCTGGAGTATTCCGGCCGGGCTTTGATCCGCAGGCTAATACCGCAATCTGTCGCCACCAGGATCAGCCCGTTTATTTTTTCGGGATAGGCCAGGGCCAATTCCTGGGCAATCATGCCCCCCATGGAATAGCCCAGGACGTGAGCTTTTTTTATCCCCATCGCTTCCATCAGTGCGATTGTGTCTGCGGCCATGTCCTTGGTGGAAAAAGAACCGCCAGGATCCGACGAGCGGGCAATCCCCCGATTGTCAAAAACCAGGAGCTGATATTTTTTGGATAGAATCGGAACCTGCTCATACCAGTGATCGACATTGCTGCCGATGCCCCTGATCATCACCAGGGGCTCACCCTGCCCGATTATTTCATAATAAATGTCGAGGTTTTCTGTCTTCGCTATTGGCATTTCAAACCTCAAAAAGTTCGGTTAGGCCTTTGGTTTCAGATTCTGGCGCCAAAACCAGCAAATGATAAAGTGAACTGTTGACTTGGGCCTCACGCCAAGACGCAAAAAAACACGCGCGCTAAGATACCAGAAGATATTTCTTATATAAAAAATCTTTGCGGCTTTGCGTGATAACAATATAAAAAAGTTTTGATTCCGCTTTCTCTTTGGGGCTCACTTTTTTTTGCGGGCTTCAGCCCCCAGCCGCTTAATTTCATCCAGATTAATTTTTACGATAGGCGAAATTTCCGGGGGTTGCCAATCGACTTCTTTGGGCTCCTCGGGCCAGGTAAACGGCAGGTGAGATATCTGCCCGGGTTTTTCCGCATTTTCTAAAACAGACAGTGCCGCCTTGAGCACTTTTCGTTGCCCGTCTTTATCGTGAACCTGCCCCACCGTACGGCCATAGGGATATTCGATGGCCGCCACCCGCGGAATTCCAACCTGCCTGTTAAACTCCGGCGTATTGGCCAGGATTACGGTTGAAAATCCATTTTTCTCTAAATAACGTGCAACCTGTCCCCCGGACAGGCAGCAGTACGGTCAGGTCGGGGTGAGCAATACAGCCTCTACATTTTCCTGCCGCATTCTTTCGGTCACCTGCGGCATGGTTTCAGTCAAAAGGGCTGTAGGATCCATTTGGTAGCCATAGTACGAGTAACAGGTCGGGGCAAGCTTCCCGATAAGGCCTTCTTGCTCGAACTCCTGGAACCTCGCCAGCGGAAGCATGACATTGATATCCTGTTTGATAAATGCGGTGTTGACGTGGAGATGATTGACCTCGATGTCGTTTTCAGTCGCTGTTTTCGGAATCTGGCGATAGCTCGGATCGCCCCAGGCCGGTTCGGCTTTTTCGCCCTCCATATCAAAAGGCGGATCGGATTTCATGCTGATGCCGGCGCTGGTCATCAGGGTAAAAGTTGCTTCGCTGATCGATTTGTCAAGCGGCGTCCACGGGATCTTGCCGCTGAACGGTTGATTCGGAATATCTTTGCTGATCCAGGCACGCAGGGCCGGGGGCAGGAAAAGAAAACCATCTACCGTTTTTGAAGCTTTAGACATTGTCTATCTCTTCCTTTCTATATACTTTGTAAATGGGTTGGCAGAGAATATCAAGTTTCAAGGTTCAGAGGTTCTGGGTTCAGAGTTCTCTGTTCAAGGTTAGGGGTTAAAACAAGTGTTATATTTGTTTGATTGGTTTAATTGGTTTTATTTGTTAAAGCGAACCGATTAAACCAATGAAGCCGGCTGAAGGACTCGACAATTAACCCATCAAACCAATTGAACGAATCAGACCAATGAAACCGGCCTTTTGGACTTTTTACTTCAACCCTGAACTTTTGAACCTTGAACCTTTGAACCAGGCGCGAGCCGCTGGCTGCTTACTCTGCTGCGATTCTTAATGCCTCTGCCGGAGGGGCGGCTGATATTCGAATCGCTTTTTGATCGCTGGGCTGGCCGGAAGCCGCCTTGCTGGCAGCTGCGCGCAGTAATTTCTTGTCGACTTCATTTGTCAACCAGCGCGCTCCGCCGACGCCGACAAGCAATCCGCCGATCACAGAAGACAGGCTGAGTCCGGTGCTGCCGACGCCGGGATCATTGGTTCCGCCGATAATAAAGACCGCTGCAAACGGCCCGTATAAGCCCCAGGAAACCAGAGCGGCAATTCCGCCAATAAAAATATTCACTAAAAACCCGGGACGAATAATTCTGGTGTTATCCTGCCGCTCCTTTTTAGGAAGAATAAACCCATTGTCCGTCAGCAGCGCATTGACAACTCCGCCGAGCGCCCCGAAAGCAAAAATAATGGTCATATATTTCCAGAGAAACATCAATTTACCTCCCCGATAATTATCGGTCAGCGAATTCTATTTCCCGATTCAGTATCGCAAAATCAATCAAATTACAAACAATGCCCGAGAAAAATAATGAACGCCCTCGCGTAATATCGGTTTTTATGCGACCCATTGCTTTATGGCTATGGATGATTAATATATATTTTAATTGAGGAGGTACCATCATGACTTCGCAAAATGCAAGAGTAAGAGACCCTTATATGGATCGCCGATCCGGAGAAGACAGACGGGCTGTCTATGACTCGGATTATTTTGAAAACAGCGGCGTGGAAAGAAGGCACGGCGGGGATCGCAGGCAAAAGGACGAACGGCGGGATAGCTGCGTCCGGGTCAGCGATTGGTCCAGCGTTTGTCCGGATTCTAATTGATTTACCTTAAACCCATTTTCAAGCAGCAATTGTTGCCTTTTCGACTTTCAGGTCCTACAAAATATTTTTCTGTGACCTCATTCGGTAGATTCATTTTGTACCTATTCTGTAAGAGCCAAAACCCCGATGCTCAATTCGAGAATCGGGGTTTTTTGTTCCAATTTTTTGTCCAACCTTTGAACCTTTTAACCCTGCTTGTGGGGTCGTAGCGCGGAGCGCGAAGCCCCAAACCCGCTTACAGCGGATACTCTCCCGAGCGTTTGGCGGTTGAAGGATGTGGCGCATCAGAACAAATGCCGATACTGTTAATTTTATTGGATTCAATTCTAAGCAGGGCCAGAGCGCCGACATTGTCTTTATGGCCCTGGGCCAGAATAACGCAGGGTTCGATCGGATCGGGTGCCATCGGGTAAGGCTTCGTTTCTCCCAGTTCGGCGAATATCCGATCACCGGGTGATTTGCGAATGGTTTCCATTTTATCTGTTAAGTATTTCATGACTGCCTTTTTACCGGTCATGTCGGTCAGCACCTGCTGGGACCAGTAAATAATGTCTTCGGCAATGTAAGGTTCGATCAAAGATGCATCCAGATTGTTCCAGGCTTTTGCGAAAACAGTTACCGCTTCCTTTTTACTTAGCTTTTTACGATGCATATTACCTCCATTAGTTGTCGATAATAATCTCCATCTTCTTCTAACGGGCTCAATCCGCCTGCGGCTGACCGGCTTAAAATCGTGACCGGCTATTTCTGATACAGTTCTTTATACATATTCAGCGCCCAGCTGTGAAACACATCCTTTTCATCAGGTACTACCGCTAAAATTGTTAACAGGCAGGCTCTGGCCGCTTGACAGTCCTCAAATCCCTCCCACAGAATCTGGGCTTTTAAAAGCAAGGCTTCGACAAAATCAGGATCTTTGGCGAGGACTTCCTCGATTTTTAACAGGGCATCATCGAATTGATGACATAGTTTGTGGTAGCGCACGGCATTCAGATCTGAAGCCAGCTGTTTCCGTACAATCATGTTGTTTCTTGGCGGTTTGGAACGGGTGCTAACGGCGCTGCCGCCCCGCGGTCCGTTAAAGATGGGTGTTGCCGAACCGATCAATACGCAGATCGCCACGGCGGCCGCCAGGCCGACGATTGCACCTGAAGACGCGCCCGCCAGATAGCCCCAGATCAGTCCCATCACCGCAAGGTAGGGAAATGCCCAGATGGTATTTTTGAGTTTGAATACGGCGTTGGTTGAATCCACATTACTGCCAGGCATCATTTTTTTTCCTTTCTAAAATCCATGGGTTTAGAACCCATCTCAAAAATAGGATTTTGGTTCAAGATCGCGGCGGGGCCGAGCTTCAAACCGGAGGCATACTGTTGTATGTCGAGGATTTGAAGCGAGGCTCCAACAAAGATATTGGGCCAAAAGACATTTTTGAGATGGATTCTATATTGTTTAGAGCATAGCATGGCAGATTGTCAGATCCGGACAAAAGCGGGATTGATTTTGCGCGTCTTTGTCTCGATCTTGCGGGGTCCTTGTCGGTCGATTTTGATGGGGATTGACATAAGCGCTCTGATAGGATTAATTGAACAAATTTCGATTTTGACAACGACTTAGATAAAACAGGATACATTTAAAGGGTCACTTCTCCATTCCGGCTTTAACAAGCGTTACGATTCGTACTCATTGCCTCAAAGTGAAGACAAAGCTAAAATTTCTGTTCCTGGAACCGTTTTTTGGTGGGTCACACCGGGAATTTGCAAAAGGTCTGGTTTCCCGTTCAAAACACCACATAGATCTGGTGACCATGCCCGCCCGTTTCTGGAAATGGCGCATGCGAGGAGCGGCACTTTATTTTGTTAAAAAAATTCCTTCCCTCGAGGCCTATAACGGATTGATCACAACCGGTTTGATGAGCCTGTCGGATTACAAGGTACTTTCAAAAGGCCAATGTCCGCCGGCCCTGGCTTATTTTCACGAAACACAGCTCACCTATCCCCTGGCACCCGGCGAGCACATGGACTATCAGTTTGGCTTCACGGATATAACGACGGCTCTTGCGGCGGAACGGGTTTTGTTTAATTCCCGGACCCACAGCGATTCTTTTTTTTCAAAATTGCCGGGCTTTTTAAAGATGATGCCGGAGTATCGGCCCAACTGGGTGGTGGAAGCCATCCGCTCAAAGGCCGGCGTTCTCTATCCCGGCTGCCGATTCCCTGCGCAGGTGCTATCCGCCGCTGAATTTTCACAGGAGGTTCCGCCCCTGATTATCTGGAACCACCGCTGGGAGTTTGACAAAAATCCGGATGATTTTTTTCGAGCCCTGGATACATTGATGGAAAGCGGGACAGCGTTTCGCCTTGCGCTGCTTGGCGAAAACTATCAGGCGATTCCCAAAGCGTTTATGGGCGCTCGCGATCGTTACGGGGAGCGCATCGTTCAATACGGCTATGTGGAATCACGGGCGGAATATATTAAGTGGCTGAAACGCGGATCGATTGTGATCAGTACCGCCCGGCAGGAAAACTTTGGAATTGCCGTAATCGAGGCAGTCCGTTACGGTTGTGTGCCGCTGCTGCCTGCCAGGCTGGCATACCCGGAAATCATTCCGCAGCGTTTCCATCCGCAGGTTTTTTACAAGGATCCGGGCGACCTGGTGGACAAGCTTGGCCGGCTGATTACAAATTATTCCGAGTTCGAAAAGCTTCGTGGCGACCTCTCAGAGCAAATGACCAGGTATGCCTGGGAGAATCTCATCGATCGCTATGATCAGGAACTTGAAAAGCTTGCGCATCTGTCCTGAGACCATAAAAGATGTTATTACTTTTCGCCGAATTGATTTATTACCCGTCGCGTGTGGTAGACAAAAATTCTCATGGGAGCAAATGATCCGTGATGGACGGATGAAACTCAATTTCACCGAATTGCTCAGTGTATCGGAAGCTAAGGAGCCGAATATGTCAATCAAAGAACATGAATACGTAAAGCAGACACTGGAAAGATATACCAATTGCAGCATTGAAGAGATCTGCGATCATATCGTTATTACGAATTTCAAAAAATATATCATGCGGTTTAAAGAGAGAACCAAAGGAAAATACGCCGAGGGAAATTTTCGCATCGTCAACGCCAAAGATATCAATTGTACCATGATCGATTTTGGTATCGGCTCACCGCAGGCGGCGCTGGTGATCAACTGCCTGGCTTACCTGGAGAATCTCAAAACCGTCATCATGCTGGGGATGTGCGGAGGGATCGACGATGTTCTTGAAGAGGGGGATTTCATTGTTCCTTCTGCCGCGATTCGAGGCGAAGGGGCCAGCAATGATTATCTGCCGCCGGAGTTTCCCGCCATACCGGCTTCTTCGGTAAATCTTTACTGCCTCGGGGCGGTTCGGCAAATCGGGCTGATTCCCCGCTGCGGCATTATGTATACGACCGATCGGCGCTTATGGGAGTTCGATAAAAAATTTGTCGACTATTTACGCCATCAACGCATACTGGCCATCGACATGGAACTGGCCACCCTGTTCTCCGTGGCCTACCATTACGGGGTTCCGATTGGATCCATCATGCTGGTATCCGATATGCCGCTTCAAAGAAGAGGAATCAAGGATAAGAAAAAACAGAACCAGGTTTTTTCAAAGTACATGGAGCCGCATCTGGATCTCGCTTTTGATGCCGTAAAAAATATGGATGCAAAATGGAGTGAGGTGAAAAGGCGGCTGACCAGCGAATGGTAAACAAAAAATGGAGGCCCTGTCGATGAAGCCCAAGGTTGTGCTATTCATCTTCGCTTTGTTTCTGATCGGTGCCTGCAGTCAAACCGAGAGGTTGCGCATGGGTGTCGAAGAGTTTAACAGCACCGATTGGATGCTGGAGGAAATCGACGGCAGGGCTGTGATCGACCGGGTGCAATCGACCTTACGGTTCCAGGGAAATGATCGGATTGTCGGCTGGGGTGGATGTAACCGCTATTTCGCCACGGTTCGTTCAGGCTTTAAATTTTTCGAAGTGGGTCCCATCAGTTCGACCCGGCGAATTTGCCCGTTGGTGGTAATGGACCAGGAAGAGCGTTTTTTCGCTGCCCTGCAAAAAGCCCGCAGCATCCGCATGGAAGGCGCTAATCTGGTGATAGACAGTGAAGCAACCGAAAAAGCGCTGAAATTCGGCAGGCTCAAAAAGCCCTGAAATGGATGGCTTTCCCCGATATGTCTGCAAGCGATCCCCCGATTCTCTGCCGCTCTATTTGTTTAAAATATGAAGTCCATTGCGGATATGCTTTTGATTATGGTGCCGTCGGACAATCGGCCTTTAAGTAGTATGGCATGGCTGAAATTGTCGTTGGAGGGGCCTTTATTTGCTTCAAACTCAACCATCAGGTCCGGATATGAATCATCATTAAGGTGAGCGATGGTCGCGGGACGCTCGGATTTTGCATTCTGCTTTAAGACAGGGCTTTCGAGCAACAGGCTGTTAATTTTAATCTGATTTACGTCCAGGTAAGCGCTGCCGAATATGGCAACCGAAATTAATCCCCCTGTGTTTTGGTTAAAAGCAACATTTACACTTGCCGGGATAATATTCGTTTCAATAAAGCGGGTCGTTTCACCCGGCCGGATGATAAACTCGATACCCTCAAGGATCGCTTTTACTGCATTGGGGTTAGAAACAGAGGAAGTGATTGTAAAGGAATCCGGTTCGAATTCAATATCACTGCCGGCACCGGCTATCAATCTGATCAACCTTCCTTTAGCGGTCGGGAGGTTCATTGCGATCATGCCTTTGGTGACATTCAGGAATACATTTCTCGAAATGAAAAGTAAATGGCCGCCATTGTCAAACGGTACGAAAGGTCTTTGCGTGCTGCGGGGGGTGACGGAAACCGCATCCATCAGAATCCCGTCATGCTCGATGACATTAACTCTGAAATCATAGCTATATATTCCGGTGTTATGAGCTCGTGAACTGAAATTATCGGGGTCTAATTGGAATATGGCGCTATTAACATCATCGACCTGTGCCGAAAGCAGGAAAAGAAATAAAAAAATCTTTAGAATTCGCATCATCATATACTCTGAGCCCCCCTATATACTCTGGCGGATGCATATCTTAGCGCGTTACCACACAAGAGGATTTTTTTTGGACTTGCTGGTTAGAATCTAATTTGGCCTTCAATAGCTGTTTAAACTGTATTCCGATTCCTTTTTTGCTTCGATGCCGAATTTCACCTTTTAGCATCGTACCGTTATCAATTTTTGTGCCCGGAATGACTATCCTGACCACCTGTCCGACAGTAAAATCATCTTGCGTTTTGATGAAGACGCCATTCTTACTGATGTTGTTGATCAGGCCTTCAAAGTATCCATTTCGCGAAGTGAAAAATACCGAGTTAGAAAAATGCTTCCTCGGATACCGCCTCAAATCTTCACTAATTTTTGTTTCTTGCAATATTTTGATTTGCGGGATCTGCGTATCTACCTCGGGTGTATATTTAACCCCATAGCCATAACTGTAGAAGGAGTTTTCCAATCTGGCATGCCATAATATCACCGCCCGATATCGTTCGGGCAGATCAAATGAATGGGATGCGTAGGGTGATTGTTCCATCTCAATATAGATCTCGGTTCCCGGTCGCAATAACCAATCCGTTTCAATGCACAAGCCGTTTCCACTATAGTTAACCATTCGGGCTTTATAGATAATACCTTTCGAATCTTCCACCATAATGGGCGATTTAAAATCGGTACGACTATCAGATCTTTTTTCATAAAATCGAGTCATTGCTCGTCTCCTCTGGAGTAAAGACATGAAGAGAATACGATTGCGCAATTGAATGCAATCCTGTCATTCATCTAGTCATTTCGATTAATCTGAAATGAAAAAAGATAAAGATCAGAATATAAATGTGAAAGGAGCAAGACATATGCCAAAATGTGAAGACAAATGAATATTGAATATATACAGAAGGATAGACAGAGAGTTGCGGAATATACGGGATTCGAATATATGGAAAGAAGTCGTTAATTCTGTGGTATGCGTTTCATAATACTAAAGTGCTATATGCTTAATACTTAAGTATTATAGTAATAATGATGTAGTTAAAAATAACTAAACTGATACGATGGATTAAATCACAGGAAGTGGTATCCTTAAACGGCAGATGATATCGTCCGGGCGCGTCTAAGGTCTGATTTTACGATTTTGTTGGCGTCTGTCAGCAATTCCACTGCGTCTGTCATTTGCAATGAAGGTATGTATTTTGCGCCGATCGGCCGCCGCTGAACGCCTTTCAACAAAATCGGTATCTGACGGCTTGTTCACGACCGGTTTTTTGTCAGATCTCAGGCGTTTATTTAATTCTCTTATTTTTCTCATTTGATTTTACAAGAATCATCAAAAAAGACACTGGCCTATTCCGTCATATACCATAAAAATCTTCTTTCCCTCCAACTCCTTCTTTCAATTCCGCCGTTTAGAAAATACTTGGTGTCGCACGATCTGCGCCGATCTTTTCCCGAGCGGCGATCTATTGCATGGTGTTTCAAGGGCGAATTATTTTTTGATAGCAATTTTCTGTGCGGCAGGCGGGCTACTGTTTTTGTGTTTGGGTGGTGCATGTTTAATAAACTATCTCCACTCGCTGGTCTTGTGTTGTATGAAAATCTGAATGATTGGGGAACTTGGTTATGAATCGTTGTTGCGACTGCGACAGCAATTCTGGGGGAATTCAGTCCAGAACAATATAAAATTTATACGGGCCTTGTCAATAATTTTAATAATTTCAATGATATATGTAATGTGTTGCACATTCATATGAAATAAATTGCCACCGCATCAAGCGCGTTAAGCGCTAAGGTTATAAATTCAATCATCATTTTGTAATTTGACATCCGTAGAATTATCAAAACCCTCCATTTTTTTTCGAAAAGTGGGGGTATTTTTGTTGATTTCACCCCAAATTTCGGACACAAATTAGCATATTATACTTGACCATTTTAGTAGGGTATAATAAAATAAATATCTACAAGAATCTCAGAACCTAATTTGGAGCACTCAATTTTGATCCTGCCGGTTTTTTCCTTATCTATACAACATTTGCATTTGCCCTGATCGCACAGATGATATCAATTTTACTGTCATATGTGTTTTTGAAGAGGAGGTTTTAAGAAATGAGATTGTTTAAATGGATTGCTGCCAATAAAATCGTTATCATACTTCCCTTGCTGGCATTCATTGCCGTAAGCATTTTTGTTTTTACGCACAATCGAGTTCAGGCCACAAATTCAAATCCGGCCGCAACTGAATCCAACCCGACACCTAGCGTAAAAACAGCCGTTGAACCGGCTGCTGAAAACCAGGTGCTTCTCAACAGCTATCTGAATGAAAAAGTACTCGGCGGGGCCGCCAGCGATTATGACAAACAAGATCAGTATCGGGCCTGGTTTAATAACGCCCGTGTTTTATCAAAGGTGACCATTTATGACAGCGAGCTCAAGCAGTTAACCCGAAGCCAATCGTCGGGTTCAGGCTGTGGCCAATCATCGGGGTCAAGCTGCTGTTCGACAGACAAAAGTTAATCTTCGATATTTACCAACCGAAAACCAAAACCCCGCTTTTCATCTGCCGATGGGAGGCGGGGTTCTGACTTCTTCATGGTTTTTATTGCTTTCCTTTTTTTCTACTGTTACATTTTTAACAATCATAAAAACACCAAGAAAAGAGGAAGCCCATGTTTTCCGTGCTCGAAATTCTGGATCTGGCAATTCAGCTGGAAAAAAATGGCGAATCGGTTTACCGCAAAGCGGTCGCTAAGGTCACAAAACCCGATCTGGTTTCTTTACTGCTATGGATGGCAGATGAAGAGGCCCAGCATAGGCGCTGGTTTTCTGAGGTGAAAAAGAATTTTGAAACGCATTCCATCAATCCCTTTATGGAAGAGATGGGCCGGAAGGTTTTTGGCGGGATACTGGGCGACGAGAGTTTCTCTCACAGGGACGTTGACTTTTCCAGGGTAGATCGTCTGGATGATTTGATCGCCATTTTTATAGAATTTGAAAAGGATACCATCCTGTTTTACGAGACCCTGTTACCTTTTATCGAAGATAATGGCACCCTGGAAAATATAGCAAAGATCATTGCCGAAGAGAACAGCCATATCAAAAAGCTGCAAGATTTTCCGGTGAATAAAACAGAGATCTCCCTGGCAGACAATTAGGAACTGACCTATCCCCTAAGGGTGGGCGAACCAGCAGTTGTTTTAAAAAATACAGATATTAGAACCCATTTCAAAAATAGGATTTTGGTTCAATATCGCGGCGGGGCCGAGTTTTAAACCGGAAGCATAATGTTGTATGTTGAGGATTTAAAGCGAGGCACCAACAAAGATATGGGGCCAAAAGACATTTTTGAGATGGGTTGTAATGGTCCCTTTTTACAATCCAAGATCTTTGTTAATGATAAGAACCTTTATTCTGCCTTTTGGGTAGGATTTTTCGGTTATCGTCCAAGTGTTACAGATACGGTCAGGGCTTTTACAATCCATACAATAAGAAGTTTTTTTACATGGAGTTTTAAAGTCGGTGTGCCTGATAGCGTTAAGTGGTGCAGCATAATTTTTGATACGTTTCATTGCTTCTTCAACATCTGATACGATTTTATTTCTACCCACAGTAATGATGACATGTTGTGGGCCAAAAACAATACCGGCAATACGATTACCAACCATATCAAGGTTCACTAACTTGCCAGTTTCTGTAAGCGCATTGCTTCCGCTAAAAAACAAATCAACCAATAAAGCCTGTCTGCGACGTTCCAGAATTTCTTCTCGAGGCACACCGCCCGCAAATGTTTCGATGACATGGATGTCAGGAATTTTTCTAAGTGCGTTTAAAACACCAGTTGAGTGAAGCGTCATAGAGTCTCCCCAAGAAGCACTTTTTACATCTATTTTTGGAATAATTTCTTTAATAATAATTTGATTGGCTTCGAGAGAATCTTCTGCGAGATAAGCATCAAAATTGTTATTTTCTAAAGCATTTCTACATTTTTCTAACCTCTGTTTCCAGTAAATCTCAATGGTATTTTGCATATTTAGGGTAACCTGCTAATGAAAAAATCGAATAACCCTGCTTGTGGGGCCGTAGCGCGGAGCGCGAAGCCCCAAACCTCTGAACCCGGAGGACCTTTACACATTAAACCGGATATTCAGTACGTTGCCATCCTGAACGACGTATTTCCGACCTTCGAGGCGCATCAGACCCTTTTCACTAACATGTTTTTCAGATCCATGCGCAATCAGATCATCATATGAGAAGCATTCCGCTCTGATGAAACCCCGTGCAAGATCGGTATGAATGGTACCGGCCGCTGCTAATACGCTCTCACCTTGTCGCAGGCTCCAGGCGCGAACCTCATCGGAGCCCACCGTGAAAAAACTGATATAGCCCAGCAGTTCATAGGCGGCGGTGCACAATCGATCCTTGGCGGATTCATTAATACCCATATCCGCCAGAAAGAGCGCTATTTCATCCTGATCATTTAGCTGTGATAATTCCATCTCGAATTTGCCTGCAAATTCAATAACCCGGTATCTCTTCTCGATTTCCTGCAACAGTTCCTGGTTCTTGCCAAAATTGTTTTCATCAGAGTTTACGATAATCATGACCGGTTTTTGCGTCAGGAACTGAAACCCGCGGATCATCTTTTCAGACTCGCCCTCTAATTTCAGATCGCGGATGGCTCGATTGCTGCTCAAATGGTCGATAATCTTCTTCAGAATTTTTTCTTCGATTTCAAGAAGATTTGTTTTTTTTCCCCGCCGGCCGGCTTTTTCGATTCGTTCCAATCGATTTTCAGCGATGATCAGATCCGAAATCAATAGCTCGTCTTCAAGCTGTTCGATATCCTGCAGCGGCGTGGGGAGGTCCGTCAGACCGTCCGGGAAATTTTGTACGATCAGGGCAAGTGCGTCGGTAGTCTTTATCATCCCCATCGAAGAACTGGAGAAAAGACCTTCCCTGGCAGCGCCCTGGGTCAGCCCCGGAAAATCAATCAGTTCGATGGCCGCAAAGGTGGTTTTCTGCGGATGATACATGTCAGAAAGGGTCGCAACGCGCTCATCTGCAACTTCCAGCATCGCACGGTTGGGCTCCGATTTGGAATTGGCGTACGATGAAACCTGGGCCTCAAATTTGGCCAGGGCATTGAAGATGGTCGTTTTTCCCGAATTCGGTAGACCGATAAGTCCGATATTCATTATATTTTTTCCTTTATATTTCTCACCACAAAGGTACAAAGCTCACAAAGGAAGATATTTTTTAAACTCGTTTAACCTTATCTTTGCGCCCTTTGCGGCTTTGCGTGAGCCACTTCTCCTCGTGCGCCCCTCGATCAATTAATATCGCGTGCCTTAAAAAATGCTACATCCGGCCATTGCTCCATGCAGTAGCCGAGCCGCCATTCACTGGTTGCCAGAAAAGACAGACGTCCCTCGGCATCTCTGGCCAGGTTGGCGATATTGCTTTTCTCAAATTCAGCCATTTTTTTGCGGTCATCGCAGCCGACCCAGCGGGCCACCGTAAAATCCACCGGTTCATATACGGCATCCACGCCATATTCTGCCTTGAGCCGGGCCATGGTTACGTCGAACTGGAGCACGCCGACCGCTCCCAGGATATAGTCACTGCCCGTAACCGGCCGAAAAACCTGGACAGCGCCTTCTTCGGCCAGCTGGGTCAATCCTTTGTGAAGATGTTTGACTTTTAGCGGATTCCGCAGGCGAATGCGTCTGAAATGTTCGGGTGCAAAATTGGGGATGCCGCTGAATTTCAAAACCTCTTTTTCGGTAAACGTATCGCCTATTTTTATGGTTCCGTGGTTGTGAATGCCGATAATGTCTCCGGGAAATGCCTCTTCCACATTCTCGCGGTCCTGCGCCATGAAGATGGTGGCATTGGCCAGGGCGACCTCTTTTCCGATCCGGTGGTGGATGACCTTCATCCCCCTGCTGAATTTTCCCGAACAGATCCGGACAAACGCAATGCGGTCCCGGTGGGCCGGGTTCATATTAGCCTGTATTTTAAAGGTAAAACCCGAAAACGATTTTTCATATGGCGAAACTTCGCGGGAGACGGCAGCGCGCGAACCCGGCGCAGGCGCCATTTCGACAAAAGCATCCAGCATCTCCTGAACGCCGAAATTATTAATGGCGCTTCCGAAAAAGACCGGCGTCTGACTTCCTTTTAGATAATCGCTGATCTCAAACGGATTGACGGCGCACTCGATCAGCTCGATGTCTGCCCGCAGCTCATCCGCCTGGCTGCCAAGAAGTTGATCGAGTGCAGGATCAGACAAATTCTGAATAACGACGCCTTCCTGTTGGCGCGTGTCGGCGCCGGGTCTGAACAGGTGCAGCTGTTTGTGAAAAAGGTTATATACCCCCTTAAAGCGTTTGCCCATGCCGATCGGCCAGGAAAACGGCGTGCATTCGATCTGCAGTTTGTTTTCAATGTCATCCAGGATATCCAGCGGTGTCATACCCTCGCGGTCAAGTTTGTTGATGAATGTCATGATGGGGGTATTGCGGTTGCGGCAGACTTCCATCAGCTTTTCGGTCTGGGGTTCCACGCCCTTGGCATGGTCGATCACCATCAGACTGCTGTCGACGGCGGTCAGCACCCGGTAGGTATCTTCTGAAAAGTCCTGGTGGCCCGGAGTGTCGAGAAGATTAATCTCAAAATCCCTGTAATTGAATTTCATGACCGAAGTTGTCACCGAGATGCCGCGTTCCTTTTCAATTGACATCCAGTCACTGGTGGCATGCCGCGCGGCACCCTTTGCCTTGACAGCCCCGGCCTGCTGGATCGCGCCGCCGAAAAGAAGCAGCTTTTCCGTCAGCGTGGTCTTACCGGCATCCGGATGGCTGATGATACCGAAGGTTCTTCTGCGGTTAATTTCTTTTTGATTGTAACTATCCATAAATTATCTTAGATTATTCCTGTTTTCGATTTTTAAGCGGCGCACTGTATCAGTGTATATCCCAATTGTAAAGGCAATCTTTAATTAAAACTTGACTTGTGTGATTATTAACCTACTTTGTGCCCTTCGTGTCTTTGTGGTTAATATCCCTTTTCGAGCTACAAAAATTTTACCACGAAGGCACAAAGTTCACGAAGGGAAATATTTTTTAAATTTAATTAAGTTCACAGGTTATCAATTCAATTGAAGGAGATTGCGATGGAAAAAGTTGAAACCGGACAGTTTGTCAGTGTGCATTATAAAGGAACATTGCAAAACGGAGAAGTGTTCGATACCAGCGAGGGGCGTCATCCCCTGGAAGTGCAAATCGGCGAAGGGCAGATCATCTCAGGGTTTGAAAATGCGCTGATGGGCATGTCTTTAAACGAAAAAAAGGTTTTCACCCTCGAACCTGAGGACGCTTACGGGCAGAAAGACGAAAGCCTTACCCATTCTTTTCCCCGGTCGGACGTTCCCGCCGAAATCAATCCCGAAGTGGGCCAGACAGTGGCGCTTTCCTCGCCGGAAGGGCAGCAGGTTCCGGCTCTGATTACCGAGATGGATGATGAAAAAGTGGTCGTAGACCTGAATCACCCCCTGGCCGGCCAGACGCTGACCTTTGATATCGAGGTTGTCGGCATCAGCGCCACGGCGACCCAGGAACCGGCGGGGTGCGGCAGCGGCTGTGCCTGCTCTTCTTAAGCTATCTGATGCCTGACTGGTACGTCTATATCCTAAAATGCCGCGACGGCAGCCTGTATACGGGTATTGCCACCGATGTTGAACGCCGAATTGCCGATCATCTGGCCAGCAAGGGCGCAAAATACCTTCGTGGACGCGCTCCCCTGAAACTGGTTTTTAAAAAACAGGTCGGGGAAAAAGGGCGGGCTTTGAAAGTGGAACACCAAGTCAAGCGCCTGCCCAGACATAAAAAGGAAGCCCTTATTAAGACCGGCGCCGGCATTGAAGCGTTGCTCGGCTGCAATGGCTTATGAACGGCAGGGCAGGCTAGTTTGACTCGCCAGGCCTTTTTCGTTTCAAAATAGTAGCACGTTTTACATTGCAACAAGATTAAACTAAAACCTCTTTTCCCTTTCCGATTCAAACACCATTTCGGTTGAGGAATTCTGTTTATGGGTAAGGACCCAAAAGGTAAAAATCTATATGGGCATGTCATTGCGGCCACGTGTTTCGGCATCCAGGCCGTTGGTATCGGCACCTATTTTTCTTATGGCGTGTTGTTCAATCCGTTGATCGATGAGTTTGGCTGGTCAAGGGCCTCGATTTCCGGGGCCGCATCATTGGCTTTTTTACTGATGGGTTTTCTCGGCATTGGCGTTGGCAGATTAAATGACAGATTCGGGCCGCGGGCGCTGATGACCGTCTCCAGCGTTTTCTTCGGTCTGGGCTATTTTCTCATGTCCAGGCTTGAAGCGATATGGCAGTTATACCTGTTCTTTGGAATCATTTTCGGCATCGGCCTGAGTACGGTCGATGTGATTGCCCTGACCACCATCGCACGCTGGTTTGTCAGAAAAAGAGGAATTGTAACCGGCATCGTCAAAGTCGGCACCGGTGCCGGGCAGATGGTTATCCCCTTTTTGGTGAGCATCCTCATTATTCGCTACGGCTGGCGCAGTTCCTGTGTCATCATCGGTGTGGCGGTATTGATCATACTTGTTGCCATCGCGCAACTGCTGAGGCGAGACCCGAGCCGGATGGGTCTTTCACACGATGGGAATGCGGCCGGGTCGACGGACGCGCCGGATTGGGACACTGAAGGCCTTTCCCTGCGCGAAGCCATACGCACCCGACAGTTCTGGACGATGTGCGCTGCCATGCTGGCAATCGTCTTTTGCCTCATGACGATTATGGTGCACATTGCACCCTATGCCCAGGAACTCAACATTTCTCCGACCCGGGCCGCCAGCGTGCTCTCTACCATTGGCGGCGTGAGCATGGCGGGTCGATTTGTCAGCGGGTTTGCCATTGATCGTATCGGCAGCAAAAGAGTTATGATTTTTTGTTTTTTCCTGCTGATTGCCGTGCTTTTGTGGCTGCAAATTGCAACCGAACTTTGGATGCTTTATCTCTTTGCCGCCGTCTACGGCGTTGCTCACGGCGGATTTTTTACTTCCTTTTCCCCCATCGTAGCCGAATTTTTCGGGATAAAATCTCATGGAGCACTTTTCGGCGTCACCATGTTCAGCGGTATGTTTGGCGGTGCCCTGGGTCCGGTTATGGCAGGATACGTTTTTGACGTCACTGGCGGATATGGTGGAGCCATCTGGATCTGCACCGTGATCGCTATGCTTGGATTTGTGCTGGTCGCATTGCTGAAACCGGCATTGAAAGGCGCAATGGCAAATGGCTGATCGTCAGCGCTTTTTTATATCCCCATCAACTATTTAATTGCCCTGGCCTATATGTGAATTGGCAGAATTGGAAAGCAAGTTAGAACTTCAATTGACAATATGATATCACAGGAATTGTGAAAGCAAAAAAATATGGATTCAAATTTGTTGTTGACACATTCACCGTTCTCATAAGATAAAATCTTGTCTAAAGTTTTTTCGATTAATCCGCGCTAAAAAATCAATTTCCTATCTTACAGCCATAGCAACGTCAATTTAAGCGGGCAACGCCACTTTGGTTACAGTAAAGCGCGGTCAGTCCGATGACCGGAGCATCAAATTCGGTGTATGAAATGATCACTCAATGAAACTGGAAAACAAAGTCTCGATCGTCACCGGCGGCGCCAAAGGCATGGGGCGTGACATCAGTCTAACTTTGGCCCGGGAAGGCGCCGATCTCGTGCTCGCTTCCCGTGACACCAACGCCCTTGAAAAAGTCGCCAGCGAAGTTCGTTCGCTGGGCCGCCGGGTTGAAATCGTTGGTACCGATGTCACGAATGACTCTGAGGTAGCTGCGATGGTCAAACGAACATTGTCGGTATTTGGCGGTCGTATCGACATACTGGTCAACGTGGCTGGCATTCCCGGTCCTGTCGAAACGCCGCTATGGGATATCGAGCCCGCAGCTTTCCGTGAGGTGCTTGATGTCAACGTCGTCGGCACCTTCCTGCCGATTAAGTACGTACTGCCCACTATGATCGACCAAAGAAGCGGGAAGATCGTGACAATCGGAAGCACTGCCGGGTTGCGTGGGTACAAGAATCGGGCAGGATACAGTGCATCCAAGTGGGCGATTCGCGGGCTAACACGCACCATCGCCATTGAGGTCGGGCCGTACAACATCAACATCAACTGTGTATTGCCTGGTCCCGTCGAGGGCCCGCGCATGGAGATGCTTTGCAAGCGCAAGGCGGAGCTGTGGGGTTGGACCGTCGAGGAAGTCCACCAACATTACGAAAAATCGCAGGTCTTGGAACGCACCACCGAAGCTCAAGACACGGCCAATGCCGTCCTTTTTCTGGTCAGCGAGGACAGCCGCAACATCACCGGACAAGACGTGAGCGTCGACGCCGGCTGGGGTATCTGACACCGGCGCCGACCACAGAATCAAAACTCCGGCGGGCGGATTGGAATATCAAATGTACGCGGCATTACGATAGACTCCTACCTCTCGCGAAGAACCCAGAAGCGGGTAGTATACTCGATGGGCAGCGGTTCTAACCCCCGACGATCGCCCAGAATCTGTGCCATACTGTTTTCTTTCTCCCTATCCAGCTCTAAGCCGAAGTAGTCGAACAAGTAGGCGGTCATCTCTGTAAAATCCTCAAACACCCACCAAGTCCTAATGGATCCTGAACGAAACACCTTCAGTCCGCTTTCGTCTATGGCTTTCTCGGCCAGTTTAAACTTCCTGGATTCATCATCAAAGACCGCGAACAGTCTTTCAAACAGAGAATCGCCCATCGGTTCAAGGATAAAAATCTGCCCGCCCTCTCTCAATACACGGCGCGCCTCACTGAGGGCTTTATGTGGCTCCTGGTGGTGCAGAGAGCGGGTGAAGGCCACCAGGTCAAGGCTGTTTGCCGCAATGGGAAGTGACTCTCCAAAGGCCACTACAAACTTGACAGGGATCTCAACACGACGGCGCGCGGACCTCAATTCTTCAACATATGGATCTGTCGCTACCAGGTTATCTGCAATCTGGGCCAGATCGCTGGTCATGCGGCCGTTACCGCACCCGACTTCCAGGGCATTGCAAACTACAGTTGAAAAACACGTTCGAATGAATCTCGCTTCCTTTTTTTCTGGATCGCGTTGCACGTCTTCCCGATCTTACCCCTTCTTTAAGAATAGGGTTCCTTGTATGGGTGCTGTCGTGAGATGACAGGTGTGGACTTTTGCCAATAGTTCTGTATGCACCTACTAAATGGCGATCATAAATTTACCTCCGGCTTTTCGCGTATGTCAAACCTTTTAACCGCAAAGGAGGTAAATTAGGAAAGTAACTAAAGCGTCAAAGCGCGTAATTTGTTAATGTCGGAAATTGAATTCACAGATCTTAGAAAAATGATGCATTTTAGGGCATAATCCGGTAAAAACAATTGACATGCTACATGCGGTATACTACATACAGGACATTTAAAACCTCCAACCATATCCCTTCGAATAAATGTATAAAACAATGGAAAATATGAATAAAATTGAACGGCCCGGGACGCTGCAGGCACTGGCATATGACAGGATCAAAGGTCTTATTATCGGCGGCGAGTTGGATTTTGACTCAATTTATTCCACTAATCAATTTGCTGAAATCTTGGGAGTATCCCGAACACCCGTTCGCGAAGCGCTGTTACAACTCAGTGCCGAAGGATTGCTGACTTCCATGCAGGGCCGCGGATTTAAAATTAAAAAATTTTCTGAAAATCGAATTAAGGAGTTTTTTGAAACACGCCAAATGATCGAATCTTATATCATTGAGCAGCTGGTCGACTCTAGCATTGAACTCAATCTAAGTGAACTTGATGAAATAATGATTCAGATGAAGAATTGCGCTGATAAAGACGATATTTATGGCTTTTTAGAAACTGACAAAGCATTTCACATGAATTTGATTCACAGATACGGCAACCGGTTCTTGACCTCAATTATGGAAAACATTCGTGACCTGATCGCCATCTTTGGCCAAAAGGCCTTGGCCAGTCCGGGGAGAATCCATGAGGTGATCAAAGAACATCAGACAATTATTAAGGCGCTTAAGCAGAAAAATAAGCAAGAGGCCGCTGAATCAATAAAATATCATTTAGCAGCAACCGAAAAATCACTGGTTGAAAATCAATAAATGCTTCTGGATGAAGAAAATAATAAAGGAGGTTTTATATGCCGCACATATCAATCGAAGGCCCAGCATTATCTCTGGATAAAAAGAGAATCCTTGTCGAAAAAATAACCAAAATCGCAAGCGACGCCTACAATATTCCGGAAGAAAAATTTATGATTCATCTGCTCGAATTTCCAAAGGAAAATACAGGTTCAGGTGGGGTGTTGCTCAGCGATAAAAAGTAGGTGGGTTCTCGGCTGTAAAGCGACTTAATAAAAATTATGCGGGGATCGCTATGAAAACAATGGATTTAGAGGTCGTCAGCGGAAACCGGTTGGAAACAATACAATTTAAAGTCGAGCGAATGATTAATGCCGGCTATGTCGGCAGAGACCGACAGGCGGTTGTTGATCACATCGAAGAACTGAGCAAAGAAGGTGTCCCTCCTCCCCCATCGGTTCCGATGATATTTCCCGTACTAGGCCACAACATCACCACCGCCGATAAGATAGAAGTTGTCGGTCGCAAAACTTCAGGAGAAGCGGAGTTTGCCTTGCTTTTAAATTCGGGCGGCGTTTTTGTTGCCGTGGGCAGTGACCATACCGATCGGGATATCGAAAGGCACAGTATTATTAAGTCCAAGCAGGTATGCCCAAATGTAATCTCAAAACAGGTCTGGAATTATGACGATGTCAAATCAGGCTGGGACGAGTTGATATTGCAAAGTAAAGTTACCAAGACTGATGGGCACGAAGCCATTTTATACCAGAAAGCCCCGTTAGAAAGTATCATCTCAGCAACAGAACTTATGGAACTGGTGAAATCAAAAATGATCGACGACATGGCTGACGGGCTGGTAATATTTTCCGGCACCCTGCCAGTTCTAACGGATGAAATTATTTATGGCTCTCATTTCCGCTGTGAGCTCATTGACCAACGCATGGACAGATTCCTGGCATGTGAATACCAAATCAATGTCCTTGATTATTTAAAAACCTGAATCGATTTTCGGATGTTGATTTCCACCGGATTAGATTATTGGGTTTCAGAAACCATGGGGTTTCGGGCCGATTGAGAGCAACACCTTTAACTTGTAGTTAAAAATAAACAATGCGCATGTATAACATCGTCCAACCCAAAAGCCTATACATCGGCCCGGGAGCACTGAGCCAGATTAAGTGGGTTATCGAAACAATCGAACCCCGCAAGATTCTGTTAGTCAGCGGCCCGACGATTGAGAAACTGGGCCTTGTAGATCGCGCGCTGCAGGCCATGGGGGCTTACAGGGGCTGTGCTGAAATCTTTATCAACCCCAAACCGGAGCCGGATATTGCCATTGTTGAAGATTGTGCCAACCAGGCCCGGGAAACAAAGGCTGATCTGATTATCGGTCTTGGCGGGGGCTCTCCAATGGACGTGGCAAAAGGAGCCGCAGTGGTCGCAACCCATGAAGATGGCATGCGACCGCTTCTGGGAAGAAACCTCTTGAGAAAAAAAGGGATTCCCGTCATTTTGGTGCCGACGACTGCCGGCAGCGGCACCGAGGCCACCCAGGCAGTGGTGGTCGAAGACCCGCAGGAAAAAGTCAAAAAATCAATCTGGGATCCCCGTACGATGGCAGAAGCAGCCGTTGTAGATCCAGAGTTAACTTTGGATATGCCGCCCAGGCTTACAGCGGAAACGGGGCTGGATGCGCTTCTGCACGCGGTAGAAGGTTACACATCCCGCCAGGCCAATCCAGTGAGCCGATTATACGCATTGGAGGCCATACGATTAATCGGTAAATATTTTATCAAAGCATATCAGCAGGGCTCGGACCTCGAAGCCAGAGAGGCCATGGCCCGCGCGGCAACACTTGCCGGAATTGGTTGCTCCAATGGTGGACTGGGTGCTATACATGCCCTTGCTCTGGGTATTGATGCCCTGGATGGGTTTACCCACTGTCGATCACTGGCCGTGCTGGCACCCTGGGTGATTCGATTTAACAGCATTGGCAACGAAACGCTTTACGCAGATATTGCCAAAGCTCTTGCAGACAACCTTGATGGGCTCCCTACCCAAAAGCCGTACCTGAAAGCCCACGAGGTATTTATGCACCTTTTTGAGAAGGTTGGCTTTTCACCTTACCTCAAAGATTATGGAATAAAAAGGGAGGAGGTAAAAGCGCTCGCGCTTAGAGCCCATGAAGCCGGCCAACGGTTGATTTACATGAACATACGCGAAGTCTCTGAAGAACAGGCCATTAGCCTCTTCCAGGAGGCTTATGGCGAAAAATGAATTTGTTATCTATATTAAGGGAGATTACCTGATGAAAGAAAATAATGTGGCGGATGAGATTATTCGAACCGTAACATGGTCGGCAGGTCCTGGATGCCATGGGGGTTGCGGCGTGTTTATGCATGTCAAGGATGGCAAACTGATTAAAATGGAGGGTAACCCTGATCATCCTTACAATAACGGCCGTCTTTGCCCCAGGGCACTGGCAATCAAAGACTTTATCTATCATCCCGACCGACTGCGCTCACCCCTGAAAAGAATTGGCAAACGGGGAGAAGATAAATGGCAAAAAATTTCCTGGGAAGAAGCTTACGATCTCATCGAAAATAAAATGAATAAAATTAAGGATGAGTTCGGCGCCGAATCCATGGTTTTCATCCAGGGAACCGGTAGAAATGTGGGGGGCTGGCTCCTGCTGGTGGCTTACTCCTATGGAAGTCCCAATTGGCTTCAAGGAGGCCTGACCGGCAATTCATGCTTTCATCCCCGGCTGGTCACGATGCGAATGACCCAGGGAGATTATACCGTACCGGACTGTTCTCAATATTTCCAGGAGCGGTATGAACACCCGGAATTTGTTTTGCCCGAGACCATCATGGTCTGGGGCCAGAACCCGGCGGTAACCTGTAATGATGGATTCATGTCGAACTGGATCATCGACTGCATGAAAAGGGGAACCAAAGCCATTGTGATCGATCCGGTTTACACCTGGGTGGCCTCAAAAGCGGCGATCTGGCTACAAATCAGACCGGGCACCGATGGCGCCCTTGCCCTGGGGCTTCTGAATGTCATTATCAATGAAGATTTATACGACAAGGAATTCGTCCAAAAATGGACTCACGGGTTCGACAAACTGGCCGAACGCGTACAGGAATATCCTCCGGACAAAGTCTCAGAAATTACCTGGATTCCGAAGGAAAAAATAGTCGAAGCGGCCCGGCTTTTTGCTAACAGCCATCCGGCCTCCATCCATTGGGGGGTACCGGTGGACCTGGCTCCGGAGGGCGCTATGGTGGCGAATTCCGTCATACATCTTTGGACCATCACCGGCAATATCGATATCCCGGGGGGGATGGCCATCACCCGAATGGCCTATGACGTTCCGCCTTATCCCATGAGCCAGGAAGCGATCGCCAAGTACTATGGTGATGTCATGCCTCCCGAGCAAATGGCGAAACGCATCGGAGTGGAGGAGTACCCGGTGGTAAAGGAATTTCACTGGCGGGCCCAGGCCGACATGATCCTGAAAGCCATGTTGACGGACAAACCGTATCCCTTGAAGGGCGCCTGGATAGCGGGCAACAATATGCTGGCTTCGGCCGCAAATCCCAGAAAATATTATGAGGCCCTCAACCGCCTGGACTTTATTGTCATTTCAGATGTGTTTATGAATCCGACCATTGCGGCGCTGGCCGATGTGGTCCTGCCGGCAGCCACAATGGCTGAACGTGACGGCATCAGAGCCTGGTGGACACCGCTGAATGCCATGCAGAAGTCCATTGAGGTGCCGCATTGCAAGCCCGATGAGGAAATGTGCTTTGAGCTGGCCAGGCGTTTCAACCCGAATCTAAAATGGAACAGCCTGCGTGAACTTTTTGACGATTTTTTAAAGCCGTCCGGCCTGAATTATGATCAGCTGAAAGAAAAAGGCTGGGTGTTTCCGCCGCAAGGACATCCCACTCAGCCTTATCACAGACATGAAAAGGGACTGTTGCGTCCGGACGGAAAGCCGGGTTTTAATACACCCACCGGCAAAGTGGAGTTCTATTCAACGCATTTTGAAAGAATGGGCTATGACCCGCTTCCCTATTATGAGGAGCCCCACATGAGCCCTTACAGCACGCCCGAACTCGCGAAAGAATACCCCTTGATTCTTTCCACCGGCAGACGCAGTGTTCTGTATTTTCATGCCGAACATCGCAACATTAAGCCCTTAAGGGAACTGGAGCCCAATCCGGTGCTGGAAATCCATCCGGATACCGCTCGATCCCTGGGAATCGCGGACGGTGATTGGGTCTGGGTTGAAAACCCCCATGGCCGTTGCAAGCGCAAGACCCGCTACTTTCACGGTATCCATCCAAAAGTCGTTCAAACACCGCATGGTTGGTGGCTTCCGGAAAAGAAAGCCGAAGAGCTCTACGGCCTGTGGGAGGTAAACGTCAATCAGTTGATCCCGGATGGAACCGAAGCCAAATGTGGTTTTGGCGGCGGGCAGTATAAGTCCATCATGTGCAAAGTCTACAAAGCCAAAGAAGGCATTAACGGTATATACCAGAAGGAGAGCCTTTTATGAAATACGGACTGTATATCGATTATGACTGGTGCAGCGGCTGTCATACCTGCGAACTTGCCTGTAAACAGGAAAATAATCTCAAAACGGACCAATGGGGCATTCGCGTCATCGAGCGTACCTATAAAGTGAATGGGCGAGGGGTTATCGAATATGTCCCGATTCCCACCGAATTTTGCAATTTTTGCATGAGTCGGGTGGTACAGGGCCAAAAACCTGCCTGTGTTCACCATTGCATGACCAAATGTATGAACTTTGGTCCGATCGAGGAAATGACCGAGCTGGCTTCTAAAAAGAAGAAGTCGGTGGTTTGGGGGAGCACATATTAGAATATGGTTTTCACGAATATCAATCATTAACCTTTAGGATAGGGAAATGCCAGATTTTAGTTTTGTCATCCTCAGAATAAATCTGTCACAGAAAAAAATACAGGAGGAAATAATCCGCCCATCTTGGATCGATAAATTTTTGGGCGGCCGGGGCCTTGGCGCCAAAATTTTATTTGATGAACTGGCACCGCATGTGGATGCACTCAGTGCTGAAAATAAGTTGCTGTTTTTGACCGGCCCATTGCTCGGAACCGGAGCTCCCTGGTGCGTTAAATACACGGTCGTGACAAAATCTCCGCTATCGGAAACGATTCTAATGAGCTTAGCCGGCGGTTTCTTCGGTCCAAATCTTCGCTTTGCCGGATACGATGGGCTTATCATCGAGGGCCGGTCGGATGAGCCCACCTATCTGTGGATTGATAATGGTGAGGTTGAATTTCGCAGTGCCAACCATCTTGGGGGGATGACAACAGACGAATGCCAGGATGCCATCCGCAAAGAATTAAACCAGCCGTCGATTGAGATGGCCTGTATCGGACCTGCCGGGGAGAAATCCGTGCGGTTTGCCTGCATCATCAGCGGTTGGCGCGCGGCCGGCCGTGGCGGTGCCGGTGCGGTAATGGGCGCGAAAAACCTCAAGGCGATTGCCGTAAAGGGGTCAAGAAATGTTCCGATCTCGGATCCGCAAACGTTTAATAAAATTCAAAAGGCCATCCGTAAAAAGGTCCCCGCCATCGAGCGCCTTAAGCAGTTCGGAAAATTTGGCACGCCCAACAACCTCGTCCTCGTTAACGCCCGGGGCCTTTTTCCGACCCGCAATTTCCAGCAGGGCGTGTTTGAAGGCATCGACAAGGTAAATGCCGTCGAGCAACAAAAACGGGTCACAAGTGCGGTGACCTGTCATAAGTGTCCGGTCGCATGCGGCAACCTTACCCGGGCGGCCGAAGGACCTTATGAGGGTATCAGCACCGAAGGCCCCGAGTATGAAACTTTCTGGGCCTTTGGCGCTCAATGCGGTAACAGCTCCATTGATGCGATTATCGCAGCTGACCGCCTGTGCGATCAACTGGGATTGGACACCATCTCCACCGGAAGCGCCATTGCTTTTGCGATGGAGTGCGCTGAAAAGGGACTCCTCACAACCCAGGAGCTGGACGGGCTGAATTTAAAATTTGGCAACCATTCGGCCATGGTGGAAATGATCCGCAAAATCGGAAGCCGACAGGGGATCGGCGATCTGCTGGCCGAAGGTGTCCGCCGCGCCGCCGAACAAATCGGCAAAGGGGCCGAACAATTTGCCATGCACGCCAAAGGTTTGGAGCTGGCTGCCTATGATCCGCGTGGCGCCAAAGGCATGGGAATTGAGTATGCCACTTCGCCCAGAGGCGGGTGCCATGAGCGCGGACTCATCGCAAGGGAAACTTTCGGGGCGCCGCCGTTTATTGATCCTCTGGCGATAGACGGCAAAGGCAAGGTGGTCAAAGAAACCCAGGATGAAACCGCCGTCCTTGATTCCCTGGGCGTGTGCGTATTCCCCCCCCATAACGACGGTATGGAAATGGCGGAAATTGCCGAGCTTCTTTCCTGTGTCACCGGAAAATCATGGACGGCCGAGTCGCTGATGGAGGCCGGTGACCGAATTTGGAATCTGGAAAGATTATTTAACATTCGTGAGGGATTTTCCCGCAAAGAGGATACCCTGCCACCCAGGCTTTTAGATGAGCCCATGCCGCAAGGCCCGGCCAGGGGACATGTTGTTGAACTCGATCGATTACTAGATGATTACTATCGCACGCGTCAATGGGAACCAAACGGTAATCCGACATTAAACCTGTTGATAAAGCTTGAACTGACAAAGGAGGCCAAAAGTATTCCACTTAACACAAGCAAAGGAGGATTAAGATCATGAAAAAGAAAAGCAGAATTATCATGTTGGCGATTTTGGTTTTATTCGTGTCAGCCGTTACTTTTTATACATCCTCTACCGCCCAGGCATTGGAGGGCAAGGAGATCAAAATCGGCGTGGCGGTGCCGATTACGGGCCATGGTGCCAATGTCGGCAAACGTGAGGCCATTGGCGCTCAGGCGGCTGTAGATGTTATCAATGCTATGGGCGGAGTTGGCGGCTTGCAGCTGAAACTGTTTGTCGAGGATACGGCCAGCAACCCTCAGGAAGCGGTCAATGTCGTGCGCAAGCTGGCGGGTGACCATAAGGTGATTGCGATTGTCGGGCCGCATTATAGTTCGGTGGCCGAAACAACATTTCCCCTGGGAAATCAGCTTAAAATCGTCCAGGTTGCGGTGGCTTCATCCAAGCCGGGACTTGCAGCTGCCAATCGTCCGTATGCGTTCCGCAACACGCTAACAGAAGATAAAATAGCCGGGGCGGTGATCTCTGCATTTAAGGAAAGATACAATATTAAAAAGGTTGCCATTATCACAGATATAAAGGACGCCGTATCCAAGGCCGTTGGAACTAAAGTGCTGCCGCCGACGTTTAAAAAGCTGGGGATTGACGTTATGACCGGAGACGAGCCGGTTACCTTCCAGACCAATGACACTCAGTTCAAAGCTCAGATTACCAAACTCAAAGCCATGAATCCGGATGGGATCGGGATGGGTGCTTTAGGGCCGGATGCGCTCAATATCATTACGGAGGCCCGCCGGCAGGGTCTGAAGCAGCCTTTTATGAGCACCGCCCCCATTATGGAGGGAGAGGTTCCTGAACTGGGCGGCGAGGCCGTCATGGGAACGTTTTCGGGAACGATATGGCACCTCAGCCTGGCATCTGAGGACAGCAAGAAGTTCATCGCGGCTTACGAAAAACGTGCCAAAACAATGTATGCCAGTCCTTATACGGCTACGCCGGATTATTATCCCGTAAATGCCTATGATGCGGTTTTTATGATCGTAGAGGCCATTCAGAAGACAGGCGTCACCAATAAGCCCGATGCGCTTGCAGGTGACAGAGAAAAAATCATGCAGTATTTCACCAAGCTTAATGATTTCAAAGGGGTCGCCAGCAGAGGCTTCAATGAAGACGGCGATGGCATCAAAGATGTACACGTCTTTGAAATCAAAGGGGGTCACTGGGTACCCATCAGCAGGCCGTAATATTGCGCTCAATTAATCAGGGGCGGTCATTCGCACCGCCCCTGGAAAATCTTTTGCCGGAGATCGTGATGTTTCTGCAACAACTTGTCAATGGATTGACACTGGGCAGCACCTACTCTCTAATCGCCATCGGTTTTACACTCGTGCTGGGACTTCTTCAGATGTTGAACATCGCCCATGGGGATGTTTTCATGTTCGGCGCCTTTCTGGGGCTCAGTTTTGCCACTTTAGGCGTCCCGTTGCCGCTGGCTTTTTTTCTGGCCATGTTAGGAGCCGGGTTGATGGCCATCCTGATCGAACGCGTTTGTTTTCGACCGCTGCGCAAAACGCATTTTTTGATGCCCCTGCTCAGCACGATTGCCTTTGGCATTCTGCTGCAGAACGTAGCCACCCAGATCTGGGGCTCCGAACCTTCGCGCTACCCCCAAACCACCGAGCTGGCCCAGTATCAGATCGGCCCTATTCTGGTCTCATCCATCGACATCCTTATCATAGCAATATCACTGGGACTGATGGTGGCCATCGATCTGTTTGTCATGAAAACCGCCTTCGGGCGTGCCATGCGGGCAACATCCGAAAAGCCCCAGACCGCCAGTTTGCTGGGAGTTGACACCAATAGGGTCATTATCTTCACCTTTTTTTCCTCCGGAGCACTGGCGGGGGTGGCAGGCGTTCTGACCGCCCTGGTCTATTCACAGATCACGCCTTTTATCGGAATTCGCCAGGGACTCATCGGCATGGTCGCAATGGTCATCGGCGGAGTGGGTAACCTGCGAGGAGCGATGATCGGCGGACTGCTGATCGGGATTATCGAAATTATGAACGATGCCTACTTTACGGCCAGCTACCGCGATATCATTCTCTTTGGCTTATTTTTCATATTTATTGTTTTCAGGCCCCAGGGGCTGTTCGGGGCCAAACAACAGGGAGCATAGGAGCTAGCGGCAATGAGCGTTTACATGCAGGGGGTCGTGGCCCTTATGGGCGTTAACATCCTGATGGCGCTGAGCGTGTATGCCATCATATCCACAGATCAGGTTTCACTTGGAAATGCGGGATTCATGGCGATCGGTGCCTACACTTCCGCCTATCTTACGGTCAAAACCGGCCTGGCCATATTTCCCGCCATTGTCATCGGCGCTCTGGTCGCTGGTTTTATGGGCCTGCTGGTCGGAATTCCGGTCCTCAGGCTTTCGGGTCTATATATCGTCATGGCCACCTTCGGCTTTGGCGAAGTCGTTCGCACCTTTTTCTTAAATTTTGAACCTACCGGAGGCGCTTATGGTTTCCGCGGCCCGATCGGAGCCACTGTGCCGATGATATTCGGCTGGGTGCTGGCATTTATCCTATTCTTCTGGCTCCTGAGCCATTCGCGTCTGGGACGCTCTTTGGCTGCGGTACGGGACGACCCGGAAGTGGCCAGTTCCATCGGACTAAATGTTAAGCTGTTGAAACTCGGTGCCTTCTGGCTGGGCGCTTTTATTGCAGGCGTGGCCGGCGGCCTTTACGCTCATTACATGTTTTACATCGAATCGAACAGCTTCCATATTCTGGTATCGACCATGGCCATCCTATACGTCATCTTAGGGGGGATGTATACCTTCTGGGGTGCTGTCGTGGGGGCCATTATTTTCAGCATATTGCCCGAAATGCTGCGCTTCATGCAGGACTGGCGTCTGAGTTTATATGGTGCCGTTCTGGTGTTGATGCTAATTTTCCGGCCCTCCGGGATCATTACACCCATGATGGTAAGACGGGTCGAGGAACTCGTTTCCGGAATTTTTCGAAAGGCAGGTGCCTGAATGCTGGAGATTGCCAACGTCACCAAAAATTTCGGCGGATTGACGGCCCTTAATGATATTGGTTTAGAGGTGAAGGAAAAACAGATTTATGGACTCATCGGCCCCAATGGCGCTGGGAAAACAACGCTATTCAATATCATTACCGGCCTCTTACCCGCAACCGAGGGCTCAATCCGGTTCTCCGGAAAGGAATTAACCCGACTGCCGCCCAACAAAATTGCCAGACTGGGAATCGCGCGTACATTTCAAAACATTCGACTTTTTGGCACCATGACCGTTATGGATAATGTGCTGGTGGCTCAGAATATCAGAGCACGATCCGGCATTCTCAGTCTGGTCCAGCTTCTAAGTGCCAGGGAGAGAAAATTACAGGAAGAGGCCGAAGTTTTATTGCAAAAAATGGGGCTCTGGGGAAAACGAAATGAACCGAGCATCAGCCTGGCATACGGCGACCAGCGACGCCTGGAAATTGCACGAGCACTTGCGCTGGCCCCCGAGCTTTTGCTGTTGGATGAACCGGCTGCAGGCATGAACGAGGTAGAAACCGAGGATCTGTTGGAAAGGATCCAGGATATCCGGGATATGGGCCAGACCATCATGTTGATCGAGCATGACATGAATATCGTTATGGGCATCTGCGATTATATATCCGTGCTGAACTTTGGATCCGTGATCGCTAAGGGTACGCCTGTAGAAATTCAGACCAGTGAGGCCGTCATAGAGGCCTATCTGGGACGAGAGGAAGAGTAGGTTATCTATGCTTGCAGTCAAAGGCATTGAAGCCGGTTATGGCGCCATACAGGTGTTGAAGGGCGTTGATCTTGAGGTCAAAACGGGAGAGATTGTCACGCTCATCGGCGCCAATGGTGCCGGCAAATCAACCCTGCTGGGCACTATTTCAGGGATTCTTGTACCTCGCAAGGGGGAGATTCTCTTCAAAGGAAAAAATATCGTCCGTTTGGCGCCTCACAAAATTGTGCGCCAGGGGATTTCTCTGATTCAGGAAGGACGCGAAATTTTTAGTGAGATGACAGTTATGGAGAATCTCCTGATGGGCGGATTCACCAGGGCAAGCGAAGATTTAAAACAGTCCCTGCCGGAGGTCTTCCAGATATTTCCGATTCTCCAACAGCGGCAACACCAGCTGGGCAGAACACTCAGCGGTGGCGAACAGCAGATGTTGGCGATCGGACGCGCGCTGATGGCCAAACCAACGTTGATAATGATGGACGAACCCTCTCTGGGACTGGCGCCGATGCTGGTAAATGAAGTTTTTTCCAGAATTCGAGCACTCAAAAGTGAAGATGTCGCCATTCTTTTAGTAGAGCAAAACGCCCGCAAGGCCCTGAAAATTGCCGACCGTGGATATGTTCTCGAAAACGGCAATATCGTCTTAGAGGGTAGCGGCGATGAGCTTTATGCCAACCAAAAGGTCCAGGAGGCCTATTTAGGTGGAAAGCGGACCCAGAAGCAAATTAATTAACCAGGAATGAGACGAACATGGAAGAGATTTTTGATGCCATCATTATCGGTGGCGGGCATAATGGTCAAATTCTGGCCGCCTACCTGAGAAAGGCAGGTTTGAGTACCCTGGTTTTAGAACGACGTATGGAGCCCGGTGGCGGGCTCTGTACAGAGGAGATAACGGTTCCGGGATTTTATCACAATTTGCATTCGTTTTTTCTCAGATGGGTGCCGGATCTTCCGTGGTACCGGGATTTGGAGCTGGAGCATTTCGGAATTCGCATGATCATGCCCAATGTCCAAACAGTCGCTCCCTACGGCAACGGCAAATGCCTCGTGTTTCATAGTGACCTGGAAAAAACCATCAAAAATATTTCTTATTTTTCTGAAAAGGATGCCCGTACCTACCGTAAGCTCATGTCTCTTTTCCAGGAAATAAGTGACAAAATTATTACACCCGAAAGTTATTCACCGCCGATTCCATTTGCAGAAAAAAAGGCTTTATTGGGAAAAAGTGGGCTGGGCCGTGAGTATCTTGCCCTGAGTGAAAAATCACCGGTGGCTTTAACAAAAGAGTTTTTCGAAAGCGAACAAATGCAGGCAATGATTATCTTCCTGGTGACCACCCGTATGTTTCTGGCACATGAGCCGGGATTGGGTTTCAATGTTGCCGCGGCCATGATTGGTGGCCTCAGGGGAAGCATGTGCAAAGGCGGGTCACATTACCTGGCACATGGCATTTCTAAATTTGTTGAAACCCACGGCGGCAAAATTCGAGAGGCGGCCCATGTGCGCGAGATTATTATCGAAGCGGGCCGCGCTGTGGGGGTAATCATGAATGACGGGCGGAAAATAAAAGCCGCCAAGCTGGTTGCCAGTTCAGTGGATGTACCGCAAACGTTTCTTGAACTGGTGGGAGAGGACAACCTGGAATCCAATTTTGCTGAAAAAGTAAAGGGGTTTAAATTCTCCAAGTTTCCGCTTTTCGGCGTTCATCTAGCGCTGAATGAACCCCTGCATTATACCGCAGCTGAATTCGATCCGGATATCAATCAGGGTTTCAACTATAATATTGGCTTGGAGTGTTTGGAAGATTATTTCGCGCATGAAAAAGAAATCGATGCCGGAAAGCCTCCCCAAAAACCGGGCATGCAGTGTGCGCAACCCACGCTGCACGATCCGATCCAGGCACCGGCAGGCAAGCACACCGCTTTTCTCTGGCAGATGGCTCCCTATCGCCTAAATAAAGGCGGTGCCGAGGAATGGGACACCATCAAAGAAGACTACATGGAAGTCTGCCTTGAGCGGTGGAGACAATATGCACCCAATCTCAACCGGGACAACATTATCGCTCACTACATATTTACGCCGCTGGATGTTGAAAGAAAACTGATTAATATGCGATACGGGGATCATTGCGTGGGAAGAGCCCTGCATGATCAAATGCTCGATAATCGGCCATTCCCGGAGATTAAACCATATCGAACACCGATTGAAAGGCTGTATCTATGCGGATCAAGCACCCATCCCTTCGGAAATATCACCGGAGCTCCAGGTTACAATGCTGCCAGAGTCATTTGTGAAGACCTTAAGTTAAAAATCTGGTGGGATCCGCCGGATCCGCAAACCCTGTGGTCAAACCTTGAGTAAACGCTCGGTAGCCTGTGGAGAATGACATGCCAAAAGACCTGCGCAGCTGGTTAAATGATCTTAAAACCCGAATTCCCGGTGAGCCGTTAACGGTATCCCGCAAGGTGCAGCCCGCGCAGTTTGAAGTTTCAGCAATCCTGCATAAGCTGGAAGAACGCGGGAAACTGGAGGCCGTCCTTTTCGAGAAGGTCACCAGTGTGAAAGGCGAGCCGACGAAGTTTCAGTTGCTGAGCCATGCCTTTACGACACATGAAAAGATCGCCGTATCATGGGACCGGGAAATTTCTCAACGGGCGGCGCTCTTTGAACACTACCTGAAAATTTCCAAACAGCGCTACCCCGTAACCGTGGTTGAATCTGCAGAGGCACCTGTCAAAGAAGTCGTCATTCGCGAGGCGTCGCTGGACCTGGCAGACCTGCCGATCATGCGACACAATGCCCAGGACGGCGGACCTTACCTGACACCGGTCGTAGTGACCCGAGCCCCTGACAAAAAACGCTACAACACATCGTGGAACCGTATGATGTATATGGATTCCCATCACATGGCCATTTACATGTCTCCCCGGCACCTGTGGACATATTTTCAAGAAGCCGAATCCAGAGGCAAACCCTTGCCCATCGGTGTTGTTCTCGGGCACCATATGGGCTTTATGCTTGCCGCGTCGGCGCTCACGCATCTGGAGGATGACGAATATGAAGTCGCCGGCGGTCTCCTGGGCCAGCCGTTGAGAGTCGTGCCTTCTGAAACCTATGGGGATCGTCTGCTCATTCCCGCTGACGCAGAGGCGGTGATCGAGGGCGAAATCGTCCCTCAAAAACGAACCATTGAAGGACCTTTCGGAGAGTTTACACGTTTGATCGGGGCTCAGCGGGTCTCATGGCTTTTTCGCGCCAGAGCCATTTCCTGTCGTAAACAACCCATCATGCACTGTGTTTTCGGCGCCCATCTGGATCATCTCAATGCCCATTTCCCGATTGAGGCCAGCATCTTTCAAAGGGCTAAGCAGGCCATACCGGGTGTAAAAGATGTTTGCTGGTTGAGTTCCGGCGGCCCCTTTCATATGGTGATTAGCATGCAAAAAAAAACCGAAGGCGAGCCCATGCGCGCAGCCATGGCCGCACTGAGTGCCAGCAATTTTATAAAACATGTCATCGTGGTGGATGCGGACATTGATCCTGGAGACGCCAAAGCGGTCATGTGGGCCATAGCATGCTGCTGCCAGGCGGACTCAGATCTGACCATCTTAAACAACATACAGGGTCAATTGCTGGATCCTTCTCTCAAACAGGAAACCAGAGGGTCGGGCATGGTCATCGATGCCACCCGGCCCCTGGACCGTGCTTACCTACCAAAAGCAGCGGTTCCCGAGGAAATATTGAAGCGAATCCGGCTTGAAAAGTATATTAAAATTTAAACGGAATAAAACCAATGAAAATCTATTATATCAAATGCCCCGAATGTAAAAATTCCTTCCATTGTGATGCAGGTCTATATGGTCAGGATCTACCGCGTCATTGTCCTCACTGTGATGCATATTTTGACCCGGAAGAAAAAAAAGCACACGGGCCTCCCAGGGGAACGGCATTTGGAGGACTCTCGAAGCCCATCCGCGAGGTTATTTACCTGCCGGATCGTAAACTTTAATTCTGAGTTTCAGCCTTACCGAATACCGCAGGGTTTGTTCTTATAGGATTATGGTAAAGGAGACCAGAGCGATTTAAATTTTTATGCTTAATATGTCGTTGATGATTAGACTGTAAACCTTACCATTAAAGGATGATTCAAATGAATGTGTTAAATCCCGTACCCAAAGATAACGTTAGCGCTCGCCATCATGTCGCGCCATTTAAGCAGGTTGATTTTCAGGAATTCACTGCAGGTATCGTGATTATCGGCAATGAGATCCTTTCGGGAATGATCAAAGACAGCAACTCAATGTTCATGGCAAGGGAGCTGAGTGCACATGGCGTAAAAGTCGGATGTACGGCCATTATTCCAGATGAAATCGATGCAATTAGAGAGACGATAAGATTTTTTTCGAATCGATTTACATATGTTTTCACTTCCGGGGGAATCGGACCCACCCATGACGATGTCACCATTGAAGCCATATCCGGGGCTTTCAATGTGCAACCGGTTGTTAATCAATATTTAAAAGTCCTGTTGCACGAGCGCTTTGGTGATCATCTGACCACTGAAAACCTTAAAATGGCACAGACCCCCGAAGGGGCTGAGCTCATTATGGATAAGTGCCTCAAATTCCCTCTGATAAAATTTAAAAATGTATTCATTTTACCGGGCGTACCGAAACTGTTGAAAGCCAAATTTTTTGTCAGCACCAAATATTTAGGGAATAATACGCTATTTTTGAAAAAAGTCTATGTGGCCCAGTGCGAATCGGAAATCGCAACATTTTTGAACGAAGTCGCTGTGTTTCACAAAACAGTAACCATTGGCTCCTATCCTGCCGGAAAAAACGGCTGCTCAAGCGTCCTGATTACATTGGAAGCTTATCAAAAGCGTCAGGTGGAACAGGCCCTGAAACATCTTAAGCTGGGTCTGCCGGATAATAGTATTATCCAAATCGAGTAATAATGGACATTATCGGTCAGGCGAACTTTTAAGTATATATTTTGGAATAAAGAAAATCAGCATTGTGCAGGGCAATTAACCTTTGCAGCTTGTTTTTCATGAATTAGGAGAGCGGGAAAATGAAAGTCTTCGATGCCATTATCATTGGCGGAGGACATAACGGACTCATCTTAGGTAACTACCTGGCAAAAGCAGGGCTAAAGACCCTGATTCTTGAAAGGCGGGTAGAAATTGGCGGGGGGTTAAGTACGGAGGAAGTTACCATTCCGGGGTTCCTGCATAATTTGCATTCCTACTTTCATGACACAATAAATATCATGCCTTCTTTTATCGATTTGAAACTTGGAGACTACAACGCCAGATATTTTCGACCTCCAGTACAAGCCGGCATTGCACTGGCAGATGGAACGGCCGTCACGGTCCATGTTGATCTCGAAAAAACCTGCGAATCGATTGCGAGAGTGTCAAAGCACGATGCGCAGGCTTACAGGGAGATGAATGAGAACTACGGGGATTTTATGGAGTCGGTTGTGGTGCCTGCGTTATATACGCGCCCGCAGCTGCCTTCAGAACAACTGGGAATTTTGGAAGCAAGTCCGGAAGGGCTGGATTTTGTCAGAATGGGCAGGCTGAACCCCAAAGACGTACTAGATGAATATTTTGAAAATGAGCATGTGAAAGCTTTAATTCTCCATCAGCTGCCGATTCCTCGCGGTATTGCCCATGACTACGACGGACTGGGCACGGTAATTCCTTTGATCGTCAGTCAGGTCGAACATTCTCAAATCTGTATCGGAGGTTCCCATGTGCTGGCACACGCCCTATGGCGATCATACTTTGCCAATGGCGGAATGGCCCTTGGGTATTCACATGTAAACAAAATCATAATTGAAAACGGCCAGGCCAAAGGGGTTGAAGTTTTAGGGGGTGAAAAATATCACGCCAACAAGCTAGTGGCTAGCGCTATCGATTTGAAACAAACTTTTTTAGAGTTGATTGATGAAGCGCATCTGGAGGAAAATTTTATAAAAAAAATCCAAAGCTTTATTTTGGATGAATTTTCGATCTTCGGGGTTCATCTGGCGTTGAATGAACCGCCCTTCCATACAGCAGCAAATTTTAACCCGGATATCGATCGGGCTTTCAAGCTCAATATCGGCCTGGAAACTCCTGAAGATTATCAGTTGCTCTGGGCCGAAATAAGATCGGGAAAACTTCCTGAGCATCCGGGGCTGTTTTGCTCAATTCCCACTTTATTTGATTCCAGCCAGGCACCCAAAGGAAAGCATACCGCCTTGATATGGCAGCCCGCACCTTATGATCTTAAAGAAGGGGGGGCACAGGGTTGGGACAATATCAAAAATGATTACATGGACCATTGCATCGGGAAATGGCGAGAATATGCTCCGAATCTAAACGACAAAAACATTATCAAAAAAATAGCCTTCTCTCCGCTGGACATCGAAAGAAAACTGTATAACATGAAAAAGGGCGGTGTTTTTATGGGGCGAACAATGCTGGGTCAGTTGGAATACTTTAGACCTTTGCCCGAGTTGTCGCAATACCGGACACCCATTGAAAATCTTTACCTCTGCGGTGCTTGCGGCCACCCGGGGGGCGGAATTATTGGTGCTGCTGCCTTGATCGCAGCGGAAATAATCGCTGAAGATCACGGCCTGGATAAATGGTGGGAATCTTAGCAACGTTCAAATAGCAATAAAGGAGTTCATCTATGATCAGTCTGGATAATATTTTAATTGCGGAAAAGGATGTTGAAACTGTGTGGAATTTTTTCAACAATGTGCATTCCGTAGCTCAATGCGTACCGACAATGGTTGATTATGAAGTGCTGGATGACGATACGGTGGTGTGTGATCTACGTTTAAAGCTCGGGCTGATACCCCTTGATAGTAAGGCGACGATGTCCATTATCGAGCGAAGAGACAACCGGCATCTTGAAGCCAGAGGTGAAACAGAAGCCGGAGAAAACCTAAAAAAATTCGGAAAAGTCGCTACCGAAACGGTAACAAAATTACATATGATTTTGGACCTCGAGGAAATCGAACCTCAAAAGACTCGCATCAGTCTTCGCCTGCGTGCGGATGCTGTCGGTCAGATGAAAAGAATTTATGAGTCCATCATAAAAGGTCAGCGCTCAAAGTTGGAAAGTCAATTCGTGAGCAACATCGGTGCGGGCCTCGACACAGAAGTGGATATTGAAAAATCAGAAGCCAGTTTTTCTGGGTTTCAGAAAGCATCTTAATAGGGTGTTAAATTAAATGTTCAGCTGCGCCGCTCTTTGCCAAGGGTGGCCCAGAGTCCCCCCATTAGGATCAGTCCTCCAAAAACAAAATGAATCATTCCCAGAGGCTCGCCTAGCAAGACCGCTCCGAGGACAGCGCCGTAAAGGGGCAGGGTGTTATAGAAGACCATTGCTCCACCGGCTCCCAGGGTCGTGAGCCCACGGTTCCAGGACCAGTACCCAATGATGGTTGGAACCACGCAAATGTGGGCAATAGCGGCGATCGTCTCCACCCGAAGATTGAGGGGGATGTATTGAAGTTCAAAAGCGGCCGCCGCCGCAATCAGGGGCAGACTTATAAAGTTGGACAGGGCAGTCGCTGCAACCGGAGATCGGTTGCGCATCACCCGGCGGCCGAAAACAGCATAAAACGCCCAAACCACGGCCGAAGCCAGCAGAATCAGATCTCCCGGATTAAATTGGAGCCGAAGCATAAACGTGAGCGAACCGCTCGACAGTAATCCCGCCACCCCGACCAGGCCCAGGACCGCGCCTGCAAGCTGCCGTCTGGTGACCGGTTCGCGGATAATCAATCCGGCTATCAAGGCCGTAATCAGCGGCGAAAATCCTTGAATCAAAGAACAATTTACGGCTGTGGAATAGCGGAGCCCGAGATACAAAAGTGGACTGAAACTGACGACGCCGGCCAGGCCCATGCCCACAATCCACCACTTATCTTTTCCGTAGCGGCGCTCCTTTGCGGGTCTGCCCCTGAGAAGAATGCCGAAAACCGCAGTGGCCACGGTAAAGCGCAGTGTGGTCAGTGCCAGGGGCCCGATATCATCGCGTAACCAGCGACCCAGAACTGCATTGGTGGCCCAGCACAGGGTTGCCAGATTGACGAATAACACTCCCAAGGCCTTTTTTCGCCAGCTTACGGGATCATTCAATGTTTGGCCTCCGGCGCGTGTAAAATTCAAGTATTAGATAATCGCATCCGCTCCAAGTAATGCGAATCGAAAACGGTCCTTAAGATATGCGCCATCCTTTGGCGGGAGAACGAGCGGAAGATCTTCGGCTCGGATTTTGATATTGAAAAAAAGCGGGCCCGCCTCTTTTTGGATCTGCGGTATTACAGATTTAAAGCTATTCTTGTCAACTACGGTACTGCAGATAGGGATTCCGCATGCTGCTGCGATCGCCCCAAGATTCGCGCTACCCGCCGTGTGTGTAAGCTGCATGCCGGTCTCCCCATAGCGTTCGTTGTCCAATACAACAATTGCGAGATTTGGTGGGCATTGAGTGGCTACCGTTGCAAGTGAACCAAGCCCCATAAGCATCTCACCATCGCCGGTGATAACCAGAACGCGTCGAGACGGTTGGGCCAGGGCGAGTCCGAGGCCAAGTGGTACAGCCCCTCCCATTGCACCCCACAAGGGAAAGTTTAATGGCACGTCGCCCGCTGCTGTCACATCCCATGCGGCCGCTCCAAGGCCGGCAACCACCAGTGCATCGCCCCGCTGTGCAAGCAGTTCCTTGACAACTGCGCGGCGGTGAAGAGGGTAGCCTTTGCTGCGTTTAGAATTCATAATTTACCTGCCAAAAGTCTTTGCGCCCAGAATGCGCTGCGATATTAAAACGGCTGTTGCTGCCGGCCCCTCGAACGCCATTTTGGCAGCAGCCCTTAAAGCTTCCTTAATACGGTCTTTGCGGTTTGCCGCAAAAGTCAATACCCCAGCAGCTGTCAGCATCTGGTTTGTATTTTGGCCCATTGGCACCTGCCAGGGATTGAATTCTCCCCATTCGCCTCGCATGGTTACTATAATCAGTAAAGGCATTCTGCAGACGCGCGTTAGAGACAGCATATTGATGCAGTTTCCAACACCGCTGCTTTGCATCAGAAGAACGCCTCGGTCGCCACCGAGCCATGCACCAGCAAGCAGTGCCACGCCTTCCTCCTCGGTGGTCAAGACGACTGTCTTCATCTTATCGTTCTTGTGACACATTTTGATGAGAGATGTGTGCCCAATGTCTGGTATATAAGCAACCTGGCGCACACGATTTTCAATCAGTACCTGGTAAATATCTTGCGGCCATGTTTCAGACTGCAACGAAGCCATAGCGTTTCCTTTTTTGCCACATTATTTTTTCCGAAGCGTTACGCGGAGAATTTCGCCGGGACGCCAAAGACGCATTCGGGGTCCCCACGTGCCTGTGCCGCGGCAGACGATGACGGGCATACCGTCCACCTCGTATCGCCCTCCCAGTAGCGGATAAACACGGCGGACGAGATAGCCAAAAGGCCAAATCTGGCCGCCATGGGTATGGGCCGATAGCATCAGGTTTACGCCGGCGTTGGCCGCTCTCTCGACCTGCCATGGCGTGTGTGAGAGGAGCACGGTCACTCCAGAAGGGCGACCCGCGACTGCCTGTGAGATGAAATCGCCATCCTGGCCGGCACGGTATTTCGAGGTCAGATCATCAACACCTGCCAGGACAAAGCCTGGTCGAACTTCGGTCCAACGATTACGCAGCAGCTTAAAACCGGCTGCATCAATCAGGCGTATGCCCTTATTGTCAGCACCGTGAAACTCGTGGTTGCCGGTTACAGCCCAGACACCCAGGGGTGCGGAGAGGCGTCGCAGAATAGGAAGCAACTCCTCCTGGGGTTGGCCATGTCCTTCAAAAAGATCACCGAGTAAGACCACCAGGTCGGGACGCTCTTCTTTGACCTGGGCGACCCGCGCCGCCAGCCACCGTTTCCCTATTAGCGAACCGAGGTGCAGGTCGGACATGGCGACGAGTACCTTGCCGTCCATCTCACCGGAAAGGCCCGCTATGTGCACCGTGTAGTTTTGCACCACTGGAGGCCGCAATCCTTGAGCGAGTGCAATTGCCGCAAGCACTCCACCGGCGAACAAGGCCCAGCCTCGAAGTGAAGGCGCGAGCCTGGGCAGAAAAAAGCCAAACACGGTAATGACATCCATCGATAAAAGAGAGATAAAGAGCAGAAACAGCGCGCCCATCCAGAGCATACCGAACAATTCGGTTGTTGCGGTAAGGGCTCCGGTGCCGCCATGATGGACTAGACGACCGATAAAAAAAATTGCCCAGAGGCAGACACCCGTCACGATAAGAAGATGGAGCGGGACATACCGATTCACAAACGGCACAGAAGCAGCCCTCCAAAAGACGTAAATGTGCATCAGCGTGCAAACAGAAATAAGAATGATTCCGAACATGATCCCTTCAAGCGTGCGGTCCGGTTATCCACCGATTCAATAGATCCTTTCCATTATCCGGCATCGGCAGAGATTGAGAACTTGACCCTGTTGTCCAACAGTTAGGAAAGTTATGTTTTTGGGGATACCTCCTATAGCTCAATTGTCTCCTATTTTTCCGAATGAAGCACTTTTAACTTAGCAGTAATCAGTTGTTCGTGAGTAAGGCGTAACAAACTTTGTAGTTTGTTCATCAGGTAGTGTTCGTACTGATCCATTTTGCCGTCAACATAAACAATACGCCACAGGGTCTCGATGATTTTAATTTTTTCTTCATTTGAATAATTCTCATTGATGCGTCTTGAAAATTGCCATAGATCCACGCTCTTTTCGAGCTCCTTTTCAGCTTCTGCGATCAGCGCCTCGGCATGTTCCGGGGATAAGCCGTATCTTTCTTTTAAAATCGAAAGAATGGCATTCATCTCCGTTTCAGTAAACGTCTCGTCTATCCGTGCCATCTCCACAAACAGGGCACAAGTTGCCACGCGGATATCGTGTTCCGTATTCTGGCTTGCCACTTCATTAACTTTGGGGGCTGCTTTGTTGAAAAATCGTTTGACAACATCAATCATTCGAGGTTTTCCTTTGTTTTGAGAACCCGAGGGTTAAACAACCGGATTCCAATTTTACCCTGAGGGCAGCATATCAAAAGTCAATCTCAAAAGAAATTGGCCATCACCGGCTTCGCCGCCATTGCGACGATCTGCTAACTTTTTTCCATATAAACTATTTCATAAATTTCACAATTGCGACCCTAAAGTTAGATTTTTTTTAAAAAAATGGCTCTAATAACAGGCCGTGTTTTCATATCCCTCTGATATTTTGTGATAATTTATCAAATCTAAATTTCCCTCGATCATCGAACTTAATGGCATAGAATATGCTATGCCTTTCACCCTAAACCCTATACCATATACTTTTGAAAGGCAGAGATGGAACGCAGGATTTATCCGAGAGTTAAAACATGTAACCTTATTTCTTATATGGCGATAAAGGCAAATGGTGAGATCATAGACCTGGGCATGGGGCGTGCTTTAAATATAAGCCAAAATGGGATCTTTCTTGAAACGCCCCGGCTCGTTTTTTCGGAATATATATCATTAATGTCCGTTGACCTGGATAACAATTTGATAGAAGTCAAAGGAGAGGTCATTTATTCAGGGATCAACAGATCAGGGATGGTTGGCAATGGAATCCGCCTGCAGGGGGAGCACCACGAAAACATTCAATTTGTTACCCGGCTGATAAAAGTCTTTCACGTCCGGAAAAACAAATTTGCACCCGCCCTGGCAATCCAAAAATACAGCTAAAATCAGCACCTGTTTTTATAATCTGTGTAATCTACGGATAAATATTATTTGTTAGTTTGTCTGTGTCTGTCCGTGTGGGGCCTGCCGCGGCGTAGCTCGCCAGAGCGAAGACGGGTCTGTGGCTAATTACGAATCCGCAGATGAGAGTTCCGGCTTAATATTTTTTCTGTAACTGCGCTTTTATTTCACGCACAAGATTATTCATTTTCCAATCGATATTCAAACCCACCGAACTCATGCCCCCGACCACGATGGCGTAAGCCGCTTTTTCCTGGATGCCAAAGGTCTTGGCAATATCAAAAATGATTCCCGCTTCCGGTTTGGCCAATTTCCCGTCGGCGATGGCAATATCGGCCAGACGTGAAAGAACAAAGGTTTTATGTCGATCGTCGCCCTTTTCGGAGATTTCTTTTACAGTCGTATCGATTAATTTATCAAGATTTTTAGTGTCTTGCGTGACCTCGTGGATGACCTCTCCGGGTTCGTCGGTAAAATATTTATGCAATATCTGAATAATGACTTTAATCTCCTCGTCCATGATAACGGTTTCGGTCATGATGAGTTTGATGCCGGCGGCGGTCACTAATTTCATGGCAGCCACTTCTAATGGGCGGCGCGGGTATCTTTTAATCCAGTTAACCCACTGATCCGTTTGATCTTCGAGGGCGTTTAATTCCTTTTCGGAAATATCGGATTTCCCGTTTACCACCTGAGAAAATATCGAAGACTCGGCGAACATTTGCATGACTTTAAGCCGCAGCGGCATCAGCGGGTGGGAGCGATAGTTTACCTCCAGCGCCTCGGGCTCCTCTTTTAGATCATCGATTTGTTGCAGCAGTGAATCCACGTCTAAATTTAAATTTTTCCCGGTAAGGCCGTAGGCTGTTTTCAACATGGCCCGTGCGGCATTTTCAAAGTCACCGCAGGCCAAAAGCCCGACGCGATCCGTGCTGATCTCACATTTTTTGCGCCATCTTAAAAAAATACTTTCTCCCATACTGGGCAGCAGGGTAACGCCCTGGCTGTTGGGGTTGGGGTTGATTAAATAGTTCATGCGGTTGTGCTCGAACAAAAAATGGCCTAGTTCGTGTCCGAGGATAAACTGTATCTCCCGATCTTCCAATTCCTCCAGGGCTGCGGAAGTAATGCCGATGATAAAAAAATTTTTCTCTTCAGCCGGTTGGACATAGGCAAAGGCGTTTATGCTGCTCGAATTCAAACAAAAAACCTCATATTCACCTTCGAGGCCCAGCTTTTGTTTTGTTTCCGCAACGATGTTGAAGATACGGGGCGAAATCGGTTTGCTCAGTAAAAAGGCGCCGTCTTTTAGCAATTTATTACGAAAATCGGACTCTTCCAACTTCTGCCGATCTTCCGATGCGGAAATAATACCTTCAAGATTGTATTCCTTGAACAACAGCTCAACATCCTCCTTATCTCCTCTGTACCTTATGCGGTGTAGATCCATACGGTTATCTCCTTGTCAAGCGCTAATAAATCGATGAAAAACGGTTGGCCTCAAAAAACTATTTGCTTATGGGTTATATTTTTTTTAAGCGGAATGCAATCATTTTATAAATGGGAAATTTCGATAGAGGGTGGGATTCAACCGCGGTGGTTAATTATTTTTAATTTGTCTGTGTCTGCGGTTAATTTTACAGAACTTATTTTTATAATCTGTGTAATCTGCTTAATCTGCGGATGAAAGAGGGGAACCTTTGAACGTTTTTGACTACCCTTCAGTTGAAAACTGCAACCGGGCCGAACCGATTTCAATGATATCCCGATCTTTGAGGATAGTCGATTTTCTAACCGGTTGGTCATTGACTTTGGGTCGGGGCAGCCCGCTGATATAATTAAAGCAGAACCCCTCAGCCGTTTTGCTGATTGTGGCGGCGGTTGAACCTATCAGCAGACCTTTGACCTCGATGTCGGATGTGGGGTCTTTTCCGATGGTCGTAATTTTGCGAGTGAGTTTAATCTGGCCCATCCCGCCGGCTAAATAGTCCAGGACGCCCGCCGGTTTTTCTTCTGGACTCTTAATGCGAGGCTCGGAAGCCGGCGGTTCCACGTCCTTGACCTTGCCGCGATTCTGGCTCCTGTCCCAGAATCTTACCACATTAATGCTTTTGGTGGGGTTGCTTTTGATCATCATCCGGCGGTGCTGGGTCGTATTCATCGCTTGAGTTTCATCAAAGTCATCAGAATCGTCTTTGCCGGTCCGTTCTTTTTCATGATAATAAAAGATGAGAGAATGCTCGCCGATGGTGATAACGTCCTCATGTTTTAACCAGTGCGAGTTCACCAACTGCTCGTTGACGAAGGAACCATTTTTGCTCTGCAGGTCAATCAACACAAACCGATCTTTCAGGGCATCTATCTTGGCGTGATGTCCGGAAACAGCAGAATCTTCAATGACCACATCGTTGGTATCCCGCCGGCCGATGGTTAAAGAAGCACCCTCTTGAAGGGGATATTCTCCAAGGATTTTATTTTTAAGTTGCAGTAATAAAGTTGGCATCTGTTTTCACTCGCAAAAAAATATGATGGCCGATGCAATCTTACTATCATATAAAAAGGACCGATTTTCGTCAAGAAACCGTGAGATGAGTTATGGATGATCATATTATAATTATAATATATACATTCCTATAAATCAGGCCCCCCCACCTCTCATTTCAGGAAGTAAAGTTTCTGCATACCAATCTTTGGTATAACCTTGAACCTTTTAATTTTTAACAATTTAACTAATCTGCCGAATGTACCCTGACCTATGAAACACACACAACATATAGTAATAACTCGTTGACAAATACCTATATATTGGGTATAAATAATTAAATAAGGAGCTGCAATAAGGGGTTCTCTCGATTTATTGGATTTAAAACAAACTAATGATTGCGGGTAAAAAAACGCCATGAGCTACGTTTCCTGTCCCAAAACTAAAGCGAATAACAAAAAGCACATCGCCATCTGCAAGCAATGTCAGCATCGTAAATCCTGTTCTTCATACCTGAGTTTTCGGCAACCGGAATTACCCTTAAAAAACTGAGGGAGTCGTTATGACAGATAAAATGCGGGTTGAAGCAGAAGATAAGCTTTTTAACGATCTTAGAGATGAACCCTGCATCGTGTGTGGGGATCCATACCTTCACGTATTGGGCAGTTATACGCCGGAGGAGCCGAAGGGTTCCAAAAACCGGGAAGATAGAGCACCTGTCCTTTACTATACTTTGTGCCGGACTTGTTTTAATAATGGTCGTATTCCCACTGACCGTATAGAATCCGCTTACAAAATCAAATTTGGCAAAAAAGCCGCTTAAGAAGCCTTAAGGTTTTATCAGGATCTGGTTAAGCAAACAAAAACCCCGGTTCTCCATTGGAAGAACGGGGTTTTTACTGTTCAACTAAACGCGGAGTTCGTAAAGTGATATTGTTAGTCATATCCGATGTTCATGGAAATTATCATGCGCTTGACAGTGTGATGAAAGAAGTAAAATATGATGCCATGCTCTGCTGCGGCGACATCGTGGTGGATTACCCCTTTCCGCAGCAATGCATCCGTGCACTGAAAGATAGTTGTGCCCACATTTGTATGGGAAATAATGACTATAATGTCGCCTATGATCAAAAAGCCTCTAATTACATCAGTCAGAAATATGCCCACCTTGCAAAGGACCTTGACCGCAATACGGATTTAACAATAGAGCTGATCGATGATGACGCCAAAAAATATTTGAGGCAGCTTCCGCGGGAATGTCGATTTTTTTTAGATCGGATTTCATTTTATATGAATCATACCGTGCCCCATTTGTCTGTTCACCATTACCTGGATAAAAACACCTCCCGATCAGAATTGGCTGAATACTATCAGGATATCCGGGCAGATGTGATTGTCACCGGCCATACGCATATGCCTTATGTCAAAAATTTCGCAGATAAGATTCTGGTTAATCCGGGAAGCGTCGGCCAATCCAGGGATGGAGACCCCCGTGCAAGTTTCGCCACGTTTGATACGGCTACGCGCCGGCTTGAATTGGGGAGGCTCGAGTATGATATTAGGGAGACGAGCGAATATCTGAAGAAATTGAATTTTCCCGGTTATTCATTATTTTGTCTTGAAAACGGATTTTTGCCGCAGAATCCCAACCAGCGCTAACTTTCGCCTTCTATGAATCGCTTTTCTACATTCGATATTTTGTTTAACATACTTTGTGCCCTTCGTGTCTTTGTGGTTAATAGCTATTTAGACTTTGCGTCTTTGCGGCTTTGCGTGAGACCCTTTCCCAGGCTCGATACCTACTAAAGTTCAAAATCAAATCTACCGATAAAAACCTAAGAGCAGCAATATTTTTCAATAGGAGCTATCATGAGAAAATCATTTATATGTATCGTTTTGATATTGGCGGCAGTGGCTATTATGAGAGGTTACTGGCAGCGTTCCGTCAAGGAAGCCGTTGCATTTACGGAAGATAATGAATTGTATGTAGAAGCCGGCGAATTAGACGCGTATTTCGAGTTGCTTGAGCCATTCTCAGAAACTTATATGCTATTCGGCGCTGAGCGTGCGACCCATAAAGAAGAATTTAACGAATTTTCGCTACATGCTATCAGTATGGCGGACTTACGACCGATTTACCGGGAGCATCCGGATTTTTACATGTGTAAATCACCCGGTGCCCCAAGGGCACAAAAGGCGGTGCAATCAATGAATATCATTGCGGCAGATTCTTCTGTGCTGGAAGCACTAAATGAGGCAGTCTCCGAGTCTAATAATAGTACAGGGAAGGGTATAGACCGTGTCGCAGTGTATTTGGAGGGCGTCAAACTCGAACTGACCGCAGCGATTGTCCGCAAGGCAGACGAAGACATCCTGGATCGATTGCCGCAGCCGTCACGCAGCAATTATTTTTTGGTGGAATATGCCGAGAAGGTCGACGCACAGGCCGCTTTTGATGGATCATAGGTCGGTTTTAATCATCTGGATCCCGTATCGGTTACCATTCAACCAATAAACAATTTAACTAATCGACCTCTTTTTTAGCTAGGGCATCCAAAATCAACTGAAAATTATCAAGATATTCAGCAAATTTCTGCGTTAATTTTTCTCCCTCAACCGCGATATCTAAATTCATTTCTTTTTGTTTCTGTTTTAAAGGCGTTTCATAATTGAAAACGTTATCAGGTCTGCTGCCGTACCGCTGCTCGTTTAATTTGACCAATTCGAATATTTTTTCTTTGGGCAGCACCCACATTTCATCATGTTTAACGGCGTCTAAGACAAAAAAGTCGACTTTGTTCACCTTGTCGATCCATGTTTGGCCGGCATCAATCTCGTTATTTTTCGCCGCCGCCAATTCCTTTGGCTGGACTCTGATCTGAAACCATCTCCAATTTGGATCGTATTTTGGGTTTCTGCTTTTGACCTGGATTCTGATGATTTTAGCGGGATGCTCCAAAGACTTTGCCTCGATATCGATTCCACGATCAGGTATCGGTTTATTAGCGACTAAGCCTAAAGATCGTAATTTAGTAATTACCCTATACTCGGATATTTTGCCTGTTGTTACCTGGGGTGATAATTTTTCTGTCGGGCTTAATTTAGATTTGGGTTGATTCAAAGCCAAACATTTTTCGTAAAATTCTGATAATGCCTCTCCATTGTGGCGATCATTAGCGTTTATGTACGATATGATTTTTTCCCAGGTGAGGCATTTTATATCAATGTCTTCGAGGGTTGGCAGAAACCATGTTTGAAACCATCTATTCTTCGTTTCAGCATCTTTTGGATCTGAATAGGCTTTGATCCTTTTCTGCACTTTTATTCTGATACTATCTTTTTCTAAAAAGGTTTGGAACGTCGGCTCGAATTTTAATTGATTTTCAGGAGCGAGAACATAAAAACCAAACCTTGAAATATCACTAATTTGTCGTTGTGCAAGAGATAGTGTCTCAGCGATACATGCGGTGGTTCGCGCGGCCTGATCATAGTTTTCAAAATTTTTTATCCCTTTTGACAACCTGCTGAAAATCTTGGCTTCAACGACCACAAATTGTTTTGCGTCGGAATCTAAATCAATATCGCCCTTTCCTGAGCGGCCAATTAAAAAATGCCCGATGACACCATCCGCATGCGCATAAGACTCCGCTTGAGGATCCCTTTGATATCTTGGCAGGAACTGGGATGGTAATAACAACTCTGAATACCAGCGCGCGTTTTTTTCAAATGACAATTGATGACCGGATACCGGTTGTCTGGAAAACCAATCAAGGATGAGTCTAAGCATCCAGCCTTCATTAAATATTTCCGCAGGCGGCAAAACCCCGTGATCGGTATCACACGTCTGAAGCATTTTAATAATCTGGCTAAACATATTAACGCTCCAAGTTTTTAGAACCCATCGCAAATATGCGTCTAAGTGCCCAGGGCTGCGTTGTCCCGCGAATTGAAATACTCACGCACTCGGTGTACGCTCGGACACACGAGTTTCAATTCACGTGACGCCTTGCCCTGAACCCTGATCCACATTTTTGAGATAGGTTCTACTTGTTACCCCTCTAAACCAAAAACCCCACCTCTCTTTTTGAGAAATGGGGTTTCTGTATCGCGATCTTTTTTTAACCCTGAACCTTTCTTTAATCATGGCGCCCTCTGGTTTTGGGTTATCCTAATATTATCGAACTCTATTTTTAACAAAAAGGTTATTTCATCGTCAAGCAAATTGAGAGCGGGTCTTATTGCTTGAAGGACTTCGCCCAAAAGGGTAACGGGGAAGCAAGCCTTCATTCTTGACTAACTTGCCGTTTTCTTTTAAATTGCATTTTAGCTGGTTAAGCGGTTTGCCACTTTCGGTTTCTCACTCCTAACCATAACCAGGATATTTCATTACGGGAGTGTGCCATGAAGAAACGAATATCTTTTTTATCCCTATTCTTTCTGCTCCTTTTTTTCAGTTTTCCCCCTCTCTTCGTTTTCAACAACGCGCGGCATCAACGTAACTGCCAAAAAGGGACAGAGCTTATACCTTTATAAGGATTACCATGCGCTGGTTGTGGGAATCAGCGATTACGAAAAATGGCCTGATCTGCCCAGCGCCGCCAAAGACGCCAGCGAAGTTGCCTCGCGCCTGAAAGAGATTGGCTTTGAGGTCAAACTCGCACTGGATCCTTCTGCCAAAGAATTGAGAAAGGTTCTAAGCGATGTTGTTTACCAGGCGGGCAGAGAAAAAAATCGAGCCCTGCTGTTTTATTTTGCCGGCCATGGTGAGACTATCGAGCTGGCCGACGGTACCGAGCTGGGTTACATCGTGCCCGGCGACTGTCCATTAAAGAACAAGGATCCCGTTGGCTTCGACAGCAAAGCGATTTCCATGAAAGACATGGAGGTTCTGGCGCTAAAGGTAAAGTCCAAGCATTTCATTATGGTGTTTGACTCCTGTTTTTCGGGCTCCCTCTTCAATGTCGTGCGTGCCGCCCCGGTCGATATTTCTGAAAAATCCGCCCAGCCGGTAAGGCAATTTATTACGGCCGGCGGCGCGGGGGAACAGGTTCCGGATCAGTCGGTATTCAAGGTGGTGTTCTTGCAGGGGATCAGCGGAGACGCGGACTTGAATGCGGATGGCTATGTCACCGGCTCCGAGCTGGGGATGCACCTTCAGGAGAAGGTGGTAAACTACACACGGGGCGGGCAGCACCCTCAGTACGGTAAGATAAACAACCCCAAGCTGGACCGCGGCGATTTTATCTTCGTGCCGCCACAGGCGCCTGAAAAAAAGATGGCTGTAAAAACAACGCCCGAAGCTGTAAAGCCGCAGGCAACCCCCCGGACCTTGGAATCGGGATCTGCTGAGGGTCAGGACGACCGCGTGGCCTATATCCCGAAGACGGTAAAAACGCCCCACAAGGTTTTGAAGCGGGGTCAGGGTCCTTTTATCCTGGACGATTTTGAAGACCGGGACCTTTGGTCGCAGAATTTCCATGACAAATGGAGCCATCATAAAAAGGGCCGTGCCAGGATCAACGTTTCGGCCGACACGTCCCAGGCGGCCGACGGGACTTCCTGTTCCATGAAAATAGAATACAAGTTAAATGCTAGATCAGCTGTCAGCGTTCGCATCGGGATTAAAGCACCCTATATAAATGAAAAGCACAGAGAGATGGCTTATGATCTTTCAAGGTTCAACAGCATAACGTTTTCTTTAAAAGGCGAGAAAGATACTTCATTCTTATCAAAACCCAACAAAATCTTGGCCACCCTCCTTTGCTACAGTGAGACGGCTAAATCCAAACTCGGGACCGTGGCTCAGTATTATAACCGCAGCGAAATTGTTCCGGGCAAAGATTGGAAAAAGGTAGAAATCCCGTTTGATGATTTTGTCCCATCGAAATGGACGCAAAACAATGTTTCCAATTACCCGCCTAAACCCGATATGGCAAAAGTTCTTCAGATCTTTTTCCTGGTTTCAAGCTTTCAAGGAGATGGCGGCAATCCGGGTTCAAACACAATTTGGATCGATGAAATTGTTTTACAATAAAGTTTTGTGGCCGGAGCCCGTCTGATCCATCCTTCTTTCCACCTTTCTAAATACCCGAAAAAACGAGATGGGGTTTTGAAACCACTTCTAAAGTAATCCCCCCTGTTGGCCGAATACAGTGATAGGCGATGTTTCTAATAAAATATATGTGTCAAGGAGTATATAATGCCTGTCTATCAATTTATATGCCAAAAGCATGGAGGGTTTGAGAAAATAACGATTAAAGCTGAATGGGGCGATATACGATGCCCGAAATGTGGCGATAAATCTAAGGTGGATAAAAAATGCAAGTTAGAGTCTAAAGTTTCTTGAAAAATATCTAGCACCCGCCTCAATCCGCTTCCGGCGGACTGCCGTCATATGGTAAAGCTCTATATCTATAAATAGTGCTTATCACAACAAATGAGCTAAAATTTAAAAATGATCTAAAATGCCTAAAATTGAGGAATTCTATCATATTAAAAATAATAGATAGAGCGCCACGCGGCGCAAGCGCCTGCGCTGCGCGAGCGAAACCACAACTTTAGGCATTTTAGCTCATTTTAGTCATTTTAGGCACTTGTAACTTTAGTGCACCTCTTGAACTTTTTTTCTCTTCCTTCGAAGATATTCTCCCCTTTTTTTTACTGCTATGGATCAGGGGTCTTCAATCAGCATATCGCGTGTAAGCTTTGCGGGATTTTCGGCACCGATCATACTCATGATACGTTTCATTTCTTTTGTGATTTCATCGATGAGATGATAAACACCTTCCCGGCCTTGGGCGGCCAGGCCATAAAGGATCGGGCGGCCGAGGCCGACGACTGAAGCGCCAAAGGCCAAGCCCTTGAGGACGTCGCTGCCACGTCGGAAACCGCCATCGGCAATCAGGACAGTCTTGTCTCCGACAGCTTCAACAATTTCATCCATTACCTGCAGGGCATGGGGCAGGTAGTCCAGGGTGTGGGCGCCGTGGTTGGAAACAACCATACCGTCGGCACCGGCCTCGACACATTTTTCTGCATCCCGACGACTCAGAATCCCTTTGCAGATCAACGGACAGGAAACGTTTTTGCGGATGTCTTTGAGTTCTTGCAGTGAAAGCGGTGCACAGTCGGTGGCCACCTGCTTGTCGTGGATCTTGGTTCCTTGCCCGGCGTCCGTCTCGATCCCCACCCAGGTGACACCGGCTTTTTGGATTTCTTCCAAATCTCGAAATACTTTGTCTCGATCTCTGAAAGGCTTTGCGTTGGCTACCAGCGGAACGCCGGTCGCAGCCAGGTCCTTTAAATTCTTTGGGATGGGGGTGCCCACCCACATGAGGCTGCCGGCATCTTTAAGGGCCTGGGCCACATCCATCAAACCGTTATCCGTTATCGCCGGAATCGGCATGGTCATGGCCGACATAATCACCGGGGCTGTCAACTCAACATCGAGAATTCGGCAGCTGGTTATGGGCTCCACGCCGTCGATGTAACGGGGTCTAAACGTGTACCGATCGAGGATGCGACGATCGTGTTCGAGAATAAACCCGGTTTCAACCGCATCCAGCACCCATCCGAACTCTTTTCCCCTGAGGATCTTTTTGCCTTCCTGGTAGATTTCTGTAAGCCCCATAGGACGTCATCTCCTTTCATTTCTAGATCTTCACGCAGGCCTCCAGTGGTGTTGAAACCGAGCTTTCACCGTATTGTTATAAAATCTCCGCGCAAGTCGGGAATAATCGATTTTCAAAGTATAGCGCGGATCTTCGTGCACTTCCCAATAGCGTTTTTGTAATTTCCGGGTAACCGGGCCGGGTGCGCCTGCGCCGATTGCCTGCCCGTCGATTTTTGTAATCGGTATGAGGCCGCCGGCGGTAGTCGTGATAAATACTTCATCCGCAGCAAGCGCTTCATCAGCGGGCAGGTTGCGCAGCACAGACTTCATAACCACACTCCGGTGCTATCTCGATCGTCGTCCTGCGCGTCATACCTTCTAAACACACCTTTTCCGGGTGTCGTCAGCGTGCTGCCGTTTACCGCAAAAATATTGAAGCCCGGCCCCTCGACCAGGTTCCCGTCCGCATCGACGACAATGACCGTTTCGCCCCCGCGATCGTAAGCTTCGAAAAGGCCCATAACCATGTCGAGCCAGTGATAGTTTTTCACGGTGGGGTCAACCGATTCCGGTGGGATGCGCTGTCGGCGACTGATGATGAGGTGCAGCCCCTCTTTTTGTTTTTCAAGGGTTGCGATCCAGACAAACGGTATTGCGAAGGCGAAAAATTGATTCGTGCAGGTGCGCGGATCACGCGAGCCCGGCTGGGGCAACCCTCGGGTACAAATCATTTCGACATAGGCATCTTTCAGTCCGCTTGCCCGGACGCAGTCAATCAGGATAGTGCGCAGATCGCTGCGGCTGTGCGGAATTGACATGTGCAGTTTTTCCATACTCGCAAAGAAACGTTCGATATGGTCATCGAGCCGAAAGAACTTTCCCTTTAACACACCCGCGACATCATAGGTTGCATCCGAATGAAGGAAGCCCCAGTCAAGCAGCGAGATTTTAGCCTCAGCGATGGGCACCATCTGGCCATCAACATAAGCGGCACCTTTTGAAAAGTCACGTCATACCTTTATCCCTTTGTGGATTTTAAAGGTTTATCAATCTGTCATTATCGCAAATATGAAAATATTACAAATAGCTTTCCGACCTAAAACCCCACCTCTCATTCCAAAATCCGCAATCCGCAATCCGCAATCCGCATTCGAATAACCTTGAACCTGGATTGTATTCATTGACATCCCCACGAAAGCTCTGATAGATACGAGTTTTTTAAATTCGCATAAAAACCTCCGAACAGGAAAGGGACCAATTGCCCCCGGTGCTAAATAAAGCAACAATTTCGCCAGCCGCCCAAAACCCGCTGCATGGGATCGGTTTAGTGATCTTTATGACGATCTGCTTTTCGTCTTTAGATGCCTCGGCCAAGTATTTTGGCAATGAACTTCCATTGTGGGTGTTATTATGGGGGCGTTATGTTTTTAACTTCCTCTTTGTTGCGCTTTTCTTCTTTAGAGGTGCACCCGCAGATATCATTCATACCAGCAAAATAAAACTGCAGATTCTGCGTTCGATCCTGCTGGTGTCTTCGACCCTTACATTCTGGCTGGCATTGATGTTTCTGCCGCTGGCGGATTGTGTCGTAATTCTTTTTATCGCTCCCTTATTGGTAACAGTGCTTGCAGCCCCGCATTTTGGGTGAAAGTGTCGGCCGACACCGGTGGACAGCTGTTATTTTAGGATTTGTCGGCGTGCTGGTCGTCATGCGACCCGGGTTCACCATCGTTGCCTGGGTGTCAATATTGCCCTTTATCACAGCGCTTTTATATGCAGGGGTTCAAATTTCAACTCGAATCCTCGGACGGACTGAAGGTGCACTAACCACCCTGCTTTATTCGAGTGCCGGCGGGGCTATCATTTGTACGATCGGCGTTTTGTTTTTCTGGATCACGCCTTCGCCTGGACAATGGCTGGTTTTAGTCTGGATGGGATTTCTTGGCGCGTTGGGCCATTACTTAATGATTAAGGCATATAAGCTTGCACCGGCCTCCTTGCTGGCACCATTTGATTACACCACGCTCATATGGGCAACGATTCTGGGTTTTGTTGTGTTCGCAGACTTGCCGGATGCCTGGACCGTCATGGGGGCCCTTATTATTATGTCCAGCGGGCTCTATCTTATCAGGTATGCGCGCTGACCTATTGTCGTATAATCCTTCCTTATTCAGTTTCCCGGGGCTATTTATACCAGTTGTAAAATGGGATCACATGCTGGAAATTACGTCATCGGCTGCATTCAAAACCTTGGCAACATCTTCTTCGGTATGCGCAATACATGCAATCGAATGCAGTCCGTTCGAAACGGTGCTGTAGACACCGCGTTTGAAAAGTTCATGCGCGAATTGACTGTATTTATCCGTATCGACTTCGCTACAGTAATCCCTGAAATCACTTATTGAATCCTTTTGCGTGAAATATAATTGGAACATCGGCCCAAAACCCTGGACGATCGCCGGCACCTTCCGATGCTCGAATATCTCTTTAAGTCCGGCGATGATCTTATCGCCAATGGTGTGCAGGTGTTTAATGCCGGCATTTCCATCGCGGGTGAGTACATCGATATTGGTATCAACGATTTCCATGGCAAGACGGGTGCCATTAAAAGTGCCATAATGTAATACCTTTCCCCATGAAAAAGCCTCCATGATGTCTTTTTTTCCGACCACGGCACCGATGGGAATACCGGCGCCCATTGCTTTTCCAAAAGTGGCGATATCGGGAAGGATTTCAAAATATTCCTGGCATCCCCCGGGAGCGTATCTGAAGCCGGTCACAACTTCATCCATGATCAAAAGAATGTCGTTGTCGCTTGTGATCTGCCTTAAGTCTTTCAGATAGCCGGGTTTGGGAGGAATAAAGCCGATGTTGCTCATGATCGGTTCGGTTATGATCGCAGCAATTTGCCCCTTATACTGCTTTATTTTTTCTTCCACAATTTCAATATCATTCCAGGGCGCCATAATGGTGTCCGCTAAAGACCCCGGCGTAAGCCCTGATGAATCCGGAATGGATACGGGGTCTTTACGGGTACCCAGCGTGTATGCGGGTCTGGCATGACAGTTCACAAGAAAGGCATCATACCATCCATGATATTGACCCTCGAATTTTATGAACTTCTTCCGGCCGGTGTAACCCCGCGCGAGCCTGATAGCCGCCATCGTTGCTTCGGTTCCTGAATTTGCAAAGCGCACCTTTTCGGCACTGGGGATCAATTGACACATTTTTTCCGCCACTGTAACTTCGATTTCCGCTGCGGCTGCATAATGCGTGCCCATATTTCCGGCCCGCTGCAAAGCAGTTATTATTTCCGGATGCGCATGGCCGAGGACCAGGGCGCTGAAGCCCAGCATCAAGTCAACATATTCATTTTGGTCTACATCATAAATTTTGCCCCCCTGTCCATGGTCTATGAATATCGGGCAGGGCTTGTAAAACTCTCCACCCCGCGAGGGTGAATTGACCCCTTCAACCAGCACATTTTTGGCCCTTTCATATAGCCTTTGCGACTTTTCCGAGTTCGAGATCATTTAAGTTCCTCTCTTTCTTTCCTGTATCGCTTTTTATCCGCTCAAGGTCATCCCATGTTTGCGGACGGCATGAGCGGCTTCGGTCACTTTACCGCTAAGGACATCTTTCCATTGTTCGGTCGATTTTTCAGGCATTTGTTTAATCGCCTTTTTAAGGGTGGCCTCAATGGTTTGGTGGTAGCAATGTAATCCTTTTTCAAGGACACCCCCCTTTGTTGCCGCCATAACGGTATTTTTATCAACAACAACTCGATTTTCGGCCTCAAGGATATGCAGCTGAAAATCCATTAGAAGATTTAAAATGCGCATACTCAACTCAAGGGGAAAATTTACCTCCTGGAAATAATTTCTAATCCCTTCATACCATGCCAGCGTAACATAATCTAAAATCAGCCGCAAAGGCGGCTCTATTCGTTCTGCCTCTGAAATGCCACTGCCCTCACCACTTCTAAGCACTTGCCGTGCCTTAGCCCGCATATATTTTGACAAAATTCTGTGACCAATGGGTTTCCCCTTTTCTTCAATCGTGTCGGCAATCGTGGTCACCACTTCTGAAAGGACTTCAAGCATAATCCAGGCACCCATCATGGGAACGATTTCATCCGGTTTGAGATCTATTCCGTCCCCCATCGTTTCAAAGATTCTCTTCAGTCTGGCTGTGTTTTCTTGCGGCCAGGGCCGGTTAAATGTCCGTGAATAAAAGCCTTCATCCTTTAAAGGTTTTCCGCCAATAACGCGAACCGGATGCGGCAGTATGTTCGCGACAAGTATATCCTTGCCCAGGATTTCCTCATAATAAGCACCGGAAGGGGTTGGCGGGAAAGCATAAATTTCGGGAAGGGCCGCTGATTCTTGCCGAATATAAGCAAAGTAATTTTTCAACTCATTGCGAATGATACCGGGCGCGACATGCGGCGGTGGCGCAAAAAAGATGATATCCGGCTCCATTTCTTTAAGCGCCGCCAAATTGTCACTTAAAATTACAGGAATCCCTAAGGCCTCTTGCTTCCTTCTCAAATCGGGTTGGTCGTTTGTGGTTGCATTCACCTGCCTCCAAAGGTTTTCTCTGCCAATGGTTTCAACAATACAGGAGAATATCGCTTCCATGAGATTCCCCAGTCCGATAATCGTAATCCGCAAATCCCTTTCGTTTTTCATCTCCGCTTTCTATCTCTGCTGTATCTAAATTTTTGCTTCAACTTTAAACACATCCTCAGTCCTCAGTCCTCATAGCTCAGCACTTATTTTTTACTGACACCTGAAACCCCTATTCATCCGAATAGAGTGTCTTGAATAAAAGCTCCACCATATCCACGATCCGAGGCCCCGTGCGGCAGGTTAAAGCGCAATCAAACGTAAACACGCTGCCGGACTGAACGGCCTGCAGCGACTGCCACTCAGGTTTATCCACAATACCGGTAAGTGAGTTGAGATCAAAGCCGCAATTAAATATCACCTGCGGATTCCATTCCCGCAGCTCACGCAGCGTTATCTTGGGATAGGCTTCATTTTTCGAGCAGGTAACATTTTGGCCGCCGGCCCGAGAGATGATATCGTATTGGAACGACAGGGGCCCGGCGACATGGAAGCGACCATCATCCATGTCAAGAATACGGCAGGCGGTTTGTCTGCTTTCGCCGGCAATTTTGCTGACCCGGGCATCGATCGCGGACAGGCGGGTATGAAGATTGGATATCAGGTGTTGCGATACGCCATGCGCACCCAGTATTTCCCCGATCCGGGCGATATCGGCGATGGCCCCTTCAACCGTAAGCGGATTTACAAGTATAAAACGAATGCCTTGCGATTCCAGGGCTGGTTTTATATGCTGGTGAGCGGTTTGCAGACCCAGCACCAAATCGGGTTTCAGGGCCAAGAGCTTTTCTATATCCGGGTCGAACCAGCAAGCGACATTCGGCAAGTCTTTAACTTCCGGGGGATAGTCGCAACTGTCGGTAACCCCCACCACGCGATGACCCAATTTTAGGGCGAACAGAATTTCAGTTAAAGAAGCTGTTAGTGAGATAATTCGCTGCGGCGGGGTTTCTTTGTCAGGCATGAAGTTCCCTTCTCTGATTATATTCGCTGCCTGAGCTCATTCTCCGGGTTGCGACTTGGGTAACAGTGTCTTCAACACATCCTCTTTGCCGACAATTCCGACGACCTTGCCACCATCCACGACGGGCAGCGTGTGATATTTTTTGTCCACCATTAATTTGGCGACCTCTTCGATATCGGTTTCCGGGCTAACCGTTACCGGCTCGAGTGTCATGGCCTCTTTTACCGTTAAGGCCGCAATTTTTTCCATTTCTTTGTCGATCCGCTTCATGGATGTTAACGGTATAAAGCTTTCAAGGAAAGTGAACACGGACGGAATGGGGATAGCCTTTTGCTGGGCGACAAGATCGCTCTGGCAAATAAGGCCGATCAGCCTGCCGAACGCGTCGATTACAGGCATTCCATTAATCCGATTTTCCAGGAGAATTTTGGCGGCATTGACAATCTCCGTATCAGGGGAAACCGTAATGACCTCCTTTGTCATGATATCTTTTACTTTAAGCATGGCAACTTTTTACCTCTTTCATTGGTTTTCAGAGGCGATGCGAATTTATATGCCTCTGGCGGATTTAACCGGGGTCTATATAATTTTATTCAGATCTTGCTCAAGAATCACCGGGCTGACAGCTTCTATTTCGGAACGATAATATTCGATATCCGGAATCGGATTCATCATGAAAATCTTTTTGTTTAAGACGTGGGCAAATCCGATTTCCATCAATGTGTTACCGCCGATATAATTTTTTATGCCCTTGCGATCATAGTTTAAAACAAGGATCGCGTCACTTTTCTTGATTATTTCCCAAAACTTGCGAATGGCATCATGTTCATTCTTATCATGTACCGCTAACTTCTCCTTTTCTTTTTCCGCTTTGCCCAGATATCCTTCGGCAAACTGTGAAATGAATACGATGTGTCCAATTTCCTCCAACTGGTGTTTCACCTCTACCATCTTTTCAGCGAATACCATACTGGCACAAATTGCAATCTTCATTTCGTTCTCCTCCGGCCTGGGATTTTCCTAAAGGGTATAGCATAATTCTATCGGTTTTGAAATTTTACGACTTTAAGAATTGCTTCATCCTCACTGGGGTATCAGCTTTCGAATCCATCCGTACAAAACCAGCCCACCCCCGAATACCAAAGATATCCGGCCCAGATAATCTCCATGCCGGGAGAAAAACGTTTGCCCCCGGCGAAGATGAATCCTGCCGTTGAGGGTCGTTTTTTTCCACCAGGGAGACTGGGCGATAATCGTGCCCCTGGCATTGATAAGCGCAGAGATTCCGGTATTGGCAACTCGCACAAAATCGCGCCGGTTTTCGATGGCACGCACCGGGCTGAAATTGAAGTGGTGCCGGTAGCCCGGTGTATTTTTCCACCAGCCGTCGTTGGTGATCATGCAGATAAAACCCGCTTCTGCGGGCAGGTTACGGGAGCAGTAGGGGCCGAATATGGATTCAAAGCAGACAATAGGCACGATGGTTAAGGAAGTATCAGGCAATTCAAAAGTCGTGCTCGCCTGACGAAGACTGTAGGTGCCGACGTATCCACCAAGCTCCAGGGCGTATTTGCCCAAAAAAGTCAGATATTGCACAAAGGGCATGCGCTCGAATAACGGCACTAACCTGGTTTTGTGGTAGAACTGGGGTTCAGGCGCAGGGCCCGACGGCAGAAACAGCGCTGTATTAAAGGCCTCGTAGAAATAGTTTTCCTCGCTATTGAAACGGCTCCCCGGGGGGATGTTTTCATTGCCCAGTTTCCGGTAGCTGTGTATGCCCAGCAGTATATTCAACGTTGGATATTTTTTGCGAAATTCCAGTAAGTCACGGTAGTAGGCCGATGTGGCAGGATCTTTTTCGTCAATCTGCTCGACAATCATGGTTTCAGGGCCAAACAGGTATTGGGTCTTGTCATCGACAATCGCATCAGCCGTTTTGAAAAACGCCGCCATATGTCGGGCATAATTTTGCGGATCAAATTTTTCCGTGTATGGATCCAGGTTGGGCTGAATCAGAGCGACATTGACGGTATCTCCTTCCTCTTCAAAGTTTTGGTATATGAGATAAGATACCAGGATGGGAATCAGAAAAAGCACCAGGGCTATTGCGCCTGCCGGAACAAAAGAACGCGGGCCTTTTTGCCGATAAGCACGGTAGACCTTCAAAGCGGCAAAATTAGTCAGGATGATCCAGAGCGTCCCACCTCGAACGCCGGTAAACTCGTACCATTGGATGAGCTTTGGCGCGGTAGCCAGTGCGTTGCCCAGGTTGAGCCAGGGCCAGGCCAGATCCCAGTATAGATGAAAATGCTCATACCCCATCCAAATGATCAGAAAGGGGAACAGCAAGGGCATTTCCAGGATTTTCCGGACACGGCTTGCCAGCCAGAATATGAGGGCCTGCAGCAGTGAATTTGCGATAATGATAAGGATGGCTCCCACCAATTGCGCCTGCATGACCCACCAGGTACCAATGATATTCCACAGCAGAAAACTTGCAAAGGCATAGTTGAATATGGCGTAGGGGTTTGAGTGATGTTGGAGTTTCTCTTCCAGCAGCAGGAGGGGACCCCAGGCAATAAAAACCACAAAGAACAAAGATGGGGCAGACCAGGGCAGCCCCAGTAGCAGACCACTGGTCAATGCTAATAAAATGTTTTTTCTGATGTTCATAGCTTATGGTTTCAAGTTTCAGTGTTCAGGTGTCAGGAATATATAGAGGAAAAAGTACAGAAAATAGATGAGAGAGTCAAAGTGCAGCATTTTTCTGTTTTCTGTTATCTGACACCTGGCACCTACTTGTTAAATAGGGCTTGCAATGCGAAAATATAATGGCAAACAGTTATACGGGATTCAGAAAATTCTGACAACATTGAAAATGGGCAAGAATCTTTTTCCCCCCTTTCATTTCACAGGAAAAACTGCTACCCTCCGTTAACCATTTATTGCGCTTTCTTAATCGCTGAAACATTTAAACGGTTTGCTGACGGTATCCCTGGGGGGGGGAATAAATATGAATAAGAAATTACTTGCGATCGGGTTCGGGCTTGTTGCTGTGCTGTTGCTTTGGTCGGGGGTTTCAATCTATCCGGACTGGCTATGGTTCGAAAACTTAGGCTTTTCGCCTGTTTTCTGGACCATGCTTTTGAGCAAGTTCGGGTTTGGTTTCATCATATGGCTGTTTTTGATTCTTATTATAAGCCTTAATCTTTACGTCGCCAAACGGTTACACTCGGGCGGGGGGCCGGGGCTGGGCTTTAAAGCGGCCGACGATTATGTCGCTCAACTTGGCCTTTCAGGCAGGGCCTTAAATTCGCTTCTCATCGCTTTAATTCTGATTGCCAGTTTCTATATTGCCTCAAAGGGCGCCGACCAGTGGAATTTGCTGCTGCGCTATCTAAATCAGCAACCTTTCGGCAGCACGGATCCTATTTTTAACAGGGACATCGGGTTTTATCTGTTTTCTCTTCCCTTTTACCTTTTCGTTCGAGACGGGCTGATCGTTCTTTTCGTTGCGGCCGGTCTGGTGTCTTTGGGATGGTATCTAAAAAATGGTGCCCTCCAAATTGAGGGTGAATTCAGCCAGGTAGAGGGTGCTGCACCCGCGTTCCCTAAAGTTACGGTTGCATCAAATGTCAAAAAACACCTAATTTTCTTGGCAGGAATCATTATTCTACTCCTGGCCTGGAGTTATCATCTGAAAATATATGGACTCCTGTATTCTACCCAGGGACCTGCTTTCGGTGCCAGCTACACCGATGTCCATATCAAGATCCTGGCCTATCGGGTTGTGATGATTGTCTCCCTGGGCTTTGCCGCGGTTGTTTTTTTCAGCGCCTTTAAATTCAGATTTAAATTACTTTGGCTGAGTGCCGCAATTTGGTTAGGGGCGGTGTTGGTGTTTGCGAGTCTGCTCCCCATCCTCATGCAAAAATTTGTGGTTAAACCCAATGAATTAGCCAAAGAATCACCCTACATTGCCTACAATATTGATTATACGCGTAAAGCTTACAATCTGAATCGGATAAAAGTGGTCAATTTTACAGTTAATAACCAATTGAGTGCGGACGACATCAAACGGCATGATGCAACGATTCAAAATATCAGAATCTGGGACGAGCGGCCCTTGCTCCAGACCTACCGGCAAATTCAAACCATTCGGCTATATTACGATTTTAACAATATAGACGTTGATCGTTATCTCATCAACGGCCAGTATCGACAGGTCATGCTGTCCGCCCGGGAGCTGATGATCGATCAACTTCCGCCCAAGGCAAATACCTGGGTTAACAGACGCCTCATCTATACCCATGGCTACGGATTGGCCGCAAGCCCGGTCAATGAAGTGACCGGCGAGGGACTTCCACGCCTCTTCATCAAAGACCTGCCGCCTTCATTTGAACCTGACCTGAAAATAGAGCGCCCTGAGATCTATTATGGAGAAAAAACGGCTGCGTATGTTCTGGTAAAGACGAACACCGAGGAATTTGACTACCCCAAGGGGGAAAAGAACGTCTATACCATCTATCAGGGAAGGGGCGGTGTCCCGATCAAATCTTTTTTCAGAAGACTTTTATTTGCCATAGAATTTTTGGATCCCCAGATACTATTTACCACGTATTTAAGCCCGGAGAGCAGAATAATGTATAACCGCCGGATTGCCAGGCGGGTGGGGATGATCGCCCCATTTCTCGACTATGACGCTGATCCCTACCTGGTTGTCTCCGCGGGCAAGCTCTATTGGATTCAAGACGCCTACACGACCTCTGATATGTATCCGTATTCCCGCCGATCTTATGGCCGTTTGAAAAATAAAGAGCTAAACTACATCCGGAACTCGGTCAAGGTAACGGTCGATGCCTATAATGGAGACGTGGTTTTTTATATTATTGACGAAAAAGACCCTGTTGTTAAAACCTATGCCAGTATATTCCCCGATCTATTCAAGCCTTTCAAGGAAATGCCTGCTGATCTGAAAAAGCACATCCGCTATCCCAAGGACCTCTTTAAAATACAGGTGGATACATATACGAAATATCACATGGAAGATGTGCAGGTCTTCTATAACCAGGAAGATCTCTGGCAAATTCCGGATGAGTTATATGGTGATAGCCGGCAGGAAATGGAACCCTACTATATCATTCTAAAGCTGCCCGAAGAGGAAAAAGAGGAATTTCTCATGATGACCCCTTTCACCCCTTCCAAGAAAGATAATATGATTGGCTGGCTGGCAGCCAGAAGTGACCTGCCCAACTACGGAAACCTGTTAGTCTACAAACTACCCAAGGAAAAACTGGTCTATGGACCGATGCAGATTGAAGCCCGGGTGGATCAGCAAACGGAGATCTCCCGGGAGTTGAGCTTATGGGGTCAGCGAGGTTCCAGAGTCATCAGAGGCAATCTTTTGGCGATTCCCCTCAGTGATTCATTTATCTATGTCGAGCCGGTTTATCTGGAAGCAAAACAGGAAGAAAGCGAATCGCCCCCACCCGGAGCATCCCAGAGAGGTGGACGGCGGGTTTCTGCACAAAAGGACACATCAAGGGCTGCGGCCCTACCGGAATTAAAAAGGGTGATTGTCGTTTTCGGCGATCGCCTAATTATGGAGGAAAATCTTGATAAGGCCTTGGGCCGGTTATTGGGCGGGCAGATGTTCCCCCAACAATTGGCTTCCCCATCTAGAGCTCAAACTCAAGATATTTCTAATCTCGGCATGTTGGCTCTGGAACACTATAATAAGGCCAAAGATTACTTGCGTCAGGGAAATTGGGCTGAATACGGCAGGGAACTCGAAAACCTGGAGAAGGTTTTAAAAGAAATATCCAGCGTCACAGAAGAAAAGAAAGAATAGTGTTGTGTCCCAGAAATATTGTCGAAAATATTGTTAATTCCTGAGGCGTTTTACACATCCGTCATTCCCGCGCAGGCGGGAATCCAGGCGACTTTGAACTCGACTCCCGCCCCCATCTACACGGTGGCAGGCTCTGCGCGGGAGTGACAATCATTTTGTAACTTATTTGTAAGACACAACACTAGAACCCAGGCACAATCTCCGGCCGCAAGGGCTGCTACCGAAGGAGAGACCACTTCTAATCAAGATTTGACCTCTATATCTTCCTATACCAAAACCCATTAATCCCTATGGAGGGCTTTTAAATGGGCGACCATATTTGCCCGTGGTGGTTCGCATACACATTTGACAATCGGTTTCGGCGCTTTTTCCACAATCCTGAGAAAATGCTGGGTTCATATGTGTCCAAAGGCATGACAATTTTGGATGTGGGCTGTGGGATGGGATTCTTTTCCATTGGTCTTGCCAAACTCGTCGGCAATATGGGTTGCGTCATTGCCGCTGATGTCCAGCCGAAGATGTTGGGCGTGATGCAAAAGCGTTCTGAAAAAGCAGGTGTTGCGAGCAGAATCCGTCCTCATAGAAGCGAACCGAACAACCTTGGCGTTGACACGCCGGTTGATTTCATTCTCGCTTTCTGGATGGTGCATGAAGTTTCTGACCTGAAATTATTCTTTCATCAGATTTGTGTCTGCCTCAAGCCAGATGGAAGGATTCTTATCGTCGAACCCAGGTTTCATGTTTCACCAAAGCGCTTCCAGGAGAGTGTGGCTTTAGCTCAAGCGTCAGGTCTGAATTTTTGTGAGGCGCCATCCATAAAGTTTAGCCGATCGGCTGTTTTTAAAAATGGTTCTCCCTAAGTTTTCCAGAGGGTTTTGTTCATTGAACATAATTAAAAAATTAGCCAACCGCATCGCCAAAACGAAATTTGCAAGCAGGGCCATCAAAAATGGTGCAGACCTCAGTGCATTTAAAGAGAAGCCCACCGCTAAAAATTTTTTAGGAATCTTTCTAATGTGCTGCAGCTATATCATTGGCTTGCCGGCGGTAGGGTTGATCGGCGCCTTATCTATTCACTGGCACGAACCCTTGCTAATTATTATAGGAGGTCCCCTCTTGCTTATAATCGCACATCTGGTATTTTTAGCGGGAATGTATTTAGCAGGGGGTAAATATGTTATGGTATTTTTTAGATGGGCAACCAGAGCTACCCTTGAGAAACTCATGTGAAAAAGAGAGGCTGACAATCCCTTCCTCTGCCCAAAAAGGGATTTAAAGAATTGAAAATAAGGAGGTTATAATGACAAAGTTGACAGACGAAGCCAAAAAGGCGATCGCCGAAATCCGCCCGTCGCTGGTGGCCACGGCAAGTGGGGCCGGAAAGCCAAATGTCTCTGCCAAGGGGTCACTGCGCGTTCTGGATGATGAGCATGTTGTATTTGCTCACATTGCCTCTCCCCGAACTGTCGCCAACATCAGGGAGAATCCCCAGGTGGCCGTTATCTGTTTGGATGCCACAGCGCGAAAGGGCTGCCGCATTTGGGGGCAGGGCAGTATCCTCGACTCAGGTGAACTCTTCGAGCAAATAGTCGCTGAGTATGCTGCGAAAAACATGGAGGTGAAAAATGTGGTAAAGGTGGCTGTGGAGGAGGTTGAGACCTTCTAATCAGCAATTAAATTATACCGGCGTAGGTCTGTTTCTGAAAACAGGTCCTTTGTGTAGCTGCTCCCCAGCGTTTTCTTTCTGCCAGCAGCTGCAAAAACAATTCGCCGTTTTCTACTACTCTTCCACCCACAACATCGACACCGCGGACAAAAAGTGGGTCCGGGAAATATCCCGCCGTAGGACCGATAACAGAGACAAATGCATCCGGTGAGCAATGGGCAAGAATCTCATCCAGTGAATTGTTCAATATGGTCGTACTGGTGCACAGGATCTTATTGCATGTGCCCAATTTCGTCGCATCCATGGTAATTGGCAAATCGGGAAATTTTTGAATCAACTGTTCATTTTTTTCAATGACAACCAGTTCAGCGTTGGCCTTCTTGATGGTCTTAATCAAACCGGAGAACAACCCGACCATGCCGACCCTGTCTCCTTCGGAGACCGACAACAGCCCCAGTGAATCGGTAGCATAATCAACCGCGAAATTGGTCTCCCTCATCACATGCTGACAAATTGCGTTAATGGCCGCCAGACTGATCATCTCTTTAAGTGGGTCGTCATTGCCAAATTCAAGCGCAAATCTACGCGGGTTTTTTCCGACAAAATCCGATGGTTGTAAAGCAGTGTATTCTTCCATTTTTTCATCAGGCAGAAGAACAAAACTGACACCGACCGCCCCGCCTTCAAGGCTAATGGCCATAAACTGGGCATCTTTTGGTTGGCCGCCTTTATAGAAAGGCGGCATGAAAATGTTTGCTATTGGTGGAAGGGTGAATTTTGTCGTTAATTCTGTAATCATCTTTTTGAATTCATCTTTTAGGCCCATTGCAACCCCTCGAATCTTCTTGCGACAATTTTTTTGTAAATCATCACACTCCCCAAATCAGGATTTGACCGATATCCATGCTCCCACTTAATTGATCGGTAATCCATAAGCTCTACCTGAACTATCCAAGGGCGCCCCATACCTATTTTTTTTAATTCCTGAACCTTGTTTGCACCCTGGACCCTATACCTTACTTGTCCTCCGTAGCCATCTGGCGAATACCATACACCCTGTATCTTATATAGTAAACCCGATATCAAAAACGTTATGACAGGATGGACAGATAAAAAGCCATTTGGTGATACCATCATCCCTCGTGAACATAGAATGAAAACCATCTGTGTAACCACATGACGGACAGATCTTAAACTCGGTATCCATTTTAACAGTTTTAATTTCGTAATCCATACGATGCTCCTTAGCTATATTTGGTTCCAACATGCGAACGAGCATCTATCATAAATCACCGGGAGATCAGTTTCAATATTAGATAGCAAATTGTTAAATCCGTCCCTTTTTGGTTTTTGCGGCCGGCATGTTTTACCGGCAGAAACAAAATTTTTGCACGAATTGCCAATTATTTGACGTTCCGCTTCGCCCACCTGCATCACTGATTCACCCAAGTAATCATAATGTTTGGAAATTAAACGATCCATATTTTTATGATGTTCTGGCATATAGTTTGCAAATTGGTTCATATTCGAAAAACCGGAATCCGCTTCTTGATCCGAACGAAGTTTCCTTTCTGTTTAATTCACAAAAATTGGGGAATGAAGATATGACATTTGATCATGACAGCGTGGTCGAAACTGACCGCGCAGAATTCGGCGCCGTGGAAAATGCGGAGAATAAACAGCAACTTGAAGAGCTTCAAATGAATCAGGAAGCCTCCGGGACCGATACGTCGGATAAGACGATTATCGCCGTCGGTGGCGCCAAAGGCGGCGTCGGCAAATCAGCCCTTGCGGCAAACCTGGCTGTAGGCCTGGCCCTTTTAGGACAGGAAGTGGTGCTGGCGGATCTCGACCTGGGGGGGGCCGATGTGCATCTTTATCTGGGGGTCAAATCTCTTTCAAAGACGTGGAACGATTTTCTGGATAAGAAGGTAGATTCAATTGAAGATATCATGACGCCCACCCCCTATGAAGGCTTGAAGCTAATAGGCGGAGATTCCTCGAGACTGGGTAGCGAAAACCTCCCTTATTCCCAGAAGCGCAAAATTATGCGGCATTTACGAGAAATGAAAGGCGATTATCTGATTCTCGATCTCGGCGGCAACTCATCCTACAATGCGCTTGATTTCTTTCTTTTTGCCGACCACAAGATTGTCATGAGCGGCACAGAACCGGCTTCGATTTTAGACAGCTATAGTTTTGTAAAAGTAGCTGCCTACCGTTTATTGGAACGGTCTTTCTCAAAACACAAATCCCTTAAAGATTTTGCCCAAAAAATCAAAAATGGTTCCTGGGGGCAATCAAACGGCGCTTCTCTGGAATTGATTTTTAAGGAAGTTCGTGAGCGGGACGAATCTGCATACAATAAAATAAGGGAGCGGTATGATCGGTTCTGCGTCTCCCTTGTGGTAAATATGGCCGAAAATCGCAAAGATTTTCAAATTGCGGAATCGATGCGGCATGTTTTGGAAGAGAAATGTTTCCTGAATGTCGGGATTCTGGGAACGATGCCGTTTGATAAGCTTGCTCGTAGAGCAGCACGAAGTTTTACCCCCATCATTGTTGAGTATCCTCGATGCCAGCCCAGCAAGGCGATCCATCAGATGCTGGCAGCTATTCTTTTAGATCGAGATCAGAGTCTGAACCGCGCTGATCTTCTTCAAAAAACAAACCTGATGCGCAGCGAAGCTAAAGATCAAATCAGTTCAGAATCGATGACTCTGGACGGATTGACGATCAACGAAATAAACAACATTTACGACCGGGTCCCGAAACTTCGCCAGAGTTTTCAGAAGATTTTAAACATCATGACAACCTAGCAAAGGAGCGAGCATATGTTAAAAACGAATAAAAATTTTACGAACGGCAAAAAATCCGGTTCCGCAAAATTTCTCGAACTGCAAACTTACTCCAAGGACTCGAGTCATAAATTAAGTAAAGAAAAGACTATTATTGGCAAAGATATCACCATTGAAGGTAACATCCGTGGCAGGGAACACATGGTCATTGACGGGTCGGTTAAGGGAAACATCGAGATGGAAACTCATAATTTTTCTCTGGGTTCCGCTGGAAGGATTGAGGGCGAAATTCATGCCCGCAACATAAGCATTAGCGGCCGGATGAAGGGCAATATCAAGACATCGGGCAAGATTGAAATTACCAGAGAGGCCGATTTTCAGGGTGACATTCTCGCAAAAAGCATAGCAGTAGAAAATGGTGCTTTTTTCAAAGGATCGGTTGAACTCATTACCGAAGAGCCCCGAAAAACACTTTCAGCTGAAGAATCGACAGCTAAAAAAGCAGAAGCATGAGTCCGAGGTGCGGATATTTGAATTTTGGCTGGTGAAGATAGCCTGTCAGGGCAATGCGGCGTCAGAAGCATATGGGAAACTGAGCTATCGCTTGTACCTTATGCTCAAATGGCTGACCGCCTTGCCCAGCGCCCTTCTTAGCCCCTTGCTCTTTCCTTCGCGGTCAAGGTATTGCTTGATTACATCCTTTTTCAGTTCTGCACTGCCAGACTTCCCATCTTTGAGCAGGGTTATTCGATAAAAGTTCTTTTTTTTGCTCTGCTCAACCGCCACTACCTGAACGCTTTTATCTATCTTCTGGACCTCTTTTCGCAAAGTCTCTTCAATAAGTTTAACCGTCATTTCTGTCATCGTTTAAATCCTTGTTTAAATAAAACGGGCATCCTGCTTTAATGGCGATAAGAGGGTCGCCCTGCAATCCTATCCAAGTCCGGATTCAACCGTGTTGCTTATTTTTCAGAGAAGAAAGATCCATCATGAGCTGGCGTTTGGGCTGGGACGTCTGTGCCGCCGGCAGGACAAACAGCCGTTCGAGCGGTTTTCGAGAAGCCCAGACGGCTAAAAACGACAGCAAAAGTATTACCCCCAGATTCACGGGGGGCAGGGTTGCCATAAACGGTCAGACCTGCCCCCCGTATATCGTCAGGACAACAATTGCAAATGAATAATGAAATAGGATGCGCATGGGAGGTCCCTGGTTATGAATCCATTTCTATAGTGTAGCCGGCTGAAATACATCATAAACCAACAATTCTTCAGTCACATTGAAGATTCGGTGCTTTGTGCCTTTGGGCACTCTGACAACCACACCGGGCTTCAGTGGAGAGGATGAGGACGCCAGGAGACGTCACCGACAATCTTAACGATTTCCATCAAGAGCCTCCTTTTTAAAAATTAAATCTGCTTTCATGGCTAACCTCCGCACTTATCCTTTTAGCGGTGCGCCCAAAAATATAATCCCATATCTCAAATTGAGAAATGGGGTTTATATATTCAATCCATGGCTACCTTTAAGTTCGAATTGGCGCTTTTGAAATCTGTCTAAAATTTTTAGCATACCCGTTTTTGCAAAGTCAATAATACATAATCCCTTTCAGGAAACGCCAATTTCGGTCCTTGCAAAATGGTGAAGATTTGCATATGCATTATGCAAACGGGGTCCTTGAGCACGATTGCAAGTCGTCCGGGGCGTTGATAACCTGTGCAGATCCGATAAAAAGACGATTTTTAGATTATCTCAATCAGGAGGCTTTAATGGGGGGTCGTATTCTTATTATTGGCGTAGGAAATGCCGGCCTGAAGATAGCCGATGGGCTAGCGAGATCAGGAAAGGTGGATGAATTAATTCTGGCTGATATATCGCCGGAAGGGGGTCCCGACATAGCAGGGATGTTGGATTCATGTTACGACTGCGAGGTTAAATTTATTGAATTGAACGGATTGCAGCAAAAAAAAGTGGAGGAACTGCTTCACAATGAAAAACCGGATATGGTCGTCCAATCGGCTAGTTTGACGAGTCCCTGGGCGATGCACGGGCGAACAGATAAGATAGCAAAGGCACTGTCACAGGCCGGATTAGGCGTTCAACTGCCTGCACAGCTACCAATTCTGTCAACAGTCATGAAAGCAATTCGTGAAATAGATTTCAATGGACCGGTAGCCAATCTATCTTTTCCGGATGTTTCACATGCAGTTCTTGATCGTTTTGGGCTTGCGCCGACAATCGGGCTGGGGAATGTGAGCATTTCACACCTTCGGGTGCGCGCTGCAATACGAAAGAACCGAAAGCATGAGGAGGGTTTGGTCGATTCATTTCCTTTAATCAGGCTTATCGGCCATCATAATCAAGTTTACAACGTCATGCAAGCCGAGATGCCGAATGCTCCTGGGGAATATTGTCGGGTTTACCTGGGAGAAGAGGGTCGGCGTGCCGATGAATTGGCCTACCAGGGATACCCTATAACCCCTGGTATCGATTTCAACATTATTACCGCTGCAGCCGCTCTGCCTGCCATATTAGCCTTATTACCCGGAGCCGAACCGCTGCGCTTTTCTGTACCGGCCCCTAAAGCATTGCCCGGAGGCTATCCGGTAGTTATAAATGATGGACAGGTCGAGCTTGATTTGCCTGATAAGGTGGATTTGCAGGAGGCTGTGGATTTTCAATGGCACCTTGCCCGCCATGATGGTGTTGAAACGATTACGCAAGATGGAACGGTTCTGTTTACCGATAAAGCCAAACAGGCTGTCAAAAGCATTGATCCCCATTTATGTGAACCGCTAACTTTGGATAAATGTTTGCCCAGATGGCTGCTTTTGATGAGCTATATGAATTTTTGAAATCGTTGCAGCTTTACACTCACCAGAATTGAAACATGAAACTTCTGTTGTTCAGTGATATACATAGTGATTTCACCGGGGCCGCAAAGCTGGCCGAATTATCCCTGGAGGCGGATGTGGTGGTAGGGGCCGGGGATTATTGTTTGGCCCGCCGGGGATTGGATGAGATCATCGCGGCATTGTCCGCTATACCCAAACCCACGGTACTCGTGCCGGGAAACGCCGAATCCCATGAAGAACTGGTCCGGGCATGCCGCTCGTGGCCGAATGCTCATGTGCTGCACGGCAATCAGACCACCCTCGATGATGTCACATTTTACGGCATCGGCGGAGGCATACCGATAACGCCCTTCGGCGCATGGAGTTATGATTTTTCCGAAGATCAGGCCAAAAAAATGCTGCAGGATTTACAGACCGGCAGCGTGCTGATCAGCCATTCTCCCCCTAAGGGAGTCCTGGACATGTCCTCAGACGGCAGAAGCCTGGGCAGTGAAGCGGTTCGTGAAATCATCGGTATTAAAAAGCCCAGATTAGTCGTATGCGGGCACATTCACGGCAGTGCCGGCCGGATAGCCCGGTTAGGTCCAACAGACGTCATCAATGCCGGCCCCGATGGGATCATGTGGGAGCTATAATTCAGCTAATATTTTTGTGACGATCACAGAAGCGAGTAGTCCAGGCCGAATTTGCTCAGTTTTTCTTTGATCCCTTCGTAAAGCTCCACATACTCCTGGGTAGGCTCAACGGTCTCCAGGTTGTAGCATTCATCCAGACGCTTGCCGATGGGGGCTTCGGCAAGCCGATCCTCATACTGGGCCAGAATCTGTTTGACAATCTCGTTGGCCTGTTCCCGCGTAACCCCTTGCCGCGCAGTCAAATGACCTGCCTCCGCACCGATGCGGGCTTCCATTCCGGTGGCATGTTCTGGATGCCGGTTGCGGGCCACGGCGGCCAGATCAAGGTCGGCCCCACCCACTGTCGCAGCCAGGGCATGGGCCACAATCTCGTAAGCGACCATCTCGGTGCACGGACCGGCGGCGGCAAAGGTGTTGGCCGTAATCAACAGATGGGTGTTGCGGCTCAACGCCTGGGCCGTTAGACTAACCAGCCATAACAATTCCCGGGAGGTATTGCAGCCGTGATGGATGTGAAGCGGAAAGCCGCAATGCCATTGTGCCTCAAAGGCCAGCAGCGCCAGAAAATGATGTGCGATGTGCACCAGAGCCGTGGCTTCCGTCCCTCCTGAATACCCGCCCACCAACGGACCCAGCAGACCGTATTTATTATGCCCGCTTTGTCGCAGAAAAACGGCTTTCTTGACCCGCTCATAGTCAATTTTCAACTCTGCCGTAGCTGCAATGCAAAGCCCGTCATTAGGCTGCACTCCAAAATCGGCTTGAACAGCGGCGATGGTGGCATCGGTCCTCTCGGCATTGGAAACCAGATTATGGATACCGAGCTGGGGTCGGCCTGCAGCCCGGGCGGCCTCGCGCAACTTGATCACATTCCAGATTGCAGCCTCCACCTCCTGAGGGGTTCCTGATTTAATGGGGCGTCCGTGAACTGTCTGACTAAACGCACTGGAAAAGGTCTGCGCCAGCGGTTCCTGGGCGTAGCTTTGCACCATAGCAACAAATCGCTCTTCGGCCACCGGAGCGCCGACCGGTGTCATGATACAAAACGGCGGCTTAGAATCTTCTATGGCCCGATAGGTCATCGTCGCCGTGTCGCGACCCTGACCATAGGTAACGGCGGTGGGGGCATGCTTTAAGGCCCATTCTACCTCTTCGCGCCTAAACTTCATCAATCGGCCGGTGTCCCGGCAGTAGATACCCAGTTCCAGGAATAGATCGAGGCCGGCCTGGTAAATTCGGTCCGCCAGGCCATCATCTGCCGGGATGACGTTTTGGGGGTCATATTTGATGTCATATTTTTCGACCATTTGACGGGCAACCTGGCCCACACGTAAATCAAATTCCTTTTCTTTGACCAGGGGACCACTTTCACTGCGTCCGATTACGTCCCAGAATCCGATCATAATTCCTTATCCTCCCCTCTTTTTTTTCATAAGACGTTTGGCCACGTCAACGGCCTCAACCGCGTCCTCTCCATAGCCATCAGCACCGATTTCCATCGCCCACTCATTGATCACAGGTGCACCGCCAAGCATCAGCATATATTTTTCACGCAAACCCAGTTCACTCAGCATTGCGGATATGTCGGGCATATATGTCATTGTGGTTGTCAGGATGGCCGACGCGGCAATGATATCGGCGCCCACCTCTTCGGCTTTTTCGATAAACTGACGAACGGGTGCATCATTGCCCAGATCGTGGACCGTAAAGCCTGAGGCCTCGAGCATGATTTTGACAATATTTTTGCCAAGATCGTGAATATCGCCCTGGATCACGCCCAGAACGATGATACCCTGGGAATCACCTTCATGGCTTTCCATCAACCGGGGCTTGAGTATTTCTGTACCTGCATTCATGGCGTCAGCCGCCATCATGACTTCAGGAAGGCAGTACTCCAAGGTGGAAAATTTATCACCAACGATCTGCATTCCGCGGCTGAAGCCTTCCTGGATCACTTTAAAGGGGTCCAAGCCCTCTTCAAGCGCCTGCCGGGCAAGGGCCGCACAACGTGATTCATCATAGTGGACGGTGGCATCCACAATCGCTTCAATTAGATTCGCCTGCGCCTTCGCATTCATAATAATTTTTTCTCCTTTTTTATAATTCGCAACGGCATGCAAAATCTATCTATTGTCAACTGAAGCTGGAGTCAAGCTTTGATTTTGATCACACTATTTCACCAGCGTCCCTATTTCTAATGATTTTACTATTTAAGCGACAGCGGTTAGAGGAGAAGGGCCTGTCCTGCGTAGCTCGATAGAACGAAGAAGGATATTTTTCGGCTCAGTCTGGCAGGGGCTTCTTTTAAAGATCTAATCAATTTTTAATACCCTGCAGCTTGCTGCAGGGAGGTTCATGACGCCCTTTTTTCCATCTCAGTTGATGAATGATGAATCTCCGGCTATAAATATTAATGAATCTTTATCCGGTTGTTCACATGCTTTTGCAGTATAATAAGCGATCAACGCTTTTGCGGATTTCTCACAGGATGGCGTTAAGTAATAAGTTAAGTAATAAGGTACACTGGCGCCACTTGCGGTCTTTCTAGGCATAAACTGCTGTGCCTTTGGGGCAGGACAACGGCCACCATATCTGGTCAAATATTTTTTGAATTCTTTTTGTCTCAACTGGCGCCATTTGTTCATTGGATATCATGAACTTATACCATCCCATATCTTACTCCTGATTTGTAATTTGAATCGGACATCCCAATTGAGATCATGGACCGCTTTTTTTTTCAACGATTTTAAAAACGACATATGCAATCCCTACAACGATAGCGAAGACCAATAAAATCTTGAATTCCATTTTTAGCTCCCTGATTGCTGCCTGTTCCTCTGTTAAGATTGCAATCCGCTTTGATGTCTAACTTCTTAGCAAATCCCAGGCCAAAGCCGGCAAATTCAATAAAATGATTTAATATCAGATGGTTAGTTTAAGATTGATTTTCGCGATCACGCGTTCAGGAAAGCGTATTGTGGAATTTGGCACAAGATATTGCGGCAAACCACACAATTATAAGGTTTTAGAATCCGAATCCACGCTTGTCTACCGGTTTCTATTGCTTTATTGTTTTAACAGGAGAAGAATTATGCTCAATCTAGTAAAGATGCCATTGGAGTCGTTTGCCCGGTGATGCTCGTCCGGTGTCTGTTTCGGCCTTACCTCACCGTCCCCATGTTTACGATGAAACTTACAGGTCCAGTTTAATACCAATATCCTTTTCTAACGCGCGTTCATATATTTTTTTTGCCAGAGTTATATCCTCGATCGCCATTCCTACGGCAATGATCATATTATTTTCCGCGGCGTTTTCTCTGCCCGGTTTGGCACCGTTTACGACTTCTCCTAATTCTGCATACAATTCGGGCAGGCCGTTTGGGAAGCATCCTATCGTTCCGAAATACTGGGTTTGTTTCCAGTCGTCGGTGAGGAATTTGTCCATTCGTTTAATTGTTTCCCATTCAATGGCGCTATCTATTTCCAAGGGCGCATAAAAAACGCCTTTATTCTTAAACCATTCGTCCTTTACGAATGGCTGGGGTTCGCTCAGCACTCTGGTAGCAGACACATATATATCACAGTCGGCAACTGCCTTCCGGGCAGTGTCAGCGGCAACAATCTCGCCATTAATATATTGTGACAAATCCCCGATGAATTTATCGACTGCTTCCTTATTCAGATCATAAACCTGTACCCGCTTTAAATTCGGCATAACAGTGCTTAAAAATATTAAGCTCGCGCGACATTGGACTCCCGCCCCGACCACCCCAAGCACTTCCGATTCCTTACGGGCCAGGTGTTTAGCAGCGATTGCCGTAATAGCCGCGGTTCTCTGGGCGGTGATCCATGCGCAGTCCATTACAGAATATAAAATCCCGGTTTCGATATCGTTTAATGCAATTATGCCAAGTGTTTGTTGCAAGCCGTGTTTATAGTTTTCGGGAAAACAGGAAATCCATTTCATCCCCAGAGATTGCATGTTGGGGACGTATGCAGGCATGGCATGCAGAAAAGTATCCGGCAGTGGATGGACCCCTGGTTTGGGAGGCATCTCCACCCGCCTTTCCACATGTTCGATTAAAACCTGTTCTATAGTGTCGATGACTTCATCTACTCCGAAACCAGTTTCAATAACATCTTTTTGTGTAAGGTATAAAAAGCGTTCAGCAGACATCGGTTTCTCCTTCCTTGCCGCTTAATCGTTACGACAAAATCTAAAATTATGTGGCGGGCCCAATTTATTCTTTACGTTTTATTAATTTCAGTGATCTAAATTTTCAATTAGGCCGTTTTTAATCACGGTTTCACCTTATGTTATTTTCATTTTCTTCTTGATATATGCATCGTAATTACAGCCCGAAAAACTTCCGCATCGCTTGTATCCGTAACAGGCACGGTCATATTCAATTCCTGCGGATTATCAAGATCCTCTGTTGAAATTTTACATACGGCTTTAAGATCTGTCCTGGCAATCTTCAGATATTCAACAGTCATGTTTTTTGGTATCCACCGCATACTTTGCGGCAATGTCGCTTCGAGCATCGTTCCCGCAGCAAGTTCGCTCAAGTTGCACATGGCAATCGCATGAACAGATTTTATATGATTATGCACAGCCCTTCGTTTTTTCATCGTAACTTCACAATATCCGGGTTTTAGCTCTTTAAAAAGGGGCTTAATTGTATTGAAGTATGGTGCTTTCAGACAAATAAGCTTTGAAAAGATGCGCTTTCCGGCTGGGAGCTTTGCACATCTGTGGTAAGCATTCATCAATCTGTTCATTGTTTTCCCTACCTCTCAAATCACGCCATCTTCCCGAAAGCGTTCGATTTCCGCCCGGCTGTATTCACCGACTTCCGTGAGGATTTCATCAGTATGTTCACCAAGGTCAGGGGCGGCCCTGTTGGCCTGGAGGCTGTTTCCATTGAAATGAATGGGGTATCCCGGGATCTTGATTTTGCCGAGAGTGGGGTGATCGAAGTCCGTCAAGTACCCGTTTTCAATGATCTGCGGATCGTGCTCGAGCTCCATGAATGAATTGACGCCGCAACAAAAAAGGTCGTATTCCGAAAAAATGTCGAGCCATTCCTGGCGGGTGCGTTCCATAAAAATGTCGTCGAAAATGGCCACCAACTCGGCCGATTTCTCGAACCGCTTTTCTTCGGTATCGAATCGAGGGTCATTCTCCAGGTCCGGGCGACCCAACGCCCGGCATAGCGGGCCCCAGTGCCGCTCGGGCGGGGTCAGGGTCATCATCAGCCAACGGTCGTCCGCACATTGATAATGATTTCTCATGGGATGGGCGACGGCGTGGTTGTGGCGGGGCACCTCGAATCCGCCCATCTGGGCGATCAGGATATTGAAATAGAGTAAGAACGTGGCTGAACCGAGGATGGATACATGCACCTCATGACCGACCCCGGTGCGTTCTCTCATGTACAATGCGGTAAGGATCTGATGGCTGGCCATGATGGCGGTGACCTGGTCAATGATCCCGAACTGGCTGACCAGCGGCGGCATGCCGTCTTCACCTAACGAATACATGAACCCGGACCGGGCCTGCCCTTGATAATCGAATCCGCCTCTGTCACGATCCGGGCCTTTGGGACCAAAAGCGGACACAGAGGCATAAATCAGGCTGGGGTTGATCTCCTTCAGTACGGGATAGGTGATGTTCAAACTTTCCACTGCCGGCCTGCGCATATTGGTCATAAACACATCCGACCGTGATGTCAGGCGATGGATGATCGCCTGCCCTTCAGAGGTGCTTAAATCAAGGGTAATGCTTTTCTTGTTGCGGTTGGCGCCCTCGAAGAAAATACTGCGGCCTCCCGGGAGTTCGAGATGCACGGTTCCGATTCGCTTGACCGTTCTGACAGGGTCGCCGGTTTTCGGCCGCTCGATCTTGATGACTTCAGCCCCCAGGTCACCCAGAATGGCCGGGCCTCCGGGCCCGGCGTGATATATCCCGCAGTCTATGACTCGAACACCTTCCAGTGGTTGCTTCATGGCCGTATTTCTCCTTATTGCGGCCATAGTAATCCACTCATAAACCCCGGGTCAAGCCGAAACCGTCGCGTCAGCCATGACCAGCGCCACTCCCACCCCCCTTTAGTCTTTTGTAACGGCCGTTATACTTAGAAGTGGTTTAAAAACTCAGATCAGGTTCCCCGCTTTAACGCGGGATTGCACGTCTTTATTTTAACAAATTAATGTGTGCATCAAGGGCTAAAAGTGCCTGAAGTAGACTAAAGCTTGGGCCTCACGCAAAGCCGCAAAAAAACACGCGCGCAAAGACAAGAATTTTATTATTATTTAAACTAAAATTCTTTGCGGCTAAGCGGCTCTGCGTGAACAAGAAATTAAAATGGACAGAATTCCTCTTCTAACCGATTTTAATGAGCACAATACCCAGTGCGATGATGAAACCGGCTATGAAACGGAAAAGGCCATAGGGCTCTTTGAGCAGAAAGACACCCATAAGGACGGCAAAGAGGGTAGCGCTTTGCCGGACCCCGGCGGCATAGCTGACATCTGTGACCTCCAGACCGAAACGATAGGAAATGTTGGAGAAGAAAAGAAGAGTCCCTCCCAGGAGGACGCGGAGGGGGTAATGCCTGTAGCAATGGAACGCACGGCGCCTGATGCGCTTGTTGACTAAGACCACGGAGGTGAAATAAAGAAAATTCATGGTCATCATCCATACTGAAAAGATATAATAGCCTGATTGGTTCACACCGATCTTATCCGATATTGCGCCGAAGGAGTAGAGGAAGCTTGCGAACAAGGCAAAGCGAACGGCCTCACTTCCGAGCCCGAGGCTCCTGAATCGAACCCTTTCTTGACCAGACCTGAGCTGAATACAGTAGGAGCCCACCGTCGCAATGAGAATGCCTGCGATGACTTTGATCGTAAAAGTATCCCCGAGGAGCATGTAGGCCCAGAAGGGGATGAAGATGGGTGCGAGTGTGGTGAGGGGATAGCTCAGGGAAAGATCCCCGTCGTCGGCGGCATAGGCCCTGGCAGCGCAGAGATGGTAAGATGTGAAAAAGGCGGCCGAAAGGGCGGCGAAAAGCAGGACCGAAGGTGTAATTTCGAGAAACCCGGGTACCATTAAACATCCCGCGACCCAGCCTGCGGTGACCCCGACTGAGAAGATAGACCACATATACAGGGTCTTCTCATCGCTCACCTTGATCAGCAGGTTATAGCCGGAATGAAACAGGGCGGAAGCAATGATCGCTATGAATGCAACGGTTGACATATTCTCTTCCTTATCGAAAAACAGGGACGGTTATGAATTTATGCGTTTCCTCTGAATAAGAGAAAAGAAAGGCATATTTTCTTGACCGTCCCTTTTCGTCTCACTTTTCCGCGATCTTATAGCTGATGGAAATCCCCGCCCTGCTGGTTTTGTCGATGGTAGTTTTGAAATTGGGCAGGTTTGTTACGTAATCCATATATTCTCTGACGCCTGCCATCCCGGTGTTTCTTACATTATGCGCCGTAAAGCAGCCGCCGACTTCAAGTTTCGGTGCAAGCGCGATGAAATAATTCTTGTACCAGTCTTTATCCGCGTCAGAAAAGACAAAGTCGAAGGGGCCCTTTAGTTTTTCAACAAGCTCATGGGCATCAGCAAGGCGGGCATTGATATACTCGGAAAGCCCGGCCTCTTTGAAATTTGCAAGCGCCTTCTTATGCCGGCCTTCATCGATTTCGATAGTTATGAGTTTGCCCCCCGTTTTGCTCAGCGCCCATGCCATCCAGATCGCCGAAAGTCCGGTCGAAGTCCCAATATCCATTGCTTTTTTATATTTGTTGTTAAGAATCAGATCATACAAAACCTTACCGTCAGCGTACGGGATATTCAAATCACGCCAGGTGCCTTTACGGTTCTCTAAAAACATTCTAACTTTCTCATCAAGCGCCTTGTTTTCTTTGAGCTCTTCACAAAAGCTGCTGGGGATTGAAAAGTTCAAACAAAAGAATAAGGCCATCAAAAAAAAGGGTGCGCTAATCTTTCTTAAAGATCCCATTTGCTTTCTGCATGGCATCAAATTTATCTCCAATTAAATTCATTCGCCTTTCTTTCTTTCCTTACAGCCGCACTGACGATCCATATCAAATTTTTAATTGTTTACCATACACCTTAAACCGTGAACCTTAAACCCCTTTTTAATAGAATCTAAGAACCTGAATATTATAAAGTTCACCTATCTCTAAGTGTTTACTTCCAAAAAGATCTAAAGTATAATAAATATTACAAATTCAGCTATTTACTATAAAAGTTTATTCAATGCCTGAGCAATCAGAGAACGATACGATAATAGCGCAGAAAAAGGCCCAAATATTGAGGGTCCCATTTGTCGATCCGCTTCGGGCAGCCATCGAGCCGTCTGCGCTTAGCCTGCTTGCACCGGAAATGGCCATAAGGCGCCAGGCCTTGCCCATCCGCGTGGTTGATAATTTTCTGTTGGTGGCAATGTTGAAACCGGAAGAGCCGGTCGCAATCAAAAGTCTGGAATTGCTCACCGGGTTCAAGGTTCGTCCTGCAGTTGCCCCGAAAAATGCGCTCTCTATCGCCCTGAAAAAGTATTATGGAAACGGATACGCTGGAGAGCCCGGTGCCAAAAACCGTCAGCCTAAGACAACTAAAAAGGCAATCGCCAGGACCACCAAAGGAGACACAAGCGGGCCATGCACTATCTCTGTGATCTCAAACAAAGGGGGTGTCGGTAAAACCCATCTTTCCATCAATACGGCTTACTGTCTGGCTAAAAAAGGTGCCAGGGTTCTGCTCATCGATGCTGATCTGGGCAATGCGGATGTCTCAAACAAGCTGGGAATATTTCCAAAAAGCCACCTGATGGATTTCCTGGAAAATAGAAGAAAGATGGATGAGCTTCTTTTCCGCACAAAGTATGGTTTTGATCTTATCGCCAGTTCCTATGGTGAATTTAAACTGGCGAACCTGTACTATGCCCAGAAGGTAAAATTTATCAACCATTTTAGAAAAATAAGTCAACGATACGAATTCGCCATCTTCGACCTGGGAGCCGGCATATCCCGTATGGTGATGGATTTTGCCCTGGCCGCTGATCACACCATTATTGTGACCACGCCCCAGGACTTCATCAGCGGCTATGCCTGCACAAAAGCCGGATTTTCCCGCTTTAAAGAGATCGAAGAAAGATTGGCAGAAAAAGTCTCCAATTATGAACCGCAGTGGATCTTTTCGCCGATGATGGTGATCAATCAGGTAAGTAATCTTCGCCAGGGATTCAAACTTTTTGATAAACTCACAAGAGCAGCTAATGAAAAAATCAATTCTCGCGAAGGCAAATTTCGCATCAAAGTTGAATATTTGGGGGCCATCCCCTATGAAAGGGCCGCACTGCGTGCGGCCGAAGTGAAAAAAAGACCCCTGCTTCTCGCAGCTCCACGCGTAAAGGCCGCCCGGAGCATACAGCATATGTCCACACGATTTTTTTATCCTGAGGCGGCTTATGATCCAAAGGTCAAGTTCAAACAACCGCTAGCACGTTTTGCAGCCATTCTCTCTCAAAAAAATTAGCATTTTATGAATGGCCGGAAAGGGAGGACAAGGCATATGAAAAACATAGACAAGGATATTCAAATGCTGGGACCGCAGGCGGTCCTGGAAGGAAACCTTGTATTCGAAGGTTCATTGTTTATGAACGGCCATGCTAAAGGCACCATTGAAAGCCGCAACGGTGCGATCGTTGTCGGCGAAGATGCGGTACTTCATGCCGATATTTCTGTCCGAAGCGCCACGGTTAACGGTGAAATAAAAGGAACGATTCGCGCCACAGAGCGCATTGAGCTTCACCCCCCGGCGCGCGTCTATGGTGACCTCAATGCGCCCATCGTACTGATTGATGCAGGGGTCATTTTTGAAGGCAATTGCATGATCAAGCCCAAAGAAGATGCGGCTTCTAAAACAGACCGGATGCTGTCAACGGGCGCCGAGAAAACAGAAAAACCGATGAATTCATCCTCGAAGACAAAGGAACAATTCGGCTCCGCCAAAAATGACAAACAAGGAACAGGCACGCAGGAATAAAAAGAGCCCCCTCGGGGCTCTCCGCCTTAATGCATGCATTTCCTCTGAAGAATAGAAAGGAAATGCATATTTTCATGACTGTCTCTGTTTCCTCCCAAGTTGTTAGAACCCATAACCAACGCTTCTATGCCGTTACGCCCCATTTCTTCCGCCTGACTCCGGCCGCGCTGGAATGCTTCTTGCTGATTGACTTCCTGCAAAATGGCCAGGGCCTCATCCCAGCCGATGCGCTGGGACACCGCCATGATCAATGGCGCAATCGCCAGGGCCTCTATAGCTCTTTTTTCTATCCGGTTGAGTTCTTTGCCCTCGGTATGATTTTTCATTTTTATCCCCCCTTGAGAAAATTGAGGCAGTTTATGTAGCATTACCTGCAAGGGTTTAACTTGATAATTCCCTGCAGCTAGCTGCAGGGTCATCCACTAATTCCCTCTCCCTGGGGAGAGGGTTAGGGTGAGGGGAAAAGATTCAATCAATTTTGATACCCTGCAGCTTGCTGCAGGGAGGTTCATTAAAACTGCCTTAGCATTTTTCACGCTTGAAAGGAAATCACAAAGCTTGAGGCATATTTCGGGCGATTACCATTTGCTCATGTTATGGTCTTAATAACCGCATGTGATATAAAATGAATATCACAAGAATTTTGGAGCTTCAAAAATACTGATATGTTGGAATATGTAATTAGATTTATACAGATCACTCTTGTTTTTCCATGGTCACTTTAATTCCATAGCCACTTATTGTAAGTGATCTTTGACCTATCGCCCTTGTGACTTGTAAAGAGGAAGGTGACACTTTGCCAATTGTGATTGAACTTGTTTTGTATCCTTCAACTCTAAGCTCAATACGACTACCGGGATCCACTTTAACTTTACTTATAGGTGTCGTTCCAATAAAAATTCCATCAACAAAAATTTTTGTGTTAGGAGATGATTCTAAGTAGATATATTTGGCTGATTGACTTTTGTCATCTTCTAAATGTGCACAACCAAGAAATAAAAGAACTAATAAAATTAGAATAAAATATGACATACATCGTAAATTTATTTCTTTGACATGTATGAGCTTTGATAATCTCAAGAAAGCCCCCCCCCCTTTTTTGCCTAAGTCTGTAATAGAACTTACTGGAATCTATTCAGATACGGTCATTATATCAAGAGATATGGGCATACAGCGTGCAGTTCTTATGTCTTCTTTACCTAGCTTGTAATGTCAATTTCCATATATCTATATCGCCAGTGCCTGTCGTGATGACAGGCCATTTGGCCACACCTAAAATTTTTTGGGTTTCCTCGGGCATTACTGAGGTAAGATAAGCCCTTATCTCGCCCATAGTAACTGTTCCATCTTTGGGCCCTGCACTTTGGTACCCATCTGCCGCACCAGTAAGAGCATTTATCAAACAGTGAGTAAATGCCCCATTTGTCCAAGAACTATGTTCAATCGCTTGACGGTCAGTGTCAGCACTAACCATAAATATCCAGCCTTTAGGGATATCTTTTTTTAGACGCATCTTATCAATTTGAGGCACAATGGATAATCCTCTCACGCCTCGTGTAATTATTTTTCCCGCATGGCATGTGTCAGCGAAAAGAATAACATTTCGTGACTTTCTTTCTTCTAAAGTTGCTCTTACTCTGTCCATTCTATAACCTGTAGCAGGAATTGAAATTTCCGTGTCATAACAGGCAAAATAGACTCTCTCTGGATCTTCAGGATCTGGAAATCCATGCCCAGCCCAAAATAAAACGATTTTATCATTCGGACCCGCTTTGGTTAACCACGACTCAAGAGCAATTTTTATATTTCTCTGAGTTGCTTCTTTGTTGACAAGCAGCTTGAGGTGGCTTTCATTCCAACCCAGATTTTTAAGAGCATAGGCAAATGTCCGCGCATCCTCATCTGCAAATAAAAGATTCTTTAAGCCATGTTGTCCGGCAAACTTGTATTCAGAAATTCCAATGATTATTGCCCAGCTTTGGCCAGTGGTTATCGAATCGAGTGAATCGCTGATCATTGTCCCGGTCCCTTGGTCTTGCTTTATACCTTCTTTCTTGGCTCCGGGCTCCAGCTCTAGTTCTGAACTAAACTTAGCACTTAATTCTGCCAATTCTTTCTCATTGTCAGCCAATATAAATTTTTTTTCACTTACAAAATTTCCATTAATATACATTTTTACCGACCATAGACCGGTAGGCCAATTATGCTTTAAATCTGTTTTTAACCCCCCCCATATTTTCCAATTTGAGGCGGTTGGTGTAAAATTATGGGAGCTTTTATGAATAAGATAATTATTCGGATTGTACCATTCCCACTTGGCTGTATAATTTCGATTTGGAGTTAGATCCCACCAGTCAGTAAAAACAAATACAATTTTTCCATTTCCCTTTATATGGCCATTTGTAACGTTGTCAGGATCAATACTATTTCCTCTCTTTTTCAAATTTTCACACATAACTGTACTGTGGTCTCGTCCTGTTTTAATTACGGCCGGATTTGCACAACCCGTGAAAACACAGCAAATTACAAAAAATGCAAAAACTTTCATCATTTAAATATCCCCTGGATGATTTGTAGATGTCCTATTAAAAAATGATTGTTCCCTTTACATGCATGATGTCACACACTTTCGTTAAGGTTCTTAACAGCTTAAATAATCGAAGTTGAAACTCTTCAGAGGAATGCCGAATGAGATAAGAGATCTGGTTTGCTTAGAGAGATCAGAAATATGCTTCAAGTCAAATGCAGTGTGAAATCATTGCTTAATAAAGAATTTTTTTACCTCATTAATAGGCAGAGTGTCAAATAAAATTGGATTTAGAAATATAAGAGTCCACAAAACTGCAATTTGCACATAATTGCAAATTCCTTCCCAGAAAACCAAATATCATTCAAGTACCGATATATTGATCTGCATTTTACCAAAATTGCAGATATCAAATGGATATCACAAAATTCAGGGTATTCAGGGGGAGAGCATCATTTGCTGATGATCAGCCCGCCCGGCCCGGGTAAAACCATGCTCGCCAAATGTGAATTCATCTATATAACTAATTAAAATTAAATAAAATATGATATATTTTCCTATTGACATGGGGCTAACATTTTATTTTGATATGGTTTTATAAGATCTAAATACCTGAATTTTGCATGAACATTAATGAGAAGTTAGAATAATATTTCTTAAGGATGAATATCATGCCTTTGAAGCCCAAATTGGAAGTCATATCCGGTGATGACTTTGAGGAAATTCACCGGGCAACCCTGAAGTTGTTAACAGAGACCGGCATTGTGTTTCGTCATGAAGCGGTGCTCTCTCTATTTAAAGATCACGGCGCCATCGTAGAAGGCAATTTAGTGCGACTGCCCGAAAAATTAGTTGAAGACAGTATAAAGCTGGCTCCCCAAAAATTTAGATGGCAGGCCAGAAACAATGAGCGCTCGGTGATTATGGGGGAAAGCCCCCTGGTTCAACCGGCAGCCGGGCCCGTATATGTCCATGATCTGGATGGCGGTCGCAGGCCGGGCACGCTTCAGGATTATACAAACCTGCAGAAAATCTATCAGGCACAGGACGTTTTTGACCTGGTCGGGATGATCCCTTGCGAACCGGGCGATGTCAGCCAGGACCGCAAGCACCTTTACCTGATGCTGGAGATTTTGAAGCATACCGATAAACCCGTAAATGGTTTTATGACAACCGGCGACCAGGCGCGAGCTCAACTGGATATGATGGAAATTGCCATGGGGGGTAAAAACACACTGGATCAACATCACTGCATCGCCGTCAGCATCGGGGCCACCAGTCCGTTGACCTATACCTGGGACCCATTGGAGACATTGCTGCAGTATGTGCGCCGCAATCAGATGGTGCATCTGCTGTGCGCGCCGCTGGCCGGCGTGTCTGCACCGATCGGTTTGATGGATACGGTGGTTTTGCAAAACGCGGAACTTCTGGCCGGCATCGTGCTGGCGCAAATTATCCGGCCCGGAGCGCCGGTGGTCTACGGTCCCAGTGCCACTGCGGCAGATTTGCGAAGCGGCGATTTCTTTAGCGGCACACCCGAAGGCATGCTCATCAATATCGCCAACATTCAACTTGCAACTCAGTTTTACAACATACCGGCCCGGGCCATGACGGGCATCACCGACGCCAAGATCGTAGACTATCAGGCCGGTTTTGAAACCATGCAAAACCTGATGATGGGTATGCTGGCCGGCGCACACCTGCTCAACGAAGCGGTTGGTATTATCGATAACATTCTGACGGTATCTTACGAGAAGACCATCATCGATGGTGAGCTGATTAGTCGCGTCAGGCGCATCATGCAGGGCATCGATGGCCCGGACTGCGATATGAATATCGATATGATTAAAGAGGTCGGCCACGGAGGCAACTATCTGTTACACGACACCACCTTCGAGCGCTGCCGCGATCGATGGCGCGCGTCACATTCGTATTGCGGGAGCTACAGTGACTGGGAAAAGCAGGGAGCCCGGGACATCGTGCAGCGGGCCAATAAAACCTGTAAAGAAATTCTGGCAGCAGCCCCTGAAACCCTTATTGATCCGGCTCTTGAGGAAGAGCTTAAAGCCTATATTGATTCTGAATTAAAAAAAATGACAGAAAATAAGGACTGAGACGATAGTATTTTCTAAATCATTTGGGCCAAAGCAGTTCCGACCATTCCAATTTAATTGAACTTTATTTCCTCCACCAACCTCCCTTCCTTGAGAGCTGCGCTTACCTTTGATATCAATGCAGATCACAAGTTTCCCGGTTTAGTAATATTCTCAATTAATCCCAATCCGAGTGATATTTGGTTTTTGCCATTTGATATCACAACTTACCCGAACCCTCGATAAGGATTGACTAAATCTTCTCGATTTGTTTAAAAATCCAACTAAGCAATTTCTGAAGCACCCTTAATCACTATATGCATACAGAATGCGGGAGGGATAAAAATGGAAATTAAAAAGGTACTAACAAAACCTGAGAACTTAAAAGAACTGTTCAAGGATGCTAGCCAACTTGATTTTGGGAGAAACTTTACCGATCATATGTTCTCCATGGAGTACCTCCCAGGTAAAGAATGGACCAATGCTGAGATAAAGCCATATCAACCGTTAGTGCTTGATCCCGCGACCATGGTATTACATTATAGCCAGGCGGTTTTTGAAGGACAGAAGGCATACTTGTCTCCGGAAGGTGAGATTCTGCTTTTCAGGCCGGATAAAAACGCAAAGAGAATTAACCGGTCTCTGGTGCGGATGGGTATGCCCACCATACCTGAGGATATTTATCTGCAAGCCGAATGTGAATTGCTCAAAATTGAAAAACGTTGGATTCCAAAACAAAGAGGGACATCACTATATATCCGTCCTGTGGTGCTAGCAACGGAAATGTTTTTAGGAGCAATTTGTCCATCGGATAGATATCTTTTCTACATCATTCTTTCTCCTGTAGGTTTCTTTTATAAAGAAGGTTTTAATCCGGTTAAGCTGATTGCTGAGGAAAAATATACCCGTGCCGCCTCTGGAGGAACCGGGGAGGCCAAGACAGGCGGAAACTACGCCGGCACCATCGTTGCCTGCCACAAAGCCAGTCAAAAAGGCTACAGCCAGGTGCTGTGGCTTGATGCAAAGGAACACCGGTATGTGGAAGAGGTCGGTACAAACAATATTTTCTTTGTAATCGACGGAAAACTTGTAACTCCGCCGTTGCACGGTACCATTCTCCCCGGAGTTACCCGGCAGTCAGTTATTGAATTAGCCGAAGATCTCGATATTGCTGTTGAGGAAAGGTTAATTTCAATTGACGAAATTGTTGCTGGAATAGAGTCAGGTAAGTTAACCGAAGCTTTTGGATCAGGAACCGCTGCGACAATAAGCCCGGTAGGAACTATTTGTTATAAAGATAAGGATTATGTCATTAATAATAACGAAACCGGTGCGTGGACCCAGAAAACTTATGACATCCTAATTGGTATGCAATATGGTGAGTTGGAAGATAAATATGGTTGGATATATAAGGTAGAGTAAACAGTTGGTAATTGACAAAATGTTTTCCTTCGGTCGTGTTACAAATTATCAATATGATTTTAAAATTTTAGGGAGATTCTTGTTATCAGAGGATGACCGGGGCGAATCAAACTTAGATCACGCTTCGCGTTGTCAGACGTGTGATTCACGCGAAACGTGAATGAGCGACGCAATGAATTGACGTGAAAATTATCTTATTAACATTTTTAATAGTATCATGGTCCAACCCATAAGATGAAAACACAGATATTTTCTAATATCTGCAATAGATAAACACTTTAAAATTGCATATATCTTATCATTACTTTTGAATCACCGAAAGAGTTGTTATATTTGCGCCTTTCTGTACTTTTGGTATTTTTCTGGTATTCTCATTCTATTACAACCTGGCCTTAATCTGTTATAATGGCAAGATACTTGTATATATGAACTGGGTTAAATGCAGTCATATGCTTTCCTTTTATGAGGTTTCCTATGACTTCAGACACTTCTCGTAGAAGATATGAACTTGACTGGTTGCGCGTTTTGGCCATTTTGTTCGTATTTGTTTATCACAGCAGCCGATTTTTTGATCTGGGTGATTGGCACGTTAAGAATATCAACACTTTTGTCTGGGTAGAGATATGGAACGTTTTTACCACCCGCTGGATGATGCCTCTTTTTTTCATCATCTCCGGTGCGAGTTTGTTCCATGCCATCGAAAAATCCGGCGGCTGGTCAAGATTCTATGTTGATAAGTTTATGAGACTGATGATTCCGATCCTGGTCGCATCGGTCACACATAGCGCCTTGCAAGTATACCTGGAGCGATTAACACATGGTCAATTCTCAGGATCATTCTTTTCATTCTTGCCCGGGTATTTCAACGGTGTTTATTTGGGAATAGACATGCCGGGGAATTACGCCTGGCACGGGATGCATCTCTGGTATTTGTTCTTTTTATTTATCTACAGCCTGATTTGCTATCGCTTGTTTATCTGGCTAAAAGGAAACGGGCGGGAGATTCTGAATCGGATCACAAGATTGTTTGCCGTACCGGGATTGATGTATCTATGGTTTTCAATTCCGCTATTGATTATGAAAGCGCTTATTCCACAGTCTGTTCTGAACGCCGGCTCCGGTGGTTGGGGATTTCTGTATTATCTCTGGTTTCTGATTTCAGGATTCATGATTGTTTCCAGCGACCGACTCCAGCAGCATATTTTGAATCAGCGCTGGATTTCTCTTTTACTGGGCGTGGTTTTATCGACCGCATACCTATACCAGTTGTTTAGCCAGTCGCGTGTGGTTTTCCCGGTCGGGATCAGCGATTGGATATATACACTTCTCTCCTTTTTCAGTGCCTGGAGCTGGTTATTTTGCATCCTGGGATTTGGCATGAAGCGCCTGACTTTTGATCGTCCAGTGCTGCGATATGCCAATGAAGGTGTGCTGCCGTTTTTTATTCTGCACCAGACCGTCTTGCTGGGTATCGGTTATTTCGTAATGACCTGGGAAATTCCTGATGCCTTAAAGTGGTTGATCGTTTTTATCAGTTCCTTCATTATCATTATGATGCTTTACATGCTCCTGGTTCGGAAACTTGAGCTGTTCCGTTTTTTATTCGGGATGAAGACGACCCATTCTTTTTTCGACATCTTTCGGAAAAGGAAAGCCCTGATTATCCTGCATGTGCTGTTTGTCGGATTGATCGTCTTTGCGGTTATCAATCAAATCGCAGGACCAAGCGGAAACCGCTCTGCAATGCCGTTAATGTACGATCCTGAACAGGATATCTTATTGAACGCCGAATCAATCACAGATAAATCCTTAACCGGTGTTCGTGTAGTAAACGATGATGAGGCTTCGAGGGGGCAGGCCATCGAATTTTTCTCAGGAGCGAATCAACGGGCTGAATCGCAGCCCAAGGTTTATGTTGAGATGCGTTTTTCGGCGCCGGCGGGTCGGTACATCGTCTGGTTAAGAGGCAAAACCGATATAAACAGCGGTTATACGGATTCAGTTTGGGCGCAAGTGGACGATCAAATCGGGACTCGAACCAGGAGTGTCCGGATGGGGAATTGGCTGGATGTTCATCCGGTCGGTGTCTACGGCTGGGCAGGTGATACGGATGACCCCATTGCCATTGTCTTGAAGCATACCGGGGATCACACGATCCGCATCCAACCCCGCCAAACACCTCACCGGATTGATCAGATCTGGTTGAGTCGATTTCAACATCGAATTCCCAACACGCTTAGGCCCATAAGATGAACGCATCTCAAAAATGTTTTTTGGCCCAATATCTTTGTTGGTGCCCCGCTTTAAATCCTCGACATTCAACCGTATGCCTCCGGTTTATGACCCACAAGGCATATAAGAGCAGACGGGGAATCCCGCAACGCGGGACGACCCACAAAGAGGATTTAATCAGGCGGTAAGTCCAGCAACGCTGGAAAGCTCGGCCCCGCCGCGATCTTGAACCAAAATCCTATTTTTGAGATGGGTTCATGATAGGAATCTGGTTTTTGCATTTAAACC
>CAVPNL010000011.1:0-87559 GCA_963706575.1 uncultured delta proteobacterium | reverse complement strand
TTGCCATCACCGGCTGGGGTGAGCACCCGGAAGCACTGGCAACCGAAGCGGATGCCGACCTGGTGCTGGAAAAGCCCTTTGAACTGGCCGAGCTCGATAAACACGTAACGGATATGCTCGCCAGGAAGAAAAAGTAGATCAGATCTAATCAGGTGTTTTAGACAGGTGTCACCTGCCTTCGCCTTAAAGGCTTCGGCGGGCAAGCAGGATGTCTAAGATGAATTTTTGTTGTCCTAGAAATTTGACCTTTAACAGAATTAATGAATCCAATCCGCCTTAGGGCGGATTTTTTTTGTACTCAGTTTTTCATCTAAATTTGTGTTAAACTGTTCGAAGATTAAAAGCTTGGTTTCGTTAGTTTCGATTGGTTTTATTGGTTCTAAGATTCTTTTTTCTTGGTCACTTTCCGGATGAAGCCTAAACACAATCCGCTTTCAGTCGGAATAAAATGGTTTATTATATTAATTCTTTTGCGGCGCTTGTTAACGCAATTAAACCAGCTTATTTAATTACCAATTAATATTTTCCGATTTTATTCGCCGGAGGCGATTGGGGTTTGGGCGCTCTCTTCTGGAGAGCGACCAAAAGGAAAATCCAACTAATCCTGTAAATCCTGTCTAATGAATGAAATCATCATGTCCAAAAATACGATGAAAATACACCTTATTGCAGCTGCGCGGCCTAATTTTATGAAAATCGCGCCACTATATCATGCCCTGAAAAGCAAGGCGTGGGCAGAGCCGGTTATTGTGCATACCGGCCAGCATTATGATTTGAATATGTCGGATGTGTTTTTCCAGGATCTCGGTTTGCCCGAGCCCGACATCCATCTGGGGGTCGGCAGCGGCACGCATGCCGAGCAAACCGGCCAGGTGATGATGGCCTATGAAAAAGTTTTACTTGAAAGAAAACCTGATTTGGTGGTTGTGGTCGGAGATGTCAACTCCACCGTCGCCTGCACAATGGCAGCTGCAAAGATCAACCAATACAACGGACAACGAACCATGGACCACGGACGTGACCGACGCCCATACGTCGGTCATTTAGAAGCCGGGCTGCGGTCTTTTGACCGCAGCATGCCGGAGGAAATCAACCGGCTGGTGACCGATGCCCTGGCCGATATCCTGTGGACACCTTCTGCGGATGGGGATGAAAATCTGATTCGGGAAGGCGTGTCCAGGGAAAAGATTCAGCGGGTCGGCAACATCATGATCGACTCGCTGGAAATGCTGCGGGACAAAATTCAGGGTCAGGCCGCTTGCAGCGATTTTGGCTTAAAACCGCAGCAGTTTGGTATGGTCACACTTCACCGCCCCTCAAATGTCGATGATCCCAAAAAGCTTGCAAAGCTTTTTGATCTTTTATTTCGTCTATCAAAAAAAATCCCACTGGTTTTTCCCATTCACCCCCGTACGCGAAAAAGCGCTGATCAAATAGGTATCCTTCCGCAGTTGGATCAATCAAAAGAATTAATCTTACTCGATCCCCTGAACTACGTGCGCTTCATGAACCTGGTATTCAACTGCCGCTTCGCGCTGACGGATTCGGGCGGCATTCAGGAAGAAACCACCTACCTGGGCATCCCCTGCATTACGCTGCGGCCCAACACCGAGCGACCGATCACCCTGACCCGGGGCACCAACCGCTTGTGCGATCTGGACAATTTGGCAGCTGCGGTTGATTCGGTTCTCTCGGAAAAAAAGCGTCAATCCTGCAAGATTGAACTCTGGGACGGCAAAACAGCGGAGAGGGTTGTACGGTCTATTCAAAATTATTTTTGTTGATAGGATTAACAGGATTTTTCGGATTATTTTAATACTTTCTCACGCCCGCTTTGGGCTTCGCTCTAAGAGCTACGACCCAACAAGTCGCTCGAGTCCGCAGAGGACTCAGAGTGTTTTTTAACTTAAAGTTTTTTTTCTCTGTGGTCTCTGTGATCTCTGTGTGAAATAAATCTCACCTTCCAGTGAATCCTGTAAATCCTGTCTAAAGAAATGCTTGAAATCATTTATGTGTGTCTGTGTGAGGCCAGCCGCAGAAGGGCTCTCTTTTAACTTCTTGAACTGTTTGACATTCTGTAATATTATTCGAAGTGTGATTTTAACACCATTATGGTAAAGCGCCACAATGAAGAAAATATCTATTATTAAAAGAGACGCAGAAAACAACGACCATGAATTCTGGAAAACAAGAACTCCGGATGAACGGCTGAGCGCTGTCGAATTCCTAAGAGAGCAATGCTTTATTATTCAGGGATATGATCATCTGCCCCCCATCATTATGGAAATCAATATAAGAGAACCAGACGGTGAAAATCCATCCTGATTTCAATGACTTCGTTGCCGCATTAAATAAAAACCACGTCCAATACGTGATCGTCGGTTCTTTTGCCCTGGCTTTTCTTGGTTGCCCGAGGGCTACCGGAGATATCGATTTTTGGATCCGCCCAACATCTTCAAATGCGAAAAATCTTCTAAAAGCTTTAAGAGACTTTGGTTTTGGAAAGCTCAATGTTTCAGAGGATGATGTTTTGTCCGGCAATATCATTCAGCTTGGATATCCGCCGGTACGAATTGATCTAATAAGCGTTCTCGCTGGATTAACTCCTGAAGAAATATGGGAAGGTCGTCAGAAAGGTAAATTCGGTGATCATGATGCCCACTATATCAGCAAGAAAAGCTATATAAAAAATAAACGAGCGCTCGGCCGGCATAAAGATTTAGCAGACCTGGAGCTTTTAGGTGAAGAACCATAAACAGGGTTCGGGATTCAAAAGTAGGGCGGGTCTCTGCGCCCGCCAGTCAGAGGTCGGCACAGAGGCCGACCCTACATTTTTATTGGTTTTCATTTTCCCGCTTGAAAGCCCGTGTGCGTTCGTTGCTAATTATTTTTTAACATAGTCCGTGTAAGTCTGTGTGGGTCCGCTGGCTAAAAGACCAACGTTAGCTCTGGAGCATGCGGGAAAGGGCGGTGCTGAGGTCGGCCAGCTCGACGGGTTTGGTGAGGAAGGTTGTAACGGAATCTTTGATGCGGTCGCCGAATTCATCCAGCCCCTCGACTTCATATCCGGTAATAAAGGCGATTTTGGCATCCGGATTGAGATCAAAGATTTTTTCGGCGCAGTTGACCCCGTCCATTTCCGGCATGTTGATATCCATCAGAACGACTTCGGGTTTCAAGGCCTCGTATTTTTCGATAGCGTCCTTGCCGCTGCTGGCAATCGCCGACTGATACCCCAGGCCTTTGAGCAGGCCCTGCATGGCCTTGAGAATTTCTTTCTCGTCATCAACCACGAGTATGATTTCACCATTGCCGTAGGATATCTCAGTGGCGGGCCGGGGCGCTTCCTTGACCGCCGCATCGGTTTCCGTCAGCGGAAAGGTCATAATAATGGTCGTGCCTTTTTTGGGTTTGGACTCAATATGAATGAGGCCTTCATGGCTTTTGACAATTCCGTAAGTGGTTGAAAGCCCCAGGCCGGTGCCTTTGCCGATGGGTTTGGTGGTAAAGAAGGGATCGAAGCATTGTTCGATCGTTTTGCGCTTCATCCCCTGACCGTTGTCCGATACGACGAGCTCGGCGTGATTGCCGATCCGTGTGGCCTGGATGCGCAACTGCCCGCCGGCTGGCATGGCATCCCGCGCATTGGTGCACAGATTCATCAAGGCCTGGCTTATTCCGGAATAGTCTCCTAAAATCGGCAGCGTATCGGGAACGTCGATTTGAAGATCGATTCTCTTATCAAATGATTTTTTAACCAGCCGATAGGTTTCTTTGATCACTTCGACCAGATCCAGCCGGGTGAATTCTTTGGCCATCTGTTTGCGGGAAAACTGCAACAGGCCGTCAACGAGCCCGGCGCCGCGTTTTACCGATTGGCTGATGCGCTCGGTGATTTCGGCAATATCGGATTCTTCCTTATATTTCATCTGGATCACCTGGGTGTTTACCAGCACCTCGGTCAGGGTATTGCGGAAATTGTGGGCCACGCCGGCGGCGATGGTACCGATGGCCTCCATTTTCTGCACATGCTGCAGCCGCAGCTCTAATTGCTTGCGTTCGGTAACATCGGTGATCAAAAGGATGGTGGTCAGCGGTTCGCCTTTTACCGGAATGCAGGTGATCGTCACCAGCCGGCCGCTGAGCTCAACCGGGTTGCTGGTGCCGATCTCAAGGCGCTCTTCGGCCCCTGATTTCAACAGCGCAGCTAACTTATCCCGCACCTCGCCGTCGAACAAGTCCGGCGGATAGGATGCCAGCAGGTGGCCTTTGTCCATCCCGAACATGGCAACCGCGCTGGCGTTGGCGTAGACCACTTTGCCGGAAAAAACTTCCAGAATGCCCTCGGACATGCTCTCTAAGATGGTTTCCAGATGACGGTTGCGCGAAAGCAGCTCTTTGGTGAGCTGGCGGGCATAAACGTTTTCGAGGCCCTTAATCGGTTTGGGCTCGTCGTCCTCGCGCGGCACCTCGGAAGTTTCAATGGCCGCCAGCACATGTTTGCCCATCACATCGAAGGGCCCTTTGGCAATGTAAGCATCGGCGCCGATTTCGGTGTAATCGAAGTCAAGTTCGGCGACCGCGGCGGACAGGATCACCAGGTAGCAGTCTTTTAAATGGGGCATTTTGCGGACGATCTGACACAGCTTGTCTCCGTCGATCTTGGGCATGATCAGGTCAAAAAACATGATATCCGGATAAAAGGAGGTCAGCAGATTCAGCGCTGCAAACCCGTCCTGAGCCGTAGCAACTTCATGGCCTTCCTTTTCCAGCAATCCGCTCGCAAATTTCAACAGCACCCGATCATCGTCAACCAGCAGAATTTTTTTTGGCATACATCAAACCTATATATTGGATTGGGGTTTTGGGCGTAACACCTAATTTATTACTATGAATTGTTTCATTTGTTTTATTGGTTTGATTGGTTTTATTGGTTAACTACGCTATAGTTGCATGCTTTCAGAAATAACCACTCAAACTAATCGAACTAATAGAGCCAATTGAACCAATGAAACAAGCCGCAGGCCTCAACACCAACCAATCGAACCAATTGAACTAATGAAACCAATTAAACCGACCTTAAAGCCTCTGACCTTGAATCTTTGACTGACTAACTACTGCCCGATATCTTCTTGACCACTGCCTTCAGTTTTTGAGCCACATCGTCGAGCTGGCCGGCTAGGCTGTCGACGATCTGATCGGCGTCGTCCAATTTTCCCCGGTCTGCGATTTTCTCAAGTTCAAAGGCGGTTTCGGCCGCCGATTCCGCCTGAAAATTTCGCAGCATGCCCTTAAGAGAGTGCGCGGTGCGCTTAAAGGTTTTGGCGTCACAACTCATCAGCGAGTCGCGCAGGGTGTTTAGCATCTGCGGAGAGTCGTTGAGGAAAATTTCAACCAGTTCCTCAAAAAGCTGCTGGTCATTTTCAAAGGACCGGATCAACCCATCGGCGTTCAGCGAAACGGATTTTTGTCCTTCGGCAGCCGGGCCGGCGGATGCGGAGACTTTTTTTTCGGACTCGGGCGGGACAAGCGCCTCAATGGCCTGAAACAGCTTGGATGCCGATATGGGCTTGGAAACATAGTCATCCATCCCGGCTTCAAGGCAGCGTTCGCGATCCCCCTCCGTGGCATAGGCGGTCATGGCAATGATCGGCATATGGCCATGGCTACCGCTGCCGGCTTCCAGTTTTCGAATTTCCCGGGTGGCCTCGAAACCGTCCATTTCCGGCATTTGAACATCCATTAAGATAACATCAAATGTATCCGGATTAAACGCCTCCAGCGCCTGTCGCCCGTTCTCGACCAGAACCGGGTGAGAGCCGTTTTTCTCGAGCAGCCGCAGAATAAAGGTTTGATTAAAGGGGGTATCTTCGGCCACCAGAATCCTTAACGAACGCCTTGGCGCTTTTGATTTTGCTTCAGGTCTTTTTTGCGGCCGGGCGTCATCCGCATCCATTTTCTTTTTATCAAACGCGACCAGCAATACATTGTGCAGCTCAGGCGGGTTGAGCGGTTTGATCACACCGGCTTTAACACCCAGTTCTTCAAATTCGGCTTTGCGCTTTAGATGCGGGAACGTCAGCATCATGACCACTCGAAGATCCTTTATGTGTTGATCCTTGATCCAGCGTGCCAGGCTGAAACCATCCGAGCCGGGCATGTCCGAATCAATCAGAACCAGATCGACATGGCCGTCCCCCGACAGAATCTGGCGGGCTTGCTCTGCATTGGAGGCAAATTGCGCCTCCAGCTGCCAGCTGTCCAGCATCTCTTTCGTCAATCGGCGCGACGTGGCATTGTCATCGACCACCAGGACCCGGGTTCCTTGAAGATCATCGGCGGCCTTCTCCTGCGGCTTAACCCGTTCTTCCCTGACGCGTTTAAAAGCGGCCGCAAATTCAAAACGGCTGCCCTGACCGATTTCACTGCTGACCGTGAGTTCGCCGCCCATTAATCTGACCAGCTGTGATGAGACGGCCAGGCCAAGTCCGGTACCGCCGTACTGGTTGGTTGTTTTAGCGTCCACCTGTTTAAAGGCGCTGAATACGTCCTTTTGTTTGTCTCTGGGGATTCCAATGCCGGTGTCTTCAACGGAAAAGTGTAAATCCGCTTTGTTGCCGCTGTATTGCTGGGTTATCACATTCACGACGACTTCACCTTCTTCGGTGAATTTAACCGCGTTCTCGATAAGATTCAGCAGGATTTGACGCAGCCGGTCCGGATCTCCCACCAGACGATCGGGAACATCAGCTGCCACGCGATAGGCCAGCTCAAGACCCTTTGTCTGGGTGCGCATACCCATCATCCTGAGAGTATCTTTCATAAAATCTCTCAGGTCGAAGGGCGTATTTTCCAGTTCAAATTTGTCGGCTTCGATCTTGGAAAAATCAAGCAGGTTGTTAATCAGGGACAGCAGCGCGTAGGCGGATGAAATAACCACATCCAGGTCTTCACGCTGATCCGGCCGCAGGTCGGTTTCCAGCATCAGCTCGATGAGCCCGATAATCGAATTGAGCGGCGTTCGGATTTCATGGCTCATATTCGCTAAAAAACGGCTCTTTTCGCGGTTGGCTGTTTCCGCCGCCATTTTGGCCTGAGCCAGTGCCTGGGCCTGCCGGCGCTCGGTAACATCACGCAGGAAACCGCCAAATCCGGTGGGCTCCCCCCGGTCGTCGGTTATCAGTGTAATGGATGATTCGGCATAACGCGGGGAAGCATCCCTTCTTTTAAAAGTGAAGTCCAGTGCTTTAAGCGATTCCCGGGTGCGATAAACCTGGTTAATGGCGTTGAGCAGTTTCTCGGAGTTCTTATCATCCAGATAGGCACTGTGATTCATGCCGGTCATTTCGACCCGGGAATATCCCAGGAGATCACACATTGCGTCGTTGAAATAGGAGTAGTTGCCGTTAATATCGACCTCGTAATATCCATCCGGGGTGGTTTCAACAATCCGCCGATACCTTTCTTCGCTGCGTCGCAACCTTGCTTCAACCATCTTCCGCTGGTTGATGGTGTACTGGGCATGCGAACCAAAAATAATGAAAAGGCATAAAATGATTAAGCGGCTGATGATTTCACTGCGACCCGGCCCCATTAAGCGCTGAAAAAAATTCACGTCGTAGTCGGTGAAAAGGTAGAGGAACGAATCAAAAATCGAATAAAACAGGGCCAGTCCAAATCCGATCAAGACCATTTGATCCCAAAAGTGGACCTGGACTTTTTGCTTCATTTCGCTGGCGGTCATCGAAAAAATCCCCCTATTTCTTTCTATTTAAAGGGTTCAGGGTTCAAAGGTTCAGGGTTCTGCCTTCGGATTGAACAAAGACCGAAGGTCAGGACTTCGAGTGAGCGGCGGTCGAACTCTTCTTTCAGACTCGTTGCTGTCTTATGTCCTCTACCCTCAGCCTTCTGTCATCTGTCTTCTGATACTCTGGTTGCTTGAGTCCAACCAGAAATACTTAACAGGGAACAGAGAGATTTTCAAGAAAGAAGCATAATAGGTTCAGGTACAAGGTATAAGGTACAAGGTTGAAGGCCGAGGACCTGTTTCATTTGTTCAATTAGTTCGATTAGTTTCATTGGTTGGGCCTGAATCTATTCTGCCCTGAAGCAGTTAACTAATAAAACCAATGGAACCAAATAAAACCAATTTAACAATATCAATTATCTAATCAGACCAAAATATGATTTGGTTGAAACCTGACACCATGCAGCAGAAACCTGATTTGTTGGTAATCAACTGAAAGCCATCACAGGCCAAATACATAAATATTACAGAAAGTTATTGAAGTTTACCGATGAATCAAATTGACAATCCGAACCAGATTTGATATCAATTATATATAATAATTTAATGTACTTAAAATTTTGAATCGCTGTTTTTCACAGATAATCCCGATATAAAACAGGCTGATATTGGCAAAATCCATAACACCAGCACGCACCGGGGCGAAATCCCCGGCGGCGCAAATCCACATCGTTGGCCCGCTTATATTTCAGAACAGGCTGATGGCGTGGTACCTCCAGGAGAACACCGGTCTGGCGTGCGAATGCATCAAGGAACTGGATGTAGGGGCATTTTCAAGTCAGAATGGAGAAAAGACCAGCCTGGTGATGCTGGATTGCCTGGGAAGCGATTTCAGCAGCCTATGGTCCACCATCCGATCGCTGTTCGATGCCGGTTCTGAAGGATATTATGTCGCCATCTTTAATATGGCGGCCGGGCAGCCGTTTGGAAACGACCTGGTTAAAAAAGGTGTCCGCGGTATTTTTTACAATGATGACCCGCTTGCCAATCTTGCCAAGGGGGTGCCGGCCATATTGAACGGGGAGCTGTGGTTTTCCCGCAAAGATTTGATGAAATGTATCCTTGATTCCAATTCAGACAATCAACACGCAATGGAACTCAAGGCATCGCTGACCGCCCGGGAGAGAGAAATCCTGATTTTGATCGCTTCGGGAATCAACAACAGCCAGATTGCCGAAAATTTGAACATCAGCCGCAATACAGTAAAAACGCATCTTTACAACATCTATAACAAAATAAAGGTTCCCAATCGACTCCAGGCAGCCCTGTGGGCAGCGAAACACCTTTAGGTATTTGCTAAAGTTGGGTAAAGTTGGGTATTGGTTATCTGACTTGACAAACCCGCCCAGGTCATTGCATTAAATCTTTCCAGGGCCTTCGATTCGAGTGCTCATCCATTAACGAATAACCAATAACCAATAACCACAAATTCGAGCGCCTGCGCTAAATATTGTAATACTTTTCTAATACCCCCCTGGACAATTTTCTAGTAAAAAAATAATACCTTTGCCTGATTGACCTTTAAAATTAAATTTTGTAACAAGATGTTGCCGTCAGAAAATGAGGCGGAGATGGCGATTTGCCATTTACAGCATGCAGGCACGCATCTGAGGCTATGCGAATTTTAGCCGGAGTGCACTACCGAATCAGTCGATCGAATTCTAAACATTATTGTTGTCAAAAAACAAATTTAAGGCTATGAGGGATAGAATCAAAACATTTTTTCCTTCAGCGCTTTCACCTGAAAACGCAAAGGATTATCATCGTGATTGAAAAAAGAAAAGTGGAGAGATTTGATCTTCAACTGGAAGCCTTTGTTTCATTACCCGGCGAAGGCTCTCATTCCGACATGGGAAACCTGGTCACCAGAGATATCTCGATGAGCGGTGTCTTTCTGATCACCGATACGCCGCTGCCGGTTGGCGCAAAAGTGAATGTGGATATGGTCCTTACGCTGGGAGGAAAAAAAAAGCAGGACGCGCAACAGGCCTGGATCAAAGCTTCCGGGAAAATTCTACGAACAGACAATCAGGGCATGGCCGTCGGTTTTGATGACAAGTCCCGGATTCTGCCGCTTTCAAAGAATAGTGCCTAAAATAAGCTAAAGACTTTGGCCTCACGCAAAGCCGCAAAGACGCCAAGGGTTCTTTATTATCTAACTTATCATTCTTAGCGGCTTTGCGTGAATAAAATTAAAATGGATCGTTCGACCTTGAGGCTCTCGACGGGTTAATTCCGCTTTTCAATTTTAGGCATTTTAGATCATTTTTAATTTTAGCTCATTTAATGTTGTAAGCACTTTTTAAAGCTTTAAAACTGTACCATCGGGTGTTAAATGCTTTTCTGAGATTACTTCTATGCCTATGGAACCAAATTTAATCGGTGTAAGCCCAAATATTCTAAGAATAAGAGCGCTTATCGATCAGATTGCCGATACCGGGCTGAATACCATTATATATGGAGAAACGGGTGTCGGCAAAGAACTTATCGTTCAGTGCCTGTACAGCAAATCCAACCGGACCGGCAAGCCGTTTGTAAAAGTAAATTGCGCGGCTTTACCGGACACCCTGCTTGAAAGTGAGATGTTCGGTTACGAGCAGGGCGCTTTTACCGGAGCAGAACGCCGAAAACGCGGCAAGTTCGAACAGGCTCACGGCGGGGTATTGTTTCTGGATGAAATCGGTGACATGTCTCTTCCGCTGCAGTCCAAGCTGCTGCACGTTCTGCAGGGCGGCGATTTTACGCCACTGGGCTCCGAAAAAGCAGTGTCAACCGACACATGGGTCATTGCTGCTACCAATCACGAACTTGAGCATGACATGCAAAACGGCGAGTTCAGAGAAGACCTGTATTACCGCCTCAGTACCATTAAAATATTTATCGAGCCGCTTCGCAACAGGCCCGAGGACATCCCGCATCTGATCGAACACTACATCAAGGAATACACCACCATGTTCGGTGATAAGAAAATTCAGCTGCCGGGCCAGACCACCATAACGAAAATGTCCAGCTATCAATGGCCCGGCAATGTCAGGGAGCTGCAGAATGTGCTCAAACGGCTTTTGATTCTGGGTGAGGGCGAAGAAACCATTGATGACCTGCTCAACACGGCCGGTTCCAAGCAGCGCGGTCCCGAATTCATGTTGGCCGGCTCTAAACCCTCCATCCCGGTTGACCTCTGGGGGGTCGACGGTGACAAAGCGCCGAACCTGTCTTCACTATCCCTGAAAAAAGTAAGGAAAAAGGCGCTGGATCGGGTTGAAAAAGAGGTCATTTCTTACGTTCTCGAAAAAACGGGCTGGAACCGAAGCAAAGCCTCGAAAATTCTCAATATCAGTTACAAAACCCTTCTTTACAAAATCAAGGACCTCGGCATCGAACAGCCGCCGGATGCTAGCGATTAATCGATTTCGGATTGCGGATTGCAGAATGCGGATTTAAAAACATTATGCTGAATTTGTCATAATTGTTAGGTCTCTTAACAACCTCTTGCATTTGAGATCCTCAAATCTCTTCGTTACCGCCATCTAACAACCAACTAAATGAACGAATGCAACTAATCAAATTAATGAAGCCGACCTTTAGGGCTTTTTCTTGAACTCTTGGCTCTTTTTTTTTTGGTATTTAAAAATCCACAATCCGCAATCCGAATTCCGAAATCGAGTAACGATGAACCTTTTTTCACACCCTTGGGTAAACCACTACCCATTCCGCCGGGATAAACCTTTCCCGATAGCGCTCGACGTAAATCAATGCTTTAAAAATTGGCACCCTATCCTTATGAACTTACAGCTAATTTAAACTGCTCCCCTCGCCGATAAATTATTCCCGTCAAAATCAGCACTTATGGAATAAAAATTGCTTTAATCTGTCATCGAAGGCCTGAATGCTGGTTTCATTGGTTTGATTAGCCAATTAGTTTGACTGGTTATTTCTGAATCATACGACTCAAACGTATTTAACCAATCGAACTCAATAACGGACTTAAGAACATGATTTTCCTGGCAGCCGTGACACCTAATGTATTATGATGAAATCTTGCGCGGATAGCACTATGATCGAAAAAAAACAAAACGGCATATCTACCGACAACGGCGGAAGACGCTCCGGGGGGGATCGTCGGACTTATTCATACACGCTGCATGTCCCTGAAAGGCGCAGCGGCGACGAACGACGTGAAAGCGAAGACCGCCGTAAGGCTCCACGCTATAAAATCCCGTCTGATTAAATTTTAACCTACAAAAATTGTTTGAATTCACGTATTTTTCTGATAGGTTTATGAAAAATTATTTCCACCGCATAATCGGAATCTCGCATGTATTCGTGCGGAATGCATCGCACGGCCATCACGGTCCAGATCGCCGCAAACGGTGGATTTTGGTACATGGTTATTTCTTGACAAAATCGTAATTTTATGAATTAATTAATGTAGTTATTAATTGCCATCAAAATTTGATGGCAATTAAATTATGCAAAAGGTTTTATAGGCACGACGAATCCGCCCGGTAGTCGCGTTTATCTTTACCGTAAAGGCCAAAGACAGGCGCGGCTGCAAGGAATGGCTAATTTCTTCACCCTGCTTTAAACCGGGATTAAGCGTGCCGTTTTATTGTACCCTTCTATTGTACACTTTTTCAGGGGAGAGCGATTTTGGCCAAACAGGATGAGATTTCTTCAACGGAAAGACTTCTCGAACTAATTCGCACCGAAGACCAAATTAAGTTGGATGACTCCGACCAACTGTCACAAAAGCGCTCGGGTGGCCTGAAATCGCTCGTTCGTACATCGGTCTCCTTCAAGAAAAATATCGCCGTTGGTGTCGATATCGGCTACGATGATTTGAAACTGGTAAAAGTACGGCGGATCTCGGATCGAAATCATGAAATGCTGGAATATGCCCGGGTTCCTTTTGATCTGGAAATTCCCAGAGAAAATCCGGAGTTTCATCAATTTTTGAGACCGACCCTGGCGGAATTCTGCGGACCCAATAGAAACGCAGATATCTGGTGCACCATCTCATCGGCCCGGGTAGAAACCCGCCATTTCCGGATTCCGAAAGTCGCCGCCCGGCAAATCCCCAACGCCATTTACTGGACCTACCAGAGAGAAGCTGCATTTGATGGAGATGAAAAAATATTTGACTTTGAAATCCTGGGCGAGGTGCAGGAAGAGCAATCCGTTAAAATGGACGTGCTCGCGTATACCGTACCCCGGGATGAAGTCGTCGCTTTAAAAGAAATGTTTGCAAAGGCCGGATTTCCTTTATCCGGCATATCCATCGTTCCATTCGCTTTTCAAACGCTGCTGCGCACCCGCCGGGTGGAAGCATCCGATCAGTTTGTCGCCAGCCTTTATGTCGGGCGCGACTGGTCGCGGATCGATATTTTTTCCGAGGGCAATTTGACACTGTCCCGGGGCATTAAGGCCGGTGTGCGAACCATGATGGAGGCATTGAAGAAAGAAATCGAGAGCAGCAGCAAGGGTCTTTCGCTGGTCAAATCTCCCAATGACAATGTCGGCAGGATCAGGGCCGTAAAGCAAAAACTCAAGCTCGATCTGGAAGTTGCCCAGAATTATTTCTTCGGCTATATCCACGAGCCAATTCCTGTGGATGCCGAGGGAAAAAAGCTGGGTATTAACGAGAACAGAGTATTTCAAATGATTCAGCCGGCTCTGGAGCGGCTGGTACGGCAGGTGGAACGCACCATCCGGCATTATGCCTTGAACTATGAAAATGCCAGAATCGGCAAAATTTTCATCTCCAGCGGGGTGACGCCCCATCAACGTATTTTGGACTATATCGCAGAAGAGCTCGGAATGCCCACCGAGGTATTGAACCCGTTTCAGGCAAGTTCCAATTTTCTGCCGGTCGTGCCGGTTCCGGATTCAATGTCCGAGCAAAGCTCCTTTGCCCCGGCAATGGGCATGGCCCTGGCGGATAACTCACGAACACCCAACTTCCTGTTCACCTACAAAGACAAACGCAAAACAATCCGCAATCAACGCATCAACCGCATGGTGTTTGCAACCTTTTTGCTGCTGATGGCCGGCTGCGTGGGACTATCATTCTGGCAGGAAAAAATCATCCGGGACAAAGAGGCTAAAAAGCAGCAACTGGTTCAACACCTGGAACAATATAACCTGCGGGTGGATAAAAATTTAATCCTTAAGCTGGTCGAACAAATCAGGCAAAAAAACAGATCCGACCAGGCGATCGGTAATAAATATTTGAATCTTGCAGTGATCAGTGAAGTCGTTGATCTGACGCCTCCCAATGTGCGATTGCTGGACATAACAACCCGGCTGGGACCGCTACCGACAAAAGAACAGCCGGAAAATGACAAAAAGGGCAAAAAGGGCAAAAAAGGTAAAAAGAAACCGGCGGATGCGCCCTCTCGGATTCTGATTCTGGAGGGTATTGTTCAGGGGGATCGCTTGATGCTCGAATCGGCTCTGGCGGGGTACCTGCTGGAATTAAAGAACTCGCAGTTATTTGATCAACCGAATATCAGCAGTAAATCATTTGAATTTTCAGGAAATAGCGAAGTGCTGCGGTTTAAGGCGCAACTAAAACTGATTTGAACGGATAAGGGAACGAAAAAACAGCATGGCAGACAAGATGTCCAAAAATCCGCTGGGTCAAAGCTTATTGGTATTGGTGATATGTGTGGTGGGAGTTCTGGCCTTTTTGCTCCTGATCATTCTTCCATCTCAAAAAAACTCGGCCGAATTGGACCTGGAAATCGATAAATTAAACGTCCGCATTGAAGAACAGCGAATCCTGACACCGGTGTTTCACAGCCTGCTGAAACGGGCAAAAACGGAGTCGCCTTCAGCGTTGCCGTCACCTGAAAAAACCAAATTGACCCACGGCGATATGAATAGCATTTCACAAGTATTTCAGGATTTAGCAATGCGTCATAACTTAAAACTCGAAGAGATCAAAACCGATGTCAGCTCAATGATGGAAGACTCCGGATATCTGATGATGAGACTCCGGCTGAGCGGAAATTTTTATAAATTTCGCGATTTTTTAGTGGATCTGGGATCGATTGCACCTTTGGAACACATCGAAGAAATCAACATACGCCCCGTGAAAACGGCCAGAGAACTCCAGATAAAGCTCTGGCTGGGGCAGGAGTAATTTCGATTTCAGAATGCGGATTGCGGATTGTTGAATTTTAAACTACAAAAAAGAAGGACTGAGTGCTGAGGACTGGGGACTGAGCAAATAATTCGGCTGATGGCGGGCAGAACGATTAACCCGAAACACAAAATACTAAACACCAAACACTTTACTTGATTTATGTCAAACCGAGAGAAAATAATTGTCGGTCTCATGCTGCTTACGGTAGTCTATGGTATTTACGCCCTGTTTTTCGAGGGCAAGGGCAAGGGTAAGAGCAGCATAACGTCCACCGCCGCCGTAAGCGCTACAAAGCAGCTGGAAAATTTGAACGCATTTATCGCCAAGGTTGCGGAAGCTTCCAGGGCCGGGCTGTCCAAAGAAGATAAATATATCATTTCCCGCGCTGAATCCGCCTGGAAGCAGGACCCGCTGACAACGGTCGAATTAACCGACAGGCCCGAAGATGAAATCAATCAGCAAAAGCAGCAGGTCATACAGACAACGGGCCCGCAATTGAATGTTTCCTACACCGGCTTCATGCAGATGGGCGATAAGAAATTCGCTATTATTGACGGCTTTGAATATGCCGCCGGAGATGAACTTCAGCAGGGAGGATTTAAGGTACGCAGCATCACTCCGAGGCAGGTTGTCATTGTATCAACAGACAGGAGCAAAAAGAAGTTTATCTTTCAGCTGGAAGAATAACAATCAGGGTGACAATTTATGGATAATCTTGAACAAACCAACAGGATAGTGCGAAGCATTGTGGCGGTTTTAATTTCTGTTTTACTGATCGGTGGCTGTGCCAGCCCCAAAGTGGAGAAACAGGATCCGTTTTTTGACGAATGGAAAACAAAAGCGGAAACCTCCAAGGGGTATTCACCGGCAAAACCGAAACCCAGAACGGAACAACCGCAAATTATCAAGCCCAAGGCGACTCCTCAAGACGTTAAACTTGATGAAATTGCAGAAAAACCGCTGCCGACACGCAAGATCAGCCTTAAAATGACGGACATCAGCGTTTCGGTGGTGCTGAGGGCGCTGGCCCGGGCTTCGGATCAAAACATCATTGTCAGCGAAAAGGTCTCCGGAAAGATCAACATCAATATTACTCAGGCCCCCTGGGATCAAGTATTTCTCGGAATCCTGCGTACCCAGGGCCTCAGTTACGCCTGGGAGGGTGAAATCATCCGCATCATGACCGCCGATGACATGGATGAGGATCTCAAACGCCAGACGCGCCAGCGAGAAATGAAACTCAGCGAACAGCCATTAACCCGTATTGTGCCCGTTAAATATGCCGCCGCCGACAAGTTAAAAAATAACCTGGAAAAATTTCTGACCCTTGACAAGGACGACAAGCCCATTGGTTCCATTCTGGTTGACGAGCATACCAACTCATTGATTATACAGGCAATTCGCAACGACCTCAAAAACATCATCGCCGTCATTGACCAGCTGGACAAACCGACGCCGCAAGTGCTGATTGAAGCCTTTATCGTTGAAGCCAACAAAGACGTGGCCCGGGAACTGGGCGTCCAGTGGGGCGGACTGGTGAGTACCGGTGCCCTGGGGACCGGTACCGGCTTTGGCACCGGGGCAGACAACAACGCCCTTGGCGGAGATATCGGCACAGCAGTCAATCCAAGCTCAGGAAATGCGGTCAATTTGCCGGCTCAGGCGTTGAGCGGCTTTGACCCCTTTTCGCTGGGACTCATTTACCAGAACATTGGCGACGCCCTTTTGTCTGTCCAGCTATCCGCACTGCAGGACAAGGGCAAGCTCAATATTCTGTCCAGTCCCTCGATTACTACCCTGGACAATCAGACCGCCAATATTGAAAGCGGTGAGGAAATACCCTTCCAGACCGTGGAAGACGGAGAGGTCAACGTCGAATTTAAAAAGGCGGTGCTGAAGTTGACAGTCACGCCGCATGTGATCGACGATAAAACCCTAAAAATGTATGTTAATGTGCATAAAGATGAAGCCGACTTTTCCAGAACCGTGCTCGGCAATCCCACAATTATTACCAAAAACGCCGAAACCAACGTCATTCAACTGAATGGCCAGACGATTGTCATCGGTGGCCTGAACAAAGAAACCAGCAGCCGTTCCGACACCGGCGTTCCGTATCTCGAGGATATCCCCGGGCTGGGTTATTTATTTAAAAGAAAAGGCAGCGACGATCGACTGGAGGATCTGCTGATCTTTATTACACCGCATATTCTTGAGCCGGCTGAACCGGGCAGTTGATCCATCCTTCAAAATGATGCGTTTCGTCGTTGGTTGAAATCAAATTTTCCCGGCACCCCTTACTTTCCGACACCCGTTTTAGGCACTCAGAATCGCGGCCGGCATATTGGGCATTTTGGGTACATTCTCAGTTATGACAAGAACCTATCGCAAAATTAGTAGTTCATATTCAACGGCAGAAAAAAAGCTCCCAAGGTGCTCTAAAATTAGAAGTGCCTAAAATGACTAAAATGAGCTAAAATGCCTAAAATTGAGGAATTCTACCCGTCGAGAGCCTCTGGGTCGAACGATCATATTTATTATAAAAGATGGAGCGCCACGCGGCGCAAGCGCCTGCGCTGCGCGAGCGAAACCATAATTTTAGGCATTTTAGATCATTTTTAATTTTAGCTCATTTGTTGTAAGCACTTTTTATAGGTTTAAAACTGTACCTCGAGTGTTAAATGCTTTTTTGAGATAGGTTCTTTCATTAATTTGCCATGGATTATTTCAGTATTTTAAACCTGAAGCAGGAACCGTTTTCAAACTCACCGGATCCCGATTTTTTCTTTCATTCCCGGGAGCACCAGGAGTGTTTGCAAAAGCTGGAGCTGTCGATTCTATTGCGGCGGGGCCTGAATGTCATTATCGGTGATGTGGGCACCGGCAAAACCACCCTGTGCCGGCAGCTGATCCGCCGTTTTACCAAACGCGATGAAATTACCACGCATCTGATTTTAGATCCGCTCTTTGTGGACGCCCGGGAATTGCTGACTGCGGTCGGCAAGATGCTCATGGGCCCAACGGCCAAACTGGCCAGTAACGAGTGGCAAATCAAAGAACAGATCAAGCAATTTTTATTCAAAAGCGGCGTTAAGCAGGATAAAACCACCGTACTGATTATTGATGAGGGCCAAAAAATTCCGGTCTTCTGCCTGGAAATTTTGCGCGAATTTTTAAATTATGAAACCAACGAATTTAAATTATTGCAAATTATCATCTTTGCCCAAAAAGAATTCGAAAATACGGTAAAAAAATATGCCAATTTCGCAGATCGCATCAATCTTTACCATTATTTAAAGCCGTTAAGTTTCCGCGATACGCGGATGATGATCAAATTTCGTCTGGAAAAATCAAAAGAAGCCAATAAAAAAATAGATATTTTCAGTTACCCGGCCTTGCTGAAAATCTATCGGATTACCGATGGGTATCCTCGCAAGATCATCAATCTGTGCCATCATTGCATCCTGACCATGATCGTTCAGAACCGCACCAGAGTCAGCTCTGCACTGGTGCGCTCGTGTATCAAACGTGCTTTTCCAAGAGAACCCCGCCGGTGGAAAGGCGCGGTTGCCACTGCAGCCGCAGCTGTTTTTGCGGCGCTTATACTGCTGTCGTTTCACTTCCAGTTAGCGGACAAACTCAGGGCCCTGTGGCCGGATAATGTGAATGCCGACCAGAGTGAATTGCAGCAAAATGAGCAGACAACGGCTGCCGTTGATCCGGATACCGCTTCTGAAGTCGTGGATCAACAGGATAATACGGAGGTGCCGGAGGGCGCCAAAACATCCGAAGAGACTTTAGCTGCTGAAACCGGCACAACCGCTGCAGATTCCCGGGCAACCGTTTCAGAGCAAGATTCAACCGCAAAAACCGAGCAGATCGCATTATTGAGCCCGGGATCAGACCCGGCGGAATCAGGCGACATCGGTCCGGTTGAATCCTCCCACGCGGGTGAACACAAAGCAGAACCCGATCGCCCGGATCCGAAACCTCAAAAAGAGATCCAGACGGTGGGGCGCAACGCACCCTACGCCCCGATGCTGGGAAACATTACCTTGAAACGCAATGACACGCTGTCGCGGGTTATCCAGCAGGTCTACGGCAACTACAATTCAAGGTATTTCCGTTCTCTGATTCTGGCCAACCCGGTCATTGATGACCCCGATCGAGTGGATGTGGGCCAGACCATTTATTTGCCGGCCATCCCGGTATCGGTAGGGCCGACAAATCAAAAGGCCTGGTGGATTTTAGTTGCTGAAAAAGATAATCTCCAGGCCGCTTTCGACTATTTGCGAAATTATCCTGAAAATGAGCCGGCGGTGCGCATGATTCCATACTGGAACAACCAGGCAGGTAACCGCTTTGCGATTATTCTCAAAGCGCATTTTTCCGACGAAGATTCGGCCCGGCAACAGTTAAGGCGCCTGCCGGTAGAGCTGACATCGCAGGGCCGGGTTTTATCCCGCTGGGAAACTGACACTGTCTTTTTTGCAAATCCGTTCAGCGGCAGGAGAGCTGAGCTCAGCTCTATGTTAAAAAGCGGTACTGAGGAAAGTGCAGCGCCGTCGGTGTATTAGGCGTTATCAAAAAGTGCGCTAAAGTTGGAAGTGATCTAAAGTGACTAAAGTTATGAAAATGTCTAAAATGAACTAAAATGAGCTAAAATGCCTAAAATTGAGGAATTCTTTCCATTTTATTAAAAAAGATGGAGCATAGCGACACCATAACTTTAGGCAATTTAGTCATTTTAGGCATTTTAGGCACTTGTTGGTTTCTTGTTCTTAAGCGTGAGCTACTGTTTTGAGGCAGCTTTAAGATAAAATGTATTAAACAAGGAAAAAAAAAGTGAAAGCGCGAAAAAAATTAGGTGAAATTCTTGTCGAAGGCGGGTTGCTGACACAGGAGCAGCTCGAGAAGGCCCTACCCTATCAGAAAAAGAGCAATCTGAAATTGGGTCAGTTTCTGGTGAGAGAGGGTATCGTCAGCGAGTCCCAGATTGTAGACCTGGTATCCAGTCAGCTTAAATTGGAAAAATACCGGCCGGACCGATTTACGGTGGATGTGGAGCTGGCCCAGCTGCTCTCGGCTGAAATTGCCCATAAGTGTCAGGCAGCACCCCTGAAAAAGAGCGGGATGCTGCTAACGGTGGCCATGACCGATCCGCTGGATATCAATTCACTTGATACGATTGAAGTGCACACCAATTATGAGGTCGAAGCGGTCATCTGCACCGAACAGCACCTCAACCAGCTGCTGACAACGGTTTACGGAACCTTCGCCGGTATCGGCGGTGTTCTCGAAGACATGGAAGAAATGGAAATCGACAAGAGTACCGATAAGTCCACCACTCTTGAAGATGTTGAAGTCAGCTCACTGCAGGGTATGGCGGAAGAAGCGCCGGTGGTCCGCCTGGTCAACTCGATTCTTTCCCAGGGCGTTCGGGAAGGCGCCAGCGACATCCATATCAGTCCCGAGAAAAATTACGTTCAGGTTCGCTTCCGCGTGGACGGCAAACTTCACGAAGTGCCCGCGCCCCCCAAGGGGATGTTTCTTCCCATTGTCTCCCGTTTGAAAATTCTGGCCAACATGGACATTGCAGTTTCCAGAATTCCCCAGGATGGGCGCTTTACCGTTAAAATGAAAAACAAAGATATCAATATCCGGGCATCAACCATTCCTTCCATCCACGGAGAAAACATGGTGCTGCGCTTGCTGGATACCAGCAACAGCATTTATTCACTGGAACGTCTGGGCATGACGGAAGGCGACCGCAATAATCTGGAAAAAATGATCCTCAAGCCGCACGGTATGATCCTCAGCACCGGTCCCACCGGAAGCGGAAAAAGTACCAGCTTGTATTCTATTTTAAAGAAAATCAATCAGCCGGACATTCATATCATCACGGTCGAAGACCCCGTTGAATACCGCATCGAAAAAATTCGGCAGGTTCAATTAAACCGTAAAGCAGGTATGACTTTTGCCAGCGGCCTGCGATCTATTCTGCGCCAGGATCCGGATGTGATTATGGTCGGCGAAATACGTGATTTTGAAACCGCCACCCTGGCCGTACAGGCCGCACTGACCGGACACATGGTTTTCAGCACCCTGCATACCAATGATGCGTCGGGCGCCATCACCCGCTTCATTGACATGGGCATCGAACCCTTTCTGGTGTCATCGACGATGACGGTCTCATTTGCACAGCGGCTGATTCGAAAGGTGTGCCCCAATTGCATGACCAACTATAATCCCTCAAAGGAAGCCTTAAATGCCTGGGGAATCAACAACACGGCGAATGCCAATTTTGTACAGGGTAAAGGTTGCTTTAACTGCATGCACACAGGCTATAAGGGCCGTACCGGTGTGTATGAGGTAATGACTATTGATGATCAGATCAAGGACCTGATCTTAAAGCGGCAATCCTCGCATACGATCCATCAGACGGCATTAAAGTCCGGAAATTTTACTTCCTTGAAAGAAAATGCAGCCGAAAAAGCCATAAAGGGCATCACCACCCTGGAGGAGGCGGCCTCGGCGGTCTTGCTGTAGGCTCTTGGGTTCAGCGTTCAGAGGTTCAAAGGTTAACGTTGGTATATTCGATTTAAAGTAAATCATTTGGAGTTTAATTGGTTTGATTGGTTTAATTCGTTCAATTGGTTCGGTTTAAGCCAACCAATTCAACCAATAAAACAAATGAAACTAATCTAACAAAACTTTGAACCTTTGAACCCCTGAACCTTGAACCTTTGAACCCTGAACCTTTGAACCTTGAACGAGGAGAATATGCCAAAGTATACATATCAGGCCATTAACGAAACCGGTTCCAAGGTCTCCGGTGAGCTTGAAGCCGAATCCCTGGAAAGCGCCAACAGCATACTGGCATCCCGAGGGTATATTCCGACCCGGGTAAGGGCAGAACAGCCAGCGCTAAGCGGTTTCCAGATGTCCAGAATCCGGGAACTACTGACACCTATAAAGGCACCCGAACTGATTCTTTTCACCAAGCAGTTCAGAACGATGTTCAACGCCGGGGTTGCCATGATCAATATGCTGGAAATCCTGGAAGAACAGACAGAAAACCTCAAACTACAGCGCATCCTTGGCAAAATGCACCAGGATATAAAAGAAGGTGCCAGTCTGTACGAAGCATTCAGCAAACACCCCAAGGTTTTTTCACCATTATACTGCAGCATGATCAGGGCGGGGGAAAGCAGTGGCGCCCTGCCTGACGTGCTTGACCGTCTGACATACATTATCGAACATGAACACCGAGTTAAATCCGATATCAAATCGGCGATGACATATCCCCTCATCGTGGTGGTATTTTTGTTCTCGGCGTTTCTCATCCTGATTACCCAGGTGATACCCAAGTTTGTTAACATTTTTAAAAGCGCCGGATTGACCCTGCCACTGCCGACTCAAATCTGCATTCTTATCTATGAATTTTTGTCCAGTTACTGGTATCTGATCATTGGCGCCATCGTGGTCGCCGTCTTGTTTCTTTATTATTATTTAAAAACCGAACAGGGCAAGTATGTCCGCGACTCTTTTTTGATGCGGCTCCCGCTCCTCGGGCCCCTGTTTGTCAAAAGTGCGGTATCCCGCTTTGCCAGTATTTTTTCAATTCTGCAATCCAGCGGCGTGGATGTGCTGGATTCCATGGATATATTATCCGGAACCATCGGCAACGCCGCCATTGGTCGCGAACTCGAGGGAATTAAGGATCGCCTTGCAGAAGGACGCGGCATCGCGCAGCCGCTGAGCGAGGCCAGCTATTTCACGCCGATGCTCATTAATATGGTGGCCATCGGGGAAGAATCGGGCAATCTGGAAGAAATGATGCAGGATGTGGCCGCCCACTATGATACTGAAGTGGAATACTCGATGAAAAAGCTGTCGGAGGCGATCGGCCCGCTGCTGACAGTCGGGCTGGCAGCTGTGGTCGGCTTTTTCGCCCTGGCCATATTTTTGCCGATGTGGGACCTTACGTTGATGGCGAAATAATCGTAGTGTTTGGTGTTTGGTATTTTGTGTTTGGCTGAACGAATTCGAATTATGGTCCAATAGGTTCGAAAGTCACACAAAACACCAAACACTAAATACTAAACACAATTTAAACATGCGACATTCCCGGTTTTACATAAGCCTCTATATAATTATCCCCTTTATTATTACCGGATTGACCATCCTGGCAGCCATCCTTTCCTTCCGGCTGACCAAATACGGTTTGAGCCAGGGATCCGATCCTGCCCAGACTGTCTTCTGGTTTATTTTGGTGATCAGCGTTATCGCATTTGCCACCGGATTCATGCTGGTCCGTTTTATTTTGAAACCCGTGGAGCTTTTTGTTGAAAAAGCCCGCAAGCTGGCCTCAATTTCAGGTGATAAGGCCGACACCGGCAGAGACTGGTCGATTGATAAAATTGAACATTTTACCAGCGTTTTTGACCGGGTCACGTCGGTTCTCAGCCGTATTGATGCGCGTCATTTCTTCCCGGACATCATCGGTGAAAGCCTTGCCATGCGGGGCCTACTGGGCCTGATCAAAAAAGTTGCTCCCACCGACTCCACGGTTCTCATTCTTGGAGAAAGCGGTACCGGCAAAGAACTGATTGCCGTCAGCATCTTTGAAAACAGTGACCAAAGAAATAAACCGTTTATTAAGCTCAATTGTGCGGCGATCCCCGAAGAACTGCTGGAAAGCGAATTATTCGGTCATGAAAAAGGCGCCTTTACCGGTGCAACCAAATTCAAGCCCGGCAAATTTGATATGGCCCATCGGGGGACCATATTCCTGGATGAAATCGGCGACATGCCTTTAAATCTGCAATCCAAGATATTGCGCGTCATCCAGGAAAAGGAGTTTTATCGGGTCGGCGGCAGCAGTACCATTAAAGTGGATGTCCGTTTTATCGCCTCAACCAATCAGAATCTTGAAAAAATGGTCCAGGAAGGCCGTTTTAGAGAAGATCTTTTTTATCGTCTCAATGTGTTTACCCTGCATTTGCCACCGCTGCGGGAACGCAAGGAAGACATTCCGTTGCTGGTTGACTATTTTTTACAGAGCCTTCCCAAGAAAATCGAAATTTCCTCGGTGGCCCTGCAGATGCTCATGGCTTTTCCATGGCCCGGAAATATCCGGGAGCTTAAAAACACTATCGAAAGTGCTGCCGTCATTGCCGAAACCGGCTATATCGAACCCGCCCAGTTACCCGCCAAAATCACCGGTCAATTTAATAACGGCAACGGAACCAACAAAATTTTGCTGCCGGTCAACCTGCCATTGGATGAACGTCTCGATGAAATCGAAAAAAGCATGATCATCGAAGCTCTGCGAAAAACTGGCGGTGTCCAGATCAGAGCCACCGAACTTTTAGGGATCAATCAGCGCAGCCTCTGGCACCGTATCAAAAAACACGGGATCGATGTCAAAAGCATTAAAAACAACGAAATTTGATGCGTCAACTTGCAAATTGACTCCAAATTTTGTAGAATTTAGTATCTCCTGACAAATCCCACCAATTATGTATCTGCGGAATTTGTCAATAAGTAACTAAAATAATTATCAATATAATAGCAACGTGGGGTTCGTCTTTTTTATGGCATTATTTGTGCATTAATTTGAGTCCAAACAGCATTTCAAAAAGGGAGATTTTGCAGCCGGTGCTGCGAGTAAAATCCTCTTTTACTGAATTCAGAAAATAAGAATAAAGGGAAGGAAGGAAAATTGATTATGAAAAAGCAAAAAATCTTGAGAAACCAGGAGGGCTTCACCCTGGTCGAAATTATTGCGGTTCTGATTATTCTAGGAATTCTGGCCGCGGTGGCTGTTCCCCGCTATATCGACCTGGAATCCAATGCCAAGGAACGCGCCATCGACGCCGCCATATCGGAGCTCAACGGCCGCGAAAGCTTGACCTGGGCGGATCACAAAATTTCCACAGCCGGTTATGATGGAGACGGTAACCTTAATTGCGCGGGTGCTGGCTGTGTGAACTACGATCTTGGCGGCGACTACAGCTGGGTTTCAGTACCGACCGCCAGCCCAGCTACTATTCTATTTAAGGGAACACAGGTAACTCTGGTGCGCGACGTATCCACTACAGGTCAACCGGCAGTGTGGAAACGTCAATAAATTTATCAGCTAGTTTTCGAAAATTATTTCCGAGAATGAATAATTACCGCGGAGATATGGGGTTTACCTTGCTTGAAATCATCGCTGTGATGGTGATTTTAAGCATTCTGGCGGCGATTGCCGTTCCCAAATATGTGAGCCTGGATGAGAGCGCCCGGCAAAGAGCCATCGATGCCGGAATTGCCGAACTCAACGGCCGCGAAACCCTGACCTGGTCGAATGAAAAAATATCGGTTTCCGGATGGGTCAGTGATGAGAAAACATTCGGGTTTATCGATCCCTTCTTAGGCAATGATTATCAGTGGGGTACCGATGAACCGAGCCTGGCCGGAGGTACCTTGACATTTAAAGACAGCGTCCCAGCATCTTTGTCCAGGGTCGAATCCACGGTGGAACGACCGGGATCATGGTCAAGATAAGTCCGCCGCATAATTGACAGGCCGCTAAAATCAGTTCGAAATCCAAAACGAGCAGCGCAGATGCGCTGCTCGTTTCTTTTGTACTTGCTGCAATGATTTCCTGTGTTATATTGCAATTATGTTAGATTCTGTAACTAGATGTTTGGTGTTTTGTGTTTAGTGTTTTGTTTGACCGATGACGTTTTGTCGTTTATGCCACCAAACACTAAACGCCAAATACTAAACACTTGATGAACTCAACTTTATAAAAATCGAGGATAAAATTATGAAACTGGCAGTCAGCGGTAAAGGCGGCGTTGGAAAGACGACATTTGCCGTCTTTAATGATTCGCACCCTCAATGCTGAGGGTAAACGCGTATTGGCCATCGATGCGGATCCGGACGCCAATCTGGCTGCCGCTTTAGGAATTGCCGATTCCGATAAAATCGTGCCCATCGCTGAAATGGAAGAACTCATATTTGAAAGAACCGGTGCGAAACCCGGCAGCATCGGCGGCTATTTCAAGCTCAATCCCAAAGTGGATGACCTGCCGGATGCGGTATCGGTCGGTTTTGAGGGTATCAAACTCATGCGCCTGGGCGGTATCAAAAAAGGCGGATCCGGCTGTATCTGCCCCGAAAGTGCCTTGCTCAGGGCCCTGGTCATGCACATCGTGCTGGCTCGCGATGAAGTGGTGGTCATGGATATGGAGGCCGGCATCGAGCACCTGGGCCGGGCAACGGCAAAGGCTGTTGACAAACTGATCGTGGTGGTGGAGCCGGGAAGGCGCAGCATCGATACCGCCGAACATATCCGCAAGCTGGCCGGAGAAATCGGACTGAACCACATTGCCGTTGTCGGCAACAAGGTCCGCGGGGCAAAAGACGAAAAATTTCTGCAAACCCACCTGGACGATTTTGAATTCCTCGGTTTTCTCCCCTATGATGAAGCATTGATCGAAGCGGATCTCAACGGGGCCTCGCCGTTTGACGTTGATTCGCCGTCAAAAGACCGCGTAAAGGCGATGATCTCAAAGCTCTGATGGCAAAACGCAGCAAACGTTTCTTGCGGCCACGGCGTTACCCCCGCAAGAAACCCAAACACCCCCATCTGAAACCGGGCGCCGATGCAGGACTCCGAAAAATTTTTGCTGAAATCGGCGTGCCCGAAAACCCGTCTTTCACACCGGATGCCTTCCAGCTCGATGCCATCTCCGCGTTAGAGCGCAGCGATTGTCTGGTGACCGCGCCGACCGGTTCCGGAAAAACCTGGATCGCCGAAAAAGCCATCGCCCGCATTCATGCCGGCGGCGGAAGATCCTGGTATGCCTGCCCTTTGAAAGCGCTGAGCAATGCCAAATATGCGGAATTTTCCGCCATCTTCGGCCGGCAGCATGTTGGTATATTAACCGGGGACCGTAAAGAAAATACGGACGCTTCGATCATTGTGGGAACCACTGAAATTTTGCGAAACCAGCTCTATGATGCCATGCACCGCGGTGAATTACTGGCGGCAGATTTTGTGGTTCTGGACGAGGCGCATTTTTTGGGAGATCCGGACCGCGGGGTGGTCTGGGAAGAAATCATGATTTATCTGCCACAGCGCATCCCGCTTTTATTGCTCTCTGCAACCATCGGCAATGCCGACCAAATCGCCGGCTGGCTTTCTTCGATTCGCTCATCCCGCTGCACGGTTATCAGGGAGTACAAGAGACCGGTGCCGCTGGCCCCGCTTTTTTTACATCCTTCCGGTACCCTGCTGCCGTTAACCGAGCCTGCAAAAACCGCAGGCAAAGAAAAAATTTATAAAAAAGTCGCCGATTTTTTAAAAACCAAAGGCTCGCGATACCGCCGGATGCCGGATTATCTGCTGCCTTTTGACGATGTTCTGAAAGTATTGAAGAAATATGACCTTCTTCCGGCCATTTTTTTCCTGAAATCCCGGGCGGATTGCGACCGCGCCCTGGAGCAGTGCCGCAGAAAATGGTTAGCGGACCCCGGCCGAAATGCCGTTCTCAAAGAACGGATTGAAACGTCAGCTCATCAAAGTCCGCATGTGATTCATCATCGTCAACGCTGGTTTCTTGAGAACCTGGCACTGGGTTCGCACCATGCCGGCCAGTTGCCGGCCTGGAAACTGATGCTCGAGCGCTTGATGAGCGAGGGTTTGCTGGATGCGGTATTTGCCACATCCACGGTTGCGGCCGGTGTGAATTTCCCGGCCCGTACGGTGGTCTTTTTAAATTCAGACCGTTTTAACGGAACCCAGTTTCTGCCGCTGGATGCCACCGAGTTTCATCAGATGACCGGCCGGGCCGGCCGCAGAGGCATGGATAATATCGGTTTCGCCCTGCTGCTGCCCAACAAATTCATGGATGTTCGCTGGATGGCGAAATTGTTTCAGACAAGGGCTTCGGACGTTGCCAGTCAAATCAAAATTAATTTTTCAATGGTACTGAATCTGCTGCTGTCGCATAGCCCCGATCAGGTTAAAGATTTGCTCGGTCGCTCGTTTGCATCCTATTTACTCCGAAAGACCCCCCAAAAAAAATCCCGCAAAGACCGCCGCCGCATTCTTTGGGGTGATTTTTTGCAGCATCTGGATTTTCTTAAGGACAGCGCTTACGTCACCGGCAGCGGAGAGTTGACCGAGAAGGGAAAATGGACCAGTCAATTGCGGGTGGACCAGCCGCTTTTAATTGCCGAGGGCTTTCAGCTGGGCATCCTGCCGAAATCCGAGCCGGGCCTTCTGGCAGCGATCATCGCGGCCTTTGTCAATGAACGCGAATCCGATACCAAAATTCACAAAAAGCGCCTCCCCCGACCGCTTTTGGACGCATTCTACAGGGTCGTCAAAGGGTTAAGGCCTTTTGCCTGGCAGATGCAGGATCGCGGATTTGAAGCACGCCCTTTTCACTTAAGACCGGTGGCGGCAATTTATGCCTGGGCCAACGGAGAACAGTGGGAGAAGGTACAAATCCAGGCCGAGATGGAGGAAGGGGACCTGGTGATGCTGATCCTGAGAACCGCAGACAATCTGCGGCATATCCGCGCGCTCCGGCAGGTATTTCCCGATGCGGCCGTAACGGCCGACCGGGCAATTGAGATGATATTACGGGAACCGGTGGTCTTTGAGCTGTAAGGCCTAAAGGCCGGTTTTATTAGTTCAATTGGTCTGATTTGTTCGATTGGTTCGGATAATTCACTAATTCAACTAATTAAACCAATGAAACCAATAAAACAAATTTAACAAAAAAATTACCCGCCTTAAACCGAATAGACAAACGCTGAACCCTTGAACCTATCTCTTGATGATAATCTGCTGAATTTTATCTGACAGCTGGATCAGGTTGAACGGTTTTTGAATAAATCCATCACAGCCGCGCTCTAAAATTTTGGAGGCCTGTCCATTGATACTGTATCCGCTTGAAAGCAGCACCTTAATATCGCGGTTAATCTCTTTGAGGCGATCAAAAGTTTCGCCACCGCTCATTCCGGGCATAATCATGTCCATAATGACCAGATCGATTTTATCGGCATTCTTTTTATATAATTCGATGGCCTCCTGCCCGCTTCCGGCCGACATGACCTTATAGCCCAGCTCCTGCAAAAGCTCTTTTCCCACTTTAATGATCATTTCCTCATCATCGATCAGTAAAATGGTACCGGTACCCATCGCCACGCTCGCAACGGTCTTTTCCATTTGTTTTTGAATCTTTTTGCGGGATGCCGGCAAATAAATGCTAAACGTGGTTCCCTGATCGATTTCACTATAAACATTTATATAGCCTTCATGGTTTTTAATAACACCGTATACCGAAGCCAACCCCAGCCCGGTGCCCCGTCCCATTTCTTTGGTCGTGAAAAAGGGTTCGAAAATCCGCTCGCGGGTTTCTTTGTCGATGCCGATTCCCGTATCGGTCACGGTGATCTTGATGTAATCCCCGGCTTCGACTTTATAAGGTTTGGCGTTTACAAACTCCGCATCCAGGATGACATTTTCAGTTTTAAGATACAGATCGCCACCCCGCGGCATGGCCTGCCATGCGTTTACGTAAAGGTTTAAAAGTGCCTGTTCGATCTGCCCGCGATCAACTTCCACGGTCCATATATCCGGTACCAGACCCATCTGAATCCGGATTTCCTTTTTGGTGCGCCCGAACATGGTGGCGGATTTGTCGATAACGTCATTTATGTCCGTGGCAATGGCGTGATACTTACCCCTGCGGGCAAAACCCAGCAGCTGCCGGGTCAACTCCGTGCCGTTTTGGACATAGGTTTCAATATTTTTTATCTTTTCATAATTGGGATGCACCGGATCGGTTTTTAATGCCATCAGTGAGGCATTCCCCTGTATACCCATGAGAATATTGTTGAAATCATGAGCAATACCCCCGGCCAGGGTGCCGATGGATTCCATTTTCTGGGCCTGCCGAACCTGAACTTCCAGCTTTCGATTCTGCGCTTCGGCCTCTTTTCTTTCGGATACATCCCGCAAAACACCCCGGAACCCGATGGGTGAGCCGCTCGAATTTCGCAACAGGGATGCCGTCAGTTCCAGAGCGATGCTGTCGCCTGCTTTACCGATGGCATCATAGTCGGTTACCCGAATAGGTTCCCCAGTTTTTTTAAGCCGGGCATAAATTTGATCCATTTTGCGGATCGTGGCCGGGGACGTAAAGATGCTGGTATTTTTGCCTGACAGGTCGCTGGGCGAATATCCCAGTATTTTACAGAGGGGATCATTGAAAAAGGTCAGGTTTCGGTCAAGATCAATTTCAAAATAGCCCTCTTCGAGGCCTTCAACAATGGTACGGTATTTCTCTTCGCTTGCCTGCAGCGCACTATCTGCCAGGCGACTTTTGTTGAACATATAATTGTAGTGCGATGTAAAAATGGCAAAAAGGCATAACACCAGCAGGCGGGTAAAAATTTCGAACTGGTTCGGCCCCAGCAAATGTTGAATAAAATTTGCCTCAGGTTTCATAAAGAAATACATAAAGGATTCGCAAATCCAATAAAAGGCGGCCATTGCGATTCCGGTAACCACAATCGAATCAAAAAAGGCGGTCGGTTTTTTTATATTAAATTTCATGGAGAGTCTATTCTCTTAGGAATCAGGAGGTTAAAAGTCAGGCAACGCCATCCGTTGTCAATTGGTTTGTTTGAGGAAACTGTTTTGGATTCGGGTTAATGGTTATAATTGGTTGGTCATTTGTTGGTGATTTTACGCCTACACGCATTCAAGATTTTCAAATCATTTTATCGTCGGCATTTCCGAAATAACCTGTCAAACTAATTGAACTAATCAAACCAATCGAACTGGCCTTTAGGCCTTTTTCTGAACCTCTGAACCCTGAACCTTTAAATCTTGTAACCCTTTAATTTTATAACAATATGCTAGTATCTGTCAAATAAAATACAACCGCTATGACAAATCCTCCGCAAACCGGGGATTCACGAGCTTAGATTACTGGAGATTCCCGATCTACGAGGATACAGCAAGAGACCTAAATTAAATCGATTCAATATGAATTGCAATTTGGCTGAATTTTCGGTATTCTATATTAGAAATGATTTCAAAGCCTCAGATCAGGTTCAAGGGCAAGGCGCAGGCCGATCGATAACGCGCAGCATACAAATGTATGTGAGCATTTATCGGAGGCCTGCAACGCAGCCATTGAGCCTTAGATGGGGTTTTGAAACCATTTCTACACGTTAAGGGAAATCGTCACCCCTATACTTCTAATCGGGACAAACCGTAACCCCAAAAATCCGTCCGCCACGATTACACGAGAAACAAAATTTCCGATCGGAGCTTTGGAGATTAAGTGTGAGATCAAGAAAAACGATTCTATCAATCATATGGATAGCGGTATTTTTGATGAGCCCGAATGTATGGGCTAAAGAAGAGGATGCCTTTGATAAAGGTTTAAAGCTTATCGGCCAACAGCGTTATGATGAGGCCATTCAAGCATTTTCGACTGCCATCGAAATCATACCGCAGGACTACCAGGCCTATAATTACAGGGGTGTTGCCTGGGCTCTGAAGGGAAACTACGACAAGGCTCTTGCAGACTATAACAAAGCCCTTGAAATCCGTCCCCGCTATGCAGAAGCTTATAATAATCGCGGCTTCGCCAGAACCCAACACGGCGATTTGAGTAATGCCCTGAATGACTACGCCCGCGCGCTGAAAATTAATCCGTTTTTTGTTGACGCATACAATAATAAGGCCTGGGTATTGGCCACCTGTGCCGACCAGCGGTTCCGCGACGGTGGTCAGGCCGTCCGGTTGGCGCAAAAGGCGGTGAAACTCAAACCGGATGTCGTCTCTTTAGATACCCTGGCAGCAGCATATGCAGCGGCGGGCAACTTTGATGCTGCCGTCGACACCCAAAAACAGGCCATTCAAAAGCTTCTGGTGGCGGATAGAAATTCAGAGGTTCCCAAATACCTGCCCCACTTAAATGCTTACAAATCCAGACGATCTTTGCAGATCAATTATGCATCCAGGCCTCAAGCCGAAGACACGAAAGGCAAAGACGCAAAGGTTTCACTTAAAAAGGAAACTTCAAAAAAGCCATCAGCGCCTGCCCCAGCACAGAAGGTCGCAGCCGCATCCAAGCCTAAAACCCAAAAGCCCGCTGCCGCACCGCAAACGAAAAAACCGGCAGCAGCTGTGAGCAAGCCGGCACCGGCCGTGACGGCTCAAAAGACCGCGACCGTATCCAAAAACCAAAAATCAGCGACTGCACCGCAAAAGAAAAAACCATTAACGCCGCAGATAAAGCCGTTACCCTATACCATTCAAGTCAGCGCGTATCGGGATCCGCAAATATCAAACCAAGTGGCCGGAAAATTAATCACCGGGGGCGACCCGGCCTTTACCAGTCCGGTCGATCTTTCCGAAAAGGGAAAATGGTATCGGGTTTATATTGGAAACTATACCACTCTGACAGAGGCAAAGATTGCTGCAGCCGGGCTGAAAAATAGAAAATTTCGCTATGTGCATATCGCCAAAAAACCATACACGGTTCAGGTCGGCCTTCCGGTTTCTAAAAGCGAGTCTCAAAAACTTAAGTCCAAACTGAAAACTAAAGGATATCTGGCCTACAGCCTTCCGGCGATATCCGGTCAGAATCAGATTCGGGTCTTAATCGGCGCCTATGAAAGCCGGGCAGCTGCGGCAAACCTTGCCGAGCAGCTTAAAAAAGATGGATTCGATCCCAGAATCGGCCTGAGATAATACGGAACCACTCAACTGATGACATTTCACAAAGGCCTCTCCGCACTTCTCTCTCGATACGAAACCCTGTTTCTGCTGTCTTTGGCGCTTATCGTCATTTTAATCTATGCCAACTCGTTAGGCAGCCCGTTTGTTTTTGACAGCAGAAACAATATCGAGACCAATCCTCATATTCGAATTTCTAAAATCACTCTGAATGACTTGGCAGAAGCGGCCTTCAACAATCCTTTAAAGCAGCGGCCGCTGTCACACATCAGCTTCGCGCTAAATTACTATCTCCACGGTTATAATGTGGTCGGCTTCCACGTCGTCAATATTCTCATCCATATCAGCACCGGCTTTTTGCTTTATTTCTTCGTCAAATCAACCTTTCGCACCCCGGCTCTGAAATCCCGTTATGGCAACTATATGTGGATCTCATTTTTTACAGCGGCCGTCTGGATGGTTCACCCCCTGCACACCCAATCGGTCAGTTATATCGTTCAGCGCATGACCAGCCTATGCGCCATGTTCTACATATTATCGATCCTGCTCTATGCCCGCTTTCGATTTAGCGGGCAGCAAAGAAACAAATGGTGGCTGTTTTCAGGCTGCATCCTGGCCGGAGCCCTGGCTTTGGCATCAAAGCAGATTGCAGCCACACTGCCCGTCTTTATTTTTGTCTATGAATGGTATTTTTTCCGAGACCTGGACTTGAAATGGTTAAAGAATCATATACCGCTGCTGACCGGATGCCTCCTGCTGGCAGCCGTCATTGGGCTGGCCCTTTTGGGCAACAATCCTTTGGATCGTGTCATGGAGGGATATAAAAATCGCGATTTTACACTCACCCAACGTATGCTGACCGAGCCACGGGTCATCATTTTCTATCTCAGCCAGATGCTGTGGCCGCATCCTTCACGGCTGAATCTGGATCACGATTTTCCGCTCTCCAATTCGCTAATGGACCCGATGACCACATTTTTTGCCATATTTACCATTGCGTCACTTATCGGCCTGGCTATCGCCACGGCAAGAAAGCAGCGCCTTTTTTCATTCTGTATTTTGTGGTTTTTCGGTAACCTGGTGATCGAATCTTCCATTATCGCACTCGAGATCATTTTCGAGCATCGGACATACCTGCCGTCCATGGCGTTTAGCCTGATTGTCGCTCTGGTTGCTTGCCGCTGGGTGAAGCCTACATGGTTGCAGACTGCTCTGTTGTGCACCATGGTTACGGTTGGCGCTGTTTGGACGTATGAAAGAAATGCGGTTTACAGCGATCACATCACCTTCTGGCAGGATTGTGTCAACAAATCACCTCGCAAAGCCCGGCCCCATAATAATTTGGGGGTGGCTCTGGCCGATCAAGGCTATCACGAAGAAGCCATAAGGCAGTATCAAAAAGCGCTGGAAATTGATCCGCTCTATCAGGACCCGGTCGCCAATATCGGATTGAGCCTGGCCGAACAGGGAAAAATAAAGGCGAGCATCACCCAGTTTTTGAAGGCACTGGAAATCAATCCAAAAGATGCCAAAACACTCAATAATTTAGGAGTATCACTGATTGTTGAGAAACGTTATGCAGAAGCGATTCCACGCTTATCTGAAGCACTAACGCTTAATCCATATTACGCTCAAGCCCATAGTAATTTAGGGGTGGCCCTGCAGCATCAGAACCGGGTCGAGGAGGCCATTGATCATTTTTCAATGGCCGTGCTGCTTAATCCCGATTATACGCAAGCCTATATTAATCTAGGCAATATTTTGGCAAATCAGGGGAGATATGAGGAGGCGATCGAGCAATTTTCCGCCGCATTGAAAATCAATCCCGATCACAAAGTCGCCCGCCTTAATCTGGAAAAGAGCTTAAAAGCAATAAATAACTGAGGGTCAGGGCGTTTTTCATTCAAATCCTTACAGAGAGCGATTGTTCATGTAGCGACTGAATCGAAAAAAACTCCCCGACCTTTCAAATAATTAGAAGTCGCCTGCCACACCTTTCACGGGTTTTGTTCTCTGAATTTTATACCTTCCGCTTAATAGATCTTGACAGTCAGGGTTTCATCAGCTATTTTATTTCGTGCATATGCTCATATTGTTATGGCGTTAAACCCCCGGCCCTTCCTTGGCGGAATTTTGTTGTCACGGCAATTAAAAGATCCAAACGCAAGATAAGGAGGATCCAATGCCAGAAGAAGTTATCAAATTAGGTGGCAAGAAGAAAAGCCGTTTTATGGACAAAGTCATGGAGCTGCTGCCCGAAGGCGGCAATTTAAATCTGTGTTTGACGTGCGGGGCCTGTTCTTCGGGCTGTCCGGCCACGGGCCTTGAAGGCATGGATCCCAGAAAATTTTTGCGCATGGCGGCCCTGGGAATGGACGATGAACTGCTTGCCTCCGATTGGGCCTGGATGTGTACCCAGTGCCAGCGCTGTATCTATGTGTGTCCGATGAAAATTGATATCCCGCAACTGGTGTTCAACGTTCGTAGCACCCGGCCGCGGGAAGAACGCCCCAAGGGCATTTTAGGATCCTGCGATATGGCCCTGAGAAATGACAGCTGCAGTGCCATGGGGGCATCGCCGGAAGATTTCACCTTCGTGGTGGAAGATGTTTTAGAAGAATACCAGGAAGCCCAGCCGGATTTTAAAGACATGCAGGCACCCATTGACAAACAGGGGGCGTATTTCTTTTTAAATCAGAATTCCAGAGAGCCGGTGACCGAGCCCGATGAAATGGTGCCGCTGTGGAAAATCCTTCACCTGGTGGGCGCCGACTGGACCTATGGGTCCAAAGGCTGGGGAGGGGAAAACTATTGCATGTTTCTGGCCGACACTGAGGCCTGGGAACACATTGTGCGCACAACGGCCAAACAGGCCGATGACCTGGGCTGCAAGATATATCTCAATACCGAGTGAGGGCACGTCACCTTCTCAGTCCTGGCAGGACTGAAAAAATTCAACATCGACCACAAATTCGAGGTTAAAAACATCTATGAATACTACGCCAAATGGATCCGCGAAGGCAAACTGAAGGTCAATTCCGATTGGAACAAGGACTTAAAAATCAAGTTTACGGTCCAGGATCCCTGCCAGATCGTACGAAAGACTTTCGGTGACCCCATCGCCGAAGATCTGCGCTATGTGGTTAAAACCGTGGTGGGCGAAGAAAACTTTATCGAGATGCACCCCAACCGCTCCAACAATTATTGCTGCGGCGGTGGCGGCGGTTTTCTGCAGTCCGGCTACAAAGAAGCGCGTCTGGAATTTGGCCGCTTAAAAGACAATCAAATTCAAAACACCAAAGCCGACTATTGCATTGCCGGCTGTCACAACTGCCATGCCCAAATTCACGAACTCAGTGAGCACTACGGCGGCGGCTACGGGGTGGTGCATCTGTGGACCATCATATGTCTGGCAATGGGTATTCTGGGGGAAAACGAACGCGAATATCTGCAGGATGACCTCAAAGAGGTGGCCGTTTATGGTGCTTAGACCTAAACGTGCTTGATAAACGGTGAAGTCTACCGCAATGTAAATCCGTTGCGCCAATCCAGCAAATTTAATAAATCGTAAATCAATTTCAGTGTTTTGGACAAAAATACCTTGACAACTGAATTGTCATTGATTACATTTGTTTTGAGCATATACTCATTATAAATGTGGTGTTTTTGCTCGGCACCCAATAATGACAGGGAGGTTGTGTGATGAAAATCGCTATTAGTTCGTCAGGTAAAACTTTGGATTCTCCCATCGATCCGCGCTTTGGTCGCTGCGCCTGGTTTTTGGTCATTGATCCGGCGGACATGCGGTATGAGGCTTTTGATAACCAAAGCGCCGCTCAAAGCAGCGGAGCCGGCATCCAGGCAGCCCAATTTCTGGCAGATAAAAGTGTGGCTGCAGTGATCACCGGTGATGTCGGGCCGAATGCCGTTCAAACACTTTTGGCCGCCGGAATTGAAATATTTACGGAACAGCAAGGCACCATCAGAGAAGTCGTGGAAAGGTATAAAAACGATACACTTAATCTCATAGCCCAATCCACCGTTGGCCGTCATTTCGGCATGGGCGGCGGCGGACGCCGTGACCGTATCGGAGCAGGAAAGCCATCGGGTGGCGGGCGCGGGATGGGCCAGGGTGGTGGACGCGGAGTGCGCCAAGGTTCGGGCCGGGGCATGGGGCGCGGTGGCGGTATACGGCGCAGTTAGCAAAAACGATCTGATTGAAAGACGCTTTGGTATGATTATCAGCATTGCCAGTGGAAAAGGCGGGACCGGTAAAACAACGGTGGCGACAAATTTGGCCCGATCGATGGGTTCCAATGTTCAGTTGCTGGACTGTGATGTGGAAGAACCCAATGCGCACCTTTTTATCAATCCTTCATTCGAAGAATCGGAGACCGTTTTTCATGCCGGTGCCGGAAGTCAATGAAGAAAAGTGCACCTATTGCGGAAAATGTGCAGACATCTGCCAGTTTAAGGCCATTGCAGTCGTGAATGAAAATGTATTGGTTTTTGAAGAACTCTGTCATAGCTGCGGCGGATGCTGGGAAGTCTGTCCGGAAGGCGCCATCACGCAAAGTGGTCGGGAACTCGGTGTCATTCAAAAAGGCCACAGCAATGGCATTGAGTTCATTCACGGCAAGTTGCGGGTAGGTGAAGCCATGTCTCCGCCGCTGATCAAAAAAGTACGTTCCTTTGAAAATCCGGATAAACTCACTATCATTGATGCGCCTCCGGGAACTTCATGTCCGGTTATTGCGTCCATGAAAGATACCGACTTTGTGCTTCTGGTCACAGAACCCACTCCTTTTGGCCTGCATGACTTAAAATTGGCAGTCGGCGCGGCTCAAATACTCAATATTCCGTTGGGATTGGTCATCAATCGATCTGATCTGGGCGATGACAAAGTCAGAAAATATGCCCATCAAACGGACCTACCGATTCTGATGGAAATTCCTTTTGATCGACAGATTGCCGAAGCCTATTCAAGGGGAGAGATGCTGGTTGATGTAATACCGGAATGGAAGGACAGATTTTTAGGTCTTTATGATCAAATTAAGCGTCTTTTAAAACACTAAACACCAAACACTAAAATTTACCCTGACCATGAAAGAATTGATTGTCATAAGCGGTAAAGGCGGCACCGGTAAAACCAGTTTAATTGCGGCATTTGCATCATTAGCTGAAAGCAAAGTTCTATGTGATGCAGATGTAGACGCGGCTGATCTTCACCTGCTTATGGACCCGCATATATCCATGCGTGCTGATTTCAAATCAGGTCACACTGCCAATATTGATAGAAACAAATGTTCCGAATGCGGACTGTGTTTGGACCTTTGCAGGTTTAGCGCAATCAGCAATGATTTTAAAGTCAATCATATAGACTGCGAGGGCTGTGGTGTATGTGTCTACTTTTGCCCGGAAAAGGCGATCGATTTTCCGGAAAATACATGCGGTCAATGGTTTTATGCAGAAACCCGCTTCGGTCCCATGGTTCATGCCCGACTCGGAATTGCTGAGGAAAATTCCGGCAAACTGGTAACCCTCGTGCGACAGGAATCTAAAAGACTGGCAGATGAAAAAAATCTTGATCTGATCCTTACGGATGGTCCCCCGGGGGTCGGCTGTCCGGTCATTGCATCCATTGGCGGCGCCAGCGCTGTACTTATTGTGGCCGAACCTACCCTTTCGGGTATTCACGATATGGAACGAGTGGTACAACTGGCAAACCATTTCAATGTGCCGGCCATGGTGTGCGTCAATAAATATGACCTGAACCTTGATCTGACGCGGGATATAGAAAATTTTGCCAAAGATGAAGGTATGTCCTGTTTGGGAAGAATCCCCTTCGATCCGGTCTTCACAAAGGCCATGGTAAAGGGCCAAACGATTATTGAATATAACAGTGAATCTAAAGCAGGGCATGCAGTCAAAGAAATCTGGAATGCTTTGTCAAACAAACTGAATTTATAAATGGGTAAACAAAAAATAATTAGGGTTTTACTGGTAAGCCAGGATAAAGCCTCTATGTCCGCCTTTAAAGCAGGCCTGGAAGAAAATCAGGTTCGGACAGCATGGGCGGAATCCGGCAGCAATGCAATCGTCAAGATCGCAGAAGGACGCTTTGATCTTGTCGTCACGGATGAAAATCTCAGCGATATGACCGGCCTCGAATTTATCGAAAATGTTATCTCAATTAAGCCCATGGTCAACTGTGCTGCGGTCACCTCGCTTTTGCCTGCCGATTTCCATGAGGCCAGCGAAGGATTGGGTATACTGATGCAATTACCGGTCAGACCGGGGCAAGAACAGGCTGAAAAATTGCTCAGACAACTGAAAACGATTCTAAATCTGGCTGAACAAGCAGCGGAGCGCTAAATTTAAAATAAATTAATGTGGTTATCTGGAAATCTCCAGTTGAATACCTTCGATAGTTATCTCACCACGAAGAAAACGAAGATCACGAAGGTTGGATAGAATAAATTAAAACAAACAAGGAGAACTTATCATTATGAGAAACGGAAGAATAGCAGTTCCATCAAATGGGAACGGTGGTTTGGACGCAACCAGGTCCGGACATTTTGGTCACTGCGATGTGTTTACCTTTATCGATGTTGAAAATGGAGAGATAAAAAAAGTTTCGACCGTTCAAAATCAGGAACATGTTCAGGGCGGCTGCATGGTACCGGTCAATCTGCTTGCGAGCCACAATGTAAATGCCCTTGTGGTCGGAGGAATCGGCATGCGGCCACTGATGGGATTCAAACAGGCTGGAATTGAGGTGTATCATGATTCATTACGAGCTGAGATAAAGCCAGTGGTGGAAGACTTAATAGCAGGCAAACTACCTGAAATCACCGATGACCAAGTGTGTGGCGGCGGGGGCGGTTGAGTGCATCCCGAATTGAGGAGGAACTGCAATTGAAAATAGCAATAACATCCAAGGGCAAAGATTTAGATTCACCAATGGATCCCAGATTTGGTCGGGCGGCTTACATCCTTATTGTTGATACGCTCGATCATGGGTTTGAGGTGCTGGATAATTCAGAGAATGTAAATGCGTTTAAGGGGGCCGGCATTCAGGCCGCCGTCATGATAAGTGATCGGGGTGCGAAAGTTTTGCTGACAGGTTATTGTGGGCCAAATGCGTTTAAAACCCTCAATGCCGCAGGAGTAAAAGTGGCCAATGATGTGACCGGAACAGTCAGGGATGCGGTAATTGCTTGCAGTGAAGGCAAAGTATCGTTTGCTGACAGCGCTAATGTTGAAGGCTCCTGGTAAGGAAAAAGAAACGCTCGTCGCGCTGAAGCAGTTTTTGGTTTAATCGGGCAAACATATCTTCAGGCGACAGATGAAAGGTATCATCTTGTTTTATTGGTTCGATTGGTCTAATTGGTCTAATTGGTTCAGAATTAACGAATAAAACCAATTGAACCAATATAACCAATTGAACATAAAAAGGGTTGGCTAAGATGGCCAACCCTTTGTTGTTTATTGGTGCCGGGGGCGGGAATCGAACCCGCATGGAGCAAGCCCCGCTGGATTTTGAGTCCAGTGCGTCTACCAGTTTCACCACCCCGGCAATTCGGAGTTTTTATAAGCAACTTGCCGGAAGTTGTCAACAAGATTAGAATCCAAAACAAAAATGCATTAGTTACAGTGCACTAAAGTTAAAAGTTATCTAATGGGCATGGAACGGATCAAGTGCCTAAAATGCCTAAAGTGATCTAAAGTGCCTAAAGTTATGGAATTCTGTCATCTTTATAAAGATGGAGCATCGCGACACCGAAACTTTAGGCACTTCCCACTTTAGTTCACTTTAGTCACTCGTTGTTATGTGTTTTTTGAACGTGATCTGCTATTTTTAATATGGCTTCTATATTTCAGTTAATGCCCCCCATATGTCGTCGGCAGTGACCTGACCTTCTCTTAGAATCCGCGGCGGCTCCGCAGTGACATCGACAACGGTGGAGCCGACTCCGCCTTGCAGTGTGCCGGCATCCAGGACAAGATCCGCCTGGCCGGTAATTTGGGGGTCAATATCCGACAAGCGGTTACACCCCGGGCGGCCCGATAGATTGGCGCTGGTTCCGGTAACGGGGCCTTTTACCTGTCCCAGCATTGCCGCGGCTACCGGATGTCCGGGAAGGCGCACCCCGATTTTGCCGGTTTGGGCAGTCAGCAAACCCGGCAATGTACCCCGGGCATCAAAGACAAGGGTCACCCTGCCGGGCCAGAATGCTTCCATAATGGCATCTGCATCCGGCGGTATTTTTTCAACCAGCATCTCCAGTTGTTTTTTAGAATGGATCAAAACCAGGATGGGATTCTCTGCCGGGCGTTGTTTTATCTCGATGATGCGTTCAACGGCGATGGGATTCATCGCATCGGCGCCCAGCCCGTAAAGACATCGGGTGGGAAATACAATCACCCCGCCCTGTTTAATAAACCCCGCCGCTTCTTTTATCAATTCGGGGTCAGGATGGATGGGGTCGATTTTTTTTATCTGTACGTTCAAGGTTCAAAGGTTCAGGGTTCAAAGGTTCAAAAATTCAAAAAAAACGAATCGGCTGGGAAGCAAGGAGGCTGGAAAGCTATGAAGCCTTAAAACCCGGAAATCCCCACGCTTCAGAGCCTTCCAGCCTTCCAGCGTTATAGCCTGCCAGCCTAGCTTGAACCTTCAAGCTTTTTCGCTTTTTGTTCGACCTTGGCCGCCATATCCTTTTTGTATTCTTGCAGTTTTTCGGCAAGACCGGCATCTGCCAGGGCCAGGATTTGAACGGCCAGGATTCCAGCGTTTCTGGCACCGGGTTTTCCAATCGCCATGGTGGCTACCGGGATACCGGGCGGCATCTGAACGGTCGCCAACAGGGCGTCCATTCCCTGTAAACAGGAAGAGTCGATGGGAACGCCAATGATGGGAAGGCTGGTATGAGCCGCCATGGCTCCGGCCAGATGAGCGGCATGTCCCGCCCCGGCGATAATAACTTTGATGCCGCGCTCGGGGGCGGTGGACGCCCACACTGCCGCCCGCTGGGGGCTTCTGTGTGCGGATGCAACCGTTATTTCAAAAGCAACACCGAAATCTTTTAAGACATCCGCCGCACTTTGCATGACGCCCATATCAGAATCACTTCCCATGACAATGCCCACTTTAGCTGACCCACCGGAATCACTCTGTTTTTTCTGTTCTGCGCTCAAATTCTCCTCCTTATGCTGTTTTAAAATGAACTAAAATGTAAAATGAACTAAAATGCCTAAAGTTGAGGAATTCTATCATATTAAATAAAGATGGAGCGCGAGCGAAACCTTAACTTTAGGCATTTTAGCTCATTTTAGTCATTTTAGGCATTTTTCCCGGCCATTTTTTCCAGGAATGCCTCTTTTTTCTCATCCAGTTCCTGCCTGCCGATCCGGGCCCCTTTTATTCCACCGTTTAACGTGATTTCCGACAGACAACATTCGCCGTTTTCAAAAATCATTAAATCCAGGTGCGCAAACGGGAATCTGCCCCGTTGCATGGCAGATCGACAAAACGCCTCCTTTTTCTCATCCAGTTTGTATGCAGACCCGGTGCCGCCAAAACTTAAGTTTACCCTGAAATTATAAAGATTGCTGCGTGTATAGGATTCGACATAGTCTCCCACAATGATGACGCGAACATCTGTAAAGCCCTCTCGAAAGGGCTGCAATACAAAAGGGTAGGAAGATTCAGCCAGGGCCATGAAACTGTAAAGGGTTTCAATCGTTTCCCACCGGCGGACTCCATGGCCGCAGTGCATGCCATCCTGTTTGGTCACAACAGGCCCGATACCGTTCTTGCCAAAGGTGCTTATGGCTTCAATCAAATCTGTCCGGCGAGATATCGCCTGCGTGTGCGGAAGCATATATTCATACAGAATGAATGCCTGGGCGACTTTGGAACTGTTAAGAATTTGCGCAAGCGGTGACGGCAGGCAGCGTATACCACGCTCCAGCATATCGATGAGCATCGGTTGTTTGAGATACTTCAATGACAGGTTGCCGATAAAAACATCCCCGGCCGTTAATTCATTATAGCTTGCCTTGAGCTCCCGATTCGTTCTGAAAATCATTGGGTCACCCGCTGTCCGCTGTCCCGATGTGCCTCGATGCAAAGTTCGATGAGTTGATCCAGCAGGCGGCTGAAACTCAATCCTGCAACCTGGGCAGCCTGGGGCAACAGGCTGGTGGCGGTCATACCCGGTATGGTGTTTGTCTCCAGAACGTATATCTCACCATCTTTTAATATCATATCGGTGCGGCTGTAACCGCTGCAGAAAAGAGCCCTGTGCGCCGTTTTCGCATAGGCCTGCGCTTTTTGAGTCATTTCATCATCGATGCGCGCCGGACAGATTTCCTGGGTGACGCCGGCAGTATATTTAGCCTCGTAATCGAAAAACTCATGTTCATCATCCGGTATGATCTCAATAAGCGGCAATGCCTGCAAGTCCCTGTTTCCGATCACCCCGCCGGTCAGCTCGATGCCCTCAATATAACCTTCGAGAAGAATGGTAGAATCATGGGAAAATGCTTTTTCCACGGCCTGCTGGATGCTGTCCGGCGATTTGACGATGGTCATGCCGACGCTGGAACCCGCCTCATTCGGTTTGATTACCAGCGGCAGGCCCAGTTGTTTTTCCCAGGCGGCCGGCTCCAGCGGATCGCCTTTTTGCAATGCGATATAAGGCGGAATGGGAAGATTGGCTTTTTCATAAAGGATCTTGGAAGCGAGCTTATTCATGGCAAGGGAGCTGCCGAGAACGCCTGAACCCTGATAGGGAATATTCAGCAGCTCAAGAAGCCCTTGAACCGTCCCATCTTCGCCATAGGGGCCATGAAGAATAATCAAGGCCGCATCAATGCCGGGCGCATCCTTAACCAGACGGCCCAGATCGGTTTTGGGGTCGTAGCGGACAATGTTGTATTTTCCCTTATCCAGGGCATCATAAACCTGTTTGCCGCTGTTTAGGGAAACCTCACGCTCCGAGGAGACGCCGCCGGAAAGAAGTGCAATTGTCATTTTTTCCATAACTGCCACCTTTGGGGTGTGGGTTCAAGGTTCTAATGGCCAGCGTTCAGAAGTTCAAGGGTTTAGAGGCTCAAGGTTAAAACAGATGCTATATTTGTCTAATTGGTTTGATTGGTTTGATTGGTTTAATTGGTTTTATTGGTTATTGCGTTTCCGCCTGCCAGCATTCAAGATTTTCGATTTTTTAAATCTTCGCCATTTCAGAAACAACCAATCGAACTAATTGAACTAATCAAACTAATGAAACCGGCCTTTAAGCCTTTTTCCTTTAACCTCTGAAACTTTGAACGCTGAACCCAGAACCTTACCAAATTATTTCTTCTTGCGCCTTGAAGTGGATGATTCGAGCTTTTCAATCATTTTATCGGAATATTTTTGAGGTGCTTCAAATTCGATGGAGGTGTTCCGCAGGGTATTTAATTTCATGATTAAAAAATTGAGCTTCTTCATGGTACGAAATTTTTCAGCGGTTTCTCCCATTCCGCTGAGAAGCTCTTCCGTTTGCTGAATTTCCTTTTTCAATTCGATTTCAGGAGGGAGGCAGTCGGCATTTTTTAAAATCTTATAGGCCAGGCGTAGTTCTTCTGCCACCGCCTGATCCTCAAGAAAATCTAACGGTTTGCCGGAGCCTTCAAGATTCTTAAATTCACCTTTTTTTTGGGCTTTGCGAATCCGTTCTTCAACAATTTTATTAAAACCCGGTATCATCGCATCCTCTGATAGTCTTTAGAAAAGATTGGTGTTTGTGTGTGTTTGGCAGCAGAAGGCCAGAACGTCAAGGGTCAAACAAAACACTAAATACGAAACACTAAACACTTTTTATATCATTTTTATCGATTTTATCAAAGAAAATTAAGTCCTCCATCTGGCTACCGGCCGCGGGCCTCAAATAGATTTCAGGTGTCAGTGTTCAGGTGTCAGAATTGTAGAGCACCTCCGGATTAGATGCTGAACACTTAAACCTGACACCGGACACCCGACACCTGAAACCTAAAAAACGGCAAGTAGCCAGGAGCCGGAAAATAAGTTTGACCCCGACGCCTGCTATTTGATAATGAAAATGAATTTAACAAATTCCCGCGAAAGGATCATTGAATGAAGAAAATAGCCTTTGCCGGTACCGATGGCCGAACCCTGTTGTGCGCCTTGGTGGTCTCCACCGCCACCAGTGACATATATGAAGACACCTTTCAGGGTGTCGTTGTTCGGGGCACCCCATCGATGCCCAGATTCGTTGAAACCATGAACTGGCCCGTTGAATTCATTCCGACGACCGGCAATTCTTACGATGAATATGCAGAGGCAATCATCAACGCAATAAAAAGCGGCGGCATCGATTATGTCATCCCGATGCCGGAAGCGCTTTTGTTTGACGGCCTGGTGGATGAGGTGGAGGCGGCCGGCTATGCTGATCGCATTGTCGGGCTCAATAAAGCCGCCGCCTTTATAGAAGGGGACAAGATCAAATGCAAAGCGCTGTGCCGTGAAGCCGGCATTCCGGTGGCGGCCGCATGGGCTGAGGTGGATGCCAAAGATTATTCAACCCTGCTGCATACCTGTCTGGACTATATTCAGGAATACGGCGGAGCGGTCTTGAAATATCCGTACAGTGCCGGGGGAAAAGGCGCCCGGATTATTCTGAATTCCTGGGAAATCAGAGAAGTATACGATACCTTGATAAAAGACTATAAGCCCGATTATAAAAAAATGTATGGCGCAAAAGGGCGCTGGCCCCTTCTTATCGAATCCCTGATGTCCGGAGTGGAAATCAGTTTTACGATCCTGGTCGATAAAAACGGTAATTTCCAGATCCTGCCGACCGCGATGGATTATCCGGAACGATTTGAAGGTCCGGCCAGCAAGTCAAATCCGATCACCGGCGGGATGGGCGCCATCTCACCCCATCCGATGGAAACCCCAGAACTTATTGCATTGGCCGGTAACCTCATTGCCAGGCCGCTAATTGACAAAATGAAGGAAAAAGGCTACCTGCGGCCGTGTATCCTGTATCCGGGTTGTTTTGTCTCGCTGGATAACGCCAAGCAGCCCACCAACATTCGGGTGTCTGAGATAAACATACGACCGGGTGAACCCGAAGCCCAACCGGTCGCCCGCCGACTGAGAAATTTTGGGGTACTGATCGAGGCGATGTTTGCGGGCAAGCTCGACAAAGTAAAACCGGAGGTAAGAGACGACCAGCTGGCGCTGTGCGCCGGGCTGGTGACCGGCCCCGGGGGGCCTGACGGTCAAAAAGGATATCCGTGGTCCTGTACAAAAGGAGAACCGGTTGAAATCGATTTTAACTATATCAGAAAAAAAGGCATCCAGATTATCCCCTCAGCGATGACCTGCTCGGCGGAGGACGGTCAATTTAAATCAGACGGGACCCGGGTAGCGTGGATGAATGCAAACGTGAAGATTAAACCGGATGACAGCCGCGGTGAAGTAGCCGAACGTTTTAGAACCAAACTCATGGCCGCATTTGACAATGGCAAAATCCGGGTTATTCCCCGTGAACATCCTCAGGGTAATCGGTTGGATTTAAGAAGGGATATCGGGGTTCATTATCTGGTGGCTGAGAGAATATTTCCCGGCAAATAAAAAACCCTTCAGAATTCTAAATAGAAGTGGTGGCGATGCAGGGATTTGAACCCCGGACACTGCGGATATGAGCCGCATGCTCTGACCACCTGAGCTACATCGCCACATATGCAATCGGCACGCTTAGACAGCCGGAATTCCGGCAAATCCGTCTTTTAACAACTCATCTTTAGCAAGTCAAGATAAAACATACGCCACATTGGCGGTGATCGTCGCGCTGTTTTCAGGGTTGCCGTAAACGGATCATAGATCGGCATGGCCATCATCGTTGAAATCTGTTCAGCCCCAAAACAGATCAGGCGGGCACTGTCCCATCGCCCGCCCTTTCCGGTAAGAAGCTTTCTTAAAACTAAATGGAGCGTTTCAACGCTTATGAAGAGGATCCTGCAACCTCAACCGTATATTCGTCCAGGTTGGCCGGTAATTTGGGAAATATGATGACAAATGGAATGGTCTTGCCGGTCTTCACTTTGATATTTGAGCGATTATCGCCGAAGCGATTTTGCAACCGTTTGCCGATGGCCGTAATATCCATCTGCTGCAAATCACTGTCACTGAGCATATTGCCGCAATATACAGTGGCGCTTTTGACCAGCGCCTTACCTTCTCGATACAGCTTTCCGGTGATCTTGATATTGCTTCGGGGATGATCATATTCATTGCGGACTTGTCCGCTGATCACAAAAATCTTGCCTGCCTTGGCATTCTCAACGAACTTATACGAGATCGTTCGTCCAAGCGGGCTGATCTTCAGGTTACCGGCAATATCCTGATCCTGGGTTTTGGATTTCAGCAAACCGTCAAGATAGGGAATTTTGACATCACTGATATAAGGAATCTGGAGTTCGCTCACGAATGGGATTTTGATGCCCAGGCTGTTGGTCACAATTATTCCTAAGACACAGAGCAGCAAAAGCAGAACAGCAACCATTAACGGTTTACGAGTTTTTCGCGTTTTTATCGGCCCACCCATAGCGGGAGCCATGCCCACATCGTCGAGGGTGTCGGTTTGACCCATTTCATCATAGCTGTCGGCAAACTCATCGCTGGCGAACTCGTCGCTGGGGGCATCCATATCACTACCTGCAGCCAGGTCGTCTACGACCTGGGTAACTCCCGCCTGGGTTGCTCCAAATTGCATGGTTTCTTCGTCGGCGTCCAGCAGATTGAATTCCAGATCGTCTTCAGCAGTTGCTGCGATATCAAGACTCCCGTCACTGTCTGCATCCAGATCCAGATCCAGATTCAGCTCAAGTTCCGGCTCCGTCGATGAGGCACTCTCATCCATCACCGTTTCTAAATCGAGCTCAACAAGATCTTCAGATTCCTGTTCTGCCGGTGTGGTATCGGCACCTTCCTCCAACATTTTTTCAATATCTAGAAATTCGGCATCATCTGATCCGGCCGGTGCAGCGCTAGAATCGACCGCTTCGGATGCATCTTCGCTCTCAAGATCCAGGTCTAATTCCAGTTCATCCGCGTCACTGGATACGGGTATCTCATCGGATTTGAGCATACTTTCTAGATCTGACATTCCCAGCTCTTCGGAATCAGAGGGCGGTGGGGCTTCTGCGGCTGCCGGGCTTGCCGTATCTTCTGCCACCTCAAAATCAAGTACAAGGTCGTCGGCCGCTTCCGCCGGTGTGTCGTCGGATTCGACGATCCCCTCTAGATCCGAAAAATCTAATTCATCAGCGCCCTCAAGGTCCCCGGCCGGCGCTTCAGCCGCCGGCTCCATTTCCAGATCAAGGTCTAAATCGAGTTCCGGCTCATCTGCCGCCTCGGCTGCTATACCTTCCCCGGCCGATTCCTCGCCGGAATCCATGATATCATCCAGATCCGATAGATCCAACTCATCGCTTTCTGCTGCGACTGCCTCCGCTTCCGATTCCAGATCAAAATCCAGGTCAACATCTTCGGTAATTTCGATCGCAGCACCTTCCAGCCCCATATCTGTGTCAGCCGCGACCAGGTCTTCAAGGTCCGACAGATCCAACTCATCGTCCCCGTCTTCAGCGGCAACCGCCTGCTCCTCATCGGCTTCCAGGTCTAAATCCAGATCTGCTTCTGCCTCAGCCGTATCGACTTCTTCGGCTTCATCTAAATCTTTCAGATCCATCTCCAGATCCAGGTCGGCACCCTCTGTGGCCTCGTCGGCCTCCATGGTTACATCTTCCAGATCCATTTCAGCGTCGGAATCAACCAGGTCTTCAAGATCTGACAGGTCCAGCTCATCGTCCCCGTCTTCAGCGGCAACCATCGGCTCCTCATCGGCTTCCAGGTCTAAATCCAGATCTGCTTCTGCCTCAGCCGTATCGACTTCTTCGGCTTCATCTAAATCTTCCAGATCCATTTCCATATCGGCCAGGTCGCTATCATCTGTTTCAATATCGCCCAGCTCAAATTCATCTGACTCCAGCATACTTTCTTCATCCAGGTCAAAATCCATATCGAGTTCTTCGTCGTCCAGGTCGAGCCCATCGGAATCTTCTTCGGCAGACGCTTCGATGGACAGCTCGTCATCTTCAAAATCCATCATATCTTCTAGATCGGGCAATTCATCATCCGCCTCGCTGTCCGTATCCAAATCCGCTAATTCATCACCCGAATCCAGGCCCGTATCCAACCCGTCATCCATCTCAAGCGCTAAATCGTCGGCATCTTCACCCCATTCAGATCCGGATGCTTCCGGATAAACAAGAAAAACGCTGCTGCATTTTGAGCATCGAACCTTGGAGCCGTCATCCTTTATCAGGCTGTCATCAACGTTGAAGCTGGAATCACATTCATTGCAGGTAACAATCATTTCATACCTCTTTATTTTTTATATCAATCTCAATGTTTTTTTGAGTTGGAAATCCCCGGATGTGGAGCTGTTGGAGCCGTTTCTGGCAACGCGCAGCAAATGGTGAAATATATTATATATTTATATTAAAATTTACCGTGAATACGCGAATTTGTCAATTATTTTTATTCCTTACAATCCCGTCTCTGCCAGTTTTTCAATGAGTTTCTTCTGTTCATCTGACAGTTGCTTCGGCAGTTTGACCTGGATTATAACATAAAGATCGCCTTTTTTGTTGCCTTTCATGTGGGGGAGCCCCTGGCCGGGCATGCGCATTTTTGTGCCGGGCCGGGTACCGGGTGGGATTTTCAGGCTGAGTTTCTTGTCATCGAGGGTGGACACGGAAATGCGGGTCCCCAAAAGGGCCTCACTTAACTTCACCTCCTGATTTATGTGCAGGTCATAGGCTTCAGCGCGATAAAAGGGGTCAATGAGCACTTTGGACTGAATAAAAAGATCCCCCGGTGGGCCACCGAGCGGACTGGGGCTTCCTTTGCCGGCCAGGCGTAATTTTTTGCCGGAAATCAAGCCTTTCGGAATTTTTACCGTTACTTTTTCTGAATAGCCCTGCTGTTGCAGGCTAACTGTTTTGCTGGTCCCGGTGGCTACTTCCTTCAATGTCAGCGGAAGTTCGTATATCAGGTCGGAGCCTTTCATCCGGGCCTGCTGTTGTCCGGCTTGCGATCCGAATGGTGAACCACCGCCAAAGTTAAATCGCATACCGCTGCCGCGGCCACGGCCTGAAAAATAATCGCCACCGAACCCGAATTCACGTAAAACATCCCCAAAATCGAACCCTCGGAAAATATCTTCCTGGGAAAAGCGCTGATGAAAACCTTCAGCGCCGAAGGTATCATATTCTTTACGCTTTTCTTTATCACTTAATACCGCATAGGCCTCACTGATCTTTTTGAATTTTTCTTCGGAAGCCTTATCGCCTTTGGTATGATCCGGGTGATATTTCATCGCCAGCTTGCGGTAAGCTTTTTTGATTTCCCCTTCCGAGGCGCCTTTTTTAACGCCCAGTAATTGGTAATAATCTTCAGCCATGGGTGTATTATCCTATCAATTTCAGATACAATGTCGGGGTTCTTCTTCAATTCAAACTTGTCATTCCCGCGCAGGCGGGAATCCAGAGATATCTTCCGAAAAAAACTGGATGCCCGCCTGCGCGGGAATGACGGTAGAAACTCCCCTATTATTAAATTAATCTTCTATAATTACTATAAATTCCCGTCTAGGATAAGTTGTATGTCAGTAGGTGTCAAGGCTCAGAGGTTCAGGGTTCCATGGTTCAAGGGTTCAAAGTTAAAAAGAGTGTTATAGTTGTCGAATTGGTTTGATTGGTTAAATTAGTTGATCAACTGAACCAATCGAACCAATCAGACCAATTGAACCAACGAAACAGATCTTTAACCCTTTTGCTTTGAACCTTTGAACGTTGAACCTTTGAACCTGAAATCTAACCCGACCGGCTATCCGCTTTAAGCGCAATCATCAGGACTGAAATGGCCGCCGGAGTCATCCCGTCAATGCGCGACGCCTGCCCCAGAGATGTCGGCCTGGTATGGGACAATTTTTCCTTCAATTCATTGGAAAGGCCGTGGATGCAGAGGAAATCCAGACCTTCGGGTATCTTTATTCGCTCCAGGTTTTTAAATTTTTCAATTTCATTGAGCTGTTTTTGAATGTAGCCCTCGTATTTAATTTCGATCTCAACCTGCTCGGCCACCTTGTGACTGAGCGCTTGGGGCGCCTTTGCCAGGGCTTCGACCACTTCATACCCCAGCTCAGCACGCTTCAATAATTGATCCAGGTAGGTGCCACTTTGAATCGGTTTTGTGCCGCTGCTTTGCAAGTATCGATTTGCGCGATCATCCGGCTTGATGATGGTTTGTTTGATCCGCTGAATCTCTTGATCGATCTGGGTTTTGCAGGTCTTGATTTCTTTGAACGCCTCATCGCTGATCAACCCCAGTTCGTAACCGATTTCCATTAATCGCAGCGATGCATTATCCTCTCGCAGCATTAGCCGGTACTCGGCCCTTGAAGTAAACATGCGATACGGCTCCCGGGTACCACGTGTAACCAGGTCATCGACCATGACACCCATATAGGCCTGAGACCGATCCAGAATAAAGGGCTCCCTTTTTTGGATCCGGCAGGCGGCATTAATCCCGGCCCACAGGCCCTGCGCCGCAGCTTCTTCGTATCCGGATGTCCCATTAATCTGCCCCGCCAAAAACAGTCCGGCTACCCGATTCGTCTCAAGCGTTGGTTTCAGCTGGATCGGATTGACGTAATCGTATTCAATGGCATAGGCCGGCCGCATAATTTCCGCCGCCTCCAGACCTTCGACGGACTGAACCAGTTCGATCTGAATTTCCAGGGGCAGACTGTTGCCCAGGCCGGAGGCATAAATTTCCTGGGTCTCGATCCCCTCCGGCTCCAGGATCACCTGATGTCTGTCTTTGTCGGGAAATCTGACGATTTTGTCTTCAAAAGATGGGCAATAGCGGGCCGAAATCCCCTGAATAATTCCGCCATACAGCGCCGAGCGTTCCAGATTTTTGCGCACGATCTTATGAGACCTTGGGTTGGTGTGTCCGATATGGCATGGCAGCTGCGGCAGCCTCAGGGAGTCGCTAAAATAGGAAAAAGGCACCGGATTGACATCCGACTCCTGGACTTTAAATTTTGAAAAATCAATACTGGCTTTTTTCAATCGCGGGGGAGTGCCGGTTTTCATCCGACCCAGCTCAAACCCCAGTTTTTTAAGATCGGTTGCCAGCCCGTAAGAGGCAAATTCACCAGCCCGTCCGGCCCGGAATGAATTAAAACCAATATGAAGCAAACCACTTAAAAAGGTGCCGGTGGCCAGCACGACGGCCTGTGCTTGATACCCAAACCCGGTGTGATCTTCGACACCCGTTACGCGATTGCCTTCCACCACGAGCCGTTCCGCCAGGGTCTGTTTGAGGTCCAAATTGGGTTGCGATTCGACAACTGCTTTCATGGCTGTATGGTATCGAATCTTATCATTTTGCGTGCGGGACGAATGTACGGCTGGTCCCTTTTTCGTATTCAGGGTTCGGAAGGATATGGCGCTTTTATCCGTTATTTTGGCCATTTCCCCTCCCAGAGCGTCAAGCTCCTTTACGAGCTGCCCCTTGGCCATGCCGCCAATCGACGGGCTGCATGGCATCGCCGCCAATTTATCCAGGTCAATTGCCATCAGCAATACGCTGCAGCCCATGCGTGCTGCGGCCAGGGCCGCCTCGCATCCGGCATGGCCGGCGCCGACGACGATGATGTCGTATTTTTTGGGATGATAAACCATTTAAAAAGGCTGATAGTTGTCTGTTAAACCAAAGGGTACTTTTATTTTAACCACAAAGTTCACAAAGACACGAAGAAAGGAATTTAATATATCATGTATTCATCTTTGTACACTTTGTGTTCTTTGTGGTTATAATGACAATCCAACCGGTAGTTGTCAGTTGAAAATGCCTGTGATAAAAATAATCATAACTTTCAAAGACCTAAATTGAAACGCTCATTTTAGGAGATTATAGTACCGACCAATTTCATGGTCAAGGTTTTGGCAATGGCTGCGGATAAACGATATAACGACTTAAATACCTATCTGAGAAACATCTTTGGCTGTCGGGTACAAAAGATCACTGTCGATGCCGGCCTGACATGCCCCAATCGGGATGGAACTCTTTCGCACGGCGGATGCATTTACTGTAACATCCGCGGATCCGGGACCGGGGCCCATGCAAAGGGCCTGTCGGTAACCCGGCAACTGATCAATGGAAAAAATTCGCTTGCAAAACGGTACAACGCCATAAAGTTTATTGCTTATTTCCAATCTTTTTCCAACACGTACGCCCCGTTACAGGACCTGCAGCGTCTTTATGACGAAGCGCTGAAAGTAGATGATATTGTCGGGCTCTCCATCGGCACCCGGCCCGATTGTGTCGATGAAGCGGTATTGGATTTGCTTCAGGATTATGCCAGGCACCACCTGATCTGGATCGAATACGGTCTGCAGTCGGCTCGCGATGCAACCCTAGTATTTATTAACCGGGGTCATGATGTTCAATGCTTTAAAGATGCCGTCGAAAAAACCAAAAACCGCGGTATCAAGATATGTGCGCATGTCATTCTGGGACTTCCCCATGAAAACCGGCAGGACATGCTGCATACGGCCGCAACCATCGCAAAGCTAAGGATTGACGGGGTGAAGCTGCACCTGCTTTACGTGGTTAAAGGAACTCCACTGGAAACCCTTTACCGCAACGGGGAGTTCCAATGCCTTGAGCAGTCGGCCTATGTGGACCTGGTTTGTGATTTTCTGGAGCGGATTCCGGCCGAGATTGTCATCCAGAGGCTGACCGGTGATCCCCATCGCCAGGAGCTGGTAACACCGCAGTGGGCACTCAAAAAGACTGAAACCCTGGATCTCATACGCCAAACACTGGAAAAAAGAGATTCCTGGCAGGGCAAATACTTCACAAGGTAAAAAGGTCATCAGGTTCAAGGTTCTGCGTTCAAAGGTTCAAAGGTAAAGGGCAAAAGGTCTAAAGATCTGTTTCATTGGTTCAATTGGTCTGATTGGTTCGGTTGATCAACTAATTTAACCAATTAAACCAATTCGACAAATATAACACCTGTTTTAACTCTGAACCTTCAAGAACCTCTGAACCCAGAACCCTGAACCCTTGAACCTGAAGAGATAGAGTCTTGCATTGGGCTTCTGATAACCCTATATTTAATAAACCCGGTTAACCTGAGCAAAGAATTTACAGTGGACATGTCAACTCAAAGACTATTCCATCCCGAAGATTTTGATCTTTCATTTAAAGTCTTTCATGAGCTTATGGCCAAGAAGGTCACGGAGATCCTTCTGGTCTCAAGCCCTTACGACGCCTTTATTATGGAAGAAGAAGGTCGGCTTGCCGAGCGCATTATCCATGAATATCGCGGTTTGAATCTTTCTCGCCCGCCGATGCTCACCTGGGCTTCTTCTGCCCAGGAAGCCCTGGATGCCCTATCCCAAAAAAAATTCGATCTGGTGATCACCATGCCCCAGGTCGATGAAACCGACGCCTACGTTTTGGGGCGCCAGATCAAAAGCAAGTTTCCGGATCTGCAGGTTTTCCTGATGATTCAGAATTCCAGTCGCCACCTGCTCGATCGAAAATATGCAGATCGCAATTCTATTGACCGGCTTTACGTTTGGTCCGGCAACACGGATTTATTGCTGGCGATGATTAAAAACCTGGAAGACCGCATGAATGTGGCTTACGATACCCAGCGGGCGCGGGTCAGAGTCATTGTCATCGTGGAAGATTCACCGATCTATTATTCATCTTTGCTGCCATTGCTATACAAAGAAATTGTCACTCAAACCCAGGCGGTCATGGAAGAATCGCTTAACGATGAACACCGTATTTTAAGGATGCGCGCGCGGCCCAAAATCCTGGTTGCACAGAACTTTGAAGAAGCCGTTGACCTTTATCAGAAGTACAAACCATATCTGCTCGGCATTTTCTCAGATGTTCGATTCCCGAAAAACGGAAAAATGGATGATGACGCCGGCTTCAGACTACTTTCCATGATTCGCAAAGACAGCCCGGACTTACCGTTATTGAATTTTAGTTCCGAGGAATCCAATCGCAATCGGGCGCAAAAAATACCGGCCGTTTTTTTAAACAAAAATTCACCGACGCTGCATTCGGAAATCCGCAGCTTTTTTATGCAATACCTGGGCTTTGGAGAATTTGTCTTCAGACTTCCGGGCGGCAAAGAGATCGGCAGGGCCAGCAATTTGCGTGAAATGGAAGATATCTTGCCGAACATCCCCGACGAATCCGTGTTTTACCATGCCGTCCGTAATCACTTTTCAAGCTGGCTGATGGCACGCTCTGAAATTATGCTGGCCTCCAAACTTAAACCGGTAAAAATCAGCGATTTTGAAAGTATTGGAGAAGCCAAACAATATCTGGTTTCCATTATCCACGAGCGCCGCATGGGGCGTCAAAAAGGTATCATCACCGAATTTGATTCACAGCGTTTTGATCCGGACGCCGATTTTATCAAAATCGGCAAGGGCTCTCTGGGCGGCAAAGCCAGAGGATTGGCCTTTATGTCCACCCGCCTGAAAAACAGCCCCAAATTCATGGATAAGTTTATAGACGTCAATATATCCGTCCCCAAAACGCTGGTGGTCTCAACCGAAGGGTTTGATTCGTTTATCAGCGAAAATAACCTTGAAGAAGTGGCTACCGGAGATTTCGACGATGAAAAAGTTATCCGATTATTTACAGCCGCTCATGTGCCAGAGTGGCTTACCCACAACCTCGAACAGTATTTAAATCACGCCCGCTATCCTCTGGCGGTACGGTCATCGAGCCTGCTCGAAGATGCGCAGTTCCAACCTTTTGCCGGCATCTATAAAACCTACATGATCCCCAACAACCATGCGCACCCGCCAGAACGGGTTAAGCAGCTCATTCTGGCGATCAAGCTGGTTTACGCATCAACTTATTGCCAAAACGCCCGTGCATATGTAAAAAGCACGTTCCATCGCACAGAAGACGAAAAAATGGGGGTCATCATTCAACAGTTGACCGGAAAGGTATATGGCGATTATTTTTATCCGGCGATTTCCGGAGTTGCCCAGTCTTATAATTACTATCCCATTTCACATATGAAGCCCGAAGATGGGCTGGCACATGTTGCGCTCGGGCTGGGGAAGATTGTGGTTGAAGGCGGTGTCGCTCTGCGCTTTTCACCGAAATACCCGCAATTTCTGCCCCAGTTTTCAACGGTCGATGATATCCTGCAAAATTCGCAGCGCTTCTTCTATGCACTCAAAATGGCCGATTTTCCGAATGATCTCGCCGCCAATGAGGACGCCACCCTCGAAAAACTAGACATCGATGAAGCAATCGCCGATGCCCCGGTGCGACATCTGTGCAGCACTTACTCTGCCCAGGACAATCGAATCCGCGACGGGATCCAGGCATCCGGCTATCCGGTGTGCACCTTTGCCAGCATTTTAAAATATCGATCGCTGCCGCTGCCTGAAATTCTTACCGAAATTCTGACGATCGGCAGACAAGGTATGGGCTGTCCCGTGGAGATCGAATTTGCGGTTAACATGCCGTTTGAGGCGGATCAGAAACCGTCGCTGGAGCTGCTGCAGATCAGGCCCATGTCAGTTAATCAATATAATCTGGAAGTTGCAATCGGTGATGAAGATATTTCCAAAGCCTTCTGTTATTCCACTATGGCCCTCGGAAACGGACAATTTCAGGAAATTAAAGACATTATTTTCATAAATCCGGATACCTTTGATGCAGCGCGGACCATCGAAATCGCCACCGAAATCGGGAATGTGAATAAAGAAATGATTCTGCGCAAACGAAAATACCTGCTTATCGGACCGGGGCGCTGGGGGTCTGCCGACCGCTGGCTGGGAATTCCGGTACGCTGGACGGACATCTCGGAAGTCGGTGCTATTGTTGAAACAACTATTGAAGGCCTCAAAGCGGACCCATCCCAGGGCTCCCACTTTTTTCACAATATTACATCTTTGGGAATCAGCTATTTGAACACTTCGGAAGGCGGTAAGGATTTTATCGACTGGAAATGGCTGCTGTCGCTGCCACCAAAAAATGAAACCCGCCACCTGAAACACGTCATCCTCAAAAAGCCGCTCACCATAAAAATCGATGGGAAGAGATCTGAAGCAGTCATCATTGCGTAGAAGTCCCACTTACAATTTAATCCAACATTGGCGGAAGGCAATACGTTGTACTTAAGGGGGTTCCGGTTTGAGGGGGTCGAGCACATTTTAGATTAGTTTTATTTGATTTCAAAGCTATACTTACTTTTGCCGCCATAAATCCTTAAAAAGTAAGGCGGCTGCATTTCCTTGGGAACCTCGAACGTTTCGCTCTCCCCCGGTGTCAATTCAGCCGTATAAAGCACTTTTTTCCGGGCCACGTTGCCCATGGACAGCTTCAAGGGTTCCCCATTTGTATCGGAAGTAAATTGAATGGCTTTCCCTTCGAGAAGTGAGAAGGTATACCAGTCTTCATAATCGAGATCTCCCAGCTCTCCGGTGATCGACCGTTGCGAGGTAATTTTAGTGGCTTCGGCGATCCGATCGCCGGCGTCTGAGCCGAAACCGGCATCGTTTTGCTGTTCAGAATAAATCTTAAATTCGTACGGGCCGCTGCCATCGAATGCTTCCAAAAAGTAGATGCCCCCCGTCGTGTTGTTCACCAGCATCCGTGTGGTGTTTTTGTCTCCGGGCGGTATATCATCCAATCGCCAGACTTCGACGCCGTCAGCGTTGCGGAAGGAGAAACTCATCGGCGTACTCTCTGTGTAATTGGAGAGGGTCATTTTTAAAACACTGCCGGCAGGGATGTCAAATCGATACCAGTCGCTTTCATCGTAACCGCCCAATTCTCCGGAATAAGAGCGGCCCGGTCTGATTTTAAAGGCTTCGGCAATTTTGTCGCCCGCATCGGTCCCGGAGGCCGCGTCGTTTTGGCTTTCGATGAAAATCTCGAACCCGTAATGGCCGCTGCCGTAATATGCCTGCAGGTAATAGGTCCCGCCGGATGCGTTGTTCATCATCACCCGTTTGGGTCTTGTCTCTCCGGCCGGGACGACACCCGAATACCAGACTTCACTGCGCTCAAAACTTCTCAGTGAAAACTTCATCGCCTCACTGCTTGCATTCGGGGTAAAGGAAAGCTTGAGAATATGACCGGCAGGGATATCAAACCGATACCAGTCTTCTTCGTCAAAGGCGCCCATTTCACCGAAAAAAGGACTGCCCGGCTCTATGGCAAGCGCTTTGGTGATTTTATCCCCGGCATCGGTCCCCAACCCGGCATCATTCTGGGTCTCGAGATTGAGATCCAGTTTATACGGGCCGATTCCGGAATGAACAACCGCGTAGTAGATCCCTCCGGATAGATTGTTCATCAGCATGCGCGTGGATTTGACGGCCCCGGCGCTTGTTTCACCGGAATTCCACAACTCGTTGCCCTCGAAATCTCGCAACGCGATTTTCAAATTTTCGCTGTCATCACCGGCCGTAAAATCCAGATTCAGGATACTGCCGGAAGCCAGTTCAAAACGAAAATAATCCTGGCGATCCTCTCCCGACAGTGTTCCCGTCAAAATGCCGGAGGAAATCTCTACGCCCTGTTTGTAAGAATCATTGGGTTCGGTTTCGGTTATTACCGATTTTTGGGTGGCCTGGCCCGGTTGTTGATATTCCCGGGACACGCGGCCCATTAATGATTTCATCTGGGCCTTAAACTGATCCGAAATGATACCCAGATCTCTTACATTGCGCTCAATATGATTGATCCTCAAATTTACGAGATCGTAGCGTCCCTGCTGCTTGGCGACTTGAGTTTGAATAACCAGGTGAGCCAGACGATCGACGTTGCGCTCGTATTGGTTAAAATCGTCCTGGCACTTTACAAATTCATCGAAGGCGATCTTGTCGTCGTGAAATAGAATGCAGCAGGTCTTGAGGTCTGCCGCAATCTGATCTGATTGATCGGATATTTTCTGAATTTGACCTGGGCCCAGAAGGGCATCGCCCTTTTCTCTCAGGATCTTGATCTTTTCTAAGATGCTGACGGTGGTCTGGTCAAAAATGCTGGCGCAGGGGTTACTTTTCTGAACCAAATTAGCATAAATGAGATAACCAACTACGATAAGAACGATAAAAATTGCGGTGGCGATAATTATCTTTTTCATTCTTTTTTCCCGGAATTCGTTCGCACTCCATCTCCTGAAGTTAACCAGTTTGAAATAACGCCATATGAACAGTATAACATAGCTTTGAGAATTTTGTCTGAAATAAAAAAGGGGTGGGAGTTAGAAATTAATCGCTCTGCTTTTTAATGGCAAGCTTTCGCAAATGAGCCGACAAACGACGCAGTGTTTCAGGCGCACCCAGTTCGTTGAAGGATAATGTTTTCTTCCTTCCGGCCATCGACAGGGTGAGGCGGCAGGTAAAATCGTCCGGGATGTTTCTGGTTTTCTGTGAGACTTGATTCGGGTCTAGCTCAAAAACATTTGCCGTTTCGATTAAATCCAGCAACATTTTGGCTTCGTCATCCGGCAGCGCATCGGTTTCACCCTTATAGGCCAGGCGCAAGCCTCCAAATCCGCCGGAACACTGATAATCAATTCGCATAACACTTTCTCCTTCGGTTCATAGGTCATAAGCTTGAAAGCTGGGAAGCTGGAATGCTTGAAGGCTCTATAGCTGGCGAGCCTCAACGCTTTCTGGCCTCCTGGCTTGTCAGCCTTTCAGCCTATTCGCCTTTTTTTAACCTTGAACCCTGAACCTTGAACCGAATAAAGGTTCAGGTGACATGTGGCAACCCCACCTCCCGAAAAGCCGCCCTCACCCGCTGGGTCGAACCGACGGGCACCTGTTTTTGTTTGGTCAGGATTCGCGCCGATTCAACAATGACTTCCACGGCATCATTAAATTTCGCAGTGGACCACAGTTTCTGAAGCGCATCATACCATATCAGCGCCGCTTTATCGGTTCCGATTTCCATCGATACCAAATAGAAAGCCCGGTTGGGTATGCCGCTGTTAATATGAACCCCCTGGTTGTCGTCATTGCCCGCATAGTAATCGTTCATGTGAGCCGGCTGGGGGTCTTTTCCGAGAAGATTGTTATCGTAGGCCATGCCCGGCGCCTGCATGGATCGCAGCGCTTCTCCATATAGCGACGGTCCCATAATTTCGTTGCCGACCAGCCAGTCCGCCTGACCGGCGTCCTGTTTTAAAACGTACTGGGTGATGGCACTGCCGAAAACATCTGAAAAATGCTCGTTCAACGCGCCGGACTGGCTGAAATACTCGAGGTCGGCGGTAAACTGCGTCACACCATGCGCCAGCTCATGGGCCACCACATCCAGCGACTGGGTAAAACTGGTAAAAACCTCACCGTCGCCGTCACCAAAGGTCATTTCATCCCCGTCCCAGAATGCATTCATGTACTCCTCGCCGAAATGCACATTGAGGATCAAGTCCATTCCGCTGTTATCAATGGAATTACGCTGCAGCACCTTTTTAAAATAATCACGCACGTTGCCGGCATATTTGTAAACCAGGTCCGCGTCCTTATCGCCGGTCGCCGGTTTGCCTTCGTCCCTGACCAGTTTGACCCGCTGTTCCCATGAATTCTGGCAATCATAGACCTTGCGCCTGGGTGTGCGTTTGGATTTGGTCCCGATGAAAGCTTTCATGTCGACCAGCTTGTCTGCCCGCTTGGCGCGGCTGATTTTGCTCTGCTGGATGCTCAGCCTCGCTTTTTCAACTCCAACCTTTGCCAGATTTTCCAGAACCCGCGGCGGAACGAACATGCAATTGCATTTGTGTAATCCCATCGTTGTCTCCTTTTCATACAATCGGCAAAAAATACCTCAATACCTAAAATTGAAAAGCGGAATCAATCCATTTTAGCATAATTGCTCACGCAAAGCCGCAAAGTCGCGAAGAATGATAATTTAAATAATAAAAAATCCCTTGGCGTCTTGGCGTCTTTGCGTGAGGCCAAACTCTTTAGATCACTCTTGTCCACCTCGAATTTTGGTGGATTCGTCATTTTAGGCACTTCTAACTTTAGAGCAACTTCGGATCTTTTTTCTCTGTCTTCGAAGATAAATCGCTATTTTTGAGATGGGTTCTATTTGCCTTCGCCAATATAATCCAGGTAGTTCAGGGCATCTTCATCGCCGAGTTCGGCTGCCTGTTTAAAATCATCCATGGCTTTGGCTTTGTCGCCCCATAACAGATAGACCCGCCCTCTGCCGTAATAATACATGCCGTTTTGCGGCTCCATCTTAAGGGCCATGTTAATTTGCGCGATGGCCTTGGGATACTGGCCCAGCTGGCCGTAAGATACGCCCTGGGAGAAATAGGCCTTACTGAAATTTGGATCCAGCGAGATGGCTTTCTGAAAATACTGAACAGCGGCCTTGTGGTTGCCGTAGGTGGAAAGCAGGGCGCCTTTGTTAAACCAAAAATTTGCATCCTTTTTTACCGGTTTTCTTGCGGTCTGGCTTTTGGTGGTGGTTTTTTCCTGGGCCAGCACGGCACTCGAAAGACCAAAAACGAGCGCTGTGGCAAACAGGCAGCTGAAATATATTAAGATCGCCGGCTTTGATTTCATCAGGTTCTCCTCTATGTAAGTATGGAAATTTATTGTATTATATGGCTGTTTTTCTTAAAAGTCAAAATAAATGACATCTGAATTCTTACCAAAGGTGCCTGGGTGACATGCATATTCGTTTTTTCCTTGATCACAGGCCGAAAATCCTTTATTCAGGACCATTCAGGGGTACGATTGCCTCAACCTAAAATGAGCGTTTCAAATTTTTGCAAAGTGAGGATAGAAGGATAAAATGCAAGAATACACCATTCACCCGTTGGTCGTCGGTATAAATGAAACGGATCAAGGGGTCATGACCTATCTGCGGGATTACGGCAAGCGCATTTACCTTCCGATCTATGTTTTTTATCTAAAAGGTGGGGACAAGCATATTTTAGTCGATACCGGCCTGGAGCAATTTATGGTGCCTGAAGGTGCGGAAAAAGAATGCGGATTTAAAATACTGGAATTTGAGGCGGCATTGGATACATTGAATCTGAAGCCCGAGGATATCGACATCATCATCCATACGCATCTGCACAATGATCACTGTGAAAATGATTATAAGTGCACCAATGCCGAGGTTTATGTTCAGAAAGTTGAACATGAATTTTTGCAAAACCCCCATCCGGTTGACCACCGCTATTATCCGGACATCCTCGATGATGTTCAGGTGGTCGAAGTCGACGGTGACGCACGTATTACCGATGGCATCGATGTCATTCTATCACCGGGACATACGGTCGGGGGGCAGTCGGTGGCTGTCAACACCTCCGCAGGCTGCGCCGTTATCACCGGTTTTTGCTGCAACGATAAAAACTTCCCCTCGACCGGACCCGCAATTGCACCCGGTGTGCACATCGATCTGACCGAGGCTTATGATTCCATCCAAAAAATTAAGGCAATGGCAGATATTTTGATTCCGCTGCATGATCTCAGTATCGGAACGCGGACATCCATTCCGTAAAATTAAGGACAACCGTCGGGTAAATTAATATCTTGTTCAATTGGTTGAAATTGAACCAATCAAACGAATAAAACAGGCCTTTTGGCCTTTGATCCTGAACCTTTGAACGTTGAACCCTGAACCTTTAAACCCCTGTTAGGATACCCCGAATGGCTGTGGAAAACGATTTAGTACTGATCTATTTTGAGGAAAAGCCTCTTGCATATGCGCGGATTGAAAGCATCCTGCCTGACTCAAAAAAAAACTGGTATCACGTCAAGCTGCTTCTATTACAGATTCCGCTGCAGGTGGTTACCTGGATCCTGAGAGATGTGTATATCAGCGGCACCGAGTTTACGATGAACAGCAAAAAGATGCGGCTGGAAAAAGTTGAGAGCCCGGATGAACCGGAAACATCTGATTTGCGGGAAGACACGGAAATAAACAAAGAAGACGAAACCGGACAAAACGATAAAGGCGCTAAAGTGATATCGTTGGAGGATCTTAAACGAAGATAACTTAGGTGTCAGGTGTTACATCTGTTTAATTGGTTCGATTGGTTTAATTCGTTCAAGTGGTTCGGTTTATATCAACCAACTCAACCAATAAAACAAATAAAACCAATCCAACAAATCTTTAATAACCCTAAAACTTTGAACCTCTGAACGTTGAACCTTTGAACCCTCCCCCTAAAATCGTCATCTCGGCCTCCAGGCGTACCGATATTCCTGCCTTTTACATGTCCTGGTTCATGAACCGGATCAAAAGCGATTTTTTTGAAGTTGTCAATCCATACAATCGGCAAACCCGGAAGATCCCCGCAACCCCGGCCCACGTGCACACAATTGTTTTTTGGTCCAAAGACTTCGGCCTGTTTTTAAAAGAACACTGTGGAGAAAAGCTGCAAAAGGCCGGCTACAATCTTTTTTTCAACTTTACCATCAATTCGGAATCTCCTCGGCTTGAGCCGCATGTGCCCCCCCTGGATATTCGTTTGGGCCAGCTTAAACAGCTCTGCGACCAATTTGGATCCCGGGCCATTAACTGGCGTTTTGACCCCATCTGTTTCTTCAAGACTCATAACAGTATTATTCAGGATAACCTCAGCGACCTGGACCGCATTGTCGAAAAGGCAACTCAGCTTGGAATTAAATGGTGTATCACCAGCTTTATGGATTTCTATCCCAAAATTGAAAAACGCCTTGCCGCCTTGCCAGATTTTTCTTTTTACGATCCACCTCTGAAAATAAAAAAACAAATTATTCTTAAACTGGAGAAGGTTCTCGCTTCCGCCAATATAAAATTGAAGCTTTGCTGCGAAAAAGATGTTTTGAATGCACTGCCCGCAAACACATCCGTCACGCAAAGCGCATGTATTCCCAGTGAACTGCTTGTGGAACTCTTCGGAGGAAACCTTGCTTTAAAGAAAGACACCGGCCAGCGTATTCAAAAAGGATGCGGCTGCAAAGTATCTGTAGATATTGGCTCCTACCATCAGCACCCCTGTTACCACAATTGCTTATTCTGTTACGCGAACCCCACTCTCAGATGACCCGGATATCCAGTCTTTGTTGTCCAATGTCTCGATTGATGTTATTACAATGTGCATAAAATTAATAGAGATCGGTCAAATGGTTGATTCGTTAAATCGTTTTGAAATGGAGTGAATCCTCTATCTAATTGACTATTCAAGCAGTTAACGAATTGACTAAATCTGCGGAAATCTGCGTAATCTGCGGATAAATAACCAGTATCGAAAACAGGCAACTACTAACAATCAACATATTTTATGAATATCGGGTCCGTAACTTTAAAAAATAAAACCATTTTGGCTCCTTTGGCCGGGATAACCAATTTGCCCTTTCGACTGCTTGCGAAGGAAGCCGGCTGTGCCCTGGTCTGTTCGGAAATGATCAGCGCCCATGGCCTGATCAACAGATCAAAAAGAACCCAACAGATGCTGGACAGTCTGCCGCAAGAAAAGCCGCTATCCGTGCAGCTATTCGGTTCGCAACCGGATGTTATGGCCGAGGCCGCCAGGTTTGTTGAGTCCTCCGGCGCAGATATCATCGACATTAATTTTGGTTGCTCGGTTAGAAAAATTATCAAAACCGGTTCCGGGGCGGCGCTGATGAAAACGCCCGAGACCGCGGAAGCGGTCATCAAGGCGGTTCGGAAAGTGGTCCGAATCCCATTGACCATTAAATTAAGAACCGGCTGGAATCCAACGGGCAACCAGGCTTTCGAAATTTCACAAATCGCTGAATCCTGTGGTGTCGATGCCATTACCATCCACCCGCGAACCGCCAAGCAGGGGTTTAGCGGTCACTCCGACTGGGCCATCATTGCAAAACTAAAAAAGCAGGTTAACGTTCCGGTGATCGGCAACGGCGATATATTCTGCGCGGACGACGCGATCGCCATGCTGAAACAAACCCGATGTGATGCGGTGATGATCGGCAGGATGGCCATTGGCAATCCATGGATTTTTTCTCATGTACTGGCTCGCATGCGGGGTGAAGCGGAACCGGCAGTCGCTCTGGAAAACCGCTTTGAAATGATGAATCGGTATGTGCAGGAATCCGTGAAATACTTCGGTGAGGAAATCGCATGCAGGATGATGCGCAGCCGTTTGTGCTGGTTTGCCAAAGGGCTTCGCAACAGCAGCCAATTTCGCAAATCGATCAATCACATTTCTACAGAAACCGAAGTCCTGCAGCGGATTGAGGTGTATAAGGAATCTTTGCAGGTCAAAGAATGAGAGTGCCTAAAGTGCCTAAAATGCCTAAAGTGACTAAAGTTTCGGAATTCTATCATTTTTATAAAAGATTGAGCGAAGCGACACCATAACTTTAGGCACTTTAGCTCACTTTAGTTCACTTTAGTCACTTTAAGGATTTATTTAACCCGCAGCGAATTACCCTTTTTTATCCCCTTATCGGAAACGATGACGGCCTGGGCATTATTGGGTTCAACATCGACAATTCTAATCTCACCGGTTTTTTGCCCGTGGTAGAAGAACCGCTGGCCATTTCGGCCTTCAAAAATTCGGCTGGTATCAAAAACCTCAAATTCATCCCCAGGCTCCAGGCCCGACCGGCTTCCGGAAGAAAGGATAATTTTATCTCCATCAACAGCAATGATAAAGCCGTTCCAGGGTTGATCCTCGATCGCCCAGCAAATGGTTTCGCCCATTTCCCGTATAAGATCGCTTAAGGTTTCATTCATATCCGGCAATATCATTTTGCCTTCCGACTGCATTAAGTCGTAATCCAGTTCTTCGACTTCAACTTTATGGCTAAAGCTCTGGTTAAGAATTTTGGCGCCGGTCTCGGTATCATAAACCTCAACGCTGACCAATATCTGGATCAAATGATGAGTATCTTTCCAAACCATACCCCGCAGTTCATCCAGCATACTGATATCGTCCAGGCTGCCGGTGATAACCGCATTTAACCCAAGCTCTCGGCCAATGATCACCAGGGTAAAATTATCGACTTCGCCGGATGGCAGCATCGGCAATTTCTTGAAACCTTTTAAATCTTCGCCGTCATTCGAATTTGCGACGGTAACGTCATCGCATTCATTATTCAGGTATTCCGGGATTCCTTTTCGAAACAGGAGGGTAAAATCTTGCGAGTGATACAATGATTTATTTTCAAAACCGATAACGGCGGCCATCCTCTGGAGATCATCATCGGAAAATCTGATTTTGCGGGTAAATTTCTTGGTGGTCTTGGCTACAGTTTTTTGGGTTTTATCCACGGTTTCGGTATAGCTGGTGGAACAACTGACACAGATAAATTGAATACCCGTAAACCAGAGGAACCACATGAGAAAAAACATCCATTTGAGGATCAATTTTAAACCCGGTATTATCATGGTTTGTTTCAACACTCCCCTGTTAATATGGAATCCAGCTCTTCATTGCATTCGATCTCTGATAGGTTCAAGAAACAAAGTCGTCAATTTTAGAATAATTATCCCTGCAATGTCAATCGGTCTAAAACCGATCTCAAAAATAGCGGTTCATTTTCTCACAGACGGAATGACCCTTGACACCGCGTGAATATTTTGAAAAATATTCAGGTTCTCATTAATTTTCATGAGGAGCCCCTTTGTATTATAAAATTTGAGGCTTCATCCTGCAAAGCGGGGCAAGCTTCAGGGCATAAGAAGGAGACAGACCAAATGGCCTCTATGGAAGAACAGATTTTAAGAGCGACCAAAGAAATTGTGGTAAAATTCATTGAAGGCGGTCGGGTATCGCCGGCTAGTTTTCCTGACTTTTTTAAAACCATTTACCAAACGGTTCATGACACCGCCAAAGGCGCATCCGATTCACCGGTATCGCCTGAAAAAAAAGAGTAATGCGAAACGGGGCCAAGGGATTTAACTCAGTGGGCTTCGGTCCAGTTATCGCCCACCGCCACGTTTGCAACAAGCGGCACTTTAAGTTCCCAGATACCTTCCATAATATCTTTGACCAGAGGTGATACGGTATCAAGTTCATGCGGCGGGACTTCAAAAACAAGCTCATCATGGACGCTGAGCAGCATCGCCGTTTCCAGCTTGCTATCTCTGATCGCCTGATCCACCCTGATCATGGCCAGCTTGATGAGATCGGCTGCTGATCCCTGAATCGGCGTGTTGACAGCAGTCCGCTCGGCAGCCTGCTGTACATTATGATTGCTGCTGTCGATATCCGGCAAAAGGCGTATGCGTCCCAGAAGTGTGCTGGACATTTTTGTTCGATTGGCTTCCGCAAGCGTTTGATCGATGAAGCGCTTTACGCCTTTGTATCTGGCAAAGTAATTATCAATATACGTTTTGGCCATTTTTTGACTGATGCCAAGTTGCTTTGAAAGCCCGAAGGCACTCATTCCATAAATAATGCCGAAATTAATTGCCTTGGCCTGCCGCCTAAGATCCGTTGTTATCGATGACGGCGGTATCTGAAATACCTCGGCAGCTGTTCGCGTATGGATATCCTCATTTTCCAGAAACGCCTTTATCAAAATTTGATCATCTGAATAATGTGCCAGAACACGAAGTTCTACCTGGGAATAATCCACAGAAACCAGCTTCCAGCCTTGACGGGGCACAAAGGCCCTGCGAATCTCCATGCCCTCATCGCTTCGAATCGGAATATTTTGCAAATTGGGATCCGAACTGCTCAACCGCCCGGTGGCGGTTACGGTCTGATTATAGGAGGTATGAATCCGTCCGGTTTGCGGGTTGACCAGATCAATTAAGGCATCAGCATAAGTGGATTTTAGTTTTGCCAAGGTGCGGTACTTTAACACGAGTGCCGGGATTTCATGTTCCTCGGCCAGCCGGGTTAAAACATCCACATCAGTCGAATAGCCGGTCTTCTTTTTGGTTTTTTTCAAGACCGGCAGCTGCAGCTTGTTGAACAGTATATTCCCGAGCTGCTGGGATGAGTTAATATTGAATTCTTCACCGGCAAGTCCATAAATGCTGGCTTCCAATGCTTCCAGCTGGTGTTCAAACGATTTGGATAACTCATGCAGACGGTCGACATCGACACAGGTGCCCTGCATTTCCATGCGCATTAACACCGGCACCAGGGGCATCTCGACGCTTTCCATCAAATCATTCAGCCCAATCTCTTTAAGCCGGGGCATCAGTTCATCTTTAGCCATAAGCGTGATGTCGGCATCCTCGCAGGCATATGGCACGGCCTTTTCCAGAAGGACCTGATTAAATGATAGCGCATTTTTGCCTTTACCGGCGACTTCCTGAAAGGGGATGGTTTTATGGCCCAGGAAATCCAGGGCAATCTGGTCCAGATTGTGGGCTCTTTTGGATGGATTCAGCAAATAGGAGGCCACCATGGTGTCAAAAATCACACCCTCAAGTGTTACACCGTGACGGGACAGAACAATCCAATCATATTTTATATTTTGCCCGACCTTTTTAATGGACGGATCTTCTAAAACCGGCCTGAGCAGGTTTAAGACTTCGGCTAAGGGCAACTGTTGCGGAACGCCGATATAGTCATGCGCACAGGGGATATAGAACGCTTCGTTGGCCTGCAGGGCAAAGGATAAACCCACCAATCTGGCTGCCATTGGATTCTGGGATGTCGTCTCGGTATCTATGGCAAATATGTTAGCTGATTGCAGGCGGGCAATCAGCTTTGTAAATTCGTCCATTTCCAGAACGGCCCGGTAATCTTTATTACTGAGATCGGCCTTCCCGGAAACAGCTTGCTGCAATTGGCGAAATTCAAGGGTTTTAAAAAGCTCTGAAAGCAGTCCGCTGTTCGGCGAACCGATTTCAAAAATGGCTAAATCATCAGCAACCGGAACCTGTGTGTCAATAGTGACCAGATCACGGCTCAAAAAGGCTTGCTCCTGATAATTGATCAGGTTTTCGCGCTGCTTTTTCTTGGTAATCGAATCAACCGCTTCGTAAAGCTTGGCCATGCTCTGATATTTCTGGATCAACGTAAGCGCTGTTTTCGGACCAATTCCGGGAACGCCCGGCACGTTATCGGACGTATCGCCGGAAAGCCCCATGACATCGACCATCTGTTGCGGCCCCACGCCATAGGATTTTTTTACGAATCCCACATCGATGGTCACATCCTTCATTGGATCCCAGATAATCACCTCATCCGTCACCAGCTGGATAAAATCCTTGTCACCGGTAACCATCACAGCCGAATACCCATTCTTTTCAGCAATGCGGGCGTAAGTTCCAATTAAATCATCGGCTTCAAATCCCTCCATTTCGATAATCGGGAACTGAAAGGCAGCCGTTATTTCTTTGATATAAGGTATCTGAACGGCCATATCGTCCGGCATGGGAGGGCGGTTGGCCTTGTATTCTGTGTACATTTCATGGCGGAACGTCGGGCCTCTGGCATCAAAAAACATGCCGGCATACTGGGGGTTGTGATCCTCAATGAGCTTTAGCAGCATGCGGGTAAATCCGAATGTTGCGTTGGTCGGAAGCCCCTTTGAATTGGATAATCCCCGGATGGCGTGATAGGCCCGGTGAATATAGGCGGTGCCATCGATCAAATATATGGTCTTTTCTTTTTTCATCGAATAGGGCGTGAAGCCGGCTGCGTTGACATATGTGCCTGATTGAATTAGTTTTTAGCTGCCACTAATTGCAGGCATACAAAAAGTTTGCATGCTTGAATCAAAAACCCTATAGCATTAAAGATTTAAAACAACAATCATGAAAGCACCGGCCACCGGAACCGCATACCGCAAAAAACGACGTCGCCTCAAAAACTATGACTGCGTCTGTTGTAAAATGACGTTTCCTTTTTGCTGGACGTGCCGCTGCGGGTTCAGTATTTGTCAGAATTGCATGCTTGAAAACATGTGGGGAATGTCCTGCAATGCGATCACCTGGACGTGCCCGGATTGCGGTGGGCAAAATGGCTTCGGCAATCAGTAAAAATAATTTTTTCCGAAGGAGAAAAAATTATGGCAGATAATATCATTTCAATCGAGCAGCAGGACGGCCCGTTTCAAAAAACGCTTCAGCGAGTGATGCGGATGGTGCCGGATCGTGATAAGCAGGATAAAAAATTACAGCGACTTATTGCTTTTCGCTTAAGAATTGACGGTGAAGCAGCGCTCAGCGAGTACCTGATAAAAAAAATCAAAACGGCCATCAAGTGTTCTTACAGCGGAAGCATGTATGACTATCTGAAGGATGATATGACTTCAAAGGAATGTGAAGGTCCTGATGCAGAGGAACCACCGCCGGGCGCTGCCTGAAGAAAACGGTTGCCTTAAGGAAACGAAATGGTTAAAAAACACACTTAACGGGCTGATCCAAAAAATCAGTCCGTTTGAATATCGCAACGGATGTAAAAAATATGCACTATGAGGGAAACATCATAAGGCCTCCCAGCGAAGCCAACAGTATATTGCTGCAGGTAACCGTGGGTTGCTCCCGTAATAAATGCACCTTCTGCGGGACTTACAAGGGTGAGCGCTTCCGAATCAAATCCGATTCCGTCATTATGGAAGATATCGCTTTTGCGGCCAATTATTGCCGCAGACAGCGCCGGGTCTTCTTGTGTGACGGCGATGCCCTGATTATTCCCCAGAAACGGCTATTAAGAATACTCAAAGAAATTGAAAAGCAACTGCCCTGGGTAACCCGGGTGGGGCTGTATGCTAATGCCAAAGCCTTAAATATGAAAACCCTTGATGAGCTCAAGGAACTTAAGGCCCACGGAATCGGTATTGCTTACATGGGACTGGAAACCGGCGACGACGTTACCTTAAAAAAAATAAACAAAGGCGCCAGCGCCGCGTATATGATTGAAATGGGCAGAAAAGCAAAGCAGGCCGGCTTCAAACTTTCGATCACGGTTCTTTTGGGCATTGCCGGCCGGGAGCGCTCCCAGATTCATGCACAAGAGACCGGACGCGTGCTAACCGCTATCGATCCCAACTATGTCGGCGCACTAAGCCTGATGCTCATACCCGAAACGCCTTTGTTTGATGAATATGAATCCGGCGCTTTTCAATTGATTGAACCACAGGAAATGCTGTCTGAATTAAGGACCATGATTGCCGGCACAAACCTGACCAGCGGGCTTTTCCACGCCAATCACGCTTCAAACTACCTGCCGATCAGGGCCAGATTCCCAAAAGAGAAAGAAGCCACCCTGCAACTGCTTGACGATGCCCTGGAAGGCAAGGTCCCGCTGAAACCGGAATATTTAAGGGCATTATGAAGGAAACTGGTTTCAGGTGTTCCGCCTTAGGCGGATTCAGGTGTCAGGTATTACACCTGTTTAATTGGTTTGATTGGTTTAATTCGTTCAATTGGTTCGGTTTAAGACAACCAATTCAACCGATGAAACAAATAAAACTAATCCAACTATTATCTTTTTATCGTACGTGAGGAACGCTATGGATTTCAAAATACTGCTGACCACATTTGGTTTAATTTTTCTGGCTGAACTCGGCGACAAGACTCAACTGGCAACGTTTTGCTTCTCGGCCGATTGCAACTCCCGGCTTTCGGTATTCCTGGGCTCCGCCGGAGCACTGGTGCTAAGTTCGCTGATCGCCGTTGTCTTCGGAGCCGGAATCAGCCGTGTGATCCCCGCTAATTATATCAAAATGGGTGCCGGGGCATTTTTTGTCATTGTGGGAGTATTGACGTTATATTCCTCGATCCGCACCGCAAATGCATTTTAAGGTAAATATGAAACGCATCTTTTTAACATCACTTTTGATCATAATGATGGGTACGGGCATCGCCGGCGGGCAGGAGCTGGGAATGCCACCCTCTTCCGACTGGCCCTCTCTGATGGCCGGCGTAAACATCACAGAGCCGCTCGACTTTTGCGGTGAAGCCGTTCCTCTGGACAGCCAGGAAGTGCGTGAGCGCCTGGAAAAGGAATTGCTGCTCACCATCTGGGATCGGCCCCAGGTGGTTCTCTGGATAAAACGCACCACCCGCTATTTGCCCATTATTGAAAAAATGCTGAGTGAAAACGAGATGCCCGACGACCTTAAATACGTCGCAATTGCCGAGAGCGCATTGAGGCCGCATGTGGGGTCTTCGAAAGGGGCCATTGGTTTCTGGCAATTTTTAGGATCAACCGGCCAAAAATACGGGCTGAGAATTAATGCTGAAATCGACGAGCGGCGCAATATATTTGCATCCACCCTTGCTGCCATTAACTATTTTAAGGAGCTTTATCAAATGCTGGGCTCCTGGACCCTTGCCGCCGCAGCCTTTAATATGGGAGAACTGGGCCTGCAAACCGAAATCGTGTCCCAGAAAACCAATGATTATTACCAGCTTTACCTGCCGCTGGAGACCCAGCGGTATATCTTCCGGATTATCTCGGCCAAGATAATTTTATCGGACCCGCAGCGATTCGGTTTTCAATTTACAGACCAGGACCTTTATCCACCGTTAAGCTTTGACCGAGTTCAGGTTGAGTGTTTTCAGGATACGCCGATCCATATTGTCGCCCAGGCAGCCAACACTCATTTTAAGACTATCAAAGACTTGAATCCGGAAATCCGGGGTCACTTCCTGGCAGCCGGGACGCATTCGCTGTTAATTCCCAAAGGAGCGGGCGACGGTTATTATGCCCGGTTCAAAGAACTGGTTCAAAAGTGGGTGGCTGAAAACCAGGAACGGGTCTATGTGGTCAAAGAAGGCGATAACCTGACGATCATTGCCGAGCGCTTCAATGTGCCGCTGCCGGCGCTGATGATCTGGAACCGGCTGGACGGAAAAAAGCCGATTCATCCGGGGGATCGAATCGTCATTTATCCCAGCCCGGCTGAAAACGATTTCAATCCGTCTCAGGAGAACTGATACCCAATAACAATATGGAGCGTCTTGCATCAAGCAAGACTTGAAGAGCACTCCGCGCAGTCCCTGCGCTGCGTTTTAAGAGCGCTTCGCTCGATGAGAAAGGCCGGAAAGGGATTGTTTGTATTTAGAACTTAAAGGTCCGAAGGACCGCTCTTAAAGGCTTGCAGAGCCGCTCTTTAAATCCCGAAGGGATGCTCATTTATTATTTTGTGTTTTACGGTGCGGCAGCTGTATCTTGCGTTTTTCCGGATCAGCGTGCCGCCGATAAAAAATGGCCGTGTGCCCGATGAGGCCCACCAACCGGCAATCCGTTTCAGCCTCAATGGTCTCGGTCATGCCGGTTTTCTGCTGCTTTTCCTTAAATTCAATAAATTTTACTTTGATCAGCTCATGGGTATCGAGCGCATCGTGAATCGAGCCGATCAGACCGCCGCTTAAACCCTTTTGGCCGATAAAAACCACCGGTTTTAATCCGTGGGCAAGCCCTTTTAGGAACTTTTTCTGATAACCCTTTAATGTTTCCATAGATTCTCCAGACAACCCATTTCATTCTTGAATCAATTTTCATAATGATTTATGAGATCAGAAAAAAACCACCCATTATTGCAACATTTCAGTATTCCAGGTAGAGGGAGATTTATCATGCCGATCACCAAACAACCACAGGAAGCCGTGAAATTTGAAATCCAAACCTACCGGCAGCCCAAAGATCGCAAGGCGCTGCGATCGACCCATGTTGCCTTTTCCGGATCACCGCAACGGCATCCCTACGACCGGGAAAAAATCATATTGGTCGCCGATCCTTACAGTACCCATAACTTTTTTTACGAGTTTTATAAAGGTGATATTGCTTATGTGGAGGAACTGCCAAACATTGTCAACGTGGATGGGGAAACCGTCACCATGGTGAGAGTCTGGATTCAGAAAATGAGCATCGGGATGCGCTGCTCACCTTTTATCGTCGGAGACACCGCCGGAAAGCCCCGGGAATAATCGATGATGCTGGAAAGGAGTCATCCACCAATTTTAAAGAACTTTAATGACCACCAGGGTCTCGTCATCATCCGGTTCAAGGGGGTGGCGAAAATCATTCAAAGATTCAAATACCTTGTCCAGGATTTCTCGGGCGGGTTGATCCGCATAATCCCGGATGACATCCAGCAGCCGCTCGTTGCCGAACATTTCTCCGTGGGTGTCAACCGCTTCTTTGATGCCGTCGGTTCCGATCAAAATGATTTGACCGGAGTTGATCTGTTTTTGGGATTCTTTATAAACCGCATCTTCCATGACACCCAGCGGTAATCCTTCACCCGCAAGCAATTCGTATGAATCCGTCTCCGGGGTATACAGAATCGCCGGCTCATGCCCGGCCTTCACCCAGCGAATCATTTTTTCTTTAATGGCAATTTCACTGTAAAACATCGTCATGAACAGGTTAAGCTCTTCGACATCCCGCACGAGCCGCTTGTTTACATCGGAAATGATAGCGGCACACTCACTGGGGGGGGTCTGAACCCTTTCTCTGAGAAAGGCACGCGCCGTGGTCATTAGCAGAGCGGATGGAATGCCGTGGTCGGTTACATCACCGACGACAATTCCGATTCTTTTTTTGCCGTTTACAGCGGGATATAAAAAGTCATAATAATCGCCCCCGGTTTCATCGCACCAGATACTTTTGCCGGCAATATCGAACCCATCGACCTGGGGATCGGATTTCGGCATCAGTTTTTGCTGAACCTTGCTGGCCTGGGCCATTGAAAATTTAAAATCATTTAATTGCCTTTGGTCGGAAGTGACCTTGCGATACTCACCGATGGCACTTTGAATGGCCTGGCACAGCGTATCGGCCGGACATGGCTTGGGGTGAAACTGAAAGATGCTGCCTTCGTTAACGGCTCTAATGGCCGTCGGCATATCAGCGGTGCCGGTAAGCATCATCCGGACGGTATCGGGATTGGACTTTTTGACACGGGACAGAAATTCAATTCCATTCATTCCCGGCATCATAAAATCAGATACAATCACCGCATAGGGCCCATTCTCTGACACCTGCTTCAAGGCATCCTCACCACTGAGCGCCGTATCAACGCTGAATTGATTCCTTAATTGCCGCTTCAGGCCGGCTAAAACCATGGCATCATCGTCTACCAGTAAAACTTTGTCTTTCATTAAACATTCCTCTCTGTCAGTTCATTACAAACCGTTTGCCAATCATTTATTCGTCCGGCTACGCCAAGGGTATCCAGATATCCCCGATCCAGCTGCCTCAATCCATTTTCGCTGTTCAGATCATTTGCGTCGTTTTTTAACCGATCAAAGGCATCTCCAAAATGAACGGCGGTTAGAAGCCCTGTTGAATTGGACAGACTTTTAGCGGGGCTGTGATGAAAAGCGATAGCTTCAATAACCGGATATTCCAGCCCCCACAACCCCATCAAATAGGCGCCGATTTCGGCGTGGCTGGTGCCAAACATTTCATATTCCAGATCCCACAGATTCTGCCTGGTTTTCCCGGCTTCAGTCAGAACCTTTTGATAGGGCTCTTGAAAGTTGGTGACCAAAATAAGCTTTCCCAAATCATGAAACATGCCGGCCATCAGGGCATTATTCACCAGAGCCGCATCCAGATGTTCCTGCTTGGAAATGGTTTGAGCGAACATACTGACCGACATACTGTGATTAAAAAGTTGGTCAAAATTAAACCAGGCAAGCTTTTTCTGATTAAATTCAGAAAATATTTTTACCGAAAGAACCAGGGCTTTGATGGTTTCAGTTCCCAGCAGCATAACCGCTTCTTTGGGATTGTTGATTTTTCGTACGAGTCCAAAGAAGGCAGAATTCACCACCTGTAAAATTTTGGCCGTCATCGCCAGGTCGGTGGATATTATTTCGGCGATTTTTTTTACCGACGGATCCTGCGATTGGAGTTCGCCGATAACCTCTGTATAGACTGCCGGTAAGCTGGGAAGCGTCTCGGTTTGCGAAACGATGCGCTTGATTGATTCAGCTTCCAGCAGATTCCGTAAGCCAAACAGTTTGTTTAAGGTATGCTTTAATATATCGGCATCACATGGCTTTGAAAGGCTTTGATGCGCCACCTGTACGGACTTAAAGGTCATCTCCTGTTCCACCTGTCCGGAAAGAATAATCCGTACCATTTGAGGGTGTTTGTTTTTGACTTCAGCCAATAATTGCATCCCGTCCATCTCCGGCATTCTCAAATCAGAAACGATGACATCAAATGACCCGGAATTTAGGATATCCAGCGCCTCCTTGCTGCTGGCAATAAAGGTCATCTCCCATTCAGCACGCATTTTTCTAAGGGTGCGCTGGAGGCCTTTCAACACCATGGGCTCATCATCTACAAATATTATGCGTCTTTTGGTTTGATCATTCATTTATTTATAATTTGGGTCTACCGGCAGCCGGATAACAAAGGTGGTACCCCGATCTTCCCCGGTTTCAATGTCGATTTTTCCGCTATGTTTATCAACGATCACGGAATGAGCGATCGCCAGCCCCTGCCCTGTTCCGCGACCCGGTTCCTTGGTGGTGAAAAACAGGTCGAATATGCGATGCCGGATTTCTTCCGGGATGCCGTGCCCGGTGTCGCTGATCCGGACTTCGGCCCAATTACCGGCAAGCGTGCTGCTGATCTTAATCTTGCCCCGTTCAGATGAATGATCACCATTTGCGTCAGCAATGGCGTGCGCAGCATTGACGATCAAATTCAAAATCACCTGGTTGAATTCGGCCCGGTGGCAGGGCACGGTCGGCAAAGTGGCATCAAAGTCGGTTATCAACTCGGCCACATATTTCCATTCATTGCGGGTTATGATGATGGTCTTTTCAATTTCTTTATTGATATTAATGGGTTCTTTTTCGCCCCCGCCCGGATGGGCAAATATTTTCATGGCCTGCACGATATGGGTGATCCGATCAATCCCCTTGAGTGTTTGCTGGATGGCTTGAGGAACTTCTTCTTCAAGATAGGCAATGTCCAGTTCGGCAAAGCGTTTTTCGAGATCTTTAATGCGTTCCTCGTTTAAGGCCCCGGATTTACAAGCTTTAATCGATTCTTTATGCAGGTTGCAGGCTTCGACTAAATCATCGAATGCATCCTGCAAAAATCGGGTGTTGTCGCCGACAAATTGCGTCGGTGTGTTGATTTCGTGAGCAATACCGGCAGCCAGCTGTCCGATAGCTTCCATTTTCTGGGACTGATGCAGCTGCGCTTCGAATTTGACGCGATCGGTGATATCGGCGCCCATGATGGTTAAACCCAGGATACTGCTGTCTTTTCCGTTAAAAGGTGTGATAGTCAGTCCCAGATATCTTTCTTCACCATGCGCATTGCGGTAATGGATATTGTCTACCCGAACATTACAATTTTCAGCCTGGCTTTTGGCGATTCCGTCTGAGATTTTGTTCCAATCCCATTCAAGACCGCACTGATTCAGGGTTAACCCCATCACGTCGGCTGCCGGTTTTTCGAGCACCTTTTCGGCCACGGCGTTCCAATGAATGATTTGATTTTCCCGGCTTAACCCGATCAATATCGTCGGCAAAGATGAAATCAAATGCTCTATTTCGCGGTGCGCTTCCTTGACCGTTTGCTTGGCCTTTTTACGTTTTTTTATCTGGTGCTTTAATTCCTCATTGGACTTTAACAGTTCGGCCGTGCGGTCCTGCAAGAGCTTTTCAGCACGGTTTTTATCGGTTAAATCCAGCAGGACGCTGATAATGCCGGCAATGGTGCCATCATCATCGGTAAATGTTGAGTGGCTCAGCAAAAAATCACGTTTGACACCATCCGCACAGGTGATGGCGGTTTCGTATGTCTGCAATCCGGGGTTACTTAACAGGTTCTTGTCGTTTTCCGTGCAGATATTGCTGAGGGCCTGGGGAATGATATCCGGCAGGTCATAAATGGATTGGCCCACAATATTTTCGCAGCCCGTACCCAGAATCGTATCGGCAAAGGCCTTGTTGCAACCAACAAATACGCCATCGGGATTCCTGAAAAAGGCCGGATTGGGAATTGTATTTATCAGGGCCGACAGGACCCGTTCAGAATTTTTCAATGGTATCAGACCTTTAGCAACTTGATTTACTTTGTTGTTCAATCACCTAATTAGATTATAATTACTTATGGACTCATTTGCGGAGGAGGCAGAAAAACACGAACTGCTGGAAATTCAAATTGGTATTATTTATCCGCAAAAACCGGTTCAAGACACTTTTTTTATCGGCAAAAGATGCCAAAATCTTTACCCGTTTTTAGACTTTAACCCATCAATTTTTATAAAAATTCAGAATAAGGCGTAATGCTGAAATACAGGCTTCGGAATTTCCATAAAAAATATAAACTATTATTAATAATAACAGTAGTATATGTTGAAGATTTTCATCGTGCAGTTTGTTTTGGGCAAAACAATGAGGAAAAGGATAGACTGCATGATACGTATAATTCCAGGATACGAAAACCTCTCAGGCCGAAACGAAAAAAGGACGCCCCAGTTGATAGCGTCCCATTATTCGCTAAAGTGGCTCACCTGAGTGAACGACTTTAGAGGGAAAGAATCTGTCTAGCAAAGGTATGCGATAATTATATGCAATTGCAGAATATTACCAGAAACCTGAAAAAATCTGATCCGTACTGCGGCACTACTTGGAATGCTGGACCAGGCAGAACTCATTGCCATCCGGGTCTGCCATAACTGCCCACTTGATACCGTATTCATTGAGTTCCCTGAGTTTGTTTCCTCCCAACTTCTGCACGCGACTAACTGCCGCATCGAGGTCGGCCACATCCAGATCAATGTGGACACGGTTCTTCACTTCGTGTGGTTCTGGTACTTTTTGGAGCAGCAATGTGGGACGCTCTCCTTTGTGCCCAAGTCGTAAGTATTTCTCATTCTGGTAGAGTATTTCAGTTCCCAAGACCTGGGACCAGAATTTGGCACCGGTCTCTAAATCATTTACATCCATGGTAATGGCGAAGAGTGTACCAATTCTTTCGTTTTTATCAGATTCAGTCATGGCCCGTTACCCTCCCTGTTATCGATTGATCTATAGACACTTCTTTTTCAGATAAGGAATATAGAAAAATTACCTCTGTTCTGCAAGGAAAAGGTGCCACAACATCTATGACTGCAGATTTCGGCTGACCTTTACTGATGAATACCTATGTGAACTTGACAAACTTAAGCGGTAAAGAACCATGAAAGCTGTTAAAATAACAATAAAAATATAGGTTTGAAGGATCTAATTTTTTCTTGACATCAGCCCAATTCTTTATTAGCTTTGCAGGTTCCTATTAATCCCCAGTAGCTCAGTTGGCAGAGCAGGTGGCTGTTAACCACCGGGTCCGCGGTTCGAGTCCGTGCTGGGGAGCCAAGCACCTACGGCTGTAAGAACTCCATCGGTTCTTACAGCCTTTTTATTTTCAAGTACCGCTAAAATTACCTCTGGCTTTGCCACAATCTCCACCCTTGGCAAGTTGATAACGATCTTTTCGATAAACAGTTGCAGATAGCGCTTAACCAGCCGCCTGTCATCACACTGGATGAACATACTTTTAATAGACTGCTGAAAGGCGGCTATGGATTCGTCTTTGAAGAAATGCAAAGGGATCGCCCGGGGCTTTTTCAGCTCCTGAAGGCTGTGTTTGATCTTCTCTCGCCGGGTTTTGAGCTCCCGGATGCGTTCACCCACATCCTGCAAATCGATTACCGCCGATTCAATGGCCTCATATTGACGGTTCAGCCGGTTTTGGATGCCATCGAGCCTTCTAATCAGGCTCTTGCGCAGGTTGTCATTTTGCCGGTCCGCCTGCTGCATCTCTTTATATATGCCTTTTAGCAGCTGCTTTATCCGTTGTTTTGTAAACAGTTTGGTTATCAGATGCTGGATAACAGCTTGCTCGAGGCTTTTGGCGGGTATACGTTGCCCAGGGCACGTGGATTTGCCTTTGCGAAAGTAATTTGAGCAGTTGTAATAGGTATAACGCCCTGCTTTAGCCGTCTCCAGCGCCATCCCGGCACCACACAATCCACATACCGCGATTCCGGTTAGAATGGTTTTCGAGGATTCCACTGCCGGATTACGGCGTGACTTGGCCGGGGAGCGCTCCTTTTTGAGTTGTCTGGCCTTTTGCCAGGTGGCATCATCGATGATGGGTGAAACGGGGATAGGAATCCACTCATCTTTGGGTTTAAATTGCCGGGTCTTGCTGTCTTTTTTGTTCAAGAAAGCCAATGCAAGGAAGTAACGAAAACGACCAATTAATACTTAAAATGGTCCGTGCTTCCCAACATTTTCCAACCTACCAGGAAATTGAGGAGGTCACGGGCTTACCTCATTCTACGGCGCATGGCAGGCTTAAGTCCCTGGAAAAAAGAGATGAGGTTGTAAAGATCAAGGATAAGCCGATACGGTGGATGGTCAATCCGAACATTTGCAGTTTGTCGATGTCGAATATGGTCGACAAATAACTCGACAAAAGAGAAACCGCGTCGGTCGCGAAATGTCGAGTTGTCGAGGTTTCTGTTGCTGCACACTGGGGGTCTTTTTTTAGTGCGAAACAATGCAAGTCGACTGACAACATGCAGAGCCGCGTCCGTCAAGGACTCGCGGGTGTCGAGTACCAATTCGACAAGACTCGACAACTCGACAAAATGATAAAATGCAATGGCCGAGATTCAATCCTTCATTTTTCAAATTGAGATACAACTTAATCTGACAACACGCTGAGTTGTGATACGTTTACACTATCTGCAATTTTACGTGATGCCAGATAGTTGTTTTTTGTTGCAGATATCGCAGATTCTTTGAAGTAAAATTGCATTGGCTGATTATAACAATCTATTATTCGGTTGGTGCGAATGGAGTAATGGACCCTACATCACTAACCATGAAATATTGATTTTTGCTTTCCCCAGATCCATCTGGGTTCCTGTAAATAATCGTACCACATGGAAGACCACCAAACATCTTCTTGAATTTGATGAAGAAGACATCCCCTTCGACCCAGCTTTTCCCCTCATCTTGAAAAGATCCAAAATCTACTTTGAATTTCCCGTTTTCTGTCCATTCCCACCAGAGTTGCTTACCTGTCGACATAGAGATTCCAGTAATCTTGCGACCGAAAATAAGCGACTTGACCTCCTGTCCGTTGATCCGGTTCTCTTTAAATATTCTATAATAATCAGTGTGTTTTCCCGGAGCCCCGGCCTTTATTAAAGCATCGGCAATGCGATCCAACTTTTTATGATTCGTGAAAGGAAAGTAAAGTAGAATATCGTTCAGATTGCGAACCGGCGTCATTCTGCTTTTTAAGAAAATTTCATACGCAGTATGAGATTCTTCGTCTCGGCCTTGAATGCCGTATATGATCGCCTGATTAAGTGCAATCGATCCAGATAGTTCCGGGTTTAGCCTTAATGCCCTATCAAATACCTGCATGCTTTCTTGAAGATCTCCATCGGGCAAATGTGATTTTCCCCATTGTCTTAGGTAGGCCGTTGGATTGTTTGGATCTAATCGCAGTCCTAATTTCGCTGATTCTATGGCCTCACTGCTTTTCCCCATAAGCCAATATATCTCTGACATCCAGGTATATAATTCAGGATCGTTGGGATCCATCGCTACGGCTTGTTCAATCTCAGCGAGAGCTTCATCGTGCTGGTACCGCAAAAGATAAAATTTAGACATTAGTCCATGAGCCAGAGCAGTTGGCTTTTTCATGGCCTTTTTCAAAAAGAATTGCGGTTTCGTTTTAGCCGCCATAAATGCTCGGCGGTTGTTCAAGCCCAAACCTTTCCTGAGCTCTGGTGCTGCCAGCTGAGTTGCTTTCCAATATAGGACGGCCAGCGCAGCATAGGCTCTGGAAAACTCGGGATCAAGTTCCACGGCCTTATTCAAACGAATTTTTGCTTCGGCGAAGCCTGCGCTAGTTAGCAGACGGTAACCTTGCCAGCCTTTAAGGAACTCATCGTAAGCCTGAAGATTGTCAGTCCCTCTGTCCGTTAAAGCTTTCTGTTCGCCGGCAGTGAGTTTCAAGGTCAGGGCGGATATGATTTTTCGGGTGATCTTATCTTGCAAGGCAAATATATCGTCCATCTTGCCATCGTATCGCTCGGCCCAGAGATGCTGGCCGTTAGATGCGTCGATCAACTGGGCATTAATCCTTACCTGATCTCCGGCTTTTCGGACGCTGCCCTCCAGCAGGTAGCGGACCTTGAGATCCTGTCCGATCTGCTGAACATTAACTGACTTTCCTTTGTATGCAAAGCTGGAGTTCCTGGCGATTACAATCAGTCGGGAAATTTTTGACAGATCGGTGATGATGTCCTCTGAAATACCATCACTGAAATATTCCTGCTTCGGGTCGTCGCTCATGTTATCAAACGACAAAACAGCAATGGAGGGCTTTTCTGGTAATGGCAAGGCCTTCTTATCCACGGAAGTAACCTCAATCCGGGGAGGACCGAAATAGATTTTCCAGATGGCAAAAGTTCCAGCTATAACAATGAGTATCACTGCAGCTATCAGCGCCCATCGTAATTTTTTAGGCTTATCTTCTCCAATGATTTTCCCGGCATCTTCAGGTGCTACCAAGACCTTATAGACGCGGATGGGATCAGGGATGTTTTTGACAGTTTGCTTCCCTATGAATTTGTATCCTAAAGAGAGCTTGCCCTTAACCTGGTCAAAGGCAGTACCGGATATGCAAATTCCTCCTGCTTCGGCAAGCCCCTCTAAGCGAGCCGCAATGTTTACGCCATCACCGTAAATTCGGTTTTCTTCTTCAATGACATCACCAAGATTGATACCGATGCGAAACTCCATTCTGCGGTTTTCAGCCAACTCTGCGTTGCAGGTCTGAAATTCTTTCTGCACATCCACTGCACATTGCACGGCATCGACCACGCTGGAAAACTCGGCCAGCACATTATCCCCTGGTGAGTCAACGACTCGCCCCCTGTGCTGTTCAATAATAGATGACATGGTTCCACGGTAGGTAGCTATAGTTTTTACAGTAGCGGCCTCGTCTTCGGCCATGAGCCGACTGTACCCAACTGCATCGGCGCTGAGAACAGCGGTTAGTTTGCGTTTCAAACCTTCTTGAGTCATGGAAGTCCTCTCCTGCTAAGGTTTTAAAAACGAAAGATGGTGAGAATATTTTAAATAGCGGTAATTGTTAAATATATAAAGAGGTTTAGGAGGTCAAGAGCAAATATAGGAATGATATTTTCCCAGCACGAACCAGAAAATGAAATACTTATTTAGGTTTCATATTTACTGAAATTCTGAATATGGTGAAAGTTGAGATATTATTGAGAAACATTGAAAATCACCAGATTCCAGAGCCACTCATTTATAAAATAACAATAAATAGGGCTAACCTTATCATTTTGGAAGCATAATCTTAAGAATGGTGATACTTTTAAATCCATATTGCATAGCAGCTAAAGGTTTTTTTAATATGAGAACATTAGCCTTGACTTTTGCGATAATAAAGGCTAATAGTCTCATTATGAATACGACAAAATATCACCTGCAGGCCCTCAAGCAATTCTTTGATCGGCACAAAATTGCCACCCTCGATCAGTTGCGAGAAGCTTTGGGTAATCCAGCTCGCTGTACGGTATTTCGCAAGTTGGGCGATTTACAATATCTGAGCAGCTATTCGCACCGGGGTAAATACTACACCTTAAAATCCATTGCCCAATTCTCGGAACAAGGGCTTTGGAGTTTCCGCTCGGTGTGGTTTTCGCGCTTTGGAAACTTGCTGCAAACATGCCAAGCCTTCGTGCATCATTCCAACGCAGGTTATAGTGCCGGCGAGCTCAAGGACATTCTTCGGGTTAAAACCAAACATGCGCTCACTAAATTGGTTCGAGATGGCAGCCTTGCGCGCGAAACATTCAATTCCGTGTATGTATATCTGTCCGGCCAAAAGGATGTGGCCAGCCGACAGATCCAGGCTCGCAACGCCTTTTTACAGCAATCACCGGCCTCTTTGATCGTGGCCAACCCCGATCTGGCCACCGATGAAGCCAAAGCCTTGTTGGTTTTGTTTTGCAGCATGCTCAACGAGAAACAACGCCGATGGTATGCCGGGCTTGAATCTCTCAAACTTGGCCATGGCGGGGATGCGCACATTGCTTCTATTCTGGGCATGGATCCGCATACTGTCGCAAAAGGGCGCAGAGAATTGATGGACACGGATTTAACCGCCACCGATCGGCTGCGGGCACCAGGTGCCGGTCGACCAACACAGGAAAAAAAACACCGCAAATCATGAATGCGATCGCCGACATCATGAAATACGAAACTGCCGGGGATCCGGTCAGTGGATGCAAATGGACTCGCAAGACCACCGGCAAGATTGCCCGCGAACTCAAACGCATGGGTATTTGCGTTTCGGCCAACACTGTGGGCAGGCTGCTTAAGAAAATGGATTACTCCCTTCGCAGAAATTTGAAAAGCCTTGAGTCGGGACTGAGAAATCCCCCTGCGCCCCGCCAGCGCGATCAACAGTTTCGCTACATCCGCTCCCGGATTAAACACTACGCTGCCCATGGGTTGCCGGTGATCAGTGTTGATACCAAAAGCCGCGAGTTGATCGGACCGTTTCATCAGCCCGGGCGACAATGGTACCAGCAGCCCGTCGCGGTGCTTGACCATGATTTTCCATCCGATGCAAAAGGGCTTGCCATCCCTTACGGCATATATGATTTTTGCCGTAATGAGGGATTTGTCAACCTGGGCACAAGTCGTGACACCGCCCAATTTGCCGTGGCTTCCATCCGCAAGTGGTGGCAAATGATCGGTTCGGTCAAATACCCCAAGGCTGATCATCTGCTCATACTGGCCGACTGCGGGGGAAGCAATGGTTATCGTACTCGGCTTTGGAAGCAGCAACTTCAAGTTTCTTTTGCTGATCGCTTCAAAGTTTATGTCAAGGTATGCCATTATCCACCGGGAACGTCAAAATGGAACCCAATCGAGCACCGCATGTTTTGCTTTATCAGCAATAACTGGGCCGCCCATCCTTTGACCGACTATGAAACCGTATTGAAATTTATCCGGACTACCAAAACTTGTGCTGGTCTAAAAATCCGTGCCGCCCTTCATACAAAACAATATCAGAAGGGAATTCGCATTTGCGACAGCCAGATGAAAGAAGTCAACCTAAAGCATTACACCCAACGACCAAACTGGAACTACTCTGTTAGTCCAGCGAAAAATGTGAATTAATTTTTGCGTAAGTCCTAAGGTTTCAAACAATTGGACTCTGTATATGGATCGTTCAAATAAAAGCAGTGCCAGATGAGTTGCAAGATTCGGATCAGCGTCAGGCCAGGTGGAACGGCGAATCCAAGATTAATAAACAAATCGATTGAATTTCGTCAATAATTATCTGGGGTTTTGAAAGTGGTAAATTGAGATTCTCTAAATTCCCGCAAAATTGAAGATATGCTCAAAATCTGCCAAAAATTTGACAGAACTTCTATTGCATATCACTTGCCAATATCTAGAAATCATAAAGTTTTCAGATATATAACTCATATCTTAAACCATCTTTGTTCATCAGATTTATACGATGGTAAATTAAAGTTCAACATTTTTTATGTTTAGTGGCACTACGGGAACCTATTTTTTTATGCTCTAACGGGTCTTTTCTTTGCCTTTGTTTTCGGTTTTGTATTCAGTTTTTCCTTCAGCATCCCAGACCATTTGAATGTGACGACTTTTCTTGGTGCCAGTTCCTGGTCCTTTCCGGTAGCCGGGTTCCTGCCACGTCGTTTGGCTTTCTGTTTTACGCAGAATTTTCAGGTGTTGGGAAAAACCGGCAGGGTAGGATAAAGTTCTGCGTCAAATCTACAAGTGTGTTATTTTTTATTAAGCCTGCAAATTCCAGGGAGCATGTGAAAGAACTTTGCTCCCGCTTTCCGTGACAAGAACCTGTTCTTCAAGAACATATATTCCATCTTTTTCAATACAGCCGGGCTCGATATGAAGAATCATACCGGTTTCAACAGCCTCAAAAGTTCCTTTAAAGATGGAATCCTGCATTTTGCAGGCTTTGGTAATTATGGCAATTTCAGCTTCAGACTTGACCATCCTTAATTGCCAGAATATATCAGCGGCATCGACAAAAGATATTGCAGGTAAAGCATCCTGCATCTTTATAAAATCCTGGTAAGAAATGCCCAATCGTTGTTCACGGCCAAGTTCCGCCCCTACCCGTCCCATTTTACATCCGATCTCTTCAAACGCCTTTTTTATTATCTCGATTGGCATTTCTCCCACTTTACGGTATTCGCGGATATCTCCGTCCCAATCAATATGGGCATCGATATGCACTACGCAAAGGGAACCGCAGACATCATAGGCGCGAATGACCGGGATACAACCCCCCTCATCAGTACCCAAAACAATAGGCTTTGCGCCCCGGCTCAATATGGTGCGAATGGCAGCGATGATACGTTCCGGGTTTTTTCCGCCGCTATGCAGCTTGTCTACATCCCCGCAATCAACCATCCGGACATGCCGGCCAGCTAAAAGAACATCGTCGAAATCAAAGTCATAATGATCCAAATGATCGATAAAAATCATCGATTACCGGCGAATGGCATCTGGAGCGGTTTCAACCACGATCTTGGCTGTAGTTGCTGGTAATCTCTGAGGATAGGGACTGACGTAGTGGAGTCCAGTGATTGCGATATCCGCCTCTAAGTCGTTAAGTTGGGTACATACCGGTAATCCTGCGAAACTTTGGGTCGGCGGAGTAATGCATTTCCAGTTCTCTGACATATACTTGTCCTATAGAAAGACTTATGAACAAAAATCAGTAAAACGGTAAATTTTTGAAACTATTCTATCCTGAAAATTAAATTCTTGTTCAGTCATAAATTTTCAAATCGGGATAAAGCTCTTTTGCACATTCAGGACAAATACTATGGCTAAAATCAGCTTCAGAATGATCTCTGATATATGATTCTATCTGGTTCCAATATCCTTTATCATCACGAACTTTTTTACAAGAAGCGCAAATTGGAATAATACCCCTTAATGTTATCACTTCTGCAAGAGCATCTTGGAGTTTTAAAATAATATTTTCACGCTCCTTTGCTGCTTTATCCATCCTTAAAGAAAAAACAACGATTAGAATCAGCAAAATACAGATAACTAGTGAAAAAATAATGTAAGAACGCCAGAATAGTGCCTTGAGTCGTTGCGTTTGTTCAGTAACGTTGACATAAACTTCAAAAGCACCGTTGAATGTATTCTCTAACATAATCGGGATATACGTTTCAACAACATCATAAGGGGTGGGCGTGCCGTCTTCGGTATCTCCTTCCTTTTTAACCATATTTGCAAGTATATGTCCTTTAGCAACCAATTCCTCAAAATACGGTTTTTTATTCATATTTCCAATCTCAGCCTTTTCACTGGAATATAAGATTTCCCCATCAGGGTTGAAAAATCTAATCTTCCAAATATTGAAAATATCTATGTCTCGTTGTATGGATGCTTCAAGATCACTGGGAACAATTTTAACGATTGATGATATAGCAGGGTAATATTCTTTTATGAAATATGCAGCTACTCTCTGGGAATTTTGTTGTGCTTCCAAGACAACCTCTTTTGTGAATTCTGGGTGTAGAAAAAGAGGGTATAAGAGAAGCATAATGACCGTCATGACTATCGAGGGTATTGCGGCGAACAAAAATGTTTTAAAATTGTTAACCATTAGAAAACTCTCTGTGTATCTGCCCTACAAATGAATTTTCAATAATATTTTTTTCATGAACTGCATATTCC
>CAVPNL010000010.1:0-21788 GCA_963706575.1 uncultured delta proteobacterium | reverse complement strand
AGGTAATCGATAAACCCGCTGTTGTCATCGGGCTGCTGCTGACCCTCGGCGGTTTCTTTTTTAAACTCGCCGTCTTTCCTTTCCATTTCTGGGCGCCGGATGTCTACCAGGGGGCGGCCAATCAGGTTACCGCTTATATTGCCACGGCTTCCAAAGTGGCCGCCATGGCGCTATTGATACGAATGGTTGCGTTAACCGGCAACGCTACGGCCGGCAATTATCTGGTGCACATTCTGGTGGCGCTGTCCATCGTTTCAATGACTCTGGGCAACCTGGCGGCTATCGTTCAAAAAGACATCAAACGCCTGCTGGCCTATTCGACCATCGCCCATGCCGGTTATGTTTTGATCGGCATATTGAGTATGAGCACACCCGGCTACAGCGGGGTTATTTTTTACGCCCTGGCGTTATTGGTGATGAAATTCACCGCATTTCTGGTGGTGGTAAAAGTGGCTGATGATGACCGCAACTTGCAGATTGATCAACTGGCCGGTTTGTATCATCGCTCTCCGCTGCTGGCGATGGCATTGATGGTTTCTATTTTCAGCCTTGCCGGTATCCCGCCGACCATTGGATTCACCGGAAAACTTTTAGTCTTCCTGGCCGCTATGGAGCAGGGTTATTTCACCCTGGTGCTGATTGCCATGATTAATGTGGTGATTTCCCTTTATTACTATCTGCTGGTTTTAAAAGCGGCGTACCTGCTGAAGCCGAAATTCGCCGTATCCGAGATAAAGTTGTCTCCTGCGGCAAAAATACTTACGATTGCCTTGATCGTTGTTATGGTGGTTGTTGGCATTTTCCCGCGTTATGTACTCGAGCTTGCTGAAGCCGCAGCCCGAGCGATAGGTTAAAAGCGGCCTTTTAGCTTTTTGGGGGACAACCCAGTATCGTGACCCAGAAATATTGTCTGAAAATATTATTAAGTATTAAGGCGTGTTGTCCATCCGTCATTCCCGTGCAGGCGGGAATCCAGGCGTCTTTGAACTGAGCTCCCGCCCCCATCTACACGGGGGCAGGCTCTGAGCGGGAGTGACAATCATTTTACAACTTATTGCAGGGCACATCTAAAGAGGTATTTTTTAAAGATTATTGGAAGGAATTAAGCGTCGGTATCCGGAGGTGCCGGCATGGGAATTTTAAGAAAGTCAATACCCTCTTCTTTTAGCATTTTTTCTTCTTCTTTGGTACTGACGCCGCGGATATTTCGCGGCTCCTCGACCCCGTAATGGATTTTCAGGGCTTCTTTGGCAAAATCACATCCGACATCATCGAAATTTTTCTCTACAAAATCAACAATTTCTTTGCCAACCTGTTTCAGATTTTGCTCCTCCAAGGAACCCATTTTAGGGATCGGGGAGGATTTGATCGCAAAGGTGGACGGAATTCTGGACACCTGGGTCGTATCGCAGGCCGGGCAGGCAATCAATTTCTTTTTTTCTGGGCCTGATAGGCCTCACTGTCTTCAAACCAGCCTTCGAACGCATGGCCGTTAACACATTGTAAATCATATGCTATCATTGAGGGACACCACTGTTATTTGAAAAAAAATCAATAATATTCGATTGAAAGATGAAAACTAACTAAAAAATAACACATCTGTCAATATTTTTAAAGGCGTGTAATCAGAATTTACTAATTTAACAGAATGTTGTAGAATAAATCCTAGACGTGTATTCATCCATTGTTAATCTGATTTAGCAATGGCTTAACCACCTTAGAACTCGTAACTGCCCGTGTTTAGGGCATAATCATAGGAATCAGATGGAAAGGGTCTCCGGGATGAATTTTTTGTTGAAGCGTTTCAGATTATTGGGTTTGGTGCTGCTGTTTTGTCTATTTTCGGCTTCTGTTTATGGAGAAACCATGTATGTTTCTGATATTTTGAAGTTGACGTTGAGAACCGGGCCGAGTATCGAAAACAAAATAATCTCGGTGATCGAGTCCGGACAGATGATGGAAATCATTAAATTCGGTGATGAATGGTCTCAGGTACAACTGCCCAATGGCAAGGAAGGCTGGGTGCTGAGCAGATATCTAACCACCAATGAAACCAACAACATCAAACTTGAACGCCTGGAGGCCAAGCATAAGAATTTGATGATTCAAGCCGCTGAATTATTGGAAGAAAATAACAGGCTGAAAGCGGAAAATCAGCGGTTCAGCACCGAGTTTAAAGCCGGTCAAAAACAGATGAAAAAAACACAAACCGATTACGAGACGCTCAAAGCCGAAGCCGCCGAATTTTTAACGCTTAAAACCAATTATAATCATGCCACTTCCCAATTAGCCGAACAGACTGCCAAGGCAAATCAGCTTGAAGAACAGGTTTCAAGCCTGGAAATGAACTCTTACATTAAATGGTTTCTGGCCGGCTCGGGAGTGCTTATCGTCGGCTTTTTAATTGGGTTCAGCACCAAGCGGCAGCGCCGCCGCCCCGTGCTATCATAATATTCAATATTATGGAAAACGGTTTAAATTGACAGCCGCATTCTATATCATTATATTACCAATTATGATCGTTTAAATCTTTTTTTACCGTAATCGTTTATTATTATAAGAAAAGCAAGGCTTAAGCCGCTGATCTATCCAAGCGCTTTTTCTATGATTGAAGATGCCTTCCATTAAGCTTAAAAACGGATACCATCAGCAAACCATTTTAAGGAAACACAATTAAGGAATTTTATGCAACTTGATCAATTTGTGGTTTTGTTCATTTTGCTTTTGCTCTCCGGGTATTTCTCCTCTGCTGAAACCGCCCTGTTCTCTATCAGCAAAGCCAAAGCAATTCATCTTGCCAAACAAAAAGGGCACGCCAATAAGCTGATAAGGAAAATGAAAGCTGACCCCCACCGGCTGCTTTCAACGATCCTCATCGGCAATAACCTTGTCAATGTCGGTGCATCGGCAATGGCGACCGCCATCGCGATCGATTTGCATTCAAGTCATGCGGTCGGGGTTACCACAGGTGTCATGACCTTTCTCATCTTAATTTTTGGTGAAATTTTTCCCAAATCCATTGCCACGCGCAATAACATCTTAATCGCACGCCTGGTCATTTTTCCGTTATACTGGCTTTCGTTTTTGTTTACACCGCTGATTGTATTTTTAAATTTCATCCCCAAGCTGACCGGAAAGATGCATAAAAAACGGATTGTTACCGAAGAAGAATTGATGACGTTTGTTGAAGTTGTTGAAGAAGAGGGGGGTATCGAAGAGGAAGAAAAGGAGTTGATTGAAAATATATTTGAATTCGACGATACCAATGCGTCAGAGATCATGGCGCCTCGGGCGGACATGTTTGTCATTGATGTGAATCAGGAATTAAAGCTCGAGGAGATCGTTAAATCCGGTTTTACGCGAATTCCGGTTATCGATGGAGACATCGATCATGTGGTGGGTATTTTAAACATCAAAGATCTGCTCAAGCACCAGGCCACGTCCGATTCAGCGATTGATGTCCGCAAAATCATGCGCGAGCCGTATTTTGTGCCTGAAAACAAGAAACTGGATAATTTGCTTCAGCAATTTAAAAAACGAAAACAGCACATGGCCATCATTGTTGATGAGCACGGGGGTGTTTCCGGCCTTATCACACTGGAAGATGCCCTTGAGGAGATTGTCGGAGAGATCATTGATGAGACCGATACCGTTGAGCCCCATATCGTCAAAACCAGATCCAATGAATGGCGGGTTCTGGGGAAATCCGAAATTGACGAAGTCAACGAAACCATAGAAATGGATATTCCCGATTCCAGGGAATATGACACCTTCTCCGGGTATGTTTTGGATCAAATTGGCAGAATTCCGCAGGAGAAAGAAGAAATCCCCATCGGTCATTTCCTTATTACCGTTAAGGAAATGGACGGCAATCGGATTCGCGAATACATCGTTTGTCAAACAGAAGTTGAGACACCCGAAGAAGCCTCATCGACATAAAGACATAAAAATCGACCCACCTTCTATCATTATGTCCCACAAAAATGTTGCAAAAGTCATGTGATATTTTTTAGTTCAGTATCTTGTTCATCACATGAGAAACACAGCATTATCCTGTTACGATGAAAAAAAAGGTCGTGCGCGTTCGGCTGTTTGTTCCGGGGGGTTGAAGGTGGTCATATCACCGAGCATAACCTCAAACCCGGTGTGATCGCTGCGTACCCAGGGGGCGTAATTCGATCGTACCATGATGACGATCCGCAACTCGAGACGGCTGGAAGGCGTTTCAACTGACAACAGGCCCAGATTATATCCGTTGCGGCACAAGTTGCGATAAAACCGCTGCACATTCAGAATGCCTCGCGCAAGGTCCTGCCAGTCTGATGCCGTCACCTGTTGAAATGAGGTCTTTTGCGGCAAAATTCCCCATATTTCAAAGAATCCTTCGGGTGCAAATGCGGCCATCCATTGCCACAAGCCGGTTGTCCCAATATAGCGGGTCCCATCGGTTATTTCATGTTCGAGATAGTCGGAAAACAGACAGTTGCCGTTTTGTTGATGAAAATCATTGGCGCGTTCCAGCAAAATACGCTGGTGATTGGCCGGCAACCGGTCGGCGTTTATCTGCAGATGAGGATGAAGTAATGACCCGCCGGCGGAAGGGAGATGATTCTGGGTGATGGCCATATATATCGCTTCGGGGTCCTGATTTTTGATTTTTGCAAGATAGCGGCTGCAATTTAAAAAACTGTCTGTATATGACGCAGCGGAGGCATTGCCGATTTCAACAAAGTGCGCATTGTCGAAAAGGCTGACGGCGGAATAGCTGCCGTAAGGAAACAAATTGGGAAACAGAAGCGAATCTCCCTGAGCCAGCCTCCCTGAGGACGATAGATCGGGATGCAGCTGAGGTGTTTGGGAGCTCACCTGGGGCTTGCAAAACGGGCATTGGGCCGTTTTATCCGCCTCCGGCGGCGGTTGGGGCAGTGACTCGGTTCCGGGTTCTTTTTCATCAATCCGGCTAAATGAGATGCGGCAGGTACGCCCGGTAACGGGGTTGGTGCGGATTTCAATGATTCGTTCTGCGATGGTGCCGCAGGGATCGATAAATTTCGCAGAAACCGATTGGCTTTCAAATATCAGTCTTGAGGGATCGGCAGGCGGCATAATTCTCATTTTACGGGTTGGTATTAATGCTGTCGGCGCAACTAGAACCCATCTCAAAAATGTCTTTTGGCCCCATATCTTTGTTGGTGCCTCGCTTTAAATCCTCGACATACAACAGTATGCCTCCGGTTTACGACCCACAAAGAGGATTTAATCAGGCGGGAAGTCCAGCAACGCTGGAAAGCTCGGCCCCGCCGCGATCTTGAACCAAAATCCTATTTTTGAGATAGATTCTAAATAAATGCTCAAAACCGGAATGCGGCGGATGCCGGCGATTATCAAGAAACGCCGAAAATTTGAAACAACATAACCAGCAGCAACCCTTGCGTAATCGCGCCGATGATCCAGCCAATGACGCAGGCTCCGGCGGCCCTCGCGGTGCTTTCAAAATGGAATGCCACCTTTACGGCGACTGTAGCGGTAGCGATCATCCAGACTGAAGACACCACTAAAGCCAGAATGCCCAGACCCGGTAAGAGTCCCAGAAGACGGATTGCCCCCGGTGCACAGGCAAAGCCCATTACCCTTATAACGGTTTTGCGATCACCGCGCGCGGCCTCGGCCGATGTTTCACGAAACCATTTGGTGGCGCAATAATAGGTAGAAAAAGCCCAGACATACCATCCGATCACGGTAGTTATCAATCCGATATTGGAGCCGACAGCACCGGCCCGGCCAAAGCTTCCCCAGGAGGCCAGCATCGCGTATATCAAAACGGTTATCCAGGCCTGATACAGAAACCGCGGTTCCGCTGCGACTTCCTGATATAGCTTGACATCCAGCATTGCCGCGCCTAAAAAGCGATTTAAATACAGACGCATAAGCCTCTCCAGTAAATAATAGATTAAGAATCACGGATCCGCTAAAACCCATAATCGGCGTTTTGCGCGGTCTTTCACGATCTTTTTGCTGTTACCGGCTATCATGTTGCCGGCCGAGTGTCAATAAAAGCCGCAGGATCATTGCAGGAGAACAGGACCGGGCCCGAGCATTTCCGGCGATGACATTAATTTACGCTTTTATTTATAGCGGCACTGTTTTATCATTATAGAAATTTCTTTTTGGGGAATTTAAACAATGATACCTGGCTTCAAGTTCAATCTGAAACTGCGCTGGAAATTTTTTATCATTTTGCTGGTGTTCAGTCTGACGCCGTTGATTGTGGTCACCGTCGTCAGTCAGCGCGGAACGATGCTTTTGGGGAAAACGATTTCTGAGGATGCACGTATACGGCTCACTCATATCGTGGGGATGGAGCTGCGGCAAACCGCAGAAAATTCGGCAAAAGTTTTACAGCGAACCAAAGATGCCATGGCGTTTTATCTTCAGGTCTTGGCCGGTGAAGCTGAACTCGCCTTTTCGAAAAAGACCGCTGAATCCTCTAAAATTTATGTTGCGGCCGATTTTGACGATCCGCGCACCGCTCCTGAAGATTTTTTGCCGATTCAGCGATACCGAATGGAAACCCATGACGGCGAGTTTTTGGATAATGCGGTTAGCTTCAATCAGCCCGTATTTTTGTTGCCGCCGGACCTTGAAAAAGAAAAGATCGCCCCGGATCTCGCCTCCTTGAGCCAGATGATACCCACTTTCAGAAAACTTTCCAATGAATTCGGCAAAACATTGCACTGGGCCCATATCTGTTTGCACAACGGCATCTATATGTCCTATCCGGGTCACGGCGGCTATCTGGAGAGTTTTGAGCCCCAGTGGTATCCATGGTTCACCGAAGCAAAAGATACACCGACCTGGACCCTGCCCCGCATAAATACCGACACCGGATTTTTAACCTTTACGGTTTCACAACGCTTGTACCGGCCCGATGGGTCTTTTTTGGGAGTTGCGGCCATCGATATTCGCTTTACCGAAGCGTTACAAAAAAGTGCGCTCTCCCCGCTGTGGGCATCCGATGCTCATTCTTTTATTGTGACGACCGCCCTCGATCCGCAGATGCATCAATCCGGTCTTTTAATCCTGGCCCATAAAGACTATCAACACGATCGCGGATCTTGGGCACCGGTGGCAGGAAAAAAATGGCTCTCTTCTTCAGAAAGCGTCGGATTTGATGTCGTTATTAAACAACTTAGGGTCGGACAGGCCGGATATACGGCGCTGCCGTTTAAGAATGTAGAATCAATTTGGGCCTATGCCGGTATAGATGATCTTATCCAATTTGTAGCGATTGTGCCCAAATCAGTTATCATGGCATTGCCGGATGAGGCCAGCAAAACATTTTTTGCGTATATAAAAGACCAAATTCTTTTTGCCGGTGCGGCCACATTTCTAACGATTGTTTTCCTTGCGGCCGCCGCCCTTATGGGCTCCTATATGATTACGCGGTCCCTGTTAAGGATCACCGCAGCCGCCAAGAAACTGTCCAGCGGCGATTTCTCTGTGAAGCTGGGCTTGCGTACCGGAGATGAGCGCGATCTGGTGGTTCAGGCCTTCAATGAGATTGGGCCTAAACTCGAGGATCATCTCCGGCTGCATCAATCCATGGACCTGGCCATGAAGGTTCAGCAAAAGCTTCTACCTAGCAAAAATCCGGAAATACCGGGGTTGGACATTGCCGGGAAAAGTATTTACTGCGATGAAACCGGGGGCGACTATTATGATTTTCTGGAATTCGACGGGAAAAATGGCAAAAAAATCAGCGTTGTCGTCGGTGATGTATCCGGGCATGGAATTTCCTCGGCCCTGCTCATGGCGTCTGCGCGTGCGTTTCTTCGTCAGCGAATCGCATTGCCCGGAACGCTCGGACAGATCATTTCAGATGTCAACGGTCAACTTGCCAAAGATGTCGCCGAATATAACAATTTCATGACCCTGTTTTATCTGAGAATTGACCACGAGCATAAAACACTCGAGTGGGTACGCGCCGGTCATGATCCGGCCATTTTCTACGATCCCAAGACGAGATCGTTTGAAGCGCTTGGAGGAGAGGGCATTCCGCTGGGGGTAGAAGAATCATGGGTGTTTACCGAAAACAAAAAAGGGGATCTTACAGAAGGCCAGATTATTGTTCTGGCGACCGATGGAGTCTGGGAAGCCCAAAATGTCGCTGGAGAGATGTTCGGCAAAGATCGGATATATGACCTTATCCGGGCCAATGCGGCCCTGAGTGCCAAGGGAATCTTAAATATTTTAATGGATATGCTGTACCGATTTGCAAAAGGAAAGAAAATTGAAGATGATGTGACACTGGTGGTAATTAAAATACGATAGGGGAACACGGTATCCACAGCAGTTTGCTGCTCAGCGGTTGAATCGGGATTGCCGGCTGTTACGCTCAACGTTTGACCGACCCCAAGATGACCAATATCGAAAAAATGGGGTGCCGGCCTCTCGCACTTGGAAGCCGGCTAAACCTGTTCTTTATCTTCTGGATCGTTTCCAATCGCCTGGGTCTCATCCAGTGAAGCTTCCGTTTCCACAACCGCCTTTTCTTCAGCAGTCGTCTCTTCGGCTGCAGGCTCTGCAACTTTATCTTTTAAACCACGGTTTTCTTTCTGCAACTGTTTTATTTTTTTGCGCTGGGTAAATCGGCCGCTGATACCGACGATCATCCCGATAAATACTCCCACGATAAGGGAACCATATACGACAGCATATACCGGAATTGGGATACTGCTCAATTGAAAATAAAAATGCAATATCATTGTTTCATTGTTTTTTATACCGAACGTAACCAGCACAACGAGTACAATGAGCAACAAAAACGCTTTAAAATAGCTCCCCATTTTATTCTCCTTAAATTTTATTCGAAGTGGTCTCAGTTGCCAAGTGAGAGGGCCCCTGCAAGCCGACTTTATTAATTGTGCCACTATTTTGTCAAGACTTTCATATCGTACAATTTTTTTTCACTTCGGATGCGATATCGGAGGGGACTTCATAATGAATTGTTCAGACGCAGGCATGTTCGGCCGTAATGGATGAAAGACCTCTATTGGCTAAAAAACGATCTCCACGCGAGGTTTGGCCTCGGGATGTTCATCGATTTCCGGGGTGCAAATAAAAATGCGCTTGTTTTTGATACCATGCTGGCTGACCAGGATATCTTCGATTCGGTTGGCGCGCTGTTCAGCAAGCGCGAGTATCGCCTCGTTGCTTAATGGAAAATGATCGTCTTTTGAAGCGACGATCTGCCCGTCGGGCCCTGATTTTTCTGCCCCGGACGGCGCTGCCGGAGTATCTGCCGCCGCCTCGCGCGGCCCCATTCGATCGCTATCCGTCGCCCACCCGCACAACCTGAGGCGCAAATCTTTTTTTTCCTTCAGAATGGCCGCCACTTTGCCCAGGTATTCCATGGCCGCAGGGTCCAGGTCGGAAGCGCCGGGCTGGAAGTCAACCGGCTTGAGGCGGATGCCGGTCAGCGCTTTTTGGCCAAACTTTGCACCCAGTTCGACGATACCGATAGCCATACCATATGGCCCCAGCATATACTTCATATAAGATAGCGTAGCCATCGTAAGGCCGTTGATGAAGGCCTGGTTGATGGCATCCGAAATGCTGAATTTCGGATCGCTCACATCACCGGAGATCGGTATCTTCAAGCGGACGTCATCGTCATTGTCGCGCAGAAGTTTCAAGGCGCTCTGCAGGGGGATGGGGCGGCCCGCCTCGCTTTTCATTTTTTCCGGATCGACGGCCTCGACGATCGGGTTGTAAAACTTCAGATTACCTTCGCCCTGCAGTTTGCCGACAGCAATTTTGAGGTCGATGTCGGCGTCCATCTCTCCACTGATCAGATTGTACCCCAGCGTTTTGGCGGCATAGGACGACAGCGGCGGCAGTTCAACTGCCTTGATCTTACCTTTTAAGTCCATGCTGATGCGTTCACCGAAAGGCTGAACATTGCCCTGCAGCTTTAAATGCGTGTATTTTCTTGATTCAGCGACCAACGATACAGGGCTGGCTTGATCAGGCTTCGCACTGTTGATATCCGTCACGCGGGCTTCTTTCAGACGGACCTCGGTGCTGAAGGTCGGGCTGACGGTTTCATCTTCATAATGCACCACACTGTCTCCGACAATTTCCAGGCTCCCAATGCGGATTCCAAATTCAACATCTTCTTCTTTTGCAGGCGCTTGGGCTTTTTGCGCCGCCCTGTTTTGCGATGGTTTTTTTTGAGCGCTCGATCCGGAATCGGCCATAAAGGCTGTTAAATCATCGATGTAGCGCCAGTGACCATCATTTTTGTGATGCAACACCCCTTTGGCGGCTACGATGCGGGCTGATTCTATTGAAAGCGTTTTGAGCCGCTCGAGTTTGACGGTGTCAACCTGCACCTCTGAGGCGCTAAACAGCGAATCCTTTTCAGGCGAGCCCGCTTGGCCGATAAGATCCAGGCCGGTGATTTTTGCTGTGGCGACGCTGAATTGCGTGGCCGCGTCTCCTTTGATCGATTTTAAGTTGACCGCCTTTGACGCCAATAACTTTAATTTTTTGGGCGCGGCGGTAATTGCCAGATCGGTTAAGCTGAGATCACCTTCAGCCGCAAGGCCGGCCGTAACATCCTGCAGCCCGCAGACGAAGCGACCCTTCCATGAGAGATTTTCGTTTGCGAGGTTCAAATTTTCTCGGACCAAAAAGATCCTTTGACGCCTGGATTCGAGACTTCCATTGGTTGTCAACCGCTGTGCTGCGCTGTTTTCAGGGAGCAACAATTGAAGGTCTCCGCTCCACCCGAGGTCTTCTTCGGCCAGAAGCACATCAGGGGTGGCAACCTCAAGCTTTGCGAACTTCAGATCGCCATCGAGTTTGACGTCGGCTGTTTCCTTTTTTGCGGTAAAGGCAAACTCCCCGTTCCAATCTAGGCCACTGCTCTGAAGCTTAAAATTCGCCGAAGGTGAATCCAGGGATGCCCCTGATGCCCCTTTTCCCGCCAGCTTTCCCGCGGCTGTAACGTTAAGCGCGTCGGGTGAATCCGGTACGGCGATCCGGACGTTTCCGTCCCAGCGGAGGTTTTCCTCGGCCAGATTCATTTCGGGGGTGGCCATTTTAAAATCCTGAAGCGCCAGGGCGCCATCGAAGTTATAGTCAGCCGTCTGTGTTTTGCGGTCCAGAATAAATTTTCCGTTCCAGACCAGCCCCTTGTGCTGAAACCCTAATTTATCCGGTGTCGGATTTACAAAACCACCGTTGCCTTCCAATTGCCCGGCGACTGATATCTGAAGCGCATCGGAAGCAGCCGGCAATTTGACCTGGACCGTTCCGTCCCAGGTGATGTCTTCGTCGGCAACTGTGAGGCCTCCGAACCGTGTTCGTATCTGATGCAAAACCACCCGACCTTTTTGATCGTAACTGAATCTTTGTTCAGCGCTGATTTTGCCGAGAATGGTAACATCAGCATCCAGCCGGCCCTGCAGAGTGCTCGGATCGGCCGCGATCACTTGCGCAAAGGGGGTAAGCGTCAATCCGCTCAGTTTTACAGAACCGTCAACAGCGGTGCCGTTGCCAAACGGTGAAAAATCCCCTTTAAATTGCAGTTTGCCGTCATTGAGTTGCCCCCTAAACTCGAGGCGGGCCTTCTGATCGGGAAGCCAGCTCCTCAAGCGCACCAACCGGGCCTGCTCGATTTTTAGTTCGGTTGTGAGTTGCGCGCTGCGCAATTTCACCATGCTATTTTGAATCTGAAGCTCGGCAAGACCAAAACCCCATGATGGGGCAGTTGATTTATCCTCAGACGGTGCGGGCGAAAGGCCTCCAATTCGCCAGCGCCCATCCGGCAATTCTTCGATTGTGATCGTGGAATTGCTGAGATCGACCTTTTCCAAAATAAAACGTTTTTTAAAAAAGGGAGACCAGTCAAGGGTAAAACCGGCTTCGGAAACGTTCAAAACCTGTTCAGCGCCCACTTTAACGATCAGGTTTTTTACGACCAGGCGACCGGTGAAGGGATTGAAGTTCACATCTTCCAAATCGGCTTGATCCGCTCCTTGACTTAGCAGGTAGCGCTTGAACCCGTATTCGATGCCAAATGGCATTGCAATGAGCAGCAAAGTTCCGAATAGTGCCAGGCCAAAGAGTATCCACAGAATGCGCTTTCGAAGCAAATTTACGAGTACGGTATCTACACTTTTGTTGGGTTTTTTCATGGCAGTTATTTAAAATTTTGGGTTTTGTCTCGCTTTGTTTCAGATAAGGTGCGTCAGAATTAAAAGGTGTCAAGAGGTGATGGTTATTTCGAATCGTCGGCTTCGCTTCTGTTTTTTTCGGTTTTTGCGGCTGGCACGCCCAACGCTTCAACGACTTTGGCGGCTTCCTCGGCTTTTGTTTTAGCTTTCGCAGACCGGCGTGCTGCTTTTTCGACCTGTATTTCAGCGACTTTCAATTCCGACTTTAGCGCATCAATTTTGGACCCATCGATTTGCGCTGCGCCGGCTTCAGTTTCAATTTGCTGCTGCAATTTTTCTTTGGCGTTTGCGGCAGCAGCGGCGGCTGTTTCAGCGTCATTTTCTGCAGTCTGCACGCGCTTTTCGGCATCAGCCAAAGCATCTGCCGCTGCGGCGATTTCAGCCACCTTTCCGTCTTCGGGCTCGGCCTCCAGTTCGATATCCTCGGCTGCCAGTACCAGTGCCGTCAGCGGCAGATCAGTCAGAATTTGTTCGACCGGCCGGTCAAATGGATCCACGGGCTGATTACCTTTCAGGCGGAACGGCAAAAATACGAGGGATGTCCCTTTTGAATATCCGATGACGTTGCTGGGTTTGGCATTAAAAACCATTTCAGGCTCGGCATTAATACGGGCGTTTTCAAGCTTCTGGCGAAAGTCTGCCATCGTGTCTTCAGTGGGGTGATCAAAGCTGGGTGCCAGGACGCGGATGCTGGCACCCTGCCAGTCTTTATTGCGGGTCGTCAGATAGGCGAGCAACAGCATCAAGTGGCTGCTGGCATCATCCCACCACCACACATCGATCCGGCGCTCCTCGGCGGGGATCGCTTTCAATCTTTCCCACTCTTCTTCATCTGTTTTTAAAACAATGATATGGCTGCCCAGGCGAAAAGCCGTCTTGATGTGACGGCCATACAGAATTTCACGAATACCGCGTTTGGCCGTAGGTTCATGTTCGAACCAGTTCAATAAGATCGTATTCACTTTCAAGGGGCCGATCCCATAAGCCTGAACCAGGGTGTGGATTCCCTGAATCATTGTGGGTGTGACCAGAACCAGGGGAAAGGCCTCTGATTCGCTATCGGCGATGTCTTTGCGCAGCTCTTTTTCGGCCTCATCCCGCAGTTTCAGCATTTTGGGCCCTTCGCCCTCCAGGATGCGGACCACCGTCGCAAACCCGGTATCGCCTTCGAGCCATTCCGCGAAATGCAGTAGCCGTTGACGTCGATGGGGGTCAGCTGAAAACACCAGCAACTGGGGCCGCCAATCCCTGGGGTGTTCGGGTTCCTGGGCTGCCGCCAGCAAATTTGTCCGAATACGCTGAAGGTAATAGGAGCGCCTGCTGTCGGCCCAGCGGGCCGGACCGCTGGTCCGTTTTAAATAGTGGTATAAGCCGAATAAAATTGCCATGGCAATCAAACCGGCGGTTATATTAATCGCCAGCATCACTGCCAGGCAGGCCAATGCACCCGCTAGGCTAAGTCTCTGATCAAACCAGCGAAAGCGCGGGCGAAACGATGGGCTGCCGGCACGGGCTTCAAAATAGGTGGCATAATTCAACAGGCCGTAGGAAATTAAAAAGAACATGGAAACCACCGGTGCGATAATATTTAACTTTCCCAGCCCGATGGTGGCGAAAGCAATTGCGGCTGAAAGCAAGACGCCTCGCCGGGGGTTACCGGCCGCCCCATACCCCTTGGCAAAAGGCAGCAGGAAGGGGAAAATTCGATCGCCTGAGAGGGATTGCAAAATCCGTGGGGCCCCCAGAAAAGACGCCATGGCCGAAGACAGGGTGGCGGCAATGACCCCGGCTCGTATGAGAAATTCCACCGCGGCCACCCGATTCATGGATTCATATTCACGCATTAATGTTTCGGACGGCAGCGTGGCGGCGAAAACAATCGTTGCCAGGAAATACACCACAATGGACACGCCCACGGCAGTGAAGGTCCCGCGCGGCAAGCTCCTGCCGGCATCTTTCAGGTCACCGGACATGCTGACCCCCTGGGTAAAGCCGGTCGCCGCCGGGAAAAAAATGGCAAAAATAACCCAAAATCTCAGGCCGCCTTCGGGTGCGGTCCAGTTCCGGACCAGCAACGTGCTGTCCCATTTGGTGATGCTGCCGATAAAAAAAGAAAAGAGCGCTGCCGCCAGGATGGCCATCACCAGATATTGAAACCGGGTTGCCCAATCCGCACCCAGCCAGGCAAATACAAACAAGAAGGCCACCGCAGCCGCGGCAATGATCTGGGCATAGTAGCCTTCCGGCAAAGCCAGTGTGTGGGCAAGCACCTCGCCGAATCCGATACAATAAAAAGCGATGGAAACCGACTGTGCCAGAAACAAGACAATGCCGATGGCACCGCCGAATTCCGGCCCCAGCGTGCGGGAGATCAGATAGTAATCCCCACCGCCCTTGACTTTGAGATTGGTGGCTATGGCAGACAGAGAAAAGGTGGTCAGCACCGAAATACCGTTGGCCAGAGCCAATATGATCAAGGCCTGGCCCAGCCCCGCATTGCCGACCACAAAGCCCAGGCGCAGAAAAAGGATAATACCGAGAATCGTCAAAATACTGGGTGTAAAAACCCCGGCAAAGGTCCCCAGGGTCCCAACTTTAGCGTCAGCGGCCTGATTTTTAAAATGGGTTTGTGACATCATTACATCCAAAAGTGCAAACAGGTTGAAGCAACCGCGCAAAGACATTTGCCTTTGAATAAGACATTTGTTACATTGACCCATCTTAAATATCTCATTCAAAATTAGCAACAGCTGTGATATCAATTTTAAAAAAAAGATACGCTTCCCGCAGACACCCATAAACGATAGATGGTCCTATGACTTTATCCCTGAACTATCCATGGCGAATTTTGATCATTATCGCCGTCGTTGTCGGCGTGCATGTCGCCGTCCTGATCATAAAAGCTGCCGGCAAGCGGTTAATGGCCGCCATGCCCCGGCGCTCATTTGCCAAAGCGCGCTCGCTTTTGGGTCTGCTGACCAGTATTGCTATTTTTGTTCTCTATTTTGGAGCAGTGGGTTATGTGCTAAAAGAATTCGGCGTTTCTTTGACGGCCTATCTCGCCAGCGCTTCGGTATTGGGTTTGGCGGTTGGATTCGGATCCCAAGGACTGGTGCAGGATGTAGTGACCGGTCTGACACTTATTTTTTCGGACCTGGTAGATGTAGATGATATGGTGGAAATTTCAGGTCAAACCGGAATTGTTCAGACCATCGGTATGCGTTTTCTGGTGCTTAAAAATTATCTGGGAGCCGAAGTATTTATACCCAATCGGACCATCACAAATGTCATTAATTATCCCCGGGGGTACGTGCGCTGTCTGGTAGATGTTACCTTAAGTCGGGAGCCAGAGATCGCCGACCGGATGGAGGCGTTGGTCCAATCCACTGTGGCTTCCGCCTTCGAGCAATTTAGCGGCCTGTTTATTACCGAACCCTCATCAGAAGGTCGTATAAAGACCAGCTCGGGCAAGGTGTTTTTGCGGATCAAATTTCGGATCTGGCCCGGCCGCGGCACGGCGCTGGAAACCACACTTAAACAGGAAATCGTGCAGTCTTTGAAAGAGTTGGATGCCGCCTATCTCGATTGGATGGTGACGGTTAATTATGAAGTGGAGCAGAAATTGGGCAGCGTCAAACCGTTTAAAGCGAATTAAAAATAAGTCTACCATTAGGAGCAATGTAATTGTGAATGAGAAAATAAAAAAGCGAACCATCATCTGCACAGTGATCGTCATTTCGTTGCTGCTTATTTCAGGCCCCCACAGATGGGCACAGGGCGCCGAGGCGGATTCTTTGGAGCTTGTTTCTGAAGGGAAATTCCAGGCCCGGACCGGCACATCCAAAACGCTTGCAAGGCAGATCGCGCTGTTTGAAGCCAAGAAAAAGGCGGTTGAATCTGCCGGACGATATCTTGCCGGCAAACATCTTGTTTTAAGCTACGAACAAAAAAAAGAAGAGATCTACAGCCTGGTTGCAACTAAAATCCATTCAAAAGTAATTGCTGAAAATATAGAATCTTCCGGGAATACGTTTATTTTCCATATTCGTATCCGAGCCGCTATCCATAGTTCTGACTATATCGAAGCCGATATTTTAGATAAACAAATGGAAATCAAGGAAGCCAATGAATCCTTAAAAGAGGAGCTGGAGCCCGAAATCACAGATGAAATCGAACCGGGGGTTGATATCTCTGTAGCTTACAGGCTGCTGCGCAAGGAAAAATTGCGCCCGGCGATGATTTATCTAAATCGATTAGAGAAAAAATACCCGAACTGGTCTGCGATTTATATGGCAAAAGCCATGGGATTCTATTTGCTGCATGATCCTTCGAGTATGAAAAAAGAACTAAAAAGGGCCTGTGCGGCTGGAAATGCAAGTGCCTGTGATGATTTAAAAAGTTTAAAGCGGGTGCATCAATTTGATTTGGATACTGAAAGATTTAATTAGATCTTCGACCATTTGCCAACCCGGCTCAATAACCCGCCTTTAGTCAGAGTTCCTCGGGTGTAAGGGCAACCACCTCGTCAATTTTTTTCGTATCGGCAAAAAGCATCACCAATCTATCCATTCCCAGGGCATTGCCGGCAGCTTCCGGCATATCTTTTAGCGCGTCGAGGAATTTATCCGGCAGGGGATAAACGCGCTTGCCGGAATCTCGGCGACGTTCCTGTTCATGTTCAAAGCGGGTTCTTTGTTCAACCGGGTCGGTCAGTTCGCTGAAGGCGTTGCATATCTCCAGGCCGCCGATGTATAGCTCAAAGCGTTCGGCATAGCGGCTGTCTTGCGGTTTCAATCTGGCCAGTGCTCCGCGCGAAGCCGGATAATCATACAGAAAGATCGGCTGCGGTTGTGCGAGATTCGGTTCAATCGCCTCTACCATGATCTCATCAAACCGGTCGTTTTCCAGGGCGGCAGCCATCGTCATCGGCGCAAATTTTTCAAATGCTTCGGCAACTGGTATTCGGCGCCAGGGAGGTGTCAGATCTATTTCGCTGCCCTGGTAGGATATCATGTTTTTTGAACTTATCTGACGGGCAATGTGGCCGATTAGAGTTTCACACTCATTCATCATATCCAGATAACTGCTGTTCAAGCGATACCATTCCAGCAGTGTCATTTCCGGCAGATGCAGACGACCCCTTTCTCCCTGACGGAAACACTTACAGATCTGAAATATGCGGGGGAAACCCGCAGCCAGCAATCGCTTCATGCAGATTTCCGGAGACGTTTGCAAAAACCAGTTGCCGGATTCAACCCCATCGATATGGGCCTCCGGCGCGGGGGCTGGAATCCGAACGGGTGTTTCGATTTCCAGATAACCCTTATCAATAAAGAAATTGCGCACGGCCTGAATGACCCGGGCGCGGATGATGAGACTTTTGCGCAGCTTTTTTTGTCGATATCCGATCATCGAAATCCTGCAGAGCGGTTAAAATTCGCCGACGACAAAATGTGTATCTTATTTTGACAGTTTATTCCAGCTTGAATATTGCGGCAGGAAAGTGCTATACATTTCTTCTTCATCAGATTGGAGGCCGAATTGAAGAAACGGTTGATTTTGATTATTTTTCTGGTTTTGCTCTTAGGGGTAGGCGCTCTGGTCTACTGGGGTCAGAGAAAAGAGCGCATTGCCGAACTTTATTATTCGGGCACCATCGAAGCCACCCAAGCCAATCTCGCTTTCCAAGTCAGCGGCCGCGTGAAAGATGTTTTTTTTGACGAGGGACAGGCGGTTGAAAAAAATCAGCTGCTCGCCGTGCTCGAAAAAGAAGAATTCAATGCGCGCCGGGATCAAGCCCGGTCTGATTTGATGCGGTCCCGGGAAAATCTAAAACAACTGGAAACCCTTCTGGAGCTCAATCGCAAAGTACTTCCGGCAGAAGTTGAAAGAGTCGAAGCCTCGGCTCAGGCGCTGCAGTCCCAACTGGCCGAACTTGAAGCCGGCTATCGCGTCCAGGAAGTCGATCAGGCTCGTTATGCTTATGAACAGGCGCAATTTGCCCTGGAAGAGGCGCACAAAGATAAAATCCGATTCGACCGGCTTTTCGAAAGAAGAATTATTGCCGAAAATGATAAGGAAACCACTGATCTGAAATATGAAACTGCCCTAAAGGGATATGAAAGCGCCAAGAAAGGCTATGAACTTCTTAAAGAAGGATACCGAAAAGAATCCATCGCAACCGCGAGGTCCAAGCTGGCAGAAGGCCGGGCGGCCCTCAAACAGGCCAAAGATAATTTGAAAAAAATCGAGGCATCCGAGCAGGAGGTGGAAGCTGGCAAAGCCCAGGTGCTTTCCGCTAAAGCAACGCTCGAGCTGGCAAAGATCCTGCTGAAACATACCGAATTAAGAGCTCCGTTTAACGGTATTCTTGTCAGCCGCAATGTGGAACCCGGCGAGGTCGTTTCGCCCGGCCGGGAAGTCATCTCACTGGCCGATTTGTCGCAGGTGGATCTGAAGGTTTTTGTGGCTGAAACTGAAATCGGAAGGGTTAAACCCGGTCAAAAGGTGGAAGTGAAAATCGACACCTTTCCATCCAAGACCTATGCCGGGAATGTATCTTTTATTTCACCTGAGGGCGAGTTCACCCCTAAAATTATTCAAACCCACAAAGAACGGGTGAAGCTCGTCTACCTGGTCAAAATTGTAATACCCAATCCGAATCTCGAACTCAAACCCGGGATGCCCGCCGATGCATGGTTTAAATAATCTGACAGCTGCTGACCCCTCTGCGCCCAGCGACAATCTGCCGTTCATCAAGGTGGATGATGTATCCAAAAACTTTGGATCCTTAAACGCTGTTTCTGCGGTCACATTCGAGATTAAGGTGGGAACGATCAACGGACTGGTTGGATCAGACGGTGCCGGCAAAACCACGCTGCTTAGAATGATTGCCACTATGTTACGACCGACATCCGGAAATATCATTGTGGACGGCCGGGAAATCGTAAACCAGAAATCTAGGGTAAAGGAAGTCATCGGCTATATGCCTCAACGGTTTGGCCTGTATCAGGATTTGACGGTCGCTGAAAACTTTGATTTTTTCATGGACATTTACGGTATCAGCGGGGCTGAGCGCACAAGACGCAGAGATTATTACCTCGGGTTTTCCAACTTGTTGCCTTTTGTCGATCGAAAAGCCGGCGATCTGTCGGGCGGGATGAAACAAAAATTGGGATTGGCCTGTGTGCTTGTGCACCAGCCCAAGGCACTGATTCTTGATGAACCGACCAACGGCGTCGATCCGGTATCGCGCCAGGAATTTTGGGATATTTTGGCTGAAATGAAGCGAAACGGGATGACCATACTCGTTTCAACCGCCTATCTGGATGAAGGTGAAAAATGTGACCAGCTGATCCTGATGCACAACGCGCGCATTCTTGCCATCGCGACGCCTCATGAAATTCAGGCTGGTTTTTCCGATCTCGAAGAAGCCATGATTCACCGGATCCAGGCGACAGACAAAGCCATGGCTGAGGACGGTTTTGGATCCTGAAGCGGTAAATGTTTTAGATCTGGAAAAACGATTCGGTCAATTTGTGGCGGTTGATCGAATTTCCTTTTCCGTACGAACCGGAGAAATCTTTGGATTCCTGGGGCCCAACGGGGCCGGTAAATCCACCACCATTCGCATGCTCTGCGGCATCATCTCCCCCAGCGCGGGAAGCGGCCATGTGGCCGGATATGATATTTTCACCCAGGCCGAGGAAATCAAACAGGCCATCGGTTACATGTCCCAGAAGTTTTCTTTATATCTGGACATGACCCCTTTTGAGAACATCCGGTTTTATCTGGGCATTTACAATGTCCCCTCGCGTATTTGGAAAGAGCGCACGCAAGAAGTCCTGAAGATCACCCGCCTGACCAACATGCAAGACCGTCTGACCCGCGAGCTGCCGCCGGGATGGCGCCAGCGCCTGGCGTTGGGCTGCGCGCTTTTGCACCAGCCGAAATTATTGTTTCTGGATGAACCCACCTCCGGCGTAGATCCGATTACCCGCCGGCATTTTTGGGAATTCATCAAGCAGCTCACCGGCGAGGGCGTCACCGTTTTTGTGACCACCCATTATATGGAGGAAGCCCGGCATTGCGACCGGGTGGTCATGATCAACGAGGGCAAAATTGTCGCCGCCGGCCCGCCGCGTGAGATTATCCGCAAGATATTGCCGGATCAGCCGGATGCGGATTTAAACGCCGCTTTCGTCAAGTTGATGGCCCGGAGGACGCCGTGAATCCGAAAAACGTAAAGGCCATCGCCCGCAAGGAATATCTCCACCTGATCCGCGACTTCCGCAGCCTCTACCTGGCGTTTTTTATACCCTTGCTTTTAATTTTGCTCTTCGGTTATGCGCTTAGCCTGGATGTGCAGGATATAAAGACGGTGGTTGTTGATCATGACAGGACCATGGAGAGCCGTGATTTCATCCGCAAACTGAACGCTTCCGTTTATTTCAAAATCATTGATCACCTTGCGGATAGTGCTGCGGCCATTGAGTCTCTAGACCGAAACCAGGCCATTTTAGCAATCGTGATTCCGCCCGGCTGGACAGCCGACTTAAAGTCTGACCGCAAAAGTCCGCTTCAGGTGATCATTGACGGCAGTGATCCGAATTTCGCCGGCAGCACCCGGGCATACATCATGGCGTATATTTCCCGGGCCAATCAGAATCAACTGATTGAATTTCTCAACCGTCAGGGTCTGGAAAAGATAAAGCCCCCGGTGGAGGGTCGCATCCGGGTTTGGTTTAACGAGGATCTGGAAAGCCGCAATTTTATCATTCCGGGGATTATTGCGCTGATTATCATGATCGTCGGCGCCTTGCTCACGTCGCTGGTGATCGCCCGGGAATATGAAAACGGAACCATGGAAACCATCCGGTCGCTGCCGGTGCTGGCGGGTGAATTTTTAGTGGGAAAGGCCTTGCCATATTTTTTTATCGGGCTTGTCGATGTGCTGGTGGCGATTTTAATGGGTCAACTGTTGTTCGGTGTGGTCATGAAGTCCAGCTTCTGGTTGATGATCATGGCGTCCTGCGTATATCTGGGGGTGGCAGTGTGCATCGGGCTGTTGATTTCCACCCTCACCAAATCCCAATTGGTGGCCAATCAGATGGCGATTCTGGTGACTTATCTGCCGTCCCTTTTGCTTTCCAATTTTGTATTTCCAAAGGAAAACATGCCCGCCATTCTAAAAATGGTCACCTTTATCATACCGGCCACCTACTATATTGATATCCTCAACGGACTCTATTTGCGGAATCTGAGCCTTTCTTATCTGTGGCCCAGCTTCCTGGTTCTTTTTCTGATGTTTGTGTTTTTGATCACCATCAACATGGTCATTTTAAAAAAGGAGGGATTATGAGATGAGCGGGTTAAGAATCCGCGAGCTGGTCAGAAAAGAATTTATTCAGCTTTTCAGAGACAAGAAAAACAGACCGCTTTTGATTATTGCCCCCCTGGTGCAGCTGATTGTTTTTGGTTACGTGGTCACCACCGATGTTCGCGACATCCGGGTGGGGCTGGTCGATCAATCCCACACATTGGAAA
>CAVPNL010000009.1:0-326182 GCA_963706575.1 uncultured delta proteobacterium | reverse complement strand
CGGAAAAAACGGGAAAAGGCCTGGTCGACGGCAGCTATCTTATCCCCGAGGGAAGAGACAGGGCCCAGGCTCTGGTCGCCAAGGTCCGGGATATGGGTATCACGGCGATTTACAGTCCCGATCTGGGTCGAAACCTGGATACTGTTAAGCCCCTATCGCAGCAAACGAATGTCCCGATCACCATCATTCAAAACATGAGCATGTTCACGGTCGACGAAATCGCAGATGAAATCCTCTCAAAACATGCCGGTGGCGTCGTGCTGTACGTCGGCAATGTTTCAGGAAATCTTATGGTCATGCATAAATATTTGGGCGGAACCGGGAAAGGTCCGGTCGAATACGGAGATATGGCGATTTTAAAAATTTCTGATCAGGGAACGCAAAGCGTTACAACATCCCGTTTTGGGAACTAAATGTTCAGCACGATACAACGAAAGCACCAACCGGGTTTTACAATGAGTTAACCAAAAATCCGGGCGATAATCCGGCGGCCGTTTTGCCAGATACGATCAACCTCCTCTGCCGTCAAGCCCGCCCCGAAGGCAATCGCACGGCGCTGTTTGGCATCCAGAATCTCTGCCGATACATGACAGTCCGTGTTTAACAGCAGTTTGGCGCCCGACTCCCGGGCCCGCTGCGCCACCCAACCATTGGCCATGCCGTGACCTTTATGGGTGGTGATTTCCAGATGGACGCCGAGCTCGGCGGCCCGGGCGGCATCTTCCGCTGTTATCAACCCGGGGTGTGACAAAAGATCCACCCGGGCTTCAATGGCAGCCCGGTTGGTCCCCGGGGCAACCGGTTCCATGATGGTTTCGCCGTGAACAACAATCCACTTGGCGCCCAGCAAGCGTGCTTTTTGGGCCAGGGCCTCAATTTTGCGCGGCGGCACACTTGTCAGTTCAACCCCCGGAATTAGCGGCAGGTGCCAATTTTTTGCCAGAGTGTCGGAATCAAGTGTGTTTAAAGGGGCGGTGGTAACATCGCCTCCCGGCACGATACCCGGCTGCCATTCCTGTCCAAGTTCTTCAACAAACTTGAGCAGATTTTCAAAAACCCATTCCAGATTTGAGCTATCCACATGATCGGTAATGGCCAATCCCAAACAGCCGCGCACCAGGGCCCGCTGCATCAATCCCGCCGGGATCATGCCCCCGTCACTGAAAACCGTGTGGGTATGAAAGTCATAGAACCCTTCGTTTGACATGGGTCTTCTCCTTTAATAAATTCTCAGGCAGAGACGCAACGTGTTAGGATATTTATTATAATTTTTTTTATCTTAGCGAACTTGGCGGCTTTGCGTGAGACATTGTTTTTATTAGAAACATCATCCCGAGTCTTAAGGTGACGCATTTTGCCAGAGGTCGTCCTCGCTGATCTCATAATCCGGACGATCCTCGGTGATCTCCTTACGTATCTGCAGAAACATCGACTGAACTTTCTCGAGCCTGCCGCCATTTAGTTCCCGGGCCTTATGGGTGTAAAGCCCGCGTGTTAACTCTGCCTCGCGATCCGCAATTTCCCGTTTTAAAAATTGATGGATCGATTCGTTGAACTCACTGATAATTTTACCGCCCCAGATGAGAAAAACCAGTCCGGCTTTTTCCAGCACATCCGCATCGTAAAGGATCCGGGCCTCAATGGTCCGGGGATGTTCGGCCTTGCCCTTATGGGCGTGGATGCAGTGACCGACGGCGGCACATTCATCTTCGGTATACGCCAGATCCTTGAGAATTTCTACAGCCAGACGGGCGCCGGCCACATCGTGTCCCAGTTTCTTGAAATCCGGTGTGCAAAAGCCGATGTCGTGCAACAAAACACTGGGGATCAGAATGCCATAATTCACGGATCCCTCGTCGGCGGCAATCACCAGGGCGCGATGAAGATCACGCATCACATGGGTGAAATTGTGGTGAAATAAAACGACTTGGGCATAGCGGCGTCGCGCTTCTAAATAGACCTTCAATATGCGCGGATCTCTTTGTATATGTTCGTCCAGAGTCGGCTTCAAGACGGGGTATCCTCCTGTGCACGGGCGTTAACTCCGGCAAGTTGCATCAAGTATTCAAATTTAGACAGAATCGCTTCGATAAATACCGGATCGTTGACATGTCCGTCCAATTCGCAAATTTCGATTTCAGGTTTTAACTTCGTTTTAAGGGTTTGTATAAAAGCCTCATCCGCCTTGATATCACGGAAGTGCAGACCGTCTTTGTTATAAAAAGAAAATCCGCCCTTTGGAATGGCCACGATCACCGGCGCGGTGGCTTGATTCAGCCGTTCAACCATTACGTCGGCCACCTTTACCATTTGCGCGGCGGTCAAACGCACCAGGGTAATGTGGGGGTTGTGTTTGACATAAGGTTGACCGCGGTAAATCTCCGGCACGGTTTCCAGCTCGCGCAGGGTGATAATGTCCAATCCACCGGGCACCACCAGCCGGGGGATGCCTTTCAGCCCCCCGGCCAGCAGCCGATCGGCATTACTGGCATGGATGCCGCCGAAAATTTCATCGGTAATTTCATGGGTGCTTAAGTCAAACAGACCGTCCAGCAGGCCTTCAACCGCCAATTCCTCCAGGGATTGGCCGCCGGTGCCGTTGCAGTGGAATGCAAAAACCTCGTAGCCGCGCGCTTCCAGTTGCGGTTTAATGACCAGGGCCGCGGGGGTGGTCTGGCCATAGATGGTAATGCCAATTTTAGGAGCGGTGCTCGGTGCTTCCATGGATCCGGCCCGAACCATGCCCACCACCGCCCCGACGGCGTTGGACAAAATTTGGCGCATCAAGGAATTCAGCCCCAGGATATCGACCACCGAGTGCATGATGGTCAGATCCCGGGTGCCGGTATAAATTCCGAAAGGTGTCTGCCCGGAGGCCACCGTGGACACCATCATCTTGGGCACCCCCAGGGGCAGCGCCCGCATGGCATAAGTGCCGACCTCGGTGCCCTGGGCGCCGCCGAGACCAATCACGCCGCAAATTCGTCCCTGATCATAGAGCTGTCTCAAAATTTTGGCCGAGCCGCTGGACATCGCCCGAATGCCCCGGTTGCGGGTTTCTTTCTCAGCACTTCTGGCAATCAGCTCGACGCGATCTTGCCCGCCTGCTTTAGCAATCTGATCCGCCGAAATATCCGCCGGCGGTCCGTCCGGGCCCCGCTGCGCCAGGATGCCGGTATCCAGAACGAGCGTGGCAAACCCCTCCCGCTCGATTCTGGCTTTGACAAAGGCGGCTTCCGGACCCTTGGTGTCCAGGGTGGCGATAATGGCGATGGCTTTTTGCTGCATCACAATTGGTTCTTATGGTATAGGGGTTCAGGGTTTACAAGGTTCAGAGGTTTCGGGCTCGGAAGTAGGGCGGGTCTCTGCGCCCATCGTTCAGAGGCCGGCGCGGAGGCCGAACCTACTTTCGTTTTTGACATGTGTCTTTTGTCATTTAACCTCTGAACGCTGAGCCTTGAACCTTTGAACCCGGCATGAAATAGATTTTATACCGGTCGGAACGTCCGGTTCCAAAAATCTCTATTGCGGACCTCCACTTTGACTTTCTTTATTTCTTCAATGAACTCGGCCATCATTTCAGCCTTTTTGTAGATTATTTTCTTGCCCTTTTCGGCAGTTGCCGTAAAGGGATTGCCCGGAAAACCGATCAAGCCGGTGTCACTGTATTCCTGGTGATCCATGGGAACCCAGGCCACGTTCTTGCCGTGCATTTCAAGAAACGGCGAACCGTTTTTCTTGGTAAATTTATCACTGACATCTGAAATCCACTTGGGCGGGTGGGTATACTCTTTTTCGGTCCGATCCAGATGAACAATCTTTTTGCCGTATAATTGTTCAAAGTACATGCACTCGGAAGCTTCCACTTCACTGCCGTGCCAGCCAGGGGCCTCTTCGGGCGGATTTTCGATGATTCCGGCATCGCCCATCAGACCGGGCACGGCTTCAGCATCATTGCGATAGCAGCAGATAAACGCCCCGGTTTCATAGCGCAGTGCGCGCAGGGCCGGGTCTACCGCTTTCATATTGGATGTATGCCCGGTGGCATAAATGAGCTTATTAAAACCATTATGCAGCAGTGAGCGTCCCACCTCGTATAGGACGTTTTGATAGGTGGCGGCGCTCAGGGTGACGGTGCCGGATGCAATTCCGGGCGGATGCAGGTGCTGGGGAGAATAGCCAAAGGGGATAAGCTCATAATAGGGCACATTGGCCAGTTCCGCGGCAATCTGACAGGGCAGCTCGGTGGCAATACTGTCGGTGCACACCGGACAATGCCTGCCGTGCTGCTCGGTGCTTCCCAGCGGAATGATAACAATGTCGGTTTCTTTTAACCACTCTCGAACCTCCAGGTAGCCACAGCGAAAAAGATTATAAATTTTTTCTTCCTTAACCTCTGTTTTCTCTTCATATTCCATTTTAAACCTCCCAAAATATTAGTTATTTGTTATTGGGTATTAGGTATTGGGTATTGGGTATTAAAATGAAATGGCTGAATCCAGCCTTTTTCAAATACCTGATACCGAATACCTAATACCACTTCCCGATTGAGTTTTAACTCAATCGGGCCTTATAGTTCGTTGGTCAAACGGATCAGGGCGGCCCGCCGATGGGCGTCCATGGTCTCAAACTCGCCCTGGCGCACCGAGTAGGGCGCCAGCACGTCAACGCCGCGCTCGTCCACCCACTGGTGGGTTATGACTTTTAAAAAATGACCGATCCACAACCCGCCGGTGTAGCGCGCCCCCCGCCCGGTGGGCAAAATGTGGTTGGTCCCGGCCACTTTGTCGGCAAACACTTCGGCCGCGGCTTCGCCCAGAAAAAGCGAGCCGTAAGATGTCAGCAGCGGCAGAAGCGCTCTGGGGTCTTTGGTGTGGACCTCCAGGTGCTCCGGGGCATAGTCATTGGCCCAGACACAGGCGTCTTCCAGGTTGGCGACGATCACCAAATCACCTTTGTCTTCCCAGGACTGGCGCGCGACCGCTTCGGTGGTCAGATCCTTTAATTGCCGCTCGATTTCCGCCAGCACCTGATTACCGAGCTCTTCTGAAGTCGTAACCAGCGCCCCGCGCGCCTGGGGGTCATGTTCGCATTGCGCCAGAAGATCCGCCGCAACGTAATCCGCCCGCGCGGTCTCATCGGCAATCACCATAACTTCGCTGGGGCCGGCTAAAAAATCAATGCCCACGGTTCCAAATACCTGCCGCTTGGCTTCCATGACCCACTGGTTGCCGGGACCCACGATTAAATCCACCGGGTCAATGGTCTGAGTCCCATAGGCCATTGCCGCAATCGCCTGGGCACCACCCAGACAGTAAATTTCATCGGCGCCGATCTTCACCATCGTATACAGGATGGCCGGATTGATCCGCTTTTCTTTTCCCGGCGAAGAACAGGCCACAAGGCGCTGCACGCCGGCCACTTTGGCCGGCACCAGCGACATCACGGCAGAGGTCAGGCAGGGATAACGCCCGGCCGGCACGTACGCTGCGCAGGAATCAACCGGTACCAGGCGGTGGCCCATGAAGACGCCGGGAATCATTTCCTGTTCAAACTCTGTAATCTGCGACCGCTGCGATTCGGCAAAAGCGGTCACGCGCTCAATTGCAAAATCCAGTCCTTCGATAATCTCCGCCGGCAGCTCCTTTTTGGCCGCTTCGAATTCAGCCTCGCCCACCCGCATGGGACCTTCAAAATCGTCGAAAGTTTTAGCGTAATGGGCCAGGGCCCCGTCGCCATCTTTGCGAACCGCATCGATAATCCCTTCAACCCCCTGGCGCAGGGCTTTGACATCTTCTTCCAGAACCGGTTTGGCTTTTTTTAAGTAGGTTACTTGCATCACTCTCTCCTTTAGCGTAATTCATCGATATTTTTATAAACTTTCCATAAGGCCTCTATGATATCGTCCATGCCGCCGGGTTCGCCCAGCAGAACCTGGTGGCGCAGAATCAGCGTACGGTTGCAGGCTTCCTCGGTGGCGGGACAGCGGGGATTTTCAAGATCCACCGCCTGCCGATAGTGTTTCAGAACCTCGGCGCAGACATATTTGCTCAAGTTTTCCACCTCAAAGACCGGATGGGTGTACAGCGGCTTGCGATCACCCGGCACAAACGGAATGCCTTCGGCATTAAGCGCCCGACAGATCCTTGCCGGATCCAGATTGGCATAGGTCTCGGGTTCATATTGAAGCAGATAATAATAATACCCGTGTTTCATAGACAGCCCGGCGATCCGAATGTGGTTTAGCCCGGGAATCTGATCAATACCTTCTGTCAGGCGCTTTGCATTGGCCTGCCGCCGGGCATCATCGCCGGGAAATTTTTCCAGCTGGCCCAGCAGCACCGCCGACTGAAATTCAGACAGACGGTAGTTGCTGGATATCTGCTGGCAGGTTAAATCCGAAGACCGCACCGCCTCTTTTTCACGAAAGCGGCCGAAAGCGCGCAGAGCCACCACTTTATCGGCCAATCGGGAATCATTGGTCAAAATCAGCCCGCCCTCACCGCAGGTCAGCGTTTTATTGGATTGGAAGCTGAAGGTCCCCAGATCGCCCCAGGTGCCGGCTTTTTTATCATTTAAATCGGCATCAATGGCCTGGGCACAATCTTCGATCAAGGCCAGATTTTTTGAGTCGGCCACTTCTTTCAAGCGCGGCATGTCGGCCATATGGCCCGCCAGGTGAACGGGCATAATGGCCCGGGTATTGGGGCCGATCCGTCCATGCACATCATCGGGATCCAGGCAATAGCTTTGGGGGTTGATGTCAGCAAACACCGGCACGGCGCCCACCATCAGAACCGACGTGACCGTTGAAATAAAGGTGTAGGGCGGCACGATGACTTCATCGCCGGGCCGGATATCCAGCGCCCGCAGGGCCACCTCAATGGCGGTGCTGCCGTTTGATACCGGCAGGGCATGACGAGCGCCGTGCAGGTCGGCAAATCGTTTTGCCAAAAGCGTCCCGAGCGCCTCAGGATCGTCACCCTGCAGCCCGGCAAACCAACGGTCGCTATTTAAGACTTTATCCAACCACTGCTTTTCTTCATCACCGCCCCGGGGCCAGCCTGGATAGGGTTTCGTTCTAACAGCGGTGCCGCCATTCAGTGCTAAATTTGCCATTATGGGTTTTCCTCTTCACCATCGCCACCCCAGGGCGTCTCCCGGATAATTTCCAGCATGCGGCGATTGTGGCGCTTCATCGCTTTTTCCGCAGCTTTGGGATCGTGCTTGCGGAAGGCCTGAAGTATCTCTTTGTGAAATTCCAAAAATTCAGCGTAATGCGGCGATAGTTTGAATGCCAGGGGCAGCGCCTTGTAGCGCAGCCCCTCCAGAATCTCTTTTAACAAATCATTGCCGCAGGCGTTATAGATGAGCAGGTGGAAATCGTGATCCGAGCGGGAATAGGCCACATCGTTTTTACCATTGACGATCGGCTTTTGCTCGGCCAGAATTTTTTCCATTTGAGCGATGATTTCCGGGGTTGCCCGCTCGGCCGCGAGCCGGGCGGCCATGGCTTCCATTGTCTCGCGCACCTCATAGAGCTCTAAAGCCATCTGGCGGGTCAACTCAATCAGGCGCACCCCTTTATGCGGTGTATGGGCAACGATTCCTTCCTGCTCAAGCTTTCGAAATGCCTCCCAGATCGGCGTACGACTGACCCCGAGTTCCTGGGTCAGTTTTTCGACATTTAACGAGCTACCCGGTGCAAACCGTCGATCGGCGATCATTTCTTTTAAAATATCATACACCTGGACATTGAGATTGGTTCTAACCACCCGATAAACTTTTGATTTTGCTCTGGGCATTGGTGCATCCTTTTTAGAAGTGGTTTCAAAACCCCATCTGAGGCCCAATGGCCGCGTTGCCCCGCAAACGGGATTCGCATCTGATTTTATAGATTAGGGTGCAGCACAGACCTCCGATAAATGCTCACATACCCCCATGTATGCTGAGAACAACGTCTTTCTCGATCGGCCTGCGCCTTGCCCTTGGACCTGATCTGAGGTTTTGAAACCACTTCTAGTTGAAGCTGATGAGTCAGACATTTGAATACCATTTCAGCAATTCAGTGTCAACATGTTTCATGAAACATAAAATATGTTTTATGAAATCTATTGACAGCGATGGTTAAAATTTGATACAGAATTCCGGTGATCAAATAACCGGTGTCCTATTTCAAGGCTCTCAAATTCAGAAGTAGGGCGGGCCTCTGTGCCCGCCGTTCACAGATCGGCACGGAGGCCGACCCTACTTCAGAACCTCTGAACCCTGAACCTTTAATCAAAGGAACCTCCATGCCAGAACATGAAAAACAACGAAGTCGGAAAGCCAGGCGCGAATGGATTCAGATCGATGCCCTATCCTGCGGGACCGGGTGGAATGAAAAGGATCTTACTAAACCTCAAATTCTGATCGAAGATGTATTTGGTGCCAGCCACCCTGGAAGCTATCATTTAAATGGCCTGGCTGAGGAAGCCTCGATTGGTGTGTTTCAGGAAGGCGGCAGGCCGGCCAACTTTCACGGCACGGATTTATGTGACGGGTGGGCCATGCTGCATGACGGCATGAATTACATTCTGCCTTCACGGGAGATTCTTTGCGACCTGGTGGAGGTGCATGGTCGCGTTATCCCTTGGGACGGCCTGGTGCTGATTTCCTCCTGTGATAAATCCGTACCGGCTCACCTGATGGCGGCCGCGCGCTTAAATATTCCGGCCATTCACATCCCGGGGGGCAGCAACCGTATCGGGCCCCATATGTCCCATAGTGTGCTGGTGGGTGAGACCGCAACCCAGATGCGCCAGGGACAGGATGTATCCCAACAAATTCGCGACTATAAACTTTCTGCATGTCCGGGATTTGGCGCCTGTCAGTTCATGGGGACCGCCAGCACGATGCAGTGCATGTCCGAGGCATTGGGAATGACGCTGCCGGGCGCCGCCCTGACGCCGGCAAGCTTATTTGACATCCGGCGCACCGCCCGCCGGACCGGCGAGCAGGTCATGACCCTCATTGATAAGGGCATCAAACCGGCTGACATTTTAACCCGCGCGGCCTTTGAAAATGCCATCCGGGTTCATGCCGCCATCTCCGGTTCGACCAACGCGCTGATCCATTTACCTGCCATTGCCTATCAGCTTGGAATCGATGTAGACGAAGCGCTGTTCGATCGCATCAACCGCGAAATCCCCTATCTGGGCAATATTCAACCATCAGGCAAGTATTTAAGTGAGCTTTTCTGGTATGCCGGCGGGATTCCGCGGGTTCAAATTGAGCTGCGCGATATGCTGGATTTAAACGTCATGACGGTCAGCGGGAAAACCCTGGGAGAAAATCTGGCCGAAATAGAAAAGGACGGCTTCTTCAGGCGTGGAGAAGGTTATCTGGCCAATTACCATTTAAAGCGGGAGGATGTGATTCTTGCCCGCGACAAAAGCAAGGACTTCGGATCCATTGCAGTGTTAAAAGGCAATCTGGCACCGCAAGGTGCCGTCATTAAATTTTCAGCTGTTGAGCCCGATATGCTGGCACATCAAGGACCGGCCAAAGTTTTTAATCGCGAGGAAGATGCGCTGGATGCTATTTTAAAAGGCAGCGTTGAGCCCGGATCGGTCATTATCCTGCGATATGAAGGCCCGCGCGGCAGCGGCATGCCTGAAATTCTGGCAACCACCGAGGCCTTGGTGACGATTCCGGCCCTGAGCAACACCGCCATCGTTACCGACGGCAGATTTTCCGGAGCCACCCGGGGCCCGTGTATCGGTCATGTTTCACCCGAGGCCAGCCGGGGCGGGCCGATTGCTCTGATAGCCGACGGAGATCTGATATCCATCGACATCCCCAACCGCAACCTATCCGTGATCGGCTGTGACGGGAAGCAAATGTCGCCTGACCAGGTCAACGCCCGGCTGGCCGAGCGCAAAAAAAATTGGACGCTGCCGGATCTGAAACACACCAGGGGCGTATTGAAACGCTATGCGCGACACGCGGCGTCGGCCATGAAAGGGGCCTATTTAGAAGATTAAATGATTTCGGAATGCAGATTGCGGATTTAAAACACATAGCTAACCCGATATTCCAATCTGCAATCCGCAATTAATTTTACTCCAATGCTCCAATTTTAATTTAAATTGAGAGGAGGATAAAACAATGGGTGATGAACAAGTCGTCAAATATGACGAAATGGGTGTCATGGATGGTGGCACCATCGGTTTGCCGCGGGAGATGAACCGCGACATCTGGCTGAGGGAGGTTTTTCCGGAATGGGGGTCATTTCTCAATTATGAGATTGCCGACTTTGAGGTCCCCGGCGGCAGCGGCTGCCTGTGGTATTTCGGCGGCCCCTCATACGCATTAAAATCCCAGGCCGGAGCGGTGTTCACGGTTGATTTGTATGCCGGCCCCAGTATTTTTACGGATTATTCCTATTGCGGGGTTTGCCGCACCAGCGGTGCTGAAAAATTGCACTGGATGCGTCTCAACCCGCATGTGATCGACCCCTGGAAATTTGAACGCCTGGATGCGGTGTGCGTCACCCACCACCACCAGGATCATATGGACTTTTACACGATTGCCGCCGCACTGCAGACAACCAATTGTAAATTTATCGCACCGCCGGAAGCGGCCCGGCGCATGATAAAGAATATGGGCGTGCCGCAAGATCGCATGATTGTGGCCAAAGTCGGCGAGAGCGTTCAAATTGAAGATATGAAGATCGATCTGGCTCCCAACTTCGACACCATTGCGACCAAAACCGGTTTTGAGACCCCGGCTCCCTTTGAGGAAGTGGCGGTCAGCTTTATCTTCAATACCGAGGGCGGCAACATCGCCTTTCTGGGAGACACTCTTTACCACAATGGCTACCGCATGGTCGGTGAGAAATACGGTGTGGACGTGGTCACCATGAACATGGGCAACAATGCCCCGGGGTACACCGACAAAATGTCACCCTGGGACGTCTGGCGCATCTCCGAAGCCCTGAACGCCAAAGTGGTCATCCCCATGCATCACGACAACTGGGGCAATTGCCATGAAGATCCCGCCTATCTGGAGGATATTGTGCGCCGCAAGAGCAAAGAAAACAGACCCGATATGAAAACCGTGGTTCTGCTGGCCGGCGCCCGTTACCTCCACCCGGACGACAGCAACATCAGCCGCTATATTTATCCGGACTGGCGTGAACGCATGAACTGGAAAAAAAGTCAGGAATACGGACCCGACGCAGAGTAGCCGTTTTCATCCAAAAGAAATAGCTGGGCGGATTTTGCTTCGACCAGCTATTTTTTTTGCACCTTAGGTAACTGTGCGCGAGGTGCCGATTATGGTTTTAGTTTAATGGCCGCAAACTCCGCCGTCTTTTCGCGGATGCCTTTTTCCACCGGCAGGCGTTCCATGCTGGAGGCACCGACAAAACCGTCAATGGGAACACGTTTGAGTACTTCGGCTACGTCCGACGGGCTGGATATGGGCCCGCCGTGACAGAGCACCATGATATCCGGTTTGGCGGCCCTGGCCGCATCGGCCATTTCGCGGGTTTTATCCGCCGCCTCATCGATGCTCATGGTTTCAAGCGCACCGATAGATCCGCCGACAGTAAGACCAACATGGGCCAGCAGGCAGTCACAGCCGGCTTCAGCCATCTGCCGGGCTTCTTCGGCCGTGAAAGCATAAGCGGTTGTAAAGAAGCCCATTTTATTTGCCAGTGCGGTTACCGCTACTTCCTTATCATACCCCATGCCGGTATCTTCCAGGGCTGCTCTGAAGTTCCCATCGATCATACCGATGGTCGGGAAATTATTGATCCCCGAAAAACCCGCCGCTTTGACCTTTTTTAAGAACACTTCCATAACAATGGTAGGATCGGTGCCGTTGATTGAACAGATCACCGGCGCCTCTTTGACAATCGGCAGGATCTGTCGCTCGCCCATTTCGAGGGTAACCTCATTGGCATTTCCGTAAGCCATCCAGCCGGAAAGCGAACCCAGACCATGCATGCGGTACCGGCCGGAATTGAAAACCAGGATCAGATCGGCTCCGCCTTCTTCTTCGAATTTAGCGGAAATCCCTGTGCCGGCTCCCGCAGCAACGATAATGTTGCCGGTTGCCAGCTTGGCTTTGAGTCTTTCTAAGACTTGTTCACGTGTGTACTGCTTCATCCTTGCCTCCTTGGTCGTTTTTTTTAGATAATTTATTTTACCACGAAGGACACGAAATATCGGGAATCACGGAAAAGGAATCCTGCTAGAATGAAGCGCTTAAATATTTCAATCTTTTTCGTGTTTTCACTTTTCCGTGCTTTCGTGGTGAAAAATTAGATTTATCGTTTTAACAAGCTGACCATCTGCTGCCCCACGAGGATCGCAAACTCCGGATCATCCAGATGGTGTTCGTCCTCAATGACCTCAATGGCGCTTGATAATTTAAGCTTGAGGGTGGCAAAAAGCGCACCGTTGGCCTCCGGGTCATAAAATATTTCCCCGGGCCGGTCAATGGTTGAAAGCCCCCCCAGAGGAAGCATCACCACAACCGGACCCTTGGACGGATTGAGCTTTGCGGCAATAAACTCGGCAATGGCCACATTTTCCTCCGCTGTGGTCCGCATGGTGGTCATGGTCGGGTTGTGGAAATTGAGGGTGCGGTTTTTAAACTTTTGCGGGACCTGATCACGCGGCGGCAAAACGATGGTATCAGCGGCGCCGGGGACGATCACCTGGGGCAGCCCCTGTTGAGCCGCCATCTCCAAGCGGTGGGGTCCGGCATCATGCAGGCCGCCAACCAGGTGGGCGCCGATCTCAGCCAGCGTCATATCCATAACGGCATGAATCCGTCCCATGGACATCAGTTTTTCCATGGTGCGCCCGCCCACACCCGAGGCGTGAAACACCCAGGTTTCGAATCCGGCATCATCTACCACCTGTCGGGCGCGACTGACACCGGGGGTGGTGGTACCGTACATGGTCAGTGAAATAACCTTTTTACCGGAAGGCTGATAGGCCTGATGACCCTTTACCATTCCGGCAATACCCTGGGCGGCATTGTTTAAAACCATCTCCAGCATGGGATTCAAGCCCCCGATGTCCAGCAAAGAGGGAATCATGACAATATCCGCAATATCGACATGCCAGCGCGTATTTCCGGAAGCCAGGGTGGAAACCATAAATTTTGGTATGCCGTAAGGCAAAACCCGCATCGCCGCGGCACAGATGGTCGTTCCCCCGGAGCCGCCCACACCGATTATGCCATGGGCCTCACCGGATTGGACCATGTGCTGAAGATAAGCCGCTGCGGCCGCGACCATTTTCTCAACGGCCTCACCTCTTGGAAGTGCCCGGATCTTTTCAATGTCTTCACCGTTGGCAGCCGCCACCTGCGCGGCAGTAATGTCCGCATCGGTATCGCTGGCGGCATGGGCGCCGACATCCATTAAAATCGCGCGGCATCCCGCAGATGCGATTTGCTGCGCCAGATAAGCCAGCTCCGGCCCCTTGGTGTCCATGGTTCCCATGACAACGATGGTTTTAGATGGTGCAGGCATTTGCTCTCCGAAAGTTATTAGAGGGTTCAGCGTTCAGAGGTTAAATAACAGAAGACAGATGTCAAAAACGAAAGTAGGGTCAGCCTCCGTGCCGACCTCTGAACGGCGGGCGCAGAGGCCCGCCCTACTTCCGAACCTAAAACCGCTGAACCTTTGAACCCTCAGCTTAAGAAGCACCGATGGCGCCCAGGGCTGCTTGGGCAATGTCTTCATCCTGTTTCCAGTCGCCGCCGGAAACACCAATTCCGCCAATACACTCGTTTTCGACCATTACCGGGAAGCCGCCTTCCATCGCCGTCCAGTTTTTGGGACCGGCTGCCAGCGCCAGACCCAGGGCATGGAGGACATCCAGCTCTTGCCCCTGGGCACCTTTGGTAGTCGTGGGCCGTTTGTTTGATGCCGCCGTTACCGCTTTGGTCGTGGACGAATGCACGGTATGAAAGCGGCCGCCCTCCATGCGTTCAAGCATCAGCAAATGGCCGCCATCGTCTACAATGGCAACGGTAACCGTAATACCAAATTCGGCTGCCCGGGCAAGCGCGGCATCCATCATCATGCGAACCCCTTTTGACGTCAGTGTCTTCTTAGCTTTGATCGGCATCGGTTTATCTTTTTCCTTTCATCATTAGACATCAATCTTGTTCACAACGACCTTGCCATCATCGCGCGTCGACCGCAGCACAAAATCATGGCTATCCAATTGCAGGCACATAATGGGGTCTTCCGGCGGAAAGTGCGGTTTTGCAGGGTCAAAAAATTTTTGGGTCGTTTGGTTATAGAGGATTTCTTTGAGCGCCTCATTGTGATTGTAATCGCCAACCCCCAATAGGTGGGCAATATAAACGCCACACCATTCATCTTCAGGCGCAATGTCCTTTAACGCCACGCCCATTGAAACCAGGCTGACCCTTGGCGGTTGTTTCGATAAAATATAGCGGGCGGTAGATTTTGCTAAAGTGTAACTGGCCGGCAGAACCTCATCGGCAACATCCAGGGCGGTCAGAACACCCTGAACCCCTGAAGAGGTTCGTTGCACAACGGTTTTGCCCTCAAAAAAGGCCGTTCCTTTCTTGAGTATCTCACTGGGTGAATTACCCAGATCAAACCCATCGATCGGTATGCCCCCCACCTCACCGATTAAAATCAGCTCGCTATTTTTTTCTTTGAGGACAAAGGCTTCTTCCGGGGTGGAAACCAGAATCGATTTTTGAATACCGAAAGAAAACAGCAAAGGGGCGCAGGTAAAGGCGCGGAAGACATCGATGATGACCGCCACCCCCCTGGCTGTCTGGGCTCCTTCCAACAATCTGGTATGGGTAACTTCCATTTCACTCCTCTTTTCGATCTTTGATGTGATGATGATAGATCAAACTATTTAAAAGGACTTGGTTTCGACACCGCTTACAGCCAGCCTGGATGCCGGCGGTATCCGCACCGTCAAATTAGATCCAGATCGCGCCCTGATCTGCGCCGCAGACATTTTGTCGATAGGCTTTGAGCAGCCCGGGCGCCGGATGATCCGGGCGAACCGGCGCCGTTTTTTGGCGCTGCTGCAGCTCTTGATCCGAAATCAGAAGCTGTAGTCGATTTTCCGGCACATTGATTTCAATTCGATCGCCATCGCGAACATGCGCCAGGGGGCCCCCGTCCCAGGCTTCAGGGCACACATGGCCGACACATGGGCCTCTGGTGGCGCCTGAAAACCGGCCGTCGGTTACCATCGCCACTGAGGTGTGCAGGCCCATGCCCACCAACATCGCCGCCGGGATCGATAGTTCCCGCATGCCGGGACCCCCTTTGGGTCCTTCGTAACGAACCACAAGGACCGAACCGGGCTTGACCGGCTTCTCCAGCAAAAACCGGCGCACATCATCTTCAGCGTCAAAAACCACCGCCGGACCGATATGGTGCTGCATTTTTGGATCCACACCGCTTTTTTTGACAACCGCCCCCTGAGGGGCCAAATTGCCCCGCAGAATGGCAAAGCAGCCTGCGGTATCCAGTGGTTTTGCTGCGCGATGGATCACCCGGCCATCGGGCCCGGGAAATGTATTGATCACTTCCCGTAATTTTCCGCCCATCGAAAGGGGCGCATCAAGATAAAGGGCCTCTTTGATTGCCCGCAGCAGAGCCGGTACCCCGCCGGCCATGTGATAATCGTTGAGATTAAATTCAGAGGCGGGCTTGAATTTGGCGACCAATGGCACAGCGGCCTGCAGCTTTTGGAAGGTCGTTAAATCCAAGTCCGCGTTCATCAGGGTCGCCAGGGCCATTAAATGTAAAACAGCATTGGTAGACCCTCCGGAAGCCGCAATATATTTTATGCCGTTTTCCAGGCTGTTTTCGTTAAAAAAATGGTTCAGCGGCCGCTCAGCTTTGACCAGTGATACGATTTGCTCACCCACATCCCGGGCCTGACGGACCTTGGCCGCATCAAAAGTCAACATGGTTGCGGTGCCGAAGGGGGCCAGGCCGACGGCCTCAAGAAAACAGCCCATGGTATTGGCGGTACCCATCATGGAGCAGGTGCCCGACGTTGCACAAATGTGTTCCTGCCAGTTCAAAAATGTTGCTGCGTCAATCTCAGCGTTGCGCCGCTGGCCGATCGCTTCTTTGAGATCCGAAGTGACAACCGTTCGGTTTTCCATATGGCAGGGCATCATGGCACCGGCTGTCAGAAAAAGCGTGGGCAGATTAAGGCGAACGGCCGCCATCAACATCCCCGGGATAATCTTGTCGCAGGAGGCCAGCATGACCATGCCTTCAAACCCGTGAGACCGCACCATCGCTTCGATTGAAGCCGATATCAGATCACGCTGGGGCAAAATGTAATGTTGCCCCGGCCCTTGGGCCATGCCGTCACACGGTGCCGGTACGTTGAACTCTGCCGGTGAGCCGCCGGCAGCCCAGATACCCTCGCGCACATGGCCGCTCAACTCCCGCAAGGGTTTATGACCCGGATTGACATCCGTCCAGGAGTTGACAACCACAATTTGAGGCTTGTCCAGATCTTTGCGGCGGTATCCGACCGAATGCATCAGCCCCCGATAGTAAGCCTCGGTAATATCCTCCGGATTTCCGCGGTGCCGGCTCATCCGTCATTTCCTCTTTTACGAAACTTAACCCCGAGAATATTTTCAAAAACTTTTATCATCGCACCCTTGCCCTCATCGCCATAGCCGGCGGCCAGCGCCATCTGGTAGGTGGTGGTGGCGGCCTGAACAAGAGGCAGCGGAATTTTTCTGTGGGCACCGATTTCAGCAGCACTGACCATATCCTTATAAGCATGTTTCAGGGGATAACCCTCTTCGAAGCTGTCTTTCAGGATGCGCGGACCAAAAAACTCAGCCGCGAAGCTTTTGCCCGTTCCGCTGTTGACCACGCTGATGACCTTTTCAGGATCCAGTCCCAATTTTGCCGCCATGGGTAAAATTTCTGCGATCGCTGCCGCACTGATATTAAACAAAAGCTGGTTGATGAGTTTGGTCAGCTGTCCGCTGCCCAACTCACCCATGTAAAGGATCAGGTCTCCCAGGGCTCCAAACACCGGCTGCAGCTGTTTGAAAACCTTCTGATCGCCGCCAAACATAATCGTCAGATTGCCTTCCCGGGCCCGGGCCTCCATGCCCGAAACCGGTGAATCCGCAAAGAAAATCCCCCGGTCTTTCAGCTTGCGGCCGAACTCAAGGGTGGCCATGTAAGCCGTGGTGCCTAAATCCACAATGATCTGGTCCGGCCTGCCGTTTTCAATCAGGCCGCTGGGCCCGAACAGGACTTGCTCAACAATATCGGTGTTGGGTAAACTCAAAAATATCCAATCGGTCCGTTCTGCGAGCTCAGCCGGTGTTTCGGCTGCCGCGGCCCCCGCAGCGGTCACCGATGCGACCGCAGCAGGATCGATGTCTGCAACCGTAAGGTTAAAACCGCGCTTGTGCAGATTCAAAGCCATCCACTTTCCCATCTGGCCCAATCCGATAAAACCGATCTTTTTTTTCATATCATGTCCTGTTAATTCTCTATTCCCCCGGCAAGGATGCCCTACATGTATAATTTATTTAGAAGTTGTTTCAAAGCCCCAGATGAGGTTTCCCGCTTGAACGCGGGATTACACGTCTTGATTTTAATAAATTAATGTGTGCATCAAAGCCCCGCTAAGCGGGATTACATGTCTGATCTTAATAAATTAATGTATGCATCAAGGCGTCCCGCGAATTGAAAGCGGAGCGTACACGTGAGTACGTGAGCATTTCAATTCGCGGGACAACGCAGCCATTGGGCCTCAGGTGGGGTTTTGAAACCACTTCTACAGACCCAGCGCCCTGGCCGGATTCTTCGCCACCATGGTGCGGATCTGATTTGCGCTCAAACCCAATCGCAGCATATCGTTGATATAAATTCCCATCTGCTGAACGGGCACCGGATTCAGCCACTGCCCGGAGTCTGTTGACATGATACAATGCTTGGCACCGATGCTTTTAATCCCCTCATAAAGCGCCTTTCTTTCAATGGGGTGGCTGACCTGACGGGTGGTGTCATTAAAAACATGTTCAAGATAAGTAGCGCCCAGATCCAAAATTTCCCGCATGTCTTTAACACTGTAGTTGACAAAACTGGCCAGCGGATGAGTGACGACAATTTTTTTTACGCCGGCCCGGGCGGCTTCACGAACGGCAATTTTGGCCTCTTTCATGGTGACGTGTCCGGTTGCCAGAATGGCGCCTTTTTTGGCGATTAACTTAAAAATCGGATAGAGCGTTTCTTTAAGAGAACCGTCCTTATTTAAAATGGTGATACCTTTCAGGTCATCTCCGAGTTCGCCGGCCAGATTCGCGACATGGCTTTTATTCCGGACAAATTTTTCAGAATGCAGCGTCGGCAACCACACAATCTTCGCCCCGAGTTTGAGGGCGGTATCAACGGCATGCCGGTTCAAACCCCCAACCTGAAGATTAAGGGCAATTCCACCAAAAACCGGAAAATCCGCCACCGCCGAAGCAATCTGGGCCCGGTCGGCGGTGATGACGAAATGATTTTTAATCACAATCGCTCGCATGCCCATTTCTTTGGCTTGAAGCGCCAGTTCGACATCATTGAGAATCCGGGGATAGACATCCGGCGCCGCGTGTATGTGCATATCGATTGCCCCCTGGAGCAGATCCATCACCTGTTTTTCAAATCGCAGCTTCATGGATTAATCATTCGCCTTTCTTTGGAAGTGACGTATATTCGGTTAGCGGCATCCGGGCAGGAACCACCCATTTGCCATACGGAAAATTTCCAACCCTCATTTCCTCACCATATCGGGCTTGAACGCTTTCATATGCTTTCTGCAGAGAATCGACCGCCGGAATCTGAACGGTTTCAAAATCCGGCAAACGCTCCGGCTCGGTGACAATAATACACGACTTCTTGGCTAACGCTTCGATAATGGGCATCCACAAACAGGCATGCCACAGTCCCTGTTTGCCGTAGAAAACGTCTTCATACAATCGCCGGATCGCTTCCGGTGTCGGCGGCATATAGTCTTTGGCATAGCTGTAATGCGCCAGTCCGCCCGGTGCCGGGGTGGCCAGAATAATGGTTCCGCCATCCCGCACGAAATGGTCAAGATTGGCGATCGGCCAGCAGGAATGCGCAAAAAACCGGTCACCGGGAAAGCTTCCGGTGATGGCAACATCCAGGATGCCCCCGGGGATGGTGCTCAGGTCAAATGCATAGTGTTTTTTATATTTTTCCACCGAGGCGCGGTGCGCCGCAATCGTCTCTCCGGCGGTAAGCTCGATGACTTCCAGTTTTGGATTTAAGATGGCCAGCAATGACATGTCCAGTCCGGCCAACCGGGTGGCATCTTCGATATCCTCCCGCATGCGATTCAGGGGCGGCTCATAACCCACCGCACAGGTGGGACAGGTCATCATGCGGTGATTCCACTCAATGGATTCAAAAGAACTGATCCCCGGTAAAATCATGCTGCCCCCGCCGCCGTAACCCCAGAGCGTCGCCTGGGTCATGGTAATGGACAGACTGAGATCGGCCTCCAGCAGGCGTCGATGGACGCTAATGGGTGTACCATAATTGGTGACACCCACAAATTCAAAATCCCATGTTTCACCGGCTTTACTCTGGTAGACGGGAACATCGGAGCCAAGGATCTCTTCGCCGAATTTGCGTTTCAGCTCCGTTTCGGTCATCTCCCGCAGCAAACCGTTGGCCACCAGGATTTCGACTTTCTTGCCTGCATCCTTAATTTTCTTCAGAATCGGCGGCAGGATGATATGGGCGGGTGTCAGCCGGGCATAATTGTCGGTCAAAATAATGACACGCTGCACTCCCGCCAGCCGATCGGTAAAGGAAGGCCCGGCTACCGGCTGATCCAGGGCGGTCAAAATTGCCCGGTCCATATCTTTCATCTCCCCGGGAAAGGATACATCGGTATCCAAAACCAGGTTCCGGCCATCGATCGCTAAGCTCAGCGTCCCCTTGATACCGTACGGAACCTGAATGGTTGCCATTATCGCCTCCTACTCCTGCCAAGCCTTAACCGGAAAGGTCGCCGGTGCTCACCCGCCGGCCAGCGCCAGCAAAAAAGAAATCTCGTCACCGTCACAAAGCGAAGTGGCCAATGCGTCCGGTTGATTAAAATGGACGGGGCGTTTTTGATTGATAAACGCACACCAGCCGCCAACAATGCGACCGCGATCATCGTACAGCAGTTTGCGAAATTGATGGCCGAATTGTTCCACCATTTTGTCGATCAGTGCCTGCAACGAATCGTCATCACCATCCAGCACAACCTCCAGCCGGCTGCGGCCGGCGGCGTTGTTTAACGGCGGATAAAGATGCACGCGTATCCGCATTAGAACCCGGCCTCCAATTTTATTTGCCGAAAAGTTTGCCCCGCGCTGCAAGATCATCCGCAATGTCATTAAGTCCCAGCCGCTCCAGGCCGGCCCGGGTCTGGAGCCCTGTTGCCGGGTCAAATTTGCGGTCTTCATAATATTCATTCAGAATGGCTTCAAATTTTTCGCGATCCACCACAGTCCCCCCGCTGGGACCCCCGCCTTTAAGCGCTTCTTTAAAAAACCGCTGGGGTATGGTGTCGTCGGCCCGCGTGGCGCCGCAACGGGTATTATAGGCCTTCTCGATATTCCAGACCCGCTCGCCGGTCATCAACATCTCCTCCTCGCTCAGGCTCCGACCCGAACAGGCATTATAGAATCGGGTGGCCAGGGTAACGCCTTTTTGATAAAGCCAGGGAAAGGTAGCGGATCGATAAAAGGCAAATTTGCACAACCCGAGAATATCTCCGATGGTGACCAGGTCCTCGCTGAACTTCAGCATGCGTCCCTTGCCTTTCAGGCCGTTGGCAATATCGGCAGCTTCTTCACTGCCCCACCATTTGAGGGCCTCTTCGGGCTTCATAATTTCTTCAATATAGGGGTTGGAGCGAAGATGGTCACTGCCGCGGGTGGATGTGGCATAGCTCACCGCCCGCACCGGCATCCCGCGGGGATCACCGGCGGTCATTTCACCGCCTTTGACGTGCATGGCAAAGCGTTCGCTGCCGGCGCCGATGGTTTCGGCAGCCCGTTTGGTGCCCTCGGCCAAGGTATCGGCCAAATCGCCTTGGCGCATGGCAATGCGGCGGGTGATTTCAAGAAAGGCCTCGGTATCGCCAAACCTCAGGCTCAGACCGTCGGTGTCCTTTTCGGTGATGATCCCGTTTTCAAAGCATTCCATGGCAAACGCAACGGTATCACCCGTGCCTTCAATATCCAATCCGTAGTGATTGCAAATGTTGGCCCAGGCAATGACACCTTCAGGCTCTTTGATTCCACAGGTCAGCGACCGCGCGATCGTTTCCCACTCGACTTTAGCCGTCGTGCCGCCATATGGACCGGAGACCACCCGATAATCCCGGCGACAGCGGATGGGGCAGGCCACACATGAGCCGGCCTTGACCTGATAGTCGCTGCGAAAAATTTCAGGATCCAGCTTTTCCCAGGGGTATGCGCCGTAATTCCAATTTTCAGCCCCGTGAATTCCGAACTGCACCCGGTGATACATAAACCGACAGGTCCCGTAGCGGGTTCCCCCCACCGGGTGAGGATCGGTATTGATGATTTCCACATATTCTTTGTAAGCGGCCTTTAAGGACTCAATATCAACCACCCCGATGTCCTTGGTGCCGCGGGTGGCGATCGCTTTCAAATTCTTGGCGCCCATAACCGCGCCCATCCCGCAACGGGCGTTAACGCCTTTATCGGCGCCGTTGTGGAAAACGGCGGATAGCCGCACGCGATTTTCCCCGGCAGGCCCGATGCAGACCGTCTGCAGATCCGCAATGTTTGTTTCATCCCGCAAGGCGGTATGCGTCCGGGAAGTCAACATTCCCCAGAGCCGATCGGCATCCGCAAGCTCGACGCGATCATCATCGATGAAAAGGGTGACCGGTTTTTGCGCCCGGCCTTTTATCACCAGCACATCATATCCTGCCCGCTTGAGCTCACCGCCCCATTGCGCGCCGGAATGTCCATCCCCGTGCATACGGGTCAACGGCGAGCGACAGGTCAACGTGGTCCGGCTGGCAGCCGGAACCCCTGTCCCATGAAGAGCACCCGGTGCAAAGATCAGCAAATTTTCCGGATCAAAAGGATCTATTTCCGGCGGGACTTCATCATAGAGTATTTTTGAAGCAATCCCGCGACCGCCGATCAGCGGTTCAACCAGATCTCCGTCCAAGGCCTCACTGTTGATAGAACCGGAAGTTAGATCAATCCTTAAAATTTTGCCGGCATAACAGTTATGAGCGCTCTTCATTTTCGGCTAACCTTTCTTTTCCAGTTTTTTCATGACCGGATCCTCGCCACCCGGTCTGCCTCGCAAAATCTCATCTTCAATTGCCAATAGGGCCGCGGTTTTTCGGCGGTTAAATTCGGCAACCGCCGGGTCATCCAGGGCCCCGAGCACCCGGGAAGGGCAGATTTCAACACAAGCGGGTTCACTGTCACCGCAAAGGTTGCATTTGATTGCCTTGTTGCTAACCGGATCCATTGTGATAATGCCGTAAGGGCAGGCACCGACGCAGGCCTGGCAACTGGTGCAATTTTCTTCGTTTACCACAACGATTTTGAGCTTGGGGTCAAAAACAATCGCATCAAATTCGCAGGCGGCCTGGCAGGCCGGATCCTGGCACTGCTGGCAGGTGACCGGAATGTCTATGCCGGTCGCCATTTCCACAACACGCACCCGCGACCGGTAGGGGTTGAAGGTTCCATTTGCCTGAAGCGAGCAGTAAAGTTCACACAGGCGACATCCACTGCATATTCCGGTGGCCTCCCATGGCCGATTCGTATAAACAATTCGTCTTTTCTTTGCCATCGTATATACTCCAATTTAAATTCGATCGGTATTTTTGATTGACAAAAACAGGCAATATGGATACACACTTAGCACACATGTGCAATATATGCACATGTGTGCGAAAACATATAGCGCATCTATCCAATTAAAACAAGTCCCAAATCTGTTTTTTAGCCCGTTTAGTTGACCGGCGATATCACTGCCGGGTCACGCCATCAGCAGGCTTTATCAAGCAGTGCAGCGGGCTGTGTCGAGCGAGGGGATGGTCTAAAAATGAATGCCCGTGTAAACTGGCGTCAAATTCCGTGGGAGACCGTCAACGAAAATATCTCCCGTAAATTGGTCAGCGGCAAACGCCTGATGATGATCCTTTATCGCTTTCAGCCGCATCAGGAATGGCCGACAGAAACCCATACGGCCGAGCAAAGCGGGTATATTATCGAGGGCAACATTATCCTGAGGTTGCCGGACGACAGCCAGGAGATGTTATTGGGGTCTGGAGATGGCTATCTGATTGAATCGAACCGAGCGCACTCATGGAAAGTGCTGGATGAAGAGGTGCTGTTGGTTGATGTCTTCAGCCCCCCCAGAAATGAACTGATCGATCACAAATATGCGCCGATGGCACGGGTTGAATAATCCTCCGGCGGGTGTCAAACCGGCGACCGCTTTAAAGCGAACCCAACAGGTCCGATGTCACAAACCACCAGCAGCCAACCACGGCATCAGGAAGATTATGATGTCATCATTATCGGAGCCGGAATTGTCGGCTCCATGATCGCCAGGGAACTCTGCCGGTATGAGGGCCGCTTTGCGTTGTTGGAAAAAGAACCCTTCTCCGGTTTCGGGGTGTCAAAAGCAAATCCCTGCATGCTGCATTCTCCATTGATGTTTCCGTCCGGGCCCCTGCGCACCCGTCTTTCTCACAATGCCGCCACGCGCTACCAAAAACTGGCCGACGAACTGGATGTGGCCTTTAAAGCCGTTGATGAGATATTTGTGGCGTTCGATTCAAATCAATTGGCAAAATTAAAAGCCGCAAGCGTTTGGGCGCATGATAATCATGTTTCTGCGGGTCACGTCATCATCGGTCCCGAAAAAATTCGGCAAATCGAACCCCATGCCAGTAAAAAGGCCATTGGCGCATTGTACGGCAAAAATGTCAGCGGCGGTATCTATGCCACCGAATGGACATTTGCTTTAACCGAAAACGCCGTGCAAAACGGCCTGGACCTGTATTTGAATTCAGCAGTTACGGATATCATCTGCAATGGCGATTTCGACTTTGAGGTCATTACACCACGCGGCCGTTTCAAGACCCGGTATATCATTAACGCCGCCGGGCTGTTTGTGGACGAAATTGCCAGGATGGTGGGCGACAGCGATCTTCAACTGGTCCTTACCAAAGGCACCATGCTGATTCTGGATAAATCCGCTTCGAACCTGTTGGATAGCATGATCTATGGAACTTACGGGAAAGATCACAGTGAACTGGTGACCCCAACGGCCCACGGCAATCTCTTAATCGGGCTGGGCTATTTCACCTCTCCCGACCACAAGGCGGATACGACTGTCAGCCGTGACAAGCTTCGAGAAGTGCTCCATATGGGTAAAAAGCTGGTACCGGCAATTTCTGAAAAAGATGTCATCACAGCCTTTGCCGGTATCCGCTCTGAAAATAATATGGCCCCGGGGAGTGATTTTTATATTAATCATTCAAAAACCGCAGCAGGCGTTATCCATGCGGCCATCGGCTCCCCGGGTTTGACCGCTGCGCCGGCCATTGCCGAGTATTTGATCACCCTGCTTGCGGCTTCCGGTCTGAGATTGGAGGAGAAAAAACCGTTTAATCCGAATCGAATCGGTTGGCGTCGTTTTGAGACGGCCACTGCCACAGAAAAACACAGACTGATCCAATCCAACGCGAAATATGGGCATATCGTCTGCCGCTGCGAACAGGTAAGCGAAGCAGAAGTTATAGAAGCTGTTCGACGGGGAGCCGACACCATGGATGCCGTCAAACACGTCACCCGGGCCGGCATGGGTCGCTGTCAGGGCGGCTTTTGCGGCATTTCGGTTATAAATTATCTGACCCAGGTGCAGGGCGCTAGCCCCGGCCAGGTGACCAAGAAAGGATTCGGTTCACATCAGGTCAGCGTGTGCAGAAAAAGTGACTAAAGTGAGCTAAAATGCCTAAAGTGCCTAAAGTTGTGGTTTCGCTTCGCTCAATCTTTTTTTTAAAATGACAGAATTCATCAACTTTAGTCACTTTTACTCAAGCGCACTAGCCTTGAAGTCTTTTGAGGATAGGATATTGTGTAGCCGGATTAAAAAGAAGAGGAGCAAAAGCTTATGTCGACCGTACCTGAAACCATGAAAGCGGCTCTCTTAATGGGACGCAATCACCTGGAGATCCGGGAGATCCCCACCCCGCAACCCGGCCCCATGGAAGTCTTGCTGAAAGTCGAATCCTGCGCCTGCTGCAGCACCGATGTGGCGTTGATGGACAAACCCCTGCCGGGACAACCCCCCTATGGCAATTTTACCCCCGGCCACGAATACGCCGGCATCGTGGCTGCCCTGGGAGAAGGCGTGGATGAATTCAGGGTGGGTGATCGGGTTGCCGTTGAAGCCCATCTGGGCTGTATGCGCTGCAAGAATTGCCGGGTGGGCAACTATACGGCCTGTCTCAATTACGGTACCGCAAAACACCGCGCCAACGGCATGACCTCCAATGGCGGTTTTGCCCAATATGTGACCAACAATATCAATACCGTTCATCCCATCCCGGATCACATCGATTTTAATGAGGCCGCCTTGATCACCAATCTGGGATGTGTTCTGTACGGGTTTGAAACTATCGGCGGCTATGTGGCCGGCAACCAGGTCGTGGTCATCGGACCCGGTCCCCTGGGGCTTATCTCGTCTCAGGTGGCAAAAGCCCTCGGTGCCGAGAAAGTCTTTTTAATCGGCACCCGGGCTTCGCGGCTCAACAAAGGCGCCGAAACCGGTGCCGACCGCTTGATCAACATCCACGAGGAAAATGCAACCGAGGTGGTCCTGCAGGAAACCGGCGGCATCGGTGCCGACCTGGTCGTGGAATCCTCGGGCGCCAGCGATGCCCCCATGATGGCCATAAAGATGGCCAAACCCATGGGCAAAATACTGATGCTGGGGATGCCGCATGAGCCGGTTTTAGTTGATTTTACAGACCTTTTGTTGAAAAATAAATCCATCCACAGCGTCAGGGGTGAAGGATGGTCCAATGTCGCCAGAGCGGTTTCGTTGCTGGGCTCCGGCAAAGTCACCCTGAAACCTTATGTGACCCACACCTTCCCTCTGGATGAAATCAACACCGCCTTTGAAACGTTTGTCAAACGCATCGACGGGGCGGTGAAGGTGGTTGTAAAGTCCAATGAATGAGTTTAATCGCACACTTATTTTAGGTGTCAGGTGTCAGCTTTCAGAAGTAGGGCGGGCCTCTGTGCCCGCCGTCCAGAGATCGGCACGGAGGCCAACCCTACTTCCCATCTGTCTTCTGTCGTCTGACCTCTGATCTCTGTCCTCTAAAACGTGACACCTGACACCTATAAAAGGAGAACGCCATGGATAAAACGATTTTACTCATCGCCACCCATGACACCAAAGAAGATGAAGCACTCTTTTTAAAATCGTGCATTGAATCCGATGGGTTTAAGGTGATCGTCATGGATACCGGGATTCTGGCGCCGCCCAGAGGCAAGGTGGATATCTCCCAAAAAGAAGTGGCTGACCGAGGTGGGACACCGCTCGAAGAAGCGCTGGCCAGAGGGGACAAACGGGAGTGCACCGAGATTATGTGCCAGGGCGCCGCAAGCCTGGCCAAGGAGCTTCATGACCAGGGGCGTATTTTTGGCGTGATCGGTATCGGCGGCGCCCAGGGGACTGAAATCGCCAGTGCCGCCATGCGCGCGCTTCCTACTGGTGTTCCCCGGTTAATGGCCTCCACGGTGGCCAACGGACCGCACCAGTTCGGGTTCTACGTCGGAACCAAGGATCTAACCATTATGCATACGGTCTCTGATCTTCAGGGTCTGAACTTTCTCAGCAAGCAGATTTTGCAAAACGCTGCCGGAGCGATTTGCGGAATGGTTCAAAACTTCACGGGCGACCTGCAAGAACCGGAGGGGATTCCGGTGGCCATGTCCATGCTGGGAACCACCACACCCGGTGCACTGCGCGCCAAAGACATTCTGGAAGACAACGGTTACGAGGTGGTCACCTTTCATCAAAACGGCACCGGCGGGATCGCCATGGAAGACATGATTTCAGAAGGCGCTTTTCAGGGCGTTCTGGATTTGAATCTGCACGAAATCGGTGATCGCTATCTGGGCGGACTGCATGGCGCTATCCGCGCCGATCGTCTCACCGCCGCCGCAGCCATGGGGTTACCCCAGGTGGTGGCGCCGGGCAGCGGGAATTATACGGTCCAGGGGTCTCCGGAGAGTCTTTCAGAGGATATGCGCCGCCGCAAGCATTTCAATTACAACCCGCATCTAACCCTAGTGCGCTTATTGCCCGAAGAGCTCATTGAAGTCGCCAAAGAAATTGCCGCCAAGCTCAACCGGGCCAAAGGTCCGGTGAAAGTGTTCATACCGCTGAAAGGATTTTCATTTCCGGACCGGGAGGGCCTGCCCCACTGGGAACCCGAAGGCAACCAGGTATTTATCGATGCGCTCAAAAAGCACCTCGACAATGGCATACCGCTGGCTGAACTGGATGCCCATATCAACGATCCCGAATTTATTGACCCGGTGATTGACGCGTTTATGGATATGATGGCAACCCATTACCCAGCAAAATGAGGCCTAAGATGAAGAAAATTGCAAAAGTTGATGGTGTCCCAGCTCCACGGGCCCCGTATTCAACCTATACCCAGGCAGGAAATTTAATTTTTGTGGCGGGTCAGGTGGCTATGGATCCTCAAACACAGGAGACACCCGAAAGTTTCGCCGCACAACTGCATTTGATACTCAAGAATCTAAAAACCATCCTGCAATCAGCCGGAAGTTCACTGGAAAACATCCTTAAAACCACCGTCTTTTTGAAGGATCTATCCAATTATGCGGAGTATAACGAAATCTACAGGCAATATTTTAAAAACGGATTCCCTGCGCGCAGCACGGTTATAGCGGATTTAGTTCATGAAGACTTTTTAATTGAAATAGAGGCAATTGCGTGGACGACTGAAATACAATCATCATAGAGGTATTCCCATGAGTATTCACATCAAAGACTATCATCACATTGCCCTTGTGGTTAAAGACCTTGAAAAGTGTATTGGGTTTTATAGAGAGGTGTTGGGGCTAAAAACCCTCGAACGACCGGCCTTTGACTTTCAAGGCCACTGGTTTCAGGTGGGTGAAACAAGCCAGCTGCATCTGATGGTAATGAATGAAACCATTCCGGAAACCATGCGACACATGGCCATCGAAGTTGAAGATTTTGGCGCCACCATCGAAACCCTTGAAGCGCAAGGCATACAAATAACAGACGGGCCGGGAAAGCGCGTGGACGGATCCGACTATCTGTTCTGCAACGATCCGGATGGCAATCTGATCGAAATCGTGAAGCACTAGAGGGTAGCATGGCGTTTTCGGTGGAAGTGGACCCCGGCAAGTGCATCGGCTGCCTGGCCTGCACGCGCTGTCATAATTTTGTCTGCGGAAATGATTTTAAAGCCCGGGCTGTCAGGCCCGAAGTCGATGAGATCGGCTGCAATCAGGAGGCGGCTGCAATCTGTCCGGTGGGTGCTATTTTGATTTCAGGCCCGGGCGCTCACCGTCGTAAACCCAAATAAAGGTGCACATTCTAATGGCGGATCCAATTGAACAGGTGAAAAAGGAGCTTGTGGCATGCGCCCGGCGCGCTTATACCATCGGGCTGCAAACCGGAAACGGGGGCAACCTGAGCGCACGCCCGGCCGGCACAGATCAAGTGGTTATCAAGGGCAGCGGCACCTCGTTTGGCGAGTGCACCATGGACAACCTGGTGACGGTGAATCTGGACGGCGAAATGATCGCCGGCCCCGGCAAACCTTCCCGGGAAATCAGAACCCATCTGGCCATCTACCGCCTGAGACCCGATGTTAACGGAATCTTTCACAGCCACTCACCCTGGGCCATCGCTTATGCCGAGGACGCAGACGAGATTCAACCGCTGGCGCTGCATGCCCAATCGAAGCTTGGCATTATCCCGATTCTGAAAGTCGACGGTCATGCCGATGAAGCTGTTGAAAAGGCGGTCGAAGACCTGCTTAAAGCCCATGCGGACCTGAAGGCTTTCGTTCAGGCAAAACACGGCATTTTCGGCCTGGCCCGGACCATTACCCTGGCCGAGCATCATGCCGAACTGGTGGAAGAAACCGCCCAGATCGGATGGCTGGTGGAACTCAAAAAAATCTGTCGGCAGACCCGGTAAACGCAAAGACGCTATTGGTTATTAGGGAGGTACAATCCGTGGCAAAACACATCGTCCTTGTCGCAACTCTTGATACAAAAGAAATCGAAGCCGCTTATGTCAAAGACCTGATTGAGAGTAGAGGGCATATACCGGTTGTCGTCGACTGCGGGGTTATGAAGGACCCCGCTTTTGAACCTGACGTATCCCGACATGCAGTGGCGAAAGCGGCCGACACCACCATTGAAGAAATTTTGAAAACGGGTGACAAGAACCATGCCATTGGTACCATGACACAGGGTGCGGTGGAAACGGCCAAAGCATTATATGAAAAGGGAAACCTGGATGGAATTATCTCCATGGGGGGTGTCCAGGGGACGGTAATCGGTACCACGGTGATGCAGGCCCTGCCTTTTGGTGTTCCCAAGGTCATGATTTCGGCGGTTGCCAACGGCCTGGCGACCTTTGGGCCCTTTGTCGGTATCCGGGATATCATGATACTGCATTCCGTCGCCGATGTGCTGGGACTCAACGCGGTCACCCGGCGGGTGCTGGCCGAGGGTGCCGGCGCCGTTGTCGGAATGGTGGAGATGGATTACGATTCAGATGATGCATCCAAACCGGCCGTGGCGCTGACGTCGGCCGGCGTGACCACGCCCTGTGCCAACCATGCCCGAGAGCTTTTTGAGGATCTGGGCTATGAAGTCATCGCCTTTCATTGTAACGGCATCGGCGCTCAGGCCATGGAGGAAATGGCCGCGGCTGGAAAGCTGGCCGGTATCTTCGATTTGAGCCCCCATGACATCACCGATTATTTATTCGGCGGTATCATGCCGGCAACGGCCAAAAGGCTGCAGGCCAGTTGTCGGCGGGGAGTGCCCCAGGTCGTTGCTCCCGGCTGCGCCGACATCGTGCTCTACGGACCGGTTGAAGATATCCCTTCTGATATTTTAGAACGAAAGTATGTGATTCATAACCCCATTCACACCCATGTAAAAGCCAACCGATTAGAGATGTTTGAGCTTGGGAAATTTATTGCTGAACGGCTGGGACAATCAAAAGGATATGCGACGGTTTTTGTCCCCAGCCAGGGATTCAGTCAGCTCAACCGGGCCGGGGGACCGATCTATGAGCCCGAATCGGATGCCGGGTTTCAAGAAGGTCTGGAAGCAGGTTTCAAAAAGTTTCCATCTGACAGGGCCAGCATCGAAGTCGTTGATATGCATATCAATGATCCCCAGTTTGCCGAAACCGCCGTCAATGAATTGCACCGGCTGATCCAGAAATGATAAAGAAAGGTAACGATGAATACAGACACAAAAAGCGGTTTCTTCTCAGATCGATCTAAGTTGAACATGGATGACTATGTGGTATTCGACTATCTTTTTGAATCATTTGTTGACCCTGAAGAGGCGGCAGCGCACCTTTGCCAGGAGCAGTCTACCGCGCAATGGAAACGCCCGGGCGTTGATGAGGATCTGAGGGGACAGTTCGGTGCTAAAGTCATCGATCTGGCGGTCGAGGCAGAGCTTGAAAAACCGACCCTGGCACTGCCGGCAACACCGGATACAAAATCCTATATCTGTCGGGTTAAAATCGCCCATCCGCACGGCAATTTCGGACCCAAGCTGCCGAATTTATTAACAGCGGCCTGCGGGGAAGGCGCTTTTTACTCTCCCGGGATTTCGTTGATCAAATTACTGGATATTGAATTTCCCGACAGCTATCTGCAGCACTTTGAGGGCCCGAAATTCGGCATCACGGGCCTACGCGATATGCTCGGCGTCCACGACCGGCCGCTATTTTTCGGCGTGATTAAACCCAATATCGGCCTGCCGCCCGAACCGTTTGCCGAACTGGCCCGTGAAAGCTGGCTGGGGGGCCTGGATATTGCCAAGGACGATGAGATGCTCGGCGATGTGGAATGGTCTCCTTTAAGCGAACGCACTGCCAGAGTGGGAAAGGCCAGGCTGGAATGTGAACAGATCACCGGTCGGCCCAACATTTATCTGGCCAATATTACCGATGAGGTCGATCGCTTGACCGCATTGCACGATATCGCAGTTCAAAACGGAGCCAATGCGCTGATGCTCAATACCATGACCGTGGGTTTGAGTGCGGTGCGCATGGTGCGTAAACACGCCCGGGTACCGCTGGTGGCCCACTTTGATTTCATCGCACCCTTTACCCGGATGCCCAACTTTGGTGTCGATACGAAATTGATCACCAAGCTGCAACGCATGGTCGGTTTTGATGTCATTATAATGGCCGGCTTCGGGGCCCGCATGAAAACATCCGATGCGGAAGTATTTGAAAATGTGAACGAATGCTTAAAGCCCCTGGGCCAGATGAAACGCGCCCTGCCGGTTCCCGCCGGCAGCCAATGGGCCGGAACCACCGGTGAGCTCTATGAGATCCTGAAAACGATTGATTTTGGTATTGTTCCGGGAAGGGGCGTCTTCGGCCATCCCATGGGTCCCAAAGCCGGGGCCGCCAGTTTGCTGCAGGGCTGGGAGGCCTTTAGCCAGGGTGTTTCTTTAGAAGAATTCGCCAAAACGCATCCGGAGCTGAAGGCCGCCATCGAAGAATTCGGCAGCTGATCCGCAATAAGGAGTGACTAAAGTGATCTAAAATGCCTAAAGTTGTGGTTTCGCTTCGCTCAATCATTTTTTTAAAAATGACAGAATTCATCAACTTTAGTCACTTCGAACTTTAGTTCACTTTAGTCACTCAAAATCGCTTCTATCCTTTTTGATTCGAATCTTTGGCGTAGTCATAGATGCGCTGAATTTTCGGCTGGGAGCGTCCGCCGGGAACATATTCTGAGCCCATCCATATTTTTACGAGGCTTTTGGCCAGTTCCGAGCCCGTCACCTGGGACCCCAGCGTCATGATATTGGCGTTGTTGCTTTTAATGGATCGCTCGGTGGAGTATGCATCCGCACATAAGGCGGCATAGACGCCGGGAACCTTGTTGGCCGTAATGCACATACCGATCCCGGTTCCGCAAATCAAAATACCGCGATCATGGACCCCGGCTGCCACCTGTTCCGCCACCTTGATAGCCACATTGGCATAGATGGGATCCTCACTTCCATAATCCTCGTATTCATAACCCAGATCGGTTAACTGCTGCATGACAACCGCCTTAAGGTCAGCGGCATTGGGATCACAACCGATAGCAATCTTTTTCATATTAAGATCTCCTTTTAAGGATATATTTCCTGCTCAAAATGAGAGGGATCGTGGGTTAACATGACGTAGTCCGCCCGCCGGATAACATCCTCGATACTGTGCCATAATTCTAAAACATTGTAAAATCGGCCCGGCGGATAAAAGGGCCAGCCGGTTTCCGCGTCCGGTTCCAGATTTTCCCTGATAAAAACCATATCCCCGGCTATAACATAAATGCCCTTCTCGGTTTGAACCGCAACGCCCATATGCCCGGGGCTGTGCCCTGGTGTCTGAAACGCGCGAATCCCGTCAACGACCTCTTCTTCATCCTTGATCAGATTGAATTTACATCCCTCCCAGGGGCAGCCGATGCCAAGGGATGGATGCTCATAAGACTTCATATAGAAAGGTATGGGATTTAAGGCAAAGCGGTATTCTCTTTCACTGACATAGAGTTTGGCTTTGGTAAACTTTTTCATGTTGTAGCAATGATCCCAGTGCAGATGCGTAAAAATGATGATTTCGATTTCATCCAGTCCGACCCCCAGGCTTTCAAGCTGGTCGTGGATGGCCTGTCCCGGGTCCTGACGCCCCTCATGATGGTACTTCTGGGATCGCTCGGTGTCGCTCATACCGGTGTCCACCAGTATTTTGCGCCCGCCGCCTTCAATCAGAAACGCAAATACGGGGTGCTCGATAATTTCGCCGTGACCCCGCCGAAATGTCGCGTACCAGCCTTTATCCAGCCGCTGGTACCCGGTGCAAATGGGTCGAATGGTGTAGGTCATCATCGTTTACTTATCTCCTTTGTCTTTTGGTAATAGTGAGTACTGTTTAAATGGTTTCAGGTGTCAGTCTCCTGGTTCAAAGGTTCAACGTTCACAGGTTCAGAGGTTAGAGAACAGAAGACAAATGAAAACCCGAGCATAGGATAGCCCTCTTTAGCTGTCAGAAACCTGTTACTTAAATTCTAAAACTTCTGAATCCGGAACCCTGAACCTTTGAACCTTGTTTTGGCTACGCCAAAACTAATACGATTCTGCCAAGGCTTTTGCCTTCTTTTAATGTGTCCAGTGCCGCGTTGACCTGGTCAAACGGAAAGGTTTGGGTGACCACCGGTTTGATCTTGCCGTTTTCCACCAGGGAGATCAGCTCCAGCAGTTCCGCTTTGGTCACAAACCGACAACCGATAATTTCATATTCATTGTAGTGCATCATCATCGTATTGAGCGCAAACGGATGCTCCGGTGCGTAGCCCACCAGGATTAACTTGCCGCCGCTTTTTAAGGCCGGCAGGGACCAGTCCAGCGTCTCCGGATAGCCCACAATTTCAATCACCGCATCCACGCCCCGACCCCCGGTCTGATCGGCAATGGCCTCGGCGGCATCAACCGGATCAAGTGCTTCATCGGCGCCATAGGATCTCGCAAGATCCCGGGCATTGGGATCCAGGTCGACAACGGTCACATGGGCGCCGCAGAGTTTCGCAATTTGCACCGCATGGATCCCCAGACCGCCAGCACCGACGATCAGTACATGCTGGCCCGGCCGAACCTTCGCCAAACCGGTAATGGCACGGTAGGGGGTTCCGATGGCATCTGCCAGGATCGCCATTTCTTCAATCGGCCGGTCCTTGCTGAATGAACAAAAATTATAGGCCGGAACTTTCAAGTATTCGGTAAACCCGCCTTCACGTTCAAACCCGATACGCTCAAGGTGGACGCAGAGGTTTTCTCGTCCGGCCAGGCACAGCTCGCAGTTATGGCAGGCAACGTAGCTGTAAACGACACCGACATCGCCTTCCTGCAAACCGCAAACATTTTTGCCCACGGCCGCGATTTCTCCCACCACCTCGTGCCCCAGCACATGGGGCAGGGTCACGATCGGCGGCGGAATGGCACCTCTGATGATTTTAAGATCGGTCTGACAGATACCGCAGGCCTTTACTTTCAACAAAACTTCTCCGGGTTCAGCTCGCGGAATTTCTCTGTCGTGTACTTCCAATGGCGTGTTGTATTGAGACAGGACCATGGTCTTCATGGTTGCCGGTCCTCCTTTGCTTTCAGCGAATGGTATTCATCTAAGACGTCGGGAAGTTTTTTTATTAAAAACTTGTCATTCCCGCGCAGGCGGGAATCCAGAAATGTTTTTATGTTTGGATCCCCGCCTGTGCGGGGATGACGGGAAAAATCCCCGACCCTTCACCTAATTTTCACAGCACACCGGCCTCTTCCGCAGCATTTTTAATCCGTTGCTTATCGGCGTCTTTGATCGGCAGCAGCGGCAGGCGCGGGTTTCCCCCATGATACCCCCCCAGTTCCATGGCATATTTTACCCCCGCAACCCCTGAAGCACCGGACACCGCTTTATTCAGACGAAAAAGCCTGGAATGCACCTGGCGGGCCGTGGCGATATCACCGCCGGTGAAGGCCTCATATAAGGCGCAGCACGGCTCCGGAAATGCATTCGCCAGCGAGATCACCCCGCCGGAGGCGCCCAGGGAAAGACCGATGAAAAGGGTGTTCATGCTGCCGGCCAGCACATCAAAATCGTCCCCGCAAACTTCCAGATAACCGGCAAGCCCGGCCGGAGATGTATCCTTCATCCCCCCGATATTGGGATGTTGCGAAATGGTTTCAATCACAGCGGCAGATAGGGTCAGTCCCGTGAATCCCGGGGCATTATAGGCAAATACCGGGATGCTCAGCGCCTCGGCCACCTGAGTGTAATATCCGATTAAGGCATCATCTGTGAGGCTTTTTTTAAAATAGGACGGCGTAACCAGTGAAACCAGATCCGCACCAAGCTGCCTGCGCCTTTTTCGAAAAGGCGATGGTCTGGCGTGTGGATTCATATCCGGTTCCGGCCATGACCAGTTGATGAGCGGCTTTCTCCTGCAGCACGATCTCCAGCAGTTTCAACTTCTCGTCCTCGGTGAGGCTCTTGCTTTCTCCGTTGCTGCCGAGGACCAAATATCCATTTAACGGCGTCTGGCTGTATTTTTTTATATTTTCTTTAAACTGATCAAACGCCACTTCATCATCGATAAAAGGGGTTGAGATCGGCGCGAAGACGCCCTGAACCTTTTTAGCCATGGGGGGTACCTCCGTTTCATGTTAGGGGCTATGCCCCTTTTGGAATAAGTGCTTACAACAACAAATGAGCTAAAATTTAAAATGATCTAAAATGCCTAAAATTATGGTTTCGCTCGCGCTCCGTCTTTTTTATAAAAATGATAGAATTCCTCAACTTTAGGCATTTTAGCTCATTTTAGTCATTTTAGGCATTTCTTACTTTAGAGCACCTTTGGATCATTTTTCTCTGCCTTCCAAGATGAACTGCTAATTTTGAAATCGCCTATAACAAATCATCGGATGCAATCACATCGATACCGGTATTTAACAAATTGGAAATAATGACATCGCCAATCTTGACAGGCGGTTTTACCCGGATTTCAAGCAATTGGTTCATGGCCATAAACAGCTTTTTCTTGGGAATCGCCTCCCGGGTTCGAACCGGCAATCTCTTGACCGTGCTGCGCTCGACAACCACCGTGGATGTCAGCATTCGTTTGGGTTCGATATACTCCTGTTTGATATAGTCTTTTCCTTTTTTGCAAATCTGGCCCTCGATCTTTATGTCACCTTTTTCCTTCCATACTTTGGTGACACAGCCTTTGGGACAGGTAATGCAGATGAGTTCCTGTAAATTGCTCATGGGCTAGCGTTCCTCACAACTCACATTAAAGCGGGTTGGCGCGGGTTTCATATCAGCAAATACCTTTTTCGGCAGGCGGACCCGCATCATCTCACCGGGGCGCGCATAGGCAAATTTTTTCTCGAAAACATCTCCGATGCGCAACGTCAGTTTCTCCATCGGACGCTTGACGCGGATGTAGAAGGTCACCGGCCGCTGCCCGCTGATGGCTTGTGGCACGATCTGCCCGATGGTTTCATCCCCCTCGATGGCAATCAGATTCTTTTCGCCAGCAAGCTTGCCCTTGATCCGATACCGGGCCCCCCGGGCGGCAATTTCGCCTTCGGTAGACACTTCATCCACGTAATCATTGACATGCAGCACGTTGCCGCAGGAAAAGATCCCGGGCACATCGGTTTCCAAAAATTCGTTGACATAAGCGCCGCCGGTCTGGGGATCCAGGGCCACCCCCGCCATTTTGGACAATTCATTTTCGGGGATCAATCCCACCGATAGCAGCAGGGTGTCGCATTCAATAAATTTTTCAGCTGCCCGCTACTGGATTCCAGCCCGCATCCACTTTTGTTACGGTGACCCCTTCAACCCGTTTATCACCATGAATTTCCGCGACGGTATGACGCAACAGCAAGGGAATGTCAAAGTCGTGCAAGCACTGCACTTCGTTTCGAATGAGCCCGCTGGTATAGGGTTGAATTTCGGTAACCGCTTTGACTTCAGCGCCCTCGAGGGTCAGGCGCCGGGCCATGATCATACCCACATCGCCGGAACCCTGGATAACTGCTGTTTCTCCGGGCATATAGCCCTCGATATTTACCATGCGCTGGGCCTGACCGGCAGTGAAAACACCCGCCGGCCGGGTGCCGGGGATGCCGATGGCGCCCCGCGGTCTTTCGCGGCAACCCATGGCAAGGATCATCGATTTGCATTGATAGTTTCGCAGGCCGCCATGTTCACTGACAGCAGTTAGTGTCCGGTTTTTATCGATCTCCAGAACCATGGTGTCCAGTTCAATATCCACATCATGATCGGCGGCCATCTGAATATAGCGATTGGCATATTCGGGTCCGGTTAATTCTTCCTCGAATTTCTGAAGGCCGAATCCATTGTGTATACATTGCGGCAGTATGCCACCCGGGCGCTCATCTCTTTCAAAGACCACCACGTCTTTGATGCCCAGCTGCCTGGCTTTTACAGCCGCCGCCAGGCCCGCCGGCCCGGAGCCGATAATCGCCAGATCAAGATGAAGTGCAGGCGCCATCATTCGTTGTCCGCCTCCGCTTTGGTCATTTTTAAGACTTGATGAGATCCCGGCCCGTTTTTGGTGACCCGGGTGGGCGGTATGCCCAGTTCATTTGCCAGCTGTTTCAATACGAAAGGGGCGCAAAATCCCCCCTGGCAGCGGCCCATTCCGGCCCGGGTGAGATGCTTGACGGCATCCATCGTGTGGGCCCCGCGGTGGATGGATTGCAGAATTTCAGCCTCGGTGACCTGCTCACATCTGCATAGAACGTGACCATATTTTGGGTCAGTGTCAATCATCTGCTGTTTTTTGGCCGTCGGGGCCGTTATGAATCGGGGCCATCCCCCGCGCCGCGGATTAAAGTCGGTTTTTTCCGCTGTGCGCCAGCCGGCATCCCCAAGCAGCTGGACGACATAGTCGGCAATTGCCGGCGCGGCACTCAGCCCCGGAGCACCCACCATCACATGAATAACGCCGGGTGCATGTTCAGACGGTGCAATGAAAAAGTCACCGTCGCGGCTCATATTCGAATTGGCCAGAATACCGGCGAAACTGGTTATTACGTCTTTTTCCGACAGCGCTGGAATCAGCTGGCGGCCCAGCTTGAGGGTCTCTCGAATACCTTGTCGGCTGACTCGGGTATCGGATTTTTTATCGGTTTTGACATAATGCACCCCCAGAATGAGATTGCCATGTGCCGTCGGGGCAATATCCTGGCTGTGGGATTCGCTGAAGCTGCCGAATATCATGTTTCGTGCCAGGTGCGATACGGATTTATCGAAAATGAGCATGGTCCCTTTGCGCAGGGATAAATGAATATGTCCGTCGCCCGCCATTTTAGAGATTTCGTCGGCATAGAGTCCAGCCGCATTAATCACATAACTTGCGGTCAGCGTCCCCTGACGGGTGATCAGGCGATAGGCCCCGTCTTTGGTTTTGCCAATATCAATAACTTCTGTTTGCAAATGCAGTTGCACACCATTTTGCACGGCATTTTCAATCAGCGCGAAATTCCATTCCGGTGTATAAATAACCCCCAGCCCTTTGGCATATAAACCGGCCACCGCATCGGGCGTGACATGGGGCTCAAGCTCACGTATCCGTTGGGGGCCGATGATTTCAAAACCGGTGGCGCCGTGTGATTCCGCACGTGCTTTGGCCGCCTCGAGGTCGCTCATCTGGGCCGGTTCCAAAGCCAGCCAGAGCTCATCGACCTCACGATACAGAACTTCCAGTTCAGTGGCCAATTTCTTGAAGCGCGCGGGTGCATTGCGGCAAAGCCTGCCTTTGAGCGAACCCGGCGGGCAAAAATCCGGCAGATGGATTTGAGACAGGCTCGCTTTGGAAACCCCGCATCCGGGAAAAGCCGCTTTTTCCAGAAGCGCGAAACGCCCCTGAAATTTGGACAGCTGCCGGGCGATCATGGCGCCGATAATTCCGCCGCCGATGATGATCACATCATAATCACCCATTTGAGGAAGCGTTGCAGCTTCGTCCGCGATCACCGCTACTCCTTGCCTTTTTTATACGGAATCGCCGGTACAAAAACATTGTATAGCAGGATATCTTCTTCAATATTGCGAATCGCGTGCTTGGTGTTGGGCGGTACCTGAATAATCATTCCGGCCTCGGCCGGAAACTCGCCGACGCCGTCAATGAACATCGTGCCTTTACCCTCAAGCACGTATATCAGATCCGGCTGATCCGGATGGACGTGATCGGGCAGGGTCACCCCCTTTTCCAACCGGACCTGCATAACGGTAATCGGAGAGTCATCCTTTTCGCGGGTGTAAATCCAGCGGATCTTGCCGTTATCGGTCATAAAATGGGATTCCCATTCGACTTCCGACTGCTTTTTAAAAGGAGCTGTCATTGCTAAATTCCTTTCCAGTTTTATTGATAAACTCAATCGCTTATGCGTGAAACGCCTAGAAGTGGTTTCAAAACCTCAGATCAGGTGCTAGGGCCCCGCTAAGCGGGATTACATGTCTGATCTAAATAGATTAATGTATGCATCAAGGCGTCCCGCGCATTGGAAGTCGTTGTTCCGAGCGTACACGTAAGTACGTGAGCATTTCAATGGGCGGGACAACGCAGCCATTGGACCTCAGATGGGGTTTTGAAACCACTTCTAAAAGATAACGCAGACATCCATCAATTGAGTGCGGTTGTCTGCGTTATTTTCATACCGGTATTATATGCTTATTTGCGTATTTTCGTAATTACGTACGTGCGTAAGTTCTTGTACACTTATTCTTCAAATCCAAAAGCCCGACCTTTGACACCATAGAGACCGGTGGGTCGGAACAATATGACAACAAACATCACCATGAAAGGTCCCACGAACGCCAGCGGACCGTAAATGGTTCCGCCCACCGACATGACCTGCCCCATTATCAATGCCGAAACCAGGGTTCCTTTGATACTGCCCAGACCCCCTAAAATCACCGTAATAAATGCAAAGAGCAGCATGTCAAAACCCATGTAAGGGGTAACCCCCACCAGGGGCGAATTGAGGGCGCCGCCGAATCCGGCCAGACCGCTGGCAACCACAAATGTGATGGTGAAAATTTTGCGGATATTAATCCCCAGCCCCTGGACCTGGTCCGGATTTTCAATCCCGGCGCGGATGGCTTTACCGACAATCGTTTTATTGAGAAATAGCCAGATTAAAACATATACCAACATACCGATGACAAATACCATCACGCGGTAAAGCGGCACCTGGGCGCCCCCAATCGGAACAATCACCCGGAAGGGCATGCCGACCGGTTTGCTGGCCAGTCCGAAGCCATACTGAACCAGGCCGATTCCGATCATGAACACACTGAAGGTGACCACCATGGTAAACATCAGCTCTTTGCCGTATACCCTGCGCAGCAGCTGGGTCTCGACCAGAAACCCGGCTGTGGCAGCCACCAAGGTGCCGGCGATGAGTCCCAGCATAAAACTGCCCGTGCTTGAAACCAGGGCAAAGGTCATATAGGCGCCAAAAGTGTAATAGACCATCTGCTCCATATTGATGATGCGCATCAGACCGAATCCAATGGAGATGCCGATGGATACCAGAAACAAAATGCCGCTGATCCCCAATCCGAAAATGACGGCGGAAAGGTATAAATCAAACATAGTTGGTTCCTCTTTTTTTACGGTATATTTTAGCTTTTGCCACCTTTGGCAGTTTTGATGGTGATAGCACCCGTCTGGTTGGCGGTCCGGCCTTTGATTTTGGAACCGATTGTCTGAATGGTGCCCCACACGCCGCCTTCAAAATAAAAGCAGACAATAATCGTCAGAATGCCGACCGCCAGCTCCCAACGGTCCATGATCGCACTGACAATGTCTTTGATCCCCAGAAAGGCGAGGGTGCCGAAAAAGGGTCCGTAAACGCTTCCGGGCCCGCCCAGCAGCGTGGCCACCAGCACCTCGGCCGCTCTGGCGGGCTCGGAGATGCTGGGGTTTACGAATCCATAATTGATGGCATACAGGGAGCCCGCCAAAGCCGCTAAAACACACATCATGGTATAGCCCAGCCACCTGAGCTTAAAGGTATCGTAGCCCAAAAATTTCATCTTGCTCTCACTGGCCTTCATACCTCGAAACGCCGCCCCGAGGGTCGATCGATCCAGCCAGGTATAAAAGATCATCACCAGGCCCAGAATGATCATGGTAAACAAAAAGACATCACCGGGCATTTTTAGATTCAAAAATGGCGTTTGATGCATACTCGCACGATACCAGAGGCCGTCATCACCATTGGTAATCGGATACAGGACCTTTTCCACCATAAACAGCCCCATGGCACACGTCGCCGCGTTGATCAGCGCATAGTAATCCCCCCGCAGGCGTATATATGCCGGACCGAGGATCAACCCGGTCACCAGGCCCGCCAGGATGGCCAGGCTGATGGCGATGAAAATATTGTGGCCGATATGCGCCAGATAGAGCGCGGCCGCGTATGCCCCCACCCCCAGATAAAAGGGCTGGCCGAAAGAGACCATGCCCATATATCCGTAAAGGATATCATTGGCGATGATGTAAATGCCAAAGGTGCTGACTTCCCAAAAGAACGTCATTTTGCTCGGAAACAGATATCTCGCAATCACAAGCAAGTGCGACCAGAATAAGCGGCCCCCGAATGTATCTTGAAAGCTGGTTCATCTTACCCCCTAATCGTCAAACGGCGGATCGATTCATCATTTATACCACTATCGGCCTATAGATATTTTTCAAACGCAAGATCTTGGATTTCTTTCTTATCGGTGATTTCGGCAACCAGTTTGCCTTCTTTCATGGCATAGACACGATCAGCAACCTCCGCCGTCAGCGGCAGGTTTTGTTCGATGATCACCAGGGTGCTTTGTTCGCTGATCTTTTTAAAGGCTAGTTTCAAATCATCAATGACATGCGGTGCCAACCCTTCGGTGGGCTCATCCATCAACACCAGATCCGGCTTACCCAGCAGGGATTGAGCCATTAAAAGCATCTGGCGTTCCCCGCCGCTGAGGTTGCCGCCCTTTCTGTCCATCAGGGTCTTTAACTTGGGAAAATGATCCAGCACCCGGTCCCATTCGTAATCCTTGGTGGCATAACTGCCCAGCTCGAGGTTTTCCCGTACGGACAGATCCGCAAACACATGTTTATCCTGTTGAATGTATTTAAGCCCGCGAACGGCAACCTCATAGGCGGGCAGATTTCCGATATCCTGTCCTTTAAAAGTGATCGCCCCTGAGGTCCTGGTTCAGGAAGCCGGCAACGGTTCGAAACAGGGTGGTTTTGCCGGCCCCATTGCGCCCGACCACGACGACCACTTCGCCTTCCCTGATTTCAATGGAGATATCGAATAGAACATGCAAGGTCTTGTAAGAGACATTGAGGTCTTTAACACTTAGCAATGTTTCGTTCATCATTATTAACCTGCCTTGATTATGTTTCCAGTTTCCAGTAACATTCGTCGAACTTGCGGATCGTTGAGCGTGGCCTGGCTCTCTCCGCAGGCGATGATTTCGCCTTCATGCATCACGGCGAGCCGATCCACGAACTCCTCGAGCTTGGAAACCTTGTGTTCGATTACCAGAATGGTCTTGTCATGGGTGATATTTTTTCAATACGCCGACCACCTCATCAATTTCCTGGTCACCCAGACCCGAAAAGGGTTCATCAAAGATGATAATTTCAGGATCCGAAACAAAGGCCATGGCAATTTCAAGTCTTTTTTTGCTGCCCAGCGGCAGGCTGGCAACGGTCTCATCACGCAGGTGGTCCAATTCAAGCATTTCAAGGGATTCGTCGACCTTAGGCTGTGATTGCATTCTGTCGCAAACTGCTCGAAAACATACCGAAGGTAAACGCTGAGTTTGTGTTTTTGCGATAAACCGCAAGCCCCAGATTTTCGTAGACACTTAAGTTGTCAAAGACATGCACCAGCTGAAACGTTCGGGTGATGCCGAGTTTAACCCTTTTGGCCGGCGAAAGCTCGGTAATGTCCTGGCCATGGTAAAAAACCCGGCCTTCTTCCGGAGGATAAAATCCGCTGAGGAGATTGATAAACGTTGTTTTTCCGGCACCGTTGGGGCCGATGATGCCCAATGTTTCCTTATTTTCCAGTTCAAAGTCGACGTTATTAATCGCAACAAAGTCTCCGAATTTTTTCGTGACCCCCTGGGTGGCCATTACTGGCTGATTGTCCATCTTTAACCTCTTGTAAGGCAAAACGCCCATTTGACGGCAGTCGTTCCGGGGGTGTTTCCACCCCCGGAACGAAGCCAACGAATTAAAAATTAACGTTTTAGTAGCCCAGACTCTTCAACGGAGGCAATGCCTTATCACCGCCGTAAGCGCCAATGACCTCAAACACATCATATTTGTCCTTTCTGGCACTGGCGGCTTTACCTTTAACAAAGAACGCCAGGTATTTGCCCTGCAGCTGATGGTCTTCTCTAAAGCTTGCATCACCCTTGACGGTGTTGAATGTCGCGCTGCCAAGCACCTTGCCGACCTTTTTGCCGTCAACACTGCCGGCCTTTTCAGTCGCCTGCATCAGGACATCCACCGCGGTATAAGCCAGCACGGCGTAAGCATCCGGCGGAGAGCCATATTTTTTCATATGGTCTTCGCGCAGCGCCTTGCCCCTGGCACCCAAATCCTGCGAAAACCCGCCGATATCATAATAGTAATAGGTCAGGGCATACAACTGTTCAGCGGCCTCGGCGGGAATACCCATAGCGACTTCATAGGTGGTCCAGCTGTTGACCAGCATACTGGTCTTGTGGAGCCCCATGTCATAGGCCTGTTTGATGCAGGCAACCGCATCGCCGCCGAACATGTTGGTAATAAAGACATCCGGTTTGGCTGCCAGAGCCTTGTTGATCACCGCCGAATAGTCCGGCGCGCCCTTGGGCAGCTGTTCGACACCGAGAACCTTGCCGCCGAATTCTTTGATGCCGTCTTCAAATCCCTGCAGCGTGACCGTTCCCCAGGAATCGGGTCGGATCTGCCAGAAGAACGTCTTTTTACCCAAGCCGTTCACCAGTGCATCTGCCGTAAGATAGCCGATGCTCCAGGGGGTAAAGGCCACCGAGATAGGTGGCGGCGCCGGATTGCCCTTTTTAAAGGCGTCCAGGGCGGGAACGCAGCCGGGGATATAGGGCGTGCCGGTAATCTTGGTCTCTTCATTGAAAGCCGCCGACATGGGGTTGTAGATACTGCCGCTGACACCATGGGCACCGGATTCGACCGCTTCCCGGAAGCGACGAACGCCGACATCCAGCTTCATTTCATCGTCTGCGACGGCAAGTTTGATCGGAACCTTGCCCCAGGGCATGTTCAACCCGCCTTTGGCGTTGTATTGCTCTACGAGCAACTCAACCGCCAATTTCTGGGTTTGAGCTGCATGCGCCAGCGGGCCGCTCAGCCCGCGTGATAAAATGCAGGTTGTATTCTTTGGGCTTTTTTTCGGCTGCCAGGGCCATGTTGGCGCCAAATGCAAAAATCAATGCAAAAATGGCTAATATGGTAATAATCCTTTTCATTCCAATATCCCTCCTTATTTGGTTTGAATGATGAAGGAACGTACTCGGCTTCAAACGAGTTTCTATCCGGTAAGTTGTCCAATCACCTCCTTTCCTTGGCGTGCCTCAGCGTTATCAAAATGGCTTCACAATTTGTGACAATCAGCTCAAAACGGCACTGTCTGAAGTTAAATGCGTTGTTTTAACAGCTTTGGTTGTACTTCCTGCTTTTAGAAGGCTTGCTGCCGTATTCTCATCGGTAACCAAAACATTGGCCAGGTTGCCTCTCAGCGCGCCCAGAATAGCGGCGACTTTGTCCTGGCCGATGGCAATACAGATTTTGTGCTTGATTTTTCTGATCTGATCGAGATTCAACCCGATGGTGCGATCATCCAATTCGTCCAGGCATTTTTGACCCCGGGCATTAAAAGAACGTCCGCATATTTGACCAACCGCCCCGGCTTTTCTGAGTTTGACCGTATCATCCTTGTGCAAAAATCCTGAACGCCAGAGCAATCCATGCTTTCCAATAATCCCGACGCCAAAGAGAACCAGATCCGCTTTTTCAGCAATTTCAAGGGTTTGCTGAATCTTTTTCTCCTTAAACAGGGTATCACGAATGGAACGATTTCTGACAATGACCGGAGCCGGAATCACATGGGCCTTGGCTCCCAGCTTTTGCCCCAGCATCATGGTCAGCATGTTGTTGTCGGTGCCCTCGATGGTGCCCAATCCGCCGCCGATTTGAACCAGGGTTAGATTACTTACTTCGACCGGTTTTAGATGGGTGACCACATGGGAAACCGTGCGGCCCCAGGTGACACCGAAAATATGATAGTCGCCGACAATTTGGCTGAGATAGTGGGCGCTGGCTTCGGCAATCTGATCCATCGCCGACTTTTCACTGAACTCATTGATGCGAACGACAATGGCCTGCTGCAGGCCGAATGTGTTCGCCAGCTTGATTTCACTGTCGGTGAAATCGCCTTTAGGATCATTGATGGTAATGGTCACATAGCCTTTTCGTTTGGCCTCTTTTAAGGTGCGGCTGATTTTAAAGCGGCTGACACCAAACAGCCTGGAAATCTCTTCCTGTGTTTTTTCCTCCTGATAATAGAGGTAACAAATCTTTAAAATATCTCGTTCACTGAGTTCGCGCATGGTCATTAATCAAAAACCGTTTAGAGATCCCCGGCGGTATTCTACACCAGACCGCCGCAAACCTATTTATTGCACCGCATGTAGCTCCTGAACGGACGTCTGGCATATCTGTTGGATCAATTTAATATCCGTACAGAAGCCGATCATTTTCATCCCTTTGGCCACCCAAAACCGGGCTTTATCCACCGAGCTCGTATGAATTCCGGGAATGACGCCATTGGCCTCGGATACTTCGATCACCCGATCGATCGCATTTTGGATTTCAGGGTCATCGCTCTGGCCGGGTTTGCCAAATGAGGCCGACAGGTCCGCCGGCCCCACAAAGGCGGCATCGATACCCGGAACCGATAACAGTTCAGATAAATTTTCGATGGCCTCTTTGTTTTCGATTTGAAGGGCAATCAGAATTTCTTCATTGAGGCGTTTCATGGTATCCAGGGCATCTCCGCCCTGGAAAAAGGTGTGCTGGCGTGACAACCCCATGCCGCGCTCGCCCAGGGGTTGGTAGCGGCACCATTTCACCACATTTTCCACATCCTGCCGGGTTCGAATTTGCGGGATCAACAGACCCGAGGCGCCTGAATCAAGGGGTCTGGAAAGATACTCGGCGGATTTACGGCTTGAGGGTCTGACAATAACGGGGATGTCGGCAGCGCGGGCGGCCAGGATCATGTCGCTGACGGTTTCAAGGGAAAAGCAGGAATGTTCCAGGTCAATGAAGAAAAAATCAAACCCGGCCTGGGCAAACAAAACCGCAATACCCGAGCTTCTCATCTCGGAAACCATGGGCCCGAAGACCACCTTTCCATCCTTCAAGGCCCGTTTCATGCTGTTTTGAAAAATCACGGCTATGGGTTTCCCTTAATTTGTTAGAAGCGGTTTCAAAACCCCATCTAAGGCCCAATGGCTGCGTTGCAGACCTCCGATAAATGCTCACATACCCATATGTATGCTGCGCTTTCTCGATCGGCCTGCGCCTTGCCCTTGAACCTGATCTGAGGCTTTCAAACCACTTCTAGGGTTTCGACCGTCGCCAAATGAATGGGGGACGGTTCAAAAATATTTGTCTTAATCTAGCTGAAAAATCTCCCTCCGTTTATATCCAGGGTTACCCCGGTCATGTAGCTGGCCTCATCGGTACATAGAAAGATCACCCCGGCCGCCACTTCTTCGGGGGTGCTCAAGCGCCGCAGGGGAATCTGAGAAACAATCTTTTCGCGGTATTCTTCCGGTCTGGAGTTCCACAAATTGATCGTGCGCTGGCTGGCCAGGGTAATGGTTGGCGCAATCGCATTGACGTAAATGCCTTCGGGGCCCAGTTCATAAGCCAGGTGTCGGGTTAAGCCAATCACACCTGCCTTGGCGGCCGTATAATGGCAGCCCGCCAGAGAACCCAGCCAGCGACCTGCCAACGCGGAGATGTTGACGATCTTGCCCCCGTTGCCCTGCTTGCGGAACTGCTCCACCGCTACCTGACAGCACAGGTAGGTGCCTTTTAAATTGATGTCCACCACCTTGTCCCAGGCGGCTTCATCGATCTCAGCAAATTTATGCGGCGTATGCAGCGCGCCGCCGGCGACATTTATCAGAATATCCAGGCTGCCGAAGGTCTCGACCGCCCGGGTTACCGCCGCTTCGATGGTGGATCGCCGGCAGACGTCTACCACCGCCCCCATAACGGCATCCGCAGAATCCAATTCGGCAATCGCGGTGTCGACCATGTCCTGGGCAATATCGGTTACGCACACCCGGGCACCTTCCTTGAGAAAGGCCTTACAAAAGTGCTTTCCCAGCCCTCCGGAAGCGCCGGTGATAAATGCAACCTTTTCCTTAAGTCTCATGTCTAATATGCCCTGAAGTCGTAGTCCCGCTCTTTGATATCAACTTTAATCTTCTTCACCTCTTCCACAAACGCTGCAAGGTTATCCGAGGCTCTTTCGAAGATCTTCTCGCCCTTTTCTTTACCTAGCGAGGAACGGATCGCCGATCGTGGCATCCTCAACGTATTCATGGTGCTCCATAGGGATGAATATGTTTTCCGTACCCTGGAAGATTACCGTTGGCACCCCGTCGGTCTTCGCGAATTCAGGCCCCAGCCACTCGGGCGCATGGGCCGTATGGGCTTCTGCCCGTTCCATATGCACACAGCGCTCATCGTGTGCCATACACTGGGCGGTCTCCATCTCCCCGGAATGCCAGGCAATCTTTTCTTCTAAAAGGTCGTTGATCACTTGAGTCCTGCGCTCGGTGGGGGTCATATACCAGGCGCAGAAACATCCCGTTTCATATCGAAGACGCCGAAGCGCTTCGTCAACCACTTTCGTATTCGAAGCGTGCTGGCTTGTGTAGATCAATTTGTTGAACCCGTGAAAAATCAAGCTTCTCCCGATCTCGTATACGATCCGCCTCAAGGTCTCACCGGTAAAAGTTAGAGATCCGATGCCGTTATTCACCGTTCCCATATGGTGCGGAGAATATCCAACGGGGATCATGGGTGTGTAAGGCACTTTGGCCTTTTTGGCCGCCCGCTGGGTGGTCTCGATGGTGGCAATCGAATCGGTTGCCAGGGGGATATGGGGTCCGTGCTTTTCCTGACTTCCGATCGGAATTAATACAACATCTGTTGTTTTAAGAATTTCCTGCACGTCGGGATAAGACATTTCTTCCATTGCATATGTCCACATTTCTTCTGCCATTTTTTACCTCACTTTGTTCAATTATTAATAAATATTTAAGATTTAAGCGGATTGTCGATGATCCGGTTTTAACCTGTTTTCGCCTGAACCTCATCCCAATTCGGGCTGTAGGACGGCTTTTTTCCTTGCAAAACGCGCAGCACATTTTCGGCTGAACCCTGTGCCAGCAGCGCCACCGCCTCTTTGGTCAAAGCGGCCGAATGGGGTGTGGCAATCACATTATCCAAATCGAAAAGCGGATTGGCAGCATCCGGCGGTTCTTTTTCAAACACATCCAGACCCGCTCCGGCAATTTTTTTGCTTTTGAGCGCATCCACCAGGGCCGCTTCCTGCACAACCTCCCCGCGGGAGGTATTGATGACAAAGGCACTGGGTTTCATCAATTCAAATTCGGCGCTTCCCAAAAGTCCTGCGGTGTGTTCGGTTAAGGGCACATGCAGGGATAGAAAATCCGCCGTCCGGATCACCGCTGCCATATCGTCTTTTAAAACAATGTCCTCGGCCCCTAAGGTTTCCGCGGTCACATAGGGGTCATACGCCCAGACTTCCATGCGAAAGGCCCGGGCACAGATATCGGCAACAATGCGGCCGATCCGGCCCAGTCCGATGAGCCCCACCCGTTTGCCGGATAGTCCCGCCGGACGATATTCCTTGCGGGAGGCAAAATTTCCTTTGCGAACCTGGGCATTTAAATAAAAAAATTGTTTGGTCAACGCACCCATTAAGGCAACGGTATGCTCGGCGACCATCCGGTCCTGGGGACCTTTGACGCCGCAAACCACAATGTTGTAATCCGTTGCCGCATCGACGTCGACGTTGTTCAAACCACCGCCGGTACGCGAAATCACCTTGAGCCGCTCGGCCTGTTTGATCATCTCCCGGGTCACTTTGCCGGCGGTCCGTATTATCAGGGCATCCACATCGCTGATCAGGTTTCCGATCGCTTCTTCTGTAGGCTCCGGGCAAACAATGATTTCGGCCTTGCTTTCAAGCAGCCGAATGCCGGATTCATGGATCGCCTCGGATAAAAGGACTTTGCTCATTAGGTGTCGCGTTATCGGAATTGGGTGTCAAATTGAACATTTGAGCATTAGGTGCTCATCTGTGTACAGGCAATATCGGTACGGATAAAGTTTGTCAAGCAAAAAATAGGCGGTTGCAAAGATCTAAACGGTCCTGTAAGAGGAAATTTCACGGCCGGAGAAACAACAGGCACACCATCAATTGACAAAAACATATAATGTCAACCGGTTAATAAGGAGGGAACGATGATCAAACGCATCGGGTTCATCGGGCTGGGTCTGATGGGCAAGCCCATGGCCAGAAATCTTATGAAGTCCGGCTTTGATTTGATTGTGCACAACCGAAGCCGGGCGGTAGTGGATCAACTGGTATCCGAAGGGGCTGATCCCGCCGATTCCCCTAAAGCAGCAGCGGCATCGGCAGATCTGATCATCACCATGCTGCCGGAAGATTCCCATGTGACCGAAGTCGTAACCGCTGCAAACGGCGTCAGCGAGTCGATCCGCCGGGATGCCGTTTTGGTGGACATGAGCACGATTTCGCCAACCACAGCCAGAAGTCTTGCCGCAATGGTGGCTGCCCGCGGTGCCCACATGCTCGATGCCCCGGTCAGCGGCGGGGTGGAAGCCGCCAGCGCAGCCAGCCTCACCATCATGGTCGGCGGCAAAGTGGAAATCTTCGAGCGCGTATTGCCGATATTTCAAAAATTGGGTAAAAATATCAATCACATCGGCGATCATGGCGCCGGCCAGGTGACCAAAGCGGCCAACCAGATCATCGTCGGCCTGACCTTACAGGCTGTTGCCGAAGCCCTTATTTTTGCTAAAAAATCCGGTGCAGATCCGGCCAAGGTGCGCCGGGCGATAATGGGTGGGTACGCTCAGAGCCGGGTTTTGGAATTGCACGGCCAGCGCATGCTGGAACGGAATTTTCACCCCGGCGGCAAGATCAGGTCCCATCGCAAAGATATTAATATCGTATTAGCGGTGGCCAAAGAAATGGATATATGCCTGCCGGGCACCGCGATGATATCCCAGCTGTTCAACGCGGTGGTGGCCCATGACGGAGCGGATTGGGATCATTCCGCGATCGTAACGGTGCTGGAATCCATGTCCGATGTCAAGGTGTGTCCGCAATGACTAGAAGTGGTTTCAAAATTCCAGATTGGGTTCAAGGGCAAGGCGTCAGGCCGATCGGGAAAGCGCAGCATACATGGGTATGTGAGCATTTACCGGAGGTCTGCAACGCAGCCATTGGGCCCAAGATGGGGTTTTGAAACCACTTCTAAAAACTGAAAGGAGTTCGCCTTCATGGAAAAAAAATACATCGTACCTTTGAAAGAGGCAGTTACCGGTGTACTCCACGGCGGTGTGGGCACATTTCGTATTCTGATCGATGAACAGATTAGTGGTGCTAAAAATTTCTCATTGCTGGTCAACACCACCCGGGCCGGCGCAAAGGGCTCCGAACATACCCATGATGTCGAGCACTGCTGGTATGTTCTTTCAGGAAAAGGAACCATGTACCTGGATGGTAAAGGAACCCGTATCGAACCCCAAACGGCCATCTATACACCGGCCCATGTCTTGCACAGGGTCGAAGTGGATCCGGATGAAGATTTAACCTACGTGGTCATTTATGCCCCACCGGGGCCCGAGCAATTACTCAAACAAAAAGGCGCCCGAGCCTTTGAATCGAAGTAGGGTCGGATACCACAACCTCCCCGTTTAACTTTCATGTCCGGCAGGGATTTTCGCCGAGATACGCCCAACCGCATAGCGTATTATTTTTGCTATTTTTCATTGACAAGCAGCTCATTATATGTTGTTAATTTACTACATTTTATCATTTTAGGCTAATTTTCCTTTAATTAGTTAAAAAAACTACAAAATTTTCCGTCTGATGCTCTTGCTGGAATACGGACGATTCATAAAGTTCTGCTGAAACTCCTATGTGGGGACTTTCCCGTGGCCGATATCTTTTCCTCCATAAGAAGCTCGATTTCAAACTTGCGAAATTCGGAAAAAAAAGTAGCCGAATGTGTGCTCAAAAACCCGGATTTGGCGATGAGATGCACGATAACCGATCTTGCCGAAATGGCCGCAGTAAGCGAACCTACCGTAATTCGTTTTTGCCGCAACCTCGGACTTAGCGGATATATGGAGCTTCGGTTGAGTCTTGCCAATGCACTTCCCAGCAGTAAATATATTGTGGAAAACATTTCTGACCAGGATAAATTCCCGGATATCTTCAATAAGCTGTTCAACTCTGCAAAAGAAGCCTTTAACAATACGATGAATAATCTGGACTTAGAGATATTAGAGTCGGCGGCCAATGCTCTGGCCGATGCGGACCGCATCGAGTTTTACGGAGTCGGCGGCTCGGGTGTGGTTGCAAGGGATGCCCACCATAAATTTTTCCGCATCGGGGTTCCCTGTATCGCTTATGATGATCCGCATATGCAGGTCATGTCCGCTGCGTTGCTCACTGACAAAGATGCGGTGGTGGCCATTTCTCACACAGGATCAACCAAAGATATATTGGAGAGCGTCAAAGTCGCGAAAAAATTTGATGCCACGGTGATCGGCATAACGGGCAGCAAAAAGTCACCGCTGGCAAAATATTGCGACTACGTCATTTCTGTAAATTCCCAGGAAGTAGCGCTCCGCTTGGCTCCAATGACCTCCCGACTGGTGCAGCTAGCGATTATCGATGTTTTGTTTGTTTCCATTGCCATGAGAAATTTTGACGAAATCAAGGAAAATTTAGACAGTGTTAAGATGTCTTTAGTGGACAAACGATATTAGATTTTTCATACCTTATCAATTCATGGTTGGTGATCGGGGGATGGAGGAAATTGGAGCTTGCTGATGTTTGGATGGTATTTTTTCAAACGAATCGCGTTTAGCCCTTGCGTTAAGACCGGCAACCTACGAGGAGGCGCATTATGCTTCTGAAGCTTGAAACTGTTTTTGTGCGTGTCAATCAATGGTTGATTGGCGTCATGATGGGTGTGATGTTTGTCTTAGTTTTCATTAATGTCGTAACCCGCTACATTTTCGGGTTTTCTTTTGCGACAACAGAGGAGATTTCTACTTTTCTGATGATCTGGATCACTTATATCGGCGCCGGTTTAGCCCTGCGAGAGGGGCGATTGGCCGCCATTGATCTTTTTCAGGATTTGCTTCCGGCAAAATTACGCCCGGCAATGCGGGCGTTTCTCGGTGTGGCGATCCTGGTGTTTTTCGGGATACTGGCTTACTACGGTTTCAAAATGGTCAAATTCGGGTGGGGTCAGGAAACCTGGGCAACCCAAATCCCCCGCGGTATTCCCTATTTGGCCATCCCTATCGGCGCCACGGTTTTTGGATTGCATCTGGTTTTGATGTTTCGCGAATGGATGGACCGCAACTGGTTTGATAGTCAGCTCACAGACGAAATGGACATGGTTGAAGAGGATTCATCATGGCAGCAATTTTAATAATCGTATTTGGTATGGGTCTGATGATCGGAATGCCGGTCGCCATAACCATGGGTTTATCGGGTATGGTAGCGGTATTGGTTGATGGCCGTTTTCCGGGCTTGGTGATTCCTCAGTATTTATTCAACGGGATTAGTTCATTTCCCCTTATGGCCGTACCCTTCTTTATTCTGGCCGCTGAAATAATGACGGCCAGTGGCCTAACAACCTCATTGTTACGTTTCGCCAACGACCTGGTGGGGCACATTCGTGGCGGATTGGGTCACGTCAATGTGATGGTCAGTATGTTATTTGCCGGTATCAGTGGATCGGCTTTGGCGGATGCCGCAGGTCCCAGCGCCATTGTCATGCGCATGATGCGAAAAACAGGATACAGCCCTGCCTATGCCGGAGCCATGAGCGCGGCCACTGCAACGATTGGTCCCATCATTCCCCCCAGTATTCTGATGGTGGTTTATGCCATTTCCGATAGTCGGGTTACCGTCGCAGGGCTCTTTCTTGCCGGTATAGTACCCGGAATTCTTCTCGGATTGGCCCTGATGGGGGTTAACCACTGGATATCCATTAAACGCGGCTATGTGTTTCGCAGCGAACGGCCATCCCTGCCTAGGATTGGCTAAAAGCTTCTGGAGCGCTCTGCCGGCTCTTCTGCTTCCCTTTATCATCATCGGTGGCATATTGGGCGGGATTTTTACACCAACCGAAGCAGCCGCTGTGGCCGCTGCTTATGCCCTGTGTGTGGGGCTTTTTATAACACGGGGCCTTAAATGGAGAAATCTCCTGCCCTTGTTTGCTAAAAGCGGTGTGGTCACCGCTGCAGTTCTTTTAATTGTTTCCATGGCCTCTATTTTTTCCTGGCTGTTGACCATATTGCAGATTCCTCAAACCATTGCGACTTCAATCGCCAATATGACCGACAGCCCATCGGTGGTTGTCATTATGCTGGCCGTATTCGTGCTGCTCTGCGGATTGGTTATCGACACGTTGCCGGCTTTGATTATTCTTGTGCCGGTGCTTGGCCCGGTGGGTGATCAATTCGGCCTTGATCCCATGTATTTTGCCATTATGATCGTGCTCAATCTTACCATTGGCATGATCACACCGCCGGTTGGCCCGGTTTTATTCGTTGTCAGCACCATCGGCCGAGTCCGTCTGGAAACGCTATCTAAAGCGATCGTGCCGCTTCTTTTGGCGGAACTTTTTGTACTTGCTTTAGTCATTGCTTTTCCGGCAATCAGTATAACGGTACCAAAACTCTTTGGTATAACTCATTAATCAGCGAAAGGAGAAATTTGCAATGAAAGCAAGAAAGTGGTTTTTTGTATTGTTGGTTATGGTCTTGGTTCTGCCCGGTATTGCATCCGCAGGGCCAAAAGTTATCAAGTACTCACACTTCCAGCCGGCAAAGCTGGACCAACCCAAACAAGCAGCCGCTCTGGCCTTTAAAAACTATGTGGAAGCCGGCACCAAAGGCTCGCTGAAAGTTGAGATTTATCCCGCAAGCCAGCTGGGCAACGCCATCACGGTGCTCGAAGGGCTGAAGCTTGGCAGTATAGAAATGGGCGTTGTACATGACGGCCCGATCTCACCGGTGTTCAAGCCGTTTATGGTTTATGCGATTCCTTACTTATTTGACGATCAGGCCATGGCCTGGTCGGTGGTCGATGGCTCCTTTGGTCAGGAACTTGCGGAAGCCATGCGCAAGGAGACCGGTATTCGCATGTTTGCTCTGGCTGATAACGGAATCCGGCATTTTACCAACAGCAAGCGTGTCATCCAATCACCGGATGATATGAAAGGGCTTAAAATTCGGGTCATGCCCGGGCCAATTTGGAGTAAATTGGTATCTTCCCTCGGCGCCAGCCCTTCGCCGGTTCCCTGGCCGGAGTTGCCGGCAGCCTTACAGCAGGGCGTAGTTGACGGCCAAGAAAACGGGGTGACGAATATTCTGGCTGCCAGCCTGTACCAGAACCAGAAATACATCTCCCTCGACGGTCATGTCTACAGCTGGCATGCCTATATGATGAATGATCGGTTTTACCAAAGCCTGACACCCTCCGAACAGAAAGTTGTCCAAAGGGGTGTGGAAATAGCCAAAATTATTCATCGTGGCATGACGTCCGCCCAGGACACCAATGCGCCGACAATCCTCACTGGCGTCGGCATGCAGGTGACGCCCTTGACACCCGACCAGGTAGCTGCTTTTCGCAAAAAAGCTCAACCTGCGGTGGTTGAATGGGTAAAAGAGCAAATTGGCAGCGAATGGGTGGATAAGCTATTTGCGGCCATTGAAGATTACCGTAAGAAAAATTATTAAGCAGGTTATTGCCAAACAAATGGGTGATAGCTTTATCCGATTGACAACCATACCGCTGGTTCTGGAATATTTAAACGGTTGAAATGAATGCCGGTAAAGCTATCACCCCTATTTCATTTATTCAGAAGTAAAAAGGCCGCAACGTATTTCCACTAACCGGATTTACCATCCATGCCGTTTAAAAATGGAGGGATGAAGTACGGCCCCATGCAGAAGGAGGAAACTTTGATAACAAAAGATATTATCGATGGATTTATGAAGGTGGCATCTGCCTCAGTAGCGGACGCGGTTGAACAGGTTGCCGGGAAGCGGGGACATATGGATCATTCGATTAAACCTCGAATTAACGATAAAAAGATTGTCGGCCCCGCCGTGACGGTTCAAGAAGGTCCCACCGATGAGGCACTACCGCCCCAACATGCTTTGGACGCAATCGATGAATCTCCAGAAGGCAGTGTGATCGTCATCAGTATTGATGCCGAAACCAATGTAGCTGTTTGGGGCGGGTTAATGACAGCCGGCGCAGACGCAAACAATCTGGCCGGAGCCGTGCTTGACGGCGGCGTCAGGGACGTGACCGAGATTCGAAGGGATTCCGGCTTTCAGGTTTTTGCACGCAGCGTCTCACCCGGCACGACGGTGGGCCACTTCAAAACCCTCTCATCCAATGAACCGATTGTTTGCGGCAGCATCACCGTACATCCCGGCGATCTGATTGTCGCAGATCTGGACGGAGTCGTCGTCGTACCGCAGGCGCATATCGAAGCGGTTCTTGAAATTGCGACCGAAATTGAAATGCGAGAGGCTGAACAGGCCAAACTCATCCGTGAGACGAAGTCTCTACGCGAAGGCCTGGCCAAATATAAGCGGATATAGGAGAGGCGTATGCAACCCGAAATTATTTCCCTGGGTGAGCCGATGCTGGAGTTTAATGCAACCGAAGAAGGCTCCCTGTCAGAGGTGGAACACTTTGCCGTAGGGTGGGGAGGAGATACATCCAACTTTGCGATCGCAGCGAGTCGACTGGGAGGAAGTGTCGGATATCTTACGCGCCTGGGCGATGACGAGTTTGCTGAAAGCTTCATCAAGCTATGGCAGAAAGAGGGTGTTGATACAAGTCAAGTGGAACGAGATGCCGAGGCGCCCACCGGTATTTATTTTATCTCTAGAAAAGGCAACGCGCACTATTTTACCTATTATCGTAAAAATTCCGCTGCAAGCCGCATGAGGCCTGAATTTATTCCTGATGATTACATTCGCAAAGCAAAGCTTTTGCATGTTTCCGGAATCAGTCAGGGAATCAGCACCTCCGCTTGTGATACCGTTTTTGCTGCGATTGCGGCGGCAAAAGACGCCGGCGTATTGGTTTCATACGATCCCAACCTGAGGCTGAAACTCTGGCCATTGGATCGAGCAAAAGCCATTATTCATCAGACGGCTTCTCTGGCAGATATATTTCTGCCGAGTCTGGAAGATGCAACGGTGTTAACCGGGATACAGGATATAGAGGAAATTGCCAGGTTTTATCTGAGCCTGGGGCCAAAAGTCTTGGTACTTAAATTAGGCGCAGAAGGGGCGTTGCTTGCCTTTGAGAAAGAACGCGATGGTTCTTCTCACATTCAAACTCAAAAATTTTCACCTTATAAAGTGGAACCGATTGATATGACTGGAGCCGGTGATACGTTCGACGGTGCTTTTGTTGTGGGCTATATATCTGCATGGCCGTTGGAAAAGTGTGTGCGGTTTGCCAACGCAGCCGCTGCGCTTTCGACCAAAGGTCTGGGGGCTGTAACGCCCATTCCTAAACCCGAAGCGGTCGCCGCTCTGATGGACGAACAAAATATCTGATTTTTGAGCCTGTAAAAAAAGTCTAATCCATTCGGAAGGAACAATGGCTAAGTATAAAGTTGTCGTCGTTAACCTGGGTTATGAGTGCTATGATGTTGAGCGACAGATACTAGAGCCCATCGGCGCTGAATTGGTTTTGGCACGCGATGATTGTCAAACGGCAGATGATGTTCTCGCAATAGCCAGGGATGCAGATGGCATCCTGGTCAGAGAAGCGCCCATACCCGGACGCGTTCTTGAATCTCTAAAGCGATGCAAAGTCATTGTACGTTACGGCGTTGGTGTGGATAATATTGATCTTGAAGTTGCAAGACAAAAAAAAATTTTTGTGGCCAATCTCCCCGGATACGGTACAGAGGAAGTATCAGACCATGCAGTTGCATTGCTCTTGGCCTGTATCCGCGGGCTTCTGTTTAGAGACCGCCGCCTTCGGCAGGGCATACTCGAAACCGATATTACAGATGAAATTTATCGAACAACCGGCAAAACGCTGGGTCTAATCGGATACGGACAAATCGGTCAGGCATTCCATCGGAAATGGAAAGGGTTCCTGCCCCAAAAAGTGCTGATCTATGATCCTTTAGCAACCGGAGAAGTCATCCGAAAACGAGGTGGCAGAGAGGCAGACCTTGAAACCCTTTTAGCGCAGAGCGACTATATCTCTTTGCACATGCCCCTTACCCCTGAAACCAAGCAAATGATCAATGCCAGCGCTCTGCGCAAAATGAAGCCAAGCGCTATACTGATAAACACGTCCCGTGGCGAGGTGATCGATGAAAAGGCATTGGTTCAGGCGCTGGAGGAGAACTGGATCCTTGCGGCGGGATTGGACGTTTTTGAAGACGAACCACCCAGGCAGGATCATCCCTTACTGAAATTGAGGAATGTGGTGTTATCCGGGCATGTGGGCTGGTATTCAAAGGACTCGGTTGAAGAGCTTCAAACTCGAGGGGCCAAAGAAATCCGTAAAGTCTTGACTGGCGAAAGACCAAGCTGCTGGGTTAACCCATGGGAGTCAAGTTGAGCTGACAGGGTCATTTATCATCCGGTGCATGCCGCATGCAGCCTTCGATCGCAAAAATAATCCTGAAAATGGCTTTAGACAAGGAATCTTATTATGGGTCATAACCGGATATTAAAGAAAATGATTCAGGTCGGAGTTGTGCCGGTGGTGAGAACCGAATTAGAAAAGGAAGCTTTTGATGCGGTTGAAGCACTCATGAAAGGCGGCATACCGATTGCTGAGATTACGATGACAACCCCGAATGCGATCACAATCATTGAAAAGCTACTGCAAAAATTCGGAAACCGCCTCATTATTGGAGCTGGAACCGTTACAGATATTTCCCAGTGCCTGGAGGCCTTAGATGTCGGAAGCCAATTTATTGTAACGCCTATATTGAACACTGATATTATTCGTCAGTGCAAAAACTTCAATGTTTGCGTCATCGGCGGGGCGTTGACACCGACCGAAATTTTGACCACCTGGCAAGCCGGTGCGGATGCGGTAAAAATTTTTCCGGCTGCAGCTGTCAACGGCCCAAAATATCTGCAAATGATTCACGAGCCCCTACCGCATATTCCACTGGTGCCCACCGGAGGTGTCAACCTGGAAAATTTGCCAAAATTCCTGAAAAGTGGTGCGCTCTTTGTGGGGGCTGGCGGGGATCTTGTTCCCCAGGATGCACTTAAAAGCGGCAATACCGAAGCCATCATTGAAAAATCCAGGCAATACCTGTCTGCTATTCAAAAAGCCCGAAATTAAGCGGCGAATCCCACCGAGGAGGAGCCAAACGTATGGCGCATGGAACAAAGCAGCATAGCGTTTTGCGCTCAGCCCTTTGCGATTGCGAACGCAGCTCACCAGGGCAAAGCGAAAAATGGCCCGTTCCGGATAAATACTGATTAACTATTGTATGACCTGGCGCTGTTGCAATGTCTCGATAAAATGTTCAAGCGATCCTTTTAAATCGCGCGCAACACTGAAAGATAACTCTTTTTGGGCACGACCAATATCCAGCGGGCCGCGCATCGGGGATTGGGTGATGTAAGGATGCCTGCCGGGGCCGATGGAAATGCGGGCTTTGGGAAAAATTTCGCCCAGAGCGGCAGCGACCTCGGACAGTCGATAAAACTCCCCGTTGCTGATATTAAAAATCCAATTTTGCGGTTGGGGGGTTACCAGCGCCCGATAACAGCCGTATGCCAGATCGGGTACATATGTGAAATCGCCGCCAAAATCGGCACCACTGCTCTCTTCGATCGATTTTCCCTGCAAAAGTTTATAGACAAATGAGGATATGGGGTTGCCGAATTCGAGGGTATCCAGATTGGCCAGTCGACCGTACACTCTCGAAGGTCTTAAAACCAGTACCTTGATATCATAGACATTACGGTATGCCCGACACAGGCTTTCACACATGGCCTTGCTGTTGGCATAAATTCCCTTGGGATCCAATGGTGCGTCTTCTGGAATGCTTTGGTCGGGATCGTCCATCTGGCCGTAAACCGACGCAGAGCTGGCAAAAATAATGCGTTTGATTTTGCCGATTCGTGCCAGTTCCAGGATGTTGGTCAGCCCGCCGATATTGACACGCAACAGCTCGGTGGGAATGGTTTTATAGAGCACTTCGTTGCGCAACGCTGCCAGATGAATGATGTGGTCAACCCCGTTTTCTTCGACGGTTTCAAGAAGATGTCCGAAGTGGACGATATCGCCCCAGACAAATCGGATCTTGCCTTCAACCTCCGGGTAGAACGCCAGCTCACCGTTGCGGTTGTTGTCATAACCCACAACATCCAGGCCTTCTTCCAGCAATAATTTTGCCGTGTGTAGACCGGTCATCCCGTTGATGCCTGTAATCATTACCGACATATTTTCTACTCCCATAGGTTATAGTATTGCATTCCGCTACGAATTTACAATGGTGTTATATTTGTTTAATTGGTTTGATTGGTTTAATTCGTTCAATTGGTTCGGTTTAAACCAACCAATTCAACCAATGAAACTAATAAAACGAATCCAACAAGTCCTTGTACATTGAACCTTTGAATCAGTCGGCATGTTTGCGATTTAGCACGGTCACTCCGCCAAGAATCGCAAGTCCGACAAGATCGGTATAAATGCTGGGGATAAACAGGCACACGGCGGCAAGCCCCAGTATAGCTCGCTCCAATAGCGGTGTGCGTCTAAACCAGAACCCCTGCATCATTCCGGCATATGCCACAAAACCAACGGTGGCGCTAACGACCGTTTCGATAATCGCAGGCATCGGACCATTTAACAATATCGGGGTGTAGACAAACAGAACCGGTGTGATCAACAGCGGTGACGCCAGCCGAACCGCCGCAAACCCGGCCTTGTTGGGATCACAGCGCGCAATCCCCGAAGCCGCAAAGGCGGCCAACGCCACCGGTGGGGTGACCTGGCCGGTCTCCACGTACCAGAAAACGACCAGATGCGCTGCGACGACGGGCACGGCCAGTTCAACCATTGCAGGGACCGCCAGTACCGACACCACCACATAGGAAGCCGTGACCGTTAAACCCATACCCATGATATAGGATGCAAGCGCCGTTAAGATGATGGTCAACGGCAGCAGCCCCTGGGAAAAGCCCAGTATGAGGGCCGAAAATTTTATTCCGATACCGGCCATCAGGGTTATTCCGACAATAATACCGACGGTGCCAGCTGTCGCACCAACGACCAGAGAATTTCTGGCAGCTATAATGAGGGTATCTAAAAGTTTACGCGGACCCAGACGGGTTTCTTTCTTGACATAACTCAGGGCGATCGTGCAGATGATGGCCCCGAAAGCGGCCTTTTGGGGAGAGTAACGGGCGATTAAAAGCACCAATATGATCACAACCGGAAGCAGGAGGTAACCCTGTTTCAGGATGACGGTTTTGAGCTTTGGGAGTTGGTCTTTGGGTAAGCCTTTTAACCCTTCGCGCCCGGCAATAAAATGCACCATCCAGCCTACGGAGAAAAAGTATAGCACAGCCGGAATGGCGGCAATTTTAATAATGTCCACATAGGCCGTTTCGGTAAAGGTGGCCAGCAAAAATGCCCCGGCGCCCATCACCGGTGGCAACATCTGCCCGCCGCTGGATGCCGCCGCTTCTACACCCGCCGCCACATGCGCTTTATAGCCTGTCCTTTTCATTAACGGGATGGTATAGGCCCCGGTCGCCACGGCATTGGCAGCCGAAGAGCCGGTAATCGAACCAATAATGCCGCTGGACACGACGGCCACTTTGGCGGGGCCTCCACGGGTTCCCCCGGCGATGGCCATCGCCAGATTTTCGATCGCGTCTCCGGCGCCCGCAGCTTTTAGAAAAGAAGCGAAGATGATAAACGGAAATACAAAGGTCGCATAGGTGTTGGCAACAATTCCATAAATCCCACTCATATCACACCCGATGCTTTCCACGATGTTGACGATGGAAAAGCCCGGATGACCCAGGATTCCGGGCACCAAACGACCAAAGTAGGCATACAGCAGAAATACAGCGGCCAGGATGGGCAATACCCAATTGATGGTACGACGGGCCACTTCCAGGGAAAGGACGGTAATAATGATCCCCATGACGATGTCGGCCGGCACGGGATTTCGAACCCGTTCGGTGGCATATTCGGAAAATTCGACAATCCAATAGATAACCGCAAACAAGACAAGCAAACACAGGATTCCATCCATAAGGGATATCCGGTTGGCCGGCGATGCTTTCCGCGCGGGGTAGAGTATAAAACAAAGCAGCATGGTAAACAGGATGTACAAACCCCGGTGCACCTCCGTGGAGATCAATCCGAAACCGGCGGTGTAGATATAAAACAACGAAAACACCGCAGCAATGCTGCTGGCGACCCAGGCGGTTCTTCCCCTCAATCGCCGCATGCGTTCCCGGGTCTCGCCGCTGGTATCCTGCGTCATGCCACCATCCCTTTTATCGATCTGTAAAAATCAGCAGGCACCGTCCAAAATCCCGCCGCCTGTTTTTTGGCGGAGGATATGAACGGTGCCTTAATTTGAGCGAACCGATTTAACGCTACTTCATCTCCGGAGGGATCAGCTCCGCGGGAATGTCCATGCCCTTTTCTTTCCAGTATTTTACGGCGCCGGGATGCAAGGGTATCCCCAATCCTTTCATCGGTTGCAAAGCCGCACTCATGCCGGCAAACTGTCGGTGAACACTTTTGAGGTATTCCTTGTTGCCGGGATCATAGGCCACCTTCAGCATCTTGTAGACCGCTTCGGGATCAAATTTTTCATGGGCGATCCAGTAAACCTGAAAGGCGATAAGATCCGTCGGCTGGTTCCATGACTTGTAAACGCCGGCAGGCAGGGTGGTCTTGTAGTAAAATGGCGATTTGGCAAATATTTTTTTAAACTCCGCATCGCTGAATCCCAGCACGCGAATTTTGCGGGAGGCCTCCAACGTGACCACGGCGGCCATGGGTGCGCCGCTCATCCCCAAAGCATCCATTTGCCCATCCCCCACGGCGCGGCCCGCGTCACCGAAGCTCAAGTTGTTTATTTTTACCTGGTCATAGAGGCCCAGGCCCTCAAGAATAATCGTCGAATTGGCGGCAGATCCGCTGCCGGGTGAACCCACGTTGACGCGCTTGCCGACCAGGTCACCCATGCTTTTGATGCCGCTGTCCTCACGCACGACAAAGTGATGCACGCTCTCATACATGCCGGTCATCATGCGGATGCCCTTCCAGGACCCCTCTTTTTCAAACTTGCCCACGCCGTTCCAGCTGTCATAAGCCGTCAGCGTATGGGTAAAGGTGGCTTCCAATTCGCCCTTTCGAATCAGCCGCATGAGTGCCACGGAGCCGCCGGACGATACGGCGCTCACATTAACATTTTCAATTTTTTTGTTATAAAGCGATGAAAGTCCGCCGACCATCTTGAACCAGGACCCGCCCGGTCCACCGCACCCCAGACGGATGTATTGGTCTGCGGCGGATGCAAGATTTGCTGTAAACGCAATGACAAAAAGAAAGATAAGAAATCCCCAGAAAATCTTAGAGAAATGACGTTGTTTTCTCATATCCCACCTCCTTGATGCTATCGTGGTTGGAATTTTGGTTGGTTTCTCTTTACCGTCCTATGCACACCTCCTTTCATTTGAAAAAATGCCTCCCGCATGAATGCAAAACGGAACCGGATTATGACCTGGCTTCGGCCATCAGTTTTTTAAGAATTTCCAGATTTGAGCGATCGGGTTTCAGATCTCCTTTTTGGATCTGTTGGGTCACCTCGGTAACGGCAGCATTTAAAGGCGTTGGAACACCGGCTTCTTTGCCTTTTTTTACCACCAGGCCGTTGAGTTGATCAACCTCACTGTACCGCCCTTTCAAATGATCCTGCAGCACCGAATTGCGCGCCTCTTTTCCCATATGGCTGACCAGGGTTCGAAGGTTTTTCTTCAGAACCGCATCGGTTGAGCCGATGAACTCGTCGGCGCTCAGGCCGTAAATGGCCTCGATCGTATATCCCAGCGTGGTGCCAACTGCCATGGCCTCACGGCCAAGCTCGATGCAGAAATCAAACACTTCCGGAATGTCGGTGGCTTCCTGTTCATAGAGCCCCAGAACACCGATCGGGGCCTGCAACATGGAGTTGGCAATTAATTTCGTCCATTTGGCGCCCCAGATGTTGGTGGTAATATCGGTTTTGCCCGCACAGCTGAGGATCCGGGCCAGTTTCTCAGCCCGAGGGGTCACCCTGCCGTGCAGCTCCCCAACTGCAAACCAAGTGCCGGTATGGGTGGTGTTGCGTTTCACCTTGGCCGGCTCGAAAATCTCGGCCGACAGCTCAACCACACAGCCCACATCCCTTGTGGGGCCGATGATGGGGGCAATCAGTTCGTCATTGAGACTGTTCTGCAGCGATACGAGTACGCCGTCGGGTTTCAAATACGGTTTGATGAGCTCGGTCATCCAGCAGCTGTCATAGGATTTGGCCGTCAGAAAAACGATATCGAACGGAACCGTCAGGGTCGCCAGCTCGCAAATATGGATGGCGTTTACGGGTGTGTGTAAGTCTTCATCGGTCATGGTAACGCGCAAACCATCGGCTTTCATCGCCTCGACATGCGCCGGCCACTGATCAATGAGCATCACGTCATAGCCGGCCTTGGCAAGGTCGGCTCCGACGCTGCTGCCAATCGCACCGGTACCCAAAACAGCCATTTTATCTTCCATGATTTCCTCCAAGATCAAAGACTTTCTCATCACGAAAGCACGAAAGAACAAAAACACGAAAAATAACTGATAAATTATTGTGCTTCCCGAATTTCGTGTATTCGTGGTTGGTTTGTAAAATGAGTCTAAAAATTTTTAGTTTTCGCCGCCAGAATGAGATTGCACAAATATAAACTGTTTATCTATTTTCTGCACATTTGTGCACACTTTACACAATTGTAAATTTGTGTATAATACCCGACAACTGCTTGTCAAACGAAATGAGGTAAGTATGGGTAACTTTGGGTATACAGGTAAGCTCCTGAGGGTCAATCTGACAACCGGGGACATTACCATCGAAAAACCGGATGAGACCTATTACCAGCGTTACCTGGGGGGCCGCGGCATCATTATGCACACCCTGCTGACCGAAACCCCCGCCAAAGCAGATCCCCTGGGCGCTGAAAACAAACTGATATTTGCGATGGGGCTTTTAACCGGGCACGACGTGATCGGAACCGGGCGCTGCAGCGTGGGCGCCAAATCCCCGTTGACCGGTGCCTGCGGCGAGTCCGAAGCCGGTGGCATGTGGGGTGTCGAACTGCGCCGGGCCGGTTACGACGCCATCATCATCGAAGGCCAATCCAGTCACGCGGTCTATCTGTGGGTTCATGACGATACGGTTGAAATCCGGGATGCCGCTGAAATCTGGGGTGCCGAGGTCGGCGACAGCATGGAATGGTTCCAGCACGATCTGGCCGAAAAAAAATACCGAACGGCGCTGATCGGGCCCAGTGGCGAAAATGGCGTGCGCCTTGCCAATATCATCGCAGACTGCCGGCATGCCTTTGGCCGTTGCGGTCTCGGCGCGGTGATGGGCTCTAAAAAACTCAAAGGGGTTGTCGTCAAGGGGAGTCAAAAGCCGGCGGCGGCCGATACCGAAAAAATCCGGGTTTTAAACCGCCTGATGAAGGCCAGATATAAAAATTCGCCGTTTCGACAATACGGCACCGGCGGAGCCATGGATGCCTTTGAAGCCGTCGGCAATTTGCCGATTCGCAACTACGCCGGTGGAAAATTTCCGCAGGTGGATAAGATCAGCGCCGTCGCCGTCATGCGTGAATTTGGAACTGGCATGGAAGGCTGCTTTAATTGTCCCATTAAATGCAAAAAGAAAATTGATGTCAATGATGCTCCCTGGCCTATTGATTCCATCTACGGCGGGCCGGAATATGAGACCCTGGCGGCCTTTGGGCCCAACCTGTTGATTGATGACCTGAAGGCCATTTGCAAAGCCCATGAAATCTGCAATCGTTATGGCATCGATACCATTTCAACCGGCGCCACCATTGCTTTTGCCATGGAATGTTTTGAAAATGGCCTGCTCGGCCCCGTTGAAACAGATGGAATACAACTTAACTTCGGCAATTCAGCGGCCATGCTCGAGCTAGTGGAAAAAATTGCCAGGCGCGAGGGCATTGGAGACCTGCTGGCCAATGGGTCCAAAAAGGCGGCTGAAATCATCGGGAAAAATGCCATCCAGTATGCCATGCAGGTAAAAGGGTTGGAGCTTCCCTATCACGCCCCGCGCTTAAACCAGGGGCTCAGTATTCACTATAGCGTGCATGCCGTCGGCCCCGACCATGTCACTGGCCCGATTGACAACATCCTTCCCAGCCTGATGGATAACTGGCAGCGCATCCACCTGGCGCAAGATCTGGCGCCGACCGAACTGAGTCCGCGCAAGGCCCGGATGGCCTATGAGCTGGGCCTTTATAAAGAAATGCCCAATTCCCTGGGGGTGTGCAGTTTTGTGCCCTGGAATATCAGCGAGCTAAGAGACGCCGTTGAAGCCGTCACCGGCTGGCCGGCAACCACCTGGAAGCTGATGAAGGCGGTTGAACGCGGCATGACGCTTATGCGTATATTTAACCTGCGGGAAGGGTTCACACGGGATGACGACCGGCTTCCGGAACGCTTCCACACCGCCCCGCAGGAGGGGCCGTTAAAAGGCATTAAAATTGATCCCGCGGCCCACAGGGAAGCCGTTGAAACATACTATCAGCTGCTGGGCTGGGATCAAGATGGCATACCCACCCAAGCCTGCCTGACGGCCCTGGATCTGGAATGGGCCATGCCCTATCTGACACCATAAAGGAGATTTGCGGATGGCAAAAATTTTGAAGGAAGAAGATGTCCAATTTGAAAAGGTCGCCTGGGGGCTGACCAAAGAACTTGTCAATCCCCAGACCGTCGGGGCCAAAAAGGTAAAAGTCAAAATCACCGAATGGCTGCCCGGCCATGTCCACAAAAAACACGTTCATCCGCATCAGGAAGAAGTCATCTTTGTGCTCTCCGGAAAAGGGATGGCACAAACCCAGGAAGAAAAAAGGGAAATCGGACCGGGTTCGGTCGTATTTATCGGCGCCGGCGAACAACATATGACCTGGAATCTGAGCGATGCGGAATCGCTGCGGGCGATCGTGATTAAGGCGCCGCCGGAGGATGAAGAAGTGCAGCTATAAGAAGATTTGTCCTCACGCAAAGCCGCTAAGCTCGCAAAGAAAAAGGGAAAACGATGAAGATCTTTAAATTTGAAGATTATATCACCCAGGAGAATCCGGAGCCCGGGCAAATCTATCGGCCCGAGATATTAACCGCTGCAGACGGCGCCAAAGATATGGGCGGCATGTTGGGTTTGCTGCCGCCCGGCAAGCAGATTCCCTATCATTATCACAAAAACCGCGAATCCGTTATTATTGCCATCAGCGGCAAGGCCATAGAGGTTGTGGAAAAGCAGGAATATCCATTCCCGGCCGGTACCATTTTTCATATCGCCCCCGGGGAGAAACATATGACCGTCAATCGGTCCGAGCAGGATTTTCGATACCTAGAATTTTACACCTGCCCGCCGCTGTCGGCGGACTTTTTTGAGGTAAAGTAAATCAGAGTGACTAAAGTTAAAACGGAATTTAATCCATTTTTATTGTTGCTCACGCAAAGCCGCAAAGTCGCAAAGAATCATAATCTAAAAACCCTTGGCGCCTTTGCGTCTTTGCGTGAGGCCTAAAATTTTATTTCACACCGTAAAAAAAGGAGAACACTCATGGCGGAACCACAAGTCGTTTGGCACGAAAAAGTAGCCACGCAAATTATTAAAAATCTGGAGAAGCGCCGTATGGAAGGCAGCTACGCACCCACTGGCGCTCAGGCCAAAGAAGAGGTCCTGGCGATGATTCCCCAGGGAGCAACGGTCTTTCGCTGCGGCTCCATGACATCAGTTGGAATGGGACTCTTGGAGGACATCGCGAAATTGCCGGAAGTTAAACTGATCGACCCCTATCAGCCGGAGCTAAAACCGGAAGAAGGCCTGGAACTGCGGCGTCAGGGATTGACCGCCGATGTCATGCTTGCCAGCTCTAACGCCATCACCTTGGACGGAAAATTGGTTAATCTGGACGGCATGGGCAATCGCGTGGCAGCCATGGCATTCGGGCCTAAAAAGGTTATTCTGCTGGTGGGCATGAACAAGGTCGCCCCCGACCTGGAATCCGCTATGGCCAGAGTGAAGCACCGTGCGGCCCCCATTAACAACATCCGCATGGGCGTAAAAAATCCCTGTGTTGAAACAGGGCTGTGCAGTGACTGCAAAACTCCCCAGCGGCTCTGCAACATGTGGAGCATCATCGAGGGCCACATGATCCAAAACCGCATTCATGTCAAGTTGATAGGTGAGGATCTAGGATATTAAGCCAGAAATTTTTCAACCGTGTCAGCGATCTTATCTCCCTGGAGACCGTACATGGCAAGCAGTTCCTCGTAAGGACCCGTATCGCAGAACAGATCGTCGATGCCGATCATTTTCATGGGCACCGGGTGTTCGGTGGCCAGAAACTCGGCAATACAGCTGCCCAGTCCCCCGGCCAGATAGCCTTCTTCGACCGTCACGATTTTGCCCGTCTCCCGGGCGGCCTTTACAACGAGCTCGCGGTCGAGGGGCTTGATGGTATGCAGGTTTATCAGGCGCGCCTGAATCCCCCTTTCCTTGAGGATGCGGGTGGCTTCGGCGGCCTTGGACAGCACCGTGCCGGTTCCAATGATGGTGATGTCATTTCCCTCCTCCATGACAACACCCTTGCCGATTTGGAAGGGATAGTTTTCGTCCATGAGAACAGGCATCTTGGGACTGCCCAGCTTGATATAAACCGGCCCGACATGCGCGGCGGCCGCGTGGACCGCCTTGACGATATCGACCGGATCCCCCGGGTTGAGAACTGTAACACCCGGGATGGTTCTGACAATGGCAATATCATCCAGTGATTGATGTGTCGCTCCCAGATCGGAATAGGTCAGCCCGGCGCAGCGCCCCACCACCTTGACATTTTGCCGCATGTAGCCCAGATCGTTTCTAAACATTTCAAACGGCCGCGCCGTCACAAAGGGAGCGATGGCGACCACAAAAGGAATCTTGCCCGTAGTGGCCAGGCCGGCAGAAAAACCCATGACCCCCTGCTCCATAATGCCGAACTCGATGTGGCGCTCGGGAAAGCGCTCATGGAAAGGGGTCAGTCCCGATCCGCTTGAGCTATCGGCCGAGATGGCCACAATCTTTTTATTTTTTTCCGCCGCCGCCACCAGCGCTTCACCTAACGTTTTGCGCGGGTCTCTTAAATCTTCCATCAGCTTATCCCCTCTTCGATCTTGTTAAGCTCCTGTTCTGCGATTTTAAGATCCTCATCGGTGGCCTTCCAGTAGTGGTAGTCGACCTTGTTTTCTGCGAAAGACAGCCCTTTGGATTTTACCGTATCGGCGATGATCACCGAAGGCTTGCCCTTTTCGAAGGGGATGTCCGTCGCATTCTCGACAATCTGTTGCATATCATGCCCATCGATTTCACGCACACCCCAGCCGAATGCCTGCCATCTTTTGTCAAGCGGTTCATAGTTCATGACATCGACCGTCGGGCCGCTGATCTGCAGATGGTTGCGGTCAACAAAAACGAGCAGGTTGTCGAGTTTGTGGTGACTGGCCGCGGCGGCCGCCTCCCAGTTTGACCCTTCGGCCAGCTCGCCATCTCCCATGACCACATACACCCTGGCATCGAGGCCGTCCATTTTCAGCCCCAGGGCCATGCCGCCGGCAATTGAAAGCCCGTGTCCCAGAGCGCCGGTATTGGTTTCAACACCGGGCACTTTATGCATATCCGGGTGGCCCCCTAATTTCGAACACAGCGAACCGTAAGTGTCGAGGATCTCGTGATCAAAAAACCCCTTTTCTGCAAGGGTTGCATAAAGCGCCAGGCACTTATGGCCGGCCGAGAGCACGAATCGATCGCGCTGCGGCCAGTCCGGGTTTTGCGAATCAACCCGCATGATGTCAAAGTAAAGCGCCGTCATGATGTCAATGGCTGATAGGGCCCCGCCGATATGCCCCATACGACCGGCCTTCATCAGCCGCAGAACATTTTTACGGTTTTGGACCGCAATCTTTTCCAGCTCTATTTTCTTGTCCTTACTGAGTTTTTGCATTTTCGTTCTCCACCGCTATTATCATGTCCAACAAATATAGTATAAAAGTCACGTTTGGTTTATTTCACGTGGTTTTCAAAAAGGCAAGATCGATTAAAAATATTCCTTTTGCCAGACCTGGGTAGCCTTTTTTATTCTTTTCTGAAAAAGATTTTCTTCCACAATTCCGGGAGGCGATACGACCACCAGCAATACCAGCATCTCATCCCCTGTGTTTTCAATCCGGTGCTCCACCTCCGGCGGAATGAATATCGCGGTTCCCGGTCCCACTTCGCGCTGCTCATCGCCGACGGTTTCGATGCCTTTGCCGCGCAATACATAGAGCAGTTCTTCAACCGGGTGCGGATGTTTGTGCAGCGGAATGCCGGCGCCGGGTGGAAAGGTCGTTTCCCAGACACTGATCTGTTTGACGTTATTTGTTTGCTGGTCAAACAATACCCGCAGCGTCTCGTTCAAACCCTCATGCTCATAAAGGGGCCCTTCGTCTCCCAGCCAGGACGGCTTTTTGATGTATCGATACTTTTGCGGCATGATGATCTCCCCCGAATCATTTCTGCTTATAAACTAGAACCCTTCTCAAAAATAGGATTTTGGTTCAAGATCGCGGCGGGGCCGAGTTTCTAACCGCAGGCATACCGTGGTATGTCGAGGATTAGAAACGAGGCACCAACAAAGATATTGGGCCAAAAGACATTTTTGAGATGGGTTCTAATGGATGGTCCACCCGCCGTCCACCATTAAAACATGGCCGACGACCATGTCGGATAAAGAACTGCACAAAAATAAAGTAGCACCGATGAGGTCTTCGGGCTGGGCCCAGCGTCCGATCGGAAGCATTTGTCCGGTGGCCCATTCCTTGTAACCCGGACGTTCAAACAATTCCCGACGGGTCGGCGTTTCCGTAATACAGGGGGCAACGGCGTTGACGCTTATGCCTTTGGCAGACCACTCCAGGGCCAGCACACGGGTCAGCTGGTGAACGCCGGCCTTGGCCGCACCATAAACCGAGCGTTTGGCAAAGGCGGTCCGGCCCAGGGTTGATCCGATGTTGACGATCTTGCCGCGACCCTGTTGAATCATAATTTTGGCCACCGCCTGGCTGGCAAAAAAAATGGCCTTTAAGCTGGTATCCAGGGTCTGGTCCCATTCTTCTTCGGTGGCCTCCAGTGCTTCTACCGTTGCGGTCCAGGCCGCATTGTTAATCAAAATATCAATTCTGCCAAAGGTCGTGTGAACCGCATCAACTGTCTTTCGAATCTGGGACACATCTTGAATATCGGCGGGCAATCACCAATGCGTTGCGGCCGGCGGCTTCGATTTCTTTGGCAACCGCCTCCAGGTCGGATCGGGTGCGGCTGACCAGGGCGACATCTGCGCCGGCCTGCGCCAGCGCAATGGCCAGTGTCCGTCCGATCCCCTGGGAAGCGCCGGTAACAATGGCAATTTGATCCTCGAGGCCAAAACTGCTCCAATCTCTGTTCATAAGATATCCTTAATTATCCCATTGCCTCTTCCATATGCTCCATCAGGGTAAAAACCACCGGCCCATCGGCAGAAACCAGCACATTTTCTTCCAGGCGCGTCGTCTGCGGCAGGCCGGGATGGCCGGCAAAGGTTTCAGCGGCAAAATACATGTTCTCTTTGATTTCGGCCGGATGATCCAGTGAATAGGCGCGCGAGATCCACATGCCCTCGTAAAGGGTAATCCCGATGCTGTGGGCAAACTGCTGCAGGGTGACCGTGCCGTATTTATCATCATCGTATTTCGGAAAGGCGGCGGCCACATCGGCGGTGGTGTTGCCCGGTTTCAGCTGCGCAATGCCGGCATACATCGAATCGTAAACTTCACGGTAAAGGTCGATCTCCTGCTGGTTCATCTTGCTGGCACATTTAAAGCAGCGCACAAAATCCACAAAATAACCGGAGGGTCCCACGGCATTGATATCAACGATCACCAGGTCCCCCTGGCGGATCATCTTGTCGGTGGCCCAGCGTCGATAGGGACTGGTGTTGCCGCCGGATGCCACAATAATATCATAGATGATTTCGGCCCCGCGCTCGAGCATAAACTCATGCACCTTGGCCTCGATCTCACGCTCGCGCACACCCGGTTTGAGCCATTCGTATTTAATCTTCCACATGGCGGCATCGCCGATCGAAGAGGCCTGTTTGAGCAATTCGATTTCATCACGGGTTTTTATGGTGCGGGCCTTCGACAGGGCCGGCCAGCCGTTGACGATATTGATCTTGCGTTCCTGATAGGCCTGCAGCGACGGCATATCCAGATTGTCGATCCCGATTTTTTCTTTTTCGACCCCGGCCTCCTTGAGGACCTCAACAACGCTGTCGACCATTCTGGCGGCCATGTGAGGAACGGCGCCTTCGGCCCACTGCCAGGTAATCGCCGGGCGAACACGGTCCGCCATCCAGGGCAAATCGATGCGGGCGCAATGCATATCGGATCCGGCGGTTTCAAATAAAATGGGCTCACCGCCATTGGTCAAAACCACATAGCGAATGTTGATATTGTACTTCCAGTTGCCCTGATAAGAACCGGTCACATAACGGATATTGGCCCCGGCATAAAGGACCAGAGCGCCCAGGTCCATGGCATCCATTTGCTCCCGGGTGCGCTGCAGGCGGTCGCTGCGCAGCCGGTCGAAATCCACGCGGTATTGCCAATCGGCACCGGTCTGGCTGTAAAGACGACGGGGACTGGTCTCATGCGGTTTTTCAATAAAATAGGTATCCAGATCGTATCCCATGGCATCCTCCTTATCAAAATGGGTTGGGTTTGATGGTTCAAGTAAAAAATGACTGCTGTTATGAAAATACCCCTGTGCTTGGAGCACGGATTGGCGGTGTTGGATATTGGACAATGGACTCGGTGTCAATTGCAAATGATCCCGTAGGCGAAATTGGAAACCACAGGATGCTATCTGATGCAATTAACAATGAGAAAATTCGATGTCAAGAAAAATAGTTTTCTCAGAAAGGATTTGATTGAGCCGGTCGGCAAACCAAACCCCTTGCTGCCAGGTGGATGTTTAAAAGAAGTAAAAAACAATATTTGTTTGCAGAAACAATTTAAAATATTGTAATTATTGTATTAATAAAACATCCCCATCATTAGCGCTTCGATCAAGAAATAAAAAGTGGCGCTTGACGAAATCGTGGATTTATGTTTTTTATGTTTAGCGCAATTTTTCATCTCATGAAAATCGGAGGTTTTTTCATGCCAGATACCCTGCTTGAGCTCGGAAAACAAATCCGGAAAGAAAGACAGCAGCGCCAGTGGACCCTGGAGCAGTTTTCTGAAAAAACAGGTCTTTCAAAAAGCTTTCTGAGCCAAATTGAGCGCGGAAATGCCGAGCCTTCGATCACTTCGCTCAAAAAAATTGCCGCCCAGTTCGGCTACAGCGTTGTCAATTTATTCCCCAACGGACAGGGTGCTGATGAAAGCTGGGGGTATAATAATCGTCCGGCTGAGTATGTATTAAACGACAATTCGTATATCAAAGACGTTGCCGTCGTTCGTGCCGAAAAGCGCAAACGCATTGCCCTGCCCGGATCAAATGTGGTCTACGACCTCATGACGCCCGACATGAAGCGTAAATTGGAAGTCATGCATATGCGCGTTACCAAGGATGAAAATTCAGGTGAAGAGCCGATGCTGGACTCCCCCGGCGAAAAGCTTTGCATGGTGATGAAAGGCATCCTGGAGTTGCGCGTCGGTCAGGAGGTGTATCGACTCGAAGAAGGAGATACCCTCTATTATCCGGCTCATGTGCCGCATTCCTGGCGGGCCATTGATGGAGACAGCATTGAAGTTATCTGGATTCTGACGCCGCCCTCATTTTAGTTTCGAGGCAAGTGTTTTCACATCTTACGGCAACCACGTCGTTTCCGCCTCATTTGAAGGCAGGCAAAAAGAGATTGAAGATGAGCACAGAAACCCGCAACATCATTGAAGCTGCCGGAAAAAAAGCGCTGGCAAACAGGAAAAAGGGATTCCATTGCAGTGAGTGTGAATACGTTTATCAAACCGCATCGGAATTGGCCGTTGAATTGATCCTTGAGGCCGCTTCGGTCGCGCCCGAATGTCAGCAAAAAGTTTCATGAAGGGGGGTATTAAATTGAAATTCAATTCGATCGAGACATCCCATATCAGCTACCTTAAAACCATTGTGCCCGATGACCGCCTGTCCACGGGCGAATCCGTTCTCGATCTGCACGCCAAAGATCAGTCGCAGCATCCCGCCATTCGCCCCGAAGCGGTGATATGGCCACAGACAGCGAAAGAGGTGGCCGCGGTCGTAAAATATGCAAACGACAACCGGATTCCGATTGTCGGCTGGGGTTCAGGGTCTTCGCTGGAAGGCAATCCGATCCCGGTTGAAGGCGGCATTGTACTGGATTTTGCACAGATGAACCGGATCCTTGATATTCGCCCGGAGGCGTTTCAAGCCGATGTGGAGCCGGGGGTGATCTACCAGGATCTGAATGAAAAGCTCCGTCACACGGGATTATTCTTCCCGCCGGACCCGGGCGCCCGCGCCACACTTGGCGGCATGATTGCCAATAACGCCAGCGGGACCCGCACGGTGTATTACGGTTCCACCAAAGATTATGTTCTGCGTCTGTCGGTGGTTTTGGCCAATGGTGAGATCATCGAGATCGGCAATCAGGCCAGCAAAACATCATCGGGATATGACCTCATCCGTCTTTTTGTCGGCTCCGAGGGAACCCTGGGAATTGTCGTTGGTGCCACGGTACGCCTGGTCGGGTTGCCGGTCGAATTTTCAGCGGCCGTTGCCACCTTCCCCTCGGTAGAGGCTGCCAGCAAGGTCGTGTTCGAGATCATGCGCTCCGGGCTCAATCCGGCGGCTCTCGAACTGCTGGGCCCCGAGTGCATCGAGTTGATGAACGCGGAGGAAAATTTAAAATTGACGGTCTCACCGACCCTTATCATGGAATTTCACGGGACCACTAGCAGCCAGTTGACCGAGGTTCTGGAGATGGCCGAGGAGATCTGTAAAAGTGAGGGCTGCCAGGTGTTTGAAACCGGCGTGGGCCGATCGGAACGCGATCGTATCTTCAAAGCCCGGCATGCCCTGGGTGAAATCATTATCCGCAAACACCCGGATTGCGGTATTCTGGTGATGGATGTCGCCGTTCCTATTACCGCCTATCCGGAGTTGATTGCCGCCAGCCGTGAAGAACTTGGCGCAACCGATTTAACCTGTTACACCATCAGCCATGCCGGAAATGGCAACGTGCATTTAAACATTGCCGGCCAAAAGAACAACCGCGAGCAATGGGATCTGATCCACCAAATCTCGGAGCGCCTGGTTTACAAAACCCTGGATCTGGGAGGGACCGCCACCGGCGAGCACGGCGTCGGCCTGGGAAAGCGTAAATACATGTTGGCCGAACATGGGAACAGCCTGGAGTGGATGAAACGCGTGAAGACATTGTTTGATCCCAACGGCATTCTGAATCCGGGGAAGATATTTCCCTAAATAAGTGAGTCCCGCCTGGGGCGGGATTTAAAGTGATCTAAAGTGACTAAAGTTGTGGAATTCTGTCTATTTTAATTTCTTGTTCACGCAAAGCCGCTAAGCCGCAAAGAATTTTAGTTTAAACAATAAAAAAACCTCCGGGTCTTTGCGCGCGTGTTATTTTGCGGCTTTGCGTGAGGCCCAAGCTTTAGTTTACTTTAGCATTTTAGATCACTTTAGGCACTTTTAACCCTTGAACCTGATCTGAGGTTTTAAAACCACTTCTAAATCTTAAAATAAATATACTCTATTTCAACATTGGAGGGCAAAACCATGAGCCAAGCTGATAAGAATAATACCGGGCAGCCCTGGAAAACCGATAACTGGTATGTCAGCTCCTGGAACTATTTGGAGGAAGTCACCCAGGGTTTTAAACCGCCCAAGACCGTCAAAATTCATGACATTACCCTGCGTGACGGAGAGCAACAGGCCGGGATCATTTTAAGAAAGGACGATAAAATCCAGATCGCCGAAAAGCTGTCCGAAGTCGGTATTCACCGCATCGAAGCCGGTATGCCGGCGGTATCCCCCAATGACGAGGCTGCCATTCGAGAAATCGTCAAACGCAACCTGGATGCCGAGATCTTTTGCTTTGCGCGCTGTATGATTCCGGATGTCGAGCTGGCGGCTGATTGCGGCGTGGACGGTATTATCATTGAAATTCCGTCCAGCAAACATTTGATCGAGCAGGGCTATAAATGGCCACTGGAAAAAGCGGTCGAATTGTCCATCACTGCCACCCAGGCCGCTAAAAAGGCCGGCTTGTATACGGTATTTTTCACTATCGATGCCACCCGTTCGGATATGAACTGGCTGCTGGATCTGGTCGAGAAAGTGGCCACCGAAGGCCATATGGATGCCTTTACCCTGGTTGACACCTTTGGTGTGCTGTCATCGCATGCGGCCACCTATTTTACCCAGAAGGTAATCGAGCGCGTCAATACGCCGGTGGAGATCCACTTCCACTCGGATTTCGGTCTGGGCGTGGCCAACACCATCAATGCCGTGCTGGCCGGCGCCGAGGTGATTCATTCCACGGTTTTGGGTATCGGCGAACGCGCGGGCAACACCCCGCTGGAAGAAACCGCCCTGGCGCTGCTGACCCTTTATGGGATCGATGTCGGAATCGATTTTGGCAAACTCAATGAACTGTCCAAACTGGTGCAGAAACTTACCGGGATTGAAGTGCCCAAGAATCGGCCCTTTATCGGTGATTACGCCTATAACATCGAATCCGGAATCGTGACCGGATGGTACAAAAACGTGTTTCAAGTTGACCCGACGATTGTGTATCCGGTGAATCCTGCATTTGTCGGTCACACGCCCCCGGACATATTCATGGGTAAAAAAAGCGGGTTGGATAATATCGGCATCTGGACCCGGAAACTGAACATTGAGCTAAATGAAGACGAGGAAATGGCCGTTCTTCAAAAAGTAAAACAAACCTCGCATGACTTGAAGCGGGTGCTGACTGAAGATGAGTTTGTCGAAATTGTAAAGACAGTTAAGTCCTGAAAAGGAGGAAAAATGGCATCGGATCAAAAAGTGCTCTTAACGGTAATTTTGCATCATGACCAGGCCAAAAACCTGGATCAAATTCTGGCCCATACCAAGGAAACCGGATTTTATCGCGACTTTCCCCCGGAAGGAGCGGAACTGGTCTCCTGGGTGGTGGCGATGTCTTTTGGCTTTATTATCCAGCTGCGCGTGGAACCGGACGCCATTCGCAATGTGAACCTGTTTTTTGAAAAAAAGGCCTGGGGCGCCTTCCGTTATGAGGTCTATCCCTCGTATGATTTTGTGGCCATTGCGAAAAAATTTAAGAAGGAACACGCATAAAAAGTGTCTGGAGACACTTTTTAGTTATCCGTTATTGGTTATTGGTCAGGTTTTTGGTTCAAATAACAGATAACCGATAACCTATTCCGGCACAATGAACGGTCCGATTTCGATCAGTTCTTTATTCCAATCCGCTCCAAAGGTGGCATTTAACAATCCGCCCAAACGTTTGAACAGGCGCTGCCAGTTTTCCTTGTGCTCCATGGTGACCACATCTTCTAAAAAAGAAACAATATCGGCCATTTTCTCTTTGGGAAGATAGGCTCGGGCCCCCAGGTCGAGGGATTCCTTAAGCGATTCTACTGAAAACGCATGGGCGGTCAGCATGACGGCATCAATTTTTTTCGCAACACAGAGCTTCAGCAGTTCAAAACCGTTAACGCCCATGATATCCAAAATCGCCAGATCCGGACTGTCGCTGTTTAAGTATTCAACAGCGTCATCATAATTGGTTTTTTTGATGACCTGGCACATGCTCTAACAATTCTCACCAAGGTGTCAAGCACATCCGGTTCGTCGTCAACCGCCAAAATCGTTTTACCCGTTAATGGGACTTTCCTCCGTACTCATCGCAATCCATCTCCTTCGTTGTTAAATTAAACGCAAATTAAATTTGGACGCTCATCTATCGTTTAATATAATAGGTTCAGAATAATTAATGCGCAAATTTTACTTGTCAAGATTTACAATGAGAATCAATCCGCTATCAAATCTTGCCGGTCAAGCAGTTTCAAATGGGCCCCGATTGAGGTGACCACAATGGGAACCAGGGGGATTTCCGGAAAACCCAGCCGTTTTAAAACCCGGGCGCAGAGGTCCTCTGGGTCTAAAGCATCCGATCCGGCCGTTTCGGCCAAAACCGCTTCGTGGATCTGTTGAAACCATTGCAATCCGGCATCCATGGACGGGTATACGCTGGCACCGAATTGGGGATCATCCCAGGAAGCCATCAGGATCTCCAGATCTTCAATTTGTTTTAATCTCTTTATGGACTCAATTGAAGTTGCCACATCTTCATAAATCGGCACGGTACCTGGCTTGGGAACGGCATCCCCGCTGAATATCGCCCTGTCTTTATTATACAAAAGAGAGATAGAGCCTTTTGAATGACCGGGGGTGTGGAATATTTCGAGTGTTCTGCCGTCGCCCAGATCCACCAGATCGCCGTCTTTTAACTCTGAATCAATTTCGACCGAGCCCGCGACGAGATCATAAAAATTCCCGATGGGTCGTTCCGCATACTGCTGGTCCACATTTTCAATCCAGGGTTTGGCATCGATATGGGCGGCCAATTTACAACCGGTTTGCTTTTTAAGCGCGCGGCTACCACCGATATGATCTGCATGAGAATGGGTAAAGATGATCCGGGCAATGTCCTGAGGATCCCGGCCGGCCTGTTTGATATATTCCAGAATTATCGCCTCGGATCCGGCAACGCCACTGTCAATCAGACATATTTGATCGCCATAGATGAGATAGGCAAAAACAAGTCGGTCCACCGTTTTGTCCGGGCCCACGCGCAGCTTAAACGGTATTTTTAAGGCATGGATGTGATCGGTGACTTGCATTTTTATTGTCCTTAAAAAATTGTTCTGACCTATTTTGATAACAATTTGATGCCGACAGCAAGACAGGCAAGCCCTCCGATACGGTACAGATCAATCGGATTTTTCGTAATCCCGAGCAAGCCGGTTTGATCAATAATTAACGCTGCCGCCATCTGGCCCGTTAAGACAGAAGCAATCATGACGGCCGCCCCGATTTTAGGTACTACAAAAAGAGCGGTTGTAACAAAGAAGGCGCCCAGCAATCCGCCAATCCATAAATACGGAGGTGCATCGACAATTTTTAAAATGCTGCCCTGTCCGGCAACCAGAGAAACAACCAGCATGGCCAAAGCGCCGACACTAAATGAAATACAGGAACTTTCAACGACACCCACGAATTTGCCTAAAGCGGCATTGACCGGTGCCTGGAAGCCGTTGCTCATCCCGGCAAAGATCGCAAGAATAATAAGGCCAATTTTATCCATAATTCTGTCCCCCGTTTAAATTTAATCGGTTTGCATTAAGTTAACCGGTTGCTCATATGAGCAATGAGTGCAATTTTGTGTTGACAAACTAATCAATACAATAAAAAGTGAATCCCTGCAAGTTGATGTTTTTTTCTTGTAATTGAAACCCCGAATCTCACTTCAATTAACATGGAAAATGGAAAAATGTCTTAAGGGCATAAAAAATATCAAGCCCGGCGAAAGGAGAAACAAACCATGGCAATCCCAGATAAAATGAAGGCCGTTGTGCTGATGGGCAAAAATCAACTGGAGGTGAAAGAGATGCCCACCCCCCGGCCGGGACCGCAAGACGTTTTGGTCAAAGTCGAGGCTACCGCCGTATGCGGCAGCGATGTGGCTCTCATCGAGGAGCCCTGGGAAGCACAGCCGCCCTATGGATCCTTTATTATCGGCCACGAATATGCCGGAACCATCGCGGCGGTGGGCGATACCGTAGACGAGCTTCAAGTCGGGGATCGGGTCGCGGTTGAGGCCAGCCTGGGCTGCGGCCGCTGCCGAAACTGCCGGCTGGGCAACTATACCGCCTGTCTGAATTACGGCAATCTCAAAAGAGGTCATCGCGCCAATGGCTTTACCACCAATGGCGGTTTTGCCCAGTATGCGCTGAATCATATCAACACCGTGCACAAGATTCCGGATAGCATCGAGTTCAAAGAAGCTGCGCTGATCACCAATTTAGGTTGTGTGCTCTATGGTTTTCAAACCACCGGCGGCTATGTGGTGGGAGACAATGTGGCGGTAATCGGGCCGGGACCCCTGGGGCTGGTATCGGTGGGGGTGGCCAGGGCCCTGTGTGCCAAAAAAATATTTTTGTCCGGAACCCGCGACAGCCGTCTCGAGATGGGCAAAAAAATGGGGGCCGACCGACTGATTAATGTCAAAAATGAAGATGCCGTTCAGGTGGTCAGAGATGAAACCGATGGGATCGGAGCGGACCTGGTAATTGAATCATCCGGTTCCGACCAGGGCATTCAAACCGCCATTGAAATGTCAAAACGCATGGGCAAAATCCTGCTGGTCGGATACCCTGAAAAGCCGGTCTCTGCCAATTTTTCCACCATGGGCTCGCGCAACATCCATATTTTTTCGATTCGGGGCGAAGGCTGGGCCAATTGCTCACGGGCGGTGTCGATGCTTTCCCAGGGGCGCATATCATTAAAGCAGCTGGCCACACATTCTTTTCCGCTGGATCAAATCGATGAAGCATTTAAGACCTTTGTTGAAAGAATCGGAGGGGCAGTGAAGGTTATTGTGCACCCCAATGCCTAGTGTTGTGTCCCGCAAGTAATTTACGAAACACGTTCATATTTCAGGTGTCAGGTTTCGGGTGTCAGGTATCAGGGCAATCGAGACGCATCGAATTCTCCCCCGGTCATCTATATGCTGACACCCGACACCTGACACCTGAAACCATATTAATTACGACTTTTGTAACATTTTTTTGAAATCACTTCTAAGGTGATGATAAGATGAAGCATATCCTCAAGCTTGAAGACGGCAGAGTCGAGCCCATCAAAGATCTGATGAAATCCAAAAAGGAATCTGCGCTGCGCCGCGTCCTTGTGGATGAGCAGATGGGCGGGGCCGAGCACCTGACCTTTGGTTACGCTCGCTTTGAGCCCAAAACCTCATACCATAAAAAACACATCCATCCCGATGCCGAAGAAGTCTTTTACATCCTATCCGGCAAGGGCATTGGCGGGGTCGGGGGGGGTACCGAAGAAATCGAAATCGTTGCCGGCGATACGGTATGGGTGCCGAAGGGCGCCGTCCACTGGTTGTATAATCCATTTGATGAAGCGTGCGAAATTCTCTTTATTTATGCCGCATCTTCCCTGGCGTCGGCCGGCTATAAAATTGTCGAGTAGCGCATCGTTGCCCGCATGCTAAAAAAACCTTCCGTCATCGCCATGCCCACATTCATATCGCTGGGTTTGAAAGGACAGGTATATGAATACAAAACCAAACCTCGGCTGGATCGGGGTCGGAAAAATGGGAACCCCCATGTCAACCCACTTGTTAAAGGCCGGCTATAAGCTGACGGTTTACGACGTCGTGCCGGCGGCCATGGGCGTATTGACGGAACAGGGCGCAACTCCGGCAAACTCACCGGCTGAAGTTGCCGATCAGGCAGATATCATCATTTCGATGATCCCGGATGACCCGGCATTGGAAGCGGTGACCACCGGGCCGCAGGGAATCTTTCAAAACGCACGGCCGGGCCTAATTTACATCGACATGAGCACGGTTTCTCCGGCGACATCGGCCCGCATCTCATCCGCAGCCGAAAAAAGCGGTGCGCAATATCTGCGAGCACCGGTATCCGGCAGCACCGAATCGGCGGTTACTGCCGCCTTGACCATTTTAGTCTCCGGCCCTGAAGATGCATTTGATCAATGCCGGGGTATTTTTGAAAAACTGGGCCGGAAAGTGTTTCACATGGGGCCGGGAGATCAGGCCCGCTACCTGAAGCTTTTGGTCAACATGATGGTGGGCATTACCTCCGCCATGACTGCCGAAGCCCTGACATTTGGTAAACGCGGCGGGATCGAGTGGGACCAGATGATCGATATTATCAACAATAGTGTGGTTGCTTCCCCGCTGATTGGATTTAAGGTTGAATTACTAAAAGAGCGCGGGTTCGCCCCGATGTTTACCGTCAACCAGATGGCCAAAGACTTTGATCTCGCCCTGGACACCGCACGGGAGATGGATGTTCCCATTCCCCTGACGGCCCTTACCCGTCAACTTTACGGGGCCATGAAGGCCACCGGCAAAGGCGAGCTGGACTATTTCGGCCTGGTGGCCCTGATGGAGGAGTTGGCGGGCATAAAAACTAAAGATTCAGCCATGTCAGGTTTAGATTAGTACATCGGGAAGATGAAGCCTCTGTAATGTTGATTGGTAAGTTCAAGGTTCGGCATTCACTTCCAGCCTGAAACCTCAGGCCTTTGACTTGAGCTAACTTTGCGAATGAACTAAAGGAGGTTTTAAGATGAGTGCCAACGAATGCCGGTTTCTGTTTGAGGATACGGCGGTCGGACAGCTCAAAGAGCGCATCTACAACATGTCCGATGCCGAAATCGAAAACTTCATGAAGGAATGTGAGGTTCCTTCTCCGGGCGAGATGGATAAGGCGGGTTCCTACATCCAGAATACCATCCGAAAGGACGTCATTGAAAACCGTCGCAAAAACGACATTGTGATTGTTCCGGTCGGCTGCACCGAAAATCACGGATTGCACACGGTCAGTGCCTTTGATACCCTGCTGGTCAGCCGAATATCCGAAGCGGTTCGGCGCAAACAGAAAAAAGCCGGAAAACCGCCGGTCAACCTGGCCCTGCCCATCAATTATGGTGTGCATCCGCCATGGCACCAGGGAATGTACGGGACGGTGATGGTCAGCGATGAGGCTTTCGAACAGACCATTATGCAAGTCATGTACGGTCTCTGGAACGACGGTTTCCGCAAACAGATCTGGATCAATAACCATGCGCAGCAAAATGAGATCGAAAAAGCCGTCAAACGTTTCATGAACACCTATCAACTGCCGGGGTTTTACATTGCCCTCGAATGGCACCGGGCGGTCCGTGAATTTTTTGAAACCACAGAACACGGCGGCAAACTCACAGACCGCTTTGTGCATGCCGATGAAGCCGAGACCTCTCTGGGTCTCGAGCTGTTTCCGGAAATGGTCGAAATGCGCCACGCCCAGGACACCGATCTGATGGCCGGGCATAAATATTTGCCCGACGGTCATTTCGACAAATCGGTCGAGGACCTCATCAGACCCAACACCTATCGGTCCCGGGCCGGGGATCTGCCCCTTGAGCTGGTCGCCACGCCCGAGGCCGTGGTGGGCCGAGCCAGTCTGGCAAAAGCCGGTAAAACGTCGCGGGCAGTGGTGGCCATCATCGAATACATCGACCTGTTGTGTGATGATATTTTAAGGACCTGGCCGACGGGTAAGGTTCCCGACCCGGAGGCCACCACCTTCAGAACACGCGAAGAGATGGAACCGTATCTGAAGGAACCCGGCTCACCGGGCTGGAAATCCGTTTACTCTTTGCCCAGAATTGGGCCATACTAAAAACCTATCTCAAAAATGCATCTAATACCCAATGGCAGCGTTGTCCCGCGGAAGCGGGAGGCATGATTTACTATTTTTGAGATAGGTTTTAGAATTTTTTTTTAAGGAGGAAAAAATGGCATTAAACGTCGGATTTATCGGATTGGGAATTATGGGTCAGCCCATGGCCCAAAACGTTGCGAAAGGCGATTTTCAACTCACCGTTTTTAATCGTTCGAGTGAAAAGGCAACGCCCCTGGCCGACGCCGGGGCAAGCGTGGCGTCAACACCAAAAGCCGTGGCTGAAGCATCCGATGTGATCATATTGATGCTGGCCGGCCCGGAAGCCATCGATGCGGTTTTGGAAGGACCCGAAGGCCTGATGGCCGGCATGAAGGCCGGCCAAATCCTGGTCAACATGAGTACGGTTTCACCGGCGTATTCAAAACAGCTTGCCGAAAAACTTACCGCCGAATCGGTTACGGCTATTGACGCACCGGTTTCAGGCTCCCGCAAACCGGCTGAGGAAGGTGCCCTGGTCATTCTGGCCGGCGGCCCCAAAGATAAAGTCACCGAGTTAGAGCCCCTGTTTATGTGCATGGGCAAAAAAGTGGTCTATTGCGGTGAAGCCGGCCAGGGCTCGAGTATGAAAATGGCGGTCAATCTGCTTCTGGGCATCATGGCCGCCGGCATTTCCGAGGCCGTCAACCTGGGGCAAAAATGCGGCCTGGACACCGCCACCATGCTGGAGACCATGCTTGCGGGTCCCATGGGATGCGCCCTTTTCGAATTTAAGAAACCGATGCTGATCGATGACAGTTTTTCAGCCCAATTTCCGCTGAAACACATGACCAAGGACATTCGCTTTGCGCTGCAAACCGCCGATGAAAATGGGGCCATGGCACCCATCGGGCACACCGTCTTCCAGCTTTACCGCCAGAGCATGGGGCAGGGTCTGGCCGACATGGACTTTGCAGCCGTTAAAAAAGTTTTTGAGCGCATCAGTGATGCTTAATACGGATGGCTTCTAATAAACCCGGTCAGCTTGAAAGCGCCGGGAGAAGATTGAGAGTCTAGATATGGCAGTTGATTTAAAGGAAGCAATTATTAATCATTTGGGGGAAAATGTTAGCGCTGTTGGTTTTGCACCGGCAGACCGCTTTAATAATGCCCCGGAAATGCATCATCCCGCCAATGCCTGCCAGGATGCCCGGACGGTGATTGTGTTCGGGATAACCGTACCGCAGGGCATGCTGCGGTCACCCGATTACAATCTGTATGTGCTGCATCGGAGCTATCACACGCTTTATATGCACCTGGACGAGCTGGCCCTGTCGCTTTGCAATTTTATTGAAGCCCGGGCAGAACATCTTGGCGGTTCCGATTCCCAGCTACGCACCATTGGTTTATCATGAAATGGAACCGTGGGGGCTCATTTCCCTGAAACATGCGGCCGTCTGTGCCGGACTCGGGGTGTTCGGCCGCAGCGGCCTTATGTATCACCCCCAATACGGTTCGCTGTTGCGATTGGGGGCGGTGGTGACCAGCGCTGAATTGCCCGGCGACCCGGTGATCCGCAAACAGGTGTGCCCGAAACGCTGCAATGCCTGCCACACGGTCTGCCCACCCGATGCTTTTGCAGACCACGGGGAGTTTAATAAAGCCAAGTGCATGCATTATTGCATAAAGCACGCAATCTATCCGATCGCTTTTAAGGATGAGCAGGGGCTGAAGCATATTGAGAGAGTTATCAATACGGCCGGATATCATTACTGGCTTAAGTGTGATGAATGTTTGAAAGTCTGCCCTTTAAATAAGAAAAAAGAATCTTAGCGTGTTGAGTTGCGTTCATACCGGAAAACCTGCGAAACTCCGGGTCGGCGGCGTAATGCATTTCCAGTTCTCTGACATCTATTTGTCCTCTATTGGTAAGCAGTGATGCCTAATCGAACCATACTTTTTTGAACATCTCGCCTAAAGAAATTCCTTGTTCAAGAACCTTCTTTAGCTTTTTAGCGCACTTTTCAGAACAAACTAAAAACATAGCGTCCTTACCTTCATTTTTGGCTTCCGAGCCCTGGCCTGTTACCATCATACAAACAGACTTTTCATCTGAAGCCAGCCCGATCTCAATGCAATGGCCTTCATATTCAGACAGGTCAAAATTCGACTTTAGCTTTGCGCCAAAACCAAAAACTTCCATATGGTCGGCAATATGGCTCTGGCACCATGCACACTTACTCAGGGCCTCTTTATCCGGTATTATGCTAAACTCCATCACATCCTCTTATGTTTTAGACAGGTCCAGGCAATTCGCCAGAATAAGGGGTAGATCAACCGTATAGATATAATGAGACCATCCCCGGCTAAAGGAAAAAAGATAATACTTGGCAGAACACAGTGAAAATCGGCAGAGTGTGCAAGCCGGGATTTCACCCGAAACCTGCTCCTCTGAAAAATACAGATTCCAAATCGATTTAACAAGGGTTTTTAGAGGATAACATGGTCGGGTCCGCTTGTGGAGTTAGACCGAGGGTTTCTTTTTTGCGGTCATAAGCGCGGTGACCGCTCTTTTCATCATGGCGGCATCTTTGTAGGGCTGGGGCGATTCGCAGATCAGGGTGACGTCGCGTTTGGTTTTGAGCAACGCTTGGGCCAGGGGCTCAAAGAATTTTTGGGTGGTCTTAAGATGTTTGCGCTCGCCTTTGGGGCCGTATTCAATGCCCGAAAAGTGGGCGTGAAATTTTTTGGGCAGCTTTTTTAGAACCCTGGCATAATCGATGCCTCCCTGATATCGGGCATACAGGTGGGCAAAGTCAACGCAGATGCCGCATCCGGTTGCTTTCATCAATTTCAACAGCTCTTCCATGGAGCCGAACTGCGAGGGTTTTCCGGTAATTTCGGGGCATAGTTGAACTTTCCATTTGTTTTTTTTAATCTCGCCTTGAATTTCCAGAATTGCCTTTTTAATCAAGCCATAGGTCTGATCAGCTGTTTTCTTCTGGTAAAACCCGGCATGAAACACCACATTACGTGCTCCCAGGGCGGCGGCCCTTTCACAGGAATCCAGGATCCGCTTTTTACTGGTAACGATCTTTTCTTTTTCATCGGATGCCAGATTGATATAATAAGGCGCATGAACCGATAAGGTGATGCCCTTTGCCTTTGCCAGCGCGCCTACTTCCCGGGCGTCTTCCAAGGACATCCGTACCCCGTACGTGAACTCCACCTCCATGCAATCCAGCTGCATGCGGGCAACCTTGCGGATACCTTTCAGATTGCCCAACCCGCCGGATCCCGCTGGTCCTACTTGTATCATTAAATAACACCCTAATTAATAGTCGTTTTTGCCATTATTTCGTATAAACCCTTTTGGTTAGTTAAAGGAGCGCTTCGCTTGAAGAGCGTCCCCGCCTAAAACCTCGGGGACTTGATGAGTGCTGAGCTCAAGGATAGAAGTAGGGCCGGCCTCTGAGCCGGCCAAGATACGGCGGCCACAGAGGGCCGCCCTACTAATTTGGCCTCGAGGCCGTCAGGCCGGTCTTCAAACGAAGTGGTCCTGGAGCGCAGCGCTCTTCAAGGCCGCAAGGCCGCTCTGCTTTACCGGCAGCAGCACCTGGGGCGCGAAGTTCAGGGTGGCAAAGTAGTCCTCGACGGTTTCCTCGCGTCGAATCAGCTCCACAGAGCCGTTTGGGCGCAGCAGCAATTCTTTAGGCCGCAGGCGGCCGTTGTAGTTAAACCCCATGGCATGACCGTGTGCGCCGGTATCGTGAATCAACAAACGGTCGCCATCCTGGATCCTGGGAAGACGCCGCTGGATGGCAAACTTGTCGTTGTTTTCACACAGCGACCCGACCACATCCACTTTCTCAAAGTGTTGCTGCGGATGCTTTCCAATAACGGTAATGTGATGGTAGGCGCCGTAAATGGCCGGCCGCATCAAGGAAGACATACAGGCATCCACGCCAATGTATTTGCGATAGATGTCTTTTTGATTAATGGCGGTGGTCACCAGAACGCCGTGAGGCCCGGTCATATACCTCCCGCTTTCGATATGAAACTTCGGAAGAAAGCCGGTTTTCTTTTTAAAATTTAAAAACAAATCCGATATTTCATCAGCCATTGAATCGATATCCAGCGGCGCCTGTTCCGGTTGATAAGGAATCCCCAGCCCACCGCCGAGATTGATGAAATCAAAATCTATGTTCAGCTGTTTTGAAACCAATTCTACTACTTCCAGCAGCATCGCCGCAGTTTCAACCATATAGGCGTAGCTCAGCTCATTGGAGATCAACATGGTGTGCAGCCCGAATCGTCGGGCGCCCAAAGCCCGGGCCGTCTTATACGCATGGACGATCTGCTCGTGGGACACCCCGTATTTTGATTCCGAGGGATCACCGATAATGCTGTTGCCGGTTCGGCGGGGTCCGGGGTTATAACGGAAACTGACCGTCTCGGGCATTCGGGGAACTTTTGCAATCAGGGAAGCATCATCCAGATTTAAGATACAGCCGCCATCGGCCGCGGCAACACGAAATTCATCCCCGGTGGTATTGTTTGAAGAAAACACAATACCTTCACCCCGGGCGCCGATTTGACGGCAAAGAATCAATTCGGGAATCGAGCTGCAGTCAAACCCGAATCCGAGATCCCGCATGATCTGCAGGATACGCGGATTGGGCAGGGCCTTGACGGCGTAATATTCCCTGAATCCATTCAGGCGGGAGAATGCATTTATAAAATTCTGCCCGGTTTCGCGGATGCCGGCTTCGTCATAGATGTGAAAAGGGGTCCCAAAATGATCGATAATCTCATCCAGCACAGGTAAAAGTCGGTTTTCAAAGGATTGCGACATCGGCATCGTTCATCACTCCGCTCAAGGTTCAGGGTTTCATCCGCAGATTACGCAGATTATCACAGATTTTTTCAGTTGATAAAAAGTAAAGTTAAATGGTCAAGTCGTTGATTCGTTAAATAGTTTAAAACGAAATAAATCCTTTGACTAATTGACCATTCAACGAATCAACTGTTTAACCAATTAGCTATGCAAGGCTAATGAAATTTTCAGCTGAGCGCCTGCTTGATTTTTTGCATTGCGAGTTGAACATTTTCGTAGTTGTTGAATGCGCTGATACGAATGAATCCTTCTCCGCATTTGCCAAAACCGGCACCCGGGGTGCAGACCACACCGGCTTTTTCCAGAAGCAAGTTAAAAAATTTCCAGGAATCGGTTTTGCCATAAATCCAGATATAGGGAGAGTTTTCCCCGCCCACGCATTCATATCCGAGGGCTTCCATTTCCTTTCGGATCAGCGCTGCGTTTTTAAGATAATATTTAATCAGGGCCCTGGCCTGCGCCCGGCCCTCATCGCTGTATATGGCCGCAGCCGCTCTCTGGACCGGATAAGAAACCGCGTTGAACTTGGTGGACTGACGCCGAAACCATAAATCATGGACGGAATGGGCTTCGCCGTTGGCGGTATAAGCTGTGCAGGAGGTCGGCACGACCGTATAGGCACAGCGGGTCCCGGTAAATCCGGCCGTTTTGGAAAAGCTTCTAAATTCAATGGCCACTTCCCGGGCGCCCTCGATCTCAAATATCGATTTGGGCAGATCAGGATCCTGAATAAAGGACTCGTAAGCGGCATCATAAAGAATCAGGGCCCTTTTTTCCCTGGCAAAGTCCACCCAGGCCTGAAGCTGCGATTGGGTGATGGTGGCCCCGGTGGGGTTGTTGGGAAAGCACAGGTAGATCAGGTCAACATTTTCCTCGGGCAGATCCGGGATAAAGCCGTTTTCCCGGGTGCTTTCCAGATAGGTGAGCCCTTCATAACGGCTGTCACCAAATGATCCGGTGCGGCCGGCCATTACATTGGTGTCCAGATAGACCGGATAAACCGGATCGGGAATGGCGATGCGGATGTCGCTTGCGAAAATTTCCTGGATATTGCCGGTGTCACACTTGGCCCCGTCACTTACAAAGACCTCGCTGGCGGAAATATCCGCACCCCGGTCCTGGAAATCAACTTTGGCAATATTTTCCCGCAGGAATTCGTATCCCTGCTCGGGGCCATATCCGCGAAAGGTGGCGTCATCGGCCATTTCATCCACGGCGCGGTGAAAGGCCGCGATACAGGCTTGCGGCAGGGGCCGGGTAACGTCCCCGATGCCGAGCTTGATGATCTCCTTGTCCGGATGTTTCTCCTGAAATTCATCGGTTCGCCTTCTGATTTCCGAAAATAGATACGACGCCTGCAGTTTCAAATAGTTTTCGTTAATTTTGATCATGTTTCACCCTTTCCTGGTGTCATACAAGTTGGAATATTATGCTTAGTGCCTAAAGTAAGAAGTGAACTAAAGTGACTAAAGTTAAGGAATTCTGTCATTTAAACATAAAAAAGATGGAGCGACACGCGGCGCAAGCGCCTGCGCTGCGCGAGCGACACCAAAATTTTAGGCACTTTAGCTCACTTTAGTCATTTTAGGCACTTACAATTTCAATCGGAATCCTGGCCGTCTCCTTATAGGTTGACAGTGCAATCGCCGTTTGGGTGGATTTCACCGCCCCGATGGAGGCGATTTTATCCCGGGTCAGGCGGCTGAGCGCTTCGGTGTCGGCCGCCCGGATTTTAACCAGAAAGGCGTCTTCCCCCGCCACGTAATGAACTTCCTGGACCTCGGGTATGTCGGACAGCGTTTCCCCGACCTTAATTTCCTCGCCCAGTTTTTTTAATTTCACCGTCACAAATGCTACCAGGCTTTTGGCAAATCGTTTCGGGTTCAGCCGGACCTCATAGCCGTCGATAAAACCCTGTTTTTCGAGCTTGCGGATTCGTTCCAGCACCGCCGATGGCGCCATCCCTACCTGCCGGGCCACCTCCACATTGGGAATCCGCGCTTTTTCCTGCAATATTTTCAGTATTTTTAAGCTAATAGCGTCAATCATTCTTTAATTATCCTCTTTATCAGATAATTATTCACTAATTAATGGTTTGTCAAGAATTATTTTCGGAAAAATGGTTGATTGATCAAATAGTTGAATAGTCAATTCGTCAAAAGATTTATTACGTTTTAAACTATTTAACGAATCAACTAATTGACCATTTAACTTCGATTTTTTATCAACCCACAAATCTGCGATAATCTGCGTAATCTGTGGATCGAACCTCTGAACCCTGAACCGTTGAACCTTAGGAACCCATGGTTTGCTTGAGCAGCTTGCGCAGCTGCGCCAGGGACCGGGTGTTGAGCACATCGTCTTTTTCCAGCCAGCCACGTCGGGCCTGACCCACACCGAAGGCCAGATATTTAAAATCGTTTATGCTGTGGGCATCGGAATTGATCGATACCAGAACCCCTTCCTCCCTGGCGACCTGACAGTAAATATCATAAAGGTCCAGGCGTCGCGGATTGGAATTGAGCTCAAGGAAACAGCCGCGGTCCCTGGCTTTATGGATAATCCGGGTCATATCGACCTGATAGGGCTCGCGCTCATCGATCAGGCGGCCGGTGGGATGGGCCAGCATGCTAAAATAACGATGATCCATGGCACGCATAATACGCTCGGTCTGTTTTTCAAGCGGCAAATTGAAATAACTGTGAACCGTTCCCACCACCAGATCCAGCCGCGCCAGAACCGCATCCGGCAAATCCAGGGTGCCGTCCTCCAGGATTTCAACTTCAAGGCCTTTTAGAATCCGAATGCCTTTTAAACGGTCATTGAGACGCTCAATCTCATCGATCTGCTGCATCAATTGCGGCGGATCCAGACCGCCGGCGACCTTGAGTCGATCGGAATGTTCTGTAACGGCAATGTATTTTAAGCCGTGCTTTTTGGCAGCCAGCGCCATCTCTTCGATGCTGTTTCGCCCATCGCTGGCAAAGGTGTGAGCATGTAAATCACCTTTGAGGTCTTTGATTTCAACCAGTTCGGGCAGCCGATTATCTCCGGCAGCCTCTATTTCACCGCGATTCTCCCGTAACTCCGGCGGGATGTAAGGCAAATCCACGCCTCGATAAACGGAAGCCTCTGTCCGCCCGGCCACCTGTTTTTCAAACCGGAACACCCCGTATTCATTAATCTTTAAACCCCGCTGCTGCCCCAGGCGGCGGATGGCAATATTATGGTCTTTACTTCCGGTAAAATATTGTAGGGCAGCGCCGAAGCTGGATTGTGCCACCAAACGTAAATCAACCTGCAGGCCGGACCGCAGGACCACGCTGGAGCGGGTGGCGCCGCGGGACAACACCCTGGCGACCGCATCATATTCCAGTAACCGCTTCATCACCGGGCTGCTTTTACGGGCCGTGACCAGAATATCCAGGTCGCCCACGGTTTCCCGGGAGCGCCGGTAACTGCCGGCCGCCACCACATCGATGACGCCGGACACCTTTTTCAGAAAATCAACAAGGCTGTCGACGGTCGGCTTGACCGCTGCAATCTTATAGCGTTTTTCTTTTTGAGCCCGGGCTTCAATGGCTTCAACAATGGCCGTTTCGGTCTTTTCACCGAAGCCCTCGAGGGCGCGGATGCGCCCTTTGCGGGCAGCTTTAGATAGCTGTTTAAGGTTTTTTATTTTTAGATCCTGGTATAAAATCCGCACGCGTTTGGGACCCAGGTTGGGCAGTTTTAACATTTCGATAACCGTTTTGGGAATGCGCTGCTGAAGTTTGATCAGCGCTTTGGCCGTGCCGGTTTCCAGTATTTCACAAATCTTGGCAGCCAGCTCTTTACCGATGCCCGGCAGTTTTGTTAGATCTTCACCTGCAGCCAGCATATCTTTCAATTCCGATCCCAGCCCTCTGACCGTACGGGCCGCATTGCGATAGGCCCGGATGCGAAAGGGATTTTCCCCTTCGATCTCCAGGAAATCAGCGATCTCCTCAAAAATGTCGGCGATATCGGTGTTATGGACAGGCATAGACTGAATAGGTTTTTCTAAAAACAAATTAAAAAATTTGCGAAAAAATATTGACTTTTATTTTTTTAGGCGTATTTTAGCGAGCTTTTAACCCTTTAATCGGATTCGTTCAACCCTATAATGTTTTTATCAAGGAGTTAAATTATGTATTTTGAAGCCGTATTTCAACCGTCAAATGATACCGAGTACAATTCCGATGCCGCCGACTTTGTGGGCAAAAAAGTGGCCGTTCATGAAGGCTGGACCCTGGAAGAGGGCCCGCACAAAGGACAACAGTGTTTTTACATTCCCAACTCAACGGTTGGCTGCATCCCCGCAAGCGATCTGCAAGAACTCAAAAGTATCCCTTTTGTCCAATGGAAAGAAATATATAATCAGGCGGGCCTCAACACGCAATAAGAGATCTGCCATCATCATGGGCTCGGCTGCCTGATGATAAAAATTGAACGGGTTTAACGGCGATGGGTGCTTGCTCGATCCGCTTGGGCCTTTGTAATGGTATAGCGTAAAAAATCATTGCCAAACAGATACACAGTATGGTTCTTATAGATCAAATGCCACCGAATTATAGGAGGACTTGATCATGAGAAAAGACACCCGCTGCGTGCACAGCGGCACCCGCATCGACCCCAACACCCGGGGTCTCAACACACCGATTTATACGTCTTCTTCTTTTGAATACCTGGATACACCCGAAAACGTGTATCCGCGGTACTTCAACGTCCCCAATCAAAAAGCCGTGGTTCAGAAGCTGTGCGAGCTGGAAAATGCCGAAGACGGGCTGCTGTTTGGCTCGGGTATGGCGGCCATCAGCACCGCCATGTTATCTTTTCTCAACAGCGGCGATCATGTGGTCCTGCAAAAAGATATCTACGGTGGGACGCATCATTTCGTAACCGCCGAATATGAGCGCTTCGGGATCGAATATACCTTCGTATCCAACCGTGCCGATGAAATTGAAAAGGCAGTCCAAAAAAACACCAAAGTCATCTATATTGAAACGCCTTCCAACCCGCTGCTTTTAATTACGGATATCGCCGCAACCGCTCAAATTGCCAAAGCCAGCAATGCCATCAGCATTATCGATAATACATTTGCCACGCCGATTAACCAGAATCCCCTGGACCTGGGCATCGACATCGTCACCCACAGCGGCACCAAGTATCTGGGCGGCCACAGCGATCTGTGCTGCGGGGCGGTGCTAACGCGCAAAGACCTGACAGCCAAAATCTCAGCGACGGCAGCCAATCTGGGCGGCAGCATGAATGCGATGACCTGCTACCTGCTGGAAAGAAGCCTGAAAACTTTAGCTATCCGGGTGGACAAACACAACCGCAATGCCCGGATGATTGCCGAATACCTTGAAAAAGATCCCCGCATCCTGCAGGTGCGCTATCCCGGCCTTGAAAATCATCCGGGTCATGCGGTGGCCAAAAACCAGATGAACGGATTCGGCGGCATGCTGTCATTTGAGATCGACGGCCGGGAGCCGGAGCGATTCTTAAAAAATTTAAAGGTGATCACGCCGGCCCTCAGCCTCGGGGGGGTGGAAACCATTATTTGCTCCCCGGCAACGACATCGCATCAAAAAATCACGGCGGCAGAGCGGGCCGAACTGGGTATCAGCGATGGCCTTCTGCGGTTGTCCGTCGGCATCGAAGATGCCGATGACCTCATCGCCGATATAGACGGCGCACTGGCCGTCTGATTTCAATTTTCGCCCGGCTATTATATGTTCCGTAAATGCATATTCATCGAAGATAGAGTCGGGTCTCACAATAAGATTAGCTGCTTTTTTGAATATCAAATATCGAACAAGGGATGTAGAAGTAAGAAGCTGGGTCGGCCTCTGTGCCGACCGTCATGGCAGCCTCGGAGGGCTGCCCCACAAAAAAAGGAGGTCGACATGGGAATCATTGCATGGATTATTCTGGGATTGATTGTCGGGGTAATTGCAAAATTTATCATGCCCGGCAAAGATCCGGGTGGAATCTTCATCACCATTTTGCTTGGAATTGCCGGCGCTATCGGCGGCGGTTTTATCAGCTCGGCCATTGGGTTCGGCAAAGTCACCGGCTTTGACCTGCGCAGTTTGATTATTGCCGTTTGCGGCTCAGTGGTTCTACTCATTATCTACCGGGCAGTTAAAAAGAAATGAAACTCACCACCCTGGTTCTCATCTTTTTTTTAGTTTTTTCCATCAGTGCCTGCACGGACCAGAAGGATCAGGATAAAGTCGAAATTACGGACATCTTTGTTTTAGCCACCTATGGGACCCTGCGAACGCTGGACCCGGCTGCATGCTATGATGCGACCGGGTCCCAGCGCATTTGGAACATCTACGAGCCGCTGGTGTTTTTTGACGGATCAAGAACCGATGCGTTCGTACCGGTTCTGACCACCCGGGTGCCCACGCTGGAAAACGGCGGCATCAGCAGCGGCGGTACGATTTATACCTTTCCTATCCGAAGCGGCATCAAATTCCATGACGGTGCCGAGTTAACTCCGCAAGATGTCGTATATTCTTTTAAACGCAACATGATCGCCGATCCGGACGGCGGTCCCATGTGGATGCTGCTGGAAGCATTGACCGGTCAAAGCTCAACCCGGGATGAAGACGGAAAAATCATAACGGGAATTTTTAAAACGATCGACCAGGCGGTAGAAGTTAAAGGCGACAGCGTCGTTTTCCATCTGCCCAGGCCGTATCCACCCCTGATGGGAATTCTGGCATATTCCTCATCGGTAATCCTGAACAGGGAATGGGCCGTCGCCAATGGATGCTGGGACGGCAATATCAATAATGCGGCCAAATACAACAATCCGGCACCCGGCCATGAACCGCTGCAAAAAATTACCAACGGTACCGGCGCCTTTCGCATGAAATCCTGGAGGCCCTCCAAGGAGTTCGTGTTCGAACGGTTTGAGGGCTACTGGGGAGCTCGGCCGGCACTCAAAACGGCCATTGTCAAATACGTAAAGGAATGGAGCACCCGTAAACTCATGCTGCAAAACGGGCATGCCGACCGGGTCACGGTGGACATCCCCTACGTGCCCGAGGTCAAGGCCATGAAGGGCCTGAAGTTTTACCGCGTACCCCAGCTATCGGTGTCATTTGCGCTCTTTTGCCAGAAAGTCGACCCCACCGGCAACCCCAATATCGGCAGCGGCAAACTGGACGGTAACGGTATCCCGCCCGATTTCTTCTCGGATATCAACGTTCGCAAGGCTTTTTTGCACGCCGTGGACCGCAAAACTTACCGTGAAGATGTTTTTAACGGTCTGGTGATTATGCCCACCAGCCCCAATATCGAGGGGCTTCCCTATCACAAAACGGTACCGGTGTATGCGTTTGATCTGGATAAATCCAGAGCTTTTCTGCAAAAAGCCTGGGGCGGCAAGGTGTGGGATAACGGGTTTAAAATGGTCATCACCTACAATTCCGGCAATGCCATGCGTGAGGCTGCGGCGATTATGCTGGCTGAAAACATCATGTCGCTGAATCCCAAATTCAACATCGAGATCCGCAACGTGGAATGGAAGGATTATCTGGTTCAGTACCGCAGCTTTATGTATCCGATTTTTATTACCGGCTGGGCTGCCGACTATGCGGACCCTCACAACTTCCTGAACACCTTCATGCACTCCCGGGGCGTTTACGGCAAATTCATGGCCTATAAGAATGACGAAGTCGACCGGCTTTGCGAGACCGGCATCGCCACCGTGGAGCCGGCAAAACGCGAAGGAATTTACACCCGGCTGCAGCACCTGTGGTTTGAAGACGCCATCGGCATTCCTTTGTATCAACAGATCAATATGCGAACTTACAGGGATTGGATTTCCGGATACGTCCCCAATGCCATGCTCACCGATGAATGGGAAGATCTCAAACGTATCACAAAAAAAATCCCGCCCGGATAGGGGCGGGATTTTTGAGACGGATTTAAGAAATCCGTTTAATTATTTCCCGGAAATTGACGGGCAGAACCTGCCCGTTAACGCGGCCGTCAGCCGACCACCTTAAAATTAAGCACCAGGTTCTTGTGGGTAATCTCTTCACCGACACTGGCAAACATGCCTGCCTGATTACCGCCGGATTCCCAGGCACTGACCCAGTAATCAACAATTTCGTTGAGCGCTACATTATAAAGCTGATCGGTAATTTCCTTTTTCATTCTGTTCTGGCAGGGAATACGGTAGTTCTCAATCAGACTGGTGATATGGGGTTTGACACGCGCTGTTTCAATTTGCTGGAAACCATCGTATTGCACCTTTTCCGGTATAAGATGATCGGGTGTTTTGTAATTATCCGGAGAGATCGTTTCTGCCAGAAAGCAGGCCAGAACGCCAAAAGCGTGCGCCGTATTGAATTCGTCATATCTTCCTTCTTTTAAATCCTCGATGAGATGCTGATAAATCAGTTCGATATCGTACGGATCAATTAAGGTATTTACACCGCGGTGGTGTCTTTCCTTATAATGCATCCCCGTCGAGATCGTTGCTAAATTGCTGCGCAGATACGCTTTAAGCTCCGCCGGGCAAAATTCAATGGCATCATAAATCAGCTGGTCGCGGGTCAATGATTTAAAGGCAAACGAATTCCCCGCAGGCAAAACAAACACCACAAAAAGCAAAACCGCAAATATTTTAAATAATTTCAAATACATAATATCACTCTCCTCGAATAAGGGGATTGGTGACGATCAGAACGTAAGCTATGGATTATGTTATCTTATTTAATCGGCAAAAAATGGGGAAAACTTTAATGAAAATCTGAATTTTATTTCATGCTTTCTATCGATCCGGGCCTGTGTTACAGAAACGTATCTGAATCAGAAGATTATTTTGATGGACGACGGCTGAATTACTGAAGTGGTTTGAAATCGGCTCTTTTTGCCCGTCTAAGATTGCAATCGCAACCGATTAAGATCGGAAGGACCTTCGTGCCACCACTACATGGCCTGGCTAATTTGGCATCCCGTTTCGCATTTACGGTATTGATTTCCGCCGGGATTCTTTTTTCTGGTAACGCTTGCACGGTTAAACCCCGAATCATCGAACCGGGTACAATCCCCAAAATAGATGCACTGGCCCCGGGAGAAGCCGAATACGGAAAAAAATTATATGAGGATTTGTGTGACGATTATGGATTGGATGCCAATCCGAAACGCTATGACCGGCTGGTAACCATTCTCGATCATCTGATACAAGCTGCAGAAGCCGATCACCTGCCCTGGCATATTTATCTCCTTGACGATCCCAACACGGTCGATGTTCGTGCTGTTCATGGAAACTACATTTTTGTATGGTCCGGTTTTCTGGATGTCGCCGAAAACGAGGATGAAATCGCCGCGCTGATGGCCTGTGAAATTGCCCATGTGTTGGCCCGGCATACGTATCCCGTACAATTTACGCTGTGGACTGATATTTTCTTTAATGTGGCTGAAATGGCTACCAGTATCGCCATTATGACGGCCTCCCAGGGAGCAGTTGTGATTAGCGGCCAGGGTTGGATGAAATGGAGCTATGTTGAGCTGGCGGATTTGGATTCACTGGACCGTGAATACAGTGCAGAAGAAGAACGCGAGGCAGCAATGATCGCGATTCTGATTATGGATCGCTCAAAGTATTCCCCCAGGGCCATGCTCACATTTTGGCAGCGCGTACAGCAAGATGAAGATTTGCTCAAAAAAGTAAAACCGCTCGAACGCGACCTTTCCCCTTTAAAGCGCACGCAAATCATAGAAGAACTGCTGCCGGAAATTCCTAAAAAGACTGAATCCCGCACCCCGGACACAATACAAACCAGCAACCGTGAATTCAATGATTCGAGACGTAAGATTCAATGAAGCCGCACCAAAATCAGTAGAACCTACCTTAAAAATACATATAGAAGTGGTTTCAAAACCTCAGATCAGGCGCAAGGGCCCCACTGAAGCGGGAGATGTGATCTGCTATTTTTGAGATAGGTTCTAATAATTACCGATTAAATGAAAAAGGCGGCTCACGGAGGTATGAACCGCCCTTTCATAGAATGGAAAAGAAAAAAGCTTGGAGGTATAATAATGCTTAGAGTCTTTCAACTCTGAAATTTATATATAAGTGCTACTCTGTAGCATGTCAAGCATTTTTTCAAATTCTCAGACTCGCACAGGGATTCGCAACGAAATCCGATTATCCCTGTTTTTTCGTAGGAGGCGAACCAACTGCATCGCTGGCAGAAGGGCTTAATATGAATCCCGGTTTATCTCTGGCGTTTTTAAACAGGACCAGCCTTTTAGAAATCCAGCCCATCGGCAGCGTGGGCATGAAACCCTTCTACCCATTTTTCTTCTTCGAGTTAGATTTTATTCTTTTCTTTTCTTTTTTTAACTCCGCTTCTTGTTTCTTTTTCTCTTTCTCTATCTCAGCTTCCTGTTCTGTTTTTTCCTCTTGCAGTTCGGTCCCCTGTTTAGCTTTTTCACCTTCCGCTTCTGCCTTGGCCTCATCGCCCTTCATTCGGGATTTTTGTTTCTTCTCCATTTTCTCTTCGGTTAACCCGGGAGGCGTATCTTCGCCTTTCCAGCCGGTCTTCTCGCCCTGCTCCCAGCCGGGCGGTTGGGTTTTATTTTTGCCCTTGGCCTTGCCGCCGCCTAACGCCGGCGAGCTGAGCAGAAAAATAGCTGACAGAATTACCACAAAAAGCTTTATGATTTGATTGTTCATCATTAACCTCCATTTCTCTATCTATAAAGATATATAGGTCGGGTGTTCGATTGAGATTGACGGTATTGATTCTATAATATTAATTAAATTAAGACCCCGAAAGATAATGCTTTTAAAAAAGTTTTCAATTCTGAAATTTTCTGTTTTTATCATAGTAAGACTATCCGGCTAAATTTCAACTGCTAAAATAAATAATCTGTAATTACCCTGAGATTATCCTTAAAAAAATAGCGCACCTTGTTCCCTATTAAAATTTTAAAGCAAATCTCCCTTCTGAAACGCATAGAATCATCCTTGCCAGGTCATGACGGAAAAAGACAGATCGTGGTTCCCAGAGGACAATTCATGGCGGAAAGCGACGACTCATGGGAAATATGGCTGGACGCCAATGATTTTATGCATTTCTAAAAATTGAGATGTTTTCAAGTTAATGCCCTCTGCGCCTTTTACGCTACGCATTTCTTCTTATCTTTTCGGTTGAAAATCTTAAGTGAATTCTGATAAATCTTCCTTCAAAGAAGAATACATTAAGCGCTTAATTTTGCTCAAAAGAAAGGAGGTTTGTGATGGCGAATTTTCTGTTCGTGCTAAGCCGAGATGACAACCAGGCAGCAACTCGCTGTTTTCAATTTGCTCAAATTGCGCATTCAAAAGGGCATGACGTTAACCTGTTTTTTATTGATGATGGTGTCCTGTGGGCGGATTCAACCAGAGATTTTGATACGAAAACGCCGACCGGTGATACCCCCAATGAGTATTTGCCGTATCTGGTTGAAAACGAAGTCCCCATTGGCGTCTGAATTCCGTGTGCCAAAGCTCGTCAGGTAGACGAGTCAAACTTTTTTTCAAATATGGCCCTGGACGGCGGACCCCATTTGATTGATCTTGCCGCAGAAGGCAAAGTATTTAATTTCTAAAAACGCTTTATGGCTGACCAACAACATGTTATTTCAATGCTGTTGACTTAAAAACACAACCCATGATAACTGTTCAATATTAATCAGAATTAAATCCGTGCCGAAAGGTGACAAAATGGGCTAATTTTAAAGTCCCATTTCTCTAATTGAGAATTGGGGTTTTTTGAGATCATTGACGGAGAAAAGATCATGGAAATCGCACTCGTATTTTATATTATTCTGGCCGGGGTGATTATCTATGTTTTAGGCGAGATCATTGTTAAAATTGTCATCGACCCTGTGCAGGAGCTCAAGCGCGTCATCGCCGAGATTGCTTTCAAGCTTATTCATTATTCACATGTTTTTAAGCTTGCATCTTCTGAAGAGCGCTCCGGGGAAGCGGCGGGACAGGCTATTGATCAGGAGAAATTGGAACAGGCAGCAGATGAATATCGCAAACTGTCATCCATGCTCAATGCAGGCTATCGCCTGGTACCCTTTTATTCGTTCGCCAGGGTCGTATTTTTTCTACCCAGAGAGGCCGATATTATGGCTGCCCGAAATGCATTGCTGGAGATGTCGGAAGAGATTTTTGCAGCACCGAAATCATTTGTAATTTCGGAACGCCGCAAAAGTATCGAAAAGTTGCTGAAGGTTATTTGAGTGGTACTACCTGGAAAACCAAAATTTCAATTTATCAATGACCAAAAGTTAAATATTTTGAATTTGGGTCATTGTGATTTGTTTGATATTTGTGTTTTGTAATTTGGAATTTTCTCAATTCAAGACTGGTTGGAATTTGAGACCAGCCCGTCCTTTACCAGCCCTTTTGACGCGCGCCGATATCCATAAATCGCCCTTAAAAAACCGCTGCATTCATCGCAAAATTTAAGCCCGCGGCCATCGACAATGGCCCGCACATATCCCCGATAGCCGAATTTATTAAACTCGCCCCTGCTCATGGGGCACAAAGCGCCATCCGGTGCCGGTTTAAAAGAGGCATGATCGGTTAACCCAAAATTATGACCGACCTCATGCAAGGCCACCTTGGTGGTCCGATCGAGAAACCGTTCAATTTCTTCGTCGGATTCCATCCGCCGGGGAGTCAATTTTTTAGTAGAAACAACGGCCACATCATTTTTAGGATTTTTCCCGCCGATAATCGAGTTATAAAATTCATCCCCGTCATCTATTTTTAAATCAGCATCGGTGATACCCAGCGTATTTCCGATATATTCCTCTCCCAGTATCACAGTCAGCAGCTGTGCATCGATGCTGTCAATCATCGGCGAATCATGATGTGACAGATCGACCTCACCGATGATACCGGAAAAGGATTCCAGCAGGTCGTCGCCGATTTTTTTGAGACTGCTGTAAGTAATATAGCTTCCAATACGAACCAGATTTAACTTCGATATTTTTTCAAGCATTTTTCCATCCGCTAATTATTTTGGTTTTTATTTCTTGGTTTTCCGCTTATCCGCTGCCGGTAGATAAATAAAAAACGTGGTTCCGCGGCCCTTTTTAGACTCCGCGTTAATATAACCTTCGTGGCTTTTTACGATCCCGTAAACCGAGGCCAGTCCGAGGCCGGTCCCTTTACCGGTTTTTTTGGTCGTAAAAAAAGGATCAAAAATACGATGCTGTATTTTTTTATCGATTCCGACGCCTCTGTCCGAGACCGTGATCCTGACGTATTTTCCCGGAGTGGCCTCGTAAAGTTTGCTTTTGATATCGCGGTGGGTCACGTTTTTGGTTTTCAAATAAATATTCCCCCCATCCGGCATGGCATCGGCCGCATTAATAAAAAGATTTAGCAGCATTTGTTCCATCTGGCCCTGGTCGGCTTCGATGGCATGCGGCCTTTGGGTAAGTTCACGGTGGATGGTAATTTCCCTTTTCATTTTTTGAAACGTCTGGGAAGTATTTTCAATAATTTCGTTAATGGCAATGGATTTGGACCGATATCTGCCTTTGCGCGCGTAGCCGATCAATTGGCTGGTGAGCTCGGCACCCCCTTGAATTGCGTTTTCGATTTTTTTTAAGGCCGAATAATGAGGATGTTTGGATTCGAGGTCAAGCAGCAGCAGCGAGGTGTGCCCCTGGATGCCCATCAAGAGGTTATTAAATGCATGCGCAATCCCGCCAGCCAGGGTGCCGATGGCTTCCAGTCTGGCGGCAAATTGAAGTTGGGCGTCCAGTTTTTTCTTTTTGGTGATGTTGCGAACAAAATTTAAAGTGGCCGGCTGCCCTTCCCAACTAACGCACACGGCGGTGTGCTCGACCCATATTTCTCTGCCCTCTTTACTGATCACCCGGAATGAGTGGGTGCCGGGTACTTTTTCACCCTTTAGCCTTTTTAAATGCCGGGCGGCCACTAAATCTCTATCTTTAGGGTGGATAAGTTCGGCAATGGCGGTTGTCGACAACTCTTCGTCGGTATAGCCCAGTACCGTCCGGGCGCGGCGATTGGCAAAACGGATCACGTCGTTGTGGATGATAAAAATGGCATCCCGCGCTTTTTCAAATATGAGCTTGTACTTCTGCTCCTGCTCCCGCAGATCCGTTTCGGTTTGGACCTGCTGTTGCAATTCGTTTTCGAGCGTTTTGATTCTTGCAGTTAATTCTTCGTATGTTGGTTTTTTTACCATCAAAACAACATCCATTATCAGAATGTCCCCCCTTGGGTTCTGGTCTCCTGAACGCTGCGATTGATAATATTATACACCAATTCACCCTGACAGCGTTATTTATTTTATCTAATATGATATCGGCCTGTTAGCAAGAAAGATAAGCGATTGTGTCGGCAATGATAAAAACCGGTAGGATTTAAACAGGCAAAATTTATACCAGGCCAGGATTTTATTATTATTTAGATAAATATCATATGGTTATTGAGCACCCCGCCTCTGGTGACATGTGTTTGTAGGACAAAAATCGTCACTTCGTTTGCCAATATGCGTTCGGTGCGGGTTCAAAAACACATAAAAAAGGGGCGCCCGTGATCCATGCCAGATGGATTTTAACGAGCGCCCCGTTTTGCGGTATTGATTCTAGGGCAATTAGTTTACTTTGTTATTCCAATTCTTTGACCAAAATGATCCCTTTGGCTTTCATTTCATCCAGGGCCTTGGCGGTGGTGTCCGGAGCCACGCCTTTGGACAGACCTTCAACAACCGTAACTTTGTATCCGGCATCGGCGGCATCGATAGCCGTGGCCTTTACACAGTAGTCAGTGGCAATCCCATAAACAATCAGCTCTTTGATACCTTTTTCCTTCAGAATCCCGTTCATCTCCGTTTTGGCACCGCCATCATCCTGAAAACCGGAATAGCTGTCATAACGCTTATCCTTTCCTTTTTTGACGATGGCGATGAACAGATCATTATCCAGCAAAACCTTCGCATTTTCAGTTTCCTGGACACAATGGGGCGGCCATAGCACCTGGGTGCGCCCCTCGATCTGGATGGCCTCAAAAGGTTTTTTACCTTCATGATTGGAAAAAAAGGATACATGATCGGCCGGGTGCCAGTCCTGGGTGGCGAAAATCGGATATCCCTTTTCTTTCAGCATGACCGTGGTCTTTTCCACATTTGCAACAAAGGCCTCATCCGTACCAGCGACGGCAAGGGAGCCTTTTTTCCAGGTGGTAAAATCGCCCTGCATATCCACGACAATGACGCCAATTTTTTCTCCTGCATTTGCGCTGGATGCAAACGTCACGATAAATAGACCTCCCATAACGATTGCCAGGGTAAAAATCAAAAATATTTTCATGGCAAACCTCCTTTCCCTAAAATTAAGGTTTCATCTTTCAACGTAAAATGCCCTCATAAAAAGAAAACCCCGATCCCATTTCCAATGATATGAGACGAGGTTTTGATACGCTTAAAGCATCGAAGGTCCTTCTTCAGCTATTTGGCAGGAGATTGATTTATTATTTAACAGTCTTGGGTTGATCAATACCAGCAATTCGGTTCTGGGAGTTCAAACGGCAAGTCTTTAAGGCATCGGATAACACAACCTGGGATTAAAAATAAATAACACCGGGGATCGTTTACTCCCCATCCGTTTGGGGCCAAACGTTTCGGCTACCAGTTTTTCCACTTCCTGCTTTGCGATGGCAGGCAACCAGATGACCGGCTTCCATGATCTCAAGCAACGGTTCTTGCGTTAAGCAGCGATCCACCGTAAAGGGGCAGCGGGTGTGAAATCGGCAACCCGCCGGCGGATTGGCGGGGCTGGGCACATCGCCGCTCAGGACGATGCGCTGTTGCTGATGCGTGACATCCGGAATCGGGATCGCGGACATCAGCGCGTGGGTATAGGGATGTGCCGGTTTGAAAAAGATGGCCCGGGTGTCGGCAAGTTCTACAATTTTCCCAAGATACATCACCGCCACCCGATCGCTGATGTATTTGACCACCAGCAGATGGTGGGTGATGAACATATAGGTTAAATGAAGGGTTTGCTGCAGAGACTTAAGCAGGTTAAGGATCTGGGATTGAACCGAAACGTCCAGGGCGGAAGTCGGTTCATCGAGCACGATAAACTCAGGGTCGGTGGCAATTGCCCGGGCGAGCGCAATCCGCTGCCGCTGCCCGCCGGAGAATTCATGCGGATAGCGCAGCAGATGATCCCGGGTTAAACCCACCCGATTAAGCAATTCCAGAACCCGTTCTTCCAGATCCCGGCCGCTCATCCGTTTCTGGGTTTTGATGGGTTCGGCAACAATATGTTTTATCAGCATCCGGGGATCCAGCGAGGTTGTCGGATCCTGGAAAACCATCTGCAATCTGCCGCGCAGGCCGAGCTTTTTAATGCGGGACTTTTTTTCGTGGGCAAGATCTGCCGGCGTTTTATATTCAGCGCCTTTGTGGTAATAATAAACATGCCCGCCGGTCGGCTTAAACAGGCGTATGATTGCTTTTCCGGCGGTGGTCTTGCCGCAGCCCGATTCTCCCACCACCCCGAGACATTCCCCGCGATAGATGTCCAGGTCGATTCCGTCCAGGGCCTTGACGGCGCCGACTTGCCGGCGCAGCACACCCCCTAAAATGGGGTAATGCTTTTTCAGATTTTTCAGCTCCAGTATTTTTTCCATTTGGCAGGGTTCAAAGGTTCTGCGTTCTGGGTTCAGAAGTAGGGCGGGCCTCCGTGCCCGCCGGTCAGAGGTCGGCACAGAGGCCGACCCTACTTTCATTTGTTCTCTGACATCTGTCTTCCGTCCTCCGTCATCTGTATTTTGAGGCGGCCCAGTAGCAGGCCACCAGATGATTTTTCCCCATTTCGGTCATTTCGGGAAATGCCTCCTTGCACACTGCCTCGGCATGCGGGCAGCGGGGGTGAAACCTGCAGCCGCTCGGCGGGCTAACCAGATTGGGCACATTGCCTTCGATGCTTTTTAACTCATCTTCCATTGAAAATTTCGGCACAGCCGCCAGCAGGGCCCGGGTATAGGGATGCAACGGCTTTTGAAATAAATCTTTAACATCGGCAACTTCACACAGGTTCCCGGCATACATAACCCCCACGCGATCACAGGTTTCGGCCACAACACCCAGGTCATGGGTAATCAATAAAACCGAAGAAATCTCTTCCAGCTTCAGTCGACGAAGCAACTCCAGAATCTGGGCCTGGATGGTCACGTCCAGATTCGATGTGGCTTCATCTGCAATCAGCAGCACAGGACGGCAGGCCAGCGCAATGGCAATGACGATGCGCTGCTTCATGCCACCGGATAAATGATGCGGATACCGTTCGATGATATTTTCCGGATTGGGAATCCCCAGCTTGGCAATAATTTCAACCGCGTGGGCTGAGGCTTCAGCGTTCAGGCGCCGCTGCCACAAGCGCAAAATCGGCATCCGATTTAACAGGCGCAGAATCAGGGCAGCGGGCTGCCGGACAGCAATACGATAGATCATCTGCTGCAATTGTTTGAGCGGAAAAACCGTCCGGCAGGCCGGTGATTCGAGATCTTCCAGAATTTTGGCACACATCTGCTTTTTCTGATGAAACAAAAAACTTTCCGCGACCTGATCGCCGATCCGCATCGTCGGATTCAGGGCTGCATTGGGCTCCTGGAAAATCATCGAGATGCTTTCTCCGCGGAGGCGCTGCATGTCGGCCTCTGACTGTTGAAGAAGATCGATGCCGGCCGCTCTGTTTTTTTCGTCCAGACAAACAATCACTTTGCCGCCTTCGATGTAGCCCGGTTCCGGCACAATACGCATAATGGAACGGGCTGTTACGCTTTTGCCGCAACCGGATTCGCCCACCAGCCCGAAGGTAGAACCGTGATCGACCACCAGGCTCACTTTGTTCAAAGCCTTGACCACCCCTTCGTAAGTGTAAAAGTTTGTCACCAGGTTTTCGATTTCAAGCAATTTAGCCATCGGATTTACTTTTCTCTTTCACCGCAGAGACGCAGAGATCGCAGAGTTTATTTTATTTGCTTTGCGTTCTCTGCGCCTCTGCGGTGAATTCACAAAATCATCTTCGCCTGAGCTTCGGATCAAAGGCATCGCGCAGGGCATCGCCGATCAGATTCCACCCCAGAACGAAAAGAACGATGCAGCCCCCGGGAAAAACAATCGCATACCAGAATTTTAGGGGATCGTCCGGCGGACCGACAATATAGTTTCTTGCCAGGGCCACCATCTGGCCCCAGTCGGCAAATCCCTTGGGCGCACCCAGCCCCACAAAGCTCATAAAAGAAGCGGTGATCACCATGGAGCCCATGTCCATTGTGGCCAGGATCAATACCGGATAAATCGCATTGGGGATGATATGGCGCAGAATTATCTTAACGTCAGACACGCCCATGATTTTAGCGGCCTGGACAAAATCCTGATCGCGCAACGTCAGAATTTCAGAACGAATCACCCGCACGTACCAGCGCCAGCCCACCAGCGCCAGGGCAATCATGATTTTGTCGAGTCCCCGGCCGAAAGCCACCACAATGGTCATGGCCAGAACCAGGGTGGGTATGGCCCACATGACATCCACAATGCGCATCAGCACCTCATCGACGATTCCGCCGTAATAGCCGGATATCGCGCCGAGGGTGACCCCGATTAACGCCGCGATGCCGACCACAAACAATCCGATTTTAAAGGCGGTTCGCGTGCCCCAGACCACGCCGTAAAAGATATCGTACTGGCCGGATGCGGTGCCGAAAATATGGGTTTCGCTGGGCGGTTTGGGAGTGGGCGAAAAGCCTTTATGGGGCATCAGATAGGGGTTATGGTCGTATTTCGGTGGTGCGATTTGCGGCGCAAAAACTGCCACGGCCGCAAAAAACAAAATCAGGGAAAACCCGATAATGGCCGCCGGGTTCCTGAAAATCCGGTGCAGTGTAAATTTAAGCTCACGCAGTCTGGGATGTGAGGTCATTGTTTAATTTGTTTAATTCGTTAGATTTGTTTTATTGGTTGATGTAGAGCCTTCAGAAACAGAACCAATCGAACCAATAAAACCAATTAAACTAATAGAACTAATTTAACCTTATCCTGGGATCAATATACGCATACATAATATCCAACGTCAGATTGGTGATGACAAATACCACCGCCATAAACAGACAGATACACAGCAGCACCGGCGTATCGAGTTGAATCGACGATTCGGCCAGCCACCAGCCGATGCCGTGGCGATTAAAGACGACTTCCACGGCAATACTGCCCTCCATGGATAAGGCCACCATCTGACCGGCCACCGTAATCACCGGCAACAGCGCATTGCGCCGGGCGTGCTTGATATAAACGGTTTTGTTATCGGCGCCTTTGGCCTTGGCGGTAATCACGTAATCTTTGGACAGCTCTTCGATCAGACCCGAGCGCATCACCCGCATGTTTAGCGCCACCACAACGATGACATATGTTAGAACCGGAAGAACCAGGTGCGAGATCGCATCCAGGGTAACATTCCAGCGCCCGTTGAGAATGCCGTCAAGCGTGTATAAACCGGTGTAGCGGGTAAACGCTTCCGGATTGTCCATGATTAACATGGACAAATGGTCGCTGATTACACCCGGAGAAAAAATCTGAAAGTAGCCGTAAAAGACCATCAGCATAACCAGCGCAAAGAAAAAGGTGGGCAGCGACCAGCCCACAATCGCCAGAATTCGCGTCGAATGATCGATCCAGGTATTGCGATGGATACCGGATAAGGTCCCCAGCCAGATGCCAAAGATGATAACAATGGGGGCTGCAAACAGATTCATCTCCAGGGTGACCGGGAAATAATTCCAGAAGGCTTCGCCCACCGGCCGCGAAGCCACAAGGGACCAGCCCAGGTTGCCCTGGGATAGTTCTTTCACCCAGCGGAAATATTGGATGTAAAAGGGATCATCCAGACCGAACTGTTCGATGATCCGGGGAATGTCTTTGGCCTGCTGGGGAGAGGTGACGTAGGCGGCGGCTCTGCGTTCCGGGCTGAAGGTCATAAAGATGCCGAAGAGCAGCACCGAGACCCCGAACAGCACCAATATCAACAGCAAAAACCGACGCGTAATATAGGCGAGCATAATTCTCAGGTTGAGCCGCTTGAGTCCGCACATAATAATCGTGGCTGGAAGCCACTCCCACTACTATCAGTAGTCATCGCAATTTCCCTTGCTTATTTCCGAAATAATTTGTGGGAGCGGCATCTTGCCGCGATATATGTGTATTTTGAATCCGTGGTGGATAAAGATCGCTTAAAATATGATTACTTTTTGTATAGACGCTTTAGTATCTCATTATCATCGGTAAACATGGCATTGGGGACAAAGCCGTGCACATAATCCCGGTAGGCCCGCACCACAATCTGCTGATAAAGTGGAATGCCGATGGCATCCTCATACCAGATTTTCTGAAGCTGAGAATAAATTTCCTGGCGTTTGCGGGGGTCGACATTTTCAATACCGGCATCGCACAAACCGTCAATTTTGTCGTTCTTCAGGCTCATGAATTTGCCGTAATATCCATTTGAATGCATAAACGGATAAACAAAATTGTGCGGGTCGGCATAATCCGCCCCCCATCCGCTCAAAAACATCGGGTACTGAAAATCGCGGATTTTAACGACATAATCTTTCCACTCGACATTACGCACGTCGATTCTAAATTTGGGGTTCAAGGACATGATATTTTCAGCCAGCATCACCGCTGCCGCTTCACGCATGTCATTGCCCGTGTTATGGGTGATGATCATCTTAAAGCCTTTTTCCCAAACCTGACCGTTCCAGGCCTGCTTCATATATTCAGCGGCTTTCTTCAAATCAAATTCATAGACCGGCACTTCGACGTGGTATGGCAGGCCTTCTACATTCGGGCTGGTGGGCATGATAACCAGGTCGTGAAAGACATCTTTCTTGTATGTGTTCCGGTCAAAGGCGTGCAAAAAGGCTTTGCGCACGTTGATATCGGTGAAAAAGCCCGGTGGGATACCGTCTCCGTCCAGTTTGCCGCTGCCGATATTCGGGTTGCCGCTCGGGTTGATTTTGCGACAGAACATTCCGGCGGTATAAGACAACTGGGGCACCTCATAAATTCTGAGCGCCTTCATGGCCTTGACTTCCGGCACATAGGGCGTGTCGACCACAACGCGATCGGCATCACCATTTTGAAGCATCAGCTTGCGGGTGCTCCATTCTTTGACATACTTGACAATGCCGGTTTTAATCCTGGCCGCCGGGCCCCAGTACCCGTCAAAGCGTTCAAAGATAAACTGTTTGGCCGGCTCCCACTTTTTCAAATAATACGGACCGGTTCCGTTTTCGATTTTTTGCAACGGCTCGTGCCCGGGTGCCGGATTGTTGTATTTGGCAGCATTTTGAATATTTCCATCCCAGCAGCCTTTGGAGACGGTCCATTCTTTATCTAAAATGGAAGACGCCGTATAACACAAAATGCTCATTAAGGGCGGGTAGGGTTTGGGCAAATGGAAAACGACGCTGTCCCCTTTGGCTTCAACGGCCTTGTCGATGGTTTCAAACACACCGGGAATTATTTTGCCGTCTTTATCACGGGTCGAACCATTGCCCGTCAGAGCTTCCAGCAGCATCCACATGGGGCCGCCGTCCTGGTCCACAATCATATTGCGCTTAAAGGAATAAACCACATCCTCCGCTGTCAATTCACCACCGGCGTGAAATTTCACGCCCTTGCGAATTTTAAACGTATACCTTTTGCCATCTGCCGCGATGCCGTCGTTTTCCACAGTCGGAACCTTGTCCGCCAGCAGCGGCACATATTTTTCCGTGGAGCTGCCGTCGAAGAAGATCAGTGTCTCATACATATTCCAGATCCGCATGGATCCGGCTACATCATAGGATGTGGCCGGATCAATCGTCTGGACCGTCCGGTAGTCAGCCAGCACAAATGTATCCGGGTTCTTAACCTCAGCATCCGCACCTATCCCACACAGGATCAGTGCAAAGAAGCCCAAAAGACACAAAAATCTTTTCATCCTAAACCTCCTTTCTGTTAGAAATGGACCCGTTTTTTTATGTTTTATTAAGATCGAAAAGTCAATCGATAAGATCTTGCTATGATCGATTTAAAAAGGAGCTGTTAATAGGTGATCATTATCAATTGACAGGTTTTTCCTGATCCCCTATTCTGATCTGTCCGGCAGTCCTGCTGTTTAAAACTTCCCAATAGAAGCAAAACGAGAGGGTAGAAATGACAGTCCCGTTTCCTTTTGAATCCATGCTGGTTTTCGGCTGGCTGGCAAGCATGCTGCTTATCGGCGTGCTTCTGAGAGCCAGGGTTCCCTTTTTCCAGAGATTTCTCTTTCCGAGTTGCCTCATCGGCGGCATCATCGGCCTGATCCTTGTGAATTTTCGGGTTATCAAAATTGCCGTTTCTGATCTGGAAATATTTGCCTATCATTTCTTCAATATCTCCTTTATTTCGGTCGGGCTGACCCACAGCAACGATCAAAAAGACAACTCGCCCCGCAGCAAAACATTTATCAAGGGGCCGACCTGGATGGCGCTGGTCCAGGGTTCGTGTTTTGGCCTTCAGGCGGCCGTGGGCGGCTTGCTGGTTATTCTTTTCGGGATCCTGGGAATGGAGCTTTTTCCGACGTTTGGTTTTCTGGCGCCCCTGGGATTTGAGGAAGGGCCCGGTCAGGCCCTGTCGGTCGGTAAAGTCTGGGAGGGATTCGGCTTTGAACAGGCCGCCACCATCGGATTAACCTTTGCTGCCATTGGTTACCTGTTTGCGTTTTTTGTCGGCGTGCCGATCGTTAACCGGGGAATTCGAAAGGGGCTGGCCACTTACGGAGCGAAGGCATTACCCCGGGATCTTCTCACCGGTATCATACCCAGAGATAAACAAACCGAAACAGCCGGCAAGCTGACCCTGCATACGGGCAACGTCGATTCTATGGCGTTTCAGGCAGCTTTAGTCGGGCTGGTTTATCTGCTGACCTACGGGTTCGTGAAATATGTGGGATTGTTGCTGCCATCGGATGCCGCGAAGATAATGTGGGGATTTTTCTTTGTGTTCGGGCTTGTTTTTGCGATCTTTGTCAGATTGCTGATTCAAAAATTGGGTGCCGGACATCTGATTGATCCCGGAATACAGCGCAGAATTACCGGCTGGTCGATCGATTTTCTAATCGTGGCGACGGTGATGGCCATTCAAGTTTTGGTTGTATGGAAATATGCGCTTCCCATTTTCCTGATTTCAATCCTCAACGGCGTTTTGACCACTATGGTTGTTGTTTACCTTGGAAAGCGCCTGTGGGACTATAACCTCGAAAGAACCGCCGCTGTCTATGGGGCGGTAACCGGAACCGTCTCCTGCGGGCTTTTACTTTTAAGAATCGCAGACCCGGATTTTAAAACTCCGGTGGCCATCGAAATCGCCGTAATGAATGTCCTTTCCATCGTCCCTATCGGCGGTTGTTTACTGCTCGTGAATGCCCCGGTCTGGTGGAACTGGGGGGTTGGGACCACCTCGCTCGTCTTTCTGGGTGTGATGGTTCTCGGACTGGCGCTGATTCGGTTGCTCAAATTCTGGGGACCACCTAAATCATAGAATTAGCCACGGACCCACACGGACAGACACAGACAAGTGCTTTTTTTCTCGCGACGTTATTGAAGGGTCTTTCGCTCAAAAGGTTAGTGCGTGTCTGTGTGGGTCTGTGGCTAATAATAAATAAAACGGAGGAAGGAGAATGGGACAGATATCGCTACCGCAAAAAGGTATGTCCAGCGAAGACGTGTTGAACACGCTGAGGTCATTTAAATCCGATGATGTTAAATGGCACGAAGGCCAGTTGTTCGGCCTGATTTACGAAGCCGGTCCGGAAGTAGAGGCGCTTGTAAAAGAGGCCAGCGCTCTTTTTTTAATTGAAAACGGCCTGAGCCCGATGGCCTTTCCGAGTCTGGTAAAAATGGAAACCGAAGTGGTTTCTAGCGTCATCTCCTTGAGCGGCGGCGACGATGAAACTGTCGGCAGCTTTACCAGCGGAGGTACCGAAAGCATTTTTATGGCCTTGAAAGCGGCACGTGATTGGGCCCGGCAGACCTATCCCCAGATTGAGGAGCCTGAAATGGTGGTGCCGGTAACCGCCCATCCGGCCTGGAATAAGGCAGCCCACTATCTGGACATTAAAATAAGCATGACACCGGTAAAAGATGACCTGCGGGCCGATGTAGCTGCCATGAAAAGCGCTGTTACGAAAAACACCGTCATTTTAGGCGGCACCGCAGTCACCTATCCCCACGGCATGGTAGACCCCATAGAAGAAATTGGCGCGCTTGCAGAAAAGAAAAACCTCTGGCTGCACGTGGACGCCTGCCTGGGAGGATTGATGCTGCCGTTTTTAAAACGGCTGGGATACGAAATTCCGCCTTATGATTTCAGCGTACCGGGGGTGACGTCCATCTCGGCCGATATCCATAAATACGCTTATACGCCCAAAGGGGTTTCCACCGTTATGTACCGTAACCGCGATTTTCGCAAATTTCAGATCTTCGCTTACGCGGATTGGTCCGGGGGCGTCTACGCAACCCCCTGTTTGGCCGGCGCCCGTCCCGGCGGCACGATGGCGGCCGCATGGGCGGTAATGCATTACCTTGGGGAGGAAGGTTTTATGGCTCTGGCGCAAAAGGCCAAGGCGGCCACTGAAAAACTCATCAAAGGTATCAACGCCATACCGCAACTATATGTTTTGGGGGATCCGGATGCTACCGTTTTTGCTTTCGGCAGCGACGAAATTAATATTTACGAGCTGTCGGCCCGGATGGCCGAATGCGGCTGGCACATCGAAGCCCAGCAATTACCGCCCAGCCTTCACATGACGGTATCGCCTGTGCACCTGTCGGTTGCGGATAAATTCCTTGATGACTTGCGCCGTATCGCTCCTGAAGTCCCCCCGGCTGACTCCCAGGACCTCTCGGAACAGGCCGCCATGTATGCCATGCTGGGCACCATGCCCGATAGAAGCATGGCCCGGGAATTTGCAGTGGAATATATTAATAACCTGTACCGGGTAGTCTAAAAAAGAAAATCACTAGGGGGCCTTATCTGAATTGAAGCCATTCGCCTGTAGGCTATCAACCTTCTGATTGTTTTTTATCCAGAAAATCCTTTGTGTCCTGAGGCATGGAGGTAAATTGCAGTCGTGCGCGGTGGTCGGGAGCGGAACCATCCGGTTTATCGTGCGGCAAAACTTTGGCATACAATTCTGATAGCCCGCGGGTTTCAGGGGATGCCAGCACGATTCTCAGGTTGGTATAGGCCGATTGCTTTTTGTCTAAAAAAACTTCAGCCGAATTTTCTGCAAGGTGGGTAATGCGGCCGGCAATCGCTGTATCGGATACGGCTTTGCCTTCCAGGAGAAAGCATTCAATTGGCAGGGGCGGGTTCAGGCGGGTCAACGCAACCGCCTTTTTTTCCGGCAAAAAGACCTGATACGGTTGTCCGATGCCAGCGACATCGTAAAGGGCCACCGGCTCATCGAGTCCCTTGAATTTGACTTCCTTGGTTCCGATGATGGTCAGATCCGATTCCACACGATCATAGGTTGTGGGACTGATGAGGATCTGTCCACCGACTGTAAACGATTCGATGCGATAAGCAGCGTTGATGGGCGTGCCGACGGCACCATAAGAGGCGCGCCTTTCCGAGCCGATGTTGCCCACCACCACTTCACCGGTGTTGATACCGATCCCCATGGCCAGCTCCGGCAGCTTGAGCCGGCGCTGTTCAGCATTAACCGCCACCAGCGCATTTTGCATCCCGATGGCGCAGGCCACCGCCCGTTCGGGATCGTCATGGGCGTAAATGGGGGCGCCGAAAAAAGCTAAAATGCCGTCGCCCATGAATTCATTCACCGTTCCCTGATAGCGCGCGATAACATCAACCATATGCTCAAAATAACGGTTGATGATTTCAATCACCTGTTGCGGGGAAAGGCTGGAGGTCAGCGCGGTAAATCCTCTCAGATCCGACACCAGAAAGGTGACCTCGCGGTTTTCGCCACTCATTTTCAGTCCGGTCGGAGAATCCAACAATTCTTCAACCACTTCACTGCTGAGATAACGGCCAAAGGTGTGGCGAACAAAATCCCGCTGGCGCAGACTTTCCATCTTTTCTTTTTCTTCCATAATGTAGCGGTAAACAACGATGGCAATCATGGCAAAACCGATAATCAGCAGCGGCCGGACAATATTCAAAATGACCTGGCCATAAAAAAAACTCACCATGACAGCGACAATGTAGGCCGCCGCCAGAAAAACAGTGCCAAAAGAAAAGGTCAGGGAAGAAAACCGTAAAGAAAGCAAAAAGAGCGCTGCCAGCAGCACGGCTTCGATAAGCAGCATTTGCCGCCCGGAGAGCTCTCTAAGAAAAGATTCGTTCAGGATATTGTGAATCACATTGGCATGCACCCCGCTCAAAGGAAAATTGGAATCGGTCGGCACGGGTCCGACATCCGTTGAGCCGGTGGAAACATCTGAGATAATGATGATTTTGCCTTTTAGCTCTTCGGACCAGATTTCCAGCTCGTCGCGATCATCGGAAGCGCGTAAAATATCGGCAAAATTATAATGATGCATGCGCCCCCAGGGACCGACGTAATTGACAATCATATCACCATGACGATCAATGGGGATCGTGATATCACGCGGTTCGGAGCCCGGCCGTTTTGCATCTTTTAAAATAATCGATCGGCCGGCTTTGAGCGTAATTTTTTCCGGCGGCACCTGAAAATAGTCACAGACGACGCGCAGCGGTAAAAGCGGATAAAAAGCATCTTCATAACGTACCAGCAGCGGAACCCGGCGCAGGACACCATCGGGGTCAAATTTAACACTCAGCGACCCCAGAGCGCGGGACGCATTCGCCAGCTCGGCATAAGTGGTCAGGGGATTTTCGCCCACATAAAGATTGTCAGCGGCGGCATCGACGCCAATATCCCATTTGGTCTGAAGCACATAGCTTCTGCCTCTTGAAGCCACCTTTTTGCGGTTTCCCGGCTCACCGGGTTTGCGCAATTCCAGAGCCAGACCGAAATAAGCATTGCCGGCCTCTTTGACGGCTTGAATGAGTTCAAGGTCGTCCTGCGCATTTATTTTGGCGGCAAAAATGAAATCGTAAACCTGGGCAGCAACCTGCATGGATTTCAGATTGCGGACCAGCTGGGCAAAATGGCGCCGATTCAGGTAAAGGTTTTTTAGCCGCTCAATACTGGTATTGTTAAAATCCAGATGGACAACCGTGGGGTCGTAATTCGGCCGCAGATTTTCGGTTCGCGAACGTAAAATAAAAAGTTGATCGATGGTCTGGGAATTCCAGATCTCAAAAACATTCGGCAAGAGCCAAAAACACAGGTGGGCCGCAAAAAATGCGGCTAGAATTAATACGATCGGGAGGCGTATGTTTCGTATTTTACTGGTGGTCAATCGTAAAGGTCCTGCTATAAAACGTATCGGCTGAAATCTCTACGGCAAATTTGGCAATGTCGTGAGCCCCAGCCGTCTCGGCCTTTTCGGTACCACGCAAATTTCCAATGATGTTGACCGGCCGCTCGGCATAGGTTTTAAATTTCAGGTGCTGTTTTCTTAATTTACGAATTTCGGAAAGTATCTTCTTCGCCCGTGGCGGTTTTTTAGCGGCATCGGCACTTTCATAATCGTTAATGAGGGTCTCCAGCTCAACCAGACGCTCAACGGAAGCGAGCAGATAAAAGCGTTCTTCTCCGGTGTGTTCATCCAGTTCGAACCACTCATCGCCTTTGGGGATATAGTGATCCCCCGAAACGGTATATTCAGCGCTCAGCAGTTTAAAGCGCTGCGGAAATAAAACGCTGAGCTCGCCCTGGGAGCTGCGATAGATAAGATAAACAAAGCAGTTTTTGTTGACTTTTAAAAAAAACTTGATTTGATCGCCGGTTTTAAGATCAGTGTCTTTGGCAACGGCTTCAAACTTGGACCCATTTGCCTTTTTCAGCGCACCGAAAGCCCACTGAAATTTAACGTTGGCGTCTGACTGTGAAGTTGCCTCCTGCGCCACCGCAAAATGCGGTATAACGAAAACGCCAGAACTAAGGAGAACCAGTGTGAGAACAAAACCAATTATGCGGGTTGGATGCATTTTTTTAACCTCCTGCCACCGAAAGACAATAATCCGCTTTCGCATTATAGAGCATTGCAAAAACAAAGTTTGGTGTCAACCCGTTAACGGTTGGTTGACCTGTTCATATACCCCGTAAACATCAGGGAATGATACTTAAAATCAAACGCCCTTCAACCGTCCCTTTTTTGACAGGATGTTGTTCCTGGCCGGTCGCCCGCGGTACGTGAGCGGTAACATAGCGATACGCTTCATCCACGCTGACCAATCCGTCCTTATCTGCGTCTGCCGGCCCTTTTAAGCCTTTTAAGAGGTAATAGGTGAATATCCCGTGCTGCAGCTCGTCATCTTCGGCACTGACCTCATTTGCACCGCTGGCGGTTAAAATAATTCGGCCCTTGCCGCTTGAAATTCGATCTAAAAAGGCATCTGAAATATTGGCACGAACGCCGCCCTGACGAATTGTTCGCCCTCCGGTGGTGCCGCTGTAACAAGAATCAGCAATAAAAATTAAGCGCTCTGATTGGATGCGATAAAAAATATGAGATATTTCTCTCATCGGGAGCGCCGATGCATAAAGATCTTTTGGGTCGGCATCATACGGCAAAAGATACTTTTCCAGGCCATCTCCATCCGGACTGATCATATCTTTCTCGGTGGCACCGTGGCCGGCAAAATAGATAATGACCATATCTTCCCGGCCGGCTTTCTGTTTTAAATAAGTGCCCAGCATACTGCGCAGCTGCGTTAAATTTGCATCCTGGTTTAAAAGTAGGATCACATTGTCTTCGGGTATTTTTATAAAATCGATCAGGTGGTTATAAAAAGCGCGTGCATCATTGACAGCCCATTTCAATTGGGGAGCATTGGGGTAATCGTTAATTCCAATCACCACCGCCCAAAAATTTTTTCGTATTTCAGCATATTTTACGGCTATTTTCTTCTCGGATACAAAGCCTTGTGTATCGACGGCTCGAATTTTGATGATGTTTTCACCGGAATCGAGAGGGATCCGTTCAGCAAATTCGAGTCGCCTGGCAGGCGTTTTTTCTGATATGCGAAAACCGCGTCCGGCTTTTTCCTCCAAAGGCCTGGAGTTTATGAATATGGCAACTTCCTCGATACCCTGTGAATCTTCGACAACACCTGAAACATCAACCGTTTTGGTGTTTACCGTACCGCCGTCTTTTGGAGAAGCAATCACGATTACCGGTGCCGTCTTGGTTCCTTGAGCCAGCTCGGTTAACAGCTGCTGTTCTCTCTTTTCTTTTTCCTCCAGCTCTTCAGTGAGCAGGCTGGACTTCTGTTTTTCTTCCACCAGCTCTTTCTTCATTGCTTCAAGCTGGGCTTGAGTTTCATAAAGTTTTGCCAGGCGTGCTTCCAGCTGGGTCACTTTCTCGGTGCTGGACAAAACCTTTGTTGACGCTTTTGGTGGTGAAGAGGATTTAATTTCAGAAGCACTTTTCACTTGTTTTTGATTTTCTGTCGTTTCTTTTTTCAAATCGGCAATCTGCTTTTCGGTTTTCGCAATTTCTTCGGACGCTTTATTCTCTGCTTCCGCATAAGCGGCATATTTTTCAGCTTCCGCAAATGCGTCGGCAATGGGCTTGCTGGCGGGGTCCGCGTTTTTCATGTCAGCAAGAGCATCTCTGATTTGAATCCAATCCGATTTTTGCCACACAATAATATCAATATGAAAAGCGCCCTGGTCATCCTTATAATATTCTGGGTTACGCGGGTTGCCTAACGCGTCCACCTGCCCTGATTGATACCCTACATAAAGCTTTCCGGATTTGTAACTTATCGTAGTAGTTCCATTTTGGCCGAAAAGAGGAGAAAACCGTCTGTATTCGCCGACTCTCAACATTAAAGGCCAGCCCAGTTCCGGCCGCACATTGTTATATTGGGATGGGGCGCCGGCTTTGGGCGCATAATCAATTCTGCCGGTGGCGAAAATGGAATACATATCCCCGGTTAGCAGATATATATCCGTGTCTTTCATGCCAACATGACCGCCATGAAGCTTAACATGCCGGTATTCTCTAACAGCAGATGGCAACGGTTGCGGCATCTTGATATTTGAACCACCGCACCCGGTCATCATTAACAAGGAAAAAAGAAACAGCAATAGGAAGGCGGGTAATGATTTGTTGGCGATTATGTTTAGTTTTTGCATAATCTGAAATATAAAGGATGGTGCCCTGGCCAAACTCTGCAGCGCAGAAGATATTGTAAGGAAAAGCAAATTATCTGTCAAAAGAAAAATAGTGAAATGAAGAAAAACCAAATGTCGCAGAGATGAATATTGTCGATTGTCCGCCGGCATTTAATCCACCGAGGCTTTAGTCGCTTGTTCGATTACACGCACAGCTTTCCAGCGTCCTTGACGATAACGCCAAAAAGAAACGGCAAATAAGCAAAAGACAAAACCGGTGGCACAACTCCAGGCATAATATAGCCCGGCGCCAAACACTTCCACGCCGATGTAAACCGGCAGGATCATGATGGCCAATGAAAGCACACCGATACTGCACATGATAAAGCGGGTATCTCCGGCGCCTTTGAGCACACCGATGCAGACCATGTACAGGGCATCAAAAAATATATAAGCTGCCACAAACCGCAGAAGTACGATTCCGATTGCAATGATGGGAGTAAAATTTTCCGGCGCCAGATGACGGGGTCTGAAAAGCTCAAGCAGGGGGTGAGGAAGAAATAAAAAAAGAATCAGCAAAATAAAAATATAGCCTAACACAATATGAATCGTTGCTTTAGTGGCGGCAATCGCATCATCGACCCGGTTGCGGCCCAGGGCCTGTCCCACCAGCGTACTGGTACCCAGTGAAAACCCCATCATCGGCATAAAGGCCAATGAATTTATTGAAAACACCATATTGGTGGCCGCCAGCTGGATCTTGCCGATACGTCCCACCATAAAGATAAAGAAGGTAAATGCGAAAATATCCAGGCTAAACTGAATTGCACTGGGGATGCCATATCGCATGAGACGGCCAAAAAGATCGGCTTCAAACTTACGATGCGTTAATACTTTAAAGGCGCGGTCATTTTCCCTGGTAAAAACCAGCAGCGCAAAAATAAGCGTAACCAGCAACCACGACATAACGGTGGCAATTGCAGCCCCCAGGATCCCCCATTCCGGAAAAATCCAGATGCCATTGATCAAGGCATAGTCCAACGGGATATTGAAAAGGGTTCCGATCATACTGATGATCATCACCAGCCGCGTCTGGCCCCGTCCACTAAAAAAGCAGGACAGTGCCGTTCCAACAATCAGGATTCCTGAACCCAGGCAAAGGACTTTGAAATAAACCGCCTCCAGCACCTGCACTTCGATCGGATGTCCGCCGAGTCGAAAGAGCGGCTCAGCCAAAAAACTCAGACCGGCCAGCGCCACTCCGGAAAGAGCGGAGAAATAAATCCCCTGCCACAGGACCGCACCGACCCGCTGCGGTCTGCCGGAGCCGCTATATTGGGCCACAAAGACATTTAAATATTGAGCAGTGCCCAGAAAAAATGAAATAAATAAAAAGGCGGTGATGCCCGCCGGCAGCGCAGCGGCAATGGCATCCAGCGAATAATTCGCAAGAAAAACCCGGTCGGTAAACTCCATGATCATCGTCGAAGACATACTGATCACCAGCGGCAAACTGACCCGCAGGACCTGCCGGTAGGGTTTATTTTCTTTAACATCGGGATTCCGCTGCCGCATTTTGCCTCGCTAACAATAAAAAGACGATGTGGTAAAAAAGATGCTAAGCCATACATTTAGCGAGGATATTTTGCAAGGAAGGTTTAAGGTAAAAGAAAGTGCCTAAAATGACTAAAATGAGCTAAAGTGACTAAAGTTGAGGAATTCTGCCCGTCGAGAGCCTCAGGGTCGAACGATCATTTCTATTTTTAATGATGGAGCAAAGCGAGACTTTAATTTTAGACACTCTAGGCACTTTAGATCACTTCTAACTTTAGTCACTTATCTTTTAACTACTGCCAATCCGGAGATAGCCGTCCGTCGGCCCCTTTGCGATAGGGCATCCAGGTGAGACCGAAGACTTCCAGCGTGATGTCGGTGCTTTTCGGTTTCACCATAACTTCTTCTAATTTTTCCGTACCTGGATCAAAGGAAGCCTCCAGATTTGCAATGTCGGCCTGGAGGCGCTGGTCGAGTTCCGCCATCTCCTGTTTAACCGCGCTGGCCGTCTCCTGGGCCCGGGCGACATCCATGCTTTCTTTGCGCATGCGGCCGGCCGACTTCACGGCGGTACCGAAGCGGGTGGCCGAGCTGGTGCTGACCGCCTTGCGGCCCAGAAATGCGCCCAGAATCGCTGTACCGAAAGAAACCACGGTTTCCATTTTTTTGGATGTGACCTGCTCCTGCTCACGTTGAACGGCTTGTTCAGCGCGCATCAGACGGTTTTGCAAGGTATCAAATTTGGAACTGTATTTGCGGCGCAACTTCTCGACTTCCAAGTCACGCTCTTCGCGTGCAGTCTGGCTTAATCGTGCTAAAAACTCGCTTTTGGATTCTGCAGGACTGCTGGTTAATTTAAACCGCTTGGATTGATAGAGGTTCAAAGAACGGCTTTGCCGCACCCAGCGCAACAGATCCTTGTTCCATTTGCTGTAGGATTCCGGCTTTTTTGCGGCAGACGGCAAATCGGCAAAACTTGCACCGGGCAGGGGTGAAGTATGAATTTCGTCGGTAGACAGTCCGATTTCATCGGCCTGGTCCCAATCCAGCGCCACGGGTCCGTCCTCGAGCATGGCGGCAAGCGACACTTTTTCGGTAGAATCGACCTTGTACTTTGCTGAGGAATAGTGAACATCCAGCCAGCCGGCAGCTGCCGGGTAATACACAAGACCCTGACCGGCGCCGGATGCGGCCAGGTACATGACCTTGATTTGGGGCGCGACCACCGGCGGTTCTGAAATGGCTGAAGGGGCCTGAACACCTGAGGCTTGAACGGCAGATGGGGTCGGCAAGCCGGCAGCAGCCGTTTGGGCCGGTGCAGCCACCGGTGTCTGCTGGGATTTTTTTTCAGCCACTAAAACTTTGATCTGTTCGCGGGTCAGGGGACCGCGCAGATATGAGAGCACCCAGCGGGTCTCAAATGTAACCGGCGCGTTTTCATTGACGTTATTGAGTAAAAATACGCGTTTCCCCAGACCGGCTAAAATCTCTTCCATCCGGCCCCGGTCAAATCCGGTGCCGGCCGCAGCCCCCTCAAGCCCCTCCAGCACCCGCTCCTTGTCGCGCTCAGTCTGGAGTCGGCCGATGAACCAGGATCCGGTGTTCGATAGTCCTTTATAATCCAGGTCAACCGGATTTTGGGTGGATAGCACCACCCCCAAGCCGAAAGCTCTGGCCTGCTTGAGCAGCGTTAGAAGCGGGGCTTTGGATGGTGGGTTTTTAACCGGTGGAAAATAGCCAAAAATCTCATCCATATACAGAATGGCGCGCAGGCTGGAAGTCCCCGCCTGGGTGCGCATCCAGGCCAGTATTTCATTCAGCAACATGGCAACAAAAAACATGCGCTCGGCATCCGCGAGGTGGCTGATGGTAAAAATGGAGGCTTTGGGTTTGCCACTGTCGGTAAAGAGCATGCGGTTGATGTTGAGCGGCTCGCCCTCAAGCCAGGCTTCAAAACCGGGAGCCGCCAGCAAGTTGTTCAAGCGCATGGCCAATTGAAACCGTTCCTTGGCCGGATAAAATGAATCCAGGTCCATCACACCGATGCGCTCGAACGGAGGCGTTTGAATGGCCCGGATCAATCCGGCAAGATCAAGCGCGCGGCCGGCCGCCCAGGCGGATTCCAGAATGTTGGAAAGCAGAATATGCTCGCGGCTGGTGATCGGGTCTGCTTCTATGCCCAGCAGAGCCAGCAGACTGGTGGCGGTGGTCTGGATGCGCTCACGCAGCAACTCCACATCCTGTGCAATCCCGGGTGGCGGCGGCGCAAAGCTCCGCAGCACACTGACCGGCAAACCGGCACTGCTTCCCGGCGTGTAGACGGCAAAGTCGGCGGCGGCCTGTAATCGGGCGATGCGCTCAGGCTCCTGCCCCCAACCACCCAGGCCCTTGCGCCACAGCTCCGCCTGTTGGGCTGCAAACTGATCCGGCGACAATCCGGCGACCAGAGCGTCTTGCTCGTTTATCCACGGACGGAAATCCTCCGCCCGCAGTAGCGGAAAGTTGAGCATCAGGTTGGTTAAATCGCCCTTGGGGTCGATGGCGATGATCGGTATATTATCGATCAGCGCCTCTTCCAAAAGCGCGATACCCAGGCCGGTCTTGCCGCTGCCGGTCATGCCGATGATCACCCCATGGGTCGTCAGGTCTTTTGAATCATACAATAAGAGACCCTCTTGGCGCTTGCGCGACGCCATATCATATTCTTTGCCCAGATAAAACGCTCCGAGTTTTTCATATTCGCTCATTGTTATCCTCCCAATTTAAAGGACAAAAGAAATGCCTAAAATGATCTAAATTGCCTAAAATGCCTAAAGTTAAGGAATCGCTTTGCTCCCTCTTTTAAAATTAAATGATAGAATTCCACAATTTTAGGCACTTTAGGCATTTTAGATCACTTTAGCTCACTTTTTGCTGTATTTAAAAAAATTATCCCAGATTGCATCGAGTTGTTGCTTGGCGCGGTTGAGCGGGACACAGCGGAGATGATCGGCGTCAACTTCAATCAATTCCAGACGCTGCAATTTATCAATTGCATCTCCGATTTCAAAATCAATATGGCAGTCCCAGCGTTCGGCCAGCCAGTTTTCGATGCGGTCATCGAGCTCTTTTTTGGTCAGCGCCTCCTTCGCGGTCAGCAAAAAATAATAAGCCAGGACCGCTTCCTTAAACTCCTCTTCTTCGGCGGCATCAATCAGGTGGTAAAATACCCCTGCGTTGTTGTCAAGGTTCTTGAAATACAGATTATCTGAAAGGGCTTTCATAAACTTTATTTTACGATTCTTATATTTGTTGATCTGTCTGAACAGAAAACCGCCCAGGGTGCCCAATCCGGCACCCAGGGCAATAAGATGCTGCTGTTTGATTTGAACCTCTTGATCCTTTAATCCCAGCCAGAAGGAGATGACCGAACCAACCAAAAGAAGAGATGCGCCCAATTTGGTCACCAGCACAATCGCCCCGCTGACCGCCGCCGGGACACCGATGATGATCTTATCGATGGTTTTCATGCGCACTTTGCTGTTTGGAAAGAGCATTTCCAGATCGGCCTTGGGAACATTATGAAAAAGCTTGATGATGGTTGAGCCGGGCTCAAAATAAAGGTTTTTGCGTTTTTGGCTGTCAAAATAGGGCTTTTCTTTAAATTTGATGTAAATGGCGACCCGTTCGTAATTGGTAAATTGAAATGTTTTCTTCGAAAGGCCGAATAATTTCACCAGTGTTTCTTCTTTAATGGTTTTTCCGCGACGAAAAAATATCACATCTTCAAAGTCGCCAAAGTCCACTTCCAGACGGATCTGAAACAATGATTCTTCACCCAGGGCCTGTTGCAGATCTTCGGCCGTAACTTTTTCAAAATTAGCCGCATCTAAAACCGCCGCCATTTCAGAAACCAGCTGTTTTTGTAAATTCTTTTTTTCCGATTCAGAAGTGTTGAATATGCGGCGGGTATCGGAATCCGGGTTAAACGGCCCATAGCAGGTTTTCAGTTTTTCCAGGCGGGCATGAAATTCAAAATGGAAGAGTGCTTCCAAAATTCGACAGAAATCCCTGAATCCTTCGGTTTCTGCTTGTGTCAGCTGCGCGTCTTTCATGCACATTTCAATGACATCTGATTTGGTGAAGGGAATAAACCGATCGCTGCGGATTGAATCTGCCACGTCATTCTCCTGATTACAGGCAAGGCGTTTACTGCTGTTGAATGGTATCGATACGTTTCGTTCGGTGATTTTTTTGTATGCATTAAATAGGGTGCCGTCAACCTATTTGTAATCAATCAGTTTGAAAATCTTTTATTCGGTCTTATAATCAATGAAAAGAAATTCGATCTTTAATGGGTCCTGCTTAAAAAAGCCAGGACCATAAATACTAATGTGAAAGGAGGTAAACGATGGGATTGTTTTCTTTTATTAAAAATATCGGTATGGATCTTTTTAAAGGGGGCGACGAAGCTGAAGAGGTCCAGGAAATGCTGACGAAAGAGTTTGGAAACCGGATTAAAGACCTTAACGTAGGCTTCGCTGACGACACGGTCACTTTGGCAGGGAGTTGTGATTCCTGTGCGACCCGCGAAAAGGCGGTTCTGCTTGCCGGCAATGTTAAAGGTGTTGAAAAGGTAAACGATGAAAACTTTACAGCCCCGCCGGCCGAGGAGGAAACCGAATTTTATGTCATCCAAAAGGGAGACAGCCTTTCGAAAATCGCCAAGCGATATTACGGCGATGCCATGAAATATCCGGTGATTTTCGAAGCAAATCGTGAGGTTATCAAAGATGCGGATTTGATTTACCCGGGTCAAACTGTGAGAATTCCAAAAATCAGCTGATCGCAGATTCCTGATTCACACGATAGGATTCGGTGGTCGTCCTAACCCCCACCGACTGCCTATTTCCATATTTAGCACAAAACAGTTTTTTGTATGAATGGGTTCAGGGGGATGTGAATTGCCAAATTTACATCTCCCCAACCCATTATTTAGAAAGGAAAACGTAAAATGGCCAGTATAATGGAAGAATTTATGTCATCCCTGGGTCCGGAAGTGTCCAGTCAGCTTTCGGCAAATCTGGGTATTGAGGAAAATGCGGTTCAACAGATGCTGCCGCAGATAGCACCCATGATTCTGGGCGGCTTAAAACGCCAGAAGGACAACTATGGCGGGGAAGAGCGCGTCGATCATATTTTAAACAAATATGGCAGCGCAAATGTGCTGGACAACATTGGCGATTTTTTTTCTGCCCAGGTGCAGGATCAACAAGCCGATCCGCGGCTGGGCGGTTTACTGGGCGACTCAGGCGTGCAGGCCACCAATATGCTATCAGAACAATTCAATCTGTCTGGTAGTACGGCCGCGAAGATCATCCCCATGCTGGCGCCCATCATTTTGGGATTTTTAACCCAAAAGCGTGACCAGGGAGGCGCCGGCTCGACGGGTATCGCCTCAATTCTGGATCGCGATGGTGATGGTAGTATCCTGGATGATGTGGCCGAGATGTTTCTACAGGGATCAAGCGGGCGTTCCAGAACGGGCGGCGGTCTTTTAGGCGGCTTGTTGGGCGGCTTGTTGGGTCGCAGAAGATAATGACCATTGATCGAATACCATCCCGCTTATCCGGGCGCTAAATGCATTGCGTTGACCAGATTTTGGGGCGCGCCGTCAAGAAAAGCCCTGATGTTTTCAGCGGTGGATGCCATCAAACGTCTGCGAGCATCCCGGGTGGCCCAGGCCAGATGGGGTGTAATGGCAATGTTTCTGGCGCTTAAAAGCGGATTGTCCGCGGCGATGGGTTCGGTCGACACCACATCGACAACTGCCCCGGCCAGCCGACCGCTGTTCAACGCTTCAGCAAGGTCGTTTTCTTCGATCAATCCCCCCCGGGAAGCGTTGATGAGAATCGCGCTTTTTTTTATTCGCTCCAGCAAAATGCGGTTGACAAACCGATGATTATCGTCTGTCAAGGGGGCGTGCAGGGTGACCACATCAGATTGAGCGAACAGGTCTTCCAGGGAACTCCAGGCAAAGGCCCGATAATTCGGCGGGTCGCCATGATAGGGATCATTGGCCAGCACGCGCATGCCGAACGCATCGGCCAGCTGACCGACCCGGCGTCCGATCCGGCCGAACCCGATGATGCCGATGGTTTTGTCGCGCAGCTCCACCAGCGGGGTTTGCCAGAAAGACCAATCCGGCTGCCGGGCCCAATCCCCGGCTTTTACAGCCGCATCGTGAACGCCAATGTTGTGCCAGAGGTGCAAAATGGCCGAAAAAACATACTGGGCCACCGAATCGGTGCCGTAAACCGGCACATTGGATACCGCAATCCCGCGCTTGCCGGCAGCTTCAATATCCACACAATCAAAACCGGTGGCCGAAACAGCGATAAACCTGAGCCCGGACATTTCAGCCAGCGCCGATTCGCGAATCCGGGTTTTATTGACAACCAAAATTTCCGCCTCCCGGCAGCGCTCCACCACTTCAGCAACCGTCAACCGCTCATAAACGGTAAGATTTCCCAGTTTTGCCATCGCATCCCAGGGGTTGTCTCCCGGATTTAGTGTGTATCCATCGGTTACAACAATATTTGCCTTCTTCACTTTTAAATCCTGCCTCCTGTGCCATATTCGAATGAACCTCCCTGCAGCAGGCTGCAAGGTATCAAAATTGATTAAATCTTTTCCCCTCACCCTAACCCTCTCCCCAAGGAGAGGGAATTCGTGGATCACCCTGTAGCGAGCTGCGGGGAATTATCAAGTTAAATACGGATACAATTTTTTACAATATATTCATAGCATTTTTAAGTAAAGACATTTACCTTAAAACGTCGGGTGTGCTATATCCTTCATTACCGAATAATAAATTTCAAGCAACCATAAATTTGTCACCCATCAATTATTGCCGGGTGCTGTTTTAAGGACAACCCAAATGAAACCTGTAGAGCATGTTAAATCGTACTGTCGTTTCTGGAAGCCATCGGTTGCCAGAAGGATTACTATTTATTTCCTGGTGTTCGGCCTGGTCGTTTTCTTTATCACCTCCATGCTTTACATGGGAGGCACCCGCAAACATTTCATCAATTCGACCAGTCAGTTGATCAACCATCAGTTCTCGTTGATGGACGCGTCGCAAATACCGGACTTTCTCTGGAAAGGAGTCGGCAAACCCAACCCGCAACTGGACCAACTGTTCGATATACTGACCAATCTTTCGTCCAGTTTTTACGCTGTTTCCGATATCGCTATTTACGCGAAGGAGACAAACGACACATTGTGGTATCGAATGTTTTTTGACGATAATAAGGTGCTGCACCTTAATCCGGCGCAAAGTTCCTTTTCAGAAAAGCTGGATCGCAATCTCAAGCGGCATTTTGTAAAGCCCGGTCTGCTGGCGCGCTCGGATGATGAACATGCTTTGTTTGTCAATGTCACCGGAGAAAATGATCTGAATACCTATTTTCTTAAAATCGGTATCGATAGTGAAAGTTTCGCCGGTATGATGAAAAGAGAGGCAAAGTGGATTGCTCTCATTTTTATCATTACGCTGGTCCTGTCCCGTTTCCTGGGATATTACTTTGCCCGCAAGATTGCCCGGCCGATCGAAAACCTTTCGGAGATTTCTGCCGATGTTGCCAGAGGGGATTTGACGCATTTTGCCCCCGTCACTTCCGGAGATGAAATCGGCGAGCTGTCGACGAACTTCAATAAAATGGTCGAAGGGCTGCGGGAGTGGGAAAGTGTTAAAAAAATCGAGTTTGAACTGGAAAAAGGCCGTGAAATTCAACGCGAGTTTTTACCCAGTCATATCCCGGACCTGCCCAACTGGGAAATCGCCACCTGTTTTTATCCGGCCGGTCAGGTGTCCGGTGATTTCTACGATGTATTTATGTTGCCGGACGGGAATGTGGGTCTGGTGATTGCCGATGTGTGTGACAAGGGCGTCGGCTCGGCATTATATATGGCACTGTTCCGCAGCCTCATCCGGGTTTTCGCCGAGCAGGCCATCTACTGCACCGGGCCGGGCCTGACACAAATTGCGTCGTCCCCGGACAACACCGAAACGATTTCGTCATCCGCAGATGACCAGATGGCTCGCCTGGGGGCGGTTGCCTCTACCAATAACTACATTGCGAATCTGCATGGGCGGGAATGCATGTACGCCACTTTGTTTTTCGGGGTATTGAATCCGTCAACCGGCATCCTGTCATATGTCAACGGCGGCCACGAGCCGCTTTATGTCCTAAACGCCGGCAACATCAAAGACCGGTTGAAGCCCACCGGGCCGGCGGTCGGCCTAATGCCCGACATCATCTTCCAATCCCAGGAGATTCAACTCGAACCGGGTGATCTGCTGGTCGGCTACACCGATGGTGTTACCGAAGCGCGCTCACCGGAAGATGAAATTTATACCCGGGACCGTTTACAATCATTGCTGACCCAGCCATTAAAATCAGCCGCTGAAACACTGGAGCGCATCAAAACCAGCTTGTTCGCTTTTATTGATATCGCACCGCGCAGCGATGATGTCACCATGCTGGCGGTACAACGGGCATCGGTCTAAACCCGGAAGCTTCTTTTCTGGTGCATAGGAAACAGTTATGGATAGTCAATCCCTGCGGGACTGTCTCACAGCGTCTTTCCTAAAACAGAAAAAACGGAAGGCCGTCACCTTCCTGCGTAATGGCGAAATTGAGACTGAAATTTCAAATCTGCAACTGAACCAGGATTCAAACCGGATGGCCCGTACATTCCAGGAATTGGGCGTCGCAAAAACAGACAGAGTCATCCTCTGTATCCAAAAATCCCTGATATTCGTGATTGCCCACCTCGCCCTGCAAAAAATCGGCGCCATTGCCGTGCCCCTGAACCCGGGCTTTAAAAAATCGGAATTGGATTACCTGCTGCAAGATGCCGACCCAAAATTAACTTTGACAGAACCTGACAAAGAGGGACTCATCACGGAAATCGATTCCAGCTTAATCACCTTGATTGTTGATACCCAGAGACCATATCAGGATATTGATTTTTTTCGATCATCCCCTGAAGAATACACTCGGGTTGAAATTGAACCGGATGACCCGGGTCTTATTATCTATACCTCCGGCACCACCGGCAAACCAAAAGGGGCTATGCTTACCCAAAAAAATCTGGTGCATGATGCCAAAAACATCATTCATGTTTGGGAAATCAGTCAAAAAGATGCGCTCTGTCATGCCCTGCCCCTTTTTCATGTGCATGGATTGTGCTTTGCTTTGCATACCGCCTTACTGGCCGGCGCCCATGTCATCATGCTGGATCAGTTTTCACCGGAAGGGGTGATCAATGCCCTCGAGAAAAAAGAGGGTGAATACGCCTGTACGGTATTTATGGCGGTCCCTTCGATGTACGGCAAGTTGATGGGTTATTTAGGTGATCGCAAACTTGACTTTGAGCACATGCGCCTATGGACCTCCGGGTCGGCCCCCTTACTTCCCCAGGATTTTGAACACATCTATAAGACATTCGGTAAGCAACCGGTTGAACGCGAAGGCATGACAGAAACGGGCATGAATTTTTCAAATCCACTGAGAGGTAAACGAAAAGCGGGTTCCATTGGATACCCTTTGCCGGATCTTGAAGTCAGAATTGTCGATCCGGACACCGGCGCGGATGTGGCGTCCGGTCAAACCGGTGAAATCTGGCTAAAGGGTCCCGCCGTTACACCCGGCTATTGGCGCAAGCCGCAGGAGACCGCCAGCGCATTCGAACAGGGCTGGTTTAGAACCGGTGATCTGGGAAATATGGATAAAGACGGCTATTATTATCTGACCGACCGCATCAAGCACATCATCATATCCGGGGGAGAAAATATCTCCCCCAAAGAGGTCGAAGTTGTCATCAACCAGCTTGAGGATGTGGTTGAATCCAGCGTGGTCGGTATTGCGGATGAACGCTGGGGGGAAAAGGTCGTTGCCGCTGTGGTGACGAAAGCCAACTCGAATATTAAACCCGAAACGATTCGCGCACACTGTAAAAATAATCTACACGACTGGAAATGCCCCAAAGAGATCGTCTTTGTTAAGGAGTTACCAAGGAATACGATGGGAAAGGTATTAAAAGAAGAGGTAAAAGCGTTATGTGAAAACCAGGAAGATTCCAGTTAATATACGTTCAACAGAATTAAACTAGAACCCATCTCAAATATGTCTTTTGGCCCAATATCTTTGTTGGTGCCTCGCTTTAAATCCTCAACATACAACAGTATGCCTCCGGTTTATGACCCACAAGGCATATAAGATCAGACGGGGAATCCCGCAACGCGGGAAAGCTTGGCCCCGCCGCAATCTTGTACCAAAATCCTATTTTTGAGATGGGTTTTAAAAAAGAAAGGAATGAAAAAATGATATTTAGAATCTGGCACGGCTGGACGACTCCAGAAAATGCGGACATTTATGAAAATCTCCTGAAGGAGGAGATTTTTCCTGCAATTGCAGCTAAAATTGTATCCGGCTATCGTGGAATTCAGCTTTTAAGACGCCAATTAAGCAACGAGGCAGAATTTATTACCATTATGCAGTTTGATTCTTTGGAGTCAGTAAAGCAATTCGCTGGTGAGGATTACGAAAAATCGTATGTACCAGATAAAGCAAGGCAGGTGCTTTCAAGACATGATGATAAATCACAACACTACGAAATGAAAGAGAGTATCATGTATTGAGCAAGGTCTGGCGGTTACAAATAATTTTTATTGAACCAAGCCGCTAAATTTTCCCCATATTAATCTTCTAAAATCGATGCGCTGCAATCCTCTTTTTATATAATTAATTAAAATAACAAAGAATAATTAACATATTTTTTCCCCTTGACATCAAAAAAATAGAATGTGACCATATCTCAGTTGTGCGTCTAATATTAATTGCGGTTTGGGATCGGTTTTTGGTATTTAGCAACCTAACTTGAAACGGAGGAGGATCAATCAACGATGGCAAAAAAAGAACAAAAAAAACCTGCAAAAAAAAACCAGAAAAAAGGCACTGTTAAAGCTAAAAAAGTGACTGCCAAAGCTAAGGCTTCAGCTAAAAAAACAGCGGCGCCGAAGAAAAAAGCTGCACCGAAGAAAAAGGCTGCGCCGAAGGCAGCAAAAGCAGCAAAAACTTTCTCGGTTGCTGCATTTGCTGACTTGACCTATCTAACCGAAAATGGTGTCAAGCAATGGTTACAACAGGGGTTGCTGAAAGGTCAGCAGGATGCCAAGGGGGATTGGCAGATTGACGCATCGAATCTGGAGGTCCCCAATGTAAAGCGGTTGGTTCGGTAAGGATTGGATGTTGGGTATTCGGTATTGGATCAGATTCGAATATGGAAATTTAATAGAGACTAAAGCAAATAGTTGAAAAATAAGGGAGACGGGTCAGAAACAAATTCATTGGCCGCCTCCCTTTTCAATTGTTCAACAGCAATTTGTGCTGTCAACCGGTTGGGTTTCATGAAAACGTTTCATCAACGGAATGACCCAGCCCGAGTCTTTCGGCATATATTGATCATCACTGAAGAAGATTTGCTTGTCGGGAACCTGGTTGCCTTTAACCTTGTCGATATATCTTAGGCTCTGTACAATCCCCATTTCAAAGTGGGGTTGAACGCCCCACACCGGTCTATCCTTTATCTTAAATACGAGAATGTCGCATTCCTTTGATCGTGCGATAATGGTGGCCTTTTCTTCCGGCACCGTGCACACTTCATCATAATGAAAAACAAATGTATGGATCGTGCGGCCGGATTCACCAAATAATGAATCATTGGAAACGATTTGAATATCCGGCCATCCGATTTCCGGTTTTTCCCTTTTCCTGACAGCATCCATACCGAACAGCGCTCGAGCAATGATCTGGTGTCCGAAACAACTCCCCAATATCACTTTGCCTTTATTCACAGCGTTCTGAATTAGCGCTACTTCAGCCTGCATCCAATCGGTATCATCCAGAACACTTGCAGCAGACCCTGAAATCAGAATATGCGAATAGGAATCCAATTCATGCGGCAATTCCCCAACGGATACGCGAAATGCGTCGTAGGGGAATAATAATAAAGGCTCCCAATATATTAAGGGATGGTAAGAGTCATCCGGAAGTGAATTGTCCAAAAAAAGAAGTCGATTCATCGGCTCTGTCCCCGATTCAAGGCATTTTAAAATAGATAAAAACCGCAGGTAATTTACGATATCTTTACAAGCGGCTTATTTTCCTTAATAGTCGGATTTAAATAATTTATCAATACCGCAAAGTTCAAATCCTGATTATCATTTCCCGGGCAAAACAGGAATTGACAGCGATGGAAAAAACAGTGATAGTCAGAAACAAATAATCACTTTGAGGAGGCCAATCATGGCAGTTGTGGTGAAAGATGAAACCATCCAAATCGAACGTTACGAATTGGGTCCCTTTGGAACCAATTCATATATCATGACCTGTATAAAAACAGGCGACAGCGTTGTCTTCGATGCACCCGGCGATGCGCCCAAAATCCTGGGACAATTACAGCAAACCAATCCAAAATATATTCTCATGACCCATAATCACATGGATCATACCGGTGCCCTGGCGGAATTAAAATCAGCGCTGAATGTCCCGCTGGCAGCCCATGCCGCAGATGCCGACAGGCTGCCGATTCCAGCAGATAAGCTGCTGGCTGATGGTGAAGCAATCACGTTCGGAGATATCCGCCTTGAGGTCATGCACACCCCGGGGCACACCCCGGGCAGCCTTTGTTTCTACACAGAGGGATATCTGATATCCGGTGATACGTTGTTTCCGGACGGGCCCGGTAAAACCGGATCACCGGCCGATTTCAGGCAAATTGTCGAATCTTTGAAGAATAAGATTTTTGTCCTACCCGATGCTACACAGGTGTTTGCAGGGCACGGCAATGACACCGTGTTGGGGAAGGAAAAGCAGGCATTTGAGGCATTTTCCGCCCGACCGCATGACCCGAGTCTCTGCGGAGATGTACTATGGTCAAGTTCTTAGAGGGACAAGAACTTGTTAGATTAGTTTTATTTGTTTCATTGGTTGGATTGGTTGTCTCAAACCAAACCAATTGAACGAATTAAACCAATCAAACCAATGAAACAGATATAACGTTTCCCGGCGAACTGACACTTGAAACCTTTGGCCTTGTTGAGAGCTGTAGCTAATTACTACCTACCAGACGATTTCTTCGCGGTGGAAGGCTTCGGCCAGATCAAAATCTTCGCCTTCGGCTAAATCGCTGCAGCGTTGCCTTAACCAGTTTTCCAGATCCGAAACCTTCATTGATTTTACCTGGCTTTCATGACAGCGCAGCGCTGCCAGCTTAAGGTCGAATGTAGCGGTAATATCGGAAAGATAGTTGATATCTTCCGATGCCCAGAAAAGCATTTCCCTGACTTTGTGAGGCTGTAAATCCTCTTCGAGCAAATCCGGGTAAGCCAGATGGTCCCTGGCATAGGGAAAAACCGCGTCTATGGTGACCTGCCCTGCAATGCGATGATCCCGGTGCCAGATATAGCGACGGTAGGGATCAGCGGTGACGACCGTTTGCGGTCGGTAGCGCCGAATCATCCGCACAATCTGTTTTCTAAATTCCGGTGTATCTTCAAGCCCCTGATCCGGATTCTCCAGAAATACCACCTCGCGCACTCCCAGAACTTCAGCAGCAGCCCGCTGCTCTTTCTGCCGGGTTTCGGCCAGCTCATCAGGCTTTACATCCGGGTCACTGGTCCCCTTGTTTCCGTTGGTACAAACCACATAAACAACCTGTTTTCCTTTGCTTGTCCATCGCGCTACCGTCCCGGCAACTCCGAATTCAGCATCATCCGGATGGGGAGTTACCACAAGTATGTCCGCTTGTTCCGTCACGCTCAGCCTCCATGTTCGATTTTACCGGTATATGATTTCTTTTATTAACGATCACTTAAATTCCACCACGAAGTTCACGAAGAACACAGAGATAGAAACCAAAAGATTTCTTTAATCTTCGTGCCTCTTCGTTTGCTTCGTGGTGATTTAATAAAAACCACTGAGATTTTAAAGCACATATAAATTTTTACCACGAAGTTCACAAATAGCAAATTTTGCTCGCGTATCAAATTGCTTTATTGGTATTAAGGATTACATTTAAAGCTAAATTGAGCGTTTTAAAATTTAAAAATAAAACCACTTTCACCAATAGCAAGCGAATGGGTTTGAAAAAAATGGCTGACAGATCTTACATCATCCGGAACTATTCCTCCAACGACTTTGAAAAATACGTTCAGCTACATGTCGAATCTGAACAGCTTGAGCCTTTAGGGCGCTTCATCTCTCCACAGGGGCTGTCAGATATTCTGGCAAGACCAAACTTTGCACCTGAAACGGATTTATTCGTCGCCGAATTAAGTGGAAACCTTGCCGGCTGCCTCAGCGTTACCCTCGAGCCTGGAATTCAGCGTGCTTTGCTGGACGGTTTGGTTCACCCGCTCCATCGCCACAAAGGAATCGCAACTAAACTTTTCTCAAGCGGCCTGCAACGCATCAGCAAATCCGGTATAACGTCAGCCCAGATCAGTGTTTTAGAAACCAACGCTTCCGCCAAAGGTCTCCTGAGCCACCTCACATTTACTTTCATCCGCCACTTCTTTGAAATGCGGCTGGATATTAACAGCGTCCGGCTGCCGGCAGCCAGGCCGGGTGCCGCGAACAGCCGCAGGCTAAAGCAAGGTGAAGAAAATCTTCTAACCGAAATCCAGAACCGCTGCTTTGCCGACAGTTGGGGGTTCAATCCCAACACCGAGGAAGAAATTGCCTATCGGCTGAATATGCACGGCCGTTCACCGGATGATGTTATTTTAACCTACCTGGGCGATCTACCGGTTGGATATTGCTGGACCATTATAGATGCCGCAGAGAATGAGAAAAGAAAAAAAGGCAAAGGCTTGATCCATATGCTGGGGGTCGATCCGCAGTATCGCCAGCAGGAAATCGGCAGGACCATATTGCTGAATGGATTGAATGACCTTAAAGCCAAAGGTGTCGATATCGTCGAACTGACGGTGGACAGTCAAAACCCGGCTGCATGCTCCCTTTATGAATCGGTGGGGTTTGAGGTGTATGCTAAAACGCAGTGGTATGAAAGAATGATGACTTAACTGTTATAATGAATTAAATTTCATAGATAAGTTTTAGTCTGGATTACGCCAGATCTCCAATATGGTTAAATCGTCACTGGCACTCGAATTCCCACGCCAATTGAATATGAAATCCAACAATCCCTTGCCCCGAGGGGGGGCTTTTGCATCTTTTATAAAGGCCACCAGGCGCTCATTGCCAAAAAGCTCTTTATCTTCATTCTCAGCTTCGATAACGCCATCGCTAAAAAAGAGAATCGATTCCCCGGGAGAGAGCAAAATTTCCTTCTTCTCGTAACGGACATCCGGTGTGATACCCAATGATATTCCATTGATCTGGGGACAATTGCCAATTCCGCTTTCGGCGATCCACAACGGCTGTAAATGGCCCGCAAGCGCAAGTTGCATTTTTCCGTTATGGGGCCAATACCTGGCCAGAACGATGGTAGCAAAAAATCCTTCTTCAGAGGTCAGGCTGTGCAACCTGTTGTTTACAGTTTCAAGAAGCGTGTCTATCTCGTAATGATTTTGTGCTTCACTGCGGATTCTGGTTGACAAGGCAGCCATAACCAGAGCAGCAGGAACGCCTTTATCGGAGACATCGGCGACATATGCCAATAAACTGCCGTCCGGCAGGGGAATTACATCGTACAAATCGCCACTGACATAGCCGGCCGGAACAGCCGTCGCCCAGATATGACTCCCACCGGTTAACTCCGGAATATCCGGCCAAAATAGCGATTGAACCTTGGTAGCGGTCTCAAGTTGAGCTTGAAGCTGAGCGGACTGCTCAAGGACTGTATCATGCAACGACTTAATCCGCAGCATCGACTTCACCCTGGCGACCAGTGCGGCATGATCCACGGGCTTGGTTAGGTATTCGTCGGCCCCGGCCTCGAGACCGGCGACGATGTCTTTTGAATCCGTTTTGGCCGTAACCATGATGATGGGCATAAACGGCAGGGCGGAATCCGCCCTGAGATGCCGGCAGACTTCAATACCATCCATTTTAGGCATCATGATGTCCAGCAGAATCAGATCCGGCAAACGGTCTTTCGCCATAGCCAACCCCTCTTCGCCGTCTGATGCCGTGATGATTTCGTAGTTGTTGGCGGCCAGGCGTGCCTGGAAAATTTCTACGTTGGCGGGATTATCATCCACAATGAGAATTAATGGTGGTGTTCGCATTATTTCCTCTTGAAAAAATCATCTATGATATGAATTCACGGATCTTTGCCAGGAGCGCCCGCGGACTAAACGGTTTCGAGACATATGCATCGCAGCCGGCCTCATATGCTTTGACATCATCGCCGCTAAGTGCATACGAGGTAACTGCAAAGATCGGGATAGCGCTCAAGGCAGGGTTGGCTTTGATCCGCCGGGTCGCTTCGTATCCGTCAAAATCGGGCAGTTGAATATCCATCAGGATCAGAGCCGGACGATGGGTCTCGGCCGCGGCGACGCCCTCTTCACCGGTAAGCGCCTCGATTATCTCATAGCCGGCGCTTGTGAGAAGATCCCGCATGATCCGCCGGTTGTCTTCCTGATCTTCAATAACTAAAATCAGCTGACTCATGCTTGCTTCCTTTGCTTTTCGACTCGAATCGGCAGTGTGAACCGAAAAGTCGAGCCTTTCCCGAGAGTTGACTCTACCCAGATACGGCCTCCGTGCATATCGATTATTTTTTTGGAAATGGAGAGACCCAGACCGGTTCCGCCCTTTTTGCGGGTACTGGATCCGTCGGCCTGCTGGAATTCATCAAAGATCTTCTGTTGGTCGGCTTCCGTAACTCCAGGGCCGGTATCATGCACAGAGACTAAAAACGTTTCGTTAGATACAGTTACCTCGATTTTAACCTCCCCCTCATCGGTAAATTTGATCGCGTTTCCGACCAGATTTAATATCACCTGGGCAATGCGTTGTTCGTCTCCTTTGCCGATCGTTAGATCTTTGGAAACCTCGACTTTCAAATCCAGATCCTTTTCAGCTGCCAATGCCTCCACCGAGGTAAAAACCGTTTGAATCACATCTCCCATCGAATATTCATTGAGAGAAAGGGTTAGCTGGCCCGCTTCGATCTTGGAAAGATCGAGAACATCATTGATCAGGTTTAGGAGATGGCGGCCATTTTTTTCTAACCGTTCAAGAACCTCCTGGATTTTCTCCGGTACATCACCGTAAATGTTGTCAAGGATCAGCTCCGTATAGCCCAAAATGGCATTCAGCGGGGTTCTCAGTTCGTGGCTCATGTTGGCGAGGAATTCGGACTTGTGTTGGTTGGCGCTCTCGAGCTCGCGCCCCTTCTCCTCGATCTCACGGAAAAGCCGCGCGTTGTGGATGGCAAGCACCGACTGTGCCGCAAAAGTCTGCAACAAGTCCACCACCGGGGTAGGGAATTCTCCAGCTGCTTTGCGCCTTACAACCAGCCCACCAATGAGACGGTCTTCACGCAGCAGCGGCAATGCGAGCAGCGCTCGATAGCCCGCTTGCTGAACGTAAGGGAGGGGGTAATCCGGTACATCTGCAAGATCCGGAATCTGATCCGGGGCGCGCTTTATAGCGGCCTGGCCGATAACCGTTCGATCCCCCACACGCATTCTCGACTCGCGCAGCGCTTCAACATACTCCGCAGGTGCGCCGTAGTTTATGCTCGGCAGAAATACACCCTCTGCTTCGTCGAACTCGTAAATCGTTCCGGTATCAGTCTTTGATAGCTGCACCGCGTGTCGAACGATGCTTGTCAACACCATCTCCAGATCAAGGGTAGAGCTGACCGCCTGACTGACCTCCCCGAGGGCTTTTAGCTCTTCCACTGACCGCGCCAGTTTGCGGGTGCGCACTTCGACCTTCTGTTCCAGGGTTCGGCTGTACTCTTCCAGTTTCCCCTTGCTCTCACGAAGTTCGGCGAATAACCGCTTGATCGACCCACGCATGACATCCAGATGCTGCGCCAGTGTTCCGATCTCGTCACTACTGCTTTTATCAACAAACGTGTCCAAATCACCCCGGGCGATCATTGACGCTGATTCCTGTAATTTCAGTAATGGGGAAGAGATATACCGTCTGGTGATGAAGATGGATGTGAGCCAAATTGCTGCAATAATAAGGATTAACAAGGCAATCGTGCTATAAATTTGAAAAAGCACCTGTTTTTTCACTTGTTCGCGGGACATCACAATTAAAATTTCACTAATAACGCTGTCCTTAAAGTAAATATTCGATGATTTAGCGATCAGATCAGGGCCTTTTAACGATTTCAGGGGTGTTTCCAATTTAATTTTTTTGAGTTGAAAACCAGGACGTTTTTTCTCAGTGATTAGCTGATCTTTCCACGATATCTTTGAATAAACAATTGATTCATCTAAAAATAAGGCTTCAACAAAATCATTGACAACCGTATAGTCCATATTCCAAAGCGGTAGGGGCAGACTATTCTGTGCAAACATGATGGCGTTGTCTAACCGCATTTCCATCCACTTCTCCATTCTGCTGATATTAAAGAAGATAACAACCGCAGCAAAAGCGATTAGCAATAAGGTAATGATGCCGATCAAGGCATAACTAAATCGCCGGCTGATGCTGCTGACTTTAGGAGAGGTTTTCGACGAGGAGGCTTGCTGCATGGACACGATCCTTTATGACGTAATGCGTCAGCACTTATTGGCGAGGTCTGGGTTATGGGCTAGAGCAATTGGTGTGCTTTAGTCTTTAATCTCTGGAAATGGATCATCTTCCAATTTCAAATTCCATTTTTTTCGAATTTTCATGATGGTGCCATCCGCTAACATTTCATTAAAAGCGTCTCTCCACTTTTGAACAATTGAATCCGACGTCTTCTTTGAAAAAGCAATCATAAGATCAATTTCCCGCAGGTGATAGACCTCCTCAAATTTGGTGTAATCAACTCCGGCCAGATCACAAACCGTTCTTAGACCCGGTATTTTATAGGCCCATAAGTCTATACGACCGAGAGCAAGCTTTTTCGCATTTAATTGTTCATCCGAAACAGGTTCAAGATTATTAAACCCATGCCTTTCGAGTAAACGCCCTCTTGTATCATCTCTAAGTGTGCCAATGCGTTTTACTTTTTTGGCATCTTCCAGATCTTTAACTTTGATACCTGAGCCCTTTTGAGCGACAAGAATGTCTCTTTTCGTCGCTAACGGTCCGACCCATTTAAATTTATCTTCGCGTACTTTGGTATACGTCATCCCAAACAAAATAACATTTTCGTCTTCCAGAGCCATTTTGTATGCTCTTGCCCAGGGATAAACCTGGATTTGCTCCTGAGAGCCGACCCTTCTCTGAATTTCTTTCACGATCTCCACAGAAGGACCAACCAAGACACCGTTTTCCACATAATTTAAAGGAGGCATATTTTCGGTTAAGATAGTCAACTCTACTGATAGGACAGATTGGCCTGTGAGCAAAACCATTGAGGCCGCTATTAGAAAAAACTTTTTCATAATTGACCTCCATTTATGTTTTACGGATTAAAAATCTGTGAATTTCATGAAAGTTTTTAAAGCAAATTAAAGTGATTATTTACTCTGGAGGTAGCACAAAATCTGCTGCGGTTCAGAATGAAGGCCGGTCAAGGTTTGAGATCAAAGTCGATTTTACAATTCTGATCAGACGTGCCTTCAGATGGAAACATATTTATTAAATAGGATCAGCAAAGTCAATAAAACTTGTTATCAATCCTTGGAACCCAAACGCTATCTGAGGCGCAAGTTTAAGCTGCTGACAATTTTTCACGGAAAAACCGAATCCCTTCTGATACTTCTGAAGCCGGTATTCCCGGCTTAACTTCAATAACTTTAATGGTATCGGCTTTAAGGAACGGTTTTAGGGCCGCAAAATCGATCTCGCCGCTGCCCGGTGGCATGTGATCATCAAGGCCGACGGCATCATGAAGATGAACACCGATGAGCTGAGTGGTATAGGCCTGCAATAATGAACCCCTGGGGATCATGCCGAGGCTTTCATTGGCATGGGCATGGCCGGTGTCGTGCCAGTAACCGATGGGCGCGTCTTTAAATGTATCAAAGATAACTTCAAAATCATCCAACCCGGGCAGTTCATGGTAATGATACCGATTTTCCAGCCCCAGCATCACGCCCTGTTTTTCAGCAACGGGTATCAGACAATCCAGGCTGGCCAGTAAACTGTCCATATGCTTGGGCTGACGAGTATCCCGCTCCTTTAATTTATTGCGAATAAAGATTTGAGCGTCTTCTGAATCAATTCGATTCGAATTAAAGTATCGATAAAGCATTTGCATTTCGTGATTCATTTCCACAACCCCGCAATGCAATACCACCGCCGCAGCGCCCATCTCAGCCGCATATTCAATGCTTCTCGTTGTAAATCGAATTGCATTTTGACGCTCCTCCTTTTGGGGGCTTGAAAGTAGAAACAGATCTCCGCTTCCTTTTGAACCCGATTTGACAGAAGGAATCGGGAAATAATTATGGACGCTAACGACCTTTAACCCGGAATGCTTGAGCGGATTCTTGATCTCATGATAGAGATCTTCCGAAATACGATAGCTAAGCTCAATTCCGGTGATCTCAAGATTTTTCAAAGCTGCAAGCATTGCTTCGGCAGTTACCGATTCACCTGACTGCCAGGATGTCGAAAGGGCAAGCATGATGTTGATCCTCTCAGATTGAATAGATATCTATTTTCTAACCATGGAATAGCAGTGTGTCAAAATCGCTTTATTGACAGGTCTATACGAACCCTTTATATTTGAGCGACCATTCTCTGTTTTGCCACCATGCGCTTTTAACAAAAAATACTATTGGTTACCGGAAAAATGAATCCACAGCCAATAAGGGAAAAGATGTCCAGCCGTGAGCGCTTCAGGCAAACCATGTGCTACGGGACACCGGACCGCGTCCCTTATTTTGAAGAGGGCATCCGCAAAGATGTGCTGCGCGCATGGCGGACACAGGGACTGGCCAAAGATACCGATCTTGCAACCCTGTTTCCTTCCGATCACCGGGAACGAATCGAAGTGGACCTGGAACCCCGTCCCAAGTTCCTCGCCAGACGCGATAAAATTACGGATTTAAAAAAATTTTCCCGCCGCCTGAATCCTTCCGACAAAAAGCGGCTTCCCAATCGATGGCCCCGGCGGGTCCGCGCCTGGCAATCCAGAGAACATGTGCTGATGCTCTATGTTCACCGCGGGTTTTTTCTGACCATGGGCGTGCGCAATTGGGACAATTTTACAAACGTAATGACGTTGCTGATGGACCAGCCGGATGTGGTTCGCAAAAGAATGCAAATCCAGGGCGAATTTGCGGCGCGTTTAACCGATCGGATCCTGCAGGAGGTACAAGTCGATGCAGTGGTTTTCAGCGAACCCATCGGCGGAAACGATCGACCCTTAATTTCTCCAAAGATGTATGAAGAATTTATACTGAAAAATTATGAGCCCATTTTGGATGTAATCCAGCGCCATAAGGTGGAAACCGTTTGCTTTCAAACTTTTGCCAATGCCAGAATTCTGATCCCCGGCATCCTCAAATGGGGGTTTAACTGCCTGTGGGCCTGTGAAGTTAACATCGATGCCATGGATTACCGCAGCCTGCGCAAGGAATTCGGCCGTGATCTGCGTCTGATCGGCGGCATCGATCTGGACGCGCTGCGTAAGGACAAAACGGCCATCCGGCAGGAGATCGAAGAAAAGGTGCCTCCGTTAATTGCAGAGGGCGGCTTCATACCGCTGGCCGACGGTCGCGTGCGCGCCGATGTGCCGTTTGAAAATTATGTTTACTATCGCCAGCTGCTTGAAAAAGTGACCCAAAAATATTAAAGACAATTTCACACAACAAACTGGCTTCAAAACTGTTAGCTATTGCTCGAGGACAAGGCGTGGTTCGGTTTAAAAGCGGAGCGTCAAAATCGTGGCTGGAAGCCACTCCCACTAAGATCAGCAGACAATCGTATTTTTCATGATTTATTTCGAAACAATTTGTGGGAGCGGCATCTTACCGCGATATTCAAGCATTTTGAACCGGTTCACAACGCGGTCATCGGGCAATAGATGATAGGTTTGAAGCCAGTTAAAAGGAGAAAGAAATGCCCATAGCCAATCAAATAATCAAGATGGTCGAAGGGATGGAAATGGTTAAAAAGATGTTCGAAGAGGGCACGCGGCTTAAGGCCGAATACGGCCCTGACAATGTCTTTGATTTTTCTATTGGAAACCCGGACGTCCCGCCGCCAGCGGAATTTAAAAAAGTGCTTAGGGAGTTGGTCAACGACGAATCTCTGGGGCATGGCTATACGCCTAATACCGGATATCCTCACGTTCGACAGGCGGTCGCCGATTATCTCAGCGCTTTACTCGATGTCAAATTGACACCGGATTTCATCATTATGACAGTGGGCGCTGCCGGCGCTTTAAACGACGCCCTCGGCGCCGTCATCAACCCCGGCGAGGAAATTTTAATCCCCTCCCCCTATTTTATCGGCTACGACCACTATGCCTTCATTGCCAAAGCCGCAATTAAAACTGCTCCCACGGCTGCAGACTTCCACCTGGACACGGCTGCCATCGAATCGGCGATTACAGATAAAACCCGGGTGATGCTGATCAATTCCCCCAATAATCCCACCGGTGCAGTCTATGCGGCAGAGGAACTGGCCGAACTGGGTCGGGTGCTGGAAGCCGCCAGTCAAAAATTCGGCAAGCGCATTTATCTGGTGGCCGATGAGCCCTACCGTAAAATCGTGTATGATTTGGAAGTGCCCTCTATATTTAAAGCCTATCCGCATTCGATAATCGTCTCCTCCTATTCCAAGGAGCTGTCGTTGGCCGGTGAACGCATTGGTTATCTGGCGGTCAACCCGGAAGCCGAAGACGCCGTGCTGTTAGCCAGCGCCGCTGCCGTAATCAACACCATGCTGTGTGTAAACGCTCCCAGTCTGATGCAGCATGCGATTGCCCGGCTTCAAGGCACTACGGTGGATGTTTCCATTTACCGGCGCCGGCGCGATATGCTCTGCCAGGGTCTTTCTGAAATCGGGTATGAATTTCATGTGCCCGAAGGCGCTTTCTACCTGTTTCCCAAAAGCCCGATCCCCGACGATGTCAAATTCACCCAGCTGTTAAAAGAGGAGCTCATTCTAACCGTACCGGGCGCCGGTTTTGACGGACCGGGCTATTTTCGCTTATCCTATGCGGTGCCGGATGCCACCATCACCGGATCGATGGAAGGCTTTAAACGGACGTTAGAAAAAGTTTAGAAAGGTTAAACCATGTACATCAAAATGTCTGATTTTTTTATAGGCATGGGCAAGCAATTTACCGTGGAAGTTCTGGATATTGCAGAAAAATTATTTCAGAACGAAGGTGAGATTTTGTTTCAGGAAGGAGATTCCGCCCGACATTTTTTTGTTCTGCTCAAAGGCAGGGTGAAACTGAGCCTGGGTGAAAAAGGCCCGGTTGTGTATATGGCTCGCCAGCCGGGGGAGATCATCGGATGGTCGGGGCTGATCGGTAGAGAGCGTTATTCAGCCGCTGGCGAATGCATGGAGGAAACCAATCTGCTGAAGTTTAATCGGGATGTCTTTCTTGATATCTTAAAAAAATATCCCCAGAACGAAGCCCTGCTTTTCAAACGCCTTGCAGAAATGCTGGGAAATCGGCTGATAGAGCTGTATCCCACGATATCTTAGAAGTGGCTTCAAAACCCCATCTAAGGCTCAATGGTTGCGTTGCCCCGCTATCGCGGGATTCGCATCTTATTTTTTAAATTAGGGTGCAGCACAGCCTCCGATAAATGCTCACATACCCATATGTATGCTGAGAACAACGACTTTCTCGATCGGCCTGCGGCGGACATAAACTTCCTTTTTGTCCTATCCGCAATCCCGGTAAAAAAAACTGAAAATCCTCTTGATAAAGGCCTCAACAGTTAGTGCACATCTTGGGTCCGACCCCTGGCGGCAGATTGCTGCTTAAGTTATCGTCATGGCCTACGGAAATCGTTGACATCAGTTTTTTCACGCCCCCCTGGCAAAGGGGATATTTCACTTCGGCATTGGAACTCATCACAAGCTTATCAAATTTGTAACTGCAGTGTTCGCAGCTATATTCATAGATGGGCATGGTATTCCTCCATATTTACAAGTGGTTAATACAAAGATAAGTCCAACCCGGTCGGTTCGCAAGTCGTGAAATCGGGTAAGATGACTTATCGTTTCCAGCAGAGGCTCAGCGTTCGCTGAAAGAATGGTAATTTTGCTCAGATGGTGGAGAATTTTTTCATTTCAAGCTTGTCATTCCCGCGCAGGCGGGGATGACGCTGAAAACTCCCGGACTCGACAATTTAGTTTTTATCGATCTATTTGACAAACATATCGAACTATGAAAGATGCAGGGCTTAATCCAAAAAAGGGGGGTTTTTAGAATGTATGTAAAAGAAATCAGCGAAATCGAAAATCTAATCCAGAAGCAGGCTCAATGGCGAAATCGATGCATCAACCTGATAGCCAGCGAAAACATTGTCAGTCAGCGCGTCCGGACCCAGGCCGGGTCCGATTTCGCGCATCGATATGCAGAAGGCCACCCGGGAGAACGATACTACAGGGGAACATCGTACATTGATGAAATCGAAAACCAGCTCACAACGAATTTAAAAATCCTCTTCGAATGCGATCACGCCGAGGTCAGGCCCATCAGCGGCACCAATGCCAACGAAGCGGTATTCAGCCGTTTTGTCCGCCCCGGTGATGTGGTCATGGTCAACTCAACTCCGGCTGGAGGCCATATCAGTCACCATCGGGAAGGGTCGCTTGGAAAATTCACTAAAAATATCATTGATATCCCCCTGACGGCGGACGGATATCATCTTGATCTGGAAAAAACGATATATTTGATCGAAAAAGCCAGGCCCAAAATTGTCGTTCTGGGTAAAAGCCTGTTTCTATTTCCGGAGCCGGTCCAGGAGCTTTCAGAAGTCTGCCAACAATACGGCACGCGAATCATTTACGATGCAGCCCATGTGTTGGGTCTGATTGCCGGCAAGCAATTCCAGCGCCCATTAAAAGAAGGCGCCTTTTTAATGACAGCCAGCACCCACAAAACCTATTTTGGCAGCCAACGGGGTCTCATCCTCAGTAACATGGAAGATGATGACTGGCGTAGAATTGACAGAGGTGCTTTTCCCGGATCATCGAGCAACCACCACCTGGATACGCTGGCCCAGATGGCCATCTGTACCTATGAAATAATGGACTTCGGTGAGCAGTACGCGGTGGATACGATAAAAAATGCCAAAGTGCTGGCCGCTGCCCTGGACCGTTTTGGCTTTGATGTGCAGGCCAAGGAATTCGGGTATACTGAAAGCCATCAGGTTGCCTTGAATGTGAGGGATTTTCGCGGGGGTGAACGGGTCTCAAAAAATCTTGAAATCAACGATATCATTATCAACATGAATATGCTGCCGCATGAGCCGCTCAAGGCTCACGACCATCCGGACGGCATTCGAATCGGTGTCCAGGAGATGACACGTTTCGGGATGGGCGTAATGGAAATGGAACGCATTGCTGAATTGATGAAGGCGTGCATTATCGACAAGAAGTCGGTTAAAGAAGAGGTTAACCGCTTTCGATCTGAATACCAGCGGGTTCAATACAGCTATGATGAACCGCAACCCAAACAGCTCAAGGTGCTGGAGGGGAAGCGACTGGGCTAATCGTCCGCCGGAGGCGGATTGAGATTACTTCATAATTTTTTGTACAGACTGCTTGGAGCGGTAACCTGAATACAAAGAAAAAAGGCAGATCCTAAATTGGCTCTGCCTTTTTGCTTATGGCTCCCTGAATGCCGTTGTTCTCGTGCGTGGTCATTCGCTTTTTAGGTTTGAAGCCCGCAGGGGAAGATGCACGCACATTCGAGAGACCAACACGATATTTATCGTTTTTCCTATACATCTATACAAATAGCATGCCAAATGCGATGAAATATGACATATTTAATAATATTACTTGTAATAACAGTATGTTATGAAAAAACCGCCGCTGGGTCGGTTAAAAAGATTATGAATTATTATTCACATCAAATTATGAAAATATTTTCATAGTCGGCAAATTTTTGACGGTTATTAAATTAAGCGGAGAGCAGCATAAAAAGGCGAAATCGGGTGCTATATTGAAATCATCGGGTGGGGTCCTTAATGGAAAGGACCGGGAAAGGGGCGTCTCCCCTTTCCCGGTTACAAACGCCTGTTTATTTTTCTTGAGACGGTTTCTACTATTTGGATTTTACAAATGGAAATACATCCGTATACCCGGCAATATCGGTGGCTAAAAGAACGAGAAAAACGACAAAGACAACAATAAGAAGGGTTGTAAAAAAGCCGCCGGCAGGCAGCCCTTGCAACTGATCGGCAAGGCGTGTTGCTTCTTCATCCGTCAGACTATCAAGGCGGAATTCGGCCTCCCCGGGATCGATGCCCTGGGATACCAGTGCGCTTTTCACATCATCGCGGGCGAACAGGCTTTTAAGATATTCCCGCGCATTTTGCGCGCTATCAGTATTGACGACTGATTCGGTTCCGATCATTGCGGCCATAGCCGACTGACACGGACCGGAGATTAAGAACATAAAAACAGCCAATAAAAGGCCCACCGGTTTGAGAAACATGCGAATGTTTTTCATGTCTGACCTCCTCAGATAAATTTCCGCCAACATATTTGATTTGTGGATGGATGTCAATTTCAATTTGCCGGCTTATACTATTGCCGGCAACCATTTTTGTTCCTTTTCCGTTATAATGATTATATGGTATGGGCTTGATTCAATTTTTCTTTACGAACTGAAGATCATTATGAAAACGGTATCGATCGCTCTATTTATTGTCAGTTTAATTCTGTCGGCCGGTGGTTCCGACCTATCGGATATGGTTGGCGGTAACCAAAGCGCCGGTGTTAAATCCGGCCGAGCATTACTGGCTTTGAAGTATTCGGATGAACGGTCAGATGAAAAAGAGGCGGAAAATCCCTCGATCCGCTGGTATAAAAGAAAAAATAACACAAAATTAAACGGTGTGGCCCTGGTTATCCATGGACTCAATAGCCGGCCGGAAAAAATGGAGTCCATTATCGCCAGGATGAATGATTTTGGAATCGATTGCTTAAACCTGTCATTGCGCGGTCATGGCGAGAACTATTCTGATCTCAACCATGCTGATAGTGCCGATGCACGCATGGAAACTTTCAAATCCGTTACCTACGCTTTGTGGAAAAGCGAGGCCTATCAAGCCTATCAGCGCATTGAAAGAAAAAGCAATCTGTATGCAACCCCATTGCTTTTTGTCGGTTTTTCGATGGGCGGATTGCTTGGGGTCGATCTACTCTCTTCAAACCCTAAGGTTACGTTTGATAAAATGGTGCTGTTTGCCCCGGCGATAAAAATGCACAAGCGAAATAGTTTTTTAAAAATATTGTCGCCTTTTCCGAGAATCGTTATCCCGAGTATCGCTCATAAGTCCTACCTGACAAATAATGGAACACCAATTGCCGCTTACAATGCTCTGTTTGAGATGTATGCGCATTTAGAAGACAATCTGAATCCAAAAATAAATATACCCACCGTTGTCTTTATCGATAAGCAGGATGAGCTCATTTCCTTTTCCGGTTTGCAAAACATGATACAGGATCAAAACCTCGATCAATGGAACATTCATCCGGTTAAAAAAAACAAAACGGCAACGAAAATAAAAATGCATCACCTTATAATTGATGAGACATCCGTCGGAAACAACATGTGGCAGGAGATTGTGGATGTAACCATCACACATTTCCTGGGGCGGCAATCGGCAGACACGATCGATAAGCAGGCAAATTAATCTTCCATTACACCCGGCTGCCACAGGTAATAAAAGCCGGCTTGAAACGCGGTCAGGGAGGCGGGGAGATCCAATGATATAATTGACAGTCCCCGGCCTTCATAATGAGATGTAGAAGTGTTGTAAAGGTTGTCGTCCGGGTACTCGGTGCGGCGATAGACGACGATTTTAGCGTCTTGCGGCAGGTCTGCCAGCTTCTTGGCCTGGCTGACAGCTTCAGCAAGATACCCAACGCTGTCGACCATCCCCAGCTTTAAGGCATCATCGGCCAGAAAAATCCGAGCACTCGATATTGCTTTTAGGTTATCCGGATCGATTTTGCGGTGCTCGGCAATACGATCCAAAAATCGTTTGCCCAGTTGATCGATCAAGTCGTTGATAATTTGTTTTTCATCGGCGGTCGCCTGCCGAAAGGGAGACCCCATGTCCTTGTTTTTGCCCGTTTTGCTAATCTCAACGCCAAGACCGATTTTATCCATCAGCCCGGCCACATCGGGGCGCAAAAACAAAACACCTACCGAACCGGTTATGGAGGTCGGGTGAGCTAAAATATAATCGGCGGGCAGCGAGATATAATATCCGCCGGAAGCGGCAACACCCATCATGGCAACCACAACTTTTGCCTTCGTTTTTTGCTTATAGGCCACAATTTCATTATACAGGATATCACTGGCCGTAACCGACCCCCCCGGCGAGTTTACTTTTAAGATAACGGCTTTAACTTTCGAATCCTTCTCCGCCTTGCGGAGTTGAGATACGACCTCCTGAACCATACTGGGACGCGTGCTGACAAACTGCTTTTTGGGAGAGTCAGAAATCGTTCCTCTGATCGAAATAACCAGCACCTTGTCCTTTTCTGTCCCCTCAAGCGTATACTCCTGCAATGGATCGGCCGCACTGGGAAAAAGCCTTATCTTGGGTGCCTGACAACTGATTAAAAAAAGTACAACAACTACCGCAATGATGAATAGAGGCTTTCGCATGTTATCTTCCTTTACATCCGCAGATTTCGCAGATTCACGCAGATTATATTTTAATACACTCTTCGCCTTTTAACATTTTAAATCTGCGTAATCTGCGGATAATTTAATTTTCTGACCTTGGCTAATCGAATATAGGGAACCAAAGGATGGGTGTCAAGAAAACGTAAGGCAGGATAAATGGTTAATTACAATAATTTGGTCTTGACATGCCGGCCCGGCACCATAATAACGCATATGCCGTAACGAAATGAAACAAGAGAATTGTCAAAATAAAGAGTGGAATGATGTCTCGTCGCTGGATCATATTTATCATTGCAATATCGCACTTTTTTCTGTCTCAATTTTATCGGGCTTCAAACGCCGTGATTGCGCCGGAGTTAATCCGGGATCTGTCTCTTGACACAGAGGGGTTAGGCTTATTATCGGCCGCCTTCTTTTATGGTTTCGCATTCGCTCAAATCCCGATCAGCCTGTTGTTGGATAAAGTGGGCCCCCGATTGATGATGACGGCTCTTTCCCTGCTGGGTATCCTGGGCGCACTTGTTTTTTCCATGGCCGACGCTTTAGGCATCGGTTTGGTCGGCCGCATCCTGCTGGGAATCGGCATGGCCTGCAATTTGATGGGGACTTTTAAACTGCTAACCGAATGGTTCGAGCCCCTTATTTTCGCCACCCTGACCGGCGTTGTCGTTTCTATCGGCACCTTCGGAAACATGATCGCGGCAACTCCACTGGTCGTGCTGGTTGAACAAATGGGCTGGCGCCACAGCTTCCAGTTAATTGCCGGTATCAACCTCATCTTAACCGTTATGCTTTTTGTAGTGGTTCGCGACCGCCCCCCTCAGCCTTCAACCCACACCTCGAGCGGGGAACCATCGATCAGCATGAAACAGGCTTTTTCAAATCTGGGCCTTCTCTTAAGAAACGGGGATTACTGGTTGATTTCTGTTGCGACTTTTATACGCTATGGGACCTTTGCCGCTTTTCAGGTGCTGTGGGCCGGACCGTTTCTTATCGAAGTGATGGGCTATTCTGCAATACGCACGGGCAATCTGATATTGTTGATGAACGTGGGATTCATCATCGGGTGCCCGCTGTGGGGGACGCTGTCTGACAGGGTTTTCAAAACACGCAAAGGGCTTATTGTTTTTTGTCTGCTCCTCATGGGTTTGATTTACCTGGTACTGGCGATCTATTTCTCCGAAGACCGACCTGTTTGTATTGGCGTCATTTTCTTTGTCGTTCGGGCTGATTTCATCCGGCGGATTGTTGATGTATCCGCATATCAAAGATCTCATGCCGCAAAAAATGGCAGGCGCAGCCATGACCGGCATCAACTTTTTTAACATGATGGGTCCGGCTGTATTTCTTCAGGGACTGGGAATTTTAATGCAGCGTCTTTACCCGAATGCTTCACGAGGACCGGCTGCATTCGATGCGGTGTTTTTGGTATGTATGGTGTGCCTCGCCGGAGCAGCTTTGCTTTATCTCTTCACCGCCGGAAACAAGACAAATAACAATCATAAAGCTTAATTGGATTTCTGATTCTCTGTGGTGAAAAAGTATTTCAATTAAGCAGGTCCGCTTTTTTTAGAATGGCTTCAATCTCGGACCTTTCCTGCTTTGAGGAAGGCAGCAGGGGCAGACGCGGATCTCCCCCGAAATAGCCGCACATATCCATGGCAACCTTTAATCCCGGCACACCGTAAATCGCGGTAACCGCCTGGTTGACCGGAATCATTTTGAGCTGCAGCTCCCGGGCGGTATCCAGGTCACCGGCTTTGACCAGATCAAAAATTTTCACACATGCTTCCGGGGCCACATTGGCCAGAGCGCTGATTGCGCCGACACAACCGATGGTCAGTCCGCTGAACAGCACACCGGCAGTTCCCACCAGCACACTGAAATCTTTGGCAACCCCGTTTAATATTTCCTGGAGCTGGATAACATTGGCGGAACTGTCCTTGAGGCCGACGACATTGGGGTGTTCTGAGATCCGGACAACAAAATCGGCCGACATATTTATGTGAGTAAACTTGGGGACATTGTAGAGCAAAATTGGAATCGGCGAATGATCTGCCAGGGCTGAAAAATGGTTCATCAGCGCCGCTTCTCCCATACGGCCGGCATAATAATGGGGAGTCACCACCAAGGCCGCATGGGCGCCAAGCCGGGCGCAATCTTCGGTGAGCCTTAATGTCTCGGTGGTGGACTCGCAACCGGTTCCGGCGATGACCAGCATCTCTTTTGTCGCAGACTGAACAACGGTGTCGACAACCGTTCGCTTTTCTTCTTCAGATAAATACACATATTCGCCGTTCGATCCCAGCACCACAAAGCCCTTCAGACCGGTAGGGTTCCACTTTGCGATATTGGAGGCCAGTTTGTCGTATGCAACCTTACCGTTGATAAAAGGAGTTGCAATCGGGGGAAATATGCCGTGTAAGTCTAGTTTAGCCATTCGCTATTTTTCCTTTTTAATTAGATTCGCCTCAAACCCATCATCTTAGTAGGTTTCAGGTGTCAGTGTTCAGGTGTCAGGAAACAGATGGCAGAAAACAGAAATCGTCTGACCTTTGTCCGCTGTCATCTGTTTTCTGTGCTCTGTCCTCTGTCTCTTCCTGACACCTGACACCTAACAGAGTTTGGTGGCTATTTAACCAGTTCAGATATGTGACAGACCTTGGTGCTCAGGCCGTGCTTGCGCACCCCGTATGACAGATGCATGATGCAGGCGGGACAGGAGGTGACCAGCAGATCGGCCCCGGTTTTCTTAAGATTTTCCATTTTGCGGTCCAGTACCTGTTGCGACAGCTCATAATGGGCAAACGCATAGGAACCGGCTCCTCCGCAACACCAGTCCGCCTCGGGCAACGGTCGGTATTCAACTCCCGGCAGCCGATTAAGAATCTCTCCGGGCTCTGTTGAAAGTCCCTGTCCCCGGGCCGCGTGACAGGGATGATGATAGGTTGCGGTAACGGCCGGTTCTGATTCCCATGATGGCGCATCCGCTTCCATTGCATGAATCAATTGCACCATATCTCTCACACGTGCGGAGACCGCTGCGGCTTTTTCATGCTGTCTTCCCCCTTCAGGGAAAAGCTGAGGATAATTTTTTAAAAAAGAGGCGCAACTGGAACAATCAGTCACAATGACATCAAATTCTTCAGAGGCCAGGATCGACAAATTTCTGTCGGCAAGTTTCTGTGCCGCTTTCAAATCACCATAGGACCAGGCGGGCAGACCGCAACAGCAATTTTCGAGCACATGGATGGTCTTGCCGATAGTTTTCAAAAGCTTCATGGTCGCATGGCCGGCATCCTGGCTGATAATATCGACGCCGCATCCTACAAAATAACCGATACGCAGCGATTGGCCTTCCCCGTTATGGGCTCCGGTCCTGATTTTATCCCGAAACGGCCGGGTGGGAAATCGCTCGACAATTTCATTGGCATGCACAAAATCACGGCCAAAGATTTTCAACAATCCCAGGGCGCCCGCCAGGTCCGCGATTCCGGTATTTTTACCCAGCGCCACCGCCCGCGCCGCCAGATGAAGCCGCCGCGGGTATGGTAAAAGGTGGTCAAAGAGCAAACGATGAATGGATTTGCGGCCGACCTTTTCCAGATATTGCGCCCGGGCTTTGATGACCAGATCGGAAGTGGGAATCGCCGGAAAACAATTGGCGGTGCAGGCACCGCAAAGCAGACAATCAAAAAGCGGTTCTTCGGCTTCCCGATTCCATTCCAGGCGCCCTTCGATAATTGCCCGCAAAAGGGCCAGACGTCCACGGGCGACCCCGGTCTCGTGCCCGGTGGATCTGAATATCGGGCATGCCACCTGACAGAAACCGCAACGGTTGCAATGCGATATTTCATCGTAATGTTCAGAGATGTTCATATTTTGTTTTTTTTAAAGTTGGACGTACATTCAAAAACATTTAGGCATTACAATCCATGATTTTAAAAAAAATGTTCCCGCGAAGCGGGATGACTTTTTTTGGCCGAGCAGGTCGCTCGGCCAAATAGTCTGCGGTTAAAAAATAACCTCTCAGAAAGACAAAGAAGCTAAACTTTTCCTGGTAGTCGGCCGGGGGCAAAGATGTGATGTGGGTCCAGAGCGTTCTTGATGCGGTGCATCACCCTCCATTCCGGCCGCTCGAAACCGAAGACATCATTATGCTCCTTGAACTCGACAGGTGCATTTTCAAATATCACATGGCCGCCCAATTGATTGGCAAGATCGCACAACTGGCCCCACATTCCGTCCGGCATGGTTTCAAAACCGGCAAAGACTCGGCCGCACCCGTAATCCAGAAACAATTTGGGTTCTGATAACCACTTATCCAGAGACTGAACAAACCTGACCCCCTGATCAAGGGGCAGGTCGGCCCGCAGGATAAAGCTCGATTGAGCCAGTTCTGTATAGATGTCTTTAAAAAATCCATCCTGAACAGAATAATCCTGCTGATGTTTTAATACCAGGCCGTCTCTCTCAAGCAAAATCCTTGTTCTTTTAAGCTGCTCGTCGACGGTTTTATCAAACCCTTCAAATCCGATCTCCAGCCTGCAGCACCGGTGCGTCATTGCGTCGCCTTGACCGTTTTCAGGAATAATCACAACAAATACCGGTATCAGCCGGGAAGTAATTATCTCCGAAGCCAGGGCAGAAATGCCTGCCAGGTTTCCTTCGACGCTGATGGCTGTGCATCGCTCAGGTACGGTCATCACCCGGCAGGTCACTTCTGTGATCAGGCCCAACGTGCCGGCAGACCCAATCATCAGCCGTGTCATGTCGTAGCCGGCGACATTTTTAACCACCTTGCCGCCGGTTGAAATTTTTTGACCGCTGCCATTCAGAAAGCGCAGGCCCAAAACAAAATCCCGCGGGGCCCCGTAATGCATGCGTTCCGGGCCGCAGGCCGCCAGTGCCATCACACCGCCGATGGAATGCTCCTGAACTGAAAAAGAGGGCCTGATGGGCAGCCACTGATTTTGATCGGATAATTGGCGCTGAAGCGCATCAAGGGAGACGCCCGCCCCGACCGATACGAACTGGTTGTTAGAGTCAAACTCAATAATCCCGTCTAGCTCAGCGCTATTTAACAATTCACAATCCCTGCTGGTCAGGTTGCCGAAATGACCAAAGGTACCGCAGCCTGCGGGTAGCAACGCATTTCCGTTTGCAGCAGCGCTTTGAATTTTTTCGATGATCTCCTTTTCGGCCGCACTTTCGGTTTTGGCACCATTAGATTTATGGCTGATTTGCGCTTCGCCGGCGTTTTCGTTTTGATCGGCGGCCGGAATGACCTTACCGGGGTTAAGGAGTTTATCCGGATCAAAAGCCTGCTGCAAACTCCGCTGGGCGGCAAAATCCTGTTCAGAAAAAATCAGGCGCATCGCGTCCATTTTTTCCAAACCCACGCCGTGTTCACCGGAAATGGTACCACCCAGATCAACACAGGCCTCCATGATTTCCCAGCCTGCTTTTTTTACCCGTTTCAGTTGATCCGCATCGCGTGAATCAAAAAATATTAACGGGTGTAAATTGCCATCGCCGGCATGAAACACGTTACCGTGCTCAAATCCATATTTATTGACAATCTCTGCAACCTTGGCCAGCGCTTCGGGCAGCTTGGTTCGCGGCACCGTGCAATCATTGACCAAATAATTGGGTGCCAGGCGGGCAACTGCACCAAAAGCGCCGCGCCGACCTTCCCAGAGACGGTTGCGTTCAGAGTCATCTTTGGCTTCAATAATATCACGGCATTGATTTTTGCGGCACAGCTCACTGATTTGCGCCACCTGATCATTGAGACCGACAGAGAGCCCTTCCACCTCAACGATCAGGACAGCCGCCGCATCCCGGGGGTAGCCGCAGGCATAGCTGTCTTCGACCGCATTGATAATCGGCGCGTCCATCATTTCGAGCGTTGTGGGTAAAATGCCGGCCGAAATGATGTCCGATACCGATCGTGCCGCATCGGCAATATCATCATAGACAACGAGCAGGGTAATGATGGTTTCGGGCAGCGGTAGAATACGAACGATCACCTCGGTGACAATTCCCATGGTACCTTCGCTTCCCACCAGAGCACCACGAAGATCATATCCCGGCGGATCATAGGCACACCCGCCGATTCGAACAACCTCGCCGCTGGAAAGGATAACTTCCATGCCCAGGACATGGTTGGTGGTAACACCGTATTTCAAACAGCGGGGTCCACCGGAATTTTCACCCACATTACCGCCGAGTGTTGCTACCTTCTGGCTGGCAGGGTCGGGTGCGTAAAAAAAGCCCAGCGGGGCCAGGGCGTTTTGAAGCTCCAGGTTTGTTACACCGGGTTGGACGACGGCGCAGCGCCGTTGGGGTAATATTTCAATGATGCGGTTGAAGCGCGACAGACAGATGACCACACCTTCTGAAACCATAACGGTGCCACCCGAAAGATTGGTGCCAAACCCGCGGGGAACAAATGGCAAACCGGCCTGGCGGGTCATTTTGACGACCTGAGCGGCCTCATTGGTATTGCCCGGAAAAACAACAACGCCGGGCTGGCCTTTCGCCAGAGAAGCATCGTACGAATAGAGTTCAGTCTCCACGCGGGAAACCGATACCTGCGCATCGCCGACAATTTGCCGGAGATCATTAATGAGCTGATTGGATATCATGTTTTTTGAATATCGAACAAGGAATGTCCGAGGTTGAAGGTTGAAGGTTGAAATGTTACTCGTTTTTCAAACTTCGATATTCATTATTTCTTTAATGTAGCGCGAAAGCGGTATAAAGAAAAATGAGTATAAAGAGTTGCGGCTTCAGTGTCAATAAAGAGTACCGAATATATTGTTATGTCCCACAGAAATGGTTTCAGGCTTCAGTGTTCAGGGTCTATCGATAAGTAATGAGTGCTTAGGACTAAGGAAAAAAACCTGCCTGCCAACCCACCCTTTCAACATGACTTGTCGTTTTGCGCCATGAATCGTCTTCCAGGGACCATGAGTTGTCGTTTTCCGCCATGAGCTGGCACGGCCATTTTGTGCCCCTTTCTATTTCGATACGCCTCAGACCTCAGCACTCAGCTTGCCGCGTCGTAGCTCGCCAGAGCGAAGAAGGGTCCTCAGTCCTATCTTTTCATACGTGAAGGATACCATTTTACAAAAGCCATCAATTAGGATAAATTGCCAGGGTTAAATACAAGACATAATTACAAGTTTTATCGCTATGGAAATTTTACAAAATTTAACAACGCAAATCGACCTCCAGGAGGTCAGAAAGTCCCTGCGCCTGGATCGGCAAGGGGATTCTCAATTGGCGCAGCGTCTCATCGACAAGGCGAAAACCCTTATTGAGCCCAAAGCTGCATTTAAGGTGTGTTATATCGATGAAAAGCTGCAAGATGCGGTTATCGTTAATGGTTTGCGTCTGGAAAGTAAGGTGTTGCGCAAAAATCTAAATGAAGTGGAACGCATTTTCCCGTACGTGGTTTCGATCGGTGCCGCACTGGAACAGGCAACCGGCAAGACGAGCGATCTGCTGGAAGCGTATTATCTGGATGTTATCGGCAATATTGCATTGACGGCTGTCCGCAGACAACTTCATGATCACCTTTGCAGCAAATTTGCCTTTAAAAAAATTTCGTTTATGAGTCCTGGATCGTTGCAAGACTGGCCTGTTGAGGCCCAACGCCAGTTATTTCAACTCCTGCCGGAGGTTGAGGCGTCCATCGGCGTTCGCCTGAACAAATCCTTTTTGATGATACCCACAAAATCCGTATCCGGAATTTATTTTCAGACCGAGGTTTCTTTTTTTAACTGCCAGCTATGCCAGCGAGAAAGGTGTCCGGGCAGGAAAGCACGTTATAATGAGGATCTGGCACGAGACTACGGAATTATAAAATAGAGAATTAGAGATTGAGGGTATTGGGTATTGGGTATTTGACTACTGGATTAATGAGACAAGCCGCATTTGCCTTGTGAGGAATAAATCCGAAATCCGCAATCTAAAATCGAAAGGCTAGCCGGAAGGCTGTGGCTGTTTCAGCCGCTTGAGGCGCTCTTTGGAAAAATCGTATTCGAGCCATGTATCCAGAAAAGAGCCCAGCGCTTCACGGTAGTGTTTAATCGCTTTTTGGTTGTCTCCCCTGCCTTCAGCCCATAACCCCACGGCGCTATGCGCAGTCAGGAGGTTCTCCGGGCTTTCTCCGGCCTGTTCCAGCAGTGATCTCTCAGTCTGTTTGCCCAATAGATAGTCGCTGATCGTCAGATACCAGGGATCCATGGTGCGACCGACAAAGGCCTCGAGACTGGCGCGGGTTTCATCCGCTAGACCCTGCTGATTTAATATCCCGGCTTCCAGAATCCCTAAGCTCATTCGATCTGCGTTTTGGCGGCCGCCGCCATCTAAAAAAGTGCGGATGTATTCCAGTGACTGGGTCCAGTCCTCGTCAGCAGCACTGTAAAAGGCAAGGGCCACATAGATTTTGCGGTTTTTGGGATATATCTCCGCTATTTTTTTAAGCACCTCCTGTTTTTCATTGATCGCCACTGTCTCATCAATAAATGTGGCCATCAATGGGGATAACTCGGCTTTAAGCTTTACATCCAGCTCTAGTTTATCCTTAACGCTATTATTAAACGCCTCGATGTCCTTGTTGTAATCCTTCCACTGGGCCTCGGTCTTCAACGTTTTTCGACGGCGTTTCTGCAATTGCTCCAGTTTGGCACTCGCCACGAAAAACTCCCATGCATCCGAATCAGCGGTAAGCACCGCTTCTCTCAGCAGCTTTTCGGCCCCCTCCAAATCCTGACCCTCGATCCGGATAAGGCTGACCGCATAATTCAGCCAGCTTTTTTCAGCCTCGGTATGCCAGCTGTCTAAAGCCGAAACCTCATCGATCAAGCCCTCCAGAACCCGAACCAAATGTCCTTGAAATTCTGCCGAAGAACGCCAGTCTACAGTCAGCAAGGCATCACGGTAAGAACTTATCTCGCCGTTCCCGACAAGCCAGTCGGTTAAAAAGAGCATCAGCCGGGCTTCCGGATTTTCAGGATCCATGGAAAGGGTTTCGGAAAACAGCTTCCTGGCGCCTTTGTTATCCCCGGTACAATAATGCATCATGCCGGCCGCCATAATCATTTCCGGTTGCGGGTTGCCCTTGAGTTCTTCATCGGCCAAAGCCTGTGCCTCGGCCCACAGGCCCTCGGCGGCTTTTAATTTAATCTTTTTCAGCGTTTTCTCAATTGAAAAATCCAGTTCGCCATTCCATTTGGACTGACCCGCCTTTAATTCCTCAAGAAACCTGGCAGCATTCGTTATGGGCAATACCATGCCCAGGTCCCAGCGGGGGGTTGCGGTCGGCATCAGCCCCTGGGCAACATCCATGGCGACACCGGCGGCGATACCGATCACTTTGCCTCGCGCATCGATAATAGGTCCACCGCTGTTGCCGCCATAAAGAGACGTATCGACCTGAATCACATTTTCAAAAGATCGGCGCACATTGCCCCCGGTTACACTGGCGTTAACGATATCGTCCTGGGTTCGGCTGCCCAGGGGAAACCCGATAGCAATAAGTCGCGAGAGCTTGGGAATGTTTTTGGAATCCAGTTTTAAGTCCAACGGCAGTGGCTCCAGCCCCTCAGGCACGCGGTCAATTTTTATAACGGCAAAATCATCTTTAAGCGGCGATGTAATTATCTGACGGGTTTGAAGCGGCGATTTGGGCACACCGGCAATCGACAGCCGGGGTTCGGATTCGTTGCTGAAGGCATTTTCAATAAAATACACATCGGTTAAATCCGGACTTTCAAGCAGGCGGGAGACGCGGTTAAAGGCCCGGGCACCCTCAAACCATAAAAATATCCGGTATTTTAATTCCGGTATCTTCTCCATTTCTCTGAAATGATAAACGGTGGCCAACAGGTTGGAGTCCTCCAGCCAGGGGCAAACAACGTGCCGGCTGGTCAGCATATAGCCGTCGCTGTCTACCAAAAAGCCAGTGCCCTCCGCCAGATTACGATACATTTTTTCATTTCCGAGATCCAACCAGTACTCGACCAGTATAAAAGCAATCGATGGGGAGTATTGATTGGCATAATCTTCCATGCGGTTTTCAAATCCTGCTTTCCGCTGGCTGAGCTGATACCAGGCCACAACACCGGCAACAGATAAAATGATAATTAAAATGGCCAGCACACTAATGCGATTCTGCAACCCTTTTATCGTTAACCTGCGCGCGGCTGCAGCCGGGGGCGGCGGTTGCTCCGCTGTTGGTTCCTCGTCTGCTTCAACGGGCCTTTCTTTAATGCGGGCCAATGACACTGCCACTTCGGCCGTGGATCGGGGCCGTATATCCGGATCATCGGCCAGCATGACTTTCAGCAGAACTTTAGCCGCTTCCGGCAAATGAAGCTCATCGACTTTGGCCAGATAATCAGTGGTTTCCAGATCGGCTGAAAGCAGCTCTACAAAAATTTTACCCAGCGACCAGATATCGCTTCTGAAATCAAGGGGGCGATGGTTGACGATATCCGGGTGGACGTTCAGCAATTTTTTTAGCATGGGTCCGGGGCGGTCGAGCTTGGGATCAAAAAACCGTGAAAGCTTATAATCGATTTTGACTTCGAGCCTTCCACTTTCAGCCCTTACCAGCATAATGTCGTTTAAGATGAGGTGGGGAATAAAGTAACCTTCATTATGAAGCACGGTAAGGATGGAAGCCATCTGGTAAAACAGATCAAAGACTATCTGGCGATTGTTCAGGCGGCCGGATGTCAGCAAAGACCCCCAGCTTTCGGTGTCGATCCACTCGCTGATCCGGTACCAAAATCCGTCGCTTGATTGTCTTATGGCATAATGGCGGACGAAGCCTTTATCAGGCAGCTTTTTGAGGCGTTCCAGCTCCTGCTTTAGCCTATCCGCCACTCCTTCGTCGACCCCCGATTCGGGAGTAAACAGGCGGATCATGACCATCTCGCCGGTTCGTTCCCGAATAGCCCGGCAAAGGAAACTCGAATGGCCTTCGTGCAGAATATCAACGATCCGGTAATCGTCGATGTATTTGCGGCCTTCACCGATTTCGTTGCCGCAGGCCGGACACAGGGTAATGTCTTCGGCAACCGGCTGGTCACATTTGGGGCAGAGTCTCATAATTTTTCTATAATCTTGGTGGACCCATGGGTTAAATGCGCACAAATAAATTGTCAGGCGAAAATGAAACCGTCTGTGAAAAGTTTACTTTCATTTAAGAGCAGGAGTCAAGCTCCAGGATGGATAACCTTCGAAGCTGAATATATCAAGGCAAAATTTCAAACGGAAGAGTTTCGTTTCTGTGCAATGGTTAATAACTAAATTATTTCTAAATTTTTCAATATATTATAAGCATTTTCACGTAAAATGTCAAGCAAAAGAAACCATCTCGAATCAACGGCGTTCACCGTTCGATTCGAATTCGATTATATTCTTTGCTTCCGGAAATCAGGGACCGGCAAATCCGTTATTCAGGACCACACCTGGTGTTTAAGAAACATGAACTCAACCCGGTCATTTAGTTCCAGAGTGATTTAAAAATACCTTTTAAAGAAAAAATATCTCTCGGATTTTTGGTTTCAGCAATAACATCGGTCAGGATTTTTTTTGCATATCTGCTATTTCCAAATCGGTTTATGATGAAATCATTTACCTGGGGCCTTGCCAGCCATTTTTCAGCCTGCCGATACCCTTGATAGTGAGTCTTAAATTCGAATTCTATTTGATGATGATATCGTGACAGTTTGCTCAAATCGTCTGAGTTCAATGCGCTGCTGATGGCTTCAGCCGCCAGTTGGCCGGATTCCATGGCTTTGCCGATGCCTTCGCCGATAAACGGCAATGTCGTTCCAATGGTTTCCCCCACGGCGACAATGGGGCCGTTTACGAACGGGTAGGCGCCTTCAAAATTATACCGCAACGTCGCTGCTCGCAAGGCTGTTGTTCTATCGCTCTGCTGCATCAGATCCCGTGCCAGGGGGTAAGAATCGATAAATTCTTTAAATTTTTTCTTAAAATTAATGGTGGAGTTGGCAACTCGATCCGGAGAGAAAATGCCGCAACCGAGGTTGTATTCATGATCTCGCATGGGAAAAATCCACCCATAGCCAGGGACCGTTCGTCTGTTATGACTGAAAAATGAAATGACCAATCGGTCAAGAGCCAGTGAAGAGCGTACATAACATCGCAGAGCAACGCCACTGGTCTTTTTTCTGGCGGCCCAGTTCAGTTTGCGAAATAGCCGGATATTCACACCGGTTGCCAGAATCCCGATTCGCGCTTGAATTCTCTTTTCACTTCCCCGGATCGTGAAAGACACCCGGCCATCAGGTTCAACCACCAGCTGTTTCACTTCACCACACGCAAAAACAGCACCGATATCAACGGCCTTTTGAGCAACGATCATATCCAAAAGATTGCGTTTTATGGTCAGATACTCACCGGGTATTTCGACTTCGTTTAGGGAAGGGCTAACAAAAACGCTGGCGCTGATTTTGTGACCGGCGGCGCGAACGATTTTCCCGACACCAATGGCGTCCAGACAGCGCAAAGCATCCGGCAGCAGGCCGTCGCCGCATACTTTTTCGCGCGGAAACTTTTTACGATCCAATAGTAAAACCCGGTGATGGCTTGCTGCAAGGTGGGCGGCCGCAATCCCACCGGCCGGACCGGCACCGACGATGACAACATCCCAGAGCCGGTCAGATATTGAGTTTGCCTCCTGCTGCCATTTGATGCTTTGGTGTAAATGATTCATTTTTCTGATGTTACCCACACCTGATCGTAAATCGTCTAGCAGAATTCAGCTTTTACAACGAACTGTACCTACAGATAAACATGTAGCAAAAAGGCGCGAAAAGGGAAATAAGTATATCTTGCTTTGTTTTATTTTAGACAGGATATACCTACCTTCGGCCGCCATACATCAAATTTTTTCTTTACAAAACCATCTGTTCCCGGCAGTCTTATCTAAAGAAAAACTTTAGATCAAATCCTGTTTAAGGATAAGAAAACAATCCAATGAAATTTTCGAAATTCCATAAAACCGTTCAGGAGATTTTAAGGACAGATTTGCCTTCAAGCCGGGCAATTACAAACGCGGGGCAGGCGATTGCCAGAGATATTCGAATCGGCCGCACCGCTTTCATGAATAAAATGGGGGTCGCATCTGAATTGGAATATAAAAAAAGGTGCATGCAGGAAAACACCATCATGTTTCATGCCCATATTGGAATGAATTCATGGAATTCGACGGTGGCGGCGTTGACGCTGCTTGATAATACCGCTGAAGAGAATGGGTTCATGGTGGACCGCGCCGGAATTTGCCTGGATCGACGCATGGGATTACCCAAAGCACACCGAAAAAACATACCGGCCGAAACCGGCCCCATGTTGGATTCCATAAAAGATTGGAAACAGGTCGGACAAACGGCGCCCATCCAGCCTCACATGGGCGATTTTATGATCGGATTTCCCGCATCGACCGACAACACCATCCTGGCGCTGAAAGCCGGAGTGACCACCATTGGAAATCTATCCCAATTTTTTGCGCATGAAGTTCCGCTGTGGAAGGATAAAGCCGTAACTGCTGCCGAAACAGTGAAGGCCATCGCAATTATGGGAGCCTTGAGAAAAAAGGGCACAATGGTGCACTCCTACCTCGAAGACGGCTTCGGCGCCCTTTTTTACGATTGTGCCACCGTGGCCGGATGGGCCTATCTGGAAAACTATATTGTCGAAAACCTTCTGGGAGCCAAACTGGCGCATTGTATTGGCGGCTTGACGACCGATCCCATAAAAAGAGCCGGTTGGGTGTTTGCGCTGCACAAAATTCATGCACCCGATTGTGTGGGATCCATGTTTTACGGTGATACCCTTTCTTTTTCCCCGGACTTCACCCTGAACCAGGGGGTGGTGGCAGAATATCTGCTCTGGGATATTATGGCCCAGCTTGAATGTCCCACCGGCCATGCCGTGCTGCCGCTGCCGGTTACCGAAGCATTAAGAATCCCTTCGGCTGAAGAAATCGCCGAAGCCCAAAAATTCGGTCGCCAAATCGAAAAAGCGGCTCGAAAACTCTTTTACCATTTTGACTTCCGCGAAGCCTATCAATTCTGCGACACCATCCTAGCTGCCGGAAAATCTGTATTTGATAACGCCTTAGACGGATTGAAGGAAGCCGGTGTCGATATTACCGACCCTGTTCAAATGCTGTTTGTGCTCAAAAATCTCGGACCGGCCGTTTTCGAAGAAATGTTCGGGGCCGGTAAGGTCCAGGAAGATTTTATCAGGGGGCGAGTCCCTATCGAACCGACGGATGTTTTCGAAATGTCCAATAAATATTTCAATGAGTATCGGCAGATGTTTGTCACCTCGAAAATGAGAACCCTTTTAGGCGGGCGCCGATTGCTGATCGCATCAACCGATGTGCATGAGCATGCCGTAACGGTTATCAGCCAGCTTCTTTCTGAAGCCGGTGCTGAAATGATATATCTGGGCGCTGAGGTAAATCCGGATGAGATCGTTTCAGAAGCAAATACCCAAAACGCGGAGGCGATATTAGTCAGCACCCATAACGGGATGGCACTTGAATATGCAAAACAATTGAGAGAAGCATTGGCCCGGCAAAAAATAAGGCTCCCCGTTTTAATTGGCGGTATCCTGAATCAAAAAGTCGAAAGCCAAGCGCTGCCTGTCGATGTTACCGGCAATTTGAAGGAATTGGGTTTTTATCCGTGCGCCAGATTGGAGGGACGATTTAAAAAAATGCTGGAGTCAAACATAGGGACAAACGGGCAAAAGGAGAAGGATAAATGGCATTAAAGCAGCGCACCATTGCTTTTATCGGCGGAGGGCACATCACCAGCATCATTCTTGAGAATCTGACCCGATCCGGAAAAACGACCGGGAGCCAGCTGGTTGTCAGTGACCCTGATCTCCAAAAACTGGAATCGCTCCAAAAAAAATTTGCTGTTCAAACAGCGGATAGCAATCAACAGGCACTGGGCGCTGCCGATTTCATATTTTTCAATGTTCTGCCCCAGGTTGTGGTTCCGGTTTTAAATGAATTAAGAGAACAGGAATTTCCAAAAGACAAAGCCATCATCAGCCTGGCGGCCGGCATCCCCATGAAAACATACACGGTTTTAGGAGAGCATCTACCGGTTATAAGAGCCCTGCCCAATCCTCCCAGCCTGATCGGCAAAGGCATTGCGGCGCTGGCTTTTAATCCCTACGTCAGCAAAACACAAAAAAATGATGTAATCGAACTTTTTTCCTGTCTGGGAGAATATGTTATTTTGCAGGAAGATAAGATCAACGCGGTTACCGCTCTCAGCAGTCCGGTGACAACGCACCTGTTTTTTCAAGCGATCATTGATACAGCCGTGAGATTGGGTATTGATCGGAAGACATCAACAAAGATTGCATATCATACGATTAACGGTTCAATGGAGCTGTGGAACACCCGGCAAGTGTCTCCTTATAATTTAATCAGCGAAGCCAGCACGCCGGGAGGCATTTCCACTGAAATTACGTTTACCCTGGAAAAAAAAGCGTTTAAGGCCATCATAACTGAAGCGCTTGAGGCAGGTTATAGAAAGGCTGCTGAATTTAGTACCTAAATATTGCACTGAAACTGAGCAATCGGTTCCCGATTAAAGTCGGCAAACGCCATAATGGAATCCAACTCGACATTTGGATTTCCGCGGGCCAACCCGGCACTGATTGAGAACTCAAAGCAGCGCACCGCAGGATTGACCTCTCTGGCGGCATTCTCAATGCTGATCAGCCCGTTTTTCCGAAAATCTGTGATAAAATCTTCTAAAATGCACCGGGCTTCATCCAGGTCCGAAAACGGCAGTACCGTACTGAATTGGTCGATTCTGCGCCGCATTGAAAATCCTCCGACCGTGCCGAAGTGTTTATTGATGTAATCCCCCATGGTTCGGATTCCATTCTGAGCCGCTGTGTGACCCAGTTCTTCAATAATGCCATCCAAATTTTCAAGGGCGAAAATGACAACCGCAAATTGGCGGTGTCCATTTTTGCGGGCCAGATCGGTTTGATAGCGTACTTTGAACTGGCGCCTGGAATGCAGGCCGGTCAGCTCATGCTGCAAATCTTCGAGACTGGTGATGATTTCATCGTAAAAGGGATGATCAAATTCTTCGAATGCTTCAGGTGTCCCCTGAAAAACAATTTTTTTATCGTAAAGCGCCAGAATGCGGTTGGAGATAAAAAACACATCCGGAATGTCATGACTGATCAAAACGGCCGTAAAGCCGAATTTCATTTTATATTCAGCAATCATTCCCAGGATGGCATTTCGGCGAATGGGATCCTGTCCGGTGGTCAATTCGTCAAACAGGACGATTTTCGGATCTGTAACCAGCGCCCGGGCCAAAGCCGCTCGCTTTTGCATTCCGCCGGAGAGCTCGGACGGATATTTTTGAGCCACATCCGTCAGCTCGGTTTGTTCCAGGCGCGCCATTATCTTTTCTCGAACTTGTGATTTGCTGAGTTGGCTAAATTTTCTCAGAGGCATGGCTACATTTTGATAAACCGTCTTGGAGTCAAAAAGGGCATTATTCTGAAACATATAGCTGATCTGCGCGAGGTAGCTATTCCATTCTTTGCGGCTCATTTTTTCGATCGGTTGGCCCCGGAATAAAACGCTGCCTTCGTCGGGTCTCAGCAGGCCGGTGATGTGCTTGAGCAGAACGCTTTTGCCTTCGCCGCTTTTACCGATGATGGTGGTGACATCACCTTCATAAATCTGCAGGTTGATTCGATCCAGGATCGTCCGATTATCAAATCGCTTGGAAACATTTTTAAATTCTATGATAGGAGTATTTATCATGGAACCCCGTAAACAGCCAATCAATCGGCACTGTGTGCACCCAGAATCACACAGCGCCTTTGTTCTCATCAAAAAATCAAAGACCTGCTTCTTCGGCTTTGGGGCAAAATATTTGGCTGGGTTTAATGATCACACAAGTGGGGGGATGTCTCATCCTGAGGGCCGGTGACGTTCCCCGCAATGGTTAATGCCTAGTGACTACCAGCGCCCCGTTTCGGTGGAAGGATATTCCATATTTGAAAGGCGGTGGGCTATCTGAAATTTGAAATCGGCCGGGCCGCCCGGCATTATCTCAATAAGAACACCTTCACCTCTTATCCTAATCACAAAATGAACACATGCAAGACACGGAGTCTTAAAAGCACCTGTATTGAAGGGTTCTCACGATAAAAAGTATGTAGTTATATAGACCCGGTTGGATTTGATTAAAACTCTCGGTATTTGATTGACCGACTCATAGCGGTCTTCAGTATCTGCGCATTGATGTCTTCCGGGGACACCGGATGGGACTTGGGTTCCCGGTATGTAAATAGGTCATTGGTCAATTCATCTGAACCGCTTCCCAACCAAGTATTGCCAGCTTGCGCGCGACCCCACCTCCGTAATTTCCGAATTCGGCGGTTTTTTTGATGACCCGGTGACAGGGAATAACAAATGAGACCGGATTGCTGCCAACCGCATTGCCGACGGCACGGGAGGCTTTGGGCATCCCGATGTGGGCCGCAACGTCCTCATAAGTAACCACCGCACCCATGGGAATTTTGATCAGGGCCTCCCATACCTTTATTTGAAAATTGGTGCCGCTTAAAACCAGATGCAGCGGCGTTGATTTTTGCCCCTGTGATGGATTGAAAATCCGTTTGACAAAAGGTCGCGTGACATCTGGATCTTGAATTAATGTTGCCTTTTGCCATCTATCTTCCAAACTCGCAAAAACGGGCTGCTGGTCATTTTTTTGAACAAAATCTAAACCGCAGATGCCCCGCTCGGTTTTGGCCAGCATACATTCGCCGAAGGGGGTGGCATGATAGCCGTATACAATTTCAAGACCTTCGCCTTTGGCTTTGTATTCCCCCGGAGTCACGGCTTCACAGGATACGAATAAATCATGCAGACGCCCGGGGCTGGTCAGGCCCGATTCGTAGGTAACATCTAATAGATTGATCGATTTTTCCAGCAGGGTCTTGGCATATTCTTTGGTTAAAAATTGCAGAAACCGCTTGGGGCTGATACCGACCCAGCGACTGAAAAGGCGCTGGAAATGATATTCGCTCACGTGAATCTTGCCGGCAATTTCCTTTAGATTGGGCTGCGAATGAAAGTTGTCCGCTAGAAATTGGATGGCTTTTTCGATGCGCTCATAATCTACGGCTGCCTGGGTAAAGGTTTCGCTTTTCATTTAATGATCCCCCTGTCTGAAATTTAATGCAAAATAAGATAAAAATGGGACCTTCGCCACCCGATTCTTGCTATTTTGGATCTTTATGGAATCGATTACCTAATTTTCATTCATTCATTTCATACTATTTTTTAAATTTCAAGCCCCTTCATTTTATTTAAGTATCTGAAATTTTATAGAATTATAATATTTCCGACTTTTTGCATGCTTTTTGCAGATCCAGGAGGTAACCCCATATGCGGAGCGGCTAAACGGATTACAGGCAGCTTCAATTCATCTGTAGACCAAGCACTTATGGTGATATCTGCATCTCTTTTGGACCGCAATAAATGTATCAAGTATGAACAGGGTCAGGGCGATGCGAAAGAGGGTGAGCAAATTATGATAGCAACGCTTCAACGGTCATTTAAATTAAAAAAAGAATATACCACCTCCCCGGTCTCTCCTCTAAAAATGAATGATTATGAGGTCGTCGCCCGTTTGTATTACTTGATAAACAACCTGCCCGAAAAAAAGCAAACTGATCTTTTAAAGCAATTTGTCAACGGCAGTACTGCCAACTTTTTGTTGAAAACGGCAATTGATATGTCAAACGAGCAGCGGTTTATATTTATGAGACACCTCGAAGAAATGCAGTCTGAAACCGGCAAAAAGGAGAGAAGAAAACATACCCGCAAAGATTGTTTGATCAACGTCAATTTTAAAATCCGGGGGCAAAAGTTCAGCAGTTATATTCTGGATATCAGCAACTCCGGCGCCTTTATCGAAACCGGTGAGTCGTTTACAAGCGGTTTGAAAATGCTGCTTCATTTTTCGTCCCCCGAAACCCGTAATCCACTAGATTTAATAGGAGAAATTGTTTGGGCCGCCCCCAGGGGAGTAGGGGTGAAGTTTCACCATTTAACCAAAGACCAGACGCAGATATTAAAATCTTTTTGCGAAAAACCCGAAGAAGTTCTGGAAATCGCCAGTTAGCCTTGGTTGGTTGATTGGTCAAATCGTCAATTGGTCAGAGGATTCCAACCATTTAACGAATCGACTATTTAACTATTTAACCAAGGCGCGAATTACCGCTGCGCTGAATCCCCGCGAGTATAAGAACCGATATATTTTTTCGCTTCTTTTTTTGGGATCCGTTTCGCGCCCAAAGGTTTTCATTTTCTTTTCCAACAGCCGGCCGGCATGTTCATACTCATCAGCTCCGGGGTAGTTCTCCGAAAAGATCTTTTCGATTGCAGCACCGCTCAAGCGTTTCTTTTTTAAAGCCTGCTGGATATATCGTTTGCCGAAACACTTTCGTTTAAGCTGTGAAATATATACATGGGCGGTTCTGCGGTCATTGATATAATTGAAACGTTCACACTCCACCATCACCGCATCAATGTCTTTGTTGGTAAAGCCCCGCTGCCGCAGCTTCTGTTTTAATTCATATTTTGAATGATCGCGATTCGCCAGAATTCGGACTGCCGTATTCATAGCGTTTGTCTGGGATGTTTTGGCAGGAGTAGAAAAAGGTTGTCTTCTGTCTTCTGTCATCTGACCTCGACTCGGCTGAGCTCGTCGCAGGCTGTCTTCTGAATTCTGTCATTGCTGCGGCAGCCAAGGACCCTTTACCTGATAGCCATCTTCTAAGAGCAAGCAGCTCATTCCCCTCAGATGCGGTGCCCCGAGGAAGGCCACTACCTGTCCCTGTTCAAGCTCAGCACGCATCCGCTGATGAAAGATTTTATCACGTTTATTGATGACCGAATGATGCCGGGTGGGAAAGCGCACCCGGGTAAATTTCAGTTTCTCTAAATCGCCGTCCAGATAGCATTCAACATATTCCCGGGCAAAATCCTTCCAGCGATCAACCTGGCTCAAGAAGAAGATAATGTTATCATGCGCTATGTTTTGCAGAACTTCGATCTGCTCTTCAATGGTTTCAAGAAAGACGATTTTCTTTCCCAATTCCCCGGCAATCTGATAGCCCTCCAGATCAACAGAGTACTTCCAGCCAAGGCGTTTGAGGTAATCGGACCACAGGGTGAAAAATGCCAGCCAGGGCCTCATATCCTTTACCATTTCATAGACGGTATCTTTCAGGTCAAATTTGCTGAACGTTACCAGATACGATGAATGCCTGGCCCGGCAAACCGGGACCAAGGCATCGGTGATGCTGGCAATGGTTTTATCGTCCAGCTCGTTGAATATGTGATAGGGATTTTCTTTGTCGATTCCCGCCTCCCGTACCCGGGCCATGTTTTCATCGTCCAGAGGGCCTTCAAACATCACCACGCGGGCGCTTTCCAGATACCGCTGGAGGGATTTTTTAAAGCTATACGGAAAAAAATGAGCGGTGCCGACAAGATGAGAAATTCTGCCGTTTTTCTGCACCTCCCAGATCATTTTTAGCTTTTTTTGTTTTGATCCAATAGAAAACATTTGATTCCATTAAAACCAGAAGCTGTCTCAACGTGATTTTGCGAAAGCACGAAAGGTATCTAAAATGGACGGCTTCTTTAGCACCAGTTCACCCATTTCATACCGGCGGGTGGGCACTGCGCCCCATTTTGCCTTAAAACGGCGGATACCGGCATTTACCCCGAGCCCAAGATGAATATAGGGTTTATCATATTCAAGGCTCAAATTTATCAGCTCAAATAATAAAAGATCCGAGGCCCCGCGCACATAGTTTTTTTTGGAATGGCAACCCATTATGTAATTGGAAAACTGTTTGGCTTCAAGATCGATAACATAAAAGGCGGCCAGCTTATTTGCTTTATCCCAGGCATTTAAAACAAGCGCCATATCAGAGCCGGCCGTAAATTCCGGCATTTTAAACAGCAGTCTTTTAACCCGTTCAGACAACAGGGTCCGGCCAACAAATTCATGCATCAGCTCCCGATGAACGTCCTGCATGCCGGAGGAAAATTCCACCCGTAAATTTTGGCGCGCCTTTCTTAGATTGCGTTTTACCGGGCTGCGGATAACCGGTTTTTGAGCTTCCAAGGTGAAGTAGGCATCGCTTTCGGCTTCCTGGCAGGTCGCGGCCAGGGAAGGCGGCATTTGAGGTGCGACCAGCGAGACCGACTCGGGGCGGAATCTTTTTTTAACTTTGGCAAAAACAGCTTCTAACTGATCGGGGGTGAAATTATCTTCCAGCGGGTAGCCGATCAGGATTATCCATTTTTCTTTACGGCAAATAAAAAAATCATCGATTAAAAACGGTTCGCCTCCGGATACATGGGTCATCAGACGAATGCAATGCTCCGGCACATAGGCTTGATCTAAAATATAGGTTTCTTCATCAGAGGTCAGCATCGCCTGACTTTTCTATGAATTCGCCACAGACCCACACAGACAGGCACAGACATTTTATCCGAAAGCATTCAGCATAAAATGAGATAAATTATTTTTCTCTGTGTGCTCTGTGTTCTCTATGGTTAAAAAAAATAAATTAATCCTGTCTGACTGTTAACTCGACTCACGCATTTTGTTAAAATAATCAACTGTGTCCTTGGGCAAAGTGGCGATTTTTTTGCCGGTAATCAGGGCAGCATAATAAATCTTTGAAACTTTTTCTAAAAGCTCGGTATTCTTCCATGCATGGTCAATATCGCGGCCTAAATTGAGAGCGCCGTGGTTTTGAAGAATATAACAATGACAATTATTATCTAGTTTTTTAATGACGTTTTGAACCAGATTTTCGCTACCCGAAATCGCATATGGAATGGTTTCAACCATTGGTCCGAACTCCTTGGTTTCTTCATCAAACAAGGGGGGTATCGACTCGTCAATTATCGCTAATATACTGGCATAGGTCTGATGCGTATGAACAATGGCCTTGACATCGGTACGGTTCTGGTAGATGCCGATATGCATTGCTGCTTCTTTGGATGGCACGAATTGACCTTCAAGCATTTTTAAATCAAAATCTACCACGCAAATATCATCAGCGGTCATACTCCAGTAAGATCGACCGGAAGGGGTTACCGCAAGGATCGACTGGTTTTTGATCCTGACCGAGATATTTCCGCCGCTGCCTCGATAACCGCCAAAGTAACCATGCTCCGACATCCATTTGGCACAAACCAAAACATCATTTTTTTCCTGATCCCATTCACCCATCCATTTCCTCCAATTTGCAAATTTTTAATAAGAGCCTAAATTGAGCGTTTCAAATTTTAAAATAGAACCATCGCCAAAACCGGATCTGGCTGATAGCACTTATACCACAGACCTTGTTTAGCAATAAATGGTTTTTCTTGACCCTAAAACCTAACCTGCGATAATGCATTATAAAAATAATATACAAACTGGTTTTAAAACCAGTTTGGAAAGGAGAAGAAAATATGCCAGACATGGACGACCTGAAAGATGCAAAGCAATATCATACCGATATACCCCAGAAAACAGAGGGCTTTTTCCTGAAAGGCTCCAACGCTCTGGACTGGGGCATGAAAAACAGACTGGCCAGAATCTTCAACCCGCAATCCGGCCGCACGGTTATGCTGGCCATCGATCACGGATATTTCCAGGGACCCACAACAGGACTCGAAAGGGTCGATGTCAATATTCTTCCCATCGTGCCCTATGCAGACACGTTGATGCTCACCCGGGGTATCCTTCGAAGCATTGTCCCGCCTTCCACCCAAAAACCCATTGTTCTGCGCGTGTCGGGCGGTACCAGCATCCTCAAGGAGCTTTCCAACGAAGAGATTGCCGTGGACATCGAAGAATCGATCCGTCTGAATGTATGTGCCATGGCCGTTCAGGTTTTCATCGGCGGTGAATACGAAAGGCAATCGATTATCAACATGACAAAAATGGTGGATATTGGCACCCGCTATGGAATCCCGACCCTTGCCGTCACGGCGGTGGGCAAAGATATGGCTCGCGATGCGCGCTATTTCAGATTGGCAACCCGGATTTGCGCAGAACTGGGCGCCCATTACGTTAAAACCTACTATGTCGAAAAAGATTTTGAAACCGTGTGTGCCTCCTGCCCGGTGCCCATTGTAATGGCCGGCGGCACGAAAATACCGGAACTAGATGCGCTGACCATGGCTTACAACGCGGTGCAGCAGGGAGCCAGCGGTGTGGATATGGGACGTAATATCTTTCAATCCGATTCTCCGATTGCAATGCTGCAGGCGGTCCGAGCGGTCGTTCACGATAACGAGACGCCGCAAAAGGCCTTGGACCTTTACCAAACGCTAAAGAATCAATCATGAAAGTTTCCGTCTGGTACAACAACGAAGATATTCGAATCGAAGAAGTGCCCAAGCCCAAACCCGGTCACAAAGAGATACTGATCAAAGTTCTCTCATGCGGCATCTGTGGCAGTGATATTGTTGAATGGTATCGTCTGCCCAGAGCCCCCCTGGTTCAGGGGCATGAAATTGGCGCCGAAGTCATAGAAATCGGGAAAGCAGTAACGAAATACCGGCCTGGAGATCGCGTATTTGTAGCCCCCAAGGTGCCGTGTATGAAATGTGCGTACTGTAAAAGCGGCCACTTTCCGGTGTGTTCTAATGTCAAAGAAAGATTGCCGGGCGGCTTTTCAGAGTATGTTCTGGTTCCGGAATCTCTGGTCGAAAACGGAACGTATCTTCTGCCGGATAATGTCACATATGATCAAAGTACCTTTATCGAACCACTGGCATGTGCTGTCAGAGCTCAGCAGCTAGCCGGCGTGCGTAGTAACCAGACGGTCATGGTGATTGGAAGCGGCATGTCCGGGTTGCTGCATGTGAAGCTGGCCAAAACCAAACATTGCCGGGTGATTGCCACGGACATTAATCGAAAAAAGCTGGAATTTGCCGAAAAAATGGGTGCGGATATGACAATGGTCGCTGCTGAAAATGTTGCGGAACGATTGGCCGCTGAAAACATTGGAGCGGCCGACGTCGTCATCCTGTGCACTTCAGCTATCGCTGCAGTTGATCAGGCATGGCAGTGCGTGGATAAAGGCGGAGTTATCGTTTTTTTCGCGGTACCGCATCCCGATGTAAAAATCACCATACCGCTAAATGATTTCTGGACCCGGGAGACGAAGATAATGACTTCCTATTATTGCGGTCCTCCGGATATTGATGCCGCCATAAACCTGATAGAAACAGAAACCATAAAGGTAGACGACATGATTACGCGGCGACTTCCGTTGCGAGATATCGCCGAAGGTTTCCGGATGGTAATGGCGAGCAAAGAATCCCTGAAAGTCATTATTAAGCCCCATCTTTGATTTTGGATTTTAGAATGCGGATTGCGGATTTGGCAATTTGAAAAGGGAAAAATAGTTGGAGTCACAAAGAGGGGTGTCAATGATTTTACGACACGTGGCGCTTGTTTGCAGTTCCGAAAAAAATTCAGATCGATTTTTTAAAGATCTGCTCGGTTTGGAAAAGGTAGAACCGAAAATCTTAGCACGGTCCCTTTCTATGGCTATTTTCAATGTTGACGCCGAACTGCTGATGATCAACTACCGGGGCGAACAGGTTCATTTTGAGATTTTCATTACCGGCCAATCCGCAAACCGTCTTAAACAAATCGGGCATGTCTGTCTGGAGGTTGAAGATCTGAATGCATTTTTGAATGAATGCCACCATCTGGAAATTGAGGTTATTCATGTCCCCAAAGGGGACAGGATCTTGACGTTTGTTCAGGATAATGATGGTAACCTGTTTGAAATCAAATAATGACGATGTTTATGGTTTCTGGGGACTCTTCTCGATGGTTTTCGTTCCTTCAGGAGGGAAGGGTTTGAGGCTGGTTTTGGGCAGCGGCTGCATGTCCGTGATCGGCATGCAGTTTTCATACTCATCTTCATTTTTAATGATACAGCACATCCAGCGGTATTTGCTTAAATCCCAAACAATCTCCGCGTTCTGCAGACGGGCACAACCGTTTTCGCTAATTCCTTTATTTTGCTCATCGGCCCTGCCGGGCGAGCTAAAAAAAATCGATATCCCGATGATAAAACCGATCAGACAACGGGTGAACATTTCCATGGCACTTATTTTTATTTACGAAAATTTGTGAGTTCCGGATAACCTATTCATTTTTATTACCAATAAATCGGGTGAAAAGTAAAGAACTTGGCGATGGGCAGTCGGTGGCATCAAGTATCACAAATTTCGCCCAGGCGACCATTGGCAGGACAGAGATCAAATCGAAAACAGCGGCAATACAAGGATGGTGAAAGATAACGGTGAAGAGGTTCGATCACAGAGAAGGCCGTTGAAGCCAGGCGGTCTGACAGGAACTCGCAAAATCTCTTTTGCCAATAATTTGATGGAAATGCTGATTGAACTTCCGAATAAATTTCGGCGTCATTCCTCCCCTGGTGTGGTTGCGGATAAAATATTTCAGCTGGCTTTGCTGACTGGGCATCAAATCTACAAATTGGATACCATAGATATTTTGAAATGATCCGAAGGCGTTTCCAGAAAAGCTTCGGTATTGTGGAAGGAGCTGATAAGGCAATTTGTCCATATAGAAACAACCATCATCGATTAGGATCTCTAATTTTGAAATGCCGTTTAACCAATCAGCGCCTATTTTGATACCATTGACCCCGATCCCCAGGCCACCCAGACTGACATCGATGATGGGAGCCAATTTAACGGGTTCAGACCCAAAAACCGTAAAAGCGTTGTCCCGGATACAATAACGTGGGTTTATTCTTCTCTCAATTGCCATTTTTCGCTTCATTCCAAGTATGAAAATAGATATCTTTAAGCTTAAATATTAATACCACAACGTAGGATGTCAATAAATCCAGCTGAAAAACCTCAATTTTTGTTTCGGCGCCCCTGCCGGAGCTCAATTAGAACCCATCTCAAAAATAGGATTTTGGTTCAAGATCGCGGCGGGGCCGAGTTTTAAACCGCAGGCATACTGTTGTATGTCGAGGATTAAAAACGAGGCACCAACAAAGATATGGGGCCAAAAGACATTTTTGAGATGGGTTCTGGTAATTTTCGCAACTATCTATAAAATAGGACTGCTTCATCGTCTGTAAAGCAAAAGGTGTTCGGGTGATGGAATTTATAGAAAGCTTTCTGTTTGGCATGATAATGGCATGTTATTGGATTGTATTCAGGGATGGCATTTGACTGAAATTTGGTCTTTTGCAAAGCAGATCCATACTTATTTCATTATTTATAGTTTTATTAATATGTTGAGATTTTTCTCGAAATGAGAACAAATAGTGAAATTCGCAAAAAAAGACTAAAGTATGTAAAGTTTTTACCGATAATATAATTAAATCGTAATTAATTTGACACGCAGAAGCCAGTGGATTAGAATTATTGTAAATAATGACTGTTGAGCGATTAAAACGCCTGTCAAACAGGAAAATTTAGAGGAGCTTGCTGAAAAATGGAAATTACCCCAAAAGACTCAGTTAATATTGAAGCCTATGTGAATCAGGTTCAGGATAAAGATAAAGTTGACGCCACCTCTGAGCAGCCGGAAAAGCAGCAAACCAAGGCAGATACGGTTGTGCTTTCAGATATGGCTAAAAAAGTCCAGGAGGCGCAGAAACAGTTGGAAACGATACCTGATGTCAGGGAGGACAAAGTCGCCCAGCTCAAAGAACAGATAGAAAACAAAACCTATAAAATGGATGAAGAAAAAACAGCCGGGAAAATAATTAAAGATGCGCTGTTGAATGATTTAATTTAGCCAAATAACCTTGCCAAATCGGCACATTGAGAATTGATAACCAAAGGCGGTTTAGGGACTAGGGACAATCCTGAATCGCCTTTTCTTTTTTGCAGCGAAATATTCCCCGACCCTTGAATTAATTGAAATTTCCGGCAGGATAAACCCATCAGACCGGGTCTGACCTTATTGGATATTGCAGTTGAGACAGTAGGCATACGATCCGACCGGATCATCGGCTCGCAAAACATGGTCGATTTCAGTATCGATAACCGCGTCATATATTTTTTTTGCCGGATGATCGGTGGGACTCAGGGCGGCTAAGATGCCGGCAAGCAATCGATTGAACCGTTTAATCAGCAGCTCCCGGGTGGTTAAGGGTTGCGCGATGTAAGTGATTTCATAATCGGTTAAATCCGCCGTTTCAGCGATCGCATTAACCGCATCCTGCAAGCTGCCGATTTTATCGACCAACCCCAGATCTTTAGCCGAAATTCCGGCCCAAACGCGGCCCTGGGCGATTTTTTCAACCGCCTCCGGCTGCATATTGCGGCCTTCAGCGACCCGCCGGACAAAACGCCGATAGCCCTGCTCAATCACCTGATTCATTGATTGGGCCACCAGGTCATTTAGCGGCCGGCTGGGATCAAAAGCATCTGAAAGTTTGGTGGTACCGACACCATCACTGGTGATGCCTAAAGATTTCAGGCTCCTTTCGAAAGTTGGGAAGGCTCCGAAAATCCCGATCGAGCCGGTAATCGTTGTGGGTGTCGCCCAGATTTGATCTGCCGGCGCAGCAATCCAGTACCCGCCGGATGCGGCAATGGATCCCATGGATACGAAAACCGGTTTGCCGGCCTGGCGGGTCAGTTCGATCTCGCGGCTAATGACCTCAGAGGCAGTTGCACTGCCGCCGCCGCTATCGATCCGAACCACCACCGCCTTTACCTTTTCATCTTCCCGCGCCCGGACCAGCAGATCCGCCATGGTGTCACCGCCGATTCTGCCAGACGGTTGCTCTCCATCCATAATAATGCCGCTGGCAACAATGATGCCGACTTTGTCTCTGGTGGGATGACTTTTTATCAGATCCGGACGAATGTGGTTTAGATACTGATCGAAGGCAATCTGTTTAAAGGTCAGGCCGTCTTTATCCGGGCCAAGGTGCTCGATCAGTTCCTGGCGGACCTCATCACGGGTTTTGAGTTCATCAACCAGACCCAGATTTAGGGCCATCAAGGCGGCATCTCCTTCGGCTTTTGCCAGATGACCTGGAATGTTATTAATAAAATCATCCAGATCTTGCGGACGAAATCCCCGCTTTGAAGCCACATCGACTTTGTAAAAATCCCATAGAACGGTGAGCCAGGCGATGTTGGCCTCTTTAGCATAATCGGACATGCTGTCTCGTAAAAAAGGTTCGAGGGCTGATTTATAGGTACCGACTTTAAAAACATGAAACTGGATCTGTAGTTTCTCCAAAGCCGTTTTGTAATATTTACGATAAAGACCGAAGCCATGCAGCATGATCACACCCATGGGGTTCAAATACAGCCTGTCGGCATGAGCCGCCAGATAGTATTGCTGCTGATTGAAATAATCGCCAAATGCAAAAATTTGCTTGCCGCTGCTGCTAAAGCGCTCAAGAGCCGTGCCGATAGACTGAAGTTTGCTTATACCGGCTTTTCTCATTTTCCTGAGGTCAAGAACCAGCACTTCGATGCGCTCGTCGTCTTTGGCAAAATCGATAACATCGATAACATCTTTTAAAAGCGTCTCTTCTCTGGCAGCATCGCCAAATAGATCACTGGCAAGCATGCTTTCAGTTAGTTGTTCGACAATGTTGCCTTCCGGCGCTAGAATCAGCGCCGCACCATCGGGCACATCTTCTCTGCTGTCAAAAAATACAATCGCAATCAAAAAGATGATAAGCAAAAGAAACAACAAATTACCGACAATTCTGCGTAAGACGGAAACACCGTTCCAAAAAAAACCAAAAAAACGGCGAATTTTGCCTTTGGGCTTGTACATGCGTTTAATCCTCACCTAAACTAATATTGAAGATAAATAATAGAAAAACGATTATTACCACAAAGGCACAAAGTTCACGAAGATATTTAAATAAATTTCTTATAGAGTCCTTCTTTGTGTTCTTCGTGTCTTTGTGGTTTTATGCTTTTATGCCAGACATATAATATAAAACAATTTAGAAGCATTGCATAGCCTGTTTAAATAAAAAAATAGGGCGACGATTCCGTCGCCCTATTTCTATTTGTTAAGATTTGGTGGTCAACGATTTACTCGAAAGATAACGCGTTTAGTGAACTGTAATTTCTTTGGGTTTTTGCTTCTCAGGCTTGGGCACTTCAATTTTCAGCAAGCCGTCCTTAAAATCGGCTGTGATATTGTCCGAATTCACATCAGCCGGCAAGCTGAAGGCGCGCTGGAATTTTCCGTAGGTCCTTTCGCGGCGATAGTATTTTTCCTCTTTGATCTCATTGTCATGGTTGCGCTCGCCCCTAAGGGTCAAAACCTGATCTTTCACCTCAACTGAAATGTCCTTTTTTTCCATACCGGGAAGTTCCGCTTTGATGACAATTCTGTCATCCTCATCATACATATCCACCACCGGATGCCAGGTACCCAGGCTCAACTCATCTTCTGATCGACTGGGCTGGAAAAAAGAATCAGCAAACAGGTGATTCAATCGATGCGGCAACGCGTTCATCTCTCCCCAGGGATTCAATCTGACTAAGTTCATCATTTTATAATCCTCCTTAAATTAATTGAATGTTTGACTTTAAATACTAATATTCCTTTTTCTGATCATTAAGATAAATATTATTTTGTTATTGTCAATAATTTAATTATCTTTTTTATTGCATTACTTAAAATAAGTATTATCATTTAGTAATGAAAAACAGCTGTTGAAAACACCGTGCGGCTGTGGGAGGCACGCGGCGGTTAAACAGGATTATAACCTTAATCTAAATAAAAATAATTAACTTAAGGAGGAATTTGTCATGAGCAAAATTATCGGAATTGACCTTGGAACGACCAACTCTTGCGTCGCAATTATGGAAGGCGGCGATGCAAAAATTATTGCCAACCCGGAAGGCGGTCGCACAACCCCCTCGATGGTGGCCATTACAGATAACCAAGAGCGCCTGGTTGGGCAAATTGCCAAAAGACAGGCGGTCACCAATCCCGAAAACACGGTTTTTGGAATTAAACGCCTGATCGGCCGTAAATATGACTCGGCGGAAGTGCAAAAGGACATCCCGGTTTTACCTTATAAAATTGAAAAGGCAGCCAACGGTGACGTTGGGATTCGCCTGCGGGGAAAAATACACAGCCCCGCGGAAATTTCATCTTTTATTCTGGCCAATATCAAAAAGACGGCTGAAGAGTATCTGGGTGAAACGATTACGGATGCGGTAATTACGGTTCCGGCCTACTTTAGCGACAGTCAGCGGCAGGCCACTAAAGATGCCGGCAAAATTGCCGGGCTGAATGTATTGCGCATTGTCAATGAGCCCACCGCAGCCGCCTTGGCCTATGGTCTGGATAAGAAAACCGATGAGAAAATCGTGGTGTTTGACCTGGGCGGCGGTACCTTCGACGTATCGATTCTTGAAATCGGCGACGGTGTTTTTGAGGTAAAAGCCACAAATGGGGACACCCATTTAGGGGGTGAAGATTTTGACCTGAAACTCATTGATTACCTGGCCGATGAATTTAAAAAGGATCAGGGAATCGATCTGCGAAATGATAAAATGGCCCTGCAGCGGTTAAAAGAAGCCGCTGAAAAGGCCAAGATTGAATTGTCCACCTCGGTTCAGACCGACGTCAATCTGCCCTTTATCACCGCAGACGCCAGCGGCCCCAAACATCTGAATTTAAAGATCACCCGTGCCAAGTTCGAAGGCCTCGTCAGCGATTTGCTGGATAACCTTGAACAACCGTGCCGCGTGGCATTAAAGGATGCCGGTCTTTCTGCGACAGATATCAATGAGGTTATTCTGGTGGGCGGCATGACCCGCATGCCGGCTGTTCAGCAGCGGGTTAAAGGCATCTTTGTCAAAGAACCCAACAAGGGGGTCAATCCCGATGAGGTTGTTGCCATGGGAGCGGCCATCCAGGGCGGCGTTCTAAAAGGCGATCTGGAGGATGTACTGCTGCTTGATGTTACACCGCTTTCTCTGGGCATTGAAACCCTGGGCGGTGTGATGACCCGGCTGATTGATAAAAATACCACCATTCCGGCCAAAAAGAGTGAAGTTTTTTCAACTGCCGAAGACAATCAGCCGGCAGTGTCGATTCACGTGCTTCAGGGCGAGCGTGAAATGGCTTCCGGCAACAAATCATTAGGGCGCTTTGAGTTGACGGGTATTGCCCCGGCACCCCGCGGGACCCCTCAGATTGAGGTGACCTTCGATATCGATGCCAATGGGATTGTGGAAGTATCTGCCAGGGATACCGCCACCGGCAAACAGCAGTCGATTCGCATCACCCACTCTTCGGGTTTATCCCGGGATGAAATCGATCGACTGGTGAAAGACGCCGAGCTTCATGCGGAAGAAGATAAGAATAAAAGAGTCCTGGCGGAAGCCCGCAATTCAGCCGATGCCCTGATATACGCCACCGAAAAAACCCTTCGCGAATTGGGTGAAAAGGTGGACAGCGGTACAAGGGTCGAAGTCGAGCAGACAGTTGCCAGCCTCAAGCGTGAAATCGAAGGCGAAAACATTGCGGAAATCAAACGCCTGACGGAAACATTGACTCAGATAGCCCATAAGCTGGCGGCCTCAGCATATCAACAGGCTTCGCAGCAGGGACAACCTTATGACGCCTCTGCAGACGGTGTACATAATTCCGCTGCCGATAGAGCGTCTAATAACGGGGAAGAGGTAGTCGATGCCGAGTATGAGGAAGTTAACTGATCCGAAAGTTTCGTGAAAGATATCGCAAAAAAGGCGGTGCTCACAATGCGAGCACCGCCCTTTCCTTTAAAAAAAATCTTTCTTTCAGGCAAAAATCGAGCTATTTAATATCTTGTAAACTTTATTCACCACAGAGCACACAGAGATTATATTTTAAATATTAATAGTGGCTCTATCTGTTTTGAATTCTTACTCTGTGGTCTCCCTTCGGTCTGAGCTCAGGGTCGAAGACTGTGCCCTCTGTGGTAAAATATTAATACCTGAATCTTGCATGAAAGCAGCTTTTAAAATAATCGGTATTGTAATCCTATCGGTTTTGGTTACCGCGGGTTTTTATTTTTATCTGAGTTTGCCGGACGTCAGCGGATTAAAAATTAAAAATCCCCGAAGCACAGCATTAATGGTACAGCGCTATCGCGAGGCGAAGAAAACCGACCAGAAGTTCAGAATCCGACAGCAATGGATTGATTTTGAAGCCATACCGAAGCTGCTGCGTGAAACGGTCCGGATTACGGAAGATGCCAGCTTTTATCAACACAAAGGTGTGGATTTTGCTGAATTAAAAGAAGCGCTTAAAAAAAATTGGAAAAAAGGGGAATATGTGCGCGGTGCCAGCACCATTACCCAGCAACTGGCTAAGAATCTTTACCTGTCCACTGAAAAAAGCGTCATTCGAAAAATAAAAGAATTATTGATTAGCATAAGCCTGGAACGCAATTTAAGCAAGGATCGGATCTTCACCCTTTACCTCAATGTTATCGAATGGGGACCGGGGGTATTCGGGGTGGAGGCCGTCCTCACAAAATTATTTCCACAAAACAGTTGACCAGCTAACACTGGAGGAAATGGTTCGTTTGGTGGCCGTCATCCCGCAACCGCTAAAAATCAATCCCACCGAAAATGACGATTGGCTGAAATGGAAAGCCCGCTGGATTTTAGATGCCCTGAGACGATACGCCTATATCGATCAAATGCAGTACCAGGCGACTTACGACCGCTTTCAATAACGCCCTTTCAATCCCGCACGCGCCATAGCTATGCGACGGCAGGTGTTTTCTGCCAAGAATTGCTTGCCGCGCCGAAGCTTCAGCGAAGGGGGGTCGTTTTCCGGCATGGGCTGGCGGGACTATTTTTTCCCTTTTTATTTCAATATCCCTCAGACCTCAGCACTCAGTCCTCAGTCCTGTATTCTGTGACCTGAAACCTTATGCTTATTGCTTGAAATAAGCATATTGCAATATTATTAATAATAATATATGGAATAAAGTAATGAAACTTGTAAGACTATGCTAAAAAACGAAAAGGCAGGGCAAAATGGCAAAAAAGAGTGAAAATTCAACGTTTCAAGAAATAACCTTACCATTGCCGTCACCGGCTGACTTAAGGGGCCGGCAATCGGTTCGTGCAACCTTTAAGTTATCCGCCCGGGCCATTGACGTTCTCAGCATCGTGGCCACGCAGCTGGGAATCAAACAAAAATCGCTCTTTGATCATTTGATCGAGGATGTGCAGTCGTTAAATGTCATTGCAAACGAAATCGAAGATGACGTGTTTGACGCCCTGGAACGGGTTCAAAAAACTTTTGTGGTCAGCCGGCGTACGCTGTCCTGTCTGGAACAAACATCGCGACAATTCAATGCACCGCGGGACGCCCTGGTGGAGTATTCGATTCAGCGATTGCTGCCGGTAATTGCAAAAGAACGGGAAAGACACAGCAAGCGCAAGGCGATATTAAATGATATCAATGCCCATCTGGCACAGGGGTTGAAAATCCTGCAAAAGGCGCAATCGCTGCTGGGTGAAGACGATCCGGTTTATGCCAAGTTCGAAACGGCCATGCATTCCCTGGTAAATTCCCAGAGTCATATTGAAAATTATGTGAAAAGAGGAAGCGTTATCGAAGACTTTTAAAGTATAAGAATGATGAATTCGTTAAAAAGTCGAATTCATCAGGTGTTTCGTGTTTTGTGTTTAGTATAACGTATATGACGTTATATCAATTTTTTAGAATTCTAAACACTAAACACCAAATACTAAACACTCTCGTAAAAGATCGTTTTTCTGACTTTTTACGAGACCATCAAGATTAACGTTTTTCATGGTATTTTATTTAGGTGCCAACATCAACAGCCCGTCATCCGTATTGAGATCCATTCTGAAGCGGCGCAGATAATTTAAGCCCAGCAGGCCCAAACCGGGTTGATTGGGAATATCCATCACCAGTGCTCTTACATTATAGGTCTCGTAACCCTCTAAAGTGATTGAATCCAGTACGACTTCAGGCGCATAAAGCTCACCGCTGGCCGTAAAGATCTTGCGGCGCGGATTTCGAACCGATATGACGATGCCAAGAATTCTGGCGGTCGAATATGGTATGGTGACCATCGATGCACCCGTATCAACGATAAATTCCTGTGAGGTTGCCTGATTGATCGAGGCGGTCACCGGTATTTGGCGGGTGCCCGGTGCAAAGCGGATGAGAATCTTTCCCTGTTGCCCTTTCAGTTCGGAAATCTGCGACTGCAGGCTTCTGACCTGGTCCCTGAGAGCCGCAGGATAATCTTTGGCCGCCAAAAGCCTTTCCGCCGTTTCCCAGTCGTCTTCGACCAGGGCCAGTTTTACGCCAAACAGATGAATGTTGAGATCATCCGGCCGCTGCCGGCCGCCGCGTTCATAAACCCGCCAGGCATCCTGAATATCTCCGTCTTCAAGCAGCGCATTTAGCCAGTTTTGATAAAGACCGGAATGAAGTTCATTTAACTGCGTTTTTTCACGGTTGCTTTTCGGCTCCAAATCCTCGATAACGTTTTCCGTTAAATTGACCGCCTCTTCCAGACCAAGCCTTTCTGCAGTCAAAATAACCACCTCCGACATCAAGGAGATATCTTCTGCCTGAGCGAGCACCTCGGCATCAAAATAACTGGCCGCCTGAAATCCAAATCCTTCTTGAACCGCGCGCGCAAGCAGTAACCGCATTTGGCTAATCACCGCCTCGGGTTTCAGATAGTCAGGCGTCCGGTCGGCAGAGAGTCTGGGATCGATCCGGAAGGCCCTGGCAAACGCTGCCAGGCGATCTAAATTCGAGTAGTCATCTCCCATGGCAAGTGCCCGTACGAACTCTTCTTCCCGGCCGTTGGCGAAGGTTAGTCGATAATAATCATCGACCCGGATTTCGGCTTTAAGATTACGACCCACATCGCCGGCCCACAAAAATGCACCGTCGATGAAATCGCCGAATGTCCAGCCCACCACACGGCCATCCTGAATAAACACGCCGGCATCGTTTATATCACCCGCTAAGGAACCTTTATAAAAATTTCCCTGTCTGCCGATACCGCCGATCTCTAACGGCTGCGGCGGAACCTGGGATCTGAGCGCCAGCCATGTCAGCGGCTTGCCCGCAGACCAGGGAAAAAGCTCGGGGCTTTCAAGACTCTGATCTTCCGGGATCCGCCACAGGCTGATTTGATCCAAATCGTTTATGATGCCGCCTTCAATCGTCTGCGAACCTCCCGCACTCATCTGAAGTACCCAGCTGGAACCGCCGATACTTTCCCGGGTGGGCAGCGCGACCCAGCCGCTGCCAACCAACGGCACCATGATTTCCGAAAGCAGATGGCCGGCGACATCCCTGATCCGCAGCAGTCCGATCGGAATATTGATCGCTTCGGCATCGGCTTCAGTTTCAGTAACGGCTTTAACAACGGAAGCCTTCTCGGGTAAGCGGGTTTGCATGGGGGGTGGCGTCGCCGGGGTTTTGGGGGAAATAAGATTTGATTGGGACGATGGTGCAGGGGTGCTGTCGGGACGATAATAAAAATAAAGCAGGCCCACGACAAAAAGGACAAACACGACAACCGCAAGCCAGGGGCGTCCGGCTTTTTTTTCCGGCGTCTCATGTTCATGCAAAGGGGCGCCGCAGTTATAACAAATATCAGACTCAATGGGATTTTTGATGTGACATTGAGGGCAATCGATAATTTTCGGGTTGTCGGCTGAATCCGTGTCCATAATCAAAACCCGGCCGTCACGGTAACGATAGGCTAACCGTCAAAGAGGTAAGGGGCAAGACAAACCATGCGTATCTTGTAATTATAGCACAAATTTATTGGTGTCCAAAATAAATCGCAGCCATTTAGCAAGGCAAAAACATTAAAGCCTATTCCGGTAACGCCGCCAACATACCGGCAACAAACGCTTCATCATTCCAGGCACTTTTATCAGAGGTGGCGCCAAGTCGTACCAAAACCAGATTTTTCGATGGAACAACAAATACACACTGTTCCTGGAAGCCCCGGGCAAAAAAGGTATCCGTCGGTACTGAAGCCATCATGCGATCGGATGCGTCGGATGGCGCGCCGGCATTAAGCCAGAACAAAGCCCCGTATTCACCCTGAGGCGCCCGGGATGTGGGTGTGATGGTATATTTCACCCAGCCTACGGGCAGAATCCGCTCTCCATTCCAAACACCGTCCTGCAAATACAAGAGTCCGAACCGCGCCCAGTCTCTGGGAGTCGCAAACATATAAGAAGAGCCGACAAAGGTACCGGAGGGATCCGGTTCCATCACAATACTGAGCATTTCAATTTTATGAAATAACTTCTGGTAGAGGTATTCGTAATAATTTTCATGCGCCTTTTCGATGGTCTGCCGGACGATCCGGGCAACAATATTGGCCGAGCCACTGGAGTAGTGCCATTTTTTGTCGGGCTCGGTTTCCAGCGGCTTATTTGCCGCATAGGCTGCAAAATCATAGCTATCGTAAAACATATACACCGCATCGGAAAATGGCGCATATTCTTCGCTAAACTCCAACCCTGCGCTCATGCGCAACAACTGGTCCAGGGTAATTTTTTGGCGCGGGTCGTTTGCCTTTTGCCATTCGGGTACCGGTGCCGGGCTGTTCAGTTCAAGCTTGCCCTGTTGCACCAGCATGCCCACCAGGGCATTGGTGACGCTTTTGCTCATTGACCAGCCCAACTGACGCGTGTTGTGGTCGAATCCGGGCGCATAACGTTCCGCAATCAGCTGGCCGTTGTAAACCACCACCACCGCGCGGGTCTTTCGCTTGTTTTGGGGCCCGGGCTCGGCAAAAGCGTCATCCATGGCCTTAGCGAGCTTTTCCGCATCGACACCCGCCGGTAAAGATACAACCGGCCCATGGTTGCCGGCCGGCCATGGCCGCCTGGAGCGCTGTTCAGGTGAATATTTTAAAGGTTTGACGTCGCCGATTTTTTGCTGCCTCAATTGATCTTCCATCAGGCCATTGACAATCGTACACCCGCGGCCTTCACGGTAAATAGCCGTGCGTTCAGCAAAACCAAAAGAGTCCGCACTGACGGATTTTTCATTCGGATCAACTTTAAAATCCGTTAAGGCAAAAAGAAAGTGAATCGGTGCAATGTCTTCTTCAAACACGGCTGCCGCATCTCGCCCGGAGATAAACACATTGGAGCAGATGGTTTTGGCCGTATGACCTGTGCCGATGGGAAGGGTATCGGACAGATACCAGCCCGCGCCGACCAGTAAAATAATCAGTGCAATCCCCACAGCAAATAGACTACGCTTTAACCAGCGCTTCATGTTGTCCTCCAGATTTCCGCTCAATTAGGATTTTATTGACCAGGCGTTACCGACTCGACAAACAGCGTCAGCCCGTCCATCTTTACAATCTTGACGGACTGCCCCATTTCAATCGGTGGCCCGTCATTAATTTTAACCGCTCGCCAGAGCTCTCCGTGGACCTGTACATATCCCGCTGGTGCCAGTCGCTCTTTGGCAATCCCGCGCCCGCCGATCATCGACCGGGACCGGCCGGGTCGCTCCCAATCATAGGCCCGCCAGACAAAGGGAAACAGCAGCGCGTCTTTGACAACCCAAAACCCGATAACACTCCAGAAAAGCCATCCCGGCAGCACGACCCAGTGCTGAATAATAATCAAAATCAAAATAACAGCCGCCAATCCCGGGATATTCAGCATAATGTATCTGAGATAGATCGGCCTCGGTATTTTCCTAAATTTAAGGTCCATTTTTATATTATTGCTCACGCAAAGCCGCTAAGCCGCAAAGATTATAATTTAAATAACAAAAAAAAACCTTGGCGCCTTTGCGTGAGGCCCAAAGCGTTAGCTCATTTGAATTGCTGCATTTTTAGGATAGCGTTAAAATCGACTATGAGACAATGCGAATATATTCGTTCTCGAGTAAATTCCGTTCGGATTTAATTTGTGCCATCGCCTGATTTAATAATTTGCGCTTCGCTTTCTGACCATTTCTCAATGCTGATAGTCTACTACGATTAGGGTCAGATCGTCCTCAAGGGTTTTTTCTGGACGTTTGCCGGACCCGTTGAATAAATGCTCGATAAATGTATCCGCGAACGCATCTGCAGGAAGGTCTGCATTCGCCTTCATAAACGCTTTTAAACGCTCAAAACCAGACACTGCTATTGCGGTTTTAGAAAACTTCTCACCTGAGAAAGATTTTCCGGAGAAGCCACGATAAGATGATCGCTGATGCGTTGTCCGTCCAGGTATTCATTGAGGTGGAAATCGCTTCCATCAAATTTACAGATTTTTCCGCCGGCGGCTTCTAAAATCACCCGGGCGGCTGCCAATCCCTGAAAGGACTCATTGGTGGTGATGGCGGCATCAGCGCGACCCATGGCCACGTAACAGATATGAGCGGATGCACACCCCAAAGATCGGATTTTACCCGGAAAGGTGGCCCGATAATTTTGGTTGAATCGGGAATAGGTCAACAAAAGACTTTCATTATCAATCACATCGGCATTGGGTATCCGAATCTTGTCACTGCCCCAGAAGGCGTCTTTGCCTGCCCGGGCGTGAAACAAATCGCCGGTGGCCGGCATGTAAAACACACCAAATATCGGCCAGAAATTATCCAATAAGGCAATGGACATACCCCAGATGGGAATGCCTGCCTGAAAATTGGCCACCCCTTCGAGGGGGTCAAATATCCAGAGGTACCGCTTTTGCCCATGGGAGTAATCTTCGTTTACCTCGCCAAAACGAAAAATCTGATGCTCGGGAAATTCCCGATCCAGCCGATTTTGAAACACATCGGTCAGCTGATTTTCGGCCTCGGTAACCACGCTTTGATCAAATTTCACCTGTGGTTTGCCCTTGCCGTAATAAGCCATCGCTTTTTCACCGGCCTGATGAATAGCGTCCATCGCAAATTGACTGAGCTTATCGATCCCAGGGGCCATAGAATACCTCCTTTGATAGAAAATCTTAGTGCTTAGTGTTTGGTGTTTAGTATTTCGTGTTTAGCATGGACGCGGCCAAACACCAAATAAAAAAACAGTGCCTAAAATTCAGGTGTCGCTCGCGCAGCGTAGGCGCTTGCACCGAGTGGCGCTCCATCATTTATAAAAATGACAGAATTCCTCAACTTTAGTCACTTTAGATCACTTGAAACTTTAGTCACTCTAATCAACGCTTAATCCTTTGTAATCCTAATCACCACCAGGGTAACATCATCTTCGGGTGCACGGTCTCCCAGAAAAACATTGAAGCGATTAAAACAGGCGGTCAGAATTTCTCTGGCGTTTGCAGCGGGAGACTGGCGAATGATTTGATGGATGGGCTCCTTTCCGAACATTTTTCCTTGAGGATTGCGCGCCTCCCAGAGCCCGTCGGACCCCAGTAGAATGACCTGACCCTCTTTGAGGTCGGATTTCTGAAATTCCTTATAGCGGCGGCCGGCATCCACGCCCAGGGCCATACCCGCACCGCGAAGCTCATCAAATCTGTCGAGTGCCGGATCATAAAAAATGGCCGGATCGTGTCCGGCGCGAACCCAGCAAAGGCTTTGATTTGCCGGGTCAATTGACAGATAAAACAGCGTCATAAAACCGCCTGACTCTGCAAAATCTCTGGTGATCTGGTAGTTAACATCGGATACTATGTCTGCCGGAGTTCCCGGCAGCACCGAGCGCTGCCTGAGAAAAGCCCTTGCAGTCGCCATCATCAGGGCAGACGGAATACCATGGCCGGATACATCCCCGATGGCCATGGTGAAACTCCCGGGGTATGTTTCACGGGTATCCAGGTAATCATAATAATCGCCTCCGGTTTCATCACAATATACAATTGTCGCCGCAACATCCAACCCGTCTACTTTGGGATTCTCCCGGGGTAAAAGGGTTTGCTGAACTTCCTCGGCCAGATGCAGCGAATGCCGTATCTGATCCCGCTCAATCAGACCTTCGGTCATTTCGTTTAAGCCGTCGCCTAAAATACCCAGTTCATCATTGGAAACCACCCGCACCTTTTGCTTGAAGTGCCCTTTCCTCACCCGGCGGACCAGCACCATCATGTCGGTAATGGGTTGAATAATCGATTTTCCGGAAAGGACGTTCAATCTGCCACCAACAAAGAAAAAAATAGCACACAGAACAATTGAAAAAATAAGGAACTCCCGACCAAATTCAGCAGCTGAAATGTCGGCCCCTTCCATCTCCCATAAAATAAATGCAAGGGTGCCAACCAGAATAATCATGGGTGCCAGGGTGCCGACACTATAAAGTACCCGGATTCTTCTGAGTATTGAAAATTTTACGGTCCCCGGTATGACTGCCAGCTTGCCTTCGGGGAATAGAATCCGAACCAGCCGTCTTCTGCAATAAGCTTCCACCAGATAAAATGAAAGTATGGCGGAAATGTAACCGACCATGAACCCGCGAAACTGCACAAAAAAACCCATCTTGAGTGTTGCGTCTCTAAATATCAGGAAAAATGCCCCTAACAGAGCCGTTAAACCGACCCACATGGCAAGATTGACCAGGCCAATCGTAACCGGCAAATTCAATATCCGGCGCCTGGCCTTTTCCTCAAGAGCGGCTTCAATGTTAAACCCCTGGCGCATGCGGTTTATCATCTGCGTAATTGGACGCTGGATGATATATTGCAGCGTAATTCCGATGCAAATCACGAAGGGATAAAGAGCAAGGATCACCATCCAGCCGCCGGCCAACAGAAAGGCCTTTTGGATTTTAAAAAATTCAAGCGGAGTGAAAAGGTTGAGCAGGGCAATGATAAAAAAACCTATAAGATTGGCGCCGACATTGCGAAGATAAAGTTCAATGAGATGGATTTTCTGAAAAGAAGAATCCAGCGTGGTTTTCAAGCTCAGCGTCCTTTCTGCCGGGCATCTTCATCCGCAGAGAAGATGTATTCCGCGTGAAATCCAGGGTTCGAAATCAAAATAGCCGGTCAGGTCGAAAGGATCAAGAGCAAATAAACAATATGGCTTGACTGCTGCGGGATACGTGTTATTCAATTATCGCATTAACTATAAATACATTCACGATGAGGAGGGATTCACATGGGCTCACAAACGCCTACCCGGGAGGAAGCACTGGCGCTTCTGAGGCAATACAACAAAAACGAAAGCCTGATAAAACATGCGATGGCTGTGGAAGGCGTCATGCGCTACATTGCCCGCAAACGGGGTAAGGACGAGGAAAAATGGGGCGTGATCGGCCTGATTCACGACCTGGACTATGAACAGTTTCCGGATCAGCACTGCAAAAAAACCGAGGAAATTCTAAAGGAAAATGACTGGCCCGAAGAGTATATCCGCGCGGTGGTCAGCCACGGCTGGGGAATTTGCAGCGATGTCAAGCCTGAATCGGATATGGAAAAGGTCCTGTATGCCATCGATGAGCTCACCGGGCTGGTGGTCACTTCCGCATTGGTGCGGCCCTCAAAAAGCGTGATGGATATGAAAGCCAAGTCCGTTAAAAAGAAATGGAAGCAAAAACAGTTTGCCGCCGGGGTCGATCGTTCCATCATAGAAAAGGGTGCCGAAATGCTGGGAGTTGAGCTTTCCGAGCTGATCAGCGACACCATCATGGGCATGCGCGAAGTGGCCGCAGAGATCGGCTTGAAAGGCAACGTGGAATAGAATTCACCGCAGAGACGCAGAGGTCGCAGAGTAGGGCAAAAAGAAAAAGCATCTCTGCGCGCTCTGCGTCTCTGCGGTGAACTTAATCAAATCAATCACCCGGCCGCAGCCGGCCGCGATACAGCGAAAAGAAAATCCCACCCACACAAAAGCAGGAAAAAACAATAAACGCGACCCGCACACTTTTGATTAGCATCGGATAATATTGCGGTGTAATCTGGGCCCTACCGATAAACAGGGAAAAAATCAAAGTTACAATCCCCATACTCAGCATCTGGCCTAAAAGACGCATGGTTCCCACCGAGGCCGAGGCAATCCCGTAAAAACGTTTATCCACCGAGCTCATAATCGCATTCATGTTGGGAGATGAAAACAGCGCAAAACCAAAGCCCAGAATCATCAGACTGGCAATGATATAAGCCAGCGCCGTATGCGCATTCAGCACAATTAAAAGCACCAGTCCCAATGCCGTCAGGCCCATACCCAGCGATGAAATTACGCGCGGCTCGACCCGGTCGGAAAGCCGGCCCGCCAGCGGAGAAAAAATGGCCATCATAATCGGGGTTGAAACCAGCACCACCCCGGCACCCTGGGGTGGCATTCCTTTGATGTATTGCAAGTAAAAACTGAGCAAAAACGTAACGGCGAAGGTGGCGCTGTAATTAATCAACGCCGCCAAACAGGAATAGGCATACGTCCGGTTAGTGACAAAAAGATTGACCTCAAATACCGGGCTCGCCACCACCAGTTCCCACTTAACAAAAGCGACAAGCCCGGCAACGCCCGTTAGAATTAAAATGATACTCATGGTGGCAGGCAAAATTGAGATGCCGTACATAAACGCAAAAATGGCGGTGCCGTAAATGATGGAGCCGGTGAGATCGAATTTTTGGCCTTCCGCGCCTTTCCACTCGCCTTTTAATTTAAAAATAATGAGCAGGATGATAAGCACACCGAAGGGAATATTGATCAGAAAAATGCTCCGCCAGCTCAGATGTTGGGTTAAAAACCCACCGAAAAACGGGCCGCAGGACAACCCAATGTATACTGCGGCTACGGCGATTCCCAGTACCTTACCCCGTTCTTCAACCGGATAAACCGAGCTTAAAATCGCAATTCCAGTGACAAAAACCATGGCACTGCCGGCGCCCTGAAATATCCGAAAAATAATCAGCATGGGCGCCGAGGTCGCAACGGCAGACAGCAGGGATGTCAGGGTAAAAAGCCCCATCCCGAGCATATAGATTTTCTTGCGGCCGTAAATATCGGCCAGCTTGCCAAATGGCACCAGAGACACGGCCGCCGCCAGCAGATAAGATGTCGCCACCCAGCTTAAGACGACGGCGTCGGTTTTAAATTCCTTTCCGATTACCGGCAGCGCGATGTTGATCGATGAGATCATGAAAGGCGTGATAAATGAACTTAACGATGCAATCGTCAGGGCGGTTAATTTGGTGGCTCTGTCATTCATTTAAATAAATTTTCCAGTATAAGTTGATAAAGATTAGATCTTCATTTCATAAAAACCGTTAACAGTCAATTAAATGTGATTCGTGGCTAAAGCTTTCAATAGGTTGCACTAATGAAAACGGAAATTATTCACTTGACCTGTATGCCACCATGTAGTATCCAAAAGCCGGCCTTTTCAGCAATTGATACCTGTTCAGAATATTGTCCTTTTGCCTTCGCCTATATTTTGGGTCCGCTTCCGCCTGTCCTGTCAACTTGACCTGAAGCCGCCAACACATCTCGGGCTACCCATTCATTTTGACAATTCTTCATTTAATTATATAAACAACTGATCTACCCTGAAAAATAAAACCCTAACTGATCGTAAACAAAAGGAGGTCAATTATGCGTATCGCTGTAATGGGGACCGGGGGAACGGGCGGCTACTTCGGAGGCCTGCTGGCCCGGGCCGGTGAAGAGGTTGCATTTATTGCACGGGGGGCTCATCTGGAAGCCATTCGCAAAAACGGCCTTGCGATAAAATCCGTTTTGGCAGGTGATTTTAGCATTCAGGCCACAGCCACCGATAATCCCGATGAAATTGCTCCTGTCGACTGTGTCTTATTCTGTGTCAAAGCTTACGATAATGCTGCGGCCGCGGAGCAGATTCGTCCTTTAATCGGGCCGGAAACCGTCGTTCTTTCGGTGCAAAACGGCATCGACAATGAGGAACAAATTGGGAAGGTCGTTGGGCCTCAACACGTTGTGGGTTGTGTTTCTTATGTGTCTTCAACAATCAAATCTCCCGGGGTCATTGCTCAGACGGGGGGCCCCGGAACACTTGTTTTTGGAGAGATGCAAGGCGGTACAAGCGCTCGCACTGAGGCCCTCCAAAACACATTGCAAAATTCGAAGATCACGGCAGAGCTTCATTCAGATATTCAGGTTGCCCTATGGCAAAAATTCCTCGGAATCTGCGGCGTAAACGGCATTACCGCCCTGACACGTTTGCCGATGGGAGAAATAGTCGCATGCAGGGAAACGCATAATCTGATGAGGGGCACCATGGAAGAAGTCGAAGCGGTTGCGCGGGCGAGCGGTGCGAACTTGCCTGAGGGCTGTGTGGATCAATCCATGAACTTTTTTAGCAGCGTGGAGCCATCGGTGCGGGGCTCGATGTATTATGACCTGGCCGCCGGCCGGCGCCTGGAGCTGGAGGTTTTGAATGGAACGGTCGTTCGCTTAGGAAGCGAGCATGGGATCCCGACGCCGATTAATTTTGCCATATATGCAGCCTTGAAACCATACTTAAACGGGGAGCCTTCCTCATCATGATGGATCGTAATTTTATTGGAAATTCTGCAGCCTTTAGCGCTGAAAAACTGACGCCGGTTTTTATCGAGGGTTTCGTGGCGGTTTTAATCGGTGTTTTGCTGGTCAATTGGCCAACCAAAATGGTGTCGCCCGATGCAGGTAGTTGAACATTCGGCTGCCTTGCTCATGACATTTTACGGCAGATGCACCTGGCAAATTGCCACGGTGCACCTGCGGTTAACGTTAAATTTTGTTTAGCTTATTTTAATTACCACAAAACCGGCATTCGGTCTCTTAACCAACAGCTGAACTTCATTGTCTTTTTCAACTTCCGAACGTAATTCGGAAACGCTGCTAACCGGTTTGCGATTCACCTCTTTGACCAGATCCCCCTGGCGAACGCCGGCCTCATCTGCTTTACTGCCGGGCTCGACACCGACAACCAGTACGCCTTTTTCGGTTTCCGAATGACCGAAACGTTTGGCTGTTTCCGGTGTGGCCTCTGCAATCCGAATCCCGAGCTTTTCGCTATCTTCCGACTTACGCTGAGCCAATGGTTCAGCATCACCGCGTTTAGCGATTTTGACATTTACCGTTTTCTCCTTGCCGTCCCTCAGGAGCGTTACGGTCGTCTTTTTGCCCACCGCTATATCGGCAATCGTTCTGGTCAGATCGCGACTGGAGTCGATGGATTTGCCGTCAACTTCAACAATCACGTCATTGGCTTTAATTCCGGCTTTATCAGCAGGGTCGCCTTCAAAAACCTGCGCCACCAGAACGCCTTTTTGGTCTTTGATTCCGTAATATTCTGCTAATTCCGGTGACAGGTCCTGAATGCTGACGCCCAGCCAGCCGCGGGTAACGGAGCCATGCGCCTGGAGCTGCTTAACAATGCCCTGGGCCATACTGACGGGTATGGCAAAACCGATGCCCTGGCCGTTGGCCACGATGGCGGTGTTGATACCGACGACCTCGCCGTTCATATTCAAAAGCGGTCCGCCGCTGTTTCCGGGATTAATGGACGCATCGGTCTGGATGAAATCGTCGTAAGGTCCGGAACCCAGCGCGCGGCCCTTGGCGCTGACGATCCCCGCGGTTACCGTCTGTTCCAGCCCGAAGGGGCTGCCAACAGCCATCACCCAGCTGCCAACTGAAAGCGCATCTGAATCTCCCAGTTTCAGGGGAACCAGGTCCGAAGCGTCTTTTATGCGGATAAGCGCCAGATCCGTATTGGGATCGCGGCCTACCAGCTCGGCTTCAAACTCCCGTTCATCCGCCAGCTTGACTTTAATCTGATCGGCATTTTCGATTACGTGGTTGTTGGTGACGATATAGCCGTCTTTATCAATGATAAACCCGGAACCCAGGCTTCGCTGTTTGAAATCCGGCGCAGGGCCTTCATCATGATGCGGTCCGAAAAAATCGCGGAAACGATCCTGGTCGCCAAAAGGATTTTTTTGCCCGAATGGATTTCCGAAGAAATGTTTAAAAACAGGTCCGCCGCCTTTCATGGTCTTGACGGTTCGAATATTGACCACGCCGTCACGAACTTTTTGAGCCAGTTCACTGAAATTGACCGGAACCATCATGGTCTTGGATTCAATTTCGGGCATGCCCTTGGCCTCGAGCTCATTTTCAAGGCCACATCCCCATATGAATCCGGTTAACGCCAAAATCATGATTGCTAAACTGAGTTTTCTGAATGGTTTTCTTTTCATGATAATACCTCCCTAAAGTTTACGAAAACATATATTGCGCGATGTTCGATATCTACATTAGTGCACACAGATGGCCGCAAGATGACCTGAAGATGACCAAAAGGTTAAGTTGGTGAGAGTAGTGCCTGAGCTGTGTTGGGGGATTTGGGAGGGCTAGTGCTGTTGTCCCGCAAGCAATTTACAATATTAGGTTTTGAGGTGTCAGCGTTCAGATGCAGGGCGGGCCTCTGTGCCCGCCATTCAGAGGTCGGCACGGAGGCCGATCCTACTTCCCATCTGTCTTCTGTCGTCTGTCCTCTGAAAATAGATCACACACCTTCTGTAACTTTTTCGTGGGACACAACGCTAGGATGAAGCGGTAATAAAGCCGATGATTTTTTCAATCGGTGTCCCGGGGCCGAAGACCTCGCCAATGCCGGCATCTTTGAGTTTAGGAATGTCATCCGGGGGTATCGTGCCGCCGAGAACCACAACTTTATCATTGGCCCCCTTTGCATTGAGTTGTTTGACGACTTCAGGGGCTAAAATCATATGATTTCCGGAAAGCGTGCTGATTCCGACGACATCGGCATCCTCCTGGATGGCCGCCTCCACAATTTCTTGCGGCAGCTGGTTTCCCAAATAGATAACTTCCATACCGGCATCGCGTAACGCACGGGCCACCATAATACTGCCCCGCCAGTGGGCATCCATTCCAAGACGCGCAATCAGAACTCGAATTCGCTTCGACATTATTGTTTCCTTTTTATAATATAATCAGTGCCCATCCGAAAATACCATTTCCTCTCCCCCTTCAGGGGGAGAGGTTAGGTGAGGGGGTATCAGATCAGCAGGTTACTCCCTCACCCCGGCCCTCTCCCTCAAGGGAGAGGGAGTCTTAGGATGCCGGCTAACTAGAAAAGCGGCATATTCCAGGTGCCATAACAATCTTTAAGGGTCCGGGATATTTCCCCCACGGTTACGTAAGATTTAGCTGATTCTATGATGATTTCCATCAAATTTCCGTCTTTACGGCAACAGTCTTCAATCGCATCCAGTCCAAGCCGAACCTGATCCGGATTTCGCTCTTTCTTAATTTTTTCCAGCTTTTCTTCCTGTATGCGCAGTGTTTCGGGTACTTCAAAAAGATCCATGGGCAGCTTTTCTTCCACCACCTGTTGACAGTTTAATCCCACAACCGGCAATTTTCCGGATTCAATCGCCTGTTGGTATTCAAAGGCCGCATCTGAAATCTCCCGGTGGATCCAGCCGGTTTCCACAGCCCGCACCACACCGCCCATTTGTTCAATTTCTTCCAGCAGCTCCAAAATTTTTTCTTCCAGTTGATTGGTCAGTGATTCTACAAAATAGGATCCGCCTAAAGGATCGATGGTACGGGTTACGCCTGTTTCCAATTGCAGAATCTGATTTGTTCTCAAGGCGGTAAGTGCCGATAGTTCGGTCGGTGTGCACAGCGCCTCATCATATCCGTCGATATGTAAGGATTGTGCTCCGCCTAATACCGCTGCCAGTCCATGATATGCCGCCCTGGCGATGTTGTTTAACGGTTGTTGCGCCGTCAAAGCGACACCGGCAGTTTGAACGTGGTATCTGAATTTCAACGAGCGCGGGTCTTTGGCCGCAAAACGGTCCTTCATTATCCGGCACCATATTCTGCGGGCCGCCCGGTATTTTGCAATTTCCTCAAAAAAATCGTTATGGGCCGAAAGGAAAAAGCTTAAACGGGGCGCAAAGCTATCAATCTCGAACCCGCGCCGCAGGAGTTCCTGGCAACAGGCAACGGCATTGGCAATAACAAAGGCGACTTCCTGGATGGCCGTGCAGCCGGACTCCCGGTAATTGTAGCCCGAAAAACTAACGGGATTCCAGCGCGGCACATGACGGGTGCAATATTCGATGGCATCACAGCTTAACTTAAAAGAATACCTGGGGGGTAAAACTTCCGGGGCATCCGTGATGGCGGTTTCCATCAAAAAATCGTTTTGACTCGTGCCACTGAGTCGATCCAGGGGAACACCGCTAATCTGGGCATGGGCAAAGTACATGGATTGCACGCTAATGTTGCAAATCGGCTGACAGGTCACCAGAGATGTGCTGGTGGTTTCGATGGGGATCCCATCAAATAAGGTCTGCATGTCCGCCAGCGTATCGATGGCAACACCGCCTCGCCCGGCATCTGCGCGGGCGATGGGATCGGTGGAATCAAATCCCCTCAGGGTCGGATAATCAAAAACCCCGTTAATACCGGTTGCGCCTTCTTTAAGCAGAAATTTATAGCGCTTGTTGGTTTCCTCCGCCGGGCCGAATCCGGCCAGCTGCCGCAGCGTCCAACTGCGCCCCCGGTACATGCTGGAGTAAACACCGCGCACAAACGGTTCCTGGCCGGGAAGCCCTATCTGTCGATTATAATCCAGGTCGGAAATATCCTCCGGTGTGTACAACGGTTTAAGTGGAATGCCGGAAGCGGTCTGCAGGGTGACCGACGGCTCTTTTCGCGCGCCGGCGGGCTGGTCCTGTGATTTTTTTTTCGCTGTTTTATTCTTTTTAATGCGATCCGGATTAAATGATTTCGTTGAGTCGGGCATTGGGCCTGCCTCCATTCTCCATCAGAGAGCATATTTATGGGTTAATCTTTGTGAAAATTACCGTTTCAAATCAGAAACCAGCACCGGGGAGCGTTACGATAAATGTGCTGCCTTTACCCGGTTTGCTGAAAACGGAGATATCGCCGCCATGGGCCCGGGCAATGGCTCTGGCAAAGCTCAGCCCCAGACCGATGCCGGCCTCTGAACGGCTGGGATCACAGCGATAAAAACGCTCAAAAATGCGCGGCATATCTTCTTCAGAAATGCCGACACCGGTATCTTTGACCGCAATGGCAACCGCATCATTGGTTCCGGTGTTGATCGTCACTTCAATGCTTCCGCCGGCGGGTGTATATTTGATGGCATTATCGAGCAGGTTGGCGATCATTCTTTGAATCATTCGATTGTCGCCGGAAATGCCGAAATTGCCGCGAACATCACAAACCAGTCTTATCTCTTTATCTTCTGCCGGCGACTGGAACAGTTCACAGGCATCACGCACCACTGCGCCAATGTCCAGTTCTTTGGCATCCAGTTTGTTGACACCGGCTTCGGTCTTGGAAATAACCAGCATGGTGTTAATCATATCCAGCAGCCGGTCACACTCTTCGACGGTGCTGGCGGCCATGTTTTCATATTCTTTTTCAGAGGTGCCGGTGGTCAGGGAAACTTCGGAGATCCCCCGGATTCGAGTGATCGGGCTTTTAAGGTCATGGGCAATATTGTCGCTCATTTCCCTGATACCGGTGACCAGGGTTTGAATACGGTCCAGCATCTGGTTAAAGGTGATGGCCAGTTGATCGATTTCGTCCTGATGTTTTTTTACCGGTACCCGCTCTTTGAGGCTGCTCTCCGATATCTGCCGCGCAGTCCGCGTAACCGCTTCAACACCCGCCAGGGCCCTGCGGGCCATAAACCATCCGATAATGGCGGCAAAGACAAATAATGAAGCCATGGTGGTGACAAATATTTTGCGAAAGGCTTCTATAAAGCGGGTATAATTTTCCATGGATTGGCCCAGCTGCAGAATAATGTTGCGGCCGACAATGGTATAAAGTACGCGGATGTTATGTTTGCGGTCCGGCAGGCTGACCGTATTAAAAACCGGTCGATTTTCACCGATCAGTTGCTCGATCGCCGCCTTTCCAACGCCGATATCGCGCCAATATGACATATTGGAAGAAGAAAATTCCTGACCGTCTAGTGAAAGTAAACGGAAAAAAATCTTTTTTTCGCCGGCAGCCTGGGCCTCAAAAATGATCTGGCGCTTGACGGCTTTCATGCCCTGCACCTTGAGAATCGAAGACAGGGTTCGGGCCTCCCCCAGCAGGTCCTGATCGGTGCGATCCCGGATAACAGAAGTAATCAAAAAATAGAAAAAGAGAAAGGCCACACAGGAGGTCAACATGAAGATACCCGCGTACCACAAGGTCAGGCGGAAGGCCAGGGTATGACGGATACTATTTATTTTCTTTAAGAGCATAGCCCACTCCGCGCACCGTATGAATCAGCCTGGCGGGAAATCCTTTGTCAATTTTTTCGCGCAGTTTGTAAATTCGAGACTCCACAACATTCGTCTGGGGATCAAAATAATAATCCCAGACATGTTCCATAATCATGGTTTTGGAAACCACCCTGCCGGCATTGCGCAAAAGATACTCCAGCAAAGAAAATTCCAGCGGCTGCAGATCGATTTTTTTGCCGGCACGCACAACTTCCCGGGTAATGAGATTCATGCTGATGTCCGCGAATGTCAGTTTGGTCGGCTCAGCAGCATCACTGCTGCGCCGAATCAGAGCCTGCAGGCGCGCCAGCAATTCGGAAAAGGCGAACGGTTTTGTCAGATAGTCATCCGCACCGGTCTGCAGCCCTTTTACCCGATCATCAACTTCCCCCTTGGCACTTAAAATAATGACGGGCGTCTTCAGTTTCTCATGGCGCAGCCTTTCAATCAATTTCAGCCCATCCAATTTCGGCAGCATAACATCGATAATTGCGGCATCGTAAGGCTCGGTTAAAGCCAGGTGCAAACCGTCTTCGCCGTTGGCTTCATGGTCCACGGCAAATCCTTCGGCTTTTAAACCCTTGATGATGAAGGATGCGATTTTGATGTCATCTTCTACTAGAAGTATCCTCATTCACGATTTTTCCCGATATTTGGCCAAGTGTCCTTCAATATGCGCCATGCCCCATGCTCTACGCCCGATATCGTCCGGCGATCGCCACCCACTGATCTTTTATGCATAGGTCAAGAATATCAAATCCAATGGTTTTCATTCTGGCAATTACCAGGTTTTCGTTTTTTTCGAGGATCCCTGAGCAAATAAAAATGGCCTTGTCATTGAGGATCTTTTCAATATCCTCCAGCAAGTTATAGATCACCTGGGTCAAAATATTGGCCACAACCAAATCGTACTGTTCTTCAACTCCGGCAACGAGGTTGCCCTCTTTTACGGAAAACCTCTGGGGCGCGATCCCGTTCAGACGCAGGTTTGCTTGAGCAATTTTAACAGCCATTTCATTTTTATCAAGGCCGCAAACAACTCCGGCGCCAAGTTTGGCCGCTGCCAGCATTAATATCCCGGAGCCGGTACCGATATCTAAAACCGAATCTCCTTTATGGAGATATTCTTCAATCAGACGAATACATAGGGCCGTGGTCGGGTGGGTACCTGTGCCAAAGGCCATGCCGGGATCCAGCTCCAGCACAATATCGTCGGGATCCGCTTCATACTCGCACCAGGTGGGTTTGACAACAATTTTTTTTCCGATTTTTTGGGGCTCAAAAAAAACCTTCCAGGCCTCGGCCCAGTCTTCCTCATCCAGTTCTTTATAACTGACCCGATATAGCAGCCCGGAATTCTCTTTTAAAACGGCCAGTTTTTCTTCCAGAACCCTGCAACGCTTTTTGGCCTGCCGGTCCTTAGGAAAATAGCCGATAACCGCATGCTGCTGCGCACGACCGATCGAATCCTCAGCCCAGTCCTCGGCCGGCTCTATTGTCGGGTCTTCTTCAACCACACCCTGCAGGTCGAATTCAAAAAACAGGTTGGCAATGAGCTCGCCCGCAAAGGGGTTGTCATCGGCACCAAAAACAACTTTGGCTTCAATCCATTTCATAATTCAGGTGTCAGGTTTCGGGTGTCAGTCCGGATCCAGGCGTTACATTTGTTTAATTGGTTTGATTGGTTTAATTTGTTCAATTGGTTCGGTTTTAACCAACTAATTCAACCAATGGAACTAATAAAACTAATCTAACAAGCCCATATACGCTGAACCCTGGAATTGACACCTGAAACCTAACTCAGTTTGATGTATAAGTCTGTGGCTAATTTCCAAATTTCTCCTTGGGCGGGTTGAAGTAGCCGAATTTGAGCTGCGGGAATTCCTGCCGGATTTGTTCCAGCAGATTTTTCATCCCGATGGGCGCGCCATCTGGGGCAACGTCACTCATAATTTTATAATATCGCAGCGGATCAAAATTCAAGTTGCGCCACTGAATCATGTGAATCGGGTACGGCTTCAAGAATCGGCGCAAGGCTTCTATTTCCGAGGGTGTATCCGTAAATCCCGGGCAGTTTAAGTAATTAACCGCAACAAAAAGACCGCTTCTCACAGCCAGTTCAATGCTTTTCAAGACATCGGAAAACCCGTAACCTTTTGGCCGAAAATAGGCATGATAGCAATTTTCGCGTACACTGTTCATGCTGATACGAATGCTGTCCAGGCCGGCATCGATCACCTGCTGCAGTGCTTGCGGCAGGCTGGCGTTGGTGTTCATATTAATGGTGCCCCGGTCTGTTTCAGCGCGAATCAGGCGAACGGCCGGTGCAATGACATCGGCGGCCAGCAGCGGATCTCCTTCGCAGCCCTGTCCGAAACTGACCACGCTTTGGTCGACCCGTTTGATATGCGCCAGCGCCACTTCCGCAATTTCTTCCGGTGACGGCGTGAATCCGATGCGGTCCTGGCTGTGATGAATATCGCTGTGTTTCTGTAAAGACAGGCAGCCCAGGCAGCGGGCATTGCAGTGTTCGGCAGTGGGCAATGGCGCTTCGTAGCGGCCCAGAAAGAAATTTTTGGCTGCCGGGCATCCGAACTGCAGCGCACATTTTTCAAGATGGGTCCTGAGGCGATTGGCGGGCATCTGTGTGCGCATCTTTTCGATGCCGGCAGCAACATCCTGCGGTTTCATCAACCGCAGATCCTGCCGTTTTTCCCGGTCGACACCAAAAACGGCGGATCGAAATTTGCCCCGGTGCCATCCCACAGCGCCATAGGAAAAAAGCGGCAGCGCTTGCGCTTTTTGGGTTTCAACATAAGCACCCAGATAAGAAATGACGTAGCCCGGGGAATTAAATGCAGTCACCGGAAATAGCGGCTGGCCGGGAGCATAGGGATTCTCGGTTACCGTCTCGATGCGGCCCGAATGCAGGTTGAATAAAACCGGCCTGCGGTCCGGCAGGTACATGAGCTCGCTACCAAAAGGCATATTGCGGGTATTCTTCAGAGCCAGCGGTATTTGCGTAGCCCCGGCCATTCCGACTGCCGCATAACCGTCAAGCTCAAAAATTTCTCCGGCCGCATTCGCCACCAGCGCAGTTAATAAATCTGTCTTTATCTTAGTGGGTTTTAATCCCAATTTTTTAACAACCAGACCAGTTTAAGATAATTCGATTTTGGGTAAGAATCCTGGTAGAAATAGGTGTTTAACGACTTGACGAATCGACTATTTAACGATTTAGCCAGGCCGCTTAGAGGTACATCACACATTTCGACGATCTCCCGTCCACTTTCAATATGAACGGTTTATCAAGCTGAATATGGCCGATATGCGCGGTTTCATTGGCCAGCGGTTGGGAGGTCAGCCAGTTCCAATCAACAAAATCAGAGTCTTCATCCAAAACGGTTGCATAGGTTATCCCCAGAGTGGTGATATTATGAAAGAAGTGCGAGCCCTGGGATGGGTCGGCCCTCAGCTCCGCTGAAGACGTTTCAACCATCGCTCCTACGCCGCAAATCTCGGCCCAGCTTACCGGGATTCCCAGCCAGCGGTCGGCCGAACCCCATCTGCCAGGACCGACCAGCAGGTATTTACGGGATTTATTTAACAGGCCCGCGTTCAACTCACCAATCTCCCGGGCGATTTGCGGGGTTTTGGCGGGATCAAACGCATCGGGTTTTACAAAGAGGATGTCGGCCATATCATTCTTTTCAGCATTGCCCAGCGCACGGGAAGAAACGCAAAAAGATCTGGCAATTTCGTCATCGCTTATTTTCACCTGAAGCAGTTCCGCACGGGCCGTCATCGGCCTGAGCTGCAAAAAGGCAAATTCCGACTTTTGATCCGGGTTCCGGGGCATGTTGATCGAAAATTCGAGCTCCACCGGGCAGCCCATGCCCTCCTGGCCCAGATCCAAAACTTCGCAAAGAACTTCAGCCAGGGGAAACCGCCCATACTTCAAAACCTGGGCAAAGGTCAGAACCCGATAGCCGGGCATATGGGCAGAATCTCTGATCCGATGTTCTTCAGGGATATAGGTGCTGGCTAAAAGCTTCACCGGGGCTTCTTCATCGGCATCGCTCACATCTCTTTTTGCGAGGTTGGCATCCTCGAGGATACCGACCTCCGGAGAGTCTTTACCCATATTCAGGGCATAAAAAAGCTGTTGAGAGTTTTCCAGGATATCTTCTACCGTAGAACGCTGCGGAAGTAATTGCGGATATCTGGGAGAAAACCGCAGGGCTTTTTCACCCTCCATAACCGTTTTGCCCAGACCCAGCGCCACCGTGGCGATGCCTTCTTCCGGTTTCATTTTAGCAAAAGGGTAGTAATTATGAGACTGGGCAACACCGGATATGGTCGGGTAAAAATAATTGCCGAATCTTTCGCCCACCAGTTGCTGGATGATGACGCCCATCTTCTCTTCTTCGGTGCGATGGCCCACCCGCTTTGAAAATGCCTTGGGGTCCCGGAAGTAAGTTGACGCATAAACCAGTTTGATGGCATTGATCAATTGTTCCAGCCGTATTTCGAGGTCCGGGTGATCATTGGGAAGCATATAGGTTCGATAAAGTCCCGCATAAGCACGAAATTGGGCATCTTCCAGCAGGCTTGAGGATCGAACAGCCAACGGATAGTTGATTCGTTCGAGATAGGCTTTGAGCTCATCGGCAATCCATTGCGGAAAATTGGCGCCATGGAAGACCTCGGCAATTTCCGCATCCGATGCATCTGATTTTGCCAGTTCCTTGAGATCATTTTCCTCGATAAAGTCATCAAAGCCTTCGGTGGTCACCACCAGGGTCTGGGGAACAAAAATGTTCACATCCTCAAATTTTTTATGGATGACCGGCAGGCGTTGAAGCAAATTGCCGACAAATGCCAGTCCCCTGGCCTTTCCGCCCATAGAACCTTTGCCGATTTTAAAAAATTCCGCGTCCGGATCAAAGTCTCCGGGATGAAAGTCGGCCACCACACCTTTTTGCTGCCGCTTGCGCCATGTTTGGATCATGGAAATCAGATACTGCCGGTGGCTTTCCACCGTGGTGAAGTCACCATCCCGTAAGGGGCGCATTTTGGATGCCAGCACGATTTCGGTACGCGCAAAGAGCCATCTTGAAAAATCATTGCGACTGCTATGGTGAAGAAAGGAATCTTCAGGAACCCGGTGCAGGATTTCTTCGAATCTACGCAGGCTGGGTGCGCGGTCGATTTCCCGGCCATCGGGTTTGCGGAAGACAAAATCTCCAAATCCCAGCTGCTCCATGAAAAACGAGCGGACTTCCGCATGCAGGCTGGGTGAGTTTTTATCAACAAAAGCGGCCGGAATATTTTTGGCCTTATCTGCATTGATTGATTCAGAGCTGGTGAGCAAAAGCGGAATATCGAAACGTTCTTTTTTAATCTTTGATAGAAATGCGACGCCGCCATTTTCATCCAGCACGCAGTTTCGCGGGATGCGAACATCGGATATGACGCCTAAAACATAGGGCTCGAATTTTTCAAAAAGCCGAACGGCTTCCTCGAAGTTTTCAGCAATCAGAATTTTAGGCCGCGCCCGCATGGTGAGCAACTTATGTTCTTCGTGGTGCCGGTATTCCATAATCGCCTGGGTCTGGCTCACCAGTTCTTTGTAAAGCACCGGCAGCAATGAGGAAATGTAAGTTGGAGAATCCTCCACAAAAAGGATCACCCGTATACCGGCAAATTCGGTGTCGTGTTCTACGTTTAGCCGATCTTCAGCGCTTTTGACCAGGGCCACCAGGATATCGGTATTGCCGGACCAGACAAAGGACCGATCAATTCCGGGAGGGCGGCTAAAATCCATCAGGCATTCCAAGGCCGGCGGCGGCAAAGAATCATGGGCCAGCAAAACAACCGGCAGATCGGAAACCTTTTTTTTGATTTCCTCACCCAGGGTAAAGACATCCATATCCGCCAGCTGGCTCATGGTAATCACCATGTCAAATTTCTTTTCGTCCAGCATCGCCAGCGCGTCCTGGGCACTGGAAACCCAGGTAAACCGGGGCGGATTGCTTAAATTCAAGCCGCGGTATTCATTAATGATGCGCTCTGAAAGACGGCAATCTTCTTCCAGAATCCAGGCATCGTAAGGTGTCGAGACCAGCAGAACATCCCTGACCTTGCGGGCCATCAGTTCATGGAAAATTTTAAACCGCGGGTCAAAATCTTCGCTAAAACTTTCAATTTCTAAAGCCATGTAAGATACCTGTCATAAAATAGTAAGGTTTTAATCAGTTGGAAGCTATCTGCAAAAAAAGTAATCACTTCATCAGGTTCGCCGGTTGCCAGTTTAGCCCGTTAGGCCCGTTTAACAAAGGAACAAGTCTGATTTTATTTAACCGGCTAACGGGTCAACTAGGCTAAACCCGAGAACCTTAGATTCATTTCAACCATATCTTTTGTCAAATCGCAATAATTTTGGACTTGGCATTTAAAAAGGTAGTGGTATTATGGGGATCTAAATTTAAATCGACTATAAATAAGGAAAATGCTGTGAACATCTGGATGACGCTTGGCAAAGCATTGGATTTGTATCCTGAAAAAATTGCGGTTATCGACAGTGACCGATCCTACACCTATCAGCAGGTCTGGGAGCGTGTGACCGGGCAGGCCCGATTTTTTCAAAACCGGGGAATTCAGCAAGAGGACCGCATCTCCATTCTGGAAGTCAACTCGCATGCATTTCTGGAGACCTACTACGCAGCTGCCGGCATTGGTGCCATTCTCAATCCGCTCAATTACCGCCTGGCAGCCAAAGAAGTCGCTTACATTTTAAACGATGCCGGCTCCCGCTGGTTAATTGCCGCAACGCAATTTGCAGATGTGGTCAAGGGCGCAATCAAGGAGGGTGTTCCCCTCGAAGGGATTCTCTGGATTGGTGAGGGGGCGGATGAATCCATGCCGATTCGATGCCACAATTATGAAGACGCCGTTTGCGCCGATGCCGGGGATTTCGAGCCTGCACCTGTTGATGAAAACCGGATCGCCCATCTATATTACACCAGCGGCACGACCGGACGGCCCAAAGGGGTAATGCTCACCCATAAAAATGTATGCAGCCACGCATTGGGAACCATCGCCGAGTTAAAGCTGATGGATACCGATGTTTGGGCCCATGTTGCGCCCATGTTCCATTTGGCGGATGCCTGGGCGACATTTGCCATTACCTGGGTTGGCGGCCGTCACGTGATGGTCGGTCAATTTGAGGCCGAAGCCGTTATGGCAACTATCGAAAAGCAAAAGATAACACTGAGTAATTTAATTCCCACCATGCTCAATCTGATGATCAAACATCCCCGGGTAAGAGAATATGATTTTTCGAGCCTGCGGGAAATTCTCAGCGGGGGTGCCCCCATTGCGCCCGAGCTGGTAAGAAGCATCATGGAGACGCTCGGCTGCGATTATATCCAGACTTACGGCATGACCGAAACCAGCCCGTATTTGACCTTCAGTATCTTAAAAGAGCATTTGAAAGCGCTGCCGCCCGATGACCAACTGAAAATCAAATCCAAAACCGGCCGGCCGGCTATCGGCGTGGATCTTAAAGTTGTGGACGAAACCGGGATGCCGATTGCTGCAGATGAGCAACAGGTGGGTGAAATCTGGGTGCGGGGAGATACCGTGACCCCCGGATACTGGAATCGGCCCGAAGAAACGGCAAATGCGTTTTCAGACGGATGGCTGCACACCGGGGACCTGGCTACCCTGGATTCGGAAGGCTATGTCAACATCGTGGATCGTAAAAAGGACATGATTGTTAGCGGCGGCGAAAATGTTTACTCCACCGAAGTTGAAAATGTGCTCTATATGCACCCCGCGATTTTAGAGGCCGCCGTCTTCGGCGTGCCGGATGAAAACTGGGGAGAGGCGGTCAATGCCGCCGTGGTGCTCAAAACCGGCGAAACCGCCACCGAAGATGAAATCATCGCCTTTTGCAAAGAACAGCAGGCTTCTTACAAAGCCCCCAAAACCATTGTTTTTTTAGATGAGTTGCCCAAAACCGGATCGGGAAAAATCTACAAAAAAGGCCTGCGGGACCCTTTCCTGCAAAAGAAGAAATGAGCTAAAATTAAAAATGATCTCAAATGCCTAAAATTATGGTCTCGCTCACGCAGCGCCAGCGCTTGCGCGGCGTGGCGCTCCTTCTTTTATTATAAATACGACAGAATTCCTTAACTTTAGGCATTTTAGCTCATTTTAGTCACTTTAGGCACTTCTAACTTTCCAGCACCTCTGGAACTTTTTTCTCTGTCTTCCAAGATGAACTGCTAATTTTGAGATAGCTTATAATTATTCCTTGCGGGATGCAGCCGCTTCGGCCAATAGGCAAAGGATTTCGTACATCATCGTTGCGCCAACCAGGGCGGTATTGCCGCTGGAGTCAAAAGGTGGTGACACCTCAACAACATCACCGCCGACTAAATTAAGACCGCGTAAACCCCGCAGCAGCGCCTGGGCCTCACGCGTGGTCAGGCCGCCGATCTCGGGGGTGCCGGTGCCGGGAGCATAGACCGGGTCAAGGCTATCAACATCAAAGGAAATATAAGCTGGACCCTCACCGACAATACGGCGCGCTTCGGCGATAACCGCCTCGACCCCCGCCGTGATAAACTCTTCGATGAAAATGATGCGCATCCCCTTTTCGACCGAATAGTCCCAGCCTTCAGTGGTCGTCTGTGCCCCCCGAATACCAATCTGTACGGTTCGTTTGGGATCCAGCAACCCGTCCTCAACAGCCCGGCGAAAAGGCGCGCCATGGTGGACGCCGGAGCCCAGAAACTCATCCCAGGTATCGGTATGGGCATCGATATGAATCAAACCGATCGGGCGCTGCGCTGCGATGGCCTTAAAGATCGGATAGGTGATCGAATGGTCACCGCCGGCACTCAACGGAATGACGCCCGCGGCATGGAGCTTGCGATAAAAATCCTCGATGTTTTGAATGGCTTCATCCAGGTGAAAAACGTTTGTAAAACGCACATCGCCGACATCACCGATGCGGCATAGCTCATAAGGATTAAGACGGCTAACGTGATGGATGGTACGTGTCAGGCTGGACATATTCCGTATTTCCCGCGGACCGTGTCGCGCACCGGGGCGATTGGTCACCCCGCTGTCGAAGGGCACGCCGACAATTGCGATGTCCAGATCATTAAGCCGTCTTGCGTGCGGCGTCCGCATAAAGGTGGGGATTTCCGTGTAGCGCGGCGCCATCTTTGGATCATAAGCCTCGCCTGTGACTGCTGATTTTTTTTGGTAAGGGTCCGACACGGCTGTCTCCTTGAGATTTATTTTACTCGCGAACATGTTTTACAAGATGGCCCAGTTCAGGAAAAATGAGTTTGGAACAGGCCAGTTTGCAAGCGTTGAGGCTGCCCGGCATGCAAAACACAACTGTATTGCCGATAACACCGGCAGTGGCGCGGGACATGATGGCGGCGGAATTAATTTCTTCCATGCTGAGTTTGGCAAACAGAGGACCAAATGCACTCAGCTCTTTGTTAAAAAGCGGGCTGACGGCTTCAATGGTCACATCTTTTTTCGTAATCCCGGTGCCGCCGCTCATCAAAATCACCTGGGGGTTTGATGCTTTAATCCCATCTTTCAGTGTAGCGGCTATTTTTGCAGCGTCGTCGGGAATCACTTCATGAAAAACGATCTTGTGCCCTTCTTTTTCAGCCTGTTCCCGGATCCATTGACCACTGATATCATCGATCAAAGCCCGGGTGGTGGAGACCGAAATGATGCCCAGAGTAATGAATCTGGGTGCCTGTTTTTTATGCTCGTGTACGCCCATGGCTATCTGACTGGAGTGTTGGAGTCCTGGATCTCTCAAATAAATGAAACCGTTTTTTCCTTTAACTACACCATAAAATATTTTTGGATCAAGAAATATATTATTGAATATGAAAACCGATATTCAATCCCCTTGATTATACCTTGATTTTGCCCCTCTTTTTTCTTAAGCTGAAATGTTAGCGCTTTCAATATAGACATTGAAATAATTAAACATCATGATGTCAAAGAGTAAACTTCCATGTAGTGGGGTAATATTGTCCGGCGGGTTGGCCGCCCGCTATGATGGCACCGAGAAAGCCCTCCTGCGGGTGGGCGGGATCCGGATTCTGGATCGGATTTATGAGATCTACCGCGAGCTTTTTGATGAAATCATTCTGGTCACCAACTTCCCTGAAAAATTTTTGGAATGGGATTTGCTGATTGTATCGGACCTTTTCCCGATTCGAAGTTCTCTGACCGGAATTCATGCCGGCCTCTTCTACATGACAAACCCGTATGCCTTTATTTCGGCTTGCGATACACCCTTTTTGAAAAAGGAAATGGTTGAGACCGTCATCGGAAAGATTGAAGCTCAAATCGATATTGTGATGCCCGAAACTTCAGCCGGATTTGAGCCCCTATGTGCGGCCTACTCCAAACGCTGTCTTGAAGCGGCGCAAAACCATTTGGAGCAAAAGAAACTAAAAATTACCAAAACCTTTCGCAAAAGCCGCATCAAAACCATCTCCGAGAAAGTTTTATGCGAAATAGATCCTGACCTGCGGTCCTTTTTTAACATCAACACACCGGAGGATTTAAAGCGAGCGGAGGAAATGGTTTAGAAGGTGGCCTGATGAAAATTGCTAGCATGTTGGATGAAATCAAAAAACACCCGGATTTCGAAAAGGTCGGCATGATCTTATGTCACAATGGAGTGGTCCGGGCTACCGCCCGTGACGGCCGCAAAGTCAAAGGACTTAAGGTTACCGTAGATCATGCAAAATTAGAGAAACTCGTAATTGAGCAGTCGCAAAAGCCCGGTATTGTCGATATCCAGGTAAGCATCGTCGAAAACAAGAATCTTGCGGTGGGCGACGATATCATGCATTTAATGGTGGCCGGTGATATCCGGGAAAATGTCATTTCTGTTTTAAGGGAAACCTTAGACGCAATTAAAACCAAGGTAACCAAAAAAACAGAATATCTTAAGGAGCTATAAATGTCTTCATTTACACATATGGATGACGAGGGCCGCGTCCGGATGGTTGATGTGACCGCAAAGAAGGCCACAGAACGAACGGCGGTGGCCGGTGGCATGATCTCTATGAATTCTGAGACATTTGAATTGATTGAAAATCAGAAAGTCAAAAAGGGCAATGTCCTTGAGACCGCCCGTATTGCCGGTATTATGGCCGCCAAGAAAACCGCGGAACTCATCCCCATGTGCCACCCCTTGAATATTACCCATATCCAGGTAGACTTTTCGCCGGATGCCGCTGCAAGCTGCATTGGCATTGAAGCAGCGGTGCGCGCCATCGATCAGACCGGTGTTGAAATGGAAGCCATCACGGCAGTCTCGGTTGCAGCGCTGACCATCTATGACATGTGTAAATCCAGCGATAAAGAAATGACGATCTCAAAAATCCAGTTGTTGAAAAAATCCGGCGGCAAGAGCGGCACGTATGTTCGCAAAGGATGGCAAAACCGATGAAGATCCGCCTTTTTCTGAATCCTAAATGCGCCCTGGTATTAACAGTTGCCCTTACGGCATTAATCGCGGGATGCCCGGCCCCCATTAAAAAACCCCCGGAGGAACGGGCATTGGTCCGCCGCTCCACTTTTTCCTATCCTGATTTTAGTGATGATCTGGCGCTTGATGGATTGGAACACAGTATCTTAAAAAGCCTGGACTATCTTCAAAGGGTGCCGGCTGAACGCACCTATCAGTTTGGCCCAGACCGCTTTGACGCCACCCATTTGATAAAATCGCTGCAGCTTTTTCTTGATTTTATCCGGACGAGCCCCTCCAGCAAGGAATTAAAAAAATTCATACGTTCCAATTACATCGTTTATCAATCGGTCGGCAGAGATCAAAAGGGCGAAGTTTTGTTTACCGGCTATTACGAGCCCCATTTAAGCGGCCGTGTACATCAGGACGAAGAATACCGGTTTCCAATTTACGCACTACCAAGAGACATATTAAAAATCGATCTTTCGGCTTTTAGTGACAAATACAAGGGGGAAACGATTGTAGGTCGTTATACCGGGGAAACCGTTATCCCATACTATGACCGTCGGGAAATCGACGAATTCGACGTCCTTGCGGGTAAAGCCGAAGCCCTGGCGTGGCTAAAAGATCCGGTGGACTTGTTCTTTTTACAGATACAGGGCTCCGGCAAAGTTTTTCTGGATACCGGAGAGGTCATCAATGTGCACTATCACGGGACCAACGGACGACCATACCGTGCCATCGGCGGCCTTTTAATCGAAGAGCAAAAAATACCCAAAGAAGAAATGTCCATGCAAAGAATCCGTTCCTATTTAGAGGCCCATCCGGAGGAAATGACGTCCGTTTTTAACCACAATCCCAGCTATGTCTTTTTCAAGATTGAGCCCGAAGGCCCCCTGGGTTATATCAATGTTTTGTTAACTCCTGGCCGATCCATTGCGCTGGACAGACGGATCTTTCCACCGGCAGCTATGGCGTTCATACAAACAAAAAAACCGATTGTCGACAGTACCAGTCAGATCGACAGCTGGGTGGATTGCAACCGTTTTGTGCTCAACCAGGATACCGGCGGCGCTATTCGGGGACCGGGCCGGGCGGATCTTTTCTGGGGCAACGGCCCCTATGCCGAAATTGCCGCCGGGCATCTAGCCCACACCGGCAAACTGTATTTTCTGATTTTAAAACCGGACAGACCAAAATGATTTATACGACTATCAGAGTTTGAATTTTGAAATTGTTCCGAAATTCGGGTTTCGGATTTCGGGTTTAAAAATCTTAGCGGGAGTTTGATACACCCTTTTGAAGAACCGGTTATCCTTGACACTTGTGCCCGAAACCAGTACTAGACAGCCTTTTAAAAGATATTAAATAGATCACCAGAGGTGAAAAATGTTCGGCATCGGCATGCCCGAATTGCTATTGTTACTGGCAATCGCACTGATTGTAATCGGTCCCAAAAAACTGCCGGATCTGGCCAAATCACTGGGCCGCGCAATGCGGGAATTTAAAAAAGCAACCAATGAATTTAAAGAAACCATCCAGATTGATGAGGATCTGTCTGATGTAAAAAAAGCCTTCGATGGTCTGGGTGAAGATATCAAAGACTCCGTAAGCCTGAAAAAAGAAACCGCTGAGTTTAAACGTCCCGATGAGTCCAAATCTGACGGGGGAGACGTTGATCAGAATGGCAAAGACGCCGAAGGGGCTGTTAAAGCGGATAAAGAGGGCAAACTGGAAAATGTAAAACAAGCCTTTGATGAATTAAACGCCACCGACCGCACCGCATCAGAAAAATAAGAACGACCGCACCAGGGATCCGGAAAAGATGATCGCTGAGGAAGAAAAAATACCGTTTACGTCTCATCTCGAAGAGCTCAGAAGCCGGTTGATCAAATGCTTTATTGCGGTCGGCGTCGGTTTCGCCGCGTCTTACGCTTTCAAAGAGATTCTGTTTAATATCCTGGTCCGGCCGCTGGTAAAAGTGATGGAACACGGCGATCATCTGATCTTCACCGGTCTGCCTGAAGCATTTTTCACTTACCTGAAAGTGTCGCTGCTAGCCGGCTTGATGCTGGCCAGTCCGGTCCTCCTGTATCAATTCTGGATGTTTGTCGCGCCGGGCTTATACCAAAAAGAACGCCGCCTGATGGCCCCGGTGGTTATCCTCTCCTCGTTCTTTTTCATTGCCGGCGCCCTTTTCGGGTATTTTATTGTGTTTCCCTGGGGCTTTAAATTTTTCTTGGGGTTCGCCACCGAATCCATCCGGCCCCTTCCCTCCATGAAAGAGTATCTGGCTTTTTCGGCCAAGCTGTTATTGGCCTTCGGGCTGGTATTTGAGCTTCCGATGGTTTTAACCTTTCTGGCACGCCTGGGAATTGTTTCGGTAGACTTCCTCAAACGTAACCGCAAATATGCGCTGTTGCTATTTTTTGCCGGCGCCGCCATCCTAACCCCGCCGGATGTAGTCACCCAGGTCATGATGGCCGTTCCGCTGATACTTATGTATGAGCTCAGCATTATCGGTGCCCGGCTTTTCGGCAAAAAAAAGCCGGCGCCAGAGGCCGAGGAAGACAAAGCCGAGCAGCGTGCATCTTAGATTCCAGGCAGCCGGATTCATGATCCTCTTGAAAACCCCGCCTGAAACAATATCTTTTGAATAATTTGTCGTCTTTTTTCAGCAATAAAACGTCTTTTTTACCCGATCGGTGGAAAATCCCGTTTCAACCATTTAATTTCTGAAATTCAGCTTTGACCGATAAATATTTATTACATTATTTCAAAATGTTATACTTTTTATTGGAACTATGTTTGTGATTGACAGAATGATTTTGGGCTGATAAGGAATCAGGCTAAGCTTGGAAAGAATGGATAATGGATAAAGGAAAATTGATGAGCAAAGGAGGGGGATAAAAAGCCATGAATAAAAAGCTGCTGGTTTTGATTGTTGTAAGCTGTGCTGCCCTGTTTGTTGCTGCCGGAATTTATGCTAAAACAGCTCCGGATGTAATCAAATTGGAGGACCCGGCCTATAAGGAGCACAAAAAAGGGGTCGTGGAGTTTAGCCATGGAAAACACCAGAAAGAATACGCCAAAGCCTATCCGGATCTCTACAAAAACGGCTGCGGAGACTGTCACCATGACAAAGACAACAAGCCGCTTTCCAACCTGAAAGAAGGCGACGATGTTCAAAAGTGTATCGAGTGTCACAAAATAGCGGCTGAAGCCCCCAAGGGTAAGAAAGCCAAGAAAAAACTTTCTAAAAAAGAAAAAATAAAAGATTATCATGCCGAAGCGCTGCATGAAAACTGCAAGGGGTGTCACAAAAAGTTCAACAAAAAATATAAGCCCAAAAAAGCGCCGACAACCTGTGCCAAGTGCCATCCGGGTTCAAAAGACGAATAAGGAAGAATAGCAGATCGAATCATAAAAAGGCCGGCATTTCCCATATGCCGGCCTTTTTTTAAAAACAAAGCACTTTGTTGGTAGTTCCTTAATTTGTTTTTATCTGAGAATATCACCTCTCCTAACTGTTTATATCTTTTTCAATACAACTGCCTCCCACTCGAGTTCATCGGCGGTCCAGATACATTCAAAGTGTTTGGCGGTATAAAGATCCATCAAATCACTCCGTTCATGAAGGCGGAAACCGGATAATACCACCCCGCCGCAGGTATCGGTTCGCTTTGTAATTTGGGGATAAATATTTTTCAGGCTCGGATAGCGCAAGTTGGCAATGACCATTGAAAATGACCGATGCAGGGTATCCAACTGGCGGTCAGATACGACCAGCTGACCCTCCAGATGATTGAGTGCAATATTTTCTGTGGCCTCTGCAATGGCACAGGAATCAAAATCAATCGCCAGTCCCTTATTAACCCCCATGCATACGGCAGCAATCGCCAGAATACCCGACCCGGTTCCGATGTCCAGCACAGAGCCATTTGCATTCAGCCAGTCCGGGCGCACTTTTTTCAGCAGAAATTCAATGGCTTTAACCGAAAGTCGTGTGGTCGGATGCCGGCCGTCGCCGAAAGCGGCCCCGGGTTTAATTTGAATAACCACCTCATCGGGTGCGGGCTGATATCGGCGCCCCGGCGGCCTGACGACCACATGGTCCGAAATGCGAACCGGTTCGTTGAAAGATCTCACCAGATAGGTGCTGCCGAACTCATAGGTGTATTCCAGTTGGCCCCGGGCAACTAAGCCTTTTAGCACGGCTTTGGCGCGGGTTTTATCGAGGCGGTATGTTTCTAAGATGGTTTTTGCAAGATGCTGCGGCGTTAAGCGGGCAGGCGATGAAGCCACATTTTCAAGAAGCGCGTTTCGAATCCCATCAATATCCATCACCGCTGCTTCATTGCGCTTTTTTCTTTTGATAGGCAATTGCATTCCGAACCATTGCCCGCGCCCAATGCGGGGTACCCAGGGCGTGGATGTGGGTGTAAGTGGCCAGCACGTTTTTGTAACAGAGGCCGTCTTTGTCTTTGGTAATTCCGACGCCCCTTTGCATGCGGAAGATCAGATCCTTTTCATCACCGCTCCATTGCAGCACCCGGGAATAGTGAAACTCGTGCCCCCGGATCTCAGCACCGACTTCATAAAAAGGATTCTCGTTTTCGACGGTCACAACCGTATACCCGTGCCCCTGGGGCCGGGAATAAAAATCAAAGGTCAGCGGCAATACCCCAACCATGGGATATGCCTTTTTTTCCAGTACCAGTTCTTCACCCAGATACATCAGTCCGCCGCATTCCGCGTAAATCGGCAGGCCGTCTTCGGCCATGGCCTTCAGCTCTTTTCGGAAACTTTCATTCTGCGCCAGTTCTTGCGCATGCGTTTCCGGAAATCCACCTCCGATGTACAGCGCATCCAGTGCCGGCAAATGATTTTGCGCCAAAGGGCTGATAAAAACGATTTCCGCACCGGCCACTTTAAGGGCATCAATGTTTTCCGGATAATAAAACTGAAAGGCAGAATCCTTTATAATACCGATGCAGGGTGGAAAATCCTCGATTGAAATTCTGTCGGCCTTTTTAATGTGACCGTCTGTTTTCTGTCTTCTGTCTTCTGTCTTCGACTCGGCTGAGCTCGTCGCAGGCTGACCTCTGATCTCTGTCCTCTGCCCTCCGTCCTCTTTCGCCTCGAGCGGCGGCAGATCCTGGATGATTTCATAAATCGTGTCTAAATCGATGTGCTCGGTGGCAACCTGTGCAGCCGTATCAATGGATTCACCGGCCCAGTCATGTTCGGGGGTGGGCACCAGGCCCATGTGGCGCTCCGGAAAAATCTGGGTTCTCAGTTTCGGTATGGCCCCCAGGACCGGGATCCCGCAATAGTGTTCGATGTTATCGCGCAGGATGCGTTCGTGGCGCGAACCCGCCACCCGGTTGAGCACGACCCCTTTAATCATCACATCCGGATCAAACTGAATTAAGCCGGAAATGACCGCCGCCATCGTGCGCGTAATCTTGGTGCAATCCACACACAGCAATACCGGGGTCTTCAGCAATTTGGCCAGCTCGGCCGTACTGGTGCTGCCGGCCAGATCGATAGCGTCATAAAGCCCGCGGTTGCCCTCGATAACGGCAATATCATCTTGGTGGGTGTGCGCGATAAAGGACTGTAAAATTTGAGGCGTCTCTAAAAGGAAGGTGTCCAGATTATAACAGGGCCGGCCGGCCGCCAGGGCCAACCAGCCCGTATCGATATAATCCGGACCTTTTTTAAACGGTGCGATGGACTTATTGCATTTTTTCCACGCGGCAATCAATCCGGTGGAAAGTATGGTCTTACCGGAACCTCCGCGTAAAGCGGCAATCATGATACGGGAAAAACCCGCACTATCCGGCTGTTTTGAAATGGTGTTCAAAAATCAAAAAAAATTAATCCGGCCTTCGGCAAATTAAAACCGCCTAGTCTTCGTCTTCAGCGTGTGCCTGTTTGCCGGTGCCTTTGAGTCCGTATAATGACGTACTGCCGCTGGACCAGTATTCCAGAATCTCTTCCTGCACCATCTGGTTAATTACCTTCTTGGCCTCACGCGGTTTGGCCTCCAAAATTTTGGCCAGGTCATTAAAATAAAATTTGGACTTGGTTTTTAATTTCTTTTGCAATGCTGCTACTAGTTTCTCTTTTGATTCCTCGTATTCCAGAGCCATAATTCCCTCTTTTCAGCAAAATGCAGGGGGCACCCCTTGGGGCATACCCCCTGCAGGTTTGATTCAGCGCTTAAAACTTAAATTGCGTGGTCTGGCGCCATGTGAAGTAGGCCGGATCACGGAAATCATCGATCAGATGGTGGGTAAATTCCAGTTCACATTTCTCAAAGAATCGTTCCCATCCGATACGTTCGGCCCATTCACCCAGACGCTCGTATTTATTGGCGCCTTTCTCATAGGCCTGCACGATCTGTTTGATGGTATCCGTTGTTTTGGGCCAGCGCGGCGGCTCATTCGGAATAAACGCCACGACGACCTTGGAAAACTTCGGTGCGCTGATGCGGTTGGACACCTTGCCCCCGGCCATGATGACGATGCCGTCACCTTCTGTGTCGGCCAGCGGCATGGAGGGGCACATGGTGTAACAGTTGCCGCAGAACATACAGCGGGGTTCATTGACGGCCACACTGTTAACCTTTTCGCCTCCGACCTCAATCTTGGCCGGCTTGATGGCTGCCGTCGGGCAGGCCGCGATGGCCAGCGGGATCTCGCACATCTTATCCAGATATTCGTGGTCCAGTAACGGCGGTTTGCGATGGTAGCCCAAAATGGCGATATCGGAACAATGGACCGCACCGCACATGTTCAGGCAGCAGGCCAGAGATACGCGCAGCTTGGCCGGCAATTTGTGCTCTTTAAAGTAATCAAAGAGCACGTCCATGGTGGCCTTGACGGGCCCGGAGGCATCGGTGGCCGGTGTGTGACAATGGAGCCAGCCCTGGGTGTGCACGATGTTGGTAATGGCGGTGCCGGTTCCACCCACCGGGAACTTGAAACTGCCGCCGTCAAACTTGCGACTTTCAAGATCTTTGATCAGCGGATCGACTTTCTTCTCGTCGTCGACCATAAACTCGATGTTGTTACGGGTGGTAAACCGCAAGTGGCCGCCGCAGTGCTTTTCCGCAATGTCGCAGATTTCCCGGATGTGGGTGGTGCTCATGAGACGCGCGCCACCACAGCGCACCGTCCATACTTTGTCGCCGGACTCGGCAACATGCACCAGAACGCCGGGTTTGAGAACGTCATGATACAGCCACTTGCCCTTGTTTTTGGCAATCACCGGCGGATAAAATTCGTCGTATTTTTTAGGACCGATATCTGAAATCCGATCTTCCATCGGTTTGTCAGGATTGTAACCTGATGATACAAATGCCATGGTCTTATCCCCCTATCTCTGATGATATTTTCTAAATTCGTTGATATCTCGTTTGAATCCGCCCTCAACTTCATCTTCTTTCCAGAAAATGTAGGGGTTGGATCGTGGCTCCTGAACCATGCGCGGATCGGGCTGAATGCCGGTGGCCTCCAGCAGTCTCTGGAAGCCCTGGCGTTTCATCAGCTCGCCGAGCCGCTCGCGGTTCTTGCCTTCTTCCATCCACCAATCCCAGATCGCCTCAATGACTTCCTTGATCTCGTCGTAAGGTTCCTCGGCTTTGACAAAGGGAACCAGCATGGAACTCATCTGGGCACCATCGAGAATCGGGGCCTTGGCACCGACCAGAATGGAAAGGCCGGTATCTTTTCCAATTCGCAGCGCCCTGGGCATAACGTTGATACAGTGCATGCAGCGGTTGCACTCCTTGTTATCGATCATGAGCTTACCGCCTTCCATCCACATGCATTCAGTGGGGCAAAGATCAATGACTTCTTTCTGGATGTCGAATGCGCCCCAGTCGCGACCGCTGTGGTCGCCGGCATTGGGCGCAATCTCGCCGCCGATGTAAGCCTGGACCGCTTCCTCATCAATACGGATGTCATCTCTCCAGGTGCCGATATAGGACATGTCCGCTCGGGCGATCGAAGCCACACAGCAGTTGGGACAACCGTCAAATTTAAATTTGAACTTATAGGGAAATGCCGGCCGGTGCAGCTCATCCTGATATTCCTGGGTCAGATGATAGCAGAGGGCCTGGGTGTCGTAGCAGGCGTATTCGCAACGTGCCTGACCGATGCAGTCCGAGGGTGTCCGCAGGTTGGAACCCGAGCCGCCCAGGTCCTGGTTGAATTTGTGAGTCATCTCATAGAAGATTTCTTCCAGCTGGGGGGTGGTGGTACCCAGAAAAATAATGTCGCCGGTAGAGCCGTGCATGTTGGTGATACCGCTGCCGCGGAAATCCCAAAGATCACAGAGCTGTCGTAAATATTCGGCGGTATAAAATTTGCCGCCCGGCTGATTGACACGCATGGTATGGAAGTGTGCCACACCCGGAAACGCTTGAGGCTGATCGCAATAGCGACCGATAACACCACCGCCATAGCCGAACACGCCAACGATTCCACCGTGTTTCCAATGGGTTCTGCCGTGTTTGAAAGAAAGCTCCATTATGCCCAAAAGATCTTCAACAACGTCCACAGGAATCTGAAACTCGACTTTCTCCTTGTTTTTTGCCCTGACTTCGGCCTGTTGTTTCAAATCCGAAACAAAGCTCGGCCACGGCCCGCTTTCAAGCTGGTCCAACAACGGGGTTTTATGTTTTGCCATTATTTACCTCCATATTTGTTAGTAATTTCGCTTCAACTATAAAAATCATCTTCCCCTCCAGGGATTTGCCGGAAGTCACCTCCTCTCGATCTGTTTTTTCCTGATTTTATTATAAATATTATCGATTATGATTTTCTAAATTATCAAAAGATTTGATATAGAATTAATCTTTAAACTTGTCAATAAAAAAGAATCGTTACAAGAGGTTAAGGTCCTTAAAATAAATTCCAATATTCAGATAACACTTTATCTAGCGGCTGGCGAGAAAAAGAGCCCATTATGTGGTGGAAATCGATAGAATTTGTTGGATGGATGCGTGAAGCGTCTCAGCATGCTGGTGTATATTTTTATTAATGACTGAGAGCCCCGGCATTTGCGGATTGAACCGGTTGACAATCTCCGCTGTCAGATCAATCACGTCTCCTTCAGTGCAAGATGCCAGATAAGCAACAAAGCAGGCCAGCGGCGAATCCGGCAACGATGGAATATCGGGCTTCATTGAAAGGGCTTCCAAAAAACCGATTAAGGTGGCTTCAACAGCAACGCTGTCCGACCAAACCATTACCCCAATCCCGTCGAGGCGGTCGAGGCGCATGTGAATCGAAAGGCTTAAAAAGAAAATCAGCAGGGCCTGCAATATCTGCTGCGGATCGACGGGGGGGGTCCGGGTATTCTTCTGATTTTCGAAGATCGCCCCATATCGACGGGCCGTAACGAGCCTTAGGTCCAGCTTTCCATCTTCGACCTTCACAACGAAATCCCCGGCCGCATGGTGCCAGGAAAAGATTTGTTCAAAAGACTCCAGATGATAGTAACCGGTTAGAATTTTTGCAACTTGAGCATAAAGGGTTTGGGTCTGCTCGTCCGAAAGAAAAAACCTGCCGCTGGCGTCATCCCACACCATGATTTTGGGCGTTTTATCGATCGGATCGATTGAAATATGGAATTCATGGTAGCCATCAAACCATTGTCCCAAAAACATCGCGAAATTTTGCCCTTTCGATCCGGCAGTCCGACCGAATCCGTAAAGCTGCGGTAAATAGTGAAGGGACTGCTCGTTATTCAGCCGGTTTAAGAGATGAAATTCCGTTTCGATGAAGCGCCGGCCGGTTTCGGAAACGGCCACATTGAGCACAAAGGAAAGGTGCTGCTGATATACAACGGTTTCGATTCGGCAGGGATGATAAAATTCACCGTGTTTTTCAAGTCGAACACGGATTTCTTCGATGTCCGGCGCTTTCACATCACGATTAAGCTGTCGGGAAACCGCCCGGGTGATCACTTCAAAGGAATTGGCCTCAAGAAACGTCCGGGTCGCCTGAAAATAAGCTGCGTGACTTACGGATTCCCAGTTCCCGTCGTCATCCCCATCATGCTTTATCAGGGTATCGAGCCGCAGGGGTATGGGCTCATGCCATATCCGGCTGTCTGCGGTGACGGGTTCTTTGGAATGGGATATAAAAAAGGAAAAGCGAGGCATTAAAATGTGTTTGGTTGACTTGGTTTTATTAGTTCGATTGGTTTAATTGGTTTGTAAAAACATCAAAAGCTGCAGTCGGGCTTTAGGCGGAAGTTTCAAATACAATCAATTTTGAAGTTTTTGAAAACAGCACGAACAAATTAAACCAATGTAACCAATTAGACCAATCAAACAATTTATTCTTTTTTGAGTTCTTCGATTTCTTTTAATATTTCGGGCGGAACCTCATACCCTAACGCCACGGCCTTCTCGCAGTGTTCGATGGCTGCTTTGGCTTCTCCTTTTTCAAGATAGGCGATGGCCAGATTATGGTGGGCCGGTGCAAAATCCGGGTGAAGCTTCAAGGCTTTCAAATTGGCCTCGATGCTTTCATCAATCATGCCTTTGATTAAATAGGCATTGGCCAGATTGGCAAAGGCCTGAACATACCTGAAGTTAAATGTCGTCGCTTTTTCAAGCGCCGTGATCGCTTCGTCGATGTTGCCTTTTTGAAGTTCGATAAAGCCGATGTTTCCCCAGCCCTCGGAAAAGCCGGGTCTGGCTTTGACGGCCGATCGATTGTGGGCCAAGCAGCCGTCAAGATCGCCGCGCTGTAATGCGATCCCGCCGAGGGCAACATAGGCTTCGACCAGGCCCTGACTGCATTCGATGGCTTCATAAAGGTGCTTCTCGGCTTCATCATATTGTTTCTGACCCATTAAGGCAACTGCCAGGTTGTAATGGGAATTGCCGCATTCCGGATTTTGCGCGATGGCCTGCCGCTGGTGGGCAATAAATTCATCTGCGTTTTTGGCTTTTGTCATGAACTTGAATCCTTTTATCATTTTTTTCTGGCGCTGATATTAAGGATCAATTCTGTATTTGTCAAAATATAAGCGCCTGAAGCAAGTTTCATGCTAGTACAGGATAAATCTGACTTTTTCAAGCTATCTGAATCATTCTTATCTTTTTGCTTGACATCAAATTGCCTTTTAACTACCGTTTTTATTCATAAACTGCGGCAGAAATAATTGCCGCACATTAACGCTTATTTACTAGCAATGGGGGTTATCATGAAAGCAGGATGCTATACCGCAATCATCACACCGTTTAAAAACAATGCTGTTGACTACGAAGGCCTGGAAAAACTGGCCGATTTTCAAATCCAAAACGGCATCACCGGCATTCTGGCAGTTGGAACCACAGGGGAAAGCCCGGTTCTCACGTGGGATGAACATAATAAGGTAACCGAAACGATTGCCCAAAAGACCAAGGGCAAGTGTCTGTGCATTGCTGGCACCGGAAGCAACAATACCGCTGAGTCCCTTGCGGCAACCCAGCACGCAGCTGAAGTCGGGGCCGATGCCGTATTGCTTGTGGAGCCGTATTACAATGGTCCCAGCTCCCTTGAAATTCGAAAAGAATACGTTGCCCCGATCGCGGCTGCCTATAAAGACCTTGACATTATTCCTTACGTCATTCCGGGCCGGACAGGAACCCAATTATTTCCGCCGGATCTGGCCCTGTTGTATAAAGAATATCCCAATGTCAGGACGGTAAAGGAAGCGACCGCCAGCATCGATAACATGAAGCGCACCCGGGAATGCTGCGGGCCTGATTTTATGATTTTATCCGGCGATGACGGCATGACATACGAAATGATGACGGACCCTCAGGTCAAAGCCGCCGGGGTAATCTCGGTCGCCTCCAACGTGGCTCCAAAAGCGGTTACCCAAATGGTTCAATTGCTCAACGAAGGCAACCCCTCTGAGGCCCAATCGCTGATGCAGAACCTGGAGCCCCTTTTCAATCTGGTAACGGTAAAAACAACCGAGCAGACCCCTTATGGTGACGTGTCCTGCCGGGCTCGAAATCCGCTGGCTTACAAAGCCCTGATGTCTATTTTAGGCATGCCGTCGGGGATGTGCCGACAGCCGCTGGGAAAAATGACGCAAAACGGATTGCAAACCGTGCTGGATGCCGTGCGCACTGTGCAGGCAACCACACCGGAAATACTGCAACCGGTGGCGGAATTTTTTAATGTGGATATTGCCGAGCGGCTGGAAAACGAGAAGTATTGGGAGGGGTTGGCTTACGAAGAATATTGATCTTCGTCCAATGGTCAAATCGTTAATTAAAGTAGGGTCGGCCTCTGCGTGGCGCGGCGAAGCTTTAGCGAAGACGGGTGCCGACCCAAACCGGCGGCCACGGAGGACCACCCTACTTTTCTCTGTGAACTCTGTGGTAAACAAATAAGACCAGATACCTATTTTTCAGCGTCTGCCTTCATTTTGAAATCACCTTCTTTAAACAGCAGCCATTTAAGCCACGTCAAACCAAATTTTAGCAGCTCGATTTCGTCATCCTTAATCCGATTAAGAGTCGCTTTTTCAACTTCGTAGCGGTCCAAAAACGAACTTTCAAAAACAAACTCCCGAAATTTATCCAGGTTATAGCTGGCCAGAAAAAACATCTTTTTGGTCTGTTCGGTAAGCTGCATATTGGGCGGGAAAGACCGCTTTCGCACCAGCAAATCGGTCCATTCCGCATTGATTTCGTCGTGAATATCAACCCCTTGATCTTTGCGCCATTCCTTAACCGTCCAGAGTTTGTCTTCTTTAAACCCCAGACAGTGAGGTTCGTGAACAAAAAAATAGAACTCCTCTCCATCCGCATCTTCCTTGTGGCTTAGCGAGGCAACACCCAGGGGATAATAGCGGCAGGTGGTCGGCCGATCATCGTAAACCAGACAACCGGTTTCTCTGACGAAGGGGCACAACTTGCTGTCCGCATCTTTATCTTCTTCCTCCAAAAACTTAAGGGTAATCACCGGCAGGCCTGTTTTTTCCAGCAGTTGCGCTTCGGTATATAAGGCTAAAAATTCATCGGAAGGCAGATCCAGCTTATTTTTAAGACGAATAATATCATAGGGCGTCAGGATGATATTAATATCCCGGCAGCACTGCGTGAAACATTCAATCCCGGGGTGACACTTAAACTTAAACTGACTTTGCGGGCCAAGTCGAACCGGTTCGACATTGGCCATACGATCACTATCACTCATTTTAAAATCCTTTCATACAAAACCCTTCTTGCAAATAAAGGCAGGTCCTCCGCTGCAAGTGTGCGTCTATATATGAGGCAGCCGACAAAGTCAATAAACCGATTTGCCCATTTAAATGGTTTTCGGTGTCAGTGCACATCGGTTCAGAGTTCCGGTTCATAGGTTCAGAAGTAGGGCGGGCCTCTGCGCCCGCCGGCCAGAGGTCGGCACAGAGGCCGACCCTACTCGTTGTCGACTGCCATCTGTTTGCTGACACCCGACACCTGAAACCTTTATCTTTGTGAAGATAACTTAATTCTTGATTTATGAGGCAAATATAATATATCGATTAGTGAGCATCAAACTAAATATTTTACGGGAGGACTCCATGGAATTGACCGTGACAAAGACTGAAAAGTTAAAAGAAAAACCGGACCAATCCAAGCTCGGTTTTGGTACCCTATTTACCGATCATATGTTTATTATGGATTATACCCCGGACAAGGGATGGCACTCTTTTCGCATCGAGCCTTATGCGCCCATGGCATTGGATCCGTCAACCATGTTTCTGCATTATGCTCAGGGCGCTTTCGAGGGACTGAAAGCCTATCGAACCGACTCCGGAAATATCCAGCTTTTCAGGCCCCAGGAAAATTTCAAACGCTTGAGTCGCTCCTGCCGGCGCTTGTGTATGCCGGAAATCGACGAGGCCTTGGCCCTTGACATTCTCAAACAGCTTCTCACAATGGAAAAAGACTGGGTTCCAGGCGAGCCCGAAACCTCTCTTTACATCCGGCCCACTCTAATCGCCACGGATCCTTATATCGGCGTGCGGGCATCATTTAACTATCGGTACTATATTATTCTTTCACCGGTTGGAGCCTACTACCCCGAAGGATTTAGCCCGGTAAAAATTCTGGTGAGCCATGAATACGTTCGAGCGGTGCGCGGTGGGGTGGGCGAAGCCAAAACGCCCGGCAACTACGCAGCCAGCATCCTGGCAGCTGAAAAAGCCCACAAAGAAGGGTATTCTCAGGTGCTGTGGCTGGATGGCGTCGAGCAAAAATATCTTGAAGAAGTCGGCTCCATGAACATCTTTTTTGTAATAGAAGATGAAATCGTCACCCCCGAGTTAAACGGAAGCATTCTGCCGGGCATCACCAGGGATTCGGTGATCAAGCTGGCCAAACACTGGAACGATAAAGTATCAGAGAGAAAAATCAGCATCGATGAATTAATGGAGGCTAACGCCAACGGTAAGCTGCAGGAAGTTTTCGGCTCCGGAACAGCCGCGGTTATCTCTCCGGTTGGGGAGATTAAATCCGGCGATCAGGTGATCACCATTGCCGGCGGTGAGGTCGGTCCGGTTGCCCGAAAATATTACAAAGCCATCACCGATATCCAATACGGCAAAGCCGAAGACCCGCTGGGGTGGATTGTGCCCGTTGCTTGATTGCGGAATGCGGAATTCGGATTGCGGATTAAAACCGTAGGAGACATTAATGGGACGTCCGGAGGCTGAAGACCATCTGTCTGCCTTTGTCGAAAAAATGCAACACGAAGGGCTGCAGCCTCTGGTAATTGAAACATTCGCATATTACTACAACAAGATGCTGACCGGTGAAACCGGCCTGGTGTACGATCGGGAGATTCAACCGGTTGAAGCCCGTGAAATAGAAGATTATAAAAATCTAAATAAATATGCCGCTGCCGGTCAACGCGCATTTAAGCATTCCGTAAGAATTGTTTTAAACGGCGGTCTGGGAACCACCATGGGGTTGACCGGACCCAAGTCATTAATCGAAGCTAAAAACGGAAAAACGTTCCTTGAAATTATCTTGAAGCAGGCCGAGAACAGCGGGGCTCAGCTGGGTTTAATGAATAGCTTTAACACCCAGGATGCAACCCGGGCGGCATTATCAAAACTGAAACCTTCCCCAACTCCGCTTCAATTTATCCAGCACAAGTTCCCCAAAATCCGGCAGCAGGACCTGGCTCCGGCAACATGGCCGCAAAATCCTGAAATGGAGTGGAATCCGCCGGGCCACGGTGACGTGTTTACGGCCCTCAATACCTCCGGGATGTTGAAGCATCTGCTGGAAAACGACATGCAGTATGCGTTTATCCACAATCTGGATAATCTCGGGGCCCGCATGGAAGAATCGTTGCTGGGTTATTTCGTAGAACACGGATTCTCATTTATGATGGAGGTGGCTGAAAAAACGCCGGCGGATATAAAAGGCGGACATCTTGCCAGACATCATAATGGGCGACTACTTTTGCGTGAGGCCGCCCAGTGCCCCCGGGAGGAAATAGCGGCATTTCAGGATATTACCCGCTACCGTTTTTTCAACACCAATAACATCTGGATCAATTTAGAATCCTTAAAAACGCTGTTTGAAAAAGAACACACCGCTCGCCTTCCGATGATCCTCAACCCGAAAACGGTGGACCCCCGAAATGAAAGCAGTCCGCCGGTATTCCAGATTGAAACTGCCATGGGAGCGGCCATTTCACTTTTTAAAAACACGACGGCTGTCAGGGTTCCACGATCCCGATTTTTCCCGGTTAAATCGTGCAATGACCTGCTGGCCCTACGTTCAGATTGTTATGTCCTGGGAGAAAAAAATAATCTGAAGATAAACCCGAAACGCGGGTCGACAAGTAGAGCGGACACCATCAAAATCAGGCTGGATCCGAATTTTTATGGAAAAATTGATCTTCTGGAAGAGCGTTTTAAAAAAGGGCTGCCGTCTCTGGTGAATTGCGACTCCCTCAACATCGAAGGCGATGTCTATTTTGAAGGCGATGTCACGATCAAAGACAGCGTGTCGATTAAAAACAGCCACGACTCCCCGGCTGTCATCAAAAAGGGAACGGTCATTGACCGAGACATTGTCTTCTAAGCTTCTAACTTATCTTTCCGAAGTCGCTCTCTCAAACTGAAGCATAGCGCATAGAAAACAGCGCATGGCACAAAGCACAAAAAATAAGAGCGCTCTGCCTTTTATTCCGCAATCTGCAATCCGAAATCCACAATTCGCAATCTACTATTCTCTTTTTCGAATCAGGTATTGAATCGTGACTTTATCTTTTGAACCCGGTGCGATTTTGAGCGCTGCCGGATTCAGCGCTAATTTCGCGGTAATTTCACCCTTGCCGGTCAGATTATCCAGCGGGACTTTTTCAGTGTAGATGGTTGTTACTTTTTCAAGGATACGCTTGCCGCCCATAATCACAATCGTTTCCGGATCCATCGTAAAATCTAACAGGATCAAATCCGGGGATAATTTTCCGGCCCAATCGATTTGTACCGGTAATTGTTTTCTTATGGTTTCATCCATAATGACATCGATAAGCGGCGGTGTCACTTCACGTAACACGATTCCGGGCGGCAGCGAAATGTTATCCGGTGTAATGGCAAAAGAATTTTCACCGATAACCGCATTACTGATATCCAATCGAACATTGACCTGATCCGGTGTAACCGATTTCACTAAAGCACCTGATCCACTTAATACCAGACTAACGGATTTTACCGAGGTATCGACAATTTCAGTACCGTCCGGTCGATTGGTATAATCCACGGGGATGTCAAGGGAAACCAGCGTATCCTGCCCCCTGGAAACACTGAACCAGATGCCGGTGATGAACACCATGGACAACAGTGCCGCTACTGCTATTTCAAGCCCTTCCTTTCTGGCAAACCCTTTCTTGACGGCCGCGGTCCCGAAATGCTCCTGTAAATTTTGTTCCAGCGTCGGTTTGCGCCGAATCTCTCGCAGGCGGTTGCCCTTGGCAACAAGCACATCACCTCTTTCTTCCGACACAACAATAACCAGGGCATCTGTTGCCTCCGCCAGTCCCAGAGCCGCGCGATGCCGGGTACCGTAATAAGACGGCAAATCATCCCGGTGAGATAAAGGAAGAATCGCGCCCACAACGCTAATCTGATCTCCCTGAACGATAGCCGCGCCATCATGCACCGGATTGTCCGGCCAGAATATGCTGGTGATCATCTCTTTGGTGATAAACCCTCTCCATGGTGTGCCTCCCTGCACCGCATCGCTCAAATCCTCTTTTCCCGGAAACACAATCAATGCACCGCATTTGGTTTTGGCCATACTAAACACACTTTCGACAATAATTTCCGTCGGGGTGACGGCAGATTTTAAAGACAGTCCCCAAAGGATGGATTTTAAATTTTTCGCCTGCAGGACCCGGCGGATTTCATTTCGGAAGACAACGATAATAATAATGGCACCGACAGCCACAATGCCCTGGACCACCCAGCTGGTGACGATCAAACCTAACGAGATTGCAATTCGCTGTAAAAACCACAGGACGGTCATGCCGATGAGAACCCGAAAAACATTGGTTCCTCTAAAAAGCACGTAAAATCGGAAAAGGATATAACTGTTCAAGCTGATATCAATTATATCCTGCCAGCGAATAGAGGATAAAAAAATAAACAGTTTTTCCATGGTCTGTTAATCCGTCACGCTAAATCGTAACACCCCAAAGATATTACCCGTGTCATCGGTGATTTCTACCCGCCAGGGACCAATATCAGTTTTGCGCAGTTGAATACTGCTGAAAGTTGACCAGCGGGGTGGCTTGAGTTGCAGCCGTATCCTAGCGCTCGGCACATCGCGATGATACCAGTTGTGGTAAATGACCGTTTTTTGCGGTACCGGATCAAATACCGAAAAGCACACCGCTTTTTCTTTACCGGCGGAGAACACCGATGTCGGGTTTCGGGGGGTATCGGAATAAATTTCTTCACACATTACCGCCTCAAACAATTTTAGCTGATCCGCATTGGCAACAGTGACATCTTTCAGGAAATGTACTGGAAACAAAAGAAAAAGTTGGATGGCAACAGTGACACCCAAAATAAACACAAAACGATATCTCATAGTTACTCGTCCTAAGCTGGTTTCTAACAGGGTAACGATTAAATTTGATTTTCGAACCGTTGTACAAACCGGTTTGCAAAAAAATGACGGATTGATAAATCTATAAAAATTTCTTATACTTATATTTATATTTTTTCAAGAGAAATTTCAATTTTACAATCGGTTGACCGCCGCTGAGGTTCTTAAAAATTTCTTTGAACAAATGGTGACAAAAATTTTTGCAAATTCAGAATTCATATTATATTTTAATATCTTATTCTGAAAAGCAAAAAATGATCCTTTTTTAAAATTTGAAACGCTCAATTTAGGTAAGAATTATGACCCAGGACGCCCAGATAGTCCAAGACCCCCGACCGGGAAGCCGGATGATCCGCTTCTGCGGGGATTTGCTGACCTTGACCCTGACGTTGCCCCAACCCCAGTCAGGCACCGCCTGGGTGCGCACCAATATCGGTCATGCAAAAATTATTAGAAATGAAATTATCCGGGAAGTTGAAAAAAATGAACCGCCTCTGGGAAGAGCCTGGTTCGATATTCCCATGAAGCGGATAGATGACGGGCGTTTTGAAGCCACCCTGCCATTGTATGAGGTGGGTCATTTTGAAGCCAAATGTTTTTTCTTAAAAGAAGGCGCAGCACAACCCGCATGGCCGCCGGGGCCAAACACCGCCGTCAATGTTGAACCAGCTGATGCCTGCTGCGCCAACATCATTTATAATGCGTTTGTGCGGCAGTTCGGCGCCAACATGGCCGGAACCCGGCGGTTGTCCCCGTCTGATGAACAGTGCGTCCGAAAACTCGATCACGACGGCTACGCAGTGATTCCGCCCTCAGGGACCTTTCGAGACCTGATTGGAGAACTCGACTTTATTATCGGCGAATTGGGATGCCGCATTCTTTTGCTGCTGCCAATTCACCCCACGCCAACAACCTACGGGCGCATGGGAAGATTCGGCAGCCCCTATGCCGCTTTAAGCTTTACCGCGGTTGACCCTGCGCTGGCTGAATTTGATCCGCATGCCACCCCCTTGGAGCAATTTATCGAACTGGTGGACGCTGTCCATCAGCGCAATGCCAAAATCCTGATCGACATCGCCATCAATCACACCGGATGGGCCGCCCGACTGCATGAAACCCACCCGCACTGGCTGGTCAGAAACCCCGAAGGCCGCATCGAGGTTCCCGGCGCCTGGGGCGTTGACTGGGAAGATCTGACCAAATTGGATTATTCCCAGCCGGGTCTGTGGCAATACATGGCGGATGTCTTTATCACTTGGTGCCGGCGGGGTGTGGACGGTTTCCGCTGTGATGCCGGTTACATGATCCCGCTGGCAGCCTGGAAATACATTGTTGCCAAAGTAAGGGAGCAATTCCCAGATGTGGTCTTTTTACTCGAGGGTCTGGGCGGCAAAATTTCAGTGACGCGCGATCTTTTAAACAGCGCCAATTTAAATTGGGCCTATTCAGAGCTGTTTCAAAATTACGATCGCGGTCAGATCGAACATTACCTGCCGGAAGCCATCGATATTTCAGCGACTGACGGCATCATGGTGAACTTTGCAGAAACACATGACAATCTCAGGCTGGCAAAGCAATCCGAGAGTTATGCCCGGATGCGCACCGCCCTGTGCGCAATGAGTTCTCACAACGGCGCCTTCGGTTTTGCCAACGGGGTGGAATGGTTTGCTGCCGAGAAAATCAATGTCCACGATGCGCCTTCATTAAACTGGGGCGCCGAATCCAACCAGGTTGCAGACATTCGGCGGCTCAGTGATCTGCTCAAGACCCATCCGGCGTTTCACGAAGACGTCGTGTTAAGCATGCATCACAAAAAGGACGGTAATTTTATCGTCCTGAAACGACAGCACCCCGGGTCCGAAAAAGGGTTGCTGATCATTGTCAACCTGGATCCTGAAAACCGGACAACCGCGACATGGGATCGCGCATCAACAGGGCTGAAATCATCTGTTTTTTACGACCTGCTAAGCGGAGATAAAATAAAGGTTATCGAATCCAATGGCCTAAATACACTGCTGCTGGAACCCGGCCAGGTGTTGTGTCTTTCAGCTAACGAGAAAGATCTTCAGCAAGTTGAAAATTTCCCCAAACAACCTTTCTTGCTGCCTGAACGAATCGAGCAACAGCGATTGTATGCCAAAGCCCTTGAAGTGGTCGCTTATCTACGGGGAATCAAACATCTTGAAAATTTTGACCTCAAACAGACCGCCCGGCTATTGCAGGAAAATCCGTCGGATTTTTGCAGCCGGCATTACCCCCATGGCCGTCAACCGCGAGTTATCGTATGGCAGTGGCCGCAAGACCTGCGGCGGGAAGTCATGATTCCCCCGGATCATTTTCTGCTCATTCGCAGCGAAAGTTCCTTTCGAGCGCGAATTCTGAGTGGCGACCGAATCGTCGCAGCGGAGGTCAGTCTCCCGGGCGCAGATGGGAATGGAGACCACTTTGCCCTGTTTCTGCCATTGGCAACTCCTCAGACCCTAAAAACCCGTACCCTGGCGCTATCGGTCTATGCGACCGCTGGTTCAGAACGCTGTCGGCATGAAGTCGCTCGGTTGCTGTTTTTGCCCCGACCTGAAAATGCTCGTGTAAAGCAGGCCATTAGACATTCAGAACTGCTGCATAAGGATTTCATCTTTCTGGGAACCAATGGCCGCGGGGCAATGCTGCACAGCCCGGTTTCCTGGGGAAATCTAACCAGCCGCTATGATGGATTGCTGGCAGCCAATTTTAATCCGCACTATCCTGAAGACCGCTGGGTGATGTTCAGCCGCTGCCGGGCCTGGGTGGTATTTCAAGGCTATTCGCAAGCTTTGAATACGGACTGCCTGGAATTGTTCCGCCTGGCAGAGGATTCCAGCGGAATCTGGCAGTATCACATCCCCACCGGCCAGGGAGAGCATGTTATGATAACCGCCCGGGTAGAAATGCTTGGGAATCAAAATTCAGTGACGTTGAGCCTTTTTCGCCATCCGGCCGGTGATCGGCCGGAACGGCTGGCGGATTCCAAACCGGTAACAATCATTTTACGGCCGGATATTGAAAACCGCAATTTTCACGCATCTACCAAAGCGTATCAGGGTCCTGAAAATCAGTGGCCTGATGCGGTAACCGCTTTTTCCAACGGCTTTCATTTTGCCCCCGACGCAAACCATCACCTGAGGATGCAAATTTTCAACGGCGCGTTTGTATGGGAACCGGAGTGGCTTTATATGGTAAACCGGTCCGAAGATGCCCGGCGGGGCCATGATCCGGATTCAGATCTGTTCAGCCCCGGATACCTGTCCGCTAGTATCGAAGGCAATCAAACCGTAACCCTCTGGGCGGATGCCGGCTCCGAAAATGAAATGCCGGCGCGGGAGCCCCCCATCCCGCATTCAATAACTCTTGCGGTATCGGAAGAAGAAGAAGCGGGGGCTGAAACCTTCACAAGAATACTGCAAACATCCCTGGACCATTATGTGGTCAAGCGCGGTGATTTAAAAACCGTCATTGCCGGCTATCCCTGGTTTCTGGATTGGGGACGGGATGCCTTAATATTTGTACGCGGACTGGTGGCGGCCGGAAATATGGCAGACGCCCGGGATATCATCATTCAGTTTGCCCGTTTTGAAAAACAGGGCACCCTGCCGAACATGATTCAGGCCGAAAACGCCGCCAACCGGGATACATCCGATGCACCGCTGTGGTTGATCACGGCCTGTGCGGATTTGGTTCGAGCAGAAGGTGATGAGCAATTCATTGATTCAGATTGCGGGGGCCGTTCGATGCGCCAGATCTTTTTATCAATCGGTCAATCCATAATAGCCGGCACCCCCAATGGCGTTCACATGGACCCGGAATCCGGGTTGATTTTCAGCCCGACACACTTTAGCTGGATGGACACCAATCATCCGGCCGGCACCCCCCGACAGGGCTACCCCATTGAAATCCAGGCTCTCTGGCATGCCGCCCTTTGCTTTTTGTCCAAAATTGATCCTGCTGAAACCATTAACGCCTGGCAGCGCCTGGCCCAACAGGTTCAAGACTCGATCCTAAAGTACTTCTGGCAGCCGGATTTAAGCTACCTGTCCGACTGTCTTCACGCCGCTCCCGGCCAGACGGCCAAAGATGCAACGGCTGATGACGCCCTGCGCCCCAATCAGCTGTTAGCCATCACGCTGGGCGCAATCAAAGAAGCGCAAAAATGCAAGCATATCCTGGCGGCCTGCCAGGAACTACTGGTACCGGGTGCCATCCGCAGCCTGGCCGACCGACCGGTTCGACACGGGATTGAAATTCATCATCATGGAAAATTGATCAACGACCCTCACCATCCTTACCAGGGACGCTATGAGGGTGACGAAGACACCCGGCGCAAGCCGGCCTATCATAACGGTACGGCCTGGACCTGGTTGTTTCCGTCTTTTGCTGAAGCATGGGCCATGACCTATGGAAAAGAAAGCACGGAAACGGCGCTGTCCTGGCTGACCGGCAGCGCGCCGCTTATCGAACACGGCTGCCTGGGCCATATACCGGAAATTTTAGATGGCGATTATCCCCATACCGCGTGCGGATGCGATGCCCAGGCCTGGGGGGCAAGCGAACTGTTGCGGGTCTGGCTAAAATTAAAAAATGATAATTAAGGAATTGAGGGATTCAGGGATTGGGGGATTGGGGAATTTAGGAATTAAAAATCGCAAATGAAAATGCACTGAATTCCTGAATTCCTTAATTTCTTTCTTCCTCAATTCCTAAATTAATTTAGGATATATTGCTTTTTCAAACTTTAAGCTTTATTCTGCTGTAATCCAACTGCAGGAGTTGCTCACATGGGATAAACCCGTAACGCCGATACCGGCAATATAAAATATTAAGGATGACTGCCATATGAAAAATTTCCAAACATTTCAAGTGTTTCCCAATATACCGGAAAATCTTCAGTTTCTCGAAGTCCTGTCGCGCAATATGTGGTGGTGTTGGGATAAAAATGCCATCGAGCTATTCCGTCGCATGGATCCGGCGCTCTGGACTGAATCCGGCCGCAATCCCATTGCCTTCCTATCAAAAATTTCACAAAGCCACTGTGAAAAACTGGCAAAGGATAAAGGCTATCGGGCTCACCTGAAAGCGGTTCAAGAGCAATTTCAAATCCGGGTAATGGATGGAGTCGATCTCGGCGATTCTGTTTTTGGTCCCCAGGATACCGTTGCCTACTTCTCCATGGAGTTCGGGATTCATGAAAGCCTGCCCTTGTTTGCCGGCGGCTTAGGTATTCTGGCCGGTGATCATTTGAAGGCAGCGTCCAATCTGGGTCTTCCATTAACCGGGGTGGGGCTTATGTATCAATACGGTTATTTTCGCCAGTATCTGAACCCTGATGGATGGCAACAGGAAGCTTATCCGGAAACGGATCTTTATGAACTTCCGGTTGAGCGCGTGCAGGATAATCCGGGCAATGAATTGCGGGTTTCGATTGCCGGGCCGGAAGGCCCCATTCATGCCATGATCTGGAAAATCATGATCGGCCGAATTCCATTGTATCTGCTGGATACCAATATTCTTGAGAACAAACCGGTGAATCGCGAAATCACCTCAAGGCTCTACGCTGGTGATCAGAAAATTCGCCTGGCCCAGGAGATGTTATTGGGAATCGGCGGGATGCGCGCCCTGGCAGCCATGCAAATCAACGTCAGGGTATTGCATATGAACGAGGGACATTCTGCTTTTGCCAGCCTGGAGCGGCTGGCTCAAACCATATCGGTCCATAACGTTGACCTTAAAACCGCTCTTGAAATCGTCCCCCGCACCACGGTCTTTACCACCCATACACCGGTGGCCGCAGGGCATGATGAATTCCCGGCCGAGCATGTCAAACCGTATTTAAAACACCTTGAAGAAAGGCTGCAAACCACTGAAAAAGAAATTTTATCCTGGGGACAGCCGGTGGGTTCCGGTCCGGATGCACCGCTGTCGATGTTCATTCTGGGGCTGCATGCGGCATCCCATTGCAATGGCGTCAGTGATCTGCATGGATCCGTGGCCCGGCGCATGTGGTCCCATGTCTGGCCTGAACGACCGGTGCAAGAAGTCCCCATATCCCATATCACCAATGGTATTCATATTTCTTCGTTCATTTCCTCGGAATTTGCCAATCTTTTTACCCGCTATCTCGGGCCCGATTGGTACATGAGTTCCCGCAAACCGGAAAATATCAATCGGATTGAGGACATTTACGACGAAGAACTGTGGCGCAGCCATGAAATGAACCGCTCTCGTCTGGTGCGCACCTGCCGCGAACAATTAATCAAACAATATACCCGGCGCAATGCGCCCAGCAATGTGATTGAAACGCTTGAATCGGTACTGGACCCACACGTGCTGACCATCGCTTTTGCCCGGCGCTTTGCAACCTATAAGCGCGCCCACCTGCTATTCAAGGATCCCGAGCGCCTGAAGGCGATCGTTAACTCTAAGAAATACCCGGCTCAATTTATCTTTGCCGGCAAAGCACATCCGAAAGACAACGAGGGCAAAGAGCTCATTAAAAAACTTTTCATGTTTGCCAGCCAAACGGAACTTCGTGATCGCATCATTTTTCTTGAAGATTACGACATGCATCTGGCGCGCCACCTGTTTCAGGGCGCGGATGTATGGCTCAATACGCCCCGGCGACCCCTTGAGGCCTGCGGGACATCCGGAATGAAAGCGGCTATCAACGGGGTGCTGAATGTGAGTATACTTGATGGATGGTGGTGTGAAGGATACACCGAGGAAAGAGGTTGGCGCATCGGAAACGGTGAGGAATATAGGGATCACGACTATCAGGATGCCGTGGAAAGTCAAGCGCTTTACAATGTACTGGAAAATGAGGTAATCCCCTGTTTTTATAATCGAAAAAACGGCGACCTGCCCGCAGACTGGTTGCAAAAGATGAAGGCCTCCATGAAAATGGCGATGGAAATGTTTTGCAGTCTTCGCATGGTGACCGATTATAGCAACCGTTACTATCTCCCGGCGGCCAAACGTTATGATACCCTGCTTGCCAATCAGGCGGAAGAAGCAAGGAATCTGGCCAGTCAAATCAAACGGCTGCGTTCTCTGTGGAATAATATTGAGATCCAGCCTCCTGTGAGAAATAATCTGCGTCCCTATCGGGTGGGCGAAAAATTCGGAGTCACTGCGGAGGTAAATCTCGCCGAGATTCATCCCGATGAGATCGATGTTGAGCTTTACTACGGTCATATGAAATCTTTAGAAGATCTGGAGGCCGGCCATGTAGAACAAATGAACGTCCTGGAAGACCGCGGCAACGGCCATTACCTGTACGGCTGTTCCTTAAACTGCCAGAGTTCGGGTCGATTCGGATTTACCGTCAGAGTTACGCCCCGGGGTGATGAGCGCGTCAAATCCACGCCCCGGCTGCTGACATGGGCATAGCCCATGTCGTTATTCGTTATTTGTTAATCGTTATTGTGGGGAAATACGATTTGCAAATGCTCTTGTTTAAATAACAAATAACGGATTGCCAATAACTACCGGTCAAAATAAATAAAAAGCGGTTGTTTTTAAGCGCTTCAAGAAAGACAAAACGCATGAGTGAAGCTCCCTGCAACCCGCGGGTGCTTGTGGTGACCCCGGAAGTAACCTACCTGCCGGACCGCATGGGCGGGCTGGCTTCCTATTTTACGGCCAAAGCCGGCGGGCTGGCCGATGTGTCGGCGGCCCTGGTTACCGCCTTATTTGAGCAGGGTGCCGATGTGCACGTGGCCATCCCGGATTATCGGGCTATTTTCAGCGACGGTCTGGCACCGGTCTTAAAGGAAGAATTCCAAAAGATTCGGAGAAGAATGCCCGATGATCGCATTCATCTGGCAGAAGACCGTGCGTTTTACTATGTCAATCGGGTCTATTCCGACTATGGTACCGAAAATATCAAACTGGCGCTGGCGTTTCAGCGCGAGGTCATCAACAATATCATCCCCCATGTTCAGCCCGACCTGATCCACTGCAATGACTGGATGACCGGCTTAATTCCGGCCATGGCCCGCCAAATGGGCATCCCCTGTTTATTCACCGTCCATAATGTGCATACCGTAAAAACAACCCTTGCATTCATTGAGGATCGCGGAATCGATGCCGCCTATTTCTGGCAAAATTTATATTTTGAGAATATGGCCAATCATTATGAAGCGGCCCGGGAGGCCAACCCCGTGGATCTGCTGACCAGCGGGGTTTTTGCCGCCCATTTTGTCAATGTGGTCAGCCCCAACTTTTTAGCGGAAATCATTAACGGCCAGCATGATTTTGTCTATCCGCCCCTGAAACAGGAACTGGCAAATAAAGTAAAGGCCGACTGCGCCGCGGGAATCCTCAATGCGCCCGATCCTTCGTTTGACCCCGCCACAGACAGGGAATTGATACAAAAATACAGCCCCAAAGATTTTGTATCCGGCAAAAAAGCCAATAAAACCTTTATCCAAAAAAAATTAGGCCTTATTGGGGATGAGGCCGCCCCTGTGTTTTTTTGGCCTTCGCGCCTGGATCCGGTTCAAAAAGGCTGCCATTTGCTGGCAGATATTTTATACAAGGTCCTTTCAACCTATTGGAAACAAAATTTGCAAATCATCTTTGTCGCCAATGGGAATTACCAGAGGGTCTTCAAAGACATTATCACCTTTCACGGTGCTGAAAATCGCGTCGCCATTTGCGATTTTGATTTTCGTTTGGAGCATCTGGCATACGGTGCTGCCGATTTTATATTGATGCCTTCCCGTTTTGAGCCTTGCGGGCTGCCCCAGATGATCGCGCCCATTTACGGCGCCCTGCCGGTTGCCCACGACACCGGCGGCATACACGACACCATCGTTAATCTGGATCTGACCCGGGATCAGGGAAACGGCTTCCTGTTTAAAAACTTCGATTCCAACGGTCTTTTTTGGGCCATCAAGCAGGCCATGAATTTTTACAACCTGCCGAAAACCACTAAAAATCAACAAATCAGGCGAATTATGAAAGAAAGTGCCGAAACCTTTACCCACGCCAATACTGCGCGCCAATATATTGCGCTTTACGAACGGATGCTCAAACGCCGGTTGATCGTTGAAAATATACCCAATCCAGAAGCAAAAGCGAAGGCCGGACAACCGACCCGCCCGATTGAAGAAAATGACATCGAATAAATCAGATGGTATCCCGCAAAATCAGATTAATCTGGCGCTTCAGCGTCTGATGAAAAGCGACCCGTATTTAGCGCCTTATAAAGACATTATCGGCCGACGCCTGTTGAAAATTGCTGAAACCCGACAGCGGCTGACCCGGCAATTCGAATCCCTGGCGGACTTTGCGTCCGGACATGAGTATTTTGGCTTGCATTTTGAAAACGATCAATGGGTTTTTCGCGAGTGGGCACCTAACGCAACGGCGATTTTTCTGATTGGCGATATGACCGGCTGGCGGGAAAAAGATGCCTTTGCCTTAAAAGCGCTTGAAGACGGCATCTGGGAACTACGTCTTGCGGCAGACACCCTTGATCACAGGGATCTTTACCGCCTGCGCATCCACTGGCCCGGCGGCATGGGCGATCGCATCCCGGCCTATGCGCGGCGCGTGGTGCAGGATCCGGAATCGCTGATATTCAATGCCCAGGTCTGGCGGCCGGATTCTCCGTATCGCTGGCAGTGTAAAACTTTTCAGCGGCCGGTCGAGGCGCCCCTTATTTATGAGGTTCACATCGGCATGGCCCAGCAGGAGGGCAAAATCGGTTCCTATCAGGAGTTTAGGGCCAACATTCTTCCCCGGGTGAAAGCTTCCGGCTACAATACCCTGCAGATCATGGCCATCCCGGAACATCCCTATTACGGATCCTTCGGTTATCAGGTGTCCAGTTTTTTTGCGGCTTCATCCCGCTTCGGCACACCGCAAGATCTAAAAGCGTTAATCGATGAAGCCCACAACGCCGGACTGGCCGTCATTATCGATCTGATTCACTCCCATGCGGTCTCAAACGAGGTTGAAGGCCTCAGCCGGTTTGACGGCACCCTGTATCAGTATTTTCACGACGGGACCCGCGGGCGCCATGAACTGTGGGATTCGCGCTGTTTTGATTACGGCAAGTATCAGGTCCTGCATTTTTTACTTTCCAACTGCCGCTTCTGGCTCGACGAATATCAACTGGACGGCTTTCGCTTCGACGGCATCACCAGCATGCTCTACCGGCACCACGGTTTTGACAAGGCGTTTACCTCTTATGACGATTATTTTGATGCCAGCGTGGACGAGGAGGCCTTAACCTATCTGGCGCTGGCCAACGAAGTCATCCATGCCGTGCGACCGGATGCGCTGACCATCGCCGAAGATGTCAGCGGCATGCCGGGGTTGGCGGTGGCGGCTGATAACGGCGGCTTCGGATTTGATTTCCGCTTTGCCATGGGAGTTCCGGATTTCTGGATCAAGCTGACCAAGGATGTGGCCGATGAACATTGGCCCCTCGACCAGCTGCGGCATGAGCTTACCAATCGGCGCCATGATGAAAAAACCATCAGTTATGCCGAATCCCATGACCAGGCGCTGGTGGGGGATCAATCCATTATTTTCCGATTGATCGGCGCCGATATGTATGACCATATGCATATTGATTCGCAAAATATCAAAGTGGACCGCGGCCTGGCCCTGCAGAAAATGATCCGGCTGATCACCCTGGCAAGCGCCGGTAACGGTTACTTGAATTTTATGGGGAATGAATTCGGGCACCCGGAATGGATCGATTTTCCGCGGGAGGGCAACAACTGGTCCTATCATTATGCCCGCCGGCAGTGGCACCTGGTCGACGATGACAACTTAAAATATCAGTTTCTGGCCCGCTTTGATCGGGAAATGATTGCCATGGCCAAAACACACCGCCTGCTGGATACCACCGACCTGCACCTTGTGTATGAGCATTCCGATAACAAGCTGATCGTGTTTGCACGCGCCGGTCTGTTGTTTGCCTTTAATTTCCACCCTGCACAATCTTACAACGATTATCGCTTTGAAGCCCCGCCGGGAACCTATCGCATGCTGCTGACCAGCGACGCTGCTCGATACGGTGGCCACGACCGCCTCACGGCCGATCAGAAGCATCTAACCTTGCCTGAAAAAAACGGTCATCCCGACCAACATCACTTAAGCCTGTATCTTCCCAACCGAACTGCGATTGTATTGCAGCACATGGCTTGATCTCCAGTTGAATACCTCCGATAGTTATCTCACCACGAAGATCACGAAGGTAGGATAGAATAAATTTAAAATCCCTTTTCGTGTCCTTCGTGCTCTTCGTGGTTGAAAGAGCTTAACTTGGGCTTTCTGCATAACCGTAAATCAAAATTCTTTGCGCCTTAGCAGCTTTGCGCCTTTGCGTGCGTAATAAATTAAAATGGATGTAATTCCTTATTAAGTAAGAAACTTCCCCAACCGCTCCATGGCTTCGGCCAGCCGCTCGGCCGGATGGGTCAGGGCAATACGGAAAAAACCTTCGCCGTATGTACCGTACATCGAGCCGGGAATCATCCAGACCGCAATTTCATCCAGCACCTTAAAACAAAATTCCTTTGAATCTTTGAAGCCTTTGGGAATATCGGCCCAGACATAAAAAGTGGCCTGAGGAATCTGCAAATCCAGTCCCATGTCGAGCAGGCCATTGACAACCACGTCCCGCCGTTTCCGGTACATGCGATTGCGCTCAGCCATAAAATCGGTGGGACCGTTTAGCGCTTCGGTAGCGGCCACCTGAAGCGGATAAAACATGCCCCGGTCGGAATGGGATTTGATTTTGGCCATGCCCGCGATGATGTCTTGGTTTCCCAGCATCATACCGGTGCGCCAACCACAGGCATTATACGCCTTGGACAATGAATTGAATTCAATTCCGACCTCCTTGGCACCGTCAAATTGCAAAAAACTGGGGGCGCGGTAATCCTCGAAACACACCTCCGAATAGGGATTATCGGAAATGACGGCCACATCGTACTTGTGGGCCCAATCGATCAGGTTTTGATAAAATTCTTCGGTTGCCACGGCCGTGGTGGGATTGTTGGGGTAATTCACCCATATCATTTTGGCTTTATGGGCCACTTCCGGCCTGATGGCAGCCAGATCCGGCATGAACCCGTTTTCCTTTTTAAGCGGCACCGTTTCAATAACACCTCCGGCAATTTTTACCCCGGCGACATAGGCCGGATAACATGGATCCGGCACCAGGGCGATGTCGCCATGATCAAGCAGACAGGTGTGAATGTGAAAAAGACCATCGGCTGAGCCCAGTAGTGCCAGCACCTCGGTTTCCGGATCACACTGGACCTCAAAGTGTCGCTGGTACCATCCGGCGATAGCTTCCTTAAAAGGCATCGGTGAATAAAAGCTGGGATAATGGTGATGATCCACATCCATACAGGCATCTGCCAGGGCCTGGCGCTGTTCGTCCGGCGGCTGGACGTCGGGATCTCCCAGCCCCAGGTTAATCACATCCTTGCCCTCGTCTTTCATGCGCGTAAGGATCACATTCATTGCGGTGCCCAGATAGGCTTCGAATGTTTCCAATCTCTTCGCAATTTTCATGATATCCTCCGGTTATACGTCTTCCTGATCATAGACGTTGGCGATACAGCACAAAAAGGTTGCCGTTTCCGTGTCGCTGATGTTTTTCATGCCGTGGGGTTCCAGGCTGGGAACATAAATGAAATCCCCGGGCCCGCACACCACTTTTTTAACCACTTCATCAGTTTGCGGATCATACTGATAGCATTCGAACTGGCCGCTCAAGATGTACATGGTCTGGTAATAAAAATGATTGTGAATCGGGATTTCACCGCCGGGCTGAGCTGTGAAAAACCGCAGACCGTACTCGGGATAGCCCGTGCCATCATCACCGTGTTGTGAGAGCCAGCGAATGCTGATGCCTTTGACATCGTGTTGCTGGCCCCGGTAAGGGAATGTCTTGATTTCAACGTCTTCTTTATCTTTCCAGTTTAAAACTTCCATGATTTCCTCCTAAAAATTGTCTTGGCTTGAATTACAAAAGTCGCATTTTAATTTCGTCAATAAAATATTGAACATGCCGCTCCATATGCTTGCGGGCACTTTCCGGGTCCTTTCGCCTGAGCGCATTGCAAACGCTTTGCAGCTGGTCAATAATTTCCTCATTGGGGACCACATCATTCAAAGACGAATTCCAGAGTCTGGCACAGCGGTAATGAAGATTATTCAGAAATTCCTGCAGAATCGGATTCCGGGTCGCCTGATGAATGATGGTATGAAAGCGGCTATCAATTTCGATCAGGCGATGGTGCCGGCGGTCTTCGCTCTTTTGATTACCACGAGCAGCTTCTTTTATGAGCCCATCCAGCACTTCCAGCTGATCGGGCCCGATGCGCACGGCTGCCAGCTCGCCGGCCAGCCCTTCGAGCTTTATTTTGACCTCAAACGCACTGCGAATTTCCTGGATATCAATCGGTGTCACATGGGTACCGAAGCGCGGGATAACGGTAACCAGCTTCAAGTCTACCAGTTTTTGAATGGCCTCTCTCAACGGGGTGCGACTGACATTGAACTCCCGGCAAAGATCCTTCTCCGACAGATTCATTCCAGGCGGATAATGACCAAACACGATTCGGTCCCGGATGGTTTCGAAAATATCGACGTAAAGCAAATTATTTCTTGAACCTATTGAAATCATTTATATATATCTATAATATGACTATTAATATGCTTATGTTTGAACCTTATTGCCATATTTGTCAAGATAATTCTGATGAATGCTTAGCAGAAAAAATTGCCATTTGAGCCGATTTTCGATATACTTTAATCTAAGGCCAGAGGGGGAAAAGGGGAAAAAAATGACGCGGCAGGTTCAAAACCGGCAGGGGCGCATAATTAACCCCTTGCACACAATTCTATTTGTCTCGGCGTTGCTGGTGTTTATTTTCACGGTGGTCTACCGCATGGCCAAAAGCGAAAATTTCAGCACTGCAATGGCAACCCTAGTCGAATCCCTTTTGATTGTCTCTTTTTTTATTTTTCTCGGACTGTTTCTGGCTTATCTCTTTTACTTCATCCATGAAAGAATCCGCCAGGGATCTCGCCACCAGCAGCTGTGGGACGTGTTCGTTGATCCTTCCGTACGGGATGCGTCCACAGGCAAACCCGATCCCGAAAGCTCGGGGCTTGAACAGAATGATGAAGCCGGGCCCCGGCCAAATGCCTGATATACATTCAGTAAGTCATAAAAATTTGTAGACAAAAGTAACATTGTGACGCGTCTGTAAGAATAAATGCATCCAATGACAGCAAATGATCCGGTTCCCACCCGAGATGATGTTTATAAAAAATTAACTATCGCCAAACGCTTTTTTTAGGTATGATAATCAAGGTAATTGATCATGAAAAAAAGATATGCAATCGTCATATTCCTGCTTGGCACCGCGGTTTTGATGTCGGCCTGTGCCAAAAAGCGCCCGGTTCTCTACCCCAATCCAACCTACCAGGCTGTGGGCAAATCTGCGGCGGAGGCCGATATTAATGACTGCATCCAGCTGGCTGCCGACTACGGCCATGCGACCGATCAAGGCAAAAAGGTGGCCGGTTCAACTGCAAAAGGCGCTGCAGTGGGTGCTGCGGTTGGAGGCGCTGTGGGGCTGGTCACCGGACGCCCCGGTCGCGGATTAGCCGCCGGAGCAGCCGGCGGCGGTGCGGGAGGCCTGGCACGCGGCGCCATGAAATCGGGCGATCCCGATGAGATCGAGCGCCGTTTTGTGGAGCAGTGCCTGCGGGATAAGGGGTACAAAGTCATTGGATGGAAATAAAAGAGGGTAGGAATGAATAAAACAGAATTGGTGAAAAGAGTCGCCGAAAAACTGGGCGATCTCCCCAAAAAGACTGCCGCCAAAGCCGTCGATGCGGTTTTTCAATCGATTCAAGAGGGCCTGGAGGAAGACGGCATCGTCAAGATCGGCCAATGGGGAACCTACACGGTAGATGATATTCAATAGAACCCATCTCAAAAATGTCTTTTGGCCTAATATCTTTGTTGGTGCCTCAACGCGCGTGTCCCTGCGAAGCCTTTAGGCGAAGACGGAATCTTGAACCAAAATCCTATTTTTGAGATGGGTTCTAATTGGATCGGAATTCAGGCAGGCAGTCGTCCAGTTAATCTTCAATGATCATCATCCGGCCTTTTCCTTCCGCCACCACGGATCCATCATCCAGTTTGGCTTCCAGCTTGATATCCAGCAGCCCTTTTATCTCTCTTTCCAAAACACCGTTAAATGTCAGCCGGCTGCCCAACGGTACTGGCTTGCGGTAACGCACCTCCAGTCTGGCGGTCATGGCATCATGCCCCATATAGCGTGACAGCCATCCCAGCATTTCATCAAAAATGAGAGTTAAAACCCCGCCATGAAGATAGTCGGACCAGCCCCGATAGCGATCTTCGGCTATAAATTCCGCCTCGACCCGATCGACACCATCATACACAATCTTTACTTTTAGCCCGTGAGGGTTTTCCACACCACAGACAAAGCAACGCCTGTCTTTTACCAGCTGTAACGCCAAGAGATGACCTCCTCTTTATCAAATAGATGAATAACAGCTGGAAAATATAACAGATGTGCTCAAACACGTCAAAATTGAAAAAGGCCTAAACAATTTCCTCTTTTCGACCGAAGATAAAATTGGAGCCCACAGGTCCCGCCCCTGCCCGCACAGGGGCATAATCACTGCGGACATAAAGGACCCAAAATGGTAGAAAAGCTATATAATCTCGAATTCACAGGACAAATCATCCCGGGATGGGATATCGATGAGGTCAAAGCGAACCTGGCCAAACTGCTGAAAGCAAACGAAGAAAAAATATACAAACTTTTTTCAGGCGACCGCTTTTTAATTAAAAAAAATGTCGATCACCAGACCGTCATTAAAATCAATAATGCCTTAAAAGAAGCCGGTGCGGATTGCACAATCACGCAGGTGGATGATTGCAGTGCCAAGACGCCGCCGCCGCTGCCGCCTAAATCAGAGCCGGGCCATACGGTTCAGGCGCCGCCTGCGAAGGCTAAACCCGAGATAGCACCGGCAGACATTCGCCCCAAAAGGTTTTGGTATATAGCTGCCATTTTGGTTTTTACAGTTCCCATGATTGCCGGTGTGATCAGCATGTACAGCGTCTTTCAATCATATCTTTCCGGCGGAACGCGGTTGATGGTGCCGGGTGAAACAGACCTTCAGATCAACAAACCCGGTACTTATTTAATTTATTACGAAACAAACGCCTTTACCGCTTTCAATATGGCCAACAATCAATTGGGCCGGAATTTCGGTGTCACCATTATGGATCTTGTCACCGGATATGAATTAGCATTAAAGCGGCCTGAATTTTCAGGAACAGAGAATTTCGGCACAACCGTACGGCAGGCGATCGCAAAGGTTCAATTCGACACCCTCGGTACCTACAGCGCCATCGTTGACGGTGAAATTCCGAGCGGCGATGGGCTGCTGATTCGACAGTTTGATATAGCTGAGTTGATAAAAAGCATGGTTTGGGTATTGGGGTTGTTTTTTCTGGGTTTTATCGCCGGTCCGGTAATGGCGCTGGTGGTTCTGGTCAAACGTCAAAACTATAAGCAAATCCATCGAGGCGAACCCATTACCGAAAAAGAGGAGCGCCAGTGGGCCATGTTTGCCCACATCGGCACCTTTTCTTCCATGTTTGTGCCCCTGGGCAATATCATCGCCCCCATCGTTATCTGGCAAATAAAGAAACACGAATCCGACTTTGTCGTCGAACAGGCCAAGGAATCCCTTAACTTTCAGATCACCTTGATGATCTACTCTTTGATTTCGTTTCTTTTGTGTATCATCATCATCGGGTTTTTCCTCATTTTTGCGCTGGTGATATTCGGCCTGATTATGATCATCATCGGTGGTATCAAGGCCAATGAGGGTGAGGACTTTCGGTATCCGATGACACTTCGTCTGTTTAAATAGCTGATTCGCTAAGCAGAAAAGAAGAACGGGATGATATCTGTCGCCATTCAGGAGTTTAGCGAAGAAGCGGTAGTGAATATCACTTTCATGTCGGTAGGAATCTGACAGCCACCTACGCTGTAGCGTCGGATCCATCATCAATCAGTAGCAAAAAATTTGATTCCCGTGGATTGTTCTTCGCCACATCAACGAAATCCCTCTTGCCAAGTATACACTTTTGGTCCTATTGTTCGGTAACATATTCTAAATGCACGGCATCTTAAGCCTGACGTTACCTAGCAACGATATGGAGGAAAAATGGAGTTTAAGCCCATCAATCTTCGCGAAAAACTCGCCAAATTCTCCGACCACTGGTCACCTAAAATCATTGCCCAGATGAATGACTATCATTTCAAGCTTGTGAAATTTCAAGGCGACTTCATCTGGCATCGCCATGATGACACCGATGAAGTTTTTATCGTACTTGACGGCAAGATGTCTATTGATTTCCGTGATGGAAAAATCGAATTGAAACACGGAGAATTATTTATTGTTCCCAAGGGGGTTGAGCATAAACCATATGCTGAAAAACAATGTGAAATAATGCTGGTTGAACCAACAGGTACGATAAACACCGGCGATACAGGTGGTGATTTAACCGCGGAAGATAACGTTTGGATATGAATTTTAAAGGGGATAAGATGATGGATAGAAAAACCCTGACACAAATGATGATACTCTGGATGGTATTTTTCTTCTTTTTTTTGGCGGCGGCCTGCTCGCAAAAAGATGATGTGCAGGTCATCCGCGCATTGATTAAAGAAGGTGCCAAACTGGCCGAAGACCACAATATCAGTGGAATTATGGAGCTGACCACCGAAGATGTTGTGGCCCTTCCGGGCCATCACAATCGGTTAGAAATCAAGCGCATTCATCTTCGCGGCCCTAATGCACTATGGCAAACTGAAGGTCCTGTATCCGAAGCCCTCCGTTGATATTTCAGCCACAGACAACAGCGCTACCTGCATGATCTATTTGCTGATCGTCAAAAAGGATCGCACGATTCCCGACGTAAAAGATCTCTACGAAGAACCCCGGCGCTGGCTTGAAACGGTGGGGGAAAATGCGGATCTATTCCAGATTAAGCTTCAGCTGCTGAAAAAAGACGGCACGTGGCGGGTCAAGCAGGCGCATTTAGAGGGCTTTAAAGGTCTGGGATTCAGCGAATAAAACAGGGCCACACCCTACCGCTTCTGCCATCTTGACGCGCCGATTCATTTCCTGTTAAAACCGAACCTTGATATCTCCACTGTCATCCCCAAGTTATTAAGATAGAAAGGGGGGGTAAGACTGAATCCCGCCAGATACCGAAACAAACGTCTGACACAACTGCTGGTATTCCATTTCCTGCTGGCGATCCTGATCTTGCAGGCAACACCTTTTTTAATCCCACATTTAGCAGCGGAATCCACCGAACCCCATCCCGCGCGCCCGGGATTCAATGCCGCTATTCCCAAAGAAAGACCCGGCAGGCCGGAATCCAGGGAAGAATTGGCGAAAGGAAAATTTCTGGTGGCCAGTCGCCAGCTCCAGGATCCAAATTTTCGGGAAACCGTGGTGCTTCTGATCGAGTACGGACTGGACGGTGCCATGGGGCTGGTAATCAACCGCCCTTCAACGGTAAAACTGGCGACGGTATTTCCGGATATCAAGGAGCTAAAACAGCTCAAAGATACCATTTACGTTGGCGGGCCGGTGGCCGTAAACCAGATGCTGTTGCTTATCCGATCATCCAAAGTGCCTGAAGATGCGACCGCCGTCGCTCCCGATGTCTACATCAGCTCCAGCTGGAAAGTGCTCGAGCACCTGATGAAAAAAAAGGCAACCAAAGAGCAGCGCTTTCGGCTGTTTGCCGGTTATGCCGGCTGGGCACCCAGTCAACTCGATTTTGAGAGAACCCGCGGAGATTGGCATGTTATAAAGGCGGACGCGGAATCGGTTTTTTCACAAAATCCATCCGAACTCTGGCCGGAGCTGATTCGCCGCGTTACGGTAAAATGGGTTCTCCTGGAACAGCTCCCCCAAAAACTGAACTAAGCGAAGGAAGGCATGCATATGAAGCTTTTGGTTATTGGCGCAACTCGCGGAATCGGCCGCCGCCTTGTTGAACTGGCCCTTGATGAGGGCCATACGGTTAGGGCATTGGTTCGCGATCCCGGACGGCTGCCGGTTAGCCAAGACCGGCTGAGCGTGATTAAAGGCGATATCCGCGACAGCGAGGCTGTCAACCGCGCGGTTGAAGATCAGGACGCGGTGTGCATCACTATCGGTATCAATCCGACCCGCAAGCCCGTTACCGTATTTTCAGAAGGTGCTAAAACCGTTATCGAAGCCCTGGCGAATTCAGATGCAAATCAGCTGATATGTGTCACCGGTATCGGCGCCGGCGACAGCAAAAATCACGGCGGCTTTTTTTACGACCGAATCTTTAATCCACTTTTGCTAAAAACCATATATGAAGATAAAGCGCGCCAGGAGGCACTGGTGCGTAATTCTAATCTGGAGTGGGTCATTGTTCGCCCGGGATTTCTCACCAACGGGCCGCTTACAGAAAACTACCGGGTGCTAGTCGATCTTGAAGGTGTCAAAGCCGGAAAAATATCACGTGCCGATGTGGCCCATTTTATTTTAAACGAAATCAAAGAGAAGGCGTATTTATCAAAAACACCCCTCTTAACTTATTGAAGGAGAGAATAGCGAAAGAATGGTAAAAGACATCATTGAAAAATATGGACAACGGGTGGGTTATACCCAATCACAGCTGGATTCATTCCATAAGGGCGGGCACCGGATTAGGCAGGTCGAACGTCTCTCTCTGGCGGCCCCACATTACACCATTGAAGCAGAGGTTGTCGGCGCCCAACACTGCAACTCCGGACACCAGGTCGGACAAAAATTTATTCTGGATGTGGATGGTAACTTTATAACAAAATTATGTCCTAAGAAAATGTGCGTCTATCTGATATCACAATTGGCAATTCCGGTGGCCTTAATCAATGAGAGATTAAGTGAAGCTCTTGATCCCAATGATTTCCATTTCATGCGCCATGTCAGATGTCTTGATGCTGGTGTTGAATGCCTCGGATACGGTGAGGTCATGATGCAGGTCAGGGTCGCGCCAAGGGGAAAATAAAATTGACATCCCCGTTGAACTTAAAAAAGCCACGCCGTCTTTTGCACATGAGCCTGTTTTGCGTGTTTCTGCTGTTGGGCTGTGCCGCAGACAACGATTACCCTGAAAACATTATTTTGTTTATCGGCGACGGCATGGGTGTGTCACACATCACCGCCGGAAAAATCGCCCGTGGCAACATTAACCTGGAACGATTTTCTACCGTGGGCCTGGTGACCACGCATTCCGCCAACCGGCTGATAACCGAATCAGCCGCTGCGGCCACTGCGCTGGCAACCGGTTATAAAACCAACAACCGCGCCATCTCTGTTTCAGTGGAGAAGGAACCATTAAAAACGCTTTTTGAATATGCAAAGGAGCAGGGCAAATCAATCGGGGTGGTGGCAACCAAATCGGTTACCCATGCCACACCGGCCGCATTTCTGGCCCACGCTGACGACCGCCGCCAGCAGACCGATATCGCCGAACAAATCGTAAACAGCGACATTGATGTTCTCTTCGGCGGGGGCTGGGCGTATTTTGTGCCCGCCAATAACTACGGAAGCAAGCGCAAAGATCAAAAAAACCTGCTGTCCACGCTTGAAACCCGCATGCCGGTGATACTCACCTATGATACGTTATCCAAACACATCGACACCCAAAAACTGGCCGCACTGCTAGCACCCGGTAGCCTGCCAAAAGCCGTCGATCGTGATTATTCCCTGTCCCGGCTGACCCAGATTGCCATTCGTATCCTTTCAAAAAACCGCGATGGATTTGTACTTGTGGTGGAAGGCTCCCAGATCGACACGGCCGCCCATGATCATGATCCGCAATACCTCATTGCTGAATTGATCGATTTTGATGACGCTGTAGGCGCAGGGCTCGAATTTGCTCAGAAAAGCGGCCGCACGCTGATTGTGGTAACTGCCGATCATGAAACCGGCGGCCTGGCCGTGCACGACGGATCAGTTCAAAACATGCGGGTCGACGCAACCGCTTTTACCACCACCGGACATACCGCCTCGATGGTGCCGCTATTTGCCTATGGTGTAGGAAGTACTCGCTTCAGCGGTATTCAGGACAATGCCCAAGTTGGCCGGACCCTCATCGAACTGCTGTTGCAAAAGAAGATTAAAAATTAAGTTGGTATTTTTGAGATGGGTTCTAGAGTTGTTTGAAGGTTCGATAATACCTCAGAACCCGGCGCACATATTCTTCGGTTTCCTGGTAAGGCGGAATTCTTTTGTAACGGTCGACTGCAGTGGGTCCGGCGTTGTAAGCCGCCAGGGACAGTGCCAGCTTGCCGTTAAAGCGTTCATACATTTTTTGAAAGTATTGCGCGCCGGCTCTGATGTTTTGCCAGGGATCAAAGGGATTTTCTAAATTCAGCATTTTGAAGTTTTCCGGCATGATTTGCATCAGGCCCATGGCGCCTTTGCGGGAAACGGCCCGCGGGTCAAAGTCTGATTCGGCTTTAATCATGGCTTTCAAGAGGCGAGAGTCGACACCGGTTTGCTCGGCGGCGTTCGAAATGAAGTGGTCGTACTTGTTGGTGGAGTGAAAGTTTCTGGAAACGGCGGTTTTTTCTTTGATATAGACCTTGTAATCGTATTCATTGGATGTCGGTGCGTTGGTAAAATGCATCACTCCGTTTTCATCGATATACATAAAAATATCTGCATTCACCGACGAAACAGCTGCAATCAAAGTGAAAAGTATGCCGAAAAGAACGATTTGAAAAAATTTAATTCCGCGTCCGTTCATTATACCTCGAAACCCATTCAAATCCTATTGCGCCGCCCCCCAAAAGCAAGGGCCCCCTTGGATTGTTCGCCCGACACCGGATATCTTAAATTTTACAATACTTCGGGTCGAAACTCAAGAAAATTATAATAATATATAATGATTATAGTATGTTCAGTTACCCCCCCACCATATCTTGTGTGTACCAAAACTGCCTGGCCCAAGGGGGAGTACATCTAAGCCGGCCGATTATTATTCTAATAGTAAATATCGACAAAATGAAACAAGATCTTTAATGAAAATCTTTTTTAATAAATTTCTACTGACGCTATGCGCCATGCATATCAAAAAAGCTTGAGCTGCTTTTGGTTGTCTTCCTTCTTTTTTTTCTTTTGGCGCTTTGGAGAATCATCTTTTTTTAGGCGGTTTTCAATGTCGGCTACAAAGGGGGATAGGGATCGGGGCAGGAGTTCGCCGTAAACGCTGCGCTTTTTGGCCCGGGTCAGGTACAACCGCTCCATGGCCCGGGTCATGGCCACATAAAAAAGGCGGCGCTCTTCGGCCGGATCGGCCGGTTCGGCGCCTTGGCGGTTTAACGGCATCAAATCCTTTTCACAGCCGGCGATAAACACTACCGGAAATTCTAATCCCTTGGACGCATGCATGGTCATCAAAGACACCTTCTCCGCCTGGGGCAAATAGGCATCGGTATCGGTGTCTAAAGCTGCACTCGCTAAAAATTCAGCAATATTATCGCCGTAATCCGCTGACAGGGTTAACAGACTGTTAAAGGCCTCGCGGGCTCGGGGCTCGCTATTCACAATGGCGCTGAGCTGTGGAATCTGTGACAGATACCGTAGCTGTTCGGCAACCGTCATATCGCCGATCCTGTTTTCGATACCCGTCAACTGTTCGCCAAAATCAATGAGCTTTTGCTGTTGGGCACGGCTTAAGCCCGGAATTGGAAAACGTTTGGCTTTGATCAGACCCTGTTGCTGTGAAAACTTTTTGGAATAGCACCAGGATTTAAAATGCTCGGCGGCCGTTTTATTGATGCCGACTGAAAACAGTTGCAGGCTGTTGTGCAAATCAACGTCACTGCCGCAGCTTTGCACGACTTTTAAGATGGAAATCAGTTCCGGCAGCCCCCAGCTTTTCAGGGAATTTTGCCGGCTGGCAATCTGAAAGGGTACGCCGGCCTGATCGAACACCTCGCCAATCCTCTTTATCTGCTGATGGGTCCGAACCAGCACGGCAAAATCCACATAGCTGCGGGCGGAAGCCAGATTGGCATCATCTACCAGACCGGTATCGATGGAATGATAGCCGGTGCCGCCCACCAATTGCGCAATGATCCTGACAATAGCTTGGGCCTCGGCCTTTGGGCTGGCAAGCTCGAGAATGCGGATGGTTTTAACACCAGCTTTCTCAGAATAAGTACGGGCATCAGCGGCATGCAGCCGATGGTCCTGGATCACCTGAAACGACGCATCTAAAATGGTTTCCGTCGATCGATAATTGCGGGTCAGTTGAATAACAGCGGTATCGGGATAATCATCGACAAAGCGGGTAAAGTAACGCACATCGGATCCCCTGAAACCGTAAATGGCCTGGTCCGGATCGCCGATGACGCATAGATTCCGATTTGACGCGTTGGGGGGCGCCAGTGCCTTGATAATGCGATACTGACCGTAGTTTAGATCCTGATATTCATCGACAAAAATATGCTGAAATTGATTGCGGTATCTTTTGCAGACCATCGAATCGGTTTCCAGCAGTCGCACGACTTTAAAAATCAAATCTTCATAATCGTTTAATCCTTGAATGGATAACAGATTCTGGTAGCTATGATACACCTCGGCCAGCATGCGGGCATCAACCGTGACATTTTCCGGTTGGGTTAAGTCATCCGGACTCAAAATCTGCTGCTTGGCCGCAATGATCCGGTCCAGCAGCTTTTGTGGTTTTTGAGAAACCGCAATCCCGTGGTCCTTGGCCTGTTTAATGGCCTCGCGTAGCAAGATTTTGCGTTCATCCTCGTCAACGATCGCTTGCATTCCCTCTTTTTTTAGATCGTTTAATATTTTAAAGCACAGAGAATGAAACGTAGCCACCAGCGGGCGTTTGCGGGCATCGCCTAAAATCGCGCGCAGCCGTTGCTGCATTTCCCGGGCGGCTTTACGGGTAAAGGTCACTGCCAGAATATTGTCGGGAGAGACATCTTTTCGGATCATTAAATGGGCGATACGCATCGTCAGTGTGCGGGTTTTACCGGTGCCGGGTCCGGCAACGATCAACAGGCGCCCATCGGGATGTTCCACTGCCCGGTGCTGGCGGTCATTTAGCTGGTTGAAAAGGATATCCGGCCCGGCCTTCAACTCTTTGGCTTTATTTTTAGTTAATTTGTCGTTCCCGGTATCGGGAGGTTTTGGGGGCAAACTGTGACCGACTTCGCGGGCAATGTCGTTTTCAGGTTCGGGGGGCTGCGATATGGAGACCTTAAAAAGTGATTGCTGCCCCATCAACCTGGAACGCTCATGGTCTTTAAAAATTTGGACCCGGCCGTATTGTCCGTCATATCCGGGAACAACATTGATTTCCTGGCGGCGCATGCGTTCAACGGCTTCCGGAAGCAATGAAATGCCGGCCTGTTCAATAGCAATGGTATCCAGGTTTTGTAAAATGTTGAATTCGGAACCCAGTCTATCCAAAACAACCTGATAGGCCTGTTGGACCCTTTTTGAATTGGGACCCACCCGAAATATTTCAGATAAGATATCCTTTAACTGGATGATACTGAAGTAAGGGGCGCTGCGGGACGGTTTTTGGCCTTTTTTACGGTCGGCTAATTCTTCAACACGATATAAAACGCCCAGTGTCAGTGGCTTGCCACATACCGGGCACACTCCGTCATGTTTTAGGGTGGTTGCTGGCCAGAAAGAAATGTCGCAGGCCCGATGTCCGTCGATATGATATTTTCCCTCTTCGGGATAAAACTCGAAAGTCCCCAGAAATTGATCGGGGTCGCCGGTTTGCAGAGCTGATTTTATGGCCGGATAGGAAAGCTCGGTATCGAATAAATTGGCTTCACGTCCCAGATTAAGAGGGGAATGCGCATCCGAATTGGACACCAGGGTAAACCCGTCCAGTGAGGATACCCGCCAATTCATGGCCGGGTCCGAGGAGAGCCCGGTTTCGACCGCAAAAATATGGGCTGTTAGATCTTCAAAGCATTCTTCAATGGAGTCAAACCCGGATTTGGAGCCCAAGACTGAAAACCAGGGAGTCCAGATGTGGGCCGGAATCAAAAAAGCATCTGGGGAGGTTTCAAGCAAGGTCTCGAGCAGGTCGCGGGCATCCAACCCCAGAATCGGTCGGCCGTCGGATTTAATATTGCCGATTTTATCCAGCCGGTTGCTGAATTGGCGCGCCACTTCTATGTCCGGTGCAAAAACGAGATTGTGATTCTTGCGGGTTCGACCGTTTTTCTTGTAAATGTTGCTGATTTCAGTGACCAGCATAAAGCGAACCGGCCCTCGGCAGGACTCCGGCACCTGGGCGTCGCACTGCCGAGCCAATTCCGCTTTTAATTTAAACAGCCCGGGTTCGGTCTCAACCAGTTTTTCCGAAATTTCTTCAGACCAAGCCGGATACGTAAAATCGCCGGTTCCCACCACGGTAACACCTTTTAGCTGGGCGGCGATATACAGGTTTTCAAGGTCCAGGTTCCTGGCGGTGGCTCTTGAATATTTCGAATGAACATGCAGGTCAGCGATAAATTTCATCATCAACACACCTACCGAAACAGGTCAATTTAGTCAACATCGTCTCTTGGAAATTTCGCTTGTCAGATATTAATAAACACGCTATATACTTATATTAATTTGTATAATATACTATATATAGTAGTTTTAAACAAAACGGATTTCTCATACAAAACAGGTTAATCATCATAACAATGGGTTTGTTGTCTGCCTCAAATTCAATCACACGCTATACGGTTAAGGGCCGGCTTAAAAGGCCGGTTCTTGAAACGGTTGCCGCCGGGCTTAAAAAAAATGTGATTTCTGAAATAGATGATCACGCTTCAGAAAAAGCGGTTGGCTGGACATCTTTTGAAAAGCCGTACCAGCCTGATTTTGGCGGGTCGACTTATGCTTATGGGACCTATCTGGTTTTTGCCCTGCGAATTGATAAAAAAACCATACCGTCCAAAGTGATCAAAAAACATTTTATGATCGAATCAGCCCAGCGCCTGGCTGACAGCGGTAGACAATATCTGTCCCGCAACGAAAAGCAGACCATAAAAGATCTTGTGATCGATCGGTTAAACCTAAAGGTTCCGGCAACCCCAAATGTATATGACATCATCTGGAATTATGAGGATTCGGTTTTGTGGTTTTTTTCCAACCTCAAGGGGCCAAATGAAGAATTGGAAACATTGTTTTTAAGATCGTTCGACTTAAGTCTGATTCGGGTGATTCCCTATACCGCTGCCCATTTGGATTCAGGTTTGACGGATACTGAAAAAGATCTCCTCCTTAAACTTTCTCCGACAAATTTTGCGGAATAAGCGAAGAATTAAATGTTAGATATTGCGGTAGCCTATAACCGATTTAAATTTTTAGGTGATGAGTTTTTAACCTGGTTGTGGTTTGTCATAGAACAGGACCCGTCTATCTTGAGAAATGCAGATCCGGATTTAACTTCATTTGAAATCGGCAACCGGGTTGTCCTTGAAAAAAAACATAAAAAAGCGTTTGAGCGAATTACGATCAAAGGTGAAGATGCCGGCCTTGAGGAAGCCAAGGTGGCCTTACAAAATGGTGCCCTGGTGGCGGAACTCAATCTGGTTTACCGATCTTCCCAGCAAAAATGGCAGTTCACTTTAAAGGGTGAAAGTTTAAATCTGAGCAGTTTAAAAACACCGAAAATCGCACCACCCGAGAACCCGGATGACGTGGAAGCAAGCGTTTTAGAAAAAATCTTTCTTTATGATAAGATCTTGCAATTTTTAGAAAAATTATATAAAACCTTTATTAAATTAAGAACATCGAACCGCTGGCAAAGCCATGAAATATACTTGATAAAAAAATGGCTCAATGCGAAATCCTAAACGGGTGTTATTTTTTATAACTATTTAAAATAAAATATTTAAATTAAAGATAAGCCGGATATTCTTTTTCAACAACACTTTATTAATACAGTGTTTATAAATTCAATGTTATCAACATTTAATTTTTACTGTAGATATCTACCCACTTATCACCATTGAAACGGTTATCTTTTGATCATTTTTTTTTAACTATTTATATATGATTTAAGAATTTTACAGAGTTATTGGTTTTATGAACAGCCCTTATTTATTATTATCTTTTTATTATATATAATATTAAGGAATAGGATATGAAGGCGACTTTTAAAAAAGGCGATTTGCTTCCTGTATTATCAAAGGTACAGGGTTTGACCGGACGGCGTACGAATTTAGCGATTACCACCAATATCTTAATAAAAACGGATAAAAAAGGCCTGTCGATTTCAGCCACAGATCTTGAAACCGGTTTTGAAGGGTTTTATCCGGCTGACGTTGAAAAAGAGGGTATCATCGCTATAAATGCCAGAAAGTTTTATGAAATTGTCAAAGATTTTCCAAGTGATGATGTTTTTTTAAATGAAGTTGAAAATCACTGGATCGAAATTGGCAATCAAAAAGTTGAATATCATATTGTTGGTTTGAATCCGGATGATTTCCCCGAAATTCCCAAAATAGAAGACGTTGAATTTTTTGAGATCGATTCGATGTCGCTGATCAAAATGATTGAACGCGCAGTAATTGTCAGCGGCGCAACGGATGATAAACGGGCCCACATCATTGGTGTTTATGCCGAACGTATTGAGGAAAAAAAGAACAAACTGTTTCGTTTTGTTTCCACCGATGGCAGTCGTCTTTCAAAGGTGGATACCGTATTCGATAAGGATGCCAACCTGCCGTCCGGGGAAAGTGTGATGATTCCCAAAAAGGGGCTTGTTGAAGTTGGCAAGTTTCTGGATGACGAGGGTACCGTAAAGATCGGTTTAAAAGAAAATAATTTTATCGTCCAAAAAGATTCAGAGACGTTAATAATCCTGTTGTTAGAAGGTGATTTTCCGGAATATAGCGATATCATTGTAAAAAAGGGAGGAAATTCAATAACCTTTGACCGGCAGTTATTTCTAATGATGCTCAAACGCATGTCTATTTTAAGTTCGGAAGATTATAAAGGCGTCATTTTTAATTTTGAAAAAAACCAACTGATGATTACCTCCACCAATCCCGATATTGGGGAATCTAAAGAAGACATGGATATTGAATACAGCGGTGATCCCATCACCGTTATGTTCAATCCCAAATTTTTTATTGAGACATTAAATGTGATTGATGATGATAACGTCATTCTCAATATTGTGGATGAGGAAAAGCCCTGTTTAATCGAGGGCGAAAACGATAAAACCTATTTAAGTGTAATAATGCCGATGCGGATATGAACTCAAAAATAAAACGCAACAATTATACAGAAGACGACATTAAAGTATTGGAAGGCCTGGAAGCGGTTCGCAAAAGGCCGGCAATGTATATTGGAAATGTGGATGTTGCCGGGCTGCATCACCTGGTTTATGAGGTTGTAGACAATAGTATCGATGAGGCCATGGCGGGCTATTGCAGTCAGATCAATGTAATTATTCACGACGACAACAGTGTCACTGTGATAGACAACGGCCGGGGAATACCGGTGGGTATTCATAAGAAAGAAAAAATACCGGCGCTTGAAGTCGTTATGACCAAATTGCATGCCGGCGGTAAATTCGACAATCACTCCTATAAAGTATCCGGCGGACTGCATGGTGTTGGTGTTTCAGTCGTCAATGCGCTTTCCAGCTTTCTGGAAGTTGAAATCTATACGGAAGGAAAGGTTTATTATCAATCTTATGAACAGGGCAAAAAAACCTGTAAATTAACGCAAAAAGGAAAAACCCGCGCAAACGGTACCAAGGTTCATTTCGTTCCGGATGCGGAGATATTTGAGGTCACCGAATTCAGTTATGAGATTCTGGTGCGGCGGTTGAGAGAACTTGCTTTTTTAAACAAAGGCCTCAAAATTATCATTGAGGATGAACGCACCGACACCAAAGAAGAGTTTTTTCAAAAAGGCGGCATTATCGATTTTGTGAAATATATTAACCGCCGACATACACCACTTCACAAAAAGCCGATCTTCATGGAAGGCACCAAAAATGATATCCAGATAGAAGTTGCCATCCAGTACAATGATACCTATACCGAAAAGATTTTTTCATTTGCCAACAACATTAATACCACCGAAGGTGGTTTTCATCTAATCGGATTTAAGGCCGGTTTAACCCGCGCAATTAATCAATATGCCAGCAACGGGAATCTGCCCAAGAATTTACAGGTGAAAATTACCGGTGACGATGTTCGTGAAGGAATGACCGCGATTATCAGTGTGCGCATCACCAACCCGCAATTTGAAGGCCAGACCAAGACCAAACTGGGAAACAGCGAGGTTAAAGGAGTCGTCGAGTCGCTGGTCAATGAAAAATTAAGCACCTTTTTTGAGGAAAATCCTTCAGTTGCCAAAAAGATCATCGCCAAAGGGGTGGATGCCGCCCGGGCGCGGGATGCCGCCAAGCGGGCACGGGATATGGCCAGAAGTAAAGGCGCTCTGGTGGACGCCACGCTTCCCGGTAAACTGGCGGAATGTCAATCTTCAGACCCCGCCGAGCGCGAGTTGTTTCTGGTCGAGGGTGATTCGGCCGGCGGCTCCGCCAAACAGGCCCGGGATCGAAAATACCAGGCCATCCTGCCGTTGAAGGGCAAAATCTTAAATGTCGAAAAGGCCCGGTTTGATAAAATTTTACGCAGCGAGGAAATAAAAAACATTATTACCGCTCTGGGAACCGGGGTCGGAAAAGAAGAATACAATATTGAAAAAATAAAGTATCATAAAGTGATTATCATGACCGATGCCGATGTCGACGGCTCTCACATCCGGACCCTCCTGCTCACCTTTTTTTACCGGCAGATGCCCGAGATGGTCGACAAAGGTTATTTATATATTGCGCAACCGCCTTTGTTTAAAATCGGCAAAGGTAAAAAAAGTGAAAATTACCTCAACAATGAATCCGAATTAAATGATTTTGTCCTCAAAAAGATTTGTAGCGACCGCCAGTTGAAATTTCAAGAAGACCAGAAGGAATTATCCGGCCACAACTTGTTTATGTTTATCACCAGTATATCGGAATACTTTTTAGCACTGGCTCGCCTGGAAAACCGCGGTATTCCGGCCAACCTCGCCGAACTGCTGGTCAAAGAAAAAGTTGCCAATAAAGCCTTTTTGCAGGACGAAAAACGAATGTCCAAATTGCGGGAAAAATTGATCAAAAAAGGCTATGTCGTGGAAGAATTAAAATTCAGCGACGAACGCAGTGTCTTTGAAATGACGGTTAAGGCAAAAAGTGATGAAGAAGACGATACACTGCTACACGAGCCAAGCGGCAAATCCGCCGGTTCGGTAAGAATCGGCCGCGGGTTGGTCTACTCCAATGATTTTCAAAAATGCCTGAATCTCGCTCAAAATATTCTCAAGTACGATTTTCCGCCATTTACAGTTTCCTACAAAGATAAAGAAAAAAAAGACGATCTCCAAATAGCCAAAAACAAATCCGAATTGCTGGGTATTTTCATGCAGGATGGTAAGAAAGGATTAACCATTCAGCGCTATAAAGGTTTGGGTGAAATGAATCCGGATCAACTGTGGGAAACCACCATGAATCCTGAAAAACGCAACATTTTTCAAGTCAAAGTTGAAGACGTTGTCGACACCGATGAGATATTTACCATCCTGATGGGTGAAGCGGTAGAACCCCGCCGAGAGTTTATTCAGAACAATGCCCTTGAAGTCAGCACTCTAGATATTTAATTTTTTTTAACCACAGAGACCCCAGAGATCACAGAGAAAAATCCAAAGAGTTTAAATTTTTTGATAAAAAAAATATCTCCGTGGGCTCTGTGCACTCTGTGGTGGGGAATAATTAATAATGGACATTCATAACATTTACGCAAGAGATTTACCGGATTTATGGTTTCAGGCGGTTCATGATATCCTTGATCACGGCCGGCGCTTTGTTATTGATCGCGGATCCTACGAGGGGCAAACTCGATTGGAGTATGATTATTTTACGGGTCATGTAAAACATCCCGGCACCGATCCGCTGATTCCGGACATTCCGCCGGCATGCGGCATTCCCAATCCGGTGGAACACGATTATATTTACGGCGGGCCCGGCTATGACCGCGCCTATATCGAATACTTAATGTCGGCACGCAAGGAACCCGGTGAATCGTATACGTATGGTGAACGATTGACAAAGGTTCCGCTGTCCGGCGATAAACTCGATTGGTGGCAAACGGACAATACTGAAATTATCGATAAGCGTGAAGTCGACGGAACGGTTGTTTTTGAAGAAGACGGCCAGCTGTATTTAAACCAGATCGAGTGGGTGATTGACACTTACAAAAAATTCGGCGAGCGTAACAACCAATTGGTACTTCAAATCGCGCATCCTTCTGATCTCACCTTGCTGGATCCGCCCTGCCTGCGGTCGATTGATACCCGCATCCAGGATAATACCCTTAATTTTTTTGTTTATTTCAGGTCCTGGGATTTGTGGAACGGGTTTCCGGCCAACCTGGCTGCCATTCAAAATCTAAAGGAATACATGGCGGGAGAAATTGCCGTCGAAGACGGTCAAATGATTGTCGAAAGCAAAGGACTGCACCTATACGGCTATGCGGAAGACCTGGCCAAGCTGCGATGTTTAAGAACTTAACTCCTACTCGCAGTCTGGCGAAGCGGCGATTGCAGCAACTGTGGGCGTACTGGGAAAGCTGATTAAGAAAAGTTTAACCCGTTGGGCCCGTTACCGCCTTGTCCAGTTTGCCCGTTAATTATAATGTTGTGAATTACGGAATTGAGATATCCGTGGCTGCAATAAAGGGCGTTTGATTCGCAGATGACAATCCGATCAATGCTCAGGTGACAGGTCCGGCAACCTTTTTCAATTCAACCCCGTCTATCACCATGAACCAGTCGTCACCATCCAGGTATGGCGGGTGCTGGACTTCAAAAGTTGTGGTGACAAACAGCACACCGACCACAAAATCATCTCCAATAAAACTTTTCAGGGGACCGGTTACGGTGGTTGTAGATTTTCCCTTGACGCGTCTATAATCAATTCCGCCGTCTTCATGGATGGTTAAGTGAAATCCGACACCTTCCCATGTTCCAACATATGCTCTTTTTTCTTTCGGCACCGGGATCGTATTGCAACCAACAATCAGACCGGTGAAACCCACCAGAAACAAAATTAATGTGAGTCGGTAAAAATATTTGCCCATCAAAGCCCCCCCAGGCTTGAAAAAGATTAGCGGGATGAAAAGAAAAAAAGCGATCGTTTTCCCAGAGGGTAAACAATGGCCTTTCAGGGTTGATCTTGCCCAAATTCGGCCGGAGTTTCCCCAAAATTATTATCCGCCATTATTCAATAAACTTTAGCTTTTTTTAATTTTCTTAATGGCAATAAATTTGAAACACTCAAATGCGGTAATTGGACCGACAGCCAGCCTGCTGCCCGATGCCCTGTTTGCGCGTGGCGTTCGTGTGGTGGGGGGTGTCCGGGTTAAAAAACCGGATGAATTACTGGATGTCCTGGCCGCCGGGGGGTCCGGGTATCATTTTTTTGATCAAGTTGCCCCCCGATTTGTGATTGAAAAACCCGTTTGATGTTTTTTGGCGGACTATATCGCGTTAGATAACGAGGACGACGGGTCCTCGTTATTGTTTTTTGGTGGGGGAATTTTATTCGTATGTCAGGGTAATTTGAGGGGTGGGCGGATGGATAATTTTCATTTTTCCTTTGGCCAGTTGATGGCGTTTAAGTACATCGGCCACTACAGCTTCCACTGATTGGAATTTTTCATCCCCGTAAGTGGATTTATATTGCTTGATTTGTTGTTCGATCAGCGGGATGATTTGGGCGTGTTTTGCCAGTTCACCTCTGGAAAATCCCTGATTAAGGCTCTCAGTGATGATTTCAACCACATCATAATCATATCCCAGGTCTTTAAAGTCGCTCTGGTCCGGTTCCAATCCGGCAGTTGGTTCGCGGTGGATGATTTTTTTATCCAGACCCAAAAAGGCGGCCATTTCACGCACGAGCCGCTTGGGCAAACCGGCGATGGGGCTGAGATGTACGGCTCCGTCCCCGAAAAGGGTATAATAACCGATACCGAAATCTTCATCCCGGTTGCCGGTGCCCGCTAAAATTTTATTCTCCGTCGCTGCTTTGGTTGACAGGACGTTGGCCCGGATTCTGGAAATCATATTGCCTTTATGGAATTTGCTTTCAAGCGCCTCTGGATTGGTTAATTGGAAAGATTCCACCAGGTTTTCAATATGATGGATTTCGTAGCGGATGCCCAGATATCCAGCGACAGCTTCGGCGTCGACTTCGTCTTGGGTCGGGTTGAAACGCGAAGGTAAAATATAGCCGACCAGCTCAAACGCCTGATCCCCCTTTACAAGTCCGGCATTATAGTGATCAAAGCCTGTTTTGATCAACGCTGCTGCCGTGCTTGAATCCACGCCACCCGATAATCCGATGACGCACCCGCTGGAAGCGGTCTCCAACACCGCTTTGATGACAAAATCACAGATTTCCCCGCAGACCTGTTTGCAATCCATGGTCGGCAGTTTTATTTTTTTCATTTTAATCTCCGGTTGGTTCTATGTCACGGGTATCGCTCGAAAAGTCAAGTATTTTAATGAAGCCTGTTAGCGCCGTTTTCGGCGTAGGGGTTGTCAATCAAACTTATGAGATTATGTTTTGAAATAGAAAAAGGATCGCCTCAGTATATGCACACTTCACCATTCATTCGGAAGGAGGATAAACTATGAATTTTAAATATACAACCAGCCTGACAGTTTTTCTGTTTATAATCGCAATCGCTTTGCCCGGTTTTAGTGGCTCAAGCCGAGGTAACGCCGATGTATGTGATCCAGAGATTATTGGCCAGATTAAAAAGGGGGAGTCAACCAAAGAAGATGTCAAACAACTCATCGGCGAACCCGACAAGGTCGAAGGAGCTTTAAAGCAGGGCGAATTATGGAAGTATTCCTATCAAGTCACAATGCCCACCGGGTCTGGTTTTAAGACAGAAAGCAGAGACAAGGGCGGTTCGGGTCTGGTCCAAATAGATAAAAAAAATTGTAACCTGTATGTTTATTTTGAAAAAAACGGTATCGTCAGAAAGGTACAGGAAAGTGATATTTCAGGCGGTAGCGGCTTTATGAAATAAGGAACAAAGGAACAAAGGACTAGTGGTTTAATCTCCCCTTAAAAACCGATCCAGCTCGGTTTTCAGGGTGCGCCAGCCGCGGCCGACTTTGATGGCTTTGATGCGGCCTTCGGCAATGTATTTAAGGTAGGTGGGCCGCGAAATCTTTAGGTATTCACAGGCCTCTTTGGTGGTATAAACGATCTCCTGGCCGTTTTCATCGAATCCATTGGGATAGACCCCGTTGCGCCGGTCAAACCCGCTGCGCCGGTCGGATTTTTTGCGGCGATCCTCGCCGCTTCTGCGCTGCACGATGTGATCATTTATCATAAATACCACCTGATGTTTTTCGAATATCGAAAAATTCTCTTGGCTTTTAATTCTCTACTAGTATCGGCAAATCATCGGTTTTTCTTTAAATATTTTTGGCCTGGGTGGGATATTTAAGCTTTAAATGATAAATGAGGTGAAGAAAAGCATTTTTTTAAAAATCTCTTAACAAGTGTAAAATACTGTAAAATCGAGTAAAATGTTGTAAAATACAGTCAAAATTGAACTGAATTTATCAGTCTGTTGCAAAAGATTTTGATCTGCTATTATTTAATGGTTCAGGCAATCTAAATCGATAGCAATCGCCTTGCGCTGAGATTGCCCGACAACAAAAAACCCAAAAGGGGCATCCATGCCGGATGTCCCTTTGTGATTTTTCTGTTATTGACAAGTTTTCTTTTTTTTGCAGTTTTTCACCCCGCAACTGTAAAATGCTGTAAAATGCTGTAAAATATTGTAAATATTGGAAAATACCATAATATTTTTATTGTATCGGACCTTTTTTTCTGTTAGACAATGTCATATCATGCTGGCCTGCATTTTATTTTAGCAAAGCGAATTTTCTCTTAAAAGCAGGTTATTAAGGTGCGAGGCGGCATGTTGACAGGGGGATAAACTTTCCTGTTAGAGGAAAGGTTATAATTGGAAGCCGACGCCTTGTATTTTATTTTGGGTTCTTTTATATTTCTGCTTTTGTCACCTTATTGTGGAAAGTTTATCTCCCTCCTTTTCAAAAACGATGCAACCCCCCCCCTAACAAACGCCCATACGCGCATACGATTATGCTGTTGTTTAAACAGCCTAAAAAATATGGGCGTCCGCTCTTTTTAGACCTTTATCTAATCCTGCCAACCTGTGATTTTTCCATCCTGAAAATCCGCAATTATTCACAAAAAAACGCCATTCTTAATTTAGTGATTACTGTTTAATTTTGAGATTTTCGCTGCCGCCCGTCCTGTAATCGATAATCCGGCTGTCTACCGGAATTATGCCTGTCAAAAATTTAAAGAGTATGAGCGAAAGTGCCGATATATACTATGGAGGAGAGCGTTTTAGGAGTAAATACCATGTTTGATCAATTTGTTAATGGAATCGGCAACGTGTGTATCGCTATCCTGGTGGGTTTGGCAATTGTGGGCCTGCATAAATTAAACAACCGACAGATACGCAAACACCAGGACTCAATGGAATTTTATCTTTACAAAATCTCGCGTGTAACCGGGCACAGCGAATATGATGTCTTTTGCAAATCTGCCGAGGACTGGCCGGTTGCCACCGTTTCCAAAGAAAAAATCGATGCGGATTTTAAGAACTATTTAAACCAAAGTGCGGTTCCGCCGTATGTGCATCACTTTGTCAAGCAAAATAAGCACCATATAGATGAACTGCACCTGCCTCGCTTCTAATCATTAATGATGAATTTAATCTCATCCGAATTGGCTTTGAGTTCCGGTGCGTACATGGCGTATGCTCTGGTGGGAAGCGCGCTGAATTTACCCGGGATCTCCGCCCGCAAACGGTAGCTGACGCTGTGTTTGCCCCTTGCCAGCCGGCGAACAAAGAAGGCCACCTTCTGGTCGCGAAACTCCACGTACGCTCCCATTTCATTGCCGGTATAACCGCTGCGCACCTCCACCGGCTCGAAACCGGCGGCTTTCATGTCCTCAAAAACCAGGTATTCGTAATCGTTTTTGCTTTCAATCACCAGCTCCACTTCAACCTGATCGCCGCTTTTTAAAACCGCCATATTTTCAAGGAGTTCGCGCTCGTACCTTTCGACCTTGCGGTCTACCACCTGCCCGTGGGAACCGGCATCTTTAATCTTTTTTTCGATTTCCTTTAGACGAAAAACCCGGCGCTGCACTTTGATCTCCAGACCCGCTTTGGTGATAAAGTCTTCCAGGGTAAAATAATCCAGGTAGGCATTAAAGTAGACAGGGCCCCTGCCGGATTTTTTAAGCGTAATCGTGTGGCTGCCGGTAGGAATTTGTTTGCCTTCGAGCACGAATATGTTGTCAAAGGTAAACAGGTTTTCGGCGGTGATCCGAACCGTTTTCATTTTTTGATTGTTAAAAAAGATATCCAGGGTCAGATCCGGTGCGGCCTCGCCGCTGGCGGCCAGGTAATCGGCAAAGGCTTCTACGATCACAGCTGTATCGCGGGTGCTGTTCCAGTAGGTGGCGTGCTTGCGGTTGTTGAGCAGATACTTGACCAGACCGGATGCCGTTTCACCCGATGGATCCGTTTGCGACAACAGCTTCAGATAGTAAGCGTGGGCTTCATACTCGGAGCCGTACCAGTACCACCAGTAATTGGAGTTGGGAAGATTCAGATAAGCGGTCTGGTTTTCAGCATCGCGCACCAGAAATTGCTCGATGTTTTTGATGATCATGGCAAGTTTCGGGCTGTCTTCGGCTTTGACCAGGGCCATGCCGAACATGGCCTTGGCATAGACCGCCAGCGAATTACGATCGCGGTATAGATAGTCGCGCATTTTTTTATTTTCAAAGGCTTCATCGGTCAAAACCATGTAGACAAAGGCATCCAGGTTATCGGCCCGGGATTTGCCTTTCTTTTTGGTGCGGTCCCACAGAATCAGGCGCTCAATTTCTTTGGCCTGATAATCCTTGAGCCACTGCACGCCCCGTTCGATCACACCGCCGGGTATCGCTGCCTTGTTTTCACGGGCAATCTGCAGCCCATGGATGACCACAGCGGTGGTATGGGGATAGGAATGTTCACCATAACCGCTGAACCAGCCCCAGCCGCCGTCGGAGAGCTGCATGGCGGCCAGACGTTTGACGCCGGCGCTGACCATGGCCGCCACCTCGTCTTCGTCAAATACCGGGCTGTGATCATAGCGGCGCCATTGTGCGGCGCGCTGTTGATCGTCACCGATTTCCTGCGCATTGAGATTGGACCGCTTGTTTTCAATATCTGCCAAATTGACACCCATGCGCTTTAATGTTTGCTGGGTGATTACCGTCGGCAGGAAACGATTTAAGGTCTGCTCGGTGCAGCCGTAAGGGTAGCTGACCAGGTATGGCAGGGCATCCACCATGGCGCCGGCCAGCGTCGGTGAATACCGCAGCTCCAGACGGGATTGCGCCACCCGCCGTGCTGCCGGGACTTTAAATTTGATCCGGGCCCGGGTCTGGTTGGCGCGGATAACGCCGGATTTAGGCACCTGCTTAACCATCCCGTGCACGTAAACCGGAAAGCGCATCTGCATGGCATCGGATTCTTCATCGGTCAAGGCTTTCATGCGAACCACCGCTTCACCTTCTTTTAGTACCTTAACGCGCCAGTCCACCCGCTTTTCGCCGTTCGCGTCAACCGAGACCGTTCGTGTTTGTTTCTGGCCTTTGATCAGTGCCAGACAGCCACCGTCAAGCTCCAGCAGGACTTTAGCGGTCTTGCGGTTTTTTAAGTAATTATGAACGTTGGCCGAAAGCACGACCTCATCGGTTTCCACAAAAAACCGGGGTGCCTGCAGGCGCACGATCAGATCCTTGCGCGTGACCACATCGGCACGACCCTCGCCGACCTTGGTTCCATGGCCCATGGCCCAGACGTTCACCTTCCAGCCGGTCAGGTTTTCGGGCATGCTGAATTCCACCACAGCTTTACCTTCCGAGTCTGTGGTTATACTTCCCGACCAGAAGGCTGTGTCGGCAAATTGCGTGCGTACGCTGGGCTGGACCAGATCTTCAGGTTTTCCGGCCTGGCGTTCCTTGTCGCCAAACAGGTCGACAGCATCTTTTTTGAGCTGAACAGCCGGGCTGGATTCATCGGCCTCGGCCGGTGACGGGGCCCTGGCCGCACCGGCTTCGGCCGCAACCTGGGGCCGGGCTTTTTTCGCTTCCAGCGACTGCCCCTTGCCGGGGGCCGTCGGCACCATCAGATGCCCGAAGGCCCCGATATTTTTCATGGGAATTTCGTTTTTCTTTAAGAGGTTATAAAACCAGCGTGCCAGATTGGACTGCTGGTTTAGTCGATGATGCCGCCGCCACTTCCAGAAAAAGCTTCTGATTTCCGGAACGTTGGAACCGCCGGAAATATATTCCACCGCACGGTCATAGACACTGATCACGGTGGATCCCTGAAAGGGTTCGCCGTAAAAATCCGTCAGCTCCAGGTTGAGCCTGGCTTTTTGTCCGGGACGATAGTCTGTTTTGGAAGGGGTGACCTTAACGTTGAGGACCCGCTTTTCAGGCGGGACCACAACTTCACGGATGTCACTGTGCACCTTGCCGTCGTACACCGTGACCGCTTCCACAAAAAAATTGGGCATATCTCTTTTTGAAATCCGTATTTCTTCCAGAGCGCTCTTTCCGCTCATGGGCAGTACTTTGGGCGGCAGGTAAACTCCGTTGACCGGGCGCACGAACAGCAACACTGCAGCGCCCTGGCGGTCGGTATTGACCTGCAGCCGCACGGTGTCTCCGGGCGCATATTCGGCCTTATCGGTGATCAGCTCGATTCTGGCAAAACGGTATGCGGCACCGTCATCGCCTTGGCCGCGCACGGTAAAAATATAGCCGCCTTCAATGGAATGATTTTTGGCATCGGTGACGGTGTAGGAGAGCCGGTATTGTCCTGGGCGGGAGGCCTGGATTTGCAGAGCGGCGTGGCCTTCGGCGTCGGTATTTAAAGGCCATCGAGCAACCTGCGTTTCTTGCGGTTTGTTGTTTTGATAGGTGATGCGCATCAATTTCAGTTGACCCTGACCGCGGACCGGTTTTTGATCCAATGTCTGGGCTTTGAAACTGGCCTTAATGGTATGGCCGACCCGGTAATGGCCGCCCTCCAGCCAGGCATACACTTTAAAAGGCTTGCGGGCTGCCAGCACGTCTCCCTGCCCGACAATCGTGCGCCGGGACTGATCGCGGACTTCGGCTTTGATGGTATAGCGGTGATCACTGTCGCCATGGATGAGTTTGGCCAGTGCGGTATCGATAGTAATGTTAACCGTGCCGTCTTTGCCGATTTTAACTTCGCCGTCGGCCACAATTTCGGGCTGCTGGCGCGGCCAGTGCTGCCACCAGGACCAGACGGGCCGCAGGCAGCCCCAGTTTTCCCATCCCGGGTACCAGGGATAGTCATAGGCATACCACCAGTAACCGGGACCGTAAAACCAGTCCCAGTAAAAGGACGGATACCAGCGACTGTCGTGCTCGCTGCGCAGCACTTTATACGTCACCGTGGCTTCAGTTACCGCAGAGCCGAAGTAATAGGCGGCTTTGATCTTAGCCGTGATCTTTTCGCCCAGCATGACCGGCTCCGCCGGGGCTTCCACGAGGACTTCAAATTCGGGTTTTTTGTACTCTTCCACCCGGAAGGTCTGGCCGCCGTAAACGCTGCCGCCTCCATGGGAGATGCGGTAGACGCCCAGAGCGGCTTCGGCAACCAGCTTAAATTCGCCTTCGATACCGCCGTAAGCATCGGCCGTCAGTGTTTGGGAATAAATCTGTTCATTTTTGGGGTTGTGGATGTGTACTGTAAAACGCCGGCCGGCAAAGCTTGAGGTGTCTTCTTGGTCGTATTTGGCATGGCGCACCCAGGCCTTAAACTTGACGGTCTGAGCCGGTCGATAAACAGGGCGGTCGGTCATAATCAGGGTTTTGGTCTGATTGTATTCGGTGTCGTAGTAATTGGGATACCAGACATTGGTAAAACCCAGAAAGGCCAGACGGCCTTCACCATCGGCCACGGTGGCCAGCCAGGACATTTGCTGGGACATATCGGCCGGATTGATCACCACCAGGCCGTCTGAACCGGTTTGCTTCTTTAAATGCTTGTGAATCACGCGATGACGCTGGGTTCCTTTAATGCGCTCGGTGCGGTAGCCGAAAAAATCAATTTCCACCCCCGAAAGGGCTCTGCCGCTGACCGCATCGGCCACGTAGTAGAGCATTTTTTGTTTAAGTGGTTTTTTAACGATTACCGTGTCGGCCACCCAGATGACGATGCGGGCGCTGTTGCCTTGCGGCATCCTGGCCACCACCAGATAAGACCCGGCAGCTTTGAGGGCATCGGGGAATTTGACCGTCACGTGGCGATCCCAGTGGTGCTTGTCGGGGTCAAGCGCCATTTGCCAGGATGCGACCTGCTGGCCGACATAGCGGGTTTGATTTTCGTGCACGATGCGCCAGCCGATATTGTTCAGGTTTACTTTTTGCCAGTCCAGTCTGCGGGGTTGGGAGCGGATATAAGCTTTGACATCCGCAAGAAGGCGGTTGACCCGGATGCGGTAGGCGACAAATTCCACCTGACGGGCGTTGCGGAATCGGTATTCAACGCCGGGGGCTGTGCCCGCCGGCTGAATACCGGCGGGTTCAAATACTCCCCAGTTTTTGGTGATCTGGTCGATACGCTGCCGGGCGACGGACCGGTTATACGTTTCATAAATTTTCCAGTAGTTGACGGCCCGGTCATATTGTCTGCGGTTTTCATAAATTTGCGCCAGCGTTTGAGCGGCATTACCGGCATAACCGCCGATGGTGTCCTCAAGCATGGCTTTGAACATCTGAATAAAGTTATATTCCCGGGGCAGATCAAAGCGCCGTACCCCCACCGCCAGTTTGGCGATAGTTTCTTGATCGGTTAAGGTGTGCACTTCATAGGGGCTGCTTTGATCTTTTTCTTTATCTTCTTTATCCAGCGGACGCCTGCGGCCGTATAGGGCGCCATAATTGACCAGCGTCTGGACACCAAATTGCTGATGCAAAAAGGCAGCCCAGGTATAGTCCACATAAGAATTCAGCCCTGAATTAAGTTGTGCGGCTCTTGCCAGCAGCCAGCGCCAGCGTTCCCCGTCTGAAGCAGCGGTTTCAAAGCTTTCTGGAAGTTCATGATACACGGGTTGGCCCGCATCATCCACCGGTGCCCCCTGGGTGCGCTGGTCATATTCATAGCCGTATCCGGGCTCATAGTCCGGCAGCCGGGTGAGATCGGTCAGATACTGCAGCCGCCAGGCTTGGTTGGCGCCGCGGTGCTGCTGAATAAGGCCGGCAAACTGCAGGTAAAATTGAGCGACCTCTGATTTTGCCGGATCTTTTTCCGCCGGTTCCATGGACTGCTTCACCAGCTGCAGGGCGCGAACGCGATCACGGGCAATGGCGTTGACATATTTGCCGCCGCCGCGGTGATGGCCGCGGTGGAATTCACCGGCCACCATATATCCCCCGTGGTCGTTCTGGCTGTAGCTGCGGGCGGCATCCTGCATCAGGCGCCAGTTGTCGGCGTGGCGCTGAATGACGTTTTCGCGGAATGCGTCCAGTTCACTTAATCGATTTAGCTGGCGCAGACATTGCCAGGCCTGGGTAAAATCTTTACCGATTCTTTTGGGGTCGTTTTGTATTTCCAGGCTCAGCTGGCGATACAGGTCAAACGCATCTTTCCAGTTGCCATTGGTGTAAGCCTTTTGCGCCTGCCCGCGAATTTGAAGGTGGGCAGCATCTTCAGCCCCGGCAGATGCGGTCAGCAGTAAGATTGCGGCGATTAGAAAAATAAAATTTTTTAATTTCATAGACGGTGCTCCCAGAAAATGCGCTGAAATGTAAATCGTATGAACTTGGTAGAACCTATCTCAAATATGTTTATGCTAAAATTTTATAAAGAACCAACCCGGCAGTCAAGATGGGCCGGGCACCTTTTACATAACTTTTACCTAAATTGTATTTGTCACTTGAATATTGGATGTGGTTTTAGTATCAACTAGCTGAAACGCAGAATCATCTGACCGCCTTACCGGAGAAGCCATATCCATGAATACGGATCAATTGACCGAGAAAATAATATCCGCTGCCAAAGAGGTTCATCGCGCCTCGGGGCCGGGGCTGCATAAAGCTGAATATGAAGAATGCCTCTGTTATGAGCTTAACCAGCGGGAGTTGTCCTTTGAACGGCAGAAACCGCTGCCGGTGCAGCAAAATTATAAAGGCCGCATCCTGGACTGCGGCTACAGGATGAATCTGGTGGTTGAGGATTCGGTGATTGTGGAATTAAAATTCTGTGAAAAAATTGAATCCATACACAAATCGCAGCTTCTGGCTTTCCTGAAACTATCCGGCCTGAACCGGGGCCTGTTGGTGAATTTTAATGTTCCGGATCTGCAAGATGGTTTAGTGCAAATCGAAAACCATCACAAGAAATAATCCCTTATTGCTTGTATCCTATCTTTTGTTTTAACAAATCCCTCAAAAATCGTAGACCGTTTCCAATGGCACCATAAAAACGTGACTAAAGTGAACTAAAGTTGGAAGTGCCTAAAGTTAAGGTGTCGCTGCGCTCCATCTTTTATAAAATTGATAGGATTCATCAACTTTAGGCACTTTAGATCATTTCTAACTTTAGCTCACTTGCTTTTAGAGGAGTTGCTTGAGATAGGACCACAATTCAATGACCTTATCTTCCAGGACCGGCCGGAGCTGCCAGGCGAGATAGCCCAATGACAGCAGCAGCAAAATGGTGACCAAAATAACTGTCAACCGACGGCTGCCGTTCTTTTTAGCTGCCGGTTTAACGGGAGGGGGCTCTTCTTCAAAATCCGGTCGAGGGTCAAATGTAAAGCGGGGCTCTGATTCCATTTTGACAGGCGTAACCGGTTCGGTTGCCGGCTTTTCAGTCATATGGGGTATAAACACGGCCGTTGCACCGAATTTTTGAAATGCTTCCAGGATCAATACGGCCTTTTCAGCCGCAATATCATTGCTGAGCGCGTAGGGTGTATTTCTGACCTTTTGCGTTAACTCCTCAATGGAAGCACTTTTTGCAAATTTCGAAAGCAGCATAACGACTTTTTTTTCGACTTCTCCGGCCGGCACTTCTTTGAGAATCAGTTTTCCACGCTCTATATTGCTCATTGCAAAGGGCCTTTCTTTAAGATTCGGTTTCCAATCATATTTTACCCTTTTTTCTTTAAAGAAGTCAAACGCTTACAAAACATTCAACACCGGAGACCATTCCGCGTGCTGCATTTTAATCCATTTGAGTTGAGTGTGAAAAATTCTTCAGATTAAAAATCGATGTTGTTGGGCGTCCTCGGAAATGGGATCACGTCCCGGATGTTGCGGATGCCGGTGATCATCATCAAAAAGCGCTCAAAGCCCAAACCAAAGCCGCTGTGGGGTACGCTGCCGTAGCGGCGGGCGTCCAGATACCACCACAGAGGGGCTCTGTCCATTTTCATTTCGTCAATACGGGCTTCCAGTACATCCAGGCGTTCCTCACGCTGACTGCCGCCGATAATCTCACCGATACGCGGCACCAGAACATCCATAGCGGCAACCGTCTCTTCATCTTCATTAACCCGCATATAAAAAGGCTTGATGGATTTGGGATAGTCATAGACAATGACGGGCTTTTTAAAGTGATCTTCGGTCAGAAAGCGTTCATGTTCGGTCTGCAAATCATTGCCGAAGTTGACCGGATACTCAAATTTTTTGCCGGACTGATTCAAGATATCCACGGCCTCGCGGTAAGGCAGACGGATGTAGTCGGACTGCGCAATGTTTTCCAGCGTGGCCATCAGGGTTTTATCCACCCATCTGGCAAACAGCTCCAGATCTTCGACGCACTCGTCCATGGCATAAGTGGTCAACTCTCGAATGAGTGCTTCGCCCAGGTCCATATTGCCTTCAAGGTCACAGAAGGCCATCTCCGGTTCCACCATCCAGAACTCGGCAGCATGGCGTCGGGTATTAGAATTTTCCGCCCGGAAGGTGGGCCCGAAGGTGTAGACATCTCCCAGGGCCAGGGCAAACATCTCAGCCGACAATTGCCCTGATACTGTCAGATTGGCTTCTTTGCCGAAAAAATCCTGCTGATAATCCGCTTTGCTTTCTTTTTGGGGTGGATGGTTCAAATCCAGGGTGGTTACCCGAAACAGCTCCCCGGCGCCTTCACAATCCGAACCGGTCAGAATCGGTGAATGCAGATAACGAAAACCACGGTCCCGGAAGAATTTGTGAACCCCGTAGGCCATCTCGGAGCGGATGCGAAAGGCCGCACCGTATTTGTTGGTGCGGGGCCGCAGGTGGGCGATGGTTCTTAAAAATTCATCGGTGTGGCGTTTTTTCTGCAACGGAAAGTCTTCCGGGGCCAGGTGAATGACCTCCACCCCGCCGGCCTGAATCTCCCATTTCTGCCCACCCCCTTTGGATTTCACGAGCTGTCCCTCAACAGCCAGTGCCGAGCCGGTGGTCAGCTTTTTGATGTCATCATAATTGGGCAGCTTTTCGTCGGCCACTACCTGGATGTTTTTCAGGCTGGAGCCGTCGTTGACTTCGATGAAGGAAAACCCCTTGGAATCGCGCCGGGTGCGCACCCATCCTTTTATCAGCACCTGATCCATAGGGCGATCGGATTTTAAGAGTTTAAATATTTTACTACGCTCCATAGGAACTCTCCTAAAATTGGTTATTCCGCCTCGGGCAGATTAAGCGCCTCGTCCTGTTAAGGCCGCTAAAAAAAGATTATATCAAAAGGGCTTACTGAGCTAAATAAAAAAGATCAGGGGTGAACCACGACCTTTATTGCCCCTTCACGTCTTTCAGTGAAGGTCGTCAGGGCTTTATTAATTTCTTTCAAAGGAAAAGTGTGGGTAATAAGGGCGTTTCCATCGATTTTTTTCTGAGACATCAGCGAAAGGGCGCGATGCACACTCATTCGACCTTCGCCCCTCACCGTATACAGGTTAATCCCATTTTTGACCGCCCATCCAATATCAGTCATTACCGGTTCATCAAAGTGGGCAAGGATCGTAATATTTCCGCCTCGGCGCGTCATTTTCAGCGCCTGTTCCAGGCTATCTTCACTGCCGGAGGTAATCAGAACCAGATCCGCCCCGATACCTCCTGTAATTTCTTTAATTTTTTCAACCGGCGAGCTATTTTTGACGTTGATTACCCGGTCTGCACCCAGTTTTTTTCCCAGCTCAAGTCGATCGTCTCGCGTTCCGGTGAGGACAACCGTTCCAGCCCCAACTGCTTTACAGCATTGAACACTCATCAGGCCAATGGCTCCCGGCCCCAAGACGGCGATTGTATCTCCGGGCACATATCCCCCGGCCATGTCAATGCCATACAGTGAAGTTCCGGCGGTGGTAATTAAGGTGGCTTCATCAAGTGATATATGGTCGGGTATCCTGCAAATCGTATTCACATGATTGACCGCAAATTCCGCAAAGCCGCCGTTTGTCGTAAAGCCGTTGGCCCGGTGTCCTTTGTCAAAATTGCCGTAATTGAGGCATACTGTGTATTTTCCCACCAGGCAATTTTTGCAACGGCCGCAGCCTTTGTGCACTTCAACCGCAACGCGATCGCCAATTTTGAATTCATCAATCCCGTCCCCCAGGGCAACAATGGTTCCGGCGTATTCGTGGCCGATAATGAACTCTCCAAAAGGGGGTTGGTTCGGCATGCCCTTTGTGATTATCTTGATATCTCCTCCGCAAACGCCGCAGGCCGCAACCTTGATTAATGCTTCTTCCGGACCGGGAACCGGTACCCTTCGCTCAACAACCCTGACGTCATTCATTCCGTAAAGCACCGCCGCCGTCATTTTTTCTGGTAGATTCATTTTAAGCCTCCTGAACAATATTAAACGCTGGTTATTTCTTTTTTCAAGGAAACCGGCAAAAAAATCAATCAAAACCTGAAAAATTCGATTCCGGACTGAAAATTTTGGCTTGACAAGCCAGACGAATTATTAGCATTTAGATTGATGTTGGGCTGACGGCAAAAAACAAAGCAAGAATTTGAAATCATTTAACTAATTCGTTTCCATCCGGTGAGACTATATCATTTTTGGATGGGTTTTAATTCGCTCTGGAGGCTATAGATTATGCAGATTCCCAAAAAAATGAAGGCGGCGGTGCTGTTTGGATTTAATGACATTCAGGTTGTTGAGTGCGAGGTTCCTGTTCCCGGGCACGATGAGGCCTTGATTCGGGTTGAGGCCTGCGGAATCTGCGGAACCGATGTTAAGATTATTACTCACGGTATGCCGCATCAACCCCCCTTTGGTGAGTTCATTATCGGCCATGAGTACGCCGGAACCGTTGCCGCCGTTGGCGACACGGTCGATGAATTTAAGATCGGTGATCGCATTGCAGTCGAGATTCACAAAGGGTGCATGCGCTGCAAGAACTGCCTGGTGGGAGAATATACGGCCTGTCTTAATTACGGCAATCTTAAAAAAGGGCATCGGGCAAATGGCTTTACCGCCAATGGCGGATTTGCCGAATATGCTGTCAACCACGTCAACACCCTCGCCAAGCTTCCCGACAACATTTCCTTTGACGAATCAATCATTATTACAACCGCAGGATCAAGCATTTATGGAATTGATCAGGCCGGTGGCTACATCGTTGGAGATACGGTGGCGGTGCTCGGCCCCGGACCGATCGGACTTATGTGCGTCCAGGCCTGCAAGGCTCTCGGGGCGGCCAGGGTCATATTGACGGGGACTCGCGATGAGAGACTTGAATTAGGCCAGAAGCTTGGTGCCGATCATATTGTCAATGCCAACAGAGAAAATCCCGTCGACAAGGTCTTGGAGCTCACCGATGGATTAGGAGCGGATCTGGTTTTGGAGGCCGCCGGCGGAGAGAATTCCCTGCAGCAAGCGATTGAGATGACCCGCAAAGGGGGAAAAATTTCAATCCTGGCTTTTTATAAAAAGCCGATCACCGCCGATATCAGCACGGCGGTTCGCAATGGCATCAACCTATATACCATTCGAGGCGAAGGACGCCTGAATGTCCATCGCGCACTTTCCTTAATGGCTCAAGGCAAAATGGTTGGCAAAGATCTCATTACGCATACGTTTCCCCTGGAACAAATCAATGAGGCTTTCCAGACATATGTGGAGCGCAAAGGCGGGGCCTTAAAAGTTGTGGTGCATCCATGAATCAGAAGGCTTGAATAGGATAGCAAGCCAGAACAAGTTAAAAATCCCATGTGAATAAGATACTTTTCCGATCACCCGGGCCTGCTTAGTATTGTGTCCTACAAATAAGTTACAAAATGATTGTCACTCCCGCGCAGGCGGGAGTCCAGTTCAAAGACGCCTGGATTCCCGCCTGCGCGGGAATGACAGATGGATACCACGCCTCAGAACCTAATAATATTTTAGACAATATTTCTGGGACACAACACTAGTGAGCCGTGCTTTTTTTCGAACGCAGCAGGGGTAGGACAAAAGATGCAATGGCCGCAACAATAAAGACAAGGCTGATGGGGTGTTTAAAAAAAATCATGTAATCTCCCTGTGAAATGATCAGAGACATTCTGAGGTGTTCCTCAAGGTTGGGTCCCAGAATAATCGCCAAAAGCATCGGAACCACCGGAAAACCGTATTTTTTCATAAAGTAACCCAACAATCCGAAAGCGAACATGATGGCGGTATCAAAAAACGTGTTTCTCAAGGCATAAGTGCCGACAATGCACAGAATAACAATTATCGGAAGCAAAACGCGTTGAGGCACCTTGAGCACTCTGACCCAGAGTTTGATGGTCATGAATGTCAGGCACAAATTCATGATATTTGCCACAAAGAAAGCCCAAAAAACACTGTAGACAAATTGAGCGGATTGCTGAAAAAGAAGGGGACCTGGAATCAATCCCTGTATCATCAACGCCCCCAGCAGAATCGCCGTTATGGGATCGCCGGGAATACCCAAAGTCAGCATCGGAATGAGTGCGCCGCCGGCAACGGCGTTATTTGATGACTCCGGTGCGGCGATCCCGGCCGGCTCGCCGGTGCCAAATTTTTCTGAATTTTTGGAAAATCTTCGGGCATAATCATAGCTGAGAAATACTGCAATCGGACCGCCGGCGCCCGGAATCGCACCAATTCCGGTTCCAAATAAGGATCCCAGCAGCATGCTTTTTTTCAATTTATAAAGATCTTTGATTTTCGGCAATACACCGGAAATCTTTTCGCGATATTTTGGAATCACCCGCGTTTTGCCGGCGATTCCAACTAAAATCTGGGGAATTGCAAACAGGCCGATCATGGCCGGTAAAAAGGAAATGCCGGCCTGTAATTCCACCATGCCAAATGTGAAGCGCGGGCTGCCCATCATCGGATCCAGGCCGACAGTCATTATCATCAGCCCCACGGTTCCGGAGATCAGGGCCTTAATCGGGGAATGCTGGCCGAAGCTGCAGATCAGCGTCAGCCCCAATAGCACAAGGGCAAAAAGTTCAGGGGCTCCGAATTTTAAGGCAGCTTTTGCAATCACAGGCGCGGCCAGCACCAGGCAGGTCAAGCCGAACATGCCGCCAAAAAACGATGAACTTACGGCAACGCCCAGCGCCTCGCCCGCCCGGCCCTTTTTGGTCATTTCATAGCCATCGATTGCCGTTGCCGAAGCTGAAGGTGTTCCGGGAATGTTCAATAGAATGGCGGATAAAGACCCGCCGGTCATGCCTGCGGCGTAAAGCCCGAGTAGCAAACAAACGGCGGTCACGGCGGAAAGCTTAAAGGTGATCGGCAAAAGCAGAACCATGCCCAGTGAAATCGTGAGTCCGGGGGTTGAACCAATAAACAGGCCGAAAATAACACCGGCCATCGAGGCCAGGATATTGTGAATCTGCAAAACATCAGCCAACGCCGCAAAAATAGGTCCATTCATGAACTAACCTGTTAAAATAATTCTCCGCGGGGAAGAATAACCTGAAAAATTTTCTGGAATAAAAGGTAAATGCTGAAAGTGGCGAAGATGGAAACAAGGACGATCTCTTTCCACTTCCTTGAGCCGGTGATCAGCATCAATAGGGCCAGGAAAATAGGTGTCGCCAAAACAAAGCCGATCAGAATCATTAATTTTACATAGGCAAAAACACAAACGGTGAGAACGATCACCCCAAAGCCTTCTTTTGGTGAAATACTGAAATCGAACTGCTCCGGGGAGCTCCCAAAGACGGTCTTGATAAGAAGTAGCAACGAGAGGAAGAAGAGACAGCCCACTAGAACCCACGGCATAAAATCACTGCCGAGGGTGTTGGGAAGGTTTCGATCGGGAAGATGAGCCGTTAAATAGGCGTAGAAGATTCCTAGACCAATCAATAGTGCAGCTAATATAACATTAACCTTCTTCATTGAAGACCTAAAAAATATGGGGGCTTTTCAGTAATTTGAGCAGCCCCCATTCTCTCATTATTTAACCAAACCACCCAGTTTCATACCCTCGGCCATATATGCATTTTGCACTTTTAAGTATGCTTCAAAATCTGTGTTTCCCATGAAACTGATATTAAACCCTTTTTGTTTGGCGATTTTTTTAAAATCGGCGTCATCAGCGCCTTTTTTAAAGGCATCGGCAAGCTTTTTTACGATCGGATCCGGTGTCCCCTGCGGCATACTGATGCCCCGGAAAAGCTCCATGACTACCGGATATCCCATTTCTTTTAAGGTGGGAATATCGGCAAACATCGGATCTCTTTTTTCGGTGGTCATAATCAGCAGCCGGGCCTGTCCGCCTGCGACCTGCGGGGCAACTTCGGGCAAGGGTACGCAGATGGCTTCAACCTCCCCACCAAGCAGACTCGGAATCCGACGTTTTGCCCCCAGAGGGACATGTACGACCTTGATGTCCGCCGCTTTTTCTAATAGAACGGCCGTAAGATGGGTGCCGCTGCCCGTTCCGGCGTTTCCGATCTTTATTTTACCCGGATTTTTTTTGGCATAATCCACAAATTCCTTCAAATTTTTCCAGGGCGCATCTTTACGAACGGCAATCGGCATGGCGGTAAACCCAATTCGGCACACATGATCAAAGGCATCGTATTTAAATGGAACATTGCCGATGTTGGTCGATGTCAGGATAGAGGTAGAATTCCAACCGACCGTGTATCCGTCTGGCTTGGCACCCTTTAGCGCGGTATACATAATGCCGCCGCCCGCACCCGGTTTATTGATCGGGACAATCGGCTGTCCGAGATGTGTTTCGGATCCATTGGCCAAAGCCCTTCCCATTAAATCAGCAGATCCACCGGCACCAAAGGGGATCAAAAAATTGATCGGTTTGCTGGGATAATCGTCACCCCAGGCCAAATTTAGACCAAACACAACCGTTAACAAAAGCAAACATAAGATCATTAATTTGTTTTTTCGCATTGGAAATTTCTCCTTTTCAATTTTTTTCGCTTTGCTAAGCGTTTGCCTGAACTCGTTTTGATTAGTTCTGCGTTTTCTGAATAACGCCTTTATTCCGGGTCGATCGGGGCCATGATCATGAGGCTGGTTAAAAACGAGACCTAATTTAAACTAATATTTAGAGATTGCTTAGAAGTGGTTTCAAAAGCGCAGGTCAGGTTCAAGGGCCCCGCTAAGCGGGATTACATATCTGATCTTAATAAATTAAGGTATGCATCAAGGCGCAGGCCGATCGAGAAAGTCGTTGTTCTCAGCAGACATATGGGTATGTGAGCATTTATCGGAGGCCTGTGCTGCACCTTAATTTAAAAAATCAGATGCGAATCCCGCTTAGCGGGGCAACGCAGCCATTGGGCCTTAGATGGGGTTTTGAAACCACTTCTGGATGGAGCCTTGCATCGGTTGATCTTGGTGACGCCTGAAAATTTTGGCCCAGCGCTTGATAGTCAGACAAAATGACATCGATTTTTAATATATAGGCTGGGTTATGATGTCAAGACTAAAACAGTCCGCACCTCGCTGATGGTGGCAGGCGCAGTGTTGATTATCATATAGGGGAAATAGGTTTCAGGTTTCGGGTGTCAGGATTCGATGATTGAGGAATTGAGGGATTTAGGAATTAGAATGACAGAATACCTTCAATTCCTAAATTCCTGAATTTAACTGCTGACACCTGAACACTGAAACCTTAGCTAACTATATCATTACATCCAGAAACAGGCCGCTCGGATCCACTTCAAAATCGGTGCCGGCTTCCGTCAAGGCGGAGTGCAGCTGGTTGAACAGCCCGCCGGATTCGATTCCAAAAAGCGCTTTTTGGACCGCGGCCGCGCTCTGCGGGGATGCCAGAGCATCCTCAAATCGACTTCGGTTAGCCTGGGAGAAATTGAATACCTTTCCATCTGTCTTTTCAAAATCAAAACCAATGCCAAAGTCGGTGTTGAATTCAGACTCTTCGGAATCGGAATCAATACCCAAGTTGGTGTTGAATTGAGATCCTTGGGAATCAAACCATGACGCGACGGCACTGCGAACGTCATCTTGAAGTTGAAACGCTTCGGTTCCGGTGCTTTGCGACGAGCTGATTGCTGAACCATTGAACAATGCATTCATGGAATCGGCAATGATATTGACCAGCTCGCCCAGCATTTTAGCGTCCGAGGGTGTAACGGGTGTTTCCGCGACTTCCCGGTCCTTACCAAGTGTAGCGTCCAGTTCGGTGGTGTAGATTTCAGCATATTCAGACGTAAGATCGGACGATTTTACAGCATCCACACCGCCTGACTGTACTTCTATGGTTTCGTTAACCGGCTCAGTGGTACCGTCGGTGATTTCCACGGCCGGGAAAAAATTCGTTGTGCCGCTGTCAAGAATGAGTTGACTTTCAGCGTCGTTAGCACTCAGCGTGACCCGCTTGGTGTTGCTGTCGTAGCTTGCGGTGACATCTGCCGCTGAGGCGCTAATACTATCAAGGATGTCGTTTAATGAATCCGTATCGACGTTGATGTCGATAGAAACGCCATTGACGCTGATGCTGCCGCTTTGCACCGCGGAGAAGGTATCCACCTCCGCCAGAGGCGTTGCAGGATCTTCGGTTACCGTCCCATCTTCTCCGGGGACGGCCACCGCGCTATCCAGTTTTACGGCGGCGACAAATCCGGAGGTGTCGTTTGCCAGCACAATATCCGGAGTTGAGCCGGCGGTGTCCTGGGTCAGCAATACCGTTTCGGTAGCGGCGTCGTAGCTGGCTGTCACGCCGGCATCTGAATCATTGATTTTATCGAGCACGCTGTTAATCGTATCATCCGCCGCGACATCGATGGTGGTCCCATTGATTTCAAAGGATCCACTGGTTACATCGAGACCCGATTGAAGATTCGGATCATCGGCGCCCGTCCCGTTGAAGGAATTGTCCGGATTCACCGCATTGTCCACGTTGTCATAAACCTCCAGGGTGAAGCTGTCATTTTTCACAAAATCCCCATCGCCGAAGGTTACCGTCAAACCGTTGGACAGGGTGAATGGCGTATCGACACCGTCTGCTTTTTTGAAACTGAGACTATCAATTTGATTGTTGCTGGAATCGTAAACATTGATCAGAATCAGATTTCCACCAAGGGTACCCCCCTTTTTAACTTCAAAAGTGAGCGTGTCGGTGCCGCTTGAGCCATCATATTCGCCGCTGATCGTGGGCTGAGCGGTCGAAGCACCGGTCCATTCGGGCGGGTCCGTCGAATAGGCAGTCGTCGAGGCATTGACCTCTTCGGTCGATTCCAGGGTTGTGGGCGTTGCGGTGCCGCTTGAGCTTAAGTCAAGACTGGTGGCCGAGGTGGCGCTGGCAGCTACCTCGACTTCAATTTGGGCAGATTCTGAAGCCGGCATCAATTGCCGGACCGCCTCCATGGCTTTGCGCATCCGCAGCACATTGCGTGTGGTGTCGTCCATCTGATCTCGCTGATTTGAAACCGGAAGCCCCTTGAACGAGCCTGTGACGTCACGCTGTTTTTGAATGGTATCGATGTAACCGAAGCCAAAGAGGTTACTCTCGTATGGATTGATTCCCCCGAACAGTTGCATTTTTCCTCCTTTTGAAACCGGTGGCCCAAGCAAAAAAGCCGAGCAACCAACTCACGGGCTGCCCAGCTTTTAAGCCTCCTCAGGCAACCCGGCCATCCACCTCCGGCGGACCCGTGGCTTTCCGTCCCCCGATTACTCGGGGTTTGGCATTATCTAGAGCGATTTTAATTACGGGTCTTGTTTCTTTCGAAAATAAACCCGCAAATTTTCAAAAAACAGAACTAAAAAATCGAATATCGCAAAAATATTCTGATTCAATTATCTTATCGGTATTTTGCTAAAAGGACTTTAGCTAAATTTGATATGAATGGTTACAATTTCAATGTGATATAATACCCCTGATCCCCCCTCTGCAGCAGGATCACCACCGATCTCCGCTGGCGGTATTTGACAATCGCCTTTTTAAAGTCATCTTTGTTTACAATGGCGGCGTCATCGATCTGCCGGATGACATCACCGGGCCGGGCGCCGACTCTGGCCAGATCGCTGCGGCCGTCGATTTCAGAGATGACTACACCCTGGCGCACCGAAATGCGGTAATCTGCGCGGTTTTTCGGGGTTAAATCTTCGACCCGAATTCCCATCAACCGCAGGGCCAGGTCATCGGCCATCTCCATGGGAAACACCCGGGATTTAATGTGTGCGGTTTCGGTTTTGCCGTTGCGCCATATTTTCGTTTTGAGGGTGTCTCCGGCCGCATAGGTTTTTTTCACCGACCAGTAATCCTGCACCGATGCGATATTTTTGTTTCCGATCGCCAGAATGATATCGCCTTCTTTCAGACCGGCGTTGCTTGCCGGGCTGTCGGGCTCGAGGGCTTTAACCATCACGCCTTTTTTGCCGGGAACCTTCAGGTAGCCGGCCAGCTTTTTATCCAGGTTTTGCACGCTGATGCCGATCCAGGTCTGGATTACTTGGCCGAATTGAATCAGATCGGAGATGATTTTTTTGGCCTTGTTGATCGGAATGGCAAAACCAATACCCTGGGCCTTGGCGTAAATGGCGGTATTGATGCCGATTAGATCGCCGTTGATATTTAACAACGGACCGCCGCTGTTGCCGGGGTTGATAGAGGCATCGATCTGGATAAAGTCAAGGAATACCCGCTCGTCGGTGCGGATACTGCGGTCAACGGCGCTGATGACCCCGGTGGTCACCGTATGTGAAAAGCCGAAGGGATTGCCGATGGCAATTACGGTTTCGCCGATCATCAGGTCATCACTGCTGCCCATTTCGATGGACGGCACCTGGGTGGTGGAATCGATTTGCAATACGGCCAGGTCGGAATCCGGATCGGCGCCCACGATCTTGGCCTCAAATTCGCGTTCATCCTCGAGCACCACTTTGATATTACCGGAGCGTTCGATGACATGGGCGTTGGTCAGAATGAAGCCCCTTTTGCCGTCGATGATCACGCCGGACCCCAGGCTGGTGCTTTTGCGGCGGCTTTCGAACCGGGGATCAAAGAAATCTTTGAAAAACTCTTCGAAAAACGGATCCATACCGAAACCGGAGAAGGGATTGGCACGCTTGCGAACCTCGTATGAGGAGCTTATATTTACCACAGCCGGGCTGACCTTGCGCACCGCCCGCACCACCGGGCTTTCGCGCTCGCTATTCAGGCCCCAGCCGGGTGGTGCAAAGACCAGCACAAAAAGAAGCAAGAGCAGTGTAAAAAGGGTGATACCTGTTTTATTTTCGATCCGCATTGAATTGTTATGCATATCTCTCCTTACGGGAAACGGGTCCCGGGTTGTTTGAAATCACAAAGCAATTTGGCTGCTAAAATATAAACATCGCGCCATGAAAATAAAGACGGCGGCTTCAATTTTTTAAGTTAATCTGATAACGTAAGCCGAATCTAAGATGAAGCAGCCGATGCGGCTTCAAAGAAAAGTGCCTAAAATGCCTAAAATGACTAAAGTGCCTAAAGTTTAGGAATTCTGTCATTTTTATAAAAGACGGAGCGTAGCGACACCATAACTTTAGTCACTTCCAACTTTAGTTCACTTTAGTCACTTTTATGAGACGCTTCTAAGCTGGTTACGAGCAATGAGTGCCTTATACCACCTGCGGATGCTATGAATTTGAAAACCATCGAAGATATTTTGCCTCTGGTTGAAAAACCCAGCCGCTATTTGGGGGGCGAAATCAATCAGATCAAAAAGGACCTGGAGCGGGTTAAACTGCGAATCGCGCTGGCTTTTCCGGATCTTTATGAAATCGGCACCTCCCATTTCGGAATGCAGATTCTGTATCATATTCTCAACGCCCATCCGGACATTGCCGCCGAGCGTGTCTTTGCTCCCGGAATGGATATGGACCGTCATCTCAGGAGCAGCGGGCTGCCCTTATTTTCTCTGGAATCCCGCCGGCCTCTTGATCGGTTTGATATGATCGGATTCAGTCTGCTCTATGAACTGAATTACACCAATATCTTAACCATGCTGGAACTGTGCGGCATTCCGTTTTATGCCGCCCAACGGGACGACTCTTTTCCACTGATTATTGCCGGAGGCCCGTGCACCTGCAACCCGGAGCCGGTTGCGGATTTTTTTGATGCCATTGTCATCGGGGACGGTGAAAAAGTCACCCTTTTACTGGCCGAAAGCTGGATGGAATGGAAAAAGGACACCGGCAACGATAAAGAAGGTCTTTTAAAGCGCTGGTCACAGATTGAAGGTGTTTATATTCCCTCATTTTTTAAGCCGCGGTATGATGCGTGCGGCTTTCAGATCCTGGAGCCGCAGGTTCCGGATTACTCACAGGTGACCCGAACTCTGGTTGCCGATCTGGATCAGGTGCCTTTTCCCAATAAACCCATCATCCCCTTCGGCAAACCCGTGCATGATCGGCTGCGACTGGAGGTTGCCAGAGGCTGTACCCGCGGCTGCCGGTTCTGCCAGGCCGGCATGATCTACCGGCCGGTGCGGGAACGCGCGCCCGATTCGCTGCTGGCCCTTTGTGATCAATCCGTCGGTGCCACCGGATACGAAGATCTTTCTTTGCTGTCGTTAAGCACCGGCGACTACGGTTGTATCGTGCCTTTGATGTCGCGCTTGATGTCGGACTATGCGGCCGAGAATGTGGCGGTTTCCCTGCCGTCGTTGAGGGCCGGAACCCTGACACCGGAGCTGATGAAACTGATCAAGACGGTGCGCAAAACCGGGTTTACCATTGCCCCCGAAGCCGGCAGTCAGCGGCTGCGGGACGTGATCAATAAAAATATCAGTGAAGCAGAGATTATGACAACGGTCAAAGACGCTTTTGACCTGGGATGGCGGGTCATCAAGCTGTATTTTATGATCGGGCTTCCGACCGAAACCGTTGAAGATTTAAAGGCGCTGGTGGATTTGGTCAAAGCCCTGCGGCAAATCAAAAGCCCCGCGGGGCGCCGGGGAAAGATCAATGTCAGCGTGGCCACCTTTATTCCCAAACCGCATACCCCTTTTCAATGGGCCTCCCAGCTGTCGCTGGCCGAATCCAAAGACCGCTTAGAGCGGGTTAAGGACAAACTCAAATTGTCCGGCGTTCAAATCAAATGGCAGAATCCGCAAGTCAGCTGGCTGGAAGGGGTCTGGGCCCGCGGCGATCGAAAACTGAGCCGGCTATTGGTAGCCGCCTATCATAAAGGCTGCCGGTTTGACGGCTGGAGTGATCGATTTCGCTACGACCTGTGGGCAGCGGCCCTTGCCGAAGAGGGACTGGATCCTGATTTTTATACGCTTCGCCCCAGAGATGTTTGTGAGCCGTTGCCCTGGGACCATATTGACACCCGGGTGACCAAAGCGTTTTTAGCCGATGAATGGGAAAATGCAACCGGAGAAGCCTTTACAGCAGATTGCCGGGTTGATGAATGCAACCAGTGCGGTGTCTGCGACTTTGAACAAATCGAGCCCTTAACCCACGACGCCTTAAAAGACAATGCCGGTCGACTGAATCGACCCGATGCTCAGAAAGCGCCGGCCTTTAAAAAACTCAGTGTTTTTTACAGCAAGCTGGACGGGGCACGGTATTTCGGACATCTTGAACTGGTCAATATTTTCCAACGCGCCTTAAAACGGGCTGGAATTGCGGTTCGGTTTTCGGAGGGATTTCACCCCAAACCCAAAATCTCCTTTGATGACCCCCTGCCGGTGGGAATCGAGAGCCAGCAGGAGCGCTTTATGATAACCGTAGCGGACACCATTCGCCCGCAAGACGCGAAGGCCGCCTTAAACGATCAATTGCCCGCCGGGCTTGAAATCCTCGATTGTCAATTAGCCCCCAAAAAGGCGCCGGCACCCCTCCGCAAACGCGTCCGCTACCGGGTTGCTCTGCAGGAAGCGCTTTTCGATAAAACCCGGCTAAACGCTTTCAACGAGAGTTTGGATTTTTACATTATGCTCACTCATCGAAAAGGAAAGTTGAAAAAGATAGATTTAAAAGATATTGTAGTAAGCAGTGAATTGTTCGACGCGGGTCATATGGAACTGACCCTTCAATCTGAGCCGGGAAAAACCGTGCGGCCTTTTGATGTCCTGCGCCATATATTCAAATTAAGCGATGAGCAGGTCAAACAGGCAACGATAATAAAGCTAAGCGCATAGCGCATAGAGCAAAGCGTTTACTTTTTGCATATACCAGTGGCGGCATTTCTCGCTATGCGCTCTGCCCTCTGCGCTTTGCGAAAAAGCGGAGCTTTTGAAAATGTACAAACAGCTGATCATCAATGTTTCAGATCATGAAACCCGGGTGGCACTTTTAGAAGACGGGACCATCGTGGAATTATATGTGGATCGCGGAGATGATTCGGATGTCGCCGGCAATATCTATAAAGGCAGAGTGCTGCGGGTATTGCCCGGGATGCAGGCAGCGTTTGTGGATGTCGGTCTTAATCAGGCGGCATTTATGTATGTGGATGATGTTTATACAAATGATATTGAGGAATATGAACGCCTGTTTCAAATCGATGCCGAGGAGGTGCCGGTAGAACCCGAAAGCAATCCGGAACCGACGCGATACGAACACCGGCGCAGGTATCAGATTGAAGAGCTTATTTCAGAGGGCCAGGAGGTATTGGCCCAGGTCGTCAAATCTCCCATCGGTACCAAAGGGGCGCGAATTTCATCTTACGTTTCTTTGCCCGGCCGCTTCCTGGTGCTGATGCCCAAATCCGATCATATCGGCATTTCCCGCCGTATTGAAGATGAAGCCGAACGCGAGCGCCTGCGAAATAGCGTTATGAATTTGCGCACCAATAACCATGGTTATATTGTGCGGACGGCTGCTGAGGGCGAGTCTGAAGAAAAACTGGCTTCCGAGATGTCCTTTGTGAACAACCTGTGGGCCAACATCCAAAAAAAATATGAGAAAGCCCCCGTCCCATCCAGATTGCATCAGGAGATTTCCGTGAGCCTACGCGCGGTGAGGGATTTGCTGATCCATGAAGTCGAGAAACTGGTTATCGATTCCAAACCGACCTATGATGCCGTTTTATCATTTCTGGACACTTACATGCCCAGCCTAAAGGATCACGTGGTGCTCTACGACGGCGCCGAACCGGTTTTTGACGCCTACAATCTGGAAGGCGATATTTCCAGAGCGCTCAAACGCAAGGTTTGGCTGAAATCCGGCGGATATATTACCATCGAGCACACCGAGGCCCTGGTAGCGATTGATGTCAACACCGGCCGCTATGTCGGCAAACACAATCTGGAAGAAACGATTGTAAAAACCAATTTGGAGGCCGTCAAGGAGATTGCCTATCAAATCCGGCTGCGGGATCTTGGCGGCCTTATCATTATCGACTTTATTGATATGGATAAAAAGTCCAACCAGGAAAAGGTGTTCAATGCACTCCGGGAAGCACTGGAAAAAGACAAGAGTAAAACCCATGTTTTGCCGATGTCGGAGATGGGGCTCATCCAGATGACCCGCAAGCGCACCCGGGAACCGCTCACCCGGATTCTGTGCGAGCCATGCTATTATTGCGATGGAGAAGGCTATATTATTTCTAAACAATCGATTTGTTATTCAATTTTCCGTGAAATTTTGCGGGAATCCCAGGATATGAACGGCATCCGGCTGACATTAAGAGCTAATCCGCAGATTGCCGAATTGTTGCATGGTGAAGAAAATCATTTGATAACGGCTCTGGAAAAGGTTATCGGCAAGCAAATTGTCATATACCCCAACACGACCTATCATATGGAAGAATTCGATATATTTGAAATTCATAAAGAATAATGATTTCATCTTGACATGACTTCAACCTTGTGATTTATATCATAAATTTCGGACTTCGCACCCTCAGGACGCATAGCACAACAATCAACGTCCAAAAGGCATAGGAAAATATATAATAATATAAGGGACTTATAAGATGAAACGCACTTTTCAGCCCAGCAGAATCAAACGGGCCAGGAATCATGGATTTCGCAAACGGATGTCGTCTAAGGCAGGTCGCAGGATAATTAATCGGCGCCGGGCAAAGGGTAGGGCCCGCCTCGCCGGTTGAAACGGTCGGGCCAGCGAACCGGATGATGAGTAAAGCCTAATGTTTAATGGGTCATAGATCATGGGTCATAGGCCATGATGCGCTTTTCCTTTAAAAAGGAAGATCGAATCTTAAAACGATCGGAATTTCTCGAACTCACGCGATCCGGACGCAAGCTGCAAAACGACTGTTTTATCGTTTTTTTTAAACCTGGCCGATTCGACAGCCTGAGGCTGGGCATCACGGTTACACGAAAGGTCGCAAAAGCTGCACAAAGAAACCGAATTAAACGTCTGGTACGCGAATACTTTCGATTAAACAGGCAGCATTTAAATCAAAACTGGGATATTAACATCGTCGCCAAAAAAAAGGCCACAGACCTTTCATCTGCGAAGGTAGATTTATTCCTTCAAGATTTGTTTGAAAAGATTTCGAATTGTGTTGATTAAAAAGATTATAGCGATATTGATGTTAGCATCGATCCGGGCCTACCAATATACACTATCTCCGATTTTAGGCCGCTCGTGTCGTTTTTATCCAACCTGTTCGAATTATGCCTATCAGGCAATCAGACAACACGGTCCTTTAAAAGGCCTATTTCTGGCCGTCAAGCGATTGTTGCGATGTCATCCCTTTCATCCTGGTGGCGTTGATCCGGTTCCCTAGCCTGCGCATAACAAAACCAGATTAACGAGTCTATCATGCGTAGCGGAAAATGGTTAACGGCGCAGAAACTGCTCCCCCAGCTAAGTCCCCAGACAAAAACCCTGTTTAATTTCGAAATACAGGCTTCTTTTTAGCATAAAGTGCGGCACCGTAATTTATAACCTGATATTAGGAGAAATTAATGGAACAATCGCGATTGTTAATAGCCATCGTCCTTTCGCTCGCTATATTTTTGGCATGGCAATTTTTTTTCAGCCCTGATGAAGCCGAGCGTCGTCAGGCAAAAAAGGTTGAATCCCCTGCGGTAGAAGAAAAACAAGCGGTTAAGGACACTGAAAAGCCTTATAAAGAAGCGATTGAAAAACCGGCGCCTGCTGTAAAAACCACCGTTAAAGAGACCCCGCTTCAGATAGCCGCGAGCATTACTGTCGATACCCCGCTTTATCAGGCCAAGATTTCTGAGAATGGAGCCGTATTTTACAGCTTTCTCCTTAAAAACTACCGGGAAAAAGTTCAAAAGGATGCACCCCTTAAACAAATTCTGACCGGCGATGAAACCTTTGGCGTCGGCCTACTGGGATTTACCGGCAAGAGTATTACCGGGCTGGATAAAGCGGTATTTACTGCCAACATGCCTTCCAGGCAGCTGGAGGTGAATGACAGCCCCAAGGACCTTACTTTTTTGTGGCGCTCACAGGATGGAATTGTCATCGAAAAAACCTATAAATTTGCACCGGATACCTATGCGATCGGTATGGAGGTCATCATAAAAAATGGATCCGGGCGCGGCATCCAGGATAAACTCTTTGTGGCCTTATACAGCAAAGCTCCGGGTGATAAGCGCATGTATGCTTTTGAAGGGCCCAGCGCACTGATTAACGACGAACTTCAAGAAATCAAGACCAAAAAGCTTAAAGATCAGAATACATTTGACGGCACAATCAAATGGGTTGCCTTGCAGAGCCGTTATTTTATGTCCGGTCTCATACCCAACCAGATCGAAGAGGCCAGCCTGCATCTGGCCCTGGAGTCCGACAAATTTGTAGCCGCCCGATACCGGCAGCCGGAAAAAGCGATTCAGCCCGGGACTCAGTACACTTATAAATACCAGCTTTTCATGGGTCCTAAAAGGATACAGGAACTCAGAAATGTCGGCAACGATCTGCAAAAAGTCGTTGATTTCGGCTGGTTTGATATTATTGCCAAGCCCTGCCTGTGGCTGATGAACAAATTTTACAGTGTGATTCCCAACTATGGGGTGGCCATTATCTTTTTAACGATATTGGCGAAAATCCTTTTATGGCCTCTGGGGCAAAAAAGCTATAAATCGATGAGCGAAATGAAAAAAATCCAGCCGCTGATGAAAGAGATTCGTGAAAAACACAAAGACGACAAACAGAAGATGAATCAGGAAGTCATGGGGCTGTATCGCACCTATAAGATCAATCCGCTGGGCGGCTGTCTTCCGATGGTGGTTCAGCTCCCGGTCTTTTTTGCGCTCTACCGCATGCTTTATGAAGCCATCGAGCTACGGCATGCGCCGTTTTTCCTGTGGATTGACGACCTGGCTGCACCGGACCGCTTGTTGCGCTTTGATTTTTCGATACCTTTTATGGAACCGCCATACGGAATACCGGTTCTCACCATCGTCATGGGTGCAAGCATGCTGCTGCAGCAAAAAATGTCACCCCCCATGGGAGACGCCACCCAGGCGAAGATGATGATGTTTATGCCCATTATATTTACGGTTATTTTTATCAATTTTTCATCCGGCCTGGTTTTATACTGGCTGGTGAACAACCTTCTATCAATTGCCCAGCAGTATTATACCCAGAAAAAATACGCGTAATTACGGAGGTTTTACATGTCGGCCTCGCTGGAATTCAAAGCAAAAAACGTTGACAAGGCAATCGAGAAGGCCAGTGCCGAACTCAAGATACCCAAAGAAGAGATAAAATACGAAGTGCTGTCCTACGGATCCAGCGGCATTTTCGGTTTGTCCGGTACCAAAAAGGCGAAAATTCGGGTAAAGTTAGCTAAGGATACGCTGGTAAGGGAGCGGCAAGCGCAAACCGCTGAATTGAACGCCGCTGCACAGCCGACACCTGATGCTTACAGCCAATCCGAAGCCACAGGGACCATGGTTCTAGACGACGAAAATGGGTCTGTTAAAGAAGATTCAGAAGGCCAACAGCGTTATTCATTCCCCGATGATGCCGTGGAAATTGGCAGGCTGGTTTTGCAACGAATTGTAGACACCATCACGGCAGATGCTAAAATTTCGGTTGAAGAGAATGCGGAGCGCCTATGCTTCAATGTCAATGGTGGCAATGCGGGTATTTTGATCGGCAAACGCGGCCAAACACTGGACGCCATTCAGAGCATTATTGAAAAAGTTGTCAACAAACGCAATCAAAACCGAATTCGGGTTCTGGTGGATATCGAAGGCTATCTGGAAGGCCGCAAAGAAAATCTTGAAAACATGGCACTCCGGATGGCCGAAAAGTCAAAGAAAATCGGAAAACCCATATCCCTCGGCCAGATGAATGCCTACGATCGCAGAATCGTTCATATTGCACTCAAGGATTTTCCCGAAGTTTTGACCCGCAGCCGGGGGGAAGGTCGTTTGCGAAAGCTTGTGATATTTCCCCAAAAACGAAATTATTCGAAAAGATAACGTTTATTTGTACATGGTGCCCGATACCATTTACCATTTTCATTCACCTGATGCTGGTTGCGGGTTCCTTCAGCTCTGAATTGTCTTCTTGCGGCTAAACTGAATCCTGAAAACGATTGACGGTTTTTAGAAGGCCCGACCTCATGTGAACCACCGGGTGGCCATATTATATTTTGACCAAATGACACCTAACTCAGATACCATTGCAGCCATTGCCACATCCGGCGGAAAAGGCGGGATCGGCATCGTCAAAATATCCGGCTTAAATGCCTTTGCGGTTGCAAAGGCTATTTTCAGACCGATTGACAGGCGTCAGGATTCAAATGCCGTTCCCCTTTCGACCCATCCGGGCAAAAAGAAAAGGTTTGAATTTGAGTCCCACCGGCTTTACTATGGCCACATCTTTGACCCGGAAAACGGCGTCATGCTGGATGAAGTCTTGCTTTCGGCGATGAAGGCCCCGCAGACCTATACGCGAGAAGATGTCGTAGAGATTAACGCTCACGGCGGGGCGGTGGTTTTACATGCCATTTTGCAGCTCGTTTTAAAAAAGGGTGCGCGTCTGGCCGAGCCGGGGGAATTTACCCAGCGGGCATTCGCTAACGGGCGCATCGATCTTACCCAGGCCGAAGCGGTCATCGATGTCATCAATGCCCGCACCCGTAAGAGTTTACAACTATCGGCTGCCCAGGTGAGCGGAAAGCTGCGCAAGCAGATTACTTCCATCAGAGACGGATTGGTCGACCTCTTAACCCGGATTGAAGCTGCAATTGACTTTCCGGATGATGTCGCAGAATTCATCCAAACCGAAGACACGCTAGAATCGCTTCAAAGAGAAGTGCGCGAGCCGCTAAAGGGATTGATCCGAAATTATGTGGACGCTCATGTTTTTCGAGACGGGATTGCAGTTGCGGTGGTCGGTCGGCCCAATGTGGGCAAATCCAGTCTGCTCAATCAGCTGGTTCAAAAGGATCGAGCCATTGTGACGGATGTGCCGGGAACAACCCGGGATGTGATCGAAGAAACGCTGAACCTTGAAGGCATACCGGTTGTTATCAGTGATACGGCCGGTGTTCATTACACCGATAACCCCGTAGAAAAGATCGGAATTGAAAAAACACTCGAGCACGTCAACGGATCTGATCTGGTGCTTTTTATGATTGAAGCCAACCGATCCCTGGGCTCTGAAGACCACCTCATTTATGACCAGATCAATTCGAAGCCCCTAATCGTTGTTCTGAATAAAATCGACCTTATCCAGGAGGGAAATGAAACCACCCTTCCGGACAACTGGCGTTTTGATGAGCAGGTGCGTATTTCGGCCTTATATGACCAGGGGATCGATCAGCTCAAAGACAAAATTATTAAGATGGCCGGAGGACAGAATCCGCTTGATTTTAACGGGGTGATTGTCCCCAATTTAAGGCACAAGCTGCTGCTTGAAACGAGCCTTGATGCTGCCGAATCTGTGATTGAACAACTGCGAAACGGAACCTCCAGTGATCTGGTGGCCATCCATCTTCAGGAGGCCATCGATGCTTTGGGAGTGATCAGTGGCGACAATGTGAAGGTGGATGTGCTAAATGAGATTTTCAGCCGGTTTTGTGTCGGTAAATAGTACTGATGATGTTTCACGTGAAACCCCTGCACCGGCTTTGAGGGGCGAAAAGTTAATGTTTCACGTGAAACAATTTGAAATGCCTAAAATGAACTAAAATGAGCTAAAATGCCTAAAATTTTTAAAGTAATTAACTCTTGATTAAATTTTAGACATTTTAGATCATTTTAAATTTTAGTCATTTATTAATTAATAGCAAACCCTGTCTCTATGAACCAAAGTGTTTTTATCAAGTACACAAGGAGAAAAAACTGACCTATGGATTTTGATTTTACACCTTATTTTAAGAAATATGAAGCGCTGGTTTCTAATGCGGATGACGCATTTGAGCGCGTCAAACAGGCGCATGCGGAATGTGTGAAGTGCAAGGAAAAATGTACGGACTGCTGTTATGCATTGTTTGATTTAACGCTGATCGAAGCCCTTTATATCAACCATAAATTTAACGAGAAAATTAGGGCAAGCGCAAAAGCCGAACTTTTGGAAAAAGCAAATGAGGCGGACCGCAGGGTTCACAAACTCAAGCGCCGGGCCTATAAAGATTTACAGGCCGGCAAAAGCGAAAACGATATTCTTGCCGATCTGGCCCGGGAGCGGATCCGCTGTCCTCTTTTAAACCAGACGGATTTGTGCGATCTTTACGACAACCGTCCGCTTACCTGTCGCTTCTATGGCATACCGACGGCCATTGGTGGCGAGGGCCATACCTGTGGAAAATCCGGCTTTGAAAAAGGCGAGCAATACCCGACTGTGAATCTGGATGCCGTCTACAATCAGCTCCAGCAAATATCGGCAGAATTGATTCGGGATCTTAAATCCAGGTATTTGAAATTGTCGGATATGTTGGTACCGTTATCCATGGCCTTGCTTACCACTTACGATGATGATTATCTTGGAGTGGGGGAGGAAGAGCCCCCCGAGCCGCCTCCTGCTAAAAAACATCGAAGGAGAACCGTATGACCGAATTTTCTCCTGAGGAAGCCGAAAAACGAAAACAGGCTGTTTTCGATAGTATGTCCCCCCGTCGCCAGAAGCATATTTTAAAAAAGGGCTATGATAAATGGGACCCGTTTGAAGAACCCAAAGACCCGATTGACATCCGCAAAGATAAAACCAAACGGACCACCCAGATGCTGGTCAGGGAGTTTTTACAATCTCGCAGCTCTGATGAATACAGTAATTCCTTTGGACGCGGGGTACTTGAAATCGCCCTCGGCATCGTCAACGAAGACGATTATTTTAGAGGAATGTACGAGTTTTCCTGCTGGTACCGCGATTTGCTGAAAAAAGAAGGGACGGATATATAAAAATGCATAGAGAAAAGCGCAAGGGGCATAGCGCATAGCGTAAAAGATGACTTCGACTGCCCGAATGCAGAGATTTTTACGCTATGCCCTTAGCGCTATGCTCTATGTTGTAAGTAATTTGCCATCAGGTTTTTATCTTAGAATTCAAATGAATGTTGGACCGGTAATGGTGACATGGCCCCCCCGTGGAACATAATCGAAATGCTGGGCAGCGGTCCCTTTCCGGAGACCATTATCGCCCCCATTGACGGTGCCGAGATGGTATTGGTGCCCGCCGGGGATTTTATTAAAGGAATATCAGAAGAGGAATTGGCCCAGATATACCTGCTGGACAACAATGAGAACCCCATCTTTGCCTCAGAAGTTCCTTCCAGGACCATATATTTGAAAGATTTTTACATCGACCGCTATCCGGTCACCAATTACCAGTACCGAAAGTTTATCGACGCTACCGGCCATCGCGAACCCATTCTTTTGAATCATTCGCTGTGGGGACAACCGCTGAAACCGGTCGTATTTGTGGGCTGGGAGGATGCCCGCGAATATGCCGCCTGGGCGGGAAAATCCCTTCCTTCCGAAGAGCAATGGGAAAAGGCCGGCCGCGGTGAAGACGGCCGCTGGTGGGCCTGGGGTCAGGATTTTTTGCCGGAACATTGTAATTCAAATGAATACGGACTCGGGCACACCTCTGAAATTGGATTCTTCGACCGGGGAGTCAGCCCATACGGCTGCTATGGAATGTGCGGTAACGTCTGGGAGATGTGTGAGGGTCGATGGTTGGAAGATAGCCTGCCCATGCGGGGGGGGTGTTTTTTAGGTTCTGCCATTTTCGTAAGAATCACCTGTCGCTGGACCCCGGAAGACCCTGTAAACGGCGCTCACTGGATGGGATTTCGCTGTGTCAAAGAAATACCGACTCAGCAATAGGATGGCATAGTGCATAGCGCGTGGGGCATAGGGTAAGAAAGTCTCATTGAAATTCCCTGTTTCAACGCTTTGCGCTCTGCGCTCTGCTTCATGCACCAGGCTTTTAGTTTTACCTGGCTTCCAGCATTTACCCAATACCTGATACCCAGTACCCAATTAGATGAAAAAACTCCACAAAATTCCGGCGCAAATCGCCGAGCCGATAACACCCGATGAGTTACACGCCATTCCATGCATCAGCAGAAAGTTCGTCGGGTCCTCTTTCAAACCCATCAAATGAACTTCCCGGGCGGAACCGGGCACGGCGGATACGCCAGCCGCGCCCAGCAGCGGGTTGATTTTATCTTTAATAAACAGGTTCATAATTTTTGCAAAAATGACCCCGGAGGCCGTGGCAATTGAAAATGCAACCGCTCCCAGAAAGAATATTCCCAACGATTTTGGTGTCAGAAATACATCGGCCTGGGTGCTGCAGCCGACTGTAAAGCCAAGAAAGATCGTGGCGGTATCGATGATGGCGGATTGCGCGGTATTGGCCAGACGATTCACCACGCCGCATTCTTTTAAAAAGTTTCCTAAAAACAGCATTCCCAGCAGCGGCAGTGCGGTCGGGGCCAAAAAACAGCACAGCAAGACGCCCACCACCGGGAATATCAGAAGTTCCTTTCTTGAAACTTTGCGGGTCGGCGGCATTTTGATTAACCGCTCTTTCCGGGTGGTTAGCAGGAGCATGATCGGTGGCTGAATTACCGGGATTAATGCCATATAAGAATAGGCCGCGATCGCAATCGGTCCGATGAGCTGCGGCGCAAGCTTGGCCGTTAAAAATATGGATGTCGGGCCGTCGGCCCCGCCGATAATGGCAATCGAGGCAGCTTCCCTGGGAGCAAACCCGAAAAACAAGGCCCCCAACAGGGTAAAATATATCCCCATCTGGGCTGCTGCACCCAAGAGCATGAGTTTCGGCTGGGCCAATAGGGATGAAAAATCGGTCATGGCCCCTAAACCCAGAAACACAATCGAAGGATAGACGCCCGTCGTTACGCCGAAGTAAAGATAGTGCAGAACGCTGTTGGGTTCATAGATGCCGATTCCAAACCCTTTGAAAAAAGGAATATTACCCACTAAAATGCCAAAGCCGATGGGAACCAGTAGCAGGGGTTCGTATTTTTTGGCGGTGCCGAGATAGAGAAACGTACTGCCCACCACAATCATGATGTAATGGCGATAGTCTGCTAAATAATAACCGGTATTTGTTAAAAACTGAAAAAATAGATCAAGCATTGTTTAAGCCTTAATTTCCTTTTGTTTATTCCAGGTAAACGTGCCATCCCCCTGGGCGACCAATATGTCGGCCTCCTGCAGCCGCTGTATCGACAGATGCGGGTGGGGAATGTCGTTTTTATTTGCAATTTCAAATAGTTGTGAAAGCTTAAAGGATTCTTCCAACTGGTCAACCAGGGGTTTGAAAGCGCTGGCCAGCTCATCAATAGACGGCAGATGGCGTTCCGAGTAAGCAGCAGCATCGATTTTTTCGGTAACAACAGGTGGCGTCTTTTTTTTGAATCGTTCTATGAGTTTTTCTCTGTCATCCCAGAGCTTAAGCAATTTGTGAATTTGGGAAATAGCAAAAGATAATACAACCAGGCCCGAGAATACGATCGTGGCGCCAACCGCCGCCATGGCCCATCCGTTATTGTTGGTTATGTTCTCAATACCAATCAATTTATGCCTCCTTGGTATATGGTCCAGTTTCTGTTTTGGTGGCTGCAATCAAGGCCGCTATGCATGCAGAAAACAGCAGATCAAGAGACGCGGCGACAAGTGGTGGTATTTATATGGGAAATGATACAACCGCAAACAAAAATTAAGTGAGTTTATCCATCACAGTTCACTGGAAAAGTCAATACTTTCTTCGATCAGCGTTCCCCGCGCCTGTAAGGTTCCGCCAGCATGGCCGGCGCGTTCATCTTGCGGCTATCCCGCAGCGCACCGATGAAAAGTACCAACAACGTAGAAATATAGGGCAGCATGGCCAGAAAATTCGGGGATATGCCTAAGGGTTGAAGCAAATACTGAATGACGAAGATTCCGCCGAACAAGAAGGCCCCGATCATTGCCCGCATCGGGTTCCATAACGCAAAGATGGTCAGCGCGATAACGATCCATCCTCTGCCGGCGATCATGCCTTCAATCCATGATTTGCTGTAAGAGGTGGAAAGATGCGCCCCGGCCATACCGGAGAAGGCGCCGCCGATGATGACACACCAATAGCGCACCCGATAAACGTTAACGCCCTGGGCTTCGGTTGCCCTTGGATTTTCGCCGGCCGAACGGACGGTAATCCCGAGCCGGGTATATTCCAGCGTAAACCAGGCGATGACCGCCAGTGCAATCGCCATATAAAAAAAAGGGCTGTGATTAAATAATATCGGGCCCAAAATCGGTATGTCCGCTAAAGCCGGTATCGCCCAATTCTGCATCTTAATGGTAAGGGGTTTGCCGATATAGGATTTTCCCACAATCCCGGATATACCCAGACCCAGCATGGTCAGGGCCAATCCCGATACGACCTGACTGGCCTGCAGGGTAATCGAAGCAAAGGCGTGAATAACAGAAATCAGGGACGCGGCAATAATGGCCGCCACCAGCCCCAACCACGGATTGCCGGTTACAAAGGTTACAATAAATGCGGTAACCGCACCGATGGACATGACGCCTTCAACCCCCAGATTTAGTATTCCCGAACGTTCGCAGATCACTTCACCGATAGTCCCTAAAAGCAGCGGCGTGCCGGCCACCAATGTTCGCTGCGCTACAGAGATAATAATATCTTCCAAGGCTAATTCCTTTTCGGATCCCAGTGAAACGTTACCCGGTTTTTGAGGAAATATTCGCCCATAATCAAAAAAACCAGCAGGGTACCGTTAAAAACCTGCACGGTTGCAGCCGGCAATCCCAGGGAAATCTGAATGGCATCGCCCCCGACGAGAATACCGGCGAAGAAAAGAGCAGACAGGATAACATAAAGCGGGTTTAGCTTTGCCAGCCAGGCAACGATAATTGCGGTGTAGCCGTAGCCGGATGATATGGACTCCGGATAGCTCAAATAATGGTGGATACCGGCGGCCTCACCGACACCCGCCAGACCGGCCATTCCGCCGCTGATGACCATGATAATCAATGTGGTTTTAAAAAAATCGATGCCCGAATATCTGGCGGCGTCAGGATTTTCGCCGATGACGCGGACTTCATAGCCGAAACGGGTCTTATAGATCGCAATCCCCAGTAAAATTACGGCGACAACGGCGACGATCAGGGTTGCATAATGAATCCGGGAGCCGGGAAGCACCGACAGGGTTGCGGAAAGCGGCAGGTCATCGGTGTAGGGAAAGCCGTGTTTTGTTTTGCCCCGCCAGGGTCCGACGATCAGAAGCTTCATAAATTCGTTGCAGATGTAATTTAACATCAGGGTTGATATGACTTCATTAATCGAAAATTTTATCTTCAGAATTGCCGGGATCAACCCCCAGATGGCGCCGCCGATAAACCCCGCCAGAAACATCAGGGGCACGATAATGGGCCACGGGAGATGCGGCCCCCAGTTCAGTCCCACCCAGGTGCCGAAAATTGCTCCCATCAGCAGCTGACTCTCGGCTCCGATATTCCAGAATTTGGCGCGAAAGGCCACCGCCAGACCGCCACCGATCAGAATCAGCGGGATCGCTTTTGTGACGGTTTCCTTGATACCGTACATGCTGCCGAAGGATCCACTGAAAATTTTGAAAATGGCGTACAGCGGATTGACCCCGGAGAATAAAAAGATAGCACTGATTGCCAGAAGTCCGGCTGCCAGTGAACCCACAAGCGACAGGAATGAATGCTTTGGCAGGATGTCGATTCGGTCGGTAACCTTCAATTTTAACATGTTTGCACTCCAACACCGGCGCACTAAAGGCGCAATGAACCAGCCATCATCAGCCCAATATCATTCAAGCGCGGATCGTCACTGTTTAAAATGCCCATGAATTCACCCTGAAACATCACCGCAATACGATCACAAAGTTCAAAGATTTCTTCCAGATCCTCAGAAACGAGTAAAACGGCACCGCCTTCCCTGCGGCGTTGCAACAGCTGTTTGCGAAGATATTCCGTTGCGCCGACGTCGAGCCCGTACGTCGGGTGGGAGGCCACCAGCAGGTATGGATCTTCACTGATTTCCCGGCCCAGAATCAGTTTTTGGATATTACCGCCGGACAGGTTCTTTGTTTGAACATTGATTGACGGCGCCATCACCTTAAAATCGGAAAGCAGGGATTGCGCATGCCGCTTGATTTTGCTGTAGGCCAGAAATAATTTATTGGAATACTTTTGCTTGTGGTGCTGTTTTAAAATGGCGTTGTCATACAGGCACAGGCCGGGGGCGATTCCAAATTTCATGCGTTCTTCCGGAACGTGGGCTATCCCGCTGTTGTAGATGCAGCGCACCGATTCATTGGTGATGTCGTTGCTGTCGATGGCGATTTTGCCGGATTCCACGACTCGCAAGCCCGTGATGGCTTCCACCAGCTCCCGTTGGCCGTTTCCGGAGACACCGGCGATGCCGAAAATTTCATTACGAAAGATATCAAAAGAGATCCCTTTGACGGCTTCCAGGTCTTTATCGTCTCGAACGACAATATTCTCAACGGTAATGACCTTGCCGCTTCTTTCCATGGGTTCTTTTTCGATTTGAAAGATGATGTCTCTGCCGATCATCATGCGCGCCAGACTTTTTTTATCAACATCTGCGGTTTGGGCCTCACCGACGATGCGCCCCTTTTGCAACACCGTAACCCGATCGCAAATCTCCAGGATTTCGTCCAGCTTGTGGCTGATCAGAATAATCAGATGTCCCTGAGTTTTCATTTCTTTCAGATTTTGAAAAAGATCCTGGGTTTCCTGGGAGGTCAGCACCGAGGTGGGTTCATCCAGGATCGAGCAAATCCGCACCGTTGATCAGGGCTTTGATGATTTCGACCCGCTGCTGTTCACCGGCCGATAATTGCCAGACCTTTTTGGAAGGATCGATATTAAAATTAAATTTCTGAGAAAAAGAGAGAATGCTGTCGCTGATTTTTCGCTGGGGAAACATCAAAGGGGACATTTCATAGCCCAGGGCAATATTTTCAGCGACGGAGTGATTCTGGATCAGCATAAAATGCTGATGAACCATGCCGATACCATAGTGCCGGGAATCAACCGGTGATTTGATACGGATGCTTTTTCCGTTGATGCGGATGGCCCCGGAATCCGGCTGATAAAGGCCGTATAAAATATTCATCAGCGTGGTTTTGCCGGCGCCGTTTTCACCCAGAAGGCCCAGGATTTCCCCTTCTCTGATGGAAATATTGATATCAGAATTGGCAATAACACCTTGAAATGATTTAGCAATATTTACCATTTCAAGGCTTTTGATCTTTTCCATTTGGTATGCCGCTAAACTTTAAGTTTTGAACCCTGAACCCCGAAACTCTGAACCCTTGAACGGCCATGAAAAAACAAACGGGGAGCCGCATGCACAGACTCCCCGTTTTAGTTGTCAAGTAACATTATTTCGGGATGCTGCCGACGACATTATCGACGTAATACATGATGCTCAGCAGGTCGCCCTTGGAGGCTTTCGCTCCCGCTTTTATCTGAAGCTTGCCGGTATTGTCGTCGATCGGGCCGGTAAACGGATCGAATAGCTCCGGACCGCCGGTTTTCATCTGGTCGTAACGTTTGGTGATAAGCTCAAAAACTGAGATCTTGCCGAAATCTTTCGTTTCCACCATCGCCGCTTTCAAGTCTCCGGCAAATTTCGGGTTGATGATGTTATCGAAGGAGCCGCCAAGAATAACAGCGTTTTCACGGCTCAGCCACCAATAGTCCACAGGTTTCCAGGTGCCGTTATAAAGATCGCTTAAAATTTTGACATACATGACACCCCAGTCGATGAGCTGTCCGGACACCACCGAATCCTTTCCGTACTGCTGCATGGGGCTGTAATGGCTGTATGTGTAAATTTGCTTGCCCTTTTCGCTGTGCTCCTGGCCCACTTCGATGACAGCCGGCGTGTCTTCGGTAAATGCCAGGTTGTCACATCCCTCGGCAATCAGGGCTTCGGCCGCTTCCCTGGCTTTGTCCGGACCGTACCAGGCAAAGATCCACTTCACGTGAACTTTTGCTTTGGGATTGGTGGCTTTGATCCCCAGGGCGAAGGCATCGATATGGCGGACCACCTCCGGAATCGGAAACGCGCCGACGTAGCCGATTTTATCGGTTTTGGTCAGGGCCCCGGCCATCAGTCCGTTGAGATAATAGGCCTGGTAAAGATCGCCGAAATACGTACCCACATTCGGGGCCTGCTTAAAGCCCGAGCAGTGCATAAATTTTTTATCCGGGTATCGGCTGCCGGCCTTGACCGTGTCATCCATGTAACCGAAGCTGGTCGTAAAAACGACATCGACTTTTTCACCCTGAATGAGGCGGTCGATAATACGGGAAGAATCGGCTTCGGCCACCGACTCGATAAAGACGGTTTCCAGCCAGGGGAGTTTCTGCTCGGCGAACTTGCGGCCCATGTCATGGGCATGGGACCATCCATAGTCTCCCACCGGCCCCACATAAATAAAGCCGGCTTTCAGTTTTTTGTCCGCGGCCAACCCCACACCGGCGGCCAGAACGAGAGACAATCCAATGATGATGAATACTTTCATAATTCGCATGTTTTACTCCTTTTTATATTATATTAGTAGCTAAATGAATCCTTCCCAAGCTCCAATTGACGCAAGAACTGCACTATAAAGACAAAGAATTATGGGGTCAAGCAAAAATCAACCCATTGGTATTCAAATTCTATCTGTTCTCAGCGACCGGCAAAACGGGCCATTGCCGGTTACGGCTCGGTTTCGAGTGCTCAAATCATGCCGTCTGATTTCCACCGATTCACTCTTGACCCGGTCCGGTCTTTAAATATAATATGGCGTGGATTTTTGTCGGATGTAATCCATAATCCTTATATTTTTAAGCGAATTTGTTTGGCCCGGAGGGGATATTGATGCTTGTCAAAAGACGATGGGTTGTTGTGATGCTCAGTTTCCTGGCAATGATGGCCGTCATGCTTCCGGCAAACGCGATTGCAGTGGCGAAACCCTTTGTTTTTGGCTTGCTCTTGGTTGGCCCCCATGATGATCAAGGGTTAAACCAGGCACATTATGAAGGTGGCAGATATGTCGTCGAAACCATGGCCGAAACGAAAATGATTTACATTGACCGGGCCAACCCGACCGATCGCCCGGACGTGACGATTACCCAGCTGGTGGATGATCTGGTGGAGAAAGGTGCCAAACTGATCATCGCCAACTCGGTTGACATGCAAAACGACATCCGTGAAGCGGCCCGAAAGCATCCCCGGATCAATTTTATACAAATAGCCGGAGATGATGTGCTCACCGGAAAAGCGCCCAGGAATCTCAGCAATTTAATGGGCCGCATGGAATACGGTAAAATGATGGCCGGATTCGCAGCTGCTCTAACCACCAAAACAGGGAAGATCGGTTATATTGGCCCGCTTAACAACGAACAATCCCGTCGGCTGGCTTCGTCCTGTTATCTGGGTGCCAGATATGCCTGGACAGATGTGCTGAAAAAAGACCCGAAGGATTTGAAATTTCATGTGACCTGGATTGGCTTCTGGTTTAATATCCCCGGCACCACAAAGGATCCCGTCCAGGTTTCCAATGATTATTTCAATACCGACTTCGATGTCGTCATCTCCGGTATTACGGCGACCGAAATCCCGGTCGTCGCCAAACAAGTACGCGAGAAAGGCAAAACCGTATGGGCAATACCCTATGATAATGCCGCAGCCTGCGAAGGCATGTCCGATGTTTGTCTTGGCGTACCCTTTTTTAACTGGGGCCCGGGCTATATTTATCTTATCAAGGCTGCCAGGTCCGGTAAGTGGAAACGCAAGTGGATCTGGCTTAAACCGGACTGGAAAGATGTCAACACCGATACCACCACTGTTGGTTTCGCTGCCGGCCCGGCACTTGCGGAGTCTTCAACGGTACAACTGAATAAATTCATCAGCGATCTGGCAACCGGAAAAGTCAATCTATTTAAAGGCCCTTTGAATTATCAGGATGGCAAACCGTTTGTTAAGGCCGGTCAAACCGCCAGCGACAAACAGATCTGGTATATGGAGCAGCTGCTGCAGGGGATAGACGACCAGAGCATTCAGAAATAATTTTTAATTTACATTTATTCAACTCGGCCCAGGGGTGAGCTGAAACACTCCTGCATTTTGCATTTCCATCACTCCATCTCTCCGCTACTCTAACACTCCATCGAAATTTAGACTTATTTAATTATAGATTTATTTACAAAACACTTGCATTGTTAGTGGATGTTGCTATATTGTTATAAACTATAGTTTATGAAATATAATTATAGTTAATAAATATAAACTATAGTTTGTTTCATGAGATTTATATTCTTTGCATATATCTTGACTTATAAGGAGTGTGTTTGGCCATGCGACCGATCGTCGGTAATCAGAATTCCTTGCGTAATCCCCTAAATGAACTCTTAGGCACGGAAGCGCATGTGCGCCTTTTGAGAGTTCTGGCAAGCGAGGTCGATGGACCCCTCACCCCGTCTAATGCCGCAGCGCTGGCTGGGCTTACAATTCCCGGGGCACATAAGGCATTAAATCGACTCCTCAAGTCGGGTATTATCGTTCGCGTTGGTGGGGGTCGAAGACATCAATATGAACTTCGCCGTTCTGATGCGCTTGTAAAAGCCTTACTGAAGCTTTTTCAATCTGAAAAAGACCGATATGAAGCGCTACTCAGCGCGATTAGAGAAGCAATTGAGAAAGTGGTGCCTTATGCGCACTCGGCATGGATTCAGGAGTTTCCGGGAGTGTTTGGAGATCCGATGATAATGGGCATCCTGCATGAGACCCGGCATCTGGCCAACTACATTCAGCAGCTGAGGAAGAAACTCCGTCAGATAGAACGAAACTTCGATCTTACCATTGAGGTGAAGGGTTATACAAAAGCTGACCTTCCCAATTTAGAAGCCGATAAGGTTAAATCGCTGTATGGATTTCTGCCTTTCCCGGACCAGCATAGTCGGGATACGGACGCATCGCACACAACTCATGAGGAAAAGGACCAACGGTTGCTGGAGCTGTCGCGCAAGTTAGCTGAAGCCATAGAACACGATACTTCCCTCGTGCGACGGGCAAAGGAACACGTCCAACGCATGTTAAAAAAAGATCATGGGTTAGCAACCAAGGATATTGAGGAGTGGCGCGATATTCTGGAATCATATTCCATTCGGCGTTTGTCGCGATTTTTAACGGCAACCAGTGAAAGAGCCAACCGTTTGCGTCAGAGCAATCCCATTTTCGCCATACTAAACTCTGACGAACGGCGTCGTTTACTGAATGGGCTCGGAGGGAAACAATGACGCGTGAACAGCTTGAACACGCAATTCGTGCGGCATGCGATGTTTCTGAAGATAACGAGATATGGATATTCGGCTCTCAAGCAATTCTAGCAGAATTTCCGGATGCGCCGAAAGACCTCCGCGCTTCTATAGAGGTGGATGTGCAACCAAAGAACCGGCCTGATAATGTGGACCTAATCGATGGTGCATTAGGAGAGCTTTCTCTATTTCATCAGACGCACGGTTTCTATGTACATGGTTTGCCTATAGAAGAAGCCACGACTCTTCCCCAAGGCTGGCAAGACAGAACAAAGCCAATCCATGACGAGATATCAACCAGGGGCAAAACGGGTTGGTGTATAGAGATTCACGATCTTGCAGCCAGCAAGCTTGTGGCTTACAGAGAAAAAGATAGAGATTTCCTACGCGTTCTCTTAACCGAGAAGATGATTGCCGCAGAAACCCTTATAGAACGAATCCACATGATGCCAATCGACGAACAGCTGCGAGAACACCTTCTGCAATGGGTACATAAAACAACTGAGGAGTTATAGCGGAAGAAGAATGGGGACGGTCATGAATATAAAAAAGAGGGAGACGTCCATAAATATATAAATAACTCGATCCGATTTAAGTATAAAGGAGACGGGGTTGATTTGTTGCGTTTTTACCAACTACAACTTCGTTGTCAGCTCCCCGGTTAAATACGCCAGAGGCGCACAAGTCCTCAACAAAAATCGGCGGACCAAGCCGGAAAATGACCATTCTTCGCTCTATCGAGCTTCGCCTCGGCGAGCAAGTTATGGCGGTAAGCTTGTTGGATGCTTTTAACGCTTTATGGATCGTTATGCAAATACCGGTGGGCGTTTATCGAACCAGGGTTGCGCTTCTTCCAGTTGGGCGGCCAGCCGCAGCAGGGTGGCTTCGTCGCCGTAGCGGCCCACGAACTGCACGCCGCAGGGCAGGTTATCGGGGGTCCAATGCAGGGGCACCGACATTGCCGGCTGCCCGGTGAAGTTGGCCAGCTGCGTAAAAGGCGTTTTTGCAAGGTTTTCCACCGCCAGTTTGTCGGTCACACCCGAGGCGATCAGCAAACGGCCCAGTCGCAATGAATTGATCACTTTCAGTAAGATACGATCGATGGGTTTTGTTGCCAGCTCGCCGATTTTGACCGGCGGGTATGCCAGCGTGGGGGTCAGGTAAAGATCATATGTTTCATGAAAGCGGCCCATGATTCTGCCTGCCAGTTCCCATTCTCGATTCGCTTTTACGATCTGGCCGGCAGAATAGGTTCGACCCAGCAAACCCAGCGTCCAGGTAACGGTTTCCACGTCCGACGGTTTTACTTTTCTTCCCAGAAGTGGAGCCAGCGCGTCAAAAATTGCTGTAACTTCAGCCGAATACAGGATTAGAAGGCCCCTGGCCAGGGCCTGGCCGTCAACCTCCGGGCCTGCTTCTTCCACCTTGTGGCCCAATTCATCCAGCAGACCCACTGTTTGTTCCACCGCCCGGATGCATTCCGGATGAACGTCGGTATCGATTGGCGATCGGGTGTTGAAGGCGATTCTGAGACGACCGGGTCGATCTTCGATTTCCTTCATGTAGGTCTGTTGCGGCGGCGGGATGACAAAGGGGGCGCCGGCATCCGCGCCCTGGGTTGAATCCAGAATGGCGGCGCTATCCCGCACGGACCGGCTGATGACATGTTCAACAACAGCTCCCTGCCAGGTCCGGCCGTGGATCGGGCCGTTGGGCGTGCGGCCGCGGGTCACTTTCAAGCCAAACAACCCGCAACATGCCGCTGGGATGCGGATCGATCCCGCGCCGTCATTAGCCGAGGCCAGCGGCACCATGCCGCTGGCGATCGCAGCGGCGGATCCACCGCTTGAGCCCCCCGGTGTATGGTCCGGATTCCAGGGATTACGGGTGGGTCCGTGCAATTCAGGTTCCGTGATGCCCAGTAATCCGAATTCCGGGGTGTTGGTCTTGCCCAGAATCACCAAACCGGCTTGCTTGTAGCGTTTTACCAGCTCACTGTCTTGGGCAGGGATGTAATTTTTACATGCCCGGGATCCCATGGTCTGGGGAACACCGGCAAAATCTCCCAGCAAATCCTTCAGCAGGAAGGGCACTCCGGCAAAAGGGCCATCCGGCAGAGTTGCCGCAACAACCTGGCGGGCCTGATCATACATTGGAGTGATGACGGCATTCAAAGCAGGGTTGACGCGTTCGATTCGCGTAATGGCTTCTTCGCATATTTCAACAGCTGAAACTTCCTTTTTCTTGACCAGCTCGGCCAACCCAAGACCATCGTATTGATCGTACTCCTTAAAGCCTCCCATGATTGTCTCCTGTAAAAAAGAGTTAAATAAAGGTTCATCAATAGCTTATGGTATGGGGTGGATCAAGAAAAAAGAAGTGCTTAAAATGAACAGCAGATTTAAGCCTCACGCGAAGACGCAAAAGCGCAAAGTTTTTTTGTTATTTAAATCATTATTCTTTGCGGCTTTGCGTGAGAAATATCGCACCTTTAGTTGTGAGGGGAGACCGCTTGCGTGGGGGACTGATGAAGGTCAGATGACATGTGGACGATTTCAGCCCGTGAGGATTTTCGCAGATCGGCTGAATCCGCTGTTTTATTCAGCGTGATTTCATTATCGGTTACGCGCACGTAATAGGTCGGCCGTTCGGTCCAGGCGCCGGTGTTTAAATATTTGATTCCATTAATAAACTGTTCTTCAGCAAAGTGGGTATGCCCGCAGGTGACGGCTTCAAATCCGTTTGCTGCGGCATAATTTACAGCATTTAACATGACATTTTTTCGCAGATACTCGTAAAAGCTTTTCCATTTCTTGGCATATTGGGCCACGTGGATCGGTCGGGCACCCAGTTTAACCCGCAGATCATGCATCATTTTAAAGGCCTTTATGAACATCTGACTGCGAGGCATGACCTCATCGAAAAAATCTCCATGGGTGACGAACAGTCTTTTTTGTAGAGCATAGTGCTGCTTTATCTGTATTTTTCCTAAATTATCGGGGATATACCCGTTGTCGTGATTTCCCCGCACCCAGACGATCTTCTGCTGAAGTGAGATTTCTCCAAACCAATCCAGTATCTGTTGGTCAGCCGGCTTCATTTTGCCGTATGGATTGTTAATGATATCGCCATTTAAAATAATTTCATTATCTTGGGGGATATTCTCTAGAAATTGCATAAAGTTTTCGTGCAAAAAGTAGCGGGAGCCGATGTGCAGATCACTGACAACAATAGATTTCATATTATCCGATAGTTACGGGTTAAAGTTAAACGAGTTTCTGAGAGGGCAATCAAGCGCTTGTTTAATTATACACCAAAAGCGCCCGAAAAGGTTAAAATATTACCAATGGTTAATTTTGGCAATTAATCCAATATCGGATAAATTATTGGAAATCTTCGATAATAAAACCTAAGTGGAATTTTGGAATTCATTCAAAATTGAATTAAGATTACACCGGGTAAAATTTGGACAAAAGCACTTCACGTGTCTAGCGGATTAATGAGGTTATGAACGGGAATGCGAGCAGGGCGGGTTTGCGTGAGATAATCTTATCGGGGTAAAGACGCCAGGGCCCTCTTTGCCTGTTGCAGGTAAATTTCTGATTTGTTTTGCTCACAGAGCTCAATTGTTTTGTTGAAAGACGCTAGGCCGTAAAAAAACATGCTTTTAGTCTTTCCATGAAACCTCATGCAATTTTATATTATCATCAAAACCCTTGGGTTTGAATTTGCCTTTTTCGCTAACGCTGAATTTGCCGCCGGCTGCCAGCTGTTTGGAAATATCGGAAATTAAAATCTGTCCGCCTTCGCATTCTGAAACAATTCTTGAAGCCAGGACCACTGCCTGGCCGAAAGGGCGCCGGCCCTCACGCTGAATAACCTCACCGGTATTGATGCCGATGCGGAGGTGGATTTGAGGAAGGTTTTGCGCGATTTCTTTCTGGATCGCACAGGCGCATTTGATGGCGGAGGTTGCCGACTCAAAAGACAGCATGAAGCCATCCCCCAGGTTTTGCAGCTCCGTTCCGTTGTATTTTTTAATTTTATCTCTGATGATTTTGTCGTGCTGCAGAAAAATATCGCGGGCATCTGCATCGCCGAGGTTGTTGACCAGATCCGTCGATGAGACAATATCGCTAAAAACGATAGTGGCCTGTTCGGCTGGTTCAGATTCTTCACCGGAAAAATCTCGAATATCACCATTTGCCATATCTGATATTACGATGCCGGTGAAATCCAAGACTTCATCAATGATTTCATTTGATTCTCCATACCACGGAGGGTGAAAACCTCCACCCAATATCTTAAAATGTGCATCCGGGATCTCAGCAGCAAGCTGTCTGCCATGATCGATTAAAATTGCTTTATCATTGTCCCGATGCAAGATCAGGGTTGGCGGTTTAATGCTGGAAAGAACGTTTGTTACATCAACTGAATAGCAAAGCTCCAGTAGCTTGGCGGCCATATCAGCGCTGGAGGATAATCGCTGGAACTTGGCAAGGCTTTGAAGCTCTTCCGAGTTAGCTCCCGGAATGAAGACATCGGCAAGCGCTTTGGAACCAAGGCCCCATGATGCTTTGATTAAGGATATTATGGCAGCCTGAACCTTTTTTTTAGCGAGAGTTTCCCCATTCGCATAGGTCCCATAGAGTATCAAACGAGTGACTCTTTTCGGATGGCGGGCTGTATATGCTATTGTTAAGGGGCCTGACATGGAGGCTCCAAAAAGGTAGAATTCTTCAAGGCCTATATGGTCCACCACTGTTTCAAGGTCCAACAGTTCGGACTCGAGCGTAAATTCCGTTCGATTCTTATCAGATTGACCACAGCCATGCTTATCGTAAAAGATGACCATCATGTATTGGGCGAGTCGCTCTATATATTGATTCATAAATGGGTCTTCTATAACCAAGGAAAGACTCGTTACCCAAGGAGGAGGCAATACAAGCGGGGGGCCATTTCCAAATACTGAATAGGCAATGGTGATGCCGTCTTTTCTTTTGGCGAATTGGACCGAAGGCTTCATTTAGCAACCTCCTAGATCAATGTTGTTTGAAAATTTAAGAGGTATCATGCCAACAGGCGGCCAATGTTCTCCAACAGCTCGATCGGTGTTTTTTCGGCAGGAGAAATTTAAATCATGTGTCCCTGGGCAATTATTAAGGTGCGAAGAAATTGAGAGGTCCGCTATCGCATCAGAATGAATTATTAAAGAAAAGCCGGACAGAATGCCGGGTTCTGCTATAATTAAATTTTTGCTTGAAGCCTGTCAAGAATTTTGATTTTCGGTGGGTGGTAAAATCAGATACGAAAGAGCACTTTGAACGGGCGAACGGGCAACCGGCCAACCCACAAATTATTTTTTCATTATTTGTGTTATCTTCCCCGACAACTCTTCCATGGTAAAGGGTTTCTGCATAAAGCCTTCACAGCCGCGTTCCAGGAGTTCAATTGCCTGTCCATCCACGCTGTAGCCGCTGCAGAGCAGAACTTTCACTTGCGGGTTGATGGCTTTGATTTTGTCGTAGACTTGCCCACCGCCCATATCCGGCATAATGATGTCCAAAATAACCATTTTGATTTTATCTTTGTTGGCTTCAAAAATTTCAACGGCCTCGGTGCCATTTAAAGCTTTGAGCACGGTGTATCCTAATTTTTTAAGCATGTTTACACCCACATCCAGCACCAGTTCTTCATCGTCAACGATCATCAGGGTACCGCTTCCTTTAATGAGTCTGGCGTCAGCTTCAGCATCGCCTTCGACCCCGCTTTCGCTGGCGGGCAGAAAAATGGTGAATGTTGTTCCGTGACCCTTTTCAGATTCCACATCAATATATCCGTCATGGCTCTTAATGATACCGTAAACTGATGCCAACCCCAGCCCGGTGCCCCGGCCCATTTCTTTTGTCGTAAAAAAGGGGTCAAAAATTCGTTCCAGGGTCGTTTTGTCCATACCGCTGCCGGTATCGGTAATGGTGAGTTGAACATAGTTGCCCGGCATTGGATTGTAGTGGTCGCTTTTGATATTCAAATGGGTTTGGTTTTGGGTTTTTAGAATAAGTTTGCCGCCTCCGGGCATCGCGTCGGCGGCATTTACGTAAAGGTTTAACAGCACCTGGTCAATCTGACTTTCATCGGCCGCTATCGAAAACAGATCATTTTCAAATATTCGCTCAATGGTAATTTCTTTGCGTGTTCGCCCGAAAGTTTCGGCACTTTCATCCACGATCTGATTTAAATCTAACGGTTTGACATTGAATTTTCCTTTGCGGGCATATCCCAGCATCTGTCGCGTCAGCTGGGCGCCGCTTTTGACCTGCTTTTCAATATTTTTCAACAACTCAAAATGAGGATGGGTGTTATTAAGTTCAAAGAGCATGAGGGACGTATTTCCCTGGATATTCATCAGGAGGTTGTTAAAGTCATGGGCGATCCCGCCGGCCAGGGTGCCCAGGGCTTCAAAGCGCTGCGCCTGCTGGAACTGGACTTCCAGTTTGCGGCGTTCTTCTTCGGCTGTTTTGCGATCGGTAATATCGATGGCAAAACCTCGCAATCCAACGGGTTTGCCTTCCTTAAAAATCGGCGCGGAATTAATCATTACCGGAAAAGTAGTGCCATCTTTTCGATGGGCGGTATATTCATTGATGCCGGTCTGCTCGCCGCTTAATATTCTGGCTACATTTTTTTTCGCGCGATCGCGATCCGCCGGTATGATCATGTCAAAGCTGCTTAAGCCCCGCTTGAGATCGGCTTGCGTATAGCCAAAATAGTTATAGGCGTTACGATTTACAAATGTCAGTTGACCCTCTAAATTGACTTCAAAAATGGTCTCGGGCATCAATTCGGCCAGTTCACGAAATCGTGCTTCACTTTCTCTAAGTGCCTGTTCGGTTTTTTTTGATTCAGTAATATCCAGCCCGATCGACTGGTACTGCTGCAGAACGCCGCTGTCGTCAAAAATCGCATGATCCGTCCATGTTTGCCAGCGAATTTCGCCATCCGGTGCCAGCACCTGGTGTTCGTAGCTGACCACCGGATTTTCTTGAGTGAGAGATCTAAAATGTTTTCTGACCTTACTTTGTTCTTTTTCAGGAATGAATTTAAAAAAGTTCTTTCCGACAAGTTTTTCGCGAGCCTTCTTGAAATAATGGCAATAGGCACTGTTGACAAAGGACAACGTTCCGTCCGGTAAAAACCGGCAGATTAAAGCCTGCATATTTTCTACCAGCGCGCGATAGTTTTTTTCACTTTCCTGTAAGGCATCTTCTATTCGACGCCGCACCGTCATTTCATCATTGAGCTGTTCAAATGCTTCACGGTAGCGATTTTCGGACTCCTTGAGCGTCCGCTGATTATCGATCAGTTCTAATTGATATTTTTTCTTGAGTCGTTCGAAAAAGAAAGAGACAACGATCACCAGCATAAAGGCGATATAAAAGCGCAGCTTAAATTCTGATATGACCAGGCTTTCATTGCCGCTGACATAAAGCTCGAGAACCAGCAGTACACAAAATAAAACCGATACCCAGATTAACGCCCGGGCCGCCCCCAGGGCAAAAAATACCAGCACCGTAAAGAGAAAGGCCCACGGCATCCGGCTTAAATTGCCCTCCACGCCCACGGTGTAAGCGATAAAAAACCCGAACAGGAGGAACAGGCTGGTTAAAAAATAAGGATAGAGCTGACTGTCTTTTGTTTTGTAACCGGGTTTGTTAATTGCCACAAAAAGGCACAGAAGCAGGACGAACATCAGAAACAGAATGGTTCCGATCAGGTAGCGGCCGATAATGAAGTCATAGACCATAAAGAAACCTAAAACCGGCAGGCCGACGAGCATACTGACATTGACCAGGTATTTCTGGTTATTCAATTCCATGGAATCGGGATGATTGACTTTTTCCCGGCTGATGACGGAGATCATTTTTCAAATCCTTGTTTTTGAAAGGCGAATTGCAGCGTGTTTTTAGGCAATTTTTCAGGGGATAATGAATTCATTATACCGTTAAAATGATCAGATGCAAAATTTAATTTGGCGCCGGTAGGCTTAGAGCCTCAACCTCAGTCGAGTCGAAACTACTTCCACCTCTTGCGGTGATCAGCCTAATATCTGGTGCTTTTTTCCGATATAATTTGTGGGATCCCGTTCAGCGGGAGATATTCGAGTATTTTGAAACGCTGATTTTAGGTTTTAGTTGGCTGCCAGAGCCTGCCGGACCGTATTGGCCAGATCGCGCATGACCAGCGGTTTCATCAGGAAGTTTTGAATGCCCATTTCGGAGGCATTCTGGTGGGTAAATTTTTCGCTGTAACCGGTGCACAGAACAACCGGAATATCGTCGCGGATGTCTATTATTTTTTTGGCCAGCATGTCACCGGCCATGTTGGGCATGACAATATCGGTAATCACCAGATCGAATCGATCCGGGTCTGCTTTGAAATACTCCAGAGCTTCGATGCTGCTGGTTCGCGTGGCAACGCTATACCCCAGGCGTTCCAGCATTTGCCTTCCGATTTCCACCAGCGGCTGCTCGTCATCTACTAGCAGAATGTGCTCACATCCCATCGGCAGCGGTGTGGAAATTTCTTCGTCTGCCGTTAATTTTCGCTTTATGGTGGGAAGATACACATGAAACGCGGCGCCTTTACCCACTTCGCTTTCAACCGTCACCGCGCCATTGTTGGATTTGACAATTCCCTGGACCACGGCTAATCCCAGGCCGGTTCCCTTACCTTTTTCTTTCGTTGTAAAATAGGGATTAAAAATCTGCTGCTGGGCCTCGGGGCGAATACCCTCTCCGCTGTCTTTGACACTCAGTTTCAGATAAGATCCCGTTTTGAGGCCCGGGATGTCGGCGGCGGCCTTTTGATCTAACTCGATGTTGCCCAGATGGATTTCAAGAACACCGTCTTTTTCATTGATCGCATGTGAAGCATTGGTGCAAAGGTTCATCAACACCTGGTGGATCTGGGTTGGGTCGGCCTCAATAACCCCGGTGTCCTTTTCAATGTGATGCTGAATTGAAATCGTGGTCGGCAGAGAGGCCCGCAGCATTTTGATGGCCTCTTTGGCAATATGGGCCACCTGAATGGGTTTGCGCTCCTGTTTGTTCTGGCGGCTGAAGGCCAGAATTTGCTTGACCATGTCCCGGGCGTGTTTGCTGGCGCTAAAGATCTCTTTTAGATTTTGCCTGACTTCCCCATCGACATCTCCGTTCATCAATATCAGTTCGGTGTAACCGATAATGACCGAAAGAATATTATTAAAGTCGTGCGCGATTCCGCCGGCCAGTGTCCCGATGGCCTCCATCTTCTGGGCCTGCTGAAGTTGATATTCCAGGTTTTTCTTTTTCTTCCTCAGCCTGTTTTTGTTCCGTGATGTCATGCACTACGGCTGTCGCGCCTTTTGGTTTCCCATCGTCGCCATAAATAATTTTTGAATTAATCAGAACATAGAATTCACGGCCGCTTTTGGCTCTGATTTTAAATTCAACCGATGACGGTACTTTCTGACCTTTAAGAATTTTGTCCAGGCGTTCAAGAAATTTTTTCTGACTGTCCTCCGCCAAAATATCAAGGGCGCTCATGGCTAAAAGCTCTTGCCGGGTATAGCCGGTGTACTCGCAGATGAGATCATTGACGCTGACAAATGTTCCTCGATAAAATCAACTTCGTAAATGCCGGCAGGTGCATGATTCACCAGCTGCCTGTATTTTGCCTCGCTTTCCCGCAAAGCCCTTTGTGACTGTTTTTGCGCGGTTACGTCGCGTGCAATGTCGCGAAATACGATCAGGGGTTTCCCTCAGGATCTGTTATTAACGAGACGGAAGCATCCACGTGACTTTTAGAGCCGTCGACTTTGATAATTTCCCAGTCAAAAGCCTTTGTGGGCTTGCCTGTTTCGTATACCCGATTAAAGGTTTTAAACACCTTTTTGGCGTTTTCTTCATCCATATATTCCCGGTTGTTCATTCCGGCCATTGCCGTCGCAGAATATCCGATTAACCGGCAGAGGGCATCGTTGAAATAGGTGAAATTACCCTCGAGGTCGACTTCAAAATACCCGTCTTCGATATTGTCCAGAATGGTGCGGTATTTTTTTCACTTTCACGCAGTGCAGGTCCAGGACTCGGCCAGCCGGACCGCCACCCGGACAACGGCATAGGATATGATGGGTGCAATAATTGCCGGAAATACGATGGATTTGATAATCATTTCCGGATGCATTTCACCGATAATCAGCGATATACCGATTTCAAGCGCCAGTGCCCCTAAAATTGAGATCATAGTGATGGCCAGAGCGGTTTTTGCCGCCCCCATTTTTTGCATCCAGTTCAGGATCATTAAGGTTGTCCGGTTATTTTCTCAGAAATGTTAATAATACCTGCCGGTATGGGGCCTGTTTGGTAACAGCCCGTTGCTAAAAATTTTTTGCAAAAACTGTGCTACGAATCGCCTGTATGAAATAAAAGTGAATATTAAACCTAATAATCGGATAAGATTGAGATAAATCCTGTTCTTATCGGTCGTTCGCCAGATTTCTTGAAGAATTCGTTGAAAAATTGACGTCGGCGGGAAAAAGGTGCCGGGAAAGTGGTAAAATTGTGCTCGACGATGGGCGAGCGAGGATCGAGTTTCAGCTCCCAACGAACTTCGCTTCCACCCAACCTTTACCGTAGTAGTCTTCCGGCAAATAGGTCAGCTTGGTGCCGTTGAGCTGTTTCATATAGACCTGGTCAAACTGGATGAAAAAGGTGGGCTGGGTTTCATCTCCGGGGATAGCGGCCAGATCCGGTGGTTGCAGAAAGGGTGCCGTTTTAAAAGATCCGTTTTTCCAGCTAAATGCTTGCTGTTTGGGTATGCGCATGTAGTCATTCTTACCACCGGCGGATTCAACTCCAGATAATACAGTGAAATAATATCCTTTATAAGGCTTGAGATCGTATTCCAAACGTTCTTGACCGGCTGGATCGGAATGAGCAATCTTCTGATCGATCAGCTTCATGGGTGTTTGCTTTTTACGGTCGTACAGATAAAACATGCCGGCAATATCATCGCCATATTGGGTACGCTGCTTGCGCCTGGCCCGGTCAATTTGCTTGAGTCATCATGCGGCTGCTTGGCGACTGACGGAGCTAGTCAAGCTGTTTTGTTTCTCGTCTATATAACTGTTGCTGCTTGTAAAACTCTGTGATTGTAGTATATTTCATTGTTTTCTTTCCCATTATCAATTATAATAACAAAAACAACAATGTCATCTCCTCAACCACAAGAACCTTGGTTGTTTTCTGCCATTCGCAACTTTCACGAACGCCATGAACGTCTCAAACACACGGTTCACACGGCATGGCGATATCCTCTTCCTAAATGGGGACGTGTTGTCATGGGCTGTATTTACTTTAGTATTCCCGTTATTGGTGGCTACCAAGTCATGCAATGGGCCATTTCGAAATCACATGATTCCATTGGAATACATGGAGAGAAACTCTCTCAAAAAGATATTGAAGGGATTGGAGAATATCGAGTACTACCCGATGGAACAAAAGAAAAAGTGGGAGCCGGAGGTGTTGGTGGTGGAGTGAGATTGGCAGTCAGTGATCAAAAGACACAAGAACAAAATCGAGCCATGCTAGAAGCATTCTTCAAACAACAACGACGAAAAGAACGAAAAGCAAAACAGGCGAATCCACAAGAGGAAGAATCATGAATAGATATGTGTTGTGTTGTTGCTTCACTACTCTTTTGTTATATCTACAATACGCACTATAGAGCATCTCGACGTCGCGTTTCTCTTCTAAATTTCCTGAATGTTCGCCGTCGGATCCGCCACCATGGTAGCAGCAACTACCGCAGCAGCCGCATTCTGATCTTCTGCAGAATGAAGTCCCGAATCCACAGACGCATCCACCACGGCGGCGGCAGCAGCAACCGCATCGTCCGAATGGTCCAACTCTTTGGAACCTTCTCCAATCAAGACAGTCGTCGAAACATCCGGAGCAGGAGGCGGCATTTTCGCCTTTTGTTCTGCCTCCGTAGGCTCGAGGAAAATGTGAGGATGATCCTTGATGCGAAAGTGACCATTCTTTTCCCAATCAAAGTCACGTTGCTCGGCACGAGAGTGCATGCGAGCATACTTTTCGCGAACCTTGACGTGAATGCCCAATTCTTTCGCGACTACGGACCCAATTGACTCTCTGGTTGTGTTGCTTGGCAATCGCATTGTACTTGGTCCAGAGATTCTTGGAATGAGTGACAATCTGATGAAGATCGGAAGCAGTCGAAACGACAATGGCAGAACGACGCTTTTGCTTGGGAGGTTCTTCTTGTGCCACCGGTACTCCCGAGGCAGCGACAGCGGCGTTGGCAGCAGCCTTAGCCGCGGCACTTCCTCGCGTAATTTCAATAGGAACTCGATTCGAATGAACAAGTTCAGCAGCACGACGAAGGGCAGCTTCCTTCTGCTCTTGTGCCCACTTTTCTCGTTCCTGACGGATCGCAAGCTTCTTGGCACGACGTTCTTCACGAGTAGCTTCGCGAGCAGCACGTTCCGTAGCCTTGCGCATAGTCACTTCTTGACGTTCCTTCGCCTTGTGGTCCTTGAGTTCTTGGGACATGCGCTTCTGTTCTCGCTTGACGGAACTACGACGTTCCAGTTCAAGAGCCTTTTCGGCATCTTTTGCCAACTTGTGAGCCTTGCTGACATCAACCACCTGCTTCTTGCCCAGTCTAGTGGCACCACTGATATCTGCAGCAGCTGCCGCTGCAGCCGCTGCTGCGGCGGCGGCAGCAGTCGAATCGACATAGGGAGGCAAACTCACCAATCCAGGTGATACCGAGATACCGGCAGCGGCGGCCGCGGCAGCAGCTGCAGGATCCATGGCATCAAAGAAGCCACTGTCGATTGAATCTTCCAAAACTCCACGAATATTGTATAGATTGGCAAAACGTTCCACTTGCGCAATAATGTACGCCTACAGTAAGGAACGAAAGTGAGTTGTTGCAGACGAATACAACTATCATTCAACAATAAGTGTAATAAAACAAATACATACCTTGTCGAATTCATCTTCAATGCCCAAGATACCCCAAAAGTCAACAGGAGGAGAATGAGGATCCATTCCGTCCTCCTTAAGAGGTGGAATGGACAAACGGCAAAGTAGCTGAGGCGACAAGACTCCTTTGAGATACGACTTGTATTCGAGGAATTTTGCGTCACATGCTTCCAAGGCTTCGGGGTTCTCGGCAGCCCATTCTTTACACAACAGTCGAAGCCATTCCGAAGGAGGCTTTTGAGCTTTGCGCATCTGGAATGTAGGTATAGTTCGAGTGAGACAACAGCAAGATGAGAAGTCTATCGGTTTGGTTTGGTTAGTTCGCTGTCTGTGTAAAAAGCGTCACGGTTCTCGCGCCAGTTTCAGACTGCATTGTCTGTGCTTCTGAACAGGAATTGCTGCGTAGGAATTCGTAGAAATCTGCAGTAGGCCGCGAACACTGAAAATCCCTCCTCGCCCTTCACGCTACGTAGCCTCTGGTACTCAAGCTACGGCGAAGGAAGAAGGCACGAGGAATGTTGCGATGCAACGAATGGCGTTGATGCGACGGGAATCTCATGAGACAGATGCCGTTGGGAACTCACCTCCATCTTTTCCGCCTTGCTTGGCTCTTGCTCAAACAAATCAACGTCAACGGCTTCAATGCCCTCCATCTCGTCTTTCATTTCGTCCGCCATTTTGTTGCAGTGATGCTGTCAGTTGTGACGCTGACGTCAAAAAGTGACTGTGATGTTTGCACGCAAGATGAAGTTTGAATTGTTCGACTTGTTCGACTAAGAAAATTAAATTCGAACCCTAATCTGCAAAATGCGGAGGAGAGCACCAGCAACATAACATCGATGAAGAGGCCTCTGTGAGCAATACCTTTCGCCCTTTAGTGGAAGAAGCATCAACGAAAAGCACTAAAGACAGAGTTGGTTGGAAACGTGGCGAGACTTTGCGCTTCATTCCGATCAAAACGTGCTTGGCATGCTTCATCATCGTTGTTGTCATTGGCGCACTGGTGTATTCTTTGGTGCATGTGTGGGCACCTCACGATAGTGCTGGTGCATCCCGGCAGTATCTGTCAACAAGAAAAGCTCTTCGAGTTACAACTACGTCTGTCTCTGCTGTCACTACTACTTTACGTCCTCGGACACTTGCGCCAACACTGGCGACGACACTTGCGCCGCCTCTCAAAGTTGACAAGAAATCATGCTCTTGCCGGAACACTGCTGCTCCACCAAACTGTTGCAGACGCACCATTTATCGTGCTCACAAGTTTGGTACCATTCTTGTCGATAGTCTCTTTGATTCCTTTACTCGTCCAACATCCAAACACCGCATTGCGGTCGAGCAAATTCCGAAACTAGTTGATGCCAACTCGACTCTACCCACTCGAGATTATCGTCATGTTGTAGTGACACGCAATTGGTTAGATGCCATCATTTCTGGATACTTGTATCACAAGGCTGGATATGAATGTTGGATGAATGCACGAGGTGAACCCAAACGAATCGTGAGACGAGACGAATGGGACACACACTTGTCATTCCATCAGAGAGGAGGAATATCCTTTCCACCGCGCAACAATCGTTCCATTTGTTCCTATCTAGTGGAAGAGTCAGAAGAGGATGGAATACGAGTATTGATGGATATTGCCTTGTCGAAATGGTACAAGGGAGTCGTTCCGTTTTGGCGAATTGGCACAACCACAAAATTCGACGCTCTTTGTTTGTTACGAAGATTTGGTCGATCCCTTTCAACAAGAAGACAAGTTTCATCAAATTCTAAATTGGTTGTTTCCTGCGGGAGAGGCGCGAAATGTCACGTTGCCCGTAGAACAGAGGCGGTCCATTGTGGAGCAGCAACGAAACCACACTCTCTATTCGGGTGGACACGCCACCACGCATGACCCCAAAGTGAGAACGCGGCTGCGAGCCTTGTTGGAGCAATATGATGGAGAGTTATTCAACCATACAGTAGAGTCCTCGAATGCCCTCTTTGGATGTGGAACAGTAGACAAGAAGAAGTAACTTAGCGCTACTGAAGCTTGGCTGATTGACGCTAATTGTATCGATGGATTCAGTAGCTGACATGAGCCTTTATTGATAACTATTTTTTTTGCCTAACACAAACAAACTAAATAGCTGGCGAAAATGAAGAAACTGTAGTGTTCTCAGGGATGAGCATCAGGTGCCATGTTGTGTCATTGGAGGGAAGATCGGCGGGCGCGCCAAAAATGACGTTTTGGCGCGCTTATTCGCCGCATTGCCTTTCTTCTCCATGACGCCACCATCTGTTGCTGCTGAAAAGCTCCATGTATGCGTGAGAGAACATCGCTTCAGACGCCCTCGAGAGGCCACCACCATGATGAAGAAGAGTATAAGATGCAGTAGTGCGTGTTTGCAGGAAGAGAGCAGTGCTTCGCGTCCAGAAAAGGAGGAGCGCATCCGACTATGTTTGGCGCGCGACACTGTCGACCTGTGGCAATTGCGAGAGCTTGCCTTGACGCAAGGAGGCCTTGTCAATGGTAGGGCGGTGTAAAGTTTACGATTTTCTGTCAATTGCGTGACTTCTTACCTCCCGCTTTCACTGTCTTTGTTGAACATTTGCACAGCCGAGATGCGTCAAAAGGCATGGCACATTCTTGTAGGACTGGACCGCATTCCGGAATCATCCACCAGTCAAGAGTCGTGTTCCCTGGATGAAAAAGACTTGGAACTGATTCGTTGCGATGCGGGTAGATCCGTCTTGTTTCGTTATCACAAACACAAAGAAACGAAAGACGACGATACAGCAGCGCCTCCCTCTGGTGAATCCACGTCTCAAGACGACTTGTCCTATTCAGATCAGCAAGAGCAGCTGGCGAACGTCTTAAAATCTACATTATCGTGTGGAAAACTGCATTATTATCAAGGACTTCACGATATTGCGGGAGTCTTGCTATATAATTTACAGAATGCCCATCATGCTAGTGCCATTCTGAAACGACTCTGTAGAGTACACTTGAGAGATGCACTGCGAGAAGACCTGAGCGGTCTTGTTGCATTCCTCAATGCCGTGCTCTTGCCACTGCTGGATTCCATAGATGCCGAGCTGCACGACGTGCTATTGCAGTCGAATCTCGAAATGCCCAATGTCATTTTGCCGTGGATCCTGACAATGTTTACCCATGATATTCATGATCCTCACGTTGCCAGTCGTTTGATGGATGCCTTTTTGAGTTCACATGCTCTATTTCCATTGTAAGTGATTTCTTACTAAGTGTGTGTGGAGGGTAACGTTCAACACGACTCGGGCTAACGATTGTTTGTCGATTGTAGATACTTTGCAGTGGCAGTCTTGGTGCATCCTCAACATCGAGTCGAGATTCTCCATGCCGACCTGGATCCAGCCTCCGTCCACATGACCATTCGGAGCCTCTTGTCTCGAATCTGTAATGATTGGACTGTACGGGAGGATGATTCCATCTCGGCACAAGAACTTATTGACGATGCAATCACATTCATGTAAGTAGCTCTAGTATTTGCTGCCTGGACAGGAAATGTTGCTTGGAAACGTTTCGATGATGGTTTCTCACACGGATACATGTGATAGGCGACAATATCCGCCACGATCTCTAATGTCATTGGCTGATTCATACAGCCATGTACATTTCTCACAGTATTCGGAAATGGCAACCTCCGTATCGTTACTGAGAGCCCCTCCGTCTTGGGCCATGGCTTCAATCATGACGATACAACGCCAACAAGACGACAAGGATACCGACAGTGCTGCATTCACAGATAGTCAAGAGGATCCTATGCCACCAGTCAGAGCCAAGTGTGCTTCCGGTGTGCCGTTTCTCATGTCTGCTGTCGATGAAACAACAGTCTTGTCCACACGATTTCAACAGATTGCGTCGCCTCGGTCCGTCACGACACAGTGGGAACTCTGTCAACAAATTTTCTTTGGAAGTTTTTCTGTGGAGGAGCCGTGTGCCATATCGTCATTCTTTGGTGCTTCTTGAAGACTTGAGACGGGCATTGGGCGGTTTTTTTCCAATCGAGAAGAGGAAGATTGAAATGCCGCACAACTACATTGGCGGCGGCAAGTTTCAATCGCACAGCACAGCACTCAACGTGGCATGGATGATTCCTTTGGTACGGCTCGGCGTAATGTGTATCGCGGAGCAATGACGCAAGGCAATGACAATCCATGCATTCCAGAACGATTGACAATTGCATCTACTGTACTACTGCGCTTTTACACGATAGACTGTACATATTATATGCTTATCGTTATACATATATAGAGCACTATAATCGGTCTGGGCTACAGATTTCTTCCATTATCAGGCTGTGGAATCCTCCTGTGCTAGCTACTGTACAATACTTGTAGCATCGTCCACTTCCTTGGGTTGCGACGCCAATGCCTGAATGACACTCACATAGACACGAATGCCTTCCAGAAAGGTCGATTCGGGTATATATTCATCATTTTCATGCAACAGTATTTCGGTATTGCGCATGGGACTGAATCCAAGTGCTCGAATGCCCAAGGCTCGTAAGAAGCGACTATCCGTGGCAGCTGGAAAGACTTGAGGTTCCACCTCCATTCCCATGTTGTGGAGAGAATCTACAAACACTTTGTACCATGGATTCATCTTGGGACATGTCGATGTGGTAGCATGCTGTTGCATGTCATTGCCATGTTGAATAAAGTCCCACTTGAGAGAGGAACCATTCTTGGCGTCCTTACTGCATTCTTGACACCACGTGTCCAACATTTGGAAAATGTCCGTGGGAGGCACGTGAGGAGAAATGCGAATGTCCAAACTGCACATGGCAGTGGGTGGAACACAATTGTAGGCAAATGTACTTCCCACTTGCACACCTGCTTGTAACGTGGTGATGTTGAGCGACGTGACATCTCCCAACGTTTTCCTTTGTTTGGCCACTACTACTGCATGAGCACAATTTTCATGAGATTCGTCTTGAAACAACAAGTCACGTTGTCCCTTTCGAAAGGCCAATGCCTTATTGGCTAAGTTCCACAAGTTGTTCGACGGCAGTATTGTCAATAAAGCGAGAGCCATGTCCAGTCGGACCCGTGGCAGTGACATTGACCCACCATGGCAATCGTTCTCCATAAAAGACACTAAACGTGTTGGACGTGGATGCCAACCCTTCATCCAGTGCCAAGGCAATGCCAGGAAGCTCTTGTTTGTATAGTTTGGAATCCAGAAAGGCTGCCATGCCAGCACCACCGACTTCTTCGTCGGGCACAAATGTCAGATAAATACTGCGTGTCGGTGTAAATTGGAGAGATGCCAACTTGCGCAAGGCTTCAATGTATTGAATACAAACACACTTCATATCTTGTGTACCACGTCCATAGATTTTTCCGTCTTTACGAATTCCTTCAAAGGGAGGTACTGTCCAATCTTGTTCTTGAGCAGGAACGACATCGTAATGAGAATTCAATAAAATAATGGGAAGTGTTCGATCGGTGCCTTTCCAACACGCTACAACGACTGGAGAATGCTCGGGTGATTCTTCAAGATAATGCACATCGCTCAATACTTGTAGGGACTTTAATTCTTGCACGAGAAATGCCGCACAGTCTCGATAGGCACCCGTTTCGGGCGCTGTGGCACTGACGGTGGGAAATGTCACAAAGGTTTGAAGAGAACGAATGGCGCGTTCTCCTTCGTCTTTGGGAATTTCAAGTGGTACTTTTTCAAGAGAAGTGGATGAGAGAGGACGTTGTTCTGGACGAGGCGTCATGGTGGACAAGAGAATGATGCACACAGCAAAGTAGTCTTGTGATGTGTGATGTTCGTGAATGCGATCTCACAGCGCGGAGGCGCGAATGATGATGGCACCAGGACTGATGAAGGACGTACCTCACTGACCACGTCAGAGCGCCGGCACAACCTATCTTGACACTTTTTTGAGTGCATCACAGCAGAACCTGTGGTACATTTGCGTAGGAATGTACAGGATAAAATTACTTATGGTAAATTACTCAAAGATCAAAGATCACTTATAGAGACATGTTCCTCAACGAGCTGGCCACTTGCCACACCAAAAACTGCAAGTGAAGTGTCACACGAAGCAATCGCTTCCGTCGGCATTCATCATACCAGATCCATTCTTGTGGAAGTCATCAAAGCAACAGCATTCTTACTCACTCCAACGCTCTTAGCAGTGAATTTCATCGTGTCTTGTACAAGGCAAGCTTGAAAATCTCTCTTTACTCGCTCATCATCAGTTTAACACGGCAAGGCGAACACTTCCTGTCAAGGCTCACACAACACTCTCATCATGTCGACGGCACTTCAGCTTTCTAAAACATGCTTATTGAGAACAAGAGTGTTGCATCAGTCTTCTTCTTCGTATCAACACGTCTTGTACACGCAAGATCCATTGCAACACAAAGCAATCGAACCAAGGCGCCTCAAGCCATGATGATGATTCAAGCCAACAATAATGTTCATCAATCCTCCTTGGCACCTCCCTCCAACAAGAATAAGAAGAATGAATCATCTAGACGAATTCGTCGTCTCACCACGACAAGTCCCATCGAACAAGACTTGTTAGTGGATATGCAAGCCTTGGAAGCACTTGCTTCTCAACGTCCGACTCCACTTCGATTAAAAGACATGCACTTGTATGCCTCCTCGGGTGATTTCCAACAACGATTGCGCAATGCACAATTTCTACACAAGGAACTTCCCATTCGCATGGCACAACGTGCCATGGATCTATTGACATTACCTCATGGTTTGAATGAAATGAAACATGTTCGACAAGTTGCCACTGTCTATCTACGGTATATTGAACAATTTCAACAAATGCCACCACCAACTACTTCCACACAAGAAGCTGCCTTTACCGACATGTTGTCTCGTATTATACTCGATCGACAACACATTCCCATGGCGATTGCACAAGGTATTTCCAGTTGGATAGCTCATCATCCAAATGATTTGGATCCCGAACATTTAGCCGAAATGGAACATGCCTTGTATCGATTCTTTACCGCAAGAGTGGGATTGCGATTTCTCACACAACATCACATTCTCAGTGATCCACATCGACCTTGTTCATCATCCGACAAGGCATTGGATTCTGCTCAACAGACTGGTTGTATTCAAACCAATTGTGATGCAGTATACGAAATTCAACAAGTGATTGAACAAGTGACACGTCAAACCAAGGATTGTTATGGATGTTGTCCCAACATGGAACTTGTCGATTGCAACTTGCAAGACAAAACTAGTGCTGGCTTTACCTATGTTCCACATCATTTACAATACATGGTGATGGAATTGCTCAAAAATTCTTGTCGTGCAACAGTCGACAGGTATATTGGACAAGAGGACATGCCTCCCATTCGAGTTGTAGTGGCACAGGGTAAGGAAGATGTCACCATCAAGGTGTGCGATCAAGGGGGAGGAGCTCCCCGTAGTACCATGGAGAAAATTTGGAAATTTGCCCATTCGACATCTCCGTCTTT
>CAVPNL010000008.1:0-359986 GCA_963706575.1 uncultured delta proteobacterium | reverse complement strand
AGATATATTGAGAGAAACCCAAATATCGCAATTTTTCAGGTACCAAATGGATATCTGAACCGTATCGTATTTTTTGATCTGGTGTCAAACCATAAGCCCGAAAAATGCGACTTTAGGGCAATAAAAAGGGCAAATCCATAAGCCCGGATTCATCCTTCTGAGTTGTGATTAAAATCGAATATCACAAAAAATTTAGCAGCCTGATATTTGTACTTTGTTGGATATTTGAAATCATAACGGTAGGCATCACTTAGAACGAAAGCCATTATTGTTTTGGAATTTGGCGTATACACTTGTTTGAGACCATACACCACTTATGCCCAACTTTCAAAAGTGCTGCATGGAGATGCTATTTAGTCTTATATTTTAATATCGTAAGTATTGCTTTCTCTAAAGCTTGATTGAATTCTTTTGGACGATCAAGCATAAGGAAATGATCCGCTCCTTTTAGGATAATGGCCTCAAAAAAAGACATATGTCGGCGATTGGCTTCATAGTTAATGGGCCACATATCTCCGTTCACGGTTATGACTGGAATGCGAATTTCATCAAATATTTTGGCCGCTTCCCCAGTAATGTACTGTGACATCATGTTGTTCATTGCACTTAAGGCGACAGCAGGTGGCGCAGCTGACATATCTGAGAGAATCCACTCGCGAATCTGCGGATCGGTTTGGGGTGAAATCATTTCCTCAACGAATTGCCGACTTCCGGTTCGAAAATCTTTTTCCAAAGGAGCGATCATTTTTTTGAACTCTTCACGAGTCATCGGGTATTCTATGTTTTCAAGTGTATCTATACCAATTAGCCCTATGACACGGCTCGGCATGAGTCGGGCAGCCTCTGCAATCACCGAGCCGCCCATGGAATGCCCTATCAGAATGACTCGACGACTACCAGTTGATTCTGTCACCACTCGCACATCCTCTCCAAAAGCCAACATGGAATACTGCAAACGTTTCGTACCCGAATGACCGTGACCTGCAAGGTCAAGTGTAACAACGCGATGACTTTTTGAGAAATGTGGCACTTGAGCACGCCAGTAACGAGCATCGCAGCTCCAACCATGCACGAATACTAAAGTCGGTTCTCCGGCACCGTAGACCTCAAAAGAAATAGGGATGCCATCTTTGGAAGGGACGACTCGCGGCCATTTTGCTTCCGCTCGTATCACTCCAAAGATCAGAAACAGAATCACCAAACAACTGGTCAAAAAAACAACATGTCTATTAGTGGGTTTGCATTTTAGTCTAACTTCTATCACAGTGTTGTTTATTGGTACTTTCACGACCTGTTTTCCTTTGCTCTAAACTATTAAATGAGTGGAAATAATTCCTGAGTATTAGATATTAGAAGAGAATTACTGATTGAGAATATCACTAACCCGGGAAATTTGTGATATGCCAAAAAATCAGAACCTCTTAATAACCTTAAAAGCTTTTGATAAGTTGGAGTTAGTACAGCCTATTAAGACCGTCAATCATCCATTGTATGGCCTTGTTTTACAGCTCCTAAGGTCGTAAGACGATGGCGTTTGAATTTGACGCTTGGCCCCAGTGGTCCGTAACAGCCATCGTGTTAACCACGGGAACAAAGCGTAGCTCCAAACGTAAATCCGTAGCATGATCGGATACACCACCTGACGTCGCGGTCTTATTGCTGCGTTCGCGATAACGTTGGCACACTCCTCGGGTGATATGGTTCGCACCGTTTTGGCGATGCCTGGCAATTTGTCCTCTACGCCTGGGTTGTTGTCAAAGTAAGAGCTTCTGACGCCTTGCCGAACACTACATGACAGCTTCGCACCCCTGTATCATAAAGGTCGTCGCACAACGACTCATGCAACCCTCGTCAGAGCCCAACGTGCCGCCGCGTATCCAGTGCAAGATGGCCACGTGAAGATCGACACAGGTGAACTGACATGGATGATAACGCCACGATTTCGTTCAAGCATGTCACGCATGAAACCATGGGTGATGTTGAAGGCAGCAAAATATGGTGCCTCCATCATCGTCACCCCCTCAGCCGGCGTGGTCTCCTCTATCAGCTTCCACTGACCGGCCCCTGCGGAGTTGACTATTACGTCCGGTACTCCGAATTCGTCGCGCACACGCTCGGCAAGCGATAGCACAGCGTCTCCGTCGCTGGCATCACAGGGTTCGGCCACAGCGTTTTTGCCTATCTCCGCTGCAACTTCGTCAATTTTGGATCGTCCGCGTGCTACAAGTACTACCTTGTACCCATCGGCCGCCATTCGACGCGCTGTTGCAGCGCCGATTCCACTTGAAGCCCCTGTAATGACTGACAACTTCATGACTACTCCTTACATAAATAGAAATAGACTTATAGCCTATGGTAAATATAATTCCCTATTCTAAAAACAGTAGAAACAATGTTACAGGTGAGATAATCTGTATTTTGCCAAAATTACAGATATCCTAGAATATCACAACATTTTTATGTCCCCAAAAACCTTTGATATAGTTGGAGCAACCGTGTTTGGAGTCAAGTATTAATTTTGCTGCCAGAGCGTTTGGTCGCGAAGCATCGCATTTGACGATTATCAACAATTTCCGCATGCAGGCGGTGGCCGCAACCTTATGACATTTACCGGCAGCAATCAGCCGTTGATAGAACCCCTTAATGGCCGGATTACATCGGATCGCTGCCATCGTTGCCATGTACAAACCAGAGCGAACACAAGCACGGCCTCCCCATATTCTGCGGCGTCCCTTGTATTTTCCGCTATCGCAATTTAACGGCGCAAGACCGGCCAACATGGCAATCTTTTTCGGACTCAAAACACCTAACTCCGGAAGATCGCAGATTAAGCTGGCCGATGTAACGGGCCCAATGCCCGGTACGCTTTGCAAAATATCGTCCTTACAGCGCCAAATCGGGCTGCTTTGGATCATTTTACCAATATCGGTTTCGATTTTATCAAGGCGTTTTTTAAGCCATCGGATATGATCCTCGATGTCCTTTTTATTGCGTTTGTGATGATGTCTTTTTGCGGGCCAATAGCAACGTCTAAACTGTCTTTGCTGACATCAACTCCAACAAATAGCTTTGTTTCCATGACATCCTCCAGTACCCGGTCTTGCAACATGCGGGCTACAATGCCCCTGCAACCGTTCGGGTTAGATGGGAGGTAGTGTAGCGACCCGCGCTCCAACTCGGTCTTAAAAGACCTGATACCTATCGGTCTGCTACACCACGGTTGATTATCAAACAGACTCTTACACGTTGCTTAGATTTTTAGGAAAGTTCGAGGAAACATACAAGTAATCAAAGATTTTAATTGCACTTCCTAAATAATTGGCATTTATTTTAAGATTGTTTTCTGAATGTGTCCCTGTGCTTTATGGTGTATGATTCTCGAGGATTTAGACTAACTCTGCTCTAGAACCCTCTTTTTCTTGCAATTGAGCTTCTAAGATCAAATCATTTTCTCCGGTCCATGCCTGATCTTCTTTCGGGAAAATAGGTTGTATTTTTCTTTTGTCGCCTATCAGTTCCCGAGCGGCTTCCAAAATGATCTGTACTTTTTTTCGCCTTCCCAGCATAATTCATAGAGCGGACATTGCTTTTTTTATTGCTTGAAACTATCTGGCCTTTTTTAAATCCGCTAATGATATCTTTCAACCTTTTTCGGATTATTGTGGTGGGCTTTTTGTTATATTTTTTTAGGTCAAAACCACAATATTGACATTTATAAAGTCCATTTTGCGGTAGGTTACATCTTGGGCATTTATTCATTTTTTAAATGGTACTTTCTAGGAGGGACGATAAGAATTTTCGCGAATTACCAACTTAGTTTGCAAGCAATTGCTTAGATATTACAAATTAAGTGTTAGCGAATAGTTCAGAAACGATTTATACCATCTATTTGAGGATCCAAAAAAGGAAGGCCAATTGAATAGTGATAAAATCAGACGAAAGATAGCAGAGTTAAATCTTAATTACAATAATAACTATTCTTAATAAAGATAGTTATAAAGCTTTTTAGAATTGTTTTTTTCTATAGCAAACAATCATGTAATATATTGAATTAAGTGGAAATTGAAATCAAGGTAGGGTTGTCGACAGTCTTTAGAAGTATCTCGGCCTTAAAGGAACTGATTCTTAAGAATTATGTTTAGCGATTATTGGATAATTCAGAAATTAGTCCTTATCAACCGAACAGATACTTGACCAGTCGCTTACTCTTGTACAATCCTTCCGTCTTTCGTAGTCTCGCCTTCGCTCTTTACCACTTCTTCTTTCCAATCCCCCATTTTGAAAATAATCTGCGTTATAAACCTGCCGTCTATCTTCACCAGAGCGACGGTCAACATAAGGGTCACTTATTCTTGCCTCTTTTAAAATTTTTTTTTCTTTCATTTTGAGCAATCCCAACCTACTTAATTCATAATTCGCAGGAATATAAAGTTTAAAGAATCATAGAATATTTTCTTTTGAAATTAAAGAAAAACAGCTGTAAGTCCTTGTAAGAAGATCAACCATCAGAGAACTACTGATTTATTGATCAAAGAAACATCTTCGCTTGTGATATCATACTCATTTTTCAAGAAACCAATCTGATAATTTTCTATCAGGGTCAATAGTTTTTTCTTTTGCTTGCTATCCATTCTAAAATTTCTATGATACCAAAAGGCTTTCTAAAAAGCATTAATCCAATAGATTTGGCTCGTACAACAGCGTTTTCGGTAAAATCTCCAGACATCAATGCCATATTTTTGCACTTGCAACCTTTACGCATTTGCCCTTCTAAGAAATCTATACCTTGTTGAACTGGCATGTCTAAGTCTGATAAAATAAAATCTGAACAAGCTACTTCAGCTGGACAGGGACATATTTTTTCGTGAGATATTGGACAGACGGCCGGATTAGGGAAAGAAAAAACCTCATATCCTCTTTTATTGAAAAAGCCGTATAATAAAGATCGAATTTCTTCTGAATCGTCGAATATAAGTACTCTATATATTGTTTTATTTTCCATCATTTTATTCGATTAAAATGCATCGGGTGAAGTCTAAAATTTTTAATATCGCAAATTGCAGATTTGAGAATATCACCAAAACGAGCACTCTGTGATATCATTTCTACTTTCTCGAATATCACAATTTGTATATGACCTTAAAAACCTTTGACAAGCTGGAAATATATGAATTCCTTGCAACACATAAGGGAGTTCGTGAGTATCCAAACACAGACTTCAAGCCTTTAAGTTCTTCCTAATATCAGCTTGCCTCCTAAATAGAATAGCAATGATCCTGCTACAACATCTAATATTCGCTTTGCGCTTTTGTAAATAATTTGAATCCTATTTAAAGAAACAAAGTAAGCGACGAAACAGTACCAGAGAATGGAAATTGCAATTACGATTAAAACAGTTACAACATAGAACCAAAACGCTGCTTGTGCTGGGAAAGTTGATAGAAACAGGCTTCCGAAAAAAGCAGCTGTTTTAGGATTAGAAAAACTTGTAAACAACCCTTTTTGAAAAGTTGCTACATTGTTACTCATAGATTTTTCGAGGTCAGCTGATAAAACCTCCTGTCTTATGGCATGCCAAATTGTCTTTATGCCCATGTAAATCAAATAACAACCACCAATAACCTTAATTGCATCGTAAAGCCAACTTGCGTATTTGAATAGCACGCTTATACCCAATAAACTTGCAGACGCCCAGACGCCAGCACCAATCGATACACCCAAAGCGATGAAAAAACCCATTTTTCTCGACTCTGACATTGAGACCTGCGTGACAACAACAAAATTTGGACCGGGTATGGTTACAACCAGAAACCAAATAAAAGCAATGCTACCGATAGTAGATAAGTAATCCATTACATAGTATCGCTTTAGGGTTAATTGATAACACCCAATATTCGTTATCGTGCTTGCACAGCAGAAAACTAAATATTAACTGAGTACCGATATATTGAAACAAATACAACTATCGTATTTTTAGGGATATGAAATGGAAGGCTTTAGAGGATTGCCGATTTAATTGGAACAAAAAATAACCATGTTTGCCGGATTCGTTTAGGATTCCGGTTTATTCAGTGGTAAAGTGTTGGGCACCGATAAGTGAAGCGAAGGCTCTGGCAAATCGATCTGCTATTGGGATGGGGTTAATGACCAGGGCTTCGCGAACAAATTTTCTGATAAGGGCTAACGATGCTGATATGTTCGGATCTGCCAGGGCGCCTGTCGAGCGACCATCGCTGATTACAATAAGATCGACTACGCGATAACGATTGTGCCATTGTCTAATCATTCGGCCAACCATTAGCAGGCCTTGATCCAGTGGTGTGGCCCCTCCCACAATAACGGACGTGAGCCGATGCAAAACAAAATGAATGCTGGTGGTCGGATGAACAAGCAATTTGGCCCCTGCTCCCTGAACCGTTATGATGGCAATCGGATCCCTGCGAAAATAAGCCTCGCCCATGGATTTTGCCATCCACAGACGCATTAAATCCACGGTTTCCGACATGGAATCACTCACATCCAGTAAAAAAATCACGAGACGCTGCTGAGGCGATGTATACACGGGCATCATAAGGTCTGCAACAACGGGCCGCTCACGACCCCATCGCCAGGCGTGGAAAATCGTGGCCAGACTGTCAACCGGGCCGGTATGCCAGAGCTGATTGGACTGCTTTTTGCCAAAAGCAGCAACTGCCGTTTTACGGGCACGCGCCCGGCCGTGGGATTTGAATGCGTCCGTTCTGGATGGGTGAATTGGAATATGATACTCAGGCGAGCTTTTTTTAAAAGCCGAATCCGCGGTCCGACCATCTGTCATTGGGATAGAACCTTGAGCGCTTTTTGATTGCGTCAATTGCGCCGCGTTTCGGCTTTTTTTTTTCGGTAAAATGGGGAGGGTAACCAGCCTTTTTTGTCTTCATTCTTGGCCTTGCTGTTTATTTCCAACAGACGTTCGTTGAGCAAGTCCCAGGTAACCGGACTCTGGATGTCCACTGTTGTTATTCGGTGCTGGAGCGCCAGCGGCATTACCGTTTGAATGTCCTCCCAGGATACGGAGTCACGTTCATACCAGGCGGCCCGGGCTTTGGCCCCTTGTAATATGGCCAACTCCGCCCGGTGCGTCTTGACGCCTAACTGCAAAATCGTTTCGATCGTTTTGTTGGTAAGTTGATCCGGAATGGTGACTTTCGTTAGTCTTTTTCTGGATTGCCGCAGCTTTTCTGTAATTTCTAGTTGATCTTGTTGGTAGGATTGTACAAAAGCTCGGGAATCCGTCACAAAGGCCTGGGCGCGATTGAAAACTTCGGCCCGCTTCTTCACCGATGATATGGCGCTTATGTGAACAGCGAGACCGAAACGATCCAAAAGCTGCGGGCGTAGCCAGCCCTCTTCGGGATTCATTGATCCTACGAGAATAAATCGGGCGGCATTACTGGAAGAGATTCCCTCGCGCTCCAGCCGATATTGGCCGGTTGCTGCGGCATCCAGGATAATATCCATTAGATGATCCGCAAGCAGGTTCACTTCATCGATATACAACACGTGGCCGTCGGCCCTTGCCAAAATGCCCGGCTTGACAGATATCTTACCGGTGGCCAGCGCTTTTTCGGCATCCACCGTACCGAGAACCATCTCCTCGCCAGAGCCTAAAGGCAGATCAATGACCTGAGTTTCCGGCAATAGAGTTGATAAACTACGAACCAGTGTTGTTTTGCCTGTGCCCTTTTCGCCTAAAAATAGAACCCCATGCACAGCCGGATTGATGACAGCCAGCAGTAAAGCTTCTTTCGCTTTTTCCTGGTTGACAACAGCAGCAAACGGAAAAAGCGTGTTGGTGTTTTCAGTTTTGTTATTATGTTCTGCCGGCATTCCAGTTACCCGATAGGCGCTGATGGCGCATTCTAAATTTTATCTGCCGATTATTCTAATTTTCGAAAAAGACCCATTGCCGAATTTGACCGACGGTGGCATTCGCTCTCCAGGCATTTTTCTCTTTTTAGCATTTGTAGGGGTAAAAATGATGATAGCAAAACCCCTGCGGATCACCCCACTTCATTTCGGTATCGATCAAACACTGCCCGATCATGTTCTTGGTCACGTCTTCGTAATCCGGCCGCTGCTCCTCTTGGCTTTTACAATCCATACAGATGGTTTGATGATCATAAACTGATAAAATTCTTTGATCATCCGCCCCCATTTTTTTATCGCATCGGGTGCACTCGGTTGCGCAAGTTAACTGTTCCGCCCACTCATCTACCGTTTCCATTTTGCATTCCTCCTGAAGTAAGTTTTAAATAAAATCAATAAACTATTTCTTTATGTCCTCGACGAGATCTTTAATAATGGCAATCACATTTCGCCCGCGCTCACGGGCAATCCGGTGGGCTTCCGCCACAATTTGGGCTGCCTGCAGTTTGAGCTCGCCATCATCAGGGATTGGCTTTTTCAATTTTTGATAGCGCCATGCCAAAAATCGCATGGCCATCCGTTCTTCTTGTTGTCTGAAAAAACCCATTTTACCTGCTCCGAATCAGCTTGCCTTTGAACTCATCTGGCGATGGCATAACTTGAAGACCAATCTTTCCAGAATAAGCTTTGGATCCTGACCGCTTAATTTGAGCTGAGTATCGGTTTCGTTTAACAAACCGACGGCTGCCAATAGTTCGGTTTTCGAGTAACGCTCCGATTTTTTCATAAGCTGGTATACCGGATAAGCATTTTTCGGGTTTCTGGCAAGCAATAGATCCGTTTGAATTTTCTTTCCTTTATCCCCGGCAGGCGGTTTATCGATATCGCCGGAAGAGGACGCCGGATTATCCCAGCCTTCCAGTATTTTTAGCAATTCCTGATCATAGGCCACGATGGCCGGCATAACACTTTGCTGGAAGGCATTAAAGGAAAGGCCGGCATGCCAACCCGCTGCCTGTTTGCTTTCTGCAAAATCCTTGGCGAGCGTCAACCGCCGGACCTGGTTTGCAACAGCGGCCAAAATCTGCAGCGCATGAAAATCGGCTGCAAGCAGAGAATTTAAAAAAAAGAGCACCTTTTCAATCTGGCGGTCCGCAACGGCGTTTGTAAAATCATAAATCGGATCTTTCTTGGTGCGTTTCAAAACCGATTCAACATCTTCCACCGTGATTGTATTTCGTTCACCGACGTAGTCGATGAGCTTTTCAAGACTGCCGCAAAATGTGCGCAAATCAAAACCGGTCATATCCACCAGTGCCAGGTAAGCGCCTTTGTCCATTTGTTTGTTGCTCGGCTTCAGGATTTCAGTCATTTTTTGAACCAGGATATCTTCCTGCGCCATCTTATCCGCCCGGCGATCACCTTTGGGGACCGTGCAATCAATTGTCACACCCAGGTTGGATATGGCTTTATACAGGCCGCGCCGTTTATCAACAATGTCGGTGGTGATAACCAAATGATTATTTTGGGGGAAGCCTTTCTCTATCGCTTTTTGAAGTGCACCGGCCTGATCTGAAGGTTCCGGTATATCCAACTCATTTTCCTGACAGTACCCGATCACTTCGTCCAGCCAATCATCGATCTGTACCAGGTCAGACGCTGATTTCAAGGTTTTTAATCTGTTGGAACGATCAACGTCTTCAAACGACAGGTTTAGATTGCTCATTAGGCTCAAGAAGTATTTTGCGGCTTTGTTAATGTCATCGTCATCGTAAGCTTTCTTAGCATTTTCCAGCAGTCTGCTTTTATTATCCCGGGTATAAAATATCCTTGATTCCCGCATTGCTACCACCTTCGTGCCGGGCAAAAGTGAAAACGTGTTGACCCTTTCGATCACGTCATAGACGTATTCTGTAGTTCCTTCCACAGGATCGTAATTTGCGCTTCGGTTCCCTGAAGGAAGCAAGGCATTCAGAAGTTCGTCATAGGCATTTTTTACCAGCAACTCTTCGCCAAATAGCAGATACACCGCAACGAATTCTTTAGCGGAACCGCTTTTCAAGTCCTTTAAATATTTTTTAAGTAATTTATGACTAATTTCTGGCATCGTGGTTATGAGACAAATATTAAATCTTTTGATTGGTCAAAATAAGAAAAATTACACGCAGAGCCAGCGCATGGAGTTTGAGGAGCGCTGTGCTTAAGGTTTGAGGCCATCCTTTTATTTGCCTCTAACCTCTATCCTCTAACATTAAATTACTCCGGCAATTTTTTGAACATCAGATGGTATAAGAAGATACCAATTCCTATGGAAATCGCACTATCGGCGATATTGAATGCCGGCCAATGCAGGTTGCCGACAAAAAAATCAAGAAAATCGATCACTATTCCAAAACGAATCCGATCGATCAGGTTACCAATGGCACCTCCAAAAATCAGTGCAAATGCCGCAGTCAGCCAGGAATATTGCGCTGGTGTTTTTTTATAAAAATAAAAAATTAAACCGACTGCCAGCGAAGATATAAAAAGAAAAATAATGCTCCGCAGAGTCGGACTCAGATTCGCCATCAGCCCAAAGGCACCGCCCGGATTGTGGATATGGGTAATGTTAAAGAAACCATTACTAACCGATATGTTATGATTAAATGGCAGGTAACGCAGAATGAGCCATTTGGTGAACTGATCCAGCAAAATAACAGCCCCGGCGATAACCACCAACTTTATATATTTGTTCTTCAGCATATTTTTTTAAAAGGTTCAGAGGTTCTGGGTTCAGCGTTCAGGGTTTCCGAGGGTTAGGCATCCGCGGAGGCTGCCCTACTCTCAGTTTTCATCTGTCATCTGGCCTCTGTTATCTGTCTTCTGATAGCTAACCTCTGAACCTTTGAACCCCTGAACCCTGAACCTATGATATCTCCGCCAGCGCCTTCTTACAGCGTTCGCAGATGGTTGGATGTTCGCTGTCAGAACCGACAGACAATTCATGAATCCAGCAGCGTTCACACTTTTCACCACGCGCAGCTTCAATCTTAATCGCTAATCCCTCTACTTTCTCGCTTTCATAGCTGCCGTCAAGCCCTTTATCCTTATGCAGTGAAACGCTCGAGACGATAAATATGAATCTTAAATCCTCTGCATACGGTTGCAGGAGGTTGTATAAGTCTTCTTTGGCAGAAATGGTAACCGCTGCATCAAGCGGATGCCCGATTTGCTTGGCAGCCCGGGCTTCTTCCAGCGCTTTGGTAGCCTCTGCCCGCACATTCAAAATCGCCTCCCATTTTTGTGCCAGATTCTCATTCTTCCACTGACTGTTTACCTCGGGCAACGAAGTCAGGTGAACACTTGGCGACTTATCGCTGTGGGCCGGCATGTACTCCCAGATTTCCTCGGCAGTAAAAGGAAGAAGCGGCGCCATTATCCGTGCCAGAGAATCCAGCAAAAAATACATAACGGTCTGGGCGCTTTTCCGGGCATCTGATTTCGGCGGCGAAGTATATAGCCGGTCTTTGAGAATGTCTAGATAAAAAGCAGATAGATCAAGTGTGCAATAATTATGAAGCGCATGGTAGATAATATGATACTCATACTCATCATAGGCTTTAAGCGCCTTTGTGATCATGCCCTGAAGCTTGTGCAGCGCAAACCGGTCAATCTCCGGCATGGCATCGTAAGAAACTTCATCTACAGTCGGATCGAAGTCCATCAGATTGCCCAGCATAAAGCGGCTGGTATTCCGGATTCGCCGATACGCGTCGCTTAACTGCTTTAAAATATTTTCTGAGATACGAATATCTTCCCTGTAATCCGTAGCCGACACCCACAGCCGTAAAATCTCTGCGCCGTATTTGTCGATTACCTCACTGGGGGCGATAACATTGCCCAGGGACTTGGACATTTTTTTCCCATCGGCATCCACCACAAAACCATGAGTCAGCACCGCCTTGTAGGGTGCCCGCTTGCGGGTGCCGACCGCAGTCAAAAGCGCGCTGTGAAACCAGCCCCGGTGCTGATCACTACCCTCCAGATAAAGATCTGCCGGCCATCGCAGGTTTTCTCTAGCCTCCAGCACAGCCGCATGGCTCACTCCTGAGTCAAACCAGACGTCGAGGATGTCATTCTCTTTGACAAAATTTTTGCTGCCGCAAGATGAACACTTTACCTCATCCTTAAGAAAATAAGAAATGTCTTTTTCAAACCAGATATCGGCTCCGTGCTTTTCAAATTGTGCGTAAACCTCCTCCATAATTTTTTGATCCAGCAGAATGGTTTCACAGTCCTGGCAATAAAAAACGGTAATGGGTACCCCCCAGGCCCGTTGCCTGGAAACACACCAGTCCGGACGATTTTCAATCATGCCGTAAATCCGATCGCGCCCCCAGTGCGGGATCCAGGTGACTGTGTCAATGGATGTCAAGGAATCCCGGCGCAGGCCTGTTTTGTCCATCGAGATGAACCATTGGGGCGTTGCCCTGAAAATTACCGGTTTCTTGCAGCGCCAGCAATGCGGATAGCTGTGTTCGATGCTGCCTTCGGCAACCATCGCTCCGATTTCATCGAGCTTCTTATTGATATTTTTGTTGGCATCGAAAACAAATTGTCCCTGGAAAAACTCAACCTCATCGGTAAAACACCCGTTGTCATCTACCGGGGAATATACATCCAGACCATATTCAAGGCCCACTTCATAATCCTCGCGCCCGTGTCCGGGAGCCGTGTGAACGCATCCGGTACCGGCTTCCAGTGTAACATGATCACCGAGAATAATGATCGAGTCCCGCTCCACCATCGGATGGCGGCAGCGCTTATGTTCCAGGAATTTGACATCGATATCGGCGATTGCTGCGTAATCTGAAATCCCGAAGGTTTGCATGTCGTATTCCATCAACTCGCGTGCCAGAATGAAAACTTCATTGTTGCCGACATCAACAGCCACATATTCAAAATCCGGATGCAGTGCGATAGCCAGATTCGCCGGAAGGGTCCAGGGCGTGGTCGTCCAGATTACGACGTAGACGTCTTTTCCTTTCAGCTCAGGGTAATCGCAACTAAGGTCGTCGTGCATTTGGAATTTTACAAAAATCGACGGTGCGGATTCGTCATGATACTCAATCTCTGCTTCGGCCAGCGCTGTCTGGCACTTAAAGCACCAGTAGATCGGTTTTTTACTGCGAAACAGGCTCTTATTTTGAGCAAACTTACCGCATTCCCGGGCGATAATGGCTTCATATCGATAATTCATAGTCAAATAGGGATTTTCCCAGTCCCCCATAACACCCAGGCGCTTAAACTCATTGCGCTGAATATCAATGAATTTTTCGGCATACTGCCTGCAAAGCCGTCGAATATCCGCTAAAGAGAGATCTTTCTTTTTCTCTCCGATTTCAATATCCACATTATGCTCGATTGGAAGCCCGTGACAGTCCCAGCCCGGCACATAAACGGCGTCATAACCCGCCATCTGTCTGGAGCGAACGATGATGTCTTTCAGGATTTTATTCAGCGCAGTGCCGATGTGAATATTACCGTTGGCATAAGGCGGCCCATCGTGCAAAATGAAGGGCTCCCGGCCTTTTGATGATTTTCTGATCTGATCATGCAAACCCATTTCTTCCCACTTCTTGAGCTGTTCGGGTTCACGCTTCGAAAGATTTGCCTTCATGGGAAATTTTGTCTTAGGCAGGTTGAGCGACTTTTTGTAATCCATTCATTCCTCCAAGGTTGGATTTTAAGTATAACCTAAATCGATCGTTATAGTCCACTCTAGCGGAACGACATCTTCCTTGTATATGTGGCAACCTCGACAATCGCTCAATTTAGGTATAAACAAAAATTTTTACTCGGAATGCCGGATCGTGTCAAGAAAATACCATGGTTAAAGGAAGTGTGATTTTAGCAGGTTTTAGAAGATGAATGCTTACCCGGCTATTTGGGGTTCTCAACATCATTTGCAATTTCCAGCAAGTATTGCCCGTAGTCATTTTGCATCATGCCCTCGGCAAGGTTTGCCAGCTGATCTGCGGTGATATAGCCCAGGCGATAGGCGAGCTCCTCGACACAGGCAATTTTAAGCCCTTGCCGTTCCTGAATGGCCTGAACGTAACTCGCCGCCTGTTGCAGGGCTTCGTGGGTCCCGGTATCCAGCCAGGCATATCCACGCCCCAAAAGCTCGACCTTGAGTTTGTTCTGACGCAAATACGCTAGATTGACATCGGTTATTTCGAGCTCACCGCGCTCAGAGGGCTTGAGGCTTTTGGCAATTTCAATGACCTTGTTGTCATAAAAGTATAGGCCGGGCACCGCATAATTCGATTTTGGCTTTTTCGGCTTTTCCTCTATACCGATAACATTGCCACTGGACTCAAATTCAACAACACCATAGCGCTCGGGATCTTTTACCAGATAACCGAAAATTATACCGCCCTCCTCAAGCTTGACCGCATTTTGCAATATCCGCGATAAATTGGGCCCGTAAAAAATATTGTCACCAAGAATAAGGCCCACGGTGTCGCTGCCGATAAATTTTTCTCCGATGATAAACGCCTGGGCCAGACCTTCCGGACGGGGCTGCTCTTTAAAGGAAAAGCTCAGGCCAAGCTGGGTACCGCCTTCTAAAATTCTTTTAAAACTGGGCAAATCTTCCGGGGTGGATATGACAAGGATCTCTCTGATACCGGCCAGCATCAACACTGAGAGCGGATAATAAATCATGGGTTTATCGTAAACCGGTAAAAGCTGTTTACTGACACCCCGGGTAATCGGAAACAATCTTGAACCGGAACCCCCTGCTAAAATAATTCCTTTCATCATGTTTCATCCCTGTCTGTTTTACAACAATCCACATCAATGGGCGTTGTTTTTGCGTCATCACGCGTCATAATCGTTTCAATATCTCCTTATTGCGGCTGCATGGCCACAGAACCGACCGCAAGATAAGTATAATTCTTGGTTACGAGTTCATTGTAATCCGGAATCATGCGGCGCCCATCCATAATCAGATACGGTGGTTTAACCGTATCCTCAATGGTTCTTGAAAACCCGCGGAACTCTTCGCAATCGGAGGAGATAAAAAGAGCCTGTGTGCCCTCGATGGCTACCCTGGCAGAATCAAAATATTTAATCTTTTCAAACAGGATGTTTTTGGCAGGATCGAACTCCTGCCGGGCGGTCTCATTTGCCAGCGGGTCATAGGCGTTGATCTGTGACACGCCCTTGCTTAGCAGAGCCTCAACGACTTTAATAGACGACGCGTCGCGCATATCGTTGGTGTGCTTTTTAAATGCCAGACCTAAAACCGCTACCGTTCTATTGTTAAATTTAAAATCGGCCTCATTGATGGCCCGGTCAACCAGATATACTTTTTGATACTCGTTGACCTCAAAAGAAGCCTCCAGCATTTTGGTGCTGACATTCATTCGCCGCAGCTGATAAATTAAAGAGGCAATGTCTTTGCCGAAGCAGCTTCCCCCGGCTCCATTGCTCACGAAAGAGCCCCAGGTGCTGATTCGGTCGTCAGCAGTAACGCCCAGCCGCAGATCGTCAATATTCACATTTGATATTTTTTCGCCAATCTTGGCACCGACACCGTTCCAGAAAGAAATATAGGTCAACAGCATCGTATTGGCCACGTATTTGATGGCTTCGGCGGTTTCGGGGGTGGTTTCAATGTATTTAATGCGAACGTGATGCACAAATTGAGAGTAGACCCGGCGAAGTATTTTAAAATCTTCTTCATGGTCGCAGCCCACCACCACCCGATCCGGCCTGCGGGCCTGGTTCACAGCCGTCCCTTCTGCCAAAAATTCAGGATTCGAGGCCACACCGAAATTTTCCACCGCGTGCTCATTCATAATGCCTTCCAGGCGCCGGGCGGTTTGAATCGGCACCGTGCTTTTGCTGACCAGGACAATGCGGCGTTTGTCTTTTCGCCGGGCAAGAATTTCAGCAATTTCTCCAGCGGCAGCATCAAAATAAGTCAGATCCGTCGAGCCGTCCAAATTGGCCGGCGTCGGCAGACATAGAAAAATGGCATCTGTGCCTTCGATAATGGCCTTCAAATCGTTCGAGAAAAAAAGGGATTTGCCGTGGGTTTCACGTATAATATTCGAAAGTCCGGGTTCCATGACAAATTTTTCGATTTCATCGGCCTGGCCGGTAGAAAATGCGTCGATTTTGTCTTTATCAACATCATAGGCATAAACTTCATGCCCGTATTCCGAACATACGGCCGCCTGCACAAGGCCCACATATCCGGTTCCCGCAACAATTAGTTTCATATTCACCTCTTCTTAAATATTTTTACCCGTCATGCCTCTTGATTAAACCGATTCATTAAATCAGGGCCGTGCATATGGAAACAGGTCGATTTCGTAAAAACTGCTCCTAATAAACACCCAGATCCCGTAAAAGATCATTGATACCGAGTTTTTGGAGTTTTATTCTTAAAAATTCGGAAATGGTTGGCTGGACGGGCCTCACATTGAGGTACATTTTAGCTTCCCGGGGTGTCTGATGGCCTTTTTTGATATTGCAAGGCTTGCAGGCCGCAACACAATTCTCAAAACTGGATTTGCCTCCCCGGGACTTTGGAATAATGTGATCGATTGTGAGCCGCAATTTTTCGACCCCGCAATAAGCGCATTTAAATCCATCTCTGATAAAGACATTTTTTTTGCAAAAGGCCACACCGGTTCGGTAAATGGTGCGAATTAGCTTAATTAAACGCATCACTGCCGGAACCTTAAATATTGCACCGCTGGAACTTTTCACGGTTTTTGCGGAATCTTTTAACACTTCAACCTTGCCTTTGGCCTGCAGACAGATTGCCCGCTTCCAGTGAACGACATTTAAATACGTGTAATCTGCATTTAGCAAAATACAGTGGGTCATCCAGAACTCCTTACATCACCCTAAAGTAAAACGCTTTATTGACCCCGGGCCTCCGATCAGACGCAGATCAAAGCCTGACCGAATTCAGCCGGTATTTCTAAAAAAATTTTAATATAGCCAGGTCCAAAAATCAATCCCATATTGCGCAGAGTCAAAATGCGGCTAGTTTTCTTTTGATTCGCAATCTATCTCAACAGAACATTCTTCGTCCTCCTCGGTCAGCACGGTAATTTCTTTATCGGCTGCTGCTGGCGATTTATCAAAGTACAAAACTTCGTCATGAGTGAAGCACGCCAGGCGTATAAAGTTCAATATCCGGCTCTCACCTCTAACAAATCTGTAGCTTTCTTCATCCTTAACCACCAGAACCGGAACGCTATCGATTCCAAAAATTTCAAGAATGAGCCGGTTAACCTCGGGTGAAAAGCTTTTATTGAGTTCGAGCCCGTCAATGTTTAATGAACTTATTTTGTGAATTGGGTTTAAATATAGATCACAGCTATTGCAATTATTTAAAGTTTCAATGACTTGCTGGCAGTGGGGGCAATCAGATGAAAAAATGAGATAAATTTCTTTCGTTGGGGATGCGCATGATTTTAATCCGTAGGATGCCTTCTTTAGGGAATACTTTTGTGAACCTGCACCCGTTGGACGGGGGGCCATTATAGAGAATGAAATGACGATCACTGATGAAATGGCAACGCCAACTGCCATCTGCCTGGCACCATAAAGAATGTTCAGGATAATCACAAAAAGAAAAATGAGCAGGCAATAACTGCATAGAGCATGGGCAACAAATAGTTGATAACCCAAAAGTGCCGAATCAAACGCCAGGCCGCACAAGAGAACCAGGCCGACTAAATAACTATCATTATCGGATTTTGATTTCAGATTACCCAGTAACCAGAAGACAACTTGAAAAAAAATAAACCCTAAAATGTTTAGATATAACGGCGATATTGAGGTTAAGCTTTCAACAACTTTACACCCTGCGTTCGGGCAGATGCTTGAACCCGTGATCAAGTTGATTACTGCTTGAAAGGCAGTAATCATACTGCCACATAGCGCGACAATCCGCATAATTTTGTATTTTTTTTTAAGCGCCATTTGAAATTGATGGCCTGATTCGGTTCCCTAGTTTGTTATTTCCGTTCCGGCCTCCCCTTTTACGGCCGAAACGATCTCATCGATCGAAGTGATGATGGCACGCTTGCCTTCGCTGCGAATAAACTGAATGGCAGCTTTTAGTTTTGGCGCCATGGATCCGGCGGGGAAATGGCCTTTTTTAATAAAACTCTGTGCCGCTCTAATATCGATCTTCCTTAAAAATTTTTGATCGGGTGTGCCGTAATTCAGTGCCGCACCGGGCACGTCGGTCGCAATCAAGAAAATATCGACGCCCACCTCCTCGGCCAATCTGGCGCTGGCCAGATCTTTATCGATCACAGCATCGACACCCTGAAAGGCCCTGCCCTCTCTGACCACCGGTATGCCGCCGCCACCGCAACAGATCACAATAAAATCGGCGTTGATCAGTTTTTTAATTTCGCGTTTTTCAATGATTGTCACCGGTTTCGGGGACACGACCACGCGCCTGAAGCCTTTAGCGGTTTTGATCACCGGATAACCCGAAGGGGCGTCTTTTTTGCGTTTGTAAGCCGGCCCGATCGGTTTAGACGGGCTTGAAAAGGCCGGGTCATTTTCGTCTACCACCACATAAGTGATCAAACTAATCAGCGGTTTGACGTGAATGCCCAGGTCCATAAGCTCACTGTCCAATGTGGATTCGATCATGTAGCCGATTTGCCCCTGGGTTTGGGCTACCAGAATCTCGAGGGGTAACTTCGGCACATCCCCACAACTTTCCTGCTGCAACAGTAGATTGCCGACCTGCGGGCCGTTACCGTGGGTAATGATGATGCGATAGTCCTGGGAAAGCCTGGCAACTTGTCGAATGGGTACGGCCAGGTTCTTAAACTGCTGGGCCACGGTTCCTTCTTCTCCTTTGCGTATGAGCGCATTACCGCCAAGGGCCACCAGCAGAGTCGGTTTTTGGGTCTCTTGCATCATTCTCTCTATTGTTCACGGTTCAAAGGTTCTGGGTTCAGAGGTTCAAAGGTTAAGCATTCTGTCCTCTGTCCTCTGTCTTCCGTCTTCTGTTTTCTGCCCATGATCTCAGAGACGTGCCGAGATAAGCTCCTCGAGTGTCGGGCTGCCGTGGTCCTGATATTCATAGCGTACACGCAGGGTCGGCTTTTGAATATTCAACACCAGCGGCAGATGAATCGGTGTGGCAAACACGACCAGGTCACAATCGGTTTTATCGATGGTCGCTTCCAGGTCGCTGATTTGATCCGGTGTGTAGCCCATGGCTGGTATGACATTACCAATGTGGGGGTAAAGGGTGTAGGTTTCTTTTAAAGAGCCCTGCGCAAATGGACGCGGGTTGACAATCTCAGCGGCCTTAAACGTTTCGGCGGCAACGATACCGGCGCCGAAGGGCATTTCGCCATGTGTCAGGGTCGGGCCGTCTTCAATCACCAGGACCCGTTTGCCTTGAATCATTTCCGGCGATTTGACAACAAGGGACGATTCCGCCAGAACGATCTTTGCTTTGGGTGCATGTTTTTCAATATTTTTCCTGACCTGCCAGACTTTTTGAGCCGGTGCCGAATCCACTTTGTTGATGACGGCGATATCCGCCATAATCATGTTGGTTTCTCCTGGAAAATACAGCAACTCGTGACCGGCCCGGTGCGGATCAAACAGCACAATGTGCAAATCCGGCTTATAAAAGGGGGTATCGTTGTTGCCGCCATCCCAGATAATGACATCGGCTTCCTTTTCAGCTTCTGCTAAAATCTTGCCGTAGTCGATACCGGCGTATACGACAATTCCCTGCTCAACCAGCGGCTCATATTCTTCCCTTTCTTCAATGGTGCATTGATGTTTTTCAAAATCTTCGTAAGCCGAATAGCGCTGAACGACCTGGTTTCTCAGATCACCATATGGCATCGGGTGACGCACAACGACGACTTTTTTGCCGGATCCTTTAATAATTTCACATACTTTGCGAGTCGTTTGGGATTTACCGCAACCCGTGCGGACCGCACAAACCGCCACGATTTGTTTGTTCGATTTGAGCATGGTGTAAGGCGCACCGATAAGAATAAAATCTGCGCCCTCAGCCATCGCCAGCGATGCTTTGTGCATGACTTCCACATGGGGGACATCGCTGTATGAAAAAGCCACAAGATCCACCTGATGTTTTCGGATCAGATCGGCGAGTTCGTCTTCGGGATGAATCGGAATACCATCGGGGTAAAGCTTGCCGGCAAGCTCGGGCGGATATAGACGACCGGCTATATCCGGAATTTGAGCGGCGGTAAACGCGATAACATTGTAACGCTTGTTATCTTTGAAATAGACATTGAAATTATGGAAATCCCGGCCGGCGGCTCCCATGATGATGACTTTCTCGATCATAACGTACCCTTTCTAAGTTGGTTGGAATTGAATTTATACTTATTATATACTAAAGAATTAATGACCTGCAATCATCTTTCACTCACCACCCCAAAGGTTTCGTGTGTCAGGCAAATAGCTCATAGCTGGTAGCTCATGGCTCATAGTCAGAAGCTTGAAAGCTGGGAGGCTGGGATGCTTGAAAGCTCTGCGCTTTGCGGGACCCAGGCCTTCTGGCCTCCCAGCTTCCCAGCCTCAAGCATATGGCCTATTATTGCCTTATGGTAAATTATTATTTGATCCAAGGTATAATTTATATTAAGTAAATAATCGATAAATTCTGTTTTCAAGGAATCCGTGATGACCCAACCGCTTTTTCTCCAGAATATCATCGCCTGCATCTGGGACTTTGACAAAACCTTGAGCCCCGGCTACATGCAGGCGCCGATTTTCGAAATGTACCGGATCGACCCCAAAAAATTCTGGAAAGAAGTTGAAGAACTGCCCAACCATTACAAAAAAGACGGCCTTGATCTCATTTCAACCGATACGCTGTACCTGAATCACATATTAACCTATGCCCGGCAGGGCACGTTTAAGGGGCTGAATAATGCCAGATTGAGGAAGCTGGGTGGCGAAATTGAGCTCTATGAAGGACTACCTGATTTTTTTGATAAAATAAAACATTTTGTGGCCACCAACCCGGAATATGCACAGCATGAAATCCAACTGGAACATTACATTGTCTCAACGGGTTTGCGGCAAATGGTTCTGGGCAGCAAGATTGCACCGTATGTAGACGGTGTCTGGGGCTGTGAATTCATCGAAGATGCACCCCTTCCCGGTTATCTGGATACCGGCAAAAAAGCCGCTTCAGATGATCCAAAAATAATCTCTCAGATTGCCTACGCTCTTGACAACACCACCAAGACTCGGGCAGTCTTTGAAATAAACAAGGGCAGCAACAAAATCCCGGATATTGCGGTAAATGCGATGATACCGGACGAGGATCGCCGGGTACCATTTCAAAACATGATTTATATTGCCGACGGTCCCAGCGACATACCGGTTTTCTCATTAATTAACCAATATGGCGGCAGAACGTTTGCTGTTTATCAGCCCGGCTCCAGCAAAGAATTTTCCCAGGTGAATAATCTGCAAAAACAAAAACGCGTGCAATCATTCGGTGAAGCAAATTATACGGAAGACTCTCAGACGTCTATGTGGATTAAAAATGCCATTACAGAAATCTGCAGGCAAATTGTTAAAAACCGCGAAAGAGCGCTGGGGGACAAAATCGGCAGGCCGCCCAAACACCTGGAGTGAAGCTTTTAACAAAGCTCGCAGAGGCATTTAGTTTAGGATAAGTTTCATCACACAGGTATTACATTACGTGGGTCAGGTGTCAGTGTTCAGGTGTCAGAGATCAGAGGACAGAAGTCAGACGACCGAAGACAGAAGACCGATGGTAAAGACCGAGATGGCGCACCCTATCTGACTTCTGTTTTCTGTCCTCCGTCATCTGTTTGTTAAGACATCGGCATTACTCCACTATTCAACTTGAGGCCAAAAAAAATGAATAACGTAGAAACTCTAACTAAAGTAAACCTCCGGCTGGAAGCCGGTACCACCGCCGACCGTATGGATCTTACCCCGGCCGCCTTAGAATTTGAATTCATTTTTGGAATCGGCTCCGGCGGTATGTGCCCCTTTGAATATCAATTGGTCAACAAAGCCGCCGGCGAAGAAATTGTAATTCAGGTAAAAAAGGAAGAATTATACCCTTTATTTGAACACCTGCGCCCACCAATTATGAATCTTTTTGAAAAACATGGCGCTCTCCATCTGAAAATAAAAATTTTAAGGATTAAGAAACCCGAAAATACCGAAGTGATCAAAGCCCTGTCAGAGATGGCATCACATCATCATGACTGCGATTGTGGCTGCGGCTGCTGAGATGCCTCAAAGTCAATATACTTCCTTATCTTTTAGTGTTGACCAAATAGATTTCAACATTATTATCTTATATATTATCTCTAAAATATTTTTAAAAAGAGAATATGCTTTTGAGTTTTCTTCTCAAGAGTCAGCTTAATTTTACTTCATTTTTTGGACAACCGTAAACTATCGTCGGGATAAACAGAAAGGAGGGGAAAGATGTTTAAAGAATTTAAAGAATTCGCTATGCGGGGCAATGTTGTCGACATGGCTGTGGGTATTATCATCGGGGCCGCTTTCGGTACAATCGTGAAATCACTGGTTGCAGATGTCATTATGCCACCAATTGGTTTATTGCTGGGCAATGTTGATTTTTCCAACCTGTTCGCAGTTATCAAACAGGGGTCGGTTGCCGGAACCTTTGCCACCGTGGCGGAAGCTCAGAAGGCCGGAGCGGTCACCATCAATTACGGTATGTTTATCAATACCATAATTAGCTTCTTAATCGTCGCCTTTGCTGTTTTTCTGGTTATCAAAGGCTTAAACTCCATGAAAAGAAAAGAGGAAGCACCGCCGGAAGAGCCGACGACCAAAGAATGTCCCCATTGCTTCTCGGAAATTCCGATTAAGGCAACCCGCTGCGGATTTTGCACCTCCGAATTATCTGCAGCATAAGCGTTGATATTTTCTTTTCAGAAGAAGATGGGGGATGGCAGGCCGGGTTTATGGATCTTGCTGTTCCCCCATTATTTCTATGATCAGCTTAGAATTCAATATGAAACTCGCTTTAAAATCCTTATCGATGCTGCTCGCTGTATTTATCTCAGTAACCACGGGTGAAGCCGAGCAAAAGCGCCTGGTGCCAGAAACCAGTCAGAAAGCCGGCTGGCAACAGCTTGACAAAGGTCTTGAACTGGGGATATTTCTGGCCTCTCAAGCGGCTGCAGGCGGGGATTCACTGGTGAGGGTGCTGCGAATCGATCCCAAAAATTTTCAACTGAGACTGCTCAATGCGTCGCGGGTTGAAAACGGCGTGCCGCTGACACCCAAACAATGGTGCCAACGAAACGGGCTGGCGGCCGCCATCAATCCCAGCATGTACCAGATCGACTACAAAACCAGTGTGGCGCTGATGCGTACAAAGGCCCACACCAATAATCCCCGGTTGTCAAAAGATATGACCATCCTGGCATTTGATCGTCAGGACGCCGGTGTTCCGCGGATCAAAATTATTGACCGCCAGTGCGAAGATTTCCAATCCTGGAAGCAAAAGTACGGGACCCTTGTACAGAGCATACGCATGATATCGTGCACAGGAAAAAATGTCTGGAAGCCGCAAGCGCGTCGCTGGAGTACATCGGCCATTGGGGTTGACGAACAGAATAAGGTTTTATTTATTCATGTACGTGCCTTGTACAGTACGCACGATCTGATTAATATCCTTAAAAAACTTCCGCTCAATATCTCACGGGCCATGTATACCGAAGGCGGCCCCCAGGCCCAATTATACATTAACTCAGGCAATGAGGAATTGGAGTTTACCGGAAGTTATGAAACAAACTCAAATGAAGCCAATGAAGGCTCGATCGCTTGGCCTCTGCCAAATGTGATAGGGATATTAAAGAGATAGCTTCTACCCTAATCCCAAAATTTCAAATTTCGCTAAACCATCATACAAATATTTAAAAAATTCCAAAGGAGAATCGACAATGCAAATCACCACGCTCTTGGGCAGCGCCAGGAAGAAAGGAAATACCGCAACTGTTCTGGGATGGGTGGAGGAAGAACTCAAATCACTGGGCCACGAGGTGGAACGCATCTACCTCAATAACAAATCTATCGGGGGCTGTCTGGGATGCGACAAATGCGGGGAGAATCCCGATGAAATTGCCTGTGTTCAAAAAGACGACGCGATAGATATCATGGAACAAATGATCTCATCCGAGGGGATCCTGTTTGCCTCGCCGATATATTTCTGGGGCTTTTCCTCCCAAATCAAGGCGCTTATCGATCGGGGCTACTCCCTGGTTACCAACTACCACAAACCGGGATGGACTTCTTTATTGGAAGGGAAACGCATCGGCCTGCTGGTCACCGGGGCGGACCCTTATGAGGAAAATGCTGAAGGCATGTTTACATCCTTTGATCGGGTTGTGGACTATTATTTGGCCAGAAAATCTGGTGAATTGTACGTGGGTGAGTGCAGCGTGCCTGCTGAGTTACCAGATGAGGTCAAGGATAATGCTTTAAAACTGGCTCGCTCGTTAGTGGACTAAAATAATCCTTCAAATTTAATAACAAAAGCGTGGATTGCTGATTTCCGCGCTTTTGCTTTTTATAGATCTTTACAAGATGTCGTGGTAATGGAATAAAGTTTGAGAGGAGGTGCAATTGTATCTCACTGACGACGAAAAGAAAATGCGTGACGGCTATCTGGGTGAGGCGGTGGGCATGGCCATGTCTATCCTGGTAGACCTGGGCGAAGCCATCGATGCGCCGGAGATGGTTGAAATCATGCACGTACACACGGATAGCGGCTTTTATCTGGGTGATGCCGGCCTTGAGTTCGTTGAACATCTTGCCGCAACAGGCGGCCAGGTGGCCGTGCCCACTTCCATGAACAATACCTCATTTGATATCGAGCGCTGCCGGTCATACGGCGTCTCTGCAGAGCTGGCCGACAAAATAAAGCGCCTGGAAAAAGCCCACCTTACCATGGGAGCGATTCCCGCCTGGACCTGCGCGCCCTATCAGGATGGGATCTTGCCGAAACCCGGCGACCTGGTTGCGTGGTCGGAATCCAACGCCATCGTTTTTGTCAATTCCGTTCTCGGTGCCCGGACCAATCGTACCGGTGATCTGGTGGATATTTGCTGTGCCTTGACCGGGCGTGCTCCCAAGGCCGGGCTCTACCTGGATGAAAACCGCATGGCGGCTATTCACGCCAGACTTGAAGATTTTCCGACGGAAGCTTATGCCGATCCACGCTTTTATCCGCTGCTGGGATATTTTATCGGCAAACAATGCGGCAATCAGGTTGTTGCAATTTCCGGCATACCCGAATCTGTAACAATGGATGATTTGAAGGGGTTCGGCGCCGCAACTGCTTCGTCGGGTGCCACAGCACTTTTTCATATGGTCGGAATCACGCCGGAAGCGCCGACATTAGAGTCTTGTTTAAAAAATGACACAACCATACAAACCATTACGGTCGGACCCGATGCGCTAAAAAAATCCGAAGCGCTACTTTGCACGACTGAAAATGAACAGCTTGATTGGGTTGGGCTCGGCTGTCCGCATTTTTCGTACGCGGAATTTACCGAATTGGCGAAGTGCATAGCCGGCAAAAAGACAAGCTCAGATATCGCCTTCTCGGTTTTCACCAGCCGCGAAATATTACGTCGCGTCGAAACCACAGGAATACTAGAAAAATTAACGCATGCGGGTATTGAAGCTTATACCGATGGCTGTTTGTTACTCTATCCTCAGTCTTTGAAGCCTTCGGGCACCATGATGACCAATTCCGCCAAAGCAGCTAATTATATTTTTTCCCAAGCCGGCTATAAGGTTGCTTACGGCAGTATCCGGGAGTGCGTGGAATCGGCAGTGGCCGGAAAAATCGTAAGGAGGCCACCAGCATGGCTATAATCCTAAAATGCAGATCCCTGGTTGCAGGCCATGGCAGTGGTGAAATCTTAACCACCCACCAAAGCATTAGTTTTTGGGGTGGAGTTGATCCGGCAACCGGCATGATCATCGATCCGCGTCACGAACTATTTGATCAATCCATTACCGCTAAAATTTTGGCCTTTCCCTATGGAAAAGGATCGGCTGCAGCACCCCTGGTTCTGCTGGAACTGGCCAAACAGGCAACAGCTCCGGCTGCCATAATCAATATCGAAACTGATCCGCTGCTGGTGGCCGGCCCGATCATCAGCAAGCATTTTTATGGCACGGCAATCCCGGTGGTCGCTTTGACCCGGGCCGCCTTCGACCGGCTTCAAACAGGTCAGGCCGCGACCGTTGATGGCGTTACAGGTGAAGTCGTTATCAACAGAAAATAAATTCTTTCCGTCGGCGTCGTACTGGCCTTTGGCGGCATAACACTTATTTCAGCTGGAAATTTGTAAGCCCCACCTCAAAATGGATAATGCGATCCAAAATTTTTATCTGACAATAAAAATTAAAATGTTTCCAAAAATGCTATTGATATTTTCAGCGTCATCTAATATTAGATATGGTGTTGCCCCCCCTGATCTTGTCACAGTTTACGCTTACAGCTCCTATATTAGAAATCAATCTTAAAGAGAAAATATGCCTAAAGTTACCGATCAATATAATCTGGCTGTTATCAATCCGAGCCTTGCCAAAGAATGGCACCCAACCCGAAACGGAGATTTAAACCCCAGAAATGTTACACCCGGCTCTGGCAAAAAAGTGTGGTGGATATGTAACAGCGGGCATGAATGGCAAGCACCCGTATATAGCAGAAACCGCGGTAGCGGTTGTCCGCTTTGCAACAGACCCACCCTGGCCGAAAATAATGAAACATTAATTACAAATACCGATCTCCGCAAGGAATGGCATCTGACCAAAAATAGCGGACTGAACCTGAGAAATCTGAGTTCCGGTTTTAAAAAGAAAGTGTGGTGGATTTGTGAAGAAGGCCATGAATGGCAAGCCACCGTCAAAAGCAGAATAAAGGGTCACGGGTGTCCGGATTGCAACAAGAATTTACACAGAAAATATTCATTAAGAAAGCATGAATTACCGCTGCGAATGCTGAAAATTCCGAGAACTCAGGGCGATGATTCCGTGCAGTCCGCGTTTTCCGAATTGAGCGCAGCAACCGGATTTAGAAAAAATAAGCGTTTTTTGCATCGGGTCACCGTCATCCTTGAAGATGCGAATTCCGGAGCTTTGAGCTATGCGCAAACCAAAGACCTCAGCAGTGACGGCATGTTGTTGGAATCAGAAGTGGCCTTCAAACCGGGAACAAAATTAAACATCAAATTTGATACCCAGCCTTTTAAGTCCGCCCCCAGAACCTACAGATCGGTAGTCAGGTGGTGTAAAGAGGTCGCTGATGAGAAGTTCAAATATACTTTCGGAATTGGTGTAAAGTTTACTTAGCCATAAAACGAACAGTTCATTCGCTCCTACCAAATGATCGGATATTTCACCATTCGACAAAGATTTTTAAGTCGACCAACACAAAAAAACCTGTTTAATATTAATCTGTTATGGAAATCCCGTGATGTTAGACCTAAAGTTTGGCCGATTATTCCCGATATGAGAAATATAAGCTTACAGGAGAACCTAATGCAGGAACTCATTTCTCAGGGATTATTATTGCTGGCAGAAATCGGTGTGATTGTCGTCATGCTGATTATCATTGCCAGGGAACGCAAAAAAGTAAAAGAAAGGGAAAAGAAAAATAAGCGCTCGTTGAGAAACAGTTCCGTAGCCAAATCAGAAGTCGTCTACCTGGATTGATCACAGGTCCAACTGAACAGAGAGCATTATCGCTATAAACCGACCCAAGGGCAGCATCATAAAGGTGCTGCTTTTTTTATTAGAATTCGCTCTTGTATGGGGCGGATATATCCTCTATAAGCAATACAAATCCTTAAAAAATCAAACACTACCCCGGGAGCAGCAACTTAAATTATCGCCTTAAGCCCTGATCCGGCGGCTTTGCCTTGATCCCGCTGCAGACGGGGACAGCCGTATCTTTTCTCAAACAGGAATTTGCCGAAGCAGAAAGGATTGAAAAATGAAAATGCAGATCCGATTAATCGGCTTAGCAATTTTGATTTTTGCAGTTATAGCCTGCGCGGGAACGATGAAAGGAATCGATCGATACACCGGCAAGCGGATAATTTTTTCATACGAGGACGAAAAATTCGGATCCGTCAAAATTCAGATGACCATGCCGGATGGGGAACATTTTGTGGGCGGAATCGTTGATGAAGCGACGGTTGATTCGAGTAAGGAATACCCGAGTGTCTATGAATTTCCCGGAAAGACAGAGGCTTTTTTGCAGGGAGACAGAGGCGGTAAGATGCGATGCAAATTCAGGCTTTCTGATAACGTGCTCGGATTCAAGAGCGGTGGCTTTGGATTATGCGAAACCGATTCTGGCCGCGTAATCGATATGTTTACACGCTAACTAGAACCCATCTCAAAAAAGGGACTCAGAATGAAAAGCATCGCCGATAAGATTGCAGAAAGCAAAAAGACCGGTGAGATTGAATTTTTTATTAAAGAACGCAAAGCAGACTATGTTATCAGCATCATGCCGATCAAAGAAGGAATTCTCAATCCATTCGGCACCGTACATGCCGGAGCCATGTTGTGGCTCGCGGATGTAACCGCCACGGTACTGGCCCTGGAAAAAGTCGAACTCAGTCCGGATGGAAAAGGCTTTCCCCTCGCGATAAATTTGAACACCAATCTGCTGGGCAATCAACGTGAAGGAGAAATCAAGGCAGAAGCACGATTTGTCCGCAGCGGTAAACGGGTCACCGTCATACGAACCCGGGTGACCGGCACTCAAGGCCGGCTTTTAGCCGAAGTCACTACGACCCATGTTCCGGCAACGTGAATACACCTGTTTGTCCGACCTTTAGTTTGCCAATTTCAAAAGGTCGTGACAAACACGGTGGGTTTGGTTAGCAGCGAGGGTCAAAAAAAGCCGGGTTACACCGATTTTAAAAATCTTCATGCTTCGTCAAAATGAAACTCCCTGCAATCCGCCTTTGCGGAAACGGCACTCAGGAGCAACCGTCCTTACGTTCTCCTCGGCGAACGCAAGCGGATAAAAAGGCGAATAATCTGATGGAAATGACACGCCTCGAGAAATGGTTGGTCAATCGCGAAAAAAAGGCCGAGCGCAATATTGCCAGAGTGCGCCAGGACCTCACAGCGCTTCCCTCAGAAGCGTTGAAGGATGTCTTGGAGCTGGGCTGTGGTATCGGAGATGTGGCAGCCTTTCTGTCGGAAACTTATAACATGAAGGTCTGGGGCACCGATTATGATCACAAACAGATTCAAATCGCCCGCAAACGGCATCCCGAAAATGAGTCTTTAATTTACCAGGTGGAAGACGCCGCACACCTTTCATTTCAGGAAGCCCGCTTTGATCTGGTTGTGTCTCAGAACGTATTTCACCATCTGCCGAAATGGCAGACTGCCGTCAGGGAAGTTGCCCGAGTTTTGAGACCGGGAGGCTTTTTGCTGTGGCTTGATCTTACCTTCCCTAAATGGATTGCACAATTTTTTCAGCCGCTGGTTAAAAAACACAGTCTTTATTGTATTGCGGACGCTAAAAATGTATTTGAAAAACAAGATTTCGATCAACACTTTCATGAAAAACGGATTCATGGACCTTTTTCCCAACACCATATGATCTGGCAAAAAAAGAGATAAAATGACCCCAAAAAACCAAAAAATAAAAGTGGCGGTTGTGCAGGCTGCACCGGTTTTGTTCGACCGCGAGGCCACGGTGGAAAAAGCCTGTGGTTTAATTGAGCAGGCCGCCGATCAAGGCGCCCGGCTTATATTGTTTCCCGAGGCGTTTATTCCTGCCTACCCGCGAGGTCTGGCATTCGGCACCGTGGTGGGAAGCCGCAGCCCGGTCGGCCGCAAGGTCTGGCAGCGATACTGGGAAAATACCGTCGAAGTCCCGGGCCCCACGACCCATAGACTGGGAGAAGCCGCTAAAAAAGCAAATGTCTATCTGGCGATAGGCGTAATCGAGCGCGATGCCGCACGCAGCACCGGCACGGTGTATTGTACCCTTTTATATTTCGGACCCGACGGCCGGTTTCTGGGCAAACATCAAAAACTTAAACCAACCGGTGGTGAACGATTGATATGGGGCGAAGGTGACGGGAGCACCTTAACCGTTATTCAGACCGAAATCGGCAGCATCGGCGGGTTGATCTGCTGGGAAAATTATATGCCGCTGGCCCGAATGGCCATGTACAACAAGGGGGTTGAATTGTACTTGGCTCCGACAGCCGATGCCACAGACACCTGGCAGGCGACATTGCGTCACATTGCTTGTGAAGGGCGCTGTTTCGTATTGGGCTGCAATCAATATATGACCAAGGAGATGTATCCGGATGATTTAAAAGCGCTAAAGGAATTGGATCAACAACCGGAAATAATGTGTCGCGGCGGCAGCGTAATCATTTCTCCCCTGGGAAAAGTGCTGGCCGGACCGCTTTATGAGCAGGCGGGTATCTTATTTGCCGATTTAGATTTAGCTGCGATTGCACGCAGCAAATTTGATTTTGACGTTGTGGGGCATTACGCCCGCCCCGATGTGTTTCAGTTGACCGTTAACGAAAAGCCGAGCATTTCAGTGGTTGCCGTCGATAAAAAATAATGGAATGGAGCTTATTTATTAAGGGCTTTGTCATCGGTTTCTCAATTGCGGCACCGGTGGGGCCCATTGGAATCCTGTGCATTCAACGCACATTATCGGGTGGTAATGTTCAGGGATTGGTCACCGGACTGGGAGCGGCCACCGCCGATGCCCTTTACGGCTTTATCGCCGCTTTCGGCCTAACCTTTATTTCCAATTTTTTAGTCGATCAATCTATCGGGTTTCGAATCATCGGAGGACTTTTTCTTTGCTATTTGGGAATACGGGCATTTCTGAGGAAACCTCAGGAACAGACGGTTTCGATGGCAAACACTACCATCCTCTCCGCATATGGAACCACCTTTTTTCTAACACTGACCAACCCGATGACGATTCTGTTTTTTGCCGGCATATTTGCCGGTCTGGGGATCGTCAGTGAATCAATCCATTATGCATCGGCCGGCCTGATGGTCATCGGCGTATTTAGCGGTTCCGGTGCCTGGTGGCTACTTTTAAGCGGTGCGACAGGCATTTTTCGTAATAAAATCAGCGGAGGGAAATTGGCGCTGATGAACAAAATTTCCGGTGTTGTCATCCTGGCTTTCGGGTTGATCGCCTTTATCAGTGCTGTTTTTTAATCCGAAAACAATGGGCATAATCCTGTACGGGATTGAACTGCAGAACACCGAACAAGCAATAATGAATGTCGAAGTATTAAAAAAACAAAAAAGCTTCTTACTTCTACATTCCTTGTTCGATATTCGATATTCAAAGCGTCGGTTCCCCGGGGATGGCCCTCATGTTGAAAAATCTTTGAAAATACAACCAATATAGAAGAACCCATGCCTGTGAAACGTTGATTTAGGCGGGTTAGGCCGAAAAAAATGACTAGATAATGACTTGACACTGCCAAAAGGATATGATTCAGATACGGCTGTTGTCATTTTTTTTTATCAGACGTAAGACAGAGACATGGCCGCTTGGATCTGGATATTCATCATTTTGGCCGGGGGCCTTTTTGCCCTGAAAATCTTATATGTGCTTAGCATCGCCCTGGTTCTGCCGTTTACCCAGGGTGCACTTTATGTTTCAACTTCTCGAGCAAAAATCGCCGCCTTTATAAATGCAGTTCCCATGAGAGCCGACCAAACGTTGGTCGATTTAGGCTGTGGTGACGGACGCGTGCTTCGCGAAGCGCAAAAACGATATGGGGTTCATACCATCGGTTATGAAATCAACCCGGTGGCCTACCTAAAAGCCCGATTATTTTCTTTCGGGCTGAACAAAATTAAGATTAGACGCGAAAATTTTTGGGAAGCAGATCTATCAGGCGCAGATGTCGTATTTTGTTATCTTTACCCGGACGTGATGAAAAAATTGGCCGACAAGCTTACGGTCGGTCTTAAACCGGGCACTGTTGTTGTATCGAGCAATTTTTCGTTGCCCGGGTTCGTTCCCAGCAAGATCTTAAGACTGAAAAGCAGCTGGCACAATGATCCCATGTACGTATATCACCTAATTTGATCGTTTCAAATTTTAAAAATGGATCATTTTCTATTTATCGATCAACTTAGGATTCAAATTGAGCGTTGATTCTTATGAAATTTTCCTTTGCATCTGCCGAAGATGAGAAACAGATCAAACAAATCCTGACGGACAGCGACCTCCATCATCAGGATATCAGATCATATCAGCTGCAACACTTTTTGATCGTGAAAGACGACTCTGCCTTAACCTTAGCCGGGGTGGTGGGTCTCGAGCAAAAAGAGGATGTGGGGTTGCTGCGATCACTGGCAGTTGCGAAAGCCTATCGCCGACAAGGATTGGCAACCCAATTGGTCAATAAAATAGAAGAATATGCCCGTTCACAAAAAGTGGCTACCCTGTATCTGCTGACCCTGACGGCTGAAGACTTTTTCAGCGGACGGGGATATCAAAAAACCGACCGTAAATCGACGCCTCCTGCTCTGCAGGAAACAACTGAATTTAAAAGCCTTTGTCCGGAGACTGCGGTGTGCATGAAAAAACACCTCTGACTTGATAAATGAAGCGACGATTGATTGCTGCATTCAGAATTGATGCTTAGATGCGGTTATGAAACCACTTCTAAGAAAGCCCGAGAGGAACTCATGAAGCAAGAGATTTTGGTAAAAATGCAAAGGGGTGTGTATTATCCGGGAAATCATTTGGGTAGAAGAAAAGATCTGGATAACATGGTTACGGATGGTTTTCTGGAGCGTATGGAAGAGTCTTTTTTTTGCGGACCGGACAAGCAACCATCTTATTGTTTGACCGATAAAGGCTGCCGCGAAAAACGAAAAAAATGAATCCTGATCTTGATCGTCTTGAATCGATTGTTGCCGATTTGGTTAATGCGCTGCGCCCTTTACGATTCGGGCCGCCGGTCACACATGTTTATAACCCGCTTGAATACGCACGGGAGCCCTTGAGGCAATATCACTCAAAATTTGCGTCCACGCCCAAAGAGGTTGTGTTTTTAGGAATGAATCCCGGTCCGTGGGGGATGGCCCAAACCGGCATTCCCTTTGGTGAACTCAATGCGGTCCGAAGCTGGATGCAGATTAACGCCCCGGTCGGCACCCCGACCGAAATGCACCCCAAACGACCGGTGATGGGATTTTCCTGTACGAAAAGAGAGGTCAGCGGGAGACGACTGTGGGGCTGGGCCCAGAAAGCATTTCAAACACCGACCCGTTTCTTTAAACGCTTTTTCGTGGCGAACTATTGCCCCCTGCTTTTTATTGAAAAGAGCGGTCGAAACCGTACGCCGGACCAAATCCGCGTCGCGGAACGAAAGCCGCTGGAAGAAATTTGCGATCACGCCCTGCGCCGCACAATTGAATACTTTAAACCGGGTTATGTTGTAGGCGTGGGCAAATTCGCTGAAAAACGCGCACGGATAGCACTAAATGACCACAAGGTCAAAATAGGTGTGATTACCCATCCAAGCCCTGCAAATCCGCAGGCCAACCGCGGATGGGAATCTTTGATAATAAAGCAACTTGCGGATTTAGGAATCCGCCTTAGTCCAATATAATAGCCCAGGATCTAACAGCTTACTTAGATAATTAAAATTACCCTGTACTTGAATATACCTTTCTTTGTAGTGGTGGAGTATTTAAGATTTCGGAATGCAGATTGCGGATTTCGGATTTTGAATACGTGCGGTGTTTGATATTTCAATCTGCAATCCGCAATCTAAAATCCGCAATTGATTTTACTCCAACACTCCATTACTCCAGTTTTCATATAGGACACATGAAAACCACATTTAAATTCGTCACAACAATTTGCCTGCTCATCGGTTTGCTCGGCTGTGCCAAAGCAAACGTTTATTATCCCGGCAACGGTGCATCCAATCCGGTAGCATCGGGCACCCCATCAGCTGTCCAAGTCTATTGGGATAAGATCAAGCAACTTCAACAGGAGTTGATTGGCTTAGGTGAGACGATCGATAAAACAGAAGCGCGGATTTTGGCTGAAACAGCCGTACGGGAATCAGCGGTGCTGGCTGACGAATATCAACTCGTTCGTCCGGCGATGTCCCACAACCTGCTGGTAGTATTCGGTGTCAAAGACCGTGGCCTGTGCTATCATTGGACGGAAGACCTTATGAAGCGCTTTCAGGCGCTTGACTTAAAAAGTTTACAGCTCCACTGGGGGGTGGCATATCGCGGCAGTGAGCTGCGCGAACATAACTGCGTGGTGATAACCGCCAACGGACAGTCTTTCTTTAAGGGGATCGTGCTGGATCCCTGGCGGAATTCGGGAAACCTTTACTGGGCACGGGTCGCTAAAGACAGCTACCCGTGGGAAGTATTGCCTCCTTCCGACTGGTAATACAATCCCAAAACTGCTATTATTCCCCAAATTTACGGAGCTGTAATTGCCTTCAATGTCCAAAAATGCAGACCATATGTTTGATCGCATTCAGGCGGCAAAAATGCGGATTAGCGGTCAGGCCCATGTCACTCCGGTTTTGACCTCGCGCACCCTTGACGCGCGGGCAGGCGCAGCGGTTTATCTTAAATGTGAAAATTATCAGCGGGTCGGTGCATTTAAATTCAGAGGTGCTTACAACGCCATGGCCCAGCTTTCCGAAGAAGACCGCCAGCGGGGGGTCATCACCCATTCTTCGGGTAATCATGCCCAGGCTATTGCCCTGGTCGGCCGTCTTTTGGGCATACAGACAACCATTGTCATGCCAAATGATGCACCGGCCACCAAACGGGCTGCCACTGAAGCATACGGCGCCACCATTATTGAATATGACCCCGCAGAAACCACCCGTGAAAAAATTTCGCAGGACCTCGCGGAGCGGCACGCGTATAAGCTCATACCGCCCTATGACCATATCGATATCGTTGCCGGCCAGGGAACAGCGGCTTTAGAACTGCTCGATAAAGTCAAATCACTGGATATGCTGCTGGTGCCGTGCGGTGGCGGCGGTTTGCTGAGTGGATCTGCCATTGCAGCCAAAAATATGGCTCCTGGATGCCGCGTGATCGGTATCGAACCGGAACTGGCTGACGACGCAACCCGTTCATTCCAAACCGGAACGCTTCATACCGTAAAAAACCCACCAACAATCGCCGATGGTACCCGCACACCCTCTCTGGGCGAACAGGTCACTTTTCCGCTGGTATTAAAATATGTCGATGACATGAAAACAGTTTCCGAAGAAGCAATTATCGCAGCCGTCAAATTTTTGTTTTACCGCATGAAGCTGGTGGTCGAACCCTCAGGCGCCTTGGGTGTCGCAGCGCTATTAAGCCGCAGCGTGACATCACAGGGCCGCGTCGGGGTCATCCTCAGCGGCGGAAACATCGACGGTCCCACCATGAAAATGATTCTGGATTCATAGAAAAGGTGTCAGGTGTCGGGTGTTCAGGTGTCAGGAAAAATAAGGACTGAGTGCTGAGGACTGGGGACTGAGCAAAAAAGCCTGCTTGGCGGCCGACTATTTCATCATGACGTGTCGGTTTCCGTCATGAATTGTCCTCCTGGGACCATGAGCTGTCGTTTTCCGTCATGAGCCGGCACGACCATTTTGGCCCTTTTCTATTTCGGTATGCCTCAGTCCTATGTTTTCAGACCCGACACCTGACACCTTTCTTTTGAGCCTATTGACTTCTGTATCGTCGTACATACCTTTTCTGCATGTTTTTTTCCTGCAACTGACGAAACTGCAAAGGACATAAAATGATGACACTACAAGACCAACTGAATCAGCTTAAAGCCAGTTTTGAAGAAAAGGCACCTCCTGAAGCTTTAGAAATTATGCACCGGGCGACATCTGACCTGCGCAATTCAGGAATTTTAGATCAGGTGCTAACGGTCGGAGACACAGCACCGGAATTTGAACTCGAGAATACGAGCGGAGAACGGATTCGATCAACGGATATCCTTTCGGATCGATTGATGGTGCTTACATTTTACCGTGGCAAATGGTGACCCTATTGCAACCTGGAGCTGGAAGCTCTGCAAAATTCATCAGAGGAATTCAATTCCACTGGAGCCGAATTGATCGCCATCTCCCCGCAGCTTTTGCAACACAGCCGCGCACTGATCAAGGCAAAAAAACTGACCTTTGAAGTTTTGAGTGATCCCGGAAATGCGGTGGCGCGAAAATTCGGTCTGGTTCATGCCCTTCCTGAAGATTTGAGAAAAATCTATCTGCAGTTCGGCATTGATGTGCCCAAACACAATGGAGACGATTCGTGGACATTGCCCCTGGCAGCCAGATTCATTATTGACCGGGAAGCCGTTATACGCTACGCAGAAACTGACGCGGATTATACGGTAAGACCGGACCCGGAGCATACACTCGAAGCCTTAAAATCCATAATTTAGAAAACACAGATAATTGTTTCCCCCAAAGATGTTGTCGGGATAAAATCGGGGTGACATTTTTTGGTCGAGTCCGCCGGAGGCGGAGCCAAAAGGTCCGTGTTCGTCTGTGCGGAGCCTGCCGCGGCGGAGCCTTGGACGAAGACGGGCCTGTGGCTAAATTAAACTCAAAGGAGGCGGTATGAAGTTTGAAGCAATTGAAAGGAAAACCGTTATTCTCGACCCCAGCAACAACATGCTGCCCAAACAGATCCCCAGTGAAATCCGCAAGGATCCTCTCACCGGCAGAACCTCCCGCATCTGTCATTTTAGGCCCTTAAAATGGAAAAAACCGGACCTTGATCAACTGATCGCCGGAACCGAAAAAACATGTCCGTTTTGCCCGGACAAGGTGATGAAGATCACCCCTTGTTTTCCCGAAGACATCGTTCCCGAAGGACGTATCGTTTTAGACGATAAGGTTCTGTTTCCCAATATCGCTCCCTATGACATACTGGGCGCTGTGGCCACCTTAGGCGATCGGCACTATATCCCGATGACCGATTTTGAGCCCGAACGTATAGCGGACGGTTTTCGTCTGGCGTTAAAATTTTTCCAGCAGGTAAACAAAGTTAATCATCCGGAGTCAGTCTACCATCTGGTCAGCTGGAACTACATGCCGGCTTCCGGCAGTAGTGTAATTCACCCCCATTACCAGGTTTTCGCTACCGCGTATGCGCCCAATCAACTGCGCATAGAACTGCAGGCCGCCGAAAGGTATATGAAAAAAGAGGGGACCAATTACTGGGATGATCTGGTGAAGGCGGAAAAGACCGGAAAGGATCGGTTCTTGGGGAGAATTGGGCGCACGAATTGGATGACGGTGTTTGCACCTTTGGGTGTCGCCGGCGATGTCGTCGCCGTCGTAGATGATACCAGCAGTACACTGGAGCTAACCGACGACGATCTAACAGACCTCGCCAAGGGATTAAACAACCTTATGGCAGCCTATGATAAGACAGGAATTTACAATTTTAACGTAAGTTTTTACCCGGGCGCTGCGGGAGATGATTTTACCCGCTTTCATCTGGTTTTTTCTCCGCGCACCTACTTTAACGAGGCTCTGGGCACACCGGATGTAGCGGCATTGCGCAATTTGGGCAATGAAGGGGTGTGCATGGCATTCCCTGAAGACATAAATAAGATGCTGATATCTGAATTTTAATTAAAAATAGACCTATTCCGAATTATAACCCAATATTCCAGCATTCCAGTATTCCAACATTCCAGTTTCGATTCAGCTCGACCAGTTTTCAGTAGTCAATGCATGGATAGCCTGTTTGGTTCCGGCTTGTACGGGTTAGGAATATTATGTCTGCTCGTCTTTTTCTTACGTCAACCAGCGTTTTCTGCGCTTATAAAATTTGGCATCACGGTAGCTTCGCTTGGTGCCCATTTCCGTGAGTCCTAAATAAAACATCTTGATATCTTCGTTTTCCTTGAGTTTGTCAACACTGTCATCCAGAACAATTTTACCGTTTTCCATCACATAACCGTGCTCTGCAATGGATAGCGCCAGATGGGCATTTTGCTCAACGAGCAGCATGGTAATGTTTTGCTCTTCATTTAAGCGTTTTAAGATATTAAAAATTTCGGCAACTAAGATGGGGCTTAAGCCTAGCGAGGGCTCGTCCAGCATCATCAACCGGGTACTGGCCATCAAGGCGCGGCCAATGACCAGCATCTGCTGCTCCCCGCCGGAAAGGTAGCCGGCCAATCTGTTTCGCAGGGGTTTGAGGGCCGGAAAATAATGGAAAACCATATCGTAACGTTCATTTATCTTCTGGCGGCTTTTGCGGGTCCGGGTTGCGGCAATCAGGTTTTCATGCACGCTCAGGTTTTCGAAAACACAGCGGCCTTCCATGACCTGAAAGATGCCCAGCTTGACTATTCTTTCGGGCTCTTTACCGTCAATTCGCTCCCCCAGGAACTCAATCGAGCCGCCGGTCACCTCGCCCTCTTCCGTCTTCAAAAGGCCTGAAATGGCCTTCAGTGTGGTTGTTTTCCCGGCCCCGTTGGCACCTAACAGGGCAACGATCTGGCCTTCTTGAACATTGAGGGAAAGACCCTTAAGCACAAGGATCACATCGTCGTAAATGACTTCAATGTTATTGACGTTGAGCATGCTTAGTCTCTTGCCTTTACTCGCTCCTGCAAAACAAAGCGCTGGATTTTACCTCCGGCTGTCTTTGGGATTTTATCGGTAAATTCGATCCAGCGCGGAAATTTATAGGTGGCAATTCGATCCCGCACAAACTGTTTAATTTCTTCTTCAAGTTCCGCGGATTCATCCTGTTTGGATTTGAGAACCACAAAGGCATAAGGTTTAATCAGATCCTCGGCATCCTGGTACCCCACCACCGCACTTTCTGCAACTGCGGGATGTTGGTTCAGCGTATTTTCAACTTCCCGGGGCGCCAGCCATTTGCCGCCCACGCGCAACATATCATCGCTGCGGCCACGGAAATAATAAAACCCATCCTCATCCACCAGATAGCGATCTCCGGTAACAAACCACTCGCCCTGCATATTCAGTTTGGTCTCTGCTCGCTGGTTCCAGTAAGCGGAGGCAATTGAGCCTCCGCTGATCATCAGGTTGCCGACCTGGCCGGATTTAACCGGCTGCCCGTCATCATCCAGCAATCGTGCTTCATAACCCGGGACAAGCTTGCCGGTGCTGCCGGCTTTGATTTCGCCAAATCGATTGGAAAGAAAAATATGGCAAATTTCCGTGGAGCCGGTCCCATCCAATATTTCCACACCGAATTCTTCTTTGAATCGGTGGTAAATTTCCGGTGAAAGAATCTCGGCAGAGGAAATACACGCCCGCAGGCTTTCAATAGGCGGCAGTTCCCTGCCCTCACTGCGACACGTATTTTTGTATTCAGCCAGCACGCCCAACAGGGTCGGAACCGTGAAAAAAAGTGTGGGCTTATATTTGACGAGGTCCTCATAAAACAGTTCCGGTTTGGGTGGGTGACTGATGAGTATGGTCGTGGCCCCCACGGCAAATGGGAAATAAGCGCCATTTCCCAGACCATAGGCAAAAAAGAGAAAAGATCCCATGGCCCGGTCTTCGGCGGTCATATTCAATATGCCTTTGGCGTAAGCTTCCGCACAATAGACCATGTGACTGTGGTGATGAACAGCGCCCATTAATTTTTCGGGATTGCGACCACTGTACAGCCAAAAGGCCGTGTCATCGGGTGTCGTTTCAGCGGCTTTAACGTCTGTATCGGCTTTTTCTAAAAGATCATCGAATGACAGATGCTCATGATCCGCATCGCCGCAGACAATAACCTGCTTCAGAAAAACCTGCCTGATCCAGGATCTTTTCAACCTCCGGCAAAAATACCGCATCGACGATCAAAACCGCGGCACGGCTGTCATTGAGCATGTAGAGGAAATCCGGCGCCTTCATCAGAATATTGGACGGTATCGGCACCGCACCGATTTTAATGGCCCCGTAAAATGAAAACAGCATTGGCGGTGTATCCCGCAGCAGGAGCATGACGCGCTTTTCCATGCCGACGCCCAGCCCGGTCAGCACATTGGCCATGCGGTTGACGTTTTCGAGAAACTGGCGATAGGTATACGCTTGATCCTCAAAAAGGATGGCCGTTTGTTCGCCGCGGCCTTCGTCTACATTGCGGTCTACAAAATATTCAGCGGCATTGAATCGTCCGGGTAGATTCAATTCGAGCATACGTTTCCCTTGATTAAAAAATATAGCATTAAGATGCCGATAGTGGTCCGTTGCCTGTGGCCCGTTGCTCACCCAACTCACAACGGACCACTGACAACAGGCATTTATGAATTATTTGCCAAAGTACTCCATATCCCTGGGCAACTCTATCCAGTCGGAGACGGCGATGAACTTGTTGCCTTTGACCTCATACATCTTAGCAGCCATACTGGCACGATGATCCGTACTGGTAAAGGTCAGCGGCGGTGCCAGTCCACCGGTACTGAAATTTTTAAATGTTTCAAAGGCATTCCGAATCCCGGACGGCGTCAGGTCACCGGCTTTATCCGCCAACTTCAAGGCTTCGGATACAGCCAGGATGTTCACCCAGCCTTCCACATAAACGTTGGTGCCCTTTTCCCCCGAATGCCAATTCTCGTGGGACGCGACCACCTTTTTCATTCCGGGTACCGGCGCTCCATAAGGGGCAATGGGATGAACACCATAACTCCCGTTGGCAGCTCCACCGCTAAGCGGGATAAGGGTTTCCTCAAAATTACGAATATTGGAAATAAACTTGGTCCTGAGTCCCAAAGCCTTCGCGTTCTTCAGAATGACGGCGCCATTCATGGCCGTTGAAGTAATATATGCATAATCAGGATCATAGCGACTCATATTGGTTAATTGAACTGTGGCATCCTTGGTGGGCCAATTGATGACCTGATCCGGACCCACATCCACGCCGATTTTTTTGGCATAGTCTTTACAAACATCTAAAATATCCTGTCCGTATTTGTTATCCGGATACAGAAAGCAGATCCTGGGATTGCGGCTGCTGTCTTTCCATGTCGTCCGGATCCACTTCAGCGAGATACGCCCCATTGTCCCATAAGAAGGAGAAACGAAAAAACTAAAGGGTGTCTTTTTAGGATTTTGAAATTTTGAAGTAAAAGAGGCCGCGATCGTGGCAACACCGTCTGCGATAATCTTTTTTATAAGGGTCATGGTGGTACCGGTGGATTGAATGTAAAGGCCGATGACCTTTTCCGAATCCACCAGCCGGTTGTAACCGGCCACTCCGCGCGGGACCTTGTAACCGTCATCAATGACAATCAGCTTCAGTTGCTTGCCGTTGATGCCGCCATTCTCATTGACCCAGCGCATGGCATCCAACTGTCCCTTGACCTGGTTTTTACCCCAGTCCGAGGTCGGGCCCGATAGGTCAATTAGTACGCCCCACTTGATCTCCTCGGCGGCACGGGCATTTCCCGAACTGACCCCCAAAAACATGGCCAGGAAAAATACCGATATGGTAAATCCAATGATCCATTTTTTCATGATTTTACCCTCCTTTTCTTTAGTAAGAGAACGGCCACAGCTTCCAGTATGCCCGAATGGTTCGCCAGCGGGCCGCCAGGCCGTCCGGTTCAAATATTAAAAACAATATAATGACCAGCCCAAAAACAATCTCCCTGATGGATACAAACCAGGTCACATGGTCGGGATAGGCCGAATTGAGCGTGGTGGTGACTACCTCCAGAATCCTTTCTAAAATAAACCAAAAACCGACCCCGAAAAAACCGCCCAGTAGGTGACCCAGCCCGCCGACGATGCACATGGCCAGATAGTCGATGGACTGCGAGATCGTAAACGACTCGTGGGTAATAACCTCCAGATATTGAGCCAGCAGAGCGCCGGCAATACCGGCAAAAAAAGAGGATACCGCAAAAGACAACAGGCGGTACTTGAATAGGTTGACGCCGATAACCTCAGCCGCCAGATAGCGATCGCGGATGGCCACAAACGCCCGGCCGGACCGCGCCCGAATGATATTCTTGGTCGCAATGGTAACCGCCACGGCAAGTACGAAGGTCAGATAATACAGGTGGATGCGATCATCGAAATGGAACGGCCCCAGCGTTCCCGGATCCACATACATACCTTCCACACCACCGGTCAGCTTATCCCAACGGCGGATCGTAAACTCGATAATAAATTGGGCCGCAATGGTGGCCATGGCCAGATACAACCCCCTTAATCGGAGCGACGGAATGCCAAAAATCATGCCGATTAAAGCCGCCATTGCACCGGCACCAGCCAGGGAGACGCTAAAGGGTACCCCGTGGCTGACAAGGATCGAGCTGGTATATGCCCCCACGCCCATAAAGGCCGCATGGCCCAGGGAAATCTGACCGGTAAAACCGGTCAGCAAATTCAAGCCGTGACAGGCAATGATAGCGATGCCCACTTCGATCGTGGTCGAAATCATGTATTTAGATGCAAAAAGCGGAAAAAGCACGCAGGCGATTAAAAAGGCGATCAACCAGCTCCTGACAAACCAGGTCTGAAAGATGCGCTCATCCGAGCGGTAATTTTGGTGGTATAATCCAGCAGGCATCGCCGCTTAACTCCAATCTTTTTGTTCTGAAACTATCAATCCGCAATCCGAAATCCGAATTCTTTTAAACTCTTTCAATCTCCTCTATCCCAAATAGCCCATAGGGCTTAATCATCAAAACCAGCACCATCACAATAAAGGGAAATACTTCATTGATAGCCGGGATATAAGGATCCAGATACCCGGCTGACAGAAATTCCAGAATACCGACAATCAGACCGCCGATGATGGCCCCCAGGATACTGTCAAGACCGCCGAAGATCACCGCCGGCAGCACTTTAAGCCCAATATGGCTCAGTGCAACGCCAACGCCGCCGATATTGCCGATCAAGATGCCCCCGATGGACGAAACCACCGCAGCAATACACCAGCTGATGGCAAATACGCGTTTAACCGAGATTCCCATACTCTGGGCAGCGGTCTGATGGTCTGCCACGGCCCGCATAAATACGCCGGTGCGGGCGTACTTGAAAAAAACCGCAAAAAAGGTGAGCAGCAGCAGCGATATTCCAAGACTCCAGATATACAGATAGGCAATCTTCACCCCCCAGAGGTCAAGCGGTTGCTGGGGGAAGATATTAAACTGGCGAATATCGTTGCCCCAAAGCATGATGACCAGACCTCTTAAAATATAGGTGAGGCCGAGGGTGACCATAATAATCGAAATGATGGGTTCGCCGATGAGCGGTCGCAGCACCAGACGCTCAACCACCAGCCCAAGGATAACCGAAAAGACCATGGTGAGCAAAAAAGATGCGATAAAATTGAGCCCGAAGTCCAGCGTCATCGAAAGGCAGATGTAGGCCCCGACCATGAGAAACTCGCCCTGGGCCAGATTTAAGATGGACGTGGACTTGTAAATCAATACGAATCCTAATGCCACCAGCGCATATATAGAACCCATGGAAAGTCCGGTCAGAAAAAATTGCATAAAGATGAGAAATTCGCTCTGCAATCTACATCCCTCCCTTTAACCTTGCCCAGAATCCTTTCGGTTTCAAAAGATCCTGGTATTCCGCTTCCGGTTTCATCTTCCGGATAATCAGGTTGGTGCGCAGCGTGGCCGTTTTGCCATCCTGGTATCGGATGACGGTCTCGATGGGAAGCTCCCCGGCATCGCTGTAAAGGGCGCTGATTTCCTTGACGTATTTTTCATTGATGAATCCGCGGCGGATTTTTTTGGTACGGGTCAGTTCCTCATCATCCGGATCCAATTCTTTGTAAAGCAGGAGGAACTTATTGATTCTGGCCTTTTCGGGCAGGGTGCTGTTGACCCTGACAACTTCGCGCTCTATCAGATCATACACTTCAGGCTTACCTGCCAGGTCCGAATAGGTGGTGTAGTTAATGCGATGATCTTCCGCCCATTTGCCCACATGCTTATAATCGATACAGATCATGGCAGTGACATAGTCCTGCTCGTGCCCCAGAACCACCGATTCCACAATATACGGGCAAAACTTGAGCTTATTTTCAACGAACATGGGTGAAAACTTGGCCCCGCTGCTCAGATGCATCAGGTCCTTGACGCGATCGATGATGACCAGATGCCCGTCGTCGGTAAAGTACCCGGCATCTCCGGTATGCATCCAACCACCGATGATGGTGCTTTGTGTGGCTTCTTCATTCTTGAGGTATCCCTGAAACAGACCGGGGCCCCGCGATATGACCTCCCCCACCCCTTCAGGATCCGGCTCGGATATAGAAATTTCGGCGGCAGTAACCGGGATTCCGACCGAGTCGAAGTTGATATCGCCATCGCGGTGGATGGTTGAATAACCGGCCACTTCGGTCTGGCCATAGATCTGTTTGAGGTTGACACCCAGGGCATGAAAGAATCGAAAAACATCGGGGCCGAGGGCCGCACCACCGGTCATGGCCGAACGGACCCTGGAAAAACCCAAACGGTCGCGCAAGGCCCTGAACATGGCGGCATACGCCAGCCAATATATAATTTTCCAGCCCAGCGAAGGCTCCTTTTTTTCAAATTTAAACTCCGCCCAGCGATATCCAATGGGCAGGCATAAATTGTAAATAAACTTTTTGAAAAATGAGGCATCCAGGTGTTTCACCATTACCTGACGCGAAATACCTTCCCACATGCGCGGCGATGCCACCACCAGACTGGGTGCAATTTCATATAAATCAGCCATGGCCGATTCGGGTTCTTCCGGGAAGTTGACGGTATAACCGGCGTAAAGCGCGGAAAATACACTCATGGTCTGTTCCACGATCCAGGGCAGCGGAATAAACGAAAGAAACTGATCTTCCGGAGATTTAATATCCGCCTCATTCAAAGAGGCCACCATGCTGAGGATATTGGCATGGGTCAATAATGTGCCTTTGGGATTGCCGGTGGTCCCCGAGGTGTAGCAGACGATCGCCAGATCGCTGTCTTTGATGTCACGTACGTTTTTATCAAACAAATCGGGCTCTTGCTGGTGCAATTCCCGGCCCAGTGTTTCAATCTGAGTAAACTCTATCAGTAAATCTTCTTCATAGTCCCATAGTCCCTTGGGATCGGTATATATAATTTTTTTAAGGCGTGGCAATTTCTCTTTCAGATCCAGAATCTTGTCCACCTGCTCCTGGTCTTCAGCCACCAGCATGGCGGCCTCGGAATGATCAATAATGTAAGCCACCTCGCTCAAAATGGAATCCTGAAAGATGCCGAACGGAATGGCCCCTGCTGCCTGGGCGGCCAATTCGGCGTAAACCCATTCCGGACGATTGTCGCCAATAATTCCCAGCGCTTCCCCCGGGCGAAGACCCAATGAAATCAATCCCAGGGAGAAATCCCGCACATGTTCCAGATACTGCCGCCAGGTAACCGACTGCCAGATACCGAATTCTTTTTCGCGCAGCGCGATACGGCGATCGCCAAACCGCTCTGCGTTTCTGACCAGCAAAGCGGGCAGGCTCTGGGCGTTTTTTATGGCGGTTGTTTGATCAGAATTCATATCAATCCGTTAAAGGCTAGAGCCGTGAATAGGCTTTTTCATCTTCTCCAAGGTAGGCGCGGATGACCTGGGGATTTTCCTGGATTTCCTGGGGCGATCCTTCGGCAATTTTCTGGCCGAACTCGAGAACACACACGCGGTCAGAAATATCCATAACAACCCCCATATCGTGTTCGACCAGGATGATGGAGACATCCCACATGGTGTTCACATTGATAATAAAACGCGCCATATCTTCGGTTTCTTCAAGATTCATACCGGCCATGGGTTCGTCCAATAAAAGGACTTCGGGCTGCATGGCAAGCGCCCTGGCAAGTTCAACCCGTTTTTGAAGCCCATACGGCAGGGTACCGACAACTTGTTTACGAATGGTCTGGATCTCTAAAAGATCGATAATCTTTTCCTCGATTTCCTGGCGCAGCTTTAATTCCTCCCGCTGGGTCCTTCCCCAGTAAAGCATATCGGATAGAATGCCCGATTTTAAAAAGACATGACGTCCCAGCTTGATATTGTCCAGAACCGTCATCCCTTTGAAGAGCTCGATATTTTGAAAGGTGCGTGCTATGCCCAACTGGGCGATATTGTGGGTAGGAACATGGGTGATGTCTTTGCCCTTGAAGCGTATTTCGCCTTCCCGGGGAGTGTAAAATCGGCTGATACAGTTTAGCAGACAGGTTTTGCCGGCGCCGTTGGGTCCGATGATGGCAAATATTTCGCCCGGCAATAAATGCGTGCTGACGTTATACAGAGCCTGCACACCGCCAAAGGCCAAGGACACATTTTCAACATCTATGATCGCTTCATTGCTCAATAGGAATTCAACCTCGTGTATGGCTTTGTTTACTGCCAGACTCCTGGGCTAACCTGGTGACTATAAAGAATGGGTTTTTAATTGTCAAGCCATCAAGTTAATGAATGCAATTCAGCGAAACCACCTGAAAATACGGTCCCAATCTTCTTGTGAAGATAACGGATAAATGGGTAGCCGTTTTACAACGTTAAAGCAAATGATATGGCAAATTCCGGTGCCTTGGGTTGAATCCGGACTTTAAACTGGACTCAATTTTTGATTTACTCTATAGTAAATTTTCTAGAAAATCCCGCTTAAGCGGGTAGTTTAATGCTAACCCGGTGGTGAATAGCAATACAATTATTTGAAGGGAGATGGGAACATGCAGGTAATCCATAAGACCATCAGCGCATTCCTGGAGGAGATTGCAGCCGCATATCCACAACAGGATGCGATAGTCCATACTGAAAGGGGCATGCGTTACAATTTCAAGGACTTTTCCCGGGAAATTGACCTCAGCGCGCGCGGTTTCATAAAAAAAGGCATTAGTGCCGGCGATAAAGTGGGCCTCTGGGCACACAACTCTCCCGAATGGCTCCTATCTTTTCTGGGGCTCACCAAAATAGGCGCCATCACGGTGCCGATTGATCCAAACGCCACCACCGAAAATCTTCACTTCATCCTGACGCAGTCTGAATGCCGCGGATTAATTATCTCCGGCGCTTCAGGAAACATAAAATTCGATGAAATGGCGCTGGCCGCAAAGAAGCAGATCCACGCTTTGCAGTTTATAATTGTACTGGGTGACGCATCCGCTGAAGAAATGACGCCCTGGCACGATTTCTTAGAGCTGGCTGCCGGGGTTAGCGATCAGGCGCTTGCTGAAAAGGCCCAGGCCGTTCAGGCAACAGATCCCATGGCGATTATGTATACGTCGGGCACCACCGGTCAACCCAAGGGGGTGGTGTTGGATCATTTAGGGTTGGTTAACAAATCCATGGTTGGCACCGAACGTCAGGGCATTACCGCCGAAGATCGATTGTGCCTTTTTTTTCCCCTTTTTCATATGATGGGCAACACCTGTATCGCATTGGCAGGGCTTTTGAGGGGGGCGGCGCTGATCATGCCCTCTGAGACCTTTGATCCACCAAAGGTTTTGCGAGCCATCGCGCAGGAAAAATGCACGGCGGTTTATGGTTCGCCCAGCATGCTGATTGCCCTTATCGATCACCCCCAGTTTCAAAAAGAAGACTGGAAAACAGTGTCCAAGGGAATCATCGGCGGTGCACCCTGCCCCATTGAGCTGATGAGACGCATCGTTGAAGACATCGGGGTTTCCGATATAACAGTGGCCTACGGCATTACCGAAACTTCTTCATGGATTTCCATGACCCATCCGGATGACCCCATCGAATTACGGGTATCCACCATCGGCACCGCGCTGCCCTGCAATGATGTAAAAATCGTCGATCCCGGCAGCGGTGAACCATTGGCACCCAATCAACAGGGCGAATTGTGCACCCGGGGGTTTTTAATGAAAGAATATTATAAAATGCCGGCTGCCACTGCCGCTGCAGTTGATAAAGAAGAGTGGTTCCACACAGGTGATTTAGGTGAAATGGATGAAAAAGGTTATGTCAGGATAACCGGACGGCTCAAAGATGTGATCGTTCGCGACGGTGTGGACATCTATCCCGTGGAGATTGAAGAAATTATTTATCAGCTGCCCGAGATCTCGGAGGTCCAGGTCTTTGGCTTCCCCCACCCTCAAAAAGGACAGGAAGTGGCCGCCTGGGTAAAATTGAAGGCCGACGCCGAACTGTCATTGGATCGCATCGCCCAACATGTTAAAAAGCACCTGCCTGAAGAGAAATGGCCAAGGCATTATAAAGTCGCCTCCGAGTTTCCCATGACCGGAAGCGGCAAAATTCAAAAGTTCAAGCTGGCAGAAATGGGAAAGCGAGAATACCTCTAAAATGATTATTCGTCGGGCGCCCTGTTCTGTTGCCCGTTAGTCCGCCACAGGCGGATTAAAAAATGGAACCAGACATTTTTCTTTTTTTTAACTGGCTCAACTGGCTTAACGGAACAACGCGCTTAACCGGCCAACCTGTATGGGTTTCCGAGATAGCTTCGCAGCAAACAAGTGGGGACGTACCGGCACTAACAGGTCCAAATTGAATCACAGGAGAATATCTTGGGTGACCTGAGTGAATTTCCGTTAAAATATAAACTGTTCCTGAAAGCCTACCCGTGGCGCCGCATCGATCCGGTGCCATGGGCACCTTTAAAAAAACCGTTAAAGAACAGTCGGGCTGCCGTTATCTCCAGCGCGGGGCTCGTCGGGCCCGGTCAGGAGCCGTTTGACGATTCGATTCGCGGCGGTGACTTCAGCTTCCGTGAAATCCCTGCCGACACCGATGTCTTCACCCTGACGGATACGCACCGCAGCGATCTTTATGATCACTCCGGGCTCCGGCAGGACCCCAATCTGGCATTCCCCCTGGATCGTTTACGGGAACTGGTCAGAAGCGGGCGCATCGGTTCGTTAAATCGACGGCATCTGTCCTTCATGGGATCCATTACAGCCCCCGGGCGCCTGATAAAAAAATCCGCGCCGCCAGCGGTGCGCAAACTGGTTGAAGATGGTGTCGATATTGCCCTGCTGGTGCCTGTCTGACCGATATGCAACCAGACCGTGGGCCTGGTCGCAGCGGAACTGGAACGCCAGGGGATCTCTACCGTGGCAATTCAGTTGTTGCGCAGCGTAGCCGAGAAGGTGCGACCCCCGCGCGCGCTGTCCGTCCCTTTCCGCCACGGGTACCCGCTGGGTATACCCGATGACATCGGACACCAGCAGGCAGTCATCTCAGCGGCCTTGCAGATGCTTGAAAACCCGAACCTGCAACCACCGGCCATTGTGGATTATGAGCCCGCGAAACAAAAATAATTTAGCCACAGACCCACACGGACTCACACAAAAATTTTGATCGAGCAACATATTTGACTCAAAAAAATGTCCGTGTATGTCTGTGTGCGTCCGTGGCTAAACCTTAAAAGGGATCGGTTATGCAATTTAAAAATCTTGAATTCAAAAACAAAGACGGTCAAACACTTTCGGCCAGATTGGACTTTCCGCTGGACAGCAAACCGGTGGCCTATGCATTATTTGCCCACTGTTTTACCTGTTCCAAAAACATAAAAGCCATTGCCCATATCAGCCGGGCGTTAACCCGTGAAGGCCTGGCGGTGCTGCGTTTTGATTTTACGGGTTTAGGTGAAAGCGAAGGTGATTTTGCCGATACCAATTTTTCTTCAAATGTTGATGACCTGATCGTGGCGGCGGATTTTTTGAAATCCAATTACCAGGCCCCCGAAATATTAATCGGCCATTCATTCGGGGGAGCCGCTGTGCTCCAGGCTGCCGGCCGAATCCCATCTTCAAAAGCCGTGGTCACCATTGCCGCACCATCTGACCCGCAGCACGTAACCCGCGCCCTCGGCAGCGCAGCCACAAGTATTCAAAAGCGGGGCCAGGCGGATGTTACCCTGGCCGGCAGAACATTTACGCTAAAAAAGCAATTTCTTGACGATCTGGATTTTGTCAACATGGCAGACACCCTTAAAAATTTAGACAGAGCCCTGCTGGTTTTGCACTCACCGATAGATGAAACAGTCGGAATTGAAAACGCCGCTCGAATCTTTCAGGCGGCCCGGCACCCTAAAAGCTTTATTTCTCTTGATACAGCCGACCATCTGCTGACAAATTCTGAGGATTCCCTCTACGCCGGTTCGGTAATTGCCGCATGGGCAGGTAAATACGTCAGCGCCTCTTTTAAAGAGGAGCCCAGAACGGACAGTGACGAAAACCAGGTCATCGCTCGAATTGGAAAATCCGGATATGTTACCGATATTATGGCAGCTGGCCATGGACTGGTGGCGGATGAGCCCGTCTCGATGGGCGGAACCGATAAGGGACCGGCACCTTTTGATTTATTGATGGCCGGCTTGGGAACCTGCAAAGCCATGACCCTGCGTATGTATTCCGACCGCAAGCAATGGCCGCTGGAAGGGGTTACGGTAAGATTAAATCATAAAAAAATTAACGCTGCTGATTGTGAGACCTGTAAAACCAAGGAGGGTCAGCTGGATCAATTTGATTGTGAAATCGATTTAAGCGGCAAACTTGATAATCAGCAAAAACAGCGTCTCTTGCAAATTGCCGACCGCTGTCCGGTTCATCGGACGTTGCATTCGGAAATAGTCGTTAAATCTAAGTTAAAGACTTAATACAACAAAGTTCTATAATTAAGGTTTCAGGGGGCGGATCTGTTTTATTGGTTTGATTGGTTTAATTTGTTCAATTGGTTCGGTTTAAACCAACCAATTCAACCAATGAAACTAATGAAACAAATCAAACTATTGCTGTTAGCTTTTGAACCAGAAGACTGGCACCCGACACCTGAACACTGACACCCACATAACAACAGGTGAATATCAAATAAAGGATCTAGTTGATGAACAAAAACGATCCGCCCGTTATCCCATCCAATCGAACCGATGATCTTCATGGCCTGGAAATCGCCGACAAGGCCGACCTGGTTCTGTTCATGGCCGGCAATCAGTTTATGGCCATGAAGGAAATCGTAGCGGAATTTAAAACCCAATATCCGGAAGTAAAAAACATATTTTATGAAACACTTCCGCCGGGCCTGGAACTCAAGCAAATTTTGGCAGAAGGCGCCATATTTCAGAATAAGGCCTTTAATATTTATCCGGATGTATACAGCTCCGTTAATCGGGCGGCCATGCAACTTCTTGAAAAGGAGGGGCATATCGGTCAAAGCGGTTATCACCGGTATCTGCATAACCGGTTAACCTTGATGGTTCCCCGGGGCAATCCGGCCCAAATAACATCGGTGAGCGATCTGGCGCGGGGTGATGTCCGCATCTCACAGCCGGACCCTCAAAACGAAGATATTGCCTATCACATTATGGATATGTACCGCCAGGCCGGCGGGGACGAACTGCTGGATCGCATCATGGAAAAAAAGCGGGCGGAAGGTACAACGATTTTTACCATTGTCCACCACCGGGAAACGCCGTTGCGTATTGCAAAAAGGACCGTGGATGTCGGGCCTGTCTGGGCAACTGAAGCGGTACATGCTCAGTCAAACAATCTGGCATTCGATGTGATCGAGCCCGGTGCCGACCTGGATCAACGCGAAAGCATCGATTATTATATTTGCCGCTTACGGAATGCTCCGCACCCGCAAAGCGCACAAAATTTTTTGGATTTCATTCTTTCTGAAAAGGGCCAGCAGATTTACAAAAAATACGGTTTCCTGTCCGGTGCCCGCTAAACCGTCATTGACTGCGAGCAACTACATCCAATCATCATTTGCCTCAATCAACAGAAGGTATTCACGCGGGGCTGCAAAACTAGAACCTGATTCTGTGATAGGGTTTTCAAGGCTATACGGGTTGACACGTAAGGGCTTCTTTAATAATCTTCAAGGAGCCGGTAACCCGACAACACCGATCATTTTTTTAAGAACCTATTTCTTCACGTAAAATCGTCCTTAAATCGTATGATGAAGCAATTTTTCAGAAAACTGGCTGGTTTTTGCATTGTTGCCCTGATAGCGATGGCGGGCAGCCATGATTTCGTCCTGGCAGAGCAGCGCTTCATCGACCATGGCAACGGCACGGTTACGGACCGCAAACTCGGGCTCATGTGGGCCAAAAACGATAATCAGGCGGATATTTTCTGGAACCAGATTCAAGGCTGGCTTGAAAATGATTTCACGGATAATATACCACAGCTGTACGAAAACTGGCGCCTGCCGACGGTTTCCGAGCTGCAAAGCCTTTTCGTGGAAGATGCGAAGTATGAAGGATACAAAACCGATTGCGGACATCCGGTGAAAATCGTCCCTCAGATCCGACTCAGCTGCATCCTTATCTGGACTTCAGATAGCGCACTCGGATTACCACTGGCATTTAACTTCAATATCGGAAGCGCGTTTACCATTGACTTACATGACAATAAAGGGTGTCGGGTACTACCGGTACGGTTTTTAGAACAATGAGAGTGATCAGGCGCTTTGAAAACTTGCAATCCGGCATGGTCACGGTTGTCGGTATTCCTTCCGATGCCAATTCTTCATTCATGCAGGGCCCAGCCCTGGCCCCTGCAAAAATTCGTAAAGCCTGGAATTCAGGATCAATGAATCTATGCGCGGAGTCCGGCATCGATCTCGACACGCACACGAATTTTGTTGATCTTGGGGATTTAGACATCGCCGGTGCGCCTGCGATCATCGAAAAAATTGAAAAAAGCATCGACGAATTGTTAAGCCATGGCGTGCGCATCATATCGTTAGGCGGAGACCATGCCATCACTTACCCTGTTCTGAAATCACACAGCACCCGGTTTGCCAAGCTCGACATCCTTCATCTGGACGCCCACCCGGACCTCTATGACAGTTACGACTGCAACCGCTATTCAAATGCCTGCCCCTTTGCCCGCATCATGGAAGAAAAATTAGCGTCGCGATTGGTTCAAATCGGTATTCGAACCCTCAATCCACATCAAAAAAAACAGGCCCAGCGATTCGGGGTTGAAATTATCGACATGCAAAATTTGCACAAGGCCAGCGCCATCCAATGGGAAAATCCGCTGTACCTGTCAATTGATTTGGATGTACTGGATCCCGCATTTGCTCCCGGTGTCTCCCATTATGAACCCGGCGGCATGTCGACTCGCCAGGTAATTGATCTCATTCAGGGACTGCCGGTTCCGATTGCCGGCGCCGACATCGTTGAATTTAACCCCAAACGGGATCCACAAGAAATCACCGCCATGGTTGCTGCCAAAATCCTCAAAGAAGTTGCCGCCCGGATGCTCGAATTGCCGCTTGATCCGGGATGAACAAAAGGACGCCTCTGTGAATCAAAAGCCGTTGCAAACCCGTATTTTCGGAAGCACCCATCAAAACGTCACCCGAACCGGTCTGGGAGGTGAAGGTGTTCTGCGAACCCACGGCCGCAACCGTGAAGCCCGCGAGGTCATACAGGCGGCCATTGCGCAGGGCATAAATTATTTTGACTCGGCACGGGTTTATGCCGACAGCGAGTTGTATTACGGCTATATTTGGAAGGAACAGCCGGAACTTCGCGCAAAGGTGTTTCAGGCCAGTAAATCGCCCAGCCGCGACAAGGCTTCAGCGGTTATTGACCTGCAGCAATCTCTTGAAAGGCTGCAAACCGAATATCTAGATTTGTGGCAAATTCATGATGTGCGCACGCCACAGGACATCGAAATGATCGCCGGCCCCGGCGGTGCTTTGGAAGCATTTGTTGAAGCCAAAGCGGCCGGCAGGGTCCGTTTTATCGGTGTCACCGGACACCACGATCCCCGAATTCTGACCCAGGCCGTCCGTGAATGGCCGGTAGATGCGGTAATGCTGCCGGTAAATCCGGTTGAGGAAATTTTAGGCGGGTTTTTAACCGATACGCTGCCGGCAGCTAGAAAGAAAAGAGTGGCGGTTATCGGAATGAAAGTATTAGGTGCCGCCCATTTTATTTTACCCCAGACCCGAATCACAGCTGCGGCGCTGATTCGCTATGCGCTTTCTTTGGATATTGATGTGGCAATTGTGGGGTGTTCTACACCTGCCGAGGTGGAAACTCTAGCGAAGACCGGCCGCATGACCAAGCCGTTGGCCGAAAAGGACAGACATTATTTATTTAGTGCGTTCAAGCCTATTGCCCGACGTCTGGCTTATTACCGCGGGGTAATTTGATTTATACGAATCGTAACGGCTGCGGATTCGGTGTCTTTGTCTTGGCCGCTGGCTTCTCGCTTTTTGCTTCTGGCCAGGAACCAGTAACCAGAAGCCAGAGGCCTGATATCCGAAACCTAAAATAAAATTTTGTTATGTAAATAACTTGCGGGACTCAACTAGGAGAATGCAATGATTGATATCTCAAAAATAGACTATGCGCTATTGGATCGTCCCGAAATATTGATGTATCTGTTTCATCCGCGACCCGAATTCGGGCGGTCGGTATCTGTTTCAGAGCATAACGATATCATGATACCGGTAGAAGCCGACATCGCTGTCGGTGCCCGATTTCATCTGACCGACAAATCTGCCTGTAATATTCTTTTTTTTCACGGCAACGGCGAAATCGTGGCCGACTATGATGATTTCGGCCGGATGATGAATCAATTGGGGATCAATTTTTTGGCCGTCGATTACCGGGGTTACGGCCGTTCCACCGGTCAGCCCACAGTAACCGCGATGATGCGGGATTGCCACGTGACTTTTGATTTTGTGAAAAAGTGGCTCCATAAAAACGATTACCCCGGCCCTCTGGTCCTCATGGGCCGATCCCTTGGCAGCGCTTCGGTGCTGGAACTGGCGATGCACTATGCTGCCGGCATCGATGGCCTGATTGTTGAAAGTGGTTTTGCCTATGCCGGACCGCTGTTAGCGCTTTTGGGGATCGATATCGCTGAAATCGGGTTTAAAGAAGATAAGGGCTTTGGCAACATCGACAAAATTCACGCATTTACCAAGCCCACCCTGGTCATCCATGCCGAAGGTGACCATATCATCCCCTGCTCGGATGGCGAGGCCCTCTTTGAGGCATGCTCGGCGACGGATAAAACATTTTTGAAAATTTCGGGTGCGAACCACAATGATATTTTCATGCACGGCCTGAAAGACTATATGGCTGCCGTAACAAAATTAACGCAAAGACTGAGGCCCGATACGAACCGATAGGTATTTACCGGCTTCGATTTTGCTTTTAGCGATCATTCCTGCATCTCTAACATCTGCCGAAATCTCCGATTTTCCTTATTTTTCCTTAAGTTTAGGTATAATTAAGACGATAATCATTTATAGAATTAAATGGATTAATTTTGGTGATGGAAGTTGCACAATTGTTTTAATTTAAAATAAATCCAAATAATTCAATGCATTAAAATATTTTCCGAAATATCGAACAACAACTGGAGCTACTTCGAATGGGTATCATTCACATCAACAAATTGAAACCGGGAATGGTTTTGGATCAGGAAGTCAGGGATATCAATGGTCGACTGCTTCTAAAGAGCGAGAAGGAAATTCAATCTTCCCATATTCGGATTTTTAAGACTTGGGGGGTTACTGAGGTTAATATCCGCGGTAATAATGGCAACCGAGATACTTCCACCGGCCCTGCGGATCCGCAAATCATCGAAAAAACGAAAGAAAAAACCAAAGAACTATTTCAGCATGCGGATTTAGAACATCCGGCAATTAAAGAAATATTTAGAATTTCGGTCCTGTTTCGCTGCAAACACAATTTTTCCGAAACCGAGAAAAATATCAGTCTGACGGATGCCAATAACGGACAAACGACGGTTGAAACTGATTTTCTGCAAAAGCTGAACAAGGAAAGAATTACCCTGCCGGAGATACCGTCGATTGTTTTTGAATTAAACGAGGTCATTGCCAACCCATTGTCATCGGCGGAGGATATTGCGCAAGTTGTCAACCGCAGTCCAAGTTTAACCGCACTTTTACTGAAAATTGTTAATTCACCCTTTTATGGGTTTCCTTCTAAAATCGATAAAATTTCACTGGCCGTGACCTTGATCGGTACGCGTGAAATTTCAGGGCTGGCACTTGGAATCAGCCTAGTTTCCATGTTTAACAAGATTCCTAAAGAATTACTCAGCATGTACTCTTTTCTGAGGCATAGTCTGGCGTGCGGTATCATTTCAAGAATTTTGGCCGCCCATAAGAGCCTTCCCCAGACGGAGCAATTGTTTGTCTCAGGGCTGTTGCATGATCTGGGACGGCTGATTCTTTACAGCTATTTCCCTGAGGAATCGCACAACCTATTGAGCCGTGCGCGATCTACAGATACGCTGTTATACCTGCAGGAAAATGATTATCTGGGCTGTAATCACACCCATCTGATCAAACATCTGTTGCAACAGTGGAAGTTGCCGATGATGCTGGAAAACAACGTGTTTTTTCATCACAACCCCTGTGAGGCCCAGCAACCGGTACCCGCCACTCTGGTTCATCTGGCGGATATTATAACCAATGGTTTGGGCATTGGTACCAGCGGTGAACGCTTTGTACCACCACTGGATCGTGCCGCCTGGGAAAACCTGGGGCTGTCGCCGACCTGTTTTGATTTGGTAGCCAAACAGGCGATCCATCAATTTTTTGCATTAGAATCCATTTTGGACAGTTAAAAATTTTATGAATAACAATACCACCATACCGATGGACGCTGAAAAGCTTTTGGCCCGCATCGATTATTTAGAAGAAAATCGACGGTTTATCCAAAATGTTCTTGAAATGGCGCTATCACTGGGTGATTTTCAGGAAAATATTAATAAGGGATACGGTCCCGAATATGTTTTGCAGGAAGCCGATAAACGTATCCGCCACCTGATTCCTTTCGAAGCCAATGCACTCTATCTTGTCGATCAAGAAAAATCGGATTTCAATTTATCGGTATGCAATCAGAACCATTTGAAAACATTTATCAAAAAAGAAGTCGATCACATGATCGAACAGGGTTATTTTGCCTGGGCCATACGGGAAAAGCGGGGTGTTGTTATCTCGTCCAAAAACCATAGCCGAAAATTCGTTTTACATGTTATTGCCACATATTCACGAATACGGGGCATGTTCATCGGATTGCTGCCGGCAAAAGACAGTAAAATCCCGGATACTTCCCTGACCCTGTTATCGATCGTATTGCTCAACACAGCCAACGCATTGGAAAGCCTCGAATTTTATTCACTGCTGCGCAATCAAAATGAAAACCTTGAAAAAATGGTTGAAGAGCGGACTCAGGCGCTGGCCAAATATGAACGGCAGTTGCAACAGGTTCTTAAAATCCAGGCCATTGGAACCCTTGCCGGCGGTATTGCGCACGATTTTAACAATATCCTGTTTCCCATCGTCGGGTATACCGAATTGACAATGGATGAAGTTCCCGAGAACAGCGTGGCTCACAACAACCTTGAAGAGATTCTTAAGGCCGCCAATCGCGCCAAGGACCTGGTCCAGCAGATCCTGACGTTCAGCCGGCAGAGCGGTCAGGAACGCAAACCGACAAATGTACAATCGGTCATTACAGAAGCACTCAAACTTTTACGGGCATCGATTCCGGCATCGATAGACATCATTCATAAAATCGACGACGACTGCCATCCCGTAATGGGAGATGCCACTCAAATTCATCAGGTGATTATGAATCTCTGCACCAACGCCTATCAAGCGATGCAGGATAAGGGCGGCACACTGGAAGTCAACCTGAGCGAAGTGGATGTCGGCTACGAAGAAACGATTGAAAAAATCGGCATGCAGCCCGGCAGACATTTGCAGCTTCTCGTCATCGATGAAGGCTGCGGCATGGATGCTGCGGTGCTGGAACGTATTTTCGAACCCTATTACACCACCAAAGAGCAGGGTAAAGGCACGGGGCTGGGGTTATCCGTCATTCACGGAATTGTTAAAAACCACCGGGGCGATATCACCGTTGCCAGTTCGCCGGGAAAAGGCGCCACTTTTAAAGTTTATTTGCCGATTATCGAAAATAGTGACACCGCAGCCGAATTCGAGCCCTCCAATGAAGCTGCCAAGGGCAGCGAGCGCATCCTTTTGATCGACGACGAAGAGCAAATCGTTTCCATGGAACAACAGATGCTGGAAAATTTAGGTTACGAAGTTACCGCGCGGACTGACAGCACCGAAGCCCTCAGAGAGTTCTCGGAAAAACCTCAAAATTTCGATCTGGTGATCACGGACATGACCATGCCTCACATTACAGGCGATGAGCTGGCTAAAAAACTGCTGAATATAAAGCCCGACATACCCGTCATTTTGTGCACCGGTTTTAATGAAGATATTACCGAAGAAAAAGCGCTGGCCATGGGGATTCAAAAATTTGTCATGAAACCGGTGATAAAAAATGACCTGGCCAGCACCATCCGCACCGTACTGGATCAAAATTAGCGTCCTGGAACACCTACCCACAAATAGCTCCCCTCTTTCTGTCAATTAATTTTGTTGACCGTTATACAACTTGAACTTAATCCACATCTCCCCTCTAACGGAATAATGGAATATTGGAATGCTGGCCTCCGGCTCATAGAGCCTATGGCTCGGAGAGAATATTGGGTCTATATGTTGCATCGCATTGTAAATCCGCACGATTCATGAGATAGGAATATTATTAATTTTCTAACCCAGCATTCCACCTTTCCAACATTCCAGCTGGGGCGAAGCCCCAAGCTTGAGGCGCAGGTGCAAAATGTCCATTCACACTCATAAATTTGTGGAAACATATGAAGGTCTGGTCGGTTTTGGTGCCGATCGAGAGACAGATGAAAACACGGTGGTATATTACCTTCAAAAATTCTCAGATGACCGCTTGATGAAGACCATCATTAAACGTCTGTCTGATGAAGAGCTCACCGAAATTTTTAGTTTGATAACACGGCTGTTGAAAGCGCATCTGGTCGACTCCGAGTATCATGAGCTTTTTTTAAAAGAGGAATCATAAGGTCGTTTCCGGCATCTGGCTACTGACCTCAAATAGGTGTCGGGTTTAGGATGTCAGATAACAGATGTCAGATGTCAGGTTAAATAGTTGATTAGTTGAATAGTCAATTTGTGAGAGGATTCAAGATGTAGTTAAATGGTCAAGTAGTTGAGTAGTCAAATGGTTTAAATCCTATAACCAATTTGCTATTTAACTATTTAACGAATTAACGAAAGATAAGCTATTTGACCGTTCGACCAATTAAAGAATCGACTAAACTCACGGACCAGGAGCCAGTAGCCAACAGCCAGTTGCAAGTTGCCGGATGCAAGAAATCAGTAACAAAGCCAGGAAGGGGGAAACGTGCTCACGGCAAAACAACTTAACCGTTATGCAGATGTATTATTATGGGGCCTTCAGACCGCCAGAACCCGCAAAGCAGGCAAAAATGACCTGGTGCTTGTGCGTTTCGATCTGAAGGCCGTGCGCCTGGCCGAAATTCTTTATGCAAAATTGCTTAAAACAGGCGCTCATCCGCTGTTGCGATTGAATCCTACCTCATCCATTGAGCACGACTATTATAAACTGGCAAACGACAAACAGCTGGTTTATATCCCTCCCGGTGAAGAAACCTTATTGGCCCGATTGAATGGCAGCATATCTATTTATGCCCCTGAATCGCTGACGCATCTGAGCAAAATTGATCCAAAAAGAATCGGTAAAGCGACAGTGGCCAAAAAGAAATTGCGCAGTTTGCTAGACAAAAGAGAAGCTCAGGGTAAATTTAGTTGGACGCTGTGCATCTTTCCCACCGCTGAACTGGCAAAACATGCACGTATCACCCAAAAATCGTATTCGGCCCAAATTGTCAGGGCGTGTTTTCTTAATAAAACGTCGCCGGTAGTGGAATGGCAGCGCATTTACCAGGAGGCTCAATCAATTAAGCAATGGCTTAATCGCATGCCGATTGCATATTTGCAAGTGGAGTCTGAAAACGTGGACCTGCAGATCTCTCTTGGCGAAAACAGAAAGTGGGTCGGCATATCCGGCCGTAATATTCCCAGCTTTGAGATATTTGTCTCGCCCGATTGGCGGGGCACCTGGGGCACCTATTATGCGAACCAGCCGTCCTATCGAAGCGGCAATTATGTCAAAGGTGTTCGCCTGAAATTTGAGAAAGGCAGACTTACTAATATTGGGGCCGTAAATGGGCAAAACTTTGTGAAGCAGCAATTGAGGATGGATGGAGGCGCCGGCCTCCTGGGTGAATTCTCGTTAACGGACAAACGATTTTCCCGTATCAACACATTTATGGCCAACACGCTTTATGATGAAAATTATGGCGGCAAATACGGTAACTGCCACATTGCGTTAGGATCCTCTTATTCAAACACCTATTCCGGAAATCCGCTCGATTTGACAAAACAGATGAAGCGTAAACTCGGCTTCAACCAATCCGCCTTGCACTGGGATTTTATCAATACCGAAAAGAAACGGGTTAACGCCCATTTAAAATCCGGTAAAAAAGTACTGATTTACGAAAATGGAAAATTTAAATATTAAGGGGGACGTGCGGCTTTATTCCGCGGTTTCAGAAAATAAAAAAGAAAAAAGCCGCTGATCGCAAACAATCACGCGGCTGTTGAATTTTGCGGCACGGCCGATAAACGTATACTGCTTCAGGCACTCAATTCGCGTTTCGGTGGGATCGTTGTCAGTTTTTTGACCGACTCCACCAGATCCCGCAGCGGAAATGGTTTGGAAAGAACCGCATCGAAACCCGAATCTTGAGTCTGCCAAGGTGTTCCTGAAATGCCGAGAACAGGAATGGAATTTCTGCGAGAATTGCGGATGTGCCGAACCACCCCTTTACCATCAAGTCGCGGCATGCGCAGATCGGTAATCACCATATCGTAACTGCCGTCATCAAATTTTTTAATCCCTTCGATTCCGTCGAACGCTATTTCGACGATATGGCCGAATCTGGTCAGCGCCTCCTGGATTACGCCCAGAATGCCTTTTTCATCATCGATCACTAAAATCGTGCACATGATTCTTTCCTTAGGATCAGTTGGTGATTTAGAAGTGATTTCAAGTTTTATCCGTAGCCCCTATCCGACCCTACATATATTATAGTTGTAATACAGGTCATATGTCAACTATATGTTGTATAGTTTAAGATTATCAACCCCAACATATGGATATTTTAGGTTTATTTAGCAATCTCACGCATGCCGCGCTGACCGGGATTCAACGATCAGCGATTCGTGCAGATTCGGAACCGAATTTTCAAAGGGTCTGTTTCTTGGCCGCGCATAAAAAATAAAAAAGCATGCCCAATTAAATTTCCAGGAAGGATAAAAAAGAGGATGTCCTCAAAACTATATTTGGATAAACTCGATTAAGTGTCAAATCGGATTACACCTGTTTTTCAAATTCGACCGCACAGAGTTATCAACAATCAGCATCTAACTGGAATCTATTGAAAATAGATATTGCCGGTAAACATATCCATTTATTTCGTGAACTTACCAAACTTAAAATTTTTATGTGAAATTTCAAATAGATTCGCAGTTATCAACACGTTATCAACAATTTAAGCCGCAAGGCCAAACTTGTGAAAACGTCCTTTTTTTTGAATTTTCTAACAGAATGAAAATAGTAGATCGAAATGAGGGCACACAAATTCACCGTATTAACTCGATGAAGCAAGGCGTTTTATACTGCCCTAAACTAAAAAAACGCCGAAGCCAAGCAGCGGCGCTTTTTCAAATCCAACCCGGCTGGTTTATTCAGCCGGCCTCACCTGATTGGTGGATGTTTTACAAGTCCTTGCGAAATTTAATCCGGGAACAGGCGATTAAATCACTCTAAATCTTGAACTTTCCAAAATCTTCCGGTGACAGGCTTTCCAAATAATCAGCCCACTTTTTACCTTCTTCGCTGGTGTCTAAAATTTCGGCTTCACCGTCTCCAATTTTCGATTTTTGCATGACTTCATCAGATACATAAATCGGCGCATCAAATCGAAGTGCCAATGCAATTGCATCGCTCGGTCGTGCATCCATTTCAAAATTGGCGTCTTCGGAAATAAAATAAACTTTGGCGAAAAAAGTGTTATCCTTTAAATCACACACTTCAATTTTTGAAATCGAAATATTTAAAAGATCCGTAAAATTCTTGAAAAGGTCGTGGGTCATAGGACGTTCATATTTTATTTTTTGGAGGGCTGACGCTATTGAAGTGGCTTCAAGTAAACCAATCCATATTGGCATCGCCTGATCCGTTTGTTCTGATTTCAATATAATTATCGGCGTGTTTGAGGCTGGATCAATGGTCAAACCCGCAATGCTCACCTTATGCAGCATAATTTTTGACTCCTTTCAACCCTCCAGCGGAAGGTTCGACATTTATCACCCTGCCTAACAGTGAATGGGAAAAGCCTTTATCGATGCAGACGCCGACCATTTTGCCGATTAAGTTTTCACAGTCAATCGCTGGTTCATCCACATAAAAGTTTACGATCTTATTGGTGGATGTACGACCGGTCCACTGCAGGTCTGCGCCATTCTCAACTGGCTGGTCAGATACCTGTTTTTTGCTCAATCCATCCGTCAAGACCAGCGGGGTGGACCCGACCAATGCTTCATTTTTGCGTCTGGTGAATTTCTCCTGTAACTTCAGAAGAATTTGCAGCCTTTTTCTGATGATCGGCTCTGGAAGCTTATCGGGTAGCTTAACGGATGGTGCCTGGGGGCGATCAGAATATTGAAAGGCAAAAAGTCCGTCAAATTCCACCGTTTTAATCAGTTGCAACGTCTGTTCAAAATCAGTCTGGCTTTCCCCGGGAAAGCCGACGATGATATCCGATGTTATGGCTATCTGAGGACAAGTATCCCGCAGTTTCATCACTTTGTCAAGGTACTGCTCCCGGGTGTACTGGCGGTTCATGCGCTTTAAAACCCGGTTTGATCCGGATTGAACCGGCAAATGAATATGGGGACACAATTTATCAAGATTTCTGAAAGCCGCGATAAGATCCGACCCTAAATCCTTGGGATGGGAGGTGGTAAACCGAATTCTTAAAAGCCCTTCAACCTCGTTTATCATTGATAAAAGCTCGGGAAATGTGCACAGATTCTGGTGTTTACCATAGCTGTTTACGTTTTGTCCCAGCAGCGTGATTTCCCTTACACCGGTTTTAACCAGGCTGTGGATTTCCCTCAGGATGCTTTCGGGATGGCGACTGGTTTCGCGTCCGCGTACGAAAGGAACCACGCAATAGGTGCAATGGTTATCGCAGCCCCGCATGATGGTCACGAATTTGGAGACCTCACTTTCATCCCGGGATTCGACAAGGGATTCAGGGATCCGCTGTTCCGTGTCCATATCCACATCAACGATACGGCAACGCCGGGCTTCGATTTGTTGAATAAGGCGCGGGAGCCTGTCAATCGCCTGCGTCCCAAAAACGAGGTCAACCGCGGGTTGGCGATCCAGAATTTTTTCCCCTTCCTGCTGGGCCACACAGCCGCCGACGCCAATGATGAGTCCGTTTTTATCGCGCTTCATTCTTGCAAGCCGACCCAGCAGGCTGAAGGCCTTCTGTTCCGCCTTGGCCCGGACCGTACAGGTGTTGACAATGATCACGTCCGCCTGGGCCATCGATGCGGTCTGCTCATATCCCAAGGTTGCCAGCCGCATGGCAATCTGCTCTGAATCGTAAACATTCATCTGGCAGCCAATGGTATGAAGGTAAATATATTTTGATTTCATTTAAAAAGCGCCGTCTCTTTAAGTTGCGGGTTTTGGCCAGATTTGGAAAGATCCGTCGCGAGCCGCCGAATCAGAATCTCCTTTTTAAGATCCTGCAAGATCCGACCAACCTGTTCTTCGCATCCCGGTGCAATACGAAGCTCGATGATCCCCTTCGCCGGGTTAATTGTTCTCATCCCGACAATCCCGTCGTAGGCTTCAAAAATAAATTTTATAAAAGCGATTTTCCTGCGATCCACACGGTAGTGCTGTATTATCGTTTTCAAGACGCTTCTCACATCAAGACATTATCATTTATCACCGGGTTTCAGTGTTCAGAGGTTCAGGGTTCAAAGGTTCAGCGTTCTGGGTTAATTAACAGAATACAGGGGGCAAGGGGTATAGTTAAATAGTTGATTGGTTGAATAGTCAATTCGTCAGAGGATTCAATCCATTCTAAACTATTTGACCATTCGACCAATTAACAAATCGACTAAACCCACGGACCACAACCTCTGAACCCTGAACCTTTGAACCTTGAACCCGGGAACTGACACCCGAAATCTACCTTATATTACTGACCTTTTGGGGCGCAATACCAATGAGTATAATCACAACCATATCATTTGCAATAAAAAAGCCCTCAACGGAGATGGATCAAATATGGGTTGTTCATCCCGCGGTTATGGGGTATAGGGCCGATCATGAAAAAAAAATGGCATATATTGCAGCCCGACGCTGGGATGATAAAAAAATTGAGTGCACACCTGCATTGTCATCCGATCACCGCCGCTGTCCTGATCAACCGCAACCTGACATCTGCTGAAGCGGCCTCAAATTTTCTAACCCCCTCATTGCACCGGGTCCGTTCACCTTTTGATCTCAAGGACATGGATGCGGCGGTAAACCGCATCTACCGGGCCATAACAGGAAATGAGAAGATTCTAATCTTCGGAGACTACGACGTTGACGGTATCTCCGCCACAGCCGTGCTTCTGGACTTTTTACGGACCGTCGGCGCCGATGTGACCTATTATATTCCCCATCGCATAAAAGAAGGTTACAGCCTGCAACTACAGCATATCACCAACCATGTCCTGCCCAACCGAATCCGGTTGGTTATCACTACTGATTGCGGATCCGGAAGCCATGAAGCCATTGCCGCAGCCGGCAACTCCGGCATCGACGTGATTGTTACCGATCATCATACGGTCCCTGAAAAGATCCCAACGGCGGCAGCCGTGCTAAACCCTAAACGCCCGGATTGCGCATCCGGCATGGAATCACTCGCCGGTGTGGGCGTGGCGTTTGCGCTCATTATCGCTTTACGAAAATATTTGCGGGATCAAAACTTCTGGAACGATCGTCCGGAACCCAATTTAAAAAATTTTTGCGATCTGGTGGCTCTGGGGACCATCGGCGATATCGTTCCTCTTGTTGGCGAAAATCGCATTTTTTCAAAAGCGGGGTTGGATATTATAAATTCGAAAGCGCGACCGGGAATAAAGGCACTGTGTGAGGTGGCGGGTATTTCCCATCAACTGGCCTGCGCGGAAGATGTGTCCTTCAGACTCGTTCCGCGCTTAAACGCTGCCGGCAGAATGGCCCACGCTTCCCTGGCATTGCAACTGCTGACAACCGACAATATTGCCACAGCAAGACAACTGGCGCAAACGCTGGACGAATTCAATAATCGGCGTCGGGAGCTGGAACGATCGATCCTGGAAGGCATCCTGGAAGATTGCCAGCAGCAACCGGATCTTCTTAATAATCAAACGCTGGTAAAATGGCGCCCCGACTGGCATCAGGGCGTTTTGGGTATCGTGGCTTCCCGTATCGTTGAAACCTATTACCGACCGGTAATACTGATAAGCGTTGCGGGAGAACTGGGTAAAGGGTCCGCCCGCAGCATTCCCGGTCTGGATTTATATAAAGCGCTGAAGTCCTGCCGGCATTGTCTGGAAGATTTTGGCGGCCATTCGATGGCAGCCGGCTTAACCATTAAAGTTGAAAATTTGATTGAATTTCAACGGTCGTTTGAAAAAGCGGTAAGACGGATGCTTCAGCCCGATGACCGCACACCCCGCTTGAGCGTTGATTCCCAGATGCATTTCGACGACATATCGCAAGAACTAACTGATGAAATTGAAACCTTAAGCCCCTTTGGCACCGAAAATCCTGAACCCGTATTTATGGCCCAAGACATCAAAGTGGTATCTTCCAAAATCGTCGGCGAAAACCACCGCAGAATGATGCTGGTACAAAATGTTCAACCATCGGGCAAACCGGTTCCCGCTATCTGTTTCAATGCTGAAGACAACTTGCTGAAGAAGACGATATTTAGCCGTATCGCATTCCGGCTGCGGTGGAATCGCTGGAATGACAGCAAAACCATCCAGCTGGTTATTGAAGATGCGCAATAGGTTCGGGTTCGGGGTTCAAAGGTTCTACGTTCAGTGGTTTCGGCCTTGCCAATTCTGGCCTTTGGCTACTGGTTTCTGGCGGCTGGTCCTGACTTCTGGCAGCCTCAAAGGGCTGCTCTACTCACCGGTTCCTATCTGTTATCTGTCCTCTGTTTTCTGTCATTAAACCTCGGAACCCTTGAACATTGAACCTTTGAACCAGCTACGCGGCCACAACCTGAGAATCTTCCAGGCGAACTTCCATGCGGGCCAGATCCATTTCGGACAATTGAAGCTGAGCGGCTTCCGGGGTTTCCATCAGGACAATGGAAGGATCTTCAATTAGGCCGATCCCCATTTTATGGCACACGTGATTGGCCATCCGAACCATTACCAGCAAAAAGTTGTTACCGTTTAGTTCGGCAAGATGATGATCTCGTGCAACCCGGCAATATTTTTCAGGCAGGTTCCAGTTAGTCATGATGGCATATCCCTGATCGGTATGCAGCTGTTGCATGAGTTCATCGATAACCGTATCGGACGGCAGTTTTTTGATCTCTCCACAGGCCTTCATATCATCTATGACTTTTAGGACATAGAGTTTGCCCACATCATGAAGCAGTCCGGCAATAAACGTTTCATGCGCCAAGGCCTGGAAGCCGGTCTGTCTGGCAAGCCAGTTCGCGCCGATTGCACAGCCCACTGAATGCCGCCAGAGTTTTCCCATGATTTTATGAATGGCTTGATTTTTGGACTTAAAATTATGTTGAAGGGCAACCATAGAAACGATGTTGGACACTTCTATATTTCCCATACGTATAATCGCATCTCTTACCGTTGCCACCTGACTGAGGCCCTTATAAAATGAAGAATTTGAAACGCGCAACACTTCTCCGGTCAGCGACTGATCACTGACAATCAGCTTTTCAATCAGGCGGGAATCCGGCTCTTCTTTGGCAACCTCCTTCTGAATACGAAGGGCGGTGGCATTGAAGGCCGGCAGCTTAACCGTTTTAGATGCCACGAAATGATCAATCATTCCCACCAAGGAACGCTCTGTTTGCATTGCTAACCTCCTATTATGCGTTTCAGTTCGGCCATCGGCCTTGGGTTTTGCAAGCGCGGAAGACTGCGCAGCAATTCATCAATAGTGGTGACCCCTTGTGCTGCCTTGATAATTCCATCCTCCAACAAGGTCACCAGACCGGAGGATTCGATACTGATTTCACGCAGTGCTTTGCTGGGTTTGCGTTCCAGGACGGCATCCCTCACAGATTCGTCCATAATCAGCAGCTCGAAGATGCCGACACGCCCTTTGTGGCCGGTATGCTGGCAGTTGGAGCACCCGCGGCCTTTCTGGAACTGAGCCCCGAGGAGTTGATTGGCAGAATAACCAATTCGTAGAAGCTCATGTGAAGTCGGCGTGTAAGCAACGTTGCAAGAAGGACATACCTTTCGCAACAAACGCTGCGACATCACACTAACCACTGTTGAAGCAATCATAAAAGCTTCGATGGACATATTCATCAAGCGAATCAACCCACCAACGCTGTCTTCAGTGTGAAATGTCGTTAGAACTTTATGTCCGGTCAATGCTGCCTGTACGGCAACTTCCGCCGAAAAATTATCCCGTATTTCACCAATAACAATAACATCCGGATCCTGCCGCAAGATATGACGTAAAGTTTCTTCATAGGTCAAGCCGATTTTCGGATTGATGGAACACTGGGATATGCCATCAATGACGTATTCAACCGGTTCTTCGGCGGTAATGACACTCATTTGTGGATCGATAATATGACGCAGGCAACTATACACGGTGGTGGTTTTTCCGGAACCGGTGGGTCCGGTAAATAAAAGTACGCCACTGGGCAATTCTAGCGCCTCTTCCAACAACCGCTGCAGAATGCGATCCGATAATCCGATATCTCCGATTTTGCGTAACTGGCTGTGACGATTTAAAAGACGCAGGACGACCTTTTCACCATGCACCGTAACATAAAAAGAGGCGCGCAGATCCAGCTGCCCATCCGGATGATCAAAGAAAAAACGCCCGCCCTGATGTCGGCGCTTTTCGGTAATGTCAACCTCACACAGGACCTTGATTCGGCTGGCAACGGCAGGGGCCGTTTCAGGAGGAAAATCTTCAAAATGGGTCAGGACCCCGTCCTGTCGAAAGCGAATCCGGAGGCGGGAGGCTAACGGCTCGATGTGGATATCACTGGCATTTCTTTGAATGGCCGCCAAAAGAATATCGTCAAACAGCCTGATAATAAAATTTTCATCCATCGCAGAGACCTGTTTTTTCATTTCCCTGCGCTGGGACTTCATTACGACTTCCTGGATTGCACTTTTGCAGGCAATCGCCGGCCTTATATTTTCTCCAAATACCTGTCGGGCGGCCTGCAATTCATCTTGATCCAGCGGATCAACAAAAGCGACGATGACAGCCATGCCATCGGCTCGAATGGGCAACAGATGATGTGTCTCATACCACTTTAACGGAACCCTGGTGAAGAGTTTGTGGTCGATGTTGTTCCATTCAGGTTCAACAAACGCTATCCCCAGTTGCAGGGACAGGATCTCCGCCAACACTTGCTCGTCAACCAGTGAACGCTCAACTAAAATTTCGCCGAGTTTTCGTTTATATTTCTCTCCGGCCTGGATTTTGAGAGCGGTTTGAAGGTCGGCTGCATCGATATACCCCAGTTCCACCAATAGCCCGCCAATTCGAATGGAAACGGTATGTTTACGAAGGGCTTCTTTAATCTGATCATCCGTGATGAATTTCAATTCCTTGATAACCTGCAACAGGGGCCGGGATGCTTCGAGTTTGGTTTGAACCCGCCGGGCATATTCAATCTGCTTTTCAGTCAGATAACCGTTTTTCAACAGATGATCCACCAGGTCACCGAATCCGTTACCGGACCCATCGATAGCCGTAGGCCGTCTATCGGAGTCCTCATCACGAATGGATATGTTCTTTTTTGCCGTCGTCATATTGGCAGTTTTACTCCAGAATGATTTTGTAGCAGGGGGCTGAACCATAAGGTGCCCATCATGAATAATATCGGCACGTTTCGGGAAAAACTTTAGGGTTATGTCCGTTCAATATTTTGCTTGCAAACCCGGTCGTTACCCATTATGATCCCTCTAAATTGGCTTCATTTTGTATCTCAAACCCGAGGTGACATTATGGCAAAAGTATTTCGGCCGAGTTCTCGTGAATCCACAATTCTGTCCAAAATTGAATCTCAAAAAGAGCATACCCGCAGACTGGCAATCAATGGGATCAAGGATTGTATCGACTCCCTGTCCAATTCAATTGCGATGAAACTGGTCGATGACGATCTGGTGGAAACCACCAATAAAAATTCTCTGGAAGATCAAATAAAGAGGTGTCTGGAGAAGCTGGGCCGCGCTGATGATTTCGAAATCGACTATGCGGTGTCACCCATACGCAATCTGGTTCCTCAGCCCCATGTCGTCAGCCTATTTCTGACGGCCTTTGTCATTGAAAAGCTTATCAAACATAAAGACGTTGTGGATATCTACGGATCCGACGAAGATATTTATCTGAATATCCATCAGCAGGTTAAAAAATATCTGCCCGCATAATGCGCCCCCGTTTTCATCCCAGATTAATCAACGGGCCGTTTGAGGACCCCGGCCTATACATCCCTTTTCTTTTTGAAAACCGGGCGATCATTTTCGATCTGGGCAACACGCTGCCTCTTACTGCCCGCGATCTACTCAAAATCAGCCACGCCTTCATCAGCCACACCCACGTCGATCATTTTATCGGTTTCGACCGTATCCTGCGAATCTCGCTGGGTCGCGAAAAAAAATTGCATCTTTATGGTCCTCGGGGATTTTTTAAAAATATGGAAGGGAAACTGGCGGCCTATTCATGGAACCTGGTTGAAAATTACCCTTACCGCCTCGGGCTGCACCTGACGGAAGTCCACCGCGATTACCTGCTCACCCGGGAGTACCTGTGTCAGAATGAATTCATCCCGGTGCGCAAGGCCGTCCGCACGCCGTATAAAGACGTGATATATGCAGAGCCGGCATTTATGATTTCGGTGGCTGTTTTAGACCACGGTATCCCCTGCCTGGGGTTTGCCATCAAAGAGCGCTTCCACGTCAACATCAACAAAAACCGGCTTGCTGCGTTGGGGCTTGCAACCGGTCCCTGGCTGACGGATTTTAAACAGGCCCTTTATGACGGCCGGGATTCTGAATCTGAATTTGAGGTTAAAGCGGGCAGCGGTCAAACTCAGCGATTCCGGCTGGGGGAGCTGGCCGAAAAGATTGCTTTGATCACGCCAGGGCAAAAAATTACTTACATTGCCGATGCGGCTTACAGTCCGCAAAATCAGCAAAAAATCGTTTCACTGGCAAAAGATGCCGATCATCTTTATATCGAGGCCGCCTTTTTGGAGGTACATAAAGATATTGCCGCCGAAAAAAACCATCTCACCGCCCGCCAGGCCGGAATGCTGGCCGCTAAAGCCCATGCAAAACAATTTACCATTTTTCATTTTTCGCCGCGCTATACCGATCAGGAGCACCTTCTGCAGGAAGAAGCCAAAGAGGCATACGAGCTTCATCGTTAATTTCTAAAATCTCAAAAATTTTAAGTCTTATTATCATATCCAAAATATTTCTGCCCGAATCAGATTATGTAAGCATAGCCGAATCTAAAATTCAGCAATAAAGTGGGTTGCACATATATATATGTTGAATATCGATGATTAGAAGCTACGAGCACCCTTTGGTCCTCATCTGCCACGCCCTCGTCCTCCTCTGCCACCGCCGTATCCTCCTCTGCCACCACCTTGTCCTCCTCTGCCACCACCTTGTCCTCCTCTGCCACCGCCGTATCCTCCTCTGCCACCGCCGTATCCTCCTCCACTACCGCGACTTTCGGTGCGAGGACGAGCCTCATTCACATTAAGCGCTTTTCCTTTTAGCTCTTTGCCATTTAGGCCATCGATTGCAGACTGCCCTTCAGCTTTAGAGGGCATCTCCACGAATCCAAATCCTTTTGACCTGTTAGTGTATTTGTCTTTAATGATCTTTACGGATTCGACCTCCCCGAAACTCTCGAAAGCTTGTTTTAAATCTTCTTCGGTTACTTCATTCGATAAATTGCCTATATAGATATTCATTTTGATCTCCTTTTGCAGAAAATTATAAATTTGTAAATCGCCTAACACCACGGCTAAGCTGCGTGCCTGATATGTTTCGAACCTGCAAGGCTTTTACGGTAAACCTCCCCGTTTCTTCATGTCTGCTTCATCTGCATTGTTAGAAGTTTTGGTCCTTATTTCTTTCTTTTGTCTTTTAAATAAATTGCCTTTGAAGGTCCAACGCCAATAGCTCTTTCTTCGATCTGGAAGAGCTTTGTTGCTGATGCAAGTTCCCCCAGCTTTTTGTAACCATAGTTTCGGGGATCAAACTCTGGTGCCTGCTTGGCAATGTTGCTACCCACGGATGCAAGATGAGCCCAACCAGAATCGTCCGAAGATGCCTCAACAGCGTTTCTTAATAAATTAACGAGGTTCGTGTCTTTCTTAAGTCCGCTGGTTGTCTTGCGCCTTATTTTCTCAGTATAATCATCCTTGGAACGCAGCACTTCAGTGAAAACAAACTTATCACACGCGGAAACAAATGCTTCAGGAGTTTTTCTCTCCCCAAATCCATATACAAAAAGGCCAGCTTCCCTTAGCCTTGATGCTAACTTAGTGAAATCACTATCGCTGGATACGATACAAAAACCGTCAAATTTGCCCGTGTAAAGTAAATCCATTGCGTCAATTATCAATGCACTGTCGGTTGCATTTTTCCCTGAAGTATACCCAAATTGCTGTATGGGCTGTATTGAATACTGTAAAAGAACTTCCTTCCACCCTTTAAGGCCCGGCAGCGTCCAGTCACCGTAAATCCTTTTTACATTAGCTGTTCCATATTTTGCGATTTCCGATAGTAGTCCGTCAACAATAGAAGGTTGAGCGTTGTCTGCATCTATTAATACGGCCAATTTTTCCATTTTTTCGTCTAACATGTTTCCCCTTTAATAATTCTTGCATTTTTAGTAGATGGAAAATTTTCCATCTTTTGATATATTGCGAATAACACAATTTTGGCAATTGTACCAATATGATATGGATATTTCAGGATAACGCGCTAATTATCCATTTGATTTTTCAGCTCTATCTGAATCAGAGAAAGTTCAGTTTTTGCGGCATTCTCGATACTCGCCTGTTCTTCTGCACACCAGGTGATCGCTTCTCCGGAACCCATGGTTTTTTCTTCAGAGCCGGTGATGATCTTCACCCGACCTTTTAAAATAAAAAGATGATACACCGTGTCTGTCTGCGCCGGCAGCTCAAGTGAAGAATGCGGATACACCGTCAACTCGGCTGAAGCATAATTGTCTTTGTGCTCGAGGAGCTTTGATATGCCCCAGGGGTGATACACGCTGCGATGCTGCTGATGCTCTCGGCGCTGCTTCTCCTTCAATTCAGTAACAATGGATTTCACCTCGCGGCTGTGTTCAAGGTCGGAGACAAAAACGGAATCCGGGGTTTCGACCACAACCATACCCCGCAGGCGATTGGTCGCGATCAGGCGATCATGCCCGAGGATCAGGCAATTGCGGGTGTCTTGCGCGATGACGTCACCATCGATGACGTTGCTATCGTCATCTTTTTTCAGAAAATCATAAAGGGATTTCCAGGAGCCGATATCGCTCCAGCCGAAATCAGAGGGCAGCACGACCCCTTTTGCGGTTTTTTCCATGATGGCATAATCGATGGAGATATCGCTGAGTTGATCATAATCTTTGCGGGCGATCGGTTTATCCACCTTAAAAATCGATTTCATTTTTTTCAATAAATCCGGCTGGTGGCTTTTGAATTCCGCAAGGATTACCGAGGCCTTGAAGGCAAACATGCCGCTGTTCCAGAAAAAATTACCGGCCTTAATGTATTTTTGGGCGGTGGCCAGATCCGGCTTTTCAACAAAGCGTTTGAGCACCCGGGCGCCGTGAGACAGTTTTTTGCCGCACTCGACATACCCGTATCCTGTCTCGGGATAATGGGGCTGAATGCCAAAGGTAACGATATAGCCATCGCTGGCCAGCGCAGTGGCTGCTCTGAGTCTGTCGTGGAAGCCATCCAGATCCTGGATGACATGATCGGCCGGAAAAACACATAAAACCGCATCCTGATCAATAGCCAGAATGTGCAGCACGGCCAGCAGAATTGCCGGCGCCGTATTGCGGCCGCTGGGCTCACATATCAGTTTTCCTTGCGGCGCAAGACCGAGATTTTCAATCTGTCTTGCGGTTTCATGGAAATGCTGCTCACCGCAAACGACTTTGACATTCTCCGGATTCAGCACCGGCGACAACCGCTTGATCGTATCCTGCAGCAGGGAGTCTTCACCGACGAAATTTACCAGCTGTTTGGGATACAGCTCTCTGGAAACCGGCCACAGACGGGTACCGGTACCCCCCGCCAGTAAAATCGGATAAACTTTCAGGTCTGGATCCGTCATCATGCCCTCTATCTGAAAATGTTAAATGCTTGAACCCGGTTGGATAATCAGGCAAAAAAAATGCCTAAAATGAGCTAAAATGAGCTAAAATGACTAAAGTTATGGTGCCGCTCGCACAGCGCAGGCGCTTGCGCCGCGTGATGCTCCATCTTTTTTAATAAAATGGACAGAATTCCTTAATTTTAGGCACTTTAGATCATTTTAGGCATTTTAGGCATTCGCCTTTGCGGGCACCTTGTATCGAATCAGCACACGACCACGGGACGTTATGTATGCTATGAAGCCTCTCCTAACGATACTTGTTTGGCCGGGGCTCCGTCTGTGCCGCCATGCACAGGGTTTCAACGGCGTTGTAACCCAGCAACTCATTCACTTCCCGGACCAGGGCACCACCGGCTTTCAGCCTCATTGAATCCGGCAGAGCGATAATGGAATCGGTCTTTTCGGGGCTGTGCAAATGCAGGTAGGCCCGGCATGTCCCGCTGTGTTTCTTTAAAATTGCGTTAAGTTGTTCGAGTGCATCGCGGTCTGTTCGCGACATCTCCACATTAAAATGGATGCTGGCCGTCCAGGTTTCCTCAGCTTTATCCATGGCAACCACTTTTTCGGCCAGGATTTTTACGGATTGCTCATCCTTTTGCACCTGCCCCTGAATAAAAACAAGGTTATCCTCAACCAGCAGATCACTTACACTGGTGTAGACCCGCGAAAACACGGTCGCTTCAACCGCGCCGTGGAGATCTTCGATGGTCGTAAAGGCCATCAGGTCTCCCCTTTTGGTTTTAATAATCTTGCTGCCGCGAATCAGCCCGCCGATTCGAACGGCAGCGCCGTTATTCTTTTCTTTGATGGAAACCGCATTGGCATTGGTAAACTTGTCAATTAAATCCTCATAGCGCTTCAGCGGATGCCCGCTGACGTAAAACCCCAGGGATTCTTTTTCAAATGCCAGACGCTGTCTGTCCGACCACTCTTCGATGTCTGGCAGCACCGGCGCATTGATGACCTGCGGATTTACCGAACCGTCAAACAAACCGATCTGAGGATCCAGCCGTTCCTTTTGCACGCGCTGCCCGTAATCCAGTGTATCTTCCAGAGCCGCCATCATTTGAGAACGTTTGGCGCCGGTGCCATCAAAGGCACCGCATTTTATCAAAGACTCAATGACGCGTTTATTTACTTTTTTCAAATCGACCCGCTCACAAAAAACAAAAAGAGACGCGAACTTTTCCTCGCTGCGGGCATCAATGATGGCTTCAATCGCGGCTTCACCCACATTTTTCACGGCAACCAGACCAAACCGGATCTTATCGCGATAAACAGTAAAGGCTTTATCGGAATAATTAATATCCGGCGGCAGAACGGCAATGCCGTGACTGCGGCACTCCGCAATGTATTTGACCACACCATCGGTGGAATGCATTTCACTGGTCAACAAGGAGGCCATAAATTCGACCGGATAGTGGGCTTTGAGGTATGCCGTTTGATAGGCAATCAGGGCATAGGCCGCGCTGTGGGATTTGTTGAACCCGTATCCGCCGAATTTCTCCATCAGGCTGAATATCGGTGCGGCCTGCTCAGCGGCAATCGTGTTTTCGGCCGCGCCGCTCACAAAGCGCTCCCGGTGCTTTTCCATGATCGCCGGAATCTTTTTGCCCATGGCCTTGCGCAGATCATCGGCTTCCGCCATGGAATAATTGGCGAGATCATTGGCAATTTTCATCACCTGCTCCTGATAGACGATCACGCCGTAGGTTTCTTTCAAGATCGGCTCCAGCTGCGGTAAAAGATACTCCACCTTCTTGCGGCCGTGCTTGCGATCAACGTAGTCGTCAATCATGCCGCTTTCCATGGGTCCGGGCCGGTAGAGAGCCACCAGAGCAATTACATCGTCAAAAGTTTCAGGTTTGAGTCGCACCAGCAAATCTTTCATGCCGGAACTTTCAAGCTGAAAAACCCCGGTGGTGTCACCGGCGGACAAGAGGCGATAGGTGTCTTCATCGGTCAATTCAATATTATCGAGATCCGGCGGCGCATGGCCCTGGCTGGCAATGAGGGATATCGTATTGGCGATCACCGTCAGGTTGCGCAGACCCAGAAAATCAAACTTTACCAGTCCGATTTTTTCAACGACCTTCATATCGTACTGGGTGACCACTTCACCCTTTTTCCCGCGGTAAAGCGGCATATAATTGACCAAAGGCTCGTCGGCGATAACTACGCCGGCGGCGTGGGTCGACGCGTGCCGCGGCAGCCCCTCCAGTACCCGGCAGATTTCGATGAGATCGCCGATTTCGGGCTTTTGGTTGGCCAGTTCGACCAGCCGGGGCTCACGTTCCAGTGCCTCGTCAAGACTGATGTTGAGGATATCGGGGACCATTTTGGCGATGGCATCAACCTCGGCCAGGGGTATATCCAGTGCCCGGCCGACATCCCGTATGACCGCCCGGGTTTTGAGTTTTCCGAAGGTGATGATCTGGGCAACATAATCGCCGCCCCCGTATTTGTGGGCAACATATTTGTAAACATCTTCCCGACCGTCGATGCAAAAATCAACATCAATATCGGGCATGCTCTTGCGGTCCGGATTTAGAAATCGCTCAAAGATCAGCCCGTGGGCAATGGGGTCCAGATCGGTAATTTCCAGGCTGTAAGCCACCAGGCTGCCGGCGGCCGAACCCCGACCGGGGCCGACCGGCACGTTGTGTTCCTTGGCATAATGAATAAAATCAGCCACGATTAAAAAATAACCCGAAAATCCCATATCGTGTATGACCGAGATTTCATAGTCCAGGCGGTCTTGATAAAGGGCTTCGTCAATTTGCGGATTTTTCTCTTTCAGGCGCTGCATGCGCATCTGAAATCCCTGTCGGACTCTGCGCGTAAACAGCTCATTACTGCTCAGCTCTGACTCATCGGCAAAGCGGGGAAAGTGATATGTTTTAAAATCAAAATCGATGTTGCAGCGAGCGGCAATATCGACGGTGTTGCTGAGTGCTCCCGGATAGTCTTTAAAGGCAGCATACATTTCGGCTTTGGATTTAAAATAGAGCTGGTCGGTACGAAACTTAAGACGCTGGTTATCATGGATGGTTTTACCGGTTTGAATGCACAGCAGCACATCATGGGCCCTGACATGCTCTTTGTCCAGGTAATGGCAATCATTGCTCGCCACCAGGGGAATGGATAGTCGTTGACTGATGTCCAGCAATGCTTGATTGACCCGTTCCTGTTCTTCGATGCCGTTGTTTTGCACTTCCAGGAAAAAATTGTTCTCACCAAAAATTTCACGATACCCATTGGCCACTTCGTCAGCCTGTTCGATGCGGCCCTGCTGAATGCGACGCGGGACCTCGCCGTGCAGACAGGCACTTAGGCCGATCAGGCCCTGGCTGCATTCTTTAAGGATTTCTTTGTCAATACGGGGTTTGTAATAAAATCCCTCAAGTTGCGCAGCCGTGGCCAGCTTGCACAGATTGCGGTAACCTTCTGCATTTTTAACCAGCAAAATGAGGTGCGAAAGTTCTTTGTTGTCCAGCGGGGTTTTATCAAAACGGGTTTTGGGCGCAACATAGATCTCACAGCCGATAATCGGCTTTATCCCCGCCGCTTTGGCCTTTTCAAAAAATTCTACAGCGCCAAACATCGTTCCATGATCGGTAACGGTGGCGGCCTGCATATCAAACTCGGCCGCGCGCCGCAAAAGATCATCAATGCGGATGGCGCCGTCTAAAAGGCTGTACTGGGTGTGGACATGCAGATGAACAAAATCAGGAACGGTTTCGGTCATAAATTACTCGTTTCAAAATTGAATTTAAATCGAAAACTTAAAGCGTAAAAAAGGTCAATCATATGTGAGGGAAAATGGGCAAGGTTTCTATTTATACCATAAACGAGAAATTTTTCAGGTTTTATTGTGATCCTTCAAACAATTATGATTGTCACGCGCAGGCGGAGCCAGTTCAAACCTGGAGCTGCGCGGATGCGAGGATAACACCGCAGACTTAATAATATTGACAATATTTATGAGACACGTCGAATTATTCGAGACTATAGTTCGGCGCCTCCTTGGTGATAATCACATCATGCACATGACTTTCGCGCATGCCGGCGGCGCTGACTTTTACGAAACGGGCCTTTTCGCGAAGCTCATCCAGGGTGCGGCAGCCGAGGTACCCCATACCGGCCTTTAATCCACCGACCATTTGAAAAAGTGTTGCTGAAAGCGATCCACGGTACGGTACGCGACCGACAATACCTTCCGGAACCAGCTTGTCCTCATCGGCTTTTTCGCTCTGGTAGTAACGATCTTTGCTCCCTTTTTTCATGGCCTCAATCGATCCCATTCCGCGGTATACTTTATAGCTGCGGCCCTGAAAAAAAATCTGCTCTCCCGGAGTCTCCTCTGTACCGGCAAATAGGCCCCCGATCATAACCACATGGGCGCCGGCACCGATGGCTTTGGTAATATCCCCTGAAAACCGGATGCCGCCGTCTGCAATCAACGGGATGCCGGTTTTAGCGGATACAGACCGACAGTTCATAATGGCTGTAAATTGAGGCACACCGATCCCGGCAACGATCCGCGTAGTGCAGATGGAACCCGGGCCAATGCCGATTTTTACGCCGTCGACGCCGGCATTGATCAAATCTTCTGCGCCTTTGCCCGTGCCCACGTTGCCGGCGATAAGCTCGAGGTTCTCATGGTTGCTTTTAAGCGTTTTAACGGCGCTGATCACATTTTCCGTATGCCCGTGGGAGGTATCAATCAGAACCACGTCAGCACCCGCTGTTAAGAGGGCTTCGGTGCGCTCTTCCATATCCGGGCCGACGCCCACCGCCGCGCCAACCCGAAGCCGCCCCATCCGATCCTTACAGGCATCGGGGTATTTTTTAAGTTTTTCTATATCTTTAATCGTAATCAGGCCGGTCAGGCGGCCTTTATTGTCGACCACCAGCAGCTTTTCAATGCGGTGCTGGTGCAGCAGTTTTTTGGAGTCCTCCAGAGAGATTCCTTCGGTAACCGTTACCAGATTTTCTTTGGTCATTACATCCGAAACACTTTTTTCAAGATCGGTTTCAAATCGCAGATCCCGGTTGGTGACAATCCCCACCAGTTGATCTCCTTTGGTCACCGGCAACCCAGAAATGCGGTATTTTTCCATCAAGGTCAGCACTTCCGCCACTTTCTGCTCAGGGTGTATCGTAACCGGATCGACAATCATCCCGCTTTCAGATTTTTTGACCTTATCGACTTCCACGGCCTGGCTCTCGATGCTCATATTGCGGTGGATAAATCCCACACCGCCTTCCCGTGCAATGCTGATGGCAGTGTCAGCTTCCGTCACGGTGTCCATGGCGGCACTGACAATCGGTATGTTCAGCGTAATATTCTGGGTCAGCCGGGTGCTGACTTTGACATCCTTGGGCAACACATCAGAATAATTAGGGATAAGCAGGACATCATCAAAGGAATAGGCCTCTTCGGGTGGTATTTTTGCCATGTACTCCCTCCGTTAAACTTTTAGGCATCCGAATAGCAAAACCCATCGTCTTTAGCAATCTTTTATTTGCCACCTTGACATTATGGTCCATACCATAATAGAAGCTATTTCCTAAATGCATCTAAAACATAATGGTTGAGCGCCTTGTTCTGTTGCCCGTTTGCGCGTTGTCTTGTTAAATAAAATCAGACGGTATTCATTTTTTAACGGGCACAACTGGCTCAACCGGCTAAACGGACAAAGTCGCAAACACATGCTGATTAAGGTAAATCCAAACAACCCCCAGAGTCGACTCATTCAAAAAGCGGTCGACATCCTGACAAAAGGCGGCATCGTTGTCTATCCAACCGACACCCATTACGGCATTGGCTGTGACATACTGAATAAAAAAGCCATTGAACGTATTTACCAGTTGAAACAACGCAATAGAAACAAACCTTTCAGTTTTATTTGTTCGGGGCTTAAAAACATCAGTCATTACGCCAAGGTATCCAATTATGCCTATAAAACTATGAAAAGGTTATTACCCGGCCCCTATACCTTTATCCTTGAGGGCTCCAAACTGGTACCCAAGATTATGCTGACCAAACGTAAAACCGCTGGAATTCGGGTGCCGGATCACAAAATATGTCTCGAGCTGGTAGCAGGGCTGGGAAATCCCATCATTACCACCAGCGCCACATTGCCGGACGGCAGCATCCTAAACGACGCTTCACTGATCCATGACGTATTTAAAAACCGCCTTGATCTGGTGATTGACGGGGAGTTTGTGTCGGGAAAGCCTTCGAGCGTCATTTCCCTGATAGATGACATGCCGGAAGTTATTCGCAAGGGGATGGGGGATGTCAGTATTTTTCAATAAAAAAACCAAAAACCCATCTCAAAAATAGTAACTCACGCCAATTATTCGTGGCTGGAAGCCACTCCCACTTCTCAATATCAACAGTGGGAGCGACATCTTGCCGCGCTATGCGAATATTTTGAATCGATTTGACGAACCCCTTAATATTTATAAAAATGGCCGTGAGATCCCGCTTTAGCGGGGCAACACAGCCATTGGTGTGAAACGTCTTTTCGAGATGGGTTTTAATCCTCGTTCAGCTTCTCCTGTAGATTCTCGCGTAATATTTCTCCAAACGTAGACGTGGCCTGCCCCATATTGTTGACGTACTCGCTGAGTAAGTTTTGTTCGTCTTCCATTTCAAGTCGTTTGATGGAAAGGCCGATGCGCCTTTCATCACTGTTAATGTTCATCACCCGGGCCGAAATGACATCGCCAATCTTAAATTTTTCGGTCGGTGTTTTTATCTTTTCTTTGCTGATTTCAGACACGTGAACAAGCCCCTCAATTCCTTCTTCCAGCTCAACGAAAATCCCAAAATCCGTCAGGTTGGTGATGGTTCCGGTAATCTCCTTACCGACTTCATATCTATGAGCCACCGATGCCCAGGGATCGTCCTGCAACTGCTTGATACCGAGTGAAAACCGCTCATTTTCTTTTTCAATATCCAGCACGATGGCCTGAACAACATCTCCTTTTTTAAAGAGCTCGGATGGGTGTTTGATTCTTCGGGTCCAGGAAATATCAGAAATATGAACCAGCCCATCAATACCTTCATCAATACCGATAAACAATCCGAAATCGGTGATATTTTTAATTTTCCCTTCGATGGTGGTACCGATCGGATATTTTTCACTGATCACATCCCAGGGATTCGGAACGACCTGCTTCATGCCCATGGAAATTCTACGGCTTTCGGGTTTTATATCCAGCACAACGGCTTCCACTTCTTCTCCGACGGATACAACTTTGGACGGATGCCGGATTTTGCGGGTCCAGGACATCTCAGACACATGGATCAGCCCCTCGATGCCTTCTTCCAGCTCAATGAAAGCCCCATAATCGGTGAGGCTGACAACTTTTCCCGTCACACGAGAACCCACGGCATATTTTTTAGAAGCGGTGGTCCACGGATCCTCATTGAGCTGTTTCATCCCCAATGAGACTCTTTCGTTTTCTAAATCCAGATTTAAAATCTTGACGGTGATGGGATCCCCGATTGAAAAAAGCTCCGAGGGGTGTTTTACCCTTCCCCAGGAAATATCGGTAATGTGGAGCAGACCATCAACACCGCCCAGGTCAACAAAAACACCATACTCGGTGATATTTTTTACGGCGCCTTCGACAACCTTGCCTTCATTAATAGTCTCCAGGGTTGCTGAGCGCTTTTGCTCCAGTTCTTTTTCCAGGATAGCCCTTCGGGAAAGAACAATATTACTGCGCTTGCGATTATATTTTAGAATCTTGAAATCAAATTCTTTGCCGACCATATCATCCAGATTCCGAATCGGTCGCAGATCCGCCTGGGATCCGGGTAGAAAGCCCGGGACGCCGATGTCAACTGAAAATCCGCCTTTAACCCGGTTGGTAATGGTCCCTTTGACGGTACCCTCTTCATCGTAAGATTTTTTAACCGCTTCCCAGACTTTAATGTTGGCCGCTTTATCTTTGGACAACAGGACACGCTCGTCTTCATCGTCCCACCATTCTACCATGACTTCGATGGCATCTCCGACTTTAGCGGTAACATTGCCGCTTTGATCTGTAAACTCTTGAATTCTTACCTGACCTTCAGATTTGTAGCCGATGTCCACCAGAACATGATCTTTATCTATAGAAATAACCCGACCGGTGACGACTTCCCCTTCAGCAAAGCGTTTGAAACTCTCTTCGTACATGTCCATCACGCTTTCCATGCTGTCGCCCGGATCTTGTGGACTGTCTTCGGATGGACCCGTCAATGACTGATCTGCTTTCAACTCTTCGTTTTGCGGTTCATTTTCGGTATTCACCTGCTCAGCAGCACTACCATCGGAAACCTCAGCTTGCGCCTCATTTTGGGTTTCATCCTTGTTTGTTTCGTCAACCATGAATAATTAATCCCCCTTAGCCAATATTATTGCTACGCCATGGGCGTTAGTGCAATCCCGTATGTTTACCAGACTGAAAGAAAAATGCAATATTTTATTTGAATTTTTATTAATTTCAGACAAATAATTAAAATTGTTAAGAATGGCTACTATTAATTTCGCTTCACTATCCTTTTTCAGAGATGCGCGAAAGCATTCGATCTACCACTTCCTGAACGGATAAGTCCGTGGAATCAATCACAATGGCATCACCGGCCGGTTTGAGTGGCGCCAGGCTTCGGGTACTGTCATTGGTATCTCTGCGCTGCATGTCTTTTTCAACCGTAGCCAGTGATTGATCGGATTCGGACTCGAGTTCCTCATACCGTCGCAGCGCCCGGGTGGTTAAAGATGCATCCAAAAAAAATTTAACGTCCGCCTCCGGAAATACAACCGTCCCCATATCGCGTCCTTCGAAGACCGCTGCTTTGCGGAGACCAATATCCCTTTGCACATCCAGAAGATACTCGCGCACCACCGCGATGGCAGAAACAGACGATGCCAGCATACTAATTTCAGGGGTACGGATGCGGTCGGAGATGTCCGTTTCGCCGGAATAAAGACGCAGCCCCTGCGCCTCTGTTTTGAAACTAAGCTGAAGCCGGCTGCAAAGTTCGGACAGTTCTGTCTCGCTTTCGGGATTGACCCCCTGGCTTTTTACTTCATAGGCAACCCCGCGATAAAGTGCGCCGGTGTCGATATAACGATATCCCAGCCGGTCGGCAAGCGTACGGCTGACGGTTGTTTTGCCGGCACCGGCCGGACCGTCAATCGTTATCAGAAGTTTCTTCATTGTCGCTCGGGTTCAGGGTTCTGGGTTCAGAGGTTCGGGGGTTCAATGAACTGTTGGATTGGTTTTATTTGTTTCATTGGTTGAATTGGTTGGCATCAACCGAACCAAATTAAACAGATGTAAAGCCTGGCAACTGATAGACACCCGAAACCTGACACCTGTTCTCTGACTTATTTAACTACCCTTTCGATCGCTTCTAGAAATCGCATATTCTCAGCACGCTGTCCTATCGTTACCCGTATGTGTTGCGGGTATCCGTAGGCGGTCATAGCACGCACAATGACACCTTGCATCAGCAATTTTTCAGCGATTTCATCCGCGCTTGGCCCAGCGCTAATTTCGATCATAAGAAAATTGGCCTGGGATCGGATATAAGGCAGCTCGAGTCTGTCCAGGGCAGCGTAAATGAATTGAAGTTCATCATGCACCAGATCGAGGGTTTTTTTCAGAAACTCAGCATCATTTAGTGCAGCTGTTGCAGCTACCTGTGCCAGTGTATTGACATTAAACGGTTGCCGGACCCGGTGAAGCAGTTCCGCCAAAACCACCGGCATCACACCATAACCCACCCGCAGCCCGGCCAACCCGAACGCCTTTGAAAAGGTTCGCATCCCAACAATCGCGTTATCGGTCTTCAAATAGTCGAAACTGTTTGCGCAATTCGAATCTGTAATAAATTCGATATAGGCTTCATCCAGGACAATAATGATTTGCGGGGGTATCTCAGCGATAAAATCGTCAAAATCGGATTTAGAAATGATGGTTCCGGTGGGATTGTGGGGAACATTTAAAAAAATCATACGGGTCTTGGGGCTGATTTTACGGATCATACCCGCCAGATCCGTTTTAAACGATTTTAAAGGAACCCAAATCGGAAGGGCACCAGCGCCTAGAATTGAAATCTCGTAAAAAAGAAAGGAAGGTTGCGGCAAAACAACCTCATCGCCCGGATTCAACAAAACAGCGGCAAGCAATGCAATGATATCGTCAGAACCGTTTCCCAAAACAATGTGGCCGGGATCGATATTAAATTTTTCAGCAATCGAATGGGTCAACTCGTAGCCACGTGCATCCGGATATCGATGCAGGTTGCCCAGTACCTGCTGTATCGCCGCCAGGGCCATTGGTGAAGGACCGAACGGGTTTTCATTGGAAGCCAGCTTGATGGAATGATCAATCCCATATTCCCGTTGAACCTCCTCAATCGGCTTGCCGGGAACATAAGGATTGATCGCTCGTAGATTGTCGGGAATGGTAAGTTTCATTTTGATGTTCTAAGCGTACACATTACCTGTTCAAGATATTCGATATTCATCCAACCAGGGCGAGTTAATATTGCTCCGCGCTTTATCTATGGCGCGCTCGTAATCTTATTCTCTGCTCGCGGCTTTTTTGCCTTCCTCAAGCGCTTTCATGTTGATGGGAATCAGTTTTTCTTTATTCGCAAATTTGGCCTTTACCGATTCGCGCAGCAGTTCAAAGTCAACCACCTGGCTGCGACTCACGAATGCCGCCAGAGCGATGATATTGGCGGTTCTCACATTTCCCAATTCCTTGGCAATTTCGATAATCGGAACTTTAATAACGTCCACATCATCCCGACCGGCATCGATCGATATGATGGAGCTGTTGATGAAAATGGTGCCGCCGGATTTGACAGAGGGTGCGAATTTTTCAAGAGAAGGCCGATTCATGGCCACCAGGTGCTTCGGATTTCGAATAATCGGAGAGCCGATTGGCCGATCACTGATAACCACCGTACAATAGGCCGTGCCGCCACGCATTTCCGGGCCGTAAGACGGAATCCAGACCACCTCGTGGCCCTGTTGCATCGCCGCCTCAGCCATTATCTGGCCCATTAGCATAATTCCCTGGCCGCCGAACCCGGCAAATTGAACTTCGTTTTGCATTATCCTTCCCTCCTCAATAGGCAACAAAGCGTAAGCACATGAAAGCAGTCTTTTGTCCTGATCCCCAATCACGATACACTGCCTACTGCTTACGGTTCACTGTTTCCTGCATTCTGCTTACTGTTCTGTGCTTACGGTTTGCGCCTCAGTGCTTTCTTCAGGTGTTTTGAACACACCTATCGCAAAATACGGAAGCATTTCTTCCTCAGCCCACTTGATCGCATCCAGCGGGGTCATTCCCCAGTTCGTCGGGCAGGTACTGACCAGTTCGACAAAACTGAAGCATGTGTTTTGCATCTGATAGGTAAAGGCCTTCTTGATCGCTTTTTTGGCCTTATTGATATATTTCGGATTTAGTAATGTCTGGCGGGTAATATAAGCCGGTGTCTCAAGTGCGGCCAACATCTCCGACATTTTTATCGGCATCCCGGTATCCAGAATTTTACGGCCGAATGGTGAGGTGGTCGTCCGCTGTCCTGGCATGGTTGTCGGTGCCATTTGCCCGCCGGTCATGCCATAAACCGCATTATTGATAAAGATCACTGTAAATTTTTCTCCGCGGTTGGCGGCATGCACAATCTCTCCCATGCCGATGCTGGCCAGATCTCCGTCGCCCTGATAGGTAAATACCATCAGATCCGGCCGAACGCGCTTAATGCCGGTGGCCATTGCCGGCGCACGCCCATGGGCTGCCTCCTGAAAATCAAATGTAAAATAATTATACATCATAACGGCACAACCCACCGGCGCAACGCCAACGGTTTTGCCGCGGATACCGAGTTCATCGATAACTTCGGCTACCAGCCGGTGAGCCACTCCATGGGTGCAACCCGGGCAATAGTGGGTAATCGTATCGGCCAAGGCCTCGGGTTTCTGAAATGTTTTTCCCATTGGTGTTCTCCTGTTTTTGGTCGATTTGTTGAATGGCTAATCGGATGATTGGTTAGATGAAAAAAAGACTTGCGGCTAAACCTTAAAACTATTCAACCAATCGACTATTTGACTATTCGACTATTTTGCGAATTTCCTCCATCACCTCTTCCGGTGTGGGAACTTCGCCACCGCATTTGCCGTACCAGTGCACCGGCAGCTGACCGGCCACGCTGCGCTCGACATCCTCCACCATTTGTCCCATGCACATTTCCACACACAATACCGCCCGGCAACCTTGCTTGCCGGCTGCATCGTAAATCGCGGTTTTCGGATATGGAAACAATGTCTGGGGGCGAATCATGCCGACTTCCAAGCCCTGATCTTTCAAATTATCAATGGCGGTACGGCATACACGGCTCATGGTACCGTAGCTGACAAGGAGCACGCTGTAGTCTTTATCCACATTGTAAGCCTCATAGCGCACATCTTCCCGTTCCATTTGCTCATACTTGGCCTTTAACATCAAATTGTGGGCGTTGAGCTCCTCCGGGTCCAGATAAAGGGTTTTAACCAGATTGCGCTGCTTGCTTTTTCGGGTGTCCATGCCGTTGGTGGCCCATTCATCTTTGTTGGTGGGTTGGGCTTTGAGCGAATCCGGAAATTCCACCGGCTCCATCATCTGGCCGATTAGCCCGTCGCCAAGGATCATGACCGGATTGCGGTATTTTTCGGCCAGCGCAAATGCGCCCATCATCATCTCAACGGCTTCCTGGACACTGGCCGGGGCCATGACCAGCAGTTTATAGTCTCCATGCCCTCCGCCTTTTACGGATTGCATATAGTCCGCCTGGGAAGGAAGGATACCACCCAGTCCCGGCCCACCGCGCATGATATTGACAAACACCGCCGGACACTGGGCCGCGGTAATATAGCTGATGCCTTCACTCATCAGACTGACGCCGGGGCTGGAAGAAGTCGTAAAAACCCGTTCTCCGCTAGCCGCTGCACCAAAAATCATATAGGATACCGCAACTTCGCTTTCGCCCTGTAAAAACACGCCGCCGGCTTCCGGTAGACGCCGGGCGAGATATTCAGCAACCTCAGATTGCGGCGTGATTGGATAGGCAAAATAATTCAAGCAGCCGGCCCGAATCGCAGCCTCGCCAATGGCTTCATTGCCTTTCATTAATACTTTCCCCATATATTCCTCCAATTATTTTTACCTGAATCTTGCATAAAAATTAATGCGAATATGAAAACCTCTGACTCGTGCAAAATTCATTTACCACCTGCCGCTTCCGCTTCAATTTCGCTGATGGTTATGGCAACATCCGGGCACATCGTGCAGCATAATGCACAAAAAATGCAATCCTCGGGGCGCGCCTGAAATGCCGGAAAATAGCCTTTGGTGTTGATCGCATTAGAAATTTCCAGGACATTTTTAGGGCATACGGTTACGCATAGACCGCAACCCTTGCATCGATCTTTGTCGATAAAATGCTCATAAGCCATAAATCAGAACTCCTCCACTAGGTTTGTATACCGTTCTTTGTAACCTATATTGAACAACATAGGCTGTTTACATATTGAAATTTTACCACGAAGTTCACGAAGGGCACAAAGTAGAAAGTAAAAAAAATATTGCATTGATCTTCGTGCACTTTGTGCGCTTTGTGGTGAACAAAATCAATAACACTTCTCGCGCCGATCGATAATAGCGCCGTAAGCATTAAAGTGCAAGCGTCACTGCGAGGGGCCCGTTTTCCCGAGCGGAACAGGTTTTTGCCACGGCGGAACCAGTTGCCGCTCTATCGCCAGCACCGGACAGGCAAATTGCCGGGAATCGACGATCGACAATAATTCTCGCGAGACGGTAATAAATTCAAGCGGCAACCCGCTGGATTCGCACAAGCCATTAACAAAATCATAGCCGTCATTAATATCATCCACGGTGGTTTCATCAATTAGATTCGCATTGCCGATAATACCGTCAATCGACAGCCTGGAAGCCTGTTCGATTTCGTTGCGAATTTTGAGGCAGCCTTCAACCGTTTCGGTAAATGGTCTTAACGGATTGATAACCTGCAGAACTCTAAGGGGTTTTCCCTTAAGCTCGTCCTCAAGTGTCGCCAGTATGGTCGCACCCACATCATCACCGCCAACATCCAGCAGTGCCAACTGGCTGGGTCGGCGTATCAACCCGGCTACCCGTGGGCTAAGTATCGGAAGATCGGCATGCAAATATTGCTCCGGTGGAAGGACGATTTCAATTCCCAACTCCGATAGGGCTCCTCTGGCTTCGCGCGTTCGAAAATACGGATTCACCAGGTCAAGATCAGCGATTCGAACGTCGATCCCGCCAAGTTTACGGTGCACCGCCAGGTTAATACACACCTCGGTTTTACCGCTGCCGTAATTGCCGACGACAATAACAATTCCTGTCAAATTAATTTCCACCGGATGTCAACTCAATATCCTAATTGAGTTTTAACTCAATTGGGGTTGCCGTGATAAAATCGTTCCCATATGATTAAGAAAAGACAAACCATTCAGGTAACCAAACCAAAAATAGCCTGATGTTGTATGAATTATTGTCTGTGATGTCAAGCTTTTTCACTTTTGATGCACCCGGCAATGTGATAATAAAAAAAGTGCCTAAAGTGATCTAAAGTGCCTACAAAAGCAAATGATCTAAATTTAAAAATGAGCTAAAATGCCTAAAGTTGAGGAATTCTGTCCATTTTATTAAAAAAGATGGAGCGTAGCGACACCATAATTTTAGGCATTTTAGAACATTTTAGGCACTTTAGCGCACTTGCTTTTGCGGGCACTTTGTATCGATTCGCAAAAAAGTTATGAGTCATTACAAGAGGTTATGAACCCGCCCAAAAAAAGGAGAGGACTTTGGCGAAACGTACGTACCGGATTGGAACGATTCTTAGAATCGCCGCCAAAATGGGTTGGGGGCAGCCGTCTGGGGCTATTATGCAATCCGGCTTCAGTAGACCCGGGACTCAATCATGCACGCTTTCTGGTAAATCGCCGCTTGCCGGGCAAGCTGACGGCCCTTTATTCCCCGCAACACGGCTTTTTCGCCGAAAAACAGGACAACATGATTGAATCCGCAGATATGAAGGAGCCGGTTTTAAAGATACCGGTGTATAGTCTTTACGGCAAAACCCGTATTCCCACCGAAGAAATGCTCGCCCCCATTGATGTGCTTTTGGTCGATCTACAGGATGTCGGCACCCGCGTCTACACCTTTATATACACATTATCCTACTGCCTCGAAGCCGCTGAAGCATTGAATAAGAAAGTGGTAGTTCTTGACCGTCCCAATCCGATTAACGGCTTAACCATCGAGGGGAACTGCCTTAAACCTGACTGGCGTTCGTTTGTCGGACGCTTTCCACTGCCCATGCGCCATGGGCTGACCATCGGAGAACTGGCGCATCTTTTCAATGAGCACTTTGGGCTTGGCTGTAGCCTTGAGGTCATTCAAATGGAAGGCTGGCGGCGCCCGATGTTTTACGGGCAGACAGGACTTCCATGGGTGCCACCCTCACCCAATCTTCCCAGCCCTTTTTCAACCATGGTTTATCCGGGCCAGGTCATATGGGAAGGGACCAATGTTTCTGAAGGCCGTGGGACGACCCAGCCCTTTGAGCTTTTTGGCGCCCCTTATATAAGTCCAGAAAAAATTGCTGCCACGATTCACGCCGAATCGATCCCGGGCATTATCCTCAGAGAGGTTGTCTTCGAGCCCACCGCAAACAAATGGCAGGCCCACCCGTGCAGGGGATTTCAGATTCATGTCACCGACCCGGTTGAATTCCGGCCGTATGAGACCAGCCTGCGGCTGCTTCAGGCGGTCATCAAGCATCACAAAAAAGATTTCGAATGGAAACAGCCGCCCTATGAATATGAAACCCAGCGACTGCCGATTGATCTGATTATCGGGAATCAGAAAATTCGAAATCGGCTTGAAAGCCTTGAACCGGTTGAGAACATTGTAGAATCCTGGCAAGCTGAATTGGATGAATTTTCTGAAATCAGCAAAAGGTTTCACCTGTACAGGTGAAACCGGTTCAAAGGTTCAGAGGTTCAGGGTTCAGAAGTTACTTATGACACCCGCCCTCTTTCTCAGATCTTTTAACCTCTGAACCTTTGAACCTGATGACGAAAACCAGAAGACTAATTGAAGCCACCAAAAAAAGCTTTGGGAGAAACCATAAGTGGAACCCTCCAAGCCGGAATGGAAGCGAATGCGTTTTAAAAAAAACAAGGTCTGGCTGGCCGTCGATCGTGCCGGAAAGCCTATTGAAGAAAACGGCAAGGTCTTGATCAAATATCAACTCGATCAAACTCACGAATACTGGGTCCGCAAAAGCAATATAAAATCCCTCGATTCCGATTCGGCAAAAACTAAAGAGATCGAAAAGAATACGACGATGGCTCAAACCGGCGATAAGGAAGGAATTCTTATTTTTACGGACGGTGCTTCTTCCGGCAACCCGGGGCCGGCAGGTATCGGTGTGGTCATGCGCTTCGGCAAATATGAAAAAGAAATATCAGAATATATCGGCCTGGCAACCAACAATATCGCCGAACTTAAGGCCATACAGGTGGGATTGCTGGCAGTGAAAAAAACCGATCTTCCGGTGAGGATTTTCACAGACAGCAAGTATGCTTATGGGGTTCTGACACTTGGCTGGAAGGCCAAAGCCAATCGTGAAATGGTGCAATCGATAAAAAAAACGATGGTGAAGTTTAAAAATTTAAAAATCGTCAAGGTCAAAGGTCACGCCGGCGATGAAGGCAATGAACGGGCAGATTTCTTAGCGACATCCGCTATCAAGGATTCCACAAAAAACAAGTCTCCATAGCCCGGGGGCCGGATTTTCATTGTGAGTACAAATAGAGCCCGGCATCTCCGCTTGCCGGGCCCTGATCGGTTCTCAAAACAAAAGCAGCTAATCTTTCTTAAGCGTTTCGATCTCCTCTTTGAGATCATCAATTTCTTTTTTATATTTTTCTACTTCTTCACCTTCACTGCTTTCAGGGGGGGCTTCGGGAGTTTCATCGTCTTTCCAGCTATCTTTGAGTTCGTCAAAGCCGAGATAAATGGCTAAAGCTCCGCCCAGCAGAAGCATCGCAGGGATTATGCCGGCCAGAACCATTAAAAACTGTCCCCACCAAATGACAAGGCCAACGAGACCCAGTGCCGCTGCAATCGCGCCACCAATTAAAGTTTTCATATTCGCATTAACCTCCTTTCACTTAAGACTTAAAATCAGTTCCAAAGATGAGATTGGCTTTTCAGATGAATATCATAGTATTATTAATATGATTCGTTTATGGCGTCAAATAAAAACTAGCGTTTCGAATAAAATATTGCAAAGCATCATTTATTCTGTTAATTTCAAATCTTATAAAATTTTAATTACGATGACAGACTCCAGCATTTAATCCTCCAAAATCCATGTAAAACAAATGGGTCTTCACCCAAATTCGATCACCGTAATCTTGAGCTCGAAATCCAGGGCAGCAGATGTTTAAACAAGAAAAAGGTTAATTTGATGGCAGCAAAACAAAGCCGAAATTCAAGCAATTGGATCCATCGAGTACTAAACGGGACCCACAACCACTACAGCTGCTACCTGCCTGATAAACTCGGCACATTATCATCGCTCATTCTTAAATTATTCTATTCCGGTATCAAAACCACCAAAGATCAGATCGCAGTTTTACAGCAAATTGAAGACGATGCGGTTGTCGTTTACGCTACCAAATTTAGAAGCTATTTTGAATATTTGTTTTATTACAGCCGCTATCAGAAAAGCAACCTGCCGTGCCCGCAAATCGGTTTTGACTATCAAGTCTATCTCTGGCAGCCAGTTTCCCGTCTTATTAAAATGATGCTGGCGCACATTGATTACTTTATTCACAAGCGGACCTTTCCCAACCCCTATAAAAGCGGTTATGTCGCTCAGACCCTGTTAGAGGGAAAGGCCGGTATGCTTTCACTGGTCAGCCGAAAAGGCTTTTATCGTCGCTTTATCAAAGCCAAAACAGATCCCATTCAATACCTGATCGAATTGCAAAAAACGACCGAGCATCCGGTATATATCATCCCACAACTCATGTTTTTCAGCAAAAACCCCCATCGGTCGATTCCGACCCTGACCGACATTTTATTCGGGCCTGAGGACAACCCGGGCAGACTCCGACGCCTGTTTGGATTGTTTAAAAATCCTGGCAAAGTCTTTTTCGAGGTCTCCGAGCCGGTGAATCTTAAAACGTATCTGCAAGATGAATCTATCCGAAACCAGCCGGTTGAGTATCAATCTCTGGTATTGAGGCGTAATTTATTGGTTCAGCTGAACCGCCACCGCCAAACGATTACCGGTCCGATCCTCAAAACCAGACAGGAATTAAAGGAAAGCATTCTGACCGGCCAGCGGTTTCAGGAATTTATGGAAAAATACGCTACGAGCCGGGACACTCCGATTCACGAAGTCCGCAAAAAAGCGGATGGATATATCGAGGAGATTGCCGCCGGCTATAACCCGGCTTATATAAAAATTTTCTCGGCCCTGGTCGGATGGATTATTCGCACAATGTTTGACGGAGTCACTGTCAACAATAATGCCCTGAACAAAATCAAACGGCTGGCTCTAAAAGGGCCGTTAATTCTTATTCCTTGTCATAAAAGCCATATCGATTATCTGATTTTGTCCTACCTGTTGTATCACAATAATATGCCGGTTCCCCTGGTGGCAGCAGGGAAAAATCTATCATTCTGGCCCATGGGTCCGATATTCCGCAGCGGCGGTGCTTTTTTCATCCGGCGGACATTTCGCGGTGCTGTCCTGTATTCAAAAGTTTTTGCTGAATATATCTACAAACTGCTGGAAGAAGGACATAACATCGAACAGTTCATCGAGGGGGGCCGCAGCCGCACCGGCAAATTGCTGATGCCCAAACTGGGCTTGCTGTCCATTCTCATCAATGCCTATAAAGGCGGCGCCTGCGAGGATATGATTATTGTACCGATTTATATCGGGTATGACCGCGTTCTGGAGGAAAAGTCTTATTTACAGGAGCTCGAGGGCGGGAAAAAAGAACCCGAAACGCTGAAAGGCGTTCTCAACGCCACAAAGTTTTTAAAAAAGCGCTACGGTAAAATTTACATCCAATTTGACGAGCCCTTGTCGATGAATGAATTGACTGCAAAATTCGGAACCCCCCTGGCAGAGATGAAGCCTAAGGAACAAAATATACTGTGCCGCAATCTCGGCTACCGGGTCATCAACGCGATCAACCGCTCGGCGGTTGTTACAGCCTATGGGTTGCTCGCCGGTGCGATTTTAAACTGCGGCCGGGATCGGTTTTCATACAGCCAGATCAGGTCGATTGCCGAAACCTACTTGAACCATTTAGCGACACAGGAGGCCAAACTGGCCGATACACTGATGTTAGACCATGTGCGTGCAATTCAACATGCGCTGGACGCATTTGTCCAGAGCAAGTTTATAGAGCCGATTTCAAAAGAAAAGGATCTGCCGTATTCCCAAAGAAGTTATTTAATCAATGCTTCCCGACGACCGTTTTTGGAATACTACAAAAACAGTTGCATTGCGTTTTTCATTCCGGCGGCCTTCACGGCCCTGGCAATTCTTGAAAAAGACGCCTTTCAATTTTCGGCTTCCGATCTGCATGCCAATTACAGATTTCTGCAAAACCTCTTTAAATTTGAATTTGCCTACGATATCGATAAAGCACCTGAATTTTATGTCCGCAAAAGCATCAAAGCCTTTATCGATGACGCCATTTTAATGCCGCACCAAACGATCCCTGACACCTACAATGTCACCTCATCCGGTTTTCGCAAGCTTAGACTATACTGCATTTTCCTAAAAACCTATTTTGAATCCTACTGGATCGTATTACGCTTTTTTCAGAACAACTCGCAAGACTCGATGGCGGCGAAAGATCGCCTGAAAAAAATCGAGGCCAGCGGAAAACATATGTATAAACGACATGAAATTGATTGTCCGGAAGCACTTTCAAAAGTCAGTTACCAAAATGCAATCGATTATTTCACCAACAAGGGCATAAAAGGATCCGACAGTTCTGAGAAAATCGAATTCTACGATGAAGCCATTCAAAAATCATTAAAGACACTGCAATGAAAGCATTGATTCTGTCAGCAGGCCTGGGCACACGGCTGCGCCCTTACACAGACCACACCCCTAAACCCCTCTTCACAATTTGCGGCAGGCCCCTGCTGGATATCACGATCACCAAACTGATCGAGGCCGGCTGTGAGTCAATTATGATCAACACCCATCACCTGCATGCGCAAATTGAAGCGTTTGTCGCCCGACAAACCTATGCCATTCCGGTAGAAACCCGATATGAGCCCCAGATCCTTGGAACCGGCGGTGCTATCATAAATGTGAAAGATTTCTGGAATGATCACCCCTTTATGGTGATTAACGCCGACATTGTCACCGCAATCGATTTTAGAGCGGTTTATGATTTTCACCTTCAGCATGGACATCCGGTAACCCTCGTTCTGGCGGACGACCCCGAATTCAACTGCATAATAACCGACGCCGATGGTTTTGTCGCAAAATTTTATCAACCCGCAACCACGCCCGATCGGTCCAGGCAATCCGCGCTCACCTTTACCGGCATCCAGGTGCTGGATCGGGAGATTCTAAAATTCATCGCACCCGAGATGCCGGCGAGCAGTATTGATGCCTATGCCCGTATGCTCGCAAAAGGGAAAAATATAAAAGCGTATATCTCCCACAACGCCGATTGGAAAGATATCGGTACGCCCGAGCGCTATAAGTTAACCGTGTTTGAAACCATGACCCAGCAGACGTTTCAGCGGGCCTTTCCCGACAACCGTATCCAGGCAGCCAGCCGTGAGCATCTCAAAGGCGATGGCTCGGACCGGCAATGGTATCGTTTAAAAATGGGCCAAAAATCAATGATTCTGGTTGATCACGGCATTAAGGAATCGGATCAGATCGATGAGGCCGATGCCTTTGTAAACATCGGCCGATATCTTTTTGACAGGGGCTTGCCGGTACCGCAAATCTATGAGGCGGACACCTTTGCCGGTTATGTGTTTCTGGAAGATCTTGGAAATCTTGACTTGCAGGGGGCGGTGCGGCAAACCGACCCTTTTGAAAAGGTTATCGGCCTATACCAACGAGTGATTCATTTGCTCACAAAATTTGCCGCATCCGGTGTCGATCAATTTGATACCGCATGGTGCTACCAGACACCCCGTTATGGTAAAAGCCTGATTCTGGAAAAAGAATGCCGCTATTTTGTGGATGCTTTCTTAAATACATATCTGGGCTTAAAAATTAAGTATGCGGATTTTAAAAAAGAATTTGAATATCTGGCTGAAAATGCCTTGAAACACGCGCTGCCGGGCCTTATGCATCGGGATTTTCAGTCCCGCAATATTATGATTAAAAAAGATCAGATTTTTTTTATCGATTTTCAGGGGGCTCGCATGGGCCCCATCCAATACGATCTGGCGTCGTTGCTGATTGATCCTTATGTCGATTTGCCGCAAGACATCCAGACTCAGCTGCTGGCATACGCGGTGGAAAAACTGCAAGGTCAAATGAGACTGGATGCCGACAATTTCAAGCGCTGCTATCACTATTGCTGTTTGACCCGCAACCTTCAGATTTTGGGTGCTTTTGGGCATTTGACCCGCGTTAAAGGAAAGATGCATTTTGAAAAATATATCCCGGCAGCTGTCCGAACGCTCGAGTACAACCTTAAGGATCATGAAGACGGCAAATTGCCAATGCTCAGTGTGCTGGCAGATACGGTTATTGCGCATGATCAAATTAAAACCTTAGGGAGGCAAAAATGAGCCACATAAAAGTAATGGTCAATGGGATTCCCGGAAATATGGCCGTAAATGTCGCCCGGCATATGGCAGCTGACGGCCGCTTCGCGCTCGTGCCCTTTTCGCTGACCGGCCCGGAAATCGAGGAAGCCGAGCATAAAATCGAAACGATCGCCATACGTCTGCTAAAGCCGGAAGAGCGGGAACAGGCCATTGATGATTTAAAGCAAAAAGAGGGGGAATTTCTCAGTGTTGATTATACCCATCCTGCGGCGGTAAACGCCAATGCAGCGTTTTATTGCAAATACCAGTTGCCGTTTGTCATGGGCACCACCGGCGGCGATCGCTCTGATCTTGAAGCTTGCGTGCGAGCATCATCCATTTCGGCTGTTATTGCGCCAAATATGGCAAAGCAAATTGTCGGTTTTCAGGCCATGATGGAATATGCCGCCCAAACCTTTCCGGACCTTTTCAAGGGCTATGCACTGGAAATAAAAGAAAGCCATCAAAAAGGAAAGGCCGACACCAGCGGTACAGCCAAAGCCATGGTTCGATACTTCAATCAAATGGGTCTTGACTTCAGCGAGGATCAAATTATTAAAGAGCGGGAGCCCAAAATTCAAACCGACCAATGGGGCATTCCGCAACAATACCTGGCGGGCCATGGCTGGCACACCTATGCCTTGACTTCCGGCGATAAAACCGTTCGCTTCGAGTTTTCTCACAATGTCAACGGCCGAGACGTTTACGCCCGAGGCACCCTGGATGCTGTGCTGTTCTTAGCAGCCAGGGTCAGCGAGGGAGCTCAGGGAAATGTTTACACGATGATCGATGTATTGAAAAAATGAAAAACATTTATGGCAAGGATTACACCGGCATCAAGCCTCAGGGGCTGAGCAAACGGCCTAAGCTGATCACTGATCTGCGAATGCATATGCATAAAAGCCCTATCGATCAAAATTTAGCGAATGAAGTATTAAACAGAATTCAGTCCAGAATGGATCAGGTACCCGGTGAAATCCTCAAGGATTTTGTCGTCTGGGATGAGGAGCTGAAATTCTGGCCCGAAGGCGCCGGGCCGCCGCTTGGCAAAGTTGATAAAAATCTTATAAAAATTCTTGATGTTTCTAAAATCCGGGCCGGCGCGCGCAAAAAAAAGCACATTCAGCTCAGTCCGGACAAGAATTTCAGCGATCAGGATTTTGAAGCCATTGCCGCGGATTTTGAAATCTCAGTCCGCGACGCTCACGAAATGATCCAGCTTTATCAAAATTGCTTTGACGGCCGGGGCAACTTTCTAAGAACAGCCTTTGAGAAAAATGTTCCAGGGTTTGCACGCCATGAAAAAAAAGTTTTTGAAATTTTATGGGAATTCTTGAAAGAAACGCCGCGGCGCAGCAACCGCCTGCCCTTTTTAAATTCGCTTCAGCTTCTGGTCGGGGAGATAAAACAGCCGATCCGGGCAATCAAGGTTCTTCTGACGGATTTTACCCAGAACCCTGAAGGCGTATCTTATTCGGACCGGCATGCCATGATGCTGGTTAACCAGTTTCTGCGTGATTACAACAAAGAAGTGATCATGGATATCGAAATGACGCCTGAGGAAGTTTTGCTGGTAAAGGGCGGTCTGGATGAAAACGTTGTCAACTATGTCGCCTGGAAAGTTGACGGGCAACAAAAACCTTTTCTACAAAAAATTAATACCATTCGTAAAAAAATTGCTGAAACATTGGGCTGCCATCTTTCAGAAGAGCCACTTTTGCCTATTCGATTTCTGCTGGCGCTGGAAAGGGAGGTGCATATCTTTTTAGCACTCGTGGGCGGCAAGACTGCTTTCGAAGTCATGCGCAGTGCCTTAAATGACTACGGCAACCCGGCTTCACAAATTTACCACCTGAAAGAAAGCCCCGGTCAGATGATACCCCTCCTGTCGCATCTGGCTGCCGTAATCCGCGGATGGGGTCGATTGGGGCGTCAATCAGATGTGTCGCTGCTGGATGAGGTTAAAAACCGTCAGGATCAATTTGTGGAATTGCACCAGGACACGCGCTATCAGGCACTGGTCAAGCACGTGATGGGCTTAATCGATGCATCAACGATAGCCATCAGCTCCCGCAATCAATAAATCCCATTAAAAAGCACATCGGATAGACTTTAGGCCTCACGCCAAGACGCAAAGGCGCCAAGAGCATTTTTAGGGTTTAACTTATAACGCTTTTCGAGCTTAGCGGCTTTGCGGCTTTGCGTGAGCAATTATGAAAAAATAAGCGACGGTATCACAGCCGCCGAATAAAACCGGGGATTCCAATTTTATATGTTTTCGATGACTTCGTAAGCCTTTTTTAAGGCTTGATCCAGATTTTCAGGCAGCGTGCCGCCGGCCTGGGCCATATCCGGCCGCCCCCCACCGCTGCCGCCAACAGTTTCGGCGATTTGCTTAACCACATTTCCGGCATGAAAGCGATCTGTTAGATCTTTGGTCACCCCCACGATCAAAAACACTTTAGCGCCGCTAACGCTTCCCAGCACCACAATACCGGATTTAATTTTTTCTTTGAGCCTGTCCGCCAGATCTCGCAGCGCAGCAGGATTATCCACCGTTACTTTTTGGATCAAAACCTTTATGTTGTTGATCGTTTGAACGGCTTTGCCTTCGGCTTCGGCCGACTCGGTGGCCATTTTAGCCTTGAGATGATCGGTCTCTTTTTCGAGCGCCTTTAAATCGCCTATCATTTTTTTTATTTTAGAGGCTAAGGCGTCGGGTTTTTCTTTGACCAGATGAGCGCTGTCCTCCAGCAGCCTGGACCTCCTCTGTACATATTCGAGTGCGCCTTGGCCGGTTAACGCTTCGATACGCCGGACACCGGAGGCAATGCTGGCTTCGTTGACAATTATAAAAAGCCCGATATCACCGGTTTTGCCGGTATGCGTCCCGCCGCAAAGCTCTTTGCTGAAATCGGATAAAGAAATAACCCGAACCCGATCGCCGTATTTTTCTTCAAAAAGTGCCGTGGCCCCTGATTCAAAAGCCGCATCGGCTTCCATCTCTTCCGTTTCGGTCGGAACGTTCTCCCGGATGCGGCGATTGACACGGGTTTCGATTTTCGCAAGGATCTCCGGGTCCACATGTGAAAAGTGGGTAAAATCAAAGCGCAATCGATCCGGCGCAACCAGCGAGCCGGCCTGTTTAACGTGCTCTCCGAGAACCTCGCGCAAAACGGCATGCAGAATGTGCGTGGCCGTATGATTCAACTCGGTTGCTTTGCGTTTGGCCCCATCGACACTAAGAGTCACTTTTTGACCCTTTTTTATTTTCCCGGCCGTGACATTGCCTCTATGGATGACAAGCCCGGTGGGGTCCTTAATCGTATCCAACACTTCCATTTCAAAATTCTTGGCGCTGATTTTACCCGAGTCACCGACCTGGCCGCCGGACTCCGCATAGAACGGTGTTTCATCCGTCACCAGTTCAATGGATTGGCCCGCGCCAGCCTCAGAAATTTCCTTTTCCCCTTCAACGATGAGCTTGACTTTGGAATCGGTGACAAGCATCTCGTAACCACGAAACTCGGGTTTGAATCCCCGGGCCGACAATTTTTTATAGGCATCGCTGATGCTCGCAAAAGTGGCCACGGAACGGGATCTGGCACGCTGCGCGTCCATGGCGCTGTCAAATCCTTCCATGTCGAGACTCATGTTTTCATCGCGAACCACATCCCGCACGATATCCACCGGAAAACCAAAGGTATCATAGAGTTTGAAAATAACATCGCCGGGCACCCGGGTCTCCCCCTTGGCCTTGATCTCGGACAGGGTATCGTTTAACAGTTTCAGACCCGTATCCAACGTCTCAAGGAATCGCACCTCTTCGTTCTCGATGATATTGGTGATAAAGGCAGCGGCCTCGGAAAGTTCGGGATAGGCCGGCTTCATGATATCGAACACCACGCCCGCGGTTTTATGCAGAAACGGCTTGTCCAGGCCGATATTGCGCCCGTAGCGAATGGCCCGGCGCAAAATGCGGCGCAGCACGTATCCCCGGCCCTCGTTGGCGGGCATAATGCCGTCACCGATCAGAAACGCAGCCGCCCGGCTGTGATCGGCAATGACTTTCATGGCCACATCGGTTTCGCGGGTTTCACCGAAGCGCTGTTGCGCCAGGTCCTCAGTCTTTTGGATGATGGGCAGGATGAGGTCCGTATCAAAATTGGTCGGTACGTCCTGAATGATCGAAACGATGCGCTCGAGCCCCATGCCGGTGTCGATGCTGGGTTTGGGCAGCGGTGTCATCTTGCCGGAGGCATCCCGATTAAATTGCATAAACACCAGGTTCCAGATCTCCAGATAGCGATCGCACTCGCAACCCACCGCACAATCCGGCCGATCGCATCCATATTGTTCACCACGGTCGATCAGAATTTCCGAACAGGGACCGCAGGGACCCGTATCTCCCATAGACCAAAAATTGTCTTCTTCGCCGAATCTTGCAATGCGGTCATCCGGCAGGCCGATGTTTTTTCGCCACAGTTCGTAAGCTTCATCGTCATCAAGATAAATGGAACCGTACAATTTGTCTCCCGGCAGCCCATAACCATTGGTTAACAAATCCCAGGCAAAATCAATGGCACCCTCTTTAAAATAATCTCCAAAGGAAAAGTTGCCCAGCATCTCAAAAAAGGTATGATGTCGTGCGGTATAACCGACATTTTCAAGATCATTGTGCTTGCCTCCGGCACGCACACATTTCTGGGATGTGGTTGCCCTTATATATTCCCTTTTGTCTTCACCAAGGAATACCCGTTTAAACTGTACCATTCCTGCGTTGATAAACAGCAGCGTGGGATCATCCTGAGGCACCAGTGATGAACTGCGAACAATCCGGTGGTGATGTTTTTCAAAATATTTTAAAAATTGGGTGCGAATCTCATTGCCGGTCATTGGTCTCTCCACTTCAAACCTTTTTCTCCTTTTTGTCCTCGTCCTCGGTTTCCGCTTTTGCCGAACCGGACAGCCCCAGTGACTCTCTGGCCCTAAGGTACATGGATTCGTAAAGATCGGGATTGTCTTTTAGAAATTTTTTGACATTCTCCCGCCCCTGCCCGATGCGTTCACCGCCATGGGAATACCATGACCCGCTTTTTTCAATAATGCCGGCTTCAACGCCCACATCGATTAAATCCCCGTGTTTTGAAATGCCTTCCCCGTACATGATGTCAAACTCAGCCTCGGTAAACGGCGGTGCCATTTTATTTTTAACCACCCGAACCCGGGTGCGGTTTCCGACCACCTCCTGCCCGTCTTTGATCTGTCCAATTCGTCGGATGTCGAGTCTGACGGAGGAATAAAATTTCAACGCATTGCCGCCGGTAGTGGTTTCGGGATTTCCGAACATCACGCCGATTTTCATCCGGATCTGGTTGATAAAAATGATCGAAGTCATGGTTTTGCTGATGGTGCCGGTCAGCTTGCGCATCGCCTGTGACATCAGCCGGGCTTGAAGGCCCATATGGGAGTCACCCATCTCGCCTTCAATTTCTGCACGCGGCACGAGGGCGGCCACCGAGTCAATCACCAGGACGTCGATGGCACCGCTTCTAACCAGCATATCCGCAATTTCCAGCGCCTGTTCGCCGGTATCCGGCTGAGCAACGAGCAGATCGTCACAATTGACCCCGAGTCTTTTGGCATAAGCGGTATCAAGCGCATGTTCCGCATCAATAAAGGCGGCTATGCCGTCTTTCTTCTGGGCTTCGGCCACCGCGTGCAGCGCAAGCGTGGTTTTACCGGAAGCTTCGGGGCCATATATTTCAATAACTCTTCCCCGGGGCAACCCACCGATTCCCAGCGCCTTATCAAGGGCAAGCGAACTGGTAGAAATAACCGGCACATCGACTACCGGACGGCTTCCCAGTTTCATAATGGAACCTTTACCAAACTGACGCTCGACCTGGGTCATCGCCGTTTCTAATGCTTTTTCCTTATCCGGTGAAATAGTCATAAAGCCCTCCTCTTAAATTAATGCCAATTGTCAACATAATTTCGATTGCCCCTGGAAGGCAATCCCGTGCACCTTGGTATAAACCGCCCCGCTAGGCCGCAACTCGCTTTTAAACAAAATGACCCGGTTGGCTTCAAACGGTTCAGATTCGAATTCATTTAGTTTATCAATCGCAGCTTTCATCCGGTCAGAGGCGATTTTTCCTTTAACGCGCCCCAATGTCAAATGGGATTTAAACGCCCGGGTATCTCCGGCAAAACCCAAATCCGCCAAATGAGCGTCGAGCGTCTGCTGCAAATTTGCCAGCGTCTCAAGCTGTCCTTTGAGTCCCGCCCATATGACCCGCGGCCGTCTCACATTCGGGAAAACCCCGATACCTTTAGCCGTCAGGGCCACGATTGGACAGTTCTTTGCTGCCAGCGTCATCGCCTCAACGATTTTATCGGTATCGGCTGTCGCCGTATCCCCCAAAAATTTAAGCGTCAGATGAATGTTTTGCGGCCGGACCCATTTGACCCGAAACCTATGCAACTTGAGTGCCTCCTGAGCCTCGCTCAGAAAGGACTTGACGCTTTCGGGCAGATCAATTGCGATAAAGGCGCGAAAAGTTTCTGGCATAATTAATTTAGGTATTAGATAATGGGTATTAGGTATTAGATTATAGTCTTAAAAACAGATTCTTTTCTCAATATTCAAACCAATACCAAATACCCAATACCGAATACCGAATAACCAGTTCAAAATACCCAATAACCCGCTTTATAATTATTTGAGAGCCGGGGCCGACGGCACCGCGTCAATCTTGGATGTAATATTGTTCTTTATCCAGGCCGCATCCCACCATTCGATTGGATTGACAAAGGTGTTATGAATCAGAATGCTAAAATGCAAATGGTCACCGCCCGCAAGCCCGGTGCTGCCGGTACGGCCCAGTATATCGCCTTTTGACACCTCCTGCCCTTTGCTGACATCGCTGCGATTTAAGTGGGCATACATACTGAACAGGCCGAATCCGTGATCGATCAGAACGGTTTTCCCATAAATGCCTAAGGGCCCGCTAAAGGCAACGACTCCGCTGTTGGCAGCCGGTACCGGCGCATGGGTTACCGAGGCCAGATCCAACCCCAGATGAACCTGACGGTCAATTATTTTACCGTTGTATTTATAGGTGCGATGGTCGGCAAATCCCGCCTGATTCGCCGCTCCGGTCATTCGCAGAAACTTGCCTTTCCAGCGTCTGGTGGTGCCTGTTGTTTGCGCCAGTTCGCTTATTTGCTGATAATTGGCGTTGCGTAAATCCCGGTTGATCTTTAAAAATTTATCCACCAGCGATCCGCTCGAATCCAGCGCAATCGTGTTCTCAAATTCGGGCACTTTCGAGTTCAAAAACCGCTCCGAAATCCGGATGTTATCGTTTTTAAAAACTTTTTTGCGAATATAATGCTTGACCCCGGCCTTGGCGCTGTTTTGGGCTTCATCGACGGCTTTGACCCAAATCTGGGTTCCCGGGCCCTGCTGGTAGCCGAGCCCGATAAATGCCAGTCGAATCCGGGGGTCTTTATAATAGCCGGCATGAGCGGGGAAAAAATTGTCGCCCACTTGAACGCCTGTATGGCGACAATCCTCTGAAGTACGGTAGATCACAAGCCCGGCCCCGCCCTGAGTCAGGTTGTGAACCGTGCTGATCATTTCAATCTCCGGTGGTTGCCTATCAATGGTCAGGTTCTTTTCTACATAGACCTGATTTCCCTGCCACCACCCGCGCCATGAATAATCCCATACCGCCAGGCGCAATATGGCCTTTCCGTCAGAGAATTGATATTTTTGAGGCTCAAATGGGATGTTCAGCGATTTGGATTTAATTTCCCCACCGCCAAAAATTCCGGCTGAGGGAAAATCTTGCTCGGTCAGGATAACCTCTTTTCCATTTTGGATCATCGCCACCCAAATTTTGCGCAGCCCGCTATTCTGATCCGTTATCGAAATAGAAAAATCATGAGACTTCCCAATAAAGGGCGATGCCTGCTCAAAAATGATTTCGGGTTTTTGACCTTCCAGCCGAACCAGCAAGAGCCATAGAACCGGCAGTAAAAGGATGGCAACGGCGATGCCCGCAATCCATCGTTTTGTATTTTTACTTTTTTCTTTCAAAGGGTTACACTCCATTCCCATACAACAATCAAACTTGTTTTAATAACAGTTCATCCATAGAGAATCAAGGCCTCTTTTCGTTTCTTGACTTTTAACGGGGCACAGGATAAATATTTTTTCCCAATTTTGAAAACTCCTGTGTTTCCTCCCGGCAGTGAAATCTGCATTCATAATCCACAGATTACGCAGATTACACAGAAATAAATGTTCAAGAATTGCTTTATAATTTTTTAAATCTGTGTAAATCTGCGAAATCTGCGGATAAATAATCTGATTGATAAGCTTGGGCGCGGTGCGGAATTGAGTCCGGCATTTTATCTGGAAGAAAGAATATCCATGGCAACTGATTATAGAAAACCTAAAAAATTAAAAATATTTCTACTGATGACCATCTGCATTACACTCGGTGGCGTCATCTGGATTTACATCGGTTTTCAACAGGACTCAACGGTCACCGAGCCGATCCCGGAGACGGTTGAGCCGGATGCGACCCTGTCAATCGGTAAAATCCATCATACCGCTACCCGCAAAGGAAAAAAGGAATGGAGTCTTGAAGCCGCTTCGGCCAATTATATCGGCAAGACCAGTCAAATGGTCTTAGACGACCTGATGGTCACCTTTTTTCTCGATGATGCAAGTGAAATTACCCTTACAGCTGATAAGGGCATATTGAACACCGACTCAAATGATATTGAAGTATCCGGTAATGTCGTGGTAATAAACAGAGAATACAAGCTGCTGACCAAAGGACTGAATTACGCCCACGATAAACGCGTGCTGTATTCGACAGCGCCGGTTACGATTTCCGGGCCCGAAGCGCATCTGGCAGCGGATACCATATCATTTGATCTAAATACGAAAAAAGTCACCCTGGAAGGAAACGTTGAAACCACGCTTGCGAATAATTTTGCACTATAGAATGAGTAAACGGCTCTTATTCATCTGTACCCTGCAGGCATTCATCATGTTAACGGTGTTTACCGGCGCACATACAGCCATTGCGGCATCTGAAGCCATTGATACAAAAGATATAAATAATGAAAGCAAACGAATTCGGATTACGTCCGATAAGCTCAATGCCGAAGTGAATGCCCGAGAAATTGAATTTGTCGGAAACGTCAAAGCCACCCAGGCGGATGCCGTGGTCACTTCGGATCGCCTTAAAATTATTTACGCTCCGGATTCTATAAAAAATAAGACCCCTGACATTAATAGCGTATCCATCGAAAAAATCATCGCAAAGGGACATGTAAAAATTGTAACCGCCGATATCATCGCCGAAACAGATAGAGCTGAATATACAATAAAATCAGAGGTTCTTGTTTTGCTGGGCGAACAATCCAGGGTCAACCAAGGAGGCCATTCGATTACCGGGACAAAATTTACACTGCATCGCAGCCAAGGAAAATTAATTGTAGAAGGCAGCGGGCAAAAGCGCATCAAGGCCACATTGCAACCCTAATTCGTTCCATCCGGACCCGTTGAAATGGTTGCATTTTTCGATCATCTCATTTAAAATAAGTTATTTGAAACGCTCAATTTAAGAAAACCTATTCGCGTATATTAAAACCAAACAAATGACAACATTGTATCTTCAAAACCTTATTAAAAAATATGGCAGACGACAGGTGGTAAATTCTGTCAGCCTGGATGTAAAAAGCGGCGATGTTGTCGGCTTACTGGGGCCAAATGGGGCGGGCAAGACGACAACCTTCTACATGACGGTAGGGATGGTGAAGCCTGACGGTGGCAATGTGTTGCTTGACGATGAGGATATAACTGATTACCCTATGCACATTCGTTCACGCAAAGGTGTCGGATATCTTCCCCAAGACACATCTATCTTCCGAAAGCTCACGGTAAAGCAAAACATAATGGCAATTCTTGAAATTTTGCCAAACTCGGATGCAAATCGGGGAGATCAGGCTGACATGCTTCTTGAAGAGCTCGGCATTAAACATCTCTCCGAACAAAGAGCCAGCCTGTTATCTGGTGGGGAAAAAAGGCGGCTTGAAATTTCACGATCGCTTGCCACCAATCCTTCATTTATCCTCCTGGACGAACCGTTTGCCGGAGTTGACCCCCTGGCGGTCAACGATATTAAAAATATAATCAAGCATCTAAAACGACGCGGTATCGGGATCCTAATTTCGGATCATAACGTTAGAGACACATTGGGTGTCTGTGATAGGGCATACATATTGTGTGACGGACAGGTAATTGAATCGGGATCTCCGCAAAAGATTGCCAACAGTGAAGCTGCCTGCCGCGCTTATTTAGGGGACGAATTCGAATTATAATATGGCACTTGAACTAAGACAACAACTCAAATTAACGCAGCAGCTTATCATGACCCCTCAGCTGCAAATGGCCATAAAACTGCTGCAGCTGTCCCGCTTAGAAATGCTGGACACCATTCGACAGGAGCTTGAGGAAAATCCGGCACTAGAGGAAGTTCAGGAAAGTGCCGCCGATGAAAATTTGGCGGAGCAGTCTGAAAAACCAGCTGAGGACAACCCCAAGACAGAAGAAGTCAAGATCGAAGAAAAAATTCATGACGACATCGACTGGAGCAATTATCTGGGTGAATACAATACACCCGGCAGGACCAGCTATGAGTCCGAAGATAGAGATGCGCCGCGTTTTGAAGCCTTTATCGCCCCTAAAAAGTCCTTACGCGATCACCTGTTGTGGCAGTTTTTGATGACCAAACCATCCAGGCAGGAAGAATCCATCGCCAGCCTCATTGTCGGCAACCTCAACAACGACGGGTTTTTAGATGGTAGCGTTGAAGAAATTGCCATGGAATCTTACAGTTCTGTGGAGACGGTTGAAAATCTTCTTGCCAGAATGCAATCCTTTGACCCGATCGGCGTATGCGCCAGAGATTTAAAAGAGTGCTTGCTCATTCAGGCCGCCCATTTTGGATTCGAAAATACGATTATCAGCGAGATCATCAGCAACCACCTGCATGACCTTGAAAAGAAAAATTATAAAGGCATCTGCAAGGCATTAAAAATAAGCATGGATGAGGTGGTATCGGCGGTCAATGTCATCAAGGCATTCGAACCCAAACCCGGCCGGCAGTTTAGCGAGGAAACACCGCAATATATCAATCCGGACATCCATGTCTATAAATTGGAAGACGATTTTGTGATCATGCTCAATGACGACGGCATGCCCAAACTTCGCGTCAATTCCTTTTATAAAAGCACCATCAGCCAGGGCAAAAAAATTTCCGGGGAAGCCGAAGATTACATCCAGGACAAAATCCGGTCAGCTGCCTGGCTGATTAAAAGCATCCATCAACGTCAAAAAACCATTTATAAGGTCATGGAGAGCATTTTGGGATTTCAAAGGGAATTTTTCGAAAAAGGAATTGCCTATTTGAAACCGATGGTGCTGCGGGATGTTGCTCAGGATATTGGGATGCATGAATCCACAATCAGCCGGGTTACGACCAATAAATATGCTTACACACCGCAGGGTATCTTTGAGCTCAAATACTTTTTCAACAGTTCAATCAGGCGGGCCCACGGTGGAAATATTGCATCTGCCAGCGTTCAGGAAAACATCAGACAGATTATTTTAAACGAAGATCCGAAAAAGCCGTACAGTGATGATAAAATTTCGCAGCTTTTAAAACAGGATCATCACATTCACATCGCACGTCGCACGGTTGCGAAATATCGTGAAATGCTGAAAGTCTTACCTTCAAACAAGCGCAAACAGATTTAGGGGGGGAGTAAGTATGCAGACATCGGTTACGTTTAAGAACCTCGATTCTTCCGATACCTTAAGATCATATGTCCAGGAAAAACTCGATCGATTTGATCGCCTACTGGATAATCCCGCAGAGGCCAATGTCGTTTTATCAGTTGAAAAATTCCGCCATATGGCTGAAATCAATATTAGCGGAGACCGTCTGACAATAAACGGCAAAGAAGAAACTATCGATATGTACTCGGCCATCGATATGGTTCTTGATAAACTTGAAAAACAAATAAAAAAGAGCAAAGAAAAGATCAGGGAGCGCCGCAGCGGTGCCAAAGCCCGCAACAGGGACATGCTGGCAGAGGAGATGAACCTGCCCGAAGAGGAGTTGGAACGGCAAATTAAAATAAAATATATCGAATATAAACCGATGCATGTTGAAGAAGCGGCATTACAGATGGACCTGCTAGATGATAATTTTCTGGTATTTACAAACGCCCGTTCAGATCGGGTCAATGTTTTGTATCGACGTAAAGACGGCCATTATGGGTTGATACAACCGAACAGCTAATCCTTTAGCGGGTAGCGGGTTTAGATTGCCGCAAAAGTTCAAAGGTGGTATAACACGCTACCCGATTCTTTTTTTTAAAATAAATCCTATTCTCACACGCAATTTACGCAAAGACCTTTACGCGTAAAAATAAGCTTGCAGGTTTAATTTTTGGAATTACATTTACGTTGCGCCCGGCGGTTTACCCCGGGAGCCCTTTAATCGATTTTTATTAAAAATTATGAAATTATGAAGATTCTTGAAGTTATGCAAAAAGAAGCGATTTTAGATGATTTAAAATCGCAGAATAAAAAAGGTGTTCTGGAGGAATTGGTGGTCCCTCTGGTCGGAATTACCGGCATGAGTCAGGAGAATCTGGCCCGGGTGCTGATGGAAAGAGAACGACTTGGCAGTACCGGTATCGGCGGCGGGATTGGAATTCCGCATGGCAAAATTAAGGACCTTGAAACGCTTGTTCTGGGTTTTGGTCTCAGCCGTAAGGGCATCGATTTTGAATCGATTGACGGGCAACCCACCCATATCTTCTTTGTCCTGATAACCCCTGAGAATTCAACCGGTCTTCATTTGAAGCTTTTAGCCCGAATTTCAAGAATTCTAAAAAATGACCACTTCAAAGACCGGTTGCTGAATGCGGCCGACCGCCAGGAAATATTCGAGGTTATCAAAGAAGAGGATGAAGAATTTTAGGCCGCAGCGTTCCAGTATTCCAACATTCCAATTGGGGTGCAACCCCTTAATTCTCTAAAGTGAAACATTTAACCATCATCATTATTACCGGCCTAGCGGGCTCTGGAAAAAGTACGGCCATGGCAGCATTAGAAGACGCCGGTTTTTATTGCGTTGACAATATGCCGGTCGCCCTCCTTCCCAAATTCCTCCAATTACCAATTGAAAGCAATACAGAAATCGCCGGAATTGCGCTCGTAATGGACTTACGGGAAAAGGGATTTCTTTTAAAATACAGTAAGATTTTTAAATCTCTCAAAAAAAAAGGGTACCAGTTCGAAATCCTTTTTCTTGAAGCCAAAGAAGATGTTCTGGTCCAACGTTACAGCGCCACGCGAAGGCAACATCCACTTTCGCAGGGTAAAAGCCTTTTAGAGGGTATTAGGGCCGAAAGGCAACAATTGGAAGATCTGCGCACAGTTTCCGATAAAATCATCGATACCTCCAATTACAATGTTCATGAACTCAAGGCTAAAATTTCAGAGGTAGCCCGCAAAAGCAAAAAAATTGTCGCGATGCGGATCCAAATTGTTTCTTTCGGCTTTAAATACGGTGTGCCGCTCGACGCTGATCTAATCATCGATGTACGCTTTCTGATCAACCCCTATTTCGTTGCAGAATTAAAACATTTGGATGGCGAGGATGCAAAAATTCAAGATTTCATCTTAAGCCATGAAGACACCCAGACCTTTCTCAATAAATATCTGGATCTACTTGACTATTTGATCCCAATGTATGAAAAGGAAGGCAAAGCATATTTAACGGTTGCCATCGGTTGCACTGGCGGTCGACACCGATCCGTAACCATCGCGCGCACCATTTTTGATCACATTCGAAAAACCAGAAAACAAACCGAAATTGCGCATCGGGATATCGATCAGTCGGCCTAGCTTCAAGCTTTCTAAAAAAAGGGAAATGAGCTAAAATGTTAAAATGATCTAAAATGCCTAAAATTGATGAATGTCTGCCCGTCGAGAGCCTCTGGGTCCATCGATCATTTAATAAAAAAAGATGAAGCCCACCGGCCAAGCGCCTGAGGCACGAGAGATCATCATAACTTTAGCTCACTTGTTTTTTTAAAGGTGAATTATGATCGGTATTGTAATTGTAACGCATCGTCAGTTAGGGGATGCGCTAATTGAAGCCGCTGAATTTATTATCGGCAAAAGGCCCGAAGCGCTGGTATCCGTATCGATTGACTTGAACGAAAGCACAGATGTGCTGCGTGCAAAGATTGCCGCTGGTATCAAATCGGTCAGTTCAGAAGATGGTGTACTGATATTAACCGACATGTTTGGCGGAACCCCGTCGAATTTAAGCTATTCGTTTTTGGAAGAAGGACATATTGAGGTCATCTCCGGCGTCAACCTTCCCATTTTGATCCAGGCCGATAATATCCGGAACAAAATGGAGCTTGAAAAGCTGGCAGTCAAACTGGAGGAGTTCGGTAAAAAAAGTATTTCTCTAGCAAGCAGTATATTAAAAGGGAATAAGCGGAGTTAGTCCATTCGGTTTACATTGAAGCACGTCCCACCAATAAAACAGCGATCGCCCTTTATCGGAAGTCGGGTTTTTAGCTGCTGGGTAGAAGATCTCATTACTATCCAGAAACCGGCGCAGATGCAATGGTGATTGCAAAACATTTAAAGGAGCACCTATGACGGTAAAAGTCGGCATTAATGGGTTTGGCAGGATTGGGCGTCTGGTCTTTCGAGCAGCATGGAATCATCCCGAGGTTGAAGTTGTCGCGATCAATGACCTTGCCGATAGCGCCACGATTGCCCATTTACTTAAATATGATTCGGTGCACGGCAGATTCGAACCAGAGATTAGAGCTGAAAATGACCGGTTGCAGGTTAACGGCAATTCGGTTGCCATCCGGTCCATCAAGGAGCCCGATAAAATTGACTGGCGTAAACTGGGTGTTGATATTGTAGCGGAATGCACCGGATTGTTTCGCGACCGTGAAGACGCTTCCCGGCACCTGGCCGCCGGAGCCCGTAAAGTCATCATTTCGGCACCGGCCGGAGATCCGGACATCACCATTGTGATGGGCGTTAACTCAAATCAGTATGATCCACGCCAGCATCATATTATCTCGAATGCCTCATGCACCACAAACTGCCTGGCGCCGGTAGCTAAAGTGATTTTGGAAAATTTTGGCTTAAAGACCGGATTGATGACCACCATCCATGCCTACACCGGTGACCAGCGACTGCTGGATTTCCCGCACAAGGATCTGCGCCGAGCTAGAGCAGCTGCCCTTTCGATGGTGCCCACCACCACCGGTGCAGCCAAGGCCGTATCACTGGTGCTGCCGGAACTAGACGGAAAGCTCAATGGTCTGGCCATCCGGGTCCCAACGCCCAATGTTTCTCTGGTGGATTTTGTGGCAACTGTCGAAAAACCCGATATTACCATCTCAGAAATAAATTCGGCCCTCAAGGCCGCATCGGAAGAATCCCTGGCCGGTATTCTTGGATATAGTGAAGAACCACTGGTTTCGGTTGATTACAACGGATGCTCACTTTCTTCAGTTGTCGATGCCCCCACAACCTATGTTGTCGGCAATATGGTAAAAGTGCTTTCCTGGTATGATAATGAGTCCGGTTACTCCCATCGAATGGTGGACCTGGCAGCGATGGTGGGATCGCAATTATAACACCTAAGGTTCAAGGGTTCAGGGTTCAAAGTTTTCTGATCTTTAATCATCAGGCCTCTTGTAACTGGCCTCCTGCTTTTTCTGCTATTATTTGGTATCTAAACCCTTGAACCTTTTAACGTTGAACCTTGAACCTTTGAGAAAAAGGAGCTTGCGATGAAAAACCGCAGACCGCTGATTGCGGGGAACTGGAAAATGTATAAAACACCGGAGGAAGCTGCAGAAACCGCGAGCCAGCTGGTTGAAGGCGTGACCGGGGTTACCGATGTCGACATCATGATCGCCCCGACCTATACGGCCCTTGGGCCGGTATTCAAGGTCATCCAAAACAGCCCGGTTGCCCTGGGCGCCCAGAATCTTTTCTGGGAAAATGAAGGTGCCTATACCGGAGAGATCTCCGCCCCCATGCTGAAGTCCGTGGGCTGCGAGTATGGCATCATCGGCCATTCCGAACGCCGGCAATACTTCGGCGAAACCGATGAAACCGTAAACAAAAAGATTCAGGCCGCCATCCAGGTTGGCCTTAAACCGGTTTTCTGTGTCGGTGAAACCGAAAAAGAGCGTGAGTCTGAACAAACATTTTCGGTACTTGACAAACAGGTCAAAAAAGGGTTAGAGAGTTTGGTTTCAGAACAGCTGGATATGCTGATTATTGCCTATGAACCGGTATGGGCCATCGGAACCGGCAAAACCGCTACCGATGATCAAGCCCAGGAAGTCCATCAGTTTATTCGTTCTCTGGTGGAGAAAAATTTTGGCAATGCACTGTCCGACTCCATCAGGATTTTATACGGCGGCAGTGTCAAACCGGATAATATCGCGGGTTTAATGTCGATGCCCGACATTGACGGCGCCCTGGTCGGCGGCGCAAGTCTTGACGCCGAATCTTTCAGCAAAATTGTAAGATATTAAATCGAGGTTTAAAGAAAAAATATGATGTCCACCATACTGATCATTGTTCATGTTATCGTATGTGTCGCCCTGATCATGATTGTACTGCTTCAAACCGGCAAGGGGGCCGATATGGGGGCCGCTTTTGGCGGTGGAGGCAGTCAAACGCTGTTCGGCAGCACAGGGGCCTCAACTTTTTTAAGCAAGGCCACGACCGGCGCGGCCATTATTTTTATGCTCACGTCCCTGGCGTTGGCCTACCTGTCCAGCCATCGAACGGCAGACTCGATCATTCAGTCAACCCCGGCGCCGATTGAACAGCCAGCACCGGCAGCCCAGGGCGGGACTGCAACGCAAGAGAGTACAGCTCCGGCCCAATCAGCGCCTGCAACCCAAGAGCAGACCGCTCCGCAGGAAAGCAACGCACCGGCGAAAAGCGAATAATCAGTATTTCATTCAACCGCGTATTTCATATAAGCCGAAGTGGTGGAACTTGGTAGACACGCTATCTTGAGGGGGTAGTGGCCAAAAGCCGTGCCGGTTCAAGTCCGGCCTTCGGCACCATAATAATATCAATATGTTATGAGAAAAGCCCTTATCTAAAAAGGGCTTTTCTTTTGGCTTGGTCAACGATATGGTCAACACTTGTGTGAGACTGGAGACAAGACATCGTGGGGATAATGTCTAAGGCCTCTATAATTTGTGATATAAAACAAGTATCACAGGTTTTTTCGGAGTTCAAAAGTGCTGATATGTTGGGAAGTTGTTGAATAAGTTGTTTTTAAACATCCATCTGTTGCGCCAAACTTCAAACATTTCTAAAGTCGTATTTTGGGCTGCTGGTAAGTTTTATTATGCCGCTTGTATGCCCTGGAGCTGATAATCCCGCTTATGCCGTGGCAAAGTTCATGATCTTTTCGATATTATGCACCATGCAATAGAGCATCCATTGGATGTTAGCTTTGACCTTGCCTCTTAGCGTAAATCGATTCAAGCGCTTTTGGGTTTTAATATTGGCAAAAACCGGCTCCACAATGGCAAAGCGCTGTGGATATATTTTGCGTCCCTTCTCACTATCAACTTTGTGCTGCATGGCTTTGGAAAAATTGGTGTTTGCTGCACCGATGGGAACATCCAGTGAACGACGTTTTGTATTTTTGCGATAAAAACATCGATGCGTTAATGAACAGCGGCTGCAATCGGCTTCATCGGCCATATAGCGGCGGTAGATATTGTGATCTGTGGTGTGGCGCTTTACGTTTAGCTTGAGCACCTTACCATTGGGACAAATATAGTGATCGGCAGCTTTGTTGTGCTTAAAATCTTCTAATACAAATTTTTTACCCTTCTTGGGTTTATTCCTTGGCCGGGTAGCAAATCGTGAATCGCGGTTGCGAAATTTTAAATCCGGTATATATGCATCAAGCTGTTCATCGTGGCACTTTTTTAAATTGCTTTGATTATGGTAATTGGTATCAGCAGTTAAAATCTTGCCTTTAAAATAATCTGCACTCTGACCGATTTTTTCCAGATTGGCTTTAGCCCCATCAACCATGGGATCAAGATGTTTGGCATCCTGTCCGCTGCCAAAGGCTTGTCCATGAACGATAATCTGGTGCTTGTCATCCACCAGCGCCTGGCCATTGTAGCCCTGGATGGTGCCGCCGGAGGTGAGCATTAACGCCGAGTCATTATCGGTTAGATTGCTTTTGAGCTCTCTGCCATTTGAGCTGATCTTGGCATTATTTTTTTTGAGCCATTTTTCAATGCGATCGGCTTGCTTGTTAAGCTTCTCAATTTGCTGCTCGACTTTGGGTGGAGTGCGAAAATCATCATCGTCATCTTTATCCGCATCAATCTGATCTTTTAATAGGCGCTTGACTTTTTGTTGTATTTTGTCCTTTTTCTTTTTTAGTTCTGCTATCGTGCCGCTGCACTCCTTGGACGCGTTAGCCGGTAGCTTTACCCCGTCTAAGGCAAAAAAGGTCCCGCCCAATAGGTTTTCTTGCTCACAGACCAATAAAATGTCGCAAAACAAAGGCAATATCTGATCTTTCATCGAAGATACAAAAGTTGCAATGGTACTGTGATCGGGCCGCTGGTTGCCAGACAGCGCCATAAAGGTCACGTTCTCACAGCAGGCCCTTTCAATTTGCCGCGAGGATATCAGCCCCCGCGCGTAAGCCAACAATACCACTTTTAACAAAATCTTAGGATCATAGGCACTGCGGCCTGTCTCGTCATTTTTGTAGTTGCCCTCAAATACCGACATGTCCATGCGCGTCTCAATGAGCATATCGAATGGCAAACTCCAAACTGCCGGGCACCAGTTGCTCCTCTATGAAACCGGGATTTGTTTAGATCCACAAATCTCACATACATGAAAGTCAAATTTCATTCCCTCAATTTTTTTTGCCACTGAACCAAAAAACCATTTTGAATAATTCCGAACTTCGTTGATTTTCCGTTTATGTTGCCGATCGAATTTCTAAGAATACATACAATTGATAATAGCTTCGTCATGCGATTCATTTTTTAGTTTCGCAAGGAAATCTGGATAGGTTTCCTTCATCTTTTCAGTTCACCCTCTGAAGCACTCATTAAATTTGCTTTAGTGTCTAATATAAAAATATTAAATTCAGGCTCTTCAAACCCTGCGTTCAATGAGGCAAGTATCCTTTTGTAGTTCTTTGCATGAATTTTTTCAGAAACCGCATATGCGCTAAAAAGATAGGCAATATTCGGATATCTTTCTTCAACAGCTTTTCGGGAATAACCAACATAATGGTCAGATGCCACCTTTTCTGCTTCATAGGCAGCTTCTAGAACAGCAATAGTTATTGAATCTGTCATTCCATGACGATGGGTAAGATGCGGGCGCTTTCTTCCGCCAAAGACAAAAAACCCTGCCGTAATAAAGAAACATGGGTGTCTTTTTTTCTTTAGCACCTTTTTGTCTTCTTTAAACCGGTACTTTTTGCTTTCCCAATTCCATTTTAAGATTTTTTTCGATCTTTCTAAAAATTGAAACGCGATAAATACATGAACCTGGGATTCAAATGTTGCTCCATACAATTTCTCGTCAGCATACCACTTGTCAATCTCAAAATCTTCTCCATGAATCTGCTCTTTCGGTAAAGGAACATTATCGAAAAATCCTTTTGTTATAATCGGAAATCTTGGGATATAGTTTCGGTGGAAATCCTCAAAACTCACACATTCTCTGATTTCTCTCTTTTGTTTTCTAAAAGATCGAGTTTTTTCCCATCTATCCTCAGATATTAGAGGCCTTTTTAGAAGCTGCTTAAGCATTCTCTAACCGATTTATCTACCTTTGCATCTCCCCAAGGGTTCAGCTCTTGAACCTCTGCGGCGGGAAAGGTTCGCCACTGCCTCAGAATGCCGACTAGCTCTTTCTCAAGCACCGTTTGGTCTCCAACAGTTGCGATGGCACCTTTCCTGCTCAAAGCCTCACACAAACCCACTGCGGTGTAACCATTGATTTTCTCATAGATATCAATAATTGCACTGGAGAGGGCTGCCATCAGGGTTCGTGCCTGAAGATCGGTGATATAGGCATAGAGAATACCAATCAAACCCAATGCCGCAGGAAGACCCACCCTAACACCGCAACCATTTCTTTTTATCCAAGAAGTCCATTCTTCTTCTTTTCTTCTACCCAGGCTCGTGTTTGACTTCAGATATTGCTTTTTCAAAGATATAAGCGAGGTGCTCAAGATTTCTCTTCCAAGATTCCATACAATTATTCTTTTGTTTTTCGGCTCATAGGACGGCATAATTTGCTTAATTGTTTTGGATTGCTGATACACTCTCTGCAAAAAAGGGTCCTTTGTTTGGCCGAAATGATTTCTTGACTGTGAAAAAGGAATATTATGCTGTCGTTTAAAAACACCCGACAATAGGGAAAAATACAATTTTTCAGTTGGACCAACATTACCCGGAGCATACGGCCAAATAGGGTTTTCTGGATTCCAAATCCTGTCTCGGGTTTTCCAAAGATATTCATTGGGCTTTACAATCCATGAACCACCCCATGCGGGCTCAAACAATGCCTGTCTTATTTCAGATTCAGATCCTCCAATTAGGTTTGAATAACGCTCTTGATAAATGTTCTCTATTCTTTCCCCCCATGTTCTTAAGAGCCCAAGGCTTTCCATTAGTCTCTCAAACTCCCTGAAATGCACTAAGTTCGGGCTTCTTTCGAGCATCTTTAACTTTTCCTGACTTCGACATTTAGGCGAGACCAAGAGCTCGGCACACATGGAGCCAAGCTCACTATGATACCCACCCACATTTCCGCACTTTTTCTTATCCAGATGCCCTAGTATGTCCTTATAAAGATTGCCAACCATTGTGACGATACCTTCCTTCAAGACATCGTGGAGTAATAGGATGGCTTTGTTGACATGGTCATTACGAAAAACCTGCCAGGCAGTTGCAGTTGCATAGAGCCCTGCTGCAGGATAATTATAGAATCGGATAGCCTCATCAAGGAGATTTGATGGCGTGCGCCCATAGATCGAGGGATCAAGCTCGAAAAGCTGCGGAAGTCCATCTTTTGCTTCATATAGTATATCTACAAAGCGAACGGAACCCATAACATTTACCCTTCTTCATTAAAGTCGGGAAGGGTGGCGTCCTCCTGTAGATATACCAATGAGGTGGGAACCCTGACTTCCCATGGTCCACCGACCAGTCTTGCACCGATGTAATAACGCGCATACTGTTTGGTCTCACCACGGTAGGGTTCAGTCAGGTTGAGATGCGCTGCGTCCTGAATCTCAGCGATGACATAGCGCTTGCCTTCGATGTAGATCTCGCGGTCAACATCGTTTTCTTCAAAATTTGTTCCTGCGCCGACAACTTGTGCATTGCCAAGCTCCACAGATATCGTTCCCTCGGACTTTTCAACGTATGCGCCCTGCTGTTGCTGAATCTCTTCCACAATGGAGACATACAAGGGGTCATCAAGCGTGGGCTTCTCATCGCCGTTCCAGATTTGTCCTGTAGAAACGTAATTCTGAATCGCTTCCTCAAAACCAGGACGCACCGGTACTGTGACTCGGACGGCGCCTGCCTTAAGGAACTTTTCAAATAGCGGATCCACATCCTGGATGCCTGTTATTTTGTCGATCCAGGTGACCCCCTCCCAGGTTGCCTTTCTCTTCCCCCAGAAATAGGGATAGAAGAGGTAGGTCATAAGGGGCCCTGCGAAACCTGCTCGAAGAACTGGATATAGGAGCCTTCCGCTTCTGCCTCGGCAAAGTTGATGCCCGGATACCCCTGGCGGTCGGTCTGCATGGCATTGAAGATTTCAAAGTATTGCCCTGTGATCATGGAAAGAGCCCACCGTTTTAGTTCTATCTCTTCAATCTCGCGCTCTGCTCCGGACTCCGGCTGACATGCTGATACCTCTTGAATCGCCGCCATCGCCAACTTTTCCTCGTATACAGCCTTTTTGTTCTGATAGGCCTGCATGATGGCGTCGTAGGTCTCGAGCTGCCATTCATTCATATGCATATCAGTCCTGCGACAGCATAGATTCACATTCATCACAGAGCCGTCAGACCTTTTGATTGCAACTGAAATTGGAATTCCAGTTTGATCTCCATCCTCTCCTGTATAGTTTAAGTGGCCGAGGCCTGTGTACTTTTTATAAAAATCCGCTGGAGGATAAACTTCCACACCAGTGATATTGTCGTGTAACTTCAATGCCTTTAATTCATTATGATTAACATTCCTTGTGATGTACCATCGGCTTCCTCCAAAGTTGTGATGCTGGGTTGCAAATACCGCCCAGCCTGGAGGGACTTTAATGGAAGAAACTCTTATTATCAAAATGATAATCGCCCAGATGAAATATGCTTAACTCTCGAAGCGGGAATCTTCTACCATGGTAGTTTTTGTCTTCATACAGAACAGGGATATTGGGTTCGTTATGGTCAATACTAGGTTTGCTATTGTCACCCGCTATACTTAAATAAGTATCCAAAAACCGTGGATGCGACAAATCGACAGAAATAAAGTATGGTCGATAGCCTTTTGGAATTGGAATTGTTTCATTGCTTAACAGGTACTTTTCTTTTTCTTCCTTATCATCCTCGCCAGTCTTTTCCGGTGCTTTTGAAAAAGAATGACCTTTCACTATTTCAAATGTTGGCGGCGGCTTAGCACCTGATACCTCATACTGCGCAATCCATATCATGTAATTATCTGGCAAAATATCATCAGGCCTTAATGACCTCGCATTGGGATTATCCTCCTCACATGGTTCACCATTTTCATCGACCATCGGCGGTACAGGTTCTTCCAGGTCTGTTGTCGCACCATGGGTCAGTGAGTAGAGATAAAATGCGGCAGGCTCGGGAACGACGAAATCGAAAACAGACGCTGGCCGTAGTTGATGACCTGTGCCTCATAGATTTTGTCCACCCAGCGATAGATACCAACGGCATGGTCGGGCTTGTCTTTGTTGTCTATGCCATGAGTATTGGTCTCCTCAAACTCCTCGATGGTTTTTTCTACCCTGACCTCGCGGACCTTCTCTTCCAGTCGGCTCAGGGAGCGTTCGGTGACATTCTTTGCATAGCAGACCGAGGTTTTCTTAGCCTGTTCTTTAGCATGGGTGTAAGTATAGCCTGCTTTTGCCTCGACATCGACAGAAGGGCCATCATATTTAACGGTAACGCCTGCCTCTGCCTTGTGCTCTTCCTTGATGGTCTCGGATGCTTCCCGCTTAAGCTCGAATCTGTCTGTACTCTGCAGGTCTTTTTCTGTAACAGCCTTGCGCTCCTCCTCGTAGGTCACCTCCTCTTCAAGACGGCGAAGACGCCGGTGGACCCGCTCCTTGTGTTCTCCCCTGAGAACGTTTTCAATATGAGCGATCTCGCCCGGTTCATACATCAAAAGGGTCTGCCGAACGCTGTTATATTCACCAAATCCTATAGGCACAACAAGACCCTTAGTCTGAGGCACTCGAATCGGCTCAAGTTCCTCTGGCGACCGCGGAGAAAACTTCGAGCCCCGGCAAGAACTCCAACCTACTTGTGCCGTGGCGGATCATTCTTTTCCGCCTGGGCGGTATGTATAGTTGTGCCCCTACACTGACAAGCTCTTTCTCAAGGGCATTCATCACAACGGGAACCGGATCCCTGCTGAGGTCAAAGCCAAGCCCCTGTATGACCTGCTTGGTTGTATCACAAAGCTGGTCAATCGCTTCTTGCTTAAGCATCCAGGGTTTCCACTCCTCTACAGCAGCTGCAATTTCCTTTTCAGCCAGTGGCGGAAAAGGCGGAGAGGAAAGTTCTAAGAATTCTTCCACGACCAACTGAAGCTCAGATGCTTTTGCCTCTTCTGCCGTACCAATTTCTACCTCGAGTATACCCAGCACCTCAGGAATGGTCTCTTTTGTCAGGTCAATGCTGAGCTCTTTGAGGACTGCCTTGGTGGAGTTGCTCAATTTTTTGATATCTTCCTTTTTTAATTTTGAGATAAGAGGTTCCTCAGTAGCTGGTGACGGCGGAAGGTAATCGTTAGGTCTCAGATGAGCCAATTCCTCAATGGCTGTCCTCAGAGCGATGCGTTTTTCACTCAGTTGTCCGAATTCTTCTTCCTGTTCCCCATTTTGATCGGTAGGGGCTTCGACTTCTAATAATTTGGCAGGTGGCAATGGAAAAACATCCGTGGGTAAAACCACAGGGGCTTTCATAGCCTTGTCAATACCGTAGGATTGCATCAGTCCTGGGTCACTTTCGATCATCCTCTCGATGATTCTGCATATACGTAAGGCATTGACCAGACGATCCCGCTGACTATGAACATAGGATGGAACGATGGCTAGAGCCATGATGCTGTCTTGAAGCCTGTATATGTCTGTCTGAAACTCAGGGCTTTGCACAATGTCATTAATGTTATCTTTTTTATATACGTTCTTAATTTCCGACAGCAGGTCTTCGTGTAAAATCGGATTTTTTCCCCTAAAGATCCACTCTTCCAATAGGCCCAGAGACGATTTATAACCAGTATATTGAGAGGAGCGGGGCGCTTGTGGATTCGATAAGTCATGAATGTTTCGGACAAAAGTGGACCCATCGGTTTCGATAAATTCCTTGGCCTTAGCCACCATGGCTTCCCTTGGGCCAGACCCTTCAGGCAGGTGTTCTTTGGCATGTAATAGCGCCTGATGAAACTCCGATTTTTCTTCATCAATCGGTTTGTAACACAAAACCTTTCTTTTCTCGACTGTGGTTTCATCCTGTCTTTGGAAGGGTCGCAAGGTAACAAATTTGAATACTTCACTTCCTCGCTGCCTAACAAAGACGGCTTTGTTGGTTGATGTAGCCATGTCGCTTACCTCCTCTACTTCAATAGCCTGTTCAATGTCCGCCCTCTCCACATTCCAGATCACTGAATCTTCAGTACTCTTGATAAGCCTGGACCCTTTGAACACCTTGAAAAATAGATCGGGCCTGCGGTCAAGGAAAAGCTCTTCAAAATAGGACTTATCAAATTGGATTCTAAAGACCCCACCGTCACCCGAAATGGCACTGCCGACCATGTCATTCACAAGTAAATCTTTGTCCCAGGCTTCTACCCTAAAGCCCTTGATACCTTCCTTTGTATCACTGCTGACAACCTTGCCTGTAATTTTAAAAACTTTCATGACGTCCCCTCCGATTCATAATGCCTATCGCCCTACATCACAGAGGCGAGAAAACAAGCGTCTTGTGCATGCAGAGGTTATGCTTTGTTTGTGGAAATACTGTCTGGGATGAGTATGGAATTTCCGTTATCTCTGCAAAATTTAAATTTTATAAAATCCTTAACAAGAAACGCTATGGCTTTCCGATTATGTATATTAAGAACAAATCTTGATCTTTATATTTGAGAAAATCAGAATCTAGCTCTCAGATAGCGGCAAAAATTCGGAATAAACTAATCAAATGGTTTGATACAAATACTACAATGCGAATCTAGCGCGATAGAAAGAAAAGAATTAGGAATGAGATCTCTGAATATAATTAAAAAATCATTCAAAAACAAAAAACCCCATTCCCTAACTATGAATGGAGTTTTAGATGCGTTAAAGCATTCTTACCTCCTAAGTGTCAGAAAATGGGGGGATGGTTCAAATTCGGCGATTTTCTATTTATCAATACTTCTATATAGAAATGCGATTTCAAGTGTCAAGAAAAAAATAAGAAACTTATATAAAAAACAGAACGTTATAATGAGACAAAATTATTTTTTATAATATATATCTAATTAATGAAATAGATTTCATTAGCTAAATGCCTACCTAAATCAAAGATCAATGTGCTTATTTTCAATAAATTGATTATGAAACCTTTATAATGAAGGGGAATACTCGGAAAAATGCGCTTTAATTCAAAACCGAAGTTATATTAGAAATGGTGCTATGATGTAATTATAGAAAATTAGGAAAAACTGGTTGGATCAATTAAAATTAAAGTTTTTATCAGCATAAAAATATGCAATTGATATGCGAATAGGCAGCCAGGACAGTACAAAAACTAGCTTAATGTCGCTTAAACTAGCTTTGATTTTATTAACTATTTGATATAATTATAAATTTTACAATTCCGGCCTTCGGCACCATTTTTTTATAATATTTTAAGTGGGTTGCAAATTATTTGTGGCCCACTTTTTATTGGTCGACACGTCACGGAGCTTGCCCGCCCATTTTCATGCCGTTGTTATCTTAGAATTAAATAATATTTGACACAAATCTATTTAGTGTGTATAAATACACACATGGATAGCCGGGTGATCATCAAAATTCTGCAAAAGGATGGCTGGTATAAGGTCGATCAATCCGGTTCACACATTCAGTTTAAACATCCATCAAAAAAGGGACGGGTTACAGTTCCGCATCCTAACAAAGACATACCTGTTGGCACTTTGAAAAGTATTGAACGCCAATCAGGTATTCAGTTCAAATAGGAGGGCAAAATGGCTAATTATATTGCCGTGGTCCATAAAGATCCCAAAAGTGATTTCGGTGTATCTTTTCCTGACTTTCCGGGATGTATTACCGCCGGCAGCTCCATTGATGAAGCCAAGGATATGGCTCATGATGCTCTTTCTCTACACATCAAGGGGATGATGGAAGACGGTGAAAATATACCGACTCCCTCAAAGCTTGAAGATATCATGGACGATCCGGATTATGCTGATGCCGCCGCGATCCTCATTGTTTCTGTATCCGACGCAAAACCTCGATCCATTCGCGTGAATATCACTGTCCCGGAAGATATGCTTCGTAAAATCGATACAATTGCAAGAAAACGAGGTATGTCTCGATCTTCTTTCCTGGTTCATGCTGCTCAAAATGCGATAACGCCCAGCAAGAGTACCCTAGAAGGGAAAAAATAAAATGGATACGAAAAAAAAGAAAGTTTTAGAATCTAAAGGCTATAAAGTCGGAACTGTTGAAGAGTTTCTTGGACTGAGTACTGAAGAATCGGAATACATAGAGCTAAAACTGGCGCTCAGCGAAGCTTTGGCAAAACGCCGCAAAAAAAGCAATTTGACGCAAGCACAGTTAGCCAAAATGCTGAAATCCAGTCAATCAAGGGTCGCCAAGATGGAGAAGGGAGATCCGAGCGTATCTGTGGATCTGCTTGTCAAATCTTTGCTGGCCATGGGAGCTAACAAAGAAGGTATCGCAAAAGCGATTGTTTAACTCGATACGAAAGAGTCGGAAATGATATGCATTTCATATGCGAATATGCAGCCAGGACTGTACAAAAACTAGCTTAATGTCGCTTAAACTAGCTATTGATTTTATTAACTATTTGATATCATTATTAATTTTTCAATTCCGGCCTTCGGCACCATTTGCAAATAATGAAAAACGGATTCAGCAAACGGCTGAATCCGTTTTTTTTTATCAGAGCGATTTGGTCTAACGATAAGTTGTGCGATTTTTCTAGGGCCTTATCTCAACAATCGTACCATTTGGCACCAGCCTGTAGATTTCCTGCATCTCTTCGTCTGTAACCGCAATACACCCTTTTGTCCAGTCAAACTTTGCATGAGATGCACCCACCCACGCGAGACCATTTTTGATGCCATGGATCATTATGTTTCCGCCCGGAGAAACACCAAGTTCTTTTGCTCGCATTTTGTCTTTCTCGTTAGGATAGGAAATATGAAGAGACAGGTGATATTCGCTGTTGTTGTTTCTTGAATCGATTATGTAGGTTCCCTCCGGGGTTTTGTTATCGCCCTGCCTTTCTTTCGGGCCAATCGGGTCGCCCCCCAGGGCTATTTTGTACGCTTTGATCACCTCGCCCTTTGAGAGCAACGTCAATCGTCGCTCTTTCTTTTCTATCAGAACTTTATCTGCCGGTTCCGTCCGGAGTGCAAAAATCTCTATGTTCAAGCGATTCAATCTTTATATTCGAGCGTTTCAATCATCTCTTGCAGTGTGATAATCTCGTTCTCTTTGGCTTTAACCTCCTGCCGGGAAGTCTCAATCTGTGTTTGCTGCGTAGCAATTTTTTTATTCTTGATGATGACATTATGGATTTGAAGTATCATCATCTGGCTATCCTGTCTGAATTTACTATCCGGGTAATCCCTAACGATTTTCTGAAAACAATTGAGAGACTTTTGATAGTCTTTTTGTTCGTTCCTGGGATGGGCATAAATAATACCCATCTCAAAGAGAACTCTGTCCGCTACTGCTGGACTTTTCTCAATAATTTGCTCGTATTTGCTTAGAGAAGCCTGGTATTTTCCCTGGTTGAAAAAATCATTTGCTTCCTTGGTGAGAGATCTGGCCTGGTGTCCCCCACCGCATCCGAATATAAAAAATGGTGTTATGATGATGCAGACGAAGAAAAGGCGAAGATAAACGCCTTCCCTTCTCTGCCTTAAACCCGTATAAGTGTTTGTGCTTGTTAGAACCCATCTCAAAAATGTCTTTTGGCCCAATATCTTTGTTGGCGCCTCGTTTAAAATCCTCAACATACAACAGTATGCCTCCGGTTTTAAACTAGACCCCGCCGCGATCTTGAACCAAAATCCTAATTTTGAGATGGATTCTAACAATGTGCCTGATAATCGCAAACTGGACCTCTTCCATATATATCTGCAATACGTATCATGCTAAAGGGTGAAAATAGAAGGAAGTGGGGGGCTCAAACCCTGCCACTTCCTTTTGATTTACTTCTTCATTGATTTCTGAAAAGCAGCTTCAGCTTGTTTTGCTTTTTCCTCTGCGATTCTCGCCTTTTCCTCTGCGATTCTCTCCTTTTCAGCTGCGATTCTCTCTCTTTCCTCTGCCCTCCTTTCAGCTTCCTCGGCGCGGTCCATTGCTTCATTTGCTTTCCTCACAGCCTCATCGGCTGATGCCTTGGCAGCCTCGGCATCCTGGGCCGCCTGATCAGCTTTAGCGCCAATCGCCTTTTCCCGGGCCTGCACCTCCTCGAGGTCACCTTTTGTGGCGCAACCCCCTACGGCAATAGCGAGAGCAAGCATTATTGAGATCACCAAATGGCTCTTCTTCATCATGTCGTCACCTCCTTTCTGTTCAGTTTACCTTTCCATAACAACGACTGAAAAATTCCGTGTTACTTCACAAAAATATCCACGTTGGTTATTTACTTACTGCAAAAAATGTACCTCTTTTGGAGTTAAAGTACAACCATTGCCTGAATTCTCAATGCAGGGTCGGCTCAGGCTCTGGATAGAGATATTTAAATAACTTCAACGGCTTGAACGTGAAAAAAAGGGCGCAATTCGCTAACTCTCCTTTATCGGTTCAACCAGTATACCGTCTATTTCCAAATCAATTTTCAAACGTTTTGCCGCATCTTTGGCCTCGCTCATATTATTGAAAGGACCGGCGAGAACACGGTAGCGATCGCTCGTTGACAACACCCTTGCGGGAATTTGTGGACCCTGATGATTAATAATTGCCGCAAGCCTCAGAGCGTCAACCTTGTCACGCAAAGTAGCAGCCAGAACATACCACGCGTCCGTTTTGAGTTCCGGTATTTCCGGTTTGCCATACAACTTGCGCGGATGCCAGAGCTTTATGGTTTCCGCAACAACCTTTTCACTTCCTTGATTGATCTCGAATATGGGAACTGGGAACCCGCGGGCCTCCCCCACTACTTTCCCAACCTTTTTCCAGTCAAGCGCGTGCCCTGACTTCTTTTCAATATTTCTCAATTTTGCATATGCCTTCTTCAACTCAGCGGTGCCTGATTGTTCAACGGGCCGATGCGCTTCTATGTAAATTATTCCATCACGCTGGCCGACTAGATATGGCTGATTAACAATGCGAACAGGTGTTTTTACCGGGGTGTTTTTGAAAAGTCTCTTTATATCTTCCGGATAGAGTCTTATGCAGCCATAGGTTGCCCTGAGACCGATACTGGCCGGTTTATTCGTACCATGGACCAAATAGCCTGATTTGCTTAAATAGAGAGCGTATTCTCCCAGAGGATTTAGAGGCCCCGGTGGTACATTCGCCGGTAGAGGATCTCCCTTTTTCCGATGATCTTCAGCAATCACGGCGGGCACATACCAGGTCGGCCGCAACTTCTTGCGCGTTATATACATTCGGCCCATGGGGGTGGGCTGCTCTGTGGTACCGATACCGACCGGGTAGGTCGACACGACCAATAGTTTACCATCTTTTCTAAAATAAAAGAGCCTCATGGCGGCTAAGTTGATCACGATACCTTTTCTGCGGGTGTCTGGCAGGATAAAACTCAGCGGCAACAGGATGCGCCTTCCGGCCTCAGGCACCCATATATCTACCCCCGGATTAGCTGCACTGACTGTATTGATTCCCAGACTGAAGTGTCTCGCAATATCCGGCAGCGTATCCCCCTTTTGAAGTCTGATGGCCGCCAACCGGCCAATGACGTCATCTTCTTTGGCAACAAAAAAATCATTTCGTTCGATCTTTTCCTCTGGGTGGATATGAAGCGGCAGAGATTTAACAACTTCTCTCATATCAGCACAGCCATGGAAAGATAAAATGAATATCAATAGAATTATGAGATGAAGCCTGTTGGACAAGGGTGACAGCTCACTAGGTCGGCACGGGGGTATATAAACTATCTTGTTTGATAAAGAAAAATTGAAAACCATCTCTCAGCAAAACTGGATCGTATTGGTGCGCAAGGCTCAATTCCATCGCAAGATCGAAAACGCGCTACCTAATAATATATACCAAGTATCGCCGATATTTTCAAATTAATGAATGCTATTTTGAGATAAATAAGGGGTTGGACCGCAGTAACTATCTGATAATTCATAAAAATTTCCAATTAAAAAGTTTTTTGGCTTAGAACTAGCATTGGGGAGGTAAAATGGGCGTTTTAGAGGTAAAATGGGCGTTTTAAGGGATATTGGATTCATACGCAATTGATATGCCAATATGCAGCCAGGACTGTACAAAAACCGGCTTAATATCGCTTAAACTATCATTTATTTTATTAACTATTTGATATTATTTATAATTTTGAATTCCGGCCTTCGGCACCATCTAAATAATATCAAGAATGATTTCAGTGTCTTGCTGAAGTCGCATTTGCATTATGTGCGATAGTCGGTAAACGCTTTCACACACCAGCTAACCTTCAGTTTTAAGTCCAACCCCTTTAACGCGCGACTGATGCCAGATACCTTGAAAATGAATTGTCGTTTTCCGGCTTAAGCTGGCTAAGGCTTTTCCTCCTAAATCTTGAAACTACAAAACGCCTATCCTTAAAATATCCTCCGCAGTGCTTGATGTGAGTATGATTTTGTATCCCCGTAAAAAAGATCCTTAAATGTTTATTAAACAAAGAATACTCGGTTAGTTACAACTTTAATTCATTCTCTTTCCTTTTTACTTGTGTAAGGTAAATCATACACAGATAAAATGCTTAAAACTGTACCAGCAAAAATAAATCTTTAAATATCAGTTGGATATTGAAACTGATGATTTTGGTATGCCGATTGCACAGAGAATAAAACGTAGGCTAGGAATTGAAAGCCCAACTACGAAAAAAGGAGGTGTGAATTAAGGAGAAACGAAGAATTGATCCATAGTAGATTGTCACGGATAAGCGAATTAAAACAAACAGAATTCATTAAAAACCCTAAGGAGTTAAAAATGTTTAAAAAATCTATATCAATGGTAGTCATGGTATTTTTTGTATTCTCTTTTATCGCGGTTGCGGCAGTATTCGCCGATGAGATGCAAAAAATAAGCGGAACAGTTGATTTCTTCAATCCCGCTACTGGTGAGTTAACAATAAAGGATGATACCGGTGATGTCAAAAAGCTTAAGGCAGGTCCAGAAATAAATATGGAAAGCCTTAAGAATTTGAAACAAGGTGATTCCATCAACGTGGAATGCGATAGCAAGGGAGTCATCACATCACTGACCGCCGAGTAAGATGATCTATCGCAGGTATTACCAGTATAACCAAAGGGGCATCTAATGCCCCTTTTCTTATGGATGATTGGTGAATGACCGAAGAAAATTTTGTAACCAACAAGCCGCAATCTGAATGGATTGCGGCTTGTCTGTTTCTTATATGGTCATTTTTTACTCTTAAAATAGCTGTTTAAGGATAAAAATGGACCCTGTTTATACTTTACAAAAAAACATAGCGTGACCCGCCCCCTTTCCCTTTCTGGCAGTTTGATTCCTCTAAAGGAATTTGACAATCAATCCGATATAGCTTGTGAAGCAATTTAGGGGTTGAATGTTATCTAGCATAACAGGAAGCCCCAAAGAGGCCATGGTGATGGATGAGCAGACTAAGGAAAAACCAAAAACAAACATAAAAAGATTAGTTGTTATATTGCTGCTGTTTTTTGTTGTAATAATAATTATGGGAATTGTTATACCGAGCATTCCTGTCTATCGACCGGAAAGCTATTGTCGGCGTGTGGAATCCGAAGCATTGAACATCAAAGCGGCTGTCTCCAATTATTTTTCCAATCCCGCGCACAACGACATTAACATTAAGCCGGAGGCTTTAGCGCATACAGAACATATCAAAAATCCATGGACCCTTTCCGTACATGGAGATAATATTCTTATCCACGTAACCGATGGCAGCGGAAAGTGCCCGGCTGAATATCAAGCGCGACATCCGGAATGGCATTCAAGCATGTACACGCTGAAATTTTTCGACTAAGCAAATTTTGATTTCATAATTTATTTTGCAAACCCGGCTTCGGTACCAAATTTTGATGGGCACTTAGATTGATTCTAAGTGCCTTTTTTGTTAAATGAATTATACTGCAATAAGACATTATATTGGAATCCGGTAATCTTCGGGTCGCACCATAATTTACGATTCATGCCCCGATCCCCTATTCCTTAAAACAACAAAGGAGGTGTGTTATGGAAAGAACCAGCGGGAAGTATTATGTGCTTTCTGCTTTAAAGCGGAAATATGCCGACCGGATTCCCACGACGGTACTAATTGGCCCCTACTGTTGTAAAATGACCGGTTATAGCGTTAAGCAAATCCTGACCGATCCACAAAAAAGCGCTGAAGCACACCTGGCATTTTACAATCGATTCGAACCCGACAGCCTTATCGTTTACAACGATATCTACCTGGAAGCAGAAGCTATCGGATGTGAACTGGAGTTTTTTGATGATCGTCCTTCGCATCCCAAATCAGTTCTGCTGAAGGAAAAATCCCGCCTGGCCAAACTGAAGGTGCCGAATCCTGCCCGGGACGGGCGCATACCCTATTTCATCGAGTTATGCCAAAGGGTGTCCTCGGAGATAAAAAAGACGGCCACCATGGGATTGGGACATTCCGGCCCCTGGAATATCGCGGTGCACCTCAGGGGGACCGAGTCGCTTCTGATGGACACCTACGACGACCCGGCCTTCGTCCATGAACTCATGAAATTCAGCACGGAGGTGGTTCGAACGGTGGGGGATACCCTGATCGAAGCCGGCTTTTCACCATCTCTAGGGGAGGCCGCTGCTTCCTGCAGCCTTATCTCACCTGAGATTTACCGGAATTTCATAAAGCCGTATCATCAAGAGCTTTGCCAGTATTTCAATTCCCGCAAAGCCCTTATGGCGCTGCATGTATGCGGATATATTGATCCCATAGTGGCCGATATTGTCGAAACCGGAATCAGCTTGCTCAGCCTGGATGCCCCCTCTTCTCTGGAAAAACTAATTGATCTGTCGGCCGCCCAATTAATCGTGATGGGCAATGTGCCAACGTCCCTGTTCAGCTCCGGAACCCGGGAGGAAATGGAGCACGCCATCCGTGATTGCACTAATAAGGCGGCTGAGGGCAGCGGATACATCCTATCATCCGGATGTGAAATCCCCTTGGATTCCACGCAAGATCGGATTGAGCATTATTTTAACTACGCCCGTCAATACGGCCAGCAGTTTATGTTGAGTTTGAAGGAGCGAAGGCCGGAGCTTTTTATGCACTGATGGTTGTGAGTTCAGGGCACGGTATTTTATTAACTATTTGATTTTATAAATAATTTTACAATTCCGGCCTTCGGCACCATAAAATATATAAAGATTGTAGTGGGTTATGGATATTCCACACCCCCTAAAATCTTTATCAGCTTTGTCACTTCGAGAATTTAATTGACCTGACCGTTTTTATGCTTTTGCCCTCCCCTCGCGTTTCCTCATAAATACTTCGCATGTCTTAGCTTTCAATTTAATAATATCGTTCAAAGACTTTATTCGATCTGTGCACAGCGGTACGTTTTATTTCCTCAGGAGTTCGGTATTTCCAAAGAACGATAGCTAAGCTGTGTCTCAGTACCCTTTTTGAGCAAAAACTGCACATGCGGCCTTCAGCGGCCTCACACGGATTTTTTTGCCGTCTTTACGAATGGCCGTTGCATTCTCCCGGATTTTTTTGCAAAAATGCCGCCGTTAAAAAAGGACCTGACCTATTGGCACGGGCAATGTAATAAATTGAAATAATCATTTTCATGTGCTATTTTACCTACTTTTACAAATATTTAAAAGATGTGCTGAAACTTGCCAAATTCCCATTGTACCGGGTTTTGAAGATGAGAAAATCATACAAGCCGAACAGGAGGAGCAAATCTAATGCGATCTCTACCTATTCTGATTCTTTTACTTTTACCTATAATTCCGTCCGTTGCGGTCGCAGCTCCACCAGGTTCTGGACGTGAATTGCTCCCTCTGGTGACGGTAGCGCCGGTTTCAATTGAGAATATCAATCCTCCGACTGAATACATCGGTCATGTTGAGGCGATTCAGGCCGTGGACTTAAGGGCCCGGGTCGAGGGATTTCTGGAGCAGATCAATTTCAATGAAGGCGAAAATATGCCTGCCGGTAAGTTGCTTTACGTTATCGAGCAGGCGCCTTATCTGGCCAAAGTGGCTATCGATAAAGCGCAGGTGGTCCAGGCAGAGGCGGAACTGACCCGTGCCAATCAGCATTTGAAGCGGCTTCGGTCGGTCCTGTCGGCGAGCATTCCAGCCACGGACATTGACGATGCCGTTGCCGCTCAACTCCGCGCCGAGGCCCAAATAGCGATAGCTCAGGCAAACTTGAACCGCTCACTGCTCGACCTTGGATACACCAGCATCAAGGCGCCTATCAGCGGACGTATTGGGCGCAACACCTATACTCAAGGAAATTTGGTCGGCCCGGCATCCAAGCCCCTGGCCCGGATTGTTCAGATGGACCCTATCCGCGTGGTCTACTCCATCAGCGATAATAATTTTGCAGCCATCCAGATGGCTCTGAACGATGCGGTTGAAGGCCGGCGAAGCCCCGCTCTGGTTCCGCGAGTCCGGTTAGCCAACGGCACTATTCTCGAAACACAAGGACGGATCGACTTTGTAGACAATGAGATGGATCCCGCCACCGGCACCATTGCGATACGGGCTGAATTTGACAATTCGAAAGGTTTACTGATTCCAGGCCAGTATGTCAACGTGCTGGTCACATTGACCCAGCCCAAACTGCGCCCGGTATTACCCCAGTCGGCAGTCCTGGTAAACCAGCAAGGCCCTTACACGCTGGTTGTTGACAAAGAAAATATAGCCACTGTCCGCCCCATTTCGCTTGGTCAAGCTGTCGGCACCATGTGGGCGGTGGAATCCGGTTTGAACAAGGGTGAACTGGTGATCGTGGAGGGGATTCAGAAGGTCCGGCCCGGCCAGCCGGTACAAATTAATCCCGGCCGGCCGCAGGAGAAATAAAAGATGATTTCAAAGATTTTTATCAACCGGCCCCGCCTGGCGGCGGTCGTGTCCATTTTCATTACACTGGCCGGACTGATTGCTTTGCTGAACATCCCTGTCGCCCAGTATCCGCAGATCACCCCACCGGAGATCAGGGTGACTGCCACCTATCCGGGTGCCAGCGCCGAAGTCCTGGCCAACACCGTGGGCGCACCGATCGAAAAGGAAGTCAATGGCGTCGAGAATATGCTCTATATGTCATCGACCTGTTCCAATTCCGGCACCTATAGTCTAAGCGTCACCTTCGCGGTGGGGACCGACCCCGATATCGACCAGGTCAACCTGCAAAACCGGGTGCAGCTGGCGACTTCAAAACTCCCACAGGAAGTGGTGGAGCAAGGAATCAATGTCCGCAGAAGGTCTGCCGACATTATGGCGGCGATCAGTTTTTATTCGCCGGGCAAGAGCCAGGATATGCTCTTTCTGAGCAACTATGTCAGCAATAACATCAAGGATGCCCTGGTGCGGCTGGAAGGCGTCAGCGATGTTTTTGTCTTCGGAGAGAAGGAATACAGCCTCCGTATCTGGATGGACCCCGAACGGCTGACGGCACTGGGATTAACCGCAGATGATGTGATCGGCGCCGTTCGCAGCCAGAACGTCCAGGCCTCGGTGGGGGCTGTCGGGCAGGAGCCGGTGGCCCTCGGTCAGCAGGTTCAATTTACGCTTCGAGCCAAGGGCAGGCTGACAGATGTTGAAGAGTTTGAGAATATCGTTATCCGCAGCAACAGTCAGGGAGGTATTGTGCGGGTGCGGGATATTGCCCGGGTTGAGCTGGCCGCAAGAACCTACGGCAGCCAGTCGGCGTTAAACGGCGTCCCTGCGGCGACGATGGCCGTCTACCAGTCATCCGAAGCGAATGCCCTGGAGACCATGGCGACGGTGAAGGCCGAGCTCAAACGACTTGAAGCCTGGATGCCCGAAGATATAGAATACCGGGTCATCCTCGACACCACCAAATATGTTTCGGCGGCCATCGATGAAATCGTCCTTACCCTGGGCCTTGTGTCTTTTCTGGTGATCGCCGTTGTCTTTCTTTTTTTACAGAACTGGCGTGCGACCCTGATTCCGGCGGTGACCATACCGGTGTCGTTGATCGGCACCTTTGCGGTGTTGCTGGCATTGGGTTACACCGCCAATACAATTTCCCTGTTTGCCCTGATCATGGCCATCGGCCTGGTGGTGGACGATGCTATCCTGGTGGTTGAAAATGTGTACCGGGTAATGCACGAAGAAGGTCTCGACGCCAAAGCGGGTTCCATCAAGGCCATGAGCCAGGTCACCGGGCCGATTATCGCCACCACCCTGGTCCTCTTCGCCGTCTTTATCCCGGTCGGGTTCATCCCCGGCATCACAGGCCAGCTCTATCGGCAGTTCGCGGTAACCATGTGCACCTCGGTTCTGCTCTCCGCGATCTGTGCCTTGACGCTGAGTCCGGCGATGTGCGCCACGGTGCTTCTGCCGACCCGACCCCATCTGCGCGGACCTTTCGGCTGGTTCAACCGCATTCTCGAGCTGGCCCGGCGGGGCTATGTTGCGGGCTCTGCCCTGCTTATCCGGCGACTCATCTTGGCACTGCTGCTTCTAATCAGCCATTATGGGCAGTACCTGGTTGCTCTTTTCCCGAAGCCCGAACAGCTTTCTCCCGGAGGAAGACCAGGGGTATTTCTTCATCAACGTCCAGTTGCCGGAGGCCGCTTCTCTTTTTCGTACCAACACGGTGATGCAAAGGGCAACAGCGGATATCAAAAAAATCGACGGCGTCGAAAACGTTATCGGCGTTTCGGGCTTCAGTCTGCTCAGTGGCAGCGCCGACAATGTGGGGTTTGCCATCACCATTCTTAAACCCTGGGATGAACGCAAACGTCCCGACCTGCAGCTGGATGCGATCGTCGGGCGGGCGCAAGAAAAATTAGCTGCAGTTTCAACCGCTAACATCTTTGCATTCGCGCCACCACCGATCCGCGGGCTGGGAAGCACCGGCGGCTTTGACTTTCAGCTCCAGGCCCGGGAAGGGCAGCGCCCTCAGGAACTGTTCGGCGTAGCCATGTCTCTGATGATGGCGGCCAATCAGGACCCGGCGCTGCGGCGCGTTTTTACCACTTACACGGCCAACACCCCGCAGATTTTTCTGAATATAGACCGCACCCGGACTGAATATCTGGGCGTGCCGGTCGGCAGAATCTTTTCCACCCTGCGCGCCCAACTGGGTTCGGCCTATGTGAACGATTTCAACCTGAAGGGCAGAACCTACCAGGTCAAGGTTCAGGCCGAAGCCCCTTTCCGTGATTCGACCGCTGATATTGAGCGCCTTTACGTGCGCAGCAGTAATGGCAAAATGGTTCCCCTCAATACGCTGATGACCATGGAGCAGGTTCTGGGTCCACAGCTCGTCAGCCGTTACAACCAGTATCCCAGCGCCAAATTCAACGGCAATGCTGCGCCGGGCTTTTCTTCCAACCAGGCCATGGCGGCCATGGAGCAGGTGGCTTCCAAGGTGCTGCCGCCCGGCTTCGGTTATGACTGGTCATCCATTTCCTATCAGGAGCGCGAAGCAGGCGGCCAGGTGGTTTGGCTGTTTGCCCTGGCAGTGATCTTTTCCTACCTTTTTCTGGTCGGCCAGTACGAGAGCTGGAATCTGCCCCTTGCCATCATCATCTCCATCCCGGTGGCGACTATGGGGGCCCTGGCCGGGCTGTGGGTTCTGCACATGCCGCTTTCCATCTACGCCCAGATCGGTCTGGTGCTGCTGGTCGGGCTGGCCGCCAAAAATGCCATCTTGATAGTGGAGTTTGCCCAGGAACGCCGAAGAGACGGCCTGTCGGTTGTTGACGCCGCAGTGGATGGCGGACGAATCCGTTTCCGGCCGGTCATGATGACATCGTTAACATTTATTCTCGGAGTCGTCCCCATGATCATAGCCACCGGAGCCGGTGCCGGCAGCCGCCGGGCTATCGGCACAACAGTCTTTTGCGGCATGCTGGCCTCAACCGCTTTCGGTATTTTTCTGATCCCGGTGCTGTATTATATCTTCCAATCCGCCAGGGAAAAGGGGCATGCCTGGCGGCAGCGGCACAAAAAAAAGGAATTCACCGAACCGACCGGCGAGCAAAAAAAACCGATCGTATAAGGCAAGAAAACCATGAAGTATCCCAATCGAAACAGCGAAAAACCCGTCACGAGCGCGAAACGCACCATCAGGTTTCTTTTGCCGGCGATCGCCGTCGGACTGATGTTGACCGGCTGTGCGGCTGTGGGACCGGACTATACGCCGATCGAACCCGATGCGCCGGAACGATGGAGTGCCGAAATGGCCGGCGGGCTCAGCGCCACCCAACCGGATACGGGCATGCTTGCCCGCTGGTGGACGATCTTTAACGACCCTGAACTGTCCAGGTTGGAGGAACGGGCGGTCAGCGGTAATCTGGAATTACAGACAGCACAGTCCCGAATCCGGGAGGCCAGGGCGCTGAGGGGGATCAGCCAGGCCAGGCTTTTCCCCGCCGTGGACGCGACTGCGGCGGCTTCAAAAATGCGCACCAGCGAGTCCGGCGGTAGCGGAACCGAGATCGAGCTTTACAGAGCCGGCTTTGACGCCGGCTGGGAACTGGATATTTTCGGTGGGCTGAGACGATCCGTCGAGGCGTCCCAGGCCGATCTTGAAGCCAGCCGGGTAAATTTAGACGGCGTGCTGATCAGCCTGATGGCGGAAGTGGCTTTAAACTATGTGGATGTGCGCACTTACCAGGCCCAGCTGACACTCACCCGCGCCAACATCAAAACCCAGGAAGAAACGTATAAACTGAACCGGTCACGAAACCAGGCGGGTATCATCGACGAGCTTGCCGTACAGGAATCCCTTCGAATTCTGGAAAGTTCCCGGTCTCAGATCCCGGCCATAGAGACGCGCCTGTCAGCGGCCAAAAATCGTCTGGCGGTGCTGCTGGGCAGGCCGCCCGGCGAATTCGCACAAGAGCTGGCCGCGGAAAAGGCAATACCGGTACTTCCGGTAACCGTTGCGATTGGGATTCCCGCGGAAACCCTGAGGCGTCGCCCGGATATTCGTCTCGCTGAGCGGTTTCTAGCGGCCCAGACCGCAAGGGTCGGCGTGGCCACAGCAGACCTGTATCCCAAATTTCGGCTGACCGGCACCATCGGCATTGAATCTGTCGATAGCGGTGATTTTCTGGATTGGGGCAGCCGGATTTGGCGCATCGGCCCGAGCGCCTCCTGGAATGTATTTGATGCGGGGGCTATCCGCCAAAACATCGAGGTGCAGACCGCTCGCCAGGAACAAGCCCTGATTCAATATCAGCAAACCGTCCTCAAGGCCCAGGAGGAAGTGGAAAATGCGTTAGTCGCCTATGCCAAAGAGCAGCGCCGGCGAGATTCGCTGGACAAGGCCGCCACCGCCGCACAGCGGGCGGAACTGCTGGCCAGGGATAAATATCAGGCCGGACTGGCAGATTTCAATAATGTTCTGGACGCACAGCGTTCCCTAATTGTCCTACAGAATGAATTGAGCCTGAGCACAGGAGCCGCGACAGCCAATTTAGTGCGCCTCTACAAATCTCTGGGCGGCGGTTGGGAATACGCATCGTCGGTGGAAGATACATCAAATCAAAATAATGATTGAAAAAGCAGGCAACCATTTTGATTTGTTCGGATTTACGCAAATTTTAAAACACTTTTCTCACACAGATTCTCACACAGCGTTAATGGTTTGCCATGTGTATTGGTAAGCGAAATGAAATGCTTTCAGCCTCACCATTGATTGTGTAAACATGGCCGAAATTAAATCATTCACGCCTTTGACGATTGCATCTGCCAATCTTCAAATTTCATGTTGTCTAAAACCACGGATTAATAGCTGTATTACCATATTGAGCAAAAGAACCCTAAACCACGGTGATTTTTTGGCGACAAGTATTTCTGAACTCCCGCAGACTTGAAGTATAGAGCGCGTTTCGAAATACATTATTTAGCCTACGGCTTTGGACTTGTCGCTGGAAAAGTCATCAGGACCGCCGTTTGTGTTGGATTGCGAAATGTCATCGAGCCAGACCCTGAAGAGTTTGAATCCTATGGATAAGATGACGGCACCAACAAATAGACCCATAAATCCCATTGAAATAAATCCTCCGATCGCACCCAGAAAAATGACGAGCATAGGCACCGGAGCACCGCGTCCTAAAAGTATGGGCTTCAAAAAATTATCCAATAATGACACCAGAATGAGCCAGCCGGTCAACAATCCAGCAGTAAAAGTGTCTGCACTGGAGAACATGTAGATGATGACCGGAATGACAACCGGAAAAATACCGATTTGAATAATGGCCAAAAACAGACAGAGAAAAGCCCAAAGACCAGCTGCCGGTACCCCGGCTACGAAAAACCCAGTACCTGCCAACAATGACTGAATAATGGCAACACCAAGAATCCCTTTGACCACATTGTGCACGGTTTTGTTCGCAATATCAGCAAAATTAACGCCACGGTCTCCTGCCAAGCGCATAAACAGGTCTCTTGCCATTTTTCCACTTTCCCTTGCATTAGCCATAAAGATTCCAGCAATGACAATTGAAAGTGCAAATTGGAGCAATCCCAGAGCGGTGCCCATCGCCGACTTCAGCAGCCATAAACCCATTGCTTTGAGCTGAGGTTGAAACCGGATCAGCGTTGCTTTGAGGTTTTCTGAAGCCTCAAGCCACTCGTTCTTCAATGACTTGCCGATTAGGGGCCACGTATCGATATTATCTGGTGGAGGCGGCACTTTTATTTCGCTGCGCTGTATCCTCTCGTTGATATATTTTGTACCACCGACAAGCGAGTCTACCATCTGGATGCTGGGCAGGATGATACCAAGCAGCATGACTGCAGTAATGATGGCAGACGCCAACTTAACACGGCCACCCAATATGCCGCTGAGTCTTCTGCAAGCGGGGTGTAATGTGATAGCAAGGATGATTCCCCACATCACCGGAGAGATAAAGGGTCTTAAAAAAATGAAGCAAAGTGCTATCAAAAGGGCTATGGCACCTATCCGAATCGCTATGTCAATTGCGGGTCCTATGTATGTTTTTTCTTGGGTATTTTTTTCTGCTTCGTTCATAAGGATTCCCCCTGTGGATGGTTGTATATTTTTGGGTGCGCCTCTTAAAAAATTTTTCTTTTATATCGCTGAAAATAACCCTCGGGAGCCGACGTCGGAGTTACTTTTCATAGGAAATGCGAAACTGTAGACACCTTGCTATAGCTTTCGGAGTATCCGATTATATAATGCATAAGCAAGTCTTTAACTTTTTGCAAGGACAGGCGCCTTTTAATGGGTGCCTTAATTGCACATTGGGGTTTTTTATGGATTTCTAAATCCAATCGGAAAAAAGAGCCTGCTTATGAGTAGAGAAATGAGAATTGATATGCAAATGATATGCGAATATGCAGCCAGGACTGTACAAAAACTAGCTTCATGTCGCTTAAACTAGCTTTGAGCTTATTAACTATTTAATATCATTATAAATTTTATAAATCCGGCCTTCGGCACCACCTATTTCAAAAGGCGTAACTAAGGTTACGCCTTTTTTGTTTTGAATGCACACCTGCCTGTGTACCAGAACCCCAATTAAAATCTAAAACATATAAATAGAATCGACTTCCCTATTTTTCATTATAGCGTTGGTATGAATTCCCTTATTTGAAATTTCTTGGTCATTTATCATTAAAAAATTGAAGTTCTGATTACTGAATGTTATTAAAATCCTGGTTCAAAATGGCTATTCCTTTTTAAAAAGCATCGTTTGCAGCCATATTTCATAAAAAAAATGTGGCTTTTCGTTCAGGCAGTAATTATGAAATTTCTGAACGTGAGGAGAAATTAATATGCAAGAAGATCGCTTAAATCGAGAAGAGATAACCAGGAAAAATGATTATTGGGTTGAATTGGATCGTAAATATCGAACTCAGGTTAGGAAAACCCGATCTATTGTGCTGGAAAAAGGAAAAGGCGTTGAAGTCTGGGATGTCGAGGGGAAGAAGTATTTGGACTTCGAATCAGGCCAAATGGCAATGGTAGCCGGGCACAGTCATCCCGTGGTTCTTAAGCGAATAAGGGAGCAAATCGAGTTGCTCATGCAAAATAGCATAAGGGTTTTGAATATGCCACGTGTGCTTCTGGCAAAAAAACTTTCTGAAATTGTTCCTGATCCACTTACGAAATCTTTTTTTCTGTCCACGGGGTCTGAGTCTGTCGAGGCTGCACTGCGGCTTGCAAAAAAATATACCGGTCGCTTTGAAGTGGTCGCCCTTTTGAGAGGTTACCACGGCAGAACAGCAGGCAGCCAGTCTTATACCAGCCTTAGCAGGGGTGCTCGCTCCGGCTATGGGCCTCTTCTACCCGGATCGGCTTTTATTCCTTCCCCGTATTGCTACCGGTGTGCTTTTAACGAGACGCTTCCATGCAACCTCTCATGTCTTTCCTACGCCGAGGACGTTATCGATAGAACGACTTGCGGCCAGCCTGCAGCGATGCTGATCGAAATGATGCAGGGCGCTGGAGGTACAATCGTCCCACCTGCAGCATGGGTTCGGCGCCTGCAACAGATTTGTTACGAAAGAGAAATGTTACTGATCATTGATGAATCACTCACGGGTATGGGTCGAACGGGAAAGTGGTTTGGCTTTGAACACTATGATATCGTGCCGGATATCCTGACCACGTCAAAAGCGCTCGGTCAGGGTGTTCCCGCAGCCGCTGTGATTACAACCGATGATATCGCCGAAAGAGCGGTCGCCAATGCTTTCGATCAGGGTGCTACGCACATGGGGGATTCCTTCCAATGTGCAGTAGCATTAGCGAATATAGATGTGATTGAAAGTGAAAACCTGCTGGAGAAAAGCTCTAAAATGGGAGCACTTTTGAAAAAGGGCCTCGAGGAGCTTCAGACAAAATTCGAAATTATCGGTGACGTCCGGGGCAAGGGTCTTTTCCTGGGAATGGAAATTATTGAATCGAGAGCAAGCAGAAAGCCGGCTGTGGATCGTACGTTTAAATTGGTTACAGAATGCGAAGATCGGGGTTTACTTATAGGTGGCGGAATTCCTACAGGTGGATTGGGTACGAATACGGTTCGCCTTTGTCCTCCACTGGTCATAACAGAAGAACAAGTAGGTACGGCTATAGCCATTTTAGAGGAGGTATTATCTAAGATTTAATTGTCTGCCGGTCTCTTGAAATCGTAAAATGCGAAACGGATTCAGCCAACAGCTAAATCCGTTTTTTTATGAATCGACTGACTTACTATTTTATTTCATCATCACATTTGGCTCTCCCATGACCTGCTTGCCGCGCCGTAGCTTGATAAGCAAAGGGGGACGTTTCAGCCATGAAATATCCCCCTGGTAACATGAACTGTCGGTTTCCGCCATGGACTGGCAGAATCATTTTCATTTTTCACAAGGTAAATGACTTTGTCCCGATAATCGCTTAGCCGGATCGGATGATCTCCGAAGATTGAGATAGTTTCTAGTAAATGAATCACTTTCAATCGACTAAATTACGGCTCAAGCGATGAAGATTACACGATTCATTATAGTTGTATTTATAATTATTTCAGTATGATGTGTATTTTTTTGTTGCACATCAGGTTGCACTAAATTATAACTTCTTTATCATTTGACTAGCGCAAAAACCATCCTATTAATTTTTGTTTCACTGTCGCACCGCACCTATAGGGCGTATAGTCAATGTAAGCATTATTGGTAAACGCAAGGCGCAAATTTTGCATGTGTTATTGGCGTACCGGCAATCCGCGAAGGCCAATTTAAAAAATACGCGCATCGAATTGATGCCGGCACAGCAAACCCACCTTTACAACCCATCGAACGGCAACTTGTTAAAATGAGAATAAAGAACCTCGCATATATTGCATCAATCAGCGTGCTGATCATCGGGAGCGGGATTCTGGGATTTCTTGAGATACGCAAAAAGCCAGTAATTCCAGACGATGACCGGCAACAACATCTTGCAGTACCACATAGCAATCCCTCCGTTCTAATTCCAAAAAGCACGATTCTGGTCCTATTGGCGGTGGGGGTTATCGGCGTGCTGAGCGTTCGCCGTAGAAAGAAAACCAAAAGAAGCCTTGCTCAACAAAAGGCACCACAAAGCATATCTGAAGATCGTGATAAAGCATTTATTCAGCTCAATAAGCAATATCTGAATTTGCAATACAAAATAACCCAACACAAGTTTTCGGGTGATAACCCGCCGGATGGTCTATTAGACCAGATATCCAACATCGAACGTGAGGTTCGACTTATTTCCAGGGCACTTGAATAAAAGTGGTTTCAGAGGGGTGAAGGGAATCATGAATGGAGAGATAATGCGGATACAGTTATGGCGGTAGCTGTTATAGCGCTCGTCAAACAGATGATGCCGGTTTGTGGTTTGTCTTAAGTCATCCCGGTAAAATCAAAACTGAGTTTACCCTGGAATTTTTCGATGCGCTTGAAAATCTCTTTCAACATGGTCTGCTCGATGCGTGATAATTTTTTTGGGTTGATGTAATTGTCGGGCGCGGCGTTTTCCTCAACCATGGCTTTTACCTGGCGCACCATCCGCTGCTGCATCAGATAGCTGTAAGCCGTCTCGATCTCATTGTGCTCTTGCCAGCTGATTTTTTTGATTGTCAGCAGTTGATTCATCCGTTCCAGGGTATTGGTTTCGTCGATCTGGTTATTAAGGGCATATATTCTGGCGTAATCCACAATTGGCTGCATGGCAGCTTTTATATCAAAGGCATCGCGGTGCTCGCCTTTGGACTCCACCACAAAATTTCGGAAAAAACCAATCGGTGGTGTAAAATACAATGCATTTTCCGCCATGTGGCGGAAAAAACCCGGCCACCCCGCCAGTGAATCAAACAGGTACTGGCGCAGCTGAGCAATAAGGTCTTCATCACCGTATCCCGCCCTGAAATCGAAGAAAATACTGGCCCGCAGCAGCGCTTCCGGCTCAGCCGTATGAATCCAGCGTTTAAAATAGCCTTTCCAGGTTGACAGCGGCTGGCACCAATTGGCATTTTTGGCCATAATCCCGCCTTTGCAAAAAGCATAACCGGCTTCATCCAGCCAGTTGCAGACCCGATCGCCGAATTTTAAAAAATATTTTGTTACTTTTTGAAGCGAATCAGCGGGCACATCCTCAAATATAATGGCGTTGTCCTGGTCGGTTTTGAGGGTTTGCTCCCTTCTGCCCTCGCTGCCCAATATCATAAACACAAATTTCACCGGTGGCGGGCCAAATTCGTCAAGGGTGAATCCAATGATTTTTTGCAGGACGGCATCTGAAACCGTTGTTAGAAAACGGGTCACATTTCGGGCTTTCGCACCGGTGTTGATCAGGGTCTGAATCAATTGCGGGACCTGCTTGTGAATCTGCACAATCTGGTTGATAAATCTGGCCTGGGCAATCTCGCGGATGACGAAAAAAGGTGACTGTCCCTGCGCCTTCAGCAGATCCCGGTTGGTAACCACCCCAACAACCTTGTCGCCATTGTCGGTTACCGCAAGGTGTTTGATATTTTTTTGCATCATTTCCATTAAGGCCTCGAAAATAAGGGCCTGTTTGGAAATCATAGACAGGGGTGACGACATGATATCGGAAACCGGCCTTAAAATATCGTAGCCGGTGGCCGTAACTTTTTTTCTTAAATCATTATCGGTTACGACCCCGACAAACTCTCCTCTGGGTTCTCGAATAAAAATTGAACTGGTGTTGTGCTCGCTCATGACCGACGCTGCCGCCTGGATCGGCATATTCTGATCACAAAAGACCAGGTCCTTGTTGTAAATCGTTTCAACCGGCAAATTAAAAAACTCGGTCCTCCGTTCCGTAGGCCTGAGATTGCTGGCGATTATTTCGGCATAGGACCGATCCAGCATCCGTTTACCGAAAATGTCGGTGAAAAAGTCGGAAAACGTATCAAACCGAGCACAGGCATCTAAAAACATCTCTCTGGGTAAAATATAGAAGTAGGAATCCTCGGTAACCCTTAATGAGCGGATGGCAATTCCATTGTTCATCAGCATGGAAATGCCGCCGTACATATCACCCTCTCCGATCATTCCGCGCAGGGTTTTTTTGTCTTTTTCCTCGAAATAGCGCTCGGCCGCCCCCTTCTGGATGATATAGAGATAATCGATTTTGGAGTGACCCTGCACAAACAAAATCGTATCTTTGGGATAGTTGATAATAGAGACGGCCGCCGCCATTTTTTCCAAATCGGCTTCAGGCAGAAATGAAAAAGGCGCCAGTTCATGCAGAAAATGAAGCGCCTGGCCGGCAGCCACCACGGATGCGTAAGATTTGTTCATCATTCGATTGCGAAACTTCTCGGCGAAATACTCATAAAAATCCGTATGCAGGGTACAGATATCCAGAAATACATTATTGGGCAGCAAATATAAGGTGGCATCCTCGACAATTTTGACCGACCGAACCGATATGCCGGCATTCATTAAAATTGAAATGCCGCCGAAAATTTCGCCTGGTCCCAAAGTGCCGCTCAATTCTTTTTCGCCGTCGCTTTCATAAAAAAGCTCCAGCAACCCGTCCTTTATAAGGTATATGTGATCCAGTTTCGTTCGACCCTGTACGGACAGGCTGTGACCGCTGGAATAAGTTTCAGCGGATACGCCTTCACTGAGTTGTTTGAGTTCCGCTTCTGGCAGTATCGAAAACGGCGCCTGATCGGCCAGAAATGTGAATACCTGATCTTGCATACCTGCTCCTGATCGGCGGCTTTTATATCCGTTCGCCTGCCGCAATCAGCGTTAAGCACTTTTGCCCGACGCGAAACAGCTGATCGAAATTATGCGTTTACAGTACCATAACTCTTTCAATGTGCCAATTATAATGAGCATTTTAAAACTGTAACGGCACCTTAACCTCAGGACTGAATTGACACATTCGTCCGGTTAATTTATATAAGAACTTATCTCAAAATTGGCAGTTCATCTTCAACGGCAGAAAAAAAGCTCCCCAGGTGCTCAAAATTAGAAGTGCCTAAAATGCCTAAAATTGAGGAATTCTATCATATTTATTATTAAAGATGGATCGCCACGCGGCGCACACGACGCGCACGCGCTGGCGCCGCAGGAGCGCCTGTGCTGCGCGAACGAAACCATAATTTTAGGCATTTTAGATCATTTTTAATTTTAGCTCATTTATCGAGGAGTAATTTATGACGCCTAAAGCCAGAAAAAATAAACGTTTGGTTGGTTTATTTCTGCTGGGTTGCGTTCTTTTTAATTATCCCCTGCTATCGCTATTCAACCTCAAAACCATGATATTCGGTGTACCCCTGCTTTTTTTCTATGTATTCACCGGTTGGACGCTTTTAATACTGCTGGCGGCCATCGCGACCAAAACCCGCCCGCGCTCATCTTCAAAACCCGCTGATAAAACAGGGCCATAGCCGATGCTAGAAACCGGGGTCATACTTTTTGTTTCATTTGGCTACATGGGCCTGCTTTTTGCCATCGCCTATTACGGTGATAAACGCGCAGATGCCGGCCGCAGTATCATCAGCAATCCTTACATCTATGCCCTTTCTCTGGCCGTGTATTGCACGGCCTGGACTTTCTACGGCAGTGTCGGCCTGGCGGTCCGCAGCGGCCTGGGTTTTTTAACCATTTACATCGGCCCGACCTTGATGGCGCTGTTGGGCTGGTCGATCTGGCAAAAAATTATTCGCATCAGCAAGGTTCACCGCATCACCTCCATCGCCGATTTTATTGCCTCCCGCTACGGCAAGAGTACCACCCTGGGCGGAATTGTTACCATCATAGCGGTGATCGGCATCATCCCTTACATTGCACTGCAGCTCAAAGCCATTTCAACCGGATTTTTTCTGATCAACCAGTATCCTGAAATATCGGTTTCATTTCACTATTCAGAGATCCCCATAATCGGCGACACCGCTTTTTATATCGCCCTGCTGCTGGCGATATTCGCCATTCTTTTTGGCACCCGTCACCTGGACGCAACCGAACGGCATGAGGGGCTGGTGGCGGCCATCGCCTTTGAATCGATCGTCAAGCTGGCTGCTACCCTGACCGTCGGGTTTTTTGTCACCTATGTCATCCATAACGGATTTGGCGATCTGTTTCAAAAAGTCGCCGAATATGCCGATGTAAAAAATTCCCTTAGCGGTGATTCCGGCAGCCTCAGCTCAGTAATTTTTGACAAACACCTGCTGATAAAAGACCAGGGAATCAGTTATGCGGACTGGAGCATTTATTTATTGATTTCCATGCTGGCCATTATCTTTTTGCCCCGTCAGTTCCAGGTCGCGGTTGTAGAAAACGTGAATGAAGAGCACCTCAACAAAGCGATCTGGCTTTTCCCGCTCTATCTTTTGGCCATCAACATTTTTGTCTTGCCGGTGGCGTTCAGCGGCGTGTTGCGGTTCCCGGACGGCAGTATCGATGCCGACACCTTTGTCCTCACGCTGCCGATGGTCGAACACCAGCAACTGATTGCTTTGTTTGTTTATCTCGGCGGCATGTCGGCCGCAACCGGCATGGTCATCGTCGAAACCATTGCCCTGAGCACGATGATCTGCAACGATCTGGTCATGCCGGTGTTGTTAAGGTTGCCCATTGAAACGCTTGGGCTGCGTCGTGATTATAGCGGGCTGCTGCTGACCATCCGCCGCGGTAGTATTATTTTAGTCTTGTTGCTGGGTTACGCCTATTTCCGTACCATTGGCGAATTCTATGCCCTGGTGTCAATCGGGTTGATGTCTTTTGCGCTGGTGGCCCAGTTTGCCCCGGCCATGCTGGGTGGCATTTTTTGGAAGGGCGGCACTCGCACCGGCGCAATCTGCGGCCTGCTGGCCGGATTCGCGGTGTGGATATACACCCTTTTTTTGCCGTCGCTGGTAGCAGGCCGGCATCATCTCTCAGGATTTTGTTAACCAGGGGACCCTTCAGCATCGTACTGCTCAAACCATTTCAATTATTTGGATTGCAGCACTTTAACCGCATATCCCATTCGGTTTTCTGGAGTATGCTGGCCAATATCGGCTTTTATATCGGTGTATCTATTTTCAGCCGTCCACGCACCATCGACCATACCCAGGCCGCCCTGTTTGTTGATGTTTTCAGATATTCCGGTAAAACCGGCGAGTCCCATTTCTGGCGCGGTACAGCCAACCTGCCGGACCTTAAATCTCTGTTAATACGGTTTTTGGGCAAACGCCGCACGGACATGGCCCTTGCCGACTACGCCGACGAGCGTAAACTCAGCTGGAATTACCTGGTAACCGCTGATGCCGACCTGGTCAGCTATGCCGAAAGATTGCTGGCCGGTGCCATTGGTTCAGCATCCGCCCGTGTCATGGTCGCTTCGGTTGTCAAAGAAGAATCTCTGGGCATCGAAGAAGTGTTGAACATTCTCGATGAAACCCGGCAGGTGATTGCCTACAGCCGGGAACTGGAGAACGCCACCGCCGAACTTCGGGAAGCCAACCGCCGCCTGCAGGATCTGGATCGTCTCAAAGACGAATTTATCTCAACCGTCACCCACGAATTGCGAACCCCGCTGACATCGGTCCGCTCGCTGGCTGAAATTTTACATACCAATCCGGACATCGATGCAGATCAGCACAAGAGCTTTACAGGAATCATCATTAAAGAAAGCGAACGCTTAACCCGTCTGATCAACCAGGTACTGGATTATGAGAAAATCGAATCGGCCCAGATGGACTGGGTCATCACCTCGATCGATATCAAAGAAATTATCCAGGACGCTGTCGCCAGCACCCGCCAGCTGGTCGAGGATAAAAACATCACCATTGGTTGTGAACTGAACGATCATCCACCGCCGATATCCGGCGACCGGGATCGCCTGGTTCAGGTCCTGGTGAATCTGATTTCAAATGCCGCCAAATTTTGCGACGCCGATCGCGGAAAAATAACCATCCGATTGACGGCCAATACCAAACAGGTGCAGGTTGATGTCCAGGACAACGGCATCGGAATAAAACCCGAGCACCAAATCAAAATTTTCGAAAAATTCCAACAGGTAAAAGACCCGCCAGAGGTCGGCCCTACGGCACCGGCATCGGCCTGACCATCAGCAAACGCATCATTGACTTTCACCATGGAAAAATATGGGTTGATAGTACGCCCGGCAGAGGGTCTACTTTTTCATTTTCACTGCCGATCACCCTGGAAGCCGCCCTCACCCGCTAAAATTGCTTCCGGGCATAAAATGTTTTCTGGGAAGCCGCCAGGGCCTGCTTGAGGGTAAAAATTTGCTGCTGGGACAACAGCGGCAAAAATTTGAGAAACATTTCTCCGGTGGCAATGGCATCCCCCATCGATGTATGCCGGGCCAGGATTCTAACCCCCAGCCGTTTGGCAATGGCTTCCAGATTATGATCTTCGTGGGACGGGTGGACAACGGCCGATAATAATAATGTATCCAGCACCGGGTTTATAAACCGCACCCCGGTCTGTTCCTCCTTTAATTGTAAAAAGCGCATATCAAAAGCCGCATTGTGAGCCACCAGAATGGTGTCTTTTACAAAATCATGGAACATCGGCAACACCTCATCGATCGTCGGCTTTCCTTGCAACATCTCGGGATGAATCCCATGTATTTTCACCGACGTCCAGGGTATCGATCGCCGGGGGTCCACCAGTTGTTCAAAACGTTCCCTTTGCAGCAAACGGCCATTAACGATTCGAATCGCGCCGACGGAAATAATCTCATCGCCCTCATTGGGATTTAAACCGGTGGTTTCAAGATCAAATACGGTGTAAGTCAGCTCTGCCAGCTTGCGGTTTTCAAGCTCCGGATGCTGCTCCGCTTGCAAAAACATATCAAAATCATAGAACTCGGGACGGCTTTCGGGCAAAATCGTCAAGGATCTTGATTTTTCGGGCTTAATCAGGTAGGGAACCGGGAGAAAAAAGCGCACATAAGCTGTATCCTTTAAACTCCTGGATGCATATAAGCCGATTTCACCGTTGTGATGATCAATCACTTCCCGGAGGCTTAACGAATAGCCTTCTTTTTCATACACCAGCGGCTGTGCCTCCCAGGCTTTCAACGTGTCTGCTTTTAGCGGGTAACCCGACCAGAGCAAATCCAAACCGACAAAACGCCTCAGCGGGGTCAAACGGCAGGAGAGCTCAGCTACACCGGTGGCTGTTTGGATCTGCTGAATGACGCTTAACAGGGCCAGTAAAAAGGAAGAATGGTCTACATTGACGTAATGCTCGCCGGTCAAATTTTCCATACGGATTCGCAAATTTAAACTCTGACGACACCTGGTCTGCAATGTTTCAAACAGGTCGCGCACCGAAACTCGAACCAGCGGCCACTGATTGAAGAGGGGATGAGAGGACAGCGTTGGATCGCTCTCTAAAATGTCACCGATATTCAGCGATTCTTTGTGGATAATCTTTTTAAGCGTTTCGAGACGATTGGCATCCATATCCGGGTAGTCCAATATGGTTTCGATAGCCGAGCGAATACCGGCAAATGAGGCCCGGATTCCGCGGGTAAAGGATTGCAAGGTGAGGTTTAAATAATTTTGAGCTTCGAGTTGCTGGGTAATGTCATACAGAATCAGAATCAAACCCGAGTAATGCCTGCGGAAGTTCAAAATCGGAACGGCTTCGACCCTTAGCAGGGTATTTTCGGCTCCAGGAGTGACAAAATACGACACCACATCCGGTTCGTTATGTTCCAATTTAGCAGTTATCTGATCGATGGTGTGCCGGATTAAATTTTCGTCAAAAGTCTCGAAAACAGAGCGCCCCAGACCGATAAATCGTATGGATTTTTCAGGGCTGTCATTGCCCAAGCCCGACAGCAGAAGTTTTGCACGGTTGTTGTATAAAAGAATTTGACCGTCGGGGTTGCAGACAATTACCCCTTCGGGCAACTCCGACATAATGGCCGCCAGGATATTTTTCTCTTCTTCCGACTGGGCTCTGCCACTATTGACGCGGCCCTCAATATCACTGAGCAGGGATTCGTAATGCGCCGCCCCATCGTTCAATCGATCACAGAGCTGCTGAATTTCCACGGCACCTGATATTTCAAAGCGGTGTGAGGGATTGGTGGGATTAACCAGTGATATTTGTTCGGCAATTTTTCGTAGGGGCCGGATGTATTTGCGCAAGACACTGTCCAGAAACATTACGCCAACCAGAAGCAGAAGCACGGACAGAATAAGAAGCGGGCCGAAGTGGTCTTTGAAGAGGCCCAGTAAAAGGGTATGCGCCTCAGGGGATAGTTGAGTTTTAAACCAGACTGCGAAAGCAACGCATATGATTAGCCAAGCTGCAAAAGATAGCGCAATCGCCTGCCAGAATTTATGTCCCCGTCTTTTCATGCGTATTTTCTAGAAGCTCTTTGACCTTGGCGACAACTTCTGCATTCGAAAACGGCTTGATAATATAAGCGTCTGCCCCGAGCGCCATGCCCTTGGCGATTTCGACCTCGCGGCCCTTAGCAGTCAGAAAAATAATCTTAACATTTCTAAAATCAGGATTCAAGCGCACGATTTCGCAGACTTCATACCCATCAATTCCGGGAAGCATGATATCCAACAAGATGAGATCCGGCTTGTATTTTAAAATAATGTCAAGCGCATCCTCGCCGTTCACCGCAATAATGACATTATAGCCCTGCTGCTCCATTAAAAATTGGATCGGAACGACAATGCTGGGTTCATCATCTACGATGAGAATTTCTTTGGGCATAACGATATCACTCTATTCTTTTTTGGCTTTGGCGTACCCGATGCCGATCAATGCTTCCTCCATTTCTTGCAAAATTGCAGGGTCATCAATGGTCGCCGGCACATTAAATGGCGTATTATCGGCGATTTTTTGAATCGTGCCGCGCAAAATCTTGCCGGAGCGGGTTTTGGGCAGGCGCTTGACCACCGTGGCGGTCTTAAAAGAGGCCACCGGTCCGATGCGCTCCCGAACCATCTGGATGACTTCTGCGACAATATCGCCCGGTTCACGGCTAACGCCGGCGTTGAGCACCACAAAGCCGACCGGTACCTGACCCTTGAGCTTATCTTCGACCCCCAGCACGGCGCACTCTGCCACATCCGGGTGATCTGCCAGAATTTCCTCCATCGCGCCGGTCGAAAGGCGATGACCGGCGACATTGATGATATCATCGGTGCGGCTCATCACAAAAACATAGCCTTCTGCATCAATAAACCCGGCATCCGCGGTCTTATAATACCCGGGAAATTCTTCCATATAGGCGGCTAAAAAGCCCTGATCATTGTTCCACAGCGTAGGAAGTGTGCCCGGCGGCAGCGGAAGTTTGGCCACCAGCGCGCCGATCTCTCCGCTGGCAACCGGCTGGGTATTCTCGTCGACCACCTGCAGGTTCCAGCCCGGAGCGGCTTTGGTAGGCGAGCCTTCTTTGACCGGAAAATGGTGCAGCCCCATACAGTTACCGGCGATGGCCCAGCCGGTTTCCGTCTGCCACCAGTGGTCGATTACCGGGATGTTCAGGTTGTTTTCGGCCCATTTCAAAGTGTCCGGATCCAGGCGCTCACCGGCCAGAAAAAGGGCTTTGAAATTGGACAGATCATAATTTTTCATCAATTCGGCCCGGGGATCTTCGCGTTTTATGGCACGAAACGCGGTGGGGGCCGTAAACATGACCTTGACGTTGTGTTCGGATATCACCCGCCAGAAAACACCGGCATCCGGGGTGCCCACCGGTTTGCCTTCGAATATAATGGTGGTACAACCTTTGAGCAACGGGCCGTAAACGATGTAAGAATGACCGACCACCCAGCCGACATCCGAGGCCGCCCAGTAAACATCTCCGGCAGCCACATTGTATATGGCGCCCATGGTCCACTTTAAGGCAACCATATGTCCACCGTTGTCGCGCACCACGCCTTTGGGCACGCCGGTGGTCCCGGAGGTATACAGGATATACAGCGGATCGGTGGCGGCCACCGGCACACAGTCGTGCGGTTCAGCGGTTGCCATAACCTCGTCCCAATCCAGGTCACGCCCGGCTATCATAGCGGCTTCTTCCATCGGTCGCTGTTTGATAATGCAGTGGCCCGGTTTGGAATCGGCCATGTCGATGGCTTGATCGAGTAATGGTTTATAGGCAATGACGCGCGCCACCTCGATACCGCATGAGGCCGATACGATCACCCTGGGCTTGGCGTCATTAATGCGCACCGCCAGTTCTTTGGCGGCAAACCCGCCGAAGACCACTGAATGCACCGCCCCGATACGCGCGCAGGCCAGCATGGCGATAACGGCCTCGGGGATCATCGGCATGTAGATCAGGACCCGATCGCCTTTGGCCACCCCCTGGGCGGCCAGAACGCCGGCAAAGCGGGCCACCTCGTCGCGCAATTGAGTATAGGTGTATTTTTTAATTGTATCGGTAACCGGAGAGTCATAGATGATCGCATTTTGCTCGCCACGGCCGTTTTCAATGTGAAAGTCCAGCATATTGTAACACGTGTTCATCTCCCCGCCGCTAAACCAGCGATAAAACGGTTTATTGGAGTCATCCAGCACCCTGTCCCACTTTTTATACCAATGGCAGTCTTCGGCTGCCGCCCCCCAGAAACCGTCCGGGTCTTCCATGGATTGTTTGTGTGCGATTTCATAAGGGTTTGCCATGAGTATTCTCCTTTGCTCGAATTTTTTTGCGTTAGGTTTCAGGTGTCAGGTGTCAGGTGTCGGTAAAAAGCCTGCGACCAGGTATCGATTAACTCAGCCGAGTCGAACTTAGATTTGGTGCTCCACCTTCAATTTTCTGCCTGCTGTCTACTGTCGTCTGACCTCTGCGCTCTGAAGTCTGACACCTGACACCTGAAACCTGAAACGGGTTCTTCCGTTTCAAATGGAACTCGATTTAAGATTTGCTCTCCGTCTTTTGCACCTGCTGCTTTAAAAACTCCAGATGCTTGCGGATGCCCCTATCGACATTCGGCGTGTTGCTAAAAATACGCTCAAGGAATCCGGGGGAATCATCTATTTCGGGATCCAGCTCCAATCCCTTTTCATAATCCGCAATGGCCTTTTCATACTCTTTCAGATGGCTGTAGGCAATCGCCCGGTTGACATAGGCATTGGCGATTTCAGGATTCATTTCAATGACCCGATTGTAGTCTACGAGAGCCTCCTGGTAACGCCCAAGGGTATTGAGAGTGTTGGCCCTCCCCAGGTAGCCATCAGTATGGGTGGGATCAATTGAGATGGCCCGGTTGAAGCTTTCAAGGGCTTCCTCCGGCTTGTTCAGATTGAGATTGGAAAGGCCGTCTAAAACGGCGTCTTTATAATCAGAGACTCCCAGACCACAGCCAGCAGCCATGAATAAAGAAATTGTTAGCGTTAAAAGCAGTCGGTGCATTTTTCGGAGATTGGGTTTCACTTTGCGTAAAAGGATTGGATGAGGAGGCGCACAGGCCTCCTCATCCTTTTGATATCCAATTCATCAGGGTTAACGTGCAAACGTTATATGCCTGACTGGCCGCGGGAGGCTGATTCCTCAACGACCGGTTCATCTTCGTAAATATCGTGCTTCAAGGCCTCAAAATCGGTGGTGATGTTGGTCGACATCTGCAGTTTGTAAGCCAGAAACCACATCATGCCGATACCCAGTATCCACCAGATAATCTGCCAGATCCAGATGGAAGACATCCCCATAGGCCAGGTAGCCGGTTTCAGCGGATCGCCAAAGATCGTGTTGCCGATCACACAGCCCGGGCCGATGGCAAACATAAACCAGACCAGGGTAATGATCCAACCCCATTTGACCAGCGACTTCTTATCCTCGGGCAGGCCGGCATGTTCTTTGACGAAACCGTGCCATTCCGCTTGCTTTGCCTCTTGCTCGCCCTTCGGTTGGGTGAACAGACTCACCAGAATGGCGATCGGCAGGTTGAACAGGATGCCCCAGCCCGCCGCATGAAACGTCAAGGGGCTGTTGCCCCAGGGCAGGCCGAAATCAAATCTAAAAGTAACCAGCACCGCCAGCATACCGCAGATCAGGCCGGTGACCACTCCCTGACGGGTGAGGAATTTCCAATAACAGACCGCAATCAGGGCCGGGTACATCATAAACCCGTAGGAGGTCGCAAAGGCACCCAGCATCACGATGGCGCCCGGTACAATCGTGGCGAATATCAGCGCCAAACCGACCACGATCGTAACAGTGACACGACCCCAGTAAGTTTGCTGGGTTTCGCTCATGTCTTTTTTGATATAGCGTTTGACGATGTCGCGGGTCAGCATGCCGCTGGCAGTGGACATATAGGCCGCGCCGGTGGACTGCATGGCCGCCAGAGCACAGATGGCCAGAAGACCCACGGCAAACGGCGCCGTATCCTTCATCAGATGGATCAGATATGGCACCAGATTCGCCTGTTTGCCACCCACCAGATTGGCCAACGGGAGTATCGTCTCACCGCTACCGCCGGGCAACAACGCCAGCACCCATCCGCCCATGCCCTGCATAGTGGTAAAAATAAACAGGGCGAATCCGATACCCAGGGTGGAGGCCCACACCTGCTGCAGCGGAAAGGGTCTGGGGTTCTTGTTGGCAAAAGCCCACATCGAAAACGCCGGCGAGGCATGAATGCCCATCAGAGCGAACATGTAACTCAGGATCATCAAGCCGGTCCAGGTGCCGCCGACGGCGTTGGGGCCGTGCGCGACAAATTGAAGCACGCCGGGCACCGCCACGAAATGACTGTAGCCATCCGGTGTAATTTTGAAGATGGACTTCTTGTTGGCCAGAAAGACTTTGACCGCCTCCGGATCCGCCCAGGCGGGCACAGCCGTACCGCCACTGTTGATCCAGGCCACGATGTCGCCGAACTTGGCGGTCAGCGCATCAAAGCCCCCGGCAAATTTCATGGAAATAATGCCCAGAGTGACAATCCCGCTCCAGAGCAAAATGCACTGGGCCGTGTCCACGTAAGCCACCGAGCGCAAACCGCCCAGGCCCACATACAGCAGCACGACAATGGCCAGCATCCACATGCCGACGTTAACCGAAAACATGCCATCGGTTAAAATGTTAAAGAGAACCCCCGAGGCCCGCAGCTGAATTCCCAGGTAGGGCACACTGAAAAACAGCGCTACGAGGACGGTCAGAATACGCATGGCCTCTGAGTTAAAATATCCATTGTACATCTCCCCTGGGGTGACAAACCCATAGCGTTTGCCGATCAGCCACTGGCGCTTGAGAAAAAGCACACCTGTAAACGGAATGGTAAGCACATAAAAAGATGCATATCCGTAAGGCAGGCCGTCGCGCCAGATTAAAGCCGGGTGGCCGACAAAGGTCCATCCGCTAAATGAGGTTGCCGTGGCAGCCAGCACAAAAACCCAGATGTTGAGCGAGCGGCCGGCAATGAAGTAATCGGTCCCTTTCTTGGCCCTCAGGTAACCGGTAACGCCGATGGTAATGCAGTAGCCCCAGTAAAGGAGAACAAAAAAGAACAGCCAGTATACATGAGTCCCCATGTTCTTCTCCTTTCCTAATTAATAGATAACTTGCGATTCATTTCCAAAACGACTCTTTTTAGGACGGCATCACCTCCTTTTCCTGGCAAGTTAGACAAATGGTCTGATCGCATTTCATCAATGTCAACCGCTTCCGATTCCACTTCCATTTTCCGCATCCAGCTCAGGTATCGATTCAGTTGAGCTTCCGACAAATTTTCTGCAAAATGACGACCAGGTTTTTCATAAACAAACACAAAGATGGCTATTTCTTGGCCATCTTTTTAATCTCTTCAACGATGTCAGGATTGGCCAGGGTGGTCACATCCCCGACGTCCTTGTCGTTTGAGATGGCACCCAGCACCCGGCGCATGATCTTGCCCGAGCGGGTTTTGGGCATGTCAGTGACGATCCAGACTTTGCGCGGTTTGGCGATCTTGCCGATTTCCACACAAACGGTATCCGATATTTTCTTGGCGAGCTCATCGGACGCTTCCAGGCCGGGTTTCAGGGCGATATAGAGATCCGGCTCTTTGCCTTTAATTTCATGGGCCACCGGTACCACCGCCGCCTCGGCCACTTCCTCAACCACCAGGGCGGCCGATTCGATTTCCTTGGTTCCCAAGCGGTGACCGGAAACGTTGATCACGTCGTCAATGCGGCCCAGGATCCGGTAAAAGCCATCTTCGGATTCCACGGCCGCATCACCGGTCATATAGGGCCAGTCGCGCCAGTCTTTGCTTTTGGGATCCTTGCAGTAGCGGGCATAATAGGTATCGACAAACCGGTCACGGTCGCCCCAGATGGTCTGGAATCCGCCGGGCCAGGGATTCTGGATACAGATGTTGCCGGCCTTGCCGGCGCCCGACGGAATGACATTGCCTTCGTCATCGTAGATGATCGGATGGATACCCGGCACGCCCGGTCCGGCGCTGCCCGGCTTCATGGGTGTAAGGGCCGGAAGAGTGCTGCACAGAAATCCGCCGGTTTCGGTCTGCCACCAGGTATCCACGATGGCCGCTTCACCCTTGCCGACGACCTCGTAATACCATTTCCAGACTTCGGGCTCGATGGGTTCCCCGACGGTGGTCATGTGCTTGAAGTGGTAATTGTATTTGGCGGGTTCGTCCGGGCCGATCTTGCGCAGCGCGCGGATGGCGGTCGGGGCGGTATGAAAGATGTTGACATCCAGGTTCTGGGCGATGCGCCAGGGGCGCCCGGGATCCGGATAATTGGGAACGCCTTCGAAAACCACCGTGGAGGCGCACAGCGACAGCGGGCCGTAAACGATGTAAGAATGACCGGTTATCCAGCCGATATCGGCCATGCACCAGTAAACATCTTCCGGATGAATGTCCTGCACATATTTGGAAGTGCCGGCAACGTAGGCCAGATACCCGCCGGTGCCGTGCTGACAGCCCTTGGGCTTGCCGGTGGTCCCGCTGGTATACATCAGAAACAGCGGCGCTTCGGCCGGCATGGGCACCGGATCGACGCGTTGGCCGTAATACTCTTTTAAGACGTCATTGACAAAATAATCACGTCCTTCCACCATGGGTGTCGGGCTCGACGCTTTGCCCGGGTAACGCTGCCAGACGAGCACCTTATCCACCTTCTGACCGTCTTTTTCAGCCAGATCAACGGCAATGTCGGCGTTTTGCTTGTGGTCCAGCAGGTTGCCGGCCCGGTAATATGAATCGGCTGTAATGAGAACGTTGCTGCCGGAATCGACAATCCGGTCGGCACAGGCCCGGCCGCTAAAACCGCCGAAGACTTCGGAATGAATCACGCCCAGTCGCGCACAGGCCAGCATGGTGATGGGCAGTTCGGCGATCATGGGCATGTGCAGGGTCACCCGGTCGCCGGCTTTAAGCCCGGCAAAGTCCTGCAAAAGGGCCGCAAATTCATTTACCCGGACGAAAAGCTCCTGGTAGGTGATATGTTCGACTTTTTCTTCTTCAGGCTCCGGGACAAAATGAATGGCGGTCTTATTTTTGTTTTTAGCCAGATGCCGATCGACGCAATTGTAGCTGGCATTTATTTTGCCGCCCTTAAACCATTTCCAGCAGGGCGCGTCGCTGGTATCCAGGATTTCGTCCCAGTATTCATACCAGTCGAGAAGATCGGCGTATTCTTTAAAACAATTCGGGAAGTTGTCCAGGCTGAACCTTTCAAAAATACCGGGATCGGTCATATTGGCCTGAGCAATAAATTGAGTTGAAGGATGATAAAGACTTTCTTCGCCCCAGTGTACCGCAATTTCAGCTTCAGAAGTTTCGACGACCTCTTTTTCTGCCATAAAATCCCCCTTTCTTTTATATTTCTTAGATAGATAATAACCAAAAAGGTATCTAAAGGTTCAGAATTTACAAAACGGCAAAATTAGAAATAGATAAATGAATCAAATTTATTTATTATATATAATTAAAACGTTTAAACACATTATAAAAAGTGCTCTCTGCTAGAGGTCGTATGGTCGGCTATAAAATTTTCAGTTTTTTATATCGCTTTGCAGGTGTTTGTCAATATGATTTTTATTCATTTATATGTTTTTCTGCCTTCTTCGTTATCGGCGGTATTTTTAGACCGCACATCCCCATTTGGGAATTTATCGATTTACCGAGTTTTAACCGGCACGCCGGATCATGATGGCCGTGAAATAGGATATCAGCAATGCTTCAATCCTGATCAACCTGCCATTCTTGCATTTCTTAACGGCCATGGTTATAATTTAACATTATGAGATCACAAAGCGAAAAAATACCGGACCCCAAAGAGCTTGAGAAAGAAATCGGTGAGTTTTTGTCCAAAAAATTCGGCAATAATGTCAAAATTGTAACGCCCATGATTTTGCCCCAGGAAGGTGCGGTCGATAAGGTCAAAGAACCGCCCCGCCAAAAGAAAAAAATCAATTTTGATCTTAAACCCGAAGAGCTCATCGCCTATCTGGATCAATTCGTCGTTAAGCAGGACAGCGCCAAGGCGATTTTGGCTACAAAAATATGCACCCATTTCAATCGCATTAAACGTGCTCAGGAAGGGCATGAAAATTCGGGTAGCCTGTCAATGGTCGGCCATATTAAAAACAACGTGCTGATGATCGGGCCGACCGGCGTAGGAAAAACCTATATTATCAAACTGATCGCCAATAAAATCGGTGTGCCGTTTGTCAAAGGCGATGCCACCAAATTCAGTGAAACCGGCTATGTCGGCGGGGATGTCGAAGACCTGGTGCGGGACCTGGTCCGCGAGGCGGACGATGATATCGAACTGGCACAATTTGGTATTATCTATATCGATGAGATCGATAAAATCGCTTCCAGTCGAAACCTCATTGGAGCCGATGTATCGCGCACCGGCGTGCAACGTGCGCTGTTGAAACCCATGGAAGAAACCGAGGTGGATCTTAAAGTGCCCCATGACCCCATCTCCATGATCCAGGAAATTGAAAAATTTCGTAAAACCGGAAAGCGCGAAAAACAATCGGTGAACACCGCAAATATTCTTTTTATCATGAGTGGGGCCTTTACGGATCTGGTGCCGATCACTAAAAAGCGTTTATCCCGGCAGGGAATTGGTTTCGGCGCCAGGATTAAAGGCTCCCAGGACCAAATGGACATTCTCACGCATGTCAAATCCGAAGATTTAATCCAATTCGGCTTTGAATCGGAATTCGTCGGCCGGCTGCCGGTGCGTGCGATATTCGAATATTTAACCGAAAACGATTTATACAAAATTCTGAAGAATCCCAACAACCCCATCATTCTGGGCAAAAAACTGGATTTTGCCGCTTACGGCATCGAAATCAAATTTGAAGACTCGGTGCTGCAGATGCTGGCTCAACAGGCAGCTGCTGAAAACACCGGTGCCAGAGGATTGGTCAGTGCAGTTGAAAAAACATTTATTGAGTTTGAGAAACAATTGCCTTCCACGCAAATTAAGAAATTTCCGGCTACCACTGACATCATAAAGGACCCGGTACAATCTATTCAAAGGCTGTCCGCCTCGCCCAATGACGGCAAAACCGCCGATGTTTTTGAAAAATTAGCCCAGGAAGAACGGCGCCGGATCATACAGTACCTGGAATTGAATAAAAAGCATCTGTCAGCAAAATACAACCTCACCATGACACCTTCCAGGATGAATATCGTGGCCCAATTTTATGCCAAAAATGTCATGGAAATTGAAAATGTGGTTAAACACATCAAATCCAATTATGATGACATCAAGAAGATAGAACTGTACTTTTTCAAAAATCATGATATTAATATCGTCTTGGAAGAAGATGCCATCGACTTTATCATGGAGCAATTGATCGAAGCCCCCATTCACCTGGATGACATATTTAAAAAAGTGAATATGGATTTTGAACACGGCCTTAAACTGGCTCGTGAAAAGACCGGGCATAGCCGCTATTTTATCAGCCGCCAGGCATTGCTGGATCCGGAAGCGTACATCAGCCGGTTGATCCAAAGCGAATTTGGAGCCGCATCAACCCAACACCCTAAATAAGCTTTTGAAATTCTAATAAACCCAGAGGTTGGGGAGTTTTTTCAATTCGAACCTGTCATGCCCGCGTAGGCGGGAATGACGGTAAAAACTCCCCAACTGCTCAATATATCTTTAACAAGAAATAGATAAAATGATCGGAATATCCAAACTTTACTGTGGGACCGTTGAGCCCTCTGACGCCCTGCGTTACGGGCGTCACTCGGGCAAACTGCCGTCGCATCTGTTACAATTTTCCAAAGATAAGCGGCCCGTGGTCGTCTGGAATGCGACCCAACGCTGCAACCTCAAATGCCTGCACTGTTATGCACACGCCAAAGCGTTGGCCAATGATAATGAGCTGAGCACCAGCGAAGGCAAGAAATTGATTGATGATCTGGCCGGCTACGGTGCACCGGTAATTCTTTTTTCCGGCGGTGAGCCGCTGGTGCGCAAAGACCTCCCTGAACTGGCAGCGCATGCCGTCGACAAGGGTATGCGGGCGGTGATTTCAACCAATGGCACATTGATCAGCGCCAATCTGGCCCGGACCCTGAAACGCATCGGATTATCTTACGTCGGTATCAGTCTGGACGGCATGCAGGAAATCAACGATCGCTTTAGAGGTGTGGGCGGCGCATTTCAGTCAGCGATGGAGGGCATTAAAAATTGTCAGGATGCCGGAATAAAGGTTGGGCTGCGCTTTACGATCAACAAATTTAACGTTGCTGAGATCCCCCACATTTTTAACCTCATCGAAGAAATGGATATCCCCCGGGTGTGCTTCTACCACCTGGTTTATGCCGGCCGCGGAACCGAACTGGTTAAAGAAGATCTGACCCATGCGGCGACCCGCTCCGCTGTCGATCTGATCATCGATGAAACCAAGCGCCTGCACGATATCGGCAAGTCCAAAGAGGTTTTAACGGTCGATAACCATGCCGACGGGCCCTACCTTTATTTAAGGCTGCGCAAAGAAGACCCGCAGCGGGCCAAAGACGTACTGGAGCTGCTGCAGTGGAATGAAGGCAACAACTCCGGGCGGGGTATCGGCTGTGTCAGCTGGGATGGTGAGGTTCATCCGGATCAATTCTGGCGCCATTGCAGTCTCGGCAACATTCGGCAGCGGCCGTTTTCCGAGATCTGGGCCGACCTCTCCAATCCGTTGCTCGAAAAACTCAAAGAGAAGAAAAAGCATGTCAAAGGCCGCTGCGCTGACTGCCGCTGGCTGGATATTTGTGGCGGCAATTTTAGAGTCCGTGCTGAAGCCACCACCGGCGATTTGTGGGCGCCGGATCCGGCGTGTTATTTAACGGATGAGGAGATCGGTCTGAAAGATGAATAGCTTGAATTAGAAAATTACTCACGCAAAGCCGCTAAGCTCGCAAAGAAAGAATGATAATTTAAAAACTAAAACTTGGCGCCTTTGCGTCTTTGCGTGAGGCCCATTGCACGGGTTCACTTTAGTCACTTTTAGAAAAAGGAGATCGAATGCTATTTCCAGACTATAGGCCCAGAAGATTGCGGCAAAACGAGGCCTTCCGCCGCATGATACGCGAAACCCACCTTTCGGTCGATGATTTTATTTTACCTTTGTTTGCGATTAACGGCAGTGACGTAAAAAATCCGATTCCGTCCATGCCGGGGCACTTTCAGTTATCGGTTGACCATTTGATCAAAACAGCCGCTTGCGCTGTGGATCTTGGCATTCCGGCCGTGATGCTGTTCGGGATACCGGAAGCCAAAGATCCCCTGGGAACGCAGGCTTACGCCGATGACGGCATTGTCCAGAAAGCAACCCGGGCCTTAAAAGATAAGCTGCCGGAACTGGTGGTGATCACCGACGTGTGCCTGTGCCAGTATACCGACCACGGCCATTGCGGTGTCGTGGAGGGGCAGATTATAGATAATGATGCCTCACTGGATCTTTTGGCCCGCACGGCCCTATCGCATGCGAAGGCCGGCGCCGACATGGTGGCCCCATCGGACATGATGGACGGCCGTGTCGCCGAAATCCGCGACATCCTGGATGAAAACAACTTCAGTCAGGTGCCGATCATGTCCTATGCGGCTAAATACTGCTCGGCCTATTACGGACCGTTTCGCAGTGCCGCAGACTCGGCTCCACAGTTTGGCGATCGGCGAACCTATCAAATGGATCCGGCAAATGCCATAGAGGCCATCCGTGAAGTATCGTTGGATATTGAAGAAGGGGCGGATATCATCATGGTTAAACCGGCCCTGGCCTATCTGGATATCATCTGCCGGGTTCGCGAAGAAATCGATCTGCCGGTCGCTGCCTATAACGTCAGCGGCGAATTCTCGATGATAAAAGCAGCCGAAAAAATGGGCTGGATCGACGGCCAAAAAGTGATGCTGGAAACGCTGACGGCCATCAAACGCGCCGGGGCCGACATGATTCTCACCTATTTCGCATTAGAAGCAGCGAACGCCTTAAGAACTTGACAACATAACATGAACGCCAAACATCCCCATTCCGACACCCGAAAGAAGAAAAACGAATTACGCCTGGTTGCCTGGGAAACCACGCGCAATTGCAATCTGGCCTGTGTGCATTGCCGTGCTTCGGCAACCATGGGCCCGCACGAGGGTGAACTGGGCACTCCGGAAGCCCTGCGCCTTTTGGATCAGATTGCAGAAGTCGCCAAACCGATTATTATTCTCACCGGCGGCGAACCCCTGCTGCGCTCAGACATATACGATATTGCCCGCTATGGAACCGAACTTGGCATGCGCATGGTCATGGCCTTGAACGGCACCCTCATTACCGATACCGTGGCCCGGCAACTGGTCGATGCCGGCATTCAACGAATCAGCGTCAGTCTCGACGGTTCGAGTCCTGAAACCCATGACCGCTTTCGTCAGGTGGCAGGGGCCTTTGAGGGCACGCTGCGGGGCATTGAATTGCTAAAAAAAGCCGGCATGGAATTTCAAATCAACACAACCATCACCAAAACCAATCTGGATCAAATCAGCAAGATACAGGAACTGGCCGTCGATCTGGGTGCGGTGGCCCATCATATCTTCCTTTTGGTTCCCACCGGACGCGGCAAATATATTGTGGATCAGGAGATCGACGCGGCCGAGTATGAAAGCACCCTCAACTGGTTTTATGACCAGCGGGAGAAAGCGCCGCTCCAACTGAAAGCAACCTGCGCCCCCCACTATTACCGAATCCTGAGGCAGCGAGCCAAAAAAGACGGCATTTCCGTTACCTTCGAACGCTACGGACTCGATGCAGTCACCCGCGGATGTTTGGGCGGCATCGGCTTCTGTTTCATATCCCACCGGGGCATTGTGCAGCCATGCGGTTACCTGGATTTAAATTGCGGTGATATTCGGCAGTCGACTTTCGCCGAAATCTGGAACCGTTCAGATATATTTAGGGAGCTGCGAAATTACGACAAGCTGAAAGGAAAATGCGGGCCCTGCGAATATAAACGGGTCTGCGGGGGTTGTCGCGCACGGGCTTACGAGGCCACCGGTGATTTTATGAGAGAAGAACCCCTTTGCAGTTATCAGCCCCGCTCAAAAAAATAACCGTCCTTTAACCCTTTACTTTTTCCCGAATGCTGATATCATTTTAGAAGTGGTTTTAAAACCCCATCTAAGACCAAACGGCTACGTTGCAAACCTCTTTAAAATGCTCACATACTAGCATGTATGCTGCGCTTTTTCATCGGTTTGCGCCTTGCCTTTTGGCCTAATTTGAGGTTTTAAAACCACTTCCAGTACTATAAATTAAAGGGGAGATGATATGAAAATCCAATCACTGATGATCGAAGACCCCATTACCATCGGGCCCAATGCGTCGGTTGGTGAAGCCATTGAATTGATGAAAGCCAACTCTATTCGACATCTTCCCGTGATCGCCAGAGGCAGGCGTCTGGAAGGATTTCTGACCCTGGCGGATCTAAAACAGGGCCTGATTCCCTCCATGCTGGGTGATGTCTCCCTTGATGATTTGATAATTAAAAACCCGATCACGGTGAGTCCCGATGATGACATCGAGTTTGCGGCCCAACTGATTTACAATCACAAAATCGGTGGGATGCCGGTGGTTAAAGCTGGCCGGCTCGTCGGTATTGTGACCGCAACGGATATGTTGCGCGCATTTATCGATATGATGGGTATTATATCAACGACATCGCGCATTGATGTGGTTTTGGCAGAACAACCCGCTGCATTCAAAAAGGCCATGCAAATTATTAATGACAACGGCGGTGATATCATAAGTGTCAGCATGACCCCACAGCAGAAAGGTAAACGGGTTTATTATTTTCGCCTGTCCGCCTGCAAAACCAATGTCATTAAAAAAGCTTTGGAAAAAGAACGCTTCAATGTTTTAGCGGCAATGGATTAGCCCGTCGCTCGCAAACTAAAAAAAAGCAGCCTCCCCAAAAAGGAAACCGCTCGTTTCTGCTCGCACCTGTTTTTCCTTAAATGATATATTTTTCGGCTTCGCGCCATTTGCGCTCGATTTCTCTGGCAACTGCTGCTTTGAGGTCGATGCATTCGATGATGTTCATGGGTTTGCTCTCAATGGTATCCAGCGATGAACCAGCCATCCAGCAGCGACCATTAAAGAAAATGTAACGGTCATGAAGCATGACATGACGCCGAATCTCAACATCCGGACAGCTGGAACAAAAACTTTTTAAAATAGCATCGAAGCCGCCGGCTAGCGACTTTTCCTCACGGCTCGTCAGTAATCGCAGGGGATGCTGAACCGCTTTAAGGCATTCAAATGTCGTGCTGCCAAACTGGGTATCCACCAGGGTAACCGCAGTCTGGGCGGTGCTAAAAAATTTTATGGCCTCTGTTATGGCTTTTAAATGATAGTTTTTGGCTTCGGCAATTCGAACCGGTTTTTTATTATGGGCCAGCAGAAGCTGCAGCTTTTTTAACTGCGGCTTCATCTGCTCGTCAAAAACATTGCTTTCCCAGGTTGAATTTAAAATTCGCTGGTCACAGCGCTGCACCAGATCCTGCAGCAATTTTGACAGCAGCTGTTGATGCCCGAAATCGTTATGGCTGACCAGATTGTTGGCCAGCTTTACATGATTGAGATTGACCCCCAGGTAGTCCACATCGATATTGAACTGGTTGCAAAGCTCCTCGAGTTCATAATTGCCGTAATATTCTTTCATGGCATCTGTCAGAATTTCAATTGCTTTCGTACTCATAGGTATCATTCCTTCAAATAGGTCCACGTTTTAAGGCGATTTTAGGACATGCCTCGCGCTTGCGGTTACACGTGCTGAACATATTATCGGCACGTTCCAGTTAATACTTAACTTTTTTATTATAATAAAAATACTTAGAGAAAGACAAACCGATTGAGGCTAAAGCACTCAACCGGTGTTAATTGTTATTGGGTATTCGATATTTGAGGTTGGTGAGATCAGAGACCCAAAATATATCTTTCATCATTTTTACCAATAACGAATAACCGATGACATCTAACTTCCATTGGAGGAGACGCCTTAAGGCGGATCCTCCGATGAGAGGAAGGGCATCACCGTCAGGCGCTTCCCGTCTGTTTTGAGCATAATGGCGCCATTTCGGTCGGTACGAAATATGCGGCATCCGATCTTGTCATAGGCATCTAAAACTGATGAATGCGGAAATCGAAATCTGTTTTTCCAGCCGGCAGAGAACACCGCAACATCCGGCTGAACGCTCGATAAAAAAGGTTGGCTGCTTGAAGTCCGGCTACCATGATGCGGTACCAGCAGGACATCGCAGGCCAAATCCGCACCGGCAAGATCCACCAGTTCCTGTTCGGCTTCAGCCATAATGTCCCCTGCAAACAAAAATGAAATATCGCCAAAAGATACTTTGACAACCAGCGAATTATTATTGGTGCTGCGCCATTTTTGGTTCGCTTTTTGAGCTAAAAAATCAGCGGGAGGATAAAGGAAACAAAATTCGACCCCGTTGATCAACAGCTGGCGGGGCATGCGTTGAAAGTCCGGCAGGTTTATCTGTTTTTGGGAAACAATGTTTTGCAAACGTTCGTAACCCTGAGTGGTCCGGGTTTCATTGTTCGTCCAGATCGTTTTGACGTTGAAATACCGGGCAATAAAAATAAGACCGTTGAGATGATCACTGTTGGGATGCGAAAGCACCAGCGTGTCAATGGTTCGAATCTTTTTGCGCCACAAAAACGGTGCCAGCACCCGGGCTCCCATGTCAAAGGTACTATTATCTGAAAAGCCGCCGCCATCAACCAGGACCGTATGGCCATCGGGCAACTCCAGAAGCGCAGAACTGCCCTGCCCCACGTCAATGTAAGTCACCCGCAGGTCGCCATTCAGGTGGCGCCGGGCAAACCAGTAACCCGCGTCAACCATCAGCGCCAAAACAACCACCAGCCCGATAATGGCACTCCTCTTTGCGGCAAATCCCGTTGTCAGCAATTTGCGTACCGCTGCGACCCGGGAAAAAAGGCGGTTCGAGCCGAATCTGCCGTGGAGTTTTAAGTACCAGTGCTGTTCAGGGACATGATCCGTGCGAGCGTTTGGAAGATTGCGATAACCCGCCGGGGTCTGTCGGGTGTTCAACCCCTTCAGCACCGCCCAACCCAGCACGTAATAGCACACCATCTCAAACGAACTGGGCGTAAAGGTTTTGACTGCAGCAAAGGGCAGATCTGCAAAATAGTTTATGACCAGCAGCACGTAATCCAGTACAAACAGACAGATTTTGACACAGCCGTAGGCTATCGGGCTGCTGACGGGATATATGAAGAGCGTCAGGAGCCCACAGGGAATGACAACAAGGCCCACCAGCGGTACAACCACAAAGTTGGCCAAAAGCCCGATAAGCGATATCTGATTGAAATAAAACATCACCAGCGGCAACGTCCCGCAAATCGCCAACAATGATACCAGGAAAAATGCGACCACTTTTCGGCGCAATTGATTAAAAGTGGTTTCAAAACCCCATCTAACGATCCCGCTTTTGGCGTTTTGCCCGTCGATCGGCGCCGCCTGCTGGATGCAGGACAATCCGTAAATAATCGACAATACCGCCGCAAATGAAAGTTGAAAAGAAATTGAAAAAAGTGCCGGCGGAAACCATATCAGGATGATAAAAGCAGCCAGGGCCAGCGTATTCATTGTATCGCTCTCGCGTTCAAACAGAAAAGTCATTAAAAACGCGCCGACCATGATCACCGCCCGCTGGGTTGAAGGCGACATCCCGGACACCAGCCCATAGATGCAGACCGGGACCAGTGAAAGGACAGCCGCCCCCTTGCGCGTCCAGGCCCGCCACAGCAGGGGCCGCACCAGACGCAACAGTTTATGAAAAAAGAAAAACGCCACGGTTGCAACGATCCCGATATGAAGCCCCGAAATCGCCAGGATATGGCCCACGCCGGCCCGATTGAACCCATCACGGACATCTGAGGATATGGCGGTACGATCACCGATAACCAGCGCTTTAAGGACAGCGGCGGAAGACCCGCTGCCAGCCCTGTCGATCAACGCCGCCAGTTCCCGCCGGACATCGTTGAGCTGTTGCGCCAGATCGCCTGCTGAGGCTCTTTGCACCACTTGCAGCCGGCTGCCTTTGGTATAAGCGGTGCGCCACAGACCTTTAAACGCCATATAGCGGCGGTAGTTAAACGCTCCCGGGTTGTTGAAGTTGCGGGGCTGCCGCAGGCGGCTGCGAAACACCAGCCGATCACCCCTGGCAAACACCGGGCCCTGACCGCTCACGGTCACCCGAATCCTTCCGGTGACCCGGTATGACTTTTTTTTGTGCTTAAGGGTATCCGCACGCAAAACAAATTTTTTTAGATATGATAATTCAACCGGATGGGAGTCCACCACACCGGCAATTTGCCAGCGGGTTTCATCTGAAAATTTTTGGATGTGATTCGCGGAAAAATGGGGCGCAACCCAGGGCTGGACCGCAACATAGCCTAAAGCAACATATAAAATAATGGGACTTAGACCGACCGCTTTTTTACGAATGAGATTGATCCCGATAAAACCGGTGCTGAAAAAAACGATGGCCAGTGTGCCGATCGTATGACCGGAAAATTGAGACCCCAAAACGATGCCGCCCATAAGCGATATCAGAAGCGCCGCAATGGGGCGCATGTAGAAATGGCTGACCATTTTGTCAGACGCCCTATTTTACGCGCCGGATTGCTGCTCCCAGTTCAGAGAACTTCTCTTCGATGGCTTCATAGCCCCGGTCCAGATGATAGACGCGGTTAATTTCGGTCCGGCCTTCAGCTACAAGACCGGCCAGGATCAGAGAAGCACTGGCTCTAAGATCGGTGGCCATCACGGGAGCGGCAGATAGGCCGGGCACACCTTTAACCATGGCGGTATTGCCTGAAATTTTAATATCCGCACCCATACGCTTTAATTCGCTGACATGAATAAAGCGGTTTTCAAATATCGTTTCAGTAATGATGCTGGTGCCGTTGGCAACGCTCATCAACACCATGAATTGGGCCTGCATATCCGTCGCAAATCCCGGATATGGCTGGGTTTTAACATCTACGCTGATGATTTCATCATTACCGTGAACATGGATGGTTTTTTCATGAATGCTGATTTTGACTCCCACGCGCTTCAACTTATCGATACAGGCTCCCACATGATCCGGCTCGCAATCCATCAGGGTGACGTCGCCGTGAGTCAGGGCCGCCGCAATCATAAATGTACCGGTTTCGATTCGATCCGGAATGATCTTCACGGATACCGGCCTTAACGACGTTACGCCTTTAATGGTAATAACCGCCGTTCCGGCCCCTTGAATATCAGCCCCCATTTGACAAAGCACCTCGGCCAGGGCCGTGACTTCGGGCTCCCGGGCCGCATTCCGTAAAATAGTGGTGCCTTCGGCTAAAACGGCGGCCATCATCAGGTTCTCAGTGCCGGTTACCGTCACGGTATCGAAGTAAATGTCGGCCCCTTTTAGTTTTTTGGCTTCGGCCTGGACATAGCCGTGTTCCAGTTGAATGTCGGCGCCCAACTGGGCCAACCCCTTCAAATGAAGGTTAATCGGCCGAGCGCCGATGGCACAGCCCCCGGGAAGGGATACTCTGGCCTTTTGAAGGCGCGCAAGCATGGGCCCCAGAACCAGTATGGACGCCCGCATCTTTCGAACCAGGTCATAAGGCGCCTCATAGCTGAGGATGCGCCCCGTGTCAACGTGAACCGTATCGCCGTGCGCCTCGGCGCGGGCGCCGAGGTTGGAAAGCAGCAGTTTAATACTTTCAACGTCTTTTAGATCCGGTACATTGGAATAGGTATTGGACCCTTCGGCTAACAGCGAAGAGACCAAAATGGGCAGCGCTGCATTTTTGGCGCCGCTGATCCGCACCCGCCCTTTTAGCCGGCGTCCGCCTTCGACTAGAATTTTGTCCATCCGAACTCCTTATTCGGCCATGTTGGAGCTATATTATTATGATACCACGAAGATCACGAAGAACACAAAGAAGGATAATTTTAGGATTGATCTTAAAACCCTTCATGAACTTCGTGTCCTTCGTGGTAAGAATCCCGTCTCTAAAAAGAATGCAAAAAAATAATAGCATAGCGTAACTGAAATAAAAAAGCGCTCCCCTGTTATGGTGGGCAAGCGCTTTTTAACATTTATCGATTCTGGAATCAGTGGTGATGGCTGCCGTTACCTTTAGCGGCATCCAGAGCTGCTTTTACGATACAATAGGTTATCCCTAAACCGAGTATGGTTAATGCGTACCAGAGCCCCCCATGAAACACCAGATGTCCTGCATCCCAGATCCATTCGAAACTAAACGGAAACATGCAATTCCTCCATACATTTTTGTTCTAAATCTTTGTGAACTTCGTGCCCTTCGTGGTTAAAAAAATCTAAAAAAACGAAGTCTCAGAACTGATTGTAAGGCTTGCCAATTTAGCGCTTACCCTCACTATGACTCCGCCGGGCTCAATTCCGGTTCGGGTCCGGTCCCGGTCGGTTCCGGTTCCGGTTCGGGTTCGACAACTTCAGCCTGAGCTGCCGGTTCATCGATCGGATTGAGTTCCTGTTCCTGGGGAAAAATCGGCAGATAGCGATACGATACTGAAATCAGAATAACACCGTAAGCCACCGGTAACAAGGTGGTGGCGACTTCCTGCCAGCTCGGCAAATAGGCAAACCAGTTTTCAAACGGCAGCACCGGAATGGCCAACACCTGCAGCACCATCACCCAGCGATTGAGACACACGCCGATCACCCCCAGAAAGACCGCCAGCCATAGAGTCGCCTGGGTTTGGCGAAGTTTGGGGGTAATCAAAATCAGAGCCGGCAGGACACCGCAGATGCCGACTTCGGCAATCAAAATCCAAATCCCATAGGCCGAACCCGGGTTGTTGCTGTAAAAATCCCAAAAGGTCAAGCCTTTAGCCGGCGCCGTCACATTTGCCCAATACACCGTATCGACGATCTTTGCGATAATATAGAAAAAAATCATCCAGCCCGATATTTTGGCCAGCAGATCGATAACATTGTCCTTGACCAGTTTTTTGCGTGCAATAGTTTCGGTTATTTTGGTAATAAATATGGTAAAGCAGGGCCCAAAGGCAGCCGCGGACCAGGTGAACAGAAAAAAGGTCCAGGGCCAGACCAATACCCCTTCCCGAAAACCGAAAGGACGGCCAAACAAAACGCCGGGCACCCCGCCCAAGGAGCCCTGGTGAAAAAAGGACAGAAAGGCGCCCGTGGCGGCAAAGACCGCCATGATTTCATGCATGTTGTGACCCAGGTGATGAAAGAACGGCACTTTGTCAATCTTGCGGTTTTCCAGCACCATGGGAATATATTCAATAGTCAGCACCCCGAAATAACAGGTCAGACAAAAAGCCACTTCGGTCAGCATAGAGTGAACGTTGGCATGCCAGAAAATAAACCATCCCCGCAAGGGTTGACCGATATCGAAACCCAGAATCATCAGCGCCGAACTGTAGCAGATAAATCCGATCAGCACGGCATAATTGATAATATTCTTCAATTCGTCTTTACCGACAATATACCTTAAAAAACCGGTAAAAAACGCGCCGCCGCCCAGTGCAATTACGGCAAGGTCGGCCCAGATCCACAGCGCAAAGCCGTAGGCGTTGTTCATATTCGTCTGGTTAAGGCCTTTGATGTAAACCAGCAGCATCGCAAAAACACCCCAGGTCAAAACCGCACCATTTGCGGCAATCCACAGGCCAAATTGCCAGATTGGACAGCGTTTAACCCCTTTGGGAATTAAGGCAGAATCCATAAGTTCCATGCTCCTAAATTGACGTGTTAGCTGTGTGCTTTATTTTTAATTTCATCCTTCAGATAGTTGTCACCGGCCTTGCGAACCCACCCACGGCTGGACAGATAATAAATCTTGGTATTGGTGCCCAGACGTTCCAGAAGACGAAAGGCCTTGGGATTCTTAGAGTGACCGTGGTGCGCCGCATCGGGTTGCGCTATTTGATGAACCGCATGTTCCGGATTGGTCAAATCACCGAAGGTGATCGCGCCGGCCGGACAGGCCTGGGTGCAGGCGGTCTGATATTCGTCTTCTTCGATCTCCCGCCGGTCTTCCATGTAAGCCTGGTCTTTGGCCGCCTGGTAGCGATGCATACAGAAGCTGCATTTTTCGACAACCCCGCGCATGCGCACCGATACACCGGGATTGAGCATTTTCTCCATGCCATCGGGCCAGACCGGATCCCACCAGTTGAACTGGCGCACATGGTAAGGGCAGGCTGCCATACAGTAACGACATCCAAAACAGCGCGGATAGATCTGGCTGACGATGCCCGTCGACATATCGTAATCCGTCGCCGTCGCCGGGCAGACCGACACACAGGGAGAGTGCCCAGCGTGGGCTTCGCAATGCTGACACGGTCGCGGAAGATAGCATTCCTCATAATCCGGAAAGGATTTCCCGTTGTTTAGCTTGTATACATGCATCCAGGAAACGCTCAGCATCTTATCGGTATCATCTTCGCGAAACGGAATATTGTTTTCCGCGTAGCAGGCAACCATGCAGGCACCGCAACCGGTGCACTTGTCCAGGTCTATCACCATTCCAAATTTCTTGGCATTTTCGTTTTCCATCAGCACCTCATTTAATCATTAAACAATTAAGCTTTGCTAAGCTTGGCACGAATGCCCCAGGCCGCGTTATGGCCGGATGCCGGATCCTCAAATGGACTGCTAAGCTGATTGTAATTGACGCCTCTACCGGCTAAAAACCTGTCGTCAATCGTACGGCCCAGACCCCGGGGGATGGCGATAAGGCCGGGCATAATCCGGTTGGTAAGATGCACTTTTACCCGAGCAGAGCCCTTGACGGTTGTCAGACTGGCGGTCTTTCCTTCTGAAAGTCCCAACGGTTTGGCGGTTGCCGGGTTGATTTCAACCAAAACATCATTGCCTTTTAAAATCGTGTCTTCAAGGGCTTTAACAAGAAACGGCGGTGAGGCGACATAACCGCTGGTCAGCCTCATTGTGTCAAAAGGCACCAAAACCAGCGGATAGAGTGATTCATCGCCTTCGAGTTTTGCCGGACGATATCCGGCCAGTGTACTGATATCGTTATTGCTAAATTCGAATTTGGCCGAGGCGGTCTCAAAAGCATCCGCCCAATCCGCGCCGCTGAATTCGTCATTAACCCAGTAGCCCTCTTCAACCATTGCATCCCACTGGTCGCCCAGGGTTTCTTCCAGGCAGGTGGCATAATCATCCCAGGGAAACGCAGCGCCAATGGTGTGACCCAGCTCTTTGGCCAGTTGAATGATAAAATCGCCGGTATGGCGGGTATTGTACAGTGGCTCGACGGCCGGCTGGGTCAGGCCGATGATGGGTTTTGGGAAACCGAGGGCCGCCGGGACATCTTCGTAACGTTCCAGAAAGATATGGTTCGGCAGTAACAAATCGGCCAGGGCCGTTGTTTCGTCCATATAGGAAGAAAAACTAACGACAAACGGAATCTTTTCAAACGCCTTTTTCACCGATTCGGTATCCGGCAACGAGTAGGCCGGATTGGCATCATAAACAAAGAGCACCTCAACCGGCGATTCAGCACTGGCGTTAACGACTTTCGGCAGGCGCTGCAATAAATATCTGGCATTCGGATAGCGGTAGCTGCCGGCGCCATCTATGCGGGTCTGTTGCAGTCCTTCGGAGGCAACCGCGTCGATTTCCGGCTCCGGCCAATCAATATAATCGGGTTCGGGTAAGGCCCAGACGCCCCCGGGTTGGTTGATATTGCCCAGCAGGGCATTCAGGGTATGCACGGCTAAAAACGTCTGCAGGCCGCCTGGCTGGTGACCCTGGCCCTCTCCGCAAATCGCCAGGGGCTTACGGGCACCGGCAAGATCTTTGGCCAGTGCCAGAATCGTTCCGGAACTGATCCCGGTGGTTTTGGAAACAATTTCCGGCGGGAAACCGTCAATGGCCTGTTGGAAACGTGCGGACAGCCCGGTGGTGTAACCATTCACAAAATTTTGATTATACAGCTTTTCTTTGATGATCACATGCGCCAGACCCAATGCCAGCGCACCTTCGGTGCCGGGATTAATGGCAATCCAATGATCGGATTTGGCGGCAGTCTTGGACAGACGTGCCTCAATTTGATCCATCCGGCCGCCATTTTTGCGCATCATGGCTTTGGCCCGGAACATATAGCCGGGAGAGCCCCAACCTTCGATTAGACCGCTGCCGAAACTTAAGATAAAGTCGGCGTTTTCGATATCGAATCCGGCCATGGAACGCGTGCCCTGGGTCAGGTAAAGCGCCAGCTCATAGGAATCCCAGATCGAGGGGGTCCGAAAAAAATTGGGCGAACCGTATACGCTTAAAAACCGGTTAAAAAGCTCCGGAACCGTACCGCGATCCGATCCGGCCACACAGGCCACCTTGTGAGCTGATCCGCCGGCACGCAGTTCTTTTAGTTTGGCCGCTATTTCAGTAATGGCCTCTTCCCAGGATATTTTTTGCCAGCGGCCATTGGCCTTCTTCAGGGGGGTCTGGATGCGCGTTGGGCCATATAGCAGCTGCGCTCCGGCAAGTCCCAGGATACACAGGCCGCCATCATTTACGGGGTGTCCCTTGAGCCCCTCGATTTTTATCACCCGTTCCCCCACTTTTTTCACCGAAATACCGCAGCCGCCCGGGCACAGTGTGCAGGCGGAGTTGACCGAGCTGATTTCGCCTCTTTGCGGAACCGGTGTCCAGGGCCAATTCTGACTCCAGATCGCAAAGTCATCGGTCACTTTCCAAGGCAGGGGCGACAGCGCGGTCCCCGCGGCACCGCCAAGAGCGAATGCTAAAAAACTTCTTCTGTCTACTTTCATTTATTTTTCCCCGTAAAGGTAAGCACATTTAACAGTTGAGAAAACCAGTTTCAACAGATCCGATTACGGTGTCGGTTTTTAGAAGTGGTTTCAAAGCCCCATCTCAGGCCCAATGGCTGCGTTGCAGACCTCCGGTAATTGCTCACATACCCATGTATGCTGCGCTTTCCCGATCGGCCTGACGCCTTGCCCTTGAACCTGATCTGAGGTTTTGAAACCACTTCTAATTGCCTATTTGTGGCAGACAAAACAGCCGCCCCGCAGGGTCTGCACGCTGTTTTGGTTGACGTTTTCTCTCACATGGCACTCGGAGCAGTCATCCATTTTCATGCGGTCCCAGGAATTGCGTTTAATACCGGCGATATTTTTGCCCCAGATATCTATGCTGTAACCGGAAATACGGTTTTCCTGATAAACCCTTAAGCTCTCTGATTCGCCGATATGCCCGTGGCAGGTGACACAGTCCATTTGCGCCATTTTCACATGGGCGGCATGTGAAAAAAATACGTTTTGTGGCTGGCGCGAATAGATCAGCCAGGGAACCTCCCGCTCCTTGGCAACATATTCGTTTACGAATTTTGCTTCCTCAGGATCCTCTCCGTTGACCTCTTCATGACAATCAATGCACTGGGCCAGTTTGGGGACCCCGGAATACGTGCCGTCTTCCCTGAGAAAATGGCAGCTTTCACAGCCATCTTCAACCTCTTCATTGTGCAGGGCATGGTTGAAGTCAACGGGTTGCTTTTTCTGGGAGTAAAGAAGCTTAGGGAAAATTACCCATCCAACAATGAGACTGGCAATCAACCCGAGAATGAAAAACAGAATAATCGGTCCGCCGGCGCCGCCTTCAGCGCCATGGCCGGATTCGTCTGTTTCAGAGGAAGGGGTCATCGGTTCCTGATCCGCGGTCTTGGCTGAAGCCGCATTGGTTTTCTCATCCGTACTCATGGAAACTCCGATCAATTCAAGTTGATATTATTTGCTCGCCCGAACCCTCTTGATTGAAGCACTTAAAGAAAATCCTTAAATGCGAAACAAAAAACATAATATTTTCAATATATTAAAATTATTCTGCGAATTTGGCAGGATGGGAAATAGGTCTGCGGTTGTGTACCCTATCGATTTGGTTTTTGTCAAGCAAAAATCATTGGCCCAGGGCCCCGTAACTGTGCAGGCCGGGCAACAGATTGACGCCGAAATAGGTAAATAGAACCGCGGCAAATCCCACAAGGGAAAGATAGGCAATGCGCTTGCCGCGCCAGCCATGCATCATCCGCGCATGCAGCAAGGTTGCGTAAATAAACCAGGTGATCAAAGACCAGGTCTCTTTGGGGTCCCATCCCCAATACCGACCCCAGGCGGAATTGGCCCAGACTGCACCGCTGATGATGCCAATGGACAAAAACAGGAAACCGAACAGCGTCATTTGGTAGCCGAGTTCATCCAATATCGCGGGCTCCGGAAACATGGTCAGCATTCGGTTTTTGAAATCTTCGGGCAAGCGGCGAGCCAGAAAAACGCCGATGTAAAAAACAAGGCAAATCGGCAGCGCAATGATAAGCGACATGGCCCAGTTTCCCGCCAGCAGCACCCGGCTAAACAGCAACACAAAGATGAACAATGTCAGCGGCCTGGCAACGTCCAGCCAGCCGACCTGTTCCTGGTCCCGCCCCTGTTTCATCAGATACATGGCGCTGATGCCGAAAGCCGTGGCAAACGCCGCATATCCAATAAAGCAGGTGATGACGTGCGCTATCAGCCAGTTGCTCTTTAAGGCGGGGATAAGGGGTTGGATTTCGTTGGTGATGCCGGTTCTCAATGAAGCATAGGCCATTGCCAGAAATGCAATCGGCATCATAAAAGCACCGATAATGCGATTGTCGGCCTTGCGCTCGATAATCAGGTAAATCACGGCGATGGTCCAGGCAAAAAAGACCAGCGATTCGTATAAGTTGGAAAATGGCGCATGCCCGATACCCAATTGATAGGATTCGACCCATCGCATTAAAATACCGGCGGTGTTGCCGACCCATCCGATCAAAGCAATCCAGGTTGCCAGCTGGCCGGCGGCCGGTTTTTTAAACACCCAGGCAAAAATGTACAAAAAACCGGACAAGCCGTACACAAACGTCACGATGGATAAGATAAGAGAGCTGTTCATCGTTTACCTCTATTTTACTGAAATTGTAACAAAATCTTCATTGAACGCCGAAATACACGGGGTGCTAATCATCGGTGGTTAAGCCGGCCAGGTGCTCGGATAGTTTTGTGACTTTCTTTTGCATCCCCAGTTTATTTTTATTTGAAGTCCCAGCAACCAGTGTTCGGCTCTTTTTGCCCTGACTGGCGACATCGACACAGACCTGTTGATGGGACATAAAAAAAGTAATGTAAATGCCAATGATCATCAGAATAAATCCCACATAGACCACCCAGACGCCGGGATCCCGACTCACCTGAAGCCCCGTGTAATAACGCGGTACAAAATCGGCGACCGCTATAAACACATTGCCTTTACGCATCCGATCAAAACTCGGGAACTTCAACGGCAGCGTGATCTCGACCGGGCTGCCGTTGGGGGGCGTTAAAACACCGATAAATGCTTCGCCGATATTATGCCCCCGAAAATTGGCCTGGCCGGTATGTTTTTGCAGCACGAAGGTACCCAAATCTTCAGGAATCACAATGGGGATATTCAAACCGGCCTTTTTGCTGTAAAGCATTCCGGTGGCCTTGCTGGTAAAGTTTAGGATAACCTCATTGGGGGTCAGGTTCCCGTAACTGGCCTGGAAAAAGCTGATGCCTTCATAGCGTAAAGGGTCATTGACGATGATGTCTCTTTGCACCACCGCCTTTCCCTGTTTGAGGATGGTTAAACTGGAGCGAAATTCTTTGGGAGCACCGGTATCATAAAAATCGACGCTAAAATCATCGCAGCGCACTTCAAAACCCAGCTGCAGTTTTTGATTGCTATTTCTGAGTTGAATGGATTGGGCGCTTTCACCTTCCGCTATGTTGACAAAGCCATCAAAGCCAAAAATAGATCCGATCAGCCCACCGATTAACAAAAGTACCACGCTGAAATGAACGACATAGACCCCCAGCCGCGTCCAGCGCCCGCGTTCGCCGTATATGGCAAAGCCTTCAGCGGTTTCCTCAATCCGATAGTAGCGAAACCGGCGGGCAACAACTGGCTGATAGAACGCTTTAAGCTTTCCGACTTCAGCGTCATGATCGTATTCGACCCTGTTTTTAAGCTGGGTATAGCGCCCCCGGTTAAATCTTGGATGGCGAACAAAGATAATTTTCCAGGTGGCCTGCAGCCGGTCAATCGAACAAACCACAATGTTAACCACCAGCAAAAGAATCAACGCCCGAAACCACCAGGAATGGTACATGTCGAAAAACCCCAGCAGCGAAAAGATCCGGAACAAAAATGCACCGAAGGTTTCAAAGTAGGCCATCGGTGCCTCATTTTGAGGAATAAGCGTACCAATAATGGAGGTCGCCGCCAGGGTCAGCAGAAGGATGATGGTTAATTTAACGGATGCAAACAGTTTCCACAATCGATCTATCACCGAGAGATCTGAAGCGATCTCTTTTGAACTCATGATGAATCCTTTCTCAATAATCAATCCTGGCTGAAAGAGTCAGGATTTTATCTCACCTTGTGAGGATTGGCATTTGCCGTTCTGTAAATCATGGAATGATGGAATAGTGGAAAAATGGAATATTGGGTTTGAGATGCGGATGAGGTCATGATTTTTACTTTTGACCAAGCCGTCGATATAAATTAGATCTCATTTCCGCCTAACCCATTATTCCAACATTCCAATTTTCCAATACCCCATGGCATTTGATTACGGCAAAGCCCATGATCTCTGACTTGGTCCAAAGGAACCAGATTACAAATTTTGGAAAAAAGTAAGATATGCTATTATCAAAAGTAGCCGAATGAAGCAATAGGTAAAAAATCTTATTTTATTTCAGATGGTTATGCAACATAATGAAATGGCAATCTAGCTTGAGGAAAGATGACTCGTGTTACAGCCATGGCAGTTTCGTTGATCTAAAATAAAATAGCCTTCCGTTACCGATACCCAATGGGAAGGTCGGTATACGGAAGGCTATTTTGTTAAATGGATGGTATCTGGTGCTTAGTGCTCATGACGGTGTTGCGGCTCGGCTCAAAATGCTCACATACTAACGTGTATGCTGGGAACAACGACTTTTTCGCCGACCCGCGCCTTGCCATGAACCCTGATCCACATTTTTGAGATGGTTCTAATGAACTAAACCAATCCCACCGATGAATTATTTTTTGGCATAGAGGCCGCGGGATTTGGCATGCACCAGGTGTTTTTTAGAAAGCTTATACAGCGCATTGCTGAGCTGCCGGGAGTCAAGGCCCGTTTTGGTTTTCAAGGTGGCAATCGTCGCCCCTTTTTTGCTGCGTTTGATCACAGCATAAACCTTATCGAGCACCGTTTGACCTCTGGCCGGTGCCGCTTTTTTGCGAACAGCGGCTTTACGAACCGTTTTCTTACGCTTGGCGGGCGCCGCCTTTTTTGCGGGTTGAAGTTTGTCTACCTTTTTGGTAATTCCATCCACCTGCTTTGAAAGACTAGCAAGCGATTTGGAGATGGTTTTCAGTTGAGTTTTTATACTCTTCATTCTATTTACCCTCCCTGTAAACATAATTTATTCTTGTCATCCAACTAAGTGAAGAGTAAGACAGCATCTATAAAAGTCAATATTGGAGAAGACAATGAAGATAAACCATGAAGACTTCCGGATTCGCTATGAAACCGCCTTGAATCTTTCTCAGCTCGAGGCGGTCACGCATACGGAGGGACCGCTGCTGGTTATCGCCGGAGCCGGAAGTGGAAAAACAAGGGCCCTGACCTACCGGGCAGCCTACCTTGTAGAAAAAGGCATATCTCCAACCGCTATTCTTCTTTTGACCTTTACGCGTAAAGCCTCACAGGAAATGCTTCGCAGGGCCGCGCAACTGCTGGATGAACGTTGCGAAAAAATTTCGGGCGGAACGTTCCATTCCTTTGCCAATATGATGCTGCGCAGATATGCTTCCCACATGGGTTTGGATCCCGCCTTTGGAATCCTGGATCGCACCGATTCGGAAAACTTGATCGGCCTTCTGCGAAAAGAATTTCAGCCGGCAACCCAACAACGATCGTTTCCAAGAAAGAAGACGCTGGCGAACATTTTCAGCCGGGCGGTCAATAAAGCTCGCTCACTCGAGGAGATCATTGCCAACGACTACCCGCATTTCGAACCTCACCTCGAAATCATCAGTCGTCTTCAACAGACTTTCGAAATCCGCAAGCAGGAGCACCATTTTTTAGATTACGACGATCTGCTGATTTATTTGCGTCGTCTTTTAGCCGATTATCCCGCAGCGCGTGACCGCATTTCCGCTAGCTATCAGTATATCATGGTGGACGAATACCAGGACACCAATACCATTCAAGCCGAAATATTATACCTATTGACCCAGGTGAACAGAAATATCATGGTTGTCGGTGATGATGCCCAGAGTATTTACGCCTTCCGGGGAGCCAATTTTAGAAATATTATCGACTTTCCGAAAATGTTTCCAGAAACTCGAATCGTTTACCTGGAAGAAAATTACCGCAGCATCCAGCCGATATTGACCCTGACCAACGCCATCATCGAACGCGCCAAAGAAAAATTCACTAAAAATCTGTTTACCCGACGGAGGGGTGGAGCGATACCGGTAATCGTTAATGCCGACGATGAATACAGCCAATCCAGATTTGTGGTTGATCAGATTAAAGATCTGCAGCAACAGGGCGTCGCCTTAAATGAAATCGCGGTTCTGTTTCGCGCCAGCTTCCATTCGTTTGACCTCGAGATCGAGCTTAGCCGGGAGGGCATCGAATTTGTGAAGATGGGGGGATTTAAATTTATCGAATCGGCTCATATCAAGGATGTCCTCGCTCACATGCGGGTGATTGCCAATGCTTACGACCGCATCAGCTGGTACCGAATTTTACTTCTCATCGAAAAGGTTGGGCCTAAAACCGCCCAAAGAATTTTTGAGGCGACCCTCAATGAACAATCAGGTTATACCGGTCTGCTTTCGGCAAAAATCGGTCGGATCAAGGGGCTTGAACGTCTCAAAAAGCTTATCTCAACCCTGGATACACATCCGATGAGTATTTCTGAAATGGGAGAAACCATTATTGATTATTACATGCCGATTTTAAAAAATCGCTATGACGACCACCCTCGCCGGGCCAAGGATTTAGAGCATCTGACAGAAATAATGGTGCGCTACAAAAGCCTTGACCAATTTCTGACCGATATGGCCCTTGAACCGCCGAATACCAGTTATGAAAACTCACTGTATGCCGGCGCTTCAAATTTGGATCGCCTGATTCTATCGACGATCCATTCCGCCAAGGGTCTGGAGTGGCACAGCGTATTTGTCATTTGGACCCTGGACGGCAGATTCCCCTCGGTGCATAGCTTGCATAAGGAAGAAGAGCTTGAAGAAGAACTTAGGCTGATGTATGTGGCCGCCACCCGGGCCAAAGAGAACCTGTTTTTCACCTATCCGGGCGATGTATATGATCGCAGTACCGGTTTGATATTGAACCGGCCGTCACGCTACCTTGACAACATGCCCGATGATATCCTTGAAAAACAATTTGAGTATCGCTGAAGTAGATTTCGAGATGAGAAGAGAAAAGTAAAAGGTGCGGTCTTGATCAATCCTGCCGGTCAAATAGTTCGGCGCTGATAATTGCCCCGGCGTTAGTCTTTAATAAATCCCCACCATACAAACCAACAAAATCCCACAATAGCAACAATCGCTATGAGATAACCCGACCAGTCGAACGGCCGGGTGGCAAAGCCGAGCTTGTCTACATTGCCAAGTTTGGTTTTACAGGATGGGCATTTACGCGTTTGCAGCGGTAGATGGGTATAACACTCGGGGCATTTTTTAGTCACAAAACCGTAACTGCCAGAGCCAGGCCGATAATCACCTTTGGACATCTTCCATCTCCTTTCATTAACTGCTTAGAAGTGGTGTACCGTCAAGGACCTGTTGATCGGCTAACTTTGCCAGAAACCTTCTTCGATGGAAATCTGGCTTTCACTCTTTATGCGCTTCAACCAGGCATCCATGGTTTTAAACGTCTTTTGTTGCAGCAACCGATCCTTGAGGGCTGCCTTTTCCTTTTCAAATCCGTCTAATTCTGGTTCCTGCCGGTCGCGGAAGCTGATCACATAATAGCCTTTTTGACCTTTTAGGGGTTCGCCGGGTAGCTGATCATGATCAGATAGATTAAAAGCAGTGCGTGCAATTTCGGCCTCTTGGCCGATCGTGGGTATGGAATCGTTACGTTTGAAAAAGCCCGTTTTTTTTGGTACTAACTTGAACTTTTGGCTGACGGTGTCAAAAGGATGCCCGGTCTTAAGCTCCGCCAAAAACCGATTGGCTTCGCTAAGCGCTTTGGCATCCTGCTTTTCTTTGATGACATCTTTTCTAATACTGTCTTCTACGGCCTTGAGCTCCGGAATTTTAGACGGCACCTTTTCAATAACTTCAATCAAATAATAGCCATCACCAAATTCCTGAACATCACTGACTTCGTCAACCGGCAGGCTAAAAGCAACCGTTGCAAACCGGGCGGCATCTTTGATTTTTTGAGGGGGACTTTTTTGAGGAAAAAGTTTCGTCGTCAGAAGTTTCAAATTACGCTCTTGAGCAATATCGACCAGCTTTTGGCCCTCAAACGTGGCTTCATAGACACTTTCGGCTTCATCATAGGCCAGATTTTTGGATCGCTCTGTTCTCAGCGTTTTTTCAATGTCTTCTCGCGCCTCATCCAATGAAAGGGTTTTTGCGGGATTTATTTTTTCAACCTTGATAATATGCCAGCCGAAACGGGTGCGAACCGGGTCGCTGATATCATCGGCTTTCATCGAAAAAGCCTTGTCCGCAAAAGGTTTGACCATCGCTTCCCTGCGGAAAGTCCCCAGATCCCCCCCTTTGGTTTTTGTCGGGCCCTCTGAGTATTGCCGGGCAAGCGCTGCGAAATCCTGACCTGCCCTTGCCAGTTTAAGAACATCTTCGGCTTTTTGGCGTGCGCTTTCAACTTCTTGCGGCTTGGCGTTCTGATCGACTTTTATCAGAATATGCCGTGCTTGGACTGTTTTCGGATTTTTGAATTTTTCCAGATTGTTTTCATAATAATCTTGGATATCATCTTCGGCAGCCGTTACCTTGGCTGTAAAGTCCTCTGGTTTTAAATGCAGGTAACGAACTTTAATTTCAGGATCGGTTTTATAGGTTTGTTTATGCTGATCAAAATAATCCAGAATCTCATCCGCTGTGGGTTCAATGTTCTTAAATTGCCCGGGTTCCAGCAGAACATAATCCAGGTCGACTTGGGTATTATTGTATTTATACCATTGCCGGGCTTCCAGCTCCGATACCTTAATGTTGCCGGTAATAAAGTATTGAAGTTTGTCAATGATCAGTGCCTCGCGCTGCTGTTCCTCAAAGGTTTCAGGCGTAAGCTGTGTGCGACTTAACGCATTCAGATAACGCTGGTTGTCGAACAATCCGGCTGTCTGAAAGGCACGGATGTTTCTAATCGTTTCGGCAAGCTCCTCATCCGATACCTGGATTTTTAACTTTTCGGCCTCCTGAAGCATCAGGGCTCTATCAACAAGCTGGTCCAAAGCGCGCTTTCGCAGCTGCAATGCCTGAATCAATTCGTCATTCAAATTATTGCCGAATGACTGCCGCACCTGTTCAACAAGGTTGGTGTAAGAGTTGCGGTAATCACCTAACGTAATGATGGTCCCGTTTACATCGGCAACCCTGCCAGATCTGCGGGATGTGTAACTTCCAACTCCCCAAAACACAAATACAACGACAATGGCACCTAAAATAATCTTGATCATCCAGGTGCCGGCATGTTTCCGCATTAAACTTAACATCGAATTTTTCTCCTCGTGGGTTCAAGGTTCAATATACAACGTTCAACGTTCAGGGTTATTTCAACCCTGAACCTCTGAACCCTAAACCGCTGAACCGTTATTTTTCATAAAATACTACAAAAACGTAAAAGAAAGAAAGCCCAAAATTAGGTAATTATGGTAAGCGGCTTGTCCTGCTTGTCAATTTTTGTCCCAACCGCTTCAGCGCAATAGGCACATAAATATTCGTATTTATCACCTTGCGGCAATATCAGCAGAAGCCGTTTGCGAACCGGTACCGACTGTTTACATTTCGGGCAGTAAAGCTCGGTGGCGTCAAAATCCTTGTAAGCATCCGGGCTGTTTGGCTGATCCGAAAACGGATCTGTTGGGTTCCCAACCCATTTCATTCAAATCCCTCCCATCTAATGCCTGATGCAAAACGTAACATGCTAATAATATTTGCCATTTAAAGTTTTGTCAATAGATGGCAACAGCCCTTCGGCTCCTATGGATTTCCTAAACGGCTGCAACCGGAAGGGTAAATAGTTGAATTAAATATTGACACCCCTGCCGGTTTTTGTTAGGTGCGCCTGTAAAACAGGAAACACCAAGTGGGGCTGTAGCTCAGCTGGGAGAGCGCATGACTGGCAGTCATGAGGTCGTCGGTTCGATCCCGATCAGCTCCACCATCAACTGATAGATAAAAGGTTAGTCCATGACTAACCTTTTTTGTTTTCTGAAAACGCTTCTGATACCATTCCTGCATGAGGCAAGTCAAACTAAAATGGCAGGCAGTGCTAATGCTTGACATCCACCGGTGATTGGCATAAAAATCGGGTTCTATTTTAATTGACGCCACCGGTATGCAAACTTTACCCAAAAGGACCCCTCCGGCATTATGATCGCAAAGCGCTATATCTGGTATTTTGTTTCTACACTGATGGTGGGTATCGTATTGCTGCTGGTGTTAATCATGCGGTCGGGTCAACAAGGGGCGGTTCGCAGGCAGCTTGCAAAGAGCCCGCTACCGGCAGACCTGGCGTCAGCACAAGCAACCCCGGTCCATTTGTATTTTTCGGACAAAGACAACCGGTTCTTGATGGCCGAAGAGCGGGTTCTGAAAAGCCCGAAAGACCCTGAATTTCTTGCCAGAAGTATTGTAGAAGCACTGATAAAAGGCCCCCAGCTGGGCTTGGCGCGCACCCTCCCTGCGGAGACGGCCGTGCGCGCCGTTTATTTGACCCCGCAGGGCATTTGCTATCTTGACCTGACGTCTGCTGTTGTCGAAAACCACCCGGGTGGAATAAAATCTGAATTGCTGAGCATCTATTCTATTGTCAATTCGCTGGTATTGAATGTGACTGAAATCGAGGCGGTAAAAATACTGATTAACGGAGATGAATCAGTGACGCTTGCGGGTCATATCGATCTGCAAATTCCGATTAAGGCAAATATGCTATTGATACGATGAAAACAAAAGCAACAAAAATCGGAAATATACGCAACATCGGCATTATCGCCCATATTGATGCCGGTAAGACGACGGTGACCGAGCGCATTCTGTATTACACCGGTCGCTCCCATAAAATCGGTGAGGTCCATGATGGAGAGGCGGTGATGGATTGGATGCCCGATGAACAGGAAAGAGGCATTACGATTACTTCCGCCGTCACCACCTGCCATTGGGGAAATGCGGAAATTCACATCATTGATACGCCCGGACATGTTGATTTTACGATCGAGGTTGAACGGTCCCTGCGGGTGCTGGACGGCGCCATCGGTATATTCAGTGCCGTGGAGGGAGTGGAGCCGCAATCTGAAACCGTGTGGCGCCAGGCGGATAAATACCATGTGCCCAAAATCGCCTTTATCAATAAATTGGACCGAGTCGGAGCTGATTTTTTCGGCACGGTTAAGATGATGAAAGAGCGCCTTAAGGCCCAACCCCTCATCCTGCAACTGCCGGGAGGCACGGAAGATGATTTCAAAACCATTATCGATTTAATCCGCATGAAGCAGATCCTGTGGGATGAAGAAACGCTGGGAGTAGACTTTGAAGAACAGGAGATCGCGCCGGAATTTATGAACACCGCAGAAGAATACCGCGAGAAGCTGATCGAAACCGCGGCGGAATTTGACGATGATATCATGGAGGCTTATCTGGCGGAAGCGCCCATTGATACGGATAAATTGCTCGCCGCCGTACGCAAAGCGACGATTGACCTGAAGCTGGTACCGGTGCTCTGCGGTGCGGCCTTGAAAAATAAAGGTATCCAGCCGCTGCTTGATGCCATCATCGAATTTTTGCCGAGTCCGGCGGATATCCCCCCGATTGAAGGGACCCACCCTGAATCCGGTGAAATAATTACCTGTCTGCCCAAAGATTCCGAACCGCTGGCCGCCCTGATTTTCAAAGTCGCAATGATGGAGGGGCGCAAATTATCCTTTATCCGGATTTACAGCGGACGAATCAAGGTCGGCGGGGAGGTATTTAATCCCGCCCGCAATGAAAAGGAAAAAATTGCGCGCATATTAAACATGCATGCCAATCGACGAGAACGGATGGAATCCGCAGGTGCCGGGCGCATTGTCGGCGTGATGGGATTAAAAGAATCTTCAACCGGCGAAACCCTGTGTAACCATGAGCATCCGGTCTTGCTCGAAAAAATCGAGTTCTATGAACCGGTTATCTCCGTTGCGGTGGAACCCAAAACCCATGCGGACCAGGAAAAATTAGATGCGGTCCTGGCCAAATTTATAGCCGAAGATCCAACCCTTGTCGTTCGAAAAGATGAAGATACCGCCCAGACAATCCTATCGGGGATGGGAGAATTACATCTGGAAATCATTATCAGCCGTATGCAGCGTGAGTTCCGCACCAATGTCAATGTGGGTAAGCCGCAGGTGGTTTACCGTGAAACCATCGAAAAAAAATCGTCGGCCTCGGTCATTTTTGATAAAGAAATCGCCGGGCAGCGCCATTTTGCAGAAGTTTCGGTGAAAATGGCACCCTTGCCCCGGGGAACCGGGAATAAATTTATCAGCCAAATCTCGACAGATGTTCTGCCGGACCTGTTGATCGCCGCGTTTGAAAAAGGAGTTCTGGAATCCCTCGAAAGCGGATCGCTGATGGGATATCCGGTGGTGGACGTAGAGGTCAAACTGGTGAATACCAATTATAAGGAATCACTTGGGACCCAACTGGCCTATACCGTCAGTGCCTCAATGGCATGTAAAGAGGCCATGACCGCCGGCAACCCATTTTTGCTGGAGCCGATAATGAATGCGGAGATCTTTGTGCCCGAGGCCTTCATGGGTGATGTCATCGGAGACTTGAATTCCAGAGGCGGGAAAATTGAATCCATAGAACACAAAAGCGGGGCCCAGGTGATCAATGCAACCGTCCCGCTGTCACAAATGTTCGGCTATTCGACAACCCTGCGCTCTGCAACCCAGGGCCGCGGAACCTTTTCGATGCAGTTTTCGCACTTTGACCGCAGTTAGCGCTTTTTGGTAAATGCTTCCTCGAACTGTTTTAAGCGCTCTTCTATTTTGGCTCGCCTGTCAGGATCCTTGACATATTTGAGCGCATTCCGGTATTGGACAACAGCAGTCTTGTGGTCGCCTCGGCGCGTGTGGTAGATACCGAGATAATAGTGCGCATCTCCCAGATTTCCCTGATTGCCCAGACTTTGACCCAGGATGAGGTAAGCCTTGGTATAACCGGGATGTTTTTTAACCACCTCCTCTAAAACAGGCGAAGCCTCATCAAACAATCCCATATCCATATAAGTCTGCCCGAGGTACAGGCCGCATTCCGCATCATCCGGAATCATATGGTGAGCCGTTTTCAGCATTTTTAATGATTGCTGATACTGCCCATCCAAATAATAAACCCTGCCGACATCCCTCAGGATATAAGGATCAAATGCCCGCTTTTCCATTGCGGTCCTTAGATGCGCTATGGCTTCGTCTTTGCGGCCCACCCGGGCCAGAATAAGCCCGTAACGGTAATGGGCCATCGGATCCTGCGGATATTTCGTAACCTCGGTTTGAAGGTGCCTTAATACCAGATTTTCATCGCCATATCGGGTAATCAGATAGGTGTGCACCCTTAAAAATTCTTCTGAAGATCCCCGGGGTCTGGTCTCGGCGGGTTTCTGCGTTGCGGAAATCTGTGCATCAAGATAGACAATGCGATCATCAATCGCCGGATGCGTCCGCATGTAAGTGGGCACCTGTTCGGTGTCGAACCACTGTTTGCTGCGCATCTTTTTTAAGATCTTCAGCAAGCCTTCGCTGCTGTAACCGGCATCCGTCAGGTAGATCAGGCCCAGTTGGTCGGCCTGCATTTCGTTATCACGGCTATAGGACAATTCGGCGGCTGCCCCGGCAGCCGCGCTGCCTTTTGTGACGGCCTGTGCCGCGTCTCCCCCACCGGCCGCTCCGATTAAAATGCCGGCGGCCATGCCCGCCATGGTCGCCCAGCCGATTTTCTTGGATCTTTCGATTTTCTGGGATATATGGCGCGCGTTTACATGGGCAATTTCATGCGCCAGAATGCCGGCCAGCTCCTCTTCACTGTCCATGGCCGCCAGCAACCCGCTATTAATAAAAATATAGCCGGCCGGAATGGCAAAAGCATTATACGCATCTACATTGATAACGTGAAATCTATAGTTGAACAGGGGGTCTTGCAGACCCTCAACGATGCGATTGCCGACCTTGTTAACGTAATTGACAACTTCCGGATCATCAATAATTTCATACTGCTGATAAATGTGGCGCAGGATCGCCCGGGAGAGCTTCTCTTCTTCACTGACGGTAATGCCAAGGGCACCCTGGGGGTATAGCTGGGTCAACAAGAATAAAGCCGCAATCCAGATATATATGAGTTTTCGAATCATTGGTATTCAAACAGTTTAAGCAAAAAGTCCCGGCCAAAAGGACTATGCTTTGGTTTCGCCACAGAGGGCTGGTGTTTGCAGCCAATTAACCAATGGAATAATGGAACGGTGGAAAAATGGAATATTGGGCATGAAAAACGGATGATCTTCTGATTTTATTATCCGATAAGGGCCATCGACATAAATGTAATCCTCACTCCTTCAAACCCAGCTTTCCAGCATTCCAGCATTCCATTACCCCAGGGCATTCGATTACGACAAAAACGGTGCATTCTGACCTGACTCTGAGCGCCAGTTTAACACTGTTAGAACAAAAATGCCATATTTTAAAGTTCTTTTCAAACCCCAAATTTTATGTTAGAGCATCCGGATTATGGCCCACATCATCTGCATAGCCAACCAGAAAGGCGGCGTCGGCAAGACAACCACTGCCGTTAACCTGTCGGCCGCTCTGGCGGTTTCAGAAAAAAAAACACTGCTGATCGATTGCGATCCGCAGGCAAATGCGACTTCCGGACTCGGCATCGATCGCTCCCGGTTGGAAAAAACCCTTTATCATGGCATGCTGGGCCGGGCCGGTGCGTCAAGCCTGATCGTGGACAGTGAAATTCCCACCCTCAAAGTAATTCCGGCTGACGTCGAATTGATCGGATTTGAAGTCGAAATGATGTCCAAACACGATCGTGAAAAGGCCTTGAAAAACTTGATTTCCGGCCTAGACCATTCATTTGACTATATTTTTCTGGACTGCCCGCCTTCCTTGAGTCTTCTGACGGTCAACGCCCTTACCGCCGCACATTCAGTATTGATACCACTGCAGGCGGAGTACTATGCGCTAGAGGGTCTGGGGCAACTCCTCAACACGATAAAACGCATTAAGCGCAACTTGAATCCGGATTTAAAAGTTGCCGGAATCTTATTGACCATGTTTGATAAACGCACCAATCTCGCTTATCAGGTCGCCGAAGAAGCCAAAAACTATTTCAAGGAACTGGTTTTTAAAACCATGGTGCCCAGAAACGTCCGCTTAAGCGAGGCGCCCAGCTTTGGGAAACCCATATTGCTGTACGATGCCACATCCGTCGGCGCCCAGAGCTACTTTGAACTGGCCAGAGAAATTATAACAACCTGATGAATTCTGCCCGTCGAGAGCCTCAGGGTCAAACGATCCGTTTTATATTAAATAATGGAGCGCTGCGCGAGCGACTCCTTAACTTTAGTCACTTCATACTTTAGTTCACTTTAGTCACTTTTTTTGAAATAGGTTCCAGTTAATAGCTGCAGAGGAAGACAATGCAAAAGAAAAAAACCAAGAAAGCGTCTGCCGGCGGCCCGACCAAGCGAAAAAAACAGGCTCTGGGAAGAGGTTTGGGTGCACTTATCCCGGAAATTGAGAAATCGCAGGAAGAATCCAAAGATTTTTTTTACTGTGAAATTGAACATATCCGGCCCAACCGGTATCAACCGCGCATGCAGTTTGACGAAGATGAATTGGCGGAACTTTGCCAATCCATTAAAGAACAGGGTATCCTGCAGCCGCTTCTGGTCCGTGAAGAAAACGACGGGTATGAGCTGATCGCCGGCGAAAGGCGTTTGCGGGCAGCCAAAAAAGCCGGGCTCACCCAGGTGCCGGTTGTTACCAAACGTATCGATGATTCCAAATTATTGGAGCTATCGATTGTCGAAAATATCCAGCGCGCCAATATCAACCCCATCGAAGAATCCGAAGCCTACCACCGTCTGATTACCGAATTCAATCTGACGCAGGATAAAGTTGCAGCGCGGGTGGGCAAAAGCCGCTCCGCGGTTGCCAATTTTTTGAGATTGCGGCAGCTACCCGACCCCATTAAGACCAGCATCCAGGAAGGCAAGCTGACAATGGGGCATGCCAGGGCGCTGCTGGGTATCGAAAATACCACCCAGCAAATGGCTGCATGGCGGACGGTGGTTAAAAGGGACCTGTCCGTCAGGGAAACCGAAGAGCTGATTCGATCATTGAAAGGCGAAAAGAAAAAACCGAAGGTGAGCCGCAAAAGTACCGAGGACATTCACCTGCTCAGCCTGGCGGATGATCTCTCGCGGCATTTTGGCACCAAAGTTGTCATAAAACAACGGGGCCAGACAGGCAGGGTTGAAATTGAATTTTACAGCAATGACGATTTAGACCGCCTGATACAACGTCTGCAGCAAACCAAATTCTAGTGTTGTCCCCTCTAAATGATCGTCATTCCCGCGCAGGCGGGAATCCATGAATCTTTGAACTGGACTCCCGCCTGCGCGGGAGTGACGGATGGGTAACACGCCTCCGTACTTAATAATATTTTAGACAATAGATCTGGGTCACGACAAACATTCAGCCAGCAAATTTAACAGCATTGACTCTAAAGATGTCCATTCATATCATCATAGACGGTTATAATTTTATCCGCCAATCAACAACGTTAAGCACCCTAGATCAGCAGGACATCATGCTGGGTCGTGAGGCGCTGGTGGATATGTTGGCGGCTTACCGCAAAATAAAACCTCACCGGATTACAGTGGTCTTTGATGGACGCAACAGTCCAGGTTTTTCCCCGCAACGCAACCGACAAAAAGGAATTTCCATGCGGTTTTCTCGCAGCGGGGAATCGGCGGATGATGTGATCAAGCGCATGGCACACAGGGAACGCGAAAAGGCCCTGGTGGTCAGCTCGGATCGGGAAGTCGCCGATTCTGCGGCCGCAAATGGTGCAGCAACGATTAGTTCTCAGGAGTTCGAAGCGAAGATAGAGATGGCGACACACTTCGACAGCCCCATCGGCGAAGCCGAAGATTCCCAGGGCTGGATCCCCACCACCAGAAAAAAAGGGCCATCCCGCAGGCTGCCCAAAAAACAGCGGCGCAACCGCATGAAAATTAAAAAGCTCTGAAATGAAAATCATTATTGCCAAAACTTCCGGATTTTGCATGGGCGTTCGCCGGGCAGTTGAAATGGTGCTGGATGCCCCCGAGGAACACCTGAATCCCATTTCGACATATGGCCCGCTGATTCATAATCCTCAAGTTCTCGAAATTTTGGAAGAAAAAGGCATATCCGCTTTCAATGAAACCCCTCAGCAGGGCTCGGGTACGGTACTCATCCGGGCCCATGGCGTACCGCCGGAGACCCGTAATGAGTTAGAAGAAGTGGGTTTTAACGTTATCGATGCAACCTGCCCGCGGGTGATAAAGGTGCAGACGATTATCAAAAAGCACCTGAAAAAGGGATTTGCTTCCATCATCGTCGGTGACAAGAATCATCCGGAAGTTATCGGTTTGCACGGTTATGGCGGTGATAAAAGCTATGTCGCCAAAAATATTGATGAACTGGTAGCGCTGCCCCGCTTTGAAAATGCCATTATCGTCGCTCAAACGACCCTCAACACCCACCTCTGGCGTGCTGTTAAAAAATGGGCGGCCGAAAACCACCCGCACTATAAAATTTTTGAAACCATCTGCGATTCTACAGAACGTCGACAGGCAGAGGTTCAACGCCTGGCTGAATCAGTGGATGCGGTCATTGTCGTGGGCGGCCGCAACAGCGGCAATACCAAAAGACTGGTTGATATTGCCCGCCAGACCGGCAAGCCGGCCTTTCACATCGAAAGCGAGGAAGATCTGATCGGCCTGGACCTGGCAGCGTTGGCCAGCGCCCGCCAGATCGGCATAACCGCCGGCGCATCCACACCCAACTGGGTCATCAAAAAAGTCTACCGGGCTTTAGAGGCCTTGCTTTTCAAACGCAAACAGGGTTGGCGGCGTATTTTATTTGAAATCCAGCGCGCACTGTTGTTGACCAATATTTATGTGGCCGTCGGTGCCGGCGCATTGTGTTATGCCTGCAACAAACTTCAGGGAATTCATCAGACGTTTCCCTATATTTTAATTTCGATGCTGTACGTTCAATCCATGCACATCCTCAATCATCTGACGGACACCCGTGCCGACCGTTTCAATGATCCGGACAGGGCCGAATTCTATGATCGTCATAAAACCCTGCTCGCCATATCAGCGCTGCTTTCGGGCGGGGCCGGTCTGATCATCGCTTACAATATTGGCCGGTTTCCATTTTTGGCCTTGTTGATCATGAGCCTTCTGGGGCTGTCTTACAACCTGAAAATAATTCCGCAAAGGCTGGCTGGCATCAAATATCGTAAATTAAGGGATATCCCCGGCTCAAAAACGCTTTTGATTGCCATGGCCTGGGGGATGGTAACCGCTGTCCTGCCACCACTTTCCAAATTCGGCACCATCAGCTGGGTAAATGCACTCGTGGCGTTGTGGGCGGTTGGGATGGTATTTGTCAGAACCGCCTTTTTCGATATACTCGACATGCAGGGCGATCGGCTTGTCGGTAAAGAAACCATCCCGATTATACTGGGGGAAAAGCGGTCAATGCACCTGCTTAAAATAATGCTGATTGTATTGATGGCGATATTGGTTATTTCCAGTGTTTTTCAACTGACCTCGAGTCTGGGCTTTTTCCTGGTCATATGCCCTTTGCTGATATCGATTATTATTTTTGCGTATGAACGGGCGCTGATGTTTCCGGGTATACGACTGGAATTTTTGCTTGAAACCCAGTTTCTGGTGGCGGGTATAATTTCTTTCGTCTGGTTATGGCTCAGATAGGGGGGGGTTCAGGTGTCGGGCCTTCGCCGCGCCGAAGCGGCTTCGGCCGCGCAGGCGGGTGTCAGGTGTCAGCCCTCGACTTGGCGAATGTAGGGCTGGCCTCAGCGCCAGCCATGAAAAGGCAGCCGCGGAGGGCTGCCCTACTTTCCGGTTTTCATCTGGCCTCTGTCATCTGACACCTGAACACTTAAACCGGCGATGGCGATTGCTGCAGCGCTTGGCAGGTGAAAAAATCATTTCCCGGAACGTTCTTTTTTTAGCCTGAATTCGGGTTCTTTTCCGGCCAAAAGTCGTTTCAAGTTATCACGATGACGGATAAAAATAAAAAGAGCAACAATACCGGCGGTGGCGGTCATTATAGCGGAATCCGTGGCTATCCATACCGCAAGCGGCAGGACCAGCAGCGGCTGAAAGCGAACCAACTGAAACCCGCCGGGCCATAGACAGCATGGCAATGAAAACGACGCCTGCGGCCAGAACTGCCCCGGGTGAAACCACTGCAAAACATCCAGCGGCGGTGGCAACTCCTTTGCCGCCGTCGCGAAATTTTAGATATGCAGGGAAAAGATGGCCCAAAAACGCAGCCAGCGCAACGGCTGCCGGATAAAAATCAGCAGATCCGCCGGCCGGACCAAATGCCACCAGTGCCAGATAAACCGGAATGGCGCCTTTTAAAATATCGCCGGCCAATGTCAGCAAACCCGGGATTAACCCGGCTTGCCGCGTTACATTGGTCGCCCCGATATTTCCGCTGCCCTTCAGCCGAATATCTTCGCGGGCAAAGATGCGGCTTAAAATCAGGCCACAGGGGATGGAGCCCAGTAGATAAGCGAATAGCAGCAACCCGCTGAAGGTCCAATCGGCATAAGTGCTCGGCCCCGACATATAAATTCCCTTTATTGTAAAATCTTCGCCCTGTTTTTGATCTTGTTTGTGATCAATTAAGGTTATAAGCTTATACCACTATATAACCACAGATCAAGAACAGGGATCAAATCCAAAAGAAAGCCATCGCGATTTAAGGCATGGAACCGATTCAAATTCCAATCGAAGATGTCCTGGATCTGCATACTTTTCGGCCGAAGGATATTGCGGATCTGCTAGAAAACTATTTTGATGAATGCATCAAAGCCGGCATTTTTTCGGTGCGGGTCATCCACGGCAAAGGCAAGGGCATCCAAAAAAGACAGGTGCACCGCATCTTGCAAAACAACCCGACAGTCATAAACTTCAAAGATGCACCCCCGGAAGCCGGCGGGTGGGGGGCGACCCTGGTGGAGTTAATGCCGCCAGCGGCCAATATGGGTTGAAGAAATTAAGTGTTTTCAATACCCCGTTTTTTAAGCTATAATTTAAACGTTTTTTGAAAAGCAGAAGCTTGATTCTAGAACCCATCTCAAAAATAGGATTTTGGTTCAAGATCGCGGCGGGGCCGAGCTTTCCAGCGTTGCTGGACTTCCCGCCTGATTAAATTCTCTTTGTGGGTCGCCCAGCGTTGCTGGATTCCCCATCTGATCTTATACTGTCGGTGGGTCATAAACCGGAGGCATACTGTTGTATGTTGAGGATTTAAAGCGAGGCACCAACAAAGATATGGGACCAAAAGACATTTTTGAGATGGGTTCTAATCAGAACAGTGATCAATCATATGAATATCAATTTTCAGCGCAAAGTGGATCGGTATATCGGTACATTTATCTGCCGGGTTTTTTCGCTTTTTTATCGCAAAAGCAAAGATGAGGATGACGGGTTTCAGGCCAAGAAGTTTCTGGTAATTCTGCTCTCCCAGACGGAGAGTCTTGTTCTGGCCTACCCCATGTTTCGGCAGATTAAAAAGCGCTATCCAGGAGCCGAGCTGTACGGGCTTTTATTCGAAAAAAATAAAGAAATCTTAACCCTGCTTGATGTTACCGCGCCAGAAAATATTCTGACCATCCGCGACACCTCTTTCGGCGTATTTACCATAGACTGCCTGCGGGTGTTGAATCGAATCCGCAAACTCAAAATTGATGTGGTGATCGACTGTGAGCTGTTTGCCAGAATCAGCAGTATATTTTCATTTCTCAGCGGTGCCAGGATTCGCGTCGGCTTTCATCCCCACACCCAGGAAGGCCTGTATCGCGGCAATTTTATTAATCGCCCTGTTTTGTTCAACCCCTATCACCATATGTCCAGGCAGTTTCTGACCCTGGCAGCAGCCGTCGATTCCGTCGGCGTGCCCAAGGCCAAACAACCGCTGGGACGCACGAATTTGAGAGTGCCGTTTATTGATTTTAGCCAGTATGAAATTGATGCTACGCAGGCCAGATTGCGGGCCGATTTCAGCGCCGTTGCCCAAAAGCGCCTGGTGCTGATTTGCCCCGGCGCAGGCATCCTGCCGATTAGAGCCTGGCCCCGCAATTACTACAGCCAGGTTGCCGGTGAGCTGATTAAAAAAGGATATGCGGTGGGCATTGTCGGGTTGAAAGAAGACCGGGAACTGGCCAGCGCCATTCTGTCGAAATGCAATAATCCGGCCTGCATCGACCTGACCGGATATACCCGTACGGTCGGCGAGCTCATGCTGATCTTTCAATTTGCCGAACTGTTGATCACCAATGAAGGCGGTCCGGGGCAGTTCGCCGCCATGACGCCCATACCGACCATCATATTTTACGGCCCGCAAACGCCCGACCTGTATAGCCCGGTTGATGCGAAAGCCACGATATTCTATAACCCCCTGCCCTGTTCGCCCTGCCTGACCGCTTACAATCATCGCAATTCACCCTGCGACGGGGATAATCTGTGTTTAAAACAAATCCCGCCTGAGCAGGTGCTTAAAAAAGCGCTAGAAATTCTGGAAGGATCGGAAACAGCGTCGGAAACAGCCGCGCCTTGAACCTTTACTGCAATCGAACGACTTTGCGGATCACGACAGGATCGGTGGGCACATCACGGAACGGGCCGCGGGTACCGGTTTTTACCCCGGAGATGGCCGCCACCACGTCCATGCCCTCAGCCACACGCCCAAATACCGCATAGCCCCAGCCCTGGGGGGATTTGCCCTTGTGATTCAAAAAATCATTGTTTTTGGTGTTGATGAAAAACTGGGCCGTGGCGCTGTGCGGGTTTGAGGTGCGCGCCATGGCGATGGTGCCGCGTTCATTCAGCAAACCGTTATCGGCTTCATTGTCAATTGGTGCTCGGGCGTCCTTGCGCTTCATATCAGCGGAAAATCCCCCGCCCTGGATCATGAAGTTAGGGATAACACGGTGGAAAATGGTGCCGTCATAAAACCCGGCGTCCACGTATGCCAAAAAATTCTTAACGGTTTTGGGCGCCTTGCCTGCATTCAACTCCAGTAAGATTTTCCCCTTGGTCGTATCCATCTCTACTATAGGATTATCGCCTGCGATTGCTGCAGAAGTAACTGCCAAAGCAATTATAATAGACAACAACGTATGTTTCATAAATCCTCCTTGCATCTTATCCATCCTGCGCGATTTTATGCGATTTGACTCTTTTAGCACTCATCTGCCGCTCAATCCATCCCATAATCAAGGCTACAACATAATCTATTTCAGCCGCATTCAGCGCCCTGCCCTTTTCAATTCCATGCCACTTTTGAATGCATCCCCGGCAGCAAGTCGCCGTAGCGTGCTGGGCGCTAAAGACCGGATGCCCTCTCATGGGTGTTTGTTTGCCGTCATTTTTGGGGAAATCAGGAGCAACTCTGGAATTTACAAAATCAAATGCATGGGCTTTGATGGTCTCGAGCCCTTTGGCGGAAGTGTAATCGAGTTCTTTGTGACTTAGCTTGAATTTTGACCTGAATTTGGATTTTTTAAGAGAAAAGAGTTTATTGCGAATAATTGTATCCTGTGAAGGCATCATTATTAAAAACAAACCCGCAAGCGTCTTAAGATCAACCGGTCAATAATCTACCCGTTCTTTTAATTCCTTACCACTTTTGAAAAAGGGCAGCTTTTTAGGCGCTACCCGGACGCTTTCGCCGGTTTTGGGGTTTCTGCCCTGGTAGGATCGGTATTCTTTAACATAGAAAGAGCATAATCCGCGAATTTCAACCCGCTCACCCTTTGCAAGCGCTTCAGACATTCTGTCGAAAAATAGATCAACAACCGCTGCAGCTTCCTTCTTTGAGAGTCGGCATTCATTTTTTAACATGTCAATAAGTTCCAGTTTATTCATCATGTCTCCCCGGATATAAAGATTTTCGAACTGTGATTTGCCTCGCTGACATCACCTTGATATTGTTAATAATACGCGACGCAAAAAAAACAGTCAAGTATTTCCGAAAGTTTCTTCTTTCCTCTGAAGAAAAATTAAAAATTTCGGTCAACCATAAATAAGGATCAAAGAATCACGATCGCTTTGTTATGCGCCTTGACCGATCGATTTCTGAGATTTAAACTGGTAATGCATCGAACACGGACTGGATTTAGACGACTGGTTGAATTTGGCCGATGCTATTGTCGAGTGTACCGGCAGGCCCCAATCATTTAAGATTGCTTTTGAAAATGAGTTTGTTCCGTGGCACATCGGGGCGACGGTGTAAATGAGCGGACAAGAACAAAGGAATGGGAGTAAAGGAAAGTGGATTACGGCTGGGTAGGCACAAATCTGGAAATCGACCTGTCCACAGGGATAAGTTCCAAGACAGCGGTAGATACGACTGCCAGGGAAATGTATCTCGGCGGGCGGGGAACCAATACCAAATTATTCTGGGATCGGGTCCCGCCGGAGACAGATCCGTATTCTCCCGACAATCTCATGATATTCGGTGTCGGCGTCCTTAGCGGCACCCCCGCCCCGGGCGCGAATCGAACGATACTCACCACCCTTTCGCCCCAGACGAATCTTCAAACCTATTCCAGTCTGGGCGGCTTCTGGGGAGCGCAGCTAAAACAGGCCGGGTACGATAACCTTATCATCTCGGGGAAGTCTTCAAAACCGGTATACCTCTGGATTAACGATGACAGAGCAGAGATCCGTGACGCCGCCCATCTCTGGGGCAAAGATATCAGGGAAACCACGAAAATCATCCGGGACGAGCTGAAGCAGAACGGAGCTCAAGTTCTGAGTATCGGCCAGGCTGGGGAGAACCGGGTCCTCGCGGCAACAATCGAACATGGCTCCGGCACCGGTGCGAGTCGAGCCGGTGTGGGCGCCGTTATGGGAGACAAGAAATTAAAAGCCATTGCCGTCCACGGGACAAAAGATATCCATATTGCCCGGCCAGCTGAGTTTCATGACCTGTGTGAACATATCCTCAAAAAGACGGACGGGATAAGAGCGTATTTTGACAGAATCGCTTTTGAAACCCATGAATGGTTCATGAACAACTGGGCCTGGGGCAATTTGGGTCAGAGACGCCCGTTCGACAATGCGGGAGAGCATCATGAGGATTTCGTAGAGGAATTCGGTGCGCGAACAGATAGCTGTTACAATTGTGCCCTCGCATGCAAGGTGAACATATCACTCCCTGAAGGCGAATATTGTTCCGTGAAATGTCAGTCATGGTTTTCGTTCATGTTTGCCGTGAAGACACGTGATCTTCTTTTCAATGCCAGATGTACCAACCTGTGTGAAAAATACGGATTGGACACGATTTCAACCGCATGCAACATTGCTTTTGCAATAGACCTTTTTGAAAGAGGCATTTTGACCAAAGCGGATACCGGTGGGGAAGATCTGGAATGGGAAAATCAGGATCTGGCGCTTTCGCTTATCGGCAAGATCGCCGGGAGAGAAGGAATCGGAGATATCCTAGCCGATGGGGTCTATGAAGCTGCCAGACAGATCGGGAGAGGCGCGAGAAAACACGCCTATCACATTAAGAAACTGGAAATGATCGCGTTTCAGCCTTCCAATCCTTATCGTGCCCTTCGGACGGCCGTTACCGACAGGCTGGATATGACCAGAGCCGAAAGCAGTGCCGTGTTATGGGCAATGGAGAATACGCCGAAATGGAAACAAGATTATGTAAAGGCAGGTTACTTCCACTATCCGAAAGAGTTTGAAAAACCGTTTGTCGAAGCATATGTGGGCCTGGGCCTTGACTATGAAAAGATGGTCCCGTTCACGTCCCGCGACGTGGACACCAACGCGATCGCGGATTCGTCCGGCGTTTGCATCTTTTGGACGGGGTTCTGGCTTTACCCTCCCATCAGCGTGGATGATCAGATCAATCTTATGTCTTATGCCACCGGCATGGACCTCGATGAAGCCGGCGCCATAACGATTGCCAAAAGAATAAATGCGCTTACCCGGGCCTACAATGTAAGAAGAGGCATTAGCCGGAGAGCTGACATCAAGATCCCGCAGAAATTCTTTCATGAAACACCGGCGCCGCCGGACGTCAAGCTTGACCGCAAAAAGTTTAATAAAATGATTTCAAGCTACTATAAATTAAGGGGCTGGAACTATAAGGGAATCCCGGGGAAGAAAGAATTGGAAAGGCTGGATCTCCATGATGTCAGGCAAGACCTTGAACAGCGTGGATACTATAAGTGAAGAAAAGTTTGGAATTTGACACGATATAGTCTTAGCTAGATAAGATAGATTGGATTTCTTTGAATGAAAGATGTAGACGATTTATAAGCCATCCTTGCTGATAGGGAATCCGAGCTAGAATCTCGTTACGGGTAATATGAATATCAAGATTGGCGGGGATATTATCGAGAAGAAAAATCTGGCCTTTGTTTGGAAATATATCGACTAATTTCCTCAATACATAATGAATCCTGGATATGATTTCCTTAATTTCAGATTCAGATTTTGACAAAACAATATAATTTTCAGCAAAATCCGGAATGTTTATTTGCACGATTGAGGCTGATCCACCAGACGTAGCGATAGAAAAGCCTCCAGCAGTAGTGGTCATATCATTTCGCAGAAGAATTCTATGATAACCTGAACACGGAGGAATCGTAAACCTAAAGCACAATTGGTTTTCCAGAGGAAGGTACTTACCTTTTATGTTAGGATTCGGGAGACTATAGGCGTTACAGAAAATCGTAAGATTAGGGTTGATATCAATAATATTCGTTACATTATCAAAGGGTATCTTCCCCAGATCGGTGTAGAATATTTCCGAAAACCGTGTGGTCGCTGTGGGCTTTTTGATCATTTGTATGCCCATTTTTGCGCTGAATTCTTTGATGGCTTTTTTTGTTCTTGCCAGGGGTTTGAAATAAGTGGTGATGGCAAGATAAAACCACACGGGCAGGAAAGATCCAAAAGCGATAATTAAAACCACTTTGCTTTTGGTCGCAACGCCGATTACAATTAACAATACGACCGAAAAAATTAAGAGACCCGGTATCTGTTCGGAGAGATTGAATTTCTTCTTTTTCGTCGGTCCAAATTGCTTTTGCCCCAGAAAATTAAATAATATACACGCACCAACAACGAAGATAAATCCAAATACGGCAGGATGTACATTCTGCAGAATTGGAATTGCTTTGCGCAGCAAATAGAGAATGACGCCCAGGCCTGAGACGATTCCAAATGCTTTTATTTTTTGCTGCCCTAATTTTTCCGACATAATATAATTCATCGGCAAATTTCTTTTCTTGCTTTAGTTTTAGCCTTAAACGGCCCTTTTGGGGGCTAAAATGAACGGTTCAAGACCCACCATCTAAAATGTGCATACCAAAAAGAAAAAGCTCCGGAGAAATGTCTCTGGAGCTTTGCATTATGGTGCCGAGGGACAGAATCGAACTGCCGACACGGGGATTTTCAGCCGAAATTTTTAAAAATTTGGAAATGCTTTAATTACAAGCAGTTGTTTCTATTCCCATTTTTTAGCTATTTTTGGCGTCGTTTGGAACTATTTGGAAAACTTTGACCTTGACGGGCACAATTTGGACACACTTGATCCTATTAACATTTGACCAAAACTGCGATAAACAGTATTATGCATATTATCAAGACAATGAGTTTAAATTTTTGATATACATTACAATTCCGAACAAACTGTGAAAAAAATGCCCGAAAAAACCCGAGAGGAAATCCTAAGTCTCTTGTCTCAGAATAAATCTAATCTGGAAAACAGATTCAAAGTACGCAGAATGGCCCTTTTTGGGTCATATGCACGTGGTGATCAGCGATTTGATAGTGATGTGGACATTTTAGTGGATATTGATCCATCAGTGGGTCTTGATTTTGTGACCCTCGCCGAACAAATTGAGCAATTGTTGGGACTCCCAGTTGAATTGGTTTCCCGGCGCGCAATAAAACCGAACAAATTGAAATACATTGAGCAGGATCTAATCTATGTCTAAAAGATCTCTGGAACTTTTGGTTGAAGATATTTGGGAATCAATCGAAAAAATTGAACGTTATACTGAAGGCATGACCCAGAATCGTTTTCAAAATGATGAAAAAACAATCGATGCGGTAGTTCGGAATCTTGAGATAATTGGTGAAGCTGCTAGTCGTTTGCCAAAGGATTTCACCGATCGCCATTCAGAGATCGAATGGATAAAAATTATCGGTTTGCGTAATCGAATTGTGCATGAATATTTTGGTGTCGACCTGCAAATAGTCTGGCAAATTCTTAAAAAAGACCTTCCAGCTTTCAAAGCAATTTTAAAAAATATTCGCTCCGGATTGGATGGTTGAATTCCGGTTGGCGTTATCTTCATTTGATCAAAAAAAAGGATACCAAGCTTATGCTTCGTATCCTTTATTATATGGTGCCGAGGGACAGAATCGAACTGCCGACACGGGGATTTTCAGTCAATAACCCTGAGCTTCCTAACCTCCTAATGTAACATAACTTACTGAAATCATTGAATCCGTATTTTCCACATTTTGGCTGATTTTCCACACTTTAGCAGATTTTGGACAATTTTCCCCACACAATCCCCACACAACTTCAAAGATCCACGATGTGTATTCAGCGGCGAGCTGCTGGGCAAATCTCCGACGCTGTGGCAGAAGCTGATCGACCTGAAAAAAGCCAAAGATGCCGGCGCTATTACCTACGAAGAGTACAAATCCCTGAAAAATGCTTTGATGTCACATTATGAATGAGGGGGGTCGCGCGAGGCCCATTATATGATGTCTCTCTCGGTACCACCTCTTCCGTAGATCACGAGGCGCAGCACCGCCAGCGGCTGGCCGCTTTTCCCTACAATGACAGAATGAAAAGTTGCTCTTGAACGGCGGTTGATTTCGTTGATGGAGGTGTTGTCGCCGCTTAGGGCCCTGTGGATGGCTCGCTCCATCTCGTTTTTTACAGGAACCCTTTTTACTCCAGCCCAACTTGTTATTTGAGGGGAGTCCTTTTCATAGCTCATATAATGTCCGACACCCTGGTACCGCCATAAAAATTCCTCCGAAGACGTCACGGGCATGTACAGAATGGCATAGGTGAAGCCTCTCTGGAGGATTTCTTTCATGAGTTCGTGGAGCTGGCGGGACGGTCGACCGGATAAGTAATGGTCGGAACCTGCGATCGCGGCAGCCAGCAACGGTCCATAGTGTTCGGCCGTTTCCAGTGCCGCCGATTTGAACCTGCTGATCCGTTGATTCTGGGCAATGCGATCTGCGGCGATCCCTAAAATCACGATGATACCAGCAGCGACCACAAGGATCGACGCCCACCTCGGAAGTCTGAGGGCGGTGAGTTTATTGAAAAACTGCCCGATTGGCCCGAGATCGGTCCGAGCCGGCGAAACGTTGTGCAAACCGTCCGGCAACCGGTTGACAGCCTTGCATATTTTGGTCAGCACGATGACGCCGATAGCCATCGTTACCAGAATGCCGATGAGCTGAAACAAAGGTTCCGGCAACCGGGCCATGCCGGTGTTGATGAGAAACACAACACAAAGCAGGATGAACCAGGTCCTGCCGAGGGTGGGCGCCGACAGCTGGTGGCGCCTGAGATAGAGATTGTAATCCGTCGGGTATCCAGCGAATGCCTGAAACATCCAGAAGAGGTTTACCAGCGGCACCAAAAGGAACAGGATCGCTCTACCAGGAGTGGTGCGGGCATATCCGTCGTTGATGGCCGACCAGCCCCTGAAAAAAGCCGCCCAGATGACGATCACCGCACATGCAAGCGAAAGGACGGCCAGAACCTGCACGATCTTGTCGCCGCCGCTGGTCGCCAAGAAGAAAAAAAACAGAAAAAAGAAAAAAAAGTAGACGCCCAGATAGAGAAAGAGCCGCATTTTGCGGCCCGGGATTTTGACTTTGGGGCTTTGGTCGGCTTCGATAATTTTTCCGCAACCGACACAAAGAGCCGCATCATCGGGTAGCTCCTGCAGGCAGTTCTGGCAAATCATGTCAACCTCCAACCAGTCTTATCGCAATTGTTCTTGTATTCGATTTCGACCGACCGCCAGTACGGCTGGATTGTCTCTGGGTACCGGGCGCATCGACGGACCGTCGGTTCATTGCATCAGAGTATCCATGTCCGCGGCATCCAGCACCCGGTCGGATAAGAAGATTTCCGCAATATTAACATACAGTCCTCTGAAACCCCGAGCGTGAACGATCGCCTGACGCTGATGGTTGATGGCGGAGGCTGGAACCCTGAAACATTCAGGCGTTCGGAATTTATGGCTTTGATAGGATTGCCGGTCCAGAAACAGCTTGTCCCCAACAAACCATTGACCGTGGTAGAATCCGCCCCCCTTGGGCGGGCAGATGACCACGTAGAAATCGTCCACATAGGGGACATCCTTAAAAATGACGCGGATATCGGAGGTCTGATTCGTATCTCGGTCAACATGCTTCCGGAAGCTCCTGTCTCCCCATGTAGCCAGGCTTGCCAGATGCTGTTCTTTGGTATGCTGCTCGACGACTTTTCCTGCCCACCAGATGTCGGGGTCCCAGTCCGGTGCAAAATCCACCTCGATCCGGTCGGCGAATATCAACCCGTCTAATACATTGCCCTCTGCTTTCTCGTCCATTATGCTGAGTTCAGGATGCAATCGGACCGCGATTCCTCCCTGAAAATCCCGTTTGAGCTTTTCAGTCAGCTCCTTCGAAGCGGTGACGACGCCGTCAACGATCAAAGTCTCAAGGGCTCTGTCAATTTCCGACTGGGGAATGATGGCGACCCGGAACCCCTTTTCCTCAAACTTCTTCTTTAGCTCGCCAAGATTCGGCCCAACGAGGGTCAGCGCAATCATTCTGGCATTTCGCAGTGCTTTTTCCCGGGTGGAAAATAAATAGGTTTCCGAAGACAGGTTCGGCAACTTTTGGGCCAGCTCCTGCAGAATAAGTTGCCAGTCAGGGTCTGCTATCCCCGTCGATACCGGGCTTTTGGCCACTGCGGTCAATCGTTTCTTATCCGGTCTGATGTTGGGCGCCGAGATCTCCGAAGGTTTTGTCAAGGTCTGTTTTTTTTCAGCAGGGGCCGTCTTTGGGGGGCTCACCGAAACGCTTTCCTTGACACCGGACGATCGGATCTGGGAGGCCGGCGGACGCAAGAAAAAATGCCACGTCATGCCGCCAGCCACCAGAAATAAAACCCCTGACAGTGCGAGAAGCCCGGGGCGGATTTTTTTGTCCTGCTTTTCGATGCGGGCGACATCAGCGGACGGCCCATGGCCGAGCTGGGCGCGGTAGATTTTGACCGGCTTGCGGATGTTTTTGACTTTGTGCTCCCCGATGTAGACATAGTCCAAAGATAGTTTGTTTTCGATCTGCTCGAAGGCGCTGCCGGAAATGCAGATCCCTCCCGGGTTGGCAAAAGATTCGACCCTGGCTGCGATATTTACTCCTTCTCCGTAAATTCGATCCTCTTCTTCGATCACGTCCCCCAGATTCACCCCTATTCGAAACTCCATCCGGCGGTTAGGCGACAGCAGCTCGTTTTTTGCCGTCAGCACCTGCTGGATCTCAACAGCACACTGGACCGCATCCACAACGCTGGCGAATTCAGCCAGAAGGTTGTCTCCCACGGAATCAACCACCCGGCCTCTGAATTGCCGAATGAGTCCCGCCATGATATTACGATAGTCGACCAGCATCTGAACGGTTGAAATCTCGTCCTCCTCCATGAGCGTGCTGTAGCCCTTGACATCGGCGCTGAGAAGTGCGGTCAGCTTTCGCGTAAGTTTTTTTTCACTCACACCTGAGTCAACCCGGGGAGGCTTGATCGGCCGCCTCGCCTCCTGAAACCGCATGCTGTCGGAATCTAACGTTTCGGAGGAGGTTCCTTCCTTGACCAAGGTGGCATCACCGATGGTTGATACACCCTCTTCCTCAACCAGACTGGGGTCCTCAGCGGAGACTGATTCCGTCAGCGGTGGGGCATCCTCCTCGGCAAGCGTGGTTTGAGGCACCGATTTGTCCCGATCCTCCGCTGCTCGCATCCCGTCATCAGCAGGATAGACTTCTTTCCCGGTAAAGGTCTTAATTTGGTCTAACTCTATTTCATTATGGTGAATGGAGGGAACGAAAGGATTCGGGATAGGACGGCCCCAGTCATCGGCCGAAGGTGAGGGCGGCAGGGGAGATTCCCGGTTTCCCCGGTCGTTGGGTCCATACCACAACCACTCGTTGAAGTCACGGCTCGCCGTGACATGCCACTGAGCCACGAGCGCACCGCAGTGTGGGCAAAAAGCCCGTGGACGATAGTCCCCTGTTCCGGGGGGATTATATTTCTCTGAGCCTGGGGTATATTGACACCGGTAGGCATTCATCCATCTGAAAGATTTTTCACAGACGCAACATAATACCTCTTCCGATTTCATGGCATTTTCCTTTTTCCGGTATGAGAAAAACAGCAAACGAAGCAGATGGAAAAAGATCGTTCTGAATGCATAGCGTTTGGAGCTCAGTATGCGACTGAAAATGAGTATTCAGTTTTGAGCAAAGGGCGCGCCCCGCCCTTATCACCTTAAGACGGTCAAGAACTTCGATCGGCGGCGCTTAGCGCGTTGGAAGAATTTGATGGAAGTGAAGAGCTGAGCTTTACGGTCTTGTTGGTAAAAAAAGCCGTCGATCCAGAAGGTTCCATACAGCAGCCAAAAAGGAAAATCAACATTTTTTTAGGGGGAAATCGATACAAATGCTTTACGCCAACCGCTCAAGCAGCACCCACTCCAGAGATTAGGATTACGGATTGCGGGTCAGATTACGGCTCAAGTCTTCGGTTGACTTTTGTTGTGTTGGCCAGCATTCAAGCTGAACGGGGGATTAGACATTTGGGAAAAATCAACCGAAGACTTGACTTCTTTTCGACCCCTTTTCTCATTGCGTTCTTGAAAGCCCGGGCCGGAGTACGACGATTCGGGTGCTCAAAACGAAACTTCGGGCCGGAAATGGACAAGTCGCCATTAACTCTGGCGGTTGTCGGATAAGCCAGAATAAAAAGTGTTAATGCGCCTCCGGAGAATACATCATTTCTTAATACTTTCTAATTTCAACCCGGCAAGTGCGGCTATCTGGGTTTGTCTGTCATCGAGCATCAGAAACCGATCGGCGCCAATGGACAAAGCCGAAGCGACGTGGAGGATATCCAAGGCTCTCGGGCCTATGCCTGCCGAATGCTTTCTCGACAGCTCAATGGCATTGATAAAGATTATCCGAGCTAATTATCATAACCTGGCGGAGGCACGAAACCACCTATCAGCTCACCAAACCTTGAGCTAAGGCTATGGTTGTCCTATCCTCGAATCTGGCCCCAATAATCTGAATACCTGCTGGAAGACCTCATTGGCTCAGTCCAACGGGTGCAACGGTTGCCGGCAAACCTGATACAACTGCCATATAAGCCCACGTCAAGCAAAAGAGAGTGCATATCAGCGATACTTCCGGCCACATATGATTTAAAATTTTCAATATCAGCACCAGAAACGTTAAATTCTGTACCCTGGTTGGCCAAAGGGTAATATTCAATCAGTTATATCTTCTAAAGAGGAAAATATGAAATTTTTCATTCAGGTGCTATGGAAGATTCGAACTGCCGACACGGGGATTTTCAGACCAAATTTTTGAAAATTAAAAAATGTCGTGATTACAACTAGTTGATTCTATTTAAATTTTTAATCGTATTTTTGGTTTCGTTTGGAACTGTTTGGAAATATTTGACCTTGACGGGCACAGTTTGGGCACAATTTCATTTGTTTTACCTGACTTGAACACCCCAGAAATCAGCTTATTTTGGGTTATTATGGTTGACAATAAAAATAAAAAGGGTTTTGACATTTCATCGATTGCCAGAATCGCGGGTATGAGTAATGCAACCCTTGGCAGCTCGGACTGCCTCCAAGCAGGCAACTGAAATACTAAAATAAAAATAGTGCCCATAATGAAATTTTTTCTGAAAATAACTTTCGTCCTTCTAACAATCACGATGACGATCGTCATCTGCGGGGGAGCATCTGGCAAAATGAATGTGGACAAACCCAATCTTCCCAAAACTGTTGGCGTTTGGAATAGACCTGAATCGCCTCGAATTATTAACTCAAAGAACATTTTTAAATACATGAATGGCGCCGGTGAACTCTATTTGGGCTATCGATTCCGTCATCTTGAGGTTTTTGATTATACTTCTGCTGACCAGGGTAATATTCTGGTGGAATTATATTTTATGGAAAGCCCCGACGATGCGTTTGGCTTGCTTTCCCTGGATTGGGGCGGTGAGGCGGTATCCTTTGACGGCGCCCCTGCAGCTATATCAAACCAATCCTTTACAGCATCCACCCGGGCGCTCTATGGTGGTGGCCTGTTGAGGTTATGGTCTGATTATATTTATATCCGAATTATGGCCGAACGTGAGACGCCGGCATCAAAGGAAGCGGTCCTTGCACTCGGTAAGGCAATAGCTGCCAATACTCAGTATCCACCAGAGCCGGCACTCGTAAAAATACTACCCCTTGCGATTAACGCCGTTTGGGAATTACGGGTAGACAGATTGAGCTTTTTTCGTTCCCATCTGGTGATAAATTCAATTTATTACCTCAGTCATGAAAATATTCTCGATCTCGATCTCTCAGCAGAAGCCGTTATTGCGCCCTATGAACACATTCCTGGCTCGGGAGACCCAAAACGCAGTCAGTTTCTGCTGGTGCAATATGAAAAACCTGAACGTGCGCGTCAGGCCCTGAATCGTTTTCATGATGCCTATCTACCGGAGTATAAGAAAAAAACAACGGTCGACACAGCCGCTGACAACCCAAGTCTTTTTAAACTGGAGGACGGCTGGTTGGCATATAAACTGTTCGGCAAATATATTGCGATCGTGTTTGAATGTCCTGACCCGGAATCTGCCAGGGTAATCCTTCAAAAAAATGAATCCAATTTACTGAAGAAAGGAGAGGGATCATGAAAGATAAAATGCCGGTCATAACCAGAAGGGATTTTATCCGGGGAACCATCGGAGTGACCCTCGGTGCGTCTGTTTTCGGTTTTCAGTGGCCCAAGGGAGAAGCAAGAGCTGCGGGCGCAAGTTTAGTGACCATCGTACGCGATAAAAACGCCATGGATTCTGCAAAAAATATAGACATCACCGTCCTGGAGAAAATGCTTACCGAAACATTGACCAAAGTTACAGGTCAAAAGAATACAAAGGATGCCTGGTTAAGCCTTGTCAAACCGACTGATGTGATTGGCCTGGTGCCCACCGATCATCTGAATCCAACGCATGATGAAGTCATGCATGTTGTCAAAAATTCATTGATGGACTCCGGAATCCCTGAAGACAGGATTCGAGATGCACAGGGCTCGCGGAATGCCAAAAAATGTGACGCTTTAATTGCGATTCCGGGGCTGAAAGCACACTGGTTGACCGGGATCGGCACGGTTCTAAAGAACTACATCATGTATTCCGGCAGCCCCAGCAATTATCATAAAAGTAACAGTTCCAAGTTAGGAGAAATCTGGAACCTTCCGTTTGTCAAAGGCAAGACAAAACTGGTTCTGGTGGATTCGCTTTATCCGCTCTGTGACAAGGGACCGCAGCCTGATCCAAGATACCAATGGAATTACAATGGTTTCATCGCCGGGACCGATCCGGTTGCCGTCGAAACGGTTTGTTTAAAAATTATTACTGAAAAAAGGAAAGTCATCCGAGGTGAGCCATGGCCCCTTTCTCCTCCGCCGATTTGTGTGGAAGCCGCTGATAAAGTCTATGGATTGGGGACCAGCCGGATGGAGCAAATTCAAATTCAACATTATGGCTGGAAACACGAGTTATTGCTATAATCCCAATTTAGCGAAAAGACATGCGGTGGTCTGCTGTTTGTTAGCCGCTTTTGTGGCAAAATTAAGGGGATTTAAAAAGGTTTATTGCGCTCATCAAATCATCCCGATCCGCGTATGAAGTGATTGGGGAAAGAGGTGAAATCCATGAAATTTGATCAACCGATTACGCGCAGAGAATCAATTCGCAAGCTTTTGAAATGGTCCGGGTGCATCACACTTGCCGGTATGGCCCGCTGGCCATTATTTGAATTGCCTGCGGCAAGGGCCACGGTCGCAAACCAAAAATTTATTATCGAGGGCATCGGTCAAACAGATAATTTTTCCGTCAAAGATCTGACCCAAAAAGTCTTTGAAGCTGCCGGAGGAATAAGGCAATTTGTATCGAAAGGTGATGTGGTGGTCATCAAACCGAATATCTCCTGGGCCAGACCGCCGAAAATGGCTGCCACCACAAATCCGGAAGTATTGCAGGCAGTCATCGAGCTTTGTCAGGAAGCGGGCGCCAAAAAGGTCCGAATCGCTGATAATACCATTGAAAATGCGAAATTCTGTTTTTCTGTATCTGGTGCAGCAGATGTAGCAAAAAAAACCGGAGCGGAACTCATCAATCCCGATTCATCTTTAATGCGCGAGATGAAGCTGCAGGGGGATCGCCTGGATGTCTGGCCGGTTTATTTGCCCATAATTGAGGCGGATAAGGTCATCAACCTGCCGGTTGCCAAGGATCACATCCTGAGTTCCCTGACACTCGGTATGAAGAATTGGTTCGGTGCGATTGGCGGAAGGCGCGGTTCGCTCCACAGAGAAATACATCCAAATATTGTTGATCTGGCCCAATTTTTCAAACCTACCATAACACTGATAGATGCCACTCGAATCATAACAAGAAATGGTCCTTCAGGTGGAAGCACATCTGATGTCGTCACAAAAAATACGCTTATTTTAAGCGATGATCCGGTCGCTGCGGATGGCAAAGCGGCTTTGCTTTTTGGCAAAGAACCGCAGAATATTGGGTATATCAAATTGGCCAAGAAGCGGGGGCTCGGAACCTACGATTTTTCAAAGCTACTTCAAAAAAAAGTGAGTGTATAAATTCAGATTATAAACAGTTTAACGAATCCGTTATGACCGCCTCATCCGAGAATTGAGGAAATCAAAAATTCTTCCAAAAGGGCACCGATTCAACTATCTCATTTTAGTTCTTTTCACCTTCCATCATAATCATAAATTTTTGGTGAAATGATCTAGCCTCCTTAGTAATCACTATACTGGTTCAAACGCTGCTCTAGTCATAGGCACGGAGAGTGAAAATCCCCCTGTCTTCAACAAATTTTAGCGTGATATCATTAGGTTAAATTAGCACGCAGTCTGAATTGTGCCCGTTTATAGACTCCTTTAAACGAAAAAAGGCACCTACGATGGTTTCGTAAGTGCCTGAAATCCTGGTGCCGAGGGACAGAATCGAACTGCCGACACGGGGATTTTCAGTCCCCTGCTCTACCGACTGAGCTACCTCGGCTCTTTGAATCTTACTGATTTTTCAGCTTAAATTCAAAATGGAATTTTTATTAAATGCACCCTTCTTTGTCAAGATATTTTTAAAGTAGTTTCAAAATCCCATCTAAGGCCCAATGGCTGCGTTGCAGGCCTCCGGTAAATGCTCACATACCCACGTATGCTGCGCTTTCCCGTCCGGCCTGACGCCTTGCCCTTGAACCTGATCTGGAATTCTGAAACCACTTCTAGGCCATATCTCCGTATAGAAATTGTATCAGCGTGCAGGCGGCAATTGCAGCGGTTTCAGCGCGCAGGATCCGGGAACCCAATCCGGCGACCACACAGCCGGCCGCCCGGGCATTTTCGATTTCCTGATCGGAAAAACCACCCTCCGGCCCCAGAATCAAAAGAATCTTGCGGGGAGGCAGACTGCGGATCGGGTTTTATGAGTGATTTGAGCGTAGCGGATTCATTCTCATAAAAGACAATTTGCAGATCACAGGATGAACCATAGCCCAAAACGTCTTCAAAAGTCAGGGTCTTGATGATCTCGGGCAACTTCGACCGCCGACATTGCTTGCAGGATTCCTGAACGATCTTGTTCCATCTTTGGGTACGGGCAGATAACCGTTTTTCGCCGGGTCTGGGCACGGAACGCTCGGAAATAAAGGGGATCCATCGGGTCACACCGAGCTCACAGAGATGACGCAACAGTCGATCCATTTTCTTTTCTTTCAACAGCGCCTGTGCCACCCCGATTTGGACAGGCGATTCTTTCGTTCCCTGGAATTTGTGCGTAATCTTGATCTCAACCCGATCGGCGAAAAATCGGTGTATGCTGGCATCATATTCAAATCCCTCGCCGTCAAACACGCGGATCTTATCACCCGGTTTTAAGCGTAGCACATTTTTCATGTGGCGCACCTCGGAGCCCTCAATGGCAGCAAAGGGCATGTTTAGTGCCTTGGAGTCAACAAAAAAATAGCGCATAAATCCATCCTTTAGTTGCAAAAACGCTCTATTTTTAAGGCCTGCCGGAGATTGCCTCCCGCCCAAATAACTTGACTTAAACTATACCATATGATAATTTTCTTAAAAATAATAGTGCTTTGGTAGCTTAGCGGCTACCTTTAACTTTTTTTAACCACGGTGAAAATATGGATGAAAACGAGAAAACGCCTCCGCAAAAACCAGAATCTGATAAAAAGCTGAAGCTTGACCTGAGCGAGGCTTTGAATCAGGGCTCCGATGATGATGATGACATTATCGAGCTCAAAGACGAGGTCAAGCCTCCGCCAAAGGCAAAAATGACAGGAATCGACCAAGATGATCAAGTGAATGAAGACATACAGGCGGATGAACCGGCTGCAGATACAATCAGCGGCCTGGATGTCTTCGGCGAAGAAGTCGATGTTGCAAAAAACGTCGACCATCTGGTCGATGACCTTGTATTTGAGGAGGAGGATGAAGATAAGGAAAACGTCGACCATCTGGCTGACAAACTTCCATTTGAGGAAGAAGACGAAGACCAGACTGAAATGCTGCCACTGGTGGACGAAGAAGAACCCCTGAAAGCCAATGCTGACAATGAAGTGGTAGAGATCACTGAATTTGACGACATCTTATCCGAAGACAGTAATGAGTTGATGACCCTCTCCGATGTCGGTGAGGAATTGGAATCCGACGAAGAATTTCTGGAATTGATTGACGTGGAGGAAGACAGCCTAACAGAAGAAGACAGCGTCCCGGAAATGGCTGATGAAACCGTGCGTGAAGAAATCGAAGACGATATCATCCAGTTTGACGGTCCCGGTGCTGATGTTGAAGATGCTGAACTTGAAGACTTCATCAATGATTCATTAGGTGAAGAAATTCGAATCGATGATAATTTCGAAGATGATTTAACAAACGCCCTGGAAGTTGAAGGCGAATCGGATATAAATATGACAGCTGCGTCATCCGGTACGGAAGAATTTGATTTTGAAATGGATTCAAGTGAAATTTCAGAAAAAATCGACGGGCTGCAAACCATTTTTTTCGATGAATCAGAAGCAGAGGCCAAGCTCGACGAAGATGCTGAACCAGATGCAGAGGCGATCGGATCGGCTGTATCAGAGGCCGGCGACGACACCGATGAAATTTCAGAAAAAATCGACCGGCTGCAAACCACTTTTTTCGATGAATCAGAAGCAGAGGCCGAGCTCGACGAAGATGCTGAACCAGAAGCAGAGGCGATCGGATCGGCTGTATCAGAGACCGGCGACGACACCGATGAAATTTCAGAAAAAATCGACCGGCTGCAAACCACTTTTTTCGATGAATCAGAAGCAGAGGCCGAATTCGATGAAGATGCTGAATCAGAAGCAGAGGCGATCGGATCGGCTGTATCTGAGACCGGCGATGACACCGATGAAATTTCAGAAAAAATCGACCGGCTGCAAACCACTTTTTTCGATGAATCAGAAGCAGAGGCCGAGTTCAATGAAGATGCTGAATCAGAAGCAGAGGTGATCGGGTCGGATGTATCTGAAACCGGCGATGACACCGACGAAGAAGATATTGAGACCACTGATGTTGAACCCTCCGGGGAGCCGCCGGCGGATGGCTCGTTAGCCGCCTTAACAGGTGCCAGCCGGGGACAAATCGAAAAATCAATCGAACGGATCATTCTGAACAATTTTTCCGATAAAATCGAATCCATCGTTACGCAGACCATCGAAAAAGCGGTCTCAAAAGAAATCGACCGACTTAAAAACGTTTTGCTGGATGACGGCAGCGATGATAACATCTGATAAATAAAAAACTATATTTTCTATCATGACTATGCTAATACCCGAATCTTGCATGAAAATTAATGAGAGGTTAGGATCACATTTAAAGATAGCAAGTTAAGTAAATTATAGAAGCACAAAGAAATACCGATCAAATAAAATGGTTGAAAATCATTTTATCTCATTACTTTTCACCCTGAGAACAACGCGGCGAGCCGGAGGCTTCCATCTGCTGCGTTATTAAGGGCGAGACATAGTTCATTATAGTCCCGCCCTTAAGTGCCTTGCATATGAAAGCCTCCGACTCGTGCAAAATTCAGGTAATCCCAGGGGATTATTCAATAATCCCCTTTTTGCTTTCAGGCAGCCGTATGCAGGCATTACGTTGAGTTTCTTGTTTGAGCAGTCCGATGGAGGAACAGTTATCTAATGAATTCAAATTTACTTGAAAAGGCTTACGAGCCGCATGAGGTTGAAAAACGCTGGTATCAATACTGGGAAGAGCAGGATTTGTTTGCTGCCAAAGAAAAAAGTTCTCAAAAAGCGTATTCGATTGTTATTCCGCCGCCGAATGTTACCGGTGTCCTGCATATGGGCCACGCGCTTAACAACACCCTGCAGGATGTGCTTTGCCGCTATCGGCGCTTACGCGGAGACAATGTGCTTTGGATGCCGGGAACGGATCATGCCGGCATTGCCACTCAAAACGTCGTCGAAAAAAAACTGGCCGCCGAGGGCAGCGATCGCCACCAGCTGGGCAGAGAAAAATTTATCGATGCGGTCTGGGAATGGCGTAAAAAGTACGGTGGTGAAATCATCAATCAGTTAAAACGGCTCGGCGCTTCCTGTGATTGGAATCGGGAACGCTTCACAATGGATGAAGGATTATCGCAAGCGGTACGCAAGGTCTTTGTGGAGCTCTACCATGAGGGCCTTATCTATCGTGATGATTACATCATCAACTGGTGTCATCGATGCCACACGGCCCTGGCCGACCTTGAAGTCGAACACGAAGAACGCGACGGCCATCTGTATCATATCCGTTATCCGTTTACCAAAGGCGACGGCGATATTGTGGTGGCCACTACCAGGCCCGAGACGATGCTGGGTGACACGGCGGTGGCCGTGCACCCGGATGATGAACGCTACCAGAACCTTAAATCAGAATCCGTTATTCTCCCGTTGATGGATAGGGAAATTCCGCTCATCAAAGACAGCTATGTGGACATGGCATTCGGTACCGGTGGGTTAAAGGTAACACCGGCCCATGACCCCAATGACTTTGAAATCGGAATGCGCCACCAACTGCCCGCCATTAAGGTTATCGGAGACGACGGCAAAATGACGCCGGATGCCGGAAATTTTGCAGGCCTCGATCGTTTTGAAGCCCGCAAGGCGGTGGTTGAGGCATTGAAAGCAGAAAAGCGTTTGGAACAAATCGAACCCTATCGTCACAGCGTCGGTCATTGTTATCGCTGCCACACAATGGTGGAACCGAATCTTTCAAAACAATGGTTTGTAAAAGTAAAACCCATGGCGCAAAAAGCGATTGAAGCCGTTAAATCCGGCCAGACCCGCATCATACCCGATACATGGACCAAGACCTATTATGATTGGCTGGAAAATATTCGCGACTGGTGTATTTCCCGCCAGATCTGGTGGGGCCATCAGATACCGGCCTGGACCTGTGAGGGGTGTGATGAAATGATCGTTTCTATGGAAGCACCCCGCTCCTGCCCCCAATGCGGCGGAACAAAGCTGGTACAGGAAACCGATGTACTGGACACCTGGTTCAGTTCGGCTCTGTGGCCGTTTTCAACAATGGGCTGGCCGAAAAAAACCCCGCTTCTAAAAACGTTTTACCCAACATCGGTCCTGGTAACGGCGTTTGACATTCTCTTCTTCTGGGTGGCACGTATGATGATGATGGGCATCCAATTCATGAAAGAAGTGCCCTTTACCGACGTGTATGTGCATGCGCTCGTTCGCGATGAAGAAGGCAAAAAAATGAGCAAATCAACGGGTAACGTCATTGACCCGTTAACGGTCATCGAGCAGTATGGCACCGATGCATTCCGCTTTACCCTGGCGGCTTTTGCCGCCCAGGGCCGGGACGTCAAAATGTCGGAAAAACGCATCGAAGGATACCGTCATTTTGTAAACAAACTGTGGAATGCCGCCCGTTTTGCGCTGATGCATATTGATCAGCCCTACCCGAAGATTAACTTTGATGACCTATCGCTTCCGGACCGCTGGATTTTGTCCCGCCTCAGTCGCGTCACCCAGACGGTGGCCGAGGCGCTCGATAGCTATCGTTTTAACGATGCGGCCGCCGAAATCTATAATTTTGTCTGGCACCAATTTTGTGACTGGTACCTAGAGGCGATCAAACCAGCTCTATACGAAAAAGAAGGCCCACAAAAAAAAGAGACCACCCTCGGGGTCTTATGGCGCGTCATGCACGATACGCTCATACTGCTGCATCCGTTTATGCCGTTTGTCACCGAAGAAATATGGCATAAGCTGCCCGGAACTCAGGAATCCATTATGAAGGCCGTATTTCCTGCGGATCGAGAGGACAGCACCGACATTCGTCGTGAAGATAAGGCAGAGTCTGAAATGGACCTGCTAATCTATCTCATATCTGCCGTCAGAAACATCAGAGGAGAAATGAATATTTCGCCTTCCTTAAATCTGACAGCCATGGTTCACACTAAAGAAACGAATATTAAAAATACATTGGAACATCACCAGGATATCATTATCAACCTTGCCAAACTGGGTGCATTTAGCGTCAATGAGAGTGCTGAAAGGCCAAAATCTTCAGCTACCGCTGTGGTTGGCGGTGCCACGATTTTTGTTCCTTTAGAAGGAATTATCGATTTTGGCAAAGAGGCCCGGCGCCTTGAAAAAGAAATGAATAAGCTGGAAAATGAGCTGGCAGCAGTTTCAAAGAAGCTGGAAAATGAAAATTTCCTGAACAAGGCGCCACAGGATGTGGTTGAGCAGGTGAAGGCAAAACACGCCGGCTTTCAGGAAAAACAGCAGAAATTAGCGTCGCATCTAAAACGGATACAAGAGCTTGATACCTAAGTTGCGAGTTACGAGTTACGGGTTGCGGGTTAAATTCTAAAAAACCAGAACCCATCGCTGCAACACAGTAGATGTTGCCTTAACGCGTAACCCGAAACGCGCAACACGTAACACGCAACTCGTACCGCGTAACCCGCAACGCGCAACCCGTAACCCGCACTATGATACCATTACGCGACACAACGCCTACCCGAAATTACCCTGTTGTTAACACCGCAATTATCGGTATCAATGTTGTCGTTTATTTAATTCAACATCTCCAGGGCCCTGAAATAAACCGATTCATCTATATCTATGGCCTGGTCCCGGCGCGCTACTCCATTCCCCAGGTCGCCGAATATTTTAGCGCAAGCCAGCAGGTTCTTTCACTGCTTTCATTTATGTTTTTGCACGGCAGCTTTTGGCACCTTCTGGGCAATATGTGGTCCCTATACATTTTCGGTGATAATGTCGAAGACCGCTTGGGGTCCATCCGCTATGCGCTATTTTACCTGCTGTGTGGTGTCGCCTCCGGGCTTTCCCACCTGATCTTAAACCTGCAGTCGAATGTGCCCACGATCGGGGCCAGCGGGGCCATTGCCGGCGTCATGGGGGCCTATTTTATTCTGCATCCCAGATCAAAAATTCTAACGCTCATTCCGATTTTTTTTATTCCCTATTTTATCAATATACCGGCATTTATTTTTCTCGGCCTGTGGTTTATCTTGCAGTTTATCAATGCCGCCGGCAGTCACGGAACCGCAGGTGGTATTGCCTGGTGGGCGCATATCGGCGGTTTTGTATTCGGCATGCTGTTTTTGAAGCTATTTAGTGCCTTGCCGGATACCGGAGTGTCCCGTCAGCTGCGTCAATTCACCGCCAAAAGGAAAACACCGCGTCTGCAAGTCATTCGCCCGGCAAGTTCAGGAAAAGACTCGCACCTGTATGGTGTGATCAAAATAACGCCGCATGAGGCGGTCAACGGTACCCGGAAACTGGTCAATATTCCGTTGGGATTTCAAAAAAGGTCGTTTAACGTAAAGGTGCCGGCCGGTATTCAGGAAGGAACCGTCCTGCGGCTCAAGGGCCTCGGACAGCGCGCAGGCGCGCGCGGAAGCGGGGATTTGTTTCTGAAAGTCACCATTGACACTTAGAAGTAGTTAAAAAACAAGTGACTAAAGTTGGGAGTGATCTAAAGTGACTAAAGTTAAGGAATTCTATCCATTTTATAAACGACGGAGCGGCACGCGGCGCAAGCGCCTGCGCTGCGCGAGCGACACCACAACTTTAGGCACTTTAGCTCACTTTAGTCATTTTAGGCACTCTGAACTTTTTAGGCTTTTCGTTTGGACTTTACAGGGGGTTCGGCCAGCAGGACGGAGACGCGGTTGCGCCCATTTTTCTTGGAAAGGTACATGGCCTTGTCTGCTCGCCGAATAAATGCGGATAATTCCTCTTTGGGAAAGTACTGGGTGACCCCAATGCTGATGGTAATTTTAGCATTTTTATCGGGTATCGGCTTAAATTTTTCCGTTTCCAGAGAGGAACGGATACGCTGGGCCACAGTTTTGGCTTCGTCACCATTTGTTTCCGGCAGGATAACCGTAAACTCTTCACCGCCGTAACGATAGGCAGAGTCATTTGTTCTCAGACAGGATTTGATGATTTGACTGAATCGCACAAGCACTTTATCGCCTTCCAGATGTCCGAAATTGTCATTGAACTCTTTGAAATTATCAATGTCCAGCAGCAGAAGTGAAAGCGGATGTTTGTAACGGTTGTAGCGGTCCACTTCCAATTCAAGCTGGGAGTAAAATGAGCGTGAATTGTAAAGTTTGGTGAGACCGTCCGTGGTGGCGAGCTTTTGCAGTTTTTGCATCATACGGGTACGTTCGGAGCTTAGCTGGCGCTCTTTAAGCACACGCCTCAGTCTGAGCAGCAACTCTTCAAGCCGCACCGGTTTGATGACAAAGTCACTGGCACCGATATTGATGGCCTCTTCATAGGAATAGTCGTCGCTGTATCCGGTCACAACAATGACATCGGACCCATTTTTTTGCTTGATGACTTTGGTGAGCTCAAGACCGCCCAGTCCCGGCAATCGAATATCGGTAATGACGACAGCAAAATTATTTTTTTCAATTAATTCAAGAGCTTCTTCAGCAGATGAGGCGGCCAACGTACTAAATCCGGCATTGGCAATATATTCATCCATCGTATTTCTGACGCTCAAGTCATCATCAACGATTAATACATTAATATTTGAATTCTTTTTTCCCATCAGTGCCATTGATTAGTTGGCCGGGATCCATCCGGAAAGCCGGGGTTGACAGTATTTGAAATAATTTGATAGGTAAACGTTTTTATTTTATTTATATGTATAATATATCCAGAAAGGCAATTTGTGTCAACTGACTTTTAGATTCTTCAACACTTTCAAGTGTCTATCTAAATTAAGATGCAGCAGCGGATCCGGCAAAAACGATGTTTGAGATGCAATACATTAGAAATTTTAGCATTATTGCCCATATTGATCACGGCAAATCCACTTTATCTGATCGCCTTATCCAGGCTGCACATATCATTGAGGACCGTGATTTTAAAGACCAGATTCTCGACACCATGGATATTGAGCGGGAACGAGGGATCACCATAAAAAGTCAGACGATTTGCCTGCCGTACACCGCCAATGATAAGCACACCTATTTTTTAAACCTGATTGACACTCCCGGACATGTGGATTTTACCTATGAAGTTTCGCGAGCCCTGGCTGCCTGTGAAGGGGCTTTGCTGCTGATCGATGCCAGTCAGGGCGTTGAAGCCCAGACGTTAGCCAATTTGTACCTGGCGCTGGAGCACGATCTGGAAATCATTCCGATCATTAATAAGATCGATCTGCCGTCTGCTGATGTTGATCGCGTAAAAAACCAGATTGCGGAAGATCTGGGGCTGGATCCGGAGGTCGCTCTTCAGATATCAGCCAAGCAGGGGCTGGGAATCGACGCGGTTCTTGAATCCATTGTAACAAAATTGCCGCCGCCCGGCGGTGACGCGGACGAACCGTTACAGGCGCTAATTTTTGATTCTCATTACGATTCCTACCGCGGCACGGTTGTTCATCTGCGCATTTTTTCCGGACAGATAAAGCCGGGAGACACCATCATGTTCACATCCAACCGGTCAGCTTACCGGGTCGAAGAAGTCGGTGTTTTCCAGCTGGAACGCATCCCCATGCAAACGCTTTGCGCCGGCCAGGTGGGTTACATTATTGCCGGCATAAAGACGATCAGCGATACCCGTTGCGGGGACACCATTACCCATAAAGATCGCCCGTGCGATTCACCACTGGCGGGGTTTAAAGCGACGAAACCGGTGGTTTTTTCTTCGATATACCCGACGGCCTCAGATGGTTACGAAGACCTGGCGGCCGGTATGGAAAAGCTTAAATTAAATGATGCCGCGCTGGTATATGAAAAGGATTCATCGGTGGCCCTGGGTTTTGGCTTTCGCTGCGGCTTTCTGGGGCTTTTACATCTTGAAGTCGTCCAGGAGCGGCTGGAGCGTGAATACGATCTTTCGCTTATTCTGACAGCACCATCCGTTCAATATCAGGTGGTCATGAATGACGGCTCAGAAATGACGATCGATAATCCCGCATATTACCCTGATCCGGCTGGAATAGCGACGACCCATGAGCCCTATATCCGCGCGGCCATTATCGTACCGAAACGTTACATGGGGGCGATGATGACGCTGTGCCTTGAGCGGCGCGGGATTAACAAAACCTACCATTATCTCACCAGCGACCGCCTCGAAATGATATTTGAGATTCCGCTGTCAGAGGTCATTTATGACTTTTATGACCGGCTCAAATCCTTGACCCAGGGCTACGGCTCCTTTGATTACGACTTGATCGATTATCGCGAAACCGACCTGGTCAAAATGGACATTTTGATCAACGGCGAACGGGTGGATGCATTGTCGCAGCTGGTATACAAAGACAATGCTGTCGCCAGAGCCAGAGCGGCCTGTGAAAAGCTGAAGCAGGAAATCCCGAAGCAGATGTTCAAAATTGCGATTCAGGGGGCCATCGGCGGAAATATTATCGCACGTAAAACTATCTCAGCCCTGAGAAAAGATGTCACCGCCAAATGCTACGGCGGCGATATCACCCGCAAACGCAAATTGCTCGAAAAACAGAAAAAGGGCAAAAAGCGGATGAAAATGGTCGGGAAAGTGATGATTCCGCAATCGGCATTTCTGGCGGTACTAAAGTCAGACTCCGACTAATTCGATTTCGGATTTTGGATTTCGGAATGCGGATTGCGGAATGCGACAAACACGCATGGGGCAAAGCGCATGGGGCATAGCGTAAAGGCCTTGAGCTGACTTGAAACCGCAACCATTCAACGCTTTGCGCTATGCTCTATGCGCTATGCTTTGAGCCTTGCGAATCTTGGCGGGCGGCTTATATTGAACTTGAACATAAGCCATTCCTGGTATAAATCACATTCAAGACTAAAATTGCTTCCTGGGGAACATTATGGGTAAAACCGTTGCTGAAAAAATTTTCGATTCCCACCGCATCGATAATCCTTCCGATAATATTCACGTGTTGCGCCTCGATGCCGTTTTCTGTCACGAAATTACAACCCCGACAGCCATCAACGATCTGATCGCAAGGGACAAAGACCGCGTGTTTGATCCCCAAAAGATCAAAGTGGTAATCGATCATGTCTCTCCCGCCAAAGATTCAAAAACCGCCACCCAGGGAAAAATCTTAAGGGAATGGGCGCGACGTCATCAAATTCATGATTTTTTCGATATCGGCAGAAATGGCATCTGTCATGTTCTTTTCCCGGAAAAAGGCTTTGTCAGACCGGGGCATACGATTATTATGGGAGATTCGCATACCTGCACATACGGGGCTTTCGGCGCCTTTGCCGCCGGAGTCGGGACAACAGATCTTGAGGTTGGTATTTTAAAAGGGATTTGCACCTTTCATTATCCAAAAACCATCAAAATCGATATCACCGGCACACTACCGGCCGGCGTGTTTGCTAAAGACGTTATCCTATCGGTTATCGGCAGGATCGGCGTTGACGGCGCCACCAATAAGGTCATTGAATTTAGTGGGCCGGTGGTCTCAGCCATGAGCATGGATGCCCGCATGACCCTGTGCAACATGGCTGTTGAAGCCGGCGCCACCAGCGGCATTTGCTACCCGGACCAAACAACCCTGGAGTATCTGTGGCCATTTATTCAAGATCAATATTCGGATAAATCCGAAGCTTTGGAAGCATTTAGAGCATTCTGGCCGGATTCGGACGCCACTTACGAGGATAAAATTGAACATGATGTGTCACAGTTGGAGCCCATGGTGACGCATGGATTTAAACCGGACCAGGTGCGCCCTGTACAGGAGATGAATGCCACTGAAATTGATCAGATTTATATCGGATCCTGCACCAACGGCCGGATCGAAGACTTGAGAATCGCGGCGCAGATTTTAAAGGGACACAAAATTGACGACAATGTTCGCGGCATTGTATCACCGGCAACGCCCAAAATTTTCCAGCAGGCGCTGGATGAGGGTATTATGGGTATCTTTCTGGATGCCGGCTTTTGTGTCACCAATCCCACCTGTGGCGCCTGTCTGGGAATGAGCAACGGCGTGCTGGCGGAAGGCGAAGTATGCGCCTCAACCACCAATCGTAACTTTATGGGCCGAATGGGCAAAGGCGGAATGATCCATTTAATGAGCCCGGCAACCGCCGCTGCCTCTGCCATTGCAGGCCATATCACCAATTCACCCCTTTTTAAGAAGAAGAAAAAATAATGAAAAACTTCAGCGGCAAGGCATTGTTTCTGGATCGTGCGGATATCAACACCGACGAAATCATTGCAGCAAAATACCTGACCGAAATCTCTAAAAAAGCGCTCGGACCGCATCTGTTTGAAGATATTCAACTGGACGGGTTCGATAGGGACCGTGACATCCCCGGTAAAAAAGTTATTGTCAGTCGCGCCAATTTCGGTTGCGGTTCATCCAGAGAGCATGCGCCCTGGGCACTGGAGGCCAACGGCATCAATCTGGTCATTGCCGAAAGCTTCGCCCGTATCTTCAGACAAAATATGTTTAACTGCGGCATGCTGACGGTTGAGCTGCCGGCATCTACCATCGATCATCTCTTTCAATCCCACGCAAAGCAGGAAACCCACATAACATCTCATCTTGAAAAACAGGTGCTCATCATTGAAGGGGGCCAGGTAAAAGAAGAAATCAGTTTTTCGCTATCTGGCTTTGACCGGGCCCTTGTAGAAGCCGGCGGCTGGGTGGAATACGCAGATTCCCACTATTAAAAAATATGGAACCCGAACCTTTTATAACATTGGACAACACGACCGTTCGTTTGCGGGACCGGCTGTTTCTGGAAGATACCTCCTGGCAGATGAATTCCAATGAGCATTGGGCAATACTGGGTCCTAACGGATCCGGAAAAACGACATTTGCCAAATCGCTTTTTGGTGCCGTGCCGGTCGTCAGGGGCAATATCATTTTTAATTTTTCAAACGAAGACCGCCAGAACCCGGCCACCATGGCCAATGCGATTGGATATGTATCGCCTGAGCTTCACCGTGACATTATTGAACGCGAAGACCTGGAGGATGATTTTAGGGAATTTAGCGGCAAAATAAATGAAATCACAACGGTAAAACAAATCATTTTAAATGAACGGGTTGAATCCGAGGATGGAATTCAGGACACAAAAAGATTGCACGTCATCGCTAAAAGGATCGGAATGGAACCGCTGCTGGAGCGAGATATAAGATCTTTGTCCACCGGAGAGATGAATACCGCCTTAATTGCAAAAGCATTAATAAAGCGCCCCAAGCTACTGATACTGGACGAACCCTTCGACGGATTGGATGAGCCCTCGCGAAATGCCCTGGCCAAAATCATCAATGATTTAATGGACGGAAACATGCAGGTCATTTTGATTACCCACCGATTCGCAGAAATGATACCGAATATCACCCATGTCCTGCTTTTAAGGTATGGTAAAATCTTTAAGAGCGGTAAAAAAGAAGCTATTTTTACTGCTGCAAACATCAACCGGGTCTATGAAATTGATCCGAACCCGATACAAAACTATCCCCAAAAAATGGGTCAGACCATCACTGCCACTGAAAAAAAGGATTCACGATCGTCAAGGATCTTAATCGAGATGAAAAATGTAGCGGTCAAATATGGCTGTCAGCAAATTCTTGATAAATTTAACTGGCGGGTAAAAGAAGGCCAAAATTGGATCATCCTGGGGCCAAAAGGGGCCGGCAAATCAACCGTTTTAACACTGATCCTCGGCGATAATTTACAGGCCTACGCAAATGCAATTTATCTTTTCGGGAAAAGAAGAGGATCCGGTGAAAGTATCTGGGACATAAAAAGACAAATCGGATACATCTCATCGGACCTGCAGATCCGCCAGCACAAAAATATCAATGCCTTCGATGTCGTCTGCTCTGGATTTTTTGATTCAAATGGGCTGTATAAAAAATGCAGTTCAGAGGAGCTTTCAATTGCCAGAGAATGGACCCATTTTTTAGGTGTTGACGAACTGGCCGATCAGAAATTCGGCCGCCTCTCCCACGGCCAACGACAGTTGATAATGATCGCCCGGGCCATGGTCAAATCTCCTGAGATCCTAATTTTAGATGAGCCTTTTCAAGGCCTGGACATCAAAAATAGAACAAAGATACTGGATATTTTCGAATATATCGGAAGTCAAACCCGCACGAACTTGATTTATGTACCGAATCAGGATGAAGAGACCCTGAGCTGTATGACCCATGTGCTGGAAATGGATGGCGGCAGAGCAATGGGTACGCGTACATTAGAAGTGGTTTCATAACCCCATCTAAGGCCCAATGGCTGCGTTGCAGGCCTCCGATAAATGCTCACATACCCATGTATGCTGCGCTTTCTCGATCGGCCTGCGCCTTGCCCTTGAACCTGATCTGAGGTTTTGAAACCACTTCTAGGCAGCGGCAAAGGGAGGCTAAGCGATAAAACGTGAAATTTTCAGAATGCAAACCCGGTAGAATTTTTGTTCTATGCCTTGAAAATGGAGATATTGTTCATCAGGTGATCGAGCAATTTGCCCGCGACCAATCCATCGCGGCCGCTTCCTTGATTATCATTGGTGGCGCCGATAAAGACAGCAAACTTATCGTCGGTCCTGAACCGGAAAATGAAAATGGAACACCCGTAACTTCCCTGGAGGTTGTTTTAGAAAATGTACACGAGATCGCCGGCGCCGGCACCCTTTTTCCGGATGACCAGGGCAATCCTGTGCTTCATCTGCACATGGCATGCGGCCGGAAATCATCCACCCGGACCGGGTGCATTCGCCGGGGTGTAAAGGTTTGGCACATCATGGAAGTCATTCTTTTTGAACTACTAGAATCGAAGGGGAAAAGGGTGTTCGACCCGCAAACCGGGTTTACGCTTCTTAAACTATAGCGTCGCGATCTGTAGGTGATTTACAAAACCTATCTTAGATTAGGTGTCAGGCATCTGGCTTCTCGCTGCTCGCTGCTGGCCGGTAGGGCTGGCCTCTGCGCCGGTTATGAAAAGGCAGCCGCAGAGGGCTGCCCTACTTTCCGGTTTTCCTCTGTCATCTGTTTTCTGAGCTCTGTTCTCTGCACTTTCCTGACACCTGACACCATATGTTATTTGGAGACCTCAATCTCGACGATCTTCCAATCCTTCTCGGTAACATTTTTTGCCATACCAATCGATTTGTCGGCAAATACCGCGAATAATACTCACTTCCTTGGCCCGCAGTTTCAGGCGCGTACCAAAATGGCGTAAATTATTCATAAAATAATCAGGATTGTCAGGCTGAATGTAACTGATTCTGACCAGAATATCTTTCAATTGCGCATACATGCCATCCAGTTCATGACGGTTGGCGAGGCGCGGCACAAAGGTTTTCCCCCCGGGTTGATTGTAACGCCGCAATTCATAGCACACGACCATCACGGCCTGGGCCAGGTTTAACGAGGAAAATTCAGCAGTGGGGATATTGACCAGCTCATGACACAAACGGATGTCTTCATTGGTCAGCCCACGGTCCTCGGGGCCAAACAAAAGCGCCACCTGATTTTCCTTTGAAATGGGCGCCAGTTTTTGAGCCAGCCTGGCCGCGGAACCTACAAGCTGTCGCTGGCCACCCAGGCGAGCTGTCGTGCCAATGATATAGCTTAAAGGCTCAAGAGCGGTCTGCAGGTCTTCATAAACCTGTATTTGTTCGACTACTTCAACAGCGGCATGTGTCGCCATTTTTAAAACCCGGGACATGTCATAATTTTGCGGATCTACCACAATCAGCCGCTCAAACCCCATATTGCGCATCGCCCGTGCAGCCGCACCAATATTTTCCGGATAGCGCGGTCGGTTCAGGATAATGGAAATATTTTTTAGATTTACGGTTACGGACATTCAGCTAATAATTTCAAGATTGTTGAAAAAATAGGCCATTTCAAAAGCAGCGGTTTCCGGCGCATCTGAACCGTGAACCACATTTTTTTCAATATCGGTTGCAAATTCCTTGCGGATGGTCCCCTCTGCGGCATCTTTGTAATTGGTCGCCCCCATCAGTTCCCGGTAGCGGGAAATCACATTTTCACCCTCGAGTATCATCACCACGGCCGGTCCGGAGCTCATAAAATCGGTCAGGCTTTCAAAAAAGGGTTTCCCCTGATGGACCGCATAAAACCCCTCCGCCTGCTGCTTCGTGAGATGAAGCATCTTCATCGCCATGATTTTAAAATCGTTGTTTTCCAGCCGCTTAACCACCTCACCGATAATACCGCGGGCCACGCCATCGGGTTTAATAATTGCCAGAGTTCTTTCCATAATAGCCAGTCCCTTTCCTTTCTTAGAGTAGGATCTAGTGTTGTGTACCAAGAATATGTTACAAAAGTTCTAATCAATATGGTCTCAGGTGTCACGTATGAAAACACAGGACTGAGGGCTGAGGTATATCGTAACAAAAAGGGGCGAAAATAGCCGTTCCGGGTCATGACTGAAAACGACAACCCATGGTTCCAGGAAGACAATTCATGACGGAAACCGACAACTTATGTTAAAATAGTCGGGCCAAGCAGGTTTTTTTGCTCAGTGCTCAGTCCTCAGCACTCATTACTTATCTGTTGACCCTGAACCCTGAATCCCTGAACTTTGAACCTCTGAACAGGGTGCCATAACAAACGGCTACTGGCAAGTCAACGAGCATTTATTGCGGTTGACAACCAAATTACCACTTTTTATTATGTCAATAACCGAATGCATTGGACTCAATTGCAAAGGAGCAGTTATGCCCATCTACGAATTCTATTGTGAAGATTGTAATACCATCTTCAATTTTTTTTCAAAAACCGTAAACACCTCTAAGAAACCCAAATGCCCCAGGTGCGAGACAAAAACGCTTTCCAGACAAATGTCGGCTTTTGCGTTTACCGGCAAGGCCACCGAGGACAGTGACACGGATGATCTGCCGTTTGATGAAAATAAGATGGAAAAAGCCATGCAAATGCTGGCCGGCGAGGCGGATAAAATCAACGAAGATGATCCTCGCCAGGCCGCCAACCTCATGCGAAAGCTTTCAGATATGACGGGCCTTGAACTGGGCGACAGTATGAATGAGGCCTTAAAGCGAATGGAGGCCGGCGAGGACCCGGATGCTATCGAGGCCGAAATGGGAGATCTGTTGGAGGAGGATGAACCTTTCCTCTTACCCGGAAAAACGGGGGCTAAAAGAATTCGAAGACCGGCACCGATGAGAGATGAGAAGTTATATGATCTCTAAAAAAATTAATTAGAACCGCAGCCTGCGACGAGACCACCGGCCGTGAGCTCAGGGCCGAACAGCTCAGCCGAGTCGAACAGGGAATCTCGAATATCGAAGTAGGGCGGCCCTCTGTGGCCGCCATTCCCAGGCCGGCACAGAGGCCGGCCCTACTTCTGCGGTTGGACATTCCTGACTTTAGATCACGTCTTTAGCGTGATTCGATATTCGATATTCAGGATAAAAAGGGACCAAGATCACAATTGTTTGAGGGGAAAAAGGCATGGACAAAGATATACTGGCAAAATTAGAAATCCGGCAGGGTGACATTACCCGACTGGATGTGGATGCAATTGTAAATGCCGCCAACACCAAGCTTTTAGGCGGTGGCGGCGTGGATGGGGCAATTCATCGAGCTGCCGGGCCTCAGTTATTGGAAGAGTGCCGGAGCATCGGCGGCTGCCCCACAGGTGAGGCCCGGGTTACCGGAGGATACAATCTGCCGGCGCGCTATGTTATTCATACCGTTGGGCCGGTATACAGTGGAAAGCCGCAGGATAGCCAGCTGTTGACCAACTGCTATTTAAATAGTTTAACACTGGCCGTTGAACACAACCTGGCGACGATTGCGTTTCCAGCCATCAGCTGCGGTGTCTATGGCTACCCGATTGAAGATGCCTGTAAAATCGCCGTAGATACCAGTTATAATTTTTTAAAAACCAATCCATCTGTCAAAAAAATCATTTTCATCCTATTTTCCGAAAAAGATTGTGCGGTGTATGAAACCTATCTAAAATCGATATTTTAGAACTTATTGTAATTCCTTGGCATTTTATGAATAATTTGTTTCAACCACGAAAACACGAAATTTTAAAAGCACGAAATTTATTTTTTAATTTTCGCGATTTCGTGATAAAATTGTCTTTTACGTTTACAGGTTGTCCGGGTTAGATAGAGTTAATTTTAGATTTGACAAATTGCCCCGGCATAGTTAACATTTAGAGGAATTTAAGCAAATTCGGCCAGATTTTCCGAACTGAGCTGAAAACACGCAAGGAGGATAAGAATATTATGGTTGAAGTAACTGAGGAAGCGACGAAACAGATTCAGGAATATTTTAAAGGTAAAGAGGTCGCGCCGATTCGGATCTTTTTGAATGCCCAAGGCTGAGGGGGCCCCTCTCTGGCCATGGCTCTGGATGAGCCTAAAGATGATGATAGTGTTTTCGATGTAAACGGTTTTCAATTTATTATGGAAAAAGAGTTCTATGAAAAAGCGCAACCCGTAAAGGTCGATTTTTTGGGATACGGGTTTAAAATTGATTCCAGCATTGAATTCAACGCCGGCGACTCAGCCTGCGGAAGCTGCAGCACAGCCGGACACTGCAGCGATTAAATATCCTGACCGAAAAACAAAAAGGGCGGCACCCCAACACGTGTCGCCCTTTTTTTCATTCGGCACCCGCACCTGAAAAATAAGAAACGCATCAAAGGGTTTCCTATATTCAGTTATTGTTTAATGGTTATACGCTGCGAACAATGCCAACAATGATCTCCGAAAAAGCAGAAGAAATCATTAACTATCACGAAGCGACGAAACATCATTACGATCGTTATGCCAGATCTCCGGGTTACATGGACTGGCAAAATCAGCCGAATCCGTTTCGCTCTTATGTGGGAGCGCCCGCGTTGCCCTTACCGCTGCTGAAAAATGATCCGGCAGCAGCCCACCGGGATTTATATGACCGAAAAAATAATTCACCGCAGCCGGTAACCATTGAAACCCTCGCCGGTTTTCTTGAACTGTCTCTGGGGCTATCTGCCTGGAAGGCGGCATCCGGTTCCCGGTGGTCACTAAGAATAAACCCTTCAAGCGGAAATCTTCACCCCACCGAAGCACATCTGATTCTGCCGCCTCTGAATTCAAATCAAAGCGGTGTCTACCATTACAACGCTTTTGACCACATGTTGGAAAAGCGCGCCGAAGTTCCTGCTGAATTATGGCAACGCATCCTATCTCATTTCGGGGCAGACGGATTCTTCATCGGCATCAGCAGTATTTTCTGGCGAGAATCCTGGAAATACGGTGAACGTGCATTTCGCTACTGCAATCACGATGCCGGCCATGCCCTGGCCTGTCTCAGTTTTTCAGCAAATCTGTTCGGGTGGAAAGTAACCTATTTGAACGCACTGTCAGACGAGGCGATCTTTGCGGTTCTGGGTTTTGATCAGATCCGATTCCGCAAATTAGAGGAGGAACACACCGATTTTTTATGTTTTGTACATCCGCTGACGTCATTTCACATTCCCCGGGATTTGCCGGATCAAATTATACCTGAATTCACCGATTTACGTTTTGTTGGCGAACCGGACCCATTGAGTCAAAAGGGTGTAAACTGGGAGCTCATTTATCAAACGGCTCGCCAGACCCGCAAACCGGCCACCGCAGAAATCACGGTTAAACTGGGAAATCGAAAATTGCCCAGCGGTGAGCCCGACCAATTATCTGCGGCGCAAATCATCCGAAATCGAAGAAGCGCAACCGATTTTGATCGAAATGGTTCTATCACCAGAAATCAGTTTTTGAGCATGCTGGATAAAACTCTGCCGCGAGTGAATAACGCCCCTTTTGATGCTGAATTAATAGAAGCTTCAACCCATCTGCTACTTTTTGTTCATAATGTGACGGATATAGCAGCGGGGCTTTATTTTTTGTGTCGGTGTGACGAGGATCTTGCTGAAATAAAACGCATCTCTCGCTCCGATTTTCTCTGGGAGCCGGTCAAAACCGATTTTCCGCTCTATCTCCTTTCAGTGGGCAATTACCGGCAGCAAGCCATGATGGTCAGCTGCCATCAAGATATTGCCGGATCCAGCGCATTCTCGCTGGGAATGATTGCAAAATTTAAAGACGTTATCAGCGCCGCACCTCATCGCTACCGGCATTTGTTCTGGGAAACCGGAATGATCGGGCAGGTGCTGTATCTGGAAGCTGAAGCCCATGGGGTCAGAGGCACGGGCATCGGCTGTTTTTTTGATGATGCCGTTCATGAAATCATGGGCTTTAGTGACAATCACTATCAAAGCCTCTACCATTTCACCGTCGGCAAACCCCTTGAAGACCCGCGATTGACGACCTATCCGCCATACCACCACCTTAAAAACCGCTAAATTGGTTTCAAAATGTGAAAATCCGACTTGAGGAGAACCCCGGCCACATTCTGAGATTCTAAAACCGTTTCAAATACTTTTTTCATTGCGGATGGCGATTTGAGTACCTATTTTTCTAATCACAGATTATTTTTCCACAGAAAATTGAACAGGACAGGTAAAACTTAACTTCGAAATCCTTGCTCGATATTCGATATTCAATAGGAGAAGACGATGACTTCCAACCAGTTAATACATGAAAAAAGCCCTTATCTTTTACAGCATGCCCATAACCCGGTAGACTGGCACGCATGGTCAGAAGAGACATTTGACCTTGCCCGCAAGCAAAACAAACCGGTTTTTCTTTCCATCGGTTATGCTACCTGCCACTGGTGTCATGTTATGGAAAAAGAATCGTTTGAAGATGAAGCGGTTGCCCGTCAATTAAACGACACCTTTATCAGTATTAAGGTCGACCGCGAGGAACGACCGGATATTGATGCGGTATACATGGCCGTCTGTCAGATGTTAACCGGAAGCGGCGGCTGGCCGCTAAACCTATTCCTTACGCCCGATAAAAAACCCTTTTTCGCAGCCACCTACATCCCCAAAAACAACCGCGCCGGCCGCGCCGGTCTTATCGAACTATGTCAGCAGGTCGGCAAACTTTGGACATCCCAAACGGATAAGGTGAATGCCTCGGCTGCCAGTATCGCGGCAACCTTAGACCGTGCATTTACCTTTTCAGCTGCCAATGAACCTGGCGAATCCTTACTGGATCATGCCTTTGAGCTGACCTGGCAAGGCTATGATTCCAGATTTGGGGGGTTCGAAGGCGCTCCCAAATTTCCGACGCCCCACCGCCTGCTCTTTTTACTGCGCTGCTACCACCGTACCGGGGATATCAAGGCATTAAAGATGGTCGAAAAAACATTGACTGCCATGAGATTGGGTGGAATCTGGGACCATGTCGGCTATGGTTTTCATCGCTATTCTACGGATACGGAATGGTTGCTGCCCCATTTTGAAAAAATGCTGTACGACCAGGCCCTCATCGCCCAGGCCTGTTTGGAAACTTACCAGATCACCAAAGATGACTTTTATGCCCAAACAGCGGATGAAATCTTCACCTATGTTTTAAGAGATATGACATCTGCCGAAGGTGCATTTTTCTCGGCAGAGGATGCCGACAGCGAAGGCGAAGAGGGCAAATTTTATGTATGGACCGTTGACGAATTCAGATCGGTGCTGGGGGACGAGCATTCGGAAGTATGGGAAAAAATTTTAAACCTGAAGCCGGATGGCAATTTTTCCGACGAAGCCAGTGGGCAAAAAACCGGCGCAAACATCCTGCACCTTGAAAGACCGATCCAACAATGGTCGGAAAAGCTGAACATCAAGCCGGAGGCGCTAAGCACCCAATGGGATAACATCCGGGAAAAATTGTTCCGGTACCGGAAAAAACGAATTCATCCTTTAAAAGACGATAAGATTCTCGTTGATTGGAACGGCTTGATGATCGCCGCTTTTTCCCTGGGCGCTCGCATTCTCAATAACTCCGAATATTCCCAGGCGGCTGAAAAATCCGCGCAGTTCATACTGACTAAAATGCGCGATGGCCGGGGCCGCATGTTTCACCGCTTCAGAGACGGCGAGCTCGCCGTCGAGGCCCAGGCCGCCGATTATGCCTTTCTGATCTATGGCCTGCTCAATTTATACCAGGCAACTTTTAATTTAGCCTACGCTGAAGAGGCAGTCGCTCTTCAGGAAAAAATGCTGCAGGATTTCTGGGATCCGGGCAGCGGCGGCTTTTTTTCGACGGCCCTTGAAGGCGAGGCGCTTCCGGTGCGGCCCAAAGAACTATACGACGGTGCGATTCCTTCGGCCAATTCGGTATCGTTATTGAATCTGCTGTGGTTAGCCCGATTGACCGGTGACCCCAAATGGGATAACCATGCCCATAATCTCCTGCGGGCTTTTGCGGGAACGGTAAAATCCCAACCAACCGCCTTTACCTTTTTTTTGCTGGGCGTGGATTTTATCCTGCGGCCGGGCCAGGAGGTGGTCATTGCGGCAGACCCGGAAAAAACCGAAGCCCAGCAAATGCTGGCCGCATTAAATCTTAATTTTGCACCGCATAAGGTGGCCCTGGTCAAATCCAACCAAAATGCAGAGCGGCTGGCCAAATTCGCCGGTTATACCGACGGCCTTCAGCTGGTTAAAGGCAAAGCCACCGCCCATGTATGCAAAGGCTTTGCGTGCAAAGAACCCACCTCAGATGTCCAGGCCATGATCGCGCACATCCTTGAGAAAAAATCTTGAGATAATTTTTTGATGAACACCGCCGATATTGAGTTACTCAGAAAACAATTAATGAAGTGGTATCAGGCGAACCATCGCGATTTGCCGTGGCGCCGCTCAAATACACCTTATCATATCTGGGTTTCCGAGGCCATGCTGCAGCAAACCCAGGTAAAAACGGTATTAAATTATTACGGCCGGTTTTTAACAAAATTTCCAGATATTAGGCGGCTGGCTGCAGCCGATTCACAAACGGTTCTCAAAGTCTGGGAGGGCATGGGATATTACGCCCGGGCTCGGAATCTGCACCGGGCTGCAAAAGCCGTGGTACAGGATCATGGGGGGCGAATACCGGATCAATGGGAACCTTTCCACAGCCTGCCGGGTGTCGGCGATTATATTGCAGCGGCCGTGTTGAGCATCGCCTTCAACCAGCCCCATGCGGTGGTCGACGGCAATGTCAAGCGAGTATTGGCCCGTCTGCATAAAATTTACGCGCCGGTGAACCAGCCCAGTTCCTATGAGCAGTTTAAAAAAGCCGCCGCCAGGCTGCTGGATATCCGGCAGCCGGGGATCTTCAACCAGGCTATGATGGAACTCGGTGCCTTGATCTGCAGGCCCCGAAATCCGTTGTGCGATGCCTGCCCGTTAACGCGAATATGCCGAGCTTATCAGACCCAGCAGGTCGCCGATTTTCCGAAACGGCAAAAATCAAAGGCCACACCCCAATATCATATCGCCGTCGGTGTTGTTTTTAAAAATGGCCGGGTCCTGATCACCCGTCGCAAAGCCGAAGGGCTGCTCGGGGGCTTATGGGAATTTCCGGGCGGCAAGATTAAAGACGGCGAATCGGCACAGGCCGCTTGCATCAGAGAAATCAAAGAAGAAGTTAATCTCGACGTACGAATCGACCGGCATTTGGCTCAAGTGAAACACGCCTATACCCATTTTAGAATTGTCATGGAAGTGTTTTGCTGCAACTATGTGTCCGGAAGAGTGTATTTACGCGGGCCTGTAGCTTTTCGCTGGATACGTTTGAATGAATACAAGAACTATCCCTTCCCAAGGGCTAACCATAAATTCATACCATTGTTAATGACTTCATGAGACCATTAGGCCAAGATTCCAGATTCAAGATCCAGCTCATCCAACCGCCTATTCGCGATTTTTATCTAACCGCCAAACGCACCATCCCATATGGATTGGCCAGTATCGCCGCCGGGTTGATTGCGGCCGGTTTTTGCGTACAAATTCTGGATGCGCTGGCCACTGCAAAATCACGTGTTGTCGATCTGCCGCAGAAATTGGCATATTTGCGACCCTTTTACGGCCGGCCCGATCAATCTCCCTTCGCCCTGTTTCATCACTTCAAACATTTCGGCTACAGCTTCGACACCATCGGGCAACGGGTTAAAAAAGCGCAGCCCTTTCTGGTGGGTATTTCCTCTCTTTTTAGCGCATATACCTATGAGGCCGTCCAGGCCGCACAGATCGTTAAAGCGTACCATCCCAATTGTAAAATTGTCGTCGGCGGCCATCATGCCACCGCCATGCCCGGGCGAGTAATGGAGTCTCCGGCAGTGGACTTTGTCTTGCGGGGCGAAGGGGAGGTATCGATGGTGCGGTTGGCAAAAGCACTTCTTAACGGAACGGGCTATGCGGATATCCCCGGGCTGGTCTATCGTAAACCGGATGGCAGTCTGCGTGTTGGCGAAACCGTCAGCGTGCGCCATCTGGATGATTTGCCGCTGCCCGCCACTCAACTGATAGACCAGCGCTATTACCGCCGTAACAAAAAGGCCGGTACAGTGGTGGTCGCCAGCCGCGGATGCCCGCTGAAGTGCACGTATTGCTCAATGGGGGCCTCCTCGCCCCTTAGCTATCGCCAAAGAAGTGTTGCGTCCGTACTCCGTGAAATTGAAAGGGCGGTTAACCAACACCATGTCGGGTTTATCGATTTTGAAGACGAAAATCTATCACTGGATCGGAACTGGTTTCTCAGGTTAATGGATGAAATCACACAGCGTTTTGCCGGGAAACTGCCCGAACTCAGGGCCATGAACGGCCTGCTGCCCTCATCGCTGGATGAGCAGGTTGTCGCTGCCATGCAAGCAGCCGGTTTTCGGACGCTGAACCTGTCGCTGGGCACCACGGCAAAGACGCAGCAGAAGCGGTTTCAGCGGCCCGATGTCCGCCGGGCATTTGAAAGCGCGCTGGACCTGGCCCGGGCCTATGATCTTGAGGCGGTCGGTTACATTATCGTGGGCGCCCCGTTTCAAAAAGCAGCTGATTCCCTCCAGGATCTCCTCTATCTGGCCGAGCGCAGGGTTCTGGCAGGCACCTCCGTATTCTACCCGTCACCGGGCAGTAAAGACTACCGGCTGTGTGCTACACTGGGGCTGCTGCCCCACGACTTTTCCGGTATGCGATCCAGCGCCCTGCCGATATCTCATAGCACCGCTCGTAAAGAATCGGTTACTCTTTTGCGCCTGAGCAGAATCATTAACTTCATGAAGTCGCTAATCGACAGCGGCCGGCCGCTGCCGGATCCTGCGCCTGCTACCGACTACGTCACAAATCCGGATAATCGCAATAATGCCGGCCGGCAACTGCTGCAATTTTTTCTTTATGATGGAATCATCAGAGGGGTTGAATCGGACGGCGAGGTGTATGAACATGAAACCGATCTGAACCTGAGCAAAAAATTTCTTGCCGGTCTCAAATCCATCCGGATTCGAGGATGCCAAATTTAGGCGCTTTAATATATTTCAATAACCGCTGCTACAGTCAATTATATTCATCATCTCGCCGGATTGGCTGACATATACCTTCAGGTTATGCCGAATGACATCCATGGCTCGTTTCAGATAATTCGGTGAGAGGCCGGCGATATGCGGTGCTAGAATCACATTTTCCAATTTCCACAAAGGGCTATCTTCTGGCAAGGGCTCTTCTTCATAAACATCGGCAACCAACCCGCCAATCTGGTTACTCTTTAACGCATCCACCAGATCTGCCTGATTCACCGTCGGTCCTCTGCCGATGTTGATAAAACAGGCTGTTTTTTTCATAATGTTGAAATAATGCTTATCAATTATTTTTTGGGTCCCTGCAGTCAAAGGCAACAAATTAATGATATAATCACATTGCTGAAAAACCGCATCCATTTCTTCTATCCCATATACCTGATCGACATATTTCATCGGTTGGGGGTTTTTCCGAACGCCAAGCACCCGCATTCCAAAAAAAGATGCCTTTCTGGCGATTTCTTCGCCGATACTGCCCAAACCGATAATCCCGACAGCCTTACCGTAAATTTCCGTCTGAGGCATCGATCGGTCCCACACCCCTTTGATCTGATTGCGCTGCATCACATGAAAATTACGGGCAAAGTTGATCATAGCGGCAATGGCAAATTCGGCCATCTGAATCTTGTGGACACCCCGCGCATTGGTAAGAATAATTCGGCGATCATTGATTTCTTTGAGCGGCAGGTTATCCACCCCTGCGGTAATCGTCTGGATCCATTTAAGGTTGGGCGCCAATCCAAGTAATTCGGCTTCAAATTTACCAACGAAGATCACAAGGATTTCCATGTCAGGCAGGTGTTTCATCAATTCCGTTCTGTCTGTGCAGGATATAAATTCATAAGTATTGGCAATTTTCTTTAACTGGGATATGTACTTTTCAGGAAATTCAAGATAAATCAGACATTTTCTCATCAGGCAACAAGCTCCACCAATCTAAAAATTTAATAAGATTTAACAATCAATCGCGGTCCTTTGTTTTTTGGTAAAAGCGATCAATAAAATCCTTCTTAATTTGTCACAAAAAAAATTTGTAATTTTCATTACCTTAACAATAGGATTTAATGCAAATGAAAAAAAAATATGAGCCGAGGATGCATTCAGCCGAGCATATTTTGAACCAAACCATGGAGCGCATGTATCAATGTGGTCGTTGCTTTAATGCGCATATCGAGCGCAAAAAATCAAAATGCGATTATCATTTCGCAAAAGCATTGACTGCGGATGAAATTGAAGCGATCCAAAAACGAGTCAACCGGATTATCCAGTCGGACTTACCGGTCAGCGAGCAGTTTATATCAAAATCAGAGGCCATGAGCCGGTTCAATACGGAAAAGCTGCCGGATGACGCAGGAGACCCCATCCGGATTATCAGCATCGGTGATTACGACCACTGCCCCTGCATCGGCCCGCATGTCAAATCAACCGCCGAAATCGGAGAGTTTCGAATCACCTCCACCACTTTCCAGGACGGTGTTCTGAGGATTCGCTACAAGCTTGGAAATTGATGTCCGAATTTCATCCTACGAATCAACAAAAACCCTGTTTCGTGGTCCTCGGGAACCATGATTTTTAGCTCGAGGCTAGATGCGGGCAGTGGGCAGTGATAATGAAGATAGACTTTAAACTGTCTAATAAAAGAAAATCACGCTTAATATTCGTGGCTGGAAGCCACTCCCACTTCGCGATGGCAACAGTGGGAGCGGCATCTTGCCGTGATATGCGAGCATGCTGAGTAGGCTTGCACCGGGTTTAGCCGCAGCTTTTGCAACACAGCCCTTGGGTGTTAGATGCATTTTTGAGATAGGTTTTAGAAGAGTTGAAGGCGAGATCGATACGCATCGATCACTTCTTTGGGATCATCGGTGATGACAATGTTATCCTGGATCCAGTCGGGAGCCCGGCCGCGAGAGATCATTTCTTCGATCTGACGATCAATGCCATTCCAGAACCCCTGGCGACCCTCGGTATCAAACAATATAATCGGAACCTGTTCCAGGATGGATAGCTTCATATTGCAAAGGGTAATGCCCAGTTCTTCGAGCGAGCCCAGTCCGCCGACGTTAAAAATCGGAAATGAGGCGACCTCAAACCATTTTTGCCTGCTATGACGGCAGGTGGATTGAAAAACCTGGCAAAAATCGACATCGGTGGTCATGGATTGATCGGTGATGTCTAAAAAATTCGCACCGGACAAAATGCCGCGGGTTCGCGCGAGCGTATTGGCCTGTTCCATAACGCCGCTGCCGCCGCCGGTGACAATCCCGATGCTTTGGCCCCAGAACTCGATCAGGGCGTCCAGCAGCTGTCCCAGGCGCGATTCGCCCTTTTTCGAAAGCCGCATGTTAGAGCCGTAAAACGCGAAAAGCATCGATGTGTGGAAATCGGCCAGCCGCTCCGGCAGCACAAAATAGCCCATTCCATCCCGCATGGTGTGCACCATCAGACAGCTGTTTAGTCCGGATACCCAGTACACCTTTATCCCGAAAGCATCGTATTCTTGTAGACGGTTGTGATCCTGTTGCGAAAGAAACGGGCCGTGCTCACAGGAAGGCTCATAAAAATATAGGGCCTTAATTTTCCCGTCACATGCCAGATTGATGATGTCGCGATGCTCGATCAAGTTAGGGAAATACTTCATGGCCAGAATGGCGGATGAATTTTTGACCGCCTCATTCAGTTTTGATGTGGCATATTCATGACTGCATTCACTGGAAGGCGAAAAGTCCCGGCGCGCTACGGCACACAAAGCCCGGGTCGCTTCACAGGCATGGTCGGGACCGTTTAAATAAATGCCCGCGTTCTGAATGGCATCCGTTTTTTTATCGATGACCGCAACGGGCTTGTCCAGGTGGTGGCAGCTGTTGGGTTTCGGGGGATCGAATCTTTTTTCCAGCTGGCGCATTTGTTTATAAGTAAAAAAAGCGCCAAAGCCGGTATTTTTTTTCCGCTGCATGCCGTTTTTAGATTTGGCGGCGTAATAGACTTTTGCGGCAATCAATGGATTTACGATGGGATGTTTGGTTTGGTTGACAATCTCAAGATAAATCCGAATCCCGCGGGTCTTGATAGGATCCAGAACCGTTGCCGGCAGATTTCGGCCCAGTTCAAAGCCGCTCTGCAAAACCACATAGTGCTCGTTAAGATACATAGAACAGGTGGTTACGGCACCTTTTCCGGCAGCGATGTTTACGGCCCGGACAGCCTTGCGCGCCTGATAGCGGTTTAAAAGCTCTCTGCCGTCTTCGCGCAGTAATATCCGTCCCAGGGTCTCTTTGTCGAGCGGTTGCTTCAGCTCACAGATGACCTTATGCGGGGCAATAACGATACTGCCATCGGCCGAAATCGTAGTGGATTCCGGTAGTTTGAGTTGCGAGCGTTCGTTGGCCTCCAGCACCTCATCAGAGGTCAAAAGCGCGTCGGGATCGCAGAAAACCAGACGACCGACGGGCAGGCCCAGCGTGAAAAAGTCACGCAGCTCATTGAGCCCGGGATAACCCGGTATGACCGGTGATGCAACCAGCGTCAATGTGACGCGATCACCTTCTAGAGCATCAGCCGAGGGCGGTTCGCATTTTATCTGCACGCCGAGACGCGCAATCCTGGAACGTTCGCTAAAGACGATGTGTTCGGATTGGTTTTTGAGGTGCTCGATGAGTTGATCGTTTAGCCCGAATGTCGTTTGAAAAGTGATTACCCGTGAATTGGCGTTCACAACTTTGGCAATGATACCGTCGTCAGATTGTAACAGTCCACGATAGATTAGATTATCCCGCTCGTCTTTTACCATATCTCATTCCTCAAATTTTTGAACCAGCGCTATTTGCCAGAGTGGGGGAAGATTGTTCTGAAGCCACTTCTAATCAGGTATAGATTAAAAGCCGGAGATAATTGAAATGATAAGAAGCCGTTGCCATAAACGCACTATACAATTTAAAATCGTATCAATCCATTAAAATTTATCTTTAAACTAAAATCTAACGACTGATCAACCATTGGCAACTTTTATTTAATGATTAAAAATTGGGATTTTCAATTAGCATATTTTCAATTATTTTTATTAATGAAGTGTCCGTAATGCATTCATCCCTTAATTTCGTAAATTGTATTTCTTTTAATATCATTTGATCCAGGACCCACCCAAATCCCAGTTGCTCAAAATAAATGATTGTCTCCTTTTTCATTTCCAAGAATAAACCTCCGTTCGCAATCGATACAGATATTTCCATTCCGGTATCAGATGTTTTTTACTGTCGCCCCCGGGCCACAGGCTGAAACGCGATTTCAGATGTTCTGTCTGTTCAAAAACTTTTAGAACATGCTGATTTCCCTTGTATTTTATATATCGTCACTTTAGCCGCATAGCTTTAGCAATTATTTTGTGTTGGTTTTCCCAACACTCCTTGTAAGCGCCATGGTTTCAGCAAACATGACGACCGGGTTTTTAATTGACACCCCGCTACCCTTTACCTATTATTCGGTCATCAAATCTTACCCGAATTGATCGTGTCTTGCTTAGATAATCCGAATATTGTTTTTAGAAAGCGTTTTTAACAATATGAACATTTCCCAGGAAATTCCGGCGCCAGACCGGCACAACGGCCAAACGCCTTGCGGGCTGTTCGTCTGTGACTTTGATGGAACGTTGCTGCGCTCCGACCGCAGTTTTTCCGATACCGATCTGAATGCATTAACACGGCTCGGAGAGCTTGGCATCATCAGGGCGATTGCCACCGGTCGTTCCATCTACTCGATCAATACCGTCCCAATTTCAAATCTGCCGGTGGATTTTATTTTATTTTCAAGCGGTGCCGGTATTAGCCGGCATCCCGACGGCCGCATTATCCGAAAAGTCAGTATGGAACCTCATGAGGTCAGTCTGGCGATTAAAATTCTGCAGGCAAACAACCTTGATTTTATGGTTCACCATCCGATCCCGCACAATCATATTTTCAGCTATTTTGAATCAACATCCGACAATCCGGATTTTATAAAACGCATAGAGTTATACCATCAATTTGCCAAACCGCTGGAAACAACAACCGATGGGTTTGGCAATGCAACCCAGCTGCTGGCGATACTTCCGCCAGCCGATAACCGGCCTGTTATTGCGATGCTGGAAAACGCACTGCCGGGTTTTAATATTATCCAAACGACATCACCATTGGACGGACAATCCACCTGGATTGAAATTTTCCCGACGACTGTATCCAAAAGTCTAACCGCTGCATGGCTGTCTGCAACATATGGTCTGAAGGCCGACCGGGCACTTTCAGTCGGCAACGACTATAATGACCTGGATTTGCTGGAATGGGCCGGTTGCAGCTTCGTGGTAGATAATGCCCCACATGACCTAAAAAGCCGATTCCCGGTAGTGGCATCCAACAATGAATGTGGTGTGGCCGAAGCCGTTGATCGCTGGCTGGACTCAAGTCAGTTCAAGTAGCAATAATAAGGTACCGAAAACGCAACTTTTTTTAGCTTTCTATAGTCTACAAATAGGTTTCAGGTTTCAGTGTTCAGGTGTCCGAAAAAGTAGCTCATAGGGCATCGGTTTGAAGCTGGGATGCCAGGATGCTGGAAGGCTGGGAGGCTTAAAAGTTGGGCAGCCCTCTGGGGCTTTCAGAAACAAGTCACCGGGAGCCAGCAACCAGAGATCACCTGCAAACTTCTCGAACAGCCTCTTCAAAAATAGTAAGCCCCAGATCAATTTCTTTGGCGCTGACCGTCAGCGCCGGACAGAAGCGGATGCTGTTTTCTCCGCAGCCTAAAATCAGCAGGCCTTTTTCAAATGCTTTGCGGATGATCCTGGGCCGCCAATCCGTGGCGGGTTCCTTGGTTTCACGATCCTTTACAAATTCCACGCCGACCATCAGGCCTTTGCCGCGCACATCCCCCATGCATTCATATGTTTTTTGCAGTTCGTTCAGCCCCTGCATAAGACGTTTTCCCTGGACCGTTGCATTTTTCATTAAACTCTTTTCCAACAGCTCGATGGTCGCCATGGCCGCCTGACAGGATATCGGATTGCCGCCGAAAGTCGACGCATGGGATCCGGCCTCCCAGTCCATGATTTTTGCAGGTGCCACCATGGCCCCGAGGGGCAGCCCGGAGGCAATGCCTTTGGCGATCGCCGTAATATCGGCCTGGGCATCGAAGTGTTCCATGGCAAACATTTTGCCGCTGCGCCCCATGCCGGATTGCACTTCATCCGCAACGTAAAGGATGCCGTACTGTTTGGCGATTCGATACATTTCTTTGTGAAATCCGGGAGGCGGCACAATGTAGCCGCCTTCGCCCTGTATGGGTTCGACAAAAATAGCAGCGACCTCTTCCGCCGGTACGGTTGTTCGGAAAAGCGTATCTTCAATCCATTTCACACAGAACAAATCGCAAGCCGGGTAACAAAGATTGTAAGCGCACCGATAGCAGTAGGCATACGGTATATGCGTAATCCCCGGCACTAGGGGATTATAGTGTTTTTTTTGCACTGTTTTGCTGGCGGTCAACGACAGTGCACCCATGGTTCGCCCGTGAAAAGCGCCAAAAAAGGCGATATTGAGTTCGCGCTTGGTATGCCAGCGCGCCAGTTTGAAAGCGGCCTCAACGGCCTCCGCGCCCGAATTCCCAAAATATACCCGCTTGGCTCTTTTGCCGGGGACCAGGCCGGCCAACTTTTCGGCCAGTTGAATCTGAGGGGTGTAGTAAAAATCCGTTCCGGACATGTGCAGCAACTGCTCGGCCTGGCGCTGAATGGCCTTGACCACATGCGGGTGGCAGTGACCGGTGGCAGTGACGGCAATGCCGGCCGTGAAATCCAGAAAAACATTCCCATCAACGTCATGCACCCACAACCCCTCGGCCTGATCGACCACCAGCGGGTAAACCCGGGTGTAAGACGGTGAGACATAAGATTTGTCCAGCTTAATCAATTGCTTTGCGCGCGGTCCCGGCAGTGCGGTTTTAATCGTTGGCGTCTTTGGCATAATTCCTCCAGGTGAAAGATTCCGGTTCAATCCGAAAACTGGATCCGCTCCAATTCATCTTTAAATTTATGTGCTTATATTACAATAATTTATTCTATTTTTTGATGTATAACAAGTCCTTTATTGTGCTATTTGGATTGAACTGCTTTTTTGCTTTGTTAGCATTTATGGTATAGTTCATTTTTCACCGACAACCCCATTAAAAGACGATTAGGGAGCCGATAATGTCTGCAACGATAAATAGTAGTGCCACTTTACATCAGGGCCGGGTGTTTAATCTGGTTACGGAAAATTACACCCTGAAGAATGGAGTGACATCGGATATGGATTTTATCCAGCACCCGGGCGCCGCCGCGATGGTCCCGATGATCAATAGTGAGGAAGTCGTATTGATCAAGCAGTACCGCCATGCCATCCGGGAATTCATCTGGGAAATACCTGCCGGAACCCTGGACCCCGAGGAATCTCCCATAACCTGTGCCAGAAGAGAGTTGATTGAAGAAATCGGATATTCAGCAATAGACTGGCATCAGTTGGCTACCATTACACCCCTACCGGGTTATTCAGATGAACGCATTCATATCTTTCTGGCTTTAGATCTCGAGCCGGCCCAGCAACATCTGGATGATGATGAAATGCTAAATGTTCATCCGGTAAAATTTAATGATGCCCTGCAGATGATTCTGACGGGCGAAATCAGCGACGGGAAAACCATTTCCGGGCTCTTTCTGGCTTCTGAGTGGTTGAACAGAAAAGGGCACCTGATATTTTTTTAGCCACAGACCCACACAGACTCACACAAACAATTCTTTTCATCTGGCCCCAGTATCCCTAGAACCATGGCAAAGCATATAGTCGAAAAAAACGACACATTATCGCGGGAGTGGCTGAATAAAAGATTGAGTCTGTGGGCCTGCCGCGGCGTAAGCTCGTAAAGCGAAGACGGGTCTGTGGCTAATTAAAAATCTAAATCTGCGTCTGTTTGCAGCGTCTGCCGTTAATTGGACTTTTAAGATTGAAGCCGAGGATTGACTGGAAGCGATGTTTTTGCTGAGGCAAACCTTCGAATGCGGGGATGATCTTCCTGCGGTTGTTCCTGTTGCTTGGGTTTCCAGAGCTGGAAGTACGGCAATAATACCGGCAAAAAACCAGAACGGCTCCATGATTCGGACGATAATAAAGGTATTGGCACCCAGCGCATGAAATAAAAGACCGATATAGCCGGCAAAAAACCCAATCGCAAGCCCTTTAAAATATGGCGTCTTTACTTCCTTCATACGGTTAATGGCTAATTTCAAAATGGAATATAGAAGATAAAGGAAGGCGATTAATCCTATTATACCTGTTTCTATCAGCACTCTGGGATATTGAGAGTCTATAAATATATATCCCGTAATACCGTAACCGAATATCGGTTTCTTTGGCCAATCTTCTATAATTTGTTTAAGGCTCGCTATCCTTGCAGAGGTCGATGTGTCCAAACGAATTTCCCCGATATGAATCTGCCCGGATTCCTCGGGTTGGGTAAATGTGTAAAGAATTCTATCTTTAACTTCCTGGGGAAGAAACAATGGACTCAACAAAAGTGACATTGTTAAAAAGCCTGTAATAATTATGCGGTGTCGGGTCAGCATCCCGATGACAAAACATGTCATGATTAAGCCCAGATAGGAAGCGCGGGACTGGGTAAATAGGAAGGGTGGAACAATAGCAAGAAGCAGAAAAATGAACAATTGCTTTGATCGACCGTCTTCCGCTTTTAGCAACAGTCCTGCTGTAATTGCACCCAGAAACAAAAGGTATCCGCCAAAGGTATTGGGTTCACCAACTTCTCCTTCAAATGGGGCGCTGACTCTCTCCCCTCCCGGAATTTGGAGAATTCCCAATAATGCCAGTTATAAAACAGGTCAGCAAGAGACAAAAAACAAAGCGTTTTATCTGGTCGGTGCTTTTCAAATGATTGACCACCATAAAGTATACAATAAAATATTCAATATACTTTAACACAAATAAAGAACCGGTTTTTGCACTAACCCTACCGTCCATGATGCCAAAAGCCGTCGATATTAAACAGGCTAAAATATAAAAGAGGATCGGTTTATTTAAAGGTGTTTTTAAAAAAAGGCCTATCTCTTTATTTACGGCATTTTTGGCAAACCAGCTGAATCCAATCACGACGAGCAAAAAATCTTCAAAACGAAGTGTCACGCCCCTCCCAATAGATGCACCGGTAGTCTCTCCAATCGTAATTTCGGGGCTCAAAAGCATGGAAAATATTAGGATATAGAGCCCCCATTCGATCTTTACGAAGGAAACAATGAAAACAGCCAAGGCTAATGTCACCCAGATTAATATGGTGGGAGGGTATTGTGAGATCAAAAATCCCGATAGGAGGGCAATCGCAAGAAAAAATACTAATAGGAGATTTGTGCGCACGGTATTTGTTTGATTATTTATTTTAATCTAACCCCAGAGATCCCGCAGAGCAAGCCATTCCGGAACGGCAAATCCCAAATCCTGCCAGAAAAAACCCGGCAGAGACTATGCGCGCTACCGACCCAACAACTTTTACTCTTTGGATTGGCCTGTCTGATTTTTTTGCAGAAATTTTGGCTTTTTTAACTTTTTAAGTTTTTTAACTTTTTTCCCTTTTTTAACTTGCGGCTCGCTCCCATAGTAATAGTAAGAATGATACTGGTAGTACTCCGGCCCGGCATCTGATTTAATTTTATTCAAGATAACGCCTGTTAATTTGGCATCGACATTCTCAAGGTTTGACTTAACGCGCCTTAGTACGCCTCGACCGATTTTCCCGGTCATGTAAACCAGGATCACCCCGTCGGCCAGGGTGGCAATATCAGAGGCATCGGCTACCGGCATCACGGGTGGGGCATCTATGAAGATAAAATCATAATTTATAACGGCCTCTTTTAAAAACTCGCGGAAGCGATTGGACGTCAATATTTCAGACGGATTCGGGGGTTTTGTCCCGGCGGTCAAAATGTGAAGCGTATCCATACCCGGCGTTATCAGAATGTCGTCAATTCCGAAGTCACCCAGCATGATATCGGATATGGTATTGGTTACCTCCTTCCAGTGATAATTCCCCAGCACATGGTCAGTAAGTCCGGGACTGATCGGCAGGCCGTAATATTTGTTGACCAGCGGTTTGCGAAGATCCGCATCGACCAGAAGCACTCTGTTGCCGGCCTGGGCCATAATCAATGCCAGGTTGATTGCATTAACCGTTTTACCTTCCTGAACAAAAGCGCTGGTAATCAGAAATACCTTGCCCTTCGTTTCCAGCCTTAGAAATTGCAGGTTTGTCCGCAATGCCCGAAAAGCTTCCGTTCCCATAGAGCCCGGTTTGTAGTGGGTAACCAGGTCCCTTGTTCGCGTCCTTTCGGGTTCTCTATGCTTGCTTCGGCTTTTATCAACGATCTCGCCCTCAAGAAAAGGAATCACTCCCAAAACCGGGACCTGCAGCAGCTCTTCGACATCCTCGATTCTACCCATCGAGGTGTCGAATATTTCGGCCAGAAACGCAAATACAATACCGATAATCAACCCCATGACAAGCCCGGTCCCCATGACAATTAACTTTGATGGAATGTTTGAAGGCTTATCCGGGGGCACCGCCGGTTTAACAATAGATACTTCTTCTACCTTGCTGGATTCCTGAATCAAGGTCTCCTGATATTTCTCCTTTAGCTGGGAATACAATGAAGCCTGCAGATCGACTTCCCGTTGAAGTCTGACCAGCTGTAAGGCTTTCTCCGGCAGACGTTTGTTTTCTTCCCGCAGCTGAATCAGCTTATCCGAATAATCTTTTGCCTTGGCTTCAAGTGAGCGTAATAATGTCTTTAGCTCCTTTTGGGCCTCATAAATTATGGCCCGAATCTGATCATCGATTTCTCTTACCTGGGGGTGCTTGGCTGTAAAATTAATCAGCAATGTCTGTCGCTTTAAGAATAATTCACTCAGCTTCTCTTTATACGTGTATAGAGGCGAATCCGGACTCGTGGAGAAAAACACCTCTTTTGACCGCCTTATGGATCCTTTTTTGTCATCTTCCAGCAATCGCAGCTGTGCGGCCACCTCTTCTTTCTCTGTTTTAATCTTTTCATACGCAGTTTCAACAGCATAAAGTTTGTCAAGCGTGTTTTGCGTCTGGGTATCCATTGAAATCAAGGCATAGCCTTCTTTAAATGACTGTAATTCCTTCTCTGCTTCCTTGAGCTTATTGGAAGTCATACGCAGTTGTTCTTCAATAAAAGTTTTGGTCTCAAATGTTTTTTTATTTTTCTCCTCGATATTGTAATCCCGATAAGCGCTTGCAAATCTATTGGCATTTGACGCCGCTTCGTAAGGATCTTTTAAGACAACCTTAATATCAATGATGTTGGTGCCTTCCTGAGGTTCTGTCTCCACAATGGCCTTCAGCTGCTGAATCACAGAAAGGTGTGTCTTTATTACTGCGGATATCATCCAGGGAAAGATCTTGCGGGATTTTACCCATTGACTGTGCCGCTTTCGCCAGGACCGGAAAGCTTTTAATAATGTAGGCATGGGTATCCATATTTTCGGCTTGATTCCAGTAAGCGCCCGTAAGAATCGAACCGATATTGGCAGACCGATCAATCTTTATCGCGGCAACAGCTTCGTAAAGAGGCACAGGTTCTTTGAATTTGGAAAATCCGAGACTGCAGATTCCAACAAATATGACCAAAAGAATAATGTAGGTCTTTCTTTTGCGGATAATTCGCCAATATTCTCTTAAATCTACATCATATTGAGCCATTCGATAAAACTTTCACTCATTCGTGCGATAGTATTATAAGTCAATATTTGCGGCTTCTTATATCTCGAATTATAAACTCTTCGCCTGCTTAATTTAAATTTTTTCGTGGGGACGAAAATGTAGAGTGTTCCACCCGGCCTATAAGTGAGGCAGCCGGATATTACGGTTACTCCTCATTCGTAATGACATCATAGGCGCGATCCCAATCATTGACAACTCTCGCAGGCCAGAGGATAAGTTCCAGCAGCGGTCGGATCCGCTTGGCAAAGAAATTGATATTTCCCCAACCACTGCGCGGGACATACACCAGGTCCCCGGCTAGAAGTGCAACATTTTGGGATTGGTCGCCTTTTTCCAGCAATCCCTTGAGATTTGCGGTGATGACTTCTGGTTTGGTAATATCTCCACGGACTATCTTGGTATCAGATTGAGACGCAAACACGGTGGGCCCGCCGGCTTCAGAAATCGCATCGATCAGACGTATCTTTTCGCTCTCAAAAGTATAGGTTCCGGGGGTTTCGACTTCACCAAATACATATACTCTTCGGCCGTCCTTATCCAGTGTCGGAATAAAAACAACATCGCCATCATCGAGCACAAAATCCTTACTGGGATCCCCCTGATTTATGGCCTTAAACAGGTTGATGTTAACTGAATCACCATTTTTTCGGCGAATATTGACACTGTTCAAATTGGCCCTTTCAGATGGGCCGCCAGCCTTTGTAAGGCTCTCGAGCAGGGTCGTTTTCCCCCTAAGCTTATATTTACCGGGTCCGGTATCAGCTTGATTTCTATATTGGATAGCTCCCAATAAAGTAACGGTTTTGCTGTTATACTCTTTTACGATCACATCCAATCGTGGCTTTCGTAAATATTTCTTGATATGCTTTGTGAGTAAATTATCCAGTTGTGATAGCGTTAGACCATTTACGTATAAATCCTCCGCAAAGCCAAAGGAAATTTTCCCATCCGGTCGAATCACAATTTCTTCTTTTTTGGGCGTATTTGCCTCCCAGTAGGTAATTTCGATAAGATCTCCGGGACCAACTTTGTATTCCTCAATTCCGTTTACGGTGGCAAAAACCGCATTCTCCAGAGGAGCTTGCATGGCAGCAAGTCTGTCAGCCGTCGGCAGCTGCTCAATTTCCATCTGTCTTGCTTTTATCGCCGCCCCTGTATTTCCCGGCCATATTTGAATGCCTTCACCATAACTGGTCGCACAGATATCCAGATGCCCATCGGCATTCAAATCAGCCAGAGCTATCCCATGATAAATCCCGGTGGACGGAAACAGTCCGTCGAATTGCTCCCAGCTATGTTTACCTTTATTTAACCAGGCCCGAAGACCCATGGAATCAAGGGAACTGGCAATAATATCGTTGCGGCCATCCCCATTCAGATCCACAGAAACTGCATTCCAGAAACTACTTTCTCCTAATGACTCTACTTCCAGTCCTTTCTCAAGCCAGTTGAAGTCACCTTTCCCGTCTGCGATGTACATTTGGATCCCGCCTTTGTGGGTTGCGGCCAGGATATCCAGGTTTCCATCACCGTCCAGATCACCGACACTGACGCCATAGTAGCTTCCTTTATTTAACGGCGCGATGGAGAGCCACCTGCCGGTTCCATCTCCAATCCAGACACGCAGGGCGCCGGATATTCCCCAGCCGGCTCCGATCAGATCCGGAAAACCGTCTTTATTGAGATCCGCTACCGCCACATCCATGTAACGCCCCAATGTCGTAGGACCGGATTCCGCAATCCATCCGCCTTTTCCATTACCTAACCAGACTTGCACACCGGCATTTGAATCTTCAGTGGAATTGGCGGCAATAACATCCATGTGTCCATCACCATTTACATCGGCTGTCTTTATATTCTGGTACTTATTTAACCGTGTCGGACCGTTTTCCTGCTTCCATTTGCGATCGGACTGATTCATCCACAGGCGAATTCCAGCGGTTTCTCTTTGGACGGAAAAAACAATGTCGTTAAGCCCGTCTTCGTTGAAATCCGCCACCGCAACCGATCGGACCTCACCATGGACGGGAAGAAACTGCGGTTCAGACACAGCGCCGTTGCCGTCACCATAACTGATGGTGACCAAACCCGGTGTGCTGGCGCCGCCGACAATATCCGGGTTCCCGTCATTATCCATGTCTGCAATTACAACCGAGTGGAATTTACCGGCGAACACCAGACCGGCCGCTTGCAGTCTCTCCGGCCTGTCCGGTGATGCTTGATAGGCTTTGTGCTGGGCACAGCCCAGAACAAGCAACATTGCCAGGCATCCTGCCAATACCGATTCAATCCTTGAATGGGTAGTCATTTTTCTAATCCTAATCCTTTTTTTGTATTCGATACTCCTTAAGATTTGAGGTCCTCGATGGCGTCCTCGACAATTTTGCTGTCCACCACTTTGGCTTTTTGCATCAGGCCAATCAGCAAACAGCGGTCACTCACATTGTTTATTCGCAGGGGTATTCCTCCTGAAAATTCATAAAGGGCTTCAATCGCTTCCCTCGTAAAAATTCCGCGACTGGCCCCGGCTGTTTTGAGCCGGAAAACGACATACCGCAGGGTATTTTCTATATCCAGCGGCTCAAGATTAAATTTTATGCTGATTCTTTCCTTCAGTGGCTGCAGCTCGGAAATATTTTTCAGCAACGGGGGCTGCCCCAACAGAACCAGCGTAATCAAAAACTCATCATCCGATTGAATGTTGAGTAGCATCCGTAGCTCGTCTAGCGTCGCCTGATTCGAAATCACATGGGCCTCATCGATGGCCAATACCGTGCTGATTCCCTGCTCTCCATTTTGAAAAAGTAATTTCTGCAGCCGGTCCAACAACACCGTTTTGGATCCATTATCGGAGCTGGTATCGCCCAATTTCAAAAGAATCGCTTTAAGCAGATCGGTGGGCTGAAGCGCCGGATTTGACAGCATCTGAAAATGAAACTTGTCCCCGTTGAGGTGATTGCTGAGCGCCTTGGTCACCGTGGTTTTTCCACACCCCACCTCTCCGGTAAGCATGGCAACCCCTTTACGATGTTCGATTGCATATAGTAAACGGCGCAGGGCTTCCTCATGCTGCGGGGACCGATAAAAAACATCCCGTGAGGGCACATTTCCGAAAGGCGATTTTTGAAGACCCCAATGCTCTAAATACATATAACACCGTTTCTTTAATTATGAATTATGATGAATCTCTTTCTCCCCGAAAGTATTCCATCAGATTTTCAACTGATTCCATTTTTATCCTAATATAAATTTAAGCAATTGAATTGATTGCGGTTTAGTTAGTTTGTAAAAATCCTCTTTGGTACACCAGGTATATCGGCAAAAGGGTCTAAAAACTTAAACCAAATACCTTTAAAATATTTCTTTTAATTAAATCTATGGCTCATGGGCCGGTTAATTTGCCAATTTCATTTTCAGTGATCGAATCAATAATATGCAATAGCGGGTCTTCCGGCAGCGCAACAATTTTTTTAGTTAAGACTTTTCGCTTTTGAGAATCATATATGATCTGGATTTTGGGCCTCAGCGGCTGGTCCGGATAAGTCTCGATGACTTTTCCGATGGCATCCGAATTCAAGCGCACATAACTGTGTATCGGAAACGCGGTAAAAACGCTCAAAAGCGCTTTTAAATATTCCTTCTTAAAATGATTTTTGCTGGTATTAATAATTTCTTTTACAGCCGCGAACGGTGCTCTTTTACCCCTTTGGGGCCTGGAGTGAATCAGGGACTCATACATATCCAGCAGGCCGATGATCTGGGCGTATTCATGCATCTCAGCTGCCTTCAGGCCGCGCGGGTAGCCGGAACCGTCTATTCTCTCATAAACCTGAGCTGCACACTCCGCCAGATAGGCATACTCGGGGCCTAACGTCCGAAGGATTTTCGAGCTGAAATTGGGGCGTTGTCTGAAAATCTTCATCTCTTCATTGTTGAGCTTACCCTGTTTATAAAGAATTTTATCCGGAACAACAGCCATCCCAACGTCATGTAATAAGCCAGCCATGCCGATTTCTACCTGTATCGATTTTGCAAAGCCGAGGTGATCCGCCACTTTTATCGCGAAAACGGCAACATTGACAGGATGCTGGGTTACATATCGACGTAAATCATCCTGATGCAGCGCCAGGATGAGAACCGGATCCTGCGGATAGTTTCCGGCAACGATTTTTTGAATCACCTCGAACCCTTTTTCCAGCGTGAACCCTTTGCGACTGCGCAAAGCATTTAAGACGTCACCGATGTAGGCAGAAGCCTCCTCATAGAGAAGCTTTCGGCTTTCATCAGGTATCGCCGATGCCCCGCTTTTGTTGTTTTTGGGCAGGTCTCCGCCAAGCTTTGCAAAACGTAATCTGGCCTTTTTATCGGCAGAGGTTCCCTTTAATGCCTGCGGCTTATTTTCGATTTCCCTGAATTGCACCACGTTTATCTCAAAGTTTAACTCCGTTCAACTCAACTATACCGAAAATGAAAGTTGGATTTTGATATTTGCTTAAAGCCTCAATAAAGTATCATGTCATTGGTTCGTGGATCGAATCACCCACGCAACGAAAAGATGAGCCATTTGCACGAAGAGCAATTTAAAATCGCAATTACTTAAACATTTAGCAACTTCTTCCTCGATTTTTAATTCTTCGTGTTCTTCGTGGTTAATAACGCTTTGTACAAAATAGTCTTTACTGATTAAGGTTTAGATTTCAGTGTTCCGTTCGCCTTCCGGCCGCGCCTTTCCAGAACCGTTATCAACACAACCATTATGCAAGCCTGGATAATCAGCAGAATGGCATCCGTCGGTCTGGCATTACGCAGCACTACTGCACTGGTTCCCAGACACAGGCCGAGCAGATAGATAAACAGCACGCTTTGCTTTCTGCCGCCCAGGACATTTGCTAAACGGTGGTGCAGGTGATCTTTGCCCACGTATTCTATCCATTGCCTGAAATTTTTAACTTTGCCGGTCAGTATCCGATCAACGGTAATGTGCACCATGTCGAAAATTAAAATCCAGAAAATCAAAACCGGCGAGACCAGGGCGACAACCGGATTACCCTGGGCCCAATCTCCGTAGACCGCCACACATGCCAGAATGAATCCAATCACGACACTGCCGGCATCGCCCAAAAAAATGGCTGCATTTTTTTTTATCCGGAAATTGAACGGTAAAAACCCCAGACAACCGCCCAGCATAGCAATTGCAACCCATCCTAAAAAGGGCTGGCCGGTTTGAAAGGCCACCACACCCAGAAAAAAGGAGATCACCGCCCCCAGACCTGCTGCCAGTCCATCCATGCCGTCAAAAAAATTCATGGCGTTGGCAATGCCGATAATCCAGAACACCGTTAAAAGGGAATTTCCAATGGTTGCAAAAATACCGAGATCCACCGGCAAAACGCGCAGTATAATTCCGCTGCTCATAACCAGCAGGCTGCACGCCAATTGAGTCAAAAGTTTTAACCCGGCAGATACTTCCTTAATGTCATCCAGGATGCCGATTCCAAAAAGGATCAACGATGCAATCAGAATGACCACAATCGGTTTGGAAAAAATTCCGTTCGTCAGAAGGGCCAGACTGAAACCGAAAAAAACAGCCGCACCCCCGAGAAGAGGGGTGGCTTCTTTGTGAAGTTTTCTGGCATCCGGAATGTCGAGAATATTCATTTTTTTTGCAATCCTGGCAAAAACCGGATTCATAAAAAAAGAAAGCGAAAATGACAGGCACAAAATATGAGCCCATCTCCAACCGATTTCTGAGAAAAATCCCCGCACCTGAGGAAGAAAGAGAATAAATGCCACAACAGCCGCAGAAATATAAATAAACAAATTGATGTTCAGGATGTTTGGACTTTTCTCGACTTCCCTTTTTGTGCTTCCGGCAACCAGTTCGAAACCGCTAGTTTCCCGTATAGATCTGTTGGGAAGAGCACCGGGCTCAACATAGCTGCTGGAGGTTGTGCCTTTTACAATTTGAACCATAGGTGAACGTCAAAATTATAAAACCATAGCGGTAGTGAGAACCTTTTTGACATACCGGATTTTTTAGCCGACTAATGTTGCCGCAACGAAGGAACCGGATGCCATAAGGCGCCTAATACCTTGTAAATTATACGTAATTCTTGATAACAGCTGGATTTAAAAACACATCGTTTATTGCAGATTGCACATTTCGTGCCATTAGGCAAGGTGAATTTGAAGGATTGTAACTATTAAAATTATTTAGAAAAAATCATAAAGGCCGGGATCGTATCAGTAACCATTACTGTCAAAATACTGGCAAAATTTTCCCGGCACGTCAGCCGTCTGCCGAGCTTTTGTGCTTTTCATATTCGCCAATAAAACAGGCAATTATTTGTTTGATCGCACTGATGTTGAGGGAAGGATAGATGGGGATGGACAAAGACGTTTCCCAGACTTTATCGGTAACCGGATATCCGTCTTTTTCCAGATGACGGTGAATGGGCAAAAATACCGGACGCGCACACCCCACCGCCTTTTGCACGAGTTTTCGGATAAACCCTTCACAGTCGGTTTCTAAGCCAACAACAAACCGATAATAGATGTGTTCATCTATTTCGACTGGAAGCTTTATATTCAATAATTTGAAATCTTCACAGTACGTTCGGGCAATTTTTCTTCTTTGCGCGATGAAATCAGGAAGACGCGCAAGCTGAACTTCTCCCAACGCCGCCTGCACATCGGTCATTTTATAGTTGTAGCGAACGGTATCAGCTATTTTCCCGTCATAGGTTTTCAAGTCCCGTATGCGCGCTATGAATTCAGGCGAATTAGAGGTAACCATCCCCCCTTCGCCGGTTGCCATCATTTTAGTGGCATAAAAGGAAAATATGGCGGCATCCCCGAATGTTCCGAGTGGTTTTTGATGATGGGTGCCCCCCGCAGCCTGGGCGCAGTCTTCTATGATCGGCACATCCAATTTTAGGAGCCGATCCAGATCGGCAGCCAGACCAAACATATGCGGCACAATGATGGCCCTGGTGCGGGTGGTAATTCGCTTTTTAACATCATCCGGATCAATATTATAGGTCAGCGGATCGATCTCTGCCAATACGGGTTGCGCCCCGGCATATTGCACCGCATGCAGCAGGGCTGCGCAGACATAACTTGGAATTATGACTTCATCCTTGGGGCCGATTCCCATTGCCAGAAGGGCAAGATGCAAAGCTGCGGTTCCGGAACTCACCGCCACTGCATGCCTGACACCTATCTTTTCGGCAAAGGCGTGCTCAAATCTTTGAACGACTTCCCCTTCGGCAATATTTCCTGACTCGATAACCGCCGAAACGGCACGAACCTCTTCTTCGCCCAGCGTCGGACGGGAATGAGGTATGTGTTTCAAATTTGGTGCAGCTTGCTTTTTCAAATTTATTTTAAATATTCAAACAATGCGGGGTTTTTGTAGAAATGCCTAAAGTTCGAAGTGCCTAAAATGCCTAAAATTAAAGTCTTTTATCTATTTTATATGTTGATAAAGAGGCGTAAGCTGTGAAACGCTTCCGCGAACTTAACTCGGCCTTGAATTCCGCGAAAATTCGCGCTGGAGCGGGCAACTTCCACAATTGATAGGTCTTCAATATTGGTTTTCATCACCTGGGACTTATGGGCTTTAAGGGCTTGGATTTTTTTGTCGAGTGTATCGGAGATATCCACAAAAACATGGGGTTTGAAATTCTGGGTTGTGGGCCCTTCGAAAAACAAAACGTTGCGGATATATCGCGTGGCCGACATGACCGCTTGCGACAGGTGCCGGTGATCCTGGTGCGTATCTTCCGGAAAATTGCAGAAAATAAAATCCGGCTTGACCTTTTTAATAATTTTTTCAATCTTCCCGATGAGTTCAACATCCACAACGAGGTGCGTATCATCATACCCGCCCCAGAAGATATCCTCGGCTCCCAGAATCGCTTTGGAAGCTTCCTGTTCTTCAATCCGCGTGGCGGTTTCGGCCCCGAGACCGCCTGCGGTCATAATGTGCAGGAATAAGCGGTGGCCTCTTTCGGTATACTTGATAATGGTTCCGCCGCAACCGAATTCGATATCATCCGGGTGCGCGCCAATTGCCAGAATTGTCGCTTTTTGCATACTGACTCCTGCTTATGCAATAAATTGGATTTATATCGTATAATTTACCACAGAGATCACAGAGACCACAGAGAACAGATTTTTAGAGCTTGTCTCTGCGCTCTCTGTGATCTCTGTGGTTAAACCGAATAAATATTGCCCGATCATTTTTAACTTTGCGCCTTTGCGGCTTTGCGTGAGGCCTATTCTAAATCTTCGCAGTCTCTGCGTTCGTTTCACGGATGACGTTCATACTCTCCGGACCGCAGTTAAACAGCAGATCCACAATTGACAGATGGGACTGAAAATCTCCGAACAATTGTGAATAGGCCGGATGCTTAAACTCCTGCATGATCACCTTCAGCCCATTCTTTTCAAACCGCACCACATCCATATAACCTGCCCCGCCCTGGCCTGCGAGATACGTATCCGCTCCCAGGGCTTTGCAAATATCAATCAGTCGGTCGGTCGGCTCCTCTCTAAGCGTGAGCTCAGATGAGATGATGGTCGTCTTTTCCTGCATCTGCAGGGCATCTTTAAGACGCTCTATCAGATGGATATTGAGTTCAGATATGAGCTCCCATTCTTTGGAAAAAATATCTTCGAAGATTGAGATATACGCTTTAAAATATGGCGCACGGCTGTAATTGGTTTTCAGCGCCTGAAGGTGTTTTTTGCTCCACTGGGTCGTATTATTAATCTGGACTTCATTAATTTTCTCAGGAAAACGATAGCGCACCGGCACCGTTAGCCATTGCCAGTCCTGAGCGGTTTTAATCCGATTTCGGTTTTGCCATTCATTTTTCTTATACTGAACATCATTCAGATAGCAAAAAGCGTCCGCCCTTCTCATTTTATCAAAATAGCCGATCCAGGGCAGATACTGAGGTTGATGAACGGCAACGATCAATTTGATTTTTCCTTAGAAGTGGTTTCAAAACCTCAGATCAGGTCCAAGGGCCCCGCTTGCCAGCGGGACTTCGCTTCTGATCTTTTTAGATTAAGGTGCTCAGCAAGGCTAGACGACGCAACCAAGAAGCCTTTTGAGCCCCTTAAATCTCTTTAAATTAGATGCGAAATCCCGCTCCATTGAGCGGGGAGATGGGGTTTTCAAACCGCTTATAGTTCTTTTTCTTGACCAAATGGGTCATTATAATGATAAAATTATAGATTAAGCGTTTTAAATTTTTAAAATAAAGAACATGCCCTTTTTAAAAATTTAAAACGCTTATCTTAAGAAAATATATCATATCAATGGGTGCTTAGCAAATTTTTGAATATCCAAAATTCTTCGCAGATTGTCTAAAATTAAGGTTTTTCGCGCTTTTACCCTAATGGGTCATAAACCGTCATGCGAAAGAGATTAAATAGCCTATACCCCTTTTCTTCACTACTGATCGGCCTGACCCTGGCTCAGATTCTGGCAATGGTTCATGTTTATTTATCCAACACCGTGCTTTATGACAGCCTGTTGGCAATAAAAGGTGCGGGTTATCTGACAATACCCAATTCCCACGTAATGGGCCAGTTACGCAAAGCAGCACCGGCTTTTTTTGGAGGTCTTTTTTTTACATTCAGCATTGGCGCAGGAATTTCCTTCCTCTCATTAGCGCTGGCATGGATTTGGGACCGCCTATTCTACCGCAGGATATTTCTTCTTTACGTTTTTCTATTACTCTGGGTGGCCTGCCTGGCAGCTTTTAATTTTCATGGGTTTAAACTCTTTGTAACTTTATACTTCCTGCTAATCCCGCCGGTTGTATTTATTACTGCCGCAAAACAAATGTCTTATCTGAATAAGCAGAATCGGCACCCCAAATGAAATCCTTCATATCATACCTGTCATTGTGCTGGCACTGTTTTTAGCCTGGCAAATCGACAGCCGGATGTTTACCGACTTTCGCGATATCTATTTACTCTCAAATCCTGTTGGCTCGAAAATAAATAAATTTTACTACAAATATACGCTGTATCCTGCCGAGGTTTTCAAATCATTGAATCAGAAGATGCTCAAGACCGGAAGGATCGAAAGCCAAAAAGCCGAGGTCGTCCGGATGCTTGAAAATATTTTTCTCAACCATGACTACATCCCGATTCAGCGGAACATCGATGCCGACCTCAAGGTTGTTTCAACAGGAGATGACTTTATCTTCAAAAGTCATGACCGCCCTGTTTTGCGAATATCTGCTAAAAAATTTTTCTTCGACCCTCATGGAGCAATAACGGAATTTGAACAAAAGAGCGACACATGGGCTTTTTTTCGAAAGATCACCATGTTTTCGTTATTGTCCGGCTTTCCACTGGCCGTTTATGTCATCGTGCATGGGATAATCAGTATTTTGTTTGGCATTTTCTTTAACTTAAGAAGCTCTTCTCTAATTGCTTCCATCCTGTGCTTTGTTCTGTGCCTGGTTTTTATATTCTCTTTTCAGCTGAATAGGACTCGTAATATTTCTGAAAGAAACCTTTCGGACGCGCTGGACTCGGGCCGCTGGCAGGATCGGGTTGCAGCATTGAAGTTTATTGATCAAAACGGTTTAGAGATAAAACAGTTTCATACCTACCCGGAACTATTAAAAAGCGATTATATTGCTGAGCGTTACTGGTTCGTCAGAACATTGGCCAATTCCCGTAAACCGGGGACCTATAGAGATCTTTTAGGCTTTGTAAATGACACCCATCCCAATGTTGCTTCGATGGCACTGTATGGTCTGGGTAGAAGGAAAAATAAAGAAGCGATTGGCAGAATCATGCAGGTAATTAAGACATCAGATGACTGGTACCTTCAATGGTATGCCTACAAGGCACTGCGAGCACTTGGATGGCGGCAAACGAAATTAAATTAAGCACCCTAATCATATCCATTTTAGGCATCGCGGCGATCGAACTCACGGCACGAATGCTGCTCAGCCATAATCTTCTGGCTCCCCTGACCGGTGTGGGTCTGGCACGTCTTGTGCAGATCATTTTTCTGCTGGCCCTCATCAAATTCCGGGAAAACCGGCTTTCGATCATCGGGCTGTCATTGTCCCAAATATACAGGGGACTTAAAAGCGGCTTGATTTGGGCGATCTCATTCGGAGTCGCGGCCGGAGTCGTTTTATTTATCACCTATCTTGCGGGAATCAAGGTTACGGCGCTCTTTCGCATGCAGCTGCCTTCTGAAAGCAACAGGTTCATCACCTTTTTGCTGGTAGGGGCGTTGATCGGACCCGTTGCCGAAGAAATATTTTTCCGGGGCATCCTTTATGGCTTTTTCCGAAGATGGGGAATACCCGCAGCTGTATTATTAAGCACCCTGTTATTTGTACTGCCCCACTCCCCCTCTTCCGGGCTTGCCATTCCGGTCACCCAGCTCATCGGCGGGATCCTATTTGCAGTTGCATATGAAATCGAGAAAAATCTTCTGGTTCCGATAACGATTCATTCCCTGGGCAACCTGGCCATCTTTACCCTCGGTCTTTTAACTATTTGAAATCATTATAAAAATATTTAATGCCCGCTTTGCCGACTGCCTAAAAAATCAACCCGGTCTCCATCCCATCACAATTTTTGTTAAGTATTTGAATATTTAACCGATATAATAAGAAAAACACAAGAATCGTGGCTGGAAGCCACTCCCACATCGCATTTCGCATTGTCATCAGTGGGAGCGGCATCTTGCCGCGATATTCGAGTATTTACAGCAAAGCCTTGAATGTTAGTCGCTGGCGGCAAATTGAGATAGCTTAAAGAAACACAGGAGACACAAGACCAATGAATAAAATTATAGGCACTTTTATCATTCTGGCCGTATTTTCGTTAATTTGCCCGGCTTTGGGTCAGGCGGATTTCGTTTATATCAAAAACGGTGATAAAATTTTCGGAACCATTCAAAGCCCCGCTTTCAGCGTTCAGACCCCCTATGGCAAAGTCAGCATCAAAAATGCACTTTTAAAGAGCATTGATTATAAAGACGGACCCATTGGCCGCTGGACGATTGAAACTATCAACAATGATCGATTCAGCGGTACCCTGTTGAACGAAAGCATTCAATTTATAGAGGAAGACGGACAAAAAAGAGCGCTGGGTAGAGAACAGATCCAAAGAATAAAGCGGGAAATCAGGGAGCCCAGTTATCCTATAACGACCACAATCTTTACAATGAAGAACAACGACCGATTTTCCGGTAGGTTTTTAGACGCCGCGCTTGAAATTCGAGCCAATTATAATGCCGACTCGATTCAACCCGGTGAAATCAATCGAATAGAATTTACCGAAGGCTATCAGGCAGACACAACCATCCTGCTTGAAAATGGTGATCTTATCAGCGGAACCTTAAATCAGAATCAAATTCGCCTGGCCCCGGATGCCGTATCTGAGTTAACGCTGACGAAATCCAGTTTAAAAATTATTCAGTTTAACGCACCCAAAATGGTTTTAAAAAAAGTCGACAATACCGGTCGGTCGGAAAAAGACGGCGACGGAGATGGAATCCCTGATTTTGCGGATATATGTCCTGATACACCCAACGGCATTGCCGTTAGCCCGGACGGCTGTCCAGCGCAAACAACTGTTGTAAAAGTGGTTAAGGAAACGGATCAGAACAGTGCGAACATCGCGGTGAATAATGACGATGCAATCCAAAAACACCAGACTGGCAATTTGGACGATATTCTGTTCGATTTTAATAGATTTGAGCTCAAGTCTCGGTATTATTCTGATCTGGATAAAATTGCAGCCATGTTAAGACAAAACCCGGATGCGAAAATTGAAATACAAGGCCACACCGACAATGTCGGCACTGCTGCATATAATCAGAGGTTGTCCGAAAAACGTGCCGGAACAGTCAAAAATTATTTTGTAGAAAAGGGAATTGAAAAAGACAGGCTGTTTCCGAAGGGATTTGGATTTACGATCAATAGGGCGTCCAACGAAAATGAAACCGGACGTGCATTGAACCGTAGAGTCGAAATATCACCTATTTCTGATCAAGAAATGTTAGTTCGCTAAAAGCCTTAAATATAGAACCCGTCTCAAAAATAGTAGATCACGTTCAAGGGCGCGACGCAAACCGATTCAAAAACGGAGCATACACGGCAGTATTCGAGTATTTTGAATCGGTTTGCAACAAAGCCCTTGGGCGTTAGATGCATTTTTGAGATGGGTTCTAATTGTTTCTGGTATGCGCCAATATCTGCCGGGCCCTTTTCAAATAAAGTTGCCAGAAGCTGAAATCAGGAGCTTTTGCAAATATTTGCCTCAAAACCCGTGGTCTGGGAAACAGGTTTTCGAAAATAAAACATACCCGCCTGTACAAACTTTTATCCAAAGGTAAAAGTATTAGCGGGCCCCATACCGCCAGCGGTTTTCCCAGCAACCGTTTCCGCAGGATGTATCTTTCCAGATAACTTATTTTTGTAAATTCATAAATCGCCCGGGCATCCGGGGGAAACTGGAATTCAAAGAGATGATCCAGGTAGAACAGGATATAACTTACGACATGCTTTATGCCAAGCTCCCTTGAACGTTTGTCAAGGGCTACCCAATCGGAAGCCTCCCATCCCTTCAGCAAATTTTTAATATCCACCAGCCAGATCAACCGGTCCAGATTATGCTTAAATGCATGCAGGCTCAGGTATATGACCTGATCCGTCCGGCTCAGACAATCAGCGGTTTCGCCTTCAATATCAATGGCCCGGCAGTTCTCATAGATATCCTGCTGACCAGCGTTTATAAGGAAGCGCCTGCTTTTGATGCGATCTGCCCACAGAATGTGGGTATTCACGTCAATTAGCGTGGAATTTCTTTTAAAGGTCTTCGGGTAGAGCGGATCACTCCGATAACCCAGTTTGACAAGTGTACTTTCAACCCCCGAGAAATATTCGGGCAAAACCCACAAATCGATATCTGTCAGGGGGCGCAGTCCAATATCTTTATAGATTTGCTGCAACAGAGGGATTCCCTGCAATAGCACGACCTTAGTCTTTGATAGATTAAGTTTTTGCAGAATTTCTTTTAGATCATGCAGCAATCTGAGGTTCAAACGTACAGCAGAATAATAAAAAGATTGGAGTTTTTCAATCTGCCTGTGGCCAAGATATCCCAGGACACCGATTTTTTTCAAATTTTTATATAAAAGACCGGCAACCCCCTCGCGCACCGCCATTTCGATTAGTCGGTCCTGATCAAAATGTTGTGATATTAATCCCAGCAGCTTTTGCCGTTGCTCCGTGCCGGGTTCATTGTCGCTGGCAGCCAGCAGTATTTGGTATTCAATAAAATTCATTATTGTGACCGGATCGCTTATTTCTTACTTCTTTTAATCTAAAACACACACTGGTGATACCAGCAGTTCGGCTCAAGGTGCACGGCACAAGGCGCACGGCAAAACAATTAAATAGGGCCAGACACCGAGCCACCGTGCCAACCTCAACTGGCGGGCGCAGAGGGCCGCCCTACTTTCTGATTGTCATCTGTCTTCTGTCCTCTGACATCTGACCTCTGCTATCTTATCTCAGTCCTCAGTCCTCAGCACTCAGTCCTAATATCGATTAACAAATTCGACGATTTTGCTGTTCGGCACAAACGACATTTCCCGGCACGGGACCGCCGCAACCAGATCATTGAAAAATTCCATCGCAAATTTCATGCTGTTTTTATCCCAGTATGGCGGAAATGAAGCCTTCAGGAATTGCAGCACCGGAAAGCTTCCGGCCACTGCTTTGGCGGAATTTGCCGGGCCATGTTTGATAAAGAAGACTTTTTCCAGTTTGACTTTCGCCGGGGATGCGAACCTGGCATCGCCATGCCATGGGGTCCCGTACATCCAGTACTGATCATTCATCTTGCGGATAATGATTCTATCGTCACTTAAAATTTCGACACCCTTTTCTTTGTTCCAGATTCTGGTCAGAGTGCTTTTCCCGGCGCCGGACTCGCCCACAAACAGAAGGCCTTTCCCATCATAGTCGATGCCGCAAGCATGAACGATTATACTCCCGACGCGGGCCAGGTAGTTCACCATCAGAAGCTCGATGGTCGGACCAAAAAACGGATCGAGAAAGGAACCATTCGGTTCTGTAAAATACAGGTCAGCCTGATTAAAATCCCGCGAGATGCATAAAGACCGTTTCAATCCGTTCATGGTTTCGAAAAGGTTGATGATCAAACTATCATTGTGACGGTAAAGTGCCCAGATCGGCAAACTGTCGAATATTTTTTCTCCGGCCGGAATTCCCGGAGAATCCATATGCATCCGCAGGGCAATGTCCGGCGCGTCCGCACTGATAAACGGACGATAGGCTGCTTTGATTTCGCTTTGCTTTATTTGGGGTTCACCGTCAAACGAAATTCCGATGTCGCCGATTTTAAATGTAAGGTTATCTGCCATCGATATCTCTTTTATGTGAGTTTTCGATTTATGAAGGATTCAAAATTTAATGGAGCGTTCGCAATTACAGGAAGCAGTGCCGGTCTTCGCCTGTCAAAATTTTTATTCCTTCAAATGAAAATGTGTCATAATTCTCAAGCGGCGGAAATGAGCATTTTTGTCATTCCGGGCTTGACCCGGAATCCAGTGCTTTTTAAGAGCGTTACAGTTCGGGATGCCGGATCATGTCCGGCATGACGGTCAGAAGTCAAATTCGTTTTTGAATTAGGACAGAGCCTCTCGGGTGCGAATCCAGACAGCTTTTGCTCAAAATGTAAGGTCGACCACCGCCGGTCGCGGCATGGCTCGCCAGAGCGAAGCCGGGTGCATGCTGCGCTGTCGGATCCCTAAAATGAGGCCCTTATGCATTAACCGGCCATCAGGACGATGATTGGTTACAGGCCGGGAACGGAAGCCCGCAATTGCTACCGTTGGGTCCGCTGCCGCCTGAAAATTTACAGGCCCCCAGCACCGCACATTCTGCATCCAGATAGATTTTTGTTAATTTGGGTTTCACATATCTCTTCTTTTTTTTCTTTTCCATATATCTAACTCCATTTCTCCGATACGTTTTTTTCTTTTATTCTTTATGAATTATGGCATCGATTTCTTTGAGTTGGCTTACGAATTCAATTAAATCTTCCTCTGACTCCCCTTCAGGTATATCGAATTCATCGGTCAACATTTTATTGATATCACTTAATGTTTTGTGGCCATCCAGTTGTTCCCATACAAAGGCGCCGACTTCATTTAGATTATAAATAGACCCCATATCGCCCAGGTTGTCTTTGATGGGAACCAGGATGGTTTCGTCATCGATTTGGCGGAAGACAAAATTATCATTTTTTCGAAACACCTGATCAATTTCCGGCATCGTTTCAACTCCGATTGAATATTCCATTAAATTTTAATAAGTTATGCTGCTGTCTGCTCACCACTTTTATCCTGCAATCCTTAGTAAACACACAGTAAAGCTGAACTTCAGCCAACCGCATCCGATCGAATAACTGCAAACAATGTGCCATATTTATAGGTTCAAGGTTTAGGGTTCCGGGTTCAAAGGTTCCTTTTTTTTGGTTGATAAAGTAGGGTCGGCCTCCGTGCCGACCTCACACTATAGGCGGCCACGGAGGGCCGCCCTACATTCTGATCCTCTGAACCCTTTGCGCTCTGCCCTATGCGCTATGCTTTACCGTGCGCCGTGTGCCATGCGCCAGTGCGCAATAACCACAGCGAAGGTAAAGATCGCCAAAATCCAAAACAGCCCTGCGGGTATTGACCCGCTGACAGTACCGACAAAACAAGCTGCCGCCGCGCGCTTCGGCCGATGAAGCCACCGAAGCCGGGCTGATACCCAGTGACTGCGCACTTTCATCCCCGAAGCTGTCAACCGCTGTGACCCCGTAATAGCTGCCGCCGGCTCCACCGCCCTCATCGATGCCCACCGCCCCTTCAGTGTCGACAAACTCGGTGCCGGTGACAAGCTCGGTGTTGACCCTGCTGTAAGGGCCTGCCGGGGCGCTGGCACGGTAGATGTTGTAGCCCGCAACCGCGTTGCCGTTGCTGTCAAGGGCCGCATTCCAGCGAATGCGCACCGAGTTGTTTTCCCAATAGGCCTTTACCCCGCCGGGCATTCTGGGCAGCGGGATCTTTAAGGTTTGCGCCGGATCGCCAAAGAGCAAAAAGGTCTGTGATATCTGCTCAAAATAGGCATCGCCGTTGGCTAAAAGGGTTTGTTTGGCAGAGGCGATCGCAGGTCCCAACTGTCTGATATCGTTTACAAAAAGGGCCTCAAAAACCGCGTTGTTGAATATGTGCTGACCGGCTGTGGTGGTCATGCCCGTGGGCATCAGCGCTGCTACGGCCCCTTTGTCGGCAGCCTGCAACAAGTGCTTCGGCCAGTGAGGGCTGCGGGCCCAGGGCTGCATCCAGGTACCCGAAGTAGCCGGTCAAACAGCTCATGGAGATAACAAACGGATATTTGCCGGTGTTGGTTAAAGTGTTTACATCGGCATTGACAAAAACCGCCTCTGCCGCCCACTGCTGCAATGAGGCATGGCCGCTGTAATTGACAATTAACGCCCCGTCATTGATCCAGTTGGTGATGTCAGTGCTTAAATCACCAGAGAGCAGATAATCGTTTAAATAGCCCTTTAAGGCCACCATCTTAGCCGGCAGCAGCGCTGCGGCATCCTCGTTGATGGTCTCAAAGACCGCCTCATAGGCTTCGGTTTGATCATCGGCGACCAACACCACGTTTTTCTCCCAGCTGCCGCTGTTAAGCCCGGTCTCATAGGCGATGATCTTATTTACCATCGCTGTGGCATCGGCTGCGCTTTGGGCCGGCAGCCGCCCGATGTACATATCGACCAGCGCATCATCGCCGCTGATGGTCACAAAGTATTCGTCTGTGACGGTCTCACCCATATAATCGGTAAACACCGTGTAAGCGGGCACATGGTTTACGGTGCCCCGGTTGTAGTTGTCTTTAAAATCATAGGTGCTGTCGCCCACCAACAGCACATACTGGGGTGCCGGCGTACGCCAGTTGCCGTAGGCATAGGACAAAAAGTCACGGATCGCCACCGGGGTGCTGATCCCGTAGCTAAACTCATCATAGATGTCGGTGACATTAACCACCTTAACTTCTAAGATCACCATCTTCACGCAGGGCCACCAGATCGGTTAACCAGCCATATTGCGCACCACCACCGTCCCAGCCGATGTCTTGGTGGGTAATTAAGATGTAATCGACGCTGTTGGCGGTGTCGGCCAGATCAGAGGGTACATCTTCGATGATCGCCTCAGGGATCTTATAATCATCGGTGCCGATGACAAGAAAGCGTGTCGGTCAGCCCGCTTGGCGGCGGTTCAAACTCAAGGCTAAAAGGACCTGCGCCGCTAATTTGCATGTTGGTGACCTGTGGCCACATCAGTTGGGTCGGTGATGTCAAAAACACGCAGGGCATCGGTGCTAAAATCATCGATGACATAGCGGTAGCCGCTGTCGTGGCTAAATGTGAGGCTGTCAGCGACCGCAGCAAAGCTTTGCGGGTAAGTGGCCTCGATATAATCGACAATCAGCCCGTCCATGGCGGTGTTACAGGCTAGTTTTACGGTGGTGTTTTCAGTCAAATTAAGCCCGCTCAAGTTCACCTCATAAAAGGCAACGCCGCTCCAGCTAAAAGTGCCCTGGGACACATCATTGACCCACACTTCCACCTCATGGCCGGTGTCATAATAGCCCCACAACGAGATGGTCAGATTACCCGAGCCGATAACTCCCGGCAAGCGTGAGGTCAAAGGGCACCTGCACCGGATTTGGCCCGCCGGTAAAGTCAGTGCCCAGCACAAAGTCATCAAAAAACCAGCGGTCGCGCTCGTTTGTGCCCGGGGCCAGCCCCACATAGTATTCATCGTCTTCTAAGCGCACAGAAGCGCTGTGCTCGGTGGCCACCGGCCCGGCTGCCGGGGCTACCATCGACTGTGACCATGCGTTTGGGCGATCCGATGCCGCCAGCGGTCACCAGCCAGTAGATGTTTTGGGCCGCGTATTTGGCATATTGAGCCGCTACCGGCTGCTGCCATAAAACTCGATATAATCGTTGGCATCAAAGGCACCGGGGGTGTCGGCATCGTTGACCAAAACAGCGATTTCTTCACCCATATGATAGAGGCGCACGGTATCTAAATCGATGTCGGCGGGATCAATGCCGTTGTTGGCAAAAAAGGCGCTGTCAAGCCGATAAAGGCCATCTTCTGCGACCATAATCTTATAGGCGCTGGCTGCCCCATCAGCAGGCGGTGACCACACCGCGCCCATGATCACACCCAAAGAGGTCAGCGCCGGTGACAGCGGGTTTACAATCAACGGAGATGCCCCAAAGGCCATGGCATAAGAGCCCATCGAGGCCAGTGTCTCGGACAGATCCCCTGAAGATGGTGCGGGCAGCGGCACCGTCCAGGGGCTAACACTTTGATCTTCAACTTTGGCAAACAGGTCATCGACATAGTCGATTCTTACCTGAATGCGTTTGTAATGGTTAAGCTCGCCGGTGACCGGGTTAAAGGCAAACGGGTAAAAGATCAGCTGCTGTTTGTTTTGATCACGGAAGGCAAACAGATCACCTAACTGCGCGACTGCTTGCGGGTAAAAGGCATCTGTGGCGTAGGCCTCAGAATCGATAACAAAGCTTTCTGCCACAGCGGCTGCAGTCACCCTGATCATCAACGCTGTTTGCCGGCACCGGAAAGATCTGATAACCGCTATGGGTCTCAACGACGGTCTGTAAAATGGACAGCTCACCGATCTGCCCTTCGGGGATATTGACCAGGATGCCTTTTAGCGGCAGCTCGGGTTTGCCCACTTCTGCTGCTAAAACCGTGCACGTAATCATCGATCTTAAGCCGCTCATATTCCATACCGTCGGCATAAACGCTTTCGGTAAAAAAGGAGTCGGTGTAAAGCTCAAGGGTAATCCCATTTTCATCTTCAGCCACAACCTCCACCCCGCGGCTAAGCTGGCGCGTTCCATCAGCTTCCTGGCTTTCTCGCTTCCTGGCTTCCTGGCCATCTAATATCCCGTCGCCGTCGGTATCGGGGTTAAACGGGTCGGTGCCCAGCTCATATTCTTGCAGGTTGGTCAGCCCGTCGCCGTCAGAATCAAGATTGGCATCATTTAACCAGGGGTTGAGCCCGTGTCTGATCTCCCAGTCATCGGGAAGCCCGTCGCCGTCCCAGTCCACGCAGATGGGCCCGTGCATGGTGCGCTTGCCGTAAATGTCGATGTCTTCAAGCTTGTAATAATAAAGGTTGCCTAACACCACGTTGGTGTCGGTAAAGCCGTAGGATCTGCCTGAAGCTGAAAAGCTCAGCGCCGGAATCAGGCTGTTGTTGATCTTTTTAAACTGACCTGCTGGGGCTGTCTGCCCGGTACAGGTTAAAGCCCACGTTGGCCACTTCCTGGGCGGTTTGCCAGTTGACCTGCACCGCGTTGCCCCGCGCCTTTGGCCGTAAAGGAAATCAGACTAACGCGGTGGGCGCGCCAGCATCCTCGGCACCCACACTCAAAAACGTAAGCGATGAGCTCTGGTTGTTGTATTCGGTGGCAATCCAGTCCGCCGATCGGGCAGTCGCAGAAATGCGGACTTCGTCGATCTGGCCCTCCCATGGATAACTCCATGCCACGTCCTTTGGCTGATCACCGTGCCCGATCCAGACTTCATTTTCCGTCCGGCGGCACGGATTCAATATTACCTCGGTTTAGACCTTTCATTTGCGTCTTTTACGCCATCGATATAAATCCTCATATTGGCGCCATCATAAGTGGCGACAACATGATGCCAGCCCCCGGCAAGTAATATCCCCGGCGCTAGATAAGGCTATCCGTATCTCCGGGAAGCTGAAAACTTGAGCTTAAGACTATTGTCAGGAATAAATATGCGATAACCGTAGTCCCAACCCTTGTGATTCAGAATCCCGTACCAATCACCAAAGTCAGGAACGATCGAATGCTTAACCCAGGCCTCAAGCGTAATTTCATTACCGCTGATATCCAGGCTGGCATCATTTCCACAATCAATTAATTGTCCTTCGTCCGCTCCCATTTGCATTACTATCACGGTGTAATGACAAAATCCTGCCCGTAACTATCCTGCCGGCTACCCGGGTGGGAATAAATTGAGAAACCCCTTCACCCCCCTGTCCGTGATTGCCGTATTGGGTGCTGTCTTTGAATTCACCGGCAGCTCCGCTGCCGTTTTCCGTTAAGTGCCACACACCGGCGTAGTTGACCCAGACGCCTGCCGGATTTTCGGTGTTGTTGGCAATGCAGCTGTTGCCGTAGTACATGTAAATCTGGGTATCGGCATTCTTGGCAAGGCTGGGGATACGCACCCAGGCCACCAGATCGCCGGCCGATGACGGCCGCAGACTGGCAACGACAAGCGTCTGCCATGGGACGGTGACACTAACAGTCGCACTGGCGGTATCGGTACCGTCTGCCGCTGCGGCGTGCTCCGCCGTCGACACAACCCGGAGCGTATCGTCCTCGTCCGTGGTCTCAGACCAGCCGTTTCCCCAGGTATAAGATCTGTTGCCCAATACCGCATATGACGCCTGCAACCGACATTCCACCGTCGACTACATCGACTGCAGCCTCAACAGGATTGGCATCGGAGCCTGTGTTTTTGTGCACCAGCGGGTTGATCTGATCGACATTTTCAAATGTTGCCCAGGCGTGCAGTGCAGCTGTCGGGGCTGAACTGTAACTGATGTCAAAGCTTTGGCTGCCCGCCGGAATGTCGGCATCTTTCAGGTACCAGATCTCCACTTTGATGTAATTTCCCGGAGATCCTTCCAGGTATGTTGTTTCGGCCCGCGTCATGGGCGTGGTGCCGAAAGTTACCCCGTCAATGGTGCGGAGAGTGGCGCTGCACTCTAAGGCGGTGACAAGAACCAGCAGCCGATTGCTGCCGGCCGGCACCGTGTATGGACCGGTGGGATCCCCGGTGCCGGTGCTCCAGCTGTCAATCCGGGTGACATCACCGCCGGATGCCGAGCCGTCGTAGTATTCGATCTCATGATCCAGATGGGTGACTTCGTCGGAAGCTCTGAATACGATGTCCCAGCCCTTGTAATGTTCTATCCGTCCCTTGGTAGGGTCTGCGATAGTGGTCCGCAACCAGCTTCCCGACAGGCTGACCAGCGCCGGGAAATTCGTAAGGCTGCCCGGATTGTTGTCCAATCCCACCTCGTTATGATCGATGGTGATCAGCCGCCGGTAGGCAAATGGGTCATTGCAGCTCTCATCGATTTGAGGCCCCACCGTATAAAAGCCGGGGCTTCCAATGTCGCCCGGGTTGTTCATGTTATTGTAGGAGCTTAAGATCCAGCCCGGTGTGCGCGCTGCGGTGGAGATGCGCACCTCGTCGATGATGCCGCTCATCATGCCGCCGCCGTCCAGGTCTTTGTTCATGCGGGTGGGCATGGTCATATCGGTATAGGTGCCGGGACTGGGGTTGGGCGAAGTCACGACGGTGTCGCGCAGACCGTTTCGAAAGCCGGTGCGAATCCCGCCATCGAAGGTGATGGCACCGTAGTACCAGGTACCTGTGGAAAGCGCGGCACCGCCTTCAATGTTGGCCTGGTTGTGCCAGTCCCACGCGTAGGTCAGCTCACCGGAGCCGCCGATCCAGACCCCGGCCCAGTCGCAATAGGGCGGGTTGTCGGAGCAGCTCACATCACGGTTTTTGGTGGCGATCCCCACCCAGCTCGGGGTTCCGCTGTCGATGTGAAACCAGCCTTCTATGGTCAGCGGTGCGTTGGCCACGGCAAACTGGCCGTCGTTGGTCAAAAGCCAGGAGTCGCCGGCAAATTGGTAGCCGCCGCCGATCTTGGCATCCGGATGGGTCGGTGTCCCCGGGTCGGCCTGCACCGCAGCGACGTAACCGTTGGAAGTCGAGTCGCTGGCGTCGCCGGAGCTTTCGCTAAGGTGCCACACTTCCATATAATTAGAATCCCACACCCCGGTTTTGTTGGCCGTCGGTGCGCTGATACAGGTGTTGCCGTAGGAGATATCAATAACCGTATCTGAAGTCGCCCCCACCCCATTGACCGAAGGCAGCCGAACCCAGGCCACCAGCTTGCCGGTAGCCGGATCGTATTTTTCGATTTCATGATCCAGGATGCACGGGGCCAGCCCGGCGCCACCGCAGGTGGTATCATCTGAAGCGTGAAAGATAATGTCCCACCCGTTGGCGTTGATTACATTCGCTTGCATGTCGGAATCGGTGACGCTGTAAAGCAGCGGATAATCCGTGAGGGTTGTGATCTGGGGCGCAGCTTCTGTCGTCGGTTTGACCGACACCCCGGCGATCGCCCACTGCTGACCGTTGGTCGTCCCACCCAGCGCCCAGTATGGTGATGCATTGGGAGCTTCGCCGCCTCTCAGGGTCCCGACTCCCAGCACGTTGTTGGCGGAAGCGTCGTTGGTCGTGTGATTCCAGCGATCAGCCTGGTGCTGACCCTGCTCCGGCTTGACCGGATCGTCGTATTGCTTGGCAAGGGTTCCAACCACGATCTCGCCGCTCGCGCTGGGAACATCCACAGAAGCGGCCCAGGTGGGATTCCCGCTTCCGGTATTGGAGGCAAAGGTGCCCAGAGGCGTGGTCGGGTCCACGTTGAACAAAGAAAACGCGCCGGCAACAAACCTGGCGGTCGCCGTCATGTTGACCACAACATCGTAGGTCCCCGGAGCCGGCAAGCTCGCCTTTGGCAAATACCACAGCTCTGCGCGAACGTAGGTGGCGTTGTCCACGACGTCTATTTTGGTCAGAGCGGTTCCATTGTAGGTGACAGAGCTCACCTGCTGGCTGCTGTTGTTTCTAATGGACACCCCCACAACCAGGATCGGGTCCTGTCCGGAGCCGAGGGTGTGCGACCAGGTCAGGCTGGTGGCCCCGCCGGCCGGAACCGTCTCGGCGCTGGAAACCGCATCAAAGGCGATCGCCAACAGGGCCGGGTTGGCAATCTTGCTCCGATCAATGGTGATTGACTTGCGGTAGTCAAAAAGCTCATAGCATGAAATCGCACCGGTGGTAAAATTCTGGGTGGCGCTTACCGTCCCTTCGGTGCCCTCATCGTCCCAGAAAGTAATGCGCCAGTAATAGGTGGTGCTATCCTCCAGCGCCGAGCCCGCATAGATGATGTCCGGGCAGCGGTTGCCCGCAGTGGTGTTTGCCATGCTCGTGCCGCCGATGCGCCCGAATCCCACATCACCGTGCCGCCAAAATTGCTGGCGGTGTTGACCTCCACGCGGTACTTGTTTGCAATGTCTCCTGAATCCGGATCGTTGTATATGGCGCTGAATGCCGGGGTGGTATCGGTAATCCCGCTCGGGTTGGTCGCACCGCTCTGGGCGGTATTATTGTTACTGTAAGGTGTCGTTGGTGCCGTGGGTGCAAAGTTGCCGCCGACAGGCCCTTCACCGCCCATTCCGTAAAAAGTAGATGGAGCGGTCTGGTTGTTGTATTCGGTCTCAATCCACCCCTGGCTTCGAACTGTATTGGAAATTCGGGCTTCATCCAGCGTTCCGTCTAAATGATAATTGTTACCTGCATCCCAGTAATAGCGGCCGATGTGAAAATCTGCGGTGTTGTCGCGAGGAGCGCCATGGCTGGGCTGGTTTGCAGTCCAGGGGGAGTTGGTTAGCCAACCGGTTTCGTCAGCAATATAGAGCGTCAGATCGTCGACACCATCGTAAATTCCCACCACGTAGTACCATTTGTCCTGGTTGAGCGAATCTGAATAAATATTGTGTTGGGCAAAGCTGGAGTTGTAAACCTCCATATACCCTTTATAGGTATCGTTAGAATCCTCTCTCGAAAAGACGTAACCGCGCCCGGCGGCAGATGACTGCTTTGACATAAACGGATGCCTTGTCGTTTCATCATCTAGGTTCATCCAGAGACTGAAGGTAAAATCATCGGCGCCGCTGCCGTCGCTTTTTCCCGGAATTTCCACACAATTGGCGTCTGTGCGACTCAGATACTGGTTAGCCCCACTCTGATCAAAATCGACGCCGCCGGCAATCTTGGAGGACGTATAAGACGGCGTTCCAGAAGCAGTCATATGATTAGCATTTGAGGTACTGTCGTTGTAATCATCATGAAGATGCCATACCCCCACATACCCATTGGCCCAAACCCCGGCCGGATTTTCTGTTGTGCTTACAATGCAGCTATTGCCGTAATACATATAAATGACGGTATTTGCATCCGCATCAAGAGTGGGGATCCTTACCCAGGCCACCAGCTCCCCGTTGGCAGCCTCGGAGCCGGCGTTGTAATATTCGATTTCGTGCGCCAGGGTAGTTGTTTCGGTGGCATCTTTGAAGATAATGTCATAGCCGTTAACATTTTCGATGCGTCCGTCGCTGTAGCCGCTGTTTCTGAGCCAGGTTCCAGATTCATTTATCACTACGGGAAAATCGATCTGATCAACCGTATCGCCGCTGTCGCCGATGACCTTGGTGTGATCGATGGTGATGGCCCGTCTGTAAGCATACCCGCAACTAAGTGTCACCTCTGGATAAACCGAATAGCTAAAGTCGGTCGATGAACCACTATTGGTTACACGGAAGTAATAGGTCCCGCTATTGGTGGCATTGAAGGTAGCTTCGATGGAATATTCAATTTCTGTGAATTGAATCGCCGACAGAGTAATGCCGTTAGTTATGGCGGTGTTGTCTCTGAGCTCTCCGGGCATAAATGTGGTATTTTCATTGGTCAGTCCGCCGGTAATATCCGTCGTCGCTTCTCCGGTGTCGCTGATATAGTCGGAAGCAGACATCTGCCAGTGTTCGGTTGTGGCCGTGTCGGGCACCGCTGTCCAGGGCCCGCCGGTGGATGTGGCATACTCGAGACGGTATTGAACAGAATCCGCGAATACATCGCCTTCATTGGAAACTTCCAGTCTCAGACGAATCGTCGTGGATTTGTCAAGCCCCGTATGGGGAGTGTCTTGATCTTCCAGGAAGTCGGCACCCGTCCCTGAATCTGGCGTGTCCGCCTCAGAGGCCGTTGGATTGGTCGTACCGGACAGGTTGGCGGCATCCACTTCAACCCGGATGCGCCCGACCCCGCCAGCGCCGCCATCACAGGATCTTAATCCAGCTGCCCCGGAACCCCCGACAGCGGTGACTTTATTCGTGCCCAATGTTGCCGTGTTCGCCTGAAGAAGGATTGATCCGCCGCTACCCCCGCCGCCGCCGCACCCGGCGTCGGTACTCGCATTTCCGTCTTCACCGTCACCGGTAATCGTACCGTTGACGATTATGGTATCGGCTGCAATAAAAATGATACCGCCGCCGTCGCCGCCAGCCCCGCCGTTTCTGCCGGCAGCATCGGTATCGTGTCCGCCGCTGCCGCCGGCCGAGCCCAGGTATAATTTGGTGAGCTCCAGAGCGCCATAGGTGCTTCCGCCTAAACCTTCAAAACCGGTTCCCTGGGTAATTGTTCCGTCAGATCCCGTCGATCCGTAACCGCCGCCGCCACCACCACCGATACCCGTGCCAACGTCATTATCTCCGTCCGAATGGCCCGGTCCCCCGCCTTCTGAGTTGGCCGACCCGTCTGATCCTGCAGTGCTGAAACCGCCGATAAAACCCTCGCCTTTATAGCGCCACGAGTCCACGGACGCATCTGTGTTCTGAGGCCCTCCCCTGTATCCGTTACCTTCAGCCCAGATCCTGCCATTGGTATTTACGGTAACCGCACCGGTGGCTCTAAAAGCGACGACACCGCCTTTTGAAGCGATCCAGTAATCAGACATTAAGATTCCGCCGTCTTCGATGGTCACATCGGTCCATTGCGGAACACGCTGGACGAACACTTTTTGACCCGTCAAATCTAAATTTGAAGTCGTCGCGCCGTATATCTTCTGGATCGCGGTCTTAAACGTAAAGGTATTGGTCGATATGGACTGGATCTCAAGAAACTCATAATTGCCGACATTTCCGTAGTTGGTGGCGTCCCCCTGAAGATTTATCAGCAAAATTTCATCATCAGCTGCAAAGCCGCTTGCCGATGCTACTGTAAGCGTTGTGCCGCCGGTGGCGCTGCCAAATGAAGAAACTGCAGTAGCGATGCCATCAGGGTTGGTGGAGCGAAGGGATCCAAGCACATCGGTATTGAGATTTTTTGAAGTCGCGATGGTAACCGATCCATCAACACCCGTGCCGGTATCAAACCCGCCTGTCTCGCCGCCATTATCGTCGCGCCAGCGGTAGTGAATTTGATCAAGGTCGGCTGTGCCGCCGACAGGACCTTCACCGCCAATTCCATAAAAAGCAGAGGGATCGTCCTGGTTATTGAATGAAGTTTGAATCCAGCCGTCGGTGCGCACGACGCTGGAAACGCGGACCTCGTCAATCGTACCTCCAAATTCCTGCAAGACCGTCGTACTATTTCCAATTCGAAAATCTGCATCCTCGGTCCTGGAAGTTCCGTCCCAGACAACGAAATTTCTCTCAATACCATCAACATAAATCCGCAACTCTTCGGAGCCGCCGGTCGGATCGGCGACAGCCACGACGTGGTGGAAGTCGGTTCCATCATTGATGAGGCTCAATGAGGCCGTCACATTCTCCGAATCGTCCACATAAAAAGCAATGCTGGTGTCATTCAGTTTGCCGAGCCAGTAATTTTTCTGTGATGCGGTGTCAGACCATTTCATCAGGATGACACCGACATCCGGATCCGTATCGGCGGTCTTCACCCAGGCAGAGACTGTCATGGCGGAGGGCAGGTCGAGGCTGTTGTCGTCGTCCGAAACCAAAATGTTGCGCTCATTGGCATCACCGTCATCATCGAAGTAAAGGCTCCCATCGAACTTTCCTGATACCTGCTCCGGTGGTTCCGGTGAACTGGGTGTTCCATTGTTGGCATTTGAGGTGCTGTCATTGCATTGCGTCCCGGTGCTTTCTTTCAAATGCCAGACCCCCCGCCAGCCGTTAGCGGTATCCCACACCGCGGTTTTATCTTGAGTTTCTGCCGTAACACAGCTGTTGCCGTAGTACATGTAAATGACGGTATTGGCATCCGCATCCAGGGTGGGGATTTTCACCCAGGCCACCAGTTCTCCATTGGCGGCCTCCGATCCTTCATAATAATACTCGATTTCGTGCGCCAGGGTCAGCGTTTCGGTGGAATCTTTGAAGATGATGTCATAGCCATTCCCATTTTCGATGCGCCCGTCGGTGTAGCCGCTGTTTCTGAGCCAGGTGCCGGACTCTTTTATCACGACCGGAAAATCGATCAGATCCACCGTATCACCGCTGTCGCCGATGACATCGTTGTGATCAGATGGTGATGGCCCGCTTGTAAGCATAGCCGCAGGCTGTATCATTGTTATACGTGATTTCCAGATAGGGCCGGTCGGCTTCAGTGCTGTGTTCGCTGCTATAAAAGGCGGACCAATTGGTTCCACTTTCGCTCTGGGACTTAAGTACCCAGCCGTCGTAGTTACCGTCGACGACCATATCTTTAACGGACTGGGTGACATCCCAAGAAACCCAGCCTGATGCAGTTATTGTGGTGGTATCATCAGCACTGCTGGCCCGGTCGTTACCGGCACTATCCGCGCCCCATGATGTCCACTCCGTGCCGTTGTAAGACTGATAACGCCAGGTGGTTTCACCGGATTCGGCCACGTTATGGCATTCGTCGCCCTGACTCCAGCTTTTCAATACCCGGAAGGCATCCACATCGATATCATTGCCGTTTTTCTGGCCTATCTTTACATTTAGTGTCGCTGAGACAATATCGCTGGTGCTGGAAATGAGGTTGCCAAGTTGAGTAAGGTCAAATTTTATCAAAGACCGCATGGCGCGTGTGCCGGCATCGGTTCTGTAGCCGATTCGAACGGCATCATTGCCGGTACATGAACCTTCCTCCTGGTCATTGCTGCCCGAGTCCATAAAGGTGTCTTCGGTAACACTGGTATAATCATTACTGCTGCTATTTTCACCCCAGCTTTTGGTGCTGGTGGGAATCGTCCCGGTGGTAAAATTTTGGGTGACGCTTACCGTACCTACTGTGTCATCATCGTCCCAGAAGGTAATGCGCCAGTAATAGGTGGTGTCGCTGGCCAGGGCCGTGCCCGCATAGGTGATATCCGGGCAGCGATCGCCTGCGGTGGTGTTGGTCATGCTGGTGCCGCCGGCGCCCGAATCCCACATCTCCGTGCCGCCAAAATCGCTGGCGGTGTTGACTTCCACCCGGTACTTGTTTGCAATGTCCCCTGAATCTGGGTCATTGTAAATCGCGCTGAAAGCCGGGGTGGGGTCGGTAATACCGCTCGGATTCGTCTGCCCGCTCTGGGAAGTGTTATCGTCGCAGTAAGGCGTTGTGGGAGCGCTGGGCGATGAGTTCGGATTGACTGGATACTCATCCGCACCGATGTCCCAGGTATTGGCGCCGGTCGGGCGGGCATCCCCGTCGATGTCGTCGGTGATGGGGAGAATGGCGTCCCACTCGAGGTTCGCGCCTGCCCCCTGCGCCACTGTATCACTGCTGTCTAAGTGATAATCATTTCCGGCCTTATTGGCAAAAGTGGGCTCTCCATTGATCGGGTTGCTGCCCGGTGCATCCCCGATATCGGAGACATTATTGGTACTGTCCGCGTGAAAAGTATTTTTGTATGGATCCGTAAAATCAACAGAGATGTTATTTTTGGCATAGAAATCTATATTATCCCATGCCGCTATCCCGTTTCCAGCCCCACTGCCGCCGACACACGTGTTGTTGTAAGCATAAACGGTGCCGTTATTTTGAGCGTATATACAGTTACCGCCACCGCCGCTAACAGCATAGCCATAGATGATGTTATTCCATACTTTGGCAACGTAAAGGCTGTTCGCTCCACCAAACTGATTCAAGGCGCCAATACCAAATGCCGCGGTAGTTGGGGGGGCGCTCGTCATCCGAAAAATTGAATTGGAAATATGAATCTCCACCGCGGCATCAGCATTATCATCACTGACATGAATTCCGTTCGATTCATTATTATACTCAAGATTACTATCTATTTGCAGCCCATCGATACGGACGTAACGCTCCCGTATCCCTATCGGAGCGAAATAAGTCCCGTCCATTGATATGCGGTAGGCCGAGGTATCCCAGATTCCATTGTGCCGCTGGCTCGTGCCAACCTCGCTCAAAGAAACCGGCGTATAGATCTTGATATAGTTGTCCGGCCCCGTGGTCCAGCTATCAATAAAAGTAGAAGCCGTGTCTTCTCCATCGCCGTAGCAGGCCACCATCATGATGGTATTATCGCCGGTGGCTGCAGTCAGGTCCACTGAAGGGTTGACATCATCTTCGGTGGGTTCGGTGATGTTTGCATTTTCGGTCTGTGATTCCCAGTTGCTTAGCGAGGTGTAGGCCCGATAAACACCCACCGATGTTCCCGCTGAAGCTGCTGCGGGTGTACCGCCGTCTTTGTTTGTGACCGTAAAGACCGTAGCGGAAGTACGGCCGTGGATAAATGCCAGCTGGGCGCTGCCGTTGTTGTACACCAGCACATCACCCACCCCAACATTGTCCGGCATGGAACCGGAAAAAGTAGCCGTGGTACCGGAGATCTCCACCGTGCGCGAGCTGGTATTCAGATCGGTAGCAGTGGTGCCCACCGAGCGGTAGAGTTCCATTGCAACGACCTCGTCCGCTCCGATGTCCCAGGTTCCCGTACGGGTGTTGCCGTCGATGTCGTCGGTGAAAGAAGCACGACAAATTTACACCGGTATTGAGAGCGTTGTGGCCGCTGGATTCAAGATGCAGATTTTCTGAGGAGGCGACAATGGAGACAAACAGGTCTTCCAGGCTTGCAGGCGGGGACTGGTTGTTACTCCCGGGGTGAACGCCGGCATCCACCGTACTGTAAAGATTGTAACCCGAGCTCCCGTCAACCACAACCGGCGCACCATTGGCGCTATTGCCACTGTCCAGGTCAAAGTCCTGGCCGCCATTGCCCACAGAAATTGTATTCTTGGCAACGAGCGTTCCGGCTCTATGATACACACCGTCGGCTGTCATCCCGTAAACCGTTACGTTCTCGAGCGTTAGGGTGGGGACGAGTACGGCCTCGCTGCTGTATGTCCGGACCCCCACGTCACCGTTGTAAATGATGCAATTGCGAACGGTGGCGTTTTCGTAAACGCTGAATCCCCCTCGCGCGGTGCTGGTGTAATCATGAATGATCAGGTGTGAGAAGAAATTGTCCGCGGCGTCGACTTCGTCCAGGTAGATGGGCTGTCCGTTGGCTGTGTCACCCGGGTAGTTTCTGATCTCCAGCCACTCCATTCTGAAATAGGGGTCCCTGACACGGAACAGGTGACCACTCGATGCCGGCATACTACCGCCATCAACGATTACCCCGCTCCCGGCCGTGCCGTTGTGTCGCTGACCCGGGGCTACGGTCAACTGCAAGTAGTGAGTGGCGTCGGTGGTATAATCATCGAACCAGGTTTCGACCGTTGGCGCAAAGACCCCGTCCTTGTAGGCAACCCCAACTTCGATGCGCTCCTCCCCAATGCCCGAGTTGACCGTTGAGACGATATGATCCTGCCAGTCATCGAGCTCGAGAAAGCAGCGGTAAATTGCCCAGTCGGTATCTGCGGCCTGGGTTGCGTCGGCGGATTGCCGTCCTTGTCCTTGACCGTATATGCTGATTGCGACGTACGCCCATGAATAAAGGCAATGGCATCGATGGTGCCATCGTCATCCGAATCGTACTGAATGGCATCACCGACGCCGATCGCATTTTCAGACAAGGGGCTGGCAAAGGTGGCTGTGGATCCCGCAATGGTCAATGCGTTACTCGGACTCGTACCGCTTGCCAGGGCGGTGGCCGTATTGCCCACCGAGCGATAAAGCATGTTGGGTGGGGTGTAATCGATGGTTAATGTGGCTGCCTCGGCAGCCGCGCCGTCGTAGGAACGGAACATGGCAGGGTATGGAGATACCCGATCATCGGATATGAACAGCAGGGCAATGGCGTTGCCGCTGCTCCAGTCGCCCCGATCGACAATTTCCTGCACAATCCCGGTGACATCTTTGTCCTTCCACCCGGTGGAACCGAAGTCCGACTGCCAGGTAACGCTGGCCGTGGTGCGCGGGCGCTGGCCTGTCGTTTTGATGTATGTGTTGGTTGAAAAATCGGGTGCGTTGGCCACATCATGGCCATAAATCGTGCAATATAAGTTATCGCTCCCAATATTATAGATATATCCGGAGAATGTGGCGCTGTCGATGGTGGCGCCGGGCGGAATGTTGACACCGTTGAATCTGAAACCACCGTTATATTTCGAACTCAGGCCGTTCATATGCGCCGTGATATCCACATTGGTAGAGGCAATGTAAGTGGATGCATCGTCCAGATTATCAGCCGCATGGGAATCGTCGGCACTGCCGACGATCTGGATCGTGAATTCCGTGGGATCGTCGGTGGTATGCGTAACGTTGGTGGGCGCTGTGCCGCTTACGGTATCTGACAGCAGATCAATGTCGGTGACACTCAGAGCGATGGTCAGGGTGTCGTCAATTTCTCCGTCCAAATTGCCGGCATCGCCCCGCAAGGTGTAATTCACCGTTGTGTTGGCCGCAATAACAAAATTGCCGCTGAAGGTGATGGTCCCGGTTGCACCGGCAATGGATGGCGTACCGCCGGTAGCCACGTCCATAGATCCATCGAAGATTCTAAGATCGCTCAGATCACTGGTCACAATTCCGGAAATGGCGGAAAGGTTGAAGACGATCTGGTCTACCGTGACCGCACTGTCGGTGTTGTTGGCCAGTTGAAAGCGGAACAGGCCCAGATTGTCATGGCTGACCGAAGTGTCAAACTGGTCTGATAATTGGCCGGAATTGTGCTCATCAAGTACGACCCCGATCGGTGCTGCGCCGCCTAACACGGAAAAGGTAGATGGAGAGGTCTGGTTGTTGAATTCCGTCTTAATCCAATCGGCTGTCCGCACCTCACTGGAGATACGCACTTCATCGAGGTTGCCTATGAAGGAGTTTGTGCCGATCCACACAGTAGGTATGGTGCTCGACGCCGAATCACCCGCGATCAAATTGTCGGACTCCGATCCTACCGGATCGCCGTTGAGGTAGAAATAAGCCGTATCAAGGGTCGGCTCCCGATCGAAGACGACGGTCACATAATTCCATTCGCCGGCAGCCATACCGAGACCGGTGTTCGAGTTTGCGACAAACCTTTCCGTGCCGTTGGAAACCCGAACATCTATTCCGTTGGTATCCTTGTCAAAGTTGAACCAATATCCTGCTTCAGCGGGCCCGCCGCCACCGTTGTACACAATGGTGGGATACCGCTGAGTCATCGAAGACGACCAGTAGAACCAGGCCGAGATCGTAAAATCACTCGTGCCCGCATCCAACCCGCCATCGGCAAACTCCCAGCTCCCGCCCGGATCAGGGATCCCGACCCCTTCATTATCGAATGGGTCACAACCGTTTATGCGCTCCACCGGGGCCGCCATCGATACGCTTCTTTTCCCGAAATTGCTGTTGGCCGTGGAGTCATGGGCCCGGGGCCTGATCCATGCTGCCGCATGTCCGGTCATGTCCCCGTCACGGCCGTTGCCGCTGGAGTCTGAGACCGTATTGCCGGAACCCTCGTCCATCAAATACTCGATGACCAGCCCTTCTCTGGAAGGTTCTTTCTTACCGAGGTAACGGTCGCTGATCTCCTGAGAACTGAGTATCCTGTTATATATCCTCAGCTCATCCATGGCCCCGTCCCAGAATCTGTCCCAACCCGATCCCCAGTTCCGAGCACCAATGATGTAATCGTCGGTGTTCGTTAAGGCGGTCCCTGATGGTGTACTGGATTCATTAAGGGTTTGCAGTTGCCCGTTTATGTAAATGGAGGGGTCATTGGCAGGATCGGACTCATCGTACGTCACGACAATATGCTGCCAGGTATTCAGGGTTATCGTGCCTGTCGGGGTTTGCCACATCCCGGCATTACCATCGAACATTCTCTCAAAAGCCAGCCGCCCTGTATCCCACAGATATAGGACGAGGACCTGAGCCCCGCCCTCGCGCTTGTCAATCACTCGCCCCAGGCTACTCTGCCCAAAGGTCTCAGGAAAGATCCATGCCTCGATGGTGGTCTGGGTGTGGTGGGTATTGTAGCCTGTATCCACATAGGAAGCCGCCCCGTCAAAGTCGAGGTCATACTTTTCGGCAAGGTGCAAGACAGCCTTGTAGTTCGAATCCCAGACAGCGGTTGCATTCTGGGGGTCGTCGGCCACACAGCCGCTCCCGTAGTACATGTAGATGACGCTGTCATTGCCGGGATCGCTGTCCCCGGCATACACCTGGGGCACCCGCACCCAGGCGACAAGCTTGCCGGCACTGCCATCGTAGGTTTCTATCTCGAAATCCAGATCGCAGGGCGCTGTTCCGTTACAGGTCGTGCTATCGAGCCCCCTGAAATTAATGTCCCAGCCGCTGGCATGTTGGATGTCGCCGTCCGGAGCAGTCTTCAGCCAGGTGTCGGAGAGATTGACAAGCACGGGAAAATCGGTCAGATACCCGCTTGCCCCGCCTACCTCATCCCCATCGATGGTGATCGAACGACGGTAGCAGTAACCCTGATAACACTCCTGCCCGCCCACTGAGGTGATTGGTTCCTGGCTTGAGTATTTGCGCACGTAGAACCAGTCGCTCCGCTGATCAACGTAGTAATAGTCGGTGTACGGCTCCCCCCAGTAAAACCAATAGGGATCGCTGTTATCCAATGTGTTCGACCAGGCGACGGGTGTGGTGGACGTCAACACCGTACCGCTGGCATTGCTGATGCGCAGATACCAGTTTGTGCCATCGCTGATCAGCTCGAAGATGTGGTAGGTGTTCAGCGGCAGCGTGGATCCCCACACGCCCCACACACCCGCATTCCAGGTGGAGCCGTCCCAGGTGTAGTGCTGTCCCCCGCTGTCAAAGTACATGATCATGACATCGGTATCGACGCGCTGGAAGATCGTCATGCGCCGGCGCGAGTTTTCGGTGCCGGAAGTGGTCACTCCGGGCTGAGTAGCCAGCTGATAAAGGCCAAGCCCCTTGGCCTCGGGATTGCTGGCGCCGCCCCCGCTCACGACTTTCATCATGTGCCGAATTACAAATTTATTATCGCCCGGTAACCCACTGGTCGTTACGAGCATGCCTGCATCGGCGTTTTCATCGGTTCCCAGATCGATGAAGGCTTCCCCTCCGGTCTCGGTTATGCTTGCAGTACCTGCAGTCGAGGCTGTCATTGCGCTCGTCAACGTTCCGTCATTGAAATCGTCGCCCACCATAAAGACGTTGGCCCAGTCATCGGGGGGATTGCTGGCCGAGGGATTGTCATAGTAGATGTAGTAGCTGTCATCAGAGCTACTCGCCATGATGGCCGCCTGGCTCTTGAACCAGATCTTGGTGGCGGCATCGTTCCAGGAGGAGAGCGGATCCACGGCGCGGTCCAGCTCCGTCCAGGTGGTCGCCGTTCCAATAGGCTACACGAACGTCATCTCCGCCAGCCTGGGCGCTGCCTTCGCTGACCATATCGGCGTGGTCGAAGGTCACAGAAACCGAATAGCCACTGGGGATTTGCTCGGTGCCGGCTGTAATCGTGATCTTCTTGCGCTTGAGATAGGTGTCATCCCACCATTCATCACAGGGGGCTGCTTCACCTAAAGTACCGATTGGTGAGGTGTCCACGGCAGCATCATCGATGTATAAGGTATTACTCTCGGTATACGGAGCACCCCAGTAATAGCCGGCGGAAAATTTATCAATCGTGTTTGACCCCAGATTTTTCCCGGTGGCCTCGATTTCCAGGTTACCATCCAACCAGAGCCGCGCCTCGCCCACTGTCGGAGAAATAACCGCCATCATTTCCAGGCAGTGCCACTCATCTTTTGAGAGGGTTGAACCCACACCAAATCCGTAAGCTTCGCCACCCACTTGATTGTATAAATAGAGGGTCATGTCATCGTCAATGGCAGCTGAGAGGATGTTGGACCAGCCATTGAGAAATTGCATCACAGTAACATAGTCAGAGGTCGAAAAACTGGAAGGCACGTAGATATATATTCGGGCATAAACGGTGGTTTGACCGGTAAAATTTATCCAGACCATTGCCTGATTGGCATCAACATCGGTGTCAACAACGGCTTTAGCCGAGTAGGTTCCTGAATTGACCTGTTCGGTGGAAGCAGCGATCGTATCGCCCGGCTCGGTGCTACTTCCACTCCAGGCACTCAGATCACCACTTTCGAAACCATCTTCAAAGATCAGCGCGTGAACCGGGTTCATGGCGCCGAAAACAGCAACAGCCGCAATCAGGCAAATCCAGACTGCTCGTTGCACTGCTGAAAAGCGGCTGGTTGATATTGCTAATAAATGGATTCTGAATCATTTTTTGATGATGTTGGCTTCATTCGCCCCCCAATTTGCAGCTTGCAAAGCTTCCACTAACAATATTTCAAATAAATTTAAATATTTAGCTGCAAAATACATGCCAGGCTCCAATCATAAGTAGCTGTAATTATTGTATTTTTAGGTTTATTTTTGCCGCGAAATCCGCCTTATTCGGCAAAAATTTAAAATTATTTTATAGCGGGCTTGACTTTTTCAGCGCTCACCTTCAAAAAAAGGCGCAATTCACCTCTTTTAATACTGCTTGTTTTGGTTATCGGTATTTCCTTAAATTAACTTAAGCTAAAAATATTGTTAGAAATATTGATTTTTGCGGGGGGGCATGGGGTAAGGAAAATAATCGTCAAAAGTGCCCATTAAACTGAGGCCGGGATGGCAAGTGTTTTTAGAGGCTATTAAATGATTTAATAGATTGGGGTCCATAGTTTCCAGGTTCAGGGTTCAAAGGTTCGCTTTTCGAGGAAGGATTTTATTGATAAAAACAGGTTTCTGTTTAACTGAAAGGTAAAGTTAATATTCGTTTATACATGATTATATAAATATGAAATTTAGATTATCATGTAAAATTAAATTTGATTTTCTAAAAATGATTGACAAAATGATAAAATAAGTTATCATTAATTTGATCATGGAAACTTTTTACAAATCCCCGTTTAGAAAATTTGTTAAAAAACAGACAAGACCGTTGCAGCTTTCGAGTGAAGATGAAATTGAAAAGATCCTCGAAAATCCATCGATAGGAGAATCAAAAAAGGGGGATTTACTGGGATTTCGGGTCCACAAATTTTCATTCAAAAAACAGAGGCTATTGATTGCTTATAAGGTTTCTCCAAATGAAATGTTGTTTTATATGGTTGGATCTCATGAAAATTTTTACCGCAAACTTAAAAAATACGTAAAGGAAGGTGATTGACTATGATCACGGCAGAAAAAGTTTATAAAGATATTTTAAAAATGCCCGTACCTGAAAGGGAAAAATTATTTGCTACCATTGCACGACAAGGATTTGAAAAAAATCTCTATACCCACGGTGAAGTATTCGACGACATTAGAAAGTCACCATTCTCGCTTAAAGAAGCCGCTGAATATCTAGAGGTTGCAGAAATTACCATAAGAAGATGGGTAAAAGCCGGCAAATTGGATTACACACGGATAGGCAAGAACTTTGCTTTTAATCCTGACGAGCTCAAAGCCATAAAGAAAAAAATTGGAACTAATTGAGGGAGCGTAGAGTCTACCACCACGTGCCCTTGCGTAGCCCGATAGGGCGAAGATGGGCGCCGGCCATCGATTGGCGGCTACGAAGGGCCACCTTATTTTTTTCGCGGCAAGATGCCGCTCCCACATTTTATGGAAATAGATTAGAGGAATATTGCATTACTTAAAGATCGTGGGAGTGGCTTCCAGCCACGATTCATTCATTCCGCTTTACCGTGCGCCGTGTGCCGTTTGAACACCTTAATATATCTAATCAAGAAGTGAAATCCCGCATATAGCGGGAGCGCCAATGGGCGACAATCACAGCGCTGGTAAAGATTGCCAAAATCCAGAACAGCCCCGCCGGTATTGACCCGGTCACCGTACCCACAAAACAGGCTGCCACCGGTGCCTCGGCCGCTGATGCAACCGAAGCCGGGCTAATGCCTAAAGACTGCGCACTTTCATCACCGAAGCTGTCAACCGCTGTAACCCCATAATAGCTGCCGGAGCTGCCGCCACCGCCAGAATCGATGCCCACAGCACCGTCTGTGTCGACAAACTCAGTGCCGGTGACAAGCTCGGTGTTGACCCTGCTGTAAGGACCAGCCGGGGCAGATGCGCGATAGATATTGTAGCCCGCAACCGCGTTGCCGTTGCTATCTAAGGCTGCATTCCAGCTGATGCGCACATTGTTACCTTCCCAATAGGCCGCAACCCCGCTTGGCATTCTGGGAAGCGGGATCTTCAATGTTTGTGCCGGATCACCAAAGAGCAAAAACGTCTGTGATATCTGCTCAAAATAGGCATCACCGTTGGCTAAAAGGGTTTGTTTGGCAGCGGCGATCGCTGGTCCCAACTGTCTGATATCGTTTACAAAAAAGGCCTCAAAGACCGCGTTGTTTAATATGTGCTGCCCCGCTGTGGTGGTCATGCCCGTGGGCATCAGCGCAGCCACTGCCCCTTTGTCGGCAGGCCTGCAACAATTGTTCGGCCAATGAGGGCTGCGGGCCCAGGGCTGCATCCAGGTACCCGAAGTAGCCGGTCAAACAGCTCATGGAGATAAAAAACGGATATTTGCCTGTGTTGGTCAGGGTGTTTACATCGGCATTTACAAAAACCGCCTCGGCGGCCCACTGCTGCAAGGAGGCATGGCCGCTGTAATTGACAATCAACGCCCCGTCATTGATCCAGTTGGTGATGTCAGTGCTTAAATCACCAGACAGCAGATAATCGTCTAAATAGCCCTTTAAGCGCCACCATCTTAGCAGGCCAGAAGCGCTGCGGCATCCTCATTGATGGTCTCAAAGACCGCCTCATAGGCCTCGGTTTGATCATCGGCGACCAATACTACGTTTTTCTCCCAACTGCCGTTGTTTAGCCCGGTTTCATAGGCAATTATCTTATTAGCCATCGCCGTGGCTTCGGCTGCGTTTTGGGCCGGAAGCCGCCCGATGTACATATCGAGCCAGCGCATCATCGCCGCTGATGGTCACAAAGTATTCGTCTGTGACCGTCTCTCCCATATAATCGGTAAACACCGTATAAGCGGGCACATGGTTTACGGTGCCCCGGTTGTAGTTGTCCTTAAAATCATAGGTGCTGTCGCCCACCAACAGCACATACTGCGGGGCCGGCGTGCGCCAGTTGTCGTAAGCATAGGACAAAAAGTCACGGATCGCCACCGGGGTGGTTATCCCGTAGCTGAACTCATCATAGATGTCGTTGACATTAACCACTTTAACACTGAGATCACCATCTTCCCGCAGGGTAACCAAATCCGTTAACCAGCCATAGGCGCTGCCACCACCGTCCCAGCCGATGTCTTGGTAGGTAATTAAGATGTAATCGGCCTGATTGGCCGTGTCGGCCAGATCAGAGGCTGTGTCTTCGACAATACCGTCTGGAATCTTATAATCATCGGTGCCGATGACAACAAAGGTGTCGATTAGACCGCTTGGCGGCGGTTCAAACTCAAGGCTAAAGGGACCTGCACCGCTAATTTGTAAGTTCGTCACCTGGGCCACTGCGTCTGTGTCGGTGATGTCAAAAACGCGTAACTGCATCGGTGCTAAAATCATCAATGATATAGCGATAACCGCTGTCGTGGCTAAACTTGAGTGTGTCATTGACCGCGGCAAAGCTTTGCGGATAACTGGCCTCAAGGTAGTCGACAATCAACCCGTCCATAGCGGTGTGGCAGGCAAGCTTAACGGTGGTGTTTTCGGTTAAAGTAAGCCCGCTCAGGCTCACCTCATAAAAGGCAACACCGCTCCAGCTAAAAGTGCCCTGGGAAATGTCATTAACCCATACTTCCACCTGATGGCCGGTGTCATAATAGCCCCACAATGAGATGGTAAGATTCCCCTGGCCGATAACTCCCGGCAAGGTGAGGTCAAAGGGCACCTGCACCGGATTAGGCCCGCCGGTAAAATCAGTTCCCAGCACAAAGTCATCAAAATACCAGCGGTCTCGATCGTTTGTCCCCGGCGCAAGCCCCACATAGTATTCATCGTCTTCTAAGTGCACAGAAGCGCTGTGCGTTGTGGCCACCGGCCCGGCTGCGGGATTGCCGTCTACGGCAACCATGCGTTTGGGGGCTCCGACACCGCCTGCGGTCACCATCCAGTAGATGTTTTGGGCACTGTATTTGGCATATTGATCAGCTGCCGGCTGGCCGTAAAATTCGATAAAGTCGTTGGCATCAAAAACACCGGGGCTATCCTGATCGTTGACAAAAATGGCCTGCTCTTCTCCGAGGTAATAGAGCCGCACGCTGCCAAGATCGATGCTGCCGATATCGATGCCGTGTTCGGTAAAAAAATCGGCATCAAGCCGGTAGATGCCCTCTTCTAAGATCATGATCTTGTAGGCTGTGCTGACCCCGTCAGCAGGCGGCGACCACACAGCGCCCATGATCACACCCATAGAGGTTAGCGCCGGTGAAAGCGGGTTTATAATCAGCGGTGAGGCACCAAAGGCCATGGCCATCGTGCCCATCGAGGCCAGTGTTTCTGACAGATCCGCTGGCGCTGAGACCGGCACCGACCAGGGGCTAACGCTGTGATCTTCAACTTTGGCATACAGATCATTGACATAGTCAATACGCACCTGAATGCGTTTGTAATGGTTAAGTTCGCCGGTTACCGCGTTAAAGGCAAACGGGTAAAACAGCAGCTGCTGTTTGTTTTGATCACGGAAGGCAAACAGATCACCTAACTGCGCGACTGCTTGCGGGTAAAAGGCATCTTGTTGATAGGCGGCTTCGTCTTTTACAAAGCTCTCTGCCACTGCCGCTGCCACACCCTGATCATCAACGCTGTTTGCCGGTACCGGAAAGATCTGATAACCGCTATGGGTCTCAACGACGGTCTGTAATATGGACAGCTCACCGATCTGCCCTTCTGGGATATTAACCAGGATGCCTTTAAGGGGCAGCTCGGGTTTGCCCATATCTGTGCTAAAACCGTGCACGTAATCGTCAATCTTTAGCCGTTCGTATTCCATACCGTCGGCATAAACGCTCTCGGTAAAAAATGAGCCGGTGTAAAGCGCTAAGGTAATCCCATTTTCATCTTCTGCGATCACCTCCACCCCGCGGCTAAGCTGATGCGTGCCTTCAGCTTCCTGGCTTTCTCGCTTCCTGGCTTCCTGGCCATCTGGAATCCCGTCTCCATCGGTATCGGGGTTAAACGGATCTGTGCCCAGCTCATATTCTTGCAGGTTGGTCAGCCCATCACCGTCTGAGTCGATGTTGGCATCATTTGCCCAAGGATTTAGCCCGTATCTGATCTCCCAGTCATCGGGAAGCCCGTCGCCATCCCAGTCCACACAGATGGGCCCATGGAAGGTGCGTGTGCCGTATACATCGATGTCTTCAAGTTTGTAATAGTACAGGTTGCCCAACACCACGTTTGTGTCGGTAAAGCCATAGGATCGGCCCGAAGCAGAGAAGCTCAGCGCCGGAATCAAACTGGCGTTGATCTTTTCAAACGGCCCTGTGCGGCTGTCTGCCCGGTACAGGTTAAAGCCCACATTGGACACCTCCTGGGCGGTTTGCCAGTTGACCTGAACCGCAGCGCCCGCGCCTTTGGCCGTAAAGGAAATCAGGCTGACGGCGGTGGCTTCTCCGTCGCAGCCATTTTCCTCACCGCCCAGCTGAGCTTGTCGGCTCAGAATCGACGTATTGGCGCACATAAACCCAGTCGCTCTTCTGATCGGCATAGTAGGCGTTCGTGTATACCTCGCCCCAGTAGAACCATAAGGGATCACCCGGGTCATAGTCCTCTATAACCGACCAGGCAACGGGGTCTGTTTCGGTGAGCACCGTGCCGCTGGCGTTACTCACTCGCACGTACCAGTTTGTTCCGTTGCTGATCAGGTCGTATATGTAGTACGTATCCAGGGAAAGATCCCCCCACTTATTCCACCAGCCTTCGACCCAGTTCGTTCCGTTCCAGGCGGCCTGCTGTGATCCGCCATGTGCGTCAGGGTTGTACTGAATCCACGCTTGATCATCAACGAAATGCAAGGCTACAATCCGGCGCCTGGTGCCCTCGATGGAGCTATCTGCCACCGTTGGCCCGGGCTCATCCCACTGGAGAATACCGAGGGCTTTGGCCTCAGCGGGGGCGAACGCTACCCCACCACCGCTCACAAGCTTGGTCTTGTGCCGGATGGCAAATTTTTTATCGCTCGGCAGGGGGTCCGCTGTTACGATGATACCTGCGTCATTGTTCTCATCGGTACCCAGGTCGATAAAGGCCTCCCCTCCGGTCTCGGTTATGCTCGCGGTGCCGGCAGTCGAAGTTGTCATTCCGCTCGTCAGAGTGCCGTCATTGAAATCGTCTCCCACCATAAAGACATTGGCCCAGTCATCCGGCGGGTTGCTGGCCGAGGGATAACCGTAGTGCAGATAGTAAGTGCTGTCCGCGCTGGAGGCAGAGATTGGGTCGACCAGGGCAAACCAGATCTGAGTCGATGCGTCGTCCCAGGCGGAAAGCGGCTCAAGAACACGGTCAAGCTCAGTCCAATTCGACCCATCCCAGTGCACCACCCGCAGGTCATCTCCGCTCGCCAGAGACTTGCCGGCAGAAACTAGCGCAGCGTGATCCAGAGTCACCGATACCGAGTAGCCAGCGGGGATATCGTCACTGCCGGCCGTAATCGTCAATTTTTTCCGGTAAGCATAATTGCCGTCCCAGCATGGACCCACCCAATCATCATCGATCACATAAAAGGTAGAGTCCGTTTTTTGGTTGTTGTGCTCGGTCTCGATCCAGGCGGCGGAGCGGGCGACCTTGGAAACACGGCATTCATCGATAACACCGTCGAAAGGTCTCTCCGACGGTAGCCATCCCAATCCAATGAATGTATCGCTTCCTTTGTAATCGATTGGCCCTGTAAAGCCAGACTCGGTAAGTTCCTTTGATCCATCAATGTAGATTTTCTTTGTCGTGCCATTCCAGGTTGCGGCAATATGCGTCCCACTGGTAGAAATGGTTGTTGAGGAGTCTAGGAAATTCCAAGTAGTTCCGTTACCCGTTTCAAAACCGAGGGTACCGTCGGAGTTCATTTGAATATATACACCTTGATTATTGCCGCTGTTCAGCCCCGCACTATAAATCGCCATTTCACTATTATCTACATCCGGTTCAACCCAACACGAAACCGTAATGGCGGAATCAATGGCCTGCAGCTTGGCATCCGGGAGATCGAGATAGTCACTTCCTCCGTCAAAATCAAGGCTGCCGTCAATCTTTCCGGGCACCTGGTCATCGCTGGCCATCGTCATAAAAGTTGCATCATTATCTTCTGCTGTTGAATCATAGGAATAGGAATCAACCGTCGGCGTTTCCTTCATATGCCAGACACCGGCGTAATTCGGCTCCCAGACGCCTGCGCCGGTGGGGTTCCACTGGTCAACCGCATTTGCATTGCCGTAGAAGATGTAGATGTCGGTGTCCTGAGAGGTTGAAAGTGAGAGAACCTCCACCCAGGCCACCAGTTCACCGGTGATCTCATCGTAAATCTCGATTTCGTGATCGAGCTTGGTGATCCGGTTACCTGCCATAAAAAGGATATCCCCGCCGTCGGATTGGGCCACGTTGCCGCCGTTTGAGGTCTCCTTCCAGTCGGCGTGGGTGGTCCTGATGAGCACCGGGAAGTTTGTCAGGTCAGCTGCCACTTCCGAGGCCAGAATGGTAATTTTCTTGCTGTATTGCCAGCCGTTGTTTAAGGGGTCGGCGTCGGTGCCATCGGTTTCCTCGATCCCCACGGTGTAAAAGGCCGCAGGCGCCCGCTGATTGTTGTACTCGGTGGCGAGCCACTCTGCAGGCCGCGCAATCGTAGAAATGCGAACTTCATCAACGATGCCATCCAATGCGCTGCCATTGGGATAATCCTCGCCAATTTGGGTTCCTTCGTCGATGCTCGTGTCGTGAGGTCCTGATGGATCCGGGCCGCCGTCTAATCCACCATTCAGATAAAGCCTTCGATTGGTGCCATCATAGGTCCCGGCAACATAGTACCAGTTGCCCGCCGAAAGCACACTGCCGTCAACGTTACCGCCGCCGCCATCCGCCTCCCAGCCGAGGGACAGACGATTGCTGCCATTTATCCACAAACCCTGCCAGTCATCATTCGAATCCCTGCCCTTGTGGACAATCGCATCCCATTCGCCCGCGATTGTGTCTGCCCTGACCCAGGCAGAGAAGGTCCAGGTCTGGTCAGCCGCCATGCTCCCGTCAGACAGAGTCACATGAGAGTTTATCGAGCCATCGAATTCGACCGCTTTTGATATTTTTCCGGAAACGCCCTGTGCCACACTGCCCCCGGCCGCACCGGTGTAACCGCTGGCACTTGAATCGTTTAGCGTTCCGGAAGGTTCATCTAAATGGAACACCTCTCTAAAATTGTTACTCCACACCCCGGCAGTATTCCACTGGTTTGAGGCCTCGGCCAGGGAGGTGTTGCCGTAGTAAATGTAAAGGTTGGTGTCCGTCGAAGCTGAAAGCGAAGGCACTTTTACCCATGCAACCAGCTCGCCGGTGACAGGATTGTAAGTCTCTATCTCGTGATCCAGTTTGGTGGTGCCGTTCGAGGCTGTGAAAACGATATCACCGCCGTCTGTCTGAGCCACATGACCGGGAGTACCCTGGCTGTCTTCTATCCAGTCCGCATCGGTTGTGCTGATCAGCACCGGAAAGTTGCTAAGGTTACCGGCAACACGGGATGAGTCAATTCGGAGGTGTTTTCGGTACTGCCAGTCGGTATTATACCAGGGGGCAGTTGCAGGGGCATCAAACTCGATCACAAACCAGCCCACATCAGCAGCCGCACCCGCATTTGCGTTTCGGGTAATCTGCAGGTTGTTGTCGGCCGTTAAATCAAAGGTAAACCAGCCGTAGCCGGGGTTGTCATCACTGTCATGCGTGCTCTTTCCTCCCCGCATATACATGCCACCAAGCGCCATGGTACTCGCCAGGTTAACCGACGGTGACAAGGTGACATTTTCCTGGCTGTCACCAGCCGCAAAATCTTCTGTGCCGTGTTTAACTGTGGTGGCATCGGTAAACTCAACGAGATACCAGGTCAGATCGATGTTGGAACCGGTATCATCTCTGTCAAAGGTAAGCTCATTGGAAGCGGTGATTCGCCCGCGCACCATGTTTTCCGACATGGTGGCATCACCGCCATTATCGGTTTTATAGCTGTAAATCAGCCATGATTTGGACAGGTCCACCGTGGGGCTGAGTGTGTCGGTTGTCGACCCGGTTGCCCAGCTCGAGATGGTATTTTTTTGAACCGTACTGCACGCATACTCGATGACTTGCCAGTCAACCTTGGCGGTCCCGTCAGCGGTATTTTTCCTCAGCTGCAGATTATTGTTGGCGGTAATTTCAGCTTCGATAAAATCATTACCGTTGTGTGTCGTGCTACTTACAAAGCCGCTGATCAGCGGAAAGCTTTTACTGGTATCCACCGTGGGGCTCAGGGGAACATTTATGGTGTCTGAACTCATAGTGGTCTTAGTGCCGCGCTGCACGCTCACCCCGCTGGAAAATTCCGCCACGTAATAGCGGATATCGGCTATCGGGCAGGTAGATTCGTAGCGTTCGAAATCGATTTTAATGTCGCCGGAACCGGCATCGTATAGATTACCCCGAATCTGAGTGCACTGAGGATTATTGTCGTCAACAGCGGCGCTGAACACCAGAAAGGATTTGGACATATCCACATCGTTGATGTCAACCGTTGCTATATATCCGCTCGCCGCAATCTGGGTTGTACCTTCATATAGGGCATTGAACACCACACCGGAACAGGCGGCAGCAGTATCCACTGTAAAAGCGACACTGGCGCCGGAGGTGGCCTGGGCCCAGCCGCTGGCAGCCGACTCGTCATCGGTGGTCATCACCCGCCAGAAGTAGTCGCCGTCTGTCAGTGTCTGGCTCTCGCTGCCCACGGTGTAAGTGCCAGACCCTTCCGCCTGGCCCACGGTGAAGCTGGTAGCCCCTTCGGCCATAAAATCCGAGGTGTAATCCACCACCAGGTTGGAAAAGGTGTTGTCGGTCGCATCGATCTGAATGCGGTATTTGACCTGCTCGGAGGCATCCGGATCCGACTGGGTAAAGCCCAGGGTGGGTGTGTTGTCCGATGTCGTGCTGCCGTCATTGTGGTCGTTTATCGTTGGATCATCGGGCGTCTGATTGCCGCCGCCGGCTGTATATTCGTCCGCTCCGATGTCCCAGCTGCTGCGCAAATCGCCATCGATGTCGTCGCTGAAGGTCGACGAAAGGTCCAGTCCGTCACCGATGGCGGTGGTATCCGTGCTGTCCAAGTGAAAGTCGTCACCGTCTTTATCGGCAAAGGTCAGGGTGATGGAATTCTGGGAGTTGCTGCCCGGAGCATCGGAGAGGTCTGAAATGTTATAGCCCGTGTTAGCATGGTCGGATTCCCAGTTACCATAGCCATAGACGCCGTCCTGAGCAATATTGTTAATTACTTCGATACCATCTAAGTATCCAATGATGCCAACATAACAGTTAATTGCCGTATTGTTGTAAAAGTAACCGGTAACATCTGCGGAAGTGTTATTAAGACCAAATTGCCAATAGGCGGTTGCAGGAATATTATAATCGTAGACGATGTTATTCCAAACTTTGACAATACTGGTACCCGAATCATATATTTGCAGGCCGCCCCAGTCGTCAGTATCGGTCAGCTGATCCGCCGCCTTTAGAATGTTGTGGCTAAAGCTAAATGTATCCGCAGCGCCGTCGGTATCCAATAATACAGATACGCCTTTATAGCCTGAGGGACGCGAAAACTGCAGTCCCTCAATCCAGCAATCCACTTTTACTTCCAATTGGGGCTCATAATCAGCTGACGGCGCTGGTTCAAATCTGTATGCAGACGTGCTGTAAACGCCATTATGACGTTGACTGGTGCCGACCTCGGCCAAAGAAGTCGGTGTATAGATCTTGATATAGTTGTCCGCACCGGTGGTCCAGTCGGTACTTAAAATCGCCACTGTCGAACTTGAATCAGCCCCATCCCCGTAGCAGGCCACCATCATTATCGTATTGGCAGTGATCAGATCTTTTGAGGGGTTGACGTCATCTTCGGTGGGCTCGGTAATGTTGGCATTTTCGGTTTGAGACTCCCAATTGGCCAGCGAGGTGTAAGCCCGATAAATGGCCCAATCGTTGTCTCCGGTCACTGCTGTGGGTGTATTCCCGTCTTTGTCTTTGACCGTATAGGTCTGAAAGTCAGTGCGGCCGTGGATAAATGCCAGCGCATCGATGGAGCTGTTGCCGTCCGAGTCGTACTCAATGACATCGCCTACCCCGATGTTGTTCGCAAGTGCACTTCCGAATGTCGCGGTAGAACCCGAAATGGTGAGTGCATTGCCGCTGCCGTTTGTAAGGGCGGTGCCCGTAATGCCCACCGAGCGGTATAGAGCAGTTGGCGAAGTATCCACTGTAAAGGCGATATTGCTGCCGGTGGTGGCCTGGGTCCAGCCGCTGGCAGCCGATTCGTCATCTGTGGTCATCACCTGCCAGAAATAGCCGCCGTCTGCCAGGATCTGCCCAGCACTGCCCACAGTGTATGTGCCCGATCCTGCCGCCTGACCTACGGTGAAGCTGGCCGCCCCTTCTGCCATAAAATCCGAGGTGTAATCCACCACCAGACTGCTGAAGGTGTTGTCTGTATCGTCGATCTGAATCCGGTACTGGACCTGCTCCGAGGTGTCGGGATCCGATTGAGTAAAGCCCAACGTTGGCGTGTTATCCGAGGTCGTGCTGCCGTCATTGTGGTCGTTGATCGTCGGATTGTCTGGCGTTTGATTACCTGCGGCTGCTTCGCCCCATGATGCGATGATACCTGTACCGCGGTTGTTAGCGACGTCGCCTCTTGCTCGGAATAATCTATTTGTTTGAGCACCAACATCTGAAATCCAATACGCTGTTGCCAATATGGCAGAAGACGGATGGGGCCCATCAGTGACCTCTGTCAATTCAATTTCAGGACTCAGCCCGTCGTCACTTCCCTCGGTGGGATTGGTATCCCAATCCGCATCGTTGTAGCTTCCTGATTGTCCATTTGCTGCACCAAAGACGAGAAGTCCATTTGCCGGGATATCAACAGCAGCTGGCAGAATCTCGTTTTGGGTGAGCGAGGTCTCATCTATCTGTGAATCAGTCGGCCCGCCCTGATTGACGCCGGTGTAAAGATGCGCATGAATTGCCCAACCCGCATCACCCCCCGTTATTGCTACATTAACCGAACCACTGGAAGCACCGAGATCATCTTCATCGCAGTACCACATTTCCTGGTGGTTTCCAGTAGCATCCTGGGTATTGTTTGCCGTAGCGACGTAGTTGCAGGATTTCCCATCAACGCTCACTCCCGTTAAATCAATATTCTGGCTTTCATCATCTGCGATAATAACAACCAATCTATCTGTACCGGCAGTACCAATATCAAAAAAGAAGGAAGTTCCCGTAATACCTCCGCTACCAATAAAGGAGACAACGGACCCGGAGGTATCCACCGTAAAAGCGACACTGCTGCCCGTAGTCGCCTGGGTCCAGCCGCTGGCAGCCGACTCGTCATCAGTGGTCATCACCCGCCAGAAATAGTCGCCGTCCGCCAGGGTCTGGCTGGCGCTGCCCACGGTGTAAGTGCCCGATCCTTCAGCCTGGCCGACCGTAAAACTTGCGGCCCCCTCGGCCATCAGGGCCGAGGTATAATCCACCACCAGGCTACTGAATGTGTTGTCCGTATCATCGATCTGGATGCGGTATTGGACCTGCTCTGCGTCGTCGGGATCCGACTGGGTGAAACCCAGGGTAGGCGTGTTGTCCGAGGTCGTGCTGCCGTCATTGTGATCGTTGATCGTCGGATCGCTGGGGGTTTGATTGCTGGAAGAACTGCAAACCGGTTTGAGTGCTACGGCACTTATCGAGTAACCCTCATTGGTCCCCGTGGTCCAGCTCATGGTAACGTCACCAGCCGGCGACTTGGGTCCCATGGTCGACCCTGTACCATCTATGCCATTGGGCATTGACGTTCGACGGTTCCATCTCTCTGTCTGTCCACCGACTAACACTTGTCGTTCCACTTGGTTCACGAATACACAGGGCATCAACAACCCAGGCACCATCCGTATTGGTGGTGACCGTCACACTGGGGTTAGTGTCGGGGAGCGCACCGGCAACACCGTTTTCGGCATCCACGGGATCGGATTGGTCAACGCCGGTGAGAGAAACCGCGCCTCCAACGGATCGGTAGACGGCTCCACTAAAGTTTACTTGAATCGTATAGGCACTACCCGTGGGAGGGTCGGTGAGATAGTACAGTGCGCTGGATCTGGATTCACTGTCAAACTTCTCATCTTTCCGAATTTCGGTCAGCGGCTGAGAATTGTATGTCACGCTGCTTACGGTCTGTGTTCCAGCACCACCATTTCGCCAGCTCACACCAACCACAAGAATGCGATCGGATCCGCTGCTAGTAACCGTGTGAGACCAACTAATGGAAGCCGCTTCGCCATCTCCTGAGGAGACCGAAGCCGCATCAAAGCTGATTGGGCTACACATATACTCATCAGCTCCGATCTCCCAGGTCCCTGAGCGGGTGTTGCCGTCGATGTCGTCTGTAAAGGCCAGATTAGCATCAGCAGAAAGGGCTATGCCGGCGTCGCGCGCATCCGAAGTGGCTAAGACGTGGAAATCAGGAGGTGAACCGGTTGGGTCAACAAACATCTGCGCTGCGGTTTGGGTCGTCTGGACATAATTGTCGTCTCCACTGAACGCCGCATCTTCACCCAGATTATAATCAGAGGCAGAGTTAAAGGTGCCGGCATAGTCATCACCATTATTGAAAGCAATATTGTTCTTGGCTATAGATGTCCCAGATGTCCCATAACCGGTCGTACAATCATAGACGGTGTTATTATAGACGTAGGCTGTATAATCTGAATCGGAATTGCCGATGCCGGATGCATTCGTACCATCGAAACCGTATACGATGTTATTCCAGATCCGCGCCTCACTGCTCGCCGCAGCGTCATAAAGATATATTCCAACATAAGAGTAAGTATTGTTTGTCACGCTGCGGATGATATTGTTGCTGATTCTATGATTTGCCTGGGCCGTCTGATAAGAGAGGATACCGGAATTGCCATTGCCGGTTACGGATGACAAATAGATCTGTAACCCGTCGATCCACACGTTTGCAGCTCCGGTACCTGCCTGCGCCGATGTTAATCGGAGCGCTGGTGGATTCGATTCGATATTTGCTGTCATCCCAGGTACCATTATGCCGCTGGGATGCGCCGACCTCGGATGAAGAAACCGGTGTATAAATTTTAATATAGTTATTGTCTCCGGTGGTCCAGCCGTCGATGGTGACTGCAGTCGTATCCGCCCCGTCTGCATAACAGGCCGCCATCATAATCGCATTGGCGCTGACCAGATCCGTTGACGGATTGACATCATTTTCGACAGGTTCGGTGATGTTTGAATTTTCGGTTTGAGATTCCCAGTTGGCCAGTGAGGTATAGGCGCGATAAGATCTCCCAGTCATAGTCTGACGTCACCGCTGTGGGCGGATTACCGTCTTTGTCTTTGACCGTATAGGTCTGAGAGTCGGTTCGCCCGTGAACAAATGCCAGCGCATCGATGCTGCCGTTGCCATCGGAATCATACTGAATCACGTCGCCGACGCCGATATTATCATCCAGGGCGGTGCCAAAGGTGGCGGTTGACCCGGAAATAACCAATTCGTTGGTGCCGATCCTGGATCCTGGGCATAATGGCAATTTCAATTCTGGATTCAATTGTATTCCCTAAACGGGTACACCACAGAGCTGCGTTTGTCGTACTTGTCAGCCGATAGTTCATCCATCCTCTAGGCAAGGCGGTTCCTCCGCCTGATGATTCTCGAGTCCCAAAGATAGCCGTATTCGTTAAGTCTGTAACCCCGGCAGAAGTAATGTCGACATCGCTATCACCTGCCACATTTCCGGTAGTTAGTGGATAACGGAGTGACAGACATGTCGGCAGTTTTCAAGGACATGAACAAAGATCTGGTTGTCTGTGCCGCCGTGGCCAACATCAAATACCCAGGAAACCTGGGTTGTAGCTGCTGATATACATTGCCGGGTAGGTATCTTCGATAGCATAATTGTTACCCGTATCGTCGCCTTTGAATTGGGCGGAAGCCAATGATTGCGTTGTTCACACTGTTTAAGGTGAAAGGAGTCGTTTGACCATCAGCATCTTCATATAGAGTTACAGTTCCGGTATCGCCAGTAACACCATCAAAATCAGCTGGTCCTACCATGGCCGACTCTCCAGTTTGAACCGGTGAACTCAACGGTGACTACCTGAACAACGGTGTCTCCTTGCGTCACCGCCACGTTCGATATTGAGCGTATTGGCTCCGGATATCCAGGCAAGCGCAGTCAGGCCTTGCGATGCTGTCCCGGTATTTGTATTGGAAATGCCCGTAATGAATGGAATACATTTGTTAATATCAGTTGGCGTATTGGTAAGAGTTGCGGCGTTGGTTCTACTGCCGGCGGTAATCGTAACCGTATCTCTTGAACGGACAATAAATTCATTCGGACCGCCGGGTGCGCCGACATATTCCCAGGATTCCCAATCAGCTCGATAATTAGCTGCATCGCCAGTCGCTAATCTGGTAAAGGTGATAGTATCGGTCGCCGTAAGCTCAATTCTCAAAGACAAATCAGCAACAAGTCTGTTTGTCGCGTCGAGAGCAGAAGCACCCGCTGAGCCAAATCTGTTATTCTTATTCAATACAAATGCTGAGGTTAATGAACCAAAGGCCGTAAAGTTGCTGGGGGCAGTCTGCGTCGTGCCGGTATTGGGCACGTCAGCGGTGCCTCTCTGAATCTTAATTGCCTGTGTACTACCGGCGCCACCACTAGCCAGCGCGGTAGCCGTGGTGCCCACCGAGCGGTAAATGGAGGTGGCGTCGCTTGTTCTTCACTTCCCAGGCTTTTGAAAAACGACCCGGCGCCGGGCCCGGGGTCGTCCTGGTTGTTGAACTCGGTGCTGATCCAGGTGCCGGGACGGGCGTAATTAGAGATCCGGACTTCATCGAGCTGTCCGTCCCAGAGCTCGTTAGTCCATCCAGTGTTATACCCCATATAAAGGGGATCTGTGTTCGTAGCGAGGTCGAGCGTCCCAGTGGCTCCCACCGACGTCTGGGCCCCATTTCTGTAAACACGAAGGTTAGACCCATTATAGGTCATAGCGACATGTTGCCAACTTCCGTCAGTAATATCGACACCTGAGTCCCAATTTAGATAAGCGCCACTCAAACCTACAAATAGCGAAGAAGTACTGTCGTCTAAAACAAAGTAGAGGTCTTCCTGCGCGCCCGTCCTCATTTTGGAGACAATTGTCTCCCAAACACCAACGGTTTCCGGATTCACCCAGGCTTCAACGGTGATGTAGTCCGAGATATGAAGGCTGGCATTGTCTGCCACCGAGATGTATTGGTTGGAGGGGGTCGGGTTGTTCTCGAAATCCCGCCCATTGGCAATCTTTCCGCTGGTATCAGTAGTACCGTTGTTGGTTCCATTGTTGCCGTATGTGGTGCTGTCTGCAAAACTCTGATTGAGATGCCAGACACCCTTGTAGTAATTTAAGCCGCCATCATCCCACACCCCTGTCGGCATTCTGCTGGCTGGTTGCAGAACCATTCCCATAGTACATGTAGATTTCGGTGTCCACCGTGTTGGAGAGGCTGGGAATCTTCACCCAGGCGACGAGCTGGCCGGTGGTGCCGTTGAAATATTCGATCTCGTGGTCCAGTTTGGTGGTGCCATTAGAACTGGTGAAGAGGATATCGTCATTGTCATCCTGAGCATCGGCAGCAAGGTCGGCATCGGAAGAAAGAGAGACTAAAACGGGGAAGTTGATCAGTGTCGCCCCAACTTTTTGTAGTCGATGGTAAGCTTCTTGCGGTACTGCCAGTTCGAGTCATACCACGCAGCCTGGGCTGAGGTCGCAACGCCAAACAGGAAAAGGACCAGAACCAGTGCCGCGGCTGTCCATCTTGCGCTGCCGCGGCTGCGGCCCTTTCTGCCCTGCTGACATATTCTATTGTTCATTGGCAGCAGCAACACATTTCCATTTGAGAGTTTCTGGGTCATATGTGTTTTTGATCGTCAGATTTTTTATGACGATGGTTTTTAAAAAATTTATTGATTTCAATCATTATCTGCAAAAAATATACCAATGCATCCAAGACAATAAATATTTTTTTTGTTTTTTTTTCAAATACTTACGAGTTCCTTATCATCCCATTTGAGGCAAAATTTGCCATCCAAAATAAAAATATTCGGCATCAAGGATTTGGATTTTTATTCAATTTTTTCAGGATATTGCATCATATCTGCATTTCCCGTACGCTCAGAACACAGGCCTACCTGAATTAATTATCGGCAATTATGATGAAATCTTGAGTAAAAACAGCGGTATGAATGACTTTATTCGCAAAGGAAAGAAAGCTTTCAGCTCTAAAAAAAATTAATAGCTCATTAAATTTTTTTATAAGAATTTTTCAGGGAAAGAATTAAGTTTTGGAGGGAAATAAGGTTTTTCGATGTTCGATCTGATTTACTCAAAAACCGTTTTATTGGTTTGATTGGTTCAAGTAGTATCAGGTTTCAGTGTTCAGGTGTCAGGTGTCAGCAAACAGATGACAGAAAGCATCCGACAGGTTCTGGGTTTCTGATTCAAGGCTCAAAGAGCCGCTCCTAAAACGTAGTGCTCTTGAAGCGCAGCGCTCTTAGAGGTCCCAAGGACCGCTCCCTTTACCTTCAGCACTCAGCCCTAAAATCAGAGTTTTTTAGAGCTTATCTTTGCCGCCCATTTCGGCCGCCCACTCCGCTGAAAATTGATTGACAAAATGATAGAATAAGTTATCAAGGAAGGTGTTTAGCCATGATTACAGCCGAAAAAGTTTATAAAGATATTTTAAATTCGTTGTTGTCACAGAAAAGCAGGTACGATTCGCCAAGCGTTAAGAAGAAGATAATAAGCGGTACGCCCGTCTGCGTCACGCAAAAGGCGCTGACTTCGCCGCGGCTACGCAGGGCCGCCCTATTTTGTATCGCCGGCAAGATGCCGCATCCCACATTTTTTGGAAAGATCACACATTTTGTGGAAATAGATTAGAGGGTTATCGCATCAACTTAAATATGGTGGGAGTGGCTTCCAGCCACGAATCACTCACTGCCGGCATGCAAAGGGGCAACGGAGTCAAATGTAGGGCGGGCCCCTCGCCGCCATCGATTGGCGACCGCGGAGGGTCGCCCTACTTTTGCCGTACTCCTTGTGCCGTAGGCCGTTTGAACACCTGAATATATCTAATCAAGAAGTGAAATCCCGCATATTGCGGGAGCGCCAATGGGCAACGACCACCGCGATGGCAAAGACCGCCAAAATCCAGAACAGCCCCGCGGGTATTGACCCATTGACAGCACCGACAAAACAGGCCGCCACCGCGGCTTCGGCCGATGAGGCGACTGAAGCCGGGCTGATGCCTAAAGACTGGGCACTTTCATCCCCGAAGCTGTCAACCGCAGTGACCCCGTAATAACTGCCGCCGGCTCCACCGCCCTCATTAATTCCCACTGTGCCGTCAGTGTCGACAAACTCGGTGCCGCTGACAAGCTCGGTGTTGACCCTGCTGTAAGGGCCTGCCGGGGCACTGGCGCGGTAGATGTTGTAGCCCGCCACCGCGTTGCCGTTGCTATCTAAGGCCGCATTCCAGTGAATGCGCACGGAGTTGTTTTCCCAATAGGCCTTTACCCCGCTGGGCATCCTGGGCAGCGGGATCTTTAAAGTTTGAGCCGGGTCGCCAAAGAGCAAAAAGGTTTGCGATATCTGTTCAAAATAGGCATCGCCGTTAGCTAAAAGGGTTTGTTTGGCAGCGGCGATCGCAGGGCCCAATTGTCTGATATCGTTTACAAAAATGGCCTCAAAGACCGCGTTGTTGAATATGTGCTGGCCTGCTGTGGTGGTCATGCCCGTGGGCATTAGCGCAGCTACGGCCCCTTTGTCGGCGGCCTGCAACAAGTGCTTCGGCCAATGAAGGCTGCGGGCCCAGGGCTGCATCCAGGTACCCGAAGTAGCCGGTCAAACAGCTCATGGAGATAAAAAACGGATATTTGCCTGTGTTGGTCAGGGTGTTTACATCGGCATTTACAAACACCGCCTCGGCGGCCCACTGCTGCAGTGAGGCATGACCGCTGTAATTGACAATTAGCGCCCCGTCATTGATCCAGTTGGTGATGTCAGTGCTTAAATCACCAGACAGCAGATAATCGTTTAAATAGCCCTTTAAGCGCCACCATCTTTGAGGGCAGAAGCGCTGCGGCATCCTCATTGATGGTCTCAAAGACCGCCTCATAGGCCTCGGTTTGATCATCGGCGACCAGTACCACGTTTTTCTCCCAGCTGCCGGTGTTAAGCCCGGTCTCATAGGCGATAATCTTATTTAGCCATCGCCGTGCGCTTCAGCTGCGCTTTGGGCCGGAAGCCGCCCGATGTACATGTCAACCATGCGCATCATCGCCGCTGATGGTGACAAAGTATTCGTCTGTGACCGTCTCCCCCATATAATCGGTAAACACCGTATATGCGGGCACATGGTTTACGGTGCCCCGGTTGTAGTTGTCCTTAAAATCATAGGTGCTATCGCCCACCAAAAGCACATACTGCGGTGCGGGCGTACGCCAGTTGCTGTAGGCATAGGACAGAAAATCACGGATCGCCACCGGGGTGGGTATCCCGTAACTAAACTCATCGTAGATGTCGGTGACATTAACCACCTTGACTTCTAAGATCACCATCTTCACGCAGGGCAACCAGATCGGTTAACCAGCCATATTGGAGCACCGCCACCGTCCCAGCCGATGTCTTGGTGGGTAATTAAGATATAATCGGCGCTGTTGGCGGTGTCGGCCAGATCAGAGGGCGTATCTTCAACAATCGCATCAGGGATCTTATAATCATCGGTGCCGATGATAAGAAAGGTGTCGGTCAGCCCGCTTGGCGGCGGTTCAAACTCAAGGCTAAACGGACCTGTGCCGTTAATTTGTAGGTCGGTGACCTGTGCCACATCAACTGGTTCGGTGATGTCAAAAACACGCAGGGCATCGGTGCTAAAATCATCGATGATATAGCGGTAGCCGCTGTCGTGGCTAAAGGTGAAGGCTGTCAGTGACCGCGGCAAAGCTTTGCGGGTAAGTGGCCTCGATATAATCAACAATCGAGCCCGTCCATAGCGGTGTGGCAGGCAAGTTTTACGGTGGTGTTTTCGGTTAAATTAAGCCCGCTCAGGTTCACCTCATAAAAGGCAATGCCGGACCAGCTAAAAGTGCCCTGGGACACATCATTTACCCACACCTCCACTTCATGGCCGGTGTCATAATAGCCCCACAAGGAGATGGTAAGATTGCCCTGACCGATAACCCCCGGCAAGGTGAGGTCAAAGGGCACCTCAACCGGATCCGGCTCCGCCGGTAAAGTCAGTGCCCAGCACAAAGTCATCAAAAAACCAGCGGTCGCGTTCGTTTGCCCCCGGGGCCAGCCCCACATAGTATTCATCGTCTTCTAAGCGCACCAGAAGCGCTGTGCTCGGTGGCCAAAGGCCCGGCCGCCGGGGTGCCATCGACTGCCACCATGCGTTTGGGGGTTCCGATGCCGCCAGCGGTCACCAGCCAGTAGATGTTTTGGGCCGCGTATTTGGCATATTGATCCGCTACCGGCTGGCCGTAAAACTCGATATAATCGTTGGCGTCAAAGGCACCGGGGGTGTCGGCATCGTTGACCAAAACAGCGACTTCTTCACCCATATGATAGAGGCGCACGGTATCTAAATCGATGTCGGCGGGATTAATGCCGTTGTTGGCTAAAAAAGGCGCTGTCAAGCCGGTAGAGGCCATCTTCTGAGACCATGATCTTATAGGCGCCGGCAGCCCCATCAGCTGGCGGTGACCACACCGCGCCCATGATCACACCCACAGAGGTAAGCGCCGGGGAGAGCGGGTTTACGATCAAAGGCGATGCCCCAAAGGCCATGGCATAAGAGCCCATCGAGGCCAGTGTCTCTGACAGATCGCCTGAAGATGGTGCGGGCAGCGGTACCGACCAGGGGCTAACGCTGTGATCTTCAACTTTGGCATACAGATCATTGACATAGTCAATACGCACCTGAATGCGTTTGTAATGGTTAAGTTCGCCGGTTACCGCGTTAAAGGCAAACGGGTAAAACAGCAGCTGCTGTTTGTTTTGATCACGGAAGACAAACAGATCACCTAACTGCGCGACTGCTTGCGGGTAAAAGGCATCTTGTTGATAGGCGGCTTCGTCTTTTACAAAGCTCTCTGCCACAGCCGCTGCCACACCCTGATCATCAACGCTGTTTGCCGGTACCGGAAAGATCTGATAACCGCTATGGGTCTCAACAACGGTTTGTAAAATGGACAGCTCGCCTATCTGCCCTTCGGGGATATTAACCAGGATGCCTTTTAGCGGAAGCTCTGGTTTGCCCACCTCGCTGCTAAAACCGTGCACGTAATCATCGATCTTTAGCCGTTCGTATTCCATACCGTCGGCATAAACGCTCTCGGTAAAAAATGTGTCGGTGTAAAGCGCTAAGGTAATGCCATTTTCATCTTCAGCGACAACCTCCACCCCGCGGCTAAGCTGATGCGTGCCTTCAGCTTCCTGGCTTTCTCGCTTCCTGGCTTCCTGGCCATCTGGAATCCCATCTCCGTCGGTATCGGGGTTAAACGGGTCGGTGCCCAGCTCATATTCCTGCAGGTTGGTCAGCCCGTCACCGTCAGAATCGAGATTGGCATCATTTAACCACGGGTTAAGCCCGTATCTGATCTCCCAGTCATCGGGCAGCCCGTCGCCGTCCCAGTCCACGCAGATGGGCCCGTGCATGGTGCGCTTGCCGTAGACATCGATGTCTTCAAGCTTGTAATAGTACAAGCTGGCCCAACACCACGTCGGTGTCGATAAAACCGTAGCTTCTGCCGGTGACTGAAAAGCTCAGTGCCGGGATCAGGGCTGTTGTTGATTTTTTCAAAGCTGCCCTGTGCGGCTGTCTGCCCGGTACAGGTTAAAGCCCACGTTGGACACCTCCTGGGCGGTTTGCCAGTTGACCTGCACCGCGTTGCCTGCGCCGGTGGCCGTAAATTCGACCAGGCTGATGGCGGTGGGCCCGCCGGCTCCCTCGGCACCTGCACTTAAAAACGTGACCGGTGAGCTCTGGTTGTTGTATTCGGTGGCGATCCAGTCCGCAGATTGGGCGGTCGCAGAAATACGGACTTCGTCAATCTGGCCGTCCCATGGATAACTCCACGCCACGTCCTTTGGCTGATCAGCGTGCCCGATCCAGACTTCATTTTCGGTCGGTGGCACGGAAAGGATGTTGTCGGTTTTATCGAGCTCATTGGCATCCTTGGCACCATCGATATAAATCTTCATTTTGGAACCGTCATAGGTTGCCACAAGATGATGCCAGGCACCGGTGGAAAGGGTTCCGCTGGACTCCAGGTCATAGCTTGACCCCGTTATCTGGAAATTGACTGTGGTGGCATTTTCCCCCATGAGCAGACGGTAGCCATTGTTCCAGCCTTTGTGGTTTAACGGACCCATGTGGCTGTGAGTAGCACTATCGTACTTCACCCAGGCCTGCAGCGTTATTTGATTTCCGGTGATGTCCAGGCTCGAATCATTGCCGCAATCAATCAGCTCCCATTTGCCATCTGAATTATCAAAATCCTGCCCGTTGGCAATCTGACCGGTCACCTGGCTGGGCACAAACTCAACGGTACCCTCACCGCCTTGCCCGTGATTGCCGTATTGGGCGCTGTCTTTGAATTCATCGGCAGTTCCATTGCCGTCTTCTGTTAAGTGCCAGACACCGGCGTAGTCAACCCAGACACCTGCCGAATTTTCCGGGTTATTAGCGACACAGCTGTTGCCGTAGTACATGTAAATCTGGCTATCGGTATCCTTGGCAAGACTGGGGATGCGCACCCAGGCCACCAAATCCCCATCCGACGAGGGCCGCAGACAGGCAGCAACGATAACCTGTCTGGCGGCTATATTAAACGTGGCAGAGCCGCTGTCTGTTGTGTCTGATCCATATGCGCCGCTGTTGGCCGAACCCACCGTATGCCAGCCCGAGGCTTGATCGGTGCCCTCCGTCCAGCCGGTTCCCCATGAATTGTCGTCATAGTTTCCAACGTTATTGGAGACTACAGCCGAAACCGACATTCCGCCTGCAACCACATCAATGGGATTGTCCGTCGTGATGGTTGTTGAGCTCGTTACTGCACCCGAATCCGAATCAACAATGGGATTTATTTGACTGACGTTGGTAAAAAGAGCGTAAGCGTGACGGTTGCGGCCCGGGTCAGAAGGACTGTAGGTAACCACAAAGCTGTTGCTGCCGGCCGGGATGTCGGCATCCCTCAAATACCAGATTCCGGTTCGCACGGTCAGCGGGCTGCTGTATGAAAAGTGCTCAACAGCCGGGGTCATACTCACGCCGCCATAGGTCACACTGGTGATGGTGGTCTGGTTGTCAGAGGCATCTTCTAAACCAGTCACAAAAATCAGCAGCCGATCGCTGCCGGCCGGCACCGTATAGGCTCCTAATCCTGTGTACCAGCCGTCGCTTTTGGTAACATCACCACCGGATGCCGAACCGTCATAGTATTCGATCTCATGGTCCAAATGGGTGACTTCGTCGGAGGCCCTGAAAACAACGTCCCAGCCTTTGTAATGCTCAATTCGTCCATTAGTAGGATCTGCGCTGGTGGTGTTAAGCCATTTGCCAGATAAACTTACAAGGGCCGGGAAATTTGGAAGGGTGCCCGGATTATTATCCAGGCCCACCTGGTTATGATCGATGGTAATCAGACGTCGGTAGGCAAATTTATCGTTGCAGGACTCGTTGATTTCATCGGCCCCGATGTCCCAGGTATTGGCACCGGTCGGGCGCGTTTCCCCGTCGATGTCATCGCTGAAAGTACCGGATAGATCTGCCCCGGCATTGAGCGCATCGTTTTCAGCCACATACTGCAGGTGAAAATCTTCACCGCCGGTGCTCAGATCCGAAAATACCACCCAGTCACCGGCGCCCGGATCGGAATTTTCGGTGGCCGTGCGGTTTGTCAGCGAGCCGCTGCCGCTGGCCGTGCCGTCAGAGGAGATGTTGTAGCTCTGCGTCATCGTGCCATTAAAATCAGCCACCGTACCCAAACCGCTTGTGCCGCCCACGTAGTTGTTCGTTGCTATCACCGTGCCGGTATCAACCAAAATACCATACTGGTTGTATGAACTTCCCGTGTTCGTGACATTATAGATGGTGTTGTTGTAAAGATAATTTGTGGTGCTGCCGGTTTCGATTCGTATTCCCCTCGCGAAAGAATTTGGGTCGGTGCTGGTATTGTGGATATTGTAGATAATCGTATTGGTTATTCGGGCCGACCCGCTGGTGAGCGCTATTCCCATGGCAGCATGCGTAGTGGCCGCCACCTTCGAACTCGTAAGATCGTGAATGAGACACCTGTCAATCCGGATGTCGCTGGCCGCTGCGGTATTCGTGGTGAGAATGCCCCTGTTATACTCTGCGTTGGTCACAAGGAGGCCGTCGATCTCGACCCCCTCGATCCGGACATAATCTTCCTCGATTCGAATAACAGAGTAATATTGACCCGGAGACGAGGTCTGTGGCTTCAGGACGAATCCTGTTCCGGCCGTGCCGTCGTTCCGCTGGCTCGTGCCCACCTCACTGGTGTCAGTCGGGGTAAAGATCCGGATGTAATTACCGGCTCCGGTGGTGTACCCATCGATGCTGATGCTGCCGTCGTCCATCACCCCGTCGTTATAGCAGGCCACCATTATAATGGTATTCGCAGCAACCAGATTAATTGAGGGGTTGACATCATCTTCGGCGGGTTCGGTGATGTTCGCATTTTCAGTCTGCGATTCCCAGTTGCTCAATGAGGTGTAAGCGCGATAGACACCCACCGATGTCCCCGCTGATGCTGCCGCCGGGGTTTCGCCGTCTTTATCTTTTACGGTAAAAACAGTGGCTGAACTGCGACCATGGATAAAAGCGATCCGGCTGCTGCCATTGTTGTAAGCCAGCACATCACCCACCCCGACATGGGTCGGCATGTCACCGGAAAAAGTTGCTGTGGAACCGGAGATCTCTACCGTACGCGATCCGGTATTAAGGTCGGTGGCCGTGATGCCCACCGAGCGATAAAGCGTGGATGTGGAAGCCGCAAGGTACTCATCGGCACCGATGTCAGGGGCAGAGGCATCCCTGCCGTTGCCGTCGATGTCGTCGGTGACGGGAAGAATGGCATCCCCATCGAGGTCCGCGCCCGCCCCCCGGGCCACGGTATCACTGACGGCCAGGTGGTAATCATTGCCGGCTTTATTCGCAAAAGTGGGCTCTCCATTGATCGGGTTGCTCCCCGGTGCATCTCCGGTATCGGAGACGTTATTGGTACTGTCCGCGTGAAACGTATTTTTGTATGGATCCGTAAAATCGATAGAGATGTTATTCTTGGCATAGAAATCTATATTATCCCATGCCGCTATTCCGTTTCCAGCCCCACTGCCGCCGACACAGGTGTTGTTGTAGGCATAAACGGTGCCATTATTTTGAGCGTATATACAGTTACCGCCACCGCCGCTAACCGCATAGCCATAGATGATGTTATTCCATACTTTGGCAACGTAAAGGCTGTTAGCTCCACCAAACTGATTCAAAGCGCCAATACCAAATGCCGCGGTAGTTGGAGGGGCGCTCGTCATCCGAAAAATTGAATTGGAAATATGAATCTCTACTGCGGCATCAGCATTATCATCACTGACATGAATCCCGTTCGACTCATTATTATACTCAAGATTACTATCTATTTGCAGCCCATCGATACGGACGTAGCGCTCTCGTATTCCTATCGGAGCGAAATAAGTCCCGTCCATTGATATGCGATAGGCCGAGGTATCCCAGGCCCCATTGTGCCGCTGGCTGGTGCCAACCTCGCTCAATGAAGTGGGGGTGTAGATCTTGATATAGTTGTCCGGATCCGTGGTCCAGCTATCAATGTAAACTGAAGCCGCGTCTTCGCCATCGCCATAGCAGGCCACCATCATTATGGTATTGGCCGTAACCAGATCCGTTGAAGGGTTGACATCGTCTTCGGCGGGCTCGGTGATGTTGGCATTTTCAGTCTGCGATTCCCAATTGCTCAACGAGGTATAGGCGCGATAAACTCCGACCGATGTTCCCGCTGACGCTGCCGCCGGGGTTTCGCCGTTTTTGTCTTTGACCGTAAAGGCCGTAGCAGAACTGCGGCCGTGAATAAATGCCAGCTGGGCGCTGCCGTTATTGTACGCCAACACATCACCCACCCCGATATTGTCCGGCATGGAACCGGAAAAAGTCGCTGTGGAGCCCGAGATCTCGACCGTATGTGAGCCGGTATTTAGATCGGTAGCAGTGGTGCCCACCGAGCGATAGAGTTCATCGACTACACAACCGTTTGCTGAGGTATCAACAACAGCATCATCGATGTATAAAGTGTTACTCTCATCATACGGAATGGCCCAGTAATAGCCCGCCGCAAATTTATCAATATCGTTTGATCCCAGATTTTTACCGGTGGCCTCAATTTCTAAGCTACCATCCAGCCAGAGCCGCGCCTCACCGATCGTCGGAGAAATAATCGCCATCATCTCCAGGCAATGCCACTCATCTTTTGACAGGGTTGAACCGATGCCAAATCCGTAAGCTTCGCCTGCCACAGCATTCCACATATAAAGGGTCATGTCATCATCAATGGTCGTTGCGATGATATTGGACCAGTTATTGAGGAATTGCATTACAGTGACATTGTCGGTGGTCGAGAAACTGGAAGGCACGTAGATGTGTATTCTGGCATAAACCACAGTTTCACCGGCAAAATTTCTCCAAACCATTGCCTGATTGGCAGCCCCATCGTTATCAACAACAGACTTGGCAGAGTAGGTTCCTGAATTGACCTGTTCGGTAGATGCTGCGATCGTATCGCCCGGCTCGGTGTTATTGCCACTCCATGCACTCAGATCACCACTTTCGAAACCATCTGCAAAAGGCAAGGTAAGGGTGCCCGTCGTAAAATTCTGTGTGGCGCTTGCCGTTCCTTCGGTGCCGCCGTCGTCCCAGAATGTAATGCGCCAGTAGTAGGTGGTGCTGTTGGCCAAGACTGTGCCAGCATAGGTGATATCCGGGCAGCGGTTTCCTTCTGTGATGTCAGACATACTCGTACCCGAAGAGCCGGAATTCCACATTACTGTTCCGCCAAAATCGCTCTGGGTGTTCACTTCCACGCGGTATTTGTTGGCGATATCCCCTGAATCAGGGTCGTTGTATATTGCGCTAAAGGCCGGGGTGGCATCAATGATCCCGCTCGGATTGGTCTGTCCGCTCTGCGCCGAATCGTCATTAGCATAGGGTGTGGTTGGTGCTGTGGGTGCTGAATTACCGGCACCTAAATTTTCATCAGCCCCGATGTCCCAGGTGCCGACACCGGTGGGACGGGTCTCGGCATCGATGTCATCGGTAAATGAAGACGATAAATCCTGCACCGTTATTCAGGGCATTGTGGCCGCTGGCTTCCAGGTGCAGGTTTTCCGATCCGCCGGTAATGGTAACAAAAAGATCATCAAGGCTGGCCGGCGGGGACTGGTTGTTGCTGCCCGGATGGACACCACCGTCAACAGTGGAATAGAGATTGTTTCCGGAACTCGCATGAATCGTCACATCCGCAGTCATCGATGTCAAAATCCTGGCCACTCGTCGTTCCGTTACCCACTGAAATATTGTTTCTCAGAATGGCGGTACTCAGCTGTGTAAAGTAAATTCCGTCATCGGTCATATTATAAATGGTGTTGTTATCCAAAGTGACGGTAATACCATCTTCGTAAACACGAATTCCCCTGTCCCCGTTGTAAAGGATGCTATTGCGAATGGTGACGCTGCTGTAGATATTGATTCCACCCCTATTCTGATCATCCGATGTAAAGTCATGAATGATCAGATGTGAGAGGAGGCTGTTCGAGGCGTCCCCAAGGTACCCCATGTTGATTGGCTGGGCGGAAGATGTGTCACCGGGATAGTTTCTGATCTCCAGCCACTCCATTCTCATATAGGGATTCATCACTTTGAATCCGTGGCCGGCTGCAATACCACTGCCATCGACGATAACCCCGGTCCCTGCCGTCCCGCTGTGGCGGGCGCTGGAATGGGCGGTAAGCCACATGAAATGGCTGCTGTCGGTCGTAGAATCGTCGAAGATTATCCCATTGCTAAAATCAAAGACGCCATCGCTATCTTTGTAGCAAATTCCCCTTTGAATGGAATCATCGGTCACCAGATCTCCATCCCGAGCATCCTCCCAGCTCGTGAAAGGCGTATGGTTGGAGCCGCTGTAAGCACGGGTAATCGTATAGCCGGCACCGGAATGATCACCCCCGCTGATGTTGGCTTCCTGGACGATGACTTCCGTGGCCGACTCCCGGCTGGCAATATAATAGGTGGAGCCGCCAATGGTGAGCACATCACCTTCGCCGATGTTTGTCGGCAGTGTCGCCCCCGAGAAGCTGGCCCGCCGAGATCCCTGATTGAGCGTCACCGTACCGGTGCCGTAAACCGTTCCGGTATTTTCGCCGATGGAGCGGCCAAAGTAGGGAACCGGCGGCTGGGCGGCATCCGGCCGCATGCGGGTGACGCCGTTAAGACCTTTTTCGTAAATGGATTTGACCTCATCAGCGTTAAGCGCCCGGCTAAAGACCGCCACTTCGTCGATCTGCCCGTCGAAAAATCTGAACATTGCCCTTGCGGCATCCGATGGTAAACGGTGCGTGTTGCTGATATATTCCGCCGCTGTAAGATACAGGGGTTGCGTCGGATCCCGTTGATGTAAAGCTGTCATTGAGATACAGCCGAACATCGGTGCCGTTATACGCCAGGCCGCATGATACCACGTTCCGGCAGACACTGTGGTCGATCCATGCACTCGAGCGGTAATGTTGGTGCCATCGTCTGGAAAGAATAAAATCTCAGCCCGCCGGTCCCATTGATAACGAAGGTGATAGCCCTCTGTTACCGGTAGCATCGTCTTTGGCGACAATGTCCTGGTATCCCCGGTTGACTCCAGTCTAACCAGGCCACAAGGGTGAGACTTGCCGGTGATGCTCAAGACCGGTCTGGGAGTCGTCGCAATCCTACAGATGGGCATCTTCGCTGGCTGAGTTTTCAAAATCTGGCGGCGGCAGCGCCTTCTTTGACGGACGGCGCCGGTGGTGCTGTAGAGCGCTGACGTTGGAATTGGTATCAGCTCAGATCATTGTTGCTGCTGCCGAACCGTCATAGCGGGTGCCGGAGGATTCATCCAGATACCACCAGGAGACAATGTCGGCGTCCTGAGTGTAGTCATCATCTGCCCCGCCCCCGCTGCTAGTATCCACCGTAAAAGCGACATTGCTGCCCGCAGTCGCCTGGGTCCAGCCGCTGGCAGCCGCTTCATCATCGGTGGTCATCACCCGCCAAAAATAGTCACCGTCTGTCAGCGTCTGGCTTTCGCTGCCGACAGTGTAAGTGCCTGATCCTGCCGCCTGACCCACGGTGAAGCTGGCGGCCCCTTCGGCCATCAGAGCCGATGTGTAATCCACCACCAGATTACTGAAGGTGTTGTCCGTCGTCATCGATCTGGATGCGATATTTGACCTGCTCGGAGGCATCCGGGTCCGACTGGGTAAAGCCTAGCGTGGGGGTGTTGTCCGAGGTCGTGCTGCCGTCATTGTGGTCGTTGATCGTCGGATCGGCGGGGGTTTGATTGCCGCTGGACTGTTCACCGCCCAGCCCGTAAAAAATAGAAGGATCGTCCTGGTTGTTGAATGAAGTCTCTAATCCAGCCGGCGGTGCGCGCGACGTTGGTTATGCGGACTTCGTCAATCTCCCCTTTCCAGGGCCTCCAGGTGCTTGCTCTATTTGCACCGATACTAAGATCGTTATCTTCATTGATTGAATTGTCGGCAATCAGGCTGGAGCCCTCCGATCCCACCGGGCTTCCATCCAGATAGAAGTAGGCGGTATCCGTACCGGCCTCACGGTCGAAAACGGCAGTAGACGTGGTGCCAGCCGGCACCTTCCAGGCCAAGGCCCGTGTTTGAATTTGCAATGAACCGATTGGTACCATCCGACACCCTGAGATCCAGAGTGTCGTCAGTCAGATAATAGTTGAACCAGTACCCCCCGGCGGTATCCGAACCGCCACCTTTCTTAACGATGGTTGGAAAAATCTCAGTTCCCGAAGCATCCAGCCTCACCCAGGCTGAAATGCTGAAATCGCTCGTACCGCCATCCAGACCACCTTCACTAAATTCCCAGCTCCCGCCTGGATCCGAAACAAGGGCGTGATCATCGACGCCATCAAATTGCTGTCCACCATCGATCTGGCCTGTCTGATCCGTTGCGTCCACATTGTCATCTCCGTGGCTGTGCATTCGAGGTGGAATCCTGGTACAGATCCGCGGTCCCGGTGCCGGCAACCTCTTCAGACATGTGCCAGACACCCTTGTAGTTGGCGTTCCAAACCGCGTTTTTATTTTGAGTCTCAGCCGTAATACAGCTGTTGCCGTAATACATGTAAATGACGGTATTGGCATCCGCATCGAGGGTGGGAATTTTTACCCAGGCCATCAGCTTCCCCGTTGGCGGCCTCGGAACCTTCGTTATAATACTCGATTTCGTGCGCCAGGGTCAGCGTTTCGGTGGAATCTTTGAAGATGATGTCATAGCCGTTAACATTTTCGATGCGCCCGTCGGTGTAGCCGCTGTTTCTGAGCCAGGTGCCGGATTCTTTTATCACAACCGGAAAATCAACCAGATCCACGGTATCTCCGCTGTCGCCGATGACATCGTTGTGATCGATGGTAATGGCCCGCTTGTAAGCATAGCCGCAAGCCGGATCATCGTTAATCGTGATTTCCAGATAGGGCCGGTTTGCCTCAGCCGCTTCACTGCTGTATATTCGCCAATATTTGGTTATCCCCTCACTCTGCGCTTTTAAAAGCCATCCAAAATTACTGGATGGGGTATCGAAGAAATATTTGACCGAATCGGTTACATCCCAGGAGTACCACGTATAATCTGCAGCAAATGTTTCAACATCGTCTGAAGTCGTTTCTCTATCGGCTGAATCATCACAGCCGGCGCCGGTCCACGAGGTCTCGTTAAAAACCTGATATTGCCAGGTGGCAGCATCATCCACATCATCTGCCGGATCATAACTTTTGGTTCCTTCAAACCAATCTTTTTTAACTCTGAATGCATCAACATCGATGTTTCCAGGGTCAGCGTCGTCATTATAGGTTTTCATCTTGAGGGTGGCGGAAACGATTTGACTGGAGCTTGTGACGAGGCCGTCAAGGGCAGTAAGATCATATTTTATCAGGGTTCTGTTGATGCGACTGCCGTCGTCTCCAACACGAATAAGCGGGTTGGTGCCCATGTCGTAACTGGGCTGATCCTGATCTAAATACGTATCCTCGGTTACAGCGTTAAAGTCGTCCCGGCTGCTGTTTTCCCCCCAGCTCAGGGTCGTGGTGGCGATCGTCCCGGTGGTAAAATTCTGGGTGGCGCTTACCGTGCCTTCGGCTGCCGCCATCGTCCCAGAAGGTAATGCGCCAGTAATAGGTGGTGCTGTCGGCCAGCGCCGAGCCCGCATAGATGATGTCCGGGCAGCGGTTGCCTGCGGTGGTGTCTGGCATGCTCGTACCCGAGGCGCCGGAATCCCACATCACCGTGCCGTTAAAATCGCTGGCGGTGTTGACCTCCACCCGGTATTTGTTGGCGATATCCCCGCTGAATCGGGGTCATTGTAAATCGCGCTGAAGGCCGGGGTGGGATCGGTGATGCCGCTGGGATTGGTCTGTCCGCTCTGGGCGCTGGTGTCGTTGCTGTAAGGGGTTGTCGGGGCAGTCGGAGCTGAATTGGAAGCCCCCGCAAGGGTAACCTCGGCATAATATGAATAACTGTTCAGATCGGTTCCGCTGTCGGTCAGCCTGAAGCAATAATGGGTGCCGTCAAGGGCGTCATCGGTCGCCTGGATGGTAAACTCGATTTCGCTAAACTCATCCTGATCCAGGGTAATTCCGCCGGTGCTGTTGCTGTTGTCATCGCGCAGCTCGCCGGCCACAAAGCTCATGCCGCCCGGATTGGGCAGCGCATCGTCGACTCCGTCATCGATATCTGAAGTCGTTTCTCCGTCGCTGATATAAGTTGAATCCACGATCTCCCATTTATCGCCGGCGCCGGCGGAGGCAGGCACCGCGCTGTAAGAGCCGGAGCTGCAAGTGTCGGTTTCGGCAAACTCGAGCTGGTAGCTGGTGTTGCTGGCGGTCGTATCGCCGCTATTGGACACCAGAAAGCGAACCCGTTTATTGGTGTTTTTAGCAAGACCGGTAATTGCGGTGTCTTCATCGGCGGCAAAGGTGGCACCGGAACCACTACCATAGGTTACTGAGAGCTTTGGACGCTGGGCTAATGTCCCATATTCGCTGGATCTTACATCCACACCACCGGTAGTCGTGTTGATAAAAACCCATCCTTCATTCGCTTCTCCGGCGGACCAGTTCTGAACACTGGTGATGACATCGATATCCCTGGAACCATTACTGCCGTTTGTAAAAGTGTCGTCCGCTGTTGCTTTATGGGAGAGGGTTCCATCAGCACCTGCATTGGACCAGGGGGTACCGGTAACTCGGTTGGTCCAACTCACCTGATCTTCAATCCAACTCTCAGTAACCTGGTAAACGGCTATTTCTGTACCCGGGTCAAATACTTCAACGGTCAATGTGGCACTGGTGATCGTTGAACCCAGGGGAATCTGGTTCGCGCCCCCACCAAAAATATTGGGAAATTTGATAACTGCGTGTAAATCAGGAGTGTCATCTATCAGGAGGGCAGCGTCAGAGCCATAATTTGTAGTAGAATTAGTCGAATGCAACGTCGCATCATCCGTCTCAGAAACACTGCCTTTACCGTCGCCTTTCTGGTAGGTCACGGTTGATGATGCGGTCTCTCCACCATTGTCATTTCTCCAGCGGTAATGGTCCTGGGTAAGATGCGCGCCCGCGATGCGTACCTGAGCATACGCCGTATAAGAGTCCAGGGCACCGCCGGCAGCATTAACCAATTTAAAACAATAATCCCCGCCATCGGTCGCGCTGGCCGTGGCTTGCACGGCAAACTCTATTTCGGTGAATTCGCTAGCACCGAGAGTGATCGCATCGGTAGAATCAGCGCTGTCCTCTAACTCACCGTCCATCCAGGAGGACCCTCCTGGATCCGTCAGTCCGCCACTGACATTTTCAGAGGCACTACCGTCGGTAACATAAGTGGAGTCCACAATGTTCCAGTGAGTGGAAGAATCCACCGCTGAATAAGATCCTGAGCCACATGTTGCACTTTCGGCTACCTGAAGCTCATAGGATACCGCATCGGAACTCCCGGTACCGGTATTATCAACCAGAAAACGCAACCGCTTGTTGGCGCTTTTGGCCAGGCCGTTCAGTTTGGTGTCTTCGTCGGCTGCCCAGCTTGCGCTACTTCCCGAAGTAGGAGTGCCGCTCGTTGATGCAGCCGGGGTGCTGGTGCCAATGATCGTATCGGCTTCGATACGGATGCGACCGACGCCGCCGCCGCCGCCACCGCCGGCGTCATCATTCGTATCCACAGCTCCACCAGTGCCTCCGGCAGCGGTAATCGTGCCGCCAGTATTGTCAACCGTGTTCGCCTGGATCAAGAGACTGCCGCCGGCACCGCCACCGCTCGCGCCGTCCCCGTCCGTAGCGTCTACCCCGTCCGCGCCCTGCAATTGGATAGTCGCGTTATTATCAACCGTGTCGGCAATGATGAAAATGATGCCCCCGCCGGCGCCTCCGGTTTCCCCGTCTCCCGTAACCGCACCGGAATCGCCGCCACCGCCACCGCCTGAGCCACAAAAAATCTGAGTTAGGTTCGCAATACCGTAGCTCCCACCGCCACCGCCGCCACCGCCCGGGGAATCTGAGGCGTCCTCAGAATGACCGCCCTGGCCGGTGGTTGTACCGCTACCGGCCAAACCGCCGCCCACGGCCACGCTTACGCCTCCATCGTTGCCCGGGTTACCGGCAGATCCTCCATCGCCGGAGGTGCCACTGTTTTCACCGTGGCCGCCGCCGCCTGCGCTATCGCCGGTGGTTCCGCCGGCTCCACCGCCGCCTGAAATATAGTTGTCTGTATCTGTACCTCCGCCGCCACCGCCGCCGCCGCCGCCGTAGCCGCCACCACCTCCGCCTGCGCCACCCTGGCCTATACTACCGGTTTCACCACCACCGCCACCACCGCCGCGGGTGCCGGTAGTGTTATCTTGGGTTGGGTAGTTCTCACCTGAGCCTCCGCCCAGCGTGCCCCGTGAGTCATCGGCACCGCCTTTCCCATTCTGACCGTCGTAAGACTCGCCGTTGTTTCCGCCGTCACTCGTACCGCCGGCACCACCCCTGTAGCCTATGCCGGTGGCGTCAATCTTCCCGCCCGTGTTGACAGTAACGGACCCCGTGGCCCTGAAGACAATGACCCCGCCGCTGGTCCCATCCCAGGCATTGGCTGTTAATGTCCCGCCGGAATTGATGGTCACCGACGTCCATTGAGGTACCCTTTGGACAATAATGCTTTGGTTGGCAAAAGTCGTTCCGTCGTATGATTTGGTAATCGTCGATGTTACATTGATCGTCGTGCCGTTGGGGACGGTATCGACGGTAAGGAATTCATAGTTACCGACATCTGCCACATCGCCCGAGGCACCCTGGAGGTTGATCAATAAAATCTCATCGCCGGCCGCAAAACCGGTCGTATCGGTAACGCTAATGGAGGTTGCGGTCGGATTTGCCGTAACCGTGGTTAGGATTCCGTCCGCATAAGTCGAACGACTGGAACCCAGGACAGCCGTATTGATATTTTCAGATGCTGAAATCGTCACAGAGCCATCGGCTCCGGATCCCGTATCCAGGGGGATAACAGACTCCCCCGCATCATCATTGCGCCAGCGGTAGTGGAGCTGATCGAGGGTGGCGGCCGAAGCAGCATTAATGGTAATTTGTCCCGACGAGTAAGCACTCACCTGCGGGATTGGTTCCGTCATCGGTGATGCCGTAAACGTAATAGTTGCCGGGCGTCACGCCGGTGGTATCCCAGCTGCAGGTGACATCGGTGCCTTCGGCTGCAGCCTGCACAGGCGCCGGTTATGGCGGTGCCGTCGAGTCCGCTGTTGTCGGTATCATAGTAAAAATGCAACGGTGACAACATCATCGGTATCGGCCAGGTCATACTGGATGTTGTAGTTGTCACCGACGGTTACCGTATCGCCAGCCCCGTCGGGTTCATCGACGGTTAAGGTTGGAGCTGAATTGGGAGGAGTCCCTGAAAGGGTAACCTCTGCATAATATGAATAACTATCCAGATCCGTTCCGCTTTCGGTCAGTTTAAAGCAATAATGGGTGCCGTCCAGGGCGTCATTGGTCGCCTGAATGGTAAACTCGATTTCGCTAAACTCGTTCGGATCCAGGGTAATTCCCCCGGTGCTGTTGCTGTTGTCATCCCTCAGCTCACCGGCCACAAAGCTCATACCGCCCGGGTTGGGCAGCGCGTCGTCGACCCCGTCGGTAATATCTGCCGTGGCCGTTGGGTCGGTATAATGAGTTGAATCCACAATCTGCCATTTATCACCTGCGCCGGCGGTGGCAGGCACCGCGCTGTAGGAGCCGGAGCTGCAGGTGGCTGCTTCGGCAAACTCGAGCTGGTAGCTGGTGTTGCTGGCGGTCGTACCGCCGCTATTCGACACCAGGAAACGGACCCGGGTGTTGGTGTTTTTATCCAGACCCGTCAGCGCCGTATCTTCGTCTATGCTAAAGGTAGCGCCTGAGCCTCCTCCAGGGTCTTCGGCCAGAAAGTTATCCAGTCGCCAGTCAACCCGCAGGTGGCCTCCTGCTCCGGCACCATTATAATTTCCAAAATAGAGACCCCAGGTGCCCGCATTGGTAAGGGAATTGTCCGAGGAACTAATTCGCTCGACACCATTAATATAAACTTTTTTGGTGGCGTCCCTGATTTCGAGCTTAATGATATCACCAACTGCCAGCGTAGCATCATAGGACCCCAGTTCGGTATCCACGCTGCTTACAAACTTCCAGAGCTTAACGCTGGCTTCACTGTGCTCATTTGGAAGAATCTGAACGTGGTAGAAATTGCTGTTATCCGTGCGCCTTCCAAAGAGTCCAAAAGGCTTGGTTCCGGTATCGGATATTAAAGTATCTATAGCAATGCTGATATCCTGATCGACACCCGCCGGCGCAGGTTGGGCCGTATAAGCCTGCCCAACGTCGTTTACACTCGAACCTGCTCTTACGATGTCTTCCGTGGCCACTACTGTGGCATCATCACCACTCGGGGAACTGTCATAAACCTCCGTCCAGCCGGTTCCTGTATCCGGGGAATGGGATGTAAGAACCGTGTTGGCTGACTCGGTAAACGAATCCGAAACGGCAGTGGTCGAACCACCGCTCTCCGCACCATCGTCGTTGCGCCAACGGACGTGGGCCTGGTTGAGCGTTGCTCCGCTGCCCCCTGAAAGGGCAACCTCGGCATAATTTGAATAACTGTCCAGATCGGTCCCGCTGTCGGTCAGCTTAAAGCAATAGTCCCCGCCGTCTGTGGCGCTGGCAGTTGCCTGCACGGCAAACTCGATTTCAGTGAATTCGCTGGCAGCTAGAGTGATCGGGTCGGGAGAATCTGCGCTGTCTTCCAGTTCACCGGCTACCCAGGACGAGCCGCCCGGATCCGTCAGACCGCCGCTGACATTTTCCGAAGCAGCGCCGTCGGTCACGTAGGTGGAATCCACGATGTTCCAGTGAGTCGAGGAGTCCACCGCCGTATAGGATCCCGAGCCACAGGTGTCTGTCTCCTGTACCTGCAATTCATAAGAAACGGCCCCGGAGCTTGCGGTGCCGGAATTGTCCACCAGGAAGCGCAGCCGCCTGGTGGTGCTTTTAGCCAGGCCCGTCAGCTTGGTGTCTTCGTCGGCTGCCCAGGTGGCACCACTGCCCGACGCGGGTTTTAATGCAAATTGATGTGCCAGCCAGTCATTTGAAGCAGAGAGGGTGGCACTCGATGTTCCTGTTACCCCCGCAGATGCCCATGTGCGAATATAACTCGCCTGAGCCCTGCTGCTGGCAGGTTCAACCTCCGTTGCATAGCCATTGGTGGGATTGCTAAAAGTTTCCAAACTATCGGAGAAGAAGGCAATGATTCCCATTGCACCGTCAGTTGACGTGGTCATGGTTGGGGCGGTTGCAGTGGTGCCTGAACCTGCAAAAGATCTGGTAGACGTGGAAGGTGCTACGTCCCAGACAGTAGCAGTATCTACCCCGGAGAATACACGGATTTGTATAGACCAAGCCCAAGAACCACCAAGGTTCCATGAATAGCTGGCGGGTTCTGAAGCGCCGGCTACCCTGGAATAAATTGCATAATGACTTGAAGTCCCTCCATTTGGTTCGTCGATTTGCTCTGTAAACGCGTAAGCACCATTGTTGTCAGAAACATCAGTGCTATCTGTATTTACATGAATCATGGCAACGATCACATCATCGGCATTTATGGTCAGGCCGTGTGTAATTGAAGCAGCGCTACTAGATCCTATATTTGTTGCACTTCCTGTTTCACTGATACTGCCACCACCACCGGAACTGCTGGGTATGATAACAATTCGACCGGGATTGCCATCTGTTCCGGCAGCCCCCCCCTGCCCGGCATTGCCCGCGTAGTCTGTATCGCCGGTATTGGCCGCGGTCGAACCCGATCCTTGCTGCAGTGACGTATTAGTTCCGGTGACAAGACCTGATCCACCGCCGCCACCGCCGCCGGCGGTTTCAGGGGAAGCCGCGCCACCGCCGCCGCCGCCGTAACGTCCAGCGCCGCCACCGCCGCCGCCGCCGGGATCGTCACCCGAATTGGTGCCGCCTGTGCCTCCGGTGTTTGCCGAGCCGGCGGAGCCGCTTAAGGCACCGCCAGCGCCACCGGCCGAGGCCGTTCCCGCGCCACCCCCGACTCCACCTGAGCCCCCACCAGTGCTGCCAGAAAGACCGCTTGATCCACCACCAGCGCCCCCGGCGCCGCCATCCCCAGCGCTATTTCCGGTGCCGCCGCCGCCGCCGCCGCCGCCGGCTTGCACGAGATAGGTGCCGCTGCGCAGGACCGCTGCATAACCTCCGCCGCCACCACCACCGCCGGAATCGCCGCTACCGGGATCTCCCGCATCGCCACCGGTACCGCCACCGGCAGCAGTAACACCGTTGCCGCCACCGCCGTCACCACCGGCATTGCTTCCACCGGGCCCGCCGCCGCCGACAATGACCGTGAGATTTTCACCGGGGGTCACCGATAGGTCAGTCTGTGCAAACCCGCTGCCACCGCCGGATCCGCCGGTATTGCTGCCGGTCGACTCTCCGCCGCCACCGCCGGCACCCCAGGCTTTTACCGTAATCACATCACACCCTGTAGGAACGACGTACGTCGTTGAATCTTGAGCTGTTGAATACTCCGTCGGCCCGGCAACGCACGAGCCACCACCCGACTCCCCGCCATCGTCATTGCGCCAGCGAACATGGGCCTGGGTGAGGGTGGCAGCCGCCGGAGCGCCTGCTTCTGCTATTTCCAGGGCAAACCCGCCAGTGGAACCCGAGCTAGTCCATGAAGCTGAGGGAGTGGTGTTTGCCGCTGTGGCATGCCACTCGGCCATGTCAGCCATCATAACACTGTCATGAGGCCCGTCATACAGTTCCGTGTATCCTTCCGCAGTGTCGTGGGTCGTTGCCTCGCTGCCTGATTGGGCTCTGTGCGAAAAGAAGGCGACCGGCCTGTTGTTAGAATCGGCGAAAGCCGCCATATTGACGGTAAGCGAGCTAACTCCACTGGCGCTGTTCGTGGGCCATTGCACAACAGCGTCAGCGCCGTTCGTGCCGCTGGTCTTAGTGCCCGTGAACTCAATCATCGCCGCACCCATTGAAGCAGAGATAGTTCCGGTTTGCATGGTAACCGTGACAGCCCCTGTGCCGGCCCCGCTGGCGACCAATGCCCGCCAGGCCTGGATGCGCCGACCGTTTGTGCTGAAAACCTCCCCGCCAGGTGTCCCGATCTCAGTGAAATTCAATCCCGCCCCGCTGACACTCTCTACTGCAGCGACGATGTCTACACCAAGACCGCAATTCTGTCCGCTGCCGCAGGCAGTGGAAGTAAAGGCGATGTAAAGAACGTTGTTGGAGTAAGTGGCCGAAGGAAAGTCATAGGAGGAAGTATCTGTACCGTCAGCGATAGAGGTTACGAGTGAAGCTCCGATCGCGGCGTTAGCAGGGCTCGAGGCGAAAACGACCATCACCGCAATCAGTGATGCGGTGATCCACCCCACGCTGGTGGTACAATGGCGCGTATTCCCTCTCCGACATATTTTATTGTTTAAAATCAACAGGCAAAAATCCCCGGTTGCTTATTCCCGTGTTTCAAATATTCCTATTCGCCAGATCTCTCATGGCGGCAGTTTTTAAAATTCTTATTAAATTTCAATGTTTTATCTGCAAAATTTGTGCCGTTAGAATCTGGCAAATCAAGTCTGCAATGATTGAATATCCAATGAGATTCAAACTAAATTGTTGTGCAAAAAGACACAATTTGCCCATCCGAAACCATCCGAATTGGAAAAATGTATCTCAATTTTTTGTTATGATTTCATAATGTTAAAAGATTGAAGAATTTCATCTTGAAAAACTCACTTGCCTATAACGATTATCGGTATTTTGCAGAAAAAAATGAGGGGTTTAGTTATGTTAGGAAGGGTTGTTATTGTTCTATAGTTTTATTGCTGAAACTATTAAAATCTTTAATGGTTCTTAAAATATTTTAATGGATACAGAAGGCCCAAGGCGCAAAGCTTGGGGCTTCGCGCCCCCGCGCTTGGGGCTTCACCCTTCGGGCTTCGACCCCACAAGACGACCCCATCCCCCTTCGTTAAAGCTTCGGCGTGACACGCAAGCAGGGCTCAGGGATTCTACCTCAAGGTGCGAAGAACCGCTCATCAAACGAGGCGCTCATCAAGGTCCGCAGGATCACTCCCTTGATCCTCAGTCCTCAGCACTCAGCCCTCAGTCCTTCTTCTTTTGCCGTGCACCGTGCGCCTGATGGCAATAACCACCGCTATGGCCAGCAGCACGACAAACCAGATCCCCTGTTTGGGCATAGACTGACTGACAGACCCGACAAAACAAGCTGCCACCGGCGCCTGTGCCGCTGAAGCAACCGAAGCCGGGCTGATGCCTAAAGACTGGGCACTTTCATCACCGAAGCTGTCAACCGCTGTGACCCCGTAGTAGCTACTTCCGCTTCCTTCGCCCTCATCAATGCCCACCGCCCCGTCAGCGTCGACAAACTCGGTGCCGGTGACAAGCCCGGTGTTGACCCTGCTGTAGGGGCCTGCCGGGGAGCTTGCGCGATAGATATTGTAGCCGGCCACCGCGTTGCCGTTGCTGTCCAAGGCCGCATTCCAGTGAATGCGCACGGAGTTGTTTTCCCAATAGGCCTTTACCCCGCTGGGCATTCTGCGGCAGCGGGATCTTTAAGGTTTGCGCCGGATCGCCAAAGAGCAAAAAGGTCTGCGCTGATCTGCTCAAAATAGGCATCGCCGTTGGCTAAAAGGGTTTGTTTGGCTGAAGCGATCGCAGGTCCCAACTTGTCTGATATCGTTTACAAAAAAAGCCTCAAAGACCGCGTTGTTGAATATGTGCTGACCGGCGGTGGTGGTCATGCCCGTTGGCATCAGCGCTGCGACGGCCCCTTTGTCGGCAGGCTGCAAGCAGCGCTTCGGCCAGCGAGGGCTCCGGGCCGTCGACGGCATCCAGGTACCCGAAGTAGCCGGTCAAACAGCTCATGGAGATCACAAACGGATATTTGCCGCTGTTGGTTAAAGTGCCCGCATCGGCATTGACAAAAACCGCCTCTGCCGCCCACTGCTGCAATGAGGCATGGCCGCTGTAATTGACAATTAACGCCCCGTCATTGATCCAGTTGGTGATGTCGGTGCTTAAATCACCAGAGAGCAGATAATCGTTTAAATAGCCCTTTAAGGCCACCATCTTAGCCGGCAGCAGCGCGGCGGCATCCTCGTTGATGGTCTCAAAGACCGCCTCATAGGCCTCGGTCTGATCATCGGCGACCAGCACCATGTTTTTCTCCCAGCTGCCGTTGTTTAGCCCGGTTTCATAGGCAATGATCTTATTTAGCCATCGCTGCGGCTTCAGCTGCGCTTTGGGCCGGAAGCCGCCCGATGTACATATCGACCAGCGCATCATCGCCGCTGATGGTGACAAAGTATTCGTCTGTGACGGTCTCACCCATATAATCGGTAAACACCGTATATGCGGGCACATGGTTTACGGTGCCCCGGTTGTAGTTGTCCTTAAAATCATAGGTGCTGTCACCCACCAACAGCACATACTGGGGTGCCGGCGTGCGCCAGTTGCTCATAGGCATAGGACAGAAAAGTCACGGATCGCCACCGGGGTGGGTGATGCCGTAGCTAAACTCATCATAGATGTCGGTGACATTCGACCACCTTGACTTCAAGATCACCATCTTCACGCAGGGCAACCAGATCGGTTAACCAGCCCTGTTGTGCACCGCCGCCGTCCCAGCCGATATCCGGATGGGTAATCAAGATGTAATCGGCGCTGTTGGCGGTGTCTGCCAGATCAGAGGGTACATCTTCGATAATGGCGTCGGGGATCTTATAATCATTGGAGCCGATGACAACAAAGCGGTCAGTCAGCCCGCTGGGCGGGGGTTCAAACTCAAGGCTAAAAGTACCTGCGCCGCTAATTTGCAGGTTGGTCACTTGAGCCACATCAACCGGGTCGGTGATGTCAAAAACACGCAGCGCATCGGTGCTAAAATCATCGATGATATAGCGGTAGCCGCTGTCGTGGCTAAATGTTGAGTGTGTCAGTGACCGCGGCAAAGCTTTGCGGATAAGTAGCCTCAATATAGTCGACGATCAACCCGTCCATGGCGGTGTTACAGGCAAGTTTGACGGTGGTGTTTTCGGTTAAATTAAGCCCGCTTAAGTTCACCTCATAAAAGGCAACGCCGCTCCAGCTAAAAGGTGCCCTGAGACACATCATTTACCCACACTTCCACCTCATGGCCGGTGTCATAATAGCCCCACAATGAGATGGTAAGATTACCCGGAGCCGATAACGCCCGGCAAGGTGAGGTCAAAGGGCACCTGCACCGGAGTCGGCCCGCCGGTAAAGTCGGTGCCCAGCACAAAGTCATCAAAAAACCAGCGGTCGCGCTCGTTTGTGCCCGGGGCCAAGCCCCACATAGTATTCATCGTCTTCTAAGCGCACAGAAGCGCTGTGCTCGGTAGCCACAGGCCCGGCAGCCGGGGTACCGTCGACTGCAACCATGCGTTTGGGGGATCCAATGCCGCCACCGGTCACCAGCCAGTAGATGTTTTGGGCCGCGTATTTGTTATATTGATCCGCTACCGGTTGCCCGTAAAACTCGATATAATCATTGGCATCAAAGGCACCGGGGCTGTCGGCATCGTTGACCAAAACAGCGACTTCTTCACCCATATGATAGATGCGCACGGTATCTAAATCGATGTCGGCGGGATCAATGCCGTTGTTGGTAAAAAAGGCACTGTCAAGCCGATAGAGGCCATCTTCAGCGACCATAATCTTATAGGCGCTGGCAGCTCCATCAGCCGGCGGTGACCACACCGCGCCCATGATCACACCCAAAGATGTGAGCGCCGGCGACAGCGGGTTTACGATCAAAGGCGATGCCCCAAAGGCCATGGCCATAGTGCCCATCGATGCCAGCTGCTCGGATAAGTCGCCTGAAGATGGTGCGGGCAGCGGCACCGTCCAGGGGCTAACAGCTGTGATCTTCAACTCTGGCATACAGATCATCGACATAGTCAATTCGTACCTGAATGCGTTTGTAATGGTTAAGCTCGCCGGTGACCGGGTTAAAGGCAAACGGGTAAAACAGCAGCTGCTGTTTGTTTTGATCGCGGAAGGCAAACAGATCCCCTAATTGCGCGACTGCTTGCGGGTAAAAGGCATCTTGCTGATAGGCGGCTTCATCGATGACAAAGCTTTCTGCCACAGCCGCGGCCGCCCTCCTGATCATCGACGCTGTTTGCCGGTACCGGAAAGATCTGATAACCGCTATAGGTCTCAACTGTGGTCGTAAAATGGAAAGCGCACCGATCTGGCCTTCGGGGATATTAACCAGGATGCCTTTTAACGGCAGCTCGGGTTTGCCCACCTCGCTGGTGTAACCGTGCACGTAATCGTCGATCGTAAGCCGCTCATATTCCATGCCGTCCGCATAAACGCTTTCGGTAAAAAAGGTGTCGGTGTAAAGCTCAAGGGTAATGCCATATTCATCTTCGGCCACAACCTCCACCCCGCGGCTAAGCTGGCGGGTGCCATCGCTGTCTTGGCGTTCTCACTTTGCGGCTTTCATCACCATCTAAGATCCCATCGCCGTCGGTATCGGGGTTAAACGGGTCTGTGCCCAGCTCATATTCTTGCAGGTTGGTCAGCCCATCACCGTCAGAATCGAGATTGGCATCGTTTGCCCACGGGTTAAGCCCGTATCTGATCTCCCAGTCATCGGGCAGACCGTCGCCGTCCCAGTCCACGCAGATGGGCCCGTGCAAGGTGCGCTTGCCGTACACATCGATGTCTTCAAGCTTGTAATAATAAAGGTTGCCTAACACCACGTTGCTGTCGACAAAGCCGTAGCTTCGGCCCGTAGCTGAAAAGCTCAGCGCCGGGATCAGGCTGGCGTTGATCTTGTACAAACGGCCGGCGGCGCTGTCTGCCCGGTACAGGTTAAAGCCCACGTTGGACACTTCCTGGGCCGTTTGCCAGTTGACCTGCACCGCTGCGCCTGCGCCTTTGGCGGTAAAGGAGATCAACGATATTGCCGTGGGCGGATCGGCCTCCTCTGAACCCACAGATATAAAATCCGGGGCTGCCAATGTCGCCCGGGTCGTTCATGTTGTTGTAGGTACTTAAAATCCAGCCCGGTGAGCGCGCTGTGGTGGAGACGCGCACCTCATCATACACGCCGGTCATGCTGTCGTCGTCGCTATCGTCCTGGTTGACCCGCAGAGGCATGGTCATGTCGGCAAGATAGACCGTCGGAGAAGATACCAGCGCAGCCGGATCCCGTTGCCCGTTCAAATAAAGGGTTCGCAAGCCCGCCGTCAAAGACCGCCACGCCATGATACCACTGGCCGGCCGACAAGCGTTGAGCCGTCAAGATTGTTGCCCTTGTTGTAGATGCTGCCAAAAGAAATCAGCTTCAGTGCTGTCGGTCCAAAGCCCTCCCCAGTTGGCGGTGGCCTCCGGATTGGCGGTGTCGCGGTCCTTGGTCACAAACCCCACCCACCAGGTGGGCACGGTGGTGTCGATGTAAAACCAGCCCTCGATAGCGTAAGGGGCATTGGCGGTCATGGTTCCGTCGGTCAAGCGTCAGCCATGAGGGTGTGCCTGAGCCGCCGGCAAAATGATAGGCGGGCGTGTTTTTGCCCGTGGCATCCTGGGTGACGTTGCCCGGCGTTTCGATCGTGCCCGTGTAATTGTTTGACGTTGAGTCACCCGGTGCACCCGAACTTTCGCCCAGGTGCCACACTTCCATAAAATCAGAGTCCCACACGCCGTTTTTGTTTTCCGGCGAAGCGGTGATGCAGCTGTTGCCATAATAGATATAGATGACCGTATCTGAACCGGCTGCCGCCCCGTTGACCGAAGGCAGTCTGACCCAGGCCACCAGCTTGTCCGGTGCCTGAATCGTATTTTTCGATTTCATGATCCAGGGTGCACGGAGCCAAACCGGCGCCGCCGCAGGTTGTGTCATCTAAAGCGCGAAAGATAATGTCCCAGCCGTTGGCGCTGGTGACATTGTCTCTCAAATCCGTATCGGTCACGCTGTAAAGCAGCGGAAAATCAGTTAAGGTGGTGATCTGCGGCGGTGCATTCGAGGTGGGCTTGATTGCCACACCACCGATTGCCCAGTACTGGGTGGTAGAATCGTCCAACTGCCAGGAGACGCCAACGCTCGGCCCGGATCCGGTCGCCAGTGCCCCTGCACCCATGATGTTGTTGGCCGCGGTGGCGTCAGCGGTAGCCTGGTTCCAGCGCTCGACCTGATGGTTCGAAACGCCTTTGGTCGCACCGTAAGAATGGGTTTTGGCAAAAACCGCCACAACTACCTCCCGGATGCATTGGTGACCGTCACGCCTGGATTTGGAAAAGGATTGCTGGTCCCGGTATTGGAGGCAAAGGTGCCAAAGGGGGTGGTCTGATCCACGTTGAAAAAGGAGGTGGCCGCTGCCACGACACCGGGCGCTGGCCGACAACGTTACTTCCACAGTGTAGGCGCCCGGGGTTCCCGGAAAATTGGACTCCTTTAGATACCACATCTCCACCCGGGCATTGGTGCCGTTGCTCTGAGAGTTTAAATATGTCAGGCCGATACTGTTGTAAGTCACACTTGAGACCGTCTGGCCGGTGTTGTTGCGGATCGACACCCCCACCACCAGCAGACGCTCGCTGCCGGCGCCCACCGTGTGCGACCAGGAAAGACTTCCGGCCCCCGCATCTGCGGTCTGGGAGCTCGAGACCGCATCGAAGGCAATCGGCAGCGTGCCTGCAGGGTTGGTGATCTTGGTGCGGTCGATGGTAATCGACTTGGCGTAGCCAAATGAATCATTGCAGCTCCCATCGCTTTCATCGGCCCCGATGTCCCAGGTATTGGCGCCGCTCGGGCGGACATCCCCGTCGATGTCATCGCTAAAGGTGCCGGAAAGATTAGCGCCAGTATTGAGCGCATCGTTTTCGGCCGCATCCTGCAGGTGAAAATTTTCACTGCCGGCGGTCAGATTGGCAAATACCACCCAGTCGCCGGCACCCGGATTGGGATTGTCGGTGGCGCTGCGGTTGGTCAAAGAGCCCGTGCCGCTGGCAGTGGCGTCAGAGGAAATGTTGTTACTCTGTGTCAGGGTGCCGGTAAAATCAACGGCCGAGGCACCGCCGCTGGTACCGCCGACATAATTGTTGGTCGCCGTTATTGTACCGGAAATGGCATGAATACCGGCGATGGTTCCGGCGCTGCCGGAGCTGTTGACATTGTAGATGGTGTTATTGTAAACATTCTGGCTCTCAGCGGCACCGCCGTCGAGCCGCATGCCCTTGGCAAAAGCATCGGCATCTGCGCTGGTATTGCGCATATCGTAAATAATATTATTGGTTATGCGGGTGGACCCATCATCGACCTTTATTCCTACCGCAAAAGGATAATTGGCGCCCGTTGTCGAGGTAATATCGTGAATGAGGCACTTATCGATCCGGATGTCGCTGGCAGCTGAGATATTGTTCGTCTGAATGCCGCTGACAGATTGCCCGTTGGTGATCGTCGTGCCGTCGATTTCGATGCCCTCGATGCGAACATAGTCCTCCTGGATTTCGATAACAGAGAAATATTCACCGGGAGACGAGGTGTTGGGCTTCATGACAAAACCTGTGCCGGCGCTGCCGCTATGGCGCTGGCTGGCTCCGACTTCATCTGTTCCAGTCGGGGTAAAGATCCGGATGTAATTGCCGGCTCCGGTGGTCCAGCCGGAAATGTTAACCTCACTGCCTGTCGTTTCGGCTCCATCGGCATAACAGGCCACCATTAGGATGGTATTCGCAGCAGACAGATCTGTTGAGGGGTTGACGTCATCTTCGGCGGGCTCAGTGATGTTGGCATTTTCAGTTTGCGATTCCCAGTTGCCCAGCGAGGTATAGGCGCGATAAACACCGACCGCTGTTCCCGCTGAGGCGGCTGCCGGGGTACCGCCGTCTTTGTCTTTGACCGTAAAGACTGTAGCGGAGGTGCGACCATAGATAAATGCGATCCGGTTGCTGCCATTGTTGTAGGCCAGCACATCACCCACCCCGACAAGGGTCGGCATGTCGCCGGAAAAAGTCGCAGTGGAACCGGAGATTTCTACCGTATGTGGGCTGGTATTAAGATTAGTGGCAGTGATGCCCACCGAACGATAAAGTGTGGTTACTGGACTGGCACCATACTCATCGGCCCCGATGTCCCAGATACCTGAGCGGGTGCCGCCGTCGATATCGTCTGCAAAAGCCAGACTGGCATCACCGGAAAGGTCGGTGCCGAGGTTTTTGGCGCCGCTATCAGTGGAAGCAAGATGGAAATTATCGGTGGATTCGTTGGCAAACGTCACATCATTCCAACCCGGATCGCTCGAGTTGATGTCGTTGGTGCCGCCGGTATCGGTTGTGTCATCAGACCAGTTGTAGTCAGAGCTGCTATGAAATGAGCCGCTGTTCCAAGCAAAATAATTCCCTTCGACGCTATTGGCAGCAATGTTGTTTTTTGCATAGCAGGTGCCACTGCCTATGGCGACTGCATAATGCAAGAGGTCTATGAACGTGTTGTTGTAGGCATAGATTTCATTGGACGCATCTGTGGAAATACCATATCCAAGATTATAACCTATGTTATTCCATGCATAGAGAACTACATCAGTGTCATTCACGTAGATCGCATTGGCCCATTCGTCGTAACCGCTATCAAGCCCATGGAGCAAACAATGGGAAGCTCTGATTTCGCTGGGGCCGGACATCTCTCGTAAGTCAATTGGAGGGTAATAGGATGAGATTTCCAATCCTTCGACTCTTACATATTCTACTCGAATAGAGATACCGACCTCTAACCCCGAGGTAATCAGACTGTATCCAGTTCCCGCGGTTCCATCGTGCCGCTGGCTGGTGCCGACCTCGGATGAAGAAACCGGGGTAAAGATTTTAATGTAGTTTGCGGGACCCGTCGTCCAATTGTCTATAATAACATAATCATTATCGATGGATGCGCCGGTATAACAGGCCACCATCATTATGGTATTTGCCGTAACCAGATCCGTTGAAGGGTTGACATCATCTTCGGCGGGTTCGGTAATATTTGTATTTTCGGTCTGCGATTGCCAGTTGCTCAACGAGGTGTAGGCGCGATAAACACCGACCGCTGTTCCCGCTGGCGCTGCCGCCGGGGCGCCGCCGTCTTTGTCTTTTACGGTAAAAACAGTGGCTGAACTGCGGCCGTGGATAAATGCCAGCTGGGCACTGCCATTGTCGTACACCAGCACATCACCCACTCCTATATTGTCCGGCATGGAACCGGAAAAAGTCGCTGTGGAACCGGAGATCTCAACCGTCCGCGAGCCGGTATTAAGGTCGGCAGCTGCGGTGCCCACCGAGCGGTAGAGGGTTGTGGGGGGATTAAAATCGATTACAAACCAGCCCACATCAGCCGCCGCACCGGCGCTTGCGTTACGGGTAATCTGCAGATTGTCGTCGGCCGTCAAATCAAAGGTAAACCAACCGTAGCCGGGGTTGTCATCGCTGTCATGAGCGCTCTTTCCGCCCCGCATATACATACCGCCAAGCGCCAGGGTGCTCGCCAGGCTAACCGATGGTGACAGGGTGACATTTTCCTGACTGTCACCGGCTGCAAAATCTTCTGTGCCGTATTTAATCGTGGTGTCATCGGTAAACTCAACCAGATACCAGGTCAGATCGATGGTAGAACCGGTATCATCTCGGTCAAAGGTTAGCTCGTTGACGGCGGTGATGCGCCCGCGTACCATGTTTTCCGCCATGGTGGCATCACCGCCACTATCGGTCTTATAGCTGTAAATCAGCCATGATTTGGACAGGTCCACCGTGGGGCTGAGGACGTCAGTTTTCGAACCGGTTGTCCAGCCTGAGATGGTATTTTTTTGAACCGCACTGCACCCATACTCGATGACCTGCCAATCCACCTTAGCTGTTCCGTCACCGGTATTTTTCCTCAACTGTAGATTATTGTTGGCGGTAATTTCCGCTTCGATAAAGTCATTGCCGTTGTGTATGGTGCTGCTCACAAAGCCGCTGATCAACGGAAAGCTTTTGCCGGTATCCACCGTGGGGCTCAGGGGGACATTTATGGTGTCTGCACTCAACGTGGTCTTGGTGCCGCGCTGCACGCTGACCCCGCTGGAAAATTCCGCCACGTAATAGCGGATATCGGCTACCGGGCAGGTAGATTCATAGCGTTCGAAATCCATTTTGATGTCACCGGAACCGGCGTCGTATAGATTACCCCGAATCTGAGTGCACTGGGGTCTATTGTCATCGACAGCGGCGCTGAACACCAGAAAGGATTTGGACATATCCACATCGGTGATATCAACCGTTGCGATATAATCGCTCGCTGCAATCTGGGTTGTACCTTCATATAAGGCATTTAACACAACACTGGAACAGGAAGTGATTGTGCCGGTGGTAAAATTCTGGGTGGCGCTCACCGTCCCTTCGGTGTCGTCATCGTCCCAGAAGGTAATGCGCCAGTAGTAGGTGGTGCTATTCGATAGAGCCGAGCCTGCATAGATAATGTCCGGGCAGCGGTTGCCCGCGGTGGTGTCAGTCATGCTTGTGCCGCCGGCGCCTGAATCCCACATGACCGTACCGCCAAAATCACTGGCGGTGTTGACTTCCACGCGGTACTTGTTGGCGACATCTCCGCTATCCGGATCATTGTAAATCGCGCTAAACGCCGGTGTGGTATCGGTGATACCGGTCGGGTTGGTTTGACCACTCTGAGCGGTCGTGTCGTTACTGTAAGGTGTGGTCGGAGCCGTAGGCGCTGAGTTCGAGGCAGCTACATACTCATCAGCCCCGATGTCCCAGTCGGCCGCCTCCCGGTCGTCACCATCGATGTCATCGGAAAAAGAAAGATTGGGATCAGAGGACAAATCGGTCCCTTGATCCTTGGCGTTGGTGTCGCTGGAATCAAGATGAAAATCCGCTGCCCCCGCGAAGGTGACTGTCTTATTCTGAAATGATGCTCCGTCAGGAGACGTATCATCCTGGGATAGATTCGTTGCGGAATAGTCTATACTGCCGGCACCTCCGGCAAAATAATAGTTGTATCCAGACGAGTCCTGAACCAAATTATTGGCAATTCTAAAATATCCAGAAGAATGGTCATCGAATTCAATCCCAACTGCATCACTATTAATGATCGTATTATTATAAATAGCAAAGTTGTTAGTGCCAGCGAGCCATTCGATAACGATACCACCTCCAAAATCGTACACGATGTTGTTCCACACCTTCAAGGTCCCGGTGCTATCGTTAGTATTGTAAATTCCAGCAGCCGAGTAATTTCCAGAACCCGATCCTGTAGATCGCACAATATTATGACTTATGTGAGTTTCTCCACCTCCGCTATTTCTATTAACGATTCCTTTTGTTTGATTACTTTTGTCTGCCGTATTCTCAACTCTCAATCCTTCTATTCTAACATAATCGTTATTGATATAAATCACACCCTGGCTATATGTTGCAGAATCAACTATCTTATATCCACCCGACGCCCACGTTCCTAAATGTCTTTGTGTTGCTCCGACTTCAGATGTTAAATACGGTGTATATATCTTAATATAATTTGATGATCCCGTATTCCATCCCTGTATCGGAACTTTATTGGTATCATCTGCATCCGCATAGCACGCGACGTACATGATGGTGCCGTTACCAACCAGGTCCCTCGAAATATCGAAGTTTTCAACTGCGTCATCAATAGTGTCGTTTTCATCCTGCAATTGCCACTTATTCAGCGATGTATAGGCGCGGTAGATGGCCCAATCATTGTCTCCGGTCACTGCGGTTGGGGTGTTGCCTTCTTTATCTTTAACCGTATAGGTCTGAGAGTCGCTTCGGCCGTGAATAAATGCCAGCGCATCGATACTGCTGTCGCCATCCGAGTCGTATTCAATGGCATCTCCCACTCCGACGCTGTTTGAAATTCCGCTGCCGAAAGTCGCCGTGGAACCGGTAATGGTGAGCGCATTGCTTGTGCCGCTTTCCAGGGCGGTGGCCGTGGTGCCCACAGAGCGGTAAAGCATTTTGGGGAGGGTGAAATCGATGGTTAAGTTTGGCAGCCTCAGCAGGCACCCCGTCATAGGAACGGAATCTATTGGGTTGGGGATCCACCCTGTCATCGGATATGAACAGCAATGCGATGGCGTTGCCGCTGCTCCAGTCGCCCCGTCCGATGATCTCCTGCACAATCCCGGTGACATCTTTGTCCTTCCAGCCGGTGGAGCCGAAGTCTGACTGCCAGGTTACACTGGCAGTGGTGCGCGGGCGCTGGCCGGTGGTTTTGATATACTGGTTGGTTGAAAAATCCGGCGCATTCCCCACATCATGCCCATAAATCGTGCAATATAAGTTATCGCTCCCAACGTCATAGACGTAGCCTGAGAATGTGGCACTGTTGATGGTGGCGCCCTGCGGAATGTTGAGACCGGTAAATCTGAAACCGCCGTTATATTTCGAACTCAGGCCGTTCATATGCGCCGTGATATCCACAATGGCAGAGGCAATATATGTGGAGGCATTGTCCAAATTATCAGCCGCATAGGAATCGTCGGCGCTGCCTCCGATTTGGATGGTGAATTCAGTCGTAATTCCCACTATGTGGATGGCGTCAGTGGCGGTTCCCGCTGCCGTCCCGGCCGAAACTGTCAGGTCGGCGGCACCCATGGAAAATGTCGTACTTTCATCCGCCGCCAGGTTGGATACCGTCGCCTTGACCAGGTAATCGGTGCCGCCGGAGGCCGGTGTAAAACTAGTGCTAAAGCTTAGCTGCCCGCCCGAGCCGCTTGCACCGCTTTCGATCAAGGTGTCGCTGCCATCGATGACGCCGGGGGTTGTGCCGTCGTCAGCGTACAGCATTCCCGCTGTTACATCCCCATCCACAACCCCGTCATCCGTGGTGTAGTTCACATCCAATGCCGTCACCTGGATGATGTCGTCCCCTGTCAGACTGAATCTGAAGAGAATGCCCGAAACTGGGGTTGTATCTCCGAACTGGTCGGAAACCTGACCGGAAGTGTGATCGTTTAGAATGATCGGTGGCGCATCTGCCGTGTGGGTGGCGCTGGCCGGAGAGCTGCCGCCGGCGCTACCGGAACCTGGCGCGATGTCGCCCGTTCCGATGGAAAATGTGGTGCTGTCGTTCTCCACCAGGTTGGACACGGTTGCCTTGACCAGGTAACCGGTACCGCCGGAGGCCGGTGTAAAACTGGTGGTAAAACTCAGCTGTGCGCCCGAGCCGCTGACGCCGCTTTCGATCAAAGTATCGCTGCCGTCGATGACGCCGGGAGTTGTGCCATCATCGGCATACAACTCTGCCGCGGTCACATCGGCGTCCCATACGCCGATGGCGGTGGTGTAATTTACATTCAGCGCATCCACCTGGGTGCTGTCATCCCCTGTCAGGCTGAACCTGAAAAGCACGTCGGAGACGGGAGAAATTCCGATGAATTGATCGGCAATTTGACCGGAAGCGTGATCGCCCAGGGTAATCTCCGCCGTTAATGGCCCGGCAGCCGTTATGGCAAATGCTTCATAGGTATGTGACCCGTCATAATTGAGATCCGTTTCCCGGGTGGTCTTTTTGGTCCAGGTTGAGTTGTTCCAGGTGAAGGTTTCCAGGTCGTTGTCAATATCGTGTACGGCCATATGGAGCACATCATTATTTTCGCGCGCCAGCTGAATCCAGTAACCTTCGTCATCGTCATTTATTATGCTTTCACCATCCCAGGTGGCGCCACCGTCACTCGAGTGCTGGTATCTGAGGCCGGTGGTATCGGCATAGACAATCAGCGCATGCCCACTGTGATTGGAATTGCTTTCGAAGATAACATTGAATGGCGGGTGGGCATAAGCGTCGCCCAGAGCTTCGGTTTCCACCGTATCATGACTTGTCCAGGCGCTTCCGTCCCAAGGCAATGTATAAATGTCCTCGTTATAATCGCAGAATGCCAGAAGAAGATCGTCGCTGTTCGGATCTGCTGCAAGCTTCATCCAAATAATGGTGTAAGGGGATCCGCTACCGTGCAGCCAGGATTTGCTGGATCCTTCCCAGGCCGACCCGGTCCAGGTCCAGCTGTAGACATCATCGGAGATGGAGTGGACGAAGACGGCCTTGCCTGCATTGGTGCCGGACTGCATATACGCGACGGCAATCTGCTCTTCCGTATAGGAATAGAGCACCGATGAGTTTAGCTTTTTTTCGTTGCCCCAGGAATTGGTATCTCCGTCCCAGATGAGGCCGATGACGTCTTTATTGATATCCACGGCCGTCAGGGCAATCTGGTTGGTGCCGGGCTGGGAGGCCATCTCGATCCAGACGATTTTGTTACTGATGGTGGACAAACTAATTGTCGCTCCGTCCACGATCCAGGAACTGCCGTCCCAAACCCAGTATTTGATCTGGTTAAGTGTGTCTGTACCGGTAACAATCAGCAGTTGACCGCTGGATTGCTCGTAGGCGGCGGCAAAGTTTCGCTGTACGGGATTCTGGACGTATCCCAGGTTTTTGGCATCGTTATAGGGACTGCCGCTGCCGTCATCCCAGTTGGTCCCGTCATAGAGCGACACATACAGATATTTGGGAGCGCTCATCACCGAGACCACCGCCTGTTCGCTGCCGTCGGGGCTGGTCTTGGCAACGTGCCATTTCATATAAGTTGAATCGTTGATGTCCACTATGTCGGCCTCTGCCTGCCAGTCGCCTGAAGCGTAAGTGATGTACCGGATCCAATCGTCCCAGGTTGCTGAACTTTCGGTGTAGGCGATCAGGGGATCCAAACCGGGCTGAGTCGCCGGCGTGGAGCCCGCGGCCAGCCCCGTAATTCGGTGGAACAGCAAATCGCCCGTGGCGGAGTCGAAGGTAAGGTAGCCCATATCTGTCTTGCCGGCGGGCGCTTTTTTCTCCAGCGAGACGAACGAATCGCTGTCTTTGGTGGTGTCTGATTCGGGCTGCCACCACGCGGACCCGTCCCACTTCCAGTAGTATACATCGTCCGGATCGGTGCCGTTGTCGGGGGATATGATGATGTCGTCGGTCACGCCGGCGCCACCGCCAAGCTTGACCCCCACCATGGGCGTGTTCCAGCCCAGCGTGTCCATACCCTCCGTTTCAGTCCAGGTGCCGCCGTCGTAATATGCTGTCCAGATTTCGCTGTTTTCCTGGTGCTCGCAGACGATGTGGATGTTGCCCTCGTCGTCAGCGGCAATGGACGGGTTGATCAGGTTGTTCGAAGAGAGCAAGCCTATTCGAGCATAAGGCCCGCTAAAGCTGGTGTATGGGCTGCTGGCGTAGAAATGATGTATGGACTGATAATTGCCGCCATTCATTCGGGAATAGGCGATGTGGACAGTGTCACTGGAGTCGACGTCAATGGCCGGGTAGGCCTTGGTTACCGAGAAGGTATCCAGCTGCACCGGCTGCGAAGCGTCGGCGTCCCAGCCTGTGCTGGTGGAGCCGTAGCTGTACCAGGGGTAGCCGGTTGTCGTCCGGAGATAGACGACGTGGGCATCTCCTTTGCTGTCCACAGCGATTGAATTCGAGCGGTAAGCGTTGGTGCTGAAGAAATGGAGATCCGTTGCAATCGCGGTATACCGCGGTGAGGTGCCGCCGTCGATCTGCGACCAGGATGTGGCCTGGTTCCAGTTCGTCAGGTTGTTGCACTTGGAATGATAAAGCGAAGTGGAGCCTGAAGTCCCTTCGACGGTGAAGATGATATGCAGTGCGCCGTAAGTCCGGTCTATTTCGATAGCCGGCCAGTAAAAGCCCAAGGAGCTGTCAAGGAGTATTCCGGACTCGCCCGCCAGCTTCACAGGTGTCTCCCAGGAGTTGCCTTCGGTATCACTCGACTTGACCAGGAAGACCTCATAGTCATCGTTTGTGCCGCCGGTGACCCAGTCCATATAGGCGACGTACCAGTAGCCGTCTGCGTCCCGCACGACCTTGCGCTGATTGGGCCTGCCTAACCGCCTTTTCGCCGTCGGTGTGGTTCAGGGTCAGTAATGTGGCCCGGCCGAACAGCGTGGATGACGATGAGACCGTCGCTGCCGGCAGAACCGGCAGCGCTAACAGCCCCTGCGCTGCCGCCCACCCTCCGCTGTGCCGTTGTAATCAGAGTCTCCCTCGTTGGCCGCGGGCGTTCCGCTGGCCTGTGCAATTGTAGTACCCGAACCGGTAATGTAGCAGGAGCCGCCACCGCCACCACCGCCGCCGGCATCACTGGCAGTGGCTGCTCCACCACCACCGCCACCGAAATAGCCGCCACCGCCGCCACCGGCACCGCCGTAACCGGCGATCCCGACACCACCGTGTCCACCGCCATTGGTGCCACCATTGGCCTCGCTGCCGTCGGTGCTATCAGTGGCACTACCGTCTCCACCAGCGCCACCGTTCATTCCGCTGCCGGGCGATCCCGGGTTATTGCCGCTATCGCCGGCAGTGCCTGCCGCGGCCTGTGTGCCGCCCGTTCCGCCAGTTGAGTCAGGAGCCGCAACATTATTGATTGAGCTGCCACCAGTGCCTCCGGTTGTGCCGCCGCCGTAGCCGCCATAACCGCCGGGCACCGAAGACGAGTTGTCGCCGCCACCGCCGCCACCACCACCGCCGGCTACAATTAAATAAGTCGAATCCGAGTCCCTCTCGATGGCCGAATAGCCGCCACCACCGCCGCTGCCACCGCCGGTTGCGCCATTTGAGCCTGGACCACCACCGCCACCGACAAAAATATTGAGGGTTTCACCCGGTGTCACCGATAGCGTGGCTTGAGCAAAGCCACCGCCGGCACCTACACCGCCCGCACCTAAACTTCCACCGGCGCCACCACCACCGGCACCACCCCAGACTTTGACCGTAATTTCAGTTACATCGGCGGGAACATCCCAGGTGGTGGTCGAGGTGGCTGTATCAAAAACGTATGTGTCTGCGAAAGATACGGCTGGCAGGGCAACAAAAAGCGCGAGTGCCAGAACAAAAATATGCAGAAAACCTTTTCCGGCTAAATTGGTCAGAAAAGGTTTCAGTATGTGTCTCATTATCAGTTGGTTATTTCCAATAATCCGCATAACACCTCTATTTCATAAATGCGAGCAGTTGTAATTATCCCAACATTTCAGAACGCAGATATCCGGTTGAGAATGCTGTCAATTTTGTGCAAAACATATGCCACGAATTTTCACCCAACTGAATCGTAACTATCTAATATCAAAAAGTCATTCAAATTAGAACTGCATTGCCGTAAAGACAAAATTTGCCCACCTTACATGACAAAATTTGGCAAAATATTTCTTCAATTTTTCCAATAAAATCAGTTGATTTAAAATTAAAATGCTTTCGTTGAGATGAAATCAGGTGCCTAAGACAATTATCGGCATTTTGCAGGAAAAAATGAGGGATTAAATCGAAGAAAATCAGCTGCTTTACTAAGACTATTCTTGGATATGATTAGAGCCAAAACTGTTAAAAAAATTAATAGTTCTTTAAAAAGGTTTAATAGGCCCAGTGGCAGGAAATAGGAATTTATCTGGATAAGTATTCCAAGGTATGAACAGGGTTCAGGAAAATAGGGAGAATCAAAAAAAGGGGACATCCAATGTTTCGGATGTCCCCCTATTGCGTAAAAGTAAAAAGGGAACATCCTATGGATGTTCCCTTTTCTTTCAAACCGATTTAAAAACAGAGCAGACTAATCTCCCGCTAAGCGGGATCCCTCGATTAACTCGGGATGATCCGTGGATCAGATTGCTTCGTCGTTTCACTCCTCGCAATGACGCGGGGAAGTGCAAAACTATTGTCAATTATTTCCGGGACACGACACACAAGTTTTCAGATTACCTCTTTTTCATCGTTTATGAAATTCTATGTACCACAGGGAAATAACTTCCCGATTTTCATTTAGCAGATACGCAACGGTGTCTCCCGCGCTAAATGAGGAAACTCCGGCATTACGGTCTCTGGGCGTAGCAAATCGTATTTGCCGTGAAAATTTCCAACCCGTATCATCGATCACAACGCCGTCCTGATCGATTCTTTCAATTTTGCCGTATCCGTCAAACCCCCGCGGGTAGAATTTCGGCACTTTCCACTCCTCGCGCATATACAGTCCTTCTTCCGCATAACTGAAATTTCGCGGGACGGCAGACAACAGAAACACCATTGCCAGACCCAAACAGACCCAGAAGGCGCTCCGTCTTCGTCGGATTATTTTATCGAATATCATGATCATGGTTAGTTCATTCTCCTTTATAAGGGTTCAATGCTCGTGTCTCAGGATTTATGCATTATGCATTATCCATTATTCATCGCTATTTCCGCAGCACACGCCAGTGGGTCATTTCTTGTGAGGGCGCTGTTCCGCGTTTCTCGTTCAGGGTTGTATCAATATTAGGCAGATATAATATTTCCGTGTCTCCATCAATCAGATACGTGGGCATCTCCACCTTGCCGTCTATTTTAAACGCGGTAGGCGCCGCTTTATCCGGCGCTCCGATATCAATCAGATCCTGAAAGTCGACTTTGCCGTCTTCGTTAAGGTCGAAATAGGCCTCCGTCAGCCTTCCGCCGGTGCAGGGATCCAGCACCGCCACCCAGGAGTGGCCGGACAGACCGCATGTGCTGGCCGAGGCAACATAGGATACCACCGTCAGCCGGCCTGCCCTGACCCGCACATCACTGACCACCCGCTCACCGCTTTCAGGCAGATTAAAATACCAACCGGCATTCCTGACCGGATCCGGACCCGGCTCCACACTCGGAATATCATTGGGATCACAGTCGTTCTCACCGGCATTATCACCGCAGGCGCCGCCTTCCAGAGTGGTTGACTGCCAATCCGGCTGACCCGCACTCTGGGTTCTCCAAACCTCGCCAAATGCGGTGCGCTCATCAACAACGATCTGCTGCAACAGCGATACTGTGGCCGGCAGGTAGGTGTCGGTGATGAGGCTCCCGTTGAAAGCGCCGACATATTCAGTGTCATCCTCATCATCGCCGTAATCCCAGATACCGTATACCGCCTGGGTGCTGACATCGGCAAGGTCCTGCAGCCCCAGATACCTTCCGGTGCCGAAGGTCACGAGGTAACCGTTCTTTTCGCAATGATACATCACAGCCGGCTTGGTGGTGATAGGCTGGTTGTTCGTTTGAAACAAAGGCTTGGGTGTACCCGCGTCTTTGTATGCCACGTCCCACAGGGTATGATCAGGGTTGCTCAGGTCAAATTTCCATAAATTGCCCTTAAGATCACCGGCATAGACATAATCCACCCTTTCATCATCATCTATGTCGACCGCAACCGGCGTGGAAAGCCCGTTGCAGGTACCGACCCCGGTATCGATCCGTTTCAGCAGGTCACCGGTAACCGGATCGAGAATAAACAGCACGGCGTTACCGTTGGCGCTGTTGTAGCCATTGCCGAAAATAACAACCGCATTATGTGCAGAAGCGTTGGACTTAACCACCGAAACCCTGCTAAAAGAGTAACCCAGATCATTCACCTCGCCACTGGGCGTGGCCGCATCCGGATATTCCCACATGACCCGGTCGTCCAGCGCGCTTTCGCTGGTGGGCATGGTCCCGAGCGTGGGCGAGAGGCCGGTTAGATCCAGCGCAAAATAGCCGCGGCCGCCCTTGCCCAATCCACCGACAAGCATGGTGGTGTTGGCACCGAGCCAGGTCAGGGGGATGTCCCTTATGGTCGGGGTAAGATCCACATAATACTTATGCTCATATAGCGGATCGGCAAGGTCGCTGAGGTTTGCAAACACCAGGTTGGGCACATAGGCAAAAAGTTCCTCACCGGTCTCGATGTCAAAGGCGTGCAGCATGCCGTCATTGGCGCCGGTGTAAATGATATTATTTTTGAACACCGGGGAGGAATGCACGATATCCCCGAGCACATAAAAGCGGTTGCGAAGCGTGCCGCCGTTGCGCTCTTCATTGCCGGTATCCCCATGCAGGTAATCCATAATTTCACGGGCAGTTGTAGAATCTGTACCCCAATTTGGATCGATCAGGCTCTTCTGGGCATCTGTCAGGCTGTCAAACCGGAAGGGTATGCCGCCGGTCCCGTTATGGGTGGCGATAAGACGGTTGTCCCACGCCTTTGGCATTCAACATGGAGCCGCCGACCATTCGGGATTCAGGGTATCCACCGCTCCGGTTGATTCATTAACGTTGAAGGCTTTTACCTCGCCGGTCCAGCCTTCAGAGCTGTAGCTGGCCTGAAACATGAGCAGATCCGGCTCCAGCTTTTGATACAGTTGATCCCCATTAACGGCCACGCCGGTGGATGAAAAAACGCGGCGCTCGATATCCTTCATGACCGTATTCAACGCGGTGACCAGTTCCTTGGGATTGGATGAATTCAGAAATTGGCCCCGGGCGTTGACCGCGGCATGCCAGACATCGTCGATTTTTACGGGTGCCGATTTTTCCTTGCCGGGGTCCGGCCATACGATGTAATCGCCGGTTGTCTTGTGCTTTAAATCGGCATCAAAGTCATTGGGGTCTTGCTCCCCAACAACACCGAACCCGACGGTGTAAGTCACCATATGCTGGTGGGATGCATCGTCATATGGATTCTGCGGCACGTTATCGGCCAGATCCGTGTTGAGATCCCGCTCGTAGTAATACATGGCGACGTCGGCCAGGGTTTTGCTGTAGGCATCGGCATACGGCACCCCGTTATCGCCGTCTATGTTATGCTTGCGATTTTGGGATCTTTGCCATTATAGTATCCATCGGTGATCACGATGGTAAACGCCTGCTGGCATTCACCGCCATTTGTCGGCGGTGTCCCAGGGGGAATCATCGCCGTTGCTGCCGTCCAGCGTTTTATTATCATGCTTGTCAAAGTAGCGACCCCCGGCTTCCAGGGCTCGCCGCAACGGGGTGCCCCCCTGAAACTTAAAGTCGTATAAGAGGTTCAGCAGGGTTTCGGTATAATCCTGACCGTCGTTTTTGACATTGAGCACCGGTTGGGTGATCGTCCAGCTTCTTGCCGATATTGATGCCGTAAAGCCCGATGCGCACCGCCTGCATGTTGACAATAACTTCGGCCGTCGCATAGGTGGCGGCCAATGAGCGCCTGCGGTAGTAGCTGTACCAGTTGGCAAAATTCTGGCGCTCTTCGGTATAGCTGCGCCCGGTTTTCACATCGGCGGGCGGACTGACGACGGGCAGCAATTCACCCGCGTCAACTATATCATCGGCATCGACATCATCGACCTAGAAATAGGTGATGGATCCGCCGTCCACCATTACCAGGTAGGGCTTGTTTGCTGTTTGCGATTTGACATAATAATGCGCGCGCGGGATATCTATGTCCAGGGTGTAGCCTCCCTTGGGCACAAATTTTACGGCGTCGGCGCAAGCCCGATCATGATCGTTATCGTTAACCTCATGGTCAACAATGGATACATTAGCTATGCCGGTATTAAAGGTATAGTCGCCCAATTTAATCCACTCGCCGCCATGGTCGCGCTGATCGACCTCTTTGATGTCGGTACCCCCGGCATGGGTGATCGTATATTGCACTTTATCGTCGCGCCAACCAGCCTCAACATACCAGACATAGACTTCATAGTCTCCCGCTAAAAGGTACGGCGCCCATGTGGCGCTGTAGGTCTGATTTTCTTGAATCGCGCTATAGTAACCGCCATTATAGGCTTGCGCGTCGCTGAACCACTCCCAGGGCCCGGTAATCGAGAAGAGATCCGTGCCTATGTCTACGCTGTCCACAATGACTTCGCCTTGCACAACGGAAAACTCGTCATAGCTGCTGCTCAGGTCAAAGGTGGGCGAGGCATGCATGGGGTGTGACCGCGGATAATTGGCGTCGGCATTGTCCATACGGCCGTCGACCAGGGGCCAGGGATCATAATCAATTGTGGGATCATACCATACCTTATTAAATCCAGCCCACTGGGTTTTCCAGTGCAGGCGGGTATCCCCGCGTTTAAGATACTGTCGCGGTCATATTCGTGGCACCCGGGGGTGCCGCCGAACGTATCCCCACAGGGGTTATCATAGGCATAATCATGAAAGTCCAGATATTTTCCATCATTGGCTCCCGGCACCAGAATCTCAAAGCTCATACTGCCGGAGTCATCCAGGGCGATGAGGATATTGGGCGGAGCGGACTGAAAGGTGGCATCCAGCGGAACATCCGAAATATCGGCACAGGTATCATCCGGCGGCGCCGCTGTGTCCACTTTAAATATTGCCGAGATGGCATGATGGTCGTCGACATTTTCAAAAGTGTAAGAGGTCAGCTCGCCCTTTTTCTTGCCGTCGACGTAGACTTCGTCCACGAAATAACCTGCATCCGGGATGATCGAAAATGTCTGGTTGGCGCCGGGTGCCACTCCCACCGGTCCCACAGGCGAAATGCTTCCGTTGGAACCGGGGCTGGTCGTAATGGTAAAAAGACCGGTGGCCTTGAAAGTGGCCGCGATGGTATGATCGGCCTTGACATTGTTGAAGGTGTAAGAGGTCAGCGCACCCTTGGAGGTACCGTCTACCACGACATCGAATATCTCATAGCCGGCATCGGGTATGATGGCAAAGGTTTTGCTGCCGCCGTCCGGCAGGCCGATGTGACCGACCGGTGAAATACTGCCGTTGGTACCCGCACTGGCGTCGATAATCCACTCGGCCGAGCTTTGGCAGCTGAATACCGCGGCAAGGGCGGTTAAAAATGCCGATGGTGAAGTCCACTCGATGGTCTTGGAGATGTTGTTACCGGCGTCGCGCTTCTGGTAGTAGGCTGCCAGCGAAAGGAGCTGAGCCCCCGAGGTTTTCTTCTGCTCGGAGAGAACCGTCATGCCGCTGGGCCGGCTGACGACGTCTGAAGCGTCCTTGTAGGAGCCGGCAAAATAAAGCAGGCCACTGTCGACGCATTTAACCTTGTCCGAATTAATGACCGTTTCTTCAGAACCCAGGTAATTGTAGGACGAGTCTTCCAGGTCCCAGCCGAGTACAGCGGCACCGGCCGAGCTGTAAAAGGTGGCGATATCAACGAGCATCTCATCGGCAGAACCGCTGGCGCTGAACATCATAGGTGCCCGGACTCGCTCGGTCCGGCTACCTTATACCAGGCACTGGTGCGCAACGATTCGACTCCGGGCGATAACGGCTGGATCGGTGTCCAGTCGCCCGGGGCGCTGAGGGTGGCGTCACCGTTGCCGAAGGCCACGGTGGCGATCATCAAATCGCCCTCCGTCGTTCCGAGGGGCATATCCACCGACAGGCTGTTGGTGCTGTCCGCCTGGGCCTGTTTGTTGTCGCGGTAATAGATCCGGCAGGTGTCGACTTTGTCGTCTGCCACCGGTGTAATCGATGAAAAGCCTGGGGGCATAGTCGGCTCCTCCCCCGTTATAGGATTCCGCCACTCTTTTGCCCGTACCCGTAACGATGATGACCAGGGAATTGCCGCTCTCCCAGCCGGATCGATCCACGATTTCCTGAATAAGCGGCGCAAGGTCCGGTGTTGGTGGTATTTTCCATGGGTGGTGGCCCACTGGCTCACTAATATTCCAGGCAACGGACGCGTTGGTTTTTACCCGGTGGCTGATATTGTTGTTGGAACCGCTGAATGTCGAGGGCATTATTGTGGGCCTGACCGTAAAAGGTCAGGTTGGTGGCTTCGGTTGTGCCGTTTTCATCGCAGGCAAACTCGATGTAAGCGCTGTTGATGATGGCGCCCTGCTCGATGCTGATATTTTGAAAGCGCATGCCGATCTGTTGGTCACTTGATGTCCGGACCAGCTCCAGATCGGAACTGGTGAGGCCGACTGAACCACTGAGCGGACTCTTCGGCATCATCTGCGCTCTGCGGAAACCCAGACTTCGACAGTGTCGGCATAAGCGTTATCCACCCCGATGCCCCAGCCGCTGGCCAGGACAAAACAGACGACTAAAACCATAAAAGCCGGAAACGTTCGCAGCAGAAAACCGCTGCCCGCGGATAAGGAAAATCCTTTCGAACGACCGGCTGTTTTTGGAATGCAGTGGATTATATTCATAGGAAAGCTCCTTTTTAAAATGCTTTTATGTATCCGATTTCGACGGTGATGGCGCCTCTATTGCGAGGCTGCACAGCGACCATAAATGTCGTAGCGATATCTTTTGGTAACGCCGATTTCCAAAGGCTCATTGGGTACAATTCCCTTGTAAACCACGAAATAACTGCTATCTGACAAGAGTTCTCCGGCAACCGGCTCGGGGCTTGAGTCTACCGTAACCGTCTCTCCTTCGTGCTCAATTGTTGAGTTTCCAGCCCAAAGGTCAGGATTGAAAGCCATCTCGCGTCAAGAACCCCGTGTAAGTCGAATCATAATCTGTTTTTTGCCACATCCAGGAGGGGTCATCTCCTTTTGGATTGAGCAATTTCTCCATCTCTTCAAGGGCTATCAGGGTGGCCCCTTCGGCCTGATAGAAGTTCTGCTGGTGAATCAGCTCATGGGTGGCAATCTTCACTTCCGTGTTGCTGACGTTGGTTGAGGCGATGCCGATAATGGTGAGCAACACCAGCACCATTAAAGCGGCGATAATAACCGCGCCCCCCTCGTTATTTAAAATGGATGTTGCTTTGGGCCAAATTTTTATTTTCTTAAGCATCTATCTTGCTCCCTGGTCAAAAACCCTAGTTGCGGCATCTGACCCGTGTGGTGTAAGTTCGCTGGACCATACCCTCCCGACCGGCAGGCTCCTCCACGGTTATGGAAATTTCCACCGTACTGATTTCCTCCCGTTCACTTTCATCATCTGCATCCATCGGGTCGGCATATCCGTAGTGACTAATTAAGTCCTTATCATCCTTTAAATCATCAGCGCTTTCACTAAAGTATCTGAATAAGGGTACCGGGGTGGGGAGAAAATTGTTAATTACATTGTCGATAAGGACTTCGGTGCCTATGGAATCGGTTATCTGGAGCTGTCTGCCGACTAACCTGTAGGCGATATTTTCAGAGTTCCCATTAATCGCTCCGTCCAGGTCTCTATCTGACGTAAAGCTCATTTCCCAGCGACCGGCCGTTAATATTGCCGGCGGGCTGCCGCTGTACCCTTTCCAGCGATCCCTCAGGCCGGCCATCATAATATCCTCTGCCATAATATCGACGGAGGCGCGCACGGCCTGCTGGACATCAGCGAAAGCGTTCTGGGTGGTGTAGGATCGTGTCAAGGTGGCATAAACACTGAAAATGGCCGCCATAACGATAGATGAGATGGCCAGCGTCACCAGCAACTCGATCAGCGTAAAGCCCCTATCCGGATGCGGCCGGCATCTGAACCTGGCATTGATTTTAAAGGCATTGAAATCCGGTTCTTCATGTTCCGTTTCCTCTGGTAATTGATTGGAGAACCACACTGCGTTCCGGGCCCCGCCGGGTCCAGCTCACGGTGACGATTAGTTTGTAAGCGATACTGCTGCCCGGAACCGGGTCGGTCACCCAATCCCGGCTATAGAGACCTACCGTGTCATTACCATCTGCTGTATCTAAAGTCGAATCGGTCCAGGTTTTTTAGCTCCTCGATCTTCTGTCTGGCCAGCATGGTGGCTCCGGTCATAATGTTACCCGTGGTATTGTTTTTGGTAGTTGACAGCTGCATGCTGCCGACAGCCAGAATGCCCATCGAAAATATGGCCATGGCGATCATCACTTCGATCAAGCTAAAGCCCCTGTTGTTGTTCGATAACGCGGTGTTCGTGTGATCTTTTTTCATGGATAAACTCTATTCTTTTTATGGGTACTAATTAATGACGATACGTCCCACTCGGTTTACATTAATATTTCGCCCGGCACCGCCGGAACTGTCGACCGCGACCATTCCAGCGTTCTCGGGGAATCCTCTATTATTAAAGGTTACATAGTCATTGCCGTTGAAGTCGGTGCCGCCAAGATCTATCGAAACGCCGGCCGACAGATCCCGTCGTCTGTAATGACGTTCGCCTGCATCACGAACCCCGTTAATGGTACTATCCATAAATACCTCGTAGCTGGTGCCGCCGGGTAAAAACAATACCGTAACGAACTCATTTTCTTGCACCGCCTTCAATTTTGCCCACTGCAGATCGCCCCTGCAGGTTTTCCACAGCACCCTGCAGCTTTGTTCCGCTGCGCCAGCCGATCATATTGGGAATGGCAATCGCAGCAAGCACCGCAATGATTGCTATGGTTGTCATCAGTTCCATGAATGTGAATCCCGAATTTTTATGCATGACTTTCATCTCCATTACTGCTTTCCAGAAGGGAGCAAGTTTTATGCCAGGCTATTTTGTGGCCCAAAGATTCAAATGTGAACTGCCCCTTAAAAATAAATCAATCTATTTTCAGTGATAAACTCTATAATTTTAGATAGTTAAAATATTTTAGCATTATAGGAATGCCGCTTTTCGTTAATCAGCGGCGACCGTTGCGACTGCCAACAGGGTGCTCAGGGATATTAATTTTTTTATGAGTATTAAATTATTTAATACCTGACCCGGATACCCTGACACCGGCAAGGTTAAATTCCCATTAGCCATTAAAGACGTCTCCTGCTGTTCTATTATAAGTGGTTTCAAAACCTCAGATCAGGTTCAAGGGCAAGGCGTCCCGCAAATTGGAAACGGAGCGTACACGTAAGTACGTGAGTATTTCAATTTGCGGGACAACGCAGCCATTGGGCCTTAGATGGGGTTTTGAAACCACTTATAAAAAGGATGGGGGCGGAACAGGCGGCCGGGAAACTAAAGATGGGAATCCGGAGATTAATTCTGAAATCTTTTCAGGCGCAATACCCATCGGCGGACAATAAAGGTGAGTTTGGCTTTGAAGCCATAAGGGTTAATGCCACGGCCATTGGTTTCTATAAAAACGACTTTGCCCAAAATATGTTCGGCTGCGACCGGATCATCGCAGGCAGGCCTGGCATCTCCGCGCAGGATAAATTGGAGCGTTTCACTTGTAGAAGGCCCCGCTTCAGTTCGCGGGGCTGAGCGGTCCTGCGGACCTTGAGGAGCGCTGCGCGAATTTCTTTCGCTTCGCTTGAGGATTTTTATGACTCGGTGTGCGATGACGCTATTTTCGTTTCGATAGAGAGCGATGTCGCCAACCTTAACGGTAGATGGCTCAACCGGCTCAATCGTGATCACATCTCCATGCAATATGGTCGGATACATGCTGTAGCCCGGTGCTCGAAATTTCACCTTGTGGCCATTGAACAAAAGATCGGCAATTAACTCGGGATAAATCTTGGCACGATCCATCCTGAATCCATTTCGATCAGCGTCAGGAGTGCTTCGCTTGAGGAGCGTTTCACTTGATGAGCGCTTCGCTCGAGTTCTTGATTGGGTATCCGATTGCAGGTTCAAAATGAGTTTTGCCTATACTCTTCGTTTTAAACTCCTAATTAGAGCAGTGGTTTTGCGGTATATGACCTTAGCTTTATCCCGAATCTCGCTTGCTTCATTTTCCTTGAACAGTTTTCTCCTTTTGAAAATTTCCGTCAAAGTCAAAACTTCAAAAAGACAACCTATTGCGATATACAAAAATTGAATAAATTCTTTATTATACTGTCTGCCTTTTCCTTCAGCAATATTCTGGGAAATACCGGATACAGCCGCTTCCATCTGGCCGATTATCCTGAAATGTTTGTTAGGAGGCAATGATTCAAGAAGACCGAATACATAATCAGCCAGATCAACTGAGAGCCGCCATACTTCAATTTTTTCAAAAGGAAATACAAAACCGTCTTCATCAATCGAATCGTTCCATTTTTTATCTCCTCAAGGTTTGAAAAACCGCTCCTCGAACGGAGTGCTCTTAAAGCGCAGCGCTCATTTTATGATTCGCACTCAGTCCTCAGCACAACAAAAAGGTCCAGGGTTAAAGGCTCGAAGAGCCGCTCCTCAAACGCAGTGCTCTTTAAGCAAAGCGCTCATCAAGGTCCGAAGGACCGCTCCTTTAACCCCAGTCCTTCTTTAACTTATTAACTATTTCCACGATCTCATGACGCCTGCTGCCGTCTTCGCAATACTCACAATCTCCATGGGGCGGTATCGCAATCCCGAACGCATGGGCCCGCAAATGCGTTACCTGGCAAAGGAAATCCACCGGTGATTCGGCATCCATACACTCCAGCTGCGAACTGGCTGGGCATATATTGCACATAACTTTAAGTCCACAGGTTGTGCATTTGGTCTGCAGGCTGGTTTTTGTCTGTTTTAGATTATAGAGAAAATGCTGCCAGCCTTCCTGAAAGCTGCCGTTTCGCAGATCGTAGGTTTCGTTTTTCGAAATAACGCAAACCTGCAGTTTTCCGTAAGGATCAACGGCAAACGAATTGAGGCCCCCGCCGCATGACCAAAGAAGGTCCCTGTTTGTGTGCATGTCGTGAGCATTGCCAAATTCAGCGTTTAGTTTGCGCCATTCTTCCACTCGCTTTGGCTCCTGGAGATCGAGCGCCACCACTTCAGCCGGCGTGAGGCGCACCTCCAGCGGACTGCGGGAACAGTCACAGCGCGGGTTGATAATGGCATCAAATCTGAAATCCATTTCGAGCGCTTCCTCGGCAAAGCGCCTCATATCCCCGACTTCATGTTTGTTCAGGGTAACAACCGTTGTTTTAAGCCGCAGCGGCAACCCTCTCGCCATCAGCAGGTGAATCCCTTCCATACAGCGTTGATAGGATCCCGGGATGCCGCTCACCTTTTCATAGGTCTCTTTTGTATTCCCATACAGGGTAATCTCAATCGAAAACGGGCGCCATTTTAGCAAATAATCAGCAATCTGCGGCGTCATCATCGTGCCGTTGGTAAATAGCGTGACCAGCAAGCCTTTGCGTTTGGCGTAGGTATAAATATCCAGGAAATCTTTGCGGATGAATACCTCCCCCCCGGTAAAACATACCCATAGACAGCCTGCGGCCGTAATTTCATCCAGAATCCGACAATGTTCCTCGTAGCTGAGTTCATTGGACCTGGCCTTTTGGTCTTTGAGGGGCAGGTTGACGTAACAGTGCGCGCAGCGGTTATTGCAACGCTCGGTTACCTCGATCGTCCCGCTGACGGGAATCCGTTTAGATACCGAAACCCCGTGAACCGCTGAACTCCAATCTGAATATTGCTGTATTTCCATTAGGCCATTACATCAATTAATCGTGGCTGGAAGCCACTCCCACATCGCATTGTCAAGGGTGGGAGCGGCATTTTGCCGCGATATGCTATCTGATTAAATTATATACATAGACGAATCCCGGTTAATGGGTCTTGCCGGTTTCAACTCTCGGGATCGCACATATAGCTGTCAACATAGGGAAGTGGGAGCGGCATCTTGCCGCGATTTGTGGCCGGCAACCATCGAACGATAATATGCATTCGATCTTAAAAGCGCTTCATGTGATCCGCCGGCCATCAGATGATTTTCGTCAAGCAAAAGAATGCGGTCACAATTGCGGATGGTGGAAGGGCGATGGGCCACGATAAACAGTGTTTTGCCCCGAATGAATTCAGGCAGCTTGCGAAAAAGCGTTTTTTCCGTTTCCAAATCCAGGGCTGCAGTGGGTTCATCCAGAACCAGAATGTCCGGCTTTTTGATTAATGCACGAGCGATTGAAAGACGTTGCTTTTGCCCTTCTGACAGATTAACCCCATCTTCGCTAATTTGAGTCGCATAGCCCCGGGGCAGGCTTTCAATAAAATCATGGATGCCTGCTGCCACGGCAGCATCAACCACTTCCTGCTCGGCGGCATCGGGATTGCCGTAACACAGATTTTTATATATCGTATCCGCCAACAGACGGGGGCGTTGCGACACATAGCCGATGCGCTGCCTTAATGAACTCAATTCATAATCCGATGCCGGCTGTCCATCGAACAAGATTTCACCCGCCGTCGGTCGGTAAAATCTCAAAATCAGGCTCAAAAGGGTGGTCTTGCCCACCCCGCTCGGGCCGACAATCGCAACCCGTTCCCCGGGGTGAACTTTAAAACAAAAATCCTGCAGGACCGCTTCACTTCCGTTATAGGAAAAAGAGACGTTTTTAAATTCCACGTCTCCGATCAATCGATCTACATTTTTACCGCTGCCCGCATTTTCTTCCGGGACAATCTCAAAAAGAACCGAGACACGCCCCAGGGCGGCGATTGCCTTTTGGAATTGCAGGTTGGCAGAGGCCATTATTTGGGCCGGCCCGAACACATAGGCCAGGTAAGCCTGAAATGCCAGCAGTGAACCCAGTGTCCATTCACCGGATATGACCCAGAATGCGCCGGCAGCCAGAGCCAAAAGCCGGGCCAGGCCGGGTGTGGAATCCACCACCAGATTCGCAAGCGAACTGACGGCTGTCTGCTGCAAAGATGTTTGAAAGATATTTTTCCATCCGGCCAACAGCCGTTTTAGGGTTCGCTCTTCAGAACTGTGCGCCTTAATCAGGTCGGCCCCGGACAATGATTCCTGAAGACGCCCGGATAGCACCGCCTTTTGTTCCATACTTTGGTGACTCAGCTTAAAAAGGCTGCCGGAAAGACGGCGAATACACCACACGAGTCCGGGCAATAAAATGACGACAATCAGAGATAAGCGCCATTCCAGATAGAACAAAAAGCATAGACCCCCGATGAAACGAATCGTATTGCTTAAAACATAAACGATGGTATTTGAAAAAAACCAGCGTATCCCGTCGACATCTTCTGAAAGACGGGACATAAGGTATCCGGTTTGATGGTCATCAAAGAATTTTTTGGGAAATCGCAATACCCGGGCGATGAGATCCTGTTGGATATCCAGCGTAATACGCTGTTCGAGCCGGGCAAAATAAAACTCCTGCAGCATGCGCGCCAGCTTTTCAGCCACCAGAAAACCGGCCAGCAACACGATCGCAACAGCCAAAAGCCCTGTTTGCTCCCCCATGATAACGTCATCGACCAGAAATCGCATGATCAGGGGCGGCGCAAAGCCGCACAGGGACGCCAGCAGAATCAGGAATAAGCCGGTAAATCCTTTGCGCCAGTTCTGTTTAAAGTAAGGATAAAGGTTTTTAAGATTGGGAATTATCCGGCTATTATTTTTCGCTGAGGAAATTTTATCCTCAGGCTGGGTGCTCGATAATCCCTGCTTCAGGTATTTAAACCAGATTTTCATTTAAAAGAAGTGCCTAAAATGATCTAAAGTGAGCTAAAATGCCTAAAATTATACATTTGCCATTTTGGAATAAAAGCATACTTTTGCAGATGGTTGCGATAACAGTTTAACTAGAAAAATTTCCCGCGAACGGGATACTGTTTTTGGTCGAGCGGGTCGCTCGACCAAAATGTCTGCGTCTGTCTGCGTGAGTCTGCGGTTAAAATTTATAAACAAGATCAGAATACAAATCATCCAGCTTTTCAATCATCGCTTCCAGGCTGAATTGCCGGCAGTGTTCCTGCCCCCGCAGACCCATCTGTTTTGCTTTGGCCGGATCATCCAAAAGCTTCTTGATCCCATTCGCTAAAGCCTTCTCATCCGCCGGCGGCACCAGATAGCCGGTTTCACCATCTCTGACAAGATCCGGTATGCCCCCTACCCTGCTGGCCACCACCGGCTTTCCAGCGGCCATGGCTTCAACCAGGACACGGCCCATCCCCTCGTTCAAAGACGGCAGAACCAGCATGTCAAATAGCGGCATAATCTCATCAATATCCTCACGCCAGCCCAGAAATTTGACCTTGCCGTTGGCATTTTTTTTACGGGCTTCAGCCCTCAAATCCACATCCAGGTCACCCTTGCCCACCAGAACCAGGGAAGCCTCCTGATGCTCATGCCAAACATAATCCATGGCTTTCAGCAGGTAGTCCGGGCCTTTAATCGGAAGCAGCCAGCCCACAAACCCGATCACCGCTTCGTTTTGATCCAAACCCAGCAGACCGCCTTTTTTCGACCCGATTCCCATTGGCCTGCATGAATTTTTTTACATCTACACCGCTGTGGATTTTACAAAGCTTCTCCGGCGAACAAACCGACAGGTTAATGTAGTCATCCTTTTCACCGTCCGTCAGCGCCACCATACGATCGGTGAACCTTGAAAAAATCTTTTCGACCCACATAAAAATCCTGGAAGCAAATCGCCCGAAATGGCCGTAAAACACATGTCCGTGAGGCGTGTGAATGATATGAGGAACACCGGCAATCTTTGCTGCCAGCCGCCCGAGAATACCGCCCTTGGAAGAATGGGTGTGTACAATATCGGGCTTTTCTTTGAAAATCAGCCATACTAGAGAAAGCAATGCCTCAAAATCCTTAATTGGACGAATACTTCGAACCATCGATGGCAGCGCTATTACTTTAACTCCATTCGTTTTTGCTTTTTCAATCCCATTTTCAACGATCTTTTTTTCAAGATCCGCTCATCCCTGATTCGCGGGAAAGCCCATGAACTAAAATGATTTCATACTTGGCGCATAGCTCTTTGCAACTGAGCAATGTATTCTGAGCCGAACCACCCATATCAAGACGGGTGATGATGTGAAGGATCTTCTTCAAGTTCGAAACAATCTTTAGATTATTAATTAGGTTTCCGGCTCTACCATTCGATAAATGATGAGATTCCAAAATATCCATATGCCGCTGCCACGACTAATTCTTGATTACAATACCGTCGGCATCGGACTCTTAGTCTATTGTACTTTTCTTTTTCCTGTAAATACTCATCAATAGCTTTCTGAATCCCTTGTGCAATAGATTCGGGGTATGAGTCCTTAAAAAAAACTGAGGATCGAAATTTTCAAGTATTTCTTTATACCACCCCGACAGGCGTACCTAAAACTGGGGTACCACACGCCATGGATTCAGGTGTCACCAAACCAAAACCTTATTAGCTCGCGTGTTGGTAATATAAAAAAATCAGCTGCTCCATAATAAAACGACGATCTGTTTGTCGGGATTGAACCTCCTAAAGTAACATCTACAGTTAAATCCAATTTTTTTATTAAATGTTCTATCCTTTTTCTTTCAGGCCCATCACCCACTATAGTTAAATGCACATTTATTGGCACTTTTTTTAATCGCTTAATCGCTATTATCAGGTTGTCTATTCCCATTCGGGGTTCTAAATTTCGAACAGTGAGTAAATTTATTTTTTCTTTAAAAAAGCCTACTTTTTTTTGTGTCATTTTTCGATTATTTGGTGGAAAAAACTTCTCCAGATCTACTCCACCTGGATTTACTATAATTTGCATAGGTGAAATTCCGTACAGCCTTATCACCTTTTTTCATAAATTTGCTTAAAACCACCACTTTAGTTGCTTTTTTAACACATATTCCCTCGATGAATTTGCGCAGAATTACATTTATTTTTTTTTAAAAAATATTTTTTTTGATCCCCTGATAATAAATACTCCTCGTGACTAGGTGAGTGAAAGTTATAAATGTAAGGTAAATTTTTTAATTTGCGCGAAATTAATAAGGAAAATAGATTAAAAGGTTGGTGGCTAATAGCAGCCGACAGTTTATTTCCAACAACAAATTTTTCGAAAAGTTTGGAGGGTTGTGTTAAAATTGAAAAGGAAAGAAGAAACTTCTGATTTAAGTTAATTGAGTAATAAGCATCTAAAATGCCCTCAATGTATTTTACTCCTGAGTTAAAGGACTTGCTATTTTCGCGTGTTATTACATTGATTGTTGTTGTTTATTTTTTTTTTCTAATAATCCCAGCGCTTGTTGGTATAAAACCTGTTCGGATCCACTTAATAAGATTCAGAAACATCGAGCGATGAATAAAAGATTCATAATACTAAAAGGTATTTTATGATTTAAACATTTCTTTGTTGTTATTTACCCAATTATATAGCATTTTGACGCCTTTTTCGGGTTTTACTGTTGGCTCCCAACCTAACTCCTTTTTTGCTTTATTAATATTTCCTACAAAGACCTTTTGATCTCCTGGTCTCCAAGCATTGTAAGAAAGGGATATCTTTTTCCTTTTTAGTTTTTCCAGTATTTCAATCAGTTCATGCAATGACATTGTATTATCTGGACCGCCACCGATATTATAAATTTGTCCTGCAGCCTTTTTCTATTTTTATAGGCCAAATCGAATGCATTAATCAGATCATCTATAAATAATACGTCTCTTATCTGTTTACCATCACCGTATATTGTAATTGGTCTTCCCAAAGCTGTTGCGATGCAAAACCAGGCGACCCATCCCTGATCCTCAATTCCAAATTGACGATAACCATATATACATGATTGACGAAGAACAATTGTTTTTAAACCATAAATTCTATGATAATCTCTGCAATATTGATCCGCTGCACCTTTTGAGCAACCATAAGGAGAATGAAAGTCAAGATTTCGATTTTCATCCACTCCTTCAGATAAATCCTCGTACATGTAACGTCCATTTTTTTCGACTAATATTCAAGTCTTCCATTTCTCCGTATACTTTATTGGTAGAAGAATAAATAAATGTTGCATTCTGGACTGTATCGTCGTGTTGCTTCTAACAGATTAAAAGTCCCTAAGGCATTGATTTCAAAATCCTCGTATGGATCAGTCACTGATGTTGTCACAGCTACCTGTGCTGCAAGATGAAGAATTAAATCGAATTTTCCATTGTTGTTAAAAACATCAACCAAATCCACAAATTTTCTTAAATCTCCTTTAAAAAATTCAACTTTACATTTGCTTTGAATCCATTCTAGATTCTTATCTGGAACCTTCTCGCGACAAATTGTCAAAAATAACGACTCGGTGACCTTTTTTTGCAAAATAATAAGCGCTATTTACACCAATAAAACCTGCTCCACCGGTGATTAAAATTTTCATTATTTATTTCTCCAGTAAAGAAATAATATGATTATATAGTTTTCCTGCCGTATCCTTTTCTCTAAAACTACTTGGCTCGTTCGAGTCCTTTTTTTGAATAAAATGCTCTCTTTTTTCGGGATTTTCTATAAGGTCAATCAGAGCTTTGCTCATGGCTTCAACATCCAATGGATTTACCAATACACCTGCATCACCAACAACTTCCGGAACAGATGTTAAATTTGAAGCAATCACCGGAGTACCACATGCCATAGCCTCAAGAGGAGGAAGGCCGAATCCTTCATATAAAGTTGGAAAAACAAACACATCAGCTAATGAATATAATGCCTCTGGGAAATCATTTTCTCTTACAGTATTTGTAAACAAAACTCTATCATCAAGACCTTTTTTCCAACACCATATTTTTTATTTTATTACCATGCTTATCAAGGGATCCTGCGAGAACCAGCTTATATTCAGGAAAATCCTTTTCTTAATCCTTTGAAAAGCTTTAACCAGCGATGAAACATTTTTATGAGGTTTAAAATTACCCAAATAAAGTATAAATTTATCAGGTAGATTTGAAATTAATTTTTACACTTTATTTAGTAGGTTTAAATTATTAACCGGTTTATAGCGACTCGCAAGACCAAGTGGAATAACCTTAATTTTTTTTGAGTCAATATTCCAGATTCGAATAATATCCTGTTTCGCATGCTCTGAGTCTGTAATAATACCTAAGGACTTTTGGCAAAAGCTTTTCCCATTGTAGCGTAATACCATTTTTTAGACATTCCTAGACTTTTTCTGTATGGTTTAAACACGACAAACATTAAATCGAGTATCTGATTAACAACTGGTATATCTGTTAAGAGTGGAACTTTATAATACGGTGAGTAAAAAAGATCGATCTTATTACCCTTTAATGCCTGTAGCAATTTTAGTTGATCCCAAAAAAAGTTAACGAATTATTTTGCCAATTTGTCCTATTTTATCACCTAAAATTAAGATAAATCTTTTCTCTGCAAATAACGATTATCGAATGCTCTTTCTCGATTTTACAGAAATATTCTAAAAAATTGGCGAATGATCTACCAATTCCGGTAATAACTCCATTCTGAATCTCCCTGGCATCAACTCCGATTCGCATAATTTATACAATAGATATTTATCTAAATTCAGCGTATTTTATACTCGTTATTTTTTTTATAATAAAAATTATAATTTACATAGAAGTAATTTCAAAATATTAAATCAGGTCAAAGGGCATGGTGCAGATTGATAAAAAAAGCGCGACATTCGCCAGTATGTGACTACTTCGCGGAGATCTGCAACGCAGTCATTGGAACTCAGAGGCAGTTATGTATTTTTTTTAATTAATTTTGTAAAATATGAAGTATTTCAAAAATTCCGCTCTTATTTTTTCCGAAAACTTAAATGTTTTTTTCAAATAAAGCTGCTATAAAGAGAACCAAACTCTTTCGCATGAGAAATTATATTATATTTTCTGTCAACAGCCAATCTGTTACGCGCACCAATTTCCTTACGCAAGTTCTCATTTTTATAGAACGTTAAAATTGCTGATGCCATTTTTTTATGGTTTTTGAATTCAACAAGTAATCCGTTTTGATTATCAATAATGGCCTCTTCGATCTCGCTTATTTTAGTCGCTATAATTGGCAGACTACAACTCATAGCTTCAAGCATTGAACGACTAAAACCTTCCCTTTCTGATGCTAAAACAAAAACGTCAATTGTTGATAAAATTTCTTCAATATTCGTGCAGAAAGATTTATAAATTATTCTTTCTTTTATATCCAATTGGTTTTGATAATTTTTTTATAGAATGATAGTATTCTTTATCTATAATTCTACCGACTAATAGCGCTTTGGCCTTTAAATTTTTTGCTTTTTTATTGGCTAAGGCAAATCCTTTTAAAAAGAAGTCTTGACCTTTCAAGGGAACAAAGTTTCCGATTACACCAAAAACAACTTGACCGTCGAGATTTAATTTCTTCCTTATTTTGTTTCGAATATGCACATCATTCTTAAAAATTTTAGTATCAACCCCATTATAAATAACAAGAATTTTTTTGTTAATACAGCTACCAAATCTTGCAAATCGTTTTTTTTGAACACTTTTTGAAACGCATATAATTTTAGAAGCGAGACATCCAAGCAAGCCATCATAACAAAATATATCTTTTACAGTTTCCCTAACGTGCCAAATAATCGGTATACGCAAAATTTTTCCTGCAATCCCGGCATACAGGGCTACTCTGGAACCATTCGCATGCAAAACTTCTACTTTTTTTAATTTCAAAACTCTAATAAATTTCACTAATGAAATGAGCGAAGAGCCATTTAAAAAGTATTCGATACTTGGAAATTTACAAATATAAACCTCAACATGATTTGCTCTTAATTTATTTCTAATTTGTCCTTGTTTCGGGACTATAGCTATTGGGTAAAAACGAGTTTTATCTAAATTTTTAATAAGTTCAAATAAGCTAATCTCACCTCCTCCTAAAAAAAATGAATGATTAAAAATAAATGCTACTCTTATTTTAGTTTTTGCCTTTTTAGATATTTCAGCAGTTTTTATATTATGATTTATCAATCAGACGTTGTTCCTTTTAATACGGCGGTTTCTAAAACTTTTTCATATTGTAAAGCAATCGAATCCCATTTAAAATGTTTTTGGCATTTTTTATAACCATTTTGCCCCATCTGATTACGACGAACTTCGTCATTTAATAATTGCAAAACTGCGCCCGCAAAAGCTTCATAATCTAAAGTTGGTGCCAAAAGTCCAGTTTTACCATCATCAACAACTTCTGATATTGCTGTATTCGAAACAGAAACAATGGCTTTTCTATAATTCATTGCTTCCGCCAGCACCATACCAAAAGTTTCATATGTCGAATGAAAAACAAATAGATCTGAAATAGAATAATAAACAGGAATCTCTTTATCAGGTATAAACCCTGCGAACACAATATATTTTGAAATGCTCAATTTTTCTGCTAATTTCTTTAATCGCGACATATCCTCGCCTTTACCACCGATTATTAAACGAACATTAGATTGCTGTCGCAAAATGATTTTCATGCTTTTAATTAAAATATCTACTCTTTTGAGAGAATCTAGTCTTTGCAATCCAAATAGAACAATTTCATCATTATTTATTTGCAATTTTGATTTTAAAGCAACTATTTGATCGTTAGTTACATTCTTAGGTTCTTCAACACCATTATATATTACATTACCTTTTTTATTTTCTTGACCATAAATTGCATCATGGCAATATTTTGAAACAAATGTCATTTTAGAATAGTTTTGACCGATTAACCTGTGCCAATGTTTCCATATTTTTGGTACGCCAGGTCCTGTAACATCACGTCCATTGTAAGTCATGACTGCTGGAATTTTTAGAAATTTTTGTGTATAAAGACCTGCCAAACCTGTTGGCATTACATAGTGTACATTTAATACATCGGGCTTAAAAGTTTTTACTGCATGCCTTGTTGCTGAAATTGCAGATAATGAGAAGGGAGGAATCAGCCCGTAGCTAAGTTTGTGCCCTCTAATTTTCATGAAAGTATACTGATCACAATAATGTTGTACTTCGAAGTTTATTTGATGATTATAATCTTTTGATCCGCTATTGTTTATTAACTTATCCGATAGAAAAGGGGTTAAAACTAATACGGAATGCCTGGTGGAGAGCCTTCGATATACCTGTAAAATAACTAATTCGGCGCCTCCGAGTGCAGGCAGAAATGTGGGTGTCAAAACTAAAATTCTCATTTAAGATACAAACACACAGCTATTAACAGATTAATTATATATTAATTGCAGTAAAATTTTTCGAGAAAATAATATGCAACGCGAAATGGAAATTGTATATCAGGGGAAGGAG
>CAVPNL010000007.1:0-17106 GCA_963706575.1 uncultured delta proteobacterium | reverse complement strand
GCTCCGCCTTCTCAATTACATTAGGCGAAGATATGCAATCTTCTGCAATCTCAATAAGTTCCTAATGAATTGCCAAGGGAAATGGCTGTAAAATAGATTGTGGTTTGCTCTGAAAAAAATGGGCTTTTCGATGGGACGCACCATAAAGCCCACAATTTCAATGGGGAATTTTGCAAGTTCTGTGCCTATGGATTTGAAATAATTATGTTTCTTTTTCTTTAGCCAAAGGAAAATGATTCCCAGAATCTAAATAACATAAATGAATAATATTTCATTTAAATTCCAGTATGTTAAAAATTTTATTGAAAAAGAAATCTTTTCATTCATGGCGTTTATTCTATCTTTTGCTTTAGAAGCTTTTTCGATCAGCTAGGCATTTGGCGTCTTCCGACATTTTATTGACGTCAATATTTTCCTCCGAAGATCAGTTGAAAAACGAACAATAGTCAGTGAAAAAATTATAAGTTATAATAATTCCAGATACTTATAGAAATATTTAAAATAAAACCGTTGTCGGCGCCTTCTTTATCCGTTGGATTTGCCAAATCAGCGTCAATTTTTTTACTCTCCTCCACATTTCCCCACCCAGTTTTAAAATTTCATTAGACTTTTTAAGTTTTAATAATTATTATAGAAATTAATTAATTTGTTTGATTTTTTTTCTTGACACTTATCCAAATCTATACTTAAATTGGTAATACGTGGGTTAAAGTGGTAGTAGGATGGAGAACTATGTTTCGAGGCAGTTCATTTCATACAATTGACAACAAAGGTCGCATGATCATTCCGGCCAGATTTCGGCAGTTTATCAAGTCGAAGGACGGTGATGGGGTGATGATCTCCCGTATGGACAACTGCCTGGTGGCTTATCCGTTTAAAGAGTGGCGAAATTTAGAAAACAAGATCCTGTCGCTGGCTGAAACCAGTGAGAACATGCGCCGGTTCAGACGGGTGTTTATCGGGGGGGCCTTTGAATGCAGTTGCGACAAGCAGGACCGCATTCTCATCCCGCAAAGCTTAAGGCAGTATGCGGATTTCAACAAAGAAATCGTGCTGGTCGGCGTCCTCGAACATTTTGAAATCTGGGCCCGTCAGAAGTGGGAGCAGGAAAACATCGCATTGGAAAAAGACTTTAAAAAGGAGGAGGTCAGAAACGAAATTGCCAAATTAGGACTCTAAATCTATGGCGTACCGACATATCCCCGTGATGCTCAACGAAGTGATCCATTATCTGAACTGCCGGCCGGGTAAAACCTACACTGACTGTACTTTGGGTGGATCAGGTCATGCCAGAGCCATATGTGAACGGATTTTACCGGACGGCTTATTTATCGGAATCGACCAGGATAGCGACGCCATTGCAAATGCCCAAAAAACGCTGCAACCCTATTCATCAAATATCCACCTCTTCCATGGCAATTTCATAAATCTACCTCAATTTCTAGCCCAAATAAAAACAGATGCGGTTGACGGAATTCTGCTCGATCTGGGCCTGTCGCTGCATCAGCTTGAAAACAGCGGCAGAGGCTTCAGCTTCAATAAGGACGAGCCGCTCGATATGCGGATGGACAATCGAGCCGCAACCCGGGCCGGCGATCTGGTGAATACGTTAGCAGAGGAAGCGCTTCGCAAAATCTTTAAAGACTATGGTGAAGAGCGCTGGTCAAAACAGATTGCCCGCAGCATTGTTAAAAACCGTCGGCAAAAGAAAATTCAGACCAGCAGGCAACTGGCCCAAATCATACGCAGTGCAGTTCCGCGCCGGGCGCCTAAAGAGCAGCACATCCACCCGGCCACGCGGGTTTTTATGGCACTGCGAATCGCGGTCAATAAAGAGCTGGAGGTGCTCGACAGATTTATGGCCGGCGTGGCTGACTGGTTGAACCCAAAGGGCCGGCTTTGTGTTTTATCGTTTCATTCGTTGGAGGATCGCATTGTCAAACAACATATCAGAGCAATGGAAAAAGGGTGCATCTGCCCACCCAAATTGCCTGAGTGCGCATGCGGCAAAAAAAGTGTGATGCGCTCGCTAACAAAAAAGGTGGTGCGGCCGGGGCAGGAGGAAGTTTCGCAGAACCCCATGTCCCGCAGCACCCGGCTGAGAGCGGCGGAGAAAATTTAAGAACATATGGGGGATTATGAATTGAGGGATTCAGCAATTATGGCACAATTCGATAAGATCGTTTATCTGTTGCAGTTTATTTTATTAATCGTTTTGGTTGTTTTTGCCTGGTCTGTATGACCGATCGGCATCATCGGTAAACCCATGAAACGCAAAAAAAGAAAGAAGCGAAATCCCAGAATACTGGCAGCATGGCTGGCCTTTATGGGTCTTTTTATCGCCGAACTCCTTTTTTACACATGGAGCCGGGTTCAATGCGTACAGGTCCGATACGAAATTTCCGAAATCAGCGCCAATCAGGAACGGCTGGTGAGGATGCAGGATAATCTAAAAATTGAGCTGGCGCGCCTGAAAGCGCCACGGCGGATTTCTAAAATTGCCAAACAACAACTGGGACTGGTTGCTCCGACAAGCAAACAGCTCATCATCATACCCTGACCTATGTGAAATGGAGAAATATCTCACGCAAAGACGCCAAGGCGCCAAGTTTTTTTGGTTAACTAATAAGATCTTTTTTCTTTGCGGCGCTTTGCGCGCGATATTAATTAGGCAACAATTTGCCGGATAAGCAAAAAAAGATGAGTTTACCACGAAAACACGAAAGAACTGAAACACGAAAAAAGAATAAAAAAATTTCGTGCTTTAAAGTTTTCGTGTTTTCGTGGTTAAAAAATTTTTGCGGATAGTAACCTATTAGACGGACAAAATTCTGTTGAAATGATAGGCAAATACATCAAATTTCGCGTCTTTTTAATCGGCCTGGCATTCATCGCCCTGTTTGCGGTGATCGGAGCCAAAGCCGTGCACCTGCAGGTGTACCGCAGTCCCTGGCTGGCTCAAAAAGCTTCAAGCCAGTATGAACAATCCCTTAAATCAAGCGGTAAGCGTGGGACGGTGTATGATCGCAACTTAAGGGAAATGGCCGTTACCATCGATGTGACCTCGATTGGGGCCCGAACATCTAAAATAAAGCAGCCCAAGGCGGCATCCAGAGCCCTGGCAAAGATTTTAAAAGCGGATCGTCGCTATATATTAAAAAAACTCAAATCCAAAGGACCCTTTGTCTGGATTAAGCGCCAGGCAAGCCCAAAGGAAACCGCTGCTGTAAAATCGCTGGATTTGGACGGCATCGAGTTTGTACCCGAACGCAACCGTTTTTATCCCAATAAAACGCTGGCATCCCAGGCCGTCGGATTTACGGGCCTCGACGGCTACGGTCTGGAAGGAATCGAATTTTCCTATGATGACTTTTTGCAGGGATCAGCCGGTAAGCATAAGGTATTCAAAGATGCATTGGGCAAAGTGTTCAACGAGGAGCAGGGAGCAGAACGCCACAGCGGTGGTCGCAACATCATCCTAACGATTGACAGCGCCGTTCAGTATATCGCTGAAAGCGCTCTGGAAGAAGCGGTCAAAGAATATTCCGCCCGTTCGGGGATGGCCATCGTCATGGAGCCCCAAACCGGTGCGATTCTGGCGATGGCGCACGTTCCGTTTTTTAATCCTAATTCCTATACGGATTTTAATAAGGAATTGTGGCGCAACCGGGCGATCACCGATCCGTTTGAACCGGGCTCGACCGTGAAAATATTCAGTGCTGCGGCTGCCATCGAATCCAGCAACATTAGAGCGCACGACATCTTTTTTTGTGAAAACGGCGCCTATAAAATCGGGCGAAATGTCGTGCATGACATTAAAAAGCACGGATGGCTGTCATTGCAGCAAATTGTTAAATATTCAAGCAATATCGGGGCGGTGAAGGTCAGCGAAAAGATCGGCGCAAAGCGGCTTTACACCATGTTTCGCAAGTTCGGTTTCGGCAGCAAAACGGGAATCGACTCGCCCGGAGAGACAGCCGGCAGCCTGGCCCATTACAAGAAGTGGACGTCTGTAGATACCGGCGCCATTGCATTTGGCTATGGCGTGTCGGTATCGGCCATTCAACTTGTCACAGCAGCTTCCGCCATCGCCAACGACGGAATTTTGATGAAGCCCTATCTTGTTCAGGCCATCACGGATCAAAGCGGCGCGCCGCTGAAACAGTTTCAGCCGCAGACCGTCCGAAGAGTCCTTGCAAAGAAAACGGCCCGAACGGTTAAGGCCATAATGAAAACGGTCACCACCAAAGGCGGCACGGGCGTCAATGCCGCCCTCGATGGTTATGCGGTTTCCGGAAAAACAGGTACGGCCCGCAAACTGGATAAAAGCGGAACATACTCGAATGATCGGCATATGGCCTCTTTTGTGGGATTTACGCCGGCCGACAATCCGAAGCTGGCCATCCTGGTGCTCATAGATGAACCGCAAGGAAAATATTACGGCGGGACGGTAGCGGCACCGGTGTTTCGCCGAATCGCTCGCGAAACGCTGAATTATCTCAACATCCCGCCCAGCAGCGGGGTGAAAAGGTTTGCGACTTCGCGCAGGATCGAGGTCAGCGGGTGAAACTGTCGGGTCTAATCGAGGCTGCCAAACCGCTGTCGATCGATCATAAAGGGTCCGGCAAAAAAGACCCGGAAATCCGATCGATTCATTATCGATCCCAGGATGTAAAGCCCGGCGGATTGTTTGTGGCCATTGCCGGTCACGCTGCCGATGGCCACGATTATATTGGCGATGCGATTGAAAGAGGTGCTGTTGCGGTCGTCTCGCAAAAAGAAATTAAAGGTAAAACACTGAACATCCGGGTTGCCGACACAAGGCAAGCGTTGGCTGATATCGCTGCCTGCTTTTTTGACAACCCATCAGAGCGATTGACGGTTATCGGTATTACCGGGACCAATGGCAAAACCACCAGCGCATATCTGGTTGAAAGCATCCTGCAACAGGCCGGATTTGAGGTTGGCGTCATCGGAACCATTAACTATCGGTATGCGGGCCAAACCTTCGACAACCCGATAACCACGCCCGAGTCGCTTGATCTGCAGCGCATTTTGGCGGATATGCTGCGAGCCGGTGTCAGCCATGTGGTCATGGAGGCATCATCGCATGCCATTGACCTGGGTCGCATTCGAAACTGCCGGTTTGACGTAGCGGCGTTTATCAACCTGAGTCAGGATCATCTCGATTTCCACGGAGACATGGAATCCTACTGGTCCAGCAAAAAAAAGCTTTTTACCGAATACCTGGTTGAGGGCCCCAAAAGCGGGCATGCGGTCGCGGTGATTAATTGTGACAACAAAAACGGCAGCGAACTGGCCGAGGTTCTGAAAGTTCCGGTAATTAGGACGGGTTCAAGTCCCAATGATACCGTTTACGCCGATAACGCCCAATGCGACCGAAACGGCATTGCCGGCGAGATATCAACGCCGGGCGGAAAATTTCATTTTAAATCCCGTCTGGTCGGCAAACACAACCTGGAAAATATCCTGTGCGCGGCCGGTGTCGGATCGGCGCTGAATCTGACAGTCGAGGACCTGAGACCCGGAATTGAAGCCGTCTCCGTCATACCGGGTCGCCTGGAGCAGATTGAAAACAATGCCGGCCGTTTTGTGTATGTGGATTATGCGCATACGCCCGACGCCCTGGAGAATGTCATTAAGGCCCTGAGCGCCGTTATGCAACGCAGAATTATCTGCGTGTTTGGCTGCGGCGGCGACAGAGACAAAGAAAAGCGGCCGCTAATGGGAGAAATTGCTGCGCGACTTTGCGATCTGGCGGTGGTGACTTCAGATAATCCGCGCACGGAAGACCCCATGGCGATTATTGCTCAGATTCTTGACGGCGCCCGCAAAACAAACAGCCGTGACTATTCAGTGTCTGATTTAAAGAACGGTTTTAAGGAAAAAGGCTATGTGGTTGAAGCCGACCGGCAGCGGGCAATTCAGCTGGGGATTGCGGTTTCCGAAGCGGGCGACACGGTATTGATTGCCGGAAAAGGTCATGAGACGTATCAGATCCTGGGAACTTCAACCATTGCCTTTGATGACAGACAAGAAGCCGGGAAAGCGCTGGCAAAGCTGGCTACTTGAAACTGGCTGCTGGCCATTGGCCGGTGGTAGAAGCAAATCGGTAGCAATGACAAACACACAGCCGACACCATGGACATTATCTGAAATCCTGAAAGCCACCGGTGGTGAATTATTGTGCGGAGACAAAGCGCGAGGGTTTGAAAAAGTAAGTATTGATTCGCGCAACATATCTCCCGGGGATCTGTTTGTGGCAATTGTCGGTGAGGTACATGACGGTCACCGGTTTGCAAACGATGTGGTCGAAAAGGGTGTCGGCGGTCTTGTTGTGGCCAAAGAGAAAATAGGAGAATTGCCGATTTCCGAATGGCAGGCCCGCCATATTGCCTGTGTCGCTGTAGCCGATACACAGCGGGCCCTGGGCGACTTGGCAGCTTTTCACCGTTCACGAACCGATGTTGCGGTGGTTGCGATAACGGGCTCAAACGGCAAAACCACCACCCGCCAGATGACCGCTGAGGTGGTGGCTAGAAAATTTAGCACCCTTTCAACCATCGGAAACTATAACAACCAGATCGGTGTGCCCTTGACGCTGCTCAGACTGGCCCCCGAACACACCTGGGCAGTCGTCGAGCTGGGCACCAACAGCCCCGGTGAAATCGCCCGGTTAGCCCAGATTTGCGCTCCGGATGTCGGCGTAATTACCAATATCGGTCCGGCGCACCTCGAGGGACTGGGCTCACTGGATGGGGTTATGCGCGAAAAGGGACAGTTGATCGAACATCTGAAAACCGGGGGCAGAGCCGTCCTGAACGCCGATGACCGCAGAGTATCCAAGATTGCCGACCGCACCGAAAAGGAGGTGCTCTTATTCGGCCTGACCAAAAAAGCCGCCATTCGGGCGACTGCGGTACAGGAAAAAGTCGGCGGCATTTCCTTCAGTCTGGATTTGCCCCGGGAGAGTTTGACTGTCGATCTGAAAGTTCCCGGCCAGTTTATGGTCATTAATGCTTTGGCCGCAGCAGCAGTGGGTCACCTGCTGGAGTTGTCGGCCGCAGAAATTAAATCAGGGCTGGAAAAATTCAAACCGGCCTGGGGCCGCATGAACATTTTTCAAACGGCAAACGGCATCCACATCATCGATGATACGTACAATGCCAATCCGGATTCCATGCAGGCGGCGATTACGACCCTTAATGCGTTACGGGCCAACAATCGAAGCGTATTCGTCGCCGGAGATATGCTGGAATTGGGCACCCGGACTGAATCACTGCACAAGCAGGTTGGCGCATGGGCGGCTGGGGCAAATATCGACAAGCTCATGATTACCGGCGAATTTGCAACCGCTGTCGCCTCCGGTGCTGCGGATGCCAAAATGAATCGCGATGACATATTTATCGGGTCCCGCGATGAAATATTAGATGCACTCAAGGATTCTCTGCGGCCCGGCGATTGGGTTCTGATTAAAGGCTCTCGTGGCGCCCGCATGGATACCATTGTAAAAGGCCTTAAAGAATGGACCGGCGATTAAGCCGGAGGCTTAATTGGTATTGGTTATTGGTTAATGGGTATTGGGTCTTTGTGGGAGCGGCTTCCAGCCGCGACAATGATTCACCTAACAAATAACGAATAACCAATAACAAATGACTGATAACAAGGTAAGGCTGCTGCTGCCTGCCCGCCATCGCTGTTGACGGTCCCGCTCTCAAGCATACGCAGATTGCGGCGGACGGGCGAGGCGGGCGGGTAAGCACGCTTAAATAAAAAAGTGCCTAAAATGCCTAAAATTGGAAGTGCCTAAAGTTCATCGTGGCTGGAAGCCACTCCCACAGACCGGCCATACTCGTGGGAGCGGCTTCAAGCCGCGATATTTAACGAATAACCAATAACAACTAACGAATAACGAATCGATGCTATACCACCTGCTATATCCGCTCCATACGACGCTGTCGGTCTTTAATGTATTTCGTTACATTACGTTTCGGACCATTTATGCCAGCCTGACGGCATTTTTTATCTGCTTCCTATTGGGCCCGTGGATCATTCGCAAACTCGGCGGCATGCAGGTGAAGCAGTACATTCGTGACGACGGCCCGCAAAGCCATCTGTCAAAGGCCGGCACACCTACCATGGGCGGTCTGTTGATTGTATTTTCAATCGTAGCGTCAACCCTTCTGTGGAGCGATCTGACCAACTACTTTGTATGGATCATGCTCTTTGTCGTTATCGGCTACGGGCTGGTTGGCTTTGTCGACGACTATTTGATGCAGGTTAAAAAGCGCAGCAAGGGCCTGTCGGTTCGTAAAAAGCTTGGGTTGCAATTCGTTCTGGCACTGATCACAGGTTTTCTGGTTTACGCCAGTCCGAATTTTTCCACCGAGGTTACCATACCGTTTTTAAAAAAGCTCTCACCGGACCTGGGCTGGGGTTATATCATTTTTGCGGCTTTCGTCATTGTGGCCGCCTCCAATGCCGTCAATCTGACCGACGGCCTGGACGGCCTTGCCATCGGCCCGGTGATCATTGCAGCCGCCGCATACATGATCTTTGCCTACGTTGCCGGCCATATCAAAATAGCAAACTACCTGCAGCTTAATTATGTGTCCGGAAGTGGCGAGGTGGCCATTTTTTGCGGGACATTGGCCGGAGCCGGCATGGGTTTTTTGTGGTTCAATTCTTATCCGGCGCAGATATTTATGGGCGATGTCGGCTCCCTTTCGCTGGGCGCAGCACTGGGCACCATTGCCGTCATCACCAAACAGGAAATCCTGCTGGTGCTGGTCGGCGGTCTGTTTGTCATAGAGGCTCTATCGGTCATTTTCCAGGTCAGCTTTTTCAAAATGACCAGCGGCCGCCGCATTTTGAGGATGGCCCCGCTGCACCATCATTTCGAGCTCAAAGGATGGCCGGAGCCGAAAGTCATCGTCAGGTTCTGGATAATTGCGATCGCGCTGGCGCTGCTGGCGATGAGTACGCTTAAGCTCAGATAAGAAAACGTTTCATTCGTTTGATTGGTTTAATTGGTTTTATTGGTTGTCGCTAATCTGAATGCTTAAACTAATTAAACAAATAAAACCAATTGAACCAATTAAACATGAAATTAAAAGATAAAAATAATAACCCTGGAGCTCAAAAATAAAAATATCGTAGTCGTCGGTCTGGGACGCACCGGACTTGCGACCGCCCGCTTCCTGAAACAAAAGGGGGCCCGGGTTCTGGTTGCCGATACAGCCGACGAAACACAGCTGGGAGATTCGGTCAGGATGTTGCGGGAGATGGGGGTCGCTCTGGAACTGGGACCGCACCGCATCACTTCTTTTCAAGATGCTGATCTTATTGTTGTCAGCCCCGGCGTCTCCCATACCATCGAACCCATAGAACGGGCCGGATCCCGAGGCATCCCGCTTATGGGTGAGGTGGAATTAGCCTCAAGATTCATCAAAGAGCCGATCGTTGCCGTAACCGGCACAAACGGCAAGACCACAACCACCGAACTTCTGGGGCAGATGCTTAAAAATTCGGGTATCAGTGTTTTTGTGGGCGGCAATATTGGCAAACCGCTGATCGAATATGCCGGCAGCGGTCAAAAAAAACAGGTCGTTGTAGCGGAAATCAGCAGTTTTCAGCTCGACACCATTGAGCGTTTCAGGGCGAAAGTCAGCGTACTGCTGAATATTACCGCGGATCACCTCGACCGCTACCCGAATTTTGAAGCCTACGCAGATTCCAAAATGCGTGTTTTCAACAACCAGCAAGCCGGCGATGTCGCTGTGCTCAATGGATCCGATCCGTTGATTCGCACAAAAACAAAAGCAATAAAAAGCCAGCGGCTGTATTTCCCCTCACCAGAGGCAAATGAACAGGGTGCTGTCCTGAACGGAAAGCGAATAATTCTGAACCTGAAGAAATTAAAAAGGATTCAACCTGAAATCCGCAATCTGCAATCCGCAATCCGCAATCGTGAATATTTGGATATCGCTAAATTACGCCTTCGGGGGCGACACAATTTTGAAAATGCGTGTGCCGCCAGCCTGGCGGCGCTTGCGTCCGGAGCAACGCTGGAAGGGATCCAGAAAACATTGGATCATTTTAAAGGACTGGCCCACCGACTCGAGCAGGTAGCGACCGTCAATGGCGTCCACTATTACAATGACTCCAAAGCCACCAACGTGGACGGGGTGTTGAGGGCACTGGATTCCTTTTCAAAGCCCGTGTTGCTGCTGATGGGCGGCCGCGACAAGGGCAGCAATTTCAGCATGCTGCAGGACCACATTCGGGCGCATGCCAAAGAGCTCATCGTAATGGGAGAAGCCGCTGAAGCGATCCGCGCGGCCCTGGGGCAGCTGCTGCCGACAAAGGTCGCCGCTTCAATGCAGGATGCCGTCACAACGGCCTTTCAGGATGCCGACCCGGAGGATGTCGTTTTGTTTTCTCCCGGTTGTGCAAGCTTTGACTGGTACAGCAATTATGCCGAACGCGGAGATGATTTCCGCCGCGCGGTTGGGGAAATCAAGAAGAAGGCTGACAACAAAGCCTGAGGATGAAGGTGATGGACAAGATAGACTCACGCAAAGACGCTCAGATATCGCGGCAAGATGCCGCTCCCACTGGAGTCAATAAGATGTGGGATCCCGCAAAACGGGAGACTGATAGGGTCGATTTGCTATTTAGGAGATAGGTTCGAATTTTGGGGACAATGACCAAAAAACAACACCATACCCAAACAGCCATCTATGATGTTCAGCTCCTGTTTCCGGTACTTTTCCTGGTGGGGATCGGAATCGTGATGGTGTACAGCGCCAGCTCGGCCCTGGCACTTAAAAAATTCGCCAGTGATTATTTTTTCCTGAAAAAACAGGCGTTGTTCGCCTTTGCGGGTGTCATCATTTTGGTCATCGCCCGGCATTTTCCATACAAATATTATCGCCCGCTGGCCTATCCTCTGGTGGGCCTGTCTCTGGCGCTTCTGACGGTCATTCAGTTTACCGACCTGGGGTTGTCCGCCGGCGGTTCTACCCGCTGGATGCAATTGGGCAGTTTTTCGTTTCAGCCATCTGAATTTGCCCGAATTGCCTTGGTGATCTATCTGGCTTACTCGATGGAAAAAAAAGCGGATCGGATTAAAGATTTTTCCATCGGCTTTGTACCGCATGTTCTGATGCTCGGCGTTTTTATGATTCTGATATTTATCCAGCCGGACTTTGGTTCCGTGTTTATTCTGGGGGCGCTCACCTGGATCCTGCTCTTTACCGGCGGGGTTCGCTTCTGGCAGCTTTTCGCATCGCTGCTCGTTATTTTACCGGTTGCGTATATTTTTTTGATCAACGCCGAATACCGGGCAAAGCGCATTTTGGGATTCCTGAATCCATGGGAGCACTCAAGCGACGCGGGATATCAGATCGTACATTCTCTGATGGCATTTGGGACCGGCGGGTTCTGGGGAACCGGGATCGGGAAAGGCTACCAGAAACTGTTTTATCTTCCGGAACCGCATACGGATTTTATTTTTTCGGTCATCGGTGAAGAGCTGGGGCTGCTGGGTGTTCTGATCATCATCGGGCTTTATGGTTGGATCATTATCCGCGGAATTGCGATTGCGCGAAGTGCCCCGGACCTGTTCGGTGCCTACCTGGCCGTGGGTCTGACCATCGCAATGGGGCTGCAAATAGTGGTGAACATGGGGGTCGCACTCGGGCTGCTGCCGACAAAGGGCCTAACCCTGCCGTTGCTGAGTTACGGGGGTACGTCGCTCCTACTGAACATGGCCTCCATCGGCATATTGATGAATATCAGTGCGTCAAAAGCTAAATGAACGTAATAAATAATAATACATTGTTTGAGGTCGGAGGTTTGAGGTTGGAGGCACAAAGTAATTCAGCCTCAAACCTTAAGTCTCGCGGCCGGCGAGACGATCCTCAAGCGGAGCGCTCCTCGAACGGAGCGCCTCGGGCGCTCAGAGTTGTAATTGCCGGCGGCGGCACCGGCGGCCACTTGTTTCCGGGACTGGCGATCGCCCAGGAGTTTATGGCGCGAAATGAGCGCAACACCGTTCTTTTTGTCAGCACGGGTAACCCGCTGGAGCGATCGGTGCTTGGCCAGACGGATTTTAGACTTGAGACCATTACTGCCGAAGGAATCAAAGGCCGCGGCTTATGGAATCAGGCGAAATCGGCACTGAAAATACCCAAAGGGATTGTCGAATCGGTCCGGATCTTAAAAGAATATCAACCGGATCTGACCGTAGGTCTTGGCAGTTATTCGGCCGGGCCTGTGGTCGTGGGCGCATGGCTGATGAGAACTAAAATAGTGCTGCATGAACAAAATATTTTACCCGGCATTACCAACCGGATTCTGGCACGCTTGGCCGACCGAATTTACATATCGTTTGATGATACAAAGAAGCGCTTTGACCCGCAGAAAATACTGCTGACGGGCAATCCGGTGCGTAAAGAGCTTTTGAACCATCATGAAGGTAACAGCAATGATGCCGCCGCCGATTCAAAATCGTTTTGCGTTCTGATCATCGGCGGAAGCCAGGGCGCGCACCGTATCAATATGATCGTCATTGAAGCCCTGAGCCATTTAGCCCAAAAAGAAAGGCTGTATTTTATCCATCAGACCGGTGCGGACGACGAACAAACGGTAAATGCGGCCTACCAGCGTCTGGGCATCGCGGCCAGAGTTCAATCATTTTTCAGGCATATGGCCCCGCTGTACAAACAGGCCGATCTGATTATATGCCGGGCCGGTGCCACAACAGTGGCCGAGGTGACGGCTGTGGGGAAAGCGGTGATTTTTATCCCCTTCCCTTTTGCCGCCGATAACCATCAGGCCTTAAATGCCGATACGCTGGCCAGGGAAGGCGCCGCGGAAATGATACTGGAAAAAGATCTGGATGCCAGAAACCTGGGGCAAAAAATCGAATATTATGCCTCGCACCCTGAAACGCTGGAAGCCATGGCAACAAAAGCCGGTCAACTGGGACATCCGGCTGCGGCCGAAAAGATCGTGGATGATTGCTATGAATTAGTTAATTCGTCAAATAGTTGATTGGTTAAATAGGGAACATGAAATGCCAGAGATGATGGGCCGTTTCCAACCATTTAACTATTCAACGAATCAACCATTTAACTAAACATTATGTATCTTAAAAAATACCATATTCATTTTGTCGGCATCGGCGGCATCGGCATGAGCGGAATTGCCGAATTACTGCTGAATCTGGGCTACAAGGTGTCGGGTTCGGATGTAAAACATTCGGATATTACCGACCGCCTGAAAACGCTGGGCGGCACCATATTTAAAGGACACGCTGCTGAGAATATCAAAAAAGCAGACGTGGTGGTGGTTTCCTCGGCCATCGATCCGGATAACCCGGAAGTTCAGGCAGCCGGGCAAGCGTCGATTCCGGTGATCCCCCGTGCTGAAATGCTGGCCGAACTGATGCGCTTAAAATACAGCATCGCGATCGCCGGTGCGCATGGCAAAACATCCACCACCTCGATTGTGGCCTCGGTACTGGCCGAAGGCAAACTGGATCCCACGGTGGTCATCGGCGGAAAATTAAAAAGCATCGGCTCCAATGCCGTACTGGGAAAAGGGGATTTTATTGTCGCCGAAGCGGATGAAAGCGATGGTTCTTTTTTAAAGTTTTCACCCACCATTGCCGTGGTGACGAATATCGACAAAGAACACCTGGACTTCTATGCCGATCTGGATGCCATCAAAACCGTCTTTTTAAACTTTCTGGATCGCATACCTTTTTACGGTCTGGCGGTTTTATGCCTGGACAATGAACCGATTCAGGATCTGATTCCACGCATAAAAAAACGTTACACCACTTACGGCATGACATCCCAGGCCGATTTCCAGATCCGGGACGTGGAATTCGGACAGCAAAAAAGCCGCTTTGATATTTACCACCATGGCAAAAAATTGGGGATGATCAATCTGAACCTGCCCGGAATACACAATGTCTATAATGCTACGGCCAGCATTGCCGTGGGCGTGGAGCTGAACATTGCCTTTGATCAGATTAAAAGCGCGCTGGAAACCGTAGAAGGCGTTCAACGCCGTTTGGAAATCAAAGGAGAGACCAACGGGGTCACCGTCATCGATGACTACGGGCATCATCCCACCGAGATCAAGGTGACTCTGGAAACGGTTGAAGAAAACTGGCAGAATCGACGCAAGGTGGTCGTATTTCAGCCCCACCGCTACAGCCGAACCCGGGCCCTGTTTGATGAGTTCAGCCGGGCATTTTACCAATCGGATGTTCTGGTGGTGCTGCCGATATATGCCGCCAGCGAAAAAAAAATAGCAGGCGTGACTTCGCAAAATCTCTGTGAGGAAATTAAAGCTCACGGCCATAAGGAAGTTATACACGCCGATGGGTTTAAAGCCGCCCTTTCCCATTTAAAACAGACCCTGCAGCCCGGCGATGTGCTTCTGACGCTGGGTGCCGGAGATGTATACAAGGTGGGTGAAATGTTTCTCAACAAAAAATAACAGGAGCGGCCCGTAGGGCCATTAGGAGCGGTTCTGTGAACCTTGAAGAGCGTCCCGCGGCGCGGGACTCGATGTTGAAAGTCGTAACTGGCCTAAAGCGAAGCGCTCTTCAAGTTCCTCTGAAGGAGGAACGCTCTACAAGCGAAGCGCTCATAGCCAATAAGGTGATCCGTGTTCAAACAGAAAAAGCCGCGCAAAAATTACCGTAAAGGCACCAAGAAAAAACGCCAATTTGTGTTTTTGCGCCATCTGGCAACCGGTTTTTATGTTATTGCCGGTGTTGCCGCGTTGATGACCACCAGCATTTTATTCATTTTCGTTTATGATGTCATCACACAATGTGACTATTTAAAAGCCAAAATCGTGAAAATAGAGGGCGAGCAGCGGTTGAGCCAAAATCAGATCATCGAGGCGGCCCGGGTGAAAAAAGGAATGAATGTTCTGGACATCAACCTGGCAACGGTCAGAAAGCGTTTGATGGCTCAACCCTGGATTGCAGATGCCGAAATCCGGCGTGTGATCCCTGACGGGCTTCATATCAAAGTTAGGGAACATACCCCGCTGGCAATTATCGATCTGGGCCGCAAATTCCTCTTAAATGAAAACGGCCGGATCTTTAAAGAATGGACCGATACAGATCCTGCCAATTTACCGTTGGTCAGCGGATTGGCGCCAACCGATATTCGTATCCACGACACAACCGCCGCGCGGGGATCGGTAAGAGACAGGAACCCATCGCAATTGGGATATTCGCACAACGATCCGTTTGAAGCGGTCATGCAGGTGCTGAGGCTGGGCAAACAAACCCGCAGTATCCTGTCCAACCGGAACATCAGGCAAATTCAGGTGGATCGGGAAATCGGCATTACCCTTTTGGCCTTTAAACAAATAAAAACCATTGTGCTGGGGTATGACAACTACCCGCATAAATTCAATATGCTCAAAGATATACTGTCGCAGAACAAGCACAGGCGAAGTTTCCCGGATTTCGATCGCATTGATCTCAACAATGTAAACCGCATTGTTGTCAATCCCGTCAGTAAAATCCCAACGGGAGATCACAAGGAGGTATAAAATGCAGGGAGAGGTTATTGTCGGCCTTGATATCGGAACAACAAAAATATGTTCAGTCGTCGGCGAGTTAACTGGAGATAGGACCAACATCATCGGCATTGGCACGAATCCCTCAATCGGCCTGCGAAAAGGCGTGGTGGTCAATATTGAATCGACCGTCGAATCCATAAAAAAAGCGGTGGAGGAAGCCGAACTGATGGCCGGATGTGAGATCTCTGCTGTCTATGCCGGTATCGCCGGCGGTCACATTACCGGATTTAACAGCCGCGGGATCGTTGCCGTCAAGGGCTCTGAGGTCAGCGAGCAGGATGTCGACCGGGTCATCGATGCCGCCCGAGCGGTGGCCATTCCGATGGACCGTGAGGTTATCCATGTACTGCCGCAGGAATATATGGTCGATGATGAACGTGGCATCCAGAACCCTGTGGGAATGTCCGGCGTGCGCCTGGAGGCTAAAATACATATCGTCACCGGAGCGGTAGCATCAGCTCATAACATCGTTAAATGCGCCAATCGCTCCGGTTTGGATGTCTGCGATATTGTCCTGGAATCATTGGCTTCGGGCGAAGCCGTGCTGACCGAAGAGGAAAAAGAACTGGGTGTTGCCCTACTGGACCTTGGCGGTGGGACCACCGACCTGGCCATCTTTTCCGGAAACAACATCAAGCACACATTTGTGCTCGCCCTGGGCGGAAACAACCTGACCAATGATATCGCTATCGGGTTGCGGGCGCCCCACGCCGAAGCCGAAAAAATCAAGAAGAAATACGGCAACTGCCTGGCAAGCAACATCAGTTCTGAAGAAACCATCGAAGTGCCCGGCATGGCCGGCCGCGAAGCCCGCAAGCTTTCACGTCAGATTCTGGGAGAAATCTTAGAGCCCCGCATGGAGGAAATTTTTCAGCTGGTGCACCGGGAAATCATCCGGGCCGGTATGGAAAACGTGATCCCATCCGGTATCGTCATTACCGGGGGGACTGCGCTTTTGGAAGGCGTCAACGAAATCGCCGAATCGATTTTCAACCTGCCGTGTCGCATCGGCAGACCGCAGGGAATCACGGGCCTGGTGGATGTCGTCAACAACCCCATGTATGCCACAGGGGTGGGGCTGGTGCTGTACGGCGCACGCAATCAAGATTCGCGTAAATTCAGAATTCGCGATAAAAATATTTTTAACCGCATTATGACGCGCATGAAACGCTGGTTTAACGATGTCGTTTAGCAGAAGTGCCTAAAATTAAAAATGCCTAAATTGCCTAAAATTAAGGGCGAAGCAATAAATACGAATAACCAATAACCATTAACTAAACTAGCAGGAGGCTGAAATGTTTACCTATGTGGATCAGGAAAAATCAGCAAAAATTAAAGTAATTGGTGTCGGCGGTGCGGGCGGTAATGCAGTCAATAATATGATTGCATCCAATCTGCAGGGCGTAAAATTCATTGCAGCCAATACCGACAGCCAGGCTCTTGAAATGTCAAGGGCTCCCGTTA
>CAVPNL010000006.1:0-990518 GCA_963706575.1 uncultured delta proteobacterium | reverse complement strand
CTGCTTGGAAGGGGTATCGAAATGGCCGAGTGATTTTCTTTGCAAACAGAACCACGGAAGCTGGAAAACCAAGGTCAAAATTTAAGCCTTACATGGAAATCTCCCTGTGAAGTTGCACCATCACCGAAAAACGCCATGGCCACGTCATCTTTCTCGCGGCTATATCCAGGCCCACCCCCATCCGACCGCGTGAATAATTAGAAGCCCCACGGGCACCGATGTGGAGATATCACTTTTCGGTCCTCGGGAATATCGATTCCCTCGTTATACCCGTTGTTGTAAATGATAATACTTTCAAGGGATCTACACACTCAGCAGGCTGCCGCGGAAGGCAGACCGTCCGTTGGCTCAAGCAGATGGGCGATGGTGCCGACTGCGCGGCTTCCTGGCCTTTTATGGGCGGAAAGGTGCCGATGACCTGCCTTGAAGATTCAGCAAGCACTCATCAAACTTGCGCCCCAAAAGCATCGCCCGATGCCATGCAGAAGAACGTCTTTGGGGATGCCCGGCTCGAGCTTTTTGCCAGCTCTCCCCTTCCATCCAAATGGAAAGATATTCGACTTTCTCGGAAATCGTTATTTTTTTGCGCGGCATCGCCTTACTCCTTCTTCTCTTTGCTTCTTTGCTTTCGTCTGCTCAAACATACAAAATAATTATGATGCAGTTTTTGCTTAGTACGACACTCCTAAATATAATTCGTTTAGTGGGCGGGCAACTTTTACCATCATTGCCGCGCAGGCAGGCCTCCAGATTTTTTCCGCAAGGTGTTTCTCGATTCCCGCCTGCGCGGGAATGACAAGCTCAAAAGAAAAAACTTCCCGGCCACTCAATTAATTGATTCGAAAAGTCTTTACAGAAGAAAATCGGTTTGAGATGATTATAATTCATGTCGCTAAAGGCCGGACTCTCATTACATCCAAAGCCGATTTTGGAGAATTGGGACGTTGGTGAATCCGTCATTATGATCGTACACCTCTGAGGGCGCGGGGCCAAATTTTGAGGAATTTGTCGTTAAGGAGAAAGAAAGCCGCTCATTGATCGCGGCAAGATGCCGCTCCACAATTTTTGTAATCACATAAAACAGGACGTTGTGATGATAAATAAAATAGTCGGAGTGGCTCCAGCCGCGATTTTATTGCTCACTTTTTTCGCCGAACCGCGCCGTTCACCAATTTTCTTTGAGCTATTGGGGCTTTTAAAAGAAGGACATGTTGTCCTTCCAACTATTCAACAATTTAAAGAACGGTACGCTTTGTGTCTGCTTGGCCGTGCTTTGCCCAAAATCGTACGAATGACTTTGGCCGTACGCCCTTGTTTGCCGATAATTTTCCCCAGATCTTCTTTGGCCACTTTGAGTTCCAATACGGTAGCCTGACTGCCTTCGAGTGCTGTGACCGTCACCTGCTCCGGGCTGTCTTCCAGTACCTCCGCAATGTGTTGAATCAATCTTTAAGTTCCATAATCCCCTCCAATGCCTGTTCAACATGAAGACGACGTTAATTCCTCAGGCCTAAAGTTATCCAGCAAAACCGCAGGGTGAGCTGCAAATTTTTGGAACCGGTTTTCTTAGTGCATTGAAATAAGGGTTGTCGTATTTGGATGACCGTAAAATCTGGTTCAGCTTTTATGACTTAAAATGGAAACCATTTTACCGATCTGATTGCATTATCCAATATAACTTATTTTATGTACTATTTTAAAGCATTTTTGTAAATCATAATTAAGTCAGAGATCGAAGCGTTCCTGCATAAAAGCGTACCAAGGATAATCTTTTGTAAAACATGAAAATACATGGTTGCGGTTCAGCATAGAGATCACAGGGACTTACATATAAAAATCAAAATGTTAGCATGATGCTGGGGTTAATCGTAAGGCCTATGTCACCATCACGACTAATAAAAGGGCTACCGGTTTTCAAATTCCGAATTGCCTTGTTTTTGATATGTTTATGTCTATATTGTTTAATCTACCGGATCAAAGCGGATATTTGCCTTCACACCTTTACAGCACTGAACCTGTTTAATCGGAAGCTAAAGGAGCAACCATGGATTTTTCAATCCCCCACTCCCTATCCGAGGAGATAATAAGCTTTAAAAAATTTATCAAGGATCGCATTATTTCAGAACTGCCGGGATGGTATCAACGCCAGGAAATCCCCGTTGAATTTTTTCGCGAAATGGGAACCGACGGCTGGTATGGAATGGAGTTAAAAGAAGGCCGTCTGACCAGAGGATCCGCCTTAAGGGAAGCGTTAATAGCCGAGGAATTGGCAAAGGTATCACCTGGGGTGGCTGTGGCTGCACTGGCCCAAATCGATTTAGGGCTGATGGCGCTGTTCCTGTTCGGCTCTGATAATCTTAAGGAGCGTTATGGCAAATTCGCGGCCTTGGGAGAAACGCTGATGTGTCTTGGCAACACCGAGCGAATGGCCGGCAGCGATGTCGCCGGCATCGCGATGCGCGCCCAAAAGGTTAAAGGCGGCTGGCGGCTCAATGGCACAAAAGCCTACGTAACGAACGGATTCATCAGCGATCTGGCGGTGATTACGGCGGTGTCAGATTCCCAGGCATCGAGAAACAACCGCTTGTCCATGTATCTGGTGGATCTGCAGTCGGAGGGGGTTAAGAAAACAAAACTGAATAAACAGGTCTGGATTCCGTCCGATCTGACCCGCCTGCAGTTTAATGATGTGTTCGTACCCGAAGATCATCTTTTAGGAGATCAGGCGCAGGGACTGCAGCAGGTACTGACCGTATTTACCAACAGCCGGGTTCCCATTGCTGCGATGACCCTGGGAACGGCTGTGGGCGCGTTTGAACTGGCCCTCGAACATGCCGCAAAGCGTAAAATATTCGGCCAGACCATTACGGATTTTCAGGCAAAAAATTTTGAAGCAGCTGACTTTTATGCCAAAATTGAAGCAGCCCGTCTGATGCTCTGGAAGGCTTGCTGGAAAATAGATCAAAATAAAAATTTTCGGCGGGAATCTTCTCTGGCAAAATACCTGGCCGTGGAAATTGCCCGCAAGGTGACCACCTGGGCGGCAGATATCTTTGGGGCTGCTTCGGTCATCCGGGAACACCCCATTCACAAATTCCCCATGGATGCCTGGGCATCGTCACTGGGTGAGGGCACCCAGGATGTACAAAAATTGGTTATTTTTCGTGAATTGATCAAGCAGTATAATTGAGGAAAGTCGTTTGTGGCCCGTTGCGTCTCTGGCTTCTTGCTGCTGGATCTTTGTAGGTTTCAGGTGTCGGGTGTCAGGTGTCAGAATTGGCAGCGCAGAAACCTGACACCTGAACACTGACACCTATTGATTGCTGACACCTGAAACCTTTTTGAGGCCAGAAGCCAGTAGCCCAAAATAAAAGGAGACTATGGGGTTAGGACAATCTTCCCCAGCTGCCCCCCCTGCTGCATTATCTCATACGCTTTGCGGCCTTCGCTTAGCGGCATCACCCGATCGATGACGGGTTTGAGTTTGCCGGCCCAGAGCATACCAATGACATCCTTAAAATCCTGATGGGTCCCCATGGTGCTGCCGATCAGGCTGATCTGTTTCCCGAAAATGTAGCGGATATCGATTTCGGTCTGGGGGCCGCTGGTATTGCCGACAATCACAATGCGGCCGCCTCGTGCCAGGGCCTGCATGCTTTTCATCAGTGTCGCTTTGCCGACATTATCAACGATCACATCAACGCCCCGCTTGTCGGTCAACTTGAATATTTCACGGCCCCAATCGACCTTGGAGCGATCCAGCACGACATCGGCGCCCAGCTCTTTTGCCAGCTGTGCTTTTTTTTCATTACCGGCTACAGCGTATACAAAAGCACCGGCAAGTTTGGCAACCTGGATGGACATGCTGTTAACCCCGCCGCCGGAGCCCACAACCAGCACGGATTCTCCGGGACGCAACGCCGCCCGGTGGATTAGCATCCGCCAGGCCGTCAACGTCACCAGCAAGGGCGCTGCGGCTTCCGGAAAATCCACATCATCCGGAATCGCTGCCAGACCGCCGGCCGGAAGTACAATATATTCGGCAGCGCCACCACGCTGATGCTCGCCGAGTACGTGATACCCGGGACTCACACAATCTTCGCCCCGCCCGGTATATTCATCTTCAAATACATTAACGCCCGGGTCGGCGACAACCCGCTGGCCCACCTGCCAGCCGGTAACCCCTTCTCCCAGCTCAACGATCTCTCCGGCCATATCCGCACCGCACCAGTGGGGCATTTCCAGTTTAAGTCCGGGCCAGCCGCGCCGTACCCAGATGTCCAGGTAATTGAGGGCGGTCGCTCGCACCCGCATCTTGATCTGTCCGGGGCCCGGTTCCGGTTCCGGCACGTCCCCGTACTGAATGACATCCAACTCACCATGCTCTTTAAAATATAAAGCTTTCATCACAATGAATCCTTATCTTCTTTTTGTCAGGTTTAATTCTATTTAATCGCCAAGCAAAATCTGTCTTAAAAATAGTAGATCACGCTCAAGGGCAAGGCGCAAAGCGTTTCAAAAGCGGAGCATACACGATAGTATGTGAGCATTTTGAATCGCTTTGCAACGCAGCCATTGGGCGTTAGATGCTATTTTTAAGACAGATTTTAGATGGAGCCGATATCGAAGGCCTCGCCCCAGGTCTCAATGAGTTTATCGGTCCGATGGCGAAGACGCCTGGCAATAATATCACTCAAGCGTTTCATGATGGTAAAGCCCAGGGTGTGGTCCTTATCGAACATGGCGATCAGTTCATCGGCCGGAATGGCGATAACCCGGCTGGTTTCAGAACATTCGGCATTGACGGTGCGCTTTGATGGTCCCACAATGGAAGCCCACCCGAACACCTGCCCCGCGCTTACCGTATCAACAATGATTTCTTTTTCCTCATCAACCATGGTGGCCTGGATGGCTTCTTCGTATTCGATATCCGTTTTTAAAACCTTATCCTTAAAAACAAGCACCAGATCGATTTCTCCCTCCAAAAGACCATAAAAATGAGTCGCAGGCTCGTCAACATGAAAAATGACATCTTCAGCTTTGAATTCTAAAATCTCGCCTTTACCTGCGATCGCTTCCAGTGTATCAGGATCGACATCGGAAAAAAACGAGAACCCGGTTAGTAAATTTTTCTCGGGCATGGAAACCTCCTTTTCATCGCGGCCTAAATTGAGCGTATCCGGGCGTGTGCCCGGGCCCTTCTTTTAGTTGCGTTCTATAGCTAAAATTTAGATATGTTCAAAACCGGCAGTTGTAAAGAATTTTCTGATTCAGGCGCTTTGCCTTACAGGCCGGTATAATATCCTTGACTTTGCAGGCTCAATTGTTATTTGTATAAATATAAGACCCTGATATTAAATACACAAGCGCTTATCATCTCAGAGAATTACATCCATCACAGCGGCTCATCATACCGAATCCAAAAGTTACTTGAACTTATCTGTCCAAGATTAATATACCAGAATTTATGCTGTCAGCAGCGAGCGAATCACCACCTGTCGCAAACCCAAATTAACCGTTTCAAATTTTAAAAAGGAGTTGTTTCGTCATTGATGATTTTAGAATTTGAATTCACGCACATCTTCTTATCTTGAAAAATGATAGGTTTTGAAGAAATAGAGCATACGGCCGACAGGGCATTACGGATTTTCGGAACCAACCTGACCGAATTGTTTCTGAGTGCCGCCGCAGGACTGACCCATCTGATGGCAGCGGACGTCTCTGATATTTCGACTGAAATCGAAAAATCCATTGAGTTGGACGCCATTGATGCTGAAAGCCTGCTGGTGGAATGGCTGAGTGAATTGGCTTACTGGGCTGAAAGCGAAATGCTCGTTTTTAAAAAATTCAGGATCCAGAAGGCAACTGCCACACATTTGCAGGCAATAATATTCGGCGGGAAAACATCCATGCTTGAAAAGCATATCAAGGCAGTGACCTATCACAATCTTAAAATTTTAAAGACTTCCAATGGCTTGGAAGCAACAATAATCTTTGATGTCTAACCACTTTGTTGAGCGTTTCAAATTTTAAAAAAGGGATAAAATGATTCAGAAACAGGATTTCAAGCAGCTTGACCGGTATTTATTTGAAGTTCCGGTCGGATTTCGCAAGGACATGCGCGTCCCGGCACGCTTTTATGCGGATGAGGAGCTGTTAAAGGGCATCATCACGGATAACAGCCTGCAGCAACTGATCAATACGGCCACCCTGCCCGGCATCGTAAAATATGCCCTGGCGATGCCGGACATTCATCAAGGATACGGCTTTCCCATTGGCGGCGTGGTGGCGACCGAACTGCCGGATGGAATTATTTCCCCGGGCGGCGTGGGTTATGACATCAACTGCGGCGTGCGGTTACTGGCCACACACTTAGATCTGGAGGAGCTCAGGCCTTACCTGGATGAATTGGCGACTATTCTGTATACGAACTGCCCAAGCGGTGTCGGCAAAGGCGGCAACATTAAATTGAAGGCCGGCGAGCTGGATCGAGTCATATCGCAGGGTGCAAGGTGGGCTGTCAAAAGAGGATACGGCACTGAAGCTGATTTGGAGCGCACCGAGGAAAACGGATGCCTTGCTGGAGCAGACCCGGCTAAAGTCAGCCAACGCGCAAAAGACCGCGGCAAAGGACAGGTGGGGACCCTGGGGGCGGGAAATCATTTTATTGAACTCGATGTCGTGCAAAAAGTTTACAACGAAAACGCCGCTCAGCGAATCGGTCTGTGCGAGGGACAAATCGCTGTCCAAATTCATTGCGGCTCGCGCGGTCTGGGGCATCAGGTTTGCGGCGATTACGTTAAACGGTTTCAAAAAATGATCCCCAGGTACGGACTAAACCTGCCGGATCGAGAGCTGGTCTGTGCCCCGCTGAGCAGCACCGATGGACAGGATTACCTGGCCGCGATGAAGGCAGCCGCGAACTATGCCTTTGCCAACCGCCAGGTGCTCACCTTCCATATTCGAAACAGTTTCGAGCAGGTCCTGGCCGGCAAAGTATCGAATCATCACGTCTACCAGATCTATGATATTGCCCACAACATGGCCAAAGTCGAAAGGCACCGCATAGATGGGAAAAAGGTCCAGCTCTGCGTTCACCGTAAAGGGGCGACACGGGCATTCGGGCCCGGTTCACCGGAAATTCCACCGGTTTACCGTGATATCGGACAACCCGTACTGGTTCCCGGTTCAATGGGGACGGCATCCTGGGTTTTGGTCGGTACCGACGAATCGATGGCGCAAACCTTTGGATCGACCTGTCATGGTGCCGGACGGACAATGAGCCGTAAAAAAGCCAAAAAAACCATCCATGGGGCCTCATTGCGTGAGGAACTCGAGAGTCGCGGCATCCACGTGCGTGCCGGCAGCATGTCCGGCCTGGCCGAAGAAGCACCCAACGCCTATAAGGATGTAGACCGGGTTGTCGAGGTTGTGCACAGTGCGGGGATTGCGAAAAGGGTAGCACAACTTAAACCGGTTGTCGTTATCAAGGGTTGAAATCCGTTCAGTTTAAAAGAAAGGAGAAGGTGTCATGAGAGTACAAATGAAAAATATTCTTTGTGCCACAGACTTTTCCGATTTTTCCAATCATACCATACCCTATGGTGTCGCGCTGGCCAAAGAATTCGATGCCAAATTATACATCTGTCATGTTATCGATTTATCCTCAATTGCAATCTATGGCGAATTTCAGCTGAACCCGGTCGATCAGCAAAACCGCATTAGAAAACAGGCCGCCGAGCAATTAGATCACATCATCGGTGAACAGCCTGTCAAGTGGGAGCCATTGATTACCGTCGGTCACACAGCCGATGAAGTATCCCGCCTGGTTGAAGAAAAGGGAATTGATCTGGTCATTGCCGCCACCCGCGGCCGCTCGGGCCTTAAGCGTTTGATTCTGGGATCGGTTACCGAACGCCTGATGCGCGTGCTGCCGTGCCCATTGCTGGTTGTCCACAGCCCCGAGCACGAATTTATCAATCCGATCAGCCAGGAGATCCGCCTTAAAAAAATTCTGGTTGGCTGCGATTTCTCACCTGACTCCGATCTGGCGTTTCAACATGCATTAAGCCTGGCCCAGGAATTTGAGGCGGACCTGCATCTGGCCCATGTTATCGAACCTTCGGTATCCAGTGAACTGCTTAAGCCGGACAAAGCGCTGAGCGCCGAAATTCAGCGGGGGCTGCATCAACGTTTTACCGAAAAACTCATTACCATGATTCCCGAAGACGCCCGCAACTGGTGCACTCCGGAAACCCGTATTTTGGAGGGTCAGCCTTATGCAGCGCTGGTAAAGTACGCTGAAACCAATGCAATGGACATGATTGTTTTGGGGGTTCGAGGACACGGGTTGGTTAAAACGCTGTTTTTGGGCTCGACCACAGATCGGGTGGTACGTCAGTCGGCCTGCCCCGTTCTATCAGTGAGCACCAAAGCGCAGAATGAGTAAATATGCCTTCAACGCAATTTGTACCATGAGATTCAATTCGCCTTTACAGAATCGGAGCGCATATTTATTAAATATTCAAACAGCGCAATTGACGCCCGGCTATCCCACTCCCTCGGCCCAATGGCTGCGCCGACAATCCTGCCTTGTTTATCAAGAACAAAGGTCGTCGGAAGCGCATTGACAGCAAACCCGGTGGCGACTTCGCCATTAGAATCCAGCAGCGCGGTAAACGACAGCTTCATTTTTTCGAAAAACGCTTTTACCTGGACATCGGATTCCTGCATATTAATCGCAATCATCACAAAATCCTTATCTTTGAGCCGGCGATGCAATTTTTCCATAGACGACATCTCAACCACACAGGCCGCGCACCAGGTGGCCCAAAAATTCAGAAACACAACCTTGCCGCGGAAATCAGACAGTCTGACCGTGTTGCCGTAAACATCTTTTAGCTGAATTTCCACCGGTCGGGTAACATGCGGTATTTTAAGAATCCCGATATTACCAAATAAGCGGTCCAATTCCTGTTGTTGAGAGCCGGCTGCGCCTACATATCCATTAATAAACAGGTGAGACGCAACACCGGCAGCCACAACCAGGATAATAAAAAGCAAAGCAGCTTTAAATGATACCTTTATCATCATCCTCCACCAGCCTGCCATCAGATACCTGCATGATTCTGCGGGCATAGTGGGCACATTCCGAACTGTGGGTAACCATGATAATTGTCATGCCGTCTGAATTAAGGCGTTGAAGCAATTTCATGATCTCAGTCGACGTTTTGCTATCCAGGTTGCCGGTGGGTTCGTCTGCCAGCAAGACCGGCGGTTCGTTGACAACCGCCCGGGCAATCGCCACGCGTTCTTTTTCACCCCCTGAAATCTGGTTCGGCAAACGATCCGCTTTATCCAGCAGCCCAACCTGGGATAAGGCATTTTCAACCAGGGCCCGTTTGTGTTTGCGACTGGCCTTAATAATCGTCAGCGGCAACATGACATTTTCAAAAACCGTGAGATAAGGCACCAGGTGAAAACTCTGGAATATGAACCCCAGAAATTCCCTGCGGAAATCCGCCTGTTTCTCCTGGGCCAGACTGTAAACATCGATATCATCCACCACAAACTGGCCGGATGTCGGGGCGTTCATGGCTCCCATTATGGAAAGCAGGGTGGATTTTCCGGCCCCGGATTCCCCCATGACGCCGATAAATTCACCGGACTCAATTTGAAAACTGATATCGGAGACAGCCGTAACTATTGCTTCGCCGCGGCCATATGTCTTATTAAGATTTTCCGCTGTAATGTAACTCATATATAAGGCTCCTTGTAAATGCCTAAAGTTTGAAAGTGCCTAAAATGCCTGAAATTCAGGATTTCAATCCTTTTTAATTTTAGCTCATTTTAGTTCATTTTAGACATTTTAGCTCATTTGCTGTTGATGTTTTAACTACACCATTAAACAATGGCATCGCCATAAAAATTCCCGTTGATTTTACGATTACAACGCCCTGAGGGCTTCATTGGGATCAAGCCGCGAAGCGATGATCGCCGGATAGGCACTTGAAACCAGGCCAATTAACAGCGCCAGTATAAGGGCACCGCTTGCTAACTCAAGATTAAAGGGCACAAATCCGGAGTGGCCTTCAATAAAAAAGAGCACGGCCGCCTTGGTGACTCCCCAGCCCAGCAAATATCCGAGGATGCCGGCCAGCCCGGAAATAATGGCGGCTTCCAGGAACACGATTTTCATGACATGGCGCTTGCGGAAGCCGATGGCACGAAAAATCCCGATTTCATCGGTGCGCTCTCTGACGCTGCCCATCATTGTCACCAGAACAACGAGACTGCCGATCAGCAGGATCACGCCGGAAATCCCATATGAAAATTTCTTAAAATGTCCCAGGGTCTCCATGCGGCCTTTGACCACCTGTTGAATGGCCATCACCTTGGCACCCGGAAGCGCATCGGAGATCTGCTTCACCATCGCATCAATAGGGCAGTCCTGACACAATGCGGCCACCTCGGCCATAGAAACCCGTCCGTTTTTATTAAACAACGACTGGGCGGTGGCCAAACGGGCAAATATCAGTTGATCGTCCTGGGACCCCGTTGGTTTCAAAATACCAGAAACACCAAAATGCCGATCTTTGATCTTAAAGCGGCCGCCCACATTTAGATTCAGAATGCGAGCCGCCTCAGCTCCCAGAATGACACTGTTATCATCGGGCACCTTTCCATTCATCTGCCACCAGGGCTTTAAAATAGCGGATGCTTTGAAATCGACACCCGCCAGCAGAACTTTGTGGGAATCGACATTGACGACTCCCAACACCAACGGGCCCAGGGCTGCGATATTGCGGGCGTTTTTAATAGAACTCACCCGCAGCAATTCTTCCTGACGGATTTCTTGCATTTCAAAGGACACCCCCCCCAGTGAAAGCCCCCCGTAGGTAAGTGTCAGATTCTCGGTTCGGGGAACGATCAGAATATTGGCACCGTATTTTTCAAGTTTATGATTGATATCGCTTGTCATGGCCTCAACAAAGCTGATGATTCCAACAACTGTGGAGACCCCGATCACCAGCCCGGCCAGAACAAAAGATGCCTTGCCTTTCCGGCGGATCAGGTTTTTAAATGAGATATTTTTAAGCGTCATGGCTTTTCCTCAATAAAATTTCATTTGATATTTTAACTTAAATGGGTTTTTGTTCTCAGGTCAAACCGCTACCCTCGCTTAGAGCAGATTGGCGAAGCGTCACCTTAGCCTTTCTTTGCGTCTTTGCGGCTTTGCGTGAGACCATTCTTTTTCTTAAATTCAGCTTAGACCTTCTCTTGAAAATTGAAATACTGCCGGCCGTCCAGAATATCATTAATTTCAATGACGACTTTTCCATTTTCGATTCTGCGGTTCAACGGTGCCGGGTTGCAGCCACCTTTGACTTCATTGACCAGAACGGAAGCGAATTTGCGGCCGCAGTTGCGACAGACCATATAATCACCTTCCTGGAAATAGCCTTTGCCCGCCGGCCAACAAACATCACAGGCATCAAAGGCAGCCCGAATGATGCCGTCTGAGCTTTTGAGGACAAAATATTTGATATTGAATTCGCCGGCCACGTGCTGAAAATGCCGGGCCTTGCCGTCTTCAAAAAGGTTTGTCGGAAGGCTGACCTGAGTGGCGTTATTGTCAGATGTAAATGACCCGGCCACCGGTGCGGTCTGCGAGCGATGATAGCCGGCATAGTATATTCCGCCACCCACGATGAGCACAGAACATACGATTGCAACCATAAGCGGCAGACGCCCTTTCTTCTCAGTACCCAGAACCACATCTTTTTTGGCCTGCCGTTTTTCGAGCGTCACCTTTTTATTTTGTGCATTCGCTGATGGATTTCCTTTTTTTGATTTAACGTTTTTTTTCTTGCCTTTTGACATGATAGAATTCTCCTTCAGAAATTTTAGTTTAAAATTTTTCAATTTTGTTTTTGCGAGAAAAACCGGATAACGCGGCACCGATCACCTATCCCTTCCGCAAGTTGCGGATAAGGGAACAATTCAACAATATGAAAGCGATGAATGCAACGTTAGACCAGCAGATGGGATGAACCCTGTACGTATAGGGTTCAACACAAAATGGAGAGCGTTTTTAGATATATTGGTAGTTTTGAATTGATTTTACCAGCGATGAATCGCCGGTTAAATTGAGTGGGTCGGAAAAAATCTGTTTCGGTATCGCTGGGAAGAAATCCAATACTGATTGAATCGGGGGCCACCGTCTGGTGGCTTGTCATAGAACACTCAGGGATCTTGATCTCAACAGTTCCTGCCATTTCACAGGTGCTTTTCATGGCCCCGGAACAACAATTCGGTGCTGCCAGAGTTGCTGATCCCATCGCGGTATGCGGATGGAGCTTTGCCCTCTCATAGGCGCATTTAGCTGCGCAATCGGAATAGCCAAAAGCCCCTGATAATAGCACCGTAATGCTGAATATAAATGCTAATGTTATGGCAACTGTTTTTTTCATATCAAGATTAATGTTTCCTACTATTTTAGTATAGTATAGACCTTTCATTTTTTCTGTCAAGATAATTTTCGCCTGAAGTATTGGCCCGGTATGCTGCGATGGCCGATCAATATTTAAAAATAGAATCAAAGCACCAAAAATTAATATCTTTTGAATAAAGCGAATGAACCTTCCCGGTTAAGGCGCTTTACAAGGCCGATGATCATATATATATTTGTCAAAACCTTAAATTCGAATGAGAATGAATTTTATTACGTGATAGAGACGTGGCGGTTAAAACCGAGAATCCCAATTTAATTAGAACCTATCTTAAAAATAGTGGAAAGGAAGAAAAATGAGTTACGATTTTAATGCAGACGAGGTTTTTGAAATGGCTGAACAGATGGAGCGAAACGGCGCCAAGTTCTACCGCGATGCCGCTGAAAACGCCGCGGACGCTTCAAATAAGGAGCTGTTAATCGGTCTTTTGAAAATGGAAGAAGCCCATGAGAAAATGTTTGAATCCATGCGGGCCGAGCTGACGGCCGCGGATAAAGCATCGACCGTTTTTGACCCGTCCGGTGAGGCAGTTCTTTATCTTCGAGCGCTGGTGGACAGTCGTGTCTTTTTCAAAAAGGAAATCGATGTGACATCCATGGTGGAAATTCTTAAATCGGCGATCGAAGCTGAAAAGGACTCCATTGTTTTTTATCTGGGCATGAAAGAGGCCGTCCCGGAAAATTTAGGCAGAGAACGTATCGAGGCCATTATCAAAGAGGAGATGGGACATATTCGGGTGCTGAGTAAGGAATTGGTCGCCCAAACCCGTTAGAACGGGGTTTCGAAACCATTATCTTGCCACGATGGCTTAAAAAAGAATTCGCCGGTATGCCAACAAAAAAAGCACCTGAATGGGTGCTTTTTTTATTCGATATCTTTGCCATATTCGGCAAGATCTTCAATCCCCTGAAGATCCAGCAACGTAATCTTGGGGCCCTCAACGCGAATTAGGTTTTGCCCGGACAGCTTGGCAAAAATTCGGGACAATGTTTCCGGAATGGTGCCCAGCAGGCTGGCAAGCTGGCCCTTGGATACATTTAAAGTGACCGCATCCTCTGAGCCCTGCTCTTCTGCAAGATATATCAGATAGGAGGCCAGGCGTGCCGGAATCTCTTTCAGGGACAAATTTTCAATTTGAGCCGCAAACTGGCGCAGCTTTTTTGACATAATTGCCAGCAGATTCAAGGCCAGGGACGGGTTGGCCGTCACCAGAGCCACAAAGGCGCTTCTGGGGAAAACAAGAAGTCGGCTTTTCGCCAGGGCTTGCGCATTGGCCGGCATTTGCTGTCCGGTAAAAACGGTTACCTCTCCAAAAGACTGCCCGGCTTCGATTATGTGCAGGATCTGTTCTTTACCCTCAGAAGAAACCTTATAAATTTTGACCCGGCCGTCAACAACAACAAATAGGCCTTTGGTTTCATCTTCTTCTGAAAATATGGTCTGCCCTTTGTTATACTGCTTTTCAACCGCAATCTGCCGGATGGCGCTTAACTGGTCATCGGGTAGACTATTGAAAAGCGGAATCGCCGATATTATGTTTAGAATGTTTTCCATAACTCATTTTTTGCATCCATTTTTGATCTATGTCAAGGTCTAGGAGAGATAAATTATCTATAAGCTACGTCAAAAATAGCAGGTTATCTTCGAAGATGCCATCTGGTTAGAAGTGCCTAAAATGACTAAAATGAGCTAAAATGCCTAAAGTTAAGGTTTCGCTGCGCTCCATCTTTTGTATTGAATTTGATAGAATTCCTCAATTTTAGGCATTTTAGATCATTTATAATTTTAGCTCATTTTTTAAAATCTTGATATAAGTCAATGTAAAGTGCGCATTTATCCGTTAAATTCGGATCATAATCGGCCATAAAGAACAATCGATTGACAATGGCTGCTGAGTGAACTCATCAAAAGGAAAAAATCATGAAATGTCCGGGGCAAGATACACTTTACTGGAAACCTGGGGCAATTTTTGAAGCCAAGTGTCCGAAATGCAGCAACCCTGTTGAGTTTTTTAAGGACGACACCAGCCGCAAATGCGATAAATGCGGTCATCGCTTTGTGAATCCGGATATGGATTTTGGCTGTGCGGCTTACTGTCCATATGCCGAGCAATGTATCGGGGACCTGCCGCCGGAGCTCATTGCACAAAAAGAGGACCTGCTAAAGGATCGTGTGGCCATCGAGATGAAGCGCTATTTTAAAAATGATTTTAAACGTATCGGTCATGCCACCCGGGTCGCCCGCTATGCCGAACGGATCGGTAAAAAGGAAAAAGGTATGCTGGCTGTCATTTTAGCGGCAGCATATTTACACGATATTGGCATTCACGAGGCAGAGAGAAAGCACGGCAGCACGGCCGCCGAATTTCAGGAAGCAGAAGGGCCGCCCATCGCCCGGTCCATATTGGAGAAACTCGGCGCCAACGAAGAATTGATCAATGAGGTTTGTGATATCGTCGGGCACCACCATCACCCGCGTTCCGACGACAGCCTGAACTTCAAAGTTGTCTACGATTCCGATCTTCTGGAAAATTTAGATGAAAAGCAAAAAAAAGCACCCCGCAGCAAGGAAGAAATGGAGAAGCTGATCGAAAAATCTTTTCTGACCGACAGTGGACGGGAAGCGGCCAGAGAGGTCCTGCTGGGTGGATAACTTAGAACCCATTTTTGAATACAAATGCATTAAGGTGCAAATTAACCGAACATAACAAAAGAATCAGAGGAGAGACAAATGAAAACCGTGCGTAAAATTATCGAAATTGACGAAGAACTCTGTGACGGATGCGGCAACTGTGTGCCGTCCTGTGCTGAGGGCGCGCTGGAAATCATAGACGGTAAAGCCCGCGTAATTGCTGAAATCTACTGTGACGGTCTGGGTGCCTGCCTGGGAGAATGCCCAATGGGCGCCCTTAAAATCGTAGAGCGTGAGGCCGACGAATTCGATGAAGAAGCTGTTGAAGAACTTCTGGCCCAAAAACAGCAGGAAGAGCCCGCCCAGCAAGCACCGGCTTTTAGCGGCGGCTGCCCGTCCGCCCGGCTCCAGAGTTTCGCTTCGCCGGAATCCACCTCGGCGCTGTCACCCTGTCAGGAAGCCAATAAACCGGCCGCCTTCGAGGAAGCAGAATCAGCCCTTTCTCATTGGCCGGTTCAAATCATGCTGGTCCCGCCGACGGCGCCCTTTTTAAAAGGTGCCGATTTGCTGGTTCTGGCAGATTGCGTCCCGGTGGCGTTCCCCACGGTGCATCGTGACTTTATCAAAGGCAAAGCCGTGATGATGGGATGTCCCAAGCTTGATAATGCACAGTTTTACATCGAAAAATTCGCCCAGATCTGCAAAGAATCCGGTATCAAAAGCATCACCGCGGTCATCATGGAGGTGCCCTGCTGTGGCGGCCTTCCAATGATTGTAAAAAAAGGCATGGAAATGTCCGGTGTCGATATACCGATGGAAGAAGTCGTGATTAGCACCAGAGGCAAAATCTTACAGCGGACTCAGGTAAAAGCCGCTTAATTAAAAACAGGCTTACGGCGCAGGGCTTAGGGTTCAAGGCAAAAAAGAAAACATCCCTTCTTCTCAACCGCCCGTTCGGCTTTGAGCCCTGCGTTTTATATCATATCCCACCCTCCACATTCCGAAATCTAAATTCACAAACCGCCTGTATCCTCTGATCTCTGACTTCCGCCCTCTGAATCCGAATCCTGCCATTTCTGTCTTATGAGACAATTGTGTTTCAAAAATTATTCTGAGACCTTATTGCATTGTCATTTTTATTATGATATCCAGACATTATCTTTGCAACGCACTGATATTCCGTTAAATCATTGTCGTTTCATGTATCGCAAAGATATGGCGTACCGGGCGGATCAACAGATGCAAAATCGCAGGGCTTTCCCGCTCAACCGCTGATATTCGCCCATCCAGCCGACATGGCCTCTAAAGGGGATTTTTGTTTTTTTCCTGGCACAGAATTTGAAAACTCTTGAGTGGTGCTTCAAAAGCGCTGTCCTTTTTCCCTTCCGAGGGAAGATGAGGCATCAAATTCAGCTGGAGGGATAATTCTGTGAAACCCTGCAATTTGCATATTATCAAGACGTTAAGGCTGGTCGAGGAAATGATGGAGTTGGCTGACCGGGGGGATGCCGATCGTGAAGATAATGGTTGCGGCATTTTGTATGGTGTTTTAAGGGATTCTGCCTACAAATTAAAAAAACTGGCCGAAGAAGAAAAACAAAATCATGTTGTTAAAGGCTGGTGGCAGAAACAGCAATAATCCATCCAGCTGATTTAATCGTTAATTTAAAAAGTAAGGGAGGACAATAATGGGAAATTTAAAGGGAACCCAGACTGAAAAGAATATCCTGACGGCTTTTGCCGGCGAGTCTCAGGCACGCAACCGTTATACTTATTTTGCCAGCCAGGCAAAAAAGGATGGTTATGTACAAATTCAGGAAATATTCACGGAAACTGCCAACCAGGAAAAAGAACACGCCAAAAGATTATTTAAATTATTGGAGGGCGGCGAAGTCGAAGTTGCCGCGGCATTTCCGGCTGGAGTGATCGGTAACACGATCGATAATCTGAAGGAAGCCGCTGCCGGCGAAAATTATGAATACACCGATATGTATCCCGGATTTGCAAAAATCGCTGTAGAAGAAGGTTTTGCGGAAATCGCCGAAATATTTACGGCGATCGCCGGGGCCGAAAAACAACATGAAAAGCGCTATCTGGCGCTTGCGGCCAATATCGCCAACAATACAGTTTTTAGAAAAGAACAATCGGTTGTCTGGCGCTGCCGAAACTGCGGTTATTTGCATGAAGGCGAAAGCGCGCCGGAAGAATGCCCGGCATGCGACCATCCGCAGGCGCATTTTGAATTGCTCGGGGAAAACTGGTAAAACTTGTTTCTAAGCCTGATCTATTGTCCGCTGGCGGCGTTGCCCCGCCAAAAAATGCGGGATTTCACATCTATTTGTATGAGGATGAAGGTGTTCGGTAAACCGTTTTAAAATGCTCACATATGGAGTGCCTAAAATGAACTAAAGTTTAAAATGCCTAAAATTGAGGAATTCTGTCCATTTTATTAAATAGATGGAGCATAGCGACACCATAACTTTAGGCATTTTAGCTCATTTTAGGCATTTTAGGCACTTTCTTGTAACGGGCACAACTGGCTTAATCCGCCCAAGGCGGACCAATTTACTTTTAGCGATTAAGCTAAACACAAAAGGAGGCTACAATGGCAGAAAGATTGGAAGTTTATAAATGCGAGGCTTGTGGGAATATTGTCGAGGTTCTGCACGGCGGCGGCGGGGAACTGGTATGCTGCGGGGAGCCCATGGTGCAAATGGTTGAAAATACCGTTGACGCGGCCAAGGAAAAACATGTTCCGGTTATTGAAAAAGTTGATGGCGGTGTTAAAGTAAAAGTGGGTGAGGTGCCCCATCCCATGGAGGAAAAACATTTCATTGAATGGATTGAAATTATCGTAGACGGCAAAGCCGACCGCCAGTTTCTCAAGCCCGGCGAAGCGCCTGAAGCCGTATTTAAGGGAGAATCGCACAATGTGACCGCCCGCGAATATTGCAATCTTCACGGTCTTTGGAAAGGATAACGGCCATGTTAACTGAAAAAATGCAAACAGCACTCAACGGCCAGCTGAATGCGGAGCTTTATTCTTCTTACCTGTATCTGTCAATGAATGCCTATTTTAAATCGGTTAATCTGGATGGCTTTGCCAATTGGATGCATTACCAGGCACAGGAAGAATTAGAACATTCCCTGAAGTTTTATGATTTTGTCATCCAACGGGGCGGAAAGGTCCAATTGACGCAGATAGAGGCCCCGCCGACCGAATGGGATTCTCCCATGGCTGTCTTTGAAGCCACCCTGGCACACGAACAGAAGGTTACGGGTTTAATCAATGATCTGGTGGAAATCGCCCATGAAGAACGCGACCACGCTACCAATATTTTTTTGCAGTGGTTTGTTTCCGAACAGGTTGAGGAAGAAGAAAATGTCGGCGGCGTTCTAGAACAACTCAAACTGATGGGGGATGCCCAGGGCGGTCTGTTTATGATCGATCGGGAGCTGGCCAAGCGCAGTCCGTCAGGAGGTTCCGAAGAATCGAACTAGAAACAAATGCTTCTGGTTCCTGGCTTCTGGCAGCTGGTTACACGCTAATTGCAAACTGGGGCTTACCCGTTCTTTTTTATGGGAACACGCATTCATGCAATGATTTTCTCTCGAACAATCAGAACCTCGAAGCCAGGAGCAAGAAGCAAGCGGCCAGAAGCCTGAAACAACAAGGAGGTATGACAATGCCCAGTTGGAAATGCTCGAATTGTGGGTACACCTTTGATGCCGATACCCACCCCAACGAGTGCCCGTCCTGTAAAGAAAAATGTGAATTTTTAGACAACACCTGCTACACGCCGGATTGTGCGGCAGAGGGCACCGATGACAGAATTGCCGGTCCAAAAAAATAATTTTTTCCCAGACGGCAGATAGCTGAAAACCTTACGATGAAAAAGTTATAACATGGATGAAGGGACGACCATGCCTAAAGCACTGATCGTATATGCCACACGCACGGGCGAAACCCGGCAAATCGCGGATCTCATTGCCGAAGGATTTCGATTTTCAGGCCACGAAGCCGAAGTGATAGAAGCCAAAAATATCAAAAGTGAAGCCGATCTTGAAGGCTTTGATGCCTATGTTTTCGGGTCATCCACTTATCACGGTGAAATGCTGCAGGCCATGAAGACTTTTCTTTTTATAGCCGAAAAGGCAAACCTTGCAGGAAAGCCCGGCGGCGCTTTCGGCTCCTTTGGATGGAGCGGAGAAGCCAACGATCGAATTTTTGATACGATGAAACACATCTTAAAAATGGACGTCGTCGGGGATACCCTGCGCTTAAAATCAAGCCTCCTCGAGGGCGGCCTGCAAATGGCCCAGGACTATGGAAGAGAAATTGCAAAAAAGTTAAAAATCTAAATGGAGGAAATCATGGCCGATACATCTACACCACAGCATTGCCCGGGTTACGCGAATTTTAAAACCCTCAAATCATTTACATGTGCATGCCCCAAATGCGGCGAAGTCAAAGAAATTTTTTCAGATGAATTTGACCGGCCGCACACCTGCAGCAAGTGCGACGAACCCATCGACTTTTCCCAGTGTCAACTGGAAGGGGAAGGTAAAAGTATTTCTCCACGCTAAAAGGCTGCGCGGAAATTGACGGATTCATGCTTCAAGCTGCCTGTTGATCGCTAAGCTAAGCATTTTACTCTGACATGCGATGTTGAATGGGAGATCATCGATGAAAATTAGGTTACTTCTGCTTCTGGGCAGCGGCATGCTGTTTTTTGCCGCAGTTTCGATTGCTTTAAGTAGTGCCCCCGTCGAGAATAAAGGTGCCGCAGAAATCAAACTTCCGGGTGGCAAGCAGGGGCTGGTTCCGTTTCCCCATCACCAGCACCAGGATAAACTGGGCGACTGTGAGATCTGTCATTCTGTTTTCCCGCAAAAAGCCGGTATTATCAAGGAGCTTAAAGCCCAGGGCAAATTAAAAAAGAAATATGTCATGAACAAGCTATGCACCAAATGCCACAAGCAGAAGAAAAAGGAAGGTCTAAAAGCAGGCCCGGTGACATGCAAACAATGCCACATTAAAGAACAGAAATAAGGGGCAGGTCTTATGTTGGTGCTCGGCTTTCAGGGCAGTCCGCGCAAAAAGGGAAACACCTCTTTTTTACTGAAAAATTTCATGCAAGCGGTTGAAAAATTGGGAGCGCAGACCCGCATCATTGAGGTCACCCAGAAAAATATCATCCCCTGCAAGGAATATGTGGTCTGTGAGAGAAAGGGATACTGTCCGATCGAGGACGACGTCAAAAGCGAAATTTATCCATTGATCCGGCAGGCGGAAGTCGTCGTGTTGGCCACCCCCATTTTCTTTTTTAATATGACGGCCCAGCTTAAAGCCTTAGTTGATCGCTGCCAACTCTTTTGGGCAAGAAAATATAAGCTCAGGTTAACCGATCCCGCAAAGAAAACCAAACGCGGGTTTCTTCTTTCTGTGGGTGCCAGCAAAGGAAAAAGTTTGTTTGAAGGGCTGCAGTTGACCGCCAAATATTTCTTCGATGCCATTGACGCCGGCTTTGAAGGCAGCCTGACCTATCGCGAAATCGAAGGCCCCAAGGATATGGCCAAACATCCGAAGGTGATGGCGGATATCGAGAAGGCGGCCGCTGATCTCATCGGGCCGCTGCTGAACAGGAAAAAAATCTTATTTGCCTGCCGTGAAAACGCCTGCCGCAGCCAGATGGCCGGTGCCTTTGCTCAATATCTGGCAGGGGACAAATTCGAGGTGATCAACGGCGGCAGCGAGCCGGCTGATCAGGTTAATCCGGATATGGTCAAGGCCATGCATGAAAAAGGGATCGATATGGCCTATCGCGTCCCGCAAAGCATCGAATCGGCGATTTCAAAAACGACTCCGGATTTCATCGTCACCATGGGGTGCGGCGAAGAATGCCCTTTTGTGCCCGGGGCTCAAATGCTGGACTGGGATCTGCCGGACCCGGCGGGGAAGCCACCTGAATTTATGCGCCAGGTCCGCGATCAAATCGAAAACAACGTCAAGAATCTGGTTAAAGAACTGAGCTGATCCTGAAAAATCATAACCAAGAACAAATAAGCCACAAAGGTCACGAAGACCACAAAGAATAATATCAATTTTTCTAAAACTTCGTGATCTTCGCGTCCTTCGTGGTGAAATCTTTATCTTTTAATCGCTTTAATCGTCTAATTCAAACAGGAGGATAGATGGCCGAGCCGCATGAAATGTATCAATGCCAGACCGTTAATTGCGGATTCATTTATGATCCGGACAGAGGGGATCGCAGAGGAAAAATCCCCAAGGGCACCCAGTTTAATGACCTGCCGGATGACTGGAAATGCCCGGTGTGCGGTGCCGGTAAAAAAATGTTTAAGCCGCTTGGCTGATGAGATTTGATTAAACTAAAGAAGTAGAAAAATTGACTTGAATCTGGCCCATGAACGGTATAGAAGAATTTGGGCACCAGATGATTTTTCGAAAACGATCGCCGATTCTGATTTAGCGGCGTTATCGTCGACTAACCAATACCTAAATTGATCGTTTCAAATTTTAAAGAGGGCTAATTTTTTTTATATTAAATGAATTCTATCGATTTATATTTTTAAAATTTGAAATCCCTTAGGGGATTGTCGATCTTACCGCATCTACGGTGTCTGATGTCGTCATGGAAACACATAGAGGTCTATAGTGGAACGACATCTTCCTTGTAGCTGCGGCAACCTCAACAATCGCTCAAATTAGGTAACAAACAAAAGGAGGATTATAATGGACAGGTATGTATGTGGCATCTGTGGATATGTTTATGATCCAGAACAGGGAGATCCGGATAGTGGCGTGGCAGCTGGAACGAAATGGGAAGATGTGCCGGATGATTGGGAATGCCCGGTATGCGGAGCTTCCAAGGCAGACTTTGAAAAAGAGTAGTCCGTTGAGCGTCACCTGAATTTTAGGCGCGAATCGTATTCGATGCCCTTTTGTGCCGGCGAAATATCCGCTGACGAAAAGGGCATCAAATATTTTTAGCTGAAGGTTACCGCGGAAGAAAAAAGGTCGGCAACGAATTGATTGCCGGCAGGTTGCGTGGGGTATAAACAGGATATCACCAAACTGGAGAGGAATATGGAACCAAGAGAAATTGCACCAGGGGTTTATGACGTTGGCGTTACCGACTGGAATATCCGGGATTTTCACGGATATTCGACCGATCTGGGGACAACGTATAATGCGTTTTTAATTGTTGATAAAAAAATAGCGTTGCTGGATACTGTTAAAAAAGTGTTTGCGGATCAGCTGCTCGACAATATTTCAGCGATCGTCGATCCCAAAAAAATCGACTATGTCATCAGCAACCACACAGAGCTTGACCATTCCGGCAGCCTGGCCCGCGTGATGCATCGGGTCGGTGAAGACAAACCATTGATTTGCTCAAAAATGGGCCACAAGAATCTACCCCGCCATTTTTCCCGCAGCTGGAATTACCAGCCCGTCGCGACCGGCGACGAACTGAGCCTGGGCAAAAAAACACTGAGTTTTATTGAAACCCGCATGGTCCACTGGCCCGACAGCATGTTTACCTATTTAAAGGAAGACAAAATTCTTTTCTCAAGCGATGGCTTCGGGCAGCATTTTGCAGGCCCCGAGCGCTTTGACGATCAGATCGGCGAAGCGATCATGGTCCATGCCAAAAAATATTTTGCTAACATTTTGCTCCTATATGTTCCGCTGATCAAAAAATACCTCAAAAATGTCATCGACGCGGGCATGGAATTTAACATGATCTGCCCCGACCATGGCGTCATCTGGCGCAAAGATCCAGCAAAGATCATTAATGCGTATGTAAAATGGTGCGAACAAATACCGGAAAAGAAAGCCGTGGTCATTTACGATACCATGTGGCAGAGCACCGAAAAGATGGCTGAAGCCATTGCCGCCGGCATTAATAAAGAAGGGGTGCCGGCCAAACCCTTGCACCTGAGAAAATGGCACCGCAGTGAAGTGATGACCGAAGTTTTTGATGCCAAAGCAATCGTGGTGGGTGGGCCGACGCTCAACAACGGGCTGTTTCCATCTCTGGCGGATTTTCTGTCTTATATGAAAGGACTTAAACCGCTGAACAAAATCGGCGGCGCTTTTGGGTCCTATGGATGGAGTGGCGAGGCCGTCAAGATAATTACCAATGAACTCGAATCGATGAAATTTAATATCATCGATCCGGGTTTAAAAATACAGTATGTCCCCGACAAAAAGGGCCTCGAAAATTGCTATGCGTATGGCCGTAAAATCGGAAAAGCGGTTAATGGGTGAAATGAAAATTCCGGTTGTTGAACTCAGTGATTGTATCGTGTGCGGCGTATGCGTGGAAACATGTCCACAGGTATTTCGATTAAATGATGCCGGCTATATCGAAGTCATGGAACTTGCGGTCTATCCTGAATCTGACGTTAATGACGCCATAAAATACTGCCCCGTCGATTGTATTTACTGGGAAACGTAATATATTTAGCATTCACCACAAAGAACACGAAGGTGCACGAAGACCAGCTTATAAACTTTTAAATTTGTTGCTTCGTACTCTTCGTGAGCTTCGTGGTAAGATATAAATAAGGCAAGCATCCCGGTATATTTTTAATAACATGAGCCGTTATCAAACCAGCAGCCGGCAGCTAAAAAAAGAGATCCAGAAGCTTCTTCTGCAGAAAAACCTTGAAAGCGGGTTGGCAGAAATCGGCCGCATGCCGGCCAGAAAGGCCATCAATCCGCTTTTTTCATTTCTGTGCAGCCCGGATGAATTACTGAAATGGCGGGCGGTAACGGCCATGGGGGAAATTGTCGACTGCTTGGCAGATATGGAGATGGAATCTGCCCGGGTGATCATGAGGCGCTACATGTGGCAGCTCAACGATGAATCCGGCGGCATCGGCTGGGGATGTCCGGAGGCTATGGGCGAGATCATGGCCCGCAATGAAAACCTGGCCGAGGAGTTCTGGTGTATCCTGATTTCATATATACAACCCGATGGAAACTATCTTGAACACGAAGTCCTGCAACGGGGCGTCCTATGGGGTGTCGGCCGGCTTGCGCATGCACGGCCTCAGCTTTTAAAAGCTTCGGTCGATTACCTGCACCCCTACATGCAGACCGACGATCCGCATCTGCGCGGACTGGCAGCCTGGGCAGCAGGGGCATTGCGAAACAAGAATACAACGGCCATACTCAACCAACTAAGGGACGACAGCGCTGAATTAAGCATCTATCTCGACGGGCATATCATAAGGCGTTCGGTGGGTGAAATAGCGCAAAAAGCGCTGCAGATGGTAAATAACGAATAGCCGCTTCCACGATCACATCCCTCCTCGTAAATCATAGCGTCCAACTTGCAAACGATTAAATGGATTATTATATTGGTTCTCCCTCATAAAAGTCGGGGGAATCGAAAGTTCACCAGAAGAGGAATGCTGATGAAATGGATGTCGGAAGCTGAAGAAGCGCTTAAAAAAGTCCCCTTTTTTGTCCGGAAAAAAGTAAAGGCTCGCGTCGAAAAAGAGGCCAAAGAAGCCGGCAAACCGGCGGTATCGCTTGCCGATGTTAAGGCAACCCAGGCCCGTTTTCTAACCAGCATGAGTTCAGAAATCAAAGGGTACCAGATCGAGACCTGTTTCGGCCCCAGCGGATGCCCGAACCGCGCCATCATCAGCGATGCGTTGATCGCGCAGATCGAGACTGATGTTGCCAAAGAAGACTTGCTCGGCTTTCTGAAACAAAACGTCAAAGGCGATCTAAAGTTTCACCATGAATTTCGCATCACGCTGGCGGACTGCCCGAATGCATGCTCCCAGCCCCAAATAAAAGACATCGGGATCATCGGCGCCTGTGCTCCCGTGGTAACCGATGAGCCCTGTTCGATGTGTGAAGCCTGTGTTAGAGGCCTGCAAGGAAGATGCGATCTTTCTTGATCCTGCAAAGGATGGCCCGGTCGTTGATAGTGACCTCTGCCTGAAATGCGGCAAGTGCATGCCGGTATGCCCCACCGGAAGCCTGATGGAAGGCCAAAAAGGATACCGGGTGCAGCTGGGGGGCAAACTCGGCCGGCACCCCCAGCTTGCCAGGGAACTTCCCGGTGTTTATAATGAGGAGCAGGTGCGGCAGATTGTTAAAGATTGCATCGGCTTTTACAAGGAACACAGCAAACAGGGTAAACGCTTTGCTCAAATTCTGCTGCCCAATGATTTCAACACCATCGCCAGGCGTTATCCTGGCAACTAAATAGAATTGGTTTGAAAACCTCAGATCAGGTTCAAGGGCAAGGCGACCCGTGAATTGAAACTCGTGTGTCCGAGCGTACACGTTAGTACGTGAGCATTTCAATTCGCGGGACAACGCAGCAATTGGGCCTTAGATAGGGTTTTGAAAGCAATTCTTGACAAAGGAGGTACGACGACATGGAGAAAAAATCATTTTCAATCCCCAGTATTTCATGCGGACACTGTGTCAATGCGATCAAAACCGAATTAAACGAGCTCGATGGGGTTTCAGCGGTGGAGGGCGACATCGAAGGCAAAAGAGTTGAGGTGGAATGGGACGCTCCGGCCACCGAAGACAGCATTAAGAGTAAATTAAGCGAAATTAACTACCCGGCTGTTTAGCGGCATTCAGTTGACTCGAGAATAGGAACCGAAAAAATGGATCTAAAGCCCCTCTTGAGATCGATCCAGGCGTCCATCGCCGCCGGCAATGCCATTAACGAAGTATACCATTCAGAAGATTTCGGGGTGGAATACAAGTCCGACAAATCGCCCTTGACCCTTGCCGATCAGAAATCCCATGAAATCATAATGAATGTGTTAACGGAATTTGAAATTCCGATCCTCAGCGAGGAAGGCAAAGACACGCCTTATGCGCAGCGCAAAGATTGGGAGCGCTTTTGGGTCGTAGATCCATTGGACGGTACCAAAGAATTCATCAAGCGCAACGGCGAGTTTACGGTTAATATCGCTCTGATTGAAAACAGCCGCCCGGTGCTGGGCACCATTTTTGTGCCGGATCGAAACACCCTCTATTTCGCGGGGCAGGATTTTGGGGCCTATAAACTACAAGACGGCCCTTTCAACGAAATGCTGGATGCGCAGGCAGATTCAAAGGAAGACGTCCGTGATTTCCTGGATCAAATAATAGGGCAATCTACAAAATTGCCTGTTATTGATCCACAGCGTACAACGCTGACGATTGTCGGCAGCCGTTCGCATAAAACCGCCGAACTCGAAGCCTATGTCGAAGAAAAACGCAAAGCCTTCGGCGATGTCGAATTCATCTCGGCGGGCAGTTCCCTTGAAGATCTGTCTGGTTGCAGAAGGCCGGGCGGATGTATATCCCCGATTAGGCCCTACCATGGAATGGGATACGGCTGCCGGTCAGGCCATTGCGGAATATGCCGGCGCCAGCGTCTACCAGCATGATACCGCAAAACCGCTGATTTATAATAAAGAGGATCTGCACAATCCCTGGTTTATCGTTCAAAGGGAATCCTAATCCGTACAAACCGGTTGGCGCGTGCCGGGATTCTTGATTGCGGGGGCTTAACCAATTAGGTAAATAAACCACGAAGGGCACGAAGATCACAAAGAAAGACATTAAACTGATCCTTTGAAGGTCTTTGTGAACTTCGTGATCTTCGTGGTGAAAAATATTTCTCGAATAAAGCTCATAGATGACCAATAGGTTACGATAAATGTCCGACGACAAAATCACCCTGCCGGTGGCGGGCATGACCTGCGCCAATTGTGCCATGAACATCGAGCGCGCGGTCAAAAAACTGAACGGTGTAGCCGATGCACAGGTCAATTTTGCCGCCGAGCAGGCCGCCATCTCCTTTGACCCGACCCAGTTGCAACATTAAAGAGATGTCGTCGCAAAAATCGATGGTTCCGGATATTCGGTGCCGACGAACAAGGTGGAATTCCCGGTTACCGGCATGACCTGCGCGAACTGTGCCGCCAACATCGAAAGAGCCTTAAACAAAAAGGTTTCCGGCATTGTCAACGCCACCGTAAATTTTGCCAGTGAGCGGGCCGCCGTAGAATACATTCCGGGGGTTGCCACCCTGCAGGAAATGATCGCAGCCATTGAAGCCGCCGGTTACGGTGTCATTTCGCCTGAGGAAATCTCAGAAGAAGAAGATGCCGAACAAATCGCCCGTCAGGCAGAGATTCGGGATCAAACCCGCAAATTTATCGTCGGCGTCGTTTTTGCGCTGCCGCTCTTTGCGTTGAGCATGGCCAGGGATTTTAGCCTCATCGGCCCGTGGAGCCACGCGGCCTGGGTCAACTGGTTTTTCTGGGCGCTGGCCACACCGGTCCAGTTTTATACGGGCTGGGATTATTATGTAAACGGATTTAAAAGCCTTAAAAACAAAAGCGCCAACATGGATGTTCTGGTCGCCATGGGCTCTTCGGTGGCCTATTTTTATTCGCTGGCCCTGCTCTTTTTTCCGGTACTGGGCCAGCATGTCTATTTTGAAACCTCGGCGGTCATCATTACGCTGATCAAACTGGGCAAAATGCTGGAATCCCGAACCAAGGGGCGCACCGGCGGGGCCATTCGCAAACTGATCGGGCTGCGACCCAAAACCGCCACGATTATTGACAATGATGCTGAAAAAGAAATCCCCATTGCCCGGGTTCAGCTGGAAGATACGGTGCTGGTCCGTCCGGGTGAACGCATTCCGGTGGACGGCATCGTCATCGAGGGCGCATCATCGGTGGATGAATCCATGCTGAGCGGCGAACCGCTGCCGGTGGACAAGCAGGCCGGCGATAAAGTGGTGGGCGGGACCATCAACGGGGAGGGTCTTCTAAAGTTCAAGGCGGCGGCGGTGGGCAAAGATACCGTCCTGGCCCAGATCATCCGTCTGGTCCAGGAGGCCCAGGGAAGCAAAGCACCCATTCAGGCCCTGGCCGACAAGGTTGCCGCTGTATTTGTACCGACCATCATCGCATTGGCATTTGCGGTGTTTTTTATCTGGTGGGGTATCGGCGGAGAATTTGTTCCCGCCATGATTCGACTGGTGGCGGTGCTGGTCATCGCCTGCCCGTGTGCGCTGGGTCTGGCAACACCGACCGCGATCATGGCCGGCACCGGCAAGGGTGCCGAAAGGGGTATTTTGTTTAAAAACAGCGAAGCCCTTGAGATGGCGACCAAAGCTCGATACCATTGTACTGGATAAAACCGGAACGATCACCATCGGCAAACCCGCCGTCATGGATATCATTCCGATCGAGCCGGAATGCAAGACAACGGAAGATCTTTTAAAATTGGGGGCCTCGGTTGAAAAAGGCTCGGAGCATCCGCTGGGCAAAGCCATCGTCAAGCATGCCGAATCCGAAGCGCTCGAACTCTCGGCACCCGAAGAATTTAAAGCCTCCGGCGGACTGGGGGTTCAGGCGCGGATTAACGGCAGTATGGTAATGGTAGGCAAACCGGATTGGTTCACGGAATTAAAGATACCCATGGATTCGGCAGCCGACCGGATCCGACAGCTGCAATCCCAGGGCAAAACCGTAATGGTGGTTGCCCGGGAAAACCGGCTTTGCGGCTTGATTGCGGTATCCGATGAGATCAAACCCGATTCTGCGGAGGCGATCCGGGAGCTGCAGGATCAGGGCCTTAAAGTCGTCATGCTCACCGGGGACAATCTGGAAACCGCTCAGAACATTGGCAACCAGGTTCATATCGACGATATATTTTCAGAAGTCAAACCGGATGAAAAATCATCCAAAGTCAAAGAATTGCAGGAAAAGGCGAGCGGGTCGGGATGGTGGGTGACGGTATCAACGATGCCCCGGCCCTGGCCCAGGCCGATGTCGGCCTGGCCATCGGCACCGGCACCGATGTGGCCATTGAAACCGCCGATGTCATTCTTTCCAGCGGCAGCCTCAGGGGTGTGTCCCGGGCCATCCGATTGAGCCGGGCCACCATGAACACCATCAAACAAAACCTTTTCTGGGCCTTCGGTTACAATGTGATTTTAATTCCGGTGGCCGCCGGCATCCTGTACCCCTTTGAATCCCTGCCCAATATGCTGCGCCAGCTGCATCCCATCCTGGCCGCCCTGGCCATGGCCTTCAGCAGTGTCTCGGTCGTTACGAATAGCTTGCGCCTGTATAAAACCAAAATCAAATAATTAGGATAATAAGGCTGATTTTACTACTTTATATACGGTGACTCCACCGGAGGTGGAATCAGCACAAATTTGCCGAAGTGCTTTTTCTCCATAAATTGGCGTTGGGCGTCTGCAATCTGCTCCAATGGGAAAGTTTTGTCCAGGAGCGGCTTTATCTCGTTTTTTTCGATATAGGAAATAAGATTGGGAAAAACCGGCTCGTCCCATGCGGTGCAGCCAATTAAGGTCAGATCCTTTAAGTAAAAATCACGCATGTCGAGACTCACCAGCGGACCGCCGATGGCGCCGGATGAAACAAATTTTCCGCCTCTTTTTAGTACTTTTAGCATTTGCGGGAAGGTAGGTCCGCCTACATTGTCCACGACAAAATCCACCGTTTTCTCACCCAAAGAGGCGACAATATCATCGCCGCGCGCAATTACGCTAGCGACCCCAAGTGATCGCACCCGGTCTATTTTGGTCTTGCCCGCAATTGCGATTACGACAGCACCCCGTCGCATGGCGAGCTGAACTACGGCAGAGCCCACCCCGCCTGATGCTCCGGCAACTAGCACATGGCCACCCTTTTTTACGCCGGCCCGATGAATCATATTTTCGGCCGTGCCATAGGCGCAGGGAATCGTGCCCAACTCGGCGTCGCTCCAATCAGACCTCACCGGGAAAACCTCTGCGGCGGGAACCTTAACAAATTGGGCGAAGGCACCATCGAAATCGGATGCCATCCAGATATTTTCCATGGAGTTAAAATCGGTGACGCGCATGCAAGGTCTTACCAGGGCTCGCTCACCAACAAGCCTTTCATCTTCCCCGGGGGCGACGGCTACAACCCGGCCGCAGCAGTCAGTCCCTTGTATAAATGGGAAGGGCGTCGCTTCATTCCAACCCCCATCCGCTTTGGCAGTGGCCTGCTTTTCTTCGATTTCCGCAGCTGTTTCGGTGCTGTCGGTAACAGATGAAGAATACCATCCCAGCCGGGTGTTAATTTCAGTGTTATTCACACCGGCGGCAAGAACCTGCAACAGCGCCTCTCCAGGGCCAAGAACGGGTATAGGCACATCGCGATACGCCAACTTGTCGTATCCCCCGTTTCCGGTGGTGACGACAGCCTTCATTGTCCGTTCGCAACCATCTAAATCAAAACGATTAGACGCACTTAAATTATTCATACTCATGGAATTCCTCCCTGTTGAGGTTAGGCCTGCAACATCAATTCAACTGCCTGTTTGCCTGTCATTCCAATCTCAATACCAAAATCTCTTGCCCTGGGTGTTAGATTGACGATCTTTGCATTAAAAAGGTCTTCCGGTTCGACGAGCGGGTGCTCAGGAGTACCTTTGGCAATTGCCAGGGCCATGTCAAATTCAGCTGCGGTTGCGATATCGTAGATCCCGCACCCCACGATGCCGGCCTCCGTTAAGATCGCGCAATACTGTCCTTTATTCCACCTGTTACTGATGCCGATTGCCTTACCGTTTTCAAAAGTCAAATCCCGACTTACGGTTCGTGGTATTTTCTCTTCCATTCCCTTACTCCTTTCTCCCTAATCAATCATAAAACCGCCACTCAATTATAATCCACAACAATTATTAAAAAAATAAGACTGAGAAATAATTTTTATTTTTCCTGGAATGCGTCGAATCATCCTAAGGTTCACGCGTCGGAAGAATTTGTTTGGTTAGGCGCGCCATACCTCATAATTATTTTAGACTTAAGCCACTTGTATGGTATGAGCATAGACACTTTCTGCTGATAGGTCAGGTATTTTTCTCCAAATTCCCTTATAAGTTTTCTTTCTTCGAGATAAGTTCCTACAATCAAATAGGATGTAAGTATTACATTTACAAATATCACAGATACGTCCATTTGGCGTGCCCAGATAAGTAGAATAACTGCGAGATACCATGGATGCCGGGTTATTCCAAGGACACCTGAAGTGTCTAACTCACCTGTATCGGTAATCGCTTTGCTCGAGGTTCCTTCTTTTATCTGTTTAATTCCCAAAACCTGACGGACACCATAATGACGCCCGCCAAGGTAGAACAACAAAAAAGATATTACAAGTAATAGAACCTGGCCGATGCGCATATATCCATTCCAATGGAATAGTGCTTCAGTTCGTATCGAATATGCAAATAAAGCGACCGGTATTAGCGTTAGAATGGCAATCAGGTTGAAAAATAAACGATAAAAACGATACTTGGATCCCAAGCGTCTTTTGAAATATCCTGTTGCTGAAATCGATATCATTGCACTGTGTAGGACGCACCATGCGATAACAAGTGCCGAAAGCATTAAGTATTTAGAATAATTTATCGATTCCATAATAACGAATTATGGGTAAAGCGTTAACAAATCTCCATGGCAATCAGAGTAATGTCATCATGGTTTAGCTCTGCTTCAGTAAATTCATGCAATGTTTTGAGGACAGCCGATTTAAGTTCAGCCAAGGTGGTTCCTGTATTTGCATCAAGGGCATCTTTGAGGCGATCTAATCCAAAACTTTCACCCTCGGGATTGGGCGCGTCAATGATTCCATCGGTATAGGCAAAGAGACGGTCTCCGGGGGTCATCGAAATCGTAATCTGGCTGTAAAGTGTATCCAAGTCGATAGCAAGGGGTATGTTTAGTGGAGTGCCATCACTTTGACCTTTACGACCAGGCGGTCTGGCGTAGGACCAGACCCTGTCGTTGGCCCGCTGGTATAGGACAGGAGGGTGACCGGCATAAGACACTCTCGCTTCGCTCTCCTCTCGATAATACGCGACAACTGCCGCGGTAGTCATGGCATCCAGGCTGCGGCTGCTTATTCGTTGGTTAACTTCGCCCAGAATGACCCGACTGTCCGGCTCTCAAATGTGCGCTTTTAAAGTGTCATAGACATACTGGCTTATTTCCGAGACTGCCTCGCCGTGACCGGTAACATCTGCTATAGCCAGTCGAGTTATGATGCCGCCTTTGCAAACTCCAAAATAGTAGATGTCTCCACCCTTTCCGCCCTCGCAACAAGGTGTAGAATAGATAGAACCGATGACTTTTCCGGCAGAGACCTCTGAATCTCTATTGCGGATACCTCCCCAGAGTTCCTTACACTCAAGCCTGCCATGTGAGTCAGCAATTGGGAACGGTGAATCTTTGTCGTGCATTTGTAGACTCCTTCCTCAAGATAAGTTCACGGGCGAGGGTTAAGACCCTTTCTAATTACCCGATAAAATAATATATTAGAACCCATCTCAAAAATAGGATTTCTGTTCAAGATCGCGGCGGGGCCGAGCTTAAAACCGCAGGCATACTGTTGTATGTCGAGGATTTGAAGCCAGGCACCAACAAAGATATGGGGCCAAAAGACATTTTTGAGATGGGTTCTAGTTTTTGCTTGAGACAGGATCGCAAATAAAGACATTTCGTTCGTCGACTTCGAATCTGCATTCTTTTTCCAGGATTATTTTTAATTTCTTGCGGGCGCGGTGTAATCTAACCTTGACATTCTCAACAGATATATCGAGAATCTCGGCGATTTCCTGATGGCTGAATTCCATCAGATCAAAAAGAACCAGCACGGTCTGATATGATTCCGGCAATAATCTGATTTTGTCTTGGACGCATTCTCCCATTTGATGTTGCTCAAATTCTTTTTGGAATAGCGGTTCTGTTAGAAATTGCCTTTCTTCGCTAGGAACGCGTTCTCTTTTAGATGATTGGCTGACTTGTCGAAAGTGATCCTGACAAAGGTTGTAGGCAATTTTAAAAATCCAAGAAGAAAGCTTGGCTTCTTCTTTCAACTGGTTCAGGTTTTTTTGTACCTTGATGAAAGTCTCCTGGATTAAATCATCGGCCACCCATTGATCTTTAACAAGCGTAAAAATGAACCTTTTTACGCGTTCATAGTAATTGTGATATATATCCCAATAATCCATTTTTCTGTTCTTTATTTTTATTCTACAAGGTTCGTAATTAGCTGCAACAAGATTTGTTCGCTGTCTGGTCGCACGGCATGTTATCGGTTTCTTCTATTCCGATGAGTTCATTAACGCTGTTTGTAAGCGCAATATGAGCGCCTTTTTTAACCAATCCGGCAATATCAGAAGCCCGTTTAATCTCTGCTAATGTGATACCAGAATTGATGGCTTTTTCATAAAGGTGTTCAAAGCAGGGAATACAATTTGCTGCCGTGGCAGCGCCAATTGCAATTAGATTCTCAATTTTGTCCTCTAAAACCTGTTCTTCCGTTTTATTCATTGATGTCTCCATAGAATGATCCTCCTTTTAGGAATAATTTGAATGTAAGACGGAAGGTTGGCCCTAAAGGTTACACATAGGTAATTATCTATATGTTAGAGGGAAAAATTGTCAATCTATTAATACGTGGGGTCTTCAGACAGTGTAACCTTTTTGTTCGTTTATCCGTCATATCCCAAAGAACGATAGTCAACGAAACTTTGAAAGGAGGTTCATGCATGCCGAAATCCATCCCATTTGAGTTGAAAAAATGCTTCGAGGACCATCGGCTGTGGTTGGAATCACACGGCGCGCATGGGCACCGGGCCGTATTGAACGGAATCGATTTATCGGATCTGGATCTTCAGGGAGTCAGGCTTGAAAGAGCCCATTTGCGGGGTGCAGACATGACCAGGATACAGTTGCGTGCTGCCGATCTGACTGGCGCCGAATTAGGGGGTTGCTGCTTGGAGCACGCAGGACTTCAGTGGGCCAATCTTGCGGGCGCCAACATTTCCGGGGCCAACATAACGGGTGCCCATCTACAATTCACCAATTTCTCCGGAGCAAACCTCGAATCAGCCGTTTTTAAAAATACCTGTTTGCACAATACGTGGTTCTGGCGGTCCGTTTGCACCGGGACCGATTTTGCCCGGGCCTGTTTCCACTTTGCCAGCTTTGCATCCGCTCTTTTGAAGGAGGCACGATTTGAACAGGCCGTTTTCAGGCACACGGAATTCGACGATGCTAATTTGGAAGTTTGTAATTTTTCCAAGGCGACCATTGCCCTATGCAATATGACAGGCGCCCGGTTTTACCGGTGTGATTTTTCCGGGACGAAGTTGATTCAGGTTGATCTTCCGGCAACGAATCGCGACCATGACAGTGATTATTAGAACCCAGGCACAAGTCCTCATCTTGACTTTTGTAACGCTTAAAATCAGTTCCGGCATATCCGCTGAGGCTGCTTTCAGGAAAATGAGATACATCCGCCCCTTTTGCCTTTGCTTCTGCCATCCGTCGTAGAATGTATGACGCGTTCCTTTTAATATCCCCACTGACCGGAAATTGACACGTCGCTATGATTAATTCGCGTTTCATTTTGATTCTCTTAGTTTAGCCCAAATTACAAATACCACAATGGGTGGTGTTCAAGTCAATCAAATCTTACTGTCGATCATTGAAATATCATCTTCTTGTTCGCTTTAATGCAAGCGAGACCGCTTTACCGCTATGTTGCATGCATCTTGGCTTTAATTCCTGCGAAAGACCCTATTCATCAGAAAAATATCCATATATGAGAAGAAATTTGTAACCGAATTGAGACACCGGGTTCTTTAAGGAAAACGATTCAAAACGATGCTGTACTTAGGATGCTTTTAACCCGAAAGGAGATCACAATTGGGGCAGGAAATTTCAAGAAGAACATTTTTAAGAAGCGGAATCGCAGCAGCAGCCGGCCTGGCTGCCGGCAGCATTCCGGGTGCTTCCGCAGCAGCGGCACCACAGGGGAAAACTCAGCTGGCGACCTTGCTGGACATCGGTAAATGCATCGGTTGCGGCGCCTGTGTGGAAGCCTGTAATGAAACCAACGCTCATAAATACCCCAATCCCCCTAAACCATTTCCCAAAATGTATCCCAACCGGGTGCCGGTTGAAGACTGGTCGGAAAAGCAGGATGTTGATGATCGTCTAACCCCCTACAACTGGCTTTTTATTCAACATGCCACTGTTGATTTAAATGGTGAAGAACAGGAAATAACAATGCCCCGACGCTGTATGCACTGTGTCAATCCGCCGTGTGTAAAACTCTGCCCCTGGGGCGCTGCGCGGCAGCTTGACAATGGTATATCCAGGATCGATTCCGATATTTGTCTCGGGGGTTCCAAGTGTAAAAAGGTGTGCCCCTGGGATATCCCGCAGCGCCAGACAGGAACAGGCCTGTATCTTGATATTCTGCCGTCCTTTGCCGGCAACGGTGTGATGTACAAGTGCGACCGCTGCTACGACCAAATCGCAGACGGCCAATTGCCGGCCTGCATCGAAGCCTGCCCCGAGGATATGCAGACTATCGGGCCGCGGGATGAAATCATCCAAAAAGCGCGGGCGCTGGCCAAAGAAACCAACGGCTATATTTACGGTGAGAAAGAAAATGGCGGAACCAATACCATTTATGTTTCACCGGTGCCGTTTGAAGAGCTGAATAAGGCCATTGAAAAGGGCAAAGGAAAGCCGCACCTCAAACCGGTAAAAGACACCATGGCCCAGGCCAACAACCTGGCGACTGCAATGATCCTTGCCCCGGTGGCCGGAATTGCGGCAGCAGTGGGAAAATTTGTCAAACTGACAAAGAGCAGCGAATAGCAACGAAGGAGCCTATAGAAATGAAAGTGCAACAAACCGCTATATCAAAGGTACCCAACCGTACCGTTCGCTATGTTTATTTGTTAACAGTCTTTTTATTAACCCTCACCGGTTTCGGCCAAATGCCCATTTTTAAACGCTACTACATTGCCGATATCCCCGGTCTTGGCTGGCTGGCGCAATTTTTTGTGACCCATTATATTCATTACCTGGCCGCAATTTTAATCCTGGCGCTGGTGGCCTACATGGCCATTGACTACCTGATTCTGCAAAAAAAACACCTTCGCCTGACCGCCACCGGTTACGTCCGGGGCGCAATTCTGGCTGGCATTCTGGTATCGGGCATATTGCTGGTGATCCGAAATCTGGCAGGAAACCAGTTCGGGCCGCGGTTTATTATCTTCCTGGATTTAGCCCATCTGGGACTGGTGATGACATTCTTGATAGTAACCGCCTACTGCCTGATTTTTAAAAAACAGTGGACAAATGCCCGCTGAGATCTTATTAATTACAAGGAGTATGATTATGAAAGAGCTTATCATCATGTTAGGCATTGCGGGTATCTGGATTCTCCTGCAGGCCTATATTCTTCCAAAATTAGGCATTCCGACCTGACTGAAAAATTCTTGTCAGGTGACAAGCAACCATGACAGTACCCAGGCCAGCGAAGCGCAAAAAGATAAAAGATAAAGATTTTGAGCTGATTCAGGCCATCAATTCAGGCCAATTCGATCGTTATTCGGACCTTGTCAAACGGTACGAGCAAAAGCTGTATAATTTCAGCCTGCGGATGTGTCGCAATACGGCCGATGCCGAAGATACGGTTCAAGAAACTTTTCTAAATGTCTTTCGATATTTAAAGAATTTCCGCTACGAAACCAAATTTAAAAACTGGCTCTACCGGGTGGCCGCCAGCACGTGCATTAAAAAGCGGCGAAAATCAAAATTCGCCCCGAAACAGGAATTGTCCCTGGATGAGTTTTTCCCCCAGGAGGAAGCCGAAGTTCCCGATCAGGTTCCCAAATGGGCGCTGATGCCCCTGGATAAGCTGCTAAACGATGAACTTTTAGATAAGATCAACGAAGCCATTTATACGCTTCCCGAAAAATACCGACTGGTGATTGTATTAAGAGACATTGAAGGGTTCAGCACGGCCGAAACCGCACAGATTTTGAATTTATCGGATGCGAATGTGAAAGTCAGGCTACACCGGGCACGCTTATTTTTGAGGGACAAATTGAAAGGGTATTTTGAAAATGAATAAAGATGAGCACGATCATAAACACTGCCTGGAGTTGTTTCAAAAACTTTCCGAGTATCTGGATAATGAACTGGATGAGGTGTCCTGCAAAGACATCGAGAAGCACATCAAAGATTGCGTCCCCTGCTTTGTTTGCCTGCAGACCCTTAAGCGAACCGTTGACCTGTGTAAACAGGCGGAAAACAGGCCTGTCCCCAAAGACTTCTCAAAAAAATTAAAAGAAGTCATTCAAAATATGCCAAAAACCCCGCCTGCCGGATAAACTAGGCCCACCTGATGATATCCTTTTTACCTGCCCCTTGATATGTCCTGTGTGTTCAGCGAGTCTGGGTATTGTGTGAGGATGCGATTTGGCGTTGCCGTTTTTTCAAATCTTCGAGACATTCCACTATGTAATCACCGCAACGGTTTGCGGTATCACCATTTTCGCAGTGGCGTCGAAACCCTTTTAGCCATTCTTTCCCACCGCGGGGGCATATTTCCATAAACTCCACAAAATGAATGAGCCGATCGATAATGTTTTTTGAGACCGCGTGCTCGACCTTGCAGGAGGTTTCTTCAGCCTCATCCTTATCGATTAACAGGATTTTAATAAAAAATTCTTTAAGGGCTTCATGCCTTCTGACGATTTCTACCGCCAACTTTTTGCCTTTCGTCGTCAGGGTAATAATATCGTAGGGTGCATAGTTCACCAGTCCTTTCTCGGAAAGCGAACGCAGGGCACCGGTCACAGAAGATTTGTTTACCTGCACTCGATCGGCAATATCTTTGGCCCTGGCAGCCTGTTTTTCTTGAGAAATGTGGAAAATGGCTTCAAGATAGTCTTCCATATTGGAGCTTAACGGTTCTTTGCGGCCCATTTTATTTTTCCCTTAAAGTTGAAAGATATTTTTCACCACAAAAAGAACAGAACGCACAAAGTTCACAAAGACTTTTAAGGCATCTTTCTTTGCGATCTTCGTGTCATTGTGGTTTATTTAACACTTCCGTATTTCCGGTGATCTTAATGCAGCTGAGAATTTTCCGGATTTTCTTCACAGGAAGCCGGGTCCGTGGGACAGGACGCACACCCACAACTGCAGGCATCTTCCTGTTTAAATTTTTTTAAAAAATTCCGAATCAGAAACGCCGCTGCAATCGCAACGATTAAAATAACGATAAGGGTTTGCATTTTATTTCACCAAAATTCCGAAGGCGGATCCAATTTGAAAGATGAGCACCGCTAAAACAAAGGCCAGCACGGTATTAAATGCCATGGCAAACACGCCCCATTTCCAGGAACCCGATTCCCTTGAAATACAGATGACCGAGACAAAACAGGGTGAATAGAACATCGTAAAAACGATCAGACCTACCGCCACCAAGGGTGACCAGCCTGGGTCCCTGGCCAGGGTTTCAGACAAAGAGCCGGTTTCTTCAAGATCCAACTCTCCCAGAGAATAGGCCGTACCCAGAGTTGAAACCACCACTTCCTTGGCGGCAAATCCGCCCACCAGCGCGATATTCGTTCGCCAATCAAAACCTGCCCATTTCGATACGGTCTCCAATGCGCCGCCAATACGACCGGCGATCGAATTTCGCAATCCGGCTTCAGCCTCGGCTGCATGGATGCGTTGGATCCGTTCTTTAAGGCTGCTCGCCGGTCCGGAGAGCTCAGTACCTTCCCGGGCAGCTTCCAGTTCAGCGGCAACTCCGGCCGGCACAAGATTTATTTCCGCCTGGCGCAATGTTTCAAACTCCTGAATCTTCGAATCCGGCAGCCCGGGAAAGGTCATCATGGCCCACAGTACGATCGACAGCCCCAAAATCACCGTCCCGGCTTTTTTGATATATTGCCAGGTGCGCTCCCAGGTGTGAATGGCCAGGCCTTTGAAGGTCGGCATGCGGTAGGGGGGAAGCTCCATCACAAAGGGAGTCGCCGCACCTTTGATGACCGTGACGCGCAACAGCTTGGCAACCAGCAGCGCACCGGCCCAGGCACCAAGCGTAATCAAAAACATAATGGCCGCCTCATATTTGGCAAAAAACGTCGCAATCAACAGGGCAAATACGGGCAATTTGGCACCGCAGTTCATAAAAGGCACGGTCAACAGGGTGGCCAGGCGTTCACGCGGTGACTTGAGGGTGCGGGTTGCCATCACCCCCGGCACGGCACAGCCCCCGGCAATACCGCCGGATACAATAAACGCCATCACCGAGCTGCCGTGCAAACCAAATATACGAAATACGCGGTCCAGCATAAAGGCCACCCGGGCCAGATAGCCGGAATCCTCCAGTATGGCAATGCCGAAAAACATAAACATGATGAGGGGCACAAAACCCAGGACGCCGCCGACACCATCAATGATTCCCGATACGATCAGCGATTTCAGCATGCCCTCCGGTAAGACGGTCGACAGGGTTGACCCCAGCCAGCCAAAAAAACTTTCCAGCCATCCTACCGGTAATTTACTGTAAGTAAAGGTAAAATGATACAGCCCGGCAATCACCGCCAACATGATTAAGGGGCCCACAAAGCGATTGGTCACCACTTTGTCGATTCGATCCGAGCTGTACAGCCGGTTGCGGTCGTATTTGTGGTGGATGACCCCTTGCTTCAGAATCGATTTGATATACCCATAACGCTGATCGGCAATCATGGCCTCCGGATAGGTATCCAGGGTATTTAGCAGGTGGTGAGAGACCTTGCGCACCATTTCCCTCAGGCGGCTGGAAAGGTCCGGATTGACCTTTTGGCCTTTACCAATAATCTGTTCATCGCTTTCTAAGTATTTTAAGGCAATCCAGCGCGCCTGATAGGTGTCGGTTAGAAAATGGTGGTCGGCTATTTCTTTTTCCATTTCAGAAAGCACCGGGTCGATATCCGCCCCGTAAGAAATTTTAAGCGACGTCAATTGATGAGGTTCCCGGGCAATCTGAGAGGCGCTGTCCATGAGTTCCTTTTTGCCCCGGCCGGAGCGGGCAACGGTTGGGGTGACGGGTACGCCCAGCAGAGATGAAAGTTTTTGGGCATTGACTTTAATCCCCCGTTTTTTGGCCACATCGATCATGTTGAGGGCGATGCAAATCGGAATACCCATTTCAAGGAACTGGATGGCCAGATATAGATTGCGTTCCAGGTTGGAGGCATCAACGATGTTGATGACTACTTCCGGTTTCTGGTTGACCAGAAAATCACGGGTCACCACTTCTTCCAGGGAATAGGCCGTGAGGGAATAGGTGCCGGGAAGATCAACGATATGCAGCCTGAAGCCGTCATGGATCCGCACATAAGTGCCCTCTTTTTTTCGACCGTCACGCCGGGATAATTGCCCACATGCTGCCGCGACCCGGTGAGTTCGTTAAAAAGGGTGGTTTTGCCGGAATTGGGGTTGCCGGCCAAGGCGACTGTTGGTGCCATATGTTATTCGACCTCCACTTCGATATAATCGGCTTCATTGTTGCGCAGCGTCAGCGTCGCCCCCATGACTCTTAACGCCACGGGGTCATATAGCGGGGCGCGGCCCTGGATTTTAATTTCGGTTCCCGGAACAAGTCCCATATCGCGGAGGCGCCGCCCCAGCTCGCCCGCCACTTTAACGCTGGCAATTGTGCCTGCCTGATTATCGTGCATATTGCGCAGGTTGATTCGCATTCGGATTCAATCCTCCCTACATCGGTGGTGTGATTAAAATAAGATCGAAAAAGTTAGTTACAACAAACTTTATACGGTGTCAAGAATAAAATTCAACATACAAAACTTATACCCTGAATTGTTGCGAAATTCAAATTATTTTGAAAGTGATGGGTTGAGGATGCGATATAGGACGTGGAGCGTGCGACGGAGGGCGAATTCTCAACGATTGAATATCAACGTCATGGTAATAATAGAAGCTCAAAAATGCCAATATCGAGGACGAGCACGAGAACGAGGACGATTACAATATAGGCAACCTTCCCTCGCATCGTACTCGTCGTCGTCCTCGTTTCTAACCCGCAATCATTTCGTTGTGAGCCGGAGGTGAAAGCCTTGACATTAACTTAAGCCGATTTCGCTGCTTTGGTTTTGATCTCCCAGTCCTCGACGTTTTCAGGGTGTTTAACTTCTTCCCAGCCGGAAATCATGGCACGGGTATGTGCCAGGATGGTATGGCCGGTAGTGATCATATAAATATGAACGATCACAAAGGATAAGATGGCAAAGGCGCCAGCCGTATGGATCAGCGCCACCACTTTGAGCGACAGACCCGCCAGTCCCCATTGCGGCCAGGAGTTGTAGCCCCAGTACAACAACCCGGTCACCATTTGAACCGGCAGCAGGATGGCCGCCAGAATCAGGTAGGTGATTCGCTGCAGCGGGTTGTGTTTGGCATCTTTGCGCTTGGGCACCGGGTGCGCTTCACCGCGAAAGATGCCATAAAGATAATACCGAACCACCTTTACCATTTTTTTGGTCGTCGGAATATATTGCCGCCATTCTCCGGTGGTCGCAATCCAGAAAGCAAAGAACAAAAATGCAATCAGCCAGGTGTTTCCCGCGAAGTTGTGCACTTCAACTGCGGTTTTAAATCCCATAAGGGTATAAAGACCCTTGGTCTCAAAACCGCTAATCAGCAATAAAACAATCAGCACGGTTTGCAACCAGTGCCAGAATCGCTCATAGCGGGTATACAGGTAAATATTGGTTAAATTATTGGTTGCGGCAGTCATGAATATAAACTCCTTTGCTGAAATTTCGTAATCCTTATAAAAATGATACGAATCAAAGACATGTTGAGCAATATTTATACCAATTAGAAAATATTTAAAAATACAAACGGCTTTTTCTCTAAAATGAAAAATAAATTTCAGGGAAAATTATATATACCATAATATCAGCCATTTAAATTGATATATGGATTATCCTTTACCATATCGTGCGCTTTTTTCGACTGGAAAGAAATCAAAATAACAGGATAAATTCATCCTTGCAGAGGTTAACAGTTAATGCTAAGTTAACACTCGTTAAGTTAACATATTAACATAATATGAAGGAGATTTTAAAAGTGGATATTGGTAAATATTGGAAAACCATCGTTGACACGCTGCAGGATGGGCTCATGGTCATTGATGTGCAGGGAAATATTCTGGCCGCCAACCCGGCTGCGGAGAAGCTGACCGGATATTCAGCCGATGAACTGATTGGCAGCAATTGCCGTATCTTAAATTGTACCGGCTGCACACTTTATGGCCGCGGTTCGGGCAAAGACTGGTGCAGTCTGTTTGAGAAAGGTGAGGTGCGAGCCAAAAAATGCCTGATTACCAAAAAGAATCTAAGGGCGGCTCACGTACTCAAGAACGCATCTGTGCTGCATGATGCAGATGGGGAAATGATCGGATCGGTTGAAACGCTCACCGATATATCCGAACTGATTCAACAGCAACAGGAAATTGAATCATTACGGAAATCCTGCCGCCTGGATGAGGGCTTTCATGGAATGCTGGGAGAGTCGCCTGCCATGCAGCAGCTGTTTGAACTGATCGAAAATGTGTCCCAAACTGAAGCGCCGGTGTTAATTTATGGCCAGAGCGGTACCGGCAAAGAACTGGTGGCGCGTGCCATTCACGAAACCAGCTTGCGCTCCAACAAACCCTTTATCAAAGTTAACTGTGCTGCTTTAAATGAAAACCTGCTGGAAAGTGAGCTTTTCGGACACGAAAAAGGGGCTTATACGGGGGCAGATCGAACACGCATCGGCCGCTTCGAAGCGGCCCACGGGGGAACCATCTTTCTGGATGAAATCGGTGATATTCCGCTCACGACCCAGGTGAAACTTTTACGAGTCCTGGAGGAAAAAGAAATCGAACGCGTTGGCGATCATCGACCGATTTCAGTTGATGTCCGCATCATTTCGGCCACCAATAAAAATCTAGACGATCTGGTCGCCCGGGAATTGTTCCGTGAAGATCTATTGTTTCGTATTAATGTATTTCCGCTGAATTGCCCGTCACTGGCGCAACGCCCTGAAGACATTCCTATTATCGTTCAGAATTTCATTGAGCAGAACGGGGATAGAGGAGACAAGGCCATCCTGGGACTTACCCCAGAAGCGATGGAGACATTTTTCGCCTATGATTGGCCCGGCAACGTCCGTGAACTTCGCAACGCCATCGAGTATGCCCTTGTGCTATGTCCCGGCGGGTGGATCGACAGAGAGCATCTGCCGCCTAAGGTTAACGGGTTCGCTCAAAGGACCCCTACAGGTCCCAGAAACCGGGCCGGCTCATGGAAAACTGAAAGAGAGCACCTGTTAAACGCCTTGCGCCAGGTGAACGGCAATCAATCCGAAGCCGCCAGATTGATGGGCGTCAGCCGGGTGACCATATGGAAACGCATAAAGAAATACGGAATCAATCTAAATTCCGATTTAGCGGAATAACCAGAGGCGGGTATCAGTTCTTAAATTCCAGGAACAGGTTCGCATCTTCGCCGTCAATTTCCGGCCGGTTCTTCATCCAGTTTAAAATCCGGCATCCGTCCGTTTCGCCGTTCGGGGCTGAGCAGCTAATATAGGGCATAACCGGATCCCCGGCAACTGATTTGTAATATAGCATCCTGGCGCGATCACTGGGAAATTCTTCCATCTCCAAAAGGTGAGCAAAATAAATAGCGCAATCACCTTCAAATAAATCACTGTTTTCCCTGGAATCGATGATGCGCGCTTTAAAGTATTCAATAGCCTCCTGACTGTTTTGGGCCTGAACAATCAGGTTAAATTCCCCGTGCCTTCTTTCCGATTCTTCAGTACGCTGCTGATTGGTCATATGCAGAAATTTACCAATATAAAGCATCATCTATCCTTTCTTGTTTTATAACCGACTTATACCAAGCCGCTGATTCAACCAGCGGCCTTTTCCATCTGACCGGAAACCATCTTAGACGCTTCGATCTGTTTTGTCCAGCGCTTTGGAGATACGCAATTTTAGTCTTCGGCAAGCTTTGTTTTTCTCTTTTCCAGCCAGTCTTTAACCGCATAGCCTGTACCGAATGCCCAGGGCCGCAATTTTTCAGGAGGCACCATTTTAAATTCAGCCAGTTCCTCTCCTAAAACAATCTCACCCTTTACCTGAACGTGATAGGCTAAAATGAGTTGATTCATTTCAAAAAACGAATAAGAACCGATAAAATCATCAATTTGACCCATAAGGCCCAGCTCTTCTTTAACTTCTCTTAAAATGCCGGATTCAGGCGTCTCGTTCTTCTCAAGAAACCCGCTAACCAGGCCGTAAATCTTCTGCGGCCATTCTTTGTTACGAACCAGAACCACAATGCCTTCGCGTTCCACTAAAGCCGCCACAACAGGCGTCGGATTGTCCCAAAATACATAATCACAGATTTCGGATGAACAACCTAACCGGGTCCGGCCGTCTATTTCAGCCGGCTTTAAATCCCGGCCGCATTTGGGGCAAAATTTCATGTTAGCCTTTCAGATTGATTCACCATAGAGAGCACAGAGAAAAAAAGTTAAAATAGTCTTGCCTGTATTAAATCTCTGTGGGCTCTGTGACCTCTGTGGTAATCTTTTAGAGCTTATTCCAGGATGACGGTTTGGCCGTGTTGCAGCACTAAAAAATCTTCAGCGGGAATCTGATTTTCCTGCAAAGCGGCGGCCAGTTTTTTTGGGGGTTCATCCAAAGGTTCATCGGTTAATATAAAGGTGCCCCAGTGGATCGCCATTGATTTTTTGGATCCAATATCCTTGTGGATTTGAACCGATTCTATGGGATTTACATGATGCCGGGCCATAAACCAGCGCGGTTCGTAGGCGCCAATCGGTATGGCCGCCAGATCAAATGGCCCCAGTTTTTCGCCGATTTCTTTGAAATGCGGTGTGTATCCGGTATCGCCGACGAAAATGAACCGAAAGGCATCGGCGTTGATCACCCAGCCGGCCCAGAGGGTTTTATTTCTCGAAAACATACTGCGTTTGCTCCAGTGTTGGACCGGGACCGCAATAATTTCAAGACGTTCGTCCTGGTGACGGTCCCACCAATCCATTGCAAACACATTATCGACACCCCGGATCGCCAACCAGTTCTTCAGCCCTAACGGAACATAAAACCGCGTTTTTTCTCCGCCGGGTCTCTGGCGCAATTTCTTTATGGATTGTTCATCCAGCGCATCAAAATGGTCGTGTGAAATAACAACGATGTCGATGGGCGGCAGATCTTCAAGCGCCAGTCCCAGAGGCGCAACCCGTTCGGGACCGGCCCACTGGACCGGTGAAGTCCGTTTGGAAAAATGAGGATCCGTCAAGATATTGTAACCCGCCATCTGTAGCAATACGGTGGCATGCCCGATCCAGGTCACGGTGTTCCTGTCTCGATTTTGCTTTAAGAAGTCCGGATCGTTTTTCGCTAATGGAAAATCATAGCTTTCCGGACCCGGAATATCCATTTTTGCTCTTTCGCGACGCCATTTTAAGAAATCCCAGAAATCATTTTCCTCGTATGAATGGACATTCTTGAACCCGCTATGGGTGTGGTGGGGTTTGTCTGCCGAGGGGGTTTGAGCCGCGCAGTTTAAGGCCGACAGGCAGATAAAACATATCGTCATAAATCTAAATCCGTAAAATACATTGAACATAGGGATACCATTACCAATACCTAATTATGTATATTTTCACCACAGAAAACACAGAGAGCACAGAGACTAGATACTTTATTAACGCAATTATCACATTTTTGATTTTTCTCTGGGTGCTCTGTGCCCTCTGTGGTAAACAATCAATATTTCATCATTTCTCATAGCCTGGACCCGCAATACTTACAATGTTTGGCATCAATGTCATGTCCCTCGGCGCTGCATTCCGGGCAGGCCTGGGTGGAAATCTGGCGTTTAAAGGCCTGTGCCAATTCGACCGTTACGATCCCCGTCGGAACGGCGATAATACCATAACCAATAATCATAATCAGTGACGAAAGCAACTGACCCAAGCCGGTCTGGGGCGACATGTCACCATAACCGACGGTGGTCAGCGTAACAATCGACCAGTAAATGCTTTTGGGTATGCTGGTGAAACCGTCTTTGGGATCTTCGATAAGATAGATCAAGGAACCGAAAATGGTTACCAGCGTCAACACCACAAATAAAAAAACGGTGATTTTGCGTCGACTGGCACGCAAGGCCTGGGTAAGCATGCGGGCCTCACCCAGATATTGCACCAGTTTAAGAATTCGGAAAATGCGCAGAACCCGCAGTATTCGTATAACCAGCAGATACTGCGCTCCCGGAATGAGTATACTTAGGAAGGTGGGCAAAATCGCCAAAAGGTCGACAACACCGAAAAAGCTGGTGGCATAGGCAAGCGGTCGCCCCACACTCAGTAATCGCAAAAGGTATTCGATGGTAAATAAAATCGTAAAAAACCACTCGCCGGCCAATAAAATAGGGCCGTATGACTTTTGGATCGTGCCGACACTATCGAGCATGACCATCACAACACTGATCAATATGGCCAAAATCAGTAAAACATCAAACCATTTGCCGGCCGGTGTGTCGGCTTCAAAGATGACCTCGTGAAGCTTCATCCGCCATGCGCTGCCTGCACCCGTTTCTTTCATTGCTGTTTTACCCGATACCCTTTTTCCTTTAGCAAATCGACCACACTTTCCGGACCCACTAGATGACCGGCACCCACGACAAAAAGAACATTTTTATTTTTCCGCATCGCGCCTTCAATTTGCCCAACCCAGTTTTTATTTCGCTGAATCAGCAGGCGGTCATGCAGGTGCGGATAATCCTTGAAACTCTTAGACAACAATTTATGCAGTTTATCCGCATCCCCGTCTTTCCAGGACTTGACCAGATCCCCGGCCAACTCATTGACGACCTCCAGGTCATTTAAGGTCTGACTTAAAAAATCGTATTGATCCTGTTCAACCATGTTGCCCAGCAGGTTTATCTGAAACTCCGCGGGTTCCAGAAAACCGATCTCTTTGCCATCGGCGCTGGCCTTATTAAAAAAGTAAACATCAATACCATAAGCGGGATTATATCCCATCCGCTGAAGCTCTAATGTTGTCAGGGTCAATGCCACCAACCAGGGCTTGAACCGGGAGAATTGTTCTAACGGCAGGCCGATTTCGCTCATTTTCTTCTCGAGCTGCTGTCGGCTGTTTCCATCCAGATTCTGAAACAGGTTGTGCTCGGTCGGATAGATGCCCATTTCCAGCAGCTTGGCCTGCACGCCCGGCGTCTGCAAAGCTGCAATATCGGTTTCAAATATGACGACCCTGCTGTCAGCATAGGCCTTTTCGATAGCAGCGTCTAAGGGGTATGCGTTCGGCTTGAGAAGATGCAGGGAGCCCAGCAGGTAAATTTTATTCGAAGCGGTGTCAACCGTCCATAGACAGCTTTTGGTGGTCTGCTCAACGGCTGCGGTCTTTGCCTGCAAGCCCAATGAAGTGGCAATCAAAAATGCCGGCAGAAAAAAAACAAACAACACAAAGTTTAATCTAATATTTAAAAGGCATCGCTTTAACATGCAGATTCCTTCCCGGCGCCGGCGCCTCCGCGACGCGCAGTTTCATTAGAAGTGGTTTCAAAACCTCAGATTAGGTTTCCCGCTTGAACGCGGGATTACACGTCTTGATTTTAACACATTAATGTGTGCATCAAAGCCCCTCTGAAGCGGGGAGATGGGGTTTTGAAATCACTTCTGGTTTTATTCCCATTCCTGCAAGATCTCATTCACCATCTTGCCATCAGCCTGTTTGCCGAAGTGCTTCATTATTGAACCCATGGCCTGCATTTTGTTCTTGTATTCGGAAAAGTCAATGTTGTCACTGATCCAGGCAATGATCTCTGCACGAGAGGCCATCTTGGGCAAATACAGTTGCAGGATGTTGAGGTAGTCTGAAGATTCTTCATTCTTGGCCTCGAGCACCACCCGTTCGGATTTTACCAACCCCTGGATGATGCCGACAATGTCATCATTGGTAATCTCTTCATTGGTTTTAAGTCGCGTCGATTTTTTGCCGCTTTCCAGGGTGATGGGCACGGTCAGTTTGGGAAATTCAGCCATAATTTGTCGGATGGCACTGCGGGCCTCCACGTCCCTATTCAGCATGGACTGTTTCAGATCGCCTTTCAGTTTATCCAGCAATGATGGGGACATATCCGGATTCCATCCGTATTTTTGGGTTTGGGTCTCACTCATGGGTCTCTCCTCTATAATCCGAATTCTATTAAATAATTCAGGGGTCGGAAATTTTCTCCATTGCAAGTTTGTCATTCCCGCGAAGGCGGGAATCCAGAACTGTTTATTTTATGACTGGATGCCCGCCGACGCGGGCATTACGAAAAAAACTCCCTGACCTCTCAAATAGAAGCCATCTCAAAAATAGGATTTTGGTTCAAGATCGAGGCGGAGCCGAGCTTCATACCGGAGGCATACTGTTGTATGTCGAGGATTTGAAGCGAGGTACCAACAAAAATATTGGGCCAAAAGACATTTTTGAGATGGGTTCTAATTAAAAATCGCATAAACGCGTTTTTTAGTCGATAAATTTCGGGGGCAGCGGCGGGTCGGCTTCTAGCGCCTTACCGGGCATAATGATTACGGTCGAAGTGCCATGTGCCAGAATCTTTCCGGTCTCATCGAGAACCTCCGCTTCAGCGTATCCAAGGGTCCTGCCCAGTTTAATCTGACGGCCTCTGGCAATTAATTTGCCGGATGCCGCCGGTGCCAGGTAGTTTAATTTCAGATCAACAGTGGTCAGACCGGCCGTTTGATCTTCGATCCCGGGGTAAACCGCCCAAAACGCGGCTGCATCGATGATGGAAGAAAACACACCGCCATGAACCTTTCCGAAGGGCTGCAAATGCTTTTGGGTCAGATCGATTTCAAGAGAAGAACAGCCGACGCCCACATCCACCAGCTTCATGGACAGCAATTGAAAATACGGGCTGGTGCTAACGATTTCACTGATTCGCTTTATGTAATCGGGATTAAATGTTTTCATACTCATGTGATTCTTTCATAAATAAAAAAGTCGTAAGGTTCGACTCCCTCTACCTGAATCGATTCTGATTGGCTCACCTGAAATTCAGTCAACGAAATATCCGGGAAATAGGTATCTCCAGGTATTTCCCTGGGAATCACCGTTAAATAGATGCGATCAGCCAGGGGAAGCGCTTCGTGATAGAGTTGACCGCCGCCACAAATAAAGGCTTCCTCCTCGTCTACCGGGCAGCATTTTATGGCTGTTGCAAGATCATGGGCCACCAGGCATCCTTTTGCACGGTAATCCTTTTGCCGGGTAACGATGATATTGGTTCTGCCACGAAGGGGTTGATCGAGAGATTCAAAGGTTTTTCTTCCCATAATCACCGCATGCCCCAGGGTGATTTTCTTAAAAATCTTCTGCTCCCCCGGGATTCTCCAGGGAATATCTCCTTGGTTGCCAATCACCCGATTCTTGGCCATCGCTGCAATTAATGATATTTTCACGCCCGACGACTCCTATGGCCGTTGTTATTCAGATTAAAATGTTAACATAAAAAAATAAAAAGCTATAGTTTCCATTTCTGAAATGGAAACTAAATGCAGCCACCATTGGCATGGATGATCTGCCCGGTAATCCATCTGGCGTCGTCGCTGGCCAGAAAGGCAACAACGTCCGCTATATCTTCCACTTTACCAATGCGGTTAAATGCAGCCATTTGAGCCATCTGTTGAATCTGTTCTTCTGTTTTGCCCTTTCGCAAAAGCGCAGTGTCCACCGGCCCTGGAGAAACTGCATTGACCGTGACCTGCCGCCCCCCCATCTCTTTAGCCAACACCCGGGTGAGCTGATCAACAGCCGCCTTGCTGGCCGCGTAAATGGAATAGCCGGGCAGCATCATTCGCGTGACGGCAGAGGAAACATTGATGATCCTTCCACCGTCGGAAATTCGATGAGCGGCTTGCTGACAGGCAAAAAATGGTCCCTTGACATTGATGGCAAACAGTCGATCAAATTCTTCTTCCTGGATATCCGCAACGGTTTGGGTGATGCGGATCCCGGCGTTATTTACCAGAATATCCAGCCGACCGAAATGCTCAAGCGTCTTTTCAAAAAGCCGCTGGATGCCTTCGATCCTGGAAACATCCGCCTGCAGAGCAACGGCTGAGCCGCCGCCAGACGTAATCGCGGCAACGACTTCTTCAGCTTTTTCTGAATTGCTGACATAATTGATGGCGACTGAGGCACCATCCCGGCTCAATCGTTCAACCATCGCACGGCCGATTCCGCGGGATGATCCGGTCACCAGCGCAATTTTACCTGACAGTTTTTTGTGACCCATTTGTATCTCCTTTTATTAACGCAAGTTCAGTTCAAAATAGGACGGATTATTAAGGGGATTATAGCGATACGGTTTTATCGACCGAAAACCCAGTGAATGATAAAGCGCCTGAGCTGCTGTCATGGATTCAATGGTATCAAGACGCATGCGCTCATAGCCACTCGTGCGCGCCTGGTCAATGACGGCCTCTGCCAGCGCCCGCCCAATTTTTCGGTTGCGATAGCCGGGGACGACGTAAAGCCGCTTCATTTCGCAAATCATTTTTTCAAGGGGACGCAGGGCCACGCACCCAACAATTTCTTCTTCACTTTCAGCCAGAAGAATACAGCCTTTTGGCGGCGCATACTCTCCGGAAAGCGTCGCCAGCTCGTGACTGAATCCCTGAAATTCAAGATCAAAACCCAAAGCGTCCGCATACTGCTGAAATAGTTCGCGTGCCCGTCGATAATGATCTTTGGTTTGCGCGCGGATGATTCTCATCGTCGGTTTGTCGTTAACAAATAGTGAATAATTTATTTTGTCTTAAATGGCTTAAAACATTATTTTATCATCATGCGACGATGGAGCGGCCTTAAGGCCTTTAAGACCGGCTCTTTGAGCCTCGAAGAGCGGTCCTTCGGACCTTGATGTCTAAAGCAACCTTTCAATACGCTCCAATTTTCCTCAAGCGAAGCGCTCATCAAACGGAGCGTATGCTATACGCGAAGTGCTCATCAAGTCTCGCATTTGCGAGACACTCATTAACCGATCGGGTAAAAGATGCGGGCTTTGAATCCCGTACTAGCTGGTTAGAAGTTGAAACAGATTTAAATAATCCTCTTTGGTCATGGGTCGCGGATTATCGATATTGCTTCCGTTCTTAAACGAGTTGACTGCCAGTTCTTCCAGGTCGTTTTTTTGAACTCCCAGGGAATTGAACTCGGGCAGATGAACATCGCAAGCCAGTTTTTCTACAGCCTTGACGGCCTGGCGGGCGGCCTGGTCAACATTTTCATCGGACAGCCCCATTGCAGCGGCAATCCGTGCATATCTCTCCTTGCAGTATTCCATGTTGTATGCCATCACCGCCGGCAAGACAACAGCATTACAAACCCCATGGGGGGCATCATATTTTCCGCCGAGCGCTTCAGCCACGCAATGGACGGCGGCAACATCGGAATGGCTAAAGGCAATTCCTGCCAGTACGCTGCCCAGCAACATTGCCGCCCTTGCTTCCAGATTATTGCCGTCAGCCACGGCGGTTCTGAGATAGGTGGCAATTAATTCAATGGCATAAAGCGCCGCGGAATCCGCAATGGGTTCCGCAGCATTGGCGGTAAACCCTTCGATGGCATGGGTTAAAGCATCCATACCGGTTGACGCGGTTAGTTCCGAGGGCATGGTCAGGGTCATCTCAGGATCCAGCAGCGCCACCTTTGGCGCAATTCGGGGATCTTTAATGCTAAATTTAAATTTCTCGCTGGAATCGGTGATCACCGAGCTAAAGGTCACCTCACTGCCGGTCCCGGCGGTGGTCGGTATGGCGACCAACGGCAGCACATCGGCACCAATTTTATGGGGTCCTTCATAGTCGCGGACTGCGCCCCCCTGACGCGCCACCACTGCAATCGCTTTGGCACAGTCGATCGGACTGCCGCCGCCAATTGCCACCAGGCAATCCGGGTCAAACCGGCTCGCGATTTCAGTGCCTTCAAGAACGTTATAATCTTTCGGATTGGGTTCTACGCGATCAAATACCTCCCATTTCAGCTTATGGGCTTCCAGTGGGCCGGTAATCCGCTCCAGCAGGCCTGAACGCACAACGCCTTTATCGGTGATCAGGAGCATGTTTCTGGCATTTAAGCTTTTAATCACATCGGCCAGTCTCCCGGCCACGCCGACGCCGTATTCTATTTTCGTCGGTAATTCGAAACTAAAACTGTTGAGGAGGTTCATCGCCAATCCTCCGTTTTTCTAGTTTTTTATTAACTGCAGACACACAGGCACCTGCCGCACCTAAAAGTCACGCGATACAAGGTTAAGCCCGTTGGCCGGTAACACAAAAAAACAGGCATTTTTCCTTTTTTCTAAGGGCTCAACGGGCTCAACCGGCCAACGGGTTAACTCAACAAAGGTTTAATCTTTATTTAAATTGAATTTCAAGGTAGTGTTATTTTATAAGTCAAAATGCCGTAAATGGCAACTCTGTCTATTCATTAGAACCGTCAGCGAGTCGCACTGAGGAGCGCATAGAGTGATTCAGAAGGAAAATGGTGAACAAGCTTCAACATCACATGATGCTGATAGGGAAAAGATCGTCCGCAAAGTTACCTGGGTTGGGCTTTGGGTAAATTTATTTCTGGCCGCCATTAAATTCACTGCCGGCATTTATGGAAGAAGTCAGGCTCTGGTCGCGGATGCGATCCACAGCCTTACCGATCTGACAACGGATATTGCGGTGATTGCAGGATCACATTACTGGTCCCGTCCACCGGATGAAAATCACCCATATGGCCACCGGCGCTTAGAAACCCTGGTGACGGTTTTTATCGGTGTCGTGTTGATCGCTGCTGGCATCGGCATCGGATGGAAAGCCATTTCAGCGCTGCAGGAAAAACACGCAGCCCCCCCGGGTTGGATTGCCGTTGCTGCAGCGTTGGCTTCAATTGTGTGCAAAGAAAGTATTTACCGCTGGACCGCCATCACCGGTCGACGCGTGAAAAGCGCTGCCCTGGCCGCCAACGCATGGCACCATCGCACGGATGCCTTTAGTTCGATTCCGGTCTTAATCGCGGTGACCGGTGCCAGAGTCTTTCCATCCTGGTCGTTTTTGGATCACCTTGGAGCCGTAGTCGTTTCTATATTCATCTTGCACGCTTCGATTAAAATCATCTGGCCTGGACTCAGCGAGCTGATTGATGTCGGCGCACCGACGGAAACCCGCAGAAGGATTCAGGACATTGCGCTCAAAAATGAAGGCGTTTTGCAGGTTCATGACATTCGAACACGCTATATCAGCTCCAGCATTCAGGTGGATCTGCATATCGTTGTTGATGGATTGATAACCGTGCGGCAAGGCCATGATATCGCCGATGATGTCAAAGCACGCATCATTGATGCCATTCAGGAAGTTTTGGATGTGATTGTGCACGTGGATCCCCCGGAAAGAGCTATGCGCGAATATGATTTGGAATTCAGCAAATCCCCTAAATAATTTTCCAGTTGATAATTAACCGATACCGTAATATTCTTAACATGAACCTACCTCAAAAATGTCTTTTGGTCCAATATCTTTGTTGGTGCCTCGCTTTAAATCCTCAACATACAACAGTATGCCTCCGGTTTAAAGCTCGGCCCCGCCGCGATCTTGAACCAAAATCCTATTTTTGAGATAGGTTCATGTTATATTTTGGATTGCATGACCCGAACCGATTAAAAATTACCGAGATTACACGACAAATTTAAAATGCCCGTCTATGAATATACGGCACTGGATGCCAAAGGAAAAACAACCTCCGGTATTATCGACGCCGACGGTGCACGTGCCGCACGCCAGAAATTACGCTCAAGCGGTATCTTCCCGGTTGCCATCAAAGAATCCCAGGAGGAGCCGGTAAAAAAAGCGTCCCGAAACCTTGGTCTGTCGCGCTATCTGACCCGGGTCAAACCCGCCGAAACCTCCATAATGACCCGGCAGCTGGCAACATTGATTAGCGCCGGTTTCCCGCTGGTCTCTGCAATCGATGCATTGGTGCCCCAAACCAAATCCCGTCGCCTTAAAACGGTACTGGCCCAGGTTAAAGATGCCATTGTTGAAGGCCAGAATTTTGCGCAGGCCTTATCGCAGTATCCGGGAATTTTTCCCCCCCTGTTTATCAACATGGTCCGCGCCGGCGAGACTTCCGGCACACTCGAAATTGTGCTTGAACGCCTGGCAGACATTACCGAAAAAGCGCAGGATTTAAGCAATCGTATTCAAACCGCCCTGGCATATCCCCTCTTCATGTGTATCATCGGTACCCTGGTGTTGTTTGTGCTTTTAACCTACATTGTGCCCAGTATCACCGCTATTTTTATGGACATGAACCAGGTCCTGCCGACTCCGACGCGGTTGCTCATTTTTTTAAGTGAATTTTTTAAATCGTTTTGGTGGGTTATCCTTATGATCGTAATTGGTGCCGGCATCACCCTGCATCGCGTCAAGAAAACCGAAAACGGTCGTTACGTTTACGATAAAACCCTGCTTTCGTTGCCGGTCTTTGGCGTTTTGGTAAAAAAACTGGCGGTCGCCCGCTTTACCCGGACACTGGGTTCTCTGCTTGAAAACGGCGTCTCCATGTTAATTGCGCTGGATATCGTCAAAAATATCGCCGGCAATGTGTTGATTTCCAATGCCGTGCAAAAAGCAGCCCAGGAGGTCGGCAAAGGGCAGGCGTTATGGGCGGCGTTGAACGAAAGCAAGGTTTTTCCGCAGTTGTCCATCCAGATGATTCAGGTTGGAGAGCAAAGCGGTGAATTGGAAGGCATGCTCAATAAAATTGCCGATATTTTTGAAAAAGAGGCCGAAAACAGCATCCTGAGGCTGACGTCTTACCTGGAACCGGTCATGATCCTGGTAATGGGCTGCATAGTCGGATTCATCGTGCTTTCGATTTGCCTGCCCATCTTTGAAATGAATCAGCTGATCCGTTAGTTGGGCACCTTTCCTATAAGTGGTTTTGAAACCACTTCTAATCAGAACCCATCTCTGCGATCAAAGAATGTTAAATCACTGCCCGGGTCATTCGATGTTGAGTTTTATCTGGCGGGTGCGGCGGCGGCGTTTGAGTTTGATGGTAACTTCACCCCCGTCAGCAAGCTTTTTGAAAAAGTCCGGGGCCTGATCCGGGCTGGTGATTGTTTCGTCATCTAGGCCCACAATCACATCCCGGCTGCGCAGCCCCATTTGTCGCAGAACACTGTCACGCGTTATACTGCCAAGCCTGAAGCCGGCCGCTTGATCTCCGCTTTTATGAGGCGCAATCTTCATCTTCTCCATTAATCCGTCGATATCGGCAAGGGAAGCCGCGACCTCGTCGCGCTTGAGTCTAATGGAACTGGTTCTGGCGCTTTGCTGCCGGGTCCCGGTTGCCTGTTGGGTTGAAGATGACTGGCTGCCAATTTGTTGTGTCTGTGTGGAAGGAGCGCTTCTGCCGGATTCTTTGATCTCGACCGTGAGCAGCTCGTCGCCTTTATCGGTGGTAATGACCACGTTGTTGCGCAATATTCTTTTAATGCGGACCTTTCCGGCCGTTTCCCCTTCACGGTAGGCTTCCTGCTTTCGAATGCTGCGATTGTCAATGATGGCGCGACTCATTTTGGGGTTGTCAGCCACCACCGTTCCCACCAGTTCGAGGCCCAGGCCCTTTTTAGCCGGCGCGAGCCTGGCGAGGGCAATTTTTTCCGCCGGATCGGGCTCCTTGACACTGCCGGTATTAAACAGGTTGCGCTCCCAGATTTGACGGTAACCGTCAAGAGGCTGCGCGGCGGTCACCGTTTTTGCAGCGACACCGACCGCAACAGAAGCATCGATTTGCATGGCTTCGGTATCCAGCCGGGCATATTGGATGCTCTGTACGGCGTGCAACCCCAGATATCCGATCAGAAGAAACAGCAGAAGATAGAGCGGATAGAAAACCCAGTGGCTCCTTTTTCTAATTGTTTTTACAGGTGCTTTTCGAACAGGTGATCGTTCGGATTTAGCAGGTGCAGCGGCTTTAACGGCTTCAGCCACCGCAGGTTCCAGTGTGGGCTCCGGCTCCTCCGCAGGAGCAGGCGCTTTATCCACGGGCGGAATCGGGACGGTAACCGCAGGCTCGAAAACCGGCTCCGGCCCTTGGTCCACAGCCGCGGTCGGTTCTATTTCCGCCGCTTCAGCGATAGCTTGGGGCCCCTCTATTTCGGGTTCAGGCGGGGTCTCCGGGGCCTGCAGCGCTTCGCGTTTCAAAAGCCTTTTTTGCAGATTTTCTAGATTGTTGCGCTTCAGGATCCGATAAACAGCAGAGGCCGAAACAAAAATTTCCTCCTGCTGCAATAACGGTATCAGGCGCCGGGAACCACATTCGGGATTTTGCAAAGAAATCTCGGAAATGCGGTCTTCGACCTCGGGCGGAATCTTTTCGGGAAATGTCTTTGGAATGATCACCGGTTCCGAGGTGATTTTCGCGACTTTGGCGTACCGTTTTGCAAGCGTTTGCAGTTGGTAATGCTTTAGAATACGATAGACAGCCGATGCGGATACAGATATTCCGTGTTCTTTCAGCAGAGGTGCCAGGCGTTTGGCTCCCAAATCGGGGTTTTGCAGAGATATCTCGCAAATGTGCCCGGCAACCTCATCGGTGATTCTGGGCAAAGTCCTTTTAGGCGGCGACTCGGGCTTGGGGGCCGCTTTGCTCCGCTCCTCCAGTTTCGCCATTCTCGCAGCACGGGACTGCAGACCATGACGCTTCAATACCGCATAGACCGTCGAAGCGGGAATTCGGATTTTTTCCTTTTTCAATATCGGCAGCAACCGTTGGGCGCCGAAATCGGGGTTCTGCAGGGCGATCGCGACGATACGATCAGTAACCTCGTCGGTGATTTTGGTTTCAGGCTTCTTTGGCGGTGATTTGGGTTTTTGGGCCTTTTGGGCGCGCCTCTTGATCTGCGCCAGCCGCCTGTCACGGCTTTGAAGGCCTTCGCGGCGCAGGACGCTCTGGACGGTTGCGGCGGATACGGATATCCGCTTTTTTTTCAGCAACGGCACCAGGCGTCGGGCACCCATCTCAGGGTTTTTCAGCGATACCGCGACGATACGCCCGGCAACTTTGTCCGGGATCCTGGCGGAAGGTTTCTTTGGGATCGATTTGGGTTTCTGTGCCTGCATTTTGAGCTTCGCCAGCCGCTTTTCACAGTTCTGGAGGCCCTCGCGGCGCAGGATGCTCTGGATGGATGCGGCGGATACGGGTATGCGCTTCTTTTTCAGCAGCGGCACTAGACGCCGGGCACCCAGTTTGGGGTGCTGCAGGGACACCGCGACAACATACTCTGCCGTTTTAGGCGGAATCTTCGAGACAGATTTTTTTGATTTGCGCTTTGAAGCCATCTTGCTAATAAGTCGGCCAATCGGGATAGAGCAACAAATGGAAATTGCACTGGCGTGGCATGTGCTGAGAGGCCAGGTGACTGTATTTTTGATGAGCGATTATAAAACAATTTTATACCATACACCGCAATGGCGCAAGCGCTTAGTGAATAAAAAAAGAAAGCCTTGCCAGCTCATGGTGCAGAGCGACAGCTCATGGCTCCAGGAGGACAACTCATGGCGGAAAACGACAGTACATGGACCCGGTAAGCCAGCAGTTATGAGCTATATTTACCGAGATCAGGTGAATGAATTATAAAAGTCGACCTGGAGTTAATAAGACGGTGATAGGGCCGGTGACCATTCCAGAATCCGAAAGGTTTGCCGGTATTTGTCGAAAACGGATTGCGGCAGATTTAACTGGGTTTCATAATCCAGCTTGATCTTGGCCAGTATGGCACCCTTCAAATCTGTATTTGTCAGGTTCGCACCATATAGATTCGCCTCAGTTAACTTCGCGTCTTTGAGATTGGCACCTTCCAGGTTGGCGAATCGGAGGTTGCAGCCTGACAAATTGGCGCCTTCAAGATTGGCCCATCGAAGATCAGCCCCTTGGAGAGAAGCTCGCTGAAGTTTGGCGCCATCAAGACTAGCCCAATCAAGGACAGCATCGGCCAGATTGGTGTCCCGAAGATTGGCATCATAGAGATCGGCTTCTGATAAAACGGCTTCCCGCAGATCAGCGCCTTGAAAGTCGATAAAGGAAAGTTTGGCTGCATACAGATCGGCTCTGAAAAGCGTCGCGTGCGACAGGACGGCCTTTTCCCCGCTTTTACCCTGGGAATCCAGCCAGCGTCTGTGCTCAGTTAAAATTTTCTTTAATTCATCCTTTGTTAAGGCACCCGTTCGGATCGGACGAATTTTTGCGCGAGAACGTTCTTGGGGCTCAATGCTGATGGGCTGCGTATTGATTTTATCTTTTAGCCGCTTAAAAGGCTTAAACGTCACCACCCGCCGGGGGGGAAGCATCATGATCTTGCCGGTAAAGGGGCTGCGCCATGGGCGCGCTTTCTTTTCTTTGATATCGAATTTGCCAAAATGACCGATTTTGATGTTCTGATCGGATTCAAGCGTACTTTTGATGATTTCGATAAGGCTATTTACGGAAAGGCGGGATTTTTTCTTGCTGAATCCCGTACGGTCGGACACGGCCCCAATAATATCGGTTTTTGTAAGGGTCATGACGCTACGTATTTTAAGGGTTGGCGGTAAGAATCGTTTGCAGATGCGCGTGCAGGTAAACCCCCCCTGGCTAATTCTATATAATAGACTCCCTTTCAGCAATCAACAAAATTTTTTATGTCTCGAAACACATCGTTAGATAATTGGATGACATACGTTTTGAAACCTGATATTCTATTGTTGAAAAATCTTTATATGTGTTTTAGGAGTTTAGGCACTCCTTGATTGCAAGCGGTCAATGCTTCCGTTTAAGCGACCCATTCATATCATTTAAAATTTTAAAGGAGCAAACTAAATATGCTTCAAAGGATTAAACATGACAGCCGTGGATTTACTTTAATAGAATTAATGGTTGTTGTGATCATACTCGGCATCCTGGCACTCTACGTCGGCCCCAAAATAATGGGGGAACCCGATAAAGCAAAACGCGTAAAAGCCAAAATGGATATCACCACCTTTGAGACCGCTCTAAAAATGTACAAACTTGACAATGGCGAATACCCGTCAACTGAACAGGGACTTGTGGCGCTGGTTGAAAAACCCGAGACCGGAGTAATACCGAAAAAATGGCGCGAAGGCGGATATCTCGAAAAGCGCAAGGTGCCGAAAGATCCCTGGGGAAACGAATTTGTATATATTTCCCCGGGTGTAAATAGCGACTTTGATTTAATTTCCTACGGGAAAGATGGCGCACCCGGCGGCGAAGGGGAGGATGATCAGGATATTAACAATTGGGAAATAGAATAAAGAATTTTGTCAGATTTGAACCTTTTCAAAATGCTATTAGAATATTGTAAAACCCAAATAGCTCTCAACAACGGACCACGGACGACTGACAACGGACACCGGAACGGTTTTACGCTGCTGGAGCTGATTGTGGTCATGTCGTTGTTGGGTATCATGCTCATTTTTACCGTCCCCCGTTTCCATGAAACCTTGTTGCTGGACAAAACCAAAACAGGTTCGCGATGGATTATCGGCAAAATTCAGGCATTAAAAGAAGCGGCGCTCCGCAATCAAAAGCAATATTCGCTACATATCAACCTGGATACGGAACAGTTCTGGGAAACCGATGCCTCCATGTCGGCTGAAGAACTTGAAAACGCTTCGTTGAATGCCAGTTCCCTCCCGAGCGGCCTTAAAATCGCTGATATCGAATACCCCATTCGCGGCAAAATAAATTCGGGGCAGACCGATATCTGGTTTTATAAAAACGGCACCTCGGATAAGGTCCTGATCCACATTCAAGACGGAGACAAATATGTATCCTATCTGATCGAGCCTTTTATTTCTGAAGTGACTCGCTACGAGATGTATGCCAGTTTTGAAAATTGAATCAGCGGTCTAAATGAATAACCTAAAATCCGAAACCATCTTTCTATCCACTAGCCGACTTCGATTTTGCCCGGAATCTCAAGCACAAAAATTTCTCCATATTTTTTATAAATAAAACTGTATATTTGGTGTCAAATTTTGTATAATAGTGTGGATTGAAGATGTATAATAAAGTATACGCCCAATGACTGGATTCAAACATCGATATCTCAAGGACCTGCCCGGGTTTTCACCAACCGCATTCGGTTTTACATTGCTTGAAGTCATGATTGCCCTGGCGGTTATGTCAATCGTTCTGGTGAGCGTGTACCGAATGCACTCCCAGAGTTTGACCATGAACACCGCGGCCCGGTTTTATACCCTGGCTCCCCTGTTGGCCCAAAACAAGATGGCTGAACTGGAAACCCTTTCATCAGACGGTTTCCCGAACGATTCAGGCGACTTCGGCGAGCAATACCCGGGCTATAGCTGGCGGACTTCAGTAGCCGATGTATCCTCTGAGGTGCTGGGGGAAGTTGCCAATGATTTAAAGCAAGTCGACCTCACTATATCGTATAACAACAACCAATTTTCACACAGTTTAAGAACGTATCGGTTTCAAAGGGAATAGCTGTTCGAATTCGGATTGCGGAATTCGCATTGCGGAATTTAATAAGATTAACGTCTGATTTAAATTATCCAATTTATGGGTTATTTATGGTTCAGTTCCACATTTTAGACTTCAAATTTCTGGCGAACAGCAACCGGCAGCCAGAAGCCAGAAGCCATTCGCCAGAAGCCAGCTACCAGAGGCCAGAAACCATTAGCCAGAAACCAGTTGCAGGTTTCACCTTGATGGAAATCCTGGTGGCGACCGCGATACTGGCAATCGTGGTGACGACTGTTCTGGCATCGTTTAATTCCGTATTTTCAACCACAGAAGTGTTAGACGAAAGTGCGGATATATATGAAATGGCGAAAAACTGCCTGAAACGCATGTCGCTTGACCTGGAGTCGATCCACGTTGCCCAGCGACCGATTTATAAGCCGCCTGAATTCGATCAGCCGCCGGATCCGTATCGATTTGTCGCCACCGTCGCTGATTCCGGTGGCACGGGATTTGCACAAAATTTAAGATTCACCAGCCGGGCCCATGTTGGTTTTGAGAAAATTATCAGACAAGGAATTGCTGAAATCATATATTACGTTAAAGCCGGAGATGACGGGCATCTGACGCTGAAACGGGCGGATAACCTTTTCCCATATCCTGAATTTGAAGAAAAAGGCAGTGACCCGGCATTGTGTAAGTACGTCAAATCCTTGTCATTTAAATTTTATGACAAAGATGGGATCGAATTCGATGTCTGGGATTCGGACTCGGATGAATTCGGCTATGCGACACCGAAAGCAATTGCCATAAAACTGGAATTGGCAAATAAAAAGGTATCGCAAACCTTTGAAACCATGGTGTCTTTGCCCGTATCCCGGGAGAAAATCGATTAAGAAATGGTAAACATGACCAAAACGATCGGTAATGAACGCGGCATTGCCCTTTTGCTGGTCATTTCCGTAACAACCATTCTTGTCGCTACGGCACTGGAATACAATCGTCGGGCACGTTTTGCGGTTCTTTCGGCAGCCGCTGCACGGGATCGCCTGACCCTTTCTCAAATGGCAACTTCCGGTATTCATGCCGCCATGGCGCTGCTGGCAAAAGACCGGGCAGAGTCAAATATCGACTCTTTACAGGAGGACTGGGCAAATCCAGACAAAATAAACGAGTTGCTGAGCGAAATCCCTTTTGATGACGGAACGCTTTCGGTCGCCATTTCCGACGAAATGGGCCGTATTCAGGTAAACGCCCTGGTCGCGTTTCCCGACAGCCGGAATTTTAACGATTCCCAGCGCCAGCTTCTGGAGCGGTATTTTAACATTTTTAAGGATGCCGGTGAAGAAACGCCGGAAGACAGTCAGCCACCGGCAATTATCAATTCACTGAAAGACTGGCTTGATTCCGGCGATGATGAAGCCATTACGGGATTAAGCGGTGCCGAATCCACATATTATCAGGATTTGAGCCCCGCCTACAGCAGTCGCAACGGTCCGATAGCGGACATCAATGATTTGTTGCTGGTCAAGGGCATCACGCCCGAATTATTTTACGGCAGCACGGAAACGCCCGCAATAGCGGACTCATTGACCGTATACGGCATGACAGCGGGGGCCGGCACATCGTTTACCTTTACCGGAAAGATAAACATCAACACCGCACCGCTTCCGGTACTCGTCTCGATGCTGCCGTCTGAAAACGCGGACTTGGCCCTGGGCTTTTTCGAATGGCGCCAGGAAGCCGCAAGCGGCAAAGATGCCCCTGACTTATCGGACCCAACATGGTATAAAAACATTGCCGGATTTAGCGCAATGAATCTGGATAAAAATTTGATCACCACGGCAAGTGACATTTTCAGGATTATTTCGACGGCAAAAGTAAATGATTCCGTGCTGACCACAACCGCAGTGGTCCAACGGTTAAAAAATGAAAAAACCGGCAAATGGTCCTGCAAAATTTTAAGCTATCAAACTGATTCGTGAGAATCAGAACCAAGGCAACTAGAAACAAGCACGAAAACTATCAATCTCGTGTTTTCGAATTTTCGTGCTTTCGTGGTAGAACTTATTCACTGTTTCATCTAATAAATTTTTAACTTAAAAAATAGATGGCTAATGAGTAGAAAAGTCCTCGGCATCGATATCCGAAATGAAACGGTAACGGCAGTGCTTTTACACAGCAGCCTGCGGGAACACCGCGTGGAAGATTTTATCCACCTGCCCTTTTCCGGTCCCGAAGACCCGGAAAGAAGCCTGTCGTCCGCGCTGCAAACCATGGCGGAAGAAATGGACTTAACCGGTAGTGACTATGTGGTTTCCATCCCCGCCAATCAGGCGATCTTCCGAAACCTGCGGATCCCATTCAGCAATTCCAAAAAAATCCGTATGGTTCTGCCCTTTGAACTCGAAACCACTCTGCCCTATGCCGCCGAAGATCTGGTTATAGATTTTCACACCTTAGATAGCTCCACGGCCGGTGAGCAGACTGAACTCATCGCAGCGGCGATTGAAAAAAGCAAATTGTCACCCTATATGGATGCCCTGGCATCCATTCAAGCCGACCCTGAAAAACTGACACTCAGCGGGTTGCCCACTGCCCTGTGTCTGGCCAACCAGGCCGATCCGGAAGAAGACCAGCTTTTTATCGAAATTGATGATACCTACGGCACCCTTTTTGTCCTGGCGGGCGGCCGCCTGCAGCTGATACGATCGTTTCCATTACCGCCCGCCGGCTCCTCTAAAGCGCCACAGCTCTGCGCTCAAATCCAGCAAACGCTGGCGGCCTTTTTGGAATCATCGGAATTGAATTTTGAACCTATTGAAGTGCTTGCCAATGGAATCGGGCTGGATGAAACGGATATCATCCCGCAACTATCCAGGGCACTCGATCTCCCGGTTAAGACAGCCTCAATTGCAGACCGTCTGAACATTCCAATGGAAAGTAAGGTGGAAAACCCGTGGATTCCGGCCAAAATGGACAATGCCCTGGCGCTCGCCTTGATGGAAGTCGAAGGTTACGATGGCCTTAATTTCCACAAGGGCCAGTTTGCCGCCCAGAAATTTATATCCAAACATAAAGGCCCCTTAATAAAAACCGGCATCCTGGCAGCAGCTGTACTGGTGCTATTCTTTTTTACCCTGATAATGGAATCGTATACATTAAATAAACACATCAGCCGTATCAACAGCCAGATGGCTCAAGTGTTTAAGTCGACATTTCCGGCGGTTAAGACGATTCGATATCCATATCAGGAAATGCAGGCCAAGATCCGGGAAACGAAAAAAACTGCGACCTTTGAAGCCGAAGCCGGGCCTCATATCCGCAGCATTGATATTTTAAACAGCATCAGCGAGAAAATTCCTGAAAGCATCACGGTTAACCTGACCCGGCTGGTCATTCAACCGGATAATGTGGTAATCTCCGGTACAACCGACACCTACAACTCGGTGGACGGCATTAAAAGTCGACTGGAACAGATCCCGCAATTTGAGAAAGTCACCATTAGCTCGTCCAACATCGATCGCTCGGGGAATGAGGTGCGTTTCATATTGAAGGTGGAATTATAATACGTTTGCACAGACACTTAATATGGAATTTATAAAAAAATATTTAAATCTGAAAAAGCTCAATCGGCGCGAAAAATATATAATTTACGGGGCTGGCTGTCTCTTAGGATTACTGATCATCGTCCAGTTTGTCATCACGCCTTTTGTTGAAAATAAAAACCAGATGCAGCGAAACTTGCAGACCAAAAAATCAGAGCTTGCAGAGATGCGCCGCCTTCAAGCAGAACACAGTGCCCTGAAAGAAAAATTGCAGCGGTCACAAATCAGCATCGGCAAAAGAGAAAAAGGATTTACGCTTTTTTCCTTTATGGATCAGCTCGCCGGTCAGGCCGGCATCAAGGACCGCATCAGTTATATGAAGCCTTCAAATACGGTCCAGAAAAACAGCAACTACAGGCTTTCACGGGTTGAAATGAAAATAGATGCCGTCACGCTGGAGCAGCTCACCAGCTATCTGTACGGTATCGAAACATCAAAAAACATGGTCATCGTAAAAAAGCTTTCGATCTCAAAAAAAGATAAAAACGAGGGTCTCGTTAATGTCATCTTGCAGGTTGAAACCCTGGAAACCTGATGCAAGTTTTTAAAGCTAAGATCTTTTGGGTCATTTACATAATTTGTGCGGCTCTGCTCTTTTTTTATATTCTTTTTCCGTCCGGCACGGTAAAAGAATATCTGGCGGATCAGGTCCGCCAGGTTCACCCGGGCCTTGCGGTAGAAATCGGTCGGGTAAAACCGGGTTTTCCACCGGGTTTAAAGCTTTATGACGTTAGCGTATACCATCTTGGTCAGACCCTGGCCGAGATGGAAAACTTAAAAATATCTCCGGATATTTTATCATTATTTTTGTCAACGACCCATCTATCGTTCAAGGGTAAAGGTTATGGCGGTACTTTAGTAGGCCAGATGGACATCAGCAAAAATTCTGCGAACAGAGAGATGACGATAGATGCGGATCTGGTCGGAATACAGGTGAAACAGCTGCACGCATTAAGCGCCATAACAACCCACAAAATTTCCGGCAATTTGGATGGCACACTGACATTTAAAACCAAAGCACCCCATCAGGGGTTAAATGGGGATCTGATTCTAACTGACGGGGAAATTGAATTTTCACCCCCGGTACTGAATCAAAACATGCTGTCCTTTAACACAATCGAGGCTGAATTGGCGCTCAATAACCGTTCTTTGATCATTCACCACTGTCAGATCGAAGGCAATCAGCTGGGTGCCCTTATCTCGGGTTCGATTAAGTTTAGCGGTCGTTCAGCAAGAAAAATATTGGACTTGTCCGGAACGGTAAATCCACAAGCGGCGCTGCTGGCCAAGCTGGGAAAGAATCTTCCGCAACTTTTCGCTGGCGGCAATTCGGATAAGCAGGGGTTTCCATTTAAGATTACCGGCACCATGGATTCACCCGAATATTCATTTAACTAGAACCCATTTCAAAAGAGAAGGGTTCAGTCTTTGGATTAAATCTATGATGATGACGGCTAAAAAATATTTTATGATCGCCAATGTGCTGCTGATTACCGCAGGTGTCTATCTTGGCGTCAGCGCCGTTTATACCATCAGCAAGACCTGGCTAAGCCCCGTTGAAATGCCGCAGGTCCTTCCGGATAAGGTGACCCTTAAACAGCAAAACGATCATCCGCCGCTGTCGCGCTATGGCGCCATTACGAAACGGAACCTGTTTAACACGAGCCCGGATGTTGTAGCAGCGCCTGCCAAGACCATTAATGTCGATAATCTTAAAGAAACGGATCTGAAGCTAAGGTTATGGGGAACGGTAACAGGCAAGGGGCGCCGGGCGTATGCCGTTATCGAAGACACGAAGACCAGACAGCAGAATCTGTATCGCGTCGGGGATAGCGTCCAGGATGCCACTGTAAAATTGATATTAAGACAAAAGGTGGTTTTGAGTGTAAACGATCGCGATGAAGTATTGGGGATGGAAGAAGCCGGAACCGCAAAAGGGGGCGGATCGAGTCCGCGGGTTGCCAGAAAAGAGGCCTCACCGCCCAGGTTGCCGGTTTCCCCTAATCCCCGTCAACTCACGTTGAAAAGTGATCAGATCGAAAATGCGCTGGAGAATCTCGATCAACTCATGGAACAGGCCAACATCCGGCCGCACATCGAAGACGGTAAACCGTCCGGAATTTCCATCACGGCAATCAAACCCAACACCATGTTTAGGAAAATGCGCTTGCGCAATGGAGACATCATTACCGGCGTCAACGGCACCCCCATCGAATCGGTGGAGGATGCGATGCAAATTTTTGGCGACCTGTCATCGACTCCCGAAGTCCAACTGGAGATAAAGCGCCGCGGCCGGAAACGGGTCCTGAATTATAAAATTGAATAGAAAAAATGGCTGGGAAAAAATGAAAGTAAATTTTAAATTAATTTTCATACCGATTATCGCGGCTTTGGCAATTATGGTCAGCATTCATCCATTCTGGGTCGCTTCCAGCATGGCTCAGACGGCCAAATCAACACCCGAAAAGCCCGAAAGCAATGACCAGTTTGTATCCATTGATTTCAACAATGTGGATATCAATGTTTTTATCAAGTTTATGAGCGAACTGACCGCAACCAATTTTGTCGTCGATCAGCGGGTGAAAGGCAAAGTGACGATTATATCACCCTCAAAAATATCGCTGAAAGAGGCCTACAAAGTATTTGAGTCAGTGCTGGAAGTTCACGGCTACACCACGGTGCAATCCGGCGAGATCGTTAAAATTGTGCCTTCACCGGATGCGCGCTCAAAAAGCATTGAAACCCGCCTGCGTGAAGAAGCGGCCGACCCCGAGGATAAAATCGTCACCCAGCTGATACCGTTAAAATACGCCGACCCGGTTGAGATCAAACGACTGTTTACCCCCATGATTTCAAAAAGCAGTGTCATCTTGGCCTACCAGCCAACCAATATGATGATTATCACCGATGTGTATTCCAACATCCAGCGGTTGTTCAAGATCCTAAAACAAATCGATGTGCCCGGCATCGGCCAGGAAATTTCGGTCATTCCGATCGAATATGCGGATTCTACCAAAATGGTGAGCCTGTTAAGCACGGTATTTAAGCCGACCAGAAAGCCGGTTAAAGGTGCCCCGGAAAAAGCAGTCACCATGGTGGCTGACGAGCGCACCAACATCATTGTCCTGCTGGCAAATGAAGTGGACACCCTCCGGATCAAGCAACTGATTGCCATGATTGACAAGGAAGCCCCCCGGGGCAAGGGGAAAATCCATGTTTACTATTGTGAAAACGCAACCGCCGAAGAACTGGCCAAAGTGCTGCAGGAAGTGCCCACCCAGCAGGCGGGTGCCCCCAAGGGCAAAGCCGCTGCAGCGGCAGTCTCCGGCAAGGTTAAAATATCTGCTGACAAAGCCACCAACAGCCTCATCATTATGGCCGATCAGGAAGACTACATCGTCCTGCGAGAGGTCATCAAAAAACTGGATATCCCGCGCTCCATGGTTTTTATCGAATCGCTTATCATGGAGGTGAACATGGACACCAGCCTGGAGATCGGTATCGACTGGCAGGCGTTTGGGGAGACAGGAGGTACAAACGTAGGTGCAGCTTTTAGCGATTCCATCCAGCCGAGTTTGGATCCGGGCAGCGGACTTCCCAGAAATCCGTTTGCAGGGGGGTTTGCGGCTGGCTTGCTCCACGGCACGACCGAAATCGCCGGAATAACGGTTTCTAACATCTCCGCGATCATAAAGGCCGTCAAAACCGATGATGAATTTCGCATTTTATCCACGCCCCAGATTTTAACCACCGATAACGAGGAAGCCCGGATTACAGTGGGCGAAAACCGGCCCTATCAGACCCGAGCCACCACCGATACTTCGGGAGGAACATTTGAGTCCTTTGAATACCGGGATGTCGGTAAAATCTTAAAAATCACCCCGCACGTGACCGAAGGCCGCCTGATACGCATGAAAATTTCCCTGGAGGTGACCAACATCGACCTGGCCTCGACCCTGACCACCGCATCCACCCTTCCGGTAACCCAGAAGCGCACGGTGGATACCACCGTTATCGTCAAAGACAGCCAGACAGTGGTGATCGGCGGTCTGATTGATGACTCCAGCACGCGCAATGACACCAAAGTTCCCGTTCTGGGCGACATTCCCGTATTGGGATGGCTGTTTCGCAAACGAACCGAAACCAACCAAAAAACCAATCTCTATATTTTCCTGACCCCGCGCGTCATCAAAAGCCCGCTGGAGGCCCAGGAAATTTTAAAAAATAAGCAAGGCCAGATGGGCACCGTCAAAGAAGGCGCAATAAAACTATATAAACAAGATGAACCGCAGACGGATTAAATCCATTATCAATTACCCATTATGATTCATCGTTTGACAGACATATTGAAAGACAAATTCGGTCTCAACGAAGACCATCTGGCCGAAGCCCAACGCGTGCGCAGCGAGACCGGGAACCCTATCGGTCAAATTCTAATTGATCAAAAAAACCTGTCTGAAGACCAATTGTTGGAGGCGCTAAGCGTCCAATACGGAATGCCCTTCTGGCCAAAACTGCCATTTGACAACACCGAATCGGATTTCACTGATAAAGTCTCCATTCAGTTTTTGAAAAAATATAATATCGTCCCCCTGGAATACAGCCAGCCGATCTCAGCCAAAGATTGCGGCCTGACGCCCCAGAATGATCCTCAAACTGAGACAACGCAATTTGCACCGGGGTGCATTATTGCCATAAACGATCCGCTGAACTTTCAGCCCCTGGATGATCTCGTAAAGACCATCGGCATCGACAATTATCGTACGGTACTGTCCACCCGGGAAGCCATCGTTTCAGCCATCAACCTGCAATATGATTTAAGGCGGGATTCGGCCGAACAGCTGGTCCAGGACATGGAAGAAAACGGCAGCAACATTATCAGTGAAATAGAAGAAACCGCCGACTTGCTGGATGACACCAGCGACGCCCCGATTATCAAATTGGTCAATCACATCATATCCCAGTCCATCAAGGCGCGCGCCAGCGATATTCATTTTGAACCCTACCAGAACAGCTTTACGGTCCGTTACCGGGTGGACGGTATTCTCTATGACCTGCTGACACCCCCGAAATGGATCCAACCGGCTTTGATCTCCAGAGTCAAAGTCATGGCAAAAATGAATATTGCTGAAAAACGTTTGCCCCAGGACGGGCGCTTTGAGGTTAAGATCGGCGATCAGGATATCGATGTGAGAGTTTCCACCATCCCGACGGCATTTGGTGAACGGCTGGTTTTGCGGCTGCTCAATAAATCCGGCTCACTGCTTGAGCTGCAGGACCTGGGCCTGACCCCCACCAGACTGAAATTGTTGAAAAGGCTGGTTTCCAACCCCAATGGGATTATCCTCAATACCGGGCCTACGGGCAGCGGCAAAACTACAACACTGTATGCGATATTATCGTCGATCAACGAGCCCAACATCAACATTATTACCATCGAAGACCCCATCGAATACCGAATCAACGGCATCAGTCAGATTCAGGTGAATCCCAAAATCGAGCTGACATTTGCCCGCGGCCTCAGATCGATTGTCCGTCAGGATCCGGACGTCATCCTGGTCGGCGAAATTCGCGACAAGGAAACCGCCGAAATTGCCGTTCAATCCGCCCTGACCGGTCATCTGGTGTTCTCCACCCTTCATACCAACGATTCTGCCAGCGCAATTACGCGTCTGGTGGATATGGGGGTAGAGCCGTTTTTAATTTCATCATCTATTTTGGCGGTGGTGGCCCAGCGACTGGTGCGCGTGCTTTGTGAAGCTTGCAGAAAAGCCTATATCCCAAACCCGATCTATCTCAAAAGCATCGGGTTTTCGCCGAATCGTTTTAAGGAGCATACGGTCTACAAAGCGGTGGGATGTGAAAATTGTTTCAACACCGGATATAGAGGGCGGTTAGGCATATTCGAAATCATGGTGCTGACCGAGCACTTAAAAAGCCTCATTCTCAAAACGTTTGACTCAAACCGCATAAAAAATGAAGCCGTGCAGCAAAAAATGAGAACGCTACGGCAGGACGGCATGCAGAAGGTATTAAACGGCCTGACCACGATTGAAGAGGTACTGCGCGTCACGCAAAAGTAGATGGCATAGCGCATGGGGCATGGGGCATAGCGCTAAACGATCAGGAAATTCCATAATTGATTGAGGATCTACCCTATGCGCCATGCCCCTTGCCCCATGCTACTTTAAATTCCTGACCGGCAGTGCGCGGTAACCGCGTTTATGCGCTTTGCGCACGGTATAGTGATAAACGTTGTCAAAATTAAAAATCCGCGCGGTTGGGGCGATCGGGTCGGTCTCCGAGGTCCAAACCCAGCCGCAGCTCAATTGTATTTGCGGTACCGTCTTTACCCACTGGCCGCAGTCCGTTTCGTATCCTTTCGCATTTTTGTTTTCCACGAGTATACTTTGAAGCTCCGCCAGGGTGGGCAGTCGCCAGTCTTCATATCGCTTTGTAAGCGTGTCGGGAAACGTAAACAGCACCCACTTCTCGGCCTGTATCCAGTTGATATCGCCCTGATTGTCCGTTTGCGACCACATCAGACCCAGTTTTTGGTCCGTAACGGTTCCGTCGCCATTATCCGTAAAACGATCAGCGGCCATTACCGGGGCCAAACCAATCAAGATCCCGGCGACCAGGATAATGAGTGTTGCAGAAAGGTACCTGAACATCATGCCCTCCTTCCTTCCAGGGTGGCGGCCCGAAATTATGACAAATCGATATGTTTTTTCAGACGTTCAGCAGTCGCTTCATCCCGGTAAGACAATATCGGAATCGGGGAGCGGCGGAAAACTTTTTCCGCAACAGATCCGACAAAAAAATATTCCAGGTCCGTACGGCCCTTTATGCCCATAATAATTAAATCGACATTTTCTTTGACGGCAATTTTCAGCAATTCATCGCTGGGGTTGCCGGTTTTAAAGACCGTCCTGATCTTTTCAGGCGACTGCCCGACTTTTTTTAGAATAAGATCGAGTTCCTGTTGCCGCTCTTCTTTTAAGCCCGCCACATAATTTTCGCCGTCGACCTCATAACCCATGGCCGCAATGGTTGCCACGGCATCAATATCTCGCTTATTGATAATGCTGGCAATGATTAATTCAGCGTTCATGGATTTAGCTATACCTGCCGCATATTTTAGCAGGTCTTCATTGTACTGGCTAGATCCAACCGCCACCAGAATTTTTTTTGCAGCACCCATAATCATTTCCTTTGTGCTTTGCCGATCGAGTGGTTTGACTTATTCATATAAAAAGCTCTGTTTTATGTAGTAACCGGTTCGGCAACGGGTTTAGGCGTTCGCGGTCGCTGCATCAGGTAAAGCAGGCCGTAAATACCCAAACCGATCAAATAGGTCCAATACCGCTGGCCATGCGGAATCCCAATCCAGCGGGCAATTAAATCCGGGCGCATCAATGATAACGTGACGCATAAAAACAGTGGAATTTCATAAAATCTGTTTTTGGCCACGAACCATCCCTGGGTTGCCGAAGCAAAAGCGAAGTTTCCGACACAGGCCATTGCAAAAATTAGCAACGCCTGGGGCCAGCTGCTGATGTTGTGCAGGATCAGGTCGGAATTGAAAATGAACATGAACGGCAGGATGGCCGTCCGAATGTCATACATAAATCCCTGCAGCCCGGTCGGAATCGGCGGTGACTTGGCAATTGCCGCGGCCGCATAGGCCGCCAGCCCCACCGGCGGCGTATCATCTGCCAGAATACCGAAATAAAAGCAGAAAAGATGCGCGGCCATCAACGGCACGATAAAACCCTGCAGCCCGCCGATGGTGACAATCGCCGGGGCTGTCAGGGATGCCATCACAATATAAGTGGCCGTGGTGGGCAGCCCCATCCCGATAACCAAACTGGCCACAGCCGTAATGACCAGCATCAGAAAAATGTTGCCGCCTGAAAGCGTATCGATAATCTGGGTGATCAGCTGACCCAGCCCCAGGGCCACCACTCCGACAATAATCCCGGCGGCGGCCGTGGCCAGGGCCACCGAGACCATGTTGCGCCCGCCGGCCGCCAGAGCCGAAAAGATGTCGATAACACTCTTTTTAAATGCCGGCCCCAGCGGTTCCTTGTTCAGGTATGCCTTAACCGGATTCTGCAAGAACATTACAGCCGCCATGGCCCAGATGGCATGAAAGGCAGCCAGCTCCGGGGAGTGCCGCACGACAATCAGCTCATACATAAGCAGCAGAAGCGGTATGAGAAAATGGGCGCCACTCAATAACGTTTTAAAAAAAGGCGGCAGCTCGGCCCGCGCCATGCCCCTGAGTCCCAGTTTGGATGCTTCAATATGGGTAATAAAAAACAGCGCGGCGTAGGAAGCAAAAGCCGGGATGGCTGCGGCTTTGATCACATCGATGTAAGGTACGTTAACGTATTCGGCGATAATAAAGGCCGCCGCCCCCATAATCGGCGGGGCCAACTGGCCGTCGGTGCTGGCGGCCACCTCCACGGCGGCTGCTTTGGTGGCCGGATAGCCGACTTTTTTCATCAGCGGTATGGTGAAGGTGCCGGTGGTGACGATATTGGCAATGCTGGAGCCGGACACCAGACCGGTCAGACCGCTGCCCATGACCGCGGCCTTGGCCGGACCGCCTTTAAATCCCCCCAGCAGGGCCAGCGCCAGTTTGATGAAATATTGGCCGGCACCGGCCTTATCCAGCATGGAGCCGAACAGGACGAAAAGAAACACAATGGTTGCCGAAACATCCAGCGGAATGCCGTAAATCCCTTCGGTCGACATGGTCATCTGTCCCATCAACCGGTTGAGCGAAGTCCCTTTAAAGGCAATTAAATCGGGCATGTAGGGGCCTAAAAACGAATAGACCAGAAACAGCGTTGCAATGGCCGGAAGGGCCGGCCCGATAACGCGGCGTGTGGCTTCTAGCAGCAAGACAATCAGGATAAACCCGATGACGATGTCCCGGGTAATCGGGGCTCCGTAGCGAGTGGTCAGCCCGGCATAGTCGATGACAATATAAATCGCCGCTAAAGCGGCAATGATTCCAATAAGATAATCAAGGATGGGAATTCTGCCTTTAGCAGAAAAATACTTCAGGCCGAAGCGCGTTTTCTTGAAAAGGGGATAATTTAAAAAGACAATTAACAGGGCAAAACCGAGATGGATGGCACGGATGAAGGTTGAATCGAGGATCAGCCAGCTGGCAATCGACAACTGAAAAAAACACCAGACAACGGCGATGGTGGGAACCACATATTTTGCAAGGCCATGGGGTCTTCGCCCAACGCCCTCTTCTTCTTCGGCCATCCGTCTTGCGATTTCAATGCCCTCATCCTTTTCCTGGATTTCATGGTTACTCATAATGATCACCTAATCAGTCAAGAGAGTTTGACGGCAAAAACGCCCGGTATTTCAGACCGGTACCCCAATATAACAAACGGCAGCAGGTTGAGGCGGCAGCATAAATCGGATACAGCTCAGCACAGCGCTAGTATAGACAAAATGTGTGCAAACAGCGTGATAAAACCATTTTGCTGATAAAGATTCTTAGAGAACATTTGGAGGCGGCGGCTGGCTGCCGCCGCCTCGCAGGCAGGTTATACAATATATCGGTATCGCTTACTTTAGTCCGGCTTCTTTATAATATTTTTCGGCACCCGCATGAATCGGAGCGGACTGACCTTCGAGCATGTTCGCTTTGGTCAAAACGACATAGGCCGGATGAAGCTTTTTGAAATCTTCAAAATTATCAAAAACTTCCTTGGTAATGGCATACACGACGTTTTCCGGTACCTTGGCAGAGGTGACAAAGGTCGCCTTGACGCCAAAGGTTTCGACATCGGCATCATTCTCGGCACCCGGATAAAACGAAATGGGAACCGTCGCCTTGGCATAATAGGGATTATCGGCAACGAGCTTATCGATCCCCGGGCCGGTAATCGGGACAATGCGCACTTTTCTGGCACCGGCGGTCGCTTCCTTGATGTTGCCGGCGGGATGTCCGACCGTATAGAAAAAGGCATCGATTCTACCGTCCTGCAACAGGCCGGGTGCTTCGGCGGCCTTGACACTTTCTGCGGTTATATCCGTTGTATAATCAATACCCACCGCCGTAAGGGCGTCAATCGAATTCTGACGCTGACCCGAGCCGGGGTTGCCGATATTCACCCGTTTGCCTTTCAGATCCTGAATACTTTCGATCCCGGCATCAACCGCCGCTACCAGGGTAATGGATTCAGGGTGAATCGTAAAAACGGCGCGCAGATCTTCCTGTTTGCCTTTATCCGCCCATTCAGCCAGGCCATTGATGGCCTGAAACTGCCGGTCGGATTGAACGACGCCAAACTCCAGGTCTCCGGCCATGACGGCATTGACGTTAAACACCGAACCACCGGTGGATTCAACCGTTGCGCGGATGCCGTATTGGTCTTTTTTCTTGTTCATGATTCTGGCAATAGCCCCACCGGTCGGATAATAAACACCGGTAATCCCGCCGGTGCCGATGGTAACAAAGGTCGTCTTCGCCGGCGCTTCGGCGGCGGCCTTTTCCTCAGTTTTGGCCTTTTCTTCGGGTGCACAACCCATAACAAGGGCAAAACCAAAGATTACGGCTAAACTAAAAATAAATACTTTTTTCATCTTAACCTCCTTGCTGGTTAACCAGTTATGATTATGTTTGACCCTTTTCCGACTGCTTTCTCTTAACCTCTTTCAATTTTGCCATCTCATAATATTATTAGGCATTTACCATAAATCACGTAGAAGTTAAGTGCTCAAGCCCTATCAAATCGATGGTGGGAATGCAAGAATTTTGTCAGAAATTGATAATCGATATCTGTTTCAACTACTTCCTATTTTCTGTCCGCTGCAGGCTGTGTTCTGTATTTTATCTTCTTTCATGAGTATTTTTCAGCCAGTGCAGAAAAGTATTCGGCCTCTTCTTCCCGGCCCCGCTTCCGGCAACCGCCGGCATAAACCTCACTTTTTTCCTTTAAAGTGATAACTGCCGCCTCATATTGCTGCGGTGTCAGCAGGTCGCTATCGATTATTTTCATCAGAGACTGAATTCGGTATTTATCCAGTCCGGCAGCTTTTGAAAGCTGATCATCATGACCGCCGCGCTTGATGATCAAAGGAGAATCCATAAGGTGAACCGGATACCGGCAGCTGACCCGCAGCCACAGATCGTAATCTTCACAGGCCGGCAGCTGTTCATCAAAGACGCCTACGGCGTCAAAAAGGCTTTTTTTTATCATGACGGCCGAGGGGCTCACCAGGCAAAGCGCAAGGGACCGTTCAAAAATCATTCCTGAAAACTTATGGTGTCTCTTTTTGGGGTTTACCCGTACGCCGCTTCGAATCCAGATTTCCTCGGTCTGGTTGATCACCGCATCGGCATTTTCCTCAAAGAATTTCACCTGGGTTGTAAGCTTGCGCGGCAGCCATAAATCATCTGAGTCCAGAAACGCAATCAATCGTCCAGCCGCCTCAGCAATGCCCCTGTTTCTTGCAGCACTGACGCCCCTGTTGGACTGTTGCAAAACCGTAATCGCCTTTCCGTATGCTCCCAGAATTTCCCGGGTGTTATCGTTCGATCCGTCATCAACCACAATCAGTTCATAATCACTGAAGTCCTGATCCAAAACCGAATCAATGGCTTCCTGAACGACCCAGCCCCGATTGTAGGTTGGGATGATGACGCTCACTAGGGGGTGTTTTGGGTTTTTAGCCATATAAAATTATCTACTTTAAAAATTGGGAACCAAAATTTTAAATTTCGTTATTGCGGATTGCGGAATGCAGATTGCGGATTATCCAAAAAAGAAGCGACCTCATTTTAAAATCCGAAATCCGAAATCTACAATCCGCAATCAGTTTAGATCATCCGCTTAATTTCAGCGAGTTTCTTCTCCAGCCGCTTTTCAGAGACCGGAAATGCGGTTTTAAGCTCCTGGGCAAAAATGGAAACTTTATATTCCTCGATCATCCAGAAAAATTCCTCAAGCGCCTCTCGCTTGTCATTGGACGCATTGGGTGAAAGGGTCTTTATCATTTTATCCAGTCGATCGCTAAAGGTTTTAACATCCTTGGCCTTGGCCTGATCTTTTTCGAAATCCAACAGGGCTCGCCGGGCCCTGATTTCCATACATTTGATATAGCGAATCAGGTGGGTCAGCCGATCCATTTCGTAAAGATTGACGAACGATTCCGGGACCAGGCGCCCAAGATCTGCGATTAAATCTTTGCAAAAATTTTGCACGGCATGATTATTCAGGTTTGCCCGTTTAAGCTTATCGAATTCTTTGCGAACGTTGTGATAGGCTTTTAAAACAGGCAGACAACGATCCAAAAGATTCTGACCACGGGAAATAAGGATCGGAGATACGTCTTCGGCGTGGCTGTAAAACGAATCCGCAGACCGGATATTCTTGCAAAACAGGTCGGATATGATCCGGTCCAGCAGCCGCTGCTCCATGTTTGCCGGGCCCTTAAAAAAAACCGCTGCTGCCCTCAGCGCTTTGGGCAATTTCAATCCTTTTTTTAAAATTTTCAGATCTTTTGCGAAATGAATTTTATAAAGGCCGGCAACACCCTGCTGATGCACTGCAAGCGCCTTGTCCTGATGACGGTATAATTTCAAACTCACCGATTTTATGTCATCGTCAGCCGCTACCAGAGCCGGATAAGCGACCCATTTATTCTTAGCCGTTTCAGGGCTGCTGATAAACTCGGGCAGATCACCGAAGTCCCAACGGGTGATGCCGCTTTTTTCCCATTTTAGACGAAAGGATTCGAATTCGTCGGTATGGGTCGCTTTAATTTTTTGTTGTGAGAGCACCGCCGTTTCCCTTGAAGAACAGAGTTCTTTCCCATCCGGTGCGATCACGGATATACGCATCTTAAGATGATCCGGCAGTGTTTCAATCGGCCAGGCGGAAGCGGGGATATCGACTCCAAAGCGCTGTAAAATAAATTCGCCCAGCGCTGAAAACATCGCGTTTTTCTGACGGGGTATTTCCCGGCTGATGATTTCAACCGTCTCGTTAACCGGTACCAGTTTTTTGCGATACACTTTGGGAAGACCTTTGATTAAGGTTTCAATCTTTTCTTTAAACATTCCCGGCACCAGCCAGTCAAAAGCTTCCCTGGAAACCGCAGGCGCCATGGAAACGGGCACCTGAATGGTCACACCGTCATCTTCCTGGCCCGGGCCGAAGTGATAGCGATACTCAAACATATGTCCGTCAATCTTCGTGCTCAGCGGATAGCGGGCGAGCTCGCCGGCATCCGGGTCATAATTCATCAGATCCGGCTTTTTGAGACGTAGAAATCGGTCACCGCCTCTTTTTTTTATTTTGTTTGAAAGCATTTGCACACTGTGTATGCCGGGTAACTTTTCCCTGTAAAAAGCAAAAAGGTCTTCTTCGCTGATTAGCACATCGCGGCGCCGCAGGCGATTTTCGATGCCCTCGATAGCGGCGATCAAGCGCTGGTTGTGTGCCATGAAAGCAAGTGGTTTTTTAAGGTCTCCTTTAATGATGGCCGCACGAATAAAAATATCGCTGGCTTCATCCGGGTTTACCGGGCCATAGGGGACGGATCGTTGGGAAATGATGATCAACCCAAAAAGGCTGACCTGCTCGTCGGCCATTACCTTTCCCCGGTTTCTTTTCCAACGGGGATTCAGATAGATGCGTTTGCACAGATCCCCGGCCAGCTCCTCCAGCCATTCGCTTTCGATATTGGCGACCGTGCGGGCAAACAATCTGGAGGTTTCGACCATTTCAGCCGCCACCATCCATTGGCCGGCTCTGTCAAACAATCCCGATCCCGGGAAAACCATAACCTCGCGGTTCTGGGTTGCCCGGAAAAAATTTTTTTCCTTTTTCTCGGCGATATTGGAAAGAAAACCGCTGAGAATCGATTTGTGGATGGATTGATACAAGGGGTCTTCACTGTCCAGGTTCAGATTCTGCGGTTGCACCTTAACCGCACGACGCCGGTCGCTCAGACCGAATTCTTCCAGTATGGCTCGGATCTGATGATAAATATCGCGCCACTCTCGCATGCGGTTGAAAGACAAAAAGTGTTGCCGACAAAACCGTTTGAGCTGATTGGCGCGTTTATGAGTTTGCCAAACGTGGGTGTAGCGATTCCAGATGTTTAGCAATGTGGTAAAATCAGATGAGGGATCGTTAAACTGCGCATGCATCCGATCGGCCTCAGCCGTTTTTTCCAGCGGCCGTTCGCGGGGATCCCGGATGCTGAGCGCAGCGGCAATCACGGCAATTTGATCGATGCAGCGCCGATCCCTGGCTTCAAGCAGCATTCTGGAAAGCCTGGGATCCAGGGGGATCTTGGCCATCAAGCGCCCCCTCTGCGTAAGCTCGACAGTTTTGTTTGATTTAATCTCCGCGGGATCTTTGCGGGCTTTGCGCCTTGCGCCTTGTGCCTTGCGCCGGGTTTTTATTGCCCCCAGTTCAAAAAGCAGATCAAAACCATCCTTAATGCTCTTTGAATCGGGCCGGTCAATAAAGGGAAAATCCACGATATCGCCCAGCCCGAGGGCGATCATTCGCAGGATGACTTCCGCCAGATTGGCCCGTAAAATTTCAGGTCGCGTGTACAAAGGGCGGCTCAGATAATCATCTTCCGTAAACAGGCGTACGCAGATCCCGTTTTGCACCCGGCCGCAACGCCCCTTGCGCTGGTCGGCGCTGCTGCGGGAAACCGGCATCACCGGCAGTGAAGTGGTGCGCGATCGCGGTGAATATCGCAAAATTCGGGCCAGGCCGGAATCCACCACATACTTGATCCCCGGAATGGTAAGGGAGGTTTCGGCCACATTGGTGGCCACAATGATCTTGCGTTCAGATGAGCCCGCAAAAACCCGCGCCTGCTCAGCGGCCGTCAACCGGGCGTAAAGCGGCAGGATACGCGATTTTTTAGGCCTGGAATCTTCAATCAATTCACAGGTATCTCTAATATCCTGCTCAGTGGGCATAAAAACCAGGATATCACCCCGGGCGCTTTCTTTTAAGAGCCGGCTGACAGCTTGAGCCGCCAGCTCAACATGAGTTAAATCATTGTTTTCTTCTTTTGAGGGTTCCGGCGGCTGATAGCGAACATCCACCGGATACATGCGCCCCGACACTTCAATTACCGGGGCATCGCCAAAGGCTTTGGAAAATTTTTCGGTATCGATGGTGGCGGAGGTGATCACAAGCTTAAGATCGTCCCTGCGATCCAGCAGGGTTTGTAAAATGCCCAGAATAAAATCGATGTTGAGGTTGCGCTCATGCGCTTCATCGACAATAATCGTATCATAAGCTTTCAGATATCGATCGGTTTGGGTTTCGGCCAGCAGGATACCGTCGGTCATAATCTTCAAATAGGCATTTTTTGCGGTGCGGTCTTTGAAGCGAATTTTGTAGCCGACCGCCCGGCCGATTTCCTGTCCGAACTCCTCGGCAATGCGACGCGCCACGGTCATGGCCGCAATTCTACGGGGCTGGGTGTGACCGATGATGCCGTCGATGCCTCGGCCCGCAGCCAGGCAAAATTTAGGTAGCTGGGTGGTTTTGCCGGAGCCGGTTTCACCGGATACAATGACCACCGGGTGGCGTTCAATCGCCCGGATGATATCCTTTTTTCTGGCGGTTATCGGGAGATCATCATTGTAGCTGAATTTCGGCATGTTCTTCTGGCGCCCGACGCGTTTGCGTTCAGATGCTTTGAGGCGTTTTTCCAGCCGCTCAAGCCTTAGGCGCAGTTTGTCAGCCGGAAGCGGTTTGGCCATTTTGCGGGTCAGCAGTTCGATTTCCCGAACAGCCGCCATGCGGTCGGCAATCATCACATCCGGTAAAAGCGACCTGATTTGTTTTATTTTTTTATCAAACTGCTTCATTTGAGCAAACACTGGAATTAGGATTGAAAATAATCCTACAATCGAATAAAGGTTGTTATCATTGATGTTTTAGCCACGAATTAACACGAATTATCACGAAAAATAAATACAAATATACGAATGCACACGAATAAAAACTCAATTGTTTATAAAGATTTATCCTATCAAATTATTGGCCTGGCAATGGAGGTTCATGGCAAATTAGGATTCGGGTTTCTGGAAAAAGTTTATGAGAATGCGATGATGGTGGTTTTAAGAAGAGAAAAAATTCCAGCGGTTCAGCAATTTCCAATTCAGGTTCACTTTGAAGGCGAGATTATAGGAAATTATGTGCCTGACATTTTGATAGATGAAAAAATAATTTTGGAATTAAAATCTGTTGAAAAAATAACCAATGCTCACAAAGCACAGGTATTAAATTATTTAAAAGCAACTCAAAAACGTTTGGCAATCATATTAAATTTTGCAAAGAAAAAGCTGGAGTACGAACGTCTGGTATTATAATGATTGCTGAATCCATAGATATTTTATGTTTCTGCCACAAATGACCACGGATTTACACTAATAAATTAAATCTATTTGAGGAAAATTTAAAGCGCATTTTGGCTCATCTATCCGTGATAATTCGTGTCAATTCGTGGCTAAAAATATTCGTGGTCATTCGTGGCAAAAAATATTCGTGGTCATTCGTGGCAAAAAATATTCGTGGTCATTCGTGGCAAAAAATGAAGGGGGAAAAATGAAAAGCTATCGCAAAGAGCTCTGGTTTGAAGTGTCCACCCGCAGGGCATTCATCAATATCACCCCTCAAGTGGAGGAATGCTTACAGGAAAGTGGGATTCAGCAAGGTCTTGCGCTCATTAACGCGATGCATATAACAGCATCTGTTTTCATCAACGATGATGAATCCGGACTGCATCATGATTATGACGCCTGGCTGGAAAAGCTGGCACCCCATGAACCCGTATCGCAGTATCGCCACAATGTCGGCGAGGACAACGCCGATGCCCACATGAAACGCCAGATTATGGGGCGTGAGGTGGTCGTGGCGGTAACGGACGGGAAACTGGATTTCGGCACCTGGGAGCGGATTTTTTACGGTGAATTTGATGGCCGCCGAAAGAAACGGGTCCTGGTTAAAATTATAGGTGATTAGCATACCCTGCGGTGAAAATATCCTGCTAATATAAAATTTGAATTAAATCGTCACCCGATTAGATAACTATCCAGCAGATTTGTGCGCCGAATTTAATTAAAATCTCATTATATCAAATATTTATATTGTATTAGGGCTATCAGAAAGATTTAACTGCCATTCATTTTTTAATTGACATTCATACAGACTATTCGCTAATACGCTTTGACAGAATTTCTTTTTTTTAAAGAAGTTACCCACACGCCGAATCCTGAGCAGCGGATGCGTTCGATTTCCGGCCGGAGACCGGAAAAAATTCTTGCGGACCTGTGCCCGCGAAGTGCAGCGTTATTATCCCTACACCCTAAACGGCGAGCTCCATAAACACATGAATTAAACCGAAGGTAGCTTTATGCTTGAAATACAAGGTGTGGAAAAAAGCTTTGGTGGTCTGAAGGCCGTTAATGATTGTTCCCTGGAAGTGCGCGAAGGGTCTATCACCGGGCTGATTGGACCCAACGGCGCCGGTAAAACAACCTTATTTAATATCATTACCGGTTACTATAAACCGGATCGCGGTAAAATCTTTTTCCAGGGTGAACCGATCGAAGGTCTGGCGCCTCATCAGATATTTAAGAAAAAAGTTTATCGGACCTTTCAGATCACCCGTGAATTTTCTCAGATGACAGTTCTGGAGAATCTGATGATCATGCCCGAGCACCAGATCGGAGAGCAGATATGGAACACCTGGTTTCGGCCGTCACTGGTTCGTCATCAGGAAAAAGAATTGAGAGATAAAGCCCTTGAGGTCCTCGAGTTTGTCGAGCTGATCAAGCTTAAAGATGACTATGCCGGCTCCCTTTCCGGCGGTCAAAAAAAGCTTTTGGAAATCGCGCGCAGCATGATGGCCGATCCCATGATCGTCCTTTTGGACGAACCGGGTGCCGGTGTAAATCCGACTTTGATGGGCAAACTGATCGCCAATATTAAGACGCTGCGGGATGAAAAAGGGATAACTTTCTTTTTGATTGAGCATGACATGGACCTGGTAATGAACCTGTGTGACCCGGTGATTGTGATGAGTGAAGGCACAAAATTAGCTGAAGGAAAGGCTGAGGACATTAAAAAAGATGAACGCGTTTTAGAGGCCTATTTAGGCGGGCAATACCGATGATTATTTTAGAAGCCGAAAATATTACCGCAGGATATACCACGGAGGTGAACATCCTCTATGATGTCGGTCTCCGTTTGAAATCAGGGCAAATTGTGTCTGTTATTGGCCCCAACGGCGCCGGAAAATCCACCCTGTTGAAGACTATTTTTGGAATTCTGAAGCCGACCAACGGAAAAATTAGGCTTAAAGAAGAGGATATCACCGGCCTGAAGCCCGACAAAGTGGCCAAAAGGGGTGTCAGCTACGTCCCTCAGGTGGACAACGTCTTTCCGTCATTAACCATCCAGGAAAACCTGGAGATGGGGGCCTTTATTCGAGAGGATGATTACAGCCCACGGCTCAACGAGATTTATGAACTCTTTCCGATCCTGGGAGAACGCAAAAAACAAAAAGCCGGTCAGCTTTCAGGCGGTCAACGTCAGATGGTGGCCATGGGCCGCGCGCTGATGCTGGATCCGCAGGTACTGCTACTCGATGAACCATCGGCGGGTTTATCCCCCAAGCTGGTTGACATGATTTTTGAAAAAATAATGGATATCAACAAAACCGGTGTTTCAATGATCATTGTGGAACAAAACGCCAGAGAGGCCCTCAAGATGGCCGACCACGGATATGTGCTGGCAATGGGCCGCAACGTTCTGGATGACAGTGGAGATGCGCTATTGGCCAATAAGGAGGTTGGGCGCCTTTATCTTGGAGGGTAAAGATGCTGGAACTTGTTTTTTACGGGATTGTTTTCGGGAGTATCATTGCATTGGGTGCCATCGGCCTTACCCTTGTGTTCGGCATCATCCGCTTTGCCAATTTTGCCCATGGTGATTTGATGTCTTCCGGGGCTTATTTTGCCCTGTTTATGGTGACCGGAGTGCTGTCCTGGATCGGTGTTCCGGATACGACCTTCGGGTCGCTGTCTTTTGGCTGGCGCATGCTGATCGCATTTCCGGTATCCATGTTTATCGTGGGATGTCTGGCCATCGCAGCGGACCGGATTTTGTATCGCAAATTGCGCAATAATAAAAGCGGGGCCGTCATGCTGGCCATGTCCTCTCTTGGTGTTGCATTTATTATTCGAATGCTGATTCTCATTTTCTGGGGAGCGGACTCCCTGTTTTACCGGCCGGGGCTACTGCGTCCGGCGATTCAATTTCCCTTAGGAATCAAGATCCGGCCGGATCAGGTCCTGATTCTCATTCTGGTGTTCGGCCTGGTTACGCTGCTTCATCTCTATATGCAAAAAACAAAAATGGGCAAAGCCATGCGCGCCACAGCGGATAATATGGAACTGGCGCTGGTCTCCGGAATTGACACCGAAAGGGTTATAATTTTGACCTGGGGAATCGGCGGTGCCCTGGCTGCCGCCGGCGGCATCCTTTATGGGATTGATGTCCAGGTGCATGCCTATATGGGTTGGAACTTTTTGATACCGCTTTTCGCTGCAACGATTCTGGGCACCATCGGCAACATGTGGGGCGCTCTGGTAGGGGGATTGGTTATCGGGGTGGCCCAACAGGTCTCTACGGCCTTTTTGCTGCCCACATACAAACCGGCGGTGGCCTTCATGCTGATGATCTTAATTTTACTGTTCCGGCCAAAAGGAATTTTTGGAGGAAAAAAAGAATAATGGAAATTAGTGGACTCATAGCATATCTGGTGGCACTGGCAATCACGGCCGGCATATATGCCGTATTTTGTCTGGGGTTAAACATTCAGTGGGGCTACACAGGACTGTTTAACATCGGGATCGCCGGTTTTTTTTGTATCGGTGCTTATACATCCGCCCTGATCACCCTGCCGGCGCCTACGGGTATTTATGCCAAGTATGTGCATCAGCTTTTCGGTTTTAACCTGCCTTTTATCTTCGGATTGCTAGGCGCAGCTCTGGTTTGTGGTATTCTCGCGTTTCTGATTGGAATTCCGACCCTGCGGCTGGGTGAAGACTATCTGGCCATCTCCACCCTCGGTATTGCCGAAACGATTCGACTCATCTTCAATAATGAAAAGTGGCTCGCCAATGGCGCCAGAGGGTTGACCGGCCTGCCGCAGCCTTTTGAAGGATTGGTTGATCCCAAGAATTATAACTATATTTATTTGATCATCGTCATTATCATTTTGGTCGTTATCTATCTATTGATTGAACGCGCCATCCGCTCGCCATGGGGAAGGGTCTTAAGAGCCGTGCGGGAGGATGAAGTTTCGGCTGCCATGAGCGGCAAGGATATTTTTAATTTTAAAATGCAGTCGCTTGTTTTCGGCGCCATGGTGATGGGCGTCGCCGGTGCCCTGTCGGCTCACAGTTTGAAGGCCATATCGCCTGAGATTTTTACGCCATTGTACGGCACATTTATCATCTGGGTGATGTTGATTGCCGGCGGCAGCGGCAACAACAAAGGCGCTATTCTGGGCGCCTACGTAATTTGGGGCGTCTGGATCGGAACCCAGCTTTTGACCGACTACCTGCCGTACACCCTAAAGGCCAGAGCACCTTACATTCGATTTCTGGTAATTGGGGTCATCCTGGAACTTATCCTGATTTACAGGCCCCAGGGGCTTTTGGGGGAAGAAAAAAAGGTTTCCACGATGCTGGATTAAGCGTCTGCTTAGAGATTGTATATTCAAAAATTGTACACGTCTCGACAGCATCGCCAAATTCATCGAATCGGCCGAATTAGCTGCGTCAGCCCTGACGCAAATTTCACCCAATTCAATTCAATTCAATTAAAATAAACTAAAAAGATAAAAATCGACTTATGAAACCGGACCAACAGCATGCAAAGATCCCCAGATGGCAGAGCGTAGCCCATCTACTGCGCGCGCAAGCGCTCCGAATGGGCGATCAAACGCTTTTGCGATTTGAGGGTCAAAGCCTTAGCTTTGCCCAGGTTGAAAACCAGACCAACCAGCTGGCCAATGTGCTCCGCACGCTGGGTGTCCAAAAAAAAAATAAGGTCGCCGTGATGATGCCAAACGGCTTCGAATACCCCATTACCTGGCTGGCGATTGCCAAACTGGGCGCCTTAATGGTGCCTATCAACATCCAATACCAGGCCCCGGAAATAGAATTTGTGCTCAACAATGCAGAAGCTGATCTCGCGATTGCTGGCCAGCAACAGATTGAAGCCCTAAAGGACCTAAAATCACAATGTCCTTTCTTGCGAGAAATTGTCCTTTTTTCCAAAGATTCGACGATTTCCGGAACCCGGAACCTATACACTGAAATGCACAAGGCTTCTACGGATTGCAGCATCGACACCATTCAGCAGGATGACCTGCTCAATCTGCAGTACACCTCCGGGACCACGGGTTTCCCCAGAGCATGCATGCTTAGCCACAAATATTGGCTTCAGCTTGGACAGGATATGTGCAACTATGCCCGGGTTACCGCGCAAGACGTGGACCTTACGGCCCAACCTTTTTATTACATGGATCCGCAGTGGAACGTGGTGCTCTGCATGATAGCGGGTATCCCGCTGGTGATCCTGCCGCGGTTTTCTGCATCGACTTTCTGGAAATCCGTTAAAGACAATCAGGTGACCTTTTTCTACCTGATAGCGACCATGCCGGTATATTTGCTCAAACAGCCGGAAAATCCCGAAATCGAAAAAAAACACACCGTGCGTTTGGTGATGTGCTCGGGCATCGTGCCACAGCTGCACGCGACTTTCGAAAAACGCTGGAGCGCCCCCTGGCGAGAGGTATATGGCTCCACGGAGTCGGGAGGCGATCTAGGCGTGCCCATTGCAGAGACGGATTCAGTGGGCAGCGGAACGGTTGGAATTCCGTTTGCGGGCAAAGCCTTTAAGATTTTGGATGAAGCCGGCAATGAAGTTCCAGTGGATGGGCAGGGCGAACTCGTCATCCACGGTGAGCCACGCATGCTGGGGTATTACAAAAATCCACAGGCCTCTGCAGCAAAAATCCGTAACGGCTGGTTGTATACCGGCGATTTGTTCACAAAAAATGAAAAAGGCTACTATTATATCGTCGGCCGGCTGAAGGACATGGTACGCCGCAGCGGCGAAAACATTTCGGCCGCCGAGGTCGAAGGGGTGCTGTGCGAGCATCCGGCGGTGCGTGCCGCTGCCGTGGTGCCGGTCCCGGATGAACTGCGCGGCGAAGAGGTCATGGCCTTCATCCAGCTGCAGCCGGGCAAAAAAGCCCACCCGCAGGATATTGTTGATTTCGCCGGCTCCAAACTCGCTGCTTTTAAAGTGCCACGGTTTATTGAGTTTGTGGATCGTTTCAACATGACACCCTCGGAGCGTATCATAAAACGCGATTTGCTGGAAAACAGAGAGGATCAAAGACAAGGCGCCTATGACGCGACCGAAAAAAAATGGAGAATGGAGAAAGATGAAATTTAAAGACATTCTTTATGAAAAGCGTGACAGTATTGCCGTTGCTACTTTCAATCGACCTGATTCCTTAAATACCTTTAGCAATGGAATGCTCCGCGAGTTCCAGGACCTCCTTGAGGATGTTGAGCAGGATAAAAACCTTCATGTCCTGATACTCACGGGAAAGGGCCGCGCATTTTCAGCCGGGCGAGACCTGAAGGATCTGGCTTTTTTGTACGAAGCGGCATCTGCAAGCGACAAACTTCGTCAGGAAGTACAATTACTGGCAAAGATCACAAAACAGCTCACCCAAATTCCCAAAGTCGTCATTGCGGCCATCACTGGTCTGGCCGTGGGTATTGGTGCGGAGTTTGCGCTGGCATGCGACATTCGGATGGCTTCAGAACAAGCGTTTTTTGGATTTCCCGAAGTCAAAAGAGCGCTGTTTTTCACCAACGGTGTTATGTACTTTCTTCCCAAACTGGTCGGATTGGGGCGGGCCAAGGACTGGCTCTTAACGGGTGAAAAAATTTCGGCGCAGGAAGCACTTGAGGCCGGCCTGGTTACGGCGGTGTTGCCGGCTGACAAATTAATGCAATCTGTTTTCGATAAGTCCAATATCATTGCTGCAAATGCCCCCCGCTCCATTCGCCTCACTAAAGAAGCCTTTCAGCAAACCAATGAAATGGACCTTGAATCGATCTTAAAGCTCGAGGAAGACAGTGTGGTCGCCTGCCATGCAAGCGAGGATTTTTTTGAGGGCGCACGTGCCTTTATCGAGAAACGCGATCCTGTCTATAAAGGCAAATAAAAAAAGAGGGGTCTGCTCTGGCAGACCCCTCTATGCGTTGTAAGCTAAATTAACGCCTGTCTGTTATTATGGTGATTCGGTACTTAATGTCACAAGTTTGCCGCCGCGGTATTCCCAGATCTCAATCGGCGTGACGACATCGCCGTGTTGGTCGAAATCAACCGATCCGGCCGCGCCTTCATAGTTAATGGCCTTGCCCGCTTTCAGCAAACCAAATGCTTTCTCGAACTCACCGGGAATGACAACCTCCCCGGGAGGATTGGCCACCGCCCGCATGTGATCCCGGATATTTGCAGCGGTCAACTCAAGTCCTTTGACTTTGGCCGCATAAGCCGCCAATCCGATGACGGCCGCCCCGTCATAGGCATTGGTGATAAAGGGCTTGGGGGGAAGCATGCCATATTCGGCCTTGTAGTACTCATTGAACTTGTCGTATGCTTGCCCACCGACCGTGCCGGGAGCCGTACCCTTCTGGCCCTCAAGACGTTTGGCTCCGACGGCATCGAGGATATCCTGTGATTTGGTGCCATCACAGAACAGGAATCTTCCGTATTTGTAAAACTCGAAGGCTTCTTTCACATAGACCTTGGCATGCTCCGGATAACTATAGACAAGCAATCGATCCGGATTCCCCGCCAGGGCTTTTTTCAGCTCTGCGGTATAGGATTCGGCGGCTTTCTCGTCGTGGGGTACTGCAGCGAGTACCTTGCCACCGAATTTTGCAAAGGATTCTGTGAATACTTCCGCCAGTCCCTGACCATACGCATTGTTGACGTATAGAATCGAAGCGGTCTTATTATAACTGGCGGCCAGTTTACCGGCCACGACACCTTGCAAGGCGTCTGACGGGCAGGTTCGGAAGAGGAAGTCTTTGCCTTCATCCGCCGGCAAGACCGTCATCAAGGGATTGGTGGACGCCGGTGAAATCAAGATCACATTGTTGGGAAGGGTCACAGATTCCGCCACAGCCAGGGTCACCCCGCTTGACAACGCACCAATGATGGCCACGACATTGTTGACGTTAACCAGTTTCTTGGCCGCATTGGTCGCCGGAGCCGGGTTGGTCTCGCTATCCTCATGGAACCACTCGATTTCAAAACCGGCAGCCGCCATCTGCTTGCCCGCCAGGACAGCACCATCTTTAATGGGCGGTCCATATTCCTTTAATGGGCCGGTTTGGGCCATAAGGGTTCCGACTCTGATTTCCCCTGCCGGTGCAGCCGAAATGAAGGCAAGTGATAGGATCAAAACGCTGGCTAAAATAATAATTTTTTTCATGTCTACCTCCTTTTTTGGATTGTAGTCTTTGTTTCGGGTCTTATGCTAAGGGAAAGTGTTCAATTTACCCATCCTTTCTCGAAAGACAAAACAAAGACCGCCCCTGAAGATGAATGTTAACATTAAAGAGACTTGTTAAGAATCGCGTTATGACCTTTCAATATGCGTAGCTCAGGCAAGAGTCGCAACGCACAGGATGAAAAAGAGGTTCTGAAATAATTACCGCTCAAAAAGCGAACATAGATCAGATACTAGACGAGAATCAGATCCAATACATATAGGAAAATGCGCGTGGTGTGTCAAGTATATCTTGATTAAAAGACGACTTGCTTGACTTCTATCCGGTATCTCCTTAATTTCAAGAAATTAATATTAAATTAAATTCTTTGCGGTCGGCACAGTGGCCGACCCTACGTTGTAGGGCAGGCCACCGTGCCTGCCAACAGGCCACCGTGCCTGCCAAAAAGAAAGGAGGAGTGCGTTATGACAAAGGCAATCAGAATATATGAAACCGGCGGGCCGGATGTGATGCGCTGGGAGGAGTATGATCCCGGCCAGCCGGCAACAGGCGAAGCCCTGGTGCGGCATGAGGCCGTGGGGCTGAATTTTATTGATGTCTATCACCGTACCGGTACGTATCCGTTGCCTTCCCTGCCGGCTATCCCGGGGATGGAGGGCGCCGGCATTGTGGAGGCGGTCGGTGAAGGCGTAACCGAGGTCGCCGCGGGAGATCGGGTGGCATATGCGGCGTTACCGCCCGGAGCTTATGCCGAAGCGCGTCTGATTCCGGCCCATCGCCTGGTTAAAGTGCCGGATGCAATTCCCCTCCAGCAGGCCGCCGCCATGATGCTGCAGGGAATGACCGCACGGTATCTGCTGCGCGGCTGCTATAAGGTTAAAGCCGGCGACACCATTTTAATCCATGCGGCCGCCGGCGGGGTGGGACTGATTGTGTGTCAGTGGGCCCATCATTTAGGCGCAACGGTCATCGGCACGGTCGGGTCCGAAGCCAAAGCCGAATTGGCACGTGGCTATGGCTGCCACCACACAATTCTTTACGAGGAAGAGGATTTTGCCGAGCGCACCCGGGAAATTACCGACGGCAAAGGGGTGGATGTGGTTTACGATTCGGTCGGCCAGGCCACTTTTATGAAATCCCTGGATTGCCTGCGGCCTATGGGCATGATGGCCAGCTTCGGCCAGTCCTCGGGGCTGGTGCCCGCATTTGACCCCGGACTCCTGTCGGCCAAAGGCTCCTTATTTTTAACCCGCCCCACCTTGATGACCTATACGGCCGAACGCGACGCTTTGCTGGCGCACGCCCGGGACCTGTTTGAGGTGGTCCAGAGCGGTGCGGTCAAAATCGAGGTCCGGCAGACCTATCCGCTGTCGGAGGTTGCCCGGGCCCATCAGGATCTGGAGGCACGCAAAACCACGGGCTCCACGATTTTATTACCATAGATTTTGAAAATGATTGTAAAAAACTAAATGCAATTCAGCCGCCAAGTCCCTTGACAGACATCCTTTTGAATTCGGAATGGGAAATGCGGATTGCGGATTTAAGTAGGGTCGGCCTCCGTGCCGACCTCTGAACGGCGGGCACAGAGGCCCGCCCTACTGTGCAGCAGAGGTTTCGTGGGTTGAATTGAGGTACAAAACCCAACATCATGACTTGACAGATCCTTAATTTTCTGGCAGGTTAACTTTTTCTTAAATTTTTGGCTATTCAGGGTTTGGATCTCATTTTTTAACTTGAAAATTAAAGGATTAGTGAAATAATTAATTTTTGCGCAAGCAAAAATCACACGGAGGAATTAAAAGCATGGCTCAAGAGGCAATCAAACTTGGCGGAAAGAAAAAAAGCAAGTTCATTGACCAGGTTAAAGAGCTTCTGCCGGAGGGCGGAAATCTAAACCTGTGCCTGACTTGCGGCGCCTGCTCTTCCGGATGCCCGGCTACGGGCCTGGAAGACATGGATCCGAGAAAATTTTTGCGCATGGCCGCACTGGGGATGGACGAGGAAATCTTAAGCTCCGAATGGGCCTGGTGCTGCACCCTGTGCATGCGCTGCATCTATGTCTGTCCCATGAAAATCGACATCCCCCAGCTGGTGTTCAACGTCAGAAAAAGCCGGCCCCGGGAAGAGCGGCCCAAAGGTATTTTAGGCTCCTGCGACATGGCCCTTCGAAACGATACCTGTAGCGCCATGGGGGCCACCGAGGAAGATTTTCAGTTTGTGGTCGAAGACGTGCTGGAAGAGGTTCAACAAACCCAGGAAGGATTTGCGGACCTGCAGGCACCGATTAACAAAGAAGGCGCCTATTATTTCTTAAATCAGAATTCCCGCGAGCCGGTCACCGAGCCGGATGAAATGGTGCCCCTGTGGAAAATCCTGCACATCGCCGGTGCGGATTGGACTTACGGCACCAAAGGCTGGGCTGCCGAGAACTACTGCATGTTTATGGCGGACCTTGAAAACTGGGAAAAAATCGTACGCACTAAAGCCAAAGCCGTCGATGATCTGGGCTGCAAGGTCTGGCTCAACACGGAGTGAGGGCACGAACTGTTCGCAGTCCGGGTCGGACTGCAAAAATTCAACATCGAGCACAACTTTGAAATTGAAAGCATCATTCGATTGTACGCCCAATGGATCCGGGAAGGCAAACTGAAGGTCAGCTCCGAATGGAACAAGGACCGCAAGATCAAGTTTACCTGCCAGGACCCGTGCCAATTGGTTCGTAAAACGCTGGGCGATCCTGTGGCGGAAGATATGCGTTATGTGGTCAAAGCTGTGGTGGGCGAAGAAAATTTTATCGACATGACCCCCAACCGCTCCAATAACTATTGCTGCGGCGGAGGCGGGGGCTTTCTACAGAATGGACTCCCCGATCAGCGCCGCGCCTTCGGCAAAGTAAAATTTGACCAGATTATGGCCACCGGTGCCCCTTACTGCATTACACCGTGCCACAACTGTCATTCCCAGATTCATGATCTCAGCGAGCATTTCGAAGGCGGTTATCATTCGGTGCATCTGTGGACCCTGATCTGTTTGTCCATGGGCATTCTGGGCGAAAATGAACGCGAATATCTGGGACCGGACCTGGCGGATGTCGATGTGCTGCCGTCCAAGGAACTGGAGGAATAATCAAACCGATAAGATCGTAACATTAGGTACAGAAAAACCCGACCTCGAAAAAGGCCGGGTTTTTTATTTTGAACCGCAGAACAAGGAATTTCGAAGTAGGGCGGCCCTCTGCGGCCGCCATTCCCTGGCCGGCACAGAGGCCGGCCCTACTCAGCTAATAACTGGCAGCTACGCTGCCTTCGACACTTTAACCGCACAGACTTTGTATTCAGGAATTCCCGAAATCGGATCCAGGGCTGCGTTGGTCAGTCGATTGGCCGCAGCCGCTGCATAGTGAAAGGGGATAAATACGGTTCCGTTAACCGCCTTGCGCGATATTTTAATGGGTGCCTGAATGGTCCCCCGGCGTGAAGCAATATTAACCAGCGCCCCTTCCTCCAGTTCAAATTCGCGCGCATCCTGCGGTGAGATTTCCACAAACGCCTCCGGCGCAATTTCATTGAGCCCGCCGGTTCTCATGGTCATGGTGCCGGTATGATACTGGTAAAGCAGACGACCGGTGGTGAGATACAGCGGATACTCATCATCGATCATCTCGGCCGGTTCAATGTAATCAATGGCGTGAAACAGCCCCTTGCCGCGGGTGAATTGTTCACCATGCAAAATCGGGGTCCCGGGGTGTTCGGCCGTCGGACAGGGCCAGTGAATGCCTTCATGTTCGATGCGCTCGTAACTGATGCCGGCGTAAGACGGTGTTACCGCTGATATTTCCTCCATGATCTGCCGGCTGTTTTCATAGGCCATGGGATGGCCCATTCGCGTGGCAATCTCACAACAAATTTTCCAATCATCCCATGCCTGCCCCGGGGGATCGACCGCTTTGCGCACCCGCTGCACGCGGCGCTCGGTGTTGGCAAAGGTGCCGTCTTTTTCGGCATAGCAGGCCGTGGGTAAAATCACATCGGCCAGTTGAGCGGTTTCGGTTAAAAAGATGTCCTGCACCACCAGAAAATCCAGGTTATTCAAGCTTTTTTCAGCATGGTTGACATCCGGATCGGAAACCAGCGGATTTTCACCGATGACATATAGCGCTTTAAGGGTGCCGTCGTGGGCCGCCGGTATCATCTGGGTGGCCTTCATGCCGGGCTGGTCGGAAAGCGCGTCCACATTCCAGGCCTCGGCCATGCGCTCGCGCGCTGCGGGATCGATGACTTTCTGATAGCCGGAATACACATCCGGCAGACCGCCCATGTCACAGGCTCCCTGAACGTTGTTCTGGCCGCGCAGCGGGTTGACACCGCCGCCCGCGATGCCCATGTTGCCGCAAAGCATCGCCAGGTTGGCCAAAGATTTAACGTTATCGGTTCCGGTGGTGTGCTGGGTAATGCCCATACAATATAAAATGCAGCCACGCGCGGCATTAGCATACAGCCGGGCGGCATCGATAATTTCCTGCGCCGGGATACCGCTGATCTGCTCCACATAATCAGGGGTAAATTTTTCAACGATGTTTTGCAGTTCTTCGAAGCCCTCGGTGCGCTTTTCAATAAATTCTTTGGCATGCAACCCTTCTTTAATGATCACATGCATCAAGCCGTTGATCCAGGCCACATCGGTTCCCAGGTTCTGCCGCAGCCATTTGTCCGCAAATCGGGTGATTCGGATACGCCGCGGATCGACCACGATGAGCTTCGCTCCTTTAGCGGTTACCGCCCGCTTGACCCCACTGGATATCACCGGATGGTTTTCAGTGGTATTGGATCCGGTAATTAAAAACACATCCGCCTCTTGCATATCGGCAATGGTATTGGTCATTGCTCCGCTGCCGAATGCTGCGGCCAGACCGGCCACAGTGGAGGAATGTCAGAGACGCGCGCAATGGTCCACATTGTTGGTCCCCAGCACCGCCCGGGCAAACTTCTGGGCAATGTAGTTTTCCTCATTGGTAATTCTTGCGGACGTCAGCATCCCGATGCTGTCGGATCCGTGTTCGGCCTTGATGTCTCCCAGCTTGCGGGCCACCAGATCCAGGGCCTCATCCCAGGAGGCTTCGCGGAAAGAACCGTTTTCTTTGATCAGCGGTGTTTTCACCCGGTCGGGTGAATGGATAAAGTCGAATCCGAAGCGGCCCTTGACGCAAAGGCTGCCGTAATTGGGCGCCACGTCTTCCACCCCGGTAATTTTGACCACCCGGTTGTCCCTGACATGCAGATAGATCTGACAGCCTACCCCGCAATAGGTACAGGTGGTGCGCACCTTACGTGTCTTCCAGGGACGGGCCTCGTAGCGGGCATCCTTTTCAACCAGGGCGCCCACCGGGCAAGCCTGGACGCATTCTCCGCAAAAGACACAATCCGAGTCGATATAGGGTCGATCGCCGGCGGCAATAATTTTGGTGGCGGCCCCGCGATAGCCGAAATGAATGGCCTGGTTGACCTGCACTTCGTTGCAGGCCTGCACGCATCGGCCACATTGAATACAGCGGGAAAAATCGCGCAGAATGAACGGATTGGCGGTTTCCATCGGATAAGCGGTCTCGGTGGGCTCAAAGCGCTCACCGGTGACCTGGTAGCGAAAGGCCAGGTCTTGCAGGCGGCAATCGCCCCAGACCGGGCACAATTCGGTGCCGTCTTCAGCCTGTTGCACTTTAAGTTGAAATTCGGTCCAGTTATCTGCGGCGCTTCCGCAAACCGCACAGTTGTGATTACCGGAGGACAGCAGCAGTTGCAGGACCATGCGGCGTGCTTCGACAACTTGCGCCGTTTCGGTTTGAACTACCATATTCGGTGTGACCGGTGCGGCACAGGAAGCCACCAGACTGCGGGCGCCTTTAACCTCTACCAGGCACATACGGCACGCACCGGTAGGGATGGCCCCTTTGAGGTGACACAGGGTCGGGATATCAATACTGTTGCGATGCGCCACCTCCAAGATGGTTTCGCCCGGTGTATAGGAAAATACATTGCCGTTGATTGAAATGCTATTTTCGGAAGGCATAGAGTTCCACTCCTTTAATCGGATTCAATGGCGAGTTTTTAATCGACTCGGATTCAGCAAATCCAAACCGCTGCACAATTAAATATGGACGAATGAAACGGCCGTCTGTCTTCGGAGGGTCAGTCCGGTTGATATTCACTGACCCACCACAGCCAATTCAAGCTATCCTTTGTACATAAAATCAGGGGTGTTGTCAATCCGCACAGCCGCTTAATATGAACCCATCTCAAAAATAGGATTTTGGTTCAAGATCGCGGCAGGGCCGAGTTTTCCCGCGTTGCGGGATTCCCCGTCTGATCTTATACTCCTTGTGGGTCGTAAACCGCAGGCATACTGTTGTATGTCGAGGATTTAAAACGAGGCTCCAACAAAAATGTTGGGACAAAAGACATTTTTGAGATGGGTTCATGGTAAAACTTACCGTTAGTCGCGAGACCGCTACACCGGTTCTTTTTGATTTTTCCACCTATAAAAAAGGTAAACCCCGCAGATGCTGCCGATCGTATTAGCGATCACATCCATAATGTCAGCCTGCCTGGATGGAACAAAAAATTGATGGATCTCATCGCTGATTCCGTAAAGGGTGGCTGACCCGATGCTGATTAAAATCAGCAGGTTTTTGAAGTTTTTGAGCGGCAGGGTTTCATAGGCTCTGAAAAAAAGGATCCCCAGCAGGCCGTAAGCGCCAAAGTGCAGGAATTTATCCAGAAAACGCACATCAGGGATATGTTCAGGGCCGGGCTGGCCGGATTGAATGTAAATAGCCAGGCAGTAAATAATCAGCGGCAGCCAGCAGATGAGGAAATTTCTGAGTTTTGATTGACCGGTAGCAGACATAGGGACCAGAAAAAGGGCAAAAAGCGGCCTCACGCAAAGACGCCAAAAAACAGGCGCGCAAAGTTTAATTAAATTATCTGACAAACTTTATTCTTTGCGACTTTGCGGCTTTGCGTGAAAAAATCAGTTAAAATTTTGTTATCGGGCGGCGTTGACCGAATAGAACTTCACAGGGTGCATTTTTGGTGACATGTTTTTCCAGTTTCCGGCACCACAGAGATTGAAATGTACGGCAGCTGCCATCCAGGGCTTCGAGTTTGGCCGCATTCGCCCATTTACAGCGTAAATCACACCACTGGATCTTATGAGTGGTTATTCCGGCGTTTTGGGTCATCGTATCTTAGTTTAATTTTTTCACCGCAGAGCGCACAGAGATCACAGAGAAAGATAAATTAAATTATCCTTAAACCCTCTTCTTTGTGTGCTTTGTGGCCTTTGTGGTAAATTAACGCATTCGCCTATCGCGACATTAGTCCTTGAACAAATCCAGCGCCAGCTCCCGCTTGCGAATATGTTCCCCCACCGTATTGAGAAACAGGTCATGGGAAACGCCGTATTTGACGTGGCCATCCAGTGTGCGTACCGCAAGGGCGCCGGATTCTTTTTCTTTGCCACCGACGGTAAGAATCAGGGGAATTTGATTCAGCTGGGCTTCACGAACTTTTTTGTTCAGACTTTCGGCGCGGTCATCAACTGCCACCCGCAGGTCGGCTTTTTCAAGCACGGATTTCACCTCATTGGCATAAGCTATCAGGTCATCATTAATCGGTAAAATCTCCGCCTGAACCGGTGATAGCCACAACGGCAATTTGCCGGCAAAATGTTCGATCAAAATCCCCAGAAAACGCTCAATGGATCCGAACACGGTGCGGTGAATCATCAACGGCCGGTGGCGTTCGTTGTCTTTGCCGATGTAGGTCAGGTTAAACCGTTCCGGCAGCGCCATATCCAGCTGGATGGTTCCGCACTGCCAGGTCCGACCCAGCGCGTCTTTGATATGCAGATCGATTTTGGGGCCGTAAAAGGCGCCGTCACCCTCATTTAGGGTGTAATCATGGCCGTAGGCCTTCAGTCCCGATTCCAACCCTTTGGTGGCGTGTTCCCACTGTTCGTCGCTGCCGATAGATTTTTCGGGGCGGGTCGACAGCTCCAGATGGAACCCCAGGCCAAAGGTACTGTACATGCGCTCTGATAAACGCAGCACCCCCAGTATTTCATCCTCAATCTGATCCGGCATCATATACAGATGGGCATCGTCCTGGTGAAACGCCCTGACCCGAAAGAGCCCCTGCAAAACCCCGCTGAGCTCATGCCGATGCACCAGACCAACCTCGGCCGCCCTCAGCGGCAGATCCCTGTAAGAATGCGGCTTTCGCCCATAAATGAGCATCCCCCCGGGGCAATTCATCGGTTTGATGGCATAATCGTTGTCATCGATAGAGGAAGTATACATATTTTCCCGATAATTTTCCCAGTGACCACTTTTTTCCCACAGCACCCGGTTAAGCATTATCGGTGTCTTGGTTTCCACATATCCGGCGACGCGGTGTTCAGCGCGCCAGTAATCCAGCAGGGAATTCCAGACCACCATGCCTTTAGGATGGAAAAAGGGCATGCCCGGCGCTTCTTCGTGAAAACTGAAGAGATCCAGCGCCTGTCCGATTTTACGGTGATTCCTTTTTTTGGCTTCTTCTAAAAAATTCAGGTGAGCATTGAGCTCTTTTTTTGAGAAAAAAGCAGTTCCGTAAATTCGCTGAAGCTGGGCTTTGGTCGGGTCCGCCCGCCAGTAAGCGCCTGACACTTTTATAAGCTTAATCGCCTTTACATGACCGGTATGCGGCACATGCGGTCCACGGCACAAATCGGTAAATTCGCCCTGTTCGTAAAACGAAATGGTGCCGTCTTCCAATTCCGAAATCATTTCCTGCTTGTAGGGCTCGTCTTTATAAAACTCAAGTGCTTCGGCTTTGGACAACTCTTTGCGGTATATGGGCAGTTTGGCCTTAGTGATTTTTTTGATTTCAGCTTCAATTTTGGCAAAATCCTCTTCCGAAACCGGCCCCATGTCGATGTCATAATAAAAACCATCATCAATGGCCGGACCAATTGTCAGCTTGGCGTCTTTGTAAAGCCGCAATATGGCCTGGGCCATCACATGGGCCGCGCTGTGGCGCAAAACGTGCAAGGCCTCAGGGTCTTTCTGGGTGATTAAACGAACCTTTGTGTCTGCGGTGATGGGAGTGGTTAAATCAACCAGCTCTTCACCTAATTCCATGGCCACGCAATTGCGCGCAAAGTCCACTGAAATGCTTTCGGCCAGCTCCAGGCCCGTCGGGGCATTTTCAAAAGTCTTTAAGTTCCCGTCTGGAAGTGTTATATTTATCATTGGCTTCTCACCTTGATAAGTTTTGAACAACTGCTAAGATAATAGAAATAATTGCTAAAGTTTCAGGATAACAAACTTATTTAGCTAAGCAAAGGGTAAAATTAAAGCCCCAATTGATTTAAGAATCAATTGGGGGTTATTCGTTATATGTTATGGTTGAATGGTTTAAGAGGAATATAATCCGTTCTTTTACTTTATCAATAATCAAATGATAAAATAGCGTAATTATTAAATTATAGAATCCATCTCAAAAATAGGATAGGGTCAAGAAAAAAATGCCAAGACGCGGCGCACACACCTATTTAATGATCGATACCATCCCCAAGCTCGAAAAGTTTGCCGGCCGGCTGGAAAAGCAAAAAATCATCGGCGTCGACCTGGAAGCCGATTCGATGTATCATTTTAAAGAGAAGGTCTGTATGATCCAGATCGCCACGCAAAACACCACAGCCGTTATTGATCCGCTGCAGATTAAAAATTTATCCGTATTGAAGCCGGTTTTCAGGCGCGCTGACATTCAGAAGATATTTCATGGCGCTGATTATGACGTGCGGTCTCTGTATCGAGATTTCAGAATTAGCGTCAACAATCTTTTTGACACTGAACTGGCGTGCCGTTTTTTAGGGTATCGTGAAAGCGGTTTGGAGGCGGTGCTTAAAAATAGATTCAAAGTGCACCTGAATAAAAAGTACCAGCGCAAAGACTGGTCGAAACGTCCCCTACCAAAGGAGATGATTGCCTATGCGGCCAAAGATGTACACTATCTTGTCCCCCTGGCCAGAGGTCTGCATCAGGAGCTAAAACACAAAGGCCGCCTTTCCTGGGTCGAGGAAGAATGCACCTATTTGAGTAAGGTTAGAGCGGCGAACACAGACTCGGGTCCCCTATTCCCCGGATTTAAAGGCGCCGGGAAACTGGGTCCCAGAGGCCTGGCGGTTCTGGAAGAGCTGCTGCAACTGCGAAAAAAAATGGCGCAGCAGCAGGACCGGCCGCTTTTCAGAGTCATTGGAAATAAGCCGCTGATAGCGCTGGCAGAAATGCGCCCCCAGAGTATAAGGAAACTGCAAAAAACCGAAGTGCTGGGACCCAAACAAATTGACCGCTACGGCAAAGCGATTATCGCAGCGGTAAAAAAAGCCTTGCAGATCCCCGCAAAAGATTTGCCGAAATATCCTCGTAAAAGCGCCCCGCAAGTACCTGCTATTGTCGCCAAACGCGTCAAGGAACTGCGCAACTGGCGGGACCATCTGGCAAAGCACCTGGAGATCGATCCGACCATCATTTGCACCAAAGCGCTGATCAGTGCGATTGCGGTGCAACGACCCCTTACGGCCAGCAGTCTGTTAAAGATGAAAGAACTGAAAAACTGGCAGGCAACCGAATTTGGCAGTGACGTTATCGAAATTTTAAAAACCGTCGGTTGATGATAACGATGGAGGAAAAAATTTCGCTCCCATCCGGTCGGCATCGGCTGGAAGGCTATTGGCAGGCAGGCGCCGGGCATAAAGGGGTGGTGATTACGCACCCCCATCCGCTGTACGGCGGCACGATGAACAATCCGGTTGTCGAAACCGTTCAAAGCGCCTATCAGCAACATGGCTATGCAACCCTGAGGTTTAATTTCAGGGGAGTCGGCGGCAGCCAGGGAAGCTTTGATAATGGTTTGGGCGAACAGGAGGACGTCCGCGCCGCCATCTCTTATGTTGAAAACATGGATGTCAGCGCCATCGACCTGGCCGGCTACTCTTTCGGGGCCTGGGTCAACGCCGGCGTCGCTGCCGACAGCCGCACTTCAATAGAGTCTATGATGATGATTTCGCCGCCGGTCGGATTCATCGAATTTGAAAATGTTAACCAATTGAGTTGCCTGAAACTGGTGGTCACCGGCAGCCGGGATGACATCGCCCCAGTTAATCAAATCCGCGATCTAATGCCGGCCTGGAACTTGGAGGCGCAATTTGAAATTATCGAAGGCTGTGATCATTTCTATTCCGGACATCTGAACAGGCTACAGTCGATTTTAATTCGATATTTAAAATCACGTGAATCAGGCGGCCCCTAAATCATTGTTTCTCGCGGCGAGGACGCCGCTCCCACACCGGGAATAGCCCTTTATTTGTGGGAGTGGCTTCCAGCCACGAGGGTTTAATTCTAAGCCCCGTTGTTCTTTTGGACAGCAATAAACCCATTTATTCATTTGTTGGATCCGGCTTCAAAATACCGCATCACAACTTTTTTTCTACCGGTCAGACTTTCATATTTTTCCTCCGGATATCCGATGGCGATGACGCTGCAGACGGTTTCTTCAGCCGGTATCGTTAAAAAGTGCTGAATGGAGGAATCATTTTGGATGGCTTCTAATGCAAAGCCGATCAGGCAGGTGCCCAGCCCCATGCTGTGGGCGGCCAGCAATATATTCTGGGTGGCCAGCAGGGCATCCTCCATCGGACAGCTGCCGCCGGGTTTGGTGGCGACAACGATAACCGCAGTGGCGCCATGAAAAAGGCGGTCGCGACCGGAACGCTCCCATTCCTTTAAACCGTCTTTTACCGACTGGTAAAACTCCCGGTAATAATTGTCCAACGCGGATTTGCCGATCAGTTTGAACGCTTTGCGCATCCATCTTTTTTCAGCCATACGGTTTATCTTTTTGAAAAATGAACCGATGCGCTGGCCGAATTCATTCACGGCAGTGGGGTCGGGAAAAATCGTAAAGGTCCAGTTCTGACAGTTGGTACCCGATGGTGCGGTGGTCCCGATTTTCACCAGATCTTCAAGCAGGGATCGATCGACGCTTTGTTCGCTATAATTGCGGCACGACCGCCGCGAGGCCATCAATTGAACCAGATGCGCAGTATCCGACTTGCCGTGTGGCAGCCAGTCATTTTCCAGGTCGAAGCTGTTAAACGAAAGACTTTGAGCATCAATTGCATCTACCCGCACCGCATCTACCGGGCATACGGCCACACAATGGCCGCACTGCAACGAGCGATCACCGGTTACCCGGGCCTTATCGTCTTGCATGCTGATGGTTTCGGAAGGGCAAACCTTCACGCATAACCCGCAACCGATGCATTTTTCCGGATCGATGACCGTGGTAACTTTTCTGTCAATCATTACGTTCCTCCTAGAGTTTACAAATTTACCATACAGGATAAAATCTCAAATTGAGCTCGAGGTCGATATCATTAAAGTGCCTAAAATGCCTAAAGTGAGCTAAAATGACTAAAGTTAAGGTCTTGCTGGGCTCCATCTTTTTTATAAAAGATGGCAAAATTCCTTAACTTTAGTCACTTTAGGCACTTTAGTTCACTTCTCACTTTTTAAAAATTAGCACTTTAAAAACCACTTCGAATGAATTCCGACCGAAGCTGTCTGGCCATCAACCGCTCATAAAGACTCGGGGCAATCCGGGACATCCAATAAGTCAGTTTCCCAACCGGCGACAACACCAGTAAATTTTTCTTCTTTAACATAGCCTGATAGACTGCATCCGCCACCCGGGCGGGCGAATCCTGCCTGCCGACCGTTGACTGCGGATGGCGGGTGACGCGGCCGTCGCCGCCCAGAGCCCGTGTCTGTAATTGGGTCTTCACAAATCCGGGACAGACGATCATAATGTGAACCCCGCTGCCAATCAATTCAGCTCTCAGGGAAGTAAACAACCCGTGCAAGGCATGTTTGCTGGCACAATATCCGGTCCGACCCACCAGGGGCGCCACCCCCGCCAGGCTTTCAATGATCCGGTTATCCGCTTCGGGCAGTCCACAAAGACGCCCCGTCCAGTACCCCAGGTTGAGCGCCAAAGCATTATGAATCAGCACGCCGATAAATACCAGGCCGACATAGGTTAAAAAATTTTGCCAGTTGACGGCCAGGGCCGCCGCAACAATGCCGATAAAAAACACCAGCGAAAAAATTTTAAACGGCTTTCTGACCTTTGCCGCCAGCGCCGGAAATAGCCGTGAAATCAGCAGGCCAATGCACAGCGGAACCCCCAGAATGACAAAAACGGTGATAAAGACATCCAGGGGGCTGAGGCTGACCTTTCTTAAGATAACGGCGGTATGGGGATTCAGACTGCCCCATAGCGCCAAATTCAACGGTGTCATCAGACCAATGGCCGCATTGATGATAAACAGCCCCTGGGGATTAAAATTCAGTCGCGCCTGATCGATCGCTGCCAGGTCCATGGCCGAATCCCTTTTTTTTAATGATTGTCAGGTTCAGGTCGAACCGAATGACCGCACCCGTTACTGGGCTTGAGCGGTGTATCCTCCCAAATTCGCCAGGGCGACGCTTCCCGGACTAACGGTGGTGGGATCGGTCATCACATTGATGCAGGTGGCAATGCCGGCGGCAAATGCTTCCTCCAGGGCTGGCTTGATATCTGCAGGATCTTCCACGTACAGGCCTTTTCCCCCCAGCGCTTCAACCAATTTATGGTAATCGACTTTTCCGATGTAGGTTCCGTTTTCAATGGCATGCCCGATGCGCAACTCCTGGCTGTGGCGAATCATACCCCATCCGAGATCATTGCTGATGACCATAACGATGGGCAGATTCTTTCGTAAGGCCGTCTCAAACTCCATAAAATTAAATCCAACAGAGCCGTCTCCGATAATTAAACAGACCCGCTGGTCCGGGTATCGCAGCTTGGCAGCATTGGCATAGGGAATACCCACCCCCAGACAGCCATAAAGACCGGCATCCAGATAGCGACCGGGATTTCGAATGGTCCGGGTAATTCCCATCCAGACCTGAGTATCCCCGCCGTCCGCTACCACAATATCACCTTCACGGTCCATAAACTTGTTTATTTCGCTGAGCAAGCCGTAACGGATGAATGGGAATATTTTCACTTTGCCAATCAGACTTCGCGGGCGCCTTGCCCTCCTCATCCGCTTTTTCGAGGGTTGATACCCAGCCGGCAAATCGCTGACGAAGGGAGTCGCTCTTTTCTCTCTTCTGGATAAGACGGTTGGCGGCTTTTAACAATTCCCTGACATCACTGACGACCGCAAGATCCACCGACCGGTTTCGACCGATTTCTTCCGGTTCAATATCCACCTGAATAATTTTTGCTTCCGCATTAAAGAGATCCCCAAACAGATAGTACAGACTCATCCGGGCGCCCAGAAACAGCACCAGATCAGCTCCGGTATTGGCAACCAGGGCCGCACCGGGCCTGATGGCAAGTGAAGATTCAAAACATAACGGATGGGTGTCCGGGATGGTCCCCCGGCCGAATGCGGATGTAAACACCGGGATGCCGGTGCTTTCAACAAATTCCACCAGTTCGCTGCCGCCATCGGCATACCACGCGCCGCTTCCGGCAATAATAACCGGTTGGGTCGCGTTTTCGAGCATCGATAGAATCTGCTGTACTTTATCCAGGTCTACCGGATGAGATTGAATGACCGTGTGGGGCATTTTGATACCATCGGGGCTGACCGTCGCATTGAGGACATCAACCGGCAGTTCCAGATACACCGGACCGGGACGACCGCTGCCGGCGGTGCGGAAAGCAATGTCAATAAATTCCGGAATTCGGTCCGCTTTGTGACAGATCAGCGCCTTTTTGACCATCGGCTCGATAACCGGCCGCTGACGCATATCCTGCAAATCCAGTTTTTCAATACAGTCAATCCCAACACACCCTGAAATAAGCACCAGCGGTGAGTTTGCAAATCGGGCGTTGGCAACCGCCGTAAGCGCATTGGTAAACCCCGGCCCGGCCGTTACCATCGCCACTCCCGGTTTGCGGGTCATCCGGCCCCAGGCTTCAGCCATAAACACGGCCGCCTGTTCATGGCGGGTATCAAACAGGGTAATCGGCGCATTTTCCAGATATTGATAAATCGGCGTAATATGACCGCCGCTCAGTGTGAAAATAGTGTCGACTCCTTTCTGGGCCAGCGCTTCTGCGGCCAACTGCCCTCCCGATACCATGTCCATTGTATATCCTCCTCCGTTGCTTCTCGCGGCGAGAACGTCGCTCCCACCCTGAGAAAATCACCCCATTTGTGGGAGTGGCTTTCAGCCACGAAGATTTATACCTAATTCTTGTCGTGCTTTTTAACAGCGATAATATGATTTAACTAAATTTGATCGCAGATCAAATCTCCATCAGCTGCCCGCCGGTAATATTGATTGCCTGGCCCGTAATGTATGCCGATTGATCCGAGGCCAGAAAAGTCACCAGGTCTGCAACTTCAGCGGCGGTCCCCAGGCGGCCCATGGGGATGCTTTTAAGCATTTCGGCTTTGCGCGCCTCAACGGTCGAATCCAAAATATCGGCCTCCAGCTTAAAGCGCCAGTCGGTGAAATCGGTCTGAATGACCCCTGGGCAGATGGCATTGACCCGGATTCCGGCTCCGGCAAGTTCTTTGGCCATGACCTTTGTGAGCATGACAACCCCTGCCTTGGCCACGGCATAGGCGCCGTTAAACAAGGGCGGAACCTTTGCAGCTCTGGAGGCGACGTTAATAATGCAACCACCGCCAGCGGTCATCAAGGGCACAATTGCTTTGGAGACCCGAAATACGCCGTGCAGGTTGACATCGATTGTTTTCATCCAGGCCTCTTCATCGTAAGTATGAACGGCATTGGGTACGCCAAAGACGGTGCCGGCATTGTTGCATAAAATGTGGATGCCGTCGAACTGCTTTTGCACTGCTGCTGCCATCTGGGCAATCGACTCCGCATGGGTCACATCCAATTCAACGGCAATCGCCTTGATCTTAAATGCCTTTTCCAGATCTTTTGCCAGCTGAGTCATTTCTGCCATGTTATCGGAAAGCGCCTCATTCTGTCGGGTTTCTTTTCCCACCAGATCGGCGATGATCACATTGGCCCCGGATTCTGCCAGTTTTCGAACAATCCCGTAGCCGATACCGTTCTTTTTCCCTGAGCCGGTCACCAGCGCTGCTTTGCCCTTCAGATCAGCGGTCATCATCCTGCCCTCTATGATATGGGTTAGCGGTTAAATGATCGTTGGGTATCTTAAGGTGAATTGATTCTATCAGAAAAAAATCGTCTCAAACACATTTCAGATTTCAGATAGTTATTTTTTGTCAACTAGAAGTCAATAAAAAATTGACAGGGTTTAAGCCTATTCTTAATTTTAAGCAGGGCCTGGCCTGTTAATTTGCCGGACCAAAAACCTTCACTTCAAGATCAGAGAAAAGGAGGGCTTATGAAAAGCATACCTCGGATTATTGAAGAACAGGTTCAACGCTGGCAAATCATGCAAAAGGAGGGAAAGGAAGAAAAAGAAGGTATTTCCATCATTACGGTATCCAGAGAGCCGGGCAGCGGCGGCCGCATCGTCGCAACCCGCCTGGCCGAGAAGCTCGGCATTGCTATTTTCCATCAGGAGGTTATCAATGAAATGGCCAAAAGTGCCGACGTCAGCGAAAAATTGGTAGAAACCCTGGATGAACGCGGGCTTTCGATCCTGGAAGACTGGATCTCATCTCTGGTTCATGAACGGCATCTGTGGCCGGACCGCTACATGCAACATCTGATGAAAGTGGTCGGAACCATCGGCAAACACGGCCGGGCCGTGGTGGTCGGAAGAGGCGCCAATTTTATTTTGCCGCCTGAAAAAAGATTCAGTGTGCGCATTGTAGCTGCCCAAGCCTGGCGAATTAAAAATGTCGCCAAAGAATTCGATTTGTCCTCAGAAGATGCCAAAAGACGGGTCATGCGAACCGAATCGGACCGCCGGGCGTTTATCCGCAAGTATTTTAACGCCGATATTGCCGATCCCACCAATTATGATCTGGTCGTTAATACCGCAACGTTAAACGTGGATGATGCGGTCAAGGTGATATCTTCCGCCCTGGGGCTGGTGGAATGTGTTTTTGTGGGATCGTAATTTAGAAAATTGACGGTGACGGTGAACACGCCAAAGATTTCAGCGGCGGCAGTTATCTTCGGCTTTGATGCCGTATCTGGCCATGCCGGCTGCCGCTTTGGGGTTCCCCATAAATTTAAGTTCGGTGATCACCTCTTTAAGTTGCATGGCGCACCGTGAAAGCGCTCGGGCGGGCGCGGGTTTTGGCAGTGGCCCTGTGTGGCCATCCGGCTAACAATACTCGGGATCGCTCAAGCATCCGATTTTAATTCGCCTCTGAGAAACTGCTTGAACCCTTTTAGCGTGCCCCGCCAGGCTGCATTTTCTCCAACCATAATTGCAACAACAACGTCTTTTTCGACGCTGATTTCCAAAACCACCTCTTCATCCCCAATTTTAAACACGGCCTCGGCCCAGCGTTCGGCCGGCAAGCCGCTGCTTTCACAATCATAATCCGTACGGATTTCCCCGGTCATTCGGATGTCACCCATGGCTGTCCTCCTTGCCGGTTTAATCGGTTGGGCAGGTTGAGCTCGTTATGCCCGTTGAGTCGGTAAACATAAAAATATCTAATTTTATTTTTCCCGGACAGACGGACTCAACCTATCAGCATTAAATGAGTTGATGAAGCTTCTGCTCCAGCTCATCAAATTCGTCACCGGAAAAACAATACTGCATCTCCAGAAAACGTTGGCGCAGCTCCATCACGTCTTTTTTAACATCTTTGTTTTTAAGGATTACGTCGGCCATCAGCTGGGCCAGCTCGGCAAAATCCGCTGCTTGCATGCCGAATCGCGTCATTTCCTGCACGCCGGTCCGCAGCGAGCCGGCTGCCGAAAAGCTTTCCTCATCCGGGGCGGCCTGGTAGTTGAGAAGGATATGGTTGTCCTCCAAACGCTGCGCAATTTCAGGTGCGCAGGCATATCCCACATTAATGATGACCTGATGGGTTTCGGTAAAGGAAATCTCCGGATCGCCGGCGATATCCAGGCCACAATCTTTTAGGGCTGCAGCAAAGGCTTTGGCATTGGCCATCACATTTTTCTGATAATCTTCTTTGAAAGCGTTCATTTCGTATGCGGCCATCAGCAAGCCCAGCAAGGTGCCCAAGTGGTGGTTGCTGGTGCTGCCCGGAAAGGCCCGCCGCTGAATGGCTTCCCAGAACTCATATTGCAGATCGTCTTCGGTATAGTTTACGGCGGCAATACCGCGCTGGGTGCCGTAAAAAGTTTTATGGGTCGAGCCGGTTACGATGTCTGCTCCCTCCTTAAAAGGCTGCTGGAAATACGGGCCCACCAGCCCGAGCACATGGGCCATGTCATACATCAGCACACAATCCAACTCAAGCGCATCAATGATGGCGCGCATTTCTTGAACCGGCTCCTTATGGATGATCATGCTTTTTCCCAGGATCATCAGCTCCGGGCGGTGTTCGGCGATCAGTTCCCGGGCGGCTTCAACATCAATCTTAAACGGGTTGTCTTCTAAAACCGGAAAATTGACCGCCGCCGCTTTTTCCCATTTGGGATCCCGCATCACAAAATCGCGCAGGGCCCCCATGGGCTGGGCGCTGAGATGTCCGCCCTTGATAATGTGATTGTTCATCACTTTACGGATACGGCGCTGTTCGCTTTTGCGGTCGGCACGGTTCAAATAATCCACCAGGGCACTGAACACGGCCATGTTGGCCATCTGCCCCGATATGACCCGGGTTTCAACTTCGCTGCATTCTAAGAAGCGCTGAAACTCACAGGTCAGCAGATATTCGACCTCGCCAATAAATTCGGTTCCCTGATAATAAAAGACATTGGCTTCCTTAAACGCTTTGACCTGTTTGTGCTCGGCATAACGGCCGCAAGGGTCAGTAATGGAAAGCATGTGCACCAGGGGTGAGGCCGTCTGTTCGGAAGGAATCAAATTCACACATTGCTGCTGACGCCAGGCATGGTTGTCGATGGCTTTGCCGATCAGCGTTTTAACATTTTGCTCCATTTTTTCAGCCGCACAGACCGATTCACGATCTTCGCGAAGCTGATCATAAAGGATCGGCCAGGTGTGGGGCGGGGCTTCAGCCCGCATATGATAGGGCACGATGACGGCCCGGGCACGTTTGCCCCGGATCTCGATTTCCACTTCATCGCCTTCCACCAGATCGCTGTCTAAAAGGGCCAGACCGATGGCGCGTCGCCCTTTGTCTTCACTTTGCCGGGTGGACAGGCCCACACCTTCGCTTTGCCATAACGGAACCATTGTCCCGCTGGTCACATACCCCACATGCTTATCGTCACGAAACACGTTGGCTTCGGCCCGGGCAACACCCTTGTCGATTAACGCGATGGGCTGAATGATCCTAGGAAGGTCTGCAATCAACGAATAGTCTTGGTCGACAATTCGTTTTAAGGCTTCAAATTGTTTTGCCAGCGCTGCGCGCCCTATATATTCTCCTTTTAGGGGAGAAAGACTGACACCAAACCGCGACAGCATGCTGGCATAGGCCGGTATTTCCTTACCCTCGGGATCGAGTCCAAGTTCGTGCCCGTAAAGCGGCAGAGCGGCCTCCAACCGCAGCGTGTCTCTGGCACCCAGTCCGATGGGCCGCACGCCTTTGTCAATCAGCGTATCCCAGATCGCTGCCACACCCTTGCTCGCGATAAAAAGCTCAAAGCAAATCGGCTCACCGGTGTAACCGGTGCGGGAAACCAGCACCGGACTGCCGTTGATTTGAACAGTGCTCAGACAGTTGCGCATCGGTTCGGGCAACCGACCGCCGGAAATTATATCAAGCATGATGTCTTTCGTTTTCGGCCCTTGCAGGCTGAGCATAGCCAGCTCTTTGGTGCGGTCGGTTAGCTCCACCTCACCGAATTCTTTGCGCAATGCCTCCAGGTGAGCAAAATCTTTTTCCCGGTTGGAGGCGTTGACCACCAGGATGTATTCATCGGGAACAAAGCGGTAAAGATAAGCATCGTCAATGATCCCGCCGCTTTCATTGGGAATCATCGTATAATGGCCCTCTTCTTCCTCAAGGGCGGCGGCATTGTTGGAGAGCACATGCTGCAAAAACTCGAGGGCATTTTTGCCGCGCACAGTGAAGCGGCCCATATGCGAAATATCAAAAAGTCCCGCATCCTGACGAGTGATCAGGTGTTCTTGAATGATGCCGGTTTCGTAATGCAGCGGCATTTCCCATCCGGCAAATTCCACCATGTTGGCGCCCAGTTTGACATGGCGATCGTTTAAGGCAGTTTTGTGTAAATTCTCCATTGTTCATCATCCTTTTTGGGAAGAAGTTTAAAATTTTGTTGCGCTGATATGCCAGAAAATAATAGATAAAAGCAATCTTGCTGTCAAAAAGAAATTCAAATTGAAGTCACTATTTTAGCGAATCGATGTTTTCACCTAAAATTTTAAGGTGCAATGATGACAGACAAAACATCAAAATACTGGAATTCAAATCGGATAATGTCTTATTTTGGAAGGCCGATCGGTTGGCTGCAGATGGTTGCCAACTTTGCCGGAGCCTGCATTGTCACATCGTATTTTGTTTTTTTTGATCAGGTATTCCCGGCCCAGCAGGTTCAAAACACGTTTTATGTCGTCGGGATCATGTTCGTGGGGCTTGTGATTATTGCGATGGTTTTTTTTAACAACTGGCAAAAAGATCTGAATCGATTTGCTGACCTCAAACGACTTGAACAGGAGATTGACCCGGTTCTTCAAAAAAAAGCGCAGCACAAAATTCTTGATTTGCCTTATATTTCTGCATTGATGAGTCTTTTTAACTGGTTTTTAGCCGCCATTACGATGACGGCATACATCTTGATTTCCGAATCCGGCCAGGGCGCATCAGCCACCGTTGGGCTGGTTGAGGGGCTAAGAGTTTTTATCGGCATCATCATCGCCGGGATCATTACCTGTGCCATCATCTTTTTCACCACCGAATCCCAATGTAAGAAAATCTGGCCTGACTTTTTCCCTGAAGGCGGCCTGGCCAGAACCCCGGGGGTGTTTCGCCTGAAGTTGCGCGGTCGTATGTTCGTTATCTTTGTTTTAGCCAGCATTTTACCACTGATCATGATGGCGGTCCTATCGTATAACAAAGCCAGCATGATGCTCGTCATGGATCCGGCAGAAGTCATCCAGAGCCTGTTATATTTGACGGCTTTTTTGTTGATTGTGACCCTGGCTGTGGCCATAATTTTATCCCGCACGTTTTCAACCGGTATCGTCGATCCGGTCCGACGCATGGAAGCCGCCATGGCCAAAGTTGAAAACGGGGATCTGACGGCAGCCGTAACGGTTAACAGCAACGATGAACTGGGCGCGCTGGCCGAAAATTTCAATCAGATGACCGAAGGCCTCAAGGACCGCTATCGGTTGCGCCAATCACTGGATCTGGCCAAAGAAGTGCAGCAAAATCTGCTGCCCGGTAAGGATCCCCGGTTTTGCGGGTTAGATATTGCTGGCAAAAGCATCTATTGTGATGAGACCGGTGGCGATTATTTTGATTTTTTCGATGCCGCCGGGACGGATAAAAAAAAATATGGCGTTGTTATCGGCGATGTGTCCGAGCACGGCATCCCATCCGCCCTGCTGATGGCTTCAGCCCGTGCTTTTATGCGGCAGCGCACGGCGCTGTCCGGCGGCATCGCCGAAATTGTTGGTGACGTCAATCACCAGCTGACACGGGACGTGGAGGATACCGGCCGCTTCATAACCCTGTTCTACCTTCAAATCGATATGAACAGTCGCAGCCTGGGCTGGGTGCGCGCCGGACATGAACCCGCAACGCTCTATGACCCGGCGACAGATCGCTTTGAGGAGTTGAGCGGCAAAGGTATCGCCTTAGGAATTGATGACGGCTGGCAGTATGCAGAAAATAATCGCGCCGATCTGGCTGCCGGTCAGATTATTTTGTTGAGCACAGACGGCATTTGGGAAGCCCGCAATCAAATGGATGAAATGTTCGGCCGGCAGGCCACCTACGATATCATTCGCCAAAATTCGCATCGCTCGGCTGCAAAAATTCAGGATACCATCCTGAATGCCTTGCATCGTTTTCAGCAGGGTGTTGCACCAGCCGACGACATCACACTGGTCATCATAAAAATTATCAACGGTATTTGACGATATAAAGCGTTGCAAACTGGGTTTTAAAGGATAGAGTTCTTAACGCGTAAAAAAGGAGACATGGCAATGGCAACAGCGACGGTCCACTGGTTAAATGAAAGAAACTTTGTCGGGGTGGATTCAACCGGCCACTCGGTTGTATTATCCGGCCAAAAAAACGGCATCGGCGTCAGTCCCTCCCAGATGCTGCTGGTTGCGCTGGCCTCGTGTTCATCGGTGGATGTGGTTGAAATTTTAGAGAAAAAACGTTTGAAATTGACACTGCTGGAAGTCACCATCACCGGGGAACAGGACCCGGATCCGCCCTGGACCTATCGGAAAATCCATCTGAAATATCGGCTGGGCGGTAGAGATTTGACGGAAAAAGCCGTTGAGCAGGCTATCCGTCTTTCCCAGGATAAATACTGCTCGGTGGCCACCACCGTCAGAGGCGTGGCTCAAATCACCACGGAATTTGAAATTGTGGCCCCTTAACCTTACTATAGGCTATCTCTCAATTAGCAGTTCATCTTCGAAGACAGATAAAAAAAGTTCCAAAGGTGCTCTAAAGTTAGAAGTGCCTAAAATGACTAAAATGAGCTAAAATGCCTAAAGTTGAGGAATTCTGTCATATTTATAATAAAAGAAGGAGCGCCACGCGGCGCAAGCGCCTGCGCTGCGCGAGCGAGACCATAATTTTAGGCATTTTAGATCATTTTTAATTTTAGCTCATTTGTTATTGTAAGAACTTTATATAGGTTTAAAACTGCACCATCGGGTGTTAAATGCATTTTTAAGATGGCATCTAATACCATCGCGTTTTATCGGTTTGGCTACCGCTAACCGCTTAAAATCAAAAATAAATATTGACACCCGCCGTGTTTACCAATAAAATTTTAGCCGTATCGTAGCCATTAACCCAAAGGAGCGAACAAATGCTGGATACGGATCTTCAGTTAGGTAGATATGGCATCACCGCCCGCCTGTTCAAACTGATCAGCGACATGCCCAAAGACAAAAAACTGATCCTTTTAAAGCAACTTATCGGCGATGATGTAACCGCTCGGTTGTGTAAATTAATTATAGATATGTCTGAAGAACAGCAGATCATTTTGCTGGAGCAATTGGACGGCATGCCGGCCGTTGAACTGCCCGAAAGAACCGTCAGCCTGGAAGGAAACGATTCTTCGATGCGGGAAAATCCACGCAAGCCGTGTCTGATTAATGCCAATTACCGTGTCCAGAACAAAGACTTTAAGAGCTACATATTAGACATCAGCATCGGTGGGGTGTTTATCGAGACCAATGAAAAATTTACCATCGGTCAGAAAGTAGAGCTGAATTTTACATTGCCTAACCATAGCAAACCCTTCAAACTCGCCGGAACCATCTCCTGGGGCAGCCTGCGGGGATTTGGAATGAAATTTGATGGCGTTGCGGCACAACAGGGTGAAATTTTAAGATCTTTTGTTGAACAAAAAGAATAGGCGCCCGGAGATTGGGCCTTAATTGACACTGAAATTTTTCATTATTATATTGACCCCGATGAAAGGTGCTTTATGAAATCTCTAATTACCCTAATTTTCCTTATTGGAATCCTGCTGTGGGTTCCGGCTTCAAACGCGGATATTTATTCCTGGACCGATGAAAGCGGGGTCAAGCATTTCGGCAACCAGCCGCCCGAAAATGCCGCCGACGTGAAGATGGTATTCAAAGAGGAACCGTACGACGCAGATGCCGATCAGCAGCGCACAGATACGGAAAATAGAGAGCTGACCGAGCTTCTCAGAGACCTTGACGAAGAAGAGCAACGGCAAGCAGCCGAAGATAGAAAAAAGGCGGCAGCGGCAGAACAAAACAGGGAACCCACCCAGGAGGAACGTATCGCGGCGGAAAGAGAACGGCTGGAAGCCAAAATCGCCGAACTTGAGGAAAAACCGCTCGACTATTTCGGATCTCAAAAAAACAAGCGGGTGCGTATCGGGTATTACCGCTACCGGCTGGAGGCCTTAAATACGAACTCCGATAAATACTTCAGCCAGCCTTCACAATTTGAAGGCAATGTTAAAAAACAAAAAGAATAACAAATTTTTCTTCAACTATCGCAAATCAAACACCCCCTATTCCCCATGGGCGCGCTTCCATCTCAGGTGCGCCGCAACCGCGGTATACGCTGTGTCCACCCGTGCCTAGAACCCATCTCAAAAATGTCTTTTGGCCCAATATCTTTGTTGGAGCCTCGTTTAAAATCCTCAACATACAACAGTATGCCTCCGGTTTTAAACTCGGCTCTGCCGCGATCTTGAACCAAAATCCTATTTTTGAGATGGGTTCTAAAAAACCCATTCCCATGCCATCACGCCGCAGGGCTTCTGGTTTTTTTAACCAACGGCTTTGAAATTTTTCTAAAGTTTACTATAATTTATACCGATACTAAATCGTTGGGTTTATTCAAAACGGTGATCTTGCAAGTGAGCGTTCATCGATCAATTCGGATGCAAGGAGGACAGTTTGATGAAAAAAATGGTTTCGTTTTCAGGTGTACTGGCATGTCTTATTTCCCTGTGCCTGCTGATTCCGGCTGCCGGGGCCCAGGAAGCAAGTAAAATTCAAGTCGTTGCCGCCGCCATCTGCAAAGATGTCGTCCAACGGGAAGCAGTGGATGTCGGAACTCAATTTTCGAATTCGGTATCCCGGCTGTATTGTTTTACAAAAGCGGTGAGTACCGAAATCCCCACCGAGGTTGTTCACGTTTGGAGTTACGGCGATGTTGAACGCGCCCGGGTTTCTCTGGCGGTCAAGGCCGCCAATTGGCGAACATACAGTTCAAAGGCCATTCAATCTCATGAGATTGGCCCCTGGCGGGTGGATGTCCTGGACACATCGGGTAATCTGCTGGAAACGATTAATTTTGAAATAACCCAGTAAGCCAAAAATAAAAGAGGATTCTGCGGAATCACGTTTTATCAGAAAGCCACTTCCATGGGAAACGGGAGGTGGCTTTCATTTATATTGAAAACCTCGAAATTTTAAAACCAAAAAAATATTATTTAATATAATATCATATATATAGCTGATTGAGGACTCCATAAAATTGAAATTGACCCTGTTTTTTGATAAGCTGATAGTACAAAATTTATTTCCGAAAGCTGCCGTCTAATAGCCCCATTTGACCCGGTCATGTTGTCCTCATCTTTTGCCGTATTCAAAATTTTAAATGGAGGGTTCTATGACATTTGCCAACATGTTGAATATAACGAGCAGTCCGGCACTATCCATATTAATATGGATTATATTGTTTCTGCTCGCGCTTTATTTTGCGCGCCGACCGTTTCACCGGGCGGTGATGTCATTTAGCAAAATCATCTACAATGCCATGCGCTTTACGGCGGCCTCTGTGCTTTCGGCGGAGAAACGACTGGTGAAGCGTAACCGGGAAGTGATGATGGCTGCCGGCCTGGAAAACGCCGAACGGATCGTCGAACGAGAATTTGACCGTATCGGTGCCGCGGTGACCCGGGACCTTGAAGGCTACCCCAATGTTCACCGCCAGCTGTCGGAAATGATCACCAAGCTGGATGAAGATTTCACCAGCAGCGCCGATGTACCACCATCGTTGCCCAACTGGATGCCGATTATCGAATCCATTGCTAAAATCAAACATACCGGGGATTCGATGGTCGCCAATATGCTGGCGGAAATCAACCGTTCGTTAACCGATCAGCACAAAAAAGCGATAGAAGACTATCGCAACTCCACGGCTTCACGCCATTCAATTTTAAGCAAGATGATGCCGTTCTGGCGCAAAATCGAAAAATCTCTGGACCGCATCGCCGGATCCATCACCAACATTAAAAAGCGCTCCAAAACAGTCGATCGCTACATGGACGAGTACGAAAAAATCCGCTCCGGCTCCGATAAAGCGGCGCGCGCTCTGTCGACCTCGGCCATGACGCAATTTGCCATCGCTGCTCTGGTGCTGCTGATTGCCATCGGAGGGGCCGTCATCAACTTTAACCTGATTGCCCTGCCGATGTCGGAAATGGTCGGCGGCGCCAGCTATATCGGCCCGTTCAAAACCTCCGATGTGGCCGGTCTGGTGATTATTCTGGTCGAATTGACCATGGGGCTGTTTTTAATGGAATCATTGCGCATTACACGGCTGTTTCCCATCATCGGCGCCATGGACGACAAAATGCGCCACCGCATGATTATCATCACCTTTACCCTGCTGGCGATTCTGGCGGGTGTGGAATCGGCGCTGGCCTTCATGCGGGACCGCATCGCTCACGACATGGAAGCCTTACGGCAAACACTGTCCGGCGTCGAACAAGCCGGTTTGACCACCAGTATCATCCCCACCGTGGGACAGATGGTCATGGGCTTTATTTTGCCCTTCGCCCTGGCTTTTGTTGCCATTCCGCTGGAAATGTTTGTGTCCTCATCCCGCACCGTACTGGGCGGACTGATGGCATGGCTCTTAAGAATGTTTGCCTTTTTGCTGCGCCTGCTGGGCCATGTTGGATTTTACGCCGGGCGCTTTATCGTAAATGTATACGACCTGGCCATTTTCCCGACCATCTGGCTGGAAGGGATTATTCTGGGATCCAAAGACAAAAAGATGGACAGCCCTGAGGCGGAGCTATCTGAAGATTCATCACTGGTCGAGGAAGCCGTCGACAGCTTTGAGGAAACCCTGAAAATAAAGGAGCCGCTGGAATGAAAAAACTTTTTGCAATGGCGCTCGTCTTTTGCATACTGGTTGCAGGCTGCACCGATAACAAAAGCCGCTCCACAGGGGTCTATATGCTACTGGACACCTCGGGCACCTATGCGGTGGAGCTGAAAAAAGCCCAGAAAATTCTCAATTACCTGCTGGGTGTTCTGGCACCCGGAGATACATTGGCCGTGGCCCGCATCGACACCGGAAGCTTCAGTGAAAAAGACATCGTCTCAAAAATCACCTTTGACGAACGGCCCTCGGTGTCCAACAACCAAAAGCGGGCTTTCATGAATCAGGTCGATACGTTTGTCAAATCGGTAAAAGGTAGCCCCTATACCGATATCTCGGGTGGTATTCTGCAGGCAATCGAATACTTAAACGAAGCCGAATCCGGCAAAAAATACATCTTAATCTTCTCTGATCTTAAAGAAGAACTCGCCAAAGGGTACAAGCGCGATCTCCCCTTTCAACTGCCGGATTATAATGTCATCGCTTTGAATGTAACCAAGCTGCGCGGCGATAATATCGACCCGAAAGAATATATGGCTCGTGTGGAAGACTGGCGCAGCAAAGTGGAAAAAGGCGGCGGTGAATGGGGCATGATAAACGACCTTGAACGGCTCGACAACATTTTTGCTAACTAACCCAAACAAAAAATCCAAAACCATTGTGAATGGTAAAAGGGGGTCACTTTCAGTGACCCCCTTTTTTACATCCTTTTGGACCGATCTAATCGCTTGTACGTTTAACATCTTGACATATGAAACAGCCGGGAACTAAAATCGAAGCTGCAAATCAACCTCAAAATCACCCAAACCTGAGTATTGCGGCCATCAATGATAATACCGGCAGCACAAAAAAAACACTCCGAGAATAAGGGCACCGCAGGATTGAGCTTTACGCCGCTGGTGTTTATGGCCGTGATCATTACCGTCGCCGGCTGTGGCGCTGCTCTGATGACAAAAGACCCGAGTCCACCGGTTGTCGGTGAACCGGTCATTGCCGGAAATCTGCAAAACCCAGAAATCAGTGAAGCCAGCGGTCTGGCATCGTCTCGTCTTTACCCCGGGTTACTGTGGGCGATCAATGACGGCGGCGCTGACCCGCTGCTGTATGCAGTTGGTATCGATGGTGCCGATCTGGGCACTTTCCGCGTAGAGGGGGCCAGTAACTTTGATTGGGAAGCGCTGGCCTCATTCCGCTGGCAGGATACCGCCTACCTTTTGATTGCGGATGTTGGCGACAACTGGGAGCAGCGCCAAACCGTTACGCTTTACGTTGTAAAAGAACCCATCATCACCGCAACCGGGATAGACAATGGTAGGGTTGCAACCATTGCCTGGCAGATCCGTTTCACATATGAGGATGGACCCCTGGATTGTGAAGCGGTAGCGGTGGATGTAGCCGGGAAACGCGTCTTCTTGCTCAGCAAGCGTAGGTTAACGCCGGTGCTTTATGAATTAGCGTTAGAGCCCATTGACCCAGACACAATTGCAGTGGCGCGCCGCTTAACGACAGTTCCGCATCTTAACTGGCCCACCGACATGGATCTGACAGTTGACGGTTATTCAGCGGTGGTGTTGACTTACAACAACGGTTATCTTTTCAGGCGCAGACAAAACGAAGACTGGACGAGTGCCTTCCAAAGAAAACCACAGCGTTTGCGTTTTGACAGATTATTCCAGCAGGAAGCCGTAAGTTTCGGGTTTTACGGAAAATCGGTTTTTGTGACCTCCGAGCGGATACCGGCTCCGCTGGTGCGCATCGCTCTGGAAGAATAAGAAAAACATTTGAATAGCCTCACGCAAAGACGCCGAGACGCAAAGATTATAAGTTTATTTAGCTAACATCTTTTTCTTCGCGAGCTTTGCGGCTTAGCGTGGGATAAAAAATCTAAGAATAGAATCGAATCATTGGAAACACCCGCCAAGAAATCTCCGTTTAAAATTCGCAATGTCCGCCTGTTTATTGCTTTTCGTGTTTTTTTTAACTGCCGGTTTTATTATCCGGTATTTACCATTTTGTTTTTGGATTATGGTTTGACCCTGCAACAGTTTGCCCTGCTCAATGCGGCCTGGGCCGCTACCATCGTATTGCTCGAAGTGCCATCCGGTGCCCTGGCCGACACCGTAGGCCGCAGGAATCTACTGGTTTTTACCGGGATTCTGATGGTTATCGAAATGATATTGCTGTGTTTTGCGCCGCGGGGCAACGCGCAGCTGTTGTTTCCCATATTTCTGGTCAATCGGATACTGAGCGGGGCGGCCGAGGCATCGGCTTCCGGTGCGGATGAGGCCATCGCCTATGACAGTCTCCAGGCGGAAGGCGATATCCGGGATTGGCCGCGGGTCCTCGAAAAACAAATGTGGGCGCGATCCAGTGCCTTTATTATTGCCATGAGCCTGGGCGCGGCTGTTTACGATCCCGATCTTATGCAACGCGCGGCCGATACGCTGGGAATTAATGTACAGTTAAATCAGGGCATTACTCTGCGCATCCCTCCTTTGCTGACGCTACTGATGGCGATCTTAACCCTTATCACCGCCCTGCGCATGCGCGAAAGCGGGCATCGCGATCATCAGGAAAATGCCAGCCATGACCCATCGATTGCAGATGCTTTTAAACTGACCCTTGCTGCCGGCGGCTGGATCCTGCGAACACCATTTGCCCTGGTCATTATTCTTGCCGGAGTCGTCTTTGACAACTGCATTCGCATGATCATCACGCTCAACAGCCAATATTATCGCCTGATTGCGCTGCCGGAAGCCACATTCGGTTTGATCGGTTCCGGGCTGGCGATTCTGGGGTTGGTGATGCCGAGCCTTGCCCGGAGCATGGTGCAAAAACATTCGCCGGTATTTAATCTGGGCATCATGGGTGTGCTAACCCTGATCGGACTGGCCGGTATGACATTTTTCTGGCCGATAATAGGATTGCTGCCGCTTATCGTCCTGGTCGCAGTAATTTACCTGGAGAATTTCTTTCAAAGCCATTACCTCAACCGCATTACCGCCTCCCACCAACGGGCCACAGTCCTCAGCTTCAAAGGGCTGTCATTTAATCTGGCTTACGGCCTGATCGGCGTACTTTACTCTTTGCTGCTGGCGTACCTCAATTTGCAGGTTACCGCCGGCCGGATGGACATCAGCGGCGCTCAACTTGAAAACCTGGTGTTCGTCAAATCCATCGCCTGGTTTCCGGGATATTTTCTGCTGACGATACTGGCCGTGCTGGTCTTTGCCCGCTGGCGGTTAAAAAATACCGATGAGCATAAAAAACCTGGTTAAGTACCAGGTTTTTTGTTGCCTTTTAGCTTAAATGAAATTATTTTAGGTAGCAAGAACAAGGCTGGCGAAAGCCCTATAACCGCATCACAAAAAAAAGGATCGGAAAAATGGGTCAATTAGAAAACGGCGACGACAAAGATTTTGTGTTGAGCAGCAGCTACCAGGGTAGCGACGCATTGGAATCCCGCGAGGATCTTTACCACGGATCTGGCAGCAATGCTTCCGGCGGGCAGGCCTTTAAACACATTTACATCGCCATTGGCGGTTTTTTAATTTTGATCGTTCTCAGCGTTATCGGCATTGCCAGAACCTATAGTCTTGCCGAAAAAGTCCAGTTTCTGGCGCTGGAATCCAGGCTCGAGCAGCTGGAAAACCGTCTCGGATCCATTGAAGGTGAAGGTGGATTATCTCAAACCGCCGGACAGGGAAACCAGCTGATCCTGCTAACCGAACGCCTTGACCAGTTAGAAGCCAATTTGACGGCCCGCATCAATAGCATGGTAAATCAGGTCAATACAGCCCCGGCTAAACCGGTTGCCGAAGCCACTACCAAGACCGAAGCCGCTGTATCCGCTCCGGCGCTTAAAAATGAAACCAAAGCCAAAATACACACCGTCAAGCAGGGTGAAACCCTCTATCGCATCAGCCGCCACTATAATCTTTCCGTTGAGCAATTGAGACAATTCAACCAACTGGATCAGAAAGCATCTATTTACCCCGGGCAAAAATTAAAGGTCTCTTCACCCAAATAGCGATAAATCGACCTGACACCGGCCCCTGATGGTGAGCCAACCGCATTTCTTACGCTGAAACCATATGAGAGCCCATCTCAAAAATGTCTTTTGGCCCAATATCTTTGTTGGTGCCTCACTTTAAATCCTTCTACGCTGGAAAAACTCGGCTCCGCCGCGCCTGTACCGGCGTAGCTACGCTTTTCGCGTGGCGAAGACGGAATCTTGAACCGAAATCCTATTTTTGAGACGGGCTCGAGATAAATACACTTTTAGGACAACCCCTGATTTTTTCTCAAGTTCAACAGCCCCCCAGCCGATAACATTCCCAGGTATTTGTAAACAAAAACAGAACTTTTAGTTTCAACATAAATTAACAACCGGGTGTACCAGTGGCTGACCGCAACTCATCACAACCTAGTGAACGGAAAATCATCGACCGGCTAATCGAATTTGCCGTTAGCCCTTTTTACCGTCTCAATATCGCCAAAAAACTCATGCTGGGATACAGTGTGTTGCTGCTCCTGCTGGTGGGTATCTCCATCTTTGCGCTGTTTAATCTGAATCAGCTCAATAAAATTAACAGCAGTATTTTGGAGACAGATCTGCCCATCACCAGCATATCGGGAAAAATGGTTGACGTCATCCTGGCCCAGGAACGGTCTGTCCAGCGCTACCTTATTTTAAAGAGCCCTGAAGATTTGAAGAAGTTCTGGAATAAGGAAAAAGAATTTAATCGACTGACCGAGCAGTTGCTCGCCTTACCCGGCCAAAAAGATTATCCCATCGACCAAATCGCAAACCTTCAAACGGAGTATAAGTATATCCTTTCAGAAGCCATCGGATGGATCGAGGACCCTGACTCTCCGATATCGAAAGCTTTTGAGAAAAATATCAAGACTCAGCAGGAAAAAATTAATGCTGTTATCCAAAAAATGCAAGGCCGTGCACAGCTGGAGCGGAATCAGAAAACCGCTCTGATGACAACCATCGGTCGGATCGCCTTCAAAGCCGCAGGGATTTTATGCGGCCTTGGCTTGCTGTTCTCGCTGATAGCGGCCTTTGTCATCACTCACAACATCGCCGGGGCCATAAAAAAATTAAAGTACGCCACCGGCATGATCGCCGAAGGCAAGTTTGATCATCGGCCCAACATCCGCAACAAGGATGAGCTTGGAGAGCTGGCTCAAGCATTTATCACCATGGCCAAGCGCTTAAAACAACTCGAAGAAATGTATCTGGATACCAGTCCCCTGACACGGCTACCCGGAGGCGTTGCCATAGAAAATGTAATGAACAAGCGCATTGCCGCCAAGGAACCCATTGCCTTTTGTCTGATGGATATCGATAATTTTAAAGCCTACAATGACCATTACGGATATGCCAAGGGCAACGATATCATCCAGGCCACCGCCGCTATAATCAGTGAAGCGGTTGCCAAATACGGACACGAAGATGATTTTATCGGCCACATTGGCGGGGATGATTATGTACTGATCACCACTCCGGATCTTTATCCGAGAATCTGCCAGGCGGTAATTGATACCTTTGATAAAAATATTCCCGGATTTTACGATGAAGAAGACAGGCAGCGCGGTCATATTGTTGGTGAAAACCGCCAGGGCCAGGAAGTCAAATTTCCACTGGCGACCCTCTCCATTGCCGTGGTTACGAACGTAAAGCGTAAATTCAAAAATCACATCCAGTACGGTGAAGTGGCTGCGGAAATGAAGGAGCATGCCAAAACAGTGGCCGGAAGCATTTTTATGGTAGATCAGCGCGGGGACGGTAAAAGAAAGGGAGAACGGGATCGCAAATTAATCAGCCTGCAGGGCCTCAAACGGAGTTCAAAAGGAAAATAAATGCCTAGATTAACAGTGAAAAGGAATTTTATCGCTGTCCTGGCACTGATTTTGGTGTTGACCGGCTGTTCTCATACGCAGAATATCAGCCAAGAACCGTCATCGTCAACCGGTCAACCGGTTGCCAATGACAAATACTCCCAAGAAATTATGGAGTTGAACCAGGTTATTTTGAAAAATTCAAAATCTGCCGAAGCAAAAAAAGCACATTTAAGGCTGGCGCACCTTTATTCCGATCACAAAAATCACCTGCGAAATTACCAAAAATCCCTTAAACATCTTAAATTCTATATCAGTCTGGAAGAATCTCCCGTCGATGGTGAAACGCTAGACTGGATGGCGTCATTAAAAGAAATCGACCGTCTGTCGAAAGAGATTGCAGTTCAGCATCAGCAGATTAACAGGATGAAGGACCAACTAAAACAATCAAAACAGACAAAATTGGCACTTAGCCGAACCAATCACAAATTAACCCGTGAAGAAATCAATCTCCGGGAAAAAAATCGCAAGCTCCAAGAATCCAATCAAAATCTCAAAAAAACCATCGAGATGTTAAAAAACCTCGATCAACGCCTGGAAGAAAAAAGAAAAACGTTTAATAATTGAAGAATGAAAGGCAGCAAATGAACCCAACTAAATTTCTGTTCGTATCTGGCCTTGTTGTAATGACGTTGTTTGCATTTTGGGGTGGTAACGCATTGGCAGAGGAGTCCAATGTGGAAACGGATCTTTACGGCTCCTGGGAGCTGATGAAATTAGAAACGGGCGGAATGTCCATCCAGTTAACCCTCATCATCAATGAGGGCGAGGTCATTGCTTCCAATACATGCGCTTTCAAAGAATACAGTGTCCTGGCGGAAGTCTCCTCTCCTGCGGTGATAACGCCTGAAGAAATCCGGGTTCTCGCGTCGAACAATGTGGAAAAAGAGCACAGCCCCGGTTTTCTGCGATGCAATGCTTCCCTGCAAAAGGGAAACATGCAATATCAATTGGAAGATGACACGCTCATTCTTACCATGGCGGGAAAAGATGAAACGGTTGAGCTTTCCAGAATTCACCAATGATGGACAGGCCGTATTTCGAATGATCAAATTAAAGAAGCCAATTCTATACACAATTTCCATCCCTGTCTTGTTTATCATATTCGCTGTTCTGGCGAATTATCATTCAATGGTTTCGAAGGGAACCAATGTTGCCTTTCAGAGTTCAGACGGCGAATGGTCCAGCAGAGAGGTGCTGATGAAAGGTCACATGTTTGAACATATTGTGGTTGGGTTTGAGGCATATAAAATTGAGTGTGACGCACAAAATGCGACGCTCCAGAGAATTACCCCACGCCCCCCCTGGTATTCCCCCAGACATTACTATAATAATTATCAGAATCCAAAATGGCTTGTACCTTATGCCGCGGCCTACGTAGATACAAAAAACAGCAGATATCCGGATCATTGTGCGAATGGAGGGTATTCAAAGAAAATTTGGAGTGAAGCAAAAAAAAAGGCAAACACTTATATTTCAAGCGCAGGTGATTTGATAGAAGCAACCAAAAAGGGCGATCTTAAATTGGTAGATAAATTATTAAGCAATGGAGCAGACGTAAACGCCAGAGATGACAGCGGGCAAGCAGCCTTGCACCATGCATCTTATCTGGGTCATTTCGAGATCGTTAAGTTGCTGATAAATAATGGAGCAAACGTAAATATTAAAGTCCCTGAAGCAGAGCTTACGCCACTTCATGGCGCTGCCATGAATGGAGATATGAAAATCGTCAAATTTCTCATTGAACACAACGCGAAGCCTAATTCTAAGGATATCGAAGGGGCTACACCGATTTTCGCCGCATGCTGGATAGGAAAACTTTCAATTGTCAAATATCTTGTTGAAAATGGTGCGGACACTGGCAGCAAGACTCATTACGACGCGACTGTTTTGCATCATGCGACACAAAGCGGAAATTTAGATTTAGTTAAGTTTTTAATCAGGCAAGGTCTTGATGTAAACAGTAGAGCAGATAATGGGGCAACGCCCTTACACATTGCAGTCGCCATCGGCAATAAGGATATTGTTGAACATTTATTATCCAGTAAAGCAAATATAAATGTTAAGATGGAAGCTGATTTTCCATTTGCCAGATGTATTAAGGCGCCAATATTATCGGATAATGATATCGTTGAAATCCAAATTTATATGGACCAGACGCCTTTAGACATAGCAGCGGATATGGGATTTATTGATATATGGAACTTGCTTGAGGATAGGATTGCAAATGAAGCGGATGAACAAATATCAGAGCCCGAACCCCCTTCTCCAGGGTTTGCTCAAAACTGAGTGCAAATAAATCAGACCAGGAACAAAAAGACCAAAATCGCATAACGAATCATTTCAGCTAACGGCAATCCGTCGCCGCTGAATTCCCACCTTATTCTGCTCTGAAAACCAACAAATTCTCGATTTGAATTTAATTGCTTTTCTCGATATACAACAAATTCCCTTAATCATTACAAACCGGCAAAGGCATTATTTTGAAAAACGCCTCTTCTTCGAATCATTCCTGGCTGACCGAATGGATGCAGGCCCATGAAATTACACTCTGGGGTGTGGCCGATCTTAGGGACTTTGAGACACCAAAAGATGCCGGTGGTCAACGATTACCCTTTGCGGTTTCCTGGGTGATCCCCATGAACCCGCACATCATGGCCGGCATAATGCAGGGACCCAACCGGGTCTATGCCGATGAGTACGCCCGGGTAAATCATCTGATAAACGAACTGGCACGGCTGCTGGCAGACGAAATCCAAAACCGCGGCTTTGAAGCTTACGCGCTGGCGGCGTCCGAGCGCACGGACAAAGTTAACATCAAAGGAGATTTTCCCCACAAAACCGCAGCCACCCGGGCGGGATTGGGCTGGATCGGGCGTCACTGCCAGCTGATCACCCGCAAGTTCGGCTCATGGGTCCGTCTGGGCACCATCTTCACCAATGGGGTGGCTTTAAACGGAACCCCAATTGTGCGCAGCTTTTGCGGTCGCTGTATGCGCTGCGTTGAGGCCTGTCCCGCAAACGCATTAACAGGCAATGCATGGCATCCAGGACTTGAGCGTGAAAAAATCCTCGATGTTACGGCCTGTGACCGCTGGAAAAAGGAAAACTATTATGAATATCATCAGGGACACAACTGTGGTATTTGTTCATCGGTGTGTCCATATGGAAGAAAAGTCTTAAAGCGGCAGGCCACATAAACCGACCGCCTCATCATCAGCGGCACGGGTCATTGGCGAAGTGCTTGATTAAATTTTAGAATGCCTATATTCAATCGATAATGTTATTCGAGTCGTTGTCAAACAGCCCATTTTCTGATTCTCTACCCTTTGATCGGTTTATGAAACTCCGCTTGATGATAACTGTGTTCATTGGCCTGGGCATCATCGGATGTGCCACCCAGCAAATTAGATCTGTCACCATTTTTTCGATTCAAGGCCGTGTCCTTGATAAGGAATCGAGTTTCCCACTTGAAGCGGTCAATGTTTACTTTGTCGACACCGGTTATGATTATACCCGTTCCAAGCAAGCGACTCTATTAAAGATTGCACAGAGTAATTCAAGGGGAAAAATTGCGGTACGATTCAACTATTTGTGGGAAAGAAGAAAAACGGTTTTTAACAATCCGCCCAAAGCGACATTAGACATTGTTTTAGCCAGGGATCTCTACAAATCAGAGACCTTCCATTTTAAAGAATCTGAACTTGAAACGGACAGCGTTACATTTTTGATCAACCTGGAAAATGTTTACATGGTTCGGGAAATGGAATGATCCACCCATGAATCGTTTGATTGCCAGATATCCGGATTATGCAATTGCCGCCAGGATTACTTTTTTTGTGGGCGTATTGGTATTTTGGGGGGTCCTGGCGGCACTATACGGCTCCTTTCCGCCCGGGGCCTTCGGCACGGAATCTGAGCCCGCTCAAACTACTGGACAAAGCAGTTCAACTTCTATCATTTGGTCCGAGTTGCTTCAGAAAACACCGTTTCCCCATACGGCGCCACTTCCTGCCAGAACGCACACCACTTTGGATGGAACCTATACCAAGTTCGACCCCAAAAAGACACCGCCGGTTCCCTGCCGTCGCTGCCCGGATTACGTACCCCAAGGCGGCATATGGAAACTGAATTTAGACAAAGGTATTTTTCGAATCTTTCATGAATCTACCGGCTGGCGAAGTATCGGGTCTTTTGTGATTGACCAAAACCGGGTGCAGGTTTTTAATGACCCTTGTTGTATAGCGGTGAAGGGTTTTTATCGTTGGACGTTGGACCAGGGAGATTTAAAATTGCAGGTTGTGGAAGACAAATGTGCCATCGGGCAGCGGGCAAAAAATTTAACACAAATCCCCTGGCAGTCATGTCTGCCATCTTCGATGGAGGCCGGCTTCAGCGGTCACTGGGAGAAACCCGCCGGCTGCGAATAAGAGGACTCAGGTTACTCGGATCCAAAAGCTTTCAATCATCGCGAAAAGGGTTTTGTGGATGCCTTTGTCATGTAACAATGGTTGGATAAAAAATGAGCGTACAGGGAATTTTTTTTGATCTTTACGGAACCTTGCTGATCTATGGGAATATGAAAGCAGCCTGGTCTGACTGGCTGACGACGTTTTATCATTTGCTAATAAAGCAGGGTTTAAAAATCTCCGCAGAAGCCTTTTCACAGGAATGCGATGGATTTTTCAGCGCGACGGCGCCGTCCGGCAATGAAGATCATTTAACCGTTCTTGAGCATCGTATTCAGCGTTTATGCCAGAAACTCAACCATCAGCTGCCCAAGGGAGAGCTTGGCCATATCGCCGATACGATCGCCAACGCATGGCAAACGCAAATCTCTATCGATCCTGAGGCAATGCCGGTTCTAACGGCACTAAAACAAAACAACAAAACGGTCGGTCTGGTAAGCAATTTCGACCATCCGCCGCATGTTCGCCGAATTTTGTCCCATAATGGATTGGAAAACATCTTTGACGCCACCATCATCTCCAGTGAGGTGGGTGTTAAAAAACCCGACCCTGGCATCTTTGCGCTGGCGCTTCAACAAACCGGAATTTCAGCGGCGAATGCAGTCTATGTCGGGGATACCAAAACGGATGTTGCCGGGGCCACCGCAGCCGGAATCCATCCAATATTCATTGCCAGGCCGGTTAACCTCACAGACAGCGATGCTTTGGATTTCCAGGTAGTGTATCCCAACGAAAATCTTTTCGAAAACCGCTCTTGGGGAAATGAGGTTACAGTGATTTCGAGCCTGCAGGAAGTTTTGGATATAATAAACCGCTAAGATGCGAAAAGCGCGCTACACACGGAGAAACCCATGAATCCTACCAATCATTCAAATTTTAAAGCAAAAAGAGTCACCCGAAATTATGTTCAGTCCATTCAGGCGCCGCCTTCAGTGGTTCATTCTTTGATCTGTCCGGTCAAAGAGGCTGAATGGCTGGATGGCTGGGAGTATCATCTGACTTTTTCGGAATCCGGCTTCGCGGAAAAAGGGTGTGTATTTACCTCCAAAAGTGCCGGTGAAAAAGACACCATCTGGCTGATCACCAAAAGAGATGATGCCGCCTGCGAGACGAATTTTGCCCGCATCACCCCGGATTCAAGAGTGGCCGAAGTAATGGTTCGCGCCGAGGACGGCGGTCAGCAAACCTCGCGCGTTCACATCACCTACACCATCACCGCGCTGACCGAAGCGGGCAATCGATTCATCGAAAATTTTAGCGAGGATAATTTTGTAAAAGATATGAAATTCTGGGAAGCCACCATGAACCATTATCTGGAGACCGGCAAAGCGCTTACCCAATCCGATCCCGAGCATTGGCTAAAATATGAATCTGACAAAAAGGGGAAATAAATGGCAGCAGTACCGTTTTCATATTACCGCACTCCGTTGATCCTCCTGGGTATCGTCGTTCTCGTCTGCATTGCGACCGTGATGGCACCCCCGGCGGGACGATTCAGCTGGCTGCTGGAGGTGGGCCCCGGCCTTGCCGGTATCGCCGTGCTCATGGCACTTTATCGCCGGTTCCCGATGTCGCACATGGCTTACTGGTGTGTGTTTTTTCATATGTTCATCCTGATCTACGGCGGTTATTATACCTATGCCAAAACGCCCCTGGGAAACTGGGCCATGGAGGTTTTCGGCTTCAGTCGCAACCACTACGACCGCGTGGGGCATGTCGCTCTGGGTGTGTTCCCTGTTTTTATTATCCGTGAAGTTCTTTTGCGGGTCACACCGCTGCAAAGGGGCGGCTGGTTTTATTTTATTGTCTTTAGCATCATTCTGGCCATCGCAGCTTTCTGGGAACTGCTGGAGTGGTGGATCGCCCTGATCGTGGCATCTGATGTCGGCACCGCCTTTTTAGGTTCACAGGGCGATATCTGGGACGCGCAGTGGGATATGTTTCTGGCACTGGTGGGCGCCATGGCTGCCGTACCCCTTTTTTACCGGTTTCACGACCGGTCAATGGCGCGATTGGACAAGTTGTGCCGTCATCATTTCCCCGAGAGGATGACGAGATGATCGCAAAAGATATATTGATCAGAAAGGCCGAACCTGCCGATCATGATAAAATTATTGCCGCCCTGCAGTACTGGTGGGGCGGCCGCGACCTTACCGCCATGCTGCCGAGGCTGTTTTTGAATCACTTTAACAATACATCTTTTGTGATCGAAAAAGAGGATGAGATGATCGGCTTTTTAATCGGCTTTATTTCACCAGCGCTTAAAAATGAAGCATATGTTCATTTCATGGGAGTCCATCCGGATTTTCGCAAAAAGGGTCTCGGCACGACATTGTATGAGCGCTTTTTTGAAATCTGTCGAACCCATGGCCGCAATATCATACGGGCATGCACATCTCCGGTGAACCGGGGCTCGGTTGAATTTCACAAACGAATTGGCTTTCAGCTCGAACCGGGTGATGACCAAATCGACGGTCTCCCGGTAACAAGCGATTACAATCGGCCCGGTGACCACAAGGTGCAGTTTACAAAATTGATTAAGATGTGATTTTAACATATTTCCGCATGATCCCCTGTTTAATATCCCTCCATTTATAAGATTTAAGATGCATTTTTAATAAGGCGCTAGAATCTATATATTATTTCATACGAATAGCTTATGGGATATTCTCCTGCCAAATTTTTGCGGTTTCCGACCAATTGCGATATGATTTCTTTAGCAGGGATTTTACACAGCGAACTCCTGTTTTCAGGGCCCGCTGAACCTCAATTTCGCACAAAGGGTGACGGTATGCAGCCAATAACACACCTTCTGGCAAGCTGGACAGCCGCCAGCATACCCAGGCTTGAAATCCGTGATCGGGTTATCATCACTTTGGCGGGTATCTCTCCGGATGTTGACGGAGTGGGCATACTGGTCGAACTGGTCACACAACATACCGAACAACCATTGCTTTGGTATAGCAAATATCATCATGTCATCGGGCATAATCTAACTCTCGCAATAGTCATATTTCTTACAGCGCTGGCAGTAGCAAAACGGCGATTATTAACAGCCCTATTGGCGTTTTTTGTTTTTCATCTGCATCTGTTTTGCGATCTCATCGGCTCCCGTGGCCCCGAAGGCTACCAGTGGCCGATCCCGTATTTTTATCCTTATCTCCGGAATATAGAACTTAGCTGGTCAGGCCAGTGGGCCCTAAACGCATGGCCGAACATTGTGCTCACCTTCATTTTAATGATGATAACCTTTTATCTTGCCTGGAGAAAAGGCTTCTCGCCCCTTGAGGTAATTTCCAAAAGGGCGAATCGAGTGTTTGTAGACACCTTCAGACAAAGGTTTGGCAAACCGCGATCGTAGCATGGAATGCAACAAACGGATGAGGAGATTCACATCGCCGTTGAGTACCGACAACAGGCGCCAAAAAGGAACGCCAGATACCTCCTAACCACGACAGCGCCCTGGAAACACCCGCTTCAAAAGGGCATGTATCGCTTATTCCCACAGGATGTGAATATCACCCGGTCAAATTATGCGCTTGAAGCTGGGGATCACGACAATTTTATATTCCAGCGTCAAAACTTTATGCCACAGGATGACTGGTATTTTTCATGGAAGGTGAACTGAAGATGAAGCGACAACAGATCATTTTATAGTGGTTATGCCACCGGATTTTGTTCCGATTTTTCCGTATAACCACCTAACAGCGGTGCCCAGTTATCGTGCAGATGAAACCGGTCAGATCCGAATGATACGGGTAAAAAGGAAGAATCGGCTCTGCCCTGTTGACGCTCCGGTAATAATAAAAATAGATGTGCAAAATTTACAGAAGGAAATGCGTTCGTCATCATAATGTTAAGAATTTGAGCAAGCTCAGAACCAGCTGAAATGGCATGGTGAAATGAAATATAGGGTTTTATTGATATCCGGGTTTATCTGCTGGGGGGCTCCGCTGCTGGTGGCGACAATTGTCCTTTTTGCATACTGGCAGACCCACGCCTATTTTCTGTTGGACATCGGCTTCCTGTTGCTGGTGGCCGGATTTATTCTGGGCCTCGTTGGCATCGGATGTGTTTTGCTGTTTTTGTTACTAAATATGCAGACAGCCGAACCCGAGCGGCGCGAGGGCAGACGAATAAGTATTAACGCCATTACGCTTATTCTTCTGAATATACCCCTGGCCCTGGTTTACGTCTTTGTCGGCGGTCATCTCGCAAGTAAAATTTATCTTGAGATCGTCAATGAAAGCCCTTACCGCTTAAATCAGGTCGTTATCATATCCACCGCACAAGATCAGGATCTGGGTGAACTGGCCCCGGGAGAAAAGATCGAGATCTATCACCATCCTAGACAAGAGTCGGATGTCAAGATTCAGATCGTTTCAAAAAATCAGGTTAAAGAGGCGACCATCACGGGTTATGCCACCATGCCTGGATTGGACGACAGCCGAATTATCGTAACAAAAGACCTGGAAATTATTATCCGAAAACTAAAACCGTGAGATATTTTTTCTTCGGTCGATATTAAACCGCGTCCACAAACAGAGCCTTCGGTCTGAATCGTCGCAGTCGCAAAATAATCTAGAACAGGTACCTATCGATGCAAAGCAGTCTCTTGGAACAGGTTCGGGCAGGTTGCAAAACCGTGGCCGAGCGTGCCGCCCACATCCAAATCAACTATGATTTGATCCCTTCATATGCTGCTTCGTTGTTGGACATAAAGCCCAGCATGCCTGAACATGACGCCGCAAGCCACTACCTGAACATGGGTGACGACACAGCCGCTTTTTTCTTGATCCTTGACAGCATTAATTTCGGATCGGGATATTTTCCGCATATGAAGAAACGCCCGGGCATGTCCGGGTATTTTACGGTGGCCAGTTGCCTCAATGACCGTTTTAAAAATGAGGGGCCCCTTAGCGCACGGGAATTAACCCGACTGACTGCGCAAGACTGCAGCCGGATTTTCGGCCAGGATTCGCATAGCCGGCACATGGGTGAACTCATGCAGCTTTTTGCCACAGCCTTAAACGCCCTGGGCAGGTATGTGCTGGGAGATTTCGACGGCGGTTTTACAGCCTTGATCGAGGCTGCCGGTGCATCGGCTGAACGCCTGATTCAACTGCTTATTCGGATGCCCTACTTTTGCGATGTTGAATTATACGATGCAGTCAAGGTGCCATTTTATAAACGCGCCCAGTTGGCCGCTGCAGACCTGTCGCTGGCATTTGAGGGTCGGGAGCTGGGACGCTTTGACGATCTGCAGAATCTAACCATTTTCGCGGATAATCTGGTACCACATGTCCTGCGGGTGGATCATATTTTAGTTTACCCGCAAGCGTTGATCCAACACATCGAAGCGGGAAAGCTGATACCAGCCGGCTCGGCGGAGGAAATCGAAATCAGGGCCTGTGCCCTGCATGCCGTCGAGCGATTAAAGGATGCGCTCAACGCATCCGGGCAGGCGATCACCTCCATGGAACTTGATTTTTTGCTCTGGAATCGCGGCCAGCAGCCCGCCTACAAATCCATCCCGCGCCATCGCACCCGAACCATCTTTTATTAGAACCCCTTTAGCGCGGCGATCGACAGCCTAACACCCAAATAAAACCACCATCTATTAGAAAAATTTGCTAAATACCGGCATTATCTGCTAAAATTAATGTGTCGGCTAAAAAAAATATTTTAACGACATCAGCCAGCCAGCAGCCAATTCGCCGATCCTTTCAAAAATAGGACGGTGAACGCTGGATCTTTGATAATCCATGGTTTTATAAGGGCTTCTCGCCTCAGCATTCAATAAAAAATAAAGATTTTCAGATATTTGCCGATAATTCAGAATGTGTAGGCAACACCGTTTTGCACCAATCTTTCGAAACGGATTTTTGCCGCAAACAGCTTAATTGGCATTGTAAGAATCCCTATGAAATCCGATCGCATCAAAATCACACGAATCAGGAGCGAATTTTTTTCACCTGTCCTGGGACCTCTGGTGCGAAACCGCCAGGCCACCGTTCTGCTGGCTGCAGCAACAGTTGTGCAAGTTGCATTAACCACGGCAGGCACTATTGCATGGCAATGCCCGCTAAAATCAGCACTGGGTGTGGCCTGCCCCGCATGCGGCCTGACAAGGGCGATGGTGCTGTTCGCCCAGGGGCACTGGAAAGCCGCCATTGATTTGCACGCATTTGCGCCCCTATTTTTAGGCGCCGGTATTCTCCTGGTCGTCGCCAGCATCCTGCCGGCCGGGATTCAACAAAAAATCGCTGATCAGATAGCGACTTTTGAAAGGCTCAGCGGAATCGTCTGTCTGCTAATGCTAAGTATCCTGGCCTACTGGATTTTACGAATAATAAATCTGATTTAAATATAGATAGAACATTTCATTAAATAAAAACGAAAATGAGGTAAACTATGTTTGAAATGGGTATCGGTCTTTTGTTCCCGGTGTTGGCGCTCATCAGTTTGATCGTTTTTATCATTGTTCTGATTAAGCAATTTAAACACGGCGGGGTGCTGCAAGGCATTATCGGGATTATTACCTGTGGTTTATGGACATTTATCTGGGGCTGGATCAAGCACAAAAGCCTGGCAATCACTAAAATAATGATCTTGTGGACGATCATTCAGCTGACGCCGCTTGTACTCGTGGGGGTATTTGGCGCTGCAATGATGGGCCAGATGTACAAATTCGTCAGTGATATAGCAGGGGATCCTGCATCGCTGATGAAACAGGACCCGAGCCTTAAAAAGGGAGATGCACCGATAAAACTTCCGCAACGCAGAATTAAAAAAGCCCCTGACGCAAAAGATACGGACTGGAATGCGGCCGCACAGACCCTGTGGCAAAACGGGCAATACACGGATCCCGGCAAGGCCAAAACCTACTTGGATAAGGCCATAGCGGCCAACCCTAAAATGGCCGAATCCTACAACAACAGGGGCCTGGCATTTTACAATTTAGAGCTTCATCAGCAGGCCATCAATGACTTCAGCCAGGCCATCCGGATAAAACCGCAATATGCCGAGGCGCTTAACAATCGCGGCAATGCCTACTACGCCCTGGATCAATACCAACAAGCCGAAGCAGATTTCAATAAATGCCTTCAGATCAAACCCAGATACGCAAAGGCGCACCTGAATCGGGCTCTGGTTTATTTCCAGATGAAAAAAATCAAAGACTCCTGTGCGGATTTCAGGAGGGCCTGCGACCTGGGTGATTGTGACGGGTTGCAGTGGGCAATACAGGATGGTCACTGTAAATAATTGATTAAAATATAGGAAAGAGGGAAGCTTTTAAGGAAGCGGCCTGACTGTCCCTTGTAAAAGGGCAGCCAGGCCGTTTTTTTATGCAATTGGAATTCTAAGGATCATAGCGCGGAATACAGGTCACACTCCAAAGAGCCCAGTCCCTATCGGGCCTCGGAACCGTTTCTGAAATAGTAGACTCTATTTTTTGCCTCTCCTGCGGTTTCAAGATGAGGCGATTTAATTCCCGATCGACATGCTCCCAAAACAACCCCTGGTGGAATGCTCTCATGTCGCGCGCTTTTGAATTTAGAAATTTCTCACCGATGGTGCCGAGTTGGGTATTAAAATTACCACTGGCGTTGCCAGCCGTATGATAATGGTCAACCAGCTCAGCGACAAGATTAACCCCGCCACCATTTGTTCCATTTATGGTCTTTTTTCTTTTCCAGCTCACATCCATTGTTTTTTCCTATTGATGCCGACAGCTGGATGCTATTGATCCCGGGGGCAAGTTAGAACACCAAATAACGGTCACTTTTTTCAATGAGATCCGCATTCTTTGCCTGGGTGGCAAAATCTTTAAATCCGAGTCCAGGGACATCGCCCTCAAGCTTCAAAGCCCTGAAGCTCACATCACACAGGGTCATCTTGGCTTTGCCGATCAGTTTTTTAAAATCCGAAGCCTGAGTCAGAAGCACACCTTTCCCGGTAAAAAATATTTCAACCGCTTTGTCTTTTTTATGCGCGGCCTCAGTCAAATTGATCACATAATCGAGGTGTTTATCTGAGCTGACCAGGATACCTAATTTTTCAGCCATAACGTGTCTTCCCTTCTTCTCGTTTCTGAGTCCTGAATCTGTATCTATGGCGAGCGGGTTACCACCAGCTTATTACCTTGTCGTTGGAAAAAATTTCATCCACGAGCTGCGCCCAATCTCGGTCGTCTTTGAATTCATAAAGCTCGGTCACCTTTGATCGGTCTCCGTTGGTCGCCGATTGCATTAATTTTTCAACAGTAGCCTCAGGCCGGGTTCTAAGAATATGAAGTATTTTCATTTTAGATGCCTCCTTAAAAAGGAATAACAAGGTCGGCTTTTTGCAGCATTTCTCCGATCTCTTCAATGGATGCGTATTTGAAACCGTATTTTTCAACATTGGTTTTGTTGTTTGAAAAGCGTTCCCCCTCCATCTCATCGAGGAACTCCATATTATCGTGATAGGCTTCATCCATGTTGGCAATTTCATCATTCACCACGAACATCTGCACCCAGGTATTATAAAGCAGCATGCCCAGACTCGAGCGCAGCCCTTCATATTGCTTCTCCTTATCGTTAATAAGCACAGCAACGGTTTTCATTTTTGGTCCCCTTTGAATAAATGAACTGTTCTTAAGTTGCCCCATAAAATAAAAATATAAAGTTGTGAACCGTTATTATATCACATTGTGATATATTTATATCCCACTTTGTAGTATATATTGTCAATAAAAAAATACGCGAAAATAAGATGCTTGTTTTTAAATCCAGACACCCTATCTTGATTTGGTCAATTAAAAATCTGGCTTGGACTTTGTTTGCGTCGGATGGAAAATAGTTGTCTTCAGGTTGGCAAAAACGTAGCGCTTTTAACCCGAGGCCGGATATTTTAGGGCTATACCTCCTGTGCGTCCTGTATTAAAGCATCGGCAATCATGGAACTCAAAAATCTGACCTCAACACCCATTTCGTAATGCTTGTTTAAATCGTCCAGCTGGGCGTGGCAGTTCTCACATGCAGTGGCCAAAATGCGGGCGCCGGTGTCGTTGACCTGATCAACCTTGACCTTAGCGGATTTCATGCGAAAATCCAGGGTATCTTCCCCCATGGCAACCAGTCCACCACCACCGCCACAGCACCAGTTGTAGCGCGGATCATCAGTAAGTTCTCTGAAATCATCCGTCAGATGTTTCAAAATATAGCGCGGTTCATCCATCACGCCGGCGTTGCGCGCGATTTGACAGGGATCATGGTAGGTGACGGCCCCGTCCAGTTTGGTTTTATCCAGTTTGATGCGGCCGTCCCGGATATATCTGGCATGGACTTCGGTAATCGAGCTGACCTTAAACGGCTGTTTCCCGGTAAGCTGTTTCATTACCCGATAAGCCGTCCCGCATTCACAGATACAGACCTCTTTAACCTTGAGTCGTTTGGCTTCATTGACAATTCGATCCAAGATCAGCTTCGTCTTGGTGGGATCTCCCACAAAGGCACCGAAGTTAACGGCCTCAAAGAAGCTCAGGGTCCAGTTTTCGCCGGCTGCATTGAAAATAGCGGCCGCCGGAATGATCGAATGGGCTCCGGCCAGAGCAACATAGAGCAGATCCGCGCCCTCAACATCCACCGGAATGGCGGTCTCTTCTGCTTCCATTTTCCATTTTTCAACGACTTCAGCCTCAAGCCTTTTGATGCCTTTCATAAAATTTTCTTTGAACAAGTCTATGGATTTACCCTTCTCAATAGAGGTGTCCGCCAGCAGCGTAAGGATTTCAGGTTCGGATTCGGCGCCAACCAGCAGCAACTTGGCAATGGACATCAGCATCTGGGTGTCAATCCCAAACGGGCAATACACCATGCAGCGCCGGCAGCCCGTGCACGAGTAAGCCGCGTCATACAGCTCCTCGAGGGCCATGTCGCTGAGCTCTTTGGCCTCACCCACTGACGGCCAAGCTTTTCCGCGACCTTTGAAATACTTTTTATAAAGTCGTCGCACAATTTCTCCGCGGTATGCTGCAATATATTTGACCTGCCCCATAGAAGCATGTACATGACAGGCCTCGGTGCATACACCGCAGCGGGTGCAGGTTTCCAGATAAAACCGCATGGCTTCATTTAATTTGCCTTGAAAAAGTTTAAGCAAATCATCACGTGTTTTTTGATCCATCATCAAATCCCTCTGATATATAATTGTCTTATTAGGTGTTAATTATTACTATTTATGGTGTCAGTCCCCTGGTTCAACGGTTCAAGGTTCAAAGGTTAGACAACAAAAGTCAGAGGCAAGAACCCTGAACCTCTGAACCCAGAACTTTGAACCGCTAACCGCGCCTGAGCTTGTTCATCGGCAACGATAAGAACGAATGCATCAGCTGGCTGAACGGGAAAAACATCAAAAATAAATTCGCGAAAAATACATGCAACACCAGCATAAAAGAATGACCCGTATCGGTCACCTCTCCCGGTAAATAGGGCCTAAAATATAAGAGGCTGGAAAGGTATTCCCGGTAATGATCAACGCCTAGCTCCTCATAAAAGTACCATCTTCGGGCCCAATCCATCTGGCTGCCAAAAAGAACCACCAGAAATAGCAAGATTAAAAGATAATAATCTTCCGGAACCGAAAGTTCGCGCACCGGTGAAATAAAGCGGCGAAATAGGAAATAGAGTAAGGCAATCGATGCAATCAATCCAACAAGCCCCTGTCCCAGAAAAATCTCATGGGGAATTAATTGGAGCGTCTCGATTTCACCAAACAACTCCAGATGACCGATAATCAGTAATAATATGCAAATGTGAAAGGCCATCAAAAATACCCACAGCAGCGGTTTGTGTCTGCGGACGGTGGGAAACAGAAACGTGTCATGCAAGGCCCATAGCCATCTGGGTTTTTTCTCAGGATAAATCTGAAGCGTGGCCGGATGGCTGGGTTCTTTAAAAATCTTTATCAACCGGACCGCGGTGCCGATAAAGAAAGTGGCAAAGGCCACATAGACCATCGGCACCAAGATGATATAATACAGCGTCTGCAAAACGACCTCCCCTTAGTTTCAAATTAAAAAAAGATTAGCATGCGTGTTCTATACGTTACGTTTGATATAAAACTTTATAACATCACCATCATCTTGTTCAGTTTTTAATATTTCGTTTCCGCTGGTCCTGGCCCAGGCCGGAAAGTCCGTCAATGAGCCGGGATCTGTTGACTGAGCCTCAATTACCTGACCGATCTCAACCTCTTTGATCCCTTTGCTGACTTTCACAACCGGCATCGGGCACGGTAAACCTTTCAAATCAAATACCTTATCAACTTTGATATCATCACTCATTTTGTTCCTCCTATTCCGGATTAACCGGGGGTTTCGTGGTTTTTAAAATTCTTCCTAAAAGGATAAAAATGACTCAAATAGCATCGCTACTAAATAAAAAGCTGAACCTTGCTGTTAGCGGCTTCTTCTAAAAATTTAGCAACCCCGCAAAACGTCAAATTTTTATAATCGATCATTTCTTCTCTTTTAAATCCCATCAGATCCATAGACATTTCACAGACAAAGATCCGCACGCCGAGTTCTTCCGCCATTTCCAAAAATTGCTCCAGTGACGCCACGTTCTTCTTTTTCATCAAAGATTTCATCATGGCCGTACCCATGCCCCCCATATTCATCTGGGAAAGCTTGACCTGGCCCAGCCCTTTGGGCAGCATGGCGCCGAACATTTTACCGAATGTGTCCTTACCGCCCACGCTCTTCTTTGCGTCTCTGAGAACCGGGGTTCCCCAGAAAGTGAAAAACATGACGGCGTCCATCCCCATGGCAACTGCACCGGTGGCAATAACAAAAGCGGCGATGATTTTGTCAAGATCGCCGCTGAAAACCACCATTGAAAGCTTGTCTTCGGCGATTTTTTTATCCAGAGCCGCCAGCTGGGATTTAAGTTCTGTGAATTCGGTTTCGATATTTTGCATATCCATAATTTGCCTCCTTTAGTTATGGTGTTAACCCTGTTTTCCAGTTAATTATGAAACTTAAATGACATTTTAGTTGTATTTAGTTGATACTATGAACCTTTTTCCTAAAAGATATATTCCTTTTGACGATTAAAGCGACTATGAAAAATAAATCACACCATCATTTCCTTTATCGCTTCCATCGAGGCCTTGAGAATGTCCAGGTTGGTCAGGACGGTTTTGCGCTGGTCCGGCGCGATCTGAAGCAGGGCCTGGTGGTGGACATCATTTAGAAATTCATTGATATGATTTACTTTTTCATGCCCCTGGGATGTCAGGCTGAGCAGGCTGACCCTGGAGTCCTCGGGATCTTTGATGCGTTGAACCAACTTCTTTTTGAGCAATCCTTCGATAATTTTTGATACGCGGCTTTTGACCACGTTCATTTTCAGCGCAATTCCTTTGGCCGTAAGATAACGCTCTTCGCCAAACAGCATCAGGCACCTGAATTCGGCGTCCGGTAAACCGAAACGCTCGCATTGATACTGCATCCGTTCCTGGCAGCATTGAAATAATTTAAGTATAAGCTCTTGAAATTGTTTCAATTGATATTCCGGAACATCGACCGTATCGTCCATTGAATTTCTATTTGCAATATGGTTCATGGCATGAACTATAACAGAAAAAAGAGGCGTGTCAAGTGCTTTTTGCAATTTTTTTTCCTTTTTAAGAACGTTTTGAATTAACGCACAAACGGACCACTGCACACGGCTAAGGAATATATTTTACTTTCATCTGTTTTTATACTATAATCTAAGTAATTTAGAAGCAAAAACGATCATAGAACTTTGATTAGAAGAGGTAAGTTGCCGATTATATCAAGGAGAAGAACATGCACAAGACATTGCAAACGGGCTTAATTCTCTTACTGATAATCCCGGGTCTGGCTATTTTATCAGCCTGCGCAAAAAAAACGGTGACTGTCAAAGAGGAATCGAAAATAGAGACAGAAACGGCCGAGTTAGAACGCCAGAAGGAATTGGAGGCAGAGCGTCAAAGAAAAGAAGCCGAGCAGCGTCGGTTTCTGGCGGCCAAAACTCAGGTGATGCAGGAAGATATCTATTTTCAGAAAGGGAGCTATCGTCTGCAGCCGGAAGCCCGTACGATTTTATATCGCAAAGCTGAATTTCTAAAAAAATACCCGGATGTCTCGGTTATTATCGAAGGACATACCAATGAACGCGGTTCCAGGGAAACCAATATTGCTTTTGGAGATCGGCGCGCCGGTGCTGTAAAATCATTTTTAATTAAAGAAGGCATCGACAGGTCCCGGCTCATTGCGGTCAGTTTCGGCAAGGAGCGTCCCGTCGACACCGGCGGGAACGAAAAGACCCGCGCAAAAAACAGAAGGGTCCATTTTGTCGTTCAGGAATAGGTTCCTTTGTCAAACTCTTAAGTTACGAGTTGCGGGTTACGGGTTGCGCGTTTTCTTTGCCTTCGCTCTTGACCCGCAAGCCGGAAGGCGCAACACCATACATCCCTTCAGTCTCCTTCCCAGATTAAATTGATTCTTCCTTGATTTGTTGACAATCTTCAGATAAGCCCACAGAGTAAATTAATATCCCATCATCGGATAATTTAAATTAAGCGTTTCAAATTTTTAAAAATGGAGAATTTTTTTTCGAGGGTTGAGTTAGAAATCGATTGAAAAGCGAACTAAAAATTGCGGTGCGGGAACTCATCGAACATGTTTTCCGGTCAGGAGACCTGGTATTTGAGTTCCTGGGTTCCAGCCGCCCGGTCGAAGCGATCCGGGCACATCAAAAAATTCAAAATTCACGTCCCGATACCTATCAGCCCGAGGTTTCGATTTCCCACCAGGTTGAAACGGATCGACTTCGCCTCATTATCGGCGGCCGCATTGACGGTGTTTATGCCGAACCGGATCGAACCATCATTGAAGAAATTAAAACCACCACCCGAAATCCGAATTATTTTGAAAAAAATCAGCAACCGGTTCACTGGGCCCAGGTCAAAACATATGCCTATATTTATGGGCACCAGCAGGGTCTGGAAGAAATTATAACCCGGCTGACCTATTACCAGATCGATACCGGCGAAGTCCGTGAGTATCAACTCTCTTTTGCCATATCAGAACTGGAGACTTTTTTTGAGGATCTCGTTGCGCGTTATCTGGAATGGGCGGGAACGGTCATCGACTGGTCCCGCAGGCGCGATGAATCCATACAGGATTTGAAATTTCCTTTTGCAACCTACCGGCCCGGTCAGCGCCAAATGGCCGTTGAAGCATACCGTGCGATGCGCGATAATAGCCAATTGATAGTTGAGGCGGCGACCGGTATTGGCAAAACGATCGCCGTGCTCTACCCGGCCGTAAAATGCATTGCTGAAAGCGTGAGTCAAAAGATTTTTTACCTTACCGCCCGAACCACCGGACGGATAGCGGCAGAAAAGGCCCTGGATGAATTGCGAGCCAAAGGCCTCCGATTGAAATCAGTCACCCTGACTGCGAAGGACAAAATCTGTTTTTGCCCCGATAGTGCCTGCAATCCCGAAGAGTGTGAATATGCCCGGGGCCACTATGACCGCATCAACGACGCTGTCAAAGCCATCTTTGCCGGGGATGCCTTTACACGCGAACAGATTGTTGAGGCGGCTAGCACGCATCGCGTGTGCCCCTTTGAGCTTTCCCTGGACCTCACTCTGTGGGCCGACTGCATCATCTGTGATTACAATTACGTCTTTGATCCACGGGTATATTTGCGTCGATTTTTCCAGGAAGAAAATGGCGACTATATCTTTTTAATCGATGAAGCCCATAATCTGGTCGACCGCTCCCGGGAAATGTTTTCGGCGGAGATATTCAAACAACCGGTTTTGGACGTTCGACGGCAGCTAAAAAATGAGCTGCCGCATATTTTCAAAAGTCTGGGGCGGATCAACGCCTGGCTCGTAAAAGCCAGAAAAAAATGTGAAGAATCTGGCAATCCGCTGGCGGAAACAACCCTACCGGATGACCTGATTCCGCTCCTGCGAGGATTTCTTTTCATTACCGAGCGCTGGCTTTCCAACAACATCAAAACAGCGTTTCGCGAAAGCTTACTGGAACTGTATTTTGCAATATCCGGATTTACCAGAGTTGCCGACCAATATGATGAATGCTACACCAGCTGTTATGAAAAAATCGGCAAGAATCTGAAACTCAAACTGTTCTGTATCGATCCTTCGGTCCATCTTACAAATGCGCTGAGCCGCTGTCAGACAGCCGTATTATTTTCGGCCACCATGACACCGATGGATTATTTTAAAAAAATCCTGGGCTGTGACGCCGCGGCTCGCCACCTGATTCTGCATTCACCTTTTCCCGGTGAAAACCTGGGCCTGTTTATCTCCGATCAGATTTCGACCTACTATCGTCAGCGGGACCAAACCGTACCCCAGGTATCCCAGGCCATATCCGCCCTGGTAGAACAAAAGAAGGGAAATTATCTACTGTATTTTCCTTCTTATGAATACATGCGCAAAATCTATCATTCATTTACTAACCGCAACCCGCAAATTCAAACCATCCTGCAAACCTCCGGGATGTCGGAACCTGAAAGAGAAGCGTTTTTACAGCGATTTACGAATGGCAGCCCGCAAACATTGGTCGGTTTTGCGGTGATGGGCGGTATTTTTGGTGAGGGTATCGATCTGATCGGTGACCGTCTGGTAGGAGCGGTGATCGTCGGAGTGGGCCTGCCCGGCATCAGTCTGGAAAGGGAATTAATCAAGGAATATTTTACCCGTACTTTGAACGGTGGTTTTGAGTATGCCTATCTTTACCCGGGCATAAACCGGGTGCTGCAGGCTGCCGGCCGTGTGATCCGGGCGGAAAAGGACCGCGGTGTGGTGCTCTTAATTGATCAACGCTATGCCCGCTATCAGTATAAATCCTTGCTGCGTGAAGAATGGGATCCGGTCTGGGTGCGGGACCCCCGGCAGCTGGCAGATGGTCTGCAGAGGTTCTGGAATCAGTAAAGAGCGGCCCTTCAGGCCTCGAGGAGCAGCCCCGTGGGCTTTTAGGAGCGCCCCCGCGGGGCTTGAGGAGCGTTCCTTCGGAACTTTAGATGGATGCTAAACACATATGCGAGAAAATTTCATTAAGCTGACACCTCAAGCGCAGCGCTCCTAAAGTGAAACGCTCCTCGAGTCCTACCTATGGTGGGACGATCTACAAACGTTAGCGAATAAATAACAACATTTGACATGCTAGTTTTTGTATCGACTAAAAATCTATCGCCCAAATCATCAAACCGGCGCTAACGTTTGTATTTTCCCATCAACTGCGCTTCGGCCAGGACATGACCTTCCATGGCTTCGATCAACTGGGCCTTGGTAATGCCGCTTGCCAGATTGAGTTCGCTGTCGAGCGCATAAAGCTTGAAAAAATACCGGTGGGTGCCGCCCGGTGGGCAGGGCCCGCCGTATCCCAGTCTGCCAAAATCATTTGTGCCATGGCACGCGCCGTTTTCAAGGGTGGCATCGGACGATATCTCGCTCGGCAATCCGCTGGCACCGGCCGGAATATTAAACAGCACCCAGTGCACCCAGGTACCCATGGGCGCATCCGGGTCATCACAAATCAGCGCCAGGCTATGGGCGGTTTCAGGGACGCCGCTCCATGCTAAATCCGGGGAAACGTCCGGCCCGTCACAGGTATAACGGGTCGGTATCATTTCGCCTTCCGAAAATGCCGAACTGGTTATTTCAAGTGTCATGATTTACCTCCTACGGCCAACGGTTGGTTGCAAAGAAACAATGTGTATCCGGACAGTTATCTGCTGCCCGGGAAGGTTTGACACTAAGTGGAATAAAGAATATACTTAAATTTACTGGAGGGCAAATGAAATTCTTGGCGATCATCATCGGCATCCTGCTGACCGGCTTTCTAAGTTCCGGTTTAATGGCCGGGCAGGTCTATACCTGGACGGATGAAAACGGAAACTTGCATGTTACCGATACCCCGCCGCCTCCAAAATCCAAAGTTAAAGATACCTTAGAGTATCAGGAAAAGGCCGTCGTAGAAATTCAGAAGTTAAAACGACAACAAAGCATCCGGCAAGATCAAACGCACACGGAATCAGTTCGCCGGCAAGCCGATGCGGCTGCAAAAAGGGCCGCAGAAGCCGATCAAGAGGCACAGGAAGCCGGCCAAAAAGCCGCTGAAGCATACGAAAATGCCATGCGAACTTATGACCTATATGGCAAAACCAAAGATAAAAGAAAAAAGTTCAAAAAGCGGATAAGAAGGGCCTTTGACCAGGCGGAAGCCGCTCAAGCCCGCGCAGCTGAAGTGGCCGAAAATGCCCGACAGGCACAAGAGGATGCCAGATCCGCCGCAAAAGAAGTCGAAGCCCTCGAAGCCCAGAGTCAATAAAACAATGAATTTATACCGCTACTGGTTTCTGGCCAGCCGGCCATGTCCCTACATCTCACATTTCGTCTGGAGTACGGTGATCTTTGCGCTTTTTCCGATGCACTGATTTATCCTGGCGCTGATTGCGCTTTTACAATCTCCTTTATCACATCCAGCAGCGGTGGCTTGAGCGCCCGCCATTTGGGCTCAATGGCCCGACCTTCATGCCAGGTAAAATCCACAACGTCATATTTTTCAGGAATGATATGTTCGTTATTTTCGCCATATGCTGTTTCGGGATAGTATTCGATGTACAGCATCCGGTCCGGTTCGATTTTAAACCTCCGGGTGACATTGGTGGCAATATGGCCGGTGCAACTGCGTACCGACATTCGACTTTCCGGAACATCTGAAACCAAAACGATAATCGGTCTAAGATGAGCCGGGCCGCCGATTTTTTTCTTTTGAAGATCAAATATGCGCAACCGGCATTCACCGCTTGCCAGGCGCAGCTGACCGCCCCATCCTTCCCAGGAAAAAATATCATCATAAATCATCATGGTAGAATTTCCAATGCGATGCTGATTGCTCGGTCAGCTGATCGTTGAAAAACTGCAGGGTTGTTGCCTTGCCGGGTGTAATATACTATAGTCAGGTTTATCATCAACAGAATTGGCAAACGGTGCTGACCGCAATATATACTGGATACCCATGGCAAACAACCCTAATTTGACCCACCTCAAGTTTAACGAAAAAGAAATCATCCTGGTCGGGACGGCTCACGTTTCAAAAGAGAGCGCCCGGCTGGTACAATCGGTAATTGAGGAGGAAAAGCCGGATACCGTCTGTGTCGAACTCTGCCAACCCCGATTCCAGGCTATCCAACAAAAGGATCGATGGCAGGATACCGATATCGTCAAAGTGATCAAGGAAAAAAAATCATTTTTGCTCCTGTCGAATCTTTTGCTGGCATCATTTCAAAAACGAATTGCAAAACAGTTTGATGTTCAGCCTGGCGAGGAAATGATAACGGCCATAAATACCGCTGAATCCACGGGCGCCCAAATTCATCTTGCCGACCGGGAGATCCGTACCACCCTTTCCAGGACCTGGCGCGTAATGGGATTTTGGAGCAAAATTAAACTGATCTTTCAATTGACGCTGTCTTTGGGGCAACTTGATGAAATCAAAGAAGAAGATATTGAAAAGATGAAACAGCAGGACGTTCTGGAAACCCTGCTGGCTGAAGTCGGCAAATCACTCCCGGCTTTGAAGTCCATCCTCATTGATGAACGGGACCAGTATCTGGCTGAAAAAATTCGGACGGCACCCGGCAACAGGATCGTGGCCGTAGTGGGCGCCGGCCATGTTCCTGGCATCCAAAAATACTGGAATAGCGACATCGACACCCGGGCACTTGAGCAACTTCCCCCCAAAGGCAAATCCATTGGGATTCTCAAATGGTTGATCCCCGTGGCAATCGTTGTGCTGTTTATTGCCGGATTTTTTTACGGCGGTAAAGAGGCAGGCACCGACATGATCATCTGGTGGATTTTAGCCAATGGCATTTTAGCCGGAGTGGGGGCAATCATCGCGTTGGCCCACCCAGCCACGATTATATCATCCATTGTGGCGGCACCGTTGACTTCCCTGAACCCCATGATCGCTGCCGGGTGGGTATCGGGGCTGGTGGAGGCTTTTTCGCGAAAGCCCAAAGTAAGGGATTTGGAGCGACTGCCGGAAGATATCCAGTCTGTTCGGGGGTTTTGGAAAAATAATGTCACACGCATTCTGCTGGTGGTGGTTTTTACGAATCTCGGAAGCTCTCTGGGAACCTTTATCGCCTTCCCGGTTATTGTCAAAGTACTGCTGGGAGCCTCATAAGAAGCAGGTTTCAGGGTTCAAGGGTTCAAAGGTTCAGGGGTTCTTCCCTTTAGTCGCTCACCCGTTAGTTTAGTTGATTCGTTAATTGGTTGAATGGTCAAATAGTTTAGATTGGGTTGAATCCTCTGACGAATTAACCATTCAACTAATCAACTATTTAACTAAATCCTACGGCCTCTACTTTCTGTTATCCAACCTCTGAACCCAGAACCCTGAACCCTTGAACCGGAAGTTATTTAAGATGAACCATCGAACATCTCTTAACGCAATATTCGCACTCATCTCCGCATGTCTCCTTCTATTGGTCGGATGTGGTGGTGAGTCGGTCATCCGATCCGATGATTCTTCGGCGGCAAGAGGATCTGTTCTGCTGCGCATGCGCTATACCATCCAGGTGGGCGCCTTCTCAAATATCAATAATGCGGTGCGCCTGACGGCGTCACTGGAACGACAGGGCCTGGATGCCTATCATTTTCTTCACAGCTCGGGGCTGTATAAAGTACGGTTTGAAAACTTCAGAAGCAAACAGGCCGCCCGCAGCCGAGCACTTGATCTGCAACGCAGGGGTATTATCGATGGTTTTTATATCGTTGAGCCGCATGCGTATGCAGCAGACTCCCGCAATGGGGATGTGCGGCTCAGGGAAGAAATCATTAGAACCGCAGGGCAGTATGTCGGCGTGCCGTATCGCTGGGGCGGCGAATCACCCCGGACCGGGTTTGATTGCAGCGGATTGACAATGGTTGTCTATCGCCTTAACGGATTGGACCTGCCGCGCTCATCCAGACAACAATGGAAAGTCGGAAGACCGATTGATCGCAGCCGGTTACAAAAAGGCGATCTGGTGTTTTTTGCAACAAGGGGCGGCAACCGAGTTTCGCATGTCGGTATCTATACGGGCGAAAATAAATTTTTGCACGCTCCGCGCAGAGGCAGTCGCATTAAAACATCTTCCCTATCCAGTAAATATTTCAGAACCCGCTATGTGGGTGCCAGATCCTACCTATAGGGATGTTATTTGTTATTCGTTTTTGAATATCGAACATCGAATCACGCTAAAGACGTGACCTATGGGCAGGAATTTCGAATGACGAATAATTGTTAGCCTTCGACATTCTACATTCGATATTCGATATTCTGCGGTTCACAGTTTTTGACACCTGACACCTGAACACTGAAATCTGGTGACGACAAACAGATTACTTAGCCGGCGGTAAAATCTCAACGATGGTGCGTTGCACCTTTTTTCCACTACCCAGGGTAAATATCTTTTTAACCGTTTTTAAGCGGCCCTCCGCAAACATCCGGATGCATTCCGGATAAAGCTCCCATTCCAGTTTTAAACCTCTTTTGCGGATGGAATCAATGGTATCGCCAGGGGTAATGGGAAAGGCCCGCTGCCCGATTATCGGTCCGGTGTCTTCACCGTAATCGATAAAATGCACCGTACACCCAGCGACCTTGCAACCGTAACGGAACGTATCGCCGTATCCATCTACGCCGGGAAATGCAGGAAGCAATGCCGGATGAATGTTCATGATTCGAGGAGTTTTACGATCCCGGTTTACCCGATCAATAAAATAGGGCGTCAAATTTCTCATAAATCCCGCTAACACCAGCAGGTCAAAGGGATAATGTTCTATTTCAGTTAGCAGCTTTTCCTCAGCAATCGCCCGGGTGAATAAAAAGAATTTAATTTTTTCGGAATCATCCTGCCCCCGGGCAAGGGATTGTTTGGCAAGAATATCATCATAGTCAAAATCACCCGGCAGCTGTGCCCGCGATGGGCCCGCTTTAAACTTGCTAATTATCGAAGCATAATCAACGACAAATGATGGGATTTTGTAATTTGCGGTTCTCTTAAGGCCATCAGCCCGGGGGTTATCGGATCCAACAAACGCCAGTTCTGCGTTAATTTTGCCATTTTCGCATGAATCAATAATGGCCTGCAGGTTTGATCCGCCCCCTGAAATAAGAGCCCCGATTCGAATCTTGTTTTCCATTCTTAAACCCTTTCCGGTTATGGATTATCAATGATTGTTGAATACCAAAAAGGTTAAGGTTGCCAAAAATCGTGATTTAATTCAATTTGAAAGTTTTAGATCTATATTAGAACCCATCTCAAAAATCGGATTTTGGGCCAAAAGACATTTTTGAGATGGGTTCTAGTTTCATTTGACACTGGCTCCAACTTTCACTATAACCGGCTTTCATTTTTAAAAACGGATAGGCATGGAACTAACCGGCGAACTTGACGCCATGGTTTCGCGGGCATGGTGGCTTGCCAGAAAATTGGCCAAGGTTGACAATATAACCGTGTATCACTATTATGGAACAATTGTATAATTTCGACAAGGAAAGGATGAAAAATCATGGCAGAAGGTATCATGGAAATAGATGATGGAAATTTTGAAGCAGAAGTGCTGCAGGCCGATAAACCGGTAATGGTCGACTTTTGGGCACCCTGGTGCGGCCCCTGCAAAGCAATTGGACCTATGGTGGAAGATCTAGCGGGCGCCTTCGGCGATAAAGTCAAATTCGCAAAATGCAATGTTGACAACAGTCCGGTTACTCCCAGCAAATACGGCATTAAAGCGATTCCCACGCTTATATTCTTTAAAAACGGCGATGTCGTGGAGCAAATCACCGGAATGGTGGCCAAAACAAAATTGGAAGAAGCCTTAAACAAAATTACCTGATAAATAAACACACGAACCCCTTGAGTTCGGATATTTGAAGAAAACTTAAGACTCTTGCGACACATCTCTATCATATGCCTGGTTGCCCTGCTGGCTGCAACCGGATGTACGACATTAAAAGACCAGTATAATAAAATTTTTGGGGTCGAGGAAGCGGGTACCGCCCAGGAATTGGCCTGGGACGGGATGGATGCTTATGAAAATGGGGACTATAAAAAAGCGATTGATAAATTTCAAAACCTTAAAGATTATTATCCGTTTTCAAAATATGCCATCCTGGCTGAATTAAAGATCGCAGATGCGCATTATCGGCGTGAGGAATATGAAGACGCTATATTTGCCTATGAAAATTTTGAACAGCTCCACCCACGCAACGAGGCGATCCCCTATGTCATATACCAGATCGGTCGATGTTATTACGACCGAATCAATACGCCGGACCGAGAGCAGACATCAGCCCAAAAAGCACTGGAAGCGTTTCAGCGCTTGGTAAAGCAATTTCCCCGGGATCAATATTCGACCCGCGCCGCCGGGCACATCAAAACGGCCCAAAAAAGTTTGGCGGGCCAGGCATATGTCGTCGGCGTTTTTTATTATAACACCAAACACTACAAAGCCGCATTGCACCGGTTCATGTCTATTATTTCTGATTACCCGGATGTCGGATATCATCAAAAAGCGCTTGAATACATTGCCAAGTGTGAAGCCTCCATTGCCAGGGAAGAATCAGAGTAGCATCAGACTGGAGACTGGACGCCAGGAGGAATAAAAAAAGCTTTACAGGCGCCTTGATTTGGTGTACTTAGCGAGACTTTAATTTGAAAACAAATTCTAAAATGCTAATTGGCAGGCAACTGCTTGAAGCATAAGGAGAGCTAGAAATGTCAAAAGTATGTGAAATATGTGGCAAAAAACCAATGGTGGGCAACAATGTCAGCCATGCACATAATGTGACCAAACGCCGATTTAATCCTAATTTGCAGCGCGTGCGCAATGTGTCCAACGGCCGAGTCAAAAAAATGATGGTTTGCACCAGTTGTATAAAATCCGGCAACGTTGTCAAAGCACCCTAACCGACCCGCTTTACCTCCTGCACGTGTTTGACCTTTTTGACGGCAGCCAAAATTTTCTCTAAATGAGTGGTATCCTCGACCCCGATTGTAAAAAAGCTGTCAACCACTTTGTTTTCCCGTGTCTCGGTTTTTGCGTTAAGAATATTAGCACCGAACTTCGTGATATTGCCCACTAAATCGGCCAGCAGGCCCATGCGGTCCTGAGAAATGATTCTGATTTTTACCGGATAGGTTTCGCTGACATGCTCACTCCACGCCACCTCGATTTGCCTTTCGGGATTCATCCTCAGGGCGTTGACACAGTTGGTGCGGTGAACGGTTACGCCGAAGCCCCGCGTGATGTAGCCCACAATCGAGTCTCCGGGTACGGGCTGGCAGCATTTGCCAAACTTGATCAGAATGTCATCCACTCCTTTTACCAGCACCCCGGCTTTGGGCTTTTTCTTTCTGACCCGCCCCATTAATTTGTTAAAGATCGATTCGTCGACTTCCTCTTCATCTTTAGGAGCGAACTTTCGCAGTACCTGCAGCGGTGTAATCTTGCCATAACCCACATTGGCAACCAGGTCATCAACGGCCTTGAAACCAAATTGCTCGACAATCTGCATCATCTTTTCAGATTTGACCAGGGTATTAAAATTCAGGCGCTCCTTGCGAAAAGCCTTTTCACACATTTCCCTGCCCAACGTGAGGCTGCGTTCTTTTTCCTGGACTTTGATCCAGTGTCTGATTTTTGAACGGGCCTTAACCGTTTTGACAAAGTTGAGCCAATCTTTGCTCGGGTGGTGATTTTTGGAGGTAACGATTTCTACGATATCACCGGTTTTCAGCTCATAAGGCAGCGACACCATCCGCCCGTTGACCTTGGCACCGGTACACTGGTTGCCCACCTCGGAGTGGATCAGATAGGCAAAATCAACCGGTGTAGCGCCGCGCGGCAGTGTTTTCACCTCGCCGCGAGGGCTGAAAACATAGACTTCATCGGGGAAAAGATCGATGCGCACATTCTCTAAAAATTCACCGGGATCCAGAAAATTCTCCTGGTTTTCTACCAGATTCTGTATCCATGCAAATTTTCGGCTCACATTTTCATCAAGGCGCTTACCTTCTTTGTAGCCCCAGTGGGCAGCAATACCGGATGAAGCCACCCGGTCCATTTCCCAGGTGCGGATCTGAATTTCAATGCGTTCTCCGACCGGTCCAATTACGGTGGTGTGAAGCGACTGGTACATATTGGTTTTGGGACGTCCGATATAATCTTTAAATTTATGATCGATTGGTTTCCACAATGAATGGATCAGGCCCAGAGCCTCGTAGCACTGGGGTACGGTTTGTAAAATAATTCGAAACGCAATGATGTCATAAATTTCCTCAAAAGGAAGGTTCTGGGAAATCATTTTATTATAGATGCTGTAAACATTTTTGTTGCGGCCCAGCAACTCGCATTGCAAATTGGCGGCATCCATTGCTTTTTTGATGTGGCCTTCTACCTGTTCAATATAATTTTCACGGTCGGTCTTAGAATTGCTCAAAAGGTTTTCTATTCGAGCAAATTCCTCCGGCTGGATGAATTTGAATGATGATTCTTCGAGCTCATTTTTAATCCAATAAATTCCCAGGCGGGCGGCGATGGGCGCATAGATATCAATCGTTTCCTGGGCAATCTTCCTTCTTTTGTCGGCACTGTGAAATTGCAGGGTGCGCATATTGTGCACCCGATCCGCCAGTTTAATGAGAATGACCCGAATATCGTCAGCCATGGCCAAAAACATCTTGCGAATGCTTTCGGCCTGACGGGCCTGGGAAGTGCCAAAAGACAGGCTGCTGAGCTTTGAAACACCGGATACAATATGCAATACTTCCGGACCAAACAGCGCTTTGATTTCTTCAGGCGTGGCGGAAGTGTCTTCGATGACGTCATGCAGAAGCGCGGCGGTCACGCTTTCGGGATCCAGTTTCATATCTGCGAGGATGCCGGCTACCTCGAGAGGATGGGACAGGTAAGGTTCTCCGGAAAGCCGCACCTGGCCTTCGTGAACCCGGGCCGAATAAATATAGGCGCGCTCAATGATATCCAGGTCGGCATCTGGAAGGTAATCGCTGACCTTATCGACTATATCGTTAATCCGGATCAATGCAGAGGTTCGTTACTGGTTATTGGTTATTCGTTATTGTTAAAAATGAGCTAAAATTAAAAATGATCTAAAATGCCTAAAGTTGAGGAACTCAACCCGTCCAGAGCCTCCCTTCGAAAGCCTCAAGGTCTAACGACTGGGTCGATCGATCATATTTATAATAAAAAGATGGAGCGCCACGCGGCGCAAGCGCCTGCGCTGCGCGAGCGACACCATAACTTTAGGCATTTTAGATCATTTTAGGCATTTTAGGCACTTCTAACTTTAGAGCACCTTTGGAACTTTTTATCTCTGTCTTCGAAGATAAACTGCTATTTTAGAGATAGGTTCTAATAGGCTTTTGCGTATACAACCTGACGATCGCTGTCTTTGCCGCAGCAAATGCAGCGTCCTTTAACGTTATCGCTTTCAAAGGGAATACAGCGAATGGTCACGGCGAGATCTTCCTTTATCTTTGATTCGCATTCATCTGAGCCGCACCAGCCGGAGAGGGCAAAGCCGCCATGGATCTCAGGTTTTTCCTCATTTTGAGGGGTAAAAAATTCGTAAAACGTTTTTTTATCTTCAATGGTAACGGTGTGTTCCTTGCGATATGCCTGGGCTCGCTGGAACAGATTCTGCTGGATTTCATCCAGGATATCGGTTATTTCGGCCACAAATTGATCCCGGTCTAAGGCTTTCTTTTCATTCGGTGCCTGATCCCGACGGCCGACAAAGAGCGAATTCTGGGCGATATCTCTGGGGCCGATCTCCACTCGCAAAGGGATCCCTTTTTTAATCCAATCCCAGCCGCGGGTGCCGCCGATTTCACGGTCATCAATTTCGACAACCACTTTTCTATGGTGGTATGTTTTAGCCTTTAATTCGCGGGCCAGCTTGTCAGTAAAATCCATCACCGTTTGGCGATCCTCAGATTTCCGAATGATGGGCAGAAGCACGACATGGGCAGATGCAACTTTGGGCGGTAAAATAATACCGTCATCATCACCGTGGGTCATGATGAGTCCGCCGATCATTCGGGTGGATGAGCCCCACGAAGTGGTCCAGGCATATTCTTCGGTTTCAGCGGCTGATTGAAATTTGATCTCAGAAGCCCGCGAAAAATTTTGACCCAGAAAATGCGAAGTCCCGGACTGCAATGCTTTGCGATCCTGCATCATGGTTTCAATGCAGAGCGTATCCACCGCCCCGGGGAAGCGTTCAGCAGGCGATTTGTGACCCTGGATAACCGGCATCGCCAAATAATCCTCAACACAGGTCGTATAAACATCCAGCATCATACGGGTACGCTCAAGGGCCTCTTCGGCAGTGGCGTGCACCGTGTGTCCTTCCTGCCATAAAAATTCACTGGTTCTTAAAAAGATGCGGGTCCGCATTTCCCAGCGCACCACATTGGCCCACTGGTTGATTAGTATCGGCAAATCACGATAACTGCTCACCCACCTGGAAAATGAATCTCCAATGATGGTCTCTGAGGTCGGACGCACCACCAGGGGCTCGGCCAAGGGGCCGGCGGGCACAAGTCCCCCGTCGTCACCCTTTTCCAGCCGGTGGTGGGTCACCACCGCACATTCTTTCGCAAAACCCTCAACGTGCTCAGCCTCTTTTTCAAGAAAGCTTAAAGGAATAAAAAGGGGGAAATAGGCGTTTTTAACCCCAGTGGCTTTGAACAGATTATCCATCGCCTGCACAATATTTTCCCACAGGGCATATCCCCAGGGTTTAATGACCATACAGCCCCTGACCGGTGAACGCTCGGCCAGGTCAGAGGCTTTAATGACCTGTTGGTACCATTCCGGATAATCCTCATTACGTGTCGGTGAGATCGCTGTCTTCTCTTGCTTTGTCATGCCTTGCCTTTCGCTGGAGTCAACGACCACCCGCACAGCGGGTGGCTTGGATTTTACCGCCAAAGGCGGTAAAAGACAGGGGCGCGAAGTGCCCCAATCGTTGCGGGTGAAACCGTGGATACGCGTGCTTCGCACCCGGTTTGGAAAGCCAAATCAAATCCAATATTAAGTCTCCCGGTTTTCCGTATTGAGATCTTTTACATATTCCCGCACTTCATGCAACAGGACATCCACCAATTTTTCCTGCGCAAATTTTTTAACCACTTTTCCCTTTCTGAACAGCACGCCATTGCCGTCCCCACCGGCGATGCCGATATCCACCTCCCGGGCTTCTCCCGGTCCGTTGACCACACATCCCATTATGGCGATCTTAAGCGGCTCGGCAGTGGTCATCAGTGCTTTTTCAACCCGCTCGACAATGTCAAAAAGCTCAATGTTGCAGCGCCCGCAGGTGGGACAGGCGATAATTTCCGGGCCACGACGGCGAATATCAAGCGCTTTGAGAATTTCGAATCCGACGCGCACCTCTTCAACCGGGTCACGGGTCAGAGAAACCCTGATGGTGTCGCCAATGCCTTCGGCTAACAGCATTCCGATTCCCAAGGCCGATTTAACAATTCCCGAATAAAGCGCGCCGGCCTCGGTTACGCCGACATGCAGCGGCAGGTCGGTTTTTGCAGACAGGAGCCGATAGGCTTCCAGGGTACGCGGGACATCGGAAGCTTTAAGGGAAATTTTTATCTGGTGAAAGTCTAAAGATTTTAGCAATTCCACATGGCGCAGCCCGCTTTCCACCATACCGGCCGCTGTAACCCCGTTATATTTTTTAAGGATATCTTTTTCAAGAGAGCCGGAATTAACCCCGATGCGAATGGGGAGATTAAAATCTTTGGCACAGTCCACCACCGCTTTAACCTTTTTAATACCGCCAATATTGCCGGGGTTTAATCGAAGCCCGTCGGCGCCGGCTTTCGCGGCGGCTATGGCCAGCCGGTAGTTGAAATGGATGTCGGCAATCAGCGGGATATCGATCTGCTTTTTGATCGCCGATATCGCTGCAGCGGCTTCCTGGTCCGGCACAGCGACGCGTACAATTTCACAGCCGGCTTCCTGCAGACGCACAATCTGGGCCACTGTGGCGGCAACATCCTCAGTTGGCGTATTGGTCATGGATTGCACCGTAATCGGTGCCGCTCCACCGATTTTTACCTGGCCGACTGCTATTTGGCGCGTTTTTTTACGCTTGATCTTTGAAATTTTCATAAAAATGCTTATTTTTCCATAAATCAAATTATGGTATAGTGCTTGAAGACTTCAGCTGCCGCTGAATCCAGGTTATGATCTGTCTTTTATTGCAAAGCTAATGCGTATCAAATGATCTGTAAAGTGGCCCAATATCTATTCATCATTAAAATCGGGAATCTGCGCCCAAAACAGAAAACGGCTTGCGATCACCGCCCAATTGCACGACATCTACAATCAAATCCCGAGTGGTTTAGACATCTTACACTAACAGACGAACGGAGATTATTCAAGCAAAATAGCGCCGTATGAGTTGCCGTAAGGGCCGGTCGGTCCCCGAGTTCCTGTTAAACTGGATCCCCTGCGCTGAATCACCGGCAGCGGGTGCTGAATATCGATATCCGTTTACCCATTACCCATTATCCATTAGGAGTTGTAAAATGAAGCAACAAAAAGGTAATAAATTTGCCGAAAAACATGAACCCAACGCCCAACTAAATGAAGAAATCAAAGACCATATTATCCGCCAGACTAAAAATAATGAACTCCCCTGCGCGGTGGCATTTAAAATCGCTGCCGAGCTGAATGTTTCACCGGCTGAAGTCGGGAAAACGGCTGATTTGTTGGAAATGATGCTGGTCAAATGCCAGCTGGGTTTATTTGGTTATACGCCTGAAAAAAAGATTGTCAAACCCAAAGCAGCTAAAAATCCGGATTTGGCAAGCGCCATTCAGGATGCACGCGTCGACGGTAATCTTTCCTGCGAAAAGGCCTGGGAAATTGCGCGCCGCTTCGATGTTTCTAAAATGAAGGTCAGTTCAATTTGTGAGCAGTTAAAAATCAAAGTAAAACCCTGCCAGATAGGCGCATTTTAACCCATTGGCACTTAAGATTGTTTGCATTTGAGTCGATAATGTTTACATAGGGAAGCTGATGACAAAAATCCCGGAATTTCTAAAATATGTTTAAATAGCAGACTGTTGCGATTCTTCCAGAACGATGCATACATGCAATGTTGGGAATAAGCCTCTGAATTTCTAGTGAATTTGCCATTTTAGGGATTTCCTTCCGCTAACGATTATAAAAATAGGGCGCTGTGCTGTGGTCAAATCGGCAGTTAATAATATCTTAAGGGAAAAAACCGGTTTTCAGATAACGATCCTCATCGTTTGGATCGTTTTGGGCTACTATTTGTTCAGTCCGGTTATGGCTGCATACAAATTTGTGACCCTGCAAAGAATCCAAAAGACCGGAGAAATAACGGTTGTCACCCGCAATAACGCTCATTGTTACTATCTTTACCGGGATCAGCCCATGGGTTTTGAGTACGAAATGGCTCAGGCCTTTGCCGAATATCTGGGTGTGCGCCTGCAGGTAAAGGTTGTTGACAGCTGGAAACAAATGGTTGCCGCCCTAAATAAGGGGTCGGCAGCGTTTATCGCCGCCAGCACACCGATTATACCGAAATGGCAAACTGAGGTCGCGTTTTCAGACGGATACATGGAAGTGGCCCAGCAAATTATTGCGCATCGCAAAAATTCGAGGATAAAAAAAGCAGCGGATCTTTCCGGCAAAACCGTTGATGTCAGAAAAGGAACTGCCTATCAGCAGCGGCTGATGGAATTGAGAGATCAGGGAATCGATCTGGCGATCCGGCTGCACGATGACATGCCAACCGAAGAACTCATCCAGAAAGTAGCCGATGAAGAAATCGATTTTACGATTGCCAACAGCAACATCATTTCAATCAATCGTCGCAACTTTCCGGGAGTCGTTCCCACGGGATCGATCAACAACCCCATGCAGCTCAGCTGGGCGGTGTATCCGAAATCTATCGAACTGCTCGAGCGCATTAATTCGTTTTTAAGCGTGGCCAAAAAGAGCGGCAAATTCGCTTCGATCTACGATAAATACTATGGCGACACCAAAGATTTTGATTATGTGGATTTAAAGGCTTTTCACCAACGCGTTAAAGCCAGGCTTTCCCGCTACAGCCCGTTTATCAAGAACGCCGCCAAAATACATGGATTTGACTGGCGCCTGATTGCCGCTCAGATCTATCAGGAGTCGCACCTCAATCCCTGGGCGAAAAGCCAGGCCGGTGCCAGGGGATTGATGCAAATTCTGCCCTCCACCGGCAAGAGCCTGGGCGTTCGCGATCTATTCGATCCGGTACAAAACATTAATGCCGGCGTGCAACACCTTAAAAATTTATTCGAGCATTTTGAAACGGTCAATGGCCAAGACCGGTTACTGATCTCTCTGGCAGCCTATAATATCGGACAGGGGCATATCGATGATGCCCGCAAACTCGCCAAAAAAAAGGGACTCGACCCCAACAAATGGGAGTCCCTTTCTAAAACCTTACCGTTGCTGCAATACAAAAAATACTATAAGCACGCCAAATACGGCTTTTGCCGGGGCACCGAACCGATCCGCTACATCAAGCAGATTATGATTTATTTTGATGTGCTCAAGCGTCAGGGTTTCGAATACAAAACAGCGCAGGCCTAAAATCAATTTGCGGATTTTCGATTGCGGATTGCAGATTGTAATATCATATATTCCGCGCATTTAAAATCCGAAATCTGCAATCTGCAATCCGAAATTTTGTTTGCTCCATCACTCCCAGGTTTCACTTAATACATGGCATTCACGCCCACAAACGGATTATGCTGTTTTTCCCGGCCGATGGTGGTTTCCGGCCCGTGCCCGGTATAGACCCGGACATCATCTCCCAGCACAAACAATTTATCCTGAATACTGGATTTCAAGGTCCCGAAATCCCCCCCCGGAAAATCGGTACGCCCGATGGAGCCGGCAAACAGTGTATCCCCTACAAAAACATGACCATCGGAAAAAAGAGAAATCCCGCCCGGGGTGTGCCCGGGGGTGTGGAGCACTTTGAACGTAATTTTACCGAAGGTTATGGTATCGCCCTCATCGATGGTGCGGTCAGGGGAAGGCGAGTTTTCTCCTGAAAGGCCCCAGTTGGCAGCACTCGCCGATATTTGTTCCAGCATCGGCGCATCCAGCGCATGGATTAAAATCGGCGCTTTTGTAGCCACATTGATACCTTTATTGGCACTGACATGATCAAAATGACCATGGGTGTTGATGATAAATTTAACTGTTAAATCCGACTCAGCCAGCGACGCGAGTATCTTTTCCGCCTCATCGCCCGGATCAATAACGGCTGCTTCCAAAGTTTCTTTGCAGCCCACAATAAAACAATTTGCCATAATCGGCCCAACAGGTAAGGTCTTGATGATCATCGAATCAGCCTCCAGTATATTTTGATTTCAGATTGTGGATTGCGGATTGCGGATTGCGGATTTTATTTTTGCGCAGGTGCACCTCTCGGGCCAGCTTATTACAATCCGAAATCCGAAATCCGAAATTTAATGCACCCAATAACTTTTAAGCAATGCCCAACCGATATTATTCAGTGTTAATTTCCGGCGGTTGAACCTGTACCTCTCCCTTTTCAATAGCCATGCGGATGCTGTCAACAATTCCGTTAATGAACGCCCCGGAATCTTCGCTGCCAAACTTTTTACCAATATCAATGGCTTCGTTGATGGAAACCTTGGGCGGAATGTCTGAGCAAAACAGCATTTCAAATACTGCGATCCGTATGACATTACGGTCCACACAGGACATGCGCTTCACGCTCCAGTTTTTGGAAAAGCGCTCTATAAGGGTATCGATTTGAGGCTTGGCCTTTAAAACCCCGTTCACCAGTTTCACGAAAAATGGCCGCGCCTTTTGGGGCGGGGTAAAATTCTCACAAAAGCGTTCCAGCATCTGCGGCGATACGTTCTGACTGGCATCCATATAAAAGAGCGCCTGCATAGCCAACTCTCGCGCTCTGCGACGGATCCCCATGACTAATACTAGCCCACTACTTCAAGCAGATTCGCCATTTCAACAGCAGCCATAGCTGCGCTCCAGCCTTTGTTGCCGGCTTTGGTACCGGCGCGTTCGATGGCCTGCTCGATGGTATCGGTGGTGATGACGCCAAAAATAATCGGCACTTCAGATTCCAGGCTGACCTGGGCAATACCCTTGGATACCTCGGCACTGACATAATCAAAATGGGGGGTTGCGCCGCGGATAATCGCACCCAGGCAAATAATAGCGCCCAGCCCTTTCTTTTTTGCTATTTTTTTGGCGACTAATGGAATCTCAAATGAGCCGGGTACCTTGACAACCTGGATGTCACTGTCTTTAGCGCCGGAGCGCACCAGGGCGTCCAGGGCGCCACTTAAAAGTTTGTCGGTAATAAAATCATTAAATCGGCTCACCACAATCGCAAACTTTTTACCTTTTGCACTTAAATGAGCTTCAAGCGTCTTAGCCATAAAAACTCCTTTCAGAATAGAGTTTAGCCACCAAGGGCATAAAATTCACTTTTTACAAGCAAAATTACCCTTCACTATTTTATGAACCGGGATTTTACCGGGGTTCCTTAAGGTGCCGCATCAATATTCAACAGATGCCCCATTTTTAATTTCTTACATTCCAGATAACACTTATTGTACTCATTGGGCGGGACTTCAATCGGAACCTGCTCAACAATACTGAGCCCGTACCCGTCAAGGCCCACCATTTTTTTAGGGTTGTTGGTCATCAGCCTCATTTTGCGAACACCCAGATCGACCAGGATTTGCGCCCCGATACCGTAATTGCGCATATCCGGGTTAAATCCGAGCTCTTCGTTGGCCTCGACGGTATCCAACCCCTGGTCCTGCAAGGCGTAGGCCTTGATTTTGTTGACAAGCCCGATGCCACGGCCCTCCTGCCGAATGTAAAGCAGAACGCCGCTTTGATCCGCTTCAATCATTTGCAGAGCCCGGTACAGCTGTGGCCCGCAGTCGCATCGCAGGGAACCGAAAATGTCTCCGGTCAGGCACTCGGAATGCACCCGCACCAATACCGGTTTTTCAGAATCAATCTCGCCTTTGACCATCGCAATGTGTAATAGATTATCGACATCATTTTCATACACAATGGCTTTAAATTCACCACCGATCGCGGTGGGGATAACCGTTTCTGCGGAACGGCGAACAAAGGACTCCGTCCGCATGCGGTATTCAATTAAATCTTCGATGGTACAGATACCGACCCCGTGTTTTTCACTGAACTTTTCCAGCGCCGGCATGCGGGCCATCGTCCCGTCTTCGTCCATCACTTCACAAATCACTCCGGCGGATGTCAACCCGGCTAAACGGGCGAGATCCACCGAGCCTTCCGTCTGACCGGCCCGCACAATCACCCCGCCGCTTTTCGCTCTTAACGGAAATATATGCCCCGGCCGCACCAGGTCCCTGGGTTGGCAATCATCGGCAACGGCCGTCAAAATAGTGGTCGCACGGTCATGCGCTGAAATACCGGTGCTCACGCCGCAACGGGCTTCTATCGACACCGTGAAACCGGTCCCAAAGGGTGAGGTATTATTGTCGACCATCGGGGGCAAATCCAGCGAATCGCATTTCTGCGCGGTCATCGCCAGGCAGACAAGACCTCTGCCATAAGTTGCCATAAAGTTGATGGCTTCCGGTGTCACCTTTTCAGCCGCCATACAAAGATCGCCCTCGTTTTCACGATCTTCATCATCCACCAAGATGACCATCTTGCCATCTTTGATATCTCGAATCGCTTGTTCAATTGTCAGATGTGGCATGGGTTATTGATCTCCTAAGTTTTCTTTTTTACAATTCATCCAAAGGTTCAAAGGCGCAAGAAAATTATGCTAAAATTATCGCTTCGAATTCTGCTTCTCTCCCAAAAAATCTTATAAAAACCCGGACTTGGCTAAAAATTCCATATCAATACCGGGGGATATCGTCGATTTTTCGCTGTCAGGCATCGATTCGCCCCGCATAAATCGTTCGACATATTTGCCGATCATATCGGTTTCGATATTAACCGGCGGCCCCTTTTGCTTCATTCCAATGGTCGTTAATCGGCCGGTATGCGGAATAATGCTGACCGTAACGCTTTTGGGCGCCACGCGTTGATGGTCAAACTGATGCCATCTACGGCAACCGAGCCTTTGTGGATCATATATCGCGAAACGGCCTCCGGCACGGCAATGGTAACGCCAATGGCATTTCCCAGTTTCTCCTGCTGCTGAATGATGCCGATACCATCGACGTGACCCAAGACCAAATGCCCGTCAATGCGATCGGACAATCGCATTGCGCGTTCAAGGTTTAAGCGGTCGCCCTGCTTGGCCTTGCCAAAAGTGGACGTTGCCAGTGTCTCGGGCGAAAGATCCACTTCAAACCTTGAACCGTTAATTTTTACAACCGTCAGACAGGCACCGTTTACCGCAATGCTATCGCCGATTTTAGTTTGATCCAGGGCATAATCCGCCTCAATCGTCAGGCGTTTTCCCTGACCGTCAGGCCGTATGGCGCCAATGGTTCCCAGACCTTCAATAATTCCAGTAAACATAATATCCACTAACCATTATCCATTAAGTGTCGTTTTTCGAAACGAACTTAATTACATCGCAAGGTGGTATTTCAGGCGACCCCCTGTTTTCAGTGCTAAAATATAAGTCCGAATCACTGTTTTTCAATGTATGCTTCAATCATAACATCATCGTCAAATCTGCGGACACGGATATTTGTAGCCCGGATACAGTCTTTCATCAGCTGCGGTCCCGGTCCCCGGCAAATGGGTATGCCGTCATCGCCTCCCAAAATTTTTGGCGCATAAAAAAAGAGTGCCTTATCGACAATACCGCTGCGAAATGCCGAAGCAATCACGCGGCTGCCACCTTCAACTAAAAGGCTGGTGATACCCATTGAACCCAGCTGAACCATCAGGGGTTTCATCTCAATTTGACCATTTTTAAGCGGCTGCGCGATTAGGCGCACCCCTTTTTTCGCAACCTTTTTCTTCTTCGCTTCAGATACCGTATTGCCGGTGACGAGGATCGTATCAGAATTGGAGTCCAGCTTCAATATTCTGGCATCCGGTGAGATGGATAGACGTGTATCAAGAACAATTCGAACCGGATCTGCCCCCTTATTCGAATCCAAACGCGTGGTCAGGTTCGGATTGTCGGCATGGATCGTTCCGATGCCCACCAAAATAGCATCAACGGCATGTCGCAGCCGGTGCACGTATCTGCGCGCTTTTTCCCCGGTCACCCACTTGGAATCACCGCTGCGGGTAGCGATGCGCCCATCCAGGGTAGCCGCGCATTTGATCGTAACAAACGGGCCTTTTGTATTCACATATTTTAGGAAGGCCTCGTTGAGCCTCGCAGCCTGGTTTTCACATACACCTGTTATAACATCAATGCCGTTCTGCTTTAAAAAAACGGAGCCGCCACCGGCGATGGTGTTCGGGTCGTTCAGGGCCACCACGACGCGCTTAATACCCGCTTCAAGTAATTTTGCGGGTGCAGGGAGGCGTTCTGCCTGTGTGATTGCAGGGCTCCAAATTTACATACAGCGTGGCGCCTTTGGCCTCGGGTGCCGGCATCCGCAATGGCATTAACCTCAGCATGCGCCTGACCGACAACTTGATGATATCCCTTGCCTTTCACTTCGCCGTCTTTGACAATGACGGCTCCGACCATCGGGTTGGGCGAAGTATAGCCTTGCCCCTTTTTTGCAAGGGCCAAGGCCTTTTTCATAAAAAATTCGTGATCCATAAGCTCCAGATGTCAGATGACAGACGGCAGAAGTCAGATGACAGAACACGATGAATAAATTTTCACTTTCTGTCTTCTGTTTTCTGACATCTGTTTTCTGTTAAAAATCACTCCTGTTTACTGAGCAGGGTTTTGAGCTCGGAGACAAAGTCGTTGACATCCTTAAATTCCCGGTAAACCGAGGCAAAACGAACATAGGCCACGTCATCGAGTTCATGCAGCATTGTCATGATCTTTTCCCCAAGAAAAGAGGCCGGTATTTCTTTTTCGCCCGTCTCTCTGAGATCCCGCTCCAGATCATCAATAAATTCTTCAATCACATTGACGCTGATATTCCGCTTTTGACATGCTTTTTTCAGCCCGGAGCGCACTTTTTCCCGGTTGAACACTTCGCGCCGGCCGTCCTTTTTAACAATCATAATCGGAATTTCTTCAATATGCTCGTAGGTTGTAAATCGGCGGCTGCATACGATACATTCCCGGCGGCGGCGGATAACGCTGGCATCTTTACTCAATCTGGAATCAATGACCTTATTGTCGATCTCCCCGCAGTACGGACACTTCATGAGTCTTCTCCCTGCTGTTTGGTTTCAAGATGGATCAGCTCGATATGGGCTTCTTGCAACATGTCCTTCGATAATTCGTCTGCATAACCCGAACGATAATAAATTTTATCAATTCCTGCATTAATGATCATCTTTGCGCATATTGAACAGGGCAAGTTGGTGCAAAATACACTGGCGCCTTTCAAAGATACGCCATGATAAGCCGCCTGGATAATAGCATTTTGTTCCGCATGAATGCCGCGGCACAATTCATGCATTTTGCCGGATTCAATCCCTAATTTTTCGCGCAAACACCCCACTTCAGCACAGTGGCGCACACCGGTGGGCGCCCCATTATAGCCGGTTGATAGTATCCGTTTATCTTTTACAATAATCGCCCCAACTGCTCGCCTGAGACAGGTCGAACGCCTGGCGACGAGCATCGCAATATCCATAAAATAATCTTCCCAGGAAGGTCGAGGATTATCCGGTACCATTAAATTAATTTTCTCCTTTTACTTCATCCGAAGGTCTGATAAAAAGATTAACTTTGATAATATAGGTCAAACCATATTACCGCAAGCGAAAAAATGGCAAGGCCGAAAGTGCCTTGCCATTAAAGATACATTCATAGATATTGCCAACTGAGTAAGGCAACAAATTCCAGGTATGAGGTTTCTGCAATAAGTAGGTTTCAGGTGTCAGGTGTCAGAAAACAGATGGAAAAAACTGGAAGAAGAAGCGTCAAATCTTAATTCTTTTTTCGTCTCCCGTCATCTTTTTGCTGACACCTGAACACTGACACCTGAAACCCATTAATTCTATGTGTGCTCTGTGCCACATCCCTTATATGATGCTTTTGAGTGAATATCAAAGGCCGTACGAGCGGCTATTGATCGGTGTATTTTCTCAAAATCAGCGTGGCGTTGGTTCCGCCGAAACCGAAAGAATTGGTCATGGCCACGTTGACCGTCTTCTGGCGGGCAACATTGGGCACGTAGTCCAGATCGCATTCTTCCGCCGGATTCTCATAATTAATGGTGGGCGGGATCATATCGTGATAGATACTCAAGGCACTGAACACCGTCTCTATACCGCCGGCGCCGCCCAGCACATGACCGGTCATCGATTTGGTGGAGCTGATCGCCACTTTATAGGCATGGTCTTTAAATACGGTTTTCACCGCCCGGGTTTCGTACAGATCGTTGAGCTCGGTGGAAGTGCCATGGGCATTGATGTAATCCACCTGCCCGGCAGCAATACCGGCGTCATCCAGGGCCGCCTGCATGCAGCGCACCGCACCGTCGCCATCCGGACACGGCGAAGTCATGTGGTAACCGTCGCCGGTCAGCCCGAAGCCCACCAGCTCGGCATAGATATGGGCACCTCTTTCCAGGGCATGATCAAGGGCTTCGAGGATCAAAATCCCGCTGCCTTCACCAATCACAAAACCGTCGCGATCCCGCTCAAAAGGCCGTGAGGCTTTTTGGCGGTTCATCGTTGCGGGTCGAGAGCGCTTTCATGGCGTTGAAACCGGCAATAGCGGTCGGTGAAACCACCGCCTCGGTTCCGCCGGTAATCATGGCATCGACGCGACCGTTTTGAATCATTTGAAAGGAGTCGCCAATCGCATGTGCGCCGGCCGCACAAGCAGTGGCAAGGGACAAATTCGGGCCTTTGGCTCCAAAGTGGATGGAAATCATTCCCGGTGCCATATTGCCGATCATCATGGGAATAAAAAACGGGCTCACCCGCCGGGGACCTTTGGTGGCAACATTGAGAATCGTATCTTCCATAATTCCAAGGCCGCCAAGGCCGCAGCCGGTAACCACACCGATACGGTTTGCATTGGCGCTGTTGATCTTCAGACCGGAATCTTCCAGTGCCATACGCGTTGCTGCCATTGCATACGATATAAACAGCTCGTTGCGTTTGGCATCTTTTTTGGGCATGAAATCTTCGGCATTAAACCCCTTTACCTCAGCGGCAATTCGGGTCTGATACGCCGATGCGTCGAATTGAGTTATTTCAGATACGCCCGATTTACCGGCGCAGATAGCCGACCAGCTGTCCTCGACTCCAATCCCAACCGGGGTAATTAATCCCATACCTGTAACGACGACCCGCCTGTTCAAAAGACCTCCTTGTTTGAGCAGCAGAACGATGCTGTTAGCCGATACTTACACAAAATTTGATATAAAAATGGATGCCTACTGTTTATTAACGTAATCGATGGCGTCCTGAACCGTGGTAATTTGCTCGGCATCTTCGTCAGAAATTTCCGTATCAAATTCCTCTTCCATGGACATAATCAACTCGACGAGATCAAGTGAATCTGCCCCCAAATCATCCACGAATGAGGCTTCAGGAACAACTTCTTCCAATTCAACGCTCAGTTTTTCAGCAATGATCTTTTTTACTTTCTCCTCAACAGACATCTCATTTCCTCCTTACCGGCCAAAGCCGGTCAAAAATAATTGTAATTGCAAGTTCAGTTTAAAAAACTGTTAATCAATGTGAATTGGCTTTTAAACGGTCAGGTTTTGGCCGAAGACAAGGCGCGGGAAGGAGAAAATCGCGCCGCGTACATTTGGTACGTTAGCGGTTTTCTCCTTCGCGCAACGCCGTATTCGGTCAAAAGATGGCCGTTTTAAAACTTCTAAAAGCGGATTCAAAATTTTAGATCGTGCCAAAGAGCAAGGCGCGCTCCGGAAAAAAAGCGGAGCGTACACGGCAGTACGTGAGCATTTTTTGCCGGAGCGGAACGCGGCTATTTGGTGCGAGATGAATTTTTGAATCCGCTTTTACATGTACATCCCTCCGGTGACGTGTATGACCTGACCGGTAATATAAGCCGCCTGGTCTGAAGCCAGAAATGTAATGGCATCAGCCACATCCTGGGGGCTGCCGGCTCTTTGTAAAGGTATCGTAGCCAGCATGGCCTCTTTGACTTTGTCAGACAGCACAGCTGTCATATCGGTTTCGATAAAACCCGGTGCAACGGCGTTTACGGTAATGCCTCTGGCGCCAAGTTCCTTGGCCACCGTTTTGGTAAGACCAATCATACCGGCCTTTGAGGCCACATAATTGGCCTGACCGGGATTGCCCATCACCCCTACGACCGAAGCCAGATTGATAATCCTGCCCGAACGCTGCTTGACCATTATCTTGGAAACAGCCTTGATGCAGTTAAATGCGCTTTTGAGGTTGACGCTGATCACCGCATCCCAGTCTTCCTCCTTCATGCGCATGATGAGACCGTCGCGCGTGATCCCGGCATTGTTAACCATCACATCAATTTGCCCGTATTTTTCAAAAACGCCCTCTATCCAGCCGGATACGGCCGCACTGCTGGCAACGTCGACCTGTTCGAAAGAGGCTTCGGAGCCCAGTGCCTTTGCTGCAGCTTCTCCCGCTTCCGGGTTGACGTCGCAAATCGCAACCCTGGCGCCCTCGTTGGCAAAGTTTTCAGCCGTGACCAGACCGATTCCAGCGGCTCCTCCGGTAACCATCACCACTTTGTTTTCGAATCGCAATTTTGCCTCCCTTTTAAACGATTAACAAATAACGAAAAACGAAAAAACGATAACGCCCAATTCGGTTTTTACTCAATTGGGGCAATGGTTAACGATCAAATATAATGTCAGCTGCGCGGTTCATGTCCGGAATGATGTTCTGGTAGCTATCCGCCAGGGCTGCGTGCGAGGTTTCCGCCAGAAAGGCCGATACCTGCTCGGGTTCAAAAACGCCGGAACCCCTCAATATTTTTAATATATTAGCGGATACCAGTTCGGCAGCTTCATGGGCGAACAGGCGTGAGAAAAGGCATGTTTTCTCGGCCTCCGGATTATTTTCACTGCTAACTGCAGCTGCCTGCCGCACCAGACTGGCTGCCACCTCCACATGCATCATCATGTCGGCCAGGGCAAACATGACATACTGTTCCCGGGTCAGTCGATTATCATTCACCAAAAAAACGGTTTTGTTTAACGCACGGGCCGCCAGGGCGATATAGCGGCATCCGGCCTCGCCGCACTGGGCTTCGAGCTTATCCATTTCATCGGCCAGACTTTCGTAAAAGGCCCCTTTTGTTTTCCGCGTTTTTTTCCAGCGAAAGGTACTGATGATGTTTTGCTGGATTTCACTGGTACCCTCGTAAATACAGGTAATTTTGACATCTCTTTTTATTTTTTCAATGCCATATTCGGTGATATAGCCGTATCCGCCTAAAGCCTGCATGGCATCATCGGCAGCCTTGTTGGCGGTTTCGGTTGCAAACAGCTTGGCGATGGAACCCTCGACTTCGAGGTCATGCTCGCGGGCATCCAATCTTATGGCCACCTCATCAATGTAATTTGCGGCCGCCGCCAGCCGAACGGCATGCGGTACAACCAGCTTGTGGGTGTAGCCCTGTTTTTCCGACAGCGGCGTTTTAAATTGAATCCGTTCCTTGGCATACGGAATGACGATATCCAGGGCGGATTCGCCGCCGCCCAGCGCCATCGAAGCCACCATCAGCCGGGTATACCCGAATACCTTGCTGGCCTGTTTGAGCCCCTGCCCGGTTACACCGCCAATGATGTTTTCCACCGGCACAAAAGCATCGGTAAATGTCAGCGGCGACGTATTTGAAGCCCGGATTCCATGCTTTTCTTCACCTTTTCCGCGAATATAACCCTCGGTGTCTTTTTCAACGATAAAAAAGGTGGCCCCCTCGGGGGTGTTGGCCAGCAGCGTGATGAATTCAGCGTATCCGCCGGTGGAAATAAATTGCTTGGCGCCGTTTATCTTATATCCGGTGATTTCTCCGGCATCATTTAAAACCGGATCGGCTTTGGTTTTTATGGAAGCCACATTGCTGCCGGCATCCGGTTCGGTTACCGCGTAAGCCACAAGTGCTTCTCCAGCGGCGATTTTCCCGAGCCATTTGTGTTTTTGCTCTTCGGTGCCGCCGACGATGATCGGATCCGCACCCAGTTGAATCGCAAAAAACGCGGTCGTAATGCCCAGGCATATTTTGGCCATGTCCCGGGTGATGGCGCAGCTGTCACGGGCACCGCCACCCAGACCGCCATATTCTTCAGGGATCATCAAAAGCTGCAGTCCAATTTCAGGGCCCAGCATTTCACGAATGGTATCTTCAGGAAATATCTCTTCACGATCAAATTCAAAAATTTTTTCCGGTGTCAGCAGACGCTTTTTTAGCTGTGCCACCGTATCCAGAACCATCTGCCTGGATTCCGGATCCAACCCGTAAAGTTCACCTTCCGTCGGCATCCTGTCTGAGGTCATTGAATTCTGTCCTTTTGAAATTTGAATTGTTAACTGTGGAATAAAAGACTAGTCTTCTTCGGTTTCGACGACCTTACGGCCCTTGTAATACCCACAGTTGGGGCATGCATGGTGCGGCAGGGTGGCTTCGCCACACTCCGGGCAAGTGGCTGTATTTACTGCGGTAAGTTTTTGGTGAGTTCGTCGCTTATCGCGCTTCGATTTTGATTTCTTCCGTTTCGGAACTGCCATAAGTAATCTCCTAACAATCTGAATTCTATATTTATTTTAATTTAATCGACCTAGATTTAAGGTTGCGCTTCTAGTAATTTATCTTGAAACGATTGTCAAGTGTTTTCATCGGTTTTTTGCCATTTGTTCTCTTGTGCTTGACAATCTTCTGTGTTATTGAAATGCACCACCCCCAAAATGGCTGTTGATTCTAAACAACTATCTAATTTTATTAAATTTATACTAAAATACGGCGATCTCCGGAAGCCAAGTTACAGCACGATCGTTTTTCAGCGGCAGATCCCAGCGGCCGAACAACCTAAATTATTAGAATCCTTGACAAGTTTGATTTACTTACTCAGCACAGGGCTTAGATATTGATTCGTAAATTCATTTATATTATTAATTTATCAACAAATCAAGATCTTATATTGATGATCAGATAATCGGCGCTTTAAAAATTACTTAACAGTTTACTCATTAAACGCTTGTAGGCAAAACAAAGGTGAATGCTAAAATGATTGCGGAAATAAAAAATGATTCAGTTGTGACACGATTTCCACCCAGCCCCACCGGCTTCATGCATGTCGGCAATGCGCGTACCGCTATCTTTAACTGGTTGTACGCCCGCCGCATGAAAGGAAAATTTATTTTGCGTATCGAAGATACCGACACCGAACGCTCGACCCAGGAGGCCATAGACGTTATTTTTGAAGCGCTTGAATGGCTGGGTATCGACTGGGATGAAGGTCCTTACTATCAAACCAAACGCCTCGATATTTACAGCGACTATCTGGAACGCCTCATCGATTCCGGCCGGGCCTACTATTGCACCTGTTCGCCCGATGAGATTGAGGCCATGCGCCAAAAAGCCATGGCCACCGGCGGCAAACCGAAATATGACGGCACCTGTCGCGATAAAGAACTATCGAAAACGCCCGGGGCGGTGATACGGTTTAAAGCGCCTTTAAGCGGGACAACCGTTATTGAAGATGTGATCAAAGGCAACATCGTATTTCAAAATGATGAACTGGATGATTTTATTCTGTGCCGCAGCGACGGTATTCCCACCTATAATTATGCCGTGGTGATCGACGATATGACCATGCAGGTGAACACCGTTATCCGCGGCGATGATCACGTGATGAATACCCCCAAGCAAATCCTTCTCTATAATGCGCTGGATTGCCCGCTGCCGATTTTCGGCCATGTGCCCATGGTGCTGGGAACAGACAAAAGCCGCTTCAGCAAACGCCATGGCGCCGTATCGGTTTCCGCCTACCGCGATATGGGGATACTGCCGGATGCCATGCTCAACTACCTGGTCAGACTGGGCTGGTCCCATGGCGATCAGGAATTTTTTACCCGCCAGGAGCTGATAGAGGTGTTTGATCTGGAGCACATCGGGCGTTCAGCCGGAGTTTTTGACCTGGAAAAGCTTTTATCGCTGAGTGCCGAACATATTCGGGCCATGCCTCCTGAAAAACTCGTGGGGCCCCTTCAGCCCTTTTTAAAGCGCCGCGGCATAGAGATTTATGACAACGGCCTCCTGATAAAGGTAATCGAGACCCTGCACGCCCGCAGCAAAACCCTGGATGAAATGGCTGAAATTTCTTTGTTTTATTTTGCAAATGATATCGACTATGAAGAAAAGGCGGCCAAAAAATTTTTAAAACCGATGGCGGTCGAAGCCTTGCAGCTGTTGATCGACCAGTTTGAAAAAATGGAAGATTTTTCCGAAAAAAATTTGGAAACCGCCTTTAAGACCGTTATGGGCCAAACCGGCCTCAAGCTGGGCAAAATCGCGCAACCGGTGCGCGTGGCCCTGACCGGTAAAACCGCCAGCCCCGGTATCTTTGAAGTAACCGCCATCCTGGGCAAGGACAAGGTCGTTTCAAGGCTTAAGAAGGCTATCCGGTTCATCAAGGCAAGGCCTTCATAAAAGGTGTCAGTCACCGGGTTCAAAGGTTCCAGGTTCAGCGTTCAAGGTTGTTTTAACCCAGAACCTCTGAACCCTGAACCTCATGTAAAAAATTGACTTGACGAGTATGCGAATCTTATATATTTTGTTATAATTACAACACGCTGAGGGATCGTCTAGCGGCAGGACGACGGGTTCTGGCCCCGTTAACCCAGGTTCGAATCCTGGTCCCTCAGCCATTTCGACGCGCTCAGGGGGTACGCCACAAAGTGGGTGCTCCCTTCACTTGCTCAAGGCCTTTGGCCAGGGTTAAATACTCAATAATCATATGAGCGCGTCGAAATGGCCTTGAGCCTGTCGAAAGGCCCTTCAATATTTCAATAACTTCTTATCTGTCCATTACCTGAATTTTCTCATTTATTAAATGACCGCCTGGTTTTACATTCTGCGACTTCAATCCGGTTCTCTATATATTGGCGCAACAAAAAATTTAGAAAAACGCTATGCAGAGCATTGTGCCGGTTCCGCCGGCAGAACAACCGCCATAGACCCTCCCGTTTCGCTCGTCTATTCTGAGGAACAAGAATCTTTTTCTAAAGCTCGGCAACGAGAAGCACAGGTTAAGCGTTGGTCTCGCGCTAAAAAAGAAGCTTTAGTGGCTGGAGATAAGGATAAATTGCGAGCGCTCTCAAAATCCCAGAAAAATTAGAATTTGTGTGAGTTCGTAAGGACGGTTCGACTCTTTGTTAAGTAGCCTCAATGATAGCTTTTTCAGATTCGAACTGTTCTTCCATTTCTTTCATCATTCGCAAAGCTACCTTCTTAATTATCGCCTTCAATGCAAAAAGCTCATGATAAGGCAGCATATCACCTTCTTCAACGGTCACCTCCAAACCATCCAACTTACAACGACGACCCATTATAAACTCCTTTCTTTTTAGCTCAGATAAATAAAGAAAAATATAATGGACCATCCTTTTAGACGGTCTGATATAAGGTGCAAATTATTGTGATGATGGGTTCATCAGCCGTAATCGCATCTTTCGATGTTTTTAGGATTTGTATACCTAATATAAAATTTTCTGAAAAAACTGTTGGCTGGGGAATTTCAAACAATGGGATTGCAGATATGTCATTGATACCAAAGAGGGGGGATCAAGGGAATTGGTTTCGCAGAGGATGTAAAGTTTAATTAGATCCAGATTCTCCGTATCGTATTGGCCCAGTTATAGCGATAAACTTAAATTTGCTGAAATTAGAGAGACAAATTAATCTTTGGCTATTTTTAATATGGCAATAGTGACATCATCATCAAAAGATTTATCCAGGCCTTTATGAATTTCAGCTTTTTCTATGACGGCATCAAGAATCTGTTGGGCACTTCTTTCTTTTTTGATTTCAGCCATAAATTTCTTTTGGGATCTCGCATGATCAAAGGGAATATTGCTTTCATTGGTCGAATCCATTAAACCGTCTGTTTGCAGAATTAATATGTCGCCTTGACTGACTGACAAGCTTTTTATATCGATGCGGCAATCATCACCTCTTGTCACTCCTAAAGAAGTGCCGGCTAAAGAAATAAGCTCCTTTTCATTTCTGGCGGCGTTAAAATATATTGCTGGAATGCCCCCTGCAGAAGCAAGTTCAATCTTTGAATTCTCAAGATCATATATCGCATAAAAGGCGGTAAAAAAAATATCATTTTCAGCGATACTAAAGGCTTTATCATTTATTGTTCTCAGCACATCGGCCGGGTTTAGAGTAGTACTTTTGTACTCATCAAAAAGGGTTTTGATTTGGATAGTTGCCAGACCGGACATTACACCGTGATCGACTACATCCACCACCATAATCCCCAGATGGTGCGCATCAATTTTATCGATGATGAGAAAGTCGCCTGAAACCTGGCTGTAGGGTTTATAATAATACGCTAAATCCACGCCGTTTTTCCAGGCTATCTTTTTTTTGTCCGGAAGCAATGTCTGCTGGAAATGGCCCGCCATGGATAAATCCTTACTCATAATCTGGTTTTGTTCCTCGATCTTTTTGCGGGCCTCCTGAAGTTCTTCCCGGAAAGCCTTATCTATAAATAATCCGCATTCGAAATCTTTAAAAGTCTCAATCAAAGTTTTGGCTTGTTCTTTGTTAATGACAGAGCCATGTTGAGGGGCGATTTTATTAATATCGTAGCGTTCAAACTTGGTCATAGCAAAAAAAAGCAATTCCTTGGCAGGCATATACTCTTTATGAAAGGTTGAGATATCGTCAAAATACGTCTCTCCGGCAAAAAGATTCCATTTATCCGTCATCCCGCCGAAAATATCGCTGGAGAAAAGGATTTTATCGGTATTAAAATAGGTAGCAATGGCACCTGGCGCATGTAAATAAGGCGTATGAATAAACTCCAGTTCATGGTCAAGACCTAAGAATATTTTCTCCTCCGGAATCTTATTGGTAAATTCAAAGTTCATATTGGCCCCATAATGGCGCACCAGTGCGGAGGTTCTTGAATGGGTTAGTATCTTAAAACTTTTGTTGCCGGCAGCCACAATGGCGTCAACCAACATCGCAATGTTGCCGCATACATCCGGATCCTGGTGTTGAAGAATGATATGGGAAATATTTTTCAATTCGATTCGCTCTGAAATTTTTTTCATTAATGAATCAAAATAAAGCACCGAACCGGGATCAATAATTACTCCTTTCCCATCGACGATAATCAGATAAGTGTTGCACTGAAAATTATCCTGTGTATCAAATGTGCCGACCCAAAAAACATGATCCGAAATTGGGATTGATTTATTATAGTCCATAATCGTCACAAATTATTATTATATTGTACTTTTTTGATTCTGCTAATTTGAATTGTCGTTGCTAAATAAAAAAATTGCCGCTTGCAAGTATACAACGCTACATGTGCTTGCATTACGTATTATATTCTAAATTAGTTTCATCTTTTAGTTTGTCGTACAGGCGAATAAATTCTTACAGTTAAATATAAGTTGTAATTGACGAGAACACATTAAACGTAAGCAATGAAGATAAATAGGCTAAACCCTTTAAGCCAAGGGCAGGGATCTTTGTTAACCGTTACTGGCGCAGGAAGGGTGTACAAATAAACCTAAAAGTGGATGTTTAATCATCTTTTATGGCCAAGACTAACTGGAACAGAACACAATGTAATGGTCAAGTAAAAATGGATACGTCCATAAGCTACGTTCAAAAATTGTTATTTTTCATATTGCCTTGAGCTTTTATATCCCAGCGCCGAATGAAGACGAGCAAAGTTGAAATCAATGATGTATTCAAGTATCTTGATTTTTGTTGTTTGGCGAGTTGCAAAGCGACAGGATACCAAACGCTCTGACTTCAAACTACCAAAGAAACGCTCCATGTGAGCATTACAATTTACCATAGTCCATCAGTTATAGATTTGCATATTGCATATGCAATTCTGCAACATTTTGCAATCTGTCTGGTTTTATCTTTCGTGCCTGTATCGAATCTTTAGAATTCCCTTCAATTTATTGTGCATTTCATTTGCCAATCCTAAGATTTTCAGAATAGATCTTGAACTCCTCTTTTACATTCAGCAGAGATGCTCCCCTTTTCTATCGTATCTCTGTCTTTCATACCTGATGGCCCATTCTGATATCATCGTTAATCCAATCAAACATCTCTTGCAAATCAGTAAAGTATTTTAAGGGGATTCGGTACATTTTCGCAATTCGCTTTGCGGTATCAGCCGTCGCTTTTGCTAAGACATCTCCGGACATAATAGCAACCTTGCGAACACTGTGTCTATCAAATAGTTTGTACAAATCATCAATTTCCTGCAACGCCGGTGGTGAATAGGTATCACTTACAAAAAACAATACATCACTCCCAGGCCACCACCTTTCGGATTCAAAAGCCTTTTGATATTTAACTGTTCTATTTCTGAGACTATCAGACCCATCGACATGGATGATGAGCCTTCCTGTTAGTTTATCGAAAGCGTAATCCATAATGGCCCCCATTAAATTATTAGTCCCTATCACGAAATAAATCATGCCAATGATAGTTTTTTTAACTTCAGAATCAAAGGTGTCGGATAGATGATTTCACACCCCCATTAATCGAATTTTGGGCTTTGATTTTTGTGACCTAACCACTTAGGCAGATCATCATTTATATCAATAACTCGCATACCATAGAAAATATGGCACGTTGGTTTGAATTTCGTCGGAACCTTTGCTACACCCCCAAAATTAAAAAGTGATGGAAACGCAAGCCACATATTGCGTCCTTCATCGGCAATAAGGGTGCCACACAAAGCACAACTGACTTTGCAAGGAAGAATTCTCTCGTGTTTGTTGAGTTCATTGTTGTAAAAGTTAAGATGATCAATGCCTTCCGTAATTCTGACATCATGTTTATGAAATATAGCTGCCCATTGCATAGGAGCCCCATGCAGTTTTTGACATGCCAAGCAATGACATATTTTTGCATCTACAGGATCCGAGCATACTTCGTATTGTACCGCATTGCAGTAACAACTTGCCCGGTATTTGGCTTTAAAATTTACATCAGAAATCGACGCATAATTTGATCCAAATTCTTTTTTCATTAAATCACCACCTAATTTCTAATTTTATTGAAACATTTATACATTGAGAGATGTCCAAATATCAAATTAAACGAGAATATTTCATACAATATCCGGACACTCGAAACAAAATGTGCAATCAACCAGGAATTCAAATTTCGGTAAATTCAAGCATCACCGGTGAACTGTAGACCGCAGAGGAGTCTGACTGGATATTACATCAGGAAAGGCAATCAAATTTCGCTTGCCTAAAAGTTTGGGTTTCGTGCCTGATGTTGAAATTTTGAAGGGACGAATATTTTTAGGATGTGCTGACGCAATATGAAATTTTGGGATTTTGTAGATTTACCAGTATTAAAAACCTGCCCTATTCGAATTTTTATCTTTGTTCAATTCTGATTTAACTTTATTATCATAGTGGTCTAAGATTTTAAAAATCCTCGCTTTAGAGACCTTTTTCATTCGTGCAAGTTCACCTAAGTTTTTAACCTTGCCAGATTCCAACAAATTCTGATACAACTTGGCCTTCTCAAAATAATTATCAAAAGAAATATAAGCACGACGTTCAGTTATGATTTTAAGGTACAAGACAGGATCAAAGGGGATTTCAATAATGGCTTCAGGGTTCGTGTATCGACTGGTTCGGCCAGCCATTTCGACGCCAAAAGGGCCTACACCAATGTATGCCCTTTTCTTGCTCAAGGCCTTCGGCCACGGTGAGATTACTGATTGTTTATGAAAGCGGAGAAATGGCCCTGAGCTTGTCGAAGGGCCTATCTGAGGTTCGAATGGCTTTGAATCCATTGCTTTTTGTTTAGCTAATCTATGACCGCCTGGTTTTATATTCTGAGACTTCAATCCGGTACTCTATATATTGGTGCGACAAAAAATCTAGAAAAACGCTATGCAGCGCATCGTGCTGGTTCCGCAGGCAGAACCACCTCCTTAAACCCTCCCCTTTCACTCTTCTACTCTGAAGAACACGATTCTTTTTCTGAGGAGAGGCAACGAGAAGCACAGGTTAAACGTTGGTCTCGGGCGAAGAAAGAGGCCTTATTCGTTTGATTTTTAAAAAAATGCATTCTAATTTAAACAGCCGGAAAAGCAAGTTCTGATCCATATCAACTGTCCACAGAATAGACATTAAATAATGCGCAGCTATAAAATCTTTTTTTTTATCTTTATCGGGCTAGTGCTGCTCGCCGTTGCGGCGATTGCCGCTTTGGTTTTTGTGGATCCTTCTATTTATCGAAATCAACTGGAAACCCGGGCCAGTGCCGCCTTCGGGCGGCAGGTCCAGATCGACGGTCCCATCCGTCTGGAAAGATCCCTGCGCCCGCGAATCATCCTCGAAGATATTACCATCGGCAATCCGGATTGGGCCGCAGGTGCGCATTTTGCCACCGCTGAAAAAGTCAGTCTTCAGGTGGCGCTTTTTCCGCTGCTGCGCGGCAATTTGAGGATTCTGGACGTTGCGTTTAGCGGTCTAAACCTGCTCATTGAGGAAGGTCCCGGCGGTGCCAACAATTACACTTTCGGTGACAGCGAAACACCCGGGGTGCTTCCGCCCATTGAGCGACTTTTGGTCAAAGAAACCACCATTAATTATAGATCGGTGGATGGCAACAGCAATCGCTTCGAGATAAACGAGGCCCGGCTCTGGAACATCCCCGGGGAACCGGAGCGGATTGAGGGCCGGGGTACGGCAAAAGGAAAAGCCTTCACCATCCGGCTCGCCGCCGAAAGTGCAGCGGAATTATCCGGCCCGCAAAATCCCTGGTCCCTGGAGCTGGACATCAAGGGAGCGGATATGTCGCTGACCCTTGCCGGGAGGATGGATGAAGCATTCAAATGGGAGCGGGGCGATTACCGCATCAAGCTCAGCGGCAGCCAGGCGGATTCTCTCGAAACACTATTTGACATTGAATTTCCAACCATCGGTCCTTTTGAATTATCAGCAAACGTGAACGCAAAAGATGGGTTATTCAGCGCGAAGGACATTGCCGCCCTGGTCCACGGGCCGCCGGAAACACCTGCGATCAAAATCTCACAGGGAGAGGCGTCCGGCGGGCTGGACGAACCACTCCAGATAGCGTTGCAGGGTCGGTTGGGCGATGCGTCCCTTTCGTTCAGATTCGCGTCGGCGCAACCGTTAGAGGGCATCTCTCAGACCACGCCCTGGCCCATTGAGGCCCAGCTGAATCTTGCGGACATGAAACTGAAGATTGATGGTGAGATGATCCCGGCGACTGTCGCTGAGGGTTTTGAGTTCGACGCCCAACTCCAGGGCGAAACCCTTAACACGCTGGCCCAGCTTATGGACACCGACCTCCCGAAGACCGGACCCTATCAGTTCTCATTTCATACACAAGTTGCAAAGGCAAGTTACACGCTCACCGAACTTAAAGGCACCATAGAAAATGCCGGGCCTTGGAAAACGCTTCGAATTGTTGAAGGCAACGGCTCCGCGCATGACAAAGGATCGGTCAAAGCGTCAATAAACGCTGAGCTCGACAACGTCCCCTTATCGCTGTCTTTTCAGGGCGACCCCGCAGCCTCCGGCAAATCCGGTGCGGCGACCTGGCCGCTTAAGCTCGAGGCATCAGCATCCGGGGCAAAATTGACAGGCGAGGGGTCCGTCGTCACCAACGAGAAGCGGACGGTGTTGCAGCTCGCAACACAAATTAAAGGCAACCGCTTTGAATCCCTGGGACCCCCGATTGGCAGCTCTTTTCCGGCAATTGGCAAATTCAATCTGAGTGCTGACATCAGCAGCGATGGTACTGTGCACGAAGCCAATAACCTTAAGATTCAGATGGGAGATAACCGCTTAACCGGCAATGTTCGCTGGGAGGACAAAGCACCGCGGCCCTTTCTGAAGGGTAAACTGTTTTCAGACCACCTAACGCTAGGCCAGCTTTTGGATACAGCATCAAAACCTTCGTCTAAAACCTGGGAGGCCGGGCTGCTGGATCGTCCAATTAAGCTTGACAGTTTAAAGGACTTTGACGCTATGCTAGACTTTACGGTGAAACGTGTGGCGGACAGTCCAATTCCCGTCGCGGATATCAGATCTATAGTGACGCTGGCAAACGGCGAACTGAGTGCTCCCTTTCGTGCAAGCCTGGCGGGCGCACCCCTGGACGGTCAAGTTCAGTTGAACCAGCCTAAAAACGTTCCTGTCGTTGCGCTCAAAATGACGATCGGAAACATTGATGTCGGACATACCCTTAAGGAGCTGAAAATTTCTGATATCGTTGCCGGTACGGCCGATGCGGTTGATTTGGATGGCAGCAGTACCGGCAAGACACTGCGCGCCTTGGGCGAAAAAGCGGCCTTCAATTTGCAAATCAAACCGGCCAATTTGAGCTATACTGCTGAAATTGCCAACCAGGCAGTCGATATTCGGGTCGAAAGTGCAAAGCTCATCGCGCGCAAAGACCAGCCGTTAACAGGTGCTTTCAACGGAACGGTGCAGGGTGCTGCTTTTAAGGCGGAAATCAGCACCGCAAATCTCATGGAAATCCAGAAAGCCGATATCCCTCTGCCGGTGCAGGGGACGCTTCAGACCGAAGATCTGCAGTTTAAGGCCGAAGGTACCATTTCCAGGCCATTTGAAAATAATGAGTTTGAGCTTCAGTATGAACTGGCGGGCACCGAAATCGAAAGGCTTGGCCGCCTGGTTGATTTTGCAGTGCCGCTGCGGGGCGAATTCCATGCCAGCGGCCGCATCACGGGTCGCGGCAACCGATTCATATTTGAAGAGGATCTGCGCATCGGGAAGAGTGACCTTAAAGCGGATATAACGGTATTGCGTGATCCGCCACACAATAAAATTACGGGTCGTATATCGGCAAGCCAGATTCATATGGATGACGTGGATCTATTTGATGCGGACAAAGCGGCCAGCGCAACCCAGGTAAAACCCCGCGTCATTCCTGACTACACGCTTCCGGTTGATATCCTTTTAGCGGCGGACCTGGATCTGGATATCAAAGCCGATCGGATTCGTGCTCCATTAGGAGATCTCGGTGAATTCGTCTCGAAAGTCAGTCTTAAAGACGGCCGGTTCACGTCTTCTCTCAGAATTACAGGATTTAAGGGGGCGCAAATCATCAGCGAGTTTGACGTCGACGCCGCGGCCGATCCACCTCGGAAACGGATCCATATCAACGCCAAAGATCTTAACTCCGGATTTTTGCTGAGCAGAATGGACGTGACCGACCTTGTTGAGGGGCAAGTCGATCTGCTTGTCGATTTATCCGGCTCCGGTGCCACACGTTACAGCTTTCTCGGGAATGCTGCCGGCCGCATCACCATCATTGGCGGACCCGGAAAGATTACGGGCCGGCAGATCGATCTCTGGGCGGCCGACCTGATACCCACCATGCTCTCTAATAGCTGGCAAAGAGATGATGTGACCGAAACGAATTGTATGGTAGCGCACATCGAGTTGAAAGAGGGGCAGGCGGAGATTGAGGATTTACTGCTCGACACCCAGCGCGTTACGGTTGCGGCCAGCGGATTACTCAACCTGGAAACTGAAGCGCTCGATGTGCTTATAGCGCCCAGGCCCAAGCGGGCGAGCCTGGTCAGTCTTGCCAATCCCGTCCGAATTGGAGGCACGCTATCCGAGCCCAAGGTATCGGTCACCCGGATTCCCAAGGGAAGTCGGCTCGCCGCGGGCGCAGGTGCCAGCTTGCTTGCGGGACTGATCAATCCCGTTTTCTTGATCTTTGCCTTAAGCGACACCGGCACCGGTGACGCCAACCCCTGTGATGCGGCCGTCGAAAAGGTCCGGGAAGCTGCCGGGGTTGACTCGCAATGAGGTCAAAAAGGTTATCAAGAAGCCGGGATATGGTGCTGCCTCCTGCAAATAATTTGCAAAACACGATTTTATCTTAGGTGTCAGAGGGTATAAGTTAAATAGTTGATTAGTTGAATAGAAGTGGTTTCAAAATCTCAGATCAGGTTCCGCTGCAGAGTTTGTTCTTCTCAGGAAATGTTCGGATGCCAAAGCCAAAGCCGAGCATGGCGAGGGCCGTGCGAAGCCAGGCCATCAGCGTTCGGTCGGCGGCTGGCCGGTTGCGTTCGCAGGCCAGCTCATTGGTAGTACTTGTTTTATTCATATTCTCGCTCATTTTGGCCTCCCGGTTTGTCAAAGCTCCGATGGCTGGGGGTTTTCAAGCCCCACGATGAGGTTTCTCAGCATCAGTACGATTTTCTCACCACCGGATAGCGTATTCCATGTTTCCAAATAACGCCGCACCTCCCGAGGGGAATCCGTTATGATGTTGTCCACCCCCACCTCAATCATCGAAATGACGTTGTTGAAATCATTGACCGTCCAGACGTGAACCGCTCTACCGCGGCGGTGCAATTGCCTCACGAGCCTGGGTTTGGCTCTGGCAGCATTGAGGCTCAGAAAATCCGCTTCCATCCTAAGCAGGTTCCCGGCGACTTTGAATACGATGAAACCGGTGATGAGTTCCGGAAATGCCTGTTTGATTTCCGTCAACGCCTGAAAATTCAGTGAACTGACCACACAATCACCAGAAAATCCATTTTGCCGGATAATGTTTGCGACTTCCTGGGTAAGCGCCGGATCCGGCCAGGTGAATTTCAGTTCAATGTTCAGCTTGATGCGACCCCGGGCAAGATCGATGGCTTCCTGAAGTGTGGGTATGCGTTCGCTGCTGAATTCCGGTGCAAACCAGCTGCCGACATCGATGTCTTTCAATTCGCGATAGTTGATGTCCCTCAGCCTTCGGCGAATTGATGCCACCCGCATGAGATCGGCATCATGCAAGAGCACCACCACACCGTCCGCGGTGGTCTGCACATCGATTTCAGCATAGTCGGCGCCTTCGGCAATCGCCTGGCGCAGTGCACTCAAGGTATTTTCCGGGGCGCTGACTTTGCTGCCGCGGTGGCCCGTGATCTCAATTGCGCGATTGATCTTGAGGCCATGAATAAAAGCGGCTCCGGTGGCGATCCCCATAATCAGCACCACACCGGCAATCAGCCAGCCGATTCTTTTTAAGGCCCTGGGTGAAAGTATTCCAACTGAAGGGGTCGATGTGCTCGTCTTTTGCTTCCCTTCCGTTGTTTCGAGGTAAAAGTTCGCCATCAGCATAACGTGCACAATTTTACCGATGATCAGCCACATGATATCCAGGAAGGCCATAAGCGCCAGGGTCCCGACCACAACTGGGACCACAATTTTCAGGGTCAGGCCGATATGATCAAGCAGTTGGGCGGCAGCAGATCTCAACAGCCACGTCATGGCCAGAGACAATAGGAATACAGCCGCCCACCAGGCCGCCAATGGCACCGCGAATTCCCAAAACCGTCCCCGCGTCTGCCGCCAGCTTTTTCTCAACGCTCCGTAAGGCGTGGCGTTCTCAAAGACAAGGATGGGAATAGAAAACAGCCATCGTATATACAACCAGGCAGCCAACACGAGGTAGGCAGCTGATATCGTCCCCGCGATGATCAGCGCAATCCACCAACTCAAAGGCTGGACGTTAACGTAATAGTAGATATCCCATTCGCGCAGCAGCAGCCAGTAGACCAGCCCAATTCCCAAAAGGAATGGGATACTTACCGCTAAATAGCCTGCAGCCTGGAGCAACCCGAGACGAATCAATGCCGGCAAACGCGTAATTTGTTCCCATAGAACAAGGCTGACGGGAACCTCCTTCCCGAAAACCGCCTTAAGAGCAATAATCAACAATCCCGCCTGTTCTGCAAACCAGAAGGCAAGGACGAAGCCAACACTGAGGATGAGGAAAAGAATGCCCTGAGGTGATAGGAAAAATGCCAACAAGTCGTTATCGGAGACCGCAAATTGCCCGCTGACGGCCACCAGCCGGTTCAACAACCATCCGGATGCCGGCACAAAAGAAACCATGAATATCAGGGTGGTCCAGATATCAAAAGCGATGGCCGGTTTCAAAACGAATCGGAGTCGTTCAAGTGCGCTGCGGTATTGAACAAAAAGCATATATCACTTTCGAATCCATTTTCCAGTTAACGTATAAGAATCAAAAAGTGTCTGGACGTTTTCGCTATACTTTATCAAGCGCTGTGGAAAGTTCTGACAGAATTAGAATTGAAAGGGCTGGGAGATCATCATCTGGACACCGACGCCTTCATTGGAATAGGCCGAGTCGATGCGGATCACGATGCCTTGCGCCAAGGCCCGGATTCCCAGACCGGCATCCCATTTCATGTCCGAGTGCAGCCGTGAAAAACTCCACTCGGGAGCCACCCGCCCGATTTCCACAAAGGGCACGAACTGCAGCCATTTGATGCCCACATATTTCTGAACGCGCGGCCAGTTGTTAAACGGATTCCATTCGGGAATCAAGCGCAGCTCCGCCGCGTAATAGGTGGCGGCCCTGTCGTTGAAGCGTTGTGAGGGGAAGCCGCGCATGCGCCAGAGACCGCCCAGGGTCGAGCCGGTGTAAGCCGGCGGCCGGTTGGTAACCTCCCCGCCTGATTCCTTATTCCAGGTCGGCGAATAGGAGGTCCAGTGATTGAGGGCCAGCACCCCCTGGCGCAGCCAGTTCCCCATTTTTAACGGAAAGTAGACGTCCAGCTCACCTTCCAGGTTGGTCCATGAATCCGAGCTGTTAAGCCAGCCAAAATCACGCGACATCTTGCCCCGGAAGCCGAATCCCTTGGAAGGATTGGCGTCAAAGTCACGGTTGTCCCAGAACAGTGATAAATCAAGGCCGTTGGTTTTTACCGTTTCATCGACATCGTCGCCGTCGATCTCCTGGGAGCGGTAAAAGGGCCGCATCTCCAGGTAGCTCCGGCCGCTTTTGAATGGATTCAAGGAGGTTCCGCCTTTGGGTTCGGATATCGGGAGTCCGTCCTTCATTTTAATAGTGGTGATGATGTCATCCCGGCCGTTGCCGACCGGAAGCAGATATTTGAACTTGAGTCGGAAAAAATTGTCCCAGCCGTCGCCTTCAACATAGTTGTCCTCGTCCGAGTCATTGCTGCCGGCGCGTTCATTCGCAAAATCAGGGTTGCCGTTAACAAAGGACTTACTGTCGCTAAAGTAGCCCACAGAAACGATGGGATCCAAAAACAGGCGCTCGATGCGCGGCATCTGGATATCTTTGCCCACCAGAAAACCCATACCCCCTTTGGTGCCAACCATGGCCGTGGTCAGAATGGTGGCCTGCTTCTGAAGGCTGCCGACTTTACCATAAACGAATCCTCCGGCGAACCCGAAATTTTCGTTGTAAAAAGCGTACGGCAGCTTGAGGGTTTGCTGTGAAAATTCACCATCCGGACCCACCCGAACGCCTTGAGCAAAAACGGTCTGCCCTGTAAAGAAAACAATGATAGCCAGAAGAAGTGTCAGCCACTTTTTCATAATACCCTCCGGAATCAACTTCCCAAGTTAGTCAGATCAATCATTGGCATATAGGATTAAAGATTAAAACCTTACCGTGCAGGATAATCGCAAGCATAAACCCTCAACCGGTGAACTCAAAATATCGGAACCGTTGCGCTGAGATCTCAATTATATATGGATGCGGTATTTATGGCATGACCTGAAGGCTTTGGCAACCTCAGCCTTTCCAGAGGCCAGAAGATTTTCTTGAAATAGCGAACCGACGCCATTTCCCATTTTGAATGAATGTCACCCTGTCGTTATGAACGTCGTAGATGGCGCCCACCACTCCAATTTTACCCTTATTTTTTCGGACAAACGATCGTTTTAGCGTCAAACCCGTTGATATTTCTCAAATAGTTTGATTTTATAAAAAAATCATTCTAATTTGTTATCGAATATGAGCCACTGTCCTTATTAAGGAAGAAGCATTATGAAATCAGCCAGCACCAAATCCTCAAAGACGGCAGGCGAATTTTCACCGCCGCCGAATTTTATCAAGCACATCATCGATGAAGACATTAAAAATGGTAAAAACGACGGGCGGGTCCATACGCGCTTTCCGCCGGAACCCAACGGGTATCTGCACATCGGGCATGCGAAATCCATCTGCTTAAATTTCGGGCTGGCCAAAGAATACGGCGGCCTTTGCAATCTGCGCTTTGATGATACCGACCCGGCCAAAGAAGAGGTGGAATATGTCGAATCCATCAAGGGGGACGTTCGCTGGCTGGGATTTGACTGGCAGGATCGCCAGTACTATGCCTCCGATTATTTTGAGCAACTATTTGAATTTGCCGTTCAGCTCATCAAAAAAGGCAAGGCCTACGTAGACAGCCTGAGCTCTGATCAGATCAGGGAATATCGCGGCACCCTGACGCAACCCGGTAAAAACAGTCCCTATCGTAAGCGCACGATCGAAGAAAACCTGGATCTGTTTGAACGCATGCGGGCCGGTGAATATAAAGAGGGCGAGCATGTGCTGCGGGCCAAAATCGACATGGCGTCCCCCAATATGCTGATGCGCGATCCCACCCTGTATCGGATCAAGAAAGTCCCCCATTATCGCACCGCGGGTATGTGGGTGATTTATCCCATGTATGATTTTACCCACTGCCTCTCGGATTCGATCGAAGGAATCACCCATTCGATTTGTACCCTGGAATTTGAAATCAATCGAGAACTCTATGACTGGGTCCTGGACCAGCTGGAAGTCTACCATCCACAGCAAATCGAGTTTGCGCGCCTCAATCTCAACTATACGGTGCTCAGCAAGCGCAAGCTGATCCGCCTGGTGGAAGAAGGCCACTTAGACAGCTGGGATGATCCGCGCATGCCGACGATATCCGGCTTGCGGCGACGGGGATATACCCCTGAATCCATTCGTAATTTCTGCGAACGGATCGGGGTGGCCAAAGCCGACAGCATGGTGGACATTGCCCTGTTGGAATATTGCATCCGGGAACATCTGAACAAAATTACCCCCCGGGTAATGGGTGTGCTGAGGCCCTTGAAGGTCATCATTGACAATTACCCCGAGGGGCAGGTGGAAGAATTGGATGCCATAAACAATCCGGAAGATCCGGCTATGGGCACCCGCAAAATTCCCTTTTCCCGGGAGCTGTACATCGAACAGGATGATTTTATGGAAGAACCGCCCAAAAAGTTTTTCCGGTTAGCCCCGGGCCGGGAAGTCCGGCTGCGCTATGCTTACTTTATTACCTGTGTCGATGTCGTCAAAGACCCCGCAACCGGAGAGGTGATCGAGCTGCACTGTACCTATGATCCCCAAACCCGCGGTGGTGATGCGCCTGACGGCCGCAAGGTAAAAGGGACGCTGCATTGGGTTTCAGCATCTCATGCGCAAGCGGCTGAAGTGCGCCTCTATGAGCATCTCTTTTTAAAAGAAAATCCCAACGAGGTGGAAGACGGAAAAGATTTTACCGATGTTATTAACCCTAATTCACTGAAAAAATTAACAAATTGCATGGTTGAACCCAGCCTGGCCACATCCGGACCCGGAAATCGCTATCAGTTTGAACGTCTGGGATATTTTTGTGTGGATACGAAGGATTCCACAGAGGGGTCCCTGGTGTTCAATCGCACGGTAACCTTACGGGATACCTGGGCAAAAATACTCAAGGCCCAGCAGCACAAAACGTAACGGATCGCTTTTCATATCTGGATTCGTCTTAATGGGTAATCATTTAGCGAGTGAAACCTGAAGGGCGTGGCCATATTTTATAATTAAATCAGATAATTAAAATTTACAGAATATTTTATATAGATTTTTTCAACAAAAAATTGAAATAAATACTAAATTATGGTACCCATTTAGCCTGATGAGGGGGTGATTCCCTATACAATAAACTCAAATCCTGATAATCCGATTTCGGGGTGGCAGCCTGTTAAGATTTGATCTAGACCGCATTTAATTCCCGGCACTGTCTGCTTGCCATCGTCCATTTCGAGATCACCGGCGCCATGTCTTTTTCGGTCAAGAGGACGGAAACCGTGGTGCATGACGTTCAGCTTGGAAATATTGTCGTGCTTTGCTGCATTCCAATTACCATGGAATGAATTACCGGCAACGACAGGAGGAGAGCAGATCTGGTTTTCTAAATAGGGGTGATCTCGGATTCAATTAACATTGTGGACCAATAAGGGGGAAGGTTTCAAGCGTCTAAACGGCTGCCACCTCGATGATTTTTAAAAGTGGCTTTTATACCCTCATCAAAGGTTTAAAAGCCACTTTTGCATTAGAATTTGAACTAAAAAACAATCCCCACGTATCCCACAAAACTATCTCCCGGGCTTTTATCATGGCTTGTGGCATAGGCAATGGATTCGGCCCGATCTGCCCCCAGGTGTTTCGCGGATTCGATTGCCGTCGCCGCAGCGCCGGCACAGCACGCGTTTTGGCTCGCCAAAGCTTCACTGATCACTTTTCCAGCATCCATGTCCAGCATCAAATCGATTATACGACGATCGTTTTGATTGCGCACCCAATCAAGTGCCTGTGGACCTGTTCCTTCAGATACGAATCCATAATTACGACCATAATGCGTCAAATCTGTAGATCCAATCACTTTAATTCGTAAATTCAAACGATTGGCAATATCAACGACCGCCCGGCCGATTTCCAATGAGCTTTTGGCGGGCGGCACACCCATGGCAACGATCTTCACCTCGTTGAAAAAATATTTGATAAAGGGGAGCTGCAGCTCGATGGTATTGTCCTGGCTAAAGCTGTTCGGGGATTCGAGGGTGAAGGTAAATTGCTTTATCAGTTCCCCGGCCAGTTGCTCATCAACACAAATTTCGCCGAAAGGTGTCTCCCATGCGCCTTCGGCCATCATTACACAAGGGGAATCCGGGTGAAGATGCATCCCGAAAACAACGAATACATCAGGGGGGTCATCTGATTTCAAGCAGCGGATCACATTGCAGGCGATACTACCCGAAAAAAACCAGCCGGCATGCGGAACGATGCCCCCCACCCGCTCTCCGGCCGGAAAATCCATCTTTTTGCCCTCGGCCAGAAACCCTTCGATTTCTTTTTCGCATTCAGCCGCACTTGAAGGGTACCAGCTGCCCGCAAAAGCGGCTCTTCTGAGCTTTGTGGATTTCATGGTTCACCTCCCGTAAAAAGAACTAAGCGTGAGGAGCGCTGGCGCTTGATGAGTGTTTCACTTTAGGAGCGCTTCGCTTGAGAAGAAGTGTTGATTGTTTCCAATCTCGAGGCCGCAAGGCCGGTCTTCAAGGCTCGAAGAGCCGCTCCTCGAGTCCCCTGAAAGGGGACGCTCAAATTTGGATTGTGCTTTGTGCACCCTGTATCGGTCTCTTAATTGATGATGAGTATTGGGTTTGAGTATAAAGAAAATAAAAGCGGTTGTCTATGTCGATTTACATATACCGGTACCCAAAAAGCGATTGTTGTTTTGAACGGTTGACTTTTTTTTTAAAAAAAGATGATTATTATTGTTGTGAACATTTTTCGGACCGGATGTGTTTGGCCGAATTATTGTAGAAGTGGTTTTACAGCAAACAGGAGGATACCATGTGGGAGTACACCGATAAAGTAAAAGATCATTTTCTCAACCCGCGCAATGTCGGCGTATTGGAAGATGCGGATGGGGTGGGAGAAGTCGGATCCATCGCCTGCGGCGATGCGCTGACGTTTTATTTCAAGCTCGATGAAAACGGAAAAATTAAGGACGCCACCTTCCAGACGTTTGGCTGTGCCAGCGCCATCGCGTCTTCATCGGCGCTGACCGAAATGGTCAAAGGCCTGACTCTGGAGGAAGCGCAAAAAATCACCAATGAAGACATCGCCGATTTTCTGGGCGGTCTGCCGAAAGAAAAGATGCATTGCTCGGTCATGGGCCGTGACGCGCTGGAAAAGGCCATTAGCTGTTACCTCGACGAACCTGAAAAAAAGATCGAGGGAGAAATCGTGTGCGAATGCTTCGGTATCACCGACCGAGAAATCGAACGCGTGGTTCGTGAGAATCACCTGACAACCATTGATGATGTTACTGACTACGTCAAAGCCGGCGGCGGCTGCGGCAACTGCCATGACCGCATCCAGGAGATCATCGACGAGATCCTGGGCGCCGACCGCCCGGTTAAGAAAAAAACCCCGGCTTTAACCAATCTGCAAAAAATTAAATTGATTGAAGAAAGTATCGAGCGCGAGATCAATCCGACCCTGAAAAAGGATGCCGGCCGACTTGAATTAATCGACGTCGACGGCAATCGGGTCCTGGTGCGTTTGGGCGGCTCCTGTGCGGCATGTGCCAAATCGCCGGTTACGCTTAAACATTATGTCGAATCCCGCCTGCGCGAACTGGTTTCGCCGGAACTGGTGGTCGAGGAGGTACAGTGATGAAAGTGATTTATGTCGATAACAACGCTACGACCATGGTCGCGCCGGAAGTGCTGGATGCCATGCTGCCCTATTTCAGCACCAATTACGGCAATCCATCCAGTATGCATTCCTTTGGCGGAAACGTTGGCGGGGCAATTGAGATCGCCAGAGAAAATGTGGCAAATCTGATTGGCGCCGCGCCTCAGGAGATTGTTTTCACCAGCTGCGGTACGGAAAGTGACGGTACCGCCATACGCGCCGCCATCGAATCATATCCGGCTAAAAAGCATCTGGTAACTTCCAGAGTCGAGCACCCGGCGATAAAAAATCTTTATGAAGCCCTGTCGAAAAAGGGCTACCGGGCCACCTTTGTTCCGGTTGACCATAGCGGCCGGCTCGATATGGATTATCTATATGATAGCCTCAGCGATGATACGGCAATTGTCAGCCTCATGTGGGGCAACAACGAAACCGGGGTGCTTTTTCCCATCGAAGAAATCTCCCGGGAGGTCAAAAGCCGGGGAATTTTGTTTCATACCGATGCCGTTCAGGCCGTGGGTAAACTTCCCATCAATGTCGGCGAAACCGGTGTGGATATGCTCTCACTTTCCGGCCACAAGTTTCATTCGCCCAAGGGAATCGGCGCCCTGTACATCCGCAAAGGCACCAAATTTTCACCGTTTATGATCGGCGGTCATCAGGAAAAGGGCCGCCGCGGCGGCACTGAAAATACGGCATCAATTGTCGGCCTGGGCAAGGCCGCCGAATTGGCGGCTGCGCATCTGGCGGAAAATGGTTATGAGCGCATCAGCCAACTGCGGGACCGACTCGAGCAAACCCTGCTGGAAAAGGTGTCCAATGCATTGATCAATGGCGACCCGGCCAACCGTTTGCCGAACACCACCAGTGTTGCCTTTGAATATGTGGAAGGAGAAGCGATCCTGTTGATGATGAATGAATATGGTATCTGTGCGTCTTCGGGTTCCGCCTGTACCAGCGGCTCGCTGGAACCCTCCCATGTTTTGCGTGCCATGGGAGTCCCCTTTACCGCGGCCCATGGCTCAATTCGCTTCAGCCTCAGCCGTTATAGTACGGAAGATGAAATTGATGTGATCCTGGAAAAATTGCCGCCCATTATCGAGCGCTTGAGAGAGCTGTCGCCGTTCTGGAAGCAAGCTATGGAAGGATAGCTTGGCTGGGTATTGGAGATTGGGTATTAGGTATTGGGTATTGGGTATTCGTTATTTATAAGGGCAGCATTTGAGATTAAACGCCTTAGACTGAATTACTATTTTGATATCCGGTGAAAAAATGCCACCCAAAGTTCAAAACCATTCTGCACTAATACCCGATACCTAATTACCAGCAGCCAATACCTATTTTTTTTTGTTTTTCTTTAATCTTGCCTTTTAGCCACTCGATCCAGGGCTCGAAGCCTTCTTCGGTTTTGGCGGAAATTTCAAAAACCGGCATGCCCGGATGAACCTGGTGGATGTAATCGAGCGCTTTTTCTTTTTCGAAATCCAGATAGGGCAGCAAATCAACCTTATTTAAAAGCGCCGCTTCACATTCCCGAAACATCAGCGGGTATTTTACCGGCTTGTCTTCGCCCTCGGTCACACTTAATACCACCACGCGTGAATCCTCACCGATATCAAACTCGGCCGGGCAGACGAGATTGCCCACATTTTCAATCACCAGAAAGTCGATATCATCCAGATCCAGTGTGACGGCTGCTTTTTCAATCACATGCGCAACCAGGTGACAATCCCCGCCAAACTCGTCGGTATTGATCTGTACCACCGGTGCGCCTGTTTCCGCCAGGCGGTCGGCATCGTGGGTGGTGCAGATATCGCCGACGATCACCGCGCATTTTATTTCCGGCATAATCCGCGCAAGGGTTTTTTGCAGGGTGGTGGTTTTGCCCGAGCCCGGGGAACTCATGACATTGAGCACGAATAGGCCTTTTTCGGCAAAAAGCCGGCGGTTTTGTTCGGCCATCTTCTCGTTTACATCCAGAACCCGGCGGACGACCTTGATCTCTCGCGTTCCGCTCTTTTGGGTGCTTACATCGGTCTGGGCGTGGTTTGCACGGGAATGGTGAGGTTTGTGAAAATCTTTATGATGAAAATAGCGTTTTATTTTAAAGGCATCACCCGGAATCATGTTCTTCCTCTTCAACGACCTCTATGGATTCAATGTCGAGTTCACGTCCGGAAAGAATTTCCAGCGAACCGCTCTGACATGTTTTACAGATAAAAACAGGCTCGTCAATCGTCCAGCGTGCATGGCAGTCGTTACAACTAGCGACAACCGGCACTTCGTCAATGACCAGTTTGGCACCCGCAAGCGGCGTGTCTTTGACGGCCACATCGAAACAAAATCGCAGACTTTCAGGCACGACCGCGGCCAATTTGCCAATTTTCAGATTGACCGCAGCAACCCGGACCTCGCCCAAATCCGCCGGTAGGGAGGCGGTGGCAATTTCGACGATCTGCAGGGCGATACCCATTTCGTGCATCGCAATTTCCAAACTTCGTTTGTAAATTGGTGTTTGGTGTTTCGTGTTTGGTGTTTGGTAATGCGCGATTGGGGAAAAGACGCTAAACACTAAATACCAAACACTAAACACTAGTTAAAAACTTTGGAACAAAGTTCTCCTAGAGTGCCCAGATCCTCGCACACATGGACGCCATTGGCTTTCATAGCTTCAATTTTGGCCTGGGCCGTTCCGCTGCTGCCGGAAATAATGGCGCCGGCATGCCCCATCCGTCTGCCGGGGGGTGCCGTTAGACCGGAAATGAAGCCGACAACCGGTATGGACATATTGCGGCCGATAAAATCTGAAGCGTCTTCTTCCGACGTCCCGCCGATTTCACCCACCATCACCACACCTTTGGTGGCGGCATCCTGCTCAAAGGCTTCCAGACAGTCAATAAAGCTCGTGCCGTTGACGGGATCGCCCCCGATGCCAATGCAGGTCGTCTGCCCGATGCCCTGCAGGGTCAGCTGATGAACCACTTCGTAGGTCAGGGTCCCTGACCTTGACACCACACCGATGGGGCCGCCGGGTTTGTGAATGGGCCCCGGCATAATGCCAATTTTGGCCTCGCCGGGTGTTATGATTCCCGGGCAATTGGGGCCGATCATGCGGGTGGATTTGCCCTGCAGATAATTTTTGACCTTCATCATATCCAGCACGGGAATCCCCTCGGTAATCACGACCACCAGATCCAGTCCCGCATCGGCGGCCTCCATAATCGCATCGGCGGCAAAAGCCGGGGGAACAAAGATCAGGCTGCAATTGGCAGCGGTATCCTCGACGGCGTCTCGCACGGTATTAAATACCGGAACCTCATCCATTTTTTGCCCGGCCTTGCCGGGCGTCACTCCGGCAACAATCTTTGTGCCGTAATCGATGCAATGCCGTGCGTGAAATTGCCCTTCCCTGCCGGTTATTCCCTGAACCACAACCCGGGAATTTTTATCTGCAAAAATGCTCACAATTTTTCTCCTGATTTGATTTTTCACCGCAGAGGCGCAGAGATCGCAAAGTTAATTTTTTTTCTCTGCGGTCTCTACGTCTCTGCGGTGAGCTGTATCAATCAAACAGCTGTCAGCTCTATTGAACAACTTGTGCAATCTTTTGGGCGGCATCTTTTAAATCGACTGCTGTGATCAGGTTCAGACCGGACTCGGCCAGAATTTTTCGCCCTGCTTCCACATTGGTGCCTTCCATTCGCACCACCACCGGAACTTTGATGCCGGTCTTTTTAGCAGCTTCGACCACCCCGTTGGCCAGAACGTCACAGCGTAAAATCCCGCCAAATATATTGATCAAAATACCTTTGACATTTTTATCACTTAAAATGATTCGAAACCCGTTTTCGACCATTTCGGCATCGGCGCCGCCGCCCACATCTAAAAAATTGGCGGGTTCCGCTCCGGCCTGCTTGATAATATCCATGGTGGCCATCGCCAGTCCGGCCCCATTGACCATATTGCCCACATTGCCGTCCAGATTGATGTAGTTCAGGTTGAATTTGGAGGCTTCAACCTCGAGCGGATCTTCCTCATCAAAATCCCGGTATTCCTGAATGTCCGGATGTCTGAAAAGCGCGTTATCATCGAAATTCATTTTGGCATCGAGCGCTATCACGGCTTCCTCAGCCGTAATGACCAGCGGATTGATTTCGGCCAGCGAACAATCATAGTCCACAAAAAGCCGGTAAAGATTCTTTAACATGGCCACAAACGGCTTCATGACAGCCGGGCTCAAATTCAAACCAAAAGCCACTGCGCGGCAATGATAAGGCTGCATTCCCAGCAGTGGATTAATGAAGACTTTAATAATTCGTTCCGGTGTTTTTGCTGCGACCGCTTCAATGTCCATACCGCCGGCTTCACTGGCCATGACCACAATCTGGGCCGATGCTCGGTCAGGAATAATGCTCAAATAAAGTTCTTTTTCGATGTTTAAACCCTGTTCCACCAGAACTTTCTTAACCATCCGACCTTCCTTACCGGTCTGATGGGTCACCAGGTTCATGCCGATAATTTCCCGGGCCACGCTTTGGACTTCATCAGCCGACTGGGCCAATTTAACGCCGCCGCCTTTGCCGCGGCCTCCGGCATGAATCTGGGCCTTAACAACCACCGGATAGCCTGCCAATTTTTTGGCGATCGCAACGGCCTCATCCGCATTAAAAGCAGCCCCGCCTTGCGGCACGGGAACGCTGTATTTTTTTAACAATTCTTTGGCCTGATATTCGTGGATCTTCATGGTCGTAAAACTCCAAACAAAGTTAGAGGACAAAATCCAAATTTAACGCACAACCAGCTGCTTAATAGATACACACAGTTGGAGGATCGTTCCCGGCAGGGCCGGAAACTTGAGGAGCGCTTCGCTTTAGGTTGGAGGCATGCAAAGACGGCCGTTTGCCTCCAGCCTCAAACCTCAAGCCTCAAACGGTTGCAGACCCAAGCTTTTAGCCAATCACCGCAAGCACATCCCCCTTGGCGACCGAATCGCCGCTGCTGAAATTAACGCTCTTGATGGTACCGCTGGCCGGCGCCGGCAGGGCATTTTCCATTTTCATGGCCTCCAGAACCACTACGGTTTCGCCCTGGCTGATGGCGTCGCCGACTTCTTTCTCATACTTGACAATCATACCGGGCATGGGCGCGGTAAGCGGGGTGCCTTCCACCGCCTCAGCAGGGGCAGCCGCCGGGGCCTCGGGCTTGGCTTCTTTGGCTTGAGCTGCCGGCTGCTTTTTAGCGGCAGGTGCGGCAACCGGTGCCGCTGGAGGCGCCGCTAACGGCATTTGCATTCCCGTGGCCATCGGCTGGACATAGCTGACCACCGGCGAGCCGCCGACTTCATCCACGTCAACCTCAAAATAATCATCATCCACAAAGACATTAAATGTTCGGGCATTTTCGCTTTTATCCGGAATTTCCTTATCCGTTTTTTCAACAAGAAGGCCGGCTTTCGCCTTTTTAATCAACTCCTGTTCGGCGGCGGCATCCTGCAGCGTTCTGGGTTTCACATCTGCCGGGGGCTGTTCCTTGCCGTATTTCCATTTCAAAAAGCGTTTCCCGGTAACCGGGTAAAGGGCATAGATCAACGCATCATCCAGATCAACGGCCAGATCTCCGATTTCTTCTTTTGCCTTGTCCAGCTCGGGTTCCAGAACCTCCGCCGGCCGGCATTCAATCGGCTTTTCTCCGCGCTCATACCCTTTCAGTGCCTTTTTCTGCACCTCCTTGTCAATCGGAACCGCGGTTTTGCCGTACAGTCCGTAGCACAGATCCTTTACCTGGCCGGTGATCATTTTGTAGCGTTCATTTTCGTCGTCAAAAAGAACGTTATTAACGGTCTGGGTGCCCACAATCTGGCTGGTGGGCGTTACCAGTGGGATTTGGCCCAGCTCTTTTCTGACCCGCGGCAGTTCGGCATAAACCTGATCGATCTTATCCAAAGCATCCATTTCTCTTAACTGATTGACCAGGTTGGACAGCATCCCGCCCGGAGTCTGGTGGAGCAGCACGTTGATATCGATGATGGACATCTTCGTATCATCCAGTAAGTGCCTGTATTTTGGTAGAATCTCTTTTTCGAAAACCTCGTTGATTTTGGCCAGCAGTCGAATATCAAAGCCGGTATCGCGGTTGGTTCCCAGCAGGGTCATGACCAGCGGCTCAATGGCGGCATGAGCGGTGCGATAAGCGTATGGTGACATGCAGGTGTCAATGATATCCACACCAGCCTCGATGGCCTTCAGGTGGGTCATCGGCGACATGCCTGATGTAAAATGGCTGTGCAGGTGAATCGGCGGCTTTACGGCCGCCTTCAGCGCTTTGATCAGATTATAAGCATCATAAGGCGCCAGCAGCCCGGCCATGTCTTTGACGCAGATGCTGTCCGCTCCCATCTTTTCAAGAGCTTTGGCCTTGTTGACGAAATAGTCGATGTTGTAAACCTTTCCGCCCAGCCGCGGCTCGGTCAGGGTGTAGCACATGCAGCCCTGGAAATGTTTGCCGTACTCTTTAATTACCGGAACCACGGTTTCAAAGTTACGGTAATCATTGAGGGCATCAAATGTTCTGAATATGTCCATCCCATTTTCACAGGTTCTTTCGACAAAGGCCTTGGCGACATCATCGGCATAGTTGCGATACCCGACCAGGTTCTGGGCCCGCAGCAGCATCGAAAACGGCGTCTTTTTAATGTAACGCTTCAAGGTGCGAATGCGTTCCCAGGGGTCTTCATTTAAAAACCGGTGCATGGTGTCAAAAGTCGCCCCACCCCATACTTCCATGGCCCAGTAGCCGACGTCGTCCATCATCTCGGCCACCGGAATCATATCTTCGGTGCGACCCCGTGTGGCAAACAGGGATTGATGGCCGTCGCGAAGGCTCAAGTCCTCTACCTTGACAGGGTTCTCCGCCTTCGGCCGATCTTTGTCATAGCTCATTGTCGTCATTTTTACTTGATTGTCATCACTCATGTTTTGAAACTCCTTTATAGGCTTTATAAGCCTGGTGTTTGGTATTTCGTGTTTAGTGTTTTGTGTTTAGTATTTGGTAAGGCGCAATCGGGGAAAACATGCTAAACACTAAATACTAAACACTAAACACTCCCTATAGCTTACGAAAGGTTCTGAGTTGCATCAAATTGCGCATCTGCATTTGCGCCTGTCGGCCGCTGACACCCCAGGGTTTGACTGCCGGGGCCGGTGGTTGAGCAGACCGCGGCATCTGAGACGCAGCCGCCTGCATGGCGTTTTGCATCGCAATGGCTTCTTCTTCGGTTTTGATATATTGGATCACCGCTGCGATCGCTGCAGCAGTTTTTTGAGCATGTTCCATTTGATTTCCTTTTTTAACTTTAGGCATTTTAGATCACTTTAGATCACTTTAGGCACTTTACATGGGAATATTGCCGTGTTTTTTCGGCGGCCGGGTCTCCCGTTTGGTGCACATCACTTCCAGGGCGTCGATCAGGCGCGGCCGGGTCTCGCTAGGTTCGATAACCGCATCAATATAGCCCCGGTTGGCTGCCTGATAAGGATTGGAAAACAGGTCCTCATATTCCTTGATCTTTTCCTGGCGCTTGGCTGCCGGATCCTCGGCCCCGGTAATTTCCTTGCGATGGATAATATTGGCCGCTCCGGCCGCACCCATCACGGCAATTTCCGCCGTGGGCCAGGCAAATGCCATATCCGCACCCAGATCTTTGGAGCACATCGCCAGATATGCGCCCCCGTAATCCTTGCGGGTAACCAGCAGCAGCTTGGGCACCGTGGCCTCCGAATAACACCACAGAAGCTTGGCGCCATGCCGGATGATGCCGCCCCATTCCTGCTGGCTGCCGGGCAGGTATCCCGGCACATCAGCGATGGTTAACATCGGTATGTTGAATGAGTCGCAAAATCGAATAAAGCGTGTGGCTTTGTCCGAAGCGTTGATGTCCAGGCAGCCGGCCAGCACTTTCGGCTGGTTGGCAATAATCCCGATGCTTCTGCCATTCAAACGCGCAAAGCACACCACCATATTGCCTGCGTAATACTGATGGGGTTCAAAAATCTCGCCGTTATCGACAATTGCCCGAATGACCGCTTTCATATCGTAGGATTTATTGGGGCTATCCGGAATAATCGAATTTAAAGCCGATTCGGTGCGTTTGGGATCATCCCCCGTATCAACGACAGGCGGATCTTCCATATTATTTGACGGCAGATAGGACAGCAGTCGTTTGATCCGATCGATGGCATCTTCGTCGCTATCACAGGCAAAGTGGGCCACACCGCTTTTTTCATTATGGGTTTTGGCGCCGCCCAGCTCCTCAAACGTAATTTCCTCACCGGTAACCGATTTGATGACCTCGGGTCCGGTAATAAACATATAGCTGCTGCCTTTTACCATAAATACCCAGTCGGTCATGGCCGGTGAATAGACCGCTCCGCCGGCCGTGGGTCCCATAATCGCGGAAATCTGGGGGATGACACCGGAAGCCGCAGAATTGCGAAAAAATATCTGGCCGTACCCGGAAAGAGCATCGACGCCTTCCTGAATCCGGGCACCACCCGAGTCGTTTATGCCGACAAACGGCACCCCGGCCTTCATGGCCAGATCCATCACTTTGCAGATTTTTTTAGAATGCATCTCCCCCAGGCTGCCGGCTCGAGCCGTAAAATCCTGGGAAAAAGCAAACAGCGGCCGGCCGTCGACCAGGCCGTGGCCGGTGACGACCCCATCTGCCGGGATATCGACCGTTTCCATGCCAAAATTCACGCAACGATGATTGACAAACATATCGATCTCGCGAAAGGTCCCCGCATCAAATAATCGATTCAACCGTTCACGGGCGGTGAGCTTGTTTTTTTCATGCTGCTTGGCGACCGCTTTTTCGCCGCCCATTTCAAGGGTTTTGGCTTCACGTGATTTAAGTTCTTCCATTTTATCTTCGACAACACCCATTATATGTATCCTTTCATTTGAAAATACGTGCCGGATCGCTTTAGGCCATGGCCCATTTTGGCAGCCGAGTCGCCGATCCCTTTTTTATCTCAAAAGCCACAAATTACGGGGTAAATTCCAGCGCAATTCACACCCATTTCAACTTAAGCTAAATACTTGGGACAAAAGGGTCAATTTTCTAGACCGAACGACGATTGTCAAGAAAAAAAAGTAATTTATCCGCGGCAAGTGTCGGAGCGGTTTCCCCTTTTGCCACCGCACGGGTGATTTGATCGAGTCTCTTCTTAATATCAGGATGGGTATAAAAACGTTCCTTCAGCCCATCTTCAACCAGGGACCACAACCAATCCAGGGCCTGTTTTTGGCGTTTATCGGCCAGCTCACCGCTGTCACTGAACTTTTGATGGAATTTCATTACCATTTGCCAGATTTCAGCAATGCCCGTCATCTCCAACGCACTACAGGTCAACACCGGCGGTTTCCAGTTGGGCGAGGGGGGTTGCAACATCTGCAAGGCGCTTGCATATACTTGCGCAGCCTTTTTCGCATTTGCAATGTTGTCGCCATCCGCTTTGTTAATGGCCAGCGCATCGGCCAGCTCCAATACGCCTCTTTTTATCCCCTGCAGCTCGTCGCCGGCACCGGCGAGCATCAGAACCAGAAAAAAATCAACCATTGATGCCACGGTGGTCTCCGACTGTCCGACACCGACCGTCTCGACGATGATCACATCAAAACCGGCTGCTTCACAAACCAGCATGGTTTCTCTGGTTTTGCGAGCCACCCCTCCCAGAGTACCTCCGGAAGGTGATGGACGAATAAACGCCTTTGCTTCGACTGAAAGCTTTTCCATGCGGGTCTTATCGGCCATCACACTGCCACCGCTTCTGGAGCTGCTGGGATCCACCGCCAGAACCGCCACCCGATGACCGGCGTCCACAAGCGATATTCCAAGACTCTCAATAAAAGTGCTTTTGCCAACTCCGGGTACGCCGGTAATGCCGAGACGAACCGCTTTTCCGGTATGCGGCAGCAGCTGATCGACGATCTTGCGCGCTTGTTGCTGATGGTCGCGGCGTGAGCTTTCGATCAGGGTGATGGTTTTAGAAAGGAGCCTGCGGTCCTGTTCCCGTACACCCTTGATCAATATTTTAGGATCAGCTGGATTCATTTCCGCTGTTCCAATGCATTAAGCACCTGATCGGCGGATTCGGTCACGGGTGTACCCGGTCCATAAATACCGACCACACCGGCACTATAAAGCACCTCATAATCCGCGGGCGGAATAATTCCACCGGCAACCACCAGAATGTCCCCACCGTCTTCTTTATTGAGCGCCGCTATCAGCTCCGGTACCAGGGTTTTATGGCCGGCGGCCAGGCTGGATACCCCCACCAGATGGACATCATTTTCCACCGCCATGCGCGCCGCCTCTTCAGGCGTTTGAAACATCGGACTGATATCCACATCAAACCCAAGATCGGCAAAGGCAGTTGCAATGACTTTAATCCCCCGATCGTGACCGTCCTGACCCATCTTGGTGACCAAAATCCGGGGACGCCGGCCTTCTTTTTCCTCAAATTCTGCGGTCCGCTTGCGGAGCGCGTCAATGATCTCGCTATCACCGTATTCGGAAGCATACACACCGGATATACACTGGGTCGTCGCCACATAACGTCCAAATAAGTTCTCCAGGGCATCCGAGATCTCACCAACTGTGGCTCGGGCTCGTACAGCCGGAATACATGCTTCCAGCAAATTGCCGCCGGATTCCGCGGCCTTGACGATCGCCTGCAGCGCCTGCTCTACGGCCTTTGCATCCCGGCGCGCTTTGAGTTCCTTTAATCGGGTGACCTGTTCGTCCCGAACGCTGGCCGGAACTTCAAGGATCTCCAGATCCACATCTTCTTCGATCTGATACTTGTTAACACCCACAATGACATCCTTGCCCTGATCGATGCGCGCCTGCCGGCGGGCAGCCGCCTCTTCAATTCTCATTTTGGGCCTGCCGGTTTCAATCGCTTTGGCCATGCCGCCCATTTCTTCGACTTCATCGATAATTTTACCGGCCTCACGAATAATGCCGTCGGTTAAAGACTCGACGTAGTATGATCCCGCCAGCGGGTCAGTGACATGGCAAATCTGGGATTCCTCCTGAACAATTAGCTGGGTGTTGCGCGCAATCCGGGCCGAAAAATCAGTGGGCAGGCCGACGGCTTCGTCAAAAGAATTGGTATGCAGCGACTGGGTGCCGCCCAGAGCTGCCGACAGGCATTCCAGGGTGGTTCGGATAATATTGTTATAGGGGTCCTGGGCCGTCAGGCTCCAGCCCGAAGTCTGGCAATGCGTGCGCAGCATGGTTGATCGCGGATCCTTGGGGTTGAACTGGCTGATAATTTTATGCCACAGGAACCGCGCCGCCCGCAGCATGGCAATTTCCATTAAAAAGTTCATGCCGATCCCGAAAAAAAACGACAACCGCGGCGCAAAGGTGTCGATATCCAGTCCGGCAGCAAGGGCCGCCCGGACATATTCCAGTCCGTCAGCCAGAGTAAAGGCCGCCTGCAGCACAGAGTCGGCTCCGGCCTCCATCATATGATATCCGCTGATACTGATGGTATTGTAGCGGGGCATATGGGTTGAACAATACCCGATAATATCGGAGACAATCCGCATGGAAGGCTCCGGCGGGTAAATATACGTGTTGCGGGTCAGATATTCCTTTAAAATATCATTCTGGATCGTTCCGGCAAGTTTGTCCTGGCTGACACCCTGTTCTTCGGCAGCAACAATATACCCGGCTAAAATCGGCAAGACCGCACCATTCATGGTCATGGAAACCGTCATCTGATCCAGCGGAATCTGATCAAAAAGAATTTTCATATCTTCGACCGAGTCCACGGCGACACCGGCCTTGCCGATGTCACCGGCGACACGTGGATGGTCGGAGTCGTATCCTCTGTGCGTCGCCAGATCAAATGCCACCGACAGCCCTTTTTGGCCGGCGGCCAGACATCTGCGGTAAAATGCGTTGGACTCTTTGGCAGTGGAGAAGCCGGCATATTGCCGGATGGTCCACGGCCTTCCCGCATACATGGTTGCTCTGGGGCCCCGCAAGTAGGGTTCGAAACCCGGCATGGAGTTGAGGTGCTCCATTTTCTTGAGATCTTCAGCCGTATATAAGGGTTTGACGGCTATGCCTTCGGGCGTATTCCAATCCAGGGATTCCAATGGCTTTCCTCTTAGTTCTTTAGTTGCAAGGTCCTTCCATTTTTTAATGTCCGATTGTTTCGCCATGATCGTTTGCTCCCCTTTTCTCATTTACCCACAAAATGGATAATTCTAAATTAGTCGTTATAACCATGGTTTCAGGTGTCAGAGATCAGAAGTCAGGTGATAAAACCGGGAGGTCGTCACATCCTATCTGGCTTCTGTTTTCTGTTCTCTGTCATCTGTTTGCTGACACCTGACACCTGAAACCTGAAACCTGAACCTAATGATAGTTACAACCGGCAGCCGGGCTAATCTCTTTGACAAAGCTCAACAAGCACCCCATTGGTGGCTTTAGGATGCAGAAAGGCAATTTTGGCGCCACCGGCACCGATGCGCGGCTGTTCGTCAATTAGGCGGATGCCTTTTTCTTTCAATTCACTTAAAGCCGCTTCGATGTTCGCCACCCGAAACGCAACGTGTTGAATGCCCTCACCTTTTTTCTCAAGGTATTTGGCAATCGGCCCATCAGGCGCGGTGGATTCCAAAAGCTCGACTTCACTTTCACCCACCGGAAAAAAGGCAGTGGTCACTTTTTGTTCGGCCACGGTTTCAGATCCTTCGAACTCAAGGCCCAGCGCATCCGTCCAAAAGTTTTTCCCCTCGTCAATGCTTTTTACGGCAATTCCCAGGTGATCAATTTTTAGAATCTTCATCTAAATCTCCTTAACATGCAGGATAGGTTACAATATCAACTTTTTCTTTAGCAGTGGCGAACAGCGGTAAGCTGCAAAATTTTCTAACGCTCCTTTGCGCTTTACTCTATGCCCCATGCGTTTTTTAGGGTGCCGATTCGACCGAAACGACTTCCGGAATTTCCTTTTTCAGTATTTTCTCAATCCCGTTTTTCAGCGTCATTTGCGACATGGGACAGCCCGCGCAGGCCCCCTGTAATCGGACGGTAACAACACCGTCCTGAACGTCGACAAGTTCCACATCCCCGCCATCGGCCTGTAGCATGGGCCTGATTTTATTGATGGCTTCCTCAACTTTTTGTCTCATGATAAAATCTCCTTTTTGTAGATTTTATATTTCTTATTTTGTATCACACCCATTCCGATACAAAGCAATTTCTTTGCAGAAATTAGTACAAAATAAAATTACACCGGGATTTCGTTTTTTCGGCGTTTGTAAAATTCCGTTTTAAACAAATCAAATTCATCCGCTATAATCGCCTCCCGCAACTGTTTCATTAAATTCAGGAAAAAATAAACATTGTGAAGGGTGTTGAGACGATATGCCAGAAGTTCTCTGGCCATGTAAAGATGGCGCAAATACGCCCTGGAATAATTCCGGCAGGTATAGCAATCGCAGCCGGGCTCCAGGGGGTCGGCATCGTAGCGATATTTCGCATTGCTGATGTTCAGGGTACCTTGCTGACTAAAAACCTGTCCGTTGCGCGCATTGCGCGTCGGCAGAACGCAATCGAACATGTCGGCTCCCAGCGCTACCAATTCGATCAAATTTTCGGGAGTGCCCGTGCCCATGATATACTTGGGTTTTTCATCCGGCAGTTTGGGTAAGGTAAAATCAGCGATTTCAAGCATCGTCTCAACCGGTTCGCCGACACTCAATCCGCCGATGGCAAAGCCTTCAAACCCCCGGGAAACCAAGGCTTCGCTTGATGCTTCCCGCAAATCCTTAAACATGCCGCCCTGCACGATGCCGAACAATGCGCTGTGGCCATTTGTCCTCCCCTGCCAGGCAACCTTGCAGCGTTCGGCCCAGCGGGTGGTGATTTCAAGCGCTTGACGAGTCGGTTCGCGCTCTGCCGGGTATTGAATACAATGATCCAGACACATAATAACATCCGAGCCCAGGCAGGTTTGAACTTCAACCGCCTTTTCAGGCGTCAAAAGATGTCGGCTTCCATCAATGTGCGATTGGAAGGTCACACCCTTTTCGGAAATTTTAGCCAGCCTGGCCAGAGAAAAAATTTGAAAGCCGCCACTGTCTGTCAGGATCGGACCGTCCCAGTTCATAAATCTGTGAAGGCCGTTAAATTGTTTAATGACGTCGCAGCCCGGCCGGAGATAAAGATGATAGGTATTGCCGAGAATAATCTGAGCCCCGGCCGACAAAAGTTCTTCGGGTGTTAGTGATTTAACCGTACCCTGAGTGCCCACCGGCATAAAAATCGGCGTCTCCACTTTACCGTGGGCGGTCTGAATGACACCGGCTCTGGCGCGGCTGGTGGAAGATTGTGCAATTATATCAAATTTAAACATATTCAATCAGTTAAACTTTTTGTAGCGGTCATCATCAGTCAGTCGTCCGTGGTCCGTAGTTGCTTGCTTTCTGACACGGCGGTTTTGGTGGCCAGGGACCACTGACAACGGACAACCAACCTTACAGAATGAGCATCGCATCTCCGTAGCTGTAGAACCGGTACTTTCGTTTAATGGCTTCTTGATAGGCGTGCATGATTTTTTCACGTCCGGCAAAAGCTGAAACCAGCATTAGCAGCGTGGATTCGGGAAGATGAAAATTGGTAATCATGGCATCAATAGCCTTAAACCGATATCCCGGATAGATAAACAGGTCACAGCAGCCGTTTTCGGCCCTCACATATCCAGCGGAATCGCAAACATATTCCAGGGTGCGCACACAGGTGGTTCCGACCGCTACGACTCGGTGGCCGGCGTTGCGGGCTGAATTAACCTGATCCGCTGCTTGTACGGGAATCGAATATGATTCCGCATGCATGTGATGAGAGCGAATATCTTTCGCCCGCACCGGCAAAAACGTTCCATAGCCTACATGCAATGTCAGCGAAACGATTGCAATTCCTCTGGCTTTCAGTTTTTCAAGAAGTTCGGGAGTAAAGTGCAACCCGGCGGTGGGCGCGGCAACGGCACCTTTTTCGGTTGCATAAACGGTCTGGTAAGCGGCCCGATCATCGCACGGCGGATCAAGCTTGGGGCTGCGCCGGATATAAGGCGGAAGGGGTACTTGCCCGATGCGGTCAAGTAAGGCTTCAAAATCCCCCTCGGCATAAAACCGGATGATGTAAGTCCCATTGCGGCGCTCGATCACTTCGGCACCCAGTCCTTCATCGAAATAAAGTGTTCGCCCCGGCTTTAACGGTTTGGCCGTTTTAACCAGACATTCGAAAACCCGGTGGGTGTGTAGGGTTTTTAGATTTCCGTTGCCGCTAAAATTACATATCAGAACTTCGACTTTACCACCGCTGTCTTTTCTGCCCACCAGCCGCCCCGGAATGACGGCTGTGTTGTTGATAACCAGAACGTCTCCCGGCCTCAGGAAATCATCCAGCATATCGAACCGATGATGAGACAGTTCTCCGGCCTGGCGGTCCATTATCAGAAGGTTGGATTGATCCCTGCGGTCAACCGGTTTCTGAGCGATCAGCTCCTCTGGAAGCTCGTAATTATAATCGGATAAAGAGAACATATTTTTTGTTTGATTGGTTGGATTTGTTTAATTGGTTCAATTGGTTTCGAAATAGCCTTCAACCAATCAAACCAATCGAACCAATTAAACCAATGAAACGATTTGATTTCTGCTAAAAGATCTAAAATCAAATGTACCGCCTTACATCCGTCCAAGATAAACCAAGGACAAACCCAGCACCATCAGCACCAGTCCAAATCTTCTTAAAGAGCTATCCGGAGATACGATAATTTTTCCCACCCAGGTTTTCATCTTATTGGGAAAAGCAAAATACGGCAGCCCCTCAACAATCATTACCATTCCGATCACACATAAAAAAAATTCCATTGGCTTTTAAGTCCCAATCCTCCCCGCATAAGATTTATATCGCTCTATTATCGAATTAAACTTATTTATATAGTCCGTTGCGGTCTATTTTGTCAAAACAAATCAGAAGCTGTAAACACACAAAATTTAAGCCGTTAGAACCCGTGAGGCGCCTTTCAAGAATTTCTGCTTGTCAAAGGGCCGGGTTTAATAGTAATAATTTGCAGCGTTCCAATCCGCGAAAAATTCAATATTATTGTACGAATACTATCCTTAAACCTGGTTTAAAGGAGCTTTGATATGAAAAAAGCTGATATACCCGTGGTCAAACGATCGCTTTTTTCCTGGGTATTTGCCGGCAATGCTAAACTGCAGCTTTCGCTCTTATTGGTCATTGCCATAATGGTTTTTGCCAGAGTGGTGCCGCTGGAAATGCAAAAGCGCATTGTCAATGAGGCCATCAATTTAAGAAATATAGACTTACTGTTACGATACTGCGGTATTTATCTGGCCTCTGTTGTTTTTTTCAGCATACTCAAATACCTGACCAACATCATTCAAACCATTCTTGCCCAGCGCGCCACAGGTAAAATGCGCAAAGAACTTTATCATCATATTCTGACCCTGCCGCTGGGCTTTTTCAGAAATACGCAACCCGGTTCGGTGGTCAACTCCCTCGTCAGCGAGCTGTCCATGCCGGGGAATTTCATCGGCATGGCGGTTTCTGCTCCGGTAACCAATGTGCTGACACTGCTGGCTTTTGCCGTCTATCTGTTCTGGTTAAATCCCCTGCTGGCAGCAGTGTCCCTTAGCATTTACCCCTTTGTCGCTTTCCTGGTGCCGATGCTTCAAAAAGGAGTGAACCGTGCCAACAAAAAGCGCGTCGATGGTGCTCGAATATTATCCAGCCGTATCGCCGAGTCCATTACCGGTATTCACGAGATCCACGGTAACGGCGCCTACCGGATCGAAAATAAAAAATACGACCGCCTGGTAAACCGGTTAGAGAAAATCAGGGTTGTATGGAGTCTGTACCGCTTCGCCGTCAAAACATCCAACGGCCTTTTTGTCAGCCTGGGGCCCTTTATCGTTTTCATCCTCGGCGGTTATCTGACCATAAAGGGCCAGCTGGAACTGGGTGCGCTGGTGGCCTTTTTATCGGCCCAGGAAAAACTTTATGACCCCTGGAAAGAACTGATCGAATTTTATCAGGTTTACCAGGACGGTTCGGTGACCTATAGACGTACGATGGAATTTTTTGATTTGGAACCGGATCATGTCATCGAGCCTTAAGACCGCGCACCCTACGATCTGGAGCCCAGCCTCGATGTAAAGGACCTGTCTTTTGTCACCGACAGCGGCATCCGTTTGTTGGATGGCATCAGCCTATCCCTCAATCCGGGAGAGCTTCTCGCACTCGTCGGGTTTTCCGGCAGCGGCAAAAGCACCCTGGCTTTGTGTATCGGGCAGCTCTATAAGTATACCGGCGGGCACGTTTTAATCGGAGATAAGGAAGTTTCCGACCTGACCAAAAAAGACATGGTCCGCAATATGGGCTTTGTCGCCCAGCGTCCGTTTATCTTTGAAGGCACCATTGAAGAAAACCTGCTTTACGCCTGTCGGGCCAGATCCGATGGAACCGATCAGGGAACCGATGGGCAGCCTTCCCTCGACGATGTTATAGCAGTGCTTCATCAGACCGGTATATTTGTGGATGTGTTGCGATTTGGCCTGAACACCATACTGGTCCATGACCAACACAAAGAACTGGTCAACATTATTATAAAGATTCGCGAAAATTTTCAGCGGGATTTTGGAGAAGATCTGTCCGATTACGTTGAATTTTTCGATGAAAATCAGTATTTATTTTACTCCAGTGTCGCCGAAAATTTGATTTTCGGCGCCCCCAACAAAAATGATTTTATGGATGCCAATCTATGTAATAATCAATATTTTCTTGACTTTTTAAAACAGGCGGACCTCACCCGCCCCCTGCTTAGCCTGGGTTCTGAATTGGCCCGGCAAACGGTAGATATCATCGGCAATCTCCCGCCGGATGCCGTATTTTTCGAACAGAGTCCCATCAGCCCGGAGGAACTGGACGAATTTAAAATATTAGTGGAACGCTTGAAGCGCAAGAAGTTGCATGAGCTTTCAGCTGAAAATCATGAAAAACTGCTTCAACTGGCCATGCGGTTTGTGCCGGGAATCCACAAAATGGTAGCCCTGCCGGCCATATTGGAAAATTTAATTCTAGAGGGCCGCGCCATGTTCCGCCAAAAGATCTCAACTGATTCCCCGGAGGCGATTACATTCTACGATGTATCGGAATACATTTATTCTCAGACCATCTTAAACAATATCTTTTTCGGCAAAACCACAACCGTCAACCCCCAGGCCCAGGAGAAGATCAACCAGAGCATCATTCAGTTGCTGATAGAAGAGGATCTGCTGGAGACCATCATCGAAATCGGCATGCATTACGAGGTGGGCACCAAAGGGGACAGGTTATCCGGCGGCCAGCAGCAAAAACTGGCCATAGCGCGGATATTTTTGAAGCATCCCAGACTTTTGATTATGGATGAGGCCACATCGGCCCTGGACAACCATTCCCAGACGCGCATACAGAACCTGCTCGAAACGCGCTGGAAGGATAAAAGCACCGTCATATCCGTTGCGCACCGCCTGGATACCATCAAAAATTATGATCGCGTGGCCGTAATGAAAGCCGGTAAAATCGTTGAAATCGGTACTTATGACGAACTGATAGCCCGGAAAGGAATGTTATATGAACTCGTCGGAAAGAAATGATGCCAACCCGTCCAGCGAATTGGAAGAGAACCTGGAGATCTTGAGGCAAACCTACTTTTTCTCCGGGCTGCCCCTTGAAACGCTGAAAGTTTTTGCTTATCTTTGCACCAGAGAAAAATTTAAAAAGGATGAGTATATCTTTAAGCAGCATGAAGAAGATGGACGGGCGTTTTACATCATCAATGGAAAAGCCACACTGGAGCGCGAGGATAACGAAAGCACCAAAGAAATTAGAGACTGCCATATCGGTGAGTTTATCGGCGGCCTGACGCTACTGGGCGAGGTGCGCCGCCTTTTTTCTCTGAGGGCGGTGGAGGACACGGTCTGCCTGATACTGGAGCGGGAAAGATTCACAAAAGCCATCGAACAGTTTCCAAACATCATGCCCCTGATCTTCAAAGCGGTGGCCAAAAATATCGATTCCTGGGAGGAGCGTTTTTTAGCCGACCGTGCCGACATGTGCGGAGAATGTATGGCAAACCTCGGTGTCAGCCTGATTTGACCCGCAAGAAAAAAATTGTTTTCAAGATCGGTTCTTTTGCGCTACAATGAGGGACGCTCCGCAAGGAGGACCCATAGGTTATACCGTCATGGCAAAAAACAAAGTTTCATTTAAACTCAAAAGTAAGTTATCCGAGCTAGATACCCTGTGCCAGCACCTGGAACGGTTCGGGCAATCCCTCGGACTGTCCAAAAAATGCATATTTGAAGCCAACCTGGCCCTTGACGAGCTGTTTACGAACATCATTTCTTACGGATTCAAAGATAATAAAGAACACACCATTGAAATTACGATTTCACATAAGAATAACAAACTGATTTTCCATATTGAAGATGACGGCCTGCCTTTCAATCCCACTGAAGTTGACACACCGGATCTGGAATGTACCATTGAAGAATGCAAAATTGGCGGCCTGGGGATCCATCTGGCCAAAAACCTGATGGATGAAGTTTGTTATCAGCGGTGCAAGAAAAAAAATATTTTAACGCTTAAAAAAAATATCAAGGAAGCTGAACCTGCTAAAGAGCGGGCGAAAGGCTGACCCCATTTTTCAAAATTTGAAACACTCATTTTAGGATTAGTTAGCAGGGAGGAGAGTAAATGGAAATCATTGAAGAAATCAAGAGCGGAATCAACATTTTTAAACTCAACGGCCGCCTCGATTCCAACACATCCCAGGGGTTCGAGAAGAAAATTTTTCAAGCAATCGACGACGGTTCTAAAAGTATGATTATTGATTTTAAAGATCTTGATTATATTTCAAGCGCCGGTTTGCGGGTTATTCTCAAAGCAACCAAAGCGCTCAAACGCGAAGAAGGCAAGATGATGTTGTGCGATATGCAGGATTATGTAAAGGAAGTTTTTGAAATCGCCGGATTTGATTCTTTCCTGCCGATCGTCGGCACCAAGGATGACGCCTTACAGGCGTTTTAAGATCCTACCTCCTGTCTGTTAACATCCTGCGGCCCGATACGCAAGCCGGGTAGATTTACCTCATTGCGATCAAGCCGCGCTTGCCAAGCTCCCGTATAAATTGAGTTACCGACACCTCAGCCTCCCTGGTTTCCAGCTGATGCGTTTCGGCAAACATTTTAACCAGTTGTCGCACAGAACGGTTTCCATCCATCAGATTCCACACCGAAGTCCCCAACTCGTCAAGCTCAAGCTTTTTCATCTGTGTCTGGGCTTCCTGGCCGCCGAAACGCTTAGCCAGGCCTGCAAAAAAGGGCCGCACAGTTACCGGATAGCTAATAACGATCTCTCCGGTTTCCAATTGGTTTTCGGAAATTTGGCGGTTTTTAACCGGAATGCGGTCCAATGCTTCCGCCCGGCTGACTGACGGGCCCTTCGGCTTTTTCTTAAATACTCTCATAATGGTTACAAATACGGTCCAGCAATTCGGTGTCGAGGGGTTTTTTGCCTTCAGCACGGACTCCCAGGATACGGTTCTTGCCTTCCAGATGCCAGATTCCCAGCCAATAATATGAGGCTTTTCCTAAGAAACGGCTCATCCACCGCCCCCAGTCGCTTGCCGGGGAAACACTCCATTCCACCGTATCACATCCATTCATTTTTCCGGCAACCGGTTCTGTTTTACTGAAATTGGCAACGGATCTGGTAAACTGCACCAGGTCCTGCTTGCTCAGCAAAACGGAAGCGGGTGCCCAACGATACAAAATAATATGCTGGCCGCGGTCCGCAAAATCAAGCTCATATCGGCCGGCTTCAAATCGGTGGTGCTTCAATTCAAAGGTCTCGGGCACCAGGGCCCGGATGTCATAAGCAGACCACAGAATCTGGTCGTCGCTGCGGTGATCACGAAACGAATTTAAAATATTCGATGTGACCAAGTCGATTTTGCGGGGGGATTTATGAAAAAATTGAATCAGACTGGCATTGTGGCAGGTCGGGCAAAACAAGATTACGCCTCTACCATGGGTTGAATCCGATTTCCAGGAAAATTCACTGGCTTCGAAATGGCTCAAAGCCGTTTCCCATTCAGCAGAAACCGGTTCAGCTTTAAACGATTTTCCAACCTGCTTTTTTTGAAGAGATGCCAATCGTTTGAGATGGGCCTGATGGGAAAATTTGCCTTTAACCGGGGTCCATTTGATCTCCATTGTCGGACCGAATTGGTCCTCGATTAAAAGGTGGCGGGTGCCAATCTGACCCAGCTGCCAATCTGCCGGAATTTTGAAGCGAACGCCGTACCAGGCGATTTCTTTCCATTGATTCCGCGACATCATTAATCCGCTAGCGCGGTACGAAAAGCTCCCAGCCGCTCGTTTCGGGCTTGACGGCTTTCCATTCTCGCTGTCGAAGTCTTTCCCGATAGTCGAGTTTCCTGTTTTTATAACACAAAAGATCTTCTTCAATCAGGGTCGTATCTGGTAATTTTAACCGAATTGCCCATTTTTTCCTCCTCATCCTTTGAGTTGTGCTGCAGGATGAGGCTGATACGGTGGTTCTGCTGGTCGACAAAAGACCATTTCCAGGCAATCCACGATTTGAAAGGGATCTCCCCGGTACTCAGCGGGTTCACCAAATTGCTTTTTAAATCGTTTGAGCAAATCTTTATAAAACTTTTTGCTCGAATCCGCGTATTTGAGCTTAATCCTGAAAATATTGCCCGATCTGGCGCAGGTTCCATAGGAAATCAATCCGCTTTTAAAGCCCTGGGTAAACTTGATTTCGACTTCTTCAATATTTTCCGCATAGCGAACCGGAAGAGCGGTATCCATGATCACCCGGTCTTCAAACTTTTTAATATTTTGGTTGAGCACAAAGCCGCCAACCTGACTGGGGGCTTCCGCCAGAGTCAAACCGGGGGCCAATAAAAGAAGCACAGCCATAGCGATGATCACCTTTGTTTTCATGGCAACCTCTCTTTTCTTTGAAGTGTTCATACCAGACATGAGTCGGTTTTGTAGTGATTGTTAAAAAAAACGAAGCGGTATTTAAACATTTTTTTTACAACCGTACACCCGTTTATACCGCAATTCCGCATTTCGGAACATTATGATGAAAAGCGGTATAGTACCCTAAATGCTTATCACCGACACAACTTGCAGGCGCGGATAGAAAAAAGCGCTTCTGTTTTTATACCGAATAATGCGTTGATTGGCAAGCACCGGGATTTTACTTCTCGCCTCAATTTGATCCGCGGTAATGTTAAGGAGGATGATGGGTCCTTGAGATCAGGGGTTCCAGTTAAGCTATCTTTTTGTTCATCACTCTTTTAATCTCGCGTATTTTGCCCCAAAACACCGATTTCAAATTTAAATAGACAAACTTAATTTTAGCAACCAGAGAGTCCGCAAAGACGGCATCTTTAACAATCCCATCGCTGGTGTGTCCAAAAGCAATTAACCAGATAATATTTTGCAGCATCTGTCTTTTGGTTAACGGAAACAACTTGGGTGCAAACCCCCAGGTTCGAAATAATCGCTGCGCCAGCGTGTCAACGCTTGCCTCCTCTTCCTTAATGTGTCCGTCCGTTAATGCCTTTTGGGTTAAAGGATAATACGGAAAATATTGAAGAGAATACAAATTAAAATGCAATGGCTTTGGTAATTCCAGCAGAAGACCAATGGTCTCTTTCAGGGTGTCTTCCGTGTCATAAGGAATATCCAAAATTAAATCATAACGGATTTTAATGTCGTAATTGGCGATTTCATGGGCGAGTTTGATGATTTCGCTGTTTTTGCCCGGCCGCTTGAATATCTGATTTCTGATCTGATCCGTCCCGGCTTCGATGCCGAATTTGGCCCGGTGAAGGCCGCAATTTACCAATCGGCCAATCGTCGACGATTTTACCAGGGTTGGGTTATACTGAACCTTAAAGGGCAATCCGATCTCTTTGGGGTAGAGCGATTCAAACTCACTCAACCAGGATTCATCTATCCCAAAATTTTCATCATGGAACTCAACAATTTCTTTCCGGTTTCCTGGAATTGCCAAACTTTCCTTCAATTCGGCGATCACATTGGGAACCGACCGTCGGCGATTGAAGTGCCCCATATTTTTATACATAGGTCGCAGTAAGCTATTCACACAATAGCTACACCTGAACGGACACCCTCGCGCCGGCATGATTGCCAAAATAGGCTCCAGGATCGTAGGATCATTTTGAATAATCTGATTGGACCCGATGAAGTAGAACGAATCTCTGACGTATGCCGGGAACGGAATGGAATCCAACTCCTGGTTTAAAGGCCGCATCGGATTCTTTGTGATGCGCCCGTTATTCTTTGACCATAGATTTTCAATATGTTGATAGTCTTTGCCGTCTTTCAATAATTGCACCAGATCTGTCAGAGGGCCCTCGCCTTCACCCAAGCATATCATGTCTGCTTCTTCGATGCTGGTTTCAGGCGATAAGGTTGGATGGATGCCGCCCCAGATGACAGAAGCCGCTGAGTGGTTTTTGATGATCTGGCTCAGCCGTTTTGCAATAGAAACATAGGGTGAGAGGACACTCAAACCCACAATGTGCGGGTTGATCTCCCTGATTTTTTCAGCAAACAGCTCTTCCTCTTTCGCGGTGGGATATCTGATGTCATTGGTATAATGATTCTTAAAAAAAATGGTATGCGGATGAACACCTTCAATATTTTCCAACACGGTGTGCATCGTCCGGATAGAAAAGTTTTGATACTTATACAAAGCAACCAAAACGACAGTGATCGGTTGAGTGGATGAGGGTTGCAGCATTTTTGGGTCCTAAATAAAAAAAAGGTCGGCAAAAGCCGAATATGCTTTCAAAATATTAAATTAAGTGTTTATCCAAGAGAATCAAGGTTTCTTTTGGTCTATACCGCTTTCCATCATAATGTTCCCAGATACGAAATTGCGGCATAAAGGCATGGACGGTTGTAGAAAAAATATTTGAATACTGCAACGTTTTTTTAACAACCATTATAAGGCTGAAGACGATGGGCATTAAAACCCATCTCAAAAATAGGCTTTTGGTTCAAGATTCTGTCTTCGCCTAAAGGCTTCGCCGGGACACGCGCGGCGGGGCCGAGTTTTTCCAGCTCAGCTGGATCCCGCATCGATTTTATTATTTTAAGGGGCGTCGCCCGCTGAGCGGGGCTTCCCGCCTGATCTTATAATCCTTGTGGGTCGAAAACCGCAGGCATACTTATGTATGTCGAGGATTTGAAACGAGTCACCAACAAAGAGATTTATCCGCCTCTGGCGGATTGGGCCAAAAGACATTTTTGAGATGGGTTCTAGTGTTGTGTCCAACAAGTAATTTATAAAATACGGATTGAGCTTATCAATCTTCTCTTTCAACAATACAGGTTTCAGGTGTCGGGTTTCAGGTGTCAGGGTAAGGAGCCTGATGACGTTAAAAATTATCGGAATTCGCATTCTGTCATCTTTTTCTGACACCTGAAACCAAAGACATTGTGTTGTTTAAAAAATTTAACTGAATTAAAATTTACCAAACGATTTTTATAACATTTTTGCGGGACACGACCCTAGTAAGCCAGTCGACCCAAGGACTTCAATATCAGTGTAACGCCCATGGCAAACATTCCGGTCAGCCCCATACCGCAGGAAAATCCGGCCAGCAGTACCGGCGCATACTGGCGCCACATCGCGCCGTAACGTTTTAAAAAAAAGAAGCGGCCCAACAGAGCCCCGACCACCTCCGGAATAATGGCGTGCGGCAGGGTCTGGCCCAAACCGCGCACCATACCATACACCAGCATAATCGGCAAACCAAACGTGGTCAATATCGCATAGGTAACCACGCCCAATCCAACACCGGCAATCACATAGACAAAATTCAGCGCCTGATAGAAAGCAGCATTGCCTTCCAGGGTCGAGCTTTGCATCAACAGGGTATTTAACGCCTGCAGATGCCAGATTTCCTGGGCAAAGGGGTAGGCGCTGGAGGGTATGGGGGCCAGGCGCCAGATAAATTGTGAAAAAAGCAGGCTGGCGACCATGACAATCGGAAATACCACGATTTCCGACTTGATAATCCCGCGGATGCTGGTGCCGGTAAGCTCAATTTGCCGAAAATTAACGGTGGCCTCACCATAATTGTGAATCGGAATCGGCGCATACCAGATCTCGATGCCCTGATAGCCGAAATATTTGGCACCGGCAATAAAGCTAATCTCTCGGACCAGCGGCAAGCTGACAAACTGCCCGGCAATACCTTCCATCCGGGCCGTAATATAAGAAACGATCGGTGTGTAAATAAAGCCGTAAGCAATAAAAAAGGGCCAGGGAAAATTGGGAACCAGCCACAGGCAAAGCAACACATAAGAAATTGTGGAAAAAACATATATGCCGATGGAAATCCAGAAATTGAAATCCCCCCGGCCGGGTGGTGGGCGAAATAGATCCCGCAAGCTGCCTCTATTCCCCTCGCTCTTTCCAAAGGAGCGCACCACATGCCAGATGCCCACAAAAGCAATGGCCAGACCCAAACCGATGCTGAAACTCATGTAAAAATCGAAATTATTGGCAAACATGGTATCGACGGTTTCCATGCCCGGGTGCCAGCGGGTCAGGATACCGTTATGATAAAGAATCGGATTGGCAATCACCGTAATGAGTAATTCCCACCAGCCCGCCGATGACGGCCCAGAAGGGCAGCACCATACCGATAAAAACCAGGCCCAGGTCCAGTTGAATCCCGGTAGCAACGGCCGGCAGCACCCCTTCGGTATGGCCGGTCAGCTCGACCCAGGGAATCGGAATCAAACGGATCGGCTCCATAAGGATGAGGCCCGACACGGTGGGCAACAATACGTAAATCGCGCCAAAGGCCAGCCCGATGACACCGCCGATGGAAAAGACCCGCCATTTCCAGCTTTTTTTCTTGTCCTCGGTTGATTCAGCCAGGGCCATGGTTCCTAAGGCCGCCACCGGTGCCATGGGAAAAGGCAGCTTTTCGACATCCGAGGTAATCCGGAAAAGCGCATATCCCAAACCGAACTGATCGATACGCTGAATGATCTGGGTGCCGACCAGCAACAGAATAGGGATCAGCCAGTCCCGGTGGAAAAAGGTACGCTCCACCAGCGAGTCGGACTCCGGTGACGGTGCCACCCAGGCGGGGATGAACTCGGTGACACCCAGCATGCGCGCGGCATCTGACTGGACCAGGTACTGGTTCCATAATAAACCCTGAAAGGGTGTCGACAAGGCCGCTCCGGCCATATAGTAAAGCAGAAATATTTCCTGCTGCCTTAATTCGCTGTATGACCGCTTGGCCAGTTCGGCAAACAGGATGATCGTTACCCAGCGGGCCGCCGGCCCGATACCGGTGCCGATAACCAGCTGCAGATACATGCTGCCGGGCATCATGAGAAACCCGATAAATATTGCACCGACAACGGTTTTCCAGTCAAAGCCTTCCTCAAAATGATTCGGGGTCTCCAACAGGTCCCGATACTCTTGCAGTTCCTTGTCTTCGTACATGATAATCCAATCGCCTAGTTACTGTACCGATTAATTGGTGTATACAGGTGTGATTCCGGTCATGTTCAAAAAAATTCTTATCATGTCAAATCTAGATGCCTACCAATAACCAATGCCAAATGCGCCATGTACGCGCATGCCATTAATTGGGCAACACCAGATAGCTGGAATGGCTAAAGATTCCGATAATGGCCCAGGTGCCGGCCATGAAAAAATCACCGATAATCAGCCCGATAAAAAAGTAACGCAGTTTTTTAAACAGTCTCACACCCCCGTAACGCATAGCCAGGGCGTTGCAGGCCCATCCGACGAAAAAACTGAACCACAGGATCCGCATGGCGGAGCTGTAAGCCGTCAGGTAGCCAATCGGATGAATCGGCCACCAGTAAAACCGATGATAACAAATAACTAACACCAGCATGACGACGGCGCCGGTAATGGAAAAGATCAGCACCCAGTCTCCGGGCTTTAGCGGTGATTCAACCAGGCTGTAAACATTATCGTAAACGGTGATGGTCGTCCGGGTGGCCCAGTCCAGCTGCAATTCACGCATACCGAATTTGTAACAAAGCGCCAGCATGGCCAGAAATGAAATCACGACACCGGCAATTAAGGTGAGCGCAATAGCAAAAAATATGAAGCGATTGTTGCGTGCCTCGTCCGTTATTTTACGAGCATGCAACAATGACGGCATCAGCGATTCCCGCAAATCGACAAACAGTACCTTTTGAATGACGGCGGCTACCAGGATTCCGAGACTGGTGAAAGGTTTGGCGCCGAAAAAGGCCATCAGCCCGTCCATGGGAGCGGCGGTCAGGGTAAAATAAGCAATTCCCCCCTGGCAGATAACGCGCATGGCGACCAGGGTAAACATAAAAAAGGCAAAAACCACCAGAATTGAAAATAACAACGGAATACCGAAAGAATGACACCAGATGACAATGGCCAGGCTTCCGGCAATAAACCCCCAGAATGCAAAGCGCGTGGACAGCCATTCGGACTCCAAATTGTCTTCCTTTTTAAAACCGAATCCTAAACGGGCAATATTAATGAAATGAAATCGGGCCAACCAGGCAAGAAACAGAAAAAAAACAATGTAGGCGCCGATCATCTGGGTCTCTTCAGGACGCGAAATTGTCGGACCGAAGGTGACGCCCAGTGCGGCTGCCGGAATATTTAAACCCAGCACGCTGAGCAATCCGAACAGTAAAGTCCCCAATATAAAAAAGAACCAGAAAGAAAAGGAAATCTGTTTGGATGTCAAAAATGCAAACCCGATAAAGGCCGGGTAAAGGTAGATTTTTAGTTTAAAAAATCCGGAAAGAAGGCCGACTTTCGGGAAATACTTACCCGCCAGAATCAGCGTGGGAATCTGGGGTATGGATGGATTATAAAAGCCCAGCCCGTTGAGCAGGTGCAGGCAAATTGGAACCGCCAGCCCCGCGATGAGAAAGCGGTTGGCAAAAAACCGGCCCAGCCCTGTCTCATCCAGCGCCTCTTGCATAACGAAGGGTACCCGCAACAGGGGAAAGTTCATGCGTTCATTGTACAAGGGCTGCTTGCTTAAAAGATTAACGATACAGACCATGACAAAATAGCAGAGCAGAATAAAAATCGTCCAGGTCAGCAGCGGGGGGAGCCAGGCATCCCATTGAATCTGGGTGAGAATGTCGAACCACCCCAGTTGCCGGCCATCGGTAAGGCCGTTGTATACGCTGACAATGGCGTCTTTACTCTGGGGATACCAGCTGCTGGGAAGAAGGGGATGCAGCACCTCCGACCAGCGGTTTTCAACCGTGGCAAAATGAAACGGTGCGGTCAAATTGATAAAAAAGGTGCGCGCCAATCCGGTCCAGGCAACTCCGGATAACAGCACCATCAATGCCCAGGACACCAGGAGTTCTTTTCCGGTAATGAGCTTGCGGCCTTTAAATAGCATGCGGGCAAAAGCCGTTAAGATCATCAACCACACCAGAACATAAAAAGGCGCCAGCGGGAAATGGCCGCCGCCCAGCGGCGTTGCCTGGCGGTATGCATTGTTAAACGGTGTGATCAGACAGATCGCCAGCGCAAAAAGCGATCCCAGCACAATGGCCCGCAACCGGATCTTTTGACCGGATTTTTTTTCCCCGTAGGTTGTCAGCGATTCTTCATTTGTCGCCGGTTGCTGATTCTCTGTCATCCGATTCCCTTTTTCTTTTCGGCTTCTGCCAACAACTGTTCATAGTGCTGCTTGGTGGGAAAATCAAAAGAGCGCCACAGCAACAACTGCTTGCGAATGCTGTGTAAAAATCCTTTGTTGATCCGCCGCCAGGCATTGGCTTCGCCCGATTCACGAATCAGACGAATCTTGATCTCGAGAAACCCGGGCTCATCTGCGGCCGGACAAAACTGCAGATCCACTTTCTGATTGATTCCAAAATCAAAGGGTGCCAGCCAAACGCTGGACTGCACCTGAAGGCAGGCATCATATTCACAGGCTTCCTGCGGGCAGTCGTCAGCGTCATCGGAAAGACCGGGAGCCGTCTGGCAGCTGAAGCCAAAATCGATATCACCGGTTGAAAACAATCCGTGCGATACATCCTGGTGGCCCTGGAAATATTCCAGCAAAAACCCGCCGATGCTGCGATGTTCCGTATAGCTCATGTAAAATGGTAGAGCAACCTCCAGGACATTTCCGTCTGCCTTGGGAAGCGTCCATGCCCGATTGACATCGGGGATGGCGATTTCACCGGCCACTTTTGACGGGTAGAGAACGGAGACCAGCACGACAATGATCACCAGGACCATGGCCGCTACCCCGGACCAGGAAGAATAATTAACGGTGATTCCCGACCAGAGAGCTGTTTCGGCAAACAGTTTGGCCGATGTCTGGGCCAGCAGATACCCCAGGACCACACTGATGACTGCCAGGGCCATGGCCTCGGCGATAAATAAAAAAGACACATGCGATGGTGCCAGCCCCACCGAGGTGTATATCGCGATTTCACGCTTGCGTTCATAAACACTGCCGATCATCGTGTTTAAAACAATAAACACCGAAATGATAATGGGAATAATAATGTTGGGCACTCCGCTGTAACTCATGGTATCGCTGGCATGATAAAGATAGGTCCCGTCCGGCTCTCCGCTGAACAGCGACAGCCCAAAGCGGTCCACCAGGTGCTGGGCTTCTTGCTGAATGGATATTTTGGTCTGCGGTACGATGGCCACAGCTTTCAGATGACCGCCGGCCGCCAGCAGGCTGCGATAGGGAATGATCATGGTCAAATCACCGGGGATATGCTCATAGCGGCTCTGAAATTCGCGCACATCATCACCGGAGTCCATGGCATCGACCTCTTCTTCCGACATTTCGGTGGAAACCTCACGCGGAAAGGTCGCCGGCGTTAGCGGCTCTCCGTCCAGGTCGTGCCGCTGCTGCAATTTTTCGCCCGAAAAAACTCCCACCACCTCAAAAGGCATACCCCACATGGACACGATCGCTCCTTGAGGCTTCTGGGGGTTGATCCCCAAATTCTTCGCCATGCGCTCGGGCAACAAAATCGTATTCAGCTCATTTTCCGCCAGCCAGCGTCCGCCGATCAGGATCTCATCAAGTCTCGAAACACGGGGTTCCAGATGCGAAAGACCGACCAGGCCCTGGGCTTCAAATGATCGGCCGTTATGATAAACCGGAATGCGCGTTGTGCGGGTTCTGTCCTCATCCTCCATCCAGACGCGCGGGACACTGATTCCTTTTTGAGCGAAATTGTTGGTGATAAATCCCAGCGCCTGGGGCGGCAAATCGTGCCAGTTGACATTTTTTAAAAGAAATCCGTTATAAGGCGCCGTCGGTTCGTACAGCAGCCTGGCATGGTGCCGCATGGACTTGACCGCCGTAAAGCTCATGATGGTGAACGTTAAAATGATCAATGTGGCACAGGTCAAAGCGGTCCGCAGGCGCCGGCGTCTTAAATTGCTGACCCCCAGCATGAAGGCCGCGGCAAATGCTTTCCAGCGCCCGAGTTCTTCGGCCTGAACCATTTTCGCCCTGGTTTGAAGCAGCGTCATTTCCCCTTCAAAACGGAAAAAGATAATCAGCGTCACCATAAAGGAAAGCCCCATAATGAAAAAAGCCAGAATAACCACCATGGGGCTGTATGCCAGGCGAAATGCCGGGTGCACATTATAGATTAAAGCGATCAGCAAAATGAGAATCATGGAGAAGGCGATGATGCGTTTATAGATATTGGCATAGGAGAACAAAAGACGTTCCATACAAAAGGCGAAGGGAACAAAAAGGGCAACGTAGAATAAGACCCCGTAAAGCACGTCTTTTTGAGTTTTCTCCACATCATCATAAACGCGGGTGGCCAGGGCCCACGACCGGACACTGGCCTCGGAAAATTGATCGTACTTCTTATTCTCATAGGCCTGCTGTGCGTCTCTTAAAGCAGCCAATCCCTCCTTTTGAAGGCTGCGGATGCGTTCGTTGAAAATCCCGCGTTTTTCAAGATTGGAAATCCGCGGCTCCAGCAACGTCCACATGTCTTTGGCCACATGATATTCGGTGCGGTGTAAAAAGGGTGTTTTGCCCACAATGTATCCGGTACCGGTGGATTTCTCATCGCTGGCATTGAGCAATACCGCTTTATTTCGCAGCACTGTATCAGACAGGGTTAATTTTAACGGCGTGCCGGGCTCTAAAAAGATGGTCGTGATAATCGATGCGTTGGAATAATCTGAAATCCAGGTGTCAAGCCTGCTCATAAACCAGCGCAACGGATCGGATTCCCGTCGGCCATCAATAATCTTGGCTTTGCTCAGATGTCGGAAAGTCCGCGGCTCCAGCAGATTGAACAGGGTCGTCCCATCACTGGCAAACATCACCATATCGGTTTCCATTAACCGCCGGTACATTTTGGTGCGGTAGGCGGCTTTTCCGGTCTTCTTTTTATCGATGGTCCAGATAACCTTGCCGCTTTCAGGATCAAATTTATAGCCTTCAAAAATGATCTTATGATAACTGTGTTTTTTGTCCGCCACACCCCTGAGGTAAAACATGCCCAGGTGATCGACCATGACGTAAAAGCGGGCCGGACCTTGATAGCAAAGAAGCACGGTTCCGGGTGCCGGCTGATCGGCAAACAGCTCACCGTGCCGCAGAAATTTGGCCCTTCCGACGACAGCCGAATAGCCGATTCGGGGAAAAAAATCGTCATGCAGCCTGGGGGTGCGTGCCAGATGTTCAATCAGCCTGCAGACCACCGCGCTTTGTTTGAGCGCAAAGGCGGCATCAACGTATTCAGGCTTATCATAGGGTGTGCCCCAGCGCGCTCTGGCGTCATGGGTGGTGGCAAACGTCAGCCCGTGAACGCCGGCCAGCGCGGTCAACTCCCCGCCAAGGGGCGGCTGATCGAGAAAATAGCTTTGCCAGGACCGTTTCCGACTGGGCCGCAGGCTGTCTTTATACATGCCGGAATGCCCCAGGGCTTTTTCAATCCGGTCTGCCCCCTGCCGCAGGACCTCATCCAGCGTGCTGTAAATAGCGGTACGATTGATGCGGGGCCTGAACGGAAACATCCAGCCGTAATTGAAGGCGCCGAATCCGTCACCATGGCTGGATAAATGCAGCGATACGGCAACATCCAGATCATAGGCCTTCAGCTGGCTCCTGAAACTGCGGGCATCGCCGATCTCTCTGGAATGTCTGGCGGCATCTGTCAGAATGGCCTTTTGATCTTCAATCGTCTTGGGAATCAAATGTGAAAGCGCCTGGCGGTCTTCAGCCGAAAGATCCGTAAAATCGCTGCTGAACATCAGGCGTTTGAGCAACAGCCTTTCATCGGCCAGCTTCTGAATTTTTTCGGTATTGGCCTTATCCCTTTTTTCCAAACGAAGCTGCATCAGGCGCCGGGATACCCGGTCCGATTCTGTCTTCAAGCGTTCGTCAATGGCTGCTTTGAGCAGGCGGGTGGTTTCCTCATCTGCCGGATCCCCCGCGCCGGCCGAATCAAAAGGCATGTTTTTTAACAGCTTGATGGTCTTGCGCTTTTCTTTAACCAGCGCTTTAAATGACTTTATTAAATTACGCATATCTTTGGATCGCGCAGAAATACTCCAGATCATTTCCCGCATGCCCGCAAGCGTCTGAGCGTGACCGCTGCTGGCAATCAGCAGCACCGATCGCTGGGGGGGATTTTCCTTGAGAAAGCGGGCCAGCTCCAGAAGGGTGGCGATGCTGACCGCTTCATCAGCCCCCGGAGAGAGCCCGGCCACAGTGGCGGTGCTATCGTAAAAGGCCTCCACCATGATAAGTCTTTCTTTGAGCTCTGGATCCGTGCCGTCTACAAAGCAGTAGATATTTTCTGAACTGGCAACCTGCCATCTGATCTGAGAAAACAACTGCGTTTCGTCGTCAACCACACCATCCGGGGCATTTTCAAAATCGCCAAAAGCTTTTTCGGCTTCGGCCAGTGACATCCAGAACCGCGGGAACTGAAGCGGTGAAAGTTCGAATTTTTCTTTAAAAAATTGTTTGGGCGATTCCCCCCGGTCAATATAAATGACCGCCCGCGCACCCAGATTGGCGGCCTGCAGCCAATTTTTGCCGGAATCCATCTCCATTAAAAGGATTGAATTTGCAACCTGCTTGCCATTCAAATCCCGCAGCTCGCCCCGGCCGGCATAAATCAATGGTGCCGAGATTCCGGGAGGCCCTACGGTTTGCGGTGTTACCGCATTGCCGCTAATCGGGCGCAGTTCAATTGGTTTATTGCGCTTTGACAGGGTAAGCGTACTTTTTACATGCCGCATAACCGGTGTCGAAAACCGGTAAGATCCCAGGTTTTCATAGCCGAGTTTTTCAAATTTTTCTTTGATATAAAGAGCGGATTCCTGGTTGCCGGCGGTGCCGGTGCTACGGTCTCCTAAGGATGAGAGCTTGTGGATGACATCGGTAAACGCATCCGGCAGATCTTTTACGGTAACCGCTTCTGCTGCTGCAGGAACCCACAACAGGCAACCCAGCAGAACTAAAAAAAACCATATGTTTATTTTCAACGTCTTGCAGATTTTCGATGGCAGAAGAATAAGAGTGGATCGTGTTTTCATGATCAATGGAAAAGGTACCTTATAAATTAAAGTTGTGTGCATTGCGAAAACACTGTTCACCACGAAGATCACGAAAAACTCGAAGAAAAAACTTTATGAATTCCTTTTTAACCTTTGTGAACTTCGTGTCCTTCGTGGATTAATTTCTGTTTGGTTCCAAATCATCCGAAAAAAATAAGGGTATCGACTATTCTCGCGTATCGATTTTGCCGATCGAGATGGACAGCTCTTCACGGTCTTCGATTTTGTCAACAGCTCCATCCCGAATCCAGACCACCTGATCGGAGACGTTCAGCATTTTAAAATCATGGGTTGCCGATATTACCGTGACATTGCGTTCCTCGCTCAAGCGTTTGAGTAAGGAAATTATTTCCTCACCGGTGGTCAGGTCGAGGTTGCCCGTCGGTTCGTCGGCCAGGATAATGGCGGGGTCATTGGCCAGGGCCCTGGCAATCGCCACCCGCTGCTGCTGCCCGCCCGAAAGCTCAAAGGGTTTATGGCTATAGCGGTCACCCAGGCCGACCAGTTCAAGCAGCTGCAGTCCTTTTTCGACGGCAGCATCATTATTCAGCCCGGCGAAAATCATCGGAAGCGTAATGTTTTCAAGGGCCGTCATGACCTGAATAATGTTAAACGTTTGAAATATATAACCAATCTTGCGGCAGCGCAGCCAGGCCAATTCATAGGCGTCCAGCTGGGCGATGTCAACCTCATCAATGAACACCTTCCCCGAACTGGGCTTATCCAGGCCGCCGATCATATTAAACAGCGTACTTTTGCCGGAGCCGGAGGGTCCCATAATGGAAATATAATTGCCACGGGCAATCGCGAGGTTTACCCCCTTGAGCGCCTCGACCTCAACCTTGCCGAGTTGAAATGTCTTGTAAACTTCGCTGACACGAACAATATTAGTGGATTCTGCCATGGTAAACTCCGATAACGCTGCGCGTTGTTTTAGGACCGCCTCACGCCGTATCGGCGAGAGGCTTGAGGATCGCTCAGCAAATTAATTTCGCTTCGCTTGAGGAGCGCTTCGCTCGAGTTTTTTCTCGCCTCCAACCTAAAGTTCCGAAGGAACGCTCCTCAAGGCTCGAAGAGCCGATCGCAAAACCCGTAAGGGTTGTTGCTAATTACTGCTCCACCCGCATGGCCTCGACGGGCTGCATTCTGGCAGCCACAATGGCCGGATACAGGACACCGATCAAACTCAAGAGACACCCCACCGCAATCGCAATACCCACCGAGGCGATCACAGCGCCCCATGAAACCGTCGTCATCGATACGAATCCGTAACGCAACAATGCACCTACCAGAGCGAATACGGCGCCTGCCAGCGCACCCGCCCCGGCGCCCGCCAGCCCCTGCATGCCGGATTCGAGAATAAAAAGCCTCAGGATGAACCGATCCAGCGCGCCTAAACATTTCATGGTGCCAATTTCGCGAAAGCGCTCTGTTACCGCCATGAGCTGAGCATTGACGATCCCCACCACACAAACTAAAAGCGATAGGATAATGATCCAGCGCTGTTTGGGATTGGCCCCCACATTGGTGTCTTCGGGTCCGACATCATATCCTGATCGAATGACGGCCTGACGCAAATGACGATCCTGAGTTGCCAGCAACCCATTGGCCATATCATTACTGACCCTGACAAAACTTAAAAAAGACACTGCCAGAACCAGGCTCATGGTCGTAATCAAAGAGCGAAAAAAACGGACTTTTATGCTTTTAAGTGCAATTTCAACCGATTTCGCAAACGGAAGGACGATCTGGCGGTTAACATGTGCAGATTCTACTTGATTCGTCGGCGGGATTTGTTGATCAGCCATGTTTGGGATCCTTATTATCCGGAAAGCACGCTGCACATGATCGCTTGAACCTATTTCAAACCAATGAAACGCTGATGACCACATTTAACCCCTTGCCGGTAAATTGGCAATGGTTAATTTTTCAGTGAAGGTATAATCGTTCTATCGCCACAATTAACGGTGTGTAGCTGTATCACATATCATTTTAAATAGTAAATAGTAACGGTTCCTATTAAAACTTAAAGTCTTCTGCCCCTCGAATGAAAAGACGGGGTGCTTTTTAGGCATGTGTCCCCAAATTATTCAAGGAATAATGGAATAGGATCAGGATGCATCTAAATTTTACGAATCAGATAAATACCATCGCGCACGCTCAACATCACCTTTTCAACACGGTCTTCCGCCTTGACCTTCGCGTTAAAAGCGGCGATGGCAGTCGCATTTTCATTGGTCATTTTGTGTTTGAATATCTTATTTCGCCAGAAGACGTTATCCACGAAAATGAAACCGCCGGCACGCAATATTCGCAGGGCTTCGTCAAAGTAACGGCTGTAAGAAGGTTTGTCGGCATCAATAAAAACAAAATCAACACTGTTTTCCGCAATCTCTTTCAAGGTTTGCATAGCCGGCTTCAATTCCAGCCGAATTTTCCTGCCATGCGGACTTTTTTTAATGTAGCGATTAGCGATTTCAGCATATTTTTTACGGGATTCGCAGGTGACCAGCAGGCCGTCATCCGGTAAAGCTTCGGCGATCATTAAAGCCGAGAAACCGGTAAATGTTCCGATTTCAACGGCATTGCGGGTACCCGATATTTTGATCAGAAATTGCATCAATTTGCCTTCAACTTGCCCGATACTCCAGCGTGAGCGTTTGGTAATTGCTTCAGTTTCTTTTAGAAGATCCTGCAAAAGCGGAGAAACGTCATCGGTATGTTCCGCAATATAATTTTCGATAATAAGATCCGGGTTTTTTTGCACGCGAATTTTCCTTTTGATTTAGAATTCCTTTCGGCTGCCTATCCAGTTTTCAAGATACATCGCCGAATTTTCAGCGCCATTCAGATTAATCGGCACGGCGCCGGAAGGCCGGGATTCAAGCAACATTTTTTGGATATAACGGCTTAGCAGCTCGGGTTCAATATCTTTGTCCCGAAGTATTTTCATCGGTATAAAATTTTTAATTTTTTCGACCCGAATCGGTTGCTCACGTTGTTTTGAATAAGGAAAAACCAGTGAAGGAACCCGCGCCGCCAAAAGGTTCATACAGGTATTGTACCCGGCCAGGCTAACGGAAAGATCGGCGGCTGATAAATAGTCCAGAAACCGATTGGTAAAATACCGTATGCGGACACCGTCAACCGATTTAGCCGTCAGATTTTTAAATTCGGCAGGATCCCGAAATGGACCGGTAAACATTTCTATTCGGATCCGGCCCGAATTTCCCAACAAATGATATGCATCCAGAATACCGGTTAAAAGGGCATAGCCGGATCGCCCGCCGCCGGCGCTCGCCACAATGAGTTTTTCTTCCGAACCGACACCCAGCTCACACCTCAATCTACGGCCTGCTTCCGGGTTGGCTTTTGGAGAGACAAAGCCGGTGTAAACCGCCGGAATCCGAATATCATCCATCCGGCTGAAGGTTTCATCAAGAGCCAGCAGGTGTTCATCCGAATGAATCAACAACAGATCAAAATAGGTATTGAGTATGTTTAGAACCCGCTCTTCATAGGCCGGCGGGTCCTTTTTTTCAACCAGAATATCTCGCAGGCTGCACACCACCTTCATTTCACCAAATCGGCCCTGCCGGATCCCGTCCAGCAGCGGTTGAAGCTCAAAGCCAAAAATGGTGCGGCCGAAGGGATAGAGTTCGATCATAAAAACATCCGGCTGGTGCTTTTCCAATAAAGAAAATAAAATATCTTTGCGTTCACGCTGAATATCGTCAACCGTTTTGGCGGCATCTTCCGGTATTAAGGTGGTAAATTGTTCATCCATGTACAGTCCGGGCAGGCGCACAAGGGTAACATGATCGGGCAGCCTGACATCAACCTCGCGCCCCCCGGCAATCAGAACAACGTCGTGATCGGCAAGGGCTCGCACCAGTTCAAGACTTCGAAATAAGTGCCCCATTCCCCAAACATACTGGCAATAAAATATTATTTTCATCAGTATTCAGCTAAGCACCTTGAGTTTCAGCCAAATTTTTAAAATTGAGGAGCCGGATGCGTTTGTGTCTTTTTAAAATCTTCAAGAGTATTTCAAGAAAATCAAAAGCCGCCGTATTCATCTTACGGTGATGAATCATAATTCCGCATCGGCCCGAGGACAGATATTCTGTTAACTCTGCAAAAAGACGGCTCCATTCTGTTGCTGGGTCAATCACTCTGCGAGTGTGCAGATCAACATCAACACAAAAATCGGGCAGGGTATGCGGCGCCGGTGGCAATGCCCCACAGTTTCGGGATACTGCGAAAAATCCGCAGTCCTTGACCAACTTGAGGGTTTTGAGATTACAGCGGTTCCATGGTGGCGTGAACACCGGATAGAAATTGTCTCCTATAATATTTTCCAGTCGGCACTTGCCTTTTAACAGGTCGTCTTTGATGTCTGCTTGAAGCCGTGCAGGACCGAACTCCTGGCTGCGGCCGGCGTATTCATGGTTGATATGGCGCCACCCATGCTGATGCCAACACCACAGCGACGAAAACCCTTTCCCCGGACTTCGCAAGGTCATCCCATCTCTGAGCAGTAAGCCAGGCCGGCACAACGGCAAGGGATAACGGAATCCGATAGTTTGAAAATAATTCCATCATCCGGAAAAATTTCGCTCCCGGCGCCGCGATATCATCTGCTCGAAAGTAAATAAGCACGGTCTCTGCGGCGGTTAAACGGTCACAGGCAGTGTTTATGCAACTTTCAATTCGGGCAATAATATCTGCTGGTGCCTGAAGCGATATGAAGGAGATGTCGGGCTTTACCAACGCTTAGATTTCCTTTTTAGCCAGTTTTCCAGCCACCTAACGGTATTGGCGGCTCCGTTTAGATCAATTTCGATTTTCTTTAACCCTGCGTTTGCCAGAGTTTTGTGCATGAGTCGGGCAAGATTCTCGGGAATAAGATCCTGGTCGTTGATAAGTTTCAAGGCACCTAAATCCGCAAGTCGCTTGGCACGCAACCGCTGCTCGCGATTCTGCGCAAAGGGCCACACCAAAGCAGACACTCCGGAGGTTAAAATGTTCATGGTCGTATTGTACCCGCCCATGCTGATCGATAGGTCTGCCGCTGCCAGAAAGGATAAAAAATCGGCCGTAAATTTTTCTATATGAACGCTCCGAGCTATATTTTTCATACGCTCTAGAGCCGCAAAATCGTTTCCTGAAATAAACGGCCCGGTGTAAACACGGAGATGGGCTCCTGTTTTGATTTTTAAAAGGCTGAAAGCCTGGATCACCGCCTCCAGAAGTGGTTTGCCCACACTACCGCCGCCGGCACTGGCCACAATCAGTGTTTCTTCTTCCTTGATCCCCAGCTGGTTACGAATGCTGCCCCTGATACGATCAGGCGGCTTTGGGGCAATATAGCCTGTATACACAACAGGAATATTAATTTCGGCAAATCGTAAAAACGTTTCATTGAACGTAATCACCTTGGGATCCGAATGGATCACCACCGCGTCAAAATAATGATTCAGCGTTTCCAGCACGCGCCCTTCGTGTTTTTGCTGGTTATCCTTTTCAACGAGGATGTCACGCACGCTGCTGATCACCCCGCAGCGCGGTGATGGCCTGCTGCGGATCTCTTCAATCACCGGATCGAGCTCGAATCGAAATGCCTTTCGCCCGAATGGATACAGCTCAAGAAGAAATATGTGCGGCCTTTCTTTTTTAATAAGGGCGAGCAGTTTTTTTTTCCGTTCTTTTTTGATTTGATCCAGCGATGCGGTTTTATCCGAACCAAACAGTCCCTTAAACTCCGCATCCATCTGCAAATACGGCAACTGAACGATGCTGACATGGTCGGGTAATTTTGTTTCGATCCGGGGCCCGCCGATTGCCAGAATCACTTCATGTCCAGCCATTGCCTTGCAGATTTCGATAGTTCGAAACAGGTGACCGACTCCAAGCACATGTTGACAATACACGACGATTTTCATCCTGAAAGGACCATCCCCCCATACTGAATTGTTGCATTTGAAAATGCCGGCATTTTAGATTTACACAATTGAAAGGCTGTCATTTTATCCGAGCATCACCGCATTTATACGTTTAAGCTGAAGCCTGTCGGAGTCGCAAATCAACCAATGCAGATGCCGGGATTTGAGCAAAGCCGGTTCCTGCGGTAAATATCTCCGGTTACAAAGTCTGTAAATCAGGCTTCTGATAACCCCTTCGTGGGTGACAATTAAAATCGTCTCACCGGGCCATCGTTTAGCGGCAGCCACCAGCGCACAATGGCTTCTTTGCCACACACTGATGCGATCTTCTCCTCCCGGAGGGCAAAATTGCCAGCCGGTCCTTTTGGTTTCATCCAGCTTGGGCAGCGCTTCCGATTCAATTTTGGCGATCAATTCAGCGGTCCATTCGCCCCAGTCCTGCTCTCTGAGCCGTGGATCGGTCTCAAACGGAACCTGCAAATGATGATTGATGATAGCGGCGGTATCAACCGCACGCCCCAGATCACTGCCAAAGATGCGATCCCAGGCAATCCGTTTTAAACGGCGGCCCCAGCCATCGGCATCCTTTTTCCCGCTGTTCGTCAGGGAAGAATCATGATGCCCCTGAATTCTGCTTTCCCGATTCCATAAGGTTTCGGCGTGTCGCATGAGGCCGAAGCGGGTGATGGTTTCTCCAGAAGGCATTTCTTTCACCTCATTTGCGGAACAAACTCTAAAAAATTATACCAGATCGGGATTAATTCCGAATTTGTAACTATGGTCAAGGAAAAGATTGATAATTTCGCAAAAAGTCGAATTCATCTAGTGTTTGGTGTTTCGTGTTTGGTGTTTGGTATGAAATATATGATACTATATCTGCATGTTAGAATACTAAACACTAAACACCAAATACAAAACACACTCGTAAAAAGGACGCTTTTCTGACTTTTTACGAGATTTTATTATTTATTAACAATTCCCTGAAGCATGTCTTCCATTTTCTGATAGTTGTGATTCAGGTCATGCTGCTGCCGAACATAAGATTGAGCCGCCCGGCTCATTTGCTGACGTAGATCATTATTTTTCAGAAGCCGTTCGATGGCATCCGCAAAAAGTTTAGCCGCATACATCGGCACCAAAAACCCTGTCCGGCCGTCCTGAACGGCTTCCGGCACGCCGGCATTATCAAAAGCAACCACCGGCAGGCCGCAAGCCTGCGCTTCAAGAAATACCATCCCGAGGGATTCCCGAATACCCGGGAAAACAAACAGGTCACATGCGCTGTAATAGCGGTACATGTTATCTCTGGGGACTTTCCCGACAAAAACCACGCGCTCCCCCAGTTGCTCGCCAGCCAGCCGTTTGAGCCGCTCCCGCTGTTTCCCATCGCCGGCAATTACCAGCCGCAGAAGACTGCCGCGGCGCAACAATTCAGCGCAGGCGCGAATCACCCAGATCAATCCTTCGGTTTTCACGTCCGCCCGGAACATCGCCGCCGAAAACACCACCGGTTCATCAGCAACATTCCATTGACCGCGAAGTGCTTGACGGGCATCATCCTCAAAATAAAAAGCAGCAGGATGGATTCCGGGCGATATATAGCTGATACGTTCAGCCGGTATAAGCCGTTTGAGATTGATCCAATCAACGGTTTTATTGACAAAAACATGCCGGGCAGCGCACAGGGCGCCTTTGTTTAAATGAAAACCGAGCCATGTTTTGAGCTTGCGCCGGTGCTTGGTTGAATACATGCCCTGAAAAATAACATAGGGTATGTTCAATTTTCGCGATGCATAGGGCCCCAGCAAATCCGGTGCCTTATAATACGTGTGGTAGGTAAACCACAGGTCGACATTTTTTTTAAAAAATCGGCGGACCGTGCGCCTTTTTTCAACCAGCAGCTTCGGCCACAGCCACGGTTTCCAGTAAATCCAGCGGCAACGCAGGGTGCTGGCCTGAATGACCTCATGGCCCTGCTTGACCAAATAGCTGACGATTTCAGTCGCCGTCACCAGATCGCCGGAGGGATGGTCATGGCCCAGCGGTTTAAAAGGTGCGTAGAATAAAATCTTCATATTTTAGATTTTAGATTGCAGATTGCGGATTTAACCAGGAAAAAAATGACCCATCAATTTTTAAATTTCCAAATCCTTAAATGCTGCTATTTCTTTCCGATAGATTGTGGCCAATTTGCGAATGAGCACCTTATTGTCGAAGTCCTGCATCACGCGCTGCCGGGCAGCCGCTATGACACGGGCTCTCAGCGCTTCATCTGTCAGCATTTTCAGCATGGCTTCGGCCAGTTGCCGCGGTTGGCCGGGGGCCGCCAGCAATCCGGTTTTTTCAGTTTCCACCAGCTCGGGGATGGCCGATAAGCGGGTTACCACCACCGGGACACCCATGGCCATACTTTCGAATAAAACATTGGGAATTCCATCCCGGTCACCGTTGGGCGCCACCTCACAGCCCAGCACAAACAGATGCGCCCGTTTGTAATAATCCAGAACCACTTCATGGGGCTGAGTGCCCAGCCAGCGGGTGTTATCGGCCAGATTCAGATCTTTTATCAGCGCTAGAATTTTTTGGCGATCTTCGCCATCACCGATAAGCGTATGCGTGAACGCAATCCCCTTATCCTGCAAGACCTTCAGGGCCTGATAAACGGTGGGCAATCCTTTTTTGGCGATCAGGCGGGCGACAGTCAGAATCCGATAAGGCTTTTCAGCTTTCGAAATCCCATCCTGGCTCAGGGAAAAAAGCCGGGTGTCAATGCCGTGGTAAACCCGATGAATCGCACCCGGCTCACCGTCACAAAGCGCCAATAGATGCCGCCGGTTGTATTCGGTGCAGGTGACCACAAATTTTGCCAGCGCGGCTTTTTCCCTCAGCTGCCGGGGATCCGAGGTATAAATATCTTTGGCATGGGCGGTAAAGCTGAACGGCAGCCCGCTTAATATGCTCGCAAACATGGCCACCGATGCCGGAGAATGGGCAAAATGGGCATGCAGATGGATGATCCGCCGCCCGGGCATCAAACGCTGCACCAGATAGCCCGCCTGAAAAAGATGCTTGAGCGTGGCCGATTTGCGCGTCCTTAAAAAGCGTTGAAATGCCATTTTTAAAGCGCGGGTATAGACTCGTGGCCGCTGAGCCGCCAGCAGGCAATTATGGTACATCAAGCGCGGCAGCGGTTTCAACAGAGTTTCAGGTAAGTAATCGACGGCTGCCTGAATCCGGTTAACACTTTGGTGGGTGAAGTTTTCCCGGGGCCGGCGCATGGAAAACAGGTGGATGGGAAAACCCAGTTTTTCGAGCAAAAGGATTTCATTGGAGATAAATGTTTCAGAAATTCGGGGATATCCCTTCAGGATCATTCCCAGGAAAGGCCGGCGAAGGGGATTCATCACTTTTTAAGCCTGAAGTCGCGAAGGCGCTGCTGCATGGTTTCGATTCCGGTAAAACGAAATTGTGAAATGGCCTTCAAATAGGGTTCCGGAGCTTCCAGGAAGGACAGAATTTTTTGCTGCAGAATGGCCGGTCCTAATTCGGCCCACGGGATGTAATCCACCAGGTTGTGGCGTTTGAATGTCTGGGCCCGGATCAGCTGCTCTTTGCGCGGTGTTTCACGGGGGATTACCAGGCTCGGAGTCCCCTGACTCAAAATTTCACAGAGCGAATTGTATCCTCCCATGCAGACGACCAGATCGGCGGCTGCAAAGATTTTTTCCATTTGCCGGTAGAAATGGTAGCCACGAACACCCTGCTTTCTGGCACGTTTAAAGATCTTGCGGCGTTTGTTTTTGGGCATAAACGGTCCGGTGATCAATACGCTTTTAAACGGCAGCGGTTTTGCAGCAGATTCAAGCATGGAAACATAAGTGCGCATGACGGCATATCCATCGCCACCGCCGCCGGTGGTCACCACCACGAGCTTTTCGTCAGGCTTGACGCCGAGTTCTTTGCGGATATTTCGCACCGCCTCCGGGCCGGGAGTCTTGCGCGGGATATATCCCGTAAAGTACATTTTTTGACTGATCGACTCCGCGATATCATATTCTTCAATCGGATTATAAAACTCCCGGTTGCCGTACACCCATATCTCAGCGTACAGGTTTTGCAAAATTTCATACACGCCTTTTTCGCGCCAATCCTGTTTAACCGTGGCGGCATCATCCATGATGTCCCTGAGCCCTAAAATAGCCCGGGTACCGGGGCGGGAACGCTGCAGCCACTTGAGGGTCGGCAGCACCTCTTTGCGCAATCCGAGGGGTTCTTTATCCACGATGAAAAGCTGCGGCTGAAAGGTTTTAGCGGTGGCGGTGATGATATTTTTGCGGATATCCAGCGCGTGCCTGGCATTAATTTTAATCGAAAGCGGGAGATACTCATCATTGGTTTTTTTAATCATTCCCGGGATTCGCACAAAATCGATCTGCTCGGGAAACGAAAAGCGGCCGGCGATGGGGGATCCGGTCAGGATGAGTATATTGATGCGGGGTCCCAGGAGATGTGCGGCAATCGCCATTGTTCGGCGAATGTGACCGAGGCCGTAAGTATCGTGGGAATACATCATAATGTTATATGTCGAATTGCGACCCATCCACGCTTCCAATCAAAAGTGTTGTCTAAAATTCCAACCCGAAGTCGTCTTTAACCCTGTACGAAATAAATATAAAACCACGAAGAACGCGAAGAAAGCAATAAATCAATATTATTAGAAGTGGTTTCAAAACCTCAGATCATGTTTGAGAGCAAGGCGCAGACCGATGAAAAAGCGCAGCATACGTATAGTATGTGAGCATTTTAAAGAGGTCTGCAACGCAGCTATCAGACATTAGATGGGGTTTTGAAACCACTTCTAAAACTTTGTGAACTTTTTGCCCTTCGTCGTGAAACATACTGAATATGCCTGCATTAACGCTGCTCCGGCAACCTGCGACTGTTTTGTTCAAGCAGGTTTTCGATGGCTTCGGAGGCCACGTCATTTCTCACACCGATTTTTTTAGCCGGTGCCCCGGCCCAAATTTCATAAGGTCCCGGATTTTTGGTTAATACAGACCCTGCGCCTAAAACGACCCCGTCCGGTATATGGGTTACCTGATAAAGCACGATCGAGCCGTCATGCAACCAGACATCGGCACCGATGGTTTTGTCCTGCCACAAAACCCCGTACCTGGCCTCTGTTTCGAAAAGCGGTGTTCTGCCCATATGAATGTGGTCATGGGTATAAACCCGGGTACGCGCCGATATATTGCACCAGGGGCCGATACGGACAGACCCGGTACAATCGATAATGGCAAATCGGCTGATAATCAAATTGGTTTCTCTTCCCGGTGACTCAAAGGCCTCGGGGGAGATGATTAAATCACCTTTATGCACATGGGCATGCGGATATCTTCTGGCTTCGGCAATACCCGCCTCCAGCTGGGCCGCTGTCATTGTCGTATGGTTTTCAAGTCCCATAAAATTATCCCGCCAGACGGTAGCATATAAATGTATAAATATAAAAGAACCCGGTGGATCTTGTCAAGAAATGGCTGGATGGGAACCATAAAACGCAAAATTATTTTGAAACCTTACCGCGGCAAGAGATGATGAATAATTTTGTAAAAATGGCAGGAAATTATGTAATAATCTGAAATTACAACATTTATTTCAATATACCGGTTCAAGGCGCTTAAAGATGCAAGGCACCTTCTCCAGTCTGATCCCCGGGGGCTTTCATATATGCCATCAATTTGTTATAAAGTGATTGGTGTTTCGTGTTTGGTTTTTGGTGTTTGGTTTATGGTATGAAATAGGTGATGCTATATCGGCATGTTGGAATACTAAACACCAAACACTAAATACGAAACACACTCTCGCAAAAGACTGCTTTCTGACTTATTATTAGATTATCGCTTTTGACCTCAATTATATCCAGATTAAGGAAAAAATAATGGCACGTTCAGATGCACATCCCGGACATCGGTTTGAAAAGTGGCAGGTCTGGCCGGGCTCTTTTGAAAATCCACCGGTGGACGGCAATTTCCCCGCACCCGAAGCGGGCCGGTTTACGATTTCACCGTCAACGCCCATCGCATCCATGGGTTCCTGTTTTGCGCGCGAAATCAAGCGCCGCCTCATTCAGCGCGACTACAACTACATCACGGAAGAAACCTATCATCCGGCATCCCTCCACGCCAGTGCAGCCTGGGAGCGGGTTTACAGCACGCATTGCATGCGCCAAATTTTTGAGTACACCTTTGAGCACTGGAATCCGGATCTGAGATGGTGGCTCGCCCCGGAATCAAAGAAAATCCAGGACCCTTACCGCAGGGTCATATTGTACGACAATCTCAGGGCAGCCGAAGAAGATTTTGAACAACATCGAATCCATTCTCGAAGGGCCCTTGAAAAAGCCGAAGTTTTAATTTTAACGCTGGGTCTGACCGAAATCTGGCAGGACACCATCGACGGCGCGGTGATTTGTCTGCCGGCCGGACCATATGTAAAAGAAGGCGGAGACATGAGCCGCTACCGCTTCCGCGTCAGCCGGTACGAGGATAACCTCAAGAATCTGGAACGCATCCATGAAATTATGGCCGCCAGAAACCCGGATTGCAAAATTTTGATAACCGTATCGCCGGTAAACCTCTGGGCAACTTTCCGCCAGGACATCGATGTTATCAGCGCCAGCTGCAATTCCAAAGCGACCCTGCGGGCGGTGGCCGACGAATTTACCGTACGTCATGAAAATGTTTTTTATTTCCCGGCTTTTGAAATGGCTACCATTTACCAGCCCCTCAGCGGACTGACGTATTTTTCCGAGGGTCGTCAGAATTTTCACGTCAATAAGCAGACCGTAAAATTTATCATGCAGCATTTTTTTAAGTTTTTTTCTCCGGCGGAAATCGCTTGACTATTAGGGTCTAATCATACAGATTTAGCGGCTGTGTGTTATTGCGAATAATCTTAACCAGGGACGGCCAATGGAATTTGAAGCGGTTATCGGGCTTGAAGTCCATGCCCAGCTAAAAACAAAAAGCAAGATTTTTTGTTCCTGCTCGACCGCATTTGGCGCCCCGCCCAATACTCATACCTGCCCGGTGTGTCTGGGAATGCCGGGTGTGTTGCCGGTGTTGAACAAAAAAGTGGTGGAGTATACGATGCGAATGGCCCTTGCCACGGGGTGTAAAATAGAATCTGAAAGTCGCTTTGCCCGCAAAAATTATTTTTACCCGGATTTGCCGAAAGGCTACCAGATCTCACAATATGAACTTCCCATTGCCCGGCACGGATATGTAGATATTGAGGTCGACGGAGGCCATCACCGAATCGGCATTACCCGCATCCACATGGAGGAAGATGCCGGCAAATTGGATCATGACACCGGCCGGCCCGTCAGCATGGTGGATTTTAACCGCACCGGTGTGCCGCTGATCGAAATCGTCAGTGAGCCCGATATTCGATCCCCGGAAGCGGCAGGGGCTTATCTGCGACAGCTGCGATCCATCGTCCGTTATCTCGGTATCTGTGACGGCAACCTGGAGGAGGGCAGTTTCCGCTGCGATGCCAATGTGTCCATTCGGCCGCAGGGCTCGGAAACCTTCGGCACGCGGTCCGAAATAAAAAACCTCAACTCTTTTAAGCATGTGGAAAAAGCGCTGCAGTATGAAATCAACCGCCAGAAGGAAATCGTGGTTGACGGCGGCACGGTCGTCCAGGAAACACGTCTGTGGGATCCCGACAGAAGCCGAACCGATTCTATGCGCGGCAAAGAGGAAGCCCATGATTATCGATACTTTCCGGATCCGGATCTTCTGCCGCTGGTGATCGATAAGGGTTGGATCGAAACGGTCGCAAAGAATCTGCCCGAAATGCCGGCCGAAAAAAAGAAACGCTTTATGATCGAATACAGCCTGCCGTCATATGACGCCGAAATCTTAACTTCTGACCGGGAATTGGGGGAATATTTCGAGAAGTGTTTACAGGGCTTTAATCAGCCCAAACCGGTCAGCAACTGGATCATGGGATCATTGCTGGGCCTGCTAAATGCCAACGGAAAATCCATCGATCAATCGCCCATATCCGCCCCGGACCTGGCCGGGCTCCTTAAGCTCATTGACGATGGGACCATCAGTGGTAAAATCGCCAAGACCGTGTTTGATGAAATGGCCGAATCGGGTAAACCGCCGCAGCAGATCGTTGAAGAAAAAGGGCTGGTACAGATATCCGATTCAAGCGCCATCGAAGATATTATCTTGAAGGTCCTTGCCGGCTGCTCAAAGGAAGTCGAGGCCTACCGCAACGGCAAAACAAAATTACTGGGATTTTTCGTCGGGCAGGTGATGAAAGAAACCCGCGGCAAAGCGAACCCGAAATTGGTGAATGACATATTGAAAAAGAAGCTTGAGACGTAATCGCCGCTGCCGGCTGCTTTTATAGAATTGTGAAGGATGAGGTGAAAATTATATACCGAGATCAACAAAACGCTTTCGTGAGCCATAATAAAAAACTCTGTCATTCCCGCGAAGGCGGGAATCCAGAAAGAACAAGATAAGCGTGAATAAACAATTTTACGTGTATATATTGGCGAGCAAGCGCAATGGCACATTATACACGGGGATAACTTCCAATCTGATCCAAAGCGTATGGCAGCATAAGAACAATATAATCGAAGGCTTCACTCAAAAATAGAATGTAAAAACGCTCTTATATTATGAAGTCCACGACAACGTTGAAAGTGCAATTGCCAGAGAAAAACGAATAAAAAAATGGCGAAGAGCTTGGAAATTACAGTTAATAGAAAAAATGAATCCTCAATGGAATGATTTATTTGAAGAAATTTGCCAATAAGCTGGATTCCCGCTTTCCGACTGTGTCCAATTGATGAAACATCATATTCTATTTTGTCATTCCGGACTTGACCCGGAATCCATTGATTCAGGGTCAGTCCTGGATGCCGGATCAAGCCCGGCATGACAACAATTGAATACTTTTCGAATTATGACACAGTCTTTCGCGGGAATGACCCGATTACGCCAGCCGGCAACTATTTAAAACGACAACCGAATAGCCCAAAAACTTAAGAGGCAATATGCTACGCGAGTCACAAAAATTTAAAATCATTTATTTTATGTTAATCGGTTTTATCGCATTAACAACGTTAACCATCAGCTTTTCGGATGCCGCCGAACCCAAACGCATCGCCCTGCTGCCGTTTAAGATCAATGCCGAAAAGGATATGACATTTTTGCAAAACGGCATCTTTGACATGCTCACATCACGCCTGTCAAAAGAGGGCGAGGTGGTCGTGATCGGCCGGCAGGAGGCCGAAAGCGCGGTCGAGGCGCTGGGTGGCCCCGCTGCCGTTGATGAGCTTCTGGCCCGCAAAATCGGTTCGCAATTAAATGCGGATTACACCCTGTTTGGCAGTTTAACCGTTTTTGGCGACAGCATCAGCATTGATAGCAAAATGGTGGATGTTTCCGGAAATACGCCCACCACGAGCTTTTTTGAACAAAGCCAGGACCTGGGCGGGGTCATTACCAAAATCAACCAGATCGCGGTAGAGATCAATGCCAATGTTTTCGGCCGGCAGGCAGAAGCGGCCTCAAAAACAGCACCGCCGGCTAAAGTATCTGAATCGACTCCAAAAGATGATACCCATGCTCACCCTGAAAAGCTTTTGAAAGGGCGCGGCGCAGAAGGCGAAGGGGGTCCCATTATCATGATGGGCGAGGAAAAAGAGTCTCGAGGATTCTGGCGCAGCGCCAGTTTTAAGTACCTCATCAACGGCCTTGCCATGGGAGATGTGGACGGCGACGGCAAAACAGAAACCGTGGTGGTGACGCCCCATTCGGTGATGGTTTACCGCTTCGAAGACGGAAAATTTTTTAAGGTCCATGAAGCCGACGAAGACAAGGGTAACTATCATATCGGGGTGGATGTCGCCGACATCAATGGAAACGGGCCTGCTGAGATTTTTGTAACCAGCCTCAACCTTCAGCGAAACACGCTCACTTCCTTTGTGCTGGAATATAGCGGCAAGGGTTTCGATAAAATCGTCGAGAATGCCCGCTGGTATTTTCGCGTAGCCGATCCGTCGTCGAGAGGCAAAATTTTGCTTGGGCAGAAACACAAATACGACAATGCGTTTTCCGATGACATTTACGAAATGATCTGGCAGGGCCATGAATACGTTCCCTCGGACACGATAAAGGTCCGTGCCGCCGTCAATGTGCTGGGGCTTGCGCTCGGTGACGTCACCAATGACGGCGAGGAAACAGCCGTTGCTTACAACGAATCCGACTATCTTCAGATTATCGATCCGGCGGCAAAGTGCTCTGGAAGGTAGCCGAGCGTTTCGGGGGCAGCACGCTTTACTATCAGCTCCCGCGAGACAATCTGGGAGGCATCACCAACCCGAAATATTATCCCATGCGGATCGTTGTCCGCAAAAACAAGACCGGAAACGACAGCGAGGTCATTGCCGTTAAAAATCATGATATTGCTTTCAGCAAAACTGGAGAAGTTCCGCAAATTCACAAAAACGCACATCCAATCATGGGCCTGGGATGGGTTCGGTCTGAGACCGATCTGGAAGACGCATCAAATTTCAGGATTCATCCGAGATTTCGCCGTCGGTGATTTTAACAACAACGGGCAGCCGGTACTGATCGCGGCCCTGGTCATGAGTGAGGGAACCACCGTCCTGACCGACGCGAAAAGCCGTATCATCGCCTACGGCCTGCCGGATTAACACCGCTCAAGTGTGCGCCGGATAAAAATTCTAGGATTGTGTCCCAGAAATATTGTCTAAAATATTGTTAAATACTGAGGCTTGCTATCCGCCCGTCATTCCCGCGCAGGCGGGAATCCAGACTTCTTTGAACTGGACTCCCGCCTGCGCGGGAGTGACAATCATTTTGTAACCTATTTGTAGGACACAAAACTAGTAAATCTTCCTTTTTCATGTTGCAGAGTTCCGGGTCAGCGGGGGCGTGAGGAAACCAAAAAGGCTTAACAGAAAAACGGATGCTGGCACCCTGCCAAGCGTACACAATACACAAAAAAAGCCCGGGGTAAAAATACCCCGGGCTTTGTGCTCATTGCCTTCTAAACAGCGCTGAAACTAAAGACGCTTTTTAGAAGTCGATCTGCCATTTGACACTGAAATAGGTCGATCACCTTCCTCAGTACCGTTGGCATTGTCCATCAGATCGATATAGCCGATTTCCGGAATGATGGAGACACCCGGTGCAGCGGTCTAGTTCAGGTGCGCATAAACAGCCATGGTTTCGTCGTCTTTATTACCACGGGCCCTTGACATCATCCTCGGTGTTTTCATAGCCGACACCGCCCTCGACAGCCAGCTGATCGGTAAAACGCATGCCGACAACACCTAACAGAAGTAGGGTATCGTTATCATCCCATTCGCCATCAGCATTGGCCTTCGCCGGTGTTCCTATCATTCAGCCCTGTTGGTAACCATACCCAGATCGTTAATATTAAGACCGTAACCGACGTTGGCTTTGATATATGCCGGACCCATATTGAATCCGCCGCCGGCGGTGACTATCCAGGCGTTAAGCTTGTCGTCGGGTGAAGCGGTAGTTCCATCACCTTCCATGTCATAGCTCGCAAAAGCACCGCCGACATCGAAGAAGAACGCATCGGCTGCAAAGTGATAATTGGCCTCGATGATGGGCATGTAGTAATCGACTGTCTGCATTGCCAATATCTGCATTGAGTTGAGGCTCAACGAAGGCGATATGCAGGTTTTGGCCCTCGCCGATGATCAGCTTGAGCTGCGCATCGCGGTGGGAAATGACACCGCCCGCACCTTCCGGACCGGCCATGCCGGCATCGTTAACCTGTTGACCACTGTAAAAATAGTTCAGCGGACGCCAGTCTCTGACCGACGCGCAGCCTGAGGCCCGAGTTAATCTTCCACTGGCCCCAGAGCAGCCGGGTGCCGACGCCGTTGTTGAACTCGAAGCGTCCCTGGACGGGATCACCCTTGACTCTCGCGCCAACACGGGAGGTTCCCAGCAATATCCCAGTACAGCCCGTAGTCATCATCGTCTTGACTGAAATCTGGTTCATGATGTACCAGTCTGGCTTCTCCAGGCACCATCTTGAAATGTGTTGTCGGTCGCATCTTTTGAGTCCCACGTATGATACGATGTCTGAACACGGGCGCTGCCGTAAAAGTCCCACTCCAATGCCATGGCCGGTGAAGCAATCAGGGCCAATGCAGCAATAGCCAAAATAAGTTTCTTCATCTTAATTTTCCTCCTTAACGGATAATTAAAGTTTAACGCTTTTGCCTAATAATTAAATCACATTGCCTAATAATTTCCTGTGCTGCGCTGAATGCTGAATCGGTGCGGTTTCACCTCCTTCCCGCGCGATATTTGGCCGGCATCAGAGGGATTATATGAACCGTTTTCCATAGGTCCCCTTGCAGCCTGACGATATACTGATGCCGAACATGGAAATTCCATAAATCATAGAATGATACAGGGGCGTTGTCAAGCTTTTTTGCGATTTATTTAAGCCTTTTAAATTATTGAAAATCCACTTATCATGAACATCAAAATAAAAATCTCTGATAGCGGCGCATTATCCCTTCGAAGTGAAGTCCCGCTGGAATAAAATATGGCGATAAAAAGTGATCTTTAAGCACGAAAGAATTAAAACACGAAAAAAACAAAATTTCGTGCTTTCGTGATAATTTTTTTACCGCTTTTAACGTTCGGCACCCTATTGCCACAATTTATTTTAAAGCATCGACAACCATGCAAGCTCCTTGATTTAAACAACACGCTTAAACGATTTTTCCAGGGTGTCCAGGTCCCAGCGGACCCAGGTGGGCCGTCCGTGGGGGCAATGGGACGGGTTTTCACAGTCATCCAACTGCTCAAGCAGCTTCCGGATCTGTTGGCCGTCAAGCGTCTGATTGGCCCGCATGGCCCCATGGCAGGCCATCACCCTGCGGCACTCATCCAGAACCTCCTTCAAACCCGCTGAACCGCCCGCCGCCGCGGTTTTCTCAACGATTTCATAAATCAGGGGTCTGACGTCCCGCCCGGCAAGCAATAGCGGTACCGCCTTGACGACAAAGGTATTTTTGCCAAACGGTTCAATCTCCAATCCCAGGGTCTTTAAATCCGACATCATCTGTCCCAGGATCTCGGCTTCGCTGAAATTTAACTCAAGGGTTTCGGGCACCACAAGCTTCTGGGCGGCAGAAGGCTGATCGGCGGCACGCCGCCGGAGCTGTTCATAGAGAATGCGCTCATGGGCGGCGTGGTGGTCGATGAGCACCAGACCGGCATCGGATTCACACACAATATAGGTGTTGTGCAGCTGGCCGACCACCCTTAAAGCGCTAAAGCCTTTGGTGTCAAAGATCGGCTCCTGGTTCCTCTGGCTGCTGGCTGCTGTTCTCGGTCCTCTGTTTTTAATTCCGAAATCCGAAATCCGAAATCCGAAATCGCCTTTGACCGCCTCTGAAACCTGTCCGAATTTGGGTGTCGTATTGGCCGCCGGATAATTTGATCGGCCCCATTGTAGGCGATCGACTTCATACAGCCTCTGGGCGATGGCGCTTTTTACGGCTTCATGCACCGCGTGCGGGTTTACAAAGCGAACTTCATTTTTGGTCGGATGCACGTTGACATCCACCTGATCAAAGGGAATTTTGATAAAAACAACGGCGATGGGGAATTGCCCCTTGACCAGGCGCTGCGCAAATCCCTTAAAGATACCGTGCTGGATCGTCCGGTCGCGTACGAACCTGCCGTTGACAAAGATATAGAGCCCCCGGGAGGTGCGGCGCGTCACCCGCGGAGAACAGATCCAGCCGGATATCGAAAGGCCGTTGCGGTTAAATTCGATGGCATGCAGATCCGGCCGGGAATCTTTGCCAAGCACATCCGCCACCCGGTCGAGATGCTGTGAAACCGCCGGCCAGCTTTTAACGGTTTTATTGTTGTGGCTCAGGCGAAACTGCACCCCGGGACGGCCCAGGGCCATGCGGGCAACGGTATCGGCAATGTGGCTCATCTCGGTGCCGACCGTTTTCAAAAATTTTTTGCGGGCCGGTGTATTAAAAAATAGCTGCTTGACCGAAATCATGGTTCCCACCGGGGCCCCGACCTCAGAGACACTTTTTGTTTTGCCGCCGTCAACAATGATCTCCGTGCCGGCATCTGATGACTTATCGCGGGTAATCAGTAGAAAGCGCGATACCGAGGCAATACTGGGCAGGGCTTCACCCCTGAAGCCCAGGGTGCGGATGGCAAACAAATCATCATCGCTGGATATTTTGCTGGTGGCGTAACGCTCGATGGCTAAAAGCGCATCCGCGTGATTCATGCCGACGCCATTGTCGGAGACCTGAATCAGGGACTGGCCGCCTTTTTCGACTTCTACGATAATGCGGGTGCTTTCGGCATCCAGCGCATTTTCCAGCAATTCTTTGACCACTGAAGCCGGCCGTTCAACCACCTCACCGGCCGCAATTTTGTTGGATAACGTTTCGGGGAGTATTTGTATTTTGGGCATGGATAGTGTTTGGTGTTTGGTGTTTCGTGTTTGGTGTTTGGTGTTTGGATCTACTTATCTCTTCCAATGGATTTCAAATATGCGTTAAGGCTTGGACCTAATTCGTCGATCATTTCCCGCAAAAAATCGCTTTGCTTATCGTTAATCAAACCCCGCCTTATGCACCTTCGAAGCCAATATTTTGTTTCATTCAAAGACCCTCTAGAAATTCTGACAAATCGCTTGTTATCTTTGGGTGTTCCTCTGCCGGCGCCTTCTGCAATATTAGCACCGATGCTATCCGCAGCCTTTACGAGTTGCATACCAACTGTGTTTTTCTCAAAATACTTCCAGGATATTGCGATACCCCAAATATCATCACATAATTTTTCAGCCAGTTTGAAAACTCTGAGATCTTCAAATCGCACAAAAGCCATTTTTTATCCTCCCTAAACACTAAACACAAAACACTAAACACGATCTTTCTTCAACAACTTTAAAAGATACTCCGCATCCATCGGCGACAGATCGAATTTCAGACAGGCTTCCTCGATAAGCTTGGATGTTTGGGCCTCCGGATTAAATTTGCGTTCTTCAGAAATCCATTTGACGGCTCTTCTTAAATCTTCACCTTCCGGTTGTACGGTGGTCATAACGGCAGTCTCCTTCGTCAGTGGTCAATTGGCCGAACATAAAAGCATAGCGCATGGCGCAGAGCGCAAAGAGTTAAAAAAAGAAAAATAGGCAAATAGAAACGCTATGCCGCTTTGTTTCATGCGCTTTGCGCTTTGCTACAGGTCGGGTTTTTTTTTGTGAAAATCCGTAGCCTGTTCGAAATTATAGGCCACTTTAAAAAGCATCTCTTCGTTAAAATGCTTGCCCATTAATTGCAGCCCGATGGGAAGGCCCTGTTTTGAAAATCCACAGGGGATCGACATACCGGGGATCCCGGCCAGGTTTGCCGAAATGGTGAAAATGTCCGACAGGTACATTGTCAGCGGGTCATCAACCTTCTCACCGATTTTAAATGCCGGTGTCGGGGCCACCGGGCATAACAGCACATCGCATTTTTCAAACGCTTTGGCAAAATCCTCCATGATCAAAGTCCGCACCTGGGAGGCTTTGCCGTAATAAGCATCGTAATAGCCGGCCGAAAGGCAGTAGGTCCCGATAACGATGCGCCGCTGAACTTCGGGACCGAAACCATGAGAGCGCGTGCTGCGGTACATTTTAATCATGTCGGTTTGATTTTTGTCCCGCATGCCGTATTTAACGCCATCGTAGCGCGCCAGATTTGAGCTTGCCTCTGAGGGCGCAATCACATAGTATACGGCCACAGCATATTCGGTATGCGGCAGGGACACCTCCATTTTTTCAGCACCCAGATCCTCGATCACCTTGACAGCGCTATCGACTGCCGCCGACACTTCGGAATCGATTCCCTCAGTGGCGTTGTACTCTCTGGGGATACCCACCCGGACGCCGTTTAATCCCTTTTGTAAAGCAGCGGTATAATCAGGCACCTCCCGGGAAACGGACGTAGAATCTGCAGAATCATAACCGGCGATCGCCTTGAGCATTATGGCGCAATCCGAGACATTCTTTGCCAGAGGCCCGATTTGATCCAGAGAGGATGCAAACGCCACCAGTCCGTATCGGGATACCCGTCCGTAGGTCGGTTTCATGCCCACCGTGCTGCAATATGACGCCGGCTGCCGGATGGACCCTCCCGTATCCGAGCCTAAAGCGCCCAGGCACATATCGGCGGCAACCGCAGCTGCCGAGCCACCGCTGGATCCGCCCGGCACATAGGCCAGATCCCAGGGGTTGCGGGTAATTTTGTAACCCGAGTTTTCGGTGGACGAGCCCATGGCAAATTCATCCATGTTTGCTTTACCGGCAATTACCGCCCCCGCTTTGTTGAGTTTGCCGATTACCGTGGCATTATAGGGCGGCACAAAATTTTCAAGAATTTTAGAGCCGCATGTCGTTGGCACGCCCCGGGTGCAGATGACATCTTTGATGGCAAGCGGAATTCCGGTCAACGACTCACAATGACCGCTGGCAATCTTTTGATCTGCTTCTTTCGCCTGTTCCATTGCAGTTTTTTCCGAGACCGTAATAAACGCATCAACTTTTCCTTCCACTGTGTCAATGCGATCCAATACCGCGCGGGTTAACTCCACCGAAGATATTTCTTTGGTTTTTAATAACCGGTGAGCCTTTTCTATTGTTAACTCAAATAATTCCATAATACCTTTTCGTTTTTTTCTTTTAACAATATTTTGTATGATGCGTTTGAAAAAGGTTCAATTTTGTTCAATTTCAAGGAAAGCGAGGATTTTAACCACAGGCATACTTGGTTGTATGTCGAGGATTAAAACCGGAGCTTGACACAGAAATTGGGCAAAAGGGGGCCTTTTTCAAATGCATCATCCGACGACCTTGGGAACCACAAAACTACCATCTTCTTTTTCAGGCGCATTTTCCAGTGCCAGCTCACGATCGATGTGTTCCTTTTCCTCGTCGTCGCGAAACGCATTGGTCAGAGAAATGGCGTGCGAAGTCGCTTTTATGCCTTTGGTATCGACCCGGTTCAATTTTTCAATGTATCCCAGGATTTCGTCAATTTGGCCGGCGAACTTCTCGATGGATTCCTCATCCAAATCCAGGCGTGCGAGGTGGGCAACGTACAGCACTTCTTCTTTGGTTATTTTCATGTCCTTAAACCGCCTTTTGTCATTCGCCCTCTAATATCTTGCTTTAGTGTTCGTAAAAAGTCGAATTCAACAAGTGTTTTGTGTTTCGTGTTTGGTGTTTGGCATGAAATATATGATCCTATATCTGCATGTTAGATTACTAAACACTAAACACCAAATACTAAACACACTGGTAAAAAGACTGCTTTCGGACCTATATGACATAGTGAAGGTAACGAAGGTCATTTCATTACCAGGATCGGTTTCAAACCTTCTTTTTTCAATTTATTCATCACGCTCAGCGCTTCAGATTTGCGCTGATACTCTCCGATTCTGACCCGATACCAGATTCCTTTTCCGGGTATCTTGCCGATCGCCCGATAGGCCGGATATCCACTTTTTTTTAATTTCTGGACCAGCCGATCCGCATCTTTTGGATCTTTAACGGAAGCTGCCTGGATGGTGTATACAGGGCCTGCAGCATTTGTCGGAGTAACGGCAGGAACTTTTCCCTTTTTCTTGGCCGGCTTTTTGATTTGAGAACTTGCTGCAGGTTCCGGTTTTTGCGTCCCTGTTTTTTGAGAAGCCGATTTTTCAGATGCCGCTTTTGGAACGGTTTCCTTTATTGGCTCCTGGGGAACGGTTTTTTCGGCCGGTTTTTCAATCTTATCTTTTACAACCTCCGGCTTTTGAAGCGCCGGAACGTCCGGATCTACTTTGTTTTCTTTAAGCGCTTCATAAAACTCGAGCTTGGTTTTATCCTTTACGGTAACCGGCCTTTTCGGTGCCGGCGCTTTTTTTTGATCGCCGCCGTCACCCTCTTTCGAGGCTTCTAATTTTTTTTCAAGGGCAGCAATATCAAATTTGACCGGGGCCGTACCTCTGCCGACCAATATCCCCAGTATGAACATCCAGGCACACAGAAAAAAAATTAAAAAAATCCACCCCGCAATTTTGCGGCGCGACAGGACAATAAAGGGTTTTTTAAATTCCGGCTCTTTGCGTTTATTCTTTTTTCTCATTGTTGAATTTTATGCTTTGGGTCTCGTGGCTGGGAAGCCACTCCACAAACCATCAACAAGCGGTGTGAGCGGCATCCTGCCGCGAAAACAGTCATTGCTGACGCCATCCGACGGACTTGCGGGTAAAGATGGAAATTTAAAGTCCGGTTTTACATACTGTCCGGGGCAGAAACGCCCAGCAGCGTCAGGCCGTTTCGGATTACTTTTTGAACCGCTAAAACAAGATTGAGCCGACCGCAGCGCAACAACGAATCATCGACTAAAACCCGGTGCTTATTGTAGTAAGTGTGAAAGGCCGATGCAAGGTCCATCAAATAATAGGTCACACGATGCGGCTCCATGCTTCTGGCGCTGCCTGCCAGGACATCCGGATAGCGCGCCAGGGCTTTAATCAAATCAATTTCCTCAGGTGCCTCCAGGCGAGCCACGGCCTTGTCATCCCAGGAAACCTCGCAGGTCCCCCGTTCGTTTCCCTTGCGCACGATGCTCGAGATGCGGGCATGCACATATTGAACATAATAAACCGGATTATCATTGGTTTTTTGCTTGGCGACTTCCAGATCAAAATCAAGGGCGCTTTCATAATGGCGGGTCAAAAAGATGAAGCGCGCGGCGTCCCGGCCCACTTCGTTGATAACCTCGCGCAGGGTCTCGAATTTGCCGGCCCGTGTCGACATGGCAACCGGTTGCCCGGCTCTGAGCAAATTCACCAGCTGCACCAAAATGACATCAAACTGATCCCGCCGATGCCCGGAGGCTTCAACGGCGGCTTTCATCCGGGGAATGTAACCATGATGATCCGCTCCCCAGACGTCGACCACCCATTCAAACCCACGGTCATACTTGTCCTGGTGGTAGGCGATGTCGGATGCAGAAATAGGTCGTTTCGCCGTTGGCTTTAACCACCACCCGATCCTTTTCATCACCGAAATCGCTGGTTTTAAACCACAGGGCCCCGTCTTTTTCGTAAATAATCTGCTGTTTGCGAAAATTATCAAGAATCTCAACCACGCGGCCGGAATCATATAAGCTCTGTTCACTGAACCAGCAGTCAAATTCGACCCCGAATAATTTTAAATCGTCCCGAATGCCGTCCAGTATGTTCCCGGCGGCAAAGCGCGCGCATTCCATAATGGCGTCTTGTTCCGGCTCGCTTAAAAGGCCAGCGCCTTTGCGGGTTTTGATGTCGGCAGCCAGATCACGAATATAATCCCCCTGATAGCATTCATCCGGGAATTTGACTTTTTGGCCCCACAGCTCCTGATAGCGCAGAAAAACCGATTGCCCCAGGGTCCGGATCTGCCGGCCCGAATCGTTGATGTAATATTCCTTTTGGACATCATAGCCGCAAAAGGAAAGAATATTGGCCACCGCGTCACCCACGGCCGCACCGCGGCCGTGACCGACATGCAGCGGTCCGGTGGGGTTGGAGCTGACATATTCGACCTGAAATTTTTGACCTTTACCGATATCGGTTGCACCGTAGGCGGTATCGGCTTCGTGAATCTCACGCAAAACCGGGTGCCAGGCCGACTGGTTTGACAAAAAAATTAATGAATCCGGACCGGCGATTTCAGTCTTTTCAATCAATTCCTGCGGATCTTGAATGTGAGCAATGATGGCTTCCGCAATTTTACGCGGCGCCATTTTTTGAGCCGATGCCATCACCATGGCAATATTGCTAGAAAAATCTCCGTGGGCATCAGCCCGGGCTCTTCAACCTCAACCTCGGAAATGTCAGCTGACGGCAAATCTCCTTTTTTCATAGGCGCTTTTAGCCGCACTGAGAATTAGATCACGTATTTTCTGTTTCATATTGCGTGATAGATAAAGACTTTTGCAGACCAAGTCAAGATGCTTTGCCCGGGTATGGCAATTCTCGGTGAGATGCCCGAGCGTTAAGATTGCTTCGCTTCGCTCGCAATGACCCGCAAATGTCTCGCACTGTCATTGCGAGGAGCGTAAGCGACGAAGCAATCTTTTGCTTAATTTCATCGAAAATTTCCGACCCGGACACGGCATTTAACCGTATGCGTTGCCCTAAAATTGCGGTATTCATAAATTTCATTTGCTTGATATGCACTTAAATGATAAGTTTCAGCACCTTAAAAGCCAGGGAACATTATTTTTTGCGGACCGATAACCCAAAGAAAAGAAAGAGAAAACCAATTGGACGTTAACAAAAACGCATCCTGGTCACCGGCGCCTGCGGCACCGTCGGAAGAGAATTGATCCGTCAGCTTTTGGAACAGTACCAGGCGAAAGAGCTTATCGGTCTTGACAACAATGAAAGTGAGCTTTTTTCCATCGAACAGAAATATGCCAAATACGGCCACCCGCAAATTTCTTTTTGGCCGATGTGCGTGACAGAGACCGGCTAAAGGACAAAATGAAAGGCATCGATGTGGTCTTCCACACGGCCGCCTTCAAGCACGTCGTCCTCTGCGAGCGGTCCCCTTTTGAAGCGGTACAAACCAACATCCTCGGTGTCCAAAACATCATCTATGCCGCCATTGAAAACAAGGTCGAACGGGTTATTTTCACCAGCTCGGACAAGGCGGTTAACCCGACCAATGTTATGGGCACCTCAAAACTGATGGGCGAGCGGCTGATGACGGCCGCCAACAGCAACCTTCGAACGACGGACCGTTTTCACCTCCACGCGTTTTGGCAATGTGCTGGGCTCCCGTGGCTCGGTAATCCCCATTTTTCGCGAACAGATTCGTCGGGGCGGACCCGTCACCGTGACGGATCCGGACATGACCCGCTTTATCATGAGCATTGAAGACGCCGTCCAGCTGGTCATCGACTCCGCCCTCCTGTGCGCGGCGGAGAAGTCTTCGTCACCAAAATGCCGGCCATTCGCATTCAGGATCTGGCCGAAGTCATGATCGAGGAACTGGCGCCTGTCTACGGCCACCGGCCTGAAGATATCGACATAAAGATCATCGGGGAACAACCGGGGAAAAAATGTACGAAGAATTGATGAACACCGAAGAGACCAGAAGATCATGGGAATTGGAACGATATTTCGTGATTTTGCCGGCCTTACGGAAATTTATCGCAACGTCGCTTTGAATACCCGGATATCCGTTCAAAGAAGTCACCCGACCTATCATTCGGCAATGAAATCCCCTTTCGAAATCCCAGCTGGCTTCATTTCTAAAAAAACAATCTCCTTGAATCTCGAATCGCGGAATATTGGGGTTATTTATGCGAATACTGATTTTGGGCGGTGACGGATATCTCGGATGGCCCACCGCCATGCATCTCACGGCCAACGGCCATGAAGTCGCCGTGGTGGACAACTACCTGCGCCGAAATCTGTGTCGCGAAGAAAAGGTGACTCCTCTCTTTGAAGTCCCGGACCTGATGAACGGGCGGCCCTCTGGGAATCGGTTTCCGGCAGTCACATTCCGGTATTGGAGATCTGACAGAGTGGGATTTTGTTGCCGAAGTGTTCCGAAAATTTGACCCGAGGCCATTGTGCACTATGCCGAACAGCCGTCCGCGCCATATTCCATGCTCAATCGAAAGGCGGCCAACCTGACACTGCGAAATAATTTGCTGTTACGGCCAATGTCATTTTTGCGGTGCGGGAATTTTGTCCCGATGCCCACATCGTCAAACTCGGCACCATGGGCGAATACGGCACGCCCAATATTGACATCGAAGAAGGCTGGCTGGAAGTCGAACACAAAGGCCGGCAGCACACATTTCTATATCCGCGACAGGCCGGCAGCCTCTATCACACCACCAAAATCATGGACACGGACCTGTTGTGGTTCTACGTCCGCACTGGGGCTTGCGGGTAACCGACCTGATGCAGGGCCCGGTGTACGGGATTTTTACCGATGAAACTGAAAATGATGAACGTCTGCTGCCCTTTTTTAATTATGACGAAATTTTCGGCACCGTGCTCAACCGCTTTGTGGTCCAGGCTGTCGCCGGATATCCGCTGACGGTTTACGGTAAAGGCGGGCAAACCAGAGGTTACTTAAACATAAAGGACACGTCTGAATTGTGTTCGCCTGTCGGTGGAAAATCCTGCCGACGGGCGAACTGCGAATTTTCAATCAGTTTACGGAAGCCTTCAGCGTCAATGATCTGGCAGAGAAAGTCCGGGAGGCCGGCAATCAACTCGAATTAAATGTAAAAATTGAGCATGTTGAAAATCCCCGCATAGAGTCTGAAGCGCATTATTACAACCCCACCCATACCGGGCTTCTCGACCTGGGGTTGAAGCCCCACTATTTATCCGAGAAAGTACTTTTAGAAATGATGGAATTTGTCATCCAGTATGATGATTTAATTAATAGGGATCAGATTTATCGAAATGTGAAATGGAATTAAAAAAAAATCAAAACGAAAGAGATCTACTTCAAAGTACGCTCAAATCAACTATAGAAGTGCTGCTTTTTACCATCTAGGAATAAGAAAATGTCAACATTAAGAATATTGGGCTGCCTGGTCGGCTTTTTAGGATTGGTTGCCACGTTTTATGTCTACCGCGGCGCTCGCTGGAACCGGCTCAATTTTATCTTTTTTATGCTGTTGAATTTCAGCCTGATTGCCGTAACCATTAATCCCAACATTCTAAATGCATTACGAGATGCCCTATCTTTACAAACGGCTTACCGGGGTAGAATAATTGCCCTGTTGATTGTTTCAAATATTTTCTTACTGTTCTACATTTTGTTTACAAAACTAAAGGTCGATAATATTCATTTTCAGTTCGACCGGTTGGTCCGCTCATTGGGAACAAGAGAAATCGAAAAAAGCGCTGACCTTGCCCGGAAAATCAAGCCGATTATGATCCTCATCCCTGCTTATAATGAGGCAGAAAATTTAGCGGCTTTGCTGCCAAAGATCCCGAAACAAATCGAAGGCATCGATGTTGGAGTCCTAGTGGTCGACGATGGCAGTGATGATGAAACCTTTTCTGTAGCGGAAAGCAGTGGTGCTTGCGCAGTTAAAAATCTGATCAACAGGGGCGGCGGGGCTGCACTGAGACTGGGATACGATATTTTACAAAAAGCGGGCGTTCGCTATTGCATAACAATGGATGCCGATGGTCAGCATCGGCCGGAAGATATCCCATATCTCATATTGCCCATTATTGAAGGACAATATGATTGTGTGATCGGATCACGTATTCTTGGCAATAGAGAAGCCTCCAGCCGTTTAAGAATTGCCGGAGTTTATGTTTTCGGCCGAATTGTCACCACACTTTTGGGCAAAAAGATAACCGATCCTTCCAGCGGTTTCAGAGCTTTTCGCATGGATGCCGTCAACTCCATCCGGCTGCACGAAGATCAATATCATACCAGTGAACTTATAATTGAAGCCGTCAAACAGGGTCTGCGCATCGGCGAAGTACCCATAACCATTTTGAGACGCAAATACGGGAAAAGCAAAAAGGGAAAAGATCTAATCTATGGCATTCATTTCGCCCGCATCATCATCAAGACATGGTGGCGATAAGATCTTTTCTTCAGGGTAAATTATGGCTGAAAAGACAATGGGAGATGCGTTTGTTTTTATCGTCGGTTCACCAAGATCAGGTACGACAATACTGGGAGAATTGCTGGACAAACATCATCACATCAGCCAGTGGTATGAGCCCTATTTCGTATGGGACCGATTTTTCCGGACGGCACCTGACGATGAAAGAACAGAAGCAGATGCATCACCGCAGGTCAAAAAATGGATCTACCGCAATTTTTCCAAATATAAAACGAAGAAAAAATGTGTGGTTCTGATCGATAAATCTCCTAGAAATAGTCTCAAGATACCTTTTATTTTAAAAATATTTCCTCAAGCGAAGTTTATACATCTATTGCGCGATGGGAGAGATGTCACACTTTCGATAAACAAAGAATGGTTGCGCAGGCAAAATATCATAAAAAATCCGCTCTCTAAAGGTCGCTTTAATTATGGGGCGGCATATCAGGTAATCCATAAGTTTTTGGGTCGTCAGCCTTTCTTAAATGATAAATTAAGGCATTGTCATTTGAAAGGCACGGACATTTCACAAACAAAAAGAAACACTTAAATCGGTTGCGTTGGAGAGGTGACATCGGTTGGGGCCCCAGGTTTAAACACTGGGAGCGAATTTATGATCAATCGTCACTACTGCAATTCAATGCCTACCAATGGTTACATTGCGTAAAACGCATCGAAACGCATTGGAAATTAATTCAAAAAAACTACCGCCTCATCGTTCGCTATGAAGATCTCATCCAAACGCCCTGTCAAAAAATTACAGAGATATTAGGCTTTTTAGGCTTAGATGCCAGCAAAGCGTTTTTCGAACCACTCCCTAAATTAACGGCGGATAACTATAACAAATGGAAAACAGAATTCTCAAAAGAGGATTTAAAAGAAAATTAGCCCTATTCTAATTCCGCAGCTCAAAAAGTTCGGTTATGCCGAGACAGAAGAATGGATAAACGGTATCTAAAAATAATCTTAAAAATTGTTATATCCTGCCTTTTTATCGGATATCTTTTTTTTAAGGTCGATGTTTCTAGACTGGCCGCTACGATGGGCAGCATCGATGTAAGCCTTTACGTGATCTCTACCCTTCTGGCGGTATCTTCGGGGATCATCGTCGCCGGAAAATATTATTTCCTCATAAAAGGAAGCGCTATTAATCATTCGTTGGCTTCATTAGTAAAAATAAATTTCATTGCCAGATTTTATGCACTTTTCCTGCCGTCAGCCATTGGAAGGGAAGTTGTCCGATGGATTAAAGTCACCCGCAATAAAAATGGCAAGGCTCAATTTTTAGCGTCTATCGTATTCGAACGGTTAACCTTTCTTTTGGTGCTTCTTTTCTGCGGGATGATTCCGCTATTTTTCTATAAATCAAATCCCGAGATCGAGATTCTAAGGATGCGCCTTTTGCCAATCGCTGCCATCGGGATATGTTTTGTGTCGGTATTTATTTTATTTTATATTTTTTCGCCGATACGTGATCTGATTAAATCAATGACACAATTCAACGCTGCAACGAATACGACCAAAATTAAATGTTGATGCCTATTTTGAAAACCATAATCTCAAAAAAATAAACGGCAACACGTTTACTTCTATTCTCGGACTGAGTCTTCTCTGGCAAATATTTTTTATCTGCAGGCTGTTGGTTCTCATTAAGGCCGCATCGGTTCCTTTGGGCTTTATGGATATCATGTGGATCGGCTCATTGGTGCTGTTACTGCAAACGATTCCAATTTCTTTTGCGGGAATTGGATTAAGAGAAGGCGCTTATGCCTATTTGTTTACTTTTTTTAATTTGCCCCCCGAAAAAGGTGTTCTAATTGGAATCTCTATTTTTCTCCCAGATGCTGATCATTGCTTTTGTGGGGGGAATTCTTGAACTTTTTGAATAAAAGAAGTCCGAGATGCGATCAATCCAAAACGCAGAGCTATGATGCAGCAAACAAACGAGTTAAGCAGAAATCGTTCTATTTTAATGATATTGGCGGTGCTTTCTGTTTTTTCGGTTTCGGGCTTTTTGCTATATTCCAAAACCTTCGAAAGTCCATTTATCTTTGATGATATACTCAGAATTGAGGAAAATCAGAGCATTCGAGTAACTGAGCTTAGCGCGGAAAACCTGATTGAGGCCGCATTTGGCAAACAATCTGCAAAGACACGAGCCAGTTGGCAATGTTACGTTTGCTTTAAATTATTACTTCACCAGTACAACGTCGAAGGCTACCATCTTGTTAATATCGTTATACACATTTTAGCCGGTATATTCCTCTTCATTTTTATCCAAACCACCTTAAATCTTCCTTCACTTAAAACTGAAGTTGATCACACCTTTCATGGTTGCCTTTTTTGCGGCTTTGCTTTGGTTGGTTCATCCGATCCAAACCCAATCGGTTACCTATATTGTGCAGCGAATGAACAGTATGGCAGCCCTGTTTTATATTCTTGCTTTTTGGCTCTATGTGAAAGGACGCCTTGCGGCGCAACCGGGCAAAAAATGGGGCTGGTTCGGCGGCGCTGCACTGGCATGGATATTTCGCACTGGGGAGCAAACAAAACGCTGCCACCTTGCCGTTTTTTGTTTTTCTTTACGAGTGGTATTTCTTTCCAGGATCTTAGCGTCGACTGGTTGAAGCGAAATCTGAAATATCTGTCATGTTTGGTTGTTTTTGTTTTCGGTGTGATCGCCCTTTTATATTTGGGCCTGGATCCCTAGAAAAGATTATCGTCAATTCAAGACTTTTGCCAACAAGGAATTTACCCTTTCTGAAAGGCTTATGACCCAGTTCCGAGTGGTCATTTATTATATCAGCCTGATATTTTTCCCGCATCCTTCACGGCTCAACCTCGATTATGATTTTCCGCTTATCGACATTCTTTAATCAATCCGCTGACAACGTCTGCCTTCTTTGCTTGTCATCGTGGGCTTAGTCGGGCTGGCGATATATCTGGCTAAAAAAGCAGCGACTAATTTCATTTTGTCTCCTGTGGTTTTTCGGCAATCTGGTAATCGAATCATCCATAATTCCGCTGGCCATTATTTTCGAACACCGCCTGTATCTACCGTCAATGCTATTTTGCCTGATACCGGTAATTTTAATATTTCGATATGTCAAAATTAATTGGCTAAAGATCGGCGCTTTATGTGCTGTGGCCATCGTCTTTTCGGCTTGGACCTATCAACGCAACCAAGTGTGGCAAAATGATTTGACGATATGGTCCGATTGTGTAAAAAAATCGCCGCATAAAGCCCGGCCCCATCTTAATCTAGGCTTAGCTATTTCTAAAAAAGGCGATATATTGGAAGCAGAGAAGCAATATAGGCAAGCCGTGCGGCTAGATCCAAATTATGATTTAGCGCATTTTAATCTGGCAAGTGTTCTTCAGAAGCAAGGAAAAAATGCCGAGGCTGTCAAACATTTTACAACCGCCATCCAGATCAGGCCTGCCTACGTCGAAGCTCACAACAACCTGGGTATGGTTTTCCTAAATCAGGGAAAGACGAATGATGCCATTCAGCAAATTCAGCAAGCCCTCCGATATAATCCCCATCATGCTAACGCTCACAATAATTTAGGTATTGTTTTAGAAAAACAAGGCAACATTAACGAAGCGATTGATCATTTCCGTCTGGCCTTGGAGGTAAGCCCTGATCTTGCAGAAGCCCAATTGAACCTGGGCGCTGCACTGGCAAAGCAAGGCGAAATAGATCAAGCCATTCACCACTTTACAATGGTCCTGCGCTCAGATCCCAATCGAGCTGAAGCTCATAATGGTTTAGGGGCGTTGCTGATAAAGAACGGGAAAATTGAAGCAGCGATCTCGCACTTTCGAGAAGCGTTAAGAATAAAACCGGATTATATTTCGGCACGCAACAACCTTAAAAAAGCGCTAAGCATTCAGAAATTATTCCAGGAAAAATCTGCGAGTATTCAAGCGGCATTAAAAAACAGACCGAATGATCCGCTCCTACATTATGAAATGGGGAATTTATATCTCGCCAAGCGAGACCTAAACAAAGCTATAAGTGAGTATCAAGAAGCACTTACACTTCAGCCGAGGTTTCCTCAGGCTTTAAACAATCTGGCTTTAGTGTATGCAAAGAATAAAGAATACGCCAAGGCCTTATCAGAATTTCATAAAATTTTAGATTATTGGCCGGATAATGCCGAAACCTATTACAACGTTGCCTGTATGTATTCACGGCTAAATCGTGTGGATGATTCGATCGAGTGGCTAAAAAAAGCGCTAAACAAAGGATACACGAATTGGGAGAAGATTAAAACTGACAGTGACCTGGAAAATATTCGAAATTCTTCCGCTTACCGGGAATTGATCAGGGATCACTGATTTAGGGATAATGAGAACATCCAACCGTTATCAAATAAACTCATCTGGCCTGTTGGCTCTGGGAATCGTTTTGGTATTTTCAGTAGTCGGCTTTGCCCTTTATTCCAACACCTTTGATGGTCCATTTGTTTTTGATGATAACCGCAAAATTATAGAAAATGAGAGCATTCGAATAACTGAGCTTAGCGCGGCAAACCTGATTGATACCGCATTTGGCAAACAAACTCCCAAGACACGACCCATTGGCAATGTTACGTTTGCTTTAAATTATTACTTCCATCAATACAACGTGGAAGGCTACCATCTTGTCAATATCGTTATACACATTTTAGCCGGTATATTCCTCTTCATTTTTGTCCAAACCACCTTAAAGCTTCCTTCACTTAAAACTGAAGTTGATCACAGTTTCATGGTTGCCTTTTTTGCGGCTTTGCTTTGGCTGGTTCATCCGATCCAAACCCAATCGGTTACCTATATCGTGCAGCGGATGAACAGTCTGGCAGCCCTGTTTTATATTCTTGCTTTTTGGCTCTATGTGAAAGGGCGTCTTGCGGCGCAACCGGTCAAAAAATGGGGCTGGTTCAGCGGCGCTTTACTGGCATGGCTATTTGCACTGGGGAGCAAACAAAACGCTGCCACCTTGCCGTTTTTTGTTTTTCTTTACGAGTGGTATTTTTTCCAGGATCTTAGCGCCGACTGGTTAAAGCGCAAACTAAAATTCGTCATTTTGATTTTTTTTGTTTTCGGTCTGATTTCTCTTTTATATTTAGGCCCGGATCCATTGGAAAAACTATCGTCGATTAAAGATTTTGCTAACAAGGAATTTACCCTTTCTGAAAGAATCATGACCCAGTTTCGGGTCGTCGTCCATTATTTCAGCCTGATATTTTTCCCCCATCCCTCTCGGCTCAACCTGGATTATGATTTTCCGCTATCGAATTCTTTGATCAACCCGTTGACAACTCTGCCGTCGGTGGCTGTCATCGTCGGCCTGGTCGGGCTGGCTTTATATCTGGCCAAAAGGCAGCGATTAATTTCGTTTTGTCTGTTGTGGTTTTTCGGAAATCTGGCCATCGAATCATCCGTCATTCCTCTGGCCATTATTTTCGAACACCGCCTGTACCTGCCTTCAATGCTCTTTTGTTTAATTCCGGTAATAATATGTTTTCGCTACATCAAGCCGAATTGGCTGGTGACAGTGCTGCTGTGTGCGCTGGTAATCGTGTTTTCGGTGTGGACCTATCAGCGCAACGCTGTGTGGCAAAACGAGCTCAGCTTGTGGAGCGATATCGTTAAAAAATCACCCAATAAAGCCCGACCCCACCTTAATCTGGGTGAAAACCTTTCTAACAAAGGAAGGGTAGCTGAAGCCACTCAACAATACCGACAGGCCCTCCGCATCAATCCGCGTTATGCAAAGGCTCATTTTAATCTGGCAAATGTTCTGCAGCAACAAGGAAGGGATGCTGAGGCTATCAAGCATTATAATACGGCGATTCAGATAGAACCCGGTTATATGGAAGCACACAACAATTTAGGTCTGGCACTGGCAAAACAGGGCCAGCGGAAAGAAGCCATCAAGCACTATCTGGAAATCTTGAAAATTAATCCCGCCCAGGCTAAGGCGCACTCAAACATCGGTGTTGCTTTAACCGAGCTAGGTGAAACAGATCAGGCGATCTCCCATTTTCATCAAGCCCTGGATATCGATCCTAACGATGCTGAGGCCCATTATAATCTGGCTATTGCCTTGGAAATACAGCAAAGGTACGATGAGGCCCTCAATCATTATTTGGCGGCCCTGGAAAGAAATCCAGGCCATGCCCTGGCTCACTTTAATGCCGCAAGCATTTTTGCCCGGCAGCAAAAAATCGATGAGGCCGTCCGGCATTATGAAAAATCACTCGCAATTCAACCCGATTTCCCCCGCGCGATTAATAATCTGGCCTTAATGTATGCCTTGCAAAAGAATTATACCAAGGCGTTGTCTCGTTTTAAGGAAGTATTGGGTCATTGGCCGGATAAGGCCGAAACCTATTACAATGTTGCCTGCATGTATTCAAGGTTGAAACGGAAGGAGGAATCCATTGAATGGCTACAAACGGCGATAGACAAAGGATACTCGAACTGGGAAAGTATTAAAAGCGACAGCGATCTGGAAAACATCAGAGATGCTGATGCTTACAAGGAGCTGGTCAAAGGTCATTAGAAGTGATTTCAAAACCCCATCTAAGGCCCAATGGCTGCGTTGCAGACCTCCGATAAATGCTCACATACCCATGTATGCTGCGCGTTATCGATCGGCCTGCGCCTTGCCCTTGAACCTGATCTGAGGTTTTGAAACCACTTCTAGAAACTGCCCCAAAAGAAGATCAAATTAAATAGGGTGGCTATTCGGTATGCCGGAATTGAACGCTGAAAATAAAGGAGGTTCAATGACCAAAGCGATCATTTTAGCAGTCATGGTGTTAATTTTTCACATAATGGCAAGCCCGGGTCTGGCTCACTTCGGGATGGTTATCCCCTCTGATACCATGGTGATGCAGGAAGACAGTCGCACGATAACCGTCACTCTCTCCTTTTCTCACCCCTTTGAAATGGTGGGCATGGAGATGGCTAAACCGAAAACATTTCATGTATTTGCCGCTGGTAAAAACCAGGACCTGCTCGGCTCACTTAAAAAAACGCAAGTAATGGATCGCAACGCCTGGAAGGCGGCATATCCGGTCAGGCGCCCGGGGGTTTATATGTTTTACATGGAACCCGAACCCTACTGGGAGCCGGCTGAAGATTCCTTTATCATTCACTACACCAAGACTGTTGTCACCGCATTTGGTGACGATGAGGGCTGGGATAAAGAAATCGGCTTAAAAACCGAGATCATTCCATTGTCCAAACCGTTCGGCCTGTATGCCGGTAATGTATTCCAGGGCATTGTCAAACTCGACGGCAAACCGGTGCCCTTCGCCGAAGTTGAAGTGGAGTACTACAATAAGGACAGCAGAATTAAGGCGCCGACAACGTACATGATCACCCAGACGATTAAAGCCGACCGGAACGGTGTTTTTACCTATGCTGCACCTGCAGCCGGCTGGTGGGGATTTGCGGCTTTAAGCCAGGCTGATTTTACACTGGAACATGCGGGTGAAAAAAAAGATGTAGAAATCGGGGCCGTCATCTGGGTCGAGTTTCACGAATGGCAATAAGAAAAAATAAATATTTAAGCACGAAGAAAGAATCTTTAATACTTTTTTAAAACTTTGTGATCTTCGTGTCCTTCGTGGTGAGAAGAATTCACGCGAAACCGTAAATATTTTTTACCGCATGTTAGGTCCCACGAAAGGTAGGACATGCATATTTCAGAAGGAATTCTATCCGGTCCGGTATTGATATCCGGGGGCGCATTGGCGGCTGCCGGAACGGCCATAGGTCTGAAAAAACTCGATTATGACCGCATCGCCCAGGCCGCAATTCTTTCGGCGGTCTTTTTTGTGGCCTCCCTGATCCATGTCCCCATCGGACCCGCCAATGCCCACCTGATCCTTAACGGACTGGTGGGACTGCTGCTTGGATGGGCCGCCTTTCCCGCTATTCTGGTGGCGCTGGTGCTTCAGGCGATGCTGTTTCAGTTCGGCGGCATAACGGCTCTGGGGGTCAACACGGTCATTATGGCCCTGCCGGCAGTGATTTGCTATTTGGTTTTCAGTCCCTTTTTACACAAAAGACCTCTGGTGGCGCTTTCAGCGGCTTTTGCCTGCGGCTTTTTATCGGTATTGCTGGGCGTTGTTATTTTAGGTCTGGCACTTATATTTACTGAAGAGAACTTTTTTGAAGTTTCTGTCATCGTCATGGCGGGCCACGTACCGGTAATGATTATAGAAGGGGTGATTACCGCTGTTTGTGTGTCCTTTTTGAAAAAAGTACACCCGGCGATGCTGTCCGGTCCGTCAAAGGAATAAGCAATGAAACACCATATTCTCACATCGAACTTGGCAAAGCCCATTTTCTACTTATTTTTAGCTGGCTGCCTTTTGAGTTTGCCAATCGAAACAGTGGATGCCCATGGAGTCAGTCTGTTTGCGTGGGTTGAGGGGGACACCGTCCATGTCGAAAGCAAATTCAGCGGCGGCAAAAGGGTAAAGGCGGGCAAAATCATCGTCACAGATCCCCAGGGCACTGAGCTCGTAAAAGGGACAACCAACGCAGAAGGCGAATTTTCCTTCAAGGTGCCGAAAAAGACCGACCTGAAAATTGTATTACTCGCCGGTGCGGCACACCGGGCGGAATGGACTGTTTCTGCCGCTGAGTTTGAAATGCCCGCCGGTAAAAAAACGCCGACTCCGGAAAAAAGCCCCGGCATCAAAGAGATCATTATCGGTATTGGCTGCATCCTGAGCCTGGCAGGGATTGCGGCCTACATCCGAAAGCGTCGCAAGAAGGCATAATAACTAAGAAGAACTGGATCCGGGCTCTGTACTAACTATATCGCGGCTGGAAGCCGCTCCCACTCGTTAAAGCTATCCGGTGGGAGCGGCTTCCAGCCGCGATCCAAAACGAAATAAATACATAAACATGATCAGTGAACCCTTTGCCATCGGAGAGTCGATGATTCACAGGCTTGATCCCCGGATCCGGCTAATGCCTGACCGTCCTGTATGCATTTGTGGTTGCATTATCATACCAATTTTCCGTTTTAATACTGGCGTTGGGCTTCTCTTCAATTTTAATCCTTATCTCACGCATAAGGATTCAGGAGGTTCTTAAAAGACTGGTCATTGTCAATGCGCTGATTTTGTTTTTATGGCTGGTATTGCCGTTTACCTTCAAAGGGGAAGCGCTGACCCGCATCGGTTCTTTTGCCATTTATCGCCCGGGCGTCATTCTGGCGGCCCAGATAACGTTAAAATCAAATGCTATTTTACTCGCGTTTATCGCCCTGATTGCAACCATGCCATTTTCTACATTGGGTCATGCGATGTACCGGCTGCGGGTCCCTGAAAAAATAGTTTATCTGTTGTTGATGACCTATCGGTATATATTTGTTATCGAAGAGGAATACCTGAGACTGATGCGCGCGGCCAAAATCAGGGGGTTCCGACCGGGTACCAATGCAAATACGTATCGAACCTATTCCTTTGTTATCGGCATGCTCTTCGTGCGTGCAGCCGCCCGGGCTGAACGGGTTCATCAGGCCATGCGGTGCCGGGGGTTTAAAGGAAAATTCTACAGTCTGCAGGAATTTCAAACCAATGCGACAAGCTGGGTATTTGCGATTATGATGACGACCATCATTGTCGGCCTCGTCGTCATAGAGTTGTCGAAATCATTATAAAATATCATGAACGAAAATAATCCGATAATAAATCTTGAAGGTGTGTCTTTTAACTACCCTGGAGGTCCCCCGGTACTTAATCAACTTGATTTTCAATTTAAGCGGGGGGACCGGATCGGTTTAATCGCACCTAACGGCAGCGGCAAAACCACCCTTTTGCACCTGATTATGGGATTGCTAAAGCCGACAGCCGGCCGCATCGAAATCTTCGGAAAGCGCACCAGAGACGAAAGAGACTTTGCAAATGTTCGCCGCAAGATCGGCCTTCTCTTTCAGGACGCCGACGATCAGCTTTTCAGCCCGACCGTGCTGGAAGACGTGGCCTTTGGTCCCTTGAATCTGGGCAAACCCAAAAATGAAGCCATGCGAATCGCTCAAGAAACCCTGGATTTTCTTGGTCTAGAACGGATTTGAAGACCGCATAACCTTTAAGTTGTCCGGTGGCGAAAAACGATTGGTATCTCTGGCAACGGTCTCTGGCCATGGAACCCGAAATTCTGCTTCTAGACGAACCCGTCAACGGCCTGGACACAAAGACCAAGACCAAACTCAAATGAAATTATGTCCGGCCTAGATCTCTCGTATTTACTCATTTCCCATGATTTTGACTTTCTGGCCGAAACTGTTGGCGCCATTTACACGATGGCGGACGGCAAAATTCTTCTGGACAAAGAATTACACCTCCACGAGCATGTCCATGCCCACGAACATGGTGTCTATCCTCATCGCCATGAGATGACAGACGACAGAAAACAGGGGCCAGAGGACAGAAGAAAGAGAACCGAGGACGAAGGCAGCGGTCAGAAGACAGAAGACAGGGGTCGGAGGACAGATAACCGAGGTCAGAAATCAGAAGTCAGATAAATGATAAATAACGGCCTAATCTACAATAAAGCGAAAATATTAGCTTAGCTAAGATTCCCCTGGCATCATTAAATCTCTATTCATCTCTTTCTGCTCAGATTTGACCCAGACAAATCTACTTAAAAGGCCAAAAGTAGAAATCCAAGCTTCTATTTTTTTACTTCCTTTGTTTCTCTTTACACATTTTCGTACTCTCAGACGTTATAATAAGTAGGGGCGAGATTTATCAATCGTTTTGCGACAATCGGGTGGTTAAGATGGGAAAAAGCGATGATTTGTATGAAAAACTGATCGGCCCGATAGAAAAGCGCATGATAGGCATTGTAGCGAGGATTGTGCGCGATCCGGAGGAGGCGGCAGATGTGTTTCAAGAGGTGCTGGCGTTGATCTGGGCTAAGCTTGAGCGAATTGATCGGCATCCGAATCCGCATGCCTATATTATCCGCATCTGTATCACTCGTTCCTATGACGCCTTACGAAAACGGGCCCGGCGACGGCGTCGTGAAATCCGTCTTGAGAGCATCCAGGCGAAGATGTGGCCGGCCCGCTCGCTCGGTTATTTAAAAGAAGAGGGAGACAGGGTAGCGGTGATTCGCGAAGCCATTGCAATGCTTCCGCCAAACCAGGGCCAAGCGGTGCTGTTGCGGATCATGGAGGACTCCCCCTATCCTATGATCGCCGGCGTTTTGGGATGTTCCGAAGCTACGGCACGTTCACATTTTTCCAAAGGCAAGGCTCGACTGGTAAAACTCCTGAATGAAATTGGTATCTCATCCTACAAAGAAGAGACGTACAATGAATGCTGAAAAAAAAGATCGTATGAAAACAGATGGTGCATGGAAAGCGGTGCATGAGGCCTTCAATACAGAGGTTCCGGAGCACCTCGAAAACCAATTGCAGAACTCGCTTAATGCCTTCCGCCAGGACTTGCGGGAACATCCTTATGTTCGGAGGTTGGAAAGACATGGATTTCCGCTGAGACGGAATCTGGTCTTTTTCTCTCGGCCCTGGGCCCGGCATTTGCTATTGGTTGGCATGGGATTGGCATTTGTCCTCGTCGTAAGCTTCGTAATTTTGGCAAACAAGCCGCCAACATGGGCGCAGGTGCAGGAGCGTTTTGGCACCATGCCTTTTATTGCTGTTAAAATCTATATAAGAGATATAAAAATAGACGGTTATCCCCTAAATCCCCTGGTTGAACCTAAATTAGTTGAAATTTGGGCCGGATATGGGAATCGCATGCGGATACGGAGCGGTAAAACAGTGACCTTCGCAGATAAGGGTCAGATTTTAAATACATTTGATCTAGTTACCCGTAGCGAAGCTAATACAGATAGCGTCACTTATTTTATGGTAAATAAATTTGGGAAATCGGATACAATTTCCCTTGATGTAATGCTGAGAGTGGAAAACCCCCTATCACCCGATGAAATTCCAGAATGGTTTCCCAAAGGATTTTTTTCCAGAGTATGGAGCTCCAAGAATGATACCACGCCGCTTGTGATCTCTGATCCGGTGGTTTCTAAGGAGCTTGTAGTTTTCGATCATGAGTTCGGTTATGCTGGAGAGAAAATTTTAAAGGCACGGGTCTGGGCGTTGCGGGAGAGCAGGCTCCCGATTCGAGTTGCCATTTGGTTGAGGGACTACGACGACCGCGACTACCGGCTGATCCGATCTCCAATTTGGGATATGATATTTACCTATTCAAAAAAACAACCAAAAGAATTTTTTGATCCGGAGGCTTTTGCTGCTAAATTGAAAGACCCGGCGATCGGTATGGATCGTTTGCTGTATATGTTCCATCAGTATCCCGGAGGGGATTCCCTTCCAATAGAGAAGTAAGATGGAAAAGCCGCTTAAATTGTGCCTACCTTTCTCCTAACGCAACTGCGTTGGGAGCTTAATTCATTCCTTTGAATAATTATCCATCTAATTTTAAATAGGAGAATCGTCATGAAATCAATCTTAGCTTTGGTTTTGAGTATAGTTATTTTTGCTTTCGCTACTCAGGTCATAGCTGGAGAATGGGGATATTTTGCGAAAAACCAGGAAGAACTATACGGCACGTGGATCAACATTAAATATGGCAGTGGCATTCCACAAAAGATAATTTATAAACCTGCCGGGACGTTTAACTGCTTCAAAGACGCCAATTCTAAAGTTCCCTGTGATGGTGGCAGATACCTTATAACCGGCAAATGGTCTGATTTAGAGGGCAATATTTTTTACAAATGCAATTGGGTAGGAGATTGGGGAGAAGAAGCCTATCAGATTACAAAAATTAGTAATTCTGGAAAAACTTTGGAGTTTGTATTGGGCTATGATGAACCCCCAAGAAACATTGACGCAGCGAATGTCTGGTATCGGAAATATACCCGTAAATAATAGAAACAAATTAACGACAGGGTCAGCAATGACTCTGTCGTTTAATTTTGATATCGCGCGCTCATCGCGTATGATATTTGATTACCGAAATATAGCCTCTGTCATCTGTGTTTACTACTTATTCGCAACGCCGGCTTCCTCAAAGGTCAAGACCTCCTTAAACATACGAACAGCGCCATCCATAACACCCATCGCCAGAGCAGCTCCGGTCCCCTCCCCCAGACGCATGCCCAGATCGAGAATGGGCTCCAGCCCTAAATGGTTTAGCATGATGCGGTGGCCGGCCTCTTCGGAGCAGTGTCCCGCAAATAAATAGTCTTTAACGGTCGGGCACAGCGTGTGGGCAATCAGGGCACCGGCGGTTGAGATAAATCCGTCCATAACCACCGCCCGCCGATGAAAAGCAGCCGGCAAGTATGGTGCCGGCGATCCCGCCGATTTCAAATCCCCCGACTTTCGCCAGAACTTCCAGCCCATCTTCGGGCTGTGGTGTATTGACTTCGATACCGCGGCGCACGATGTCGCGTTTGTGCGCCAGCCCGGCATCATCAACTCCGGTCCCGCGCCCCACCATCTCATCCAGGCTGGCCCCGGTAATCACAGCACCGATGGCAGCCGAAGGCGTGGTGTTGCCGATCCCCATGTCGCCGGTACCCAGAATCTCCGCCCCATTTTCCACGCGTCTTGAGGCCTGTTCGAACCCGACCTGCAATGCTTTTTCCGCGTCCTGGCGCGACATGGCGGGTCCTTTCGTGAAACTGGCGGTTCCATTTCCGATTTTTTCAACCACCAGGCGCTCTGCGCCTTTGAGACCGGTGGCATCCAGCTCCGGAATGATCCCCATATCCACCACCCATACATCGGCGCCCACCTGGCGCGAGATGGCATTAATGCCGGCCCCGCCGACAAGAAAGGTCTGCACCATCGCCGGGGTAACCTCCTGGGGGTAAGCGCTGACCCCTTCTGCAACAACCCCGTGGTCCCCGGCCATAACCAGGATGGCTTTTTGATCGATAACGGGCGCAAGCGTCTGCTGGATGCCGCATAGCCGTTCAGATATCTCATGCAGCCGGCCCAGAGCCCGGGTGGGCATCACCAGCTGGGCGGTTCGTTCCTGCGCTTTTTGAATCCATTGCTGATCTACAGGCTTAATTCCTTCAATAATTTCAGCTAAATTCATTCCCATATTTCTCCTTTCCATTTTTACCACGAAATCACGAAAGGATAAAAACACGAAAAAAAACGCTTGCAGAAAACAAAATTTTTAAAATTTCGTGCCTTTTTTAGTTTTCGTGCTTTCGTGGCTTAATTCCAAAAAAAACCCCAAGTGTGGTTCAACAATCATAACCACGCTTGAGGATTTACCATCTCCCCAAACCCAAATCTGTTGGCAGGTCTTCTGACTTTCGGATCGACCTACTCCCCGCACCTTCCCGGTTCGCTTGGCAACGAGCCAGTGGCAACCTGCGGGTTTTGTCCCCGAACACAGCGGCGGGTCCGTACCGGTTTTACACCGGTTTCCCTATTATCCCTAAAACTGTTTATAAATTACCATCTTTTGCCCGACAGCTGCGTTGCGAACCGCTTCAAAATGCTCGAATATCGCGGCAAGATGCCGCTCCCACTTATTGCTTAGGAGGTTCGATAAATACACTGTTATGAGTGTAAAAACAGTGGGAGTGGCTTCCAGCCACGAGGTGTATGCTCCGCTTATGAAGCGAATTGCGTCGAGCTCACGAACAAAATCTGGCAATTTCAAAGCAGTTTTATTTAAAAAAAAGGAACCACCAGATTTTTGATTTGTATTTTTAAAACCCAATTAAATAAACCTCAAACCTTTGTCAACTTAATTTTGTTGACTTGAAACCGATTTTCCCTTAAAAGATATTTTCAGGGAATAAGGTGCGTATGCTTAATAGGGAATCCCGTTAAAGCCGGGAGCGGTCCCGCCGCTGTAACCCTGCTCTTTTTGTTGTGTGCTATGGACAAAGAGAGAACCCTTTTAGCCGCGAATGCCACTGTTTCGACCAATCGGGATGGGAAGGTTGCTAAAAGGGCGGGGGAGTCAGAAGACCTGCCTTGCCAGATTGCCATCGTTTTGAGACCTTTGAAAAATGCGCATTTTTGCCGCAAGATGAAATGGGGCAAAAAAGGGTGTTTGGCAGCGGTCTCACTCTGCGAAAGACAGAGGACTGGCATTACATAAAAAAGGGTCAAGCAAACTGGGTGCAGCCCTTCAAGCCATAATCGCTTGAAGGGTTTTTTTGTTTTACCCTAGTGTTTTAGTGTTTCGTGTTTGGTGTTTAGTATAACGTGAGTGACATTATATCAATTTGTTAGAATACTAAACACTAAACACTCTAGCCAACAGTTTGCTTTTATGAAGAAGAAGATGATCCCTAAAATATTAGCAACATCAATATCAGCGATCACCATTTTGCTGGCAAGTGGCCTGCCGCTTACAGCAAAAACCGCTGAAGATCAATTAGGACGAGAAATTCGTGTGCCCGATGATCCGAAGCGAGTTGTCGCGTTGGCACCGAGTATTACAGAAATAATATTTGCGCTCGGGCAGCAGGGCCGCCTAAAAGGCACCACCCAATTCAGTAATTATCCAGCTGCAGCAGCACAATTGCCTAAAGTCGGCTCCTATGTGCGCCTGGATCTTGAGCGCATCGTTGCCTTGAATCCGGATCTTTGCATTGCGATTAAAGATGGCAATCCAAAAGCAATTATCGATCGGCTGCAATCTCTCAATATCCCTGTTTTTGCAGTAAATCCGCGCGATCTCGAATCATTGCTGCAGACCATCCAAAGAATCGGCGGGGTCCTCAATGCTTCGGCAATAGCAAAAACACTGGTTGAGGATATGCGCAGCCGGATGCAGCAGGTGGATGACCTCGTTTCGAGGATAGATCGCCGGCCGCGCGTATTTATCCAGATTGGGATCTCCCCTATTATATCGGCGGGTTCGAACACCTTTATCCACGAGCTCATTGTTCGGGCCGGCGGCATCAATGTTGCGGCCGGCAACAGCGCCTATCCGCATTTCAGCCGGGAGCAGGTATTGGCCCTTGCGCCGGATGTTCTGATTGTTACAACGATGGCAAGATCGGGGGCTTTTGAAAAGGCCAAAGCAGATTGGAATCGTCTAGCGCATATGCCGGCTGTGCGCAAAAAGCGAATTTATATGGTCGACTCGGATGTGTTTGATCGTCCTTCTCCGCGATTATTCGATGCGCTTGAAATATTAACCCGGTTACTTCATCCGAAACTATTTGAGGATGGATCGTGACGCTAAATTCGCAGCATCATATCACCCGACTCATCTGGATTTCAATTATTTTGCTGGTGGTCCTGTTCATCGCATTTGCACTGGGACTTTCCATTGGTCCCACCCAAAGCGGAATTCGATCCGCCTTTTCGGCCCTTTTTACAACCGCTGAATCTGATTCCATATTATATAGCATCGTCTGGCGCATCCGCTTTCCCCGGGTGCTTTTGGCAGCGATTGTCGGCGCCACCCTATCTCTGGGGGGGCTCGTATTTCAGGCGCTGCTGCGAAATCCCCTGGCCGAGCCTTTCATACTGGGGATTTCCGGGGGCTCGGCCATCGGCGCCATTATCGGAATATTATTGGGATTATCCCGATTTCCGGGAATTTGCTTCACATCTTTTCTGGGGAGCCTGGGTACCCTGGCGCTGATACTGGTCATGTCGACCGGCAAATCAATATTAAGAAAGGATGCCCTGCTGCTGTCCGGGGTAATGGTCAATGCCTTTTGTTCGGCCATTATCATGTTCCTGGTTTCAATCACCCAGGACGCCCGACTCCATAACATCATTTTTTGGCTAATGGGGGATTTATCAGCGGCCGACCTGCCGCAGGTTGTCATACTCGGTTCAATCCTTATGCCCTGTTTTATTATGGTTTTTGTGTTTTCCCATGCAATGAACTTACTCATGATGGGCAAAGATATGGCACGAACCATGGGAATCAACATTAAGGCGGTGACCCTTACCCTGCTGATTGTCACCTCATTTATGGTCAGCGCAACGGTCAGTTTCAGTGGTCTGGTAGGATTTGTCGGTCTGGTCATCCCCCATCTATTACGGCTCGTTTTGGGCCCGGATCATCGGTCTTTGGTACCGGCGTGTCTTTTTGGCGGGGCTGCCTACCTGGTGCTTTGTGATCTTTTAGCAAGAACGCTGCCGCAGCAGGGAGAGATGCCTGCCGGCGTGGTCACGGCCCTGATCGGTGCGCCGCTTTTTATCATTCTTTTAAAAAAGTCGCGAAAATGAAACCTGCTTTTGCTGTTGAAAATTTAAGCTACGCCTTCGGCACTCAATCTGTCTTAAAGGATCTGTCCTTTTCAGTTCCGCAAAGTGATGTGTTTATCATTATCGGGCCGAATGGAGCCGGAAAAACTACCTTGATCAAGTTAATGGTCGGTATATTAAAGATCCAGACGGGTCAAATTGAAATATTGCAGGCACCGATTGGCAAATACTCGCAGAAAAAATTGGCAAAAGCGTTGGCCTATGTGCCCCAGGGATTACCGGTCGGCTTTCCGTTTACGGTAGAAGAGACGGTTTTGCTGGGGCGCGCCCCCCATCAAAAAGTGCTGGGTCTTGCCTCGCAAGACGATTTGGATATTGCGCAGCAGGCCATGGCGTTTACCGAAGTCGCCCATCTAGCCCGGCGCAAACTGGATCAGCTCAGCGGCGGAGAGCAGCAGCGTGTATTAATTGCCCGGGCGCTCTGCCAGCAGCCGCAGGTGATACTGCTGGATGAGCCCACCGCCTCTCTGGATTTATCCCATCAGATACGAATAATGGATCTGATGGAGAAACTTAAGGCTGAAAGAGGGGTGACCGTCGTCATGGTCTCACATGATGTAAACCTGGCGGCCATGTATGGTGATCAGTTGCTATTGCTCAAAGCCGGTGAAATCGTATGTATGGGCTCGCCCAATGAGGTTTTGAATTTCAAAACCCTGGAAGAAACCTATGGCTGCAAGTTGCTGGTCGACGCAAGTCCGCTGGGGGATTTACCGCGCGTTACGGTGGTGCCGCAGAAATTTTTAAATAGTAAATAGTGTTTGGTGTTTAGTGTTTGGTGTTTGGTGTTTAGGATGCTGACAAATTGAAATAACGTCATAGCCGTTCTACTAAACACTAAACACCAAATACTAAACACTGAATGTTTGTCCTTGACAAACATTTTAAGTTTACATATTAGGCAATCAAGGTGCCTGTTGGGCTTAAAAGGGAATCCCGTTAAAATCGGGAGTGGTCCCGCCGCTGTAATCGGGGACGAATGCTGCACCATGCCACTGTCTGGTTAAAGCCAGGTGGGAAGGCGCAGTTAGTAGACGGATCCGAAAGCCAGAAGACCTGCCTTGCAAATTGCCGGAGCTCTGCGGACGACAGAGACAGAGCATCATATAAAAAGGGTTAAGAAAACTGGGTGCAGCCCTTCAAGCATTATCGCTTGAAGGGCTTTTTTATTTACAGCGGTCACCGACAAATTAATCTTTAGGCTATGAGGAGGAAAAACAATGAAACAACACGTCTGGAGCATTCTGATCGGCTTTTTACTTTGGGTGATCGCAGCTAACCCGGCTTTAGCAGATTCTGAAAAGGAAGATTCGGTCCCCATAATGGATGAAACCCTGGTGACGGCCACACGAACCGAAACCCCGGTGAGAGAATTGGGGGTTTCAACAACGGTGGTTACCGAAGAAGAAATTAAAGAACGTCAAGCGGCCGATGTGCTGGATGTTTTACGAACGGTTCCCGGGTTTAATATTTCGCGCAGCGGCGGCCGGGGCGGCGTAACGGCACTTTATCCGCGTGGTGGCGAAGATAACTTTACAAAAGTTTTGATCGACGGTGTCAGTGTCAACCTCGGGGGCGGCGGCTTTGACTTCGGCTCTTTGCTGACCGAAAATTTTGAACGGGTTGAAATTGTGCGCGGACCCCAGAGTGCTTTGTACGGATCGGATGCCATCGGCGGGGTGATCAATTTTATTACCAAACCGGGGGAGGGCAAGCCGTCGCTGCGAGCCTCGACTTCAAATGGAACCTATTTAAAGGGGGATAAGAATTACGTCGGTGAGCAGAGTATCGGCTTTACGGGGGGAAATGAATCGATCGGCGCCAGTCTGGCATATGCCCGGGTCGATGATAACGGCTACCTGGATATCAACCAGGATTACTGGAACAATACCCTCAGTGGCCGCATGGATATGTATCCCCTGGGTAATCTGGATCTGACTTTCACCGGGCGTTACGAAGATTCAAAACTTAAGTTCCCGACCGGCGATGCCGGTGACAAATATTCCCCTCTGGACCCCAATCAGGATCTGAAAAACGATGATTGGGTGGGCGGCATAAACGCTCAATACCGGATGCTGTCATGGCTGGAGCATGCGGTGCTGTTTGGCTATCATAAGAATGAACAAGATTATAATGACCCGGAAGATCCGGTGGCGGACTTTGGCGCTTTTTTCTCGGAAACCAATGAGTCTCGTTACTCGATTGATTATCATTTTAATATTCGATATCCGTCAACGGAAACGATTCGTTCGACATTTACGGCCGGATTCGAATATCTGGATGAAGATTATGATCAACAAACCCGATCGATCTTCCTGGGAGTTGAAACAAAAGACAGTTTGAGCAAGGGTCGGGACAACCGGGGATGGTATGCCCAGGAACAATTGTCTTTTTTTAACCGTTTGCATTTGACTGCCGGGGCACGTTATGAAGACAATAGCGAGTTCGGCAATGAATTTGTTCCGCGCGGTTCGGTTGCATACGATTTAACCAAAACGGGCACAACACTTCGTGGCGCGGCTGGAAAAGGTTTTAAGGCGCCGACCTTTACCGAACAGTTCTCCCAGGGATTTGCCACCGGCAACCCGGACCTGGACCCGGAAAAATCGTATTCGTGGGAAGTGGGGGTCGATCAGGCGCTATGGAAAAATAAGCTCGTTTTGGGTGCCACTTACTTTTATCAAGAATTTGATGATTTAATTTCATATATTAACCGGCCGGATCCGCAGCCGGATTTTGAAAACATTCAAGGAGCAGAAAGCAAGGGTATCGAGCTGATGGCGTTATGCAAGCCCGGCTATGGCTTTACCGTTGGCGGCAATTACACCTATCTGAATACCGAGGTCACCGATGACGGTGGCATCGGGGGGCCGAGTTCGCCTTTTGAGGAAGGCAAAGATCTTTTGCGCCGGCCGAATCATACGGCTTCCGGTTTTATCAATTGGGCCCGGAAGGGATTTCAGATTCGGTTCGACGGCCTTTATGTGGATGAGCGTGATGATCTCGATTTTCGGACCTTTCCGGCGAACCGGGTAACCCTGGATGAATATTTTATTGTCAATCTGGCGACCTCATATACGTTTAATCTGGATCACCGGTATATTCAGGATTTTAAAATTTTCGGAAAGGTTGAAAACCTTTTTGACGAGCACTATGAGGAAACATTCGGTTTCAGCCCGCCGGATCCAAGTTTTCAAATCGGGCTGGCATTTAAAATGTAAATTCAACTATGGGGGAGGCTACCCTGTTTGAAACCAAACGAAACAAGGAGTAGGAACGATGTGGCATATTTTTGACAAAGGGGGTCCCGTCATGTACCCCTTGCTGGCCTGTTCGATTATTGCGTTGAGTGTGGTCATCGAACGGGCTATTTTCTGGTTGAGGCTTGCAATCAAAAGCCAACCGTCACTTGTTGATGAGATCCTGGAACTCGCGCGTCAGGGAGACTGGGAATCAATCAAGAACAAAACAGCGAATACAAAAGATTATATTATCAAAATTCTGGTCAGCGGCATTCTGCACAAGGAATTTTCCATGATAAAGGCCATGGAAGCGGCGGCAGCAGATGAGATCAAACATATGCGGCGGTTTATGGGCGTTTTAGACACCATGATCACGGTCGCCCCGCTGCTGGGAATTTTTGGAACCGTTCTCGGCATCATTTCATCCTTTGAAGTTTTAGGTGCAGCGGGCATCGAGCATCCTCAGGAGGTGACCAGCGGAATCGCACAGGCGCTGATAACAACCGCGGCCGGTCTTGGAATCGCCATTTTATCGGTTTTCCCCTATAACTATTTTAATTCGCGCGTCGAAAATGCGGCCGTGCTCATCGAAAAATACGCCACCAGCCTGGAAATCGTATTCGAAAAGCTCACCCAGCCCGGCGGCAAAAAATTAAGCGGAGCCGGAACATGAAAATCCATCTGCCCGCATCTAAAAAAGCACGAATCGAAATGCTTCCTTTGATTGACATTGTCTTTCTGCTGCTGGTATTTTTTATTTACGCTATGCTGTCCATGGCGGTTCACCGCGGACTGCCGGTCGAGCTGCCGCTCTCCACCACAGCAGAAATCGATAAAAAATTGATCCTGTCGGTCACCGTAAAAGCGGACCAAGCGATTTATGTGGACAAAGAGCCCGTTGCCCTTGCGGATCTAACTCAGGTCCTGCAAAGCAAAGCCGGCGGCATCCGGGAACCCGGGGTGCTGGTTTTTGCCGACCGCGCGTTGCCGTACCAGATGATATATAATATTCTCGATAAAATTCGCCAGGCAGGATTGAGTCGCATATCCCTGCAGGCTGACTTTGAGGAATAGATGTGAAACGTCTGTTGCCCTATGTCATATTGGCACTTGCATTTCATGCCATTATCTTGAGCACCGACTTTAGCTGGTTGCAGCTTACTCCCGGTCTGACCCCGGCGGCAAAATCCCTGTCGATTACCCTGTCAGCCGACACGTCCCAAAAGCGCAAGGCGCAAGCCACGGTCTCCAACAAGGTCCCTCAAAGGCAGCGCGACCCCAGTTTTACTCAGAAACCCAGCGAAAATCCCGACGCCATACCGACACCCGCGCGGGTCGAGCACACCGCGCAACTCCAAAAACCGCTGCCGGCCACACCGCCAAAAAATATTGTCAAAAAGGCTCGGCTCAAGAAAAATATGAAAGCGCTGACATTTAAAAAACAGCGCATAAAAACAATCGACGCTAGACCGGCGACGGCGCGTACCGAACCTCATGTTGCCCTCAAAGCTGAAACAAAAATTTTCACGGCAGCAAGTTCCGACAAAAAACCGGTCCGCAAAACGCTTCCTGCGGATACAACCTCCATAAGAAAAACCCAGCGCGTGCCGGACAGATCCTCAGAACCGACAACCACCGCGGCGATGCTGCCCGGCACCCAAAGCGACGATACCCTGTCCGGATCAATCCTCAAACTTGCCCGGCCCCTCTACAAGCAAAATACGTCGCCCCCATATCCGCGAAAGGCCCGCCGGTTGGGATATGAAGGCATTGTTATGTTGAAGGTGTTGATCGATGAGAACGGCCGGGTGGATGATTTAACAGTGCTCCAATCCAGCGGGCACACAATTTTAGACCGTGCGGCGTCGTCAGCCGTAAGAAAATGGCTGTTCGAGCCGGGAACCGAAGGCGGCATAAAGAAAAAAATGTGGGTCAAAATACCCGTCCGGTTTGACTTAAAATGAAATTCCCCGCAGTCCGGTTGAAGCGGACAGGGTATTCAGGCGAAGGCGAATAAAGGTCCTTATTACCGAAACCGTATTTTAACGGAGTTCAAGCAGCTTTTGGCATCAAAAAATAAACATCGGACAAAAACACCCTGCATCGCTGTCCTCGGAACCGGTTCTGAGGTCGGCAAAAGTGTCATTACAACAGCGCTGTGTCGTATATTTTCAAACCGAGGTATCCGGGTTGCACCTTTTAAAGCGCAAAATATGTCCAACAACTCGGGGGTCACACCCGAAGGGCTTGAAATGGGCCGGGCCCAAATCGTTCAGGCTGAAGCAGCCGGTATTCCTCCCCATGTGGACATGAATCCGGTCCTGCTAAAACCCACAGCTGAAATCGGATCCCAGGTCGTGTTGCTGGGATCGGCAATTGAAACCGGCAAGACGGGGGCTGTTCACGGTGACAATCAGCGGCTTTTTAAAGAAGCCTGCGGCGCACTGGATCGGTTACGTCAGGAATATGAGTTGATTATACTGGAGGGTGCCGGCTCCTGTGCCGAAGTTAATCTGATGACCCGCGATATCGTTAATTTCCGGATGGCTGCCTATGCGAATGCGCCGATTCTGCTGGTGGCCGATATTGATCGTGGCGGTGTGTTTGCCCAGATCATCGGCACCCTTGAATGTCTTGAGCCTGAACAGCGTGCTCAAATTGAGGGATTTATCATCAATCGTTTCAGGGGTGATCTCCATCTTTTTAAAGAGGGTGTCCGCTGGATCGAGGAAAAAACCGAAAAACCGGTTTTGGGCGTCCTTCCCTGGTATAATCATATCCAGATTGAACCCGAAGATTCAGTCGTCATTGAAAGCCCCCAAAAAGTCGCCGTTAAAAACAGCCGATACCCGGCGGTTGCCGTCATCCGCCTGCCGCATATTTCAAACTTTACGGATTTTGGTCCGCTGCTGACGATTCATAATCTGGATGTGTATTTTTTGGAAAAAGCTCAATCCCTCGCGGCTTTTAAAGCCGTTATCCTGCCCGGTTCGAAAAACACCCGCTTTGATCTAAACTGGATTCAAACGTCAGGCTGGTCCAAAGCGCTGTCCGAATATTTGAATTCCAGCGGTCATGTGTTGGGTATTTGCGGCGGATATCAAATGATGGGCAAGGCCGTGCATGATTCGACCGGCCTGGAAGGCCCGCCCGGCTCCAGCGAAGGGCTGGGTTTGCTGCCAATTGAAACCGTATTGAAAGCGCCCAAAACCACCACCCTGACAACGTTTTTTTGGAACGGCCACATGGGTGCAGGTTACGAAATTCACATGGGGCAAACCACCAGAATGGGCGGAGCCCCCCTGTTTAAGATTACGGAGCGCAACCATAAACCGTGCCGGGACGAAGAGGGTTGCATATCCACTGCTGCGAAAATCATGGGCACCTATATTCATGGTCTGTTTGATAACCCGGAGATCTTGAAATGCTGGTTAAACCATATCGGTTTACCCGATGTCGATGTGTCCGCTGTCGGCGGAATCGAAGCCCGCAACGGCCAATATGACCTGCTGGCCGAGCATTTCGAAAAACATGTGGATGTGGAAAGGATCGTCAAATTGGCAGCTCTTAGCAGACAGCGGTAGTCGTTTTTATTCTATTCAAGCAAATAGCCGGTGTGTTGGAGCAAATAAGATTTCGGAATGCAGATTGCGGATTTCGGATTTTTAATTCGCGACGCGCTTGATATTTCAATCTGCAATCCGCAATCTAAAATCCGCAATTGATTTTGTTCCACGACTCCATCTGCTTTTTAGTTACTAAGCGCTTAAAAAAAATGAAAATCTGAATAGGAATTGAACGGTGAACAAAATCAGTTTTATTATCGGCGGCTGCAGGAGCGGTAAAAGCACATACGCGATGCAAACCGCTGAAAAAGTGCCTGCAGAACAAAAGATTTTCATCGCAACCTGTGTGCCACAGGATGATGAAATGAAGCGGCGGGTTGCAAGACATCAAAAAGAGCGCAGTCAAAACTGGGTAACGCTTGAAGCGCCGCTGGACTTGCCGGAGGCCATTCTTCAAAACAGCCGCAGGGGAAATGTTATACTGGTAGACTGCCTCACCCTGTGGGTAAGTAATCTTTTGATGGAAGCCGGCGATGAAAAAAAAATAGCGGATACGACTTCCCAATTAATAAAAGCCCTTGAAAAAGCCGCGGGCCCCATTGTTCTCGTCTCCAATGAGGTCGGAACCGGCATCGTTCCGGAAAACCAGCTGGCCAGACAGTTTAGAGACATCACGGGTTGGGTGAATCAAGCGGTTGCCAAATGCGCGAATAAGGTAGTTTGGATGGTCGCCGGAATTCCGGTAACGGTCAAGTCGTAATTTAGGCTACAGATTAATTTAATACGAGTAAAGAAAATTGGAGTGTGGATTAATGAAGCAAAAATAATTGCAGATTTTAGATTGCGGATTGCAGATTGAAGTATCAAACATGTCGCATATTCAAAATCCGAAATCCGAAATCTGCATTCCGAAATTTTAAGTTTTCCATTACTCCTATGACCCAAATATGACTGCAATTGAAAGATTTAAATAAGAAATAATGAAGAACCTGATATCAGCCCTGCAATTCATCACCATCCTCCCGCTGGGAAAGGCGAAATCGTTTGATCCGCCGAAGATGGTCCCCTATTTCCCGCTGGTGGGCATTCTGTTGGGATTGATGGTGGCGCTTTTCGATTCGGTTGTCATACGGTTGTGGACACCGCCGGTGGCCGCCCTGCTGGATGTTATTTTGCTTGCGGTTTTAACCGCAGCATTTCACCTGGACGGATTGGGCGATACGGCCGACGGCCTGTTGGGACCACGGTCCCGGGATAAAGCGCTCGAAATCATGAAAGACAGCCGGCTCGGAACCATGGGCCTGGTTGCGATTTTGTTTGGCCTGGCTTTAAAATGGGGTGGTATTGCAAATCTGGACGCGCATCGCAGTATCCTATTGATCATCATCCCCACCTATGCCCGGACCGCAATCCTGTTTGGCATGCGGTATTTGCCATACGGCCGCCCCGACGGCACCGGCAAGCCATTTTTCAGCGATAAAATATCATTGAGGCATTTCTGGGGGCTCATTTTCCCGATCGGCCTTTCTTTGATTTTAGGCCTCAAAGCCATATGGCTGAACCTGGCCTTTGTAATCATCATAGCCATGATTCTTCTATTTTATAAAAAGCGGATGGGATGTATTACCGGGGACATGCTGGGAGCATTGGTTGAAATTACGGAAGCAGGGCTATTTTTAATGATTTCGTTAGCAGACGCTTTGTGATTGTATGTATCCTTTATTAAGCAAATCTTACAAAGGCGTATTTCCGTTTAATATCGGAACGACCTCGTTTATCTATCCGGATGATTATGTGCCCAACGTAAAAATGCTGGGGCCCTATCTGGAAAACATTGAGCTGTTGTTGTTTGAAAGCAATAAGACCGATGCGCTACCGTCAAAACAAGTCATCGGGGAGCTGGCCGGCCTGGCAAAAATTTTCAATCTGACCTACAATGTTCACCTGCCCACCGATATATCCATCAGCAGCCGGGATCCAGAGCAGCAAAGTATTGCAGTCGAAACGATTAGCAGGGTGGGTGAACGGGTGGCACCCCTGAGTCCCACGACGCTAACGCTGCACGTTCCATATAATGAAACTTCACATGATGAAGATGACGTTAAAAGCTGGCAGGATCGGGTGATCAAAAATATAGCCAAAATACTGGACAACGGGACACCGGGTCACCTTATTTCCATTGAAAACCTGGATTATCCCTTCGAGATCCTGGTTCCGATCATCTCTGAGCTGGATCTTAGCATCTGCTTTGATTGCGGGCATCTTATCCTTCACGGAGATGATATTGAAAAATTTTTCGACACCTATTCAGGGAAAACCGCTATCATCCATCTTTACGGTGTTGCAGAAAACCACTTTCACGGCGCGCTGGATCAGCTCCCCGAAAAATTAATTATTCCCACAACGAGATTATTGGAAAAATTTAATGGAATTGTTTCACTGGAAGTATTCTCTTATGCGCATTTAGACGCATCATTAAAATTTATGGAAAAATGTTGGAATCATCGGCAAAAGGAAAGTTGAGCAACAATTTCTGCCGCTGAGGTTGCATGTTTCTGATGAAATGTTTATTTATCTTTAATCCTTGGAGCATAGGAAACCCAAATGGATAAAAACGAAACGAGAGGATATATTCAGGTTTACACCGGCAATGGCAAAGGTAAAACAACGGCTGCCATCGGCCTGGCCATTCGGGCTGCAGGTGCCGGATTAAAGGTTTATATCGCGCAGTTTATCAAAATGGGTGACTACAGTGAGATCAAGGGCCTCAAGCGGTATTCCGATCTGATTACCGTCGAACAATTCGGACTCGGCCGTTTTACGGACGGCAAGCCCTTGCCCGCGGATATTGCCGCGGCTCAAAAAGGTCTTAAGCAAGTCAAATCCATCATGGCTTCGGAAGAGTATAAAGTCATCATTTTGGAAGAGGCCAATGTGGCCGCCAAGTTTGGACTCATCCGGGAACAGGACCTTCTCGGCCTTATTATCAATAAACCTTACGATACAGAGTTGGTGATCACGGGAAGGCATGCTTCTTCGCGAGTGATTGAAAACGCCGATCTGGTTACCGAGATGGTGCCCATAAAGCACTATTTCGAAAAAGGCGTGCCGGCCAGAGTGGGGATTGAAAAGTAATGTCGCGATTGTTTGAGCAAAGCGAAATTAATGGGATGGTGCTATCCAACCGATTTGTGCGTTCGGCAACCTGGGAAGGGCTGGCAACGGATGATGGCGCCAGCACTTCCAAATTAGTTGATTTAATGGCAAGGCTGGCGGCCGGCGGTGTCGGGCTGATCATCACCGGCCATACCTATGTTCGCCCCGATGGGCAGCACTCTCCTTGGCAGCTTGGTATTCACAATGATGAGATGATTCCCGGCTTAAAGGCCATAACGCAAGTGGTCCATAAAAACGGCGCTAAGATCGTTTTACAGCTGGGGTATGGCGGCGCCTACCTGTCGAAATCGCGAGTCGGGAAAATGACCGTGCAGGATATTCAGAAGCTGGTTACAGCCTATGGCATAGCCGCGATGAGAGCTAAAACAGCGGGGTTCGACGGTGTGCAAATTTTTGCCGCCCACGGATTTTTTCTCAGCCAGCTCCTCTGCCCCCGGTATAACGACCGCACCGATGCATACGGTGGAAATATCCGAAATCGCGCCAGGGCGCTTTTGGAAGTGCTTCAGTCCGTCCGCCATCACACCGGTGACGGCTATCCGGTTTTGGTCAAACTCAATTGCCAGGATTTCGTGGAAAACGGCCTTAGCTTGGAAGATTCCCTGCAGGTCGGGATGATGCTCGACGAAGAAGGAATTGATGCCATTGAATTAAGCGGCGGGCTTTTAAACAATCCGAATATCATGCAGAGTAAAATAGATACGGCAGCGGTCGAAGCCCATTTTCAGAATGAGGCCCGGGCCTTTAAGGAAAAAATCGCGGTTCCATTGATCCTGGTCGGTGGCATAAGATCTTTAGAGGTTGCCAAGCGGCTTGTGGACGAAGGTGTGGCCGATTATATCTCCATGTCACGCCCTTTTATCCGGGATCCCGATCTGATTAATCGGTGGCAGGCCGGCGATCTGATCGAGGCCGAATGCATTTCATGCAATAACTGCTTTGAACAAATCAAGCAGGGCAAGGGGGTATCCTGTGTGCCACTAACGCCAGAACCGGTTGAATCATTTTTTCCACAGATATCAAAAACGGTCCCGGCCAGCCCGCCACATCCACCAGAAACAGGCTATCAAATATCAATCGGCCTGGAACAATGGGATTCCGGCTTTATTCCGGTGGCAAAGATTCAAATGGTTTATAAAGGAAATATTTTGGATCGTGGCCCGTCTTTTCCGCTGGGTTCAATAGATCACCAAAACGTGAATAAGGCCATATCTGAACTTTTGGAAGAATACCCGGCCGGCACCACTAAAAAATAAAGCCGCAAAGGTGGATTAAGAAGTTTTTAAATATCGATCGATACAGGCTTTTAGCTCCTCGGTGCTGGGAGTGGCTTCAAAAACCAGCTCGCCCTCTATGACAATGCAGGGGACGGGCGCCGGTCTGCCGAGGGACTTTGAAAAACTTTGGTATCTCTTGGCACCCGCTAAATCTTTGGTGACAATTTTTTCCCAGTTCAATCTGTCGCCATATTCCGCCGCAACCGTTTCGACCACACGGGTCATGTAAACGCAGGGGATTCAGTGTTCACCTTCGTGAAACACTTCCAGATGAATTTTTGATGTTTCCAAATTCATTATTCTTCCTTTTTCTCAATATCTCTGTGTTCGGCGAGAACCTCATCTAGGGCCTCTTCCAGTTCAAATTGGGGCGGAATCGCGTCAAAGAACAATTCTCCATTAATCCAAAGAGAGGGCACCGGCGCAAGCCGACAATGCTTGTAAACGCCTTCTTCACCAAAAAGAAACTGAGAGAGCTCCAAAAAGCGCGCTTTACCATCCCCTTTCAAAAAGTCAACCCGACGGTATTCCACCCGGTCGGCATAGTTTGGCAACACGGATCGAACCATTTCGTCCATATAAAAACAGGGCAGACAGTAATCTGCTTTGTACATCACCTCAATGATAATTTTGGCTTTGCGTTTCGATGGCATAATGATCCCTGTATATCAATTCAATACCTACTGGAAGTGGTTTCAAAACGAACAATCAATTCGCCGCTTCTATTTATTTCAGAGGTCGGGGATTTTTTTCTTTTCATACTTGTCATTCCCGCGAAGGCGGGAATCCAGAAATACCTACAGAAAATGATGGATGCCCGCCTTCGCGGGCATGACGGTAAAAAATCTTCAACTCCTCGTTTATTTCTAGAAAGATATCATAGGCACCATGGATTTTCAATGCGGCCCTATCGAATGGATTGCGGATCTTGGCATTCGTTTGACATCTGAAGGTATTTTAAATAAATTGCAACCTAAATCTTGCATGAAAATTCAGGTGAGAACATGAACACCAAGCAAATAGAGAAAAGAATAAGTACAATTGCTCAGCGGGAAGGCAGAAGGCCGCGCATCCTTCTGGCTCATTTGGAAAGCGATCAGTCCGACCGTTGGACAAAATCGTTAGCCGCTTCCCTGGCAGAATTCGGATTTGACGTTGATATCGGCCCTAACAATCAGGCGCCCTTGCAAACCGCCCGCTTGGCAATTGACAATGATGTCCATATGATGTGTGTCTCCATCGTCGATATCACCAATCAATCGTTGGTTGTTCAACTGGCTGAGGCACTTCAGACCGAAGGCGGTGCAGATATTCGACTGGTCGCCGGGGGTGCCGGCTTACAGCCAAATCATGGGGAATTATATCGTGCCGGAGTGGATTTAATCGTTAATTTTGACAAATCGAACATCAATCTGATTGATCGGATGCTCGATCTGTTTGATAAAACTGCAAAAAACCTCGAGTCTTAAATTTAGGATTCGTTATCTTCATTTGATTTCTTAATCTTGTTTCTATCGTACTTGCTCCAAAATTTGGCGGCCTCACAACCCAGCATGGCGGCGGCCGCCAGATCGTCTGTGGCCTGTCGGTTATTACCCAGTTTATAAAAACATACTCCCCTTTCGAAATAGGCTTCGGCCAATTTGATTTTATGATCAATGACCCGATCAAATGCTTGGATGGCTTTTTGATAATGGCCTTTTTGCTTCAGCTTTATACCCTTCTGGTACCAGTCTTTATCCGTCAATGCCATAATTTCTGAGTGTTTTACTGCCGCTCCCTATGTTCTTGTAATGAATACATTCAATTTGCTCCCGACTGATTATCCGACGCATCACCACAATTGTCACAACTGCATTCCAGTTCCCGGTTTTTGGCAGTCATCAAAGGAGCCAGAATAAAGCGAAAAAAACCGGCGGCACTGCTTCCGCCGATCAGCGGTGCAAAAATATAAACCCAAAAAAAACCGTTTTGAGGGCCTGGAATTGCAATTCTGTCCCAGCCGGCAAAATAGGCGACTAACCGAGGCCCGAAATCTCTAGCCGGATTGATTCCGGTTTGAGTCAGCGGTGCCGTAACGGCAATAAGCGCAGATACGGTGGCCCCTATAAAAATGGGTGCTAAAACTTCACCTGGGCGTCCAACGTTGCAGCCTTCGGTCAACAAAAATATCATTGTAACCAGAATGAAAGTTCCCAATCCTTCGACAATCATCGCGGTTCCCCTGCTCACGCCAAACCAGGGAAAGGAGAATCCGGGATTAGGAAAATATTCACCGAACAGCATCGCCGTTTTTAGGGATGAAAGCGTGCCTCGGCTGATAGCGTTTGCTGTTTCATAACTGGAAATAGACGTATGAAAGACAAGTAGTAAACACGCTCCGGCTGCTATCGCCCCACATAGTTGGAAAATCCAATATGGGATTAACAGACGTGGATGCATTCGTCCAGCCAATACCATTCCCAGAGACACCGCCGGATTCAAATGGGCACATGATAAATGGCGTGTCGCATAAATGGCGAGGGTCACCCCGATACCCCAGACAATGGAAATTTGAACGATACTGGATATGGCATCGAACAAGACGGCTACAGCCACCGCCGAAATTCCGAAAAAAACCAGCAGGAATGTCCCGAAAAATTCTCCAAAGTATATTCCCAATCGTTGTTTCATAACAGAATCTTTAAGAAATATCGATAGGTGAGCACCAATTTGAATTACTTTCACGCACCTTGGAGTAATCCGGCGATTCGCTCCGGTTTATATACTTTTCCCTGGGCAACGACGACACCTTCAATGACCAGCGCCGGACTGAGTAGCAAGCCATATTTTTGGCGAACATCTTCTGAAAGGGTCCAAAGCTTAACCACCTCGGCATCCACCCCGGCATCCTTAGCCGCTTTTTTGGCATTTTCGAGAAGCTCATTGCATTTTTGGCAGGGAGGCTCGAGTCCGATGACTTCTATGCGCAACATGATCCACCTCTATTCATATGACTAGAAGTGGTTTCAAAACCTCAGATCAGGTTCAAGGGCAAGGCGTCAGGCCGATCGGGAAAGTCGTTGTTCTCAGCATACATGAGTATGTGAGCATTTACCGGAGGCCTGTGCTGCACCTTAATTTTAAGAATCAGATGCGAATCCCGCTTAGCGGGGCAACGCAGCCATTGGGCCTTAGATGGGGTTTTGATACCACTTCTAATCTTCGTTATTCAAGTGATTCGCGTATCACATGCGGCGGGTCAGGATAGGCCGGACTGAAACATTGAAGATCGTCGATTTCAGATTTAACACCCATGCCCCCGGAAACCGCGTTAAGAACATCACGCACCGTCGCTTCTAAATCTTCGGGTTCAAGCCTGACCCGCGCATTGATAATGAGTGCCGCCTTTGACAAGGCATCCAGGGTCTCACCACTGATGCTGGGCTCGGCTGCCAGATGGGTCAGATTGGCCCAAAGAGATTTCCCGGCACTGGTAATAACAATCTTCAGGTGCCCAATTTCACCCTTTCTTTGCTTAAAGGCCTCTCGCAATTCCATCAGCAATTTTCGCGCAAAATTAGAAGCGTCAAACGATTCTGGCGCAGACATGAATACGGCGGCATTCAACCAGCCCAAAACGGCCTCCGCGTGCGCATAACGGTCATAATCAATCTGCCGCAACACCGTATTTGCGCCCGGCCGTCCAGAAAGAAGGTCGTCAAGCCACTCCTCCATCCCGGTACCTGCTTTGGCAGAGACGGCCATCAATTTTTTATCTTTAAATGTTTCCCCAATCGCAGAAAGCAGGCGATCCGATTCGCCCGGGGCAATAAGATCGATTTTGTTGAGCACAATGGTGTCTGCCTCTTCCATTTGCTTGCGGAAGAGATAGGCCACATCCTCGGGGAATTCTGATTCGCTTTCTTGCAGCATGAGTTCCCGCACCCGGCCCGGGTCCACCATTATCGAAAACGGCGCAAAACGGAAGGCATCCTTGTATTGAATTTTGATCGGATTGGCCACCGCGGCCACAAAATCGGTACAGCTGCCCACCGGTTCTCCCATGAGAACATCGGGATCATGGACCAGAATTTTTTCAACGTGCTCGATCAATTCATCAAATTTGCAGCAAAAGCAGCCTTTGACCACTTCTTCTACCGGTACCCCCAGCTCGGTGAGCATCTGTCGAACGATAACCGTATCGACCAGATTTTCACTCTGATCGTTGGTGATGAAACCGACCCGCATGTCGCGCTGAATCAAGCGTTTTGCCAGGGATGCCAGCGCCGTTGTTTTGCCGGAGCCCAAGAAACCGCCGGCAAAGATGAGCTTTACGGGTTTGTTGACTGAAATCGCTTTAGCGGGACACATGGTGTTACCTCCTGCCTTTGATTCGTGAGTGAAGCTAGATTGAAACATTCGTTGGTGTTGTTAATCCAGGCAATTGGACCGGCTTTCAAACCGGATCGTCGGCATCCGCATGGAAGGAAAAACCTTTTTCGCCTGGTCGAAAAATCTGCCGATAAGAAGCGACTGCATGCTTAAGGTGCGCATCCAGTAGCGCAGACATTCTTTACCCGATTCGGTCAAATAATATTTACGCTTGGCCGGACCTTTGCCCTGAGAATCCCATTTGGAGTAAAGGACGCCGCGTTTCTCCAGGCCGTTTAGGTGCCGATAAAGGCCGGTGATGTTCAACGGAATTCCCAAATCTTGCGTGAACTGGTTCATGATCTTTTTGATTTTGTAGCCATGCGCACCTTCATGATTGACCAATGTCAGTAGAATCCAGGGTGCGGCAAAATGCTTCATATTTTTTCCGGTACAGGGGCAATCCTGATCAATCCGCGGCATCATCCATCCCTTTCATTGATAAACTATTTTACATTGTATAATACTAATTTTGGGATGCGGTCAATAGACCTAAAGATGATTTTTAAAAAAATTGTGATCCCAACTTCTTGACATTTTTTGTATTAAAGCTGAAGGTAGGATTTATCGGTGTCGATTTTCTGAAATCTTAGAATGGAGGTAGTAATGGCGGTAATTGAAAAATTTTTAGGTCAACGCGTTGAGATCCCTGAAGACCGAAGATATCATTCAAAACAGGGTTTATGGGCCAAAGCGCAAGATCAGGATCTTGTTTTCGGCCTGACGCAACCCGCTCTGGTTTTAGCCGGCGGCGTCAATGACCTGGACTGGCTGGTCCAGGATGAAGCGTCCGTTCAAGCGGGGCAGGATGTGGTGTTTGTGATTACAGGCAAAATTTTATATATCGCAACCCCGGTTAGCGGGATTGCCTTTTTTAATCCAGAAGTAAAACAAAACCCTTCACTCGCTTCAGAAGATCCATACGAAAAAGGGTGGTTGTTCCGAATAAACATGGATGCCGCTAAGCAGGCGGCCTGGCAGGTATTGGCTGATGCACACGCGTACATCGAGAGCCTAAAGGGTACAGAAGGATTTAAAAATCCGGAAGGATTGCAAGGCGGCGTATCGGGCATTTGTAAGGCGGTTTACTCCGGCATCCGGGAACAAAAATTCTAAACTTGGGTTAATTTTTCCAAATATTCGGCTGCATATTTGGCCGCCCTGGCCCCGTCGGCACAGGCGGTCAGCACCTGCCACATATCGGTATCCCGTATGTCACCCGCTGCGAAAAGTCCGGGAAACGACGTCATGAGTTTTTCATTCGTTTCCAAATAGCCCTCTGCCGTTTTTTGAACCTCCAATTTTAGTGCCGATATGTTGGGTCGCCATCCGATTGCCAGGAAAATCCCATCAACCGCCAGATCCTGTCGCCCCTTTTCCTTACCTGCAACCGCAATACTTTCGACGAACTCCTGGCCGTTGTACCCGGATACTTCCGTGTTTGTCATCAACGCAATATTGTTTTGCTGCTGGATCTGGTCTTTATGAACGGCATCCATTTTAAGGGTATCACTGCGACAGATGAGCAGAACTTTATCGGCAGTCCGTGCCAGGGTGAGCGCATGCTGGGCGGCGGTATTATCGCTGCCGACCACCGCCAGTGTGGCATTTTTCCCTCTGTATAAAGGGCCATCACAAATTGAACAAAAATGAACACCTTTCATATTGGCATTGGCAACCGCCAATCTTTTGGGCACCCGCCCGGTAGCAACAAGGGCGCTGAGAGCCGTATATTCTTTTCCATCGACATCGACACCGACAAAGCGGTTTTCATTATGGCTGAGGCTTTCCAAACGGGTCAATGTGAAGTTAGTACCTTCTTTCTGGGCCTGCTGGAATGCCATCGTGCCGAACTGGGTGCCGGAAGTCCCCTCCATAAGTCCGGGGAAATTGGCCAGATGTTCGATCATATATGAGCTGCCGCCCGGTATGTCGCCAAAAACAATCGTTTTCAATCCCAGCCGTTGCCCGTATAAAGCGGCGGTGATGCCGGCGGGCCCTGCACCCAAAATCATTAAATCATAGTGGTTTCCGTTTTCAGACATTTTTAGACCTTTATCATCATGGAATTCAATAGCCGCTGGCCGCTGATTCCTAATGTTGTGTCCCAGAAATATTGTCAAAAATAATATTAAATACTGATGTGTGTTCCCCACTGGTCATTCCCGCGCAGGCGGGAATCCAAGCGGCTTTGAACTGGACTCCCGCCTGCGCGGGAGTGACGATCATTTTGTAACTAAAGAAGTGGTTTCAAATAAATTTAAGTTGCTGTTTTTTCAAGTTTGCGAGTAAGGTTGAAATACCCCTCTGCCGGTCCAATCACCTGTTTTGGATGCCCCTTCGATTCCTTCCATAGATTCAGGCGGCCCAATAAAAACAACAATATTTTTGTTTTGGATGCGATCCTTGGGCACATTGGTTTTTTCAACGGTCCAATCGCCCATGACATAATTGAACAAATACATGTCACCTTTTTCTTCGACAAACCCCTTGGCCCTGACTACAGCAGGGGGTAAAGCCTCGGCCATAGCTCTAACCTGCTCCAGATCGTCTCCGTTCCAGCTATAGGTAACGGACATGAGCGTGTCCGGTGGCGTAATTTCAAGATCCGGGCTATCCAGGAGGTCATCAATAAATTGGTCAAGCGCTTCCTCCGAAAGAACCGACACTTTTGCCTTTTTAGGTTCCGGCACTTCGGAATCGGGCAAATCCAGTTCTGCTAAATCAAAAAAATCCGCCAGCGGGATGTCGGCATAGGTGGTGTCGTAAAAAAATGGATCGGGATGAAACTGCCGAATGACATTTTTAGTCTCTTCAATTGTTTCAGGTGAGGCGGTATCAATCTTATTAATGATAAATACGGTGGAAGAAGCAATCTGTTTTTCTAAAGAGGCATAGACGCCGTATGCATCCAAAAAGTGGGCCGCATCGATCACGCAAAACTGCTCCACGAAATGAAATCGGTCATTGAAGATGGGCAGTTTTAAATCTTTTTTTAAGTCTGAGGGGTTGGCCACACCCGTTGATTCAATCAGCATCACATCGGGCTGGACTTTGCTGTTGAGCTCGTATAGACCTTTTATAAAATCGGTTTTAACGCAGACGCAGAAAATGGAACCTTTGCTGATTTCCATCATATCGATGTCTTCGCCTTCGACCAGAGTACCATCCACACCGACTTCACCGAATTCGTTAACCAGCAGTGTCAGCTTTTTATCTTTGGGGAAGCGCTGAATAATGCGATTCAGCAAGGTGGTTTTACCGCTGCCTAAAAAACCGGTAATCAAATATACGCGGGTGACATCCGACATGCTTTACATCTTCTCCGCAATCTTTTGCTTGATTTGATCGGGGCTGAGCACCTTGCCGGTTGAAACCACCTCTCCATCAATCACAAGCCCCGGTGTCATGAACACCCCCATTTTGGCAAAGTAATTGATATCCCCGATTTTTACAATTTCGATCGGCCCCGGGGTATCCAATTCGGCCACCGCATTTTGGGTGTTTTCATAGAGTTGATCACAGCGCTTGCATCCGGGCCCTAAAACTTCGATTTTCATGTTGTACCCCTTTTCGCTGGTGTTGCGTCTTAAAGATAATTTACAATATACGTTTTTATCTTAGGTGTCAGTTCTCGGGTTCAGGGTTCAGGGTTCTGGGTTCTTGCTACCGGTCAGTGAGTTTAGTCGATTCGTTAATTGGTCGAATGGTTAAATAGTTTAAAATGGATTAAATCACCTGACGAATTGACTATTCAACCAATTAAACATTTAACAATACCCGCTGTCCTCTAACATCTGTTTACTTATTTTTGCTGTTTTCTAACTCCTGAACCTTTGAACGTTGAACCTTTGAACCAGGCGTTTTTTAAGTAACTCGACTGCGCAAAAATATTACCGCCTTTTATAGATCACTCATACAGGGGTGCAGCACTTGCCTGATCCTGCAGCAATAGAAGGTTTTGACAAAATTTGCAGACTGCCAGCGATCCGTTTGAGCGGGCAAGTTGATCCCATAGGTTAAAATAGATGGCCACATTTTCCGAATCTATCTTCGCGCTCAATGCATCCGGTTCTTCCAGCTCCCGGATGCGATCGGATTTTCCGCAATAGGGGCATTTAATGCCGAACAATGCCATGTCTGTTTTGGGCAGGTCGTGCGTTAAGACAAACGTTTTCAGTTTTTCAGCCGCTTCATTGGTTTCCAATAGGAACACGTCTCCCGGCCTGTAGAATTAAACAAGCCGGGCCTTTTGCAGGGCCCGGCTTGTGCATGTTTATACAGTTATCATTGCACTTTGGAATCTGTGCGCGTCGACATGCCGGCTCCTGCTTTCGCCAGGTTCTCCTGGATTTTATCGAACTCAAATCCTGTTTCGCGCAGGGCCTGGATACGATCACGCATATCGTCATTCGGCGCCCGTTTGGCCATCTCATCGATCAGTTCCTCATATTGCGGAATGATACTCTCAAAAACCAGATCCCGCTCGATACAGATGGTCGGTAGTACCTTACCCTTCAGCTCCAGAAACTTGCCAATGCCATCTTTGTTTTTGATCGACCATTCCTTGTATACGATCATATCCTGAACATCAGATGGCAAAGCGGCGATGGACTCCATCATGTAGCCGCAGGCGGCGCACTGCACGCTGTCCAGTGTCAGCACATCAATGGTAATTTTGTCTGCCATGATCCGAATCCTCCTTTCTATAATTGTTTACCAAGATTCCGGATACTTGGCATAATACTGTTCAAACCAATCTCTGACTTCGATGGCCTGATCCATATGTTCCACCGGAACATCGTAAGGCATATCTCAGCCAGGGGCGAAGGTATAACCTTCTTGCCCGCCTGCTGCCAAGCTCACAATCGCATCCTCTCTGGGAGACAATAACCCGAGGCTCAGGGCCAGCGTCAGCTTCAAATTGCCGCCAAAGCCCACCCCGTGTTTACGTGCCAGATCCCGCACAAAAAGCATATTGAGCTGTTCATCAATGGCAAAGCCGTGGGTGCCGATCTTACAGACATCTTCCATGACTTTGGTGCAGTCGCCACAAATGAAAAATGATGAGGTCACTCCGGCATCATGAATCGCTTTAATCGCCGGTTGCGAATTGGGGGTGACAAATTTCTGGAAGGTCTCGGATTTAATCTGTGAGGCCACCGGATCAACGATGGCGATAATCTCACAACCCATCTCGGCATAGAACTTTGCAGCTGCCGCGCCGACTTCACCGGCAAATTTGATAACTTCGGCGGCAAAATCGGGATTTTTGTAAACATCGGTAAAGATACGCACACCGGCCAGATGGGAAGCCAGGGTCAAAGGACCGCAAAATAGACCCATCAGGACGCAATCGAGTTCATCCAGCTGAGGTTTGGCAATTCTTGCGGCTTCATAAAGCACCGGCCAGCGACCCGATTCTTTGGTGGGCATTTTGAGCCCGGCATCTTTGGGAGTCTTGTCGGAACAGGGATGATTGGTTACGGAAGGGACATTGTCGGGCCACCATTTCAGGTCGCACCCGATGGAATTGGCTTCGACCGAAAGATCGAATACCAGTGGAATTCCATCCGCTTTGTATCTCTTGGCGGCATTAACGACTCCTTTCGCCAAAAGCTTGGGATCCTTGAGCATTTTGTCAGCTGGCTCATTGATCAAAAAGGCGCAGTGAACCCCTGCGTATGGTACCCAGGGTGGTTTTTCCGTTCTTTTTCCCCGATAGGCATCGATCAACATTTGTTTGGCCATTGGGAATCTCCTTTCGTTTTTGATTAGGGGTCACGTTTTTACATAAAATTGTATAAACGTTTTTTTTTCATCACCTCCTTTCATGGTCTAATTGCCGCTATCTGGTGGAAAGATAAGCCGTCCGCAGTTGCAAATTCTCTGCAGCAATCCTGAACGATGAATCACAAATACTTATCATCATTGTCGACTAAAATTGTCAAGAACCATTTTTGATTATGGCCCTCCGGGGTTTATTCCAAAAGAATAATGCCATAATAGTTGTAGGTTTCACAGGTTTTAGCGGCAACCGCTGAAGTGGTACCCAGATTTTTCAAGGTTCCAATGACATCAATGGAAAATGATTCCACCGATGGTCTTTTTTCTTGCGGGAAGCGGCAATCATCCGGGTAGGCGCATTCCTTGCAGAGGGCGCAACACTCCCCCACAAGACTGAACGCTTTGTAATACCCCTCCAGAAACAGGATGCGTTCCAGGCTGATGGTACCCTTCCAGCAGCGGACCTGAGAGATTCGCTTGCGTTCGTTGTTCAGATAAAAGTCCGAGCAATTTGTGGTTCCCACCAGAAGGAGCGCGGTGGAATACTCCGACAGAACGGCACGAACCTTGTCCGGATCAGGGGTGGCCGGCGGGCAACACCAGTTCGTATTATACTGGTTACAGCCGTAACGGCATTTAAGATGAACCCATTCGGCCACAGAAATTTTATCGATGTCAAACGGAAAAATCGCATTTAGGCCATATGACCGGCCCTTTTCCAGCAGACGCTGGGTCAGGGTATGCGATATGCCGTCACCGGCTTTAAACGGAACCACTTTTGATTCTTGCATTGATGTTGCGCTCCTAGCACGCTTCGAATTTGATATGGACTTCCTGCGGCAGCGCCAGCTCCAATGCCACTTCAGCCGCCTTGATGACCGCCACCGGAATCGCACAGGAGAGGTGGCAACCCGACTTTTCAGTTGAGATGTATACCGGATTGCGGCTCAGCGGTGTAAACAGCTCTTTTATCGATAAAGTCGTAAGGCGCTCGGCCAGTCTTTGAATCTGCTCGCAATCCGAACCGGAAATTTTTAGCGAAACCGCGCGAGCGCCTGTTTTGCGGGCCTTTATAACACACGGAAAGCCGCAGATTCCCGGATCAACCGTCACACACACCCATTTTGGTTTTTGAGAAGCCAAGATGCACCGCAATTTATTGATTTAGAATTTCCTCGGGGACGACACCGACCAGATGCGGAAATTCGTCCGTCATATGCGGTATCTGCATGGCCTCCATGAATTCGGTCTGGAAGTCTCCCTCTACGGTCAGCTCAATGTATTCCACATTGCGCGATACCCAGTTGGCTTCCTCCCGTTTGTCCTTATTCAACAACGCCGCTCGGCAACCGTCACCGGCAGCATTACCGACACTTTCGATCTTTTCGATCTCGCAGTCCGGAAACAGCCCCATAATCAGCGCTTTTTCGCGATCCACATGGGTGCCGAAAGCACCTGCGATTTTGATCGTATCCACTTTCTCCATTCCCATGCGTTGCATCATGAGCTTACAGCCGGCATAAAGTGCGCCTTTTGCCAATTGGATCTGGCGGACATCTTTTTGGGTGACCACGATGTCCTTATCAATGCTGGATTCCTCCGCCCAGGCCAGAACAAATTCCGGCTGGTTGGTATCCGGGTTCAATCGGTAACGGGGATGCCCCGCTAACGCTTCTTTGTTAAATGCGCCACTTTTGATAATAATCCCCGCACAGTAGAGCTCAGACAGCAGGTCCAAAATACCGGAACCGCAGATGCCTTTGGCTTTCATGTCCTTGGGTTCCGAATATTTACGCCAGGCGTCGCGGCCGATCACCTTGTAATTCACCTCCCGCGTTTCAGGATCGATTTCGATGCGTTCCATGGCCCCGGGGGCTGCCCGCATACCGAAAGCAATCTGGGCCCCCTCCAGGGCCGGACCGGTCGCACAGGAAGAGGAGATCAACTTCTCTTTGTTGCCCAACACCAGCTCGCCATTGGTGCCGATATCAATAATCAGTGAGATTTCGTCTTTTTTGTACGGCTCTTCGGCCAGCATCACACCGACGTTATCCGCACCCACAAATCCGGCTTCATTGGGAAGCACAAATACATAAGAAGCGGGATTGATGTTGATGCCCATATCGCGGGCCTTGATGTCCAGACTGTGATGGATCACCGGGGGAAAAGGAGCCAACCCCACATGCTCGGGATTGAGTTTTAGAAAAATATGATGCATGGCAGTGTTGCCCCCAATGGTTACATCCTCAATATCTTCTTTTGTCAGGCGCAGATAGGTCTTGCCTTCCTCGGGCACTTCCACAAACTCAGCCGGTCCTTCTTCACCTTTTTTCTTCTTCTTTTTCTTCTTGGGCGGATAGGTGTTCTGGATGGCCTGATCGACCAGAGAATTGAGCCCCTCGATGATGTCGTCGTTCATTCGCTGCAACCCATCGGTAGAGGTCATGTGATAGGTGATCCGCGCCATGACGTCCTCGCCATATTTGCACTGGGGATTCATCATAGAGACCGTATCGACAACCTCCATCGTGGTCAGATCGCAAAAATAGGCCGCCACGGTGGTCGTGCCCACATCGATCGCCAATCCGTAAGCGCGCTCGGCCTTGCCGGGTCGAAAGCGCACAACTTCCCTGTCGTTCCAGACACTGACCGTCACGCACCAATCGCCGTCGCGCAGTGCCGTGGGCAGCTGCCTTAAGGCAAATATGTCAACCGCCAGATCTTTAAGTCCGTGCTCTTTTTCCAGTACCCGGCAGACGCGTTCAAAATCTGCGGTGGGTTCTTCAAAGGTGGGGGGGTCGACTTTAACAGTGTAAATTTTTACCGCCGGGTTATGCTCGATATATATGTCCCGGGCCGCTTTACTCACCACCTGCTTGCCGGCGCGAGATTCCTCCGGTACGAAAACCAAAAGATCGCCCTGAATTTCGCAGACGCAGGCCAATCGATGACCGGTCTCTTTTTCTTTAGGAAAGATAAACTTTTCTTCTTCTTCCTGCCAGGCGCTAACGTTGGTCATTTTGGACTCGATGCCGTATTTCTCAAAACGGCCTTCTTCGATACGGACTTTACACTTGCCACAAACCTTCTTTTCTCCACACAGGGCCTCGATATCAGCCCCCAGCAATCTGGACGCTTCTAACACATTGATGCCTTTAGGCACCTCGCCTCTTCGTCCCGACGGTTGAAAAATAACCATCGCGTTGTTATCCTTGTCTCCCATGCGCTCAAATCCTCCTTCATTTTGAAATCAGCGGGCAGCCAGCAACTGACGGCGATCTGATCTGAATATAGGGTAATCCCCTAGCGACAATATTTCGAATACGGAAAACCCGGCAGACAGCCCCGATAATAGAAGCTGCCGGCCGGGATTTCCAGATGGAAGCAGTAAATTACCCTTCCTTCTTTTTTTCGAATTCCCGCAGACGCCCGATCATCTTGATCCCTTCTGCCACCGCATTCCCGGCAGACTCGGCATAACCATCGGCACCAAAAAGGTTGGCGACATCCTGGGTCACGGGCGCGCCGCCTAACATGATGGCCACGTCCGGGTTCTTATCTTTGATCATCTTGATAACTTTTTTCATACCCAGCATGGTTGTGGTCATCATGGCTGACATGGCCACGACCTCGGCATCCGTCCGCAACTGTTCCTCCACAAAATTCTCAAGCGGCACGTCCCGGCCAAGGTCATAAACCTCCCAACCGGCGACATCAAACATCATCTTGACCAGGTTTTTACCGATGTCGTGCACATCGCCCTGGATGCTGCCGATTACCACCTGCGCCACCGCGCCCGCGTCCGACTTGGGGACATGCGGTCGCAGTATATCCAGGCCCAAATATAAGGCATCGGCGCACATGAGTACCTCGGGGACAAAATATTCGTGCTTCTCGTAGAGCTCACCGACGACCTCCATTCCGGCAGCCAAACCATCCATGATCATCTCTAGCGCCACATATCCTTCATCGACCGCTTGCTGCGCGGCTTCCTTGACCTGTTCCTCTTTATAATTGATCACACCGTCTTTCAGCAATTCAAATAATTCTTCTTTGCTCGCCATTTTTATTCTCCTTATCTCCTTATCGGTCTATTTTAAATTTAAAGCCGCCCAACGGCTGGAGTCGGACCGGCATAATACTCACGGGCCGTTTTTTCCATGGCCCTAAAGTTTTCTTCTTTGATATCCGGCCAAAGATCACAACCCGGCCAGACCGCATCGATTTTCCCGTCAATATTGGTCCGGATACCCGCAATGGCCTGCTCGACGGTCGTTTCTTCCGCACAGGGCAGCCCGAAGACATCGAAATTGCCAACAATCAGGGCGTCATCACCTAATTTTTTCCGTGTTTCTAAAAGATTGTTTTTTATGTCGAAACTGACTGCCTGGGCGCCCGAATCGGTCACAATCTGCCACATCATTTCTACCAGTGGATCGGTAGAACCGCAAATATGCAACACTTTCGGTGACTCCCAGCCCGACAAAATCCGTGTGAGTCGCGGTGCGATCATCTCCTTAAACGTCTTGGGGCTCAGAAGGTCTGCAGCCACCCCGGGTTCCCTCAGGGTAAGAAAATCTGCTCCGGCGGCTTTGAGTGCTTTTCCGATATTAATGATCATATCGGAAAACTTGTCCAGGATGTCCTCTACGCGTGCGGTATCTTTGAAAACCGCCTTCAGGACCTTATCCAGCTCAATGGTCTGGCCGCACTGGGTGAAGGGACCCAATTGCCAGGCACCCAGGGCCAGATCCGGCGCTTCCTTTTTGACAATCGCGATGGCCTCGGGCAGCAAGTTCATCGGATATTTATCCATGATATTGTCGATATCGTCCTGGGAAATTTCGACTTGATCCACTTCCGTCCAATTTTTATAGGGAATGGTCGGATAAAGGATATCCTCAGAATCTTCATACAGACTGATTTCATTACCCAGGGCTTCGGATTCCCAGCACATATCAAAGGGAACCACAACAGAATCCAAATTGAACATTCGGGCAGATTCGATCGCAGAACGAGCCATGCGCTCGGCATTCCGGTGGACCGATGGAAAGTTATAGCCCAGTTTTTTGATCGCGGGCAGGAGGACCATACCCATCCCCGAAAAAAATGGCATCTTGTCTACGGGTTCGCGATTAAAAAATCGCTGTACTCGTTCTATGGGAGTCAGCTCAGCCATAATTAAAGCTCCTTTCTTTGTTAAATGTTAATTTTCGCTTTTATTTTGTTTTTTTATCACATGATCCGAAAATTATCTCATCTTCTTAACCGATTTCAGCACTTCTTGAAAATCGTCTAAAAGATGATTTTTGTGGTGATACGAGATGATTTTCATTTGAAATCTAAAACTTAGATCAGAAATTGAGACCGAAATAAAGCAACATAACAACGGGTTTCCGGAACCTGGCTGGAAATGGAAAAGCGCAAGAAGGGTTTTAGGGGATCGCTATGCGAGACGCACCAACAAATCGTTGGCGGTTATGACACCATATGCCGCAATATGATAAGAACCGACCTTGTCAGCTTTAATCCTCGATTTCAATTCCTTTATCCCGGCCGGAGTCAAACGGTATTTCGTTTTTTTTATTTTGTTCACCCATTTCTGTTTTATGAGGATTTCCATGACCTCATTAAATGATCTGGATAAGGTGTAACGATAACCGAAATTGCCATAGACCTTTCTTAAATGTTGCGGCACTTGCTCATCCGGCTCATTTTTTGACAGGCAATCGATCAACTCCGTTTTGCTCAAACCTTCGTTTTGATTTTCCCAAAAAAGGATCATCATATACCAGAGCGATTTGGTGGCCTGAGACTTTTTAACATCTAAACACCAGTTTCTGACCTGGCTTAGAATTTCCTTGAGCGCCCGGGCATTAACGGTATCGCCGGGGTAGGTTCGAACATAGAATGAAGTTTCAATGTTCAAAAGATTAAATGTTTTCAGCTTAATATCTTCAACATCAGGGTCATAATTCATATAGTCATAGGCAATAGAATAGGGTTCAAAGCCGCAATTTTTATCAAATTTTAAGAGGGGGGAAGGAATTTTTTTTAAATTACCTCTGGCAGCCAGAAGTTTATGGATATCCGATCCATATAAGGGATAGGTGTACAGGTGGACGTGAACCGTTGATTCCCCATTTTTAATACAGCCAAACGCCAGGGTCGATGTAATGCCGACATCATCGATCGTGGACTCAGGCGAAAATAGCTGAACGCTTAATCGGGGCTGGATTTTTCCTTTGGCCAGCAGTGCGATCGAGGTGTTCATTTCCGAAATGGTGCAGCCCCTTCGCATGCGCCGTGAAAGCTCATCGGTCATGGCGTCTGCGCCGATAAAGGCCGTCCGAATATTGGCGTCTGCCATTTGTGCGACGAGTTTCTCGGTTAAGCCTTTGGGCCTCAGGAAACAGGAATATCTGATTTTTCGTCCGGCTTTTTTACTTAAGGTTTGTAAATAGCGGCAGATTTTAAGCGCCCATTCCGGATTGATATTAAAGGTATCATCCCAGATATCGATATATTTAACCTGGGGGTTTTTATTTAAAAATACGCTCAGATCTTCTACAAAAAAATCACTTTGAACCGCACAATGAAAATGGTCCCCGAACTGACTGGCAATCGCACAGAATAAACATCCTCCGCGGGATTTTCTGGCCCAGATACAGGCTCTTTGCAACGTTAGCGCAATAGACTTCTCGCCATATTTCACATATGAAAAAATATCTTTTTCCGATAAATCTTCAGCGTTAAAATCAGTGGCAATCAGCGCCTTTCTGGCCGGCAGCCAAAAGACAATATTGGGGATCTCGAGCAATTGTTTCAGGAAATCTCGATCCCAGTTATTGGCCAGGGTGCGCTTATCCAGCAGGGGTAAAAGGTCGGGTAACACTTTTTCAGCGGCTCCCCTGACGATGAAATCAGGAGCGACATCGACCACTTCATTCACAAAAGTGGAGAATCGAAAATCCATCAGATTTTTATAGTTGTTGGAAGCTTCATTGCCGCCCAGGATGATGGGGGCCGAACAGACGCTTCTCAAGCAATGAACGACCTTTGGCAACATAAACCAGTTAACCGTATAAGGCGCTGAAATTAGAATGACATCGGCATCTGGCAGCTTTGCCTTTTTAAAAAATTCGGCTAAAAAATCATGCCCCACCAGATTGATTTCTTCTAATGGGAAAAAGATACAATCGGACCCGATGGCTTCACCACAAATGGGTTCGTATCCCAGGTCCTCAACAATCCTTTTCAGCGCTGAATAGGCTAAACTCGTCTGACGGGTAAGAGTGATGATGCCTATTTTTTTATTTGGATTCATAATTCGGGATCAACCAATCCGAGCTGGATGGCAAAATGGACCAGTTTGACCGGCGAATAGATTTCTAGTTTTTCCATGATTTTGGCCCGATGGGATTTGATCGTACTGATGCTGACACAAAGCATATCAGCGATTTGTCGGGTGGAATGTCCTTCAGCAACTAGCTGAAAAACCTCCCTTTCTCTATTGGACAATCGTTTATAACGCTCCGCACTGGCGGCTCCTTTGCGGGGGGATCGATAGGTGTCCACAACCACCTTGGAAATTGAAGGGCTCAAAAAGGTCTCATTGTTCATGGCAGCGTGAATCGCATTGATAATATCCCGGCCGCTGGAATCTTTAAGAAGATAGCCGGACACACCACTTTCTAAAAGCTCATGGATATAATGTTCATGGGAATACATGGACAGAATCAAAACTTTGGTTTTCGGAACTTGCTTCTTTATGCGCTTTACGGCTTCAATACCGTTCATCTGAGGCATGGCAATATCCATAATGATGATATCCGGCTTTAGCTCAAGCGTTTTGTCCACCGCTGCTCTGCCATTGTCGGCCTGGCCGACGACCTTCAAATCAGGCTGGTCGTTCAGCAAACTCGCTAAACCCTGGCGAACAATGGTATGGTCATCAGCGATGAGTATGCGAACTGGATTAGCCATGGCTCAATGACTCAGCAAAAGGTATCTCAATCCGGATTCGGGTTCCTTCTCCCGGTTTGCTGCGCAGCTGGAAGGTTCCCCCCAGCAGAGAGGTTCGTTCCCGCATACCCAGCAGGCCCAGATTGCGCTTATCGGTTCCAATGATCTGGGTGTCGAAACCGATCCCGTCATCTTCTGCCCGGAAGATGATCTTGGGATAGCTTTTGATAATGGAAAGGCGGAAGTTATCCGAACCGGAATGCTTCAGGGCATTGGTCAGGGTTTCCTGGCTGAAACGATAGAAAACCGTTTCCATGTCAGCATCCAGGCGGTGATCAAATCCCACCATGCTGAACTCGATGTTATGACCCGTATGATTTTTGATTTCTTTGAAATAAAGATCCAGCGCCGGTTCAAGACCCAGATCACTTAACAGGGTCGGGTGCAGGTGGTATGAAAGGTGCCTGATTTCCGAGGACGTTCGTCGCACCATCATAATGATTTCGCCGATGGCTTCCCTGAGACCTTTTTCTTGCGATGGCAGATTTTGTTCCAACCTTTCCAGGGCCAGTTTCACGGCCGTTAGAGATTGACCGGATTCATCATGAAGCTCTCGAGCGATACGGCGTCGTTCTTCCTCCTGACTCTGAAATAATTTTGCGGTAAGCCGTCTTAACTCATGCCGATCGCGACGAATCGTCTCCCTCATCTGGGCATTCACGATGGCTCCCCCCAAAAAGTTGCCCAGAGAACCCATCAAATGGAACTCATATTGACTCAATCTGCGAGATGAGGGGATGTCGAGCCCCAAAAAGCCCACTCCTTTGCCTTTGAAGGTAATCAGAAAACAGGTCATCCAGGGTGAAGATTTTTGGGCTTTCGACTCAAAACGGGCTTTAAAGGTCGGAAAGATGGGTTCGGGCTTTAAAATCATGTCAACTTCCAGGAGGGCTTTGCTCAACAGCGGATCTTTGAAAAATACCGCTTGGTTGTCTTCAGTGCCTTCCGCATTAAAACCAGATTTGGCAATGACCTCGGTTTTTTCGCGGTCGCGATTGATCAGAAAAATGGCCCCCCGATTGAGCTCTAATACCTTCAGTACGTTTTTGAGCGCCTCCTGTAAAATCAGGTTCAAGGGCATATTGTGATTTAAGGCCACCGCAATGCTGTTTAATATCGAAAGTTCCCGGTTGCGCTGCTTAAGCGCTTCTTCGGTCCGCTTGCGATGGGTAATGTCTTTGATGATGCCCTCGTACTCGACATCGCCGGTTTCAGGGTTCTGGTATCGCCGGCTGGAAATCAGGGCATGCATCGCAGCGCCATCGTGTTTTTTAAATTCAACTTCATAATCTTTTACCTGGCCCCGCCGGTTAATGGCCGCCAGAAATCGATCTCGATCCAAGGAGTGGCGATAAAGCGTCTGGGCCGACACCGTTTTGAGCATTTCTTCCTTGGATGGAAAGTTAAGCATTTCGACACCGGCTTGATTAATATCCAGTATCTGGCCCTTCTGGTTGGTGGTATAGATCATATCGTGGCTGCCTTCAAAGATGCGACGATATTTTTTCTCGCGTTTGGCGACCTCTTCCTGGAGCCGTTTCAACTCGGAGATATCTTTAAATATTTCAAGACCACCGGTAACGCGCCCGGCCGCGTCGCGAAACGGCGATGTTGAACAAATAACGGGTATCCGTTTGCCTTCAATGCTGGTAATCTCATACTCCCGGTTGTGGATATCTCTGCCTTCTGCGATCGCGTGCTTAAGGGCACAGTCAGACTCGCAGATGGAGTTCTTAAACACATCCTTGCAATACATCCCCACCGCATCATCGGCCGAAAAACCGGTAATTTTTTCGGCTGCCGGGTTGAAGTAAGTGATGCGCCATTCTTCATCGGTCGTGAAAAGACCGTCCGGAATGCGGTCAAGAATCTCGACAAAGCTTTCTTCTTTCTGATAGATATGTTCCAAGGCTTTGACATTGTATTGCCGGATTTGTTCCGAAATGAAAATATTCCAGCCCTGGGGGTGCAGTTCGCCCTGTTTCTTAAAATAACTGCAGGTAATGCATGAGGATATTTTTTGAAAAAAATCGTCTTTAACATCATCGGCACAATGGGTTTTGGGAATCAGCCAGCATTCTACCGATGGTTTCCCATGCGCCGGGCACAGCACTTTGGAACAGGATAAGCATTTCCAACAGGCCTGCTCTTTTATGAGCCTTTTATCCTTAAGCGTAATCTCAATCAGATGATCTTCGAGCAATAAACTCACAATACGGGTCTCCTTTTACCCGGCAACGCGGCTCTTGAGCTGCGAAGGTAAAACAGCCATCCGGATAATCGCCGCCGTAAACCAGGTCCATGAAGGCAGCCGTTACCCCGCGCAGCATATAGCATTTTTCCGATTTTGCAGCACCGTATTGCTCCAGGTAGCCGTTGGCCTCATAGGAATCGCTGGCGAGGATCACAAGTTTTTCATCCGGAACAAGTTCCGCGACGGTCAGGTCTCCCCAGCCAAAAGCCACGGCCACGGCCACAAAACCGAAAATCTGATCTTTTTTGTTTTCAACCATGGGGGCGACAACCTGCTGCCACTCCCAGGAATCGCGAATGCCTTGAAAAGTGGCATAACCGCACTCCTGGGCCGCTTCAATCAAAAGGGCCTTGGCTTCAGCCTCACGCTGTTTGCCCATTTTGATTTCAAAGTCAAAGCTCAACCGGTTGTAATAGTTCACCGAAAATAACGAGAGATAGACCCCGAAAAGGGGGATGATCCCCTTTGATTCCCTTATCTTGCTGCCTTCCATGACCGCATGGATAATCTTGCTTACATCAATTGCCACTTAACGCTCCTTGACATGAAAGACACACTCCTCATCCCGCTGCATTTTGCACCGCCGTTCCTCCACGATATAAAAACCAAGGGGACGCTGGTAAATCACCTCCAGCGCACCGGCAATCCAGCCCCGGGTAAAGTGACAGCCGGGTGTTTCGCGTCGCCCGTGTTTTGCGAGCCACCCGGTGACATGATGGCTGGAGGTGCTCGCAATATAAGCCGCATGGGGTCTGACCTTCCTGAAATGGATTATCCCCAAACCGCAATTCTGAAAGAGCAGGGAGGCCATTTCCAGCTTCGATTTTAGGGTTCTGATTTTTTTATATTGGTTGAAGAGGTGCTGCAAACTATTATAATTGGTTTCCTCAGCCGAACGGTACAAAAGCTCGATGCCTTCCGCGCCCAGGGTCTCCTCCAGCGTTTTCTGCAAATTGATATTATAATGATGGCAGTGCATGGCAATGGGCTGTCCCGAGATCACAACCCGGTGCCCGTCCCGGTTGAGTTCACTTTGCCAGTCAAAAATAGTCATTTCCCACCTGGATGACGGATAACGAAATGTCGCATAATTTTATGCCGGCCCGATTTTAGGCAGGGCCTTCCTTCAGGTTCACGCATCATTGCAAAAGGCGCTGGCTCACGCCAAATCCTTATTAACACTGATAATGTCAATCAGCAAGCCGATTTTGATTCAAATATAAGATCCGCTGCCCCCGCATCCGATAAATGAATATGCGCGGCAGCTTACAGATAGAGATCTGCCGGCGGGAACAAATTGTTTTTTGAGTGGAAGGATCTCCGGGGAGCGCACGGAGGCGACATAACGATGGGGTTGAAAAGGGCGAGGATCTCAAGCAATCCTCGCCCGACTCAAAAAGGCATGCAACTGAAGATTACAAACGCATCATTCCATATTCCATACGGCTACATTTTTTCAAGGTCACTGGGCTTATCCCAGGCCACCTTGAGCTGTTCGGCAAACTCCGGAAATAGCTTGAGCAATGGGTGGTTGGGATCTTTGGGCAGCTCTTTGGTTTCATTAAAAACCGACGTGGCTAAAAACGCATCGGCCGCCGCAACTGCGGTTACGACCCGCGGCGCACCTGCCATGGGCCCGGTGAAAATTAAATCATTGTAATAAAACGCCGAAAGGGCTTCCACCGCGGCATCAAACCCGGCCCAACCTTTAAATCCAAACATATCCTTAAAGCGCTGCAATTCCATGTAAGAACCGTTGCTGGGCGCACTGGCGGTTGCAAAGCCCCATTTTTCCTTTATTAACTGATTCGACAGCCCGCACAACGCATTGGCGGGCGCGTTGAGGGTGGTAGTATCGACAATAATACTTTCAAATTCGGCGCCGGCCTTTTCGATGGCATCCAGCAGTTTTTGGGCGCCGGTAATCCTGCCATTGGGTGTCTGATCATCCTGATCAAAGGCAACCAGCAGCACATGCTTGACGCCAATTTGTGCCAATTCCTTAACTTCCGTTTCTAAGTCTTCCTCCCAGACGGTAATACTGTTATAGAACATTCGGTCCAGCAAACCCTGTTCGGCACAATAGGCCGCGCCCTCCAATTTGGCCGGCATCATAATGGCGTCAACGCAAAAGGGCATGTCGCTGACCGAGGTGACAAAATCCACATATTTTTTGAATTTTTCGCCCGGGCTGGCGACAATGTCGGCCATAACGGGCACGCCCGTTTCCTTCCACAGTTTTTCTGCCCCTTTCAGCAATTCTTCTGCTCGCGCTTCATTGAACCCTTTTCTGCGGCTGCCCTTGTCAAACAACTTGTCGCTTTCCTGAAAGATGGAGAAGCAGCAGACTGTGGGATAATCGCCCGGCTGACCGCCGAGTTTCACGCCACCGACGTCATAAACCTTTGGCTCATTACTAAAACGTTGCATAGCCTACCTCCTTTGGTCTTTAAAAAAATAATTTCCCCAAACCACCCAGAGGGCCCTGTCGCGGTTTAACATATTAAAGCGCATTACGCGCAGGAATATGCCATGGGGGTCATCCTCCCGACTTAACTCAAAAACCTTGCAGGGTGAAAAAGTCTCAATTATCTATTATCAAAACTTCCTCTTTTTTATATCGTCTAAAAGATGATTTTTAGAATGAATATAGATGATTTTATAAACAATAAAATCGAATGCATTGACATCGGTTATACGGTATGAGAAAAATTTGATCGGAAAATTGAGTGCATTATTAAGGTATGGAGGCGATAGCATGACGGACATAATTTTCAGTTCATGGGGCGGAGAAATTATTGAAAACCGCGGCGATGAAGCGCAAAACCAGGCATCAATCAAAGATCTGGATTTGCCTGAATATTTCAAGCAGGACGAAAAGATCAAAGCATTGATGGGCTGGAAAGGAATTGTACTGCGATCACCTGATGTGGATATCATCGATCTTTGCCGGGCCTATTTTGAGGCCGTTTTGGCGCATTCAAAAACCTGTGATAAATGTAATTACTGCAAAACGGGCTGGGAGGAGATGCTCGAGGTCTTTGAGGATATCGCCAACGGCGAAGCGACCGAAGAAGACCTGGAATTTATGCAGTCGGCTGCTGAAGCAATCGTTAGCAATGCAAAATGCAGCATCGGCAAATCCGGACCGGCACCACTATTTCATGCCCTCAAATATTTTGGCGATGATTTTTCACAGGCCGTCAGCGGCGAGAAACAGATGACAAAGGGAACCTATTATTCAAAACTGACCGCTCCCTGTTTGGACGCCTGCCCGATTCACCTCGATATTCCCAAATACGTTGAGTTGATCAAAGACGCCAAATTTGCAGAGTCTCTCACGGTCATTCGCGAACGTCTGCCCATAGCGGGTATCGTGGGTCGTGTCTGTTTCAGGCCCTGTGAAAAACATTGCCGGCGCGGCAATTTAGATGAACCCATTTCGATAAAAGCGCTCAAGCGCTTTGTGGCGGATCATGAGCTCGCCGAGCAAAAGGAGCCCGAATACGAAATCACGCCTTCCGAAAATACCGGGAAAGTGGCCATTGTCGGTGCCGGACCCGCCGGCATTACCTGTGCCTATCACCTGGCCCGCAAAGGCCATGAGGTAACGATCTATGAGGCCCTGGATCGACCGGGCGGTATGTCCGCCGTGGGGATTCCCGACTACCGGCTGCCCCGTAATATCCTGCAGGGTGAGGTGCAGCAAATTCAGAAAATGGGCGTTTCCATCAACTACGGTCAAACCATCGGAAATGATCTGACGCTCTCTCAACTAGAAAATGAATTCGATGCGGTTTTTATCGGTATGGGTGCGCAGGACAGCACCAAAATCGGTATCGAAGGAGAAGGCCAAGAATATCAGGGATTTATCCCGGGGCTTGCGTACCTGCGAGAGGTGAACGCCGGCCGTGATCCGTATCCGCAGGGCAAAAAAGTCGTGGTTATCGGCGGCGGAAATGTTGCCATTGACTGTGTTCGCTGTTCCTTGCGCACCGAGAAAGAAGATATTCACCTGGTTTACCGCAGGACCCGCAACGAAATGCCGGCCGATGAGGCCGAAATTCACGATGCCGAAGAAGAACAGGTGCAGTTCCACTTCCTGACGGCGCCGGTACGGATCCTGGCTGAAGCGGGTAAGGTGGTCGGCCTTGAATGCATCAAAATGGAACTGGGTGAACCGGATGCCAGCGGTAGACCGCGACCGGTGCCGGTTGAGGGTTCGGAATTTGTTTTTGACTGCGATACCATCGTTTCAGCTATTGGGCAGCAGGTCGATCTTTCACTGCTTGCCGGAATGGATGATGTTCAAACAACCCAATGGAATACCATTGTCGTTGACGAATACACCAAGCAGAGCCGCCGCCCAAAAATCTTTGTTGCCGGTGACTGCGAAACCGGACCGGATGCCTTGATTACCGCCTGCGCCGGCGGCCGCCGGGCGGCTCACAGCATCGATCGCTTAATTAATACGCAGTCCCTTGATTATGATGACGACCACTATTTTGATAAGCTTTTCGAAACCGTAAAAGTCTATGACCCGGACGAGGAAATCCTCAAGGTCGAGAGCAAACCGCGCTTCCAGCCGGACATACTCCCACCGGACACGCGAAAATCAACCTTTGATGAAGTCGAGCAGGGCCTATCCGCCCAGCAAGCCGTGGCCGAAGCCGAGCGCTGCTTGCGCTGTTACCAGGTGGCAACCATCGCCGTGTAGATTCATCCACCCCGGTTATTTTGATCCGGGTCAATTCGGAGGAAAAGTTCAATGAGCGCACCACTTGGCAATCAGCCGGAATATAAAGCCGACATTTTACTTTTGTCGGGCTTTTTGGGGGCGGGTAAAACCACCCTGCTCAAAAGAATTCTTTCCTGGCAAGCCGACCTCTCCGAAACAGTTGTCCTGGTCAATGAGTTTGGCGACATCGGCATCGATGGTGCCTTGCTTAAAGATAGCGGTTCTGACGTGATCGAGCTGACCAGTGGATGCATCTGCTGCACGCTCAGCGCCGACTTGCATCAATCGCTGACGCGCATCTGGAAGCGATTCAAACCCCGCCGTATTTTAATAGAAGCCTCAGGCGTAGCCGACCCCAAATCGATTACAACGGTTTTGCAGGATCCGCAGATCGGTCAACACATGCAACTTAAAAAAATTATTACGGTGTTGGAGGCAGATATCTGGGGGGCGCGCGAAGTATTCGGACAGCTTTTTTACAACCAGCTTGAAATGGCCAATTTAATCCTTTTAAATAAAATTGATTTAATGGCCGCAGAAAAAATTCCGCAGTTTCTTGCCGAAATCCATGACGTCATACCCGACTGCCAGGTGGTGCCAACAATTCACTGCGGAATCGATCCGGAAACCCTTTGGGCACAGGCTCAACCAAAAATATTTGGATTAAAGCCGATTCAATTTTTCCAGCCTGCGGCTTTAAACGCCAAACCTGATTCAAGCGACCATCATCATTCTCCCGAAGAACACGACAGCCATCCGGCTAAGTCTATTAACTTTGTGACATTTTCTTTCCATGATTCAAGAATTTTCGACGAGGCTTGCTTTAAAAAATTTATCACCAATTTACCCTGGGAATTATTTCGAATTAAAGGCCCGGTTCGTTTTGTGGATCGCTTGGAAATGCTCAATTTTGTCGGCGGCAAAAGCGAATGGTCCCCATGGGAAGGTGAAGCTGAAACCCGGCTGGCCTTTATCGGATGGAAAATAAATGCGGATGAAACGCTCAAAGAATTAAACCGCTGCATAGTTGAAACTTCTTAATACTGTGTCGCACAAAAAAGTTACAAAAGTCGTAATAACTGTGGTTTCAGGTGTCAGCATTCAGATGTAGGGCGGGCCTCTGTGCCCGCCGTTCTGCGGTCGGCACCCGTCTTCGCTCGGGGCTTCGCCGCGGCAGTCGGGGGTCGACCCTACTTCCCATTTATTGCCTGTCCTCTGTTTACTGACACCTGACACCTGGCACCCGAAACCCAAAATTAACCAAGCACCTCTGCAGTTGCCTTGCCCAGCATTTGCTCAAGCCGCTCTGTGGTTCCCTGCTGAACCATTTCCTTGATAACGGCAAATTTCCCGAGGACTGCTTTGCGATAGCCCAGAGCCAGGGACGCAATCAAAAAACTAAAGTCGGAATGATATTCAGCTTCAAATCTGGTTTGCAGCTCCGCTAAGGCTTGATCGAGTTCATATATCTGCTGCAAGATATCCATGAGTTGACTGTCAGACATCGATTTTTCAGCTGCGCAACGAACCCGATCACAATAATCGATTTCAGATTCCACCGTCTGCGGGGGAAGCTCCAGCCCGAATTTTTGCCACATTTGCAGCAACGCTTTTCGATCCTGCCGGCTTTTTTGGGTTCTGACTTTACCGAATTCGGGGCTCCACAGACCATAGGCGCGGCAGGCAAAAGGGCGCAATTCATAAATAGTGCAGGCGCCATCTTCCAGGAAAGGACATCCGGCAGGACGAATGGGATTTGTCAGATAAAATTCCAAAAACTTTTGCAGAATCTTCGTGCGGTCACCGGCAGGCATTGCCTGGATGAGCCCGGCCCATTGGACGGCTTCCATCCATGTCATTTCCGGCAAAAATGCACAGCATACACCCGGTTGCTCACATTGGCAGCCGGTCTGCGGCAAGCGCTGATATAAGCGCTGCAGGCTTTCCAGCATAGGCCTGGCCTTATGGATAGCCGTATCGAGGTCGCTGATCGCAATCATTTTAGCAGCACTTATAAAGCCTCAACAAACGCTCGTCCATCACAAAATAAAATTTCATGAACGAAGATCCATCCCAGCGGGTTCTCACGCCGTGCACCGTATTGGCCAGAGCGATGGTGCTTCTAAGGTGAGTAATCATGATCAGCTGTTTGCTGTCGGCCACGTCTTTGAGAAAGGTCTGCATCGACTTGTGGTTGGTATAGTCCAGGGAGGGCTCCACTTCATCCAGCAGAAAAAAAGGGCTTTCAAGTTGGTGGAAAATCGCCAGCTTCAGCGCCAGACTGGTAATGGATTTTTCGCCGCCGGACAATTGATGGGCCCTGCGCAGGCGATTGCCCGGAAGGTTGACTTCGATCTCCAATCCCCTGTGCCCATCTTTTGAAATCACATCCAGCTCGACGTCACCAAGCGGTATCAGATAAGACATATAGCGCTGAAATAAGGGACCAATGATATCTTTGAGGCATCCAACGGTTTCTTCTTCGGAATCAAGGCCCAGCACTTGCCGGATGCCGTCAAACCGCTGCCAGGGATCGAGCTGAATCATGTCATTAATTTGTTCCTGCCGGATGATGGTTGCCAGACAATGCCTGAGATTATAGGCATCTAATTTTTCACGATAGGCTTGGCGTGCATAGCTGGTTTTATCAATCCAGTATTGATCGTCCCCATTTTTGTTTCTCTCACGGGCCAATTGGATGCCGGGTGCGTCTTTTTCTTCTCCCTGCTTTAGCATCAACTCCACCCGAATTTTGGGTGCCGGCGGATAGTCTTTGCTGCCGGCAAAAAACAACTCTTCTTTTTCATAACAACGGATGCGGTCCAGATCATTTTCGCCCAGCGCCCAGACAATCGCATCCAGGATATTCGATTTTCCGACGCCGTTATTTCCAATAATAACGCCGATGCCGGGCTGAAAGCTCATGTTGGTTTCTTCTGAAAAGGATTTAAAGCCTTCAATGTTAACATCTTCCAGATAGATATTATTCATTCTGATTCTTTTCCTTATAACGTCTGCGGATTTCGTCGATGAGTTCTTCCTGCATGGGGATAAGGGATTCATAAACCAGGTCGCCGTCTAAAGCAACGCTGGGCAGGGACTTGGCCTTCAGTTCCCGAAAGCGCACCACCCCTTCTCGGGTGCGCATATCCCATTCATGCACTTCGATAATTTCCTGGATGTCTTGCGGTAAAACCTTTACCGACTCCGCCATATAGACGCAGGCAACTCATTGCCGAAAATCAGTCAAAAGCACATCCACCAAAACGGGTTGGGTCAAATCATCCTCCTTCGTATTCAGCCTGCATGATCTTAAATTCGATCTTTTCATCAGCCACTTCCAGCTGACCCCAGGATAGCCCCTTTGCGTCCGATGCAGGCCCGAGACTGATGAAATCCTTGCCGGCAATATGCCAATGACCCCAGCGTTTGAGCTGGCCAAAAATAATAATATCGGCTCGAAATTGGGGTATCATGGCCTCCAGGGCCGGAAAAACGGTTTCATCCTGCATGAAATGGGTCAACCCGCACACCATATTCATTTCCAGGGCAAAGGGTTCAAAGTCAGAATAATCAGGAAGTGACTGAATATAATCGCCGAAAAAGACAAATCCTTTTTTATGTTCCATTTGAAAACTCAGTACCTGAGGCAAGCGCAACAGCCAATCCCTGTCCTTTTGTTCGAGTGGCGGCATGTTCTTTTTTTCTTGACCCTGGGCATAGCACCAGTCGCCTTCCCCCTGAATCGCAAAAATGTTGTGTTTCCGTATATTCTGAATCAAATCTTTGTTATGAGCACAATCCCCCGTCAGGCTGCCGAGGCAATAGCAGGCGTCTATTCCACTGGCTTGCATGTGTTGCATGAGTTTTTGCAAAATAACGGAATTGCCTTCGATGGAACTGATAAGGCCGATCCGGCATCTGTTGGAAGTGTCAGCATGAACCCGAAAAGATTCGGCGGGCGTCAGGTTGCCATTTTTAGCGGCGGTAACGGCAGCAGCCAGCTGAGCGGGGCAGGAGGTTCCATTGCGGCAATCAATTCCGACGAGGTATTCCAGGGCCTCTGCCAGCGGCTTTCCTTCTAAAAGACGCGCCACCAGCTGAGCGTTACCCGGACAGCCACCCCCCACAAAACGGATTTCCTCAAGAATGCCGTTATCGAGTTTAAAATGAATCTCAGGGGGGCAAACGCCCTGGGTCGGATATATAAAACGCTTAGTTTGGGTTTCGTCAGGCATAGAAATTCCGAGACATTAAATTATCGTTTTAAATTTTTACACGACCGTCTGAAATATGAAAATCGTCTAATAGTTGATTTTTTTACATAAAAAAGATGGTTTTATCAAGAGGCCAGGCGTTGGGGGAGCTTACAGAGGGGTCTTTTCGATCGATGCAAAGTGGAATTCTGTCCATTTTAATTTCTTGTTCACGCAAAGCCGCTAAGCCGCAAAGAATTTTAGTTTAAACAATAAAAAAACCTTCGGGTCTTTGCGCGCGTGTTTTTTTGCGGCTTTGCGTGAGGCCCAAGCTTTAGTTTACTTCAGGCACTTTTAGCCCTTGATGCACACATTAATTTGTTAAAATAAAGACGTGCAATCCCGCGTTAAAGCGGGGAACCTGATCTGAGATTTTGAAACCACTTCAAGTTGAATTCAAGTGTGCTTTAGCCGTATCCCAGGTCTTCTGGAGAATGCTGAGGGTGCCGTTGCAAACATCGGTACGCAGACCGAACAACTCATTAAAGGCTTTTGAATTTTTTTGCATGTCTGCAAGGGACATAATGGGCGTCGAAATCAAAAGTGACCGTTCGTAATTTTTGAATAGCCGTTTGGCCATTTCATGGCTCAGGTTGCCAAACTCCTGCTCAAACATGCGCTTCCAGTGGTATGTCCAGCCCGGTATCATAAAAAACGTGCCCGCTACCTCACATTGTTCTTCGTAATACCGTTCGCGCCCGCCGATGAGCAGACCGATACAATCATCAACCGGATGATCCTCATCCATGGGGATAAAAATGGGCACACCGGCATCGGAGAGCAGTTCTTGAGGGTTTTCCAATGCGTTACCGCACAAACCATATCCGAGCATCAGGGCATCTACATGGGGCCCAATTGTAGCTGCGGCCTCAATTAAACCCTGTTGAAGGGTGTGTTTGCGATTGTGCAAAGCCAACTCCAAAACACCAACCAGGACTTCCAGCGGGCTTTCGGCGGCAGGGGTAAATGCCTTGAAGCTGGTGATTCGTTTTAAGTTGTCTTTTTTTATGGATTCAAGCGCTGCAATAAAGTTAGCAGAGCGTTCATCTTCAAGAACCGTAATGCGGTTCACTTCTTTGTCCGCAGCCAAAAGCCTGGCAAATTCCAGTTCCAGAATCTCACAGGTTAAAATTCCTAAAGTACCCATTGGTTTCTGTACTCCTTAAATTTTCAAGAGGCATTTTATTACATCCATAAAATGACGGATAAGCCCAACAGAACGCTTCTAAAATTCGATTCCGCGTTGGGCATAGACCCCCTGGTGGTAAGGATGCTTTATTTCGCGCATTTCAGTTACGAGGTTGGCCATATCAATTAGCTTTTGATTCGCATTCCGGCCGGTCAGCACCAGATGCAGTTCCGGGGGCTTTTGCTCAATTGCGGCGACGACTTCTGCAATACTCAATAAACCGTAATGAACCGCCATATTGATCTCATCCAGAACGATGAGATCGTAGGCATTGTCTTTCATCGCTATTTTGAAAGCCTCAAGGCCCTGATGCGCCCGATAAATATCCATAGGCTCGCAGGTCCTCGTACGGAAAAAAACCCGCCGTCCATACTGTCGCATGGTGATGGGGAGTCCGGCCTTGACCAACGCTTTGAATTCACCAATTTTTTTATTGCGTTTCATAAACTGCAGAATAAGCACGTTCAGCCCCTGCCCGGCCGCTCTGAGCGCCAATCCTAAAGCCGCGGTGGTCTTTCCCTTGCCTTCGCCTGTATAAATTAGCAGTAAGCCTTTGCGATTCATATTCGTAGTAAACTCCAGTATAAACATGAGATCCCGCAAAGTAGACTGTGTCGTAATTCAAAATAGCGCTAAAATTCTGCCTGTCATGCCGGACTTGATCCGGCATCCAGCACTGTAACACTTTCAAAAAACACTGGATTCCGGGTCAAGCCCGGAATGACAAAAAGGCTCATTTTTCTCGCTTGATTATTACGAGACAGTCTGGAAGGCGGGCATGACGGTAAAACTTCCGGACCGCTCAGATAGAGTGTTTGTCATATTTATGACAATTGCTATAATTAATATTCGTTTCATGATTTTGTGTCAAGTTTGACAGCAGAAGGCGGTTGTCTGTTACCGGCTTTTTTGCTACGAGAGTGTTTAGTATTTGGTGTTTAGTGTTTAGAATTGTATCAAATTGATAAATAGTCATATACGCTATACGAAACACAAAATACGAAACACCAAACACTTGACGAATTCAGCATTTTACGAATTCATTAAAATCTAAATGATGAGGCAGATGACATGAACGATTTTCGAACCATTTCTCAAGACCTGGTTAAAAGCCTGTCCCTTCAATATGAGCCGGTTGGCGTATTGCTTTACCAGGAAACAGACCCGTTGCCGACCGAGGTGCCCTTCACGCAAAAAGAATACAAAAGCTATTGCCATGCGCTGGTCGCCGCCGGTGAGGGTGAGGTCTTGCTTCTGAAAAAAGAGCAAATGGGCTGCAAACTGGGAACATCCGTTTTGGGTTTTGAAAAAGACATGGAAGCCTTCCTGGATGATGGCGTTTTAGAAAAGTACGGTGTGGGCCTCTTTGAAACAGAAGAGGCTTCTGCTGAAACGATTCTCAAATCATCGTACCTGGAAAAAGGCAAAACCCGGGCCGCTCTGATCGCGCCGCTGTCATATTTCAAACAAACACCGCAGGTTTTGATATTTACCGCCAACAGTGAGCAGGTCATGTGGCTGCTTTACGCCTTGAATTATGAAAAGGGCGGGCGCATGGATCTTCCTCAATCCGGCGGCGCATTGGGTGGCTGTGCCGATATTACGGCCCTGCCCCTTCTTGAAGGGATTTCTAACATTACGTTTTTGGGTTTGGGTTGCAGACTAAAATCATCGGTGGATCCATGTGATCTGATGCTGGGTGCACCCGGGGATCAGTTGGAAATGATTCACAACCATATTCTGGATATGGCAAAACCGATCGCCATGCTTAAAAAGCAAAGCACCGGTTCTTGAAAATAGAGCGTTTGGCATAATACTATTCCGATATAGGCAGTTTTCTGAGTCTTTATTGGGTTATTCAGAACGTATAATGTAACTTGGTCCAAACGCTCTAGTAATTTTTCTTCATAACCTTGTTTGTTAAAAATAATAATATAGCGGTTGTCATGCGTTAATAATTTTAAGCCGTTACAAACTACCATTTCGCTTGTTAGCAAATCCGGCATATAGAACATATTGACAACCGCTATGGACAATCAGCCGTGGACAACTTTTGGATCATCGGTGGCGGTAAATTTGGCCTCAGGGCCGCCAGAGTACTCAGCAAAAAACATCCCTTAACGAACCTGACCATTGTGGAGAAGGAAAAAACGGTATGCAGACAGTTGGATCGGCTGGGGTTTGAGGCGGTTTGCATGGACGGTATTCAATACCTTGAACGCAACCTGGCGAGCCCGCCTTATCCCGACTGGATTGTACCCGCCATCCCTTTGCATACGGCATATGAGTGGATCAGAACAAAACTATCAAAGACCCGCATCGTACAAAAAATCGCCGTACCGCAGGATCTCGTCACTGAACTTCCCAATCCGATAAACGCAGAAACCGGCCAAATTTATATCAGTATCGCCGATTTTAAATGCCCCGAAAATTGCCCTGAGCCGGATGAAATCTGCACCCATACCGCTAAACCGCGGTTAATGGTCCTGCATGAATTTCTGAAATCAATTCAGCGAAAAGACCTAAAAACCATTGTGATTCGAAGCCATCAACTGGCACCCGGGGTGGGTGGGTATACCCCCCAAACCTTGTTTGCAGCCTTAAATGAAATTGAGGCCGCTCAAAAGCCGATAATACTCAGTACCGCCTGCAGCTGCCACGGTGTTATGAATACATTTAAACTTTCATCAAGATAACCACGGGCTTCCGGTCACTGGCTTCTGGCAGCTACAGGAGGGGTTGCCTTTAGGAGGATTCCATTGGGGTGGCGAATTTTACATAACTTATTTTTATAATCTGTGTAATCTGCGTAATCTGCGGATATTTTTTATAGATCACCTGTGTGTGTCTGTGTGGGCGTGCCGAGGCGTAACTTGCCAGAGCGAAGACGGGTCCGTGGCTATTAAAATTCCGCAATCCGCAATCTGAAATCCGCAATCACCTGGATCTGTCCTCTGACATCAATACATGCTGTCGATAAGTTCACAAAAGGCCTCATTGACGAACTTGCGCTTGACCTTCATGGTGGGGGTGACTTCTCCGTCTTCCTCGTAGAGCTTTTTGGGCAGGATACAAAACTTTTTGATCTGTTCAACCCTTGCCAGAGTTTCGTTCACCGTTCGAACTTCATTCTGGATCAGCTTTCGAATATCCTCATGCAGAGTCAGATCCTTGTATGTTGAAAACTGAATTTTGTGATCCTGTGCATATTTTACGACACTGTCTTCATCGATCATGATCAAACAGGTTAAATATTTTCGCCGGTCGCCGATGACAACGGCGTCATTGATATAGACGCTGGCCTTGAGTTTGTTTTCAATATACTGGGGGGTGATATTTTTGCCGCCGGCGGTAACGATGATATCTTTTTTGCGATCGGTGATCTTCAAAAACCCATCTTCATCGAATTCACCCACATCGCCTGAATGCAGCCAGCCATCTACGATCGTAGCGGCGGTCGCTTCCGGATTCTTGAAATAGCCTTTGAAAATCCCCGGTGACTTCACCAGGATCTCGCCGTCATCCGCAATTTTTATTTCTATTCCGGTCAGCGGCTGACCAACGGCGCCAAACTTAACGCGTTCAAGCCTGGAAATCGTGACCGCACCAGTAGCTTCGGTCTGACCGTAGGCCTCGACCAGATTCACACCGATGGATTGATAAAATTGTAAAATTTCCGGGGCAATGGGAGCCGCGCTTGATACAGCCACACGTATACGATCAAAGCCCATACGCTGCTTTAGTTTACGAAAAACTGCGAAATAGGCCAGCTGGTAGAGCATTTCCAAATAAAACGGTACGGCTTTAAAATTCATCTTCAAAATAGCGCGTTTCTTTCCGATTTTAAAAGCCAAATAGAAGATAATTCGTTTAAACCAGGTGGCATCAGACATGCGGATCTGGATGACCGAAAAATATTTTTCCCAGATTCGCGGAACAGCGTACCCCACCGTGGGGGATATTTCCATCATGTTTTCAGCCACCGTATCCATGCTTTCGACAAAATTGACGACATGCCCGCAGGTAATATGGCCCAGCACGGTAAACAGTTGTTCAAATATATGGCACAGCGGCAAAAAAGACATGATCTCGTCTTTGGTGGTCATGGGATTGTCCGTGGTGATGGCATGCCCCATCCACAGGCAGTTGCCATGCGACAGCATGGCGCCCTTGGGCGGACCGGTAGTTCCCGAGGTATAGACCAGGACCGAGACGTCATCCGGTTCGACTTCGGCAACACGCTTTGTAAACATCTCTGGATTGTCAGCAGCCACCTTGCTGCCGCTTTCAACCAGCTCCTCAAACGTCATGACCACAGGATCTTTGAATTGCCGCAGCCCTTCGGTGTCCCATACGATCACCTTCTTTAAATTCGGCACATTGCCTTTAAAACGTAGCCACTTGTCCAGCTGTTCTTCATTTTCAACAAAAAAGAATTTGGCATCTGAATTTTTAACGACATATTCCACCTGCTGCCAGGCATTGGTAGCATATACTCCGGTGGTGGCTGCCCCGCAGCATTGAATCCCCAGGTTGGCAAAAACCCACTCGGGGCAGTTGTCGCCAATAATCGCCGCGGTGTCACCCTTTTCGAGGCCCATTGACATCAGGGCACAGGCAACGGATCTGACCTGATCGTAGTAATCGTGCCAGGATATGTCGTGCCAGAGGCCATACTCTTTTTTGCGCAAGGCCACGCGGTCGCCCCACTTTTCCACCGCTTTTAGAAATCTGGTGGGAACGGTCTCGTTGGTATTTTTGGTCATCGCTTTAACTTTCGAAACGTTTACTTCTTGAACCGCAGAACCGCAGAATATCGAAGTAGGGCGGGCCTCTGCGCCCGCCGGTCAGAGGTCGGCACGGAGGCCGACCCTACTTCTGTGATTCGATATTCGATATTCATTTTGTTTAACAGGCGAAATTACATCGTCTGAAAGATAAATTAATAAATGTGCTGTGGGAGCGGCATCTTGCCGCGATTGATGGTTCCAGAAAAATTCCTCGAAATCGTCATGCCGGACTTGATCCGGCATCCAGAACATTTCGAATTTACTGGATTCCGGCTTTCACCGGAATGACAGGAAAACAGAAAAAATTGACTTTTTATGATTTTATCAAACGTAAAAAACAAAATATAAAATTGGTTGAAAACCAATTTTATCGCCAGGCTTTCTTTCGCTTCCATCTCTGATACCCCTTCACCGACGCCTCCGACCGCACCCCCATATAAAACTCCTTAACATCTTTATCTTCCATCAATTCTTTGGCCTTGCCCTTCATCACAAACCGTCCGTTTTCGATGATCAGTCCAACATCGGCGATGGATAGCGCCATGCGGGCATTTTGCTCGACAAGCAAAATGGTCACTCCCTCTGCATGAATCGTTTTGATGATTTCAAAAATTTCTTTTACCAGAATGGGCGAAAGCCCCAGCGAAGGCTCATCTAAAAAAAGCAGCTGGGGCCGGCTCATCAGGGCCCTGCCGATGGCCAGCATCTGCTGCTCGCCGCCGGACAGGGTGCCGGCCCACTGGTTGTGCCGTTCTTTGAGGACCGGAAAGTAGCCGTAAACGCGATCAAAGTCTTTGGCGATGTGGTGGCGGTCTTTGCGGGTATAGGCTCCCATCAGCAAATTTTCCCTGACACTGAGCTCTTCAAAAACTTCCCGCCCTTCAGGAACATAAGAGATGCCCAGGCGCACGATCTTTTCGGTATCCTGGCCGTCAATACGCTGCCCTTTAAATTCAATGGTGCCTTTGTCCGGCTGATCGTAAATCAGCCCCATGACCGTTTTGAGAATGGTTGATTTCCCGGCCCCGTTGGTACCCAGGATAGCCGTGATCGTCCCTTCCTCAACGCTCAACGACGTGCCCCGGATGGCATAAATCAGATCATAATAGGTCTCGATATTCTTTATTTCCAGCAGCGCCGTCATGAGCTCGTTCTAACTTTCATCTTGGTTTATAAATTTGGATTCTGCTAAAAAACATATAGAGTGCACACAACTTACCGGAGTATTGGAGCAAAATTAATTGCGGATTTTTGATTGCGGATTGCAGATTGAAATATCAAAAATATCTGGCATTAGAAATCCGCAATCCGAAATCTGCAATCCGCAATCGTCATTCCTCTCCCAAGTAGGCTTTGAGCACCTCCGGATGCGTCTGCACCTCCTCGGCCGTTCCCTCGGTAATCATGCGGCCGAAGTTAATGGCCAGAATGCGGTCGGAGATATCCATCACCATGGTCATATCATGCTCGATCAGCAAAATCGTAATCCCCAGTTCATCCTGGATATCTTTGACCCAGAAAATCATATCCTGCTTTTCTTCGGCGTTCATGCCGGCGCAGGGCTCATCCAGCAATAACAGCTCGGGTTCCAGCGCCAGGGCCCTGCCCAGCTCGATTTGCTTCTGAACACCGTACGGCAGCCCCCCCACCAGTTGATTGCGCGCTGCCTGCAAATCCAGAAAATCTATGATTTCCTCAACTTTCTGTCGGTGTTCAATTTCTTCTTTGCCCGCAAAAGAGCGCTTGCCCCACATGGCGATGCCTCTAAAAAGCCCGGTTTGCATATGCAGGTGGCGGCCGAGCATGATGTTTTCCATGGTGTTCATGTGGTTGAAAAGCTCGATGTTTTGAAAGGTGCGGGCGATACCCAGTCTGGCGACGTGATCCGGCTTTAGCCCGTTGATGGGGCGGTCCTTGAACCGAATCTCCCCCTCATCGGCCTTATAGATGCCGTTAACACAGTTAAACAGGGTGGTCTTGCCGGCCCCGTTGGGACCGATGATGGCATAAATCTCGCCGCGGTTGACTTCAAAAGAAATATCCTGCAGGGCCGTAAGCCCCCCGAAGGAGATCGCCAGATTTTGAATCTCAAAAAAAGCCATGGTAGCTGTTCGCAAGTATCCTTTTATTACCTGTCCCCCTTGAAGGGGGAGAGGCCAGGTGAGGGGGTGTAAAATCGAGAGGTTACACCCTCACCCCAACCCTCTCCATCAAGGGAGAGGGAGTTTTCGGATGGAAACGAATTAAGGATATTGGATTTTCATCCAGTCGCTTAATTTCTTGGCCTTGCCGCCTTCCATGCATTGAACGATATAGATTTCTTTCATCCCTCCGCGGGTCCCGTAGCCGTTTCTGGGGTTAAAAATATCATAGCTGATTTCGCCGCCGATTCCTTTGAATCCTCTTATGGACTCCATGGCGGTTACCAGGCCTTCGCGGGTCAAATTGCGTCCGGCTCTTTTGAGACCTTCAATCAGCGGCTCCACAAAAAGAATACCGGCATAATAAAACATCCCCCAGCGCTCGCCCTTGGCAGCGAATTGACCGTGGACATCTTTTTTGTATTTCTGCAGCAGCGGCAAAGTGGAATCCGGCGTTTCACCGAAGGCGGTCGCAATCACACCCTGGAACAGGCCTTTGCTGATGTGCATCAACAGCGGGAAATCCGAGCAGGTGCTGGTGCTCATAAACTGCGGTGTAAATTTCATGGCTTTGCCGGTGCCGATGATTCTAACCGCATGAACCGGACCCACCCACAACAGGACCATGTCCGCCTCGGACTGGCGCAGCTTCATGACATGGGGTTTCATATCCTGATCTTTGAGTTCCACCGGCACTTCGGCCACCAGCTTCATGCCGTGGGCAATCAGTTCTTTCCTGGCAGCTTCAAGGCCGTTTTTGCCGTAGTCGTCGTTCTGGTAGGCGATGGCCACGCGCTTGAAACCCATTTCTTCGACCCCAAGCCGAACCAGGGCCTTGGCTTCGATATAGTACAGGGGATAAACCGCAAACAGATATCTGTTCGGCGGAGTAATCCAATGTGAAGACCCCGTGGCCGGCCCGACCCAGGGGATTTTACGTTCCAGGATATAATCGCGTACCGCCAGACCGGGTGCCGTGCCGACGCCGCTGGACCAGGCAAATATGCCGGTACCTTCCTGCAGCTCTTTGACGCCCGCTTTTGTTTTGGCCGGATTGTAAGCATCGTCAAACATGTGATAGACGATCTTGCGGCCGTGGATGCCGCCTTCGGCGTTGATCATTTTAAAATAGTCACCGGTGCCCCGGGCCACGGATCCCCAGGGTGCCGCAGGGCCGGTTTGCGGACCCCACTGCCCGAGATGAATTTCGGTATCGGTGAGACCCTCTTCTGCCATGGCGTTGAATGTAAGTCCGAATACCATGGCCACCATTGCCGCTAAAATCCAAAAGCCTGTCCTTCTCATGCCTTCACTCCTTTTTGGTTGGTGTTTAGTGATTCGTGTTTGGTATTTAGTGTTTGGTGTTTGGTGTTTAGTTGCTTAGAATTGGTTTCAAGGCCCCAGATCAGGTTTCCCGCTTGAACGCGGGATTGCACGTCTTGATTTGAGCAAATTAAGGTGTGCATCAAAGCAAGGCGTCCCGCGAATTGGAATGCGTGTGTCCGAGCGTACACGTGAGTCCGTGAGTATTTCAATTTGCGGGACAACGCAGCCATTGGGCCTTAGATGGGGTTTTGAAACCAATTCTAAACCTTTTTGACATAATGTCTTGCAAACAATCCGCTTGGCTTAATGCACAGCACCAGCACGATGATGGCAAAGGCCACCGAGGATTTAAACTCGATCGACACATAGCCGCCGAATAAGTTTTCGATAATACCCAGCAGATAGGCTGCCACAACGGCACCGGGCAGGGAGGTCATACCCCCCATCACCGCAGCGGCAAAACCTTTCAGCAACGGATCCCACATCATATACGGCTGCATGGTCGTTGGTGAAATCAGCAGGCCGGCTACGCAACCCACAAACGCTGAAATCCCCCAGGTGATCATCAGAATTCGATTGGTGCGAATGCCCATGATGCGGGCTGCCATGTTGTTCTGCTGGGTGGCCTTCATGGCAACGCCCAGCTTTGAGTATCTCAGAAAGACAAATAAAATCACCATAATGACCAGCGCCAGGACCAGGGTCAGCATTTCAAGCCCGCTGATGAACACCGCCCCGATGGCAACGCTGTCCCAGGGCGAAATGGGAAAGGGCATGGTTTTGGGATCCGCACCAAACTTCCAGGAAACCAGCCCCAGCAATATCATTTCAATACCGATGGTAATGACGATCATACCCAGAATATTGGGTTCTTTGGCGCGACGCAGGACGGCAAACTCCAGCAAAAACCCCAGCAGAATGGCAAACACCAATGCCGCCGGAAACGCCAGATGGTAAGGCAGGCCGTATTGGTCCAGGAGCATAAAGGCGAAGAAGGATGAAATCAGCGCCATTTCACCCTGAGCGAAGTTGGGCACCTCCGAGGTCTTGTAAATAATGACCATGGCAATGCCCATCAGGGCATAGGTGCTGCCAACCGCAATCCCGCTGGTGATCATCTGGAAAAAATCAAGCATAGAACCTTCGCATTGTTCGCACGAAAAGCCGCAAAGCCCGCAAAGAAAAAATATTTTTGTTTATTTAAGTTACCCTTTGCGCCGTTTTGGCGTCTTTGCGTGAGGTTTCTTTAACAATATGCTGTTGCCTATATCTTTACCTCAAGTACCAAATACCCAATACCGAATACCCAGTACCCATTTCAGAACGGCCACGTTTTCCAGTACTTCTTGGTCCGAATCCAGATCCCGAATATCCCCAGCGGCTCGAACAGCATAATCAACACCAGAATAGAGCCGAATACGATATACTGGATATTCGAAATCCCGGTTATGGAAAAATAGCTTTGAGACAGCGCCTCCAGCCATTCACCCACGTAAGGAATACTCAGGATATTGCGCAGCTGGAGATCCATCCAGCTAAGCAGGCAGGCACCGGCAATGGCGCCCATAATGGAGCCCAGACCGCCGACGATCACCATGGCCAGGAACATAATCGACATCAAAAGCGTAAAGATCTCCGGCTCGATAAACCGCAGGACAAAGGCGTACAGCCCGCCGGCAATTCCCGCATAAAAAGCGCTGACCGCAAAGGCCAGGGTTTTGTAAAGAACCAGATTAACCCCCATGGTTTCAGCGGCGATATCCGCATCGCGGATGGCAATAAAGGCCCGCCCCACACGGGTTTTAATGATATTCCGGGCGGCGATGGTTAACAACACCGTCAGGGTTATCAGCAGATAGTAAAAATCGATGTCCGTATCCAGATGCCAGGGACCGATGGTCAGAGCCGGGGCGTGCAGGCCCTGCCGTCCGCCGAAAAACTCGATTCGGCCGATAACCTGGGTAATGGTCAGCCCGAAACCGAGGGTGGCAATCGCCAGATAGGGCCCTTCAAGCCGCAGGGCCGGCAATCCCAGCAAAAATCCGAACAGCGCTGCCACCAGGGCGGCGGCGGGCAGCGCCACGATGAACGGAAAATGGGCCTGGCTCATTAAAACAATCGTGCCGTAAGCCCCGATTGCAAAAAATCCCGCGTGCCCGAGGGATATCTGCCCGGTATAGCCCACCAGAAGATTGAGGCCGATGGCCACAATCACATTAATGGCCATGTAATTGGCCAGATAGACATAATAATTTTTAAAAAGGAGAGGAAACAGGGCCAGAAAAAGGATGAAAGCACAAAACCAGAAGACAATCACACCGGAGGTAAATAGCTGAACATCTTCGTAATAGTGCCTTTTCATATCCATGGCAGGGCCACCTTCATCGCCAGATTGAGATAGAGAGCCTCAAAATTGAGAATACAGCCGGAGAACGATACCTGTTTCAACGTTAACCATCTAAAATCAATATAAATTCGGATTTCCCACAGTGTAAGAAAGGAAACGGTTTTTTACGAAACCGCCGGTGCAGCCCCGGTTTGAAAAAGGCGGGTTCCCCAAAGCACTAACCCCTTCATCCACCAACCAACCTTCAGACCGCGGTTCACAGCCGTCTAAATCCAGCTCAAAAAGTCAGCTAACAATTGCAGGAACCTCCTGATATGTCAATATTAAAATAACCGGATTTCATCAAATGAAGCCAATTCAGGTTTTAAAAAGATTAGCAAATTGTGGGCCCGGGAGTTGCCGGCGCTTGCAAGAATTCAGGTTGATTTTAATTTTCGATGGACAAAATCTAAAATAAGGCGGGCGCTTTCCTGCGGTTTTTCCATCGGCGGGAAGTGTCCGGTATCAGGAATGGTCTGCAGCTCATAATCGGCAATGATGCCCCCCAGCCGCTGGGCCGCGTCAGCAAAGAAGGTATCGGATAATTCTCCGCGAATGGCCAGTACAGGACACTTTATTTTTTTCGCATATCGCCAGACATTCAGCGGAATGGATTCAAAAATTTGGGCTTCGAGCTCCGGATCGCATTTTAAAACCGCAGTCTTTTCATCTTTTTCGAGAAGCCCGCATTCTAAATACGCCTGCACAAATTCTTTGGACCAGTTTTTAAAAATGCCCCGGCCGGCGGCAAAGAGCCTCAAAGCTTCTTGCTTGCCTTTAAAAATTCGCCGTCGGCGCCTGGCCATTTTGGCTAATGGTAAATTTCCCCTTAGCCCCAGCAGTTTCAGTGCTGCGATTAACCACAGCAGCCGGCGCGGCAAAATAACCGGGTCGATCAAAACAATGCCGGAAAAAAAATGCGGGTATTGGGCGGCCGCAATATATGTTGTGACGGCGCCCAGCGAATGGCCGATGCCGATGACCGGCGGAGACATCTTTTGCTCGATGAGAATTTTCAAATCTTCTGCAAAAATGTCCCAATGACGGACGCGTTTGACCATGGGCTGATCCGAGCCCCCGTGACCGCGCACATCGCTGGCCAGGATATGAAGATCATCGACAAGATATTGGATAAACGGTGTATAGGTCCCCGCACAAAATCCGTTACCATGCAGAAAATGCGTTGGGACACCGTCGCCGCCCCAATCCAGGTAGTGGATCCGTCCGTCCGGTAACTCCAAAAATTGTTCGGTCGGCTCAGGACTCGAGGCCGTTTCAGTGGTTAACATGGCAAATTTTTTAGAGCGAAGACCCGGAAGCGGAGAGCTTCCGTGCAGGCTCAGACAGCGAATCCCTTAGCATCGTTTCATATTCGTTAAAAACCGCCGCCGAGACATTCGACCATCCGTATTTAAGAACCGAACCACGAATGTCATGGGCGGACAACAATGAGCCCGCTGAGTTTGAGATGATCTTTTCGATACTGTTGGCCAGCCCGCGGGGAGTTGCATCGACCACCACATAGCCGGTTTTACCATCCACAAGAACATCCTCCATGGCACCCACCCGGGTTGACACAACCGGAGTCCCGCAGGCCAGTGATTCAAGCCCCACCAGTCCAAAGCTTTCATAATAGGAGGGAACAACCAGGGCATCCGCAGCGCTGTAATACGGCGGCAATTGGTTCTGCTCTACCCGGCCGACAAAGTGCACGGATTTCTGAATACCGAATTTAACGGATAACTGTCGCAGGTTCTGATATTCGGGTGTACCGGGGTCATCACCACCGACGATGACCAGCCGCGTCCGCTTGAGGTGTTTCAGATGGGCCATGGCTTCCAGCAGCCTGTCGATCCCCTTGATCGGGTCGAATCTGCCGACATACAACACGATGGATTCATCTTCTTTAAATCCCAAACGCTGCCTGGCGGCGACCTTGTCCATGGGCCGGAATAGATCCAGATTAACGCCGCAGGGCACAACACCGATTTTTTCGGCAGGTGTATGGCAGTATTTTAACAGGTTTTCTTTTTCCCTGTCGGTGGGGGCCAGGATTCGCTGACAGGTTCGGGCCAATTTCTTTTCGGTGGCGATGCGAAGATCCGGCTCGCGGTCTGCCAGACCGGCACTGTTTTTTACGGTTCCCAGGGTGTGAAACATGACGATATGGGGGATGTTCCAGCGATCCTGAACCCGGCTCCCCAGACGCCCGGATAACCAGTAATGGCTGTGAATCAGGTCGTAATCCAGGCCTTCCTGATTTTTAAATCCTTCGAGTGCTCTGAAAAAATCAGTGAGATAGTAATAAAGCGCCAGTTTTTGGACATAGCCGTTGTTGCCGGCGCTCAAATGAATTAGGCGCACATTATCGTACAACTCGATGATCTGATTATGTTTGGTTCCATTCAGTCTGGTGTATATATCAACCCGGTGGCCGAACTCACCGAGATGACGGGCGAGTTCGCGGATATAGACACTCATACCCCCTGTATTTTTAGTTCCCAGTTCACCAATCGGGCTCGAATGGATGCTGAACATCGCAATTCGTAACTGATCTGATTTCAAATGTTGATCCTCCCGTTATCGCGCGCAGATGGAGTCAAATGTATAAGATGCGCCTTACCCGAGGTGAATACGGCATCTGTATAGCTGAACCGGTTTGCCCCCGAGCCGTCGTTTATAGGGCTCGGGGCCTTTGAGAAAATCATACCGGGTTTTGCCTCTCTGAATGCTTTCTTTTATTGAAAAAACCTTGCTGAGCAATCCGACACTTAGGGATTTATGTCGAATGTCATAGCCATTATTATAGAGATATAGGGTCGAACCGTAATCGAAACACATGACGGCAGCGGCCGGCACATCATCTAGATCTAGAAAAAAGAGCTTTAAAATGCCAGCGGCAGCCATTTCCACGGCCAGGGCGCGGAAAAATGCAGCGCGTTGATCGTGCATAAATTCGGATTTGTCCGATCGATTCAGCTTAAAAAGCGCTAAAAATGTGTCGATCTCCTTAGCGACACCATCCGGGTTTTCGACGACCCGAAAATTGACCTGCGCCGCTTCGTTGAGTCGCCGGAGCTTACGTCTTATCTCATGGCGCTCTTTTCCCGTCAATTGATTCAAAAAATCATCCCAGCTGGCGGGCAGATCCAATACCATGGTAACATCTTCCGGATCGCAGATAGTTTCATAACTCAAATCTTTCGCAACCGCAACTAGGTCTCTAAACACAATTGAATCTGCACGCACCGCCCCGAAATCCAGGTGGGTGACCCCCTGTTTTTGAATGTAGGGGATCAGATTTTGAAAAAACGCCCTTGCCCTTCCGGGAGCCGTAATCACATCCAAAAAATCACACACATCCGGATCACCCATAAGGCGGGCTGTTTTTCCCTGAACCATTAACGGCGCAATTCCGATCAGCTCATCTTGGTGCCGCACCGCGCACAGATGGGCAAGCTGATCACCGGCGAATTTATCCCACCATACCTTTAACCAGCCGGGCACCACAAACAGGCAATCCCACTCCAGGTTGTGCTGGGGGTCCAGCCAGTAAGAAGTGATCGAATCAAAGGTCTCTAGCGTTACGGTGTATTCAGGGTTCACTTTCATTAACATCTCGGCGTCCAAGTCCAGGTTTCAGCTGTCAGTCAGCTGGCAGACGTTCCATCTGTTTAATTGGTTTTATTGGTTTAATTTGTTCAATTCGTTCGGTTTTAACCAACCAATTCAACCAATAAGACAAATAAAACAAATCTAACAAGTCCGTATAGATTGAATGTTGAACCTATTAACCAGTTGACTGACACACGACACTTGAAACCTTTTATAATCTGACTGTTTCCCCCGTCCGAGCTGCCTGCGCCAGGGCATCGAGCACCCGCATATTTCCGATACTGTCGGACAGCGGATACATTAAATCCGCATTTCCCAGCACCACATCCGCAAAATGCTCCACCATAAGCTGATATTCATCTGCCCCCGGTATAACGTGTTGTTGCCCCTCTTCCTCATCTCTGCCCCCTGAGTAAAAAGGCGGCATCATTTTCCCAGGGTACAAATGCATTGTGGGGCAGTTCAATCACACCGTCAGCGCCCGCGATGCTGTATGTTTGCTGCAAAGCGGAAATAAAGCTGGCCTCAAATGTCGCCAGAGCAATGTCACCAAACCCCAGTGTGCCGACCATGTGGATATCGACTCCGCCCGGATGGAAAAGCGCCTGGGCCTGAACCTGAGTTGGTTCAGCCCCCAGAAACCAGCGCGCCACACTGACACTGTAACATCCGACATCCAGCAAAGCGCCCCCGCCCATTTCCGGTTTTAAACGGGCGTTTTTTTCACTGGCCCGATCCTTTTCGCCCATTCGGAAACAAAAAGCCGATCTGACCAGAGAAGGGGCACCGATGTGGCCTTCAGCGATCAGCTGTTTAATTCGCCGGCTGCGGGGATGAAAGCGATACATAAAGGCCTCCATTAAGTACCGCCCGGAGTCCTCAGCCACCGAAGCCATTTCCATTGCCTCTTTTGCAGTGCACGCCAGAGGCTTTTCACACAACACGTGTTTACCCGCCTTCAGCGCTTTTACGGTCCAGGGGCTGTGAAGATGGTTGGGTAGCGCAATATAAATCACATCTATTGCCGGATCACCCAGCAGGGCATCGTAGCTGTTATAAACCTGATCAATCTGATGCTCAGCCGCTACCGCTTGCGCCCGCACGGGGGAGCGTGTTGCCAGCGCGTGAACGCTTCCGTTACACGATTTCTGGATCGCGGGAATCACACACACCCGGGCAATAGTTGCATTTCCCATCACGCCCCATCTGATCGCCTCAGTCATCCAGCACCTCCATCGTCCCGCCGTTGGCAGCTGATTTGGCGGCTGTTTCTAAAATTGCCACCACACGAACTGAATGTTCCAGCGGCGCGACAATCGGCTCTCCGGTCAGCAGATGGTCGGCGATGTTTTGATGGAAAAGATAATGCTTTCTTTCGGGAACAGCAAGTTTTTGGGCCACGATTTGACCCGAAGGGTGCCGCCGCTGCAATGTTAAATCAGCCGGCATCTCGGTTGCGGGAATATCGTGTTGCTCAAAATAGACCACCGGATCCATCTCGTATTCGACCACATCTTTCCAGTAACCGATGATTGCCCCGTCGGTTCCGAGTAAATACCATTTGGGTTTGCGCACTGCCGCGATATCGGAATGAATAAATTCAGCTTCCTGACCGCCGGTAAATCGGATCTGGATCCGTTCCTGGTCCGCATTGGTGACATCATGCCAGACTCGCTTATGACGGGTGCAGATGACCGTTTGGATACGCTCGGGAATCAGCCCCACGATCCAATCCAGGTAATGTCCTCCCCAGTCATAAGCCAGGCCGCCCGAAATTTCGTCGTGGGAATGCCAGTATCCGCAGGGATGGCTGAAGCCGCCCACAAAGGTTTCCATATAAAACAGATCCCCGATGGACCCTTCAGCCAGAGCCTGCTTAATGGCCAGGTAGTCGACATCCCAGCGCCGGTTTTGATGACAGCTCAAATGGACCCTCTGCTTTTCGGCCATCTCGATCATGGTAGCGGTTTCTTGTTGGGATATCGCCAGTGGTTTCTCACAGACCACGTGCTTGCCGGCGGCCATCATTTGAATGCCAAGCCTGGCATGGGAATTCGGCGGGGTGGCAATGATCACCAGGTCGATGCCGGGGTCGTCAGCGAATGCATCCACCGACTGGTAAGTTTTCAGATCCGGAAAATCCTGCCCGGCCTGCTGCAGGCGTTCAGAGTTCAGGTCACAGGCGGCCTTTAATTCCAATCCGGGGGTCACCTGGACGCCTAAACCATGTATTTTGCCGACTGACGGCGCATAACCTAATAGTCCGACACCCAGCGAATGATGGCCATCATTGTAGCCCGCCAGGTAGCGCAGGAGGCGATAGAGAACTTGCTGAAAAGCGGGTTCATTATAAGCTTGAAGCGTTGTGCAGGCGACTTTTCCTTCTCCGACCGTGCGCGCAAGCAACATCGGGCTATGGTTATAATGCCAGTCGGCATACAAGATCGGCTCGGCGCCATCCGCCTGCTGCGCCAGGGGTTGGTAAATGCTGTTAAGATACAGGGCGCCGGGCAAACGTTTGGCCATGCCATGATTTGGATCAACAAACATCACGCGCAATTCAGCCGCCGGTCCAATCTGGCCGGTTTGAGCCCCGAAAATTTCGGGCAATGGTTTATCGGATACTTGAACCAGTCCCAGCCAGCCGCCGCCGTTGTCAACAAACCGGCTAAGATGATCGCCGCCTTCGTCAAAACCGGCGGTGTCGGCGGTAATAATGACATCATAGGGCCTTAAGTCCGCTGGAATTTCGCAGTTGACACTGAGTTCGAGGTGAGAAATGGATCGAAGATAAGAAAACAAAGAAAGCAGCTCCGGATGGTGTTCCGCTGCAATGGCCAGAATCGATAAAGGGGGATGGGTAAACATCGTCATTAATTCTCCGGACTTTGTGAATGCGGTTTCAGTGTTCAGGTGTCAGTTCCCGGGTTCCGGGTTCTGGGTTCAGAGGTTAGATAATGACAAAAAGTAGGGTCGGCCTCTGTGCCGACCTAACCGGCGGCCACCGGTCTTCGCCTGAGACTTCGCCGCGCCGGGCACAGGGCCGCCCTTCTCTCCGGTTTCCATCTGTCATCTGTCCTCTGACCTCTGTTTTCTATTAACCAACCTCTGAACCCTTGAACCCTGAACCTCTGAACCCTTATTTAAGACCCCAGTCGCCAGCGGGATCCTGTTTCGGTGTCCTCTATGATAATGTTTGCGCGCTGCAGGCTGTCCCGGATGGCATCGGCTTCTTCGAATTGTTTTTGCTGCCTAAAGTTTTCTCTCACACCCAGCAACTGCTGGACGAGCGGCGCCAGACAATCGGTTTCACTGAGCGGCGCGGCAGCCAGCCGGGTGCCCAATACCGCAATCAGCTCCCGCAGGGTGTCGCGCGCCTGGATGATAAATTCCTCGTTTTCCAAATCCTGCTGCGCCTTCCAGATCATCCGATCCAGTTCCAGCAAGGCATTGGTGGTTTTGCGGGCTGCGTGGGTCTCAAGCCCTTCATAAAAAACAGTCTCAAGCCGGTGGATTTGATCCCAGAATGCGTCTGCCTCCACCGCTGAATCCGTTTCTGAAACTTCCGGCACCAGGGATGTCGGCTGCCAATTCCCACCCCGATCTTTGCCGCGAAGCACATCAAGTGAAAACCGGTCGCCGGTTTTAAAAACGATCTGGTGTCCTGCGTGTTGCAGGGTGACCTGGCCGATGCCTTTGATGACGGCTTCGTCGTTTTCAAAATCTAATATGCAGGCGGTGTGCTCATCCAAGCCCAAAACGGTAACATCTTCCGGCAGCAAGGAGACCAGTTGCCCGAAGCGCGGTTCACCCATAAAACAAAAGCGGGTATCATGCGTGCCGCCCTCGGCGTTATTCCAATGCGGTATCACGACAAGGTTGAAACCGAAATCCTTGAGGATATCCATTCCATCGACCCAGTGTAAATCCTGACCGACCTTGTAAATCTCATAGACCGGAAGGGTAAAGCGGCCGACGGTCAAAGCGGCGGCGCTGGCGGCCACCAGGCACCCGCCTTCCCTGATGCGGCCGGTAAGGATTTGCGGTATGGCGGATTGCTGCCACTGCTGCACCGCATAAGTTGGGCTGCCGGGACCGATTAAGACAAAATCGGCATTCCGCAGCGTTTGAAGGGCCTGCTCGGCTTCAAAAGGGGAAATGGTATCATTGGACTTAAAAGACGCAATCGCAAGGCTTTGCCCGATATGGGTCTGAAAATACTCCCGGGCTTTCTGGGAAATCTGGTCGACGTTGAGCTGAAAACCGGCCGGCGTATCTAAAAAAACAGCTTTGGCCGCCGCCCCGAACTGCCGCAGCAATTCTTTGTGAACCTCGACCATGGTGGCGGTCAGCTCACCGGAGCCCATCAAGACGATCATGCCCTTTTCAGGCGCCATCACAAAACCCTTATTCGTTCGATGCTTTTTAGAAAAAGAAATTTTCCGAAGCGATTAAACTTTAGATTAACGTGAAAAAAAATATTAATTAATATAAGGTTAGAAAATTATTTGACAATGTTCAATATGAAGATTTATTAAATCTAACACTTTCCATTTGCCATTGATGTACAGACACCGAATTGTCACCAGCGGAGGCCGGGTATGAAGTGGTTAAAAAGATTTATCGGATTGGTTTTAATTCTAATTATTGCAGCCATTATTGCCGTTGCCGTCATCATCAATCCCTTCGGTGCTTCGCCGTTAAACACATACACCAAAAAAGGAAATTTAGCCCTAACGGGTCTTAAGGCACCCGTCACCGTCCATCGTGATGAAAAAGGCATGGCCTTCATTTATGCCCAAAATATGGAGGACCTGTGGCTGGCCCAGGGATTTGTGACCGCTCAGGACCGGCTTTTTCAAATGGAACTGACCAAGCTTTTTGCATCCGGCCGTATTGCCGAGCTGGCCGGGGAAAAAGCCAGGGACCTGGACATCAAAATGAGAACCCTGGGCTTCCACCGCAACGCCAGAAAGCATGTCGAATTGCTCGATGATAAAACGCGAGCTTTAATGCAGAAATACGTGGACGGCATCAATACCTTTATCGAGACCCGACCGCAAAACGTCCATCTGGAGTTCAAGCTGGCCGGGATAAGACCTTCATCCTGGAACAGCGCAGATTCCCTGATGATTTTATATTACATGGGGTGGAACAGCGCGGGTAACATCAGCTCTGAAATCATTGCCCAGATGCTGGTCGAAAAACTGGGACCGGCTAAGGCGGCCGAAATTTTTCCGCTAAACATCAACCCGGACGATGAGCCCTCACAAACAACGGATTCAAGCAACCCATCTATTCAAGCTATCCGGTTGGGCACTGCACTTGATGAAAACCTTCTTTCGTATTTAGAAACCGGCCCTTTGAAAATTGGAAGCAATAACTGGGTCGGAGGCTCGCGTCTTTCGCCGGCCGGCAAACCTATTGTGGCAAATGATGTCCACCTGGAGACGACATTAGTGCCGGGCATTTGGTACCCCTGCGGTTTAATCACGCCGCATATCCGTGCGGTCGGCGTCACGGTTCCCGGCATCGGCGGAATGGCGGTCGGTCGGACCGAACATATTGCGGTGGGCGTGACCAATTCCTACGGCGACACCCAGGACCTTTATATCGAAACGGTAGATCCGAACGAACCCGGCAACTACCTCGAAGGCGATAAATCCATACCATTCGAGATCATCGAAGAAAACTTGAAAATCAAAGACAAAACAGCTACCGGCGGGTTTCGCAAAGAGAAAATACAAATCCGGCTGACCCGCAGGGGACCGGTGATCTCCGGTATTATGCCCGGATTGAAAACAGACAAAGTGATATCCATGCGCTGGTCGAGTTTTGAAGCCATGGCGCCCTCGGTCGGGTTTGAACGATTAATCGAGTGCCGCACAGTTTCGGGAATCCGCCGCGCCCTTAAAGATGTCAATCAAATCGCCTTGAATTTTGTTTTCGCCGATTCCCGGGGAAACATCGGCTGGCAGCCCACGGGCAAACTCCCTGTTCGCACCCAGGGTGAAAGCCTCGTACCCTATGTCGTCAAAGACGCCAAAGATAACTGGACCGGCTGGATACCGTGGGAGGACATGCCTCACACCGTCAATCCGGCCCGCGGCTGGATCGGCACCTGCAACCACCTGACTGTCAAGCGGGATTACCCCTATCACTATACCACCCATGCTTCGCCTTCCTATCGTTATCGACGGCTCAGCGAGCTGATGGATGCTCCCGGCAAAAAACCAGTGGCGGACCATTGGGGCTTCCAGCGTGATACGGTCAACCTCATGGCCAGGCAAATTTCACCGATCATAGCCCGGGCGCTCCTGGCGCATGAAGACACAAAAACCATGGGCCAAATCCTCGCTGAATGGGATTTCAGCGACCATCCCGACAAAACTGCCCCGGTGGTGTTCCAATCTGTATACCGCGAGTTCGCGCTGCTGGTTTACGCTGATGACCTGGGTGAAGAGCTGGCAATTACAATGCTCAACAACTGGTATTTCTGGCAGGAGCGGCTTCAGAAAATGGTGCTCGAAGACAAATCTTCCTGGTTTGACAATATCAAAACCAGTGGCCGCGAGGAAACCCGGGATGACCTCTTTCATCAGGCCGGATTGAATGCGATTAAATATATGCGCACGAGTTTGGGAGACAATCCAACAAAATGGCAATGGGGAAAAGTGCACCGCCATGAATTCTTGAGCCCTATCAGACGATCAGGCGCCGGCAAGGAATGGCTGGGCGGCGGCAGCCATCCGGCAGCAGGCTCCGGAGAAACCCTTTACCGTGGGATATATGAATTCAACCGGCCTTTTAAAGTCAAAGTCTCCGCCTCCCTGAGGATGGTGGTGGATCTGGCTGATCCCCACAAAATCCTGGCGGTGCTGCCCGGCGGGGTGTCCGGGCGCCAGTTCGACCCCCACACCACCGATCAGATTGAGCCTTACATGAATGGTGAAAAAGTTTACTGGTGGTTCAGCGACAAAGCAATTAAAGAACACACCCGCCACACCCTGACCTTAAAGCCGCAATAAGGCTATCGCCTGACAAAAAAGGGGTTACGACAAATGCTGTAACCCCTAATTCCGGACTCAATTAGATCAGGCTGCGTGCAAAATTCAAGCTCTCTCGAGCAATTTCATTGCCTGAGGTGCAATTCCTTATAATATTTTTTCCAATTCTTCCCTGGTATGTGTCAGATCGAAATCCTTTAGGGCCTTTTTATGTTTGATTCGCCAATCAGAACCAAACTTTTTATCAAAGACTGAGCTTATTTTTGCAAACCAATTTTGGGATTTTCGATCACCTTTTAATTTCCCCTGGATTGCGTCATCTAGATAAAAGGCTATATCGACCATTTCATCTTTTGGAATATATGAGAAGGCTCCCCCTTTCAGGGATTTCACCAAATGATCCGGACTAAGCGCATGAGCGGTCAGCATTAGAGCAGGCAATTCTCTACCTCTGGCCAGCTGAAGGAGATCATACCCTTTTACCCCCATAATATCGAAAATGGCTGCGTCGTAAGAATTTTCTTTAAGCAACCTTTCGGCCGTCTCAAAATTGCGGGCATAATCAATCACGCACATATCCAATAGTTCACAAAGAGTTTCCAAAACATCGGGTTCATCATCAACGATTAAAATCTTTTTCCCCTTCAATGTCTCAGTCATAGGTTTTCCTCTTGTAATCTGTTTTTCATTTTACGCCTTTGCCAACCCATATTTCCTCGACTTCAATTTACTACCAGAATATTAGAACGCATCTCAAAAATGTCTTTTGGCCCAATATCTTTGTTGGTGCCTCGCCGCAATCTTGAACGAAAATCCTATTTTTGAGATGGATTCTAATAAAAAATGGAATTGCTCATCCGAAATAATGTTTCACTGTTCGACGTGTTTTTTATCAAACTCTTCCCAGAATTCCTTTTCCGGGTCCTTCCATCCTTCCCCGAAGAATTTGTCAAAAAGAGGCATAAACCTGGCATACCATTTGAAATTATTTTTTCTCTTGTCTTGTCTAGAGATTAAAACATCTTCTACATACATGGAAATATCCACCATTTTAGATTTGGGTATATAAGCATCGGCGCCTAGCTCAATTGATTTTTTCAGATTATCCGGGCTGAGTGCGTGTGCCGTCAGCATTAAGGTTGGAATTCCCAGAGTGTGTGTGGCTTCAAGAAGATCATATCCCCTAACTCCCATGATATCTAATATGGCTGCGTCATAGGTGTTGTTTTTAAGGCAGGAGACAGCCTCCTCAAATGAGGATGCTGAGTCAACCATAAACATGTCCTCCAAAAGCTCTTCCAGCGATTCGATTATATCGGGTTCATCATCAACAATAAGTATCTTTTTATCATTTAGCGGTTGTGTATTTTCCATGGGTCCCTTTTATTACGTCGTTCCAACAAATTCGGCTTGCAAACTCTTTTGAAATTGTTCGATTTTTTTAAATACTTCTTTTAACATGGCCGTATCAAGATAAGAAAGATTATTCGGATTGATATAATTGTCAGGCTGTTTTTCTTCATCGATGATCGTGGTAATCTGTCTCAAGAATCTCAAATGCATCACATAGTTGTAGGACTGTACCAGATCAATATACTGTTTATTGCTAAATACGTTTTTTGTATACAGTCTGAAAAGTCTGGTGAGGGTGTTGGTTTGAACAATGCCGTGTTTCAAGGAATAGACCCGTGCAAGGTCAACAATCGGCTGCATGGCCCATTTAATATTTAAAGAATCTTTGTGTTCCCCATTGGATTCGACAAGCAGTTTGCCGAACAGACCTATGGGTGGTTTAAAATGTAATGCATTTTCTGTTAAATGCCTTAAAAATCCAGACCTTTTTTGCACAGAATCAAGAAGAAATGATTTCAGTTGATCTGTTAGTTCCAGATCTCCCCAAACCCCTCTGAAATCGAAAAAAATACTTGAATGAAGAAGATCTTCATTCGATCCTTGATAGATCCAGTTGTGAAAATACTTTTTCCAATTTAACAGCGGCTGACACCATTTGGGATTTTTAGCCATGCAATCGCCAGCACAAAACTTGTATCCGGCAGTATTGAGCTGGTTACACACAAGCCCGGCAAGTTTGCCGAAATACTCTGATGCATATGCCTTGTCTTTATCATTTTCAAGGTCTTCGTAAACAATGCCGTTGTCCTGGTCAGAAACAAGGGTTTGCTCTTCACGACCTTCTGAGCCCATGATCATGAAGGCAAATTTACAGGGAGGGCTGCCCAGCTTTGCAATGCTGAATTCAATGACTTTATCCAGAATAGCATCGGAAAATGAGGTGATCAGCCGTGTGACATATTCGGGATTTGCGCCGTTTCGAATGGGGTCAAGAAGCATTAAAGCCATTTTCGAGTGCATGTTTTCAAGTTGATCGACATTTTTAGCTGATTTTATGGTTTTGATGAGAAGATATGTGGAATTCGCCTGGGCAGCGATCAAATCTTTATCGGAGATCGTGCCGATAATATCATTGGCTTTGCTGGAAACTGCCAGATGCTTCTTGTCTTCTACAGTCATGGTGATAAAGGCTTCAAAAACCTGGGAATCGGCAGGAACTGAAACAACGGGGTATGATACAATGGCTGAGGCAGGATCTCCATCGCCCAGCCCTTCGGCTAAGGTACTCTTTATTAGATCGGCATCTGTTATTATGGTATCAACTTTTCCTTTTTCATCCTTTATGAATAATGACCCTGAATTGTTTTTTGCCATTTTTTGAGCAACTTCGCTAACGGTTGCATCATGTGGACAGGTGACAATATTGGGCCTGAAAATTGCTGAAATGGGCTGGTTAAAAAAAGGTAAATTAAATTCCTTATCCTTTATCTGTCGTGCAATAATACCGGCGTAGGACTTATTCAGCATCAACTTTCCAAAGGCATTGGTAAAATAGGCTTTAAATTCTTCAAACTCTGTGCAGACCTTTAAAAAAATATTAGCATCCAAACTTAAAAAAACTGAATCTTCAAGCACCTTCAATGTCCTTATGGTCACAGCATCATTTAGCAGGATCGAGATGCCCCCGAAATTGTCGCCTTCATTTAATCGGCCCTGAAGGGTTTTTTCATTATTCTGTTCAAAATAATATTGAGCAGATCCCCGGGAAAGAACCAAGAATTTTTCAATCGACGTTATTTCCTGGACCAGAAGTATGGAGTTTTTTTTTATTGTTTCAGAGGAAAAATGACTCAAAAGATCTTCTTTTGCCTTTTCCGGCAGGAAAGAGAAAGGTGCTTTGTCTAGTTTATTTTCCAAAATAGTTTCCTATTTTTATATTTGTTAGAGATAGGAACTATCATTTTTCAGAAAAAAAACTATGTCAAAACGATGCCTGTGGGTCAACACCTTTTTAAAGTTTGACGGGCTGCAAATCACTTAATTTGGGCAGGTCATGGCAGCCGGCATAATTTTGCTTAAGGTAGGGAGCCCGGCCTTGCGCAGCGCGTCGGCAAATAGCTTCACGTCAGCTTGATTTTTTAACGACAGAACTAAAGACAGGCTAGCTGGCTTTATTTATATATGAGGCCAAAGAACGAGTTGGGCTTTTGGTCTTGATTTATCCCTAAAACCAGGCTTATAAACACATGAAAGGATCATACCCCAAATCCTGTTTTTTACTTCCAAAAGTTACAGCTAAACTAAAATGATAGCTACCCTCTGGACGACCCGGATTCGTGAATTCGGCACCAGGGCAATAAACAAAAGGAGGTAAAAATGCCCAACTCAATTACCCAACCTGTGTTCGACCTGCACGCCCATCCATCACTCAAGGTCTATCTCTTTAAAAAAAAGCTATATAAAAATTATCCGGCCGGAGGTGCCTGGAATCCTCTGACTCTGAGGGCCAGCCTGCCAAAAATGAAAGCCGGCGGCGTGCAAACTCTCATATGCAGCCATTACGTGCTGGAAAAAGAGATGATCGATGATTGTTGGTTGATAAAGTCAGGTTTGTCGGTGGGAGGCCTGTTTATCGGCCGCTGGAAAAAGATGCTCAAAAGAAAGCGTTACAAGGTTACCAAAAAGATGATCAATCTATTCAATGAGGCTGTAGAAAAAGCGCAGCAAAATGGCTGCCAGGTGACGATTGCGAATACCAAAACCGAATTACAGGCGGCGCTTGCCTCTGATAAAATCGTCTTTTTGCATGCTGTAGAGGGCGCCCATACGTTAGAAGGTAAAATTGAAAATCTCGAAAAATTATTTAACAAGGGGGTGTGCATGCTGACGCCCGCGCATGTTTATGAAAATGAAGCCACCCAATGCGTGGGGGGCATACCTCCGGATTTCCAATCATTCGGTTGCTTCCAAAATCAGCGAATTCAGGAGGGTGGCCTGTTTCCCTTTGGCGTAGACGTTATTAATAAGATGCTCCAGCTGGGTATGATCATCGATATGACCCATTGTACGCCGGCGGCCCGCACTGAAATTTTTAACCTGAATAACAATCAACGCCCCCTGATTATGTCCCACGTCGGTGTTCATGACATGAATTCGCACCCGATGAATCCCACTAACGATGAAATCAAAAAAATCGCCGATAGTGGCGGCGTTGTGGGCATCATTTTCTATACCTACTGGTTGAAGTCTCCCAATCCACCCAAAGACGGCCTGGATCTCATTGCCAATACTGCCGACCATATCAAAAACATGGTAAATATCGCCGGCATCGATCACGTGGCCATTGGTACTGATTTCGATGGATTTACAGACCCTCCGGATGACATCAATGATCCGGCCATGTTCCCGGATCTTCAGTCCGAACTAAATAATTCAGGCTTCTCGGATCCGGAAATCGAAAAAATATTTAAAACAAATGCGCTGCGCGTCCTCATGGATGGTTGGGATAGAACTTAGAATTTTCAAGCGAATTTGCAAAATGACACTATCGATTGTTGAAGTCCAGACGAAATCCGAGTTGCAGGAATGGGTTGATTTTCCGTTCCGCTTTTATCGCAACGATAAAAATTACGTACCGCAGATCAGGCGCGAAGAGTTGGATTTTTTTTCGGCAGACCGCAATCCCTGTTTTCAGGTTGCCGATACAAAACTATTGCTGGTACGCCAAAACGAAAAATCGGTCGGACGGGTTTGCGGGATTATACACAAACTCGAGGAAAAAAAGCTCGGTTACAAGCGTGGCCGTTTCGGCTGGTTTGAATGCATTGATGACCCGCATGCAGCGCGGGCCCTGCTTGGATACCTCGAGAAGTGGTTTATCCGGGAAGGATGCCGGGAAATCACGGGCCCGCACGGTTTTTCGGATCTTGACCCGGAAGGGCTTTTAATCGATGGATTTGATGCCGTGCCGACGATTGCCGGTAGCTATAATCTCCCGTATTATCGCAGGCTTCTTGAAGATTTTGGGCTTGAGAAAGAAGTCGATTACCTTGAACACCGGGTGGAATTCCCCAAAGACAGCCCGCTTTTCAAGAAGATGGACAGAAGGGTTGCTGCAGCCGAAAGTGAAGGGTACAGGCTGCTAAAATTAACAAAGAAGAAAGACATTCTAAGATATGTCGATCAATGGTGGGATGTGCTGGAGGCTTCTTTCGCGCATCTATTCGGCGTGACCCCGCTGACGGATGCGCAGAAAAAATATTACACCCAAAAATATTTCGGCTTTGTGAATCCGGATTTTCTCTTGATGGTCGTCGATCGCCATGATCGCCTTCAGGGTCTGTTTCTGGGGCTTCCATCTCTAAGCCGGGCGTTTAAAAAGACCAGAGGAAGGCTTTTTCCCTTTGGATTCTGGTATATTTTGCGGGGGTTCAAGAAGTATGACACAGTGGATTTCTATTTTGCGGGTGTCCATCCGGAGGGCAATGCCCGCAAGATTTTCCCGATGCTGGCGCTGGCTATGCATCGGGCGCTGGAAAAACACGGGGTTAAGTATCTGGAAACCAATCGGGAGCTTGAAACCAATACCACCATAACCCGAATCTGGGTAAAGTACGCGGTTATCAATAAGCGCCGTTCGAGAATCTTTAAAAAGAAGTTAACAGCCCCGTCGACTTAATCTCATAGCGGCAAATTAGCGATCAAGCTGATTGCTTTTGCAGGGTATAGTTAAAATAAAGCTTTTGCTTATGGGTAAATCTTTGAATCAACTTCGCTTCAATTTTATCGGCGAAGTCCACTCCAAAAGTGTATAAAAACCATGGCGCCACGATCTTTACAAATTGCCGCTTCCTATCGCCAGCCTCTTTCAACGCGGACACGATCTGCCTGTTAAGAAACTCTTCTTTGACAATTTTAAATGAAGCTTCTTCTATATCCTTGCGAAGCCCATCCATTTTATTTCTGCTGCGATAATCTGCCAGCAGCAACACGCCATCTTTGCGCAGAACCCGGTGAACTTCGGATAAAAATTTCCCAAAATTTTCATATCGATGCGAGGATTCAACGTTCACTGCAAGATCACATGAATTATCCGCCAGAGGCAGCTTTTGTGCGTTACCGTGTAAAAAGGACAGCCGTTCCTCTTTGAAATGACGATTGCAGAATCTGATGGCTGCCTTGCTGATATCGATTCCGATGGCTGATTCGGGAGCCCATTTTTTTACCAGGTAGAACAGTCCCCCTCCCCGCCCGCAACCGATCTCAACCAGGGCCTTATTCCGGAAATCAACATTTTTGGCTATATGGTGGTATAATTGTATCGAGTAACGATCCGGTTCCTGGTCTGCCGGTAGATTAATCTTCCGACCGTTATCGGAATATCCGTAGTTCAGGAAAGTAATATTGGCGCGCCTGTCGACACAGCTGACATACCAGTACAAAACCCGGGGCCAATATTTGTGCAGTCTTTTTCTCACTGTATGTTTCCTGTCGGCTGAGAAAACATGGATTTGTTGAAATTCAAAATGCTGAGCATGAAGGGTTGGGCGGTGAATCTGAAATGCCTATGGGTCCTCTATGAAGTTAATGAATTGATTCAATTTTGAAATGCGTCTATCAACCATCAATGATTTTGTCCAGCTGATCCAGGTCCTGCTGGAAGCCAATTTCTTCAAATAGAATTCTGGCCTTTTTCAGGTATTCATCCGGATCGATATCATTTAATATCAAATCCATGGCCTTCATTTCTCGGCAACGTCTGCCGATTTCCATATAGATCCTTGCACATTCGACCCTTGCGCCGAGGAACTCGGCCTCTTTGATGCCATTTTTCCAAAAGCCGATCGCCTTTTTTTGCTTACCGATCAACCAGTAATAAAGGCCCATCAACTGCAACAGCTCAGCCCGGCCAAAAGCATATTTTTTTGAGTTTTTGATGGCGCGCCGGCCGCTCTGGTAAGCTATTTTGCTGTATTGAGAAATATTTGAATCATTATCTTCTGAAATGGCCTGTTCTAAAAAGTGAAGATCCAATAAAAACTGTCCCAGAAGAGGGCTGCTCATGTAATTTGGGAAGATGCGAATAGATTTTGCTGCAATCTCACTTGTTTGCGCCAGTGTCCTTTCGGCGCCGTCAAAATCCTTCAATCGAACCTGAATCACGGCTTTAAAACCAAGATAAAGCATGATTCCGGTTTCCCGCCCGGATTGCGTCAGAAATGCAATGCCCTCCTCCACTTCCCTAAGAGCATCCTGGAGCTTTCCAAATTGCATTAATAATTTTATTTTCAGAGTATATCCGTATTCGGTTCCGTTTTCGTTTGCATAATCCTTTGAAATTTCACCTAATTTAGTGATGAGCATTTTGGTTTTTTCAAATTCTCCCTGCCCGATGGAAATATGTCCGTGAAACACCAGGTAGGTTGATACATGCCAGAACTCTCCGATTTTTAAATTCTTTTCGACTAAATCTGAGTCATATTTCTTTACACTCAGCCAATCGCCGACATAGGACTGGTGGAGAAGCTCATACAGATCATAATAAAGAACCTCTTTATCACCCAGTTTATCATATATGCCTTTATTATAATTCAGTATTTTTCTGCTGAGGCTAAATGACACTCCGCTCCAGGAAAAAAGACCGCTCCCGCTCATCCAGATGGCGATGCCGTTTTTTACTTTGGTCGTATCAAATTTAATGACCTTATTCAGCGTGCCGATAAATTCAATAAAGCAATTCACCGGATCCAGATTCACGAGTGAAACAGCCTTTTTAAATCTTAAATCAAAAATCTCATTTTCCCGTGTTGTCGGTACCTTCCTGGTCTTTTTTGACGGAAAGTAGAGGTTTAGGATGACTCCCAGCAGGTCATACATGGCTTTGAGCGCAACAATTACTTTATTTTTCGGCGATCCCGCTCCCCAGCGCTCCAGAACCTTATCAAAGTACTCCGCCGCGCTTTCCATCTGGCCTTTGTTAAATAATGCCAGGGCAATATTTTTTTCAAATGTCGCCAGCTTTTCCGGCTCAGCCGCATCTCCATATTTGCGGCGATAGAGTGTCAATCCCTGCTGATAATAGGTTAAGGCTTCACTCGATGCCGAGGAGCGCAGGGCTTCCTCGCCGGCTTTTATGAGGTACTCTTCGGTTTTATCCGGATCCTCAGCTCGACTGTAGTGATAGGCAAGAATGCCATAAAACTCATGCAACCTTTTATTGAAAGTTTTCTCAAAAGAGTGCGCAACCTTCAGGTGCAGCTCTTTTCGACTCTTGTGAAGAATGGAGTCATATACAACCTCCTGGACAAGCGCATGTTTGAAGAAATACTCTATCTCCTCCATTCTTTTGCGCTCTATGACCAGTTGCAAATCTTTCAGATTCACTAATTTGCTGTCTATATCCTCAACCGAATTTGCAACCGCCTTTATAATTCGATAAAAAAAGTTTCTGCCGATGACGGCGGCGATTTTAATCAAGCTGCGCGTTTCTTCCTCAAGACGGTCGATCCTGGCCATAAGCACATCAATAATTCTATGTGGGATAACCGTCTTTTCAATCTTTTCCGTCACCTCAAATTTTCCGTTTTTCAATACCACCACATTTTCATCAATGAAGGATCGCACAACCTCTTCAATGAAGAACGGATTGCCGCCGGCCCGCTGAACGATTTGTCCAATAACGGCGTGCTTTAGCTCTCCGATGTTGAGCATATTTCGGATGAGCTCCTGGCTCATTTTGCCGTCAAGCGGCTCGATTTTTAATTCGACATAATATCGCGAAATACTTTTTTTAATGCTTGCCGTTATGCGATCTCCCGTTTCAGGGTGGTCAGGTCGAAATACATTGATAAATATGACCCGATGCGTCTCCACCAATTGAAACAAAAATTCCATGATTTCAATCGTACTCGTGTCAGCCCAGTGCATATCTTCTGAAACTATAACCATAGGCGACAGCTCGGTTGCTTTAATTATTAATGACCGCATATTATTGAAAATCAATTTTTCGAGGGCTTCGCCCTCGATACCCTTAATCCTTTCCGCATAAGCACCCGCGAGTTTCATCCCCATGAGGGTCGCCACAAACGGGAATATTTCACCCGCTTTTTCCGGATACAGATCCCTGACGGCTGCCTCTAATTTGCTGTAAGCCACATTTTTGTCATCATCTTCTCTTATCCGCGCCCATTGCTTCAAAAGATCAATAATGGGATAAAAGCTTAAGTTTCTTCCGATGGAAATGGCTCTTCCTTCCAAAATTGCGACCCGATTCATGACATCGCGCTTTTTCAACTCAGCAACGAGTCTGGATTTACCAATTCCGGCTTCCCCGATTATATTCACAATCGAACCCATGCCATTGACGGCCTTCATCACCTGTAGCTCCAGCCGGTCAAGTAATTCGTCTCTTCCGACCATCCTGGAGAAGATCATGCGCTCGGAGCCCAGACGGGGTCGGTATAAATCGCCTTTATCGCCTAATAGCTTATATACTTGAATTAATTCCGTTTTGCCCTTTACCTTCTTTTTGCCGATGGCCTCAAACTCAAAAAGGCCCTCAGCCAGTTGAAAGGTATTCTGGGTGACATAGGTTGTCCCGGGCTCTGCGATGCTTTCCATTCGGGAGGCCAGGTTGACGGTATCGCCTACCGCCTTGAATTCGACCCTGAGGTCATTGCCCAGCGTGCCCACAACAACAGGGCCGGTATGAAGGCCGATCCGCATTTTTATGGGAATCTTCTGTTTATTTCGGTCATTGAATTTGGAAATCTCGCGGTGAATCGAAAGGGCTGAACGAAGCGCCCGTTGGGGCGCATCTTCAAGGGCAATAGGGGCGCCAAAAAGGGCCAGAATTCCGTCGCCAGTCATCTCATTGACAGTGCCCTCATAATCGTGAACCTGGTGAATAAGGATTTCGTACACCTGATCCATAATGGTGTAGGATTCCTCAGGGCCCAATTTTTCGGAAAGCCCGGTAAAGCCTTCCAGGTCGCAAAACATTACCGTAACCTGCTTGCGTTCGCCTTCGATTTTATCTCTTTGGGATAAAATTTTCTCAGCGAGGCCTGTAGGTATGTACTTTTTCATTTTTTCCAATTTTTCATCAAACGAGAGGACTTCAGGAGCTTTAGCAGATGTCTGGCTCAGGGTAAAACCGCATTCTTCGCAAAACTTGCTTTCTGGACGATTGGCATGATGACAATTTGAACACCGGACTTCTAATCCATTTCCACACTCAATACAAAACTTGACCCCTACACGGTTCTCAAACTGGCACTTTGAGCATTTCATATTGGTGCCTTCCAATAAGGTCTATGCAGTTTGATTGAAGCTGAAATACGTAGGAAAGTAAAATTGAAATATCGAAAATATCGTTCTATGTCAAATTAGAAGATACAAAACATACCGTAGCGGAAAACTAGAGAGAATATTGCAGATTAACCATGGCAAATATAAACTTTAAGGTATTTAATTCTATCTAACTATTTATTGCCAAGAAAATTTTCAATATATCGTATTATTGCACAAAACTTTATGATTCAGGTCGTAAGACAAAATAGATAAATTCGAGGCTATTTCGTAGTAAACATTTCGGCCCTTTTTCCCCGCTTGGTTGATCAAACTAAGCGCTAAAAAGCGATTAATATATTTTGTCACATTCAGTTTACTAAATATTATCATCGTTGTGTATGGTAAACTCAATTAGGTTTACAAATGGCTGCGATCTCATTGTAAACTATATTCGCTTTACTAAATATTACTATTGATAAAGCCAAATTTTTAGTAGCAAAATGGTAGCAAATAATAATAAAGGGATTATGGCTATAACCATAACCCCTTGAAATCAATGGTAGGCACGGGGAGATTTGAACTCCCGACTTCTACCGTGTCAGGGTAGCGCTCTCCCCCTGAGCTACGTGCCTATAATGACCCATCTCACCTAACACCGGCTTGGTATCGTGTCAAGTGTAAATCAGTTAGTTTGAAACCAGCGCAACCTTCAAATTTTGTTTGCTAATTTCATATATGTTGATGCCGAAATTTTCAAAATTTTGCAGCATCAGGGCTGAAGCCAACTGCTCGGCTTTGCCCTTATAATCGATGATCAAAGTCGTCTCGCTGGGTTTGATTTCTTTAACCCGGATACCCTCCACTCCGGGAATGCCGGTCAGGGCTCTGCGAAATTTTACGAAATTGGCAAGGTTGCCGGTCCCTTCCACCAAAATTTCCATCCGCGACGGTTTTTCAGCCAGTTTTCGCCACTCGGCATCCAATTGGGTCGCCAGATCATCTCCGGCCAGGGTTCCGGCCATTATAAGGGCCTCCCTGCCACCCGCTATCTCATCCACATTGGCGGTAACCGATGTGCGCGAAATGTTGGCCAGTTCATCACCTGCTTCGGTCCCAAGCACCCGGGCATTCAAAATGACTTTAAAGGATTTTAAATCATCGCCCATAATACTGGTTGTCGGGCTGGCAACGGCAGTGCCTAAAATTACCACATCCGCCTGCAGACGGGCACCGAGATTAATGGCTTCTTCGTCGCTTAATTCGGGCTTTATATCTGAGCCCAAATCCGCCAATTTACCGATTCCGATCCCCCCGTGATTAACGATGGGAAACCCCCTGGCCTTTAAAATATCTGCCATGGTCGTTTCAGAAATCGATTCGAAACCGCCCATTTGCTTTCCCCACCAGTAGCGCGGGGAATCATCTTGAAGATTCTTTTCTGAGATAAAAAATAGTACAGAGGGCAGGTCTACTTTCGCCCTCAATATACCTGCCTTTGAGAGCTGTTTCGCTATTTTCTTACCGGCAACGGTGGCCTTAACGATGACCCGGTAAAACTTGTCGGACTCTGCTTCGGTCAAAACCTTGTATTCCTGGACGAAAGCATCGGTATTTCCGAAAATAACGCTGTTTACCTGCGGGAAATTCTCCACCAATGAATCTATTTTGAGAACTTCTTCGGTCATCAAAGCGACGGCCGTCACCAAACTTTCGGATATGGCACGATCCCGGGCAGCCTGAATATTTGCGCCCTGCAACTTGCTCGATCCGATGACCACAAAGGTTTTATCTTGCACCCGCTGCTGGGCATAAACCGCAACGGATAGTGAAAGGGTCAACACCAAAACACCCACCACGACCCCGATTCGCTTCCATTTCGATGAAATTCCAGGCATCTTTTACGCTCCCGTTTCTAAAAATTATATAACGAATATCACTTAAACGAATTTTTTTAAAAAAATCAAGATTTAAGATAAGCATTTCGCATGGCGCACATAATCGCAAAGTGCATAGCGCATAGGGCACTTAATCGCAGAGGGCTAAGCGCATGGCGCACTTAATCGCAAAGTGCAGAGCGCATAGGGCAGAGCGTTAAAAAATTGGCGGAAAAGACCCTTATTTAAACAGGGAATAAAATGGCGAGGAGGAGAAGGAGTGCATTTCTTTCTAATAGATATAAAAAATTAAAACTGGCTTCAATGGCCCAGATTTTGTCTGAGAGCTCCCGCATAATGCGGGATTTCACTTCTATTTGAATAAAAACGAAGGAGTTCAAAAGGCGTGATATTGGGTAGCAAGGTATTTTAAAAAATGTAAAACTGGTTTCAAACATTTAGATTTTGTCTGAGGGCAAGGCTTTATTCGATTCAAAAACGGAGCGTACACGTAGTACGTGAGTATTTTGAATCGAATAATAACGCAGCCATCGGGCAAAATAGGGGCTTTTAAAAAAAGTAGAACTGTTTTTAGAGGTGCAGGTTTTGTTTCAGGGTTAGGCGCGAGGAGGAGAACGAGCGCAGCGTACATATGGTACGTAAGCGAAATTCGACGACGAGCAACACCGCCCTGGAGCAAAAGATGGGCCTCTAAAAACAGTTTTTAGAGGCGGCGAGCCAGGGCATAGTCGGCAATATCATACAAGCTATCTCTGTTTTTCGAGGCTTCAAAAACCGAAAGGGCCTCCTTGGCCTTTTCGACGCAGGCCGCAGCTTGTTTTAAAGTATAGTCGATACCGTCATTTTTTTCCATCAGCGCCACAAGCGTTTTGAACTCATCCCCGCTAAAATCTTCATTCTGTATTATTTTGACCATCTGGTCTCGATCAGTTGAATCCGCCTGCTTGAGCGCATGAATAACCGGTATCGTGAGTTTCCCCTCTCTAAGGTCTGCCCCCACTTCCTTGCCCAACTCAGCAGTGTCCATGGTATAGTCAAATAAATCATCGATCATTTGGAAGGCAATCCCAAGATTATAGCCGTAATCGGACAGTGCCTTCTCTTTTTCGGGAGGTGCCTCCGCGATGATCGCACTGACGGTGCAGGCGGCCTGGAAAAGAACGGCTGTTTTTCGCCGAATCACCTCCAGGTACTCATCTTCGGTGAGGGTGACATCGCCTTTGCGCATCAGTTGGTGGACTTCACCGGTGGACATGTTCTCGGTCAAATTGGAAATGATATGAATGACTTTAATTTTTCCGGAGTCGGCACAGATCGATAGGGCACGGGCCAGAAGAAAATCTCCCACCAGAACCGTTACGGCATTGCCGTATAAGGAGTGGGCCACCTTTTGGCCGCGTCTCAGGATGGCATCATCGATGATATCATCATGTAAAAGGGTGGCGGCATGCAGGTATTCCATCGCTGCAGCAATGGTTTTGGCGTATTTGTCTTTATAATCACAGAGTTTGGCGGCAAGCACCAGCAGCAACGGCCGCAGCCGCTTGCCACCGGCAAATAAAATGTGGTGGGCGACCTCAGACACCAGGTCCAGGTAGGGTTTTAAATTCTCTGACAGCTGATTTTCGATTTCACTCAGATCTTCTTTGTTTTCCGCCAGAATCCTTTGCTTGAGTTCATTCATACAGCGTCTCCTATGAGGTCATATTCCATTGCATCGGTTACCTTGATCCGTGAAAATGATCCGATCCGCAGGCCGGGCAGTTCAGGCCCGGACTTTATATAGGCCATGCCATCAACTTCAGGGGCCTGAAATGCGGCGCGCCCGGCGAATAACCCTTTCTCCACCGCTTCTTCCACCAAGACCTCTAACGTTTGACCGATATATTTTTGATAATTCAGGGCCGATATGTCCAGCTGGCTGGACATGAGCTGATCATAACGCTCCTGAGCAACTTGAGCCGGCACATGGTCGGACAACGCGTGGGACGGCAGATCTCCGGAGTCAGAATAGAGAAAAACGCCCAGATGATCAAAGCGGGTGTCTTCGACAAAACGCAGCAGCGCTGCAAAATCCTTTTCATTTTCCCCGGGAAACCCAACAATAATAGTCGTCCTCAGAGACGCTCCCGGAACCCGTGACCGGATTTTATCAAAAAGGCGCTGCAGGTCATCGCTTCTGTACATGCGACCCATTTTCTTCAGAATCGAGCTGCTGACATGCTGAATCGGAATGTCGAAATATGAACATACATTGGGGTGGGATGCAACTGTTTTGATAAAGGCATCATCGATGCTTTCAGGATGCCCGTAGAGGACTCTGATCCAGGCATGGTCCGCGGCGCTGCCGTCAACACGGGCACCGGGCTGCCGGCTCGGATCGGCGGGCAGGCCGGCCAGGCTTTCGACCAGCTGGCTCAGTGATGCCTGCGGTTTGAGATCGGTGCCGTATGAGGTCGTATCCTGGGCCACCAGCACCAGTTCTTTTACGCCGCCTTCAAGCAAACCCTGCGCTTCGGCAATCACCTCTTGCGGCAGCCGGCTTCGTTTTTTGCCCCGTAGTTTCGGAATAATGCAATAGGTGCAATGCCGGCTGCAGCCTTCGGCAACCTTAAGATAGGCCATATGGGATGTGCTCAGGGCTCGCGGGATATCTTTTTCCCGGGGTGAAAGGCTATCCGGATCCGGCAGCAAGCATCCACCGGAATATTTAGACCCTTCTACGGCTTCAACAATATGGTCATAGGCTCCGGTCCCGATAAAAGCGTCGACTTCCGGCAGCTCATCGGCGATTTTCTCGCGATAGCGTTCCGGCAGGCAGCCGGCGACAACCAGCCGTTTACACCTTCCCTCCTGTTTATAATGGGCAAGCTCGAGAATCATCTCGATGCTTTCATCGGCCGCATCCTCGATGAAACTGCAGGTGTTGACAACGATAGCATCGGCCTCCTCCGGCTCGTCCACAAGGGTCCAGCCGGCCCGTTTGATACGGCCCATCATAATTTCACTGTCCACCAGATTCCTGGCGCACCCGAGACTCAGTAAATATAGGTTCATGATGATTTGATCTTAAGAAGGGTTCCCGGAATTCTCTATTTTTAAATCAAGAATCAGCCCGTTTTATTGGAAAAAAGTAGGTACTTATCCGGGGTTGTCAATGCAGCTTCTAAGGTAATTCTTCTATCATGCAGGGCGGTTGTTGGATGAATAAAAACTACAAAATAAATTGACCCTCCTCAACACTTGGTATTATATATAAATGAAGAATTATCTGAAATCTCTACCTGACCAGATGCCCAATTTCCCGTTGCTGAATCAAAAAGTCCTGCGACTCGTATCCTGCCTTCCTGAATTGCTTGCGGTAACTTTCTGATAATTTCACTTTTCCCAAATGTTTCGGAGGAGGCGATCCCGATGACTCATGAGGATATCAACCCTAAAGTCAGCAGCATTCTCAGCACGGAGGAAGTGGTGGCCGCGTTTCAGGCCCAGTCCGTGCTGTTTGAAAAGTTCATTTCCATGGCAAGGTCTCCGGATGAACCCGAAGTCACTACAGCCATGCTGCGCGAAACAATTTGCATCGCAACCGAGCTGACCGGAGCAGAACTTGGCAGTCTCATCCTGATCGACAGCGATGGCCTGGTAGTCGACAGTATCTTATCCCGCGGAGAAATCTCTCCTGATCTCAGTTCCACGCTTATCAAATCGGTATTTAAAGAAGGCCTGGCCGGATGGGTCATGCATCATCGCAAAATCGGTCTGGTCCATGACACCGAAAAGGATGAGCGCTGGTTGATGCTTCCCGATCAGCCATACATGGCTCGCTCGGCTCTGGCCCTGCCGATCATCAGCAATGACATGCTGTTGGGAGTTCTGACGCTGATGCATTCCAGGCCCAATCATTTCACCGACAAAATCGTAGCGCTCATCAATATCACGGCAAACCAGATGGCTCTGGTTCTGGAAAATGTATACTTTTTTAACAGCCTCAATGATTCGCTTCAGTCACTGGGAAAAGCCAACAAACAGATCGAAGCCTATTCGCAGGAACTCGACCGGGAGCTGGAAAAATGCCGCCAAATTCAAAAAGACTTCTTACCGCAGAAATTGCCGCAATTGGACAATTGGTATCTTGAGGAATTTTTTTTCCCGGCGAGTCGGGTTTCCGGTGACTTTTACGATGCATTTGTATTGCCGGGCGGTTACACCGGATTGGTCATCGGTGATGTCTGTGATAAAGGGGTGGGGTCGGCGCTTTTCATGGCGCTGATTCGAAGCTTAATCCGCATATTTGCCGGTCAGGCGCAATTGAGCAGATCGCTTATCGACAAAAAATCGCAAACCGTCGGCGGCACACTCGACTCCGCTTCGGTTCGAAAATACAGTCAGGTTGAAGCCATCCGTGCGGTTGCGCTGACCAATGATTACATCGCCCAGGAACACGGTGAGATGTGTATGTTTGCAACGCTTTTCTTTGGTGTTTTGGATCCAAAAAACGGCAGGCTGATTTATGTCAGCGGCGGGCATGAAGCGGTATTTGTCATTGATCAAAACGGTATTAAAGAAGAGCTCCTGTCAACCGGACCGGCTGTCGGATTGTACCCTCAGGCGCAATTCAAATATAAACAGATTCAGCTCAACCCCGGCGATATTCTGTTTTCTTACACGGACGGCGTCATTGATGCGCGCTCGCCGGAAGAAGAGCGTTTTAGCCGAAGGCGATTGAGCACCTTGTTGTCCCAACCCGTATCGAGCGCATTTGAACTCATGGAACGAATTGGTACCCATCTTTTTTCTCACATCGGCAAAGCCCCGCAAGAAGACGATATTACCATGCTGACGGTCCAGCGCAAAATCTAGTAGCTATCTCAAAAATGCATCTAACGCCCAAGGGCTTTGTTGTAAACCGATTCAAAATACTCGAATACTATCGTGTATGCTCGGACACACGAGTTTTGAATCGGTTTACGTCGCACCCTTGGACGTAATCTACTATTTTTAAGATAGCTTCTAATAATATTGGAGAACAAATTGAAAAAGGATGGCGTATGGTTTTGACGCATTGCTCAATGGGCTTTAAAAACGGCTGTGAATCGGGTTTCTCCGGAGAGGTGGCAATCTTCGATGGTTTTACAAAATTGGCACCGGCTGATTTGGCCCGGGCACATGTCGGTGGCAAGCGGGATATAGCGGCACCTTGAAGAGGACATATCCAGCTTAAAATCAAATCGCTCGGAAAATATCTTTAGCCGCAGCAGATCGGCCCCCTTGCCCCCGGCATTGAAATCATAAGCACTCTTTGACGAGTAGTCCATCGTATCCTGTGTCGGGAAAAAGCCTTCGAATATGCGCTGGCGATGTTCTTCGATAATGCCGACGCCGTAATCATGGACGGCAAACGCCACGGCACTATCCCGATTTTTGACCTTCACCTCAATCTTGCCCTCATCCGGCGTATTTTCGATCGCATTTTTAATCAAACCGATGACCAGCTTTTCAAGCGGCTCCGGGGGAATGTGCACCACCTCTGTCCGATCTGTATCAATGATCAACTCCAGTTGGCGGTGCGAAAAATGGGGTTCGATCTTCTTTATTTTTTCTCTGACGAATTCCTCCAGAACAATGTCTTCGGCAACTGCCTCCCGCGGCCCGAATATCTCTTCGATCCGCTGCCGGACCCGCGCGATCACCGCTGTATCTCCGGTCTGCTCGGCAACGAGCACTTCCAGTTCGTCGGCGCACTGATCGATTAAGCCCGAAACAGCATGGTAATTCCGGGCCACCGGGTTTCCCAAAATATCCTCGACTTCAATTTGCATGTCCACCAGTCGCTGGAGGTTTCGACTTGCCCGTTCTACGATCCGTTGCCATTGCTCCTCAGGCACGGAGGCCAGTTTTCTTCGCAGCAGGGTCATCGATGTTTTTAAAACGGCGAGGGGCGTTTGCAATTCATGGGAGAGGTGGTCGATCAATTTATCTTTGGCGCGGTTTAAAACGGCAAGTTCTTCATAGGCATTTTTCAGGGCTTCGGTCGATCTGGCATTTTTGAGAGAAACGATCAGGTTGTTTACCAGGGTTTCCAGAAGATCCCTGTCCTCATTGTTATAGGGATCACCGACAATTTTTGAACCGAGCCCCAGGAGGCCGACATAATCCTCGGTCAACCGAAAAGCAGGCGACACATTCAACCGCCCGGGGCAAAAATTTAAGTCGCCGGCGCTCTTCTTCTGCAAGGATAGCGTTTCCCGGGTTGTGATTTGCCAGAAAGTCTATAGCGCCCTTTGATATGGACGCATTATCATCATCCTGAATTCCGATGGTGACCAGCTGGCTTTTTTCCCTTGAATGGGGGTCATGCGTTAAAAGGATGCCCTCGACAACCCCGAAATTCCCCAGGGTCATGAGCAAAAAGTTTTTTAAAATGGTTTTGATTTCGACAACGCCCAATAGTTCGCGACTGACATCGTAGAGCGTTTTGAGGTGAAACAGACGCCGTTCATTTTCGGCCTCGGCCGCTTCAGGCGAAGAGGAGATCTGGCTGTCGGTCTTTGCGTCTTTAAAGGGATCCATTCAATCCCGCTCCTAAACCCTTTTAACAGCAAAATTCGATTTGACGCACTAACAATGCAACGAAAATAACGCCCTTGACTGACGCCGGTGAAGTAAGAAGAGGAGAATCAGATCTTTGAAGCGCCCAATATAGAAAAACAGATTCGAGTTGTCAAGAAGGCCCTGCATTATAATATAAGCAAGGGTTTAAGGATGAGGATTAACGCTGTTTGGGTGTGTTTTTGTGGTAGGTTTCGTGGATTTTTTTGACTATGTCGCCATGTTTCAGGTAATCGCGTGGATCGCTATTCGGTTTTTTTAATATCTTTAAAAGAAAATCCTTCTGCTCGTTGATGGTCTCATGGTACAGATCCTGATGAATGCCCCACCTGGATGCAAAATGCAGCTGCATGAATCGATCAACACCGTCAAGTGTTGTTCTCAGGCGCGCTTCGAAAACGTCGTAAAAATCGACGGCTTTTCTCAGAATATCCACCTCGCTCTCATAATCACCCACCCCGGCTTCCCTGCACTCATAATACAGATACAGCAGCTTTTCCAAATAGGTTTGCTCGGCCAGCTGCGCCATGAGATCGGCGGTGCCCAGCAGCTTCCCCAGCAGTTCTACCTGTGGGGAAGGAAAGGCGATCGTGGTGATATCGGAATCCATATCGGTGCACAGAATGATCATACGGCCGGCAGCGATCTCTTCTTCGGACAGTCCGAATTGGAAACCGTGGCGGCTTAAAAAGTCCATACTGCGCTGCTCATGATCGGCCTTATGTTTGGCGCCGGTGCCCCGGGTGTCGGATTCTTCCTGAATATAGCCGACATCATGCAGGATGGCGGCGATCAAGGCGGTGATAATTTGCCTTTCGCTAAAGGATTGGTTGTCCAGCACGGCACCGTGGATCAACCGGCTCATGGCAAGGAAGGCTTCGATGGCGTGACGCAGATCGTGGTATCCGGTGTTGCAGGCTCGGTAGCCCGCAAAATTCCCGCTGTAGAGGCGCCCCACCGCTTCAAAAATATCACGGATCGGCCCGGTGCTGAAATCGGAAGATATCCGCTTTAGAATCTCCAGCACTTCGCTCAGAACCTCTTCGGCAGAACCGATGGCAAGCAGGCTGTATATGTCTTGTGAGGTCGGCGGCGAGTCCATAAATCCCGCATCTGTTTCAGCAAAAAGGTTAATTGCTTCTATTAATTTTGATAGATAAAATATATTTCCCGGATATTCAAGTTTACTTTGAATTCAGAAAAATAAATATATGTCTTGATTTTTCACAAATTATGAAATAATTTTACATTAAAAGTGAGTCGCCAATAATATATTTTTATAAAGGGGTTCAATGAAAAATCCATTTTCCTTTTCCGGCATCGTGGAAGATCCTGCATTTTGTAACCGGGAGAAAGAGCAAACTGATTTAATCAAATTTATTGAAAATTCTCAAAACGTCTTGCTTTATTCTCATCGCCGTTTCGGGAAGACATCCCTCATTAATCGGGTCTTTAAGGATATCAACGGTATGGTAACCATTTATATCGATTTGTACGGAACCACCAGCATCGAAGATTTTATTACAGCACTGCTCAAAGGGATAAGCCAGATAGAATCTAAAATGGATAAGCTGATGAAAATAATTAAAGAAGGAATCAGCAGTTTAACAATGAATTTTAGCATCGATATTTACACCGGCGCTCCTGTGGCGATTCCGGTCTTTGCACCCGTTGATAAAAGACCGGCGATAGACGAGATTTTTGCCTTACTCCAATCTCTTTCGCAAAAGAAAAAGCTTGCCGTTGCTTTTGACGAGTTTCAGGAAATTTCAAAATACGGTGAGGCGGCCTTTGAAAAACATCTGCGGAAATCTATCCAGCGGCACAACCATATTTCATACATTTTTGCCGGGAGTCAGAAACATCTGCTGGCCGAAATGTTCGCAGATTCGAAACGGGCTTTTTATAAATTGGCAACCAGTTATTCCTTAAAAAAAATCAATACGGAAGACTATGTCAAATGGATCAAAAGGCTTTATAAAAAGGACAAGCGCAACATTAACAAAAGATATATCGAAAATGTGGTATCCCGCTGTGAAAACCACCCCATGTACATCCAGGAGTTCTTTTTTAATTTATGGGATGCCCCGGATATTTCGATTGAAGATATTGATCGGGTAGAATCAAAGATTCTGAAAAACAGGGAAGCGGAATTCATCAATATATGGGAATCTCTGACACTGAACCAGAGAAAAGCGTTGAAATTAATTGCGGCAGCCGGCGGGAAGAATATTTACTCTGCGGATAATCTGGCCAGGTTGGGGTTCAGATCTGCTTCGCAGATGTCAAAAGCATTAGAATTGCTTTTCAAGAAAGAGCTGGTTTCAAAAAACAAACTTTATTCGATTCAGGATGTTTTATTTAAGCGCTGGATAGAAAGGATTTCGCAATTCAATTGAACCCGATTTTTATATTGACAGATCTTGATCGCTCTCTTAAGATGACATCGCCTTGATGAACCTTATGAAGTAATTCTTGGTCCCTTTTGTTCACGACAACAGATTGGATAAGAGAATCTCAGAATAATGCCCCCCCCATCAAACAAGCAACACATTGAAATCAATTTGCCCAGTCAGGTGGGTTACGAACGCATTGCCATGGCGTCTGCGGAGAGCTATGCCAAAATGCTTGGCCTTGCCCCTGAGCGCATCGAGGACTTAAAAACCATTGTCGCCGAGGCGGCCATCAATGCCATGCAACACGGCAACAAAGAACGGCCGGATGCCCGGGTCAAGGTTTCGATGATGGTTAAGGATAACGCCATCCAGGTTACCGTGATGGACCAGGGAGAAGGATTTAAGGGGTTTCTTCCCGATCCGAATATTGAGCGCATCGTCAACGAAGAGGACCCGCCGGTCGGATTCGGCACGTTTTTAATCCGGCAGCTGGCCGATCAAGTCGAAATCGATAAAACCGCCGATGGCGCTAATTTTGTACGAATGACCATCAAACTTTAACATAAGGTCGGAAGATGCAGGAAGTTAACGAAATAAAGCTTGAAACCCGCGATGCGGTCACGATTATGGACATCCAGGGCGATGTTACCGCCTTTTCTGAACCCTTCCTTAATGATGCCTACCGGAATGCGAGCAGCCAGGGAGCCGGCAAAATCCTGCTGAAATTCGACAGCAATGCGTATATTAACAGCGGCGGTATTGCCGTACTCATCCAGGTTCTGGCCCAGACCCGCAAAAACGATCAGGTGATTGGAATCACCGGCATCTCTGAACATTTTAAGAAGATCTTCCATATGGTGGGCATCACCAAGTTTGCCCAGATTTACGATTCTTTAGAAGATGCGCTGCAACAGATGGCTTAAGCCGCAATCGGTAGCATCTTGGCGGCCATTCCGGGGACCGGGGTTGAACCGCTAGATTCCAGATCGCCGTGGCTGCTAGTCAGGGAGATCATTGCGCCAAGCCCGGCAGAAGCTTACTTGGGAGAATAACAATGCCGCTTTCTTCGTGTTACCTATTTGATCGCCTTTCCGAAACTCAGCTTCAACGCGTTCTTGCAATTTCCCGGGAGCAAAAGATTCAAGAAGGGAAGTGGCTTTTTCGCGAGGATGAGGAAGCCCGGCATTTCTACCTCATCAAGGAGGGTGCCATCGAGCTTCTGACCCTTGTGGACGAGAAAATCGAAATTCCCATCGCCATGGTCAGAGCCAAAAACGGTTGCTTTGGCATCAGCGCCCTGGTCTCCCCTTTTCGTTACAGCCTCTCCGCCCGCGCGGCCCGGGACAGCAATTTGCTGGTCTTCAAACGCGAAGATTTAGAAAAACTAAAGCAGGAAGACCCCGGCCTGGTCTGCGTCATGATGAACAACCTTGCCCAGAAACTGCTTGAACGTCTTAAGGAATCCCGCAAGGAAATCAAACTTCACTTCATGAACCTCGTCCGCTCGGTAACTTTTTAAGGCTTATGGATAAAATCGATCATCAGGCAGAGGTAAAACGGCTCCAGGATGCTTTACAGCAGGCAGAGCACGTTCAAACCGAATTGGACCGGCGCGTCTTTTACTTAAAGACCCTTTATGACGTCAGCAAAGATATTTTCAGCAGTGTTGAATCCGAAAAAATTCTAAGAAGCTTTCTGCTCATGGCCATGGGCAACTTCGGGGTCACCCAGGGATTCATTCTGGGCATCAACTCGCCCGACAGAGGCATCCGGCACTTTGTCGAGGTCGGCCTTGAAGACGACGAGGTGGCCGTCTTAAAAAGCGGCATCGAGCAGCTCCTGAAAAATAATGCCTTTGCGGAATCAATTGATAAATCCGCAAAGCCGCTGCTGCAGGATTTTTTACCGCCGTCACTGGATTTTATCCAGGGCTTTTCGGTCGGGGCGGATTCGCCGGGAATCTTCGGGCTGGGGGCCAAGCTGATCGGTGAACCGTATAATGAAAACGATGCGGAACTGCTCGACACCCTGGTGAACAACCTGATCGTGGCGCTTAAAAACGCGCGCTCGTTTGAAGAGATTAAAAAACTCAACCGTAACCTTGAGGCCAAAAACGTTGAGCTTAAAAAAGCGCTCAAAGAGCTCAAGGCCGCCATGCGCAAGGTTGAAATTTTAGAAGGCATCAAGGCTGATCTGTGTAAATTTGTGCCCAATACGGTTACCCGCATGATCGAAACATCTCCCAGCGCCGACATCCAGGAGGCCAAAGAGCGCGATGTCACGGTTCTGTTTCTGGACATCGAAGGATATACCAAAATCACGGAAAACGTCGGCGCCACTGAAGTCAACGCCCTGGTCGAAAAATATTTTTCGGTCTTTATGGATGCCATTTTTGAAAACAACGGAGATGTGGTTGAAACCGCGGGCGATGGCCTGATGGTTCTTTTTTTGACCGAAGACGATACCGTCCACGCCCTTGAAGCGATGCGGGCCGCCCAGACCATCCGGGAAAAGGCCTGCCTGATTAACGATGATTGCGGCCTCGACTCCGCGCCCCAGGTTCCCCTCTTAATTAACATCGGGATTTGCTCGGGGCAGGCATTTGTGGGCGCGGCCAAATTCGAAAGCTACACCGGCTCGCGCTGGGCCTACACTTCTCACGGCAACACCATCAATATTGCCGCCCGGATCTGCGGCAAGGCCACTGGCGGGGCGGTGCTGGCTTCAAAATCAACAATGGAGCGCGTCAAAGATCAGTTTTCCTTCGAGAAGCTGGGCCAATTCGCCCTTAAGAATTTGACGGAAGAAGTAGAAATATTCGCGCTTAAAGAATAGAGCGCGCTCATTAAAGGTTTCCCTCCTTCGCCTAATAGGCTACGGAGGACAAGCAGGTGTTCCGCCTTCGCCCGTAAGGCTTCGGCGGACAGGCAGGTGTCAGGTGGGAGCGGCATCTTGCCGCGATCGGTATTACAAGCGTTCCACTATAGCCGCCTTCTCCTGGCCGGCAGCCCCTTTCGTCACGCTTAAAGCTTGACTGCGGCGCGGCAAGCAGAGGCCGGTCCGCGCGCATGTCATTACCGCGCATAGCCTGTCCCCGGAACGCAACAAATCAACCCCGTTCCCCTTTTTTATGCGCCGGGAGCCCTGGACCTATATTTCAATATAAATAGTGAGAACAGCATCTTGCCGGAATACAAGAAAAAGGTTAGGGCAACAATTTTATTGACACGCTTCATGCACTTCTTTATTATATCTTTGCTGTCGATCGATTTTAGACGACACGCTGAATACCCGAAACGAATTGCCTAGACCGGATTTAGAGGAGAAAGTTAAGGATTTGAGCGATAGAAACATAGAAGTCAGCCTGTTAAATCAATTGGGCTACGAGCGGGTAGCCATGGCGTGTTCGGCCTCTTATGCCAAGATGATGGGTCTGTCGGCCGAGCGCATCGAAGACTTAAAGACGATGGTGTCCGAGGCGGCCATCAATGCCATGGAGCACGGCAACAAGGGGCGCCCGGATGCGCGGGTGACCGTTTCGCTGAATTGCCAGGACGATACCCTCAATGTCATAGTGACGGACGAGGGCAACGGCATCAAGGAGCACCCGCCCAAACCCGACATCGAAAAGATCATCGAGGATTTGGAATCACCGATTGGATTTGGTTTGTTTTTGATCAAACAGCTTGCCGATCAGGTCGAATTCAATGAAGGGGCCAACGGCGGCCACGTGGTCAAGATGGCCATCAAGATGAATTCGTAATTACCCCTTAAGGGGACCGCATGCAGCAGCACAGCAACGAAATCAATCTTGAACAGCACGGGGAGATCACCCTGTTTAACATTCATGGTGACCTGACGTCTTTTTCCGAGCCGTTCCTGAGCGAAGCCTACCAGAACGCCAGCACTCAAGGCGTGGACAAGATCCTGCTGAAAATCGACGAAGAGGCCTACATCAACAGCGGCGGAATTGCAGCCCTGATTCAGATTCTGGCGCAGAGCAAACGCAACAACCAGCACATCGCGATTACCGGTGTTTCGAGTCACTTTAAAAAAATATTTGGCATGGTGGGGATCACCCGGTTTGCCGATATCCATGAAACCGTGGAAAATGCCCTGGAGGTGATGTCCTGATTCTGCCGTATCCTTTTTTACCACATGGTCAGCATAATGTACTTTAGAAAATTTAACTTGAATAGCACCAATGCCTGTGTTCGAAAGGCAGAAATCGAATCTTTCGTAATATACGATCCCCGCTGAATCGAAGTTGGTTTTAACTAAAAGCTCGGAAGTTGTATAAAGCTAACTCCACCCTATTCCTGATGCGCTATTGTCGCGCTTTCAACGTTAAACGAATTAAAATTAATTTTATAAATAACAATTAGATACATCGGTTTTAGTATTAATTAGCGCATTGAAAGAATACGGGTTTTTACCAGGTATTTTGCCCGTAAAATTCTGGGCTTGTATTGAATCCTGTTTCTGATAATAATAATCAACACTTGTCCAGCCGATAGAAAGTGCCCGCCGACACTATATTTTTTTGCTTTAATGCTGAATCAGAATCAGCGATTCAAAAGCATCCTTTTTTATAAGGCAAAGAAGAACCCCTGAAGGGAACTATTGTAGGTTCCCGATTTAAGCAAACCTTTGGATGAATCTGCCTCATCCTTAATCGGCAATAACAGGATGAGGGGAAATTGCTAAACAAAAAGAGGCGATTTTAATAGCTCATTTTCCTAGTTCGGTATTATATATACCGCATCATCCTTTATACCGTTGCATCCTTATTAATTTTATTCATTAATTTATTTGCCCTCATTATTTAGATGTGCCGGAAAACAACATCCCGTCGATCGATTGAAGACGGGCTTAGCAATAAGGATTAAATTACACTTCGATTTTTATTAGCGTCCTTGAAATATTAAAACGACACAGCTGATTCGGTTTTTAAATTTTTTGATCCATTCAGAACGCGTTCACGCCTTCATTGAATGGGCTAATTGAGAAGAGATCATTTCAGGAGAGGGGGGCAAATGAGCTCGGCAAACCATTCCTTTTCTTTATTTAAATCACTTAATACCCACCTGCCAAAAACTCTGTTTATTTCTTTCCTATGCCTATCCCTAATTTTAGCCACAAATTCGTTCGCAGCCCTTCAATCAACTACATGTGATAAAGCAAGCCCCGTTGACAAAGCATCGATTGCTCAAGAAGCGCTTAAGCTGCAGATACCATTCATTTCCAATGAGGGGCAAATAGGCAAACAGGTTCGCTTCTATGCCCAGACCTTTAGTGGGAAATTCTACGTCACGGCGGGCGGCGATTTGGTCTACACCTTTTCTATCCCGGATTCCAAAGAAAAGGTCGGGCGGCATTCAATGGTCAAGAAACGCATGCAGATCCTGTCCATTCGGGAGCAGCTCATTGGCGTATCTAAAGTAGACCTCCAGGGAGCCGACCGGGCCCGGGCAAAAATCAATTACTTTACCGGTAATGATCGAAACAATTGGAAAACGGGAATCTCGACCTACAATACGGTCAGCCTGGGAGAAATTTATACGGGAATCGATTTGTCCCTCAAGGCCTACGGGGACAATGTCGAAAAGATCTTTACCCTTCAGCCGGGCGCCGATATCAGCATGATAAGGCTCAAAATCGAAGGCGCCGATACCCTGCGAATTAATGGCAACGGTGAGCTCGAAATTGAATTGCCGCGCGGCGCGATTCGCTTCAGCGAACCGCGCGCCTATCAGGAAAAAAACGGCAAGAAACAATTCGTCCGGGTGGCCTACAAGCTCGAAGAAGAGACGTACGGTTTTAACGTGGCCGGTCATGACCCCGCCCTGCCGCTCATCATCGACCCTTGTCTCAGCTTTTCGACATATCTGGGCGGTGAAGACGAAGATAGCGCTTTTGCGGTGGCCGTTGATGGATCAGGCAATGCATATGTTGGGGGATTTACATTGTCGACCAACTTTCTCCCAACACCGGAAGGTGTTTATGAATCAAATGCGGGTAACTACGACGGGTTCATTACAAAGTTAAATTCCGATGGCGAAATTGCATGGTCAACCTATTTAGGCGGTGAATTGGACGACGCCATTTATGCGATAGCGGTTGACAGCCAAGGAAATGCTTACGTGACCGGGGAAACCGGCTCGAAGAAATTTCCCACAGCGCCGGCAAAACCTTATGACGCAAAAATCGGAGGAAACTCCGATCTATTTGTCGCCAAGATCGATTCAGAAGGAACAGGCTTGATCTATTCCACCTATCTGGGAGGAGGCGGCCCTGAAATAGGTCATGCCATCGCCGTCGATGCTAATGGGTATGCATATGTGGCCGGAGAAACGCAGTCATCAAATTTTCCGGTTACCCCTGGCGCCTACTCGAATTCCGCGGGCAATGTCGATGCTTTCGTGACCAAGTTTAATACGACTGGAACCGACCTAGATTATTCGACATTTCTCGGGGGCAGCGGTGAAGATTTAATCCGCGGCATCGCTATCGATCAAGACGGATGCGCCTACGTGACCGGGCAAACCGCTTCTACCAATTTCAGTGTCACCACGGGTGCCCTTGATACCGTCCTCGGCGGGCCTTTAGACGCCTTTGTGGCAAAACTAAACCCCACGCCTCAGACCTCGAGTACTCCACTTACCTTGGCGGGAGCGGAGAAGATATTGGTAATGCTATTGCCACTGACAGTTATGGAAATGCTTACATTGCTGGACAAACTTTATCAGGCGATTTTCCGACATCATTACTAGCATTCCAGAATTCTAACAACGGTGGATGGGATACCTTTGTTAGCAAACTCAATGCGGACGGGTCATTACTAAATTACTCAACATATCTGGGAGGCAGTGGAGATGATGAGGCTTACGGTATCGCTGTTGATCCTGTTGGCAATATTCTGATTACGGGAGAAACTGGCTCTCCGGATCTTCCTTTAATCGAAGATTCCAGTTATGCCGGCGCATATGATGCTTTTGTAACGAAACTCGTGCCGGACAATGGAAGTTATGAGGTCGCTTATTCAACATACTTCGGCGGAACAAACGACGACGCAAGCTACGGCATTTCTTTAGATTTAAACAGTAATATTTATATTGCAGGCTCTACTTACGGATTTGCGGACGAAGAAACGAAGTGATTTAGATGCCTTCATTGCTGTGATTGCAGGATTTGACACCGACGCAGACGGCATCGCTGATCAATGTGACAACTGCCCTGACAGTACCAAACGGTCCCTCGCGCTGGTACATGCACCCCCGTTGACAAGATCAATATGACCTGTTCGGCTGCAGACGATGATCTCTAATGATTCTTGCGGAGCGACGAATGGCTTTTGTAGCATAGATCAAGAAGATTTTGACACGGCGATGGATAGAGGTGATGCCTGTGATCAGGACGACGACAAGATACGCTCACGATTGGTGGGAAATCACGTCTTTGGGGTCGACTACCTGAGCCCCAAGGTCCCGATACAGATGACGATGGCACCCCAGACGGGAAGAGGATTTGGATAACCAGGGTGGGTTTGGCGGGACATACCGCAGGAGGAGAATGACGGACCCAATCCATGACCTGATACAGACAATGACGGTGATATCTGGTCCGACCTGATGGAGGTAGCAGGCCGGAGACTTCCAGACTCGGTTGATGATTCAAACTACCCAGACCGCATGCCGATTTTTGCTGCTGGAATTTATGTAGATAAAAATGATGGCAGTGACTTGAATCTCGGAACAGAGGCTTATCCGTTAAAGTCAATCCATGCAGCGTTCGACAGACTCAATATGCTCGAACAAGGGGCTTACACAATTCGTATCTACGGCAGGAGCATACAGCATCGGAGATCCCGAGCCGGATACGCCGCTGGTAACCAGCCAGAATGTGGTCATTGAAGCCGCCGGTGTCACCATGGACGGTGTCGGTGCATCGTCCTGGACGCAGGGATTCGTTTTTTCACCTCTATCCTCCGATGTGACCATCAACGGCTTGAATATCGTTAATTTCAATGAAGCCGTGGTGTTTAACTCGGACGGCGGCTGTGCCACCTTCAATAGCGTTAATATTTCCGCATGCCAGACAGGCCTTCAATTGGTGGAAGCTTACCAGCTTAAAGTCGATTTGGCGAATTCGATGATTTCGGATTGCCAGACTGGCGTGGAGTTTGCAGCAGAAAGCTCTGATAACACTATCAGCAATGGAATCAATTCAGAATATTGCCCTGGAAGCCGTGAAAGTTTCCGGCGGAACCGGCAACCAACTGGTAAATCCTGCAATCAGCGGTCCCGGTGCTTACGGCCTGAAAATCGAAATGGGCGTGGAAGACTTTACGGTCAGTGGGGGTTCGATTCAGGATACTGATGTGGGCATCGGCTTTGCCACGGATGGCGCCAGTATAACCGTTTCAGGTGCCGCCATCCAGAATTGCCGCGCCGGCATTGAATTTCTTGAAAACTACATGGTCAATGTCGACCTAACGGGATCAACATATCAGTGGCTGCGATGCCGGTATTCTGTTTACGGCCGGCAGTTCCAGCAATACCGTTTTGAACGGAACTGTTCAGGAAAATACTGACGGCATCCGATTTGAATGATGCGCCGATGATCCCGAACCCTGAAGCGCCGGACGACAATCAAATCATCGGAACGGTTAGTCAGCAATAATACCAATAATGGCATTGCCATTGTAGCGGGGTCGGGCAACCAGCTGAATGGTGTCAGGTTTCCGGATCTGATACCGGTGTCTATATGGGCTCTGACAGTTCATACAATGTCCTGCAGGGCGGAAGCGTCTCCGGTAATAACGTGAACTTCAATCTGGATGGAAGTAACAATACAATTGAAGGCCCGATGGACGCTTCAGAATTTCGGCCAGATATCCGGTAAAGAAAACGAGCTTATAGTTGATATCATTCCACTCGATGGACAAAAACTGAAGCTTACGGCCTGTGGCTGGATGAAGGTTCCGAAGAAATCATTCTTCAGAACGTTATAATTCGAAGATATGATGTCGGAGTAGGTTTTGCTACCGATGCGGCCTGCATTCGCTTCACCGGTCAAACATTCATCCAGGACTGCCGTACCGGCATCGATATACGTGGAAACTACATGCTGGATATCGATCTGGGCGACACAGTGATCAGTTCTTGTGATACCGGCATCGAAATTGCCGCCGGCAGCTCAAATAATATCGTCCGCAATGGCACAGTAGAGCTCAACTCTGGAGACGGAATCCTCGTGGACGGCTGCGCCGAGACACCGGATGACAACCAGATTATCGGAACAACGGTGCAGAATAACGGCCGCAACGGCATCGCCCTCTTTGCCGGATTCGGCAATGAGGTAATCGGCTGCACGATCACAGGAAATAACTCTGGTCAAACGACGGGCGGCTATGGCGGCGTGAACATAATGAACGGTTCAGGTGCTGTTAAAACCAGCCGCATTTACAGCAACGGCTGCACCGGTGTGTACCTGGATGACTCTGCCGTGGCGAACATCAGCGGTAACCTCATCTACGGCAATCCCGAAGGGATTCGGGTGGCATTGGTTTCGGACGTTACCATCGCAAGCAACACGATTACTGCCAATGCTGATGCCGGCATCGTGATCGAAGATGGTGCCCTGCCGATGGTCAAATACAATATCCTCTACGGAAATGGCACGGGTGTCGATCCGTCTACAGATGTGTCGCTGGAGGGAGATTTCGAACCCACCAATCTGATCGAAAATGATATCGGAACCGTAAATCAGATCGACCTGCCGCCCACGAACCTTTCCGTGGATCCATTGTTCTGCGTGGCTAATCCTTCCGGGTGTGATGCCCCCTTTGAAGATTACTCCTTACAGCGCACTTCTTTGTGCATCGACGGTACCACCGTCACCGAACCGGGGATAGATCTCACCGGCTCCAGCCGGCCAAAGGGAGACTCCTGGGATATGGGCGCAATTGAAACATCGAGCTTCAGAGATGCCGACGATGACGGCCTGCCGGATCCGTGGGAGGAGTTTTACTTCGGTGGATCGACGGATTGCGCAACCTGCGGCGCCGACGACGACTACGATGGCGACGGGGTGAGCAACCTGCAGGAATACCTGGAAGGCGCCAATCCTGATAACCCGGTGTATGTCAGAATCACCAGTCCGGCAACCAGTCCGCATTTCACCAACGACGGTTCCATCACGATAAGCGGAACATCAATTAATGCAGATAGCATAACCGTTACCAATGGAGGATCAACTATCCGGCCTAGGAGGTTCCTGGAGTGCAAATGTCAGCCTTGACAGATGGCGGAAACGTGATCCTGGTGACAGCCGAAGGAACAGTTGATCTACCGCCCGATTACGACTAGTAGCACTTACACTGCTACCGACACCATTACGGTCGTCAAAGACAGTGCAGACTCCAACAGTTTCGATCATTGGCCCGACAACCGAGGGCACCTATACCACCACGCTGCAATCGATTATTTTGAGCGGCCTTGCCAACGACGATACCGAAGTTGCATCCGTCGCGTGGGCCGTTGTGGGAGACCCTCAAAATGGTGCGGCAAGCGGAACTATCAACTGGACGGCCGGCCCGATTCAAATGCCGGAGGTGACGGTAGATCCGGTATCGATTACGGTGCGCATCACAGCCACCGACATATACGCCAAAACGGGCAGTGAAGACATTGTAATTACGCGGGTGCCCGGCGCCAACAACGTGGATGAAGACCTCTCAGACCAGGGAAGCGAACTGCGCTGACGACCCACTGGATGTGGACGGCGACGGTCTACCTCAACGACGATGAAATCGCCTGTGGCAGTGATCCCCTGTGCGCAGAAGAACCATGCGACAGCAATCTGCCGGCAACACCTCCGAACTATGCCAACACAAACTATCCCACTGGCCATGAGAATGAAGGTTATCTCTGGCCCGACTGCCTGAATCCTGACATCGATGGTGACGGTCTGCCCAACTGGTGGGAGGAGGAGTACTTTGCCGGATCGCCAACAGACGCTGTTGCCGAGAACGATGATGACGATGATGGACTGAATAATCTACAGGAGTATCAGGGTGGCACGAATCCAACCGTGGCCCAAACCATAGCGTTTTCGTTAATCGCGACCGATACCGGATCCGGAGACGGATTGCCCGAATTTGGGAAGACATTCAGGGTACAGGCGACGTGGACCGACTCGAGTCCGGCGCCGGCACAGGCGGTTTTCAGCTTGCGGATGACGTCCAACTATCCGGGCAGGGCCGAGAACGATCCCGATCCGGCCGATATGGTCGGCGGGGGTGATTACCCGGCCTGGTACGATTATCATGGACCCGACTTCGGACTCACGACTATGAGCTCGCCCGACTGTAATACAATAGATTGCTTCAACCAGGGCAGCATCATTGTAGCAGATTCCGGCGGAGGCAACTATGAAGTTTACCTCCACTCCTGGGATTACGGCGGCAGAACCAAGGTGCTGGTAACAGACCCGGTCTCCGGAAACTACCTGGGTCAGCTGTGGGTCCCTGTGAATTCGGACAAAAACGGCATCAGCAGCGCCTGGAATGTACATGGTGATCTGACCGGCCTGGATCCCAATGCCGACACCGACGCGATCACTTTCGAAGGAGCGGGCTACTCGGCGCCCCTGGGCGATGGCTTCACGCATTTTGAGGAGTACCGGGGGATCACCCGAATACTGGCAGGCGAAACGCCGCATATGAGGTTGCACCCCTTCCGCAAGGATCTCTTCGTCCGTGGTGTGGGTTTCGACGGTGATTACAATTTCACCTACGGGCTGGCCTTTGAAAACGCCGGCATTGACTGTGCACGATACTACCGCCTGGGGACATGATGCCACCGAGGACGGATCATTCTTTGTCTACTACCGGCAGGGAAATATCACCAGCATCAGCGGAAATGTGGTCAATGGTGCGGGCACCAATTGGTCAACCGCCTGGCCGAGGCACGAGTGGGAGTTTGAGTTGAATGGCGATGGGGTGTGGATGCCCATCAGCTACTGGAGCGCTAACGGCGAAGAGCTCGGTTTGGATTTTGAATATGGTCAAGTATCTCCGGGCACATACAGTTACAGGATCCGCAAACCCGTGCCTCACATCAACGTACTGATAATACGTCATGATCCCACGGGTGTATTCGGATCGCCGGACGGCCACATCCGCTTTGTCTCTGCGAGCCCGCCAAGCCAGCAGAATCCGTTGGGAACCCGGTACTGGCGATGGGCCACCAAGGGTTATGCCTGGTGCCAGACCACAGCCAACCAGGCCAGCATGTACGGCCTTGCCGTTACGCTGCGAGAAACCCCTTTACAATTATTTTAACGACAATCCTTACATTGATGGGACAACCTGGGGAAACAGCTGGGATCTGCCAGATGGATATTTAAACCCCCTCAGCGTGGTGGAAGACCAGACGGACCAATTGGATCCCATAGATGGTGTGATGGGCGACGGTCCGGACGGAGAATGGGACGGCGATAAACGCATTACAACTTTCGATGGCGATCTGAGCCCCTTTGACATTGATGGTGATGGGCTGGTTGAACTGCCGCTGGCAACTGATCTGACTTGGGATCAATTATGAGTATGATCTAAGCCATGTATTGATGCACACCATAACCCATGAGATGGCCCACGCACTTGCCGGGCCATCCCATACGAACTATCCTAGACGCTCTGATGTACCGGTACTCCAACAACTGGAGCAGGCAGGATCACTTGAGTGATTATTATAAGTCTCTGTTGAGAATCCACAATATCGTAAGGTAGATGGGGAGCATATCGATGAAACCAAGTCTGCAGAAGAAAAGGGCGGGAGGTCTTGTGGTTCGTTGCCGTCGTAGCCTGGGGATGAGCCTCCTCTGGTCCGACGCCGGTTGGGGCGATTCAGGCCTCAGTCTGAACCTGTACACCCTTGAGGAAAGCCACAAGTTCTCAGCGAGCCAGCCGATTCCCATCATCGGGGTTGTTAAAAACGAAAAAAAATGGCCGTTGAATATGGATTCCGGATTCAGTCAATTGGAGATCGAAAGATATCTTATCGCCAGGGATCCTCAGGGTGTCAGGCACACACCGCCGTTTCAGGAAATACAGGCTTCCGACATGCCGCCGCCTTCCAGGTGGGGCCAGTGGGAAACCGTTCCCGCCGAAGTCCTGCCCCCCGGCTGGCAGCGATCGGTGACAGTCCCGACCTCCGGGAGCTTTTCCCCGTGATGAAAAGATTGTCCGGCTGGTACACGATCGAAGCCGAACTCCCGTTTTCTCGTTATGGCTGGACTGTGGAAGAGGCCGGATCGGGCCGCCTGCTGGGTATCATGGACAACAAGGCTTCGCACGGAACCCTCAAGTCCAAGAAACTGAGAATCTTTGTGGCGCCGGCTCGCGGCGGCCGGATGAAGATCAGGGTGGAGGACCTCAGCACTCCTGAATTGACCGCCCGGAGTAATGTTGAGATCAAAGTATTCAGAAAATCCGAGGTTCTTGAGAAAGAAAGTCTGGCAGATGCGTGGACGAGCCTGAGCCCCATAACGAGTGGTAACACAGGTCTGGGAGGTTGGGTGACGCTTGCCTGCCGGTGGAGCCTGTTTGCCCGAACCCGCCGCGGGTGATGCATATGTTGCCATTGCCAATTACAAGGATGAGTACAAAGAAGCCTACATTGAAAATGCCGCAGAGGGCTGGCAGACGGAATGCGGCGGCCTGTTGACTAGATACATCCTGTTCGGCGAACCGCCCCACCAGTTTTCGATCTTCGGCCTCTGCAGTGTCTGGTTGCGCAACAAAGTGCGGATTCAAAGCGGAGACGTCGGTGCAAATACCGCCTGCGACGGCCCCTGGCTTGATCCGGAATTTGAGGTGTCGGTAGATGTAAACACGTGGATGGCTACGGCAACGCAGTAAAGGGAGATAGTGTAAAGATTCGATCCACTGCTCAGTATACGAGGTATTTTGCAACCCTGACCGGAAACAATCTGATGGAACGATTCGTTTGGAAGACGGAGATGTCACATTACGCTCCTCCCGACTCCTGTATGGAGCAGGTCGAAGGTTTGTTGCCAAAGACAATGAGTTCAAAGCCGATAAGAATGACAGAGGTATCCGTGGATACCTCTCAAGAAGTGAATTTGGTTTCTGGAGCATACGACGACGTTATCCTCGGGTCAACGCAACTCTGCGACTGACGGGTGGTGAATACGATTTCTGGAATCTGACCATGGGTTCCGACTCCCGCTGTAGTTTGCAATGTGCTACAATAATCCGAATTGAGGATCGCCTGTATCCTGGCACGAAAGCATCTATCGGACCGACCGCTGGTTCGGGTGTAAGTGCCGATCAGATAAAGGTTTTCGTCAATGGCGAAAATGGAAAGAAAGGTGGTTTGAACGACAAACCCAAGGCGGCACATATCGGGGAGGGCAATACCGTCAAAGCCAATATCTTCGCCAAAAACGGCACCCTCCTGATCGAAGAAGGCTGTTTCCTGGAGGGAAGCTTTATTGCAAGAGATGTCAGTGTTGGGCAAAAGAGCATCGTTAATTTCAATGGAGCTTTTTAGATAGACAGAAAATTGAAAAAAATATTGTTATCAAATTATACTGAAAGTAGCAAAGAAAGGAGAATAGCGATGAGTTTCAAAAAAGTACTTCTTGTAGCAGGTTTAATGGCAGCTATAATTTTGATTAACTCCGGCTGCTCAGGTTTTTGCGAGGGAACCAGCGCCTCCTGGTGAGCGAAAAGATCATTGGACCTGAGATGTGGGCAGTGGGGGTGGTTGATTGTAGGTGCTACAACATACGCAACCTTGAGGGTTAAAAAAATCGATGGCTGCGATGTCGATACTGATCCGTTAGCAGGATCAGATGGACACTTGGTATACCGCGCTTGCCCAAGAAGCGAGGAAGATATCATCCATGCCTCCAACCCGGGGGCCGTCTTTGATTCTGCCCTGCGAATCAATTATCACCAAGGTAAAAAATTTGAAGTTTAAGAACGACGGCGATACCGTCTCTTTCGATTGCAAGATTCAATTTCGTCAGTACCGGAGACTGATTCCGATAATGCATGTACCCATTAGTAAAAACGCCATAAGAGTTGGGGCAGGTTGATTCTGAACAGAGCATTGTAAAAATTTCAGATCATAACTCGTCAGACGTTTTTATAGCACAGGCTAATTAAATTTTGTAAGCGTGGTGATGCATTGCGCGTTTTTAGTAATGAACTGCCCTGTGGGAAACCCATGGTAATCGCGTCTTAATCAAAACTTCTAATAATTGGTTAAAGGAGATTTTATACTGGAATCGAATTGTGCCCTTCTCTTGCCCGTTTCTCTAGTTAGTATTACCGATAAGAAATATGGCGACACGAATGAAACTTTATTCATATCCTTTAATCCAATCCCCATCAAATTTGCAAACCATATCCTTATTTCAAGGGGCCGTCATTGATTCGCTTTTAAAGCTTTTATCAAAAGCGTTTTATAGGATCAGGCGTCCTTTATTAGCACGTCCACCATTTTTCCTGGTCATGTAAAACAGCAGGTTTCATTATGGGCTGCAGGTAAGTCAAGCAGGTGATATTTCGATGTGTTGTTTTTAGTTTACAGAGTGTGTTATGGTTGTTATCAAAAAACTTATCAAACATGATAACGGCAGCCAATTAAACCGAAAGAAGAAATTATGAAGCGCCGAATTCAAATTCATAATATAGTCTTTTTTGCTTTGCTCGCCCTCATGATCGTTATCATTGTAATCTCTCTTGCCGGTGCCATATCCTGGTTAAACAGACCTTTTGCGGGATTTCTTGTCTATAAGGATTTATATGTTTCGGTTTCCGGACAAACCGACTGGCCGGGTCCCGAAGCCGGGCTTAAATTTCGCGATCGAATCGTTGCTATAGACGGTCAGCAGGTTCAAGAAGGCAATCAGTTCGTAAATATCATTAAAGAAAAACAACCCGGCACACCCGTTCGCTATTCGATCGATACAGACGGCCAAAAACGTGAAGTCGAAATCAAGGTGGATAAATTTGGAATCGGTGATTTTATTATCGTCTTTCTGGTTTCATTTTTGATTGGCTTCATGCTTTACATACTGGGTTTCGTCGTCTATGTGCTGAAACCAAACACACCCAGCAGTTGGGTTTTTCTGATGCTGTGCTTCAGCCTGGGTTCCATGATGATATCCGGCTTTGAGCAGCAATCTTCCTATTTTTCTACCCGGCTATTCGACGTGGTAAATATTCTTTATCCGGCAACCTGGCTGCACCTGTTTCTGATATTTCCGGAAAGAAAACGTTTTTTAGATCGGCTACCTGCCATTGAATATCTGCTTTACGTGCCATTTTTTCTTTTAATCGTTGCGAACGAAATCTATTGGTCCATCTTTCAGAAGATGTTGAGCTCAGATTTATACGCGTGGTTCCCCACCTATCGAACGCTTGGCTCCATCAATCGCATTTTCACGCTCTTATGCGTGCTTTTTATGATCATCCTTATCTTTCACACCCGATTTAAAGCGGCTTCACTGCAGGCCCGCCAGCGAGCACGGGTGATTTTTTGGGGGGTGACAGTTGCCTTCGGGCCGCCGGTTTTTGTTATGACCCTTGGTTTTTTCTTAAAGTATAATCTCCCGTGGAACTTTTTGGCAGTCTTCGTTATCTTCTTTCCGGCGTCCATTGCCTATTCTATTGTGCGGCACAACCTCTTTGATGCCGATGAGATCATAAAACGGACCGTCGGCTATATCGTCGTCACGGGCATCGTTGTCGGCATGTATGCTTTGGTTAGCGTGGGCCTGAACTTCTTTCTGGGGCAATACCAGGTGGCCCAGTCCAAAGCATTTCCGATCCTTTTTACCATAGGCGTCATTCTGGTGTTTAATCCTTTGCGGGACCGTATTCAAGCGCTTGTGGATCGAATCTTTTTCAGAAAAGAATACGACTATGGCGCCATCGTTGAGAGGGTCGGTGGGGCCATGACCTCTCTTTTGGAATTACCCCAAATCCTAAAACACCTTAGTCAAACTTTCATTGAAGACATGTTTATCAGCACCAGCTCGGTCATGTTATTGAGTTCGACCGGAGCTGAGTATCAGATCTCATTAGCAGACGGAGAGAGAAAAGAAGAAGTAGAAAAAAAGGTCTTCAAGCGTGATGACCCTCTGATTGAAATTATAGAAGCGGAGAAAAAGGAGCTGACCAAGTACGATGTAATCGAAGACCCCAAGTTCAAGGAGGTTTCCGAGCCATGTGCCGCCAATTTTGAAGCCCTGCATGCCAGCCTGATGGTTCCGTTGGTTTATCAGGATAAAGTGATCGGCTCCTTGAACCTCGGTGAAAAGAAGTCCGGCAAGCCCTTCAACCGCGAAGACATCGAACTTCTGCGCACCCTGGCACACCAGGGCGCCGTAGCCATCGAAAATGCAAGACTTTTCGAGGAAAACCTGGAAAAGCAGCGCATGGAAGAGGAGCTGAACATTGCCCGGGACCTGCAGATGAGCATGCTTCCGGCTGAGTCTCCCGAAATCCAGGGTTTTAATATCGCTTCTTATTCTGTTTCCGCCAGAGAGGTCGGTGGTGATTTCTACGATTTTATTGACATGGGTGAAGAGAAAGCGGGATTTGTCATCGGTGACGTGACCGGCAAAGAGCGTTTCCGGCGCCCTGGTCATGTCCGCATCCCGCAGTGTGTTCCGCATGCTGTCGGAAGAAGAATTGGCGTCAGCGAGAGCATGATGCGCGCCAACCGCAGACTTAAAAAAGATGTCAAAAGCGGGATGTTCGTGGCGCTGCTTTTTGCGGTTTTGGATTCCAGGGATCGAACGGTGACACTGTGCAGCGCCGGACAGACACAACCCATCCACCTTTCCGCAAAAACCGGTGAGGCCAACCTGGTCGAGACTGAAGGAGATACGTTTCCCCTTGGTATTCTAGACGAAGCCAACTATGAGGAAACCAAAATTCAGCTATCATCCGGTGACAGAGTGCTATTCTACACGGACGGCATCGTAGAGGCCATGAACGAAAAGGAGGAAATGTATGGATTCGAGCGGCTCCAGGAGGTGGTTCAAAAATCGAAATCCATGGATGCGGATGCGCTCTTGAAGGAAATTTTAGAAAAGGTGAATGAATTCGTCGGCGGGGCGCCGCAGCATGACGACTTAACTTTAATCGTGGTTGGCGTTGAGTAACATCGTTAACCACCGACACGCGGGCCACCTTCTGAATCCCCAAAATAGACATTGGAGCGAAAACGGTATTGAAGACAAAGATCTTTAGCTTGTTATACTTAATTCTTGCCCCGGTACTGTCCGGGGTTTTACTTTTTTTGGCCTTCCCAAACTATAATGCATGGTGGTTCGCATGGATAGGACTGGCACCTCTGCTCGTGGTTATATCAGGCAGAGGTTCTATGCAGGGTTTTCTTCTATCATTCATCTGTGGGCTCGTTTTTTTCGCCGGGGTCTTCGATTGGATGCTTGAAACGGACGGATATGAGATTCTCCACCATTCTATCCTGGTTTTTGGTTTGGCGCTGTATTTTGGGATTTTTGGTTTAGCGTTGACCTTTCTTATTCGCCGAGCTCAAATGACCGTTGCATTTTTGGCAGCGCCTTTTCTGTGGATTGCTTTAGAGTATATAAGAGGGAAATTATTTTTTCTGGCACTGCCCTGGGCCTTTTTGGGGCACACCCAGTATCAGAATATCTCTCTGATTCAAATTTCCGCAATAACCGGAGCATATGGAGTCAGCTTTTTGGTCGTCCTGGTGAATTCAGCGGTGGCTTTATTAATTTTGGGAATTCTTAATCGGCTGGGATGGCAACAAATTACAGATGGTAATTTCCCATCGAGGCGGGGCATATACGTAATCACATTAGGCGCTGCCGTCTTGATGACCCTGGCACTGTTGTATGGAAATACCCTATCTTCTGAGCGCAACACCCAAAAAAGTATCAAGGTATCGGTGCTGCAAGGAAATATCGAGCAGAGCAAAAAGTGGGACCCCAAATATGCCGGGGTCATTATGCAAACATATGGCGACCTGAGCAGAAAAGCCGCCAGGGACAACCCGGATCTAATCATCTGGCCGGAGGCGGCCACACCGGGGTTTATCTTGAAGAAACTCGATCTTATGAACCAGACAATCTCTCTGGTGAAAGAGCTAAAAACCTATTTTATCATTGGCAGTTCTGAATTTCCGAAATTCGATAAAGATCTTTTAAAGGCGCAAAAAACCGGAAACACGGCGCTTTTCTTTTCGCCGGATGGCAAAATACTCGGCCAGTATTTAAAAATTTATCTTTTCCCTTTTTCGGAGTACGTCCCCTATGAGGGGATTATCCCCTGGCCTCAATTTATTGTGCCGGACAAAAAGAGTTCCCATGTTGCCGGCAAGGAGTTCACCTTATTTAACATAAATAATGCCTCCTTCGGAGTTTTGATCTGCTGGGAAACCATCTTCCCCGACCTGTTCCGGCAATATATTAAAGAGGGTGCCCAATTTATGGTCAATATCGGCAACGAGGCCTGGTTCGGAAAATCCGCCGGCCCTAACCAGTTTCTCTCTATAAATATATTTCGCGCGATTGAAAACCGGGTTTTTATGGTGCGATGCAACAACACCGGGATCTCCTGCTTCATTGACCCCTATGGCCGGGTCGTTGATCGCGTCAGGTCTGAGGAAGGTCAGGACATCTTCGTTCGGGGCATGCTAACAGGAGAAGTCATCCCCTTGAATTCTAATACAATTTACACACGACATGGAGATTGGCTGGTATGGTTGAGCATCGGAGTCTCTCTGATCTTTCTGCTGATCGCATTATTGCGGAAAACCGCGGTAGGAAATTTCAGAACCTGTTAAGTAAAACCATACCCCGTAATAAAAAATATAGCATGCCAGACCAGGAACCATATCTTTTACCGGAGGCCTTAATTTTGAAGGTGCATATCAGCTATACTGCGGCGCCCGAGCTGGAAATCGCACTGGCGCCAGACAAAATTGGCATAAAGATATTCTTTAAAGCTGTTCCGGTACCTTAGATTGCGGCTCAGGATATTCCTGTAGGAAAACACCTTACGGCACATCCTGTCGAATCCCTCGTAGAACTCTTTTTGCGACATCCCTTTGAGGACATGAAATAACTTTCGCCGAAAAAGCAGATCTTCATACTCGCGGTAACCGTCATGCGCTAATCTGCCCTCAGCTTTCATGCGCTTAAACATCGGTGTCCCGGGTATCGGGCTGTAGACATTGAAGGTTGGCAGTTCAATCGCGTTTTTGATACAAAAATCGGCGGTCCTGTCAAATGTCCCGGGCGTATCCCCATCCAGGCCGAGCATGAAAGTCCCATTGATCCCTATGCCTGCCTCGTGAATCCGTCCGATTTGCTTTTCGATCTTGTGGGGTATGAACTTGTCTTGCATGTAAACCCCGTTTGAAGGTTCCACAGTTTCGATGCCGATCAGCAGGCAGACACACCCGCTCTCCGCCGCCAGTTTTAGTAGCTCCTCGTCATTCGCTATGGTGATCGAAGACTGGCTGATCCATTTTATTTTTAGCGGTCGAAGCGCCCTGAAGAGATCGGCAGCATAACGAGGTGAACCCACGATATTATCGTCCACAAAACATATAAAATCTCCCTTTTTAAGAGGTCCTAGCTCCTGGAGAACCTGCTCGACGGGCTTAGCCCTGAACGACCCTCTAAAAAAAGACGCAACGCTGCAGAATTCACAGGTGAAAGGACATCCCCTGGTGGCCTGGATGGTATGCCTGAGCATATAACGATCCGTGTCGATTAGATCCCACCTCGGGAAAGGTGCACTGTTAAGCGATAGAAAATCATCTCCCCTATATATCTTTTTTAGACCATTTGATCTTGCATCTTCTAAAACCTCGTTCCATACAGATTCGGCCTCTCCGACGACAACCGCATCGGCATGCTCGAGAGCCTCCTGCGGTTCAGATGAAACATGAAAACCGCCGAGAACGACTTTTCTGCCCCTTTTGCGGAATTGATCGGCCAACTGATAGCCCCGGCAGGCTGAGTGAGCGGAGATACTGATACCAACGAGATCCGTATCGGTCTCGAAATCGACCTCACCATCCACTTTCTCATCGGTGATTTGAATGTCAAAGTGCTCCGGCGTCCAAGCTGCAATCGTAAGAGGACCGAGTGGTGGTATGTAAACATTATTGCCGGCGTTAAAGCCTGCGTATAAAAATTTCAGGGTTTTGGTAAAAAAAGATTGTTGGTAGACATCAAAGCTTCCCTTGGTGTCGGGAAGAATTAAAAGCACCTTCATTGTATCGATACCCCGTCTAAATGGCGAAATGTCTATTCGTTTTTGGTTTGCGGCAATTCGATTGATGCATCATTATTCACAAATATTGGCAGCTCGTAGCGGTGAACAATTCGTTGAACGCAAGTATAAATTCGTCACTAAACCATCAATGAAATCCAGCTCGCAATTCCTCATGCGCTAATTTAAAATCCTTGTCCTCTTTCAACATGAATGATAGATGATCTTTTCTCAATTTTCGATAATTCCAATTAATTAAAAGAAAAATAAAGGCATGAAACGGGCTTTTGGAGTGCAAAAAAGTGGTAAGGCATCTCCTGAGAATCTCTTTTACAGAAGCAAGCTTTTCCGCTGAAGCAATATAGGCTTTATAAAAATCTTTTCTAGACTTCGCTTTTGGTTGATAAACCAGCAACCCCAGATACTTTTTCCAGTCTTTGGGAAAATCTTTATATTCAATCTGGTCATATAATTTCTCATACAAGGGCGTTCCAGGGGTGGGAACGATTATAGGGGTGTTGACCACATCCAGCTTGGCCTTCAAGATGAACTCAAGGGAATCAAGTATCGATTCTTTTGTATCTTCATAACCATAACAAAAATAGCCATTGACTGACAATCCATGCTGATGAAGCTTATCGATGACATCTCTATAAAGCTTTTCAGGACTCATGTTTTGTACTACATTCTGTGACTTACCGTATTCCTTTAATTTTGCCGTTTCAAGGGATTCAAAGCCCATCAGAAGCCCCTGGCATCCGCTTTTTTTCATCAGTTTCAACAACTCTTCATTTTTGGCAACATTGACCGAGGCTTGAGAAATCCAGTATTTTTTGACCCCGCTCCTGATGATGGCTTCAAATAATTCCATAGCCCTTTCTTCGTTTTGCCTGCCAACACCAATAATGTTATCATCGACAAAAAAAATGAGTTTCTTTTTGATTGACTTGAGTTCTTCAACCACCTCATCGACCGGTCTCAATCTAAATTTTCTGCCGTTAAAAACAGAGACGGAACAAAATTCACAATTGAAAGGACAACCTCTGGAGGTCTGGATCGTGTCGTATTTGTATTTTTTGCTGTAAATATCCCTTTTAGGAATTACCATATTCTTGAGGGATGGGAAGGAATCATTTTTATATATTGGTTTTAATCGGCCATTCATGAAATCATTAATTACGGTAGGCCACAATCTTTCGGCTTCACCGATCACAACAGATGAAGCATAGTTCAGGGCTTCTTCCGGCAACATGGATGCATGTATACCGCCGACAACGACCGGTATGCCCATTTTTTTATAAATGTTGCAGATTTCATAACTCCGATTCGCCTGTATCGTCATAACAGATAAGGCGACAAGGTCTGCTTTTTGAGGAACAAATTCCTCGACATTCTCATCTATAAATTCGATTTGGCATTCAGGAGGGGTTGCAGCAGCAATATAACCGAGCCCCAGCGGTGGAAATTGCCCGGCAAATGCGCATGTATCTTTATCAAAAGGATTAATTAATAACAATCTCATCGTATTTTAATGATAGCTGAAAGCTTTATCAGCAGCAATAATCAATGCGGAGATGATTTGGCCTATCTAAATAATACAATGCATTTTGAACCAAAAAAATGATGATTAACAACAAGGATCATTTCCATTCCAATGGCTTCAATCCGCTCATTTTCAGATATCAATTTGAATTCCGAATTAGCTGGATATAGAATTCGACGGCACTCTTATAGTTATCCACACCTATCCTTTCATTTGTACCGTGGATTCTTTTGAAATCATCTTTATCCATTCTGATTGGAAGGAAACGTAAAATACTGTCACTGATTCCGCTATAATGACGGGCGTCTGTGGATGCCGGAACCAGAAATGGTGCCACTAAGGAATCTGGAAAAACCTGACGAATCGTACGCTCAAGAATCTTAAAACCTTCAGATCTGACATCTGAAATTTTAGATGCTTCACATGCGCTATTACCGGCAATGCTGACCTTGACACGCTGATCTCCGACAGCTCTCTTAACATACTCGATCGCATAATCTATGGTATCACCTGGCAAAAGCCTGAGGTTGACAACGGCTTCCGCTCTTTGCGGCAACATGTTTTCTAATTGACCGGCACGCACAACCGTAGTAGCGGTTGTGGTATGTATCAATGCATAACTGGAAGGGGCTCCTTTGAGCTGGCTTTTTATCAGTCCCCCGAAAAGCCATTTATTTGCGATAAAAAATTTCATCGTGGGTGGCAATTCTGGTCCCACGTATTCAAAAAACTGCCCCATCGTACCATCGAGTCGCGACGGAAACGGATTCTTATCAAGATTATGAATCGCGGTGGCTAAAATACCGATTGCATTATTAAGAGAAGGCATGGAAGAATGACCTCCCTCGTGTTCTACTGAAAGCTTCAGCGTTAAATAACCCTTCTCAGCTATTCCAATCAAAGCCACTGGTGAAGAAATCCAGGGTAAAATCCCTGTGGCAACAGCACCGGATTCATCAAGTATATACTCGCATTTCCCCCCTCTCGATATGAGAATTCGTGCAATCTGAAGTGCGCCCCTTTGACCCCCAACTTCTTCATCATGGCCAAAAGCCAAATAAATAGTGCGTCGTGGAGTATAATTTTCGGTCAAAAGTGCTTCAACTGCTTCCATGATTCCCAGGAGGCTTAGTTTATCGTCTAGGGTACCCCTCCCCCATACAAAGCCTTCCGCTACACGGCCTTCAAATGGAGGGTAATGCCAATCATTCAGCGTGTCCTGTGCAATAGGCACCACATCCATATGAGCCATTAACAAGATGGGCTTAACATTGGAATCTTTTCCTTTCCATGTGTAAAGCAGCCCGTAATCATCGATAACCTCTTTAATCAAGGCGTCGTGAAGTCGGGGAAATGCCTCTTCAAGAAACTGATGAAAAGATTCAAACTCAAGAGGATTAATCTTAGCTTGATTGGAATCTGAAATGGTCCTGAACTTCACAGCGCGTGATAAGTTTTGAACAGCCTTCTGCACATCTACTCTGGTGGCCTCTGCCTGCTCAGCATCCACCTGCTTTGGCTTGAAAGAAACTGTTTTTGTAACCATGAAAAATACCAGAAGTAATACTGCTGATACTATCATGAAAACGGTTTTCTTCATTAAGGCTCTCTCGCTGATTATTTTACAAGAAATATAATTAGGTTACAGTTTTACCAAATAAATACAACTGAACAATACTAAAAGTTCATAAAAAATCATAGAAAAAACATTGGAAAAATAAAGGCAATATGAGTAAAGCGAGAAATCCCATAAATATATAAAAAAATACAGGTACAAGGCGCCCCGTTTAAATCCGCTACGCTCCAATTATAGGAATTATTTAACTGGGCAGGCGCGGTAGAAGATATAAGGGAAAAAAGAATTGGTAAGCTGATTCAGCTGCTTTGCCAGGTCATGGCGCAGAACGACATTTCATGGTCTCCAGGAGGATCCCCCTTCGCTAAAGCTACGGCGCGATAAGCCAGTCTTCGCTCGTACGAGCTCCGCCCCGGCAGGCGCTTCATAGAGAGGGACGTTCATAAATATATAAATTAAAATCCGGTACAAGGCTCAAGGTATAAGGCACATGGAAAAAGTAAGGAAGAAATGATTATCACCGGTTTTCAGATTTTCTATTCAAAACGTTTGAGAACTTCATAGACAGCGTTAGCGCCAAAATCAACCGCCTCGATGGGAATGCGTTCGTCGGCGGCATGGATGGTTTTTGAGAAATTAAAATCTTTTGGCAGTGGCGTCGGTAAATAACCGTATGTTTGTATTCCCAGGCGCGTGAAAAACCGTGCATCGGAAGTTCCACTTAATAATAGCGGTAACGGCTTGCCTTCAGGATCAAACTCACACAATATATCGGCAAGTTTGTCAAACAGTCCCATATCCGGCTCGGCCGGCCCCGGATCGAAATGAAGCACCTCGAGTTCCACATCCTGGCCGATTATCCGGCGCAGCTCAGCAATCATATCGTCTGGCTCAAAACCCGGAAGCAAGCGGCCATCCAGTTCCACAGAAACCTCGCCGGGGACCACATTGATTTTTTCGCTTCCGTGCAGCACTGTGGCATTTACCGTGTTGTGCAACAAGGGATCGAAAACATGACCGCGTTCACCAAACACATTCAGTACGATGTTTGTCAGGGATGGATTTAGCAATTGACCGAGGATAATCCCGTTCAGCCCACCCAGGGCCGAGGCCATGGTTTTGAACATCAGCCGAGCAGTTGAAGTGATATGCACCGGCAGCCGTTTCTTATCCAATTTTTGAAGAAGCCGGGACAGTTTTGCCATAGCGCCGCCGCGGGCAGGCAAAGAACCGTGGCCGGCCGGCCCCCGAAGCGTAGCCTTTATCCAGCAAACCTGCTTTTCGGCGATCGAAATCGGATAAAATTTCTTTTTTCCAACATATATCGAAAACCCCCCGAATTCTCCGATGGCGTATCGGATGCCTTCAAACAAATCCGGATGGTTTTCGACCAGGAATCTGGCGCCAAAACCTCCAAGCGCTTCCTCGTCACTAACGATGGCCAGGACGACATCTCCGGGCAAGCCCAAACCTTCTTCCTTTGCCCGAATAAAAGCGGACAGCATCATCGCGATTCCGCCTTTCATATCCAGGGCGCCACGGCCCCAGATGAAACCATCTGAAATCTTGCCCTCAAAAGGCGGATGCTGCCACTTTTGATTTTTGGTCGTGACGACATCCACGTGGCCGTATAGCAAAAGCGGCGGTGCGTTCCCCTGGCCGGATAATCGCGCGATCAGATTGGGGCGTTCGGGTGCGCGGCCAGAATGGTGGTTTTAATCCCCGCCCCTGTCAGCAGTTCATCGATAAAGGCGATACAGTCGGCTTCGTTGCCGGGCGGATTGGTGGTATCAAATCGAATCAGCCGTTGCAACAGTTCCGCCGGACGCTGATAGATAGAAGAGATGTCGCCTGTGGATGCCATATGGGCCTCCTTTCATCGACCGTTGAGTTCGACATACCAGACCCATCATCTACTATCACATGCCAAATGAAATTTTCAACTTCCAAAATTGAAAACAAAAAGGGGGACATAAATATATAAATAAAATACAGGTACAAGGTTCAAGGTAAAAGGTATAAGGAAAAAAGAATCGGTGGGTTGATCCGCCTGCTTTGCCAGCTCATGACGGAAAGCGATCCTGTTTCGCTAATAAAGCTAAAAGCTACGCAGGACAGGCACGTCATGGTCCCAGAAGGATCCTCCTTCGCTTAAGCTGCGGCGCGACAAGCGATTCATGGCGGAGACAGACAGGTCATGAGGAAATAAGTGGACGTATTTTGAAAAACAAATATCTACGCCAGCCATCTGAGAAAGATGCCGGCAGACACAAGATGACAGGTTTGCGGCCCGATTTTTACCTGGCGGTAAACATTATCAGTGCTGACAACCTGAACGATTTTGTTGCAGTTGAGAAGCTCTGCGAAGCGCTGCAAGGATTTTGACACACTTAATTCATTCAGTTTCACCTCAACTATCAGCCACGGTTTGTTGTCACGCGTAATTAGGGCATCGACCTCGCGTTTTTCTCTATCTCTGACATACCAGAGTTTAAATTCTCCTAAACCAAAATCAGACCAAGTATGGCAGGCCTTCAGGAGATGAGACATAATAAAATTTTCAAACCGCGCCGACGCCTCATTGACCTCAGACCAATCCCAAAAATAATATTTCTGTTCGCGTTTGATGGCGCGCTGCAGGCGGTGGCTGTAAGGCGGAACACCATATATGTAGTAGAGGCGCTCGAGTGTATGAATCCAACCTCGAACCGTTTCAAAAGCAACACCCAGATCTTCTCTAAAAGAATTGATGGACAAAGGTGATGCAATCCGCGGGTTTAACAATCGGACAAGGTGCTCCAGGCGATCAACGTCTTCGATTCGCGTTAAATCCCGGACATCTTCATGGGTGATCAACTCACGCCTGGATCGAATCCATCTTGTGTGAAACCTTTTATCCTGCTTTAAATAAGGCTCCGGAAATCCTCCGAAGTTGAGCAAGGGTCCAATATCGACGCTCCCCAGATCACCATTTATAAAAATTTTCCAGCTTTCCTCCGGATCGGGTAACAAATCCTCATTTTCTAGACCGTGCAGTTCACCTATGGAAAACGGATGCATACGATAGAGAAAATACCGGCCCAAAAGGCTGTCACCGCCCTTTTGATACAAATCTAGTCGTCCGCTTCCGGTAACCCAGATGGCTGCTTCATTTCTGAACTCGTCATAAAATCCCTTCAGCCAGGATTTGAAACGGCGCATTTTATGCAGCTCATCAAATACAATCATTGGCCTTTTCGAAGGCCTGCGATAATCTGCCAGCAGATCTTCTTTGCTCAAAATCCGCGCTCGGTGGTTTGCGACATCCCAGTTGAAATACACACCCCTATCGGGCCAAGACTCCAGCGCCATCTGGGCTAAAGTGGTTTTGCCCACCTGTCTGGGGCCCGGTAATAATATCATTTTCTCCGGTGAATGATGCTTCAGAAGCCTCGTTAACAACCTGCGGTTCATGTGACAAATTTACAGTATCCTCTGAAAATGTCAAGACTTTTTCAGAGGTTTATCTAATTTTATTGAAATAACAACAGCAAGGGAAAAAGGGCAAAGGATCAGACAAATGGGTCAAGATTGAACAGATAAGGGTTTGATGACCTTTAGATTGTCGGCTTCAGACCGCTTTGCAAAATAAAGATCCCATTTCAGCTGAATATTCATCCAGAAGTCAGGGGATACTCCAAACAATTTTTAATGTGTGATGTGGATGCTGACTTTGCAGATATTGGCGTTGACGGATGCGGTGACTTTTTCGGCCATGAATTGAATCATAAAGCCCGACATTATGGCCAAAGAATTGGGATCGAGCATCAGCTCGTCTTCGGTGGGGGGGCTTTGGGGAAACTCCATGGGCTTGCCGTTGTAGGTGGCATGCAGGTTGAGGTTGTATTCGTCGAACAGGGCCTCGATCTGAACCGGGCCCTTGGTTTTGTCGTGCATAAAAAGGGCTTCGACCAACTCACGCATAATGTGTTTGGCTTCATGAATAACCTGGGGCCGCGCGCCCCATCTGGCGCCCTGGTTTTCCAAAAAGCGGTATATTTCGGCGCCCACATCCATTTCGCGCGTCAATTCCCTGGACGCTTTTTGCGATACGCCGATCCTGAAGATCAGGTTCAACGTGAAGGCCGTGATGGTGGCCATCGTCAAAGAGCTGCTGAATAAGGGGCTGGCCCAGGAGGACAGGTTCTGATACAGCCCCGGCAGAACCTCGATGCTGATTCCGGCCAGAAAGGAAAGCCCCACGATAAAGGTTCGGCGCGAGTCCATCATGCGGGTCATGATCAGCTGGATCCCGGAAGCAATCAAAAAACTGGCCACATACAGCAGACCGGCGCCCATGACCGGCAGCGGCATCAATGTCAGGACGACCGAAAATTTTGGCAAGAACACCAGCAAAATAAAAAACAGGCCGATAACGTAACCCACCCGTCGGGAGGTGGCCCCGGTGGCCATGGAAAGCCCGACATTGGCGGCCGACATAGACGTGCCCGCCCCGCCGAGCAAGCCGGCGGAAATGCAGCCGATGCCATCGGCCAGCAGCCCTTTGCCGACAGAGTTCATATCCGCCCGCTTCCACTCAGGATCGTTGATCTTCTGGCAGTTGATGACCACGCCGGAAGCTTTAAAGACAGATGCCAGGGCGCCGATCAGAAAAGGCGGAATCAAATATAAATCAAATTTAAAGCCCGGATGTTCCCAGGACGGCAGGGCAACTAGCGGCGCTTCGGCCATTTCGGCCAGTGCGCCGGCGTTGAAGACGCCGAGCAGCAGGGAAAGCCCGTAGCCGACGGCCAGCCCGATCGCTGCCGAATACAGGCGCAGGTTTCCATTAGACCATACAACCAGCGCAACCATGGTGGCCAGGGTCACAATGCCCACCAAAAGCTCCGAGGGATTTACCACGCTTTCTGCAGTTCCCATACCCACAAAGCGCGAAAAAGCGGCTTTCGCCAGCGAAAAACCGATCATGGCCACAACCACGCCCGAGACTTCCGGCGGAAACAGCACGCGCAACTTGTTCATAAAGCGGGAAATTAATGCGACGAATAGGCCGGCTATGGTTGTCATCCCGAGCACCAGGGCCAGCCCGCCGCTTCTGGCGGCCATGATGGAAGGCATTAAATAAGCCGCGGTGGTAACGTGGGGGATAAGAAAGCCGCTGCCGGCCGGCCCGGAGTTTCGAACCTGGAGAATGGTCCCGATGCCGATGGCGAGCATGGAAAATTGAACGGCAAAGGTCGCCTGGCTCAGGCTGCCGCCGGCCTCGGTAACGACGATGACCGGATATACCAGATAGACCACCGCAATAATCAGGTGCTGGATGGCCAGAAGGAGGGTCGTCCCTAAAGGCGGGTTTTCTTCGACACTGTAAATCAGATCCGCCGGTTTCACAGTCACCGATCCCTTTTAGAATTCGCAATTACCGCTGCCGCTCAGCGTATCACAAGCATATGTAGATAAAGTTTTAGTGAAATCGTATAACCGAATTAAACTGTCCTGTCAATTTATAGAACGGCGGATCGCCAACTTTAATTCTTTGACTTAAGTCAAAGCAATCTTTTTTGAATCAGCTATTGTGTGTTACAGTGTGGTATATTTGTCAGCTATCTCTAATCTTATTCTCCACCTGAAAAAGGTTTCATGCGTGAAATCAAACCGGATCTGATATCGCATCTCACATGGCTCCAAAACAAGTAACGCCTCAAATTTCTTTTTGACTCCTAACATTTTAATGCGGGAGGGCACCTCCATGGAGAGTATGGCAGAAGAAAAACTCAGCAGCATCCTCAGCGCAGATGCTTTGGGCGCGGCCTTCCAGGCCCAGTCTGAGCTGTTTGAACGCTTCATTTCAATGGCGCGCTCCCCCGATGAACCCGATGTCATCAAAGCCATGTTGCGCAAAACGATTGAGATATCCATCGCGCTGACCGGCGCAGACCATGGCAGCCTGATTTTGCTCGACAGTGACGGCGGTGTAACCGACAGTATCCTGTCACGCGGCAATATCTCTGCCGAGCCGGCGTCCGTGCTAATCGATTCGGCATTTAAAAAAGGCCTTGCCGGCTGGGTGAAGCGGCACCGTAAGATCGGCCTGGTTCATGACACCCGCAAAGATGATCGCTGGTTAACCTTTCCGGATCAGCCCTATCGCGCCCGGTCGGCCCTGGCGCTGCCGATCATCAGCGGTGAGGTGCTTCTGGGGATTCTGACCCTAAAGCATTCTGCTCCTTACCATTTTTCACAGGAAATCGTCGAGCTCATGCGAATCACCGCCACCCAAGTCGCCATGGTTTTAGAAAACGCCTGTCTCTTTACCAATCTAAACCATTCGCTTCATTCTCTGGGAAAAGCCAACCAAAAGATTGAAGCCTATTCCCGGACGCTCGATCAGGAGATAGAAAAATGCCGTCAAATTCAAATGAGCTTTTTGCCCAAAAAATTACCGCAATTGTCCGATTGGCAAATCGAGGAATTTTTCTTCCCGGCCACACGGGTTTCCGGAGACTTTTATGATGCATTCAAGTTGCCGGGCGGCTACATCGGGCTGGTTATCGGGGATGTGTGTGACAAAGGCGTGGGATCAGCGCTTTTTATGGCGCTATTCCGCAGCTTGATCCGGATCTTTTCCGGACAAACCCATTTGTGCAAACACTTGTGCGAATCATTCACTGCTGCCAGCCAGAAAGAAGCGGGTCATCTGATGATGCAGCCGGAAACGAGCGTCGTGGAGCAATCCAATCCGCTTATCGCAGTGGCTCTCACCAATGAGTACATCGCCCAGGACAATGATATGTGTATGTTTGCCACGCTTTTTTTCGGTGTTTTGGATCCGGAAAACGGAAGACTGGTATATATGAATGGCGGGCATGAAGCGGTATCTGTTATTGATCAACAGGGTATCCGCGAACGCTTACTGCCCACCGGACCGGCAGTGGGTGCCCTGCCCCAGGCAAAATTCGCAACCAAAGAAATTCAGCTGCAGCCGGGCGACATTTTGTTTGCGTATACGGATGGAGTTATCGATGCACGCACACCGGATGGAGAGCGCTTTACTAAAAAGCGTCTAAACGCCCTGTTATCTCAACCGGCGGATAATGCATTGGATCTCATGCAACGGATCGCAACTCATCTTTTTGCGCATATCGGCATAGCCCCCCAGGAAGATGATATCACGATGCTGACGATTCAGCGCAAAAAATCGCATATGTCTGATTGAAGGCGACGGTTGCTAAATTGCGCACCACCCCTTTTCGGCACACGAGCGGATCGCATTTAATCAAGAGACAGCAAATGGGTTCTGAGATTTGCCTTTTTGTTTTTGATTCCCAGCTTCGTTCGGATATTGTCTCTATGGAATTCAATGGTTCTGGGGGACAGGTTGCTTAATTCGGCGATGTCTTTTGTGGTTTTGCCCTGTTTAATGAGGTTGGCCACCTTAATTTCGGTGGGCGTCATTCCCAGATATTTGCTGGTCAGGCTGCGCGCAAAAGGGGACAGAATATCTTTGAGGTTGGATTCGATGATATTGACAAACGCTTTTTCCCTGTCCGGCAATTTACCGTTGTTTAATTTTGCCAGGTAGGGAAAGACCAGTTCGCGCACGTTACTGACCATCTTTTCTTCAAGATCGACTCTATCTTCATCTTTTTTCGTCAACAGGACCTTCAACGCTGAATTGAGCTCCTGCAATTGCGCTGTTTTGTTCTTTAATTCCTTTTCTTTTTTTTTCAATGCCTGTTCAGCCTGCTTGCGCTCAGCCACCTCTTGTTTGAGCTGTCGGTTTGCTTTGATCAAATCTGCTGTGCGCGTCTCAACCCGGCTTTCCAGTTCGGCATTAATTTGTTCCAATACCTGTTCCGCCAGTTTGCGCTTGGTGATATCGCGGTCGATGCCCCGATATCCCAGATATTCGCCGTTCTCATCAAAAACCGGCACCCCGCTCGTTTCGAGCACGACTTCATGACCATCCTTGTGGAGATTAATATTTTCCATCCCGGAAAAGGCCTGGCGGGATTTAGCGAATTTACGGAAGCTTTTAGCGACTTTTTGGGCCTCATTCGGCGGCATAAAATCAAAAGGCCTTTTGCCGATGACTTCATGACGATCATAGCCCAATATGTCTTTGACTTTTTGATTGCTGAAAATATAAGCGCCGGTCCGATCAACTTCCCAGATCCAGTCGCTGGTGGTTTCCACCAGAGACTCGAACCTCTCGCGGCTGCCCCAGAGCATTTTCTCAATTTCTTTAAGCCGGGTGACATCCTGGACGATTGCCTGAATGCAGGGTTTTTCTTTATAGGTGATGTTTCTGAGGCTTAGCAAACAATCATAGGGCCGACCGTCCTTGCGTCTGAATTGAACTTCGGCGCGATCAACAAAACCCTGCTTCTTCAGTTTGGCTAAAACATCATCGCGCGCTTTCTGATGATAATATATTTTTTTAATGTTTTTTATTTTGAAAATATCTTCAGCAACATATTCACCCGGTTTTAAAATGGCTTCGTTGAAGTCAATCAGATTGCCGTGCCTGTCGGCAATGCCGATCCCGATGGGCGCATTTTGAAACAGATTTCGGTATAGCTCCTCACTTTCGCGCAACGCGCCTTCAGTTTTTTCGAGCACTTTGACTTTTTTTTCCAATTCCGCATTGGTTGGTTTTTTGCTCATGGTGGTATCCTCGGGCATTGAAAATTTTGATCCGACGGCATTTTATTTAAAATATTCATGTATGAAATTACCTATTTTTTTGTCCAGGAATTGTCAAGACAAGAGCAGAATAAGTTGTTTTGTCGGATATCGTGCCGCTCATTTTTCTCTTGACTTAAAAGCGCTTTTTATGTTCCCTGATCAATGAACAATCTTTCAAACGCTGAACCTTTATCAAAAGAATAAAGCATCATGGAAAGCGGCAGCCAGGATTCTAAAGGCATCGAAACCAGTCGGGATGAACTGGAGCTGCGAAGCTATTATCTCGGCACGCTGTTTGACATCAGTAAAGATTTATTCGGCACACTCGACACCGCAAGCATCCTGCAAAATTTTCTTCTGATGACCATGGGCAACTTCGGCGTTGTCGAAGGCTTCATCCTGATCATCAATTTGAATTCCAAAGAAACCGTTCACTTCGTGTCGAACGGCTTTCACAACATCGATCTTGCGCAATTGGAAGATCGTGCCAAAGAAATTCTACTTCTCAGAGAAATCACAAACCCGACAGTAGAAGAGATTAAGAGCAAAGACCCGGGAAGATTGCCTGATGAGGTCGCATGTGCGGTGCCCTTCAATATTGACAAAAGCAGTGCCGGCATGATGTGCCTGGGATCCAAAATCATAGACGATCCATACACCGAAGATGAGAAAAAGCTTCTGATCACCCTGACGAACACCATGATCATCGCCTTGCAAAACGCCGGTGCTTTCGAGGAAATTAATCAGCTTAACAAAGACCTGCTCGAAAAAAGTCAGCAACTTGAAAAAACCGTTGTCGAGCTTCAGGCGGCTATGAAAAAGGTAGCCAAATACAGCAAACACCTGGAGCAGATCATCGCCGCTTTGAACGTCGCCCAGGAGGTGCAACAAAGCCTTTTGCCGCAGCGTCCACCCAGGGAAGAACGCTTCGACATGGCCGGCAGCAGCCTGTACTGCGATGAAACCGGCGGGGACTACTTTGATTATATTGAATTACCTCGCCTGGGGCCCGATACTTACGCAATTGTGGTGGGCGACGTCAGCGGTCACGGCATCTCATCGGCTTTGCTCATGGCCGGCGTTAGAGCTTACCTCAGGGGCCGGGTGACCCAGACAGGCTCGGTGGCCGATATAATCACCGACGTCAATCGGCTGGTCTCAGCCGATACCATCGAAACCAATCAATTCATGACCCTTTTCTTCATGGTCGTGGAAGCGCAGACCGGCCGGATCACCTGGGTCCGAGCAGGCCATGATCCGGCACTGCTGTATTCCCCTGATGAGGACCATTTTGAGAAACTCGAGGGTCAAGGCCTCCCGCTGGGAGTTGAAGAAAGCTGGCAGTACCAGGATTGTACCAAAACGGTCAGGCCCGGACAGATCCTGGTTTTGACCACAGACGGCGTGCTGGAAGCCCACAATAAAAACGGGGAAATGTTCGGGCGGGGCCGGCTAAAAGAAGTTATTCGCCGCTACGCCGATTTAGGCGCTGAAGGCATCCGCCTGGCAATCATCGATGCGGTTACGGCTTTTCGGGGAGAAGCCCACCAGGAAGATGATATCACACTGGTGGTTTTGAAATTCCTGTAGATAGAGCCGCCAAGGAACGCCAGCCCTTTATCAGACCCGGGGGTCATACTTCTTCTGCATTTTTTAAAAGTGACGTGGCCCTGGCAAGCAAGTCGGACCCGCCTTCATCCTTCTCCCTTACAAAATCGGCCAACCCAAAGGTTAGTTTCACCGGCATCCCCCGGGCCTCATCGCATTTTTCTTCAAAAAGACCTTTTAGCCGATTACAAAGAAGTTGTGCATCAGCGGTCGATGAATGCGGCATCAGCAGGGCAAAGGTTTGATTGTCGAATCGACTCAGGGTATCGCAGTCGCGGATCGCCTTTGAAAACGATTGACCCAACTCGCGAAGAATCCGCTCTTTTGCCAAATCGCTAAGATCCGGATTGGCGCCATCAAATTCAAACTTCATGAAACCGAGCGCCAAATCCGTATGGTAGCGCCGTGACCGCTTCATTTCGGAGTCTAAAATTTTCAGGAAATTTTCTCTGTTATACAAACCGGTGGAATCATCAAAAATTTTAATTTCAGAAAAGCGTTCGGTAAGGTTTTCGAGTCGGTCACAGATAAGGGTCATCAGATTAAATAAAAATCTTTGGGCCGTCGGTGGATACAGCCACTGCAGGCGTTTGATCATTTTCCAATTTATTTTTAAAAGTTCAACCGGTTGGGTTGCGATGACGGTTGCCGACCGCGGCACCGATCGCAGAAAGCCCATCTCACCTAAAACATCACCGGTTTTTATTTGATTGATGAGTTTATGGCCACCGAGCTCTCGATCGGATGCGTCATCACTGTCAGGATCCAGAACATCAAGAGTCCCGGACACGATGGCATACATCGAATCGCTGGGCTCCCCTTTATGAAACAGAATCTTGCCGGCTTCAATTTCGATAAGTGATCCGGCCATAATGATGTAATGAACCTGAGTGTGCGACAAGCCTTTAAAAAGCGGTATGCCCTCGGGAGGCTCCTTGCCAAGCTTTAAGCGCAACAAATCCCACAGGGTCACCACTTCGACATGCTGTATCAGGGATGGCAGCACAATCAAATCGCCAATCAGCGCCGACAACGATGTGATCACCATCATGACACCAAAAATGGCGGTTGGCTTGAAACTGGAAAACAGCAGGACGGAAAACCCCACACAAATGGTAATCGTGGTAAAAGTAATCGGTTTGCCAACATGGGTCAGTGTGGCTCGGATCGCCCGTTTTTCATCTAAGTCCGTCTTAAATTCCCGGTTATAGCGCACCAGGTAATGAATGGTATCATCCACGGCCAGTCCGATAGCGATACTGGCAATAAGGCTGGTTACCATGGAAAGCTCTATGCCGAACCAGCCCATGATTCCGAAATTAATAATGATTGGAAAAATATTGGGAACGATCGCAATCAGCCCCACTTTGACCGACAAAAACAAGGCAAACATGATTCCAAAGACCAACGCCACCGTAATCGCAAGGCTTTTGATCTGACCTGCGGTTAAAAGCTCGCTGCTGGCGGAAATCGCCATCCCCAGGCCGGTGACATCCCAGACCAGATCCTTTGAAAATTCCGCTTTGACGTGGGCCAATATTTCGTCGCGGACCCCAACAAAATCTTTTGAGCTGGATATGTGGGTCAGCAGCAGGATGTTTGTCTTTGAAAAATCGGGACTCATAAAGCGCGTCAGCATGTCCTGGCCGAGCATGGTGGTAAAATTATTAATGGCCATCCTGACTTCAAATCCCTCCTGCGGCAGAACATAATGCTGTTGCTCAAATTGATTGAGGGCATAATTGACCAGTTTCAAATAATCGGCAAAGGAGACCGTTTTATCCACGCCGGGCAACTTTTCCAGGAAAGCTTGCAGGCGAACGATCTCCGCCAGATGGGCAGGATCTTCGAAATAGTTGGCTTCCGGATTTCCCATCACAACATTGATCGGAAAGCTCCCTGATAGATGTTGATAAATGTCGTTAAAGTTGCGTTTAACCTGTGTGTCCTCCTTGAAATATCCGACAGGATTTGTTTCGACCCGGATGCGGAAGATGCCGATCAGACAAATCACAACCAGAACGCCGATAACCGGTAAGGTAATCTTTTGATGCTTTAAGTTGAGCTCTACGATTTTGTCGATATATCGCTGGAAGAGCGGTGGTGAGCCAATGTCGCCGTTTTGCTTTTTGGAAGAAATAGGAACAAGCGATAACACCGCCGGAAGAAACGTAAGAACGATCGTCAAAATGCTGATCATGCCGAAGCTTGAAAAAAGGGCAAACTCTCGAATCATGGTAATGCGGTTGACCAGCAGAGAGCCCAGACCAATAATGGTCGTCAAAACAGCCAGAACGGTGGGAAAAGCGATATAGGAAAACGTGAGGGCGGTCACATCCGCAGGTGAATCGGCTCGATTTGAGCAGGCAATGTACTCAGAAACAATATGGAGACAATAGGCCGTCCCGACTGCGATCAGAAAAACCGGGACTATCATCGTTAACATGGAAAGCGGGACACGCAGCAACGCCATGAGACCGAATGTCCATATCAACGCCAGCCCCACACAGGTCAGCGGGATCAGGATATAGCGCAGCTTGCGGAACAGGCAAAATAGGATAATCGTAATCAGCACAAGGGTTATCGGCGGTAACCGTGAGAAATCTTTGGCGGTAAATTCGGCCAGCGCCTCTGAAACCAGTGGCATGCCGATCTGATACAGGGTCAGATCTTTGGATGTATCGGCGATCAACTTTCGCACACGCTGAATCACATCATCAGGATTGGCCTCATTTTTTAACACCAGGGTGAGCGCTGTGGTCTTGCCGTCGGCTGAAAAGAGGTTGTCCTGGAATAAATCGGCCCCGGTGACGACGGCAGAAAATTTTTCCATATCCCAACTGCCGGCTACGTCCACGGATTTCTTTATGCCCGGGAGACTGATCACCCGCCTGATGCCGTCGATTTGAGCAGCCTTTTCAGCCAGCTGCTCGATTTTGCGAAAGGTCAGCGAATCAAAAACATTTTCAGCCTTGACGACCACCCGGATAATCTCATCCGAGCCGAACAGCTTTTTAAAATCCTCATAGCGGGCCGTTTCAGGAAGATTTTCAATCTGAAGATCATAGATGGAGGTTTTAAAGGAAAGATGGCGGATCTGCCATGCGAAAAAAAGCGTAATTGCCAGGATGATCGAAATAACAACTAAAGGTTTGCGAAGTGTCCATTCCAACATCTGCTTAAAAGAGAAGCGCATCGTCATACCCTTTCGCAATGTTCAACAGCTATACGGTCATGGCAACTCAAGGACGATATGTAGGGAAGAGAAGAAAATTGAGATACAGTAATATTCCGAATAGTGAATGATGTCAAATCGAAAAAATGGAATTAATTCTAGCGGGCAAACCCTGGGGAGTAAAAATCGAGGAGGCGGCCGTCTGATTTTTCAACGACGATGAAGCATTCGACGTTGTCTAACCGGTTCACCAGTTGAATGCCTTTTTCAGTTCCCATGACCATGACGGCGGTTGCCAGGCCGTCCGCCAGGGTGCAGTTGTCGGCAATAACGGAAACACTGACCACGCCGTTTGAAACCGGGTAGCCGCTGCGCGGGTCAATCACGTGGGAGTAGCGCACACCGTCGATCTCGAAAAAATTCCTGTAATCACCGCTGGTGGCAAAGGCCTGGTTGGCAATCGATACCGCTTTATACACCTCGTTGAAAGCCGCATCTTTCTGCGGCCGATTGATGCCCACCCGCCAATTTTGACCGTCGGTACGAACACCGGCGGCGTAAACCTCACCGCCGATTTCAACCAGATAATTTGTAAACCCGGCGGCGGCTGCCAGCTTGGAAACCTGATCCACCGCAAAACCTTTGGCAATGGAATTTAGATCAAGGGTAACCGAGGCCAGATTCTTCACCAGAAAATTCGGCTCCGCGACTCGAATGCGGTCAAATCCGATAGTTTGCATCAGGGCTTTAATTTCAGCTGCCGGAGGCTTTTGGGGTTGCCGTTGCGTCGGCCCAAAGCCCCATAAATCAACCAGTGAGTGCACGCTGCCGTCCCAGGCGCCTTCAGAAAGCCGGTAAATCCTGCCGGCAGCCCGCATGACCTGCATAAAATCATCGGAAACCGCAAATTTTTCTCCGGCCACCCCGAATGCATTAAAGCGGCTGATTTCGCTGTCCTTGATATAGGTGGAAAAAACCTGATTGATCGCATCCAACCGACGATCAATTTTTTCTTTGAGGCCATTAACCTTTTCCGCGGCATCGGTGACCACCTGAATGTGATAGGTCGTGCCCATCGTCCGACCCGCAATCAGGTGCTCACGGTTAGCATCAGAGGAGGTCGGAAGTACTAAAGTCACCAACACCAAAATAATGGATAAAAATTTATTCATCGCGTTCACACCGCATGACGCTATGCGCTATGCCCTTTGCGCTATGCTGCTTTTAGCAGATTCGAGGGAGCTGCTCGCCCGCCAACATATCCACAATCCGTTTGCCGCCGATGCGTGTTTTCAAAAAGACCTTGCCGGGAGAATCATCTACCACCTGGCCGATAACCGCGGCATCCTTGCCGTAAGGGTCGGATTGGATTGCTTTCAAAACCGCAGCGGTACAATCGGGCGACACAAATGCCAGGAGCTTGCCTTCATTCGCCAGATAAAGGGGATCAAACCCCAGCAATTCACAGGCTCCCGCCACCTCGTCCTTTAGCGGAATTTTATCTTCAATGATCTCGATACCGATTTCAGATTTTTCAGCGATCTCATTTAGCGCCGTGCCGACACCACCGCGGGTCGGATCCCGTAAAACATGAATGTCTCCGGCAGCAGTGGCCGCAAACATCTTTTTGATCATGTGGTTCAAGGGTGCCGAATCGCTCTGCAGCGATGTCTCAAAGGAAAGCCCTTCACGCTGGGTTAATATCGTAATCCCGTGATCGGCAATGGTTCCACTTAAAATAATTTTATCGCCGGCTCTGGCATTGTCGCTGGCCACATGCACGTCTTGCGGAATCAAACCGATCCCTGAGGTATTGATAAAAATCCGGTCGGCAGTTCCTCTGGGGACCACCTTGGTATCCCCGGTAACGACAGTAACTCCCGCAGCTTCGGCAGCCCGGCCCATATCGTTGATAATGGTTTCAAGATCCGTCATGGACAGGCCTTCTTCAATAATGAGTCCGACGCTCAAATATAGCGGAATGGCCCCGCACATGGCAATATCATTAACCGTTCCGTTGATCGCCAGGTCACCGATATTTCCGCCCGGGAAAAAAATGGGATCCACCGTGTATGAATCGGTTGAAAAAGCAAGCCGCCTGCCCGCCAGCTCAAAGATGGCCCCATCATTGAGCGCCGCCAGTATGTCGTTATCAAATACCGGCAGCATCATGTCTTTGGTGAGGCTATGGGAGATCTTGCCGCCGCTGCCGTGATCCAGTAAAATTTTATCTGTTGTCATATCAATTGCCCGTCGTTCGTGGTCCGTTGTCTGTGGTTTTCTTTTTTTTAGTTCACCCTCACCCTGGACCCTCTCCCGTCAAAGGGAGAGGGAAAGTAGGGCGGCCCTCTGTGGCCGCCGTTTCTCGGCCGGCACGGAGGCCGGCCCTACTTCTGAACCCTATGCGCCTTGCTCCATGCCCCATGCCCCATACGCCATGCCTATACGCGTTGCCCTAAATGCCCAGTCCTCAGCACTCATTACTTTTTTGTTCAATCGCTGTGATACTTATAATACGCCGCACACGTTCCCTCGGTTGAGACCATGCAGGGCCCCACCGGGTCCATCGGTGTGCAGGCTTTTTTGTATAGCGCGCACTGCGGTGGTGTTTTGGTGCCGATGAGAATTTCACCGCAGGCACAGCCTTGCGGCGTTTTGGCATCCGGTACCTGAACATCAAATAATTTTTGGGCGTCATGGGCGGCATATTTTTCACGAATCTTTAAGCCGCTTTGCGGAATCACACCGATGCCCCGCCAGCAGGCATCGGCCGGTTCAAAAATCTCATCCAGGATTTGCTGCGCCTTGGTATTCCCCTCGGGTGTCACTGCTCTTGGATAGGCATTGTCCAGGGCCGGGCTGCCGGATTCCAGCATTTCAACCAGCATGGATATGGCCTGCAAAATGTCGATGGGCTCAAACCCCGCAACGACACAGGGGATTTGATGTTGATCAAAAAAAGGCCGGTAAGCGTTCAATCCAATGATTACTGAAACATGGCCGGGCAAGATAAAGCCGTCAATCCTGACGTCCTCCGACGCCATCAGCGCCTGCAACGCCGGGGGGACCAATTTATGAGCGGAAATCACCGAAAAATTGTTTAGGTCCATCTGGGCGGCCGATAAAATGGCGGCCGCTATGGTGGGAGCGGTGGTCTCAAACCCGATACCGAGAAATACGACCTTTTTAGCGGGATTTTTCTTGGCGATTTCAAGGGCGTCAAAAGTTGAGTAAACCACCCGGATATCCCGGCCTGCGGCACTTTCCTTTTGCAGAGAAGACTTGGTGCCGGGCACGCGCATTAAGTCGCCAAAAGTCGCAATAATCACATCATCGATGCGCGCAAGCTCAATAAAGGCGTCAACCTCGGCCTGGTCGGTCACGCACACCGGGCAGCCCGGTCCGGAAAGCAGTGAAATGGTCTGCGGCAACACCGAACGGATCCCGCTTCTAAAAATGGAAACCGTATGCGTACCGCAAACTTCCATCAAACGGAGATCCTTTTTGCTGGTGGATTTGATCTTTTCGATTAATTGTTTAGATATCTCCGAATCTCGGTACTCATCGATGTGTTTTAGGGTCATAAAAATTTCCTCCGGAAATTTGAGCGCTCAGTAAAAACGTTTCGCTTTAAGAGCGGCCTTGCAGGCCTATAGGAGCGCTGCGCTTCAAGAGCAGCCCTGCGGGCTCCTGCTGCTATTGCTCCGCAATAGCTGCAGCAATGAGGGCTTGCCCAAGTGATATGCCCCCGTCATTGGTGGGAACCCGCCGGTGAGCGAATACCTCAAAATCACGGGATGCCAGCTTATGGATCATGCCGCTTAACAGGATGGAATTTTGAAAACATCCCCCGCTTAACACGACTCGATTCAAATCGTGGTCCCGGCCAACGGCCACGCATATCTCGCTGAAAAGGGCTATCAGGGTTTTGTGAAATCTAATGCCGATTTGCGCAATTGACAGCCCGTTTTGAACATCCTGTACAACGCCGCGAATAATGGGTGCCGGTAAAATCCGGATGCCATCTCCCGTTAGCCATTCAAAGTCATAAATTGAATCCGTATCACCCGCTGCCAGCATTTCCAATTCCATGGCCGCCTGTCCTTCGAAATTCACCTGGTTGCGGATACCGATGATGGCGGCCACACCATCAAACAGGCGCCCCAGGCTCGAGGTCGGCGGGCAATTGATGCCCTTTTGAATCATTTCCACCATGATTTTTAATTTTTGCGAATCATTTTGTTTTAAGACCGGAAGACCCAGATCCCCAAAAGCGTCGCCGAAGGCATCATACAGATAACTGATCGCCATCCGCCAGGGCTCCTTTATGGCAGCGGCGCTGCCCGGCATGGGCACATATGCCAGATGCGCGACTCTTTCAAATTGTTTGGCCTCGGCCACCAGCACTTCACCCCCCCAGATGGCGCCGTCGCTGCCGTAGCCGGTGCCGTCAAATGACAGACCGATGACCGCGCCTTCCAGCTGGTGTTCGGCCATACAGCTAACGATGTGGGCATGGTGGTGCTGGACTTCGATAAGGCGGGTTTTTGTCTGTTCTCTGGCGAAGCGCGTGCTCAGATAGTCCGGATGCATATCACAGGCGATTATTTCAGGCCGAATCTCGAGAATGCGCTGCAAATGGTCCACCGTCAGCTGAAAAAAATCCAGCGTGATTTTGTTTTCAAGATCCCCGATATGCTGGCTCAAAAAGGCCTTGTCATCTTTGGTAATGCAGATCGTATTTTTCAACTCGGCGCCGCAGGCAAGAATCGGTGGAACCGCACGTTTTAAAAACAGCGGGATCGGCACAAACCCCCGTGAGCGTCGAATATAGCGTGTATGATCTGCGCTATGTCTGACAATGGAATCATCACTGCGCAAATAGATGTCGCGGTTGTGAACTAAAAAATAATCGGCAATATCGGCGAGGCGTTCAAAGGCATCTTCATTATCAATGGCGATGGGTTCGTCAGTCAGATTCGCGCTGGTCATGACGAGAGCGGCAAACCCATGATTTAAAAGCAGGTAGTGCAGCGGCGTATAAGGCAACATTACACCCCAGTATTTATTGCGGGGTGCCACCGCTTCTGAAATGGAGCCGCCTGTCTTTTTATGCAGCAATACAATCGGGCGCTGCATAGAGGTCAGTAAATTCTCTTCCGCGGGCCGCACCCGGGCATATTTTCGAATACGTTCCAGATCGGCGGACATGATGGCAAAGGGCTTTTCTTCGCGCATCTTACGGTTGCGAAGCCGGATGACCGCTTCGCTGTTTTCGGCATCAGCCACCAGGTGATATCCGCCAAGCCCTTTGACAGCAACAATCTGCCCCCGGCGGATGAGATCGGCCGCATTTTTAACGGGATTATCAGTATCAATCGGTTGCCGGCGATTTGAATAAAGGCGGACATGCGGTCCGCATTCGGCACAGGCATTCGGCTGGGCATGAAAGCGCCGGTTGGTGGGGTCATCGTATTCCGACTGGCAGGCCGCGCACATCTTAAAATGCCGCATGGAGGTTTTGGGCCGGTCATAGGGGATGTCATCAATGATGGTGTAGCGCGGTCCGCAGTTGGTGCAATTAATAAACGGATACAGATAGCGCCGATCAGCGGGATCGAAAAGCTCCCGCAGGCAGTCATCACAAATTGAAACATCCGGTGAGATCAGGGTGGACATTTGGGCCTGGCCCCTGCTTTTCGCAATCCTGAAATCCGCATAGGGCTTTATCGGTTCGGATCGACCGGCTATTTCGACCACATGGGCCAGCGGCGGGCATTTTGCGGTCAGGTCTGTTTCAAAGCCCCGGATGCACTCCGGCGGTCCTTCGATATGAATCGATACCCCGGCAGCGGTATTGGCCACCTCGCCTTTTAAGCCATACTGATTGGCAAGATTGTAAACAAAGGGTCGAAAACCGACTCCCTGGACAATGCCGTTGACTTCAATTTTTTTGGCTGCATGGTTATTCGGCATAACAGCATCAATGGTGTGTTGTCTTGGCGGGGGTGGCGAACAAACTGGGGGGTCTCTACGAATGCAATTACACCCTTGGCGCTCGATTTTTTCCTAATTCTGGTTGGGTTCTCTTTTCTCTACCGCGGCGATGGCCTCACGCAAGAGGTCCAGTGTTTCCTGAGCCGCCGCTTCATCGAGTTTTGAGATGGCAAAACCGGCGTGCACGATAACGTAATCACCGACCCGGGCATCTTCGAGTAGCAGCAGACTGGCTTCTCTTTGAACGCCTTCAACATCAATGGTAGCCATATTATTTTCGATCTTGGTAATCTTCGATGGGATTGCCAGACACATGGTATTACTCCTGATCCTTTTCGCTGCGGCGCGCTCGTGTTATGAGATTTTCGATCATAAAGATACAGACTTTCTTGAATTTTTGCAAAAAAGTCAACATTAAATGTGAATGGGCGGTCCGCGGAAAATTTTGCAAATTTACCCGGCTGTTCATTGAAACTGATTTGGAGGCAATATGCTTGCGAACTTCCAAAGGGCCTAACTCATCCCAACTTCTTTCTTGCTTTTTCAAGCGCCGCGTCCAGGGCTTCTTTTTTGATCGGTTTACTAATAAAATCAACAGCATCCAGTTCCACCGCCTGCTCGGCCAGATCGGTATCACCATGACCGGTGATGACAATTACCGCTGTATGGGGAGCGATCTGTTTTATCTGCTTCAGCACGGCCAGTCCATCTATACCTGGCATTTTTACGTCGGTCAGTACGATCGCCGGTTTTTCTTTGCGAAAAATTTCAAGTCCTTCAGTGCCGTTTTCCGCCGTATAAACGCTGTAGCCATATGCATCCAAAAAAAGACGAAACATAGACAGGGTCGCCTTTTCGTCATCGATAACCAGGATTTTCTCCACGTATCCTTCCTTTCAATGCGCATCAGGCGCAAGGGAAAGTTAACCTAACCGTCGTACCCTTTCCTTCTTCACTTTGAATATCTATTTCGCCGTTATAATCTTTGACAATCCCGTAAGTGATCGAAAGCCCGAGCCCCATGCCGCTGCCCACTTCCTTGGTGGTAAAAAACGGCTCAAATACCTTTTCTAAAACAGCCTTCGGTATGCCGCTGCCATTGTCTGAAACGGCCAGCTTCACCCGATCATTTTCAAGAAACGAACGAATGGTAATGGCTGGTTTAGCCCCCTCCGATCTCGCTTTTTTTCTCTGAGTTAACGCATCCATGGCATTGGTGAGCAAGTTAAAGATGACTTGTTCAATGCGGGTATTGCGCGCCATAATCGGCGGCAAATTCTTCTCAAGATCCAGGATAAGGTCAATATTTTGAAGGCGAATCTGTTGATTGATAATACCGTAAGCAACCCGTACCGATTTGTTGATGTTGACCTTTTCTTTGGCAAAGTCGGATTTGTGCCCAAATTCCCTGAGGCGAACAATGATTTCAGAAGCCCTGTCCACCTGTTCACTGATTTGATCGGAGACTTCAACCAGGTTTTCCTCGGGTATCTTTTTTCGGTTTTCGATCATCATTTTGAGATATTCGCTTCCCATATTAATCGCATTTAACGGCTGATTCAATTCATGGGCAATCCCGGCCGACATTTCACCCAGCGTCGTCATTTTACTGGCCTGCAGCAGTTGCGCCTCTTTTTCCAACATTTCGGTGATGTCTGTGGTTGCAAGGATGATTGCATCTCTATCTTTGTAGCGCGTCGGACAGGCCGTAACCCTGACGTAAAACGGGGTATTCCCTTTCTGATAATGGCGAACCCTCGAACTCACAACGCAGGCTCTGGGCCAATCCATATTGTCAAAAGCAGAGATGCTTTCATAGATCTCGTCGACCGGACCGAGAGCTGAAAAAGGCATACCGGTTAATTCACCATTGGAATAGCCATAGGTATCCTCAGCCATCGGGTTGGCATCTAAAATTTCTAAAGTTTCGCGCTCCAAAACAAAGATCGGGATAGGGCCGCTGTTAAACAGGGATCGATATTTTTCCTCGGATTCATGCAGCGCTTTTTCGGCGAGCTTGCGTTCGGTGATATCCAGAAATGCGCCGGTGATAAATTCAACCTCCCCGTTTTCCCCATAAATGATTTGCCCACCGTCCTGAATCCAGATCGTATCACCGGTTTTTGACTTAACGCGATATTCCCTGATGTAAGAGCTGTCAGTGAGTAAGGCCTGTTTGAACTGCTCCTTGGTGTGCTCCAGATCATCCGGGTCAACGAGATTAAACCAGTTTACCTTTCTGGATAAAAACTCTTCTTTGCTGTACCCTGTAATTTGCTCAATTTTATTATCAAAAAAATCAATGGTGCCATCTATGTAACCCTTGTAGACACAGTTTGGCAGGTTCCTGACCAACAGCCGGTATTTGCGCTCACTTTCTTTCAGCGCTTTTTCCGAACGCTTTATTTCAGCAATATCCATGGCGATGAACAGTAGGCCGCTGATGTCTCCATACGGTTCTCGCAGGACGTTAATTGTCATCCTGACCGGAAATTGAGTGCTATCTTTTCTAACATACGTCCATTCACTGGGGGCCAATCGTTTTTGCGCCACATATTCAAAAAAAACATCGAGTCCGGTCACCCGACGGCCGTATTTAAAGCTCAAGCGATCGCGGACGTTCTCCAATTCAGCTTGTAAGTGAAAAAGTTCCGGTGTCTGTTGGCCGATGATTTCCTGGGCACTGTAACCCAACATGTGTTCCGCACCCGTGTTAAAAACCGTAATGACACCATCTTTGTTGGTGGCAATTATCGAAATTCGGGTTGCGGAATCAAGTACGGCTTTTCTTTGCGCATTGGCGACCTGGAAACGGTGAAGAACCTTTTCGGTCTCCTCGAATTGTTTGACAACAAGGTTGGCGGTCAGCTCTGCAGCTTTACGGGCAACCTGTATTTCTTCTCTTAAGATCGCGTTTTCCTCGACCAATGCCCAGTAGGTGCTGTCGGCACTTGGAGCCGCCCGGGAGGGCTGAGATAAAGTTTCCATGGTATTCACTCACGCGCTGGGGGGTTAATAAACAATCCGTCAGGCATCATTCCAGATGTCGGGAAGATACAGCGGACAAAGCACAGCAAACAGATGACAGACGATAAAAGGCAGGCTACTTTCTGTTTTTTGTTTTCTGACTTCTTCCTTCTGCCTTATGCCTAATATTCTTCCGAGTAGGGCGACCTACCGAGGCCGCCGCTTGAGGCTGGCACGGTGGCCGGCCCTACTTTTGAACCCGGAGACTGAAACCTGAAACCTAAAATAAACTGCCAGAGAAAGCAGGACGTTTTTACTATGTTGCATCAATGGTGTGAACCGTGCATACCAGACACGGATCAAAAGACCGGATGATATGATCGACTTCTATCGGATTGTCCAGATCCTTGATTTCAGTTCCAACAATGGCTTCTTCACAGGGTCCTCTAAAACCGTTCGCATCACGCGGTGAGGCATTCCAGGCAGTCGGAGTAATAATTTGATATTTTTGAATTTTGGCGTCCTTAATCTTCACCCAGTGGCCCAATGCGCCCCGGGGGGCTTCCACCAAGCCGTAACCCTCTCCATTTTCCTTTTTGCGATGATCCTGATAAAATTCTTCATGACAGCGGATCGTTTCTTCAAGCCATTGCTCCATAAGCGGTATCAAATAAGCCGGCCTTATCAAACGCGCTAGCTCTCTTAGGAACACGCTCGGGCCATCCTGCCTGATGAAATCAATAATCAACGGATTGGAAGCAACAACCATTTCCGCGAGGGGGCCGGTTTCAGCCGGCATGGCATCATAGCGCGGCGCTTTGGCCCAGGAATATTTTCCACTCTCTTTACCGCTGGCATAGGGTCGGGTTTCACCGTCAAATGGATGTTTGCCGCCCTCGCCGGCATCAAACCATGAATGTGAGACATCTTCCGATATTTTTTTCTGATCAAACGCTTTAAGCTCAAGCTGATGAAAAAACCCCGACGGCAGAAACTGCCGGTTTTTCCCTGCCCGTTTAACGCCGGTGTCATTTGGTAAATCCAGTGAGCCAAAACTAATAAAATTTCCACAGCCCCTGCCAATCTTTTTCAAACCGGCTTCTTTCGCAAACCGGATATAAAACCCGAGCTCGCCGTGTGTGTGAGATTCGGCTTCCTCCAGCCAGACATCCAAATCGGCCTTGGATTTGACTTCCATCCAGCGTTCAATGAGACATCCCAGAACGCTGTTTTCGAACCACTTTCGAAAATTCCGTATCAAAAACAAACATTGCGCCAGATCATTGGTACTGGGCACACACACCACACCACCCGGCACCATAAAAGATGAATGCGGCCATTGACCGCCTAAAATGGCGATAATTTCAAGAATTCTTTTGGTTTCCCGGACGGTTGCGACCGTGGTCTCACCGGTCAATGGTTGATAACGCCGCGCGGCATCATCAAATAAAGGATGCTTTTGATAGGCCGGATTTGTAAAATCCGTCATGAACAGCATAAATGCGTGGCGGATATCATTTTGGATCTTTTCAGCAATCAAGGTAATATTTCGAATGCGTACAGCATTATCCGGTATTTTTACCCTGAAAAACATATCCAATGCTTTGGCTGCGGCTTTCAAATGAGAGGTACTACAGATGCCGCATATGCGGGGAGTCAGAACCAGGCCATCCAAAACAGCGCGGCCGATGAGCAAATTCTCAAAGCCTCGGTACATAATACCGGCACTCCAGGCGTCGGATACCCTGTTTTTTTCAATTTCGATCCGGACTTCAAGATCGCCTTCGACTCGATTTACGGGTAAAATATTTATTTTTTTTGGTTTCATTTGGATGACCGATGCAAATATTTCAACAGTAGTGATCAAGACCCTGTCAGGTTAGATACCCGTCTTTCTCGTTTTTAACCGTTTGGGCGCGGCTGCCGCGGCCATACCTTTATAGGCCATGTAATGCGCCCGGCTGATCCCTTCGGGCAACTCTATGGGGATCCCCTCGATATTTCTGGTTTGAAAAAACGGATACTGTTGCGGAAAGTCGGGCCGCGTACAGCCAAAACAGGGAACACCTACCCTTGTCTTTGATGAACGGTTGTTCCACAGCATCTTGTTACACGGCCCGCGAACCAGGGGACCGTGACAGCCCAAATGAAAAAACATGCATCCTTTTTCGCCAAATTTCCGCTCTTCCACACGGTACTCATGGTACTCGTTACGGGTGCATCCCTGGTGTACCATCATTCCGTACCATTCCACGGGGGTGTTGTATTCATCCAGCTCGAGCTGCGCTCCGGAACCAATCGCGACCAGCGTCCCGGCAACAATATCGCAATGGCAGGGGCACCCGGGCAAATTAATAACCGGCATCCCGCTTCGGGAGGTGAAATCTTCACCCAGAAATCCCCCTTTTTCTTCTCTGAGAAATTGCATCCCGGTTGCTTCTATTTCGGTATTGGCCCCGATGCCGCCGTAGCTGGCACAGGTGCCGATGGCTAAAATATACCTGGCATGATTTGCTAATGAAGCCACAAGATCTTTTTTAGGTTTTCCGTGGATCTCGTCATAGCGGCCGGTTCCACCGGGTCCCCGAAGGATGGACCCTTCGACGCACAGGACATCTAGCTCCAGGGCGCCTGACAGCAATTCCTCACTGATGGTTTTTAGATAATCGGGGCTGCGGATTGAAATCGAAGGATGCCACAGCAGTTCAACATCAAGTGAACGAAACAGTTCAGTAACGTTGGGAGATTCCGCATTGAAAAACGACCAGGTGTCGCCGCCACAACCGCCGCATTGAATCCATAATAATTTTAATGACATTGGCGTTGTCTCCTTTATACCTTAACTCATAGCTGATCGCCAATAAACGATTTTCAGGAGTTCGTTGCCCGCTCCGACCACCAGAACGCCGGTTGAAAGGTGATGGGGATTTTTTAGAAAATACCACAAAATAGCATACTTGAAAACGCAAGGGAAGCGATAATGTCGAACAACAATCAAGCGGGCGCGCAAGCATCTTTTGTTTTCAGGACCTGGCGCGGGGAAAGGTCACTTTAAAGGTCGCCCCCTGGTGTTCCTTGCTTTCAATATCGATGCGGCCATTGAAATCCCTCACGATCTGATTGCTGATGCTCAGCCCCAGTCCTTTTCCCTGACCGCTTGGCTTCGTTGAGAAAAACGGTTCGTAAACCCGTCCGATGTCGACGGCTGAAATGCCGATTCCGGTATCCGATACTGCCAGTATCACCCGGTCGCCTTCTGAAAAGGATCTGATCCGAATCACAGCCTGACCGGCATCTGCGCCAATTTTCTTCTTTTCGTTGATGGCTTCATGGGCATTGGAGACAAGATTGTAGACCACTTGTCCCAATCGGTTTGGATGGCCGATGATAGCGGGCAGGTTCTCTTCTAAATCCAGTTTAATCTCGATATTGTCTAAGCTCAACTGATGCCCGACAATGTCCATGACATCCTTGATTGGATCATTGATATTTACAGTTTGTCGGGCAAAATCAGACCGTTGTCCAAATGCCTGCAGCCGGTTGACGATGTCCGATGCCCGATCAACCTGATTGCCGATTTCATTGGCCACCTGAATCAGATGCGCTTGCTCAATTTTTGCCTTCTGAGCAATCATCATCTTTAAAAAGTCACTGCCCATTTTGATGGCGTTCAGGGGCTGGTTCAACTCATGGGCAACACCGGTTGAAATGCCTCCCATCGTCGGCATTAATTTGAGAAGATCCCATGCCGTTACCAGTTCAACGTGAAGCATGAGTGCCGGCAAAAGGATCAGATCACCAATAAGCGCAGCCAGCAGGGTGATAACCATCAGAAAACCAAAAATCGCCGTCGGTTGGAAATGAGAAAGCATTAAAACAAAAAAGCCGATACTGATGGCCAGCGTGGTAAAAATGATCGGCTTTCCGACACTTTTTACGGCAGCACGCAGTGCCCGGTCTTTATCCAAATCTTTCTTAAATTCAGTGTTATAGCGGTGTAGATAATGGATGGTGTCATCAACCGCCAGCCCGATGGCAATACTGGCGATCAGGCTGGTGGACGTTGAAAGAGGAATGCCCATCCACCCCATAATTCCAAAGTTCATGATAATCGGAAAACAGTTGGGGACTAAGGCGATCAGGCCGACTTTCCCCGACAGAAACATTAAAAACATAATGCTGAAAATGAGGATTAGACCCAGCAAAATACTTTTCGTCTGGCCTGCAACAAGCAAATGACTGCTGGCAGAAATTGCCACAGCAAATCCGGTAACTTCAACCGCGAGGTGTTCGGGTAGGTGTTGTTGCGCGTGGAAAAGGATTTGATCTTTGATTTTGAGCAGATCTTTCGAACTCGAGATATGCGTCAGCACAAGGATGTTGGCCTTGTTGAGCTCCGGCGTCATAAACGGAGAATACATATCTTCCCCCAGCAGACCCTTATAGTTATTAATCGCCATGCGTGTTTCATAAGCTTCTTGGGGGATCACGTAATATTTTGAATCGTATTTGCTTAAGGCGTAGTGGACAAGCATCACATAATCGGCAAAAGAAACGGTTTTATCCACACCGTCAAGGGTTTCCAGATATTCCTGAAAGCGCTTAATTTCAGAGATATGCTGCGGATTCTCAAAATAGTAATCCAGCCGGCTTTCCATTACCACACTGATAGCAAAACTACCTGAAAGTTTCTGATAGCTGTCGTCGAAATTTTGTCTGATCGGTATATCTTTTTTGAAATATTCGAAGGGATTGGTCTCGACCTGGATGAAGAATATGCCAGCCGCTGCCAGCAGAGACAAAATCCCGATCGAAAGGAAAGCAGCTTTTTGGTGCTTCAAACCGATGTCGATAATCATATCAAGGATGCGATCCAGCAATCGGCCAAAGCCGGAAACACGTTGCTCCTTTTGAGGCGGCAGAGGGATCAAAACCAGCACGGCAGGCAGAAGCAAAAGAATCACAAGCAGCAAACTGCCCAGCCCGAAACAAGTAAACAGCGCAAATTCATGGATCGCACGGATGCGGTTGACAAAAAGCGACCCGACTCCGAACAGGGTGGTCACAACCGCCAGCGTGCAAGGCAATGCTGAATTCGCAAAGGTTGCAATAACTGCTTCCCTTTTAGTTCCGGCAAGTCCTGCATTGGAAATGTATTCAGACATAACATGCAGGCAATAAGCCGTTCCAACAGCGATCAGGAACACCGGAACAATCATGGTTAAAACAGACAAAGGCACTTGCACCAACGCCATGAGCCCAAATGTCCATATTAGCACTGTGGCCACAACCATCAACACCAGCAGGACGTGGCTTGGCCTGCGAAACAGAACAAAAAGGGTCAGGGTAATTAGGATCAGTGTAAAAATGGGAAGGGTTTGAAAGTCTTTAATGGTGTATTTAGCTAGCGCCTGTGAAACCAGCGGCATGCCGATCTGGTAAAGAGAAAGGGTGCCGGAATCTTTGTCAATGATGTCATTGATCTTCTCGATAACGCTTTCATGTACTGCTTCACTTTCCAGAAACAGTGTAATGGCACTCATTTTTTGGTCCGCTGATATCAGATTTTTTTTAAACAGGTCGACCGGCGATATCACTTTGGCGAAACGATCGATGGCCCAGTTTCCACCCGGATCGACTTTTTGCCGGATACCGGGCAGACTGATGACCCTTCTGACGCCCTGGATTTTGCCGAAAGCTTCAGAAAGAACCCCGATTTTTTTGAAAGTGGCGGTGTCAAAAATAGAATCCGCCTTAACCACGACTTGAATAATATCATCGGATCCAAAAACTTTTTTTGCCTTTTGATAACGGATGGTTTCGGGAAGATTTTCGATCAGCAAGTCATAAATAGAGGTTCGAAAAGAAAGCTTGGGAATTTGTAGAGCAAACAAGAGAGATATCACTACAAAAAATGCGATGCTCATCCATGGTTTCGATAGAATCCATTCCAAGGCTGAACGGAAAGATGACGGTTTTGAAGGTCGAGTCGGCATGTGCAGGCAACTCTCAGAAGCAACGTTTGTTGAATGCTAGCATTGATTGGCAAAGGCCTTGCCCGGGTTTTCATGCACTCGTTTTTTCCTGATAGGACCCGCCCAAACGCTTTATCTCACCCAGCACCATCTCGATAACGGCATCGACTTTCGACTGAGTGGTGGGTGTCAATTCAGTACTCAGCGTCTCTATATCTTCGGGTTCTATACCCAGAATAACCGTTTCTGGCACCTTATCAAGGGCCTGACATAAGGTCAGCGCTTCTAAAAAATCAACTTGATGCAGTGAATTTTTAGCCCGAATGCGCTCCGGGATTGCTTCTCCTGACAGACGATACAGATCCCCGGGCTTGCCTTTATTGCGAATGGCATCTACCACAATCAGGTGGTCCGGTTTGGAAATGACACCCAGCAGATTGACACCCAGAACACCGCCATCGACCACCAGAACATTATCCGGAAATTTGTAGCGCTCCTGAATGGTTTCGATTACACGCACACCGAAGCCCTCATCCGAAAAAAGGATGCAGCCCACCCCCAGAATCATAATTTCCGTAGAATAGATATCGTCAAAAGAACTGTTATCAGACAATTTTAACCTATTTTTAGAATTTAAGCCGCTAATGAAAGAGCGGGCGTAAAGCCCGCCCCTGCAAATGCCGATTGAATATTTTTATCCTGAGTATGCGTATTACACTAGAACAGGACGAACCGTCAACACCATAAAAAACGGCCTCCCGCAGATTCGGGAGGCCGTTTCAAGCAACATGGCCTGGCGGCTCATTAAATCGCTTTGATCTTGTAAACCTCGTTGGAGTCCGGATCGATGACGTGGACCCCACAGGCAATACAGGGATCAAATGAATGAACCGTTCGCAGGACCTCAAGCGGTTTTTTGGGATCCGCTACCGGTGTGCCGATAAGGGCTTCTTCCACCGGACCCATTTTGCCTTTGGCATCCCGCGGGCACAGGTTCCAGGTTGACGGCACGACGTACTGGTAGTTTTTAATTTTCTTATTTTCAATTTGGACCCAGTGCCCCAGGGAGCCCCTGGGAACGTCGTTTAAGCCAACCCCCATCCCGCTGTCGGGCATTTCATAGGGTTCATAAGTTTTGGTATCGCCGCTTTTGATGTTTTCGACCAGTTCCATGAGCCAGGTCTGTACCCGTTCACCGATGACCAGGGTTTCAATTCCTCTGGCGGCCGTGCGCCCAAGGGTCGAGAACAGCGCGTTGGCATCTACGCCCAGCGTTTTAAGCACATTGTCAACAACAGGCTTAATTTCTTTGTGCCCATTGGCATAGGCGACCAGAACGCGTGTCAGCGGGCCGACCTCGCAGGGCTCGCCGTCATAACGCGGGGCCTTAAACCAGGTATATTTGCCGTCCCCCGGTTTGTATTGGGGGTTTTCCTGCAACGGTTTGGTTTCACCCTCGTAAGGATGCCTGGCCGGGCCGTCCTTATACCATCCCCGGGTAACATCTTCAGAAACCCGTGCCTGATTGGCCATCTTTACGCCAGCGAGATTGCGTTGCATGATGACGCCTCTGGGCATAAAGAGGCTGTCGGGCTCGTTGTCGGATTCGGGGAATTCACCCCATGCCAGAAAGTTGCTGGTGCCACCGATGGCGCCCCAGTCCTTGTAAAAGGAAGCAACCGCCAGCAGATCCGGAATATAGACATTTTTAATAAATTCCTGGGTTTCTTTGGTGATGTACAAAAATTCAGCGATGCGATCCGGCCTCAGATCTCTGACGCAGGTCACACCACCGACCACCAGTGACTGCGGGTGCGGATTCTTGCCGCCGAAAATGGCATGCAGTCGTGCGGTTCGAGCCTGAAGACGAATGGCCTCAACATAGTGTGCGGTGGCCATCAGGTTGGCTTCGGGCGGCAGTTTGTATGCAGGATGACCCCAATACGCATTGGAAAAGGGTCCCAGCTGACCACTATCGACAAAAGTTTTAATCCGTTCTTGAACACCTTTAAAATAAGCGGCCCCTCCCCAGGGCGCATTGCTGACATTGTCAGCCAGCGCGGCGGTTTTCTTGGGATCGGCCGAAAGGGCGCTGACAATATCCACCCAGTCCAAAGCATGCAGATGATAAAAGTGTACAATATGATCATGCTGGAACTGAGCGCCCATCAGAAGGTTTCGAATGATGCGTGCATTTTTCGGTATTTTAACCTTTACGGCATTATCGACTGCCCTCACCGAGGACAGAGCATGTGTGTACGTTCAGACGCCGCAGGAGCGCTGCACAAAATGGTGGGCATCCCGCGGATCTCTACCCTGCAGGATGAGCTCAATACCCCGGAACATCTGACCTGAACTCCAGGCATTGACCACCTTGCCGCCGGCCACTTCGACTTCGATTCGAAGGTGGCCCTCAATTCTGGTGATTGGATCTATCGTTATTCGCTGTGCCATATGGTTCCTCCCTTTTTTTCTGGATAGCTATGCTAAGACTAGAGTTCCTCATAAAACGGCGTGAAGTTATCCCAAAATTTCGGCTCGCTGCAGCCGATGCAGGGAGCACCCGCCTCAACCGGCCAGCTGGTGCCGTCATTGAATTTGGCCACCGGGCAGTTGTTGTATGTCTCCGGACCTCTACAGCCCATTTTGTAAAGGCAATAGCCCATTGCGGCTTCCTCGGAACCGAATTGCTCCACAAATTCCTCGTTTTCAAAATGAGACCGTCGCGGACACTGATCATGGATGGATTTCCCGTAACCAAACAACGGACGACCCAGATCATCCAGGGCGGGAAGTTTGCCGAGCAGCAGATAACTGACTACCGTACCGACAAAATTGACCGGATTGGGTGGACATCCGGCGATGTTTACGGTCTTGATTCCCAGCACCTCACCAACCCCCTTGTATCCGCCGGGGTTGGGTTTCGCCGCCTGGATATTGCCAAAGCTGGAGCAGGATCCGATGCAGATCACACCGGCAGCTTTGGGAATTACGTCTTTGGCAATGTCTAAAAATGTCCGGCCGCCGATTTTACCGTATCCGCCGTCGAATTTGGTGGCAATGGCACCTTCAACCACGCAGATGAACTTGCCCGCGTACTTTTTCAGTGCCATCTGAAGTTGATCTTCAGCCTGCTGACCCGCAGCCGCCATAACCGTCTCATGATATTCCAGAGAAAGAACCTCAAGAATCAAATCGTCGATATAGGGGTACTGGGACCTGAGAACAGCCTCGGAACAACCGGTGCATTCTGCCAAATGCAGCCATATCACCGGCGGGCGCTGTGCCGGTGCCGCAAAGACTTCGGCCACCTTTGGCACAAACGATGACGAGAGCCCCATAGCCGCCGTCAGGAACGTACAGTATTTCATGAAGTCCCTTCGGGAGACGCCTTTGCTCTCTAACCTCTCATAAAATGCCTTTTCCGTTTCCATTTGCACCTCCTCCTTGATGCGATTAAAAAAAAATTCAGTTGCCTCCTCTAGCTGGAACAAACAGGGCTTTGCGCAGAGATTTCGACCGACCGATTTAGCTGGCTATTTCCATCGTTGGCACGACTAAGAAGGCCTGCTGCGTTTACAAAACCCGAAACGCCTAAATTATAAATAAGTTGTGGTGGATCTTGGAAAATCATCAATAAAATAGTCACGACTTAAAAAACTGAATAAGATTTTTTTTTAAGACAAGTTTCAGGATAAGTCAACGAAAAAGAATGATTTTATCGATAAATCGGTCAGCCTTGAGTCAGGGATTGACTCTTGCTTATCCGGGTCTTGAATTGAGGTGGGATTAAATCCGGTTGACCGGAATGCAAAACCTGCAAGTTTGGTTGTTTTTTGAATAATTTATATAGAAATCTGTATCTTATGAGGGATCCGGGTGCGACATAAAAATCAGGCTCAGCTTTCCTCATTGGTATCCCCATATTCGTCATCCGCAATTTTTAAGGAGGAGCCCAGCTTTTTAGGGCTACCTTCATCCTCATAATCAGATTCAAAATCATCCTCCAGCAGCTCATCCATTTCTTCGTCCGGTTTTTCAACCGGCTCTTCAGCTACCTTGGCTTTAGGTTCATTTGCCCGGGCAAGCAACTCCAAATCATTGAAAAAAAGCTCCTCTGATTCCCTGCCCTTGTCGGCGTACACATCTATAACGGCAGCTGCTATTTTTTTTGCATAAATTCCAGGAGGATAGAGATTATTTGTTCTTAGTGCGGAAATCAAATGCGCCTCACCTTTTTTAATGGCAGCAAGAATCGCCTTTTGCTCGTAAGTTTCCTCGCACAGTAATGATAAGATTTCTTTATCGAGTTCGGCAAATTCACGAATAATTAATTGTTTATTTTTACTATCCTTTATAATGGTATATTTTTGCTTCATCTTTGCTCCTTTTCCAGTCGAATAAAACAAATTGATTTGCATGTTTTTAACGATCTCGAAAACCATAAAAAATCAAGCCTGTCAACACATAATGCAAACAAAATCGGCACAAGGTGCAAGGCTCTTGATAAATATCAGCGCTCTAAAAAGTACATAAATATTGACCATCTCCGACCGGAATGGTAAATATAGTGGTTAATAATAATAATGGAGGGATGGCTGAGTGGTCGAAAGCGGCGGTCTTGAAAACCGTTGAGGGTAACACCTCCGTGGGTTCGAATCCTACTCCCTCCGCCAATAAAATTGCTTCGCAATTTTATATAAAAAAATTTTGAGAAAATTTTTTTGGAGAGATGGCCGAGCTGGCTGAAGGCACTCGCCTGCTAAGCGAGTATGGGGGGAAACTTCCATCCAGGGTTCGAATCCCTGTCTCTCCGCCACATACCATAAAGCCCGAGATTAATCTCGGGCTTTTTATTACCTGAATCCTTTAAACAACTTAAGGGTATACACCTTTTTCACCGGTTTGTGCCTTTTGTAAACAAAACCTTTCCATCGCCAGTCTAATATTCGTAATGACCGCTGCCCATGTTATTGGCTTGACACCCAATCGGCAAAATCTTATTTTAGGCACTATAATTACTTGAGGATTCGGGCAGTTTTTCATTGAGATCCTTACAGAGTGCGGAATGTTTGATGGCAACCTGAACCGACGTTCTTATTAAAAATGTGGCAATACAAAATCAAATCCCTGATATTAATGGCAACCTTCTTGACCGGGCTGTGGTTTGCAGCCTGCAAAACCACACCCCCCCCGGTTACACCTGCACCTCCGCAGCCGGAAATCTCGCAAACCAAAGATACCAGCCCGTCGACTTCATCGATACCGGCCGAGTCGGCCGAACCGGGAGCACAGGAAAAATCGCAAACCAGCCAGACAGCTTCTCCACAGGGGGCTGCTACCCAACAGTCGGAATCTAAAGAAAGATCACCGGATCGTCAAACCGCTTCAGCGGGTGCAACCGAAGCCCGACCGCAGGAAGCCGTTCAACGCATGCCGCAGAGCCGCAAAACAACCCCGCAAACCGCTGACGCCAAACTGGCAAAAGCCCGGGACGATTTGCGCGTCAGCCAGGCCACGGAAAAACGGATTGCTGCCGAACTTGAAACACTCAAGAAATCCGATAATGCCTCTGCTGAAGAAATTCGCAACTACGAAGCCTACCTTGAACGCGTCCAGGCCATGGTCGCTGAAAACCGCAGGATGGTCGCAAAAATGGAAAGCGCCTACGCCAGGCATTCATCTGGCAAAGAAGATTCCAGCGAACCACCGAAGGTATCGGATCAACAAATCCCTGAAGAGCAAGTCCAGGATCAGGTCGCGGAACTGGACCGCCAGCTGAGTGCGTCGCTGAGTGAATTTGATGCACTGCTGCTAAAGGAAATGGAGACCATCGAAACCGAATCGACTGCGAAAATGCGTGATCTGGCCCAGGAAGCAGCGGATGCCGCCAGACGGCTAAAGGAAAAAGGCGTCGAAATAGACAGCGACGAATCTGAATCGGCTGATGAGACGTCAGAGCAGGACAAGGAAGGCCAGCAAGGCAAAACGGGTGACAAGGATGCATCCCGTGATGAAAAAGGCTCCGAGAACCAACAGGGAAATGGCGATGATACGGTCGCCACGGCCGACAAGTCCAAAGACGAAGGCGCCGGCTCCAAACGCGAACCGGGTAGCCGTTACAGCAAGGAAGACGATGATATCGTTGCCCGACAACTGCGGGAGGCGGCTGAAAACGAAACGGATCCGGAACTGAAAGAAAAACTGTGGAAAGAATACGAAGAGTATAAGAAAAACACCCAATAACAAATTAATAAAAAATGAAATTCAACACTTACAAAACCGTATTATTTTTTTCGGCCATCCTCTTCTTTTCAGGCTGCGCCACCTATAGTTCTCACACGGTCGGCCCGACCCCCATCGAGCAGGCCAAAACCGAAATCCCGGAGGAGCAGTTAATGGATATCGGCATCCTGGTCTTCGAAAGCAAGAAATTGACCCCCGAAGATGCCAAGGATGAAGGCACAAGCTCAGATATCCGCAAGGCTGAAACCCACTTTATTCCCTATCACCTGAAAAACACCTTGCACCAGAGCGGCCACTGGGGCGCCATCCAGGTGGTTCCGGCCGAAACGAACAGTGTCGACCTTCTGGTGAAAGGCAAAATTCTCGAGTCAAATGGTGAGGATTTGGTGATAGAGATCGATGTGGTGGATGCAACCGGTAACCGGTGGTTTAAGCGAAAATACAGCGCCGAGGCTTCAGCGTCTGACTATTCCGGCAATCGGGTGGGTGAAAAAGATGCCTATCAAAATCTCTACAATACCATTGCCAATGATCTGGCTAAATACAAATTGAAACAAGGTGTTGCCGAAATTAAAACGATTCGAACCGTTTCGAAGCTAAAATTTGCCCAGGAGTTTGCACCGGATGCATTTGATGGCTATCTCGCGCAGGATAAAAAGGGACGCCTCAGCGTCAAGCGGCTGCCGGCGGACAATGATCCCATGATGGCCCGATTGCTGAAAATCAGAGAGCGTGAGTATATGTACGTGGACACCCTCAATCGGCAATATGATGGGTTTTACAATCAAATGTGGCCGTCATACGAAAATTGGCGTCAGCTGAACCTGACCGAACGCGAAGCCGCCGCAACGATTAAACGAGAAGCCATGACCAAACAGCTGCTCGGCGCCCTGTTAATTGCCGGCGCGATAGCGGCCGGTTCACAAAACTCAAACATCGGCCGGGCCATGGCGCCGGCGATGGTCATTATCGGGGGACAGGTATTTATCAGCGGCTGGAATGTATCCAAAGAAGCCCAAATGCATTCCGCTGCAATCGAGGAACTCAGCGAGTCATTTGGGAATGAAATGCAACCTGTAACAATGGAATTCGAGGGCCAGCAGTATGAATTGACCGGGTCTGCTGAAGAGCAGTTTAAACGCTGGAAAGCGCTGCTGCGTCAAATTTATTTCGCCGAAACCGGCTTTGAACCGACCCCGTCTCCTGAAGAACAGGATATGGATCAAAACCCATAACCCTGATCAAACGCGAATCGGCTTCACTCATTTTGATACGGGTTGTCGAAAAATCGTGCACCGGGAATGATCCCAAAGTGCACGGCTGCAATTAGATTCAGCACCTAAAATCACGAAAATGGCTTCACTCAGAGATCTGGGCCTTTCATATTTTCGTGATTTTTCATATAATGCCCCAAAAAACGGAACGATCTAAAATTCACCTTTAGAATTTATATGCCGAATTTAGAAAAAGACCAAATACTGCTTTCTCGGTTTTCGCTGCTTGAGATGATCGGAGAAGGCGGCATGGGGCAGGTCTGGCTCGTTTGGGATCTGGAGCTTGAAATCCAGATCGCCATAAAAATTCTAAATCCACAGCTGGCATCAGATCCGGACCGCATCAATCTATTAAAAAATGAATGCCGCAATACCCGTCTATTGGTCCATCCCAACATCGTCCGCGTTTTTGATTTTCATCGATCTGATGCGCTGGCGTTCATCTCCATGGAATATATCAACGGTAGAGACCTGGCCTTTCACCGCAGGGAGTTCGAACCCAATAGTAGCGTGAACATGATCAAACTGATTCGGCCGCTGATCAACGCCCTGGGGTATGCCCATGAACAGGGGCTGGTCCATCGAGACGTCAAAGCCGGCAATATTTTGCTTGATGCGCAGAAAACACCCCGGCTGACAGACTTTGGGATTGCCGGCGTTTTCAAATCCGGCCGCTATGCACTGGAAATTACATCCGGCGGTTCGCTGTTTTGCATGAGCCCGCAGCAACTTGAGGGCCGCCCGCCCCATCCATCCGACGATATTTACGCCCTTGGCGTCCTGCTCTATGAACTGTTCACCGGTTATCCACCGTTTTATCCGGATATTACCCGTGAAAGAATTCTGCATGAGTCTCCTATTCCTGTTAACCGCCGGTTAAACCAGCTGGCCATTGATGCCCAGGTCTCCGACTCCATGGAAGATCTGATTGACAGCATGCTGGCGAAGACACCCGTTGATCGCCCATCCAGCATGGCAGCGATCGAAAGCCGCTTCGACCGCATGCTTGACAATGGTGTCGCTCATCGCCGGTTGTCGCAGAGGTCAGGTTCCGGCTTTGCGGAGCCAAATTCGGCCCCGGTCCGCCCGGAAATTATTACCCCGCTAAGGGTAACGCCAAAGGCTCCCGGCAAAGGGCTGCCTTTAACCGGGCACAGCAACCTGATCAAAGGTGCGACCCTAATTATCGCGTTAGTCGTATTGGTGGCCGGCGGGTTATGGCTGTGGCAATATCTACCCACAAAACCGCCGGAACCGGGCCGGACGGAAATGTCGCATAGCGAAGCGCATCAACCCGAATCTGAAAAGGCCATCGAGGCACCTGAGGCTTTACCCGAAACCGCACCGGACCCCGCCAAGATTGCTGCTGAAAAAAGGGAAGCGGAGAAAAAGCTGGCTGAATTTATGCAGCTCAAACAGGAATTGGATGCAAAAGGTGTTTCGCAATGGGGAAATCAAGTATATGTCGAAATGATCCAACTTTCGGAGGAAGCGGATCGACTTTTACTTGAAAACGATTATGCCGCAGCCGCCGAAAAATATGCGGCCGCAGCCGCCAGCGCTCAAACCTTAGTCGACCAGATCGAGCCGGTTCTAAAACAACTGCTTGCCGAGGGCCAGACGGCACTGGATGAGGGAAACGCTGAGCTATCCCAGCAAAAATTCTCCATCGCCTTAATGATTGATCCAGAGAACCGGTTAGCCCGCAACAGCCGCCAGCGCGCCAAAAATTTAGATGCTGTCCTGCAGCTGTTGGAATCAGGGAACCGTCATGAAAAAGCGGGTAAAATCGCTTTTGCGCATGCCGATTATCAGGAGGCGCTGAGACTGGACCCCGAATCAAAAGAAGCGCGGCAGGCTGTCGCCCGGGTTAAAGGCCAAATCCGTGATACAGAATTTCAGCTGCTGATGTCTGAGGGACTGACGGCGCTGCATCGGAATGACTATCAACTTGCCCGGGCAAAACTGCTGAAAGCAAAATCGTTCCGGCCGGAATCCCGAGAAGTTAAGGACGCACTGGCCCAGGTGGATCAAGCGATTCGCCTGGCCCGCATTGAAACCTATCGCCAAAAGGCGACCGCGGCAGAACAGGCTGAAAACTGGCAACAGGCGTTGGATGCCTATTTGCAGGTTATTAAAATAGACGCCAATGTCCAGTTTGCCGCCCGGGGGAAAGAACGCGCCCGGGAGCGCATTCTGATTGACAAGCGCATTAATTTTTTTCTGCAACAGCCGGCAGTACTGGAATCAGATCCCCAGCTTCAAAACGCCATTGCGCTCATTGATGAAATTGAAAAAATTGACCCCAAAGGTCCGCAAATCAAAGAACGATTCGAGAGACTTGTTCAAATCGTGGGTGCTGCTCAAACCCCGGTAAAAATAATTATCGAATCCGATACGTTTACGGACGTTGCTGTTTATAAAGTTGGGAAATTCGGCCGCTTCGAGAGCCGGGAACTGAGCCTGCGGCCCGGCACCTATACCGTTGTGGGAACGCGCGATGGCTACCAGGATGTCCGCAAAAAGATCATCATCAAACCCGGGCAAAACGCGCTACGCGTGACCATCAGATGCGAGGTTAAGATTTGAAAATCCGCTATAAAATCCGAGATGACAGCGGTGAACGCAGCGTGGCTGAAGAAGGCTTTCCGATTATTATCGGAGCCGGTCCGACGGCAAACATCCGGATCCGCGATCTCAAAACCGAAACGGAAGTTGCCTATATCGGCTTGTCGCAAAAGCGGCCTTTTGTGCAAGTCGGCCAATCTGATGTTGCGGTGCAACATAATCACCGAAAATTGGATGGTTCCGCCTGGTTGATGCATGCAGATCTGCTTGAAATCGGCTCCTGCAAAATTAATTTTAAGGTTGAAGGCAGCCAATTTATCATCGAAGTCGTCTCCCGCCAAACAGCAGCCGATACGGATAGGACGCCGACTGTCACCGGCGAGGATGCGGCATTAAAAATCAAGCCCCTGTCCTTTCGGCCGCAACGGCGAGGACCTGCTGCGGGTTCAATCCGCCGCTATCGGCGATTCATCGGATTAACAATTGGACTCAGTTTCCTTTTGCTGATTATCGCCGCCTGGTTTGTCTTTACTGCCAGGCAAATCATGATCCAGATTGAGCCCCAGCCGGATCAAATTTCCATTGGCGGCAGCCTGATTGCCCCCAGATTTGGCGGGCATTTTCTACTGCGGCCCGGAACGTATACGCTGCATGCCTCTAAAGACTGCTATTTTGCATTACAACAGCCCTTTGAGGTGGGGACAGACAAAAGCCAGACGCTCCGATTTCAAATGGAAAGACTCCCCGGACGCATTTCTTTACAGGCTCATCAAGCCGGTGATCCGACGGCCTTTGTCAACGGCGCCCGGGTCATCATTGATGGATCGGAAGTCGGTATCACACCCGTTTCAGACCTTGAAGTAAAAGCCGGCCAACGGATTTTAGAAATTCAAATGGATAATTACCAGGACATCAAAACAGAAGTGCAAATCGCCGGTTGTCCGGAAGAACAATCCTTTGATTTTGCGCTTGTCCCCGGCTGGTCTGATGTGTTTATCAGTTCGATTCCAGAAGGGGCTTTTATATCCATTGACGGAAAAGCGGCAGGCAATACCCCTTTGACAATTGAATTGCCGCAAGGAAACTACCGGCTGCAAATCAGTGCTGAGGGATTTAAAACCTGGCAGACTCAGCTGGCAGTGGCGCCGAATCAACCCCAATCCATAAAAGATATCCGGCTTCAGCCGGACGACGGTACCCTGGCCCTGCAAACTCAGCCTGCCGGCGCCAATATAACCATCGACGAAAAATTTGTCGGTAAAACACCTTTAAAGGTCAAGCTGTCCGCAAATACCGAACATGAAATTCGAATTTCCAAGGCCGGTTATGAAAACGAATCTCGCCGGGTTCAGGTGGCTACCGGCAAGATGAAAAATCTGGCTGTGGATTTGAAACCGAGAATGGGGGTTATTCGCTTCCAAGTTGTGCCGGCCGATGCCCAGCTCGTTTTAAACGGAAAAAATCAGGGGAAAGTTCCGCCGGAATTAAAGCTGGTGGCGGTCAGCCACCAGTTGGAAATTATAAAAAAAGGATATGAGCCCTATGGAACCCGCGTCACCCCGCGCCCCGGATTTCCGCAAGAAATCAAAATTACGTTAAGCCGTCTGAAATCCGACCCCACCGGTCCTGCTGGTGTTATCACAGCTCAAAATGGATATGCGCTGAAACTCGTCCGCCCCGAACCTTTTACCATGGGCTCTTCGCGCCGGGAACAAGGCCGCCGCACCAACGAAACACTTCGAAAAATTATTCTGCAACGACCGTTTTATATGGGCAAATGGGAAGTAACCAATAAAGAATTTAAACAATTTTTGTCCAGTCACAATTCCGGTACCTTCAAAGGACAGCGTTTGTCACAGGACGATCAGCCCGTGGTTCAGGTGACATGGGAGCAGGCGGCGTTGTTCTGTAACTGGCTCAGCGCCAAGGAATCTTTGCCACCCGCCTATGTTAAAAAGGGCGGCCGCCTGGTCGCTGCTGAGCCCATCGGTACGGGATATCGGTTGCCTACCGAGGCCGAATGGGAATATTGCGCCCGATTCACAAGAAATCAAAGCGCTCTCAAATACCCCTGGGGGAATCAGTTTCCGCCGACTTCGCCTTCCGGAAATTATGCCGATACGTCGGCCCAAAAACTGTTGCCGGCTTATATTGAAAATTACAGCGATGGCTACCCGGTCACGGCGCCGGCGGCAAAATTTAAGACCAATGATCTGGGGTTATATAACCTGGGCGGCAACGTCGCGGAATGGTGCCATGACTTTTATACAATTTATACCTATAATACCAATAAAGCCGATATCGATCCAGCCGGACCTCCCGATGGAAAGCATCATGTGGTTAAAGGTGCCAGCTGGAAATATGCCGGCATGAGCAAATTAAGGCTGGCGTATCGGGATTACAGCGACGCCAAACGACCGGATCTTGGGTTTCGTGTATGTCGCTACGTCAAATGAGATGGAGCTGCGGGGCGTAATTATGATCGTGAAAACATTGGCAGGATTCAAAAAGTTGGCAATAATCGGTGTTGCACTGCTGGGCTTTCTGGTTATTGTAAAATGGGATGTTCGGGCGGATACATATAGAAGTGGTTTCAAAATCTCAGATCAGGTTCAAGGGCAAGGCGCAGGCCGATCGAGAAAGCGCAGCATACATGGGTATGTGAGCATTTATCGGAGGCCTGCAACGCAGCCATTGGGCCTTAGATGGGGTTTTGAAACCATTTCTAATCCATCTCGGGTAACTGTTGCGCAGAACGAGACCCAGACGGCGACCGATGAAAAAAAGACACCGTCGCCGATGAGCACAGAACCCGAATCTAAAACCGATGAAGAGAAAGAATCAACCGCTGTCAAAAAACCGTTAAAAGATTTTCAACCTTCGGAAAAAATTGAAGCGGAACAGGCGGTCGATTTTCCATACGACATTTAGTTTTCAAATAGAAAAAGATAACATCCTTAACTTTAGTCAATTTAGATCATTTTAGGCATTTTAGGCACTTGTCCCTACAATCACCAAGGTACATTTTGCTATTAAAAAGCCGAAGACAAGAGGTTCTAATGAAAAAAAGTTTTCCCTTTTCTTTCGAGTTCCTTTACCAGGTGTTTGCGTTGATCATCATCGTGATTATTGTACATGCCATTTATGTGGCCATGATTCGGCCCAGGGCGGACGCCATTTTGGCACAGCAGGCCATTCAGATGGCAGAAAACAAAGCCCAGGTAACGGAACGCTCTGTTTTCGTGTTAATCCGTGATTATGAACAGGAAGCCTGTTTTATTCTGATGTTCTGGGCAATTGCCATCATGGGGTATAAAGCCTTTAAAACCTCGCGGCAAAGGGCCTTGCTGCAGATGGACTTGATTCCGTTGGCTGAAGGCGAGCGCATCCTGCCCGAAGACACCCGGGATGTATCCCGGCAGATTCAGGCCCTGCCCGCACAACAACGCGAGGCGCTGCTTCCCAGGGCATTGCTGGCAGGCTTGCAGCGGTTCAGCACAACGCGCAACATCCAGGATGTTGCCAGCGCCACACATGCCTACTGCGATTCAGAAGCTGAAAGACTTGAGTCTGAATTATCTATGATACGTTATATCGCCTGGGCCATCCCATCAATCGGGTTTATCGGTACGGTTCGGGGGATCGGAGATGCGCTGGGCCAGGCGCATAAAGCCATTGAAGGCGACATCTTTGACGTTACCCGCAGCCTGGGTGTCGCATTTAATTCAACGTTGATCGCACTGTTAATCAGTATTGGACTGATGTTTCTTTTGCATCAATTGCAACAGCTGCAGGAGCACTACGTGCTGGATGCGGAAACTTACTGTGATGAAAATCTGATCAGTCATTTGTATACAAAATGATCCCGATTTTGGATTTTAGATTGCGGATTGCGGATTAAACAAATCTTCGGATTTTGAGCCATCATTAGAAAGGGTGGTTGTATGAGTTTATTAGGCCTTGAACTCAGTGACGCCGGTATCCTGGTCGCCGGAGCCGAACCGGCCGGATTGCTGAAGGTTGACGGAAACAGCGTTGAGAGCCCCGGATTTGCCTTAGCAGAAAAACAGGGGTTAATTGTCGGCGTAGCTGCTGAAAGAAAAGCGCACCTGTATCCCCGGCAGACGCTAAATAAATTCTGGGACCAATTGAATATCGAACCCTTAGAACAACCCAATCCGTTTGCGCAGAATCACGCTGAAATCGCATTCGCGCATTTTGCCCGCATCTGGCAGACCGTAAAGCATCAAGGAAGGGAAATGGTTATTGGCGTTCCGGGTTTTTATACCCGGGAGCATTTAGGCTTTATTTTAGGGATCGCCCAGGAGCTGGGCATGCCGGTAAAAGGTTTTGTTCCCCTGGCAGTCGCAGCGGTTCCGCAGCGACTGCCAGAAGGACTGTTATTGCACCTGGATTTGCATTTGCACCGCTTTGAAGTTACCCGCCTTGAGCGGGCGGATCAGTTAAACCGAAAAAATTCGATATCGTCAGAAGGAACTGGCCTCAGTAAATTATATCGAAGATGGGTGGATGCCATTGCAGAAGAATTTGTGCGCAGCACCCGGTTTGACCCGTTGCACCAGGCCGCCACCGAACAGGAGCTCTATGACCGCCTGCCCGGTATTTTGAGACAGCTTTGCAGGGATTCCGACGTCTATTTTGAAATGACGGGCGGATCCAAAGTATATCACGTAACGTTGAGGCGCGATCTTTTTTTCAAAATAGGGGCGCCCGTGTTTGAGCAAATGCGTCGTCTTGTTAGCCGCGTTTATGAGCGTCATGGAAAGGCGGGAGCCGGACCGGTTTTGATGCTCACAGATCGGATTGCCCGTTTACCCGGCATAAAAGAAATGATGGCTGGAATCGAAAATTGCAGTATCATTGAACTGCAACCCGGCGCCGGTGCACTGGGAATCCTGAAATTCACCGGTCCGCTGTTTGAACAGCAGGCCGGGAGCAGCGCGCCTTTCCTGACCTCACGCCCGCTGCCGAATGATGGTTCCATATCATATGAAGAACCCCGAAAAGCCGCCGAGGGACAACAACAACCCACCCACATCCTATATCGCCATCTGGCGTATCCCATAACGAAAAAGCCCTTAATCATTGGCCTGGAAAAGGTTGCCGGTGAATCGGGCATCCAAATTCAGGGGAAGATCGCCGGGGTTTCCAGAAAACACTGCATTATCCAATTGCGGGGAAACCAGGTTGTTCTAAACGACCACAGCACCTACGGTACTTTCGTGGATGAAAATCCGGTAAAAGGGCAAACCAATTTATTGCTGGGGCAAAAGGTCCGGGTGGGAACACCGGGTGAGATTTTTAACCTCATTGCGTGTCTGGATAGCGAAGCTGATGAAACGTAGATCGGTCAATGTGTTCAACTTATCCTTTCTGGATATTATTACCTGCGGGTTGGGGGCGATCATCCTTTTGTTTGTGCTGGTAAATGCCAAGAGTGCCGCCCAGCGCGACTCGATTACCTCGGATTTTCGAGCTGAGGTGGATCGCATGGAGCATGAAGTCCTGGAAGGAAAAAAAGATTTAATCCAGGCCCGCAATGCCATCGAACACACAGAAACGACTCTGGTCCGCACACAAGGTCTATCTCGCAGAATCATAGATATTCTTGAACAAAAGAAGATCGAGCTGGCCGACAGACAAGATGATACTCTGGCCACCAAGACACATGTCAACAAATTAAAGGCCGATCTGAAATCTTTGGAAGAAGAACTCAAGCGACTGAGAGCCGGTGCCAAGACCCAGGACGACATGGGCAGCCGGCTGCAAAAATTCCCCGGACATGGGGACCGTCAGTATTTAACCGATTTAAAGATGGGCGGCCGGCGCATATTTATTCTGGTGGATGCCTCCGCCAGCATGCTCGATGAGACGGTCGTTGGAATTATTCGGCGGCGTAACCTCAGCGCTAAAGAAAAAATAAAATCCAGCAAATGGCAGCAGGTCGTTGCCACTGTTAACTGGTTGAGCACCCAGCTTCCACTAACAAGCCAATTCCAGATATATGCCTTTAACGAAGCTGCCGCCCCTTTACTCAAAAACACCCAGGGAACCTGGCTGGATGCCGGTAATGTGGATCAACTCAACCAGTCCGCAGATCAAATCCGCAGCGTCGTTCCGGAAAAAGGCACCAGCCTTTTAAACGCAATCACCGCCATGCTTGCGATGAAGCCCGCACCGGACAATATTTTTTTGCTGACGGACGGTCTGCCGACCATGGGGTCAAGCAAGCCCTGGCGCAAACGGGTGTCCGGTAAAAAACGCCTAAGCCTGTTTAATGATGCCATCGGCAAGCTTCCGGGCGCACCGGTCAATATTATTTTATATCCCATGGAAGGCGACCCGCTGGCCGCCGATGCTTACTGGCGTCTGGCAAAAAGCACCCGCGGTTCTTTTTTTGCGCCTTCGAAGGATTGGCCATAGAGGATTTTGGATTTCGGATTTTGGATTGCGGTTTTATTGCCTATGGCAAAGTAAAAATGAGCAGCCCTGCGGGCTTCTATGAGCGGCTCTCTGAGCCTCGAGGAGCGTTCCTTTGGAACTTAAGGTTGAGACGATTCTGATCTTAAAGCGCAGCGCTCCTCAAGCGATAGCGCTCCTAAATCCGGCTGCTGGGGACCGCGTGTGGATGTAACAGTATTGGCCAAATGTTTGTTGAGATCGTGTTGCTAAGATAATGAGAAAGCGCCGAAGAGACATACAAATATTCAGCCTATCGTTTCTGGACTGCATTTGCTGCGGATTCGGAGCTGTGATTCTGCTGTTTGTATTATCCAAATTCGCCGAACCGTTGATTATCGAAGAAGTTAAAGTCGATCTGGAAGCCAAAATAATCCGGCTCGAAGAAGAGCTGGTGGAAATCCGGGGCGAAACCGCCATACTGAATCGAGACCTGACGGCCAAGAATGAGCAACTGTCGGAAGAAAAAATCCGGCTGGCAAGACTGCAGGGAGATCTGTCCAAAATTGAAGGCCAGTTTGCGGGCTCAAAAGACACCGCCCAGGTGCAAAATATTATTGAAGGCAAACTGGCCCGCGCCATGCAGGAATTAACCGAAGAGATGCGGCGCCTGCTGAAAACTCAGCCCCGAAAAATGGATCGCTCCGTCGGCGGCATTCCGGTAGACAGCGAATACATTATCTTTATTATCGATACCTCGGGCAGCATGCAGCGCAACGCCTGGCCTCTGGTGCAGAGAAAGTTAAGAGAAACCCTGGATGTATACCCGAAAGTCAAGGGCATTCAAATTATGAACGATATGGGCGAATATATGTTTTCACAATACCGGGGCAAATGGATTCCGGACACACCCGCCCGCCGCCGGGCCATTATTTCCAGACTCAGCTCCTGGCGCGCGTTCAGCAACAGCAGCCCGGTTGAGGGCATCACCGCTGCGATCAGAACATTTTATGCAACAGATAAGAAAATAAGTCTGTATGTTTTTGGTGATGAATTCAGCGGGCATCGGATTCAACCGGTCATCGACACCGTGGATCGCATCAACAAACGGACAAAAGACGGCTCGCGGCGCGTCCGGATACATGCCGTCGGTTTTCCAGTGGTAATGGCCAAAACCCAGGCGCGCGGCAACACCGGCGAACGTTTTGCCACTTTAATGCGCGTCCTGTGCCGGGAAAACGGCGGCACTTTTGTGGGGTTGAATACGTATCGGTAGGCTATCAAAGGTTCTGAGGTTCAGCGTTCAGGGGTTCAAAGGTTCAAAGGTTATGGGATCTGGCTGCCGGTCGCTGTTTTCGGCAGCCGCAGAGGGCTGCCCTACTTTCCGATTTTCATCTGTCATCTGCCCTCTGACATCTGTCTTCTTTTTTCTAACCTCTGAACCATTGAACGTTGAACCTTTGAACCCGGTGACTGAAACCTGAAACCATGAATTAAGATTAACCCTTTTCGAGCACAAACGCCGTGTGAGATATGGAACCTTTTTGCCCCCAATGCAGCAAGCCGCTGCCGGAAGTGGAAACTCTGAGCTACCGTTTTTGTCCTCATTGCGGGGCTGAAATCGCAGCCGATTCCCAGCAACTTGACGACGCCTATTTGACCATACCACCGGATTCACCGCCACCGCATGACAGCCACCAACCCACGGATTTAAGCCCGGAAACTGAAAAAAAAATAACTGTCGCCGACCCATTCGATGATCAAACCCGCGAACCGCAGCCGATGGCCGACCGGCCCCGGCCCAAACTCGAACCGCCGGATACCCCTCCCCCGGCCAGTTTTTTTCGCGCCCGTTCTGCTGAAAAAACACATACCATTCGTACCGAAGAGAAAATGCCCCCAAAGAAAGCTATTAAAAAACAGTCGCCAACCAAAAAGCGTAACATCATCATCGCTGCCCTGGTTATTTTGGCGATGATTATTTTGCTCCTTGGGGGTTTATTCACATTTTAACCATCAATGAACACAGAAACACAAAAAGCCCGGTGGAAATCACCAGGCTTCATCGTTATTTTTTTAAGAGATCGAAGGAGTCCTCTTGGGGGGGGGAGCTATTCGGCCTCACCGACCGTGTGATGCTTAATGAATCGATCCAACCGGTTCCGCTGTCCCGGTGTCAATTCTCCAAACTCCAGACCGATTTGGCGCATACTGACCCTGCTGAAACTAAACTCGCTTTCTATCTGAAAATCGGAAATTATTTTAAAGGGCACTTTATCCAGATAAAGACCCCGATTGCCCAGAATGATTTTTAACTCACTGGCGTTTACGAGCTTCTCATGGCTATCGATGTAGCGAAACGAAAGTCCATGTGAACTGATATCCTTAATCTGGCCCAGTCTGCTTTCTTGATCAACCAGGGCTGCAAATGCACCTTCTGCGGCTTTGAATCGTTTCTGCTGGCGTCGTTCATCTGACAACTTGATATCTGACATATTTAAAGCTCCAATTCCGCAAAGGCCGGAAATTCAAATTTGCGCGAAATTACCGTTGTCATTTACCCGGAAGCGGTACTCAAATCAAGCAAAAATTTAACAAAATCGCCCTTCTTAACCCCAAAAACACCACCGGCCAAATTTATCGCGAAATCTTTGCTTCAAAAACGCAATTCCGCTTGACAAAAGCGGCTATCCTTACTAATCATTACCCTTTTATATAAAAGAATAATAGTCGTTTTGGGCGACTTGATTATAGAAAACCAGATTGAAAGGAGAGGTAAACAAATGGCTAATTTAATTCCCCCTCATGGCGGAAAAGGACTGACCTGCTGCCTGCTTGAAGGCGCCGAGCTGGAAGCGGAAAAGAAAAAAGCTGAAGGCCTTAAAAAAATTCCGGTCTCCCCGCGTGAAAAGGGCGATTTGATCATGATGGGCATCGGTGGATTCAGCCCGTTGACCGGTTTCATGACGAAAGCGGATTGGAAAGGTGTTTGTGAAAACTTTCTGATGGCCGACGGGACTTTCTGGCCCATCCCCGTGACCTTATCGGCTTCAAAAGAGGATGCGGAAGGCATCGGCGCGGGTGAAGAAATTGCGCTTTATGACCCGAAAGGCGATGAGATCATGGCCACCATGACGGTCACCGAAAAATTTGAAATGACCGAAGCCGACAAAAAGTTTGAATGTGAGAAGGTCTACATGGGTGAAGGCACCGCCACAGCTGAGGAGTTCTGGAAAATCGCCAAAGACGACCATCCGGGCGTTCAGATGGTCATGGAACAAAAAGAGATCAGCCTGGCCGGACCGGTCAAGGTGCTCAGTGAAGGCAATTATCCCACCAAGTATGCCGGGGTTTACATGCGACCGGAAGAATCCCGCAAAATATTTGAAGACCGCGGCTGGAGCGAAGTGGCTGCACTTCAGCTCAGAAATCCCATGCATCGTTCACATGAATACCTTTGCAAGATTGCCGTCGAAGTTTGCGACGGGGTGTATATTCATTCCTTGGTCGGCAATTTGAAACCGGGTGATATCCCGGCTGAAGTTCGCGTCAAATGCATTGATTCACTGGTTAAAAATTATTTCGTTGAAGATAAAGTCGTCCAGGGCGGATATCCGCTCGACATGCGCTACGCCGGACCCCGCGAAGGCCTGCTGCATGCCACTTTCCGGCAAAATTACGGCTGTTCCCGCATGATCATCGGCCGCGACCATGCCGGCGTGGGTGATTTTTACGGAATGTTCGAAGCCCAGACCATCTTTGATAAAATCCCATGCCCGGAAGAAGAAGGCAAAGCGCTGCTGTGTGCACCGCTGAAAATCGACTGGACCTTTTACTGCTACAAATGTGACGGCATGGCTTCCCTGCGAACCTGCCCGCACGAAAAAGGGGATCGCGTGCTGCTCAGCGGAACCATGCTGCGCAAAATGCTTTCAGAAGGCGAAGCGTTGCCGGATCACTTTGGACGTGACGAAGTCGTTGAAATTCTGCGCGGATACTACGAAGGCCTGACCGACAAAGTTGAGATCAAGCTGCATGGAGCTGCTACCGGAGATTGATTTGATCCTCTAAAAGACGCGCAGAAACCAAAAGGGAGCCGCCGCAAGGCGCGCTCCCTTTTTTATTTGTTGTTCCAGTCTCTTATTTAGAAGTTTCTGCCTGCATACTCGTTGTATGCCATCGCCACCGTCCGGTAGACAATATGAGCCAGCTTTGAGAATGGCAGATAGGCAAACAATGCCCACACGAGAATCAGGTGAACATAGTAGATGGCAAATGAAATAAACGCCCAGCCTGCCAGCCGGGTCAGTTGAGCGCCCATGCCGGTCACACCCAGCCCGAAAGCAAGGTAGATGAGGTACCAATCAAAGTATCGGGAAGCCTGATCTTTTTTGGACATGCGATTTTTAATCATCAGGGCGGTTCCGACAATCAGGGCCACACCGCTGATGTTCGCCAGCCATTTGACCGGATTCAACTGGGACCAGGGGCCATGCAAGGCGCCACTGGGAAGCAAATATGAGCCATACATCACAACAAAGAAAATACTGGTCACGATAAACAGCCCGATGAAGCCATACAAGGTCAATAAGTGGGCAATTTCGCGATCTTTATTTTCAGTACACTCTGAAAACTTGCGGTGCAACAGGATGGTCGGAATGACCTTGATCAGGGCCTGGATAAATCCGGGAATTTCGATCTTGTCTTTAGTGGTTTTGCCCTCCATCAGTGCATTTTGATGGATATCGCCCAGAAACCGTTTGAGGCCCAAGGCAAAGACAGCCGCTGCAAAAATGGCCGCCGGCAGCATCATCATGTCCACCAGCCAGGTTGAAAAGAATTTCCAATGCTTGATGCCTTCGCTGAGATCCGGTGTGAAATCCAATAGACCGGTGATGGATCCCACCACCAGAAAAAGAATTGCGGGAATGGCCAGCAGGATCGGCAGTTTCTTGGGGTCTTTCATGGCCCTGGCCAGCACTTTCGGCTGAGCGTAGTCCTCGATCGTATAAGACCGCACGGCTGCCAGGACATCCGCCGGCTTGGCCTCCCGCGGACAACGGGTGGAACAATCTCCGCAATTATGGCACAGCCAGATGTCGGCATTGCCCACCAGTTTGTCTTTCAGCCCCCAGGAAGCCGCGATCATTTCCTTGCGGGGGAACGGTTTGGTGTCCGGTGAAATCGGACAGGCCACCGAGCAGGTTGCACACTGATAACACTTTTTCAGGTCCTCGCCCCCCAGGGCACCGACTTCTTTAATAAAAGCCAAATCAGGCTCAATAACATATGTATCTGCCATATTCATACCTCCTACGGAATTGAAGAATGAAAATTGATAGTTTCGTAAAAAGTCAGAAAAGCAGCCTTTTTGCGAGTGTGTTTTGTATTTGGTATTTAGTGTTTATTATTCTAACATGCCGATATAGCATCATATATTTCATACCAAACACCAAACATGAAACGCCAAACACTTGATGAATTCGACTTTTTACGAATTCATCAATATTCAATTATTAAAATCCCTTAAAGGGGTTCGGACCCATTTCCTCGACGCTGGCCACAAAATCATCGATGATTTGCGGAAGTTTATCATACTCGTCGATGGCCACCTGGAATTGCGCCACGCGTTCTTCTTCGAGCGCCAGGCTCGACAGGGCCTCGCCGATCTTTTTCATGCGGATTTCGGCCAGCTCACTGCCTTTGACGAAATGGCACTGGTAGTCGTCGCCGAGTTTGCAGCCTAGCAAAAACACACCGTCCATACCCTGGGCCAGAGCGTCTTTGATCCAGATGACATTGACCGAACCCAGGCACCTGACCGGTATGAGGCGCACTTCGGCCGAATAAGCCAGCCGGTTGAGGGCCGCGATATCCAGGGCCGGATAGGCATCATTTTCACAGACCAGCCCGAGGATTCGCAGCGGCGGCTCATCATAATCGTCTTCGGAAGGCACGCCGATGGCTTTGACCATCGAACCGATACTGTCAATGCTGTAATCGACAAAGTTGATGATGCGCTCCGGGCAACAGCCCATACAGGTGCCGCAACGGCGGCAGCGTGCCGGATTCGGCTTGGGGGTGCCCTTTTCATCATCATCGATGGCGCCAAAGGGGCATTCTTCCGTGCAGCGTTTGCACTGGGTGCAGCGCTGGAAGAAAAAGTCGGGAAAGGTCATGTCGCCTGACCGGGGATGTACCGAAACACCGCGGTTGACCGACTCCAGGCATTGAATCGCTTTCAAGGCCGCTCCGCTGGCATCCTCCACCGCCTCTTCCACGGTCATGCTGCGGCGGATGGCACCGGCGGCATAAATGCCGGTTCGCTGGGTTTCATAGGGAAAACAGATAAAATTCGAATCGGCATAGTCATCAAAAAGCGCGTTATCACGAAATCCCGGTCCCTGCCGGTAGGCCAGGTTGATCACCGGGTCATCTGCAGTTACAGGAACCATACCGGTTCCCAGCACCACCATATCGGCCTTGAGCTGAACCTTTTCACCCAGCAGGGTATTGTCGGCTTCGACAATCAAGCCTTCGCCGTTTTTAGAAACGCCGGTGACCTCCCCTTTGGTTAAAAAGATGCCGGGATCCTGCTGGATGTTCTTGTAGAAGTTTTCCGTCAGGCCCACGGTACGCATATGCTGGTAGAAGACAAAGGATTTGCCGTCGTCATAATCTTCGCGCAGGTATTTGGCCTGTTTGAGCGCCACCAGGCTGGTGACCGCACCGCTATAGGCAAAGTCCTTGTCGTCCCCCTGGCCGGGGCTCTGGATGAAAACAACGGATTTGGCCTCCTTGCCGTCTGAGGGCCGTATAATTTTACCGGCAGCGGCAATCTCTTCAAACTGATGGTTGGTAACCACATCGGCAATCTCACCGTAACCCAGATGGGCAAATTCGCCTTCTTTAGGCTTATAGGGCCGCCATCCGGCTGCCAGAATCACGGCGCCGAATTTTTCACCATTGGGATCCAGTTTCAAAATGTCCTGCTTGCCCTTGTTGTATTCCATAAAGGCTTGATGCAGTTTTTCGGCATCCAGCTCATTGCCTTTCTCATCAACCTTCATCTCATCCGGCAAGGGAAACGGAACATCGAATTCTGTTTTATCGCCGGGCTTTTTAAGGGTCACGGTAAAATCGCCCGGCTCCCCGGCGATGCGCGCAACCACGTTCTCGGTTTTGACCGTGATGTTTGAATAGTTTTCAAGTTCATTTATTTTTGCTTCGATCGCGGGTGGAATCAGGCCATCATAGGGGTAAGCGCCCGGTAGTTGCTTGCGCCAATTGGCGGCATTGCCGCCCAGCGACGCTTCTTTTTCGACGATGGTGACCTCGTAGCCGGTTTTGGCCGCATCGATGGCCGCCGAAATCCCGCTCATGCCACCGCCGATTACCAGGATCTTTTTGTTGAGCGTTTCCAGCAGATAGGGCTCAGGCAGATCGATTTTTTTGACCCGCGCCATGCCCATCTTTAAATAATCTGCGGCCATCATCTGAACATGGTCGATGAAGGTTTCATCGTCTTTTTGTTCTTCAGTGGGCGCCGGATACTTAGACCGGGGGTGCGTCCAGACCACCCCTTCTCTTAAGTTCACCCGATCCACGATGCAGCCGTCAAAACGGAAGACATCATAAAGAACCCGGCGTGAACAGGCGGCAATCACCAGGGTGTTGACGCCCTCATCGGCGATATCCTTTTTAAGGAGTTCGACCCCGGCCTGGCCGCACAAAATCGGGCAGGTTTTGACCGGAAACCCTTCCTCCTTGGCAACATCGCCAAGCTTTTCGATATCGACGGCGTCCCCGATCCCACAACCTTCGCAGATATAAATACCGTATTTTTTATCCATGTCTGACTCTCCTCCTATCTGCTCACCAGGGTTTGAATCGCCTTAAGGGCCATTCCGGTAGCATTTTGATTGGATGAAACCACGTCGGCCGGCTTGTTGGCGCATCCGGCTGCAAACATCCCGCCTTTTTCAAAGTCATTAACGATAAACCCGTCATCAGTGTACTGCAAATCGGCCGGAAGTTTGGCGTTTGCCGCTGTGGGCTGCATGCCGGTTGCCAGAACCACCATTTCCACCTCCTGGTGGATTTTTTCACCGGTTACGGCATTTTCGGCAACAACGGTAACATTTTGGGTGCCCGAATCGGCGCTGACCTCGGCCACTTTGCCTTTAATCAAAAAGATGTTTTCATCCTCTTTGATGGTTTCATAGAACCGTTCATAGCGGTAACCGGGCGTCCGCAGATCGATATAGAAGACATAGATTTTGGCATCAGGATAGCGCTCGCGGACATAGGTGGCCTGCTTTAAAGACGCCATGCAGCAAATATAAGAACAATACGGCAGGTGCTTCTCATCACGGGAGCCCGCACACTGGACAAAGGCCACACTCTGCGGCGCTTTGCTGTCGGAGGGGCGCAGGATTTTACCCCGCGTCGGGCCGTTGGGAGCGGCCAATCGCTCCATCATCATATTGGTGATGATGTTGGGATACTCACCGAAACCGAGATTATCGATCTTGGCGGCATCATAGGGCTGCCAGCCGGTGGACCACACGATGGCGCCCACATTCAGCTTCAGGGTTTTGGCTTCCATTTCGAGATCAACCGCATCGTACTTACAGGCTTCTTTGGCCCGGGTGGCATCCGCGGTGCCGATAATCTCGGGCGCAATCACATAACGGGCCGGAAAGGCCATCTCAAATGGTAAATATGCCCCTTTGATCTTTTGCATCCCGAAATCATATTCGCTGTCGATTTCAGTCTGACAGGCTTCGGCACAGGCATCGCAGCAGGTGCAGTTTTGGTTGACATATCTGGGGTTGACTTTAATCGCCACCTCATAGTTGCCCGGGTCGCCGCTAACCGATTCCACCTCGGCCAGAGTCAGAATTTTGATTCTGGGGTTGTCCTTTATCCGCCTGAAGTTAATTTCCAGGCCGCAGGTGGGAGGGCACAACTTGGGGAAATATTGATTCAGCTGTGCGACCCTACCCCCCAGATACGGATTTTTTTCGATCAGGAAAACCTCGTACCCCACTTCGGCAGCTTCGATCGCCGTGGTCAGACCGCTGATCCCGCCGCCAACGACTAATATGCTTCCGCTTGCCGGAGCTGCTTTTTCTTCAGTCATACTTCCCTCCGTACTAATAAAAACCTCCAGGTGTCGGATGACACCTGGAGGTATCTGTTGGTTAGTCAAAATTGACTCGTCTGCTTCCTAGCTGATCCATTAGGCGTCCGGAATGATCTTGATATAATCTTTCTTAAAGATATCCCATTTCTGCTCTTTGGGGTCATACTTGGAGTTGACAAAGCAGAACCAGTTCTCGTCATCCTGGCCCGGATAATCGGCTTGATAGTAAAAACCGGGATAACGGGTCTCTTTACGGTACTGAATGTGGCGCAGATGCGATTCCAGCGTCCAGATGCGGTGCTGAATCTCCCAGGCTCTCATCAGTTCGTGCAGATCACCGGCAGCCAGTTTTTCGTTATCTTCGCGCATGGTCGCCAGCAGATCCATGGCGATCTCAAGGTTCTTGGAGGTCGTCTGGTAGAAGGTCGCGGTTCCGGCACCGTATTCATGGCCAGCCTTCATCATGCGATACATCATGCCGTTGGGCTTGATGTATTCGGGGTTGATGTCGTCGGCCGTGGTGTAGGCGCAGTGTTCCAGATAGGTGCGCACCGGTTTATAGACAATGTCGACCAGGTCGTCAGCCGACTGGCTGATGGCCGGTGAATAGTCGGCATGATCCTTGGCATAGCGCACCATTTCTTTAACCGCCATCCGCCCCTCGGCATGGGAGCCGGAGGAGAATTTATGACCGGAGCAGCCCACGCCGTCACCGGCGGTAAACAGCCCGTTGACCGTGGTCATGCGGTTGTAAACCTTACCATTGTCGGCCTTGATCTTGTAAGCATCCGGCACCCAGTCATAATCCGGACCGGAGGTCCACAGACCGCAGCAGCCGGAGTGAGATCCGAGCAGATACGGTTCGGTGGGCATAACCTCGGAATTTTTCTTTTCAGGCTCGGTGTTGGTGGCGCACCACAGATTGGCCTGACCGCAGGTCATATCCAGGAAGTCTTCCCAGGCTTCGGATTCAAGATGCTTGAGCTCTTTTTTGTCCATGGTCTTTCCGAGCTCGGCCAGCGCCGACACCGTATCCATGATGATGGGCCCGCGGCCTTCTTTCATCTCAAAGAGCATCAGGTGGTTTCGCAGACAGGTCGGTGTGATGGCTGCGGTTCCGTAAGGCGCATAGCTTTCCAGCTCTTTCTTGGCCGCGTCGCTGGCAGCAAAGTTTTCGCCCAGACCGTTAAGGGTTTTGGCCTTAAACAGCAGGAACCATGCACCCACCGGGCCGTAACCGTCTTTAAAACGGGCCGGGGTGAAGCGGTTTTCCATCATGGACAGCTCGGCCCCGACTTTCATGCACAGGGTATAGGTGGAACCGGAGTTCCAGACCGGATACCAGGCACGGCCTTTGCCCTCGCCGACTGAACGGGGCTGATAAATGTTGACGGCCCCGCCGCAGGCAACCAGCATGGACTTGCACTTGATGATGAAAACTTTGTTTTCACGCACGGAAAAACCAACCGCACCGGCAATCTGGTTTTCCTTGTTGGCATCCAGCAGCAGCTCGACGATAAAAACCCTCTCCAGAACGTTTTCTTCACCAATGGCCAGCTTGGCGGCTTCGGCCACAATGCGTTTGTAAGATTCGCCGTTGATCATGATCTGCCATTTGCCGGTACGCACCGGCTGGGCGCCTGCTTTGAGCGTACCCATAGTCTGGCCTTTTTTGCCGTCCAGGTTTTTGCCGTCTTCGGTTTTCTTCCAGATCGGCAGTCCCCATTCTTCAAACAGGTGCACGGAATCGTCCACGTGACAGCCCAGATCAAAGATCAGGTCTTCACGGACAATGCCCATCAGGTCGTTGCGGACCATGCGCACATAATCATCAGGGGTGTTTTCGCCAATATAGGTGTTGATCGCCGAAAGGCCCTGGGCAACCGCGCCGCTTCTTTCCAGGGCGGCCTTATCCACCATCAGAACAGTCTGGTCATCAGACATCCATTTTTTGGCCTCAAAGGCGGCGCCGCTGGCGGCCATGCCGCCGCCGACGATCAAAACATCAACTTCTCGTTCTTCGACTTCCGGGTCCTTTACAGCTTTTAGTTCCCCGAGTGGTTTATTCGGTAATGCCATATTCAATCCTCCTTGATTTATATTGCTAATTGATCATTCACTTTAAATAAACAAACCCTGCGTATTTACACGGTTGCCTGGGGCGTCGGAAGTGTAGCGCCGTCGGCTTCTTCGGTTGAAAGCAAGCCGCTTTCCAGGTCTTTGCCTTTCAGATCCAGGTACGCATTGGCCTGTCCTTCGGGAGTGGTCCGGATGGGGAACTTAAAGCGTTTGATGGTCCCGTTGCGGAACTTGCAGGTCCACATGACATCCTCGGTTCCCAGCATCGGCATTACACTGCTTCCCAGAGGAACAAAGTCGGCATAACCCCTGACTTCAATTGCCTGGGTGGGGCAGATCTTGACGCATGAGAAGCATTCCCAGCATTGGTCGGGCTCCTGGTTGTAAGCCTTCATTTCGTTGGGTTCGAGAACCATCAGGTCATTGGGACAAATGTACATACAGGCAGTTTTGTCCCCGCCTTTGCATCCATCGCATTTTTCAGATATTACAAAGCTTGGCATTTATTATACCTCCTAATTAATTTGGTAAATTTTTGTGGTTACCCATTAACCGTCAAAAAGATTTAACAAAAATAGCTTTTTGCACCTCCCTTCAAATTGCTAGATTTAGATTTTCTGGGTTATTTATCTGTTAAACCGGTACCCACCGGTTGGCATTCAAACTGGAGTCGTGATTTCGCTCACGCGCATTAAGGAATATTTCTTTTAAAATCAGCAAGATATGGACTGCCCAAAGGGGTGAACATATCATCCAACATTTGGCTTGTCAAGGATTTTTGGAGCCGCAAAAACTAAAATTTCAACAGGTTATGGGATAATGTTCGTAACTTCTACCGGCAGTAGTTCGCTGCCAAATTTGCCACCATATATGGTATTCGCACAGCAATAACAGTGTCAAAAAACCCCGCATAAAAAATCCCTTTGATAGGCTGTTAAAACCTGATACAGGGTTCAGGGGTTCTAAGGTTCAGGGTTCTGGAAATTGTTAAATTCGTTATATTGGTTTCATTGGTTGAATTGGTTGGTTTGAACCGAACCAATTGAACGAATTAAACCAATCAAACCAATTAAACAGATGACAACTGCCAGCTGATAGCAAACACCCGACACCTGAGCATGGAGAAGGTGTTAACAGATTTGAGGATTAGCACAATTGAACGACCCCCTTATCCCCATAATGCCGGACGATCAGTTCAGGTTTGCATGTTCTCCCGGTGTCGCCTGCTTTAATGAATGCTGCCGGGATTTAAATCAGTTTTTGTACCCTTACGATATCCTGCGCCTAAAAAAAAGACTGGGGCTATCTTCCAGCGAATTTTTGGAACGCTATACGATCCAGCACATCGGCCCCGAAACAGGGCTGCCCGTTGTGGCACTTAAAGCCGCGGATGACGAGCGGTTAACATGCCCGTTTGTTACCGAAAAGGGATGCCGCGTATATCCGGATCGCCCGGCATCCTGCCGCACCTATCCGCTGGTGCGGGCCATATCCCGCAATCGTGAAACCGGCAAGATCAGCGAACATTTCATGCTGCTGAAAGAACCGCACTGTTTAGGTTTCGACGCGCCCGGCTCGCAGAGCGCGCAGCAATGGATAAACAGCCAGGAAGCTGGGATTTACAATCAGTTCAACGATCAGCTGCTTGAAATCATCCGTCTGAAAAACCAGCTGCGGCCGGGCCCGCTGGACCTCAAGTCACGCCAGCGGTTTTACACGGCCTTATATGATCTCGATGATTTCAGGAATCAGATTTTCAGCCATAACCTGCCGGACAACTTTGACGTGGATCAGGAAAAGCTGACAGCTGCCAGGACCAATGATACCGTGCTGTTAGAACTCGGAATAAAGTGGGTAAAGCAGGTGTTGTTTAAGTCATAACAATGTTCAGGTTTCGGACGATAGATCAATCAACAGGTAACAGCGGATAGTAGGGCGGCCCTCTGTGGCCGCTGTTTCCAGGCCGGCACGGAGGCCGGCCCTACTATTTGACTTGTTAGATTAGTTTTTTTTGTTTCATCAGTTGAATTGGTTAGCTTAGCCGACCCATTAAACAAATGTAACAGCTGACAGCTGAATGACATTGTGAAACCCAAAACCCATTGGTGATTTTATGGAACTAAATGGAAAAGTGGCTTTAGTACTGGGCGCCGTCAAAGGCATCGGCAAAGGGATTGCGCTGGCCCTGGCGGATGCGGGGGTAAAGGTGGCCGTCAATTATTTTGACTGGGCTGAAGAACTGGCAGCATTAAAAACGGATTTAGCCGATACCGGCCAGGAACACCTTATTTTAAAGACCAATCTGCTCAAAACCGAAGCCACACCCCGCATGATCGGCAAAGTTATCGACCGCTTCGGCCGCCTGGACATCTTAATCAACAACATCGAACGCGGCGGCTGGCCGGTGGTACACGGTCCTTATAACCCACAGCAATGGGATCTCGAAATCGAGACCACCCTGCGTGCCAAGCGCTGGGTGTTTGATGCCGCCCTGCCCCATCTGAAGGCCAGCGGCGATGCAGTGGTGATCAACTTTTCTTCCATCGCCGGAATCGTGGGGCGCTCCGGCCCGGCCCGCCTGGTCTTTAATGACGGATACGCAGCCGCCAATCGAGGGGTTTCGCTGCTCACCGAAACCTGGGCCCGCATCGGCGCGCCGCAGGTGCGCGTCAATGAAATCATGCTCGGTTTTTTTGAAACCCGTCATGCGGAAAAAACCAGAGGCTGGGGTCTGCTGACTGCCAAACAAAAAAAGGCCGTGCGCGATCATACCCTGACAGGTCGAACCGGTAAGATTGAAGACGCGGTTAAGGCCGTGCTTTATATAATAAAGGATGCGCCATTTATGACCGGTGCTGTCCTCAGGCTGGACGGTGGCTATGTGCTCGGCGGAAAGGAAAGCGGAGAAATGCCCAAAGGCGTGTTATAGATCGATGGCCACCCACTGATACCAATTTAAATCTAAAAGGGTTCTGCCAGCAGGGGTTCCGCCAGGTTAGCGAGCGCCCCGCAAGGCGGGTCTTGAGGAGCGTTTCACTCGAGGATCGCTTCGCTAGAAGCTTAACAATATTGCCCCCAACTTAGAGTTCCAAAGGAACATTCCTCAAGGCTCGCAGAGCCGCTCCTTAAGGACCGAAGGTTCGCTCTTTAAATGAAGTGCTCCTGATATTCCACAGGGAAAGCTTCACCCAATCAAAGCCGAATTTGAGCAATTCCGCATCATCTGCTGTTATCTTTTTGAGAACTGCCGCTTTGACCTTGTAGCGTTTTAAAAAACTGCTGTGAAATACAAATTCCCGGAAGCGGTCGATATTGTAAGTGGCCATAAAGGCCATCCTGGCCCTGGGGCCTTCGGGGCCCTCGGTTCCCCAGGGATCGGTCTGAAAAAGCCGTTTTAAACCCGCCCAGCGAATGGTCATTTTGTGATAACGCCCGGCATCCTGATCCCGCGACCAGGTCGCCACGGTCCACTCCCGGTCCTCGTGCTGCCCCAGGCAAAAATCCGGCGGCCTGAAAAAATGCACCGCCGTATCTTTTTTGCCGGCGGCATCATACAAAACCCCCTGCTCAACCGGAAATGTGCGGCACGTATCCGGGCGATCCGGATAAACCGCGCAGCCCGCATCCACCAAAAACGGGCAGGTCTTCTCTTTGTCTTCAGACATCCGCAAAAGGACTTCAGGGAAAAAATTGGAGGCTCGCAGAACCACATCCACATATTGATCGAGGAATTCATCTGAAGAAATAGCCCAGCGCGTTTTTTAATCGCAGCACATCGTAGGGGTATAAAAATAGATTCAGATTCCGGCAGCAGCGATTATAACAGCCGATTCCCGGATAGCAGCGAAACGAGAAGGTGTCTCCGGCTTCAATCCGGCGCCCGGGTAATTCTTTGAGTTTATCTAAATCTATGGACTTCAAGGTCGTTTCCTCTGGCATAGCGCATAGGGCATGGCGCATAGCGTTTTCTTACTGACCCTATGCGCTTTGCGCTCTGCGCTATGCAATTCGTGAGGATCATTTCCGCAACGGTCATCCTGATTTTTCCGTCAAAACCCATTGCTTGCTTAACTTCCTGTTCAAGCATTGCCACTTGGCGATAAAACGGCGTGCGATCAAATTTAAAATAGCCTTTGGGGCCGCAACGACGGTCAAAAGTTTGCGCAGCCAGGGCCATAAACCGGCATTTGCCCGGGTTTTTGCAATTCATGTGGGATGCCGTGCAACCGGCAGATCATCGGGCGATAGGGATACAGGATGCACAATTCATCAAAATTAAGCGGGCACAGCAGCCGCACGGCCGTGCCGCTGCTTATCGGCCCGGGCGGTTTCGTCAACCACGGTTATGGCTCGCGATGTCACCTCTTTTAGTTTTTCGAAATTAAGGGTTTTCAGTCCTTCTATCAGATAATCATACTCAATTATCGTATGATGGTAAAATCGGGACCGGCAGCAACTATCCCTACATCCGTCACAGGCAAAGCCGTAGTGGCCTGCTGCCCGATGATAAGCTCGATCCATGACAGCATAGATCTGCTTCAGCCGATCAATATATGCAGCATCCACGGCTGCTGCTATTGAATCTTTTTCAAAAGGTAGAATCATAGCGGATCTTGATTTCTGAGTTTTGCACGGGTCGGAGGCTTTCATATTCTCATTAATTTTCATGCAAAATTCAGAAATTATACAACCGGCGATGGAAAGAAGATCTTCTGATAAAGGCTCATGGCATAGCGGTCGGTCATACTGGCAATCAGGTCACAAACGGTTCGATCTTTGGGCTGGTTGTTATGATTGCGCCCCAGCATCTGGAGCTCGGTTAATTTTTGGTGCAGCAGTTCTTCATTTTCTAAAAAATAGGTGTACAGCTCGGATAGCATTTTTTTGGCCTTCTCAAAATCCTTATGCACCTGTGGCGAACGGTAAACATTATCATATAGAAACTGCCTTAGAGCCGTCATGGCCGAATGGACATCATCGCTAATTTCCAGTTTAAGCTCTCCATTTTTGACCTGGCTGGAAGCAATCAGTGCCCGGATCATGGTTTCCGCCCGCTCTGAATGGGTAACCCCCAATACCCTGGTACACTGATCAGGCACTTGCTCGGGTCGAATCACACCGCTTCGAATCGCATCCTCGAGGTCATGATTTAAATAGGCCATAATGTCAGCGATGCGTGCGATACGACCCTCATACGTATAGGCCAGTTCTGCGGGATCATCCGGAATGATTTTCCCATAGCCTTTCGAGTGTTTTAATATGCCGTCGCGAACTTCAGCACTCAGGTTAAGCCCGGTGCCGTTATTCTCCAGGACCTCAACTACGCGCAGACTCTGTTCGTTGTGTGAAAAATCCGCTGAATAAATCTCTTTTAGAACGGTTTCACCGCTATGCCCGAAGGGCGTATGGCCAAGATCATGAGCCAGTGCGATCGCTTCAACCAGATCTTCGTTTAAAAACAGGGCCCGGGCCATGGCCCTTGCCATCTGAGCCACTTCCAGCGTATGCGTCAGGCGTGTCCTGTAATCATCACCCAACGGGGCCAGAAAAACCTGCGTCTTGTGTTTTAGCCGCCTGAAGCCATTTGAATACACAATTCGATCTCGATCCAGCTGGAACGCCGTCCGGACCGAACAGGGTTTTTCGACAAGGGCACGACCCCGCGATTCGGAACTCAAACACCCGAATGGCGACAAAAATTTTTTCTCGCGCCGTTCATATTCTTCTCGAATTGACATGATGCGGGTATACCCGAAATTCCCTTTTATACAATTTTCAGACACCGGTTTAGCGAGATGGCGATCGGGGCTGATCGGACTGACAATAACATAAATCGTTTGGAAAATCTAAAAGATGCGTATATTATTAGCGATGCAACCGATTGTAAAGGTATATCTGATTAGAAGTGGTCTCAAAACCGGCCCGCCCCGCTAAGCGGGACCGCAGCCATGGGGACAGGATCAATCGAAGCGAATGAATGGACATCATCTCATACTGGGCGAACTGACCGATTTTATCACCGGTGACACCCTGAAAGACACCCACGATGAGCGCTATCGACAAAAAATCGCTCGCCTGCTGACCGGTCAGTTAGGGTACTTAAAAGCGGATGTTGAGCCGCGCAGAGCGCTGGTCGCCAGAGCCGACAGTAAAAAAGCGGTTCTGAAAATTGATTTTACCATAACGCTGAAGGGCAAGATGTGCATGGTCCTGAAGTATGGGCCCGGCTCCCTGGTAACCCGGAGGCGCGCGGTGCTGGCAGCATCGCGGCTGATTGCACCATATCAGGTGCCGGTGGCCGTCATCACCAACGGACAAGATGCCGAGATAATCAACGGCACATCGGGTGAAGTCACCGCCAACGGTCTGGAATCGATCCCGTCAAAAGCGGATTTAACAAAGATGGCGGCCGGCAAAACTTTTGCGCCGATTTCAGATCAACAGGCCGAGATGGAGTCAAGAATCCTTTATTGTTATGAAGTCGATGATCGATGTGAATGTGACGATGATATCTGTCGGTTGTAAACTTTCGAACCACGTTGCAACGGTTACAATCAATCGGTGTCATGTATTATGTAATTAGGTGTCAGTGTTCAGGTGTCAGGTGTCAGCGCTGCCGATTCTGACACCTGACACCCGACACCTGAAACCTCTAAAGGAAATAAATGGACTACGACCACTTTATGAAAAAAGCGCTGGAGGAAGCACAGGCCGCTCTGGTTGCCGGTGAGTTTCCGGTGGGCTGCGTCATGGCTCACGACAACACAACCCTGGCAAGTGGCTCCCGCAAAGGCACCACCGGAGATTACCCCAATGAAGTCGATCATGCCGAGATGGTTGCCTTAAGAAGGTTGTTCCGCCTGAACCCTAAAATTAATCTGCGAGAAGTCACTGTGTTCAGCACGCTGGAGCCTTGCCTAATGTGTTTTGGTGCCCTGATGATCAGCGGTATCGGCACGCTTGTTTTTGCTTATGAGGACGCAATGGGAGGCGGCACCCACTGCGATACAGCGAACATGACACCTTTGTATAAATCAAATCAAATGATGATCATACCCGGCATATTGCGTAACGAAAGTTTGAAATTGTTGAAAACCTTTTTTTCAAAACCGCAAAACACGTATTTGAAAAACAGCATTTTGGCCACGTATACCCTCAACCAATAAATGCTTTTCTCCAGGTCCATCGCCACTTTAGCCGGAGGTTTCAACCTGATCGAAACATGTTTTTACTTGCATTTTTTTCTTGCATTTCTTAATTTTGTTATATATTCCACACTGATAAATAGCTCCTATTGAGCTCTGGTAATAAGTAAATAACGATATTGTGGATAAATTGGAGGCTTAAAAAGCCTAAATTGAGCGCCACAGGATGAAACGGTGCTGAGATTTTCAGCTTGAATTTGAACACCGCCTTGGCGGCTTTCGCACTGAGGCAACACCCGAGTCATCCGTAACGGACAATTCTAGCATAGGAGGTGAAAACATAGCTGTTCCAAGACGACCCCAAAGACCGAATCGATCTGACCAAGTTAACATTAATAAAAGAATTCGAGCAAGAGAAGTCAGGGTAATCGACCCCGACGGAGAACAAATCGGAATTATACCGATCAAAGAAGCTCTTGAAGCTGCCAATGAGGCCGGCCTTGATCTGGTGGAAGTCTCACCGAATGCAAAACCACCGGTCTGTAAAATTATGGATTATGGCCGCTATCGGTACGAGCAAACGAAAAAAAAGCAGGAGGCCAAGAAAAAACAAAGCACCTTTCAGCTCAAAGAGATAAAAGTTCGCCCCAAAACCGGTGAGCATGACCTGCAGGTTAAAATCGCTCATATTAAAAAATTTATCGACAATAAAGACAAGGTCAAAGTGAGCGTTATTTTCAGAGGTCGCGAAATTACCCTCTCGGAACTTGGAAAAGAGGTGCTCCAAAGGATTATTGAAGAAACAGAAGAAGTTGCGATGGTGGAACAAAATCCCAAATTTGAAGGCCGAATCCTGGTAATGGTTCTTTCACCGAAATAACTTGATCTGAAAATTAATTTATATTAAGAAGCCCGTGCAGGGCGTTGCCCCAGACTCTAATTGGATACGTTTTCAGGTGGCGTGAGACGGAATTCGTGATTGCTCACGCCATCTATTTTTACAAAAAGGAGAAATATAATGCCAAAAATAAAAACAAATCGAGCTGCAGCCAAACGATTTCGCAAAACAGGCACGGGAAAGATTGTCTATAAGAAATCCTGTGCCGGTCATATTTTAACCAAAAAAACAACCAAACGAAAACGTTCCCTGCGTAAAAGCCGGCTCGTTGACAAAACCAATGCGAAGGCAATAAGATTAATGTTGCCCAACGGATAGAGTTGCCATTTCTAAATGATGTTTTTTCGCTTTGTTCTAATGAGCCCGTCTCCAGCGGATTCCCACGACGAATAAAGCATAGCGCATAGAGCAAAGCGAACTAACTAACTAAAAAAGAAAGATTTCAATTTTTTACGCTATGCGCTTTGCGCTTAGCCCTTTGCCATATAGACCTAAATTACAACCAAAAAATATATCAGCATAGCATTTATGCTATAAGGCACAATGGAGAAATAAAGATGAGAATAAAACGCGGCTTCAAAGCCAGAAGAAGACGAAAAAAGATTTTAAAATTGGCCAAAGGCTTTCGCGGCGGTCGCAGCAAATTATTGCGAACGGCGGCGGATGCAGTCGATAAATCCCTCATGTACGCCTATCGGGATCGGCGTCAACGCAAGCGCGATTTTCGCAGGCTGTGGATCGCACGGATAAATGCCGCTGCCCGTATCCACAAATTGTCGTACAGCAGGTTCATCCACGGTCTTAAACTGGCGAAAGTCGACCTGGATCGAAAAGTCCTGGCGGAGCTGGCCGTTTCGGATCCATCCGGCTTTGCGAAGATTGCGGAGTTGGCCGCCCAGAAACTGTAACCCTAATCGATCGTTTCAAATTTAAAAATTGGATAAATCCATTGATCAAATTTATCAGGAAGCTTTAGAGGAGCTCAAAGCAGCAGCAGACTCTCAGGCGGTCAAGGATATCAGCGTCCGTTATCTGGGGCGCAAGGGTATTTTCACTCAATTCTTAAGGAACATTTCCAAACTTCCTGCCGAACAGCGACCGGCAGCCGGCAGACAAGCAAATGAAGTAAAAAACCTGCTTGATGTCGCCTGTAAAGAAGCCATCCAAGAACTCGAAACAGCCGCAAAAACAGATAAGAAGGGAATCGATGTTTCTTTGCCCGGACGGCCGGCACCCGGCGGGTCGCTGCATCCCATTACCCAGATTAACCAGCGAATTTGCGATATTTTTACTGAAATGGGATTTGAAATTGCCGAAGGGCCGGAAGTCGAACTGGACTATTACAATTTCGAGGCCCTTAATTTCCCAAAGGATCATCCGGCCCGGGACATGCAGGATACCTTTTTCATCTCAGATGATATCGTGCTCAGAACGCACACATCTCCCCTTCAGATTCGAACGATGGAAAAACAGCAACCACCGGTGCGCATCATCATGCCGGGTAAAGTTTATCGCTGCGACTCGGACCTGACACACACGCCCATGTTTCACCAGGTTGAAGGTTTGCTGGTGGATGAAAATATCTCTTTCGGGGACTTAAAAGGAACGCTCACCGCCTTTGTCCATCAGATGTTTGATGAACATACCAGCCTTCGATTTCGGCCCGGTTTTTTCCCCTTTACCGAACCCAGTGCCGAAGTCGATATCCTGTGCGTCATGTGCCGGGGAAAAGGATGCCGAGTATGTTCGCAAACCGGTTGGCTGGAGATTCTGGGTTCAGGAATGGTTCATCCAGCACTGTATGAAAACGTTGGATACGATGCCGACCGCTATACCGGTTTTGCCTTTGGAATGGGCGTTGATCGTATCGCCATGCTCAAATACGGAATCGACGACATCCGCAAATTCTTTGAAAACGATATAAGGTTCCTGAGTCAGTTCTAGTAAAAAGTTATATCAAGCCATCTCAAAATTAGCAGTATATCTTCGAAGACAGAGGAAAAACGTTTCAACGGTGCTCTAAAGTAAGAAATGCCTAAAATGACTAAAATTGAGGAATTCTGTCATATTAATAATAAGCGCTGGAGCGCAGCGAGACCATAATTTTAGGCATTTTAGATCATTTTAAATTTTAGCTCATTTGTTGTAAACACCGTTTAAAGGTTCACCATCGGGTGTTAATTCCCCGGAGGCGAATTGAGATAGGTTATGGAATGAAAGTAAGTTTAAGCTGGCTCAAAGATTATGTGCCGATTGAAATGGACCCATCGGACCTGGCGCAAGCCCTGACCATGGTCGGGCTTGAGATCGAGTCGGTATCCGATCGCTACAGCTATTTGGACACGGTATTTGTGGGTCGAATTGAAGAAATCACCCCCCACCCCAATGCCGATAAACTGCATTTGTGCCAAGTCGATACCGGTCAGGGAAAGGTTTCCGTCGTCTGTGGCGCACCCAATACAAAAACCGGAATGCTTTCACCCATCGCCTTGCCCGGTACCGAATTTCCGGAAGGCTTTGTTCTGGAAAAAAGTGTCATTCGCGGGCAGGCTTCCGAAGGGATGCTTTGCAGTGAAGGCGAACTGGGTCTGGGCGAGGATCGCAGCGGGATCATGGTTCTGGATCCGTCCCTGTCCGTCGGCGACAAACTGGCATCCGCATTGGCGCTTTCGGATACCGTTTTTGAAATTGAAATAACCCCCAACCGGCCCGATTGTCTCAGCGTTATCGGGGTTGCCCGCGAAATTGCCGCTATCCAGAAGGTCAGTCTAACGTATCCAGATTTCAACCTGGCCGACGAAGGCAATACGATTTCCGAACGGACATCAATTATAATCGAGGCCCCGGACCACTGCCCGCGCTACGTGGCGCGGTTGCTTGAAGACATTACCATTAAGCCTTCTCCATTCTGGCTGCAGGAACGGCTCTTATCTATCGGACAGCGGCCGATTAACAATATCGTGGATGTAACCAATTTTGTGTTAGTGGAAAGCGGCCAACCCCTGCATGCCTTCGATTTTGACTTTTTGGCGGAAAACAGAATCGTGGTGCGCACAGCCAACAAAGGCGAGCACTTTGTGACCCTGGATCAAAAAGAACGTGTCCTGGATCCTGAAATGCTGATGATCTGCGATGGCCAAAAAGCGGTGGCGGTCGGCGGGGTCATGGGGGGGTTCAACTCCGAAATTAAAGACAGTACCACCCGGGTGCTGCTTGAAAGTGCCTATTTTAACCCGGTCAGCACTCGCCGGACTTCTAAACGGCTGGGCTTGAGCACCGACGCTTCTCATCGCTTTGAGCGCGGGGTAGATCCCGCAGGCCAAATTGCGGCCGCAAACCGGGCGGCAAAACTAATGCTCGAACTCGGCGGCGGCCGGTTAATCAGCGGGCTGATAGATGAATACCCCAACCCCCAGTCGGTCAAAAGCCTGAAACTGAGTATCAAAAATACCAACCGCTTGCTCGGAACGCAGCTGCAACACAAGCAGATTGCAGATCTTCTCAAATCCATCGAATTTAGCGTTGAAAAAAAGAGCTCAAAAAAGGACGCGGATTTTTTAACGGTCACCCCTCCCAGTTTCCGTGTGGATATCTCCAGACCGGAAGACCTCATGGAAGAAGTCGCCCGGCTATCCGGGTATAACTATATCCCGACGACGTTTCCGGCAATGCCCGCTACCGGACGAGCATTTCACAAAGAAATCGATGTTCGCAACCGGATACGCCGACTGATGACCGGATTTGGATTCCGCGAAACCAACAACTATAGTTTTATGCACCAACAATCCGCTGACCGGCTAAGATTAAAGGCAGATGATCCGCGAAGGCAGCGGGTTGATATTTTAAATCCGCTGACAGAAGATCAGGCCGCTATGCGCACATCTCTGGTTCCGGGCTTTCTGGAAACGATGCATTATAATTTTTCCCAGCAGATAAAAAATTTAAAGATTTTTGAAATCGGCAAAATCTTTATCAATGAAAACCCTGGACATCTGCCCAGCGAACCTGAAATCCTTGCCGGGCTCTGGACCGGGTCTCGCTATGAGGCTTCCTGGCATGGCCAGGCAGCCGATTGTGATTTTTATGACATCAAAGGCGTGGTCGAAGGCCTGTTAAATGCCTTACAAATCGACGGGATTCAATTTACGCGCCTGTCTGAAAAAGAGTGCGCCTATACCAGAAGCGGGTATAGCGCTCAAATTCTGGGCAACGATATCCTCTTGGGGCTGGTTGGAGAAATTCATCCTGAAGTCCTTACGGCCTACGACTTAAAGCAACCCGCGTTTTTGTTTGAACTCAATTTCGACCATCTGCTTCCGCTGATCAAAGATACAATACAGTCTAAGCCGATTCCGAAGTTTCCGGCTATTTTTAGAGACATCACCATCATCGTAAACAACGATATAGAAACTCAAAAAATTGTTGCCGAAGGCTACAACCAATCGGAAGCGCTGGTTGAAAGTTTCAATTTATTGGACGTATTTGAAGGCAAACCGATCGCAGAGGGTAAAAAAAGTGTTTCCTTACGGGTCACGTACCGGTCACCGTACAAAACATTGCAGGATGAGGATGTAACCCCCATCCATCAATCAATAGCGGACAGGCTTGTCAAGGCTTTTAAAGCCAGCTTACCCGCCTGATCGCCACGACCATACCCAGGCGCTAAAAATGCAAAATTCAAAAACACCCCAAAAAGAGATTCCGGACAAACTTTATTTTCGGATTGGTGAAGTCAGCAAAATTGCAGGGCTGCCGACATATGTCCTGAGATTCTGGGAAACCGAATTCCCACGGATTCGCCCGAAACGAACCTCGTCGGGACAACGCCTGTATACCCGCAGTGATATCGAGCTGGTGCTAAAAATCAAGCATCTGCTCTATGAAAAAAAGTTTACCATCCAGGGCGCCCGTCAGCATTTGTCTGCCAGAATCGGCAAAAAAAAGACGCCTGCCAAACAAATGTTGCAGGAACTGCATTCGGAACTCAAGGCCATCAGGGATTTACTCGGATAGGCCTCCTTCCACCAAGTGCTGGAGCGCTCCTTGTGTAAACCACGAAGAACACAAAGTAAAAAATCTCAGCTTCGACTTTTTGATCCTTTGTGAGCTTGGTGGCCTTCGTGGTGAAAAAATGGACTTCAAAATAGCCCGGCTCCACAAATAAGGCACTTTTTTATTTATTGAAATATATTGACAAGCGGCTGATTTTGTCATAATCATCTAGATTAAAGAGCGGGCATAGCTCAGCTGGTAGAGTACAAGCTTCCCAAGCTTGGTGTCGCGAGTTCGAATCTCGTTGCCCGCTCCAGTTAGGGTTCGTTTCCTTTTCGTTGGTTAGGGTAGGACTTTTTAAGGACTGTGGGATGGATTTAACTATTACCTTATGGTCGGTGTTATGAACTGATAACTTTTATCGCACAAAAGTCAAAGATCTACCTGGAATTGAGGAAACGGGCGTCAGCCCGTTTTTTGTTTTTTTTAAGGGAGATAATTAAAGGTTCGGATGAAAACGAAAAGCCGCAAATCCAAGACCAACTTTGCGGATAACCGGAGCAGACGAGTCGGATCCAAGAAGGAAAAAGAAATTATAAAACAAGTTGAAGCACTTGCCGAACCGCTGTGCGATAATGAAGGGTTGGAGCTGGTCCATGTTGAATATCAACGCGAGCCCGGTGGCAGGATACTTCGCCTGTATATTGATCGAGCCGGAGGCGTGGCACTCGACGACTGTATGAATGTCAGCCGCCAGTTGAATGACCTGCTGGATGTGTATCTGGATGACATCGGTCCATACAATCTGGAGGTCACATCGCCGGGGCCGGAACGCCCCTTGTCCAAGCCGCAAGATTATGAGCGATTTAAGGGCCGCAGGGCTAAAATAAAAACATGGCAACCCATTAATGATCAGAAAAATTTTACTGGCATTATTTTGGGAGTTGCTGCAGACCAGATAAAATTATCATCAAATGAAAAAACAGTCGTCATCCCGTATGGAAATATTTCCAAAGCGCGGTTGGTCGACGTGGACGGAGAAATCTGATGCAAATTTCAGATATCAGTCGAGTTGTTGAACAAGTGAGCCGGGATAAAGGTATCGAGCGAGACGTCTTGATCAAAGCCTTGGAGGAGGCCCTAAAATCTGCTGCCCGCAAAAAGTACGGCCCCAAAATGGATATCGAGGTCCAATACAATGAAACCTCCGGCGAAATTGAAGTCTTTCAATTCAAGGATGTAACCGAGAATGTGACCGAACCGGCGCTTGAAATCAGCCTCGAAGAAGGACGCAAACTGGACCCGGATTGCGAAATTGGAGACAGCCTCGGCACAAAAATGGACACCTCCACCTTCGGCCGCATAGCGGCTCAATCAGCCAAACAGGTCATTATTCAGAAGATGAAGGATGCTGAAAAAGATGCCGTTTATGCCAGTTTCATCAATCGCAAAGGTGACACGCTCAATGGTATTGTGCAGCGCATAGACCGCAGCGATATCATTGTTAATCTGGGCCACACCGAAGGGATTGTGCCAGTTCGCGAACAGGTCCCCAAGGAAACCTATCGGCGCGGTGATCGGATTCGGGCGTACATTTTGGACGTATTGCATGAATCGCGCGGCCCGCAGATTATTCTCTCACGGACCCATCCGAACTTTTTGATCCATCTTTTTCGTACCGAAGTCCCCGAGATCACAGAGGGAATTGTAACCATCATGGGGGCCGCACGCGAACCGGGCGTCCGGGCCAAATTCGCGGTGGCTTCAAATAATTCCGATATCGATCCCGTGGGGGCCTGTGTGGGTATGAAAGGTAGCCGCGTACAAAATGTTGTGCAGGAACTCAGAGGGGAAAAAATCGATATTATACCATGGCATATTGATCCGGCCAAATTCGTGTGTAACGCGCTGGCACCGGCTGAAATTTCGCGGGTGATTATCGATGAAGCCAATCAATCCATGGAGGTCATCGTACCGGATGAATTTTTATCGATCGCCATCGGCAAAAAGGGCCAAAACGTTCGCCTGGCCTCCAAACTCACCGGCTGGCACCTGGATGTAAAAAGTGAAACCAAATACAGCATCGCTATGCAAAGCGGATATGATTCATTGGTGGCGCTGCCGGGTGTTGGAATCAGTATGGCGGATGCACTTTATGAATTGGGTCTTTACTCAGCCGAAGAAGTCAGCAATGCGACTGCAGAGGATTTAATTCAAGTCAGAGGGATCGGTGAAGAAACCGCTAAGAAATTGATTGCCGCCGCTGAAACCGCCGTGTTGGAAGCCCAGCAAGCTGAAGACATCGAAGAAGAGAAGGCCAAAGAGACCGACACGGGCGAAACCGATGGAAATGAAGGTGAACAGGAACAGACCGACAGCGACAAGGACACGGCACCACCTGATGGGGCGTCGCAAAATGATCAAACCGATTCAGTGGATGGCGATGAGCCTCAAAAAGCCGAAACCGATATAGCGGAAGCTGCTGAACAATCTGAAGATAAACCTGAAACAGCTGAAAGCGATACCGCTGAGGCCGCTGAACAATCTGAAGATAAACCTGAAAGCGCCGAAAGCGATACGGCTGAGGCCGCTGAACAATCTGAAGATAAACCTGAAAGCGCCGAAAGCGATACGGCTGAGACCGCTGAACAATCTGAAAATAAACCTGAAAGCGCTGAAACCGATAAAGAAAATTAATCATAGACGATGCTATCGTCTGAAGGATAAATTGCGGTCGCGCGCCGCTCATGAATTAAAATTTTGGGGGAAAGAATGGCCAGGCTCAGAGTGTACGAACTTGCCAGGGATTTGAATATGACCAACAAGGTGCTTCTCGAAAAGCTCGGTGACTTGGATATCTCCGTTAAGAGCCACATGAGTGCTTTGGATGATGATACTATTGACCAAATTAAATCATCGTTTTTTAGCACCCCGCAAAAAAAAGAAACCATCGAAGAGACCCGAATCAAACCGACGGTTATTCGCAGACGACGCAAAAAGGTTAAAGCTGAGGTATCTGCAAAGCCAGACGCTGAGCCTGAAGCAATAGGCGATGGGGCCGCAGAAGCCGACAACGAAGCGATCGCTGCCGAGGTGACTGAAGAATCCATCGCTGAAGGCGAAACGCTTAAAGAATTAGAAGCAGAAGAGCCGCAAGAAGCCGGCGCTGCGGAGGTTGAAGAAAAACCGGCGGCCAAAAAAGCAAAAAAACCCAAGAAAGAACCCTCTGCCAAAATCATCAAGCTGCCGCTTAAACCGCCTGAAAGGCCGTTAAAAGAGAAAAAGGCCGAGCCCAAAAAAGCAAAGGCCAAAGTTGAAAAGCGGCCGATCGGCAAAAAAGCGGCAGCACCGAGCCCACCACAGGAAGACTCACCCGCAGGTAAAGAGGCAAAGAAAAGAAAACGCAAGAAAAAGTATGAAGAATCGGATGTAGATAAGAAATTTCTGAAAAAGAAAATTTCTTTCAAGAAAAAAGCGGTCGTCGAAGGTGAAGACCTTTACGCTGGCGGATACCGACCACGCAAGCAGCGCAAGATGGGTAAAGGCAAAAAACAAGTCGGCGGTCAAAAAACACAGATTACCGTTGCCAAGGCGATCAAACGCCGCATAAAAATTGATGAGGCCATCGTGCTTTCGGAACTGGCCAAACGCATGGGAATTAAAGCCAGCGAAATCATAAAAGCCATGATGGCAATGGGGTCTATGGCCACGGTCAATCAAACAATAGATTTTGATACCGCCGCGCTGATTGCCGGCGAATTCGAATATGAAGTGGAACGCGCCAGTTTCGAGGAAGAAGCCATATTAAAGCAAGAAACCGATGATCCCGAAAATCTGGTACCGCGGCCACCGGTGGTCACCATTATGGGTCACGTTGATCATGGCAAAACTTCCTTACTCGACGTTATTCGCAAAACGCGAGTTTCTGAAACGGAAGCCGGCGGAATTACCCAGCATATCGGCGCTTATCATGTCAAAACCGACAAAGGGCAAATCGCCTTTCTAGATACACCCGGGCACGAAGCCTTTACGGCAATGAGGGCTCGAGGCGCCCAGGTTACCGATATCGTGGTTTTGGTGGTTGCGGCCGATGACGGGGTTATGCCCCAGACAACGGAGGCCATTAATCATTCCAGAGCGGCCGGGGTTCCGATTATCGTCGCTATAAACAAAATCGACAAACAGAATGCAGAACCCGAAAAGGTTAAACGGGAGCTTGCCGAAATCGGCCTAAGCCCGGAAGATTGGGGCGGTGATACCATTTTTGTGAACGTCTCGGCCAAAGAGGCCGAGGGGATTGATGAACTGCTGGAAATGATATTGCTTCAGGCCGAAGTGTTGGAATTCAAAGCCAATCCCGATAAATTGGCCAGCGGTCATGTGGTGGAAGCCAAAATCGACTCGGGCCGCGGCCCCGTCGCCACTGTCCTGGTAAGAGAAGGCACCCTGCGCGCCGGTGATCCGGTGGTGTGCGGCATGCATTACGGCCGAATCCGCGCAATGCTGGACGATCGGGGCCATCAGGTAGAATCGGCCGGGCCGTCAGTACCGGTGGAAATCGTCGGCCTCTCCGGGGTGCCCATGGCCGGTGACGAATTCCTGGCGCTTAAAGATGAAAAAAATGCTAAACAGGTCAGCGAACATCGGCAGCAGAAACAACGGTCAAGGGAACTGGCGCAATCCAGCCGGCTGAGTCTGGACAAGCTTTATGAGCGCATGCAGGAAGGTGAGGTAAAGGATTTAAACATCATTATTAAAGCAGATGTTCATGGTTCAATTGAAGCCCTAAATGACTCCTTAACCAAACTTTCAAACGATGAGGTTAATGTAAACGTCGTCCATTCAGCCAGCGGAACGATTGCCGAGTCGGATATCTCACTGGCGACCGTATCAAACGCGATTATTATCGGCTTTAACGTACGACCGAGTCCCAAAGTTCAGTCACTGGCCAACGAAGAAAATGTGGACATGCGTTTTTACAACGTTATCTATGACGTTATCAAAGATGTTAAAAACGCGCTGGTCGGAATGATGGCTTCCACCTTTGAGGAACGCGTCATGGGTACCGCTGAGGTTCGCGAAGTCTTCCAGATTCCCAAGGTAGGCAATATTGCCGGCTGTTATGTAACGGATGGCAAAATGGAACGCGGTCAAAACATGCGCCTTCTCAGAGACGGCGTGGTGGTATTTGAAGGCAAAAATTCTTCTTTGCGTCGATTTAAAGATGATGTCAAAGAAGTCCAGGCCGGTTATGAATGCGGCATCGGCATAGAGAACTTCAATGACATTAAAGTCGGCGATACGATTGACTGTTATTACCTGGAAGAGATAAGGCCTGAAATCAAATAAAAAATAAGGAGCGGCCCCGTCATTGAGACGGTGCCTCGAAGAGCGGCCTTTCAGGCCTTGAGGACCACCCCTCCGGGGTTTGAGGTTAAAGGTATTTAAAGGACCTTTCCTAAAGCGAAGCGCTCTTTAAGTGAAACGCTCTTAAAGCACAGCGCTCCTGGAAGGGAGCGAAGCGACAATGGTAGTTGGAATCGGAATCATCACCTTCAGATTGCATGATTGCCGCTCTCTGAAAGGGAAGCGCAAAGTTATTAAATCGATTATCAGCCGGCTGCGCAACAACTTTAATGCCTCGGTGGCGGAAATCGGATCCAACGACGTTCACCAGCGGGCGGAAATCGGTTTTTCGCTGGTCGGCAATGATCAAGCCATCATCAATTCAAAAATAGATAAGATGGTAAATTTGGCCGAAGATCTCGGCCTTGCAGAAATTATCGATACGGAGATGGAAATTATTCATTTATGATTCCATTTGCACGATCAGACAGGGTCAGCGGTTTAATCCAGCAAGTCCTATCCGAAATATTGAAAAGAGATATCGGGGATCCGCGCCTGAAAATGGCCACCATCACAGAGGTCGAAGTTTCGCGTGACTTAAAGCTGGCGCGAATATACTTTACGACTCCCGGCGGCAAGCAGAAAAAGGATGCGGCCATTAAAGGTTTTAACAGTGCCCGTGGATTTATTAAACGGATCCTGGCACAAGAAATTGACCTCAAGTACATGCCGGATATAAAATTTTTTTATGATGACTCGTTGGAATACGGCGCGCATATTGACGAGTTGATCAAATCAACCAAAATTTAAAATGGATCAGATCATCCAACATATTAAAGACGGTCAACACATTTTGATCGCTTCGCATGCCGAACCTGATGGGGACTGCGTCGGTTCTCTGGTGGCATTAGGCCTGGCGCTGGCCAAGCTGGACAAAAAAATTACCATGTACAATTCAAGTCCTATTCCGGCCGTTTACCGATTTCTCCCCGGTGCCGGCCGAATCGTACGGCAGATCAAAACCGCCGACACGTATGACCTGGCGCTTGTACTGGATTGCGGCGACCTGGTCAGAATCGGTGAAACCAGCGCTGAGGTGGGCAAGATACCGGTCCTGATTAACATTGATCATCACGTTTCAAACACCGGCTTCGGGCATATCCAACTGATCGACACCAACGCCTGCGCCACAGCCGAAATTGTTTACCGCTTGATCAATGCGCTGGAGATCCCTTTTGATAAAGCCATTGCGACTTCCATTTACACGGGAATTTTAACGGATACCGGCTCGTTTCGTTTTTCAAATACAAACCGCGCGGCTTTTGCCATCAGCAAGGCGATGACAGATGCCGGTGTGGAACCCCACAGTGTCGCGCAACGCGTATTTGGAACCTATTCCCTGGGTCGCATCAAGCTTTTAAATATGGCGCTGAACTCGATCGAAATTTCAGACAACGGCAAATTGTCGCTGATGACCGTAACCCGCAGCATGCTCAATACAAGCGGAACGAACACGGAAGATTTAGATGGTATGATCAATTATGCGCGGCGCATTGAGGACGTGAAAGTCGCCGCGCTCATCCATGAAATAAAAAATGGCGCCGGCAAATTCACCAATATGAACCGCTACCACGTCAGCCTGCGATCCGACAGCAGTGTGGATGTCGCCAAAATAGCGGGGAAATTTGGCGGCGGCGGACACAGCAGTGCTGCCGGATTTCAGATTGAATCAACGCTGGTGGCGTTGAAAACAAAAATCATTGAATTGGCTGAAGATTTATAAACCGGATGCGTTCATCATCGCCTATCCAAAAGCAACCGATAAAAAAGCGGCAGGGGTCAACGACCAACCGCAAAGCGGATGGCTTGGATTTTACCGCCAAAGGCGGTAAAAGACAGGGGCGCGAAGCGCCCCAATCGTTGCGGGTGAAACCGGGTGCAAAGCACCCGGTTTGGAAAACCCAATCAAGCGGCGTTATCGTTGTCGATAAGCCGCAAAATACCACCTCTGCCAGGGTTGTCGCTGATGTCAAACGCCTGTTAGGCGCCAGAAAAGTCGGCCATACCGGCACCTTGGATCCATTTGCCGAAGGGGTCCTGGTATGCTGCATAAATGATGCGACTCGACTGGCACGGTTTCTGCTGGCCGGCAATAAAACATATGACGCAACCCTTAAACTGGGGATTGAAACCGATACGCAGGATATGACCGGAACTGTTACCGCCGTCAAACCGGTCAAGGACTGGCCGGAAGATACGATAAAATCGGCGGTTAAAAAATTTGAGGGACAGATTGAACAACAACCGCCGGTCTTTTCGGCTTTAAAACACAAAGGAACACCACTGTATCGGTTGGCTCGCAAGGGCACACCGATTCAAAAGCCGGCCAGATGGATCCATATTTCAAAAATTAAAGTTCTTGAAGTAAAGCTGCCGCTGGTTCATTTTGAGGTCTCATGTTCTGCCGGAACCTATATCCGCACCCTGTGCGCTGACATTGGACGGCAGCTGGGATGTGGTGGGCATCTTCTGGCGCTCAAGCGCACGGCAAGCAGCGGCTTTAAAATTGAGCAGGCAATTTCGCTGACGCGGCTGGAAAAGCGGGTTCTGGCAGGTGACAGCAAACGGTATCTCATCAGCATGACCGATGCCCTGGGGGACATGCCGACCTGCATTGCCGATCAAAAATTGATCGAAAAGATCAGACATGGCAAACGGCTGAAAACGTCGGATATAAGAATCGATCGGTCATCAGAAAAATCCAAAAAAAAAGATGCCAACATAAAAATTGTGGATGGCGACAATAACTTGCATGCGGTGTTAAATTATGAAAAGAACAGGGACAAGTTCTCATATGCCTGTGTTTTTCCAAACTGAAAAAGTGATACTGAAAATAACACAAACATAATTTCCCTTAGAGGAGGCTGGAAAAGTGGTTTTTGACACAGAAGACAAAAAGAAATTGATTGACAAATTCAAGCTGCACGAAACCGATACCGGATCGCCCGAAGTCCAGGTCGGCCTATTGACCTATCGTATTTCCTCCCTCACCGAGCATTTAAAGATTCACCAAAAAGATCATCATTCCCGCAGGGGATTGCTGATGCTCGTGGGTAGGCGCCGCCGCCTGCTGAACTACGTGAAGCACAAAGACGTCAATCGCTACCGGGCCATAATTGACACCTTAGGGTTGAAACGATAGCCTGCCGAACGGGCTCGCCCCTTGTGCCTCAATCATCAGTGGTTTCAACAGTGCAATTGTTTAGCGCTGCTGAAAGGCACAGCGATGCCGGATGAAACAAACGCTGTCCGAAGCCCGATCCTCTTCGGGTTTTGATAGACATACAAATTTAGCGCCTGGCCTTTCCATGATCGCCGCTTTGAAATGCGGACATCATCATAGATGAAAACGGATTGGGCGTTGCAGCATTTTAGGAGAAAAAATGGAAATTTTGCTTAAAGAAGAAATCGGGGGCCGAACCCTGAGTATCCAGACCGACAAAGTTGCCAAACAGGCATCCGGTTCAGTGGTGGTTCGATATGGAGATACCATTGTACTTGTGACCGTTGTCGCCGCCCATGATGAAAGGGACTCGAATTTTTTACCCCTGACCGTAGAGTATCAAGAAAAAATTTATGCGGCCGGACGAATCCCCGGAAACTATTTCCGTCGAGAAATCGGTCGGCCCAGTGAAAAAGAAACGTTAACCGCCCGTCTGATCGACCGACCCATTCGCCCCCTGTTTCCAAAAGAGTGGCGCTATGAAATTCAGGTGATCGCAACCGTGTTGTCCATGGACCAGGAAAATGACCCGGATACCCTGGCAATGATCGGCGCCTCGACAGCGCTGGAGCTTTCCGACATTCCGTTTGCCGGACCGATCGCCTGCGTGCGGGTGGGCCGAATTGACGGCCAGCTGAAAATTAATCCGCCTTCTTCGGAGTTGGAAAATAGCGATATCAATATTATCGTTGCCGGTTCCAAGACCGGTGTCGTGATGGTGGAAGGCGGCAGCGACGTAGTCAGCGAAGCCGATATGCTGGAAGCCATATTTTTTGGCCACCAGGAAATGCAGCCGCTAATTGATATGCAGCTAAAATTGAAGGAATCTAACGGCGTGCCGAAACGGCCGTTTACCCCGCCGCAAAAGGATCCGCAGCTGGTCGAGACCTTAAATGCCGAGGCTTCCGGCCGCATCCGTGAAGCGATTCTCATTCCTGAGAAAATAAGTCGCCAGGATGCAGTGCGTGAGCTCAAGGCCGAGATATTTGAGAAGCTGGGCGAAGATTATAGCGACCGCAAGGCGGAAGTTTACGAAATTCTTAAAGATATCCAGAAACAGATCAGCCGCGATCTTATTTTAAAAGAAAATCGTCGAATTGATAATCGAAAATTTGACGAAATTCGGCCGATCACCTGTGAAGTGGGTTTACTGCCCCGGCCCCACGGCAGCGCGCTTTTCACCCGGGGTGAAACCCAGGTCCTGGGCGTCCTGACCCTGGGCTCCGGACAGGACGAACAACGCGTCGAGACCCTATACGGTGAGGAATTCAGACAGTTTATGCTTCATTATAATTTCCCACCCTATTCTGTGGGCGAAACCAAACGCATTTCCGGCCCATCGCGTCGCGATATCGGGCACGGCGGGCTGTCCACCCGGGCCATTGAAAAAATTTTACCGGATAAGGAAGCATTCGATTACACCATTCGTCTGGTTTCTGAGGTCCTGGAATCCAACGGTTCTTCATCCATGGGAACGGTTTGCTCATGCTGCATGGCCCTGATGGACGGCGGGGTTCCCATAAAATCCCCGGTAGCCGGTATTGCGATGGGCCTGGTAAAAGAAGATGACCAGGTGGTTATTCTTTCAGATATTCTGGGGGATGAAGATCATACCGGTGATATGGATTTTAAGGTCACCGGCTCCGCAGATGGAATCACCGCGCTTCAAATGGATATCAAAATCCATGAACTTTCCCGTGACATCATGCAACGCGCTTTGGAGCAGGCCCGCGCGGGCAGGATTTTCATCCTCAATAAAATGCTGGAAACCATCCCGGAACCGCGCAAAGAAATCTCGCCCTATGCGCCCACGATCACGACCATCAAGATTAATCCGGATAAAATCCGCGAGATCATCGGACCGGGAGGCAAAATCATCCGCGGGATACAAAGCGAAACCAATACCAGCATTGAAATCGATGATTCCGGCATGGTTAAAATTGCGGCCTTCTCAAAAGAGGAAGGTGATGCCGCCCTTAAAATGGTAGAAGACCTCACTCAGGAACCGGAGATCGGTGCCATCTATGAGGGTAAAGTGGTCAAAATTACCGATTTTGGCGCATTTGTGCAAATTCTGCCCGGCACCGACGGCCTGGTTCATATTTCCCAGCTTGCCAATCGGCGCATAACCAAAGTATCCGATGTCGTAAAAGAGGGCGACATGCTCAAAGTTAAGGTTTTAGAAATCAGCCGGGACGGCAAAATCCGGCTCAGCCATAAAGCGACCCTGGAAGAGGAGCATGGACGCTCAAATCGATAAAACCGTTTTGAAAAACGGTATCCGGATTTTGACCCGAAAAATGCCCCATACCCGTTCGGTGTCCATGGGGTTCTGGGTCAATGTCGGTGCCCGTGATGAAAACCCGGCTGAAAGCGGGCTTTCTCATTTTATCGAGCATATGATTTTTAAAGGCACCCGGCAACGATCCGCCTTTCAAATCGCCAAGGAATTCGACGCTATCGGTGGCCACACCAATGCTTTTACGTCCATGGAAAACACCTGCTATCATGCCAAAGTGATGGACACCCATACCGATACCATGGTCGAAATCCTTTCGGATATTTTCTTAAATTCCGTTTTTGATCCCGGAGAAATCGAAAAAGAACGCCCGGTCATCCTGCAGGAAATCAGAATGGTCGATGAAAGCCCGGATGAATATGTCCACCTGCTTTCGGGGAAAAACTTCTGGGGCGACAACCCGCTGGGGCGTTCGATTCTGGGCAGCCCTGAAAATATTATCCGGTTTGATGCCGATTTGATGAAAACATATTTCCATCGCCTGTATCAACCCGATCGAATTATAATTTCGGCAGCCGGCAACGTCGAGCATAGCGATATTATCGACCGGGTGGGACCGGCATTCGAGACCATCAAACCGGGTAACGGAATTGCTGAACGCATCACCCCCCAGAGTCGATCGCTTGTTGATTTAAACCATAAGGAATTGGAACAGGTTCATATCTGCCTGGGGGCGCCGGGATTGCCGATAACCGACCCCCGCCGTTATGCATACTCCCTGCTCAACACGATCCTGGGCGGCAACATGAGCTCACGGCTTTTCCAGGAAATCAGGGAAAAAAGAGGATTGGCCTATACGGTATATTCTTTCATTACATCCCATGTGGATACCGGCATGTTCGGCATCTACCTGGCGGTTGATCCCGCCCGGGCTCTCGAAGCCACCGATCTGGTTCTGAATGAAATCGACAAACTTGGCGCTAAAGCGGTGACTGCAACTGAACTTCGCGGCGCTGTCGAATACACCAAGGGCAGTCTGCTGCTGGCATCTGAAAGCAATGATAACCAGATGGTCCGCAGTGCCCAAAATGAGATTCATTTTAACCGCATCATCCGCCTGCCGGAAGTCATCAAAAAAGTAGAATCGGTTACCGCAGCGGAAATTTTAGAACTTTCCAAAAGCCTGTTCGAAAACAACAAAATGAGTTTGACCCTGCTGGGTCCGGTTAAAGACAAGAAGCCTTTCGAAGATATCCTCTACGCCTGATGCAGGCGTTCAGCGGTTCAGGGTTCAAAGGTCTAACGTTCAGAGGTTCAGGTTTATAGCAGGCTTAATACTTAGTTGCATTCGTTTCATTGGTTGAATTGGTTCTATTGGTTGTGGTTGTATCTTAACCAATCGAACCAATCGAACCAATCAAACAACAAATATTTGCCTGGCACCGAATATCCGAGCCTTTGAACGCTGAACCTTTGAACCCTGAACCCTAAAACCACAGCGTAATGAATTCTTCCCCCGTTATTAAAATTATGCGCCTGCATCCGGATACGGATTCAGATATCCCGCTGCCCCGCTACATGACCGATCAATCGGCAGGAATGGACATATGCGCCGCCATAAATAAAGACCTGGTTCTGAACAAGGGCGAACTTACGCTGATTCCCACCGGTTTTGCCATTGCGCTTCCCCGGGGATTCGAAGCCCAGATTAGACCCCGCAGCGGATTGGCGATAAAACATGGCATTGGACTGATTAATTCCCCGGGAACCATTGATGCCGATTATCGTGGTGAAATAAAAATCGCAGTCATCAATCTGGGCGCAACGCCTTATACATTTCGGCGCGCAGACCGCATTGCTCAAATGGTCATTAAAAAGGTGTATCTGGCCAGACTGGATATCGTTGCGGAGCTTGACGAAACCAAACGCAACACCGGTGGTTTCGGGCATACGGGGAAATAAGTCTATGGAGCGCCCCGCTATTTGCGGGGCTTTAGGAGCGGCTCTTCGAGCCTTGACGAGCAGCCCTGCGGTCTTTGAGGCTACAAGGAAGATCTTGAATCCTCAAGCGAAGCGATCATTCAGCCAAATGAACGGCAGACTGGGATATATTTTATGAAACTTGAATTAGAGCGACCGCGGCAATGCGCCGATTATAATCTGGCCGTCTGCGTGCTGGCCAGCGGCAGCAAAGGCAATGCCATTTATATTTCAGACGGCTTAACCGCCATCCTGATTGATGCCGGCCTTTCTGCCACGGAGATTAAACGGCGACTAAAGTCCCGGGGGCTAAACCCCAAAGACCTGAATGCCATTCTGGTCACCCATGAACACAGTGACCATGTCCAGGCTGTCGGCGTGCTTTCCCGTCAGCTAAAGCTACCGATATACCTTAGCCGCAACATTGAAAAAAAGGTATCTATGGGCAGCGTTCACGCGATCCGAACCTTCAATAGCGGCTCGACTTTTCAGATTGACAATTTGGCGGTGCATCCTTTTGCCGTCTCCCATGATGCCGCCGATCCGGTAGGTTTTACCATCGGGCAAAACGGCTGCCGTATCGGTGTGGCAACCGACCTGGGTACTGTCACGCCCCATTTAAAAGAAAATCTAAAACACTGCCATTTACTCATCCTGGAAGCCAATCATGATCCGGAGATGCTGACAAACGGGCCCTACCCGTGGTACCTGAAGCGTCGTATCCAGAGCCACAGCGGGCATCTCTCTAATGAACAGTCAAAACGGTTGTTGATGGAATTACAGCATAAGGGCCTTGAACACGTCATCCTGGCGCATTTAAGCCAAACCAATAACGCCCCCCGAAAAGTGCTCGCTGAAGTCTCCGAGGCGCTGACCCGATGCAAACCGCGCCTGACGGTCGCCAGCCAGCACCGATGCGGAGAAATCATTTACCTCAAATAAGACTCTCCCATTTTGCTGTCTTTCAAGAAGATCTTCCAGCACAAAAATATCCTTAGAAGTGGTTTCAAAATTTCAGATCAGGTTCAAGGTCTAAAAGTGCCTAAAGTGAACTAAAGTGACTAAAGTTGGGGTTTTGAAGCCACTGCTAACCTTTTATCAGGACGTACAGCATCGTGCCGATCATCAACGCCAGAAAGAGTTTTACCTGAAAGATTGAGCCCTGCACTGCAGCCGTATAAAGTAAAAAAGGTATAACCAGCATGAATATCAACGCGATGATTTTTAGTTTTGCGCCGTGTTTTTTAAAAAAATTATCCATAACGGGTGTTTGCCTTTAAATGATAAAAGATAGCAGTGCTGTAATAACGCCAATAATACCGGTAATCACAAGCCCGTAGCGAAGCGTTGTCTTTAGAACTGGCCCTTCTTTTCCCGCTAGACCGACAGTCGAGCAACCCACGAGTATTTTTGCCGGAGCAATCATGCTGCCAAGCGCGCCGCCGGTTGTCTGTGCTGCAAGTATCAGGGCCGCACTAAGCCCTGCCAGGCGAGCGGTCTCCTGCTGGAGGACCCCAAAAACAACATTGGAGTTTGTGTTGCTGCCTGTCATAAAAGCGCCCAGTAGTCCGATCCATGGAGCAACCAACGGATAACTAGAACCGAATACCCTGCTGATCCCTTCAGCGATGATGTTGATCATCTGGCAGTGATCCATTATCATGGCAAAACAAACCATGCTAACAATCCCAAGGCTTGTGGGTACACCGTTTGTCACAGTTTTTTGCAGTATTGTTTTTATCGCATGGGATTTATAAAAGCCCATCGAGCGGTAAACGAAATAACTTATAATCGATGAATAAAAAAGCAGCGCACCACCATGGCCGAAAATATTGATGCCTTTGCCTTTGCCTGCCTGAACAACCCACCCCTTTAAAGATACTATTTGCGGAAATATAAAAGATAATTTTACCTGCCCGAGAAATGCTTTGACAGAAGGTATCATGACTCCGCAAGAAACAATTACGATAAGAATAAAGTATGCCGTCAATGCCCACCACAACCCCATTTCCGGCCGGGTTTGTGAAGGAGGCGTCCGGTTGTATAATTTTAATTTTGCAACAGCAAGGCCGCTGAAAAGCCCTGCCAGGCTTGCTCCGAAACCACCCAGGGTCCACATTCCGGAAACTGAAAGAAAATATTGTGTGCCTGCCATGGCAGTTCCAATGATCAGAATTGCCAATAGACTGTGTTTTACCATTTTCCAGCCATCATATACATACACGGCGAATATGCCGCACAAAAAAGTGGAAATGCCCAGCAGCGTGGCCGACCATGGTGCCAGGTATGACGCTTCAAGTCCCGAGACAGCCATGAGAGCCTGAAACGAAGCCCCCATTGATCCAAATGTGACCGACCATGAATGTCCAATTGCCGGAACTGCAACTGAAACAACAGGAGAAAAACCAAGAGCGGCAAGAAGGGGCGCAACAACGGCAATTGGGACGCCGTAACCGGCAACACCCTGAAGAAAAGAGGAAAATATCCATCCAAAGATAAGAATCTGAATAGATTTGTCGCCGCTGAATCTTTGTATGCCGATACCGATTGCGCGAATGGCACCTGTTTCATTTACAACATGATACAAAAAAAGAGCTGCCCAGATAATATAAAGAACATTAAGGGAAAGCAGCACGCCTTTCATCTGGGAATGGGCAATGAGTTCAGGGTGAGCCCCGAAGATAAGTGTTGCGATGATCAAGGAAACAAACCAACCGGCGGCTCCCGCACGAGCGCCGCTCCAGTTTTTAAAAATCATTAAAACAAGTACCGTCACAATCGGTGAAAGCGCAAAAATCCACTTAATGATAAATACCTCTGTCATATTGGCAACCAAAACCTAAATCGGGGTAAAATTTTACCAATAAAAATTGGTTGGACTAATTTGAACCAGTGAATTCAGGTTGTCAAATCGTTTTTAAGGGATGAGAATCTGACCCTCTCACCTCTGTTGACATATCGCTGAAAGTGACTATTTATATTTTTAGGACGAAAGACATTATATTGTTTTTAATTTCAAACGGTTCCCCGATTTACGACCCGTACTGCCATTTTACGGCAGAGTTAAAGATTTCACAGCAATATGGGAGAAAAGCAACGTGGCCAATAAATATGCAGCAAGAATAATGTTTGACGAAGGTGTCGCCGCTTATATCAAAAAAGATTTCAAGAAAAGCGTTGATTTATTTACACGGGCAATTGAGTATGATCCCACCCTGGCACTATTTTATGTCAGCCGGGGGGCGGCCCGTTTAAAACTGGCAAAGGCACGCGACGCCAGAGACGATTTTGACCGGGCGATCGCGCTGGATGCCGGATATGCCCGGGCCTATCACCTGCGCGGGATCGCCCATGAACAAATGGGAGATTTTGCCCGTGCCTTTCAAGATTTTGACCGTGCCCTTGAGATCGACCCCGAATACAGTGCAGCCTACCACAGCCGTGAATCCATGCTTTCAAATCCAGAGCAGCCGAATCTGGTTTACGAAGAATTTGAAATGGTCAATCACCTCATGGCCATGCGGTTGACCGAATTTGACAAAAAGGTGCCGAGTGATCTGGCAATCTGATCCGCCATAGCGGATCAGATTGATTAAAGGAACTTAGGGACTTGTCTCTAACGCGGCTTGATTCCTTCATGACTGATGCCATGAACATAATACTTGGAATCATTTAAGAAGTGCAAAAATATCACCACAAAGGCGATGGAGGCTTGAATCATCAGCTCCTTGTTTTGATATAAAATATCGAGCTGCCGGTACAGAACTTTTTTGGAATTGTGCGCAAAATAGGTCGAAAACAGGCCATCCAGTAATTGACTGCGATCCGGCTTGGTGACCAGATCGATCCGACCGCTGAAACAATATTTCATAGCCTCCAGGAGCAGTTTGCGCTGATCGGCAGTATCCTTAATGTGGAACCCGATCAAATGCATTAAGGTTCTTTGAGCCTCCTGCAAACTGGCATCACAGACGGCTTCAAAAAGAACGTTTAAGGAACGATCGCTGTGTTGGGATTTATGTTGACGGATCAAGGACAGTAAGACGGTATTTTTAAAAAGCTGGTAGAGCCGGCGGGCGCCATTCATGGCTGAAGCCGGCTGCATGTTCATTGGCAGGTTGGTACCCGCGATAATTATTAACAAAAAGCAACTGAAAAATCTTTTGAAAAAAATCGACCCCTGCCAGCGGATCTTCAAGGTCAATTCGCATATCCATCGTGTTGTCCAGGCGATCGGCTAATTTCACATGAACCAGTTGCGGGGAATGACCGGCGTTTTCAAGCAGTCGACCAATATATTGGTAATAGGATTCCCTTTCGATTCGCGTTAATGCAACGATATTGCTTAGCAGTTTTGACTCATCTTTATCACCCATGCGCTCCAGCAGGTGATAAAGCCTGCCCTCCATATCGATCCACTGAATGATTTCAAAATCATACGGATTGATATCCTCCATAATATCATGCAACAGGACACTCAGCAGACCGATCAAGTTCAACCGCTCTTGATTGCGTGCAAATAGCACCGTTGCCCGCAACGGGTGCAAGACGGCCATGGGCCCCAGGCGTCGTCTCTTCTGCTGGTAGGCGCTGAAAAGATAACCCAGCGCATCCATCAAAACGCCTTTTTTTTCCCGGTCCTTCTTAACACCCCGATCCAGGGTTTTGCCGCCGATGATATACATCATGACATTGTAACGATTTAATGACGCTGCGCTCAGGTTATAATTAAGCACCGAAGATAATTTTAAAAATTCAGTTAAATCATATTGGGGCATGGGATCTTCCCTGTTCAGCAATGATATGGTTGCTGATATATTGGCGCGAAATGGTTCGATGGGCAAGACTTTTTTTCTGGCGGCTGGCTTCTGGTCGCCGGCTCCTGGTTAAGGTAAGGATTAAATATGCAGCATTGAGCTCGTTTTAAAATAACGCGGGGCGGATTATTTAAATTCGTTGGCTAATTTCTCTACGGATGTGGCGATCTGGGCAATTATAGGGCTTAAGTCTTCTTTTTGAAATCCCAAATAGCTCAATGTTTGCGGGTCAATTTCAGACTGTGGTACACCATCTTCTGATTTAAAGCCTGCTTCTTTTGCGGCAAAATCCGCCAGGTGGACAATGAAGGCCAGTTCGCTATTTTCGGAGTGCGACGGGCAATGATGATATCGGATGGCGGTCGATTGGTTTTCAGGATAACGCCAAAACCGGATTGCACGCGACATGACCTCGGCATGATCAAAACCCAAAATTTCCTTTTCGGCATCGATAAATTTCGGTTGACCGTTTCCTAAGGCCTTTTTAAACGCTTTTTCGCGCTCCACTATATACGGATTGAGTATAATCTTGCCGGCATCGTGAAGCAATCCGGCGATAAATGCATCTTCAACCCATTCGGCGTTTCTTTTCTCGGCAATAATTCTGGATCCCAGGGCTACCGCCAGAGAATGCTTCCATAAATCACCGGGGTCTAGCCGGTAACCTTTTAATTTTTTATTTAAAAGTTGCGAGGAAGCGGCAATCGTAATCAGTTCGCCCAGCGTCTTTTGACCCAACAATATCGAAGCATGCTGAATTGATGCCACAAGTCCGCTCAAACCGTAATAGGCGGAATTGGCCAGGGCAAGAACCCTGGCGACAATCGCCTGGTCGTGTTCAATGACACCGGCAAGGTCTTTAAGGCTCGAGCCTGAATCTTCCATAATTTCACGTGCCTTCAAAATAATATTCGGCATCGGCGGCAATTCCACCAGACCGCGCAATATTTTGCTTTTCAATGATATAATCTTGGAATTTTCTTCGGTTTCGACAATCGGTGAGGTCCGCCGAGTCGAGGAATCTCTGGATGAAGTCCTCTGAGCCTCTTCCGGTTTTATTTCCGCCGGCAGGGATAATACAACATGAAAATCCGCTTTACACACGGAACACGAGAGTTTTAATCCCCGCTTTTGGGTCACAATCAGATCGCTTGAAATCGCACAGACCCTGCGGCAATTTGGACATTCAATTCTCATGGGAACCTAAATTATCCCTTTTTAAAATTAGAAACGATCTATTGGTGAAAAATCCCAAATGGGCCTATTCGCCTTAAATCGCCTGTTCGGCCTGATCCGAAGAATTGCCTGCATTCTTCATGAATTCAAGATCGCTTTGGCTCCTTTGGGCCATGAGGGTTTCCACCGCCTCTTTCCGTAATCCCATCAGGATTTGATACGCATTGTATTTGGTCTTGCAAAAAAAGATATCAAAGGGCTCTTTTTCCCCGGCGGCCCGGTAGATCCGTATTCCGGGGATATCATCCTTTAGAATATATTCGCTTTCAGCATTTATCAGCAGTGGTTCAATATCGCGTTTGTTGAGCCAGGGTATGCATGCGCCTTCCATTCCCAGGATCGGATCCATGATCGAACGAATTTTTTCAGTTACCCCACCAACCGCCAGAATAATGTCACCGGTGAGTGAACCGGTAACACCGTATCGCTGATTGACCGGTTGCTTTACAAAGTCCGAAATCAGCGCAATATCAATGGCGACAGACGCACTGTCGCCTTCAACCCCACCGTGCGCCTGAATATATTCGACATACATTTCATAACCGACATACGGAGCCCCGATCTTGTTTAACACCTTTTTAATTGAAGCCCGGACATTTTGCGCCGCAGCCTTGGCGATATCACCGATTTTCCCCGGGGCAACGACTTTATCCGCGTTTCCCAGATTAATCTGACAATGAATCGGCAGAGGTTGACCCATCATCTGGCCGCTGGAACTTGAATGGATGACGGCCAGACCGACAACATAGCCGATGGAATCAGTCATCGAGTCGATATATTTTTTTAAATATTTTTTGTGTTCACTGAATTCTTTGGAAAGACCCCCTTCTAAACTCAAATGCTCTTTAAGCGCCTGTCTAACATGTCGCGCTTGAACCAGCGCCGAATTTTCAAAAATAGCCTCAAACTCGGCCGCTTTGATGACACCATTTATCGGGCGCAAAATACTGCTGAGCTTACCGTCCGAAGAACGGCACCTCAGCTCTTTAATCAGTTCAAGAACGGCACTTTTGTCAAACTCGCGTTCCTGCAGTTTAAAATCAGCTGGAAGTGATTTTCCAAAAATATACTCGCTGCGCTGCCGAACTCTTTCATAGCCTTCCTTTTCAATTACCTCACCCCAGGAATCCTTAAACTCTTCCCCCAGATTGAAAATCTCCTGTTTAATATACTGCGCCACCTGCCGAATATTTTCAGGTGTTTCCGGTACGGCACTTTCCATTCGGATAATTTCGCCTTTATCTTCAATGCGGCTGAGGAACGCACCCTCGCCTTCCTGTTGAAGATGCTGTAGCGTGTCATGGTTACAGCAGGCAACGATAATATTATCGGCTTTTAAATAATTCTCGGACCGATCGGCGGCACCGCTTCCGGTATTTCGGCCACCTTCAAGGATATATTGTTTGTTTTGCATAATCTCCAGCAATTCCGCCATGTAGCCAACCTTAATCAGGGTTTTTAATTCATCGACATAAATGATAGGCGATTTGGCATGTGCTCCCAGATAGGCCCTTTTGTGGCAGGGGGTTTCGAGATTGCCGGATTGGTATGGATCATGGCGAAAACCGCCCTTCATATTTCTGGCGTCCGGTTCCGATATTCTGGCCATCAAGTCGCTATCTTTTCGGGGATCATATAAAATATCCGGCACCATATCATACAAGTGCTTGACCGCATTGCGACGATCGGTGTTTGACTCTCTTTGAATTTTTTCCTGAGCGCGGTGATTGTTCTCCTGCATATACATGAATATGGCGCCCATTCCCGTCAACCCGACGGCAACAAAGGCGGCCGGATAAAAAACGCCGGCGGCAATACCGATCACCGTCGCCCACAGGAGACCCCTTTTGACTTTACGGGCCGCTTGAATTTGTTCAGCCAGACTGAATTCATCCACAGCTTCCCTTGCCAAATCAATCGCTTGGTTAAAATTTTCCAGCAACGGTTCGATTTTTTGGGGCGTCTCATAAGCAATCCGCACATGGTTTCTATCTTTTCCGGGATAGGCAACGATGGCATCTGCGGGTCGCAAATAATCCCCCAGGGATTTTTGCAAAACTTCTTTAAACATATTGGCCAGCATGGATTTACCGGTGCCCGGCCCTCCCACCATAAGAATGTGGCCCCGGTTTTGCGCAGTTTTCCGAATCGCCCGCTTGGCCTTGTCCTGGAAGATGACCCGTTCAATCGGATCTTCAGGGATCTCGATTTGAGAGGTGCTATCAAAAAATTTAAGTCGCTCTTCCAGCTGATGAGGATAATCCAGCAACTCTTTTATCCATTCATAATCATTGTCTTTATAGTCACTCATCATTGCTGCAACCTTCTATTGAATCCAAAAGGTAAAACCTGCCGGCTTCAGAAACACCCACCCGCTTTTCAATTTCATTGTAGACCTGGGGCAAATTTTTCCGGAGTAATTCCAACGCTCTTAAATCGTGAAGCACTGAAATCAGCGTGATCATGTTGTCTGCCGCCATGTCTGCCTGCGGTATATAATTAAAAGAAATTCCAATCTGCAAATAATTTAAGGCGGGTCTGATCAGATTTTGCTGGTTTGAATTGGTCTTTTTCTCCTTTAATATGTCACGGTAAACCGGGGGAAAGATGGACTTGGAATAATCCACTTCGAGCTGTCGGTTAAAGAATAATTTTACAGGCTTTGCCTCTCCGCGGATGCAATAGCCAAGGGCTTTCTTTAATTTCAAATCATCCGCCAGCGCCTGTTGCAGCAAAAGCAACAATTTCAACAGATTTAAATCTTCCAGGCTATATTCAACCGCATTTTTTGAATTCAAAACACAGCATCTGGGTTTCCCGTTTTTTTGATAGACAATGAGTCGATGGGCATGATTGGAATCATAGACTGCAGAATCAAACCCCCGCATCTCAAACAGGCCGTCACCGATATATGCTTTGCGAAGCAGAACACCCACGTCTTTTGAAATATAATTTTGCATGTATTTTAATTTGTCTTCACTGCTGCCTTGAAGCTTTAAATAGGTCAAACTGCCGCCAATATCTTTGCAGATGCCGATGACATGCGCGATATGATCGGGATCGAGCTGCGGCAAGCGCTTGGAAATAGAATCATATGAGCGCAAGTACTCATAAATACTGTATAAATGATTCTCGAGCGCCTTATCTTTCAGCGGGGGCATCTCTACCTTACAATGCGATAAAAGAATCTCCGGCGGAATCATATGGCCATTCCATCTATGGCGCAGTTTGCGGGGAAAAAGACCCTTTATCTTTTCAATAATTTTAGCCGCCAGCCGCTGTTGATAATGAATTTCACAACCGATTAGCCGCTTATCAACTTCGATGGGTTTCGGATTCAGCAAGTAATAGGCGATATCTGAGATTCGATATTCCTTCACCGCTTTTACCTGTTCATTCTTATTAGCACCTTCGATTGCGCTCAGACCAATTTGCGAATGCCTGCCTCCGGATATGATCCAGACATCCGTATTTGGACCTGAAACGCTGCGCTCATATTCTTTCGTTGCCACCAGTTGCTTCCTCTTCCCAAAATGATCAATTTCGGTTCATTAAAGTTAATATCGGTTGGTTTCTTAAAGACTTGAAATTTAAATGATATTTTCGTCAGATTAACCTCCCGCTTAAGCCGGTGCGGGCTGATCTTTAAACTTGCAGGCGATATGAACCCTATCATGTCAAATCCGTGACTCCGGAAAAAATTTCTCGGCAGCTGTCTGGCAGTCCAAAATCCATTTTTTTTCTAACCAATTGATATTAAAACAAATCTTTATAATCCCACCGGCGCTTTATTTTGGTATAAATCTTGCTTTAATTATCAATGCCCTAAAATGAATAAAAATATGAGGAGGTTTTGCCATGTTAAAACGTTTGATACTCGTTGCAGTTTCTGGCCTTTTTTTTATCGGTTGTGCCACCATGCCGAATGGACAAGCTCCGCCCCAAGCCCAGGAGGTCATCGTAAAAGTCCAGGCCGCGGACCCGACCAAAGTCAAAGTTGTCGACAAAGATGAGTCGGATCGGATTAACAGATCCATGGAAGTTCCCAATCAGGAAGGTCATCTTTCGCAGCTCTCTTTCATTTCAAAAGAAAGAGCCTTTGTTAAGATCTTTTCCGGCCTGTCGGTTTCTGATGTGACCCGACTCTGGAATGATCTGGTTGTCTTAGAAAACAACACCAAAATCCGGGATGTCAGTCTGTTTATTAATTCACCCGGTGGGGACGCCTTTTCGGGCCTGGCGCTGGCCGATCAAATCGAACGCGCCCGGCGAAAGGGATTCCGCATCACCGCTCACGCCTCCGGAATCATCGCCAGTGCGGCTGTTCCGGTTTTTGCGGTCTGCAACGAGCGTTTTGCGGCCCCGGGCACGATTTTCATGGTTCATGAAGCCGCACTCTGGAAGTGGCCGGGACGTGAGACCGCATCGGATATCCGTTCTCAAAACGATTTGATGCATCTATTGCGGGAACGATATATTGGAAAGCTGACTGCCAATTCCAGGTTAGATAAAAACAAGTGGGAAGAGCTCGAGAAGAAAACCACCTGGTTTAGCGCTGAAAAGGCTATGGATTGGGGCCTGGTGGATAAGATAGAATAGGAACGTGTATTGCTGTGCAAAGGAGTGGCCGGTCAATGGTAAACGGCTAACTGGCAAAACCTCATTCTTATTATTGAAATACAAAGAGAGACGGTCGATGATGAACAAACGGCCGCTCTCTTTTTTTTCTAATCAGGCTCCTCATAACGCTTCACAAATTCTTCAACAATATAGCCGTGGATCCGTTTGCGGGCCTCGTCGGTTAAACCTTCAAATTCAAGTCCTATCAGCATCGCCGGATTTTTCGCAGTCGGTTTTCGCGACCAATCCACCCGGCTGCTGATCCAGTCAGGCGTTGTAGAAGCTGCCGAATGGGGTTTGGGTATCAGGATGTCAAGATCAATGCCGACTTTAAAATCGGCAGTAGCCAAATTCTCAATCAGTTGTTGGGTATCCTGGTAAATTTCGAGACAGAGCCCACCCTGACTTATATTTTTCGTCGTTGCCGTATAGGTTTTGTTCATTTGATTTGCAGAAATCTTGATTCGCACCGGTAAAGATCTTTCGAGTCTGACATATGCTCTGCGTTCTTTGCCGCTAAATGATTTTAAAGTCATTTCTATGCTCCAATATCAAATGATTACCCCACATAATTCGTATTGACTGAAGTCAACCCGATCCTCAGTTGTGTTTGCGTGATGGAGGGCCAACAATGCATCGCCGCATTATGGTGAGCGAAGCGTTCTATATTTAAATATAGGCAAATTTGAGCCAAAATGCAATTTTATTAAACGACGTTCGGTTCGCCTGTTGCGCCCGTTACCCGTTAGCCGTTAAACGGTATAAAAATTAAATGTTCTTCGGCTTTCATCGGGCTCAACAAGTAGCGGGCTCAATCTTTTTTACGCATTTTCAATAAAACAATGGGTATGGCGACCCTTTCTGAACGCAAGGTTTTCTTTGCCACGGTGATGTCAAAATCGGATTTAAAAAGACGAAAAAGATCTTTGCCGCTTTCTCTGATCTCCGAAGCGATTATGATTTCGCCCCCGGGCTTTAAGTTCGATTTGAAAAGTCGAATCAAAGGAAAAAAATTCTCTTCTTTATAGGTAACTTCAGCAGCCACAATCATGTCATATTGATCCTTTAGCCGAGAATGATTCCAGTCCAGCTTTTTGATTGGCAAATCCGGGCAACTATTCAGGCAGGCATTGGCGCGGGCAAAATTTAAGGCATCCGGATTATATTCGGTCATCGTAATTTGGTGCCCGAAAGTCGCTGCGACAATGCTCACAAATCCGACACCGCCACCGATTTCTAAGAGACGTTTGTTGACATCCGGCGGTAAATCGGCAAGATAGCCGGATAGCACCCAGGATGCTTTCCAGATCTTGGCCCATAAAGGAAAATCGTGGAGCACATCATTGGGATTGATAAACCGGTCCAAATACTTGGGGAGCAGAATACTAAATTTCTTGCCGTTAATTGCGACCTCAGCCGCTTCGGTTTCATATGCCTGATAAAATTGTTCGATTGAAAACATAACGCATAACAGATAACAAATAACCATCGATGCAGTAAAGACCCAACTGGGATTTTATTCTTGTAACTGGAGTTTACGGATCTTATATTAGAAGACGGTTTGTCGATGAATAAAATCCTTACTAAACAAAAGGAGGCGCTGTATGTCGGGCAATGAGGTTTATGATTTGATTATTATCGGCGGTGGGCCTGGCGGTCTGACCGCCGGTATTTATGCTATGCGCGCTGCATTAAAGACGGTTCTAATAGAGGTGGGTTTGCCCGGAGGCCAGATGAATAATTCCGATTCGGTGGAAAACTGGCCGGGTGATGAACACATCGGCGGTTCCGATCTGGCTATAAAGTTTTCTCAGCATGCCAAATCATACGGGCTGGAAGTCATCTCTCAAGAAGTTGTGGATCTTGCGCCCGGTCTTGATTTCCATACCGTAAAGTTTGCCAACGGCGATAAATTACAGGCCCACGCAGTTATACTGGCTACCGGTGGTAACCCGCGTAAACTCAATATCCCGGGGGAAGAAGAACAATACGGCAAAGGCGTTTCTTACTGTGCGGTTTGTGACGGATTTTTCTTCAGAGATAAAACCGTGGTGGTGGTGGGCGGCGGCGATACAGCCGCCGAAGAATCCCTCTATCTGGCCAAACTGGCCAAACAGGTCTATCTGGTCCACCGACGGGATGCCTTAAGGGCCGGTGCGCTTTTGCAGCAACGCGTCAAGGCCGAGTGCAAAATTGAGATTTTATGGAACTCGGTCGTTACCGAAATCAAAGCTGACGACAGCGGCGTTTGCGGAGTGGATTTGCAAAATACCCAAAGCGGTGAGAAAAGCGACCTGTCAGCGGACGGCGTGTTTATTTTCATCGGATTTGAACCCAACAATAAATTGGTTCCGGCCGGCACCAAAATGAATGCCGACGGATATGTCGTCACCGATGAAAAGTGCGAAACCAATGCACCCGGGATTTACGTCATCGGTGACCTCAGACAAAAATATTTCCGGCAAATCGTCATATCGGCATCGGACGGCGCCACGGCCGCGTTGGCCGCTGCCCACTATGTGGAGGCCCGAAAATCGGCAGAGACCTGCGAATTACCCGAAGCCTTGCAAACAGAAGCATCATAGCAATCAACCGCTTTCGAGTTTTTTCTAGAATCTTAAATTAACCACGAAGGACACGAAGATACACGAAGGCTGAGGAAACGTCTCTTAAATTATTTACTTCGTGGCCTTCGTGAACTTCGTGGTAAAATTTTAATATAAATCGGAGCTTGTGTTCTGAAGGCAGCGTGATATGTCCGGCATCAAACGCTTTTTTTTCAAATTTTTTATACTGGCTGTCATGCTGCTGGGCTTGCCCTTGCTCGGCGTATGGATGGCCGGATATCCTGTTTCAGACTATCTGGAATTTCCGCCCGCCACCCGATACGTTCGTCACGAAGCCTTTTCGTGGCTTGTATTTATCCTTTACACCTTGATCATTTGCACCTGCCTGACAGCGCTGATCATCAACGCCCTTAAACAACCCCGGAAGGTTGAACCTGAAAGTCGGCCGGCACGCTCGTTTCCCTGGTGGGGATGGTTCGGCCTGATCATCGGAATGATGGCCTGGATGATGGCCTGGACGCGTTTCGAATGGCTGGCGGGTTTCCAGCCGCACACCTTTACGCCCCTGTGGCTCGCCTTCATTATCGTCATCAACGCCCTTTGCTCATCGGCAACGGGGAAACTGCATGATGCTGGATCGACCGGCATTTTTTCTACTGCTTTTCCCGATCAGCGCCGCGTTCTGGTGGTTTTTTGAATATTTGAACCGTTTCGTGCAAAACTGGTACTATATCGGTCCCCAATTTAATGCCTGGGAATATTTTTGGTATGCCACCCTGCCGTTCTCCACTGTGCTGCCTGCGGTTTTGGGCCTCCGTGACTGGCTGCTTTCAGCGCGGTGGCTTCAACAGCGATTCGACCATCTAAAACCGCTGCGTATCCCCTTCCCTAAAACCTTAGCCACCCTTACACTGATGCTATCCGCTGCCGGGCTGGCCGCCATCGGCATCTGGCCCAACATTCTTTTCCCGCTGCTCTGGGTCGCACCATTGCTCATTATTCTATCGCTGCAGACCCTGATGGACGAGCGCCATATTTTATTCGGTGCGGTCGCTGGCAATTGGACCGCGGTAGTAGCGGCTGCAATGGCCGCAGTCATTTGCGGCGTGTTCTGGGAAATGTGGAATTTTTTCAGCCTGGCCAAATGGCAATACAGTATACCCTTCGTGCACCGCTATCAAATTTTTGAAATGCCGCTGCTCGGTTACGCCGGTTACCTTCCTTTTGGTCTGCAGTGTACCGTTGTCGGCAGCCTGCTGGAAGAGATGACTCCCACGGCCCGCCCGCTCTGACCATCGCTTGTGTTATCCCGGGTTCAGATAAGGTGTCGGTCTTTAGCACAACCGATTGGCTATTTATGCTTGACATACCACTATATATTGTATATCTGCGGAACACTGTGGTATCATATAACCAAATCGCGCCGGCATTTATCGGCCACAAATTTCATCGCATTCAAATTAAAAGTGTTTACAAAACAATTAAAATTTGAGAATCAAAAAAATTTTAAAAAATAGCAGCAGGGTTGTTTCCAGTAAGATGGTAATTATATTCTATACCTTTGCGCCTGATTATCGACAGCAGGTTCCCGGTTGAAATAAGGTTATTCATTCTACCCTTTTGAAACATTGCGGCACAGGTTTTATTTGAATGCATAAGAATATCGGATTTGTATCAACACGATTTGCAGGCACGGACGGAGTCTCCCTTGAATCCAGTAAATGGGCCGATATCCTGCAGCAAAGCGGGCACAGATGTTTCTGGTTTGCCGGCGCCCTGGATCGCATTCCGGATTAAAGCTTCCATGTTCCCGAAGCCCACTTCCAACACGAGATAAACCAGTGGATCAATGCACGCGTTTTCGGCCAGAAAGGTCGCAAGCAGCCTGTCACCCAAACCATCCATGACCTGCGTTCAGACCTTAAATTGAAACTCCATGAATTCATCAAGCGATTCGAAATTGATTTGTTGGTTGCCGAAAATGCGCTGACGATACCTTTGCATGTCCCCCTGGGTCTGGCTTTAACCGAAACCATTGCCGAAACCCAACTGCCGACCATTGCACACCATCACGATTTTTACTGGGAAAGAGTCCGTTTTTCGATCAATGCCGTCAACGATTATATTCAAATGGCATTTCCGCCCAATTTGAATAATATTCGACATGTCGTTATCAATTCAGCCGCCCAGGAGCAACTGGCCCTGCGCACCGGTATTGCCTCGACAATTATTCCAAATGTTTTGGATTTTGAAAACCCGCCCAATGTGAGCAAAAAGCGAACGGAGATCTTTCGCGAGTCTATCGGTCTGGAACCGGATGACCGTATGATTTTGCAGCCCACCCGCATTGTTCAGCGTAAAGGCATCGAGTTCGCCATTGAACTGGTAAAGGAACTTAAAAATAAGAAAAATAAACTGGTCATATCTCACGAAGCCGGGGATGAAGGATTTGAATATGCGGAATGGCTAAAAGAATATGCGTGTGAACATAACGTGGATTTGCGCCTGGTTTCGATTCGCATTACCGATCCGTGGAACGGAAACGGCAAAAACGGCAGCCGATATTCTCTGTGGGATGTTTATCCCTACGCGGATTTCATTACCTTTCCCAGCCTTTATGAGGGATTCGGCAATGCGTTTATAGAAGCGATTTACTTCAAAAAACCAATTCTGGTCAATCGCTATTCCACCTTTGTGCGGGATATTGAGCCACTCGGATTTGACCTGGCTGTCATGGATGGTTTTCTTTCGAAAAAAACAGTCCAAAGTGTTGTGGACATTCTGGAATCTTCGAAACGAAGAAAGAAAATGGTGGGCAGTAATTATGCGATAGCCGCCCGGCACTACTCCTATTCAATTCTGCGAAATCAGCTATCGGCGATAATGAAAAGTTTTTTTGGCGATGATATGGAGCAACTCATTGCCAAACCAAAACCCGCGAAATCCAGGGGCTATTTGTATATTAACTCACAACAGGTCAGATATAAGCATTTCAACAGCCAGAGCTGCGCCCGAGTTAAATAGTCGAATCGTCAATTGGTCGATTCGTTAAATAGTCAAAAAGGAATAATGTCCGCTAACGAATTGACCATTCAACGATTTAACCATTTAACCGAAACGATCTATATAACAGATAAATATCCCGCCTTAAACAGCGATTAACCGGCTCGGTTCTAAGAGTATCCGACCGCTTGAATCCGCCGATTCCATTCTTATCTTAAGATTGAAGAATCGCAGCATTTTCATGTTAAAATTTACACCGGCCAAGGGGTATGGCGATGCCATTTACCATCGTTCGCGGATTAAAGGGAAAAGTTTATGTCCCCGACCCGCCAAAAGAGGGGGCCCGAAAACATTCCTGTAAAGACTGCTATTCATGCCAGCTTTGCAGCGATGACCGCTGCAGGGTATGCCTCAGCCAAAATTCCTGTCACTGTGAAAAATCAATTAAAGACTAACTTAGAGCTAAATTGAGCGACAATCGAAGTTCAAGATTGTTTCCTATAAGGGGTGCCATTATGAATCGCATAAGCTGTTATTTTGAAAGATTCTCTGATTTTGCTGTTGGCCTGTTTTTACTTTTTCTGGGCTTGGCCCTAACGATTGTCAGTTTTACGATAATCCCGGTCCTCGGATTGTTTGTCGCCATTCCGGTATTGGTTTTAGCCATCGCGTTTTTAGGTGCGAAACGCAGCAGGGAATGTGCACTGGTTGCGCAACGAACCAAAAATATTTTGTCTTCGTAACGGATATGACCGTGAAACAGTCCCACCGTTTGCCACATCCCAAATGGTTATCCCTGGATCATGGATTTGCACTTGACCGCCAGCAGCCAGATTGTATATCGTATATTTACGATAAACTTGGATGCCGAATTGATGAAATGAAGAAAAAATTCCCGCAAAATACAAACTGCTGTGAAAAGCAGAACGGTCAGCCGATGGGGATCAGCATCGCTCCCGGGCCCTTAACCGAGACCGCTCAGCAGGATGAGGCGTGTTGTGGGGCGCCCGCGGGACCGCCAAGCAGCCCGTTTGAGAAACCGGGCTTTGCCTTGCTTGATTTCGTAGAGGAGTTTGTCCAGACGCCGGCCGGGCCGGTACCGCGCGTAAAAACAGCCCTGCAATGGCCGGATCATGCCGGTACGATCAGAGCGCGGCTGGGAATTAACCGTAGCCAATATAAAATTGCACCGGGTCTGTATTGTGTCGGGAGCGCCGGATTCCCAGGCACCGATTCTGGTCACTGCAAACTATAAACTGACATTTGATCATTTGCGCAAGGCGCTCACATCCATAAATGCCTGGATCCTGGTTCTGGACACCCGTGGTATCAATGTGTGGTGTGCGGCCGGAAAAAATTTTTTTTCAACCGAAGAAGTCGTTCGCCGGGTAAACCGCTCGGAAGTTAAAAAAGTGGTAACCCACAGCCGGCTGATTCTGCCGCAACTGGCGGCCACTGGCGTTGCCGCGCATGACGTCAAAAAACAAAGTGGCTTTAAAGTAATTTATGGGCCGGTGCGCAGCAAAGATCTTCCGAACTTTTTAAACAATGGATTTAAATCTGAATCATCCATGCGCAAGGTCACTTTCAATACCATCGATCGGGTCATCCTTGACACCGGTGGAACTGTGCCCACTTGCCGAAGCCGTCGTTGTGGGTTCTTCTGGCAGCATTTCTGATTTCCGGGATCGGACCCCATGTTTTTTCCTTTTCAGCCGCATGGCTCAGAGGGATCATGCTGACAGTCGCCTATGCGGCCGGAATCCTGGCCGGGGCGGTCGCCACCCCGGCGCTTTTGCCCTGGATACCGGGACGATCCTTTGCACTGAAAGGGGCCATCATCGGTGTTTTGGGCGCAGCCGGAATTATAGCGCTGTTTCGAAGCGATTTGCAGCTTTTAGGCGCCTTGGCGCTGATACTTTGGACGACGGCCGTCAGTTCTTACCTGGCAATGAATTTTACCGGATCAACGCCTTTTACTTCACCTTCGGGGGTCGAAAAAGAAATGCGTAAAGCCATACCGTTGCAGGCGGCGGCCCTGTTAGCGGCGCTGGTCGCATGGGTCGCATCGGCCTTTGCAGGTTAGGCGGCTTCAATGTTTTTTTCGTGCTTTTTGTGATTCGACTTTTTGGCTTGCTTAGTTTAGGATTTGCAAATGGAAAATTTTAGATACCTTGCCGGTGTGACAACGTTGCGGTTGGACGAAGCGGCCTGCGTGGGTTGCGGCATGTGTGAAATCGTATGCCCTCATGGGGTTTTTTCACTTCACCGCAAAAAAGCCCGGATTCATGATTTAGACGGGTGTATGGAGTGCGGTGCCTGCGCCAAAAACTGCCCCACCGAAGCGATCGCTGTGGCCCCCGGGGTCGGATGCGCCTCCTATATTATTCAGACCTGGATCAAAGGCAAGAACACCGCCGTCTGCTGCGGTACGTGATGCAGCAGGTTGTTTGTTCTGATTTCCCCTCTCAGGAAATCAGAACAAGAAAAAAATCTCTGCGTCTCTGCGGTGAAATATAACAGCAAGCCCCCCGCTATCAATCTGAAAGCCGATCCCACATGGCCCTGGCCTGGGCTTGTCGACGATCCTCGCCGGATTCTAAAGTCTTGCCGGTCTGGGGGGGATTCCCCCTTAGACGCGCGATGCGCTCTTCCAACGGCGGATGGGTTGAAAACAAACCCATTAAACTTCTGCCCGACAACGGATTCACGATAAACATATGCGCCGTCGACGGATTGGCATGCATCGGCAGCTTTTTCGAATAGCGGCCAAGCTTATCAAGCGCCCGGGCCAATCCTTCCGGTTTGCCCGCAAAACCGGCACCGGTCGAATCCGCTAAATATTCTCGCGAACGTGATATGGCCATTTGAATAATCACGGCCGCAAATGGTGCCAAAAGTGACATCGCAATCAGACCAATGGCGCCACCCCCGCCTTCGTCATCACTGCTCCCACGGCCGCCGAAAATGGCCGTCCAGCGCGCCATGCTCGCCAGAACCATAATGGCGCCGGCCATGGTTGCCGCTATGCTGCCGATTAAAATATCGCGGTTTTTCACGTGCGCCATCTCGTGGGCCAGCACGCCGGTCACCTCATCTCGATCCATTATATTAAGCAATCCCTGGGTAACCGCCACTACGGCATGTTCCGGGTTGCGACCGGTGGCGAACGCGTTGGGCGCTTCTTGGGGAATGATAAATAACTTCGGCATCGGAAGACCGGCCTTGCGCGAAAGCCTTTGGACCATCTCAAAAAGCTGCGGGGCCTGCTGCGGGCTGGCTTCCTGCGCACGATACATTTTTAATACGATTTTGTCCGAATACCAGTAGCTGAAAAAATTCATGCCGGCGGCAAGCACAAGCGCGATAATCATACCCTGTCGCCCGCCGAATAGCTGGCCAATCCATAAAATCAACGCCGTCATCACGGCCAGCAGGATTGTGGTCCTTATCTGATTGCCCATATCACTTGGTTCCTTTCACGTTCCTGGTGTCTTTTGACTATTTGAAATGGCCTCTGGTAAAATATAAAACCCCGGCTTAGAAATCGCAACCACTCCGTTAAAAAATCAGGCTATATTTTGCTTATTCATTCAGAGCAACACAATATCTTGTAGCTTTCAAAATTGACTGCACCAGGCAATCATTTTATCCTTTACAATCTTATTTTTGCCGCTATAGTTAACATTATTTATAGAAGTCAATCACCAATAACTAAATGAAATTCAAAAAAATAATTGTTGTTTTTCAAAAATACTTGTTGTTTGCCATTTCCGAATATGTTACAGGCTGACTGGGTCTTGAGGCAGGAGGTAATATGACATATAGCTAAAAAAGATAATGACCAATGGCGGACTTACACGTCGAGGAAATCTTGATCGAAAATGTGAGATAAAACAACCTGGGGGGGTATCTCACTTGTGATCTGGATTAAGTAGAAAGGAATGGAGGACATGGAAACCGCTGGAAAAAAGCTACTGCTCATTGGGCCATTGACTGAAGCAGAAGCTTCTCAGAAGACCCAACCCGTAAAAGACTCAGACGCCGATCCACAAATCAGTGTTCCCGAAAAAACTGACATCTATGCGGTTTCCCGCAGAATCACAGAGGAAAAGGGCCAGGAAGACCGAAAACCGGTCAGTAAAAATCAGCTCATTAATAAGCTTAACTTCATCAACTTTCAAGACAGCACCCTCCTGATTAATTTTAAACACCGCAATTATCATACACGTCTTACGCTATTGGCCAGACCGCAACCCTGCCTGGACAACAGGCTGGATTGCGTTTGGGAAAAATCAGAAGAGGATTTGCAGGTACTCGATTTTTATGAATTTCAAAATATTTTGATTCCTGACAGCCAGAACCTGATTCAAGTGGAACCCGAACTCATCCGGATGGATAAAAAAGTCATCCGCCTGCGCTTACCGGATTATGGTTTTGAAGTCAGTTCGCGAAAAGTTATTCGCTACGGCTGTCAAGATATAAAAGCCCAATTAATTCAAAACAGCACCCTGTTTTCCGGCACCCTGGTTGATTTTAATGCCTGTTCACTTAAGATCGAACTAAAAGCCACTCCACCCCAAACATTTGAATGGATCAACTCGGAATCGCCGGTCAACCTAATTCTATCGGACCAGAAGGAAACCTATTTTGCCGGTGAATGCAAAATCATTCGGCAAGGCGCCGGCAGGAAAAGCCGTGTCTATATTTTAAAGCCACTGGTTAATGAAATTCAGCGGTTTAAGCATAAAGAGTTCCGCAGTCACCGATATCACTTGACACCGTCTCCGGATGTTCTTTTCAGGCATCCCTTCACCAATAAGATGTTTGATCTTAAAATCGTCGATTTATCGGGATCGGGATTTGCGGTAGAAGAAAATCAAAATAATTCTGTGCTATTGCCGGGCATGATTCTGCCGGCTCTGGAGTTGAGCTTTGCCAACAGCTTTAAAATCAAATGCCGCGCTCAAGTGGTTTATCGCAAAAACATTGAAGCTGAAAAAGCGGGGAATTGGGTTAAATGCGGTGTGGCTTTGCTGGATATCAATATTAAAGACCATGTCAAACTGATCTCCATCTTGCAGCAAACCCAAAATGACAAATCATATTTTTGCAACCGCGTGAACCTGGATGAGCTCTGGAATTTTTTCTTTGAAACGGGGTTCATTTATCCGGATAAGTATATACATATCCAGAAAAACAAACAGCAGATCAAAGCGACTTACGAAAAGCTCTACAATAATGAGTCCAACATTGCCCGGCATTTTATCTATCAGGACAACGGCCGCATCATGGGGCATATGGCCATGCTGCGCTATTATAATAAAACCTGGTTAATCCATCACCACGCGGCCCGCAAATCCGAGCTCTCAACAAAGCGGGTTTGATCGTCTTGATCAAGTTGGCCGTATGGCAATAATTCTCACCAGCTCGATTCTCTCCATATGGATTATTTGATCTGTTATTATCGACCTGAAAATAGATTTCCGAGTCGCGTCTTTGGCGGCGCTGCCAATTCGATCCATGATCCCAAAGGATGCTCCATAGACCCGTTTGCCTATTATCGTCATCAGTGTAATTCTGACCCGGTGCAACACCTGCCGGAATCCTGGCAGATTCGTCCGGTTTCAAGGGTCGACCTTTTAGAACTCGAAAGTTTTTACCAGCACGTATCCGGAGGGTTGCTGCTGGATGCCGCCGATTTAAGACCGAACCATCATCGCATTGATGAGCTTTCTGAAGAATACAAACGTTTGGACTTGCAGCGCGACCGCCGGCTACTTGCACTGCGGCAGGAGGGTCAACTGAAGGCAATTTTTATGGTGAATTTAACCGACCTGGGCCTTAATCTTTCGATCTGACCAATTGTATCAAGGTTTTTGTGATCGACAAAAAGGCGCTTTCGGCAAACATTTTAAGGGCCACATTGGATCTGTTGGCCACAAAATATCAAAAAGCAAACTTGCCCGCGCTTCTCTATCCCGTTGCATTTGCCGATGAACAGGGCATTGCTTATGAGAAATGCTATAACTTATGGGCATTGAGTTTGCAGTTCACCGATCAGTATTTCAAGTATATCAATCGTCTTCTGCGATTTCTTTAGTGAAGAAATCCAGAACCTGTCTCAATCCGCCACAGGCTTGCGACCCCGGCAGGAAATTAACGGGGTATAGGTAAACCTTCTGAAATCCGAAAAAAAATCCAGAATTCTTTGATAAAGCCTTCGTACCCGTCTTCGTAATCTTGGAACCGGCATCCTGAAGTCTTTGCTGCCATTTCCACTTTCTTTGTCCAGTTGTAATTATCCGTCTCTTTTCATTCACCATAAATCAGGTTATGCGGGGTAAGATTCACGGCGATGTCCTGATAGTCCAAATCAAAAAGGTGAGCGTAAAGCTTTATTCCGGCGTATGGATCGAAATTAAACTTATTTTCCATAATTTCCATGATTTCGATTAGATACTTTTCGAGTCGCTCAGAGAGGCCGAAATGACGCAGACAGTTACAATCCAGATCAATCAGGCATAAAATGCCGCCGGGTTTGAGGATCTTGGAAATATTTTTTACAATATCAAAACTCTCATGACGATAGTATTCGAGAACAAACCGCAACCATACAAAGTCGAACATTCCAAGATCATTTAACGGTTCACGAATATCTTTACATACATATTCAATTCCCGCGCGGCTATAATGGCTTTGGGCATAGTCAAGCCGCTGCGGTGACATATCGATCCCGACGGCGGATCCAGCCGGCCCAACGAGTTGGTTCAATACAAAAGTGGTTTTTCCAGCACCACAGCCTAAATCAGCAACGCGCATGCCCGGCTCAATCCCGGCCCAGAGCGCCTGTTTTTCAACCGCATCCGTAGCCGTTTTCCGATCAAGTCGGACAGATTCTTCATCGCTCTCCATCAAATACCTGTGCCCTTGCTGACTCATAATTTAGCTTCCTCGGTTGGGAGTTCTATCAGGTTTTTGAGACGAGTTATAGTCGAATTATAGCTTATGCGCTAATCGCTTCACAAGGATGCTATTCTGAGTATAAATGCTAAAAAAGTCAACAGCTCAAATCAAAAACCCGAGTGCATAATCTCCTTGCGACTGAAGCCTTCAGTTGTTAGATTACGAAAGTATCGGCCACAGAGAAGGGTGGACACGATTTTCCATTTTCCATAAGGAGCCATATAATGACAGACGATGGTAAAAATACAAATCCTGAAGCAGAATTTGCCGCACTCCTGGACGCTTACAGCCCCGCTGAAAAATCAGATATACAAGTCGGCGACAAGGTTCAGGGAAAAATTATTTCCATCAGCAAAGACAGCATCTTTGTGGATATTGGCAACAAAATTGACGGCATCGTTGACACAGCTGAAATGCTGGATAAAGACAAACAGTTGCCTCATAAAGAGGGCGATACGCTCGAATTATTCGTCGTTGGACTCAGCGAAGATGAAATCAGACTTTCAAACGCCTTTTCAGGCGCGGGCAGTTTTGATCTGCTTAAGGAGGCTTATGAAAATACAGTCCCGGTGGAAGGCAAGATTTTGGAAACATGCAAGGGCGGACTGCGCGTTGAGGTTATGGGCAGAAAAGCGTTTTGCCCGGCAAGTCAGATCGATATAAATTTTGTTGAAAATCTGGAGGACTATGTGGGTCAAACCCACCCGTTTCTAATCAACCAGGTTGACGCGCGCGATAAAAACATTGTCGTCTCACGGCGGGCCCTGTTGAGTAAGGAGCTGGAAAAGTCTAAAAAACAGTTCTGTACCGGGTTGCAAAACGGCGATGTATTGAATGGGCGTATCACAAAGCTGATGCCTTATGGCCTTTTTGTTGAATTACACCCTGGCGTAGATGGTTTGGTACATGTATCGGAACTGAGCTGGTCCCGGGTAGAGGATCCGCAAACGTTTGGTTCCATGGGTGAACCGGTGCGGGTCAAAGTAATTGATATCGAGAGGCCCGACGCCTCAGATAACCTCAAAATTTCGCTTTCCATCAAGCAAGTGACCGATGACCCGTGGCTGAGTGCAGATGACCACTTTAAGGTCGGCGATAAGGTCAAAGGTAGGGTCACGCGCTGTGCGAAATTCGGTGCCTTTGTAGAAATCGCGGATGGAATTGAAGGCCTGGTCCATATCAGTGAAATGAGTTATCAAAAACGAATCTTGAAACCGCAAGAAATCGTGACGCCGGGTGAAAGTGTTTTTGTTCTGGTAAAAGACCTGGATCTCGCAAACCGGAGGATTTCGTTAAGCATACGCGATGCCGAAGGAGATCCCTGGAGCGAGGTACCGCAAAAATATTCGGCAGGCCAGAGAGTCGAAGGCGTTATCGAAAAGAAGGAAAAATTCGGTTATTTTATCACCCTTTCACCCGGCGTCACCGGTCTGCTTCCGAAATCCAAAATCAGTCAGTCATCTCAATCCACCGTCATCGAAAAGCTTAAGGAAGGCAATACCATTCCTGTGGTCATCACAGAGATTTCAGCTAAAGAACGGAAAATCACACTGGCACCGGGGACATCCGGCGATGAACAGAATTGGCAGCAGTTCACCAAGGAGGATCAATCGTCGTTAGGCGCCTTGGGAGAAAAACTGCAGGAAGCACTGGTATCTAAAAAGCAGAAGTAGAAAATTCATTTTTAAGCTGAAAATTAATCGTTATATCAAGTCGTTCATATTGAAATTGTCCCAAGTGCACCCTCATTTGCAGCAATCTTGACAGCTCGCAATAGGGTGAATACGTTAGCTGAAGTTAAATTCCCTCTACTTTAGAAAAAGGAGACATACCATGAACAAGGCCATCAAGTGGGGGCTGATTATTTGTGCCAGTCTGGTCGTGCTGGTTATCGCCGTATTGTTAATCGCACCGGCATTCATCGACATTCGGGATTACAAGCCGCAATTGGAGAAAAAAGTAGCTGACGCCACCGGTCGACCCTTTTCGGTGGGCGATGACCTGAGCTTATCCCTTTTCCCCTGGGCCGGTATTTCCTTTTCTGATCTGCGGTTAGGGAACACAGCTGGATTTTCGGAAAAAGAGCTTGTCACCATCAAATCATTTGAAGTCCGCATAAAACTTCTGCCCCTGATTTCTAAAGATATTCAAGTGAAACGATTTATTTTAAATGAACCCAACATTACCTTGGTGAGAAACAAAAACGGGCAGGTGAACTGGGCCCAGCCCGAAGATGCTAAGGAAAAATCAGCGGCTGAAAAAGCTGGCAAGGCGCCTAAAGCGGAAGAAGCAGAAGCCGGACTGCCGATCAAGGATCTGACAGTTGGTGAGTTTTCAATTAAGAACGGTTCGATTATTTGGATTGACCACACCGCCAATACCCGCAAAGAAATCACAGCGGTCAACTTAAAATTAAAAGATGTTTCCCTGGAGCGTCCGGTCACACTTTCATTTTCAGCGCTCCTGGATAATCAACCGCTGTCCATTGACGGCAGTTGAGACCGGCGGCAAAGATTTTAAGCAGGCAACGATTCCATTGGCGCTTGACATCAAGGCACTCAAAGAGCTGATCCTGCAACTCAACGGTAAGGTAAGTAACCCGGGCTCAAAACCGGGCGTCGATCTGGCCGTCGAGATCAAAGCGTTTTCCCCACGAAAATTAATAGCGGCCTTGGGCCAGGAGTTTCCCCGTCGCGACTTCCGATCCTGATGCATTGGGTCGTGTGGCGCTAAAGGCGAATCTCTAAAGGGGATCAAAAAAAATTAGTGGTTTCGGATGGAATTCTCAACCTGGACGAATCGACGCTCAAATTTTCGCTGAACGCCTCTGATTTTTCGAGACCCAATCTGGCATTCGATTTCAATCTGGACCGCATTGATGCAGATCGTTATTTACCCCCCAATCAGAGCAGCCGACGGCGGCGGCTGAAAAACCGACTCAAAAGCAGGCCGCCGATTACGAACCCCTGCGCAAACTTATTTTAGACGGCCGGATTCAGATTGGGCAACTTGTCGTCAATAAAGCCAAAATCGAAATCTGCAACTTCAAATCAAGGCCAAAGACGGAATATTCAATCTTGATCCTTTAAAACTGAAGATGTGCAAAACTGCAGCGCATGCATGTCACCATGCAGACCCTGGGGCGCATGGCGATCATCGGCGGCAGCGCCCTGGTGGCCGGACTGGGCGGCTGGCTGGCAAGCATACTCTCCTACGAGATCATGTACAAGTGGTCTCTGGTCATACCCATTATCTCTGTTTTAGGGGTTACCCTGGGCAGCTGGACGACCCGGCGTCGCCATCATCAACTGCGGCAAGAAGGCTTCTCTGCAGAACAAATCGATACAATGTTGCAGACGCACGACGCCCCACATCCCCAACTGGTATATTTTAGGCGGCAGCGGGATATTTGTGATCATGACATTGCTGCTGGGGCTTTCAGACCTGCAGTTAAAAAAAGAAATCATCTTTGCGGGGTCCCTGGGTATTATCGGATATCTGATTCACCAGCTGGTGCGGGAAATGGATCCTATCAAACGTCGTGAAATCATCGGCATCGCCGTTATTATTTTTGTCTTTCGGGCCATTCCTTCATTCGGTCCAGGAGCCCTCTGGTGGCAAATCGACGTATTGGGCTTTAATGAGGCTTTTCTCGGCACCTTGCGTCAGATCGCCTCTTTGCTGGCCATCGCCGGCATGGTTGCCCTGCGTAGCTGGATGGGCCGTCATCCGGTGCCGTATCTGGTAGTATTTTTATCGGTTTACCAAACCATAATGATTCTGCCGTTTATCGGCATGTACTTTGGATTGCATGTCTGGACCGAGGCCCATTTCGGCTTTGGCGCGCGCACCATCGCCATCATCGATACCATGGCCGACTCACCGCTGGGTCAGGTGGCCATGATTCCCATGCTGGCGTGGATTGCAAAGGAGGCGCCGCGGGACAAAAAAGCCACCTATTTTGCGGTCATGGCAGCCTTTACCAATCTGGCCCTTTCCGCCAGCAACCTTGGCACCAATTATTTAAATAAAATTTTCACCATCCCGCGGGGCCAATACGAAGAGCTGGGAATATTGATGATAACGGTCAGCGCCATGGGCCTTGTCCTGCCGATTATCACTGTATTCATATTCAACAATCCGTTCCGCCGGCAAATATCACCGACCGATGCAGCCCCTGGAATTGAAACCGACGCCGTAGAATCATCAACAAAAACATAGAAGTGGTTTCAAAACCGGCTTCGACCGCGCGGCTGACCATAAATTTAATTTTTATTTGCTTCATCTCCGCTGCCAATGGTAGGGTCTAAGGCACGTCCAGGGTGTTCGTCTTGAAGGGGATTTCTGGTGTAACGTTTGACACCCGCTATCCCTATAAAATCGAAACGATCCGAAGAATTTTTTGAGGCCTTTAGATGAAACTTGGAATCATTGGCCTGCCGCGTGCCGGCAAATCAACAGTTTTCGATGCCTTAACTAAAAATATTAGCGGCGCCGAACACAGGGGCGAAGACCGCATTGCCGCCATCCGCGTTCCGGATGACCGTGTCGATGCCCTCAGCCGGATGTTTAAGCCTCAAAAGACCATTTATGCCCAGGTGGAATATTTCCTGCCCGGAATTAAAAAAGACCGCCCCGGCGAGTCGAGTCGCTGGACATCGGTAAGGGATTGTGATGCGCTGCTGCATGTCGTTCGAAATCATGCAGCTTACGGCTTTGAAAAACCGGCGCTGGCGGAAGATTTTATGCGGCTGGATCAGGAGTTAATTCTGGCCGATCTGATGGTTGCCGAAAAACGCATCGAACGCATCGAAGTGGACCACCAACGCGGCAAAAAAATGGACGCCGAAGAACAGGCCCTGTTGCTGGAGTGCCGGCAATGCCTTGAAAGTGAAATGCCATTAAGAAAAAGACCGGACCTATCCTCGGCTCCCAAACTCAGGGGGTTTACCTTTTTAAGCGCCAAACCGGTTTTGATCCTGTTTAACAACGAAGACGATGATGATCGCCTGCCGGAGGCCGAAGGCCTCATCGCCCAAGAGGCCTGCCTGGTGGTCAGAAGTAAACTGGAACAGGAACTAGCGCAAATGCCTGCTGACGAAGCTGCCGAATTTCTGAATGAATTTAATATCCCGGCATCCGCCATGGATCGCGTCATCCAACAGTCCTATCAGGTTCTAAATCTGATTTCTTTTTTTACCATTATCAGCAATGAAGTCCGGGCCTGGACCTTAAGAAATGGAACCCCGGCCCTGGAGGCAGCGGAGGTCATCCACAGCGACATGAAAAAAGGGTTTATCCGCGCCGAGGTTGTATCTTTTAAGGATTTGACGGACGCCGGCAGTTATGCCGAGGCCAAAAAGCGGGGGACCGTGAGATTGGAAGGCAAAGCTTACGAGGTGCAGGACGGGGATATTATTCAATTTCGCTTCAATGTCTAAGGCATCCGAGGGCAGTATCCTCTTCCAATTCAAAATTTAAATCAAAAAACAAATGAGCTAAAATGCCTAAACTTATGGTGTCGCTCACGCTCTGTCTTTTAAAAATGATAGAATTCCTCAACTTTAGGCATTTTAGATCATTTTAGGCATTTCATATGAAGTGATTAAAAAATTCGAATCCACTATCGATTAAATTAAGGAGGCGTTAACTTTGGCACCAGATATAGTTTTAGAAATCATCGCCCAGGGTGCCTGGAACGGGGGCAAGCTCGTTGACAATTCCATTTATGAAAATAAAGGCCTGATGTTCAAGGGCGACATACCGGTCAACAACAAAACCATCGAAGAAAGAATCGGTGTGCGCACACGGATGCTGGCTTCTGAGGATGAACGTATCGGTGTCCTGGCTTTTAAGGACCTGTTGCAAACATCCAATATCGATCCTGCCCGTATCAAGCTGATCATCGGGGCCACCAATGTCGGCGAAGATAGATTCGACCCGGGACCCCTTATCCGGCATCCGTTTAAGCTCGTGCAAGGCGATTGTCCGGACGCACTGGTACTCGACTTGTATGCCGGCTGCCCGGGCTTTAATGTGTCCGTTGAGTTCGTGTTTATGATGTCGCTGGCCGGTATCCTGCGACCGCGAGATCTATCGATCATTGTCGGTGCAGAGAATGTGCATCGCGCCAAAGCCTTCCCACCGGACGATACAGCCAATATTATTTTTGGCGATGATGCCCTGGCCACCGTACTTGAAACCAAAGCGTTTGTATCAAATGCCGCATCCGGCGTTATAACCGCAAAGGCAGAATTTAATGCCGGTGAAGACTTTGCGCGCAACATTGCAACGGCGCTGCTAAAAATAAAAAGCGATAATAAAATCGATGGCATCATTATTGACAATCAGCTGGGCAAACTTGAACATCGTATTCCGGCAACTGCCGCCAGAGTTCAACATCATTATGTTGAGCAAATGAATCCGGAAGAAGTTGCAAAGGGGACATTTAAACGCTTTCGCAATGCCTTGGCCTTTTATGATCAACACGTCAATGCCTTTGCGTTTGATGTTATGACTGTTGACCGCCAGCCGGATCACATTGCAAAAATCGCCGACGCCTATGTGAAATCCGGCAAATACAAGACCGTTGTCGCGGCCTACCTTGCACCCGACCATGATGTTGTGCTTTCACTGCACAAGGGCGAGGGCCGTTCTCATCTCAGACCCAGGTGGGGTATTGTTGACAGCCTGACAAGGACCCATGGCTGTTTCGCCCACTATATAGAAGTCAGGCCGTTTACAGTCCGAGAAAATATGTTCGGCAGAATGGATGGGAAAGGCGTATTTCTTCACGCCACCCGCGGCGCTAAATATCATCTGGATACATTAATGTCGCGCAACAATCTGGTCATGGATGACATTGACCTCCTGATCGAACACCAGGCCAATTTTGCCATGATCCCGTTAACCATTGAACAGGTCCTAAGTGGCGGCAAAGCGGATTTAAAAAATATTGTCGCTGATACTGTCGCCCAATAAAATGGTGATTAATATTCACGAACGTGGAAATTGCTCTGTGGTTTGTATGCAAAGACTGCCTTATGACCTCCTGCGGGGTACAGCTGCGACGCGGATAATATCCAGGGATATGCTGTAAATCAAAACGTCGAAAATTTAAAGCATGCAAAAACGATTTTATACGATTCAATCGGGGCGGGGATGACCCGCAGCTCTTTTATTCAAAGAAAAAAATAAGGATACGTCAACTCAAGCAGCTTTAGAGACGTCTTAATCGATGCCATTATAGACATCCGGCTGGGATGATTATATTATTAAAATGGATAATATCCTTTAAAAAACCGTTATTCCATCATTCCAGTATTCCATTATTCCCTTACAGTGACACCAAATGCCCTTAAAACGTCAAATAGCCATACCGATTATTTTCTTTTGTGCTGCTTATCGTTATCGGTGTCGGTCTATTTTTTCTGACCTCATATCTTCTACCCGGTTTTGTGGAATCCAAAATTATTTCCGTCCTGAAAAAAGATGCCGGAATTACAGATTTTGCTTTAGAAGTCCAAGAACTGGATCTATACGGTGCAGACCTGGGATCACTGCGAATCGGCACGCCTGAAAATCCCGCACTGATTATTCGTTCCATTCATGTCGATTATTCGCCCGGGGGAATTTATCAAAAAAAGGTTGAAAGAATTGTGGCCAGTGGTGTTGAGCTTTATTGCGAATACAAAACCGGCCAGCTGGGCTTGCGCGGCTTTGATCTGGCGAAATTTTTAAGCCAAACTCCAATCGTACAAAAAGAAGGATAAAACGGCTGCCAGCCCATCTTACCCGTTATTCCCGCAACGCATTGAAATAAACAACGGCATGCTGATTGGCATTACAAATGACAAGAGAATATCGAATTCCTTTTGAAATCGATATGGTTTCTGCCCAAGACACTGTAAATGCTTTGCACATGACCGCCCGCCTGTACCCGCGCGGACAAATCCTTAAAATTTCAGCCCAAATGGATTTGGAGCAAAATCGTATCGTATCTCATCTGGCGGTCAAAGAGCTGGATCTGCTTAGATTTGCCGATATAGTTAAACCTATAGACGGGTTGTGCATAGCGGGATTTGCCAGCCTAGAGGCAAACGCTGAATTAAAGCTCGCGCCTTTTGAGGTTTCATCGATCGCCGGCCGGTTTAAAGGTTCCGCAATAGATATCCGCTATAAAAACCTTAAATTTCAGAACCATTCAGCGAATCCAGATAATCAAAAACCCTTGATCATTGACCTCAAAGGACCCGACCAGCAGAATTGGAACCTCACGCTATCCGGTCTTTCGGCGGTAGCGCCGATAGCCGCAAGCCTTGCAAATATGGCCGCAACGGTTAAACCGTCTGAAGAGGGTTACAAAATATCCGGAAAATTCTACGCTGTCATTTGATTCTTCAGCCGATCTAAAACCGTTATCTGTTCCGCTAAGATTTGCTCGGCCTTTTGACATACCGCTAAAATTTTCGGCCGTTTACGCCCAAAATGGCCAACTGGCGTTTTGACCTCACCAATACGGATCGAAAACAAACCGGTTCGCGGAGGTCCGGCTTTTGAATACGAAAATTTCCATATCACCACTAAATTTCCAGGTGTCCATCTATCCGGCAAAGGAATCGGCGGTGATATCAGTACGGCATATCGACTGGGTATTGCGGATGTTCGTATCAAATCTGGAGATGTAAACATTTTATGTCCGCAATTCGTCTTAGAAGGCAAAACAGACTTCATCCAGAACGAACCGAATCCGCTATTATCGATTAATGATTTAGATTTGTCCGGCACGGCAATTACACTGAGCTCCATCAAAATTATCCTCAAACATCTTTCAGTGAATGGGAAATTGCAGCAGGACAAAAACGGAGCTCAGGGGATAGCGGCAACCATGCAGTTTAGCAATACCGATATCGAGGCTGCCGGGGGAGACATTCGCCTCAAACGGGCACAAGGCACCATACCACTGAAATTTCCGGTCGGAAATTCGGAACAAAAAGGAAGCGTATCCATTTCCGCTGCGAGGTATCGAAACTTAAATCTAGGAACCATTCAAGCAGACTTAAGACAAACGACATCCGGAATTTCTTTCAACGGAAAACTTAAAAACCATTTGATACCTGAGTTGGCGGCAACATTTTCCGGTGAAACCCATCTGGCGTCCTTTGAGGATCACGAGACCCAGGCGCACTTTGAAATTTTTTATCCTGAAACGGGTCCTGAAATCGATCTGGGGAAACTGCTGCCGGCAGCCGCAGGATTTACTTTTAAAGGGAAATTGCTTGAAGAGGGTAATCTGGTCATCGGAAAAAAGGGATTCAACGCCGCCGTTAGATCGAGTTTAAGTAACGGCGCATTACGACACCGAAATGACAAAATTGCGATCGAGGCCATTCAGATGGACCTTTTAATCCCTGACCTGGCGCAAATGCGAAGTGCTCCCGGCCAAAAATTAAAATTCGCGCGCGCATCCTTCGGCGAGATGAATCTCGAAAATGGAGAAATCGATTTTCAAATCGAATCGACCCAATCGGTTCTGGTCGAAAAGAGCCATTTTATCTGGTGTGACGGAAAAGTAGACGCGCCGGCAATTCGTTTTACCTCCGGCATCGAAGACTATAATCTCATTTTATATTGCGACCGCCTGGACCTGGCCAAAGTGCTTCAGCAATTCGGTGCAGCCAGTGTAAGCGCCGAAGGCCAGCTCAACGGCAGAATCCCTTTAAGATATCAAAACGGGAAGTTAAGCTTCACAGACGGTTTCCTGTTTACGACACCCGGTGAATCCGGCAAGATTCGCATGACGGACGCCGAAATTTTAACCGCCGGCATCCCGCCGGATACACCACAGTATGTTCAAATGGAGCTTGCCAGAAAAGCCCTGGAAGATTATGATTACAAATGGGCCAAGCTGAATCTGACGACCGAAGGAGAAGATTTGCTGTTGAAAATGCAGCTAGACGGAAAACCGGCAAAATCCTTGCCGTTTGTTTATCAAAAAGATATAGGCGGATTTGCAAAAGTTGAAGCCGACGTCCAGGGTTCGACCTTTCAAGGAATCCGCCTGGACGTGAATTTTAGATTGCCTCTTAATAAATTAATGCAATATAAAGAACTCATTCAAATGATTCAAAAAAGCAGGGAGTAAAACAATGATGAGACATGTTTTGATATTGCTCGGCGCAGGTTTGATAACCACTGCGCTGAGCTGCACACAACACAAAGTGGAAGTGGCGCCGGTGGAAATCAAGCCGATTCACATTACGATCGACGTGAACGTAAAAGTCGATCGGGCCCTGGATAATTTCTTCGGAGATATTGATGCCGCCGAAGAAAAGCTTGAGAAAAAACCAACAGCCAGCGAATAAAAGCATAATGATTCAATCGAAAAATAAGGAGAGTTCTGTATGAAACGAGGTATTTTCACCACCATATTAACATCGTTGCTTTTGGGAGCTTTGATGCTCAGTGCTTCGTCATTTGCCGATGATATAAAGACCAGAATGAAAGAACGGCTGCCGGTTATAGTTGAGCTTAAAGCGAAGGGCATTGTGGGCGAAAACAACAAAGGCTATCTGGAATTTGTCGGCGGAAAAAAAGAAAAAGCAGATGTGGTGGCAGCTGAAAATGAAGACCGCAAAGCGGTATACGCAGCTATCGCCAAACAACAGGGGACCACGGCCGAACTTGTCGGAAAGCGTCGCGCATTGCAACTTGCCCAAAAAGCCAGTCCGGGCGAGTGGGTGCAGGATGCGGCAGGCAACTGGATTCAAAAGAAATGAATTAGCCACAGACCCACACAGACTCACACGGACGTTTTGGTTCCACCTCCGGCGGGCAATGATTTTGTCTGTGTCTGTCTGTGTGGGTCTGTGGTGAATTTAGTAAACGCGGAATCGCGGGCTCTGGATGTGAGATTTTTTGCATTGCGGACAGCGGCCGGGCCGGGTAAAACGTTTGCGGTCTTCAAACACATATCCACAAGCCAGGCAGTTTGCAGGCGTAATCATTACGTTCTTATCTTGAGAAGCAACCGACCGCGCAATGTGCGCTAGATGATCAGAAACCTCTTTTTCAGATATCCCCAGTTCCGCGGAAATCTCCCGGGCACTCATCTCTTCTTCGATTAAAAGCGATATGATTTTTTGTCGAATGGTGGGCATAATTGTCTAATCGTACTCGTACTCGTCGTCGTCCTCGACATTATATCGAACCAACTCTTCGCGTATCTCCGTGACAGGTGCAAATCGATTTACCAACTTAGTTAGCATCGAAACGATTCGATATAAAAGATCTTGGCCTTTATCAACACGATCCTCAGAACAAACACCTTTTGCAACTAAGGCATCCAGGCAGGATGCACACTCAGCTGCCGACCCTCTTGCATCATCAAAAAACCGACCCCGCAATTTCGACTGCCTTTTTCCATTACCCTCGGCGGTGTTGAATAGAGCTGAAAGACTTGCACGGTCCAAGTGGTTACAAACCTCTCGAACTTTCGATCCGGCTGACGCCTTTACTTCCTCAATTAATGGGGTTACCCATGCGATGAACTGAAGTTCAAGTTGATAGACATCAAGTTTTTCATGATCGAATCTGTATTTTTTCATTTTACTCTAACCTTTTTAGTTTTTTAGGGCGAGGATGAGACAGATTTATAATTCCAGATGCATCGTCCTGTCGCCGTCCTCAGGCTTCACCTAGTTCGGAATAATCCTGCTATTTTTCAGATTTTCGAGTACGAGGACGAGGACGAGTAGGAGGACGATTTATATTTGAGCAATCTCCTCCTTAAGCAGACAACACGCGATTTTATACTCCGGCACACCGCCGACTGTGTAGCTTAAATTGTCGGGCTGAATCAGTCTGTTCATTACGCAACCCTCCGGAATGTTCAAAGCGAACAAATCGCTCTCGTTGAGTTTTGCGGTCTTTACCGGCTGATTGTCTATAAACTCCAGGCTGTGGATGGGCAGATCTTCGCAAAGCGGGCACCGATAAACCCTGCCATTGGGGAAGATAAAATAATTGCGGGCCACCAGACCGGCACATTCAAATTTTTCTTGAGGGTCTAAATATACTTTTGGAAAGCTCACAGTTATGCCCCGTCTGGCAATCTTTTGCGCCAACTGCGGAACGATTTTCAACCATTTAGATCGTGTGACCTGCAGATTGCCCACCATGCTTCTGTCAGCCGCCTTGCCACGCAGACCGATGACCTGAATAAAAAAACGCTCGATACCCAGATCGTTCAAAAGCGACGGCATCATTTCCAGTTCATGTATGTTTAGCCGGCTAACGGTGTAAATCAGACTGGCTGCAAAGCCTTTCGCAACTGTCTTCTGAATGCCGTTGATGCAGGCATCATAGGATCCGCTCCCGCGAATCCCATCATTGGTTTTGCGGGTGGCGCCATCGAGACTGAAGCTAAAAAAATCCACTTCCCGGGGACTGACCCTGGAGAGGATATCATGAAAAAGATAGCCGTTGGTATCAACGGTGATGGAACGAAAACCGAGTTGGTGAGCATATTTAATGGCGTGATTCAGGTCCGGATGCAGCGTCGGTTCACCGCCCAGGAATATGACATTTGCACTGGGGCTATCCTGAGAAAAGGCCTCCAACCAGGCTTTGATGGTTTTTAAAGGTAGGTTGGATTCGCCCTGCTGTTCTGGATTTATGTAACAGTGCCGGCAACTGAGATTGCATTTGGTGAGAATGTGAAAAAAAAGATTGGCAGATTTCTTTGAAAAGGCGACGGTTTTTCTAACGGTCATATTTGTTCGATTAATCGTTTGACTTTCTTTTTCGCCATAACCAGTTCTTCATTGGTGGCGCGTAATCGGATGGACATAAATTCAGCAAATATACGGTAAAGCAACAGTAAAAAGTCCAATCTTTCATCCTGGGTACTGCCGGCTGACAGCCTTCTTTTGGCGGATGTATCTACCGCCAAACACATGGTGTTGCCGACGGAATACACGGATGCGGATCGACTTAAACTGTCGATAACACGCATTTCTCCAAAGATTTCACCCTTTTTGTCTATGGTGCCGATTTCCAAGCCTTCTTTGGTGATGCGTATCTTACCCGCAAGAAGGAAATAGAGCCAGGGATCAAAATCACCTTCCTTGATAATCAACTCGCCGTCCTCATACCCTCGAATTTTACTGAGCCGCAGCAGCTTTCCCAAACTTTTTGTTTCAAAACCTTTTAGGGCGGGAATAGCCAGTAATTTTTGGATATTTTCAATATTATCTTTCAGGTATCTGGATTCAAGCATGAATTCCTCCACAAGGCCCGGGCCGCCTTAAAATGAGCTTAACATTACTATTTTATACCGCGCACCTCAAAAGGGCAAGGAGGAATTTATAACTACATGTAAATATTATATATTTTTGCATAACCGCCCGGATTCATCAGTATTTCGGTGATTTAAGCTCTGAATAGTCGGTGTCAGGTGTCGGGTGTCAGTATCGATCATGCTGAAACCTGAACACTGACACCTGAAACCTATTCTTCGAGGCACTCCTTGGACACCATTTCATCAAAACTGACCGGATAGCATCCATCAAAGCAGGCTTTGCAAAAATGCCGTTGCGGATTTTCGATACCGGTAGAATTCAACAATCCTTCAATACTGAGATAATGTAGCGAATCAAGTCCCAGGTGTTCTCTGAGTTCATCCACTGATTTGCGGGCCGCAATCAGCTCCCCCCGGGTAGAGAAATCAATACCATAGTGACAGGGGAACCGGTGCGGTGGACCGGCAACCCGCATATGGACATGCCTCACGCCTAATTTCCTCAGGGATTTCACCCGGGTTCTAATAGTGGTGCCCCTGATGATGGAGTCTTCAATGATAATCAGATCTTTGCCCTTGAGGATCTCTTTGACCGGATTCAATTTAATCCGCACGCCAAAATCCCGCATACTTTGAGTGGGCTGAATAAAGGTGCGGCCGACATAGTGATTTCGAATCATTCCCATCTCAAACGGAATGCCGGATTCTTCATGATAGCCCAGGGCGGCATAGGTGCCGGAATCGGGAAACGGCATCACCAGATCGGCATCCACCGGCGCCTCCCGTGCCAGGCAGCGCCCGTGCGCCTTGCGCGTCTGATAGACATTTTGACCGTAAATGGTACTGTCCGGCCGCGCAAAGTAAATAAACTCAAAAATGCAAAATGCCCGGTTCGCGGCTGCCGTTGTTTGAATGCTATTAACGCCGTCTTCACCAATAATCACAATTTCGCCGGGTTCGATTTCGCGGATAAACTCGGCTTCAACCAGATCAAAGGCGCAGGTCTCTGACGCCAGCACATAATTACCGTTGAGTTTACCCAGACAAAGGGGTCGAAAACCATGCGGGTCCTTCATCCCGATAATTTCACCCTTGCTGGTTAACATAATAAAAGAAAACGCCCCTTCCAGCCTGGACGCGGTTTTAACCAACGCCTCTTCAAAACCGAACTTCAGGTTTTTTACAAAAAGATGCAAAAATATCTCGCTGTCCATGGTGGACTGAAAAATGGAGCCGGCCTGCTCGAGTTCATTTTTGAGAATATGGGCATTGGTGATATTACCGTTATGCGCAACCGCATAAGATTTTTTGCGATGACGGACCCGAAACGGCTGGGCATTGGTCAATATGGAACTGCCTGTTGTCGAATAGCGCACGTGACCCACGGCGCTGCCGCCGTCCAGCTGAGCCAGATGGTCCATGTCGAAAACATCCGATACCAGCCCCATACCCTTATGCTCAACAATCTGCATGTCTTTGGCAACGGCGATGCCGGCGCTTTCCTGGCCGCGGTGCTGCAGTGCATAGAGGCCGAAATAGGTCAGGCCTGCCGCTTCCGGATGATCGTAAATTCCAAAAATCCCGCAGGCTTCACGGGGTTTGTCATCTTGGTAGATTTCTTTCACCTAGGCCCCCAATTTCAAGTTTCGAGTTTCCCGATTATATTCCTGTAAAGTTTTGACCGTTGTCTTTTTTTGCCGCAGGGCTTCGATCGCCTTGTAAATCGCCATTCCGCCGGCCGTGGTGGTGGCATAGGGAACTTTATACCGCAGGGCATTGCGCCGGATATAGTAACCGTCCCGCCGGGTTTCACCGCCGATAGACGTATTGATCACCAGCTGGATCTTGGCATTCTTGATGGCATCAACCACATGGGGCCGACCGACGGAAACTTTGTTTACGGCTTTATTGGGAATCCCGTTATCGGCTAAAAACCTGGAGGTCCCATGCGTGGCCATGATTTTAAAACCGGCATCGCGATATTTGGCGGCCAGCGGCAAAACCGTCTTTTTATCGTTGTCGATCACACTGATAAAAACCGTACCCGTAGTCGGCAGATTCTGACCGGCTCCCAGTTGTGCTTTGGCGTAAGCGGACCCGAAATCCGAACCGATTCCCATGACCTCCCCAGTGGATTTCATTTCCGGGCCGAGCAACAGGTCCACATCCGGAAAGCGGTCAAACGGCAGCACGGCTTCTTTAACCGATATGTGTGTGGGAACGATTTCGGCGGTTAATTCCAGTTCCTGCAGGGTCCGGCCGAGCATCACTTTGGTGGCCAGCTTGGCCAGCGGCACACCCGTTGCCTTGCTGACAAACGGGATGGTGCGGGATGCTCTGGGGTTGACTTCCAGTACATACAGCTGGCCGTCCTTTAAGGCATACTGGACATTCATCAAGCCGACGACTCTCAATTCATTTGCCATGGCCTTGGTGGCCCGGGTCATTTCTTCGATGAAATGGGGGTCGATATTGACCGGTGGCAGAACACAGGCGGAATCACCGGAATGCACACCGGCCTCTTCGATATGTTCCATAATACCACCGATAATCGTGGTGTGGCCGTCGCAGATGGCATCCACATCAAATTCAAATGCATCCTCTACGAATTTATCGATCAATACCGGATAATCCGGTGAGGCCTGAATCGCCAGCTGGGTGAAATTTTCGAGCGCGGCTTGATCATAAACGATTTTCATGGCCCGTCCACCCAGTACGTAAGAGGGTCGCACAACCACCGGATAACCGATGGTTTCCGCAACGTGCAGAGCTTCTTTTACGTTTAAGGCCGTGCCGTTTGCCGGCTGAATCAGACCGAGCTTATTGAGCATCGCCTGAAAGAGCTTGCGGTCTTCAGCACGGTCAATGCTTTCGGGCTGGGTACCCAGAATCGGCACACCGGCGGCGTGCAGTCCCACGGATAGATTTAGCGGGGTCTGACCGCCGAATTGAACAATGACCCCCATCGGTTTCTCGGTTTCCACAATATGCAGCACATCTTCTCTGGTCAGCGGTTCAAAATACAATTTGTCGGAGGTGTCATAATCCGTGCTGACGGTCTCCGGGTTGCTGTTGACCATAATGCTTTCAATGCCTTCTTCGCGCAGCGCAAATGAGGCGTGTACGCAGCAGTAGTCAAATTCAATTCCCTGGCCGATGCGGTTGGGACCGCCTCCGAGAATCATCACCTTTTTACGATTTGAAACCCGGGCTTCATTTTCCTGTTCGTAGGTTGAATAATAATAAGGGGTTGCCGCCTTAAATTCAGCCGCACAGGTATCCACCAGCTTATACACCGGTCTCAGCCCCATTTCGGTACGCTGTTTTTTGATGTCGGCTTCTTCCACAGCAGTTAAATGTGCCAGCTGAACGTCTGAAAAGCCCCATTCCTTGGCCTGCTTTAAACGCGCATCCGATATTGGCGTGCCGGCTGTTTGAATTTCACGCTCGAGGGCCACAATTTGTGCGAGCTGCTGGATGAACCAGGGATCGATTCCGCATAATTTATGAATCGATTCGATGGTCATCCCCCTTAAAAGGGCGTAGCGCAGGTAAAATATGCGTTGCGAATTGGGAGACGCCAGCTTCTGCTCGATTTCCGATCGAGACGGCAAGCTGTTTTTCATATTCGGGTCCTCGGACAGGTCCTTGCCGTCCGCCCCCAGGCCGTAACGGCCGATTTCAAGAGAGCGCAGGCCCTTTTGCAGGGATTCTTTAAAAGTCCGGCCGATGGCCATGGTTTCGCCAACCGATTTCATCGCGGTCGTTAAAAAGTCCGGTGTTTCAGGGAATTTTTCAAATGTCCAGCGCGGTACCTTGACCACACAGTAATCCAGCGTCGGCTCAAAAGAGGCCAGGGTCTCGCCGGTAATGTCGTTGGAAATTTCATCAAGCGTATAGCCGACCGCCAGCTTGGCCGCAATTTTGGCAATCGGAAATCCGGTGGCTTTTGAAGCCAGAGCGGAGCTGCGCGACACCCGGGGATTCATTTCAATCACCACCATCTCGCCATCGGCAGGATTGACCGCAAATTGAACATTGGATCCGCCGGTGTCCACACCGATTTCCCGCATGATGGCAATGGACGCATTGCGCATCAGCTGGTATTCTTTATCACTCAGGGTTTGGGCCGGGGCCACCGTGATGCTGTCTCCGGTGTGGATCCCCATGGGATCCATATTTTCGATGGAACAGATGATGACCACATTATCCTGTTGGTCCCGCATGACCTCCAATTCGTATTCTTTCCAGCCCATCACCGATTCTTCCAGCATCACCTGCCCGATCAGGCTGGCGTCCAGGCCGGCCCGGGACAGTTTGTAAAGATCATCGGAATTATAGGCCACACCGCCGCCGGTCCCCCCAAGGGTAAAACTGGGGCGCACAATGATGGGAAATCCGATATCATCGGCAATTTTACGGACTTCACCCATGGTTTGAGCGATCCCGCTATTGGGAATCCGCAGCCCGATGCTGGTCATTGCTTTACGGAAAAGGTCGCGGTCTTCCGCCTTTTTTATGGCGGGGATGGAGGCACCGATCATCTCAACGTTGAACTTATCCAGAACACCGGCCTTGGCGACTTCGATGGCCGTATTCAAGCCGGTTTGCCCGCCAAGAGTCGGCAGCAGGGCATCCGGCTTCTCGCGTTCGATTATCATCGCCACAGTTTCGGGGGTGACCGGCTCGATATAGGTTCGATCCGCCGTCTCCGGATCGGTCATGATGGTGGCAGGATTGGAGTTTACCAGGATGACCTCAAAGCCTTCTTCCTTTAAGGCTTTACACGCCTGGGTGCCGGAATAATCGAATTCACATGCCTGGCTGATGATGATCGGGCCGGCACCGATGATTAAAATCCGATGGATGTCTGTACGCTTGGGCATATATGCTCACTTCGTTCGCAGCCAAAGGAGCGCTGCGCTTTAGGATCACTTCGTTTGAGGAGCGCTACGCTTTAGGCCTGAGCTTGCCTCAAACCTAAAGTTCCGAAGGAACGCTCCTCAAAGCCCAGAGGGCTGCTCCTCTAGTCTCCGCCGTAGTCGAAGACGATCCCTAATGCGTTATCGCATCAATTCTTTAAACTCATCAAAGAGATAACGTGCATCGTGCGGACCCGGAGATGCTTCAGGATGGTATTGCACCGAAAATAACGGGTATTTGCGGTGCCGGAAGCCCTCCAGGGTATTGTCATTTAGGTTTATGTGGGTAATTTCAACGTCATTTCCCTGGAGAGATTCCGTATCAACGGCAAATCCATGGTTTTGGGAGGTAATTTCGACCTTCCCGGATCGAAAATTTTTGACCGGTTGATTAGCACCCCGATGGCCGAATTTCAACTTAAAAGTTTTGGCACCCAACGCCAGCCCGAGGAGCTGGTGCCCGAGACAAATACCGAAAATAGGGCGGTAGTCCAATAGCGCTTGAATGGTTTCGATGGCATCGGTAACCGGCTCAGGATCACCCGGACCGTTTGAAAGAAAAATACCGTCCGGTGCCATGGCTTCAATGGTGTCAGCCGTTGTGGCAGACGGAACCACCACCAGCTCAAAACCGACCTTTTCCAGTTGTCTCAGTATGTTAAATTTGATGCCAAAATCAAATGCGATCACCGAGCGCTTTCGGCCACGATGTCGCCAGATCGTTTTGTCCAGTGGGCGGCTGTCGGGATTAATAATTTCCGGTTTACCATTCTCCCAGTAAAAAGGCTCCGGGGTCGTCACCACCTTAGCCAGATTTAAACCCGCCATTTTGGGGATTTCGTTGGCTCTTTGCACCAGGGAAGCCGGCGTTAGGTCGTCAGTAGAAATAATCGCCCGCATGGCACCGGCATTTCGGATATGCCGCGTGATGGCCCGGGTATCCAGGTGTTCAACACCCAGTATGCCATGGTCTGTCAGGTAATCGGCCAGGGTTGCCGTCGAGCGGAAATTACTGGGATAGGCCTGATACTCTTTAATGATAAAGGCCGCGACCTGAATGCGGCCGGACTCAATGTCCTCAGGATTGACGCCGTAGTTTCCAATCAGCGGATAGGTCATGACCACCATTTGTCCGCTGTAAGACGGGTCGGTAAGCACCTCCTGGTATCCGGTCATACCGGTGTTAAATACCACCTCACCCGTTGCTTCCCCCGGCCCGGTAAAGGATCGGCAGGCAAAGGTGCGGCCGTCTTCTAATGCGAGTAATGCGTCCATAAGTCGTCTGTATCTTAAAATCGATTTTGTTTTATTGGTTTTATTTGTTTGATTGGTTCAATTTTGGTAAAAATGTAGAGGCATAGTGCACGGCGCTTAGACGTAAAGACCTATTTAACCAATTCTAAAACCAATGCGCTATCCCATCTCCTAAACGTTATCCATCTTCAAAATTCCCGTGTCAGCTCCCGATTGCTTACTCAATAGGTGTGTTTTCGACCAGGTCCCACACACCGCAGGGGCAGGCGCCAGCACAAAAACCGCATCCGATGCAAAGGTTTTCATCCACGACATATTCATAGGCGTCACTTTCGAGCTCTTTTCTGCTGATGGCCGACTGCGGGCAAACAGAAACACAGATGCCGCAGTCCCGGCAGGCACCGCAGGATGAGCATTGAGACCCGCAATGATCCAGATCGGCAAACTCGGTAATGCGGGGATCAAAATATTCCAGTGTCACCCGCCGGCGATCGATCATGGAGCGCTTTTCGAAAGCCGGTCTTTTACCTTCTAAAATATCGCAAATCGTCCGGGCAACAACCCGGCCGGAACCAATGGCTTCGGTCAGCAACCCCGGCTTGACGACATCACCGATGGCAAAGATCTGGGGGTCTGAGGTCAGATAGTTGTCGTTGACCTTAACAAACCCGTTTTCGGTTGTGACCGTTTCGGGAATGAACTCGAGATCCGGCACATCGCCAATGGAGACAATCACCGTATCCGCGGGCACCTCTTCTCCCGTGGTCAGTTTCACCCCGGATGGGGTAATTTCCTGAGTAAATACCGGCCACATAAACTCGGCCCCCACCGCCTCGGCAGCATCTCTTTCTTTGCCGAAAGATGCCGGTTCCTGAATATCGAGCAGGGTGATTTTGCGGGCTCCCAGACGGTGTGCTTCGGCAGCCGCATCGCAACCCACATTGCCGGCGCCGATAATGACGACATTTTTACCCACTTTGGTTTTGTTTTTTTTGGCCGCCTTCAGAAAATCAAGCGCTGCGATGGTTCTTTCATTGCCTGGAATCGGCAGGCTTCTGGGTTTCTGGGCGCCGGTGGCAATAACAACAAAATCAAAATCCTCTTTGAGCTGGATGATGTCTTTTGGGCCCAGAGGCTGTCGAAGGTTTACCTGCGGAATCACCTCTTTGATTCGTTGCATTTCTTTGGTAATCACTTTTTTGGGAATGCGGCTCTGCGGAATCACCTGGGTAATCTTCCCGCCGAGTGTCTTTGCCACCTCGTAAATCGTGACCTGATGCGCCTGCTGGCGCAGCTGCCAGGCAACCGATATCCCGGCCGGCCCTCCGCCGATGATTGCGATTTTTTTATCGCTTTGCGGTGGAAGATCGGGCAGTTTGGCCTTGAGGCTCGCCTGGCCCAGCTGGGTGACGTCCACCGGTGCCATTGCTGAAATTTGCCGCGTGCAGGACTGCATGCACAGGTTGGGGCACAAATATCCGCACACCGATGCCGGAAAGGGCGTATAAGCCAGCGCCAGATCCACCGCTTCATCCACGCGGCCTTCACGAATCAGGCGCCATCTTTCCTGCACGGGAATGCCGGTCGGACAGGTCGCTTCACAGGGGGCAGCATATTTGCGGTTTTCCCAAACCGGAACAAATCGCCGCAGAAAACTGTTGGTAATCAATGCAATCGGCGATCGATCCAGATGGGTAAGATCACCAATTAAACCGCCCTGGCCCAGCTCTTTGTCCCAGGTCTCTGCCCGAAAGGAATGCATGGATCGCATCGGGCTGGAGACTTTTTCCTGGGGGGTGCGGGCCACCAGAAGCTGCCACTGCTTTTTATCGGAAAATGTTTTAATGAGCTCGGATCGATCAATTTGCTGCAGAAAAGTGATTAAATTCTCTGTCAACCAGTTCCAGTCATCGTCTTTGATCGCAATCAGCTTGGCATCCGGCTGGCTGTAGCCACTATGCGGTCCCCGGAAGAAAACCTTCCCGCCAACCATTCCGACAAACGGTCGATAGCCCAGAACATTTTGCGGGTTCTGGGCCCCGTGCCCGCAAATCACGGCAATTCCACCGGCCATAAACTCACCGAAGTAATCACCGGCAGAGCCCAGCACCCAGAGTTCGGGCGGTGCAAAACGCGGATTATGCTTGGTCATGGTCATGCCGCGGGCTCCGATGTTGCCGGCGATAAAAATTTTACCCTGCGCCATGGCATTGGCGCAGCCGTTGCCTGCATTTCCATGAATGACAATCTCGGCACCGGCATTGAGCCAGCCGACATCATCGGAGGCCGGACCCAGGACTTCGATAAAGGTGTTGGGAAAGCCCATAGAGCCCACCCGTTGTCCGGTGTGGCCGGCTATCTTGACATGGACCGGCTCATTTCCGCTGCGCCAGAGTCGCCCGCCGATACCATGCTGACCGTAGGCACGGACCTCTATCGAGCGCTCACCCTGCGCCACAGCTTCTTGAATCTGCTCTTCTAAAACCCTTGATTCCACCCGCTGGCCGCTGAATGTTCCTGAAATCACCCGGGGTGGTTTATTGTTAACAGAGGCTTGGTTATCCATTTAGGGTCTCCAAACTATAGAATAGTGACGAAAGTTGGAAGTGACTAAAGTGCCTAAAATTTTAAAAGGATAAAATCCGATTTTAACTTTAGCTCACTTTAGTTCATTTTAGTCACTTTAGCTCACTTTGGTTTGATTGGTTTAAAGACGATTCAAAGTTCAGATGTTAACCAATGGAACCAATCAAACAAATTAAACGAATTAAACAACGTACTTAATCTTCAACCGTTCCGCCACAGCGGGATCATCGATGCCTAGCGCGTCGGACATGCCAATGGGCAATGAGGTGGATCGCCCCAGCGGCGCCACGATTTTTTTCAATTCAGTGTCAAAGCTTAGATAAAGATCGACCACCCGCTGAGCCACTTTTTCGGCATCAAGCCGCCGATACAGACGCGGATCCTGGGAGGTAATTCCTTTGGGACACAATCCGATGTTGCAAATATTGCAGCGATCGGATTCAGAACCCAGACATCCGGCAGCGGCCTGCATGACATACTTGCCGATCTGCACTCCGCTGGCTCCCAGCATGTAAAGCGCGGCGGCATTGGCCGCCAGGTTCCCGTTTTTGCCCACACCGCCACCGGCAAACAACGGCAGCTGGTTTTGCATGCCCAGCTGCACCAGGGTCAGGTATCCATCGCGAATATTGCTGGCGATGGGATGCCCCATGTGGTTCATGGAAACATTATAGGCGGCACCCGTGCCGCCGTCCTCACCGTCAATTGCCAGCCCGGCGGCATAGGGATTGCGGGTCAGATTATTTAAAACCGCCATGGCCGTCGAGGTACCGGATATTTTCGGATATACCGGCACCCGGAAGCCCCAGGCCATATACATCGACTGGATCATCTTGGCGACCGATTCTTCAATCGAATACTTGGTCTGGTGGGTGGGCGGACTCGGCAGGTTGATGCCGGTGGGCACGCCCCGGATGGCGGCAATCAGCTTATTGACTTTGTACCACATCAGCAGTCCGCCGTCTCCGGGTTTGGCACCCTGCCCATACTTGATCTCGATGGCACAGGGGTCTTCTTTCATGTGCGGGATGGCGTGAATAATCTCATCCCAGCCAAAATAGCCGCTGGCGATCTGCAGGATGACATATTTTAAAAACCGCGACCGCAACAGCCGCGGCGGGCATCCGCCCTCACCGGTACAGATCCGTACCGGCATACCCAGTTCTTCATTTAAATAGGCCACACCCATCTGCAATCCTTCCCACATGTTGGGGGACAGGGCCCCGAAAGACATGGCACCGATGATCAACGGATAGATTTCGCGAACCGGTGGAATCCAGCCGTTGAGGCTTAAAAATTTTAGATTGTCTTCAGGCGGCAAAACGCGTCCCAGCAAAGTGCGCAGTTCGAACTCATGGCGGCCGGCATCCAGGGCCGGGTCCGTTAACATCGAGATCCGGATGAATTTCAGGCGATCGAGAATACCACCGGGCACATTGCGCCGTCCGCCCCGTCGGCGGGGCTGGCCGCCCTGGTCAACGTGAAATTTGAGTTTATCGGCTTCATCACTTCGGCAGGGAACAATGCAGTCATTGGGGCAAACCATGGTGCACATGGCACAGCCGATACAGCGGTAAGCCGGGTCTGTTTTTTGGCGGATGCCGTAATAACTTTTATATGCCATGGCCGGAGCCTGCGCCAGATCCGTCGGGGGTTCGAGCAACCGCTTGCGAAATACCCCCAGTTCAATGGCATTTACCGGGCATATTGCCGTGCATTTGCCGCATAGGGAACATTTTTCTTTATCCCATAGAACCTGCCACGGTAAGTCTTTAATACTCAGTGTGGAAGGGGTAATGGGTCTTTCTGGTTCCATAGGGTAACCTCCTGACGCCCCGGACCGACAATGGCCGTATCCAGGTGCATGGGTTGAAAGTCCTTGCTTTTATCCCGGTTTGGAATAGCGGCGTCCAGGCCGCATATTTCTGAAGAAAAGGCATAGACGCCGGGCTTTCCGCCGACAACACCGGGTCGCAGTTTTTTACGATCCTGCACCATAAATACACTATGGTCCGGCAGACAGCCGATGACGCAGTTGGGCCCATCGATAATCAAGGGCCGGCAGGTTTGCTTCAGGTTCTTTAAAAAACGGCTGCTGGGATGATCAATCAGATCGTCGTCCTGAAGCGGGGTGATAATATGTTTATATGTTTCTAGGCCCAGGCCAAGCTTGGAAACCGCATAATGCAGAATATGGGTAAAAACCTCTGAATCCGACTGGTAGCCGGTATAACCTGGAAATCCCCTCGACTCCAAAAACGAGCGAATCGGAACGAAGGCCGTATTTTCGCCGTTGGTCATGGTTGAATATCCCTGAATGAAAAAGGGGTGACAGGCATACAGGGTAATGGCATAGTTGGTGTTTTGCCTCCCCTGGGCCATGATCACCCTGGCAAAAAGTTCTTTGCGGTCCAGGTTCAGGTGCTCGGCAACCAGCATGGGATCCCCGATTTCCTTGATCATAATCACATCCGGCCAGAAAGAAAAAACGATCATATCGTTTTTTTCCTCCCCCATGGCCCGCAGCTGAAGCCGGATTTTAAGAAGCTGATCATAGAGCTCGGCCTGGCTGAGATCCTCCCACTCTTCGGGGTATTCATAGGCCCGAATCAGATAAACATCCCGTTTGGGAACACCGGGCGGGGGAATCTTGGGCAATTTGACCGAAATTTTGTATTTGGTCATAAAGCCGATATCCATCATAAATGTGTCCAGACGCTTTAACCCTTTATCGCTGAAAATTCCCGATAAAATCGGCGCATCCTTTATCTCTTCAAAGGGCCCGGCAAGATCCCGCAAAAAAATCCCGACCCCGGAACAATCATGCCCCTCGCGCATAACGTCAAGCGCATTCAGGGCAACCATCGGTGATAACGGCTCCTGACTGGTGATGGCAAATAAGCGACACATGGGAATTGATCTCCTTTTTTCGGTGTCAGTTTAAAGATCAAAAATCCCTTTGGGGAGAACCCAACAGGGATACAATCGCCCCAGCGACGGGAATCGATGCGTTGTCGGTAAAGTGTGCGGATCAGTCAGGCTATCGCTTAAGGCAGGATGAGCTGCAAGTTATGGTCGTCAATCGTTTCATAATCAAAATCTTTATGGGAGTTTATCGGAGGCATATCGCGGGTCCTGGAAAACCTTCAGAAACCATGGACCCGCAATGGAACATGTGAGGCATCATATGGGAACAGTTCCCGAATCTTGATCGGGAGTTAATGTTTAGTTTGTTACAATGCCAGCCAACATTTTAGAATAACCCCGATTGGGAATATTTTAATGTGGCGTTTCCCTCCTTTTCGATTTTGCTTAAAGCCCCCTTTCTTAAAACCGCCGGGCTTTATCAACCCGTCGCTTATATCATATAAAACAAATATGAAAAACAAAAAATTGATATAAATCAACTATTAATCCGAAAATCAAAATATTGCCGGGCGCAGATGCATGTAATTTCAAGAAACTCAGAAATTTCATCCTGCAGGTCTTAATCAAGGTAGGCCGACAACCACCATACCAACCTTGAGTATCAGCAATGAACATGCCAGAGTATGAAAAGCGCGCAAATGCCCATAAATCCTGAACACATGAATCAGCTTAAAATAATCGCCTCGAAAATCATACATAAATGTAAAGGGTCACCGGCTTAACTTACAAAAACGTTAGATTTGATGTGTTTAGCGCCAAGTGCTGACTCGCTTGCCATTTTTCAGCCGGGCCCGCAGGCAGAGTCAGCGCAGGCAGCCAAAAACAACCTGCTGCCCTGCTCTGGTTCATTCGCCGGTTATTATTTTGACAACCCGGCGACTTTATTTTATATATACGGGGTTAGCGCCCATTCTAGAACCCATCTCAAAAAGGTCAAACTCAATTTCGAAGAGCTAAAACACTTAGACAGGAAAAATCATGTACATCAAGCAATCCGCTCTTTTTACTGGCACCAGCATGGATTTCGTAAAAAAATTCATGGACATCTGCGAAATGTCCTCTCACAAAAAAGGTGAAGTTCTTTTCCGCGAAAATGATCCCGCCAATTTTTTTTTCATTCTGCTCAACGGAAGTGTAAAATTAAGTGTCGGCCAACCGCAACAGGTGGTTTACAATGCCGAGCGCAATGGAGAAGCTTTTGGATGGTCCAGTCTTATCGGGGGGAATGTTTATTCCGCATCGGCCGAATGTTTAGAGCCGACCAAATTGCTGAAAACCGCCAGTAAAGAATTGTCCAGAATTTTAGAAGAGGATGCGGAAAATGGGATCATTTTTTTCAGGCAACTTGCTGCTACCCTGGGTAAGCGATTGCTTGAAACGTATAAGGTGATCGGTCGGTAAAAAGAGGAGAAGGGAGGCTCTATGCCATACAACCATTTGAGCCATACAAAGAAAGGTTTTCTGACCCGACGGGAATTCATGTGGCTTTCATCGATGACCGCTGCCGGTTTTATTTTCGGATGCGCCACGGATCCGGTTACCGGTAAAAAACAATTTATGCTGGTATCCGAAGATACTGAAATCCAAATCGACAAACAGTACTCGCCGCTCCAGTTTTCCACCGATTACGGGGAAGTGCAGGACAATAAATTAAACCGCTACATCAGTGAGGTCGGCAACAAGATGGCGGCTGCTTCCCATCGTCCCCATATGCCCTATTCGTTTCGAGTGGTAAACGCCACTTATGTCAATGCCTATGCCTTTCCCGCCGGCAGCATTGCCGCCACCCGCGGCATTATGCTTACACTGGAAAATGAAGCCGAGCTGGCCGCCCTGCTGGGACACGAACTGGGGCATGTGAACGCCCGGCACGCCGCCGAGCAGATGTCAAAGGGGCAGCTTACCCAGGCGTTGGTTGGCGGCATTTCGGTGTTGGCCGGAACCCAGAGCGCCGCTTTGGGCGAGCTGGCAGGTCAGCTGGGCCAGATCAGTGCCGGTGCCTTACTGGCAAAATACAGCCGGAATAATGAACGCGAAGCCGATGCACTGGGCATTGAATATATGGTGGGCGCAGGCTATGGTTCTGAAGGATTTGTCGGTTTGATGGAGATGCTCAACAGCATGTCAAAACACAAATCCACGACCGTGGACCTGTTATTTGCCACTCATCCGATGAGTCAGGAAAGATATGATACCGCCGTTCAGGCCGCAAATACAAAATATCGGTCCGCTTTAAAAGGACCGCTTTACCGGGAACGCTATATGGACCAGACCGCCGGCTTGAGAGCCAAAAAAGAGGCCATCGAAGAGATTCAAAACGGAGAGGAACAAATGGCAGCGCGCAAATACGATGCCGCCGGCAATCATTTTCGCAATGCCTTGAAAAAAGCACCTGACGATTATGTTGCCCTGTGCATGATGTCAATCAGTAATTTAGCTCAGAAAAAATATGCGGTCGGCCGCCAGTATGCCGAGATGGCCCAGAAGGCCTACCCCGAAGAAGCTCAAGCCTATCACCTCAGCGGCTACTCTAAAATCCAGCTGAAAGATTTTGACGGGGCCTACGATGAATTCAGCAATTATGATAGGCTGCTGCCCGGGAATCCCAACATTACTTTCTTTAAAGGCTATTGCCAGGAAGGCATGAATCACATCGAGCCGGCTGCCAATGAATACAATCGCTATCTGCAGGTCGTACAGGAAGGCAAATACGCCCAGCATGCCTATCGCCGCTTGGTGGATTGGGGGTACATAAAATAGCATAGGGCATGGGGCATAGCGCATGGCGTTGAACATGCGGATGTTGACTTGTTCTTTGCGCTCTGCTCTATGCGCTAGATTAAACATTTTTGATATGAAATCGACAACCGACCTCCCCGACATACTGGTACAGGACCTGGAAAAAAAGTGGGAGGCGTTTGAACAATCATGTGTCCAACACAAAATTAGCCTTCCGCAAGAATCGCAAATTCTTCAAGTACTTCAGCGTGTGTTTGCATTTAGCGACTTTGTGGCCGAAAACTGCATCCGTCACCCTGCTTTAATCTCCGATCTGATTGAAAGTGGAGATCTGCAAGAAAGTTATTCTCAGCATCACTTTTCTGAAATCCTAAAACCCGTTCTCATTAATGTGAAAGATGAGGCGGCTTTAATCCAAATCCTGCGGACCTTTCGACGCCGCGAAATGACGCGCATTGCGTTTCGTGACCTTGCCGCCTGGAGCAATTTAGCGGAAACCGTCACTGACCTCTCCAATCTGGCAGATACTTGCCTCGAACAGACTGCCTTAATTCTTTATGATGGGTTATCTGAAAAATTTGGCGCACCCATCGCCGCAGATGGCTCATCTCAACAGTTGATCATCCTGGGCCTGGGCAAACTGGGTGCACAAGAGCTTAACTTCTCTTCCGATATCGATCTTATCTTCGCTTACCCGAAAGCCGGCCATACACGCGGAACCCCCCAATCGATCAGCACGGATGATTTTTTCACCCGCCTTGGCCGCCAGCTCATTAAGGTTATCAGCCAACCGACCCCCGAAGGGTTTGTGTTCCGTATGGACATGCGCTTGCGGCCCTACGGGGAAAATGGACCGCTGGTTATGCATTTTGATGCCCTGGAAAACTATTTCGAACAGCAGGGTCGGGAGTGGGAGCGCTATGCATTGATTCGGGCCAGAGCCGTAGCCGGTGACAAAAAAGCCGGCGATCATTTGCTTAAACGTTTAAACCCTTTCATTTATCGGCGATATCTGGATTATGGCGCATATGATTCTTTGAGGGAAATGAAGCGCATGATTTCTCTTGAAGTCAAACGCAAAGGAACGAAACGCAATATCAAGCTGGGAAGGGGAGGTATTCGGGAAATCGAGTTCTTCGGCCACATGTTTCAGCTGATTCGCGGCGGTGTGACGCCCGATCTTCAACAACGCAGCATCCAGAAGGTATTAAAGATACTGGTCCGTGACAATCACATCCCCTCCGAGGTGGGTGAGGAGCTGACGGCCGCTTACGTATTTCTTAGAAATACCGAACACCGGCTGCAGGAATTCGCCGATCAGCAAACCCATGATTTGCCTTTGAATGAATCGGATCAGGCACGACTGGCGGCATCCATGGGGTTTGCGGATGCAGGCGAATTCTTCTCGCAACTTGATCGGCATCGCAGCAATGTGCACCGCCATTTTCAAATCCTGTTGGAGGCCAAAGATTCTAAACCCAAACAGCCGAACCTGGAAGAACAGCTGCAGGGTATCTGGCAAGGCGTGATCCGCGACGATCAGGCTGAAGAAACACTGGTGGGCATCGGTTTTACCCAACCCCGGGAGGCATTGCAATTGTTGGATTATTTACGCAATGCCCTTGGATCGAACCGGTTAGGTGATAAAGGCCGCCGCCGTCTTGAAAAATTAATCCCCCAGGTTCTCAAAGAAGTGGGTGGCGGGAACAGCTCCGAGATGGTTCTCGGCCGGATTATCGATCTGATAAAATCCATCGGCGGGCGCATCAGCTATCTTGCGCTTTTACTCGAAAATCCGATGGCATTAACCCATCTGATTCAACTGGCAGGAGCCAGCCCCTGGATCGCCTCTTTTCTGGCCCAGCATCCGGTTCTTTTAGATGAGCTTCTCGATCCGCGCACCCTTTATATGCCGCCTGAGGCCGGGCAGATCAAGTTTGATTTAAACCAGCGCTTGCGCCGGGCCCCTTCTGATGATCTGGAATACCAGATAGAGCAGCTGTGCGTTTTCAAAGAAATCAACGTCCTGCGCGTTGCCGCTGCCGATGTTAGCGGAGCGCTGCCCCTGATGCGGGTTAGCGATCATCTGTCCGACATTGCCGAGACGCTGCTGGCCCAAGTCGTCCAAATGGCCTATGATCATCTGTATAAAAAGCACGGTGCCCCGGCCTGTCAGCTCAACGGGAAAACCTGCGAAAAAGGCTTCGCGGTCATCGCTTACGGCAAACTGGGGGGACTGGAGCTGGGCTACGGCTCGGACCTTGACCTGGTATTTCTGCATTCCGGAACCGGCGAAAAAACGAAAGGCGGCCAACAGGCCGTCGACAGCACGCAATTCTTTAACCGCCTCGGGCAGCGTGTCATCCATATCCTGACGGCCCACACGCGGGCGGGCAGATTGTATGAAATCGATATGCGCCTGCGGCCCAGCGGGGGTTCCGGGGTACTCGTCAGCCATGCGGAAGCATTTCGCGATTACCAGCAAAACTCGGCCTGGACCTGGGAACATCAGGCTCTGATAAAGGCACGGCCCATCCTCGGCGATTCGCTGTTAACCGACCACTTCGCAAGCACCCGCAAAGATGTTTTGTCCCGTCCGCGTAAAAAAACCAAATTGCAGCAAGAGGTGGTCGGCATGCGTGACCGCATGCGTAAAGAACTGTTAAAACCCGAGACGGGCATGTTTGATCTCAAGCAGGATACGGGCGGAATGGTGGATATCGAATTTCTGGTGCAGTATCTGGTGCTTTTAAAATCTTATGAATATCCCCAAATACAGAAATGGACCGATAATGTCCGCCTGATTCAGGAGCTCATCACCACCGGCGCCATTGATGAATATACGGCTCACATTTTAAAACATGCCTACCTGATTTATCGCGCAGCGGCCCATCAGGCCAGCCTTCAGGAAAATCCGGCGAAAGCCCCCCAGGAAAAATTCAGCCACCTGCGAACCCGGGTGGAAAAAATCTGGAATACTTTTTTAGGTTAACCGGTTTAGCCCGTTGAGCCAGCTGAGCGCCTTGTCTTGTTGAATCAGAAAAATGTCTGATTTTGTTGTCTACGGGCAAAGAATTGACAGATATTCATGGTCAAGTTATATTTAAATATTATCTTTGAAAACCAATCGTCTAGGCAGACAAGGATTTGAGTATGAAAATCGTTTTAGCGGGACTAAGCCTGCTGTTATTATGTATAGTAAATTCTGAGATTTTTGCCGATCAGGTCTATACCTGGACCGATAAGGACGGCAATATGCACATCACCGCAGAGCCGCCGCCTAAAAATGCCCGGGTCAAAGATATATTAGAATATGAACCCCAACCGGACGAAACCGTACCGCAGGAAGGACAGCGCCGGGATTCAGAAGCCGAGGCTGCACCCGGCAAACCGGAATCAGATGAAGTCCGGCGGGCCAGAACCGAGGCCGAAACGGCCAGAAAAGAAGCGGAAATTGCCAGAACCAAGGCAGAAGAATTAACGAAAGCGGCCGAAAAATATATCGAGACCCATAATCGAAACGAATATATGCGGCGCGCCCATCAATACAAGATGAGAAAGGCGGCCGACGATGCCAAGGCCGCCCAGGAACAGGCCAGGGTCGCCGAAGAAAAAGCAATCGAAGCTGAAAAAAAGGTGAAATTGGCTGAAGAAAACGCCAGGGATCTGGGTGATTAATCCGCATCCCCAACACCTTCTCCTCCTGTGCGGATGTGGACCAGCCCCTAAGCAGTGGACCGGACAAAGCCTGCGATAATCTTGACGTCGTATTCGTTCCCTGATTCTCCAATTTTAAAAAATTGATATTACAATTTTGTAATATATTTTCCGTATTTCTACCAAATTTGTAACAACCACTCACTCAGCTCCCCTATCTAAAGACTTATCATCTATCTGTATTTATTCATTTATTTCATATGGGGACTTGATGGCATACATGTTGCTCAACAAGAAACGATTCAGTTAACCATAATGAGCCATAGCATAAAATGAATAATGTCCACCAACAAGCAGCCGGAGAGCTGCAGCAGAAAACACAAGCCTTAATAGCGCGCTTTCTAAAAGGAAAAGAACCCGACTTTTTAAAGCAGCATGCCCGGCTCCTGGACGATTATTTCCGCCAGGCATTTGAAACCAGCATGGTGGGTCCCCGTATGGATATCGGTAAAAACCCCTATGCCATTATTGCCCTGGGCGGCTATGGCAGAGAGGAACAATGCATCCATTCCGATGTCGACATGTTGTTTCTGTTCAAAAAGAAGGTTCCAAAGGAAGCCGAAAACTTGATCCAGGAAATCATTTATCCCTTGTGGGACATTGGTTTGGAAGTCGGCTATGCCACCCGTTCGCTGAAGGAGTGTTTGACGCTTGGCGCCAAAGATTATGAAGTGCTGACCCCAATGCTGGATGCCAGATTTGTCTGCGGGTGGTCCCTGATCTACGCGAATCTTCTGGAACAATTGCGGGAAGGAATTGTTGTTAAAAAATCCCGCAATATTATCAACTGGCTAGTTGAAAATAATGAAATGCGACACGCCCATTTCGGAGATTCGGCCTATTTGCTTGAACCCAATCTTAAAGAGGGCCAGGGCGGTTTGAGAGATTATCACACCATGCTGTGGATTGCGCGCATCGCGTTTAATGCAAAACAATTCAGAGATCTTGAATATCTGGGATTGCTTTCCCATGAAGAGTTCCAGACGTTAAACCGATCCATCGCCTTTATCTGGGGCGTGCGCAACCGGATGCACCATGTCTGCAGCCGCAAATGTGATCAGCTGCATTTTGAAAACCAGGTCAAGCTCGCGCAGTCACTCAACTACAAGAAAATTAACGGACAGGCGCCGGTCGAAAGATTTATGGGAGAGTTGCACGGGCAAATGGAGGCGCTAAAGCAGCAGCACCTGATGTTTCTGTATGAGCTGGGCTACGAGAAAATAAGAAAGCGCAAAAGAAAATCACAGAAAAAAAGTGCCGTTGACGGCCTGGAAGTGGTCAAATGGGGAATGCTTAATTTCGGCGGGCCGGAATCCATAATAAAAAAACCGGAGCTGTTAATGAAGATATTTGAGGAAAGCGCGCGCCTGAAAATTCCCCTGAGCGCTGAGGCCAAAAGGCTGGTAAAAGAATTTTCCCATTTCGCAGATAAGGCGTTCCGGACTTCCGAGCCGATTGTTAAATCATTCGAACGGATTTTAGTCGCCCCGGCGCCGAAATTTAATGCCCTCAATGAAATGTTGAACACGGGTTTTCTGGAGAAGTTTATCCCTGAATTCGACAGCGTCCACAATCGCATCCAGTATGATGAGTATCATCTTTATCCGGTTGATAAGCATCTGTTGCGCACCGTGCAAACCGTCAAAAAATTCGGCACTGCAAAAGACAGCAGCCTGGAGCCGTTATGCCAAAAAATCTACCGGAAATTGAGACGAAAGAAGCTTTTGCTCTGGGCGGCTTTGTTGCACGATATCGGCAAGGGCGAATCTGAAGAAGATCATTCAACCAAAGGCGCTGAAATCGTCAAAACCGTCCTGACGCAAAAGGGGCTGGCGCCCGCCGATATCGAAACAGTCATTTTTCTGGTCCAGGAACATCTTTTGTTGATAAAAACCGCTACCCGCAGGGATATCCACGACGAGGAAACCGCTATTTCCTGTGCCCGCAAGATCAGGGACATCGAACGCCTGAAGATGCTTTATCTGCTGACCGTCGCCGATTCGATCGCAACCGGGCCGATGGCCTGGAATGACTGGACGGCAACGCTGTTGAGAGATTTTTTCCTCAAAACGTTGAATGTGCTGGAAAAGGGGGAACTGGCCACCGCCCGGGCGGTCGAAGTTGTGGAGCAAAAAAAGGGGGAGATCCTGCGTTCAGCCCGCAAACCCGGAGAAAAAAAGAAAACCGAAGCCCTGCTGGGTGTGATGTCGCCGCGATATCTTTTATATACGCCGGCCCATGAAATTGAAAGACATATCAAGCTTTACAACGATCTGTCCACGGACAATTCCGAATTTATATGGGAAATCGAACACGCCGCCGATGCCAACACTCGCTCTGTTACCATCTGTGCCCAGGATCGTCCCGGTCTGATTTCAAAAATTGCCGGTGTCTTTACGTTAAACAATATCGATATTCTGGACGTTCAGGTTTTTACCTGGCGCAATAATATCGCTCTGGATATTTTTAAGGTCAAGCCTCCACCCGATCCGATCCTGGAAGACGAAAAATGGCAGCAGACTGCGGACAACCTTAGCGCCGCACTCTGCGACGAGTTGAGCCTGACTGCAGCGCTAAAAAAGAAGGTGCCTGCCTTTCGCAACGCCAAAGTCGGGCTGGACAAAAAGCCTCATCGAGTCACGGTGGATAATACCAGTTCCAGCTTTTTTACCATCATCGAGGTGTTCACCTATGATTTTCCGGGCTTGCTCTTCAGCATCACCGATGCCATTTTTCGCTGCGAGCTGAATATCTGGGTGGCGAAAATCGCAACCAAAGCGGACCAGGTCGTGGATGTTTTCTATGTCCGGGATGTGAATGGACAAAAAGTGGACCTGCCGGATCAAGTTAAGAACATAAAAGCTGCCATCATGGAAAGGCTTAAAACTGCTTAACCGACCCGTTGGCCGCCAATAAAACCAACAGCATTTAAATTGTGACAAAATAACTTAACAGGAGGAACAATCTTGAAAATGAAATCAAAATGTCTGTTGACGGCCGTATTTCTACTCGTCATTCCCTTGTCTTCGGCTGTTGCTGCGGATGGCTTAAATTCAGGCGACACCGCCTGGATGATCGTCTCAACCGCTCTGGTCATGATGATGACCCCAGCCGGTTTGGCCTTGTTTTATGGTGGCATGTCCAGGTATAAAAACCTGTTAAACACCTTTGCCATGACCGTTGTCGCCTATTGCCTGGCCAGTGTCATATGGATGATGTGGGGATACAGTATTGCATTTGGACCGGACAAAGCCGGCATATTTGGCGGTCTGGAAAATATGTTTTTAGCCGGCATCGGGGTAGACAGTCTTTCGGGAAGCATTCCAACTTATGTGTTCGCCCTTTTTCAAATGACCTTTGCCGGGATCACAGTCGCCCTGGTTCTGGGCGCGGCGGTTGACCGCATGAAATTTTCGTCATGGATTGTCTTTACGATTTTATGGGTCACATTCATTTACTGCCCTATCGCTCACTGGGCATGGGGAGGCGGATGGATGGGCAAAATGGGCGCTCTGGATTTTGCCGGCGGAACGGTCGTTCACATTAACGCCGGTGTGGCCGGTCTGGTTCTGGCACTGGTGCTTGGAAAACGAATCGGTTACGGTAAGGAAGCCATGTTTCCGTCCAGCATCGCGTTCACCGCATTGGGCGCAGCGTTTTTATGGTTTGGATGGTTCGGCTTTAATGCCGGCAGTCAGCTGGCCGCCGATGGTGTCGCCGGTTCGGCTTTCTTGGTTACCAACACCTCGGCGGCAATGGGTGCCCTGGCCTGGATGGTCGCCGAATGGCTGGTGGACAAAAAACCGACGGTGCTGGGCCTGGCTTCCGGTATCGTCACCGGACTGGTGGCGATTACGCCGGCTGCCGGCTTCGTCAATTTACCGGCCGCAATGATAATCGGACTGGTTGCCGGAGTGCTGGGCTTTTACTTTGTGGCAAAGGTTAAACATAAGCTGGGTTATGACGACTCTCTGGATGCTTTTGGCGTTCATGGAATATGCGGGATCTGGGGTGCGCTGGCCACCGGATTGTTTGCCAATCCGGCTGTCAATCAAGCCGGTAAAGGCTTGTTTTATGGCAACCCCGAGCAACTCTGGATCCAGATTGTTTCCATTGTCGGCACCGCCGTGTTCAGTGCTATCGGCACATTGATCGTTGTTTATATCACCAAATTAATCACCGGCGGCCTGAGAGTCACCCAAGAAAATGAGATCGCTGGACTTGACAGCTCCATCCACGGAGAAAGAGCTTTCGAAATTTAATAATCATTATCACCATTAGTCTGTGAAACAAGCACAAGCATTCAAATGCAAAAGGAGGCTATATTATGAAGAAAATCGAGGCGATCATCAAGCCCTTTAAACTCGATGATGTCAAAGAGGCCTTGAACAAAATCGGCATCCAGGGGATGACAGTTTCAGAGGTCAAGGGATACGGGCGCCAGAAAGGCCATAAGGAAATCTACCGCGGCGCCGAATACGCCGTCGACTTTATCCCTAAAATAAAAATAGAAATCGTTATTGATGCTGACCAGGCCGATCAGGTCGTTGAAACGATCCGTGAAGCTGCCAACACAGGCAAAATAGGAGACGGCAAGATTTTTGTGATACCGGTAGAGCAAGCCCTGCGGGTGCGCACGGGGGAGACCGGCGGCGATGCCATATAGCGCATGGGGCATGGAGCATAGGGTAAAAAACAGAAGAGACAGAGAAACGGTGAGCCGGGGTGCGGTAAAATAAAGGCTTTGTTTTTTCATCGCATTGCCGATTGGCCGAATTTTAAGCAAATAAATCTACATTAAGATTTAAATAATAATTTCATAAAGGAGGAACTATCTGATGACACCCAAAAAAGTATTAGACATGGCCAAGGAGAACGGCGCAGTCGTTGTCGATCTGCGGTTTATGGATTTTCCGGGATTATGGCAGCATTTTACGGTTCCGATCAGCGAACTGGAAGAATCCAGTTTTGAAGACGGCTTCGGCTTTGACGGCTCAAGCATTCGCGGCTGGCAGCCGATTCATGCCAGTGACATGCTGGTGGTTCCCGATGCAGCCACCGCAAAAATGGACCCGTTTTATGAAGCCCCGACCCTGGTGTTGATCTGCAACATCGTTGATCCGGTCACCCGCGAAGCCTATACCCGCGATCCGCGAAATATAGCACAAAAGGCAGAGGCGTATTTAAAAAGCAGCGGTATCGGTGATGTGGCCTATTTCGGGCCGGAAGCCGAATTTTTTATCTTTGATGATATCCGGTTTGAATCCACCCGCTTCTCTGCCTTTTATGAGATCGATTCCATCGAAGGCAACTGGAACACCGGACGGGACGAAGGCCCCAACCTGGGCTACAAACCGCGTCACAAAGAAGGCTATTTTCCGGTTCCACCCATGGACAAATTCCAGGATCTGCGCACCGAAATGGTTCTGACCCTGGAAAACCTGGGGATCGAAATCGAGGCCCAGCATCATGAAGTGGCCACCGCCGGACAGGCCGAAATCGATATGCGCTTCAAGCCCCTGCTGCAGATGTCCGATCAGCTCATGTGGTTTAAATATGTGCTTAAAAATGTGGCCTATCGCCACAATCATACCGTCACCTTCATGCCCAAACCGCTGTTTGAGGATAACGGCACCGGTATGCATACCCACATCAGCATCTGGAAAGAAGACCAGCCGCTGTTTGCCGGTGACAAATATGCCGGAATATCCCAGGAAGCGCTTTACGGCATCGGCGGCATCCTGAAGCACTGCCGCGCGTTGACCGCCTTTACCAACCCGACCACCAACTCATACAAACGCCTGGTGCCGGGTTTCGAGGCCCCGGTCAATCTGGCCTATTCCAGCCGCAACCGCAGTGCCGCGGTCCGCCTGCCGATGTATTCAACTTCACCGAAAGCCAAACGCATCGAGTTCCGAACCCCGGATCCGTCCTGCAACGGGTACCTGGCCTTTTCAGCCATGCTGATGGCCGTCATTGACGGTATCCAGAATAAAATCGACCCGGGCGATCCGCTGGACAAAGACATTTACAATCTTCCGCCGGAAGAATTGGCTGAAATTCCGTCGGCTCCCGGATCTTTAGATGAAGCCTTCGAGGCTTTAAAAGCCGATCAGGAATTCCTGTTAAAAGGCGATGTGTTCACCCAGGATGCCATCGACATGTGGATCGAATACAAAACCGAAAATGAAATCAACGACATCAAACTGCGGCCGCATCCCCACGAGTTTTATCTGTATTACGATATTTAAAATCCGGTTGGCCCGCTGCGCGGTTGAGCCGGTTGCCAGTTGAAACAAACAGCCCCACTTGTTAAAGCGGGGCTTTTTGTTTCGAAACGAATTGAAAATCCATTTCCTAACCGGTGAAGAGTCAACCCGTATATTTTGGCCGGCGGCAACGAACATTCTGGCGATCGAGCACTTAGATCGCCGGAGGCGGATTGTGATGGGTTCTAACGATAATGTTTGTACTCAACGCCATACTTTTGAGCTTTATAGGCAAATTTCCTCACGGTCGTCTTTAAAATTTCGGCTGCCATGGTGATGTTGCCCCGGGTGTTTTTCAGAGCGTCGATAATCATCTCTTTCTCAAGGCTGGCGACGGCATTCTCCAGTGAGAGCGCGGGCACCGTACCCGATTCCTTTCCGGTTTGCAGGGTTGGCGGCAGGTGGTAGCTGTGAATCACGCCCTCCTCGCAAAGCAGCACCGCACGCTCAATGCAGTTTTCAAGCTCTCTCACATTTCCCGGCCAGTGGTATTCCATGAGCATGTCAATGGCCGGTGTCGACAGTCTTTTTATATTTTTGTGATTTTCCTTGGCATATTTTTCGAGAAAATGGTCCGCCAGCAGCAAAATATCGGTTTTCCGCTCGCGCAGCGGCGGCAGATAAATCGGAAAAACATTCAGCCGATAGTAGAGATCACCCCTGAAAGACTCGTCCTCAACAGCCTTCTCCAGGTTTTTATTGGTGGCGGCGATAATGCGCACATCGGTTTTGAGAGTCCGGTGTCCCCCGACCCGCTCAAATTCTTTTTCTTGAAGTATCCTCAGCAGATTGGCCTGAACATCCAACCCCAGAGATCCGATTTCATCAAGAAAAATCGTGCCCCTGTGAGCCAGCTCAAATTTGCCGATTTTTTGTTTGATGGCTCCGGTGAAAGGCACCTTTCTCATGGCCAAACAGTTCGCTTTCAATCAGATTGACGGGCAAAGCGGCACAATTGACCTTAACAAAGGGATTTTTTGCCCGATGGCTGCTGTAGTGAATCGAGTTGGCAACCAGCTCTTTGCCGGTCCCGCTTTCGCCCCGAATCAGAACGGTTGCATTGCTCTTGCAAACCTGCGAGACCATCTGGAAAACCTCACGCATTTTATTGCTGTTGCCGACAATATTGCCGATACTGTATTTGTCTTTGAGCACGTTTTGCAGCCGCCGGTTCTCCTCACGCAACCGTTCTTTTTCCAGACGAATGGTTTCAAGCTTGATAACATGACTGGCGATCATCGCCGCGATAACCGAAAGCAGTTTCTCTCCGCTTTTGAGCGAATAGGCCTTTTCAAAGGGTCGGTCCACACTGAGGGCGCCGATGACCTGTTTGCCTTTTTTGACCGGGACACAGATAAATGATCGTTCTTTGCCCTGTTTTTTCTTATGTGTCGCCGTGCGATCCAAAAAGAGCGGTTCCTCGCTGATTTTGGGAATCGAAACCGCCTTGCCGGTTTCGATCACTTTTCCGGTAATACCTTCTCCAAGCTTGTATTTGACCCGGTTCATGGTGCTTTGAGTCAGGCCATGGGCCACTTCGATATTAATCTCATTGCGCAGGGGATTCAAAATTGTTATAGTGCCCTGCACCATATTCAGCGAATTCGACAGGATATCCAGCACCTTATATAGAGACTTTCTCAAATCTAGATGCTCGTTTAGCGCATTGGTGATTTCGTAGAGCAGCGTAACTTCTTCAATGGGTTTCATGGTTTAACATTCTAGTTAACAATTTATTAAGTTAACATCACGAATCTGTCAACGTTCGGATAAAATTATACAATTTTGTAATAAATTGCAAGCGATTTCCCCTGGTCACCGGAACTTGGTATGAGTTGCTGGTTAACAGATGGTGCTGAAAATAGGGCAAAGGGATAAGAACAATCAGTAAATCTTTTTCAATCTGAAATCCGCAATCCAAAATCTAAAATCGTATGATTCTGCATATCGACATGGATGCGTTTTATGCCTCCGTGGAGCAACTCGATGATCCCCGGCTAAAGAACAAATGCGTCATTGTCGGCGGGACTTCCAACCGCGGAGTGGTTTCGGCTGCCAGCTATGAGGCCAGGCAATTCGGCATCCATTCAGCCATGCCGATCTATCAGGCCAGACAGAAATGCCCCCACGGCAGTTTTGTGCCCCCGCGAATGGGCCGCTATAAAGAAGTGTCGAAAAAAGTGATGGCCCTCCTGAGGGATTTTTCCCCCCTGATGGAACCCGTGTCTATCGATGAAGCCTACCTGGATATCACGGGATGCCAGCGCCTGTTTGGAGAACCCCGGGAAATCGCCTGGGAAATTAAAAGAAAAATTAAAGAAAGCGTTCACCTGACCTGCTCAGTGGGAGTGGCGCCCAACAAATTTCTGGCAAAGATTGCCTCCGACATGCAAAAACCCGACGGGCTGACATTGATCCTGCCGGATCAGGTCGCAACGTTTATTGATTCGCTTCCCGTAAAAAAAGTCCCCGGCGTCGGCAAAAAGATGTTTCATCAGCTGGAGCTATTGGGCATTCGAACCCTGGGCGATGTCCAACGACTGTCGGAAAAATCGCTGGTAAAACACCTGGGCAAATTCGGCAAACGCCTGCGTGCACTTTCATCCGGCAGCGACGATTCCCGGGTAACGCCGCATGCGCCTCACAAATCCATCAGCAGCGAACGCACACTGGCAGCAGACACACGCGATGCCAAGCTGCTGAAACGATACCTCTTGAGCCAATCCGGGGAAGTGGCCCGGCAGTTAAGACAGGCGGGGGTGCGCGCCAAAACCATTACCATCAAAATAAAAGATGCGGATTTCAAAACGGTTACCCGGCGGACAACCATTGCCGTCCCCACCCAATCATCAAAAACCATTTACAAACACGCAGCCCGATTAATGGATGATTACAAAACCACCAAAAAAATTCGGCTGATCGGTGTGGGAACCTCAGGGTTTTCATCGGTGACCGCATCGGTGCAAATAGGCCTGTTTGATGCCAATGAAGAAACCAGTGATAATTGGGAAAAAATAGACAACACCCTTGATTCGATCAGTAAAAAATTTGGTGAAAATGTCGTCGGAAGAGCGACCCTTAAGGACCACTAGAAGCTATCTCAAAAATGCATTTAGCACCCAATGTTACAGTTTTAAACCTATAAAAAAGGCTAACAACAAATGAGCTAAAATTAAAAATGAGCTAAAATGCCTAAAATTATGGTCTCGCTGCGTTCCATCTTTTATTATAAATATGATCGTTCGACCCTGAGGCTCTCGACGGGTAGAATTCCTCAACTTTAGGCATTTTAGCTCATTTTAGGCATTTTAGGCACTTCTAACTTTAGAGCACCTTGGGAACTTTTTTTTGCCTTTGAAGATGAACCGTTAATTTAGAGATCGGTTCTAATCCAAAATCATTCGAGGGGATTCATGAAAGCTGGATTTAATAGACGCTATGCGGACATGTTCGAATTCGTTCCCATCGGCTTTTTTACCTTGGGGCCGGAGGGTCGCATCCTGGAAGTTAACCCCACCGGTGCCCGGCTTCTGGGAGCAGACAGATCGGATTTAATAGACCAAAAGTTTACAAAATTCATTGCTGACGGTTTTCAGGCCGGCTTTTTGCATCACTGTAAAAAAGTTCTTGAATCCGGCAACCGCGAAACCTATGATTTGCAAGTGTTTAAAGCAAACCAATCCCTTTTTTGGGCCCAACTTGAAAGCATTGCGGTTATGGCGGATGACAGTTTAAATGGCCGGCAATTTAACACCGCCATCACCGACATCACCGACCGCAAACAAGCCGAAGATGCGTTATGCAATGCACTTGACAAATCCCATCAGCAGGCCAAGGAGGTAACGGCCCTGCTTGAAAGTTCCCAGGCCGTTCTGCAATATCGTGAATTTAAAGATTCCGCCAAATCCATATTCAATTCCTGCAAGAATCTGATCGGCGCCAAAGCCGGTTATGTGGCTTTACTCACCCCGGACGGCAGTGAAAATGATCTGTTGCATCTGGACGCCGGCGGACTATCCTGCACGGTGGACCCCTCCCTTCCGATGCCGATACGGGGTTTACGTGAAAAAGCCTACCGCTCCTGTCAAACCGTTTTTGACAACCGCTTTTCTAAAAGCAAATGGGTGGATTTTTTGCCCGGCGGGCACGTTGTGCTCGAAAATGTATTGTTTGCGCCCCTGGTCATCGACGACAGGGCCGTCGGATTACTTGGCCTGGCCAACAAGCCCGGTGGATTCACCGAACATGATGCCCGCATTGCTACCGGTTTCAGCGAGTTTGCATCGGTGGCCCTTTTAAATAGCCGCACCCTGGAATCACTGGAACACAGCGAAGAACGCTTCCGCTCCGTGGTGGAAACCGCCATTGACGCCATCGTCACCGTCGACGGCAACGGCAGGATTATTTTCTGGAATCAAAAGGCCGAATTGATGTTCGGCTATAAGGCCGGCGAAGTGATCGGTCAACCCGTTGCAGTGATTATGCCCGAACGGTTTCGAGAAACCCATCAACGGGGATTAAAACAGGCGGCCTTACGCAAAAAACCCAAAATAACCGGAAACATCCTTGAGCTGGTCGGGCTCAGAAAAGACGCCAGTGAATTTCCGCTGGAGCTGTCCCTTGCAAACTGGGAAACCAAGGAGGGTATTTTTTTTACGGCCATTATTCGCGACATCAGCGAACGCAAGCAGGCCGAAAAAGAGCTCCAGGCGGCTCGCGACGAGCTCGAACAACGGGTAGATGTGCGCACCGCTGAACTGGGGAAAACGAATATTCAGTTACGAAGACAGATTGACGAATGTGAGCTGGCCCAGCTGGCGCTACGGGAATCCGAACTAAAATACGCCACTCTGGTTGAAGATGCATTGATCGGCGTTTACATTATTCAGGAAGGAAAAATTAAATTTCTAAATGAAAAGTTTGCCGACATCTATGGCTATGCCAAAGATGAATTACTCGGCATGGACTCCTTGGACCTGGTCCACCCGGATGACCGGCCGCTGGTCAAAAAATTAAGAGAAAAAAGGCTCAAGGGCGAAAAAGTGCCGGCTGAATATGAAAGCAAAGGCTTGAAAAAAAACGGCGACATTATCTGGGTGATGAGAAGCCTGTCACAAATTACGTATAAAGGGCATCCGGCCATTTCAGGAATTGTGGCCGATATCAGCAAACGCCGCAGGGCGGAAGAGGCGCTGCGGAAATCAGATAAGGAATTGCGCGTCCTGTCCAATCAGCTTCTGTCGGCAGAAGAAAAGGAAAGAAAACGGATTGCCCGGGAGCTGCATGACGGTATCGGCCAGGCTTTAAGCGCCATTAAGTTTAGCGTGGAAAACGCACTGCTGGAACAGCGTGCTGCGGCCAATCCTTTTGACCTGGGATCTCTGGAAGCCATCATCCCCTTGACTCAGAAAACCATTGAAGAGGTCCGCAGAATCGTAAAAGATTTGCGGCCTTCTATTCTGGACGATCTGGGAATTCTGGCAACCATTCGCTGGTTTTGCCGGGAATTTCAAAATGTTTACGCCGGAATCCGGATCGAAACCACCATTGGCGTTGAAGAAAATGACGTCTCTCCGCATCTGAAGACAACGATTTACCGCATTATGCAGGAAGCTCTAAATAATGTCGCCAAACACAGCCAGGCGAATTTTGTTCAGCTGCAGTTGAAAAAAACAGAAAGCCATTTGAATCTGAGCATCCAGGATAACGGGCGGGGATTTAATCTGGACAAAGCCATGGCTTTAAAAACATCTCGCAGGGGGTTCGGTCTGGCCAGTATGCGGGAACGGGCCGAGTTGTCCGGTGCCAGCTTTAGCATTGATTCGGCAATAGGGGAAGGAACGACGATAAGAATAAAGTGGGTCCGTTAGATTTCGGATTGCAGATTGCGGATTTGGGATTTTAAAATAAAACGTTATTTGGTTATTTTTTTGCTGTTTTGATATATGATACAAAAAATAGCAACGAGTTCGTCATTTTCCTTCTTTCAACAAATCCGCAATCCGAAATCCCCATTCCGAAATCCGGCTAGTATTCTACCAGCCCCTGCTCAATGGCATACGCCGTCAGCGCGGCGGCATTGTGCAGATCCAGTTTTTTCATCAGGTTGGCCCGGTGTTTTTCAACGGTTTTTAAACTGATGCAAAGATCGACGGCAATTTCTTTGTTTTTATATCCTTCGGCGATCAGCTTTAAGACCTCCCGCTCGCGGGGCGAGAGCAACCCCAGGGTTGTACTGGGCAGACGGCTCTCTTTTCCTTCCAAATACCCTTCTATCACCTTCTCGGACACCCCCGGGCTGAGATAGGTTTTGCCTTGCAAGACGTTTTCAATGGCCATTAAAAGCTCGTCGCGAGTGGCATCTTTTAAGACATAGGCATTCGCTCCGGCCTGCAGCGTCGTCCGCAGATATTCTTCGGTTTTGTGAACTGTCAGGGCAATTATCTTCGTCTCAGGATACCGCTTTTTAATTTCTCTGATGGCGTCCATGCCCGTCATTCGGGGCATTGACAGGTCCATCATCACCAGGTCCGGGCCCAGCTTTTCAACCGCCCGAACAGCCTGGCGTCCATCAGCGGCTTCACCGACGATTTCAAATTTGGTGTCGGCGGACAACAGGGCCCGCAAACCTTCCCTTAAAATGGTATGATCCTCCGCCAGGACAATTCTGACTTTTTTATCCATATTGCGCCGCCGTTTACGACACCAGGGTTTCAAGATACAGGGCAAACCGCGCTCAATGATGGCAGCATATACAGCGTGGCCCTACTATGCTTCATAAAATATACTGCGTTATTGCGCCGAATATACAGTGTTTACTGTATTTATCATGATGTTTTTTTTTAGTAAAGCCATGATGGATATGTTTAAAATTTTGATCATTGATTCAAATACGTTGTTTCGCAAATCCCTGGGGAAAAGCCTTTTCGCCCGCTTTCCGGCAGCTGAAATCCAGCAGACCGGTTCCGGGGCTGAAGGACTTCAAAAGGTGGCCGCATTTGCCCCCCAGCTGATCTTTATCGACATTTATTTGTCGGATATCAGCGGTTTCGATTTAGCCAAAAAGATCAAGGCCTCTTATCCGAAAATCATCATTGCCACATTTGCAGGTTTTGATTCGCCTGAATATCAGGCGGCAGCCGCAGCATGCGGTGTGGAATATCTGATCCCCAAAGATGATTGGAACAGTGAAAAGATTCTGAAATTTGTTGAGTCGGTGTTGGCAGATTCTGAAAATGCCCCCAACACGCCTGCATAGAATTTGAAGCTCGCCGCCCGGGGTCCTATCCATCTGATCGTGGCAGGTGTTGAAGGTCTAAATTTGAATTTAACATTTTCCTAACTTCAAACATTTACCCTGGCCATTCGGGGCGAAATCAGATCCAAACACGCAAGTCAACACCACAATGCGGTACAAAAAATATTGATCAAAACGATTCCTTTTGATACCGAAATAATTGTACAAATTAAAGGTATCGGGTCTTTGTTTGCGAATCCAATATACACGCTGAATCAAACCTGTTGCCGCACGGCCTTTTGCAGCCGTCATCTATCTGCGACAATAGATTTACGCACACGTATTAAATGCTCATCAGCATCCGATAGAGATTAAGGCTGCTTGTTTATACGTTGTTAAAAAACCCGTAACGGAAAGGAGGTGAATCAAATAGAAAAATAAGGCATTAATTAATGCCGATTTAAATAATCCCTAATTAATAGGAGGCGTTTAAGATGAAGAAATATTCACAATTAGGCATTTTTACATTGACAATGGCAATCACCATCCTGTTTATTCTACCTGCAGCCCAGGCGGTCGATTTTAAGGTCTCCGGGCAGGTCAACCGCGCCGTCCTCTGGGGCGACAACGGCAATAACGACGATGTCAAATTCGTGGACAATGAAAACTCATCGACCCGTTTTCGTTTTACGGGGTCCAATGAATTTGATGAAAATTGGAAAGTCGGCTTCATATGGGAAAACCAGATGGAGTCAAATTCTTCTGTTGACGATGACGACGACGACGGTAATGGCGTCGGGGACCTCGATATCGGTGAAAATGGCGACCTCGGCAATGTCACTTTCACCGAGCGCCATATGGACATTTACGTCGAGCATGGTAAATTCGGTAAAATTTCTTTAGGCCAGGGCGACACCGCCTCAAACGGCACATCGGAAGTGGACCTGTCCGGCACCACGGTGGTCAACTATTCGTCCATCGAAGACCTAGCCGGCGCGTTCTATTTTCGCACCGACGATGATGTCATTGTCGTCTCCATAGCTGATGCTTTCAACAACTTTGACGGATTCAGCCGTCGCGACCGCATCCGCTACGATACGCCCAAGTTCGGCCCGGTTTATTTTTCAGCCAGTTACATGAACGGCCAATCCTATGACCTTGCCGGGCGCTTTGCGATGGAATGGGATGGTTTCGGCAAGCTTGCGGCCGCAGTCAGCTGGCTGCCCGCTGATACAAACCGTGATTCCTATAGGCAATACAGCGGTTCGATCTCTTTTCTGCACAGCTCCGGATTAAATCTGACATTTTCCGGCGCTAACCGCTATGATACACCCGGTGATGACGAACCCTATAACCTCTATGGCAAATTGGGCTATAAATTTGACAAATGGGCCTTCTCGGTTGATTATACCTACTCAGAAGATGTGGGCGCTATCAATGATGAGGCTACGTCTTACGGGGCCGCCGCCGTGTGGAATCCCTGGAATAGCGTGGAGCTTTACGGCTCTTATCGCCTTCACGATCTGGACCGTGAAGGCGTCAACGGTCTAGAAAAGGTGCACGCAGTCATGATCGGCAGCCGGGTAAAATTCTAAGAGAAAGGTTATTATGCGTCACGTGAGATTAACCCTGACAACATTTTTTGGGATCGTTCTGGCAGCGGCGCTGATTATAGGCTGCGGGGCCAAAGGCCGGCCCGCGGAATTCGAGCAAACCGCCGGCGAAATGAAGGAAGGTCCCGGTGTCTTTACCGGGGAAGAAGGCGAATTTACCATCTATGACTCCAAGAAAGGGGGGGGCTTCTGGAAGCGTCAGCAGGAGAAATCCGAGGAAGCTTCCGAAGAGGCCCAGGCAGCTTCAAGCAAGCCTTCTGAAACAACCCGGGTGGCTACTGATCAGACATCCAAAGAACCTCAGGTAACACCTGAAGCGGCCAAGGAATTCCAGGAATTTCAGGAATGGAAAAAAGAGCAAAAAAGTTTCCAGGAATTTCAGGAATGGAAAAAATCGGCAAAGGGGAAAGCCGAATATCAGGAATTCCTGGAGTGGAAGGAATGGAAGGCCTATCAGGAATGGAAAAAGCAACAGGGGCAATAAACTGTTGAATTCACTCTGATGCTTCCAGACCTGATCGGCTAAGGTAAGTTAGCCGGCCCCTACAGGTGTTTCGTTTAAAGGGCAGGGCCAAACAGGCCCTGCCCTTTTTTACCATGATAAATGTTGCCCGCCTGGAAAATTTAACCATCATTCCTTTTAATTCTCTGATTTAATACTAGGTATTTGCCCAGCAAATGACTAGTAACCGCAAAACGGCGTTATATTTTTCCTTGACATACAACATATTGTATGAGATAAATGATAACTGCACTATATGATAGGCTAATTCGGAAAACCGGATCATCCTGGGCTCTGGTCAGAGCGATCCTAAGCGGATAATTATTATCCAATTTTTTGCAGCGAAACGATTTCCATTTAGCCGTATCACGTCTTTTCAATTGGGTTACAATTCCTCAAAGCAATACAGTGAAAGATGGCTATCGCTTAGATAGCTGAGGGTTTTTATTCCCTAAATACGGTGGCAAGGCAGTGTCCAATTCCATTTTCCAATAAACATCATTTTCTTGAATCAGGAGCAGCGCAATGGGGCAGAAAGGCAAATTTTTAGTTACCAACGAAGGCAGTTTTGATCTGGGCACCTACACCTGGGATGATCAGCTTTTTAGCGATATTCTCATCCGTGAAAATCCGATTGACACCGATCAGGCCCTGGGTATCAGCCAGTCCCTGCGTGAAGATATTTCCAAACTGGAAATTAGCACCATCCCGGTCTCGTTTATCGAAAAAATGATCGAAGCCAAGTTAATGGAATTCGGGCTGACTAAACCTTCACCGATTCGCCTGGATAAATCGATTTTTATCAAAAACCGCCTGAATCTCTCCGAAAATGCCACCCGGGTATTAAAAAGACGCTATTTGAAAAAAAACCACAAGGGCAAGGTAATTGAAACCCCCGGGCAAATGTTTCGGCGGGTGGCTCGACACATCGCCAAGGCGGAGAAAAATTACGGCAAACCATCCAACGAACAGGTCGAAATGTGGGAGGAAACCTTCTATGCCATAATGACCGAAGGTAAATTTCTACCCAATTCCCCTACCCTGATGAATGCCGGACGCCGGCTGGGGCAGCTGGCCGCCTGTTTTGTCCTGCCGGTCGAGGACAGCATGGAAGGCATTTTCGGGGCTCTGCACCATGCCGCCCTGATTCACAAATCCGGCGGCGGAACCGGTTTTGCGTTTTCACGGCTGCGCCCCAAAAACAGCACCGTTGGCACCACCGGCGGTGTGGCCTCAGGTCCGGTATCGTTTATGAAAATTTTTAACACCGCCACCGAACAGGTCAAACAGGGGGGTACCCGCCGGGGGGCCAATATGGCAATTTTACGGGTGGATCACCCGGATATCATGGAATTCATATTCAGCAAAGAAGACAACAGCGAGCTCAATAATTTCAACATTTCTGTGGGCGTTTCCGATAAATTTATGGAAGCCGCTGCCAAGGAAGAAGAATATAGCCTGATCGACCCCCGTGATCAAAGTGCGGTAGGCACGTTGAATGCTGCCGGGGTTTATCAGACCCTGGTAAAGCAAGCCTGGAAAAACGGAGATCCGGGTATCATTTTTTTGGATCGTATCAACCAGGACAACCCCACACCGCAACTGGGTGATATCGAAAGCACCAATCCCTGCGGCGAACAGCCGCTGCTGCCCATGGAAGCCTGTAATCTGGGATCGATCAACCTGGCTAAATTTGTGCTGGAAAACGGTGACGGACCGGTGATCGATTATGAAGGGTTAAAAGCGCTGGTTAGCGCGACAGTTCGTTTTTTAGATAACACCATCGACATGTCCAGATACCCGCTGCCGGAAATTCATGAAATGGTTCACGGCAATCGCAAAATCGGCCTGGGCGTTATGGGGTTTGCCGATATGCTCTACCAGCTAAAAATTCCCTATAACTCAGAGGAGGCGCTGGCGACGGCCGAAACGGTCATGCGTTTTTTGCAGGAAAACGCCCACGAAACGTCCCAGAATCTTGCGGAGGAGCGCGGGGTATTTCCCAACTGGGAAAAAAGCATATACAAAGATCAGGGCCTCAAACTGCGCAACGCCACCTGCACCACCATCGCTCCCACCGGTACGTTGAGCATTATCGCCGGCTGCTCCAGCGGCATCGAGCCCCTGTTTGCACTGAGTTTTGTGCGCAATGTAATGGACAACGACAAACTGCTGGAAGTCAATCCCTATTTTGAAGAGGTGGCCAATGACCGGCGCTTTTACAGCCGTGAATTGATGGATGAAATTGCCAAAAGAGGCAGCCTCAAAAAAATCAAACAAATACCAAAAGATGTGCGTAAAGTATTTGTCACCGCCCATGATGTGTCACCGGACTGGCACATTCGCATGCAGGCAGCTTTTCAAAATTACACGGATAATGCCGTATCCAAGACCGTTAATCTGCCTCACGATGCCACTGTGGACGACGTCATGAAAGTTTACAATCTGGCCTATGAACTGGGCTGCAAGGGTGTAACCATTTATCGGGACGGCAGCAAAGAAAACCAGGTATTATCATTTTCTCGCAAAGAAAAGCTCGGGAACAAATTCATGACGGCCGTCAAAGAACGACCGGAGACCCTCGATGGTTTCACCACCAAGATGAAAACCGGCTATGGCCATCTTTATGTGACCGTCACTGAATATGACAATAAACCCTTTGAAGTCTTTGCCACCATCGGCAAATCCGGCAAATCCACCACCGCCAAGACCGAAGCCATCGGCCGCCTGGCGTCCCTGGCGCTGAGATCGGGCGTAAAAGTAGATGACATCGTGGATCAGTTGAAAGGTATCAGTGGTGAGCATCCGGTCTTTCAAAATGGCGGATTGGTGCTGTCGATCCCCGATGCCATCGCCCGGGTACTGGAAAAAAGATACCTTTCCGAGGATGCCGTTATGGCAAATCACAAGACCCAATACAGCCTTATGGGTGAAAAGTGTCCGGAATGTGGTCAAACGGTCAGTTTCGAGGAAGGCTGCATACTCTGTCATTTCTGTGGTTTCAATAAATGCGGTTAACAAAAATTTTTTTGAAAAAATTTTTGTTAGTTATCAGTTATTGGTTATTCGTTATTCGTATTTGACAATAGAATTCGCATTTATTCTATGTCTGAATATTTTCAATCCTCAGCAGTTAGCCCCGCTAATTCTCTTCCTCAAGCCTTTTGAACTCCATAATGTATAAGATCAAGAAGTGAAATCCCGCTTGCCAGCGGGGGCCAGCGAACAAAAACTAAAACCTCAGAAACCAGTTTAACCAAACAACACACAAAGGCAGAACCGTTTAATGGTTCTGCCTTTGTGTGTTTGGATGATCGCCTGTGGGTATTTGTATTTAATGAAGCGCATTTTTATTAGTTTGCAGGCAGGTTTGGCAGACACCGTCGACACGCACTTCTACGTTCTCGATTAGGCCCGGGAAGGTGTGTTGCATTGGCTTGGTGTCCACCTTAAGACTCTGCGGTTTTAAACATTCCAGATGGCCGCAGCTTTTACAGTAAAAATGCGGGTGTGCCGGATGATAATCGCTGGGGGCCAGACCGTAAACAAATGAGCGCCCGCCACCGCTCAGCCGTTGGACCAATCCACGCTCCACGAGCAAATCAAGTATCCGATAGACCGTCACACGATTGATCGAAGTGTTGCGCCCCAGGGTTTTGTGTATTTCAGCGACAGAAAGTGGGAAGTTATGGCTGCCGATTATTTCCAGAACGCGAAGGCGGTTACGGGTTACCCCCAGATCACAGGCCTTTAAAAGTTCAGAATAATCACATTGGTGGCACATGTTAACTCCTCATGAGCGGGCGGTGGGAACCTGTTTTGAATTCTGCCGGCGGCTGACGACCAGGTGGTCAATCAAAAAGAAAAGGAAAAAGGCAATACCGGCAACCAGAATGATGGATGCGCCTGATGTCAAATCAAAAGCGTAGGACAGCCATAGGCCGCAGATCGTAAATACAGCCCCTAGCAGACTGGAGCCCATCATCATTTGAAAAAGGGATTTGGCATACTTTTCGACCATGAACGGCGGAATGGTTAGCAGCGCAATCACCAAAATCAAACCCACGATCTGGATAATTAGCACAATGCTTACGGCTAACATGCCGATGAGCGCAAAATAAAGCGCGCGAATCGGCACCCCTCGAATCCGGGCAAATTCCTCATCGTAAGAAATCGCCAGCAGATCTTTATAAAAATATATCACAAAACCGCCAATGAACGCACCGATCACCAGCATAACCCATAGATCCGATCCCGGAACCGTCAGAATGCTGCCGAACAGATAGCTCATCAGATCCACATTATATCCGGGAGTCAAGTCCAGCAGTATGATGCCAAGCGCCATCCCGACCGCCCAGATAACACCAATAATGGTGTCGGCCCGGTGTTTGGCTTTCAGACTGACAGCCGCCATAACCATCGCAGCCGCAATGGAAAATCCGAGCGTGCCGACCAGATAATGCCAACCCAGAAAAAAGGATAGGCCAATCCCACCAAAGGCGGCATGGGCAATCCCGCCGGACAGAAAAACAATCCGATTGACCACCACCAGGGTTCCCATTATTCCGCAGATGACGCTGGCCAGCAATCCGGCAGCCAGTGCATTACGCATAAATTCATATTGCAGTGCTTCGAACATAAGTCCATGTCTCGGAACTTGAACAACTTACTGGAACGATATTACTTTTTGTGGTCATGTTCATTTATAAAACACAAGGAATGATGGAATACTGGAATATTGGGTATAGAAACAAGAAAATAAATGCGAAATTATGCGCTTTGAATTCCGTTTTCTTAAAATTCATCATCCCGCAATAGCGCTAAAGCTTCACTTCGTGCCCATTCTTCCAACATTCCAATAGGGCAAGGCCCTGAGCTTAGTCCTGGTGATGTTTCAAAACCCGGTGAGGCAGCCCGTGGGCGATCAGTTCGACCGGGCAGACATCCTCATCGGTGCAGGGGTACATCTCTTCCAGCATCTCACCGGTAATTTCCGCCTGGTTGTGATAATGCAGCCGCTTGTTTACACAGGCAACGGATTTGACGTAGGTTGAAATCGCCACGAGATCGTGGCTAACCACAAGAATCGGTATGCCTTTATTTAGAGCTTTTAGCAATCGGTAAAATTCAGCCTGGCCTTTGGCATCGATGCTGGCCGTGGGTTCATCCAGAAGCAGCACTTTTGGTTGGGTAACCAGCGCCCTGGCTATAAAAACGCGCTGGCGCTGACCGCCTGAAAGCTCACCGATTTTGCTGTCCGCAAATGCGTCAATTTCCATTCGCTTCAGGGTGTCGAAGGCCTCCTCGTGATCCTGAGCGGAACTTTTGGCCCTTCTTCTATTGGGTTTCAGCTTGCCCATAAGAACGATATCCATAGCGGTTATAGGAAAGCTGCGGTTGATGTGAACGTCCTGGGACACGTAACCGATGTGGTGAGATGCCTTTTCGGTGGTATCTCCCAGGACCCGGATAGAACCTTTATCCGGTTTAAGCAGACCCAGCATGAGTTTCAACAGGGTGGTTTTGCCCCCGCCGTTGGGACCGATCATGGCAATAAAATCTTCTTGCCGGATATCCAGGCTGATGTCTTCGAGTACCGTTTTCCCGTTGTAGGCAAAACAGACGTTCTTTATCTCAACAATTAAATCTTTCATAGGGTTCTATTTTAGTGCCACTTTGAATTTTTGCGCGACCTCGCGAAGGTTAGCCAACCAATCGGAAGCCAGCGGATCGGCAAATATCACCTGTCCGCCAATTTCTTTTGCTACCCGCTCGGCGCTCCTGGATGAAAACTGCGGTTGCACAAAGATGATATGGATATGCTTCTTGTGGGCATACTCGATCAGCGCTTTGAGCTGAGCCGGCTTGGGGTCTTTGCCTTCAATTTCGACCGGCACCTGTTGCAAACCATAGTTACGGGCAAAATAGCCCCAGGACGGGTGAAAGACCATAAATTGAAATCCCTGTTTGCCTGCAAAAGTATTTTTGAGGTCGGCATCCAAAGCCGCAAGTTTTGAGACAAAGTCCTTAGTGTTGGCTTCATATATCGCGCTATGGTCCGGATCAATTTCAACTAAAGCATTCAAAATTGTGCGCGCCTGGGTCATCACCAATGCTGGCGACAGCCAGATGTGAGGATCAAGCTCGCCGAGATGGCCTTGATGGTCTTTTCCCCGGTGGTCTTCAGATTTGGTGTAATTTGCTGCCATGGGGATTTTTTGGATGCCATGGTCGGTATGCACCACCTGCATGTCGCGGTTGGCTGCCGCAATTTTTTCCAGCCAGGTTTTTTCAAAGGGTACCCCGATCGCAAAATAGATATGCGTCCTGGAAATTGCGGCCATCTGCCGTGGCCTGGGTTCGTAAGTCGCCGGGCTGGCCCCCGGTTGAACCATCACCTGAACATCCACCCGTTGCTTGCCAATTTGTTGCAGAAAATATTTTTGGGGTGGGATGCTCACAAACACCGTCAGCTTTTTGCCGGCCTGGGCATGCCCACCGCAGGGGAACAAAAAAATCGCCGAAACCAAGAATATAGCGAATAAAACAAGCTTCCGTTGATTCAGCCACATCATTAGGACCTATCTCAAAAATGCATTTAACATCGGACGCTAAAGTTTTAAACCTAAAAAAAGTGCTTATAACAACAAATGCACTAAAATTTAAAATGATCTAAAATGCCTAAAGTTGAGGAATTCTACCCGTCGAGAGCCTCTGGGTCGAACGATCATATTAAATAAAGACGGAGCGCGAGCGAAACCTTAACTTTAGGCATTTTAGCTCATTTTAGGCATTTTAGGCACTTCTAACTTTAGAGCACCTTTGGAACTTTTTTCTCTGTCTTCCAAGATAAACTGCTAATTTTGAGATTCTAGTATCTATCCTGATAAAAAATGTTGCCAACAAGAAAATTTATCCTGCTAAATGCAAATATGTTGCATTTTGTTATGATTGTCAATTGAAACTGCTTTTAAAATTGATTTGTGCAACCGGTTTGCTGGAATCAGGTGGGAGATTTGAATAAAATGAATAGAGTGGTATACAAGGGCCTCGGAAGATGCCCCATACGGTCAGGGCAGTCTTCCGCGCTTGAAGGCAAGACTATCATTTGGTTTTGCCCAGCTGGTGTCAGTCCAATCTTCGAAAAGAAGAAATACGCAAACTAGATCTTACGGATGTCGATGATCGCTAACCCCTCAACCTTCGACAGCGCGTCGGTTAGAATGTCGCGGTCCACATTTCTTACTTTGAGGGCAACCCCTTTTTTAGTGGTATCCTCCAGGTTAAAGGTCCCACATGCGGATATGTAGCCGCCTTCATCCGCCACCGCTTTTGTAATCTTTGCTAATCCCCCGGCCTTGTTTGGGCTCTCCAGCGTGATTCGCAGGCCTTTTTCCCGTGCGGCAAACAATTCCATGAAAGTACGGAAGATATCGCTTTCAGTGATGATACCCACCAGCTTGTCATCCCGCATCACCGGCAGACAACCTATTTTATTGTCAAGCATCAGGTGCGCGGCTTCCTCAATGGGGGTATCCTCTGTTGTTGTTATGACATTCTTTACCATGACGGTTTTCACTTTGACTTCCATCAGCAGATGATGAATCTCCCACACACTCAATGAGGTCGCACTGGAGGGTTCGGCCTTGAGCAGATCATCTTCGGCAATCAATCCAAGCATCTTATCATCCGGATTCACCACGGGCAAATGTCTTACTTTTTGCTCACGCATATAGTTATGTGCGTCTGAAAGGGACTCGTCCGGGCCAATCGTCAGGGGATACGTGCTCATTCGGGATTTTACCAACATGGTCTTTACCTCCTTTAGGAATTCGATTCAGAGTTTTCGTCTGAGACCTGTTTTGAGAGTAAACGGGTAACCGTAAATGTGGAATCAGTCTAAAATTCAGCTGGAGACAACTCAACAGGAGATAACTTTAGTCGAAAAATCAGCTTGGCTGCGGTGCCGGCCTCATCATAGGGTAAATATGATATAACCATTGAATAGTCAAGAAAATGCACCTTGTGACGAATAAAGAAATTGGCTTCAGGAAAGGGTGAGTACAAAAAATATTATTTCTTTACGACCTTCATGCCATCTTTGGTGTCCTGGACCTGATAGCCCAACGCTTCAATTTCAGCGCGCAGTTGATCGGAAGCTGCAAAATCGCTGGCTTGCCGGGCCTGCTGGCGAGCCTCCACCAATTTTTGAACCGCTGCGGGCAAGGCTTGCGCTTGATCGAGCTGATCCAGCTGCAACCCCAGCACCCGGTCAAAATCTAAAATGGTGCTGTACTTTTGAGCATCGCTGATCTTGCTTTTGAGCATCTCCTGGATAACCGCCATGGCCCGGGGCATATTTAAATCATCGTTGACGGCTTCGCTGAATTTGCTTTTAAAGACAGCGCTAACGGATGTTTCGGCGTCAACGCCGGCAGCAGCGATCTGGCGCACCTGGTTTTGCACATGCAGCAAGCCATTGCGCGCGGCCTCCAGGCCCTCATCGCTGTATTCCATAGGTTTGCGGTAATGGGTTAAAAAAGACGCAAAGCGGTAGACTAACGGGTTGATATCATTTTTAAGAAAAGCATTTTCGAGTGTCAGAAAGTTTCCCTCGCTTTTGGCCATTTTTTTGCCGCCCTGAATGATGAGAAAGGCCCCGTGCATCCAGAAATTAAAAAAAGGTTTGCCTGTAGCCGCTTCTGATTGTGCAATTTCATTGGTGTGGTGAACATCGATGTGATCGGTGCCGCCGCAGTGAATGTCCAGCTGGTCGCCTAAAAATTTCATGCTCATGGCCGAGCACTCCAGATGCCAGCCCGGAAAGCCCACGCCCCAGGGGGAGTCCCATTCCATCTGCCGTTTTGAACCTTGCGGGGAGAACTTCCAGAGGGCAAAATCAGTCGGATTGCGTTTTTCGGGGTTGCGTTCTACCCGGGCACCTTCCTTGAGCGCTTCAAGGTCCTGATGGGACAGCTTGGTGTAATCCTTGAATTTGGCAGTATCAAAATAAATACCGTCATCGGTCCGGTAGGTGTAACCTTTTTCTTCCAAAGTTGCGACCAGGGCAATCTGTTCCGGTATGGTATCGGTGGCCTTGACCCAGATGTCCGGCGCCAGAATGTTGAGATGGCTTATGTCCTTTTTAAAGGCCTGGGTGTAAAAATCAGCAATATCCCAGGCACTTTTGCCCTCCCGGGCCGCACCCTTTTCCATCTTGTCTTCGCCCATATCGCGATCACCGGTCAGGTGCCCCACATCGGTGATGTTCATGACATGCTTGACCGCATAATCGTTGTAAGCCAGCACACGCTTCAGGATGTCTTCGAAAATGTAAGTGCGCAAATTTCCGATATGGGCATAATTGTAAACCGTCGGCCCGCAGGTATACAGACCGACCTTGCCGGGCTTGATGGGCTTAAATTCTTCCTTTTTCCTTGTCAGCGAATTGTAGAGATACAATTTCATAAAGACATTTTCCCCGGGTGGGTTTGAACTCATACATTTAGTAAAAAAACGGGGAAGATTCAATAGAATTTACACCTGAAAAAATAAGGACCGCCGCAAATTGGGTCAAACCGGCTGCACCCGCTTGTTAGAAAAAGACTCAATCCTGCTTTTATCATTATCTTTATGAGTTTTCCTTGACCGTCCGAAGGCGAAAGATATAATTATATCCTCAGGGTAAAAACTTTTTCACTTTGACGTTAAAGATGCAATAAAGAAGTTTATTTGCGATCGCTCGATAAGGAGGAAATAAAATGGTTGACTGGTTTTCAGGATTGAACCCGGTTGGGCAAGCATTGGTTGCAACCTTGTTTACCTGGTTTTTAACCGCCCTGGGCGCCGGTCTTGTTTTCTTTTTCAAGACTATCAGGCGAAAAGTATTGGACGGCATGCTCGGTTTTGCGGCGGGTGTTATGATCGCCGCCAGTTATTGGTCTCTGCTGGCGCCCGCCATTGAAATGGCTGAAGAGGGCAGTTTGCCGGCTTGGGTGCCGGCCACAGTCGGATTTTTAATGGGTGGATTCTTTCTGTGGATTATCGATAAAATACTTCCGCATCTGCACCTGGGTTTTCCCAGGGAGGAAGCCGAGGGCATTAAAACCAGCTGGCACCGCAGCGTGCTGTTGGTCCTGGCCATAACGCTGCACAATATACCGGAAGGTCTGGCGGTCGGGGTGGCTTTTGGTGCACTGGCATCAGATTTACCTGCCGCTTCCCTGGCCGGAGCGATCGCGCTGGCGCTGGGTATCGGCATTCAAAATTTCCCGGAGGGCGCTGCAGTTTCTGTTCCGCTGCGCCGCGAAGGATTTTCGCGTTTAAAGAGCTTCTGGTACGGTCAACTGTCCGGCGTTGTTGAACCGATTGCAGGTGTTGCGGGAGCTTTGGCGGTCATCCTGATAAAGCCGATATTGCCGTATGCTTTAGCCTTTGCGGCCGGCGCAATGATCTACGTGGTTGTCGAAGAGCTGATTCCGGAGTCGCAGCTGGAAAAAAATACCGATATCGCTACCATCGGTGCCATGGTCGGCTTCGCCGTCATGATGACATTGGACGTTGCGCTGGGATAAGATGAACAAATGATTGGCTAAAAGGCAGAGATGACGGTGTCTCTGTCTTTTTTTTGAACAAGATACGGGCTATTCGGTTTTCAGAATACATCTTATAATTTACAAAGATCATGGATTATGCTAAACATCAGCGTTTGTGTTTTTGGGTGCAGCCTTGGACGTTTTTTAACATTATAAATTTAAACACTTAGCGTAAACAGGAGTAACAACAATGACCGTAGAGCGTGAAAGTATCGATTTTGACGTGCTATTTGTCGGCGGCGGCCCGGCCAGTCTGGCGGGTGCCATTAAACTGATGCAATTGGCCAAGGAGAAAAATCTGGAGCTGGAAGTGGCCCTGATCGAAAAAGGCGCCGAAATCGGTTCCCATGCCTTAAGCGGGGCCGTCATGGATCCCATCGCCCTCAATGAGCTCGTGCCGGATTACGCGGACAAAGGGTGCCCCATTGAGGCCACCGTCAGAGGGGATGAATTTTATTATTTAACCGAAACCTCAGCCATTCCGGTGCCGTTTGTGCCCAAACCGATGCACAACACGGGCAGTCTGATCATCAGTCTTTCCCGGTTCACCCGCTGGCTGGGGCAGCTGGCGGAAGAGATGGGTGTCAATATTTTCCCCGGTTTTGCCGGCAAGGAGGTCCTTTACGCCGATGACGGCAAAACCATTGTCGGGGTGCGCACCGGCGACCAGGGCATTGGGCCCGACGGGGAACCCAAAGCAAATTTTGAACCCGGCATCGATTTGAAAGCCAAGGTAACCGTCTTTGGAGAGGGGGCCCGCGGCAGTCTGTTCAAGGAAATCGATCAAAAATTAAACCTGATGGAGGGCAAAATGCCCCAGGTGTTTGAGACCGGCATCGAAGAGGTCATCGAACTGCCTGAAGCGTCCAATTATTTTAAAACCAGCAAGGGCAACGATATCCATTTAATGGGCTACCCCATCGGGCTGTATATACCCGGCGGCGCGTTTATCTATCAGATGAGCGACAACCGCCTGACACTGGGGTTTCTGACCGGACTTTGCTATGAAGACCCCCTGCTGGACCTTTACGAGACCTTTATCAAATTTAAAAGCCATCCGTTCGTGGCCAACATCATCAAGGGCGGCAAGGTCGTTGAGGCCGGTGCCAGAGCGGTTGCCACCGGCGGATATTATACATTGCCCAAACTGGCCGTTGACGGCGGTCTGTTTATCGGCGCCAGCGCCGGCATTCAGTATATGCCGGGATTGAAAGGCATCCATGTTTCCATGAAATCCGGCATGCTTGCCGCGGAGGCCATCATGGCGGCGCAGGAAAAGGAAAGCTTTGACCAGCAAGCCCTTCAAGCCTATAGCGACTTGTTTGAAAACAGTTACATCAAAGCGCAACTGTATGAGGGTCGCAATTTTTACCAGGCCCTTTCAAAAACCAGTCTGATGAAATTTATCCATCTGGGCGCTCAATACTTCACCGGCGGACGGGGTTTTGTGGATAACATGTCCCTTGAGGAAGATTATAAGACGCTCAAGCCGCTGGAAGGCGAGCAGGCTCAAGTTCCGCCCGGCGTTGATTCCAAAATTTATGACGGCGAGCTGTTTGTGGATAAACTCACCAGTGTCTATTTGTCCAAAACCAAGCACCGCGAAGATCAGCCCTCCCATATTATTGTGCACGACACGGATCTTTGCGTGAACACCTGCTATCCCAAGTACCGCAGCCCCTGCACCCGGTTTTGCCCAGGGGATGTGTATGAAATTGAGGTTGATGATAACAGCGGTGAGCGCCGGCTGAAACTGAATCCTTCCAACTGCCTGCACTGCAAAACCTGTGATATTAAAGACCCCTATGAAAATATCACCTGGACGTGTCCGGAGGGGGGAGAAGGGCCGGGCTATACCTTGTTATAAATTTAAGACAGAGGTCACATGACAGAAGTCGGAAGACAGACAGAAATATATTTCCAGCATCCGCGGCCGGGATAGGGCAGCCGCGGATGTCTTTTTGGCGGGAACAGGAAAAGGAGACTGCTGCAGTAAAAATGAAACCGCTTATAATTCTGTTTAGCGTTGTAATCTTGACTGCTTTTTTGCTGGCGGCTCCCGGGCGCATTTCAGCCGGCGATAAATATCAGGAAATGATTAACTGCGACCTGCACCGGGGCGCCTGCACTCAGAACCTGTCAGGATCCACGGTTACCCTTGCGGTGGCACCCCGACCGGTAAAAGCGATGCAGGATCTATTGTTTCAAGTGACGCTTACCGGCAAACTACCGCCGAACACCAAACTGCCCTACATTGATCTAGGGATGCCGGGTATGAACATGGGCCCCAACCGCGTACAACTTAAATCCGTCGGCATTGCCACCTATGAGGGCCAGGGCGTCATTGTCAGGTGCCCCAGCGGCCGCCGGACCTGGCAGGCGACGGTAATCATACCTGACGTTGGTCAAACCGAATTTATCTTCGATGTTATCTACTGAAACGATATTCCTGCTTTATCTTTCCAGCGGCTTTACCATCGGCTTCGGACATTGCATCGGCATGTGCGGACCGATTGTGGTTAGCTTTAGTCTGAACCTTAAAGAAAAAAATATCCTCGCCCCCCAGCTGCTGTATCATCTCGGAAGAATCATCACCTATGCCATCCTGGGGGGGGTGGTGGCAGCCGCAGGCTCCCTTACCATGATAACCGCCAACATTGACACGATCCAGAAGGGTGTGATGATTCTTACCGGTGCCTTAATTATGCTCATGGGATTGGCCATGGCGGGATGGATTCCGCTTGGCAAAATCTTTAGGGATCAATCCGGCCTCGGCGGCGTTATTTCAAAAGGGTACGGCAAATTACTGAAACTACAATCCACCCTGGTCTATTTTCCGCTGGGGTTGTTGCTCGGGCTGTTGCCCTGCGGCCCGGTATATACCGCATTGCTGGGGGCGGCTCGCGCCGGAATGGATGCCGGTTCCACCCATCACGGTGTGTTGGCCGGCATGGGTCTCATGGCCGCTTTCGGGCTCGGAACCGTTCCGGCACTGTTTTTAGTAGCCAAACTCGTCGACCTGGGCTGGCTTAGATCAAGAGCGATTATCTATAAAATCGGGGCGGTTTTGATGATCATCGTCGGCATCATTTTTATCATCAAAGCCATTCGCTTCTAAACGTCACTGGATACCGACAAGTTTGCATTTTAATAGCGGGTTTGATCGAATCACATGATCTAAATATCCTAAAAATTACCACAAACCCATATTCGCGTTATTTCGAACCCGCTCTGCGGGTGCGCTTTTTTGTGCCCCGGGTGCCGGTGCGCTTTGCAGTGCTGGCACGGCCAGTGGATTTTTTGGCTGATTTGGTGGCCGCACGCTTCTTGGCAGTCGTCGTCGTACGCTTCTTGGCAGCTTTACCGCCGGCGCGTTTTTTGGCACCTGTCATGCCAGTTGCTTTTTTGAGCTGCTGGATCTCTTTTTTCAAGGCTTTAATATCAGCCGCCGTAGCGATATCCATCTTTTTTAAAATATCCTTGACGATCTTTTCCACGTACGTTCCCGTTTTTTTCTGAGTGTCATCATAACGCTTTTTCATGTCCTTTAGAAATTTAGATCCCTCTTTTTCAGACATCTTGGCCTTTTTAACGACCTCCTTTGACAGTGATTCCACCTCATCCCAGGTTTTAGCCGCCAGGCCTGCTCCCGCCAGGTAGGTCTTTTTCAGAATATCAATCATCGTGGGCTCCTTTCTTCTTCTGTAACAGCCATTTTAAGAGCAAATACTTTTCTTCTCCACAAAGCGTTGGCACAGATTAACTCAATAATAAAACAGAAATCGAAAAATACAACGGGTAATGAGTTTCAAAGCTTATTTGAGGACCCATATAGGTAACAGCTGCGATTTACAAACAAGAAGGATTATGCTACAAGACGCCAGCGAAGTTTAAATGGACTGGTGAATAATAAGATTCGACAATCACATAACTTGACTTGAAAAGGGAGCTAAATAAAAAAATGGATTTTGAACTTACAGAAGAACAATTGATGGTAAGGGATATGGCTCGACGATTTGCTGAGACTGAGATCAAACCTAAAGCCGCGGAATTGGACGAGAAGCATGAACACCCGGCGGAAATCATCAAACAGCTGGGTGAACTGAAGATGATGGGGATTGCGGTGCCTGAAGAATACGGCGGAGGGGGTATGGATAACGTCAGCTATGTGGTGACGCTTATCGAGATCTCCAAGGCGTGTGCCAGTACAGGTGCCATCATGTCGGTGAACAACTCGCTCTACTGTTATCCGGTGATGGCTTATGGCACTCACGAACAGAAAATGAAATACCTTTCCCCGGTTGCCGCAGGCGAAAAAATAGGCTGCTACGGATTGACTGAGGCAGGAGCGGGCTCGGATCCGGCTGCCCTGCGCACCTCTGCTGTCAGGGATGGAAATGAATGGATCATCAATGGAGAAAAAAAATTCATCACTAGTGGTAATGTGGCCGCATACGCGGTGATCGCTGCTGTAACAGAAAAGGGAAAAGGCTACAAAGGGATCAGCTCCTTTGTACTTGATTTAGAAAATACGCCGGGATTTAAAGTGGGCCATGTGGAAGACAAATTGGGAATCAATGCATCCGGCACAGCTGAACTGGTCTTCGAGGACGCCAGGGTGCCTGCTGACGCGCTTCTTGGCAAAGAAGGGGAAGGATTCAAGCAGATGCTCACCACCCTTGATGGCGGCCGGGTCGGCATTGCTTCCCAGGCGGTGGGGATTGGAAGAGCGGTCCTGGAAGAGGCCCTGGAGTACGCTAAAACACGTGAACAATTTGGTAAACCCATAACCTCCTTTCAGGCCATCCAGTGGAAATTAGCAGATATGGCAACGGAACTGGATGCCGCCGAGCTGATGACCCTGAGGGCTGCTTGGCTGGAGGATAATGGAAAACTTTTTGAAAAAGCAGCCGCTATGGCTAAGATGTATGCGTCCGATGCGGCGATGCGTGCCTCTGTTGAGGGGGTTCAAATTTTAGGCGGATATGGGTACTGCAAGGAATATCCCATGGAAAGGCATATGAGGGATGCCAAAATATGCCAGATCTATGAGGGCACCAATGAAATCATGCACCTGGTAATAGCCAATAACCTTATCAAAGGGAAGTAAAATCACCGGGCGATTTTGCAAAGCACCCGCCAAACACGGATAGTATGGCTATAATACGGATAAAAGCTAGTCACATTTCCGGATGGGAAAGCGTGTTCGCCATCCGGAAATAATGATATATGAATTAAATTTCCAGCCGGAAATTAACTTAGATTTCCGAGTATCGCACTGGCAATCGTATTTTTCTGAATCTTACTGCTTCCTTCATAAAGTTCCATAATCTTGGCATCCCGGTAAAAGCGCTCGACCTCATACTCGGTCATATAGCCGTAACCGCCCAGCAATTGAATGGCCTCATCCGCCACTTCAACTGCCGTTCGCGCGGAGTACATCTTGGCCATGGCGGTAAGTTTGGGATCGATGCGGCCCTGATCAAAATTCCAGGCTGCCTTGTAGGTCAGGAGGCGGGCAAGCTCTATTTTAGTCGCCATGTCGGCCAGCTTGTGCTGAGTCACCTGAAACTGGGCGATTTTGCGGCCAAACTGTTCGCGTTCTTTGACATAAGCGAGTGCGCGATTATAAGCGCCCTGGGCGGTGCCCAGCGCCTGGGCAGCAATTAAAATTCGGCTCTCATCAAAAAATTCAAGAACCTGATGAAATCCTCTGCCTTCTTCGCCAATAAGATTAGAAGCCGGCACCCGCACATCTTTAAAATTCAATTCAGCCGTAGCCATCATATGAATGCCCATCTTATCGCCCACATCGGTGGCCGTGACCCCTTTCTGTTCGGCTTCTACCAGGATCAGGCTGATGCCTCTGCAAGCCGGCTGGCATTCAACGTCGGTCTGGCACATCACGGAATAAAAGCCGGCCAGACCGCCGTTGGTAATAAATGTTTTAGTGCCGTTGATAACCCATTCATTTCCGTCACGCACGGCCGTGGTATCCAGAGAGCTAATATCTGGACCGCGACCCGGCTCGGTAAAGGCCCCGCCGGAAAGCATCTGCCCTTCTGCTACGGGGGGAAGAAACTTTTGTTTTAATTTTTCGCTTCCAAAACGCAACACGCACTCTGAAGCAAAAGCGGAAAGAATTACCGCACTGCCAATGCTGGAATCCCGGGCACAAAATTCATCAGCAATAAGGATATTTTCCAATACCCCCAGATCCTGTCCGGAATATTCCTCGGGAAAGTGAACCCCCACAAATCCAAGGCCACAAGCTTTTTTCCATATTTTAGTCGGAAATTCGTGCTTTCTGTCCATTTCAAGGGCGAGCTCCTTGTCAAATTCACCCTTGGCAAACTCTCTTGCAGCTTTCTGTATTTCTTTTTGCGATTTGGTAAGTTCAAAATCCATGCTCATCCCCCCCAAAAGATAAGTTTAGTTCGAATTAGCATGGGTCCACAGGCTTTTCAAGTAGAAGCTATCTCTATAATGCATCTAAACTTCACTCAAGCGGACTATCGCCAAATGACGATATGATGAATGATCGGCTCGACTCTGGTAAAACCCTCTTGACTGACGGCTCAAACTGACTTAATTATTCTAAACTATTCAAGCGGATGAATCCGGGATCGAAATTCAAATGAAAGGGAGCTGACAAATATGCCATATTCAATTGCATTGGCCGGCAAAGGGGGAACCGGCAAAACCACCACCGCCGGTATGCTGATTAAATATCTGCTGAAAAAGAATAAAACCCCGATTCTGGCGGTAGATGCCGATTGTAATGCCAACCTGAACGAGGTGTTGGGTGTTGATATTGCCGATACCCTGGGAAACGCCCGGGAGGAAATGAAAAAGGGCGATGTCCCCAGCGGCATGACCAAAGATATTTTTATGGAAATGAAACTTGAAGAGGCCCTGGTTGAATCCGAAGGTTTTGACCTCGTCGTTATGGGCCAGCCAGAAGGTGCCGGCTGCTATTGCGCGGCAAACACCCTGTTGACCAATTTTCTGGAGCGGCTGTCCGACCAGTACCCCTATATTGTGATGGACAATGAAGCCGGCATGGAGCATATCAGCCGACTGACAACAAAAGATGTAGACATCCTTCTGATTGTATCGGACCCCTCCCGGCGGGGCATTCAGGCGGCCGTGAGAATCGAAGAGCTTGCCAGAAGTTTGAAAATCGTGGTGGGTAAGAGCTATGTCGTCATCAATCAGGCACGCGAAGCGCTACCCGAGCCGGCCATGGAAATGATTAATAAAGCCAACCTTGAACTGATCGGAACCATACCTAGCGATGACATGATTTATGATTTCGATTTTAACGGCCGCCCCACCATAGAGATGCCTGAAGACAGCAAATCGGTGAAGGCCGCATTTGAAATTTTTGATAAAATTGTGGCCTAAAATCTAGCATTGGGCAGCGGATCAGAGCCAAGGGCGCAAAGCGTGTTTTAATTCAGGAAAGTTGCAAATCTATGAGCAATAGAACCGGCTTCCTATATGATGAAAGATACCAGGAGCACCTGACCGGGAATTACCACCCGGAGGTACCGGACCGGCTTCCAGCAGTTTACAAAGGAATTGCTGATGCAGGTCTGCTTGAGAAACTGACGCTGATCGAAGCCACCCCGGCGGAGTTGAAATGGGTGGAAACCGTGCACGACCCCGATTATATCAAACGCTTTCAAAGTGCATGCAGCATCGGCCATAATATTTTTGACAGCCCCGACAACCAGATGTGCACGGCATCCTATGAAATTGCATTGCTGGCAGTCGGCGGTGTATTAGAGGCTGTCCGCCTTGTAATGGAGGGCAAACTCGACAATGCCTTTTGCGCCGTTCGACCACCCGGGCACCATGCCGAAATCGACAAGGCCATGGGATTTTGTTACTTTAACAATGTCGCCATTGCGGCCCGTTATATCCAAAAGGAATGGGGTATAAAGCGGATTGGCATTGTGGACTTTGATGTCCATCACGGTAATGGAACCCAGCACATTTTTGAATATGACCCCACTGTATTTTACTACTCTATTCATCAGCACCCCACCTTCGCTTACCCGGGAACCGGTCGCGAATTCGAACTGGGCAAAGATGCCGGATATGGTTTTACGAAAAATTCGCCGGTGCTCCCCGGGCAGGGTGACAAAGAGTATATGCTGCTGCTGCAAAAAGATTTATTTCCAGCATTTGCCGACTTTAAGCCGGAGGTGATTCTGGTTTCGTCCGGATTTGACGCTCATATTGACGATAATATGTCGGACATAAAACTGACAACAGAGGGTTTTTCCTGGATAATTGAAAAAATTGTTGAAATGGCCAACCAGTATGCCCAGGGAAGGCTCATATCGGTACTTGAGGGCGGATATTCGATCAAACGCCTGCCGGAGCTGACGCGCAACCATGTGGAGGTTTTACTGAAAGGATAAGTCAAATCGTTAAACCGTATTGATGATAGACAATAACCGACAACGATTTAACCATTTAACGAATTAACGAATTTAGGGGGTACTATGTTTGTCTCAAGATCCATGACCCGCAAGGTGATTACCGTTGAGCCGGAAGCCGGAATTTTTGAGGCACAGGAATTAATGGCCGCCAACAAGATCCGCCATCTTCCGGTTATCGAACCGGACAGCCGACTCATCGGTATCGTGACGGATCGGGATATTAGAAGTGCATTGCCTTACAAATTCTTTAAGGAGTCTCCCAGCAAAGAAGAAAAGAAAAAATTTTCGGAATTGAAAATTAAAAATATCATGACCAAAAACCCGATCACCATTTCTGCGACCTATACCCTGCAGGATGCCTTGCTTGTGATACAGGATTCCCGGGTGGGCGCCCTGCCGGTTGTGGATGAAAACGGCGTCCTCAGTGGGATCATTTCGGTGCGAGACCTGCTGCGCGCCTTTATCAACGTTTTAGGAATTGGCGAACCGGGCACTTTGCTGTGTATTCTGGCCGAAGAAAAGGTTGGACAGTTGAAAAAAATCGTCGATGCCATCACCGCAGAAAACATTTCCTTTGGCAGTGTGCTGGTCGCCCGCTACTGGCAAAAAGACAAGCGCGCCGTTTTCCCTTATCTGCTGACGCAAAATGTCGCCCATGTGAAGGAAAAATTAAAAAACATGGGATTTTCCGTGCTGGACCCGATGGAATGGTATTTGGACCAGTTGCCCAAAAATGAATAATTCAAACTGTTCACACCCGGTCTCCGCCAAATCTGGATCCTGCCCGTACGATGATCTATATATTTATCAGCTGGGCGGCAAATTGACATCCCATAAAGAAATCCCCCACAACAGTTTTATTGGTAACTGGGAAGAAGATGATTTTTCATTTCTTTTTTTTTCTGATCCTGTTCATGACGAAATTAAAGTTCTTTTGAGCGCCCAGCCGCAACTCACCTTTATAGACAGTTACCATATGCCATATGAGCAGTGGCAGGGGACCGAATTTGCGGCTTTCGATCAGGGGTGTTTTCAAATCATCCCCCCATGGGAAAATGGCAGCAATGGCCGGCCGGACAAACTGCCGATCATTCTGGACCCGGGCCTTGTCTTTGGCACGGGCACCCATCCGACCACCCGGGATTGTCTGACTGCAGTCCAGCTGGCATGCCGGGACCGCGCACCAGACCGGGTTTTGGATTTAGGCACCGGCACTGGCCTACTGGCCTTGGCCACGGCCCGTCTGGGTTGCCGTTTGAATCTGGCGGTTGACCTAAATTTGCTGGCGGCTAAAACGGCCAAAAAGAACGTTGGCTTAAACCGCCTTGAAAAACAGATTGCGGTGGTGCAGGGACATGCTGAAGCGTTTATTGATTGCCCGGCCGATCTGCTGATTGCCAACATCCATTATAACGTCATGCAAAAACTGATTTGTGCAAAGGGTTTTTCAAGCCCCAAACGCTTTATCCTATCCGGACTTTTACGCAGTGAAGCCAAACAGGTCAAAATCGAATTGGAACGCCTGTCGGCCAAAATCTTAAAAAGCTGGACACATGAGGGAATTTGGCATACTTTTTATGGTGAATTCGACAATTAAGGAATTAAGAAAATCATTTATCACGAAAACACGAAAAAAGAATTATTTAAATTTCGTGCTTTTCTGATTTCGTGTTTTCGTGGTTGCTTTTTAAAAATGGGAGCTGAATTTTTCATTTTAATAAGAAATTCCCATTGAAAGGTTCACAATGGAAATCACCTGCTGGGGGTCCAGAGGCTCGATTCCGGTTTCGGGCAAAACGTATCTGAAATACGGCGGCGATACCACTAGTTTGGAAATCCGTACCAAAAACGATGATATCATTGCGGTGGATGCCGGTACCGGAATCCGTAGGTTTGGCAACAAGCTCGCTGAAGAAAATGTAAACAATATAAATTTTATTTTCACCCACGCCCACTGGGATCATTTGATGGGATTTCCCTTCTTTAAACCTCTCTATTCCAAACACTCCAGGTTTCGTATGCACGGCTGCCCGTTTCACAGCCAATTTGTAGAGTCAATCTTATCAACCGTCATGGCACCGCCTAATTTCCCGGTAAGGTACGATGATGTTAAGGCTCAAATGATATATGAAAAAGCCTGTCCGCAGAGGTTTGATATCGGCTCGGTGGTTGTCACGCCGATACCCATCAGTCATCCCAACGGAGGCAGCGGGTATAAATTTGATGAAGACGGCAAAACCTGTGTTTTCCTGACCGACAATGAACTCGGTTATCTCCACCCCGGCGGCCGGAAGTTTAAAGATTATGTGGAATTTGCCGCGGGTGCCGATCTTTTAATCCATGACAGTGAGTATACGCCGGCAGAATATAAGACCTTTATCGAATGGGGCCATTCAGATTATACCGATGTGCTCCAATTGGCCCGGGAAGCGGGTGTTAAAAAATTAGGCCTATTTCATATCAACCAGGAACGAGCCGATGAACAGATGGATGATATGGTTGATACCTGTCGGCAATATATCGCCGAACAGGGCCTCAACATCGAATGTGTCGGCGTGGCAAGCGATATGAGGTTTGAATTGTAAGGAAACGTTTAATTGGTTGTATTTGTTCGATTGGTTTCATTGGTTTGGCTAGATGTTGGACTCTCTCAACCAATTAAACCAATTCAACCAATAAAACAAATTAAACAAAGGCAGTTTTATGGACGATTTGATTAAAAAAGCGGCGGCGGATCTAGTCTGAAGCAAAAATGGCAACAGCCTTAACTGGTGCAGGCATCTCCACTGAAAGCGGGATTCCGCCTTTTAGGGGCAAGGGCGGGCTATGGGAAAAGTATGACCCCATGGAGGTCGCTCACATCGACTCTTTTTTGCAGGATCCGGAAAAAGTCTGGAACCTTCTCTTCAAGGACATGAAGGACGTATTGGACAAAGCCACACCAAGCGACAGCCACAAAGGATTGGCAAAACTCGAAGAATTAGGCATTTTAAAGACCATCATTACCCAGAACGTCGACGGCCTCCACCAAATGGCTGGAAATAGAGATGTCATCGAATTTCACGGCAACATGGCCTGGCAACGCTGTATGGAGTGCGACGCGCATTTCAAAACCAGTAAGGTCAAAATTACCGAAATCCCGCCCCGCTGCGATTGCGGTGGAATCTTACGACCCAATGCCGTTTTATTCGGAGAAATGATACCGCAGGAAGCCCTCTGGCGCTCCCGGCAAGTCGCAACAGATTGCGATGTCATGCTGGTAATCGGTACTTCGGCGGTGGTGCAACCGGCCGCCCTGATGCCGGTGGTCGCCAAAGAATCCGGCGCAAAAATCATCGAAATCAATCCGGAAAGTACACTGCTAACCGGCGATATCAGCGATTATCTGATCAAAGGGCCCGCCGGAGATGTCATGAACGGCATTATTGAAGAATTACAAAAAATTATTTAATATGGGCGAAAATTCCACTCCTTGGATTCAAACCGTTTCATTGGAACCCCCCAGTTTAAAAGACAATACGGCTGATACCGACCGGCTGCTGCAAGCCTTAAAACTTCGCTTAAATGCCGATGTGGTTCATGTCGATCTGGACCTTATCCGCCAACTGCCGGAACTTTTGCGGCAATGGGGATATCGAATCCGCTGTATCCTCTGGAAGAGCTTCCGGCAATGGCATTTGCTGGAGGTGACCGCCGCAGAAGATAAGCGCATAGCGGCCGGACTGGCAGTTGACCTGGGCACCACCCGGGTGGTGTTGCGTCTTTTAGATCTTGCCACAGGCGCCACGCTGGCTGAATCGGCTTTTGACAACCCCCAGGAAAAAATCGGGCCCGACATCCTGGCCCGGATTCATTTTGCCGAAAAAGAAAACGGTCTCAGGGAACTGAATGAGCGAATTGTCTCCAGCCTGAACAGCGCCATTGCGCAGTTATGTGAGTCGCAGCAGCTTGAGCCGGAGCGGATCTATGCCCTGGCGCTTGCCGGCAATACCACCATGACCCATCTTTTTATGGGCCTCAACCCCCGCTGGATCATTCGGGAACCTTATATCCCGGCAGTCAACGTGCCCGCTGCCGTGAAAGCCGATGCGCTGGGCCTACAGGTACACCCCCGGGCGCGGGTGTTTATCTTTCCCAATATCGGAAGCTACTTCGGGGGAGACTTGATTGCGGGGATCTTATATTCCGGAATTTACCAAAACACCCGGACCGGCATCCTGGTCGATGTGGGGACCAATGCCGAAGTGGTGCTGGGCAATAAAAATTGGTTGATTGCCTGCGCCGGGGCCGCCGGACCGGCACTGGAAGGCGGCGTCACCCGCATGGGCATGACGGCCGGACCGGGCGTGATCGATCAGATCTCGCTTGAGACGGATACGCTCGAATTTAATATCCACACCATTGATGATTTGCCGCCAAGAGGAATCTGTGGTTCCGGCGTCATCGACCTGGCGGCCCGGCTGTTTCAGGCCGGCATGATCGATGTCCGCGGCAAACTGGTGCCTTCGGTTTGCGGCCCCAGAGCTAAAACGATAGACGATCAGTTGCATCTGGTCGTTGTTCCGGCTGAGGACTCGGATACCGGCTCCGATCTGACCATCAGCCAGGCGGATCTGGACAGCCTTATCCGCTCCAAAGCCGCCATGTATACGATCCTGGAAACCATCAGCGCATCAGTTGGAATCGCACCGCAGGATCTGGAATCGTTTTACGTGGCCGGCACTTTCGGCTCTTTCATCAACCCGGAATCAGCCATTACCATCGGAATGCTGCCGGACCTGCCCCTGGATCGTTACAAACCGTTGGGAAACAGCTCGCTGGGCGGCGCTACCCTGGCCCTTCAATCCGAAAAATATCATGATGAAATCGATCAAATCCGCAACCGCATCACCTATCTAGAACTTAACGTCAATCAGGATTTCATGAACCGCTTCAGTGCCGCCAAATTCTTACCGCACACGAATACAAAGCTGTTCCCATCCGTAAAAGTCCTATAAAAAATGAAATAAGAAAATAGCAGTGGAGCTTCCGGAGCAATCTACTCCTTCGAAGTTTCATCAGTTGCGAAGGCCGGATTAGAGCGTTGAAGTATTTCGAAATGGAGTCCCGTACTATGATCGCCTCAATTTATGAGTCGTTTATTGATTCTAAATGACTCAGCATCAATCGAATGTTCTGCAGTATTTCGCCAGGTTGCAAAACAACCAAATGATAATCTCTGTTCGGAAAATAATGTTTGGTATTAAAAGTGACAAGATAATCAGCCTGGCTTTTTATTGCAGAAGTTAAGATGGGCAAATCTTTGGGATGGGCCATATGACGATATTTGTTTTGCTCGTCTAGGTTTGGATTTTTCTTTATCTCCAGAGCGCGTTTAATAATTTCGTCAAATATGGGTTCCGCCTGCGGCAATTTTTTAGTGAGATTTCTGCGGCATTCTGAAACCACCTGCCGGCATGTCAATCCGCGTAGTATTCTGATCTCACATAATTGAAGTAATAAAAATGAAGCGCCTGTCTGTGAAGCCGAACCGGCGATTAGCGCATCGGCATCAAAAAATATTTTTAAAGGGATCATCGAATACAAAAATGCTTCCTATTTACCCCGTTCTTTTGCAACACCCTGAATTAGCTCTTCCAGCGTAATATTGTTTTTTTGTCTAAGAGTTTCGATTTCAGCAACAAGTTTGGGCAAAACAGATTGCCTGGGACTAAGAAAAAAACCTTCGCCCAGATCAATTAAGGTCAAAGGATCACCTTCGTCGATGCGATACCGTTTTCGCAATTCCATAGGAATCGTTATAGATCCCTTTTTCCGAATTTGAATTGTTCTGGTCATTATTCTTCCTTTCAGAATTTCTGCATTTCCGTATTTCAGAATTAATATAATCGTCTTTTAACGGGAGGTCAAGAAAAAATTAGTACGCAAATCAGAATTACAAGAATTGGATGGTTTTGAGGGATCTAATTTCTAATTAGTTTGATTTTAGGATTACCAAATGAAATCTGCAATAATTTTAACGGAATTGCTGAGATTCGATGAAGGCACGATTTACACAATTTGGACCCTTGCAAAATAATGGGGATTTGCGTATGCATTATAAAATTAGACGCTCTGCGGACTATGGCAAGAAGCGTTCTGTTGCATAATACCAATATTGACCGAGGACTGATTGGTATAGTCCTGGGTCCAGATGACTTCGAGATCAGTGTTCTTAAATTTTAGTGAATTACAATACAACAACCAAATCCACCCATCCAAACAGGAGGCAACATGTCGACTCAGGCCAACAAGATCCAGACGCACAGATTTGAATACGCCACTCCCGAGAATCCCGCAGATTTCAATCCCGCGGACTTTGTTGAGAAAGCGATTTCCTGGGTGAAAAGCCTGGTGAAACCGGGCGAGAAGATCGCTCTCTCCGCGTCCGGGGGTGTCGACAGTACGATCGCCGCGTTTCTCCTCGACCGTATCGTCGGCAAAGACCTCCATGCGTTCTTCATCGAAGACGGTTGCCGTCGCCTCATAAACGACAAGCCCGAGGGGGAAGTCACGCGTGAGATCTTCAGCAAACTGAATTTCACGGTCCTGGAGGTGAGGGACGAGATTCTCCCGCCACTGGTGGGGCTTTCCGACGGTGAAGAGAAACGCAAGACGTTTATCGGCAACTACAGGAAAGTATCAGACAGGCATATTGGCCAGGTGGGCGCCTCCTGGATCGCGGACGGCACGATCGCGCCGGACATTATCGAAACCGAAGGCGGCTTCAAGAGCCAGCATAACGTCGGCTGGAATTACTCTGTCGGGAAGATCGAGCCGCTGGCGTCGCTCGCGAAGCCTCAGGTCAGGAAGGTCGGCGAGTACCTCGACCTCCCTCCGTCATTCACGCACCGGATCCCCTGTCCCGGTCCCGCGCAAATCATCAGAACTGTCGGCGAATTCACTGAAGAGAAGCTCCATACGAGCCAGCTCGCGTCCGACATCATCGAGCAGGAGACTGAGAAGTACTACACTGAGAAACACGGTAGACCCTACCTTTACGACGAAACTACCGGCATCCGGACGCCCTTTCAGTACTTCGGAATGGCGCTCGACCCGAACATGGAACCCGACCCGGCCCTGGCAGACCTGGCCCGCAGCACTCTCGGCGCGAACGCGGAGTGCTTCAAAATGGATAGCCGGACGACGGTCGTCCCCGAAGAGGGAACGCGCCCCGAGATCCCTATCTACAAACCTGTCTCGTGGATAAAGGTCGACGGCGATATCGACTATGACAAACTGAACGCGCTCTGTGTCGAGGCGTGGAGTAAGCTTGAGCTTCCGCGCATTCTTCTCGAGCTTTGCGCGAACGATGCGCCGAAAACCAGGTACGTCGTCGGCATGCGGGCGGTCGAGAGCGCGGCCGCGAAGCTGGCGCGTCCGGTCCGGATAGACGAGGCGGCGCTCCTTGAGATAGGCAAGAAAATTGCCGCGCACACCGGCGCGTCGAGGGTGGCGTACGATATCAGCATCAAGCCACCGGCAACGATCGAATTCGAGTAGCTGTCGTTCAGGGATGTGGCTGCCCTTCAGGCAGCGCCAGAGAAGTAACAACAGGATTTGCCAACAGGCCAGATAGAAGCTATCCCAATTCCGCTACGCTCCATTGGGAAGCCTCATCTGCACGTTATAGATTTCTACTATAAATCGTAATAGCTCGAATTTAGACGATATATAAATGAAATGGCAAGCTACATTCAGACTGTGGGGACATGTGATAGGTATATTTCCCGGTATGATATCTTAGGGCACACCTCAATTTGACCTAGCAGTATATACTGGGTAATCCTTTGTTGGCAATCTCAGGTCAGACCGAATAATACCGTATCCATTCTTGTGCGGTTTTCAATCTGACCCAAATGAGGGTTGTTGGCAATAGTGCTTGGTACTGATATTCTCCATATATCGGTACTTGACGGTGATCTAATAAATAAGGAACTATTTATCATTGGTTTCCACTTTAATTCAGTTAATATGGAAATAGATGGAACATTTTCCACCTAATATTACTGTTATGCATTTTCTCTGAATAGGAGACTCAAATGAGTAGCATTTTTGTCATAGTTGTTGTCGTTAGTTTTCTTTTCGGTTGCAGAAAACCTCTATACGGGTGCATTGCCGGGACAATCGCTGCAGCAATTTCATATTATCTATTTATTGAGAATTTTGACCTACTCATATTTTTTGTCGTTATTGCGGTAGGATTACTTTTAAGCCTGCTCGTAGCGCATTTCAGCTCTTGGTTCTTCTCGGGATTTAGAGGAGGAAGGAGCCATTCTGGACCGAGCATTATCGGTGGGTTCGGTAAGGGTCAAACAGCTCATAGGGGTAGTGGTATCATTCTCTCTGATGAAGAACGTAAGGGCATGAAACCAGAGCACAGAAAAAAATAATTTTTCAATCCATAACAAAAAAGTGGAGCAGACGGCGTGAAAATAACGGTTTTACGAAAAGGCCGTGCAGGCTTGAAATTTATTTAGGCCGCTGCTCATTTCCACGTTAGCGCGATTCCAGATAGCTCCAGAGACTGTCGAAAAAGGTATCAATTGAAGGTGGTTTTTCTATAAGATCTATAATTTTTTATCCCACTCAAAGCTCCAAACAATATCCCGCAAATATCGGCTATCCTTGTATTTTTTCGTTTGACAATGTCTAGTCCTATTGCTAGGTATAGATTAGTTTCTGATACAACAACCAGGCAAATATGGAGTGGACAAATTAATGGCCAAATTTAAGCGTTATGATTATTCCCAAAAGGTTTTAATCCCGGTTTCATTAGAGGAGCAACTGGTGCCCGGCAGTTTGGAGTTTGCCATCCATATGCTCATTGAGACGCGCATGGACATGTCGGTATTTGAGGGCAACTACAAAAATGACGAGACAGGCCGCAGTGCCTATGATCCTAAGATTTTGTTAAAAGTGGTATTGTTGGCTTACGCGCGGGGGCTGATATCCTCGCGGCAAATTGAAAGGGCCTGCTGTGAGAACGTGACCTTTATGGCGCTGTCTGGCAACCAGCGGCCCGATCACAGTACCATTGCAACTTTTGTATCTTCGATGAAAGATCAGATATTGCCTTTGTTTTGCGACATTTTATTGGTCTGTGAGCAAGAAAACCTATTGGGCGGGACCTTTTTTGCCTTAGACGGGGTAAAGCTACCGGCTAACGCGTCCAAGGAGTGCAGCGGCACGATAGCAGAACTAAAAAAGAAAAAGGACAAAATACAACAAAAAGTCAAGCGCCTATTAAAAGATCAGATTGATGCGGATAAAGATGACGATGATGATTTTCGCACTCCACCCAAAGTCGAGCAGCAAATTGAGAAGCTTAACAAGCAAGCCGATCGCATTGAAAAATGGCTCAAAAAAAATAATGCCAAGATCAGCTCAAATGGCAGAGAGCTCAAAAGCAATCTAACCGATAATGACTCGGCGTTAATGCTCACCTCCGGCGGCACCATCCAGGGCTACAATGGCCAGGCGCTGGTGGATGACAAGCACCAGATTATCGTTCATGGACAAGCCTTTGGCAGCGGACAGGATGCCAAACATCTTGATCCCATGGTTGATGGGGCTAAAGCCAATCTGGAAAAAATCGGTCAGAGTGCAGATTATTTTAAAGGCAAGATTTTAACTGCTGATACCAATTACCATAATCAAAGCAATTTAAAAAAGTGCCACGATGAACAGCTTGATGCATATATACCGGATTTAAAATTTCGCAACCGCGATTCACGATTTGCTACCCGGCCAAGGAATAAACCCAAGAAGGGTAAAAAATTTGTATTAGAAGATTTTAAGCACAACAAAGCTGCCGATCACTATATTTGTCCCAATGGTAAGGTGCTCAAGCTAAACGTAAAGCGCCACACCACAGATCACAATATCTACCGCCGCTATATGGCCGATGAAGCCGATTGCAGCCGCTGTTCATTAACGCATCGATGTTTTTATCGCAAAAATACAAAACGTCGTTCACTGGATGTTCCCATCGGTGCAGCAAACACCAATTTTTCCAAAGCCATGCAGCACAAAGTTGATAGTGAGAAGGGACGCAAAATATATCCACAGCGCTTTGCCATTGTGGAGCCGGTTTTTGCCAATATTAAAACCCAAAAGCGCTTGAATCGATTTACGCTAAGAGGCAAGGTCAAAGCTAACATCCAATGGATGCTCTATTGCATGGTGCATAATATCGAAAAGATCATGAACTTTGCCACGGCATAAGCGGGATTATCAGCTCCAGGGCATACAAGCGGCATAATAAAACTTACCAGCAGCCCAAAATACGACTTTAGAAATGTTTGAAGTTTGGCGCAACAGATGGATGTTTAAAAACAACTTATTCAACAACTTCCCAACATATTACAGTATCATGAACAGTGTCGAAACTGCACACTACGACCATTAGTCCTTATTTTATGGGTAATAGGAATTGCGAGGAATCTCAGAAATATTGCTCGGTCGTCTTTTTATTCTTTGAACTCTTCAACGGTGGGAAGCGAGTTGGTTAAGATTAGCTAACGGCATACACAAATTTTGAGAATTGCGCATTCCGGCTATAATGAGACAATCGAAATCGGCCAAAATCTGATTGGGATTAGCATTCGCTATACAAACATAAATTTTCCGATATTAACTGAGATGCTGCTCTCTACCTATCGCCAATATCTTGGCAATTCAATCGAAGCCAGCAAATTTTGCTTGCGCTGGAGTCTTATAAATCCAATTGACAATAGCAAATGGTGGCAATCTATTTCTCAATTTGTTATATTCAAATCCAATACTGCATTGCTCCAACCCAACGGTCGTAGCTTAAGCTTTTTCAGCGAAGTCGGCTACTGCATGCCTCAAAGGAGACAAAGACCATGCCCAAACCCATCTATCTGGATTATAACGCCACCACCCCTCACGACCCTGAGGTTATTGCGGCCATGCGGCCGTTTTTCGAGGAAGAATTCGGCAATCCGTCGAGTTCCCATTATTACGGCAGCAAACCCCGGCAGGCGGTCCTCAGAGCCCGCCAACAGGTTGCATCGCTGCTGAATTGCAAGCCGGAAGAAATTATTTTTACCAGCGGGGGGACCGAATCCAATAATTTTGCAATTAAGGGCTGCAGCGGGGTCTTCTGCTCAAAGGGCAATCACATCATCACCTCTCAAATCGAACATCCTGCCGTAATTGAAGTCTGCAATTTTTTGGAAACCATCGGATTTGAAATCACCTATTTACCAGTGGACAAATTCGGCCTGGTAAGTGCAGCGGACGTGGCGGCGGCCATCAAAAAAGAAACCATTCTGATTTCCGTCATGCACGCCAACAACGAGGTCGGCACCGTTCAGCCCATTGACGAAATTGGCCAGCTGGCAAAAAAACATGAGATCGTTTATCACACGGATGCGGCCCAGTCGGTGGGAAAGATACCGGTGGATGTCAGCCGCATGGGGGTGGACCTTCTTTCGATTGCCGGACACAAAGTTTACGCACCTAAAGGTGTCGGCGCCCTGTACATCCGGCAGGGACTGGAACCGACAAAACTGATGCACGGCGCCGATCAGGAAATGGCCGTGCGCGCTGGAACCGAAAATGTGCTCGAAATCGTCGGCCTGGGGACGGCTTGTGAGATAGCCGCTCGCGATCTGGAAAAAAATATGAAGCACATGCAGGCGATGCGGGACCGGCTGCATGAAGGGCTGAAAAACAACTGTGGTCAGGTGCAGCTGAATGGGCATCCACAAAAACGTCTGCCCAACACTCTTAGTATTTCATTTTTGGATTCAGAGGCCAACCGCATCCTGGATGCGATTGGAAGCGAGGTGGCCGCTTCCGCAGGGGCTGCCTGTCATTCCGACACAGTTCAAATTTCCGACGTACTAACAGCCATGAATGTCCCCCTGGAGTGGGCCAAAGGCACCTTAAGGTTAACCACCGGAAGAATGACCACCGCAGCCGATATCGATAAAGCGGTGCAGGTTATCAGTACAGCCGTAATGAAATTTAGGACTGAGGACTGAGTGGGCCGCGCTACCCGTCCGTCATTCCCGCGCAGGCGGGAATCCAGCGTCTTTGAACTGGACTCCCGCCTGCGCGGGAATGACAATCATTTTGTACCTTATTTGGAAGACACTACAATAGCTTCTACTTTTTCGTGGCCGTTACGAGAAAAAGATGCACAAAGCGGGGATCAATATCCGCTGCGGCGACCCGGCCATATTCGCTTTCAATCTCGTTGAAAAGATCCTCAAAGGTCTGACCCAGGCGATCGGAAATTTCATAATCTTTCAAACCGGTTTCTATCGCCAGCCAGCTTAAAAACGAGGTTTTCATTTCCACAGGGATTTTTGCGGTCGCCTGGCGATCGGGATCATTTCGGCCCGGCAGCAGTTTTTCAAAGAAGGGCTGAAACTGTTTAAGCGTCAAGGCCTTTAGTTTTTCACCCTTCAATCTGCGAAAATACCGGGCCCACAGCGTCAGCAAAAGATTTTTAAATGTCAGAAAGCCGTAACGGGAGGGAGAATGCAGCTTGATATTCATCAAGGAAAGTAACTCATCTATCGCAACGACCTGATCAAAAATCGCTTCAGTTTGGCGGATATCCTCAAGGGAAGCAAACTCGCGGTATAAGACGCCGCTCTCGTAATTATCATAGAACAGCGGTTTTTTGACCAGGAGCCCACCGACGATGCCCATCCATTGTTCCCCCCAGAACGTCAGCTTCAAGTCGGCCCGGGCAAACCAGCATTGCGAAAGCCATTTTTCCGCCCGCCATTTCAATTCCAGCGCGACGCCAAATCCGGCTCTGAATATGTCCTGAAGCGCATAGCGCGTAATCAGTGCCGCCGCACGGGCCGGATCCACTTTTTTATCTTTTAGCATTCGCTCCAGGCCGATGCTGAGATACCCGCTGGCCTTTTTAACAATCTGCTGGAGTCCTTCACGTTCGCCAATGGTCCGGTGATCGGCAACGACAATCTGGTTGCACAGATTGGCGAACTCGGTCTGAACCAGCTGCAAAACATTCGCCGCTTCAATTTTCTGCAAGGCGCGGGTAAAGTGATTATCTTGCTTCAATTCCCGCAAAGGGGCAATGGGTACCGGCAGTGTTGAAATCTGATCCAATGCGCGTGGGATGAATTTTTTGCCTTTCTTTTCAAGCTCCCCGGGCTTCAAAGGCTGATAGATGCCGACGGCCTCATCAAAAGGCAAAAAGCCTTTTTCCGCCAGCCGCACGGACCGCCAGCGAAAACAGTCCTCTTCGGTTTCAGCCGGGATTATGTGAGCCGCCTCCAGCAAGACACTCTGAAATGCGTGATGATCGCGGGCGGCCAGGCCTTCAGTGAGCCGCTCAAGCAAGGCCCGCCGTTGAGCATCGGTCAATTTTTCGGATTCGGTTTCAGGCGGAAGATCGATAAATTTGAAATAGTAAGTGTTATCCAGGGTAAAGAATTCATCGCCAAAATCAGACGGGTCCTGATCATGTTCCCGTATTCTGACCTCAAGGTTTCGAAACAGATACAGCTCGACGAATTCGAGTTGTTCTTTCAGAAACGATTCGATAAAGCGCCCGGGATCAGCTTCCAGCAGCAGACTGAGCCAGCGTGTGACCATGTTCAGATCAAGACGATCCTTTTGCCAGGTCTCCAAATCAACCATGTACTCCCACTGTTTATTGGTTGCCAGTGAAAGCAGCGGCAGAGAATCTTCAGGACCGATTTCATTGATCAGAAAATAAAAATCCTGTTCTGGAAACGAATGCACCAGCGCTGCCGGCTGGGAATCATCCAGAATTCGAGCAAGGGCCTTTTCAGGGGGCAGTTCCAGAATTTTTCTTCTTTTTTCCTGAAGCTGCAGCACCCGTTGCAGTATCTTTGTGTTTTCCGGTTCTTTAGGCATGGGTTACCTAAGCTTCCTCCAGCACCCGGGAATTCCAGGGCGCAATTTTCAAAAGCATCAGCATACCGGGAATCGCAATCAAGGTACAAAAAACAAAAAAACTTTGCCAGCCCATATTTTTAGCCATAAAGCCGGTCGCCGAGGATGCCAGTTGTCTGGAGAGACCCATGATACCGGTCAGCAGGGCATATTGGGTGGCGGTAAACTTTTTATTGGTAATGCTGGCCATAAAGGCCACAAAAGCGGCGGTGCCCATCCCGCTGCTCAGGTTCTCAAAAGCAATCACACCCGATAGCATGGCAATGTTATAACCGATCCGGGCCAAAATGGCAAAACCCGCTGTTGATAATGCCTGCAGGATCCCAAAGATCCAGAGGCCACGGTTGATTCCCAGCTTAAGCAGTAATACGCCACCCACAAATGCACCTACCAATGTTGCCGCGGTGCCGAAAAATTTCACAACCGTGCCGATCTCTGTCTTGGAAAATCCAGTTTCCAGGTAAAACGGCATTGTGATCCCGCTGGCCATGGTGTCGCCGATTTTATACAACAGAATAAATACCAAAATCCAGATAGCGCTGTTGCGGCTGAAATAATCAACAAACGGCTCAATCAACGCTGCCTTCATTGTCCTGGGTGCGCCGACCACGACCTCCGGCTCAGGTGTCAGTAGCGTCGTTAAAATTCCGGGCAGCATGCACAGCGACATCAGAAAATAAACTTTTGGAAAGGACAGGTGATCCGCCAGGATCAATCCGCCGCCGGAGGCCAGCAGCATGCCCAACCGGTATCCATAAACATACATCGAAGAACCCAAGCCCAGCTCTTCATCCGGCAGATCTTCGCGCCGATAGGCATCGATGACGATATCCTGGGTGGCACTGAAAAAGGCCACCAGAAGCGCGGCGCCAATCATCAAGCCGGTGTTTTTAACCGGATCCGAATAGCCCAATCCCACGATTGCGACCATCAATGCAATCTGGGCAATTAAAAGCCATCCCCTGCGGCGCCCGAGAAACGGTGGAACAAACCGGTCTAAAAACGGCGCCCACAAAAATTTCCAGGTATACGGAATCTGGACCAGGGAGATCATTCCGATCCAGGTTAGGTCAACGCCTTTTTCTGTCATCCAGGCTTGCAATACACCCCAGGTCAGCAAAAGCGGCAGCCCGCCGGAAAATCCCATTACAAAGGCCACCAGCATTCGACGGCTAAAAATAACGTTAAGGGTGGATTGTTGGATCGGCAGGTTCAAGTGTGCCTCTTAGGACGGAACAAACCCTGGATTCCCACGCCCCGTCTGCGCGGGGGCCGGCTTCGCGGGAATGACGCGCTTGCAATGAAAAAACTCCACGACCCCTCAATGCTTCATCGCTCAGGTGTTAATTCCCTTGCAGTTGTGCAGGTGTCACAATCGGCCCGTATTTTTCCTTGAGCGCGGTAAGTTCAGCGCGTTGCTTCTTCAGTATATCAAATAAGCGCGCGGGTATATGTTGTTCTTTACCGTAAGCCTCTACCTGCAAATCAATCCGCGCAACGATATTGTCGATGTACAAAGAAAACTGTTTGAAATAAAGGTCTTCTGAATATTCTTTGCCGACACGTTCTTTAAACAATCGCTTCAAATCTTCATACTTTGGCAGATAACCGATGGGCGTTTCAATGGCATCCATTTCCTGATGGGCGCGTCGCTCCAGCCAGGCCATCCAGGCCTTGACATCTTTTTTTTCACCCAGCAATTTTTTGGAACTGCCCCCTCTGGCCTCATCGGACAGGAAGTAGTTGAGACCCGATAGAATCGGACGCTTATCGTCGGCAATTTTGTCACTGTTGAAGAAAACAAACTGCGCATCCATATATTCACCCAATGATCCTGGGGTAAAGGGCGCATTGGCCCACGGCTGTCGGCGAACGCCGGTGGCCCCGACTTCGGTGGCAGTGGCAGCGGATACAATGCAAGCGCCGATGACAACACCCTCATCGGGGTTTTTCGACACCCAGACCGGCGGCATCGTGTCACTATCACGGCCGCTGTAGGTAATGATGCGGGTCTCAACCCCCTCAGGTGCCTCATTTTTATCCGAATAGTTTTCCAGAGCGCTGTTGGACAGCGTGCAGCGCGAGTTGGGGTGCGACATGGGGATGGCCTTGCCGTTTTCGTCTACCATACCCTGTTCCCAGGGCCCCTGGAAATTGGTGCCTTTGACCGGCGGCGGCTCCTGCGCGTTGCCTGTCCACTGGGGAACCTCATTTTCATCAATGAGCACATTGGACCAGATGACCTCGGTACCCTCATGGCGCAGACATTTCATTAAATACGGATCACCTTCCCAGTTAACATCTTCGACGATACCAAAAATTCCGCATTCCGGATTAATCGAACGCACGGTGCCATCGTCTGCAATCCACAGCTGCGCCAGGTCATCACCGACAAAATGATCCCCGGCCATCGCAGAGGTGGTTTTGCCGCAGCCGCTGGGTGCCGCACCGACCATCCAGGTGATGCGCCCGCCGGGCCCCTCGATGCCGGTGATAAACATATGCTCGGCAATTTGCTCGCCCTTTTTTTCATAGACGGATCGATCCACCGAAAAGCGATGATTCCCTTTTTTCATCAACAGGGTGTTGCCGGCATAGGTGCAGTTGAAGCTATAGGTTGTCAGGTGGCTGCGGTCCATATAAACCCGTGCGTTGGGCAGGTCTTCGGGCCGGTTCAAACCTTCGCTGTGGATGTTGGCATAGAAATGTCCGAGCTTTTCAACTTCCTGATCAAAATCGGCATATACATTGCGATAGAGAATGGCTGCGCTGTGCATGACATATGTCGAGCTCGATATTTCAAGCGCCGGGTTGGCTGCCGGCGCGCCCACCGGGCCCCTTATGAAAAATCCGACCATCATCGTTTTGCCGGCCATGATTCCGGACATTTTGTCCCGGATGTCTTCCAGCACATCAGTCCGATCTTTTTTTTGTGCTAAAGAACTGACCTCTTCGCCTTGATTGTGGATGTAAAACGTCCGATCAATAATGCGGCCCTGTTCCTGTTTTAAATCATAATGAATCGTATGGCCGGGCATAGGCAGCGGTGATTCTTCGCCTTTTTTCAAAGAAAGCTCTCTGACAAATTGCCGGTCTTCCTCCGATCCCGTATCGATAAAAACAGCGTCGGGTTTGCAGAGCATGATGGCATTGGCAATTTTTTTAAGAACATCCGGATTCTGAATGCGCTTGAGTTTGTCCAGGTTTTCCGCATCGATCGTATCATTAAATACCTGTTGCGCTGCTTTAAGATCTTTGATCCCGCCCTAGCTCCGTTATGATGTCGATACAGTCTTTAAAGGTCCCATATCCTTTCTCCTTTATAAAATTTCGCAAAATTAATTTTTAGTCTATCATTTAAACGCCGGAGGGTCAAAGATGCCAATCAGTTTAGGCCTCCCTGCCCAGAAGTGGTTTCAAAATCCCATCTAAGGCCCAATGGCTGCGTTGCCGGCCTCCGATAAATGCTCACATACTAGCCCATCATGTATGCTGAGAACAACGACTTTCTCGATCGGCCTGCGCCTTGCCCTTGAACCTGATCTGAGGTTTTGAAACCACTTCTAATCGTATAAAAAGCTTTCCTCGGGCGGCATATGCCTTCGGATCCAGGCCAGCACCTTGTCAACCTCCTGTTTGAGTTCATTGAGTGCCTTGCCGCGGTGGCTTACCTGGCTTTTTTCTGCAATCGTCATTTGCCCAAAGGTTTTGTTCAAGGGGGGGTAAAAGAAAATGGGATCGTACCCGAAGCCGTTTTGACCGGCCGGCTGCTGGGCAATCAGGCCCTCACAGCGCGCCTCGTAGGTAAGGGCCGGACCGGATGGAACCGCGATGGAAAGCACGCATTCAAAGGCCGCCTTGCGATGGGTTTGGCCCTGCATCTCTTTGAGCAATTTGGCAACCCGCTGTTCATCGGTGGCATTTTCACCGGCATAACGTGCTGATAAAACACCGGGAGCGCCATCCAGTGCTTCCACCACCAGGCCGGAATCATCGGCCAGTGCCGGGATGCCCAGTATTTTAGCCGCGAAGCTGGCTTTTTTATAGGCATTTTCGTCAAAGGTTTCACCGTCTTCTTGCACTTCCGGGATGGGTCCAAAATCATTCAGACTTTTGATCTCAATCGGAAAGCCGGCCAACAGTTCTCGAATTTCGGTAATTTTCCCGGGATTTCCGCTGGCAATCACCAGGGGGATATTATTCGCCATTGCGTCCTCGTTGCCGCTAAAATTTCACCCGGCCTATTTTAGCATAGAAGTGGTTTCAAAACCACAGATCAGGTTCAAGGGCAAGGCGTCCTGCCAATTGAAACGTGAGTATTTCAATTGGCGGGGCAACGCAGCCATTGGGCCTTAGATGGGGTTTTGAAACCACTTCTAAAATGATACGCTATTAAGGTCAGGCGGGTACTGAATTTCTAACGTAAATCATGCTTGAATCTTTGTAAAGATTTTAAATCGGCCTAACTATGGGGCCAAAAGACATTTTGAGATGGGTTCTAAAATCCTTTACACCCTCTATATGACTGGTATAGAATCTTAATTGCTTCCTATTCGGGCAGACGCCATTTCGAAAAGCAATTCTGAATGCTATGAGCATACGCAAACGTTTATATTATTTGCTGGTTTTAATTTTTTTGGTCATTATGGCCGGCAGCACCGGCTATTATATTATTTTTAATCGCGAGCCCAAATTTTTGGATTGTGTTTACATGACGGTGGTTTCCCTGACCACGGTCGGCTACGGTGAGGTCTTAGAGGTTACGGGAAACGATTCGGCCCAGATATTTACGATGCTGTTGATTACCTTCGGCATGGGTGTAATTCTTTACGGCATCAGCTCCCTGACAGCTTTGTTTTTAGAAGGAGAACTTTCAGGAATTTTAAGGAAAAAAAGAATGGCAAAGCACATTAATAAATTATCCGATCATTATATCGTCTGCGGTGGGGGCCAAACCGGCAGCGGGGTGATTACCGAACTGTGCAAAAACAACCAGGTGGCTGTGTTGATCGAGGAAAATACAGAAGGAATCGAACGCTGCAAGGAAATATGCGAACTGCTTTATATCCAGGGAGATGCCACCGATGATGAAAACCTGTTCACCGCCGGCATCGAACGGGCAGCGGGGATCATCATCACGCTGCCGTCTGACAAGGACACCCTTTATGTGACCATGACCGCCCGGATGCTCAATAAGAATCTTCGCATTATCAGCCGCATGACCAATCCGCATCTGGAACCCAAGCTGATCAAGGCCGGGGCCGATGCCGTGGTGTGCCCCAATGCGATCGGCGCGCTGCGCATGGCATCAGAAATGATCCGGCCGACGGCGGTGGATTTCCTGGATCGTATGCTGCGCTCGAGCCGGGGAAACCTCAGAATTCATGAATTAACGGTTTCAGAGAATTCAAAGTTCAACCGGAAAGAAATCCGCGCATGCGGCTTAAAACAACGCTACGGTCTGCTGGTGTTGGGGTCTAAAGACGAGGACAATGAAATTGAATTTAACCAGCCACCCGAACAGGTGCTCACTGCGGGAATGACCCTGATCGTCATGGGATCTGTGGGGGAAATCGCCCGCGCTCAAAATGCTTTTCAAAAATAATCCGGTAATATTTGAAAGGAGAAAAGCTTGCGTCGATGGAACGGGTGGGGAGATGATTCCATTCAGATTGGATTGTCTGACAGCGGCCTGGCCCTTTTAAAGCAGCAAATCGGCGACGGAACGGTATGCCCGGATTACCCCCTGGATAAATTTCTAGTACGCATACCGGCACCGCGACTGCCGCGACATCCGCTGGTGACCGCAGACCCGCGCCAACGGCTTGAGTGTGCCCACGGGCAGAGTCTGCCGGATTGGATTCGGTTGCGCGGAGGCATCCTTGCGCATTTTCCCGATGGCGTGGCCCGGCCCAAAACCGGAGAAGACATCCAGGCTTTGCTGGCATACGCAACCGATCACAACGCCATCGTCATCCCGTATGGCGGCGGTACCAGCGTTGCGGGTCATCTTGAAATTTATGAAACAGAAGAGCGGCCGGTGCTCAGTATTGCGTTGAGTGGTCTAAACCGCCTGATCGGCATTGAAGAAAGCAATTTGCTGGCAACATTTGAAGCCGGGATACTCGGCCCCGAACTTGAAAAGCATCTCAATTCAAAAGGGTTCACCCTGGGTCACTTTCCGCAGAGTTTCGAATATTCCACGCTGGGTGGCTGGGTTACCACCCGCTCCAGCGGTCAGCAATCCAGGCATTACGGCAGGATCGAACAGCTTTTTGCGGGCGGAGAGATCTCCACATTTAAGGGTCAGTTGAAACTGCCGCCGTTTCCGGCTTCGGCGGCCGGTCCGGATATCCGTCATCTGGTTCTGGGATCTGAAGGACGAATGGGGATCTTAACCCGAGTCATCGTCAGAATTTCACCGTTGCCGGATGTCAACGAAATCCATGGGATATTTTTTCCTTCCTGGAATCATGCCTGCCAGGCGGTGCAAACACTGGCTCAATCTAAAATTCCACTCTCCATGGTCCGGCTGAGCAATCCGCAGGAGACGCGGGTCAATCTTGCCCTGGCCGGACATGAGCAGCAGATCAAATGGCTCAAGCGTTATTTGAAATTACGCGGTATCGATCCGAATGCCGCCTGTATGTGTCTGATTGGCTATATCGGATCTGCAAGACAAGCCCGGGGCGCAAGAAATGAAGCCGGCTCGATCATTGGCCGCTTCAAGGGCATTGCGGTTGGCAAACGCATCGGAAACGCCTGGAAAAAAAATCGATTTCGATCGGCATATTTGCGCAATACCCTCTGGGATCTGGGTTATGCTGTTGATACCCTGGAAACAGCGGTGAACTGGGATAAGGTAACGGATACAATGGTTGGCGTCGAAAACGAGCTGGCCCAGGCTCTGGAGCCCACGAATGATCGCATCCTGGCATTTAGCCACCTTTCGCACGTTTATGCCACCGGATCAAGTATCTATACCACGTTTGTCTTTCGTCTGGCCGGCACCCCGCAAAAGACCCTTGAACGCTGGCGGACACTGAAACGGGCAGCCAGCCGGGCAATTGTAGAAGCCGGGGGAACCATCAGCCATCATCATGGCGTCGGCAAGGACCATTCGCCTTATCTGGAAGCCGAAAAAGGACCCATTGGAATAAACACCCTCTTTCAGGTCTTCAGTTATCTGGATCCCCACCGGCAAATGAATCCGGGCAAATTGCTGCCGTAACGTCCGGTAGAAAAAATCAGAAGAAACGCACCCGTCCAAAAGAAAAAATGGAGAGCCGGCTGGCAAAAAAAAGTTAAGAAAACGACTGTTTTAGCCGAATATTTGAAATGGGAGCATATAAACTGACGACCAGCACAGAGGGTTTGTTCCGGATGCCCTTGTGGCAACACTAAACTTTGAACCGGACAATAACCGCAATGAATTTGGAAATGAACATAAACAACATTGCACCACACTGGGATCTTGTGGTTATCGGCGGCGGTATAACCGGCGCCGGGATACTGCGCGAAGCCACCAATATGGGGTTGCAGGCGCTTCTGGTGGAGCAAAAGGACTTTGCCTGGGGAACCTCCAGCCGCTCTTCGAAGCTGGTCCACGGCGGTTTGCGTTACCTGAAGGAAGGACATTTTTTGCTCACAAAGATGGCGGTTGAAGAACGGGAGCATCTGCTGAAAGAAGTCCCCGGACTGGTCGAGCCCCTGGAGTTTTTGCTGCCGGTATACGAGCATCAGCGTCCCGGCAAGCGCACCCTTAAAATCGGTCTGTCGTTGTATGACCTGATGGCCCGTGAACACCAGCACCGCTTTCTCGAAAAAACCGAATTTTACCGGCGTATGCCCTATGCCCGACAGCAGGGCCTGAAGGGTGGATTTTTCTTTTATGACGCCCAGGTTGACGATTCGCGGCTGGTGCTGCGCCTGATCAATGAATCGGTCGCCGCCGGTGCCGGTGCCTTGAACTACACTGCCGCCATCGATATTTTGCGCAATGACAGCGGCGATGTAGTCGGCGTCAAAATCGAGGATACCGAAACCCGCGAAGCCAGAACACTTGAAACCCCGCTGGTCATTAATGCCACCGGTTGCTGGGCTGAAACGCTTCATCCCTCACCTGAACCCGGCCGCCACCTGCGTCCCCTGCGCGGCAGCCATCTCGTATTTTCAGCCGAGGCGCTGCCGATCAACGTCGGCGTCTGCTTTGTTCATCCGCGAGACAACCGCACCATCTTTGTTTTGCCCTGGGAGGGCGCCGTTCTGGTCGGGACCACCGATCTGGATCACAAAACGGACCTCTCCCTCGAGCCCACTATTACCGAGGGCGAAATCGCTTATCTGCTTGAGGGCCTGAACACCCTATTTCCATCACTGGATATTTCCTTAAATGACTGTATTTCCGCATTTGCCGGCTTGCGACCCATCTTAAGCGATGGCCGGCTGTCTCCTTCGGAGGAATCACGCGAACATGTTGTCTGGGTGGATCAGGGCCTGGTGACCGTCACGGGCGGAAAACTGACGACGTTCCGTCGTTTAGCCTGGGATGCCCTCAAGGCCGCCAAACCGTTTGTAGTATCTCAAAAATTCTCGGATAAGCACAAACCGCTCTTTGCCAGACCACCGGATAAAGCGGTTCATAATTTCGGCTTGGCCGACGCCGTCTGGCGACGGCTTTACGGCCGTTACGGCCAAAGAGCGGATGATTTGGTGCAAGCGGCAGAGGCGCGGGATTTAGAGCAAATTCCCGCCACCCACACCCTGTGGGCCGAGTTGCCGTTCGTGGCCGCAAACGAGCGGGTGCGCCATCTGGGAGACCTGCTTTTGAGAAGAGTGCGTATCGGCCTGCTGACCCCTCAAGGCGGTAAAGAACATCTGAAACGAATCCGGGCCCTATGCCAACCGGCGCTGCCCTGGGACAACAAACGCTGGAAAGAAGAAATTGCCATGTATCTCGACCAGTGGAGCTGTTCCCATGCGCTGCCGCTACAGGGCACCATCCCAAAAAGGATAAAGATCTTCAACCCATTTGCTGCCATTGCCCAATGGTTCAATAGGATTGCAGCTAAAATTTGGCCTAAACGGTGGGGGAGTAATCCTAACTAATTTGCGCGACGCGCAAATTAGTGGGTTTCAGGTGTCAGCAGTTAAATTTAGGAATTGCGAATTCAGGAATTTAGGTATTGAAGGTATTGTGTCATTCTAATTCCTAAATCCCTGAATTCCTGAATTCCTCAATCATTGAATCCTGACACCAAGGCTTAATATGACAACCCAAGATCTAATCCTGGCAATTGACAACGGAACCCAAAGCCTTAAAGCGTTAATATTCGATGCCGCCGGGCAGCTGTTGGCCAAAGAAGCCGTGACCTTTGTCCCCTATTATTCGGAGCAACCGGCCTGGGCGGAGCAAGACCCGAAAATATTCTGGCAGGCCCTGGTCAAGGCCTGCCAGGGAGTCTGGCAGCATCCCAAGGTTGATAAAGATCGCGTTGCCGGAGTGGCCTTAACCACCCAGCGCGGAAGCGTCGTCAATGTTGATAAAGAAGGAAAGCCGCTGCGCCCTGCGATGATGTGGCTGGATCAGCGCAAAACCTACGGATTGCCGCCGGTGAGCGGCCTCTGGGGATTAATTTTCAAAATTGCCCGCCTGAAGAAAACAGTTACCTATCTACAGCAGGAAGCCGAAGCCAACTGGATCCGCACCTATCAGCCGGACATCTGGCGAAACACGCATAAATATTTGCTTCTTTCCGGTTACCTGACCTACCGGCTGACCGGTAATTTTGTTGATTCCGTTGGTTGCCAGGTGGCGTATATCCCGTTTGACTACAAGCGCTTGCGCTGGTCAGCCAGCTGGGACTGGAAATGGCGGGTTTTACCGGGAATAAATCCGGCCATGCTGCCCGAACTGGTCCCGCCGGGAGAGCTCCTGGGTGAAATCACCACCGCTGCGGCTCGCGAAACCGGAATTCCTCAAGGATTGCCGTTGATCGCGGCGGCGGCTGACAAGGCTTGCGAGGTTATCGGCTCCGGCAGCCTCGAATCGTCCGTCGGGTGTTTAAGTTACGGCACCACCGCCACCATCAACGTCACGCATAAAAAATATATCGAGCCCATTCCCCTGCTGCCCGCTTATCCATCAGCCGTATCAAACTTTTACACAATTGAAGTTCAGGTTTACCGGGGCTACTGGATGGTCAAATGGTTTAAAGAACAATTCGGCCAGCATGAACAGCAGGAAGCCGCTCGCCAGGGAATCCCACCGGAAGCCCTTTTTGATAAGCTGGTGGAGGCCATTCCACCGGGATCCATGGGACTGATGCTCCAGCCCTACTGGACCCCCGGCCTCAAAATGCCGGGACCGGAGGCCAAGGGCGCCATTATCGGTTTCGGCGACTTACATACCCGCGCCCATCTGTACCGCTCGATTTTAGAGGGACTGGCCTATGCCCTGCGGGAAGGCAAAGAGCGTATCGAAAAACGCAGTGGCACTGCAATAACCGCCCTGCGGGTATCGGGCGGCGGCAGCCAGAGCCGCAGTGCGCTTCAGCTAACCGCCGATATATTCGGTCTGCCCACCGTCAAACCCCATATTTATGAGACCTCCGGTCTGGGGGCGGCCATCGATGCTGCCGTGGGATTGGATCTACATCCGGATTTTAAAACCGCTGTTGATGCCATGACGCACATCGGCGAAGTCTTTGAACCCGATCAAAAAAACCATGCCTTATATGATGCGCTTTACCATGAAGTTTACAAAAAGATGTATCGGCGACTGAAACCATTGTATGAGCGCATCCGAGAAATCACAGGGTATCCCAAATAAACAGGACCGGTATCAGCAGCTTATCACCCATGCCCGGCGGCCGCCAATCTGCTTTACAAACCTCAAGGGGTATGCCATAAATCCTTCAAATGCTAAAAGAGCTTTCCATTCGAAATTTTGCCATTATCGATGATCTGCAAATCGGTTTTTCCCCGGGCCTGACCATTCTCAGCGGAGAAACCGGTGCCGGCAAATCCATTATCCTCAATGCGGTAAACCTTTTGCTGGGCAGTCGCGCATCGGCCGATCTGGTGCGCACGGGTGCTGAAAGCGCAGAGCTGGAAGCCCTTTTTGAAATTGCCGCTTCCAGCCGGGTCGCCAAAATAATGAGCGCACACGGATATGAGCCTTCCGAAGGTTTGCTGATCAGACGCATTATTTCCCGCCACGACACCAATAGAGTGTACATTAACGGACGCATGGCCACCATCCAGTTGCTCAATACCATCACCGAAAATCTGGCCAGCATCTCCGGACAACATGCCCATCAGCTGCTGCTAAAAGAAGAACAGCATCTGTCTATTCTAGACCAATATGGTGGGCTGATTCCATTACGAGAAGCCGTCAGCATCTGTTTTAAAAAAATGCTTCCGCAACTCGAAAAATTAAGAGAATTGAAAACCATCAAGGAACGGCAGGTGGAACACATGGAGTTGCTGGAATTTCAAAAAAAAGAAATCACGACCACCAATCCAGTCCAGGGCGAAGACCAGGATCTTGAGCAACAACGGGTGCGATTAAAAAACGCAGCAGAACTTTATCAGACGGTATATAACAGTATCGAATCGCTTTATAGTGCACCGGGTTCCGTCATGGAAAAACTGGTAGCGGTCGAAAAAGATCTGGACAAAATCAGCCGGATTGACACACAGCTAAATTCAAAAACGCAAAGCCTTCAGAATACCGCCTACCAGATCGAAGATTTGATTGAGGGATTGCGCAGCTACCTGAATTCGATTCAAATAGACGAGAAACAGCTGGAAGCCGTCGAAGAAAGACTCGATACCCTCAACAAGCTCAAGCGCAAATACGGTGGGTCATTGGATGCCGTATTTGAAAAACTCAGATCTATAGAGCATGAGCTTTGCGGCATTGAAAATATAGCGGAAAAAATAGCCGAAGCCGAAACCCATATCGACCAGCTACACGCCGAACTCAAAGATCTGGCCTTAAAATTATCCCATAAACGTAAAAAAGCAGCTGACCGTTTTGCCAAAAAGGTGATTGCCAAGCTGGCCACGTTAAAGATGTCAAAAACCAACTTTTCTGTGGCGGTGGAGACCACACCGGCTGATGAAAATACCGACCCACATCTGACGGTCGAAAGCCACCTAATCACCGCAAGCGGCATCGACCGGGCCACATTTTTAATTGCCCCCAATGTGGGAGAAGCTTTAAAACCCCTGGCCAGCATTGCATCCGGTGGTGAGCTTTCACGGGTGATTCTGGCCTTAAAAGCCTTGCTGGCAAAAACCGATTCGGTCGAAACAGTGGTCTTTGATGAGGTCGATGCCGGTATCGGCGGCGGCGTGGCCGAAGTTGTCGGCAAAAAACTTGCTGATCTTGCCGATCGTCACCAGGTGATCTGTATTACCCACCTGCCTCAAATCGCAAAATTCGCCGGCCAGCACTTCCGCATTTCCAAGAAAGTTTCCGCCGGCAGAACCCGAACGTCGATTACCCTGTTAGATTTAGAAGACCGCTATCAAGAAATCGCCAGAATGTTAGGCGGTGAAAAAATTACCCAGACCACTTTAGCGCATGCTCGCGAGATATTGAACCAATAGCCTCGCCGGGATACAAACCGGCGATACCGCAAGGGAGCGCATTTATGATAAAAATCCTGATGGCATGGGCCATGACATTTTGTTTGCTGGTTACGCCGGCGGTCGCCGATCGGATAAACCCGGCCAAAAGAGCCGATATTGAAAAACTGATACGGATTACAGGGCCGCCTGACGTAACCAGGCAAACTTCAGATTTCTTCATTCGTCAATTTAGCCAGACGATCAAGGCTTCACGGCCGGATTTGCCGGCTAAAACGTATCGAATCCTGAGTGAGGAGATAAACAAAGTTGTCGATGAACATATGACCACCAAGGGCGGTTTCCTCGATATGGTTGTTCCGATATATGCCAAACACTTCAATCATAAGGAAATAAAGGCGTTACTGAAATTTTATCAGACAGAATTAGGCCAGAAAACAATCAAGGTCTGGCCGCTCATTCTTCAGGAGAGCATGTTGCTGGCACAAGATTGGTGGAAATCCCTTACCCCTTTGATTAAAAAAAAGGTCAATAATCGATTTAAAAAAGAAGGCATTGAGCTGGCTATCTAAAGCATCACGGTCTTCTTATTAGAAACAGGAGTTGAAATTGTGCAAAGCATATATCAAAAATTTTACCCTTGGTTTTTTGTAATCATTTTGACCGCCACCTGGAGCTCATCGGCATTCAGCAAGGATGGGGCGGATGTCTTTTTTGACAAAAAATCAAAAGACCAATTTAAAAGCCATGTTTTGAACAAAGAACTGGTGATAATGCCCCAGCTAAACAAATTAAATTTCGGATTTGGAAGATTCCGGGGAATCGAATATTTTTATGAAAAAACGATCAGCAAGATATTTTTCCAGAGTAAAAAACTGACTGCCAGAATCATCGATGTCACCATCGAAGAATCGGAGATCACCCTCGAGCTATCCCATCATATCCTGGGAACCGGAACCGTTAAATTTTCATTTAACGCAAATCTCCTCAAGCAAACAACCGATCAAGATATTCAAAAAATTTTGCTCGAGAGTTTAGGTGATGAAAATCATCAGAATGTCATCTTGGATCCTGCAAGCAAGCTTTACCACCTGTGGTCCTGTAATCATTTTTCTGATCCGAGCCATGCGGCCAGGATGAAACTCGAAGAGGCTGAAAAGCAGGGCTATCGACCCAGCGCGTTCTGTTTTAAAAAAATGTTATTCCTGCCTGAATTGGCGGTGGAAAAGGCTATTGCCAAAGAGTGGGCCATGCGACTCCGCGATTACGATTTCATTGGAAAGAACTCCGAAAAGCAGACACATCTGTCAGCGCTTGGGGAAAAAATACTTGAAAACTGGCCTACTGAAGTTCTGGGATATGATTATGCCTTTTATTTGGCCGAAAGCCCTACAATAAATGCTTTTTCGCTTCCGGCCGGTGAAATTATCATCTCCACCGCCCTTTTTGATTCACTCGATAACGACGACGAACTTGAAGCGCTTCTGGTTTATGCAATCGCTCACATCGAACAAAGGCACAGTTTGAAAAAATATTACAGCTGCCTGGAAGATGAAGAATCCGCCGATGCCGTAAAAATGTTGACTACCATGGCCGGTGTTCTGGCCGGTCCTGCCGGTGGCGGAATTTCCGGCGCATTAAATCTGACAATTACCAACGAATCTTGCACGCCCCATTCGCTGTTAGACTATCAGCTGAATTATGTTCAGCAAGCCGATTCGATGGTCGCACTCTATTTTGACATTCATAAAAAAGAACGCCGGGCGTTCATATCCTTGATTAAAAAGCTGCAGTTTGGCGAATTGACCGAAAAATTGCATCCGGACATGCGCCTGGATCATCCTGTAAAAAATGCAACCAATGCCCGCATCAAGCGCCTGGAAAACATCAAGTTCAAATATTTCAATCAAAGCAACTATTTTGTATCAAAACCCAGCGGCAAGCCACCGGTGCAGTTGAATTTGAAGTACCAACAAATCTTTGAAAAAGAAAATAGAGTGCATATCTATCTTGATGAAAGGGCTTTATTGCAGCTGGAGCAAAACAAAAATAGGATAACGGATATAAGGCTTTCCATCAAAGATAAAACGGGGTCACACCGATTCGAACATGAAATGGATTTGTTAACTGAAGATATGTGGGGCGCCCATTTAACCTTTAGTGCCTCAAACAGTAAAGAAAAAAAAATTTCTGCAGAATATCGAAAAAATTGTCCTGACAATAGTACCGCAAAAAGAGCCGAGCGCTAGGCTCAGCGAGCAACCGGTGGAAAATTACATCTTCGTTCCCGGAAGGATCGAATGGTAACACCGCTAACCTGAATTTTGCACGAGCCTGCTGTAATTAAATAACAAAAAGATTCTCATCTAGAAGCCATCTCAAAAATAGGATTTTGGTTCAAGATCGCGGCGGGGCCGAGCTTTCCAGCATTGCTGGACTTCCCGCCTGATTAAATTCTCTTTGTGGGTCGTAAACCGCAGGCATACTGTTGTATGTTGAGGATTTAAAGCGAGGCACCAACAAAGATATTGGGCCAAAAGACATTTTTGAGATAGGTTCTATTTTCATGAGGAGCACCTGGTGTCATAAAATTAGATGCTTCATCCCGCGAGGCGGGGCAAAATTCAGGGGTAAAGTTTGTTGAGCAAATGCCGATAAAAAAAATAACAGTGTGTTAACACACTGTCACCCAATGCTCAGAGGGTGATTCGTAATGAATCACCCTCGTCCATTGGGAATCAACGTTCCGACAGCACCTGCCTTTCTTACTAATTCCAATCTTGTACAGCCGCAGGCCATATAAGGATCGCGTTTTGCTAGGTGCAAATCCCAATCTAACTACTAGATATGGTATGGTTTTAGGAAAAGGATTGCCCAATTCTTGAGGAAATTTTTCCACAAACCGTATGCTTCAACCATTAAGATTCAAAGCCGCATCCTAAATATCTATTCATTATTATTATATATTATTGGCAAGCAATTCATCCGGCACGGTTTATGCTAAGCAATATGAGCGATTGATTTCGCAAAACGATAACCTCAAGCCGGAGAACCCTGTGTATGCAAGAAAGTCTGATTTCTTTACTCATTGCATTAGTAAGCGCCCTGTTAATTGTCGTATCATTCATGGTTTACATCGGCTTTTAGGCATTCGACTGAAAAGATTAGAAGTGGTTTCAAAACCCCATCTAAGGCCCAATGGCAGCGTTGCCCCGCTAAGCGGGAAACCTGATCTGAGGTTCTGAAACCACTTCTAGGCGAATTATCGGCAAATTCTCTTTGCCGGCGGCTTCTGATCAAAAAGTCTGAGAATCACAGAAACATTGCTATCGGAAGGTGTCAGATGGACTCGAATCCTGAGAATAGAGATACACCTCGATTTAGACATGAAGCAACCGTTATGATCGAAAATTATCCTGCTGGTCATTATCACGAAGGTAGGATGTACAATTACAGCCGAAGCGGAATGTATTTCGAATCAGACTTTGCACCCAAAATAGGTTCCGACATTTTCGTTGGCATTGAAAACTCACCGTATTCTGCCGGCCATGATGTTTATCGCGCGAAGGTTATGTGGTGCCAAAAGTTACCTGAAAAGGCTTCATATTTTTATTATGGCGTCGGCATAAAATATTACTAGAACCTATCTCAAAAACGCATCTAACGTCCTCGTACAAAGTTCTACACCTATAAAAAGTGCTTATAACAACAAATGATCTAAAATTAAAAATGATCTAAAATGCCTAAAATTGAAAAATTCTATCTTATTTATAATAATAGATGGAGCGCTAGCGAAACCTTAACTTTAGGCATTTTAGCTCATTTTAGGCACTTCTAATTTTAGAGCACCTTTGGAACTTTTTTTCTCTGTCTTCGAAGATAAACCGCTATTTTTGAGATAGCTTCCAGTGTTATCTTCGAATCGACTGCGCCAGATCGTTTATTCGTTCTCTGAATGAGATCAGGTATCTGGCCATCTTCCCGCGGTGGTCGGCAGTAACGGAATCATGATCTCCTCTTAGAACAATCAGCGGATCAAAGGTGCAAATCAGCTCCATCTCCCGCATAGCAATCTTGATATTTTCTTCTCCACCCTTTTCTTTTATCACCGGGTAAAGATCAACGAAAGTCCGAATAAAATCCCGCAGCACCAGGATAACCCCCTGGGTATAATAAATGCGGTCATCCAACTCGGTATACGCCACTTCATTTTCGGGCTGCACCAGAAGACCAAGGGGCTGGTCAAGAAGCTGTTTGCCGATGATAAAGGTGAGCATGTTGTACATATCATCCGAGCGCATGTTATAAACCCCGTTACCGGCAGCCAATTCGTCTTCGTATTTGCGCATCAAGGCAATGCCTTTACGATATTGACTTTCAGTGGATGGGAACCACCAGCTATCTTCGCTAAAGGCAAAATATTTTTCGCGGGCCTCTTTTAAAAGGTTATTTTCTTTATCGACCGTTCCATACTTGGCCAGATTGGTGGAAAAAAAGTTGATCAGCATTCGGGTCGCAAAAATAACACCCCGCTGCCGATTGGCGCGGTTGTCGAGCCAGCGTGTGGGGGAAACAATCAAATCATTGACCGACCAGCCAAATGTCGAGCCCATCTCTTCCTCCAGCCGATTGCTGAGTGCGGCACTGAGCGCCATTCCTTTTTTGGTTTCGGCTGAATTCGGCTTGGTTTGATCGAGTATGGAATGCATATTTGAACTGAACCATGGGAAGCGCGTCGCATCGATTGTGGTATACCCTTTATACAAGCCCCAATAAATACCAACCGTCAACGGCCAGATTAAAATAAAGGCCAGCAATATGACCACACTCCATTTGCCAAAGGTCGTCATTTGGGGAATCAGTTTTTTTTGCATTATGCCTCCCAGCTCCGCTGTGTAAAAATAAGAGCCCTGATCGGCTCATTGTAATTTTTGCAAAGTTAAGCAGTTCATTTCCAGGTGTCAATATAATCCGCCCCGCTGCGGGCAGATTTTTGAAAACAGTTGTCTTTCCAAAGCCGTCTCAATTGTTTCTTGACACCGAATACCAACATGTTACTTTGAACCTAAAATTGATCTATTTCTCAGCAAGCCGAACGAAATTCAATTTAACACTGGTGGAATCTGCCATGTGATGCAACATCGCCTGAGAGACCAACAGTTTAGACCTTAATTTTAACGAATCGAAAGAGGCAGGATATGCTAAAAAGGCTATATTTAATCATTGTCCTGGTGTATTTGTGGGTATCAACCGGATGTATTGCCATTGTCGTTGGCGCCGGCGCCGGAGCAGGAACCTTTGCTTATGTTAACGGTCAATTGAGCCGAACCTATCAGGCAAATTACCAAACAACCTACGAGGTGTGCAAAGGCATCTTAGAGGATATGAAGCAGCCTGTTCTGGAAGAGAAGACCGATGGTGCCCAGACAACGATCGAATCCCAGCGGTTCGATAAGACGCCTATGACGATAAACGTTCGCATCATCGATCCAGAATGGACTGAAGTTTCAGTGCGAACCGGTCATATCGGGGTCTGGAAAAAGGAAATCTCCGAGCAGTTTCATGAGTTTGTGGCCAAGCGAATCAAGTAATAGCGCCTAATTGAGCATTTTTGCTCAATTAGGCGTTATGGGCAAAGGGAAGCGCTGCATTCAATTCATCAATATGTTCCCGCTCGAGGCGGTTGATCTCTTCAATATGGGCATTCATGAGTTGCTCAAGGCGCTGATCAAAAAATCGGTGCAGGCTGAAGTTGTCGACAGCCGTAAAACCGCGCCGAATTTTATGATACCCGCCCATACCCGGATCAAACTGATTAATACCGTTGACAATTGCCCATTCAATCGGGCTGTAATAACACGCATTAAAATGCAAGTTTTTAATTTCTTTTGAACAGCCCCAATACCTGCCGAACAACCGGTCCCGCTTGCGGACTAAAAGTGAAAGACCCAGCGGCGAATCCGGATTTGCCTCTTCCAAAGCAGCCACAAAAACCAATCGATGCCGATAACAGTCCGCCAATCTTTTAAAGAAACTAGGCTTAAGATACTTGCAACCCCAGGGACCGAACTTATCGTTGGTGCGTTCGTAAAATGGATATATCAGTGAAAAATAGGCCGTCGGAATTTGATCTCCTTCATATATTTTAAGGGTGATGCCATTTCCCGCAATGGATCGGCGCTCCCGTTTGATGTTGTGCCGCTGATTGGAATTAAAGACCGCCAGATAGTCTTCAAAGGACTGGTAGTTTTCGTTTTGCCAGGTAAAGCTTTGATGCAACCAGCTGATGAATCCGCAGTTAATCATCAGCCGGCGCCATTGGGGATCAACGAAAAGAAAGCTGCAGCCGGAAATTCGGTGGTGCCGGCAGAATTGCTCAATTTCATTAACCATGTAACGGGTCAATGCCTCCTCATTCTCTCCGGTTGCCATTAAAAATCGATATCCGACCATCGGGGTAAACGGGCTCATGCCGACAAGTTTAGGGTAGTAAGAAATTTTTAGACGATCGGCCACGTCCGCCCAGATATTATCAAACACGAACTCTCCCGCGCTATGTTGCTTGATGTATAAAGGGGCGGCCGCAACCAATTGGTCATGAGACCAAACCGTCAAATGGTGAGGCAGCCACCCGGTTTCAGCGCCGGTGCTTTTGGAGATCTCCATCTGGTGAAGCCACTCCCATTCCAAAAAGGGCGTGGATAAAGGCTCCGCAAGCGCATCCCATTGATTCCGGTCTACTTCAGCAAGGTTTTTTAACCACACAACATTATAAGATGAATTGCCTGATGGGTGCATGACGAACCTCAATTTAAGCTTTTCTAAATTTAAGATCAAACAGCATCCATGTCACCTTTTTTTCTGAAAATACCAATTGAAAGCAGTCGAATTGCGGCCGATCCTGCCCTAATGCATGCCTTTAAAGGTTCTGAAAAAATTTTTGAATATCGATTCGGTTCATAACCACCGACGTTAAGGATATAGGCGCGGACTATCGTTCCGTAACCCCCCTAAAATCAAACACAATATGACTCAGAGCACCTTGACAATCTTTCCAAGATAAGCATATTATGGCGTTAGAAATAGAAAAACAAAAGGAAAACCCATGCCACTATATGAATTTAGATGCTTAAAATGCAATGACTGCTTTGAGATACTGGTTATGAAAAAAGAGGAAGAGGTGGAGCTCAAATGCCCTCACTGCAACTCTGATGAATTTGAACGGGTCCTAAGCGCTTCCTGTCACAGCATGGGCAGCGACTCAGGGAAAAGTGATGGCGTCAGTGCACAAACTCGCAACTGCCCCGGCGGCAGTTGCACCACCTATGAAATACCGGGACATGAAGGTTAATTTCAAAGCCTTTCCTGGCAGCCTAGTTTAACTGATCCCTGCCTAATTATGAATCAAGCGCTTCAGGCCAATCGCTGTATTAACGACCCCCCGAGAAGATCGCCAGGACCATCACGTATTTCTCCAATTAGAACATTCATTGCCAGGAACCGTTGCCCGAACAGGAAATGCAGATGAAACAACTTCATATTCAGGAAAAAGAACAGTTCAAAAAGCTTTTCAAGCAGGAACAAATCGATCGCTTCGAAGATCGATTCAAGGTTCTCGAAGTCTTTTTACAGACCGAAAAGCATGTGACCATAGATGAAATGGTTGGGCTTCTTGGACAAAACGGCTGGAGCCTTGATTCAGAATTTGTGCGTGAGACAATGAAACTGATGTGCCGTTTCGGCTTCGCCCAAAAAAGCCGATTTGACAATGGCGCCCTTCGTTATGAACATCGCCATCTGGGCCAGCATCACGACCATATGATTTGCACCAAATGCAGAAAAATCATTGAGTTCGAGGAGGATCGTCTGGAAGAACTGCAAATCAAAATTGCAGCAACAAAAGGCTTCCACATGCTGCAGCATAAAATGGAAATCTACGGCATCTGCGAGGAATGCCTTAAAGATCGCATTCAACTGTTGACCTTGACCATGGCCAAACCGGGAGAACGGCTAGTGCTCAGGGATTTTAACGGAGGCCCTAACGCCCGGATGCGATTATTGTCGATGGGATTGCGGCTCGGGGATGAAATTGAAGTCATATCAAACAACAGTCAGGGCCAGCTGGCCATAGCAGCGGATTATAAACGCTATGTCCTTGGCCGGGGCTTTGCCGAGAAAATTCTGGTCGAACCCTTCAAACATACAAAAAAGAACCAATAAATCCGAACCTGAACGAGTCGGTTTTAAGCAGAGAACGAACCACAAAGGCACAAAGTTCACAAAGAAATCGGGTGGTTTTGATTAATTTTCCCTTTGTGCGCTTCGTGCCTTTGTGGTGAAAAACGTTTGACCATATTTCGAGCGAGCCTATTTATCTGGAAGGTGCACCATCTTACAAAATGGAACCGTTTGAACCCGCATATATCAAAACCTTTGAAAAAGGGCTGTTGCGGAAAAAGATAAAAACTGCGCACAATCTTCTCAGTCCTTGTAAGCTTTGCCCGCGTCAATGCAGGGTTGACCGGCTATCCGGTGAAACCGGCGTATGCAAAACCGCCAAGCGGGCCTGGGTTTCCAGCTACAGCCCCCATTTCGGTGAGGAAGCACCGTTGGTGGGCAAACATGGCTCCGGCACCATATTTTTTACGCACTGCAATCTGCTGTGTTTGTTTTGCCAGAACTTTGATATCAGCCATGAAAGCTGCGGCCAAAAAGTTTCAAACGAGGAACTGGCGGCAATGATGCTCGCTTTGCAGCAGCAGGAATGTCATAATATCAACTTTGTCACACCGTCACATGTGATTCCTCAAATCCTGGCTGCCCTTGAAATCGCCATTCCACAAGGACTCAGCGTGCCCCTGGTTTACAATTCCGGCGGTTACGATTTGCCCTCAACACTCCGGTTACTGGAGGGTGTGTTTGATATTTACATGCCGGACTTCAAATTCTGGGACCCGGATGTTGCCGAAAGCGCCTGTCAGGCTGCGGATTATGCGGAAGTTGCCTGCAAAGCCCTGAAAGAAATGCACCGCCAGGTGGGCGACCTGATCATCGACGATGCCGGTGTTGCCCGGCAAGGTCTGTTAATTCGCCACCTCGTCTTGCCAGACGGAATGGCGGACACCCGTAAAATTATGCGGTATATTGCCAGAGAGATTTCAATCCGCAGTTACGTCAACATTATGTCCCAGTACCGCCCATGTGGACGCGCCGCCGAAATACGCGGTTTAAATACCTTTCTTTCGCCGACTGATTACCGCAACGCATTGCAGGCGGCAAAAAAAGAAGGCATCACACGTCTCGACCGGCCCCGGCGTACCTTTGTGTTAAGGTAATTTGGCGTCTTAAAGTCTCCAAAACAAACTTAAGGGAGATACAACTTCTCGAGGCTTGATAATTTGCCGTGGTGATGAGATACTGGAATACTGGAAAATTGAAACGATAACGGGTATCCCATGCAAAAAATCTTTGTGATTGGAGACATTCATGGGTGCTTTGATAAACTTTGTGCACTTATGGACAAAATCCCGATAAATTTCAAGCGGGACCAATTAATTTTCATCGGGGATTATATCGATCGTGGATCGAGCTCCCTTGAGGTGGTGGATTACCTGATTGATTTGAAGAAAAGATTGCCGGCCACCATATTCTTAAAGGGTAATCACGAAGATATGCTGGAAAATTACCTGGATGGCAGTGACCGATTTACCTACCTGCTAAATGGCGGCCAGGGGACCCTGGATGCGTATCTGAACCGCCCGAACAATCCAGGTGAGTATCCCGTACCGCCCGCGCACTTAGAATTTTTTAAATCTTTGCACCTTTATTATCAGACCGATGATTATATCTTTGTGCATGCCGGTCTGCGCAAAAAAGTTCCCCTTGAATCACAGAAAACGATCGATCTGCTTTGGATTCGTGATGAATTCATATTCTCTGATTTTGATTTTAGCAAACGCGTCATATTCGGCCATACGCCATTTAAAGAACCGCTGGTGCAGACAAATAAAATCGGGATCGACACGGGAGCCGTATACGGAAACCGCCTGACCTGCGTACAGTTGCCCGAAATAAAATTTTTTTCCGAACCTTAACCGTATCGACGAGGAGGGAATCAGATTGTAATGAAAGTTCGATCGATCATCATTTTTCTGCTAATTATGTTGTTGGCCGCAACCGCAAGTGCTGAGCGTTTGGCGGTGTCGGCTCCTGTCGCAAATATTCGATCCGGCCCGGGAACCAACCACAATGTTTTATGGAAAGTAGAAAAATATTTTCCAATTCGGATCATTGAAAAATCAGGTGAATGGTATCATTTTGAGGATTTTGAAGGCGACAAGGGATGGGTGCATCAGTCGATGGTGAGCAAAATTTCGGCGGTGATTACTAAAAATGACGCGTGCAATATCCGCTCCGGAGCCGGAACGAGCAATGAAATTATTTTCACCGTTCCAAAAGGAATCCCTTTTAAAGTCCTTGAACGCAAGAACGGCTGGATTCACATTGAACATGTTGACGGTGATAAAGGCTGGATTCATAAGTCACTGATCTGGTAGCCGGTGGGCCCATTTCGCCGGACGGCGCAGCTTAAACCTGTTGCTGTCATCGCCGCAATGCAACAGATGGATGGCAAAGCCAGTTTAAGGCTTGGCCCTAACCCAATATGAGAATTTTAAATATTCTTTTAACCGCTAATAAGTTGACCAACAGTGCACCGCTTTCGCGACCGATATAAAGACAAAAAATTAATCGTCGGTGTGGGTTCAGCCTTGATTGATATCCTGGCCCATGAAGACGAGGCTTTTTTAAGTAAAACCGGTGCCGTAAAAGGTGGGATGACTTATGTAAACAAAGAATTCATTGACGAAACCCTTTTGCTTTCATCGCAGCCACCCTCGCTCGTTCCCGGAGGATCAGCCTGCAATACCGTTGTCGGGGTGGGCAAACTCGGCGGGGCGGCCCGTTTTGTCGGTAAATGCGGAACCGGGACAATGGGTGAATTTTTTGAGAATGATTTAAAACGCCAAAATGTCGAACCGGCGCTTTTGCGTTCAGACTCGCCCACGGGTCGGGTTCTTTCAATCATTACACCCGATGCCCAACGATCCATGTTTACCTTTTTAGGCGCATCGGCTGAAACAAAACCGCAAGATATCGTGCATGATTATTTTACAAATGCAGCCATTGTTCATATCGAGGGTTACCTGCTGTTCAATCCGGAATTAATTTTAAAAGTTCTTAAAACAGCCAAAAGCGCAGGCGCAAGGGTGTCTCTGGATCTCGCCAGTTTTAATGTGGTTAAAGAATCTCACAAGCAATTGCAGCATATGGTGGAATCTTATGTCGACATCCTTATCGCCAATGAAGACGAAGCGCTGGCCTATACCGGACACAAATCCGAGACCCATGCCATTCAGGCCCTGGCAGCAGATGTAGAAATCGCCGTTCTTAAAGTCGGGCAGCGGGGGAGCTTCATCTCCCGCGGTGATCAAATTGTACCGATCCAACCCAAAACCGGAGCGCCGATTATCGATACCACCGGAGCCGGCGATTTATGGGCCGCAGGCTTTCTTTACGGACTTGTCAACGGGTATGCGCTTGAACAGTGCGGCGAATTGGGCTCAGCCTGTGGATATGAGGTGTGTCAGGTGGTGGGCGCCAATATTCCCGATGCGGGCTGGGAAAGAATCCGGAAGCTGATCAAATAAAGTATTTGAAAATTAGCAGCAAAATGCTATAGATCGCATTTTTAACAATACGAATTAGTGCGCTAAAGTGACTAAAGTGAGCTAAAATGCCTAAAGTTGAGGCATTCTATCATTTATAAAAAAAGATAGAGCAAAGCGATACCTTAACTTTAGGCACTTCCAACTTTAGCTCACTTTAGTCACTTATATTGAGCAGGGAGGTTAAATGGCAACAAAGAAAAAAACCCGGAAGCAACTGTTAAAAGAACCGGATGAATTTATAACTTTTACCGGTAAAGCGATTACCTTTGTTACCGGGTATCAAAAACAGATTTCCTACCTGCTATACACGATTGTGGCAGTTGCTCTAATCTTCTTTGGGTACCGGTTTTTCGCACAACGCGCAGAAACAAAAGCGTTTACCCTATTGGGGCAAACCCAATCGAAATACGACACGCTGATAACGACCTCGTCGGAGACTGCGGCCTACAGCCAGGTATCGGAAGCATTTCAAAGCATTATAAAAAAATATGGCGGCAACGCCGGTGGCAAACTGGCCCGGGTTATTTATGCCAATATCAGCTACGATGCCCGGCAGTATGAGAAGGCCATCGCGCTTTATAAACAGTCGCTCAACGACTTTAAAGATGATAAATTCGTCTATAATATGATTTTAAGCAATCTGGGGCATGCCTATCAGAGTGTTGAAGATGGACAAAATGCTACCGCTTATTTTGAAAAAGCCGCATCAGCACCAGATTCGTCCATTCGTGAGGAAGCCCTTTTTAACCTGGGTTTGATGTATGAAAAATTGGGAGAGGCCGCAAAAAGTCAAAAAACGCTTCAGGAGATTCTGAACAACCATCCGGACTCCATCTATTTTGACATGGTAGAAGAAGAATTAAGCGCATTAAAAGAATAAACCGCATCATCAAGATACAAAGATAGCGTTTATTTTATTAGCCTACTTCCAGATTATATTTTTTTATTTTCTGATTCAGGCCGCTTTTACCAATCCCCAGCAGAGCCGCAGCGTGGGATTGGACATTATTGGACATTTTCAAAGCCCGTTCAATCAAGGATTTTTCAATCATAGCCAGGGTATCGTAAAGCTTAGCGTCCGCCGGTATGCCCTCAAGGTGTAATGTGTTGTATACATTATCCTTAAATCCCTTGGGAAGATCCGACACCCGCATGATCTCGCCCGGGCAAAGGATCATCACCCGCTCGATTACATTTTCCAGTTCACGGATATTCCCCGGCCAATTGTAGTCATAAAAAAGTCGATCCACTTCCTGGTCGACGCCGGTAACCGGGGCCGCGGATTGGCGTTCGGAAGCATATTTTTTAATAAAATGGTTCACCAAAAGGCGAATATCTTCCTGACGCTCCTTCAGGGGCGGCAAAACAATATGAACGACATTTAACCGGTAATAAAGGTCCTCACGGAATCGGCCATCCTGCATTTCTTGCTGCAAATTTTTGTTGGTCGCGGCAAGAATACGGATATCCACCGATATGGTTCTGACCCCCCCCACCCGTTCGAATACTTTTTCCTGAAGTACCCGCAGCAGCTTAACCTGCAAATTCGGCGACAATTCTCCGATTTCATCTAAAAAAAGCGTTCCGCAGTCAGCCAATTCAAAACGGCCCTTCTTTGTCGCCACTGCACCGGTAAATGCACCTTTCTCATGACCGAAAAGTTCGCTTTCCAGCAAATTTTCCGCAAGGGCTGAACAGTTTACGGCCACAAAAGGTTTTTCGCGTCTGGGACCGTTAAAATGAATCGACCGGGCAACCAGCTCTTTGCCCGTGCCGCTTTCGCCTTCAATTAAAACCGTGGCACCGGAGGGAGCGACTTTCTGAATGGTATCAAAGATATCCCGCATCTTTTTGCTTTTGCCGATAATGTTGCCGAAACGATATTGAGATTCCACCGCATCACGTAAGCGCCGGTTTTCTTTGACCACCTGATACATGGAGGTGGCCTTTTTTACATAAATAATCAATCGTTCATTGTCGAAGGGTTTCAAGACATAGGTGTAGGCCCCTTTTTGCATGGCCTCGACGGCTTTATCCACTGTACCGTGAGCCGTCATCATGATAACCGGCAGATCCGGATCGTTTTCTTTAATATTCTCAAGCAATTCAATGCCGTCCATCTTGGGCATCTTCATATCGGTAAGAATGAGATCCAGATCAGATGATTTGTGAACTTCAAGCGCTTCGGATCCACCTGGGGCTGTCAAGACTTCAAAGCCCTCATCTTCCAGCAGTGCGCTTAAAATGGTCAGATAATTTTTTTCGTCATCCACAATGAGAATTGTTTCCATGGTGATTTAGCTCTATCTATTCATGTATTAAAAGTTTACCCAATTTATTGATTACATATGGGCGCGGGGTCCATCTTTAATTCACTAGAAGTGGTTTCAAAACTTCAGATCAGGTTCAAGGGCAAGGCGTCCCGCGAATTGAAATTCGTGTTTCCGAGCGTACACGTAAGTACGTGAGTATTTCAATTTGCGGGATAACGCAGCCATTGAGCCTTAGATGGGGTTTTGAAGCCACTTCTAAACAGCCGCGGTCTCCGCACTATCCTCATCTTTACCATTGGTTTTCGGTTTAATCGGCAATTCGATGGTCACCCGTGTTCCGCGAACGGGTCGATTGACAATTTGGATACTGCCGCCGTGGGATTCAACAACGTTTTTTACAATTCCCAATCCGAGGCCCGTACCTTGCTCCTTGGTTGTAAAAAATGGATCCCAGATTTTATCCAGATTTTCGGATGGAATCCCCTGACCTTCATCATCAAAGTGCACGGTTATCCAACGATCGTTGGAACTAATCTCAACCAGGATTCTGCCGCCATCGGGCATCGACTGCATGGCGTTTATCAGAATATTTAGAAACGACTGATACAGCATTGCTGAATCGGCCATAATCTCCGGCAGATGATTTTGAAAATTTTTTTTAATCACATAACCCTGCTCTTTATTCTGAACTTCAAGGAAGGTAATGTTCTTATCAACAACTTCTTCCACCCGGCAAAGGGCTATATTGGGACTCCTGGGTTTTGCGTAATTGATAAAATCCGTAATGATCCTGTTTAAGCGGCTCGCTTCCTCGACAATAATATCGGGAAAGGTGTTTTGCGGATCGATTTCGGCAATTTTTTTCTTCAATAGTTCGGCTGAACTTCGAATAATGCCCAGAGGATTTCGGATCTCATGGGAAATACCGGCAGCCATTTCGCCCAGCGATGAAAGGCGCTCCGCATGAGCCAGACGCTCTTTGAGCCGTAGCCTCTCCATTGCGCGCTTTTGAATAATGCCTTCGCCCCTTTTAACGACAAACACCAGTACTGCAAAAAGCGCCCCCATCAGCACGGTACAGGTGATGATTACCAGAATCTGAATCTGAAAAATGATTTTATAATCTTCAGATATATCCTGCACAATTTCCACAACACCCAGAACCGGTCCCGTTATTTTCCCCAGCTGCGGTTCCCATCGCAGGGGCGCAAAAGTGATCAGGCGAACCTCTTTGGGAAAACCCATTAGAATCTGCAAGAAATTTCCTCTTTGAACCAGCCTAGAATTCCAATTGCCCGACTTTGCCTGTAAATATCCCGTACCACCGTAATTTTTGCGGCCGATCAGATATTGATCAAAACTATAAGAAACCTCATTGTCCAGGCTGTAAATATTGACGGTTTCAGCCTTAAAGCTATGCATCGTGTTGCGCACAACATTGTCCATACGTTCAAACTGCTTCCGATTGCTCAATTGGATTTTATTGAACATCAATCCCACCGGTATAATAAATTGTAAAAAAATTTGATGGTTCAAATTTTCGATCATCACATGGGCGTAGTCCTCGCTTTTCTTGCGCTGCATGGATTTAACCCAGTGCGTATTGAGTACCGAAAGAATGAGGGTCACCAGGAAAATGACGACCAGTCCGGCATACGCAAAATACTTGACGAGGCGAAACGGCTTGATTTTATCTTCTGTCAGTTTGGAATCCATTGTTTGAATCAGAATACTAATTTTTAAAGTCAAGTTAAAGCTTTTTTCAATTAAGTTATAAATTATTTCACGCCGTTTTACAAAAAATTGACGCTGAATGGGTAAAATTTTTCCCTGCAGTGTCAAAAAACCACCCACCCTGGACACTCCTTTTGTGAGGTACCTCCCAGCAGTTTATATAAGTTACTATATTTATAAGATAATAAATATATTTGCGATCGGTCTATTTATCTATATGTATTGGCGCAATACTTGCATCGAACTGATTGCAACATGGAACACAATCCCATGTTAAACTAAAACAGCATAAAAGGAGGAATGTGGGTCAGAAAAAAGGGTTAAAGAAAGCGCAGCAAATTCTCTAGCATTTTCAGACTATCTTTAACGGATTCCACTACCAGATATTGTAATTAAAATAAATTATGCCACAATATAGAGTAACTAATTGTAATTATATATAATTTACATATAATTACCTTGACTCTAATATAATTTTGTGTAAAAATTTATATAATTACTGTCAATTTATCATTGAATCCGATTTAGATGACTATCGCAGCAATTAAAACCTGTATTCCAACATAGGAAAACCCTGACCCATGGCCAGCAACAATCGTGTAAAAGAAACCAGAGAGTCATTATTAATGAGCAAAGCAGAACTCGCCAGAGAAGCTCGTGTTTCACCCATTACGATCGCCCGTATAGAAAAGGGCATGCCGTGTCGGATGGAAACCAAACGCAAAATTCTTTTGGCGCTGGGCCTGAAATTAACCGAAAAAGATAAAATATTTAAGGACTAAGAGCACTCATGATATTTGGTAAAAAGGAAACGCTGGTCGGCCTGGACATTGGATCCAAGACGCTAAAAGCAGCTGAAATCTCAGAGTCCAAACGTGGCCGCGAGCTAAAACGATTCGGCATGACTGAAATTCCCCACGGCGCCATCGAAGATGGAACCATCAACGATCCGGAGTCGGTCGCCGATTCAATTCGTCAGCTTTTTAAAGCTTACAATATTAGTGAGCGCAACGTTGCCATATCCATCGGCGGCTACTCGGTAATTGTCAAAAAAATTGCTGTCCAGACCATGGACGAAGAGCAACTTCAAGAAACCATTCATTTCGAAGCGGAACAATATATTCCGTTTGACATCAGTGATGTCAATCTTGATTTTCAAATTTTAGGACAAAACGAAACCAATGCGAATCAGATGGATGTGTTTCTGGTGGCCGCAAAAAAAGAAATGGTCAATGATTATATCAATCTGGCAAGTCTAGCCGGTCTTAATCCCTGTATCGTGGATGTAGAGGCATTTGCCCTGCAAAATACTTTTGAGGCCAATTACGACACTGAGGGTGTCAATGTTGCCCTGATCGATATCGGTGCCAGTAAAACATCATTGAATATCCTCAAAGGCAACAACTCCGTATTTATGCGTGACGTTTCTCTGGGCTGCATGCAGATCAACCAAAAAATCATTTCATTGATAGACTGCTCAAATGACGAGGCTGAACAGCTTAAATTCGGTCAGGGTTCGGACCGCCTGTCTGCCGAAGATTTAAAAGGAATCTTTTCATCAGTGGTTGCCGACTGGTGCACTGAAATTCGGCGCGCCCTGGATTTCTTTTATTCCACTTATCCGGATGATCAGATAAAACGCATCATTTTGAGCGGTGGCGGCGCCAATATCACCGAATTTCGTGAATTACTGGCAGTGGAAGCATCTGCCGAAGTTGAAACCATTAATCCGTTTAGAAATATCTATGTTGATGACAGTCGCAATGATCCGGAATTTATCAAACAGATTGGCCCCCAGGCAGCAATCACGACGGGGCTGGCAATGAGAAAAGTGAATGACAAATGATACGAATTAACCTGCTTCCTTTTCGAACAGAACGCAAAAAAGAAAACGTACGCCGTCAGGTGTCACTGTTCTTGCTTTCATTGGTTTTGGTGTTACTGGTCTTGTTTTACTATAATTTCAGTCTGAATTCTAAAATCGGAAAACTAAATAAAAGGATTGAAACGACCAACAACGAGCTAACAAAATACAATGAAATAAATAAAGAAATTGCCCGCATCAAAAATAACCTTGAAATTCTCCGGAAAAAAATGACGGTCATCGCACAGCTGGAATCGGACCGTTATGCGCCGGTAATTTTAATGGATACCATGACACAGGTGCTGGTGTCCAAGCGGATGTGGTTTACCTCTTTGTCGTTGTCTGACAACACGATAAACATTAGCGGCATTGCCCTGGACGAAAAAACTGTGGCGGATTTTATGGTTCGACTTCAAGATAGCGGTCTGTTTAGCAATGTAATGCTTAAATCCGTAAAACGCCAAAAAGTTGAGAGCTCCAATCTGAAAAGCTTTGATATCGTTTGCACCAAAGTACCACCGCAACAACCGGAACAACCCCCAAAGAAAAACAAGTCTAAGAAGGTCAAAGCATAATGAATTCAAATATCGGTACTGCTAAAGGCGTTGACTCCTTTTTCGCCAAGATTGAAGAATTGTCCAAAGTCCAAAGGATCCTGATTTTCTCAGGTGTCTTCATCGCGCTTATCGCCATTTTTGTATTTCTTCTATATAAGCCGAAATTAGAACAAATCAGCAGCCTCAATAGCCGGCTGAAAGAGCTTGAACAAAAATTAGTTGTGGCCAAGAAAAATGCGGCGGATTTGGAAAAATTTCAGAAAAAGATGCAGGAAGCCGAGATGCAGTTTAAAACTGCGATGCGAGCACTGCCGGAAAAAGAGGAGATTCCCTCCCTTTTAACCAGTATCTCAAGATCCGGCCAGGATGTCGGTCTGGAATTTTTGTTATTTGAACCCAAGTCAGAGGTCAGAAAGGAATTTTACGCTGAAATCCCTGTGGCCATGAAGGTCAAAGGGGGCTATCACGATCTGGCCATTTTCTTTGATAAAGTCGCCCGCCTATCCCGAATCGTCAACATCAAAAATATTGAAATGGGCCGGGATAAAGATAGTATGGATCTCAATACGTCATGCACAGCCGTAACTTACAAATTTGTGGAGCCCGCTCCCCCAGAAAAGAAAAAGAAGAAAAAGAAGAAGTGATGTAAAAACCCGACTAACAAATTAACATCCTTCTCAAAAATTAGCTGAAACATCATGAAAAAAAATTTGATTATCATCTGTAACTTGGCATGTTTGATTTGTTTTTTTATTGTTCTGCTGGGATGTGACCAGCCGGCCAGCGAGCCGGCAACCCCAAAGGTCGTGCGCAAAAAGATCCGTGAACGAACGGATCAAAAGGCCCCTGCGCCGAAGGCGCAAACCGTCAAAAGGTCCCAACCCCTGCCTAAATCTGAACCGGCAGCCAAACCGTCGGGTCCCGGCGAGCAGACGCCCGCTTCCCAAACGCCGGTGCTGGCAAAAAAATCAGCACCGCCTGCGGTGAAGACCGGAAAAACGACCAAACCCAAACCACCGCTAAATCCCAAATCCGATATTTCCGTCACCCGGGCAGCGAAACCCCGCACGGTCGGCGATAAAACCGCATCCGACAAGCCGGCAACGCCATCCACAGCACAAACGGCAATTGCCAAATCTTCACCACAGGAGCGGCCGATTTATAACCCCAAAGACAAAATCGACCCCTTCGAACCCCTGTTCAGGGACAAGCCGAGCGTTGCCCTGGTCAAGAAAAAGCGCAAAAAGCGAGTACCCCGGACGCCCCTGGAAAGAATTGATCTCAGCCAGCTTAAACTGGTAGGGATTATTGTGGCTTCGAGCGGCAACCGGGCCCTCGTCGAGGAATCCAGTGGCAAGGGCTATGTGATCAAAAACGGCACTTATGTGGGTACCAACGCTGGTAAAGTCGTCAAAATCGAAAAAGATAAAGTTGTTGTCGCAGAAGAAATTGAGGATGTTCTCGGCAATGTTTCCCTTAGAAACAAAGAAATAAAACTTCCGAAGCCTCCTGGAGAATTTTAAGGTGATGAATCCACTTACCATTCGACGAAGATTTTTCTTACTGATCATTTTGCTGTTTGCAGTAATGGCATGGTTTGGCGGATGCGCCTCCAACAAGGCTGCCGATGGAAAAGCCGCGGGGGCCAAGCGCATTACCGGCATTAGCACCGAGGTGACCGCTGATTCGGTGATTGTCACCATCGATGGAAACCAAACGTTAACCTATACGGCGATTAAACAGGTGTTTCCCATGGGTGTGCTGTTTCATTTCCCGCAAACCTCCCTGGCCACCGATGAGACCGTAGCGACGCCGCCGCAAAATGAAATCATCGGTTCGGTAAAAGCTACCGAACTTGTCGAAGGCGAATCGACCACCTCGCGCATTTTCATTGCAATGAAAGCCGATGCGCCCTATGACCTCAATCCTCAGGATTCAGGACTGCAGGTGTCATTTCCAAAAGCCGCTGCCAGCGCAGCCGCACCCCCGGCGCCGGTGGTAAAAAAATTACCTGAACCTCAACCTGCACCGCAGCCGTCTGTAAAAGATCTTCCGGCCGCCAGTCAATTAAAATCGGTTACGGCCACACCATTAAAAGACAACGTGGTCGTCAATGTTAAGGCCGATGGGGCCATCAAAGATTATAAATCCTTTACCATAGACGGCAATCAGCCCCGCATTGTAATTGACATGTTCAAGCTTAAAAGCCCGTTTAAAAAAGAGCAGCGCCTGGCGGTTAAATCTCCTTGGGTCAACCAGGTTCGCCATTTTGGTTATCCGCAAAAAGTTCGGCTGGTGCTCGATACTTCCAAAGCGTCTCTGGCAAAATATTCGGCTTCACCCACGGCCAACGGGTTGATGATTCATATCGGCAAAGTGCCGCAAACACCTACGCAGCAAAGTCCCAAGGCAGCCGTCAGCGAAAAAGAAAAAGAGACGGTGGCGCAAAAACCTTCCAAACCCGCGGCAGCCGCAAAACAAGCACCGAAAACCACACCCGCTAAGACCACCGTGGCTGTATCGGGAAAGCCGGCCTGGGTGAATCGCATTGATTTTTCAAGTGAGGAAGCCGGCAAATCATCACTGATCATCGGCACCACGGTTGCGATCAAATATGATCTTAAAAAAGTGGCTGCCAAGCGGCTGCAACTGAAGCTGTTTAATACCAGCCTGCCCGAATATCGCAAGCGGGCCCTGATCACCACCCGCTTTGAAAGCGCGGTGGACCGGGTAACGCCGATCCAGACTGCCGAAATGAAAGGCGATTCGCTGTTCACTATCGAACTGCGTGAAGCGGTTGCCTATACCATCAAACAAGATGACACTGAGTTGCGGGTCAACTTTGCGGCTTCTTCCATCCCTCCGAAGCCGTACGAAGATGCCGATCTGCCGGAGTGGAAAAAAGTTCTGGCCGAGGCGGCTGTAGCGCCTGCGGAGAAAGCCGAAAAAGACAAAATCGCCCGGGCCCAAGCGCCGGCGGAAAAGGCGGGGGACAAGTTGCCGGTTCAAAAAGCAGCCGAAGCCCAAACCGCTGAAGAGCGTTTGGCGGCCCAGATGCAGGGAAAAGAATACACCGGGGAAAAAATCGCTTTTGATTTTTACGATACCGATATCAGAAATCTCTTCCGTCTCCTGAGAGAAATCAGCGGTAAGAGTTTTGCGATCGACAAAAATGTCAGCGGCAAGGTCACCCTGAATTTCGAAACACCGGTGCCCTGGGACCAGGTCCTGGACCTGGTGTTGAAAATGAACCAGCTTGGCATGACCATGGAAGGCGATATCATCCGGATTGCCACCCTGGCCACGCTGGCCCAGGAAGAAAAACTCATACAGGCCCAGTTAAAAGCGTCCGAGCAGGCTCAAAAGCAGGCCGTAGCGCTCGAGCCGCTGTATACCGAATACCTACCGATAAGCTATTCCAATGCCACCACCGAGGTGCTGCCGCATGTGCAGGCCATCCTGACCGAGGGCCGCGGCAAGGCCAATGTGGATACCCGCAACAACCAGGTCATCATCACGGATACGGCCGTAAAAATTCAACAGGCCAAGCAGATTGTGCAAAAGATCGATAAAGTTACGCCCCAGGTCATTATCGAGGCCCGCGTTATTGAAGCCAACACCAGTTTTACAAGAGAAATCGGCTTCGACTGGGGGTATATAGGGTTCGGCGGCGGGTTGGATCACGGCCCAATTGATGTTCCCTACACGAGCAGCTGGAAAGCCGGTCCCACCCAATTTATCACTTCGAACAGACCCGCCGGTGCGACCCCAGCCGGCGCAATTCAATTTAACCTCTTTAAAACCAGCGGAACCAGGTTCCAAATTACGGAAGCTTGGCTGACCGCCGAAGAAGTCGAAGACAAAATCAACATCATATCCTCGCCCCGAGTTGTCACCCTGAACAACAAAAAGGCCAAGATAATGCAGGGTTTTGAAATACCCTATCTGGAGCGCGATGACTCCGGTAACGCCACGATAAAATTTAAAGATGTAGATTTGCTGCTCGAGGTCACCCCGACGGTCAGCCCGGACAACCGCATTAGGATGTCGATTTTGGTTACCAAAAATGACCTGGTGGACCCGGATATCGTTCCACCGGCCCTGGCTACCAACGAGGCCAATACCGAGATCTTAGTGGATGACGGCGATACGATTGTGATTGGCGGCATCTTAAAATCCACCCTTGCCTGGACTGAAAGGGGCACTCCGGGATTACGCAAATTGGGCGTCCTGGGCTGGCTGTTTAAAAATGCGAGGGACACCGATGAGAAAAAAGAATTGCTGATCTTTCTGACCCCCCAGATCATTCAGCTGGAACAAAAACGTCTGTAGTAACCGTTACGCCTGGAACCAAGTGCGGCTTCCCTGAAGCCTCCTGGAGAATTAATAAAAATGATGAATCCACTTACCATTCGACGAAGATTTTTCTTACTGATCATTTTGCTGTTTGCAGTAATGGCATGGTTTGGCGGATGCGCCTCCAACAAGGCTGCCGATGGAAAAGCCGCGGGGGCCAAGCGCATTACCGGCATTAGCACCGAGGTGACCGCTGATTCGGTGATTGTCACCATCGATGGAAACCAAACGTTAACCTATACGGCGATTAAACAGGTGTTTCCCATGGGTGTGCTGTTTCATTTCCCGCAAACCTCCCTGGCCACCGATGAGACCGTAGCGACGCCGCCGCAAAATGAAATCATCGGTTCGGTAAAAGCTACCGAACTTGTCGAAGGCGAATCGACCACCTCGCGCATTTTCATTGCAATGAAAGCCGATGCGCCCTATGACCTCAATCCTCAGGATTCAGGACTGCAGGTGTCATTTCCAAAAGCCGCTGCCAGCGCAGCCGCACCCCCGGCGCCGGTGGTAAAAAAATTACCTGAACCTCAACCTGCACCGCAGCCGTCTGTAAAAGATCTTCCGGCCGCCAGTCAATTAAAATCGGTTACGGCCACACCATTAAAAGACAACGTGGTCGTCAATGTTAAGGCCGATGGGGCCATCAAAGATTATAAATCCTTTACCATAGACGGCAATCAGCCCCGCATTGTAATTGACATGTTCAAGCTTAAAAGCCCGTTTAAAAAAGAGCAGCGCCTGGCGGTTAAATCTCCTTGGGTCAACCAGGTTCGCCATTTTGGTTATCCGCAAAAAGTTCGGCTGGTGCTCGATACTTCCAAAGCGTCTCTGGCAAAATATTCGGCTTCACCCACGGCCAACGGGTTGATGATTCATATCGGCAAAGTGCCGCAAACACCTACGCAGCAAAGTCCCAAGGCAGCCGTCAGCGAAAAAGAAAAAGAGACGGTGGCGCAAAAACCTTCCAAACCCGCGGCAGCCGCAAAACAAGCACCGAAAACCACACCCGCTAAGACCACCGTGGCTGTATCGGGAAAGCCGGCCTGGGTGAATCGCATTGATTTTTCAAGTGAGGAAGCCGGCAAATCATCACTGATCATCGGCACCACGGTTGCGATCAAATATGATCTTAAAAAAGTGGCTGCCAAGCGGCTGCAACTGAAGCTGTTTAATACCAGCCTGCCCGAATATCGCAAGCGGGCCCTGATCACCACCCGCTTTGAAAGCGCGGTGGACCGGGTAACGCCGATCCAGACTGCCGAAATGAAAGGCGATTCGCTGTTCACTATCGAACTGCGTGAAGCGGTTGCCTATACCATCAAACAAGATGACACTGAGTTGCGGGTCAACTTTGCGGCTTCTTCCATCCCTCCGAAGCCGTACGAAGATGCCGATCTGCCGGAGTGGAAAAAAGTTCTGGCCGAGGCGGCTGTAGCGCCTGCGGAGAAAGCCGAAAAAGACAAAATCGCCCGGGCCCAAGCGCCGGCGGAAAAGGCGGGGGACAAGTTGCCGGTTCAAAAAGCAGCCGAAGCCCAAACCGCTGAAGAGCGTTTGGCGGCCCAGATGCAGGGAAAAGAATACACCGGGGAAAAAATCGCCCTTGATTTCTTTGATACCGATATCAGAAACGTCTTTCGCATCCTGCGAGAAATCAGCGGTAAAAATTTTGCGATCGACAAAAATGTCACCGGCAAGGTCACCCTCACCCTTGAAAAACCGGCTCCCTGGGACCAGGTCCTGGACCTGGTGTTGAAAATGAACCAGCTTGGCATGACCAGAAAAGGCGATGTCATCCGGATTGCCACCCTGGCCACGCTGGCCCAGGAAGAAAAACTCATACAGGCCCAGTTAAAAGCGTCCGAGCAGGCTCAACAGCAGGCCGTAGCGCTCGAGCCGCTGTATACCGAATACCTACCGATAAGCTATTCCAATGCCACCACCGAGGTGCTGCCGCATGTGCAGGCCATCCTGACCGAGGGCCGCGGCAAGGCCAATGTGGATACCCGCAACAACCAGGTCATCATCACGGATACGGCCGTAAAAATTCAACAGGCCAAGCAAATTGTGCAAAAGATCGATATGGTTACGCCCCAGGTCATTATCGAGGCCCGTGTTGTTGAGGCCAACACCAATTTTACAAGAGAAATCGGCGTCAACATAGTGGCAGAACTCGGCACATTTGATATTCCCTACACAAGCAGCTGGGAATTCGGACCCACCAGGTTTTTAACCGATACGATTCCCGCCGACGCGAACCCAACCGGTGTATTTTTTACCAGCCTTACAAAAACCAGTGGCACCTCGTTCGTCCTTGATGCTCTGCTGTCCTCCGCCGAAATCGAAGGCAAAACCAACATCATATCCTCACCCAAAGTTGTCACCCTGGACAACAAAAAAGCCAAGATAAAGCAGGGCTTTGAAGTACCTTATGTCGAGCGAGATTCTTCCGGTAGGGAGACCACGAAATTTAGGGATGTCGATCTGTTGCTCGAGGTCACCCCGACCGTAACCCCGGATAATCGGATTTCAGTGAAGATCTACCTCACCAAGAATGATATTTTCCGGCAGACAGACGTTGGACCTGCCTTATCGACCAACGAGGCCAATACCGAGATCATAGTGGATGACGGCGACACGATTGTGATTGGCGGCATCTTAAAATCCACCGTTAACTGGGGAGAAAGGGGCGTACCGGGATTACGCAAATTGGGCGTCCTGGGCTGGCTGTTTAAATATCAGAAGGAAACCGATGACAAAAATGAATTATTGATCTTTCTGACCCCGAGCATCGTTCAGCTGGAACAAAAAAGCCTGTCCTAAATCATAATAAACCGGCACCGGCAACACCGGTTCGGCAACCCAGAAGATAGCACCCAAAAAAAATGCGGATCCACGTTTGGTAAAACCCAATACCGGATTCGCATTTTTTTTGCCAAAATCAAACGACTTTTTTCACCACAGAGATCGCAGAGCGCACAGAGAAAAATAAAAGGAATTAATTTTAAAATCTTCTCCACGAAAAGTATTTAATCTCTGTGTTCTCTGTGCCCTCTGTGGTAAAAACAAAAATGCCTAAAACAGCTTCTTGACTTCCCTGCCCGCCTTCTCGGCCTGGTCGGCCAGCGCAGAATCCGGAGCCAGCCGAACGACCTGCTGATATGAACGATAGGCCTTTTCAAACTCCAGTGCCAGCTGATAGGCTCTGCCCAGTTGAAAATGCAGCACAGCAGAATCCGGGGCTATTCGAACCGCTTTTTCCAATTTTCCAACCGCCTCGGGTATGCGGCCCGTGGCAATATAGGTTTCAGAGAGACCCGCAAGGGCGGCGATAAAATCAGGCTTGGCATCTAACGCCGCTAGATAATATTTTTCCGAGCGTTCCAGGTCGCCCTTGTAGTAATAGGCATTGCCCAGATTCGAGTAGGCAATATGGGGCGTGGCATAGAGAACGTCTTCTATTACTTTTTTATAATATAAGATTGCCTGACCCCAATCTTCTTTTCCGGCATAAGCATTTCCCAGACCGTTCATCGCCGGTCCATAATTTGGGCTCAGCTTCAGGGCCCTGTTGTAGTGATCAATGGCCTCGTCAAATTTTCCGAGACGGAAGTACACAAGCCCCAGATCATATTGCAGCAGGTGGTCATCCGGGATTTTCGCTTCAGCCTTTTTAAGCTCCTTCATGGCGGCCGGAAAATTTCCCTGCTGCAGATAAGCTTCGCCTACTCGCCGGTAAGCATTTGCTTCCTTTTCTTTAGTCTCCTGATTTTGCGACACACAGGATGCCAAGGCCATCATCAAAACGGTACATCCGATCCAGATTAAAATATTTCGTTTCATTATTATTTACCTCACTTAACGTTTTTTTAGATCCAAAAGACCCGCAATTTCTTCGGACACTCGACGGATAAAGATTTTAAAATCCTTTTCGTTTAAGGGTTTGCCGGGCGCTGGTACGCGTTTAAGATCTTTCGGATGAATATATGCAGGCCTATTGATCAGTTCCGGTTCAGGCTTAATGTTAAACTCCGGCGGGAACTGCTGCGCAAAATACATCTCCTGAAATCCGCTAAATTTGAGCGCATGGGCGGTCGATTTAACGACGGCGGTGTCATTTTTGTCTATAACACCGCGGCGAATGGCCTCAACCAGTCCGGCCAGTGATTCTCCCCCGTGGGTGCAGGCGATGTGCCCGTTGCGGTTGGCAATGATTTCCCAATCCATGATGTCCTGTTCGCTGACCTCAACAAAGAAAACCCGCTGCCCGCCGGCCAGCTGATTATATCTTTCCACCAGATGAATCACGCGGGGCATGGAGACCGGGTTGCCGATCATCGCCGCCTGGGCCACGCTGGGTTTTACGGTCACCGGCATAAATTTGCGTTTATTGCGGTCCGGCTCCAGATAATATCGGTATACAGGATTGGCGTGTTCGGATTGCACCCCCAAAATTTTAGGGAGACCGTCGATTACACCGGCGTCCATAAATTTTATAAAACCGCTCATTAGGGCGGTAATATTGCCGGCATTGCCAATCGGCACCACCACCACCATGTTCGACACCTCATATTCAAACTCCTGGGCAATTTCATAACAGTATGATTCCTGACCCAAAATCCGCCAGGCATTTTTTGAATTTAAAAGCACGACATTGTAATTTTCCGACAGCGCCTCGACCACCTTCATGCAATCATCAAAAACGCCGGGAATTTCAAAAACGGTCGCACCACTGCCGAGCGGCTGCGAAAGCTGCTGGGGGGTAACTTTTTTATGGGGCAGCAGCACTGCGGATTTGATATGGGGCGTTAAATAAGATGCGTACATTGCGGCGGAAGCCGATGTATCTCCGGTCGAAGCACAGACAGCCAGCACGTCGGAAACCTTACCGTCGCGCACCATCATGTTGATATAGCTCAGGGCGCTGGCCATGCCGCGATCTTTAAAAGAGGCACTGGGGTTCTGACCGTCATTCTTAAAATAAAACCGCAGCCCCACCTTTTCCTGCAAAAGCGCATTGGCCTCAACCACCGGGGTATGGCCTTCACCCAGATAAACGGCAGCATCCAGCGGTATGACGGGACCGATGAACTCATGATACCGATAGATACCCTTCAGAGCCGGAATGTTTAACAGCTTGCGGTAATCGAATATGCGCCGCCACTGAGTGCCCGGTATCCGGCTCAACTGCTTAAAATTCAAATCATGGAGTAAAAGGACCTGGCCGCAGTCCGGGCAAACGTACATAAGCTCCTCAATCCCGAATTCCCGGCTACAGCCCAGACAGCGATAAATCAGTCGACCGGCATGCCGGGGTAGGATTGCAGCTCGAATCTCTTTGGGAAAATCATCCAGCTTCATTACTTTATTTTTTCCAGTCCACCCATATAAGTTTGCAAGGCATCGGGGATAAGGACACTGCCATCGGCCTGCTGGAAATTTTCAAGGATTGCCGCCACGCACCGACCCACCGCCAGCCCGGAACCGTTGAGCGTATGCACATGCTCGGTGCCTTTTTTGCCTTTTTTCTTAAAGCGGATATTGCCGCGCCGCGCTTGAAAATTTTCAAAATTGCTGCAGGATGAAATTTCGCGGTAAACCCCCTGAGCCGGCATCCAGACTTCGATATCATAGGTTTTTGCGGCTGAAAATCCCAGGTCGCCGCTACACAGCTCAATGACCTGGTATGGAAGTTCAAGTTTCCTTAATATGGTCTCGGCATTGTCGAGCAGCGATTCAAGTTCGTCATAAGAGGTTTGCGGGGTGGTGAATTTGACCAGCTCAACTTTGTTAAATTGATGCTGGCGAATGAGCCCACGGGTGTCTTTGCCGTATGATCCGGCTTCGGATCTAAAGCAGGGTGTATACGCGGTATAGTAAATCGGCAACTGCGCTTCATCCAGGACCTCATCCTGATGAATATTGGTCACCGGAACCTCAGCAGTGGGAACCAGAAAATAATCCCAACCCTCTAGCTTAAAAAGGTCTTCTTCAAATTTGGGCAACTGTCCGGTATGGGTCATGCTCTGCCGGTTAACCATAAAGGGCGGCAGTATTTCCGTATATCCATGGGCCTGGGTGTGAATATCGAGCATAAAATTGATCAGCGCTCTTTCCAATCTGGCGCCGGCGCCGAAGTAAAGCGGAAAGCGGGCCCCGGCAATTTTAGCCGCGCGTTCAAAATCCAGGATGCCAAGTGTTGCGCCGACATCCCAGTGTGGTTTGGGTTCAAAATCAAAATTCGGCGGATCACCTACCGTTTTAATAACGGGGTTATCGGTTTCATCCTTGCCCAGCGGCACAGACGCATGGGGGATGTTTGGCAATCCCAGTAAAATTTGGTCGAATGTCCCCAGGATTTCGGTCAGTTCTTTATCCAGCACTTTAATATTTGATGACACCTTACGCATTTTGGCGACAACGGTATCAGTATTGTTACCGGCCTTTTTCATTTCCGCAATCTGGTCGGAAACCACATTACGCTGATGCCTTAAGGCTTCGAGTTCTTGCAATATGGCGCGACGCTTATCGTCGCACGTTTTAAAGGCATCCAGATCGGCTGATTGGCCGCGCGCCTCCAGAGCCTTTTGAATAGTTTCCAAATTTTGTCTAACAAACTTGATTTCCAGCATTTTTTTCCTTATAATAAAAGGTTCTAACGGTGCTAAAAATTCCGACCATACGGGTCGGCGCCAGAATCGAATACTGGCGCAATTAGCATGGCAGGGCGGTATAGTCAATGATTATTGGCGATTAGCACTGCCGACATTTTTTATCCTTATTATATTTAATATCGTACATTGGAGTCGTCATATGGAGGAAATCCAAATCGCCAAAAGCCAGATTCGTGAGGAAATCGCCAAAAAACTTGCCGGACTATCGGCTAAAGAAATCGCTGAAAAAACAAAAGCGATTGAAAACAGACTCTTTGATTTTGCCAATTTCCTGGAATCAAAAATAACCCTTTTATATGTAAATAATGAGCATGAAGTTCTAACCGAAAACATCCTCAAGCGTGCCTATGTTTACAATAAAATCGTTGTCCTGCCGGCCTATAGAACCGAAAATTTCGAAATGAAGCTGAAAAAAGTCGATGATCTTGAAAAAGATCTGCTTCCGGGTCCGCGTGATATTTTGCAGCCGGACGAATCCAGCTGCAAGGACGTTCCGACCGATAAGATTGACATTGCCATTATTCCGGCAGTGGCCCTGGATGAAAAAGGCGGCAGAATCGGTTCCGGAAAAGGGTATTATGACCGGCTCCTACCCAGACTCGCCATCACCACCCGTAAGGTTGCCCTTGCCTTTGAAGCCCAAATCGTCCCACAGGTCCCCATCGAATCTCACGACAAGCATGTCGATATCATCATCACCGAAAATCGTGTGATTTATAAAATCTGACCCGGTAGCCTGACATTTAATACCTATCCCCGCTTCGTCAAATTATCTGCTTTTTGGTTTATAAGTTTGATTATTGTAATATTTTATCAAAGGATCAAGGCCTTTTTCTTAGAAGCGAAAATGTACCGGACCGGTCAAAACCGCCCTGTATTTGGCGATAAAGAGAAAAATCATCAAAGCTGCCCCTGGATAATCTTGACCTGAACCGGCCGAGTTGGTAGAAAAGCAGGCATGAACAAGGAAGCCATAAAATACACACGCCAACGGGAGGAGATGGTCAAGCACCAGATCGAATCTCGTGGAATAACAGACCCTAAAGTTTTGCAGGCACTTCATGTGGTTCCCCGGCATTTGTTTGTCAGTGAAGCTTTAAGAGACCAGGCCTATGGGGATTACCCGCTGCCCATTGGCGAACAACAAACCATTTCCCAGCCCTATATCGTTGCCGAAATGACTCAGGCCCTGGAACTTAGCGAAGATGACCGGGTTCTAGAAATCGGAACTGGCTCAGGATACCAGGCAGCTGTTTTGGCCGAAATCGCATATCGCGTATACACTATTGAAAGAATCCGTCCGTTGTATATACAGGCCCGCAATCTGCTGGACAGACTGTATTATCACAACGTTGTCATGCGTTGCAGCGACGGCACTGCAGGGTGGCAAGATGAAAGCCCATTTGACGCTATTATTGTGACGGCAGGAGCTCCTGAGGTTCCTGAAAAGCTATTGAAACAACTGGCGGAAGGGGGACGCCTTGTGGTGCCGGTAGGTAATCAGTACTCCCAGGATCTTATAAAGTTTACAAAGGATAAAGCGGGTATCCATAAATCCAGCCTGGGAGGATGCCGCTTTGTTAAACTCATCGGGGCACACGGCTGGAAAGAAAACAGATAAAGCCCCTAAGTTGAATTTCTATCCGATTTGGGCTCAAGGAGGACAAAAAACAATTGACCTGGAAAGAAGCGTTTTTTGCCAGCCCGGGGCCGGCTTCTGTCAAAAAAGCCGGGCTCTTATCGCTAAAAGGGCTGTGCATGGGATCAGCCGATGTGATCCCCGGTGTTTCCGGCGGCACGATTGCGTTGATCACCGGAATTTATGAAGATCTGATTGGCGCCCTGAAATCAATCGACGCCACAATGGTTAAAAAAGCACTCGCCTTTGACCTGAAGGGCGCCCTGGCAGGCGTTCACATTCGTTTTTTGCTTTCCCTTTTTGTCGGAATCGGTATCGCCATCATCAGTCTGGCGCGACTGATGAATTTTCTGCTGAATCACTATCCGGTATTTACCTGGAGCCTTTTCTTTGGCCTTATTGCGGCATCCATATTGGTCGTTAGCCGGCAGGTGGCAACCTGGGAGCCCCGCACCGGCATCAGCCTGGTTGTCGGAACCGTTGTTGCCGCTTTCATTGTAAACTTAATGCCGGTGACCACTCCAGAAGCGCTCTGGTTTATTTTACTGTGTGGAATCATCGCCATTTGCGCCATGATCCTGCCCGGCATCAGCGGTGCGTTTATATTGCTGATTTTAGGCAAATACGAGTTTATCACCGCCACTTTAAAAAATCCTTTTTTACCCCAGAACCTGATGATCATTATCATATTCTGCCTGGGATGCCTGATCGGCCTGCTCAGTTTTTCCCGGCTGCTCAATTTTTTACTAACAAATTTCCGCCAGCTCACGATGGCATTTCTCACCGGCCTGATGGTTGGCTCCATGCCAAAAATCTGGCCGTGGAAGGAAATACTTGAAACCAAAATCGTTCGGGGAAAATCCCATGTCATCTGGGGTGCCAACATAATTCCGGAAAAAATGAGCGCTGAGGTATTACTGGCGCTGGTTCTGGCAATCAGCGGGTTTATTGCTGTGTTGATTATTGAACGGTTGGCCAGGGTTAAAGAAAGTGACTAAAGTGAACTAAAGTTGGAAGTGACTAAAGTTTTTGGTGTCGCTGCGCTCCATCTTATATATTAAGATGATAGAATTCCTTAACTTTAGGCACTTTAGCTCACTTTAGGCACTTTAGCTCATTTGTTTCCAGCTTTTCTTCGAGGAATCTGACAAAAGCCTCGGACAACGGTGAGGGGCTGCGATATCGGTGTTGCGTAAGGTAAAAATTGCGCTTAAGGTCCAGACCATCTACTTCAAGTGCACTGAATTTGCCCGCCTGAAGATCCTCGGCAACGGCCAGTGTCGAAATAATCGATACACCGGCGCCGGTTTTAATCCCCTGACAAATTGCCTGGGTGCTTCCCAATTCAGCGATAACCTTTAGATCTTCAATGCTGTGCCCTAATTCAATGAGGCTTTGGTGCAGTGATTTCAAAGTTCCGGATCCGCGTTCCCGGATAATGAATGGCTCTGAAACAAGCCGTTTTAAAGACACGCGCTCTTCACCGGCCCAACGATGATCCGCCGGTACGATCAGGCGCATCTCATCTTCGATTAATTTCTTTTGAATGATCTTTTGGGTCTCTGCTTTCGCGCCGACAATTCCAAGCTCCAAATTCCCGTTTAAAATGCTTTCAATAATATGATCCGTATCCCCGATAACTAGAGAGACGATGACATCCGGATACTTTTTTTTAAAATCACCGATCAGTTGCGGCATCAAATATGTCCCGGGTATCGTACTGCCGCCGATAACAAGGCGCCCCCGTATTTTTCCATTGTACTCCGCCAAAGCGGTTTCGGTTTCATCACGCAGGGCCAGTATTCTTTTTGCATAGCCATACAACAACTCGCCGGCTTTGGTGGGAATGGCTTTTTTGGACAGACGATCAATCAGCCGACAGTCAAAATGGTCTTCCAGATCTTTAATGTGGCTGCTGATGGTGGGTTGGGAGAGGCGAATAGCTTTCCCTGCTTTTGAAAAACTTTTAAGCTCGATAACCTTGCAGAAAATATTTAGCTGCCAGAGATCCATCAGATCGTCCGGTTGAGCGCTAAGCGCTCAATCCGAGTTATTCGTTATTTGTTATTGGTTATTTGTATAGGAGTAAAAAATACTGTTTTGATTTATCATCAATTATCAGATTCGAATAACGAATAACAATTAACGCCTCGATTGAGTTAAAACTCAATCGAGGCCCTGCTTAACGCTGAGTTTCAGGCGCAAGGGCATATTTCCGTTTCAGCTTTTCTAGAACCAACTTCGGAACCATACCGTCGATATTGCCTCCGAATTGAATGGCCTCTTTTATGATCGAAGAACTCGTGAATATCCAGCGCAATCCGGTCATCAGAAACACCGTCTGGACCTCGCGATTTAACCGCCGATTCATTAGCGCCATCTGGAATTCATATTCAAAATCAGACATCGCGCGTAGTCCCCGAAGGATCGCATGGGCTTTGCGGCTGGCGGCATAGTCCACTAAAAGGCCGTCAAAGCTGTCGATTTCAACGCCTTTAAACTTCTTCAAGCAATCTTTGAGCATTTCCAGTCGTTCTTCGAGGGGAAAAAGATATTCTTTCTTCGGATTATACAGGATCGAAACAATAAGCTTATCAAATAATTTTAGCCCTCTTTCAACAATATCAATATGACCGTTGGTAACCGGGTCAAAAGAACCGGGGTAAATAGCGACTTTTGGCATATTCGCTCAATCCTTTGCTGGTTGGTGTTGGAACGACAAATGATCCCTTCAAAACAGATAAGATGAACCCATCTCAAAAATGTCTTTTGGCCCAATATTTTTGTTGGTGCCCCGCTAGAAAGCTCGGCCCCGCCGCAATCTTGAACCAAAATCCTATTTTTGAGATGGATTCATATAATAATGCAACCTATTGATATTTTGGATTCATACCATATAAATCAAAAAAGAGACAAGCGTTTTTCCGTACCTCCGCTGGTCGGAAATTTTGAATGCGGGCTGTGTTTCTGGGATCGGCTCCAATGGCGAGTGTTCGAGTGCCAACCGGGAATTGTTTTCCAGGCATCGACTCGTATCAAGATTTGACAAGGTCGGCTGGATCATATTTTTATTGTAGGGAGGATCTAAAAAAACAAGATTGAAGGCGGGTCTGTATGAGCGGATGACATTTAAATTGTTGAATATGTTCCATTTGATCGTGTTGGTCCTGCTCTGCAGTGAACACATTTTTATATTTTTTTCTAAGGCTGTCAATGCGGCTTTATGATCGTCTGCAAATAAAGCGGATTCAGCACCCCGGCTTAAGGCTTCGATACCCATCGCCCCGGTTCCCGCATACAGATCCAGAACCCGTGCACCCCGAACGCTATTTCCGAGAATATTAAAAATGGATTCACGTACCCGATCAGCCGTCGGCCGCGTTTTTAAGCCGCGCACGGTTACCAGTTTTCGACCCTTCAACTCCCCGCCAATAATCCGTATGGTCATAATTTAATCGGTATTAAAATGGCAAGTTCCCAATTTATAAACGCGGTTTTATTTTAGGTTTCGGGTGTCAGCATTGATCAAGCTGAAACATCGCAAGTTCAGATGCTCAACAATGAAACCATCGGCCAAAGCACTGACACCCGCCGGCCCGGCTGCAGCCGTACCACGCGGCAAAGACCTGAAACCCGACACCTGACACCTTACTAACTAAGGCTCTTGATTTTTTTGTGCAGATAACTCCTCCCCACTTTCATAGTCTTGGCGGTTTTGGTAATATTGTTTTCGTTTTGTATCAGCTTTATTTTTATAAATTCTTTTTCAAACGCTCTGCGGGCTTCTTTAAAATTATCTAATTTCATAAAGGGCGCCGAAACCGCGCGGGAGCGGTTGCTTAAACCGCCGGGCCGATAGGACTCCGGTATATCCTCAGGGTCAATAGCATCTTTCGCGACAATGATAGCCAGCCGTTCGACAAGATTGCGTAATTCCCTAACATTTCCCGGCCAGGCATAATTGCTCAATATGCTTATGGCAGCCGGACTCATCAATTTGCGTTTACTTCGATTTTGAACAGCAAACTCTTCTAAAAAAGCCTCGACCAGTAATGGTAGATCTTCGATACGATCTCTTAACGGTGGAACCTGGATGGGAATCACATTTAGACGATAAAAAAGGTCTTCTCTGAATGTTTTCTTTTCTATTTCTTTTTCCAGATGTTTATTGGTTGTAGCGATTACTCTGGCATTAAAACTGATCGGTCGGCTTCCGCCAACCCGCTGGATTGTTTGTTCCTGCAACACCCGCAATATTTTTGCCTGAGAGCTCAAGCTCATATCCCCGATTTCATCCAGAAATATGGTGCCGTTATTGGCCAGCTCAAATTTCCCAACTTTTTTTGCAGTGGCACCTGCAAATGCGCCTTTTTCATGGCCGAACATTTCACTTTCCATGAACTCGTCGCTGATCGCCGCGCAACTGACATCAATCAGCGGCTGTTCGGCTCTGGGGCTGAGCCGATGGATGGTGCGGGCCACCAGTTCTTTACCGGTACCATTTTCTCCGCTAATCAGTATCCAGGTATCCGTGGGAGCCGCGACTTCAATATTCCTTCTTAATTCCTTTGTCCTTTCGGAATCTCCGTCAATTGAATGTTTCTCCAGAGTCTTGGTGCGAAGATATTTGTTTTCTTCTTCAAGGCGTCTGAAATTTAAGGCATTGTTGATTGCCAAAATAATCTTGTCGATCGAAAGCGGCTTTTCAACCAGATCAAAAGCCCCCAGTTTGGTTGCTTTAACTGCTGTTTCGATCGTTCCGTGGCCGGTAATAATGATGACCTGGATGTGGGGATTGTACTTTTTGATTTCCTTCAACGTTTCAATCCCATCAATCCCCGGCATCCAGATATCTAGCAAAACCACATCCGGTGATTCAGAATCAATAACTTTTAAAGCCTCATAACCGTTGACGGCGGTTGAAACCTCAAAACCTTCATCGGAAAGCAAGCCACTTAAAGATTGAACGATCGACTGTTCATCATCAACGATTAACACGGATGGTAACATAAGTCCTTACTCCCACTCTTTTATTAAGATTTAACTCAATGGGTTGGGTCCACCAGGCAGCAGGTTTTAAGCCTGGGCAAAGCGCATAGAGCATGGCGCATAGCGTTAAAAATCCCAACCCCGAATCGTTTACGCTTTGCGCTCTGCGCTATGCACTATGCGCGGTTACACCGGCAGCTCGATAACGAATTTTGCGCCCCGGGGCGTGTTATCCTGAACATTAATCATCCCGTTGTGATCGGCAATGATGGTGTTTACTATCGTCAGGCCCAGACCCATTCCCGCCTTTTTGGTGGAAAAATTGGGTTGAAACAATCGAGTCTTGTCTTCATTTGAAATGCCCTGGCCGTCATCGGCAACTTCCATTCGAACCTTTTTTAAAATCGGGTCATAGGCCACACCAATCGTAATATTGCCAGAGCCTTTAATCGCACTAATCGCATTGTCAATCAGGTTAATTAACGCCTGCTTCATCTGCTGCCGATCAAGATTTAGGATGGGAATGTCACTGGTGTTGTTTATCTTAAAATTGACGCTCGGGTGCCCTTCTCGATAAAGCGCGATGGTTTCTTCAATAATAGGCATCAGATGGCAGGGAACCGGATTCGCGCTGGGAAAACGTGCAAAAGAGGAAAATTCATTCACCAGATTGCGAATCAACTCCACCTGGCTGATGATGGTCTCGGTACACTCCTCAAATATCGTATCATCTACAAATTGAGCATATTTTCGTTTGAGTCGTTGTGCTGAAAGGGCTATCGGTGTCAAGGGGTTTTTAACCTCATGGGCGATTCGCCGTGCGACTTCACGCCAGGCCGCCATACGCTGACCTTTTTCCAATTCGGTCAGATCGTCAAATACCATCAGGGTTCCCATGTGTCGCCCGGCATCGTCCTTCAGTGCGTTTACAAAAATAAGAAAGCTTCTGGGTCTGCCTTCAATAGTGAGTTTTAGCGGTAATTCAATCGTGTCTCCGCTCGAAAGAGACAAGTTGTCCATAATTTCATTGGCCAATTCCAAAAACGGGCTATTTAGTAAATTTTTATAGCTTTTATTCAGGATTTGTTCGGATTTAAGATTCAGCATCTTTTCAGCGGATTTGTTCATAGTCGAAATGATGCCTTTGGCATCCAGGGTTACGACACCGGCGGAAACACTTTTTAATACGACTTCCATGAACTGTCGTTTTTCTTCAATTTCAATATTCTGCTTGCGCAGCATCCGGGCGGAAAGCTCCAGTTGCCCCCGGCTGGTACGAATGTCCTGGGTCATCTGGTTGAAGGATTTTACCAGGCTTCCGAATTCATCATCAGCCACCGGATCAATGATATAGTTGAGCTCACCATCGGCGACCCGACGGGTTCCTTCAGCCAACTCCTTAATCGGAAGGCTGATTGATCTGGCCATATAAAATCCAAACCACACCGCACAAAATAAAACCAGCAACGCCACAATCGACAGCGATATATAATAGGTTATCTGGATCGGCTTTTTCAGCAGTTTTATTTGCTGGTATTCGGCGAATCCGCGTCGGATAAACTGCAGATTTTCTGAAAGATCCGGTGGAATCAACATGGTGGCAACCACAAAACCGGCCGCCTCATCGGGTTGCACCGCAAACGGAACCGTTGAGATGGTTTTGACAAACTCACCGGATGGAATGGTCTGCGAAATGGATCGAATCCCTTCTGCCGGCATGTCTTTTTGAAAATCCTCGGCCGAAATAATCCCAAAATATTCGTTTTCAAGTTTGGGCGCCAGAGCAAAGGTCAGACGCTCAGCGTTGGCTGCATACACCTCAACAGCGTCAAGGTTAAATTCTCTTTGCACAATTCGAATATAATGGGAAAGCGCTTTGGGATTTTTTGGATCCAATAAATTCTTGGCTTTTAGCTGATAAGAGATTCTTTCAAGGAAGAATTTGTTGTTTTCCTCTGTACGACTGTATAGGCGCCCGCCGACCCATAATGAATTTTCAAGTGCTTGCTCGACCGGCACATCGAACCAGAACTCAATACTGGTGGTAATGAAATTTAGCGCGAAAAAAAATAAGACGATGGTGGGTAAAAGCGTCAACGAGACAAAGGCAATGACCAGTTTAGTCCGAATTTTGGCACCCAGCACATTGCGCCTGCGATCATAAATGAGTTTTACCAGATTCCGGAAAACAAGATAAATCATCAATACCAGCAGCAGTAAATTGATGTTGATCAGGATGAACATTAAAACCGTGTTGGATACGGCAATATCGGCGCCGAAATGGATGATCCTGCTTTCGATAAAGGTCAAAAGGGCAACCACAAACATAATGATCAAAATGAGAAAAAATTCGCGTTTGCGACGTTTGCGTTCTTTTATCGAAAGCGAAGACTTTCTTTTAAATCTGGGTCGTTTCATAGCACCGTGGTGGGTTGATTACCAATAGGCTGTCATTAATAGATAAAATCGATGGCATACCAATCCGTTTCAAAATCCCATAAAGATACAAAAAACAAGATGTAATGCAGATAGAAGGGGAGGGTCTTTTTGCTAACTTCAGCCTTAACTCTGAGTTGGTATTGTTCACCTTTTTCCAGCCTGTTTAATGGAATAAGTTTTAAGCTATTAATTTCAGTCATCCATTTTTTGGCCTCTTTAAATGACTTAGTGACTTCGGGATTATTCTCTTTCCAGGAACGTTTGACCGTGAACTCTTTTTTCAGATTATCGTAAATAATTGTGTGCGTTACCTCGATATCGGCAATCGCCCGATCAAACCAAAAATTTCGTGTGCGATTCAATTTAGCAAAAAAGGAAAAAGTTGAAGGCACACCGCTTAAAATGGCATTTTTCATCTCTTCCCTGAAGGCACCCTCAAGATTCAGATAAAGCAGCAGGTCATCACGGGTGTTGGAAACTGTGATGTTGGTCAGAATCGCATTTTGGGCAAAACCGGCATGGGGCACAACGGAAAGTAAGCTCAACAGCAGAATGACGAAGAATGTGGCTCGTTTTAATAACGAAATCATGTGATAAAGGGACCGCTAATTTAATTTCACCTAAAATGAGCGTTGGAAATGCAGCGTGACATTTCAATCGGCACCTATAGGTCACTCCGTTTACACATTTTCGATTTATTAAATAGCTGAAATCTTTTTTAATAGCAAGTAATTTTGGTGATTAGCGGCAGGCATGCCCCGGGCCCGACAGGGTTTGGGCCTGAAGGAATCTCTTGGCGAAGGAAATTTTCGACACAAAATGATTGTCGGCAACATAGGAATTTGCTATAGATGTCAGCAGTCTGCGGCGAATCTTCCGTTTATCCGGCCACCCTCAGCCAAGGAGAAGACCTTGCTGGCCAAAGTCCTCAGCAGTGCCGTCATGGGAATCGATGCCTACCCGGTTGAAGTGGAAGTGGACATCACCTCCGGCCTACCCACCTTTACCACGGTTGGTCTGCCGGAAGCCGCTGTCAAAGAAAGCAAAGAACGGGTTAAATCGGCCATTAACAACTCAGGCTATCGGTTTCCGGCCGACCGGATTACGGTTAATCTGGCGCCGGCCGATATCAAAAAAGAAGGAACCGGTTTTGACCTTCCGATCGCGCTGGGCATTCTGGCCGCTACCGGCATTATCCCCCAGGAGCAGCTTTCGCGCTATTTGATATTGGGTGAACTTTCGTTAGACGGCCGCATCAAGCCGGTTAAAGGGTCTTTGCCGATGGCCCTGGCGGCAAAAGCAGCCGGTTATTCAGCGATAATGGTGCCCTTTGAAAACAGACAGGAAGCCGCGGTGGTTCAAGACATTGCCGTTTTACCGGCAAAAACGCTTTCTGAGATTGTCGGATTTTTAAGAGGGTTCAGCCAGATCGCGCCCGAGCGGACCGATATCACCAATTTATTCGAAACCGACAGTCACTATGCCATTGATTATGCCGAAGTCATGGGCCAGGAACATGCCAAGCGCGCGCTCGAAATCGCAGCCGCCGGCGGTCATAACCTGCTGATGATCGGCCCCCCCGGCTCCGGAAAAACCATGCTCGCCAAACGGCTGCCCACTATCCTGCCCCCGATTTCCTTTGATGAAGCGTTGGAAACCACCAAAATATTCAGCGTCGTCGGGTTGTTGCCCAGGAACCAGGCACTGGTGACCACCCGGCCCTTTCGTTCGCCCCATCACACCATCTCAGATGCCGGTTTGATCGGCGGCGGCCATATTCCCAGACCCGGCGAGGTCAGTCTGGCTCACAACGGCGTCCTGTTTTTAGATGAAATGCCGGAGTTTAAAAAACACGTCCTGGAGGTGTTGCGTCAGCCCATTGAGGACCTAAACGTGACCATCTCCCGGGCCAGGTCCAGCCTGACATATCCCGCCAGCTTTATGCTGGTGGCCGCCATGAACCCCTGTCCCTGCGGCTATTTATCAGACCCCAAACACGAATGCCGCTGCACTCAACAGCAGATCCACCGCTACCGCTCGAAAATTTCCGGTCCGCTTTTAGACCGCATCGACATGCATGTGGAGGTTCCGGCGGTACCCTATAAGGACCTGATGCAAGATCACGCGGCCGAGGCCTCAGAAACCATCCGCCGCCGGGTGGCCGCCGCCCGCAAAATTCAGGCCCAACGATTGTCCCGCACTAAAATCTTCTGTAACGCCCGCATGAGCAGCCGCCACATCAAAAAACACTGCAGCGTCGATGATGCTTCCTGCCGCCTGCTGGAATCGGCCATCGACAAACTGGGGCTTTCGGCCAGGGCCTACAACCGTATTTTAAAGATTGCCCGCACCATTGCCGACCTGGAAAAAATTGACGACATCAGCACCGCGCACATCTCCGAAGCCATCCAGTACCGCAGCCTGGACCGCGGCAGGCAAATCAAATAAAGTTCTTTATATCAATTCGAGAAAAGTAGAAGTAAGAAAATTAGGTGGCCGGCATCGCGCTTTCACACTAAGGGTGAGTTGGCATCCGGATGTCGTAGCGCTGGATTTTGCGGCGCAAGGTATTTTTATCAATCTCCAGCTCACGGGCGGTGGCCATTTTGCGCCAGTTGTTTTTGGTCAATGCACGAATGATGGCTTGCTTTTCGATGGCCTTGAGTGATGTTTCGATAGGCACGTAGAGCGGCTCTCTCCGGGGTTGGATCTGTTCGGGCAGATGTTCCAGGCGAATCATACCGTTGAGGCACAAAACAAATGCATGTTCGATGGCATTTTCCAACTCGCGCACGTTACCCGGCCAATCATAAAGCGTCAAAGCCGCCAGGGCATCCTGAGATATTCCGACAATTTGTTTGCCGGTTATGGTGTTAAAGCGCTCGATGAAGTGATCCACCAGCAGCGGAATATCTTCTTTGCGTTCGATCAGCGGTGGTAACCACAAACGTACAACATTGATCCGGAAATACAAATCTTCACGAAATTGGCCTTCGCCGATCATTTCTTTAAGATTCCGATGGGTGGCGACGATCACCCGGGCTTTCATCCGCAACGTCGCCGTAGCACCCAGAGGCGAAAACGTGCGGTTTTCCAAAACTCGCAGCAGACGCATCTGCATGGCAGTTGAAATATCGCCGATTTCGTCCAAAAAAATCGTTCCATTTTGGACCAGAGCAAAGCGACCCGGTTTATTATGTTTGGCATCTGTGAATGCACCGGCCTGGTAACCGAAAAGCTCCGATTCGATCAGCGTATCCGGCAATGCGCCGCAATTTACTGCCATAAAGGGTTCCTCGCGCCTCGGGCTGTTATTGTGAATGGCTCTGGCAAACAACTCTTTTCCGGTACCGCTGGCCCCCTCAATCAGGAGTGTGCTGTGGCTCTCGGCCACCTGCGGCAGAATTGCAAATAACTGCAGCATCTTATGATTTTTGCTGACAATATCTTCGAACGAGTGCTTTTTATAAATTTCGCGGCGAAGTTTATTCAGCTCTGATAAATCGCGAAATGTTTCCACGCCCCCGATCAAACTCCCTTTATCATCCCGCACAATACCGGTCGTTACGCTGATAGGAATGCGTTTATTGTCGGCACGCACGATAAAAACGGGTATGTTTCGGCATGGCTTTCCGGTCTTAAACGTTTTTTGGATCGGGCAGCCGGACTCGCAGACATCCGCCCGCATGACTTCAAAGCAATGCCGGCCGATCGCCTCTGCCTGCTTCACCTGAGTGATTTTCTCGGCTGCCCGATTAAAAGAAGTGATAATCATATCACGATCAACGGTGAGCACACCGTCGGTGATGCTGTTCAGGATGGATTGGTAATCCGTATGCCTGGAGGGGCCGGGGGTATCCATTTCCGCACTCCTTTTTAAAACATAAAGAGGGTGAGAATTGTTCCCTTAATTCTTATAGAATGGATTCGTTTTGTTCCCTCATAGGGCATTTTGTTCCATATGTCAATCTAAATTATTACGGGAAAGTGCGTATCTCCTATAAAATTAGCGACTTACTGCCTTGCCTGATTGCTGGCATGGTTATTGCCACAATAAGGTCGCAAAAAGAGGTGGGGGGTTCGGAAAAAAGGGGATTTTTCGCGTTTACTGCGTTTATCTCGGTGCCATGTTCGAATCACCTGCATTATTGCCAACCATTTAGCAGAAAGGGGGCTCAGGTTGCTTAACAAAAAGTTATTCACATCTAAACGTTTTTGGTTGCTGACCGTTTGTTTGATCTGCGCAATGGGCGTGCTGCTCGTTATTCAGAGCCCGAGCGTGGTGGCCGGAGAAAAGGCCAAATCCAAAAGCATGGATCGAATCAAAGCTTACAAAGTTTATCAGCAAAAATGCACGGGTTGCCATGACTCGGTCGCCAATCCGGAACAACCGGGACGAACCCGCGACGACTGGCATCTGGTGGTCAATGTGATGCACGGCTACGGTTTGGACATCTCCATGGAAGAGAGCGAGCTGATCATCGACTTGCTCTACGATCTGCGCAAAGGACTTGAAAGGGAAGCCGGTTAAACGGTCTGTTCTTTAAATTATCCAACCATAAGGAGGAGCACGAATGAAACGAAGAACCTTTTTAAAATCAATTGCCGCCACCGGCGCTGCGGCCTCGGTGGGCAGTGCGGCCAATTTCATGCTGCCGCGTAAGGCGCATGCCGCTAAAAAAGTCGATATCGGTGAAATCAAAAGCGTACGCATCGATGTCCTGTCCGAGACCAGCTGGTTTAATAATGACATCCTCAAAAAAAACATGATGGATTACGGCGGTGCCATGACCAACCAGTATACCATCCCATGGGACGTTGACAATACGGGCGGCTATGCGGCCTTGATTACGGTAACGACCCTGGAGGGCAACGAGCGCAAGATTTTGATGGACTCCGGATGGAGCAACGATTGGATGGACTATATCTTTGAAGAAAAAAACGATATCGCCAATATGCTCAAAAAAGGCGAAATTGAAACATTTGTCCTCTCTCATTGGCATCTGGACCATACATGGGGCATCGAATCAACCCTCAAGCACAAACAGGATATCACCATGTACGCGCCCAAAACCTATTACCCTGAAGACATGGCGCTTTTAAAAGAAAAGGCTCACCACAAAGCCAAGGACAAAGATACCGGGGAAATGATACACGTTGCCAAAAATGATTATCCTCATACGGGCAAATTGGTGCTTTGCGACCCGGCCGGTGAAAAAGGCGAGGGCATTTATCGCCTGATGCCCGGTGTAGCGACAAGAATGTTTGATGTCCCCATTTTGTTGCGGGTGCGCGGAGAGAATGTTTTGTATTTCAATGTCAAGGATAAAGGAATCGTGACGGTCACCGGATGCTGCCATCCGGGCATCCTTTCCCTGTTCTCATATGCGCGCAAAAACTTTAAAGGCTACGAGCCCTACGGCTGCTATGGCGGTCTGCACATTACCCTGTTTGAAACCTGGGAGCCCAAATTCGATGATATCATCAAAGGCGTCAAGTCATTCAAGATTAAGAAGCTGGCATGCAATCACTGCACCGGTTGGATATGGGCCGAGAAGGCCGCCGCCGCCGGTGTGCCGGTGGTTAAAGGCACGGATAAATATAAGGAATACAAGCGAACCTCTACCGTCGCCACGGCCAGCAACGCCTTTCTGACCAACGGAGATCATATAGTCTTTTAAACGATCCCATGCACCGTATGAAGCGAAGAGAAAAGGAGCATGGCACTGCGGTTTCTTTTCTCTTCATTACCATCAACACAATTCATAGGTGATCATATGAATACCGCAATAAACGCAGAGAAAAAATTTAATTATCCATTTGGGCTCATTAATTTTGTGGTGGTGTTCGGGATTGTATGGTTTTTGTGGTACATATTTATGAATCCGAACACGGTCATGAAGCTTTACACCCCCATGTATGGTTTTGCCTTGCTGGTGGTGCTGGTATCGTCGATTGTGCTGATCGCCAATGTTGCCGGCTATTTTCCTTTTACGGAACCCTCGGCTGGCGGCAACCGGGTCGGCCGTGGTATTTTGTTGACCGTGGTGGCCTTCATTCTGATGCTGTTTATCCATTATGTGATATTCTGGTATTTTATCGGAAAACTGGGCGTCGCCTATTTCAGCCCCCAGTCCATTGTCGCATCGGGGGGCATCGGGGCCGAGCCGTTCGTAGCGCGTGAAAACGCCTCGACGGCAATTGTCTATTTCTTTACCGCCTTTCTGTGGATCGCGCTCTTTTGGAATCTGGGCTTTGGGAGCTGGCCCTGGCAAAATGTGGGGCGCGGCGCTCTGGCGTGGTCGCGTCTGTTTGCCATTCTGTTTTTTGCCAGCCTCATTTACATCATCTTATTCCATCCCCATGTGTGTCATTTATTCTATCCGGCCCAATCCAAAGCCGGCGTGTCACCCTGGTGGGAAGGATTTTGTGAGACCGGCAGTGCTTTTGTCGGACTGGGGCTGGTGCTGTCTTCTTTATTCTGGATTGTGGCCTCGGATAAGCTCTGGGAAGGCAATCCCTGGAAGCTGATGAACAAGAACGGCGAAGGCACCTTCGCCAAAGGGATTGTCACCTTTGCGGCCACGCTCATCATGGGATTAATTATGATGTGGATCCTGTTGAAAATCTTTACCGTGGTCTGGGATGAACCGTTTATGGGCGGTCAATACACCGATGGGCCCGATTTTCGGTTTATCCATGCCGGTGAAATGGCCGGCTTTTTCATTTTGGCCGCATTTATTCTCGAGAATTATTTTGGCAATTTTCCCAATATGGCCAATATCTGGGCCCGTGCGATCATTCGCACCGCTATCGCCATCGCCGGCGGGCTATTGTTTTATGCTTTCTATTATTCGCCCCTGGCCACATTTTTCCTGGCCAAAGTGCCCGGTGTCGCTCAACCAGGAGATACACCGCTGGTTTGGATCCTGTTGTTTTTGAGTATCATCATGATTCAGAGTGACTTTTTCGAAGGTTGGCCCTTGAGAAAGCATGGAGATTAAAATGGTTGATCAAAACAAACGTTTTTTTTTCAGGCGCGGTTGGCTGCGCCAGGTGGGAGAAATTGTTTCCGGTTTCCAGGAAGGCGTGCAGGAAGTTGAGCAGGAAAGCGCTTTTGACCGTTATTTTGAAACTTACGATTCCAGTTATGCGCTAACCCTTGCCTATCCGGATGATCTTTTATTGGAAACCGCCCGGCAGCACGGCATCGAAACCGAAGGGCGCGAAAAAAACGAAATCGTCAAGGAGCTTTTCAAAAAGCACGGTGGTGAAGCGTATGGATTTTGACAGCTTTTTTCGCAATAAGGTTGAAAGCATGTTGATTAGCGCTTCCTGGGTTGAGCAGGTCCAAAAAATGCTCGACCTTACGGGTGTCAGCCAGGTCTGGGGCGACCGACCGGAGTGGTATATCTGGATTGACGGTGCTCCGGGGGTTTATGCTCTGGTCTTTGAGGAGGGCGGAACCACCGCAGCCACAGACCAAACCCTGAATGTGGGACAGTTTGTGGTCAAATGCTATCCCTATGTCACAGCCAGTGTGTTTGATTCCTTTTCCCCCCAGGAACGGGAAATGGTCACCGGTGAACTGTTCGACCACACCCATACCCCCCGGCTGGAAGCCAGGCAGCGTGTACCCGAGACATTTTTTACGGTTGGCAGCCTATCGTTTATGTTAAATGCTGCCGAAACCGTTGCGATGCTTACATTTGACAGTCTCGATTTCCTGAAGTGGTCGATGATAACCGTAAAAACCGGTCAACGAAATGGTCTGAATGATGCCCATGGAAAAAGCGTCATTCGCAATATACCCGCCTGGCAGATCGGCTATCCCCTGTTTGACCGCTTGATCAGCCTGTATGCGTTTTATTCAAAACAGTCACCCGCATTTATCGGCGCAACCCGATCTCCGGGGTTTGAATGTATTGTCGATACCCATCAAACCTCGGAGAGTTGGGTTAGCGATGAAACTCAGCAGTACTCAACAAGCGTGCTGTTTTCAAACGCAACCGATACCGGGGACCTGGTCGATATGAACTGGCGCGCGCATTTGGATCCCGAAGAAAAGATCGTTTTTGAACACGCATGCTCGCATTCGGCTTGCGACCACGTTGCGGCAGACGAACTTCCGCAAGTTGTCATCAATTCCCTCTGGTGGGACCTTGCACATGCTGATTTAAAATCTGAACTCGCATCCACCTGCGGTTGTGAGGATCACGAACATCACGCGTTTGAAACTGAATAATGGAAAGAGTGGCTATTCCGGTATTTGAATCGCGCGTTTCTCCTGTTTTGGACTCATGTCACCGTATGGTGGTCGTTGACATTGAAAAGGGCCAGGAAATCCGCAGACAGGAGCTGACCCTTGAAAAAATGTCCATCCACGAACGTATTGAGGTGATGGCCCGCTGGGGAATTCGCAAAATTATCTGCGCCGGCGTCAGTGACGTCATGTGCAGATTTCTGGCCGGCAAGAACATTGCTTTAGTTAGCGGTATTGCGGGCGAGCTTGAAAAAATCATCAATGCCTATATCTGCAACCGTTTGGATGACGCTTGTTTCGTGATGCCGGGAAAGCGTAACGAAAAGAATGATTGACGCGTCAACAGCATCACCCGTCGCACATATTAAATGGACGGATAACTGGAGGTGAAAGGATGGGCAAAGACTGGGGGGTGAAATCAAACGTTTTAAAAACAGGGGGAGGACAGCGAAGTCCTCTCCCCTGGCTGATTATTTTGTTCTATTATAAGCCACCCACTGCAACTTCAACGCGCCGGTTTTGTGACCGGCCTTCCTCCGTATCGTTGCTCGCAATCGGATTGGCTTCGCCGTAATAGTTCACCACGATGCGGTCCCGATCAATATTGTGGTTGGATGTTAAATAATTTGCGGCACTGTTGGCTCTGCGAAGGGACAGATCCAGATTGTATTCTTCGCTTCCGATACTGTCGGTGTATCCGACCAGCATAACATAAGCATCCGGGTGATTCTGCAAAAATGTTCCAACCTCATCCAGTTCACTTTGAAACTCCGAACGGATATCGGATTTATTGAAATCAAAATTACCATCCTGCGCTTTGAGGCCGGCAATTCTTGCCTCGGTGGTCGTTTCCACGAACGCAGATGCCTTGACCGTATACAACGCTCCGGCCATGTACTCCGGATTGTTGATAAATGCCTCTATGGGAATAACCCGCGAGCAGGCGTTGGCCTCTGCCATATCGGCTAAGCGCTTTTCAGCGTACCATTTCGTGGCGCTGCTGATCATGTAGAAACAAACATTATGCTGTTCGGCAAATTCCCGGGTGTAATCCTCCGGCAGTTTGAAATCCGTCAATTGGTCGAAAGTGCCATCACTAAAGATGAACACGGCGGTTTTACCGGACAGCTTTTCCAATAACGGCCCCATTTCACGAATTCCGGTCGGTAAAGGGGTTCGTCCTTTGGGCTCTGCCGGCAGGCTGTCAATGGCAGCGGCAAACTTTGCTGGATCATAGGGCCCCATGGGGTAGACCTCTTGAAAGGGTGTATAGAGGTATAACCCGGCATTGTAACCCAGATCCGGCAGCACCTTTTGCCGCTCTTCAAGGATATTTCTGACGGCATCATATTTTGTTTCTCTGGTGCTCTTGTTAAGAATTTCTTTCATCGAGCTGGAAGAATCGAATAGAATGATAAAGTTGTCTGCTGTCCGTATAAAATCTTCTTTCTGAACTACTTTTTCGACAATATCTGTTTCCGTGATAATCTCGGCAGCTGGAAGCGTGCTGGCAAATAATCCGACCAACAAAATTCCGATCGCCATTGGTAAAACTGTTATTTTAAAGTTCATAACTGCACCTCCTTCACTAAATGTATGTATCGCTCAAGCATTATATAAAAGTTGGTATTTTAAATCCTAAGAACCCAAACAAGGAAAGTCTTCTTCAAGGTTCATTAGCAATGTAATTTTTTGTCTACTTTTGAAATTATTAGAACGATTAGAAAACCGAAGACAAAACAAATTAGAGTAAAATAATGCCGCATATCGATTTTGTCTATCTTTTTTCAAAAAAAAGGGTGGCATCATTATTTTATACTTTTTTGAGTGTTTAAAAATGAAGACGTAAAGATGAACTGGCAGCTAAATTTAACACTTTTTGTACTTCTTGTTTGGCAGAAAGAAATGTTTACCGCGAGGTTAAACCGCTTGCCATAATAATGTTCCCAGTTACGGAATTGCGGTATAAGGGGCAAGTCGCACGGAGGCAAGCAAGCTGGCATTACAATCGCTGAATCAAGTATAGACCTGTAATTTATTCATCGAATCCGGGGCGAACAAAATCCCGCGCTTCCGGAAATACGATCTCCACCCTTTGGCGAAGACCGTCAAGGTGCTTAATTATCGAGAGAATTTGATCCCGATGAGAAGAAAAATAGTTGTGCATATGTCCCCAGGCCGCCATGGAACGGTCAATGGCAATCAACGCCACTTTGGCAGAGCCATCTGAATCTTTCGGAAATTCTTCCAATATCTCTGATGTATCTCCCAGAATGCCTCGAACAGATCGCATCAGCTTGACGTAAATAAAATGATGATACCAGTAAATAATTTCTACCAGTTCATCGAGGGTGACCGGCCCATCCAGCATATCGATTTTCTTCAATTTGGGTGCATTCCCTCCGTCCGATTTATCAACGAGATGCAGTGAAGGGATATATTCAGATTCAAAAAATTCGTCCACCATTTCATAATATTTTTCTGCGGCCCGGCAGCACGCATGGTTTTTAACTATTTTGTCTTTGACGCCTTCGTCCCGGGATGTTTCCTCAAAATCGATGGAATCAAGGTCTATCCCCATCTCCTCGGCGGATTCTTCCAGCATTTCCCGCGTCACTTCAAAAATTTCAGAAAGGCTTTGCCAAAACTTTTCATTGGTTATATCACTGGCTTCAGGATCGTCCGAATACTCCCGGGTCATTGCGAAATTCATGCAGCGAGATGTGAACGGACAGCGCTCACACCAGCGATCACAATAATTGTAAATTCCGGAGATAAAATTTTTGTTCTTGGCCAGATTCTTGATGTCTTCTTTGTCCATGACGGATCATACCTTCCGGTAAAACCCCGATTGAGTTAAAATCCAATTGGGTGTTATCGTTTTTTCGTTATTCGTTAAAAGGAATGATATCTAATTTGATATCTCAACCATTATAGGAACATAAGATAAGCTTGTCATTGAATTCTAATAACCATTAACCAATTGACACCTAAGACTCAAATCGTCAATTAAAAAAGAATGGGATGACCCCTATCCAAAATATCATGGTCCCGGTGGATTTTACAGAATCCTCGCTGTATGCCGCCAGATACGCGGCATCTCTGGCCCAAACACATAATGCCCGGCTCTATGTGCTCCATGTCAAAGCGCCATTTCCGCTTCACGGCCGGATCGTGGCCGGATCTTTAGAAGACGTCCAGAAACACCTCATGAAAAAAGAGCGCGCTGATCTGACCAAAGTGATTCCCATGGCGTTAAAAAATTCAATCCCAGTCGAAGAAATTCAGGTGACTGGAATTCCCGTTTATCGGGTGATCGTTGAAAAGGCCAGACAGTTCGGCGTGGATGTTATCGTGATCGCTTCCCGGGACCGCAAGGGTTGGATCCGTTTTTTCAAAAAAAATATAACTGCACAGGTTATCCGCGATGCTCCCTGTTCGGTGTATGTCGTCCGACCACCGAAGGGCGAAGCGGATAATTAAGTGCGGTTGTGGTGTCGATGCCGCTGGGTCCTAGCCGGCAGTCAGGTTGATTAAGGTGATTTCGGAGGGAGAGCCCACACGCAACGGCGGGCCCCAGTAACCGGTACCCCGACTGACATAAATCCGGGTATTTTGGTGGGTGTGCAAACCGGATACATACGGCTGGGCAAAGCCCACCAGCAAATTCCATGGGAAAAACTGGCCGCCGTGGGTATGGCCCGAAATCTGCAGGTCGTATCCGGCTTTGGCGGCATCAAAAATATTTTTGGGCTGGTGCGCTAAAAGGATTTTAACGTCTGCCGGCGGCGCGCCATTTAAAGCTTTTTGCGGATCCGAGCGGTGACTGGTCAAAAAATTACCACCGCGATAGTCGGTCACGCCGGCCAGCGCCATTCTGGCCTGGCCGCGGGAAATAACCTGATGTTCATTCAACAGCACGGTGAAGCCCAGGCGCTTGACTTCTTCGATCCATTCGATCACACCGGAATAATATTCGTGATTTCCGGTAACAAAAAAATTCCCCGAAACCGAGTTAATCTGCTTCAAAGGCGCCACGTCAAATCCCAGCTGAGCAACCGAGCCGTCCACCAGGTCGCCGGTTAAGACAACAATATCGGCATCGAGCGTGTTCACCACACCCACGATGTCTTCCACAGCAGCGCGTCGAAAAGTGGGGTTAACGTGGATGTCGGTGATTTGGACGATTCTGAAACCTTCCAGTTCCGGCGGCAAATGGTCGATTTTTATCGGCACGTGTTTCACCTGGGGCGTCTGTTTGGCTTCTGCAATACCGTATCCGGTAGAAAGGGCCGCGGCCGCCACAACCCCATAATTTACTGAGTTTACAAGAAATCCCCTGCGAGAAGGGTTGTCGATTTGGCGGGATCCTGCAGCGTTTGGGGCCGCTTTCGATATCCGCGCCTGAATCATCTTAAACCCGGCAAGCGGCGCCCACACCAGATCTCGAATAACCAAATAGGAAAATACAAAACTCAAAAAACCCACCGCCAGATAGCCGGCCCAGGTGAGGAGATGGAGGCCCAGGTTGTCGAATCCGGATCGGTGCAGCATAATCGTCAAAACGGGCGTAAACATTGCCACAACGATCCCCAGTGCAATCAAAATCTTCCAGCGGCGCCGCAAGGCAGCTTTGCTAAAAAGTCGCCAGGTGATGTAAGTTGCCAGCAGACCGGAAATGGCAAAAAATATGAGAAAAAACCAAACCATATTCATCCTTACGGCATTTATCGATCAACATACCCATTTACCTGAACCTCGCATTCAAGTTAATGAGAAAATGAAAGCCTCAGGCGCGCTTAAAATTCCGGTGAAAATTGTCATCCGGATAGAGCATACATTAATCATCAAATGACAAACGCCAATAGGCACCGGCATTTTTTAGCTGCATTCGTCAATCGCCATGCCCATGATCAAGTGTATCACAGCTGACCGCATAATCAGGTTTAACATATCGGCCAAGATGCACCTGGTTAGAAAAAGCTTCGATTTTGATTATCAGCGTTATGTATTATCTTGCTAATGGTACGGGTACATCCTATCTATTAGCAGAATCCGTAATGATCTGTTAAATGAAGCGTCTTTTATCTGGGTGCCGGTTTCACATTGGCCGGTTGCGCGGTTAAAATTCCGAAACTCAGACAAAAAAAATAGTATTTGAAAGGACGAAGATCTGAGCAAGTGATCTCTGAGGGAGCAAAATGAAAACAAAACCGGTGTTGCTTTGGACGGGGATTTCGTTGTTTTTCGTGATTTTTATCGGACTGGTGTTTTTGCCTGCAATCTTATCCAGCAACCTGCTGAAGCCGCACATACTGGAAAGCGTCAACCGGCATTTACCCGGACAGCTACAGGTCGCAGAATGGACGTTTAAATGGTTCAGCGGTATTGAAGCCAAAGGCATCATCTACGACCATCGACAGGAAAACCTTTTCATTGAAGTCGCCGAGCTGAAAGGATATCGCGGACTGTTTCAATTGCTGGCCGATACCGGCAATCTGGGAGGAATTGAAGTCGTTAAGCCGCAAGTGGCTTTTTATCTCCCGGATAAACAGCCATCTGATGTATCTGAAAAAACGGCTCCCCCCCAATCCGGCGTTTTTCCGACCTTTTCAGGGCTGCTCAAAATTACCGACGGCGCCATCCGTACCGTAAACACGGCCGGTAGTGAAAAAACAGTGGTCAAAGACCTGGATCTTTTTCTGGATATATCCGACATCGAAAAACCCATCGCCTACCAGGTTTTCCTGACATCGGGCGACACCGTCGGTACCTTGTCCGGCGAAGGCAACCTGACCCTTTCTGCGAACAATCCCCTTGACCTGAAGGCAATTCAATCCGATGCCCGCTTGAAAATCACCAACTGGGAGCTTGAAGATATACTGGCGATAATGGCTTCCCGGGGTAATTTTCCATCAGGCAAAGGACGTTTAAACGTCGATCTTGCCTTACAGGGCAGCGCGGCGAAGGCCTTGGACATCAAAGGAAAATTGTCCTTGAACCGGCTGGAGCTCTGGGGCGGGCCGCTGGGTGCGGATCATCCCCGGATTAAGGGTATCACCACCGAAATAGACGCCACCATAAGCCAGGATGTCCTGTCGCTAAACCAACTGAAGTTACAATCCTCTCTGGCGAATGGAACCGTCCGGGGACAGTTTTCCGGCCGGGGCCAAAATCAATTACAGGGTTCGGCCGCTATCAGCCTGGCCGAAGTTTTTTCTCAGCTGCCCGGCACCTTAAAGCTGCGCCAAGACCTGACACTGTCTGAGGGCAAACTCACACTGTCTGCCAACGTCAAATCGACAGAGGACGTCACCGCATTTGAAAGCAGCGCTCGCATCGATCAATTAAAGGGCCTCAGCAAAGGCAAACCCGTTGCCTGGAATCAGCCAATATCAGTAAAAGCCCGCGGCGAGAGAAGCTCTCAGGGAATCCGCATAGACACCTTATCGCTGCGCTCCTCCTTTCTGAATGGAGACGGACAGTGGAGATTTCAGCAACATGCGGGTCACGCTTTCAGCGGACATGGCGGCAGCGCTTAGAGAATTAAAAAAATTTCTCGATGTCAGCGAATGGGACGGTTCCGGCAAACTGTTTGCCAAGCTTCAGGTCAATGAAACCGCGCCCAATATAGGCGCTGCAGCCGTAAATTTGGATATTCGTAATCTGGCTTTGAACCGCAACGGGGCGCCCATTCTTCCGAAGCAGGATGTCAAAGCCGATTTCAGCGCCACGGTCCACAAAGGCGAAGGTTTAACCGTCAGTCAATTTCAACAGCCAAAGTTAACCATTCAGTCATCGATGGCCCGGGGAAAATTCAGCGCCACCCGTTTTCAGTTAAATCCCGCGGGAAGTCTGCCCACGGCCGACAATTTATCAATCGACGGCAACTTTAATTTGCAGCAGATTTCAGACCTGCTGCGAAATTTTAAAAAACTTCCCCATAACACCCGTCTGGCGGGAACCGCTCATATTCAATCCAGCGGATCAATGGACGCACAGCTTCTGGTGCTAAACAGCACGCGGGTCGCTACCCATAATTTTCGTTATCACGACGGACAAAAAACACTGCACGATGACCGTTTGACTCTGGAAACCAAAGGAAAGCTCAATTTCGAAACGAAATCCGCCCGGTTTGCTCCCATTGACATCGACGGCTCAGCGGGCACGATCACCATACCTGAATTAACGATCAACGATTGGTCGGACCTCCAAAAAGACATGAAAGCAAGGGCAAAGGCCCAGCTTGACCTGGCTAAACTGATCCAGTCCTACGGTGATTTCATCCAATTGCCGGAAAAAACCCAAATTGCAGGTAAAGGAACATTTGATCTCGATTTGGACTTTTCATCTCCGAATGCCCAGTTTTTAAACGTCGATGCCGATCTTTCTCCTTTCAAGTTAACCTCTGATACCCTGCCCCCGATTTCCGAGGATCACGTCAAGCTGCAGGCGAAATTAAAACGCAGCCCGGACGGAAAGGCGCTTACGATCGAAAACATCCAGCTAAACTCCACCCCCTTGTCCCTTTCGGCGACCGGAAATCTGGATCAGACCGGTAACGAAAAAAAGCTGGATGCCAGCGGCAACATCAATTTAGATTTGAAGATGCTGTCCCCTTACCTTCAGAAAATTGCCGGCCCCCAGATCACCATAACGGGCAAAGGCGACAATCCCTTTAAACTCAAAATGGTCTCCGGCAGAACTCGCTGGACGGATGCACTCAAACAGACAGACTTTAACGGGGCCATTCGCGCAGATTCCATTGACGCCTTCGGTCTGGATATCTCCGCCACCGAAATTCCATTACGCGTTGCCAATGAATCCGCCGTCGCCAAATTGGCAGCAACCGCCAACGGCGGCCAGTTGAATCTGGAGCCTAAAATCGATCTGAAAAAAGAACCCTATATGCTAACCCTGCCACCGGATTCAACCATCCTAAAAGATGTTGAAATCACCGACGCCATGGCCGAAGGTTTAATGTCTAAAATTCATCCGGTTTTCCAGGGTTCGCTCCAGGCTCAAGGACACGTTGATCTGTATATGCAGCATTTCAATTGGGCACTGGATAAAAAGGACCGGGATAAAACCTCATTTGCCGGTACTTTGCGCTTAAAGGGAGTTCGAATAAATTCCACCAACCTGCTTTCAGGGCTGCTGGCTTTGATCGGGGTTCGCGGAAATGAAATGGATTTTGGGGATCTGGATATAGATTTTGTGGCCCGCAACGGACGGATTGAGACCTCTCCCATCCGGTTTGAAATCGACGGCTATCCCATCGAGCTGCGCGGTTCGGTGGGTTTTGATAAAAGTCTTGATTATATCGCCAAATTGCCGATTACCCCCAAACTGGTTGGAGATAAAGCCTACCGGTTTCTTGAAGGCGTCACCATCGATGTCCCCATCCGCGGTAACTCGAAAAACCCGGATATTGACGAAAGCAGCATGCAAAAGGCCACCGCCGGCCTGGCGGAACAGGCTCTCCAAAAATCCCTTGAGAAAGGGGTCCAGAATATTTTCGAACAGCTCATTAAAAAAAAATAAAGCTCAAATTTCGGTTAATTAGCTTCGCATTACACAACAACCGATCAACTTAGATTGACACCGAATTCGCATTTCTTTATACTTCTCAACCATGACAAAAGTCGTTGACCTTCATCATTATCGCACCAAAGTAGTTGAACAGCGGGCCTTCGGCCCCTGGCAGAAACGTTTCGGCGAAGCCTACGATGCAAACACCTGCCTGACGGATCTAACCGACAAGACACTTTATTTTCTGGCCCAGCCCGGCGAAGACAGCTCGATGGCGTATTATGAAATGATAATGGGGGTTCTGGACTTCGGGCCGGCCACCAAGTTCAACTATCTGGCCAGTGAGCAGCAGATGCGGGTGGTGGATATCCACCTGTTTTTGGCCGATCAGATGCGGTTTGAAATGATGCGCCGCCTGGAATGGCTTGAATCCCTGCCCTGCCAGAACTTCACGATGATCTCAATGGTCCAGACCTACGAGCAAATGCGCCACCGATTCAAAGACAACCCGCCGGGGCTGGCATCGTCCCATCCGGGACATGAGGCCTACCAGAAACTTGTTATCAGAGATAAGGAGGTGTTCATTCGCCAGTTGCTGCGGGAAGCATTGGAAAAATTTGAGGAGCGAATCGAATCCTAAAAACCGGCAAGTTGAAATCAGCTGAGAACTCCACAAGCAGAAGGTGCCACAAATAAACTGACAGCAACCACGAAGATCACGAAGAACAAAAAGTAAAGCAATCAGATTATTACTTTTAATTCCCTTTGTGAGCTTCGTGTCCTTCGTGGTGAAAAAATGCAACGAAAAGAACAAATATTCCCATTAAGCGCATAACCGATTAATAAACCTCTATTCCTTCAACCTTGCCCCCGCCGAATTCAGCCATGGTTTCGGCTGCAACCGTCAGCCCGTCTTTTAAGTATTGGCTGTCAATGCCGGGAACCGCATAGGCATAAAAAAGAACATTACTCGTATCCTCGTGTGCCCGGGTCTTTTCGTCCGCCCCCTGGCACAAAACACAGACAATTTCTTTTTCATCCCGCAGCACAATCTCATCTTCTTTGGTAATAAACTCGCGACCACCCATGCCCGCACAAACTTCTCCCTCAACGGTAGTATCCAAGGTCAGATTGCCGTCAAAACGATCATAATCCGTCACCGCCACCAGAATCCCGGCACACATTTCAGCCATGAAGTGCGCATCCACGATCAGATCATAACGCGGAAAACCGCTGTTAATCGTTCGCTTCAGATGCTGGGTTAGCGGACACTCAAAGCCGAAACTTTGAAAGAAATCGGCATAGGTGCCGATCCGTGCGCTAATCTCGGCCAGGGTTTCGCGCTTTCTCATCTTGCGCAGCCGTTTGCGCTTATGCTGATCAAACCCTGGCGGATTCTCATGATTTTGACAGCCGGTTATCAGTGTCAGCCCAAAGCCGACACCCGGATACCGTTCCTGGTATTTGGCCGATATAGAAAATTTCGGAAACATGATTTCCCTCAGTCTATTTAGAAGTGGTTTCCCCTGGGTGGTAATTCAGCACAACTGTCGAAAAGCGGGGCAGCTCAGCCAGCGGTCATGCGTCGGGCAAGGCGCTGCTGTAGAAAACCAACAAGCACCAGAATCAGGGTTGCCAGAAGAAAAAGCAGCGTGGATATGGCCGGCAGCATGGGTTCGATCTCATAGCGGATGACATCCCACATCTTTTTGGGAAGGGTTACCGCAGTTGAACCGCAAATAAACAGGGCAATAACGACTTCATCAAAGGCAATCATAAAAGCAAAGATGGCCCCGGTCAAAACCCCGGGCCTGATGATCGGAAAGGTGACTTTCGTAAACGTCTGGAATCGATTGGCGCCTAATATGCGGGCAGCATGTTCGAGACTGCGATCAAATCCGCGCAGCGTGGCAGAGATAGGCAAAACCGTAAAGGGCAAGGTTAATGGTGTGTATGCCAGCACGAGTCCCAGCTTGGTCCCCAGCAGCCCGAATTTGGCCAGGCTAATGTAAAAAGCCAATGCCATGACAATCAGGGGGACAATCATCGGCGAAATGATAAAAGCGTTGATGAGGCCTTTGCCCTTGAAGCGGCCCCAGACCAGCCCCAGTGAGGCCAGGACCCCGAGAAAAGTAGAAAACACGGCTGTCATGGCCGATACCTGCAAAGAATTCAAAACGGCGCTTTGCCAGGCCGGATGGTTGAAAAATTTGTGATATTGATCAAAACCGATTTTGCTGGGCGGAAATTCGATAATTTCAGCCGAGCCCAGGGACATGGGTATCAGCAACAATACCGGAGCGATGAGAAACAAAATCGCCGATCCCGAAACAATCCAAAGCGGCCAGCCAATGTGCAGCGGGTCGAAGCGTGCCGCCCTTTTACGCGACCGTTTGCTCATGTTTTTACCCCTCCCCACAGGCGTTCCACTCCTAAATATCGGTTGTAAATCGAAAAAACAATCAGCGTTGCGATCAACAGGATGACCGACATGGCCGAAGCAAACGGCCAGTTCAGCAGGTCAACAATCTGAATCTGAATTAAGTTGGAAAGCATCTGCTCTTTGCGCCCACCCAATAGCGCCGGCGTAATGAAAAAGCCCAGCGCCATAATAAAGACCAGCAGGGCACCGGCACCGATGCCGGGCAGGCTGAGGGGAAATGACACCCGCCAGAATGTCTGCCATCGCGTCGCGCCTAGGTTGCGGGCAGCCTTCTCGAGGTTTAAATCAATTCCCATCATGACACTGTAAATTGGAAATACAATGTAGGGCACGAATATATGCGTCATACCGACCATCACGCCCAATTTGTTATGCAGAAGCTTAACAGGCGTGTCGATCAGCCCGAAGTAGGTGAACACCGTGTTGATCACACCGCTGCGCTGCAAGACGATTATCCAGGAATAATTGCGCACCAAAAGGCTGATCATAAAGGAGAGGGTTATCGCCAGTAAGAAAAAATTGCGAATGCCGGGTCTGGCGCGACGCAGCACATAGGCAATGGGATACCCAACGATCAGAGCGGATAAGGTGGATAAAATGCTAATTTGAAATGTAATCCACAAAACTCGCGAATACAGGGGCGTTTTAAAAAAATAGAGATAGTGCTCCAGCGTAAAATCCGGGCTAAAAAGACTTCGCAGCAGGACACTTGAAATTGGGTAGACAAAAAGCATAAAAAGCGCCAGCAAGGCCGGAACCACCAGCATAAATTGCCTGAAACCCCGCTGCTGCCAGAGGCTGGCAGAAGCTTCTTTATCCGGCTTGATATGGGTGGCTGCTTCCAATTTATGATACCATATCTAAATTTTGCACGAGTCCTCCAGAGGCGGACAAGTCGGAGGCTTCCATTTTCATGCAAAATTTCGATCAGGGTTTGGCCGGGGGAAGCAGGATGCCTCCCCCGGCTGGATTGAACCGTTCAATGCGGCATTAAAACCAATCCGATTCTAAGAAATGATCCAGGTCTTCCACTGCTCCGTCAACGGCGCCAGATTCGGACCCCAGTAGTCTGCATCCTGCACAAACTGTTTTTTGAGGTTTTCCGGATAAGACGGCAAGTCCTTGGCCCGCTCAGCGGTGATGTATTTGAAAGCACCGAGGTTGGTCGGACCATAGGCAATGTATTTCTGCATCTGCTCACCCTGTCGCTCTGCTTTTATGGCAAAATCGATGAACTTCATGGCAAGATCTTTATTCGGGTTCCCCCTGGGGATGGCCCACCAATCCAGATCGAGGATGCCCCCCTCCCATACAATCTCTAAAGGCACCCCCTTACCCTGGGCAACGTTGACGCGGCCGTTCCAGGCGGATGCGTAATGCGCTTCGGCACTGGTCAGCAGTTGGATTTGCTCGGCGCCGCTCTTCCACCAGACGGCGATGTGATCTCTGATCTCATCCATTTTTTTGAAGGCTCTGGGGACATCAATCGGATAGATCTTGTTCTTGGGCACGCCATCGGCCAGCAGGGCAAACTCCAGATTAAACGCTGCCTGATCTTGAAGTGCTCTGGGTCCGGGGAAATTCTTCACATCCCAGAAATCAGCCCAGCTGGCGCAGGGTTTCTTACCACCGAGTGCTTTCTTGTTGTATGCCAAAGAAGTGGTCCAGAAAATATTGCCGATGGCGGCCTTGCGGATGGCCTTTTTGTCGATTCCGTCGAGGTTAACGACATTGGTATCAATGGGCTCTAGCAAGTTTTCCAGTTCGCCGCGGGCAATATGACGGGTTTCCAGATCCACCACATCCCATTCATAGGATTTATTGTCTACCTGCGCTTTAACTTTGGCAATGTCCGGACCGGATTCTTCAATGATTTTCACGCCGAATTTGTCGGCAAAAGGCTGGATGAGCGCTTTCCGTTGTGATTCTTGATAGGAACCGCCGTAGGAGCAGACTTTCAGGGTACCGCCCTTGGCCATGGTGGTGTGCACAAATGGTCCCACGGACGCCGTTACCAAAGCTGCGCCCGTCGCCGCGCCGGTGGTAACAATAAATTCACGGCGGGTCATGCCTTTGTGGTTTTGAGTTTCCTTTTTCTTTTTCATTCCACACCTCCTTGTCTGTTTGATTTATGGCAGGATTTGCCTTACTTCAAAGCAAGGCCGTGGCGAGTTCGCCAACCAAGGTTAATATCACCTCCGATCTTGAAGTTTTGTGCACTGGGTCCGCTTTGCACTTTTACATCGACAATTGTCTCCGCAGCCAGACTGATCCGATAAATTCTGGCTTCACCGACGTAAATAATCTCTTCAATTCTACCCGTAAAACGGTTAATGATATCACTCGAATCATCCGCATTTCCAGCAAGTATTTGAATTTTTTCCGGTCGGATGGCGACCGAAACTTCTTCGCCGGGATTCGCCTGGTTGAATTTCTTGACCCAAACTTTTAGACCATCGGCGGTCTCAACGGCAGTTTTATCATCGGCGGTTTCAGTCACACATCCCTTTAAAAAATTAGATTCACCAATGAAGTCGGCAACGAAAAGACTTGCCGGGGACTCGTACAACTCCACCGGTATGTCCAGCTGAATGATTTTACCTTCGTTCATAATGGCGATACGATCCGACATGGTCAGGGCTTCTTCCTGATCGTGGGTAACATAGATCACGGTGATATTTAGCGACTCATGCAGATGTTTAATCTCCAGCCGCATATGGTCGCGAAGTTTCTTGTCCAGCGCACCCAGCGGCTCATCCATCAGCAGAATTTTCGGTTCAAAGACAAGCGCACGGGCCAACGCAATCCGCTGCTGCTGTCCGCCACTTAGCTGGTGAGGATAGCGTTCTTCAAATCCGGGAAGTTTGACCAGTTCCAGTGCTTCCTTAATCGATTGACGAATTTTGTTGCCGGGGATTTTGCGCATCTTTAACGGAAAGGCAATATTGTCAGATACGGTCATGTGGGGGAAGAGCGCATAGTTTTGAAAGACCATGCCGATGCCGCGATTATTCGGCGCAACCGTGGTGATATCATCATCCTCCAGCAGGATATCGCCCCTGGAAGGAATCTCAAAACCGGCGATCATATTCAAGGTGGTGGTCTTGCCGGATCCGCTCGGACCCAGGAGTGTGAGAAACTCTCCGTGCTGGATTCGCAAAGAGACGTTATCAACCGCTCTTACATCTCCGAATAGTTTGGAGACATTGATAAGCTCAAGCTGATACTCCATTTTGCATCATTCCTCTCGGCAACTGCCGAATTTTAGATATCGATCAATGCAATCTTTTTTAATACATGATGCGCTTATTTAGGTCAAGATAGGAAAAGAACTAAATTTTATGATAACCCTCCTGCAGAAAGAGAGACAGATTCAGAAGTATTCGCCCAAATGAATAAGTCTTGACTTCAATCCGTATCCTATATAGGAAAGAATATCAGAATAGAAAATGAATCATATTCAGTCCAACCTTGAAAGGGATAAATATTTCAGCAATATACGAAACCGATATATCTGTTAACGCTCAACCCATAAGTGGAAGGAGGGTCAAAATGAAAAAAAATGCCTTTATCGCAATGCTGGTGGGCCTGTTTACCATCTCCCTTATTCTGATGCCGGTACATGCCGCGGCAAAGAACATCAAAGTGGGGGTAATTGATTGCTATAGCGGTCCTGCGGCAGTTTTTGGAAAGGATGCCCTCAATGGTTTTAAGCTGGCCCTGGAAGAAATAAATGCAAAGGGGGTTTTGGGCAAAAAGATTGAGTTTACCACCCGCGATACGAAGTTTAAGGTGGATCTGGCGCTGAATTTCGCCAAAGAACTGGTATTACGGGAAGATGTCGATATTCTGGTCGGCACGATTAACAGCGGAGCAGCACTGGCCGTTTCCGAAGCGGTAGCCAAGAGAGAAAAGGTACCGTTTATTGCCTGGATCTCAAAAAGTGAAAATATCACCGGCAAAAAAGGTCACCGCTACGTGTTCTCTGCCGGCGAAAATACGGCCATGGCCGGTAAATCCGGCGGGGTGGCGCTTTCCACCAAACCCTACGTCAAATATTGGATTGCCGGAGATGATTATGAATACGGCCATGCGATTGCGGATGCGGCCTGGAGAAACCTCAAGGAAAACAAACCCGAGGTGCAGCTGATCGGTAAATCCTGGTGGAAACCGGGCGAGCCCGATCTGAGTCCCTACATTACATCCATTTTGGCCGCCAAACCGGATGCGGTGATCTTTGCCACCGGCGGCCGCAGCATGACCAATATTATGAAAGCCATCAAGGCCACCGGAATGACTGACAAAGTCGCCATCTATATTCACAGCGCCACCGATCATGCGGTCTTAAACCCATTGGGCATTCATGCACCCGAAGGGGTTATGGGAACCATCGATTATAATTTTTATTATCCGGAGCTTTCGGCCAACAAACGTTTTGTCAATGCCTTTAAAAAGGCTTACGGGCATCCGCCCGGGTTTCCTGCCTTTCAGGCCTATATCACGGCCCTATTCATTGCCGAGGCTTACAAAAAAGCCGGTTCCCTGAATACGGAAAAATTTATTGATGCCCTCGAAGGCTTACAGATTCAAAGCCCGGTGGGCAGGATCGAAATGCGCGCCTGCGATCACCAGGCCATTCTGCCAATGAATTTTGGTGTAACCAAGATATCGCCCGAGATGGGTTTTGCCATTGCCACAGATATCGTTACCTTGCGGGGAGCGGAGGTCATGCCTTCCTGCAAGGAAATTATGGAGGCCCGCGGTCAATAAAATTGATTCGGTCTGCCCGCCTGTCCGCTGGACCTGCAGCGCTGCGGGCCCTGTCGCCGTATAACGGGCTGTTCCTGCTCAGCGGGGTTTTGCACCTGCCCGCTGAGCAAGCTGTTGCCCGGCCCGGCACCGACGGGCAAGCTGTCTTGGTTTGGAATAATGGAATTTTGGAATGATGGGATAAGAAAAGAACATCCCCAAAAAGGATTTGGTCACTTTTCATGTAATATTCCATTATTCCAGCATTCCAACATTCCCGTCTGGATCCTTCATTGATTTTCAATTCAGCTAAATGAATACTTCTAATTTAAATTGATTTAAGGAAGCTTCACCATGGAAGGCGGACAGGCAATAACTCTATCGGCTTTGAGCATCACATTTCTGGTCGGTCTGAGTCGCGCCATGATTTTATTTATTGTCACCTCCGGGCTCAGTTTTGTGCTCGGTGTGCTGCGGGTTCCCAATGTGGCGCATGGCTCCCTTTATATGATCGGCGCTTTTGCGGCCTACAGTATCTCTATGCTGTTCGGAGGGGGTTCAGTCGGCTTCTGGCTGGCCCTGATTTTTGCGCCACTCGTCGTTGCTCTCATCAGCCTGGTCGCCGAACGGTCGTTGTTCTGCCATCTTTACCAGCGCGAACACCTCATGCTGCTGCTGTTCACATTTGCCCTGATGCTGATCCTGGGGGATTTAACCAAAATGGTCTGGGGTGCAGATTACAGATCGATTATGCCGCCAACCATGCTCCAGGGATCTGTGTCTGTTTTTGGATCGCCTTTTCCGAAATACAATTTGTTTCTGTTGATCATCGGCCCGCTGGTCGCCATCGGCCTCTGGTTGTTTTCAAGTAAGACCAAAATAGGCAAAATCGCCCGGGCTGCAGCCGTTGACATGGAAATGGTCGGTGCCATCGGCATCAATGTCAGCTGGGTGTTTGCCTTCGCATTTGTTTTAGGCTGTTTGCTGGCCGGACTGGGAGGTGCCCTGGTTTCACCGATAACCAGTGTTACTCTGGGAATGGACCACGACATCATCATTGAAGCCTTTCTGATCGTCACCATCGGTGGACTGGGAAACATGTGGGGCGCCCTGGTCGGTTCCCTGATATTCGGCATCACCCAAGCCTTTGGTGTGTTATTCTGGCCGCAATTTGCCATTGTCTTTCCATACCTTGCGGTGGTGATTGTTTTGACTTTGAAACCAACCGGCATGCTGAAATCGGTATGGTAGAAAGGAATTGGCATTGTTTAGTGAGATGATCCGGCAAAAGCCTTTCGGCGTAAGTGTCGCTATTATTGCAATCCTGCTTCTGGCGCCCTCATTCCTGCCGAGATTCTACATTTATTTTCTGGCCGTCATCTTTGTTACGGTGCTGCTGGCCATGAGCTTAAATTTATGCGTGGGCCATGGGATGATATTTCAATTCCACCACGGGGTCTTTTACGGTGTCGGTGCCTATACGGCCGGCCTGTTATTGGCCAAGACGTCTCTGCCATGGTGGATCGCTTTTATGGCCGGGCCTCTGGCGGCCGCTTTTGCCGGCTTGCTGATCGGCATATTCTGTATCCGTTTGAACAGATTGTATTTCGGCATGCTGCAGATCTCGCTGGGATCCTTGATCTGGGCCATCGCATTTCGTTGGTACGACCTCACCGGCGGCGATGACGGGATTCACGGCATCCCGATCCCTGATTTTATCGCATCCACAACCAGTTCTTATTATTTTGTGTTGATTGTCCTGGGAATTTGTTTGGTCCTGATGTATTTGATTTTAAAATCACCTTTCGGCTCAACACTGGAGGCTATCCGCGACAACCCGGAGCGCTGTGCCGCCGTGGGCATCCATGTGCGCCGCCACCAGCTCAAGGCCATTGTCATCGCTACATTCTTCGGGGGCGTTGCCGGCGTCCTCTTTGTGGTGGTGGAGGGATCGATTTTTCCGGATCTGCTGTTCTGGGTATTGTCCCTTGAAATATTCATCATGTGTCTGCTGGGCGGCTGGTTTACATTTGCCGGTCCCATTTTGGGCGCCGTCATCATTGTCTCCTTGCGTACCTTCGTTGGTATGATACAGAATATCGGACCGATAGAGAACGTCGGAGAATATTGGACCCTCATTATGGGAATCATTTTAATTTTACTGATTTTCTTTCTGCCCGAAGGCATCATGGGCTATAATTACCGACAACTTTTTCGGTCCCGCGCGAAATATGCAAGCGAAGGCCAGATGGAGTAAATAAATGCTGCACGTTGAGGATTTGCATAAATCATTTGATGACTTTAAAGCCGTAAACGCTGCGCATTTAACCGTAGAAAAGGGACAACTGGTGGCCGTGATCGGGCCCAACGGGGCCGGTAAAACCACATTGTTCAACCTGATTACCGGGCAGTTGCGGCCCGACAGCGGCAAGATCCTGTTAAACGATGAAGATATCGGCAAATTGCCACCGCATGTCATCTGCCGCAAAGGCGTCGCCCGCTCATTTCAGATTGCCAATGTTTTCCCGCGGCTTTCAGTCTTTCGCAATGTGCAGATCTCGGTTCTTTCCCAGCAGAAGCTCAGCGATAAGTTGTTTCAGCCGGCGGCCCAACTGGTGGTGGAAGAAACCCACCGTATTCTGGAAAGTGTCGGTCTATTGGATAAAAAAATGGATGTGGCCGGTTCGTTGTCCCACGGAGACAAGCGCACCCTGGAGATTGCCATTGCCCTGGGAAATGAACCGCACTTGCTGATTTTGGACGAACCCACCGCCGGCATGTCGCCGGAGGAAACTGCCACCACCATGGCGCTGATACAGCGTTTGGCCGCAGACCATGGCTTGACGATTTTATTTTGCGAACATGACATGGAGGTGGTTTTTGGCACGGCTCAAAGCATCATGGTCATGCAGCAGGGCCGCACCATCGTCCAGGGCGACCCGCAAACCGTGAAACAGAACACCGAAGTCCAGCAAGCCTACCTGGGAGACGAATAATGCTCGAGGTTGAAGGAATTCACACCTATTACGGCTTGAGCCACATTCTTTTTGATGTGTCTTTAAAAGTCAAAAAGAGGCAGGTCGTCTGTCTGCTGGGACGAAACGGCGCCGGCAAGACCACCACATTTAGAAGCATCATGGGTTTAAATCCGCCCGCCCAGGGTCAAATCCGGTTTAATGATGCAGATGTAACCGGGACTCCGCCGTATAAACTCGTCCGCCAAGGAATGGGCTGGGTGCCGGATGACCGCCGCATCTTTGCCGACCTGACCGTCGGCGAGAATCTGGAAATTGCCGAACGCGCCAGCGCCGCGGGCGAACAATGGGATAAACAAAAAGTCTATGATTTATTTCCCGCCTTAAAAGAAATGGATAGCCGCAAGGGAGGACTGCTGAGCGGTGGCGAGCAAAAAATGCTGGCCGTCGGACGGGCCTTGATGACCAATCCGCAGTTTCTCTTGCTGGATGAACCCACCGAAGGGCTGGCGCCGGTGCTGGTGAAAACTCTGGGAGAACGCATCCAAAAGCTTAAAGAGGTCGGCTTAACCGTTTTGCTCGCCGAACAAAACTTTAAATTCACCCTGGCCTTAAGCGACTACGGCTACATTATCGACAACGGCAGGATTTGTTACGAGGGACCTGTTGAAGAGTTGATCGACAATGACGAGGTCAGGCGTATCTGCGGCATCTAAAACTCGGTTCAAAATACTAGAACCCATCTCAAAAATAGGATTTTGGTTCAAGATCGCGGCGGGGCCGAGCTTTAAACCGCAGGCATACTGTTGTATGTCGAGGATTTAAAACGAGGCTCCAACAAAGATATTGGGACAAAAGACATTTTTGAGATGAACTCTAGTATATCGCGGCAAAATGCCGCTCCCACATACTCTATTTGGGGGATGAAACGAAAAGCATTGCGATGAATAATGAATAGGAGAAAGATGGAAGAGAAAATAGTTTTTCAAACCGATAAGGCGGCGGTGACGGGCGGGCCCTATTCCCAGGCCATCATACACAACGGAATCATTTATTTGTCCGGTCTGGGAGCGGTCGATCCGCAGACCAATGAAATCAAACTGGGTACAGTGGAAGAAGAAGCCGAACTGGGGTTGGAAAACCTGCGGATTATTTTAGAAGAGGCCGGATCTTCGCTGGACAAGGTTTTAACGGTTACCGTTTATCTACTCGACATCGAAGAGTACGCCCGCTTTAACGAAGTCTATAAAAAATATTTTAAAGAAAACCGCCCGGCGCGAACCTGTATCCAGGCGGGCAGTCTGCCTTTCGGCACTCGGGTGGAAATTACAGCCACGGCATATGTTTAAAGGTCTTCCGGCGGAGCGTCCGCATCAGCGTCAACATCATCGGAAAGTATTTCAGCACCTGAGTTCTTTGGTTTACCATCTGACCCGGAGACGGCCGCAGTGGGCAAAACATCCTGAAACGCCACACCATAGATCTCCCATACCGTTAGAAACAGGGCCGCGATGATCGGGCCGATAATGATGCCCAGCACACCGAACATGATAATGCCGCCCAGCGTCCCGAAAAGGATCATTAATTCGTGCATCTGGGTGTCTCTGCCCACCAGAATGGGGCGCAGCAGATTATCAATGCTGCCGACCACCGCCGCACAGAACACCCCTAGCCCGATGGCTTTGGCCGGGTGTCCGGTGGCGGCCAGAATAATTACCGCCGGCACCCATACCAGAGCGGTACCAATGCCGGGGATAAAGGACAGCACCGCCATGATGGTGCCCCAAAACACCGCACTGTCAATCCCCACCACGGCAAAGGCCGCTCCGGCCAATGTACCCTGCAAAATGCCGATGACCGCCGTGCCTTTAAGCGTGGCGCGGGTGACCGAGGTGAATTTGTTCAGCATGAGGCGCTCATCGTGATCCTCTAACGGCAGGTAATAGAGGATTTTATCGATCAATTTTGGGCCGTCCATGAAAAAAAAGAACATCGTATACAGCATGATGAACAGCATAAATATGAAGTTGACCGTACCGAGGGTAGCGGATCGAAGACGGTTGATTAAAAAGCCGCTGATATGGCCGACCAACTCTCCGGCTTTGGTTAAAATCAGATTGCGGTAAGGCTCAACTTTATCATAAAACGGAAGAGATTTCAGCGCATCAGATATCGCATCCGGTTGGGAGAGTTGCCGTGACACCCAGGGTGTAACGGCTTCGCCGACCTTAATCGCCTGGCCGGTAACGATCCCCAGCAACCCACCCAGCGGTAAAATAACAACAACGATAATCAGAACAAGGGTCGCAAGGGAGGCCAGGGTGCGCCGGCCTTTAAACCAGCGTTCAAACCGCCGGTACAAAGGATAGGACAGCGCCGAGAAAATACCGGCCATGAAAATGGCCATCAGAAACTGGCGGATCATCGACAAAAAAAGCGCTGAAATAAAAAATACCAGCAGCAACAATACCCATTTATTAATCGCTTCTTTGTTCATGGCAGAATCCTCGAAAAGCGGGCTCGTTTTAAATCGGAATATAATCAACTTGTATCGATCATTGCAATATTTTATATGAAGACTTATTTTGATTTCTAAATACGTTATGAAAGAGGTATAGCATGCCGCGATGGATGGGTGGTTTCATCACCCTGACAATATTTTTATTAATTCTGCCAAACGCCTGGGCGGACACGTTGGTGCATAACGACACCAGTTTCATGTTTTTGCTTTCGATGATTGTTGCCGCAATAATTATCGGGGGTCTGCTGGTTTTTTTGCTCCGGCGCTTAAAGCGGGCCAGAGGCGATCTGCTTTCATCAGAGCACGGATCGACTCAAAAATTAAGCATTTTAATTATTTTAGTCGGCTGTTTTATGCTGCTGGTGTCCGCTCTGGCCTGGTTCGCCCTTGATAAGGTCAAAGAGAAAATTCAAGCCGAGGTGGGCAACGCCCTGCAAATCGTTTTGCAAACCACTCAGGAATCGCTGAACCTGTGGGTCGAATCCAACAAGTTTCAGCTGACCCGTCTTGCCGAGGATCCGCAGTTGGTTTCTCTAACTGAAAATCTTTTGCGCATCCCCCGCAACAAAACATCTTTGTTTGAAAGTAAAGCTTTTGTGGAATTACGCGCCTTTTTCAGGCGCAATAGAGACCGGGCTGGACTAACCGGATTTTTTGTCATCTCTCCGGATTTTGTTAATATCGCCTCCATGCGCAACCATACTATAGGGAACAAAAACCTGATCGCCAGCCAGGCATTGGATCTTCTTAACCGGGCATTTCAGGGTGAGACCGTCATGGTGCCGCCCCTATGGTCTGATGTCGCTTTAAGCCCATCTTCTGAAGATAAACCCAGGGCCTCTGCCAGCATGTTCTTCGCCGCTCCGATAAAAAATAAACAAGAAGAGATTATCGCCGTTATCGCCCAGCGGGTCGATCCCTCCAAGGATTTTAGCCGGATCATTCAGCTGGGAAGAATCGGCAAAAGCGGTGAAACGTATGCGTTTAACCGCTACGGCAAACTACTTTCTGAAAGCCGTTTTGATAAAGATCTACTTAAAATCGGGCTGATCAGTGAGGGCGAAAAGAGCATTTTATCCATCAGCGTGCGGGATCCCGGCGGAGATATGACCAAAGGTTTCAGGCCGTCGGTTCCCAGATACCAGCAACCGCTGACTCTCATGGCCCGGGAAGCAACCCAGGGAAAATCCGGCCTGAATGTGGCAGGATACCGGGACTACCGGGGCGTGCGGGCATACGGCGCCTGGTTATGGGATCATCAGCTGCAAATCGGGCTGACCACCGAAATCGATGAAGCCGATGCCCTCGGCCCCTATTATACCACGCGCACGGTGATCCTGACGGTGTTGGCAATCACGGTTTTGCTGGCACTGGGCTCACTGGTGTTTGCTGTGGTCATCGAAGAGCGCGCCAGCCGTGCATTGCAGAAATCCCACGATGAGCTGGAAATTCGCGTTGAGGAAAGAACCGCTAAACTTTCTGAAAGTGAAGAAAGGTTTTCGCTGGCCGTAAAAGCCGCCGGCGGCGGTCTCTGGGATTTAGAGCCGCAGACCGGCAAAACCTGGTATTCGGAGCGCTTCAAGGAATTACTGGGCTATTCCGGCGATGAAAGTGAAGATTCATTTCCCGGCTGGGAAAACAGCCTGCACCCCGCTGACCACGATGCAATTGTCGCCAAATTACAAAACCACCTGGACAATCGTGCCCCCTTCAATGAAGTGATTCGGCTAAGATGCAAATCCGGCGAATACCGTTGGTACCGCACCATGGGTCAGGCGCTGTGGGATGACAGCGGCCGAGCTTACCGCATGGCCGGTTCCATCGTCGATATTACCGAAGGCCGAAACGCGCAAGAGCAAGCCCGTAAGCTGTCACGGGCAACCGAGAACAGCCCGGCTTCGGTTGTGATTACCGCCAAAGACGGCACCATTGAATATGTCAACCCCACTTTTTGCAAAGTCACCGGTTATACCTTAGAAGAGGCCATTGGAAACAACCCCAGGGTCTTAAAGTCCGGCAATCTTCCAGAATCATTTTACAAAAATCTGTGGGATACCATTCTTTCCGACAAAACCTGGCGGGGCGATTTTATTAACAAAAAGAAAACCGGCGAGGAATACTGGGAAAGCGCTTCGATTTCACCGATAAAAAACAATGAAGCTGAAATTACCCATTTCGTGGCGGTCAAACAGGATATCACCGAGCGCAAGCAGATGGAGGAAGAACTCATCCGTGCCAGGCGCGCCGCCGACGAGGCCAACAAAGCAAAGGGTGATTTTTTGGCCAATATGAGCCACGAGATCCGCACGCCCATGAATGCGGTCATCGGCATGGCGCACCTGGCGCTAAAAACCGATTTATCTCCCAAACAGCGTGACTATCTGAAAAAAATCCAGTCATCAGCCGATGCGCTTTTGGGCATCATCAATGACATTTTGGATTTTTCGAAGATTGAAGCCGGCAAAATGGATATCGAGACCGTCGATTTCAACCTGGAAAATGTCATGGACAATCTGGCCAACCTGGTCACGGTCAAAGCCCAGGAAAAAGAAGACCTGGAGGTGCTGTTCAATATCAACTGGGAGGTGCCCCGCTTTCTGGTGGGGGATCCGTTAAGACTGGGCCAGGTGCTGATCAATCTGGCCAACAATGCGGTCAAATTCACCGATTCCGGTGAAATCGTGGTGTCCAGTGAGCTGCTCGAACACAATCAGGACCGGGTCACTTTGAAATTTTCAGTTAGAGACACCGGTATCGGGCTGACCGAGGAACAGACCGGCAAATTGTTTCAGTCCTTTACCCAGGCCGACACCTCCACCACCCGCAAATACGGCGGTACCGGACTGGGCTTGGCCATCAGCAAAAAACTGGTGAACATGATGGGCGGCGAGATCTGGGTGGAAAGCGAATACGGCCAGGGAACCACCTTCAGTTTCACCGTTAACTTTGGCCTCGGCAAAGAACGCGCGGAAAAGCGCTTTGTGACTTTGCCGGATTTGCGGGGCACAAAAGTCCTGGTGGTGGACGACAACGTCACTTCCAGAGAGATTTTAAAAGGCATGCTCGAATCCTTTACCTTCAAGGTCACCGTGGCCGCCTCCGGAGCCGAGGGGATCAGCGCGCTGGAGAGCGCGCCGCAAGATCAGCCTTTCGAGCTGGTGGTCATGGACTGGAAGATGCCCGAGATGGACGGCATCGAGGCCTCCCGATGGATCAAAAATCACCCCGGGTTGATAAAAATCCCGGCCATTATCCTGGTGACCGCCTACGGCCGCGAAGAAGTGATGCAACAGGCCGAGCAGGTGGGGCTGGACGGCTTTCTGCTCAAGCCTGTCAGCCCCTCGGTGCTTTTTGACGCCACCATGCAGGCATTTGGCGAAGCCGTACCTCAGAAATCACGGGTTGGCCGCAGAGGGCAAAAAGAAGCCGATGTATTGAAGCACATCCAGGGCGCCCACGTGCTGCTGGTGGAAGACAACGAAATTAACCAGCAGGTGGCACGAGAGATTCTTGAAGGTGCCGGGCTCAACGTCAGCCTGGCCAACAACGGTCAGGAAGCCATCGATGCCATCAATAAAAATGAATATGATGCGGTGCTCATGGATGTTCAGATGCCGGTAATGGATGGATACACCGCTACGCGGGAAATCCGAAATCTGAAATCCGAAATCCGAAATGTGCCGATCATAGCGATGACGGCACACGCCATGGCCGGAGATGCGGAAAAAAGTATAGCGGCCGGCATGAGCGACCATGTCACCAAACCGATTGACCCGGACCAGCTGTTTTCAACTCTGCAGAAATGGATCAAACCCGATAAAGAGAGAATTCATACTGAGCAACCGAAAGTTTCCACAGAAGCAATCGCCACGGGTGTATCTGAGCCAGACGCCGAAAAATTTCCGAACTCCCTGCCGGGATTTGACCTGGAAGACGGGCTCAAACGCCTGCAATGGAATGAAAAACTTTATCGCAAACTGCTGCTGGACTTTGGTGTCAAATATGCCGGCGCCGCAGATGAAATCCGGCAAGCGCTGGAGGCCAAAGATTTTGAGCAGGCCCACAGCCTGGTTCACAATCTCAAAGGTCTGGCCGGAAATCTGGCGGCCACCGATCTTCAGGCGGCGGCGATTGAAATGGAAAAACAGGTAAAAGGCGGTCCGAAAAAGGGATTATCCAAACAGAAGCTGAATCAGATATTCGTCGAACTGAAAAAAGCACTCCAGGCGGCCCTCAAATCCGTCCGGGTTCTGGGTCATCCTGCTCCTGAAAAACCCGCCAAACCGTCTGCCGCAGCGTTAGGGGAAATACCTCCGGAACTGGCCAAACAGGCTGCCGATCGTATCCGGGAAGCGGCCGAAATGGGAGACGTCATCCGCATCAAAACAATTGCAGAAAATTTCCAATCCAACTCCGAGGCATTTGCGCCGATCGCTGAGAGCTTCATTCAAATGACCGAAGACTTCGATTTCGATGGGATATTAAAATTAGCAGATAAATTGGCTCAATAACCGAAAACCGTTGAGCCGGCAATTTATATTTATTCTAACAAAGTCGCCTCGTCACCGGAGCTGTCCGGTGCCCCTGCGGTTAGCGCTTCTATCTGCAGCAAAAAGCTGCGCGCCTCCTGATTTATTTTATCTTCTCCAGCGTTGTTTGCAAGTTGCAGGGATAGATTCAGCCATTTCCGGGCGTCATCGAACAGGCCCTGCAACATGGCGCTACGCCCGGCTCTAAGGTAACGGATCGAAGCTTCCTTTGGGCGTCCCGCCTTTTCGCTGGCTTGGCCTGCCAGAGCCAGAACTTTCACCATACCTCGATAGTTAAGCGCTTCACGGCGCAGTTTCGCCGCTGTGTCAAATGCTTCCATGGCAGCATCCCAGTTATATTCTGCCATGGCCAGATGCCCCACCAACTCCTGACGATCTGCGCGCAGCCGGGGTTGTTCCGGTTGTCCGAGGGAGGCGATTGCCGTGTGCAACTGATCAACATCGTCCTGTTCGCTTGCTATCAATCCCCGCAAGAAGTGAGTTTTGCTCTTAACAACCTCAGAAGCCTTGGTCGCAGGCGATAGGATTTGGTCTGTAATCTTCCAGGCTTTTTCCAAATTCCCACGGCGGTGAAGGATGGTGGCTTCCAGGAGAAGAAAATCCAGCGAATTGCCACGACCCGCTCGCGCCATCTCGCTGTTGGCGTCCTGAACCACACGCAGCGCCTCCTCGTAGGATTGCAAATTCATTAAACATAATGCCAGATTGTATTGGGCGTCAAGGATCGCTGCCGTATCGTCACGCACATAGGCACGGTCCAGCGCCTTGCGGTAAAAACTGGCAGCCTGCTGCAGTCGACCCTTGTCAAAGGCCAGTCGCCCTGCCCGATTAAACCGTTCAAGATCCGCATCGATGGCCGGGCCCTTTTGCTTCGGTGGTGAAGATCCGCAACCGCTCACAGTCAAAATGACAGCAGCCAGGATTAACCCGATGGGCCCAACCCAATAACGCGTGCGAAGATAAGAGATCATGGGTTCACCTCCAGCGGCGATATTCGGGTAGCTGTCTGCGACGGTTGGCCGGAGCCGCCTCCCAGCAGCCAGTGAGACTGAAGTTGCTGGATCAAACGTTCCAGTTCGATCATCACCTGTTGCACCTGCAAAACGAGTATCGGAACCGAATCGGTGGTGTCGCCAACATTTTTGGCAATCTGCGGTAGTTGAGGTGTGGTCTGGCTAAGGTCCTTCATCACCTCTTCCATAGACGCCAGGGTCTTCTTGAGATTTCGGGTAATCTGCGGAATATCACCGGTTTCGATATCGAATTCTTTGGAGAATTCCGAAACGTTTTGAATCATTTTTTCCAGATCGTCAAAAATCGGGCCCATCCGGGTGATCAGGGCTTCCAGATCCTTTATAAGTTTATCTTCGGTGAGCAAGCGCCCGATCGCCCCTTCCCCCCGATCGATCCGATCGGCGATGGAATTCAGATTTGCCATCAGCTGCTGAACCCCCTTGTCGGGATCCTGCAGATCCTTGGCAACGGCCGTCAGCATAAGGATTGCTTTGTGGGCATCGTCGACAACCGGTAAAACCTTGGCCCGCAGCTCATCGATCAATTCAGCCAGCGTGTCGGATGTCTTGCGATCCGACGCGACGGTTAATACGGCATATTCCCAATCAAGCGGCGCCCCGGTGCCCCGGGTAATTTCAAGGTAGGCATCACCGGCAATGCCGAACGTCTTGCGTATCGTCGCTTTTGAATCGCTGCGAACGAATACCGCCATGTCGCTATCAATTCGTACATTCGCGTGTATCTTCTGATCGGGATTGATGACGATATCCCGGACCTCCCCGGCTTTGGTTCCCAGAATCTCGACTGTCGAACCTTCCGTCAGGCCGAAAAGCCCTTCATCAGGCAGCACCACCTTGAGCGTTTCCCCGGGGTTAAACCACTTTCGAACCTGACCGGAATAAATCAGTCCGGCGACAAAAATCAGCAGGGTGATCAATACAAACAACCCGACCGTTTCATTCGTATAGCGGAACTTTGGTTGCCTCAGCGTCTCTTTCACATTGTCACCTCCATCAGCTTCCCGGCGACCAGTCGATATCGCTGGGTTACCGGCAGGGTCGGATCACGCCAGATCAAATTTTTTTGTGTCAGCCAGATGACAGCAGCTCCGCGCTCACGCGCCGCTCGAACGGCGGTCATCAATGCAGATATGATTTCAGCGTAAATTCCGGAAGTTGGCTCTTCTAAAAGAATCAGCAGGGGTCGACCCAAAAATGCCCGCACACAGGCAGCGCGTCGCAGGTCGGCAGGTGTAAAATCGCCCGGCAGCCCCAGGGGCAGTCCCGGAAGACCAAATTGCTGTGCCAGCTTCCCGGCTTCATCACGAAATCGGCGGACAGACCTGCGGGTATGGTGAAGTTGTGAAAGCAATATATTTTCCATCAGCGATAAGTGGTTGATCCAGTTTGCCGTCCTGAATACACGGCCGATCCGCCCCCGCAGCGCATTGGCCTGGTCGGGAGGCAACTCCGGCCAGTTTCTTCCCAGAAAATATACCTTGCCGCTGATCGGCTGGAGGATTCCGGCGCATGCGTCTGCAAATGTCGCAGTTTGCTCAAAGCGCGCCAGACGGATCAGAAACAGTTCCCCGCTGCAAACACTCAGGCCGACTTCATTAGACTTAGCGGGGCCATGGGTTGTGCTTGCGAAAACCGTATCATCGAACCGTAAAATCACGCGTTGCTTTTGAAGAATCACCGCCATCCGATTTAGCTTTCATTTCAATAAAATTGTCAGTGCAATAGATATGATCAAGGTAGCCAGCGCCGATTTGGCAAACCCCCGCGGCATGATATCCAGTACCCTGGCCGAAACATCGGTGAGCGACAGCGCCGTCTTACAGGATATCAGCGCAACCACAAAACCAATGGTAACGGTCTTCAGGGTAAACAATAAATATGTCTGCCGGCCCATTGAACCGATGGCGCGATTAATAAAATCAAAAAAAGTGAATTGTATCAAGCCGAACAGCTTGCCTGAAGCAAATCCCGCTAACAGGGCCACCGCCACAAAAGCCGTCGTCAGAGAAAACATACAAACGCAAAATGCCAGAACCCGCGGCACCACCAGATAAAGAAACGGATCGATGCCCTGGGCATCCAGCATGTGAACCTGGCCTTCGGTCTTCATTGTGCCCAACTCGACCAACAGGGTTGATCCGCTGCGTCCGATCACAATCAGGCCGACCAGCACCGGCGCGATTTCACGTACCAGAACAGTGGACAGAAATCCGCCGAACAATGCCGTACTGCCAAAGACCTTTAGCCAATGGAGCGCCTGGGCGACGATGCCAAATCCCACGAAGATCCCGCTCACCAGAATAAACGGCACAGCCTGTGCCCCGACCTGATAACACTGGCGCATAAACTCGATGCGGATCGAACGTCGCCAGGTGATCGGGCGGCAACTTTGCCAGATGACGGCCACGGCATCGCTGATAAATGTAACCGGCCATTGCCATAGGCCAATGGTCCACCGACCGGTGGTTGCCAGCAAACGCCTCAGCTTTGGCGCCGTATACAAGGTATCATCTTTTTCTGATGGTATGACGGGTTCGTCGTTCATATTCGTCCTGTCAGAAGATAGGTTGACGTCTCACCGATGCTGGGCAAATAATAGCTGCCGCGCATCTGAAAAAGGTAATCGGCTCGCAGACGTCGATAGGTGGTTTGCGAAACCTGGATTCCACCCGCTATGCCGGATTCTGCCATCTTTGATGCAAAACGAACGGCCTCGCCCCAGATATTGTATGTTTTCACTTCGCGACCCACCGAACTGCCCATAACGGCCCCGGTGTCGATTCCGATGCGGAACTCCATAGGGGTGTTCATTGATGCAAACAAGCCGGTACAGCGATTCTGGAGGTTAAGCGCCAGGTCGGCAATCAAACGGGCATGGTCTTTAGCGCCGGGATCGATTCCTGCCGCACAGACGATCTCATCCCCCATAATTTTCATATATTCGATGCCCCGGGATGCAACCAGCTCTTCCAGATAGCCGACCATGAGCTCAACCATCGTCGTTGATTCGGTATCCGTAATACGCACGGCAAGCGATATGGGATTTGTAAATCGGAGGGCCAGGACCGTCGTATCCGTAAAAACATCAGCAGCCATTTGGTCAGGATCAATGCCAGCGGCTGCCAGACGATCCAAAAACGAAGTGTAATGGCCTGTTCTGTCCGCAGAAACAACAGTCGTTTGCCGTGCATCACGATCGGTCTTCTCCGGAGATCGTTCGGGCCGAGCATCGCTGTCAGCGGTGCCTGCTCCCGCCCCTGGGGCAGCGGAACCTTCGGCGCTGTCTGCCTCGTCTTTCAGATATGCAGGCGCGGGCATTGATTTTCGATCCGCTGAAAACCGTAATGCCAGCATGTTGGCAATGGCGTTGGCAAAAGAAATTTCTTCGGTCGACCAGGCGTGGGGCCGTCGCTCGTGCTCGAACCACAGGGCCCCCGCTGTCCAATCATGATAACGAATCGGTACCGCCAACAATGATTCACAGCCCAGCGGTTGCAAGTACACCCGATACAGCTCGGTCAATCGATCATCGGTTTGCGCATCAGGGGCACTGATCTCTTGGCCGTTCTGCAACAGATCGAACAACGGAGCAAAGTCGGCCCGCGCAAGAACAGTCCCCTGCGTATGGCCATCGCTTTCGCGATCGTAACTGTCGATACACTTCAAGAATTGGCCGCCATCATCAAAATTCCACAGGCTGTTACGTCTTAAATTGATGGCATCGGCAACAACCTCGGTTAACTGTCCAAACGATTCCGTATCCTCGGCATCAAACACGGCTGCTTTAGATGACAGCTCGGAAAAGGCCCGGCTCTGGGCCTCGAGTTCATGCTGGCGATCGAGCACCTGCTGGGCATTGCGTTCCGCCCGCAGCCCCTGGAAAACCAGCAGACCAGCCATAATTGCTGCCAGGACGACTATGCCGCAGGACATCAGCAAAATGGTACGATTGTTGCGTGAAACAAAGCCGACAAAGTCCTCTTCCGGAACAAAAACAAATACCGATAAATCGAGTCCGGTTTCTTGGGGAAGCATGAAAGCAGCACTGAGATAGCGCTGACCGTCAACGATCAAATCTCGATGACCATACCCATCGATGCGAAAGCGGTTGTATGCACGATTTAAAACCGGGTTTCCCAGTTCTTCCACCCGGATGGGTTTGTATACATCGCCTTCCCTTTTCACCATTTTTTTGATCTCCGGATGGGCAACGATATAACCGTCTTCATTGATAATAATGGCCTCACCGTTCTGGCCGATTTTTAAGGTCTCCAGAAACGCGCTGATCTCTTTCAATTCAATATCCAGGCCGAATACACCCAGGCGTTCATCGTTTTTTTCCATAACCGGCAGTGAGATCGTCACGCCGTGGGTCTGGCTGGTAAAAAATATGTAGAAATCCGACCAGTTTGGCTTTTCTCTGTTTACAGCCCCCGTGTACCAGGGCCGATTCCGCGGATCGTAAGAATCATCAACGGATGTTTGCTCATCAACCACGTTGCCTTCTGTATCGCGACGGATCCAGGTTACCTGTGTCGCTGCCGCGGAGCGCTCGATGATTTTGGTGTGCAGGGATCCGTCCGGCATGCGGGCTATCATTAAAAAATTGCCCCGGGGATCAGCAACAATGAAATTGGTAACCTGCGAAAGATTGCCCAAAACCCTGAAAGCAAGCGGCTCCAATAAAGCCCGATTTTGAATATCAAATGATGTATTTTCTAAGAAATTAGCCGTGAGCCGAACCGTATCTTCTACGGGCGTAATAAAAGCCTGTAGTTCTCCGGCGATGCGCCGTTCAATCGCCCCCAGCACTTCATTCGACAGCGCCAGCGCATCCCGTCGATTGCTAAAGTAGGAGTAACCGGTAATCGCCAGCAACGCAGCCAGCATGACAACGACAAACCCGATCGGGCTTGCCACTCGAAAGAAGTGACCCCGCAGAGATTTTCGGCTGCTGCGATCACCGAAACTGAGTTTAACCACTTCTTCTCTTCGCAATTTTAGTCCCTCCAACGATATTTATCTAAACATGTGCGATGTACCGGACCCTGGCTTTCTTCTCGACTCAATCTTCTTCAAGGTTAATTGGGCCTTCAACATATACCTTAAAGACATTTATAGGATGATCCGATCAGGTTGGTCAAACGGTTTATATCCGAAAATGAAAGTCGGTTGAGTCCTGATTTATGCAAGGAATTCGGAAAAAATAGGTGCGAAGCAGACCAGTGTCAATTTCACAAAACAGCCAACGTGATTCTTGAAAAAACGGTGGTTCATTCAAAGACTCGGACCGTCTTGAGGTACCTCTATCGGTTGTGAAAAAAAGGCCCGGTTCGATTTGAACCGGGCCTTTTGGTTTTTAGATCTTGAAATTCAGATTAGAGTTCAATCCCCAGCCGTTCCCACACGGACTCATTGTCTTTGATTTCCGCAGCTTTTAGGTGCGGATACGTTGTGATGAGAAAGTAGGCCAGCGGCAGGACCCCCAGCACGATGATGATGGTGTCGGGGAGGGCGCGAAAGGTTCCGAGCCAGACGACGGCGCCCTTCTCGAAGAAATCCGCACTGCGGGCCACCCAGAGGCCGTCTTTAAAAGAGATCCAGGCCTGCATGGCCCCGATCGGCAGCAGGGTGGCAAACGCCATCAGAAACAACCCGCCGTTGAGACCCCAGAAGGAAAGCTTCAGGATTCCATCTTTCCAGTGGGCCTTGTCGACCAGACCGCGCCAGGAGAACAGCAGCAAAGCGACGGAAAGCATGCCGTAGGTTCCGAACATGGCCGTATGACCGTGGTGCATGGTCAGGTAGGTCCCGTGTTCAAAAAAATTGATAATCGGCAAATTGATCAGGAAGCCAAAGATTCCGGCGCCCAGAAAGTTCCAGAAGGAAGCGGCCACCAGAAAATACAGGGGCCACTTGTAAGAGAACTCCCTGCCCTCTTTACGGATCTCGCGGTACTCCATTAAACCGCGCACCACCAGCGTCAATAACGGCACCGGCTCCATCGAAGAGAATATCGACCCCCAGCCAATCCAGAAAGCAGCCCCGCCGTACCAGTAATAGTGATGGGCGGTTCCGATAATCCCACTGAGAAAAGTAAGGGCCGCGGTAAAATAAGCCACCCTTAAAGCGGCCTTGGCCGTGGCCAGCCCCATGGCCACCATCAGCAGTGCAATGACCGCAATACCGAAAAACTCGAAGATGCTTTCCACCCAGAGGTGAACCACGAACCAGCGCCAGTAGTCCGCCATGGTCAGGTGCGAGCCCTGGCCGTAAAAAAGCCCGAAACCAAAAAAGCCGACCACCATCACGGCGCTGAACACGTAAAACCAGACCAAGGCGCTGAATTCATCCTTGTGGCGCTTCAGATGACCGCCAACGGCCCGGTACACGATCAGCAGCCAGAAAATCAGACCCACAAACAGCAGGATTTGCCAGATACGGCCCAGCTCCAGAAATTCCCAGCCCTGATGGCCCAGCCAGAACCATAAATTCCCCAGCATCCCCTTGATACCCAGAACCTCTCCGGTCAGGCTGCCCACAGCCACAAGCAGGACAGCAGCGAAAAGCAACTTAACCAGAAGGCTCTGCTTGGCCGGTTCTTTGCCGCCGATGATTGGCGCCAGATAGATGGCGGACGCCAACCAGGTGGTGGCAATCCAGAAAACCATCAGCTGCAAATGCCAGGTTTTGGCCCAGCTATAAGGGATCAGGTTTGCTACGATGGGTAAGAAAAAGCTGCCTGGATGAATCGTGTAATGCGCCAGCAACCCGCCGAAGCTGGTCTGGAGCAAAAATAACAGAATCACCACCACAAAAAATTTGGCGGCTTGAAACTGGCTGCGGGTCAAGGGCATATCGATCAATTTTTCAGCCAGGGCCGTCCCTTTGGCTTGTCCATACCATAAGCCGTAACGGTGAATGCAGTAGACAAACAGCGCCAGGACAACCAGCAGGGCCAGAACGCCGGCGATGGAATAGAAAAAGGCGTCGGTACTCGGGACGTTGCCCACCCGGGTGTCCGGGGGCCAGTTGTTGGTGTAAGAGTAGTCTTCTCCCGGACGAAGCGTTGAGGCCACCCATGCCGTCCAGAAGAAAAAGCGTGATATCTGCATACGCTGCTGTTGCTCGGGAACCGTGTTGGGAAGAAAACCATAGCGGATTTCACCGTCTTTAAAGGTTTTTTCCCAGTGTTGCATGACGCGCTCAAGACCTTTGACCTGAGCGTCGGTGAGTTTGAGCGTATCGCTGTCGGCATCATAGCGGTTGGGTTTGATCTCAGCCCTGGTCTTAACATCGATGATCTCTTTTTGCAGATCATCGAGCTGGGCATAATTTTTACCGTAATCCGCCAGGGCCAGATAATCGCCAATGGCCTCGGCCACGATGTGCAGCGATGTGGCCGAAAACTCCGACCCCCTCTGGGAACCGTGACCCCATACCGCCCCATGATCCATCAGGCCGAAGCGCTGATAGACGTCCTGACCGGCAATGATATCCGAGCGCTCAAAAAGTACGTTGCCGCCGGCGTCGACGACCTTTGCGGGATAAGGCGGCAGGTCATTTTTCATGGCGACGCCGCCGACCAGCAGGACGGCCATGGCAACAACAAAACACAGAATTGCTGCCCATTTTAATGTTTTAAGTGACATTTACACCTCCTCTTTTGGTTTTAACAGTGGTTTGAAAAATTTACGCACCCCTCAGATGCAATCTTAAATATTCCCCCACAGCGAAAAGCGGTTTGACTTAGATCAAGGAATGGAATCTCTTTAAACCAAAAGGCTTAAACCGAAAATTCGAAGAAGAACTTGTTCTTTTTGAAGTTCGGTTACAGCTTGAGGCATCACGGCAACAGGCTCTGTGTCATGTTCTAAACGGAAACAGCGGTTCGCTAAGTTGGAAAGAGAAACATCAGATCGGCTTCTATTAGAGATCCTCGCTTATCACAGCATAAATGACAATAATTTAAAAAATTGTAAAGCTTCAAATTAATTTTTTTTCTTTTAAGTCGATTTTCACTATTCGGCGGTAATTACAAAAATATAGACTTCCCGGGGACCATGCGCGCCGTGAACCATGGTGGCCTCGATATCGGCGGTTTTACTGGGACCGGATATGAATGTCATGCAATTGGTTACACCTTCTTTGCTCTCCTGCGGATCCCATTTTAACAGGGCGTAAAGTTCTTTCAAATCGGCGATGATCCGGTTGAGTTCGACTACAGCAATGTGGATTGCCGGCACCAGCGAAACCGAACGCGCCTGGCCCGGCCGCGTTCGCATGACCAGGGTGGCCGTGTCCGCCATGCAAAAATCAGCTGAAGTGATTCCGATATAGGAATCGATGATGCCCTGGCGCAGACTTGCTTCATCGGTCTTTTGCAAATCAGTATAAAACACCGGCACTCCCTGTTCAGACAGGGCGTCGGGCAGATTCAGGCTTTCGATCAGCGGGTGCTGCCAGGCCACCACACGCTTTTTATCCCCCCATTCAGGATCTTTATCCCGCACAACTTCAGCAATTGCGTCGGTGACCGCGTTGATATCCACACACGTCCTAACCGTTAAATGGATCGGGCCGGCGGCTTCGATCAGGGTTTCGAGCAGTTCTTTTCTTTCCTCAGCGGTTCGGTTTTTGATGCCCTCCAGAATGGCGCTGGTTTCAGCGGACATCTCGCGGCTGAACAAGTCCACCTTTTGGCGGGACTCTGAAAACGGTTTTCCCAAAGCCAGTTTTATGCGGTTTATAAATTCTTCCTGGTTGGCTGTGCTCATTTTGTACCTTTTTTCCAACGACTGATGAAAGATTGCGCCGCCAGGGGCCTTATATCACGCTCTTTTGTCCAGCCATGCATCGGTGGCGGCAAACGGCGTATCATGCCGTCTTTTTGAGTCAAAAGCTTCTGTCCCGTTGCTGCAAGTTTAACGGCGACATCATACAATCCTCGATTGCGAATCATCCATGACCAGGCCTGAAATAAGAACTTTTCCTTGCGGTCCGCCGGTGTCACCCCCCAGGCCGTGTCGCCTTCAGCCAGTTTTGTCCGCAACGCCAGCAGCATCCGCGGCAGATTGATATTGACCGGGCATATATCCTGACAGGCGCCGCAGAGGGTTTCTCCCTGGCACAGATCCTTGGCCCGATTGATCCCCACCAGCAACGGCGTGACCACCGCGCCCACCGGTCCGGAATAGGCATATCCGTATGAATGCCCGCCGATCTTAGCGTAAACCGGGCAGACGTTCAGACAGGCCGCACACCGGATGCAGCACAGCATCTCACGGAATTGTTCATCCGCCAGAATCCGGCTGCGCCCATTATCTAGAATAACCAGGTGAAATTCCTGCGGGCCGTCGGCCTGATGGGCGGAGCGGGGCCCGCCGATATAACTGACATAGGTCGCCATATTCTGTGCGGCCGCACCGCGGCATAGAAGCCTTAGAAGCATGTCGTGATCTTCCAGCCGGGCGGCGACACGCTCCATCCCCATGATGGCGATATGGACCCTCGGCAGGGTCGTGGACATCCGGATATTGCCTTCGTTGGAAACGGTGGTAATATGGCCGGTTTCAGCGCAGGCGATATTGCAGCCCGAAGTGCCCATATCGGCAGCCAGAAATTTTTCGCGCAGGGCCTTCCTGGCAATCCAGGTCAATCGCGGGGGATCCGTTTCATAAGGAATATCGAGTTTGTCGGCAAACAGACTGCCAACATCAGCGCGGGTTTTGTGAATCGCAGGTGCAATGATGTGAGAAGGGGTTTCACCGGCCAGTTGAATGATATATTCGCCCAGATCGGTTTCAGATACATCGATGCCGCTATCGATGAGCGCATCGTTTAAACCGATTTCTTCACTCACCATGGACTTGCCCTTAACCACCCGGCTGACCTTATGCCGCTGCGCGACTTCCAGGCAATAATTGACTGCCGCCTGGCCGTCTTCGGCAAAAAACACCTGACCACCGTTTTTGCGAATATTGGCAGCCAGTGTTTCCAGTACAACATCCAGATTTTCGACAGTTTGCATCCGGACTTCATGGGCTTTTAAGCGCAGGCCCGGTCCTTCAGGCAGCCGGCGATAGCACTCGGCGGTGCCCCGACCGAAGCGATTCTGCAAATCAGCCAGCGCCCTTTGCAGCACCTGGTTTTTGATGGCCTTTCGCGCCTCAGCCACGTAATTTTCGGTGGTTATTTTTGTCATTTTGTAATTTTGTAATTAACCGAATAAGATGAAAATATTTGAAGTAAAACCACGAAAACACGAAAGATTAAAAGCACGAAATATTTTTTCCGTGTTTTCGTAATTTCGTGCTTTCGTGGTAAATTATTCATGAGTTCCACTACATTCAGCTGAGCACTAAGAGGCAAGGATTTGGGCGATATGCATGACCTTAATATCGGATCCCATGCGGCTGAGCTTGCCCTGGATGTTCATCAAGCAGCCCATATCACAGCCCACCACCACGTCCGCTCCGGTATCCATAATGTTTTTGACTTTATCCGTCACCATGGCATTCGAGATATCGGAATATTTCACCGAAAACGAGCCGCCGAATCCGCAGCAATAATCCGAATCCCGCATTTCGATAAAATCAGCGCCGGAAACCTTGTGAAGCAGTTTGCGCGGTTGTTGCCTGACACCGATACCGCGTAGCAAATGGCAGGAATCATGATAGGTTAGCCGGCCCTCAAAGTGTGCGCCCACTTCATCAACGCCCAGAACGTCCACCAGATATTCACTGAATTCATAGGTGCGATTTGCAAGATCCCGCGCCCGCCGCAACCATTCAGAATTGTTTTCAAACAAATCCTCATAATGGTGACGCACCATGTTTACGCAGGAACCCGACGGACAGACAATTATTTCTGAATCTTCGAAGACGTCAATGAAATGTTGGGCGGCAAAACGGGCCTGCCGGCGATAGCCGGAATTAAAGGCCGGCTGCCCGCAACAGGTTTGATCGGTTGGACAGGTTAATGAGATGCCCAACCGACGTAAAACACCCACCATGGCTTCGGCCACCTCGGGATATATGGTGTCAACCAGGCACTGGATAAATAAAGTAACCGTCTGCTTGTGACTCATTTTGGATTTTCCAGCAAGTTTTGAATTCTTTATTCACCACAGAGCACTCAGAGCACACAGAGATAACCATAAAAAAAATCAATCCTCTGTTCCCGCCATATTCAATCTCTGTGCTCTCTGTGGCCTCTGTGGTAAATAGACTAAAATGAGAAAAACGGAAATTTGATTCGAAAGCTATAATGAACGCCCAAAAAAATCCAGTGTAAAATTACAACGGAATGGACTGTGAACCGATTTTCAATCTGGTGTGTAAGGCTTGCTATAAAAATTATTTCTGGTAAGATATTCAACAGTTAGGAGAATATCGCAATGACCGAACAAAAAACGGCACTTTTGGAACTCATTGATAAAATAGAGCATCTGGGACAATTTCAGGACCGCATCGATTTCCCGACATCCATTGGGCAGATATGGGAGGTCTTTTTAGATGATGTCCGAAATTTAATCGAAATTGAAGTTTGCGCCCTTTTTGTCGTTGATGACGATTCTCATGAATTTGTTTTAGAGTATGTCTACCCCGATGATAAAAAAGCCATCTGCAAAAAGGAAATCGAATATCAAATCGAATGCGGTATCTTTTCCTGGATAATCAACAGAAGACAACCGGCCTTAATTCCTGCCCTGGCCTTTGAAAACGAAAAATCAATCGTCATGTTGCCGCTTTCCACGATTAAAAGAACCCTGGGTGCGGTCATGGTCAAGACGCCTATTAAAGAAAGCTCTATGACCCATGAAAACATGAAGCTTTTGACCATGCTGGCCAAACAGTATTCGCTGGTGCTGGAAAATACGCTGCTGTATGATCGCTTAAAAAAGAAGCATAAATCACTGGAAAAAGCCAACGGCGAAATCAGGCTTTTATCCAGAAAAGATTCACTGACCGGCTGTTACAATCGCGGCTATCTCAATGAACACCTTCAACACGAAATTAAGCGTGCTTTCAGGTATCATCATCCCTTCTCGGTGGCTTTATGTGACATCGATCATTTCAAACGGGTCAATGACAACTTCGGGCATCTATGCGGTGATATGGTCCTCAAAGAATTTGTAAGACGCCTCATGTCTCTGATCCGCTCCGACATGGACTGGCTGGCACGTTATGGCGGCGAAGAATTTTTGCTGGTCCTGCCCGAAACCACTTTTAAAAATGCCGGCGGTCTGGCAGAAAGGCTTCGCAGACAAATTTCTAAAAAAGTATTTAAATGGGAAGGGGAGAAAATAACGATCACCGCCAGCTTCGGGGTAACCGGCTTCGATAAGCACATGCCCGGCGAGGATTTTTCGCCGGATGACCTGATCGAAATGGCGGATCAATATCTTTACCAGGCAAAGAACTCGGGGAGGGACAAAGTCGTCAGTGGGCCGTTTGCTAATGAGATTAACGATTAACGACGGGATTTCTTTCTTTGCTTTAGTTTTTCAAACCCCGCCTCAACCACCGGTTGTATTTTATTCAGTTTTATCGGCTTGGTCAGGTAATTATCAAATCCCACCTGTTTTAGCTTCTCCAGATCGTAAAGATCCGCATACCCGGTTAGTGCAATGATGACCGATTGTGAGTTTCTTTCTCTAATTCGCTGGCAGAACTCAACGCCGTCCATATCGAGCATAATCAGATCCGTAATAATCACCGGAAAGTCCTCCTTTTTCATCATGGCAAGTGCCACTTCCGGAGATTCGGCCTCAGCCACCTCATAACCAGCTTTGGAAAGAAGCTTGTTTAAAAGGTCTCTCTGAAAATCCTCGTCATCAACAACCAGTATTCTCTTTTTCATTTGAAACGCTCAATTTAGGTAGAAATACCTTCAACTTGCGCATGAAATTTAACGCCGAAACCGTCGGGTATCTTTCGGACAACTTCACCGCCCACCTTGACATAATCTCTGGATTTTGGTCGCATGAATGATAAGGTGACCTGTTGGCCGACGGGAAGAGTTTCACGGGTTTCAATCAATAAACCGCCTGAACTGATATTTTGAATAAAACCGCTGAAGGCACGATCCGGAGTTGCAAAATCCACCGGCGAAAAATAGGGCTTGCGGGCGAATCTTCTTCTTCCCTGTGAATGCTTTGCTTCGAGATCTTTTAATAGGATGCGGCGGCTTTTGAAGGGCATATCTAAAATGATTTCAAACAATCGGGCGGTTACAACAGAAATGTTCGGCTCTTTTGAATGGTTATCGGAAGATTCCATTACCGAGATCCTTTAGTCATTGTATTAGACCGCCAAATTGGAATGCCGCTCAGGTATGCCAATCGTCTGTTTTACATAATAAAATCAATAATAAAGTAAATTTCTAACAATGTCAATTAATGAAAGTGAGCTAAAGTGACTAAAGTGATCTAAAATGCCTAAAGTTAAAGCATTCTGTCATTTTTATAAAGATGGAGCAGCGCGACACCGAAACTTTAGGCACTTCCAACTTTAGTTCACTTTAGTCACTTTGGCTTCTATTCCAACAATTCTTCTCTGATCCGTCCCAGCATCTTTTCCGTCACGCCCGCTTTTGATTTGAGGTACGCGACGGGGGAACCATATTTTTCGCGCAGATGCGCCAGCAGGGCCTCTATACAGTACCGCGGCGCTGAGAAATAGGGTGAGATTTTTTCCCGATCAATGCCGGCGGCATCAAATTTCGCATAGATCCCATCGACCATATCGCGAATAAAAATATTGGAAAGGCCATGGTCGTAGATGACCGTCTTTTCCGAAACCCCCAAAGCAAGCAAAATCAGCGCTGCACAGGTGCCGGCCCTGTCCTTGCCGCCGGTGCAGTGAAAAACCAGCGGCAGATGACCGGGGTCCGCCAGACGTTTGAACACCTCGCCCCAGACAGGGGCGAATTCTTCGATATTTAAAATATAACCCTCAATTAAAAATTCTTTGGTCAACCAGCTCGTATCCCCTCTTTTAAGCTTTTGGAATAAATCGGTGGGATCAAATTTTAGATTGTCGATCGGCAGGTGAAGGTGCTCACCGGGCCCATCTCCCGGAAATCGATCAGGCCTGCGTTGGGCTTCAGTCGATGTCCGAAAATCGCAAACACAATGAAGTTTCATGCGCTGCAGAAAATCAATGTCGCGCTCCGTCAGGTTGGACAGATGATCCGAGCGGAAAACCTTGCCCCACCTTAGGCGTTGCCCTGTGGTGGTTGCATAGCCGCCAAGGTCTCTGAAATTTACGGCGCCCTGCAGCGGCACGCGTCGCTCACTGATAACCCTGGCGCTACCCTTATCCGGTGCGATTTCGAAGTAGTGTGGCATATTCGAATTCAGGCCGGAAATTTCGACAGCGGTTTCGCCTTTAATCCGGTATAAGGGCGCGCTGCGCTGCATGGCTTCAGGTGAGTTGCCATGGTAAATTGAAACCTGAAGGTCTTTGAAGTGGGTTTTCCAGCTGATGCGCACGGTGGCCTCAGCAACGCGTTCAACAGATGCATCGAATAAATGTGAGGCATTTTCAAATGAGGTCATTAAAGCTTATCCCGCCATACCGGTTGCAGTGACTTTTTTGGAAGGAATGAAAAAGGATAGGACGTCCGCCAGCAAGCGCCGCCGGCCACAAATCTAAAAATAAGTTACAAAATGATTGTCACTCCCGCGCAGAGCCTGCCCCCATCTAGACGGGGGCAGGCTCTGCGCGGGAATGACAGATGGGTAACACGCCTCGGTACTTCTTAATAATATTTAGACAATATTTCTGGGACACAACACTAGTATTCCATACTGGCAAAATATATCAACTAAAAATTAACGGCTGCCATCTGCACGCTGTCTCATAATTAGTAGTTCATCTTCTAAGACAGATCCCGAGGGCCCTAAAATCAGAAGTGCCTAAAATGACTAAAATGAGCTAAAATGCCTAAAGTTTAGGTATTCTATCATTTTTATGATAAAAGATGAAGCGCCACGAGGAGCAAGCGTTTGCGCTGTGCGAGCGAAACTATAATTTTAGGCATTTTAGATCATTTTAAATTTTAGCTCATTTGGTGGAGACACTACCTCTCTTTGACATAAAAAACAGAATACCCTATGATTGACCGACCTTATTGAAAGGAGTGGGAGGAAAGTTTTTATGAGTGCGTTCTGGGACTGGTGGCAGCATATACCGCAACACATTAGCCCGGTTATATTTGAAATCGGCTGGTTCAGGCTACAGTATTACGGGCTGATGTATATCGTCGCTTTTGCCTTCACCTATTTTCTGGTGCTCTATCGCATCAAACACGAAAAGCGGTTTGGGTTCTCGAAAAATCAGATTAATGATTTAACCACCTATGCCATTGTGGGCCTTATTATCGGCGCACGGCTCGGCTATGTATTGTTCTACAATTTATCCTATTACCTGCGCCATCCGCTCGAAATTTTTCTCCCCTTTTCGTTTTCAAACGGCTTTACCTTTACCGGCATCTCGGGCATGTCATACCATGGTGGCCTTATCGGGATATTACTGGCCGTCTCCTGGTATGTCCGCAAAGCCAAAATTAACTACTGGGAAGTGATGGATTTATATGTGCCGGTGGTGCCGCTGGGCTATACCTTCGGGCGGATCGGAAATTTTATAAACGGAGAATTATTCGGCCGAGCAACCACCTCACCGATCGGTATGTATTTTCCACAGGCACCAGAAAAAGCGCTGCGGCATCCATCCCAGCTCTATGAGGCCGTCTTCGAGGGGGTTTTTCTTTTTGTCATTCTATGGTGTATCCGCAAAAAGAGTGTGCCGCAAGGCGCCATGCTGGCTTTATATATTATCGGCTACGGAACGGTCCGGTTTTTCATCGAATACTTCCGGGAGCCCGATGCGCATCTGGGTTTTGTTTTATCCTCATTTTCCATGGGACAGATACTTTGTGCGATCATGATCGCCGGTGGAATTGGCCTGTATTTTTATTTAAAGAAGAAATAGAATGGTTTGAAATTACTGGCAGTGTAAAGAATGGAAACCGTACCAAAAGAGGAAATCGATAAGCGCATCAGCAGGTTCCAGGCCGAGCTGGCTGTCGCCAAACTGGATGGCGCCTTTATTCTGCAGAACGCAGATCTATTCTACTTTACCGGTACCATTCAAACCGCCGTCTTGTTCGTGCCTGCCAATGGCGATCCCATCCTGATGGTGCAAAAGAACCACGAACGCGCACAGCTTGAATCTTCGTTAAACCAGGTTATTGCGGTTAAAAACAAAAATCGAATTCCTCAGGTTCTCAATGATTTTAAATTTGATCAAATAGCGACGGCCGGACTCGAAATGGATGTCCTGCCGGCCAATCTTTACCTCTGGTTTCAGCGAACCCTTTCGCAATGCCGCTGGACAGATGTATCCGGCATCATCCGCAAACTGCGCATGCTGAAGTCGGAATATGAAATTGAACAGATTGAAAAAGCCACTGCTATTTTGCACACCGGATTAACCCAAATCAAAAGCGTAATTCGCGAAGGGATAACCGAACTGGAAATCGACGGCCATCTGGCCATGATCGCCCGCCGCGAAGGGCATATGGGCACCTTGCGAATGCGAGGCTGGAACCAGGAAATGACCTACGCGCATGTGCTGTCCGGTGACAGCGGTTCTGCTGTCTCACTGTTAAACAGTCCCCAAGGCGGCACCGGCAACACGCCGGCCATGGCCCAGGGTGCCGGTTTTCGCAGGATAAAGAAAAATGAACCCATCGGTATTGACTACGGCGTGGCGATTAATGGTTATGTCGGCGATCAATTTAGAACCTATGTCATCGGCGATCTTTCTGACCCTTTGAAAAAGGCGTACGCCTGCGCCCGGGATATTCTTTCCCTTTTAACTGATAAAGCCCATGCGGGAGTTTCATGCGCCGAGCTATATGCTGCGGCGGTGGCAAAGGCCAACGAAGAAGGCCTGGGGGATTTTTTTATGGGATACGGCGAGGGGCAGGTTAAATTCATCGGCCATGGAATTGGCCTGGAAATCGATGAGTATCCCGTCATTTCACCGCATTTTGATGCCGTTTTAGAAAAAGACATGGTTTTGGCGCTGGAGCCTAAATTTGTCTTTCCGCAAAAAGGGGTAGTGGGGCTGGAAGATGACTACCTGGTAACATCAAATGGTTTAAAAAGACTGACCCGAACCGAACAGACTTTAATTCAAATATGAATTTCCCCGCCCCCTCAATGCAATCACAACCGGGAAATCAGCGGCGATGGCGAATAAATTTCAGAAAACCCAAAAGGATCTGGCTAAACGCCTGTAAAACGAAGCAGATCCGATTTGACGAAAACAGATGCGACTCGAACTAAAGGAATTAAATTACAAGTATCCAGGATCCGTCGGCGATGTATTCCGACAGCTGAACTGTCAGGTGACCGAACCGGGCTTCCACGCCCTCTTCGGACCTTCGGGGGTCGGCAAGACGACCCTGGCAAAAATGATTGCCGGCGATATCAGAGGCTTTGCCGGTGAAATTAATCTGCATCACATCCATCAGGTCCTCTACACCTATAATCTCGAAAGACTTCCGGGTTGGTGCTGTATTCGTGAGCACCTGGAATCGATCACGCCCCAATCGAACTTAAAGCGTCTGGAAGATCTGGTGGATTCATTTGGGCTTCAGCCCTGTTTGGACTCACGCTTCGCCCAACTCTCCCTGGGTCAGCAGAACCGGACCAATTTAGCCCGCTACCTGCTACAGGACTTTGATTTACTGATTATGGATGAAAGCCTGGCCAACGTAGATGAAATCACTAAAGAAAAAATAATTTTAAAAATCAAATCCCTGTTTCCCGAACGCTGTTTCCTGTATATCTCCCATAATGTGGTTGAGGTTTCAAAATTTTGCAAACAGATCCTTGTGTTGCGCAGCCTCTATAAGGCCCCGCAGGCCGTGTCGCTTCAAGGTCAGAATTTTAATGACCAGCGGGTATTGAAAGAAAAGGATCTTGAACAAAGTATGCTGGAAATCGTCAATGCTTCATAGGCGTGTTTATCAATTTTTGATAATCTATTTCATCGGCCTTAGGCGCCCTGATGCTGGTGAAATATAGCCTCAACCTGTCTGATTACACCATACCCGGTGTTACAGAAATCTGGACCACCTGTCGTCGCTATTTCGGATTATACCTGCTGGCAGTGCTCAATACCCTGTGTGTGGCGATCCTGGGCCATCTGTTGTCCATCTGTATGGCAACTGTAGTGGGAATTATCGGCCGACTGACCATCTGGATCGGTTCGTTTATCCGGGTGGCAGCTTATAATATTCAAGCCTACCCGATTGTGGCCGTGGCACCGATCATATTTATATTGCTGGGGGACGGACTTTCCTCACGGCTGCTCATTGCGGCGATGATCTGCTATTTTCCTTTACTGCTCTCTTTCATCGGCATATTGTCCGAGCCTGTCAAGGAAATCGAGCACTTCTTTGAATCCACCCTCAGGATGAACTGGCGTCTGCAGGTCAAAATCCGGGCATTTGAAAATATCCACAAACTGATTACGGTTATTGTCGGAAGCGCCACTCTGGCCATGGTGGGCACGATTGTGGCAGAATTTATTGCAGCCAATGCCGGTATCGGATACAGTATTCGTATCGCCCTTTATCAAAGTGATCTGGCGAAAATACTGGTGGCGCTTTTTTTAATCGGTATATGCACGTCTATATACCTGGTTTTTCTTGAATGGATCGGATGGTTTATTAAGAAACGATTCGGCAGTATTTAACGCCTATGATTAAACCCGGCTCGGATACAACGGGCCTGGCTAAAAGTGACTAAAGTGACTAAAGTTGAGTGCTAAAGTTTGGTATTCTGTCAATTTTAAAATTGATGGCGCAGAGGCGCTTCCAAACTTTAGGCACTCCCAACTTTAGTTCACTTTAGTCACTTGAACTTTTATTCCGCCAGCCATGCCGGAATGAAAAAAGTAGCGTAGGATTTGGTTTTGGCTGGAACAACCTAAGGGGGTAATTCATGCAGCGAAAACTTCTTCAAAAAATCGGTTTGCTGGGATCGCGATGATTCTTACCCTAGTTCTGGCGGGGTGTGCCCGGGATGACGAAAAACCTCTGGAAGAAGTGAGCTACCGCCTCAAGTGGCTTTTTAATATTAGTGTGGTCGGGGATCTTTATGCCCATGACAGCGGGTTATTTGCTAAAAATGGCCTTAAGGTAACCGTCAAACCGGGCGGCCCTGAAAAAGATGCCATCAAAGAACTGGAATTAGGCCACGCTCAGTTTGGGGTGGCATCCGCCGATCAGGTGATTCGAGCGGTTTCCAAGGGAGCTCCGATTGTTGTCATCGCCCAGCTTTTTCAGATCAATCCCCTGCACTGGATTTATCGACCGGATAAAACACCGCTCAAAACACCGCAGGACCTGAAAGGCAAAACCATCGGCATCACCCACGGAGGGAATGATGAGACCATCATGCGTGCGCTGCTGGCAAAATATGATATCCGAGAAAGCGAGGTGAATCTTTTCAGTGTGCGCTACGATTATACCCCTTTTTACCAGGGTAAAGTCGATCTCTGGCCCCTTTATCGCAATGCCCAGGCCCCTATTATCGGTGCCAAGCTGCAAAAAGCCGGAGAACGCTTTGACCTGATGGATCCCAGCAAAATGGGCATCCGCTTTGTTGCCAACTCGGTGGTCACCACCCGCAAAATGCTTGAGGAACGCCCCGAAACGGTTAAAAATTTCACCCGGGCACTGCTGCAAGGCTGGCGGGAAGTCCTGAAGCCCGCTAATGAACAAAAAGCGATTGATACCGTTTTAAAATACAACAAAGAAACGCCCGAGGAAATTGTACGCCAGCAACTGCCGGCAACCCGCATCCTGATGATGCCGACACCGGATTTTGAATTCGGGAAAATTGATCCGGCCGCCTGGAGACAAACCGAAGAAATCATGCTGTCCCAGAAGCTTATCCCCGTGCCGGTATTTGTGGAAAAACTGCTGAAGCCTGTTGGTGAAAAATAAGCCGTCTAAAGGAGAATTGACATGATAAAAGCGGTCGGCCATCTCGGAATTGCCGTAAAAGATATCGATGTAAGTTTGAAAGCATTATCTAAAATTGTAGATTTTCAATCTCCTGCCATGAAAGAGTTTCCGGAAAACAAGATAAAATGCGCTGTTGTCGAATTGGGCGGAATTAGCCTGGAGTTTATCCAGGATTCAAGTGAAGATGGAATGATGGCCCGGTTTATCAAAGAAAAAGGAGACGCCATTCATCATTTCTGCCTGCTGACGGACAATATCGAAGACGATGTTAAAGCCCTTAAGCAGCGCGGAATTGAAATGCTGGATCAAAAGCCAAGAATTGGCTTGCGCGGCAAAAAGATTGCCCTGACCAAACCCAGCGCCTTAAACGGGATAACGATTGAACTATCCGAACCTTAACACAAGGAAGAATTAAAATGACGAAACGAAGCGATTTAATGACCAAGGGGCCTGAAAGAGCACCGCATCGCTCGCTGTTAAGAGCAGATGGCTTCACGGACTGGGAGCTGAACCGTCCGATCATCGGTATTGCCAATTCGTTTAATGAAATCATACCGGGGCACATGCATCTGGACAAACTGGTCGATGCCGTCAAAGCCGGTGTTTATGCTGCCGGTGGCACCCCGCTGGTTTTCAATACCATCGGCATCTGCGACGGAATCGCCATGAACCATGAAGGCATGAAATATTCACTCCCCAGCAGGGAGCTCATTGCCGATACCGTTGAAACCATGGCAGTTGCCCATCCCTTTGACGGCCTGGTTCTGCTGGCATCCTGTGACAAAATTATTCCGGGGATGCTGATTGCGGCTGCCCGACTCAACATTCCCTCTATTTTTCTGTCCGGAGGTCCGATGTTGCCGGGCAAAGTTTATGGAAAAGATACGGGACTGGATAAGGTTTTTGAGGCTGTCGGCCGCTTCAAGAGCGGAAAAATCTCCCGCGAAGAACTGGATACATTCGAATGCGCCGCCTGTCCCGGCGCCGGTTCGTGTTCGGGGATGTTTACGGCCAACACCATGAATAACCTGTCTGAAGCGCTGGGCATGTCCCTGCCGTTTAATGGCAGCGCCCCTGCTGTTTTTTCTGAGCGCATATGGCTGGCCAAAGAAAGCGGCTATAAAATCGTAGGCCTGGTAGAAAAAGACCTGAAACCGCGGGATATTATGACGAAAGACGCCTTTCACAATGCCATTGCGGCCGATATGGCGCTGGGGGGATCGACCAACACGGCCTTGCACATTCCGGCCCTGGCGTACTATGCCGGGCTGGATTTAACCCTCAGGGATCTTGACCCGTTTACCGCTAAAGTTCCCCACCTGACCTCGATCGCTCCCGCAGGTCCCCATCACGTTGTGGATCTTTTTTATGCCGGCGGGATTCCCGCCATTTTGGCCGAACTGCAAAAAGCCAAACTCATCAAAACGGAACCGCCGACGGTCTACGGGAAATCACTCGGGGACATGCTGGCCGAAATCAACGCCGGTGTGAAGGATTATGGGGTTATTCGTTCAATTGAAAAGCCGGTTCACGCCACCGGCGGACTGGCCATCCTGACCGGCAACCTGGCGCCCGATGGCGCTATTGTGAAGCAGGCCGCCGTATCTGAAGAAATGCTCACCCATTCAGGACCGGCCCGGATTTTCAATTCCGAAGAAGATGTGTTCGAGGCTATCATGAGCGACCGGATCAAAAAAGGCGATGTGATTGTCGTTCGTTACGAAGGGCCCAAGGGCGGACCCGGAATGCGTGAAATGCTGTCGCCGACTTCGGCCCTGGCCGGCATGGGCATGGATAAGAAGGTGGCCCTGATCACCGACGGCCGCTTTTCCGGAGCCAGCCGTGGAGCAGCCATCGGGCATGTTTCGCCGGAAGCCGCCGCCGGAGGCCCCATCGCAGCGCTGCGCGAAGGCGATATCATCGAAATTGATATCCCCAATAAAACGCTCAACGTTCAGCTCACCGCCGAAGAGATCCGGAACAGGATCGCCGAACTGCCGGAATTTGAGCCCAAAATCAAAAGCGGTTACCTGGCCCGCTATGCCCAGCTGGTTTCCAGTGCGGATCGAGGCGCCGTCTTCCAACGGTAGCTTTGCTGCCATTTTAGTTTTTCACCGCAGAGACGCAGAGTTCGCATGAGTACTGAGGATCTATATAACCAGCGGTTAACAAGAATCTTAAAAGCCGTAGCTCTCGAGGTGCCGGACCGCACACCGGTTGTTCTGGAGTATTCCGGATTTGCCGCCTATGTCACTCAAACACCCATGGCGGCGTATCTAAGATCACCCAGAACCAATGTTGACACCATGATTCAGGCCTTTCACATGGTCGGTGAAGGTGATGCGATGAACTATGGTTCTTTTTGGCCATATGCGCTTTGCTACGACTTTATGGCCAAGGTCCGCGTGCCGGGTGTGGATTTGCCGGAAAATGAGATGTGGCAGGTGGTCGAAACGGAGCTGATGGACCGCAATGACTATGACCGCATCCTGGACCTTGGATGGCCGGACTTTTTCAAAAAAATGACACATGAGCGCATCCTCAACGATGTGCCGCCCGAATATTTGCCGCCGCTGCGCAAATCCGTTGATATCCGCGCTGAATGGCGAACCCAAGGCATCCCCGTGCTCAGCGGCGGAGACATCACAACACCCATCGAGCTTCTGTGCGGGGCCCGGTCCTTGATGGAATTTGCAATGGATCTGCTCGAAATCCCGCATAAAGTCGAAGCGGTCATGGAAACGATTCTGCCGCACCTGGCAGGTAAGGCCGTCCGGCGCGCAAAAGATCTGGGTTATCCACTGGTATGGGTCGGGGGCTGGCGCTCGGCGCCATGTTTGTTATCACCGCCTATGTGGAATCGATTTGTGTGGCCTTACTTTCGCAAAATGGTCCTTGAGGTAATTGATGCCGGCCTGATCGCATTGCTGCACCTGGATTCGGATTGGACCCGTGAACTGGAGCGTTTCAAAGAACTTCCCCCGGGTAAATGTATCATGGCTCTGGATGGAGAAACCGATATTTTCCGGGCCAAAAAGACCCTGGACAATCATATGTGCATCATGGGAGATGTACCGGCATCCATGCTGTTTTTAAGCCAACCGGACGATGTTTACCAATACTGCTCCCGCCTGATCCGGGAGCTCGGCCCGCTGGGTTTTATTCTGCAATCCGGCTGCGATATTCCAGCCAATGCCAAACTGGAAAACGTTCAGGCCATGGTCGCCGCCGCAATCGGTTAAACCCGTTGGCCGGTTTTACCCGTTGAGCCGGTTAACAAAACAATTTTGTTTTTAAAATAATTTAAACCAAAACTTGTTTTAAAAGTGTAGATTTTTTCTGAGGGCAAGGCTTTATTCGCTTCAAAAGCGGAGCGTACACGATAGTACGTGAGCATTTTGAAGAGAATAATAACGCAGCCATCGGGAAAAATATGCGCTTTTAAAACAAGTTTTACTAGGAGGTTATTTTGATAGGTGCCGGCTGGATCCAGCGGTTGGTGGCGCCTTCATAAAACCATTTATCCGGAAAGCCGCGTCGCCGGGTAAATGTCGGGTTTTCAGCCCAATCCATCAGCTGCTCGTAGGCCTGTTGAACTTTGCGAAAAGCCGCAGCGTCGCCGCTATGATCCGGATGGTGAACCTTGGCCTGCTGCCGGTAGGCGCTTTTTATGATCCGCTGCAGCTGGGGTGAATCCAGGTCCGAACGGCCCAACTTTAAAAACGTCAGCGACTTGGCCGTACGAGCCGGTTTTACGATTTCGAAAGGTTTAATGGATTTTGCAGTGGTCTTCCGGTTTTGGGCTTTTTCCAGAACATGCTGTGTGGCAATGTAGCGTTTGTTGGTCCGGCGCTTTTCAGCCCACCAGGCATTGCCCAGTACATTGGCCATCGTAACGAAGTCATCAACCGGTTTTCGTCCGGGGGTTCGCGGAAAAAGAAAGCTGAACAGGCTCATCGAGCCATAAGGCAATACGTCCAAAAAAAGCAACGATGTTGTAAAATAAAAGGTCCCAAACTTTGTATTCAGGACTCTTAGCAAGCCCGTCCGCATGTTGAGGCTGTAGCGCAGCTTTTGACGGCACTCGATTGAACAGTATTTCCGCCGGCCCATGTTCTCATCGGTGCCACAGGAGAGACAGCGATTATTCGCATGGGCATGTGAGGCGAGGAGATCTTTAATGTGGACTGTTTTCATATCGGCTGCGTTATAAAATTGGGCGTCTATCGCTCAATTAGCGTTCTACATATCATCTTAATATCTTTGAGGTCAAAGCACAACACCGGCTGGCAGGGTTTTTCAAAAAAATGAATGCCGGCCGGCGATCGATTTTAGATTATTTTAACTTGCTGTTGCGCGAAATATTTTGTAAAAGTAATATTATAAATCTAAGTATTTAGAGAGATGGTCCACCGCGTAGGAACACCGATCGAATTAATGAAACGAAATAGAAAGGGCTTAAGGAAGATGAATCAAAAGACCTCATTTTCAGCAATCATGTTGTTTATCACGATATTTGTTTTGTTCACCGCCTGCGGGGGGCGACAACTGGAAGTTGAATCGATTTCAAAAACAGAGCATCCTCAGCAGCTGATCAACCAGCTGGACAACGATGTCGCCATGGCACGCAACGAAAACATAAATGTACTGTCACCCACTTGGTTTGCCAAAGCGGAGTCTTCGCTCAATGAGGCCAAAAGACTTCTGGAAGAAGGTGCTGAACTGTCGAAAATCTTTGATGAAATTGCTACCAGTCGGGCGGAGCTTGACCGCGCCCAAAAAATAGCAGAGGTGTCCAAAGTCTCGCTGGCTGAAGCCATCCAAGGCCGCGAACTGGCCCGTAAAGCCGGTGCTGCCGCGCTCGGCAAAGATTACCAGGCCGTAGAAGAAGAGTTTTTAGACCTCTCCCGGGCGATTGAAAAAGAAAACCTCGGGTACGCCCAACGCAACCAGGCCGCCGTCACTGAACAATTTCGCCAGCTGGAAATAAGGGCGATTAAAATTCGTACCATCGGTGAAGTTCGCAATCTGCTGCGGGCGGCCGAAAAACAAAAATCAGATAAAATTGCTCCGGAATCCTATGCCGCTGCCGAAAACAAATTAGTAGAAGCCGATACGTTTATCACTGAAAATCCTTACCAAAAAGAGCAGATGGGTATGCTAGCCAATGAAGCCTTGTTTTTGGCGCGCCGCCATATGGAAATTGCCGCAGAGACCAACAAAATTCAGCAGATGACACCGGAACAGACTGCGTTGAAAATGGAGGCCATCCTGCACACCATATCCAGCCGCCTGACGGCGCCGGATATGAGGGATCAATCATTTGAACAGCAGAATAAAAGCATTCTGGCGACAATTTCCGCTCAGCAGGCTGACCATGAATTTACAGCTAACAAGATCAAAACACAGCAATTAGAAATCACCGATCTGCAGCACAAGCTCGCTTCGCTCGAAGGCCAGAGCCGTCAGCAGCAGCAGCGGCTTAGGGCCGAAAATCAATTAAACCAGCTTTTCAGCGAGGTCAGAGGTTACTTTGATCCCAGTGAAGCTGAAGTGTATAAAAGAGAAAATCAGCTGATTATCCGGCTGAAAGCCATCCGCTTTCCAGTGGGACAAGCGGTGATCATGCCGGATAATTACGCTTTGCTCGGCAAAGTCCAGCGTGCCATTCGGGCCTTTGGAGAACCTGATGTCATTATCGGCGGCCATACCGACAGCACCGGACCGGAACCGCTAAACGAGCATCTGTCCCAACAGCGGGCAGAAGCGGTTCGTCAATACCTGGTTGCCAATGGCGTTTTGCCTTATGAGAAAATCATTGCCGTCGGATATGGATCCATGCGTCCGCTGGCCTCGAATTCAACTGAAAAGGGCCGCGCGATGAATCGTCGCATTGATGTAACCATTTCTCCAAGCGCCGATTCCGCTCGTTAGTGGTGTTGTGCCCCAGAAATAAGGAATTCTGTCCATTTTATTTTATGGCTCACGCAAAGCCGCTAAGCCGCAAAGAATTTTGATTTAAACAATAAAAAAGCCCTTGGCGTCTTTGCGTGATGCCAAAAGCTGTCGTTCATTTTAGGCATTTTAGCTCATTTTAAATTTTAGTGCATTTGTTGTTATAAGCACTTTTTTTAAGTTTAAAACTTTAGCATCGAATGTTAAATGCATTTTTGAGATAGGTTCTGGCAATAATGGCCCGCTCATCGGCAAAGAAGATACAGGATAGCGTCGATAGCGGGTCTTTTTATAGGCGCTTTTGACCTAAATCAATGATCTATGCACCGAACATTCATCTATGGTGGTGTATACACAGATTAATCTTTAATAACGGGAGGCCGCAATGAAGCAACTTAATCTTTACGAGGAAAACGATTTTTCCGAAAAAGCGTTTAAAAAACTGCTGGTGCACGACTCACCGTATTTTAAAATTCTCAATTTTAATTTCAAACCCGGCCAGGAACTGCCGGTTCACAACCACGATATCGAAGGCCAGTTAAGCCTGGTTATCCTGGAGGGCGAAGGCGAGTTTTTAGGAGAAGGTGATACGACCATGCCGGCAAAACCCGGTGACGTGGTCATCAGTGATATTGCCGAGCCTCACGGCCTGCGTGCCAAAACCAATCTCAGGTTACTGGTAACCATCGCACCACCGATATAATGAGAGTGACTAAAGTGAACTAAAGTTCGGAGTGCCTAAAGTTTAGGTATCGCTTTGCTCTATCTTTTTTATATAATGATAGAATGCCTCAACTTTAGGCTTTTTAGCTCACTTTATTCACTTATGATTTTTAATTTTTTGAAACTAAACCAGGTCTAAAAGGCTTAGATTTTGGTTGAGGGCCCCGCCTGACGACGGGATTTCACGTCTTAATTTTATAGATTAATGTGTTCAACAAGGCTTGAATTAAAATAGAAGAATAAAAGCTCCTTTATAAAAAGTTAAACTGGTGTTTAAATCGTTAGATTTTGTCTGAGGGCAAGGCGTGAGGAGGAGAAGGAGGGCAGCGTACATTTAGTACGTGAGCGACTTTCGACAACGAACAACACAGCTCTCGGGCAAAAGATGATGGTTTAAACACCAGTTTAGGCGTTTTTTTCGATGATCGGGATGAGGAGTTCCTGCGAAGGATACAACGCACCGAAGTTCAGATGGGCATTGTATTTTTTGATCAACCACAGCGGTACTTCAAATTTTTCTTTTGAAAGGGTCCAGATGTTGTCTCCTCTTCTAACCGAATAGGTCTGGACTTTCTCAACTCGAAAAGATGCGAAAAAATCTTCTGCCAGTTCCTTGTGAAATTCAAATCGCTTTTCTTCAAACGCCTCTTTGGTTACCCGGCCCAGTGGAATTTTAATTGAATCGTTGATTCGAATGGGCCTTCCATATCGCAGGCCGTTCAGCCGCCGAATCTCACTGGCGGAAACCTCCAGCCACTCGGCATAATGCCCCAGGGTTTCTTCAACCTCCACCTGGATGCGACCGATGGGACGGCCCTGATCGGTCTGGATGCGCTTAATGGCCAGCTGGCCCAGTACCACATCAGCGCTCAGGACTGCCTTAGGCAGTGGATCCTGTAACTCTGTTCGCACAGCGGATTGATCTTTTTTGGACCCGGAACCTTGGGGCCGCATTTGCAAAAGAGCGGCTTCAATGATCCGGTTAGATTCAATCGAGTCAAAATCAAGGCTGGAATCGATCTGAGACTGCTGGGATTCCCGCGTTTCTATCTGCGCAACGCGATTTTCTGGCTTGTGCTCAGATGTTTCCGTTTGCGGCTGTGCCGCTGGTACCTTTGAATTTTGAACTGCTTTGGGCTTGGCGCGTTCGGATTTCAAAGCGGCCAGCACCGGGGGCTTGTCACCCGGCAGGGGTATTCTTAGATTTTGATCAATATGGATAGTGGCCCGCGCATCCAGATTGTTGGCGGCAATCAGATCATTTAATTCGACACCGTGACTGCGAGCAATTTCTCCGGCGGTATCGCCTTTGCGAACGGTATAAATGCTGCTGCGCTTCTGGTAGTTCTTATAGATTTTCGGTGCCAGTTCAGCGATCACACGCTTCCAGTCCCGATCGGGCTGCGCCGGTAGCTTCAAATGAAAACCGCGCGGCACATATTTTTGTCCACTGAGCACAGGGTTTCGCAAAGCCGGATTCAGGTCACCCAGCACAGCAAGTTCCAGATTGAGATGTTCGGCGATTTCCGGTAGAGAACCGTAGCCGGCCAGCACAACTTCCTGAGTTTGCATCGGCGTATCCAGTATGAGCTCACCGAAATGTTGTCGATAATCTCGGGCAGCCTCTCGGGCCGCTAAAAACTCAGAATAAAAATTGCGCGAAGCAAATTTAAATATGCGACTGCGGTATTCTTTGAAGATGGTTTCATAGTTTTCCTTGCGCCTTTTGGCCCGCAGCATGCCGGTGACGCCGTGGTTGTAAGCCGTTATGGCCATCGGCCAGTTGCGAAATTTTTTATAATTCCTTTTCAGCAACCGAGCGGCCGCTCGCGTTGATAAGATGGGATCCCGCCGCTCATCGACCGCATAGCTGACGGTCATAAAGCGTTTGCCGGTCGAACGGGTGAATTGCCACATACCGGCAGCACCGAATTTGCTGTAGGCTTTGGGATTGAAGGAGGATTCCACGTGTGGCAGATACACCAGATCCTCGGGCAAACCTGCATCGCGGAAGATCTGTTTCATTTCTGCCAGGTAGGCACCGGACCGAATGATCCCCTTGCGGAACGGATCGTTCTGGCCGACTTGACATCGCAAATTTCGTATGGCGTGACGTAAATCGGTGGGCTTGGCATGGGTTCCGAATAAAGCGGCCACGCGTTGTTCCTCGGGCCCGTTTGGCGCTTCACCTTGCGCGAGTTTGGCGAGGATCCGTTTATATTTCTTTTTGACCCTTTTTATCCGCTCCTTGTTGATTTTGCGGCTGCCATGGCGATTGCGATCTTTAAGTTCAATGATCTCATAGATGATCGCCAGATTTTTCTTATCGTGAATGACCCCCTGGGTCGTTGAATATTCTGTATATATTTTTTTCCAGAAGGAAACATTGGGGCGAAGGCTGTCATACAGCGGAAAGGTATCCGGTTCCATGATGGTATCCGCGCCTGCCGGCAAACAGCCTAACACCACTACGATGGGAAATACTGCTAAAATAAAGATTTTATTTAGGTGATTTTTCATGGGCCAGGATATATCGTTGCCGGTTAACATACATCCGGTATCGGCCAACATAAAATGGTAATGGTGAATGCTAAATGCCAACCGGAATCGAAGAGGTTAATACCATCCCTAGTATTAAAGCAAAATCCAAGCCAAAATCTGTAAAAACTAATAAATAACAATATTTCAAATATTTACGGAATTTTCTAATTCTTGCCTGTCTTTGAATCTGAGAAAATTTTGACAAAATAGCGCACATTATTTCCCAATTTCAGCAGCGGATTGCGCAACAGCAATGGTGCGCTGTTGACTGAAAAGGTCCAGGTTAAACGGATAGCAGTCGTGAGTGGGAAATTTTTGAGGAAAAATACAAACCTGCTTGAGATGCATCGGTGATCTCCTGTAAGGGGCTTAGCAGATAATTAATTTGCTGTTTGTATTCTCAGACTGGATTTTTCAGCCGCAAAAAATGGAGCTTAACACCATTTCAATTTTGCAGGCAAAAATCAAGGGTTTTAAATACTGAGAAATCGCGGTTTTAGAAAAAATCGGCTAAATGCAAATCCATTTAAAACAAAATTTTTTATTGACACATGCCACCACTTTATGAGACTTTTTTCACTGCAAACGGATAATCAATTGTGCGTACTGGGTATCTCACCCTCGCAGATAAATTACCTTGGTACTGCAGCAGCGCCGGACCCGAATCCTGTTATCCACCCTTTCCAATTGTCCTTATATACGGTACACAGGCGCTATTTACTCGCTTGAACCGTTCTTTTGATACCTCCTATTCTGGCCGCGAGGTATATGCCTATATCTGTCAAACCCGAATAAGCCTTAAGGGGGAAACCAATGGCCACTCAAAAACTATTGCTGCCCTATCATTTTACCCACCTTGACCAAAAAGCGCTGAATTTCGTGACCAACACCTTCGGGAAGTTGGAGAATATTTCAGTTACCGTATTTAATGCATACACGCCGATTCCTGAGATTGATACGGATGCAACTTCGGTAACAAGCAAACTCAAGGGAAGCTTAAGTTATCTTTCCCAGAAAATTAAGGAATATGAGGCACTGCTTGATGAAGTCAAGGATAAACTCATTGAAGGTGGTTTCCCGGAAAACCGGGTTGATTGTATTTTTAGGCCCCGAAAAAAGGATATCGCTTCCGAAATTATTGAACTGGCGACCAGTGATAAGTTCGACATCATTGTTCTCAATCGAAAACATGCTCGGGTCACCCGCTTTTTCTCGGGCAGTATTTCACATAAGGTCGTAATGACCCTCAAGGGCGTCACTGTTTGTATTGTATCTTAGAAAAGGAGGGATTTCATGCCAGCCGAAGAAAAAATAGATATTGATCTTTTTAAAGTCGTCTTCAAAGCAATGGCCCAATCGGATAATCTGGAAATTATGGCCAATCACCTTACGCAGTTGCTGGTCGCAACGCTTGAAATGAAAGGATGTACGATTTTTGTGATAAATCCGGAAACAGAAGAGCTGGAAGTATTGGCAAGCTTTGGGTTAAGCATGAGTTACGTCCATAAGGGTCCGATTCTAAAAGATAAAAGCATTGGCGGGACATTAGAGGGAACGCCAATTATCATTCGAGATATAAATAAGACTGACCGCCTGCAATACCCTGAGGATGCTAAAAAAGAAGGCATCGGGGCCATCGTGTCCATTCCCATCAAATTTTATGATAACGTTATCGGAGCCCTGCGACTCTATCATCATGACGTTTGGGACATTTCGGAAAAAGATGTGGACTCGCTGTCGGTGTTGGCAAGAAACATTGGTTTGGCCATGGCTTATACCCGTATGCTCAAAACAGTCAAAAAGATAAAATACGCGATCGATGATGTAGAAACGCTCCGGTAAAAACCGGCTTGCGGTTGCGCAGGGCGATGCGGTTTTGCAGCCGACCACTTTTTCAAAAACATTGTAAGGTTTCAATAAGGGCGACAACGTTATTGCTTCAGCCCCTTTTTACAGGGGGGGGGAGATGACTTGATTTTCTTGCCTTAACCCATTTTCCTTTGTTTGGTTGACCCTTCCGAATTCCCATTGCCATCCAAGTTGTTTTTTTCATTGACTAAACTGCCACAATGTAACAAAATCCAGATTTTATATCGCTTAGCATTTGCCATTTAACAATATTCAACCACAAAGGCACAAAGTTCACAAAGTGCTCAAGCAGTATAAATTTTTTTTTCTTTGAACTCTTCGTGCCTTTGTGGTGAAACTTTTTTCTTGAAAATACTCTGAGATGCAGAAAACCGCAAAACAAAATCTAGCCCCTGAAGCCTGGGCCGCAAATTTAAAAGCGTATTTTTCCGGCCATGAAGGGGCCATCATCGCATACAGTGGCGGGGTCGACAGTGCCCTGCTGGCATATGTCGCCCATCTGAATTTAGGAGATAATATGCTGGCCGCTCTGGCAGACAGCCCCTCGCTTTCGCGCAGGGAATACCGCCATGCCGTGGCTTTTGCAAAGGCGCACGACATTCCTTTAGAAATTATTGATACTCGCGAAATGCAAAATCCGTTTTATGCAGCAAACCAGAGCGATCGCTGTTACCATTGCAAGAAAGCCCTGTTTGAAAGGATCGAGGAACTGCGCATGCAGCCGGGCAATCCCTTCAGCCACTCATCCTGGCCGGTTTTTTACGGGGTTAATCTTGATGATCTTGGTGATTACCGTCCGGGCATGCAGGCGGCTGACGAAGCCGCCATTCAGGCTCCTTATTTGGAATTGAAAATGGATAAAACCGCAATCCGAACGGTCTGCAACTTTTTCGGCCTGGAAGTTGCCGACAAACCCGCCATGCCCTGCATGGCCAGCCGAATTGCCTACGGCCAGGAGGTCAGCGTGGAGAAGCTCAAACAGATTGAGGCTGCAGAAGATTTTCTGAGCGGTCTCGGCTTTAAGGTGCTCAGAGTGCGGCACCACGGCGATACGGCCCGGATCGAAGTCGCACCTGAGGATTTCGAGTTGGCCATTCGGCATCGAGAGGCCATCAGCCAAAAGCTTCACGGATTCGGCTTTTTATATGTCACCCTGGATTTAGACGGCTTTAAAAGCGGTTCACTGAATGCGGCCTTGAAGAAATCGTAAAAACAATATTTCACCACGAAGGACACGAAGTTCAAGAAGCGCTTAAAAGGTTTTAGCTAAATATTTCTTCGTGTTCTTCGTGGTAGTCGGATGTCGTTCGATGAGGTTGATTCTCCTTTGGAGAATTTTATAATGAAAAATAAAAAAATAAAAGTAGCGGTTGGACTGAGCGGTGGCGTGGATTCTTCGGTTGCCGCAGCATTGCTGCGCAAACAGGATTATGAAGTTTACGGTATTACCATGGAAATTTATGATGGATCCATTCAGTTTGATGAATCTGCCAAACATGCCTGCTACGGCCCCGGCGAGAAAGAAGATGTTGAATCGGCGGCCGCCATTTGCGAAAAGCTCAAGATTCCGTTTCAGGCAATTGACTTGCGGCAGGAATATAAAAATCATGTTATCGATTACTTCCGAAACGAATACCTGGAAGGCAAAACCCCAAATCCATGCGTGGTGTGCAACCAGAAACTCAAGTTCGGCTTTCTTCTGGAAAAGGCCAGACAGGCCGGTTGCGATTTTGATTATTTTGCCACCGGTCATTACGCCCGGATTGTAAAGTCGGGTAACCGCTTTTTGTTGAAGCGCGCTGCGGACCGCGTTAAAGATCAGACTTATTTTCTTTACGGCCTCAGACCGCAGCAGCTCGCACGCTCACTATTTCCGGTGGGAGATCATACCAAGCAGCAGGTCCGGGAGATGGCGCGCGCGCTCGGGCTGGAAACAGCAGATCGCGAAGAAAGCCAGGATTTTATTGACGGCGGGGATTATTCCATTCTTTTTTCTGAAGACGAAATTGAAGCCGGAGAAATTGTGGATGAAAAAGGTCAGGTCCTCGGGGAACACCGGGGGATCATCCATTATACCATCGGCCAGCGCCGCGGCCTTGGCATCGCCTCCCATAAGCCCCTGTATGTCAGTCGAATCGATGCGGCCAAAAATCGTATTGTTGTCAGCCATCATGAGCATCGTTCAAAAGGTCTGGTTGCCACCGATTTAAATTTGATTGGCGTCGATCGCATCGAGCGGCCGCTGGACGTACAGGTCAAAATCCGCCTCCGGCACAAAGAGACGGATGCAACGGTTTATCCGCCGGATCGGGAGCAAACCAGGATATTATTTAAAAAACCACAGATGTCGGTAACCCCCGGACAGTCGGCGGTAATCTATGCTGATGATACGGTGTTGGGCGGCGGCATTATCAGCGCCGCGCTGTGATTAGATGGGGTTTTGAAACCACTTCTATATATTTTTTGTTGACACAACTGCCACAATGTATCAAATTATATTCTTACCTTATAATAAATAAACGTTCAGCTAAGGGAAGAATCTTATGGAAAGTTCAGAGTTTAAAGAGTTTAGAGCAAAATTAGGCAAAACTCAGGCTCAAATGGCCCAGCTATTGGGTGTATCGCTTAAGGCCGTGCACAGCTATGAGCAGGGTTGGCGCAGTGTTCCTGCAGCGGTTGAACGCCAGATGTATTTTTTAACCGTTAAGCAAAATTCCCAAAAAGGCAAATTGAAAGCCTGCTGGCAGGTTAAAAAATGCAGCCCGGAACAAAAAAGCCAATGCCCGGCCTGGGAGTTCGGGGCGGGTGAGCTTTGTTGGTTTATCAATGGAACCATTTGCGACGGTACGGCTCAGAAAAACTGGAAAGAAAAAATGAAGATCTGCAAGACCTGTGAAGTATTTGGGCCCCTGATCGGATAAGCTTCCTGCAGCAAAAACATAAACCCTTTCACCGAAAATCATCTGCCGTGCTGGCTGACCGTCAGCACGCCTGAAAATTCCAACTTTAAAAAATAGGATCCGAAAAATGAATGACAATTATAAATTTGAAACACAGTGTCTGCACGCCGGCCAGCAACCCGATCCGGCCACCACCGCCAGAGGGGTGCCGGTGCACCGCACTTCTTCTTATGTATTCAACAGCACCGAACATGCCGCCAATCTTTTTGCACTCAAGGAACCGGGAAATATTTACACCCGAATCATGAATCCCACCCAGGATGTACTCGAGCAGCGGGTTGCGGCGCTGGAAGGCGGAGCAGCAGCACTGGCCTTAGCTTCCGGTACATCGGCAGTGTATTATACGATTATCAATATCTGTGAGGCCGGGGATGAAATCGTATCTGCCACCAACTTATATGGCGGCACCTATACGATGTTTGATTGCATTCTTCCGCAATTCGGCATCCAGGTAAACTTTGCGGATGCCCGCGATCCGGACAATTTTGCCAATGTAATCACCGATAAAACCCGGGCCATATTTATTGAAACCATCGGCAATCCGGTGCTGGAGTTTACAGACATCAGCGCAGTCGCTGAGATTGCCCACAGCCACAATCTGCCGTTGATTGTCGATGCCACCTTTACCTCGCCCTATTTGCTGAAATCAATCGAGCATGGGGCCGACATCGTCGTGAATTCCCTCACCAAATGGATGGGAGGACACGGCACCGGTATTGGCGGCATTGTGATCGATTCGGGAAAATTTGACTGGCAGGACCCAAAATTTAAGCTCTACAACGAGCCTGATCCCAGCTACCACGATATCCGTTACGCCCATGATCTGGGCGACATGAATCCCATCGCTTTTATCCTGCGAATGCGGCTGGTGCCCCTGCGCAACCTGGGAGCATGTATTTCCCCGGACAATGCCTGGATGTTTTTACAGGGATTGGAAACCCTGCCTCTGCGCATGCAGCGCCATTGTGAAAACGCATCCGCGGTGGCTCGATTCCTGAAGGAACACGCCAACGTGGAATGGGTGCGTTATCCCGGCTTAGAGGATGATCCAACCTACCCGGTTGCCAGCAAATACCTTAAAAACGGTTTCGGCGGCATGGTGGTTTTTGGGATTAAAGGCGGTCTTGAAGCCGGCCAAAAATTTGTGGACAGCCTGAAACTGTTTTCTCATCTGGCAAATGTCGGAGATGCCAAAAGTCTTGTTATTCACCCTGCAAGTACGACCCACTCGCAATTAAGCGAAGAACAACAAAGAGCCGGTGGATTGACGCCGAATCTTGTGCGCCTGTCAATCGGTCTCGAGCACATTGATGATATCAAGCAGGATTTAGAACAGGCATTTGCCCAAACCTGATTTCTCTTGCCCTTATAAAAAAAATCAAGTAACAAAATCAGATGGCCCTTTTTGCACCGTGATTTGGATGGGCGGTAAAAAAGGGGCCTTGTTTCTGGCATTGTAGAATCTGATATTAAAAAATTATTCACCACGAAAGCACGAAAAAACTGAAACACGAAAGAAAAAAGATAAGTTTTTCGTGTTTTCGTGGTTATATCCAGATTTAACGGTTTTTCGGTTATGAGCGAATATATCGAACACGATCAAGAAGGCATTTCCGTGGGTATTGTGGAGAAGAAATTCTTCACTTTTGCCGAGCCGCCCGATGAAATGGTACTGGAAAACGGCGCCAGACTCGGACCGGTAACCCTTGCCTATGAAACCTACGGTGAATTAAATGCAGACAAAAGCAATGTCATCTTGATTCTGCATGCCCTTTCCGGAGATTCTCACGCCGCCGGCTATTATAAGGAAGACGACGAAAAGCCCGGCTGGTGGGATATTATGGTGGGACCCGGCAAGGGAATTGATACCGGTAAATATTTTGTAATCTGCTCCAATATTATCGGCAGCTGTATGGGATCTACCGGGCCCTGCAGCACCAACCCGAAAAATATCCAGCCCTATGCGCTTGATTTTCCGGTGGTTACCATCGGCGACATGGTTGCGGCCCAAAAAAAACTGATGGATCATCTGGGAATCGAAAAAATTTTGTGCGTGGTCGGCGGCTCTATCGGCGGCATGCAGGTGCTGGAGTGGGCGGTAAGGTACCCGGACATGGTGGTTTCAGCCATTCCACTGGCCAGCACTACCAAACACTCGGCCCTGGCCATTGCTTTTAACGAGGTGGCCAGACAGGCGATCATGGCCGACCCCAACTGGAACAGCGGCAACTATTATTACGGGCCCAAACCGAATCTGGGGCTGGCGGTGGCCCGCATGATCGGCCATATTACCTATTTATCGGATGAATCCATGCGTCTCAAGTTCGGGCGGCGCTTACAGGATAAGGGCGATTTTTCATTTAACTTCGATGCAGATTTCCAGGTGGAAAGTTATTTGCGTTATCAGGGCAAAAAATTTGTGGATCGCTTCGATGCCAACTCCTTTCTCTACATCACCAAGGCCAGCGATTATTATGACATGGGAAATCAATACGGTGAAGGCTCAGCGGTAAAAGCCTTTTCAAAGGCCAAAGCCAAATTTCTGGTGGTATCCTTTACTTCCGACTGGCTCTACCCAACCTACCAATCCAAGGCCATGGTCAAAGCCATGAAGAAAAACGGACTGGATGTAAGCTTTTGTGAAATCGAAGCCGAGTGGGGCCACGACGCCTTTTTAATCCCCAACCCACGATTGACAACTTTGATCAAAGGATTTTTAGAACGTGTCTGCCGTGAAAACACAAAATAACAGAATGCGCTATGATCTTCAGATTATCGCCAGCTGGATAGACCCGGGATCCCATGTTCTCGATCTGGGATGTGGCAACGGCGAACTGCTGCGATATTTAATGAATAAAAAAAAGGTGACCGGTTCGGGGATCGAACTGCAGGAAGAAAAGGTCGCCGCATGCATCGAAAAGGGATTAACGGTTCTGCAGGGAGACATCAATGAGGAAGTCCCCGATTATCCGGAACAAACTTTTGATTATGTCATTTTGAGCCAGACGTTGCAGCAGGTCTATGAGCCGGATACACTTATTCGTGCAATAATGCGCATCGGCAAAAAGGGTATTGTCAGTTTTCCGAATTTCAGTCATTGGGCCTGTCGGATGCAGCTGCTGAGCTCCGGATATGCGCCGGTCACCAAACAGCTGCCCTATCAATGGTATAACACACCCAATATTCGGGTGATTACCATCAAGGATTTTAGAAAATTTATTCATGATGTCGGTTTGAAAATTTTAAAAGAAGTTGCCATTAATGCCCATTCGCAGGACCGCTACGGCAAGATTATCAAATTTTTACCCAATGTCAGAGCGACTTATGGCATTTTTTTGATTGGCAATATTTAGAATCCATCTCAAAAATGTCTTTAAATATAGAAAATCGAGATTATTATTAAATAGGTACGCTTTTGAATAATAAACGCTATGAGGTCCGATAATAAAAGGTGCAAATGAAAATGAAAATCGTGTCCATCGCAACCAGCAAGAAAAAGGGAACCCAAAAAGTAACGGTTAATGAAGCCTTTTTAAAAAAGGAGCATGGTCTCGAGGGCGATGCTCATGCCGGCAAATGGCATCGACAGGTCAGTTTTCTGGCCTCTGAAGAAATAGATAAAGCCCGTGAAAAAGGCCTTGAGGTAACTTTCGGCGATTTTGCCGAAAACATCGCCACCACCGGCATTGACTGGAAAAACATTCCGGTGGGCAGCCGTATCCGGCTGGGGCTGAATGCTCTGGTTGAAATTACCCAGATCGGCAAAGAGTGCCACAATCGCTGCGCCATTTACTACAAAGCCGGCGATTGCATAATGCCGCGCGAAGGCGTTTTTGCACGGGTGCTGAAAGAGGGAAAAATTCGGTGCGGCGATCCGATCAGCATCGAGGAACACCGCAACGAATAAAACGCATCCAAATCAAACCCGCAAACGAGCATAGGAGTACACGAGCATACGCGTATACACGTACACAGGTACATAGGCACACAGGCACACACGTTTTTTCACCCTACACACCTACATCACAGATGTTCTCCAATCGCGCCTTTCAAGGTGGATTTCATTTTTACCTGAATCTTTTAGATTCGAATCTGCAAAACATAGACATTGCCGAACGGTCGGCTAATGGGTCATCCCCCGGAGGGTTCGTCACATGCCAATAAACACCGCGGTTTTCCTGAAGTTTCTTAGCAAAGAATTAATCAACCCAATCACCTATCTGGTCGCTTTTTTAATCGGTGCCAGCATCAATGTCTTCCAGGGCAACAGCATTTTTTTTTCAGCAGTTCCCTACATCGTGCCCCTCTTTGTGCAGGGCTTTGCCAAAGCCTCGATAAAATTTAAAAACAGGGACATGGATATCCTTTGTCAACTTCCGGCAGAACGTCAGGACCCTGTATTTGTAATCGACAAAGGCGGCCGGATCGTCGCGACTGCAGGCAATACCAGAAGGCTTTTTGAAAAAAATAATATCAAAAAAATACATGATTTGTTTGGAAATCCCGAGGCCAAAACCATTCTAAAAGCCACCGAAGAAATAAGATCGGAATGGGAGACGGAGCCCCTGGAATTCTATTCGAAAATTACCGACAAATGGTATCAGACCAAGACAAAGATCGGAGCAGGCAATCACATTCTTATATGGTTGGATGAAATATCATCACGTAAAGCAAGGGATGTCAGTTTGTCGTCAATTCGACGATTCAGCCGTGAAATTATCAACTCAATTAACGAACTTGCCGTTAACAATGATATATTCGATAGACTTGCGCTGCTCATATTAGGAGAAGGTTACCAGGGAGTTTTTATCACCCGAGAAGATAAAGAAGGACACCTTTCCGGATACGCATTTAAGGGCAAACCCGATGGTCTGATAAAATCCAGGCTGGTCCAGGTCCCTGAAAATTCCTCGGCGCCGATCTGGGCATCGCGCAAAGCGGAATGCGACATTAACGGCTGTGTGGCAACGGCCACCAAGCCGCCATCCATGCCCCAGGAAGAGTTTGAAAACAAGCACCCGTTTGATGAAGGCGTTAAGGCGTTTTTAGGCTTTGCCATCGCCAGCTACATTAATTACGCTGAAGGCGATATATCGATCATTGCCTTTAACAAGCAAGACGGCATCAAAAAATTTGATTCTGACGTTATTAACACCGTCGTTAATACCGCCCGAACCGTTACGCATCTGATCGATCTGGCCATCGGCAACAACCGTATGCTCAGTGCCCTGGAAGTTGCTGAAGAAGTCCAGCAAAATTTGCTTCCCAAAGAAATTCCGGCTATAAGCGGTCTCGACATCGCCGCCAAAAGTATCTATTGCAACAAGACCGGCGGTGATTTTTATGATTTCCTCAATATTTCGCCAACGGCGGATGGCAAATTCAATGTCGTCGTCGGCGATGTTTCCGGTCACGGTATCGCTGCCGGTCTTTTGATGGCGACGGCCCGTGCGCTGATTCGCAGCCGCTCGGCCCAGCCGGGAACGCTCGCTCAAATCGTCAGCGACGTCAACCGCAACCTCACGCTGGATATCTATGATACCGGCCGGTTTACCACCCTCTTTTACCTGATGGTTGATTCGCAAAACCATCGGCTGAAATGGGTGCGCGCTGGTCATGACGCCGCACTTCTGTATGACCCGACCAGTGACGGGTTTGAAGACCTCTACGGTTCCGGCCTGGCGCTGGGCTGGGATGAAAACTATCAATATGAAGAAAACGAACACGCCGATCTGACCGCAGGCCAAATCATTTTTCTGGGAACAGATGGAATCTGGGAGACATTCGATATATCCGGCAACCCTTTCGGCAAAGAACCGCTAAAAGACATTATTCGTCATAAGGCCACCGCGAGCGCCGATGAAATAATGAAGGAAATATTGACCGCTTTAACGCGTTTCCGGCAGGCCAAGGAGCCCGAGGACGATGTAACCCTGGTCGTCATCAAGATCGTGGAGGATGGATGAAAAATAAAATCAAAAAAGAAATGCAAAGACAGGAATTGGCCGATTATCTGGAACAGCTGGTCGCGGCGCTGCGCCAAGGAAATTTTGAAACTGCAGAGCACCGCTGGTCGATACCGGATAAGCTGCAGGCTAAAATCAGCCATAAAGAAAAAAAGGGCCGCATCGACACCAAAATAAAATGGCACTGGTCAACTCTGGAGCAATACGAGCAAGCGGCCCGGGAGGAAGTTATTGCCTGGAAGGATTCCTGGAAAGCCGTCAAAAAGCGCTTGGCCCGCAATTTTAAAATGATCCAAAAAAGCGTTGCCGGCGGCAAAATGCCCGATACCGATGCACTGACGGAATTCGTCAGCCAATCCCGCCAGATGGCCAAATTCGCCGAACCGGAGTGGCAAGCGGCCATGGATGAATATATCGACCATCTGGGCACCCTCAAACAAGCAGTGGAGCAAAACCAATACGAAATCGTCCAGCATGAAATTCGCGATCTGAAAAATCGGATGGCACAATGCCATCGGGACTTCAAATAAAGTGGGTTTCAGGTTCAGCGGTTAGAAAGTAGGGTCGGCCTCCGTGCCGACCTCTGAACGGCGGGCGCAGAGGCCCGCCCTACGTCTGAACCCAGAACCCTGAACCCTTGCAAAACGGAACCTTTACATATATTAAATTCCCAGTTAACTAAATCCAACAAAGTTGCAACCATAAACCGACGATATGAAAACATTCATTAGTTTTGAAGAAGCGCTTGAACTGACACTGGCCAATGTCGCTGCCGGCGAAACCGAAATACTTGCCCTCGATCAACTGACCGGTAAAATACTTGCCGAAAATATTGTCGCCAGAGTTGACGCTCCATCCAGCACCTCGTCCCGCAAAGACGGGTATGCCGTGATTTCATCGGATCTGGCCGGCGCCACAGAAGAAAATCCCGTAAAATTGAAAGTGGTGGGGAAGCTTACGGCCGGTGATGTGACCGCTCTGCAAATTGCCCCTGGGCAGGTGGTTCGCGTCACCACCGGTGCTGCCTTACCCGAAGGTGCCAATGCCGTCCTGTCTGAAGAATTCTGCCAGCCGTCCGCTGATGCGATTATTGCACACCATATCGCTGAAGAAGGCCGCAATATTCTGGAACGCGCAAGCGACATCCGTCGGGCAGAAACGGTTGCCGAAAAAGGCGAAAAACTGTCTCCTGCACTTATCGGGCTGATCGCCTCAGCCGGCCTGCATAGCGCCGCAGTTCATAAAGTGCCGAAAGTGGCTGTCATTGCCTGCGGTGATGAAGTAGTGGCGCCCGGAAAACCGTTGACCGAAGGAAAACTGTATGCTAGCAATATGATCGAGATTTGTTCCTGGTTAGCATTTTACGGCCTTCCGTATTCCGCCGTGCTTGTCGGTGACAGCCGGCAGGAAATTGAAAACACCATCACGGCCCAGCTTTCCGAAGCGGATGCCTTTGTGACCTGCGGCGGGGCCTGGGGCAGTGAACGCGATCTGATTTTAGATGTGGTCGCAAAACTGAATTGGCAGGGAATTTATCGCCGGGTCAGAATGGGCCCCGGAAAACCGGTGGGTTTCGGCCTTTTAGAACAAAAGCCGTTTTTCATTTTACCGGGTGGGCCACCATCCAACGAGATGGCTTTTTTGCAGCTGGCACTTCCGGCAATCATGAAGATGAAAGGCGAAACCAACTTTTCTTTTCCAGTGACCCGCGCGCAATTGACTGAAACCGTCCGCGGCCATAAGGACTGGACCCAGTTTATTCACGCTCGCCTTGAAAAAGAAAAACATCAGCTCATCGTCAAACCTGCTAAACTAAAAAGCCGACTCATTTCCATGGCTCGCAAGGACGCCCTGATTATCATTCCTGAGGGCTGGGAAGAATGGATCGCCGGCGAAATCATTGAAATTCAGCTTTTAAATCCGGATTTTAATTACCGTTAGATGTTCGGCAATCCGGTGATAGCCTTTTCCATCAATAACCAGGCAGAACAGGAGACATGGGTCCATGGAATGGGTAAAGGAGGATGCGTGATTCGGTCCTTAATCGTAATTCTGATTGCGGCATTTGTGTGTTTCAATTGTGCGACGGATCCCGGGCCGAAACCCACCTTTCAAGACGGCACCCGGGTCGGCATCATGAACAGCCTGGAATCATACCTGACCCATCGCCATATAACCATAGACCGAATAAATAGTTTTACCAGACAAATTAAGGTGGATTGGGATATGCCGGCCTATGTGGACACCCAGTTGGCGGATTCTTTACAAAAGGATAAGCGCTTTGTGGTTGTTCCCATTCGGTCTCCGCAGGTCCAATCCCGCCTGAAGCAGCTTTCGGATCAAATCGGTGCTGCCGCAACCCGCAGAAGTATTTCACAGGATCTGGTCGATTTTATTGAAAGCGAGGCGAAAAGCCATGATCTGGATGTCATCATAATGGTGCAGAGCTTCAAAGGCGAAAGCCCCTGGAAAATACATGATGATTCGATTGTGCTTGAGGGTTATGGCCTTTTTACGAGGCGGACCGTGCTCGGGGTGGTCGGCATCAGAAATAGCTGGGTGCATCCATACGCCCAGATCCGTGTTGTCGTTTTCCAGACGCGGCCGGTTGCCAGAATCGGCGCCGGTCGCCCGAGCCTGACCAGGGCAAGAATGGACAACTTTAATTGGCCGGCGAACATAAAAAATATTCCACAAACCGAACTCGCTAAGATACGCCCCAGAATCCAGGCATACGTTGATCAGGCAGCCAATAATGCGTTGCAGGATGCCAATATGGTCATGGATCCTTCGCCGTAGTTTTTTTCGGTGACACCTCGGCAGGAAGGCAGTAATAAAACCTATCGTCTGATAAAAGGAGCAGTTTGATGAAAGACCGACGCACACATATCATGGCTGAGCTCGAAAAAAATCTGGAAGATTCCATTGCATTTTTCCGATCTTTATCACCGGATGAGCTTGGCATTCAGGTCTATCAGGATGGGGCTAAATGGAAGGTTCAACAGGTGTTGGCCCATTTTGTCACCATCGAACGCGCGATGCAGTGGTTGTTCCGCGATATCTTAGCCGGTGGTCTCGGCTCACCGGAAGATTTTGATATTGAGCGTTATAACCGGTCCCAACCCAAAAAGTTGGACGGATTGAACATTGATGAACTCATCGCGCAATTTAAATCGGTCCGCGAAGATACGATCTCAATCGTTAGCACGATGTCGGATGCTGACTTTGACCGTGAAGGGCGGCATGCGTTTCATGGGCACGGCAAGCTGGAACGCTTTATTCGCTGGACTTACGAACATGTTCATATTCATATGGATGATATTTACAAAACAAGGACGCCATGAGAAAGGAAAGATGCGAGAAAAAAACGGTGAACATCCCCTGGGAGACGCAGGGCAGCTGATTCTGTTCGGTTTGTTTCTTGTTATATGGATCCTGGATTCATTTATCCTGCACCGCTCCACATTTTTGGCGGATAGCATCCCGCTGGTAATTCGTTTAATTATCCTGGGGGCTGCATTGGCTGCCGCTTTTTACCTTTTCAAGTCCGGTCATGTGGTTATCAGCGGAGATCAACGTGCTAACGAAGTTGTATCTACCGGAGCATTCCGATACGTCAGGCACCCATTATATTTGGGCAGTATTTTAATTTACTTCGGCATGACGGTTTCTACAGCGTCTCTGTTTTGCCTTACTCTGCTGGTGCTAATTGCACTATTCTATAATTATATCGCCGGCTACGAGGAAAAACTGCTGAAAGCAAAATGGGGACTGAACTACATTGCATATAAGAAAAAGACGGGCAAGTGGATACCGAATTTCAGCAAAAGCCGTTAATTGAGGGGTCGGGAAGTTTTTTCATTCCACATGTGTCATTCCCGCAAAGGCGGGAATCCAGAAATGTTTTGCGGCAGAAGCGGGATGCCCGCCTAGCGCGGGCATGACGATAAAACACCCTGACACCGGAGTTAATAAAGGTAAAGCCATGATCATCAACGACAAATTATTCAACTTATTTAGGGATAACGCTGAAAAAATACGGGTGGAACTGTTGTGCCTCGGCCTGGGGTATACTGCTGTGGCCACTTCTGACGGCGGTATCGGGATCGCCTATACCTATTTTGAAGATAAAAAATCCTGTATGCTGTTAAACGAAGCCACTGATTACGAAGACCGGCCGGCAGTTGCGCTACTGGAAAAAATAAAAAGCGACCAACCGATTGAAAGAAGCATGGCGCTGGCCCTTGTCAATGCGCTGAACTATCAACATGCGCTGCAGTTACCGGAAGATGAAAATAACGAAATCATGTTCGAACAGTTTAAAATCACAAAGGGAACAAACGTTGCGATGGTTGGCTACTTTGGCCCTTTGATCAAGCGTTTTGAACAAAGAGAAGCTGTTCTCGATATCCTCGATCAATCCCGCGGGCTCGGCCGGAAGGCGGATTTTTATAAAAACCTGAAAAGCCGGGCGGATGTGCTGTTTCTGACATCGACCTCGATTTTGAATAACAGCACCGAAGAAATACTGGCAAACGTTCATGGTAAAGTAAAAACCTTGATGCTGGGTCCCAGTACACCGATGGTTGCCAGGGCCTTTGATCACCTCCCCGTGCACATGCTCGCCGGTACGGTCCCCCTGAAAGAGAGAAGACTGCTAAAGGCCATCCGGCACGGTATGGGCACTCCGGTGCTTCACAGGTTTAGCCGCAAGTCTTATTTAGCATTAAATATTTAGCGCTACATTGATGATGAAAGCTGGGAGAAAACCGAATCCGTAAATGGAAAATAATGAGCCTGAAAACACTGCAAGAATGGTGGTGGACGCCTGTTCGGATTGCGATGTCTGTCGATTCCTGATGGATTCAGACTGTCTCATGTTTCCGGAGTTATACAGATTGTATGATAAGGAGATCGAAACGGGTAAAAAGATTAGCTCTGATGAGCTTCGAAAACTGGTTGATCTGTGCAACTTCTGCGCGCTGTGCCCGTGTCCGAATATCCGCGCAGACATCATCAAGGCCAAAACGCAATTCATCGAAAGAGATGGGCTAAAATTCGGCGTGCGCACCCTGGAGGATGTTGAACGCGTCGGAAAGCTGTGCGGCATGTTTCCCCGGATGACCAATTTTCTTTTCAAGCATAAGCTCACCGGCGAACTCTTTAAATCGGCCACGGGAATTCACCCGGAGCGCCGGATTCCAGTATTTCCGCAAGAAAATTTTCCCCAGTGGGCTAAAAAGAACAGCTTAAATACTCAACCCCAGAAGCAGCCCAATCGAAAAATAGCCTATTTTTCAGGTTGCACGGCAAATTATCTGTTCCCGGATGTACCAAAGGCCGCGGTTGAAGTTTTTCAACACAATGGTATCGAGGTCTACTATCCGGAACAAAAGTGCTGCGGCATGCCAAGCCTGCTGGAGGGCGACCGAAAATTGACAATGGAATTTGTGCGTTTCAATCTGGATCGCCTGGCCGAGGCGGTGGAGAGCGGCTATGACATCGTCTGCTCCTGTCCGACCTGCGGGTTTATGTTAAGAAATATCTTAAAGGAAGGCGCTTATTATTCCTCTGAATATCAGGAGTCCGTGGGTGCGGATGAGGCTTATTTCAAACTCCCGAAAGAAAAAGCATCGAATAATCCGGTGAACCGGGAGTTTGAACACGTCAAAAAGGCTATGTACGAAAAGATTCTCAAAGACGAAGGGTATTTTTCAACTTTGAGTCCCCTTAAGCGCATTCAGGTGGCGGAAAATACATATGATCTGGGTGATTATTTAGCCGGTCTTCAAAAATCAGGCGAACTCCAGACAACATTCGGCCCGGTATCTAGCCATATGGTCTATTACCCTCCCTGCCACTTAAGAGAGCAGAATATCGGGCGGCCGTATCTGGACCTGCTGAAAATAATCCCCGGCATCACCCTGGAGCTCATCAATGGAAACCTTTTTTGCTGTGGCATGGCCGGTATTATGGGGTTTAAAAGAGAATTTCACCACGCGTCGATTCAACTGGGGGGCAGATTGATGCACAAAATAAAAGCGCTCAGCCCTGATAATATCGTGACCGATTGTCTGAGCTGCCGCCTGCAGTTTACCCAACTTACGCCTCACAAGGTCATTCACCCGATCGAGGTTTTGAAGGATGCCTATTCCGGTCATTAACGCATGAAGATAAAACAATTCGATTCAGAAATTATTAAGAAGCAACTTAAAGTCTTATGATATCTCATAATAAAATTTAATACTTTCTACGATCCTGCACCGACCATAATTAACTTACCATCCAGTACGCTAATCGTTCGTAAAGCCCATCCGCTAAGATATTCCTGTTAAAATTGAAAAATTATCTTGACAAAAATCACCACAACGTGGCAGTTCAAGGGTTGATTTTTGTTTCAGACTTTAACACCGCTTCCAATTGTAACCGGTCTTTTTTCTTTAAACGATTTTTTTCGCTGGCATAAATCGTATTTTTTAGAAGAATATTAGCAATGGCATTATTTTGTTGACCAAAACCACCACATGGTGGTATGTCCAGACTGTGTGTACGATTTTCAGACACGAACAGGTTTGCAGTATAATTCGAAAGGCGCATCAGCATGGGAAACAAGACAAAACTGATTATCGGTTGCCTGATATTTTTTATCGGGATTTATGTTTCAGGCTGCGGCAAAGACAGCGATGCCGTTGTGGTTGATTTCTCTAAAACTGTGACGGTGGATCGTCCGATAAGTTCAGATCCTGAATCCGCGCAGCTAAAAGTTGCGGTAGCCGCAATAATATCACCTAAGGAAACTTTCGTCTATTACCGGCAGTTGTTGGACTACATTGGCCAAAAAATGGGGCGTGAAATTCAGTTTATCCAGCGCAAAACTTATGGGGAGATCAATGAACTGTTGGCCAAGGGCCAGATCGATTTGGCCTTTATATGCTCTGGACCCTATGTTGTCGGCAAGGAAAAATATGGGTTTCAGTTGGTGGCAACACCCGAGGTTCAGAACAGCCATTTTTATCATTCTTATTTGATTATAAATAAGACGAGTGAATTCCGAACACTCGAAGATCTCAGAGGACGTGTTTTTGCGTTTACCGATCCCGACTCGAATTCGGGTAAGTTGGTCCCGACTTACTGGCTCTGGCAAATGGGAGAAACAGCCGAAACGTTTTTTGAAAAAACGATTTACACCTACAGCCATGACAACGCCATATTGGCGGTGGCCAAAGGCCTGGTGGACGGTGCCGCCGTCGACGGTTTGATCTGGGAATATTACAACAACAAAAATCCTATTTTCACATCCAAAACCCGCATTATTCGCAAATCAGAACCCTACGGCATACCGCCAATGGTGGCCTCAAACTCTATATCATCTGAACTCATGACAAAAATTCGCATACTGCTATTTACCATGCATCAGGATCCACAGGGGAAAGCGATTTTAAAAGAATTGATGATCGATAAATTTATATTACCAAAAGATAAATGGTATGACAGCATCCGGAAAATAAATCTGGAACTTGCATCGCTGGAGGATTAGAAGTATGCGCCCACAAAGTCTGAAAAATAAATTGTTGATGGCCGTTTCGCTTATGGTTATCGGTAGCGGATTACTTATTTCGCTGGTTGTGACCCAACGGTATAGTAGCAGTCTGTTTTCATCATTAAGCGCTCAGGCCGAAAATATAGCCCAGGCAGTTGCGCTGGATGCCACTGATAAGATCCTGACCAATGACCTGGTGGCGCTTCAAAAAATGCTTGATTACCATATGACCAGTACGCCTCACGCAGCCTACATCTTTATTATTAAAGAAAACCAGGTTCTGGCTCACACATTTACACAGGGGATACCAATCGAACTTATAGGGGTCAATGATATTGTCCTGGATAATTATAATCGACATAAAGAAATCGTATCCACCGAAGGAGAGCGATATTTGGATATTGCCTGGCCCATTTTTGCAGGAAAAGCCGGCACCCTCCGGCTGGGCGTCACTGAAAAACCTTTCCGTGACCAGGTAAAACAATTATGGCTTCAAATGAGCGTAATAACTTTTTCGATTCTTTTATTCGCAATCGGTGGAAGCCTTTTCTTCATCAAACGTGTAACCAGGCCTTTGGCGGCATTGGCAAAAGCTGCTGAAAAAATTGATGAAGGTAATCTTGAATTAAATGTCCCTTTAAACAGCCGGGACGAAGTCGGAAGATTGACATCTTCTTTTAACCACATGGTCACTCGAATAAAGGACTACACCCAGCGGCTTGAAGAGAAAACCGGTCAGCTCGATCGGGCCCACCGGCAAACACACACATCATTTACCATTGCCCAGGAAATCGGCGCGTTGACTCATTTAAGGGATGTTTGCGCCTATTTAATCAAAAAACTGCAAAGCATTGTCACCTGTAAGGATCTATGTATGTTGATATTCAGTAGCAATGGCGACAATATCTTCCTGCAAACCGCGAAGGAATCCAGAACTCTGGATATTGCCGCCACGCAAAGGGCAGCTGCGCTTGTTTTCGGTTTAGACCAATCCAAATTTGTTAAAGTCGAACCATCCAACACAACATTTTTACCCTTAGAATTTAAAACCGCACAAGATCTGATCGTTTTCCCCCTGCGCAGCGAGAATCAACTTCAAGGGGCGCTGCTGATCGCTTGTCCCGGAAATTGTAACTGTGTCACCAAAGAGCTGGACATTATTGATCTGATTTTGAACCAGACTGCCGGCGCCATTCGCCGTTCGGCAATCCATGAAGAAGAGATCCGCGAGCTGAAGACTCGTATCGAACATACTGCTGAATTCAGCGGGCTGGTTGGTAAAGACCCAAAGATGCAAAATATGTATCGTTTAATAGAAGATATCGCGCCCACCGATGCAACGATTCTTATTCAGGGGGAAAGCGGGACCGGTAAAGAACTGGTCGCCCGGGCCATTCATCGGCAGAGCCCACGGAGGGATAATCCGTTTGTCGTGATCAACTGCTCAGCTTATCCGGCAACACTTTTGGAAAGCGAACTCTTCGGTCATGAAAAAGGCGCCTTTACCGGTGCCATCCGGCAAAAATTCGGACGTTTTGAACAAGCAGACGGCGGTACCGTATTTTTAGATGAAATCGGCGAAATTGCGCCTTCAGCCCAGATCAAGCTGCTGCGGGTCTTGCAAAGTCAAAAATTCGAACGTGTCGGAGGCGAAGAGAAACTCAAGGTCGATGTTCGCATTCTCGCCGCCACCAATAAGGATCTAATTCAAGAAGTAAAAAACGGAACCTTTCGTGAGGATCTTTTTTATCGTCTCAATGTTATTCCAATCCACCTGCCCCCGTTAAGAAAACGGCGCAACGATATTCCGTTGCTGGCGCGTCATTTTTTATCCAAATTTGCCCTTGAACAGCATAAAGAAATTCAGGATTTCAGCTCGGAAGCCATGGGGCTGCTGCTGGATTACCCCTGGCCGGGGAACGTTCGCGAACTGGAAAACAGCATTGAGCACGCCGCCGTTTTAGCCAAGCGAAGCAAAGTCGAAATTTCGGATCTGCCCTCTGCCATTCGGGATGCTGCTCCGGCTATTTCTTCGGAAGCCCCGGGGACGATCGTTGAAAATGAGAAAAAATTGCTCCAGGAAGTTTTGGAGGAATGCGACTGGAACAAGAAAAAGGCCGCCTTACATCTGGGGATCAGCCGCAGTACGCTATATGACAAACTTAAAAAATATCAGATTAACAAACCAACGATTCATTAGGGGTTAGAGCAATGAAAAATACCACAATGTGGCATTTTTTGCTTGGCCCTGCTTCCCTGTAATGTTAGTATCTCTCATCTGGCATGGTTTTTTGCATAGAGCGACGCAACCTGGTCGATAACCCACGCGACAAGAAAACATGAATAAGAACGAATTCAAAAAATATCGAAAGCGGTTGGCCAAGACCCAGAAACAGATGGCCGAACTGCTGGGGACATCTCTGAAAGCCATTCACAGCTATGAGCAGGGCTGGCGATCCGTGCCGGTGCATGTCGAACGTCAGGTCTTTTTCCTGGTATCCAGATTGGAACAAAAGGGCATAAAGCAAAAGCCCTGCTGGTTTGTAAAAAAATGTCCGCCCCAGCAAAAACGCGATTGCCCGGCCTGGGAGTTTGGATCGGGCGATCTCTGCTGGTTTATAAATGGAACCATTTGTGAAGGAATGAGCCAAAAGGATTGGAAAGAGAAAATGAAAATCTGTCGATCCTGCGAGGTTTTTAAGCCACTATTATAATTCATGTGTTTGAGGCTGAATAATGTGTCCGGGATTCGTACACAGCTAACCGTTTAATATAAATGAGAATCTAATATATCGCCAGTTTTTATGTCTGTAACCCGTACAGGTTTAAAAAAATCCTGCCTGCAATTCACCCTTCTACTGAAATTAAATTTTCAATTCCCAGCTTTTTCTCTTCAATTTTATTTGATTAAATTTCAATTGCTTAAATTTAAACCTGTCGCATAAATGCTCCTAAATTGAACACCTGACGATTTTCGGGTTCGTTCTGGCATAACCCTTGCTACGTTGTGGTACTAAGATCTTTTATTCTTCCTGATTTCATGCCGGTTTCGTTCGAGGAGCCCGTGAGCAAATGAAAAAATCAATATTGGTGATCGATGCCGATAAAAAACAATGTCGGGAGCTCTGCGAACTGCTGGAAACGGGTCAATTTAAAGCAGCCTCACAATATTCAACTCACAATTTAGAACAACGCATCAAGGATACTAAATGCCAGGCAATATTATGGGATATCGACACGGTGGCGGCAGACAATCGAACCGTGAGGGAACTCACCCTAAAATTCCCGGGAGTCTATTTTTTTTGCTTATCCAAACATCCGTTTCACCCGGAGCTAAAAGACGCGATCTGCTACCACATTTATGCCTGTCTCAATCGGCCGATCGATCCGGATGAACTTTTTTACTGGCTGCGATCGATTGAAAATAATGAGGCGAATTCCGGTAAACCATCAACCAATTAATTCTTGAACCATCTTTAAGGTTTAAGAAGGTTAACGAAGGGAGGTAATATGGAGATGAAACAGAACAAAAAGAAAGCCATGATGAAGGATTTTCTAAATGATTACAAAATTACAAGAAGATCTTTCATAAAAAGAGCCTCAGCCGCCACCGGAGGTGCAATTGCCCTCGGCGGATCCGTCAAGCCAGCGTTTCGGGCACTAGCGCAAGCCAGTGAAACGACCTCCGGCGGAGCCGGGGCGTGGCAATCGGCCACCTGTCAGGGATGTACCTCCTGGTGCTCCAAACAGGTGTACGTCGTCGACGGCAGGGCGGTAAAAGTCCGGGGAAATCCGAATTCGAAGGTGAATGGAAGTGCGAGTTGTCCGAGATCCCATCTGGCTTTGCAGCAGATATATGACCCGGATCGAATCAAAACCCCCATGAAACGGACCAATCCTAAAAAGGGACGCAACGAGGATCCGAAATATGTGCCCATTTCCTGGGACGAAGCCTTGAACACCATTGCCGACAAGATCATGGAGCTCAGAAACAACAACGAAACCTACAAATACATGCTCATGCGCGGTCGGTATACGTACATGCGAGATGTCCTCTATGATCGCATGACCAAAATTATCGGCTCACCCAACAACATTTCCCACAGTGCGATCTGTGCGGAAGCGGAAAAATTCGGCCCTTACTACACAGAGGCGTATTGGGGTTACCGGCAGTATGATGTTAAAAGGGCCCGGTACATTCTTTTATGGGGCGCCGACCCCCTGGCCGCCAACCGGCAGGTATCTTATTATTCTTCTGCCTGGGGAGATGCCATTGATTCCGCAACGATTGCAATTGCCGAACCGCGACTTTCGGCCACCGCAGCCAAGGCCGATGAGTGGCTGCCGATCAAACCCGGCACGGATGGTGCGCTGGCGGTCGCCATTGCGCACATTTTGCTCACCGAAGGGCTCTGGTACAAAGACTTCGTCGGCGATTTTACGGACGGCGAAAATCGCTTTGTGGCCGGACAATATGTTGATGAAGAACTGTTTGAAGAAAAACACACCAACGGTATTGTCGCGTGGTGGAATCTGGAGCTGAAGGACAAAACAGCGGAGTGGGCTGCAAAAATAACCGGCCTGCCGGTAGAGCAGATCAAACGGGTCGCTGTCGGTTACGGCCAGGCGGCACCGCGCGCCATTTCCTGGCTGGGCGGCGGACCCTGCATGCAGGTCCGCGGCGCTTACGCCAGCATGGCGGTGCACGCCTTAAACGGCATCGTCGGGGCCGTGGACAATGTCGGCGGCACCCAACAGAGCAACAAAGAATACACCAGCAAGTTTCCGAAACCCGATGATTTTATGGATGAAATCGCCAAAAAAGGTAAAAAGCATGGAAAAATCGACCATCGCGGCCGGTTGGAGTTTCCCGTACTGAACAAGAAACCCGGCGGAGGCGTGGTTACCAACAATGCGGCCGACGGCATTCTGAACGCGGACCCCAATGAAATCAAAGTGGCGATTGGATACATGAATAACTTTACCTTCTCCTGTCCGCAGCCTGAACGCTGGGAGCGTGCCCTGGCCAAGATACCTTTTCTGGTGCACATCACCACCAACGCTTCCGAGTTTTCCTGGTTCGCCGATATCCTGCTGCCCGATACCCATCACATGGCTGAAAAATGGGGGTATGTCAAATCGATCGGCAACGGATACCGGCAGGTGACGCTCATGCATCCGATTGTCGAGCCGGTGTGGGAATACAAGATCGATGAGACCGAAATCCCCTGGCTGATTGCCGAAAAGCTGAATGAAAGAGGTTTTAGCAATCTGCTTGACCACTACAAAACCTACGAGGATCCGGAGACCGGCAAAGCGCCGACCAACGAAAAAGAATTTGCGCTCTATGCCCTTAAATATGCCACCCAGAACCTGTGGGATCCGGCTAAATACAAAGGCGGAGACAAATTCAACGGCTGGGAGGATTTCGTCAAAGCCGGCGTCTGGAATTCCGACCCCTACCCGTATCGCAAAAAGTGGAGCAACATGAAGACCAAAACCAAAAAGTTTGAGTTCTACAGCGAGACCCTCAAAGAGGTTCTTGGAAAGCATGCTGAAAATCATAACACGACTATCGACAATGTTCTGGAGGTCTGCAACTACCAGGCGCGGGGGGAAATGGCCTTTATTCCCCATTATGAGGAGCCTTTTATTGCAGGGGATGAAAAAGAGTATCCGTTCATCCACGTGGATCACAAATCCCGGCTCAACCGCGAGGGCCGCTCGGCCAACTGCACCTGGTATTATGATTTTAAAGATGTCGATCCCGGTGATGTGGCCTGGCAAGACGTGGCCAAGATCAACCCCAAAGATGCCAAGCCACTGGGGATTAAGGATGGCGATACGGTTAAACTGACATCTCCGAGCGGAAGCTTGACCTGTACGGCAAAATTGTGGGAGGGCGTCAGGCCGGGCACGATCGCCAAGTGTTACGGCCAGGGCCACTGGGCCTATGGCCGGGTGGCGTCCAAAGAATTCGGCAAAGTCCCCCGGGGCGGCAGCAGCAATGACCTGATCCCGGCCCAATATGATCGTTTGAGTGGCAGCACGGCGTATTATGCGACCACCCGAATTAAAATCGAAAAAGTTTAGGAGGTGAACCTATGCCTAGATATGCCATGGTAATTGATTTACAACGCTGTGTCGGGTGCGGCGCCTGCAGCATTGCCTGCAGAAACGAAAACAACGTGCCCGACGGCATCTACTGGTCCAACAAAATCACCGAAACGCGCGGTACGTTTCCCAATGTGCGCTACCATTATATTCCGACGCTTTGCAATCATTGCGGAAATGCACCGTGTGTCAGGGGCTGTCCGACAAAAGCCATGCACAAACTGGACAACGGCATCACCATGCATGATCCCGACAAGTGCATCGGCTGCAAGTATTGTGAATTTAACTGCCCCTACGGCGTAATCTACTTTAACTGGCGCAAACCCCACAAGTTCTGGCGCGATGACAAAGCCTTAATCAAAGGGTGCACGAGCTCGCCAGAGGAAGAGGCCAAAAAAGTGGGCGCTAAAATCGTACCGTACTACAACCCCGAAAGAGATGACACTCTTCCGGGAATCCGCCCCAAGGGCGTGGTGGAAAAATGCACCTTTTGCGACCACCGCGTCAAAAAGGAGCAGTTGCCCTATTGTGTCGAAGCCTGCCCGGCGGATGCGCGTATCTTCGGTGACATTTCCGATCCCAAAAGCGAAGTCAGTATTCTTTTAGGAAAATTTCGCCCGTTTCGGTTACGGGAACAAATCGGCACCGAACCCCATATTTTTTACATCAGGGATTTCAACCCGGCCCATTACGAGCCGACTAAAGGAGGTGTTTAAATGAGCGAGAAAAAAGGATTATACGGCACATGGCTCGTGGTGCTCGGTATCGCGATCCTGCTTGGATTATATGCCGCCATAAGGCTTTTTACCCAGGGCCATTACCTCTTTAATACCAATGATGTCCTCATCTGGTCGTTGCCTTTGGGCGTCTATATATTTCTGGCCCTTACCAGCTCCGGCCTGACTCTGCTGGCCGGAATTCCGCTAGTGCTTAAAGTCAAAAAATATGAACCGTTTGCCAAACGCCTGGTGTTTTTAGCCATCGCTACCCTGTTGGGTGGTTTCGTGGCCATCGGGCTGGAGCTCGGCTCGGTCGAACACATGTTCTGGATTTTGTTCTCGCCGAATTTTTCATCACCGATCTGGTGGATGGGCTTTATCTATAGCGTGGAACTGGTGGTGCTGATCATTAAATTCGGGTTAATGCATAAAGGTGACTGGCACAGTGGACTCAGCAAAGCATTGGGCGTTGTATCTTTTCTGTTGGCCCTGATCGCACCGTTGATGATCGGCTCGGTTTTCGGCATCACCGAATCGCGCGTCACTTACTTCGGTCCGATGATGTCGGTTTACAGTCTGATCCTGGGGTTGCTCAGCGGTACCGCTATGTTTTTGCTGTACAGCATGATTTTCCATCGCGTCACCGGTGACGGTGCTGTTGAAAGCCAGACGCCGTTATACAATGAGTTTGCCACCATCTTCGGGTATATCACTGGAATCGCTGTAATTTTTACGCTGGTCAAATTTGCCATTGAATCGGCCACAGTGGTTCCGGAATTTCTGGTTTACGGCGAATTTAAACATGCTTTCGGCGCCTACCGTGGTTTTCACGCTGAAGTCTTGCTGGGGCTTTTTCTGCCGTTTGTGTTGTTGTTGATACCCTCAGTGCGCAAGAGCGTGGGCGGCAAAATCGTCACCTCGGCTCTGATTTTGGTCGGCACGCTGATGATGCACATGGAAATCCTGTTGGCCGGACAAAGCCATCCGGTTGGGCCCAAAGCCGAACAGTATGCGGGGTTTATCGGCTATTTTCCGAGCATCTGGGAATGGCTGGTGTTTGTGTTTGCGCTGGCCATCATGTTGTTATTGTACACCCTGGGAGAACGCTACCTGAAACTGGCGGAAGTGCCGCAATAAACAACGAACATATGGCATGCGATGCCGGCTCGAAAACTCGAACAGCGGGCCGGCATCGTATTAACTCACCCTCAAAGCTTTTAGGTTTTACACAAGGATAAGCATGGAAGCAAAAAACCTGTTAAACTATGAATCGTCGAGAATGAAGGCATTTCGAATGTTGAGCGACTGTTATTTTTTGCCGGATCCGGGGTTATCTGAAAAATTGAAAAACCTGGAATTAAACATGGCGGATGTGTGTGAGCCGGCGGCCCAATGGGTTCAAAGCATGCGCAAAGAACTCAAAGTCGGTGCGGATATTGAGCCGTTAAAAGTCGATTTTGCAAAACTATTTATCGGCCCGTTTACGCTGTTCGCCGCACCCTACGGATCGGTGTATTTAGACGAGGAAAGAAAGGTTATGGGCGACTCAACCCTTGACGTAAAAAACAGATACCGGGATGCGGGATTGGACACCGCTAAAAATTTTAAAGATGCCCCCGATCACATCAGCGCTGAACTTGAATTCATGTATTATTTAATTTTCAAAGAAATCGAAGCCTTCTCCCGTGCAGACGTAGAAACGGCCATGAATTTTGTTCAAAAACAAAAATTTTTTCTGGAAGATCACCTGATGGCCTGGGTGCCGGAATTTGCCAGGAGCATCATAGAATACGCTGAAAACCCGTTTTACCGGAATCTGGCAAAAGCAACCGAAGCCTTTTTGAATGAGAATTATCAGGTCGTGTGCTCCGTTCTTGATTCCGTTTCCAGCCGGCTTAATTCAGAAAAACACGTTGAAATAAATTCACTCCGGGTGTAATGAGGATTGTGTTTCGAAATTTTCCAAAAAGGAGCGCTCATGTATCTTCCCAAAATTTACGAAAAGTTCTCATCGAAGTTTCCGGAAGTATTGAAAGATTATCAGCAGTTAGGCAAGACCGCTCGCGAGTCCGGGCCGCTCGAGAAAAAATATCAGGACCTCGTCAACCTGGGTATTGCCATCGGCGCCAATTCCCGCGGAGCGGTGATGTCCCAGACCCGCAAAGCCCTGGAATCGGGTGCCAGCCAGGAAGAAATTGCCCATGTCGTTTTATTATCATTGACAACCATCGGTTTTCCGAACATGATTGCGGCCATGGGCTGGGTGAATGAAGTGCTGGAAGGCGCTTAGTCACCCAAACAAATCGATGTCGTAAAACCGAAAACATCCTTGACTTAAGTCAAGGACGCACGCGTCTCAAGTTATTATGGAATAATTACGGGGGTTCTCCAATTATTTCATGAGCCCCGGATCTCAGCTCAATTTTTTTTACCGTCAGTTATGTTAATTTTAACATATGCCACCTTGTGGCCCAAGTGTTCAGGTGTCAGAAGACAGAGGTCAGATGAAAATTGGAAAGTAGGGCAGCCCACCGTGGCTGCCGATCCAGGTCGGCTCGGTGACCGACCCTACTTCCTTATTGAACAACAGCCTGCGCGAAGCAATCGTATCGAAGACTGACACCTGACACCCGAATCCTGACACCTGGATAAGAAAGGACAATCCCGACCATGGATGCTTTTGAAGACCTGCTGGAAGGCTCGGCCGACGCCCATGGGCACCTTTGCCCCGGACAGGTGGTGGGTGTCCGCATGGCCATGCTGGGTTGCCGTCTGATCGGCCTCGATGAGCCCAGGCGTCACGATCAGATTAAAAAATTGATCATTTACGTCGAGATGGACCGCTGTACCGCCGATGCGGTGGCGCATGTGACCGGTGTCAAACTGGGACGGCGTTCGCTCAAATTTATGGACTACGGCATTATGGCAGCCACCTTTGTAAATCTGGAAACCGGCAAAGCCTTTCGGGTGGTTTCCACCGAAGCGGCGCGCAGCCTGGCCAGCGCCTATGCGCCGGAAATTGCCGATAAATACCCGCAGCAGCTGGAAGCATACAAACGCATGCCCGACAGCGTGCTTTTTCGGGTACAGCAGGTCAAAGTAAAGATAAACGAATGCGACCTGCCCGGCCCCACCCGTTACAAGACCTTCTGCAGCCGCTGCGGTCAGGTGGTGCGCGACCAAAGAGAGGTTATTCAAGATGGCGCGGTTCTCTGCAAACCCTGTGCACAGGACAGCTATTTTACAGACGCTGCGGAAATAACCTGGCCGGATATGAACTGGAAACCGGAAAGCAGCCTCACGCAAAGCCGCAAAGACGCAAAGATCGCTGAAAAGAATTGCTATTGATAGGGCTTATCGACCTAGCTAAGGTTGATATCGGGTTCGTTCTCTTCTCGCCCTGTGCCTTGAACCTTGCGCCTTTTGCCTTGAAGATAAAGGAGTTTTCGCTATGTTGAAAAAAATTGAGCTCAAAGATGCAGTCGGTACTAAATTAGCACACGATATGACCGAGATTCGACCTGGAGAATTCAAAGGCGCAGCCTTTCACAAAGGACACACGGTCTGCAACGAAGATCTCTGCCGTCTTCAGAAAATGGGGAAAAATCATCTCTACGTCATCGACCTTGATGACGACGAAATTCATGAGGACCAGGCGGCCGCCATTTTGGCCGATGCGCTGGCCGGTGACGGCATTGTCTGGAAGGACGAACCGCGGGAAGGGAAAATCAAGCTGCTGGCAGAAAAAGACGGCCTGTTTGCCGTTAACACCGCTGCACTGGCTGCCTTTAACATGGTCGATGAGGTTATGTGCGCCACCCTTCACAATCACACCCTTGTCAAAAAAGGGGAACTGGTCGCCGCCACCCGCGCAATTCCGCTGATCATGAAACGCGCACCCATCCAACGCGCCGCAGCCATCGCCCGCCAGAACGGTGCGGTGCTTGCAATTCGGCCCATCCGAAAAGCAAAAGTGGGTCTGGTGATTACCGGCAACGAAGTTTACCACGGTCTGATCGAGGACCGTTTTGCGCCGATCCTAAGCGAAAAGGTCAACGCCCTGGGTTCGGAAGTGTCTGAAGTGACCTATGCTCCGGATGACGCCGAACTTATCCGCGCAGCCATTCGCTCCCATCTGGACAGGGGCTGTAACTTGCTGATGCTCAGCGGCGGCATGAGCGTGGACCCCGATGATGTCACCCGCCAGGGAATCCGCTCCGCCGGTGCCGGTGAGATGCACTACGGGGCCTCGGTCCTGCCCGGCGCCATGTTTCTGGTGGCTTATGTGGGGGATGTGCCGCTGCTGGGGGTGCCGGCCTGCGGCCTGTTTCACCGCATTACCGTGCTGGACCTGATACTTCCGCGGATTTTAGCCGGTGAAAAAATCGGCAAGGCCGAGCTTGCTTTTTTAGGCCACGGGGGGCTGTGCAAGGATTGTGAAGAATGTGTGTATCCGCACTGCCCATTCGGCAAATAAATGCGGCTTCAAAACCTGCATCTCGATTTGATTGACTGCGTATGCCAGCCGATTTAAACATGCTCACATACTTCGATAGTATTCTAACCGCTTATACAAATGAATAGGCCGCCTTGTCGCTCGAACACGAATTGAGGTTTTGAACCGCTTCTACGGGTTTAATTAAATAAATTCTTTGCGACTTTGCGTGAGACTTTCTTTATTCATTATGTCATGGAATTGGAGCTGAAACACGATGAACCTTATTGATAGCTACGGACGGAAAATCGATTACCTGCGCATATCCATCACCGATCATTGTAATTTGAAATGTTATTATTGCACGCCGTTTTCAGGCCGCAGTCATCTGGCGCGTTCGGAAATTTTAACCTATGAGGAGATGCTTAACGTCGCCCGGGCGGCGGCAGCAACCGGCATAACCAAAATAAGGGTCACCGGTGGCGAGCCGCTGGTCAGAAAAGGCGTGGTTGAATTCTGCCGGATGCTTTCGGAGATAGACGGTTTAAAAAGCCTGGCCCTGACAACCAACGGGATATATCTTGCGGAAATGGCCGAACCGCTGTTTAAGGCCGGCGTTCGCAGAATCAATATCAGCCTGGACACCTTAAAGCCGGAACGGTTTGAAAAAATAACCGGATACAATTGGCTGCCCCGGGTGCTGGCCGGCATCAAACGCGCCGAGCAGACCGGAATGCATCCCATCAAGATTAACACCGTGGTGATACGCGGCATCAATGATGATGAAATCGAAGATCTGGCTCGCTTAACCCTGGATAAGCCATACCATGTGCGCTTTATCGAACTGATGCCCACCGACAGCTCGGCCTACGGCAATTATGAATCGCTTTTTATACCGGTTGAAGAATTTATGAAAAGGATACATCAAATTGACCAGGTTCAAATCGAGCCGGCCACCGATTCCTACGGACCGGCAAGGCTCTGCAGGCTTCCGGGTGCGGCTGGTAAAGTCGGTTTCATTGCCCCCATCAGCTGGCATTTTTGTGGGTCCTGCAATCGCCTGCGGCTGACTGCTGACGGAAAAATAAAAACCTGTCTGTTTTCAAGGGAAGAAATCGATATCAAAACCGCCCTGAGAACCGGCGCAACCCAAAAAGATATTATCAACATTTTCAGACAGGCGGTGGCTGAAAAACCCTCCGGTCACCAATTAAACGCCAAAGAGCATCAACACGCCTGCCGGAGGGCCATGCGCGCCATCGGGGCTGATTGCCCTTATCATTGTGCGATGAAATAGCGTTTGTTCTTTAATATTTTTTACAGTTAAATCTTTTTCACCACGAAGAAAATGAAGTTCACGAAGATATTTTTACTATTCAAAGACTTTCACTCTTTGTGTTCTTCGTGGTTATATCCCATTTTTGATAACCCATCATCAGGATTTGAATATGGCAAACCTCAAATTAAAATCGAGCCAGTGGATTGTGGATGCAGACAACAACATTATTATTGGGGAAGGCCGAGCCAAAATTCTGGAACATATTGATCGGACGGGCTCTATGAATCAGGCCGCCAAATTGATGAAAATGTCGTACAAAGCTGTTTGGAGCAAAATCAAGACGACTGAAAAACACATGAATGCCTGCATTGTGCATACGGACCGCAAAGAGGGATCGCGCCTCTCTCAAGAGGGTAAGGCGCTCCTTAAAAAGTACAAACTTTTAAAAGCACAATGTGTGTCCGCCGATGACAAAATTTTTGGCGGTATTTTTAATTAAAATAAGTGATCGGGGAGTTTTACCGTCATGCCCGCGCCAAGCGGGCATCCAGTTTTCAGCAAAACTTTTCTGGATTCCCGCTTTCGCGGGAATGACACCCACGGAATGAAAAAATTCCCCGACTTCTGAAATAATATAGGATAGATGAAATGAATAAAAAGTTATTTGCAATATCAATTGCGATTTTACTCTTATTGAGCTGCTTTTCAATATCGACGGCAAAATCAACTTTGCCTCCACAAAAGCAGACCGTCCTGGGGCTTTATGTGACGGCCAAAGAAGCCTATGAAATGTGGCTGGCGGACAAAAACAAAATCAAAATTTTAGACGTCCGGACACCGGAAGAATACATTTTTGTCGGTCATGCCCCCATGGCCCATAATATCCCTTTTCATTTGTTCAATTATAAAATGGCTGTACGCAATAAAGGGCCTTTGATGAAGGCCAACCCAAATTTTATCAATGAAGTCGGCCGGAAATTCAAACCGTCCGATACCATTGTGGTGATCTGCCGCTCCGGCAACCGCAGCGCCGCCGCCGTAAATGCAATGGCATCGGCCGGTTTCAAGATCGCCTATTCGGTTACCGATGGCTTCGAAGGAGATCGGGTTAAGGATACTTCCAGTTCTTTTTACGGCAAGCGATTTGAAAACGGCTGGAGAAATTCAGGCGTCCCCTGGACCGATAAGCTGAACCCGGAGCTCATCTGGATTCCCAGTGATCCTTGAGAGCCCGTCCACAACTCGTTTCCCCTCCCTTGACGGGAGGGGATCAAGGGGAGGGGCTAAAAAGACGCTGATTCCGTTTCATTTTCCCCCAGAACCCGTTATTGGACAGCCTCTTAAATCAACTTCTTCCGATTTACATTGATCCGCATGGCATTTTTACAATTTACATTTCCGCTCTCCGGAGTGGAGACTTCCATTTTAATCCCGCCGTCTGGTGGCCTTCGGCATTTCCTTTTTTACTTCCATGGGTGGCATCTCCGGTGCCTTTTTGCTGCTGCCGTTTCAAATGAGTGTCCTGGGGTTCACGAGTCCTTCGGTAACAGCCACCAACTTTCTGTACAATGTGACCGGCACACCCGGCGGTGTTTACCGCTATACCAGAGAGTGCCGCTTCGTGTGGCCCGTGGCGATTTTGATTGTGGCCGGCATTATCCCCGGCGTCCTTATCGGTTATTATCTGCGCATCACCTATTTGCCGGATCCGAAAACATTCAAGTTTTTTGTGGGCTGTGTCTTATTGTTGATTGCGGTCAAACTTTTAAAAGAAGCATTAAACGGTAAAACCGCGGCATCCCAAACCACGGAAAGCTGCACCCTCACCGATAGGGTGGAAGAAGCGTCAATCGCCTTGAAAGCCACCCGTTTTAACTTCAAAGACGCCACCTATTCTTTTGCAACCGCACAGCTACTCGGACTGGCCCTGGTGGTGGGTATTATCGGCGGTGTCTACGGTATCGGCGGCGGTGCGATTATCGCACCGTTTTTAATCACCGTTTTCAGACTACCCGTGTACGCCATTGCCGGTGCTGTATTATTGGGAACCTTCGTTTCATCGCTGGCCGGTGTGACCTTTTACAGTCTCATCCCGATCAACGGGGCGGTGGCCGCCCCGGATTGGTTGCTGGGTATCCTGTTCGGCGCGGGAGGGCTGATGGGGATGTATCTGGGCGCCAGAGTCCAAAAACATATGCCGGGACGCTGGATAAAACTGATGCTGGGAACCGTAATTATTATGGTGGCATCAAAATATATTCTGAAGTTTTTTGGCATATAAAAACTCTTTGGATTCTGGAAAAAAGGGGGACGACTCCTTGGCACTGGGTTTTGTGAGCCAAATCCATAATAAATCGATCTAAGGCTGGATAAAGGGAAACCCGGAGCCGCCCCCTCTTTAGGAGAGGATTGACACTGATGGCTGCCTGGCAAGGACATCCACCTTCGCATCAAGAAGTATGCGACAACGGAAAAGAGTCCAATCGCATACCAGGGCACAAATTTAGCCTGTTGACGGATGGTTGTCAAGGAAAATATGTCACGTTGTGGTATAAAAAGAGCCGTGAAAAAGTGTGAAAAACCAAGATGCTCAAATAAAAAAATCCGGCAGCGGTGATTGAAATAGAAATCTCATGATTGAATTCAACCCGCTCCCGGAAATTAATGAATATAATTTAATTAATCTTTGCGACTCTGGCGGCTTTGCGTGAGGCCTTTTTTTCATCGGCTCGTTCCGGGCTAGGCAGTTGACTGTTTACTCTCAAAATCCTCAATGGCCTTAGTCAGGGCATCAGCGCCCAGGTTGGAGCAGTGCATTTTTTCTTTGGGTAAGCCGTCCAGGGATTCGGCCACCGATTTTTTGGTAATTTTTTTGGCCTCATCCAGTGTTTTTCCCATGGCCATTTCGGTCACCATGCTGGATACCGCAATGGCTGCCACGCAGCCAAATGTCTTAAATTTGATGTCGGCGATTCTATTATCCTCGACGTTGATGTAAAACGACATCATATCACCGCATACCGGATTGCCGACCTCACCCACCCCGTCGGCATTCTCGATTTCTCCGATATTTCTGGGATTGGAAAAATGGTCCATCACCTTTTCAGTGTACATCCTTTACCTCCCCGATTGAGACTTGTATTCACCACAGAGACGCAAAGATCTCGGAGGAATAAGTTTCTTTCATTTGCTCGCTAAGACACTCGCCATAGAAAAAAATTAACTCTGCCTACTCTGCGACTCGAGCGAAGCCCGGGCGCCGCTCGGCGTGAAAACCTGTCTCAGTGCTCGCATGCATCGCTCTTCATACTCCGGGATCTCCTTGCCCCAGATGGGCGAAAGGGCACGCAGCCGATCGACAACCGGTGGCAGTTTTTCGAGCACGTAGTCGATTTCTGCTTCGGTGTTGCTGGCATCAATGGTAAACACAGTGGACCCCTGGGCCAGATCCGCCCGTAAGCCGATGGCCCCGAGCACCGGTGAGGTTTTCAGCGCCTTGGATGCGCAGGCGGATCCCGTATTGGTATAGATTCCGTTCTGGGCCAGCATGAAAATGAGGGCTTCGCCCTCGATGGCTTCGAAACAAAAACTGGCGTGACCGGGTAGCCGTTTTTGCGGATGACCGGTGTAAGTGACCTTCTCGACCTTTTTAAGGATACCACCCACCAGGCGGTCTCTTAACTTGCGGACGTGGTCTATTTTTTCAGGCAACTCCTTTTTTGCCAGTGCTGCGGCCCTGCCAAATCCGATAATCCCGGGAACGTTTTCGGTGCCGGCTCTGCGACCGTTTTCCTGGATGCCGCCGTGGATCAGGGGCATCAATCTGACCTTTTTGTTAAAGTAAAGGGCGCCGATCCCCTTGGGGCCGCCCAGGGACGGGCCGGAAAGACTGAGCAAATCGACGTTGAGCGCCTTGACATCCACCGGGGTGTTGCCGACTGATGCCACCGCATCGCTATGGAAGGCAACCTCTTTTTCTTTGCAGATCGCCGCCAGCTCGGCGATGGGCTCGATGGTTCCGATCTCGGTGTTGGCATGCATGATCGAAACCAATATCGTCTCCGGCCGGATGGCCTTGGCCAGGCGCTCGGGATCAACCCGGCCGTTTTGATCAACCGGCAGAAAGCTGGCCTCAAAATCCAGGCGTTCCAAAAAGCGGGCCGAATTCAAAACCGAATGATGCTCGATGGAAGAGACGATGATGTGATTGCCTTTTTTCTGTTGGGCGAAAGCCACGCCCTTTATGGCCAGATTATTGGCTTCGGCACCGGATGACGTAAAGACGATTTGGGCGGGATCGGCATTGATCAGTCCGGCTACATTTGCGCGGGCTTCTTCTATTGTCTCTTTGATCTTTGAGCCCAGATCATAAACATTTGAGGGATTGGCAAACTGTCCGCTAAAATAAGGAAGCATGGCTTCAAGAACTTCTTTTCGGACCGGTGTTGCCGAGGCATGATCCAGATAGGCGCCCTCCATTACACTCTCCTTATTAGCAAATTTCTAACCTGGTTTCGCTTTAAATAAGCGTTTTAAATTTATCCAGCCCATTGAATAATGGAATACTCGATAAATGGAATATTGGGTAAATCGGAAAATGGCCTAATTCATAATCTCCCATCCGTCTAACCCATCATTCCAGAATTCCAGTATTTCATCATTCCATTGATCCAATACACCTTACAAGTGGTAAAAAACCTTTCAGCTCTCATCTTTTTGCTTCTTTATATAGAACTTATAGTAATCGTCATCTTCTTCCATGCCGATGAATTCATGGCCGCATTTTTTGCACCAATCCGGGATATCCTCCAGTGCTCCGTCGTAATCGGTCAGCACTTCCAGCACCTGCCCCTTTTTCATACATTTCAGCTTATCCCCCGGTTCCAGCAGATGCATGGGGCACATGCGACACACCAAATCCAAAGATTCATCGGGTTTCTTTCCCTTAACAAACTTCATCTCGTGCTCCGTATTGTTTTTCCTGATGGGCCACTTAGAGGGCAGCCGCGTCATTAGTCAGGTAAATATTAATGCTACTTTGTGGCACTGTCAAGCGCCAAAAAAATCATGTAGCACTTTGAATATATTAAATAGTATCAATAACTTCTAATTAAATTGCTGGTTCTGTGCAAATCGACTCTATTGGATGTGAAAGTTTAAAGGCCACCTTAAATCAAAGGGAAAAAGGGGATTGGGTGTTTTAAAACGATAAATTTTCCAGAGATCGTACCAAAATACAGTATTTTAAATGAAAAAATACGGTGTTGACCCTATTTTTATTTCATAGTTTTCTGGTATGAAATATTTGACTTAAGTCAAATATTTATTCCGGATTAATTGTTACAAGTCAGTGTACCGCATAGAAGTATCTTTTGTAACACCTGCAAAAAGATAACATTACGAAATAGCACAAAAAACGTTTTTCGTTTTTAAATATATTAGACCCAAACTTTTGAAAAACCCGTTTGGGCATATCGTTTTGTTCATCAACTCAACCACCAGTCTTTAACCGGGTCCAATCACCAGACCGGACCCGCGCACTGCAAAATTAAAAGAGAAACACTGATGCCGATTTTCAGTTATCTGGCATATCCCGTTCAGGGTGCAAAGGAGCAGCTGATCAATGATCTTGCCGCCCTGGATTTCTGCGAGGTTACACCGGCCGAAAATGAAGAGGTTTTGATCCTGGTAACCGACACGCCGGATGAGGAAACCGAGAAACAATTACAGGAAAAACTTCAGGCCTTAAAATCATTGGAGTCGCTAGGCATGACCTTTGGCCATACAGATCAATAGAAGCGATCACATAACTCCGTCTCAGGCCCGATGGCTGCGTTGCAGGTCAGCGCAAAATGCTCACATACTGTCGTGTATGCTCCGCTTTTGCGCTATCCTGCGCCTTGCCCTCTAACCCGAGCCAGAATTCTGAGACCGCTTCTCAGAGGAGAAACACAAAAGGAGCACGCAAATGGAAATTACCAGAAGACAATTCATCAAATCCGCAGCTGCACAGAGCGCCGTCGCTTCTGCTGCGGTACTGTTTCCGGGAATTAGTTTCGGCGCCTGGAAAAACGTCGATTCAGGAGGGATTGAATGGAAAAAGACGCCCTGCCGGTTCTGCGGCACCGGGTGCGGCCTTCTGGTCGGTGTTTCCGGTGACCGCGCCGTGGCCGTAAAGGGCGACCCCAATTGTACCGTCAACAAGGGGCTGTGCTGCGTCAAAGGCTATCATTCAATCCAGATCCTGTACGGCAAGGACAGAGTCACCAAGGCCCTGGTTCGCAAAAACGGCAAGATGGTGGAAACGCCCCTTAAAGAAGCCCTCGACCTGGTGGCCAGCAAAATGCAGGAAACCATCAAGAGCCACGGGAAAGACGCCGTGGCTATGTACGGTTCCGGGCAATGGTCGATTACCGACGGCTACGTCTCCTCCAAGCTGTTTAAAGGCTGTATCGGCACCAATAATCTGGAAGCCAACGCGCGTCTGTGTATGGCCAGTGCCGTCACCGGGTTTTTGACCAGTTTCGGACTGGACGAGCCCATGGGCAGCTATGACGACATCGATCAGGCCGATGTCTTCATTACCTGGGGCAATAACATGGCCGAAATGCATCCAGTGCTCTTTTCCAGAATGCTCGCCAACCGCAAAGCCAAAAATCATGTCCAGATCATCGATTTTGCCACCCGCACCACCCGCACCAGCCAGGCAGCAGACAAATCGATCATTTTCAATCCTCAGACCGATCTGGCCGTGGCCAATTCCATCTGTTATGAAATTATCCGCAATGACTGGGTCAACTGGGATTTTGTCAACAAGCACGTCTCCTTTCATAAAGGCAAAACCAACATCGGCTATGGCACCCAGGACCATTTCAAGTTCACGGACAAAGCCGAAACCGTTGACTTTGAAGCCTATAAAGCCTTTCTGGAAGATTACACACCGGAAAAGGTTGAAAAACTGTCCGGGGTGCCGGCCCAAGACATTAAATATCTGGCAGCGCTTTACGGGGATCCTGACAAAAAGGTGGTCTCTTACTGGTGCATGGGTATGAACCAGCATACCCGGGGAACCTGGATCAACAACCTGGTTTACAACTGTCATTTGCTGGTGGGCAAAATATCCCAACCGGGTAACGGTCCTTTTTCATTGACCGGGCAGCCAAGCGCCTGCGGGACGGTGCGTGAAGTCGGCACCCTAACCCATAAGCTGCCCAAAGGCGTGGTCATGAATGAAGATCACCGCAAGTTTGCTGCCAAGATCTGGGACGTGCCGGTGGAAAATATCGATCCCAAACCCACCTATCATACGGTTGAAATGTTCCGGGCGCTGGATCGCGGCGACATCCGCTTCATGTGGATTCAAGTCACCAACCCCATGGTCACCATGCCCAACTTGAACCGCTATCGGGACGGCGCCAAAAAAGACGACCGCTTCATCGTGGTATCCGAGATATATCCAACCCCCACCTACGACGTGGCCGATGTGGTTCTGCCGGCTGCCCTGTGGATCGAGCGTGAAGGATTTTTCGGCAACTCCGAGCGGCGCACCCAGCACAATGAGCAGATTGTTCCCATGCCGGGTGACTGCATGAGCAATACCTGGCAGATCATCGAGGTGGCCCGGCGAATGGGCTTTGAAAAGCAGTTCCCCTGGTCCGAAGAAACCTATATCGAAGACGCCTGGAATGAATATATCCAGTTCCACGATAATCCCAAACACCGCATGGCGCCTTATAAAGACCTTCAAGCAAAATCCGGGATCGTGTGGCCGTATGTCAACGGGCTGGAGACCAAATGGCGTTACAACGCCAAGTATGACCCGGCGGCCGAGGGCGAAGACTTTGATTTCTATGGCAAGCCCGACCGCAGGGCCTGGATATGGCTGCGGCCCTATGAGCCGGCAGCAGAGTCTCCTGACAGCGAATACCCCTTCTGGCTCAATACCGGACGCGTCCTGGAACACTGGCATACCGGATCCATGACCCGGCGTGTGCCGGTCCTGCACCGGGCGGTACCGGAGGCCTATGTGGAATTAAACCCAGACGATGCTGACCGCATGGGGATTACCAACGGCAGCAAGGTCAAAGTTTCTTCCCGCCGGGGATCGGTGACAATGAAAGCCAGTATCAACGGCCGGGGGCGCCCGCCCCGGGGAATGGTTTTCGTTCCTTTCTTTGATGAAAGCTATTTAATCAACGAGGCCACTTTGGATGCGTTTTGCCCCATATCCAAACAGCCCGATTATAAAAAATGTGCGGTTAAACTGGAGAAAGTATAATGGAAAAACCAAAACATAAAGGGGATCAGAAAGTGGGAAAGGTTTTTCTGATATTTGCCGGGATTTGCATCGTGGCGTTACCGTTGATCGTATTTTCGGCCTTTTCATCCGAGCCGCAAGAAATGGAAACGGGAACAACCGTTGCGGAAACCCAGGACATGGACTTTGATAATAACGGGAAAGCCATTTTTGTAAACTATGACCAGATATCTGAAGACTATCTGGCGGGCACTTCCACCGGGCGCACACTCGAAGAATACTACTCCCGCAGGCAGTATCCGGGGTCACCGCCGTTTATTCCCCACAAGGTCGAAGAGCCGGATCTGGCCGCAGTCGAGTGCCTGACCTGTCACGCCCGGGGCGGCTGGACGGATGAACTCAAGAAAAATACACCCATTACACCGCACCCCGAGCAGGTGGCCTGCCGGCAATGCCATATCACCGTGACCGAGGCCAAACCTTTTGTCGAAACCGACTGGATGAGCGTGGCACCGCCCCGCCTGGGACGGGCCTCCTTACCGGGGGCGCCGCCGCCCATTCCCCATGATATTCAGATGCGAGGCAACTGCATCTCCTGTCATGTGGGACCGGGAACGGTTGCCACCATTCGGGTGGAGCATCCCTCACGGGGCAATTGCAGACAGTGCCATGTGCCGGAAACCAATGCACCGCTGTTTGAAAGAAAACCGAAATCCTAAACCATCAGGGTCGATATGAAGACACCAATATTTAAAAATCACTTCTGGGGAATATTGCCGGTATTGCTGCTGATTTTTGCGACCGGCCTTGCATATTCCACAGAGGACGGCGTCGTTCAAATCTACAAAAATGCAACGGCTCCATTTGATAATGAAAAGCAGGTTGATGCGGCCCTGGCGCTTCCGATACCTTCCGTTCTGGTGACGGAAAGATACCAGGGAGGGCGCTTCCGGACCGAGACCCGCAAGGACAAGATCCAGCGCTTTAAATGCAGTCAATGCCACAATAACAAACCGGTCAGGGTGGCGCGGGCCGCTGAAATCGCCCACGGTGAAATCCTCCTGAACCATGGCAGTGAGGCGCGGCCCCTGTCCTGTTATACCTGCCATAAACAAGATGAGCGGGATTTTCTGGTAACCGAAGAGGGCACGAAAATCGATATGGATCACAGCTACCAGATGTGCGGCCAGTGCCACTTCCGGCAGAAAAAAGACTGGGTGGGTGGTGCCCACGGCAAGCGCATCTCCCACTGGGCCGGCCAGCGGGTGGTTAAAAACTGCACCGGCTGTCACGATCCCCACTCGCCGCGCTTTAAGAAGCGCTGGCCGGCAACATACTCACCTCCTTTAAGTAAAGGCAAATAGGGAAATTACATGGATCCCCGGAAAAATAAGATCTGTCAGAAGCCACAGGAAAAAGACTGCCAGCAGACCCAACAATGCGGGCGACGGGAATTCCTGAAAGGCGCCGCCCGAGTCGCTGCGCTCGGTGGGGCTGCGATGCTCGCCGGTTGCGGCGGCGGCATGCTGGGCTCCAAAGAGGAGCTTTCGTTGCGCTGGAAGGAATACTTCAAGAAACACTACCGCCTCATGACCCAGGAGGAAAAAGATGAGACGGTCCGGCGCCTGGAGCAGCTGGCTAAAATCAAAAATAATGTCAATATCCAGATGGGCTCCGCACCGCCGATCGAAGGCGTCCTATTCGGCTATGCCTTTAACGTCACGCGGTGCGAAGGCTACATGGAGTGTGTGGCCGCCTGTGTGAAGGAAAACAACCTCGACCGCAAATCCAGCATGCAATATATCCGGATTTTCGAGATGGAACACGGTCAACTGACCCCGGAGGTCGGCAACGCCAAATTCTATCACCAGGTACCGGTTGAAGATCATTTCTACATGGGGGTGCAGTGCAACCACTGTCAAAACGCACCCTGTGTCAAGGCCTGCCCAACAAAGGCCACCTGGCAGGAACCGGATGGAATCGTGGTGGTTGATTACGACTGGTGTATCGGCTGCCGCTACTGTATCGCCGCATGCCCCTATTACGGGCGCCGCTTCAACTGGAACGACCCGGTGGTGCCGAAGGATGAAATGACCAAAAAACAGCACTATCTGGGCAACCGCATGCGCGGACGGGGACAGATGGAAAAATGTACCTTCTGTATACAAAGGAGCAGAGCCGGCAGGCTGCCCGCCTGCGTCGAAGCCTGCCCCACCGGCGCGCGGGTGTTCGGGAATCTTCTGGACCCCGACAGTGAAATCCGGTTTGTCCTCAAGCACAAGAAGGTTTTCAGGTGGAAGGAGGATCTGGGAACGGATCCCAAATTCTGGTATTTTGTCGATTAAACCCGCAGAGGCTCTATGGAAACGACCCAAGAAAAAATTATGACGCACAAATTGTCGATTATCAAGGAAGTCACCGCATTTGTCAAAGATGTCATCACCTGGAGCCTGTCAGGCGGGCTGATATATCAAATATATCTGTGCATTCTGGCCGCTTTGATGGTGCTGGGGGTCTATGCCTATTTTGTTCAACTAAAAGTAGGCATGGCAGCCACGAACATGTCGGACATCGTCAGCTGGGGATTTTATATCGCCAATTTCACCTTTCTGGTGGGTGTCGCCGCCGCCGCCGTGATGATCATTTTACCGTCTTATATTTTCAAAGACAAAGACCTGCACAAGGTGGTGATCATTGGCGAATGCGTAGCCATCGGCGCTCTGGTCATGTGTTTGATGTTTGTTTTTGTGGACCTGGGTGCCCCCTGGAACGCCTGGCACATGATGCCGATTATCGGGTTGTTCAACTGGCCGACATCGCTGCTGACCTGGGACGTTCTGGTGTTAAACGGCTATCTGGTCTTGAACCTGCTGGTGCCGGCCTACATCCTGTACTGTCATTATTACCACCGTAAGCCCAAAGATAAATTATATTTGCCTCTCGTTTTTATCTCCATATTCTGGGCGTTCGGCATCCACCTGGTGACCGCCTTTTTGTATCAGGGACTGCCGGCCAGGCCTTTCTGGAACAACCCTTTGATGGGCCCCCGCTTTCTGGCATCCGCTTTTGCGGCCGGCCCGGCCTTGATCATTATCGTGCTGGTCATCATTCAGTCCACGACTTCATTTCGGGTTGAAGACCAGGTCTTTAACAAAATCCGGCGTATCAGCGTGGTCGCCGCCATCATTAACCTGATCATGCTCTTTTCCGAGGTTTTCAAGGAATTCTATCTGCCCACCCATCACAGTCAGCCGGCCATCTACCTGTATTTCGGCCTCAAGGGCCACACCGCCCTGGTCCCGTGGATCTGGACCGCCATCGTCATGAACGTCATCGGCACCCTGACAATGGCGTTTAACCCGGGCAAGAACAACCCCAAAGTACTGGTACCGGCCTGTGTACTGCTGTTTTTAGGGATCTGGATCGAAAAAGGCATCGGTTTGATAGTACCCGGCCTGGTGCCGTCACCCCTGGGGGAGGTGGTGAATTACGCACCCAGCTGGGTGGAGGTCAGCATTACCCTCGGTATCCTGGCCCTGGGCATCTTTGTGGTTTCGCTGCTGCTCAAACCGGCGCTGATCATTGAGCAGCGCTATGAGGCGGGGGAATAAATCGAAATCAGATCCTATAATTGGATATTTATCGTGCTTACCTGCCATTCAATGTTTCAAATCTACTACACACAATTCACTCGTTCAATTTTCCGATATTGGGGATGAGATTAAGGCTGGAGGTCGAAGGCCGCTGCATCGTATATCGCGGCAAGATGCCGCTCCCACTGTTTATAATGAAATGTGGGAGTGGCTTCCAGCCACGAAAACCGGTCGCACTTTACTATTTTCAGGATCGCCTATCGACCCCCATCGGTGGATCATCAAATATTCGTCCAGCTTTTTAAGACAACATAACAAAATTGACTTACCATTCGATTTTCTCTATGATCTCTCCCAGAAAATTATCGATTATCAAATCTTGCAAAAAGAATTAAGGAGACTTTGCCATGGAAATCAACGCCAACACCAAGATCGACGATCTGTTGAAAGAGTACCCTTTTTTGGAAGATTTTTTGGTCAGGTTGTCGCCCAAGTTTAAGGGTCTCAAAAATCCGATTATGCGCAAAACCATCGGCAAAGTGGCCAGCCTCAGCAAGATCGCCGGTATCGGCGGTCTGGACCTGGACGATTTTTTGGCAGACCTGGCAGCGGAAATAGACCGGCAAACGGGCAGCAGCTGCAACACCGGACGGAACTGCTCCCGACGGAGCCGCAGGACGCTATCAGCGACCCTGAAGAAAAGCAGGCGGCGCTCAAGGAAATTATCAAGGCCCTTCACGCCGGTGAGGATATGGCGGTTCTCAAACAAAGATTCAGTCAGTTGATCAGCGGCGTTGAGGCCACCGAAATCGCAAAAATGGAGCAAGCCCTTATGGAAGAGGGCCTGCCCGCCGAAGAAATCAAGCGCCTGTGCGACGTCCACGTTGAAATATTTAAAGAAGCATTGGAGGAGCAGGATCGGCCGGAGCCGCCAATGGGACATCCCATCCACACCTTTATGAAGGAGAACCGGGCTTCCGAAAAGATCATGAGTGAAACCAGCATGCTCATGGGGCGCATCGGATCCCCTCCCCGGTCTGAAGCCTTTCAGGAGAACAGCCAGGCACTGGGATCTCTTATGGATCGTTTATCTGAAATCGATATTCATTACACCCGCAAGGAGAATCAGCTTTTTCCCATGCTGGAAGCCCATCATTTTACAGGGCCTTCCCAGGTAATGTGGTCCATCCACGATGATATTCGCGCCGGCCTCAAGCAGGCCCGGGAAGCATTTGCAAATGCCGATCCGGAAGGCACACTCACGCCGCTGAAAGAAGCCATCCAGGCGATTCGGGACATGATCTACAAAGAAGAGCATATCCTTTATCCCGCCAGCCTGGATATGTTAACCGATCAGGAATGGATCAAGGTCAAAGAAGGTGAGGCGGATATCGGTTTTGCCTGGGTCGTTCCGGATACGGGTTGGCCCGAAGATATCATTTTGGAACAGGAACCCGAGGACGTGCCCCCCGAACCGACGGAGGTTTTGGAAGAGGTGGCCGGGGCCCTGGGACTGGATACGGGCCGCATGACCCTGGAGCAGATCAACCTGATGCTCACCCATCTGCCGGTGGACTTAACCTTCGTGGATGAAACCGACCGGGTCGCTTACTACTCCGAAGGGCCCGAGCGGATTTTCCCGCGCAGTCCCGCGATCATCGGCCGGGAGGTTCGCAACTGCCATCCGCCCAAAAGCGTCCATCTCGTCAACCAGATCCTGGACGCCTTCAAGTCCGGCTCACGGGACACGGCCGAATTCTGGATCGAACTGGGCGGCAAATTCATTTACATCCGCTACTTTGCCGTGCGGGATGCCGAGGGATACTACCGCGGATGCCTGGAGGTCAGCCAGGACCTGGCCCAGATCCGCAAACTGGAAGGTCAACAGCGCCTGCTGGACTGGGAATAACCTGGCGGCACTTATAGGTACCGGCGGATGCAAAGGCCACCTGAGGGTACAACGGGCCGACAGCCCTGCCGGCCGATCAGGCCGACGGGGTTGCTAACGGTTTTAGGTATTCAAACAGCAGCATGCCCACCATGGCCAGACACTCCATATCCAGATAATTTTCAGCGCGTCTTTCAAAGAGTACCGCACACCGGGCCGGAAACTCCTCATCGGCATCGTTGAAAAGCATCAGAACCGGAATCTTCGGCAGCGCATTGAACTGCATGCACAGGTCATAGGAGAACGTTGCGGCCGGCGGATGACCCTGGATTCCTCGGCAGGCGGTCTCCAGATCTTTCAGGCGCCCTGAAAAATATTTGGCCAGCGGGACTTCGGTGTAATTGAAGAAGGCACCGGCAAAGGGCGCCGAATCTTTGAAATCCTTAAAGCTCACCCAGTCATTTTCAGCCGGATCATGCTCAGGGCACAGCAGCAGGTATTTAAAAAGAACCACACATACTGAAAAATTCGGTCTGCCGCCGGATGGCTCGCTGATCCCGGCAGTGGATACCCGTATGGGTTTCCCGAAAAAAGGGATTATCAATTCTTCAGCGACCATCTCCGCCCCGAGTCGATCGGCGATTTTTTTGAAATCCAGCCTGCCAATCCGGGCCAGATAGTTCGCGTAGGTTTCTTCAAATACGGATGATTTATCCATGCTAATTTGAATTTCCTCACGCAAAGACGCAAAGGCGCAAAGTTTTTTTTAAGTTTTATTCTTCAAGTTTGTTAACTATCCGAAAGATTCCCTTTTTTATGAGCGGTGCTCCAAAATTTAGCAACAGACCGAGTTTTTTATCAGCCAATCGAAGATAAGTTAAAAGCTGCTTTTTATGGACAGGAGCCACCGATTCAACTGATTTAAGCTCAATAATAACAGAGTTTTCGACAATCATGTCAGCCCGAAATCCTTCATCAAAAGCCAAACCGTCATATTGAATAGGTATCGATACCTGCCTTTCGAGTTCTAATCCTCTTTTTTCTATTTCATGGGCCAGCACCACTTCATAAACTGACTCCAAAAGACCTGGACCAAGTTTTGTATGAACATGATATGCTGCATCGACAACCAGCTTCGCAATTTTATTTTCTTTTAACATAAAAAATCTTTTCTTTGCGCCTTTGCGGCTTTGCGTGAGGATAGTTCAATCAATCAACGCGAAAGCACGCACCGGGAAGGACCCCATGCCCTTTACCGGGGCGGGCACGGCAAAGAATTTAAATCCACTCTCGGGCAACGCGCCCAGGTGGCACATATGTTCGACAATCGGAATATTGGCCTTCAGCAAAATGGAATGTGCCGGTCGTGATCCATCGGTGGTGTCGTCGATATTGAGCGAGTCGATCCCCACCAGGGCAGCACCGGAGGATTTTAAATATTCAGCTGCATCCCGCGTAAGGAAGGGATGGTTTTCAAAATACGCATCGGTTCTCCAATGCCGGTCCCAACCGGTATGGATAAGGACAGCCTTGCCCTGCAACATTATCGTTTTCGAAAACATCCTTATCAATTGAACGCATTCCCTGAGCGGCTCGAAAGACGATACCGTCAAGATTAGCGATCGACGCCATTTCAAGTCCGGACTAAATCTATTCCCTCCGCGTAGCGATGAAAGGGGGCATCGATATAGGTGCCGGTATTGGCGACCATTTCGATTTTTCCGATCTGAAATGTCGTGCCTTTCGAATAATGGGACACGGCGTCTTCGCGACTCAGATGGTCGCTGATTACGGGCCCCGGCAGACCGGTGTAAGTGATCATGCCATCTTCGAGGATGTGGCTAAGCTCTATAAATTTGATCATATTGGATGCCTTTATTTTCACCGCAGAGGCGCAGAGGACGCAGAGAGAAATATCTTTGGGTTTTTCGTTGAGAGGCCCTGCCTAAATCCGAGGGATTACCAATTTGATATCCCCTCTCAGGAAATCAGCCCTAAAAATAACTCTGCGAACTCCGCGCCTCTGCGGTGAAATTAAACTTCAATCGCTCCGCCGATTTTCTGCAGATGCTCGCGAAGGGTATAGGCCGAATTTTTGCTGCGTTTTTTCAAATATTCGTCGAACTTAATTTGTTGCGAAAGGGTCTTCCCTTTTTTGATGTTCTCAGCCTGGCGTTGCTCGGTTTCGGCAATCTTGCGAGCCAACGAAATAATCTCCTCGACATCTTGCAACAACGCAAAAACCACCCCGTCGTCGTCGCCCAAAACCACATCATCGGCGGTTAGTTTAAAATCACCGAACCTTGCGGTGGTAAGGGCATCTCGCCCCCTCGGGTAGGCGCGCTTGGGTCCTACCGGATAAGATCCGTAACTGAAAACCGGAAAGCCGATCTCAATAAGCTGGGGCGTATCCCGGTGAAATCCCCAGACCGCAATACCTCCCAGCCCCATTGCCTGCGCCTCCAGAGCGGTAAGATCCCCGATGCAGCCTTCATGTTTTCTGGCGGCATTATCAATGGTCAGAATATCACCGGCATCTGCTTTTGCCATGACTTCCAGAAAAATATCCACGCTTCCGGAATGTCGAACCGGTAATACGCGCCCGGCAATTTTCCACCCCGCAACCAGGGGTTTGATCCCGATTGGCGCAACCCGCATAAAAACGCCTAACCGCAAACACGCATCGGCAATTAAAGGGGTCGAAAGCTCGGAAAATGCTTTTTTTAACTTCTTGTTGTCCATAAAACCTCCGTTTTAGATTATGCTATCTTATCGCTTTTACAAACTGCTAAGTTTCCCAGAGTTTTGGTGGTGTCAACAAATCGTTTTATTGGTTTATTTGGTTTTATTGGTTCAATTGGTTAAGCGAAAATCAGATATTCGGCCATTCCAACAGACAAATCAAAGCAACCAGTCAAACTAATAAAACCAATCAAACAAATCAAACCAATTTAACTAATTTAACCAATTCAACTGAAAACTATTTTTGAACCGGAAATTTTTTACACAGATCCTTAACTTCATCAGCCACCTGGCCCAGGATCTGTGAATTTTCGCCGTTTGACATGGCCGTATCCATGATTCGCACAATCTGTTGCACCTCCGGTTCAGCCATGTCTCTGGAACTGACGGCCGGGCTGCCAATGCGGATGCCGCTGGTCACATCCGGTCTTTCCGGATCTCCGGGGATGACGTTGCGGTTTACGATAATTCCTACGGATTCCAGTGTTTTTTCAGCCAGCGCCCCGGTCAAGCCTTTTGGCCGCAAATCGATCAGCACCAGATGATTGTCAGTCCCGCCGGAAACGATTCGATACCCCCGGCGTTCAAACTCGTCGGCAAAGCAGGCCGCGTTTTTTAATGTTTTCTTTTGAAGCTCGACAAAATCATTAGCCATCGCCAGATGGAAGCAGACCGCTTTGGCGGCAATAAAATTAAGCGCGGGGGTACCCTGCCCGCCGGGAAAGATGGCCCTGTTAATCCTGTCGGCATGGTCCTGCTTGCACAAAATCACCCCGCCGCGGCCGCCCCGTAAGGTTTTGTAGGTGGTAAAGGTCACAAAGTCAGCATGGGGAACCGGGCTGGGGATGAGCCCGGCAGCAACCAGACCCGCGATGTGAGCCATGTCGACCAGCAAAAAGGCCGAAACCGAATTCGCAATTTCAGCCAATCTGATATAATCGAACAAACGGGGGTAAGAGCTGGCACCGGCGACGATCATGCGGGGCTTGAATTGATTTGCAAGATTTTCGACCGCGTCGTAATCGATGCGTTCGGTGCTAAGATCGAGGCCGTAATGCTGAAAGTCAAAGCACTTGCTTGTCATCGATGCGGAATCGCCATGGGACAGATGCCCGCCGTGGGATAATTTCATGGACAGGATGCGATCACCGATGTCAAGCACCGAAAAATAGACCGCCAGATTGGCTGCAACACCGCTGTGGGGCTGAACATTGGCGTGCTCGGCCCCAAAAAGATCTTTGGCCCTGGAAATAGCCAGCTGTTCCAGCTCATCCGCATGCCGGCAGCCGGCATGAAACCGATTTCCGGGAAAACCTTCAGCGGCTTTCAGGTTAAATATCGACCCCTGAGCCTCCAGAATAGATGCCGGTGCATGATTTTCCGCGGCAATCAGGTCCAGCGTATTTTCAACCCTGGATTCTTCATCCCGGATGAGACGGGCCACCTCCGGATCATCTTCCATCAAATATGGCATGATTTACCGTCCCTGAATTTATATAACTTATTAAACGTATGTGGTGCTATTTGAGGCCTGAGTTTTGGCCCCATTCATGGAATAATGGAATAGTGGAAGGATGGAATAATGGTTTTTTAAAGGATATTATCCATTTTAAATTTTTTGTTCGTTCCGCCTTCGGAAGAACATTAACCCATCCTTGCAAAGTCCCAATACCCAGTATTCCAGTATTCCAACATTCCAATCGCACGACCTTGAGGCTCTCGACAGGTTGGGACGAAAGCCCTTACTTGTCCCTATCTGTCAAAATAAATACTTTTGCCGGTGACCGAAAGCGGAATTCCCATTACAAATTCCCAGTCCACCAGATCCATCTCGCGCACCGCCACGCCAACCCGGTACATAATGCGGTTATCGACATTGAGCATGCTGGCGGTTTTGACTGCCGACCCCAGCGCAATCCCCATATCCAGCAGACGGAAAGCGCAGGTCGGGCCGACAAATTCACCGGATTCTTTTTCCTGCTTTTGAAACGTCTTACAATCCGCAAATCCGCAGGCAGCGCAATCGAGGCCCAGCACACTGGCTTTTTTCAACCCGATCAGCAATACCGCATCCGATTCGGCGACATTTTTAGAATCGCGATCAAAGTCCTTTTTTTTCGTTCGTTGACCATATGCCAACATGGCATCGGCGAGCTCCTTTAAAACTTTTCCCTTAAGAACACGGGTCTTTACAAAATTTTCGCCCTTGCTTTTGGGCGCCGTAGTAGCGGAAATCGCCATTAACTGGGCAACCATTTCAACTCCGTCCATAAATGACCTCCTGCTAATCTCAAAGTAATCGAGATTCAATTTTTTTGTGGGATATTATGAATAAACCGCTAGGAGTGTCAATCGAGAATAGACCGGCAAGGTACAATGGATGGAAAAGTTTAAAAAACGGCTGATTGACTTAAAACTTGACGGAGGCCAGGATAGTTCCGCTTATCACTGGTTCGCCCTAGCCCCAGGCCCAAACGGTTTAAATACAATGATGAGCTGCGGCAGCAGCGTCAGGGCGGCCACCAGGGCAATCAACATGGCCAATGCCGTCAGCAGGCCAAAATAGATGCTGGGAATAAAATTGGACAGGGTCAGAATCAAAAAACCGCTGATAATCGTCAGCGATGTGTAATACAGGGCGCGGCCGATGCTGCCGTGACATTGATGAACGGTTTTGGTATAGCTAGGCTCGTACTGGAACTCGTATCTGAAGCGGTAAATATAGTGAATGGTGTTATCGACCGCTATCCCAATACTGATGGCCGCAATGGTAATCGTCATCATATCCAGAGGAATATTCAGCCACCCCATGACCCCGAGTACCACTGAAATCGCAAGCAGATTCGGTGCAATCGCGATCAGCGCTAATTTCCAAGACCGAAATAAAATCAGAAACATACCCAACAGCACCAGCACGACCACTCCCAGTGTAAGAATCTGCGACTTAAACAAGCTCTGCAACATATTGTTATAGAGCACCAGCAAGCCGGTTAAATGGAGCTTGTCTTCTTTTATCCCCAGTTTGTTAACCAGGTCATGACGGATCTTTTTCAAGAGGGCGTCGCGTCTCAAAGATTTTTCGGAATCCTTGACCCGGATGGAGTAGCGCAGCTGATGGTGTTGCGGAGATACGTAAGGTTTTAATATGATGCGCTTAAATTTCTCAGGCAGTTCGCTGTACACCAGGGCCAGCTGAAAATTATCTAACGGTTGACCATTGTTCAATTTCTTCGCAATCTTCAGCATCGTTGCCAGCGACAGCACCTTGCCGGTTTCCGGCAGGCTGTCAAGATAATCATGGATCTTCGTCGCCAGTGCCATCCGGTCAGCGGTAAACCAATATTTTTCATCATTGGCTTCTTCAAATTCATCAAACTGATCGAATTCTTCGTCGCCCTGCCCTTTGGTTTTCTTCTTCGCCATAACTGCCGATGCTTGCGGCACCTCGAGTTCGACGATCACATCCAAAGGGGTTGTACCCCCAAGCTTTTCGTCGATGACTTTCAGACCCTGATAAATTTCGGTGTTATCTTTAAAGTAATTAATAAAGCTGTTTTCAACAACGAGTCTGGTAAAGCCGACGACATTCATAATTAAGATGAGGTAGCTCCCGATGATTATCAAGGTGCCGTGTGCTTCGGTAAACCTGGCGAGAGCAGCCGTAAAGGAAAAACGTCTTGCCGTTATGACCTGCGGCGCTTCTTTGCCCAGCAACATAAGCCCGGCCGGAAAGAGTAGAAATGTTGTGATCAGCGAAACCGCGATACCGGCACTCATCATCCAGCCAAATGTTCTGACGGGCAGAATATCGCTCAGCAGCAGCGAACTGAATCCTGCGATCGTCGTCAGAGCGGCATACAGGCAGGGTGTCAGCATTGAACTCACCGTATCAAGGATAAGCTGACGCTGTTCAGCTTCAGGATTACGCAACGAAAGATCCTTGTAGCGCACGATCAAATGGATCGTAATCGCCATGGTAATGATCAGCTGTAACGATATAAAATTGGAAGATATGACGGTGACCTTCCAACCAAACATTCCCAGAAGACCCATCATGGCAATGACGGAAAAAACACAGCAGAGCATTGGTAATACGACCCAACGAACTTTGCTAAAAATAATGCTTAAGGTAACAATCAGAAAAAATGCGACTCCGATGCCGAATATTTTCAAATCCTGCTTAACAAAGCGAATTAAATCGTCTGATATAACGCTGATTCCGCCCAGGAAAAGCTGGGCATCTTGGCGGTAGTTGTCCATAATGGCCCGGATGGCGGCGATATCCTCACTTCGGATTTGCCTCCGTATTTCCCGGCGCCTTTGGATTTGCCTTTTGAGGTCTTTGAATTCAATAATTTCTGCGTCTGTTAGCGCGCTGCTGGCTGCTTTTTCTCGAAAATGGTCGGTACGGGCCAATAAGTCCTTGTAGACTTCGTCGATAGGGAAATTGACCTGAAGGCCGGTGGTCTTCAGATCGGGGCTGACAAGCAGATTTTGGTACAGGGGACTGTCTTTGAACTCAATTTTCGCCAGTTTGCGATCGACTGTTGGTGATTCAAGCGTTTGTAGGCTGGTGGTTAGCTCCTTGACCGGCACGGGAGGGCTTTCCAGCAAGGGGGCATCCAGTATGGAAACGACCGAAGTGACCCGTTTCGTCTGCTTTAAGTCATCGCGCAACTGGGCAAGTTTTTTCAAGGACTCATCTGAAAACAAATCGATTTTAGGGGAATATGTCATCAATAAATAATCATATCCACCATATCGCGACTTAATCAATCGCGAGTATCGCAAGTCTTCATCGGTCTCGATAATCAGGGTTTCGGTCGAAGCATCGAGTCTGAAGTCCGCTGCTTTATAGCCCAGAAAGCAGACCACTGTCAGTATGCCGAGTATAACGATTTTCGGATACTCGAGAACAATCCGATCGTAAAAACGAGTGACCAAAGAGTGCGGTTTTGCCATAGGATCGCTTAGCTCATAAGAAAGCGGTTTTTAGAACCCATCTCAAAAATGTCTTTTGGCCCCATATCTTTGTTGGTGCCTCGTTTCAAATCCTCGACATACAACAGTATGCCTGCGGTTTCAAACTCGGCCCCGCCGCGATCTTGAACCAAAATCCTATTTTTGAGATGGATTCTAGTTGTCCGCCGGTTTTTGCATTTTCTGCAGGAGTTCGTCAAAAGTGCCTTTCTGCAAAATCTCATTAAATTGAGACCGGTAACTGCGGATAATGCTGACACCCTGAATCTCGACGTCATAAATCTTCCAGCCGTTATTTGATGGATAAAGCTTATATAACATATCAATTTTATTGCCTTTTGAAATCAGCTGGGTGGGCATATGAACCTTTTTATTGATCGCCACCGGCGATTCGTAAGAAATTTTTTCATCCGTGTAGGCCGTCAGTTTATTCAGATAGGATTGCCGCAGGCGCTCGATAAAAAGTTCGGTAAATCGCTCCTTTTTGTCCTGGGATAGATCCGGCCAGTATTTCTTTCCCAATGAGAGTTTGGCCATGAGTTTAAAATCGAACATGGGGGTAACGATTTCAACGACCTGGCTGTTTTTGGCCTGCTGCGTTAGATCTTCTTTCTGCAAAACCGTAAATACGGCATTAAGGTTGCTTTTTATAAATTCTTCGGCGGCACTTTTATCATCAGCCGTCACCGCCTGACTTAAAAAAACGAAGCTTAATAACGTATAAAACAATACTTTAACCATCCATTTGTTCATCTGTTTTTCTCGATTTCTTTCTGTTTTTTTTTACCAAAAGGATTACATACCATTCTAAGGAAGGCAAGATTTTTTGCAAAAGATAGAAAAAAACCCTCAGGCCGCCGGAGGGCGATTGGTAGCCAGGTGACGTCCACCATCGACGTTCAGCAGCACACCGGATATAAATTCACTTTGATCCGATGCCAAAAACAAGGCGGCATCTGCTACATCTTTGGGTTTGGTGTTCCTCCCTAAAGGGTGAAGAGACCTGAGAGAAGCAAAAAAATCGGCTAAATTTTCTTCGCCAATCTCTTCATAAAGAAACTCTGTATCCTCGACCAGACCGGGTAAAATCGAATTAACCCGAATGTTATCCGCGGCAACTTCCATAGCCATTACCTGCGAAAGCATTTGCTGTGCGGCTTTAGAAGCGCTATAGACACCCATTCCCGGAAAAGCCTTAATGCCATTAATAGAAGATATATTAATGATTGATCCGCCGCCAGCCTTGCGCATCTCAGGTAACACGGCAACCATAAACTGCCACGGAGCATAGGCGTTGGTTCGCATTACATCCCGCCAGGCAAGGTGGTCTGCCTCCTCCAGCTTGCCAAATCTGACAACACCGGCATTGTTGACCAGAATGTGAATGCCACCAAAATGTTCTACGGTCCGGGAAACCACCTGATGAATGTCTTCTTCTGAGGTTACATCTGCGCTTACAGTTAAAACTCGTTCCCTGCTGGCAGAAATCTGTTCTTGTGCATTCTCCAATTGTTTTTGTTTTCGATCGCAGATCATGACCCCGGCACCTTCCTGGTTAAACCGCCTGGCGATTTCAAGACCGATTCCGCCTGCTGCCCCTGTAATAATGGCTGTCTTCCCATCAAGCTTCCCCATCTTCTTTGCCTCCTATATTTGTGGGTTAGGCTGGATTTCCCCGCCATCGCTTTTGCTTCCGACTGCTCCCTCTTGCCTTCTCCACCATATCAAGGGTGCTGGCGGAATAAAAGCTAAGAAATTCAATATATCTTTATCCCTATCAGGGGAGCCCGAATGATATCTCACAGCATTCATTTTCACGGCTGAAAATTGTAAAGTTTGGAGTTGAAAAAAAACGCTTACTGCTTAAATATAATAAAGGCAGTTTTAATACCGGGTTTAACCATATCTACATGAACTCTTCAGGTTAAAAAATTATTATGCATATACACACCTTACAAAAATGGAAACATCGCCACCGCTATAATATCGAAGACGGGCACGGTGAGCGCAATACCCGCCGGGTGATTGTGCTGACCCTGTCGATGATGATTATCGAGATCACCGCGGGCTATTTGTTTGGCTCCATGGCCCTGCTGGCCGACGGCTGGCACATGGGCACCCATGCCGTCGCACTGGGCATCACTGCCTTTGCGTACTATTACGCGCGCCGGCACTCGGATAACCCCAATTACAGTTTTGGGACCGGAAAAGTCGGTGTGCTGGGAGGGTTTACCAGCGCGGTGGTATTGGCGGTGATTGCAATACTCATCGGCGTTGAGTCTATTCAGCGGCTGGTTTCACCCCAGCCCATTCGTTTCAACGAAGCCATTGCGGTGGCATTCGTCGGCCTGGTGGTCAATGTGATCAGCGCCTTTTTGCTGCAGGAAAAGCATGGTCACGATCATGGCAACGGGCATGACCACGAGCATACCAAAAAATTCCGCGACCACAACTTAAGGGCCGCCTATTTTCATGTGCTGGCCGATGCCCTGACGTCTGTGCTGGCCATCATTGCATTGTTTACCGGCAAAGCATTCGGCTGGGTCTGGATGGACCCCATCATGGGCATCGTGGGTGCCGTGATCATCAGCCGCTGGGCTTACGGGTTGCTGGTGGACACCGGTAAGGTGTTGCTGGACCGCGATGTCAATCCGGAGGCGGTCGAGGAAATTCGCGCGATCATCGAAGCAGATTCAGACAACCGCGTATCCGATCTGCACCTGTGGCGGGTGGGCTCCCATCATCTATCGGCTATCGTTTCAATCGTCACCCATTTCCCCAAATCGCCCGACCATTACAAGAAGCTGCTGGATGATTATGATGAGATCGCCCATGTCACCGTGGAGGTCAATTCGTGTGATAGTGATCCTTGTCTGGTTCAGCCCGAGCCGGCGCATTAGATATTTGAAAGGAGAATCGCCATGTCCGATGCGGAAATCACCGTATACGGTGCCCACTGGTGCCCGGACTGCCGCCGCAGCAAGCAGTTTCTGGGCGAGCACCAGATCCCCTACAACTGGGTGGATATTGAACAGGACCAACAGGCCGAAGCGTTTGTGATCGAAAAAAACGACGGCAAGCGCATCATTCCGACAATTACATTTGCCGACGACTCCTTTCTGGTGGAGCCCAGCAATGCGGAGCTGGCGGCCAAACTGGGTCTGAAGACCAAAGCCGCCCGCAGCCATTACGACCTGATCGTTTTAGGCGGCGGGCCCGCCGGCTTGACGGCGGCCCTCTATACGGCCCGCGAAGCCATCGACACCCTGGTGATCGAGCGCGCCGCCTTCGGCGGCCAGGCCGCCGGAACCGAAAAACTGGATAACATGCCCGGATTTCCCGATGGCGTTGCCGGAATCGAGTTTTCCGAGCGCCTGCGCCGGCAGGCGGAACGCTTCGGCGTGGAACTGCTGCAGGCTCAGCAGATTGCCGCCGTTAGCAGCACCGATAATTACCATGGTGTCACAACCGAAGACGGCAGCCAGTACAGTGCCGACGCGCTGCTGATCGCCACCGGCAGCCGCTACAAACGCCTGAATGTGCCGGGCGAAAACGAGTACATCGGTGCCGGCGTTCACTTTTGCGCGACCTGCGACGGACCCTTTTACAAAGGCAAACAGGTGGCGGTGGTCGGCGGCGGCAACAGCGCCACCGAAGAAAGCCTGCTGCTGACCAAATTCGCCGAACAGGTCACGATTCTGGTGCGCGGCGGCGAATTCAAGGCGACGCAAATCATTCAGGAAAAGGTCCTCAGCCATCCGCAAATTGAGGTGCGCTGGCACACCGAAGTCAAGGAATTTATGGGAAAAGATGCAAAGCTCAACCGGCTGCGGGTCCACAACAATCAGACCGATGAAGAGCAGGAAATGCCGGTGGACGGGGTTTTTATTTTTATCGGCCTGGTGCCCAACACCGGGTTTCTGGCCGACAGCGGCATTCTGCTCGACGAATGGGGGTTTGTCGTCACCGGCCATGCCCTCTTGCACGAGGAAAAGCGGCCAGGCCGGCTTTGAGAAGCGCGACCCCCTGCTGCTGGAAACCAGCATACCCGGAATTTTTGCCGCCGGTGATGTGCGCGACAAAAGCACCAAGCAGGTCGTCAGCGCCGCCGGCGAAGGCGGCAGCGCCGCATTGATGATCCGGGAATATTTGAAGGGGATCTGAATAAAGGAAGCCGGCAGATTGTGGGACTGGATTGTGGGAGCGGCTTCCAGCCGCGATTCGTCCTTGCGCATTGCACGATTGATCGCGGCAAGATGCCGCTCCCACAGTAAAATTTGTCTGGTTCCTTTATATTTGACAGGAAGTACCTAAAACGGTGTAGGAACGACCCCTGCAATGATAAAATTGAGGCGGGCACAGAGGCCCGTCCTACTTTTGAACACATTAATCTATTAAATTAAAATTTGAAATTCCGCTTTCTGCTTCTGTATAATTTCAATGGTTACACGCTCCGTTTTTCTTAAACGGTTCCGCGCTGAGCTTTCAGCGGCATATGGTAAGAGGGGCTCCATTCGCCCAAGAAATACTGAACAGTAAGTTGCGAATGGAGCCCGTTGATCAAATCCAATTAATGCTTGGCCCGAATTACCTAGTCCACGTCTGCCTCGGTGATCGTCCTGTTTCCGCTTTCCTCATCCGCTAAGATCTCAACCTTCAACTCCTCCACTTGCCAATCTTCACTTCCTTCATAGAACCCAATCAAGCGGACGAATTCATCTGAAACCGTTAATTGTTCTACGAATTCCGGGAGCGTTGTGGTTTGCTTGAATACGCGTTCCTCGCCGTCCTCAACGACCTCCTTGACCACCATCTCGACGACGACCTCGTAACCGACTACATCTGCACCTCCATTCGGCGTCCACATGATGGTCGGCCAATCCGAAAGATTTATGGCAACCGGATTCGCAAGCTCGTGGGTAAATTCAGCCTCGCCGTACAGCCAGCTACCTTCAATCGATCTGCCCCAAAATTTGTAGGTTCCTTCTGGAAAACGAGCAAAGAACTCTTCCTGTGTCTGATCGCTTTCATCCGGCTCGACGCTCTCGATAGCCACTTCGGTAAGGCCCTGGTCTCTTACGTTTTTTTTGGTTTCGATGTCCAGAACCTTTTTCCCGCTTGCATTAAAGACCATCATCCGTGTGAAACCATCGGAATCCCAGAAGAATTGGAGGCCATTATCCTCATCTGTCGAGTTATACTCGATGAACACGTTGACAGTTGTCGAGTTCCTCAGCTTTTTTCTTCCATCCCTTTGCTAACGCAGATTCGCCCATCGTGAAGAATACAGCGACTGCTGTTAACAGAATGATGGTCAACAATCGCATGGATATCAACTTTCCACCTGATTTTTCTCTAACCTTTGTTGATAACATAATTTCCTCCATGTGTGATGTTTGTGGACGCTTCATATTCAAAAAGCGCCCGGGTTAATGATGACTTCTCAGTGGTCGGGCAGGCTACCGTTAGCCGGCCGAATCGATCGCTTAAAAAGTAAAATCCACGGTGTGCCAGTCGGTTTTGAAGCAGCCCGACGGGCTGAAAACAAAAGCGTTTTTATCCTGGCAGACAGCCTGTACCTGGATCTGGTAATTGCGGCCCTTTTCAAGACCTGCCAGCGGCATCAATTTCAGGTTGTTGACTTCAGTCATCAAAAGCCGTGCCTGACTTAAAGAGTCCACCACCGGCGGCGGCCCGTTGTCCCAGGAGCGCAGCAGGCGGTATTCATTTTTTTCGGGCTCGTGCATAATGGTATTGGTTGCGGTGTGGTGCGCCATTTTTTTATCGAACCACAAGGGTTTGACCTCATACAGGGCAATCGAAAAAATGATGGTAGCGGATAATGCATCGGCCGCGGAGGCGTTGACATCACCAGCGATCACATCGCTGATTTTAACGCTTAACATCAGATAGCCCTGGGAGGTGTTCATCACCAGATCGCTGATTTCAGCTCCTTGAACAGCTGTCAATCCGATTGATAAGATAGAGAATGCCGCACAATATCCAGAAGGAACGATGTTTAATGAACCGGTTGGAATTCATCAGAATACCTCGGCGCTGCAGAAATCCGTTGTCGAGTCTTAGACTCAAGGAATTATTTCCAGGAGTCCATCGAAAATTGACTTCCGACTCTGGCTTCCGAGTATAAACAACAAATTTTACCGGAAGATTATTCCAGAAATTATCATTTGATAATGTGGCGTAAGAAAATGGAGATCCGTTCGATTACTGGGGAGAAAATGATGGCAGGTGTTAGTCTTGTTTGGCATTTCTGGCCTGACCCGGAAATCCAGAGCAGTTTCATGCTCTTATGATTTCTCGCAATGACCCGGATCAGATTTGTACCGGCATGAGTGAAGCTGGGGAATCTCATGAGCGGTTTCATCGGGATTGAAGGCTCAACGAACAAATCTGAGCGCAAAGCGGCTGCCCTGATTCAGGGTGCTCTCGACCTGAATCGTGCCGTTTAAGGATTCGGTATAGGCTTTGACCAGGCTGAGGCCCAGCCTACGCCGCCCTGGGATCGGCTGCGATCACAGCGATAAAAGCGCTCGAAGATGTGGGGCAGGTCGCTTTCTGAAATACCCATCCCCGTGTCTTCAAATTCGATTCGAAGCTCGCCGTTTTGCGCTGCGGCGGAAACAGCAATGGTTCCGTCTGCGGGGGTGTATTTTATGGCATTTTCCAGCAGATTGGTCACGATCCGTTGCATCTTTTTTTTGTTGCCCATTACCGTCAGGGATTCGGGCAGATCGGTTTTCAAATTTATTTTTTTCTCCTCAGTTATTGGGCGAAAAAGTTCACAGGCCTCGCGGATAAGGGTGACCAGTTCAAATTCTTCAGCCTCAACGCCGTTGACACCGGCTTCAGCTTCCGTGATGTCCAGCATGGTATTGATCATACCAATCAGAGTATCGCATTCTTCAATGGTGCTGGCGGCCATGTCTTTGTATGCGTCAATGGATTTTTCTTTGAGCAGACTCATTTCGGCGATGCCGCGAATTCTGGCCAGGGGACTTCTGAGGTCGTGGGCGATATTATCGTTAATTTCTTTCATGGAATTCAGCAAACTCTGAATACGGTCCAGCATGCTGTTAAACGCGGCGCTCAGCCGTTCGATCTCCCTGTACCGGCCTTTGACCTGCACGCGCCTGTCATAGGAACCGTTTGCTATTTCTTCTGCGGTTTCAGCGACTTCTTGCATGTCAATTGTAGCCCGCCTTGCCAGCAACCATCCAATGATCGTCGACACGATAATTAAACTGATAACCAGGATGGAAACCAATTCGAGAAAAATATCCAAATATTCATCGACTTCTTCAAGGCTCTCTCCGATCTGCAACACGGTATCCGGGCCGACAATTGCCGTTATCATGCGGGCCTTATCATCGCGCTCCTCGAAGGTCTGCGTTTGGAATGCATAACTCAAGCCTTCATTTTGCATTTTTAACAGAATGTCCTTCCTGTCAATGACCCCCCAGAAGGACATATCGGTGGTGAAAAGAATATCCCCTTTGAAATTGAAAAGACGGTAAAAGTCTTCTTGCGGGTCTTCAGATTCAGTCTCATCCGCAATTTCAGGCAGGACGCCTTCCAGACCGACTTCTTTCGTCAGGTCCGCGTACTTTCGAGTTTTATCCAGTAACTCAAGATCCAGACCCTCCATGGTGACGGCATAAATACGGTAATAAAAAATCAGAAAACCGATGGTTGACAGGACGGTAAATGCCACCGCATACAGAATCGTTAAGCGAAATAACAGCGAATTTTTAAAATTATGAAGCTTCCTTAAGAACATATCCGACACCCCGAACCGTATGGATCAGCTTTCTAACAAAATTCTTATCAATCTTATCCCGCAGATAACATATGCGGGCTTCGACAACATTCGTCTGGGGGCTGAAGTTATAATCCCAGACATGTTCCATGATCATGGTTTTGGAAACGACCCGACCGGCGTTGCGCATCAGATATTCGAGCAGGGAAAATTCGAGCGGCTGCAGCATAATTTCCTCGTCGGCCCTGAAAACCTTACGCGAATTCAAGTCTAACGTCAGATCAGCGACCTTAAGCTCGGACGGAGCGGTGACGTGGGTTGACCGACGAATGAGGGCCTGGACCCGGGCCAGCAGCTCGGCGAAGGCAAACGGTTTGACCAGATAATCATCACTGCCTGTTTTGAGACCCTTGACCCGATCATCAACCGATCTTTTGGCGCTTAAAATCAGAACCGGGGTATTGATGTCGTTTCGGCGGACCTCTTCGATGAGTGTCAGGCCGTCGACCTTGGGTAACATCAGATCCACAACAGCAATATCATAGGGCTCGGTCAACGCCAGGTGCAGTCCGTCCTCGCCATTTGCGGCGTGATCAACCGCAAAACCGGCCTCCTTGAGTCCGTTCACCACAAATTGAGCAATCTTGATGTCGTCTTCTACTAATAATAATCGCATGGCATTATTTTAAATAGTGTATCATAAAAAAATTATGATAAGATTATCTTCAGATTACCATATGATAATATCTGATTTAGAAGTGCCTAAAGTGACTAAAATGAGCTAAAATGCCTAAAGTTGAGGTATTCTATCATATTAAAATTAAAAGATGGAGCGCCACGCGGCGCAAGCGCCTGCGCTGCGCGAGCGACACCATAACTTTAGGCATTTTAGCTCATTTTTAATTTTAGCTCACTTGTTGTTATAAGCACTTGTCATAGGTTTAAAACTTTGCAACCGGGCGTTAGTCCTCCAGACGGATTGAGATGGGTTCTAGAATCCCAGGACCAACTGAAACTGAAACATATTTTGTGAGTTAGTGGCCTCACTGCCGGTTTCTTTTTCATATTTAGAATATCGGTATTCAAAGAAAATCGTGGCATCGGTTAAAAAGGAGACGTCGACCAACTCTAAAAGTGAGTAGTTGAATCCGGCAACGATACGGTAATCCAAAACTTCGTCCTGATCTCCAGGGTTGTCATCACTGAAAACGGCATAGCGCGTTGCCAGCTGCAAAGATTCCAGCGGTTCAAAAGCAAGCCCCACAACCCCGGCGCTTTCTTTGTTCTCCTCTTCGTTTTCTCCCTTCTCCCGCGCTAGAGCGGTGATATATTCAGCATCCAGGGTGAACTTCCAATAATTTACGGTAAACGCCCCGCCGATGGTCTGGTTGCGTCTGCCATCGCCGGGTTCGCTATCGTAATAAGCGCTCAGGATCAGGGTGTCTTCAATCGGCTCAAGCGAGATATTGGCGATATAGGACCTGAATTTATCTTCATTTTTGGGTGCGGTGCTGAAATCATGCGTGTCGAAATCTTCCAGATTACGCATGACCTGCGGATTTCGGTAGACCGAAAAGGAGATGTCCAGCCCGTAAAAATCGGGATTATAGCCGATGGTGGCCCCCCACTCATCGATCTCATACAAATCTTCGGCAAGCGTGCCTTCGATCAGGTGGTCTTCGAAAACGCCGAACGGCATCACGGTTTTACCCCCGATCAAGTACAAGGGTACATGCAGGCTTTTCAGGGTGGCGATGGCCTCATCCAGACGTATTTTGCCGTCTTCACCTTGCTTGCCGACATCCTCTGCCGTGACCACGATTCTGGCCTTGCTCCATTCGTTAAAAAAAACCCGGAGTGCAAGTTCCGCCGTGCTCATAAAAAAATCAGAACTGCTGTCACTATTTTCGTCACCAATATCCTCCACGTCAAGATATTCATAGTTAAGCTCGACGACGCCATTGAGCCTGACCTTTTCACCGAAAATTTCTTGAATGATTGGATTTAAAGTGCCTACCCTTTCCTCTTCTTCCTCTTTTTCTTCTATTTCTTCAATTTGCTTTAGCCGCTGTTTGGCTTCGTGGTCTCCTTCATTGTTTTCAGCCTTTGCCGAAAGAACCGGCCATAAAATAAAAACAACAATGGCAAAGAATACAAAACCCCTCGAAACCTGTTTTATCGGTTTTGAAAATTTTGCTTTTTCTTTTAAGTAATGTGGTGTGTGAAATCTCATTCGGTAAACGGCGTGAGCGCTGAAAGAACTATGCTAGGCTATGGTGAAATTTACGAAATCCACTTGTTCCTCATATATTCCATAATTATCAATGTGACCCGTATATCAGCCTAATCTTAGCAATTAGCAAAGTTAAATCAAATTAATTATCAAAACTAAATTATGTCAAACTTACCCAAACATTACCATTTGATAATGTTCGGTTCCCACTAATTTGGTAATGCACTTGACAAATAAATGAAACCAAATTATTTTAATATTAAACTAATTAATGTTGAGGTAATTATGAGGGGCCGATATCGGGGGAACAAAGCGGAAACCCGGGCATTAAGGACATATGTAAAGCTGATGAGAGCGGCAGAATCGGTGACCGCCCGCACCCACCGGCATCTGTCTTCGACGGGCCTGACCATCAGTCAGTTTGCCGTGCTCGAGGCGCTGTATCAATTAGGCCCCCTGTCCCAGAGGGAAATCGGGCAAAAAATCCTTAGAAGCAGCGGCAATATTACAATGGTGATCGACAACCTCGAAAAAAGCGGACTGGTAAGGCGCAAGCGCAGTGAAACCGACCGCCGGTTTTTTATCGTTCATCTGACCGATAAGGGATACCACCTCATCAACAAAATATTTCCCCCGCATGCCGCCGTGATCGCTGAAGATTTGGGGGTGCTGACGGCGGCCGAACAGGATGCGCTAGGGCGATTGTGCAAAAAACTGGGCCTCAGCGGGGAATCATAAATTTTATAGAGGAGGATTTGAACATGAAAGTACTAATCGTTTTCTATTCGACATATGGACATGTGTATAAAATGGCGCAAGCCGTCGCCGAAGGCGTAAAAACCGTTGCCGGCGCTGAAGTTGAAATTCGACGAGTACCCGAAACGCTGCCGCAGGAGGTTCTGGAAAAAATGGGAGCGGTTGACGCCCAAAAAGCATTTTCACAGATAGCGGAGGCGGCGGTGGATGATCTGGCCAAAGCCGATGCAGTTATTTTCGGCACCCCAACCCGTTTCGGCAATATGTGCGGGCAAATGCGCCAGTTTTTAGATGCCACCGGACAGCTGTGGGCAAATGGTTCCCTGGTGGGCAAAGTCGGCAGCGTTTTTACCAGCACCGCCACCCAGCACGGCGGGCAGGAATCCACCATTCTTACGTTTCATGTCACCCTGCTTCATCACGGTTTTGTGGTAGTCGGTCTGCCTTATTCCTTTCAGGGTCAAATGCGAATAGATGAAATTACCGGCGGGTCCCCATACGGAGCATCGACAATTGCCGGAGGTGACGGCTCCAGAATGCCCAGCGAGAACGAATTGGAAGCTGCACGCTTTCAGGGCAAACACGTGGCCGGCATTGCATCCAAATTGGTAAATTAAGGAGGACTTAAGAAAATAAGGACTTAATTGTTTAACAGGTTTCCTCACAAACGTGGGAGCGGCTTTCAGCCGCGATATCCAGAACACGGTGATATTTGCTCTTGTATTCGCGACTGGAAGCCGCTCCCACAATGCAAATTAAGGTAATAATTATGACCAATCAAACCCGAAAAGTTCAAGAGATAATTGAACCGCAAGCCGTAATGGAAGGTGCCGGGGTAAGACTCATCAGAAGTATTGCTACCAATACATTGGATCATGTCGATCCTTTTTTACTGTTTGATCATTTCGGATCCAAGGATCCTGCCGATTACATGAAGGGATTTCCCATGCATCCCCATCGGGGAATTGAAACCGTAACCTATATGATCAGCGGACATGTGAACCATAAGGACAGCATCGGCAATTCGGGAAGCATAACCGACGGCGACGTTCAATGGATGACATCCGGTCGCGGTATTATGCATGAGGAAATGCCCCAGCCCCATGAGGACGAAATGGTCGGTTTTCAGCTGTGGGTGAACCTGCCTGCCAAACTTAAAATGACAAGCCCGCGCTATCAGAATATTACGTCTGATCAAATACCGGAAATCCAGCATGAAGATGGCGTAAAAATCCGTGTTATCGCCGGTGAGGTGGACGGTGTACACGGCCCCGTAAAAGAGATCGTGGCCGAACCCACCTACCTGGATATCTCGATTCCACCTAATGGAGCGTTTTCCCATGCCATCGCAAGGGATCACGCTGCCTTTGCATATATTTTTGAGGGCGAGGGCGTATTTGAAACCGGCGACGCAAAACCCGGCAAACCGATTCCTCATCCCCGTCTGATTGTATTTGGGGACGGTGATCAGGCATCCGTGCGGGCAGCGGAACCGGGTGTTCGGTTTTTGCTGGTTTCAGGCAAACCTTTAAACGAGCCCATCGCACGCTGGGGGCCGTTTGTCATGAATACCCAGGAAGAAATTGAACAGACATTGGAGGAGATTAAAAACGGCACCTTCATAAAATAGGGTTAGCGAGTTGCACCGTTGGCCCGTTTCGACCGGTGGCAACTTGGCATGCAAACGCAATAGAAAATATTGATACCGAACATTTCAGGAGTTATAATTGTAGATTAGCGGATTATCTCTGGCCGTTTTAATCATACTGAACCTGGATCAGATAGATGGTTATTCGCAAAACAATCAAGGAAATCATCATCCTGGTGGGCGTTTCGCTGGCCCTGGCCCTGGCGGTTAACACGCTTTCGCCAAGGGGTATTGCCCTGGTGGGACAGTGGGATATCGCCGAAGGCGTGATTACCGCCAGCCCCGGCGGAATTGCAGAGGGAAAGCCAGCAGAAATTGACAGCGTCGCCCGGGCCAAAACCCTATTTGATAAAGGTGACGTTCTTTTTGTAGACGCCCGTTCGCAAAACCATTACGGAAACGGCCATATCCCGGGAGCCGTATCGCTGCCGGTAGGCCAATTTGAAAAGCGGATCGAGTCCTTCCTCAACCGCTATCCACCCGAACAGCCCATTGTGACCTATTGTTCCGGCAGAACTTGTGAAGATAGCCACAAGCTGGCCCAGCTTCTTTCAGACCTTGGATTCACCAATGTGCGGATTTTTATTGACGGATTTCCGGGCTGGGAAGCCGAAGGGTATCCAATTGAATAATCGGGCACAATTCATAAAAAACAACAGCTGGATCGAGCTGGCGGGACGCTGGATTCTTGGCATCACCTTTATTTATGCCAGTTTGCATAAAATTATTTCACCCGCGGATTTTGCCAAAATCGTATACGGATATGATCTTTTTCCGGCAATGTTCATCAACCTGATTGCTATCGTCATCCCCTTTCTGGAACTCGTTGCCGGATTCGCCTTAATCATCGGTCTTTATCCACGCTCGGCGGCCATTATCATTAACGCCCTGCTTCTGGCTTTTGTCACTGTGTTGGCCATCAATCTGATCCGTGGCCATGAATTTGATTGCGGGTGTTTTTCCACCGGACAGAGCGGATATGCCAGCTCTCCCGAATTGACGCTGGTGCGGGATGTCATTTATTTCGTCTTCGGTATGCAGATTTTTCTATTTGAAGGCAATCGCAGAAGCTGCTTTGGCCGTCTGATTTCTCCGCACTAGTACTAATAGTGCGCAAGCCGGACCATCATATCAGGTCTATAACGATTTAGAAGGTGGCAAGCATATTAAGGCAGATATTTGATATAAGGAAGTCGATTAAGTTTTGGAATTGACCTTTTAAACGGTAGATTATAACCTTTTTGTATAAATCTTGAAAGCCAAATAATTAGCCTTGAGAGCACCAAATATGAAGACAACAGACGGAACCCATGAGATTGAATTAGAGGTACAGGGTATGACCTGAATGGGCTGAGAGCCCAAAGTGGTAAGCGCTCTGGAAGAGCTGCCAGGAGTTAAAAAGGCTTTTGCAAGTTATCCGGAAAAAAAAGCTATCGTATCGTATGACAAATCCACAGTTTCAGTAGAGAAAATCTGTCAAACATTGCTTAAAGTCGGGTATGTTGCGAATCTGAAAACCAATGACAAAACACCTTCGACTGATATTTCCGATAAACCTCCTGAGAATTTAGATTATAAGTTAGATGATCTAATATGTTACTGTTTTGGATATACCGTAAATGATATCGAACAGGATTTCATCAAAAATGGGCGATCGTTGATCATTGAAAAAATCGCAGCAGAGAAGAAGGCCGGTGCTTGCGATTGCGCCAACAAGAATCCGAAAGGCAGGTGATGTTTGGCTGACGTCCGCCAGGTGGTGGATAAACTGAATGGTAAAATTTCTTTTAATATGATTCGTTGAAAAAAGATTTAAAGTAAGGACCCAGTTTAATGGAGATCAACCAATCAAACAATATAGTAACGCTGAACAGCTTTTTAGACCCGCTCAAAGACCAATTTAATAACAATAGGAGAAAATACGATTTCTGGCCTTACTCTCGCCGACTTGTCCATTGTGACGCGACCAGGGTGCCCGGGCGGTACACGAGACAATTATCACAAAATTTCCGGATGCGGATATCGCTGCTTCAATTGTTTGGATTCCAATACTTGATAATGATTCTATAGAAGCCGCACTTCCATCTGTTAAGTATTTAAGTGATAAAAGATTCCGGCATTTTTACGATCAAGATCAAATTGTTGGAAAAGAGATCGCAAAGAGTATTGGGTGGGACGGGCACGTTGCCTGGGATATTTATCTATTTTATGCTCCGTATGCCGGCTGGAATAAGGTACCGCCTGCACCCAACAGCTGGATGCATCAATTAAAAGATAGCTGGGCTGACAAGGAGCATTTTCGTACGGGTGACGGCCTGATTAACGCACTTTCGAACACCATGATAAGGCTTTCACGCGAAGTAGAAATCCTCAAAATGTATCAGAATTCCAGCCTTTAAATTCTCCATAAATTGCATTTGATGGTAAGATCTTTTCCGCCTACACGATTTTCCTCTATGGGTCGAAATCTTTCCGATAGGTCTTTGACCCAACATTTTTTAACCTAAGTCGCCTTTTTCTTGACAAAGGAATCGGTTTATTTTAATATTCAATTAATCTATTGAATACTAAAGAGGAATGAAATGAAAAATCCAAATCGTGTGTTTAAAGATGCAATTTATGAGCAGTTTGCACGAATCGGAAAAGCGGTTTCCAGTCCGAAACGACTGGAGCTGTTGGATCTGCTGTGCCAGGGCCCGCGAACTGTCGAGGTTTTGGCCAAAGAATCCGGCTTGACGGTCGCAAATGCCTCCCAGCATCTGCAGGTTCTGCGGACAGCCCGCCTGGTGGAGGCCGAAAAAGAGGGGCTATTTGTTCACTACCGTCTTGCCGATCAAAAGGTCTGCGAGTTTTTCCTCACCATGCGGGTTCTGGCCGAAAGCAGACTGGCGGAGGTGGAACAAATCAAGCGTCGCTTTCTGGAGGGAAGAGAGGGTATGGAACCGGTTGATCGCAAATCGCTTCTGGAGCTGGTTGGGAAAGGAGCAGTCACGGTTCTGGATGTCCGCCCGGTGGAAGAATACAACGCCGGACACATCCCCGGGGCCATCTCCATCCCGCTTAAAGAGCTGCAACTGCGCCTGTTGGATTTGCCTCGCGATCAGGAAATCGTGGCATACTGCCGGGGTCCATACTGCGTGCTTTCGATCCAGGCCGTGGAGATGCTTCGTTCAAGGGGTTTTCAGGCAGTGCGGCTCGAAGAGGGAATCCAGGACTTGCGAGCCCTGGGGTTTCCAATTTCTGTAGGTAAAGAGGCATAGCTCCGATGTCGCCTTATGGCGGTTGGCCAGGAGTACTACCAAAAAATATTATAAATTATTTTTCAGAATCGACAACCGGACAATAGGCAAGATGAGTGCAATTAAAAAAACTGTTTTCGTTTTAGTCGCCATAACCATTACTGCCGGTTACCTTTGGCACACCAACCGGGTGGTCACCCCCAAGGCGGCAACCTGGAACGATGTGCTGGCCGAGGCCCAGCAGGGCGGCTACCGGATTATTGACACCGATGCATTATGGGACCGCTATCAAAAAGACCCTGAAACGGTACTCCTGGTGGACACCCGTCAGGAATGGGAATACCGCACCGGGCACATCAATGGCGCCCTTAATTTCCCCATGGAGCCGACCTGGTTGTCGCGCTGGCGAAATAAAGGCGCCCTTGAGAAATTTCTGGGGCCGGACAAAAATCGTTTCATCGTGTTTTACTGAGCGGGGCTGGCATGAGTCCGCAGTGACTCGGCGGCCCGGGTGGCCGTAACACTGGGTTATAAAAATATCTTTCGCGATCCCATGGGCTATCCGCAGTGGCACGCAAAGAATTTGCCCGTTGTCAGCTCTCCGGCCGGGCTTTCTGAAACATCGCTTGCGCCCCAGCAGTCACGGCCCTTAGAGGGCTGGGCGATGATATGGACACTTCTGGGAATCTTTGCCGGCGGAATCGCCCTGAACCTGACACCGTGTATTTACCCTTTAATCCCGATTACGGTTTCCTATTTCGGCGGTAGAAGTGGTCAAAACCAGAGAAGATTGTTGATCCACGGGACCTGTTATATCGGAGGACTCGCGATCACCAACTCGGTGCTCGGGGTGATTGCGGCCTTGAGCGGCGGGATGCTTGGAAGTTTACTGCAACACCCCGTCGTGCTCGTCCTGGTGGCCGCCGTACTCATTTTCTTTGCCACCAGTCTCTTTGGACTCTGGGAAATGCGACTCCCATACAGTTTGTCACAGGCCGCGTCAAAATCCTATTCCGGCTACTTTGGCAGCCTGTTTATGGGAATGACATTAGGCGTGGTGGCCTCCGCGTGCATCGGCCCGTTTATCCTGGGTCTGCTGACCTGGGTCGCCACTATCGGAAGCATCTGGATCGGATTTTTAATCTTCTTTACATTGAGCCTCGGTCTGGGTCTGCCTCTTTTTTTCCTGGCCCTGTTTTCAGGACAGCTGCGCAAACTTCCCCGCTCCGGTGAGTGGATGCTGTGGGTAAAAAAACTTTTGGGCTGGATTCTGGTGGGCATGGCCGCTTATTTTATTCAGCCGTTATTACCCGGTACCGTAAAAGTGTTCTTACTGTCCGCCGTGGCTTTGGCAGCAGCATTACACCTGGGCTGGATAGATCGGAGCCGGGCCGAGTTTCGGGGATTCGAGTGGCTTAGAACCGGTACAGCCATAACCGGACTGATCATCGCCACGGCCCTTATTGGTTCATGGGTGATGCACGGTCCCGGTGTCGCCTGGCAGCCCTACTCGGAACCGTTACTGGTGGATGCCCAGAGATTGAAAAAGCCGGTGATCCTTGATTTTTATGCCGACTGGTGTGCTCCCTGTCGCGAACTGGATGAAGTCACTTTTCATAATCCTGAAATCGTCAAACAGGCTAAAACAGATTTTAGCATGATAAAGATTGACCTCACCCGAAAAGGCAATCCGGTCTATGAAGATTTATTGCGTCAATTTAACGTTAAAGGTGTCCCCACGGTTATCTTTTTGGACAGTTGGGGAAAGGAACGACGCGATCTGCGCCTGGTTGATTTTTTGCCGGCCGATCAATTTCTAGTGCGAATGGCAGAAATTAGGAAAACTGAATAATTAAGAAATTAACACTTTTTCAAAAAGGAGGATTTCATGTTGAAGGTCAGATTTTTCATGAACCTGCCCAATGGGAAGCCCTGAAAGCACTTTAAAAAAATGATGCCCAGGCTGGGTGCCAAATACGACATCGAGATGATAACGATCGAAAAACCAAAAGATGAATATATGACCGACGAATATTTCGAGCTTGATCTGCCGGTTGCGCCTGCGATAATGGTAGGGGATGAAATTGTCGTCGAAGGGACGGACATTTCCAAAAGAAAACTGGAAGCGGCTATCCGGGCAGGCCTTCAGTAAATCGTCTTTGCAAAAGAGGGTGGATGCATGGAAACTCAATTTACGGTTAAAGATAAAAAATGGATTCAAAAAACGATTTGGAAAACATATTCGAAGGCCGCTGAAAATCCGGATGGCCTGTTTCGCTATCCCACGGGCCATGAGGGACTTAAAACTCTAAAATATGATCCTGAACTCCTGCAGGCGTTACCCGCGGAAGTTGCCGCTTCATATTGCGGGGTGGGCAATCCATTCACATTGGGGTCCGTCGATAAAGGGGATGAGGTACTGGATGTGGGCTGTGGCGCCGGCGTCGATACGCTCTTTTCCGCGATGATGACAGGGCCAACGGGAAAAGTGGTAGGGGTCGATTTAACACCGGCGATGCTTAAACGGGCGAAAAAGAATCTTTCAAAGACTGATTTAAAAAATGTTGTCTTTAAGGAAGGATCTGCTGAAAATTTGCCGTTTGCAGACGAAGACTTTGACGTTGTCACATCAAATGGGGCCCTAAACCTTGTCCCCGACAAAGCCAGGGCTTTTGGTGAGATCTACCGCGTTTTAAAACCCGGCGGCCGCCTGATGGTGGCAGACGAAATTCTCATTGGCGAGCTGCCCGAGGAAAAAGATAAAATAATTAAGAGTTGGGCTCAATGAGAGGGCGGGGCTATACCGGGAAAGGATTTCCTGGCAATGCTTCAAAGGGCCGGCTTTGTGAATGCTGAACTGGTCAAAAAAACGGGTTTCAACAGCTCACCAGCTACAGAAGGGGTATTAATCCGTGCTGGAAAATAAACCACATTAGACAAGCTAAATAAATGAGCAGTTGGGGAGTTTTTCCCGTCATTCCCGCGCAGGCGGGAATCCAGCTTTTTCAGCAGAACATTTCTGGATTCCCGCCTGCGCGGGAATGACACGCTTTGAATAAAAAACTCCCCGACCCCTCAACTAAAAAAAAAGGAAGCAAATGATCTCATGAGTTTGCAAGGAAAAGTTGTTCGCACTTCTGTCGTGATTTTTTATTTGTTAATCGGGCTCGAAATCATCATCATGATCAGCCCCTTTGCGGCCTATTTCTATGCCGGGTATGGCCCGTTACTTAACGCGCTCTATGCTTTTCCGGCCACTGCCTGGCTGACCGGCTTTTTCTTACCCCATGCCGTCGTCTCCAAAAGCAGTCTTCTCAATTTTGTCAACGGTTTTGGTCGAACCCTGTTCTCCCTTGGAATTCTAGCATTTTTGATCGGCGCTTTCCAGGTTTACGCGGCCAAGTTTCGCCGCAAAGGTGTGGTGACCGGAATTCTGTATCGATGGATTCGCCATCCTCAGTATCTGTTTCTCGCCATCGCCGGATTGGGCCTGCTCCTGTTCTGGCCGCGCTTTTTTATCCTGATCCTGTATGTCAGTATGTTATTTGTCTACTATCTGCTGGCGCGGTATGAGGAACAGCGTATGCTGGCAAAGCATGGGGAAAGCTACCGCGCGTACATGGAGCACACGGCCATGTTTCTCCCGGGTGAGCCGGGCGCTAAAATTTTTCGCTCTCTGTTCGGTTGGATCCGTTCGAAAAAGCTGGCGCTGGGGCTGGCTTATTGGGTCTGCCTGGTGTTGTTTACTGCGGGGGCGTTTGGTCTGCACGGTTATACAATTTCCAAAACATCCATACTATATATTCCTGAAAAAAAGCTAACGGCGGTTTCGATAATGCCCCAGACCGATGAATCGATGCAAAGTATTATCGATTTCGCCTTTCAGGACAGAGCTGTTGCCGCCGCTATCGAAAAATTACAACAGCAGGGGCAAAAAGGATTCATGGTACATATCATGCCCAAACAATACATGATGCAAGCTCTTTTTGCCCAGCCTGATATGTCCGTTATGCGCATGCGGTCCCGGCGGTCGTTTGGCGCTGTAATCGGGTTTATTTTTCCATTTTTAAGTCGCCGCGGTCACGATGAGATGATGGGCGCAACGGGGGATGGCACCATGCGGCTGATTTTCTCTCAACTGACCTGGCCAAACGGGGAGTACGCTTCAGGCAACGAAGCACTGGCCTTCACGGTCAAACACTTACCCTTGCTACGGGTGGATGTGGATACCGCCAATGGAAAAGTGCAGAATGTTGAATCCACGGCACCGCGAAACTACTGGGGCCAGATGCCCATGCCCGTGTTCTGAATCTGGAAAAATCTACAAATAAACAATGTAACCTTTTTCAAAATTGCGGTTCGATACAAATTTTGTGGCCCGAGGATCTATGTTTATATCGAAAAAGTTAGGAACTGGAATGGTATTGCAGAAACAGGAGAATTAATCAGCGCTTTGGATAAATTAATAAACTTAATTGATTTCTGGATCGAGCGCCTCTCAAAAGCGGGCAGCTTCACAACGGACACCGAAGAAGAACGGGTACGCAAAGCCGTTCTGATATTTTTGGCAGTTATCTACACTATCGCGGGGATCGTCTGGGGCTTTGGATATTTACTTTTTGGCCTCCCGGTGTCGGGGAGCATTCCCTTAAGCTATTCCTTCATTTCAGCGGTAAGCCTGCTGTATTTTTTTAAAACAAAGCACTATAAATTTTTCTGCCGCAGCCAGCTGACACTCATTCTAATCCTGCCCTTTTTACTCCAGTGGAGTCTCGGAGGCTTTACCGCTTCCGGTGCAGTCGTTCTCTGGTCAATCCTTGCGCCAATCGGTGCCTTAATGTTTGCCGGCACCACCCGATCAATCCCCTGGTTTATTGCCTATGTTCTGCTAATGATTAGTTCAGGCCTTCAACCCTGCGGCAGCGGCTGGCAGCAGGGCGCGCTTTCGAATACCCTTGTCGTTTTTTCATTTGTAATGAACATCGGTGGCGTTTCTGCAATCGTTTTTATTCTCCTGCGGTATTTTGTTCACGCCAGAGAGCAGGCCATGGCCGCCCTGGACAAAGAGCATCAGCGGGTTCGCCATTCACTTTCACTGGCTATGGAGGTCCAGCAAAATCTGCTGCCAAAAACAAATCCGCAAATTGAGGGGCTGGATATCGCCGGAAAAAGTATCTACTGTGATGAAACCGGGGGCGATTATTATGATTTTCTGGAAGTCGGAACCCCCGGGGAGGGAAAAATCGGTGTGGTCGTTGGAGATGTCTCGGACCACGGCATTCCTTCGGCTCTGTTAATGGCGACTGCACGTGCCCTTATCCGGCAGCGGTGTTCTGCTTTCGGCCGCATCGACCGGGTGGTTTCAGATGTAAACCGGCAGCTTGCAAAAGACGTCAAAGACTCGGGTCGCTTTATGACATTGTTTTATGCCGAAATCGAAAGACCCAATAAAACCATACGATGGGTAAATGCCGGACATGAGCCCGCTATGATTTTTGACCCGGCTACAGATACCTTTAGCGACCTTAATGGCGGCAACAACTTAGCGTTGGGAGTTTTTGAAGATACGGATTTCAAGGAAGCGAAACAAGAACTCGCAGCGGGACAAATCATCCTTATCGCCACAGACGGCATCTGGGAAGCTCGCGATCCAGGAGGTGAGATGTTCAGCAAGGAGCGGATTCACCAAATTATCCGCCGCAATGCCACAAAGACCGCAAACGACATCCAGGATGCGATCCTGAATTCATTAAAGCATTTTCAGAAAGACGTTAAACTCGAAGACGATATGACTTTGGTGGTGATAAAAATCACGCATTAGGGGCTTCGCCCCGATGGGCCTGTTGAACGCCGGCCCGCATCATTCTGCCAACTACTAAATGATGAAATGGGCGAATCAAATTAAAATATACCGGTCCGGTCCAGTGTTTGTAATAAACGATAGTCGCCACGTGAAAGCGTTTGCGATGATCTTGCAAGGGTTCGACAACCACACCAAAATAGGCACTCAGGTGCTTATCCTCGGGCGTTTCGCCGACCCAAAAGCGTTTTTCTTCTGCCAGCCGCACCGTGAAAAAGGTTACCGCTTCACCCACCACAAAAGAGACATCTTGCGGGCCAAGTTTGGGGAGTGCTTCCGGCGCCGGATGTTTAACCAGGCCGAGCAGTTTAACGAGGATGGTGCGAATACGGTATAGAAATACGATCCACCGGGGATAGTAAGACAGCATCGCAGCAATAAACTGGCGCAGAGAGGTTTGCCCCTCTATCGTTTTTACATCAATATAGTTTGAGCCCTTAAGCAGTTGGGCAATCTGCGGGATTTGGCCGATCGTGTTCATTTGGGCGGCAAGGTTTTGACAAAGGTTTTGGCTTTTTTCAACCAGGATTTTAGGCTGTCGTCAGTCTTAAACCCCGTACCATCCACCATCACCCAGCCCTTCATCGGTTTTCCGGTAATATCAAAGGGCCTGGTATGGGATTGCTTCAATGCTTTTGCCGCCGCTTTTTCGCCCAGGCGCAAAATAAGATAATCTTTGTAAACACCGCATACCATATTCCCGTTCAGCAGGTGACAGACACCGCCGAACATTTTTTTTGCTTCAGCATTTTTCCAGCCGGTAACGATCTTTCGGATGCGGGCATCAATCTCTGCATTGTATGGCATCAGTGCCTCCCTTGGGTTAAATCGAATATAAGAGAATGGTTTTATCGATATCTACTCTGGCGCGGATGTCAGCATTTGCATGCCCGGTGCATCGGTCGGCCGCTCGACAAAACCGAAATTTTTATAGAAGGAACTTTTTCCTTTGGCTGAAAACAGCCAGATAACCCGGATTTGTTGTGCGCGACATCTAACGATTAATTTATTCAGCAAGGTGCTCCCGATACCCTGTCCCTGATAGGACGGCTTGACGATCAGATCACAGATTAAGGCATACAAAACGCCGTCGGAAATAATGCGGCCGAAGCCGACCAGGTCATCATTGTCATAGGCCGACAGCCCATACCAGCTCGATGAAATGGCCTCATAAAGCTCATCTTTATCCGCCCGATAGGCTTGATTCCAACCGGTGGTCTCAAACAGCTGATGATAGGCAGCGAGGGTCGGCAGTTTTTCACGATAGACAACCTTAAAATCAGTCATGATTATAAACCTATAAATTTAGCAGGATTACATCTGATAACGATCGGACGGAATCGGGTCAACCAAGATGTCGGATCACAGCTGGGCTGAAACCATATTGAACCCGGAAGTAAAAAGCAACAGGATTTAAAATCAGTTCTGATTTGTTGACAATTCGTTTACAGAGCTTAATTTAACAACCAACGACGCCCATCTATGCAAAAAAACCGGCGCTGTGTTGGCACATGCGGAGACAAGAACGTATTTTCATTTTGTTGTAATAATTCGGAGACATTAAACGAATGACCTTTGAAACAAAAGAACAGGTGCTGGAACGCATCCTTACCCATCCAAAACCCAGCTGCCCACATTGCGGTGAAGAAATGAACTTATGGGAGGTCCCTCCGGTCAATGTTGGCGATGGCCTCGGATGGGGAACCCCTTATTTGTACATCTGCTTTAACGACGATTGTTCCTGTTACCAGCAGGGGTGGGATAACATGAAAGAAAACTATGCTCAGACCGCCTCTTATCGGTCCATGAACTATCCGGGAACGGAAACTTTCGAAATAATACCGGTATTCAGCCCCATGGGGGGGCGGGGCCAGGTCATCGATGACCAGGTGCTGGCCCAAGAGGAAGCCCTCAAAGAGGCAATTAAAAAAGGATTTTCAATTCTGGCAGACTGCTACGTCAGCAAAGATGGCCCCCAGGTTCTGCAGATGTTACTCGATGTAACCGAGCCGGTGCGTGTAAGGGCTAAAGCCGCTGAAATGATAGGGGATATCGGCGAGCTGGAAGCCATCGAGCCCATCCGAAACGTAACATTCGGCAACCAGATTCTCCAAAAAAAGGTCGATGAAGCCGTAAGCAAGATTCACAAAAAATTTTTTACCCGGGAGTGCCCCTTTTGTGCCGAGATTATCAAAAAGCGGGCTAAAATTTGCAAGCATTGTCAAAAAGAGGTTGCCGGTCAGTGAAAAAGTGCTGACCAGCAGTCCATTTCTTGCGAATCGGCAAGTATTAAACAAATTTAATTAATCCCCTACAATATCAATTGCAATCCGCCGGCCATATTTCTCATCAGCAATAAATTTCAGTTTGAGCCCTTTGCATTGTGTCTGACAGCCCAATCTTTTGATACAATCGCCATAGACGAATCGCGGCTCAGCAGCGGCATCTTTAATCAGCCTGAAGGTTTCTATAACCTTTTCGAAAGCGGCAAGATCTGTTTGCAAAGTAATGTCTTTCAGGCGCTTCATAAATAATCTCATACCACCAGTTTGTCGTCAGCAAGCCGCAAAAAACACCTTTTTTATTTAATCCGTCCTTTGTTTTGGTAAGTATAGACAATTTTAAACCCGGGATGGCCGCCAATCTGCACCGGTTTATTCTCGACGACATTTTGGTTCAATATGTTGGGGTTGGAGCGTAGATTATCAATAACCACTTCTGCCGCCTCTTGCGGAAGCATTCCCTTTTCAAACTTTTTCTTGGTATGCAGCAGTTCGGTATCAATTTTTAACCTCATGATTTGTATCCGCTGAAGCGCAAATCCGTCTTTAGTAATGAGCAGTTTATCCTTTCGCTGGATTATACTGCCGCCAACCTTCAGGCAGTTCCACTGCGTAATTTTCAGAGTCGGTTTTATAGTTACCACCTACCGCCACCCAGGTTGCTACACAACCGCAAAGCATAAAGACAAATAACAGATAAAATCCGCTTTTTATTTTCAATGCCAACCTCCTGTTATTTTGTAGGCATCGCTTCAATATATTGTTCAATATATGCCGCATCGTCCGCATCCGGAAAACGATCAGGTATTTCTCGAATTCTGACCTTGCTTCCAGGGGTCGTCCCAGCTTGTAGTAGATCAGACCGATGCCTTTATGGGGCGCGGGATTCGAAGGATCATACTGTAATGGACAAACTATATTCATTTATGGCCTTTTCTCTATCCGCCTCATCGTTTCTTTGCCGGTATAGCTCGCCCATGTAAAAATGCGCTCTGGAATTTTGAGGAGTCGATTTCCAGAAACCGTCCAATTCCATGCCAGCTGAGCTTCGTTTTCCATTTTAGATATAAGACCGGTGTGCACATAAATCGCCCCATTGGGATAGGCGAATGCGTTCAGAAGGGGATTGCGGATAATCCAAACCTTGAAAGGAAAGTCCTTTCCCTTTGATATCCTCGTGGAATGAGATTTTGGGCCACTTCGTTTACATACGCGGATAAGACAGGATCTTCGTATATGTAAGAGCTGTTATTCAGTCGTCTTTGTTCTTCACTAGATCGATTCCATATTCGTTTTTCATCTGCCTGAAGTTGAAGCGCGTCCATCTCTCCAACAGGGGGTAGTTGGGTTGTGGCACAAGCCATCATCCCCATTAAAACTAGGACAACGGTTAAAAATCTTTTAATCAAATCATTTCACCGCTTTTTTAATGGGAAAGTCTTTAAGAATATCCATTACCATGGCAGTGGTATTTATCGGGTCGCGCAAATCGTGATCCCCGGCAGAAGCGTGGAAATTGATACCACAAAACTTCACCCGTATTGGCGTCCACTAATGCAAGGTTCACCGCCGTAGCGCCCATAATAGGAGTTACCTGAACCCCCACCAGTGCGCCTAAAATTACGCTCCCGGCCTGTACGGCCTTGCGTCCCGCAGTCGCTATGTTATCCACCCCTCGCACCAAGAGCAGGGCATCCGTTTGGTCTGACAATTGTCTGACCTCGGGTCCCAGCGTGTAATCAAAATTTTGAACTTTTTCCGGAAATAGATGTATGGGTTGACCATATGTGTGGATAATAATACTTGAATTCATCGCTTCGAAAAGCGCACCGGTTTGTTCTAAGATTGATCCTCCGATCTTCCGACATGAGCGTTTCAGGAAAGGATTTTAGGTTGAGCAACGGTCTAAATTTCAAGCTCATCCTCAATGGCTGTCAGCACATTCCTTTTCGCCTGCGTGCACCACTCATCCATTTTCTCTTTAACACCACCTGCGGTCACCTGATAAACATCAACCCTGAGTGGTATCACCGTTATGTTTTTACTTGAAAAACTTGATCGAAGAAAATTTCCGAGAATAAAAATCTGCAATCCGATTTCTTATGATAGTGTGAATCAGAATGGGATTCAGTTGGATCAGAACATGGGAATAGCCCTGGATATCAGCCAGAACGGAATACTGTTAGAAACGGCTCAAATGATTCAATCCAAATATATCTATTTGATCTTCGTTGATATGAAAAACAATTTGATCAGAATCGCCGCACGGGTGATATTTTCGGTAAAAAATAAAAAGGGCAATTTTAAAAGCGGCATTAATTTTCAGGGAAGCCAGGAAGAAAACATTCGGTTTGCAAAAAAGGTGATTAAAGCCTATCAGCACCAAAAATCAGAACACGCTCACATAAACAGCGCCAGCGTATAACGCATAGTGCATTTCTACATCACAAATTCCTGCCCACATTGACATTCATACTGTCGAAGGATCGAAATATTAATTTTTCGCGTTCCCGCTTTTCTTTCGGGAAAGGCAATGGTTTTATTTCTTTTAATTTTTCTAGTGCTTGCGCTTTTGAAAGTATTGCCTTCAGCCCTTCCCCCAGCTTTTTGCCGGAAACCGTATCCAGAACAATGGCAGTCTTACCATCGGATGCAACTGAAAAAGGGATCTGGTTTTCGGCAAGCAGCCGCGAGGCCGCTAAAATTTCTCTTTCCCGGGATCCCAGTGAGGCCGCCGCACATTTGATGGCCATCAAGCGGGTGGATCCGTATTCATCTTCAACACTGACCACAAGGTCGATTTGAGAACGGTATGTTTCTCCGGCAATGGTGATTTCAATATCGACATCGACCGCTATATCTTCTTTTGAAAACCCTTTTTCATTCACCAAAAATCGCTCAACCAGTTGCCGATTCTCTTCGGCACCAATATTGGGAATCTCTTTTCCAGTGACAAAATCGGTGATCATTGAATATGGTTTTGAGGTTTTAGACATGATTGGAGGCTTTATCGCTGTCTGCTAATTATTTTAAGGTGCGGGTCTCTATTCGTTTGGCATCTGCCCACAGCCCTTCAAGATCAAAAAATTCTCGAACTGGTTCGTAGAAAACGTGGATGACCACATGACCGTAATCCAGCAACACCCAATGACCCTCGCCGGTTCCTTCTACACTGAGCGGCTTGATTTTATGTTTTTTTAATTTGGCAACAATAGAATCAGCAATCGCATTCACCTGGCGGTTGGACTTCCCGCTGCAGATAATAAATGCATCTGCAATCGAGGTGAGGTCGCCCACATCTAATACAATCAAATTTAACGCTTTTTTTTCCGATGCCGCCTCAATGTATAGGCCCAGAGGAGAAACTGCATCTGTGCTCATTTATAAAGTCCTTTTAGTCGAATATAATCAGCTACTTCTGGGGTTACTAGATTTTCAATGCTTTGGTTTCTTTTAACCTTTTCGCGGATTTTCGTCGAGGAAATATCCATCGCCTTAATGTCGCAGATATGAACCGGCTGCTTTCCTTCTGACGTATAGCAGGCCTGTGCCGCATCAAATTGATAATTTGCCGACAGGGTGGATTTAAGATAGCTTTCCAGGATTCTCCATCCCTGTTGAGCGCCCGGATAATCCTGACCGGGGCGCGCCATTACGATAAACGCCATCTGTTCTAGCAGGTCTTGGTGAGATTTCCATGTATGGATCTCAAGGAATGCATCCAGTCCCATAATCAGATAGATTCGAGCGTCCTTCGCAAGCGTATGTTTAAAATGTCGAATCGTATCAATGGTATAAGAAAGGCCGGGACGATTTAATTCAACGTCGGAAACCGTTAACTCGGAAAGATCTGCTATGGCCAGATTGATCATCTTTAGACGATCATCTACTTTGGCCACCATGCCGGGCGTTTTATGGGGAGGCAATGCAGCTGGAATCAAATAGATCTGGTCCAGGTTGAATCGTTTTATAACTTCTAACGCAGCCCGGAGATGTCCCCGATGGATGGGGTTGAACGTGCCGCCGAATAATCCAATGCGCATGTTATTTCAATACCATATAAATCAAACGCAAATCAAACGCTTGTTAACAGGATTGCCAATCGTTATATTTTGGCAGACCAACTCCGGTTATCCACCGCCGGGTTTATCCAGCAATTCGATTATTCGCGAAACCAGGCGCTTCATCCCCTTTTTTTTGAGCGCCGAAATTAAAACGACTGATTCTGTATCCAGCGCAGCAGCAAAGGCATCTGCCGCCTCTTGTGCACCCGGCAAATCCATTTTATTCAGCACTACGATCTGCGGTTTTTGGATCAACTGCGGATTAAAAGATTCTATTTCCCGGTTGACGGTTTTCAATTGATCGAGGGGATGTTCCCGGTCAATGGTTCCGGCATCGATGAGATGGATTAAAATCCGGGTCCGCTCAATATGCCGCAAAAACTGGGTGCCAAGACCGGCCCCTTCATGGGCGCCTTCAATTAAGCCGGGGATATCGGCAACGACAAAAGGATCACTCCAGCTCGGTTTCGACAACACCCAGCGTCGGCGTCAGGGTGGTGAAAGGATAATTACCGATTTTAGGGGTAGCGGAGGAAATCTTGCTGATCAGGGTCGATTTGCCGGCATTGGGCAGTCCGATAATTCCGACATCGGCTAAAAGCTTGAGCTCGAGTTTAAGCCGACGGTTTTGACCTTCTTCACCGGGTTGAGCATAGCGGGGGGCCCGATTGGTGGATGTTTTAAAACGGGCATTCCCGCGGCCGCCTCTACCGCCAGGCACAACGGTATAAGATTCACCGGCCGCGGTAAAATCTTTTAAAACTTCGTTGGTATCGGCATCTTTGACCAGGGTGCCGGGTGGGATTTCGATGATCAGGTCTTTACCGTTTCTTCCGGTTTTTTGTTTTCCCTGACCGTGGACGCCGTTTTTGGCTTTAAACTGGCGCTTTAATTGGAATGGAAAAAGAGTACGTCGGCGTGATGTACTTTTAAAAGTAACATCGCCGCCTTTTCCTCCGTCACCGCCGTCCGGACCACCACGGGGAACATGCTTTTCACGCCGAAAACTGACGCACCCCCGGCCGCCATCACCGGACTCAACAGTGATAATGGCTTCATCAATAAATTTCACTCGGCGTATACGCTAACGCGTTTGCGCGCACGGCCGACCCTCTCATATGCAACAGTACCGTCAATTTTGGCGAAAAGGGTATAATCCTTGCCCATTCCGACGTTGTCACCCGGATGGATCCGTGTCCCCACCTGGCGTATCAGGATATTACCAGCTTTTACTTTTTCACCGCCATATCGTTTTACACCGCGCCGTTGGGCATTGCTGTCGCGTCCATTTTTTGAGCTACCAGCTGCTTTTTTATGAGCCATGGTTATACTCCTATTAGAAATCTAAATTATCAAAATTATAATTAGGCAAGATGGCCAAATTTTTCGCTTATGCCGAAGAAGTGCCTAAAATGCCTAAAATGAACTAAAGTGACTAAAGTTATTATAAGGATATAAGCATTTTAATAAAAGCTTATTTCAAATAAATTAGTCGGTCTTTTTCTTTGATTTGGTCGCTGTTTTTTTGGCTGCAGGCTTTTTAGCTGCGGCTTTCTTGGCGGCCTCCTTCTTGGGTGTCGCTTTTTTGGCCTTGGATTTGGCTTCTGCTTTCTTGGCTTTGGGTTTAACAGCCTTCTTTGTCTCTTTTTTCTTGGTTTCTGCCTTGGCTTCAGGCTTCTTGGCTGCTTTTTTCTTTACCGCGGCTTTTGGGGCCTCCGGTTTTTTAGCCTCAATCCCGGCGGCTGTTTCCCTGGCCGCCACTTTTTCAACTGCCGGTTTCTTGGCCTCTGTTTCGGTTTCGGGTTCGACCTTTTCGCGGGCCTTTATGGCTTTGGCCTTAATGCTGTCTATTTTAATTGCGGTATATTGCTGCCGGTGTCCCTGCTTACGGCGATAGCGTTTGCGACGTTTATACTTAAAAACTATAATCTTTTTGGATTTGCCCTGCTCAACAATATGCCCTTCAACCAACGCATCATCCAAAACGGGCTGACCGATACTGGACGTATCGCCGTCAGAAATCATCAACACCCGGTCAAACTTAACCGAACTGCCAACAGTACCGGGGATCTTTTCAACCTTTAAGGTTTCACCTTCTTCAACTTTATATTGTTTTCCGCCTGAAGTTATTACTGCGTATATCAAATCGGCCTCCTTAACTGTTTTTTCGGTTCTAAAACTCTGAAATATTAATCTTTTAGAGAAATTTGTCAAGAAAAAGTTGAATTTTCTTTCAAATTGGACATATTATTAAATGGTCATATATTGTGTGTAACCTGGCGGGCATATCCGCGCGCCGCATAAGACTGCAAGCCTGAAAAGATCGCAGGGGAAAATGAGCTGAAAGCGAATATCATTCGCTGCAAACCCGAACCGCATATCCGCATGGCAACGGAGGTCGACTTGGATAAAGTTTTTAACCAAAAATTGATTCATTGGAACAACCGAACGAAAACTGCCACGAACCAGAAACTGTTGGGAGAAGAGCCGCTTTCAATTCGCATTGAGGGCAAACCCTATGCCGTGGTGATGCGCACACCGGGTGATGAATTCGCTCATGTGGCCGGTTTTTGCCTGACTGAAGGCATCATTGATACCCCGGATGATTTAACGTCCATCGGATTTTGCGAAGATGATGACAGCAATGTGGTGACGATAACGCTGACGCCGGCGCGGCGTGAACAAATATCGGATATAATGGATCGACGGGGTTTTATCAGTCAGACCAGCTGCGGTCTGTGCGGCAAGGAGCTGATCGAAGACCTTTTCCAGATCATTAAACCGCTGGAGAACAGCCAATCGATTGACATGAAAAAAGCCCTGACCTGCCTGGAGGCACTTCCCAATATCCAGCCCCTGCGTACGCAAACCCTGGCCTCCCATGCCGCGGCGATTTATGGTGCCGGCCAGGAACTATTGGCGGTTGCGGAAGATGTCGGGCGCCATAATGCCCTCGACAAGGCCATCGGTAAAATCTTTTTGGAGCGCCGGCTCGACCAGGCCGAGCTTCTCATCCTCTCATCCCGTATCAGCTATGAATTGGTCCAGAAATCCGCCCGGGCGCGCATTCCGATTATCCTGGCCCATTCCCGTCCCACTGCGCTGGCGGTAGAACTGGCTGGCCGCCTCAACATCACCCTGGCATCATTGGATGATGATGATGCCGGGCTGTATGTCTTCTGCGGTGAAGAGCGATTATTCAATTAGCCACGGACATACACGGACAATTTCATATTGTGACGACACTATGGTCGTGGGAATACACTTAATGCGTTGTAGGATGACAGTTTTTGGCCGAGCAATGTCGGCTCGGCCAAAATTTTTGTGTGGGTCTGTGTGGGGCCCGCCGCGGCGAAGCTTGCAAGAGCGAAGCCGGGTCCGTGGCTAATTTGAAACGATAGTTAAGGTAGATGCGTTCAGGATCGCCCTGAATCGGATGAAGAATCACAGTTCGGGCAACAATCGGAAATCACCGGCAGCGGTTCTTGACGGGTAGGTTTAAATTCATGTTCGACATCTTCCTGCGGCACTGCCGGTTTGAAGCGCGCCCGGATGGCGCTCCAGACGGGTTTGATTGACATCCCCAGAATAGCAATGGCACCGAGCAAACCGGCCCATTCAGGCACAATTTCAGAAGCCTGGCCCACCACCGCCTGGGCCGAAATGCCTAAAGACGCATAAACCTGGTCAACGATTAAACCGAACAAGACGGCGCATACCGCTATGGATGCCAGGTAAATGGCGGTGGCCCGCTTGCCCAGCGTGCCGGTAAGGACCGTCAAAGACGCCATGTTTGTCGCCGGTCCGGCTAAAAGAAATACCAGAGCTGCGCCCGGGCTGACGCCCTTTAGAATCAGGGCGGCGGCAATCGGTGTGGAGGCCGTCGCGCAAATATACAAGGGAATGCCGATGGCCAGCATGATCAGCATGGCCGGAAGGCCGGCTCCCAGATATCTGACCAAACATATCCGGCGGGATCAGCACGGTAATCAATCCGGCCAATATGAGTCCGATCAGAAACCACGCTGCCAGATCTTCCCAGAGATCACCGATGGCAAAACGCATTCCGGCGGAAAATTTCTCCCAGAAACTATGATGTTGCCGGTGTTCCTCAGGGGAGCAGTTTTGTCCGTCGCAGCAGCCATCCACCGGACAGCTCAAATCCGGGGTAATCCGTGCTGTTTGGTTGTTTGAACCAAAAAGATTTTCCGTAATTCCCGCAACCGCAGCGGTCACAAAGGCCACCAACGGGCGGGCGACCGTCATGATCGGATCCAGCAGTGCGTAGGTAATGGAAATGGAATCCACGCCGGATTCCGGTGTTGAAATCAAAAAAGCGGTGGTGGCGCCATTGCTGGCTCCCTGTTTGCGCAGCGACACGGCTGCGGGCAGAACACCGCACGATCACAACGGAATCGGTATTCCAAAAAAAGCGGCCTTGATAACGGATTTAAATCGCCCCTGGCCCAAATGTTTGGCAATCGAATTCGGATTTAAAAATACCCGTAAAAGCCCGGCCACCAGCAAACCGAATAAAATGTAAACCGAAGCATCAACAAGCAAATTCCAACTTGCAAGCAAAATATCGACAATAAAATTCAATTTTTTATCCTTACTTTAATATTTTTTTAAAAAAGTTTTTTCGATGCATAAATAAGGAGTTTTTTCGAAAGGCAAGGCCGCACAAGGGTTTGCGAGGAGGCGTACTCATCGTACGTTGACGAATTAAGCCCGCGGAGAACGCCGCATTTCGGAAAAAGGCCTTTTTTAGGCATCGAAAAATTATTCTGTGACATGTGCAAGTCCTATATTCAACAGCTCCGCCACATGCTCATCATCCAGTGAATAATAGATCACCTGGCCTTCGCGGCGGCTTTTGACCAATGCCAGATCTTTGAAGCGGCGCAATTGATGCGATATGGCCGACTCCGTCAGTCCCAGAAATGCCGCCAGATCGCATACGCACATTTCAACGTTTCGCAGTGCCATGACAATCTTCAGGCGGCTGGGATCACCCAGAACCTTATAAATCGATGACAGCCGGTTCAGTTCTTTTCCGGAAACCGTTTCTCTGCGCGCCCGTTCCACCCGATCCAGGTGAATCACCCGCACCTGGCAGTCATCCCCATCTAAACATTTGGCTCTTGCATAGAACCCATACCCACTCCTTGAATATCTGAACATATATTCAAATATATCTCGTTCTAAAAATTTGTCAAGCCCTAAGTTATTATTGAGCGGTCATGTTCCGGTTGAAAGTAAGCCTGGAGAAGGCAGCCCACAAATTTGTCAAGCTCTATGTTATTCTTTGGTAGGTATCTCAACGCTCTCATACTCGAATGATATCGGTTGTCCCGTTGGCCCGTTGCCCGTTGAAATCGGAAAACTATCTGATTTTATTTTTTTTACCGGGCGCAGCGGGCAACGGGCTCAACCGGCTCAACCAAAAAATGTGTCCGACTATTTTTTGACCAGTTCCTAATAATTATTTAACAATATCTTAACTTTATGATAACAATAAATTCATAATTTCCTTGGCCGAATACGAATATTCAAAACGTGTTATTTCGAGTTAATCAACCCGATAACAATCTTGGAGTATAAAATGGCAAAGGAAAAAATTCTGGTCGTCGATGACGAGGAAGATATCCTCGAACTGGTGCGCTATAACCTGTCGCGCGAGGGGTATCACGTCACCGGAGCCCTGACGGGTGAAGATGCACTTCGCAAAGTACGTTCGGATACATTTGATTTAATTGTCCTTGATCTGATGCTGCCGGGAATGGACGGGCTGGCATTTACCAAAACCGTGAAAAATGATTCCAGACTCCGCAGCATTCCGATCATCATGTTAACCGCCAAAGGGGAAGAATCCGATATCGTCACCGGCCTGGAACTTGGCGCGGATGACTATATTACCAAGCCCTTCAGCCCCAAGGTCATGATCGCCCGGGTGCGCACGGCCCTTCGCCGCCATAAGGAAGAACCGCAAGATGAAATGGCGATCGTGAAAATCCATGACCTGGAAATCAATCCCGGCCGGCGCAGCGTGCTGGCCAAAGGCAACCCAATCGATTTAACTTACACCGAATTTCAGGTACTCTTACTTCTGGCAAAGCGACCCGGCTGGGTATTTACCCGCTCTCATATTGTGGATTCGATTCGCGGCAACGATTATCCTGTCACCGATCGAAGTGTGGATGTCCAAATCGTCGGGTTGCGCAAAAAACTCGGCACCTATGGCATATATATCGAAACGGTCCGGGGTGTCGGGTATCGGTTCAGAGAGACCCCATGAACAGACGCAAAAGATTGCTCTGGCAGCTTTTCCCATCCTATCTGCTGATCACGCTGATTTCACTGCTGGCCGTCAGCTGGTATGCATCTGAGGCTATGCGCCAATTTTTTCTGGACCAGACCGCCACAGACCTCAAAGCCAGAGCCGCTCTTTTGGACATACAGATCAAGGAGCTGCTTTCACCATTGCGCGGTGAAGCCATCGACGCCATCTGCAAAGAAGCGGGGCGACTTTCGGCAACGCGTATCACCGTTATCCTGCCAGACGGGTCAGTGATCGGTGATTCCCGTGAAACACCGCGCCTGATGGACAATCATGCCAACCGGCCGGAAATCATCACCGCGCTGGCCGGCCAAACCGGCAAATCTTTGCGATTCAGCAACACGCTCATGCAGGATATGCTTTATGTCGCCGTACCGATCAGAGATGGCCGGGGAATTGTGGCCGTGTTACGGACATCATTGCCGGCAACCGCAGTGCAGACTGAAATCCGATCTATCCAGCTAAAAATTGCGCTGGGCGGATGCATCATCGCATTGCTGGCGGCCGGCATCAGCTGGGTCATCTCCCGCCGCATCAGTCGGCCCATCGAGCAGATGAAAAAAAGCGCTGAGCAGTTTGCCGGCGGCGATTTAAGTCACCGGCTGGCCTCCCCTGCCACCAAAGAAATGGCAGGCCTGGCCGACGCCATGAACCAGATGGCAGCCCAGCTGGATAGTCGTATTGAAACCATTATCAGCCAGCGCAATCAACTCGAAACGGTTCTTGCCAGTATGCTGGAAGGCGTGATTGCGGTTGACAGCGAAGAGCGCATCGTGAGTATCAACCGAGCCGCCGCGCAGCTATTTGATAATGAGCCAACTACCTGCCAGGGCAAAAGTATTCAGGAAGTCATTCGATCTCCGGCCCTGCAACAGTTTATCCAGAGTGCCTTAAACAATCCGAACCCGGCCGAAGAAGATATCACCGTGTATCAGAATGAAGAGCGCGTCATCGATGTGAAAAGCTCGCCGCTTCTGGATGCCGGCCAGCAGCAAATAGGCACCCTCGTGGTATTTAACGATGTCACCCAGCTGCGGCGCCTGGAAAACATGCGGCGCGATCTCGTGGCCAATGTCTCCCACGAGATTAGGACGCCGTTGACGGCCATTAAAGGCTTTGTGGAAACTTTGCAGCAGGGAAAGGTCGATAAAGCTGAAGAAAACAGCCGCTTTCTGGGAATCATACAAAAACATGTCGACCGCCTAAATTCCATCGTCGAAGATCTGCTGGCACTGGCACGTATTGAGCAAAAAGACGAACAAAAAGAAATTAACTTTGAACCGGCTAAAATTGTTGATGTATGTCAGGCGGCCATTCATTTGTGCCAGCCCAAGGCCGAAGAAAAAAAGATCCGTATTGATCTTGATTGTGAAAAAGACACCACCGGCATTATTGATCCCAGCCTCATCGAGCAGGCAGTGGTGAATCTGCTGGACAATGCCCTTAAATTCAGTGAACCGCAAAGCACGGTTCTGGTGAAATCACACCAACAAAATTCCGAGGTGATTATCAGCATTCAGGACCACGGCATTGGCATTGCTCAAAAGCATCTGCCGCGACTTTTCGAGCGCTTCTACCGGGTGGACAAAGCGCGCAGCCGCAAAATGGGCGGAACCGGTCTGGGTCTGGCGATCGTCAAACACATTGCCCAGGCGCATGGCGGTCATGTAATGGTTGAAAGTCAGCTTGGAGAAGGCAGCCGCTTTAGCATTCACTTGCCGCATAACAAATGATCTTCGATCACGGTCATTTCGACACCGAGTGATCTTGTCTTTATTCCAACGATGAAATATGCACCAGCAGATAAAACAACAGCCATAATCATTCTAACGATTACAATATATATAAAAATGGATCGGTGGTCTTTTCGCCTGGATCGCAGCTTTTTCATTGATTTGCCGCACCCAACGTGGTATTGCCTCGCCAACCAAAGTTTCAACGATGACAAAACCTCTGGTTGGTTCTCAGCAACATGATTAATCCTGCCATGATTTTTATGGTAAATCCTTGATATTATAATAAAATTATGGTTTTTAGTGCAATTCGGAATCCGCTTGCCGTATTTCATCTGGTAAGGCTGCCGGAAATCATCACCCCATCACCGATCATGCTGAAAATGCAGGCGGCATAGGGTGCGCCATGACTACAGAATGGTGGATAGGACCAAAAAATAAGTGGAAATGAACGCTGAAATGATCGTTTTTGCCCTGGCTTTGCTGTTCGGGTTTTACATGGCCTGGAGCGTGGGCGCCAACGACGTGGCCAATGCCATGGGCACTTCGGTGGGTTCAGGCGCCCTGACGCTAAGAAACGCTGTTATCCTGGCGGCTATTCTTGAATTTTCCGGGGCTTTCTTTGTGGGAAGTCATGTTTCCGAAACGGTGCGGAAGGGCATTGTTGATACCCAGAGCTTTAATGACCAACCGATGTTATTGGCATATGGCATGCTGGCCGCCATGTTGGCAGCTGCTGCCTGGCTGCAGTTCGCCTCTTACTATGGCTGGCCCATTTCAACTACACATTCAATTGTCGGTGCGATTATAGGATTTGGGATGGTTGTTGGCGGTGTATCGGCGGTTCACTGGGGCAAGGTAGGTGCGATCGTTTCAAGTTGGGTGATTTCACCGCTGCTCAGTGGTACGATTGCGTTTTTTTTATTTAGCTTCATCAGAAGGAAGGTATTCGACTCGGAGACGCCCGTATTAAAAGCCAAACAACTCACCCCCTACCTGGTTTTCTTTGTATTTTCAATTCTGAGTTTGGTAATGGTGTTTAAGGGGTTGAAAAACCTGCATTTGGATTTGCCTTTAACGCAAGCGCTTTTAATGGCCGCTGGCATCGGTCTGGTTGCGGCAGTGGTGAGCCATTTTTTGCTAAAAAACATCCAGGAAATCCCCGATGAAGCGGAAACTTTACCGCCCTCCTGGTCGCTTTCGATTGGCCTGAGCCGGGCAGATAAAAATCTGCAAAAAGCCCTGGAAAGCTCAAGTGCCGACATGCAGCCGGAACTGAAAGATATCCTTGAAAGAGTCGGCAGAATGAAGGCAGAAGTAAAGCAGAAGACAGACGCGGAAATGGAAGTCGTCTCTTACCAGAAGGTGGAGCGCATTTTTGTATATCTGCAAATTTTAAGCGCCGGTTTCGTTGCCTTTGCCCATGGTGCCAATGATGTTGCCAACGCCATCGGCCCGCTTGCAGCCGTTATCAACATCGTCAAAACCGGCACTGTGGCCATGAAGACGGCGGTGCCCACCTGGGTGCTTGCCCTTGGCGGGATCGGTATTATCATCGGCCTGGCGACATGGGGCTGGCGGGTAATTGAAACAGTGGGCAAGCGCATCACCGACCTTACGCCCAGCAGGGGTTTTTCAGCAGAGTTTTCCGCAGCGGTTACCATCGTGCTGGCAAGTAAATTAGGAATCCCGATTTCAACCACCCATACCCTGGTCGGGGCTGTGTTGGGTGTCGGCCTGGCAAGAGGTTTAGAGGCATTGAATCTGAGGACCGTTCGGGATATAGTGATCTCTTGGATCGTGACCATCCCTGTCGGGGCCGGTCTGACCATCCTATTATTCTATATTTTCAGGTGGATTTTTGAATGACCCTAAGGGGGGAAAAACGAACATAAGGAGCTCGTTATGCGGATACCATTTATGTCGATGTTTATTGCCTCACCGTTTGAAGGCCTGGAGGAACACGCCGAAAAGGTGAAAGAGGGCGCCTGGGTTTTTCAAAGGGCCATAGAATGCATCATAGAAGACAGATGCGAGGATTTCGAAGAGTTCAGAAAAGATATTGATAAGCTCGAGAGCGAAGCCGATGCCATCAAGCGCCGCATCCGGGGACATCTGCCCAAAGGCACCCTGCTGGCAGTGGATAAGTTCCAGCTGTTCCGATATTTAAGAGAGCAGGACAAAGTCCTGGATGCCGTGGAAGAGAGCCTTGACTGGTTATCTTTCAGGGCGCATGCCGGCATCCCCCAAGTGCTGGAAAAAGATTTTATGCTTCTGGTGGAAGCCGTAATTGACCCGCTCGAAGAGTTAATCAAAATGGCGGTTGAAGCCCACAAATACTTTTCAAATTTTTCAGACACTCAGCGGCAAGTGGTTAAAGATATGATTCGCACCTTACGCAAGTATGAACATGAGGCCGACAAGCTTGAAGATGCCGTCAAAGAAAAAATCTTTAACACAATCGATGATGCCGTGGCCGTATTTCATTTGATTCGCTTAACGGAAATTATCGGGTCCATCGCCGACCACGCCGAAAATGCCGGCGACATGATGCGGGCCATGGTTGCAAAATAAAACGAAATTTTCCCTTTTTATTCCTTCTGATCTTAAACCCCGCGGCTAACCGAAACGGCCGGTGATATAATCTTCAGTCAGCTGGTGGCGCGGGTTGGTAAAAATCTGTGCGGTGGGGCCCACTTCAATGAGATCCCCCAGATGAAAGTAGGCAGTGCGCTGGGAAACGCGTGAAGCCTGCTGCATGGAATGGGTAACTATCACAATCGTATATTGTTTACGCAACTCGTCGATCAAATCTTCGATAACAGCGGTAGCAATCGGATCCAAAGCCGAGCAGGGTTCATCCATCAGAATCACTTCAGGGTTGACCGCAATCGTGCGCGCGATGCATAGGCGCTGCTGCTGCCCGCCGGACAGGCCCGTGCCGGGCTGATCGAGCCAGTCTTTTACCTCGTCCCAAAGGCCGGCCTTAATCAAAGACGTTTCAACGATCTCACCCAGTTCAGCTTTATTGGCTGCCAGGCCGTGAATCCGCGGTCCATAAGCGATATTTTCATAGATGGATTTCGGGAAAGGATTCGGTTTTTGGAAAACCATGCCGACCTGGGCCCGCAGCGGAACAACATCTATATATTTATCGTAGATTTCGACACCGTCCAGGGCGATCTGGCCAGTAATCCGACAGCTTTCGATGGTGTCGTTCATGCGGTTCAGACAACGTATGAAGGTAGATTTGCCGCAGCCGGAGGGACCGATCATGGCAAGAACCTCATTGCGGCCGATATCCAAAGAGACATTTTTGATGGCATGCTTTTCGCCATACCAGACGTTGACGTCCCGGCAGGTCATGCGCGGATCTGCAATGGTGATTTCACCGACCGTCTCGCGATTTTCACGGCTGACGAGTACCCGGCTTACCTCTTTTTTTATTTTCGTTTGTATCGTTTCTTCCGGCATAATTCCCACGAAACCGGCTTCATCCATCTCAATTAATGAAATCATTTGGTCACTGGTTGTTGCATCAAGAAAATGAATATTAATGGCTAACGTCAAAGGTGTAAAGCATTTATTGTCACCCCAAAGCCCGGACAGCCAACTTTTTAAATGAGTAAACCAGAATGGTTTTATTCCGGTCTACTCTCAATATTTTAGCTAATTCAAGGATGTCAGGGTCGTCAGCGAAGTTACCGAATTTTGAAATTGCGTCCGTTCTGAATCCGGCATCGGGATCATGCCTTTTTCACTTAAATACCCTTCCGGCCCCCAGGCTTTGTCACTGGAAAATTCAGCCAGATACTCCTTGATACCCGGAATCACGTCCACATGCGCTTTTTTCACATAGAAAAAGAGGGGCCTTGATACCGGATATTTACCGTCGGCAATATTTCCAAAGGTCGGCTCAATGTTGTCCACATAAGACCCCTGGATCTTATCCATGTTCTGATCCAGAAAGCTGAATCCGAAAATGCCGAGGGCATTTGAATTGGCGGCCAGCTTTTGAACAATCAGGTTGTCATTTTCACCGGCCTCAACATAGGCGCCATCTTCGCGTATGGTATGGCAAATCTCTTTGTAGGCCTTTTTATCTTTCTTTTTCAAGGCCGCAATCCAGGCAAACTTTTTAGCGCCACCTTCCATGGCCAGTTCAACAAAGGCATCCCGGGTTCCTGAAGTCGGCGGTGGTCCCAGAACCTCTATGGCCTTGTCCGCAAGAGAAGGATTGACATCCTTCCAAGTTTTATAGGGATTGGGGACCAGATTTTCGCCGCCCTTTGGATCCGGAACATTCTTGGCCAAAGCTAAAAAGATATCTTTACGGGATAATTTCATCGGTGCCGCTTTTTTTGAGTTGGCCATTACGATGCCGTCATAACCGATTTTAACCTCAGATTTCCTTGACACCGTTTTGCTGGCAGCGCTCAAATTCAGATTGTTTAATACGACGGGAAGAATTGGTAATGTCCGGATGTTCTACCCCGACACCGGCACAGAAAAGCTTGAGCCCACCGCCGGAACCGGTGGATTCGATCTTGGGGGTTTTATAGGAAGTGGATTTGCCGAACTGCTCGGCCACGACCGTTGCAAAAGGATAAACTGTGGATGACCCCACAACACTGATGTAATCCCTGCCGGAACCGGCGTAGCCAGGTCCAAGTGAAATCGCCAGGAAAGCGGCAATAATCAATAAACCTATGCATTTTTTCATTTGTGTTTCCTCCTTAAATCCAAAAAGTTGAATTCTCAAAATTATTCAAACATCAAAATTATTTGTGTAATAGATAAGCATTGCGCATTAGAAAAATATTAGGAAGTTGTTCGAATTCAATTAAATCCGGTGCTGGGCCTTAAAGAATTGCCAGCGGCCAGAAACCAATATAACCACAAAGGCACGAGGGGCACGAAGAAAATCAATTAAAACAATTTTTAAATCCTTTGTGAACTTTGTGCCTTTGTGGTGTAAACCAGGCGATATTATATCCACCAATTCTACCAGCGCCTCTCGTAGCGTCTTCTCAAAATTACAGCCGCCGCATTCATGGTGATCAAAAACGCCAGTAGGACCATAATCGCCGCTGAAGTTCGCTCCACAAAAGCGCGCTCCGGGCTGTCTGCCCAGAGATATATTTGAACCGGTAATGCGGTGGAGGGATCGGTAAATCCGGCCGGGATATCGACGATAAACGCCACCATTCCGATCATTAGCAACGGTGCCGTTTCTCCTAAAGCCCGTGCCATGCCGATAATGGTCCCCGTCAACATTCCGGGCAATGCCAGCGGCAGCACGTGATGGGCAACCATCTGCATTTGGGACGCTCCCACGCCCAATGCGGCCTCGCGAATAGAGGGCGGCACGGCCGTCAAGGCCGAACGACTGGCAATAATGATAACCGGCAGGGTCATCAGGGCCAAAACAAGCCCACCGACAACAGGGGCCGATCGCGGCAGCCCGAAAAAATTCAGAAAAACCGCCAGCCCCAGCAAGCCGAATACAATCGATGGCACCGCCGCCAGGTTATTAATGTTGACTTCAATTAAATCAGTCCACCGGTTTTTAGGGGCAAATTCCTCCAGATATACTGCGGCAGCCACACCGATCGGAAAAGATAGGAGCAGGGTGATTACCAGGGTAAAAAATGAACCGGCCACCGCCCCCCAGATGCCGGCCAGTTCCGGTTCGCGCGAATCCCCGCTGGTGAAAAAGGTAGTATTAAATTTCTTTTTAATTTTGCCTTCGGCCGACAGCTGATCGACCCAGGCCAGCTGTTTGTCCTTTAAGCGGCGTTCGCCTTCGCCGGCCTGTCGGTCAAAATGCCCCTTGACCAGCATATCCACATCATCGTCGGCCGGCACCCAGATCTTTAAGGTCTGGCCGATAATATCCAGACGGGTTAACACCATGTCCCTTAATTGAAAGGATGCGCCTGTGCTGACAATGCCGTACAGCATCCGCCTGTCCTGTCGACCCTTGGCATCGGGGAACATGTCCCGTAAAGATTTTTTTACCAGACCCTGATAATCGGCGGTTGCCAGAGCTTGCTCGTCCAGGATTTCAGGATCGAAGAACACATTCAGTTCAATGAAAGTCTGCAGAAAGGCCGTGTAGCCCTTACCGATGATGCTGATAAATAAAAGGGATAAAAAGACCATACTGGCAACAATGGCCAGTAGACCATAGAACCGGAACCGGCGCTCGGCGCGGTAACGCTTTTTTAGTCCCCGGTTGACGATGTCAAGGGTCCGCTCTTTTTGTTTTCCGCTACCGGGCAATTGCGTTTGGGAATTATTCATATTGCTCTCGATATTTGCGCACCACATGCAAGGCGATGATATTCAATAACAACGTTACCACAAACAACAGTAACCCCAGGGCAAAAGCCGCCAGGGTTTTGGCGCTGTCAAACTCCTGGTCGCCAACCAGCAGGGTCACAATCTGGACCGTTACCGTCGTTACGGTTTTCAATGGATTTAAGGTCAAATTGGCCGCCAAACCGGCAGCCATCACCACGATCATGGTTTCGCCGATGGCCCGGGAAACGGCCAGAAGAATACCGCCGACGATTCCGGGCAGCGCCGCCGGTAGTATAACCTGCTTGATGGTTTCCGACCGGGTAGCGCCCAGGCTGTAAGCACCGTCCCGCAAAGCCTGGGGCACGGCATTGATAAAATCATCGGATAGGGATGAAACAAAGGGAATAATCATGATCCCCATCACAAGGCCGGCTGCCAGGGCGCTTTCTGAAGACACGCCCAGGCCCAGCAGTCCTCCGGTATCGCGAATAAAGGGGGCGATCGTCAGGGCCGCAAAAAATCCATAAACCACGGTAGGAATGCCGGCCAGGATTTCAATCAATGGTTTGGCCACTGTGCGAAATTTCTTGCTTGCATATTCAGACAGGTAAATCGCAGACATCAGCCCGATCGGTACGGCAACACACATGGCAATGACGGATATTAATAAAGTGCCCGTAAATACCGGAACAGCGCCAAATGCGCCCGATGAGCCGACCTGGTCTGAGCGGATGGCCGTCTGGGGACTCCATTTAAGCCCAAAGAGAAATTCGGAAACCGGTACCTTTTGAAAAAAACGAATAGATTCAAACAGCACCGACAGTACAATACCGATGGTGGTAAAGATGGCGATCGTGGAACAGGCAATCAGGATAATTTTGATAACCTGTTCGACCCGATTGCGCGCCCGCAGCGTCGGGGTTATTTTGGCCCTGACGATAACCAGCCCCAGTATGGCCATCGATATGGCAACAACTGCCAGGGCGGCATTGCTGGTCGTTTTCAGGCTGCGGTAATGATCTGCGGCAGCCTGTATATGAGGTTCGACGGTACCGGCAATAATATTTCCGCTGACCAGGTTTCGAATTTTATTCACATTCAGATTGAGCTCGGCCGCCGGAAGATTTCGCAGGGTTTCCGGCAGATCGGCGATCACCATGTGGGTAATCATGGTGGACTCAAAGGCCAGCCAGAATCCGAAAAGAAGCAAGGTACCAATCCCGCCCAAAAGGCGGGAAGCGATCCATAATAGATCGGACGTGAGTGCAGGTTTTTAATCCCGGCCGAACCACCGCCAACGGCAAATGCGCGCCGTCGGCCGACATAATAACCGCAGGTCGATAAGACCAAAAGAATGAATAGTAATGTTGTTGGTGACATTTTTTAGCTGAACCCCGATCAGGCAAAACTCTATTGGAACGAAAGGATAGGAATTGTTTGTTAGCGTTCAGCGAAGATTTTGTTAGTTTTTTGTTAGGCTAATAAAAATCTAACATTTTGCGGATTTAAATAGGGACAAATAGAGTAGGGTCGTTGTTTTGAGACAGGAATAAAGGACGCACATTAAAACAGGCGCCCTTGAATTTGTTCTTGCCTGGCAAACAAAAACAGTTTACCTTTTCGTCACTAAGTGGTTTCAAAACCTCAGATCAAGGGCAAGACGTCAGGCCGATCGGGAATCGTTGTTCTCAGCATACATTGGTATGTGAGCATTTACCGGAGGCCTGCAACGCAGCCATTGGGCCTTAGATGGGGTTTTAAACCACTTCATAGCAACCGGAAGCATCTTAAGGATAATAATAATGGAAAAGCGAATCAGAAAGCAATTCACAAAGGAGCTGGAAAATATAAAAAAGCGCATTCTGGCCCTGGGGGCAATGGTGGAAGAGCGCGTTCAGATGGCCATCAAGGCCATCGATACCAATGATTCTGACCTGGCCCAACAAATTATTCAAACAGACTTCGAAATCGATGAAACCGAAGTCGAGCTCGAAGAAGAGTGCCTCAAGGTGCTGGCGCTGCATCAGCCCATGGCCATTGACCTGCGGTTTATCATAGCGGCCATTAAAATTAACGCTGAACTGGAGCGAATCGAAAGACATTTTTGAGATGGGTTCTACTACATCAGACCGGGCAAAAACAAAACAATGGCTGGAAAGGCAATCAGGATAATCATGACGATCAGGTCGCAAACGAGAAAGGGCGCGGCCGCCAGGCATATCTCTCCTAGTTTCGTATTCGGTGGCGCTGACCCTTTCATCACAAAAAGAAGGATCCCGAATGGCGGGGTCGACATGGCCATCTCCAGATTGAGGAGCATCAGGATCGCAAACCAGATGGGGTCATACCCCAGGCCTTCAATGATCGGCATGTAAATCGGAATTGTGATCATCATCATGGATACCTGTTCCATAAAGGTGCCCAGTATCATCAGTATCAGCATCATCCCGATCAGGATCGCAATTCTCGACATTTGAATATCGTTGATAAGGCTGATTAGTCCCAGCGTGCTCCCGGTAAAAGCGAGAATAGCGCTATACGTCTTGGACGCCGCAATAATCATAAAGGCCATCACCGAGACATGCAGGGTGCCTTTAAGGGAATTTTTCAAAACAGCTAAACTAAACTTTTTGTAACAGCATGCCAGAATAATCGTACCGATCGCACCTGTGGATGCGGCTTCGGTGGGTGTCGCAATACCGAGAAATATAAAACCGAGGACCAGAAAAAAAATAAACCCCAGCGGCAGGACGTATCGCGCAAATTCTGAAACCTTTTCCGAAAGCTTGTGATGCGCTACTTCATAAGCCGGGGCGATGGAGGGATTTAAGTGCGATCTTCCAAATACATAAAGGGCATATAACACTGCCAGCATAAAACCGGGTACGGCTCCTGCGATCAGGACCTTTCCCACCGATATCTGCGCAAGGCTCGCGTAAACAACTGCCAGGGCGCTGGGCGGAATGAGCATCGCCAGCCCGCCGACCCCGACGATCGGGCCCAGGATCATCGGATTCTTATACCCGCGCTGCCGCATTTCGGGTACCATGATCTGCCCCAGCATGGCTGTATTTGCAATGGTGGACCCGCTTAAGGTCGAAAACAGGGCGCCTCCGGTGATGACAATCAGGCTCAGCCGGCCGGGAAGTCTTCCGATCAACTTGTCAAACACATCCAGGGTGCGCTTGGCCATGCCGGAATGCAGCATCAACTCGCCCATGAAAACAAAAAGAGGGATGGGGGCCAATGAGAAGCTGACCAGGGATGAAAATATCTGCTGTACGGAAAGGCTCACGCCATCCATCCCGCCCATAAAGACGTAAGCCCCGATGAAATTAATCAGGAGGAATGCGAAAGCAATCGGGAGCCCCATGGCCAGAAAAAATAACAAGCCCCCGATTAAAAACGACAATATCGCCCACCACTCCATATCTGTGCCTCCTGTTTAATTAACGCAAACAGGAACTTTCAATCAATTTTCTCCATGGTCGGTTTTGAATCTGATTTTTTTTAAGAAATTGCGACCGAACTGAATGGAAAGGGCCAAACCCCCTAAAGGGATAATGAGAAAAACAGGGAATTTTGGAACGATTACGCCTTTTACTTCCATGATTCCGCGTTGATAAAGATCAATGCTGTGAAGGGTGCCGAACCAAAAAATGGTGATGGAAACAATAAATCCTAAAATATCATCGATGATTTCCACTTTGCGGCGGGTCTTGGCATAAAACCGTGAAATAACAGTATCGATCCGGATGTGGCCCTCTTCTCTCAAAAGCCAGGCGGCACCCAGGAAGGTGAACCACAACAGGCCATACTCGGTATACTGGAGCGTCCAGATGGGCGCCCGGAAACCCAGATACCGCACCAAAGCCGAACCGGTCACAGCAAAGGTTATCACCAAAAGGATAATACCTGCCAAATAAGCCAGAAACTCGATGATAAGATCAAAACCATTTCTGGGCGGTTTACGATCCCTTGCTGCCATACCTTTCTCCCAGTAGTTCTCAAATCCCCGCCAAATATTCCCATGCGTGACGCTAAGCTGAAACGAGACAGGCGGGCAGTGTTGCCGGGTGAAATTCCCCGAAGCGTTTGCGGGGAATTTCACCGACTGGCGCCTTATTTGGTTAACAGTTTACGTAATTTTTGGGTATATTCAGACTCCATCTTGAGCTGACCCTTCCACCCTTCCGTATAGGCCATATCCAGATATTTTTTCTCGTCGGCGGGTGAGAATTTAATAATTTGCATGCCGGCTTTTTTCATCTCTTTGTATTCATTGTTGATATCCTCGGCGGTTCTGGCATCAATGGCAATAACCTCGAGCCGCAGGGCTTCCATGAGCACTGCCTGGATTTTCTTGGGCAGTGCATCCCATTTGTCGGCATTCATCAGAAGCGGGTGAGACACCTTATAAAAGGGAGGGCCCGTAACGTATTTGGCAACCTCATGCCAGCCCCAGGGTCTGATACTGTCCAGTGGCCACATGACCCCATCCACAACGCCCCGTTCCAGTGCCTGATAGACGTCACCCGGTTTGGTCGCAACCGGATTGGCCTCCAGCGCTTTTAAAAAATCGACATACATGGCCGATGTGCGAATGCGCAGACCTTTTATTTGATCCGGTGATGTAATCTTCTTAATGGTGTAAAGCTGAAAAGGGTTCTGACTGCCGAGGGCGCCCAGATAGGTAGCATTTAATAACTTGCGATGAATTTCATCATAAATGGCATCGGCGCCGACATCTTTTTCTTCCTGGGAGGTCAGTTGAGACAGCTTGGTGGTATTTGCGGCCGGTACAACTCCGACATAATAGGCTGCCGTACCATAGTACATATCAACCTGACCCTTTCTGAGGGCTTCGGCCTGATCCGGGATTGGAATGACTTCAGCCCCCCCGATATATTTGATTTCAACCTCACCGGGATATTTTGCCTGAAGCATTTCATTGGCATGCTTGATGTAGGGCAGATAATCTTTTTTAACGCCACTATGATTTTTGCCCCAGGCGCTAATGGCTTTAATGGTGATCTTTTCCGCCGCAACATCGGGGGTCGGGAATAATGACACGTTTAGCGCCAAAACGGCGGCAAAAGCAATAATCACGTAAAACATGCGTTTTTTTGACATAATTCCTCCTTTCATCGATAAATATCAGCGATCATCTAAATATTCATAGTAGCCAACTATTGCGGGTTTAACGTTTCTCACCTCCTTTTGCAATTATAATTTTCAACGCCATAGACCATTTGACAATCAAGGTTAAACCGTGGAACTAGATTTTCTTTCTTCAATCCCTCTGACTATTCGTGTCTGTTTTCATCTCAAATGCAAAGCGGTGAATATCACGCTTGGACTGCTCCAGATGCGTCCGAATCGCCGCTTCGATTCCAATGTCATCTTTTTTTTCAAGGCACTCTAAAATCCTGCGGTGGCCGCTGACCGCCCTCAGTCCGGATTCAGCAATATAGATGCTTTCGATCCGGTAGCGCAGCATATGGCGCCGCAGCATTTGACATAATTCCAGCAGCCGTTGGCTGCCGCTGGCCGCAACCAGCATTTCATGGAATTCGGCATCGCGTTCGACAAACAATTTCGGCTGTCCGGCCTTGATTTCAGCTTCAGCAGAATCAATATTATCCTTCATCGCCGCCAGTTCTTCATGGCCAATTCGCTTCATCGCCCAGCGGGCTGCTAAAATTTCATTGACCGCCCGGATTTCACAGAGCTCTTCAACATCCCCCCATTGCATCTCCTTCACCCGGTAACCGACCCGGGGAATCGACTCGACCAGGCCTTCCATCTCTAAAATATGCAGGGCTTCCCGAACGGGGGTTCGGGACACATTAATTTGCCTTGCCAAACGGCCTTCGACCAGACGATCACCGGCCGCAATATGGTTGGAGAGAATTTGGTTTCTGAGGAAATCATAAACCTTTTGGCGGATGGACACCGGCGCTTCGATTATCAAATCATCGGCAATGTCGACCATGATAGGTTCCTGGATGAGAACATTAATTGGGGTACTGTACCCCAGTAGATCAGATATCAAACTTTGTCAACATCAAAGCAAACGACTTTAATAAACGTATTCAATAAGAAAATTTAAACGTGTTTATGGGATAATTACCGTTGACACACCGACCGACCTTCACTATTTACAACAGCAAATGAGTGATTCGAGGTAGATGACAGATATGGCTGTAAGCGATAGATCTTATCAGATAGACATTAAGGATTCATCGGCGGGGGAACAAACTGTGGGTTACACGTTCTGTGACGGGTGTAACCAGGCGCCATTTTGCGGAATTAAATTTTTTAAAACCGGAAATATTGTCACCCGCATTGAGTCCTGGCCCGGATTTCCGGCCGCACCGCTTTGTACCAAGGCCTATGGAACCCTGCAGCGGCTGTATCATCCAAATCGCCTCAAATATCCGCTGAAGCGAGTCAATCCCAAAGGCGCACTGCACGCCCGATTTCGTCCGAATTTCCTGGGACGAGGCCTATGACATTATCGTCGGACATTTGAATCGAATTAAAAAAGAATACGGTCCCCAGGCAGCGTTCTTTTATGTCGGCGACCCCAAGGAACCCCGTGCCGCTGTTCAGCGTCTGGCGGCCACTTATGGTTCGGTCAATTACGGCACTGAGAGCTCAACAGCCTGTCGTCGGGCCGCCTTGCTGGCGGAGCTTTTAACCTATGGATTTCCCACCCTGGGCAATCTCCCAACGCAGAAAACCGGCGTTGTACTCATCTGGGGAACCAACCCGGCCTATTCCGGCCGACCCTTCATGTGCCACGGCCAACTGGCGGACGCTAAAGAAAACGGCGTAAAGTTTATTGTGGTTGATCCGCGCAAGACCCCAACCGCCGAGACGCTGGCCGACATCCATTTGAGACCGCGACCGGCCACAACTGCCGCCCTTGCTGCCGGAATGATGCACGTCATTTTTAATGAAAGTCTCCATGACAAGGCTTTCTGCGAGAATTGGATTCACGGCATCGATGAATTGCAGGACTATGTCAAAGATTTTACGCCCGAAAGGGTTGAAAAAATAAGCTGGGTCCCTGCTGAAAAAATTATTGAAGCGGCGCGCCTTTATGCTTCCAACGGCCCCGGGAGTATGCTGCTCGGTCCCCAGGGGACCATTCACGATCTCAACGCCACCAATAACCATCGGGCCATATTGATGATCCCGGCCATTTGCGGCTATATCGACATTCCCGGCGGAATTACAAAACCAACCGAGCCTCTGGAAGGCATGGCCCCCTGGTTTGACGGGCCGCCTAAATTTTCCATGCGCCAAAAGTTTAATGAAATGAAATCGGATCGGTTGGATCGCAAAGTGTTTCCGGCATGGGCCGAAAAATTCTGGGAGGTGCAAACCAACCATCTGGTCGAATGGGTAAAGGGCGGAAAGGTAAAGGCTTTTCTGGCCTGGGGTTTCAGCACGATGATCTGGCCGCAGACCCACGAATATCAGCAGGCCATCGCCGGCCTCGAATTTGCCATGGCGGTCGATTATTTCTACCGGCCGTGGACCCATGACTATGTGGATCTTGTGCTGCCGGCAGCCATGAACTTCGAACGGCTGGCGCCCTTTGCTGTTTTCGGCCGACAAATTTACGGGCGCACACCAATCAACCCCCCGGGTGAGTGCAAAGAAGACTGGCAAATCGCCCTCGAGATCGGGACCCGCCTGGGATATCCGGAAATCTTTTTTAACGGGGACGTGCAAGCGGCCTGCAACGATATTCTGGCGATGTGGGGACTAACGTATGATGACCTGAGAAACAATCAGGAAAAGGGAGTCACGGTTCCGCCCCGGGGCCCTGAACGGTTTAAAAAATACGAAACCGGAAAAATGAGACCCGACGGCAAACCCGGATTTGCAACGCCCAGTGGAAAAATCGAGGCGGTTTCACTTACTTTGAAAAAACACGGATATCCGCCACTCTGCGAATATAAAGAACCGATGGCGATCACTCCAGATTATCCGCTTGTATTGATCTCCGGCTCTCGAGTTCCATACATTACGCACAGCAAGTGGCGTGAAGATGCTCCCTGGTTGCTGGAATTGCAACGGCATGCGCTATTGACGATCAACCCCCGGGATGCCGCCAATCGAAATATTGAAAGGGATGACGATGTAATTTTAAAAACGCCCTATGGCCAGATGACGGTAAGGGCCAAACCTACCATTTTAGTTCCGGCCGGTGTTGTGGGCGTCGAACATGGATGGAAAGATGCCAACGTCAATGAATTGATACCGCGCCAATTCGATCCCATCTCGGGATTTCCACCTTATAAAGAAATCATCTGTCAGGTTGTTAAAACATGAAAACCACTTCACTATAAGCTATCTCAAAATTAGCAGTTCATCTCGGGAGACAGCGGAAAAAAGTTCAAAAGGTGTTCTAAAGTTAGAAGTGCCTAAAATGCCTAAAATGAGCTAAAGTGACTAAAGTTATGGCGTCGCTTACGCTCCATCTTTTAATAAAATTGACAGAATTCCTTAACTTTAGTCACTTTAGGTCACTTGTCACTTTAGCGCACTTGCTGTTGTAAGCACTTTTTACAGGTTTAAAACTGTACCATCGGGTGTTAAATGTAATTTTAGGATAGCTTCTAGTAAATAAGGAATGTAAGTGATGGCGAAATACGGAATTATCGTTGACCTGGACCGCTGCACGGGATGCATGACATGTGTTATTGCCTGCAAGCAGGAGAATCTGACCCGACCGATGGTCTGGTGGAACAAGATTTTGGAATTGGAAAGTGAAACTCTCGACGAGATCACCTATCTGCGCTATGCCTGTATGCATTGTGAGAACCCGCCATGTTTAGGCGCCTGTCCGAACGATGCCATCTACCAGCGTCCGGATGGCATTGTTCTTATCGACCACGAAACCTGTGATGGGTGTCATGATTGTGTCTCCGCCTGTCCGTATGGGGCCATCGATATCAATCCGGATGCGGATTATTTTGCAGACCAGAAGCTGCCCTTCGAAAAAGGAAAGGAACCCCACCGTCAACACCCGCCGGGCAAAGCCGGCACCTGCACGCTCTGTGTCCATCGTATAGAAGCCGGACAAGCGCCTGTTTGCGTTAGCGGATGCCCCTCAAAAGCCATGATTTTCGGGGACCGCGATGATCCCAACAGTTTGATTCATAAAAAAATTGGCGAATCAGTGCCGTTATTGGCTGCTAAAGGAACCCATCCGAAGGTTGGTTACATTTGCAGTGAAAATTTAATAAAAGACATAGAAATGAGAATCAGAAAAAATCCCAAAATGGCAAGATAACGAATCATCCTTGCTCAAATCGGATAGAGTTCCAGAAGACCGCCGGGCAGTTTGTCTGTAAAAGACTGATATGTTTGCAGCCACAGCAGGCAATTACCGGAAACATAGATATAATGCATCGCCCCCATTCCCAGGGTCATATATACTTTGTTGTCGTATTGACCCAGCGACATTAGATGGAAGAAGGGGCCCTTTTTCGCTGCGGCCATTTTTTCAATCATTAGATCAAACGCTTTCTGCGCCTGGGTTTGATCGCCGTACCTGGAAATAAACAAAAGATCCTTTGGATCGCGGCCATATTCGGCAATAACGTTGGCATGGGTGGCTACGGAACGCCCGTGCATTTTATCTACCACCTTAGCAGCCTGTTTTCCGGTAATTACCCTGACGCGTTCTTTTTCTCCAATCTTTCCGGGCGCGGGCAAATTCTGCGAATTTGCGCATCCGAGAACGAAGATGATAAAGCCAAAACCGATAATTTTTAGACGATATGTCAAGCTCATAAATTTAGCCAAACCGATCCTGAATCAGTGCTTCAATTATGCAAGCAAGCTCATCGGCCGAATAGCTTTCAATGTGGCCTTTGGTGACGCGGGATAGCGCTGCGCTGACAGCTGCGATCTTTTCGCCAACGAAATCCATTTTCTCTTTAAGAATCTCAAAATTTCCGGTTTCCCAGTACTGTCCCTCGTCTTGAACCGCTAAATCGGGCAGGTGATGTTTTTTTAAATATTTTAATAGTCCGATGATCCAGATGTGAGTTTCGGGACCGGCGTATTGCGTCTTAACGGAAATCCAGTAATCTTCTGGCTTCAGGGCTTCTTCTCTTCTATCCACCAGGCTTATAGGATCACGCAGGTGGCCGTTAGCATCAAAAAAAAATTGCAATGTTTCACATTGGGGATGAGGCGTCAGAGCGATACCCTTTAGCGGCAGATACCCGGTGATCTGTGAACTCTGCTCCGTAACTTCAATGGTTGCATTAGCCGCTTGAGACCAGTCCTCATCCAGACGGGTGCATGGCCAGTTCATTCTGTCTGCAATTGCGGCCAGCTCATCATAAATGTGTTTAATATTTTGAATTGCCGCCACCCGGCCGCGATAATGTATCGATACGCCCATGATCTAAATTATTGTTTAAATAACTCTTTACAATACATTCAATAGAATATATCCTTAATTACGCATAATGTATATACACATATTGCGTATTCACTTAATGTGTAATTAAAGGTTGGTTTTTATGGAAAACCCTTTCTCGTATTCAGACTACGTCATCGGTGAAGCATTCTGTGACAGAGAAAAAGAGCAAAAAGACCTAATTTATTTTGCTCAAAATTCGCAAAACGTCCTGCTGTATTCCCATCGACGCATGGGGAAAACTTCTCTGGTACACCAGGTGATACGAACGCTTAAAAAAGCAAAACCAACCGTTAAATCGGTTTATATCGATCTTTATGGTAGCCTGGACGAAAATGATTTTATAGACGCCGTCCTAACAGGGGTTATGCAGATAGAATCCAAAATTGAACGGGTCTTAAAACAAATGGCCGGGCTAAAGGTAACTGGAAGCATTGACCCTGTGACCAACTTACCAACCCTTTCGGTATCGATCAATCCAAGAGAGAAGCCGGAATACCTGGAAAAGGCGCTCGCCATTTTGGTTTCTTATTCCAAGAAACAGAAACTGTTGGTCGTTTTCGATGAATTTCAGGAGGTGGCAAAATATTCAGAAGAAGGTTTTGAAAAGCGCCTTCGCAAAATTATTCAGGGACATCGAGACATCAGTTACATCTTTTCAGGCAGCCAAAAACATATACTGATCGAGATGTTTGATTCGGCCAAACGGGCGTTTTACAAGATGACCCGTAGCTATCCGCTCAAGAATATCGAATTGCAGCATTATATCGATTGGGCGCAACAGCTTTTCAGAAAGAAACGTGTAAAAATTGATAAAGAAATTATCATCGACATTGTTGAAAGATGTGATTATCAACCTATCTATATTCAGCAGTTTTTATTTGACCTGTGGCGCTCCGACGCTGTCGACTTGGCTGTTCTTGATCCAATCGAAAAATCGATCATCAGCAGCCAAAAAGCCCAATTTATAATTCTCTGGGACCTGCTAACTCAGAATCAAAAAAAAGCTTTGCGACTTCTGGCTGAAACAGGGGGTGAAGGCATCTATGCCGCGGAACAGCTTCAACGTGTCGGCTTTAATTCGGGATCCGTCCTTCAAAGAGCGATAATGTCACTCGTTGAAAAAGAAATACTTGCCAAAAATGGTACTTTTCAATTTCAAGATGCGATGCTTAAGAAATGGGTTGAAAGCCTATCTTGAAATTCTGGCAGCAGCCCCTGGGTATCCTGGCAGAGGGATGCGGTCAATATCACAGTTCTTCTGTCGTTTTGGTGTCCCTGTACTACAGTATTTACGGTTCGTTAATAACGTATCGTTAAAAGCGAATTGGCAAAAGCCGGAAAACAATAATTTCGAATGATGTTTGGCCAATTAAAGAGGGGGTCTTCAATGAAAACCCCCTGATCTATAATTCGCTTTAAAAATGCGGCGGCGTTACGCTTAGCCGCGGACTTCTTCTTTTACCGAAACGGCAATCTTAAACAGCGCGGTCATTACCAGAAATCCCATGGCCCAGACCCCGAGTGCAATCCCGATTTCCGGCAACGAGGGAATGTATTCATTGATCTCATGCAGCGGCGATGGGGTAAAACCGCCGGCAATCATGCCAAGTCCCTTATCGATCCAGGTTCCTAAAAAGATCACCACACAGGCCACGGCCAGCACGCCCTCGTTTTTACGGGTGATGGGGTTGACGGTCAGAATAATGCCGATCAGCATCAAAATCATGGAGGCCCACATCCAGGGCACATAGGCCCCGTGGCCGTGCAGCCCTACAAACAGGTATTTGATGTGATCCATGTGCTCGGGAATATTGCTGTAAAAGGCCACAAATACTTCACACAGAAAGAAAAACACATTGACGCAAATCGCGTAGGCCACGATTTTGGCCAGAGATTGAATCTGCTCCCGGCCGGGATCAAAGTTGCTCACCCGCCGAATAATCAGGCAGCATAAAATCAGCAGGGCCGGTCCGGCGGCAAATGCGGAAGACAAAAAGCGCGGCGCCAGGATGGCGGTCATCCAGAAGCCTCTGCCCGGCAGGCCGCAGTAAAGGTAGGCGGTCACGGTGTGAATGCTGACGGCCCAGGGAATCGAAATGTAGATCAACGGTTTTAACCATTTTTGGTAATGAACGCCGTTGCGTTCGGCCTCCAGCACGTTCCAGCCGATGATGATATTTAAAAACAGATAGCCGTTTAAAACGATGGTGTCCCAGAACAGAACCGAATTGGGCGTCGGATACAAAAAGACATTAATAATCCGCATGGGCTGGCCCAGGTCAACAAGGATAAAGGTCACACACATGACCACCGAAGCGATGGCCAGAAACTCGCCCAGGATGGTAACTTTGCCAAAGGCCTTATAATCATGCAGATAATAGGGCAGCACCACCATGACGCCACCGGCGGCCACACCCACCAGAAAGGTAAAGTTGGCAATGTAAAATCCCCAGGACACATCCCGGCTCAAACCGGTAATCCCCAACCCGAAATCGAGCTGTTTTAAATAGATGAGAAATCCGATTCCGACAATGACCATTAAAAAGGTCATCCAGCCATAATATTTTTTGCCGCCTTTAATCGCTAATTCAAGCATTATTCACCTCACACGATGTAGTAAACACTGGGCTCGGTTCCCAGGGTCTGTTTACGACGAATGGTGTAATTTGTTTTAATCAGTTTGCGAACGTCCGACTCCGGATCGTACAGATCCCCAAAGGCCAGCGCGCCGTCGGAAACCTCCACACAGGCCGGTAATTTACCGACCGCCAGTCGTTCGGCACAAAAATTACATTTTTCGACCACACCTTTCATGCGGGTCGGAAATTCTTTGTTGGTTTCGGCAATAAACGGCCGCGGATCGCGGTAGTTGAAGCTTCGGGCGCCAAACGGGCAGGCCGCCATGCAAAAACGGCATCCGATGCAGCGGTGGAAGTCCATAAATACAATGCCGTCGGCTTCACGTTTGAACGTGGCTTTCGTCGGGCAGGCCCTTACGCAGGGCGGGTTCTCGCAGTGGTTGCACAAAACCAGAAAGGGGCGGTGCTCAACCTTTTCGGCCAAAAACCGCGCGGCCTTGCCCGGAAAAGCATTGTGGTAGTGGGTGCTCCAGAGCCATTTAATTTCATGGCGTTTGTTTTGCAAAGCAGGAACATTGTGAATCTTGTGGCAAGCCTCGACCAGAGGTTCCAGTTCCGCTTCGGAATGAAACTTGCGGGTATCGATGACCATGGCCCATTGTCTGGCCTGCAGCGCTTTTTTGCCGGCTTTAAAAGCGGCCTCAGCCCCGGCAGCCTGCTCTTCCTTGGCGAACGCATTCAAAACCGGCTTGGTGGTTAGCGCCAAAGCAGAAACCCCCAGCAATTGTAATATGCGTCTTCTGCTGCTATCCATTATGATTTCTCCTTCGGGTTCTCGATATGACAGCTCCAGCAATAGGGCCTGACCGAAGCATAGTTGTGACAGCGGTCACAAAATTCAGCTTTGTTGGAATGACAGTCCAGGCAGGTATTGCTTAAACTCATGTTAAATTCTTTTCCCTGGGGATTGACATAGACCCGTTTGCTGCGCCGCACCACTTCATCCCGCCACACATCCAGCAGCTGCATGTGCTCGGCCTTCATATAATCCGTGGAGCGCACACACGCTTTGGCCGCTTTGGCCTTGGGCGTCAGCACCGGCTCCGGCATCGGCGCGGCTTTTCCCCGCATATACCAGAAGGGAAACAATACAATGATCAAAAATATGACCAATCCCGTGATGATCAGCGTTTTATTATTCATCCGTTTGTTCCTCCGACTCACCCTCTGTTTCTTCTTCAGCTTCTTCGACGACTTCACGGCCCGGAATGTCTTCGCCCCGCAGGTCGGTGGACCGCTCATTCTCGCCGGGCATGATTAGAACGTTGGCCACCAGTTCATGCAGGCCGGTAACATCCACTTCCGGCACCCAGTATTCCATCAGTGGCGGCAGGGCGGCCCGGTCGATGGCGCAGATACAGGCCAGCATGTTGACGCCGTGTTTTTCGTGAACGTGTTTAACCGCATTGGCCCGCGGCAGGCCGCCGGTCATGCGCAGTTCCATGTCTTCACCGGCATTGAGACCCGCTCCGCTGCCGCAGCAGAACGTATTTTCGCGGATGGTATTGACCGGCATTTCATAAAAATTGTTGCAGACGTTATTGATGACATAACGAGGTTCTTCAAAAATGCCCATACCCCGCGCCGGATTACAGGAATCATGAAAGGTCACTTTTAAGTGGTCGTTGCGGCTGGGATCCAGCTCGAGCTTGCCGTGCTTGATTAAATCGGCGGTAAATTCGGCAATGTGCACCATCTTGTTTGATCTGGCGTTTTCAAAGCGGGTTCCGGTAATCGGCGACACCGGCACTTCCAGAAAATCAGCCGGACCGTTCATGGTGTCCATGTACTGATTGATCACCCGCCACATATGGCCGCATTCTCCCCCCAGGATCCATTTTACACCCAGGCGCTTGGCTTCGGCATACATTTTGGAGTTAAGCCGTTTCATGGTTTCATGGGAGGTAAAAAATCCAAAGTTCCCGCCCTCGGAACCATAGGTGCTCCAGGTGATGTCTAATCCGTATTTCTCTTTTAAATAATGAAACAGCATCAGATACCCCATGGCGGTGTAGGTTCCCGGATCGGCAAACACATCACCCGAGGGGGTAATAAAAAGAATGTCTGCGCCCTTTTTGTTAATGCTGTAATCGACCTGGACATCGGTGATCTCTTCGATATCTTCCACAAAAAAGTCGAGCATATCTTTGAAGGCGTGGGGCTGGATGCCCAGATGGTTACCGGTGCGGTAACAGTTGGCCACCGGAGTGGCAATCCAGTCAATATTGAGACCCAGCAGGTTCAACAATTCCCGGCCCATGATGGTAATTTCGGCCGTATCGATGCCGTAAGGGCAAAACACCGAACAGCGCCGGCATTCGGAGCATTGAAACAGGTAGTACCACCACTCTTTGAGCACATCGATGGTCATGGGCCGGGCGCCGTTCACCTTTCCTAAAATTTTGCCCATGCGCGTAAAATCGTTGCGGTAAACCGATCGCAGCAGCTCAGCTCGCAGCACCGGCATGTTTTTGGGATCACCGGTTCCGATAAAATAATGGCACTTGTCGGCGCAGGCCCCGCAGCGCACGCAAATGTCCATGAAGACTTTAAAGGATCGAAATTTTCCCAATCGCTCCTTAAAGCCTTTATGAATGATCTCCTGCCAGTTTTCCGGTAATTTCCAGTCCTCTTCCAGGGGATTCCACGGCCTGGCATTGGGGAGTCCGACGTATTCGACGCTTTTGGGATTTGAGGCATAACAGTACATGCCCTTCCGAATATTAACCGGAACGTCCATCCAATCCGTCTTGGGCGGGCGGTGATCAATCTGTATGAGTTCTTCCGGTTTGGGTGTTTCGTCTGCCATAGTTTACTCCTTTTCCTCTTCTTGCTCTGGCTCTGAATCTGAGGCCGGCTCTTCTGCGGTAGCGGATTCCGGCATTTTTTCAACCGGCAGCCCGACTTCGACCATTTTTTCACGGAACTCATCTTCATACTCATCATAGGTATGAACCGGTACCGGATAATTCCAGGGATTAATGTGCCTGCGGGCACGGGTGTCGGTGGGCATGTTGCGCGTCGGGCTCAAGAAAACACCGCCTAAATGCATGAGTTTGCTGAACGGAAAATAGGCCAGCAGGATGCTGACAAAAAAGATGTGCACGAAAAATACGGCGCTGACCCCGTCCGGAATGGTGGGCCGGAAGGTGATCAGGCCCATGGTCAGCGATTTAATGGCGGTCACATCCACCTTGGTCACATAACGCATGAAAATGCCGCTGAAAGCGATTCCAAAAATCAGAAACAGCGGGAAATAGTCGGATGCGATCGAAATATATTTGACCTGAGGCACGAAAAGCCGCCTTAAAAACAGAAAGCTGACAGCGGCCAGCAGCACAATGCCGGACATAAAAACACCCGGCAGCCCGAATTTAAAGGCCGGATAAATAATCTCGATCCGGAAGAAACTGTCGACATTTTCGATCAGCTGAACCCAAAACGGCACCGGCTCGATGAAAAGCCGCAGATGGCGGATCAGTACCACCAGAAAAGCATAGTGAAAGGCCAGGGCCCCGACCCACAAAAAAAGCTCAAGCTGGTAGGAGATCCGTCCGCCTTCTTTTAATTTCATGCGGGTATTGCGAAACAGCGATCGAAAGGTCAGGATTTCCAGCGCCAACCGCACCACAATCTGCCATTTGGAAACCGGAGAATCAAATTGGGCGTGCTTGATCCAGGGCAGTGTCTTCTGCTGACCACCGGTGGTGGGGATGCTGAAAGGCACCGTTGATCGCGACCAGCCGATTATGCGGGCAGCAAATCCCAGCACAAAGGTAATAATCGCCAGATAGGGAATGACGACGCCGAACACATATTGGAGTCCCGATACCTGTGCCCCCAGGAAAGAAAGTAAAAATAGAACAATTACGGCAATCAGTGGAATGATGTACCTGAGATTCATTGAAAAGCACCTCACTCTGAGGCTCCGCACAACCGACTTTCCCGTCTGGCGGAAACCCCTGTCCTAAAAATTAATGGTTAAGGCCTTTAACTTTACCTGGCTGCGGCGACTCATCTGCAATTAAGCCCGCCCGCTTAAACGCCTTCAAGGCTTGGCTGCGCATATCGTTGGCTGAAATCTGATAAACTTTTTCTTTACAGGCCATATAAATATCAAAGGCCATCAGGCACAATTGATCAATTTTGGATTCAAACGCCAATAATTCCGTTACCATGGCGGCATCCTGGAGTTTTTTCGAAAAACGGTCCCTGAGGACCTTTTTTAACAGGAGAATAAAGGCAGTGGCCTGGGAGGGGGTAAAATCCTGTACGGCACGGATGCGGATGATGGGGTCCAAATAGGTTTTGACGGCATCCGGTTCGAAATCGTTGAGAAGCTGGTCCAGCAAAAATTCGACCCCTTTGGCGGTGATGTTGCCGACCGGATTGGCGAATTGATCTTTCTGGCCTTTGTAAAATTGAGCCGTGTCGGACGCATAGGTTTGAATGGTGGCTTCAAACCAGTTTTTGATGATTTCGCTTTTGTTCTCTTCGATAAGTCCCTTCAAACGGTGTCCCATAAATGCTCCCGGGGGCCTGGCATAGAAATGGTTTCAAAAACCCCATCTAAGGCCCAATGGCTGCGTTGCAGGCCTCCGGTAAATGCTCACATACCCATGTATGCTGCGCTTTCCCGTACGGCCTGACGCCTTGCCCTTGAACCTGATCTGAGGTTTTGAAACCATTTCTAGTCAGCAAATCTGCTCAAATTATTGAAGATTAGGCCGAAGTGGATACGTATAAACAACTTGCTGATTTCTGTCAAGAATAAATGGCAAATTCAAGTCACCCCATTTTCATACGCATGCAAGTCAGCTTTTTTCAGCTAAAATTTCATTTTTTTGGCGATTTTGATTGATGATTCAGGAAGAATTTGCCTATTCAACGCCTTACAGCCTTAAGCGGGTTTCCACTCAACTGTTTGTTATCTTGGATAAATTCTCAGATTCTCAGTTGGCATGAATCCTGCTAATATATTTTCCGGCAAAACTGCCGAAAGGGTTGCCGGCTTGCTGCCGCAGCGCAATCCGGCCTTTGAGCCACCCAAACAGACGAAAATTCGTAGCTCATCTTAAGTACAGGAATAATTCATGTCTGCTCAGCATACGATTCTGGTCGTAGAGGACGATCCCGGATTTACCAGCTATCTGAAGCGGCTGTTGCGCCGTAAGGATCTGAGGCTCATAACCGCCAGTGGCGGTCAACAGGCAATTCAATGCCTGGAATCAAACCGGGTGGATCTGGTTCTGCAGGATATCGGGCTGCCGGACATCGACGGCTATCAGGTTATGGATCTCATCCGTCAGGAATATCCGGCAACTCTGGTCATTGTCATGACCGGAGAGATAAGCGTGGAATCAGCGCTTAAAGCCCTGCGCAAAGGCGCTTATGATTACCTCAGAAAACCCTTTGAATCCACCGAATTGCTCAATACCATCGACAATGCTCTGGATCGCATACGACTGGAGCACCAGAATAAACAGGCAGAAGCAAAGCTGCGGGAGAGCGAAGCGCGCTATCGGCAATTATTTGATAGTGAATCGGATGCGGTGGTAGTGTGTGACGCCGAAAGCTTGCAAATTGAAGATGTCAATCAATCCGCCTTGCATCTTTTTGGTTATTCAAAAAAAGAATTTTTAAGCCTCATTGTTTTAGATCTTTCTGCTGAAATACAGAAAAGCCAGCAAAATATAAAACGTCTGAGTTCAGGATCATTTTCCAATGATACCATCCCATTACGACATCTCAAAAAGAAAGATGGATCCACTTTTCCGGCGGAGATTGGTGCCGGAAATTTTATATCAGACGGGCGCAAAAAAATGATCGGCACCATCCGCGATATTACCATCCGCCATCAGGCTGAAGAAGAATTGAAACAGACCAAGCAGCGACTGCAACATGTGCTGACCTCGAGCCCGGCGGTCATCTACTCCTGTAATCCGGCCGGTGACTGCGCCACCACCTTCATCAGCGATAATGTCAAAAACGAGCTCGGTTATGATCCCGGTAATTTTAGGGAAGACCGTCATTTTTGGATCGATCACATCCATCCCGATGACGTGGGATATGTTAAAGCAGAGTTTGCCAAACTGGTGGATCAGGGCAGCCATGTTCTCGAGTACCGTTTCCGGCATAAAAACGGCAGCTATCGCTGGATGCGGGACGAACTGCGGCTGCTCTTTGACGATGGTGCGAAATCCGTTGAAGTCGTCGGCTCCTGGACGGACATCAGCGATAGGAAGCAGACCGAAGACGCCCTGCGCAAAAGCGAGCAGCAGTTTCGCGATCTGATAGAAAATTCGCCGGTGGGCCTTTCCATTATCCAGAAAGGCCGGGTAGTTTATGAAAATCCGGAGCAGAAAAAAATATATAGCCTTGCCACGGAGTCCAACCTGCTGAAATTTATGGACTACGTCCACCCCGACGACATCGAGAAAGTCGAACAGGCTCTTGAATGCATCAATCACGGCAAGCAGGGTACCGTTGAAACCGACTTTCGTTTTTACCCCCCGGACAGCAGCGGCGGCAAAAGCGAAATGCGGTGGTTCCAGTGCCGCGTCACCCGCTTCCTGTATCAGGGGCGGCAGGCCTTTCTGTTAAATGCCGTTGATATTACCGAAGCCAAGCAGCTTGAGCACCAGCTGCTGATCAAAAATAAAATGCTTTCCCTGGGGCGCGTGGCCGCCGGAATAGCCCATGAAATTCGCAACCCGCTGACCGGTATCAATACCTATCTGTATACGATTGAAGATCTCTGCGAATCCGACCGGCTGGGCCCGCAAGACGTGGAAGTCATCCGCCAGATTTTGACCCAGATCCAGGTGGCCTCCAACAAAATTGAATCGGTCATCAAGCGGGTCATGGATTTTTCCAAACCCGGCGCACCCAAAATGGTGCGCACCAATATTAACAAATCCCTGGAAGAAGCCATCGAGCTTTCGTCGGTCACCATGCGCAAAAACGGAATTAAATTCGAGAAATCCCTGGCCCCCAATTTGCCGCAATGCTATGCCGACCCCCACCTGATCGAGCAGGTGGTCCTGAACCTGATCACCAACGCCGCCAGGGCCATGGAAAAATCGACCAACGGCAACAAACGGGTGGAAATAAAATCTTCCGCCGAAGATAACACCCTCTGTATTCAGGTTGCCGATGCCGGGCCCGGCGTGCCCGCCGAGCTCAGGGAAAAAATATTTGATCCCTTTTTTACCACCAAAGACGATGGTTCCGGTATCGGGTTGAACATCGCCCAGCGAATCATTGCGGATCACAACGGCTCCATCTCACTGGGCACCAGCCGGTGGGGCGGGGCCAAATTTAAGATTGAACTCCCCATTGAAAGAAGGATCGATGCCCGATGACATCTTACTCAATCTATATCGTCGATGATGAGGCCGTGGCCCGGAATGGCCTCAAGCTGGCTTTGAAAAAAAAGAATTATGAGGTGGCAGCCTTTGATACGGCCGAGTCCGCCCTTAAAGCCATTGATGAAAGTGCGCCGGACCTGGTGCTGCTGGACATCGGGCTGCCGGGCATGAGCGGTGTCGAAGCGCTTGAGATTATCAAAGAGCGCCACCCTGAAGTGATCGTTGTCATGATTACCGCCTATGAAGATGTTCACACGGTGGTGTCTGCCATGAAAAACGGTGCTTATGAATATGTGGTCAAACCGGTCCAGATGGACGCGCTGCTGGTCATTTTGCGCAATGCCTTTGAAACGATTGCCATGCGCAAGGAGATTCAGACCCTGCATGAAAAATACCTCAAGGAAAATTTGCCCTGCTTTATCGGCGAAAGCAACGCGATTCAGGATGTCATGGAGCTGGTGGACAAAGCCGCCCAGAGCCCGGACACGCCCATTTTAATTTTGGGCGAAACCGGAACCGGAAAAGAGCTGATTGCCAAGGCCATTCATTACAAAAGCCCCAATTTTAAAGGACCCATGGTGGCGGTCAATTGTGCCGCCATGCCCCAGGAGCTGATTGAAAGCGAGCTCTTCGGCTATGAGAAAGGCGCATTTACCGGGGCCGAACGCTCTGGCAAACAAGGGCTGGTGGAAAAGGCGGCCGACGGCACCCTGTTTCTGGATGAAGTCGCCGACCTCAGCGCCGAAGCCCAGGTTAAATTGCTGCGGTTTTTGGACGAAGGTGAGTACTACCGGGTCGGCGGGACCCAAAAACGGACGGTAAAAACGAGAATCGTCTCTGCCACCAACCGCGACCTATCTGAGTTGGTGGAAGCGGGTAAATTCAGAAATGATCTTTATCACCGCTTTGCGGTAGTCAAGCTGGAAGTTCCGTCCCTGAACCGGCGACGGGATGATATCATCCCCATGGCCAAACATTTTCTGGTGCAATGCAGTCAAAAATTTGAAAAATCGTTCAGCAGTATATCCCCGCAAGCAGAAGCAGCCTTACAGGAATATGACTGGCCCGGCAATGTACGCGAGCTCAAAAACCTGATCGAGCGCGGGGTTTTGCTTTCCGATGGGCCGGAACTGATGCTGGAGGATTTAGGCTTAGAAGATTCCAATGGGGGCGGAGGCGCCAATCCGCCGGACAATGGCCACAACCTTCCCCCGGTTTCGGCTTCAGGAATCGACCTTACCGCCGTCATCGAAGGCATTGAAAAAGCCTATTTTGAAGAGGCCCTCAAACTGGCCAACGGCAACGAGAGCAAAGCCGCCCTGTTGCTCAACCTGACCCGCGACAAATTCCGCTACCGCCGCCAGAAATTCGAAAGCGCCTCCTAAGATTTTTTTCACCGCAGAGAGCGCAGAGATACTTTTCTCTTTTGCTTTCCATACCGCACTTCCTCGTCCGTTAAATCCCCAATCCGAAATCTGAAATCCGTAATATGATGGGCTTCAGCCCATAGGATTGCGTGTTTTCCCACACAATATTGAGTTAAATGCCTCAAATAAGGATTTGCCGGACAAACCAGCAATTATTCATGCCTCAACACAACATGCTGATATTGCTGTATATTTTTTTTAAATCCGTTTTTGGCATGAACCCTGCACTTTCCTTATATAGCGATAAATACAAAGATCGCCTTTTATCAGGTCAAGGTGATGGAAAATGCAAACCCTAACAACGCCCAAACAACATCTTTATGGCAACACGTTAAAAAAGAAGCTTTGTAAAGAATTGGACGGATTGCTTCCCATGCCTCAGGTGGTGTTGAAAGCGCAACGTCTGTTAATAGATCCAAATTCGGGTTTCGATGAACTTTCCGACATTATTGAAACCGATCAGGAAATCACGCGAAACATCCTTAATGTGGCCAACTCGGCATATTATAGCCTCAAAAACAAGGTTTGTTCCGTAAGGCAAGCCAGCCTCATGCTCGGGCTTGATCGTCATCGCCGAAATTATCATGGCGGCCGGTACGTCCACGCTTTTCGGCAAAGCGCTGGAAGCCTACAGCATGAACCCAAGGGAACTGTGGCAGCATTCACTGTCAACCGCCCTGGGTTCCAGAAAAATCGCAGATGCAATCCGCCCGTCTCTGGCCAATGAAGCCTTTTTAGCCGGGCTTTTTCACGATGTGGGCAAATTGATTCTTGACGAGCATATCTTCAGCAGAAATGATGCATTTAAAGACTTTCTGGGAGACAGCCCGGACCCCCATTTCAAGGCCGAAAAACAGATTTTAGGATTCGACCATACCGAGGTCGCAGCTGAATTGTGCAAGCGCTGGAAATTCCCCAGAGCAGTTACCAGCGCCATCAGGCACCATCATCATATAAATCCGGACCACGACGACGCACTCGCATGTATCCTTTATGCCGCGGACAACTTAACCCGAATGAACGGCAATGGTAACGGCACCGGCAGCCTGCCCGATTCGATAGTCGATATGGTTATGGAATTGTTGGTCTCTGGATGAGGATGCGTTAAGCCGCATCATGCTCGAGGTAAACGAATCCGTGGGTCAAATCGACGAACGAAATATTTGGCACCGCTTAAAACAATATCAATTCATACGCCCTCCATTCCCCTTTTCACCGTTCTCTTTAATATTTTCAATCTTTTTTCCCGTGCGCCTTAGACCCTGTAGCCGTAAACCCTTAAATCTATCCAACAAATTGAATTTATATGGAAAAAACTGCCAATTTTGCGTTATTTCCCACAATCTTTTGGGTCAAAATCCACAAATTTGCCCGCCTTAACGTCAAGCCTTAGCTAATATCTTAAATAACTATTCTGTAATTATTAAATAAAAAAATTTCCCCGTTTGGCACGATGCCTGCAAACTACAATTCAGACCCTTGGATTCTGACAGCTCGATATGGCTAAAAGCCGTATGGCTTAAACGATAAAAAAACAATTTACGGCGTCAGGATAATGAAGATTTAAGGAGCTTCGCAGGCAAAGCATGCAATCTACCTTCAAACATAACGCAGCACCACCCAGAAGACAAACCGGCGCCCGGCCGCTCGGGTCGTGGGCCTATTTGGGGTGGATTGTGCGTTGCCTGCTGCCGGTTTGCATTGCGCTGACTTTTGCTCAACCGGTCCTGGCGGCCGACACCGGCGCCAAAACCGCGACCGGCCTGGTCTCCAGCGGCTCTAATTGGGTCGGTTTCACGGTGGCCAACTTAAACTCCAGCAACGACGTGAGAGCAACCAATGGGACCACCAATGATTACGGGGTGGTCTCGACGTTCGGCTTCGGTGTGCCGACCGGCGCCCAGATCAATGGTATCCAGGTGGATGTTGAAGGCAGTTGCAGCAAAAACAAGACCGTCAACTATGCCGTTGACCTTTCCGGAAACGGCGGCTCCGGCTGGAGCGCGCTCAGAGCCGACACTTTTGTCGGCACCACGGATGCCACCGACAATTTGGGCGGGTCCAGCGATGACTGGGGCTGGACCTGGGGGGCGGCAGGCTTTTCGGATGCCAATTTTCGGTTGAGAATTTACCGCACCGGCGGTCTTAATGATGTCAGGGTCGATTTGATTCAGGTCACCGTTTACTATTCTGTGGCCTCATTTAGCCAGGCATCTTTCCGGGGCCGCAACGACGACGGCGACGAAACCGCCGCGACCTGGAAGGCCGTTGCCGACAGCAACTGGACTCAGAAGGTCGATGAAAATTTCCGGGTGCGCTTTGTGGTCCAGGAAACCGCCGGTATCAGTGCTGACCGACAAGAGTTTCCAGCTGGAATACAACCGCAACGGCGGCGGCTGGAACGATGTCAACGCCGCTTCGTCGGTGGTGCGCGCCTGGGCTTCGCCCAATGTGGCCGACGCAGCAAACACCACCCAGCAAGTCGGCTCCGGCACGTTTGTGACCCCCAATGCCGGTTTTGACGAGGTCAACGGTCAGGCCGGAGGAGCCTCTTTGGATTTTAGCGGCAGCGACGAGGTCGAGCTCGAGTACTGTGTCCAGATCCGCAGCGTGGATGTTGCCAATGATGACACCATCCAGCTGCGCGTCAAGAGCCTGGATGCCTATTCGAACACGCCGACCGCCACCGTCAACGGCATTCCGGAATTTGATCAGGACAGTTTCCGCGCCCGCAACGACGACGGCAACGAGACCACCGCCACCTGGTCAGCGGACACCGATGTCGACTGGACCCAGGTCGTGGACGCCAATTTCCGCGTGCGCTTTGTGGTGCATGAAACCGGTGACGGCGCAGCGGCTGACAAAACCTTTCAGCTGGAATACAATCTCAACGGCGGCGGCTGGAACGATGTCAACGGGTCTTCATCGGTGGTGCGCGCTACGGCTTCGCCCAATGTGGCCGACGGGGCCGACACCACCCAGCAGATCGGCTCGGGAACCCCGGTGGGGGCCAACAATGATGCTTTTGACGAGGCTGACGGGCTGGCCGGCAGCACCAACCTGGACTTTAGCGGCAGCGACGAGGTCGAGCTGGAGTACTGCCTGCAAATCCGCAGCGCGGATGTGTCTGCGGACGACACCATTCTGCTGCGGGTCAAAAACATGGACAGCTACACCCAGACCCCCACAATCACCGTGGCACTGGCCACCCCGCCGGCTTATGACCAGGACGCGTTTCGGGCCCGCAACGACAACGGCAGCGAGACCACCGCCACCTGGAAGGCCGCCGCCGACAACAACTGGACCCAGAAGGTGGATGAAAATTTCCGGGTGCGTTTTGTGGTGCAGGAAACCGCCGGCGTCAGTGATAACGACAAGACCTTCCAGCTGGAATACAACCTCAACGGCGGCGGCTGGAACGATGTCAACGGTGCATCTTCGGTGGTGCGCGCCTGGGCCTCGCCCAATGTGGCCGACGGCGCCGATACCACCCAGCAGATCGGCTCGGGAACCCCGGTGGGGGCCAACAACGATGCTTTTGACGAGGTTGACGGGCTGGCCGGCAGCACCAACCTGGACTTTAGCGGCAGCGACGAGGTGGAACTGGAGTACTGCCTGCAGATCCGCAGCGCCGATGTAAGCAATGACGATACCATCGAGCTGCGCGTCAAGGGTTTAAACACCTATACCAACACCCCCACCGTCACCGTCACCGGTATCCTGGAATTCGTTCAGGCTGCTTTTCGCGCCCGCAACAACGACGGCAGCGAGACCACTGCTACCTGGATAGCGGCGGCCAACACCAACTGGACTCAGCAGGTGGTAACTGAGCATTACGGCGAGAAGTACGGCGAGCATTTTCGGGTGCGTTTTCTGGTGCGCGAAAACGGCGGGATCAGCGCTGCGGACAAGACCTTTCAACTGGAGTACAGCCACAACGCTGGGGCCTGGAACGATGTCACCGGCGCATCCTCAGTCATCAAGGCCAAGGCCACCGATAATCTGACCGAGGCTGAAGATACCACCCAGCAACTGGGATCCGGTACGTTTATCTCCGACAACGACGGTGTGGATGAGACCAACGGCCAGGCCGGCGGTACGGTGCTGGATTTTTCCGGCAGCGACGAGGTCGAGCTCGAGTTCAGCCTGATGATCAAGGGCGAGGATGTGTTAAACAACGACACTATTCAGCTGCGCATCAAAGGGCTGGATACCTACAGTAATACGCCCACCATTACGGTGGAAGACTGCACTTTTGACCGATATCGCAAGATCACCATTCAAGCTTCAAAAGTGGAAGCGGATCTAACCGATTTTCCGGTGATGATCAAGCTGACCGGCGCCGATTTTCAAAGCATCGAAGACGATGTCACCGATCCCGACGGCGACGACATCATCTTCCGGGCATCGCTTGGGGGTGCGCAGCTGGATCATGAAATTGAAGTCTACGACACCACCAATGACATTCTGGTGGCCTGGGTGCGGATACCCAGCTTATCGGGCAGCAGTAATACAGACATTTACATGTGGTACGGCAACGACTGCATTACGACTTCCACCCAGGACGCCCCCGGCGTGTGGTCCAACGGTTACGAGGCTGTCTACCACCTGCATGACGACTGGAACGATTCCACCGGTTCGCACAACGGCACCGGCGGTCAGACCCAGGGCTATGCCAGCGGACAGATCGCCAACGGGGTTGATTTTGAGGGCAGCAACTCCGATTACATCGACATCGGCACCTGGTCGGTGAGCGGCAGCGCGCTGACGCTGCAGGCCTGGGTCAACTACGAAAGCTTTGCCGATACCCAAACCATTCTGGACAAATCCAGCGCAACCAATTATGTGTGGACCCTCAGTACCGACAAGCTGGGCGGCAGCTACCGGGCGCGCTTGTATGTGTCCAACTCGGCGCTTGACGGCAGCAACGCCTTTTCAACCAGCACCTGGTATATGGTAACCGGCAAATACGACGGCTCGGCCTCGCTCAAGTACATCCGCATCAACAACACGGCTGATACGCAGTCGTCCCAGACCGGCAATCTGACTGAAAACAGCGATCAGGTCAGAATCGGCGACAATGCCACCGGCGCGGATCTGCCCTTTGACGGCATCATCGACGAGGTGCGCATCTCTTCAATCGCCCGCAGCAATGCCTGGCTGAACAGCGAATACAACAACCAAAGCGATCCGAGCACTTTTTTCACCCTGGGGCCGGAAACACCGGCCACGGCCATCGACCTCATCTCCTTTAGCGCTACAGGAGAAGAAAATCATGTTCGGGTAGACTGGCAGACCGCCCAGGAAATCCGCAATCTGGGATTCAACCTGTACCGCAGCACCAGCCCCTCGGGTCCATTTGTGAAAATAAACGACAGCCTGATTCCCGGCTTGATCTATTCCGTCAAAGGCAAATCCTACAGCTTCATCGACGCCGCCGTCAGCCCGGGCACGCTTTACTACTACAAGCTGGAAGACATCGATGCCTCGGGCAAACGCACCTTTCACGGTCCCATCTGCGTGGACTGGGATGCCGATGGGATCCCCGATGACTGGGAAATCGCCCACGGCCTGAATCCCTGGGTCAACGATGCCGATGTCGATGCCGACGGTGACGGGCTGACCAACCGGCAGGAATATGAGCTGGGTACCGATCCCTTTAATCCCGACAGCGACGGCGACGGTATACTCGATGGCCAGGAGGCCAGGAAGCGAGAAAGCTTGGAAGCTGATGGTTCTCGGCAGCTGGGCCGTGGGGTGCAGGTTCTGGCCGAAGACGAGAGCGGGATGACCCTGGAGCTTGACACCGATAGTTTTGACACCGAGGTCGTCAATGCCGGCGGCGAGGAATTCGAGCGCCTGCGCATCGCCGACTATATCCACGGCCACACCCGGGAGGTGGGCAAACCCGAAATGCCGGTTAAAGGCATTTTGCTGGATATCCCGGACGATAAAACCGCAACCCTCACCCTGCAGCAGACCGAGGTCGAGATCTCTGCCGGCTACCGGATTTTGCCGGTGCCCGAGCCGGTGGTTGACGATCAGGGCAGTACCGCAGCGGTGGGTGAAAGCTTTGTATGGGATCAACAAGCCTACGCGCTGGACGCGATTTACCCGCAGGATGTTGCTCAACTGGGCGACGTGTTTGTCTTCCGCGGTCAGAACAAACAACAGGTGCTGTTTCACCCGCTCGCTTTCAACCCGGTGAGCGGCGAGCTGCGTCATTATCGCAAAATTCGGGTACGGGTGGACTATGTTGACGGTTCACTGGCCCAGGTCGATCATAACGCGCCTTCTCCCTGGCAGCTGCCGATTGACACTAGTGCTTCCGACAGCATCGCTTCCATGGGCAAAATGGCTCTGGCCTTCGGTGCCACGCCCCTGATCAACAATCCGATTTCACCGGTTCTGTCTTCTCTGGGCGTGCTCGTCAATGCCCTGTGGTCGCCGGACACCGGCGCCCAGGGTCTTGCATACAAGATCTATGTCGAGCAAGAAGGCATCTACCGGCTCACGCGGGATTATCTGGTCGCCAACGGGGTGGATGTGGCTGCGATGGATTTAAGTCAGATCCGCATCTACAACCTGGGTGAGGAAGTGGCCCTCTCCGTGTATGATCAAAACACGGATGACATCCTGGATGCCAGCGACTATATCGAGTTTTACGGCCGACCGGTCACAGCCCTTTACGCCAAATATGCCAGAGACAACGTCTACTGGCTGGTGACTGCCGGCGGCATGGGCAGCCCCAAGCGCATGGCCGATGTTGACGGCATCCCGGCAGCCGGGCCGCTGGCCGCCACCCATAGCTTCACCGTCCATCATGAGGAAGATGAATACTATGTAGGGCTGGCCCCGGGAGATGATTCCCTGGATCGCTGGTTCTTTGATGACTTTGTGCTGGGCACCAGTTTTAGTGGCACCCCGGATCCCGTGCCGGCAGACTTTACCGTCAACCTGCCGGGAATCGCCGGCCACGGCAGCATAAAGATTTCCATGTGGGGATATTATGATACCTACCATGAGATCGAAGTCTGGGTAAACGGCAACCCGGCGGGTATATTTAACTGGACGGGGATCGCCTTTTACGAGGCGACGATCGACGAAATCGATCTTTTAGAGGGCGATAATACCATCAGCCTGGCATGCAACCGGGATCTGGACGGTATCATCGTCGATTGGGTAGAGATCACCTATCCGCGCACCTTTGAGGCCGCTAACAATACCTTAAAATTTTCCCATGACAGCGGCTTCCGCTATCAGATTGACGGTTTTGGCAGCGACGCCCTGATGGTTTTTGATATTACCCAAGCAACCGATGTCGGCCGAGTGGCCAACGTTGCGATCAGCGGCAGCAATCCATATACATTGGAATTTGAGCCGCCGGTCAACCCGGGAGCAACCGCGACCTACCTCGTGCTCGAGTCGGATGCCAGCATGATTCCGGTGGGGCTGATCGAGGATACAGCTGCAGACCTGGCCGATAACGCCAACGGAGCAGACTATATTCTCATCACCCACCGGGATCTGGGCTGGGATGCCAACGGCGATGCCTATGGGTGGCTCGATGACCTGGTGGCCTTGCGTGAAGACCAGGGTCTGCGCGTCAAGGTGGTGGATGTGGCCGACATCTTTGATGAGTTCAGCTACGGTCTGACATCCGCTGAGGCCATTCGCAATTTTCTGGATTATGCCTACACCAGCTGGGAACCGCCGGCCCCCCGCTATGTGCTGCTAGTCGGCGACAGCAACTATGACTTCAGGGACAACTTGCTGCTGGGCATTACCAACCATGTGCCTTCCTATTTAACCTTTACGCAATTTATGGGAGAAACCTTAACCGATGAATGGTTTGTGAAGATCAGCGGCGACGATGCCGTGCCGGATCTGTATATCGGCCGGCTGCCGGCACAGAGTGCGGCCGAAGCGAACATCATGGTCAATAAAATATTAACCTATGAAACCACACCCAACGATAAAACCTGGCAAAAAAACACGCTGCTGATTGCCGACAATCAGATCGAAGCCTACGAGGCCACCTTTGAGACCATGAACGAGGAGGCGGCCATGCTATTGCCGGCCTCCATGAATGCGCCGTTTAAAGGGTATCTGAACGACTATCTGACGGCGGCGGCGCTGAGAGACGATATCAAGGCCGCGATCGATGACGGAACTTTGATCGTCAATTACAGCGGTCACGGTTCCCTGCAGAGATTTGCCGGCGAAGGCATCTTCCAGAATTCGGATGTAGATGGCTTAAGCAATACCGGCAGATACCCGTTCGTTATCAGTATGAGCTGTTTAACCGGTTATTTCGGCTATCTGGATCCTCAAAACGGCCCGGAGCCTTCTTTGGCCGAAGCGCTGTTGCGGGCAGATGGCAAAGGTGCGGTTGCATCGCTGATGCCCACCGGAATGACGTCTACCGGCGGCCAGCATATTCTGGACACCGCTCTGTTTGAATCCATCTTCACCAAGGATATCCGCCAACTGGGTCCGGCCGTCGTCGATGCCAAACAAACCCTGCTGGCCAATGGTGGGACAGCATTTGAAGAGATCAGTGAAACATTTTTGCTTTTTGGTGATCCGGCTCTGACCCTGCAGGTCCCGATTCCGTATAAGCCTACCGAAGTTGATGTTCAACAGGTTGAAGAAGGTATTATCATAAGCTGGCAGTCGGTTGAAGACTGCGACGGCAATCCGGTGGCCGGTTATAACGTCTACCGCAGCCAGTCAGCCGGTGGTATCTACACCAAAATCAATGGCATCCTGATCACGGATACCCAATACCTCGATACGGATCCTGCAAGCATCAGCGCCCAGGATTCAGGCGGCAGCGGTGCCGCAAGTTATTTCTACGGGGTAACCTCGGTTGATTCGAGCGGAGATGAAAGCGCCCAATCCCTGGCGATCAGCCCGCCATCCCTTGCAACAGGTTTTGGAGCAGCAACGGCCGGCGCTGCCGGCTGCTTTATCGCCACCAGCACCTCGCCGGCTGCATTCAATATCACCTTTAACGGTCTCATTGCCATCGTTTCAATCATACTGGCTTTCTTGTTGCTTCAGTCTATTTTCAATCCTTCGCGTAAAAAAAATACGGCAGAGAAAAAAATGAACCCTTTCAATGAATTAAAAAACATTAAAACCTTGCTCGTCGATGACGATGAGTTTATTCGAAATTCTCTCAAGCTGGCATTTAAAACCAAGGGCTGCTGTTTACAGGTGGCTGAGAGTGCCGAACAGGGCCTGCAGGCCATCAAGGAGCAGCAGTTTGACATCATCATCAGTGACTTGCGGCTGCCGGGCATTAACGGCCTGGAATTTCTTAAACTTACTTCCTTCACCCAGCCCCAGGCCATCCGGTTTTTGATTACAGCTTACCGCGATGATCATATTTTCTCTGAAGCCCTGCGATTAGGGGTCAACGAATTCATTGAAAAACCCTTTGCCGTCAAAGTGCTCATTAATTTATTGGCGCTTGCGCTCAAAAGACAGGAGAAAACTCGATCGGCAATCATGTAAGGCTTTGTTTCATCCGTTCAAATCGTCCTCCTGAATATTTTCAAAACAAAACGCCTTCCCCAATCCTTTATTGACAATCCAGTCTGGAATAATTACAAGATCCTTAAATAATGACAGATTTTAATTGCACCCAATAGAAAGGACCTGAAAATGGAAATTAATCATACGGTGGAGAACGGAATTTTAAATGTTGCCATAAAAGGGCGCTTGGATGCCACCACTGCGCCGGTTGCCGAAGGGGAAATTAATAAAATGCTGGAAGGAGAAGAAAACCGGTTGCTTTTCGATTTAAGTGATCTGGAATACCTCAGCAGTGGCGGGTTGCGGGTCATTTTAAGCGCCGCTAAAGAGATCCGGCGCAGAGACGGTAAAGTGGCTCTGGCCGCCTTAACGCAATACGTATACGAGATTTTTGAGGTCAGCGGTTTCACATCGATGCTTCCCATCAAGGATACCGTTGAAGAAGGCCTTAAAGAACTTGCTTAGAAAGAAGGCCGGATAAATATTACCACCTATTCTCTATCCGGCTGCAGTTTTCCCTGAATGAGGGGAGTACCTCCAATGACTGAAAGCAATGACGCAACAGAAGCCATTTTGCTGGTGGATGACAATCCCACCAACCTGCAACTGTTGTTTGAGACCCTGGACGGCAGGGGCTTTAAGCTGCTGATCGCCAAAGACGGTAACGCCGCCCTTTCGATTGCCCGCAAAGCGCGACCGAATTTAATTTTGCTGGACATCATGATGCCGGAAATCGATGGCTATGAAGTCTGCCGTCAATTAAAAGCCGATCCGGCTACCACTGAAATTCCGGTTATTTTCCTGTCGGCGCTGACCGACACCAAAGACAAGGTGCAGGGATTGGACCTGGGGGCTGTGGATTACGTCACCAAGCCGTTTCAACCCGATGAAGTCATCGCCAGAGTCAATACCCATCTGACCGTTTATCGACTAAAAAAAGCGCTGGATGAAAAAAATAATGAATTGCAGGAAGCCAATGAATTCCTGGAAGAGCGCGTAAAAGAACGCACGGCAGAACTGGTGGAACTAAATACCGCTTACGAGCGCTTTGTCCCCCGGGAATTTTTAAGTTTGCTCAAAAAAGAGAGCATCCTAGAGGTTAAACTGGGGGATCAAACCGCCCAGCAGATGACCGTTTTGTTCTCCGACATTCGCGGCTGGACCACCCTCTCGGAAGAGATGACGGCCCAGGAAAGTTTTAATTTTATCAATGCCTTTTTAAATCGGGTCAGCCCGGTGATCAACGCCCACCGCGGGTTTATCGACAATTTCCAAGGGGATGGAATGATGGCGCTATTCCCGGAATCAGCCGATAATGGCGTTCAAGCGGCGATTGCCATGCATGCGGCCGTTTCCGAATATAATGAAGCGCGCAAGAAAAAAGGTTATCAACCCATCGGCATCGGCGTGGGCCTGCACATTGGTGACCTGATGCTCGGTATCATCGGCCACGAAGAGCGCATGCAAGGCACAGTGGTAGCCGATGCCGTTAATCTGGCATCGCGCCTGGAAGGGTTAACACGCGTATATGGATCCTCGATCAGCATCAGCGAACTCACTCTGGCTCAACTGAAAGATCCCGACCGATACAAACACCGGTTCGTCGATAAGGTGCAGGTCAAGGGGAAAAAAGATCCGGTCTCGGTGCATGAGGTCTTCGACGGCGATCCGCCGGAAGTGATTGAATTGAAAGAACAGACCAAGGATGAATTTGAACAGGGTCTCTGCCTTTATTATGACCGCAAATTCTCAGAAGCCAGCGTCAAGTTTAACCGGGTGCTGGAAAAACACGCCGAGGATCGCGCCGCCCGCATCTATCTCAAACGCTCCGCCAACTACATGGTCAACGGGGTCCCGGACGACTGGACCGGTGTTGAGATACTGACCCAAAAATAAATGAAGGCGGGGTGTTTTTCCCGTCATGCCCGCGTCGCAGACTGTGTCGTAATCTTCAAGCGAGGAAAATGAGCCCTTTTGTCATTCCGGGCTTGACCCGAAATCCAGTGTTTTTTCAAAGCGTTACAGTGCTGGATGGCGGATCGGTCATCCCGGGCCTGATCCGGGACCGGCATGACAGGCAGAATTTAAGCGCTTTTTTGAATTACGACACAGTCTGCTTAGCAGGAATTACGTAATGTAGCCAGTAAACACCACAACTGCAGAATAAATAAAACCCGCTAAGGGGAAAACGCAATGAAGCTTAGATATAAAATATTGCTGCTTTATGCGGCTGTTGGTTTTTTGATCTTGCTGCTAGTTGGCAGCTTTGTTTCATCAAGGCTGAAAAAAGAGCGGTTTTCGACAATCTCCAACGGTTTGCGGAACGAGCTGACCCACATTGATTTTGCCTTGAAGAATACCTTTTACCAGGTCGAAGAAGATCTGAACGGCCTGGTTTCCGATGAAACGGTTCGGTCAAGAAACGACTCGGATTTTACCAATTTTACGGAAGCAGACCCCGATACCTTCCAATATGCCATTGGTCCACAGGAACAGCGGATCATCAACATCTTCAACCGCTATCGAAAAACCCATAAATATGTGAACTCGGTTTATATGGGCCGGGAGAACGGTGGTTTTGTCCGATCTCATAAAAGGACCCGCTCCACGAAATATGACCCGCGAACACGGCCCTGGTACATACTGGCCGCCAAAAATCCGGGACAGGTCATGCGAACCCCTCCATATGCTTCGGTAACCTCCACGGATGTTAATATCGGAACCGTCAAAGCGCTTTTGGATGAAAAAGGTAGCATTTACGGGGTGGTAGGCATTGATATCACCCTTGCCGGCCTGACCGAATACATTGAAAACGTCAAAGTGGGCCATAAGGGGCATATGGTTTTGCTGGATAAAGAGGGAACTTTTTTAGCAAGCCAGGATCAAGCCGCACGCGCCATGACAATTGAGGCGTTATACAAAGATGATTTGCAGGAGCTTTTCACAAAAGCCCGGGGCTTTATAACCGTCACCCGGAATTCGGAAAAACACTATCTCTTCTTTTATACCTCTCCCGAGCTGGGCTGGAAGCTCGGGATGGTCATTCCGGTCGAGCAAATAGAGGGTGAGGTTAACAGTTTTGTGAACAAGATTATTTTGGCCCTTGTCGTTTCGCTTGCGCTGCTGAGTTTTTTAACCGTCACCGGCCTGCAAAAGTTTGTCATCAAGCCCATCAAAAAACTCAATGACGGAACCCGGCGCATCGCCCAAACCGGTGATCTTAACTATAAAATTGAGATCAAATCAACGGATGAAATCGGCAGCCTGGGTCAGTCTTTCAATGAGATGTTGGCGTCGATCGACCAGGCGGAATCCGCGCTGAAAGCATCGGAAGCCGAACTCAAGAAGCATCGTGACAACCTCGAGGACCTGGTCGCAGAGCGCACGGCCGAATTAAAGGAAAAGCAGACAGCCATTCGCAAGCAAAGGGATTTCATCGAGACCGTCATCAACAGCATACCGGACGCCATTTCGATCATCGAAATCGACAGCGGCCGGATTGTCGATGCTAACGAAGCCTTTCTGACTGATGTTGAATTGCCCCGCGACCAGGTTGTCGGCCAGTTGTGCCATGAACTGACCCACAGCCTTTCAGAATTGTGTGCGCCGCCCCACCACGAATGCCCCATGCTCAAAACCAAAGAAGCCGGTCAAAAATGCACCGTTGAACACATCCACAAAGGTGCGGATGGTCATGAAGTCATTGTGGAAGTATCGACCTTTCCAATTAAGGACGAAGACGGCGCCTTCAGCCAGGTGGTTCACGTGGCCCACGACATCACCGAGCGCAAACAGGCCGAAGAGGTGATCAAAAATTCGGAACAGCGTCTATCCCAGATCATCAACTTTCTGCCGGACCCCACCATGGTCGTCGACAATGAAGGTACGGTGCGCATCTGGAACCAGTCCATGGAAGAACTCACCGGTGTAAAAGCCGATGATATGGTGGGTAAAAGCAATTTTGAATATGCCCTGCCCTTTTACGGCGAAAGACGACCGATTCTGATCGATCTGGTTAAAAACTGGGATACGGGATATGAAAAAAAATATCTCTCTGTTAAAAAAGAAGGCGAGAACCTCATTTCTGAATCCTACCACCCCAGTCTGGGAGGAAAAGAGATATACCTGCACGGAACGGCAGGAATGATTTACGACGCTGCCGGTGAAGTGGCCGGTGCCATCGAGTCCCTGCGTGATGTCACCGAAAAAAAGAAGGCCGACGACATCATCCGCGAAAGTGAGGAGCGGCTGAGCAACATCTTAAAGACCACAAACGAAGGATTCTGGCTCATTGATCCCGAAGACATCACACTGGACATAAACGATGCCATGTGTGAAATCCTGCAGCGTTCGCGCGAAGAGGTTGTCGGCAAGAGTATTAACGATTTTCTGGATGATAAAAACATTAAGATCGTACGTGAGCAGGAAAAGATTCGCGGGGAAGGCGAAAAGGGCTTATATGAGGTTTCGCTATCCCGTGCAGATGGAACCATCGTGCCCTGCCTGGTCAATGCTGCGCCCCTTTTAGATGCTGAAGGGAATAAACTCGGATCCTTCGGCATGTTTACCGACATTACCGAACGCAAACACATGGAAGATGAACTCGTCGACGCCAAACACATCGCTGACGAGGCCAACAAGGCCAAAAGCGATTTTTTGGCCAACATGAGTCATGAGATCCGCACCCCCATGAATGCGGTCATCGGCATGACCCACCTGGCGCTGAAAACCGAACTAACCCCTAAACAGAAGGATTATCTGAACAAGATCCAGTCATCCGCCAATTCCCTGCTGGGCATTATCAACGACATTTTAGACTTCTCCAAAATCGAAGCCGGCAAACTGGATATGGAGTCCGTCGATTTTAATCTGGACGATGTGCTGGATAATCTGGGCAACTTAATCAGTGTAAAAGCGCAGGAAAAAGAAGGCCTGGAAGTTCTTTTCGCCACGGATCAGAACGTGCCGCGCTTTCTGGTCGGCGATCCTTTGCGCCTGGGACAGATTCTGATCAATTTGGCCAATAATGCCGTCAAATTTACCGATACCGGAGAGATTGTGGTTTCCACTGAACGGGTCAAGAAAAACAAAGACCACATCACTTTAAAATTTTCGGTCAGTGACACCGGCATTGGACTAACAAAGGAGCAGGCCGGCAAACTGTTTCAGTCTTTCACCCAGGCCGACACCTCCACCACTCGCAAATACGGCGGCACCGGGCTGGGACTGACGATCAGCAAACGGCTGGTGGAGATGATGGACGGGGAAATCTGGGTGGAGAGCGAGCCCGGACAGGGCAGTACCTTCAGCTTCACGGCCTCCTTTGGCCTGGGGAGCGAAGAAGTCAAAAAACGCTTTGCCCCCTCACGTGATCTGCGCGGCATGAAAGTTCTGGTGGTGGATGACAATCACACCTCCAGAGAAATTTTACGCGACATGATGGAGTCATTTTCCTTTGAGGTCACCCTGGCGGCAACCGGCCAGGAAGGTATCGCCGAAGTTGAAAAGGCAGATAAAGAAAAACCCTTTGAGATGGTGATCATGGACTGGAAAATGCCGGGCATGGACGGTATTGAGGCATCCAAACGCATCAAGAAGAATCCTAAAATCAACCATATCCCCCGCGTGGTCATGGTGACCGCCTACGGACGCGAAGAGGTCATGCGAAAAGCCGAAAAGGTCGGCCTGGATGGTTTTCTGCTCAAGCCGGTCAGCCCTTCGGTGCTATTCGATACCATCATTCAGGCGCATGGTGAAGAACTGCCTGATACGTCGCCGATTGCTCAAGGCCGGGAAGAAGCTGAAGCGCTGGCGCTTATCAAGGGAGCCAAAATCCTGCTGGTGGAAGACAATGAAATTAACCAGCAGGTCGCCAAAGAAATTCTCGAAGGTGCCGACCTGATCGTCAGTCTGGCCGACAACGGCCGGCAGGCTGTCGATCTGGTGAAAGAAAACCAATATGACGCTGTGCTCATGGATATCCAGATGCCGGTAATGGACGGATACACCGCCACCCGGGAAATCCGAAATCTGAAATCAGAAATCCGCAATATCCCGATCATCGCCATGACGGCGCACGCCATGGCCGGTGATGAAGACAAAAGCCTGCAGGCCGGCATGAACGGCCACGTCACCAAGCCCATTGACCCGGATCAGTTGTTTTCCACTTTGCAGAAATGGATCCAGCCGACAGATAAGCGAATCCCGAGCCGCAAAGATGACGTTTCTGCTGCAAAAGAGACCGTAACCCGGGCACCGGTAGAGGTGCGGGATGAGCCAGGATTACCGGACTCTCTGCCGGGATTTAATCTGGCAGAAGGGCTCGGCCGGCTGCAGGGCAATCAAAAACTATACCGCAAGCTGCTGCTTGATTTCGGCGCCAAATACACTGAGGTCGCCGCTGAAATTCGCAAGACGCTGGATAACGGTGATTTCGAACAGGCGCATAGCCTGATTCACAACCTTAAAGGGCTGGCCGGCAATCTGGCGGCCACCGCGCTTCAGGCTGCGGCGGTCGAACTGGAAAAACTGGTAAAAGGGGATCAAAAGAAGTCTGCATCCCAAAAGCAGCTGGATCAAAAATTTGCCAGGCTGGAAACGTCCATCAATCAAGCCCTGGAAGCAGTTCAAACATTAGGTCCGGTACCGGCCCAAAAGACGGAACAACCGTCGGCAGACGCAATGACCGCCATACCACCAGAAATGGTCGCGGAAGCCATCAATAGAATTAAAGAGCCGGCTGAAATGGGAGATGTCACCCAGATAAAATCCATTGCCGAAGCGCTCAAATCCAAATCCGATGCCTTGGCCCCCATCAGTGATAAATTCATTCAATTGGCGGAGGACTTTGACTTTGAGGGAATTTCTAAACTCGTCAGTGAGTTGGAAAAAATTGCGAGTAAGGGTTAATCGGCTTGCCTGCCAAAGGCACCCATAAAGATTGATTCCACCGAATAAGCCGGTTAAAAAGTATTGAGTGCATTCACCACGAAGAACACGAAGATTTACCAAAATGAATATAAATTTTCTTGATTTTCTGCTTCGTGTCCTTCGTGAACTTCGTGGTAAGATATAATTTGGGTCATAATAGAGAGCAAGAATTGGGCAGGAGTCTTTCTAAAGACCTATCTTACAACACCTAAAAGAAGCGCCTGATCATCATCGGCCGGACGCCCATTGGCAAAATCGTCTACATCTTTCATGATCGCAGCGAGCAGCTCATCTGGCTGAAGATTCCCGTCGCCCTCCAACTGCCGCAGTAGACGCTCTTCTCCGTAAGTTTCTCCGTCTATGCTAAAGCGCTCGGTAATCCCATCGGTATACATCAGAACACGGTCGCCCGGCTGCAATTCGGCTTCGGTCACCGGCACCTGCTCATAGGGATCAATTCCCAATGGAAACACACCACCGCACGTATACTCGCTGGCTCTTTTCTCGGCAGATCGGTAGATCATCGGTGGAGGGTGCCCGGCGCGTGCAATTTTTAAACGATGGTGCTCGGCATCGTAAACAACATATAAAGCGGTAACGAAGCTGGGGTCGGCAACTTTACAAAGATGTTTATTTAAAAAGTATAACAGCTCTCCGGGTTCTGCGGGCGGTTCCGGATATGAACGGAAAAGCGCACAGGTCATGGCCATCATAACAGCCGCCGGTGCACTGTGGCCCTCGGCATCGGCCACCAGAAAGCCCCACTGATTATCCGCTATTTTGGCAATATCGTAATAATCACCACCGGCATAAAGACTGGTTTCATAATGAACAGCGAGTTTTAGGCCAGAAATTTCAGGCAGATTCTTGGGCAGCAGCCGGCGTTGGACATCGGAGGCGGCCTCGAGCTCATCTTCGAGCGCATCTTTCTTTTGTTCGACTTCCCGTTTGAGCCGATGGATGGTCAGGTGGGTGTTTACCCGCGCGATGACCTCGTCCGGCTGAAACGGTTTGGAAACATAGTCAACCGCTCCCAGCTGCAGCCCTTGGACCTTGTCTTTTGTGTCGGTGAGTGCTGAAAGAAAAATTACCGGAATGTTGGCGGTATCCGGATTATCTTTTAAGCGGCGGCAGACCTCAAACCCATCGATTCCGGGCATCATGATATCCAGCAGGATCAGATCGGGGGAGGCCTTTTGCGCAATGGCCAACGCGGTTTCACCGTTTTTGGCCACCAACAGTTTACAGCCCGTGGTTTCAAGGGTTTGATAGAGCACCTGCAGATTTGTTGGATTGTCGTCAACCAGCAGCAAAGCTTCATTTTCGTTATTAATGTCTGACATCAGTCAATCTTTAAATCAATTTAGTAAACCCTAAGCTATTTCTTTTATGCCAGCTTCAACAGATTCCGCAATGGGAATAATGGTGCCGAATCCGCTGACCTCAAACACTTCCTTCACGTAAGCATTCAGTGCACAGAGAACAAATTTGCCGTCTCTGCGTTTCATTTCTTTTGCCGCACCCAAAATTACCCTCAATCCAGCACTGCTTAGATATTCAAGAAACTCCAGATCGAAAAGGAGCCGGGTATTTTCATCTTTCAGGATGTTTTTAACGGTTTGCTCGGCCTCAAACGCAGATTTGCCATCCAAACGGCCTTTAAAGGCCAGAAAAACAATCCCTTTTTCCTCTTTTTGACTGATCTCCATTACAAACCCCTCTAATAAATAAGTTCTAGCAGCCGCGCAAGTGCAGACATACAGACTATTACTATATAATTATTTCACCGATCAAATCAACACATTATAGCAAGATTCTTTAATCCTTACCCTGTCAGCCGCGGCATCATACTGAAAAAGATCAAACCTGCCAATATATTTCTTAATTTGCTTTCAATCGGCCTTCTTTATAGAAACGCTTCAACCCTATGGCCTTAAAACGAAGCTCACCTCGTGCCGCCAGGGTAATACGGGGGGGCCAGGGCGGAACCCGCCTTTCCATCCTCCGCAATTCCGCCGAGGCGGGACGGAGGGCGGGCGCTCTAACGCGCTACGGCGCGGTGCGCCTTGCCTTTGCTGTCAGAGCTCCGGCGAAGGCGAATAAAATGCTTGTGGAGAACGCTATTTGATGATACGAAGAGTGAGCTTCATGCGTGTGAAATGAAAATTTTGTACACTTTCTGGGAATTAATTTTTGGATCCGAGCTTAGGCAGATTTCCAAATTAACAAATTTCTGCCAAAGGCCTTCCTGGCCCTTTTTGAGGTGACCTCCCAAGAAATCGTACAGATGATTAACTTTAAGGAGGATTTCATCTATGGTTGAAGGTCGTATCAAATGGTATAACGAAAAAAAAGGATACGGTTTTATCGAATCCGATGAAGATGGTGATATCTTTGTACACAGTAGCGGCATCGAAGACCACGGTTTTTTTACGTTGCGAAGCGATGACCGCGTTTCATTTGAAACAAAGGAGACCCAGAGAGGCAAACAGGCGATCAAAGTCAAGCGAATTTGATTTTTCGCTGCCTTCGCTTTATTAACCAAAAGGCAGGGTCAGACAGGGCCCTGCCTTTTTTACCTTAATTGGAGAAACATGAAACAACGATATCTTATTTCCCGCGACGAAAAGACAAGTGAATTGACCATCGAGGAATATGCAGTAATTTCCGGCAATTTAAAAAGACACGAGATCAGTGCTTTAGCCAAGGACGACTTTACCCTGCTGTGTATTGAATCCTATGAGGACAAGACCATCAAAAAGGCGATATCACAGGGTAAGGAAGCCCTGGTTGGCGCATTGCGAACGGATAATTTGTATCCGATCAGCACCTATGTCGGTATTATTGCCGACACCGTTATGGAAATCTACGGAAAAAACAACAGCCTTTCCAAAGAACTCCTGTTTGATGATCTGCATTTGCTTGAATCTTTTCAAAATGAATCAAATCAGGGCTAACTTGCCGGTTGTTCATATCTGAATTTAGCAGTAAAATGAATGGATATCCTGCCTTTCCAGACACATTCTAGAGTTTTAAGTATACGCTAAAGTTCATTTACAAACGGTCCGCCTTCCCGCCCCGAAGGTTCCTGACAGCAGCACCCCTCAATTTTTCAGCGGCATATTAGCCAACTTCAATCAATTCGACATCAAAATTTAAACCTTCTATTTTTGAGATAAGTTATAGAAGTGGTCTCAAAGCCTCAGATCATGTTCGAGAGCAAGGCACAAGCCGATGAAAAAGTCGTTGTTCTCAGCATACATGCAAGTATGTGAGCATTTTAAAGAGGCTTGGAACGCAGCTATCGGACATTAGATGGGGTTTTGAGACCACTTCTATTGACTGGATGGTGATTTCCGATATGATGTCCAATGAATATCAAACCACCGTAACGACAAGGAATGGAGGAGACAGATATGTATTTTGACAGACCCGGAAAAGACAACACAGACCAGACCCTGACACTTGCCGCGCAAAGGGCAAAAGAACTGTCAATAAACGAGGTGGTGGTGGCATCAACGACAGGCTTTACGGCTTACAAGGCCATCGAAATTTTCAACGGCTGCCGCATAACGGCTGTAACCTACCATAGCGGATTTAAGGCGCCATTCAAAAACGCAATGAGTGCCGATGTCAAAGCCGACCTGCAAAGCAAAGCGATAACGGTGGTCGCCGCCAGCCATGCGCTCTCCGGTGTTGAACGCTCGATAGCTAAAAAGCATTCCGGGGTGTATCCGGTCTTAATTATGGCCGACACCTTACGGCTCTTTGGCCAGGGCACCAAAGTTGCGGTAGAAGTCGCAGTGATGGCGGCAGACGCCGGCGCCCTGACCGGCAATGATATTATTTCCATCGGCGGCTCCGGCCACGGTGCCGATGCCGCCCTGGTGCTTAAGCCGGCGCACCAGAACAATTTTTTTGATATGCGCATCCGGGAGGTAGTTTGCAAACCGAGAAGCTTCTAAACGGCCAATCATATTGGCAAATATCATGGATGGCCCCGTCCAATTGTTTAATTGGTTCAATTCGTTCGGCTATAACCAACCAATAGAACCAATTAAACAAATAAAACAAATCTAACTAATAATAAAGCCCTCTGCGCCAGTGAAAAACAACTGACCATTAATTAGAACTCTGAACCTATGAACATTTGAAAATGATCTTCATCGCCGGTGTTGCACCCAAAATAAAAGTTCTGGATCAAAATCCACGCCGATGTCCGGTTTGCGGCTTGCATCAGGCGTATTACAAGCGCACCGACCACTACCTCAGCCTGTTTTTTATTCCGATATTCAGAGTCAAAAAAGGGAAGCCATTTATCATATGCGACCACTGTGAGCAGGCCGGCCACGGGCTTGGGCCGGATGTCGACCGGCAGCAACCGGAAGAGGCCAGCCGGTGCAAAAATTGTGGTCAAGGCGTCGCCGGCGATTTTAAATTCTGTCCGTATTGCGGGAAACGAATGTGATTGGTTAATTCGTTGATTTGTTAAATGGTAAAATAAGGCTAAAAAGATTAGATCCGTTGACAATTTGACCAATCAACTATTTAACCAGTCAACCTGAGGATGAAATTAGAATAGATAGAGTCACCACCCTAATGAATAATGATCTCACAATAACCGAGGACCAACGACTTGAGAGGCACGTCGTTCTCGTCTCACCGGAGATCCATTGGAACACCGGCAATATCGGCCGCACGTGTGTGGCCACCGGAAGCCATCTGCATCTTATCGGGCCGCTGGGGTTTTCGCTGGACAGCAAGGAAGTAAAGCGGGCCGGTTTAGACTACTGGAAAAAAGTGAAACTAGGTGTCTGGGAAAATTTTGACGATCTGCATTCCAACCTGGCGCCCCGCCAGCATGAGGTGGCCATCTTTTCAAAAAGCGGAAAGCGGTCTTTCTGGTCCATGCCGTCACCGACGCGGCTGTTTCTGATCTTCGGCTCCGAGACCCGCGGGCTCCCCGCAAGCATTCTAGAAAGGTATCCGGAGGCCACCTACCATATTCCCATTACCAAAAATATACGTTCATTAAATCTTTCCACGGCTGCCGCTATTGCCCTTTACGAAAGCCTGCGGTCAGCTGCGCCTTTTCATGCCTGGCCGTTAGTTGAATAAATACTTTTATCTATGATATATTTAAAATCGGAGTATTGGAGTAAAATCAATTGCGGATTTTAGATTGCGGATTGCAGATTGAAATATCTATTGTGTCGCGCATTTTAAATCCGCAATCCGAAATCTGCATTCCGAAATTTTATTCGCTCCATTACTATTTTCCTATTGACATAATTAGTAATGCGATTATTTTAGAATCATAATATAATCTGCGTTTAAGGGAGGACCAATAATAAATGCGCTTTGATAAATTTACCATAAAATCTCAAGAGCTTATACAGAATGCCCAGGCACTGGCCTCACAGCACCATAACCACCAGATTGAACCTGAGCATCTGCTGGCTGCGATGCTCGCTGAAACCAGCGGCATCGCCGGTGCCATGCTGCGCAAACTGGGGGTCTCTCCAGGCGAAATCGCTCAGCAAGTCAATGCGGCAGTTGCCCGGCTTCCCGGTGTTAGCGGTGCTGGAACCGGAGAGGTCTATATTTCGCCCAGGAGTAAAGCCGTCCTGGAAGCGGCATTTGCGCAAGCAACCAAGATGAAGGACGAATATGTCAGCATCGAGCATATATTTTTGGCGATCGCTGACGAAAAAAGCAGTGAAGCTGCAAAAATTTTGTCTCAGGCAGGGGTTACACGGGATTCCATACTGAGTGTTTTAAAAGAAATAAGAGGAAAACAGCGCATCACCGATCCCAATCCGGAAGACAAATACCAGGCCCTGGAAAAATTCAGCCGCGACCTGACCGATCTGGCGCGGCTGGGCAAATTGGATCCGGTCATCGGCCGGGACGAAGAAATCCGCCGCATTGTTCAGGTACTTTCCCGGCGCACGAAGAACAATCCGGTTTTAATCGGAGAACCGGGTGTCGGCAAAACCGCCATTGTTGAAGGTCTGGCACAGCGAATCGTGGAAGGTGATGTTTCCGAAACTTTGAAAAACCGACGGCTGGTCGCCCTTGATATGGGGGCCCTGATTGCCGGTGCCAAATACCGGGGTGAATTTGAAGACCGGCTTAAAGCGGTACTAAAAGAGGTCGAAACCGCAGAAGGTGAGATTATCCTTTTTATCGATGAACTTCATACGGTGGTGGGTGCCGGCGCTGCAGAGGGTGCCGTCGATGCATCCAACATGCTCAAACCTGCCCTGGCCCGAGGCACCCTGCGATGCGTGGGGGCAACGACCCTCAACGAATATCGCAAATATATTGAAAAAGATGCCGCCCTGGAACGCCGGTTTCAGCCCGTACGGGTGGGAGAACCCAGCGTGGAAGACACCATCTCGATTTTGCGGGGCTTGAAAGAAAAATATGAAATCCATCACGGCGTTCGCATCAAAGATTCGGCCATTGTGGCGGCGGCCACCCTTTCTCATCGCTACATTGCCGATCGCTTTTTGCCGGACAAAGCCATTGACTTAATTGATGAATGCGCCTCCAAACTGAGAATTGAAATTGACAGCATGCCGGCTGAAATTGATGAAATCCAACGCAAAATCACCCAGTCCGAGATCGAGCGCCAGGCTTTGAAAAAGGAAACGGACCCGGCTTCCAAAGAACGACTGAAAAAACTGGAAGCCGAGCTGGCCGACCTGAATGATGAGCTGATGCGCATGAAAGGCCACTGGCAAAATGAAAAAGATCTGATCCAGACGATACGCAAAATCAAAGAAGATCAGGAACATTTGGGCACCGAGGCCCAGTTGGCGGAAAGAGAGGGCAATCTGGCCCGGGTGGCGGAGATCCGATACGGCAACGCCCTGGAGCTTGAAAAACAACTGGAGGAAGCCAACCAAAAACTTTCTGAGCTTCAGCAGGCCAGCAAAATGCTCAAAGAAGAAGTCGATGATGAGGATGTGGCCGATGTTGTTTCCCGTTGGACCGGGATACCGGTGAGTAAAATGCTTGAAGGTGAAAAAGATAAGCTGGTACAAATGGAAAGCCGGCTACACAAGCGGGTGATCGGCCAGGAAGAGGCGGTCTCAGCCGTGTCCAACGCCGTTCGCCGCGCCCGTTCGGGGCTGCAGGATCCCAACCGGCCCATCGGGTCATTTATCTTCATGGGGCCGACCGGGGTCGGTAAAACCGAGCTGGCCAAAGCGCTGGCGGAATTTATTTTTGACAGCGAACAGGCCATCGTTCGAGTCGATATGTCGGAGTACATGGAAAAGCATTCCGTTGCCCGGCTGATCGGTGCCCCTCCCGGGTATGTGGGATATGAAGAAGGCGGCTACCTGACGGAAGCGGTCCGCCGTCGACCGTATTCGGTGGTGCTGTTTGACGAAATTGAAAAAGCGCACCCGGAAGTCTTTAACGTGATGCTGCAGATTCTGGACGACGGGCGCATGACCGACGGCCATGGCCGTACGGTTGATTTTAAGAATACGATTGTGATTATGACATCCAATGTGGGCAGTCAGTGGATTCAGACGCTGGCCGGGTCTGACCGTGAGGAACTGGAAACCCGGGTGACCGAGGCTCTGCGTGCCAGCTTCAAGCCGGAATTTTTAAATCGTATCGATGAAATTATCATATTCCAGAACCTGACAGCGGATGAAATCGTCAAAATCGTCGACATCCAGATGGGCCGGCTGGGCCAGCGTCTTGCCGACAAAAATATCGAGCTTATATTATCAGATAGCTCAAAAGCGCTGATTGCCGAAAAAGGTTATGATCCAGTCTATGGCGCACGGCCGTTAAAACGGGTCATCCAGCAATATATCGAAAATCCGTTGTCTCTGGAAATCCTCGAGGGCAAAATTTCTGATGGTGACCGCGTAAATGCTGAAGCTGAGGGAGATAAAATCGTTTTTAAAATCGTATAGATGGCAATACAGCCTTAACGAGCCCGGCTTTTTTAGGAGCCGGGCTTTCGTACTTTATTTGAAAATCCTATTGTAATCTCAGCTAACACATCGTAATATCCCGGCATTTACCCTTGGATATCAATTTCTTATGAGCCGATCTATACCTGAAAAACTCCGCCGATTCTACGATCAGTTTTCGGGCAACGATCACGTGCTGATTGTGATCAATGCCGATCCGGATGCGATCGCCAGTTCAATGGCTATCAGCCGCCTGCTGTGGCGCAAGGTGCTAAATGTGACCATTTCTCACATCAACACCATCAATCGGCCCGACAACCTGGCCATGATCCGGCTGCTGGATGTCAGCCTGGTTCCTTTTAAAGAAATTAAAGTGGATCAATTCAGCCGGGTGGTTATGGTGGATTCCCAGCCGGATCACAATGAAGACTTGGCTCAGCTAAAGCCGGCCGTTATTATTGACCACCATCCGGATTCGGGTGCCCAAGCACCGTTTTTAGACATCCGACCCCATTACGGCGCCACCTGCACCATTTTGACCGAATATCTGCAGGCCGCAAAAATCAAACCTTCGGCAAAGCTGGCGACCGGCCTGTATCATGGCATTAAAACCGACACCAATGACTTTAAGGGGCAAACCCAGATCGAAGATGTCCGCGCATTTCAATATTTATTAGGACACGCCAATATCCATCTTGCGCGCAAGATCGAGAAGGTTGACCTTCGATTCGACCTTTTAAAATATTTTAAAATAGCCCTGCAAAACATGCGCCGGCGAAAGGGTAAGGTCTACGTCCACCTGGGCAGTGTGGTGAATCCGGACGTTTGTGTGCTGATTGCCGATTTTTTTATGCGGGTCAATACCGTCACCTGGAGTATTGTATCCGGTATTTGTGATAAAAAACTGACCATTATTTTCCGAAACGATGGTATTCGAAAAAACGCCGGCAAAGTGGCCAAGGAAGGATTCGGAAAACTGGGGAATGCCGGAGGCCATAAAAACATGGCCCGGGCAGAAATTGCGCTCAGCGATCTAAAAGAGCAGGTGGACACGCACGATGACAATCGAGTGCTATCGTGGATTATTGGTAGGACGGCCCGCAGGGCCGAACCGAAGTAGCCAAAATCAAAAAGTGACTAAAATGAACTAAAATGAGCTAAAGTGCCTAAAGTTTTGGTGTCGCTATGCTCCATCTTTTTTATAAAAATGATAGAATTCCTTAACTTTAGTCACTTTAGGTCACTTGTAACTTTAGATCACTTTTTATAGGCTTTGCAGTTCACAAAAGAGATTATTTCGTTCATAACCGATTGATAAGAGATGGCTGGAACCAAATCTGGCATAAACGTCACAATTTTAGGCTCCGGGACCTGTGTACCGTCCCTGAAGCGCAGTTCGTGTTCTGTTCTGATGCAGGTGGGGGCTTCAAAATTATTATTTGATTCCGGTCCCGGGACCATGCGGCGGCTTCTGGAAGCGGGGACCTCCATTTTTGATATTTCCCATATTTTTTACAGTCATTTTCATCCCGACCATACCAGCGAATTCGTTCCATTTATTTTTGCCACCAAATATCCGGACAGCGACCGGCGGAAAAACCCTCTGACGGTTGCCGGCGGCCGCGGCCTGCTGAATTTTTATGAAAGCTTGAAGGGCGTCTACGGTCAGTGGATTGAATTAGCTCCCGGCCTATTGGAGATCATCGAATTTGACAACAAAAATGCCGATACGATTATATTTGAAGGTTTTGCGATATATACCGCACCGGTGCAGCACAACGAAGAAAGCATAGCCTTCCGCATTATCAGCGCCGATGGATTTTCCGCCGTGTATACCGGGGATACAGACTACAGTGAAACAATCATCGATCTCGCAAAGGATGCGGATCTGCTGATCTGTGAGTGTGCCCTCCCGGACAAACTCAGAGTCAGAGGACATCTGACGCCGTCTTTGGCAGGCGATCTTGCCGCCAGGGCTGAAGTTCGCAAGCTGATTTTAACTCATTTTTACCCGGAATGTGACGAAGAAGACATCGAGGCCGAATGCCGCAAAACTTACAGCGGTCCCATTGTGCTAGCCGAGGACTTAATGGAAATAGAAATCGGTTGAATTGATTAGATTCGTTTAATTGGTTTAATTGGTTCAAATCATGAAGTATTACCCCATCCATCTCGACATCAAAAACCGCAATTGCCTGATTGTCGGCGGGGGAGCAGTGGGCACCCGCAAGGTCAAGACCCTGTTGGAATGCGGCGCCCGCGTTACGGTTATCAGCCCCGATCCAACACCGCAGTTGGCCCGGCTGGCTTCAGAGGGATCCGTTGCGCTAAAAAAGCGCGCCTATCGAAGCGATGATTTAGGCGGTATGTTTCTGGTTATCGGGGCCACCGATGATGAAACCTTAAATCGTCAGGTCAGCAAAGATGCCGATCAGGCAAATATCCTGTGTAATATTGCCGATCGCCCCGAGGTCTGCAATTTTATCCTGCCATCCATTGTCCGCCGGGGAGATCTGGTCATTACCATCTCCACATCCGGCAAAAGCCCGGCACTGGCAAAACAGTTGCGGCAAAAACTGGAAACACAGTTCGGCCAGGAATATGCTGATTTTCTACTTTTAATGGGTGCCATCCGCCAAAAACTGCTAAGCCAGTCTCATGAACCCGAGGCACACAAGGCATTATTTAATCAATTGATCGACAGTGATCTGATTCAGTTAATGCAGGCGGGTAAAACAGAAGAAATAAATTCGCTGCTTTATAAAATTTTAGGAGAAGGGTACAAGATCGAAGCACTAATATAAGCTATCGCTTATAGGTTGTGCGCCTTGTTCTGTTTGCTCGTTGAGCCCGTTTGCCGGTTAAAAAAAATAAAATAAAGATCTTTTCCAATTTAAACGGGCCAAGGGGCTCAACGGGCTAAACAGGCCAACCTGAATCGGAGTATTCATGGAATCCATCATCTTCGTTAGCATTATTTTATATTTGCTCAGCAGCGCCGGCTATTTTGCATATCTTTTCACGCAGAAGGACTATCTGCAACGTGCCGGGTACTTTCTGCTGCTGATCGGATTTTTGTTTCATACCCTGACCATCGTTTACGGCTTTATCAAAGCCGGACACATACCGGTCAGCAATATGCATGAAACGCTTTCTTTTGCCGCATGGGCAATGGCCGGCGTCTTTCTGGCAATTCAATTAAAATTTAACTTAAAAATTTTGGGAATTTTTGCAGCGCCAATCCTGGCCCTGATCATGTTAATCGCCTCAGGACTTCCCAATGAGCCGGCCCAGACAACCAAAATCTTTAAAAGCTTCTGGCTGATGAGTCACGTGACGGTCATCTTCATCGGTGAAGCCGGCTTTGCTCTGGCTTGCGGGCTGGGTGTGCTTTATTTGCTGCAGGAAAATGAAATTAAAACAAAAAAACATCGATTCTTCTTTAAACGTCTGCCGTCTTTAGAAATGCTGGATAACATCGGATATGTTTGCATCGTCGTGGGCTTTACCATGCTCACCCTGGGCCTGATAACCGGCTTTGTTTACGCCAAAGCAGTCTGGGGCCGATTCTGGAGCTGGGATCCCAAAGAGGTCTGGGCCGGAATTACCTGGCTGTTTTATGCGGTCCTGCTGCACGAAAGGCTGACGGTGGGATGGCGGGGGCGACGCTCCGCCATTATGGCCATCATCGGCTTCGGGGTGTTGATATTTACCTTTTTAGGCGTAAACCTTCTGATGACAGGACATCATGGCGTGTTTACCCGATTTTAGCAAAGCGCATGGGCATAGAGCATGGCGGTTTTTCTCCCTGCTCTTTACCCTATGCCCTTTGCCCTTTGCGCTATGCATTTAAAGGGTTTTATAGATTTTATAAATAACAAGTGTAGTCATGTTGGACATCATATTACTGGGCATAAATCACAAGACCGCTTCCGTTGAAGTCAGGGAGTGTATCGCCTTTGCGGAGGATGAGACCAAAACGGCTCTGCATTCGCTTCTGGGGAAATCTTTCATCAAAGAAGCGCTGCTTTTTTCAACCTGCAATCGGGTGGAAATATTATTGGTGACCGATGACAAGGCCCGGGCAGTTGAAGAGACCAAAGGGTTTATCGCCGAATTCAATAAGATACCGTTGGAAAAATTTGAAGATGCCCTTTATATCCATGATGGCGATGATGCGGTGCGTCATTTGTTCCGCGTGGCCTCGAGTCTGGATTCAATGGTGGTCGGTGAGCCTCAGATTCTGGGCCAGGTAAAAGAAGCCTACCGAACCGCCACCGACGAAAAAACCTCCGGTGTCATTTTAAATCGCCTGCTGCACCGCACCTTTTTTGTCGCCAAAAGAATCCGCACTGAAACCGGCATCGGTGATCGCGCTGTTTCCATCAGCTATGCCGCCGTTGAGCTCGCCCGCAAAATTTTTGGGGTGCTGGCGGACAAAACGGTTATGCTCATCGGCGCCGGAGAAATGGCTGAACTGGCGGTTGAGCACCTCATCCGCAACAGGGCCGTCAAGGTATGGGTCGCCAACCGGACCTTTGAAAAGGGTGTTGAACTGGCCAAACAATTCAAGGGTCAGGCCATTCGATTCGAGGAGATCCCGGAGAGTTTAAAAACGGTGGACATCATTATCAGTTCGACCGGCGCCCCCGATTATGTGATCCAACGCGATCAGGTTAAAGGGGTGTTGCGCAAACGTAGGAATCGACCTTTATTTTTTATCGACATTGCGGTCCCCCGGGACATTGATCCGGAAATCAATCGCCTTAACAATACCTATGTTTATGACATCGATGACCTAAAAGGGGTGATTGACGAAAACGTTGAAGATCGCCAGAAAGAGGCGATTAAGGGCGAGCGCATCGTTGATGAGGCCGTTATTCGGTTCCATGAATGGTATGAAGGCCTGGATGTGGTTCCAACGATTGTCGCCCTGCGAAACAAAATGGAATCCATTGCTGCGGCGGAACTGAAAAAAACCCTGCAATCCAGCATCATCTCTGAACAGGATGCAACTGCGCTTCACAAAATGGCGGATTCGCTGATTAACAAAATTTTGCACGATCCCACCCGGTTTTTGAAAAGTAACGGCATGCGTGAAGATAAATCTTTTTACATCGATACGGTCAGAAAAATGTTTAAACTGGATGAATAATAAATCCGGAGGATTTATTATGAGCAAAACAGCATTTCTTTTTCCCGGTCAGGGCTCTCAGAATGTGGGTATGGGGCAGGAATTTTATCAGGAATACGATGTGGTGCGCGAAATTTTTGATATGGCCGAAGAAACGGCCAAAATGAATATCTCCAAATTTTGTTTTCAGGGCCCCATGGAAGAATTGACCCGGACCGTTAATCTCCAGCCGGCCGTCACAACCGTTAACCTGGCCTGTCTGGCGGTTCTAAAAAAAGAGGGCATCGACTATGATTTTTGTGCCGGCCACAGCCTGGGCGAATACAGTGCCCTTAATGCCGCCGGCGCTATATCCGCTGAAGACACCATCATGCTGGTATATAAAAGAGGTGAGCTCATGCACCGCGAATCTACAAAGTACAAGGGTGCGATGCATGCCATCATCGGATTGCCGATTGCTGAAGTCGACGATCTTGTTGCCGAAGTTCAGCCGCAAGGCGTTGTATCGGTGGCCAACCACAACAGCGAGCTTCAGATTGTGATCACCGGTTCACCGCAGCCGGTCGAAAAAGTCTCCGGACTGGCGGTGCAAAAGGGCGCCAAGGCCATACCGCTGAAAGTCAGCGGCGCCTGGCATAGTGACCTCATAAAGGGGGCTGAAGAGGAGTTCAAAGCGGTTTTAGCCCAAATCAGTTTCAATCCACCTGAAAAATCCATAATCTTTAATGTTTCTGCAGATACCTCCAGCGAGGCGGATGAGATCAAAGACATGATGGGGCGGCAGCTATGCAACCCGGTGAAGTGGTATGATTCCATGGTTAGGCTAATGGATGATCAAGCGGAAACCTTTGTGGAGGTTGGTCCGGGAAGGGTCCTGGCGGGTTTGCTAAAAAAGACCTTACCATCTGATTCCCCGGCAAGAGTCTACAATATCAGCACTATGAAACAACTTGAAAAGTTTATGAATGAAAACATATAGCTCATGGGGTATTTGCTAAGTGGAAAAAGTCATATATTTTATCAACAATCACCCCCGTGGCCATGGGTTACTGCCGACTGCTTTGGCTCTACTCTTCCGGTTCGGCCCACACGATGTGCTCTTTATTGATAAACATGACCTTGCCTTTGCTCTCCTTTGACATCACCTCAACCATGATCAAAAATGGTGTGGTACATTTTGTAAATAAATCCGAAACCCTCTGTTTGTAAGCCAGATTGACCTTGCCGTGAATGGTAGAACCGTCCGTGGTTTTGATGGTTATGGATCGATACTCGGTGTTCTGGTAGTTTGGGCTATTCATAATCTTAGACTCCCCAGTTATTTTTTGTATTCTTGGTGTCTTTGTGGTTTTTGAGTCTATTTATATCCTTATATCGGCAATTTAGACGGAAATCTTAAGAACTTACCAAAATGCAAAGCGGTGAGAGGGAGAAATGAAGGTGTTGAAACCGGTTCTAAAGTTCTGGTATAATCAAACCGATATAATATAATCCTGAGGTTTTACTAAGAATACTAATAACAATTTGTAATAATTGATAATTTATTCTACTCTCAGTTACCGGCTCCGAATTATGATCGGTGACGAATGAGACTATTTTTTGCGATGCAGTTTCGGTACGAATTGATCCAGGTGCAGATGAATGCTATAATCGACGCTAAAATATTGATTTAAAATTTTTAGGTTATATATTATCGCAGCATGGGCAAGATATTATCATTCCACAAAAAATGAAAAAGCCACAATTAATGCTTTACAGGTAAATTGAGTTGTGTTAGTTAGTGCAATTTTTGAAAGACCGTATTTATTTAGAGAGGATACAGGCTAGGGGTTTCGTTATGAAAAAGAAAGATAAAGAAAATTTCAAAAAATTGCTGACAAACTGGCTGGAAGAGCTTTTAAACCAGGCTGGTGACACGGTGTCGGGCATGACCGTGCCGAAAGAAAATTTTCCGGACCCGACAGATCGTGCCGCCCTTGAGGCCGACCGTAATTTTATGCTTCGAATTCGGGACAGAGAACATAAACTGATTAAAAAAATTAAACAGGCCATTGGCCGTATCGAAAATGACACTTACGGAATTTGTGAATCCTGCGGAGAAGATATCTCGTTGAAACGGCTAAAAGCCCGGCCGGTCACAACTCAATGCATCGATTGTAAATCCAAAGAGGAGGCATTGGAAAAGGCTCTTGGATTGTAATCATCATCTGGGCATAGACCTCCACATACATTCAACCGCCTCAGATGGATCCTTTACAGCAGCAGAAATCCTCGACCACGCCCGAAAGCTCAACCTCGCCGCAATCGCAATAACGGATCACGACTCCATAGACGGATCAAGGGAGGCGCTGCGGATCGGCATACCGCCTTCTTTAAACTTTCTAACCGGGGTCGAGATCAGCGCGGCACATCCCCCATTTTTCCCCGGCTCTGGAAGTTTTCATATTTTGGGCTATAATATCCACCTTGATAATCGCGGCTTAAATCAAGCGCTGAACAAACTCCAAGATGCCAGAAAAAATCGTAACCCCTCAATTTTAAAACGTTTAAATAAATTAGGATTCCAGATTTCTTTGGCAGAAGTCAATCAGGAGGTTGGAGAAGGCCAGCTGGGCAGACCCCATATTGCCTATGCCATGGTGAAAAAAGGCTTTGTGGCATCCATCGACGAAGCATTTGACAAATATCTGGGGACAAACGGGCCGGCGTATGTGGATAAGTATCGCATTGAATGTGAACAGGCGATTCACATCATCAGGGCGGCCGGGGGCGTCCCTGTTCTGGCACACCCGGCGCTTTTGAATATTGAAAATGATCAAAAATTAGATGCGCTCCTGCAAAATTTAAAGAAAATAGGCCTCGCAGGATTAGAGGTATATTATCCCGGACATTCACCTCAACAAATACGGCAATACACGCAACTGGCCAGAAAGTTCGGCCTGTTGATGACCGGCGGCACAGATTTTCACGGAACCATAACGCCTCAAATAAAAATGGGAACAGGAAAAGGTACACTGTTTGTTCCGTATTTGCTGTATGAAAAATTACTTGGAGCCCAGGCCCAAACATAGGATCTTTTATGGTTAACGCCAATCAGCTCACTATCGAACAAAAGCTTGGATATCAATTTCAGTCAAGAGACCTGCTGGATGAAGCCTTAAGGCACAGCTCTTATGTCAATGAACAGCCGGACTCGGAGTTGCGGGACAATGAACGCTTTGAGTTCCTCGGCGATGCCGTATTAAATCTCATCGTCGGCCATATTTTAATGGAACGCTACCCGCACTTAAAAGAGGGTGACCTTTCAAGAACCCGGGCCAATCTGGTCAATGAAACCCATCTGGCCATTATGGCACGCTCCATCGACCTGGGTGCAGGCCTTCAACTGGGCAAGGGTGAAATTCAAACCAACGGCATAGAGAAAAACTCGATTTTAGCGGGAGCTTTTGAGGCATTGATGGCCGCTGTTTATCTGGATGGCGGTTTTAAAGTTGCCTTTGAAATAATAGAAAATAATTTTGTTCCCTTTCTGGATCAGATTCACTCGGCTATCGACAGTTATGATTTCAAAAGCCGGCTGCAGGAATTGGTTCAGGAAAATCACGGTGAAATACCGTATTATAAAGTCGTTCGTGAGGAAGGGCCGGATCACGATAAAACCTTCTGGGTTTCCGTAAAGGTTTTTGATATTGAAACGGAAGGCACGGGCAAAAGCAAAAAAACAGCAGAACAGGATGCGGCCCATCAAGCGCTTGAGATTCTAAACAAAGAATCTCAATGAGCATTCCCTCGGTGGGATTTAAGGAGCGCTCCGCTTGAGGAGCACTGCGTTCGATGAGCAGCCCTTCGGGCTTTTAGGAGCGCCCTGCCGGGCTTGAGGCAATAAAGAAAATCCGTCCAACAGATCTTGTTAATAACCATTTGTACTCCAGTCAATTGAATCAAATCCCGCTGCGAGCGGGATACTCTTAGAGTGAAACGCTCCTCATAGCGCAGCGCTCTTAACGCCTTCCATAAAACATGCTTCCGGGATAACGATTTGACTGCAAAACCCAACTCACATAAGCATTTTATTATCCCCATTTTTCTGCCTCACGCCGGCTGCCCTCACCGATGCATCTTCTGCGACCAGTCTTCAATTACCGGCGTTCCTCCAAAGAGACCGCCAAAGGATATCCGCGATCAGATCGAAGCATTTTTAAAGTTTAAAACCGCTCGCCGCAACAGGGTCCAGATAGCTTTTTTCGGCGGAAATTTTCTCGGAATGCCGGCAGATAAAATCAAACGGCTGCTGGCTGAAGCCGCTGAATATGTAATGACCGGACGGGTAAACAACATCCGTTTCTCGACCCGGCCGGATACCATTGACTCTCAGCGGTTAGATTGGATTAAAGATTTTCCCGTAAAAACCATTGAACTGGGTGTCCAATCAATGGATGAACGGGTATTGTCGGACACAAAACGCGGTCACAGCGCAGAAGATACAGAAAAGGCCATTCAGCTCCTCAAAAAATTAAACTACGAAGTCGGCGTACAATTAATGGTCGGCCTGCCGGGAGATACGCCTGAGCGATCGATCGCCTCTGCCAAACGGGTCGTCCGGCTGAAACCGCATTTTATCCGCATCTATCCGACACTGGTTCTGGCAGGCAGCCCCCTTGCGGCCTGGTACAAAAAAGGCAATTATGGTCCCTTGAGTCTCGAAGAAGCTGTAAGGCAGGTAAAGGATCTGTACCTGCTTTTTAAAAATAAAAACATTTCGGTGATTCGGATGGGCCTCCAGGCATCGGAGGATTTAGAGAACGGCTCCACAATCTTGGCCGGCCCCTATCACCCGGCCTTCGGCCATCTGGTTTATTCTGAAATTTTCCTGGATATGGCGGTGGCGCAAATTGAATCGTCGGCGCTAAATACGGAATCAATTTCAATTCGTACCAACCCAAGCAATGTTTCTAAATTAAGGGGATTGCGAAACAGAAATATTGAAATTCTGAAGAAAAAATTTGGTTTTGAATCTATTGCGATAATACCAAATGATGCTTTAGCGCAAGACCAATTAACGGTCGGTAGACTCACCTAAAACAATCCATTTGATTTATTTTCAACGGGCTATATGATCTTGGCACGAGCGGACATCGTTTCAAGACCGCTATCATTTACCGCCCAAAGTGAAACGATATCTCCTTCTTGGCGCCCTTCTATTTTAAAGGCTTGGAAATCAAATATGGGGCCTTTGGCGCGAAATGAATATTCCAACACCTTGGTATCAGCCATATTTTTTCTTATCAACTCGACTAAAAGAGTTGCGATGAGTGGCCCGTGGACGACCAATCCCGGAAAACCGAAATTGTTTTTACAAAAGTCACGATCATAATGGATACGATGGCCATTGAAGGTAAGTGCTGAATATTTAAAAAGCAGGACCGGATTTGGTTTAATGGTTTCCGACCACTGTGCCGTCTTGGTGGGCGTACTTAAAGTGGCGTTTACATTCGCAACCGTAGTCTCTGATTTTGGTGCCTGTTTATAGACAATGTCATTTTCTTCTGACAGGATGTGATGGTCATCCTGGTAATACTCATGCCGTACAATCACAAATCTCAATTTGCCGCTGCGACCTTCCTTTTCGGTTACGCTGACTACCCTGGATTTTTTTCGGGCATATTTTGAAGCATACAGCTCATTATGGAACCAGAAACGGCTGCCCGCCCACATACGACGGTCAAGGCCTTCGATAAGCGGGATAAATCCGCCTGTTTTAGGATGGCCGTCCGTCCCCTCTTCGGAAGCTTTGACATGTGGTAAAAAAAACAACCAATGCCAGAGTTTTGGCACGATATCCCCAGTATTAAAAGTTAAATCGTAATCAAGGGTCAGGCTCATACGATTGAGTACGTCTGTTGTAATATAATCTGTTTGCGATATTTCTTTGGTCTTATCCATCATCCGCACCATATATTTCGGGTATTAAAAACAACTGTCAAAAGCCGTCTATAGAGCCCCGATTGCTGCGAGCGCACGCCTTACGTCTTCGACGCCCTCAGGCGGTAGCGGTGCCTGCGGCGGCAAGGGCTCGCCGACGGGATAACCCTGGAGCTGGAGGCCGCCTTTGATGCACGCGGCGAGATTGTACTTGGCGAACGCCTGGTTCAGATTCCACAACGGGTGCTGACGTTCCATCGCCGTAACCCAGTCGCCGCGCCGGCAAATCTCGTAGAGTTCGACGCTTTGTCTCGGCGCGACGCAAGCAGGGCCGGCCATCCAGCCGATACCGCCGATCAGCATTACACATGTTGGAATATGCGACGAGGCCGCAAATACCTGCAGCCGCCCTTCCACCCGGTTGATAATCGACAGCAAACGGCCGGTGTTGAAGGACGCGTCCTTGATGTAGTCAATATTGGGAATTCGGCTCAGCCGGTCTATGACGGAGAGGCTCAGGTCCGATCGCTGAAAGTTCGGGTTGGTATAGAGCACAACGGGAATCGAGACCGTCTCGGCGATTGCCTTGAAATAGGCGAATACACCCTCATCGGGGATGGGGAAGTAGGCCTCGAGAATTGCGAGGATACCGCTGCAGCCCAGATTCTCGAACTCCCGTGCCTGGGAAACGGCCTCAGCGATCGTGGTCGAAGCCACCCCTGCAACAACGGGAACTCGGCCTTTGGCCGCGGCGATGACCACTTCAACGACGCGCCGCCGTTGCGGCCGGGTGAGATAGGCAAACTCGCCGGTTGAGCCCAGGGGTGTCAATCCGTGAACGCCAGCCTCGATAAGGTCGTCGCACAGGCGTGCAAGAACCTCCGCGTTCACCTCACCGGTCTCATGAACGGGTGAAACAAGGTAGGGAAAAACCCCGTGGAAGTTTGCTTCGCTCATCGCAGTCCTCCTGTGTGCATCGTTTGGCAACATTCACAAGTTCACACTTGCTTGCATGATACTTGAATCTCTGCATTATTAGAAATGGTTTCAAAACCTCAGATCAGGTTCAAGGGAAAGGCGTAGGCCGATCGAGAAAGCGCAGCATACGTGGGTATGTGAGCATTTATCGGAGGCCTGCAACGCAGCCATTGGGCCTTAGATGGGGTTTTGAAACCATTTCTTAACAATGCCGATGATATTCTGCAATAAATTTCAGAAACAAATATTTCTTGTCCGATGTCACTTTCTTAATTTCAAATGAGACCCATAGATGTTAATAGATAGAGAAATACTTCTGCATAACGCGAATTTGACCGAAATGGCTGTGCAGGTCGCCAATTTATCGATCTTAAAGAAAGGGGGAAACAGTTGGAGAGGAAACGTGTTGGGATCGTTCTTTTTGAAGACATCGAAGTGCTCGACTTTTGTGGTCCGTTCGAGGTTTTTTCCGCCGCCCGTCTTAACGAAGAGATGCGCAGAGAAGAACCTTCACCCTTTGAAGTATGGTTGGTGGCCGAGTATCCTGAGCCGGTCACGACGACCGGCAACATGCAAGTCATGCCACATTACACTTTTGAGAACTGTCCTCCCCTGCATATCCTTGTTGTACCCGGGGGCTGGGGCACACGCAGGGAATTGAAAAACCCGATCATGCTGGAATGGCTGCGCGCTCGCGCGGCGGAAGTCGAAACACTGACTTCTGTTTGTACCGGATCGATGCTGCTGGGATTCGCCGGGCTGTTGAACGGACGGCACGCGACCACTCACTGGCGATCTTTGAACTGGATGCGTGATGCCTTTCCGGAGGTGACGGTGGAATTCCAAAAACATGTCGTCGAAGACGGCCGCGTGGTGACATCGGCAGGCATCTCAGCGGGCATCGATATGGCCCTCAAGGTGGTTGCCCGATACCTCGGCGAACATATCGCTCGGACTACGGCCCGGCATATGGAGTATCCGTATCCGGACAGCAATGAGCGTCGCGTAAGCCTTTGAGCCCATCAAATTGCGACAGAACGGGTGCAACAATGGCAAATATCCCTTGAACCGGGATGAACGCCGTGCGGGTGGAGGCCGGTGGAGCGGGTATCGCAATCTTAAGAAGGTGCCGCTATTTTTTGGCTCCGCAAGATCACAAGAACGATCATGGCCGCGGCGGGTATCAGTGCCACTACCGAAAGGGTACCTCTAGGATAGTACAAGACAAATAGCGCCACCAAGAGGACTAAAAACCTTGCGGGAAGGTCATACCGTTTAGATTCAAAAAGCCTACCGTGGATGGCGGCAGCTGCTGTCGAGCATCCAATAATTAGCGCAACCAGAGCAGCCAGTTGTGCCCAGCCAGGCTCCAGCAACAACGTATCCCAATTGAAAATCGCGAATGTCAGAAAGAAAAATGGAAGCGATATTTGCAGCGTTACCATCATCGTCTTCATGAAGGAGGCACCTGAAATACGGGAAGCAACCGCAGCGACAAGTGATGTTGGTGGCGAATATTCGGATATTATCGCTATGAAAAACAAGAAGAAATGAGCGATCCACGGGTTGATCCCGATTCGTATCATCGGCGGGATGACGATCACGGCTGAGATGATGTAACAGGCCGACGGCGGTATTCCCAGCCCCAAAAAGACCCCGATTACGAACCCCACCCCGATAAGGGCTACAACATGGAATTCTCCGACCGTCGCCAGTAGCCCCATTAGCTTGATCATCCATCCACTGACCACGAACAGATTGATCATCACCCCGAGCATGGCGAGCAAGAGAATGAGCGGAGCGGTGACTGCAGCAAATGCCTCCAAGGCTTGGCGCAAACACCTGACCCATTCCTTGAACTTATCCAAGGTCGTCCCGGGATGGAGATACGTGTGGATTACGGAAGCGGTGATCAAGAGACCGGCCGCGATGTATAGAGCAGCTCTTGATGCTTCAAACCAAAGCCCACCCATTAAATAGATCAAAACGCCGATGAAGGCAAAGAAAACCACCGTGTTGATCACCTCTATTTTGGAGAATCTTTCGACAAAGGAAAGCAGCGCCGAATCCGGGCGGCTTTCCTTCCCCCGCAGGAAGCGCACTGTAAAGAGGTAAACCGACAGGGATATGATCGCAAAGAAAATGAGTGCCGGCGCATATCCTCGAGCGATAACCTCGAAATAAGTCACGCCCAGAAAGTCGGCCATGAGGAAACCGGCTATTGCCATGACCGGCGGCATGAGCAAGCCGCCCAGCGAAGCTGAGGCTTCCACCGCACCGGCGTAAAGAGAGGGAAACCCTGCTTTTTTCATCAACGGTATCGTGTACTGCCCGGTTATGGCGGCATTGGCTGCTCCCGATCCACTACAGGTAGCGATGGCCATTGAAGTCACCACCGCCGTCTGTGGAATGAGGTTTGTACGTCTGGCAAATAACCCGGTGAACGTTTTGACAATCGCTTCCTGAACACCGAATCCCTGTGCAATGCCCAAAAACATGAAAAATGCGGCGATAACGCCCACCCCGGTTTGCGAATAAGTTCCAAATAGACCCAATGATATCTCAACGGAAGAGGATGTTATGACTCTTGTCCAGGAGACTCCGGGATGACCCAATATACCGGGGAACATCCACCCGTAAACGGAATAAAACATCAGAAACAGGATCAGATAAAAGAGGGTACGATGCTCGCGTCTGGTATATTCGATCACAAGACCGAGCATCATCAGGCCTACGATTTTGTCATGGATATTATAGAAACCCGCTCTGTCATAAATGAGGGCGTCATACTCCACTCGCATGTATATTAGGGAAAAGATGCACATAGCGATGTAGGCGCCGGCTATGGCAATATTAAGTTTAAGTCCTAGACGTGGATACGGCAGCACGCCTTCGACAAAGGAATTCATTACCCACAGCACGTATGCGATGGGGACGAGGGTTACGGCCAGGAGCATGGTTCCTCCCAAGCCGGTTGTGAAATAATGTAACGAAAAAGCTAAATATATGATGGTTGCTATAAGATAGGAGGGAATCAAGAATTTACGCATTTTAGCCAGTGAATTCGCTGCATCCGGCAGCGGATTTTTTTCCATCTTTTCACCCCCTAACGGTATGACTCAAGAAGTAGTGAACTCACCCCTTGTTGGCGTTTTACAGGGGTGAGCCCACTATTATCAACCTCAACTAGCTCTTACTTTTCCCCAAAAAGATCACTTCGCTTTCGCTTTCATCGACTCTATCGCTGCCTTGATCGTCCCCTCAGTCGCTATTTTCCAGGCCGGGTCCCACAGGCCCTTTTCCTTCAGATAATGCGCCAGACCCGGATGTACCGGAACCTCGGGAATGCTGTTTATCCCCTGGACTTGGAACCCGGCAAAGTCTGCGGCCAGTGGTCCGAAACCGGGGTCCAGCTTAATTAGCTCAGGTCCTGCGGCTTCAAACACTTTGAGAGCTTTATAAACGCCCTCTTCCGAGAAAAGGGTCCCGTGGTGGTAGCCAAAGAAAAAAGGTATGCCATAGAGTTCCTTCACTCCCAGGTCTCTGGTATACGCTTTTTTCATGTTGATCTTCACGGGGGCAAAACCTGCCGCCGTAAGCTTCTTGATTTGTTCCGGGGTTGGGTTCACTCCCTGCAAGGGGGTGGCAACATCCATCGCCTTGGCCCAGGTCGCCAGTGATACCAGAGCCGTTGTGTAACTTGCCACGGCGTCTATCGTACCGGCCCTGAGAGCATCCGCAGCTTTTGATGCATCGACTTCGACGTGCGTAATGTTCAGACCACAGATGTCCTTCATGGCTCTGAAAATGTTGATGTGGTTCATATAGCCCGCCTTGGTCATATAGATTTTCTTGCCGTCCAAATCCTGCCAGGACCGATATTTGTCTTTATTCTCCGGTAAAGTCAATATATGCGTTTCCATGGTGTAGCTCCATAAAGACTGCACCGGCATTTGCTTTACGTTGGGTTCAAAACCCTCAAATGGTTTTTGAAACGAGTACAATTTTCCGAATCCCGGCTCGGCGATATACGTGCTTTCCAGCTCACCCACCAGAAAGTTCTTGACGCTGGCGGTGGTTGAAACGAATGGGTAAACGGTAACGTCGTAATCCGGCATCCCCCTTCGCAGGAAATCTGACATGAAAGCGGATACCCGATAACCATAGGCAGCTGGATCAGAGGTTCCCCATCTCCACACGTATTTTGCTGATGCAGGGCCAGGTAAAACAAATACCGATAGTAACACCACAGCCAATCCTAAAACCAATAGCAATTTAAGCTTTTTCATTTTTATCTCCTTTTTGCTTTATTCCTGATTTAAGATCTTAGCATCTCGAACTATCTACATCGACAAGCATCACCTCCCTTACCATTTTATTAGGAAATAATTTAATTAGCAGAAAAAAGTATCCCGCAAGGCGGCAGTATTTACCGATTATAGAAGAGGCTCAGCGGATTATTGGACATTGCAGGATAAAAAGTTCCGCTAAGATCGAGAATAGATAATGTGTAAGTAATTTTTCAAATTTTGATACCACATAATAAATTCTGAAGTCAATCTTATTGATTTTAAAGGTGATTTCCTTGGGTAGATTAAAATCGAAGGTCACCATTATCCCGGAGTGATTTCAGGTCTGGATTTATTGAGAAAAGTAGTAACTTTGCAACGAGATTTAAGGCTTGACGGAACAAATAACTAACTGATATGAAATAAAAAAATAGCGGAAAAGATAAAGAATAGGACCGGATGAAATATAACGCTTTGAATTTGATGAAAGCGCTTGAAGAAAAAAGTATGTCAACAGAGAAGGGAAATAACGATGACGAATGAACTTTTCGAAAAAGGACTCCAAATTCGCCGGGAGGTGCTGGGTGCTGAGCACGTGGATGCTTCCATGTCACAGGCAGACGATTTCAGTCGCCCTTTACAGGAGCTCGTTACGGAATACTGCTGGGGTAATGTCTGGGCCCGACCAGGACTGGACCGAAAAACCAGGAGCTTGCTTAACTTAGCCATGCTCACCGCCCTTAATCGACCTCACGAGGTAAAGCTTCACATAAAAGGCGCTTTAAACAATGGCTGTAGCAAGAACGATATCATGGAGGTTCTCCTCCAGGCCGCCATTTATTGTGGTGTTCCGGCGGCAATGGACAGCCTTCGTGTGGCCAAAGAAATCTTTCAGGAAAATGGATAAAACTTTATATCTATCATATAATGTGCGAACGATACCATCGGCTAAGCCGACTTGAGGAACGTAGATTTTACGGATACCGGCCCATTTCATAATCTTAAGATAAATATCCAATGCCGGAATGATGACGTCGGCTCGGTCCGGCCGTAAAGCTAATTCCCTGATGCGTTGCTCAACGGTAAAATGCTTTAAAAACCGGCGGACTTTCATCATCTTGTTATCCGAAAGCGGTTTACCGTTTTTACAGTTTGCCAGACGAAATATCTTATTAATATTACCGCCGCTTCCAATCGCCGCCAATGAAGTGAAGGGAGCGGAGCAGTTTTTCAGCCACAGTCTCATTTTCTTCCAATACGCCTTTGATACCAGGCCCTCCAGTAATCGTATGGTTCCGATGTTAAATGAACCACATGTAATGATTCGGCCTTGTGAAAACAGGGTAATTTCCGTGCTACCCCCGCCGATGTCCACATACAGGTAGGCATCGTTTCCACCGAACATATCTGCACTTTTGTTCTCAAAAATAAATTGCGCCTCTGTTTTGCCATCAATAATATTAATTTTTATGTCAGATTCTTGGAGAATTCGATTGCATATCTCCGGCCCGTTTTCCGCCTCACGCATGGCCGATGTGGCACAGGCCATATAATCCAGCGGCTGGAAGGCTTCGATCAGGTGTTTGAACCCGATCATGCTCTTGACAAGTTGTGAGACTTTGCTGTCAGAAATGCATTTTTGAGTAAAGGCATCATCACCCAGGCGAATGGGCATACGGATCAACGACATTTTTCTGAAACTCGCTGAATGCGCTTCTTCAAATACACCGGACAATAAAAGTCTGACGGCATTTGAGCCGATATCAATGGCGGCAAATTTTAATTGTGATTCCATGATAAAAAGTGCTCTAAATGAAATTTTAAGGCTTAAAATAAACGGCTGTCCGCACTTGCGGCATTTGGTTAAAGGCGCCAAAAACCAACCAGCGAAACGAAATCATAAATTTGCATTAATGATATTGTGAAGCAGGTTCATGAGAAAGTCAAATGCTGCATGGCTTCCCATTTTGAGTAAACGCCTGGCTGCATTTTTATAAATTTTCAGTTATATGGCTTAACGCAAAAACAAGCATGCAAAAAATCGATTAAAAATTAATGGGTTACCAGCATTCTTTATTAATTTGGGTTGACATTCAATCCGACTGTCATCTATAAAGCATTGATTCGGGAAAAAATTTGATTTCACAACCTGCGACAATCCTGAAGTCGATCCACAATACGTCTCGCAAGTTTATCAAACGCGCGTTCTTGCCAATTCGATATTTCCCGCTTCGTCAATTCATGAAATTAGCGCTCCATCAATTGTGGTGATCGGAGAAAAAAGAAATCATGAGTCCTCAGGAGCATCAGCCCAAAAAACCGTTAATTGCCAGGGGAGGCCAGTTAACCGGCATTTCTACTGCAAAAGATATGCCCATAGAACCGGCATCAAGAACCGCGGAAAAACCGAAAAAAATCGATGTTGATTCACCAAGTACCCTCATCAACCGTGAGTTAAGCTGGCTCAGCTTTGCCCGCCGGGTGCTCGCACTTGCAGAAGATAAGCATTTACCCTTGCTTGAACGTGTCAAGTTCGCTGGCATCATGGGTATGTTGTACGACGAGTTTGCGATGAAGCGTATGGGTGGGCTCAAACGCAAGATAGAGAAAAGGAAACGCAAAAAGAAAAAGAAACTGTCCCCCGACGGGCTAAGTCCAGAGGAGGAACTGCAAGCCTGCCGAGAAGAATTACATAGACAGGCTTACCTCGTTTCTCGTTTGGTGACCCATAAGCTTCGACCCGCTTTGAAAGCGGCCGGAATCCCCATTGTAGAATATACGGAGTTGAGTAACCAACATCAGAAACAAATGAAGCGCTATTTCCTTGAATCGGTGGAGCCCATCCTGACACCGCTTGCCGTGGACGTTTCACACCCCTTTCCTTTTATCAGCAACCTGGGGCTCAACCTTGCGGTGGAGGTTAAGGAAACCAAAAAGAAACGCAATCGCTTCGTGCGCATCAAGGTTCCGGCAAACCGCCCGCGCTGGGTCCCTCTGCCCGGCAGCAAAGGGTTTGTTCCGTTGGAGCAGGTGATCGCGTCCAACCTCAGACTGCTATTCCCCAAGGCAGCCGGCCTTAAGTATTATTTTTTCCGCGTAACCCGCGTCGCCAAGGATGACCCGTGGGAACGGACAATTTTGGAAGATCCTAATGCCGATCTTATTCCGGGTCGGCTCATCGGCATGGTAACAGAAGAACTGACCGCCCGAAAATTTGCCGGTGTAACACGCCTTCAGGTTAGCGCTAACATGCCCAAAAAGCTGCAACGCTGGATCTGCGAGCAACTCAAGGCTGATCCAAGTGATCTCGAACCTGTCAAGGGTCTGATGAGTCTGGCGGATTTGATGAAGTTCCAGGTGGAGGGTTACCCGGAACTGCGCGATCCACCCCATCAGCCGGTAACCCATCCCCGTCTGCGACGCTTAGATTTTAGCGATTCTGAAGACATATTCGCCGAAATTCGCAAAGGTGATATTTTATTGCACCATCCTTACCACAGCTTCGACAGTTCCATACTGCATTTTTTGCAAAGTGCGGCGGTTGACCCACAGGTGCTGGCCATCAAGCTGACCATCTATCGCACCAGCAGTGATTCGCCGATTATTCTGGCGCTGATGGAAGCGGCGCGGCAGGGCAAGCAGGTAGCGGTGCTGGTGGAGATTACAGCGCGCTTTGATGAGGCACCGAACATCGCCTGGGGCAGACGACTGGAGCGCGAGGGCGCTCACGTTGCCTACGGTGTAGAGCGACTGAAGACCCACGTAAAGTTGGCTCTCGTCGTCCGCGAAGAAAAAGACGGCATCCGCCGCTATGTTCACTTGGGGACCGGAAACTACCACACCATTACTGCTCGAATTTATGAAGACATGGGCATTCTGAGCTGTGAACCGGAACTAGGAGCGAATGTTGCGGCTTTGTTCAACGAACTGACAGGCGCCACGCCTTCTCCCGGCTACGGCAAGCTAATGGTCGCTCCTTACAATTTGCGCGAGAGCTTCACCGACTTGATCCATCGCGAAATGCAGCACAGCCAGGCAGGCCGTCTTTCAGGTATTTGGGCCAAAATGAATCAGCTCCAGGACGCACGTATGATTCGCGAACTTTACCTTGCCAGTCAAGCAGGCGTGCCCATAAGCCTGAATGTTCGCGGTCTGTGCTGCCTGCGCGCGGGGGTCCCCGGGCTATCCGAAACGATACGGGTTTACAGCACCCTCGGTCGTTTTTTAGAGCACTCACGCATCTATCGGTTTGAAAACGGCGGTGACCCGGAATTCTTCATCGGTTCAGCCGACTGGATGCGGCGTAACCTTGACCGCCGCATGGAAACGATCATGCCCGTTACCGACCCCACACTGAAACTGGAGTTGGAGCAGACCGTGCAAGTTTACGAAAACGACAACTGCTCGGCCTGGGATATGCGGCCTGACGGTAAATACGTAAGACGACGCCTACGCAAAGGTAAAAAAAGATGCGCTGCACAAGAAATGTTTATCGAGCTCATCGGTAAGCAATCAAAGAATAAAGCCAAGGTCTAAAAGCGGCTTCAGCGAAAGTAAAGCCGGATATCAGAGAAACAAGCAGGTTCAGCGGTCATCATTCGTCATTTCCAGGATTTGTCTTCTGGATGTGTCCCAAAAATATCTATCTGAAGAATCAAATCATGATTAACAATCTGAAGTTCAACTTACCGGGCGGCCATGATGAAAAGCAATTCATTCGCCAATTGGCCGGACAATACAGCATCAAAAAAGAGCCTGCTGGTGCCGAGAGGGTTACGATTTGCGATACGTTCGACTGGCGCTTATTTAATAAATCACTCATTTTGTATTCATCCGGAAACAAGCTGTTTTTACGGAAACTAGCAAAATGCGAAATTTTGCATAGCGTAGAATTCAGCAAGATACCGGTATTCATTTGGGATTTTCCCGCCGGTGAATTAAAGGAACAATTGGCACCCATTATAAAGATGCGCGCCCTTTTGCACCTCGTTGAGCTCCAATCCCGATCAACGCCATATCGCATTTTAAACCCGGATGAAAAAACAGTAGCACGATTGGTTTTTGAAGAAATTCGCCCGCTGCGTAAAAGAAACACAACGGCGTTGGCCAATCATTTATGGCTGAAACCCTTCAAAGGATATCCCAAATATGCGCGCAATCTAGCCACGCGAATCGAAGCCGCCGGGTTTACCTTGGGTAAAGCAGACGATATATATTTTAAGGCCTTGGCGGTCGTCGACAAAAAACCGGGCAGTTATTCTGCCAAAGTTAATATCCAACTCGACCCGGCAATGCGCTCGGATCAGGCCGCCAAAGTTGTTTTGCGCTTTTTGTTGAATGTCATGCGGATAAACGAAGCCATCTTTGAAAAGGATCTGGATACGGAGGTTTTACATGATTTCAGAGTGGCGATTCGCAGGACCCGCTCGGCCTTGGCTCAAATTAAAAATGTGTTTTCAACCAGGACAACGGATCGATTTAAGAAAGATTTTGCATATGTGGGTAAACGCTCCAACGCTTTAAGAGACTTGGACGTCTATCTGCTCAACCAAGATGCATATAAAGCGATGCTTCCCGCTGTCTTGCGGGATGACATCGATCCGTTGTTTCGGCATTTGCGCAAAAAACGAGCAAAAGCGTTTCAGCACGTCATGCGCGGCCTGAAATCCAAAAAATATGCAACGATTATGAAGGATTGGGAAGCATTTTTAAATAGGCCGCCGCCCGTTTCGGTTACAGCATCAAATGCGGAGCTTCCCGTAATTGATCTGGCACGCCAGAGAATTTATAAGAAGTACAGGGGGGTTGTTAAAACGGGCAACAAGATTCTGGCAAACACCGAAGATAAGATGTTGCATGTCCTCAGAATTGAGTGCAAAAAATTGCGATATTTGATGGAGTTTTTCGCCAGTCTTTTTCCTCGCAAGAAAATTAATGCCTTGATTAAACAGCTAAAGAACTTACAGGACAATCTAGGGGACTTCAACGATCTCTGTGTTCAGCAAGAATATCTCCTAAGTATTACCGCGGAATTACCTGCCAGCCAGCAGCACTTAAAAAAAACGCTGGTGGCAATCGGCGGTCTGGTTGAAACATTGGAGCACGAAAAACAGTCCGTTAAAGATGCGTTTGCCAGAACCTTCACGGACTTTGCAGCGCCCGCAAATCAGGCGCTGTTCCAAGAACTTTTCGCCTCAAACGTCCGAGAGAATAATTCATGACAACGCTGGCGCTTTACAGCAATAAAGGCGGAGTGGGCAAAACCGCCGCTGCAGTAAACTTATCTTATCAGGCCGCTCAGACAGGGGCCAAAACCTTAATTTGCGATTTAGATCCCCAGGGTTCGACCTCATACTACTTCCGGGTAAAGCCCAAACTCAAGTCCGGACCCAAAGGATTCGTCAAGGGGACCAAAGGTGTCTATAAAAGCGTTAAAAGCACCGATTTTGAAAACCTGGATATTCTTCCGGCGGATTTCTCGCTTCGCAAGCTAGATGTTCTCTATAATAAATTTGGCAATTCAAAAAAGCGGCTGAAAAAAATGCTTTATCCATTTGCGGGTGAATATCGCTTAATAATTCTGGACTGTCCGGTTACCATCGGCATTCTGGCTGAAAACATATTGAACGCTGCTGACTACACCCTTGTACCAATGATCCCCACCACGCTTTCTGTGCGAACGTATAACCAATTGCTAGCGTTCTGCAAAAAGAAAAGATATGATGTCGCTAAGATTTACCCTTTTTTTTCAATGGTGGATCTGCACAAAAAAATGCACCGGGAACTGATGCTTAGCGTGTCAAAGGATTTTAGGGGCGTCTTACAAAGCTTTGTTCCTTATTTAGCGCAGATTGAAAAAATGGGAATCTATCGGTCACCGGTTGCCGTCTACTCACCAAATTCACTGGCTGCAAAGTCCTATCAAAACCTGTGGGACAAGGTTCAAAAAACCATACTTTATCAACGATGATAGGGTTTCAGGTGTCTGTGTTCAGGTGTCAGCAATTGGCCCGGAGGGCCTTCCATTGGCCTTGAGGCCTATGGGCTTGAATCAATTCCAGAGAGATTTCAGGTTTCGATGCGACGCGCAGTGCCCTGACACCTGAAACCCGAAACCTGAAACCCATTTATGTCTGACACCTGAAACCAGTTATCTGACCGTGAGAACAGAAACGAGATCAAGGTTTAAGCACAAGTGAGGCGAAATATCCTCTACGCGACGCATAAGTCAAGCAAGATAAGCCGAGAAAGGAGTTACATATGAGCCGATTCGTTATGTTATCGGGGCCCTCGTGTGTCGGCAAGGGTCCACTTTATAACGCCCTGCGCAGATTTTATCCAGAACTGGCGGAAAGACTGCAGCAGATCGTCCTTTACAACAGCCGTGATCCGCGACCCGGAGAGCAGGAAGGTGTGGACTACTATTTCCGGTCGCGTGCGCAAATCGAGGAACTTGCGCAAAAGCCTGGCTTTACGTCGGCGAATGTTCGGGGGGATTTACAGGCTATCGAGATCGCCGGTATTGAAGCGATCCTTGAGCAGAACAAAGACGCCTTTTTTGAGGGCAACCCCTTCATACCCGCCAAGCTCAGTGAATTGAAGGAACTAAAGGATATTCCGACGCTTAAAATTTTTCTCGCGCCCCTTTGCCGCGAAGAGATTGTATTCTTTAAAGGTCCGCAACAGCGGACTGATCTTGGAAAACTGCTGCCGGATATCATGCGAAGAAAGCTGCTGCGCCGCACCAAAAGGCAGAAAATCAATCCGTCGCTAAAAGATTTGGAAAACATCGAGCAGCGGGTTGCCAGCGCCATCATCGAGCTGCGGGAGGCTTGGAAATTCGACTATGTTATTCCCACTCATGATGGCGAAGATAGCGAGCACTGGGATGCTTTTTATTACCCTATCGGAGATGCACGTAAAGCACTGCTGGCATTTGTGGCTCTGCTGCAGGACGAGACGCCCCCGAGTGTGGAAAAATGGGAAAAAGATCTGGTACCCTAAAAACACACGCTATGCTGATGCTCCAGGCTTTGCCTTATGACTGGGTTCGTGATCGTGTTTGACAGGGATGACAATCGCTTGTCGAAAAGAAGAGACCGTATGCAGGAGATAATTCCGCGCTAAGAGTTTCGGGCATTCGCCCAAAATTTTGAGCTGACAGAAGAAAAGAGATGGCGCAATTTGTCGTTTACAAACCTGTATTTGGATATTAGATTAATCAAGAATGAAAAACGATTCAATATCAGTTGAGGCGCTAGCGAATTTATTAGATCCATAAGGAGTAACAAAATGGCAAAGAAAGCAAAAGCGCTCTGCAAATGGAAGTCGGAAGATATCATAAAAAAACTGGGTAAATACAGTGATATCGTCCGCAATCCTCAATTCGTATGCACTAAGTGCGGCAGAGTAGCGGACAAAAAAAAATGGTTGCATAAACCGACGGCCTTAAAGTAGTAACCTAGTTGCGCAGCGATTAACCCTAAATTGTGTCTTTTCGTTCATCTCCCACCGGTGGAAAAGAATGAAAACCCTTTATATCGTTCGACATGCCAAATCAAGCTGGAAATATCCCAAGCTGGACGATTTTGAAAGACCCCTGAACAAACGCGGGCGTAAAAACGCTCCTTTTATGGGCAACCTTCTTAAAAAATTAAAGGTAACACCGGACCTCGTCATATCCAGCCCGGCAAACAGAGCGGCCATGACCGCCCGAATGATTACCGCAGCGATCAATTATCCGCTTGAAAATATTCGATACAGCGAAGCCATTTATGAATTCAGTGAAAATGCCTTAATTCATGTTGTTAAACAAATTGACGATACCGTGAATGAGGCCATGGTCGTCGGCCATAACCCGGCTATAAATGGATTGGCCAATTACATCGCTGATCAGCCGATCAGCAATATTCCAACCTGCGGCGTATTTTGCGTGAATTTAGATATTGCATCATGGGCAAATATGAACGCGAACTGCGGCAAATTGAAATTCTTCGAATTCCCTAAAAAGCATAAATCATGATTGACCATTTTAAGTTGGAAATTGTCAAATGACAAAATGCTTCCCATTAAAATCAAATCATCAAAATGTCGGAGCAACGCGCGGCGCAAGCGTCTGCGCTGCGCGAGCGATATCCATAAATCGTTCCGGCGGCGGATCAAACATCAATAAACGGTCGGTCTGAATGAAAATACATTAAAAAGGGAGGAGGGGACTATGGCAGAAAAAAAGGAGCCAGAAAAGAAAGAGGAAGAAAAGAAAACTGAGGAGGCCGAAGTAAAGATAGCAAAGGAAAAGAAGAAGGCAAAGAAAGCGAAAAAGAAGCAAAAGAAAGAGAAGAAAGCAAAAGCAAAGAAAAAACAAAAGAAAACGGAGAAAAAAGGAAAAAAGACGAAAAAAAAGAAAGAGAAGAAAGTAAAAGCAAAGAAAAAACAAAAGAAAACGGAGAAAAAAGGAAAAAAGACGAAAAAAAAGAAATAGCGGTTATTTCAAAAAAGCATGAAATTCAAGGGCAATCTGGACCCTTACGTCAGACTGCCCTTTTTTATCCAAGAGTTCCTTAACCCGCATAATACGCCCGTCCATTCTTCAGATTGCCTTTTTGCCCCAGCCGGTGCTATGCCGACAACCGTCCGTCAGTGGCTCACGGGTTCAAAAATTTCGTAAAAGGTTTTTTCTCCGATCAGAGAGTCCACCCGGCCCTGAAGGTCCCTTCTTTTTTTACTCTGCAACCATTTGTTCCAATCGTCAACTGTCTTCCACTTACTTACGACCATGTAATCTTCGGGATCATCAAGGCTTCTTAATGTCTCGCCGGAAACATAGCCGGGTTGTTTTTTTGCGAGAGAACGCAGTTCAGTTAGAAGCGGGAGCAGTGCCTCGGGCTTATCAATCTGCCATTTGCGTTTAATGATAACTTGAATCGGCATATCGTCCTCCTTATTTCTTATCACGGTCAATAATTTTGAATGGCATATCCAAACCGTGCTGATGAACCTGAATTATCCCGGTAATTCCACGCCCGTCATTAAATGATCTTCCATAAATCTGATTTCATCAATGCCCGATACCACGACCTCAGGATCGATCTCGATTTCCTCCACGGGAATTTTACCTTTATACTCGACTCGGGACAGAATATGTTTGATGCAGTTGAGTCTGGCCTTTTTCTTGTTGTCGGAACGGATAATTATCCATGGAGAAATGGTTCGGTTCGTTTCATTGAGCATCTGGAATTTTCTTACCGTATAATCATCCCACCTTTCTTGAGCCTCTCGATCAACCGGGGAGATTTTATATTGTTTCAAAGGATCCGTCTCTCTGGAATCAAACCGGCGCAGCTGTTCCTCTTTTGAAACAGAGAAAAAGAACTTAAACAAAATAATTCCGTTCTTGACCAGCATGGACTCAAGCATCGGTGTGTCTTTTAAGAAGCGTTTATTCTCCTCATCGGTGCAGAAACCCATCGTCGGTTCAACCATGGCACGATTGTACCAGCTACGGTCAAAGAGTACGATCTCCCCTCCAGACGGGAGGTGTTGAATATATCTTTGAAAATACCACTGCGTCCGTTCCCTGTCGCTGGGTCTTAGAAGCGCCACAACCCGGGCACCCCTTGGGTTCAAATGTTCAATAATCCTTTTTATCGTCCCGCCCTTGCCGGCGGCATCCCTGCCTTCAAATAACATCAATACACGCTGTTCGTTGGCAATGACATGTTTTTGCCATTTCAAAAGCTCTATTTGCAGCTTATGCAACTCCTGTTCGTATGCGAGGGTGAATTTTTTTACCCAAACGGCCTGGCGTTTTTTTGTTTTTTTCTTATCTAAATTTTTTAAGACTGGTGTGTTCGGATAACTTTCGCTTCAGTTTTTTGCCTTTTTTCGGTGACTTCTTTTCTTTTTTTTCTGCTTTTTCATCTTTGACCGCAATTGGTTCAATTTCTTTCACTGCTAAGGCCTTGGATTTCTTCTTACTTTTTTTATTCTGCGGTTTTTTTTTCGCCATTTTTCCCCCTCCGGTTTATCAATTAACGAAGAAAACACAATCTATGAAATCTGGAATATTTTTCCCGGACCAAAAAATCTCAGCAATCACACCAGGGACTTGCCATATTTTTTCAGTCTGTTTTTTCATTATCTTTAATTCCCGATCGCCCGGGATAACAATATTGGGATCCAGGGTAAAATCCAATTTGCGGCTTCTTCCTCTATAAGGCACCCTATTAAGGATGACTTTCATGGTTTCCCGTCGGGCCAGATGCTTATCGTCGGATCGGATGACGTACCATGGCGATTTTTTGGTATGCGTCTTTTTTAACAGCATGAATTTTTTTTTGGTAAATTCGTCCCACAAGTCCTGGGCCTGCAAATCCACTTCCGAAAGTTTCCATTGCCTTAAGGGATCGTTCTTTCTTCTATCAAAGCGCCGTGCCTGTTCTTCTTTGCTTACCGAAAAATAGAGTTTGAGCAGGATGGTCCTGCCGTCATCTTCGAGGAAATTTTGCTCGTAGGTATTCACTTTTTTCATAAAGCGGTTATATTGCTTCTGTGTGCAAAATCCCATCACCGGCTCAACCAGGGCTCGATTGTACCAACTTCTGTCAAACAAAACAATTTCTCCGGCATAAGGAAAATGTTCGATATAACGTTTGATATGTAGTTCTGTCTTCTGGTTTTCATTGGGTTTGCCCAGTGCCACCACATGATATCGTTTTTCATTCATATAGCGCGTTACTCGGCGGATGGTCCCACCCTTGCCGGAGGCATCCCGGCCATCGAAAAGGATCACCATTTTTTTTCCGGTCCGTTCCAGATGGTGCTGCATTTTGATAAGCTCCGCCTGGTAAGGTTTTAACTCCTCGGCATTATAAAATTTCTCCAAAACCGCCTGGATAATTTCATTTTTATCCTTTTTCTTGAGAACCTTTACGATCTTGCGTAATCGTTTTTCCGGAGCGACACGTGTGACTTCCGATTCGGCTTTCTTCAAAGCATCTCTGATCTGTGCCGTCGAACCCGGTACCTTTTCTTTCGAATCTTTTTGTCTATTTTCTTTTGCTTCTATCGTTTTCATAACAATACGGCATCTTTCTCGTGGAGAACCTTTTCTTGAAAAGCGTCGAGTTTGGCCGGGATCAATTTAATTTCTTTCCAACCCTGAACATTTTTGCATAGATGTCCGGCAGTTTTTGATTTTTCAGATCCGCGATCACCGCTTCCACCGCATAGGGAATCCGAAAATGTTCCACGGCTATTTTCCCGGAAGCAACCTTAAGGATCGCAAAAGAGGTCCGAGGATCACCGTCAAACATGCGCCCCACACTGCCGGGATTGACGAAATGAATCCCATCGACAATCCGATAATAGGGCACATGGGAATGGCCCATGATCTGAACCTGATAGCGCGAGTGCTTTGCGAGTTTACGAAAACGACTTTCGGAGGCCGAAGGACACAACTCTTCATCCGGATCTTCCAGGGTCCCATGAAATATCCCGATGCGGAAACCGCCTGCCGTAAAATCCGTTTGCTCGGGTAAAGATTTCAGGTAGGTGATATTTTCAGGATGTAGATGTTCAGACGTCCAAAAGTACATCACCCGCTTTTCATTTTTTTTTGGTTTTTTTAGTTTCTTGCCGTTGAGTATTCTTAAAATTTTTCGATCCGTATTGCCCAATATGCAGATGGTTCTTTTGCGCTCACGAAACCATTGAATCGTTTCGTTGGGAAAAGTACTGTAAACGGTAAAATCACCGGTGTTAACGATCCAATCAAACCGATCCGGCTGAATATACTTTATAATCGCTTCTAAAGCCGGATAATTTGCATGGATATCCCCCAGCAATAGTATTTTTGTCATTTAGGGGCGAGTCTTCTTGAGCATTTTAGAAAACGACTGAATTTCCTGAGATACCTGTCGATATTTTTTCTTCTTGAGTTTTTTGCCCACATTTTTCAAGGTGGCACTCAAGGCATCGGCATTTTTGATGATATTTTTTGTAGCCTTTTGGGAAAGATCTCCCGGGTTTTCATTTAGCCGGCCAAGATGGGCCTTAAGCCTTTTGGATCTTTTCTTAAAATCGACATACAATTCCAGGTACTTCTTTTTGTCCAGGGGCTTTAATTTTTCATTGGCTTGTTTTAAGCGTTTTTTGAGCACCGCAATCCTGTTGTTTAAGACCGTATCGGCCGCCGCCGTTTTCCTTTTTCTGACGGAAACGGCCTTTGGGGCTGATTTCACCGGTTTTTCCCCATAAGATTCCGCCACAGCAGTCTTGATCAGCTTTGCATAATGTTCACCGATGGTTTCTACCTGGATCAACTTTTCCAACGGTATTTCAGAAAGCTGTTTGATGGTTTTAATCCCCGCATCGTTGAGCATTTTCATTCGTAAAGCACCGATGTGTTTCACCTGCGTAAGATCATCCTTTTTCATAATATTCTCCTTTTGTATCGGTAATCCGATCAACCCGACCGTCTTTCACGACCGCAAGCGCCGATCGGCGACCGTCCCGGTTCGAATCACAAAATTGATGAAAACTTTTTCGGCATCTGGTTTTAAAAATATCGTCGATGTGGGAGATGATGGGCTGAAATGGGAGCAGAATAAGTCGCCGGACATATTCCTCCGCTGTTAAACGCTGGATAAGGCTTTTGGTCTGATTTTGATTGGCCATAAGCGCCTCGGGAGGAAACGTGTTTACGAATCGAACAATCTTTTATATCGATAGCCGTCGAAAATTGTCAAGTTGAATGATCACAGCAGTTATTTCAAAAAATCAAAACCGTTATGAAACGATTTGTCGAATACTCGTATTTAGTAAACAAAAAAAGCTGCCAATTGGACTATTTCTGAATATGCCGCTAAATTATTTCGTATAGGCGGAATGCCGCGGGCGGGATTTCGGCTCCAATCACAAACCGCTCGAAGGCAAGAAGCAGACCGATTCAAAAGCGGATTATACAAGAGCGTATGTGAACATTTTGAATCGGCCTGCTACTCGATTCCTTTCGACAGTGAGCTCAAGGCGGTATTGTTCAGCCGCGCCGTTCACAACACAGCTTCGGGCAATTATCCATGATGATGCCCTAAAAGCCGGTTTTATTCTTCTGGCAGTCTGACCACCAAAACCGGTATCTTTGATCTTCGGATCACCCGCCGGGCGGTGCTGCCCAGCATGACGTCTGCCAGGGTTCCATGCCCGTGGGTGCCCATAACGATGAGGTCGCAGCTGCGTTCTTCAGCTTGCTTTAAAATCTGTTCAACCGGATTTCCTCTTTCGACAATAATATCATCCGTGATAAAGCCCTCACCTTCCTGTCCTTCCTTTACTTTCTGACTGAATTGATGCAGCACATCTTTAATGGCCAGGTGGTTTTTTCTTTTCCCGATAAGGGCTTCTTTGGCTTCTTTAAAATGCTCTGCCTTTATTTCCTCCCATCGGTCTGAGTCAATATATCCGATAACGTGGTGGTCCATCAGTTCCGAGATTTCGGGTAGTACATGTAGCAGGGCAATTTTTGCACCATAAAGATCGGCCAGGCTCACCGCGTAAGCAAACGCAAAGCGTGCATTTTCAGAAAGATCGGTGGCATACAGTATTTTTTTGACATCAACTTTGGGTAGTTTCATTTTTCTGCCTCTTCATAAATGAAATAAAGAAATTTAAAAAAACGAAAATCAGCTTGCCGGTGTTTTTTTCAACATGCCTATTAAGGGCTTCAACCAGATACCGCTCAAAATATCAGGAATACGCATAGGTACCCAATATGATAAGCACAAATGCTTTAATAATATCCCAGGCGCTGCCGTTTAAGGAAAAGCCCGGGACATAACCGAATAAAAACGGTCCCAGGTACAGAAATTTGGCAAATTTAAAAGAGGCAAAGGCCGTTCTCCACATGTTGGCCTTGGCAATCGTGGCGCCTGCAAAGGCCGCAATACACACCGGCGGTGTGATATTGGAATCCTGCGACAGCCAGTAAACGATCATATGGGCCGCGATTTCATTGACCCCCAGGTGGATTAAGGCCGGCACGGCCACAACCGCGGTAATCAGATAGGCGGCGGTGACCGGGACCCCCATGCCCAGTACCAGGGAAGCCAGGGCAATAAACAAAATCGTTAAAACCAGGGAACCACCGGCCAGTTCGATCACAATATCGGCAAAGGTGAGCACCAGTCCACTGTAAGTCAGCACCCCGATGATAATGCCGATGACCCCCACGGTGGCGCCGATCTTGAGGCTGTTTTCAGCGCCCGCCCGGGAGGCTTCCACAAATCTTTTGGGCGTGATGCGGGTATCTTTTTTAAACCAGCTGACGATCAGGCAGGTGACGATGCCCAGAATAGCGGAATAACCCGGGGAGAAGCCGTAAAGCATCAGAATGGTGATGATAACCAGCGGCATGATGTAGTACCACTCGGTTTTCATAATTTGCATGGCGCTGTGCTCGCTTTTTTCGCCCTTGATATTATACTTCTTGGCTTCGTAGTGCACCATGATAAACACGCTGAAGACATACATAATCGCCGGGAATATGGCCACCAGCATAATTTTGGAATACGGAACCCCGGTGAGCTCGGCCATGATAAAGCCGCCCGCTCCCATGATGGGGGGCATGAACATGCCGGAAATGGAGGCTGCCGGCTCGATGCCGCCGGCGATATGGGGTCTGAACCCGGCTTTTTTCATCATGGGAATGGTGAAGGCGCCGGTGGAAACCGTGTTGGCGATGGCGCTTCCGGATATGGAGCCGAACAGACCGCTGGCGATGACCGAAACTTTGGCCGGCCCGCCGATTCTGTGACCGACGGCCGCCAGGGGAAAATCAATAAAAAAGCGCTGGGCCCCGGACTTTTCCAGAAAAGCCCCGAAAAGAACAAATAAGATCACATAGGTGGCCAGGACATTGGCCATAATGCCGAAGACGCCGTCGCTTTTGTAAAAGATGCTGGTGCACACCGCCGGGAAGGTGTCGCCCGCATGGGCAAAAAGATCAGGGGCCAGGTAACCATAGACCGCGTAAACCAACATCAGCGTCCCGATGATCACAAAAACAAAGCCCACCACCCGTCGGGCAAGCTCGATTCCGATCAGAACCCCGATCATCGCCACGAACATATCGAACTGCGTCTCGGCACCGGTGCGGTAGTTGATGGCTTCGAAGTTCAGGATCCAGTAGCCGATGCTGAAGATGGAAAGAAAAATCAGCAGATAGTCGACTGCCCGCAGCCAGCGGCTTTTGGATTTATACAGCAGAAAGACCAGAACGTAGGTGATGATCACGTATATCCCGCGGTGATACTGGGTGGAGGCAGGTTGTAAAACAGCGGAATAGGAGTAAAAAAGGACCAGAATGACAGCCAACACATCAAATACTATTTTTTCGAATTTGTTTAATTTGTCGTACACTTTTTTACCCCCCTATTTAAAATTTTCAATTTTAAATAATTTTTTAATTTCTTATCTGCAAAATAGGAGAGGCAAGATATGGGCTGGGCTTTATCAGGCAAGCGCGCTTTGCAATGCCCATATCTTGCATCTTAATTTCAAGCGGTGAAACCGCCCGAATATAAAATCGTGCAGCGATTTTATTTCAGCATGCCTTTTTCTTTCCAGAATTTTTCCGCCCCCGGATGAAACGGGGTGACGATGTTGGTGGCACCGGTTTTCAAGCTCATATTTTTAAAGGTCTTTTTCTGACCGACCATGTGCTTGAGACCCTCATCGGTGTAAATCGTGGCAAGCAGCTTGTAAACGGTGTCCGCGGAAACCTTGGAATTGGCCACCCACAGGGCACTGTCCTGGAAGGAGCCTACCTCCGTATCCACACCTCTGTAGGTGCCGGCCGGAACCGCCAGCTTGCCGAAATACGGATACTTTTTGTAGAATCCCGAGGCTTCGGCATCCGCATCGAGGTCGACCAGTTCAATATCATTGGTCTGGGCCGCCATAATGACCGCACCGCTCGGAAAGGCGGTGAACAACCAGAAGGCATCCAGTTGCTTGTTGCCGAAAGCAGCGGCGGCATCGTTGTAGCCCATGGCATTGCGCTCGATCTTATCCCAGACACCCATGTGGGAAAAGAACAGTTCGCAATTGGCAAAGGCACCGGAGCCGGCATTGCCGACACCGACCTTTTTGCCGACCAGGTCTTTGACGCTTTTGATGCCCGAGCCCTTACGAACCACCAGCTGACCCGGAGCGCCGTACAGCCAGGAAATGGCCAAAACATTTTCGTATTTTTTGGGATCATTTTTCATCTGACCGTTGCGGCCCAGCCAGACATGGCCGGAATAGACCACGCTCATCTGTTGTCTGCCAGCGTTGGTTTTCCTTAAATTTTCAACCGAACCTGCAGATGTTTGGGCCTTAACGGAAAAATCCGGACTGGCTTTAACCGGTTTATACACCTGGATGCCGTTGGCAACCACCTGGAAGGTTCCACCGGCCGGTCCACCGCCGAATATAACTCTTTCTTTGGCAAACGCACTTCCGGAAAATGCCAAAGCCAAGACACAGATTCCGATCAGAATGGTAAAAAATTTGTTTCTCATGATATCTCTCCTAAAAATTATAGTTAGTTAAGGTTTTGGCATCATACCACCAAACCATTTGGGCGCATGATATGCCATTTCAGTTTTTGTTGTCTTTTGTACCGTCACGCTTTTCTTTGAAGACCACCTCCTTCCAATTTTAATACTTTACAATAGGCTGCTGCGATGTTTAACCGCAGTGGAACCGCCTAATCACTGACATTTCATTCAGGGGGTGAAGCAAAATTGGTCGTTGCAAGTTCTTGCGGCCAGACACACTCGAATTTGCCGTTAATGATTTGTAAAACCTGAGTCGGCAAATTATTTTGTCTTTCAAAGTTCTCATATGAGGTAAACTTCACCGGGCCGAAGGGCGTCATCAAATCGGTTTGGTCCAGGGCTGCCCGAATACTTGCGGGGCTATACGAATCGGCCCGCTTCAAGACATCCGCCGCCACCAGTAAGGCCGAATAGGCTTCGGCGCCGTGATAGTCCGGCGAACTGCCGTATTTTTTCGCATATTGATCGTAATATTCTTTTGTCCCCGGATACTGTAATTGCGGGGTCCACAGGGTTGCGGTCAACAGATAATTGGCGCTGGTCCCGGCAGCGGTGATAAATTTTTGGCTCGTAAAGCCGCCGGCACCACCACACAGCAATGACTTGATCTTTGCATCTCGAATATTTTTGACCAGCAAGGCCCCATCCTTGAGGTAGGAGACCATGTAAATCACATCGGGCGGATTGTCTTTCAAGCGCGCAACAATGCGTTTAAAATAGTCCGGGCTGAGCCTTTCCTTGTGGTAAGGCTCGATGGCGCGTAGCTCAATGTCATTTCCCCGGCAAAACCACATCATCCGCATGGCGCCACTGGTGCCGTAAGGGCTGTTTTCATATACGATGGCCATGGATTTGGGCTTGATTTTATTCAGAAAAAAATCTTCCAGTCCATTGGTGTAACCCTGGGCCGGCGGGTTCAGTCGATAGACATTTTTCCACTTTCTTTGCGTGATGCGGTCATCGGCAGCCGTGCACACCAGAAAAGGCCGGTCGAGCTTATCGGCCATTCTGGCCATGAATACGGTGTTGCTGCTTTGATAGCCGCCCACCAGCATAACGGCTCCGTTTTTTTCGACCAGCTCTACGATCGCTTTTTCTCCGGGCTTTGGTTTGCCCTGGTCGTTGGCATACACCAGCTTTAGAAGCCGGCCCTTGATTCCGCCTTGCTTGTTGATGGCCTCCAGAGCCATTTCAAATGAATTTTTCATCATGTTGGCGTAGGTATACGCCTCTGAATGCGGGACGCCGATAACCAGGGGCTCAGACGCAGAAGTGGTTGCCGGGGCGGCTAAATTTGCTGCAATTGCGGAAAGGATGACAAGATAAAATAAAAATTTGAATGTCGGCTTCATGATCCACCTCCCATCACGACCAAAAAGGCAAATAATAGATCAGTGGAAAAACATTTATTAAGTTGGCCGGGTAAGGATGGCCAGTTTCCTTAAACAGCAGCCAACGTTATCTAAAAAGCAAAATAGCCGTTTGAACGAGCTGAGACCAGCCGCTGCAATTCAAGCACATGGGTGTGGTGGATATCGATGCCTTTCAGCAGAGAAAAGGCTATTTGCAATAATTAAGGTATTCATACCTACAAATAAGCGCTAAAACTGTCAATTAGACGATTTCTGATTTTCTTGTCAGATTATTTCTTACAAGTATTCGTTCCTGTCTTTTGAAATTATTTGCCATCGTGCCCGGGTTGGTGTAAAAATAACAAACGTTTCAGGATTTCTATAACATATTGAATGCATGTAGCTTTTAAAGACGAGGGTTTTATATCGCCTGCATGAAATAATGGAATAATGGTAAAAAAGATAAAACATCCGCGTCATAATATTTTTCAATGGGATGCTTAACAAACCCAACATTCCAATTTTCCATTTTTCCAATTGAGAGCTAAGTGAACTAGGGCAGAGCCTTATCGGTACATTCCATAAAGCTGCCGAATCGGAAAAAAAGAACCATGAAGCTTCGTATTATTTTAATCGTTTTGTCTTTGCTGGCTTTTTTATCAGCCTCCGCAGGCGGGTATCTGTATTATTCCTCTTTGAAAGAATCCGCCCTGAAAGAAGCCGAACGACAGGCGGATCTGCGCCTGAGAACCATTAAAAAAAATTTAACCATCTTCCTTGCTGAAAACGTCAAACCCGTAAAAACCCTGGCCGGCATGAAACCGCTCCAGCTTGGCCCTGAACCAGCCCGATGGCAAAACCTGGCAGAAGCCAATGCCACCCTGGATCATTTCAAGAAAACGCTGGCTGCGGATGTGTGTTATCTGATGGACCCCAGCGGCAAAACCATTGCCTCGACCAACCGCAATGCACCCGATAGTTTTGTGGGCCAAAATTTTGCGTTCCGACCCTATTTTAAAGATGCCATTTCAGGAAAACCCAAGCACCTATCTGGCCCTGGGTACCGCATCCGGCAAACGCGGCGCCTATTACGGCCATCCGGTGTTTGCGGAAAATAGATCCTCCCCGGTCGGCATTGTCGTTATCAAAGCGTCGATTGAGTTGATCGAAAGCCAGTTGGGGACGGAATTAGATGAAATTTTGATGGTCAATGACCCCCACGGGGTTGTTTTTATTTCCAACCGCAAAGAATGGCTCTATCATCTGTTGTGGCCATACAATGAGGATAATATCCCGTTAATTGAAAGATCCCGTCAATTCGGTACCGGGCCCTGGAGATGGACCGGTTTGGAATCGAAGGGAGACTATATCGTGGACCGTGCCGGCAATGAGTACCAGATCCATGTCGCGGAACTGGGATCAAACTATCCGGAGTGGAACGTGGTGCATTTACGCGAGCTGGATGCCATTACCAAAACCGTGATCGAGCCGCTGATTAAAACCACCGGTCCCATTGTACTGGCTCTATGTGTGCTGATCGGCATAGCGGTTTTCTTTTTATACCGCCAGGCCAGTCATGAAATCCGGCAAAGACGATCAGCTGAACAAGCGCTCCGCGAAAGCGAGGGGCGTTACCGATCTTTGTATCACCATACGCCGGCGATGTTGCATTCCATCGACCCGAAGGGCCGGCTGGTCAGCGTCAGTGATTATTGGATGGAGGTGATGGGATATTCAAGGGACGAAGTCATCGGACGCCCGCTAACGGATTTTTTCACCCCGCAGTCGCGCCAATATGCAGAGAAAACCGCATTCCCTCAATTTTTTAAGAACGGTATTCTGTCAGGACATTCCCTATCAGTTTGTCAAAAAGAGTGGAGAAAAAATCGACGTCCTGCTTTCGGCCATTGCCGATCGGGATGCTACCGGTAAAATAAAAAGATCCCTGGCCGTCTCGATTGATGTCACCCAGCGTAAACGGGCCGAAGAGGCTTTAAAACAAGCCAAGGAAGAGCTCAGCCTGTACTCCAAGGATCTTGAGCGCCTGGTTCGCAAACAAACCGAGGAAATCACCAATATATTAACCTATACACCGGCGGTGGTTTACATCAAGGACAAAGCGGGGCGCTATACGCTAGTCAATACGCGTTATGAAGAGCTGTTCAATGTCCGCAACACGGACATTCGCGGCAAAACAGATTATGACATTTTGCCAAAACAGATCGCTGACCAATTTCGCGCAAGCGACTCGCAGGTTTTAGCAGAATCCCGATCTTTGCAGGTCGAAGAACAGATTCAACAGTCCAATGAAATGCATACCTACCTGGCGGTTAAATTTCCGATTTATGATGAATCCGGTGCGATCAGCGGTGTATGCGGGATCTTAAACGATATAACGGCGGTCAAAAAAGCCCAGACGCAACTGCGCCGTCTTTCCGGCAGCATCATGGCCAATCAGGAAAAAGAGCGCTCGGCCATTGCCCGGGAGCTGCACGATGAACTGGGGCAGGTTCTGACCGCATTGCGCATGGATTCGGTCTGGATGTATGAGCGCTTAAAGCAAGCGGATCCTAAAGCCTCGCAACGCGCCTTGACAATGTGTCGGCTGATCGATAAGAACATCGAGGATGTGCGCGGCATGGCATTTCGCCTGCGACCCGGGCGTTTTCGACGACCTGGGACTGGTGGATGCGCTGGAGTGGTATACGGCTGATTTTGAAAGACGCACCGAAATTGCCTGTGTGTTTGAACACAATGATGTTTCGAGCCTCAGCGACGGCATTTCCACCGCAGCCTATCGGATCGCCCAGGAAGCGCTGACGAATGTCGCGCGCCACGCATCCGCCAATCGTGTCGAGGTGGTATTAAAAACCCGCGATGGCCTTTTGACCCTTGCTGTCGTCGATGATGGTCAGGGATTTGAATCGCAACATCTGTCTGAATCCGAAGGTCTGGGAGTGGCCGGTATGCGCGAACGCGCCACCCTTGTCGGCGGTGCTTTAGAAGTCCATTCCGAACCGAAAAAGGGAACCCGGGTGTATTTCAAAGTGCCGATAGATGGGCAGCTGGGTTCTACTGGTTAGCGGAAGATTTGATAACCTCTCGCAAAGGCGCAAAGAGAAAATAAAAATAGGTTTTTTACTTGGCGCCTTTGCGTCTTTGCGTGAGGCATATTCAATAAAATCAAAAAGAGGCTCCATTTTGATCAAGGTACTCCTTGCAGACGACCACAGCATCGTGCGTGCCGGACTGCGCCGCATTGTCGAGGAAAGTGGTGATATGCAGGTGGTTGCTGAAGCCGATGACGGTCGCGAGGCCATTCAGCAGGTCAAAAAAACAGATCCGGATGTGGCCGTCATCGATATATCCATGCCCGGCCTGGATGGCTTGGAAGTCATCAGCCAACTGCAGACCCGCCACCCAGAATTGCCGATTTTGGTCCTCACGATGCACGAAGAGGGGCAATACGTGGTTCGCGCGATTCAGGCCGGTGCCATGGGCTACCTCACCAAACAATCGGCACCGGAGCAGCTGGTCAACGCCATCCGTAAAGTCCACGCCGGCCAACGTTATCTCACGGATGAAGCCGCTGAAGCCCTGGCGCTGAGAATTGCCAGGGGCTCCGACGGGCAGTCTTTACTGGATTCTTTATCCATGCGGGAATTGCAGGTTTTACGACGCCTGGCTATGGGGCAGACCAACCGTGAAATATCCCACGCCTATCACATCAGTATCAAAACCGTAGATACCTATCGTGCACGCCTGCTCAAAAAGCTCGGGTTGCGCAACAACGCGGAGTTATCTCGTTTTGCCATGCAAAATCAGTTGATTGAACCCTGATGCAACCCGCGGGTATAAAATTATTTCTGCCTTTTTGGTGAAAAACAATTTGACGGGGAGATAAACTTGACGAAAAAAGCGGTTATTGCTTTCAGTTTTTTTACATTGATCAGCGGAATCATGCTTTCCAGCGCAATGGCTGCCAGCGCATTAAAGATCGGGGTCATGCTGCCGCTTACAGGCCGCCAGGCGACCTTCGGGCACATTCAGCAAAAAGCGGTTTTGATGGCAGCCGCAGAAGTCAATGCCGGCGGCGGAATAAACGGTAAAAAAATTGAGTTTATCGAGGCAGATACACAGAGCAATCCGGATGTAGGACGCAGCGCCATTCAAAAGTTAATCAACCGGGACAAGGTCCTTGTGATCGGCGGCGGCTTTTCGAGTACGGTAACCTGGGCAGCCATTTCCATCGCCCAAACAAAAAAAATCCCATTTCTGGTCAACAGTGCTGCGGCGGACAAAATCACCGAGCAAAGCTGGGAATACATCTTCAGGCTGAATCCGCCGGTGAGTGAGCGACTGGATGCAGTGGCCTCTTTTGTTTCAACTGTTACCAGCGTTGCCAGCGACATTCGAACCGTTGCCATCGTGCATGCAAATTCGCTTAAACATGCTGCCGACGCCCGCAGATTTTTCAAAAAAGCTGACGAACTGGGCTTAAAGCCGGTTATCAGGGAAGGTTTTGAGACCGGCGCTGCCGATTTCAGGCCATTGTTGACCCGCGTGAAGGCTAAGAATCCCGATCTAATATACGCGGCTGTTGACAATGCCAAAGGCGCCGCATTGCTGGTGCGCCAATCCAGGGACCTGAAGCTGAATCCGAAACTGTTTGTCGGCGGGGGAAATGGCTTTGTCCAGCCTGAATTTGCAGCGCACGCCGGGAAGGCTTCCGATCATATTGTCTGCAGCGCAATCTGGACGCCCGCGGTGCCTCACCCCGGAGCCGCTACTTTCAATGAAAAGTTTATTGCCAGATACAAGACCCCACCCGAACATTACGGGGCTGAGGCCTATGCCGGCATCACCGTGATCGCCGACGCGCTAAAACGCACCAAGGTATCAGGACCTAAAAATATTCGCGATGCGCTGGCCAAAACCAACCTGATGACCGTATTGGGACCGGTTAAATTTATTTCCTACAATAAAAAAAGCCAGCAAAATAAATTGCCGACTTTCCTGGTGCAATGGCTCAATGGTAAAGCCGAAATTGTATGGCCCAAACATCTGGCCACTAAAAAGTATGTGTATCCAGCCCCTCAATGAGGTCTCGTAAAAGTTCGGCTGGTATTGGGTATTCCGTACTGGGTATTGGTTTTAGGACTTGACAGCAAATACCCAGTACCCAAGCCAATACCTAATACCCAATACCTAATTTATTTATAAATCTTTTTTGAAAAACTCCCCCGTATCGGCAATATCGCCCGGTCTTTTCGTGTATTCGGTCGGCTCGGTGCCTTCCTTAAAGGAAACAAAAACGGTTTCTTTGGATTCGGGAATCGGCAAAAGCCCGGTCTCAGCATCGATTTTGGTAAAGACAATGCCTTCCGGCACCTCGAAAATTTTGGGGGGCTTATCTTCCAGAACTCGCTTCATAAAACCCAGCCAGATTGGGCTGGCAGCCCGGGAGCCTGTTTCGGATTTTCCCAGCGGGGCCTCGTCATCAAAACCCACCCAGGTCCCGGTGATATACTGGGGGGTATAGCCCATAAACCAGGCATCAAATAAATTATTGGTGGTGCCGGTCTTGCCCGCCACCGGACGGTTTAAGGCCTTAGCGCGCCAGCCGGTCCCGTACTTGACCACACCTTCCAGCATGTGCGTCATCAGGTAGGCGGTCGTCTTTTCGATGACTTTGATGCGCTCCGGCGCCGCCTCTTCAAGCACATTGCCTTCGCGGTCGACAATTTTTGTGATAAATACCGGTTCAACCAGATACCCCTGATTGGCGAACACCGAATAGGCTTTGGTCAACTCCAGCAACGATACACCCGAGGACCCCAGGGCGATAGAGAGATCTTTGGCCATATCAGAGGTTATTCCCAGTTTACGGGCGTATTCGATGGCATAATCAATGCCGATATCCTGCAATATCTTGATCGTCACCACATTGCGTGATTTGGCCAGGGCGTCGCGCATCAGGGTGGGGCCGAAAAATCGCTCTTTATAGTTCTTCGGCTTCCAGGTAAAATCCCGCTCTTCGTCTTCAAACACGATCGGTGAATCAATAATCACCGAGGCGGGGTTATAAAATCTATCGGGTTCATCATCAAACTGCTTGTCTAATGCCGCCGCATAAATGATGGGTTTAAAGGCCGAACCCGGCTGGCGCCTGGATTGCAAAGCCCGATGAAACTGGCTGTCGCGAAAATCGCGGCCGCCGACCATGGCCTTGATGAATCCGGTTTCAGCCTCTAAACACAGCAGCGCTGCCTGGGCCACCGGCTCCTGTTCCAAAGCCAGCTGCCATAAATCCGAATCCTTCTTTTTTTCTTTAACTTTAACCAGAATCACATCTCCGGCAGCCAACGCTTCACCGGGACGTTTTACTTTGGTTTCATAGTAAGCGACCTCCAGGTCCACTTTGCGGGCCCACTCCATATCCTCAAGCGCGATCTGTCCCAGAAAATTTCCGATTCGAACCGTGACTGTTTTGTTTTTATCGTCCACTTTTACGACAACACCTTTAATGGTCTGGCCGGCTTGAAGTGAATTGTCGCCCAGCTCGGATTGAATCGTGCGGGAAAATGTCTCAATTTCTTCCGGGGCCAAATTTTTTAGCGGTCCCCGGAAACCCTGGCGCTTATCCAGATCATACAGGCCTTTTTCAACCTCTTCCCGGGCGATTTTTTGCATCTCGATACTGGCGGCTGTATAGATCTCGAGACCCTGAGTGTATAGGACATCGCGGCCGTATTTTTCCTCGACATAGCGGCGGACCTGTTCGGTGTAGTAAGGAATTTCTTCAATATACCAGTTGCGGCGCGGCTTAATCTCCACAACGGTATTAATGGCTTCGGTGGCCTGGATGTTGGAAATAAAGCCTTCATCCACCATACGGTTTAACGTATAGATTTGCCGCTGTTTGGCCCGTTCCGGATATTTAAACGGCGAATATTTGCTGGGCGCCTGGGGTAATCCCGCCAGGATGGCGCATTCGGCCATATTTAGATCCTTTACTGTTTTACCAAAATAATTTTCAGCAGCCGCCTCCACACCGTAAGCGCCATGCCCCAGGTAAATCTGGTTCAAATACAGATAAAGAATCTCGTCTTTGTTAAATGCTTTGTCGATCCGATAGGCCAGAATGGCTTCCTTTAATTTGCGAGTGTAGCTTCTTTCAGGCGACAACAAAAAGGATTTGGTCACCTGTTGGGTGATGGTACTGCCGCCTTGAACGATGGTACCGGCCTCCAGGTTTTTGAAAAAGGCCCGGACAATACTGTAAAAATCAATGCCCTGATGTTTGTAAAAGCGAGAATCTTCTGCGGCAATAAAGGCATTAATCAACGCCGCGGGCATTTCATCCAGAGGTTTTATAATCCGCCGTTCATTAAAGAACTCGGCAATCTTGCGGCCGTCATCCGAGTAGACGTTGGTGATGATGGAAGGATGATATTCGGTTAAAGAGTTAATATGGGGTAGATCCTTGCTGATGTAGAAATATACGCCGACACCGGCCAGTGCCCCCAGGATCGCAACAAAAAAACCAAGCACAAACAACCATAGCAACATTTTTTGGAAAAACCGCCGCTTTTTAGGTCTTTTGCGTTGTTTTAAAATCTTGGATTTGGTTTTTCGGTTCGGCATTACTTTGTGATCTTCGTGGTATTATAGCCGTTTAGCCCCGGCTTGGTCAGGGTTAGAAATTAAATAATTTAATTGACATTCAACCGTGTTGCGGTTAGCTATGAAAGTTTACAATTTCAAAAGATAAAATTTTTACCTAAAAATTTTCCGTACCATAAACTTTTAATTTAACCCGTTTAGAGAACAATTTCAACATGTGATTTTATAAAAATGATGACACCAAACTTTGATAAAATGAACGGCCTTATTCCGGCGATCGCGCAGGATTATAAGACCGGTGAGGTTCTGATGCTGGGGTTTATGAATCAGCAGGCCTGGGAGGCCACGCTGAATACCGGAAAAGCGACCTATTGGAGTCGCACCCGCCAGGAGCTGTGGGTCAAAGGCCAGACTTCCGGCCATCAGCAAATTGTAAAAGAAATCCGCATCGATTGCGACGATGACACGGTGCTGTTAAAAATTGAACAGCTTGGCGGTGCAACCTGTCATACCGGGCACCGCAGCTGCTTCCACAAAAAAATAAAAGACGGGTCCGTAAAGATAATCGGAGAGCCCGTATTTGATCCCAAGGAGATATACGGCAAATGAAAAATCCACTCAAACTGGGAATTCCCAAAGGCAGCTTGCAAAATGCCACGATTGCGCTGTTCCATCGCTCAGGATGGGATATTAACATTAATGGCAGAAGCTATTTCCCCGAAATCAATGATGATACCATCGAGTGCCACATCTGTCGCGCCCAGGAGATGTCCAATTATGTCGAAAACGGCACCCTGGATGCCGGACTGACCGGCAAGGACTGGATCGCCGAAAATGAGTCGGACATCCATATGGTCAGCGATCTGATTTATTCTAAAGTAAGTTCCCGGCCGGCGCGCTGGGTGCTGGCGGTGCCGTATGATTCAAAGATTAAAAAGATTGAAGATTGCAAAGGGAAAAAAATCGCCACTGAAATGACGAATTTTACCCGGCGCTATTTTAAAGATCGCAAAATAAATGTCAGCGTTGAATTTTCCTGGGGCGCAACAGAAGCCAAGGCGGTTTCCGGCCTGGCGGATGCGGTGGTGGAAGTGACCGAAACCGAAGCCACTATTAAAGCCCATGGCCTGCGGGTGATCCATGAGCTCATGCAGACCAACACCCAGCTGATTGCCAACCACGAAGCCTGGAAGAATGAAGCCAAGCGGCAAAAAATAGAGCAGATTGCACTTTTGCTAAAAGGGGCCCTTCATGGTGAAAAAATGGTCGGCATCAAAATGAATGTGCCCGAAGAAAAGATGGATGATGTGATCGGCATGCTTCCGAGCCTGAATGCACCCACCGTGGCATCGCTTTATAACACCAAATGGTTTTCCGTAGAGATTGTGGTCAGTTCCGAGGAGGTGCGCGATCTAATTCCCGAACTTCTGAAGCACGGAGCGGAAGGGATCATCGAGTATCCGCTAAATAAGGTCATTTAATTTATATTCATGCACGGCGCTGGTGGGTTAGGCTGGATTCCGGGCGATATAAATAGCATAGCGCATGGCGCATAGAGCAAAGCGTTTAAACAAAAAAGCATGAAGGCCCCAGTCTTTAGCGCTATGCCCTATGCCATTTAGTATTCTGCGGTTCCATACTATTTAATAAGGATAACCCATGGCTTCAAAACGCACAGAAGAAATGACATCCTTTATCGTGATGGATGTGCTGGAGAGGGCCCAGGAGCTGGAGCGTGAAGGCGCCCGCATCATCCATCTGGAGGTCGGTGAGCCTGATTTTGATGCACCCGCCTGCGTCAAAGAAGCCGCCTGCAAGGCCCTTGAAGACGGATTTACCCATTACACCCACAGTCTGGGCCTGTACGAATTGCGGGAAGCGATCTGTGAATATTACCAAAAACATTATCGGGTATCGGTTGATCCGGACCAGGTGGTCGTGACCTCGGGTTCCTCGCCGGCTATATTTCTGGTTTTCGCGGCGCTGCTTGAAAAACAGGATGAAGTCATTATCTCGGACCCGCATTATGCCTGTTATCCAAATTTCATCCGGTTTGTGGATGGCAAACTGATAACGATCCCGGTCTATGAAGAAGACGGTTTCCAATACCGGCCTGAAGTCATCCGGGAAAAAATCACGCCGCAAACCCGGGCCGTATTTATCAATTCGCCTTCCAATCCGACCGGAAACCTGCTGTCGGCCGACCGCATGCAGCAAATCGCCGAGCTAACGACATGTGAGCAGTGCCCTTTTATCGTTTCCGATGAAATCTATCACGGCCTGGTCTATGAGGGCAAAGCGCACTCGATTCTGGAGTTTTCCGATCACGCATTTGTACTCAACGGTTTTTCCAAGCAGTTTGCCATGACAGGGCTTCGTCTCGGTTATGTGATCGCACCCAAAGCATACATTCGCCCCATGCAAAAGCTGCAGCAAAACTTTTTTATTTCGGCCAACGCCATGGTTCAACAGGCCGGCATTGCGGCCCTCAAAGACGCCGGCGATGATGTGGCCCGCATGCAAAAAATTTATAACGAGCGCCGGCTGGTTATGATCCGCCGTCTAAAGGAACTGGGATTCGGCATTACCGTGGAGCCCACCGGCGCCTTTTACGTCTTTGCCAACGCCAAGCATGTCTCGGGAGACTCCTACAAACTGGCCTTCGACATTCTGGAAAAAGCCCACGTCGGCGTCGCTCCCGGAATTGATTTTGGCCAAAACGGCGAAGGCTATCTGCGGTTTTCCTACGCCAATTCCCTGGAAAATATTGAAGAAGGCATGGATCGGCTGGAAACGTACCTTACAGAACGTACCTAATGGACAAAATCGTGTAATCGAACCTTTTGCAATATCAAATTCTGCATAGGGCATGGCGCATGGCGCTCGAACACTTGATTAACCAATACCTAATGCCCAGTACCTAATACCCAATACCTGATACCCAATACCCACTAGCATGATCATTAAATCCGCCGAATTTGTCACCAGCGCCACAAAGCCTGCCCAGTATCCACCGGCGCTCCTGCCGGAGATTGCTTTTGCCGGAAGATCAAACGTGGGCAAATCCAGTCTGATCAATACCCTTGTCAACCGCAAGCACCTGGTAAAAACCAGCTCATCTCCCGGCCGTACCCAGCTCATTAATTTTTTTGATATTAACCGGCAGGTGAGTTTCGTTGATCTGCCCGGGTATGGGTATGCAAAAGTACCGGTGTCTGTCCGCAAGAAATGGGGCCCGATGATTGAAACCTACCTTTCGGGACGGGAAAACTTAAGGGGGGTTGTGGTCATCATGGATATCCGACGCATTCCGCGCCAGGAGGAATTAAATCTGCTCGGCTGGCTCGGCCATCATTCCATCGCCGGCATTTCGGTGCTAACCAAAACAGATAAACTGTCCAGAAACAAACAGACCAAACAGCATCATCTGATCGCCCAGGCCCTGGAAAAGGATCAAGATGATTTTATTCTATTCTCGGCCAAAACCCGCCGCGGCAGAGATGCGCTCTGGAATGCGATCTCATCTTTAATCGAAATTAAAGATAACAAGGCTTTGCCTTAAATTTCCCGTTCAAAGACTTCTTGCCGTTGTAACCGCTTGTGAAATCCTTATCTTATCTGGTAAGGATACTACAAGCATCTCAAAATTAGCAGCTCATCTTCGAAGACAGAGAAAAAAGTTCCAAAGGTGCTCGAAAGTTAGAAGTGCCTAAAATGACTAAAATGAGCTAAATTGCCTAAAATTGCGAAATGCTAACATATTTATATAATCCTGCTTGACCCGCCGACTTGTCCTGTCGGAGTTTTAACGAAGGCGGGTAAATCCTGTCTAAAATTTTATGGCAGACACCACCGACAAATACGAAAACTTCAAATCGGGCTATGTGGCCATTGTGGGCGCACCCAATGCGGGCAAATCAACGCTGCTCAACCGCATGCTGGGTGAAAAAATTTCCATCACCTCCAAAAAGCCCCAGACCACCCGCAATCGCATTCTGGGTGTTGTGCACCGGCCCGATGTCCAGATCGTTTTCATTGATACGCCGGGAATATTTAAGGCCAAAGACACCCTCAATCTACGGATCGTGGATACAGCCCTTTCTGCTATCGGGGATGCGGATATGATTCTTTTCGTGCTGGACGCGGCCAATCCGGATCCAACTTCTGAATATTTCCTGGTAAAACGGCTTCAGAATCGGGAACGCCCGGTTATTCTGGCGCTCAACAAAATCGATCTGATCGAAAAAACAGATTTGCTGAGGCTGATCAAAAAGTGGTCGACCGGATACGGCTTTGATATCATCGTTCCGATATCGGCCAGCGAAGGCACCCAGACCGACGCATTGATCGAGGCCATGGAAAATTTTTTGCCCACCGGTCCACCGTATTTTCCGGAAGATGCGCTCACCGATTTACCCGAACGTTTTATTGCCGCTGAAATGATTCGTGAAACGGTATTCCGGCTCACCGGTGAAGAGATACCGTACGCTACGGCCGTAACGGTGGATTCATTTAAAGAAGAAAAAAACGGCGAGTTGGTTAAAATTGAGGCCACCATTCACATTGAGCGGGATTCCCAGAAAGGCATCATCATCGGCAAAGAAGGCAGCAAGCTCAAACGTATCGGCACCGAATCGCGCAAAAAAATTGAGCACATGCTCGACACCAAAGTTTATTTGAAGCTTTTTGTGCGGGTCCAGAAAAACTGGCGCAAGGATACCCGGGCGTTAAGAAAGTTTGGTTATTAAAAAAGCTGTCAAGCGGTTACCGGATGATGCTCAAAATCAGACTGCCTTCGACGGTTCCTTTCTTGACCGGGTGCTGTTCCTGGTGAGTGGCCTGAGGAACCCTGGCGGAAACATAGCGGTAGGCCTCATCCACCGTAACCAGCCCGTCACCGTCCGTGTCCGCGGGTCCCTTCAATCCCTCCAACAGGTAATAGGTGAACACCCCGTGTTGAAGTTCGTCCCGCTCCACACTGACCTCGTTGGCAGCGCTGGCCGTAATGATCACTTTTCCCCGGCCGGCCGCAATCCGATCTAAAAAAGTATCGGCAATATTGGCCCGCAAACCGGTCACACTCACGGTGCGGCCGCCGCTGGCCCCGCTGTAACATGCGTCCGCGATGAAAATCAGTCGCTCGGAGCGAATGCGGTGAAAAATCAGCGCCAGATCTCTCATGGGCAGGGCCGTCGAAAACAGATCCGACGGGTCGGTATCGTAAGTCAGAATGTATTTTTCAAGCCCGTCGCCATCCATGCTCATCGCATCCCGCTCCGTGGCCCCGTGACCGGCATAGAAAATAATGACCATATCGTCTGAGTCGGCGGCCCCCTTCAGGCCGGTTCCCAGGGCACTTCTCAGCTTCCGCAATGTGGCCTGTTCGTTGAGCAAAACAGTTATGTTTTCGGCAGGAACAAGGTTCTTTTCCACCAAAAGGCGTTGGAACGCTTTGGCATCGTTGACCGCGTATTTGAGCTTTGGAAGCAGGGGGTAGTCGTTGATACCGACAACGACGGCCCAGACGTTGCGCCGGCTGGGCGTGTAATGCACGCTGACGGTTCTCTGGGTCACAAGCCCGTCAGTGTCGGTCACCTTGACCTGGATGCGGTTTACGCCCCGGGTAAGCGGTACCGTTCGATCGAAATTTAAGCGGCGGGGGGCATCTCGGGTAACCGGTTTGATACCGCGAGCATCATCTGCCGTTATAGACCGGCCATTGACCAGGATCTCGAGCTGTAAAAGCCCGCGGTCGTCTTCCACCGCTCCGGCAATTCGCACCGAATCAACCTCCAGCTTGAGGCCATCGTCGGGAGAAGTCACAATCACAAACGGGGGCACCTTGGCCCCTTCTCCAATCTTGCTCATTAATTCTTTTTCGCGCTGGCCTTGTTCTTCCAGCTCCTGGCTCAACTGGGCTGATTTCTCGCGTTCTTGCTGAAGCTGGAGTGTCATTTCATCCAATTGTCTGAGCTTGGCCGTTAGCTCGGCCAGACGGTTTTCCAGCTTTTGCGACTGGGTCTCATTTTCTGAGCCGGCAGCGGTGGACAGATTCTGTTTGGAATCCTCTAATTTTTTGATTTCCTGCTTTGTGGCAGAAATTTCTTCCGATGCTTTTGCCTTGGCGATATCGTAATCCCTGATGTCCCTGGCCTGTGACAAGGCATCGGCAATACCCCGATTATCAGGATCTCTTTTTTGCAATTCTTCCAGAAAACCGCTGATTTTGACGTAATCTTTTGTTTTCCAGACAACAATAAGGATATCGAAATGACCGCTGTTATCTTGGTGGTAGCTATCGATGATTCCCAGAGATAAACGGCCCGAGATCAGAGATTCAAAGGTGCCGCCGGTAGCGTTGTAGAAGAGCCTGTGTCTGCCACCGTTGATATATTTTGCAATGATCCATGACGATGCATCCTTTAAAGGCCCTCCTCTCCAGAGGCGTATCTCACCCTTAACCATTACGGAAACATACTCGCCCGCAGCTAATTCTATTTTGGTATCTTTTTTTTCGACATAGGCATAAAGTCTGATCGTTTTTAATTCGCGTATGTAAGATGGCACCTGCTCCGGAGGATAGATTTGCGGGGCTGAGGCACAACCGGCAATCGTCAACCCGGCCGCGCAAAAAATTAGGGCCGTTTTTATTACAAAAACAAGCCCGTGTTGGATGCCTTTTGTTTTCATAGCGTCACACCCCTTTGGAAATTTAAAAAGGATAAAACAAATAAAGCGGCGCCAATGGCTCCGCTTTATTCTTACTAAAAAACCGCATCCGGTTTCAGAAGTTTTCGAATGGCGTGTCTATAGATTTGAAAGAATTTTGTCATGGATCGCTTCAGCTCTCTCCCGATCACCGAACGTGCCGATGCGAATACTGACCTCGGTCAAATTTTCGCCCAGCCGTTTCACGTTCACGGTATAACTTTTCCCATCGGCCAATTTACCATTAATAACGCCGGTTAAGGCATCATTTTGTTTGGATTCAACGTTAATTTGAAGCGCTGCTAAAGCCTTAACCGTTGCATCCCATGTCTTGTCCATCGGGGCTTCATAGTTTCTTTTAAGATCCCCTTTTACGTAAAAATACGCACCGGTACCCACCGCCGCGGCGGCGGCTCCGATAACCGCCCATTTGCGCGAACAGGCACTCAGACCGATTAAAAAACAGCAAAACAATGCGACCAGTTGAAGTCTTCTTTTGGTCATACTTCCTCCTCAGTTCAGACGTTTGAAGATCAGACTAATTTGAACTTTAAACTATCAAACTCGATCTACCCTGTCAAACCTGAATAGCCGGCTTTCAGGTGCCGACAAACACCCGCCCTAGTTTGACATGCTAGGTTGACTTCTCAATTAACATCCTCAGATTTCTACCCAGAACATCATAATACCTTATCATGTCCAGCTTTTTAAGCTTTGCAACGGTTTCCCGCGGCAGGCGCTGCTCGGAATCGCCGTTTAGAATAAGGTCAGTTTCTTCACCGTCGAACGCCGCACCGGCCTCAATCCATTTAACGACCGCTTTATTGGCCGGACACACTTTCTGGCAGATCATGCAGCCCACCAGGCAGTTGTGCCAGGAGGGAGGCAACCATTGCGGAAACGCTTTAGAGCTTTCATTGTGGAAGGTCAGACAGCGTTCAGCATACAGCTGGAAACGATCCGATACGATGGCATTGGTTGGGCACGCCTTCAGGCAGGCACTGCAGTTTTCGCAATGCTCCAGGATTGTTGCTTCGCTCCAGCTGTCTTCCGCACAGGGATAATCGGAAATAAACACCACCGGCCGCTGAAAGCTTCCCATCCCCTTTACATACGTAATGTTATTTTTCCCGTACTGCGCCAGTCCGCTACGCACGGCCAGCAGTTTTTCGGGCAACCTGACTTTTTTCAGCTGGTATCCCTGCGGTTTCAGATCCGCTTTCAGAAAATCTGCCACATCATTATCGATGGCATTATAATAGGTTGGCGGAATAAAGACAGGGTAAGTCTTATCCTTCTGTATAAAAGTAACCCGTATCTGGGGCTGCGGGACAGTTACAATGATCAGCGATCGGGCATTTTTTAACTTCTGGTGACAGGCGAAATCAAAAGATGCCAGATAGGCATCATACAGGTCCGGATCCAGCAATCCTTTTTGGTAACGGGTCATGATTTCTGTTTCAAGTTCCCCAACATGCTCAATGGAGATGATTTTTCCTTGAAAGCCTTGTTTGCCAATGCTTTCATACAAAGCCCTGCTTAACTGCGGACCGCTCATCTTGGCCTCCTTTTTAGTTGGATGAATAGTGTGGTTCACATCTTTAGTGAATTATTATGGCTATCTAAATCAAATTATTCGCTATTAAAATGCTTGACAAATCCCTAACCATCTATTACATTTTTGATGGTTATACACATAACCTGTTTTTTATAACCTGTCAAATAATTTTTGCCGGTTATAAAATATTTACGGAGAAATCAAGTGAGCAAAAAAAGGGATGCGGGCAGTATAAAATTATCAGGGGGAGCTTTGTGCCTTGATTTTGTGAACACGGTACACTGTTATGGCTGCGCAGATCTTGGTGAATATTTGAATACCTATCACGACCTGGTGGCGTGGAGCCGGCACGTAGGTACGATCAGCGACCAGGAGGCCAGAGCCTTATTGCGCAGAGCTGACGGGCATCCTGCCGAAACCAAAAGTGCACACAAACGTGCCATTGACCTAAGGGAAGCCATCTATCGCATCTTTACGATTAGCCTGGAAGGTCATTACCACACCCGGGAAGATTTGGCGGTTTTTAATGAATACCTTGGCGAAACCACGATGCAATCCCAAATCGTCAAAACGCAAGACGGTTTTCACTGGGAAATGACGGGCAATAAAACGAAATTGGACTGGATATTGAACCCGGTTGTCCGTTCTGCAGCCGACCTGCTAATCTCAGAAGAAGTCAGGCGGGTAAAAAAATGCGCCGACCCGATCTGCGGCTGGTTGTTTCTGGACATCAGCCGTAACCGCAGCCGGCGCTGGTGTGACATGCCGATTGCGGCAATCGCGCCAAAGCCAGCCGGTTCTACAAAAAAAATAAGGACTCAAACACCGTTTCATCATCTTCTAAGGTGACATCCGTCCCATCGAAACCTAAACCCAAAATAGAACACCACCTGTTGTAATAGAATCGGACGAAAGGAGAATACAAATGGCAACGGTTAAGCTAATCGAATATGAAGCGGCCAGCCCGGAAGTACGCGCGGTTTATGATGACATAATGGCCACACGGCAAATTGACTGGGTCAACAACTTCTGGAAGGCCATAGCGGTGCAACCCGGGCTTTTGCGGCGCACCTGGCAAGGGGTTAAAGAGGTGACCGCCCCCGGAGCACTCGATCCGCTGGTCAAGGAGATGTTATATGTGGCGATCAGCGTGACCAACGGCTGCGAATACTGCATCAACAGCCATACGGCGGCCGCCAGAAAAAAAGGGTTGACGGATGAAATGCTGGCCGAGCTGATGGCAGTGGTGGGCATGGCCAATCAGACCAACGCGCTGGTCACCGGCTTCCAGGTGGAACTGGACGAAGTCTTTAAAGACGGCGGACGTCAGCCCTGACAGGCACCTCATCAGGCGACATTCGTTTTAAGCAGAAAAGGGAATCCGTTTTAGCGGATTCCCTTTTTGCATTTATGCATTTACGCTTTATGCTTTATAGAACGATTAATTGGCCGTTTGAGCGGATTCAGACTCAAACAATTTCAAATATTCATCATACCCTTCTTTTTGCAGGTCTTCTCTGGCAATAAATTTCAGGGCGGCGGAATTAATGCAGTACCGCAAACCGGTGGGCGCCGGCCCGTCCGGAAAAACATGTCCCAGATGAGAATCAGCGTGCCTGCTGCGCACCTCGGTTCGCACCACAAAAAATTTATTGTCTTGATGCTCGACGATATTTTCGGGCACCAGGGGTCTGGTGAAACTTGGCCAACCGGTGCCGGAATCAAACTTGTCTACCGAGGCAAACAGCGGTTCTCCGGAAACGATGTCCACATAGATGCCTTCTTTTTTGTTATCATTATATTCGTTATTGAATGGCGGCTCGGTGCCGTCTTGCTGGGTGACCTTGTATTGCATGGCCGACAATTTTGTTTTGAGCACCGCATCGTCCGGCTTTGAATATTTGGCATTATCCGCGGATTTCATCGACTGAGCGGAGGGCTTGGCCTCAGCGCTCCACGTGCGGTTCAGAAACTGATCACGGCCGGAGCCGTAACGGTACATTTTATAGCGCAAGGGATTCTTGCTGTAATAATCCTGGTGATAATCCTCGGCCGTATAAAATTTTGTCAGTGGAACAATTTCGGTGGCAATCGGTTTGGTGAAACGGCCGGATTTTTCCAGCTCCGCTTTCGACGCTTGCGCAATGCGCTTTTGTTCTTCGTCATGGTAAAAAATGGCGGGTCGATACTGGGAGCCGCGATCGCCGAATTGCCCGTCGGCATCGGTGGGATCCATATGACGCCATAAAACATCCAGCAGCTCTTTATAAGTGATTTTATCCGGGTCATAGCGCACCTGGACCGCTTCGGTATGACCGGTTCCGCCGGCCGAAACTTGCTTGTAAGTCGGGTTCGGCTCATCACCACCGGCATAGCCGGATACGGCTTCGATCACGCCATCAACTTTTTCAAAATCCGATTCAACACACCAGAAACAGCCGCCGGCAAATGTTGCGGTCTTATAATTTTTAGGTTCTGTCTTCATGAGGGCACTCTTCTCTTCCTGCTTAAGTTGTTTATCGTTTGACTTTTGAAAGCCAAATAGGACGATGCCTATCAGAAATATTGCGCCAATAATAAGGATTTTTTTTATCATTTTTAGCTCCACCTTATATAAGGGTTCTAAGGAAAACTGCTTAAAACATAAGCACTAATTATCAAAAAGTCAGATTTTCGATTCATTAGTCGTAAAAAGCGGTGGGACCTTACAACGCGGTCATGCTTTTGGGAAACAAACTGGCGACAATAACCTTGCGCTCATTTCTATTGACCTGTTCGGTAAGCATCACGGACTAATATAAAACCCTGGCGAAATCCTCCTGAAAATTAAAGCGAATGATGAAGCGCGCAAGTTTCGGGTGGTATGAACGGTTGAGATTGTGTATATAAAATGACTATTTATTCACCACAGAGCGCACAGAGATCACAGAGCAAAAAATTATAAAAAACATTCTCTGTGTTCTCTGTGGTAAAATCAAACTTTTATAAAACCATTAAGCATACAAAGAGCTCTAAGAATGACAAGTGAAAGGATCATCACCACCACCTGCTCCTATGATTGCGGAGCGCGCTGTCTGCTCAAGGTGCATGTTTGCGACGGCAAGATCACTCGCATCCGCACCGACAATCAGCGCGGACCGGGCTTGAAAGCATGCATCCGTGGACTTTCCCAGAAACATGTGGTTTATGCATCCGACCGTCTTACTCAGCCTTTAAAACGGATCGGCGAACGCGGCAGCGGTGCGTTTAAACCCATCTCCTGGGACGAAGCCCTGGACACGGTGGCTCAAAAATTAAAACAGGTCAAAGAAACCTTCGGGCCCCACGCAACCTTGCTGATGGATTATTTTGGCAACGAAGCGGCTCTGAATAATACCTTAAAAACCACGCGTCGCTTTTTTAACCTGTTTGGTGGATGCACCACTGTCTGGGGCAGCACCTCGCTGGAGGGCGCCCGATTCGCCTGCGATACCACCCTTGGAACCCAGTTTACCGGCAACAGCCGCGACAATTTGCTGCACGCTAAATTAATCATTTTGTGGGGCTGGGATCCGCTGGTTTCCCGTTTCCGACCTTACACTGCTGCCTATCTTTCGCAAGCAAAGAAAAACGGTGCCAGAATTATTGCCGTCGATCCCCGCCGCACCCAATCCGCTGACAGCCTGGCTGAACAATGGATTGCCGTAAAACCGGGCACAGACACCGCTGTGATGATCGCCATGGCCTATGTCATGATTGCAGAAAGCCTTTACGATCAAAACTTCATGGCAGCCCACACCTTCGGATTTGATGATTTTAGAGCCTACGTCACGGGTAAAACCGACGGAATTCCCAAAACCCCGGAGTGGGCCTCGCAGATAAGCGGCATGCCGGCTGAAGATATCATCCGGCTTGCGCGGGAATACGCCAGTGTGAAGCCGGCGGCACTTTGCACCGGATGGGCGCCGGGCCGCAGTGCCTTCGGCGAGCAGTTTCACCGCGCCGCCATTACGCTGGCTGCCATGACTGCCAACATCGGCGTCACCGGCGGCCATGTGGCCGGGGGCACCGATCGTATGGCGCTTGGGGCTTTGGCTGCATCTTTGCCCGTGCCGGAATTAGAAAACCCGGAGATCCATGTCACTGAAATTTACGACACCCTGCTAAAGGGCACGGCCGGCGGTTATCCGGCTGATATCCGACTGCTTTATATGGTGGGCTGCAATATGTTAAACCAGTTTTTGAATGTCAACAAAGGCATTGAAGCGCTCAAGGCATTGGACTTTATGGTCGTACATGACCTGTTTTTAACGCCCACCGCGCGATATGCGGACATCGTCCTGCCGGTGACCCACTATCTTGAACAGGAAGATATCGGCCAGCCCTGGCTGGGCGGGCCTTACTGTATTTATATGAACAAGGTGATCGATCCCCTGCCTGAGACCCGCTCAGACCTGGCTATTTTTACGGACCTGGCGCGCCGTCTGGGCCTTGAAGGCTATAACGACCGGTCCGCGGAGCAGTGGTTAAAAGAGTTTCTGGAGGCGACGCCGGATTTTCCCGACCAGAAGCAATTCAGGCAAGAAGGTGTTCATCGCATTGAGCTCAAGGAACCCTGGGTGGCATTTAAACGCCAGATCGAAGACCCTCAAGGGCATCCGTTTAAGACACCATCGGGCAAAATTGAAATATACAGCCACAAAATTGCGCAAATGAACCACCCGCACCTCCCGACGATCCCCCAGTACATCGAGCCCTGGGAAAGCCCAAATGATAAGCTTTATGCAAAATTTCCCCTGCAACTGGTAAGCCCTCATGCCAAAACCCGGGTCAATTCCCAATTCGATAATATTCCGCATTTGAAACAAAAAGCCGATGACCGCATCTGGTTAAACCCGGCCGATGCCGCTGCTAGAGGTATTTCAGACAGAGACCGGGTCATGGTTTACAATGATCGCGGCCGCCTGCGCACCACCGCTAAAGTCACCGGTCGGATCATGGAAGGGGTTGCCAGCCTGGATGCTGGCATCTGGTTTCAGCCGGATGCGGATGGTGTGGATGACGGCGGCTGTGTGAATGTTCTCACCAAAGACGTGATGTCCCCCGGCGGCGCCTTTCCCTGCAATACCTGCCTGGTTGAGGTTGAGCGCAACTGAATTTTCAATTTAATAAAAAAGGGAAATCAGAATAATTCTGATATCCCTTTTTTATTCCTTGTCGGGTATTTCCGTGAGCACGAAACGGCCGGAGAATTCAGAAGCCGCAACGCATTTTTATTTTGTCATGCTGCTTTTAATCGGTGTCACAACGACCAATTTGACATCGCTGTTAACATTCATCATCACTTTGTTTTGCCAATCGTCTTTATCGCTCCAGACCACAAAGTACTTTCCGTTTTGATAGCTCGATTTAAGATCAATGGTTTCCGAGGCCTTCAGTTCACCGCCGGCCAGATGAAACGGATACGGCCAATCGTAAGTATGATCAACCCAGTAAAGCATGTATAACATTTTTTTTCCGGTGTTATTGTCAAGCTGGATTGAAAAATTGGCAAAAGCGGCGGCGGGTATCAAAATGATTGCGATAATAACGAGAATTTTTTTCATGTGGCGGCTCCTCGAATCGAATTTGTTTGACCGATTAGAAAGCTGCCTCAAAAATTCAGATCAGATCCAGGGGTGCCGCTTGAAAGCGGGATTTCTCAGAAGGAATTTCAGCACAGAATTTAATTTTGAGACCGCTTCTTTTGGTCTCTAATCCTAATATCGTCATAATTCCCGAAATACTTTAATGTTTATGCCATAACCGCTGATATTCGAATGGTGTATCGGAGTAGGGCAATGACTTTAATCATCGGATCTAAAGCCAAAAAATTTTTTAAATTTAAATATATACAAACCGGTCGGTTTATTTATTTTCCAATAAATTACCAATGATGTATCAATCCAAACTATTTTATTTTTTTAGCTGCTGGATATAAAAGTGAAGCTGGGAAACGGTCTGATCCAGAATGGCCCGGTCGCGGCCGGGCGCGTATAAGGCGGCCGCGCCGTTTAAAGAAATGATGATATAGTTGGCGATCTCTTTAAAATTTAGATTTTCTTTGAGCAGCCCCTGTTGCTCTGCCTGTTCCAGCCAGGCGCACAGCAGCCCGGCCAGCTGATTAAAACCCTGCATCAGGTGGCTGCTCATGGGCACGGATTGTCCCGACAGCTCCACCAGCATACTGTGGAAAAAGCAGCCGCCCTCGAATATGTTGTTTCCGAGTTTGTTGTTAATATCATTTTCAATCAGGGTTTGAATACGTTCCAGGGGGTCGGCGCTGGACTGAATACCCTGAAATACAACTTTGCGCCAAATGCCCAGGGCCTCATCGTAAACCGCATACCAGAGATCTTCTTTACTGGCAAAATGGCCGTACAGCCCGCCTTTGGTCAAACCGGTAACTTCCAGGATATCATTGATCGAAGTGTTGTAAAAGCCCTTGACACAAAAAAGCTTCAGCGCTTTTGCGATGATATTTTGACGTGTCTGGATGCCCTTGCTCATTATAAAACGCCCCTGTCAAATAAAATACCAACCGGTCGTTTTATAAATCACATAACACTTCTTCTGTCAACTATTATTCATGGACGTTTAAGTGGCTGGAAAAAAAGACGCCGGTGCACTGTACCCTGGGGGTACAACGGCACCAGCGTCATTTCTTTTTTATAATCGAAACCTTCCTGTAATCTCTTCAGCCAAACTTATCGCTCCGGCTGAAATCCTCCGGCGCATTTTTATTTGCCATACAGCCTGAAAGCTGACCCTTTTGCAGTCGATCACCTCCTGAAAAGCGCGAAGCGGCTGTCCAATAACAGTTGTTGGACAGACAGTGAGGCACGGTTACCCTTTTTTGATGGCGGCCAGAACTCTTTCAGGGGTTAACGGAATACGCCTTATCCGCGCACCCGTTGCGTTGAAGACGGCATTGGCCACCGCCGGAGCCGTGGGCGGCACCCCCGGTTCGCCGATTCCGCCTATTGCTTCGTTGCTTTTGACAATATGCACTTCAATGTCGGGGACCTCCGACAATCGAATTGGGTTGTAATCATCGAAATTAGCCGATGACACCCCGCCGTTGGAAAATTTTACTTCCTCTCTGAGCACGGTGCTCAAGGCCATGGTGACGGCTCCCTCGATCTGGGTTTTGATATTAAAGGGGGCGACCGCAAGGCCGCAGTCGATGGCAATCACAATCCGATGAACCCTGAAGGTTCCATCCTTTTCATTTACAGACACCTCTGCAACCTGGGCGGCAGAGGTTCCAAAACAGGTATGCTGGGCGATACCGCGCCCATGCCCTGCGGGAAGCGGTTTGCCCCAGCCGGCCTTTTCAGCCACGGTTTCCAGCACCCGCCGGGGGCGCATCTCATTTTTCAAAAGCTTTAGGCGGAACTCCAGGGGGTCTTTCCCGGCCGCGTGAGCCAATTCGTCCATAAAAGACTCGACCACAAAAGCATTGGGACCGTTCTGCACCGAACGCCAGGGGGAAACGGGGATCGGCAGGTCTGAAAGCAAAAACTCCACGTAAAGATTCGGTATCTCGTACATTATCCTGTTATTGTCCGGTGAGCCCGGAAAATCGACCAGACCCCACAGGCTCATGATATCGACCCCGTTTTTGATCCCGTCGGGAGCGATGTCTTTCATAATGGAGCCGCTAACGGCTTTGTGCGACCACCCGATCAGCTGGCCCTGGCTGTCAAGGCCGGCTTCAATTCGATGGGACATGGCGGCACGGTACTGATCGTTTTGCATGTCCTCTTCACGGGTCCAAACGACCTTTACGGGCTTGCCGCCGAGGACCTTGGAAGCGATAACCGCATCCACAATAAAATCCGGCGTGGCGCGGCGGCCGAATCCGCCGCCCAGATAGGTGGTATGGATATCGACCTTCTCCGGCGGCAGCCCCGATACCTTGGAAGCCACGATTTGGGCAACCGTCTGCCCCTGAGTGGGAACCCATACGTCGCAGCGATCCTTTTGCACATGCGCCGTGCAGTTCATCGGCTCCATCGTGGCATGCGCGACAAAGGGCACAAAATAGGTGGCCTTTACCTTTTTACTGGCCTCGCTTAAGGCTTTCTTTGCGTCGCCCTTTTTAGCGGCTTCAGAACCCGGTTTGTCGAGGTCTGCCAGCAAACTCTTCTCAATGGAGGCATTGTTTAACCCCGGATGAGTCCCCGGGTCCCATTTCACCTTCAGAGCCTCGCGGCCCTTCCAGGCGGCATCCAGCGAGGCTGCGCACACGGCGATTCCATGCGGGGTAGGCGCCACTTTAAGCACGCCTTTAACGGCTTCAGCCGCCTTCTGATCAAAAGAAATGGATTTGGCCCCATAAGCCGGCGGACGTGCCAGAACAGCATAGTGCATATCATCAACCGCAAAATCAAGACCAAAAACGGCTTTGCCGTTGGCTTTATCCGGTATGTCCACGCGGGCCAGATCCCTTCCTATGTAGCGAAAGTCGCTTTCCTTCTTAAGGGGCGGGTCCTGTGGAACCTGCAATTCGGCGGCCTTCAGGCAGAGCTGCCCATAGGTGAGGCTGCGCCCGCTCTTCTTATGTTTGACTGTGCTGTTAAGCGCCTGGCACTCCTTCGGCGGCACTTTCCATTGCAGCGCGGCCGCCTCAACAAGCATCGCGCGACCGCCGGCACCCGCTTTTCGCAGAATATCGTAAAACCCCCGTACGGTGGCACTGGCCACGGCAAGCTGCATATGCAGAATAGGGTTTGTGTACTCCTTTCTGGCCCCGCCCTGGCGCACCTCAACCTGGTTCCAGTCGGCCTCGAGTTCATCGGCCACGATCATTGCCAGAGCGGTATGGGTTCCCTGACCCATTTCGGATGCTCCCAGTGTAATCGTAATCTTATTGTCGGGCGTTATGGCAAACCAGGCGTTGGGATTTAAGCCTGAAATCGAATCTTTTTGCGAGGCATTGAGCAGTCTGTATCCCAAAGGCGTTGCCGAAACCGCAATGGTCAAACCGGTTGCGGCCAGGGAGCCTTTTAAAAATGAACGGCGTGTCATGGATGTATTCTTCATTTTTAACCCTCCTTTCTGGCGATCTCTACCGCCGTCTTTATGCCCCGTTTCATGCGATGATAGGTTCCGCAGCGGCAGATGACGTCGTCCATTGAATCCATAATTTGATTCGCATCCGGCTTTTTGTTTTCTGAGAGCAGACCGGCAACCTGCATCATAACGCCGGGCTGGCAGTAACCGCATTGGACGACCTGCTCCTGGATCCAGGCCCTTTTGACGGGATGATTCTCGGGCAACCCTTCAATGGTCGTAATGTCTGCCCCCTGCGCGTCTTCAGCGCTGATCGTGCAGGACCGTTGCGCCTCACCGTTAATCAAAACCGTGCATGAACCACATTCACCGATCCCGCAACTGAACTTTGTGCCCGTGAGATTAAGATAATCCCTTAGAGCCCACAACAATGGGATATCCTTGGGAACATCGACTTTATAGTTTTTGCCGTTCACCATTAGAGAAATCATAAAAAACGCCTCCTTTCTTAGTTAAGTGATACCTCAACATTTATCATTTATCATTAAAATATGTCGGCTGCTGTTGTGATAGACAAGCGCATACCGGGACGTCTGGTAAGCATAGATGGTTCATCGTCTCTTGTAAGATTAATGTCGGTATATCTATATTTTAGGCCCTTCAGATGTAATAAAAAAACCTAAAAGAGGGGCAAGCTCCTCTTTTAGGTTTTAAGCTGGCAAAAATGAGATGTGATTATTATTTCAGAGGCAAGGTGCATGTCGATGTCAACCCCGGCTCAATTCCATAGAAGAAAAGTAGTTTTCGGACAGTTGGCGATGAGAAAATGGTGAACGATAAAAATCCAATACTACATTGTAGCGATTTGGGTCAACTCCTAATTTAAAAACAGAAGATAGCTTGAATCGACTATCTGTGTGGATCAAACTTCTGAAGATAAATCAGTTGCAAACCTTTTTATTTACGAATCCGTCAGTTTAGTCATGTGTCTAAAACAACTACAAATCCACCGCATTTAACAAAACGGACAATTCAAATCTACCCCCCATTGTAAACTATTCGGAAATCCGTTGCGTCATCTATGTCAAACACGCCTGATCATTGTAGGGCTAATCTGACCTAAAACGGGCGTTTCAAACTTTAAAAGAAGGAGGAAAACCATGAAAAAAAAGATCATTATCATCAGTGTGGTATTAATGGGTTTTGTTCTGGCAGTAACCGCTAATTCGTGGGCCCAGCGCGAAAGAGGCGGCGATCGCGGTGACCGTGGTGGCCAATTCCAGAAATGGGACAAGCCTGCAGTTCAAAAATTTAACCGCCACAGCGGCCAGGCTTATCAACCCAAGCGCAACCCTCACCACTATCGTCCGGTGCATCGCTTTAATCCCAAATTCCAAAAGCGGCATCAGTATCGCGTACCGCCCCGCTTCTGGCCTAAATCCCGACCCTGGCGCCATCGACCGGTCTACCGCCATGGCCATCCGAGACCCTTCAAGTGGCGGCCCAGTCATTCGGTGGTAAAGGAAATCAACAACTATTACAGCAGTGCCGAAAGTTATGCAGCACCCCAAGACGAGTTTCAAGCTTCCGCCACTGTAACGGACAGTGGTTTCTCGGTCTCGGTCGGGGTAAACAAGACGAACTGATCGCCTGACTGCAAACCGGCAAATCTTCTTGGATCAGCAAGGAGGTTGCAACCGCCTGGGGCGGGCTGGATACAGCCCGCCCCTTACTTTCTGCTAGACGAGAGACATTGAATCATCTGCGGTTATCCGCGGCGAATTAAGACGGCGCCAGGGGTGTTGTCTGCGTTTTCCGATTTTCTGGCCATACCCAGGTAAATGGCTGCCAGGGCGATCAGCACCCCTAACCAGTTCACCACAGAGGTCGCTCTTTGAAAAAACAAAACATCCCAGACGAATGCCAGCGCAGGCTGAAGTAGCAGAATCAGGCCGGAAAAGGAGGTGCGAATTTTGGGCAGCGCATTGGCAATCAGCATCCAGCCCAGCGCATGGCTGAGCAGACCCAATGCCGCCAGGCTGAACAAGCTCTGCAGGTCAGGTATTCGAAAAGAATCATTATTATGAACCACTTCAACCGCTAAAAAAACAGCAGTGCTAAACGAAACCAGCATCAGCACATAAAAAAAGGACGCGCCCATCTGATCCGCCTGCAGCTTGCGAAGCGACAATAAAAATGTCGCATAAAAAACCGCCGCTACCAACCCGTAATACACGCCAATCCGATAGGACGCTTCCAGATGGGACCAGTTGATCCCCACAATCATAAAAAGGCCGACAAATGCCAGTGGAAGTGACAGCAAGTATACCAGCCGCAAGGGTTCTTTTAGAAATAAAATACCGAAGCCGGCCAGAATGAACACCTGAAAATTGGGTAGGATGGTGCCGAGACCCGGGCCGACGTATTCTACGCTGTAATGGAATAACCAGAGGTCCAGAGCAAAGAAGATGCCGCTTAACAGACTCAGCAGCAGGTGCCGAAGCGCCGGCCATTTAATTTCCCGCCGGTACAGGGCCGCCGCGAGTAAAACAATGCCCCCGATAAAAACGCGGTAAAATGCCGAGACGTTCGGCGTGACGTGGGCCACTTTGATCCATACCCCGGAAAAACTGATCAGCACGGCTCCGACAATAAGGCCCAACATGGCCAAGCGCGTCGCCTGGCTTTTTAATTCCCGAATGCTGCGCATTGAATTAGGATGATCTCGGCAAATTCATTTTAGCGAAGAAGTAAATATCAGACGGCCAGAAAATTGACCGCAAGACGTCAAAGCCCTCAAAAAGTCCGAGGCATCGCTTGTACGGTATTCTGAAAATTTTTGCAACCGTACACATCTGACCCTTCATTTCTTTCGGTTAAAGCCAATAAAATAATGGACGTCCGCATTATATTCTCCTATATTGTTCCGGGTTAAAGACGGTGCCGCAAAAAAAATGGGATATTGCGGAACATTATAATGGAAAGCGGTATCAACAACTAAAATGAACAATTCCTCCGAAAAATTTGTGAATTATTATGAGCTGCTGGGGATCGAACCAAAAGCCGGACCGCAAGAAATCAAGCAGGCCTATCTGAATAAGGTCAAAGAATGGCATCCGGATAAAAATCCCGACCGTACCGAGGAAGCCGAAGAAAAGACCAAAGTTTTGAATCAGGCCTATCACATACTGGGGGATGCCGAGCGGCGCAAAAACTACGATCGCATGCTTCGATTTACCAGGGGTAAAAATTTTACTGAATTTATAAACGATGACGCCATTCGCAACAAAATCAACAAGGCCTATCCGACCTTAAAAAAAGTCCTTGAAAATGTGCGCGAGCTTTATGCCCTTTTCAAGGACTCGGTCAAAGGCGACTACAAACTTCACACGGCGAATGTGGCCATGATCGGCGGCGGATTGCTGTATTTCATCCTGCCGGCAGATCTGATCCCGGATTTTATCCCCCTTGTCGGTTATTTGGATGATCTGGCGGTCTTAACCACCATCATGAATTCACTTAAAGGGGAAATAAACGCATATCGCAGCTGGAAAGAAACCGGAATTAAAGGTCGTTTCAAAGAAACCTCCTGAGAATAGAATGTCCGATTCCATCCCTGATTTCCAATGAGATATTCATATCTTTGCTGTTTTAAAAAAATAAAAAAGTTTAAAATTTTAGTTGATTTCTTAAAATTTATTATATATAGATTTGGGCCGGCTCTAATCGTTCGATTCTTCTCTACTTGATGAATCTGATTCAGAAGCCCTATTTCTACCAAATCTTTGTTGGAGGTTCTAAATGTTAAGAATCAAAACCAAGCTAAATTACGGGATAGCGCTTACGCTGGTTGCGGGACTCGTCTTCTTCATTGGATGCGGAGGTTCGCAGGAGAAGCAGCAGATGACTGAGTTTATTCAGGAATTTCACAAAACGGTGGACGAATACGTCAATGCCGGTGATGCTCAAAAAGCTGAATTAGCGCCGAAAATAGAAGACTTAATGGCCAAATGGACCGACATGAAAATTGACATGGCGAGTGAGCTCACGCCCCAGGTTTTAGATGAACTGGATTTAGATTTTCAAGAATCTGTGAAAAAATTTAAAAACCTAGCAGGCAAATCATAAGATTTATTTTTTTAATTAGCAAAACTGACCCACTTTATTGCTTTCTTCCAAATTTGACCGTTAAGATACGAACCCGTTTTTTCTTCTTTAGGAATACGATTTCAGCGGGGCGCAGGGTGGACTTGCGCCTTTCTTTTTTTATGGACCGCAAAGCCCATAAGGGCCGTAAGCAGCAACGATACAATATATAAAAGGGGATTTTATTACGGCGGTCATCGCGTTTTTCGAATCCGCGGAAAATTCCTTAACCATTGCGCGTGCCGGGCACAATTGGCCACTTTTTTACTCCTCTCAAACCAAAACAATTGAGGCCCTGAAGACCAAAGGTGTGTGCCTCGGCATTGACAGTGACATGGGGTTTTCTTCATGCCTCGAGGAAAAATCCATACCGGTTAAAAGCGGGGATGTGCTGCTGCTTTACTCCGACGGCATCACCGAAGCCATGAATGCACGCCATCACCTGTTTGACCAATCCCGTCTGGAATCAGCCCTGAAGGAAAGCGCACAATTCCCTGCAGATAAAATCGTAGAACGCATCAACTTGCGGCTGGATGAGTTCGTCCAATCTGAAGAACCTCACGACGATGTCACGATGGTGGCCATAAAAGTAAAATAGCATTTTGAGATGGCTCCGGCATCGATGGCCCCGCCTGTGGTCAATAAGAATGGTAAAGAAATTCACATCGTATCAGCAGCGTGGTAAACAAAGAGGCTTTACTGTTAATATTTTTTATCCCGTGATGCTTGCCCGCCTTATGGTCTGGAAAAATCTTCTTCAGCACCCGCTTTTTCTTCATTCCGCATTGCCGGTCCTATCCAAAAAATTCTCACCGGCACCCTGAATTACGGCATCAGCAAAAACTTTCCAGCTGTCAAAGGCGGGATATTTTTCATTCATTAAGTCAAGCTCAGCCGATATCGCTTCAAAAACCGTACTTTTAAGGGAATCTATCACCGTCTCTAAAACAATATCCACAAACTCATCTTTGCGGAGGCTTTCATCAATTTGAGTCCTATTGGCAACCTCATAGCCCTGTCTAAACCCTAAATGAGATGCCCGCTTTGTCGGTTCATCAATGGGTTTTTCCATCATAGATCACCCTCTATCCCCCGTGATGTCCGCTGGCTGCAATAGAATCAAACCTGAATTGTGAATAAACGGGATGGTTTAAATGACCAGATGCTGTGGGGTTTAGGCATTTATCCCGATCTGGTGGATGAAGCCTTCCAGGGTTGAGTTGCAGGTCTATTTATGTTTATGACCCTTAAACATGTGAATTAAAAAAAATAAAAGTGCTCCGCACAGCAGCAAAAGAACTACTGGCATCGTTATCACGGTATTGACTAAAGCTTGAAGATTAGTTGATGAAATACCATCAGCCCAGTCTAAAAAACTTTCAGAGAGAATATCTTCAAGGCTGATATTTTCATACACAAAATCATCAGATGCGCCCAAACCGAGGAATGCCGCCATGACTTGATAGGCAAATAGAATCACTGCACATACCAATAAAATTATTCCGATAGTCGAGAAAGCAGCCATTGTTTGCGCCTTTCTTTCCTTACCTGAATTTTGCACGAGTTCCCATTAATTTTCATGAGGAGCCCCCTGGTATTATAACGATAGACGCTTCATCCCGCAACTCGGGGCAAGATTTAAGTATTAAATTACTTTCCTTCCATTTCTTTTCTAAGCCGGATTAATACGCTGTACAATCCCTTTCTTTTGAGCTCTCCGAAATTCTCAAATACAGCTTCCTCTAACAATCGAAATTCCGGCAAAGACCATCGTGCGTACAATTGAAGATAGTCCATAAATGTTGATTTAGAAAAGTCAAGTCGCCGATGCGCTTGCCGCCATTCACCGGTATGCTCAAGTTCATGTAAATTCAAGACCATCTTGATCATCTCCTTCAGCGCCTGATCTTGAACTTCCTCAAGAACTTCCGCATTCTGCTGCTTCCAGTGCTCCCGATCTGGTTGATCGAGAGGAATAATTTTGGCCATTGTTTGCATCCTTTTGCTAGTGTTGTGCCCCAGAAATATTATCAAAATATTTTTAAGTACTGAGGTGTGCTGTCCATCCGTCATTCCCGCCTGGGCGGGAGTGACAATCATTTTGTAACTTTTTTTGTAGGACACAGTACTAGAATTAATAGCATCTAAACGCCTCTTTGACAGCTTCGGAGACCAGAATCCATGGGGGCTCATCTAGCTTGTGCGGATGGTTTGAGAGGTAATCCTGCACGACGAGTTTTACCTCCTTAATTTTAACGCCTTTGGGGATACAAATTTTTTCAGGCTTCAGAACACCATCATACATGGACCGATAGGCAAAGGTAACACCTGATATAAAACCCAGACCGTAACCATAGAGTTCCGGATCGCTGCTTTCAATGCAGGATAACAGATTGTGACCGGATGTCATGGGTCCGCACTCTGCCATTGAATTCGCAGACAAGGCCAGGATGATGATGCCGGCTATAATAATTAAGAGTGACTTCATAAAAGCCCCTCCTTTCTCTCCGCCGTCCATGGGGCCGGGCGTCAGCGCCTCTCCTTTTCGGCATATAGCGCCTACAGCCCGCGGATATAGGGATTGCCGATCTTACCGCATCTGCGGCAACCTCGACACTCGCTCAATTTAGGCCTTTTTTTAGAAGGGCAATTTGGGGAAGTTTCGCCAACCCGCGTTCAACGCGAATACTTTGAGCAGGGTAGTCCAAACCCCGGGCTGCCCTTTTAATTTTCTTTCGTCCTGCTATTTACTATCAAGTTGGCACAAAAATCTCAAGTCATCGACAAATAATAAAGACGTAAGGTGCGGAAAGTAAAAGGGACGCCAAAAATCACGAATTTTTTTTAAGGCCTTTCCACCATTATTGAAAAGCTGTTGACCGAGTTCCTGCCGCCCTTTGTCTGGGAAAGAATTTCTCTGAAAATCTCGTTTTGCTGATCGGCGGTTCCGCCGATCTCCACCCACTGCCCAAAAGGAGTGGTCAGTTCCGTCTGGGCCTCGAAAAACCGAATAACACCGTCTTTATGGTCGTCATAGGCCACGCGGGGCACTATCTTCAAGTGGACATTGTCACCGACAACGATCGGTGTGACCTCAAAGCCGCTTTCGGCATTTTGCCACGTGACCGTTTCGCCGCCCGGGGCATGCCGCCTTAAAAATGCCGATCCGTGCCGATATGGAATTTCTTTCCCGGTGCGGATAAATGCCGGGCTCCCGGACATGGCGACCACGAACACACTGGAAGTGCTTCTTCGCCGATGCCCGCTATCTTGAACCGAAATATCCACACCGTCTTTCTTTTTACGGCCGACGGCGACACTGACCTTATCTTTTGAATATCGGCCCCGGGCCGTAACCGTTCTTTCTTCGTCTGAGCCGGTGGTATTAAATCGGACATGTATTCGGACCTGCTCAACCGGTTTGTCGAAGCGCTCAAGGTAGGCGTACACGCGACGGATCGCCTCGGCGTTATCAACGATAACCAGTGAATTCACCCGCTGGCTGACGGTCACACTTCCCCCGGGGGAAAGCATGGTTTGCACAACCGTCACCAGCTCGGCTGCTTTGCGATACTGAACTTTGATGACGGCCACTTCGTTGGCCGATAAAATACTGTAGAACAATATCAGTGCCGGCACGGGACCAAAGTACAGAAAGTTTTTCAAGGTGAATTTATTTCGAAAAATCATCATCCGTCTCAGATCGCCCTTCGCTGCAATATGTATAAAATTTTATCACGCCCCCAACTTAAGATCAAATTTAGCTCCAGCATTGTCAATAGAAGCCATCTCAAAAATAGGATTTTGGTTCAAGATCGCGGCGGGGCCGAGCTTTCCCGCGTTGCGGGATTCCCCGTCTAATCTTATATGCCTTGTGGGTCATAAACCGCAGGCATACTGTTGTATGTTGAGGATTTAAAGCGAGGCACCAACAAAGAGGTTGGGCCAAAAGACATTTTTGAGATGGCTTTTAGTTACTCATTAACTATGTTGCGGTTGTTGACATTTGAAGCCCATCCTCTTAAATTAGATAGCCCAAAATAAACAATAACCACGTTCATGGCAATACACCCGAATGTTGCGACCATTTCTTTGTTTGCTTTTTCATTTTGCCCGAATTCAAGGAGGTTAGAAATGTTTCTATCATTAGCTCAAAGACGCAGAAGTATCCGAAAATACCTGGACAAACCGGTAGAGTCCGAAAAAATCGATTCGTTGGTGGAAGCTTTGCTGCGCGCACCGACATCGAGGGGGAAAAATTCGTGGGAATTTGTTGTCGTTACCGATTCCGCTTTGCTGCAAAAGCTTTCCAGCGCAAAACCGCATGGAGCGACTTTTTTGAAAGATGCAGCTCTGGGAATCGTAGTATGTGCAAATCCCCAGATAAGTGACGTGTGGATTGAAGATGCATCGATTGCGTCCACTTTTATTCATCTGGCTGCCGCATCCCTCGCGCTCGGGAGTTGCTGGATCCAGATCAGAGAAAGAAAGCACGATGACACGCAAACAGCTGAAGCGTATATCGCTGAAATACTGAACCTGCCGGCGCATATCAAGGTAGTATCAATCGTTGCCATCGGCTACCCGGATGAGCGCAAGTCCGCGCATCCGAGAGAAAGCCTGCCTTACGATAAAGTATCGCTTAACAATTACGGTGTGCTGTATTCCGATCGTCCTTGAGATCCGCTAACATCTTCTTTGCTGGAAAAGGAAGAAAAAAAATAGCTCGAATTTTTAATTTGACAAAAAAGTTTAAATAAAAAATATAATGCCCTAACAAAACTATGATTCCATTTAAAAGGAGCCCTTTTTCAGATTATGGATGAGCAAAAACGTTACCTTACCGCCCAGGAACTGCTGATTGATTCCTTTGAGCTCGGCCTGCGTATATTCAAAAGCGGCTTCAAACCCAGTTTTATCATTGGCGTTTGGCGCGGCGGCACACCGGTCGGGATTGCGGTTCAGGAAATACTGGACCATCTGGGAGTTAAAACCGATCATATCGCCATCCGCACCTCGTCTTATTATGGTATCAAAAAGCGTGACAAAAAGGTGCGCGTCCACGGGCTGGAATATGTCATCCGGCATGCGAACTGGGAAGACGGCCTCCTGATCGTGGATGATGTGTTTGATACCGGCAGCAGCATTAAGGCAATACTCGAGGCCCTTAGGGCCAAAATGCGCCGCAATATGCCGAAAGACATTCGCATTGCCACTGCCTGGTTTAAGCCAAAATACAATTTAACGGACATTGTACCCGATTATTGTATTCATGAGACTGATGAGTGGCTGGTTTTTCCTCACGAACTGGAAGGGCTTACCCGTGAAGAGATATACACCCATAAACAGGGAATTAAAAAACTGTTTGAAGATGCGGGATTGATTTAAGCGCCGACAACGCGTCGCGTCTGTTATTTTGATTTTGGAATTTGGATTTTGGAATTGGAGAAAACGCTGTATTATTGCCTTACCCACTCCTCAGCATCCGCCAAATTGGAAAAGACTTTAAAAGTCTGGGGCAAATCTTCGGCGATTTTTGTAAAGACTTCTGCCAGGTCCGACTGCGCCTCGGATTCAACGACCAGTGCCGTTTTGTTTATCCTGGAATCTTTGGGGTAGTTTTGTTTTACGATGTCTTTCAGCCTGGACAAATCATCGAAGGACAAATTTTGCGGGCCCTCACGAAATACCCAGATTCTATTTTGTTCCGGAATCTCTTTCACATAGAATAACCTTGCAACGCCCTGTTGTATCTCTCTGAAATCAATCCCGGCTTTGGGTTCGATTAAAATATAATCATTTTTTATGGTTATTTCAGGTGGCATTTTCCGGATGACGTGGTTTGGGTTACCTGCAGCAAAATTCCTTCTGGAGCTTAATCTTAAAATATCACCGGTCGACCGGGCAAGTCAATACCATACGCTGAAAAATGAAATGAGAGACAGTCGGATCCGGCAGTTAACTGAACCCAAAAGCGGGTTATCACTTGGCCCGGAAGTCATTTTTTTTCTTGGATTAGATTTTATCTATTGTTTTTTATCAACCATAAATGTTAAACTTCCTTTTGCCCATGATGCTTGCCCCTCTTTACTGGTTTGGTGTCATGGTTAGGCTATCTCGGTTGTTCCGCAATGGGCGACTGGGATAGCCTGTACTTTTTAGGTCGCATCGTATATAGGACTTAGAGGATTCTTTTACCCGCTTCTTCATAAATACCAATCTTATGTAACTCAGACGGCAGGGGAACTTCTTTAATATCCAGCAACCACTCAAATAGTTCGATTGCCAGTTCTTCAGCACATCTTACCTTCCAGCCCAAAAACACATATTCGCTGCAAAATAATGCCCGCGCATCGGCAGACACTCTGCCGAACAGGTGGCTGGTGACGCTTTCATAATCGTAGCCGGTACCGATTCTGTCATACATCCAGTTAAACGCCTCGGCGACATAGGGTCGATATTCTTCTTTCAAAGGGTGCCAGTAGGCTTTACCATTATACTTTCCCAAAACTTTACTTAACGGGTTCGGAACGGCACCCTTGCTGATCGCTTCCAGTGTCATTACCCTGTCAACATCAGCCAGCCGGCACGCAATCCCGCTGTGAGTCTCGGAGCCGCCCGTCTTCCATCTGATAATTTTGCTGATCAAGCTATCGCCATGCCATTGAATGAGATCCATGGTCTGAATCTGATCCCTGAAGGTGAGGTATCTTTTTAAATCATTCATTTCGGTTCATCATCCTTGCGAATGGAAAATTGAAAGATTTTCAGCAGCAAGCCGCTTTACGGGACGCTCACTCATGAGCCAGTGCAAAATGGCTGCCATCACACCCAGGGCGGCCCCCAACCACCATACCGGATCGTAACTTCCGCTGCGGTCATACAACCAGCCGCCCAGCCAGACGCCGATAAAACTGCCTACCTGATGGCCGAAAAATACGATGCCGTAAAGCATGGCCATGTAGCGGGTTCCGAACATGACGGCAACCAGACCCGAGGTCGGCGGCACGGTGGCCAGCCATAAAAACCCCATCGTGGCGCTAAACACCAGCACCGACACAAGGCTGAAGGGGACCCATAAAAACAGGGTGATCACAACTGCCCGCGCAGAATAGATGATCACCAGCAGGTATCGCATGGGCATCTTGCCTGATATGATTCCGGAACCGTCTGGTCCTTTTGCGATTGCGCCGACGGCGGTCGTCCTGAATAGGGCGCCAGCGGCATGGCCAGCAAGGCCATTATCAGCGCCGAGCCTGCTAATATGTTGAGCGCCGGTCCCCAGCCGTAAGCATCGATTAGAAATTGCGAGACCGGTACGATCGCAAACTGGCCGATGGAGCCGGCCGCAGTCCCCAGCCCTAGTGCCCACTGCTGCCGTTCCGGGCCGACGGCCCTGGCCATGGCCGGCAGTATGATACCGAATGAGGTACCGGCAATCCCCGCACCGACCAATATCCCGGCGGAAGCGTTCAGCCGCCAGGGACTATCCACGCCCGGCATCAGCACCATGCCCAGGGCGTAAAGAAATGTTCCGGCAATCACCACTTTAACATTACCAAAACGATCCGCCAACCCCCCGGCAAAAAGCGCAATGATGCCCCAGAAAAGGTTTTGAACGGCCAGCGCAATCGAAATGATTTCACGCCCCCAGCCGTTGGTTTCGGTGATCGGCTTTACAAACAGGCCAAAACCGGCACGATAGCCGAACGACAGCAACAAAAGCAGACAGGCAGTTGCGATCAAAAAGCCGCTGGAACCGTAGCTTTTGGGTGTGTTTGAATTGTTCACAGGATATCAGTCCCTTTATGCAGAGATGTTCAAATTACCGTAAACACGCATGGCGATTTTTCAAGATGGTTGAATTGCTCCGAGGAGGGTTCTAAAAGCATGCTTTAAGTATGCCATCTGGCATCAATCGCAACTGAAAGACTGGGTGGAGTCCTCCGTGTCACTTCTAAAGCCTTTCAGCCAACACGGATTTAACATAAGCAGCGTTTCTCTTTTTTCAATAAATTCACATGGATTTAAAAAGCGAAATCATTAGCGGTGTTATTGACTGTAAAAACAAAATCATGGTAGTAAATTAACTATATTTACAAATACGCTAACCGAAACCCAGAGGTGGTCATGGTTTAAAACCGGAAACCCCATTTCTTGATGCGAGAAATGGGGTTTTTCATTGCGGAGGTGCTCAATTGGATTTTTCTTTATGTGAGCGGATAATAGAGAACATATCCCGGGTGATCGTGGGAAAACGGCCCGCCATTGAACTTTTGCTGGTGGCCTTTATTGCAGATGGCCATGCGCTCATTGAGGATGTTCCTGGACTGGGGAAGACCTTAATGGCTAAGTCCTTGGCGAGGACGATTGGCGGAACATTTAAGAGGGTGCAACTTACCCCGGATCTGCTACCCGCGGATATCACCGGCTTTAACGTCTATAATCAGCAAACCGGCCACTTTACGTATCAATCGGGGCCGGTAATCGCCAATATTTTGCTGGCCGATGAGATTAACCGTACGATTCCCCGCACCCAGTCCAGCCTGCTCGAGAGCATGGAGGAACGGCAGGTAACCGTGGATGGTCAGACCCATCTCCTGCCTCGTCCCTTCTTCGTAATGGCCACTCAGAATCCAATTGAGCTGGAAGGAACCTTCCCCTTGCCAGAGGCACAGCTTGATCGGTTTCTGCTCAAACTCCGCCTGGGGTACCCCGAGAAGGATGAGGAGATCTCAATGCTGGAACGCTTTCGAGACAAAGACCCTTTAAAAAGTCTCAAGGAAGTGGCACGCCCCGAGCAGATCACCGAGCTGCAAGGTACCCGCAAAAAGATCCGAATCTCCCTTCCGGTACGGGAATACATCGTGGATATCGTGAGGGCCACCCGCAAAAGCAAGGCCTTGCGTTTCGGGGCAAGCCCCCGGGGTTCTCTCGGTTTGATGCGTACCGGTCAGGCGCTGGCGGCACTTCGGGGGAGAGATTTTGTGCTGCCGGACGATATCAAACACCTGGTCGTGCCCGTCCTCGCACATCGACTGATCCTGACCGACGAGGAGCGCTTACGTGGCGGAACACCGCAGCAACTTCTTGAGGAGATTTTAGAGCAGATAACGGTTCCCGCACCTACCGAATAGAAGAATTGATATGGAAACTATGGAAGATCGGCTTCCCTCTGTATTTGTTATCCCTTTGATGCAGTTGATAGTAGGAGTTTGCCTCTTTATCTCGCTGCTATATTACCAACGGGAGCTCACCATTTTGGCTCTCATCGTTTTAGGGATCACGATCGGGACAAATCTGTGGAGCAGGCTAAGTCTTTCCGGAATTCGGTGCTCTGCGAGGGTGGATAAACAAAAGCTCTTCCCCGGCGAATCCCTTACCCTGCATGTGAGCGCGGAAAACGCCAGGTTTCTGCCTTTGTGGCTCCAGATGAGCATGCACGTGGAGGGTGCGCTAGACCCCTCCTCCGGGGAAATTAACTTCACCAGCGATTGCTGGTTACTGTGGTATCAGCAGGCCGACTTCAACTGGGAGCTTGTTGCCCGGCGCAGAGGGGTATATCGCGTGGGCTCGGTCCATATGGAGGTAGGTGATCTCTTCGGCTTCTTTCCCAGGGAGAAGAGAACAGAGGGTGATATTGATGTCATCGTGTACCCCAGGCTCGTGCCGCTGAAGCCCCTTTCGCTGCCGAGCCGTGATTTTTTCGGTGTACCGGGGGGCAAAAGCTCGGTACAGGATCCCATCTACATACTCGGCACCAGAGATTACCAGCACGGGCGGCCTGCCCGCCACATTCACTGGAAGGCGAGCGCGCGCCAAAATCGGCTCCAGGAAAAGGTGTTTGAGCCCTCGCAACAGAAAAAGGTATTATTGGCGGTTGAGGTAAGCCAATTCGAGAGAGCCAACGCATCAGAGAGCTTTGAGCGCACCCTTGAGGTGGTGGGGTCTCTGGCCGTTCAATCCTATAAGAGAGGCTATGCACTGGGACTCGTGACCAACGGCGTGGTGGAAGGAGGTCCGTCTACCCTGCCAATGGGAAGAAGCCCGCAGAAGCTTTCCTCTATCCTGGAAATTCTCGCCAGACTCAAGATGAGGGCCAATGGGAGTCTCGCAGATTCAATGTCCCGAGCTCTGAAATTACCCTGGGGCGTGAGCGGTGTTCACTTCTCATACGAGCAGGACGAAGGAACACCGGCTACTGCCCAATACTTTTCGCACAGAAGGATTCCAATGATATTCGTGGTGTGCTCCTCGCTTGCCCCAGGGGAGGGAGATGGGCATCAGTTTGAAGATAAAATGGTTTGTCTGGATGAGATTCGCATAGAGGAGGCTCACAAACCATGAGCAAGGATCGAGGCGCTGTGTTATCTTTGGCCCACGTTGGGATGGAGCTGTGCTGGCTCTATGCGTGCGCGACCTTTCTGATGACCGCTATCGTGCAACGACCTTTTCCCTTGCTCGAGGCGGTCGGCACATTTCTTCTGGCGGTAGTGATTAGCAGGATAGTCCGGGGAATGGCTTTGCGGGTGATATCGATATTGGGGCTCCATATAATAGGATTCTTACTCGCTGCCTCGAGGATAGTATACACCTTCAACTACAGGGCATACCCCTATTTTGGCAAGGAGTGGCTCGTGGAGTTCTCAGGCAGAACCAGGGATCCACTGGAGTGGTTGATACTTGTAATCATCCTGATCTTTGCGTTGGTTTTTTGGCTGGCAGGCGTGGCCTTGTCCAGAAGGTCAACTGCGTACCTCTCCATATGTCTCCGTTTCGATTACGGAGTGGCCGCCTTCTTTTGTCTTTTTGTATTAAAATCGATTTTGCTGGTAAAATGGGGGGTCGAGGTAAGGGATCCCGCACCGGCGCTCCTGCTGTTTCCATTTTTTATCTTCAGCCTTTTGGCTGTCGGCCTGGCCAGAAACAGAAGCAGTACACGCAGGCATTTCCTTGCGGGCTATCGGGGAGTTGGGATGCTACTAAGCTTTACCGTGGTGGTTCTTGCCTTTGGGGCCGGCCTGGTATTGTTTTTCATGACCTACCTAAGTGCTGCTGCCCAGGCAGGTCATACGGTATTGAAATCAGCAGCCGGGCCGTTGCTCCCTGTTTTGGAGCGGGTGTTGCTTTTTTTATTTGGCAACCTGCCGCAGGAAGAGCTGTCCTTTCCCGCGACCGGCCAGGGTGAGGCGGAGTACATCCCTCTCGGTGAAAGCAGCTGGTTTAGTGAGCCGATCCAGAAAATCTTGGGAGGAGGGGTTTTAGGCCTGGTGCTGTTGATGGGCCTCTTTCTTTGCGTGGTTGGTGCGTGGTACCTGCTGCGCTGGCTATTCTCGAAGACGTCTAAAGAAGAAAGAAAATACATTCATTGGCAACTGGCGTTATGGTGGGTTCAAAGGCTGTGGGCGGCCCTTGGTATGGGCTTGAAAAGAGCGGTTCAAAGGCTAAAGGGTTACCAGGATGCAGTTCAGCTCTACCGTGCCTTTCTGCAGTGGGGGCGCCTTAGCGGTCTGCCGCATCTTTTGAGCGAGACCCCTGCCGAATATGGTTCACGCCTCAAAAAGCAGTTCCCGTCTCTCACTGGAGAGATAGGAGGAATCGTCGAGGCCTTCAACTTGGTTGTTTACGGGGAAGTGGCGCTAGATGATGAGCAGATGACCCTGGCCAAACTCTCCTGGAAAAAACTGCGCAGCCCCCGATATTGGCCTGCTCGACTGAAATCCTGGTTTTTCCAGGAAAAGGGGTGATTTCCTAATTTCTTTTGTCAGCTACCCCGGCATTAAATTTGGCGGCACCGATAAGGTATATTTCTTGACAATTATATGCATCTATATTTATGTGAGAGGATATCATCTATCGCACACTCTCACGCCGTATTTCATTCAGATATCGGAATCTCCCTGCTTATTGCTGCCAGTCAATCTGAATTCCCGTAGCTATAATTTTCCTTCTGCGCTGAAATGATACCGAAAGATAACCATTTCAGAGTTTGTTATAAACAAAACAAAAGGAGGAAATGATGAAACCAAATGTTTTTATGCCACTTATTCTTTTGTTGATGCTAGCTTTGGCGATGAACACTTCTATTGCCCGCGCCGACGACTTGGAGGAATTTAAAGCAGCAGTTAAACGATATAATGATTCTTTGGTTCATTGGGATGTCGACATTATTGCCGATATCGAAGCAGACGCTTTTGGATTTACATTCAGGTATGAATACATTACGAATCATAAAATCATTGATAAGGAACTCTGGAAACAGCAGTTGAAAGAATTGCTATCTCAGTATGAATACTACGATTTCAATTTTGTGACCTCGCAAGCAGGTGTGATTGGCAAAACTGGTATCGCTTGCGGGAATTACAAAATCTCAAGGAAACACAAAGAGTACCCGTGGGTATCTGCTAAAAAACGATGGTCTTCCACATGGGTAAAAACAAATGGTCAATGGAAGCTTGTCTTTTATCATTTTGAGTTGATTGAAGCTTGGCGGTAACCGGTGCAAACATAAAATCTATTTTTTTTTCACACTTTACCGCTAATCGTGGTGCATCTTGTAGATATGGCGAATATATATGATCATTTAAGATGCAGCTCATTTGTTCACTTTTTCTGCGACCTTCCTATTAAATTTAGCGGCATCGATGATGAACCGTTCATGGGTTCCTTTGGAAATGATGTCGATGCCGTCGTCGGCCACAATTGAAAAGACCAGCCTTCTTCCGTCCACTTCTTCCAGTTTAACCTCCACGTTAACGGTCAGACCCGGCGGTGTTGCGGCCAGATGATTCAGGTTTATCCCGATGCCCACGGTTTGCTCGTCGGGCCAGTCGATGTGCGGGTTGATGGCCTGGATGCAGGTCCATTCAAACAGGCCCACCATAAACCCGGTGGCCAGAACTTTTGGCATTTGCTGCAATTCCGGTGCTTCAGGGTAAAGAAACGGAACGGTTTTATCTTCCGGAACCTCATAGTTAAACTGATAGGTCAGGCCGGGTTTTAAGGTGTCTTTCATGTTCTCCTCCAGTTAACTATTACCCGACACGGTAAACCGTGCTGATGATTTCCTGGCCGGGAAGCTGTCGCGAAATTTTTACGCGCGAATTTTACGCTTTAAAACTCAACCCCGATCATCGCGCCACTCAGAAAAGTTTGTGCTTCCAGGAAGCCGATGTTAGAGTCCCGATAGCGGTATCCTGCCATCAAGGTTCCGAAAAGGTAGTCCTTCCCGAAAAGATCAGAGCGGGTGAACATCCCAAAAACGGAATAATTTGTATCATTGCGGGTTTTGTTAAAAACAGGGTGGGTATCATCGTAGTCATCCCAGCCGATCGCTGCTTTCAACCTGAGCTGGTATGATTTTGAATACTTGCGAAAGCCCAGTCCCAACTTATATCCGGTGTAGGCATTGGCTTCACCGTCTATGTCACCGATGGACAATTCAAAGCCCGGAACCAGCGACATGGACTGGCTCAGCCGAAAGTCATATTCGACTTCGGCGTTATGCATGTAGCCATCGCGTTCCAGGTCATTGAATCGATCACCGATATCATCCACATTAACGTCCACGCGGGAAAATGCGTATGAGAGCTTAAAGCCGGTGCCGAGAATCTTGTCGTACGCGATACGGGTGCCGTAGTTGTACTCCCGGGATTCTTTACGGCCGGTGTTGGTCAGGTAAGGATCCCGCCAGACTTCTGAAAATAAATGGGTAAAAACAGACAGGTCCAATTTGCTGCCATCTGAGAAGGGTTGAACAAAACCCAGCGAAAGCCCCGGCGGACCGGAGAGTTCTGGAGGGGTTCCAAAATAGACCTGCCTGCCCGATTCTGCAAAGGTGTAACGCAGGTTAAACAGTGGCAGCGGCATGAATTTGTCGTACCAATCCGCAGCGCCGCTTAAGGAATCGATCCTTTTATTCTCATCCGTTGTTTTAAGCTGATCTGTACTGGTCATAAATCCGGCGCCGGCTGAAATCCTGCCGCTGAAGCCCTCGGATTTTTCTGCGGGGTCGGCAGCAAGGGCGATTGGCCATGAGAAGAGAAGGGCGCCCAAAAGTGTCAGGACTAAAGCCAGGTTTCGCATAAGCACTCCTTAAAAATAGTTTGCCGGACATGATTTATTTCTGCAGCCTGGAAACGTTCAAATGAACCTTGGTGATATCATTATTTTTTAATACGATAATTTTCTTGCGAGTACAAGATCAGTCGAGCGGCGCCTTGAACTTGTACCCGACACCATAAACAGTGCTGATAATTTCCTGTTTGGGAAGCCGTTGCGCAATTTTTTTCCGTAAATTTTTTATGTGAGTGTCGATGGTGCGGTCATAGCCTTCAAAGTCATACCCCTGAACTCGGCTAATGAGCTCATTTCTGGAAAACACGCGATTGGGCCGGCTCATCATGATTTTTAAAAGCCCGAACTCATTGGGCGTCAGATTCAACACTTTTTTTTCGATCATCACCTGATGGGTTTCATCGTCCAGCGAAATCGAACCGACAACCAGACGATCCTCTCGGGGTTCGGGGTGCACCCTTCTGAATAGCGCCTTGACCCGGGCAACCACTTCCCGGGGGCTGAATGGTTTACAGATATAATCGTCGGCGCCCAACTCCAGACCCAGCAACCGGTCGATTTCTTCCACCCGGGCGGTGATCATGATGATGGGTACATTGGAAAACTGCCGGATCTCCCGGCATAATTCCATCCCATCTTTGCCCGGCAGCATGATATCCAATAAAATCAAATCCGGCGGATCGTTTTTAATCTGAGCAATAACGCGGTCACCATTGTCCTGAGAAGCGGTCCGAAAACCGGCCTCCTTCAAGTAGTCGCAAATCAAGCGTGTAATTTTCTCTTCGTCTTCGACAACAAGAATGTGTTTGCTAGTCATGGTTAGAGTCTTCCAGGTTAATGGGAAGCTGTTTTTTCTTTAGCTCACTTACTTTTATACATTTTTGAGATAACTTATAGTATCAAGCAAGAGGCAGCTCGATTTCAATTCGAAGCCCGCCTGAATGCGCATTGACGGCACGAATTTCTCCGCCGAGGGCCTTTGCGATGCTCTTGCAGATACTCAGGCCCAACCCACTGCCGCCTTCCCGGGTGCGGCTTCTTGAACGATCCAGCCGATACAGCCGGTCAAACAGGTGGTCCAAGGCTTCCTCGGGAACACCGGGTCCGGAATCTTCGAAAAACAAAATCAATCGGTTTTCGGCGCGCCCCTGCCCGATCTTCAAGGTGCCGGGAGCATCTGCGTACCGCAGGGTGTTTTCCATCAGGTTGGAAAAGAGCTGTTTCAAGCGGTCGGCATCGCCGATAATGGAAACCGAGGATTGATTTTCCAGGTTGTTTTCAATTCCAATCTGATTCTCAGCGAAGCTCTGTTTGAAATGGCCGAGGGTCTCATTTAAAACCGCCACGGGATCAACCGGCACTTTGTTAATGGACAACACCCCGGCATCGGCCAGAGACAGTTCGTGAAGATCGTTTACGATTTTGCTCAGATGGCAGGCTTCCGAATACAGCGAGTCCAGGGCATCGCGGTTGATCTCTCTGACCCCGTCTTTCAGCGCTTCGATCTCGCCGCGCAGAATCGACAGCGGCGTCCTGAGCTCATGTGCAATATCGGAAATCCACTGCCGACGCATGCGTTCATATTTTCCCAGAGTTTGCGCCATGGCATTAAAATCAGCGGCCAGCTGGCCCAGTTCATCCTGGGACTCAACCTCGATACGGGTATCAAACTGACGCGACGCCAGAGCCTGTGTCCCGGCTGTGAGCTTGCGGACAGGCGCCAGAAGGTGTTTCGACAAAAGAAACGCCACTATTGCCGCCAGCAGCAAGATACCGCCGCCAATAATATAAAGAATCTGGGATTGTTGTTTTAAGAATCCAACCGCCAGCGGGTTGGCCAGGTGTTCTTTTTTATGAAGACCGAACCAGCCCACGGTTTTGCCGTCGATGGCAATCGCCTGCAGCGTGTAGCCGTCATAGGAAACCCCGGCACGCCCGCCGGCAATGTGCTGTTTATCCGCATCAAAAAGCACCAGCCTGCGGGTCAGTCTCTCAATTCGTCTGGCAGGCCTCGGGGTAAGCATGCCTGGATCACTGCTGCCGGATCCTTTGTTTTCAATTTCGCGCGGTCGTGGCGGTTGTTTGCGATTGGCAAAAACTTTTCGCGGCAGACTGGACCGCAATATTTGCTGCCAGCGTCTGGGGTTATCCTTGAGCGCCTGCCAGCCCTTGTGGGTTTGATATTCGGTGGCCAGAGCTGCTGAGACATCGCTGTATCTTTCCAGCAGCGCTTTGTTGGCGTAATCTGCAAAATTGCGGGCAACATAAAACCTTATGAGTCCAACCATAAGGGCCACAACCAAAAACGCGGTTAAGGTAAAGGCCACAAAAATTTTATAAGAAAGTTTGAAATTCATCGTCTTTTTTTCAAATAGCGTTTCCGTGTTGTTTTATAAATTACTATAATACTTTAAGACCGATTTCAAAACAATACTGCTTCCTTCATGATCTTCCCATCGGTTCTTCATATTTTCTCCACAATCGATTCCTATGATGTAATTAAACCGCACCATTTTTTAGGGGCGAATGTGCTGTCGGTTTAAAAATCCCGGTGGCACAATCTCTACAATCTCCCCAATTTTTCTTCATATTTCCAACACAATTAATTGTTAGCTTAAACACAGTGTACACATATCGTCTGGTTACAATGCAAAATCTTAAAACAAACCGTAAGGAGATTATCATGAAAACAAAACACATCATCATCAGTTGCGTTCTGGTAGTGGGTATCATTCTTTCCGGATTGGCGCTTGCGGACAATCAAGGAGCAGGTGATCGCAGGGGTTTCGGATCTAAACACCGCCATAAAGCAGGCGGCCTAATGCTGCTGGCAAAATATCAGCAAAAAAACCTGATGGTTCAGACCCTTTCAGAGATGACGGGGCAATCGGCGGAAGCCGTTCAAGCCAAACTCAAAGATCAGCGCATGCACACTGTAATGCAAAAGCTAAACATTGACCGGCAGGCGTTTCGCAGCGTGATGCAGGTTAAATTCAGAGAACAGGTTAAACAGGCTGCTTTAAATAAAACCATTACGCCGGAGCAGGAAGAAGACATTCTCACAAAAATGGAAAACCGCTCCAAACGACGAGAGCTTATGAGTCAGCTGATTGAAAAAGGTATTGAAGATGGCACCATCACCCAGGAACAGGCTCAGACGCTCATGCGAAAACCGCGCTAATACTGGCTTAAAAATCCGTCTGAGGTCCGATGAAGGGCTTCAGACGGGTTGCATCCGGTGATAACATTCAGTTAAAGGCTTATAAAATGTCTGCCGCAAGAAAACAAAAAAAAGACCTGCCAGAAAATAACTGGTTTAATTCTCTGATATGGTTTGGCATATGCTTGCTGCTGATCACGGTCTTATCCCGATTGATTTAGAACCTATCGCAAAGATGCACCTTTCGCGAGCAGCCCTTATCAAGGATGACCTAAATTGAGCGATTGTCGAGGTCGAAGATCCACCTGCGTCGGATTAGAATCAGCCATCAATCATTTTAGGTTTGACATATCCTTACAAAGTCTTACTTTTTAATCAAGGACAGGTGTTCATCTGCAGCCTACAGACCTTCATCTGTTCTCCTCCTTGACGGGCGACTCCTATGAGCCGCCCTTCTTTTACAGCCGGATATAAACATTTTAGGGCAAACGTCCGGTAGGGCAATCTTTAACCCGCCAGCTGCACCGCCATCGCCTTGGGGCATATAGCACCCGATCACTTTTTACAAATCAATTCCTACGGGCTAACCTAGCGATATTTAATATGTTAAATCTTTCTCCCTGAATTTTCTTCTTTTGACATCCGACCGGACTTCAGGTATGCTGTGGCCTGACCAAATCGAGCGGAATTCCGGATAAATCCTCGATGCTCGGGATACCTTAATACTTAACAGCCAACAAAGGACCTGGAGCTATGAAAGATTTGATCAGCGAAATTGCACGTGCACTTGTAGACCGGCCGGAAGAGGTAACGGTTACTGAAGTTGAGGGTGGTCAGACGTTGATACTGGAACTCAAAGTCGCAAAGCAGGATATGGGAAAGATTATCGGCAAGCACGGCAGGACGGCTCAGGCGATCCGTACCATATTGAGCGCAGCATCCGGAAAGGCTAAAAGGCGCATCGTCCTTGAAATTCTGGAATGATCGACCTGGCCCCAAAATTCGGGCTGACCGATAAGCGCGACAGCGGTTTTTGATATCCGCTAAAATCGACAGTTTCAAAAAGGCTTATAACTTTTTGAACCTGAAATAATAGTTTCTTTTATACAAAATAAGAAGGGCATTCCCTCGCAATTTGAGGGAATGCCCTTTTTTTAGCTTTGAAACAGCTGCTTAGGCAACGGTTACATTGGTTGCTGCAGGACCTTTGGGGCCTTGCTCAATGTCAAACGTAACACTGTCGCCTTCATACAGAGATTTAAAACCGGTTGCATTGATTCCTGAATGATGAACAAATACGTCCGGGCCGTCTTCCTGCTCTATAAAGCCATAGCCTTTGCTGCTGTTAAACCATTTTACGATTCCACTAGCCATTGTGACATCCTCCTTTCAAATAATTCTCATAGTTCCATACTTCAGGGTGCCACTTTGACAAATGGATATTTCCTTAAGAACGAAACCGGCCCGCCAATTAAGAGCGGGCCTTTATTGATTACTTAAATCATAACACCCTTTTTTAAAAAAGCAAGCTTATTTACGATAATTTTGCTGCACCGCATTTTTTATGTGAAACACGACCGCTAAATACTAAGCGGTTACCCAAGACCCAATGGCTGCGTTGCCCCGCAAGCGGGAAACCTGATCTGAGGTCTTCAAACCACTTCTAATCACTTTTTGAGCTTGTTTTTTTGGACTTGGCAATAAAGATGATTATTTTATTGCGAACAGTTTTCAGAGCAAAGGAGGAAATCGAGATGCCTAACTTAGCAAGGAATACGAGTCTGGTGTTTGCGGCGGGTGTTTTGGGAGGTCTGCTCAACAGTCTGGCGGTTTGGGCTTTCGGAGAGTTTGGAATTACAGCGGCTCTAGGGGTAAAAATTGCCCCTAAACTTTCGGCTGCATGGCTATATCCGCGACTGGTGTGGGGCGGCATCTGGGGGATCCTGTTTCTTCTGCCGATGCTGAAGACGCGCATCTGGTCCCGGGGTTTTATTTTCAGCCTGGGCCCGACCCTGGTGCAGCTTTTCGTGGTTTTCCCGATGAAAGCAAACAAGGGCATGATGGGAATCGATCTTGGGATGCTTACCCCTCTGTTCGTGGTGGTGTTTAACGCCATTTGGGGATGGACTGCGGCCATCTGGTTGCGATGGATGGGAAAATAACCTAAAAAAGAAAAAAGGCAGAAGATATCGTCGCGCTGTCTGATCGTTTTTTCTTCTGCCCTCTTTTTCCATCGCTTTTCAGCTCTAACTATTTGACTTTTTTGGTCTTTTTTTTGCCTTTAGGGCCCTTCTGGTTAGTCGGCTTCTGCTCGATACAGCCACAGCCGCAATTTTTCTTTTTACCAGCCATGCTCATCACCTCCTTTCCGGTTATTGATTAAGTATTTTAGCAATCACTTAAATTTTAGCTTAAAAATTTTTAGCTAATTATCACTTGATTTAAGTTCTTTTATCCGATCGCGGACGATTCTAAGCTCATTTTCGATTTCATGCTCATATTTTCGGAGAGATTCCAAACTTGAACTCGCCAGTTCTTTTTCCCTGAAATCGCCGGTTCCCTGACAGCCACAGGTGCAGATTTCACTTAGTACTTCTCCGCAATTTTCCAGGGCTTCCTCATCGATTGAATAAGGTATCCAGTAGCCGTTGCGCTCACTTCTGACAAAACCGGCTTGTTTTAATATTTTTAAATGCTGTGACACGGCCGCCGGTGTGATACCGAGCAGTTCGGCAATTTTTTTTGCGCCGGTGGGTCCCCTGGATTTTAATAAATCAATTATTTTCACGCGGGATTCAACCGCCAGGGCTTTAAACATTTCAGAAGGTTCTAAACTCATGATATCCCAGCTTCAAGTTAAGTATTTTAGTATATACTTAAATAATACTAATTCAACTATTTGTCAAGTATTTTTCAAAATGAAAACCCCGATTTTTGTTCGGGCAAAAAACTTGACAAATCGAGACGACCGGTCTATTTTGTATGAACAATAACATTTCCGTAAAAACACCAATGGGGAGATCCGCATGCAAGCCAATACCAGAGACAGGATCATTGAAACCGGGGCCGAAATCATCCATCGCAAGGGATTTAACCATACCGGTATCCAGGAAATCCTGAATGCCGCCAATGTGCCCAAAGGATCTTTTTATAATTATTTCAAAAGCAAAGACGAGTTTGGGCTTCAAGTTATTGATTATTTTTCGGCCCACTTTAAGCGGATTGCCAAAGAAACACTGGAAGACACCCGGGTTTCACCGCTCAACCGGATCTATCGGTTTTTAAGCGCCTTCATGGAATACTTTGAATCCCAAAACTTTTCCGGCGGCTGCCCCATCGGCAATCTCGCACAAGAAATGGGGGACTTAAGCCCGATCTTTCGCAAAAAACTCAGCGAAGCCATCGATATGATGGTCGACGCTTACAGCCAGGTGTTGGTAGCGGCTCAGAACGATCGCAAAATACTGAAAAGTTTAAATATAAATGACACGGCCAGTTTCATCATCGCCAGTTGGCATGGCGCTATCATACAGATGAAGCTGTCTCAAAACCTGGCTCCCCTTAAAAATCACCGTAAATTTATTTTTGATTACATCTTAAAAAAGTGACCATAAGTGGTGCTGCGGCCAAACAAATGGCGGAATATCTTTTACTCATATTAGACCGACCGGTCTAATTGGTTATAAAAATTCGGCTCGAATGCTCAAAAGAAAACCATTGATAAGCTATACTTTTCTACTCTATCCTTTCTCAACGGTTGACCTGCTAATTTAGAGGTAATAGTTTTAAATAAAATACTTCCGGTCGATTGAAGTAAAAACGTATCCGAATTAAATGGGTAAGAATTATGAAATCCGACAAAAACAAAACCAAAGACGAACTCATCAGGGAATTAACGGCCCTCAAGACGCAATTTAAAGAGCACACAAGTTCTTTTGAAAAAGAATGCATATTGCACGATCGTGCCGAAGAAGAACTTCGTCTGGCCCAGGTGATCATCGACAACAGCCCGGTGGTTCTCTTTCGGCGGGTGGCCGGTGACAAACCTCGCCTGGTGTATGTTTCCGACAACATCCGCCAGATGGGGTATACGGCCGAAGAGTTTCTTGAAGATAAGATCCATTTTAAAGATGTTGTGCACCCCGATGATTTTGAGCGTGTCGGTGAGGAAATCAAGCAGTACATGGAAGAAGACGCCGAAGAATATACCCAGCTTTATCGGATTATGACCAAAGAGGGCCAGATCCGCTGGGTAGAAGACCAGACTTCGGTGGTGCGCGACGATCAGGGCAACAAAATATTCAACCAGGGCCTGCTGGTGGATATTACCAGCCGCAAGCTGGCTGAAGAACAGGTGAGCAAAAGCGAAGAAAAATTTCGCCGCATCGTGGAAACTGCCGGAGAGGGATTTATCCTCATGGGCGAAGATTTGAAAATTACCGAGGCCAACGACGCCTACTGTAAAATGCTCGGCTTTTCCCGCGAGGAGATCCTGGGCAAAACCCCCTTTGACCTGGCGACTGATGAATTCAGGCAGTTCATGTCAGCCAACCGGGAGGAGATCCTGGCCAAAGAATATCGCGAGTTTGAAGGAACCGTGGTGGCCAAAGACGGGCGGCATGTGCCGATTTTAGTACACGGCAACACCCTTCGAGGCGATCAGGGGGAGGTCATCGGCAACATGGCCTTCATAACCGATATGACCGAGCATAAAAAAGCTTTGGCGTTGGCCGGTGAGGTGCAAAAAAGCCTGCTGCCCCAGAGCAAACCGAACGTTCACGGCCTCGACATTGCCGGCCGGAATGTATCCTGCGATGAAATCGGCGGTGATTACTTTGATTTTCTGTGGCGACGTGAAAAACCGGACGGCCCGTTTACCGTAGCGGTGGGCGACATCACCGGCCACGGGGTGGACTCCGCGCTGCTGATGACATCGGCCCGGGCATTTTTGCGCATGCGCGCCTCCCAGCCCGGAACCATGTCGGAAATCATCACCGCCATGAATCTTCACCTGACCCGGGATGTATTAGAAACCGGACGGTTTATGACGCTTTTTTATTTAACGGTGGATCTGCAAAAAGATCATATCGACTGGGTGCGAGCCGGCCATGACCCTGCCATTTTATATGACCCGCAACAGGACACTTTTGTGGAACTCAAAGGTACCGGGGTGGCGCTGGGCGTTAATGAAGCCTTTAAATACATTGAAAACCGCCGCGAAGGGCTCACAAACGGGCAGATTATCGCCATCGGCACTGACGGCATCTGGGAAGCGTTTAATAAAAAGGGAACGATGTTCGGCAAAAAGCGTTTTAAGGACATTATCCGCCAAAACGCCGCGGCGGGGGCCGATGATATCCTCAATGCAGTTTACAATGAAATCAATCAATTTATCGATGGCCATAAAACAGAAGACGACATTACCCTGGTCATTATAAAGGTGAATAAACCGTAATTGAACAGGATTGCTAAAAACCGTCAGTAAATATTAAACTGCTTAACGTGCGGCGGTTTCCCATGAAAGAAGAACTCGCAACCGTAGAAAAATATTCGGCATGCGTTACTGGGTACCGACCAAACAATATTTTCAAACCCTGTATCAGGCCAATCTGGCCGTCTACAATGCCCTGGTGCAGGCCGGAATAACGATACCCTTTCCGCAGCGGGACATTCACATGTTATCCGGAAATCAATGCTAAGGCTGTTTGCTTCACAGGGAAGGTTCCGACCGGTGCAGTGCGATGAGAGGTGTCTATAGGCGCAAAATTTGGACTGAAAAAAAAGGAGGAGAGACAATGACGCTTGAAATCATTCGTGATGCACTGGCATGGTGTATCGTAATAAACTGGATAGCGCTGCTATGGTGGCTTTTATTTTTCATTTTGGCTCACGACTGGATGTACCGGTTTCACAGTAAATGGTTTAAAATCTCGATTGAAAAGTTCGATGCCATTCACTATAGCGGCATGGCGCTTTTTAAAATAGCGATATTCCTGTTCAACCTGGTACCATATCTGGCCCTGCGTATTGTGGGTTGATGGTGATTTCGTATCATAAACGAAACAGCCGCATTTCTAAAATCGGGTCGAACCCGGGCGACGAACCTGCTGCGCGCCTTGATTAGTCGGCCGGAATTTCCTCAGAATGCTCGCATCATAACTACCCAGGCGCTCATTGCCAGCATCACGGCAACGATCATTGCTTTTGATGCCGGTTGCAACAACCCTCTCAAAGTGAACAACACAGAAATGACAATCGTTGCGACGATCACTAACGCGGGAGCCATTACCCAGGGAATTTTATCCGCTACCTCTAACAGATGCTGCATTTTTATTTGCCTCTTTGTTTTCTAAGCTTCAGCATTGTGCCAAAAATTTAGAATAATTCTATTGAATTAGCGGAATTAGGGTCAGTTTTCGGTTGGCCGATTTCAGGATACCTGTATTTTCGGTGTGATTTTCGACGTTGAGCTTCTGCTGAGCGAAAGAAAAATTTCATTAAATCGTTGATTTCGGTTGAGATATTATATATGTACCACATCTTGTATGTCAAGAATTAAACAACACCATATATAAGGTATTAACTTCTTTTGCTAATTATTTAATAAAAAACAACGATTCGTGAAAAAAAGTGAATTTTAGGCTGTACTTTTGAGTAGGGTTCTGGTAAAAACCCCAGCTTTTAGGTGAATAGAATAGATCTGGCCGAAAATCGGCTTAAAGGTGCTCGGTGAATGAAAGGTACATTTAAAATGCAAGATGAAGAAACCATCTGGTATGAAAATTATAAACCTGTCCAGGAATATCTGGATAGCGAGTTTTCCAAAAAATCCACCAGCGCAGAGAAAGATCCAAAAACGGTGAAGTTTTCCTGGTTGGAAATAATGAAGAAATCATTTCATATCAAATAGGCTAACCTTTTGATCCCCCTGAAAGTTCAAACCATCTGAGACAACACAATTTCACGAACATTTAAACGAATCCAGCCCTATTTCCACTAAGCCCCTCCGCCCTTGAAAGCTCCGTCTACCTTTGATATCGATTTCATATCAGAAGTTTTCCGTTTTTATGATCAATCAAAAGATCGAAGCTCAGTCGATTGATTTTGACGCGGCTTATGATCGTTATTAGGCGGCACATCCAAGGAACATAGGGAGGCACAATTGAAATACATGGTCATCGAGATGTTCAAGCCGGGATCGAAAGAAAAGGTCTATGCTCGCTATGAGGCAAAGGGGCGTATGCTGCCTGATGGGCTTAAATACATCGATTCATGGCTTACAGAAGACGGAACACGCTGTTTTCAGTTGATGGAAACAGACGATTCTGAATTGTTCAATCTTTGGATTGAAAAATGGAGTGATCTGGTTGAATTTGAGATCATACCTGTTCTTGACTCGCCAACCAAAGAGCCCAACATGCACATTCGACCGACCGCCACCAGGGCCACTGATGCTTAACGCTACACGATTCCAGACATCTCCAGAAGTTGTCTGATATTTTGTTTTGTGACAAGAAATTTCAAAAATCTCTCCCGAAACTTAACCACAAGATATTGAGTGTCCAAATAATTGACATTGAACCCTAATTAAAGTATTTTCGGCAAAACCATTCAGATTTCCTTCACTCCAATTCAAACTGTTCAATTCTAAAGAGGAGGGCATAAAAATGAAGTGCCCAAATTGTCAGTTTGAGAATCGTGAAGGGGCAAAGTTTTGCAATGAGTGCGGTTACAAATTTGAACTGACCTGCCCCGAATGTGGAGCTACCAACCGAGTTGGCAGCAAATTTTGCGATGAATGCGGGTCGAAGCTAAGCTTACCTGTTGAACAAGCCCCTAAAGACCTCTCCTTTGATGAAAAAATAACTAAAATTCAACGATACCTTCCCAAGGGTCTTACCGAGAAAATCCTATCCCAAAGAGACAGGATCGAAGGTGAACGCAAACAGGTCACGGTGATGTTCTGCGACATGGAGGGATTTACCCCCCTGTCGGAGAGACTCGGTCCTGAAGAAGCCTACGCCATCATGGATCAGGTCTATGAAATCCTGATTCACAAGGTCCACGACTACGAAGGTACGGTCAACGAGATGACCGGTGATGGAATTATGGCCCTTTTTGGAGCCCCAGTTGCCTTGGAGGATGCACCGCAACGGGCGATTCGATCAGCCTTGCCATTCACCGGGAAATGGCAAAATTCAGTGACCAATTGAAACAAGAAAAAAAAGGTGCTCCCGCCTCTTAAAATGCGAATCGGCATTCACACCGGTCCGGTGGTTGTGGGTACCCTGGGTAATGATCTGCGAGTAGAGTTCAAGGCAGTTGGTGACACGGTGAATCTGGCCTCCAGGATGGAAGGGCTGGCAGAGCCAGGAACGACCTATGTGACAGAGGATACATTCAAGCTCACCGAGGGATTCTTTCGGTTTGAGGCTCTGGGGCAAAGGGAAATCAAGGGTAAGGAAGAGCCGGTCAATGTCTACCGGGTGATCGCCCCCAGTACCAGAAGGACACGATTTGACGTCAGTGCCGAGCGGGGTCTGACTCCTTTTGTGGGAAGGGAGCGGGAGCTTGAGCTTCTGCTTGATGGTTTTGAACGGGCCAAGGCAGGCAGAGGGCAGGCCTTTTCCATCGTGGCCGAGGCCGGGGTAGGCAAATCCAGGCTCTTGTATGAGTTCAGAAAGGCTGTAGCCAACGAGGATGTGACCTTTTTGGAGGGAAAGTGCCTCTCTTACAGCAGGGGCGTAGCCTATCATCCGCATCATAGACATCCTGAAAGCAAACTTCGATATCCAGGGAGGGCGATGGAGATTCAGAGATCAGGGAAAAGGTCAAAAGAGGCCTGAAAATATTGGGGGCAGATGAAGCTTCGACCCTTCCCTATCTTTTGGAGCTCTTGTCGGTCAAAGACAGCGGTATCGACAAGATCCCCATGAGCCCTGAGGCGAAGAAAGATCGAATCATTGAGGCATTAAAGCAGAATCGTCCTTAAAGGTTCTGAGATCCGGCCCCTGATCATGGCCTATGAGGATCTCCACTGGGTGGACAAGAGTTCAGAGGAAGTATTGAAATATGTTTTAGAGAGCATACCGGGGGCAAGGGTCTTATTGATATTTACCTACCGGCCGGAGTTTGTTCACACCTGGGGCGCCAAGTCCTATCACAGTCAGGTGACCTTGAACCGGCTCTCCAACCGAGAGAGCCTTACCATGGTATCTCATCTCCTGGGCACAGAGGAGCTTGATAGCAGATCTTGAGGAGTTGATCCTTGAGAAGACAGAAGGAGTCCCCTTTTTCATCGAGGAGTTTATAAAGTCCCTTAAAGATCTAAAGATCATTGAGAAAGAGGACAACAAATATCGCTTAGCAAAAGATATCAAGGAGGTGACCATTCCTGCCACGATTCAGGATGTCATCATGGCCCGGGTTGACTCCCTGCCTGAGGGGGCGAAGGGCGTGCTTCAGACCGGTCTCAGTGGTTGGGAGGGAGTTCAGCTACGATTTAATCAAGCAGGTGACGGGACTCGCAGAACAGGAATTACTGTCCCATCTATCCGTTTTAAAGGACTCAGAGCTTCTCTATGAGAGAGGAATATATCCCCAATCGACCTATATCTTCAAGCATGCGCTCACTCAAGAGGTGGCCTATAACAGCTTACTTCTCAAAAGAAGAAAGGAGATTCATGAAAAGATAGGAGAAGCCATAGAAGCACTCTACCCGGATCGGCTCGAAGAACACTACGAACTGCTGGCCTACCACTATGGGCGCAGTGCCAATGCGGACAAGGCGGTGGAGTATCTGGATCTGGCCAACCAGAAGGCGGTCAAGCTCAACGCCATGGAGGAGGCTAAGGCCTATTTTGATGAGGCCATGGAACTTCTCGATGCCCTGCCCGAGACCGAAGAGAACCGACAGCGGCGAATCTCTCTGTTGGTAAACCAGGGGATCGTGTTCTTTCTGCTCTTAAGGCACCCAGAGTATTACGACCTTTTGACCCGCTACGAGCCCATGGCGAGGGAGTTAGGGAATCCAGAGCTGCTGGGGGCGTTCTATGCCCGCTTGGGACACTGTGAGTATTCGTTCGGCAACTTTGATCAGGCCATCCAAACCCTGACCAAGGCAGCAGAACTTGCTGAAGCATCTGGAAACGTTGAAGATGCCGGGTATGCATATGTGTTCTGGCAATTTTGCCATTTGGATAGGGGCGACTACGACCGAGTCCTCGCCTTGAAAGAAGACGTCCTTCGCACGATGGAGCAGCAGTTTAACCTTCGCTTTCATACGTATGCGTTGTCCGCAGCCTCAAGGGCCTACGCATGTCTTGGTCGCTGGGATGAGGCGGTGGAAGAAGCTCAAAAGGCGCTGAGCGTTGCCGAGGAATTTTCAGACAACAGCCTGATCTCTTTTGTCGCCTGGAACCTGTCGATAGCCTATACCTGGCAAGGCGATCTGGCCCGGGCAGTCGAATATGGGGAGCTGGCGGTCCAGAAAGCGCCTACACCTGCCGACAAAGCGTGGGCGCAGAGAAGTCTTGGATGGGCCTTGTGCCGAGCCGGAGATACAACAAGGGGAATTGAGCTTCTGACTGCGGTGTTAGCGATTTTTCGCGCTGGACGGTTTATTAATAGTGAAATCCCACTCGCATGCTTTTTGGGTGAGGGGTACTGGCTGGCCGGAAAGGACGAGAAAGCGAGACAGACGTTCGAAGAAGGCCTGGAAATGGCAGAGCGCTGTGGGGTCAGGTATTATGTCGGGTTTGCTCAACGGCTTTTGGGCGAGATCGCCCTGAAAACCAATCCGACCCAGGCGGCACCCCACTTCGAGAAAAGCATCGCCATTTTTCGAGAGATCAAGGCCGAAAACAGTTGGCGATGGCCTACGCAGGCTATGGCCGGCTCCACAAGCAGCAAGGTGAAATCGCCCAGGCCCGGGAGTATCTAACAAAGGCCCTGGAGATCTTCGAGCGCCTAGACACCCCGATCGAGCCGGATAAAGTCAGAGAGGAATTGGCCGTGATGCGTGAAGTTTAAGCGACACGGCGTGTGCAATATAAGGAAAAATGCGTTTAATGGATCTGTAATTTGGTGAAATAATGCTTTTCGGGAGTTTTTAACATGGAAATAATTTCAAGAAGAAATTTTCTTTATCGTATTGCTTCATTGTCACTCTTATATCCATTGTCTATTGCTGCTGCATCTTCAAATGAAAATAAACTGGCAAAAAATGACAGCTTCCCAGTAACTGTCGCTGTTTTAAAAACCGCCTATGAAACAGAAAAGATGACATATGAAAATTATGTTCGTTATTCCCGAAAAGCGGTTGAAGAAAAATATTCTAATATTGCCTATCTTTTCACCGCCTTTGCATATTCTGAAAAAATACACGCTGAGAACTACAAAAGGATACTTGCCTCAATGAGTGCAGGGACCACAGAGCCTGAATTGGATATTTCAATATTGGACACGAAAGCAAATTTGATAAAGGCGACAGCGGGTGAGTTAAAAAAGATCAAAAAAACCTATCCGGGTTTCCTTGCAGAACTAAAAAAAGAATCACATGATCAAGCTGTTATCAATTGTATGTACTCATGGAAATCCCATCAGCAACATAGACGAAAAATAAGTGAAATTCGAAAATATTCGAAATATTTTTTTGGACATGTGGCGAAAAAATTAGAAGGAATGAAATTCGACTTTCACGTATGTGAGATTTGTGGATCAACTATAGATGAAGCACCTAAGACGCCATGCGACATATGTAATCATCCCAATTTGCACTATCATAATGTAATAAAACCCGCCTGATCTTCGAGAATACTATCTGAACATTTTGCAGGATCAGAAGTTTAATTTAGCAAGAGCCCGTGAAGGCATCCTGTTTTTGCTCTTTGCTGCCGTTGATGGTGCCGGTGCCAAGCGCTATTAAAGGCGGCTTATGTTACTGTCAGATTGAAATATCATATTTATGAACATCCACAGGCCTTCTTGGATTCATTAGAATCAACTGCCTTCGGCGCCGCATCCGATTCCATCGGACACCCGGCCTGGGCAGCTGCCGATTGGAGATGGGTGCCTAAAAGCGCGTCGGCGGTGGTTTTCATATTATTGGCGGGCTGGTCTTTGACAAACTGGCCGATGATGGCGGCGGCCCGCAGCTTTTTTTCATCGATACCTTCGGCACGGGCCAGTCCGGTAATACTCTCAAGACAAGGTATGCAGCCGGATGCCACGGCCGAACCCAGGGCCACCAGTAATTGGGTTTCGGTGTCCAAGCCTTTGTAAAAAGGTTTCATAACAGCCTCCTTAAAATAGTTGGGATCCGGGAGTTTTTTTATTAAAAGTTTGTCATTCCCACGCAGGCGGGAATCCAGAAATGCTTTTATGTTTGGATCCCCATCTGTGCGGGGACAAGGCCGGATTCCTGCCTGCGCGGGAATGACGGAAAAACTCCTCGACCTCTTAATTAAATTAATTTGAAAGCCGGAACAATTCGCCTTTTTGGTTGAGCTCTTTTATAAATAGCGCGATTTCTTCCGCGCCGTCCGCCACTCGGTCAAAACATTTTTCATGCTCTTTTGAGGCATGAAATTCCAGCGCCGCATTAAGATCCGTAAAGTCCACACCGGTCAACTCTTTGCAGGAATGGCTGCCGATCTTCGCATTGAGCCGCTGGATGAGTTCCTGCCCTGGGATTGCAATAGGGAAAATCCCATCCAGACCCTCTTCGATATTTTCCCTGCCAATCAGCAATCCCAGGACCATCATGCCGGCCACGTGAACACCGCAGGTGTATGAAGACAGCATGCCGCCTAAAAATGCAGTGGCAGACCGCGTCACCCATGGATCGTGAATTCCCCATTCCTGCATAAATGCATCCACAATCACCTGGGCGCAGCCGTCATGGCGTTTCATATTTTCAAAGGCTTTTTCCTTGACCCTTAAAATCCACTCATCTCCATCCGGCAGCACGATCTCCCGAGTAGTTGTTTGGGCATTCAATTTCTATCCTCCGATTCGTTTTAATTATAATTATCTTTGCGCCTTCACGGCTTTGCGCCTTTGCGTGAGAAATTCAAAAAGGCTTTTTTGCCTCTATTGTCGCCGAGGCCACATAGTCTTCCAAATTCCGCCCGGGAAACCACTCACGGATACTTTCACGGCTTTCATCCTTGGGATGTATGTTGATATTCAGGAAGCCGGCTTCCTGAAGTGCTTTTTCGATATCTTCAATTTTCTCGGTGCCCCCGACGCATCCGGATATCAGGGATATATCGTTTTTGATTTCAGCGGGCAGTGTCTGAAGTGCCACCACATCTAAAATCGCCAGACGGCCGCCGGGCTTGAGCACACGCCAGGCTTCTTGGAATACATCCATTTTCTCCGGCGAAAGGTTGATGACGCAGTTTGAGATAATCACATCCACACTGGCATCGGCCACCGGCAGGTGCTCGATCTCACCCAGTCTGAACTCAACATTCTTAGCGCCAAGTTTTTCGGCATTTTGACGGGCTTTGCTGACCATATCGGCGGTCATGTCTACGCCGATGACCCGGCCGGATTCGCCCACCGATTTTGCTGCCAGAAAGCAATCGAAACCGCCGCCGCTGCCCAGGTCTAAAACCGTTTCGCCTTCCTTCAGGGATGCAATCGCCTGAGGGTTGCCGCAGCCCAGCCCCATGTTGGCGCCTTCAGGAGCGCTGTCCAGCTGCTCTTTGGTGTAACCAAACGCCTGGGACATTTTTTCAATTGACCCGGGTGTCGCACCGCAGCAGGATGAAAGCGTGCTGCAGCCGCATCCTGAGGTTTCCTGTTTGGCAATTTCGCCATATCGGCTTCGGACCGCCTGACGAATTTGATCTGAATTCTTCGTTCCCATGTTTTTAGTCCTCCGTTGTTTAATTATTCGACATCTATCGAAATATATACGCAAAAAAAATGCACCACCCGTTAAAAAGAAAAAAAATACTTCAATTCTTCCAAAATCTCTGGATCCACCCAGCATTCGATGTTCTGCCCATTGCGGTGGGTTTTAATCAGGCCCGCCCGACGCAACTCTTTGATATGATGGGACACTGTAGACGGTACGATATCTAAATCCTTACCGATATCCCCCACACATGCGGTATTGCTGGAGTCGATGATCCCGATGGTTCCGGGCTTGCAGCAGGTTGCCAGGCTAATAAAAATCTTTAACCGGTTGGGGTTGGCCAGCGCCTTAAAAATTCCGGAATATTTATCAAGTTTATTATTCGACATGTATCGAATTATAGAACAATAAAATTATTTGTCAAGGAGTTTTTTTTAATTTTAGATTCAAATAGCTTCGAGATTTTACAATTCAAAAGCTTTAATTTAGATATATTACTGTAAATAAAATTAAAAATTGTATTTGAATTCTAAATACAGGCGGTCGTTTTTGCCCACGTCGCGGAATCGGGGCAGGTCGCCGGATTGGTAAAACACCGCTCCCCCTGCAATTTCGATGGCATCGGTTAAATCATATTCCGCCGCAAATCGCTGGAAAGCGCCGTCATCTCCGGTGAGGCCGAAAGTTTGGTCCAAAACGGTCAAGGCCAGGGTTTCAGTCATCGGCAGCGCTTCGGCGGCCGGGAAAAAATCACTTCCTATCACTTGACAGGGACACTATCAGCTATGATATCTGAATAGGGAACCCAGTCTGGATATTCTCATATTTTGATTTTATAACTTAGAAAGGTTGCTCAAATGATTGGATTAAAAATATACAACCGCAGTTTGCCAGGCAGCATCATTTTGCTTTTCATCGCTTTAGCCGTTCTTGGCGGCTGTGCCATGTCAAATTATGGAAGGCTGGAATCAACTCCTGATATTACACCCGCTTTTGAAGCATATCAGATTATGCCGGACCACACATATTACTACTGGGGTACATTTAGCAGCCCTATTGTCATCGCTGGAATAAATAAAAACTTCGATCTGAATTCAAAGCTGTGGGTGAAAATCGATACCCAATCGAAAGATTTCCACACATTGATCGATCGGGTTTCTTTCAAGGGCTCAGGCTGCGGCACCCGATCCTGGGGATTTACCATTTTAGATCATCTCGGCAGAAATGTCGGAGTGTGGTATTCCGCCATGCGTGCAGCGGCTGTTGAGGTAAATGAAAACGGCCAGATCGTTAAGTTAGCACCGCTAATACCGATGAAAGGCGGCAGTCACTAAAGCTAACGCGTCTAAATAAGCCATTCTTCCTTAAAGCGGCTCAATGGAACCGGCGCTCCAGTTGCCCGTATTTATTTGCTCACCATCGATTTTTATCGGATTCGCAGGGCCCATAACCATTTCTTCAATCCTGGGCACGTTTTTAACCTGAAAGATATAGTCAAATTCACACCCGGCCGCTTCAATGTTAGACACTCGCCATTGGCCCTCGACCAGGCTAAAGGTCCAGATGGTTTCGCGATCCTTAAATTTCCGGTCGCCTTCGACCACTTTGTCGGTCTCGCGCTGAACCCGGTAATCCTGCATATTGGCGGTTATCGATACCACCAGCAGGGAGCCCCCATGGGCAGTATCATCGTTGCGGTGAATGAAAAGCAGCGGGCGGATGGCCCGGATCTTTTTGACTGCACAGACATTGCGCAGTCCTTCCCGGTGCCATCTATCCAGATAGACCAGTTGCTGGTTTTGCCAATACCAGTCGGTCAGATACTCACAGGCTTCGGATACATCTTCGTCTTTCCAGGCGCTGTGGATCCGATAAAAGCAGTCCAGAATACGCTTTTTGGCCCGCCGCCATTCGAAATTTGGATCATGCTGCGCCATAAACCTCAGATCTTTATGGGCCCGCCGCTCCGCCAGCTTCTGCTTGATGTATAAATAAATACCGACCGGCAGCAGGATGAGCGTCAGTAGACCCAGGGCCATTTTCCCCCAGAAGGTCTTGGCAAGGATTTTAGCAATCTGGCCGCCGGGACCGGCATAGGCCGGCTGAATAAAAATGAAAGCAACCATCAGAAATATTAAACAAATCCCGAGAACTCTTTTCCGATTCATAATTCTCCCCCGATGACGAAATAATGCCTTAAAATCGAGCAAAATCCATACCATCAGACATCGAAGAAATTTTTATGAATAATTGCAACTAGATAAATTTCTATTGGAATTTTACAATGACAGCAGATTACAAAAATTGTCATTGAATGCGGCAATAAATGTCAGCAATAAGGGCAAGTGTCAGGAAGGTTAATGTCCACCGTATTAAGCGGGATTCCGGTTAGAATCGAAACCGTTTTTCATGGTCCAGCAGCCACTCTTTGCGCCAGATACCGCCGCCGAAACCGACCAGTTTGCCGTCACTGCCGATTACGCGGTGACAGGGGATAATCAGGGGAATCGGGTTCTTGTTGTTGGCGTTGCCCACCGCTCGAAAGGCCCTGGGACTACCGACGCCCCGGGCAACATCCCCGTAGGAGGCTGTCTGCCCAAAAGGAATTTTTTGCAACTGCCGCCAGACGGCTTTTTGAAAATCGGTTCCTTCCAGAAGCAGGGGAATGCTGAATTTTTGGCGCCGGCCTTTAAAATATTCAGCCAGCTGTCGCAGGCATTCCGTCATGGGGGCCGGCAGGTTGCGGTCGGTTTCAAATTCGTCTGCACCAAATGTAATGGTTAAAATACCTTTTTGACTCCCAACAACTTCAAGGGGCCCAATTTCTGAGTGGTGACAAGCGCGATATGCTTGCATGAAAACCTCCTATGATAAGTGACTAAAGTGAGAAGTGATCTAAAGTGCCTAAAGTTAAGGAATTCTGCCATTTAAATTTAAAAAGATGGAGCGCCACGCGGCGCAAGCGCCTGCGCTGCACGAGCGACGCCATAACTTTAGTCACTTTAGCTCACTTTAGGCATTTTAGTCACTTTTTCTTAAGGGACTCTTCCCCAAACCCGGCCAAATCCGCATCACCCCAAAGACTGCCCGGATCGTAATCCAGCATATGGTGATCAACCAGATCCAGGTCAGGGCTCCCGAGACACTTTCATCGAGCAGGTAAATGGCAATTCCACCGAAGATAGTGGCGGAAATCATCACATTGCGCAGGAAGCGAAAATCTCCGGTTCCCCAGTGAATGCCGTCGGTGGCAAAAGCCAGGGCATTGATCGGCTGGGTAATCACGGCCATAAGCCAGGGCGAAAAAAAGATGGGAACAGCCGATGGCGGCAGCAGCAGCCGGACAACAAAATCCTGACCCAGCCACATGGCCGCACTTAAAACAACGCCTGTTGCCGCGCTCCAGCCACAAACCAGCCGGGCCACGCGTTTTGCCTGTTCCAGGCGGCCGGGTCCCATAAAATATCCAATCAAACTTTGGCCGGTAATGGCATAAGCATCCAGGAAAAGAGCGGTAAACACCCACACCTGCCGAATCGCCTGGTGGGCGGCCCCGGCATCCGGGCCGATACGCGTCGCTGCCCGGGTAGTAAAGATAAAAAAAGCCGTCAGCAGGCCGGTGCGGACAAACAAGTCACGGCCGATTTGAAAAAGCTTCAGAACGTCGCCCAGGCGGATGCGATCCGGAATCCCCAGGCGGTGGAGGACGACCGTCAGCGCCCAGAGGGCACCGATCCACTGGCTGATGACGCTGGCCAGTCCGGCACCGAATATCCCGAGTCGCGGAAACGGCCCATATCCGAATATGAGCAAGGGGTCCAATATGACATTTAAGATGTTGATACTGACCGCCACCCGGAACGGAGTCTGCATATCCTGCAAACCTCTAAGGATACCGAAGACCGCCAGGCTCACCAGGACCGCCGGTGCCCCGAACAGGCGCACCTGAATGTATTGGGAAGCAAAGTCATGGACGTCGCCCTCGGCTCCCATTACAGTGGATAGAATGGGCACCAGCGGCAGGCCGCCAAGCACCATAAGCCCTCCGATGGCGACGCTTAAGGCGATTGCCAGGCCGCCAATTTCGGCTGTCCGTTTTAGCTCCTTCCTGCCGTATGCCTGGGCCACTTCGGTTTGGCTTCCAATGCCTAAAAAATTAAATGCCCAGAAAACGCTTGAAAGCGCGACCGTACCGGCGCCCAATGCAGCCAGGGATCCCGCTCCCAGTCGGGCCACAAAAGCCGTATCCACCAGGCCGGTCAACGGTTCTGCCACCAGCGACAACAGCACCGGCAAAGACATGGATAACAGGGTCTTATGGGGAGACTTCACAAAAGGATGATCATTTTGCCGCCTGATTTCAATTTTCACACGAATATCCGTTATTCGTAACGCTTATTTTAGCAAAAAATGAGATTCTTCTACCTCACAAAAAAATTTTTATCAAATAATTAAGACAGGGGTTGACAATCCCGTATTCAGCCTGATATTGTTTATCGTAAAAATACGATGGATGGAATCGAATAACATGCCACAGACAAAAACAGTGATACCTCCCGCATGCTGTACATTGAATATTTCCGGCAAGAAACAGGAGCAATTGATCGGTATGCTCAAAGCATTAGGAAATCCTATCCGGTTTGAAATCATCAAGTTTCTGGTGACTCATCCGGGATGCATCACGGGCGATATTGTCGAATATCTCCCTATTGCCCAGGCTACTGTGTCGCAGCATCTTAAGGTGCTCAGAGACGCCGGCTGGATCTCCGGCATTATCGAAGGCACCGCTACCTGCTATCAGTTGGATGAAAAAAATATTGGATGGTTTAGGTCCGTCGTCGGCGAAATATTCTAAAGGTGCTTTTAAATGTTTACTTGTTATTGCAAAACCAAAATTCTTCCTTTAATTATATGAGAATCCAATTAATAAAGGAAGGATAGGCATCATGGATAAGCCAAAAGAAGTCACGATCCAAAACTACAAGGGCTGGGAAGACTTTTATAACATTGAAAAAAGTGAGAAGCTCGATTTCTTTATGCGCAACGGCCGCATGCTGGATATTTTGTTTGCCCAGCAGTTTGACCGCTCTTTTCTGGATTCTATGTGCCGGCTGGCCACCCAGATCCGTCGAATGGCCCTGACCAAAATGGGCGCCCGCAAATTGAGCGGCCTGCTTTCCCATAAGCGCGCCATGCTGTATTTTGTTCAGCCCTCTACCCGCACCTTTATATCCTTTCTCAATGCCTGCCACATTCTGGGAATGAAAATATCGGAGATTCGCGGCACCACCACCAGCTCGGAGGTAAAAGGCGAGTCCCAGGAAGACACCATCCGCACATTTGCCAGCTATGTGGACCTGATCATTATTCGACACCCAGAAGCCGGGTTTGCCGAAAAAACCGGTTGGATTCTGAATCAAAACAAACTGCCGGTCGCTGTCATAAACGGCGGCTCCGGGCCCGATCAGCACCCCACCCAGGCGCTGCTGGATATCTACACCCTGGAGCGCTCTTTTCGAAACATCGGCGGCCTGGATGGTAAAAAAATTGCCATGGTGGGGGATTTAAAACGCGGCCGCACGGTGCGCTCGCTGAGTTATCTGATGAGAAATTATAAAGACATCAGCCTGTATTTTGTCTCACCGGAAATATTTCAGATGAAAGATGATATCAAAACCTTCCTGAAAAAACATCGTATCGAATTCCACGAAACCGATGATTTTGCCAGCGTGATGCCCCATGTGGACGCCATATACATGACCCGCATTCAAAAAGAATATTCCGAAGCCCCGGCTGAAGAATCCGATGTCTACCCGAATTTCCATTTCACCAAAGAGCATCTGTCGGTGATCCAATCCCACTGCATCCTCATGCACCCGCTGCCGCGCCGTTATGAAATCGAGGTTGACGTCGACAAAGATCCGCGTGCGGTTTACTGGAAGCAGGAACGCAACGGCATGTGGATGCGCGCGGCGTTAATTTCATACATTTTCGGCGTGGATGATGAAATTGCGGCGGAGTTCCGGTAGGATTTTGCGGTAAAGATCCGTTACTTAAGTTTAAGTAAATCAAGCCCGACCTGGCAATGGGTTTCCAGGCCCAGCAGCATAACATCTTCATTAAAATCAAATTTGGGATTGTGAATCGGCGCAGCGCCTTCTCGACCCACACCGAGAGCGAAAAAACATCCTTTAGACTGTTGCAGATAGAAGGCAAAATCTTCACCTCCCATGGTCTTTTGGGGCACCAAGACTCGATCTTTACCGACGACTTTCTCTGCACAGCGGCGCACAACTTCGGCTGCGGATTCATCGTTAACCAAAACCGGGTATCCCTGGCTGTATTTGAGTTCAAAATCGACATCCATCGATTCACACACGCCCCGAATCACCTTTTCAAGGCGCGATTCCCATGTGTTCCAGGTTTCCGGGTCGAAGGTCCGCGTGGTGCCGCTCATTTCGGCTTCTCCGGGGATAATGTTAAAGGCGCTGCCGGCGTGAAAAGTGCCGACGGTTACGACGGTCGGTTGTAGCGGATCCATCTGCCGACTCGTAATCCGTTGCAGGGCATTGACAACCTGGGTGCCCACTTCAAGGGCGTCTGCACACAGGTGCGGCATGGCGCCATGTCCCCCTTTTCCCTTTATTTTAATATCAAAGCGATCCATGGCTGCCATGAACGCTCCCGGCCGAACGCCGATGGTTCCCTCTTGAATATCCGGCCACACATGGCAGCCGATCGAATAGTCCACCTTTGGATTTTCCATCACGCCGGCTTCGATCATGGGCTTGGCCCCGCCGGGTCCTTCTTCCGCCGGTTGGAATAAAAACTTGATATTGCCCTTGAGCTCATCTTTGATTTTGTTGAGGACGGTCGCCGCCCCTAAAACCATCGCCATATGCGCGTCGTGACCGCAGGCATGCATCACGCCTTCATGTTCGGATGCAAAAACAAGCCCCGTATCTTCTATTAACGGCAGGGCATCCATATCGGCACGGATCATTAAGGTCGGGCCCGGTCGATCGGTTTTCATCAGCCCCACCACGCCATATTGGGCAATTCCGGTCTGTACTTCAAGCCCCAGATTATTTAAATAATCGGCCACATATGCCGAAGTTTTCTTTTCCGTGTAGGCCGTTTCGGGAATCCGATGCAGGTCGCGACGTATTTCAATGATTCGATCTTTTTGTGCACTCACCAGTTGTTGTAGATTCTCCATGAGAAGACCTCTTTAGGTTTTGGCGTGTTATAAAACCGCATACACGATATTCAGGCGATTAAAACATGATTGCTTCTGGTTCCGGCGGTTTAACCTGAAAACTATGGCATACTTTCAACTCAAGGAGCAATGAGAAAATTCCGCAACAAGGGATGCTGCGCTTTTGCGGGAATTACGTGCTGTTTCATTAATTTGAGAGCCTGGGTTGCTTGATAGAGGACTGTGAGGCGGATTTGTCCGGCTTAAATAGGAGAGGAGCAAGGGGTTTTTAGAATTACTCAACCATCGAAAGCCCCGGGGAAGGTTCAAGATGACTGTATTTTTTAAGCAGATCTTTAATTGCTTCTTCAAGGAGGTCATTTTGACGCTTTACCTGCAGGGCTGAAAGAATCCTGATTTCTTTCATCAGCTCGGCATCCAAATTGGTACAATATGTTTTTCTTTTAGCCATGTTGTTGCCCTCGGTTAGAACGGTGCGCTGGAAGCATAAGCCAGGAAAAATAGAATAAAGGCCAATGCTGTTATTAGTAATTTTTTCATTATGTTAATTTAAACGCTTTAATTGAAACCAGATAACGACAACTACCAGTAAACCGATAGCGATGGACAATACGGTATGGAAAAAACTCAGCATTTTAAAACATTATCCAGTTCTTCTTTCGAAAAATCAGCCGCAATTCTGGTGGTTCTGGCTTTTTTAAGAAGTTCTTCGGGTGCTTCTTCTCCTGATAGCCGGTATATCGAAATACGATAGGCTAATTTAAGATACTCTAACTTGTTCTTGAGAAGGTTTTTTTCCTGTTTCGTCATTTCAGCCATTCAGATTAGCCCCTCACATAAAATGGAAATCAGGGTGGCTTCCCGGAAGAGGGAAGCCACCCCAACCCATTGAGTGGGCTGCACCATCGTGTAGCTCCGCTCACTAGGCTATATCGGCAATTTGAGAATTAACTTAAACCTAAATTGAGGGTTTCAAATTTTAAAAAAGGGTATCGTCCGGCTAAATCCTGTAGACTCTCTTCGGGCCTGTCGATTGAGGATGGGAGTTGCGGTGGGAGGTAAGGGAAGAATTCTGTGGTATTGAATGATCGTCGCTTTTGCCTTTTACCCTGGGTAGAATCAGAAGTAAAATAAAAATTATCGCGAAACCAATTAAGCTAATACCGATGAAGGTGAAATTGCCCAAAGCTTTCCCCCCTTAGCATATGATTCGGTTGTAACGGCCTTAAAGAAAGGGGGCAACCCGCTATGAACTGCCCCCCCGATTTTGGACTCTCACAAACTGAATAATAATATAACATAAAATTACCCAACAGGAAAGACTCCTTTTTTCATGATGTTTCAGCACTGATCGGTGCAAAGGTGTCATATACGGCGCTGCCCCCGGTGTCGATGCGCCGCTTTTCTTTTTTCCCGCCCTAAAGTATCTGCAAAAAATGCCAATATGTTATAAGAGGTATTTTAAAATGAAACTTATATTGCTGATGCTTGGCGTTGTCATAGTCGCATTAAATCTTTTTCTCTGGTATTCAAAAAGACAGGCCCGCAAAACAAAAGCAGACGAATCATCAAGCCATAAAGGCAAAGCAGACGGTTCCGGTGCCCATTCGATCGAATTCTTAGATAACCCCGAAGTAGCGCCTTTAAAACAATCAGCGGCAGCCGAGCTGGGCATATCAATCGAAGAGCTGGATCGCCTGTCGGTTGAAGAGATCGAAGAACTTGCATCTGAGAAAGGCTTGATCTGAGATTTTGAAACCACTTCTATGTTAAAATAATTCGTTACTGCCTTAAAAACGCTAGGGCGCTTCGAACATGCATTTCTAAGCCGATGGGTAATGCCGCCTCATCGATATTAAAACAGGCATGGTGATGGGGGTAATCCGCGCCCTTATCCTTATTTCCAGCACCGATGAAATAAAAAGCGCTGGGAACTCTGTTTGCAAATTCGCAAAAATCCTCTCCGACCATTGTCACAAAGGGAACGACCTTGTCCTCTGTATCAACCACCTTTGCGGCTGCTGTCCTCACAAACTGCACCATTTCAGCATCATTGATGACCGCCGGATGGTTATAGGGATAGTCCACCTCATATTGGGTGCGGTGGGTCTCACATACATGCTTGACAATGCGCTCAAATTTCTTGCAGGGATGGTCTTCACCCGCTGCATCCGCATCATATAAATACCGTATCGTTCCTTCCAGCTCCACCTGGTCGGGGATTACATTTGATGTGGTCCCTCCCGCAATGCGCCCGAATACGATGACGGTTGGTTTGAAGGCATCGATTTCGCGGCTTTGAATGATTTGGGTCGTCTGGATAAGGTTGGCTGCGGCGATAATCGGATCGATGGATTCCTGAGGAAACCCGGTATGCCCGCCTTTGCCTTTAATAACTAATTTAAAGGTATGCATGCCCGCCATCACCGCACCTGATGCGATCCCGATCTTTCCGGTTTCCAATGGTGTCATGAGGTGAATCCCAAAGGCGGCATCCACCGTTGGATTCTCAAGTACCCCTTTTTCGACCAAAAATCCGGCGTGCATATTTTCCTCATTGGGTTGAAACAAAAATTTGATGTTTCCCTTTATCTTGTCTTTATGTTCACAAAGGATCCTGGCGGCGACCAGCAGCATCGCCATGTGTCCATCATGTCCACAAGCATGCATCATACCTTCATGGACGGATTTATAAGGTACAGAAGTCATTTCCTGCACCGGCAAGGCATCTATATCGGCCCGCAGCATTAAGGTGCGGCCGGGTTGAGCCCCCTTTAGCAGCCCGACAACACCGGTCGCGCCGATACGACTGATTTCTAATCCAAGCGGTTTCAAATAGGACTCTATTTTATCAGCAGTCCAGTGTTCCTCGAGCCCCAGTTCCGGGTGTTGGTGGAAATCTCGCCTGAGTTCAATCAGCTCTTTTTTTAATTTATCAACCTCCGCCTTTATGCCCATGCCATTTCCTTTTTATTCAATCCGTCGAATAACTATCTTTGCTTTCCACGCCAGTCACGGCTTCGATGGTGTAGACATTATTGGGGGGGCAACCCTTTGACCAGCGCGTTCCCCGCTTCTCTTTGGGAACGCAAATGCCCACCGAAACCACTTTTTCCTGCGGGATTCCATAGGGCAGTTCAACATCACCCGTTGTAAAGGTGAAACCCTCGGCCTGGTCCAGGATTCCTTTGTTCTTCATGTCGAAAAGGCTGCTCATGATGGCGACCTTGCAGCCGGTGCAGGTCCCTTCAGAATGGACAATTTTGACGTTGGGGTAGATGATGCGATCATCTTCCTCGACGCGTTTGAAACGACGCTTGACCGACTCAAGGGGCGCTCCAACAATAGCGATTTTGTCGAGATTCATCTCTCCGAGGCCGCGTTCGTAAGCCACTTTTGTAACGAGCAGCTCTCCGGGTTCAAATCCCATAATGCTTCCGGCCACGGCGTCACCGGCCACCACATTTCGGGCTGCCAGGATCAGGTTCAATTCGAAGGGGATGCCATACATCGGACCTAATCCTTCCATGGCCCAGGTCCCGTCATAGACAACCAGGTCCGGTGGAAAGCGCAAATTGACATCCGCGATACCTGTATAAAGACCCTCGCGGTGTAATTTCGATTTTTGATCATCGTGTAATAAACCCTTCATATTCTTCAGACCAAGCGTTGCCTCAGCGGAATCATGGGTTTTAAAAAGCGGTATATCAATGATCTTATCGACTTTGGTTGCCAGCTCGAAGGTCTTCATCGTGTGGAGCAGTTCTGAATCCGGACATTCTAGCTTAATCACTTCTTCTTTATCCAGGTTCGCGATCTGGTAACCTTCGTCGGCCAGTTTTCCATAGCCAGTGGCCTTGATAACCAAATCCGTGTCGACGCCCCTGGCAGCCGAATCCCCGATAATCGGTTCGGCACCCGCCTCTTTTATCAGGTCGGCAACAGCACGCGCCACCACCGGATTTGTAACGACACCGACTTTTGGATCTTCGGGCACGACACACCAGTTGACTTTTAACAAAACCTTTTCGCCGGGGTTAACGATGGTCTCAATTCCACCCATCAAATCAACCGCATTTCGCACGGCTTTCTCCACCTGACCGTCTTCTATTCTAACAATTGAGACTGTGTTTTTATCCACGATCCTTACCTCCTTTATCGAATCTCCATGGTATTCCAGTAACTTTTTATATGGCGAATTGATTCCAATCGCTTTTCGGCAACCACATCGGCAGCCCGATAGGTAGGAATGCCTTTCTCCTGCGCCAATTCAATCACCTTCTCTGTCGTCTGATAAATTCTGGCCACTTTCTGTTTGCCGCGCTCTAAGTTGACGCCGCCGACTAATCGGTCGGCGTCATAAACCGCACCCCCAGCGTTGACGATATAATCGGGACCGTAAAGAATTCCTTTTTCGGTCAGGATATCGCCATGCCGCTCTTCCGCGAGCTGATTGTTGGCCGCGCCGCAGACAATCTTGCACTTCAGCTGCGGGATCGTCTCATCATTCAGAATCGCGCCGAGGGCACACGGGGAAAATATGTCACAGGTGACGCCGTAAATATCTTCTAGCGGGACTTTCTTTGCTCCCAACTGCTTGACCATGTCATCGACGCGAGCCTCGTCGATATCGGTTATTACGACACGGGCCCCTAAATCAGAGAGCTGTTCAACCAGAGAAGAGCCCACCGATCCTACACCCTGGACGGCCACGATTCGATTGCTGAGATCGTCTGAGCCAAAAACAGTCTTTGCACAGGCGCGCATGCCCTGGATGACACCAAAAGCCGTCAAGGGCGAAATCGGGCCCACTCCCCCGAGATATTGCGGCAGGGTGATGACATAAGGGGTTTCCATGAAAAGATATTCCATGTCCTCAAGGGTGGTGCCGACGTCTTCTCCGGTGAAGAATTTTCCCCCTAAGCGGTTGATAAATCTTCCAAGGGTTCGAAAGACAACTTCCCTGTCCTTGCGTTTGGGATCGGCAATTACCACCGCTTTGCCGCCCCCCATGTTCACGCCGGCCGCCGCATATTTATAGGTCATGCCGCGCGCCAGACGTAAGGCATCTTCGATGGCATCCATTTCAGAATCATACTGCCACATGCGAATACCGCCGGCAGCGGGTCCCAAAGCGGTGCTGTGAATAGCGATTACGGCTTTAAAGTCTGCTTTTTCATCCTGACAAAGAAAAATATTTTCGTATTGATATTTTTTCATGTACTCAAAGATACCAAATGTCTTCACGGGCTTTTTCTCCTTCCTACCAGGGCTGCATGGCTGCGCCTTCACTCGCGGAGCGACAGTTGGCCATGTAGAGCGCCAGCCAGCCGCTTTTCACATTTGATTCCGGCGGCTTCCATTTGGATTTACGATCCGCCAATTCTTCTTCAGATAAATCGATTTGGAGACTGCGCTGATCGACATCCACCGATATTTGATCCCCCTCACAGACCAGCGCCAACGGTCCCCCTTCAAACGCTTCGGGGCTGACATGTCCCACGATCGGGCCGTGATTAAACCCGGAAAAGCGGCCATCGGTAATCAGCCCGACACTTTTATGCAGTCCCAGCCCCACCAGCGCCTGACAGGATGCCTGGGCATACTGCATTCCGGGCCCGCCTTTGGGCCCTAAATAGCGCAACACGATGACATCACCCGCTTTGATATCGCCGGCTTTCATGGCCTCAATTGCCAGATCTTCATCTTCAAAGACTCTGGCCGCACCTTTAAAGGTTTTCATTTCAGCGGGAACGCCGCTGGGTCGAATAATGGCACCATCCGGTGCCAGATTTCCTTGCAGAATCGCCAGGCCGCAATCCTGATGGACCGGATCCTCAAGCGTGCGTATCACCTCATTGGGTTGGAACGGGACTTGAGCCAGAATCTCTGCAAGACGAGTTCCGCTAACACCGATGGCGGACGTTTCAAGCACCCCTTCAAGAACTTTTTGAATAGCGGGCACACCTCCGGCTTCGTGAAGATCCACCATATTAAAGGGGCCGTTCGGTCTAACCGCACAGATACAGGACACGTTTCGACTGACGGCATCGAAGTCATCCATGGTGAGAGAAACACCGACCTCTCTGGCCAGGGCCAGCAAGTGCAAAATCGCGTTGGTCGAGCCGCCAATGGCCAGATCCACGGTGATCGCATTTAAAAACGCCTTTTTCTCCAGTATATCGCCGGGTTTTAGATCCTTTTGAGCCAGCTCCACCACCCGGCGACCCGATTCCCTCGCCGCCCGGGTTTTGTCTGCCATCACGGCAGGAATCGTGCTTGAACCCGGTAAGGCCAGCCCCAGGGCTTCGACCAGTACCTGCATCGTATTGGCTGTGCCCATCACGCCGCAGGAGCCGAAACCGGGACAGGCGGCGTCTTCCAATACGGCGAAATCGGATGGTGCGGCCCCTGCGAACTCAACTTCTTCGATATCGGGTGCCAAGACTTTCTTTCCGTTATAGCAACCCGGCATCATCGGGCCGCCGGTAACCATCACCGCGGGAATATTTACGCGCCCGACGCCCAGAAGGGAGCCTGCCAGTATGTCATCACAGGAAGACAGGGTCACCAAACCGTCAAAATTATTGATTTTAGAGACAATTTCGATGGCGGAACAGACAACGTCACGCTCTGCCAGCTCGTATCTGCAGTTTTCATGTCCGACCGCTATATTGCCGCATAATCCGGGTACACCAAATTCAAACGGAACCCCTCCGGCGGACCATATGCCCTGTTTAACGGCTTCAGCCAGCATTCTTAAGTGTGCCGTGGCAGGCGATGCATCGGTAAATGTATTGGCCACGCCAATGTGGGGTTTATTACGAATATCCTCATCTGAATATCCGGCCCCCTTGTACATGATCCGCCGGTGAGCCGCATCATCACCATTCCAATAATCCTTATTTGGCATTTTGCACCTCCTCGCGCTTGATATAAATGGAAAGCATCTATCGAATCGAAAAGGCAGGTCCTATCAATTACTTCTCATTATTTGTTGAGCATAAATATATCGTACGCTTTTTTTATGGCGGAGGCCGGCCCGATAAAAATTACGCGATCATCAACCTGGATCCGGGTAACGCCGCGCGGAACCACAAATTGGTTATTCCTCATTATGGCGGCAATCAAGCTCCCTTTTGGTATATCAATATCCTTGATGAGTTCTCCATTTACCTTCGCATTTTCAGGCACGCTGACTTCCAAAAGACTTGCTGCTCCGATTCCAAATTCGAAAAGTTGCGCTAAAACAGGATTGTCGATGATATTTTCAACCATCGCTGCCGTCGCCCAGGGAGCGTTTACCACCACAACTTTGTTCTGCTCAAGGAGCTGGGTGTATTCGTGATTTTGGACAATGGCGACGACTTTTTCAAGTTTTAACTGTCTGGCCTGCAGGGCCGCAATCACATTGCGGCCTTCATCTTCAAAGGCAGCGATGACAACATCAATATTATCCAGCCCGACCTGTCCCAGTAATTCCTTCTTGGTGCCGTCCCCCTGGTAAATTGGGCAATTGTAGCGTTGTTCAAGTTCCTTACATAGCTTCTCGTTTTCTTCGATGAAGGTTACCTGATGTTCCGCCGAGCGAAACATCATCCGATACTCATCTTTTGCCAGGAGTCGATCAGCTATATTTTGGCCCTGTTTTGCGCCACTTATGATAAGTACTCGCATATGCACTCTCCTTAATTTATATATATATGATTTCAAAGATTTTACATAAAATTTTGCCAATTTGGAAACTTCAGCGCGGTTATCGGAATTGAAAAGATAGATTGCGCTGCCAATCAGTGTCAGTATCCCTCCCAGAACAAAACTTCTGAATTCTAATGCCGGAACGAACATCCAGGTGGTAATAATCCCCAGGATCGGTATCCAGGGAAAAAACATGGTTTGAAATGGACGCCTCAGATTCGGCATTTTTTTGTGCAATGGAATCACCGCATAATTGATGATCCCGAGCCCCATTAAATACCCGAAATCACTTAAAGAAGCCACGAATTTAACGATGCCTGAGGAGCTGAAGATAATCACAACCAGGGCACAAACAAAAAGCGCAATATGGGGCGTCTGGAATCTCGGATGCAGCTTGGAAAAAAAGTAGGGAAAATGTTTGTCACGCCCCAATGCGTATAAAATGCGGGCGCTAGCGCCCAATGTCACACTGAATGCGGAAAGACTCGCCATTATGGTCGCGATGACCCCGGCCCAGCGTCCCCAGGCGCCGAAAAGCCGCTCAGCAGTGAAGATGAAAGGGATGTCGCTCTGGGCGAGCTCCGTATAATTGACGGTGCCCATCATGACGCCGACCACGAAAACGTAAATTGCGGTACTGATGCCCAAGGTGATCAAAATCGCTCGCGGGATGTTTTTGCCCGGCTGAATGATCTCTTCAGCCGCATTCGAGATAAGCTCGAACCCGACATAGGAGATATAGATGAGGGCCATCGCCGGAACGAAAGGACCCCATCCCATCGGGGCTAAAGGCTCCAGATTAATCGGCTCAATATCCGTGAAACCGAGCCCGGCAACACCGACCAGAACCGCCAATTCCACCAGATTCATTACGGTAATAACGATTATGGCTTCCTTCATTCCCATGAAGTTGACGGCAGTGAATACGACGGTGGTGAGCAGGGTGAGGAGGACAATGCTGGCTTGCGGTAAAAAGTAGGTGCGGATCGTCAGGGCAAAAATAAGGGCGTACATCGAACAGGCGAGCGTGTTGCCGATCCAGAAAAACCAGCCGGTAAAAAAGGCCACGGGCCTGTTGAGTGTTCTGTGGGTAAAAGAATATCCGCCGCCGGCTAACGGTATGGCTGCGCTCAGCTCGCTATAGTTTAAGGCGGTAAATACGGTTAAAAAACCCATCGCCAAATAGACGAGAATGCCAAGCGGACCGATCATATGCGCCAGTTCGCCCGGCAGGGCAAAAATCCCCGGCCCCATTGTGGCGCCAATGCCGATCATTACCGCCATAAACAGGCCCATATTCCGCCTGAAACCTATTTGTTCCGCCATAAACGCATGCTCCCAGTATCTCTGTATTTCATATCAGCTGGTTGATCTCAAGACAGGGTCACAAAAAGAGTTCTCCGACGTCTAAAATGTAATCCATAAGCGCAGACTCGATTTTTTTCGAAGATAGCAGGCTTGATAAAGGCGGGTCAAATAAAAAAGAAGCGCTAACGAAGACGCTATTAAAATATAGATTGAATATCAATATCTTAAGAGCGTACCCGATTACCATTACCGGCAGGCCGAGGATGGTCCTGCCTAAAATGTTAAGGTTGCCTGCAGTGGCTTCAGCGCGCGATCAGCATGGGCATAAAGGTGGATATATCCTCGATGTTCTCGAAATCATAGATTTTGTCAACCACCGTGTCAACGGTCTGGGGGTCCAGACAGTGGGCCGCCTGATTTCTGAATTTAGCCTCGATCTCGGCTTTGCTCAGCGGGTTGCGCGGATCACCTAAAGGAATTTTCACATACTTTTCCAATGTGTCGCCGGCCGTGGTGACGATCTCCACACGTGCAGATAGCCGATCCTCAGCGAAATAAGCCTTGTCCATCTCCTGATCGACGGTCACTTTCACTTTTTTGGAAAAGTTCAATATCTCTTCACTCTCAAGTTTTTCATCGGTATACCACCCCAATCCCGGCGGTTCGCCCATTAAGACCTGGGTAACGGTATACGGGATACAGAAGGCAGCATCCACCATGTCGGCAGGGCCGTATAGCTCATGGGTCTTGACCCAGGCAAAGGAATGGATATTGACCGCCTTGATATCTTCCGGGCTCAGATCATGTTCGGCCTTGAGCAGGGTGACGCAATCCAGCGTGGGATGCTGCCAGCGGCAGGCGGAATACGGTTTGATGGCGATATTGGTGAGGACTTCATACTCGCTCCCCAGCCCCCGGGTCATAACATCATAGTCGCATTGGTCCGAACCTGCCATGATCCAGAAGCCGTTGTGGCCATCCAGTATGTATTTGTTACCGACGAAACCATTGGCAGCCAATATGGCCGCCGTTGTACCGGTCCAGGCGGGCCAGCCGGTCGGTTCTTTGACCCAGTGCAGGGGCCGCTCGGAAAGATCCCAGCCCCATTTCTGGGTATTGGGCAAAGGGGCCGTGGCGCCGGCCACACCATAGGCGTTCATCGTCGTTTCAAGATCAAAGTCGAGGGCTTTGCTGGCTGCAACGACGGAACTAAACGTTTGCCAGGTGCCCACACCCCATACGTGCTGCAGTCTCTCGGGCGTCGGCTGGATCCCGATACCGATGCGATTGCCAACATCATATCCGGCCAATATGGCATTGAGCACCGTTTTACCCGAAAGTCCTTTCCATTCGGCGACGGCCAGTGCAGAGGGGATAATGGAAGAGCCGGGATGTCCGATGCCAAACAGGACTTCGTCATAATCCAACGCGTTGGCATTGGTACCGTTCACAAAAGCAGCCTGAATGGTCGGGACTTTGCAGCGGCCTCCTACCAGAGTGGCATCTTCGCTGCCGCCCATCTGCTCGATCGGCTTGAGTGTGGCCTGGCCCAGTTTGGACTGACTGCCGCCCAGCATACAGCCGATGTTGTCCAGCAGCAAAATCTTGGCGGTCTCGATAACTTCTCGGGGATAATCTTCAAAGCGCACGCCCACTGCATATTCGGCCAGTTCTTTGGTAACCCACTTTTCCATATGTCACCTCCCCATTTAAAATTGATCTTCACAGTTTGGCAGGTTCAAGGTTACACGGTTATGATCCACGATCCATGATGAAATGAAGCCAGGGTCGGACCTCCAACCGTGAGAGATAACACCTTGTATCTTATCGGAATGAATATAAAGAAAATCCCTTTGCAGGTCAAAGAAAAATTTCAACTCCGTTAGCGGTGGAATGCTAGATCCAGCGTCTTTTGGTTTTTAATTTATGGTGGTTGTGATATTCTTGCGTATCACAAGTCTTCTGTTTTGGTGATATTCACAATGTATCACCACCCGGGCGATATTTGGTTTTTGCTAGGGGGTATCTGCAAAAAGCAACTCAAGTCTCAACCACAATATATTAACTATCGCGATAATTGACATCGAAGCATGACTAAGATATTAAACAGATAATCACACTTATTTCCTTCACACCATTTCAAACTGATAAGCGCATAAAGGAGGGCATAAAATGAAATGCCCTGAATGCCAGTTTGACAATCGTGAAGGGGCTAAATTTTGCAAGAAGTGCGGAGCCAAACTCAATCTGATCTGCCCCCAATGCAGTACCTTACTTACACCCGACAGCCTATTTTGTGATGAATGCGGACATAATCTTAGCGAGCCCAAAGAAGCCCCTCCCCAAGATGCGTCAAGGCCTCCGGATGCCACGCCAACAGCAGCCAGGAGCGACATCCAGGCGACAGCCCCTGTGGCAGAGGCGCGCTCTCTAGACGCGGAACGCCGTCAACTGACTGTGATGTTTTGCGATCTGCTCGGCTCGACCAACCTGTCGGCCCGGCTCGATCCTGAAGACCTTCGCGAGGTCGTGCGCTCTTACCAAAAAACGGCCGCTGACGTGATTCAGGGATTTGACGGCCATATAGCGCAGTATCTCGGTGATGGGCTTCTGGTTTACTTTGGCTACCCCCAGGCACACGAAGATGATGCGCACCGCGCCGTGCGCGCTGCTCTGGGGATTGTGGAGGCCATGGGGACGCTGAATAGCCGCATGGAACCCGAGTATGGCGTCCAGCTTGCCGTGCGGCTGGGTATCCACACCGGTCCGGTCGTCGTGGGAAAAATGGGCGGTGGGGGGCGCCATGAACAATTGGCTCTAGGGGAAACGCCCAATATTGCATCCCGTCTTGAAAGTTTCGCGGAGCCTGACACGGTGGTGATCAGTGCAATGACCAAGCGCCTTGTGAAGGGTGCGTTTGTCCTAAAGGATCTGGGCAGCCATCGCATGAAGGGTGTGCCGGAGCCAATAGAAGTCGCACAAGTTCTCAAGCCCATTGTGGCACAAAGCGATGAGGAGGAGATCGCAACCGGCATCATTACAACCCTGGTGGGACGGGACGAAGAAATAGGGCTGTTGCTGCGGCGCTGGGAGCAGAGCAAGGAGGGATTCGGCCAGGTGGTGCTCATCAATGGTGAGCCGGGGATCGGCAAATCGGCTCTGGCCGATGTACTGCGCGAACAGGTAGCGAGCCAAGGGTATATGCGCGCCACTTACCGCTGTTCCCCTTATCATACCAACAGTGCGCTCTACCCGGTGATCACACACCTGCAGCGCTTGTGGGGCTGGGAGCGTGGCGATACCCCTGCAGAGAAGCTTGGCAAAATGGAGCAGACGCTCCGGACGACCAGTCTCCCGTTGAGGGAGGTTGTGCCGTTGTTCGCTGTGCTGTTCTCCTTGCCGTTACCCGAAGGGCGCTATCCCCCCCTGGGCCTGACACCCCGGCAAGAAAAAGAGCAGACACAGGATGCCCTGACAGCGTGGCTCCTGGAGGAGGCCGAGCGTCAGCCGATGCTCGTGGTGTATGAAGATCTCCACTGGGCAGACCCCTCTACAATCGAGAGCATCGGGTTGCTCGTGGAGCAGGTCCCCACAGTCCCGATGCTGGCTGTGTTGATTTTCCGTCCGCAATTTGTCCCACCGTGGCCCAACCGCTCCCATATGACCCCTATCACGCTCAACCGTCTTGAGCGTCCCCAGGTGGAGGCCATGATTACGAAGCTGGGGGGCGGCAAGGCGCTTCCAGCCGAGGTGGTCCAATACATTGTCGCCAGGACCGATGGTGTACCGCTCTATGTGGAAGAATTGACAAAGATGCTCCTGGAATCGGACCTCCTGCGGGAGGAGGCCGATCACTATGCCCTGGCCGGTACATTGTCCAGCGTTGCGATCCCAGCCACGTTGCAGGATTCACTGATGGCAAGACTGGATCGTCTACCCATGGTGCGCGAGGTGGCACAGCTCGGAGCGGTGCTAGGCCGGGAATTTGCCTACGAGATGCTCCGGGCGCTGGCCGCTGTGGAGGAGTCAACGTTGCAGGAGCGGCTGGACCAGCTGGTGGGTGCAGAACTTCTCTACCAACGGGGTCGGCCGCCACGTGCCAAATACATCTTTAAGCACGCGCTTATCCAGGATGCGGCCTATGGCTCGCTGCTCAAGCGGACCCGGCAGCAATACCACCAGCAGATTGCCCAGATGTTGGAAGCGGAGTTTTCCGAGACGGTCGAGGCCGAGCCCGAGTTGGTGGCCCATCACTACACAGAGGCGGGTCTCAACGAACAGGCCGTTGGCTATTGGTACCAGGCCGGCAAGCGCGCCACCCAGCGCTCGGCGCATGTGGAAGCGATCAACCACCTCACCAAGGGGCTGGAGGTGCTCATGGCCCTGCCGGACACCCTTGAGCGTGCCCGCCAGGAGCTGGACATACAGGTCACACTTGGCCCGGTGTTGATGGCCGTTAAGGGCCAATCGTCCCCTGACACGGAACGCGCCTATGCCCGGGCCCGGGAACTCTGTCAGCAGGTGGGAGAAACCCCACAGCTTTTTCCGGTGCTGCACGGGCTGTGGCGGTTTTATATGGTCCGGGCGGAGTTGCAGACGACGCGTGAGCTGGCGGAGCAGCTCTTCACCCTGGCCCAGCGCGCACAAGACACTGCGCTCCTCCTGGAGGCTCACCGCGTGATAGGGCAGACCTTGTACTGGTTTGGAGAAATAACCGCAGCTCGAGAGCATTTCGAGCAGGGAATGGCCCTCTATAATCCTCAGAAACACCGCTCCCATGCCTTTTTGTATGGACAGGACCCTGCCGTAATGTGCCGAGGATTTGCTGCCTGGGCCATATGGATGCTCGGCTATCCGGACCAGGCCCTGCAGAGCATCAATGAAGCGCTGACCCTGGCTCAGGAACTTGATCACCCTTTCAGCCTGACTCTTGCTCTGCATTTCGCTACTTTCCTCCGTCAGTTCCGCCAGGAGGCGCAGGCGGTCCAGGAGCCCGCCGAGGCATTGATAGCATTATCGGCAGAAAAGGGTTTTCCCTTCTGGTTGGCCTATGGAACGATTTTGCAAGGGTGGGCGCGGGCACTGCAAGGAGAGGGAGCAGAGGGGATAGCCCAGATGCATCAGGGTCTTGTCGCTTACCGGGGAACAGGAGCTGAATTGCAGCGGCCCTATTGTCTTTCCCTGCTGTCTGAGGCGTATGGGGAAGCAGGGAAGTCGAAAGAAGGACTGAAAGTGTTGGTCGAGGCGCTCGCATTGGTGGACAAAACTGAGGAGCGCTATTGGGAGGCAGAGCTGCATAGGCGCAGGGGAGAGCTCTTGCTGATGCAGCAAGAGCAAAAGGTGGGGGAAGCGGAGGAATGTTTTCGGAAAGCTCTCGATACTGCACGTCGTCAGCAGGCAAAGTCGTTGGAGCTGCGGGCGGCGATGAGCCTGAGTCGACTGTGGCAACAGCAGGGAAAGCAGGAAGAGGCACGGCAAATGCTAGCCGATATTTACGGCTGGTTCACCGAGGGATTCGATACCGCGGACCTCAAAGAGGCTAAGGTCTTGCTGGAGGAACTGGTATAAAAGTGGAGAACAAATTTAACTTTGGATTAAAACCAATTCGAGCTGAAAATTCCAAGATTTATAGGTAAATTCTGTCAAAATGAACCATTTTAAAAAGGATAGCCACGGAAAGTATGGTATCTTTTTTTAGGGTAGACGGGAAGGTTGTCGGCCTGGGTGTGTCTCAAGGATGCGTCAGCTTCCTCAGTGCTATCTACCTTATCTTCAGCCAGGATTTCGTTTTCCTGTGCCTTGATTAGCGTTATTTCTACGCGACGATTTGCGTGCCTGTTGTCATCGGTTGTATTGGGCTGTAATGGACGATAGGCTGAATATCCCTCGGTCGAAATTCGCTGGGGATTGACGCCATGTAAGATCATGAATTTAGCCACATTCACCGCCCGGATCGCCGACAGCTCCCAGTTGGAGGGAAATTGGGTGTTGTTGATGGGTGTGTCGTCGGTATGCCCGGCGATGGTGACGTTATAACCTTTCTGCGAAGAAATGAACCCGGCGATCTGTTTTAAGGTCGGCTGAAAATCAGGCAGCAGGTTTGCTTCCCCCACATTGAACGCAATTCTTTCGCCCAACACCAGTACCAGGCGCTTTTGATTCCAGCGGATGGAAAAGTCGTTTTTAACTTTCTCAGAGACGGTTTGCAGTACCTGCTGTTCGAATTGCTCTAAAGCCTCGTCCGGGTTTTCCTTTTCGGTTTTGACTACATCCGGTTCCGGCTGATTCGGATCATATGCTACCGGTTTAGCCGCTATTGAGGTTTTATGCACCTCAATGGTTGGTGCTGCTTCAACGGTCTGGGACTGTTTACTTGCCATGTACCTGGCTGAACCCTTCTTGGTCACGGCATGAGAATAAAAAAGAATAAACAGGATCAAAAGCAGCGTCATCAGATCGACAAAGCTCCATAGCGTCGAATCCTCTTCGATACTGCCCTTCGACAACCGCTTTTGCAGGAGCACTCTTTTATATTCGGAGAACTCAAGCCGCTTCTTAAGCTCTTCTCCTTCCAGCTTTGCCATGAATTTCCCTCGCTTCCGGCCTGAGTTACGGTGATTGTGTTTGCGGGGTCGGTTGCGGTTGCTCCCCGATCAGGTATTTACTCTTCTTATTCAGCTGGCTGAGATGATTGATGCCGATGTAGGAATTCAGTCGATGGGAAATCGATTTGGATGTTTTTTGATCCGCAATATCCATTACCCCTTCTAAAATAATGTTTAAAACGATTGTTTCGGTTTTTGCGTGTTCAGAAAGTTTTTTTGCAAGCGGGAAGAAAAGAAAATTAGCAAGCAAAATACCATACAATGTGGTCAGGAGCGCCAGAGCCATACCTTTTCCGATCAGGGCCGGATCCTCGACGTTGTTCAGCACCTTTATCAAACCCATTATGGTGCCGACGAAGCCGAAAACCGGGGCCAACTTGGCAAGCGTATTTAACACATTGACCTGTGACTCTTTTCTGGAAAAGTAGAGCTCAAAGTCCTTTTCCATAATATTGCGAATGTCAAACCGATTATAACCGTCAATCACCAGTTCAATTCCCTTGTTCAGGAAAACATTATCGATCGTATTTCTGGCATTCTCAAGCGCGATGATTCCATGACGCCGCCAGATGACCGCGAGCTTTTCCATTTCCTGAACCAATGGCTCATTATCGGTGGCCTCCTGCCTGTAAACAGAAAGCAGGCTTTTAAAGAGATCCCGAAACGTCTTCATCGGAAAGGCGATAAGCGCGCTTAAAAGCGAGCCGGCCATAACCAGCAGGGCACTTTTCAGATTTAACATGATCGAGGTGTTTTCGATGGCATTTCCGGAAAGGATCATAAAGAGAACGATGCCAATGAGCAGAATTAATTTTTGCAGCACGTGATATTCCTCCTGTTTTATTCAACGCTTGCATCATAATTGCAGATTATGTGCCAAAATTATTTCGCTTTAATTTCAAATGGTTAAAGTTATATTCAGTATGATTATCTGTTATTACGGTGCAGAATTTGCCTAGCGTCCCTTTTTAAAAAATTTGATATTTGCGGCAAACAAAGGATACAATTAAAGGCAATGCTTTTTTGAGATGGGTTTAAACAGCGGGGCAGACACTGCTGACCAGTTATGGGATCCACCTGATTTGACCGAGCAATTATGAAAAGACACATCAAATGGCTTTTGAATGAAATCGACCTGTGGGTAGGCGAAGGCATCATCGAGCCGCAACAGGGACAGGCAATCAAGAAGCGGTATCCGGCACCGGTGGAAGGACCGGCATGGGGCCGGATCATTTTTTTTAGCATCGGTGCCATCCTTTTCGGGCTGGGTGTTATTCTTTTATTTGCCTACAACTGGCAGCGGATGCACAAGTTTGTTAAACTGGTGGTGATTTTTGCGGCCATCATCGGCGCGCACGGTGCCGGATTCTGGCTGCGGCGGCCCAACAGCTCATACCAGACCGCCGGTGAAGGATTGCACCTGCTTGGCACCATGCTCTTCGGCGCCGGCATCTGGCTGATCGCCCAGATTTATCACATCGAGGAGCACTACCCCAACGCCTTTTTATTCTGGGGGTTCGGCGCCCTGGCAATGGCCTGGAGCCTGCCGTCCATGGCCCATGGAATCCTGGCCACCCTTTTGTTTGTGCTCTGGAACTGCTTTGAAGCATTTGATTTTAAAAACCCGCACCTCATATCCCCGTTCCTCATTTTAGGCGGCATCATGCCGCTGGCCTGGCTCCGGCGATCCCGGGTGCTGGCTACCGTCTGCCTGATCAGCTTTCTGGCAACGCTGTTGATATCCGCTTCGATGCTCGAAGGCGATCTGGCGGTTCTGGTTGTATTCTTCTGCGGCTGCATGTTGATTGCAATGAGCCTGGTGGTGCGGCAGCGCAACCTGTTTCCGGAAATGGGCCCGGTGTTTTCTTTCATCGGTTTTTTTGTCTATTTAGCAATTCTGTTCCTTTTAAGCTTCCACCATCGGGGCAGGGGAACCTGGTCGGTCGATTTCGACCAATTCATGGAAAGTTTGTTTTTCTTTTCATTTGCCCTGGCAGCCATCGGCACCTGGGCATGGGCTATCTGGCCGACTGCCAAAAAGAAGGTTCAGCCCGACAGCGTCATCAGCAGCCAATATTACGGTGTATGGGCCACCCTGACTATTATGATTCTCAACATACTGGGCCTGCTACCATTAGGTGGGTGGCTGGGAATGGCGGTTTTTAATATTTTATTTCTGTATCAATGCATCATGATGATTGTCAGCGGCTGCAAAACCCTTAATCTGAAAACCACCGTGACCGGATGTGTGCTGTTTGCCGTCATCGCCATAGCCCGCTATACGGACCTGTTCCACAGCCTGCTGGTCCGGTCCCTGGTCTTTTTTATTGCCGGCGCTGCATTGTTTTCAGTGGGCCTATATTATTCCAGAACCAAGAAACAAATTGATCGAGCAACCCCATGAGGAAATCATTTGTCATACTGGCTGTCGTTTTGCAGCTCATCGTGCTGGCCTACATGGCCGGGGAACGCGAATATATCCTGCGCAACGGTAAAGTCATCCATCTGCGTACCGCCCCCATTGACCCGCGTGACATGTTCAGGGGTGATTACGTGCGCCTCAATTATGAAATATCACGGATTCCGGTCAACCGGTTAAAAGGCGTCGACAGTGTCGGCGATTTAAAAAAGGGCGATAAAATTTATGTCTCCCTGAAAGAGGGTCCCAACGGGCTTTATGAACTGGTGGATGCCGGTCGCGAAAAACCGGCAGACGGTATGTACCTTGCCGGTCGCCTGCCCTATCCATATCGGACCCTGCGGGCAAGCAACCCGATCTGGATCAATTACGGCATCGAAGCCTATTTTGTCGAGCAGGGCCGGGGCCGGGCCATTGAAAAACGCCGCGGGAACTGGACCGACGTCCAGATCCCGTTGGAAATGGAAATCGCCATCAGCCCGGGTGGCAAGGCGGTAATAAGGGGATATCGCTGGAGCCCGCTGGGAATCGGCACCCATGTTATACGACACCGGCGGGGAAACTCTGAGGAGGAGGCTCCCAAAAGCGCCACGGTTCGGTTGACCCTGGCCAATGCTTCTGAAAAGCCACTGGGAATTGTCAATCTGCCGGATTATTGCTCTTTTAGTCTGGAAGCGGTGCCCTGGGCCAAGAAAAAATGGGCGCCGGCGCATAATCCGTGCGAAGACGCCTGGCCTTCCGACGTTGATGTCGTCACCCTGGCGCCCGAGCAGCGCATGCGTTTTGATTTTGATTTTTCCACCGAAAGATGGCTGGTCGAGGCCGACGGCCAGGTCAAGCAGATCGGCACCCTGGACGGGTCCGAACAATTTCGGCTCGTTTACCGCCCGCCGGACGAAGCGGCCAGCCAGTACCTGAGCCAAAAAGACATCATCTGGCATGGTTATATGCCGTCACGGATATTTCACGGCCGCGGGCAAATCGACTAAAATTCGTTTCATAGCGCTTTGATGTTTGACCAATAAATGTATTTTTCTTAACATCTATCTCAAATTTTAAATATTAGAATATCAATTGCACGCATATTGAAACTCAATTTCACACCTCAATTCATCTCTTCTCCCTCAGATTCATATTCGCCTATTGAGAGACGCTTCGCCAATTAATTTGCCGCTCCTACTGAAATGGACACTTGTTTCACTCAAACTTTCGTCTCTTGTAAGGTTAGCCATGTGTATTGCCGGTTAGCTATAAACTATCGAAGCGGGGCCATCTGAGGCCCTGCTTTATTTTTCTTTCGAAATTATTGATACCTTCAACATCTAGCAGAATTGACCTACCCTCAAAACTTGCGATACAAGCTAAGGCAACATTTCTTCTTGCCATCCAACCACAACATATTAAGTGTCCGTTTAATTGACATTAAATATTAATTACGATATTTCCTGACTGACAATCAGAAATTCCTTCATAATGATTCAAACAGCTAAAATTAAAAATGGAGGGCGCAATGGTGAAGTGCCCAAAATGCCAGTTTGAAAATCGTGAAGGGGCCAAATTTTGTAAGGAATGCGGCGCTAAATTAGAGCTTGCCTGCCCGAAGTGCGATGCGTTTATTACACCCGACAGCAAATTTTGTGATGAATGCGGATACGATTTAAGTAAACCTGCCATAGCCCCTCCAGTTCACTACTCGGAACCCCAGTCCTACACCCCCAGATTTTTAGCGGACAAGATCCTTACAACCCGCAGCTCCATTGAAGGTGAACGCAAGCTGGTCACCGTTCTTTTTGCGGATGTGGCCAATTATACGTCTATTTCAGAAAAAATTGACCCGGAAGAAGTTCACCAGATGATGGATGGGTGTTTTAAAATCCTGATGGATGAGATTCACAGGTATGAGGGTACCATCAACCAGTTTACCGGTGATGGCGTCATGGCGCTTTTTGGTGCGCCGCTAGCCCATGAGGACCATGCGCAGAGAGCCTGTACCGCCGCATTATCCATTCAAAAAGCAATGGGCGGATATTGTGAAAAGATAAAACAGAAGACCGGGGCTGAGTTTCGTATGAGAATCGGCCTTAACTCAGGCCCGGTAATCGTGGGCTCTATCGGGGATGATCTAAGGATGGACTATACTGCTGTGGGTGATACAACGAATCTCGCCGCCCGGATTCAGCAAAACGCCAATCCCGGAGAAGTGTGGGTAAGTCAAGAAACACAAAATATCATACGGGATTACTTTCAAAACAGGCCGGTTGGGGAAATCCAGCTAAAAGGTAAATCCCGGCCGCAGCCAACCTACTGTGTGATCGCGGAGCGGCCCGGCGTGCGTACCCGCTTTGAGGCGGTTTTAATGCGCGGGGTAACCCAATTTGTCGGGCGCGGTCCTGAAATGCAAGCCCTGCAGGCCGCTTTTAAAAAAGCTAAAAACGGTGACGCCCAGATAGTGGATGTGGTGGGTGAGGCCGGTGTCGGAAAGAGCCGTCTGGTATATGAATTTCGTGAAACGCTCGGTAATGCGGCTAGATTTCTTAGCGGAATTTGTATCCATTATGGCCGCAACATTAGCTTTCTGCCGGTGATCGACGTGGTCAAATTGGCGTTTGGAATCGCAGAAGGAATGACTGAAGAAGATATTTCGAGGCATATCGAGGAAAAAGCCACGGACGGTCTTGCATCGATGATCCCATTTTACCGGAATCTACTTTCGCTGCGGGTGGATGACCCGATATTGGATTTGCTTGATTCTGAAGGCCGCAAATTTGGCACTTTTGAAGCGGTCAAAGAACTTCTTTTTAAAATTAGCGAAAAGAAACCGCTGGTTCTTTTTTTAGATGACGTCCACTGGATGGATAAAATTTCTGAAGAGTTGTTCACCTATTTTTCACGGTCTTTCGTTAAAAGCCAGATCCTTATGATTGCAACCTACCGCCCGGAAGGTGCGCCCACATGGGCGCAAGGTGCTCATTATCAGAGGCTGGGACTTGAGACCCTTAGCTCTAATTCTTCTATCCGCCTGATGCGCAACATACTCGGCGGGGTTGCTTTAGAACCGGGCCTCGAAAAAAAACTGATTGAAAGGGCCAGTGGGAACCCCTTCTTCGTCGAAGAGACAATCAGAGAGCTTCTTGACCGCGGGGAACTTGTAAAGAAAGGGGATACGTATATATCCGTACAGCCTATCAACAAATTAGAAATTCCCCGCACCATCCAGGGCGTTTTAGCAGCCCGAATGGACCGGTTAAGCGAGGATCTCAAAAAGACGATTCAGGTGGCAAGTGTCATCGGAAGAGATTTTGCGTTTCGCCTGCTCAAAAATACGATGGCGCTGGGAGATGAGTTAAGGGCTCATCTGACCAACCTGGTCGGGCTGGAAATTCTTTATGAAAAGGTTCTGTATCCGGAGCTGGAGTACATTTTCAAACACGCCCTTACCCAGGAAGTCGCCTATGAGAGTTTACTGAAGCAGCGGCGCAAAGAGCTCCACGGTCGCATCGCCCAGGCGATCGAAGAAATTTATGCCCATCAGCTAGAGGTACACTATGAATTGCTCGCATATCATTACGAGCGCAGCGGCAATCAAAAAAAAGCAACCGATTATTTGATACTGGCCGGTGAAAAATCAAATCAGCATAGTGCCGCTCAGACTGCCTGTGATTTCTTTGAAAAGGCACTGGTGGTGGCTGAAACGCATAATATCGCATTGGATCCAGAAGCACAGATTCGTATACACACAGGACTCACCAATGCGTACATTGACATCGGTGCCATAGGAAAGAGCGTGGGAGCATGCGGAAAGGCCATCGATCTCAGCAGACAGCATGGCTTTATTGACTACGAAAAGGAGAATCTTTTTGCATATAGCTTCTTGATGCATATGTGGCCTGTAAAAGCTGAAGCTGAAAGTATTCTAAAAGAAGGCATTGCCCGGGCCCAGGAGATGGGCGATATGGCCCTCGAGAGTACTATTCTGTCGTCAATGGGTACGCGAATGATTCTTGACGGCCGGCCTCGCAAAGCAAAGCAAATCCACATTGAAGCCGAAAGAATGGCCGCGGAATCCGGGAATCCCGAAGTCATCGCCTATGCATGCGCACATCGATCCGTCACAGAGAGGTGGTTTGGCCGGCCGCAAAAGACCATCGAGTTGACCGAGGGTATCGCTGAAATCGCACGTGAGATGTTTAACATGACGGGCATGAGCTATGTTGTTTTTACCCGAGGCACCGCTCTGGCAGAGACCGGGAGAATTGAGGAGGGAATTGCGATTTTAAAAAATGCGATCGATGTTTGCGAAAAATTTGGCGTCTCGATACGACTCGCATGCCTGTATAACTGTCTGGGTTACTGTTACGGAGAAATCCATAACATCGCGCGCGCAGCGGCGCTAAATAAAAGAGGAGAAGAAATTGCTCGCAGCCTTCTGATAAAATACCCCATAGGCAGGCACCAATATGCTGAAATGCTTGCTCAGAGTTATATTAATGTAATGGAGAATAATTTTGATCAGGGCAATTTGGATGAAGCCTGGAATGGAATACAATCCTTCAGGGTGGAAGCAAAAGGTGAAGATTTTAATTACTTCCGTCACCAATGGGAATCCCGCATGAATTATTTAACTGCCCAGATTCTGCTGATTAGAAACGATACGGTTCAGGCAGATACCATCATTCAAGAAAACCTCAAATTGGCAAAAGACAAACTCATGAAAAAGCGGCAGGGATGTTTTTTACGCCTGGCAGGCGAGTTGCTTCTCAAGCAAAATGAGTTTGAAAACGCGCTTAATTATCTTAGAGAATCGATTCACATCCTCGAAGAAGTGGGCAACCCTCGCCAGCTGTGGCAGGCGTATGCCTCGTTAGCATCTGCTTTCCATAATGCGGGAAGGTCCAGCGAGGCAAGGGATAATTGGGGACTGGCGGCTCAACTCATCAACGACGCTGCAAACCGTCTCTCTGACAATGAGCTGAAGTCAGGCTTTCTAAATGCGGATCCGATTAAAAAAGTTTTTTCAAATCGCGGTGCATAATCCGTCAAAAAGGAGAAACCATGAAAGCAATTAGACACATTGGCTCGGTGGCGTTCGTGCTCGGGCTTTTTACTGCCGTATTTGTAGGGATGCCATGGTACGTAATGACTGCCGATAATCCGGTCGTGCCCTGGTGGTTGCGGTTGGCGGTTTTCTGCCTTTTGGGGGGCATCCTTGTGGTATTGGCGACACTGGCTCTCGAACAACGGGCACACAGGAAATCCGCTGAAGCGCAGACGACGACCGCATCTGATTGCAGGGTTTTGCTGTTGAGTTCCGATGAACTGCCCGGTCGAGAAATCACTGAGATTCTCGGTCTGGTCCAGGGTCATACCGTCTATGCCATATGGCTTGGCAAAGACCTATCCGCCATCGTCCGGCTGATTCTTGGCGGTGAATTAACTGAATACACGGAAATGATGGGCAGCGCCCGGTCAATCGCTACCGAGAGAATGACGGCTAAGGCTGTTGAATTGGGAGCCGATGCCGTCATCAATATTCGCTACATGACGACCAGCGTAATTGGCAGTGCCGCTGAACTGTTAGTGTACGGAACAGCCGTCAGGCTCAGCCAATCATGACAATAAAATCTAAATGGATTGAATTTTTGTATCGTGTGGCGACGGGCAGTAGAAAAATCCGAAACTTTTTTACACCGATCGGGGCATTCTTCTATGGCTTATTGATATTTTCTTTTGTGGTTGTCGCTTTGCAAATGGATCGGTTATTGGGTATTAACGAAATATTTCCCCGATCGCTTTCTGTCATTTTGGCTTTACCTATTTTTTCGATTGCTTTGTTTTTGCTCGGATGGTCGGTTCTAAACTTTTTTAAAGCAAAGGGCACGCCGGTTCCTTTCAACCCGCCACCCCGATTGGTCACAACCGGACCTTACGCCTATGTGCGCAATCCAATGCTGACCGGCATATTTGCGCTGCTCTTTGGTTTTGGTGTGTTCCTCGGATCTGCTTCTCTTCTCGTTGTATTCACACCGCTTTTCATTTTGATAAATGTCTGGGAACTGAAGGTTATTGAGGAGCCGGAACTCATAAAACGGCTGGGTGAGGATTATATTGAATATCGAAAAAGGACACCGATGTTTTTCCCGAACTTTCGGATAATATTTAAGCGCAATAAATAGCAATTGGGACAAATTTAAGGCCCGTCCTTTCCGGCATCGCTACCCGCCGGTTGAGCAGCTGCCGGTAGCTGAACAGCTGGCCAAAAATGGGAAAACCCCTTCTTATTCACGGAGGAATAACAATGAATGTATTGGTTGAGCAGAGCGGTCCGGTAAAAACAGTGATCATTAACCGTCCTGAACGACGAAACGCGGTAAATGAACAGACCGCCGGCGAACTTCGGGAGGCCTTTGAATCCTTTGAACGGGACGAAGCGTCGGCGGTGGCGGTACTTGCTGGCGCCGGTGGATGTTTCTGTGCAGGCTGGGATCTTAAGGAGTTCACAACTGAAGGTTTCCCGGAGTCGTACGATTCCGAAGGTGACGGCGCGCTGGGCGTGTCACGTCGTCTTCTTAACAAGCCGGTGATCGCCGCCGTGGACGGGTACGCCGTGGCGGGCGGTCTTGAACTGGCCTTGTGGTGCGACCTTCGGATCATGGAGGCGGATGCCATATTCGGTGTCTTCTGCCGGCGATGGGGAGTGCCGCTGATCGATGGGGGCACTGTACGCTTGCCCAGACTAATCGGAGGGAGTCGCGCCCTGGATATGATTTTGACAGGTCGCCCGGTGGGCGCTGATGAGGCGCTGACGTGGGGTTTGGCCAACCGTGTCGTTCCACACGGCCAGGCACGCCCAGAAGCCCAGCGCCTTGCGGCCGAGATCGCACGCTTCCCGCAGGTGTGCATGCGTGCGGACAGAATGTCGTGTCACCGTCAGTGGGATCTGGATCTGGTTGAAGCGCTGCGCAATGAGGCAATTGAAGGAGATCGGCCGCTTCGTGAAGAAGCGCGCCGGGGTGCAACTCGCTTCGCAGACGGACTCGGCCGCCGGGGTAGCTTCGAAAGCTTCTGAAAGGGTGACATAGATGCATATTGAGGATCGACAATCCGGCAGGCTCGGATATTTCTATGTTGCCCTGGCGGCGGTTTTGTTTGCCGTATCCGGGACCTCCGCCAAGTTTCTTTTTCATTCCGGCATCACCCCCTATCAGCTGATTCAACTGAGAACCACAATGGCATTTACCTGCCTGCTGATATGGCTGTGTTTGAGACATTCGGCACTTCTTAAGATTTCGATATCAGATTTGCCGTATTTTCTGGCTCTGGGCGTTTTCGGAATTGGTGCGGCCCAATTTCTATATCTGTTTGCCATCAGCAAAATTAAGGTGGCTGCCGCCATATTGCTTCATTACACCGGCCCCGTATTCGTCGCGCTTTATGTTGTGTTTGTTCAACGACAGACAATCGGCCGTATAAGCATCCTGGCCATTTTCGGGACATTGGTCGGGTGTTATTTAGTGGTCGGTGCTTATAATCTGCAGCTATTGGAATTAAACCGCCTCGGAATTATCAGCGGCCTGCTTGCCGCCGTCGCATTTGCCGTATATTCGGTTTTAAGTGAGTACGGCATGCGCAAATATGCGCCCTGGACGGTTTTGCTCTATGGTATGCTTTTCGCTGCTTTGATGTGGAATATCCTGCACCCGCCTTTGGAGGCGATTCTGCACAGATACTCGGCGGTGCAATGGGGCTGGATTTTTTTTATTGGTATTTTCGGAACCGTTTTGCCCTTTGGGCTCTATTTTGAAGGCATCAAAAGAATACGGCCCACTGCTGCCAGTATTACAGCGACATTGGAACCGATATCAGCTGGCGTGATTGCCAGTATTTTTTTGGGTGAAATCATGCGGCCGCTGCAGATCACTGGCGGGATAATCGTGATCGTATCGATTATTTTGCTCCAGTTGAATAAAAGCGATTTTTAAATCTTCGGCATTATTTTTTTTAAAACGTATCCCTGTCGAATCAAAGTTCGCCCGGGCGACTTATCATTTTATTCTTTCCTAAACGTCAGAGATTTCTCCGATATATTCCCCGCTCACGTTTAGTTGAAAGAGTTGACATAATAGCTGGTCTTGTTATTTTCTACCAGAATTGATGTACAGCAATAATTATTTGACTTTGCGCTTTCAGCTGTGAGCTATGAGCTAAATATTTATGATCGTTTCCTTTCATCCCATGTTTGAAGCCGACAAAAACATCATTTGTGCCGGGCGGGAGCCCGACGCCGATGACCTTGCGGCCGTAAAGGCGGCCGAAGCCGTTATTTTGCCCCAGGGGTGCCGCCAATCCCTGTATGAAATGGCCAGGGACAACTGCCGGCATGTATTTCCCGATTATGAGGCCCGCTTTAATTATCCCGGGAAAATCGGCCAGATGCGCCTGTTTCAAACAAACGGCACGGCTCACCCGCACGCCGAAACATATGCGTCGCTGGACGATTACAGGCGGCAATACGGTGACGGCCCAAAAGATATTGCCTTTGAGCTGCCGTGCGTTTTTAAGTTTGACTGGGGGGGTGAAGGCGAAACCGTTTACCTGTTAAACTCACGAGAAGATTTTAAAAGCGTTTTGCAACAGGCCGCTGATTTTGAAGGTTCAGGTCAAAAGGGCTTTTTGCTGCAGGAATACGTGCCCACCGAAGGTAAAACCCTGCGGGTGGTCATCATCGGCCGGACCCTGATTTCATATTGGCGGATTCAGGAAAACACCGACGGTTTTATGTCCAGTGTGTCCCGCGGAGCACGTATCGATACAGAACTGGAGCCAGAGCGGCAAAATGTCGCGAAGGTGTTTGTAAAAAATCTTTGCAACAAAACCGGTATCAACCTGGCCGGCTTCGATGTCATCTTTGCGCCGGTAAAAGAATACATTAAACCATTGATGCTTGAAATAAATTATTTTTTCGGCCGCCGGGGCCTGGGCGGCTCGGAGGCTTTTTATGAAATTTTGAAAAGGGAAATTCACAATTGGCTAGCGCGTACTTTAAGTGCACCGGCCAAATAAAATCGCAAAAAGGCAAATTCAACAGGTGTTTGGTATTTAGTGTTTGGTGTTTAGTTTGAAATTAATGAAGGTGTGTCCGTTTTTGGCGCACTAAACACTAAAAACCAAATACTAAACACAATATTTAAAAGATTGACATGAAAAAAAGAAAATCCATAGATCCTTTTGCCTACAATCTGGAAGAGACGGACCTAAAGCGCGAACGCAGCAAGGCCCGGGAGCTGAGGGAGTCCCAGTGGTGGAAGCGCCGGCTTGCCAAAGGCAAATGTTACTACTGCGGGAGCGCAACTGCGCCCAAAGCGCTGACCATGGATCACATCGTGCCGGTTTCGCGCGGCGGCAAAAGCACCCGGGGCAACGTGGTGCCCTGCTGCAAAATCTGCAATACCACCAAAAAACAACTCCTGCCGATGGAGTGGGAAGAATATCTCATCGAGGCCCGCACAAAGGTGCGCGATCTAAAATGACAAGAGCGGGTGAACTGATTTGCCTTGGTCGTACTTGGTTTGGCAGTGCTAGAGGCAAACCAAAATTTCGATTGACCCCCCAAAATCTGTTTATAGGATAGGTGCCAAATATCTCAACAATTAGCGCTTCTTGATATCTACAGTTTCATTTGAGTTCATTTTTTACTGCCGGGAATCGGGTCGCCAGAATCCCGTTCGGCGACCGCCTGTTTAAAACCGACTTCCTCGGCGCGTTCTTTAAACCAGACCCCTTCGGGGCTGTGCCGGGCCATACCGTCGAAAAGGGTTGCGATGGTTTGGGTGCCTGCCAGGCCCATATTTTCATAAGCCTGGTTGACCATCATTTTCATCATCATGAGCTGATTTTTTGGCACGCCCTTAATTCGATTCGTCAGCCGATTAACGGCCTCATCCAATTCAGCGAGGGGTACCGCCTGAAAAACAAGCCCCATTTCCGCTGCTTTTTTTCCGGATATTAAATCCCCCGTAAAAAGAATTTGTTTGGCTTTTTCGGCGCCGAATCGATACACCCACATGGCTGTAGTCGGACAGCCCCATACACGTGAGGGCGGATAACCGATACGCGCTTTTTCATTCATAATGATAATGTCGCTGCACAGGGCAATATCACTGCCTCCGGCGACCGCATCACCATGCACGCGCGCGATCACCGGTTTATGGCATCGCCAGATCGACATGAATTTTTGCGTACAGCGGCTCATAAATTTATAGTCGATCATGGGATCCCAGGGCATATCCTGGATGGCCGGGTTCTCGCCGGATTTTTCCGCGTAGGTCTTTAAATCATAGCCACCGCAAAACCCCCGGCCGGCACCTGTCAGTACCACCACATGAACCGCATCATCGTCGTTGGCATATTCAAACGCCGCGGCGATATCGTCCGGCATGGTTTCGCTGATGGCGTTAAACCGTTCAGGGCGATTCAATATGATCGTGGCAACTCGATCCTTCGATTCGTATAAAACGTCACCAAACTTCATAATCAGGTTCCTCCTTTGAAGTGATTAAAGTATGGTTCGCCGGGCGACTTAGTTAAATGCAAAGAGGGCACCTTGAAAAATCGGTATTGAATAAACAGCCTGGTCAAGGGTTAAGCACAATCCATTAACTGGTTCCGCCGTTGTTAGATGTTCTCTCGCGTGTTCTTCTGACCTGAAGAATACGGATTTCTGTCAGAAGTCGGGAATAATATTCGGTGCTGAAAAAGATTCCCAGTCTATCTGTGGTGAAAAGATATGGAGGCTGGCATTTTCCCGGGCAACCTCACAGTTCATTTCGCTGTCTATCACGATTTTAATCGGATGATTGCAATGCGCACATACCGTATCTATGGTAACTGAAATGGATTCTTTTCTCAGTCGCCCCTGCACGAAGGGCGTGGCAATCGCATCAACGGCTCAGGCTGCGTTTAGCCTCTCCCCGGTGCTGAAGGTCAATTGGTGTGGCGTTTTGTCAGCTGTAACCGGAAAAGCCCAGGAGATTTCGCCCTGCTCATTTCGAACCAGAAAAAAAAGATTTTTCTCCAGGTCGTCAAGAATTTCAATTGTTTTTGACAGCGGTATGTTAAGTTCGTCGGATATGAGTTCCGGCGGCATGGGTTTCCCGATACGCGGAAGTTCCCTGACGACAAAATAGCGGATCAGATGATGCGCCTCTGTCATAAAGCCAAGCATTTTAGATATGTCTTGTAATGTTTGACCTTCATGCTGCTCCCATATTTGCCTTGGGATCTCCGTAAGCTGATTTCCGGCGGTTGCTAATATATTTTCTTCCATGTTTTACTCCCATCCAATCAAAAATAATTAGTGCCCGGGTTACTAACTGGGTGAGTCACAGTTTTGCATTCATATTCGAAGTAAAGCAAACTTAGGAACACGGCAAACATCATAATGGGTTGTTGCCAAATAAATCAAATCCTAATTTTGATTCTTGCCAATTGATCTCTCTTGTTCACTTCACACCGGCCTCATTTGCAATTGTTCGAAGCTCATATCATCTATCTTTTAAGGAGGTTAGTTAAAAAATTTGCGAACAACAAAATAATATGAGATAATTTTAGTAGGTTTGCCCGTTGGCCCGTTAGCCGGTTAACCGGTAACCTTAAAAAAACAACAACCATCTTACCCAACCAACGGGCAATCGGACCAGCCGGCTAACGGGTTAACACAATCACTCTGCTAAATTCAGCAACACAAATCTTCAGAGTACCCGAATCATCCAAAGCCATAAAATCAGGAAGTCGCCATGCAAATCATCTGTTCGAAATGCAACAAAGTCTACAATGTGGATTCAAGCAAGATTCCATCCGGCGTAACCAGCACCAAATGCAAAGCCTGCGGAAATTCAATCTCACTGCGTCAAGATGCGCCCCAGGCGCCGCCTGATAGGCCGGCTCAAGCAGCGCCATCGCCCAAGGCGGGAATGATGCAAATCACCTGTCAGTACTGCAGCCGCCAATATCAGATCAACCCGAAATCCATCCCGCAGGGGGTGGCGAGTACCAAATGCAAAGCCTGCGGCCATACAATTTCACTAAAGCCCAAAGTCGCCGCCGCGGCCAAACCGGATCCGGTGAAAACGGTCCAGCAGACTAGCGAAACAAAAGAGATCACCTGTTTATACTGCGGCAAAAAGTACAGCATCAACACTGCCAAGATTCCGCCGGGGGTGACCACCACCAAATGCAAGGCCTGCGGCCGCAATCTGTCACTGACCCCGGCTGCCGGCCTGGATTTCGCGTTCAAGGATGAAATCTCCAAAAGGGTAACAGCGCAAAAATCCGCTGAAGCGCCAAAAGATCAGCAGGCCCCGCAAGTTCCGATCATTCAGAATATTGAATCCCCCAAACCCCCTGTGTGGCGGAAGCCCTGGGCCCTGGCGGCAGCCGCCGTCCTGGCGGTCTTGTTTATCGGCGTCTTCTACAGCGGATCGAAGTTAAGCCATTTGGCCAAAGAAACAATCAGGGCAGACAATATTTTCAAAAAAGACAGGCAAACTGTTTCTAAAAAAGAACGAGAAACGTCGGCTATAAGACGGGCAGGCGCGCCGCTAGCCCGCCCAGAACCCTTCCTGGCAGCCAAAATCAATGTCCCCCTCCTGATGGAGGCCATCGACCAGAACATGCCGGAGGATAAAAAAGACCTCAAATATAAAATGACCACCGGCATTTTTAAGTCTTTCGGATTCAATCAGGTCCAGCTATACCTGTATCCGGACCCGCAACACACGTTTCTGCCGGTGATTTTAGCCGAGAGTGACAAGGGCAAAAGCCTGGAAAAGAAGCTGCGATCTCAAGGGAATTATTTCCAATTTTTAGAACCGGCATCCGAGGGCGTCTTTCGCATCAAAAAAGAAATCATTCCCGAGGACAAGCAGGACAATTTTCCGATCGACAGCTATCGGGTTCGATTTATTGAACATAGAGCGGTTTTTGCACCGGAAAATTTATCCCGGGTGTTCAATGATGGACAGGACTCGATTCTCAAAACCCGGGTGGCGCAAATGATCGCATCAATCGCCCAGCCTCAGGATCTGGTGCTGCTGTCCGTTAAAATTCCTGAAAACTTCAGCAATGATTGGCAGAAAAAGATTCAGAGCAATCCCGCCCTGCAGCAAAACCCGCAGGCCGCCATGGTGGCTGCAATGGGCGGCGGCGTGCTGGCTCAATTATCCGAACCCTTGAAAGGGGTCGAATCTTTGGCAATCGGATTCCGTCTGGACAAAACCAGCGGTCGGGTGCTTCGTTATAGCCAGCAGTTTCGCAAAGGAGTGAATGGCCGCCGCATTTATCAGCAATTGCGATCGGGAAACCCGGATGATCTCGATGCCGACGGCATGGTTTTAAAGCTGATCGAGCTTTTTAACGATCCCCGTTACCGCCATAAAATCGAGCATAAAAATAACCGTCTGATGCTCGAGCTTAACTGGGAAGAGCAGCATGACAAAGCGTTTTTCGCCTCTCTGTCGGAAGCTACTCTCGGCCAGCTGTTTGCCCAGGGCATGGAACTTGCGCCCAGTGAAGATCCGATTGCAGCCCGCTACACACATCCGCCGCGTTTATCAAGCACCGTCGATATCGACAACCTGAAAAAAACGATCCCCGCTGTGGTTCAGAAAAGTCTGTTTCCCGGAAATTACTGGGACTTCGGTGACCAGCCCAGGATGACGCTGGCCATCGACACAATTGAAGTTCCCAATGCATCCCTGGCCCAGATGACCTATGAGATGCTGGATGTCGTATCCACGGATGGTGCCAGTATCATGCGGATCGAAGAAAACCAGTTTCAACATATCATCAGCCCGGGAAGCGAATCACCCGGCAATATCCATGTGAACGTTAAACCCGGCATCCCGGCAGAAGCGCTGGGGACTGCAAAAATCCGCTTTAATCTCGCTTTGCCGGTTAGTTTGAAAAGGGTAAAATTTGAAGCCGGCAACAAACCCGGTACCATAAGGGAATCCGCCGGTGTGCGGGTGAAGTTGAGCCGCCTGGAAAAAGATGTGGCCAAGGTTACCTTTCGCGGCGGTGTATCCGCCAAGCTTTTCGCTCTTGACAAAACAGGCCGGTCATTGGCTTCCAGTGAATCCATGAACTCTTCTTCATCGACGGCCGCTCGCTTTCAGGGAAAGATCCACACGCTCATCGTCGCCGTGGTACAGGAAATGTTCGACTACCCATTTGAGATCGAAGTTGATCTCAACCGTGGCAAAGAGCTGGCTCTGTCTCATAAGCCGGAGAATCCCAAAAGACTGCGCTATGATCGCCATCCGATGGTGGCCTATGTGAATTACAGCGCAGATGACCTCACCGGTCTGGAAGTGAACTGGCGGGAGGCCGGCGGCATGTCATGGACCGACAGTCTTCACGTGGCCCTGCCAAAGGGTCCCTTCACGGGTGATATTCGATGGGAGGTTCATTTTTTCGGAGAGCGTGAACCGGTTTATCTGTCCGGCAATTCATTTTACGGCCCCTCTGATATCAGCTACGGCCTTTCAAATGGAGATCTCAAAAAAGTCCATGCGGCCGTCGGCAAGATTGAGATGAACCTGGCATCGGAAATTCACCGATTAAGCTTTGTTAAAAAATCCGATGGCAAAATCGTCGTTCAAAAACTGCCTTCCAATAAACCGATTAAGGTCAGTTTCAACAAAAATGAAATCACATTTGATGCCGGCAAAGCTGAGATCATCCAATCGATGGCTTTCGACGCCAGGGGGCGTCGCCTAAGGAAGGATAATTATACCGGCATCGAGGGCAACCAGAAAAAAATTTATTTCTGGGGAGTGCCGGCCACCTTTGCAATTGATGTGGCTACTCAAAAAATCAAAAAGACGATTCAATTCGACCAGCAGCAGCGCCCGGTGGATGAAGCCAGCTACACACAATTTAAGAAGAGTATCGAAAACCAACGGGAAATAGTCATGACGCTCAAGCAAATTGACCGGGCCAGGCGCAAGCAGCGTACCCAATATGGCGATGATATTGCCGGCATGTTTTATCTGTACGACCGTAAAAAGCAAACACCCATGAAGCTGATCGATCAGAAGATTGCTCATTCCGATCCAGCCGGTCAAGAACGCTTCGGATATGATCTCAAGCCTTATAAAGGATATTATTTCACTGTATTATCTGGAGTTGAATCCGCCGGTGGTAAGAATGACTACATGCGCATACCCAAACAGCAAGCATTTAGCTGGAAAAACGGATCTTTTAAAACGGCACCCTTTCTGCAACCACCGGATCTGGCCGCTATCCCCGGAGATGAAACCCAGCCCACCTTTTTCATCCAGTTTGACCAGGTCTATATGAAACAGCTCAACGGCACCAAGCTGACCTATTTGCCGGAAGACTACTACGGTAAAGGTTGGGTGGAAGCGAAGTTCGTTGGGAGCTGAAACTCGATCCTCGCTCGCCCATCGTCGAGCACAATTTTACCACTTTCCCGCACCTTTTTCCCGCCGACGTCAATTTTTCAACGAATTCTTCAAGAAATCTGGCGAACGACCGATAATAGAAACAGGATTTATCTCAATCTTATCCGATTATTAGGTTTAATATTCACTTTTATTTCATACAGGCGATTCGTAGCACAGTTTTTGCAAAAAATTTTTAGCAACGGGCTGTTACCAAACAGGCCCCATACCGGCAGGTATTATTAACATTTCTGAGAAAATAACCGGACAACCTTAATGATCCTGAACTGGATGCAAAAAATGGGGGCGGCAAAAACCGCTCTGGCCATCACTATGATCTCAATTTTAGGGGCACTGGCGCTTGAAATCGGTATATCGCTGATTATCGGTGAAATGCATCCGGAAATGATTATCAAATCCATCGTATTTCCGGCAATTATTGCACCCATCATATCCTATGCCGTTGTCCGGGTGGCGGTCAGGCTGGCCGAGTCCGAAACCGCACTGCGTGAAAGTGAAAAAAAATACCGCACCATTCTGGACAATATCGAAGACGGGTATTTTGAAGTCGACCTCGAGGGTAATTTCACCTATTTCAACGATGCCCTCTGCCGGTTAATCGGATATTCTGCGACGGCAATGGCCGGAATGAACAACCGGGAATATATGGATGAAGAAAACGCCAAAAAGGTGTTTAAAACCTTTAATCGGGTATACGAAACAGGCAAGCCCACAAAGGCTTTTGACTGGGAAATTATCAAAGTCGACGGCTCTAAAAGTCACGTGGATGCTTCCGTCTCGTTAATAACAGATCCTGAGGGAAACCCCATCGGATTTCGCGGCATTGCACGCGACGTAACCGCGCAAAAACAGTCACAAAGGGCTTTGCGGGAAAGCGAGGCAAAATACAGGCAGCTGGTGAATCATGCACCTGCCGGCATTTACGAAGTTGATTTTATCGAAGGAACATTTGTCAGCGTCAATGATCTCATCTGCGAGTACACCGGCTATACCCGGCAAGAGCTTTTAGCCATGAGCGCCCTTGATATTTTGGCGGAGGACAGTCAGAAAAAATTTCTTGAACGCCTGGACAAAATTCTTAAAGGTCAGAAAGTACCGTCATCGGTTGAATTTAAAATCAGAGCCAAAAGCGGCCGTGAATTCTATGTTCTGATTAATTCGAAAATTATTTATACCGACGATGGGAAACCAAAAGGCGCGACAGTCGTAGTGCATGACATCACGGAACAAAAACAGGCTGAGGAAGAAAAGAAAAACCTGGAATATCAACTTCAGCAGGCCCAGAAGATGGAGGCCATCGGGACACTGGCCGGCGGAATCGCGCACGACTTTAATAATATTCTTTCGGTCATTATTGGTTACACCGAACTGATATTGATGAACGGAGATGTCGACGGGGAAGTCAGGCAAAATCTAAAAGAAATCTTTAGCGCCAGCAAACACGCCCGGGACATGGTCAAGCAAATTCTGGCCTTCAGCCGCCAGAACAAACAGGAACGCAAACCCATTCAGGTGGCCCATATTGCCAAAGAGGCCATCAAAATGCTGCGGGCCTCTCTGCCGACCACGATTTCAATTCAGCATCACATTGAAAAAGACACCGGGGTAATTGAGGCCGATCCAACCCAGATCCACCAGGTGTTGATGAACCTTTGCACCAATGCTTCACATGCGATCAATGAAAAAGACGGTGTTCTTGAAATCCATCTGGGCAACATCGAGTTAGATCAAAAGGCCGCCGCCGACATCCCGGGCCTCAAAACGGGATCTTATCTGAAACTGAGTGTCAAAGACAGCGGAGAAGGTATTCATCCCGAGGTCCAGCAGCACATTTTTAATCCCTATTTTACAACAAAAGAAAAAGGTAAGGGGACCGGCCTGGGATTAGCCGTTGTCGAGGGAATTGTCAAATCCAACAATGGTGCGGTAACGGTTGAAAGCGAAGTGGGTAAAGGCGCTGCGTTTCACGTGTATCTTCCCACCATAAAGCGAAAATTAACGCCAGACGACGAAATTTCCACACCGCTGCCGATGGGATGTGAGCACATTCTACTGGTAGATGACGAGCAACCGCTGGTGGAAATCGGAAGGCAAATGCTGGAACGCCTGGGGTATAGCGTTGCCACGCGAACCAGCAGCATCGAAGCCCTGGAGTATTTCAAAGTAGACCCGAATCGATTCGATCTGGTGATTACCGATATTGTCATGCCAAACCTGACCGGTGATAAGCTGGCCAAAAAAATAATAAACATCCGCGACGATATTCCGGTCGTTCTGTGCACCGGTTACAGCGAAAAATTTACCCGCCAGAATGCCTCCGAAATGGGCATTCAAACCTTCCTGATGAAACCGCTGGTCATGCGCGATCTGGCCAATACGGTCCGGCAAGCGCTGGCAGCCAACTAAAACCTAAAATCAGCGTTTCAAAATACTCGAATATCTCCCGCTGAACGGGATCCCACAAATTATATCGGAAAAAAGCACCAGATATTAGGCTGATCACCGCAAGAGGTGGAAGTAGTTTCGACTCGACTGAGGTTGAGGCTCTAAGCCTACCGGCGCCAAATTAAATTTTGCATCTGATCATTTTAACGGTATAATGAATTCATTATCCCCTGAAAAATTGCCTAAAAACACGCTGCAATTCGACTTTCAAAAACAAGGATTTGAAAAATGATCTCCGTCATCAGCCGGGAAAAAGTCAATCATCCCGATTCCATGGAATTGAATAACCAGAAATACCTGGTCAATGTCAGTATGCTCGTCGGCCTGCCGGTTTTAGGTTTCTTTATGGTCTATGACTTCATTATCGGCCGCTACCTGATCGGAACCATTCTGTTTCTGATGTTCGTCCTGCTTCTGTGCCTTTTTGTGGCAATTAACAAACCCGGTTACAAAACAAAAGACAATCAGCTCTATCCCTATTTTTTAACCAGCCTGTTCCTCCTGTTCGGGTTTTTTATCGCTTACACCGTGGGCGTGGAGGGCAATTTAAGCCGGATGCCGTGGGCCTTTCTCTTTACGGTGCTGGTATTTTTTGCCCTGGGGGCGGCCCGGGCGTTAATCTGGGTATCGGTTTTATTTTGTGTACTGCTGATTCTCGAGCTTTATGTCAGCGGCAATGAAAGCCTGGTCGTATCAGAATTTAAGCTGCGCTTTTATATCGCCTTTATGCTGGTGATCGTTGTCTCTTTCTTTTTCGAACGACTCAAGAAAAAATATCAATTAGAACTGATCGATAATCAGCGGACGCTCAAGGAGTCCGAAAATCGCTATCGTGAAGCATTTGAACAGCTCAAGGATGAAATCACGGGCGAGCGTCGAATAGAAGATGCCTTACAGGAAAGTGAAAAGCACTATCGCGAGATGGTAGAACATATCAGGCCTTAATCTGCCGGTTTTTGACTGGACGGAACGTTGTCCTTTGTGAACAGTGCCGATTGCAGGATTTAAGAACGCTCGCGAAAAACTTGTCGGAATGAACTTTTTGAAATCCACCCTGAAAGAACTAAGTAAGGTCATGAAAAAATTTGATCCCACTCCAGAAAATCCGGTGGTGAGATACGAATACCAGGTGCGGCCGGATGGCTCGGTGCGCTGGGTATCTGGACGGATCATGCGATTTTTGACGACAGTGGCGTGGTGCAGCAGTACGTCGATCGGGATGGACATCACCGAACCCAAACAAACCGAACTGGCGCTGCGCGAAAGTGAAGAACGATTTCGCGAACTGGCCGAATTGATGCCCGAGACCATTTTTGAAGTCGATTTAGAGGGTCAACTGACATTTGTAAATCGTAACGCTTATAACTATTTCGGCTATACGCAAGCCGATCTCAAGCGGGGCTTAAGCAGCTTTGACATGATCATACCGGCGGACCGCGATCGCGCGAAAGAAAATGTTGCCAGAATATTAAGCGGCGAGCAGACCGGCATCAATGAATATACCGCCCTTCGAAAAGACGGCAAAACTTTTCCGGTAATGATTTATTCCGCGCCGATTTTTAAGGAAGGCAAACCCGTTGGATTGCGGGGGTTTGCCATCGATATTACCGATCGCAAAACAGCCGAAGAAGAACGCCGCAAACTGGAAGTCCAGTTCCAGCAGGCGCAGCGCTTTGAAGCCCTGGGCACCCTGGCCGGCGGGATCGCCCATGACTTTAACAACCTCCTGATGAATATCCAGGGAAATACGTCCCTCATGCTCTTTGAACTTAATAACACCCATCCTCATTTTGAGTTGTTGAAAAATATTGAAAAGCAGGTCAAAAGCGGCGCCCAGCTGACGCGACAGATGCTGGGATATGCCCGCAAAGGAAAATTCAATGTCAAACCGTTAGATTTAAATCAGATCGTGGATGAAAGTGCCGAAACTTTCGGGCGAACACGCAAAGAAATTACCATTGAGCGAATATTTGAAAATGATCTGTTTTCGATAGTGGCCGATGAAAGTCAGATTGACCAGGTGCTGTTAAACCTTTACGTAAATGCCGCCGACGCGATGCCCGGAGGCGGCAAACTTATTCTAAAAACCCAAAACCAAACCCATTTGAATATCAAAAGCGACCACTACAATCCAATGCCGGGCAACTATGTTCAACTCACCATTACCGATACCGGCAGCGGTATGAACAAAACGACCCTGGAACGAATTTTTGACCCCTTTTTTACGACAAAAGAAATGGGCCGGGGCACCGGGCTGGGGTTGGCATCAGTTTACGGTATCATTAAGAGCCATGACGGATATATTGATGTGGAATCTGAAAAGGGTCACGGAACAACATTCACCATTTTTCTGCCCGCCAGCGAAAGCGGGGTCGAAAGCGATGCTGAAGCAGACGCCAGACTCATTAAAGGAAGCGGTACCCTGCTGATCGTTGACGATGAAGAACTGGTACTGGATGTGGGTGTAAACATGCTTAAAAAATTAGGATACACCGTGCTCAAAGCTTTAAATGGCACCGAGGCCGTAGAAATTTTTGAAGCCAACAAAGATAAAATCAAAATGGCTATTTTGGACATCATTATGCCGGATATGGGCGGTGGGCAAGTCTATGACAAAATCAAAGCCATCAACCCGCAAGTGAAAGTTCTTCTCTGCAGCGGCTACAGCGTGGATGGGCAGGCAATTGAACTCTTGGAACGCGGCTGTGAAGGCTTTATGCAGAAACCCTTTACCATGGAGGAGTTGTCGGGTAAAATTACAAAAATTCTGAAAAAATAATTTGTGGGTTGGCGCGTTGTTCCGTTGAGTCCGCCTTCGGCGGATTCGCCCTTTCAAAGTGCTCTTTCGTATCTAATTTTACAACTCGCCTTAAATCAAAATTCTTGACAGGCTTCAACCAAAAATTTAATTATAGCAGAAACCGGCCTTCTGTCCGGCTTTTCTCCAAAATTAATTCTGATGCGAAAGCGGAGCTCTCAACTTTAGTCTCACCCTAAACATTGTCTATCGACATGGTTTAAATTTCCTCTGAAGATAAATCCCTCAGCGAGCTGTTGGAGAACATTGGCCGCCTGTTGGCATGATACCTCTTAAATTTTCAAACAACATTGATCTAGGAGGTTGCTAAATGAAGCCTTCGGTCCAATTCGCCAAAAGAAAAGACGGCATCACCATTGCCTATTCAGTATTTGGAAATGGCCCCCCGCTTGTATTGCCTCCTCCTTGGGTAACGAGTCTTTCCTTGGTTATAGAAGACCCATTTATGAATCAATATATAGAGCGACTCGCCCAATACATGATGGTCATCTTTTACGATAAGCATGGCTGTGGTCAATCTGATAAGAATCGAACGGAATTTACCCTCGAGTCCGAACTATTGGACCTTGAAACAGTCGTGGACCATATAGGCCTTGAAGAATTCTACCTTTTTGGAGCCTCTATGTCAGGCCCCCTGGCAATAGCGTATACAGCCCGCCATCCGAAAAGAGTGACTCGCTTGATGCTCTATGGGACCTATGCGAATGGGGAAACTCTCGCTAAAAAAAAGGTCCAGGCTGCCATAATATCCTTAATCAAAGCATCATGGGGCCTTGGTTCCAAAGCGCTTGCCGATGTCTTCATTCCGGGAGCTAACTCGGAAGAGCTTCAAAGCCTTGCCAAGTTCCAGCGATTATCCTCCAGCGCTGATATGGCCGCCAAGCTACTGGAGCTTTGCTATTCAGTCGATGTAACAAACGTTCTTTCCAGCATTAAACCGCCAACCCTGATCTTGCATCGGGACAATGATAAAGCAATTTTAATCGATCATGGCAGACAGCTTGCTGCTGAGATCCCGGATGCACATTTTAAGATATTGGGTGGAGATTTTCACCCTCCATGGTATGGAGAATCAAATGAAATCATTGATGAAATCTTGGATTTCACCGGCATCGTAACGCCAGATATGGCAAATGGTGATATTCGAGATTTTCCCGGTGAAGAATCTGAACCAGCCGAACAGGCCACTATCGTTTTTAGCGATATTGTCTCATCGACGGATCTGGTCAACAGCCTCGGCGATGCAGATGCCAGGGATATCTTTCAACAACACGACAAAATCATTAGGGATCAAATTAAAAGATACAAAGGAGAGGAGCTACAAAATCTGGGGGATGGCTTCATGCTGTCTTTTGAGTCGGCAACCTCCGCCATTAAGTTCGCCTGCGCGATTCAGAAAGAAATCGCGCAAAACCTTCCTCAACTTCACCTCCGTATCGGCATCAATACCGGTGAGGTTGTCAAACGTGAAGGCCGGCGCCCTTTCGGCCAGGCAGTCGTTATGGCCTCACGAATTGTTTCAGAATGTGAAGGCGGCCAGATTTTGATTTCCGATATATCCAAACAGCTGGCTGCCGGCGGCAAATTCAGCCTTGCCGAAAGGGGCAAATTCAAACCCAAAGGTTTTGATGACAGTATAAAATTGCATGAAGTTTCATGGAAAGCGTAGAAGGCTTTTTTTCTTTGCGACTTGGCTTCCCACGCCGGCATGCGAGCAAGGCGAGGCGGACGGGTTTGCGTGAGGGAAGGAAATTAAAAATGGAATGTCCAAATTGCCAGCTGATAAATAGGGAAGAAGCCGTCTTTTGCCTGGAGTGTGGCGCCGAACTGGGAATCAAATGCCCCGGTTGCGAAAAGTCTCTGCCACCCCGGGCCAAGTTTTGTGACGCCTGCGGCCGGGATTTAAGGCAGCCCCAAAAACCCGACCCCCAGATTACGGAGCCTCCCCCGGCTGAAGATGCGCCCCCGCTCAAACCAATCCCCAGTGAACGCAAACACGTCACAGCTCTTTTTTCGGATCTTTCCGGCTACACCGCCATGAGCGAGCGGCTGGACCCGGAAGAGGTCAAAGAGATCACCTCCAAAATATTTGATGAAGTCTCAAAGATCATCAGCAAATATGAAGGCTTTGTCGAAAAGTTTGCCGGTGATGCGGTCATGGCGCTGTTCGGTGCCACCGAAGCCCACGAGGATGATCCGGTCAGGGCTATCAAAGCCGCCCGGGAAATCCACAACCGGGTCAATGCTCTAAGCCCGCAGTACGAGGAGCGCATCGAACAACCCCTGGTGATGCACAGCGGGATCAACACCGGCCTGGTGGTGACCGGCGAAATCAATCTGGAAAAAGGCACCCACGGCGTTGCCGGTGATACCATTAATGTGGCCGCTCGCCTCAGTGATCAGGGCATGGCCGATGACATCCTGGTCGGTCCGGATACCTATTACCAATCCGAAGGCTACTTTGATTTTAAAGAAATGGAACCGGCTGCGATTAAGGGCAAATCCGAGCCCATCCGAATTTATAAAGTTATCGCTCAAAAAGAACAGCCCATTAAGATCCACCGTCTCCACGGTTTTCAAGCCGATCTGATTGGACGTAGTGTGGAATTGAATCAGCTAGCGGATGCGGCCTGCAAACTTAAAGCGGGAAGCGGTGCGGTATTCTCGATTTATGGTCCGGCGGGCACAGGCAAAAGCAGACTGGTCACAGGAGTTTAAGGAAAGCTTAAATCTGGATGAGATTCAATGGTTGGAGGGACACGCCTATCCCCACAGCCAGAATATCCCCTATTATCCCGCTGATTGACCTTTTGAATCGTTCCCTTCAGATCGAAGAAGGCGACCCGCCGGATCGTGTAAAAGAAAAGATTGAATCCGGCATCTCTTCCCTGGTCGGTGCGGACACCCAATTCATCCCCTACATCGGGAGTTTATATTCATTGAGCTACCCGGAAATCGATGAAGTCAGCCCGGCTTTCTGGAAAGAGCAGCTGCAAAAGGCCATTCAAGACGATACTTTCATCTCTGGCGCAACAGGCGCCAACTATCATACGTTTAGAAGATCTGCACTGGGCAGATCCTTCTTTTTTAGACCTCATTCGTTTGCTGCTGTCAGAATCCAGAGATCCCATCCTTTTTCTGTGTGTCTATCGACCGATCATCTCTTTATTCACCAGTCACCAGGTCAGCGCCATGACCCATCCTTACCAGGAAATCCGCCTGCAGGATCTCTCAGCATCCGAATCACAGGGTATGGTGGAATCGATATTGAAGACAAAAACGATTCCAGCTGAACTGCAGCGATTTCTGCAGGACAAGGTCGAAGGCAACCCATTTTATATCGAAGAAGTCATCAATTCCCTGATCGAATCGGATACACTGATTCGCGACAACAGCAACTGGAAGCTCACCAGGGATATAACCGAAGCCGAAGTATCATCGACCATCCACGGGGTGATTTCCGGCAGACTGGATCGACTGGAGAAGGAGAGCAAGCGGATTTTGCAGGAAGCCTCGGTGATCGGGCGAACCTTTTTTTACGAGATTCTCAATCGCGTCACAGAGTTGAAACAGCAAATCGACCAGAGTTTGCGAAGCCTGGAGCGGCTTGACCTCATTCGTGCCAGGGCGCTGCAGCCGGATCTGGAATATATCTTCAAACATGCTCTGACCCAGGAAGTCGTATACAACGGCCTGCTAAAAAAAGAACGCCGTGCCATCCATGAGCGCATCGGCCTGGTCATGGAGCAATTGTTCAACGACCGACTGCCCGAATTTTACGAAACCCTGGCCTATCATTTCCAGCAGGGTCAATCGGTTTTAAAAGCAGTAACCTATCTTATGAAGGCGGGGGAAAAAAGCCTGAAACGCTATGCTGTAGAAGAAGCCCATCGATATTATCAGGAAGCGTTTGACCTGCTGTCGAATAAACCGGAGAAAACAAAAGACGAGGAGCTTCTTTTAATGGATCTCATCTTGGATTGGGCCATGGTTTTCTACTACCGGGCGGATTGTTTCGCATTTGAGAAACTATTCGTTGCCTATGAAGAATTTGCCACAAATTTAGAAGACAAACAAAGGACAGGCATGTTCTTTGCTTGGCTGGGTTTTATCTTTTACGGTAGGGAAAAATACCGAGATTCATATCAGTATCTACATAAAGCAATCAAAATGGGTGAAGAAATTCAAAACGATCGAATTATCGGGCATGCCTGTGCATGGCTTTGCTGGACCTGCTGTGAGTTGGGCCTGTTGGATGAAGCCATAACTCAAGGACAAAGAGCGCAGCGAATTGCAAAAATTTTTGGGTCGGATCACTACCTCTTTTTTAAATCCCTTGGCGGTCTATCAGTCGCCTATAATTACAAAGGCGAACGAAAAAAAGTACTTGAAGCCGGAGAAAAGCTGTTGGGCTATGGTCAAAAATATTCGGATCTTCGAAGCATATTTCTGGGCTATCAGGCCATCGGATTAAGCCATTTAATGGCTGGCAATTTTCAGCCGGCTCAGGAATTCGTTCAGAAGGCGGTCAATGTTTCTGTTGATCCCATTTACTCCTCCAGTGGCAGGATGACATCCTGCATCGTTAAAGGTTTCAGCGGTCACTTGCTGGAAATAGAAGAAGAAATCGAACAGCTCGAAACGTTTTCACGGGAATATGGTTATCAAGTCTGGTCGAGTCCGGCGAGGTTATTTCGCGGGGTGATTTGTATCGCGAAAGGTCAAATGAACGAGGGACTTAAAACCATAAAAGCTGTACAGGCATCGTATCAGAAAAGTGAGCGCATATTCTGGCTGGCACAGTCTGAGGCTATTCTCGGAAGGATTTATTTGCAGCTGGTGGAAGGAGCTAAATCGGTCAATCTGTCAAGTATGGCTAAAAATATAGGCTTTTTATTAAAAAATGCTCCTTCCGCCGCTAAAAAAGCCGAAATGCACTTTAATCGGGCAATTGAAATATTCAATCAGATCGATGCTAAAAATTATGTTGCTCGGACATATATAGATCTGGGGGCCCTGTACAAAGCCAAGAAGCGAACCGATCAGGCCAGACAATGCCTCTCCAAAGCAATTGATCTTTTCGAGCAATGCGAGGCAGATTTTTTCCTGCAACAGGCTAAAGAAGAACTGGCGTCTTTACGCTAAAAAGCAAAAAATGATTTCTTTCATTGCAAGAGCCGTTTTGTGGCTGGTATTTGGTTTTTTGATAACTGATATTATTAATGAATTCAAAGTGTTCGGTGCGCCTGTGCCGTTGTGTGCCATTATGGGACCGGTCATGTTGTTGTTCTGGCTGCAGGAAGTGGTTTTAAAACGATTGGAAATCAGACGGAAAACTTCTACGGATCCTGAATTTGATGAATCCAGATTTTTAAGAATTTCCTATATCATCATGTGGATTTTTGTGATCTGTCTGCTGATCAGCATTCCGCTCGTCTGGTGGGGTGTCATCAAAAAGGCCACAACCGCTGGAAACAGCTGGAACTGGCAGACGCCGCTACCGCGATAAGATTATCTCAAGCAAAGAAACAAAGTAAAAATTTATGTTAGTTCAAAAACTTATAAGCTAAAGTGATTGATCACGACCACTTTGACCCGCCTTTTTTCGTATTCCCATTCGAAATATTTTAACCTTTTAGAGCGTTTTTGGTGTATAATTCAACAAACGCTTGAATGTCCTCTTAAAAACTCGTTTAACTTTAACCTGTAACTATCGAATAATATGAACGCTATCGTTGTTAGTGATCTTCACATCGGCTCCCGCTACTTTTTACGCGAAAACTTCATGCAATTTATAGAGAATGTTCCCCAAGATTATGAATTTATTTTAAATGGCGATATCATCAATAATCCTTACCGAAAAATGAAGCCGGCTGATCAACAGATACTGGATTGCTTTGGAGAAATGTCACTCCAGCAGAGAGTCGTCTGGGTGCGGGGAAATCACGACAACGGGTATGTACCTGATAATTTAGGAAAAATAAAGATAAAGCAGCACCATGCTCTACAAAAAAGACTATTTATCACCCATGGAGATTTTTTCGATGAGGTCATGCCGCGAAGTCAGATGTTCATAAAAGCCTTTAAAATAATGCATGATCTGCGGGTTAAACTGGGTGCCCGACCGGTCCATGTGGCCCAGTATGCCAAGAAATGGAAAAGTTTTTACGAGTATCTGCGAAAAAATGTCATGTTAAATGCCGTAAATTATGCCGCGGCAAACGGTTTCGAAGCCGTCACCTGCGGTCACACCCATTTTGCTGAAGAACATTTTATTAATGGGATCAGATACTTAAACACCGGCGCCTGGACAGAACAGCCAACCCATTACGTTCGCGTAACCGATAATGAAATGACGCTGAATGGAACAGCGAATTCAGCCGAACTGCTAAAATTATCACGGACAGAAACCGTCCATGTGTCATCTGACCATCATCAGACCTCCCCTCAAGCGGTTTCCCATCACAGCTAAACGACTTCAATATCGCTCACGCAAAGCCGCCTGCCGCGCCATAGCTTTAGCGACGGGGGGCTAAGCCGCAAAAAAAGATAATTTAAAAATAAAAAAACTTTGCGCCTTTGCGTCTTTGCGTGAGGCTTATAATAATTGTCAAAAATATGTTCCGATTGACTTAGCGAATCTTTCAAAAGTCATTGCGAGCGAAGCGAAGCAATCTCTCTGGTTTTCCAAAAGATTGCTTCGTCGCTAGGCTCCTCGCAATGACAGATTATCGGAACAAATTTTTGACAACCGCTATAAATCTGATGTTTATTTTAGTCAGCTCTTTTTTCTTGATCCGCTAAACGCCATCAGCTATTGATGAACCGATACCTAAACCTATTGCGAAGGAGATATATATGGGGGACTTTAAGGAATACGATCAATACGATGGTCTCGGGTTGGCGGGGCTGGTGAAGAAAAAGAAGTTTCAGCGGCTGAAATATGCGAAGAAGCCATTAGGCGGATCGAACGCGTCAACCCCGCTTTGAATGCCATCATCACTCCCATGTATGATCTGGCCCGCCAGGCGGTTCAGGCAACTCTGCCGGACGGCCCTTTTACCGGTGTCCCCTTCCTGTTGAAAGACTTGCTGGGAGACTTTGCCGGTGTTCCCCAAACCATGGGATCCAGGGCGTGTAAAAATTATATTCCGGCCCGGGACAGTGAGCTGGTAAAACGCTATAAGAACGCCGGCCTGGTGATTCTGGGCAAAACCAACACCCCGGAATTCGGATTGGTGGGCTACACTGAGCCTGAATTTCACGGACCGACCCGCAACCCCTGGAATACGGACCACACACCGGGAGGCTCGAGCGGCGGATCTGCCGCTGCGGTTGCCAGCGGCATGGTGCCGCTGGCCTCGGCAAACGACGGCGGAGGTTCTATCCGCATTCCCGCTTCATGTTGCGGCCTGTTTGGCTTAAAGGTCACCCGCGGCCGCACGCCGAATGGTCCGGACCCTGGCAAAACCTGGCAGGGCGCCATTGCTGAGCATGTCATCAGTCGATCCGTGCGGGACAGTGCTGCCATTTTAGATGCGACCCAGGGCACCGATGTGGGTGCTCCTTTTATCATCCCGCCGCCGGAGGCGCCTTACCTGAATGAAATCGAACAAAGCCCGGGCCGTCTCCGAATTGCATACAGTACGCAATCGTTTATTGACACGGAGGTTCACACCGAATGCATCCAGGCGGTGGAACACACGCTTCGCCTGTTGGAACGCCTGGGACACAATATCGAGGAGGCGAAACCGGATGTTGACGGCCAGGCCCTGGCAAAGAGCTTTCTCACCATGTACTTCGGTGAAATGGCGGCTCTTATTGACGATTTAGAATCCATTTGGGAAGAAAAGCGAAACAATCCGATGTGGAGCCCCTTTCCTGGACACTGGGCTTAATGGGTCGTACCTATTCTGCCGGTCATTTCGTAAAAGCGATGCGCGAGTGGGAACTGGCAGCTCGCATCATGGGCCGATTCCATGAGACCTACGATATTTACCTGACCCCCACGCTGGCTTACCCGCCGGTCAAAATAGGCGAACTGAAACCAAAACCGATAGAGCTCATTTTGCTAAAAGTTATCAACACGCTGGGACTGGGCGGTTTGCTGAAAGCCTCGGGAATAACCGATAAGCTGGCAGTTGAAAACCTTTCGAAAATGCCTTTTACCGAACTGGCTAATTTCACCGGACAGCCGGCAATGTCCGTGCCGCTTTACTGGACCGACGATCAGCTGCCCTGTGGGGTGCACTTCATGGGACGCTACGGAGATGAAGCCACCCTGCTGCGGCTGGCCGCACAGCTGGAAGAAGCGCAACCCTGGTTCGATAAACGCCCGCCGATTTTCGCATAGATTTTCGTCAAATCATCAAGGGTAGGCCATGTAAGCCAATTTCTGAACAACCAACCGTCGATACCGGACTGGAACAAGCGGAATCTTTTCTTGAACGGTGAGCTTTTTTTCTTCCACCTCCCACATTCCGAATTCCGCATTCAGGGAATCCTGCCTTGAACAATAGCTTTACGTTTTGGCCTTGGGCCCACCCAATAATTCAACTTAGGAAACAACGTGCATAAGCTCCTTGCGTCGATACTTTTATGAAAGAGAGGGTCGATTGGTGGGGTTGGTTTTGAAAACAACGATAACGGTATCATCTGATCGTTTTCATTATAGAGTCTATCCAGTAGGGCATGAACCCATCGGTACATGGGTTTTCCATATCGGCTCCTTTGCCAATACGTTATTAGCGGTTCGTTTCTTACGTATCGCTGACACCGTATGAAAAAACTTTGTTTCTGTTAAGATCTTTTGGGCAGTTCAGGGACGCTCTTTACTTATTAACTTTCCTGGGAAAAGCTCAAAAGACAGGTCAGCTTATTAATGTTGATGGTCTTTGGAAAAAAAAATTCTTTACAATGCTTTCAAAAAGAAATATCTTAAATTACGCATAATATGTATATATAAATTGCGTATTCACTTAATGCATAATCAAAGGCAGTTTTTATGAAAAACCCTTTCTCGTATTCAGATTACGTCACCGGCGAAGCTTTCTGTAACAGAGCCAAAGAGCAAAAAGACTTAATCTATTATGCGCAACATTCACAAAATGTACTGGTTTATTCCCATCGCCGCATGGGGAAAACATCTCTGGTGCACCAGGTGATACACCGGCTTAAAAAAGCAAAACCAACGGTTAAATCTATTTATATCGACCTGTACGGCAGCCTTGACGAAAATAATTTTATTGACGCTATCCTGACCGGCCTTGTGCAAATAGAATCCAGACTGGAACGGCTCTTAAATCAAATGGCCGGACTCAAGGTAACCGGCAGCATCGACCCTGTGACCAACCTGCCAACACTTTCAGCATCGATCAAACCGAGAGAGAAGCCGGAGTACCTGGAAAAGGCACTCAGCATCCTGGCTTCTTATTCAAAGAAACAAAAATTATTGGTCGTTTTCGATGAATTTCAGGAGGTGGCCAAATATTCAGAAGAAGGTTTTGAAAAGCGCCTTCGCAAAGTTATTCAGGGGCATCGAAATATCAGCTACATCTTTTCAGGCAGCCAAAAGCATATTTTGATCGAGATGTTCGATTCGGCTAAACGGGCTTTTTACAAGATGGCCCGCAGCTATCCGCTCGAAAATATTGAAATGCAGCATTACGTTGATTGGGCACAAAAGCTTTTCAAAAAGAAAAGTGTAAATGTCGACAAAGAAATTATCATCGACATCGTTGAGCGCTGTGATTATCAACCCATGTACATACAGCAGTTTTTATTTGACCTGTGGCGTTGCGACACAATCAACCTGGCCGCTCTTGAAGAAATCCAAAAATCGATCATCATCAGCCAGAAGAATCAATTTATCGTTATCTGGAATCTGTTAACCCAGAATCAGAAAAAAGCTTTATGGCTACTGGCTGAAACAGGGGGCGAAGGTATTTATACTGCCGAGCAGCTTCAACGTGTCGGCTTTAATTCTGGATCCGTCCTTCAAAGGGCTCTGACATCGCTCGTTGAAAAAGAAGTACTATCCAAAAACAATAAATATCAATTCCAGGATGCGATGTTCAAAAAATGGGTTCAAAATTTATCTTGAAATTCCTGCAGCAGAACAGCCTTTATTTTATTAACACCTTGCGCCTTCGCGTGAGGAACTGTTCACCATATATTGCAGTGAGGGAGACATCCATAAATATATAAATAGCCTAAAATTATGCGAGTCGTGAAAATTCTGGGTAATCTGCGGATCTTTTTACGAGACAGATATCTACACAGATTATCACGGATTTTTTAGCAGTATGTATTGTATTTTCAATATATTATTTCGCCTATCTGAATAATGCGCGTTTTATACTCTATGCGCCATGCCCTTCACGCTATGCGCTTTGCACTATGCTCTATGCGATAAATTTACATTACTCCGGCCTATAGGGTTTGCCCAGAGCAGACGGGGCCATGCCCGAAAACATGTTCAGCAAGGCTTTGACATGGGCCTTGCCCTCCGCCCAGATGGTTACGGATTCTTTCTGGGCAACGGACATAACCAGGAGGGTAAAAATCATCAGCGGGAAAGGCGCCACCTGAAAGACCTGGGCCGGAACCGAAGGCAGCCACCCCTGAAAATAAATGCCCATAACCTGTAAAAACGAAAAAAGATAGGCGCCGATCGCCGCCTTTACCGGATTCCAACCCCCAAAGATCACAAGCGCCAGGGCGATCCAGCCGGTTCCTTCGGCACCCTGGGGACGCCCCCAGCCGGGCTTGGTGGCCAGTGAAAATGTGGCTCCGGCCAGTCCGACCAGCAAACCGCCGCAGACCGCATACAACAGCTGCAGCTTCTGAGGATTAATTCCCCGGGCAAATGACGCCCGGGGGTGTTCGCCGACCGATCGAAGCTCAAGACCGTAGGGCGTACGGTTAATATACCACCAGCAAACAAAAATCATCAGAAGGCTGAGGTAAACCGGCAGATTGTGGTGAAAAAAGAGGTCACCCAAAAATGGAATCTGATCCAGCAGCGGCACGGAAAGCGGTTTCACCTGGGGGCCCTGTATGCGTGAGTAAGGGTTGCCGATAAAATAGGCCAGATCCCGTCCCATCAGAGTTAAGACAAATCCCACCGCCACCTGGTTCTGACCCATATAAATGCTGAATACGGCCACAACCAATGCCATCAGCGCTCCCACCAGTGCACCGCCGACAAAGCCGGCCAGGACGTTGTTGGTCTCAAAGGCAATGGCAAAAGCCGCCATTGCACTCAACAGGATGGAACCGTCCAGAGAAAGGTTGATAAGCCCGGCTTTCTCCGTTATGGTTTCACCCAGGGCGGCCAGCACGATGGGTGCGGCGCCGGCAACAACACCGGCAAGCAGTATGGTTAAATCAAGTTCAAGCATGGCTTCACAATGGGGTGTTGGAGTACTGGAGTACTAATTCCAAACGGGCATAGGGTCGATGCTATGATTTGCATTTTTTCTCTCATTTTCCTTACGCTTTGCGCTATGCCCTATGCTCTATGCTTTTTACTCGTTTCTGTCGCCAGCCATGAATGCCGAGAGTTGCCAGCACCAGGGCTCCCTGAATGACACCGCTTAAAGAAGAATCCAGCTGAAGCGCCATGGGCAGCTGGATGCTGCCGACATTCAAGCAGGCAAAGAACAAAGCCACCGGCGGCACCAGCCAGATGTTGTAATTCGCCAGCATCGCAACCAGAAGGGCCAGATACCCGTAATTGCTGAGATATGGCCGGAAGCAGGCGATGGTAGACACCGACGACCTGAAGACTTCCGGCAATCCCGGCAAATCCACCGGCAAATATCATGGCAAGCACCATATTGCGGGCCGGTTTGAGTCCGAACAAATAAGCCGCGGATGGATTGCTTCCAATGGCTTTTAAATTCAAACCGATCTTGGTGTAGCGCAAAATTAAAGCCGTTAAAATCAGGGAAACACATACGATGGCCAGAGCCGGCGGTGACAAACGGATCGACGCCATCTGGGATAACCATAAATGCGGTGGAAACACCTCGGTGCCGCTCATCGATGCCACGCCCGGTCGCTTCCAAGGACCGAATATGAGCCAGAGGATGATTCCCTGAGCCACAAAATTGAGGCCGAGGCCGGCAAAAATTTCATTGACGTCGCCTTTTGTCTTCAGAAAGCCGGCAAACAAAGCCCACAGCGCACCACCAATCAATCCGGCAACAATGGATGACGAAATAATCATCGCGGGCATCTGGCTTTCCAGCCCGAAACGCAGCGCGGCTGTAGAAAAAATGGCCCCCATCATGACCTGGCCTTCAATGCCGATGTTCCAGAGACCGATTCGAAATGTGAAAATCAGACCGCAGGCGCATAAGGTAAGCGGGATCCAGGCTTTGATGACATGCGCAAATTTAAGCCAGGAGCCCAGCGATCCCTTAAATATATGATAATAGGCTGCCAGCGGTGGGGCGCCGGCAATGATCAAAATCAGGGAAGTGAAAAAAAACACGGCAATCACGGTCACCAAAACGTGCCGCGATTGCTTAATCATGGGTAAAAACTGGTTTGTTTTAAAGGAGGTCATGACTGTGCACAAAGAAGATCAATATATTTCAATCTAAACTCGAACTTTTCATATCTTGCCAGCTATGGCGCGTCCTAATTCCACGGCGTCAGTGTTTGAGGCTTCAACTTCTTTTATAATCCGGCCGTTGAAGAAAACAAGCACACGGTCGGCCACCATCAGGATCTCATCCAGCTCGGGGGATGAAAAAACGATACTGGTCTTTTTACCACAATAGGTGTGTAAATGCTGCCAGACCCAGTTGACAGATTCTAGATCTAAACCTCGCGTCGGATTTTCAAGCAGCAAAAGCACCGGGTTAGCAGGAAGAAAAGACAATAAAAGCCGCTGCTGGTTGCCTCCTGAAAGTTCTTCAACCGCAGACGTCGGCAGTCCTTTAATTCGAAAATTAGCAATTTGCTGTTCCGCCGCCTGATAGGCTTCCTGCCAGCGAACCATAAATTTGTCCTGGCTTTCCTGAAGGGCAAAATGTTCGGTGATGCTTAACCCGGAAATCAAGCCTTCTTCAAGCCGAGATGCCGGCAGAAAGGTAACACCCTCGCGTTTGAAAGCGTGGTGGTCTTGCCGGTGCATGTCACGCCCAGGCAACCGTATCGACCCCCGCCTTGCCCGTTTTAAACCGGCGGCAATCCTTAGAAAAACTCCCTGCCCGCTACCTTCAAGCCCCGCCAGCCCGACAACTTCACCCTCGCGGATGACAACATCACAATCTTTTAGCCCGGCGCGCCCGCCCGTGCCGGACACACCGGTCATAACCAGAACATCCAAACCCGGTGTTTCCGAGCAGCGCGGTGGAAAGACCGGCGGGGTGCCGAACATCATTTCGAGAAGCCCCGAGGAATCAAAAGGTCGATTCATCTCACCGGTGATCTTGCCGTGGCGCAAGACGGTTACTCTGTCACACAGCGCCTCAACATCTTCCAGCTTATGCGAAACCAGAATGATGCTTTTGTTTTCGGCTGCCAGTTTCCGAAGGGCATCAAAAAGAACCTCTTTCTGAGTGCTGGATATGCCGGTTGTCGGTTCATCCAGGATCAGCACCTTTATGCCAAGGGCCATGAGCCGCAGAATTTCAAGTTGCTGACGTTCTCCGATGGTCAGTGTTTTTAAAGCAGCATCCGGCGGCAAAAGAAAATTCAATGCGTGAGCCAATGCATTAAAGCTTTTGCTTAATTTTTTCTTTTCGGAGCCAAGGCTATCGGTTTGGCCCAGCATAAAGTTATCCAGCACGGACAACAGCGGAAAATCAAGTGGATCCTGGTACAGCATGCCAATGCCCAGCGCTGCAGCATGAGCCGGATTTCGGTAATCAACCGCAGTTCCGTCAATAAAAATTTGGCCACGGGTCTGATTGCTGAATCCCGCCAGAATTTTCATCAACGTACTTTTCCCGGCACCATTCTCTCCCAGGATTCCGTGGATCTCAGCGGCATCAACTGTCAAATTAATTCCGTTGTTGGCTTTTACGGGCCCAAAATATTTGTGAATATCGCGCAGCTCGATTTGCATGATAACTATTTGTCTTCAATTCGTATTGGCGTGTTGAACCTAAATAATCGTATTCGGTCTAAAAAGTAAACAGATTTTAAGTACGATGGATTGTTGGAATGATGGAATGGTGGCGTAATGGTGTACGATAAAACAAAGTGCAGGAGGATTCCAGCGTCCTCCTGCACTTTCGTATCTAATCATCAGTTTTTTCTAAATTGAACATCACTTTGCGGAGCTTTGCCCGTCAATCCCCTGCAGCAACTGTTCCATGTACCAGACCTGCTTGTCGCTTGCAGTTTGACCGGCTTTGACAAACGGACTGCCGTCCTGATAATTCAGGGGGCCTTTTAACAAATTGATTTTACCAGAGCCCAGGCCTTTAATGAAGCTGTCCAGTTCTTTTTTAGCCGAGGCCGGAAGCGCTGAGCCGGCAACAAATCCCACTGTACTGGTATCCGGATTATTGATATCTTTCCAGTCCGGTCCCAACCATACCCACTTGGGCTGCCATTTTCCGGAAAAAGCAGCTTTCACAAAGTCCACATAACCCGGTCCCCAGTTAAAGTAAGGCACGCCAAGGCACACATCCGAAGCGCCTTCACAGGCACCGATGTAATCATACGGAATGGCCCAGACCGCCTTGCCTTCCTGCTTTTTCTGTTGGGCCACCACAGCCGCTTCGGTCGTGTCAATGCCGGAGATAACCACATCATATCCGGTGTTAAAAAAGTTCTGAGCGACCTGGGTCGGATCAGCCGTGACGCCGGGAATGTTGAACCAGAAGCCAATCCAGGTAACCTGAAATTTCAACTGCTTCAGGTCTTTTTTTAGCACATTTTGCCAGGCATATTTTGCTCCCAGATAAGCGCTGGCAACCAAACGACGGGTTTCTTCATTGATCAGGGGTCCCAGATAACCTATTTTCCCGGTCTTGGTGGTCATTGCCGCAGCAAAACCGGCCATCATTTTGCCGTATTCCATGCGTCCCATTAAATTGCTTAAATTCTTTGGGGCCTTGCCGGTCAGCACATCGTCTCCGGAAATATGGAGAAAGTAAATGTCCGGATGCATTGCCGCGGCCTCACGGGTACCATCTTTCATGTCGTCGGAGTTGGCGATGATCAGCTTGACACCCTTTTCCGCCATATCGTCAACCAGCTGCGGAATGGTGACTCCGGGACGATCTGCCGGATTGACCTTGTCAATATAGATCATCTTGGTGCCCGGCACCATTTTCTCGACATATTTGGCGCCCTCATAATGGGCCTGGCTCCAGCCGTGGTCGTTATAAGGCCCGACAAGAAGCAACCCGAAGGTATTGGGTTTTTCATCCGCCAGCGCCACAGCATTTGTCGCCAAAATTAAGGCAAAAACAAGACAGATGGTTGCGAAACCGTAAATCGTTTTTTTCATCATTAGATTTCCTCCTTCGTAGTGTGGAATGAGAAAGGCGTTTCGTCTTTTTTGGGATAAACGATATGATTCCTCAGGGAGTCTATAATCCGCGGCCGTTTGGGCTCAGCCCCGAATATCATCCTCTCCTATGTTCAACAGGAATAGCAAGAACAAAATTCAATTTGGTGAAATGCCAAAAGATTGTGCCTTTATAAATAAAAACAGTGCTCGGGGTCAAGTCAGAATTATCGAATTTGAAAAAATTTTTATTTAAAAATATCAGTTGGTTATAAACTGTAAAATGCTGTCAAATCGTTTTCCAAATAATATTAGTAACAAAGACCTCATGGCAAGTCAGCATTTTTTTACGTTTTTAGTGTGCTGGCGCTTATCGGGGACCGTTTTCACGTGAAACAATTGTAAAAACTTAAAATGAACGAAAATACCTAAGGTTAATAAAAGGGATTAATCCTGCTAAAAGCCGGATTCAGTTAAAATATGCTGAGATCTTATTATTGGATATTTTTTATTGACATCTCTCACAATATATGAGCTATTGAAAGATTTCAAAACCATATTATTCGAAATCATTTCATATATTTCGTCCCTTGCCCAAGCAGTTGCATTTTTCACAGTAGAAAAAGCTCAGAAAATCCAATCTCTAAATTTGAGGCGTTTTGGGGGCAGTAAATGTTATACGCGCATACACGCAGGCCGCTGTTCGGACGGAAGTTATTCAATTACGCTTAATTATTAATTTCGAACTTTTGCACGAAGACCGCGTGTATTAAGGAGGCATAAATTGATTGGTATTGAGAACATAACCAACCAGAACGGATGGGCCATGGCAGCAGTTGGCGCCACGATCGTATTCTCGGGCCTGGTTGTATTGTCTTTTGTTATTTCCCAAATTCACAAATTGCTTAAACTCTGGGACGATAGAGAAAAACTCATAGAACGATTCAAAAAAAAGGCCCCACCTGCTGTTGCCGAAAAAGTCGATGCCCCTGTTTACTCGGAACGCCACCTGCCGTCTGTTGATGAGCTGGCCAGTGCGTACAAACCCCTGGTAGACCAGCTGCAAGAATCCTTTAAACTCTCACAACTATTTGAAATTGCAAATAATAATGATATGCCCCATCCCCATCTGTCGATACAGCGTCTGCAGGAAGCCGACATATTGGTCGCCCAGGGGGATGGCACGTTTACCTGGAATAAACAAAAGGAAATTAAGGCTTAAACAATGTTTGATCTATTTTTTCAGTTTTTAACAAATACCGGTTATTATTTAGCGGACTATCGCCATTACATCATGATTGTGGTGGGCAGTATCTTTCTCTATCTTGGCACCGCCAAAAAATACGAACCGCTGCTGCTGGTTCCCATCGGCTTTGGCATTTTGGTGGGTAATATTCCTTTTTTCAAAGGTTTTGGAATCGGTATTTATGAACCCAACAGCGTTCTGCACTATCTTTACTTCGGCGTAACGACGGGTGTCTATCCTTCGATTGTGTTTCTGGGTTTAGGGGCCATGACCGATTTTTCATCCCTATTGGCCCAGCCCAAACTCATGCTATTGGGTGCAGCAGCCCAGATGGGAATATATTTTACCCTGCTGGGGGCTTTGTTTTTCGGATTTGCTCCCAAGGAAGCCGCCTCGATTGGCATTATCGGCGGGGCCGACGGGCCGACATCCATTTTTTTAACTGCCAAGCTTGCGCCGCACCTCATCGGACCCATTGCGATTGCCGCCTATTCTTATATGGCATTAATCCCGGTTATTCAGCCGCCGATTATGCTCCTGTTGACCACCAAAAAAGAGCGGCTTATCAAAATGCCGCCGGCCCGCAAAGTCTCCAGGAAGGAACTTCTGATATTTCCGGTGGCGGGCGTTTTGCTGTGCTGTTTTCTGGCTCCGACCGCGCTGCCGCTGCTCGGGATGCTGTTTTTGGGAAATTTTTTAAAAGAATGCGGCGTGGTGAATCGCCTGGCCAATACCGCGCAATCCGCCATCATCGATACCGCCACGATCTTTCTTGGCTTTACGGTCGGCTGCAGCACCCAGGCCGATGTATTTCTGACGCCAAAATCGTTGGGAATATTCTTTCTGGGAGCCGTTGCATTTTCAATTGCCACGGCCTCCGGGGTCATTTTCGCAAAAATTATGAACCTGTTTATTAAAGAGAAAATCAACCCGCTGCTGGGCGCGGCCGGCGTATCCGCCGTGCCCGGTTCCGCCCGGGAAGTTCATTTGATGGGTTTGAAAGAGGACCCGACGAACTTTCTGCTGATGCATGGAATGGCGTGTAACTCATCGGGTGTTATCGGCTCGGCTATTTGTGCCGGGATTTTGTGGAGTTTTTTTGTCTAATTGGAAATTGGGTATTCGGTAGTGGGTATTGGGTAGACGCTGCAAGGAAGGTAAAGCTAAAAGTCAGCTGCATAGAGCAGAGCGCATAGCGCAAAGTGTTGAAACAGGGAACTTCGATAACATTTTCTTACCCTATGCTCCATGCGCTATGCCATTTTACTGCTGGGTTGGAATCTCTTTTACGCAGCGAAATCCCATCCAGTGAGCGCCGTTTACCGGGTCTTCCGGGGTCCAGCGGCAGGTGACTCTAACAAAGGTGGCGGAACCTAAAAAACACCCTCCCCGCATGGGCAGGCTATCCTCCAGCCATCGGCCTTCACACATCTCCCAGATATTGCCGCACATATCATAGCAACCGTAAGGGCTGACGCCTCGGTCGAAGAATCCAATTTCAGAGGTGTGCCCGAGTCCGTATTCATTATAATTACAACGTTCCGGCAAAAAATCCTGTCCCCAGGCCCACCATCGGCCATCTTCACCACGGCCGGCCTTTTCCCATTGCTCCTCGGATGGAAGGGATTTACCCGCCCAGCCGGCATATGCACGGGCATCCTCCCAGCCCACAAATACGACCGGCTTCATCGGTTGTCCCCACAACGGATGATTCAAAAGAATCGGTTTGCGATGGCCGGTGGCGTCGATAAATTTTTGGTACTGATAATTGGTGACCGGATAGCGGTCGATATAAAAATCTTTCACATAAATGATCCTGGAAGGAACTTCTGAGGCAAAGACGGGGTTCTCATTTTCGTCCAGCAGATATATCTGGGCTAATTCCGCTTCTGAGATTCCTTTAATAAAATCCCCGGCAGGCACCAATACCATCTCGGCACCATCAATGGGGGCGATGATGGTTTCCGGAATGGGACCGCTGCCCAGCATCTCAGTTATATTCCACGGAGGGGCCATGTCATAATTACCGATCCAATATCTGTTTGAATTCTGTGGAAAAACCTAAGGGTGAATAACCTGCAGCATAGAGCAGAGCGCAAAGGGCATAGCGTAAAAAACGCATCATCCGGTCAGTCAAAGTCATCTTTTACCCTATGCGCTATGCCCCTTGCCCTATGCTTTTTTATATGCCCGTCCCTTCTTTTTTCAGCAAGTCGCGGTACCAGCAGGAAAATTCGTACATTCCCCGAAAATAATCGTCTTCGTTGACGATGCCGAGAGCGATTTCAAGTACCCCGCGTCCATAGGAATTACTGTATTCATCGGAACTGCGGGATTGCAAAAACTCCCTGACCAGCGTCTGGGTGGTCCGTTTGGTTTTATCTTTGCGGATGTCAATCGGATCTTTGGGTTCCTCAAACGGGTCCCATTTATCATAGCCCTTTTTTAAGATATGCTTTTGGCGACGGGGCGACATACTATCGAAAACAGCCTGTTTTCGTTTTTCGGCTTCTTCAGGAGAAAATTCGTTCATCGGGTTCTCTTTCGATGTTTTTTAGCAGAAGTCGGTTCTGGGTGCTTTTCCTCCCCCACTCCAAGATAATCATCATCGTAAGTGGTAAGCAGGGCCATGGACAACGGTATCAGCATATCCGACAGTTTCAAATATCTGGACTTAAGATCCCGAACCAATTCTGCCGATACTAGCTGGAGCTGATGGTATACTGCATCCAGATTCACAGTCGGGTACTGCTCGCCTTTTTCAAAACCGGATTTTCCACAGGTATGACCCTCACCACCAATGGCTGTCGGTATGCCATAGAAGCGACAGGTAAGCGGACGGTTGTCGTAAAGATCACACAGATCGGTCTGGTTTAAAAGGGGACAACGGATGCGTTCCCGCGCCAGGTCGGCAAGAATCTCGCCTTCGCTTTTGCCGGCCTGAAAATCTTTATAGGCCTGGCGTTTGAGCTTGTGAACCCTGCGGTCCGCCTCGTTTGCTTTTTCCAACAGCTCGGCTTTCCCGCTTCCCCTGATTTTCTCATTAAATTTATGATTGATATAAAGGGCTTCAATCAGTGTTAAGTCAAACAGCGCGTAACAGCAGTCCGTACATTTTTCCTTACACTTCACACAGTCCGCATGCGCCTGTTTGACGCGCTCAAATGCAGCATCCGCCTTAGAAACCAGCGCTTCATATTTCTTAAAATATGGTGTAAAATCAAAATCCATGTTGTCGGGTATCTCCTATCACTTTTGCAATCACAGTTAATAAATTTAAATGGGCGGTTAGCCAATTATGAAACAAATGCCTAAATTGCCTAAAATGAGCTAAAGTGACTAAAGTTGAGGAATTCTATCATTTTTATAAAAAAGATGGAGCGCAGCGACACATAAACTTTAGGCACTTCAAACTTTAGTTCACTTTAGTCATTTGCAAATGTTTCACGTGAAACATTAACTATTTCCCGACACAAAACCGGCTGAAAATCTCATTCAACACATCCACTTTCACATTATCGCCACTGATGATCCCCAAGGCATCGATGGCCTCCTGAAGATGGATGGCCACCAGATCGCAGGAGGTTCCGTTTTGCAGCTGTTCAATCACGGATTCCGCCGCATCGAGGCTGGTTTCAAGCAGCAGCTTGTGCCTTAAATTGGGGACAATCACCCCGCTAAAATCAAGGGGATTCTGGCCTCCGGCCATTTTAACAACTTTGTCTTTAAGCTGATCAATCCCCTGGTCATATAAGGCCGAAATGCGCACCTTGTCATCAAAACGCCAGTTGACCGGAAGGACTGTTTCGTTGCTCTCCTGGATGAGATCGATTTTATTGAGAACGATGATTTTGGGTTTTGAATTGATCTGGTCGTAAATAAGATGATCTTCAGGGCCCAACGGGCGGTTGGCTTCAATCATAAAAAGCACCAGATCAGACCCGTTAACGTGCTCGAGTGTTTTTTCAATTCCGATCTTTTCAACAGGGTTGTCAGTGCGATGAACACCGGCTGTATCACTGATGACAACCGGTATGCCTTCAAGATTTAGCGTTTCTTCGATCACATCCCGGGTCGTTCCCGGCACATCGGTCACAATGGCGCGATCCTTTTGGACCAGCTGGTTGAGCAAGCTGGATTTGCCTACATTGGGCCGGCCGACCACCGCAACGGCAAGCCCGTCTCGAAAAACATGCGCGTCCACATAATTTCGGATCAATCTCTTTAGCGGTTCCAGCACTTCTCTTTGAAGTGATTTCAGCGTGTCTTCGGTTTGGATGAATTCTGCGACATCATCCGGAAAGTCGATTGCAGCTTCAATCCGGGTTAAGAGATCGACCAATCCGTCTCTGATTGAGGTCATCTGCTTGCGCAGTTTCCCGCTTACCTGGGCAGCCGCCAGTTGCAAACTTTTTTGGGTACGGGCATTGATGACATCGATGACCGCTTCGGCCTGAGTAAGGTCAATGCGCCCGTTAGTAAATGCCCGCTGGGTGAATTCACCCGGCTCGGCCAAGCGCGCACCCTTTTTTAAAACAAGCTGCAAAATGGCATATAAAACCACAGCCCCGCCGTGAGCGTTAATCTCTACGACATCTTCGCGTGTATAGGTCTGCGGGGCCTTCATCGCCGAAAGCAACACTTCATCCAGCAATCCGCCGTTTTCCGGGTCAAAGATGTGACCATAGTAAAGCCGGTGGGACTCAAATTCAAATGCTTTGTGCCCCTTGCTCTGATGCGCCGAAAGGGTGACGGCATTTAAATCTTGAGGCCTTTCAATCGGCCTGAAAATAGCCCTTGCGACCGCAAACGCATTTAAACCGGATATTTTAACAATGCCGATCCCGCCTTTTCCGCCGGATGTGGCAATGGCTGCAATGGTATCTGAGTTAGGTGTCATTTGATCAAAAAATAAGATGGAGACCCGGTATTTGACATGATGCCGGTTTTCTATAAACCGTCAATCGATTTCAGGAATCAATTTAGCCGCAAGAAGACAGATCAGGAGGTAAAAGTTATCTTTTGGAATAAGTTCGCTTTTTGGGAAATATCACAAGCTTTCGCAAACGACCTTCCCCTCGGCTGCGGGTTAGCACTTCGGGAAAATCCTTGAGTGCCACATGAACGATTCTACGATCATAGGCATTCATCTGTCCGAGGGATATGGGTTTTCCGATTTTCTTTGATTTTTCGGCTAACCGCAGGGCCATATTTTCCAGATTTTCTTTGCGGGTTTCTAGATAGCCTTCGATATCCACCAGAACCCGAATTCGGTTTTGATTGCGTTTGTTGACAACTTTTTCAATAATGGTCTGAATGGCATCCAGGGTTTGGCCGCGTTTGCCGATCAAAATACCCGCATTTCCACCATTGACGCTAAAACATAGGCGCTCCGCATTCTCTTCAACCGAAATTTCAGCATCTGCCGTGATGGTGTCTACAATTCGTTGCAGAACCAGTCGGCCACTTTCCGCGGCATCATCGGGGAATGAATAAAGCGGTTGGCCTTCTGAGTTTTCTTTAACAACCCCATTTTCGTCGTCTATAACCATGGCATCTGTTGCTTCGGATCGGTTGGAAGCGTCATGCGCAGGCGGTGCTTCGGTATTGAATTCAGCGGTTTCCGCTGGCGGCTTCTTATCCGGCGAATCCTCGGGTAACTTTACCCGAATTTTTGCTTTTTTGGTGCCGGATAGACCGAAAATGCCGCTGGACCCATAGGACAGCACCTCGTATTTTATCTCTTTTTTGGGCATCTTGAGTTCGGCGCTGGCCTTCTCGACGGCCTTGTCAACGTTTTTTGCTTTGAATTCCAGCAGGGCCGACATGTAAAACCTCCGTAATTACGAGTATTTCTTCTGGGTATAATATTGCTGAGCAATCGATAAAATGTTGTTCACCAGCCAGTATAAAACCAGGCCCGATGAAAAATTAATAAAAATAACCGTAAAAATAATGGGCATAAACATCATCATCTTCGCCTGGGTGGCGTCTCCCATGGGGGGTGACATTTTTTGCTGCAGCAGCATGCTGGCACCCATGACAATGGTAAGCACCGGTATTCCGTATGGCGGTTCCATAAAAGGTATCGAAAAATCAAAGCGGAACAGGCGATCCGGTGCCGCCAGGTCGTCAATCCACAGAAAAAACGGCGCATGCCGCAGTTCGATGGCCTCATAAAGCATGCGGTAGAGCGCAAAAAAGACCGGCAGCTGTACCACCATCGGAAGACAGCCGCCCAGCGGATTAATCTTATAGGTGCGATACAGCCCCATGACCTCCTGGTTCATCCGCTGTTTGTCGTCTTTGTATTTTTCGCGGATATCTTTCATCAGCGGCTGGATTTTTTTCATTTCGCTCATCGATTTGTAGCTTTTTTGCCCCAACGGCCATAAAAGGAGTTTCACCAGTATCGTTAAAATGATAATGGCCACCCCGTAATTGGGGATGACGCTGTAAAATAAGTTCATCAGCCACAGGCAAGGCTTGGCAATAATATCAAACCAGCCGAAATTAACGACTTTTTGCAGATCATTGCCGACATTTCTGAGTTCCTGTATCCTTTTGGGACCCATAAAAAGCTGGTATTTATAAGTGTACTGAGTCCCGGGCTGAATCGATTTTTCCGGCTGCCGGTATCGGGCGGCTATAAATTTATCGGATTCTAAAGCCAGATGCAGGCTGGCCTCTTCGATCTGGTCGGGTATGAGGCCGGACATAAAATAGCGGCTCTGCAAGGTCACCCATTTGATTTTGCCGTCAAATGTATCCTGGTCTTTAAGCTTTTTAGTCTTGATTTCTTCCAGTTCGTCGTTAATCAGCGCGCTGGGCCCTTCAAAAGCATACATTCGCTTATCACCCGGGGCTTTGCTGTATAAGGCCACAAAGAGTTTATCCTGGATGGCGCGTCCGGATCCATTTTTAATGATGACCTCCAGACCGATCGCATAGGTATCCGGTGCAAATTTATAGGTTTTTTCGATGACCATTCCATCCTGTGAGCGCCACAAAAAAGTAAGGTCCCGGTGGCTGTCATTGACATTCAGCTGTCTGGAAGGCAGGTTGGCAGTAAATACCGCTTTATCCAGCCCGGCAATACTCTTGCCGGTAAATCCCAGCCGGCCGACGCCAAAGGTTTCATCGCCGGTCAGAATTTGTTTAAAGGGTGCATCCTTTTGAACTTTTTCACGGTAGTTTTTAAGGAGAAAGCTGTAAAATACGGCCCCATTCTCAGAAATCTTGGCCTGATAAAGCGGGGTATCGACGGTGATGGTCGCTGCTTGCTGAAGCGGGGTCTCTTCGACCGAGGATTCTACAGCAGGCGCCGGTTTTTCAATCGCTTCTTTGTAAGGCTTTTCAGTATCCTTAACCGCCTGTTTTTCTTCTACCGCAGGGGATTCAACCTTTTTTGCCTGACGGCGCTCGGCTTCATCAGGGCTGAAAAAAAATTGCCATGCCAAAAATATAGCGAGCGAGAGGACGATGGCTATTAACAATCGCGATTGTTCCATTCAGTTCTCCTAATTTCAGGTAAATTACGTATCCTCTTTCTTTATGCTAAAAAGAAGTCTTTTTTTCGAAATTAAACAGGCTAGTGGTCTGGGGACTTGGCTGGGGGAGCAGTTTCTGCGCCTTTAACCATTTACTATTACACATGCTAAACTCGTTAATCTGGTTTGTTATGCGCAGGATAGGGAACCGGATCAACACCACCAGGATGAAAGGGATGACATCGCAATAATCGCTTGACGGCCAGAAACAGGCCTTTTAGAGGACCGTGCTGTCTGATTGCCTGATAGGCATAATTCGAACAGGTTGGATAAAAACGGCAAGAGCGGCCTAGTATCGGAGATAATGTATATTGATAGGCCCTGATCGATGCTAACATCAATATCGATATAATCTTTTTAATCAACACAATTCGAAATCTTTTCAAACAAATCTTGAAGGAATGAATCTACCTTCTCAGATGAAAGGTCTGCGGCCTTTTTTTTGGCTACGATGTTAATATCCCAGTTTTGATTTAGATGCTGCCTGTTTAATCGAAAGTATTCCCTTACCAACCGTTTAATTTGGTTTCTTTGTGCAGCTTTTCCGACCTTTCGTGTAACCGTTATGCCCAGCCTTGGCCTGTCGCATCGGCCAGGTTTAAAAAAAGCGATAAAACAGTCGTTTTGCAGCTTGCGTCCGGATCGGGTGAGTTCGAGAAATTCCGATCGTTTTAGGATTCGATCTTCCTTTTTAAAGGAAAAGCGCATTATGGTCCGTGACCCGTTATCCGTTGCGCATTTGGCGTTACGCTTTACGCATCAGCCAGTTCGCTTGCCCGACTGTTTCAACAGGCGAGGCGGGCCCTACCCTTTGCCCGGCGCCGATTAATTATCCTGCGACCTGCTTTGGACGACATCCGTTTGCGAAATCCATGATTCCTGGCCCGTTTGATCCTGCTGGGCTGAAAAGTGCGCTTCATATTATAAGTCCCTTATTTCATTAAATATTTTATATCTTCCATTTGGGTGCCAATTGTCATATTATCCGACCCGGAGGTTCAAAGCCCGAAATTTATGATATAAATCACAAGCTCGAAATCATGTCAAGATCAAATATTTTGCCAAATATTTGATATAGAAAAACTTTTCATTTCTGGTGAATTTCAAATATATCGAACTCTTCAATATGATAAGTGGTGTTGGGGTATATGACAATTTGTTTGCCGATGACTTTTTCCAGAGCCGTTATCAAATGATTTTCTTCACCGTGCAACAGCTCGGCAATCTGCGGATTAACTCTTAATGTCAGCCGGATGCCGTTCATATCCTGGGACTCCCGCAAAATTTCACGGAAAATTAAGTAACAAATCGATTGTTTAGAAATAATATAGCCTTCTCCATCGCAATAATAGCAGGGCTCGCAAAGAATCCGGGTGAGCGGTTCCCGGGTGCGTTTGCGGGTCATCTGGATGAGCCCCATCTCCGACATCGGCAGCACGTGGGTTTTGCTCTTGTCTTTTTCCAATGCTTCCCGGAGTGCATTAAACACCTTTTCCTGATTGGACTTTTTATCCATATCGATAAAATCGATAATGATAATGCCGCCAAGATCCCGCAACCGGATTTGATAGGCAATCTCTTTGACGGCCTCCAGATTGGTTTTTAAAATCGTTTCTTCCAGATTGTGTTTGCCGACATAGCGGCCGGTGTTGACATCGATCGCTACCAGGGCCTCGGTGTGCTCGAGGGTAATATATCCGCCGGATTTCAACCAGACTTTGCGTTTGAGCGCTCTGGAAATATCGCCTTCCAGGTTGTAGGCGTCAAAAACCGGTTCGGCGCCGTCGTAGAGCACCACATGATCCTTTAAGCCGGGCATGTAAGTGTCCAGAAATGATAAAACCGCTTCATAGGTCGGTTTGGAATCGATAACCAGTTTCTCGACTTCATGGATCAGCAAATCTCTGACTGCGCGCAGGCTCACGGAAATCTCCTGATGCAGTCTGGACGGGGCGGGGGCTTTTTCATATTTTTTTTGGATGTCGGCCCACAGGTTATTCACAAAGGACATTTCGGAAACCAGCTTTTCTTCAGACTCGCCCTCAGCAGCCGTCCGCACAATATAACCATGGTTATTGGTGCGCAAATTCATGACGCTATTTCGCAGGCGCTCGCGTTCGGATTCATCCTCGATTCGTCGCGAAATGCCGATATGATCGGATTTGGGCATCAGCACCAGGAAGCGGCCGGGCAAAGAAACGTAGGAAGAAATTCGTGCCCCTTTGGTCCCGATGGGAGATTTGACGACCTGGGCCAATATCTCCTGGCCCTCTGAAATAAGCTCTTCAATCTGATAACTGCGCCGCTTTTCGTATCGCGCGAGTTCCGGATTGTTTTCGGGCTCTATTTGCGGCTCCTCAGCATCGATTTGAAACAGGCGCTCATATTCCTCAATATCATTTGTATAAACATCATCCACATAAATAAATGCCGCCTGATTAAGACCGATATCCACAAACGCCGCCTGCATGCCGGGCAATACCCGCAACACTTTGCCTTTGTAAATATTGCCGGCAACATCCGAATCATCCCCGCGATCCACGTATAATTCCACGATGGTGCCGTCTTCTAAAAGCGCCACCCGGGTTTCATGATCCGAAACATTGATGACCAGCTGTTTGTACATTTTTAAAAGCTCCGCTTTTTCGCAAAGCGCAGAGCGCAAAGCGAGAAATGCCGCTAATGGAATATGCAAAAAGTAACCGCTTTGCTCTATGCGCTATGTGCTTAGCTTTAAAATAGTGGCCTGTTTGACCTGTGCGTCACTTAATTCGAATATGTGGCGCAGGACATCAAACGGCCGCACGGATTTTCCCGGCTCGGATTGAAGCGTCAACTCCAGATGACGCGAGTCGAACAATTCACTGTTTACTACAATATCTTTTAAATCTAACTTTTTCAACTTCCCTTTTTGCTGGGTGAGCGTAATGTAAAAATCCGGCCTCCGGTTGAAATCGTTTAGCCGGGTTTTATCGAAAAGCGCTTCTTTAAGGGCAACCCGGTAGCGGACGCGTTTATTGAGGGGTGCCGGCGCCTTTTTGGAGACTAATTGACAATGGATGATTTTAAGCCCGGCGGGCAATTGAGCGTTTAAGGCGGCCTTGACGTCCCGGGGGCAAATGGTATCCGGTACGGTTATCATAAAGCGTTCCTGCTGGCTCTCAATTCCCACCGGCAGGGGGTCATCAAAGGAGATTTTGGGCTTGGGGTGAAATCCCTCTGAAAACCGAACCGCAATTCCGGCCCGTTTTAAGGCTCGCTGGAAAATGTTGACCAGTTCAAGATGCCCGAAATACCGGGCTTCGTCCAGCTTGCTGTAAAAAACAGTGAATTTCTTAAAAGCCGATGGCTTCGGAGCATCGGATCGGTTCAGCCCAACGGCATTGTCTTTTAATGCGGCGTGGGTTCGGGGCTCGATTTGTTCAAAATCGCAGACACCGCACTGGTTGCAGTCATCAACCCGGCAATCCGCTGTAAAGGCTTCCCGGGTTGCGTTTTTCCATTCAGCGGCTAAAAACGCTTTGGTCACCTGGGTGTCGATATGGTCCCAGGGCAACGGCTCACAGACATCTCTCGGCCGCAGCGTATAAAATTCAGGATCCAGTCCTTCTTCGGCAAGGGCCGCTGCCCACAGGTCATATCGAAACCAATCACTCCAGCCGTCAAACCGGCAACCTTTATGATAGGCGGTTACCAGCAGACGGCTCAGCCTTCGATCGCCGCGGGCCCAAACCCCTTCCAGCCAGCTGACTTTCGGGTTCTGCCATTTGAATTGAACGCCGGAGAATCTGAGCGCGTCCTTAACCCGCCTCAAGCGATCTTCGGATTCGGCCAGCGACAGCTGGGAGGCCCATTGAAAAGGGGTGTGCGCTTTGGGAATAAAGGTGGCCACGCTGACATTGATCTTTCCCCGGCGTCCCGTGGGGCCTTTGATTTGCCGCAGCGCTTTACCAGATCCACCAGGGCCCTTAAGTCCTCGACGGTTTCGGTGGGAAGCCCGATCATAAAGTAGAGCTTGATCGACCTGCCACCCCAGGTCAAAGGCGTCTTGGACCGTCGCATCAATGTCTGCTTCGCGTGATATTTTTGTTGATCACGTCCCGCAGCCGCTGGCTGCCGGCTTCGGGTGCAATGGTAAACCCGGTTTTGCGCACCGTCTTGATCAGCTTCATCAGCTCCGGTGTGAGGGTCCCGGCCCGCAGGGACGGCAGCGATACCGCGACATGTCTCGGCTGCATAGTCGACATCAACCGCGACATCAACGGCACGATACAGCCGTAATCGCCGGTGCTTAGGGACAGCAGGGAAATATCTTCATATCCGGTGGCAGTAGGGCATTTTCAGCCAGGGCGAGCAGTGAGTCGGGCGAGCGTTCCCGCACCGGCCGGTAGATCATGCCGGCCTGACAGAACCGGCACCCGCGGGTGCAGCCCCGGGCAACCTCCAGTCGCAGCCGATCATGCACCGGTCTGCCGTAAGGGGACGATCGGTGTATCCGGAAAAGGCTGCCTATCCAGATCGGCCACGAGCGCCGCGGTCGGACCTGTGTATAGTCCGGATACGCGGCTGCAGGTGTCTGGAAACCGCGTCGGCATCATATTGCGGCTCAAAAAAGAGGGGACATAAACACCTTCGATTTCGGCCCAGCGCTTTAAGGCCGCTTTATCGCTGCCGCTGTCCTTTTTCCATGCGAGCCAGCCCTCGGCCAGCTCGCAGGATGACCTTTTCGCCGTCGCCGATCACAATGGCGTCAAAAAAATCCGCCACCGGCTCCGGGTTGCAGGTGCAGGGGCCGCCGGCGATAATCAACGGGTGAGAAGTTCGTCCCGCTCGGGCGGCATAAAACGGAATGCCGGCCAGATCGAGCATGCTTCAGGACATTGGTATAGTTCAGTTCATAGAGCAGGCTGAACCCGATAATATCAAAGCCGACAAGGGGCAGTACGGGATTCCAGAGAACATAAACGCAGCCCGCTGCGCGCGCAGATGTCGGTCCATATCCATTCCGGGTGCAAAGACCCGCTCGGCGGCAATGTCCGGATGGCCGTTTAAAATATGATACAGAATCTGCAGCCCGAAATGGGAGGTCCCGATTTCGTAAAGATCCGGAAAAGCCAGCGCAAACCGCAGTTTAACCCGCTCCAGATCCTTTTTAATCTGATTGATTTCGCCCCCCAGATAGCGGCTGGGTTTTTCAACCAGAGGCAACATATCTTCGATTGTTTTCAAATTCATAACGTCCGCCGACGGTACGAGGCACTCAGCACTCGTAACCGGGTTAGAAGCTTCTTAAAAAAAGTGCCTAAAATGCCTAAAGTGATCTAAAC
>CAVPNL010000005.1:0-395555 GCA_963706575.1 uncultured delta proteobacterium | reverse complement strand
AAAATCTTCCTTCAGAATCCGGTCCATGTTGGCCACCAGATGCTCGGCATTGCTTTCGTCAAACGGCATGGGCGGGCGGATCTTAATCACGTTGTCAAAAGGGCCATTTGTCCCTAAAAGAATGCCGGCAGCGCGCATGCGGTTGACGATAAAATCCGCTTCTTCTTTTGCCGGTTCGAGCGTTTCACGGCTGCGCACCAGTTCAACGCCGAGGAAAAGCCCCGATCCGCGGACGTCGCCTACAATCGGATAACGTTCAATGAACGGGGCCATTCCTTCCAGCAACCGTTTTCCGACTTTCAAGGCGTTGGCCTGAAGATTTTCTTCCAAAACCACTTCAAGCACGGTCAGTCCGACCGCGCAGGAAATTGTGTTCCCGCCGAAAGTGCTGAAAAACTCCAGATAAGTCTTGACTCTTTTATCTTTTTTGAGAAAAGTAAACTTATGTCCATTCTAGATTTTAGCGATATCCGCCAGGCCCGCCAAAACCTGCAGGGGATTATTCGGAAAACCCCATTTGATAAATCAGACGCTCTCAGTGACCGGACAGAAATGGCAGTTTATCTGAAGGCGGAGTGCCTGCAGCACACCGGTTCGTTTAAACTGCGGGGCGCATATCACAAGATTGCCTCCCTCGGATCTCAGGAAAAAGCAAAAGGGATCGTCACCAGCTCAGCCGGCAACCACGCCCAGGGGGTGGGGTTTGCAGCAACGCGCTTCAACATCCCTGGCCGCATCTATGTTCCCGAAATCATCCCCCGCAACAAACTGGAAGCGATTCAAAGATACCAAGTGGAAGTGGTTATCGAAGGAAAGCTTTACGACGAGGCCCATGCCGCCGCCCTGGCGGATGCAAAAAAATCCGGCCGGGTTTATATTCCGTCTTATGACGATTCGCTGATTATGGCCGGCCATGGGACATTGGGGTTGGAAATGCTGGATGAGATTGCCGACCTTGATGCGGTGATCGTACCGGTCGGAGGCGGCGGTTTGATCGCCGGAGTCGCCACCGCTGCAAAAACGATCAATCCGGCCATCCAGGTCATCGGATGCCAGTCGATTGCCTCCTGCGCCATGGCGCGTTCACTCGAGGAAAACCGGGTTTACACAACCTTTCCTTCAAAAGAGACCATCGCAGAGGGGCTTGAAGGCGGCATCAGTGAAATCACGTTTAAACTCGGGCAGCACCTGATAGACCGCATGGTGCTGGTCGAGGAAGATGAAATCCGTTCCGCCATCCGGTTCTTGCTGGAAAATCACCGGCTGGTGGTGGAAGGGTCCGGGGCGGTGGGGGTCGCAGCGCTTTTACACAACCGCTGGTCGGATCCGGGAGGCAAAGTGGGTGTCGTTTTAAGCGGCGGCAATCTGGATTACCAATTGTTAAAACAAATCGTCGCCGAAGAAGCTTAATAAAAACGGAGGTATTGCGTGGAACAAAATGATCAGGTTTATATCAAATTGCAAAAACATTTGGACAAACAGGCCGTCGGGTTTCCGGCTACCCGGTCTGGCGTTGAGATAAAGATTCTAAAACACATTTTTACGCCGGAAGAGGCTGAGATTGCCTGTTGTTTGAGTTACAAATTTGAGCCGCTTAAATCGATTTTCAGCAGAGCCGACCACCTCGTCGATTCACAAGAAGAGCTGGGAACGTGTCTTGATCGTATGCAGAAAAAGGGGGGAATTGAATCTATAATCAATAATGGCAAAATGGTTTATTGCAACGCACCGCTTGTCGTGGGGATGTACGAATTTCAACTTAAACGCTTAACCCCCGAGTTTATCGAGGATTTCAACAAATACACCTCGCATAAAAACTTTGGTATCGAATTTTTAAGCACGAAACTTCCGCAAATGCGCACCATTCCAGTCGCTAAAAGCATTCACCCGCATCATACTGTCAGCACATTTGATGAGATATCGACGCTGATGCAACAGGCTGAAGAACCCTTTGTCATTCTGGAGTGCATTTGCCGCACCAAAAAATCAATCGAGGGTAAATCCTGTAAGAAAACAGACCGAAAAGAAACCTGTCTTGCCATCGGAAATATGGCCCGCATGGTCCTGCCAAGCGGTGCCGGCCGAGAAATTACCAGAGATGAGGCCATGTCGATCATCGAAAAGAATCAGAAACAGGGATTGGTGCTTCAGCCGTCCAATACGGAAAAGGCCGAGTTCATCTGTTCATGTTGCGGCTGCTGCTGCGGGATGTTAAGGACCCACCAAAATCTCCCCAAACCATTGGATTTTTGGGCTTCAAACTTTTATGCGAAAGTGGACAGGGACACATGCGAAGGATGCAGTGCCTGTGAGAAACGTTGCCAGGTCGGTGCAGTGAGCATTTCCGAAAAAAAACAGTTGGCGGTGGTGAATTTTGATCGCTGTCTTGGATGTGGCGTTTGTGTTCCGAGTTGCCCAACCCAATCCATAACCCTTATGAAAAAGCCGGCCGAGGTAAGACCACCACTAACACGGGAGAACCTTCACGAAATCCTAATGGCCGGCAGGAAAGGCCGCCTGGGAAAATTAAGGTTAACGGGCAAACTGATTATCGACTCAGTTCGAACAGGACATATGAATCTGCTAAAATCATAGAGACATCCGTTCAGAAGAATTATCCACAATAAAAATCACCTTACACAAGGAGGAGGTCAATGGCAGACAAAAAAGCAGACCTGGCAGGACCCGGGATCGGCAACTATGACGATGTAAAGCAGGAGCTGCCCGACGACTATGAACCCCTGCTGTCTCCGATGGAAACAATGCAGGCCGTCTTTGCCATCAAAAACTACATCGAGGAAAACCTGTGCAAGGAACTCAACCTGCAAATGGTGCAGGTCCCGCTGATCGTTGACAGAGACAGTGGCGTCAATGATTACCTGGACCGCGATGGCTCGCGCACCCCGGTGGAGTTCCCGTGCGGATTAGGGCTCGACAACCCCATCACCGCTCAGGTGGTTCAGGCGGCCACGAAGTGGAAACGCATGGCGCTCAAGCAGTTTGACTGCAAAGTGGGTGAAGGCTTGTGCACCGACATGAAGGCCGTGCGCAAAGATTACTTTTTGGACCATGATCACAGCGCCTATGTGGACCAGTGGGATTGGGAGCGTGTGATCACCAAAGAAGACCGCAACCTTGAATTTCTCAAGGACGTTGTTACAAAGATCTGGAAGGTCATCTGGGGCGCCGGCCGGGCCGCACAGGAGATGTTCCCGCAGCTCAAAACTTCCAGATATCCCGACATCCCCGAGGAGCTCACATTTCTGCATGCCGAAGAAATGCTGGATATGTATCCGGACCTGCCGCGCAAACAAAGGGAAACCCGGACCCTTATGGAACACGCCCCGGCGCTTTTTATCATCGGCATTGGCTGGCCGCTGAAAGACGGCTACCCGCACGAGATGCGCGCTGCCGATTACGACGATTGGGTTACCGAGGCAATTGTCAAAAATGGCGAGCAGTACCATGGGCTAAACGGCGATATCCTGGTGTGGAACCCGGTAACCAAACGACGCCACGAGCTGACCTCGATGGGCATCCGGGTCACAAAGGAAACGCTCAAGATCCAGCTCAAGATGTCGGGCCAGGAGGATTTTCTCAGCCTGCCCTACCATCAGGCCCTTCTCAACGATGAGATCCCATTGAGCATCGGGGGCGGCATCGGACAATCCAGGACCTACATGTACCTGCTGCGCACAGCCCATCTGGGCGAGGTGAGTGTAACGGTGTGGCCAAAAATCCTCAAGGATATCTGCGCCCGGAAAAACATTCATGTCCTGGAGTAGGGCGGGTATTGCTATGATTCGCGTTTATTTAGAACCGAGAGTGGTAATGACGTGGCAGGATTTCATCGATTCCAAGCCACGATTTTCAATTGCCCTTGACGGCTATGTGAAAGGTCCTCCGCATTTTTTAATTCAGGGACCTTATGCCAACTTCAATCATCATGAGGGCGTGGCCCGCATTGCCACCCGCAGCACCTGCGCACAGGTCTATTATTATATTCGCCTGGGACTGCTGGACACCTTCCAAAAAAACGGAGAGCCGAATGCCCGCGTCTACATAAACGATGTGGATCAGGATGTTTGTCTGGCCTGCTGGCTGCTGAAAAATTCCGCAAAACTGGAGGGATTAAGGTTTGATAACGTTTTGGTTCAATTGATATTATTTGAAGATATCCTTGATGCCTCCGCAGGGGCCTATCCGATGAATCCGGCCAATCCGCAAATTCACCGGCAGGCCTGGATCTATGAACCGTATACCCGGGCGCGAACGGATGGAAGCCTTTACAGCATGTCGCAAAAAGAAATGAAAGATATCCTATGGTCGGTGTGCGCCAGAATTGATGCGGCCATTGACGGGCGCTGCGGTGAAATCGAATTGGACACACGCTTTGAGAAGATTGGCGGTGGCCCCGGATGGCAGCTGATCGACGAAAAAGGGCCCTACGCGCGCACAAAACTGTTCTCCGAAAAAATAAAAGCATATGTCGCTCTGGTTGAAAACAAAGACGATACCTACGCTTACACAATCGGCAAAATGTCACCTTTTGTCATGTTTCCTCTGGAACGTATCTATGGCGCCTTGAATAAAGCTGAGGGCCTGTCCTCACAGGAAAATTGCTGGGGTGGAAGCGCAATCATTGGCGGCTCGCCGCGCAAAACCGGCAGCCGTCTTTCACCCGAAAAAGTCCAAAAAGTGATCAATGACTGTATAAAGCGGCAACAGAAGGACTAGAACCGGCTTCAAAACTTCCTTTTAAAATAGTACCGCAGGTGCGTTTTGAACAAGACACGGGGTAATCAATGAATCTGAGAAAGCGGCTGGTCAATATCAAAGGGGATCTCTCCGGCGCCATATCTGCTGCCATCATTTCCATACCGCTTTCCATCGGATACGGCATTATCGTTTATGGCCCCCTGGGTGCCGAATTTCTCCCGTTTGCGGCCCTTTTGGGAATTTACGCCTGTCTTCTGGGAGGTATTTGCGCCGCCTTGCTTGGCGGGACGGAGATACAGATTACGGCCCCCAAGGCGCCGTTGTCGCTCCTGCTGGCCGCTTTTGTCGCCCCTCTGGCTTTGAGTCTGCAAATCCCCGATGTTGCTTCCCGCAATATCCTGATTGTCGGTCTGGCATCTTTGTGTGTTTTAATCGCCGGCATCGTCCAGTTTCTGTTCGGAACGCTAAGGTTGGGGAATCTGATCAAATATGTCCCCTATCCGGTTGTTTCGGGGTTCATGAACGGGATCGGGGTTATCCTTATTTTGGAACAAATCGGGCCGCTGACCGGCGCCCGGGGTCACGTCGGTCTGCTTGAAATTTTTCACACCCCCACCGTTGTTCAACCTTTAACGCTGGTCGTGGGGTTGACAACCATCATCGTGATTTTCTTCGCCAGGCGCTTTATCAAAGCGGTGCCGGCCTCGCTCATCGGGCTTGTGATCGGAACCGCATTATTTTACGCCCTGAAGAATATCCCGGGCGCATCTGCTTTAGGTCCGGTCATCGGGAATTTTTCTTTTCAATGGCCCAAACCCGATATTTTTCCCGACGCTTTCAGATTACTCGGCCATATCGATCTGGCCGATCTTTTTGCACGCATCTTGCTTACCGGATTTGTGCTGGGCTCGATCGGTGCGCTTGAATCTTTGCTCAGCTCTGTGGCCGCAGATAATATCGCCGGCACGCGCCACAAAAGTAACAAAGAACTCATCGGCCAGGGCATCGGCAATATGATGAATGCCGTCTTTTCCGCCCTGCCCTCCGCGGGATCAGAACTGCATAACATGGCAAATTACCGGGCCGGCGGAAGGACGCGCCTGTCCAGTCTGATTTGCGGGCTTTTAATCCTTTTAATTGTAATGACGCTGGGATCGGTCATCGGAAAAATTCCATTGACCGTCATTGCCGGAATCATCGTATCGGTTGGTATTGGATTGTTTGACAGATGGATCTTAGATCTGATTCGAAACCTGCCCCAAGCTCAAGAACAGCAGAAAAGGATCATGGCGAACCTGGCCGTGACCATTGTGGTGGCGGTTATCACGGTGTGCGTCAATCTGATTGTTGCCGTTTTGATCGGGATCGCAATTGCGTCCGGGTTATTCGTTGTTAGAATGGGCAAATCAATCGTTAAAAGAAAATATTCCGGTGAGCAGATACGTTCTAAAAAAGTTCGCAGCATTAAAAACAATCTGCTGCTGGAGGATCGCGCCAAAGGAATCATCGTTTATGAACTCCGCGGGCCGTTGTTTTTCGGCTCGGCCGACAATCTTGCCGGGGAAATCGAGCGCGCGATAAGCCATCACACCTATTGCATTCTTGACATGAAGCGCGTCAATGAGATCGACAGCACCGGCGCTAAGATTCTGGGGCAGATCAGTAAAAAAATATCAGCGTCCGGCAAATATCTGCTGATCAGTTACCTGATGGACAACCCTTCATTATCGGATTTCCTCAAAGCGATGGGAGTATATAAAACCCTGGGGGAAGACTGTTTTTTCCCGGATACCGATGCCGCCCTTGAATGGGCCGAGGATAACGTGCTGACCCAGTCACTTGAACTTGCAGGCGCATCCGACCGAATTCAGCTCGAACAGATGGATATTCTCAGAGATTTCACCCCGCAGGAAATTGATGATTTAAAACAGAAGTTGACGCGTAAAACATTCAGCAAAGGCGAAATTATTGTAAAAGAAGGCGATACCGATCGAAATTTGTTCTTGCTGGCAAAAGGATTGGTAAGTGTCAGGATTCACCTCTCGGAAAGTGATCGTTACAAACGGCTCATCACCTATAGCCCGGGGGTAACCTTTGGGGAGATGGCGTTTTTAGACGCCAGCCCGCGCTCAGCCGATGTCTGGTCAGACGAGGACTCCGAAACATACGTGCTGTCTCCCGCTGAATTTAGTGTCTTGAAAAGCGAAAGCCCGCAAATAGCGATCAAACTGGTTCGCAATATCGCCCTGGAAATAAGCGATCGCCTGCGCATCCGAACAAACGAAGTCAGAATATTGGAAGAGGATTAGAGCGGATTAAATCTGATTTATGAAAAAGATTCCTCTTTTACTGTTGTTTTTGGGACATGTCTGGGTCGATGCCTCCCAGGCGATCCTGCCGGTGGCTCTGGTTAAACTCAAAGAGCTGTTTTCACTAAGTTATTTTCAGGTCGGCTTTATCATGGCCGTTCTTAACCTGACCTCATCGGTTATTCAACCCGCATCTGGATACATTTCCGACCGTTTTTCCACAGCGTGGTTCGTTCCGGTCGGGATTCTCTGGACGGCTCTCGCCATGGGTCTGCTGGGCTGGTCTGCCAATTATCCCATGGCTGTCCTTTTGGTCGGGCTGGCAGGCCTGGGAACGGCAGCTTTTCACCCGCGGGCGATGATGGATGTTTATTTTGTCAGCGGGTCCCGGCTTGGTTTCGGCGCAGCCGTCTTCACCACCGGGGGCAACCTGGGATTTGCCCTCGGCCCTGTGGTGGGAAGTTTTTTGGTGCTCGGTTTCGGGCTGCATGCGACCCTTGGGTTGCTGGCACCGGCAGTGCTGCTTTGCATGCTCATTTTTTTTTACCGTAGAGATTTTTTAAGACCGGAGCCCGCGGTTCAAGAGAAATCTTCAAAGGATTTCAACAGGGCATTGCGGAACATTCCATGGGGTTCCTTGATCGCAGTGTGCCTCATCGTGACCTTGCGATCATGGGTGTATGTCAGCTTTCTGACTTACCTGCCCATGTTTTTTCAGACTCAGGGCATCCAATTGAAAACAGGCAGCCTGATGCTTACGGTGTTTTTGGTCGGCGGCGCTGTCGCCGGGCTTTACGGCGGGTACATTTCGGACCGTTTCGGCCGAAGGCGCGTCATCGTTGTCAGCATGTTGATATACCCCGTACTTGCTTCCTTGATGATATTGTGCAAAGGTGGGTGGATCTGGTTGCTGGCCGCAGCTTCCGGCGCGGCCCTTCTGGCATCTTTTGCGGTTACGATCGTGGTCGCCCAGGAGCTCATGCCGCAATATGTGGGGTTGGCCTCCGGTCTGATTCTGGGACTTGGATTCGGTACCGGCGGACTGGGGACCGCCTTCTCGGGATTTCTGGCCGATAAGGTTGGGCTATATTCAGTGATGTGGGTTTTGGCACTTGCCCCTGTTGTGGGGGCTTTGCTGGCCGTATTTATCCGAACCGCAAGTAGTGGAAAACAAAAAACATAATCCATAGAAAGGAGAACTAATGCCGTTTGATCTTGATGCGTTTGAACCCGCCTACAAAAAATGGGTAGAGGAAAGCCTGCCGGATTACCGGGCAGGTAATATGAAGGAGATTATCAAGAAGTACCCTTTTGTTGCGCCCGATGATGTTCCCTGGACGAATTACACCGGTCAGCCGTCAAATCAAACCTTCGCTATAGCGACCACCGGCGGTATTTATCTCAAAGAGAGCCAGCCGCCGTTTGACACCGAGTCCATCCACGGCGATGTATCCTATCGTGAAATTCCTAAAACCGTCCGCCAGCAAGACATCGGCATTGCCCATAAGCATTACGATCACAGCCTGACGGAGCAAGACTTCAACATCGTCTTTCCCATCCAGCGCTTCGTGGAACTGGAAAGTGAAGGCATCATCGGCAAATTGACCGATACGCACTATAGCTTCAGCTATGTCAACGACGCTGTTTCTCTGGTCAAAAAAACGGTTCCGGAATTTATTTCCCGCATCAAAGCCGCCGGGGTCGACGTTCTTTTTCTGGTGCCGGTCTGACCGAAATGTCATCAGACCGTGGGTCTGATTCAACGCCTGGTCGAGGAAGCAGGGATTCCCACAATCTCTATGGGCAATGCCGCCGATCGAATGGCGCACATCAAGCCGCCCCGGGCCATGCTCGTCAAGTTTGCACGTGGCAGTATGTTCGGTGAACCGGGCAACGTCAAACGCCAGCGGCGCATTATTTTAGATGCGCTGCAGGCCTTGCAGACCATGACCGAACCGGGGTCCATTCAAGAGCTGCCTTACAAATGGAAACGGACGGATCCCGAATAAAATCGGTTTTGGGATGTAATAAAAATTGAAACCTTAAATTCAAAAAAAATCGTTGCAATCCTAAGTTCACGCCACCTTTTTAAATGGTTCATGCTGAATTATTTCATACGTAATTTTGCCAGAGCCTGATGGGCTGCATTTATTATTGGATGGACGGTTGGTGCCGGAGACAACAACGGATGTGTGGATCTCTCCTTAATTTGTATTGTTTGCAATTTGGATCAGCTGGCCGCTCTTGCCCCAATGATGGGACAGAATGATAGCGGTAACGTCAGCTGCCAGATAAATTTGATTATCAGAAGGTCTCATTTATAGGGTTGCGAACGCCACTAAACCGAAGCGAGTAATTTGGGATGGTAAGGAAGGGGATGATCTCCCTTTCCCATATCATGCTGAACCGCTTGGCGCACGCCGGCCGGTCGATGTTGGCCGTGTTATTCCGATTTTCTGGTACGAATAACCAACAGCGGGCGATCCACGCGATTTAAAACCCCGGATGCGACACTGCCGTAAAACACCCGGCTAAGCGCTCCCCCTCCGTGGCTCGTCATGGCGATAAGGTCCACATTATCCTTGCCGGCCGTCTCAATGATGGCGGCGACCGCCGGTCCTGAAGCTATTCGGGTTTCAGCTTTTATTTTTTCCCCGGCAAATTTATCGGCAATTTTTTTAAGGTAGGATTTGACCTCGTCTTGTTTACGGTTAAAGTCCTTTTCACTAAACTCAATGAACCCACCTTCGACACCCGTGGCAAACGTATATTCAAGAGACATCAAAAATATGACCGTCGCCTGGTATCGGCTTGCCAAATCTTGTACATGGGGCAGAATCATTTCTGACCGTTTAGAACCATCCAGCGGAACCAGAATTTTTTTATACATGGTCCTTCTCCTTTCCCCTTGTTGAGGTTTTCCCTTTAAATAAATCTGGTTTATTTTTCATTTTCATCCCTTACATACGTAAGGGTGCTGGGGCACTCAATTTTCCCCGAGATCGATGCTCAATTCATACTCAGGAACGTCCTGTTCTTTTCTGATTTTGAAACCTAATTTTCGGCCCAATGCCAGCATTTGGGTATTTTCAGCCAGAACAATTCCGGCTACTTTTTGAACTCCGCGATCTTTGGCAATTTGAAGACAACGCAGTAACAGGGCCGCGCCGATCCCTTTTCCCTGCCACGGCTCGCTGACAACGACAGAAAATTCAGCTTCACTGTGATTGGGGCCTAAAATGACTCGGGCATCTCCAAGCATTTTCTCTTGCGGCTGCGATTCCGTTATCGCAACGAGTGCAATATGGCGGTCATAATTGATCTGAGTAAACCCAACGAGCATGCTATCCGGTAGACGTTTCATCAGCGTGAAGAATCTTAAATATACACTTCGCGGAGAAAGTGATTCAAAAAGTTCAAGCAGAAGCGAGGCATCTTCAGGCCGAATGGGCCGGATGAAAATAGAGACCCCTTTAGCCGTGGTTATATGCTCTTCGTAATTATCCGGATAGGAACTGGCCACCAGCTTTAGATGCTGGGGGGTGAGCGTTCCAGACGGTCTTAAAATAAACCGTGCATCCATTGCACTGAAATCGTTAAAACCATTTGCCTTTTTTTTCATTTTGATCGACGATGTAAAGTAAAGTTGCGATTTCTGTGACGGCTTCTTTGAAATGCTGTCGGCTGGGTTGATCGATATCAAAGACACGCATATACACTCTGCGATTTCCCTTATCGGCCCGTTCAGAGGTAGATAAAATACTGGAAATACGTCCACCATAATCACGGATGATATCGGTGATTGCTTCGAGGCTTCCTGGCCGGTCCTTCACCTCTATGGCCATTACAAGCCCCTTTTTCCCGTAACCCGTAAGAATGAGGATCAATTGGAAAAGATCGGATTTGGTAATAACCCCGATCACCTTTTGCTGCTGGTTCACCACCGGCAATCCGGAAATGTTGTGCACCAATAACTTCTCGACCGCTTCGTCCAAAGTACAAGTATAAGAAACCGTAACGGGATTCGGGGTCATTATCTTTTTGACTTCCAGCTCTGGGAGTAGATGACGATTTTCTTTATTTTTCTTTTCAGGGATATCCGAAGCAGATGCCCCTTTCATGTCTCGATCCGTGACGATCCCGGCCAGCCGTCCATCTTGCAAAACCGGCAGCATGTGGATCTCATGCCTTTTTGCCAGGCGATCCGCCTCTTGCAATAAAGTATCGGCATCAACCGTGATTGCGGGTTGACTCATCCAATTTTTGACCAGCATCGAATCGTGCTCCTTCGGCCTTAATTCCGTGAATTAATCCGCTCCAGCCGCATTTGATTTCCTACCGAATGATCCAAACCGTTTTATCCCGCGCCAGATGAATGACTTTGTTGGTCACCCGACCGATAAAGAAGTCACGAACCTTCGAGTGCCCTCTTCTTCCCATCACAATGGTTCCGTACCCATTTTGTTTGGCTTCTGCAACGATGGCGCGCGCACGACTGGCAGCGCCGCTAATCAGCTCGGTGGAAATCTGATGCGGCTTAAAACCCAGATCGGCCAGTTTTTCCCCTGCCAAAGCCAAGTCGGTGGTCATCTGTTTTCGGGCCGTATCTGTATATTTCGCAGGGGAATATAATAGCTGAGTGTGCGGGTCGTCGTTTTCTTTTCCTCGGATGACGTAAATTAATTTTGCCTTGAAACCGAATCCACCCATGGTACTGCCGACAAAATCAACGGCGCGCAGCGACCCTTCGGATCCGTCAAAACCCAGCAGTATCTTGTTGCCGGGCGGCTTTCTGCCGACCAATATAAGCGGTAAAAAGGAAAGTTTTTCGACCAGCTTGGTGGCCACACTGCCCAGCACGATTCCTCTCAATCCGGTCATTCCGCGCCGTCGCGTGACAACTGCATAATAGCCATTTCGCGCTTCTCGAATGATATCTCTGGCAAAACCTTCTTTTCTATTCTGAATTTTTACCTCTATGGAATTGGAAGGAAAGCCGGTTTTTATTAAGAACTGACGCGCTATTTCCATATATTGGTTGATATTTCTTTTTTGCTGAACCTCCCATGCGCGAACCTCCTTGACGGTCGAGGTGCTTCTGGGATCAGTTTCTAGGTCCCAAAATCCCTCGGGTACCTTACTGAACACATGAAATAAAATAACCCGCATGCGACGAAAAGGTTCGAACTTTGAGATGTACTTGACCGTATTAATCGAACGATCCGATCCGTCAACAGGGACTAATAGTTTGCGCTGTGGTTTCTTTTTCATCGCGGATTCTCCTTTCTAATTCATCTTCTCTGAGCAAAATTTCTCGACTATTTTCCCGCTGATCGATCATGTAGAGAAATGCAGCTATTTCGCTGAGTTTTTCTTTGAGTCTTTTTAGCTTGGATCGCTCGATGCTGTGCATACGGATGTAAACCTTGCGATACCCCATTGGAACAGCGTCATAGGATGTCAGAATACTGACCATTCTACCGCCATATTGCCGGATAATATTTTCAACTTCCTTAATCGAGCCAGGTCTGTCTTCAATTTGAAAGCCAAACTGGATGCCACCTTTTCCTACACCTGTGAGTGAAATAAGAACCCGAAATAAATCTGTTTGGGTAATGGTACCGACAACTTGTCCGCCATCATCGACCACAGGAGCACCGGATATTTTGCTCTCTAGAAGCACCTGAGCGGTTTCTTCTGCGGTGTAGTCCGGCGGCACGGTAATCGGATTTTTGGTCATGATGTCTTTGACTTTAATCTTTGTAAGAAGGAACAGGAGTTCATGAATCTCCAACGTGGTGGCATCGGATGCAGATGCCTTTTTAAGATCTCGATCCGTTACGATGCCGACGAGTTTACCATTTTTCATAACCGGCAACATGCGAATGCTATGTTCTTTTAACTGCTTCATGGCGTCCTGCATCGAATCGTTCACATCTATAGTGACAACGTTTTTACACATCCAATTTTTGACTAACATTTTAATCCTCCTTTTATTCCTAAAAATTTGAAATGCCTTTAGACCATTGATTTCCGTCCTAATTCAAAGCACAAGGTATGCCAAATCACAGCTGTTTTAAAAAAGTTATTAAATTCAGTATGTTTTGATTTAAACCCGGACCGGCATATTGGCTGTTACGCTGAATTTTTGAAATATTGCGAAATTTTTTTCGCAATATTTCAAAAGGAAGCTCCCCACTTTCCCGTTAAGACGAGACGGTGTCCCCGCAGGTGAAGGCGAATGAAAAATACGCTAAACGGGCTCTCGGGAGCGGGACTGGCGGTGATTCAGAAAGATTGACGGTAGGATGTTACGAAAATCGCGTGGTATATTTTCGTTCAGTTGAATTCTTTAAACGACACAGGGTCTATGGTGTCAGGTGTCTGTGCTCAGGAGTCAGAAAACGGCTGGCAAATTGCGGAATCTGATGATTCTAGCCGTCTTCGGGTTCGTGATCCTGACACCTGAACACTGACACCTAGTTATTTCTGACACCTAAAATAAAGCGAATTAACCTTAATAAACTTGACCCGTAAGTTGTAAATTACTTGCGGGACACAACACTAGTATTCAAGTTCGTAATACTTGACACCCATTCCAGATAGGCTGGATTCCCCTTTATTTATTTGTTTGCACCACTTTACTTCGCCAAGTGTCACGGATCGGAAGCCATTATGGATCTTTCTGGCAGGCAGGTCCGTCATTTTTTTTTCAATTCTGAAATATATGCTTGCCCCGGGCTGAAATGCGAAATCCGATTCAAAATAAATCCCCCCTTCACTGTAGTTCAGCATCTTGGCACTGTGATACCTGTTGGTATTAAAATAGGCCACTGTGATCGGAACTTCCTGATAATGGCGCTCACAGGATCTCTTTTCCGTTCGATCTTCCATTTTAAAACCCCCAATTCATTCTTGCGAATCGGTAATACCGGCATACGGTATCGATGTGGATCAATTCCGGCGATATTTTAAAAATTACAGCGTGCTTTAAAGGGGTTGATCCGATTTAACTTTATGCTCATAGATATACCAGTATATCACACCTACAAAAAAACTTCCTCCTAGAATGTTACCAAGGGTTACGGGAATGAGATTGACAATGAAAAACTGATACCAGCTCACCTGCGCGCCGCAATAAATACCCAAAGGGATAAAAAACATGTTGGCGATGGAATGCTCAAATCCCAGGGCCACAAACGCCATGATGGGAAACCAAATACCCAGAATTTTACCGGCAACATCATCCGAGGCAATTGCCAGCCAGATGGCCAGACAGACCAGCCAGTTGCAGCCGACCCCCCTGAGCAGCAGCACCCAAAAATGATGGGAAACCTTTTCTTGGGAAATATTGATAGCAAAGCTCAACCAGGGCTGGCTGTCCACCAGATGGGTTTGATAGGCCAGAAAGTAGGCCACGAAAAGAGAGCCCGCCAGATTTCCCGAATAAGAAAGAATCAGGTTTTTGAGCCATCCAAACCAGCGAATTCTTGCGGACAGAACACCGGGAATGCTAACGGCCGTATTGCCGGTGAAAAGTTCAGCGCCGGCGATAACCACCAGCATGAGCCCCACCGGGAAAACCGCTCCAAAGATAAACTTCTGCAAGCCGGGATTGGCGGATTTGATTGCGGGTATGCCGCCGCCGACCATAATCGCCAGCAACCCCCCGAAGGCGATGAAAGCGCCCGCCAAAAATCCCATAATCAGCGTTTTGGCTAAACCCATGCGCGCTTTAACCAGTCCGGCTTGATTCACTGATCTGACGATCTCATATGGGGGTTTATAGGCCATTATTGGGGTTATCAGCTCATTGTTAGACCGTATGAAAGCAGAAACCATGCCAGCAGATTTCAGAATTAATATAATACAATAATTTTGGTTTATTAGCACGGCTCACCCGCAAAGCGTATCGCCCGGTCTCCCGGGTTTTCGAAAAGTTTCGAAATTTTTTTCGCAAAATTTCAACTTTCTTAATTATTTTTTTGTCTCACTAAAATAAATTCCGGGAAGCATTTTGTTAATCTTCGGATATATTTGCAATAAACACCTTCTGCAGGGATTGGCACAATTGGTGCAATCGCCGGGTATTAAAGATATCTCAACGATCGGCACCGCTCTTTTCGGAGGAAAACCGGCATGTCCAAAATTATTTTACCTGTTGGAGATAAGCGCGTCATCGAGAAAAAAGGTCTTGAACAAATATTGAACCTGCTGCAAGTCAAGGGCTATCAAACCATCGGGCCTACCGTTCGAGATAAAGCCGTTATTCTCAGTGAGTTGCGGTCCATATCAGAACTGCCGATCGGCTGGACGGATTTTCAGGAGGCCGGGACTTATCGCCTGGAAAGAAGTAAGAATGACACTTTTTTTGGATACGCTTTGGGCCCGCACTCCTGGAAAAAGTATCTTCATCCCCCGCGAGAGCGGCTGTGGCAGGCCAGACGAAGCGATACCGGTTTCGAAAGCGTCGAGCAAGCGCAAAAAGCTCCGAAATACGCATTCATCGGCGTTCGACCGTGCGAACTGAGTGCCATGGCTATCCTGGACAACGTTTTTAATACCGGTGATTTTTTTGATCCGACGTACACACTCAGACGCAAGCAGGCGTTTCTGGTGGCGGTAAATTGTTCGCGACCCGCACAGACCTGCTTTTGTGTTTCAATGGATACCGGTCCCGCAGCGACATCCGGCTTTGATATCGTTTTAACCGAAGTAAAGGCCAAAGGCAGCCACTTCTTTGTCGCAGAAGCTGGCAGTCGCGGCGGGGAAAAAATGCTCAGTAAAGTGGACGGCCGCAAGGCCGCTGAAAAGGAGATAACCCTTGAGCAAAGGGTGCTCGAGCGGGCCCGATCGCAAGTGGGCAAGTCTTTGGACACATCGAATCTGAGGTCCATTTTTTTCGAAAAATTTGAGCATCACCGGTGGAATCAAACGGCCAAAAAATGTCTGGCCTGCGGCAATTGCACCATGGTTTGCCCGACCTGCTTTTGCCACAGCGTTGAAGATTCAAATTCTCTCAGCGGCGACAGGGCCGAGCGCTGGCGCAGATGGGATTCCTGTTTCACGCAGGATTTCTCGTACATGCATGGCGGAACGATACGCGCTTCGGTCGCATCCCGCTATCGACAGTGGCTCGGCCATAAACTGGCCACATGGGCTGATCAATTCGGTAAGATCGGATGTGTGGGATGCGGGCGCTGCATAACGTGGTGCCCGGTAGGAATTGACATCAGCCAGGAAGCAAGTGCAATTCTGCAGGAGAGAATGCCGCCGGGGCTTAATGCATAAAAAAGGAGAATATCGATGAAGATATCAGAAAGCGAGCTGGCCGGGCACCCTTTTTTTGAGAATCTCGACTCCGACCTGCTGAAAATTTTTAGCGCTTCGGCTGCCCATGCGAGTTTCAATGCTAAACAAATGATTTATCGCGAGGGGAATGAAGCCGACCAGTTTCTTCTCATCCGGCAGGGAAAAGTCGCTGTTGAATTATTTTCGGCGGAGCGCGGGGTCCTGGTTATTCAAACCGTCGGCGCCGGGGAAATTTTAGGATGGTCATGGCTTTTCCCGCCTTACCGGCGCCGCTTCGATGCCAGGGCCATTCAGGATACGGCCGCCTTTGCATGGGACGGGATCTTTTTAAGGCAGGAAGCTGAAGCAAATCATCGCCTGGGCTATGAATTGCTCAAGCGGTTCTCAAAAATTGTGGTTGAGCGCCTTCAGGCGACAAGGCTCCAGTTGTTGGATGTCTACGGAAAATACGCTTGAAAGGAAGGGGCTAATGAAAGCAGTTAACAAAGAGCCAATGCTGTCTGTATTTCATCCCGTTGAGCGCTTTATTCCCGAGACCCATGACACGTTCACTTTGGAATTTCGGCCCCAAAACAAAAATGCTGGATTTCACTTCCGGCCCGGCCAGTTTAACATGCTTTACCTGTATGGTATCGGTGAGGTGCCGATTTCCATCAGCGGCGATCCCTCAAATGCCGCTAAAATCGTTCATACGGTGCGCGCCTACGGATCGGTAACCAGCCGCATGATGACTTTGAAAAAAGGAGCCCGTCTTGGCCTTAGAGGTCCTTTCGGCAGGGGGTGGCCGATCGAAACACTCAGCGGGCATGACATTTTGCTCTGTGCCGGCGGCATCGGCGTTGCGCCGCTCAGACCGGTACTCTATTATATCCTGTCGCATCGAGAAAAATACGGCCAGGTCATCTTGATTTATGGCGAACGAACTCCCGGCGATCTGATATACCGCGACCAAATAGAGAAATGGCGCGGCCGATTTGATCTGGAAATCAATGTAACCGTGGACAGCGCCAGGGAAGGATGGCACGGCAACGTCGGGGTCGTCACCACCCTGATATCCAGATTGCAATGTGACCCTGCCAATACTTTCGCCATGCTGTGCGGCCCGGAAATCATGATGTACTATACGATCAAGGAACTTAAAAATCGTGGTCTGGCGGACAACCATATCTATATTTCAATGGAACGCAATATGAAATGCGGGGTCGGCTTTTGCGGGCATTGCCAGATGGGACCGAAATTTGTCTGCAAAGATGGGCCCGTTTTCCTATATAGCCAGGTTGAACATCTGTTTCGCAAACAGGAGATCTGACATGCAATCAAAGCGAAAACCCAAAATTGCCGTGTGGAAATTTGCCTCCTGTGATGGCTGCCAGCTGAGCTTGCTCGATTGTGAAGATGAATTATTATCCGTTGCCCGTGAGGTGACGATCGCGCATTTTCCCGAGGGCTTCCGCAACGTCATCAGAGGGCCATATGATGTCTCTCTGGTCGAGGGCTCCATTACCACGCCCCATGATGCGGAACGAATCCACAAAATTCGCCGCACATCCGACACCATTATCACCATCGGCGCCTGTGCAACCGCCGGTGGGATTCAGGCGCTACGCAATTTTATGGACATCAATGAGTTTATCCGGATTGTCTATGCCAAACCCCAATACATCGAAGCCCTCGGCAAATCCACACCGGTTTCAGATCATATTCGAGTGGACTACGAGCTGCGTGGTTGCCCGATCAACAAGTATCAGCTGCTTGAGGTACTCAGTGCGCTGCTGATGGGTCGCAAGCCGCTCATTCCTTCGTACAGCGTATGTATCGAGTGTAAAATGAAAGGAAACGTCTGCGTGATGATCGCTCAAGGCATACCCTGCCTTGGACCGGTAACTCAAGCCGGCTGCGGTGCCCTCTGTCCGGCTTATCATCGAGGCTGCTATGCCTGCTTCGGCCCGAAAGAATCAGCGAATACGCACGCATTAAGCCGCTGGTTGGGCGACCGGCTCGAAATGGAGGAAAAGGATCTGCTGCTGGCCTTCAGAGGGTTCAATGCCTGTGCCGAAATTTTTCGCAAGGAGAGTGAGGCGCATGAAGTCTAGAAAGAATCTTAAAGTCGATTACCTGGCCCGGGTGGAAGGCGAAGGCGGATTAGTCATCAAGTTTAAAAACGGTATGGTATCGGATGCCAAATTCAATATTTTTGAACCGCCCCGCTTTTTCGAAGCATTTCTGCGCGGACGAAAATTCTCGGAGGCTCCTGATATCACCGCCCGTATTTGTGGAATATGTCCGATCGCTTATTTAGTGAGTGCCAGCCAGGCCATGGAAACCGGCTTCGCTGCGAAGATTGACGGACAATTGCGAGCGCTGCGTCGACTGATTTTCTGCGGTGAGTGGATCGAAAGCCATGCCTTGCACATTTATCTGCTGCATGCGCCCGATTTTTTGGGCTACCCGGATGCCGTCGAACTCGCCAAAGATCATCCGGATATTGTCCAACAGGGTCTGCAACTGAAGAAACTCGGAAACGAGATTGTTGCCCTTATCGGCGGTCGGGAGATTCACCCAATAAACCTCAAAGCCGGCGGATTTTACCGGGCCCCGGCAAAGGATGAGCTCTTTTCGCTCAAGGATCGAATCCAATGGGCGCGCGACGCCGCCTACAGGACGGTCTGCTGGGCAGCCGAGCTGCCTTTTCCCGACTTCGAGCAAGACTATGAATTTATCGCCCTGCACCATCCGCAGGAATATGCAATTATGGATGGAAATCTGATTTCCAATAAAGGGCTTGAAATTCCGATCAGTGATTTCGAACACTATATCCAGGAGGAACAGGTGGAACATTCCACCTCACTGCACGCCGCAATTAAAGGGCGGGGCGCTTATATGGTCGGTCCCATGGCAAGATTCAATCTAAACTTCGATCAATTATCTCCGGTTGCACAGCAAGCGGCCCGTGAAGTCAAAATGGCGCCAACGTGCGCCAACCCCTTCAAGAGCATCATCATTAGAAGTATTGAAACAGTTTATGCCTGCGACGAAGCGTTGCGTCTTATCGAAAATTATGAGACCCCTGCGCAATCGTCCATCGCGCTTAAGCCGGTCGCCACCACCGCCTACGGCTGCACGGAAGCGCCGCGGGGAATTTGCTGGCATCGCTATCGGGTGGATGAAAACGGCATCATTCTGGATGCCAGGATTGTCCCTCCGACTTCCCAGAACCAAAAAATCATCGAAAAAGATCTGCTCGATTTTGCCCGCAAAAATGCCGATCTTCCCGATGAAAAACTAACCTGGATGTGCGAGCAGGTCGTCCGCAATTACGACCCCTGCATTTCATGCTCGTGTCATTTCTTGCAGGTCGAAATCCAGCGTGAGTGAACCCATCAGCCACTGGAGTGCAAATGGTTGGCAATTGCGGCAGCTGTGATTCGCTGCAACTCAGGTCCCAAGCGCCAATCCGGGTTATCGGCATCGGCAACGAAACCAGAAGTGATGACGGCGTGGGTCTGTGGATTGCGCGCCGGCTGAAAGCGGCCAACCTTCCGGGAGCCCGGATCGAATTGGAAACCGGCGATGCAGCCGCATTGGTTGCATCCTGGGCGGCAACCGACGCCGTTATTTTGATAGATGCCGTAAACTCCGGCAGATGCACATCCCCCGGAAAAATCCATCGATTCAATGACAGCGGCCAACGCATCCCCGATTGTTTTTTGAGCCCGTCCACGCATCGATTGGGGCTTGCCAGGGCGATGAAGTTAGCGCGTGCGCTGGACCGGCTGCCACGCCGGTTTATCCTTTATGGCATAGAGGGGTTTTGTTTCGATTTTGGCTTTGAGCTAACGCCACCGGTAAGGAAAGCCGCTGCCCGGGTGATCCCAATGGTCATCGAAGACATTTTCAGATTTTCAGATAAAGAAATTATTTTCGCTGACCGCCGGTGCTATTTAACTTTTCTTGCCAGAAAATAGCCTTCAGGGTCACATACTTCTCTGAGAAGCTTTAAATCCTTTTCGGTCGGTTCCGGCATGGCGTCAAGATTCGGCGAAAGATGCAATTTAAAGCCCACTTTCTCTTGAATGTGTTGAGCGGATTTACCCGGCGCCACCTCGAGCAGCACCATCTTGCGGCTTTGTTCGTCAAAACCAAAAAGGGCTTCATGCGTGATCACGCGAAAGGGGCCGGATCCCGCCACGCCGGATTTTTTACGAAACGCTGCTGACCCGTCACCAAAGCCGATGCTGGTAAGGAAATCCAATTTTTTAACAAACCTTCTTTTTTCAAGGGCCATGATAATAATCGTTTTTTGGCAGTTGGCCGCCATTGCGCCGGCACCGCCGCTTCCGGGAAACCGCGTTCGGGGCTTTTCATATGAGCCGCCTTCAAAAGTGGAGTTGACATTGCCGTACTGATCAATTTGAGCGCCGCCGATAAAGGCATAATCCGCATAACCCCTTTGCGTCAATTCGAAAACAGCACATAAGCCTTTTAAATAGCAGGCCTGCCGGCAGGCCCGGGTATCGCCGACCGACAGCGGGATCCCGAGATCCAGAACCGGAGACAGCGCTCCGGCTTCAAAAATCATGCCCAGCCCGGGAGCATGGGTCAGCTGCGCGTGCATGGCGGCAATCATCGGCAGACCGGTTCCGACAAAGACAATTTTATTGTCTTCCAGCATTCGGGAACCTGTAAAAGCAATCATTTCAACCGCTGAATAGTTCGTCATTTTTCAAGCCCCGTTAAATTAAATCGTGGTCGCCTCAGCCGACGATAATCGGCTGAGCGCCGTCCATGCGCTTTACTTTTTCCAAAGTTTCCGGCGGAATTTTTTTAAGAAAATCATCAAAGCTTTCACATCCGAAGATATAGTCAGTGTAGTATTTTTTTAAAGGATCTAAATTTCCCGATCTTTGAAACTCAGCCGACGCGCTTCGAAACAGCCGGATGTGCGCCATGTCAAACCAGTAGTGCCCATAACAAAGCCCGGGATAGGCACCGAATGGTTGTTCAATTAACGCATCAACCACCAGGTATGGAATTTCGGTCAAATTGGGATAGGCCCTGATGCTTTGATTTGATATGATCTGTTCGGTGGTGACAACGGTATAGGTCGCCGCCATCGCAATTTCAGCACAGGTACACAGCGGGCCGAATATGCGGCAATTACCATAAACATCTGCGGCCGAGGCATGGATAATGGCCACATCCGGGTAACAGGCTGGCACCAGGTATGTGTTCTTACCGCTAAAAGGGCTTCTGATCATCGTTCCGCGATTGAATCGCTCCATGTCTGACCCGCCATGATCCATTACCGGAAGAAACTCGAGGCCCATGGCAGCCGCTTTGAATCTGGCGGACATGCCATAGTTGGTATAATCGTCAAACTGAATCATGCCTTTTGCGGCCAGATGCCTCAACAGTGGCGCAATACCGATCACCTCGTAACCCCACCAGGCCAGCTCGACACGTTTAATGGACAGGTGGTCGGGATTCAGCAGCATGGCACCGGCTAACAATTCAGCACAGATTGAGGTCGATTGAAACGAAAGCGTCAGTTCTTTTGCCCCCTTGCGGATGATTTCATGGATAATCGCCACCGGGATCCGGGTGTTGACGAATCCCCCGATGCCGATATTGACGCCATTTTTGATATATTTTTCTACCGCCTGTTTTAAGCTTACCCGCTTATCCACCAGCGCTTTAAATTTGTTGACCGCTGTATGACGCGATTCTTCAGGGGACGGCCCCCACCACTCATGGTTTTGCCAGGATGCATTTGCCGAGCTGTCGCCTTTTACGCTCAGAATCTTTTTTTTGATTGAATGCCGGCTGTCTTTCAATTGTGGCCTCGATTGTTTAGGTTTCATCATCGCTAAAAGTGATATCCGTCTGTCCTGTCGGCAGTGGAACAATAAATACCGGTTTGCGTGTTCGACGAAGCACTCTTTTTGCAACGCTGCCGACAAAGGTATTTGCCAGAAAACCCTTGCTGTGGGTTCCCATAACAATCGCGTCGCAATCCAATTCGTTTGCCTTCTCGAGAATTTCTTCTGCTGGAAATCCCTGGCAGATTTCAATGCGCTGCACGCGATTTGCCCCTTTGGGATCGTCCGCCAATTCCTTTTCGCTGAAGACCTTTAGCCGCTTTTTAACACGGTCCAGTGCAACACTGACGCTCTTTTCGAAAATCTCTTTGGCTTGTTCGTCGCCCATAATGAATCCCATTTCGAGATGGAAGGCCGAGGGCATGGATTCAATAACATGCAGGATGATGATCCTGGCGTCATGCTGGATCGCCGAATTGATGGCATAGCGAAATGCGTAGTCAGAATTCGGCGAAAGGTCGGTCGCATAAAGTATTCTGTTAATCTTTGGAATCATCGTTTCTCTCCTCTGGGATCTTGGTTGTTTTCTCAATCTTTGGCTTCGGCTCCCCTTTCAGCGTAATGGTTTCGCGTCCGGCAAGCGGAAGACGATATTCGCTTTGCTGGTGAAGCGATTCCGCGGGGCAGATATCTGCACAAATCCCGCAAAAAACACAGGCAAACGGATCATAGATCCAGATGCCGGCTTTTTTATCCACCGTGATGCATTGCGAGGGGCATTTGATTGCGCAGGCACCGCAAAAAGTGCATTTTGCAACATCATTGAACAACGCGCCGCGGACATTTTCAAATGCCGGCCGGATCACGCGGGGATACCGTCGCGTGGCTTTTTTGTGAAACAGGTTGCGGATGACATTCGGCGTCATTTTGAACATGGGCGTAACTCCCCTCACCGTTCTGTACAGCTGATGCACGGATCGATGGACAAAACGACCACCGGCACATCAGAAAGCCACATGCCGGGCAATATATTCAGCAAGGCCGGTATGTTTGCAAAGGTCGGCGTTCTAATTCGCAGTCGCTCCAGGTTCTTGGAGCCGTTGGCTTTGATATAATAAAACAGTTCGCCCCGGGGTTGCTCGACCCGGGTGAACGTTTCGCCTTGGGGTCTGCCCTTGACCTTGACACGGATTTCTCCCGCGGGTATCTTGCCAATCGCCTGCCGGACGAGATTGATACTCTGGTGGACTTCCTGAAAGCGCACCTTGCCGCGGGCATAGCAGTCGCCGGCGGTTTCCACCACCGGCTCAAAGTCAAGCTGGCCGAGCGCGGAATATCCCAGCAGGCGCATGTCTTGCGCAATTCCGCTGGCACGTGCGGTCGGTCCGACAGCGCCCAACTCAAAGGCCTTTTCCGTTGATAAAACCCCCTTGCCGACGGTTCGTTTTTTAACCGTATAGTCTGACAGCAAAGTGGTTTCCAAAAGACCCATCTCGTTTTCAATCCAAGAAAGATCGCAAAGAATCCATCTTAGCTGTTCACTGCTCAAATCCCTGCGCACGCCCCCGATGACATTCACCGAAATAATAACCCGGTTTCCCGTGGTGGCCTCGTTGATGTCCAGGACCTTTTCGCGAATTTTCCAGAATTGCATAAATAGGCTCTCGAAGCCAAAGCTGTCGGCAAACAGTCCCAGCCATAATAGATGACTTTGCATCCGGTGCAATTCAGACCAGATGATACGCAGGAACTTGGCTCGCGGCGGCCCTTCAACTTCCATCATCTCTTCGATGCCCTGGCAGAAGCACATCGCATGGATCATCGAACAGATCCCGCAGACCCGTTCAATTACCTGGATCATCTGCTGAAAATCCCGCAGGTTTACAAGATTCTCCAGCCCCCGGTGGACAAAGCCCAGGGCTGGAAATACTTCCGTAATAATTTCGTCTTCCACCGTCAGTTTCAAATGCAGCGGTTCGGGCAAAACCGGATGTTGCGGACCGAACGGTATGATGGTTTTCAGCATTTGGCTTCTCCTGCCGCTTTATGATTCACCCGGCACCGGATATGTCGTCTATTCATTTCGAGCGGCCTTTGCCACGGTAAACCTGCAAAATGGTGTCGCCCTGACTTCTTCGTCTAAATACAAGGTACGCTCGTAATCAAGCGCCAGTCCTTCGAAGGCAATGCCGAACAGATCCTGGATTTCATTTTCGACCAAAAAGGCAGCGAAATATACCGGGGTGATACTCGGAACCGGGACACCTTTGGAGACGTTGAGTTTAAAATGCTTGAGGGTGAGGTTCTTGTCGAAATGATAGAAAATATCAAAGGTATCTTCATCCCGTTCCACACAGGACAGGGTCACCAAGCGGTAGCCCAGCACTTTTAGTTTGGCGACTTCGCCCACCAGTGTTTCCAGGCTGGCGCAGGCCACATCATGCAGCATCGGTTTTTCCCTCCTTCTTTTTTTGCCCCAGCGTTTCCAGACCCATGACCACACCGTCGATGATGGCCTCGGGTTTGGCCGGGCAACCGGGAACATAAACATTTACCGGTATGACCCTGTCGACGCCGCCGACCACATTATAGGCTTCGCGAAAAATGCCGCCCGACAGTGCACAGGATCCGATGGCCACAACCACCTTGGGATCCGGCATCTGGTCGAACAAATTCAGCAACACCTTGCGGTTGCGGTGATTAACCGTGCCGGTTACCAGCAGGATATCGGCATGCATGGGATTGCCGACATTGATGATGCCGAAGCGTTCAATATCATAAACCGGTGTCAGACACGCCAGAACTTCGATATCGCAGCCGTTGCAGCTGCTGCAGTCATAATGCAGCAGCCAGGGTGACTTGACTCGCGCCTTTTGGATGAGATTTTTAAGCATGCCCGCGCCTCTTAGCCAACATACAACCAGATAAGATTCACCAAAGACAGGGTCAGACCCATGGCCCATACATATCCCAGCATCCAGCGCCAGTTCAGGCGAGCCGAAACATTATCGATCAAGACTTCAAGGAAATATGTCACGACCACAATGACGAGCATTCCGATCCAGCTGGTTGCCCAAAACAGGGAACAAAGGCCCAGCAGAAGCACCACCTCATACCAGTGGCCGATCTCGCTAAGGGCCAGTATCGGTCCGGAATAATCGGTGAGCAGCCCCTTAACCAGCTCCTGGTGGGCGTGATGCGAAGTGGACAGGTCAAACGGTGATTTGCGTAGTTTGACGGTCAGTGCGTATCCGAGAACCACGAATAGAAACGGCAGCTTCATGAGCAGCGGTTCATTCCAGCTGTAGATTCTTTCGATTTTAAAGCTGCCGGTTTCAAGAAAAACGCCTACGGTCACAAGAATCAGAAGGGGCTCGTAGGATAGCATCTGTAAAAGCTCGCGATGGGCACCCACCTGGCTAAACGGCGATGTGGATGACAAGGCGCCAACGACCAGAAAGACCGCTCCTACGGCCTGGATGAATAAGATCAGTAAAAGGTCCGACCGCAGGATAAAAAGGACCAGTGCGATGGAGGTGGCCGCCACATAACAGTAGGCGCAAAATGCCTGCCAAACGTTGACCACCGTTTGTTCTTTGCCCCAGAGTTTGACCACATCGAAAAACGGCTGCCACAGTGGCGGACCGATTCTAGACTGGAGCCGAGCGGTCAATATTCGGTCCAGACCGCTAACAAGCCCCCCCAGCAAAGGACCGATGGCGAGACCGATCAGGATGAGGACAGCGGTGTCGATCATAAGGTACCTCCCGCCATAAGGGTGAGCAGCACTCCGGCAGCGAGGTTTATCCATGTCGTCAGTTTCTTCTCGCCGAATATGGAGGAAAGATAGTAGTTTTTGGCCTCCGCTTTTACCAGCTGGTTCATGGGACCGATGAACAGCCCGGATTCTGCCGTTTGCACGCCACTGAGATAGGGCTTGACCACTCGAGCCCTGGCAGCTCTCTTTACCGCCAGAATGGCAACGACAAAACCCAAGGCGGCGACGAGACATAACGGAAAGACAGCAAATACACCGTAGGAATTCTCTAAAATACCGTTATGTGAGGTGTAGGGTGGCGCATAACCCCGGCTTAAAGCAGGAACAATCTGCTCATAAAGCCAGGGGGCCGTCGTGCTCAGCAAGCCTGCTCCCCCGCACAGCGCGCCCAAGGCTAACCATGTGAAAAACGGCTGCCGCTCCGGCTTGAACCTGCCGGCGAACGGATCACTCATCAAAGTGCCCGCCCATCGCGCCCAATACATTACCGTCAGGGCACTTCCCAGAGCGATCATAATAATGACGTAGAGATTGCTGGCGGCAGCCTCCATGGCCATCCACTTGCTTAGCAGTATGCCAAAGGGCGGCATAATCATCATAATGACACCCATAACGGTCATCAGCGCCGTTAAGGGCATATCGGCATAAAGCCCCCGCATGTCTTCGATATCGCGGCTGGCAATGTGCTGCTCGATCGCACCCACACAGAGAAATAGAAGCGCTTTGATGACGGCATGGAAACCGATTAGAAGCATTCCGGCGATTATGGCTTGCGATGTATTCAAGCCGGCGCAGGCAAAAATGAGCCCTAAATTGCTGATGGTCGAATAGGCCAGAACCTTTTTACCGTTGCTTTGGCCGACCGCTAAGGCCGCGGCACAAAGAAATGTAAACCCGCCGAAAACGGCAACGCATTGGCTCAAAAAGGTGCCGTTCATTGCCGGAGCCAGACGCAACACCAGATAGACGCCGACCTTGACCATGGTGCTTGAGTGCAATAGTGCGGATACCGGGGTGGGCGCAACCATCGCACCCAGCAGCCAGCTCTGAAACGGAAACTGAGCGGATTTGGTGAACGCTGCAAAACAAAGAAGCGCAACCCCTAACAAATACAAACCGCTGCCCAGTTTTCCGGAAGTCAAAATGGGTTGCAACTCCAGCATGCCCGTATCCGCATAAACGAAGATCAGCCCGATGATAAAAGCGGCACCCCCCAGGCTGTTCATCCATAACGCCCGCACGGCACTGTTTTTTGCCAATTCGGTTCCATCGTGCGCAATAAGAAAAAAGGAGCAAAGTGTCGTCAGTTCGAAGAAAAAGTAAAAAAGGCGCATATCATTGGAAAGTACCAGGCCGTTCATCGCACCTAAAAACAGCATCATAACACCAAAAAACCGGTGTTGTTTCGAGGTTGTCAGCTGTAAATGATTTTCGTGATTTTTCATATAGGCGATCGCCTGAAAACAGATGAATGCGCCGACCAGGCAGATGATTAAAATCATCAGAATCGATAAATGGTCGCAAAAAAAGGCAGTGGAAGATACCCGATCCTTCACCAGAAAAAACTCAAAATAGGCCAAAAAAATGATTTGAAAAAGCGCCAGCGCTTTTACGATCCAGCTGCGATGCTTGAACCCCAGATACAAAATGACCGCCAGCAGGAGAAAATCCAAAGCCTCGACCATGAAGTTTAAATGCACACCGAAAATTGGCTTCAATGAAAAATGAAACGGTGACAGGCCCATGAGGACAAATGCAGCGGCGATCAGCAGGCAACCGGTTAATAAAATAATAATCATGCGAATTTTGCTGAAGCGGATGCAGTAACACATCCAGGCACCGCAAAAAGGCAGGACGATGAGCAGCACGGAAAGATTTTTTGCTGAAAGAATGTTTTCTATCATTTGGACGGCTATAGTAAATTCAGCTTACTCAAATAGGGTTCACGTTCAACAGAGATATGGAATTTTCGAATCGATCCAAATGGGATTCTTAGCTTACAATCCACAAAGCAGGACGAAATGAGAAATGTAAAATTTTTCTGCATACCCGTCCGATCTTAAACGCCTCAACTGACGTTAATCCTCTTCTGCCCATCGCAATCGTATCATAACCGCCGTCGGCGGCAGCCTTTACAATGGCCGCTGCCCTGCTCTTTTCATAGGTCAGAATTTCGGTCGCTAAATTCTCCGCAGAAACCCCCGTTTGCATCAATTGTTTTTTGGCTTCAATAAAGACCGGCACGATTTTCCGTTGATTGGCAGCAATCCATTGTTTTTCATGTTTTGCAACAAAGCGCTCTTTTGAGCTTAATTTTTGAATATCCAGGGGTCTGACCACGTGGCACAGCATCAGCTCACAGGTGCCGGGTTCGACGACCGCAGCGACAAATCGCACGGCCTGCATCGATCCTTTGGAGCCATCCAGTGCAACCAGGATTTTTTTTGAATCCGAATACGCCCCCACGACAATCATCGGAATGCGCGCGCTGACTTCGACGAGTTTGGCGGCCACACTTCCCATCATGATGTCATCAATTTTGCTAACTCCGGTGCGCCCGACCACCAGAGCGGCGTAATCGCGCAGCGATTCGGTGTGAATATCTCTGGCAATACCGGATTTCAGGTCTTGTACTCTGACTTCAACCGCCTTGGGCTCAAAGCCGGCATCGATGAGAACCGCGCGCGCTTTTTCCATGAAGTCGGTTATCATTGTCCCTTGATGCGCCTGCCACGTCTCGAGCGGAAATTCTTTCGCATCTAAGGATCGCTCCGCCTTTAAATCTTTAAATGCTTCCGGAACATCAGACAACACATGCAAGAGTACAATTTTCCGCTGTTTAGAAAATACCTTACCGACATGGCGCACGGCATTTAGAGATGCATCAGACCCATCTACAGCCAACAAAATTTTCGCTTTTTTTTGCATCTGCTAACCTCAATTTGGTGTTTTAAAATTGAACCGTATTAGCCCCTATCCCTATAGCAGTTAGTATGCCAGACGGTCTCATCTCAGACTTTTCATATTAATCCTGATAGTTACCACATACGCGATCAGCCGTCCGATCGACGCGATCCGCGGTTTTAGAAAAAATTCGAAATTCTTTTCGCAAATATTCGAAAAAAAACTGAAGAAAAATATGGCAGCGCCAAGAAGTATATCGCTTTTGAGCACGGCACAAGGCGATGTAAGGATTAAAATAACTGCAGCAGATTACAAGGCAGGTCCACAAAACAATGGCTGCTTCAGGAGACAGGCACGGCAAGGGCCGGCCCCTCAAGGTGTTAAGTGTTAAGGGCTTATATGCCTGCAGTCTTGATGTCTGCGGGCAAAAGGGTCAGAGCTATCGCCTGGTTTCGATTACTTTATAATGAATCCTGTTTTTTCCATTCTTTTTGGCTTTATACATTTGCAGGTCAGCGGCATTTATCACCTGCTCGACGCTTTCAGGCGGGTTTTCAAATGTGACCGCACCGATACTGAAAGTTACCGGCCAGTTATTATTTTGCATCAGGTTTAAAAGTTTGTCTTTTAGTTTCCGGGCCACCAGGGCGACAGACTCGGTGCCGGTCTCTGCCAGTAAAATAACGAATTCATCGCCCCCGAATCGCGCAATGATGTCAATTGCACGGATATTTCTTTTTATCATTTTGGCTGCAGAACACAAAAGTGCGTCGCCGATATGATGCCCCAGACGGTCGTTGATCTGTTTGAAATCGTCAACGTCCAGATATAAAACCGATAGCGATTTTTGGTAGCGACGGGCTTTATTCAGCTCCATTTCTGCCAGATCGTAAAAAGCGCGCCTGTTGGGTATTGCGGTCAGCGGATCGGTTCTGGCGAGAGCTTTATGGTTATCAATGGCCGTTTTTAACTTTGCGAGGATAAACGTGATGATTAAAAATACGGTGAGCCGAAAGGTTTCGTTCAAATACGGAACCAAAGCGCTTGAAAAGGTTGTCACCATGTTCAAATCGGCAATCAGCCAGGAAATCGCACTTGCCAGCGAAACCGTAATGCCGGACCATCTGCCGGCATACCAGGTCGCCAGCGCTATCGGCAAGATATAGAAAAGCGATAGGGCAAATTCCGGCCCGGTAAGAAAGCGAATCAAACCGATAAGAACAGCCGCCAGCAGGCATAAAAGAGCCAACAGGTATTTACGATAAATCCCTGCGCTTACCGGGCACCGTCATATCCATTTAGTCATCACTCCTTCGCCGATCAAAAATGCCTCGGCAAAGACTTCGCTGATTTTTCTTATCCGCCTCCGGCATATGAACGACTTTTTTTTTCAACCAACTCCGTCGCAAATTTCTCGAAATAGGCCCTGGCAACGATTTCCGCCACGCTTGGCGGATTATCGATAAAATCGCGATTAATCACCATGTCGAACTCGGAAGGTGAAGCCTCATTTTTACCATATGCTTTTTTAAAAAATTCCCGTTGCTCTTTATCGACCTGGCGGATGATGCTTTTGGCTTCTTTTTCTTGAACATCTAAAATTTTGCGCAGACGGCTGATCCGCTTAAGATCAGAGCAAATGATGCGCACGGCCAGCACCCTGTCTCTTGGTAAAAAGAGATGGATGCCCCTTCCAACAAAAACGATCGAACCCATGTCGGCGAATGCGTAGGTGGCACTGATAAAATTTTGAATATAATCGCTCAAGATAAATGACCTTTCGCCAAAAAGCATCGATGCCAGCTCCGACATTTTACCCGGGTAACGTTCATCGAAGAACTCAATGGTCTGTTTGCTTAACTTTTTATTTTTGGCCATATAATCGAGCAGTACTCTGTCTGCGACACGATAATCGAGTTTTTCTGCCAGCAGATCGGCAATCTGCAGAGCGCCGACTCCGATTTTGCGGGAAAAACAAATGGCCGGTCGAATTTGCGCGACCTCAATCTGGGTCGGCATACCTTTCAGCTGCTTTTTTACCCAGCTTCGAATATGCTCTTCGGCCAGTTGGGCTACATCCGGCCTTTGACGCGCATAAGTTCCGGGTACGTATTTTATCTTTTTCCTGTCGATTGTCATCGCTCACCTCCTTTTTCGTCTTCAACGATATCCCAATTGGCTTCAAACGTATTATCATGAAGGGTATAGGCATAGCCCAACATTTTACCGATTCCTTGCTGACCGCCTTTTCTAATCTTCCAATACGTCAGTTGAATAGCAGGTATTAAACGCGGCGCTCCAGTCTTCGGATCATCTGAAGTATTTTGCCAGACTTCCTTTTTCTCGATTACCCGCCACAGGGTTGCGTGCGTTTTGCTACGGACGGTTTGCCCGACTCTGGGTATTTTTTTCTGCATGAGAATATCCAAATGTGTTTCTTTCATGGTTGACCTCCTTTCAAACACTAGTCATTGTTGGCACCGCAACCGACTGTGGGCACTTAAATCAAAAAGAATCCTTTTTGCGGATATGGTTCGTGTTTAATTAAACAGGTAGCAGGAAATATGCCATTTTATAGTAGATATAATAATCAATTTAAATTCAGTAACTTAGCCTTAACGGGGCTTAAACAGAAAATTATTATGATCCGCTGGATTTAGAGAAATTTCAAAAAACAATTTCGGAAAATTGAGAAAAAACAAGCGGTAGAATAAGAGCAGAATAGAGGGAGTTCATTTTTTGAATTTGCAGAACACCACCGATAATTGAAATCAGATTAACCGGCCATTCTTACCGCATGATGGGTGTCAGAATTATAATTGCTGTCCGCTTTATTTGACATGATACCAGCATGCATCGATGCATCGATTAATCTTGATTTCTTTATCCGCGTTTCAATGACCGGCTTTTTGAGCAGCCTTTCATACAGGTCAATATATTGTATTCTGACCGCATGATAATCTGCGCCCGCACTGCAGCCGAATGCCAATTTTTCAGACAGCAGCCTTCCCAACGGTGCCTCGGGAAACCGAATGAGGCTTTCGCCGATTTTTACCAGAAGAACAGGACCGGCGACGCTGGTGTAATCAGCCGCAAAGATTCCGCTTAAAAGAAAATCGGCCGGATTGGTCTCCCGGGTTTCCTCGTAATTTGCCGGAAAGCGATAATAAAACAGGTGGTGCCAAAAAGAGGCGGCATCAATTCCTCGGTCTTCGATTTCTGATAAAGGGATTTTGCAGGTTTCAAGGTTCTGAAAGGTAAAAATACAGGGAATCTCCAGCCTCCTGGCCATCGCTGGAATCAAGCCGGTCATCCAACCGTGGCAGTGGATTAAATTCGGCTGTACCAGGGGCAGGATGCGATTGATGACTTCGCGCTGGAAGGCCAGAGAAATTCTGATATTTTCCCACTGGCGATTGGATTCCGGACAATTGGTGTAATAAAACGTCCGGTCTTCAGTCAGATGTACCCGGGTCTGCGGAATCTTTCGAGCGCCCATTATGGGGTTGATGTCGAAGATGTCTGCAAAAACGCTGCGATAATCGGGCTGCGTTATGTGCACATCAGCACCCCGTTCAAACAGATCGCCGATCAGATCCGCCAGGAATTCGGCAAAGCCATTTGATTGTGAGGGCATATAATCCGTATTCTTTTCGGAACCAGCAGGGGAAAAAATATTTTCCGGCGTTACGAAAAGAATGCGGGGATGGGCTGAAGATCTGGACATGACAGACCCCTTTCGATAGGTGAAACCAATAAGCGCTGGGCAGTTTCACCCATAATCAGGCTCATAATATTGGACACCGACAGCATAATAGGTGGAACCTTCTGAGATGAATTTTTTACACCATTTTACTTCTCCGAGGGACATCGATCTGAATCCTTCTTCGAATCTAAACGCACGATCCACCTTTAGGTTATTTTGGACTCGGATTAAAATACTTGTTCCCGGCTGAAACGCTGATTCGGATTCAAAATACAGTCCATTCTGACTGTAGTTCGCCATCTTGCCTTGAAAATATTGCGTGTCGTTGAAACGCGCAACACATACCGAAAAACAGCAATCGAAACGATCACAGATTCTTTTGGTATGATGCATCATCATTGTGTCATTTTGTTTGACTGTCATAATTACAGCCCTTCTAATAAGTATCAAAAATGCGCATTACAAAAAAAATGGATTCCTGGTAACCGTCTAACTTTCGCTGTTCACGTACTCGTGGTCATCCCAATCCGGTATGTAACAGGTAATGTTTTGAAATTTTACCTGTGTGTTACATTCCGGGCAGGTTTCAGGAGGGCTTGCCGAAATAAGCGCGTAAGCACAATACATACATTTCCAGAAGGTGAAATGGCACTTCGGGCAAATATGCGCCTCAAACGGTTTCGAGGAGGAATATCCGCAGTTTGTGCAAATCCATATCGATTGTTTTTCATTCATTTTTACACCCTTAATGGTTGCGGTGGATAGATGAATCGAATTCGATTTGTAAAATTTTGCTCCCGGCAATCTGAACTGCGATATTAATGCGCCTTCATTTCATTGGTTGCCATATTTCTGCCTGGCAATTAGATGACTTAAAGCGGCTTCAATTGTTTCTGAGGTGAAGGGTTTAGCAATGAACCCATGAATACCGATCTTTTTGGCCTCTGACACCAGATCGTTCGTTTTGTAAGCAGTTATCAGTATGGTTAACGCATCCGACTGCGTCTGCCGCACTTCTTTTAGAAAAGTCAACCCGCTCAGGCCCGGCAATTTATAATCGCAAATGACAATGTCATAATCCTGTTGATGAAGCATTTTGAGTGCCTCTTCGGCTGTTTCAAGCGCTGTTATCTTGCAGTTTTCGGTCTCGAAAAATATGCGCATGGCCTCTCTTATCCACTCATCATCATCTATGAGCAGGATTTTCTTGTACTTTAGTGCGCTAAACACATTCATTTTAAAGCGTTACCTCCTATGCAAGCTTAGTTGACCCTATCCGCAAGGTTACCTTTCCCCGGGTCTGTACTCATTTCACCAAGATAACCGGGCAGGGTGCATTGAGAACAACGACCTGGGTTGTTGAACCCAGGACGAATTTGCCAATTTTAGATCTCTTTCTGGAACCGATGATGATCTCGTCAGCATGAATGCTTTCCGCAAAATTGACGATCTGTTCTCCCGGCTCCTTTGCCCCGACCAGCAGCGTTGTCTCAAACCTTATCCTGTTGCCGGCCAATATGCTTTTCATCTGCTGCGCTAACTGCTTTTCGGCTTTCTCAATCTGGTCATAGGAAAGGGGGGCTTTGCGGGCAATTGCCTGGACGACTTCTATTTTTCCTTGCCAGGTAGCAGCGTGTTGTTTGGCCAAGATCAGTGCTTTTTGGGAAGCATTGGATCCATCATATCCCACCACTATCTTCATCTAAACCTCCAATAAATTTCCCCGAGATTGAATAAAGACTTAATCATCATGCACTGTTAGGTCTGTCTCGCCTCTGGGCAGGGGTATAATAAAAACGGGTAGGCGGCTTCGACGCAGAACCCGTTTGGCGACACTTCCCAAAAATGTATTTGCAAGAATCCCTTTTCCATGGGTTCCCATAACGATCGCATCACATTCCAATTCATTGGCCTTTTCCAGAATAGCGTCAGCTGGAAAGCCCTCAAAGACTTGAATCGATTCAATACGATCTTCAGCTTTGGGATAATCTTTTAATTCTTTGTCTGAAAAGGTGCTTAACCGTTTTTTTATCCGATCGATGGTGTAGCTGACCTGATCGTCGAAGATTTTTTTTCTGCGCTCATCATCAAGATAGAGTCCCATTTGGGCGCGAACAGCAGTGGACAGCGGTTCAAAAACATGCAGGATGATGATGACGGCGTCATGCTTGATCGCAGAATTGATGGCATATTGGAATGCGTAAGCAGAATTGGGGGAAAGATCGGTGGCATAAAGAATTCTTCGAATTTTTGGAATCATGGTTTGGCTCCTTGGAAATTTTTGATGGACATCCAACTAGCTGAATGTTTGTTCATCAAGTCTTTGAGCATATTGCGTGCCAAGTTGTGTTGTTGATGATAAATTATATAAAACCAAATGCTTATTGGAATTGTTTTTTTAGGTGACACGTTCAATTGATTCTTGAATTAGAAAAATTTCGAAATTGTTTTCGCAAAATTTCAATATGAAGGCTTGAGTCTCGAGAATTGAGTCGGAGGTTTATTTATGATGAGATTAAAGAAGCAACTGGAGAATAAATCACATGATCTGGTCGGTTAGTAAGTGATGTGTCAAAGATAAGGAGCTAGTCTCCTATCAATTTTTTTTTGCGGTAGCGGAAGGTGTGGTGATTCATTTGCAACAGCCTGGCAGCCTGACTTTCGTTACCCTTTGCAATCTTTAAAGCCGTCTTAATATAATACGTTTCAAATGATTGGAGTTGTTCGGATAGATTCATCCCTTCAGCGGGAAAAGGCGGCAACTGTTCTCTGATATCGATTTTCGTTGATTCCTCCCTTAAGACGGGTTCATCTAATCCCAGCTCTTTTTCGGTCAGCTCCGGTCCTTTGCCGATCAGCACCGCTCCTTCGATAAGGTTTTTTAACTCCCGCACATTGCCGGTCCAGTTGTGGGCCAGTAAGGCAGTCTCGGCTTCTGAAGAAATTGCTGTGAATTTCTTACCAAACTTATCGCTGAATTCTTGGAGAAAATATTTTGCCAGAGGCACAATATCATCCGGTCGCTCGTTTAAAGACGGTACCTGAACTTTAATCACCCCCAGCCGAAAATACAGGTCTTTTCTAAATAAACCGTCTTCGATCATTTTATTTAGATCTTTATTGGTGGCAGAAATGACCCGGGTCTTAATTATGCATTTTTTTGTACCCCCGACTCTGTAAAATTCGCCGAGCTCAAGAAACCGCAGCAGCTTGGCCTGGGCTTCCAGGCTCAGGTCGCCAACCTCATCCAAAAAAAGGGTACCGTTGGCCGACTCTTCGATTAAGCCCTTTTTGCCGGAAGCACCGGCACCGCTGAAAGCGCCTTTTTCATAACCGAAAAGCTCGCTTTCGATAAGATCTTTGGGAATGGCAGCGCAATTCACGGTGGCGAAAGGCGCTTTGAAATTCGGGCTGTTATAGTGAATGGCGCTGGCGATTAGTTCTTTGCCGGTCCCGGTTTCACCCATGATGAGCACTGGGTGTGTCCGGGCTTTTGGCCACCATCTGGACAAAGTCCATCACATCCTGAATGGCATTGCTTTCGCTAATAAAACACGGAATGTTCTCCTTCAGATACGTTTCCTGGAGCTGCTTGAATTTCCTTTTTCAGCCGTATGGAATCCAGGGCATTGCGTATGGTGACCTCCAATCCGTCCATGTGAAGCGGCTTGATCACATAATCGTAGGCACCCAGTTTCATGGCAGAGATCACCGTATCGACATCTTCATAGGCGGTGATCATGATGACCAGAATATCCGGATTTAAGGATTTGATTTGACGAAGGGCTTCAATTCCATTGATTCCCGGCAAACCGACATCAAGCAAAATTAAATCCGGAGGATCCTCTTCCAAAGCATCAATGGCCGGCTCGGCGCTTGAAAATGACCGTAACCCGATAGTCAGACTCAAGGGTCATCGTGATCCCATCTCGTATGGTTTGTTCGTCATCTATGACGTATATGGAAAAGGTAATCATGATTCACTCCTGGTTTCCGGATACGGGTTACCTGGAAAATTTCTTTACATTAATTGGAATTTTTATCTGAAATTCCGCCCCTCCGAATTCACTGTCCGATACAGTCAATGATCCACCATGATCGGTGATGATTCGGTGGCATAAACTCAAGCCGATACCGGTACCCTCGTGTTTGGTGGTAAAATACGGGTCGAGTATATTATCTCTAATTTCCAGGGGAACGCCCGGGCCCGAATCAGAGACCCGGATAACAATTTGGTCGTCCTCAACAAACGATGCAACGACAATTTTTTTACCGGCTTCCATGGTTTTCATGGCTTCGGCAGCGTTATTCAACAGGTTTAAAACTATCTCTTCAATCAAATTTTTATCCGCATATGATCGGGGCAAATCAGTTGCTTAAAAATGTCTCAATATTTACACCACTTTTTCGCATCGTCACCGCAGTAAGGTTAATCGCATCTGTGATGGGTTCATTAATATCGATTAAAGTCAGCTTCGGTTCGCTAGGTTTTGCGAAATCCATGACCCTGCGGATAACGGATTCGATTTTGATAGATGCGGACTGGAGATGTCGCAATATCTGTTCAACCTTTTCTTCGCTCCCGGCCTGATGGTGAAGCTTTTTGAGGGTATTTAAATATATATTGATCCCCGAAAGGGGGTTGCGTATTTCATGTGCAATACCGGCTGCCACACGACCCAGAGAGGCCATCTTATCCTGGATGATCAAAAGATGCTCGAGCTCTTTGGTCTTGGTCATATCCATCATATTCACCATTACGGCATCTTTGCCCTGATATTCTATTTGGCTGGCCTGGCAGTGGACCCATTTCATATTGTTCCGGTTGACTTTTTCACCCGGCGGATAAAATCTGAAATTCTATCGCTCCAATCGGCAATTTGCCTGCCCTGATGCTTTGATAAAATGCGTTTACTTTTTCAACATCATCCGGGTGGATAGAATTGGTGTCTGTAAATTTAATCGGACGAGGTAATGGACCCAGCAACCTTTCCTGCTCCGGATTCTGATAAACGACCTGGCCTTGCTGAATGATGGATATACCCGTTAATGAATGCTCCACTAAATCCCGAAAGCGTTTTTCGCTTTCGACTAAAGCCGTTTGTGCTTTATTGCGCTCTATGATTCTTCCAATTCGCTCAGCGATAGTATTGATCAGAGCTCTTTCTTCTTTCAAAAAAGGCCCCTCATCGCTTTCCGGTAGTTCTTCGAGATAACAAACAGCTAAAGCGCCAACTGCCTTATCATTGACAATAATTTTTTGGGTAAGCGCCCATTTGGTTTCTTCAAAGTTTCCTGTGCTGAATTCCTGACCTTCTGTAATAATCTTGGCACACGTGATCTCTGGATACTGCAAGGCAGGCGGAATGAGTTCAACGATTGCCTGGAGTATCTCCTTTAAAGTGAGCCCCCGTCTTTCCATCAGACGTGATATCTCAAAAAGGCAGTTAAGCTCTTTGATCCGCTCACCCACCTCATTCATACTTTTTTGTAACTCTTTCTCAACCCTTCTGCGTTCTTTTATCTCTTTATCCAGTTCATCCCTTGAAGCCGTCACGGCCTTTAGCTGTTCCGTCATTTGATCGAATGCCCGCCCAAGCTGTCCGATTTCATCTTTCGCATCGGTAGCAACTTTATAGTCTAAATTGCCCTTCCCAATTTCCTCCGCCCCCGCTTGCAAAATTTGAATCGGATCAGAAATGGATTTTGCAACGATAAAAGCGACAAATATACTGAGCACAATAACAGCAATTACGAGCACGAGGACAAAATCTCTTAGACGTGGTAACAGGTTCAAATGCTTCAGCGAGGTCTATCTTGGCCACCATCCCCCAGTCCAGTGAAGGAATGTATCGCCAGGCTGCGATAACCTTCTGCCCGCGATAGTCCATCGGACAAACCAGATCCATTGTTGCCTTTGAGAGCTTCTTGAACGGGAAGGTCTTGTCTTCTCTCCGAAAACAACCTTTCTTTTTAAGGCCGCATCTTGATCATGACGAAGTGGGTTGAGAAACAGTGCTTGATTTCCAGCTTTTTTAGCGATTAAGGTCTCACCGGTCATCACCCAGTCCGGTTGTATCCTGGATAAGTTCGTAAATCGGTGCCATGTCGATTTCAAAAACGACCAACCCCACCATACCGATCCTCAAAAGAATGGATGGGCGCCGTAGCGAACATGGAGAATGTATTGGCTTCAAATTATTTCAAAATATATCTGAAAATTGAATTCCATCTCGTTTCTGTCATTAAATGATCTTCCCCAGAGATTCCGGTAAGGAATGGCCGAGGAGTTCGGGCGGCGGAAGACGGATTCAAAACATAAACGATTCTCCCTTCCGGATTGACCAAAATGACGTTTATAAAATTATAAACCGGTTGGTATATCTTTAAGGCTTGGTCCAGTTCGTCTCTGATGGCCTCATAAATCGGGCTGGACTCAGTCGCCGGAAAACCCGGCTAGCATCGCAGGCATTTTTTTTGAGGGTCGGACGTTGTTGCGCGATAGCGATGTGTTTTTGATTTCGGCAAAAAAGTCTTCGATCCGTTTGGCCTTTAGATCGGCAATACTTTTCAAGTTTTCCATTCGTACTGTCTCCAATATCCTGCGGGCATTAAAATATCCCAGTAAACCGACAAGGCATAAAGGGATAATCGTAGCTGCCAATAGAATCAGGATCATTTTTTTGCGAATGGTCATATCAACCCTGTCTCGAGAATGCACAGATTTCGAAATATCCCCGGAAAATCGCAGGATACGTCTATTAAGCCGAATTTTGAGTTTACCATAACATAAAATTTCGAAATTTTACGATGAAAATTTCGAAATTTTCCTAAATTTTAAGTCAGTTCAATCCTGCCCATCAATTTAAAAAAACATAACTTCCCAATATAAAATAACTTTTTCTAAATGAGCGCTCCTGGCATGCTCCATGCTTTGGTATATTTGACCAACAATCTGCATTATCTTCAGTCTTCACTGCAGATTTTTTTTTGAAAAAGATTTTATTCATTATTCGAAGATCAAACATAATGTGCAAAAAGTCGTTCACCCCATGAAACGAAAATTAAGCTCCCCTCCGGACACAAATGATTCTCAAGATCATCATCCAGACATAAAGGCATACTTCAGGCAACTCAGATTGCGCTTGAGGATCGGCCTTCTGGGCGCCTTTATCGTGCCGCTCGCGGCTTTATCAGTCTATTTTCATTTCCAGTTTCAGATCACGTTAAAAGCGACGGCAAAAATGAACCTGATCACCATATCTGAAAGCCAGAGAAATACGATCGATCTGTTTCTGCAGGAAAGGGTCGTTAATATTTTCAGTTTATACCACAGCAAAGAGTTTAGCATTGCACCGACCCAGCAAACAATGAACAACTACCTGCAAAATTTAAGGCGGGTTAGCGATGCATTTATCGATGTCGGCTTTTTAAATGCAAGCGGCTTGCAGATTGGCTATGCCGGTCCTTTTCCGCATTTACAGAACAAGGTCTATGGCGAGGAAGATTGGTTTATATCTCTGATGCAACAGAACCGCGATTATTATATCAGTGACATTTACCTTGGCTTCAGAAATAAACCGCATTTCACCATCGCCGTCAGGCAGATGCTTGACGGCCAATTGTATGCAATGCGTTCAACGCTTGATCCGGACAAATTCTATATGTTTTTGCGCACGATCAGTTCCGGCAAGGGGGTTGAATCCGCGCTGATAAATAATGCGGGCACCTATCAGATTGTTGATCCGGGTAAAGGGGAATTGTTCGGCTTAAGTGATTTCATGCCTCCTGAACCAAAGTCGTCCGGGGTCCAGGAAATCAAGAAAAATGGCGATTCAATTCTGATTGCCTACTCCTGGTTAAAGGAAACGCCTTGGGCCCTGATCGTCAGAGAGCCCCTGAGCATTGTCCATGCTCAGATGTACCGCGCACGGCGAGTGATGATAACCGGCACTGCGCTCATTATCCTTATCATCGCCACGGCGATCTGGCTGACAACCAACACCTTATTAAACAAAGCCCAAGAAAACGCTGAAAAACGTGAAGAGCTTCACTTTCAACTTTTACATGCCTCAAAACTGGCCTCCGTCGGAGAGCTTGCAACCGGCGTGGCGCATGAAATCAATAATCCGTTAGCCATTATTCTGGCATCAAGCGGGGTTATCAAGGATATGCTAAACCCTGAATTTGAATTGGATGCCAGACCCGAAAATATCATCAAAGAGCTGGAAAATATTAAATCCGCAACCTTCCGGGCACGCAGCATCACGCATCAATTGCTCAATTACGGGCGCAAAAACATCCCGAGGCCTGTCCCCTGTAATATTAACAAAATTCTCGACGAGGTCATGCACGGTTTCAAGGAACGTGAGTTTGCGGTCGCCAATATTAAAATCGATCGTCATTATGACCCTAAACTTCCGGAAATTCTGGTAGATCCAGATCAAATCAGACAGGTTTTCCTGAATCTGATCAATAACGCGGGCGATGCGATTAGCGGATCCGGAACGATCACCCTATCCACATCCCGGGATGCAAAAAATATTCGAATTGCCGTAACCGATAACGGTCATGGCATGAACTATGATCAGATTCAAAAAATTTTTGACCCCTTTCATACCACCAAGGAAACGGGCAAGGGAACCGGCCTTGGTCTGAGTGTTTCGTTAAGCATTGTCAAGTCAATGGGCGGATCAATTGATGTTCAAAGTATGCCCGGTGCCGGTAGTACTTTCACGGTTTTGTTACCAATTCAAATGACAAGAGGAGCAGAGAATGGATGCCAGCTTAAAGGTCAACGGAAAGAATTCAAAAGCGACGATATTGCTAATTGATGATGAGGACAGATTCCGGCAGGCTCTGGCCCAGCAACTCGAAGTCAGAGGTTTCATGGTTTTAGACACGAGTAGCGGAGAAGACGCCATAAAAATAGTCCGGCATATGAATCCTGAGGTGGTGGTTCTTGATCAGCGGATGCCGGGGATGGATGGTATCCAGACCTTAAAAGAGATAAAAAAGATACGGCCCGAGGTTCAGGTGATCATGCATACGGGTCACGGCTGTATGGAGTCAGCCAGGATAACCGGAAAACATGACGTATTTTTCTACCTTGAAAAGCCGTGTGCTTTGGACGAATTGATCAACGTCATCAATGCTGCTTTGCAAGAGCGGGTTCATGCCCTTGCTCGGCACGAGATACCGGAAATAAAAAGAAGCGGTCTGAAAGATTGGTTGATTGGCGCGCATAACGCCCGGCCGGGTGTAATTCTGTTCGGTATTATACTTTTTGTAAGCATTACGCTCATGCCTACCCCCCAGCAGCTTGAAACTTTTTTGGTTTCAAAAAAAACCGGAGAAATAGGAGAAACCATTGCCGGATATTCAGAATATCGTCGGATGGAAAATGGCCAGAGCATCTCGGATTATTATGCCAGAAAGGCGAAATTGGTAAATAAAACAGCGCCTCCTGAGGGGAAAGCAGAAAAAGCGGTTTTAGAAACCAACCCGGTCGCCTTTCGAGCAAAAGTCATGGTCGGTGTACTGGTTGTGGCCGCTCTTTTCTGGGCTACCGGAGCAATTCCAATAGGCGTCACCGCGCTTTTGGTGGGCGTTCTCATGTATTTTTTCGGAGTTCTTCCGCCGAACGAGGTCATAAAGGCCTATGCAAAGGATTCGGTTGCATTCATTTTCGGTGTCCTTGCCCTTGCTGCTGCCATCAGCAAAACAGGCCTGGATCGCAGAATTGGTATTGTGCTGCTGGGCACCAGCACATCCCTTCGCCGGTTTGCGCTTATCTTCGGGCCCCTTCTTGCCGTGACCGCATCGTTTCTTTCGGAACATGCGCTGGTCGCTTTTATAGCGCCCATCTTGATGCTCGTCTACATGGGAGCGATTAAATCCGCAGGCATAAAAAGGGATAAAGGCATGGCGGTCATGCTCCTTCTCACGTTGACCTTCTGTGCCAATGTCGGTGGTCCAGGATCACCCGCGGCAGGCGGGCGTAACGCGGTTATGCTGGGTATTTTTTCAGACTACGGAGTCCAGATTTCATTCGGACAGTGGATCAAAATGGGATTGCCCTTTGTGCCGGTTATGGCATTGGTTATTGCCGCCTATTTTTTACTGGTTTTTAGAAACCGGATTGAAGTCAAGTCGGTCAATGTTGCGGAAGAAGTAAAACGGGAATCGAAAAAAATTGGCAAAATGACGGGAGATGAATATAAAGCCGCAGGGGTTCTGATACTTGTGATTGTATTATGGACGACCCTGTCCAGCCGGGTGGGTATGGGCGGGCCGGTGCTATTGTGCCTGGTTCTTTTGAATATTCTGGGCATCCTGCGCTGGAAGGACATAAACAGCATTCACTGGGATGTTGTGGCCCTGTATGCGGCAGCCAGTGCTATGGGATATGGACTGGCCAGTACCGGAGCCGCTCTCTGGCTCGCCAGCAGTTTTGTGTCTATACTTCCTGAATTTTTAAAAAGCGGAACAGGTCTTTGCATATCCAGCAGCTTTATCACCGGCATTTTAACCAACTTTATGAGCGACGGCGCTACCGTAGCTGCCGTGGGACCGATAACGGTTCCAATGGCCACGCTCTCCGGGACATCCCCACTGATGGTCGGGCTGGCTACCGCTTTTGCGTCTTCATTTGCGCATATGCTGATCATTGGCACGCCAAACAACGCAATCGTTTTCAGTATGGCCCAAGACCCTGAAACCGGCGGGCAGTTAGTTACAATGAAAGATTTTTTTATCCACGGGTTTGCAATTTTTATTTTAAGTCTGGCGGTTTTGTGGCTCTGGGTATTTTTCGGATATTGGAGATGGTTAGCTGTTTAAACAATATTTGGCAGGGTCTGTCATATATGACCCGCAGAAAAATGCAGGAAAAGGAGCACCGGTCATGGAAAAAGATAAAATTAATCTTTTAATCGTAGATGATGAAGACCAATTTTTGGAGTCAATCAGCAAAAGCCTGGAAGTGCGGGATTTTAATGTTGTCGCCGTAAACCGGGGGGAAAAAGCAATAGAAGCAGCGCGAACGGCTTCCATTGACGTCGCTCTTGTGGATTTGAAAATGCCGGGAATAAACGGCGAAGAAACGCTGAAGACGCTAAAAAGCGAACATAAATGGATGGAAGTTGTTATTCTTACCGGTCACGGAACAATCGATTCGGCGGTGGAGTGCACCCGAAGCGGTGCCTATTCCTATTTGCAAAAACCCTGCGACCTCGACCAGCTTCTAGAAGCGCTTAAAAATGCGTACAAAAAGAAAGTCATGAATAAGAAAAAAATAGAGGAAAAAAAGATGGATGAATTGCTGAAGATTTCTTTGTCCGGTTCCCCCAGAGAAATATTGCGCCGGCTGAAAGAAATAGACAAAGAAGAAAAAAATTAGGGGATATTGCGGATATGTGTCTGGCCGGAATGGAATTTGAGTCGCTTTCACAAATTAGGTCGGTTAACAAAATTCTTAAATTAGCTGTGGAAAGCACGCCATCTGAAATAGTTAAATATTAATTACTTTATCGGCAAGCTGCATGGCGGTAACAATATCCAACATATTCGTAGTTTCACCGACCCGCTTTTGCTCGAGAAGATGGAAATGGGTGAGGCAGGTTCCGCAAACCAGAATCTGAAGCCCACTGTCTTCCAGTTCTTTGAGATCGACAAGGACTTCTGAGCTCTGAATGGCCAGATTTACACCGTTGTTGACAAAAACCAGCCGCCACAGATCCGGACCCATCTCTTTTAAAGTGCGGATGAAGCTGACCATCAGCTTCAATCCCAGTTCGTCATCCCCATATCCGATCCGATCCGTAGCGATCATGATCATGATTTTCGTCTGCCGGGCTTCCGCTTCAGAGGCTTCCGATGGTTGTTTGGCAGTTACTTTATCGCATTGGCCCGTCACGGAATAATGATCATCAACTTTTTCCAGAGCGACGTCAAAACCCTGAGATTCAAGGAAACGTTTGACATTTTGCTGGGCAGCTTCGTTGTCCACGACCACCCTGATGGCTTTCAAGTATCCTTCTTCAATGGCAATTCTGGTTTGCACCACCGGCGCAGGGCAGGATAATCCTCTGGCATCGATCTCCTTCACTTCAATCTCCTTTTCTATTGCTGTATCGTCAGCGGGGAGGTGTATCGAGATGAATGGAATATTTTACTCCGCTTACTAATTGACCACAATTTTCTCTTGCGGTGCTGAAACCACCTCTCCAATAACGGCCGATGAGTCACTGCCTTTTTGAATAAGCTCCTCAACCAGTTCATCGGAGTCATCCCTATCGATGCAGATCAGCAAACCACCGGATGTCTGGGGATCAAATAAAAGATCCCGTATCAGCGGGTTCACGGAAGAATAAAATTCAACCATCGACTCCCGAAAGATCTTGTTTTTATTTGCACCCGCCGGCAGCATCCCCATGGCCGCGTAATCCACAGCCTCAGACAAGATGGGAATTCTTTTAGAATCCAGGACGGCACCCAGCCCGGTACCGTCCACCATCTCTGCCAGATGCCCCAGCAAGCCGAAACCGGTAATATCCGTGCAGGCGTGCACCGAATATTGTTTCATTATCTCAGCCGCATTCCGGTTAAGCGTTGCCATCAATCGAGTTATCTTATCAATTACTTTGACTGAAGCCACGCCGCCTTTAATGGCCGTATTGATAACACCGGTGCCGAGTGGCTTGGTTAGCACAAGACGATCACCGGCGTTTAAATTCTTCTTTGTCAGAATGCGGTCCGGATGGACGAATCCGGTCACTGAAAGGCCGTATTTCAGCTCGCTGTCTTCCACGCTGTGCCCCCCCACCAGCATGACACCGGCCTCCTTCATTTTATCCAGACCGCCCTGAAGGATCTGCCGCAAAATTGAGATATCCATTTGCTTCAGCGGAAAGCCCACCAGATTCATGGCTGTTTTGGGAGTCCCGCCCATGGCGTAGATATCGCTCAGCGCATTGGCGGCAGCGATTTGGCCGAACCAGTACGGGTCGTCTACAATCGGTGTAAAAAAATCCACGGTCTGGATAATGGCCAGATCATCGGAAATTTTATATACGCCGGCATCGTCCAGACTGTCCATGCCGACAATCACACGCTCGTTGGTTGGAATCTCCAACCCGCACAATGCTTGCTCCAGGTCCCCTGGCGGCAGCTTGGAAGCTCACCCGGAACCGGCCACGGTTTCGGTCAAGCGCGGCTTTTTCAAATCGATCATTATTTTCTCCTTTATCAATACGTATTCGATAGCCTCTTCCAAGGCCGGTGCTCCACATCACCGTAAAAATTTAAAATGAGCATATTCTCATATCCTCACTAGGACTTAATAATCGATATTCGGTGATAGGTCAAATCGAAATTTTCAATAATTCCGGCTTGATTGATCGATTTTTTGAATATGCGGTAAAGGGGCAATGCCGGCATTTTCACAGCCTGACTCGTTTATCAATTCAAGTTAGAAATCAAAGGCCTCGCCCCGTACAGCAGGTCAATCAATACACAGCGGTCCTGGATAAAATATTTTGCTCTTATGAGCATATTCTCTCTTGACTTTAATTTTTTAAGGTATTATATTATGCTCAAATGAGCGTAATAGGAGATTAGCCCCAATGCCCCGACCCAAAAAGCTCAGATTCGTATCCGGATATCCCGCCATCGCTGCTTTTGTCCCCCATGGCTTGAACATCAGCGGAGAGGTGTTTATGTCCGTGGAGGAACTGGAAGCCATCCGGCTGAGTGATTTTGAGCACCTGGATCAGGAAACAGCCGCCAATATGATGGAGGTGTCGCGCCACACATACGGCCGAATTCTCGCCAGTGCCCGCAGTATCGTGGCTGACGCCCTGGTTACCGGCAAAGCCCTGAAAATCGAGGGCGGAACATATGAATTCCGCGTTAGAAGCCGCAGGCGCCGCGGAAGAGGACGGCGGCGGCGCGGCGCATAAGCTGGCCGGCAAGAATTTGCAGCCCGTTGTGTCTTATGCAGCATCGGCTAAACCAAATAATGAATAACAATTAATCCATGACTTTACTCAAAGAGGAGGTTAGAATTATGCCACAAGGAGATCGAACCGGTCCGCAGGGCCAGGGTCCTAAAACGGGAAAAGGCCAGGGGAAATGTGGCCGAAATGGCGGAACTTCCAAACCGCAGGAACAGGGCGGCAGAGGCCGCGGCCGGAGATCAGGCAGAGGTGCCGGCCGAAGTCAGGGCGAAGGCAGCAGTGCTGGACAGGGCCGCGGCAAGCGGTCTTAAATAATCTATAAATCAAACCTTTTACGAATTATACCGCTTTTCATAATAATGTTCCGAATTGCGGAAATGCGGCATAAGTGGTTGTAGAAACAAACGTTTGAATAGTGGAACGTTTTTTTGAAAACCGCTATAATGATAGCGAAAGGAGGTGATCCTATGCCAGGTTTTGATCGAACAGGTCCTATGGGTGCTGGCCCCATGACCGGCGGAACCAAAGGGCGCTGCAACCCGGCAAGAGCTGAAACCATTCCCACTTACGCCAGAGGCTACGGGTATGGCCGCGGTTTGGGGTTGAGACGCGGTTTCAGAGGCGGATTTAATACCGGTGCCGGCCTGCGGCGCGGTTATGGCAGGGGTTACGGATGGGAATGGTACCCACCCGTGGCGGGTCCGGTGTATCCGGCGAACGCAGCCGATGAAATGGACATGTTGAAAGCCGAGGCGGATTACTTAAAAAAGTCATTCGATGCAATCAACGCGCGCATCGATGCCCTGGAAAATAAATCTGCTGAAGAATCTTAAGTGGGTGGCCGGGGTAAGAAGCGATTGAATACACCAGAAAATAAGGGGTGGCTAATTTACCACCCCTTATTTTGTTAAATTCGACACCTTGCGTGTATGGTCCTCGATCACCTAAATTTTTGCACCCCACTCAAACATGCAAAACGGTCAACTTCCCCCATACAGCTTCTTTCTCGGATCATGCTTGAATTCCCGAAAATTTTGTAGCGCCAGATAAAGGCCCCCGGTCGCAAGTTCGGCACAATGGGCATTTTCCGAGGGTAATGTTTCCAGGTATTTCATCACATCTTCGGGTGTTAGCTCCCAGGCCGATCCCATATCCTTACCTTCGATCAATTCAGCAACCGTGTTGGCACAGGCGTTGGTACTCAGGCATCCATTGGTTTCATATGACACCGATTGGATGCGACCGCCACGAATCGTCAAATACATTGCAACGCTATCACCGCAGACACCGGTTCTCTTTCCGTAACCATCCGAATGTTTAACAATTCCTCGGCGGTCAGTACGAAAGGCCATTTCCAGATAACGCAGGGAATAATCCTGCCAAAAATCAAATTTTTTCTGTTCCATTTATATGTCTGACAATAAAAAATAGCCCGCCTTTTAACGCTTAGCAACTTTTCCGCAGCAGCTTCCTGGCCCTTCGCAGTCGACCTGGTGTGGTTGCGACCCGCAGCAACCCGTGTCACCCGCTGCCGGCAAACGAATTTGAGATCCTCCGGATGCAGAAGAATGGGCCGAAATGAGTTTTTTAAGTTCTTGACTGCCACAGAAATGACATTGCGGTCGATCAGACGTTGCTGTCATCAGTAGTTCATTAACGCTTCCACATTTCTCACAGAGATAATCAAACAAAGGCATGCGATCCCTCCAAAAACTCGATCATTTGTTGTTACCTGAATTTTGCACGAGTAAGTATCTAATATTATCAATATTTGCGGAGATAGTGGCTCTTAGATTATAAGCATATGCTCATAATAACCCTGAGCGTTTACGAATGGGTTGTCAAGCATTTTTGTAAATGAAGGAAAGGGATGACGACCTGCAGACCTTTGATATGCTGGCATAATCCGCAATTCATAAAGACTACTTTTATGCAGATAAATGGCAACTCAAAAGTTAAAGATAAAATAGGCAGGGCCATTGCTGACCCTGCCTTCAGTACTCACCACATAGGATGTAAATTAACATTCAAATTAGGGAATTTTTATTAAAATCCCCGTGTGCTAGCCGTTTCTTCTGCAGCGAGGTGCTCTTCCCATCTCTTGCCCCACAGATCTGGAACCGTTTCTTCAACTTCTATTATCGATTCATAAGAGATATTAAGATCAGTAAAAATCGATTTTAATGTACGCTCATCGGGAGCCAACCATACACAATAGCGCAGCCCCTTATCTTTATTAAAACAAGTCCGCACCCATGTACACGTTTCGACATTTGCGAGTTTTCCCCAGTTTTCCTCCACCTTTTCCCATGAAATGTTGGGATCATTGTGGACGATCATGTATGTTAACATTTTTTCCATGACAGATCCTCCTCAAGTGAGATGTTAATAAATAATCTCAATATCTCACCGTGCCTGAAACAACCAAAGTGTCTCCTGACAAGAGGAAATAGGAAAGTAAGGCCAACGAATACTGAACGTGCATAGAGGCTCCAGACTGAACGATTTATCTCCTGTCAGGAGCAAGATATGCACATTTTGAGAGGTTTCTTCATTGAATCTCTGCCTAAATATTAAGTTAAAGTGTCCTGAACAAAACGTGACTTTACAGTTGTCAGACCCTTCTGCTTCTAAATGTTCCTACCCTTTCTTCTGATCCCAGAGATCTGGATCTGTTTTTTCGACCTCTATCAGAGACTCCCAGGAAATATCCAGATTAGAAAAGATTGTTTTCAACACGGTTTCGTCTGGAGCTATCCACAAGCAATATCGCACGCCTTTTTCTTTATTAAAATAGGTTCGCACCCATATTGCATTTCCGACATTGGTGAGTTTTGCCCAATTTTCTTCAACTTTTTCCCACGGAATAGTGGTATCGCTGTGAACCACCATGTATTTTTGCATCTTCGCCATTTTCATTCTCCCTTTATAAAGAACAATCTTCCAGCTTTAGGTCTGGAAATTTACTACTCAGCGTTTTTCGACTTTCAAGGGCCAATGTTTTCTTCTTCTGCGACCAATGTCTGACCCTGTTGAGTGCCTTACTAGGTATGATGCAGATGGCGACCCTCCTCGTTTTCTTCAATTGCTTTGGACTTAGCCCATGAAAAATATTTCCTTCCTATCGGGGAGCGTATAATAACGGTGGTCCACCCTTCATCTGCACCCAGCCCGCCAAATGAAATGTCGGCATACTCGGCCGAAAAGTCATCACAGAAATTACAAGGAAACCGCTTCATGAAGTTAAGATCGTTTAGCTTAATTGTTTTCACTTCACCGCCTTTTAAATGCACCATCAGCTTTTCTTTGATATTAATTTTCTTGACACGCTCCCATTGAAAATTGCCAATTTGGGCAACCTGGCGCCGTTGTTTTTCTCCAAAAATGAAGTTTCCCGAACATAACAGTCCCAAACATAACTTGACGGCATCCGACGGGAAGATATTGATCGCTTGCATTTTGCGAATGGCCTGTATCTGGCAGGGAGTCCCGACGAAGGCAACACGTTGAAATCCATTTTTGATATTAGAATGAAATGCGCCTATCTGGGAATAAGTCGAGTAATGGTCGCTTAAGCTTTTCATGCCATATGAGATATCAAAGAAAGATCCGGCTGAACTGCGAATATCCTCCTCAGTTGCGGCTAAAAACGATTCACGCTTGAATGGCCCGACAGGCTTTGTCACGACAGCGGCATCTATCTGACGCTTTTGAAATAAATAAACCAGTAACGCGGTGACAACGCCCCCATCCGTAGCTGCGTTGCGGATAGCCGGGTCTTTCGCACGCGCAATACGGATATCGGATACCCGCCCCATGGGCGCGGCCCAATCCACCTTTCTTTTTGTTTCTTCTTTTAACTCATCGATCGCCGGGCAGATTACATAGCACAGCCCACCCTTGATACATCTATCTTTATCCGCATATCTTGGTTGCCCTTCTGAATCTAACTCTAAAGCCCCGTAGTTAATGGCTGCACAAAAGGCGACACAAGCACCACAACGATGACAAAGTCCGGGGTTTTGCACTTCTTTAATTAAATCGTCGAAAGTTCTCATTATCCCTCCTGTTTCGGAATTTTTACCTGAAAAACAGCACCTTGACCGGAGGTGGATTTCACATTGATTACACCACCATGCTGCTGGATGATGGTGTTGGAGACAAAAAGCCCTAGTCCGGTTCCTTTGCTCCCTTTGGACGAAAAAAATGGTGTAAAAATTCTTTCCTGAGTTTCACGATTCATACCAATGCCATTATCAGCAATTTCAAAGATGACGCTTTTTTTGTGCGCTTTGACGCTGAAAACAATTTCAGGCGAGTTTTTTGTTTGGTCTTGGCTGCAGGCTTCTATTGCATTTTCAATGATATTAATCAGGGCAGAATGGACATAGGTTGCGTCAACTTCGAGCTCTCCTAGATCAGTATCGAAATTCTTTATGAATTTAATGTTTTGACTTTTCATTTTTGGTTCAAGTTCTTTGACCACCTCTTCGACAAAATTTCGGATATCGATGCGCTCCAATTTGAGATCTCTTTCCTTGGCATAAAAAAGGATATCCATAATCATCTTGCGGATTCGTTCGACCATCGACTTTACGATTTCCCACCCCTCTTCAGTCTGGTCTTTGTTTTTTTTCGAAAAACCTGAGTTCAGCAGATACATACCGCCATCTAATCCGGTCAACAGGCCTTTTATTCCATGAGATATGGATCCAATCATCAAACCTAGCGAAGATAAATGGCTCTGCAACTCGGTTTTCTCGCGTATAAGCTGCTCGAGGTTTTCGGTATACTCGCGTAGTTTTTGTCGGGTAATAATTCGATCCATAGCCCTTTGGAGTGCGATTTCCAGAGCATCGACGTTAATTGGTTTCGTGATAAAATCTGTGGCTTCATATTTAAGACTTTTAATTGCCAGATCCATATCCCCATGCCCGGTGATCATAATGACTTCGGTCTCCGGATTTTCATGTTTTATCTTTCGCAGCAGCTCGATACCATCAATGCCCGGCATTTTAATATCAGTCATAACGATCGGCGGCTGGACTTCCTTAAAAAGGCGCAAAGCTTCCTCTCCATTTTCGGCTTCGAAAATATGGTATCCGAAATCCGACAAGGGTAAGAGCAGAACCTCGCGGACATCCTTTTCATCATCGACGAGTAGTAATTTCTTTTGCATCGTTTATATCCTGCAGCGGAAATTTTAAAACAAAACAGGCGCCCTCTGGCTTGTTGGGAACGACCTGTATACTACCACCGCAATCTTTCACGATCCCATAACTGATGGATAACCCCAGCCCCGTGCCCATGCCGACTTCCTTCGTCGTGAAAAAAGGTTCAAATATTTTATCTGAAATAGATTCCGAAATCCCTATGCCGGTATCACAGACCTCGCAGATGACGTTGTGCCCATCACAGACTGTTTTTAGAATAATCTTTTTTTCACTTGATTGCGGCTCTTGATTACCCCATCTATCCTCAATTGCGTCTCTGGCATTCAATAAAAGGTTGATAAACACCTGCTCCATGCGACCGGGATCCGCATTGATCTTCGGTAATTTCTTGTCGATGGACCAGATGACTTCAATCCCTCTTAACTTAAGCTGTTGGCTGAAAATCTCAAAAGCCCTTTCGAGAATGTCGTTGATCTGGACTTTCTCCAAATCCATCTCAGATTTACGCGCAAATTGCCGCATATGGTTAATTATTTTTGTCGCTCGATCCACATTACTGTCTATCTTTGCCAGAATTTTGAACAAGATTTCCGCTTCGATCGGCTCGTTTTTATTTATTTTTTTTATGGAAAAACTGCTGGCGGTTTTTATCACCGAAAGCGGCTGATTGAGCTCGTGGGCAACTCCGGTGGCCATCTCTCCCAAGGTTGCCATCTTGCTGGCCTGGATTAACTGCTGCTCGGTTTCGAGCCGTTTGGTGATATCGCTGGTGCTCACGAGAAGCACCTTATTGCCCGAATAATCCGAAGGCGAAATTCTGATGGTCACAAAAAGTGTCTTGCCATTTTTGTTCTGCTGTTTTGCCTGGTTGATCACGGAAACGTTTTTTAGCTTTGACGCATATTCATCACGGTCTTTTCCGATGAAGAGATCCAAAAAGGATCTGTTAATGACTTCATCTTTATCAAATCCGTATACTGGTTTTACACTCTCATTGCAGTCGAGTATCTTCAATGACGCCAGGTCCAATACAAAAACGGGGTTTGGCATATTGTTGAAAATTTCGTGATATTTCTTCTCAGACTTTTCCAGTTTGTCCTCAAGCTGTTTGCGCTGTGTAATGTCTAGGCTCATCTCGATGGCGGCAACAATTTCACCCTTCGCATTTTTAATCGGAGATGCTCGCAGAATCCAATGAACCGGGGTACCGTCTTTGTTAAGCCCGGTCTCCTCACCATAATGGGTTTGACCATCTTCAAATGTGTGTTCAACCGGGCAATTTTCACATTTCTGATCTTGCCCTTTATATGAATGATAGCAATGTTCGCCGGGCTGAGGATCAAACTGTTTTGCGAATTCGCGATTATATCTTAGCAACTTATAATTTCGATCCTGAACCGTAATCAGGCAGGGTGCCCTTTCAAAGAGGGTCTGGTATTCGTCTCTTTGTTCATTCAGTTCGGCCTGTTTTTCGGCAATTTTTTTACTCATCTGATTGATGGCAACCGCAAGTTTTCCCATCTCATCGTCCTGGTCAATGTCGACTCTGCTGGGATGAATCCCCTCTGCGATGGTACGGGTTCCATCGATTAATTTCCGGATCGGTTGATTGACAAACCGCAACTGGAAAAGAAAAATAATGGTGGATGTCACCAGGAAAATAGCACCCGCCAAACCAAACGCTTCTTTTTGGGTCATGAAGATTTCTTTATCCGCATCTTCCAGAGAGACCACCACATCTAGCGCTCCAAGAATTTTTTTGCCTTTCGGATGTATATGACAGGCATCGGTCGCACACCCAGGCTCATTACAAATAGGGCTAATAATTCCAAGTAAACGATAGCCTTTGGCAGAGGTAAAGATACGTGTTCTTTCTTCCAGGCTGAGTTCAAACAGCGGTGGTTCCGTCCGGTGACAGATATAACAAGCTTCATCTTTTATATTGGTGGCGGTATCAATTTCCGTCGGCTGGTTGGAATATTTGATTTTCCCGCCCTTATTATAAATACGAATGGTTTCGATCTCTTTCTGCCTACCGATATTATTAATGATCTGGTTGATATCATCCCGCGAGTTTAGCATCATGGCATAGTGCGTGCCGAGTTTGATGGTATTGGTTAACCGATCGGTTCCTTCTACAATATTCTCCATGAGCTTTTTTTCCTGATAATTGATATTAAAGTAAGCCCAGGTAGAAATCGTAATGAGCAGGGTCAGGCCGACTGTTAAAATGAGCTTGGTCGCCAACCGACGCCGGATATTTTTGATAAACTTGAACATTTTTAATTTTTTTTAAGCCGTTCATCCAATGGCGGCATCAATTACCTCAAACATTTGCTGTTCCTGAAAACCCTCCAAAACGGATGCGCTGTTGGGGCAGACTGCCGCACAGGACCCACACCCCTGGCACATTGCCGGATTTACCAGTACCTTTTCATGATCAAGATCCAGCACGCGAGCACCGTATGGACATGCATCAATGCATTGTTCACACAGACTGCACAGACTGTGACGGACAGTGGCCACTACTTTTCCCGACCGCAAGCGCTCACGGGCAAGTATTCTCAAGGCTCTTGCGGCGGCGGCCTCGGCAGTGGTAATTGCTTCCGGTATGTTTCGAGGGGAGTGGGCCAGACCGCAGGCAAAAACGCCCTCTTTCAGGGCGTCAACCGGGCGCCACTTGGATTCGGCCTCCTGGAAAAAGCCGTCCTGATCAAGTGTTACGCCAAAAATTTCCACCAAGCCCTGAGGAAGATTTGGAACAACGCCGGTGGCTAAAACCACAAGATCCGTCTGAATTTGAAGCGGCCGACCGAGGATGGGCTCAAAAACGGCCACCTCCAGGCTTGCCGGGTCGCATTGGACCCGGGGTTTTTCATCAATCTGATACTGGATGAAGATCACACCGGCTTTGCGGGCCCGGGTGTAATAAGCCTCGGCAAATCCGTAGGCCATCATGTCCCGATAAAGAATGTATACTGAAAGTTCAGGGTTTTTTTCCTTGAGATCCAGGGCTTGCTTGAGCGAATTGGCACAACACACCCGACTGCAATAATTGCGCGGTTCCTCGCGCGAGTCCACACATTGAATCATCACTACCGAATCGAGCTGCTCGGGTTCGATCTTGCCGGCAGATAGCTTTTGCTCTAATTCTTTCTGGGTGATAATCGACGGATTTGTACCATATCCATAAGAAACGGTTACGGCTTCCGCCCCGCCGGTGGCTAAAATAGTCACACCATGCTCCAAGGCTTGGACCGAATTTTGCGGGCCTTCCAAGGTAGTCAAAAAACTCCCTACCTGGCCAACAGAACTAATAACCTGGGACTGGATATGAACGCCAATCTTGGGATGCCTTTCAACCAGGAGACGGGTGTCCCCCAGCAATGTCTCTATCGAATACCCCTCCAGGGTGCGCTGCAGCCAGTTCAGATTTCCTCCCAACTGTTCTGCCTGTTCCACAAGATCCACCTGAAATCCATGATCGGCAATTGCCAGAGCAGCCGTCATGCCGGCAATACCGCCACCGATGACCAAAGCACGTTGAGCGACTGGAATTGTAACGGTTGAAGATGGGTCCACCCATTTGAGCTTGGAAATCCCCATCTCTAAAGCAGAAAGCATATTGCGCAAAAGTAGCCGTTTGTCCTTTAATTCCGTATTTACATCAACCACTTCCATCAGGGCAGGATCTATACCCACCTGCCGGCCGAACTCCTGGAGTTTGCGTTGATAGACATAGGGCATGCAAGTGCCAATCAAAAGCCGGTTCGGTTTGTTCGTTTCCACCATTTCCGCCAGCTGTGCCCAGCCGTCGGCCGTGCAGATGTGTTCCAGAAATTCAACCTGTTTCACCACAGGGTTGGTTTTAAGGTGTTGAACAATTTCTGCCGGGTCATTAAATCCTGAAAGTTTGCCCCCGCAGGTACAGACGACCGCCATAATTCTGGGGATTTCACGCGCCAGAGCAGCTATGGGCAGGGCTGGCGGCGACTCCAACGATAGGCTACCCCCACTGGAATGAATCACCTGGGATGCCGATAAGGCAGCCGCCGAGGCCTGGGTCACCGAGTCACCGATGTCTTTGAGACCCGCGAATGAACCGCCCAGCAAAATCCCGCTGCGGTTGGTTCGCGTCAGGGAAAAAGGGATAGTGTTTCCAAAGCCCCATGGATTCAGCTCCAGCCCCAGCATTTCGCCCAATTCAGAGGTGCCACCGGCCGGACGCTGGCCGACGGTGAGCACCACCATGTCAAAATGTGATTCAGTGGATTTTCCGGAAATGGCCACACTGCGGATAATCATATCTCCGCTTTCTTCATCCTGTATGACAGAGTGGACCCGACCCCTTTCGAATCGCACACCATGAAGGCTTTCAGCCTGCTCCCGGTAGCGTTGAAAGCTTTTGCCAAACGTACGCATATCCATATAAAAAAGGGTTGTTTCCAAATCCGCGTCGATTTTTTCTTTGGCCAGGACAGCTTCTTTAATGGCCACCATGCAACAGATATTTGAACAAAAGTCTGCATCCGTTTGCAAATCGCGCGAGCCTACGCATTGAATCCAGGCGACTTTATGAACCGGTTTTCCGTCCAGCGGCCGCAGCGGCCGTCCCTCAAAGGGGCCGGTACCACTTAATATGCGTTCAAACTCAAGGCTGGTGACAACGTTCGGATACATCCCGTAGCCAAACGTGTTTTTCCCGCCGGCCGGGTCGAAAAAGGCCGTGCCACCGCTAAGTACGATGGCCCCAACTTCTAACTGTCGGCCTTCAGCCGCCGTCATATCCTGGTATATTCTCAGGACCATGGGGATCAGGGTTTCGGGATCAAATGGTTTTATCAGATAATCCAGAGCCCCTATTTTCATGGCTTCAACAGCGGTTTCAACGGTTGCATAAGCGGTCATCATAATCACATTGATATCCGCGAAGCTTTCTCTGGCCTTTTGCAGGACCTCGACACCGTCCATGCCCGGCATCTTGATATCCAGCAGCATTAATTGATATTCCTGTTTTGTCAGTTGATCTAAAGCTTCCGAACCGGAGGCGGCCATGTCCACCGCAAAGCCTTCCTCTTGCAACCATTCCTTGAGGGAATCGCGCACGATGAGTTCATCATCGACCACAAGAATGCGAAATCCCTCGCGTTTCTGCTCGGGCAGGTGAATGGCATCTGTTGGGCAAGCCTCGATACAGGCCCTGCAGTCGTTACAGGAAGTAACATCAATAATATAGGTGTTGGGAATGGCATGGGGGACCGGAAGGTATATTGCTTTGCGCTTTGCCAGCCCGGCATTGAATTCGTCGGGGACCTCCACGGGGCAAACCTGGGTACACTCTCCACAACCGGTGCACAGATCGGAATTGACCCAATTGGGATGCTCCTTCAGCTGGACCTGGAAACGGCCGGGCTCACCGTCGATTGAAACCAGCTCGGTGCCAAGCAGAATGTCGATATTTTCATGAAAAAGCCCCTTGCGAAGGCAATATTGCGAGCTTGCATCTCGATCGACTAAAGGAAGCATTTTGCACATACCGCACCTGTCTGTGGGAAACTGATAGTCGAGTTGACTCAAAATGCCGCCGATATGGCAGGACCGGTCTATCAGGGTAACGCCGTAACCATATTCAGCCAGGTCCAATGCCGAGCGGATACCGCTGATGCCGGCTCCGACAACCAGGGCTTTACCAATTTTTTTGGTCATATAACCCTCACCTTTTCGTTGGTTCGTTTCGCGCAATGACCCCTTAATTTATGCCCACAACCTCGGCAAATTCGTCCTCACGAAATACCGAAAGTGGTGGTTCTTGCTCAATACTTTTGCCTGCCTCATAGTCAAAAGCTTTCTGAGTGTCGTGGGCGATAGTTCGAAACAGCTCCATGACCGCAATATCATTCGGGCAGGCATTGGAACACTGGCCGCAGCCCACACAGGCCGTGCTCATATGTGCCAATCGGGTTAAGTGGTAGAAAAGTGTATCGGTCGGCATCTTAATAATCCCTTTGCGATTGGCCCACTGCAAATACTGAGACGGATCATGGTTAAATACATCGGTGACAAAAACGCACTCCTTACAGTAACAAACCGGACAGGCCACCCGGCAGTTATAGCAGTTGACGCAGGTGGCAAAGTAGCTCGACATTTTTTCCAGACTGTCGGTCGCCTCACGCGTCCTGGCAAACATGTCATCCCGGTACTTGGTGCGTTGGGTAATTAGGGCATTGATGGCATCCTGGCGGGCGCGGGGCGCCTCTGTAGTCGAAAGATTCATCTGCTTTAGGATCTGATCTCCAGCCTCAGTTTGCGACTGGACCAGCAGAAATTGGTCGATATCCATACCGTATAGGCCGATGAGAATATCGGCATTGTCTGCCACCGGATATTCACAGGCCTTGCAGGCGGGCGCCAGGTCCAAACCGTCAATCTCGGTGCTTTTGCCGCGCAACACGTTTTCATGGAACACGACCGTCGACTCGGCTGCGTTCTGTCCCACCAGCTGAAAATAATCTTTGTTTTGGAAGGCTCCCAGGCAATCCACTCCAATCAGAATAACTTCCTCGGTGCGCCCTTGCTTAAGTTTCACGAGCTCAACAAAGGCCCGAATCTCGCACGGTCGCAATACCGCCGCGACCTTCGCGCCCATCGGCTTGCGGGTCAGCCGTGAAACAATCTTGGCGGCGTTCATCGGAAAGGCCGGCGATAGCGGATCAACCCCATTCAGATGATTCGGATCGGTCACCAGGGTCGGCATAACCATGTTTTTCATCGGCAAATGCTGGGGCACCAGCAGTGATTGGATTTCATCAGTTTCAAGAATATTCTTAAAAAAACCCTGCAGAGATCCTAAAATGTCTTTATCTTTCACATCAATTTTAGCCGTAATCGCCATTGTTATCTCCTTTACCTGTCACTGGCCTCTGGTCACTGGCAGCTTGCCTCTTGTCCCTGGTTACGGTTTACGGGCAGCTCAATTATAGATACCTATGTTTCCGGCTGCCCAAGGTCTTTTCAATCCGAAATCCAAAATCTGCAATCCACAATCGAAAAACCCGTGGCTCAAATCACCATCTTCAACTTGGCCTGGCTGGGTCCCAAAGCCTTGATTTGAGCAACCAAATCACGCATGACCTCGGCAAGCTGGATGCCGTCACTGGCACCGATCCAGGTTAAGCGCAACCGTTGTTGATCAAAACCGAATTTCGGCAGAATCTCCTTGAGCAGCTTTATCCGCCGGCGGGCTTTATAATTCCCGTTGATATAATGGCAATCACCCGGATGGCACCCGCTGATCAACACCCCGTCAGCCCCCTCCAGAAAGGCTTTGATCACATATTGGGGATCCACCATACCGGTGCACATCACCCGAATGCTTTTTACATTGGGAGGATATGACAGGCGCGACGTACCCGCTAAATCCGCCGCCGTATAGGTGCACCAGTTGCAAAAAAAGGCTACAATTGTCGGTTCAAATTCGCTCATCTGATAACTCCTTTCTAACCGGCTAATAAACCATCGATTTCCGCAAAAACCTGCTTGTCGGTGAAGTGCCGAACCTTGGCAGCCCCGCTGGGGCAGTGGGCGGAACAACTACCGCAACCCTTACACACGGCTTCGTTTACCTCGCTAACCCCTTTGAGCTCATTGAATTCGATAGCCGTGTAGGCGCACAGTCCGATACATGCCTGGCAGCCGATACATATGTCCGGGTCGATGAATGAAATCATCGGGGCCACCGCGACCTCTCCGGAGGCGCTAAGGGCCAGCGCCTCGGCCGCGGCTCCCTTGGCCTGCGCCACCGTATCAGGAATATCCTTGGGTCCCTGACAGGCTCCGGCCAAAAAAACACCGCTGGTAGGAGTCGACACAGGTTCAAGTTTAGGGTGTTCCTCTTGAAAGAAACCGTCACTTCCAAGGCTGATCCCAAAGATACGCGACACGGTGTTGGCGTCCGAACGGGCCTCCATGGCGGTGCACAGGATCACCATCTCTACCGGAACTTTCACAATTCGGTCCGAAAGTGTATCTTCGGCGGTTACCGTCAGGATACCGTCGTTTTCTTCCACCCGCGCAGCCTTGCCGCGAACCATGCGCACACCCTCGCTCTGGACGCGCTTGTAAAACTCCTCATACCCTTTGCCAAAGCAACGCATGTCGATGTAGAAATTGTAAACTTGCGTGTCGTGTCCACACTTGTCTTTGAGAAGATGGGCATACTTGAGCGCATACATACAGCAGGTGCGCGAGCAATACTCGTGGTAGTTGATATCGCGGCTGCCGATGCAATGAAGGATCGCCACGCTTTTCGGCGCCGCGCTGAATTTCAAGCGGTCGTTGGGATCCCGCTTAAGGAGCTTGCCGCCCGTCGGTCCGGTGGCGTTGGAAAGCCGCTCGAACTCCAGATTGGTGAAAACATTGGCGTACCTGCCGTATCCGTATTGCTGCATCGGGGTCGGGTCGAGGGGATCGAAGCCGGTAGCGACAATGATTGAGCCCACCTCGATTTCTTCGACCCTATCCGCCATTTCGTGATTGATCGCTTTGGCTTCACAGGCGTCCACGCAGAGCTTGCATTCGCAACATCCTCCGCAATCCACACAGCGGGCGGCTTCTTGCCTGGCTGCCGCCTCGGAAAAATTGCGGTCAACCTCATCGAAATTTTTAGCCCGTTGGGCGGGATCCAGATGTTCGGATACCACCCGGGCAGTATTTTTGATCTTTTCGGGAATTGCCTGCCATTTGGTTCCCGGAGGTTCTTCGGCAACCCGTTCGGCGGCGTACTGATCCAGATCCTCACCGCTGATAAAGCGGTGCATGGCCGCCACCGCCTTGTGCCCGTCCGCCACGGCTTCGATGACCGTCGCCGGGCCGGTCACGGCATCACCGGCGGCAAATACATCGGGAAGGCTGGTTTGCAAAGTGGTGGTATTTACCGTAAAAGTGTTTCGCGAAGTCAGTTTGAGATCGGGCTCCCCTGCGCTCCAGGTTACATCAATTTTCTGACCGATGGCCGGTATGACCGCATCACACGCCATGACGAATTCAGATCCCTCAACCGGCAGCGGTCGCCTTCGCCCGCTGGCATCCGGCGGGCCGAGTTCGGTGCGAATGCATTCAAACCCGGTCACCTTTCCGCCCTGACGATGGATACTTACCGGAGCAGTCAGGTATGAAAATTCAATACCTTCCTCCCTGGCGCCGTGTAATTCTTCAGGATAGGCCGGCATTTCCCGCTCGGAGCGGCGGTAAACCACCGTCACCTTTTCGGCCCCCAGACGTTTTGCCACCCGGGCGGCGTCTATGGCCACATTGCCGCCGCCGATGACAATGACCTGCTTGCCGGGAACCTCTCCTTTGCCCAGGTTTACCTCTCTTAAAAAAGCGAGGGCATCGATGACGCCTGCGGCCTGCTCTTCTCCCGGAATGTTCATCCGGATGGCGTCATGGGCGCCAATTCCCAAAAATATGGCGGCAAAGCCGTCTTGGCGGAGACCTTCCAGGGACAGGTCCGATCCGAATCGAACGCCGGTTCTGATTTCTATCCCGTGTTTGAGAATAAAATTGATTTCATTGTCCAGTATCTCCGGCGGCAGACGGTAGTCTGGAATCCCTACCCGCAGCATCCCGCCGGCTTGATCCAGCGCCTCGAAAATGCTGACCGCGTAACCTTTTAATCGCATATAATATGCGACAGTCAGACCGGCGGGCCCTGAACCGATAACCGCTATCTTCTCCGGCCGGTCTTCGATCTCCGGCAGGGGTAGCTCGGAAAGGTCCACCTGGTCTGCTGCAAACCGTTTCAGATCACGGATGGCTATGGCGGAGTCCACCTCGGCGCGGCGACATTCTTTTTCACAGGGGGCCGGGCAGATGCGTCCGAGGGTTCCCGGCAGAGGTAATTTCTGCATGATGAGATTGACCGCTTCCCGGTACCTGCCCGATTTAACCAGCGATACGTAGCCCTGTACATTGGTGCCGGCCGGGCAAGTCTGAACACACGGGGCACGGTCGTACTTGTCGATACAGTAGGTGATGGGTACGGCCTGGGGGAAGGGCCGGTAGATCGCCTTTCTGGTCTTTGTGCCCACGTCCCATTCATTGGGAAACTCGATCGGGCAAACCTTTTCGCACTCGCCGCACCCGGTACAGCTATCCTCTATGTAGCGCGATTTGCGGCGGACTTTTACCTTGAAGTTGCCGATAAAGCCGCTGACATCCTCCACCTCGCTGTATGAGAGCAGCTCGATCTTTGCTTCCTGGGCCACGGAGACCATCTTGGGCGTACCGATGCAGGCCGCGCAGTCAAGGGTAGGAAAGGTTTTGTCGTATTGGAGCATGTGTCCGCCGACGGTGGGCTGTCTTTCCACCAGGTAAGCTTTAAACCCGGCCTTGGCAATATCAAGAGCGGCCTGCATGCCGGCGATGCCCCCGCCCACGATCAGGGTGTTGGTGCATACCGGAAACGTGGCCGGTGTTAGATCATATTGGTAGGCAACCCGTAAGATACCTGCGACCGCCAGGGTCTTGGCCTTTTGGGTGGCCTCGTCTTCATCCTCGGTGACCCACGAAACATGCTCTCGCACGCACACCATGTGAAACGCCCGATAGGGATTGAGACCGGCCCGCTGGCAGGCCGCCCGAAAGGTTTTTTCGTGCATGCGCGGGGAACAGGAGGCCACAACCACACGCGTAAGTTGGTAGTCTTGAATATCATTTTCAATAAGTTCCTGCCCGGGATCGGAGCACATGAACAGGTAATCCCGCGAAATGACCACATTCGGCAAAGCCGCCACGTACGCAGCGACTTCCTGCACCCGAACCCGATAAGCGATATTGATGCCGCAGTGGCAAATATAAAAACCGATTCGTTCAGACATGGCAGACCTCCCGATCAACATCCAAATCAACGTGTTCCGTCATCTTGGCCTCATCTTTCATCATCACCGACTGCAATAGCAACTCAGCCAGGTCCCGGACGACAATTCGATCCCCGACACCCAGTGCCCTGACAGCATCGTTCAGCATGCGGAGGCAATAGGGACAGGCTGTGGCAATCACCTCAGCGCCGGTGCTGAGCGCTTCTTTGACACGCAGCACATCCAAGCGCTGATTGCGGGGATAATCGCCCCAGGCTCCGCCGCCGCCGCCCCCGCAGCACAAACTGTTTTCTTTCGTGCTTGCCATCTCGACCAGTGTAAGCCCGGGAATTTTCATCAAAACCCGGCGGGGCGCTTCGTAGATGCCTTGGTGACGCCCCAGATAGCAGGGGTCGTGATAGGTGACCGTGGCGGGCACTTCCAGGGTCGGTTTTAAGCAGCCCTGCATGACCAGCCGGTCGAGAACCTCCGTGTAATGCTCACTGGCAACATGAATCTTTCAAGCCGGTCATAGCTATTTTTAAATGTGTTCAGGCAGTGGGGCGAGGTGGTCAGTATCTTCTGTACGCCGGCCTGCAGGAAAAAATCGGTATTTTTAAGGGCAAGCTCCGAGAAAATTTCATTCGCCCCCAGCCTGTAAGCCGGATCGCCGCAGCAACTTTCTTCAGCACCGAGGGTGCCAAAAGCAATGCCCGCATATTCCAGCAGTTGGAAGATCGCCTGGCCGGCTTTGCGGTTGCCGGGGTCATAAGCGGTTGTACAACAGGCAAACAGGCAGTACTCGTGCTCAGGTGTAAACACCGGCAGGTTCCGGTCTCCGGCCCATTCCAGCCGCTTTGTGCGATCACCGCCCCAGGGGTTACCGCTGGCCTTCAGGCTATCAAGCGGCGCCACCAAGGACGCCGGTATTTTTCCGCCGCTGACATTGAGCCCCCGCACCGCTTTGATGACATCGATGATCTCGATACCGCGCGGACAGTTCACACCGCACGCATTGCACGTCACACAGCTCCAGACAGCTTGGTCAATGGACTGTTCGGTTCCGGTTTCCAAAGTGAGCTGCCGCAGAATCCGGCGCGGGCTGTAGGACATAACCGCATTCCACGGGCATACGCTCGTGCAGGTACCGCATTGTAGGCAGCTCATGAAAATTTCGCTGGCTTCGGCAATGACATCCTCAACCTCGACCCCGGAGTCTTTTGAGGCCTTCTCCCTGACGTTCGCCAAAAATATGGCCAGCGGCCTGTAGAAAAGATGGGACCATTTTCCAAAAGGGACCTCGATGATCAGCATCGGTACGGCCACTGCCAGATGGATGACATACATGACATATGTTCCCATCGGCCACCCGGCAATGCGCAGGGCGTGCATCATAATGCCGGTTAGCGTCGTAAAGAAAAGTAGAATCAAAAAAAGCCAGTCGGAAAACGCTGAATAGCGATGGATGGATTCCTCTTTCTTAAGCCGGCTGCGGAACATCTCCACCGTAATGACAAGCAGGACACCGGTGGCGTAATAACCGAAAATACTCGTGAAATGCCAGCTGCTGTCGTCGACCTGGAACCAGCGGATAAAAACAATGACCAGCGACATCATGGTCAGATAACCGCTCACCAGAATAAAGTGCTTCAGCCAACGACTGCGGTCTTCCCCGCATTTCCGCCAGCGTTTCTGGGTTACAAAGTTGAGGACAAAGGCTCTGGCTTCTGTAATATAAAGCCAAAACGGCACCTTTATGTCGCTCATGATGAAGCGATACATTCTAAATGCGTTTGACAGCAGGAAAGCTGACAGGATGGCGGCCATTGCCAAATCGCCGATCTCAATCCACATAACCGGTGCGAAGGTATTAACGGCAACACGATCGGTGACCACCGGCCCGTGAAAAAGTGCGAAGAGCACAATGATTCCCAGGGCAACGGTAATTAGCGCACCGATTTCCCAGGCCTCGGAAAGATAGAACCGCCTGGCGAGCCCGGTCCAGTCGTACTGGGCGGTCAGCCAGCGGCGGGTGGCCATCATCGTCTCGGCCGGCTCGGCCCCCCGCGGACAGTCCGTATTGCAGTCACCGCAGTAATAGCACAGCCAGGGTACAGACGATTTGAGCAGCTTGTCCCTCAGGCCAAGTTGAAGATAACGATATATCTTACGTGGAAACGCATGCATCCCGCTAGACAGGGGACACGATGCACTGCAGGTACCGCACTGCATGCAGATCTCCATATCCTTGGCTCCGAATTTAGCCAGCTCGCGATAAAGTTCGGAATCAATACCTGTTATCAATTCAGACCCCTTCTTTTATTTTTCATCTCGTGTAATCGCGAATTCATCTGCATCGGTAAATCTCCGGACCAGTTGGATGAGTTTTTCGGTTTGCAACGGTTTCTCTAAATAAGCTCCCGATTCAGAAATGGCTTTATCCCGAGAGGACATTTGCAATTTATGGTAGAATGAAAACATTTTCTGATCGATGGTTGACACCATAATCACCGGCACATGCTTCAGTTCTTCATGCGCCTTGAGCGCTCGATACATTAGAATGCCGTCTTCCTTGGGCATCATGACATCCAAAATGATCAACGCCGGCTTTTCTTTTTCCGCCTTTTGCATCCCCTCTGTCCTATCATTTGCTTCAATGGGCTCATATCCGCAGTTGCCCAGCAGATTGCAGAGGAAAATCCGCATATCCAATTCATCATCAACGATGAGTATTTTTTTTCTTTGAAACTCTGGAGCCAAGAAGACCTCTGCATTGTTAGGGGGGATAGCAGACAAATTTAACGACATGTTGCACCTGTTGTCTGGATAAAGAGCATAGAATATGCCAGAAGGGTGGTATTTAAAAATTTATATATGATTACAGATTAGTTAGGGATAAATCGAGGGAATCCATTGGGCATACGGAAGAGATCATGCTGTTGCAGAATAATGCAACATTTCAAAGCCAATTTTACAGAATTATGATTAAATTATAATAGGTTAGAATAAAGAGTGCAGAGGTGAGTTTGATTATGTTGCAAAACAATGTTGCAAGCAATTGTGCAACGTTCCCAGAACATTCAGATCACGGATTGATTCCATAGTTTTTGATCTTACGCCATAGAGTAGTGCGGTCCATGCCTAAAGCCCTGGCCGTCTTGGCGCGATGCCCGTTGTGTTGTTGCAACGCAGAAATAATTTTATCGCGTTCCTCGTCATCTGAGACCTGTAACGGTCTAATGCTTCTTCTGGCAGAGGGCTTGCGGATGGCGCGGCCGACCCGCAGATATTCAGGCAGATGTCGCGTCTGGATGGTCTCTTCCTGACAGATAATCAGGGCATGTTCGAGAATATTTTCGAGTTCTCTGACATTGCCCGGATAGTCATAATTGAGCAAAATCTCCATCACTTTTTCAGAGACTTCCGGCAGCCGGCTGCCGCTGGCAGCGCTCAGGCGTCTCAAAATATGCCCGATAAGAATAGGAAGGTCCACCTTGCGGTCTTTGAGCTCTGGGAGTTCAATTTGAAATAGATTCAACCGATAAAAAAGATCCTCTCTGAAAAGTCGTTTTGCAACGAGGTTTTCTAAATTACGATTCGATGCGGAGATAATACGAACGTTGACTTTAACCGTGTGTCGACTTCCCAAACGATAGAATTCCTTATCTTCCAGAACCCGCAGAAGTTTGGCTTGCAAGCCAAGCGGCAGATCCCCGATTTCATCTAGAAAAATGGTTCCGCCATCAGCCTCCTGAAAACGCCCGGTTTTGTCTCTTTCGGCGCCGGTAAACGCGCCTTTCACATAACCAAACATTTCCGATTCGAGCAAGTTGTCCGGAATTGCGGCACAGTTCACTTTGACAAATGGCTGCTCAAATCTTCGACTGGCGGAATGTATCACTTTCGCCAACAGGTCTTTTCCGGTTCCGGTCGCGCCTTCAATCAAAATGGTGGCATCCGTGGTGGCCACCACATTGATCATCTCGAAAATTTTCTGCATTGCCGGGCTCTTGCCGATCATATCATGGAAGGTGTAGCGGTCCCGCATGGCCTGTTTAAGTTGCTGCACCAGGGTGAGATCATGAAAGGTCGTCAACCCGCCGACAATAATTCCTTTTTCATTTCGAAGCGCCATGTAGTCGGCTCGAATGGGGATGGACCCTCCGTCACGTGTTATTATTTTGCCCTGTCGGCTGCTGCGCGGTTGGCCATTGACGATCGTATCTTGCATTGAACAAACTTCCTGGGCTTTTTCCTCTCCAAAAATGATTGAACACGATTCGCCCAATATTTTGCGCCGATTAAAACCCGAGATCTTTTCAGCCGCTGTGTTAAAAAATGTTACGCGTCCCCCCTTATCGACAGTGAAGATCCCGACATCTAAGTTATCAAGGATTATCTTTAAGCTGCGTTCTTCATAATGAATTCGGTCAATGAGGTCGGCAATCGGAGAATGATCCTGCAAGATCGTCATACATCCGACGACCTGGTGATCGGATCCAAAAACAGGCGCGGCCATCCGGGTCACGAAGTGGGTGGTTTGATCTTCATCCTCGATCTGGATGACGGGCTCATCGGTAATCAGGTCTTCAGGGGTTTTAAAGGGGCATTTCGCAAAACACGGAACCCCCACAAATACTTCCCGACAGTCCTTGCCAATTGCTTCAGTGTCTTTTTGCCCGATCAAAGCTTGGGCGCTGAAATTCATGGCTGAGACATGTCGTTTCTCATCGACCGTGAATGCACCAATATTTAATTCATCCAGAATTTGCAGCCAATGTTCGCAGGAGATGCTGTCGCCGAATTGTTTGATGGTAGCTTCCATTGTTATTGATGGTTGTCTAAAAATTCAGAAATAACCGTTTTTAACGAGCGGGTTTTGTATCGGTTATCAAAATAATTAAGCAATTTTTTCATCCGCCTTTATTCGAATCGCAAACGGGCAATTCGAGCATAATTGCAGTCCCCGCTCCTGACCGGCTCTCAACATTAACGCTGCCATGGTGTTGCTCCATAATCCCGTAAACAGTGGAAAGACCGAGTCCCACCCCATAGCCTTCTTTTTTGGTGGTGTAAAATGGCTCGAAGATGTGCGCCAGATCCTCCCTGGGAATCCCGCAACCCGAGTCTTTTACCCTGACAATCACCACATCTCGATCTGTATCGTAGCGACAACTTAATTCAAGAGTTCCACCGTCTGGCATGGCATCGATGGCATTAAAAATAAGGTTAATCACACACTGCTGAAGCTGATTGAAATCTCCAGTAACCGGCGGCAGATTCGATTGGACACTGGATTCGAGTCGAATGTTACTCAATTCCAGTTTATGCTGGCTTAAGAGGATACATCGTTGCAGAAGTTCATCGATTTGGACCTGTCCAAAAGACGGTGGCGACATGCGAGAAAAACTGAGCAGGCCGGAAACGATCTGGGAACAGCGATGGGTTTCATTCTCTACCAAGTCCAAGTAGCGTTGGAATTTTTCTTTATGATTCTCTGACAAAGAACCTTTACCCAAAATTCGGCTCATCAGGCGAAGATAATTTAGAATTCCGGACAACGGGTTGTTTATTTCATGGACGACGCTGGCGGCCAGTCTTCCCAGAGACATCATTTTGTCCTGGTGAAGGATGCGGGCTTGATCCGAAACTTCCCGTTCGAGTTTGCGAATTTTGCGCAGATCCCTGAAAAAGCAGACCAGTCCGTTTTGCACGCCCCTGCTCAAACAGCAGGTTGGCCGAAACCTGAACCGGTATTTCATGTCCGGATTTCTCCAGTAGACTCGTTTCATAAAGAATCAACCGGTTTTCTCCACCATAGGTATCACTGGACAATTCTGCCTTAAAGTGCGCCAGTTTCCCTGCAGGGAAAAATTGCTTAATGGTCATTTTATGAAGAACTTCTGTCTTTGCATAACCCAGTATCTGTTCCATACTCTGATTGTAGGTTACCACTGTATCGTTGTCATCGCAGCCCAGGATACCATCCATCGAGCTATCAATCAGATTTCTTTGAAAGGCAATGCTCTTTAGAAGTTCCTGACTGGTTTCTGCTTTTTCCTTTTCCAAAAGGGCCGTGTAATCCTTGAGTTGCTTTCTGGAATTAAATCGCTCCCTGGCTCGATTCAAAGCAAGATACAGAGCCTCATCGCTGATCGGTTTGGTAATAAAGTCTGAAGCGTCTAGCTGGAGGGCACGGATAGCAAGGTCTATCTCACCAAAAGCGGTGGCGACAATAACTTCAATATCCGGATATTTCTTTTTAATGGTTTCCAGCACCTGGAGGCCGTCCATGCCCGGCATACGAATATCGGTGATCACGATCTGGGGGGAGCTGTCTTCACAGAGCTTAAGGCCTGTGGCACCGTCAGCTGCAATATCAACCGTGTAGCCGGCGTCCTGAAGGGCAATGGCCATTACTTCCCGGATATCTTTTTCGTCATCAATCAGGACGATTTTCCAAGGCGAAGAAGTGGCCATTACTGAATCCTCATTGGTTGTTGTGGTCGATACATTACGATATCCAACCGCTTAATTATTACCTGAATGTCTTTTCTCTGAATTATTTATAATCAGAAATAGAGTTTGAGGCAACACTTTATGTAAACTATCAAACACCGGAACTGTTGACCTTTAGGGTGAAAAGGGCATCAAGGTGGTCTCCTGAGCCCCCACACTGAAACCGGAAGAGCGCGTCAGTAGCTATCTAAATAAAACGCTGATGACCCGTGCTAACGTCTGTGATCATTGAAGCTTATCTTATTAAAAGTTTGATAATTTTGAATACTGATCACTGATGAATCGTTCAAAAATTCATAGATGTGTTAAAAGATTTTTAAATTTGGATAAGCAAAGGCGTTGTAAGGTCAATCAATTCACCTAGATCTTGTTCGACCTGTCAGATTAAACTTAAGGATAAAACCCTTATCTTGTCTTCAGGGTTTCTTGAATAAGGAAGCTGAAGATACAAGCTACCCATCCACAGAGAAAGAGTACCAGAAATGCGTACCTGAATCCCTGAAGGGTAAACCCTCCCGATGGGGTAATTCCCTGACTGTCCAATACAGCGCCCAATATGATCTGAAATATGGCTCCGCCGAGAAAGGGGAAAATGTTGATCAATCCTGTGGCTGTGCCGGCAATCGAAACCGGAAACAGCTCTTTATTCGTGGTAAATCCGATGGTTGTGACAGCGCCTAAAAAAATACCGATTCCTAAGCAAATCAAGTAGAGTAGCGGAATTGGAATATTCTGGGTAAAAATATAGAGGCTGCCTGTGATGATCACCGTTAAGATACTCGATAGAATCAGAATCGGTTTTCGGGCCTTGAAAATATTGTTGGAAAGATAGCTCAGAATGGGACTACCCGCAATCATGCCAATGGCCGACATGGAAAGGACATGGCCTGCCTTGGTTTTGCTAAGGTCGTAGATCTGTATCAGAAATGGACCGCCCCAAAGGCCGATGAAGGAGAAAAATATCGCATAGGAAAAAAAGAACCAGCATGCGAGAGCCCAGAAACGCGGGTGAATAAGGACCATTTTCACCCCTTGCATCAGGCCGGCAGACTCGCCGGCAGGTCCTGAGGGGTCTGAAGGAGAGGGCCAGCCCATGTCAGCCGGCCGGTCTCGCACAAAGGCCCATACCAGTGCAGCCAATCCCAATGTTAAAATTCCGACCAACACAAAAGACTGGCGCCAGCCGATCCAGTTGCTGATATAGGCAAGGGGTGTTGCTGCGCTGTAAGACCCGATCCCGCCCATCGCCATAAGGATTCCAGTCATCATCGCAAATTCTTTCACTCGAAACCACTCTGCCAGCACTTTCAGGGTCGGCGCAAAAAGCATGGCCACTCCCAAACCCACAAGCGTTCTACCCACAATGGCAGTATAGACATTTGGCGCCATACCCAGGATTACGGAACCGGCAAAAGCCACACAGAAAAAAAGCGAAATCGTCTTTCGTGGCCCCCAGGAATCTGAAAGCAGGCCGGCAGGCAGCTGCATCAGGGCATAGGGATAAAAATAGGCGGATCCTAAAAGACCCAAAAGCCCGCCTCCAGTAGCCAGATCCCTTCTCATGTCTTCGGCCACCACAGCGGGGCAAAGGCGGTGAAAGTAGACCAGTATATAGCTGAATGCAAGAATCCAGAAAATCAGCCATCGATAGCGCAATGCCTTTTCAAGCTTTTCTTCACTCATAAGCCTCCGTTCCATGGTATATATTCTAGAAGTGGTATCAAAACCCCATCTCACGGCCCAATGGCCGGGATTGCAGACCTCCTGTAATTGCTCACATACCCATGTATGCTGCGCTGTCCCAATCGGCCTGCGTCTTGCCGCTGGAAACCTGATCTGGAATTTTGAAACCACTTCGAATATACCATCAACATTCATAGTGAATATTCATGCGCTCGGTATGATAATTATCATATTAATACCCGAACATGCAGGCTACGGTCAAATTGTTAATTCTTAGAAAATTTGTAGATTTATGATTTTAGATTTTGGATGCAATAAAATTAAAACTCCAATACAGCTTAACCTGGGTGGTCATTCTTGCTTGACCATTATATATGCCGGTGATAAAGGAACTCGTGGCCGCTGTGTAAAATGCTTTGGTGGATATTCGGAGCTTTTTCATGGCCGCGCCTCTATGCAATCCAGGTGGCTAAGCCCGCATCTGCCTAAAATAGTTACACGAACCTTTACTGAAAGACCACCCATGAAACGCACTGCCCAAAGCCAAGCTCCAGCCGATGCCGACGCCCGCAGGGCGATCAAGCCTGTAACCGTCTACACAATCGATACCCTGCCCGCACCGGACATGGCCACCTATGCCGCCGCACGCAAAACGATGGAATTGACGGATGAACTGATCGTGCCGCCGCGTGATGCCAGAACCTTTCGGGTTCCTTCAGGAAATTTTTTCCGGATCGTCAGCGTTGACGGCCCACAGGTGGGCGATTTAAATCTCTGGTCGGCGGATGACCTGTCAGAACGCTTCTACAGCGGTAAGACCCGTGCGATGCATGGTACCCACCTGAGTACCGGTGACCGCATGTGGAGCAGTTTTCCTTATATGCGACCGATGGCGACGATCACCTATGACTCACTCGATTGGTATGGTTTCGATGCTTATGGCGGCGGGGTGCATGACGTGATCGGCACGCGCTGCGATCCCTATACCAACCGGTTGCTGAGCGGGCAGGATTATCACCATTGCTGCCATTCGAACCTGACCCGCGCCCTGGCCTCTGAAACCGGGCTACCGCCGCATGAGGCCGAAACACATGTGCATGATGTGCTCAACGTCTTCATGTGCACGGGTTTCACCCTTGACACGCATCTGTATTTCATGAAGGCAAGCCCGGCGCGCCCCGGCGATTATATCGAATTTTTTGCCGAGATCGACCTGCTGGCTGCGCTGTCGGCCTGCCCCGGCGGTGATTGCAGCAGCGAGCATTCCAGCGACGCGGCGGCCTGTTACCCGTTGAAGGTCGAGATTTACCGCCCCGACCCGAAGGCGCTCGTGGATTGGGTGCCCCCCGAGCCGTCAGCCTATCCGCGCAGCCACGGGGTATGAAAGATTTAGTTAATGGAATATCTTCGGTAACATAACGGTTATTAAGCGAAGGCGGCCCTTTGACCGGCGTCAGGCCGGCGCTTTCACAAATTTTTCTCTCTTTATTATAATCCTTACCTGCAGGTCAGGTTACTGCCGCCCGGACCTGGTATTTGGGATCCTGCCAGATCTCATTGGCCATGATATCCGCCAGAATATCCATGGCATCCCACACATCCACATATCTGAGGTAAAGCGGCGTGAAACCAAAGCGCAGGATATCCGGGGCGCGAAAATCACCGATCACACCCCGTTCGATCAGGGCCTGCATGATGGCATAACCGTTCGGGTGCACCAAGGAGACCTGACTGCCGCGCGTGTCTGCCTTGCGGGGGCTGGCGATGCCAAAGCCGTATTCAGCGCACTTCTGCTCAGTCAGGGCGATGAACAGGTCGCCCATTTTTTTGGACTTTTCTCTAATTTTGTAAAGGTCTGCGCTCTACCATGATATCCACCCCCACCTCCAGCGCACAGAGGCTGATAATCGGCTGCGTGCCGCACAGCATGCGGCTGATACCTTCAGTGCTTTCATAATCTCTGGTGAAGCCAAAGGGCGCGCTGTGGCTCCACCAGCCCGTCAGCGGCTGCCTCACTTGGTCCTGGTGCCGTCTGGCCACAAAAAGAAAAGCCGGGGCCCCCGGACCCCCGTTAAGATACTTATAGCCGCATCCCACTGCGAAGTCGGCACCGGAACCGTTCAGGTCAACGGGAACGGCACCGGCACTATGGCACAGGTCCCAGACGGTCAGTACGCCATGTTGATGAGCCCTGGCGGTAATGGCATCCATATCCAGCCGGTGTCCGGTTTTGTAATGTACGTCGGTCAGAGATACGACCGCCACCCGTTCATCAAGCGCGTCCATCACGCCGTCTTTTTCCACAAACCGGATCCGGTGCTGCCGCCCCAGAAATTCGATCAGGCCCTGGGCAATGTAATTGTCGGTGGGAAAATTGCTGCCCTCCATGACGATCACGGACCGATCAGAATTGATCATCAGCGCAGCAGCCAGCACTTTGAAAAGGTTGATGCTCGTTGAATCCGTTGCGACGACTTCACCCAAGTCCGCACCGATGATTTTGGCGATTTTGTCCCCAACGCGCTGCGGGGCAGTAAACCAGTCGGCGGTATTCCAACTTTTGATAAGGTCAACCCCCCATTCCCGTTCTGTCACCTGGCCCACGCGCCGGGCGGCGGCCTTTGGCATGGCCCCCAAGGAGTTGCCGTCCATATAGATCACATCTGGCGGGATAAAAAATTCCTCCCGGAAACCAGCCAGAGGATCGTCGTGGTCAAGTTTCTGAAAATCTTCACGCGTTAAGGCCTTCATAGTATTACTCCTGAATGGCGGCGCATCATCTGCTTTTTTCTCTACCATGCTTCCTATGTACTAGTTTTGTGTCCCTGAAATATTGTCTAAAATATTAATAAGTACTGAGGCGTGCTACCCATTTGTCATTCCCGCGCAGGCGGGAATCCAGAGGTCTTTGAACTGGACTCCCGCCTGCGCGGGAGTGACGGTCATTTTTAAACTTATTTTTAGGGCACATCAATAAAACCCACTTCAAATGAGATTATATTTTTCCTTCAACACCTGTGATAAATGATTAATTAACGCAAATGCCTTTTCAACCGTTTTTTCCTTGTCCGGATTGACCAGACAGCAAGTGGCCGGAGAAAGCTGGCTGCGGGCCAGCAGGTGCTCCATATCGATGCCTTTTTTGCCCAGGATTTGCCAGACACCCTCCATCTGGGCAATCAATGAGTCGATGTTTTCTTTTTCAAAAAATTCCGTCCCGGTCGGCACAATTCCCCAGACCAGCACGCCGCCCCTTTCAATAAAACGCTTAATTGACGAAGCATAGGAGGAGAATATTTCAGCGTTGGTGTAGATATCCATCGACAGGACATCCAGATCCAACCCCAGCAGAAAATCCCAATCCGGATTACCGCAGAGATGAATACCGCGCGGTCTGTCGACCATCGAAAAAAACAGATCCAGATCTGTTTTGGCTTTCACATCCCCATAGCCGGCCATGGCCGAAAAAAGAAACTGCAGGCCGGGTTCGTCAATAAACATAAAGGCATTTTCGTTGAGGGTTTTAAGGCGCTGCAGCTGGACATTTACCCGCCGGGCTAAAAACTCCAGCATAAAGGGCCGCACCGTATCGTCAAACAGAATCGGGCGTTCATCTTGATCCAGAATATTGAACCCGAAACTGATCGGGCCTTCGAGCTGGCCCCGAATCGCCGGGCGATCCGCCAGCGCCATCGATAAAAAGCGGTGATAGACAACCGAATAGGTCTCACTGATGTCAAAGTATTGCGGCTCTTCAAAATGGGCCATGGTGTCTTCAAATTCGTCGATAAATTTTTCCAGCGAAAACCTCAGGGTCCGCTTTTCCATATCCAGCAAAATGCCCGGAAAATGCTCGGCCGCCTGTACATACATATCTTCATAGTAACTGGTGTTGGGCAGCTGAGGCCAGAAAGGCACATCCAGCGATAACGCCATTTCAAGTGCGCGCTCGACATCGGTATGGGGCATAACCGCCATGGCGGTTGTCAATAAATTGCCAGGAATTGCCAATTCGTTTTCCTTTCTGATCAAGATGGTTAAATTGCGCGCCGGCGCGATTTGGGTGTTTATATTGGTACCGTTTTTGATTGGTTCTGACAATATCTAAAATACACTATTATCTATAAATAAGCAGGGTCAGACCCTTGGCTGGATGATACATCTTCAGCATACTTGACACACCGCTTTTCAATTGCCACTGTATAGAATAAAAAAAGGAATCCCCTTGAGGTGGATTCCTTTTGTTTTTGTTGGATAGTTTGACGGATCTTAAAAAATTGACGGCTTCTAGTCTTCGAGCACAAAAGTCACTTTCAAAAGCACCTTGTACTCGGAGATCTTTCCGTTTTCAACATCGACCTGTTGATCTTTAACCCAGACGCTCTTAACATTTTTTAATGTTTTGTTGGCCCGCGCAACGCCGGCGTTCAAGGCATCATCAAAACTTTCTTTTGAGGTAGCTGAGATTTCGGTAATTTTAGCGACGGACATGACGGCCTCCCTTCATTGAGATGCATCCTGATGGTTTCAAACTTGGGTTGACGATGATTCTGTTGAAAAATTTGCCCAGATTCAGGTTCGCTGGGCAATTATACAGGAAACATTAGCATCTCGAAGTAGAAGTCAATATTCATTACGCTAAATTTCTTTCAAATCTAATGTTTGCCTTACAATTTTTTTATCCCGTTCGTAGTCAATCACCCGTTGCAGCATAATCTTGTTGGCCATAACCGGCCCGGCGCCATGCCAGGTGGCGACGCCATGCTGGCCGGCCGTCCAGTGTTGTAAAAGTTTATGGACTTTCATAATACTTTCGGTGGGCACATCGGAGCCAAAGCTGTAAAACTCCTTCACATAGTCCTTAACTTCAGGATTTTTCAGCTCTTTTAGAGAGGGCAGGGTGACAATCAATCCCCCCCCGATATCACCTGCCAGTGCCATAACCCGCCAGAAGGCATTGCAAATATTTAATTTGGCCACATTGCTCATGAGTTCATCCGGCAAGAATACGCCCGAGCCGAGGGGTTCCTCTGCACCCTCGGTGGCAGAGGCCAGGCCGCAGGCTCGACCGGTTTCCCGTAAAACGACCATCTCCATCAACTGATCATTGATATGGGTGGCCTCTTCAAGCCCTTTGTATTCCTGTATCAATTTCGAGGCCCCGATAATCTGATTCAGGAAACCCACCTTACAGGTGCCGCCACATGTCATCCGGTGGGTCTTGGCAAATCGGCTAACGAGCTTTAAAGAATAGTTGCACTCGCCACAGTGAAAAACCCTTTCCCAGGGAACAAATACGTCATTAAAAATGACCATGGCTGTCTCTCTCTGACCAAACACGGGATTTCCAAGTTCTGAGAGATCATCGGCTAAATCCCTCTCCGCGGAATAGGGTGAATACTGGCACACATAAGTAATCCCGTCTGCATCGCTGGGTGTCGCAAATGCGATGGCATAGTCTTCCTCACCCTCGAAATGCGCGGCCTGCGGTAAAACCACAAGCTCATGGCTGGCATAGGCACCACTGATGTTTATTTTAGCCCCACGGACAATGATACCGTCTTTGTTTTTATCCACCAACTTTAATGAAAGATAGGGATCCGGCCAGTCCAAGGTCTTTTGGCTGCGTTTACCCCTTGGCTCGGTAAGCGCTCCGGCGACGGAGAGATCCTTTGTCTGCACCATTTTAAGGTATTCCATAAAGCGCGGATGATAATCGGTCCCCAGATCGTTATCCATCTCCCAGCAGGTACTGGCCAGGGAATGAAACGCATCGTATCCGACACACCGGTAGATGCACGTCCCCAGCATTTCAGCAGTAAACGTACCGGCTTGAGCCTTTTTGACCAGATCGTCGGTGCTGGCACTTATATGAGTGTAGCGGTTGACCTGATCGTCTATCAGCGGGGAATAACAGGACATGATATCCTTATATTGCGGATCCAGCGCCCAGGCATAGCTGGCCTTGTTTGCTTCTACTACGGTTCGGGTGTTTCGGTTTTCAAGGATATTCTTTACCTGTTTCCCATTCATAAATACCCTTGGCTTGAGCGCTTTCAAACTCTCTTCAAACTGATCCGGTGTCATTAAAGCCATTTTTTTTCCTTTCTGAGTGGTTTTATCAAACTCATTCTTTTAGGAGCGCGAAAGTTTTCAGCAATGGATGTTGCGTTGGCGATGTTGCCGTGGATATGAAAAGCAGATCTCATGTGAAACCGCTTCGGCAGCTGCTCTCAAAGAAAATGGATCTCGATTTATGAAGTATTCTCGTATGCTTTTAAAATTTGGTCCACTTCATTTTGGATAAACCCGGTGTGGGATTGGGCCTCATCCGGGGTCATTACGGGAATGTCATCTAGCAGATTCTTTAGCTTCTCATCTGCAATGCCGATGGTTTTGTTGACCATAAAGGTATCGACTTCACCATTTTCCATTATATAACCACAACCACCGGCAACCCCCAGGAATTCATCATTTACGAAAATAGGGACCACCATTTTCATCAAACCGGCATCACATTCAGCGATGACCGGCTGGTGCGAGCGTTGAGCTTCGGCCGCAATATTTTGGTGCGCAACGGCACAGATATAATTCTGCCCTTTTTCATCGGCTTTGATGACCGGGCAGAGTTTGTTGGCCCAGCGTTTAAAATTGGTAATGCGCATCCCGTCGTCATTAAATACCGAAGCATTTAAACCGGTGCGTTCATTGATCTTTTGTTCGAGTTCAAGCCATTTGTCCAACGGTGCGATGTCGGTTAGTTTCATTCGGTTTTCTCCTTGGGATTCCGGATGTCGTTTCGAACAGATCCCGGAATCGTAATTTTAAAGTTTGATCCCTGACCGGGACTGGACGCTACAGCTATTTTACCGCCGTGCTGATCAATAATTTTGTCGGCAATAAAAAGCCCGAGGCCCGTTCCTTTGTTGCCTTTAGATGAAAAAAACAGCGTGAACAAACTTTCACGCGTCTCCCGATCCATTCCGATGCCATTGTCCTTTATTTCAAATCTAATCTGATTATCGTCCCCTTGAACGCTGAAAACGATCTTATGACGCTTGCGGGCAGCATCTTCGGCACAAGCGTCTAACGCGTTTTCCAAAATATTGATCAACGCCAGGCGCAAAACGCCGGCATCAATTTCAATCTCTGCCGGCAGGGTGTCGAAGTCACGGACTAATTCGATTCCGTCAGCTTTTATTTTGGGTTCAACCGTTGAAGCCACATCTTCAACGAAGTTCAATACATCGACACGATCGCGTTTCAACTCTCTTTCCTTGGCAAAAAACAGGATATTTTGAACCAACTTGCGGATGCGTCTGACGATGGTTTTTAAATCCTCCCAACCCGCTTCGACTCTTTCGGGTTTTGCTTCGGCAAAACCAGTCTCCATCAAATACATACCACCGTCCAGGCCCGTCAGCATGCCTTTGATGCCGTGTGAGATCGAGCTAATTTTCAACCCCAAGGATGACAGATTATCTTGCAGCTTGCGAATCTCGGTAATGTTAGTGGACATTTCCATGACGTGGGTGATCTCTCCGGCCGGATTCCTTAACGGCGCCGTCCAGATCAACACGTTGTATTGCTCACCGGTTTTGGCGGTGACCACCATTTCTGTCTGGTGGGACTGCCCGTCTTCAAATGTTTTGGCAACCGGGCAGTTGGGGCAGGGCTCACCCCGATGCTTGTAAACTTCATGACAGAAGGCACCGATTTCGACGTCAAAATCTTCTTTAAACCGTCGGTTGGTTGCCGTCAGCTGGAACTGCCGATCCTGAACCGATATATAACAGGGCACTTCATCAAAAAGCTGCTGGTAGCGCTGCTGGGTGCGGTGCAATTCTTCCCGCAGACGCTTGACTTCGGTAATATCAGCCGATATCTCTACGACCAGTTCCACCGCACCGTCCTGATTGCGAATCGGTGCGGTGTGCACGATCACCGGAGCCTTATCACCATTTGCAGTATTAACGGTTGCTTTCGTTCGCAGGCCTTTGCCGGTTTTAAATGTCTTTTCAGCAGGGCAGGTGAACCCGGCACCGCTTTTCGCCGTATAAACATCCCAACTGTTATGACCGACCTTATCCCCCAGACGTTCCTTATACAGGGGGTTTACCGCAATAATCTTTAACTTGGGATTGTGAACCGAGACAAAGCATGGCATTTCGTTGAAATAGGTCAACCCCCCTTCCAGGTCCCCGGCAATATTGCGCATGGCTGAAGACAGACCTTCAACCGCCTGGCCGACGGCAACCTGACGTTCGACTTCTATCAGCTTTGCTGATTTTTCACTGACCAGGGTTTCAAGGTTTTCAGTGTATTCCCGCAGCTGCTGACGCATGCGGATCTTTTCGTGCGCCCGGTTGAGTGCAATTTCTAAAACATCATCGTTGATCGGTTTGGTGACAAAATCAATGGCCTGATACTTGAGGCTTTTAATGGCCAGGTCCATATCCCCATGACCGGTGATCATGATGACCTCGGTATCGGGGTTTTCATGTTTTATCTTTTGCAATAGTTGGATGCCGTCCATTCCCGGCATTTTTATATCGGTCAGGACAATCGGCGGGATTTCTTTGCGGAAGATTTCGAGGGCTTCTGCACCATTTTTTGCGGTAAAAACCGTATATCCGGCGTCGGATAATGCAATGCCGAGGACTTTGCGAATACCTTCTTCATCATCGACGAGTAAAAGTTTCTTATCCATAGTTATCATCCAAAAAAAGCAAACTCGATGGTCTACACTGTTCTATGAAACCCGATGATTTTCGAAAACCTATCTCAAAACTGTGGCTAAGGGTTCAGGGCCCCGCGATAGCGGGATTACATATCTTATCTTAAAAAGTTATTGTATGCATCAAGGCGTCCCGCGAATTGAAACCCGTTTGTCCGAGCGTACACGGAGTAGGTGAGTATTTCAATTCGCGGGGCAACGCGGCCCTGGGCGCTTAGATGCATTTTTGAGATAGGTTTTAGCCGATTGTATTTTTAACAATGCCTATCAGTTTCTCCGGATCAAAGGGTTTTTTAACAAAGGCCACCGCATCTTTAATGGCATGGTCACCGTCAATCCCGCTGACCACGATAACCGGTGTATCCCTTAACACTTTATCTTTTCTGAGCTTGCGGTAAAACCGGGGGCCCCATTCACCGGGCATCTGTAAATCAAGGCAGATCAGATCCGGTTTTTCGGTTCTGACAACATCCAGCCCTTCCATGCTGCTCGAGGCACTGCAGGTTGCATATCCATTGTCGCTAAATACAGCCTTCAGATATTTGACAATCGCCGGATCATCGTCAACAATCAAAATCTTCTTGGGCATGGCTTTCCTCTCTTTCAGGCCGGATCGAGTTCAAGCACTCGATCCGGAGTTAATCGTTATTTGTTATTCGTCATTAGAATTTATCAATTTTTTTATACTATAATTTGGCAATTGAGAGCAAACATCAACCGAGTTTGTCCCTTGCGAACGATCAACCCATAACAAATAACTTCTAATTCCTGACATGGCATTTGCCGCACATAACAGGTCCTTGGTTTTTTGTGCGGTGACACCCTTTGCAGTTTGTATGAAAGGCCTTTCTCAAACCCGGTTTCTGATCCCTGCTTTTTTCGTCATGGCAATCAGAACAACTTTGGTCTTCCGATGACTCGTCTTCCAATTTCTCTCCATCTTCATAAATATGGTGGCATTCACGACAATCTTCTATTTCAGCTTTCTCGTTGTGTTCATCATGTCGGAAAACAGCCGGCGGACGCTGTTTTTTGCTAAACCCTTCATTATCCACCACTTCCATGTCTTCCTGTGAAAATGCGGGTATCAGTAAAATACCAACAAGCAGGGGAGCCATCAGGAGGAATATTCCCTTTTTCATCATGCGGTCTCCTTTTCCATAACATCATAAAGAATATCGCTGATAAATTTAATGTCATAACCGAGGCCATAGTGATGGTTGATATCTTCAAGGCCGCTGTGGCAATTGTGACAGGGCGCGATCAGTATCTTGGCGCCCCTGGATTTGGCCGCAAATAACTGTTCGGCCTTAATGCGGTTGCCATCCATGCGGGTGTTTTTGTAAGGCGGCCCGCAATTGATGACCCCACCGCCGGCGCAGCAGCAGTAATTGTGTTCGCGGTTGGGGTGCATCTCGATCAGTTGTTCACAGATGGCATTGACCACATAGCGGGCCTTTTCTGCCAGACCGCCGCCCCTAATCACATTACACGGATCGTGCAGGGTAACGGGCTCTTTAAATTTTTCAGCAATCGTGATCTTTTTGTCTTTGATCAATTCATAGTAGAAATCAATGGCATGCACGACGGGTATGGGGGGCATGCGCCATCCCAGCCAGCGGTTGCCCATATCATAAACCGAGCGAAACGCATGGCCGCATTCACCCATGACAATCCGTTTAACCCTTAATCGAAGAGCGGTTTCGAAATGAGTCCGCTTTACGCGCCCCATAATTTCATTGTCGCCGGTATACATGGCCATATCGCTATTATCCCAGCCGGGGGTGGCAGGCATTGTCCAGTTGACACCGGCCACATCCATAATGACCGCGGCCTGATAAATCAGCTGGGCCTGGAATTTGGGTTCCGGGCCGATGACCGAATACATGATATCTGCCCCTTCTTTTTCAAGCGGGATCCGCAGGGTGGGGATTTCGTCCTGGGCCTCTTCTTCCTGCCACTGCAGGGTATCAATCCACTCGTCATCTTTGACCCACATCTGGTTCATGGTAACCGCATGACTGTGGGCCGTATCTTGAATATACAGTGGGGTTACGCCCAGTAGATGACAGATGCGCCTTACGGTAAGCATCATGTAGGCGATATCAATTCCAAAGGGACAATACATGGCACAGCGCTTACAGGCGTTGCACTCCGTGGAGGCAATCAGAGAGGCTCTTTTGATAAAATCGGCACTGACTTTGCCTTTGGTTTTTAGCATTTCCCACAGGGTTTGTTTGACTTTCCCCACCGGTGAATATTGCGGGTTATTATCGTGGGAAAGATAATAGTGGCAGGCTTCGGAACACAGACCGCAGTGGATACAGGTATTGACATAGGCTTTGAGGCGCGCGCCGGATTCACCCTTTAAAACGCGGTTGATCACTTTTGTGATCCGTTCTTCGGTCAGATTTTGTACACCGACTTCCAGGCCTTCATCCACGATTTTCCTTTCAATTTGCTTTGCAGGCTCAGCCATTGTCTCAATTCCTTTTGTTTAATCTGTTTTAGTTGAACCGCAGAACACCGAACAAGGAATTATGAATGTCGAAGTATTGACGAACCAAAATACTTCTTACTTCTACATTCCTTGTTCGATATTCGATATTCATCTTTGCACTTACCAGTCTTTAGCATGCCTGATCCCCCCGAATTCCGAGCCCATATAAGCCCGGGTCAGCGGTGCAAACAGCATGTGGCTCAACCGCGTAAACGGAATGGCCACCAGCATAACTTCTCCTGAAAGGATATGCAGAATCAGAAATACCTGATACCCAAACCACTGGTAATAGGCCAAAAATCCGGTAATAAACGGTGCCGCCACGATACCCAGGATAATATAATCCGATGCTGAGGTGACATATTGAACTTCCGGATTGACCAAGCGCCGTACAAGGAAAAAAACACAAGCGGCAATAACGATCAAGGTCATGATCTCCGCCGCACCGTCGGGCAGCGTCCACCAGCTGAGGTTCCAGGATTCATCGATCAGGGTCACATGTGCCAGTAAAAAAATCGGCGTCAGTATCAGGCAGATGTGAAAGGCAAAGGTGGCGATCGTCAACGCCGGATGCCTTCGCATATTTTCGGTGGCAAAGGGCGTACTCCAGCGAAGAATGGAACGCAGGCCGTATTTCAAGCTCATGTAAGAGTAAATAAATTTTTCTTTTTTATGGACCAGCACCATCAGGCTTATGAGCCGGTAAAGGCTGCCGCCGATGAAAAGAATAAATGCCAGCCAGGCTAACGGGCCACTCACAAAATTGTATATCGTGTTCATGCACCCCCCTCTTTAGCGTCAAATATCTTCGACGGATAAAACGCTGCGCATATAGATGCCATCCTGCAAAGTCCGCAGCAAAATTTTATCGCCCTCAGGGCTGAATACGGGATCCCAGATGGCATCGCACGCTTGATCCCATACGCGATCATTTAGGGCGATACTGTATTTACCGTTTCTTTCGATTTTCACGGCAACCGCTTCGCTGCCGGCGCTGAAGACCGGCGGCCAGACGCGATCAAAAGTATTTTGCCAAACCACGCCGTCGACGACAACCCGCCAGTGCCCATCATTTTTGGCGACCGCCGCTACCCGGTTGCCATCGGGGCTAAAAACCGGATCCGTCAGCAAATCCCCAAATAAAACGGACCAGGGCTTGCCGTCGACCGCGATGGTCCATTTGCCATATTTGGGCGCAACGATGGCCGCCAGTTTTTTGCTGTTTTTGCTGACCATCGGATGCCAGAGCTGCACGAATTTCCGATCCCAGATAATCTGTCCGTCCTGCGCCAGAAACCAACCGCCACCGGTCCTGACGGGAGCGATCACGGCACCGTTCTGCGGATGAAAAATCGGCTGCCAGACACAATCAAAGGTTTGTTCCCAGGGTATTCCATTGACGGCAATCGTATAATCGTAAAGATTGAGCCGGACCTCGGCCGCCAGTTTTTGGCCGTCAGCGCTAATGGCCATTTCCCAGACATTGACAAACTGCGTGTCCCAGGGTGTGCCGTCCAGGGCAGCGCTGAAAACGCCCTCCTGGAATTTATGAATTTCGCCTTCGCCAAAATCGGCCACCTGAACGGCGGCTGCGGTCCGGGTGCCGTCCGGACTGAGGGTGGGGTGGGTCATATTGGAAAAGGTTTCCTCCCAGACGGCGTTATTTAACGCCATGCCGTAAGCCATATCCTGCTGCACCGCGACAGCGATGTTGTTCCCGTCGGGGCTAAACATCAGATTCCAGACATATCCGAATCTATTATCCCAGGGTGTGCCGTCCACCGCCACGGTCCATTCACCCGTTTCAGACACAATGGCAGTTAGCCGGCCATCGGGCGCAAACCGCAGATTCCAGATTTTATCAAAAACCGTCTGCCAGGTATCACCGTTAACACAGACATTGAATTCGCCTTCTGCCAGGTTAACAATGGCGGCTATTTTTTCACCATTCGGACTGGCATAGGGTTCCTCGACCCAGTTAAACTTTCTTTGCCACTGGCTGATATTCGCAATATCTCTGCTGCCGGGCTCCCAATCCCAGTCAATTCGTGTAAGCATTGATCGACTCCTCTTTGCTTGGTTTGGCTTTAGGACCACCCTGTGTAGCCCGCTTTGGTAAAGATGATGCTAACCGATGAGAGCGGTGGTCATTTTCAGCAAATCTTCTGCTTCCGGCGGTTTTTCGATATAGGCGTCCGGATCCGGTATGGCATCTTTCAGCCGTGCGTTGACCATATTTAAATAATGGGCAAATGTTTTGCGGGTCACGGCTGAAAGCATGATCACCGGTATGTCACACAGGGTCTTATCGGTTTTTAGCTGCCGGTACATCTGAACTCCGCCCTCTCCGGGCATCATCACATCTAAAATGATCAGATCCGGTCTAATGTCTTTGGCTTTGAGCAGGCCTTCGGTTCCATCTCGGGTCATAATCGGTTGATATCCGCTGGTTTCAAGCAGGGTGGATATGAAAATTCTCATATCCAATTCATCTTCGACGATAAGAACCGTTTTCTTTTTCATATACAAACTCCATCCCTGACTATGACCGTTGCTGAAATTGAAGACTTATAGATCAGCGACTTTGTCAGGATGATTAACGCTGGCCACCGGGCAGGCGGATCGCAACACCACCTGCTCGACCGTGCTTCCCAATACCGCTTTTTCGGGATCGATCTCCCGGGTATGATGGGCCATAACAATGAGATCGCCTGTCTTTTCACGAGCGAACTTCAATATTTCAACATACGGAATTCCTTCACGGACTTCGACTTCAAAATTGTCATATCCATTCATCTTGGCGATATAGCGCTTTTCTATCTTTTGCTTGGCCGTTTGAATCTGATTTTCAATCTCCGCTTGCCCCATCACCACTCCGGCCGCGCTCGTGTTGATATCGCAGGCGTGAAAAAGATGCAGCTTGGCACCGACTTGTTTGGCTAAGCCGTAAGCCCACTTATAAGCATAATCCGCGGCCTTGGAAAAATCGGTTCCGAAAACAATATTGGAAAACAACTTCCAACAGGTGGTGCACGGCCGGCTGATGATAACCACCGGGCAGCGGGCGGATTTGGCGACCTTTTGCATCGTACTTCCAACGATGCTGCGGTAGCGCGTCGCACCGACATCCTCCTGCCGGGTATGCGCCCCCATAATGATGAGATCAATGTCTTCCTTGCGGGCCTTTCTTAGGATTTCCCGGTAGGGGACCCCGACGGCAGCTTCAATCACGGAATTTTCACTGTCGGCCAGCAATGCGCCGTAGGTGTTTTTCATTTCTTCTCTGACCCACTCGATATAATCCGCATCCGGCTCCATGAGCTCACCGGTTCTCACGTCGGTAACAAATGGGCTATAACCGCGACTCGGGATGCCCAGTACGTGAAAGACATAAAGCTTCGCGTCCCATTTCAATTCCAGATCAAAGGCCACCTTGGCGGCATTATCGCAGGTGGGGGAAGCCGTTGTGGCAAAAAGGATTTTTTTAAACATAGCTTACCTCCTTAACTCGCATTGTTCCGGGGTGGCGTGGAAGCCCAGTTGCCACGCAATCCCATCGATGAATTCAAACAGCGTGTACACCGTGTCAAATTCGAAGATGTCGACGCGGTCTCCGAAAACGATGTGTTTCAGTTTGCCGAGCTTGAGCGGTAAATCCAGCAGACTGGCTAACTGCATGGACTTAATCTCAGTGGTCTCCCCGGCCTGGACGCCAAAAAGAGAGTTGTAGATCTCCAGGCGCTTGTCCGGAACGCCGATCATCTCGACCGTTTTGCCGAATTCAAGATAGTCGAGCAAACCCGCATCGCATCCCTGTTCCGGACAGCTATCGTACTGCTCGATAGAGGAGGGAGAAAAAGCATTCAGCTTTGCAAGCAGCGTATATTTATTTAGCATCTTAAAGAAACTTCTCAGGGTGTAAACGTCTTCAAGCGCGATCTGGCAGCTGAGTAAATCGAGCGCCTCAGTTGCCACTGTTTTTCCGTTGAGGTTAATGGCGCCATCTTTTTTTAGGGTAACAGCATTCATGGCGGTCTCTCAATTGTTGCAACCTGCGGTTTATGGTTTCTGTTTTGATCGATTTGATCAACTGCCTGTCAATACCCTGAGCATCAAACGTGCCAGAAAGTCTTTTTTGAAACCAAAATATTAAATTAAATAATAATTTTAATATGTTAAATATAAAGCTGACCTGATGGTTAGGATAAAATGGCTGAGACAAACGTTGCATAAATGCAACACCAGTTTGCCTAGTGGGATCGATTAACGGTTCTAATTATGCGAGTAATTATGTGCACTTATAACTTATTATTTAATATTTATAGTAAGTTATAATTTTTATTTGATCTTAAACAACATAAAAAGAATGATTGCAATGAAATGCAACACTCAATGCATCATTATGCATCATTTTAATGCGCTATTCTATCTTTTGATTCATTTTCAGCAATATCTTTGGGATATGACAGCGGGATTGGTATGATACCCTCAGAGCGGGATTATCAGAACACGGACATGGGAAATCAAAATTAATAGGAAATATTGTATTTTTTAATCTTACGCCACAGGGTGGTGCGGTTGATATCGAGGGCCGAGGCGGTTTTGCCTTTATTCCAGTTGTATTTTCTCAGCGTATCTAAAATGAGGGTTTTCTCGCTGAATTCGATTTCTCTATCAAACGGTCGTTTTTCTTCTGCCGGCAACGGAGATGAAATGCCGTCCTGGAGTGAAAGGGGCAGATGGATTCGTTCAATGATTTTATCCTGACAGACAATCAGGGCATGCTCGATGATGTTTTCAAGTTCTCTGACATTTCCGGGATAATCGTAATTCAGAAGCACTTCCATGGCATCGTTGGAAAATTTTTCAACCATCGTATCCCGGGTTGCACACAGCCGCTTTAAAATATGGGATATTAAAAGCGGAATATCACCCCTCCTATCTTTCAGAGGGGGCAAATCCAGCCGCATCACATTCAGCCGGTAGAAAAGATCTTCGCGAAAGCGTTTTTCTGCAACCAGCTGCCCCAGGTTTTGGTTGGTGGCTGAAATGATACGCACATCCACTTTGGTGGTTTTTCTGCTGCCCAGGGGATAAAATTCTTTGTCTTCCAGCACCCGCAACAACTTGGCCTGCAGCGATAGAGGCAGGTCTCCGATTTCATCCAGAAAAATAGTCCCGCCGTCTGCTTCCTGGAATCTGCCCGGTTTATCCTTTTCTGCTCCGGTAAAGGCCCCTTTAACATAACCAAACATCTCTGATTCGAGAAGATTATCCGGCAATGCCGCGCAGTTTACTTTGACCAGCGGCTTTTTTGAACGCTGACTGGCGTTGTGAATGACCTTCGCTAAAACATCTTTTCCGGTGCCGGTCGGGCCTTCGATCAGGATGGTGGCATCGCTTGAAGCCACTACGGGCACAATTTCAAAAATTTTCTGAATGGCCGGATCTTTGCCAACCATATCATAAAAGGTATAGCGGCCTTTTATTTCGCTGTTAAATTGATACTTCAACGATAAATCAGCAACGGTTGCCAGGCCACCGACAATGCGTCCATCTTCATTTTTAAGCGCCATGTAATTGGCGCGCATGGGAATGGCCTGCCCTTCTCGGGTCTTGATCTCTCCTTCGGTGGTCGAACGCGCACGGCCGTCGGCAATGGTTTCGTTAAGCAGCAACAGGTCCTGACTGGCGGTTTTACCAAAGATCATGCTGCAGGATTTTCCCAGGACATCCCCCCGGTTAAATCCGGTGATGGTTTCAGCCCGGTTATTGAAAAAGGTAATATGACCCCCACGATCAACGGTCAACACGCCGAGGTCAAGGTTATCCAGGATGATTTTTAGGCGCCGGTCATCATGCCTGACGCGTTCAAGAAGATCCTTGAAGACGGTATGATCCTGAAAAACTTCGATGCAGCCCAGAGGCGTGTGGTCCGAACCATAAATGGGGGATACGATCCGGGTGATACTGTGCTTGTCATTACTTTGATCGCTGACCTCAAAATCCACGCTGCTGGCCTGCCGGCTGCTTTCAACTGCCGCCAAGTACTGACACTCACCACCGCATAAAGGATCAAGCAATATTTGGTTGCAGTATTTACCGCGCAGATCAGACTCGTTGTAACCGGTAATCAGTTCGGCGGAATGGTTCAACGAGATGATTTTGTGATCCGCCCCCACGACCATCACCCCCATAGAAAAGGTGTCGAAAATGTCGCCGAGCTGGCGGTATTTTATGAGAATTTCATTCATCTGGCTTTTTGGGGAGTTTGATGAAAAATTTGGAACCGGCACCTTCTTTCGATTCAACTTTGATCACACCGTTATGTTCATCGACTATTTTCTTGGTGATCATCAGCCCAATGCCGGTACCCTCAGACCCTTTGGTCGAAAAAAACTGTTTGAAGATGTTCTTTTGGGTGGCAGCGTTCATGCCGCAGCCATTATCCAGCACCTGGTATTCAACCCCCCAGCCGCGGGTTTTTTTTATGCGGACAGTCACCATTTTGGCTGGGGCGTCCGGGCTATCATTCCTGCAGGCATCAATGGCATTGGTCACCAGGTTCAGCAGGCAGCGGCAAATGAGATCCGAATCAAACTGACAGGGACTAAGATTTTGCGAAAAATCGCTGACCAGTTCAATGCCCAGTTCCTGCGCCCGCGGGTGCATGAGATCAATGACTTCCTGAGCCGGTTGCCTGGGATCACAGGGCTGAACATTCAGGTCGGTCGCTTTGGCATAATTGAGCAAATCCATAGACAGGTTGGTAATCTTATCGACATTACCCCTGATCATTTCCCAGCCCTGCAGCAAATATTTTTGATCACTGAGCTCGATCCCTTTTTCCAGTACAAATGCACCCCCTTTAAGACCCCCGGTAATATTCTTTATGGCATGTGAAAGCCCCGCTACCGTTTGCCCGACAGCCGCCAGCCGCTCGGCTTCAAGAAGTTTTTGGGTCTTATCCCGCACCAGCTGTTCAAGATTTTGGGTGTATTCATTGATTTTTCGACGCATGGCAATTCGTTCCTGCGCGCGATTTAAGGCAATTTCCAGCACTTCAGCGTTGATGGGTTTGGTGACAAAATCGGTGGCTTCATATTTAACGCTTTTAATGGCCAGATCCATATCGCCGTGACCGGTAACCATGATGACTTCCGTATCCGGGCTTATTTTTTTTAAGCGGCGCAAAAGCTCAATACCATCCATCTCGGGCATTTTAATATCGGTCAGCACAATCGGCGGCAGCTCATCTTTGAATATGCGCAGGGCTTCCACACCATTTTCGGCAGTACGCACCTGGTACCCCATATCCGCCAGGGCGATGCCGAGCACCTTGCGAATGCCGCCTTCATCATCAACGAGTAAAATGGATTTTTCCATCAGTCTTCTTCCGCAATGGGAAATTTGATAATAAAACCGGCGCCGCCATCTTTGCGGGCGACGGCCTGAATGCGGCCTTTACAATCCTTGATGATTCCGTAACTTATGGAAAGACCCAGACCGGTACCCTGCCCCACTTTTTTGGTCGTAAAAAACGGCTCGAATATTCGCTCTAAAATAGGATCCGGGATCCCCGCTCCCGTATCTCTGATCTCCACGGCAATCTCACGGGGACCTGATTTCGTTTTCAAAATAATTTTTTTGTCACCCTTTTGATGGGGTTGCGATTGCCAGCGTTCATCGATGGCATCCCGCGCATTAATCAATAGATTGACAAAAACCTGTTCCAGCCGATCAGAGTCCGCCATGATCAAAGGAAGATCATCCTCAAGATCCCAGATCACCTCGATTCCCCTGACTTTCAGCTGTTGTCCCAGGATTTCGAGCGCATTTTTCAGCACCGTGTTAACCTGAATTTTTTCCAGGGTGATATCCGACATTCGTCCAAATTGGCGCATGTGATTGATGATTTTGGCGGCACGGTCAACATAGGCATCGATCTCCTCTGTCATGCTAAACAGAATATCATCTTCGATCTTTTCTTTTTTGCGGATCTTTTTCATAAAAAACTGACTGGCCGTCTTGATGACAGAAAGGGGCTGATTGAGCTCATGCGCCACGCCTGTGGCCATTTCGCCCAAAGTTGCCATTTTGCTGGCCTGTATGAGTTGCTGTTCGGTTTCCAGCCGTTGGGTAATATCGCTGGTCGTTACCAGATAGACTTTTTCTCCAGGATATTCAGAGGGTGATATCCGGATATCAACGAAAAGTGAGCCACCATTTTTGTTCAGATGTCTGACCTGGTTTATGACGGAGGTCGTTTTTATCAATGTCCTGTAATGATCGTGTTCTTCTTGCCTGAACAGTTCCAAAAAGGATCTTTCAATCATCTCATCCTTGGTATACCCATAAACCCCTTCAACGCTGGTGTTGCAATCCAGGATCTTGAGGGTATCCATATCCAGAACAAAAACCGGATTGGGTATGTTATCAAATATGGCGTAGTATTTTTTTTCGGATTTTTCGAGTTGTTCCTCCAGTATTTTGGTTTGGGTGACATCGAGACTCATCTCCATGGCGGCCACAATTTCACCATTTTCATCTTTTATCGGAGAAGTATTGACAATCCAATGGGTAGGGGTCCCATCCTTGTTGACCCCCCTTTCCTCGCTGAAGTGCGATAAACCGTCTTCAAAGGTTCTTTCAACCGGGCAGATCACGCATTTTTCCTTACGACCTTTATAGGCAGCGTAACAATAATCGCCGTTCTTGGGTTTGAATTTTTCATAAAATTCTTTATTATACCGGACCAGTTTATAGTCGCGATCCTGAACCGTGATGATGCAGGGAACCCGTTCGAACAGATTCTGGTATTCATTGCGCTGCCGGTTCAGTTCGGCCTGTTTTTCGCCGATTTTTTTGCCCATCTTGTCAATCGCAACCGACAGCTGCCCCATTTCATCACCCTGATCCACATCGATCTGATTCAAATACTCGCCGTTGGCAATCAGGTGCGTGCCGTTTATCATTTGCTTGATGGGCCGTTTCACAAATCGCAAAACAAAAAAGATGATCACCGCCGAAGTGATCACAAAGACAAAAACCGCAAAAGCAATCAGCCAGTTTTTAAACAAGGCTATTTCTTTATCGGTCTGGTCCAGCGATATCACCAGATCCAGGGCGCCTAGAACCTTTTTGTCAGCCGGATGGGCGTGGCAAGCACTCGATGCGCACCCCGGCTCGCTGTATATGGGGCTGATGATACCCAGAAGTCGATAGCCCTGAGGGGAGGTAAAAATGCGCGTTCTTTCCAACAGGTTCAGTTCGGAAAGGGGCGGATCCGTGCGGTGGCAGATGTAACAGGCTTCATCTTTTATGTTGGTCATCCGATCCAGTTCCGAATCCATGTTTGAAAATTTTATTTCCCCGTTTTTATTGTAAATCCGTATGTTTTTAAGCTTTTTTTCTCTGGCGATGTTTTTGATGATCTGGGTCAGATCATCCCTTAAATTGTTCATCATGGCATAATGGGTGCCGAGCTTGATGGCGTGGGATAATCCATCAGCCGCTTCAAAGATGCCCGCCATCGCCTTCTTTTGTTGATAGTCGATGTTAAAATAGGACCACACCGATATGCTGATCAGCAAGACAAAACCGACCAGAATCGTGAGTTTTGAAACAATACTATTGCGAATTTTTTTAAATGCAGCGACCATGGTTATACCGTTTGGGGTGTTTCAAAAAATTTAAGTATCGGCCGGTAACAGCGTGCTTATCAGCCGGCTTAGCTCATTTGCATCCGGTGGTTTTTCCATATAGGCCTCGGGGTCGGGCAGCTGATGGCCTTGCTGGGGGCTTAACATTTTAATGGAGTGCAAGAAGGTTTTTTCTGCAATGGCCGACAGCATGATTATCGGTATATGCGAAAGATTTGGGTCGGTTCTAAATTGCCGATAGGTTTGGATGCCGTCGTCGATTTTCGGCATCATGACATCAAGGATGACCAGCGCGGGCGGGTTCGAACCCGCCTTCAGCAGCGCTTCGGCTCCATCTTTGGCAACAATGGCTTCAAAACCCAGGGTTTCGGCGACTGTCGAGACAAATATGCGCATGTCACGCTCGTCATCCACCACCAGGATTTTTGGTTTTCCCATTTTTTAGCTTCCATGCTTCGGGGTCAGATGTTTACGGGCGGATTAATTTTGAACCAATTTGATTAAATCTGCAAGCAGAAAAGAAAAAAGGGAATCCGCCTCGGGCGGACCCCCTTTTTGTACCGCGTTCCATTAGGACAAGCCTTTTACGGCGATGAATTATTTCGCGCTGTTTTTGTTGTTTTTGCCGTTGGCAAAAAATCGACCCGCGCCGTGCAGAACCACCCCGGCTAAAGCGCCTAACACAGCGATCCAGCCCAAGATATCGAGCCAATTGACCCCGATCCCGCCCGGGCATGTAGAAACCGCCCAGATTCGCCAGACGGCTGTCCTGTCGACTGTGGCACTCGCTGCAGGCCAGGGCGTTTTCTTTGGGCGCCACCATATGGGTAATCGGAAATACATAGGTGGTCTCCACAAAATCAAACCGGCCTGAAAAAGGCAGATCCACAGCTTCCTGGCCTTTACTCAGGGCCCGATTCCAATCCAGGGTCGTCCAGTAACCATCTTTGCCGGACAGCAGCGGTACCAGCAGTGTATTGTGCTCCTTGTCGTATGGCTGTTTGCCGCGATGGACTTTAAACGGATAGATGCGGGCGTTGGGATCCAACCGGCTGCCCTCTGGCCAGGAAACTTTTACCGGCTGGCCGGGATCAATTTGATCCTTGGCCGTCACTGATTTAATGATGCCGTTATACCAGAGATATTCAGGTTTGATATTTTTGGCCCACTTCATCTGACCCTTGATGGTCATATAATCGAATTTGCCGAACTCGTCTTTGGTCTTGTATTTTTTGCCGTCTTTTTTTCTGCCGGCCTGGGCCCAATCCCAGGACATCTTGGTGGGATTCACCCGGGCAAACTCCGGAATATGACAGCTCTGGCAGGCCACCTTGTCCGTATGATCGTTGGCCTTGGACCCGGCTTTGTGGGGCGTACTGGGTGTGACAGGATTCGCAGGTGATCTTGGAGGCCAAATCATCTTCCACCAGGCTCTTGCGCTCCGCTGCCGCCGGCAGTGTATAAACCCGACCGGCAATATTATGCAGGTTGGTGGTGTGACAGCGCACACAAGTCAAAATTGCGGCCGTCGACGCCCATGTGGACATCCAGGGCCTTATTGGGTTTGGCCAGAGAGGTATCCAGGTCGCCGTGTTTCACCCCGTCACCGCCGCCGCCGTAAAAATGGCAGGACCCGCAATTTTTGCGGCCGGGTCGACCACATGCTCTGGGCCGCTTCGCGCAGCTCGGCCTGGATCTCTCTGGCAATTTCCAGCGAATCCTCATCGCCGGCTTCGAGAAAAGCCTTGATATCTGTCATGGCTTCATCCCAGTTCATTTCCTTTTCGACTGTGACAGACCAGACAGTTGATCCCCTTATCCCTGGAGGTGCCCCATCCCGGATGGCAGGACAGACAGCCCTTGTCTTTGGTTTTGTTGGTTGAAATACAGAAATTATTGAGAGAATTTCCGGCTTTGCCGAACTGTTTGTTTTTGTCCGCCGGATCGGCCAGCCAGGTCCAGTGAATCGGTTTTGTGAAACTGGGCTTCGGCTTCGGAATGACAGGAAAGACAGGCCTGGGTGACCTCCAGGCCGGATTTAAAATCCTTGCTGCAAGGCTTTGTGTTTGGTATGATCGGTGGTATTCCAGACCTTTTGGCCCTTGGTGGCCTGCTGGGCCATGGTGCGCCCGGGCGCCTGGCTCTCATCGCTCTGTGCAGCAAATAACACGGTACACCACAGCATCAACCCGGCCATTATCAGGATAATATATTTAAGAAAAGAATTCTTCTTTTCTACTGCTTTCATTGTTGACTCCCCTGTAATTAAACGTCTCGGAATTTCTATAACTTTTTGGAATTGTAATACTTTTTGTGGCTATCTGTTTTTGTCAGCCACATGGAATAATGGAATAGTGGAAAATTGGAATACTGGGTAAGAAAAGAAGCTTAATTTGCCGTTCTGAATTCAGTTTTTTTAAACCCATTATCCCATACATTCCATTGTTCCATCATTCCAACTGGGGCAAAGCCCCTATGCTTATCAGTGAATGCAGCCGTCCCCGGAAGGAACGGCTGCAATCGTCTCTATGCATTCTTGTATTCAATTAAACGTTAGGAAGCCGGCTTGGTAATCTTAACCGATCCGTCCTTGTTATAGATCGTTTCAGCTTCCAGGTAATAGACCTTTTTCATCTCCGGCCGGATATCCTGGACCATGTAAAACGCCTCACCGCTTCTGGCACCGGTGTTACAGACAAACACGATGGGTTTATCTGCCGGCAGGGTGGCGAATTTTTTTCTCCAGTTCGTCGGTGGGAATATTAACGGCGGTTTTAAACGACCCGGCCGCAAACTCATCGGGATCGCGCACATCGATGAGCATAATGCTCTGCGGATTTTCTTTTATGATCTTTTCAAAGGTGGCGATGTCGATCGAGCCTTCTGCGCTGCCGGCCTTAACCGCAACGGCTGCCGGCGCTGCACCGTATGCCTTTTTCCAGGCCGGATAGCCCGCGGCAAACACCTTGACATTCGTATAGCCCAGCTGGACCGCCCTCCGGGCGGATTGATGGCTCAACTTTCAGGTAAAACCGTCACAGTAAAAAATCAGCGGTGTTTCGCTGTCCCGGGGCAACTTGCCCTGCAGCTTGTCAAACTCGCTGTCGGGAATGCTGATGGCCGAAGGAATATGGCCCTTGTCATACTTGGGTTTTTTGGGCCGTGAATCGATGACGATGGCCTGCATTGGACTCGACCTGTTTGGCCACGTATTCAACGGAAACCGCCGCATAATTGCCTTTGGCTTTCATCCAGGCCGGAAAACCCGCGGCAAACACCTTAACGTTGCTGTAACCCAGTTTTTCCGCCTTCCAGGCGGATTTGTGACTCAGCTTTCAGGTGGGGCCGTCGCAATAAAAGATCAGAAGCGCATTCTTATCCTCGGGCAGTTTGTCGGTCATTTTGTCAAACTGGCTGTCCGGAATACTGATGGCCGTGGGAATGTGACCGTTGGCGTATTTGGGCTGATAGGGCCGCGCATCAATGATCATCACCCCTTCGGGCTGGGGCACCGTGGCGTACGGCTGCACAAACCCCACATCCACAATGTCGTGAAACTGCCAGTCGGCTTTGGCCGGCTCGGCTGTCTTCTGGGTGCCGGCACATCCAAAAGCGAATGCCAGAACTAGGCAGAGCACAAAAGATAATGCCGTCAATTTTGTTAAACGCATCATAACCTCCTTCTTTATTTTCTATGGGTTTGAAAGCGGAATTAACGCCCCCTCCTTTAATTGACCCTGATGGAATCCTGCAGTTATTTGCATTTCGCCGGTGTGGGTGAATCAAAGGCATGATCATGCAAATACGTATAGATATCAGTAACTTCAATTTCCGACAGTTGTGCCCACTCTTCATCGCATCCAAACATCTCAAATTTCTTTGACTCGAAAACAGATGTCCACTCCGCCTGGGTCTTGTCGGCCGGGCTGATGGGCGGCACCTTGGATTCAACCTCTCCGCGCTCAAAACAGGCCTTGTAAACTTTGCGGTAGGTGTATTTGCCTTTGCGCTTGTTGCCTTTATCCAGCGCAAAGCTGACCCCCACGGTGCTGAAAACAAAAAACAAGTGCCAACATGGTTAAAAATATCTTTTTGAACATGGTTCCTCCTTTTAATGAAATTTCTGTTTATTTATAATTGTTGAGTTTAAGTAGAAAATTTAAATGCCAATCGCCTAGTTTGCAGGATGGTTCATAGCTGCTACCTTATAAATAAGAAAATAAATAGCAATCATCGTGCCAACCCTGTTAACATTATATCTATTTGTATTTATTATATAAATTTAATTATTGGGGTGATCTTGCCGATTCATTTAGTTTACATATGTTAACAAGTGTAAAGTTAACAAGTTAACACTTCACCGCAACAAAATAGATCACGATCGCGAACCAGTTGGAAATTCGAATGGCATCATTTTTGACTCCGTGACAAAAATAAGATATTATAATTACATGAAATCTGCCTTTCTCATCATCTGCCTGTCTGTTTCACTGTTGACCGGCGGCTGTGCCGAACTTCAGGGCAAATTAATAAAAACGTACCAATTGCAATATAATGAAGCGGTTCAGGCCAGCACGGATGCATTGGAAAATCTTGAAATATCTATTTTAAATGAAAAAAGCGGATGAATTAAGAACCGAAATATTGGCAAGACGTGGGAATGGTACTCCCGTCACGGTGGAAGTTAAACGGGTGGATCGAAATTTTACCCAGGTCGCCGTTGGCACCGGCGCCGGGGTCGCTCGCTACCTGGACAAAAGATGTTTCAGATCAGATTCACGAGTTTATTCGGAAACAGCTCGTCAAACCGTCCAACGGCATTAAATGGCCTGAATCGTAAACTCCGATTTAATTTTCATCTTTCTTCTTTATTTTGGAGTAGCCCGGGATTAAGGTCTGGGTACTGATCACACCGGAAAGTTGCCGGATCTTGTTATGTATAAAATCTCCGATGGTTTCAGCATCCGAGGAGACCAGATCGCGCCTCAACACGATTTTGGCAATAATATCCACACTGCCGTGGACTGAATGCACTTCTTTTACTTCGTCAAGGTTGATGAGTTTGTCGACAAGACGAACCTCTTTTTTAGCCGACGCGTTTATCAGCACAAAAGCGGTAATCTCCCGCAGCATTTCAGGGTATTCGGTCTCTTTTAATTTAGCCATTTTTTTCCGAAAATCCTCCATGTTCTTGGGAACCAGTTGACTGATTCCAATTCCATATCTGAGTCCGTGGTCTTTGCGCTCCCATTGGTGAGCGGATATGAAGGTATAAAGATCCGCCAGGGTTCTGCCCGGGAAGTGTCCGATCAGATCTCCTTTTTTAATAATGGCAATTAGCGGTTTATAAATGGTTTCATACCAGTCTTTGGCCGCTTTTTGAAGAGCAATCGGTGTGGCGGCGTTCTTTTCAAGATAATCCCGGTGTCTGGATATCTGCTCAATTAAGTGTTCGTATTGGCCGAAATCAGTCAGCTCAATGGAATACGGTAACTGGGTATGATCGTCGAACTGGGCTTTTTCACGGTAGAGCAGGTTTTCTTTAGAGCCTTTCGAAGGCAGAAACTCGAGAATTTGAGCTTGGATTTCCCCGTAGCCGAGATCATTGGCAGCCGCGATTCGATGATTGCCGTCCAGGGCATAGTAATCATTTTTGATTTGATACAGCTTAACCGGCGGCAGCGTTTTACCCGCTCTCATTTTGCTTCTTATTTTTTCCAGCCTTTCAGGGGGGAGATGGGACCGGATCCGGAAGCGTTCGTCAAAATCTTGATAACGGCCAACGCTACCGACGATTCGGTCCAACGGAACCATACGGGTTCCGCGATCGCGGGTATCAAAAGCCGCCTCTTGCTCCTGAACTTCCTTGAAAGATTTTAGCATTTCGGTAATCCAGTGGTATCCAACGCCGATTCAATAATTATTCTGCATCCGCGGTGCCGTCAAAATCAAACAGATGATATCCATAGGTATTAATAACGCGTGTGCGGTTAACGATCGTTACCCGATCGGACGGCTCGTTAAAATTCGCGTGAATGTGTCCATGAATGAAATAATGCGGTGAATATTTGTCAATCAACCAGCGAAAACTCTTAAAGCCTCTGTGACACCTGTCTTCTGCATCATGGATGTGCCGTGGCGGTGCATGCGTAATGACGATGTCGACTCCGCCTTTCCACCAGATCCGGGGACGCAAGCCTCTTATCTTCCGGTGCATTTCCCTTTCGGTATACTGGTGCGGCCCACCATTGTACCAGCGAGAACCTTCCAGCCCGAGAATATTTTTCCCCCTGAATTGAACCAGTTTATCTGCCAGATTGACACAGCCCGGCGGCGGGCCGGCATCATAACGCAGGTCATGGTTGCCGCGCACAAAATAAAGCGGTACGTTCAATTTGCCGGAAACAAAAGAGAGGTATTCCGGTGGTAGATCGCCGCAGGCGAGAATCAGGTCGGCGTCTTCAAACTGCCGTTGATCAAATTGATCATGCAAAACGGGCTCAACCCGATCTGAAAGTGTTAAAATTCTCATTTACAGATTCACAAAATTACAATTAAAAAGGGAACCCGCTTAGACGGGTTCCCTTTTTAATTTTGCGGATGAAAAAAAGTGACGTCCGGTTACTCCCTGTTTTGGACCTTTTCAGTTTTTGTCTCTTCATCCTTACGTCGATCCCCGTTGGAGCGCCTTTCGGGAATATATTCGGTATAAGAAAATCTACGCCGATCGACCTTCGAACGACGATTTTCTTTTGCGGGGTCCCTTTTATCTGAAGTTTTCTCAGCAGCCATCGATAAACCCATTGAATCCTCCAATCATTAAAGTACCACGGCCTCTTTTATTCCATCTCGCGCCAAAAATCAACTGAAATTTCTTTTCTCTTTGCCAAAAACGAACCGATGGGTGATCGGATCGATCCGGATCTCGCAATTGGACCCTGCCTGACTTATAATAAGTTAACCCGTCATTTTCCAAACAAGGAGGAATCATGATTGCCTTTTACGTTCACGATGATAAAAAAGAAAATGATACGATTGTAATACCGGAAATGGGCTGCAGCATCTCAGTAACGGCTGATGTCCTGGAAAAATTCATTTCCGTGAACCCGGACTTTTCTGAGTGGTCGGGCGATGCATGCGGCCATCTGTCGCCGGAAGATTTTGGTGTCGTCATTGCCACGCGGGACGACCAAGGGGATGTGTGTGTGACGCATAAGGAAAAGTGGGCAGCGCGTATGTTATTTTATATGAATTCGCGAAAATAAATGCGGAGCCGATAAAGCATGGTTTCCCTTTTTTATTTTAATTGATTTTCCATCAAATTCAAATTAGGCTAAAACGATTATTATCTAAGCTATATTCTATGCCATCCGGTACAACAAATCAGTCATAAAAATTTTTATTGACCGCCAGCAGGAAAACACGAACAAAAAAAAGAATCTGGAATTATTTTAAAGCGAGATGAAAAATGAAAACCGAACTTATATTTGATAGCGAAAGTTTATCAGATAATATGGTCCTGGCCGTAGCTCTAATTGCGACCATTTACTGGGTTCTGGATTCGATATTGAATCTGTTTTTTTCCAATAAGTTTAATTTAATCGCGGAACTCTTCGGCCCGGACCTTTATGATGTTTATATCCGGGTGGTCGTGCTATGCCTGTTCATTATTTTTGGATCACATGCGCAGTCGATCATCAATAAGCTGAAACTGGCCAAAAAAAAGTTGGATGAATCAGAAGAACTGTGGCGCTCGCTGGTGGAAACTGCACCGGACATCATCACCACTGTCGATCGCGATGGCATCATCCGCTTTGTCAATCAGTCCACCGGCGTGCTTTCAACAGATCAAACCATCGGCAGATGTTTCTATGAATTTCTGCCGTTGGAATATCAGGAGATGGCAATCGACAGTGTCGAAAGTGTGTTTCGCACTGGAGAAACCGATAGTTTCGAAGTCCGGGCGGGCGAAAGCAACGACCTCGTCTGGCATACCTACCGCGTCGGTCCGCTGCGAATCAGCGGCAGAGTCGTTGCGGCAACCATCATTGCAACCAATACAACCGAGTTCAAGCAAGCCGAAGAGCTCATGCGATATAAAGAACTTTTTGACAATGTCGCCGAGGGTGTTTTTATATTCAATCGCGACGGACAGCTGATTGAATCAAACGAACGGGTTCTTGAAAGCACGGGATATAGCAAAGAAGAACTCCTGGCTCTTAATATCACCGATCTGGTCGAAACCGATCAAGTCCCCTTTGTGCAAAAAATGATGAAGCAGGTCAGCCGGGAAAAGGAAGACCGATTTGAACTGAGCCTGAAAGCCAAAGACGAAAGTCTTATTCCCAATGAAATCAATTGCCGATACGTTTCCTATCTGGGTGAATTTTGTTTTCTATGTGTCGCCCGTGATGTCACCCAGACGAAAATGCTTCAAAATCAGCTGATCCGCTCCGAAAGGCTGGCAGCCACCGGCCAGCTGGCGGCCTCTATTGCACACGAAATCAATTCACCGCTTCAGGGAATTACAGCGCTGCTCAATGTTATTCAAACAAAATACAAAAAGGATAAGAAGTTATTGGAAAAGCTGGATCTGGTTAAAAGTGCGTTTGAAAGCATTCGTGACACGGTACGAAACCTGATCGATCTGAATCGGCCGGGCAAAGAGAAAAAACAACCGATCGATATCAATCAGATTATCGAGAATACCTCCATGCTGGTTCGCAGTTATCTGACAAAAAGCCGCGTAAAAATCAATCTGAATCTAGCGGCTAAATTCCCCAGGTTGACGGGTTCACCGCAACAACTGGGGCAGGTCCTTATGAATCTGATTAATAATGCGGTCGAATCCATTACCGGGGCTCCGGAATTTCAGGAAAAGCTAAAAGAGGTTCCGACCCATAGCGGAAATATCTTTATCGACACCTTCAATCAGGATGAGGAACTGATTATCAAAGTCAAAGACTCCGGGCCGGGTATCTCCAAAAAAGATTTGGAGCACATTTTTGATCCCTTTTTCACCAAGAAAAAAACCATGGGTATGGGCGTGGGCTTATCCATATGCCATGGTATCATTGAGGATCACAAAGGCTACATTGTTGCTGAAAATTCCAACGACGGTGGAGCGATTTTTACGATTCGGCTGCCCGCAAATTAACATCCCGAAATTTCTATAAGAGATTATAAATATATTAGAAGCCATCTCAAAAATGCATTTAACACCCGATGGTACAGTTTTAAATCGAAAAAAAGTTTGTACAACACCAAATGGGCTAAAATTAAAAATGATCTAAAATGCCTAAAATTATGGTCGCGCTCGCGCAGCGCAGGCGTTTGCGCCGCGTGGCGCTACCTCTCTTATTATAAATATGACAGAATTTTTCAACTTTAGACATTTTAGATCATTTTAGTCACTTTAGGCACTTCTAACTTTCAAGCACCTCTGCAACTTTTTTCTCTGTCTTCCAAGATGAGCTGCTAATTTTGAGATAGCTTATAGATTTACTGAGATCTGAGTTTTTGGATTAGCTATAGAATAGGATAATGAATATAGGGCGAGAGTTTGTGGATCTGGTAGCCTAAAATCGCGCTACAGATCAGGGGATGGTTGACCGGAGCCATGCTCAGAATCTTTGGGGCGCTGCCGCAGATTAACCATAATTTTTTGCGGTGCTACCCGGTCGATTTTGACGCCGAAAGGCAAAAATATATTTTTGGCTGATACCTTGATCAAATGCCGGCCGAAAGTGATGCCACTCAAGTCGACACTGACCTGAACATCCTGCTCCTTCAGGGTGCGGATTGTATTACGACGGCCGGATACGGTTAAATCGACCGTGGGCGTTGATCCCGGGCCTAACATCAGATCGGACTCAAAGTTGGTGTGTTGCACCGGTGCGGTCATGGTAAGCTCTGCTTCCTGCTGGCTGGCCAAAACGAGCCACGCAATGGTGACAAGCGCCAGCGCGCTTAATTTGGTCCGCCAATTTTCGACGAAAACCCCCTTGAGAAAACTTTTTATGCCCGGCACCCGGATTTCGGGTCCACTGACGATTTTGCTGAGATGGCCAATCAGGGCCTCAGGATCCTTCCAGGTTGCGATTTTTCCTTCAACAACTGTCGCAACCTCCGAACGTTCTTCAGATACCACCAAGCATATAGCATCTGTGACTTCGGACAGCCCCAGAGCCGCCCGATGCCGGGTGCCGTATTTCTCAGGCAAACTCTCATCTTCGGACAGCGGCAGGATGCATCCCATTTGGGTGATACGATCTTGGACGATAACGATCGCACCGTCATGAGCAGGGGCATAGCGGTTAAAAATGCTTTTGATCAACGCCGCCTCCGGAAGTGCCATAATCGTTTGGCCGGCGCGGACAAATTCGGAGGGGTTGTCATTTCGGGCAAGCACAATGAGCGCACCGGTTCGCTCTGCCGCCATTTCAAACAACGTCTGGGTTAATTCTTTCGCAAATGTTTTTTTAAAGACACGCCGGCGAGAACGCAGATACCTCATCGGACTGACCTTTTCCAATACCTGACGAATTTCTGCCTGGAACAGTATCAGCAACAGAATGAGAAGTACTTGCCACAAAATTTGAAAGACCCAGGTCGTCAGAAAAAGATCCCAGAATTTGGCAATCGAATAAATGCCGCCCAGGGCCACCAGGCCAATGATAACCCGCAGAGCACGACTTTCGCGGAACCACACGTAAAGTTGATAGGCAACAATGGTAAGAAAAAGAATATCGACGATATCTCGCCAGGTGGGTGCAGGAATGAGATCTAGTAAATACACGGATTGCTTTAGTCCTCGACGCTTACTGGAGTACTGGAGCGATGGAGTAAAATCAATTGCGGATTTTAGATTGCGGATTGAAATATCAAATGCATCGCACGCTCAAAATCCGAAATCCGAAATTTGCATTCCGAAATCTTAAGTGCTCCAGTACTCCAATACTCCAAACTTAATTTAAAATGAAAACCTCTCGGTGTATTAAGCTTCTTTTCGGCTACAGGTCCTTAAGCAAATTTTAGCAGGATAACGTGAATTCGTCAAAGTTATCCATCGTATGGCTTGCCGCATTCTTTGCAGCGGCCATCGGGGCCGATCACGCCGATACAGCTTTCATCACCGCATAAAGTGCGGTTCTCCCAATCATCGTTGAACTGAGGCGCCGGCCGCTCATCAAGGTCTTCCTGCGGCGTGTTGTCGCTTTGGGCTGCTTCTTTTTCTCCGACTGGCGATTCTTTGGAAGATTTGCCGCATTCTTTACAGCGACCATCTGGCCCGATCACGCCGATACAGCTTTCATCGCTGCACAAAACCCGGTTTTCCCAGTCATCATCGTCCTTAGTGATTTCTTCCTCTTTGTTTAATTCAGCAGGTTCATCCGACATATTTACACCTCCAGTAATTCTTCAAGGTCTTTTAAGTTTTCGATGTGATATTGGGTAGGCAATGTTTCATTGCGATAGGCCACAAAAGGAATCTCTGCGGCAACGGCCGCCTCGGCGTCTACCTGCGAATCACCGACGTATAGGGCCTGGTGGGGCACAATGTTGAAATAGGACAATATTTTAAGCAGTGAGTCCGGATGGGGCTTTGGACGCGGGATATCGAATGAAGTCACCACCAGATCAAACTGTTCGGTTAAGTTAAATTCAGCCAGCAGCCGGTCCATGGAGTCGGAACGGTTGGTGGCAATGGCGGTTTTCATTTTGGGTTTGATCTTTGAGAGCAGCGCAACCAGATGAGGCTCAATTCTCAATAATTTAAGAAATCGATTGTAATCCATTGTCTGGCGATAGGCGTGTACGGCAGCAATGTTTTCTTCATTATCAAATAAATGCGCTATGGCTTCATTTAAGGTGTGCTGATGGGCATAGACAAACTGCTCCGTTGTCATCACCGGTTTGCCAAAATGCTTTAAGATTTGATTGTAATAGGCACGGTTGGCCGCTTCGGTATCGAAAAGCACACCGTCGCAATCAAAGACAATTACTTTAAGATTTTTCATACGAATCTAATAGAAGCTATCTCAAAAATATATTTAACACCCGATAGTAAAGTTCTAAAACTATAAAAGGTGCTTATAACAATAAATGAGCTAAAATTAAAAATGATCTAAAATGCCTAAAATTAAGATTGCGCTCGCGCTGTGCCAGCGCTTACGCGGCGTGTACGCCAGGTGGTCGCTACATCTTTTATTATAAATAGGAAAGAATTCCTCAACTTTAGGCATTTTAGATCATTTTAGGCATTTTAGGCAATTCTAAATTTAGAGCACCGTGGAAACTTTTTTTCTCTGTCTTCCGAGGTCAACTGCTAATTTTGAGATAGCTTCTAATCACCTTTTTTTTCTTTTTCAGTTGGCTGCCGGAGTTGACCATAAACTCGGATTTGAAGTTCAGGCTGAATCTTGCTGTCGGTTTCCAGCGTAATGATATCGAAATAACTCCCCTTCTGTATCCTTTTATTTTCAACGGTCAGCGCATATTTGTGCCCGTTTTCACTTTTTTCCTCCGACAGTTGATAGGAAATGTCCTTGCCCTCCCTGACACGAGTCTTTATGATTTTGAAAGGATACTTTGGTGTGGGTATGATGGTCACCCTTCTTTTTAGCACTTGTCCGGCAACGCCATGCAATCGAACCTGGCTGGGATGAATCGTAACAAATTTTTCAACCTCTCCGATGATTGAAAGCTTCAGTCGCGGACTCTTTTTGTCGTTGGTATAAATAGTCGCGCTCTTTAGTATTTTTTTGCCGCCTTTGTGATTGGTGCTAACCTTCAGGGTAACTTTTCCCTCGCCGCCGGGAGGGATCTGCCTCGTATAAGAGACAGCCGTGCATCCTCAGTCGGTTTTGACTTTTTGAATCTCAAGCGTTGCCGAACCTTTGTTCTGAACGACAAAATCGTGAGTGACTTGGCGGCCCTCCAAAATCGGCTCAAATTCATAACGCAGGGCCGGCAGATGGGCCAAAGGCAGTTTTAAAGAAACCTGCAAAATCTCGACGCGCTCGGCCAGTGCGGGATCGTCGGGCTTATCCTTCCCGCTTGCCGGCTCAGAATCGCCTAAGCTTTTGATCACCATCCGACTCGCATCGACACCGTGGGTTACAAACCACTGCTGCACCGCCTCGGCTCGTTTCTGCGAAATCGTGCGATTTTTTTCAGGTGTGCCGGAATTCCGGCCATAGCCTTCTATTTGCAAACCGATGGCTGGGTCCGCTGCGAGTGCTGCCTGAACCTTCTTGAGGTCATCTTCGAATTCCGTTGCAATCCCCGCAGAATCTTTTTTGAAATAGACAGTTGATAGGTTGACGCGCCCGTCGTCGCTTTTGTCCCCATACGCATACGCGCTGAGACAAACCACAACCAATAACAATATTAGAACAACTCGTCCCTTTTTTGGCATTAACCATACTCCTTCTCTGGATTCAAAATTTACCCAATCTATAAATTTTATGATTTCAAACGATTGCTGTCAAGTTGGCTCGATGTAAAATCCCGCAAATGCTTGCGGGGCAGCATAGCCCTCGGGCAAAGGGTGAATGCTATTAAACCGGTTTACAGGAGAGAGACGGGATCTACGTCTACAACCACCCTCACCCGGCTATTATGAAACACGCTGGAATTTTCAGCCAGAAGCTGACTGGCAAATTGATGCAAGGCCCTGGCATACCTGCCTTTTAAAAGGATTTGCCATCGATATCGCCGGGCGACTTTTGTCAGGGATGATTCAATCGGTCCCATGATTTCAACGCTGCCGTAAAGCGATGAATTTGACGTTTTCAGCGTCCGGCATCTATCGCCCAATTGGTGTGCGTAATTTCGGGTCAGCGCCGGATCTTTGCCGGAGATCTTAAGTTGGATCATTCTTGAAAACGGAGGATAATTTAAGGCTTTGCGAAAAGTGATCTCCTGATGGTAAAAAGAATTAAAATCCTGATCTCTGGCAGCCAATATACTGAAGTGTTCCGAATTGTAGGTTTGCAGAATGACCCGCCCCGGAAAAGACCCTCTTCCCGCCCGCCCGGCCACCTGCGCCAGAAGTTGAAACGTCCGTTCGCCGGCTCTAAAATCGGGAAAGTTCAGCGAAAGATCAGCGCAGATGATTCCCACCAGGGTAATATTTGGAAAATCGTGGCCTTTAGCTACCATTTGAGTTCCGACAAGGATATCAATGGTTTGATCTTTGAGACCTTTAAGCAATTTGACAATGGCCCCCTTCCTTGAGGTGGTATCCCGATCCATGCGGGCAACCCGGGCGTCGGGAAAAAGTTTGTGGACCGTGGTCTCAATTTTTTCGGTGCCGAGCCCCAATTTCCTTATTTTAGAAGATCCGCAAATGTCGCAACGGGATGTTGCCGCACGGGAAAATCCACAGTAATGACATTTAAATGCATTGGCCTTCTGATGATAGGTAAGGGAAATATCACAATGTTTGCAGCGCTGCGGCTGTCCGCATGATTGACAGAGTGCAAAATTGGCAAACCCGCGGCGGTTTAAAAAGAGCAGCACCTGTTGGTCACGATCAAGCGTGTCTTTGATGGCCTGTTGCAACACCGGCGTAATGAACCGCTGCACTCCCCGGTACCCCAGGTTTTCACGAAGGTCAACGATTTTTATATCAGGCAACGGGCGGTTTTCGATGCGCTGCTTTAGGTTAAGTTGAATAAATTTCTTTGCGAAAGCATTATAACAGGTCTGAATCGAAGGCGTCGCTGATCCCAGCAGGGCCACGCAATCATTGAGTTTAGCCCTGACCACTGCAAGATCCCTGGCATTATACCGCAAATTATTTTCCTGTTTATAGGAGCTATCGTGCTCTTCATCTACGATCAAAAGCCCCACTTCTGGAAACGGGGCGAAAATGGCCGATCGCGCGCCAATGGCTATATCCGCTTTTTGCTGTAAAATACGGCTCCATTGATCATAGCGCTCACCGGCTGAAAGACCACTGTGAAGCACGGCAATGCGTTGGCCGAATCGGGCTCGAAATCGCCTCTCCATCTGGGTGATGAGCGCAATCTCCGGTACCAGCACTAAAACGGACTTTCCCTGTTTGAGGGTTTCAGCAGCAACCTGCATGTAGACTTCGGTTTTACCGCTGCCGGTGACCCCCTGCAAGAGAAAGGTTGAAAACCCTTTATTTAGAGAATCAACGATTTGTAAGACGACCGTTTGCTGCTCGGTGTTCAGAGTGGGGGGGATGTCAGCGCGAATAGGCTCTCCAAATGGATCTCGATAAACCCGTTTATGCCGAACCGTTAGGTATCCGTCATTTTCAAGCGCCCGAACCAGACGCGCTGCGGTTGGCACATGCTTTTTGAGTTCGGACATCGAAATTTCGCCCTGATTGCCGAGGATCTCAATGATCTTTTTACGGGGTTTCGAAAGCCGATCCAGAGCGGGAACAGGATCTGTCAGAGCGAAAAACCGCTCCTGACGGGTCTTTATCGAAGCTTCCCTTAACTCTCGGGTCTTTAATATATATCCACTGCGTTGAAGCGAATGGATAAGGGCTGCGGGCACCACCTGATTCAGCTTGCGGTTCAAATAATTCAGACGACATGGCCCGGAATCAATCAGTTCCAGGACCGCCCTTTCTAATGGATTGATCACATCGCTTTTTAACACCTGCTTGCCCTGCGGTGTAATCGTTATCGAGGCATAATCATAAAGCGTCAGGCCGCCCGGCAACGCATTTTTGATTACATCACCGATAGGATGTTTATAGTAGTCTGAAATCCATTTGAAAAAAGAAATCATCGCCGACTCAAACAGGGGTTGTTCATCGAGCACATCCAAAATATGCTTGATTTCAGCCGTCGCGGAATCTTGCGAAGGTCCCAAAATATAGCCGGTTACCCTGCGTTGACCAAATGGCACGAGGACCCGCTTTCCGGCCGCTACAAAAGGCAATAGGAACTGCGGAACACTGTAGGTGAAGGTATGATTAACGGGTATTGCAACCGCAACTTCAATATATGAATTTTTAGCAGTCATCTGGATAAAGCGGGACAGCGGGCTTTGTATGAAAAAAAGCCCGGGCGATTCTGCCCGGTAATGTGCAAAAACGTTTAATAGTTGAAATTTTTCAAGAAATTTGATTTACTGATAATGATGTCATCTAATATAGCGCCGAGTTGAAATGGATTCAACCCTATCTGTTTCTTAACGGCTAATCTTAAAAATGAAGGCGGCCGGCAGGTCGGCTTTATCTGATTTGCATGTACGGTTTCTATCGAAAATAATTCTAAAGAAATTTCAATACCGGTCGATGCATGTCACAAGGAGGCAGTTATGCGAAAAAATGCAAAATCATGGGTAGTCTTCGGAGTGATCACAGCCTTGATTGCTGTGCCCTTCGCAACTTCAGCCCTGGCCCAGGAATATTTTGAGACGCAAGAGCCCGGCGGCGACGCGATGATGTATGATATGTTTATCATCCGACCTGCCGGATTGGTTGCCACAGTCGTCGGATCAGCTGTTTGGCTCATTAGCCTGCCATTCTCTGCCTTGGGCGACAATGTCGATGTAGCGACTAAAAAGCTCGTCAAAGAACCCGCCGCATATACCTTTAAACGGCCCTTAGGCGAATTTTAGCCCCGGTTAAATTTTCTTCTTGCTTGACACAGGGGTATTAATTGCATATACGAAGCTGCAATTAATGACTCACAATATTGTTGCACCTTTTGTACGGTTTTGTCCTGCCTGTTACCTCATACACCCTTAACCTGACACAGAAGGAGGTTGCCGTGCCGGTACATGTCGTTGATCACCCCCTAGTAAAGCATAAATTAGCACTTGTGCGCGAAAATAATATCACAACCAAAGATTTTAGAGATCTTGCTTCGGAGCTAGCCAATCTTTTAACCTATGAAGCCACTAAACATTTGGAGACAGAGGCCGTTACCATTGAGGGCTGGGCAGGCTCTGTTGAAGTTGAAAAAATCAAAGGTAAAAAGATCACTGTGGTCCCGGTCCTGCGGGCCGGGCTCGGCATGATGAACGGCGTCCTCAATCTTATACCGACCGCCAAAGTCAGCGTTGTTGGATTATACCGCAATGAGGAAACTCTCGAGCCCGTTAGGTATTACGTCAAAATGACCAGCCAGATGGAAGAACGTATTGCCCTGATTCTTGACCCCATGCTGGCCACCGGCGGGACGGTGATTGCAACAATTGACCTCTTAAAAGAATCCGGCTGCAAACAGATCAAAGGGATATTTATGGTTGCCGCACCGGAAGGGATTGAAAAGCTGCAAAGCGCCCATCCCGACGTAGAAATATGGGTGGCGGCGATAGATGAAAAACTAAATGACGTCGGATATATATTACCCGGCCTGGGAGATGCGGGCGATAAAATATTCGGCACGAAATAAGCCGTCCGATACCATGAACCATGTGCCATCTTTCGCTAAACCCACTTTGAAGCCAACAGGGGACCAGGGCATCTATGGCCGCAAAAAACTGGATCACAGCTTATAAGCTGAGCTATCAAGACCATCTTTTCAGCATCCAAATTCTTTTGGTCGCATTTGGCGCACTTATCACAGTACCCATTCTCACGGGGCTGGATCCCGCTGTTGCATTATTTACCGCCGGCGTTGCAACTCTCGTCTTTCATTTCTTCACCAAAAAGCAAATCCCGGTTTTCCTGGCGTCATCATTTGCCTATACCGCACCGATTATGGTAGCAACCCAAACATGGGGTATTCCAGCCACCCTTGGCGGACTGGTCGCCGGCGGCGTTGTTTATATGGCTACCGGCGGAATTTTTTACTGGAAAGGCCGTAAAATCATTCAGAGCATATTTCCGCCGGTTGTCGTCGGACCGATTATTATGGTCATCGGGCTCATGCTCGTTCCAGTGGCGGTTTCCATGGCCCTGGGCAAATCGAATCCCGCGTATGTCATACCGCAAAGAGTCGGGTTGCTGATTGCCGTGATATCGCTGGCAACAACCACTGTAATCTTCCTGATGGCCCGGGGCATCCTTAAACTCATCCCCGTTATTTGCGGGCTGATCGCCGGATATTTGGTCTCGATCCCATTTGGAATCATCGATTTTTCAATCGTTGCCGACGCACCGTGGATTGCGATCCCCAAATTTGCAGTCCCGCAATTCAACATCGATGCCGTTGCTTTTCTTATACCGGCGGCAGTTGCACCGCTCATCGCACATTTTGGGGATATCTTGGTCATTGGTGAGGCTACAGAAAAGGATTACCTGAAAGAACCCGGTATCCATCGTACATTGCTGGGCAACGGCGCGGCAAACACAATCGCTGCCCTTTTCGGCGGTCCCCCGGTTCGCATTTATGCCGAAATTACCGGCGCAGTGACCGTCTTCAAAAAGTGGCAGCCGGCGGTAATGGTTTGGGCTGCCCTGTTTGCCATGGCGCTGTCCTTTTTGGGTAAATTGAGCGCCCTGATCCAATCCATTCCCGACCCGGTTAGCGGCGGCATTCTGATTTTATTCTTCGGTGTACTGGTGGTGGTGGGCATCAAATGCCTGCTGAAGGTCCAGTCCGAATTAATGGAATTCAGAAACATACTGATTGTGCTGTTCATTTTGGTTAGCGGAATCGGAGGAATCACTTTTTCAGCCGGAGCGCTGACATTGAAGGGCGTGGCGCTGGCAACGCTAACCGGCGTAATTTTAAACCTTATCCTCCCGGATAAAAGGCGAACGCAAGACAGCTGATTCAGTTGGTTCCGCTCCAAATCCCGCCTTTTTTTGCAATTTTGCGCAAAGGCTCTTTTCCAAATTCTTCAATCAACAGTGGCCCAACATCCTGTTTTTCTTGCTTAATTTAAAATTATTAAATCACTGAACGTATCCGGAAACTCAAACAAAATTATTGTTGATATATAGTTATGTTGGCATTATGATTTTGAGCCATAGCTTTCCCGTCTGAAGGCGTCACGCGCATTAAGGTGCTCAAAACAGGAATTCAATCCCATCCGTCATATGGTCATATAGATGCATTTAATATGCTGAAAGGAGGACATCATGGCAGATGATTTAAATCGAATCCAGGTCATTTTAAGCTCCCAACGCAAGCAGCTCTTAAAACGGGCCCATGTTGTGGCCACCGGAATCGGCTATAAACAAACCGGCGGCATAAAAACAGATACGCTTTGCATCGTCTGTTCGGTAAAAGAAAAAGTCCCGGCGTCGCAGCTATCCGGGCAAGATCTGGTACCGGCAACCGTTGAGGGTACCCCCACTGATGTCGTGCAAACCGGTGTGATCCGAGCGCTTCAAGCACCCACCGATCGCTTTCGCCCGGCACCCGGTGGCGTCAGCGTCGGCCATGTAGCCATTACCGCAGGGACACTAGGATGCTGGGTGATGAAAAACGGCCAGAAAGCTATTTTATCCAACAACCACGTGCTGGCAAACAGCAATGATGCCGAAATCGGAGACGCCATCCTACAGCCCGGCCCCTTTGATGGCGGCAGTTTCCCCCAGGATCACATCGCAAATCTGGCGCAATTCGTCCCCATTTCATTTCAGGGTGAACCCAGTCAATGTCAATTTGCCAATGCGGTCATCTCCGTTTTTAACTTGGGGTGCCGGATGATTGGCAGCAATACTCGTTATAAAGTGACCCAAATACAGGCTGAAGACAATCTGGTGGATGCCGCCATTGCTACGCCGCTGAATGCAGCCGATGTAAAGGATGAAATAATCAATATCGGACCGATCCAGGCAACCGTTCAGGGGGAACTGGGCATGACAGTCAAAAAAAGCGGGCGCACGACCGGCTTTACATCCGGTGAAATTCAACAGGTCGATGTTACCGCCAATGTCCAGTACGGCCCGGGGCAGATTGCCGTATTCACCGATCAGCTGCTGGCCGGTGCCATGAGCCAGGGTGGAGATAGTGGCTCGGCTGTTCTGGACGACAATAACCGCTTGACCGGGCTTTTATTTGCGGGCAGTGATACAACCACCATTATCAACCGCATCGAAAATGTATTTAGCGCCCTGGGACTTTCACTATGAGAACGATCGCCCTGACTATCGTACTCATGACCCCCTGGCTGGCGCTGGGAGATGATCTGGGCATGTCACCATCGATTCAGGAAGTTAAAAAACAGCACGAAGCACGTTTTTTAGATATGCCGGGCGTTGTTTCAGTCGGGATTGGCCTGGACCCAAACGGCAATCAAGCGATCATCGTGGGTTTGGACGCATCAAATCCTGAAATTGAAGCAAAAATACCGGAAATGGTAGCAGGTTTTCCCGTGATCGTCCAAATCATCGGGTCACTCATGGCTCAATGAGAAGTGAAGCTCACCTGGATCTCAGGAAAACAGGCTTTTGTCGATCCGCTATCCATTTTCCGTTATCCTCTATCCATTATCGATAACGACAAATCACCGGTGCCGTATGGCATAAGGTTGCACGGGCGCAATCAAAAACGGGCGGGAGATTCTCTCGCCCGTTTTTACCGGCAGAATCGTATGTTCCTGCAGCTGTCCGGCGTGTATCTGCATTGCCCGCAGCCGGTACCCCTCCCTGACATCCTGATTAAAACCGCCTGATGCTGTGCAAGGATACCCTTGACAACTATTTAAAATTTCTATATTTTTTATATATAGTTTAAAGATTTTGGGCCTATTGTGTTGGGCGCGCATAGAGGTGAATTTTGGCAAAACTGGTTCGACTAAGGGGTACCATAACAGATGCGATTTTGACGGTGTTAAAATCCGTAAGAGATACGACCGGTGACGAACCCACCCAGGAAGAGATCGCAAATGCCTTCAAAAGCTATTTTATAATGAATGAAATTGGCAATCAGATTAAATTTCAACGAAAAAAACAGGTCTCACCGCAACCCGCCGAAATCGTGTCACGGGATATGTTTTGGAAATTAAACCTGATGGCGGGGCCGTCCAAAAACAGTTTGGCCAGAGTCGGTCTTTTTTACAAAAACGTGCACGACGCCATCACTACGCTACGGCGCTTTGTGAAAGATGCCACGGGAGAAGAGCCCAGTGCGATGGAAATCGCCCAAAGCCTCAAAAGTACTTTTATACTGAGTGAAATTAACAACCAAATCGACTGGCAGCGAAATGGCCGGGAGAAAGCTAAAAAACCCATATCTTCAACGAAATAAGGTATTTGTGACTTAAATTGCTCAGATCCCACCAGGTTTTTCTCAACCATCCCTGCAATAAAGCCGATAGAACAATTAAGCGGTATAATTTGCGCTGCGCTAAACAGCCAAAACGTGCATCATGCCCGGCGCCGGAGGAATCGGTATTATGAAAGCCAAAAAAATTATCTGGGTCATTTTTATTTACATTTTAGCTCTCGGAATTTCCTCAGCTGAAATTTACAAATGGGTTGATGAAAATGGGGTCACTCATTATTCAGATTCTCCAACCCAGGATATGATTGAATCCACTGCAACTGAAGAGGATGAAATTCAATCTGCCGACCCGGTCCCTGTAAATACCCCCCCATTGCCGGATGCCACCCAAAAGGGGGCCCTGGATTCTGATTTTTTTAATATCCTGGATGAAACTCAGGAAGAGGAAGTCGCCGTAAATACCCCAACCGTAGAGATATATGAAACCAGCTGGTGCGTCTATTGTAAAAAGGCCAAAAATTTTTTCCGCTCACGAGGAATCGATTTTGTTACCTTCGATATCGAAAAGGATCAGCAGGCCGCCGCCCGCATGAGATCATTTACAAGCCGGATGGCGGTACCCTATGTCGTGATTAATGGCCAGGGGATTGCAGGTTACTCTGTCGCGGAGTATGAACAAGCATTGCAAAATTAGGATTGACAAGCGCGCCACCGGATACTGATTAGCAGCCTCCATTTCTGAATACCCGCTTTGCTTCATTAAATTATAACCTATCTCAAAAATCGCAGATCATGCCCAAAGGCAAGGCGCAAGCCGACGCAAAAGTCGTTGTTCTCAGCATACATGTAAGTATGTGAGCATTTTACGGAGGTTTGTGCTGCACCTTAATTTAAAAAAATCAGATGCGAATCCCGCTTAGCGGGGCAACACCGCCATTGGGTATCAGATGCATTTTTGAGATAGGTTTTGATATTTCTCCAACTCCTGTCTGCAAAATTCGATTGCATCAAATCATGATGAGCGGTACCTTATCCAGAACCCATCTCAAAAATGTCTTTTGGCCCAATATCTTTTAGAAGTGGAGCGTTAGCGTTTATGGCTACAAAGGCTTTGTTCTGGCTTTACTTGACGAATGCGATACTATTAATTATCCATGAAATCGACTCCGCTTTCTGGAAAGAGTGGGAGCTTTTCAAATTGCCCGGCGGCATCAGCGGGTTTTTGATTCTACATTTTCCACTTCTTTTTCTAATTTTATATGGCTTGGTTTTGGTTGCGGAGCAATCGTTTCTCGGTCTCATCGCATCTCTGATTCTCAGTGCCGGTGGTATTTTCGCTTTTTGTATTCATACGGCCTTTATTCGAAAGGGCCGGCATGAATTCAATACCCCCATATCGCGGTTCATTTTAGCCTTGATGCTGGGGGTATCCACGATTCAAGCAGCCGTAACATTTTATATATTGTTCGCCTGAATACACCTAACTATGAAAAGTGTTATAAAGATCAACTCTTACCACGAAGTTCACTAAGAAAAACATTACGATTTTTTTTGACCTTCGTGCATCTTTGTGCCCTTCGTGCTAATAAAAACCGCAGCAAATTAAGCTAAAAGAGAGGTGTTGCTGTCTGATGCAGTGCAAACAAAGGAGAGGTCAAGATGATCAATCATGTCGTTCTGTTGAAATTCAAACCCGATGTCAGCGATGATGCCATCGATGATCTCGAAAAAAGCCTGAATGATCTTCCCAATAAAATTGTTGAGATTCAAACCTACGAATTTGGTCGTGACCGGGTCCATTCTGAAAAATCATATGACTTCGCGCTGGTTTCTCTTTTTGCCAACCTGGAAGCTGTGAAACGCTACCAGGAGCACCCGGCGCATCTGAAGGTCCTGCAAAAAATAACAACCCTGACTGAAAACATTCTAGTCGTCGATTTTGAAGGAACCGATGCCGGCAATCTAGAAAAGGACGAGGAGGGCGCACTACTGAGCCGTTTAGGCCGGGTTTAATCCGCCAAAGAAAGAGTAAATATGAATAATGAACAGGTTGAAGATAAATGGGTGTGGGTAGTTGTCCAGGATCCCGGTGAAAAGGAGCAATTCCTGGGCCAGCATAATGAGCAGGAAAATGTTTCATTTATTCCCGCTTTTCATTCAAAAGAAGAGGCGCAACAATGCTTCATGGATATGCCCCGCCAGAAAGGACGCAAATATGAGGTGCAGGCCATCTTATTTGAAGAGCTTTCAAAAGATGCCGCAACCGGCGGCTTTATGATTTTTCTGCTGAACGAAAACGGGGAGGTACTGGAAAGAATTAAACCTTAAATAGGCTGGGAGGCTATAAAGCTGGGAGGCCTGAAAGCCGGAAGTTTGCGAGCTTTAGAGCCTTCGAGCATTCCAGCTTCCCAGCTTTAAAGCCTTCCCACTATGAGCTATGAGCTGTGAGCTATGAACTATGCGCTATATATTCAGCGCCGCCAGGAACCCCCCATGAATGGCTTCATTTAATTTCCCCGCACGGACACCGTCGCCCACCGCAGCAAACGGATATCCCATTTTTTTTACCTCGGCTGATATACCGGGGACAGATTGTGAGCCCGAGGCCAAGACGACATTGTCAAATTGCACCTGTTCTTCCTGGCCGTCTTTTTGGAATTTAACAATTCCATCACGTATGGATGTTACCCTGGCCCCCGTTTTTACTGAAATTTTATAGCGCTTTAAATTGTCAAACAGGATCCATCGGGTTGATTTTCCGATATCCTGGCCGATCTTGGGCAGCATTTCAAAAACAGTGACATTTGAAGATCCCTGAAACATCAACTCGCGCAGTCGTTCGGGACTTACCGCTTCGTAGGCAAATAAAAAATGAAGCGTTTCAGGCGTTATCGTGCCTTTGGCCGCAATAAACACGGCCGTTTCAAGGCCAACCGAGCCGCCGCCAATGACCGCAACCGATTTACCGAGAACCGGATTGCCTTTTAAGACCTGCCAGGCTGAATAAACACAGGAATCATCATAGCCATCGATTTGCGGCAATAAGGGGCGGGCCCCTTCTGCCAGAATGATGTAATCCGGATTTTGTTTCTGGATGACCTCGGAATCCACGGTTGTGTTCAGATGCAACGGGATTTGGTGTTTATTTATCTGGGCCCGATAATACCGGATAAATTCTAAAATCTCCTGTTTATGCGGTGGTGCACCGGCGATCCACAGTTGCCCGCCGATATCTGAATCTTTTTCATAAATTTCGACCTGGTGGCCGCAGATCGCTGCCGTAACGGCAGCTTCAAGCCCCCCGGCTCCGGCACCCACGATCATAACCTTTTTGGGATTATCTGTTTTTGATAGTTGGCGTTCGCCCTCAAAGCCGGCCCGGGCATTACCGACACAGAACACAGCCCGCCCGTTAAAGACCTCATCCGTACAACCCTGGGAACAACCCACACAGGGACGGATTTCATTCATTCTTCCTTCCATAGCCTTTCGGGGCCACTCGGGATCGGCGATCAGGACGCGACCCAGATTGACCATATCGGCATAGCCGTCTTTGATAATCCGCTCAGCACTGTCCGGGTCTGAGATGCGATTGGATGCGATGATCGGAACCGAAACCGCTTTTTTGACGTTCAGGGCTAAAAATGCAAAGGCCGCCCGGGGCAGATGCATGGGCAGTTGCGGCACGCGCGATTCATGCCAGCCGCCGGTCACATTGATTGCATCCACTCCGGCCTGCTCATAAATTTTTGCAAATTCAGGTGTTTCCGTATCGGTATTGCTGTCGCGCACAAAATCATTTCCCGCCATACGAATCGTCAACGGGTAATCGGAACCCAGACGCTTGCGGACCCGTTCAACCAATTCCCTGGGAAACCGCACCCGGTTTTCAAAGCTGCCGCCATAGTCATCGCAGCGCTTGTTGGTTCGCGGGGAGAGAAACTGGGTGATCAAATAGCCCGCTGAGGCCAGAATTTCGATACCGTCAAAACCCGCTTCCTTTACCCTTTCGGCAGCTTGGGCGAATGCGTCCTGCACCTGATGGATATCTTCCTTTGTCATTTCACGCGGTGTCGTCTGTGAATAGCGTGAGTAGACCGCCGAAGGTGCAATCGGCTGCCGGCCATCAATAAACATCGGGTGCGAATACGCACCGGCGTGGAACAACTGAACCCAGGCCCGAGCCCCCCCATCCTTGATGATTCCGGCAAGTTTTTTGAAATCGGAGATGGCGTCATCATTGGCCAGGGATAAGGCGATTCTCCCCGAGCCGATAAAGTCAACGCCCACCGGTCCGACCGTTACGAGTCCGGCACCGCCATTGGCCCTTTCCGTAAAATAGTTTAAATAGCGGTCGTTGAGTTTTCCGTTCTTTGAATACAGCAGACCCAGCGAAGGATAGGCAATGCGGTTTTTTATTTCCAGCCGATTAATTTGAATCGGGCTAAACAAATAGCGATACATGCTGGTCTCCTCTTACTCTAACATTGAACTCCTGGCCCCCTATTCCAGATCAGAAATCATTGGCTTAGCCGTATTAGAATGCCATGGAGCAAGGGAATAATGGAAGATTGAAAGGAATCGATGGTCTCCAAAAGGTTTTTCCGAGCTTTAGCGGGTTCATATCACCCCATCAACAGAAATACAATCATCTCGTCATCAGAAAAAAAATCGTAGATATCGATAGGCAATTCAGGGATCTCAGCGTAAAGGCCCCGTCCTCTGTGGAAAATAATATTGAGGTTTGGGCGGGTTTATACTAACATATTACCTGATGATGCAGCCAAATTCCCCCGTTAATTCGTCAGGGCAATAAAAATCATAACCGAGGTTAAAAAGGATGGCTGAAAATAACGGAAAAGATAAAGATATTGAAGAACAATCTGAATCCCCGGAAGGTGCAAAGGAGATATCTGAAGAGATGCGGGCGGTGGAAGACTTTGATCTGAATTTGCTTCTGGATATCCCGCTGGAAATAACCGTAGAACTGGGAAGAACCAGCATTCAAATTCAAGAATTGCTCGACCTCGGACCCGGCTCAGCGGTCACACTTTCAAAACTTGAGGGTGAACCGGTTGATATTCTGGCAAACGAAAAATTGATTGCCAGGGGAGAAGTGGTCTTACAGAATAAAAAATACGGCATTCGTATAACTGAAATTACCAGCCGCATGAACCGCATTAAAAGCCTGCATTAAATTCCATCTTTTAAAACCATTCTCGAGGGCGAGGAGGAGCACGAGGGCGAGTATGATGAAAAGGAACATTTCTCCGTTTCATACTCGTCGTCGTCCTCGTATTCGTCCTCGTTAGCTAATGCTATTAGCAGCGTTCGCAAAACCAAAGCGCCCTGATGTCCGACTTGCCCGCCACCTATAATTCCTTGACACTGCGCGCCATAAACCGTAATAGATCAACCAGCTAGCCAGAATCGAGTGCAATCCAAACGGAGGCATCATGCCGCAAAATCAGTTGCTTTATTTATCAAAAGCAGATGTTGAGGCCATCGGCGTGACGATGGCCGAAATTGTCGAATCTTTGGCGGTCACCTTTCGCGCAAAAGGCGAGGGCCGTACGGAGATGCCGCCCAAACCGGGCATTCACCCCGGCAGCGGCGACAGTTTCATCCATGCCATGCCGGCCTATATCCCCGATTTGAAATCAGCCGGGATCAAATGGGTTGCCGCGTTTCCGGAAAACCCCAAAAAAAATCTGCCTTACATCACCGGCCTGTTGATTTTCAATGATGTCGCCACAGGATTGCCACTTGCGGTCATGGATGGCGTCTGGATGACCGCCATGCGCACCGGTGCGGCTACAGCGCTTTCCGCGCGCTATCTGGCGCGCCCCGAATCATCAGTGGTCGGTGTGCTGGGCTGCGGCGTACAGGGGCGCAGCAACGTGGAAGCTTTGAACGTATTGTTTCCCATAAAAGAAGTCAGGGCCTATGATGTGAAAGCGGAATCGGTTCAGCAATATACCGCTGAAATCAACACCCGTTTGGATTTAGAAGTCATACCCGTTGCCACACCCAGGGAAGCTGTGAGCGGCTGCGATATTGTGGTAACGGCCGGACCGATGTTAAAAAAACCCCACGCAACCATCCAGGCCGGCTGGCTGGATGAAGGTGCTTTTGCTTCGCTGGTGGATTTTGATTCCTACTGGCATCCGGATGCCATGGCGCAGGCTGCCAAATTCTGTACGGACGACACCGCTCAGTTTCAGCAGTATCAGAAAATGGGTTATTTTCCTGAAATACCAGATCTTTACGCAGATCTGGGTGAGCTGGTCAGCGACCAAAAACCCGGCCGCCAAACGCCGGATGAGCGAACCATGACCGCCAATCTCGGCCTGGCCCTGGATGATATGACCGTCGCCCCCCTTTTGTATGAGCGGGCGGTGGACAAGGGTATCGGTACCTGGCTGCCGCTCTGAGGTTCAAAGGTTCGGGGTTCTGCGTTAAGGGTTGCGCAGCTTTTGAACCTCTGAACCCTTGAACGTTGAACCTTTGAACCCGATGACGGATACCTGAAAACAGCAGCTTTATTTAGATGTGCTTGTGGAGGCAATGCGCATGAAAACATATGACATCATCATCATCGGTGGCGGCATCATGGGCAGCGCAACCGCCTATTATCTGATGAAAGCGGACCCGACGCTCAAAGTAGCCGTAGTGGACCGCGACGCCGCCTACACCCAAGCCTCAACCACCCTTTCGATGAGCAATGTCCGTGTCCAGTTCAGTTTGAAAGAAAACGTTCAGATTTCTCTCTATACCCAACAGGTTTTAAAAAGATTTGAAGAAGATATGGCCGTAGAGGACCAGAAACCCAGAATTTATTACCGCCAGGAAGGAAATCTGTTTCTGGTGGACGCCGCCCAAGAAACTGCCGCCCGGGGTGCGTTTGAAATGCAGAAAGATCTGGGGTGTCAGGTTCAATGGTGGTCGCCGCAAACAATCAGAGAGCATTACCCGCTTTATGAACCCGGAGGGTTTATCGGCGGAACCTTTAGTCCGAATGACGGCTATATCGATGCCTATGCCGTTCTGATGGGGTACAAGGCCAAGGCCCGCTCACTGGGCGCAACCTATATTCAGGATGAGGTTGTCACGATTAAAAAGAACCAAAAGCATGTCGCCGGCGCGGGGCTGGCGGCACTTGGGCGCCTTAATGCAGCATTTGTGGTCAACTGCGCCGGGGCATGGGCCGCCGACGTGGCCAAAACGGCAGGGGTTAAGCTTCCGGTGCTTCCGGTCAAGCGCCAGGTGTTTGCGCTGGATACGGCCGTAAAACCGACCGGCCCGCTGCCTTTGACCATCTTGCCGTCCGGGTTGTATTTCCGCAGCGAAACCGGCGGATTGATTTTGCTGGGTAAATCTTTGCCGGAAGATCCCGTCGGATTTGATTTCAACTGGGACGATAAACGCTTCCTCGAACTTCTGTGGCCCGAATTGGCCGAATTTGTCCCGGCATTCGACCGGCTGAAACTGGTGCGCGGCTGGGCCGGGCTCTACGCGGTCAACACCCTGGACGGCAACGCCATTCTGGGTCAGTGGCCGGAGCTCAACGGGTTGTACCTGGCCAACGGCTTTTCCGGTCACGGCCTGCAACAGGGACCGACCGTCGGCCGCTATTTGAGCGAACTCATCCTCGAAAAACCGGTCTCACTGGACCTTTCCATTTTCTCCCCACAGCGCATACTGGAAAACCGGGCATTGAGCGAAAATGGGCTGGTTTAACCTTTTCTTAACATTAGCTCTTGACTAATGCTCAAATGTTGTTTAAATAGGCGCCAAACCTTTTGAATCGAAATCACCAACTAAATCTTATTTAGCCATGATTTCAGCCGGTTGACAGTCAGCAGCGTCAGGCAACGGCTGTTTGACATTTTAAGCCTTTGAAAATATGGCCTAATGATCCCCGGCATCTCCACAGATGCTGAAAGGAGGTGATGCAGCCAGACAGTGTTGTTCCGTCCTAAATCAGATCTCAAGTTGTACTGTTCTAATAAGATCTCAAGCCGTACTGTTCTACCAAGCTCTCAATACGTTGAGCACTAATGATACAGAGAAAGGAGATATGAAATGAACCGGAAGTTAACTATTGTGTTGGTATTTTTGTTCGTGATCGCATTTGCATTTAGCGCACAGGCAGAAGTGAAAGATCCCATCGGAGTGGTCAAACTGCGCCCCGGTGAGCCCATCCACATTGCCTATTGGTTCGTCATTTCAGGCCCGAATACGTCCCTGGGCACCGATACGGTGCGCGGTATCGAAATTGCGGTGGACACATTCGGCGGCTCAATCAAAGGCTGGCCGATTAAAATTTCAGGCCAGGATTCCGGCTGCAGTGCCGAAGGCGGCCAGGCCGCAGCAACCCGCCTAGCGGCCGACCCGACCATTGTCGCGGCCATCGGTTCCAACTGCTCCAGCGAAGCCAAGCCCGGCGTGCCGATCCTGTGGAAGGCCGGCATTCCGACCGTGTCGCCCTCAAACACCGCGCCGTACCTGACCGACCCCGAACGCAGTGACGGTTACTCGGGCTATTTACGCACCTGCCACAATGACAAGGTTCAGGGTGCAATTGCGGCTAATTTTGCATATAATGAGAAGGGTCTCAAAAGAGCGGCTACCATTCATGACGGCAGTGTCTACGCCGAACAGCTGGCCCAGGTGTTTGCCAGAACCTTTAAAGAGAAGGGCGGCGAAATTACCGCCATGGAAGCTGTTTCGCCCAACGATACCGACATGCGCCCGGTTTTGACCAAGATCGCCACCGGCAAACCGCAGATCATCTACTATCCGATCTTTATTGCCGAAGGCGGATTTATTACGCGCCAGGCCAAAGAAGTGTCCGGTTTGGAAAAGGTAATGCTGTTTGGCGCCGATGGCATGTTCTCGCCGGATTTCTACAAAGCTGCCGGCAACGCCGCCGTGGGGATGTTCCATTCCAGCCCGGATTTTTCAGCATTTGCGGGGGGCTATCAAGAGTTTCTGAAGACCCACCAGAAAAAATACGGTGAAAAACCCATCGCGCCGTTCCACGCCCATGCCTATGACGCCACCATGATGGTCCTGAATGCGATCGACAAAGTGGCCGTCAAAGAAGGCGGAGATCTGTATATCGGCCGCCAAGCGCTGCGGGATGCCCTCTACGCCACCTCAAAGATGAAAGGGCTGACCGGCACGATCACCTGTGACCAGTACGGCGACTGCGCCGATCCGAAAATCGCAGTTTATCAGACCGAGCCAGAAAACGTGAAGAAGCTGCAGATGCCGAGCAAGCCTTACTGGAAACCGTATTAATTTTAATCGATCAGAGCCGGCTTCTATCGAAGCCGGCTTTTTCGCTTTTTCTTTAATGCTGCATGAGAGCCGGGTATGCGAATGATACCCGGCTCTCCCTGCAAAATAGCATATTCTCCCCGACCGTTTGCCGTGCGTCAACGCAGGCAACATTTCGCGTTGCGAGAAAACGCACGTTGTCATAAGGCAAACATCAGGTTCATAAGGATTAAGAAGGAAAAGAACTATGCTGCAACGAATTCGCGAACGGATATCACCCACCGACGTGGTGATGTGGCTGATCGGCGGCGGGCTGCTGTTCCTGATTATCTGGGGCTCGATCGCCACCCTGATCAAAGGGACCTATACCACCCGACACTGGATCGATTTCGTCATCTTCGGCCTGGCCCAGGGCAGTGTGTATGCGCTGATCGCCACCGGTTATACCATGGTTTACGGCGTGTTGCGCATGATCAACTTTGCGCACGGCGAAGTCTTCATGAGCGGACCCTATACGGCCTATTTTGTGGCGGCCTATTTTTACCGCAATGACTTTCTGGAGGCCCAGCCCATTCTCTGCCTGGGGGTCATCTTCCTCGTATCCATGGCCGTATCCGTCACGATTGCTTTTTTTCTGGAACGGATTGCCTACCGGCCCCTCAGAGGCGCACCGCGGCTGATCCCGCTGATCACCGCCATCGGGGCGTCCTTTTTTCTGCAGTACCTGTTTCGGGGGCTCTATGGTTCCAGCTTCCAGGCGTATCCGGACATCGCGATGCTGGAAGGCCACTGGATAATTGCCGGTATCCGTATTCTCAAATTTCAGGCCGTCGTCATCGTGGCCGCCGTCGTGCTGATGTTCACCCTGTACTCCTTTGTCATGAAAAGCCGCATCGGCAAGGCCATTCGGTCCGTCTCCGAGGACAAGGAAGCCTCGGCCCTGATGGGAATCGACGTGGACAAAATGATATCCATGACTTTTGTTGTCGGGGGCGCCGCCGCCGGTGCGGCCGGGGTGCTGTACGCCATAATGTTCAAGCAGGTGCATTTTTTCATGGGCTTCATCCCCGGCATCAAAGCCTTTACCGCCGCAGTTCTGGGTGGCATCGGCAATATCCCGGGTGCGATGCTGGGCGGCATCTTCCTCGGACTGGTTGAATCCGTCGGCCCCAGCCTGTTTCTTGATGGTCTGGGTATCGTGGCGCCCTATCAGCTCAAGGACGCGATTGCCTTTACGATGCTGGTGATGGTGCTGATTTTCCGCCCGACCGGAATTCTGGGCGAACGATTGGCCATAAAGAAAGCTTAGTCAACTCTTCTGAAGTCAGAAAGGACGTTTTTGACAAAATGAATCAGGATCAATCTCCCTGGCGGAATGCGTTCAACATCGGGCTGATCGGTGCCTTGACGGCGGTGATGCTCGCCCTGATCGGCATGGTCGAGTCCTTTAACAAGCGCGATATTATTTACCAAATTGTTACCATGGGCAACATCCTGCTGCTGCTCAACGCGGTATTTCTATCCTACCTGGCTGCTAAAAAAGTTGGGCGGGACCAGACTGTGTTGGTCTTCGGCACGGCCATCCTCACCGGCGTGATGACGGCGGCCGGCATTGCCCTGCTGGTTACCATCGGCAAGCTCATCAACCTGCGAATGATGTTTATCAATGCCTCACCGGTGCTCTATCAGATATTGACATTTTATTACGGCCCCAAGCTCGGCATCCCCTTGCTGCTGTTCAGCGGCGCCCTGAGCGGTCTTTTTGCCGGCCTGCTCTACCAGGCCCCGGCCGTAGTTCGCAAAATGCTCATCACGGCATTCAGCACTGTGATCATGGCCGGCATGCTGCAGGACATGCTGCGGCCGGTCATCTCGCTGTGGGGCCCGCTGGCCAAGATCAACCTGTTTCTGTTTGCGGCCAACGGTTTGGCTCTCAAAGGGGCCGTCGGCTTGTTTGTTTTGGTCGCACTACTGGTTTATTTGTGGCACAGCAAAGGCGGCAGCGTTAAAACCAGGGTGGAAGGGCTGCCTGCCGGGCAGCAGCGCACTCTAAAACTCGCCAGCATGCTGGTTATGGCGTTGATCCTGCTTGTTTTGCCGAAAATCCTGGGGCTGTTCCTCAGTGAGGTTTTGACCATCGTCGGCCTCTACGTGCTTCTGGGGCTGGGGCTCAACATCGTGGTGGGTTTTGCCGGATTGCTGGATCTGGGCTATGTGGCCTTTTTCGCCGTGGGCTCTTACGTGGTCGCCATTCTGACATCCCCTGAGCTGGGATTCTTTAGTATGGGATTCTGGAGTGCCCTGCCCATTGTCGTCGCCGCGGGCATTTTGTCCGGTGTGCTGCTGGGGGTGCCGGTGCTCAAAATGCGCGGCGATTACCTGGCGATTGCCACCCTGGGGTTTGGTGAAATCATTCGGATTCTGGTTCTGTCCGACTGGCTGCGCCCGTGGATCGGCGGCGCCCAGGGTATCGGCCAAATTCCCAATATCAGTCTGGCCGGGTACACCTTTACCACGCCGCAGCAAGTCTATTATATCATTCTGGCCGGCTGTCTGCTGGTCGGATTTATATCCTGGCGCCTGCGGGACTCCCGCCTGGGGAGAGCCTGGATGGCTGTGCGCGAGGATGAGGACGTGGCCCAGGCCATGGGCATTAACCTGGTGGCCACCAAACTGATGGCCTTTGCCACCGGCGCCGGTTTTTCGGCCTTGAGCGGCGCCATTTTTGCCACTAAAATCGGCTCGGTCTATCCCCATAGCTTCAATGTCATTGTTTCCATCAACATTATCTGTCTGATCATTGTCGGCGGCATGGGCAGCATCCCCGGTGTCATTGTGGGGTCCTTCGCCCTGGTCGGTTTGCCCGAACTGCTGCGCGAATTTGCCGAGTTCCGCTTGCTGGTATACGGTGCCGCGCTGGTGGCCATGATGTTATTGAAACCCGAAGGGCTGTGGCCGGATGTCAAGCGGCGGCGTGAGCTGCACATCGAAGAAGACGAAAATGAGGCGGAGGCGGCCGAAGCCGCCCCGGCAAGCGGTTAGGAGGAAAGCATGGCAATTCTGACAACGAAAAGACTCACCAAACAATTTGGCGGTCTGGTTGCCATCGACAATCTGGATCTGACGGTCAAAGAAAGCAGCATCCACAGTGTCATCGGGCCCAACGGGGCTGGCAAGACGACCCTGTTCAATTGCATCACAGGTTTCTATAAACCGGAGTTGGGGGAAATCGACCTGATGGGCCACGCACTGGTGGGATTGCTGCCGGATCAAATCGTGCGCCTGGGGGTTGCACGCACCTATCAGAATATCCGCCTGTTTCCCGCCCTGACGGCGATGGAAAATATTCTGGTGGGCCTGCATTCCCATCTCAAAGCGCGTTTTATGGGGATCGTCATCGGAACCCCCGGCACCCGCAAAGAAGAACAGACGGCCGATGAAGAAAGCAGCCGCCTGCTGCGCTTTGTTAATCTGGGTGGCAAAGGAGAACAGCTGGCCAAGAATTTGCCCTACGGCGAACAGCGGCGCCTGGAAATTGCCCGCGCGCTGGCCACCCGTCCGCAAATTTTGTTGCTGGATGAACCCGCCGCCGGCATGAACCCCAGTGAGACCCAGGAAATGATGGACTTTATTCAGCACCTGCGGGATGAGCTCGGCATCACCATCATTTTAATCGAACATCAGATGAAAGTCGTCATGGGCATTTCCGAAATTGTCACCGTTTTGGACTACGGTGAAAAAATCGCAGAGGGCACCCCGGCGGAAATTCAAAAGAACCCGAAAGTGATCGAGGCGTACTTGGGAACCGGAGCGAGCGCCGCAGAGGCCGCCGCTTAGATGAGAAATCAGGAGGAAGTCTGCCATGGCAATGCTTGAAGTTGAGGGAATCCACACCTATTACGGACACATCCATGCGCTCAGAGACGTTTCGGTCAGCGTCGAAGAAGGTGAGATTGTGACCATCATCGGTGCCAACGGTGCAGGCAAAAGTACCATGCTCAAAACCACCAGCGGTCTGTTAAAACCCCGCAAAGGGTCGATCCGCTTGAACGATGAGGATCTCACCAAACTGCGGCCCCATAAAATCGTCGAGAAAGGCGTGGTCCAGGTTCCCGAGGGCCGCCGTATTTTCGGCACGTTGACGGTAATGGAAAATCTGGACATGGGCGCCTTCATCTGCAAAGACAGCCAAAAGAACAAAGAGAACCTGGAACGCGTGTTACAACTCTTCCCGCGGCTCAAAGAGCGCGGCAAGCAGGTGGCCGGCACCCTTAGCGGCGGCGAGCAGCAAATGCTGGCCATGGGCCGCGCACTCATGACCAGCCCCAAGGTACTGCTGCTTGACGAACCGTCCATGGGATTGGCACCGGTGCTGGTCGACGACATCTTTGATACCATTCGCCAGCTGCATGCCGCCGGAACAACCATCCTGCTGGTCGAGCAGAATGCCCGGTTGGCACTGCAGGTCGCCAGCCGCGGCTATGTGCTGCAATCGGGTTCGGTCGTGCTCAGCGATTCCTGTGAAAACCTCGAGAAAAACGAAATGGTCCGTGAAGCGTATCTGGGGGAATAAACGGATTGCGGATTTCAGATTGCGGATTTTGGATTGAATGATAATCCCTTCTAAATTGTAATATCCTTCCTGATTACCATCAGCAAAGTATCTGCCATATCTATCATCCATTAGCGTGACAGCTGGAATCCATCTAGTTTAGCATCATGTTCGGCAGGAAGGTGGCCAGCTTCGGAAAGAGGATAATAAGAAGAACCACCCCAAATATGGAAATCAAAAAAGGCAGGATACCGCGGTAAATCGATTCCAGGGGCACGTCTTTGGCCACGCCCGCAACGGTGAACACATTGAGCCCCATCGGCGGAGTGAGCAGCCCGGCCTCCATCATCAAGACTGCGATGACGCCGAACCAAATCGGGTTAAAGCCCAAATTGATGATCACCGGGAAAATAACCGGCATGGTCAGCACCATCATCGAAATGGCGTCCAGAAAACAGCCCAAGAAAAGATAAATCAGAATAACAATCGCCAGAATCATGTACCGGGAGACCTCAAGCGAGACCACCCAGGTAGACACTTGAATGGGTATCGTGGAGAGCGCCAGAAACGTACTGAAGACGTTGGCTCCAGCGACTAGGAAAAGAACCATTACCGAAATGCTGACAGATTCCAGCAAAGCGGCTTTGAAAGCCGTCCAATGCAATTTGCGTTTAAACAGCGCCACCAGAAAAAGCACCGTCGCACCGACGCCACCCGCTTCCGTGGGCGTAAAAAATCCGAGATAAATGCCGCCCATGACGACCAAAAATATCATCAGCGGTTCCCACACGGGCAGCAGGGAAGCAAACTTTTCTTTCCAGCTCACGGGTTCGGGGCTGCTGGGAGCAATCTTCGGATTTATCTTCACCCACGATACGATGATACCGATGTACGCCAGCGCCAGCAGAAGTCCCGGAACAATCCCGGCGATCAGCAGTCTCCCGATGGACTGTTCGGTCAGCATACCATAAACCACGAAACCGATGCTGGGCGGTATCAGAAATCCCAGGGTGCCACCGGCCGCAACGGTGCCTGCGGACAGCTTGGGGCTGTAACCAAACCGATTCATTTCCGGGATCGCCACCGTTCCCATGGCTGCCGCCGTGGCAACCGATGATCCGGATACCCCGGCAAACCCGGCGCAGGCGGCGACGGTCGCCACGCCAAGACCGCCGGGAAGCATGCGCAGCCATTTGTCGAAAGCCGCGTACAACTGCCTCGTCATGCCGGAGCTGCCGGCAAACCCCCCCATGACCACAAACAGGGGGATAACGGTGTAAGGATAGTGCGAGGATGTTTCGTAGACGGTTCGGGCCAGTACCGGCAGGGCGGCCTGGACGGACGAAAGAAACGAAATGCCCAGGAAGCCCACCAGCATCATCGAGAAAGCGATCGGCATTCCCAGGGAAAGCAGGAAAAACACGAGAAGGGTGCCAACAAGGCCTAAGAGAACCGGATCCATTACCCGCTCCTTTTAAATGCCCTAAAGGCTGTCGCCAGATCGACCATCAACTCCAGGCAAAGCAAAAAGGCAGCGACACCGACCAGAAGCTTGAAGGGGCGTTGCGCTACTCTAAGCATGTCGGAAACCGCGGTTTCCTCTAAACCCACGACCCAGCCCTGCCAGGCCAGCAGAGCGATGATGAACAGGCTGAGACACGTTACGACAATTTCTAGAAATATTTGAGCGCGCGGCGACATGCGGGAGGTCAACATGGAAACACGCACGTGGCCTTTGACCTGCTGGGTGTAGGCCAAGCCCAATAGGATGAAAACATCCAGCACGTAGCTGGAAAGCTCGACGATGCCGGGAATCGGCCGGGCCCAGACAGCCCGGCCGATGACATCAGCAGTCGTGAACAGCATCAAGGGAAGAATCAGAAACATGCCCACATAACAAATCCAGCGGTTGACGCGCTGAATCCAGAATTTGATCTTCCCGTCTTTTTCCACTGATAACCTTCCTTATGCGCCGAGCTATTTTTTACCCCATTCTGCTGGAAACGCCGCAGCGGAGACATCGTGCTTATGCGTCTCTTCGTTAAAGAGCATGACGGCTTCTTTGGCGGGAAGGCCTTTGGCCTGGAGTTCGCTGACCCACTTTTTGGTTTCCGCCTGGAACAATTTAAACCACTGGGCCTGCTGATCCTGGGGCATCTGATAGAGCTCGACGCCTTTGTCGGCGATCTCCTCCATCATGGTCTGGTAAACATCGCGGGTCAAACCGCCGGTGGTGGCATAGGGGTTGCTGCACACCTCCATGATGATCGGCTTCAAATCATCCGGCGCGTTGTCCCAGCTTTTCTGGTTCATAATGACCCCTTCGGTGACGCAGCCAAAGGTGGCCAGGGTTCCCTGCTTGGCGACCTCGTAAAGTTTGAATGCCAGCACCAGCGGCGGGCAGGTCACCAGACCATCGATGGTGCCGGTCTGCATGGAAAGATACACGTCGCCAAGAGGCATGAAAACGGGCTCCGCGCCCAACGCCTTGATATAATTTGTCTGGTGTCCGCCGGGTGATCGGATCCGCAAGCCCTTGACATCATCGAGCGTGCGAATCGGCTTGGTCGTCCACAGAAACGCCTGGATACAGCCGTTCAGCTCGATCATTTTGACCCCCGGAAATTCATTTTTCAGCTGTTTCTCGTAAAGCGCGTTGCCGACTTCGGTGCTCACGTCCTTGCCGTCGGTCGTGGCGGCCAGGGACAGAACATCGCTGACCGGAAAGCGCCCCGGCGTCCAGGTGGCGGTGAAATACCCCATATCCGACAGGCCTTTGGCAACGATGTCATAATGCTCCGGCCCTTTGCCCAGCGCACCGCCAGCATACATGGTATATGTAATCCGGCCGCCGCTTCTCTTTTTGAGCTCCTCCATCATGGGGATCCACACCGTTTTAACCTCCCGGCTCATCGGGGGATGCCAGGTGCTGAACTTGATGTGCATGGTTGATTTAGACTGGGCAGTCACCGCGGTTGGCAGCAGGAAAGCGAACGCCAGGAAAAGAACCAAGAATCCAGTGGCACAAAACATTCGTTTTTTCATGGAATGCCTCCTTTGTTTTTTGATGGTTTGTTTAACGGCCTGTTGCAATTTTCAAGCAAAAACCAATTGCCGCAAGGAGACACCGGCAAACCGCCTCCCCCCTCTCGGTCACACGCGGTTTGCGTGTCTGCCTGGCACGCATTGATGCTTCTTTGTGTGGAAAACAGGCAAAGCAGATTCGCCGCTGAAGCCCCTGCGGCAGCTGCCAAAATTTTGTTTTTCTCGCCGAAACGGCAAAAGCCACCTCAACGCTCAGAGATTACTCGCGATCCTTTTTTAAAGCAAACAACACTAACCCATGTCAAGCCAATTAATCCTTTCAACGATTGCCATGCTTCCGATCAGATGTGAGCTTAAGTGCAGCTGTCGCAACCCCAAAAGTGCCTTCAGCTTCCTCCTCGGCAGTCATCGATCCTGCGGATCCGGGCGGCTAACGAGGAGGTCATCGAGAAGAGTGAGTCTTGGAAAATAAGCGCACCGACAATAACACCGCAAGCGACCAGATCTTCGGCCCGCTGTAATGCGTTGATTTGGGCAACCTTGCGCTTGTCCCCCGCAAGTTTGCCGATACTTATTGTCACCATTTTACCCGTCAGATCGGTATTGGGATCGATTTGTTCAGCAGGAGCCTGACGTATGTTTTTGTCCCTTACAAAGCAGGCATTGGCAATCGCCGTGGCAGCCGCATCGGCAACCGAGGCGCTGGCAGCCAAGACCGTAACAGCCGATGCAATCCCCCGGGTAAAACTTCTGCCGCCCAGACCGCTGGTGGTCACGCCCCAGGATGAACTGCGGTCGTCCAGCTGGGCGATATGGGATATGTCCAAGCGGTTTATTTGAGGGCGAATGCCAACGGTTGCTGTTTCACCCGCTGCCAGTCGTATGGCGATATCGCCGCCATTGTCCACCACGACCTTGGTTGACCCGCGACTAAACAGCCAGTCGGCCACGGCATCGGCAAGCGTGCCCGCGACGGCAGCCATGGGTGTTAGATCAATATCACCGATGGCCCGGACACTTTCAATCATCCGCTGCGCCAAGTCGTTTTCCGGCAACGCCCTGATGTTCCCGGCAAAATCGCTCAAGACGGTCTTGTGTTTTGCGACCGCTTCCAGATAGGTAAATGATGCTTCCGCAGCCTGCCGGCACAGGTCTATTTGTGGTCGGCTGTTTTGCCAGGCGCGGATCGCCAGGCGCATGGGACCGCATTCGGCTAAAACGGTTTCTTCATCCAGCAGCGTTATGGATTGTTCATAGGACATCGGTCATTTTGATCCGTGCTTTTTGACTTTAAATGGCTTCATGGCTTCAATGTGCCCGCCCATGTCTTTATAGTCCTTAAGCTTCATGGTGTACTCCAGCGGACAGATGGTGGCCGGAGTCGGTGTCCAGTAAAAAGCGCCGGTTTTGACCCGCTCGACATCCACCATAAAAGAAATCCCCCCGCCCGGCAAGACAAATCCGGGAGAACCGCCCACGGTCAAATGCACCTTGCCGGCATGCACCGCTCGGGTTAGTTTAATGGGATATTTGGTCGCACCGGCCCGCGCGCTGCCGCCGGCGCCGGCGGTATAAATTGCCGACACCCGCGAAGGTTCGCAACTGTCATCGATGGCTTTCAGGGCGGCCCCGGCTTTCTTGTGAAAGGGGGATTTCTTTGAGGCTGCCGCCTTTGCCGATTTTAAACATGGCACCGTTTTGGCCGGTGGTCTCGGTAATCAATATGGTCATGCCGCTGCGGGCAACTTTCATATCGATCGTGCTGATCACATCAACCGGGTGGGTAATGGATGTCCCCCCCCACCCGTTGCCATGATCGCCGAAATAGCGGCCCGGGGTGCTTTCACTGAACTTCAGCCGGATACCGGTGGGTTTGGCGCCGGCATAGACTCCGGCCACATGACGGCTCATCTGCCCGGTGATATGGGAATCGATGATAATGACTTCATCGGCGGCCTCTATCAGCAGGGGGGCAAACAGCCCCATGGTGGCACTGCCGCAGCCCACGCGCATCTTGGCCACTTCTTTACCGTCAATGATGGGGGCATGGCCCACCTGAACTTCAAGTCGGCTGCCGTTTTCGATTTTGAGTTTCACCCGTTTGCGATTGGCAATTTCGGTGATGGTTCTGGCAATCACAAAACCGTTTTTCCCGGTCAGACGATTGACACCACCGATATGCAGCATCTTGGAACCGTACTGTTCGGTCTCCACCATACCGACTTCTCTTTTGCCCACAAAGATTCGATCGCCCTCCTGGCCGATGGGGACATCCGTATCGATTTTGACGATGACCGAGCTGTAGCTCAACGGAACTTCCGTCACGACGGTGACGACATCAACACCGCGCCTTTTGGCCTGCACGATATGGGGCGCCGGTTTGCAGTCCGGATAGGTGGTCCCGGCGCCGATGGCCGTAATCAGGGGCTTGCGAATATTGGCCCCGGGTTCGGGGCCGACGAGATGTTTTACATCGGCGTAAGTGTGCAGCCGTGTGAGCCGCATCAATTTGCCCGCTTCGTTGCGGTAACGGTGGCAGGCGCCGACGTACCCGGGTTGAATCCAGCATTTGATCGGGCAGGCATCGCATTCGATAGCGTCCGGCGGCTTGCTTTCGGCGGCAATTACCGCATCACTTTCGCAAACCCGCAGGCACACGCCGCAATGGGTGCACCCGTGATCATTGATCACCGCCTTTTTCTTGACCATTTTAACGGCATCCACCGGGCAGTCGCGCACGCAATACCCGCAACCGATGCATTTGTCCGTATTGATCTTCATAGTCTTTACCCAACGGCTTTTAGCCGAGATACTTTTTGCTATTTAATAGAGTGGAGTAAAATCAATTGCCGGATTGTCAGATTGAATATCAAACACGTCGTATATTCAAAATCCGAAATCCGCATTCCGAAATCTTAAGTACTCCATTACTCCAGAATACAAACTGAAATGCGAACCATAAAGGCTTTACTTTTCGAATAACACCATCACAGCTTAAACGACTTTTGGCTTCCGCACCGGCGGCGGCGTGTTGCGGCTCTTGGCCACTACAATTTCACCGTCCACCAGCACCATGGCCACCGCTGGCACATCTCCGGCTTCAATGGCGGACAGCGCATCTTCGCCAACCGAGCCCATGGGCGCATCCATAATGACCAGGTCGGCGTCTTTGCCTTCAGCGATCACTCCCTGAGGCAGTTTGTGAACCCGGGCCGTATTGCCGGTGGCCATGCAAATGGCCTCTTCGGGTTTAATCGCCGTCAGGCTGGCCAGATGGCAAATGACCCGCAGCACACCCAGCGGCACCACCCCGGTGCCGGAAGGCGCATCATTTCCGATGATAATGCGGTCCAGTGCATTTTGCTCGACGCATAAATTGGCGGCCTCCACCGCCACTTTGGGATTTCCGCAATGAACGATTTCCAGTGCCAGATCGGTTTCGGTCACCAGGCGTTTGACCTCATCCATTGCCACCGCCGTCGGCCCGCCGTTAATATGCGACACGATATCCGGGTTTGTCTGAATGACCATTTCGGCGGTCACTGTGCTGCTGCCGGGAATGGAGGTGCCGCCGGTGTGCATCATCACGGTCATGCCGCATGCTTTTGCCCATTTCACCATGGGAGCGGCATCTTCGGGATTCTTGATGGTTCCCAGTCCGATTTCGCCGACGGTCCGGACGCCTTCTCTTGCCATCTCCTCAAAATCTGCTTGAACAAGCCCTTTTTCCAAAATCACCGCGCCGCCGACAACCTTGCCGCCGCCCGGCCTGAAGTTGCCAAACGATTTCGCTGCTAAAATAGCCAGTGCTTTGGTGCCGGCCGGATCCTTGGGGCGCCCCGGCAGATGAACTTCCCCGGCGGAAATAAAGGTCGTCACGCCCCCGTGCACCTCGCTTTCTAAAAACCCGGTTTGTTTTTGCCGGGGCGTGTAATCTCCCAGAACAACATGGCAGTGAGAATCGAACAATCCCGGGGTGACGGTGGCGCCATCACAGTCAATGATCATTTCAGCGCCGGCGGCATCGAGGTCGCCTTCCTGACCGTTCTGCTTTATCTTGCCGTCTTCGATTAATATGGCATTGCCTTTTAAAATCGGATTTGCAATATCGCCACTGACAATGATTCCGATATTTTTTAAAAGGACTTTAGACATTTTCTACCTCCTTGGGACCAAAATGGCCGGCTTTGATACTGGTTTCTAAAACGCGTTCCAGATTGGCCGGCAATTGATAAATTCGTTCGCCCAGCGCATCCGCCAGGGCATTGATGATGGCCGGAGCGGTGGGTATTAAAGCGGGTTCGCCAACGCCTTTGGCGCCAAACGGCCCGCTGGGCTCCGGTGACTCTACGATTATGGGAATGATCTCCGGCATATCCGCACAGGTGGGGATCAGATAATCTTTAAACGAAAGGGTTTGGCCGGGAACAAACTCTTCCATGAGGGCAAAACCCATTCCCATGGCCACGCCACCGCATATCTGGCCTTTGACATTTTCCGGATGAATGGCCTTGCCGACATCGTGGGCTGCCACTATTTTTTCCACCTTTACCTCTCCGGTCAGGGTGTCCACACTGAGCATCGCCAGCTGGCAGGCAAAGGCATAGGTGGCGTAAGGCACGCCCTGGCCCGTATCCGGATCCAGCGGCACCGTATCCGGATCGAAAAACCCGTTCCAGGTCAGCGGAAGGCCCTTTTCGCGGATGCGCCGGGCCAGCCATGAAAATCCGATCTTTTTATCGGGATTGTCCAACACCCTGATAAAACCAGAATCTCAGCTGCAAGGACGTTTTGGGTGCTTTCAGTTTGTTGACCGCCTCGGTCAGCAAAACATCGGCCAGCTTTTCAGCAGCCTCTTTGACCGCATTTCCGGAAATATACGTCTGGCGACTGGCGGATGTGGCGCCGGCGTTGGTGGTGCACTTGGTGTCGGCCACAACCAGACGGATGGAATCGGGAGCCAATCCCAGAACCTCCGCGGCAATCTGAGCAAGGACGGTTGTGGATCCCTGACCGATATCCGCACAACCGCTAAACAGCGTAACGTTCCCATTCCGATCCATGGTGATCCTGGCGGTCGACGGATTTTGCACACCGGTGTTGCCGATGCCATACCACATGCATCCGATGCCGACGCCTCTTTTTTTGTACGGGCCAATGGGTTCCGATTGCCATTCTGCCTTGGCTTGCTCAAAGTAAGGCTGGATCTCATCCAGACATTTGCCGATCCCGACACTGTCCGTCAGCTCCTGGCCGGTTCCTGTTTTAGAGCCCGACTTCAAAGCATTCATCCGTCGTATTTCTAAGGGATCCAGGCCGAGTTCCAGTGCCAGAAGATCCATCTGGGATTCGTGGGCCAGGGCGATCTGCGGGGTACCGAAACCCCGCATGGCGCCGCAAAAGGGATTATTGGTATATACGCAGCGGCTCTCAACCGCCACGGTTTTAATTTCATAGGGACCGGTCGCATGTACCGCCGCCCGTGACGTCACGGCAATACCATAGGAGCCATAAGCGCCGGTATCGCAGGTAATGGTGGCGCTCATCGCCAGAAGCCTGCCTTGGCTGTCAGCGCCTGTTTTAAGTGTCATCTCAAGTGGATGACGCTTAGCTGTCGCCTGGTAAGCTTCTTCCCGACTGTATACCATTCGTACCGGTCTTTTCAGATGATAAAGGGCCAGACCCGACAAAGCCCTGCACATTCATATCGAGTTTGGAGCCAAACCCGCCGCCGGTGGCCGCCTGAATGATTCGCACCTGCTCATCTTCAAGCCCCAGAAGGCCGACCAGTTCTTTATGGTCGTAATGGGGATTTTGGGTGGAAGCGAAAATGACGAGGGTATCGTCATAGTCCACATACCCCGCACCGGCATCCGGCTCCAGATAGCTGTGCTCGACATAGGTCGTCTGGTAGGTCTTTTCGACAATCGCCGCACATTGTCTGAATGCGTTGTCGACATCACCTTTCTTTATCTTGCGGCTGAAAAGCAGATTGCCCTTTTCGTGGATTTTCGTCGCTCCGGGCGCCATGGCCTCTGTGGTATGAAACACCGCCGGCAGTGTTTCGTAGGTCACCTCGATAGCCTTCAGGGCGCTCTCTGCAGCCGCTTGGGTTTCAGCCGCAACAAGGGCAACCGGTTCGCCGGCACTGCGCACTTTGCCGGTGGCCAACAAGGGTTGATCTTTGTTGATGATACCGGTCAAATTTTTACCGGGAATATCTTCGGCAGTAAACACACCCACAACGCCGCTGATCCGAAGTGCCTTTTCATAATCAATTCGCTTGATATCGGCATGCGCCTGGGTGCTCCTCAGAACCCTCAGGATAAGCGGGTTGTCGAGCTCCAGATCGGCGCTGAAAATCGGCTCTCCCCGCAACCGCTTTTTTAAACCGATTTTGGGAATATTTTGTCCGATGATTTTGTATGTTGCTTTCATAATTACTGAACCAATGGGCTCATCATGCGCATAAACAAGCCCTGGATCGCCGGTTCCTTATAGATCGCCGATGGTCTTCGGCCGGTGATATCCAACATTTTTTCAGCCAGTATTTTCCCAGCCTGCCACAGGGCCTCTTCAGTGGGCACTTTGCCCATCAGAAAATCTTCAACCTCGTAAAATCGGTGGGGTGTGGGCGTACAGGACCCCAAGGCAAAACGTAAAAAGGAAATCGAGTGGTCATCTTCTTTGGAAGCCATGGCGGCCATACTCATCCTTGCAATCGCCAGTTCCTGCCGTCTTCCGATTTTCTGAAAATCAGCGAAATCGACTTCCGGTGGCTTGGGTTCTAAAATAAAATGGGTAATGAGTTCATTTGGATGCAAACTGCAATGATAGGGCCCACTGGCCATTTCCTCAATGGTCACATTGCGTTGACCCTGCGGGTTCGCTACCACCGCTTGGGCTTGATGAATCAACAGCGGCGGAATGGTATCGCCACAGGGAGAGCAATGAGCGACATTGCCACCAATAGTGGCCACGTTGCGGATTTGCTTGCTTGCGAATTTATTCGCCGCTGCTCTGAGGGCCGGGGCTGAAGCGGCAATGGTTTTAGATTCCAATAATTCGGCAATCGTCACAGCAGCACCGATGGATAATTTATCGTCAAGAACTTCAATTTTTTTCAAATCATTCAAGCGGCTCACATCGAGAAGATGCCGGGTGTTAAGCGTGCCGGATCGCAGGTCGACCATTATATCTGTGCCGCCGGCCAGAATTTTAGATTCGGCCCCCTTGGCGTTTAAAAAATCAAGCGCTTCGCCGAGGTTATCCGGTCTTATATACGCCACATCAAACATTCGTTTTACGCTCCTGCCCGGATCACTTATCCGCTTTCGGTTGCTTTTTGGCGGCATCTTCTATGGCCGCAATAATACTGTGATAGCCGGTACACCGGCAGAGGTTGCCAGAAATCGCTTTGATGATTTCGCTGCGGTCTGGATTGGATTGCTCTTTCAACAGGGCACGGGTGCTCATCAATAGCCCCGGTGTACAGAATCCGCACTGAACCGCATGCTGTTCAGCAAACGCCTCTTGAATCGGGTGAAGCCGCCCAGCTTGATCCAGGCTTTCAACAGTAGAAATTTCCCGGCCGTCCAATTGTGCTGCAAACATCAAACAAGCGTTGACGGCCCGACCATCGACGACAATGGTGCAGGCACCGCACTCGCCGATGCCGCAGCCCTCTTTGGTTCCTTTCAGCTCAAGCCGATCTCTGATGAGTTCAAGGGCCGTCATCCCTGCCGGGATATCCAGCTTCTTTTGTTCTCCATTTATGGTGAAATGGATGGAAATCGTATTGGATTTCATTGTAACTCACCACAAAGACAAGTGACTAAAGTGAACTAAAGTTTGAAGTGCCTAAAGTTAAGGTGTCGCTTTGCTCCATCTTTTATAAAAAGACAGAATTCCTTAACTTTAGTCACTTTAGGTCACTTCCAACTTTAGATCACTGTTTTTAATGCATTTTTGCGAAGGCATCTACCGCAGGCCGTCTTCCCCCTTTACTTCCTCAAGCTTCAGACCGCCCACCCGTGCCACCGGTCTACCGGAATCGGTAACCGCTACAATCAGGACCAGTTCATCATCCCGGGGCGCATCCGGCAACCGGACTTCCATGGCATCAAAATGAGACCGCACAAAGGCGGCATCCTTGAAATGCAGCGGCACGTCCAACGCCACACCGGGAAATCCCAGTTTTTTAGCGGATGGAATCAACGCTTTGCCGCCGCCGACATTGTCGCGCATGGGCTTGCCGAGTGCCGGGTGCATCAGCGCCGCACAGTGCTCCAGTTCGCCTTTGCCGCCGGCAATTGCCCCTTTGCCGTAGCTGTGAACCTTTGCCGGCTCGACCCCCAGTGCGGCAACGGCTTTTTGGGTCAACATTTCGCCAAGCTGTTCGCTCCATTCATAGAGCAGGCTGAGGTCTTCCTGGTATTTGCCGGCAAAAGGATTACTGAAGACGGCAGCGGCTGCGGCTTTACGACTGGGTTTATCCAGTTGAACTGTTCCATCCGAATGGGTTTCCTCAATGATCGTGTAGATTTTTCGTATCTGAGGTTTGTTCGTGCTCATTTTTGCCCCCTGTTTCTCATTTGGTTTACGCTCAATTCGGGTTAAAAACCATTGCTACCACCTTTCGGTAACTGTTTTTTGATTCAGGAATAACCGCATAGAATCTATGCGGGATTTGGCAACGCCCAGAGCCGATTCATTCTTTGAACCCAGCGGGAAAAAGGCATACGGTTGCGGCACCGGCACATTAATGCCGATGTTGCCGACATCGGCTTCCTTCATAAATCTGCGGGCCGTTGCACCATCTGGGGTAAAAATGCAGGCGGAGTGACCGTAATTGTCTTTGGTATTGATCCACTCAAGGGCCTCATCCAGATCCCTGACGCGCATCAGATTGGCCACCGGTCCGAAAGCTTCCACCCGGGCAACATGCATATCCGGGTGGACATCTTCGAAGATGGTGGGACCAACGAAAAATCCCTTTTCAAATCCTTCGACTTTTACACTTCGTCCATCGAGTGTCAATTTGGCGCCTTCTTTGATGCCGGCTTCAATAAAATCGATTACCTTCTGCTTTCCTTTTTCAGAAACAAGCGGTCCGAGCTGGGTAGCCTCATCGAGGCCATATCCCAGTTTCATGTTGGCGGAAGCCTGAATAAATTTATCTTTGACTTCATCGTAGGCTTTGCCGACAAAAAGTAAATTATCGCTACCCAGACAGCGCTGACCAGCCATGCCGTAACAGCCCCGCCGCAGCCCGTCTACAACCGCATCCACGTTACAGTCCGGCATGATCAGCACATGATTTTTACCGTTGCCGTTAATCGACGCCTCTTTTCCCAGCTTGCCGGCCAATGCGAAAAGCTCCTTGCCCACCGGTGTAGAGCCAATGAAACCCACCCCTTTAACCAGCGGATGGGACAATATCTTCTGGTTCACATTACTGCCGCCGTATACGAGGTTCATCAGTCCGGGCGGAAAGCCTTCAACTTCTGCGGTAACCTTAAAGATGGCATCCAGACACACCGGGTCATTTTTACTGGGGCTGACGATCACCGGACAGCCGCTGGCAATCGCATAGGGCACAAAAGACGACCAGGCGTGCATCGGAATATTATTGGGCGTAATAATCAAAAATACTCCCCGGGGTTCCCAGTACAAGGCCTGATCCAGCCCTCTGGCCAATTCGGTTACATATTCTCCCTTTGGTCAGCAACAGCAGGGCCGAGCAGGCAGACTCGATGTTTTCGATGCATCTGCGGAGGGTGCCCCGGGCTTCTCCGATGGTGCGCCCGTGATCCTGCACCAGCACCCGGCACAATCTGTCATAATGTTCTTCAAATTTTCCTCTCAGATCGAATAAATACCGCGCTTTGTCCCTGAGGGGAACCTCCCGCCATTTTTCAAGCGCGGCCTGAGCGGTTTGGATGGCCTGCTCGATTTCGCTGTCGGTGGCTGAAGGAAACTCTGCAATCGCCTCACCCGTTGCCGGATTAACGTCTTCATAAATCTGGTCCGAAGCGGAATCCATCCAGTTGCCATTAATAAAAAATTTGAGCTTTCCATAGTGTTTTTCTACTTCAGGTAATACCGTCATTATCTATCTCCTTAACTGTCGTGAAATTTACCAGTAAAGCCCAGCTTGATTTCCCCCGGAGGGATGATGTTTCCATTATTCCAGTACCCCATGACTATCGTTTATGGCAAAGCCAGTGATCTCTGACCGGGCCCACAAACTTGGTTTTCGATACTATGATTAAATGATTCAGTCCGATGCAACTGCTTTGAGCGCATATTCTTCGGATGATTCTTCATTCAGATCATAAATATCAAGCAAAACATCGAGGGCTTCCATAACGTGGCCCTTCATCAGTTTACAGGCCAATGGTTTATTTTTTTCCTTCAAGGCGTTAATGATTCGCCGGTGATAACGAATGGACGAATTGAGATGCGCATTATTCTGCAATGACTTGTAGCTGAATCGACAAACCTGAAGGTGGATGCTGGCGGAAATTTTTTTCAGACGCTCGTTGCCGGAAATCAGCATGATTTTATCATGGAATTCCTGATGGTGTTTCTGATAGCCAATCAAATCCACGGGTTCGGTATTCACGCAGTCTTCCATTTTTTTGACGATGGATTCCAGTTCAGCAACCTGCCGGGCGGTCATATTGTCCATCGCCAGATCGGTTGCCATTTCATACAGTGTGGCCTTAAGGGTGTAAGCTTCCCATACATCTTTAGCCGTCATTTCAGATACGAACACACCGCGACGCGGTTTGCGTATCACCAAACCTTCGGCCTCCAGAAATTTTAATGCCTCCCGCACAGGGGGTCTGCTAATATCCAAACGGGCTGAAATTTCCTCCTCTTTGAGCCGCTCACCCGGCTGGTATTCCCCCTTGATGATCCACAGCTGAATATGCCGTTTGGCCAGATCAACTAAAGATTCAATTTTCATTGGATCCCCACTAAAAATGATGGATTAAGAAAGGCAAATCGCTCGAAAAATCAATCGGGTAGGCCGAAATTGCCGTCTAGGGTTTCGAAAAATGGTTATGATGAATAAAACAAGTGGCTTATAATTGGCGCTATAATAATTGAATTGAATTCAATTGTAGACTGTATACAAGAGACGTTCCAAGACTGTCAAGCGCAAATGGCATTTTGTACATCGAAAAACATCTTGCTGTTTTTGCATCAAATTTGTATGAGTAATCAGAAAAAATCGGACTAAAGGAGCTGACTGAACGCTTTGAAAAAAATCGGATTAGTCGTCAAATCAGATGCCAAAGCGAATAAAAAGGCCGATGCGCTTAAAAAGTGGTTACGGTCCAGAAAAGTTGAAATTGTTCGCAAAAAACCCGTAGAATCCGGGCAAAAAAATGCCGCTGCCAGCCTGTTGCTGGCCCCCACGGATTTGGATTGCATTTTTGTGTTAGGCGGAGACGGTACCTTCTTAAGTGCGGTCCGCTGGATTGGTGATCGCGACATTCCCATCTTGGGGGTCAAATTCGGGGAAGTGGGTTTCCTGGCGGAAATTGCAGAGGAGAACCTTTATAAAGCCGCTGAAAAGGTTTTGAAAGGCGATTTTATCCTGCGACCGCGGATGCGGCTTTCTGTCGAGGTCAGGCGCCGGAACAAAACCCTGACACGCGGGGCCGTACTCAATGATGTGGTCATCAACCGGGGTGCCCTGGCAAGGCTGGCCCACATTGAAACCTATATCGACGATCATTATCTGACCACTTACAGCGCTGACGGGTTAATCGTGGCAACCCCCACAGGTTCGACCGCCTATTCGCTGGCCGCCGGTGGTCCAGTCATCCATCCGGCGGTACCTGGAATCATTTTAACCCCGATCTGTCCCTTCACCCTGACAAATCGCCCCTTAATTGTCCCGGAAACGGCAAACATCAAAATCAGGCTGGCTAAAGGTTCTTCTGATATCATCCTGACTTTCGACGGACAAAAAGGGCTTGAGATAGATGACCGGGATGAAATTGTGATACAAAAAGGGCCACACCCGATTCATTTGATCACGCTGCCGGATCGGCAATATTTTGATATCTTGAAGAATAAGCTGAAGTGGAGTGGGGGCCGCGCTTAGTTTGCTAAAATTGCTTAAATTTATTTCGATCTCAGCATTTATCGAACATATGAACAAACACAAAGCCATATTCGCCTTTGCCATGGCTCTGCTGAGCCTGGTTTATACGGCCGGATTCTGTGCTGAATCGATCGGGCTGGTTGAAAAAAAAGCACCGGAACAATTGACTGGGCCAGAGGCGTTGTTCAGGCCAGAGGGATCAGCGCACCCATCAAAAAAGGAGCCGAAAAAACACCCCCCAACAGCCCGAAAGCACTATCAGAAGCGAAAAATGAGGCCAGAATAAATCTGTTTGAAACGGTAAAGCGAATTAAAATTAATTCAAAACGCAGTGTCGGCAACATGGCCGCTAAAAACAAAACGGTCATGGCTCAAATCAAAGATATGGTCTATGATGCGACGGAAGTTGAAGAATTTCGAAAATATATGTCGGATGGATCCGTTGAGGTTCTTTTGCAGATGAATTTGCGCGGCGGGTTCACCCAGCTGGTTCTGCCTGAAGAAATTCGTCAGATAGAAAGCATTAAACAAATCAAACGGGGAGCAAATTCCACTGGTGACAGTACAAATTCGGTATCAGGCGCATACACCGGCTTGCTGGTCGATGCCAGAAGCATCGAACTTCAACCTGCCCTGGTCTTTAAAATTCTGGATGAAAACCTGCAAGAAGTATTCGGACCGGCCTTTGTGAGTCGAGAATTTGTTGTCCAGCATGGCATGGCCGCATATTACACCGATATTGACTCAGCTAAATCCGACCCACGCATTCCCGACCAGCCCTTAACGGTAAAAGCACTCCGAACCGATTATCCCAGTCAATGCAATATCGTCATCAGCAATGCGGATGCTTCAAAACTAAAAAGCGCATCCCATCACCTGTTGTTTCTCAAAGAGTCCCGCGTCGTTGTCGTCCTCTCGCCTCAGTAACGCATAGCGCATAGGGCATGGCGCATGGCGCATAGCGTTCTTATTGCGGTATAAAATGAAAAGGCTGTCCGAAATTGCTATTTCGAACAGCCTTCTTAATAGGGTTAAGATAAAAATATCTATATCGTATTTTTTATCTAATAGCCGACCAAAAAGTATAAAAGCTCAAAGTTTATCTCACACGCTTTGCGCCATGCCCTATGCGCTATGCCTATTACGTGCCGATGTCCCAGGACGCCTGGTACTTCTTTTGCTCCGGGGTCAGCCGATCGATCCGGGTACCCATAGCAGCCAGTTTTTCTTTGGCGATTTGCTGATCAATTTTTTCCGGGACCGGGTAAACCTGTTTGGCTAAAGGTTTTTTATTTTTCACCATAAACTCGATGCTGAGCGCCTGGTTGGCAAAACTCATGTCCATAACGCTGGAGGGATGGCCTTCCGCAGCCGCCAGATTGATCAGGCGCCCCTCTCCCAGCACATTGATCCGGCGCCCGCTGCTCAGCGTAAATTCCTCCACAAACGGCCGCATCTTGCGGCGCGATTTTGCAATTCGTTCCAGGCCCGCCAGGTCTAATTCAACGTTAAAGTGACCGGAGTTGGCCACAATCGCCCCATCTTTCATGAGTGAAAAGTGATCTTTGCGGATAACATTAATATTGCCGGTAAGCGTACAGAAAAAATCGCCGATGCGGGCGGCTTTATTGATCGGCACGACGGTAAATCCGTCCATAACCGCTTCAAGGGCCGGCAACGGATCGACTTCGGTGACAATCACATTGGCCCCCATGCCGCGGGCCCTCATGGCAACACCGCGCCCGCACCATCCATAACCGCAAACCACAAAATTCGATCCGGCCAGCAGACGGTTGGTGGCCCGGATGATTCCGTCGACCGTACTCTGCCCGGTGCCATAACGATTATCAAAAAAATGCTTGGTGCGGGCGTCATTAACCGCAATAATTGGATATTGTAAAACGCCGTCGGCCGCCATGCTTCTAAGCCGGATGATACCGGTTGTTGTCTCTTCGGTCCCCCCCCGAACAACGGATAAGAGCTCTCTGCGCTCGGAATGCAGGATAGATACCAGATCGGCTCCATCATCCATGGTGAACTGGGGCTTGATATCCAGCACGGCATTGATATGCTTGTAATAGGTCCGATTGTCTTCGCCTTTGATTGCAAAAACCGATATTTTATCATGTTTAACAAGAGAGGCGGCCACATCATCCTGGGTGCTGAGTGGATTGGAAGCACACAATGCAACTCTGGCCCCGCCGGATTTGAGCGTCTGCATCAGGGATGCGGTTTCAGTGGTCACATGCAGACACGCGCCCAGGCGCACGCCTTTCAATGGTTTTTCTTTTTCAAATCGTTTCCGAATACGATTTAAAACCGGCATGTTCTGATTGGCCCATTCAATCCGCAGGGCCCCGTCTTTGGCCAACTTGATATCCTTGACATCATATTTCATCAGCTATCTCTCTCCTTTATAAAGAATCCTGACTCCAAGAGCCAGGCTTTAATTTCTCCCCAACGGGGGTAGTGTTTGTCGCCAAGTAATCCTTGGAATGATGGAATGGTGGAACAAAAGCTAACGTTCTCTCGCCTGACCAAAACGATCAGGTTTTCAATGTTATGACAAGTCTACAGGCCTGCTTTTTCTCTCAGGACCTCGGCCATATCCGTATTTTCCCATGAGAATTCAGGCTCGTTGCGGCCAAAGTGACCATAGGCGGATGTTTTGCGGTAAATTGGACGCAGCAAATCCAGATGCTCGATAATTGCCGCCGGTCTCAAATCAAACACTTCGGTGACAAGTTCCTCAACCTTTTTTTTGGGAACCATTCCGGTGCCCATCAAATCAACCATTACCGATACGGGTTGCGCCACCCCGATGGCATAGGCGATCTGGATTTCACATTTTTTTGATAGACCGGCCGCAACGATATTTTTGGCAATATACCTTCCCATATAAGAAGCGCTGCGATCGACCTTGGATGGATCTTTGCCGGAAAAGCAGCCGCCGCCGTGACTGCCCTGACCACCGTAGGTGTCCACAATGATTTTACGACCGGTCAGGCCGCAGTCTCCCATCGGGCCGCCGATCACAAACCGGCCTGTGGGATTGATAAAATAGCGCGTATCACCGTCGGTCATCTTCGGCGGAATCACTTTCTTTATCACTTCTTCGATGATTGACTCTTTCAAATCGTCATAGGTCACATCCGGTTTATGCTGGGCCGATACCACCACCGTATCCACCCGTTTGGGAGTCCCGTTTTCATATTCAACGGTCACCTGGGACTTGCCGTCGGGTCTTAAAAAATCCAGCGCCCCATTTTTACGAACCTGAGTCAACCGGCTGCAAAGTTTATGCGCATACGTAATTGGCATCGGCATCAGTTCGGCGGTTTCATCAGTGGCAAATCCGAACATCAGGCCCTGATCCCCGGCTCCCTGATCTTTAAATAGGCCTTCGCCGGCGTTTACGCCCTGGGCAATATCGGGAGATTGGCGATCAATACTGGTGATTACCGAACATGTCTGGCAATCAAACCCCATCTGGGAAGAGCAATACCCGATGTCGCGGATGGTATCCCGAACGATCTGAGGGATATCGACATAACATTCGGTTGTAATTTCACCGGATATAAAAACCAGCCCGGTTGTAACAAGAGTCTCGCAGGCGACCCGGCAGTTTTTATCCTGACCGATGATCGCGTCCAGGATCGAATCCGATATCGCATCGGCGACTTTATCCGGATGCCCTTCAGTCACGGATTCGGATGTAAATAAATACTTTTCCATACTGCTCTCCTTAATTGGATTTTAAAAATTTGTCCCGGTCAAATGGTCAAAATTTTATTTAAAACATAAAATTTGTAGTTTAACTGAAATCGAATAAATAAGCAAAAAAAAAATTCCTTAAAGCTTTGGGTTCTTAAATCAACGGTCAAAATAAATCAAGCCCCGACTTTGAACGTTTTATTTGATCAACTTTCTAATTTAAAAATTTTAGGAACATTTTAACGCTTGAATTTATTTGGTTAATTTATCTTATTCGTTCTTGACACCCTATTTATCATTAGATATGTAGTTTGTGGGGCACAATACTTTGCAGGTTTCCTCGGAGGATTGGATCTGTGGGGGATCAATCTTTCCGCAGAATTACATGGCAACAGCACCGATACGAGTTTGCCCTCGCTTGTCTACACATTCCCATATCCCCATTCTTTATTGCTGCAATACCACCAAGGCAAAGCAGCAAGTTGTTTGGCGCTGACAGTTTCCAGCTAGACTGAACGACATATTTAAAGAACCTCAAAAAGTACCTTTACTGTTAGACTGTCTGGAACAACTTTACCTTCTACGTTTAAAACTAAAATTAAAAATGACCAGCAAACGTGTTGTTTGCTTTCTTTCAGGCTTTCAATGCTCATTTGCTAACTAGAAGTGGTTTCAAAGCCTCAGATAAGGTTCAAGGGCAAGGCGCAGGCCGATCGAGAAAGTCGTTGTTCTCAGCATACATTGGGTATGTGAGCATTTATCGGAGGTCTGTGCTGCACCCTAATCCAAAAAATCAGATGCGAATCCCGCTTACGGGGCAACGCAGCCATTGGGCCTTAGATGGGGTTTTGAAACCACTTCTAGGCAATTGATATAAACAAACACTAATTGGAAACCAGAAGAAAGGAGGGAGATCTTATGAGGGTAAACCGACGGGAGTTCATCCAGATCTCAGGGGCCGCGGCCGCCGGTCTGGCGCTAAGCAGTTGCGCCGGCAAGGGCGGCATGTTTGGGCCGGCGCGGGACCAGGCCAAAGCGCTTCAGATCCAGGATGCCAAAGAAACCACCACGATCTGCCCCTACTGCGCGGTGGGCTGCGGTGCCATTGTGCATACCAGCAAAAGGGGGGATAAGCGCGTCATCAACATCGAAGGCGATCCGGGTCATGTGATCAACCGCGGAACATTGTGTTCCAAAGGAGCGGCCCTGCGGCAGCTCTGCGAAAACAGCGAGAGGATTACCACCCCGCTCTACAGGGCCCCGTTTGCCAAAGAATGGAAAAAAGTTTCCTGGGATTGGGCCCTTACGGAGATTGCCAAAAAAGTAAAAACCACCCGTGATGCCACTTTTGAGGCCAGAAATGCCAAGGGCCAGATTGTCAACCGCACCATGGGTATTGCCTCGGTGGGCTCTGCGGCTCTCGACAATGAGGAGTGCTGGATTTACCAGGCCCTGATGCGTGCCGCCGGGCTGGTCTATATCGAACACCAGGCCCGTATCTGACATAGCGCCACTGTTGCGGCTCTGGCAGAGTCGTTCGGACGCGGCGCGATGACCAATCACTGGATTGATATCAAAAACAGTGATTGTATTTTAATCATGGGCAGCAATGCTGCCGAAAACCATCCCATTTCCTTCAAGTATGTCACCGAGGCCCAGCAAAAAGGGGCCAAGCTAATCAGCGTTGACCCGCGATTTACGCGCACATCGTCCCGGGCCGACATTTATGCGCCCATGCGCTCGGGAACCGACATTGCCATCTTGGGCGGGATGATCAAATACATCATTGACAACAAGCTTTACAACAAAGAATACGCAGCGGCTTACACCAACGCACCGTTTATCGTGGGCAAAGATTACAACTTTGAAGACGGTCTGTTTGCCGGTTATAATAAACAGACCAAATCATATGACAAAAAGAAATGGGCCTTTGAGATGGACGCCAACGGCGTCCCCAAAATGGACCGCAGTTTAAAGCATCCACGCTGTGTATTTCAGATTTTAAAGAAACATTTTTCCCGCTACGATGTTGCGCTGGTTTCTCAAATCAGCGGCACTCCGCAGGCGGATCTGCTCAAAATTTACGAAACTTACAGCGCCACCGGTGCCAGAGGCAAGGCCGGCACCATCATGTATGCCATGGGCTGGACCCAGCACACCGTGGGCACCCAGAATATCAGAACCATGGCCATCATTCAGCTGCTGCTGGGTAATATGGGCGTGGCCGGCGGGGGCGTCAATGCCCTGCGCGGTGAGTCCAATGTACAGGGTTCCACCGACCATTGCCTGCTGTGGCACATATGGCCCGGTTATCTGGCAACCCCTCGAGCATCGAACTTTTCACTAGCGGCTTACAACCAGGCGCGAACCCCTGTAAGCAAGGACCCGCTATCCGCCAATTGGTGGCAAAATTATCCCAAGTATTCCATCAGCCTGCTCAAATCGTTTTTTGGCGAAAACGCCACTCCCAAAAATGATTACGGCTATGATTGGCTGCCCAAAGTCGATGACGGCAAACATTATTCCTGGTTGGATCTGTTTGATGAGATGTACAAGGGCAGTTTCAAGGGCTTTTTTGCCTGGGGCCAGAACCCTGCCTGCAGCGGGGCCCATGCCGGCAAAACCCGTGACGCTATGAAGAACCTGGACTGGATGGTCAATGTCAACATTTTTGACAATGAAACCGGCTCATTCTGGCGCGGACCGGGCATGGATCCTGCCAAGATCAAAACCGAGGTATTTTTCCTGCCTGCAGCGGTATCGGTTGAAAAAGAAGGATCGATCACCAACAGCGGCCGCTGGAGCCAGTGGCGCTACCAGGGCCCCAAACCCCTGGGCAAGAGCCTTCCCGATGGCCAGATCATCATGGAGCTGGGCAATAAAATTAAAGCCCAGTACAAAGACGGCGGTACCTTCGCGGAGCCCATCCAAAACCTTAAATGGGACTATTTGACCAAGGGTGAGTATGATCCGCATGCGGTGGCCAAAGAAATCAACGGCTACTTCTTAAAAGATGTGACCATTAAAGACAAACTCTACAAAAAGGGTACGCTGGTGCCCAGCTTTGCGTTTCTGCAGGCCGACGGGTCCACCTCTTCGGCCAACTGGCTGTATTGCAACAGTTACACTGAAAAGGGCAATATGGCGGCGCGGCGCAGCACCCAGGATGCATCCAATAATATTGGTCTGTATCCGGGGTTTGCCTGGTGCTGGCCGGTCAACCGGCGCATCATTTACAACCGCGCCTCGGTGGACCTCAACGGGCAGCCCTGGGATAAGGAGGACTGGGTCATTAAATGGGATGGCGCCAAATGGTCAGGAGGCGATGTGCCGGATGGTGGCTGGCCACCATTGGGCAGCCTGGACAATCCCAATCCCAAAGCCAGGCATGCCTTTATCATGCGCAAACACGGCCATGGGCAGATATTTGGCCCGGGTCGTGCCGATGGGCCTCTACCGGAGCACTACGAGCCGATGGAATGCCCGGTGGAAAAAAACCTCATGAGCGGCACCTATACCAATCCGACCGCTGCGGTTTATGGGACCGAAGCCGATGTTTATAAAACCTGCGATCCGCGCTATCCGTTTGTGGGCACCACCTATCGGGTGGTGGAACACTGGCAGACCGGGGTAATGACCCGTCATCAGCCCTGGCTGATGGAGATGCAACCCCAGGTGTTTGTGGAGATGAGCGAAGAACTGGCCAAGCTCAAAGGCATCGAAAACGGCGAACGTGTGATGGCCACCTCCGCTCGCGGTCAGCTGGAGTGCACCGCGATTGTCACCAAACGGTTTAAGCCACTTAAGGTAGCGGGCCAGCTGGGATCCGAAGTGCATCAGGTGGGTTTTCCGTGGTGTTATGGATGGCAAAAGCCGGCCAGCGGCAAAGAAGAAAGCGCCAATCTGCTGACGCCGTCCACCGGTGATCCCAATACGCGCATACCGGAAACCAAGGCCTTTATGGTCAATATACAGAAGATATAGAAGGAGGTGATCGCATGAGTAAGTCATTTTTTATTGATACCACATTATGTACGGCCTGCAGGGGCTGTCAGGTCGCCTGCAAGGCGTGGCATGATCTTCCCGCAGAAGAAACGACCAACCGGGGGACTTACCAGAATCCGGCCGATCTCTCCTTTGATACCTACAAGCTGGTCAGGATGAACGAGGCGGTCATCGGCGGGCAACTCAAATGGCTGTTTTTTCCGGAACAATGCCGGCACTGCATCGAGGCGCCCTGTCTTGAGACCGCCGGCGATCCGGCAGCCATATACTATGATGAGCCCTCCGGGGCGGTGATTTACACGGCCGCAACCAAAAATCTGAATGCCGCCGAGATCATCGAATCCTGCCCGTACAACATTCCGCGTAAGGGACCCGACGGTGCCCTGGCCAAGTGCGATATGTGCTATGACCGGGTTGGGGCCGGGATGCAACCGGCCTGTGTCAAGACCTGCCCGACGGGTGCCATGAACTTCGGGGAGCGTCAGGAAATGCTGGATCTCGCCCAAAAGCGGCTGGCGGTTGTTAAAAGGACCCAGCCCGCGGCCATGCTGCTGGATGCGAATGACATTCGGGTCATTTATATGGTCGCTTATAACCCCGGCCTTTACCATGAGTTTGCGGTTGCCTCAAACACGCACTTTGGTATTTCTCGGCAGGTGGCGTTAAAGAGAATGTTACGGCCGCTTAGAAATTTTGTCTCACACCTGGTTTAGAAATAACCAGCGCCAGCATCACCATAAAGAGGGGAGACGGTTTACCGACTCCCCTTTTTTATTAACAAAAGGTATGATAGGCTTTTTTTAGGTCTTATATTCTATTTTTATGGTGTCAGGTGCCAGAAAACAGAGATCAGCAGGACACCGAACAAGGAATAATGAATGTCGAAGGAAAAGAAAACCTCATCATTCGAAATTCCTTGTTTGATATTCGATATTCAAACTGGTGAAAATTTATTGGTGCCTGGATTTTTGTTTCGAATCTCTGTCATCTGTAGCTTTTCATACCTGACACCTGAAACCTGACATCTAAATAAAAGGAGAACACATGACCGCTTATCTGGCCATTACCTCACAACAGGTTAAACAGGCGGCTGCCGCCCTGAAAAAGCTGCGGCCGACTTACGCAGAGCTTTTGAACTTTTACGAGAAAATTTTTGTGGCCCAGGAAGATTCCAAGAGCCAGATAAAAATAGACCCTCTAAAAATCAGTGAAGAAATCCTGGCGCTAAAGAAAAAGGAAAAATTTTCGCTGATCGATATGGCCGATTTTGAGCTCGAACCTGATGCAGCCATCGCCCTTTTAGAGCGCATCTGCCGGATCGTCGAAGCGGCCAACCCGGATATGGCGGATTCCGCCCGGGTCATCCGCAAAGCCGTCGCCTCCGGGGCACTGGATCCGAAGCCTCTTTTTGCCGCTCTTTTAAAAGCAGAAGATGCTTATTTTAAAAAAGCCGAAAAAGATCTTGGCATCGAACAAAAAGCCCTGGCCTTGGTTGCCTACAGCAGCATCAAACCCTCGGTGGTCCATTGCGCCGAGCAGCTTGCATCCTATCTGGATTCAGACCAACCGTGGGATAAGGGTTTTTGTCCCATTTGCGGCAGCGCCCCTGGATTTTCACTGTTTGAAGACGAAGGGCAACGTGTTTTATTTTGCGGATTCTGCTGGCATCAGTGGGCGGCCCCAAGAATCTATTGCCCCTTTTGCGAAAATAAGGACAGCAACACCTTGCATTACTACTTCAGCGAAACCGAAAAAGACTACCGCGTCGATGTGTGTGACAGTTGCAAAACGTATATAAAGGCCGTCGATAAGCGTAATGCAGACCGTATCATTTATCCACCTCTGGAATTTGTTGCAACTTTGCATCTGGATATAAAAGCGCAGGAAATGGGCTTAAAAAGCGGTATTCAGCTCGAACTTCAGTAAAGCGGCCAGTGTTCAGGTGTCAGCTCTGCCAATCCTGACACCTGACACCTGACACCGTTTTTATTTAATCCTTGAACCTATGAACCTGAGTAACAAATACGAAGCTGTTTTGACCCATATGAAACGTGTTGTTTTCACCTGCGGATTGGGACTAATTTTGGTGGTAATGGTGCCGTGGGCTTCCATTGCCAAAGACCAAAAAGAAATCGGCAGCCTGTTGCAGGCTGCCGATTCCCCTTCGGCCTCAGATGTGGTTCAAGTCAAGACTGCCTGGTCGGTTGACCGGGCGCGTCCCGGAGACCCGGTTGTCCTGGCCGTTGTGATCGATATTAAAGACGGCATTCACATCAATGCCGATGAAAGCCAGGTCCAGCCTTTTGAAGATTTCAAACCCTACCCCACCAAAGTTCAGGTTATCGCTGCCCCCGAAGGCGTCACCATCGAGACCGCCCGCTTCCCGCAGGCCATACCGGTTGAAGTCGATTATGCCAGCGGCGCGTTGATGTCGTTTGAAGGCCGGGCCATCATCTACCTGCCGATGAAATTGGATGAGCAGATAAAACCGGGGATCATCGAACTGGAATTAATGGTAGAATACCAGGCGTGCTCGGACACCTACTGCCTGTTTCCGCAAAAAAAGCGCTTAAAAGAAACGCTGCTGGTGGCCGGATCCGGAGTCACCCCATCAAAAATAAATGCAGAACTGTTTGTGAATCTGGCCTCCGGAGTTGAGGGTTCACCGGCAAAACGGATCAAATTCAATATTTTCGGCTGGAAATTTTCTTTCAATACCGCATCGGGGTTCGGATGGATATTGCTCCTCTTTACAGCGGCGTTGGGCGGAATGCTGCTGAACTTTACCCCCTGTGTCCTGCCACTGATACCGATCAAGATCATCAGTTTGTCCCACGCAGCCGAAGATCGAAAAAGGTGTTTTCTGCTGGGATTGGTCATGTCTCTGGGGCTTTTGGCGTTTTGGATCGGTCTGGGTATCCTGATCGCACTGGTCAGTGATTTTACCGCCACCAATCAATTGTTCCAATATCCGGTTTTTACCATCCTGGTCGGCAGCGTCATCGGGATCATGGCATTGGGGATGTTTGGCTTTTTTTCGATTCGTCTGCCCCAATTCATCTACATGATCAACCCCCAGCAGGACAGTCTGCGGGGATCTTTTGCGCTGGGCATTCTGGCAGCCGTTTTATCAACGCCCTGTACGGCGCCTTTTATGGGGGCGGCCGCCGCCTGGGCAGCGACGCAAAGTCCCCTGACTACCGTGTCTACTTTTGCTGCCATCGGCGGGGGCATGGCCCTGCCGTATCTGTTGCTTTCAGCGTTCCCCCATCTGGTCAACCGCATGCCGAAAGCCGGACCGGCCAGCGAGCTCATCAAACAGGTGATGGGCCTGTTTATGTTAGCGGCGGCTGCCTATTTTCTGGGCGTTGGCATCAGTGCCCTGCTGAGTTCTGCACCCAGACCCGCCGAGCAAAATTTACTGGTGGCCGGTAATGGGTCTGGTTGCAGCCGGCGGCGCCTGGCTGGCTTTTCGGACACTGGCACTGGCTGGAAATAAAATAACCAAAACGTGTTTTTGTGAGCCTGGGTTTTATTTTGATGGTGTCGCCAATCTGGGGGGCATGGCGTTTGTCGGATGAAGGACCGATTAAATGGACCTATTACACACCCGAGCGTTTTGAGGCGGCCATCGTGCAACGAAAAACAGTCGTAATGGATTTTACGGCCGAATGGTGTCTAAACTGCAAGGTGCTCGAGGAAAGTGTGCTGCATGATCAACGAATTATCAAGCTTCTGGCACAGAAGCATATCGTTGCGATGAAAGTCGACATCACCGGTAACAATCCCGCCGGAAAAGCCAAACTTGAGGAGGTCGGCAGTCTGACGGTCCCCCTGCTGGTTGTTTTCGCGCCGGACGGCAATCCGGTTTTTAAAAGCGCCTTTTACACCGTGGATCAGATTTTGGATGCTGTTGAGAAGGCGCTTAACAGCAAGGAATCTCTCAAGGGAAATTAGCTCACTTGTCTTGAAGGTCAGTTCCGTGTTGCGTGTTACGCGTTGCGGGTTGAATATGTCTGCAAACGATGCAATTAAACGTTTTTTTTACCCGTAAGATGCAACTACAATCCGAAGCGAAACGCACACCTCGAAACGCGTAACCCGTAACACGCAACGCGTAAACCGTAACGGCTATTCCGCCAAAAATTTCCGAATCTTTTTGTCCAGCTCCTTACCGGATCGCCTGCCCGGCATTTTTTCGACAATCCGGCCGTCTTTCACCCAAAAAATCATCGGTATCGCGTATATGGAAAATTTTTGGACGGCGGATTCGCCATACCAGTAAACCGGAAAACCGACCTTCAATTTATCAATGATCGGCTGCATCGCCTGAGGCCCTGCCAGATCGATACTGATACCGATCAATTTTAGGCCCTGGACTTTATACTTTTGGTATAATTTGTTTAAGACAGGCAGCTCGTCAATGCAGGGTCCACACCAGGCCGCCATAAAGGTGACCACCATCTTATGGTCACGGGTATTGATCAACTCATCAAGCGCCGATTCCGAAATCTTCTGAATGGTGACTGCGGCACTCGCATCAGTATGCATGATGAAGAAAACCATTAAGAGCAGGGCTGCTAGAGATATAAACGTGCGCCGAATCAGATCCATCAAAGTCATCTTCCATTATTTTTTATTCATTTTTTCCAGGGTCGTCGCACACTGTGCCAGATCAGGCCTGACATTGATATCCGAAACCTGAATATCCTGAATGATCCCCTTTTTATCAATGAAGATCAATGCCCGCTCGCTAACGCCGCTGGACCGCAGCACACCGTATTTTTCAGCCACTGCGCCGTGGGGCCAGAAATCTGAAAGCACCGGAAACCACAAGTCCCCCATCTGATTGGTCCAGGCATACAGCGTCGGTATGTTATCGACCGTGATGCCCAGAAGCACGGCATCGTTTTCGTTAAAGATTTCTTTGACAATATTATAACCCGGCCACTGATCGGAACACACCGGGGTCCAGGCTGCGGGGACAAACGAAATGACCACATGTTTTTTGCCCCGGTACTGGCTGAGAGAAATTTTTTCTCCGGATACAGACGGCAGCGTAAAGTCCGGTGCCGCTTCGCCAATTTTGACTTTTAAGGTGCTGTCAACCGGTTTAAGTTGTCCCGGATCATAGATATTATCCTTAAACGCTTGTGAGGCTCCAAAAGCAGTTGCGACGAATAACACTAAGATCAGAGCGGGTACGATATTGATGATTATAAATTTTTTCATAGGGAGCACCTCCTTATAGCAACCCCGAATCCTGGAGAAGTTTTTTGAGGAGTAGATCGGCGTCTTTGGCACCGCCAACTTTAGAATAAAAAACTTCGTGGCTGCCATCTTTCTTTATGCGAATACAAATAAAAAAAGGCGTTCGAACTTCGCCGACCTTCTTGTGGATTGAAAAATTGCCATCCGGAAAAAGGGGAAACGGTATATCGTAGGTCTTTTTAAAATAGCCGACCTCGAAAGCTGAATTTCCGGCACCGATGCCCACCAGCTTCACTTTGTCTTTGAGCCTTTTGTCGCTTTCGATTTTGCGGTACATCTCGTTGATAGAGGGAGCCTCCCTCTGACAGTAGGGTCAGTACATACTGAATATCTCAACAATGACAACTTCGGCGCTTATCTCAGAAATTTTGAAAGATTCTTTGCCTGCCAGGCCTAAATATTTCTGGTACTCATCGCTTTGGGGTACGGGAAGTGTAAATTCGGGCAGCACACCGCCTACGGCAGGCGGTTGAGAATCGGCCCATGCAAAACCGCCCGATACCAGCAGTACGCCGAGGAATACGGCCAAATATTTATAGATATTTCCCATAATAAATGCCCTCCTTAAATGTTAAGGTAATAGGATTCAAAGGGAAAACAGATTGAGAACCGGAATTGCATTCATTCCTTCCATGATGAGGCCTTGATCACCGGATTGAATTCGTCAGCCAAATTATATTAATGATTATAGGAACACACCCGTCACTGTCAAGGGTGGTTTTGTGCCCACTGTGCGGTGGGAATTCGCTTGCAAAGATCTTGTTGCTATGCTAATCGAATACGTTTTAAACATGTTCCTTAGTTTCAATGAATCTTTATGGACAATGGTTTTTAATTATAAAAAAAACCGAGCCTGGGCCGAGAGCCTTTCAATCGTCATGCAAATCGGCCTGACAATGGCCGGTTGCATCGTTTTTTGTTTTTTTATCGGATTGTATCTGGACAAATGGTTGGGAACCAGAGGAATATTTGTCACCCTTTTTATCATCCTAGGCATCGTCGGCGGTGCCGTCACCGTCTACCGGCAAATTTCAGAAACCCTTAAAACCCCGCCGGAGAACAAAAAAGATTCAACAAATGGACGCCGTTAAGCAAGCCCAAAAAAAATACACGACGCTGGCATTAACCTTTTCCATCGGTGTCGGGATAGTGTTTATCCTGATGGGACATAAACCGCTGGGCAAAGGATTGATCCTGGGTGCTATTTTCAGTGTGCTCAATTTTATTCTAATGGGTAAATCCATAGCGTTGAGGTTTGGCCGGTCAAAGGCCAAAACCTTTTCGATTTCCATGGGGTCCATCATTATCAGATACCTTTTGCTGGCGATCCCGCTGATCGCAGCCGTCAAGTACGAACAGTTTAATCTGGTCGCAGCCATCATGGGCATCTTTATGATTCAGCTGGTCATTCTGGCCGAACATGCATTAATCCTTATTCCCGCAATGGGGAAAAAACAGGCTTAAACGGATATTTTTATGGGCGAACTTGGGAGATTACACCAACTGATAATTCCTTTCTTCGGCCACAACATCACCATCAATCTTGAAGTTATCGTGATGACCTGGATCGTTTTTTCGATCCTGATCGTGCTCGGGCTGTTTGCCCGCAAAAGAAAAATCCTGCCCCGACCCATCCAGGCCCTGGGGGAACTGATCGTATCCCTTCTATACGATCTTACCGAAGATGCGCTGGGCAAGGAGCTGGCCAAAACCTACGCCCCCCATCTGTGCGCTCTTTCTGTTTCTGCTGCTTTCCAACTGGCTGGGCATCATTCCGCATCTGGACGAACCGACCAAAGATCTGAATACGACCCTCGGACTGGGCCTGATGGGCTTTTTTATCGCCCATTACGCCGGCATAAAATCCAAGGGGTTTAAGGCCTATATCAAGGAATATTTCCAGCCGATATTTTTTATGATGCCGCTCAATGTCATCGGCGAACTGGCAAAAATCGTATCGATATCCTTTCGACTGTTCGGCAACATCATGGGCGGATCGATCATTATCCTGGTGGTTTCCCACCTCGTCATACAATGTTGTCGCTGCCGCCCTTTCTTATACGCGTTTTTTCGGACTTTTCGTCGGCACCATTCAGGCCTTTGTATTTACGATGCTAACGGTTGTCTACATATCAGTGCAGGTAAAATGACGCCATGGCAATTGATATTCAAACCATCGTAAAAGTGGCCGCCTATACCGGAGGCGGTTTTGCGATGGGATTTGGCGCCATCGGGGCCGCGATCGGCGAAGGCCACACCGCGGCCATGGCCAATATTGCCGTTTCCCGGAACACGGAAATTTCCGGCGAAATCTTTAAAAACATGCTGGTGGGACAGGCGGTGGCCGAATCGGCGTCCATTTTCGCCCTGGTGATCGCCATCCTGCTGCTGTTTATGGACATCGCCAACCCAGCCTGTTAAAAGCCGCAGCGCTTTTCGGGGCCGGATCTGAGTATGGGCTTCGGGGCCATCGGCTCGGGCATCGGCTCAGGCTATCCGGCCGGAGAGGCCTGTTTCGGAATCTCGCAGACAACCGGCAGCGTCCTCCCAATTGACGACCAATATGCTGATCGGATCGGCGGTCTGCCAGACGCCGGCCATCTTTTCCATGGTTGTGGCCCTGATGCTGATATTCATCGAATTTCGGAATGCCCCGCTGACCCCAACATGGGCGGCCTATCTGGGCGCCGGTTTGAGCATGGGGCTGGCATCCATCGGGTCCGGCTACGGAGGCGGACTGGCGGCCGGCGCCAGCTGCGAGGGCATCGCCCGAACCCGCAACGGTCGCCAAGCGTGACCACGACCATGCTGGTCGGCCAGGCGGTGGCCCAGACCCCCTCGATCTTCGGGCTGCTGGTCAGCTTCATCCTGATGTTCAAGTCATTTCCCGAGTCCACGCGCTGAGCGCCGCCATGGCCCTTTTGGCGGCCGGACTCTGCATGGGATTCGGCGGCATTGGTCCGGGAATCGGCAACGGAATGGCAGCCGAAGGGGCTGTGCGATGGGTGGCACGAAACGTCGAACATGCCGGCGACCTGATGCGAATCATGCTGGTCGGACAGGCGGTTTCCCAGTCGACGGCGATTTATGCCATGGTGATCAGCCTGGTGTTGATATTTGTGGTGTAATGTAATGTTGGACTGATTACCGATTAGTGATTTAGGAATTTCGAACCGCAATTTAACCGTATTGAAGGCTTCAGTCAGATATCAATTTAATAGACATTTTTACAAGGAGGTTAAAAATGGCAATCGAAGGCGCGGATATCATCAAAGCAGCCGCATTTATCGGAGCTGGAATTTCGATGGGGCTGGGGGCCATCGGCCCCGGCGTCGGCGAAGGCATGGTGGCCGCAAAGGCCTGTGAGGCGATTGGTAAAAATCCCCAGGAGGCCGGACTGCTCACCCGCACCATGCTGGTGGGCCAGGCCGTTGCCGAGTCCACCGGAATTTATTCGCTGGTTATCGCCTTGCTGCTCTTTTTGTGGTCTAAGTTAAACCGATCGCAGTTTTGAATATTTGAGGCGAGCTCGCCGAAGATTTCTCCGGCGGGCCTTGAATCCGATTCCTGATTCATCCGTCCGAGGTGAATCGGGCCGTAAGGTCTTGGCCGAATTACAGTACCTTATTGGACGAATGACAATGGAAATTATCAGCAATATTGCGCTTATCAGCATAAATGAGACCTTGATCGTCCAGGTCATCTCTTTTCTGATTTTTCTGTTTATCATCAATCGGATCATGTTCCGTCCGCTGCGCAAGCTAATGAATGAAAGAGAAACCTATGTTGAAAATGTCCAGAAAGATATCGTCGAAGCCGAAAACCAGTTTGAGGATTTAACCCATCAGATAGAGGCGCAGGAAAACGCTGTCAGAAATGAAGCCTTTAAGCAAAAGGAACAGCTGGAAGCCGCCGGCAGCCTGCAGGCTGCTGAAATAATCGCATCTACCCGGGAAGAGATTAACGCATTAAGTGCCGAGGCCCAAAAGGAAGTCGATAGCCAGATCTCAGCAGCCAGAAAACATGTACAAAAGGAATCTGAGGATCTGGCAAAACATATTATCGAAGCGGTCCTGTATCGGAGTCAGCATTCATGAGGAAAATTACCCTATCGCATTTTTCGGCTGTTATTTGATCGCCGTTTGTGTCGCGCTGCTTTTAGGCAGCACTGACGCCCTGCAGCCGAAACCACAGATGACTGGCGATCAACTTTTGATCTGGTGATGCGGTGGTTGAATTTCGCGATCATTGCGTTTGTCCTGGTAAAGTTTGGCAGAAAACCGATAAAAGATTTTTTTTCGAACCGTAGAGAAGAGATCGATCACCAGATCAAAAAATTTGAGCAGCAAAAAGAAGCGGCCGAAGAAAAAATTAAAGAAGCAAACAAAGTGCTTAAAAACAGCATCACCCGTTTTAAAAACGTAAAAAAGAGAATCATTGAGGACGGCGAAAAGAGAAAACAGGTATCATTGAAGACGCCCGTCATGAAAGCATGATTTTGCTGGCTGGTACCCGGCAGAGAATCGAAAACCAAATCGTAGAGGCCAGAAATTTAATTCGATCAGAGCTGATTGAATCCGCTATCGCGCTGGCGGAGAAACGGCTGCCTGAAGAAATCACGGCAGTCGACGAGCAGAAATTGCTTTATCATTTCATGGAAAGCACATCCGGAAAATAATCTGAAAAAAATGGTCACAAAAGAAAATTCAATCGCGGAGTTTGTAAAGCAGCAAATCAGAAAATGGGAAAGCGGCCCTGCCGAAAAAAGACCGCATGCCGGAAGTCCATATTCCGGTGATCACAGTTAGCATGAAACCTGGAAGCGGCGGCAGCCTTGTGGCCCAGGAAGTTGCCGATCGATTAGGTTTTGATTATTTTCACCGGGACATTATCCAGGGAATCGCCAAAAGCGCCAAAATACGGGCCTCGGTCATCGATACCCTTGAAAAAGAACGACTCTCGGGGGTTGAGGATTTTATCGCCTCCCTTTACAAAGACCAATATCTCTATCCCGGTATCTACATGGAACATCTGGTGAAGGTTGTCAACACGATTGCAAATCATGGGCGCGCGGTAATTGTCGGCCGGGGCGCCAATTTTATTCTCCCGCCTGAAGAAAGATTCAGTTTGCGGATCGTGGCCCCATTAGAAATAAGGATTCAAAATGTGGCCCGCGCCTATAAAGTGTCTGCCGAAGCCAGGAAGCGCGTGATTGGTAGAGAATCAAGGCGCAGCGCTTTTATCAGAAAATCCTATAATGCCGATATATCCGATCCTGAAAATTATGATCTCACCATCAATATGGGCAGAATGTTCATCGAAACCGCCGTGGAGGCTGTCATCGCTGCTGTAAAAAGTTTATAAAATGGAAGAACTCGTCACGTTGACAGAGGATCTCATTCGCTTTAAAACCATGCATTCTCAGCCTGCTGAAATTCAGCGCTGTGTGTCGTTTATTGAAGATTATTTAAAGCAGTGCGGTGCCACTTACAGGCGGCTGGATCATGCTGACATTCCGTCTGTTATCGTTATGCCGCAAAGTAACTTTGCTCCCATCTTGCTGATGTCCCATATCGATGTGGTCGACGGCCCTGATGACCTGTTTAATCCCCGGGTAAAGGGCGACGCCCTGTATGGCCGCGGTAGCATCGACGACAAGTATGCAGCTGCCTTATCCCTGGTTTTCGTAAAAAACTACCTGCAGCAACTGCAAAAAGAAGGCAAAGACCAGAAGGATCTGCCCTTCGGTATTATCATCACGGCTGATGAAGAGATCGGCGGTGCTAACGGCTCAGAAAGCGCTAAAAGAAATCAAAGCTGAGTTTTGTATTGCTTTAGACGGCGGCGGTCTAAACAAAATTGTTATCAAAGAAAAAGGCATTGTTAAATTAAAGCTGATTGCCAGAGGCAAGACCGCTCACGGCGCAAGACCCTGGCTGGGAGAGAATGCCATTGAAAACCTCATCAACGATTATCAGGTGCTGAAGACAAATTTTGAGCTTTCGGATCCGGATCACTGGCACCGCACCTTAAATTTCAGCTGGATTCAGGCCGGCAAGGTCTCCAACCAGGTCCCGGATTATGCCGAAGCCCTGTTCGATATCCGCTACACGGAAAACGACGACCTGGAAGCACTTTTTAAAAACATCCAGAAGGAAATTAAGGGAGAACTGGTGGTCGAGAAAAAAGAGCCGCTGTTTGAAGGCGGTGACTCCCCCTATCTGGACCTGCTGCTGGAAATCGCAAAGGACAGCGAAGTCGGTTTTGAGCATGGCGCCAGTGACGCCCGCTTTTTATCCGCCCATGGCATCAAAGGCATTGTCTGGGGAGCTGATGGTGATATGAGCCAACATTCTGCTGATGAACACATCAATATCGACAGTCTTTATAAACTCTATGACTTGTTGGGCGCCTTTATCAATAGATCACAGGCGATAGTGCCTAAAGCTTAGATCTCGTAATCCGGTTGGCCCGCCGCAGGCGGTTGTGCCCGTTAAAAAAGGAATAAGGTATACTTTACTTAACCACAACAGGACAAGGCGCTAAACGGGCAACGGGCTTAACCGACGGAAGGATTTATCGCATGCCGCACGTCATCGTAAAACTCTACCCCGGAAGATCCGTGGAACAAAAAAAACAGCTGGCACGTAAAATCGTAAAGAGCGTTGTCGAAATTGCGGGATGCCAGGAGAAATCCGTATCGGTGGCCTTTGAGGAAGTGGAACCGGATGATTGGGCTGAAAACGTTTACCAACCCGATATCATCGATAAAAAAGAAAATCTCATTGTAACACCGGAATATAACTCCTTTCAAAAAAAAGAGGATCTGCCGGCGCCGATCGAATGTGGAATTTAAGATTCGATCCTATCAGGCTTCTGACGGATCCGCGGTCATTGAGTTATGGCATTGCTGCAACCTGGTGGTCCCGCAAAATGAACCAAAAAAAGATATCGAAATGAAACGCAAGTTTCAAACCTACTGTTCGTCGGGCACCGTCAGCGGTCGTATCGTCGGCAACGGTTATGACCGGCTATGACGGGCACCGCGGCTGGATCTATCATCTGGCCGTGGATCCGGATTATCAGCGGCAGAAAATCGGCCGCCGCATGACCGAGAAAACCGAGTCGGCGCTTAAAAAAAGGGGTTGCCCCAAAATCAATTTGCAGGTCCGCACCTTCAAACCGGCGGTGATTTTCGTTTATGAACGTCTGGGGTTTTCAAATGATGATGTCATCGGGCTGGGCGAAAAGCTATGAAGCCCTCACCGGATTAATTAAAGAAGGCAGGATATAAGTTCCGCAAGAATAGGTGCCTTTTAATCGGTTTTGTTTGGGCCGGCACTGCACTGCCCGATTTCAGGTTCAGATTAGATCGGGGCTTTTGTGACGTAATTCTACAGGGTGGTTTCCGCTGCAGGGGCATAAACTTCTTGAATGTAATCTTGTTCATGATTAAACCTTCTAATGCAATGTCGTAAATCTTATTCAATGAGCCGTCCAAATCCGAATCCAAGAAAAGCCTGTTCGGCTATACCATCAAAGTCATCATCAATAAATACCAGATAAGGTTGCCGATCCGAGGTGCCGTCGTTTTCTTTAGCATTTTATATTCAATGATATCGATGTCCTGACCATTCTTCGCGGATATACTGGGCCGAAGATCGCGATTGTGGTCCTTTATCCGAAATATATGGAAGGGAGAGGTCCGTAAGGTGAAGGAACCACCTCATAGCCCTGTTGACAAGTATTCGAGATCGGTATGTCGGCAGGTCTGTCCAGGAAACGGTTTTAATCCCAGCGATGTGCAGGATAGCTGAATTGACGGCAATAGTACCAAAATTATCAGGAGAAAGATTTGGTGTAATATCCATGGATCAGTGAAACACATCGTTTTTTTGACAAACCCATGACATTTGATATTAATTGTAGCAACCATAAAGGGGCTACAGGCTTTTCTTGAAACATTTAACAGAAGCACTTATTTTTTATCAAGGAGGCAAAAATGAGAAGGGGTAAATCATTAATTAAATTTTGGTTGGTAGGGGTGGCATGTTTACTGATCATCTTTTCAATTTCCGGCTGTGGCGAAAAAAAAGAGGTCGCCAAAGTCGCTGAACCTGAGAAGAAAGCCGAAGCTGAACCGGCTGTGGATAAAGGCACGCTGGTTTTTGGCCGCGGCGGCGACAGTGTCGGGCTCGATCCGGCCTATGAAACGGACGGCAACTCTTTCATGGTGTGCGACAACGTCTTTGAGGCGCTGGTATTTTATGCCGACGAGTCAACCGCACTGGAGCCCGGGCTGGCCGAATCCTGGGACATTACGCCGGATGGCAAAACGTACACCTTCCATTTACGAAAAGGGGTTAAGTTCCACGATGGAACACCGTTTAACGCCGATGCCGTGGTTTTCTCCATCGGCCGCATGATGAAAGATCGCAAGGTCAAATTCTTCGGCAAGGGCTGGGATATTCCGGCCCAGGAGCGTACGCCCGAATACTGGGTTTCCATGGAAATGGATGATACCATTGGCTCCATCGAAGCCACCGACGAGTATACGGTGGTCTTCAATCTCAAAAGAGTCGAGGCACCGTTTCTGGCCAACATGGGCATGGACTTTGCCGACATCATCAGCCCGACGGCCTTTATGAAAAATCCCAAAGAGTTCCTGCGCAACCCCGTTGGCACCGGCCCGTTTAAATTTGTAAAATGGGTCAAAGACGATCGTATCATCCTGGCCAAAAATACGGACTACTGGGATAAATCCGGCGGCCCCTACCTGGACAAGGTCGTATTTCGTTCCATCCCGGAAAATTCGGTGCGTTTTCTGGAGCTCAAAGCCGGCAGTATCCACATCTGCCAGTTCCCCAACCCGGCCGATATTGAACTGGCCCGAAAGGACCCAAACATCAAACTCATCGAACAGCCCGGCATGAACATCGGCTACCTGTCTTTTAACCACACCAAGGAGCCCTGGAAGAGCAATCTGCATCTGCGCAAGGCCATTGCCCATGCCATCAACCGCAAGGCCATTGTTGACAACCTCTACCAGGGTATGGGGCAGGTCGCCAAAAACCCGATTCCGCCCACCATGTGGGGCTACAACGAGCAAGTACCCGGATTTGACTACGATCTGGAAATGGCCAAAGCCGAACTGGCCGAAGCCGGATTCCCGGACGGCAAGGGGTTGCCGGAAATTACCCTGTGGTCCATGCCGGTTCCCAGACCCTATAACCCCGATGGGTTAAAAATTGGGGTGGCCATGTCCGCTGATCTGGCCAAAGTCGGCATCAATTCCCGGATCGTCAGCTACGAGTGGGGAACCTATCTGAAGCGCCAGCGCGAACAACCGGAAGATATGGATCTGTTTCAGCTGGGCTGGACCGGCGACAACGGCGATCCGGACAACTTCCTGGCCGTCCTCTTCGATGGTCTGGCATCGTCTTCAGTCAGAACCCAATGGCAGAACGAAGAATACCACAATTTGATGCAGCAGGGTAAACAGACCGTTGATCAGGCCAAACGAACCGAGATCTATAAAAAGGCTCTACAGCTTATCTATGACGAAGTCCCGGTGATCAGTGTGGCCCACTCAACACAAATTTGGCCGGCATTGAATAATGTCACGGACTTCAAATTGCATCCAACCGGATCCGTCCGGTTGAAAAATGTCTCGTTGAAGTAAAAGATATCCATTATCCAGCTATTTGAGAAAAGGGAAAGAGGGAGTTCCTCTTTCCCTTTTTTGTTTACAGCCGGAGTTATTTAGTATAGAGAATTAAGCTTCATCGGGTAGCAAGATACCATTCAGACATGAATAAAAACCGGCATTAAACGATTATTGCAGCAAGCCCGACATAAACCATTCAATATCATAACTCTCAATGCTGGCTTATATCATCCGCAGAATATTCGTACTGATCCCCACCCTGCTGGGCGTATCCATCCTCGTGTTTCTCATGCTGCACTTTACGCCGGGCGATCCGGCTGAACTGCTCATGGGAGAGAGGGCCTCGGAAGAAGCCCTGCAGGAAATACGCGAGCATCTGGGGCTCAACAAACCGCTGTATGTTCAATACGGTCTGTTTCTAAAACAATTGATGAAGGGCGATCTGGGAGAAACCATCTGGACGCGCCAGCAAGTCTGGATCGAGATCAAGCAGCGCTTTCCGGCCACCATCGAGCTCTCCATTGTGGCCTTATTCATCAGTTGTTTTGCCGGCATGATTCTCGGCATTATATCAGCCACCAAACAGTACTCCATATTTGACTACCTCAGCATGCTCGGAGCCCTGGCAGGGGTCAGTATGCCCATTTTCTGGCTGGGACTGGTATTTATGCTCATATTTTCCTTGAATCTGGGCTGGCTGCCCATGTCCGGCAGATTGAGTGTGGGTATTGATCTTGAGGTCATCACCAACTTCTATATCCTGGATGCGTTGCTGACCCGCAACTGGGCGGCACTCAGAGATGCGCTCTGGCACATCATCATGCCGGCGGTTACCCTCAGCACGATTCCGACGGCCATTGTCGCCCGCATGACCCGCTCTTCGATGCTGGAGGTGCTGCGCCAGGATTACATCAAAACCGCTAAAGCCAAGGGACTTTCACAGTTTAACGTCATTTTCAAGCACGCCTTGCGCAATGCGTTGATTCCGGTGGTCACCACCATCGGTCTTCAATTCGGCGTACTGCTGGGTGGGGCAATTCTGACGGAAACGATCTTTGCCTGGCCCGGTGTGGGCAAATGGATGTATGACGCCGTGATGCAGCGCGATTACATGGTCATCCGCAGCGGCACCCTGTTCATCGCCACGATCTTTGTCATTATCAACCTTTGCGTGGATGTACTGTATGCCATTATCAACCCCAGAATAAGTGTGAAATAACATGGTATTTGTGTTTCGTGTTTGGTGTTTGGTGTTTCGCCATTCGCAGTCAAACTTCCAAACACTAAATACTAAACACAATTAATATGAAAAACGAAAAACCAAAAAAAAATCCGGAAGACCGACACCCGTTTTTTGACCAGCTCAGCCAGCTGTGGCGCAACAAAACCGCCGTGCTGGGTCTGGTAATCATAACGATTTTTATCCTGAGTGCCATCTTTGCCCCTTATCTGAGCCCTCACAATCCGATTGAAACATCCCTTTACGATCAGCTCAAACCGCCGGTGTGGCATGCGACCGGCACCTGGAAAAATATCCTGGGCACCGATGACCTGGGACGGGATATCCTCTCGCGCCTGATTTACGGTGCGCGGGTCTCATTGGTTGTGGCGGTCTTCAGCGTCGGTCTGGCATTTTTCTGCGGCACCCTGCTGGGCTGCATCTCCGGCTATTACAAAGGGTTCAGGGACAGCATCATCATGCGTTTTATGGATATTATCCTGGCCTTTCCCTACATTCTGCTGGCCATTGTGGTAGTGGCCTACCTGGGGCCCAGTCTGCAAAACGCCATGATTGCCATCGCAATCACCTATATGCCGCGGTTTGCCCGCATTGTGCGCGGCAGCGTGCTGGAAGAATGTGAGAAAGACTATGTCAGTGCCGCCCGGGCCATCGGCGCCACGTGATTTTCGCATTATTTTTATTGCCATTTTACCCAACTGCCTCGGCCCCTTAATCGTCCAGACCACCCTGGGATTTGCATCGGCCATCCTGGATATGGCGGCCTTGAGTTTTTTGGGATTGGGCGCCCAACCGCCCACACCGGAATGGGGCGCCATGATTGCCAAAAGCCGCGCGTTGATCCTGCGGGCCTCATGGGTAATGACATTTCCCGGATTGGCAATTCTTTTCGCAGTGCTGGGCTTCAACCTCCTAGGTGACGGCTTAAGAGACGCTCTGGACCCCAGGCTCAGGGATTAAAATCAGGCTTTATGCAAAACAATAACCTGCTGGAAATAAAAAACCTGCGAACGTATTTTTATGTTCGCGGGTTTGTGGCCAAAGCCGTTGACAATGTCAGCCTGACGATCAAGTCCGGTGAAACATTGGGATTGGTGGGAGAATCCGGCTGCGGCAAAAGTGTCACCGCCCATTCCATTATTCGGCTGATACCGGATCCACCCGGGAAAATTGAGAGCGGCGAGATCTTTTTCGACGATCAGAATCTGCTGAAGCTCTCTGAATCCCAGATGCGCAAAATTCGGGGCAACCGCATTTCGATGATCTTCCAGGAACCGATGACATCGCTAAATCCGGTTTTTCCGGTGGGCGATCAGGTCGGCGAAGTCATCCGACTGCACCAGGGGCTGTCCCGCAGCGCAACGCGTGAACGCGTGATCGACATGTTTCAGCTCGTGGGCATCCCGGCAGCCGAAAAGCGGCTCTCCGAATATCCGCATCAGATGAGCGGTGGTATGCGCCAGCGCGTGATGATCGCCATGGCGCTGGCCTGCAATCCCAAGCTGATGATCGCCGATGAGCCCACCACCGCCCTGGATGTCACCATCCAGGCCCAGATTCTGGATCTGATGAACAAGCTCAAGGACGAAACCGGGGCATCCATCCTCTTTATTACCCACGATCTGGGGGTCATTGCCGAGATGGCCCAGAATGTGGCGGTCATGTATGCCGGCAAGGTCGTGGAATACACGGACGTGAAAACCCTATATGCCAATCCGAAAAATCCCTATACGATCGGTTTGCTGCAATCCATCCCCGTGCTGGGCAGAGAAACTAAAGAGAACCGGCTGAAGACAATCTCCGGTGTCGTGCCTTCTCTGCTCAATTTGCCTACCGGTTGCCTGTACAACGACCGCTGCCCGGATGTCTTTAGCGACTGTCATCAAGTGGAACCTGAGATGTACCAAGTCGCCGATAATCACTTTGTAAGGTGTTTGAAATATGCCTAAACATCCCTGCTTGAAGCCAGAAATATTGTTAAGTATTTCCCCATCAAAGGCGGTGTTTTTATGAAGGAAATCGCCGCGGTTAAAGCCGTTGATGGTGTCAGTCTGACCATTGATGAGGGCGAAACCGTCGGTCTGGTGGGAGAATCCGGCTGCGGCAAGACAACATTCGGAAGAGCGATCCTACGCCTGGAAGAGCCCACTTCCGGTGAAATCTTTTTCGAAGGTGAAAGCATTCTGGGCTATGATAAGAAAAAGATGCAGGCATCTGCGCGAAAAGATGCAGATCATCTTCCAGGATCCTTTCTCTTCCCTCAACCCCCGCAAAACCGTATCGCACATCATTGGTGAGCCTCTGCTCGTCCACGGGATGAGAAGCAGAAAGAAAAGAGACGAAAGGGTGCTCGACTTACTGCGGGTGGTAGGCCTGCGCAAGGAGCACATGCGTCGCTATCCCCACCAATTCTCCGGTGGTCAGCGGCAACGAATCGGTGTGGCCCGTGCTTTGGCGCTTAACCCCAAACTGATCGTCTGTGATGAGGCGGTGTCCGCGCTGGACGTTTCCATCCAGGCCCAGGTCATTAATCTACTGAAAGATCTGCAAAATGATTTCGGACTGACCTATCTTTTCATTTCCCATGATTTAAGTGTGGTGGAACATATAAGTGACCGCGTGGCCGTCATGTACCTGGGCAAAATCGTGGAGTTTGCGCCAAACAAAGCCCTCTACCAGACCCGCTACACCCCTATACCCAGGCGCTGCTTTCAGCTGTACCTGTTCCAGACCCTGCTCTCAAAGGTAATGAAAGGATAATTCTAAAAGGCGATGTCCCCAGCCCCATCGATCCCCCGCCGGGCTGCAGCTTTCACCCGCGTTGCCTTTTTGCCAAAGATATTTGCAGTAAAAGGGAACCGGAATTCAGGGAAATTCGAAATAAGCATTTTGTTGCCTGTTTCTTTGCCGGTCAGCTCAGTCTTACGGAATAAAAATCCATATCTGAAATTAAAACCTCCAGCTCAACTCTCATCTATAATCCTTGAGGAGCTTATTGGCCGGCGATCTCTCCATAGCTTCGCTGAAGTCCTGCAGCGCATCGGACAGCGCCTGATAATCCTCGGTCTTGGCAACCGGTATATCGTCGGTCCCCTTTTGATCAAGCGCTTCCAGAACGCATTGAATGGTCATCTTATTGATGTCGCGGGCGGGTTGATAGGCGAATTCCTTATCGGCCTTTGTGCTTGATTTCTGACACCAGGCCGCTTTCGACCAAATCGAATAAAATATTATGCACCAGGCGAATCGGCATCTCAAGCTGCGTTGAAATCTGTGAATCGCTGAGAGGCCTGTCGCCATTCTCGAATTTTTTGATCAACAGATGGGCAATTTGCAGCGCCAGTAATTTCTTAAAGCCCGGACTGACCTTAAGACAGTCCGGCTCATACTCATAGGTATCCACATTTTGATTGGCAAAAGACAATTCGGCGCCGAAGAGGACAATCCACCAGCTAATTTGAAGCCACATCAAAAAAAGCGGCAGGGCGGCAAAGCTTCCGTAAATGGCGTTGTATTTTGCCACACCGATTTGAAAACTAATATACGCCCCCTGGACAATTTGGTAAAGCGTCCCGGCAACCACCCCTCCGAGCAGGCCGGCCTTAAATTTGACTTTGGTATTGGGCATAATAATATAGAGAATCGTAAACAAGGCCCAGATCAAAATATAGGGTATGAACTTCAGCAAAAAAGATATCAACGGGCTGATGAACCCCAGCAATTCTATTTTCTGGGTAATCTGCGTGACCTGGGTTGTAATAAAAACCGTTGCACTGCCGCTCATCAGCACCAGAATCGGGCTGATCAGCATAATCGAAAGATAGTCGCTAAATTTTCTGCCCCAGCTGCGGCTTTCTTTATTCCCCAGATGTCATTTAAGGCCATTTCAATATGCCCAGGACCTTAAGAACCGACCAGAAAAGAAGCAGCAGACCGATGCCGGCGAGGAGACCGCCCCGGGTCTGCTCAAGAGTGAATTCGAAAAAGAAAGTACCTGACTTAAAATCTCTTCCTGGCCGGCAAATCGGTTGAAAAATTCTTTTTCCAGAAGCCTTTTCGAAGCCGAAACCCTTGGCGACCCCGAAGAACATGGCGGCGACCGGAACGATTGAAAGCAGTGTATAAAACGTCAAAGAAGATGCTCGTATCAAACAGCGGTCTTCATCATAGCCGCGAAATGCCAGAATAATTATACGCAATTGCCGAATCAGAAAGGATTTGCCGAAAGGCAGATCGGCCAATCGAATCCGCCAGATATCAACCCGGATGAAAGAAAAAAAACCGGAAATCAAATCTCCGATACCCTGTTTTTTAGTCGGTTTCACCTTTTTCACCCTTAAACATAGCGCCTGTGATGTGTTGTGCGTCGTCCGTTGCACAATATCAATGTTCAAACGGCAACTGACGGAAGACAGAAATGCCACATTATTTAATGCTTTTTAACACCGCATAGGACTTCATAAAGGCCGGGAAGCCGGCCGTCGGGATCAGCAGCAATAAGGCATGTTTAATTTCATCTTCGTCAATACCCGCGGCCCTGGCTTTTTGAAGATGCGTCTCCAGAGCGCGCTTGTGGTTGCAAGCCGCCGAAATCGCAATTTTTATTAACCAGCGACTTTTTTCAGACAAAGGCCCGCCCTTTTCATGAACTGCTTTTCCCAATGCTTCATGTTTTTGGTGGATTTCGGGAAATTCGCTTTTAAACTGGCTGAAAATTGTATGAATGTCTTCCATGATGTCTATCCTTTAATTTAAGTATTAACAAAGGTAAAGGTTGTCATCGCATTGAAGCGAGCTTTTCCTGAAGATAGCCAAATCTCTGTTCCACATAATATTTTCGGATCTCATTCTCAAGGATGGATCCAAGCTTAACCTTGAAATCTCTTTCTTTAAATTGTGCAAGCTTCTTCTGAAACTCGTTGGATTGCCTTCTGGTAAGGGCAGGCAGCTCAACTCCTCTCCGAAGCAGAAACTCAATGTCGAAACAGTCCCTGATCTCTCCACGATCAAGGAATGCGTCGAATTTGTTTTTCATCGTTTGATTCAGGGTGTGGGCCTTTAGAAGGACCTGTTTTGTGCTGAACCTGGAAAAGGCGATCTTTTCCTGAAAATCGCAGTCTTTCCTCTCTCTTCGTATTTCAATTTTTAGCCGCTTTGGGTATAAGGCAGACCGTAATTCGAATAAGAGTGTGTAGTGTTTCATCTGGGAATCGGTGATCTCATAGTCTTTCTCAAAGGCCCTTCGAATTCTTTCGAAGTATGTATTCTGCGATATCCTTTTGATAAACCAAAAATCAAGATCGACTGAATAACGATCTAGCTCATGGCAGAGCCTCAGCATCGTTCCGCCGCCGAAGACAAGAGGTTCCAACTTTGGCACTGTTCATTTTGTCCAAAACTTCTATTTCAAACATTTCATGTTTTCTTAAGATATCCATACTCTTTTAACATGTTCTTTGTTTTAAGAGGGAATTCTTTGCTCAGGCGCCTGATCTCCTCTCCGTCAAGTTTCTCTGCATCCACCGCTGAAATGTCAAGTGCATAACGACCGTAAGAAATCAGATAAAATGCGTCCAGGAGCGCTTTCTCAGGAGTCGCTATAAAGAAATCTTTTTCTTTTTTAAATCCAAAGTATAAAGCGCTGGCAAACATAGAATATCTGAAGGGGATGTAAATATTGTTTGAGATAGGTTCTATTGCGTTAACGCTTCGGCATAAATTTCGATCGGATGTTTGACGGCGACGCGATCTTTTGAGCGTGAAAGAACATCTGATATCTGGAGCATGCAGGCAGGGCAGCCGGTGGCAACCACTTCACAGCCGGAGGCTTTTATATTGTCGCGCTTTAGCCTCCCGATTTCAGAAGAGATCTCGTAATACTGCAGGTTAAAACTTCCTCCCATTCCGCAGCACGCATCCGGTTGATGCATTTCCTTCAGATCGTAGCCCGGGTTGGCTTCAAGAACGGCTCTGGGCTCAGCGGCTACGCCCAGTGCCTTTTTCAGATGACAGGGGTCGTGATAAGTCACACCTACGGGATTTTCGGTTTTTGTCTGATAAATCCTTTTAAGCCCCACTTTAGCGACTAAAAACTGGTGGATATCAAGCGTCTTTGCAGAAATTCGTTTTGCACGGGCAACGACCTCCCCCGGCTCTTTTGCAATAAGCACGGGCCACATCTCTTTTATGGTCGAGGTGCAGGTGGCACACGCCGTCACCAGATAATCAAATTTTTCGGCTTCAAATATTTCAAGGTTGTATTGAACCAGGCGTTTGAAAGTCGCTGTATCACCGGATGACGCCGCTGGTATCCCGCAGCATCCCTGCGCCTCCGGCAGGTAGATCCCCACCCCATGGTGCTTCAATACCTGAAGAGTCGCCTCAGCGACCTGCGGAAAAATTTTATCGATAAGACAGCCGACAAAAAAGGCCACTTTTATTCCGGATGCTCCCGCATCCGTGCTGAGAGAGGGCATTTTCGTGTGAAATGCTGTTTTGGCAAGGGGCACAAAATGTCTTTCGGAAAGCAACGGCGAAACAAACCGGGCGCAAGACGTGCCCAAAAGATCATTGACGGGTCGGGTAAAGATCTGTTGAAACCTGGCGCCCCATTGCGCCAGACGGTCAAACGTTTTCGGGTGTACCAGCATGCCTCTTAGAAGTAATTTTTTCGCCGCTGAGAGCCCCATATAGCCGGTGAGAATGGCACGCGCTTTCATAAAAATCTCTAATACGTCAACGCCGCTGGGGCAGTTAGCCGCGCAGGAGCCACACAGCAGGCAGCGGTTGAGGCGCTCGTATACACCCCGGGGATCGCTGAACATTTCCTGCATCAGTCCGTCCAGCAAAGCCAGCTTGCCGCGGGCCACATCGGCTTCCCGGCCGGTTTGCTCAAAAACCGGGCAGGCTGCCTGGCACAACCCGCAGCGCATGCAAACCACCAGCTGATCTTCAAGCTCCCGCATCAGCTTTGCAATTTCCTGCATGTCGGCCATTTATCATTCCCGGTTTTGTCTTTTTGGTGTTGAAAAAATAATGTGTCTTGTCATTTTAAGGATAAAGTTAAATTTCAAATGCCTAAAATGAACTAAAATTCAAAGTGCCTAAAGTTGAGGAATTCTGTCATTTTATATAGAAGATGGAACGCAGCGACACCGTAACTTTAGGCATTTTAGATCATTTTTTTGTGAGCCTTTTGAAGCGATGTAACGCCGCTATTGGACAAAATATAGGATTTTGCTGGTTAGCCAATAATTTTACCGGGGTTGAGTATATTATTCGGATCCAGCGCCGATTTCACGCGTTTTGAATAAATAATGGTGGCCGGGCTGGTTTCTTTTTCCAGAAAACAGGATTTGGCAATCCCGGTTCCGTGTTCGCCCGAGAGGGTGCCGCCCAGTTCCAGCGCGCGGTCAAAGATGGCTGCAATTGCCGCTTCCACCTTTTCCCATTCCTGTTTGTTGCGGCGGTCGGTCAGAATCGTCGGATGCAGATTGCCGTCTCCGGCATGACCGAAAGTGCCGATTTCAATGCCGTACTGCCGGCTGATGTCCTGCATGGCCCGTACCATATCCGGAATTTTGCTTCGGGGCACGGTGGCATCTTCCAGAACCAGGGTGGGTTTTAACTTGGCCAGCGCTGAAAGGGCGCTGCGCCTGGCCTCCCAGACATTGTCCCGCTCGGCGGCATCGGCTGCCACTTTAATCGAGGTTGCCCCCAATTTCCGGCACAACGATTCGACTTTGCGGGCGTCTTCTTCGACCTGGGCCGGATGCCCGTCGACTTCAATCAGCAAAAGCGCGGCGGCATCCACGGGAAGCCCCACCCGGCTGTAATCTTCCACCGCACGAATGGTAAAATTGTCCATAAACTCCAAAGTTGCCGGAACAATATGATCGGCAATAATGGCCGCGACGGTTTCAGACGCCTTTTCCATTTGATCAAACACCGCCACCATGGCCTTCTGATGCGCCGGCAACGGGATGAGTTTCAGCGTAATTTTGCTAAATACGCCCAGGGTGCCCTCCGAGCCCACCATCAGGCCGGTCAGGTTATATCCGGTTGCACATTTGACGGTTCGCGATCCGGTGGTCACCGCTTCCCCGTTGACATCAAAAAATTGAAGCCCCATGACATAATCACGCGTAACCCCGTATTTTAAGCCGCGCAACCCCCCGGCGTTTTCGGCAACATTTCCGCCCAGGGTTGAGACCGCCTGACTGCCGGGGTCCGGCGGATAAAACAGGCCCCGGGCTTCCACCGCAGCAGCCAGCCTGGCCGTTACCACCCCCGGTTCAACCACGGCATACATATCCGCTTCGTTTATTTCCAGGATCTGATTCAGGGCATTGGTGAGAACCACCACCCCGCTGGATGAAGGCACGGTCCCCCCGCTTAAATTGGTGCCGGCACCCCGAACGGTTAACGGCAGCCGGTTTTCGTTGCATAGCCGCACCACCCGGCTTAATGCCTCAGCGTTAGTCGGCCGCAGAGCCAGTCCCGGCAGGACCGGATCCACTACGGCCGCATCGTAGGAATAGGTATACAGATCAGCCGGGTCGCTGAAAACATTATCGGCTCCGACGGCCTCTTTAAACGCTTTCAATATTCCCTTCTGGATCATTGTGCCTCCTTGTATATGAACCTTAGGCAAAGTTGCTATATTACGCTACCGCAAACGTTGGTACAAGTATTTTCAAGGTGTTGACTTTTTTGCGAAATGTCAAATCGATGAGAAGACAACGGTAAGAATAAGAAGTTTCGATTTGTCGAGTATCAATCGAAAAACAACAGGCGCTAAATGCCCCGGGTTATCTCATGTACGATAATCTTCACGCATAACACGCTTGAGAATTTTGCCGGCTACATTGCGGGGAAACTCTTCCACAATGACCACATCATGAACCCTCTGAAATTTGGCCGCAACGTGCTGGTTGATCCAGTTTTTAAGTTCTTCTGAGGCAATACTGCCTGGCTGCAGCAATGTTACAACCGCCAGGGGTGTCTCTCCCCATTTATCGTGGGGGATGCCAAAGACCGCAACATCCTGCACGGCCGGATGCCGGGCAACGATCTCTTCAATGTCCCTGGGATAAACGTTGACGCCGCCGGAAATAATCATATCCTTTTTGCGGTCTACCAGATATAAAAAGCCATCGTCGTCGACATAGCCCATGTCCCCCGAATGCAGCCAGCCGTCTTGAATGGCCTCGGCGGTCAGATCGGGCCGTTTGTAGTAACTTGGCATCAAAATCGGACCTCGGCCGCAGATCTCTCCCACTTCGCCAGGAGGAAGATCTTTGCCGCTTTCATCCAATATCCGCATCTCAAAGAAAGGCGGCGGTACGCCCACTGAATCCGGTTTGGCAGCATAATCTTCTTTGTCGAGAATGGTTACAAAGCCCTCGGTCAGGCCATAAAGTTCATAGAATCTACCGGGCAACCGTTTGTTCAGCTCAGCTTTATGCTGCTTGAGCAAGGGAGCGCCCAATGAAAGGATCATCTCCAGCGATTCCAATGCCCTGGATGAAAAATTGGGGGCATTCAGCATTGCAATGATCTGAGCGGGGACCACCATGATATGGGTGACCTTTTCGCGCTCAACGGTTTCGATATAGCTGACAGGATCAAATTGGCTCAATAGGATATAAGTCGCCCCGAGAAACATCGTTGGCATCAAATCAACAAATGCGCCATTGAATACAATCGCCCCGGCATGCATGGTCACACTTTCGGGCGTCATTCGAAAAGCCGCCGCAAATGAGTTGGCATACATACAGCGAATATAATGGGTATGCACAATTCCCTTGGGCAGACCGGTGGTGCCGCTGCTGTACATGATATTAAACACATCATCCGGGTTGACCACAATGCCCTTTGGCTCCTCATCACTCGCGGCTGACTTCAGTGCATGATAATCCAGATACCCGGCGTGGTTTGCACCGTCGGTCAGAATATAACGATCCTCAGCAATTGCCGGCAGTTCAGGTTTGATGGCGTCGATCTTATCGACAAACTGAGAATTGGTAATGAGCAAGACTGAATCTGAATCCTGCAGCAATGTTTTCATGGCCTGCTCTAGAAGCAGCGTACTTGCCGGCACGACAACGGCCCCTATTTGGGCGATGGCCCAGTAAATTTCAAGCAACTCAAGGCAGTTCGGAAGAATTGTGGCGACTTTATCTCCTTTTTGAATGCCTAAGTTGACCAATGCATTTGCCAGACGATTGATCTGTCTGTTAAATTCAGACCACGTGAGGCGTTGATCTTCGAATACGACAGCCAGATGATCGGGACGATATCGGGCATGGTGGGAAAAAAGCAAACCGAGATTCATCTTCACCTCCTATTATTCTGAAAACGAACCCGCTCTAAAAATACAGTCTGACTTGAAATAAATAACATTTTAAAAAGAATTGTGCCCGGCTATTTAGAACCCATCTCAAAAATAGGATTTTGGTTCAAGATTGCGACGGGGCCGAGCTTTCCAGCGTTGCTGGACTTCCCGCCTGATTAAATCCTCTTTGTGGGTCGTAAACCGGAGGCATACTGTTGTATGTCGAGGATTTAAAGCGAGGCACCAACAAAGATATGGGGCCAAAAGACATTTTTGAGATGGGTTCTAGATATAGGTCAAAACCGTCGCCGCGTCAAACAGCAAATTTCCTCCGTTAAGATATTTTGCATAATATGAAAACCCGAATATAAAATCGCTGGGTAATCCGTCTGGCCTCAGCAGATCCAATCTGCACCGCATTCTGGTCTTGATTAAAGACCGCAAATAAGGTTAAAACGTCATATTCAAATTGCGCTGGCGCAGATCAACCTTCGTATCGAAGTTGTACAACCCCTAAAGAGGGTCAGAAAACCATGGGTGAATATTCTCAAAAACCGGACAGCGTTTACTATTTTGGTACCTGCCTGATCGACATGTTTTATCCTGAAGCCGGCATGGCCGGACTCAACCTTATCCGGCGTGAAGGCATCCGGGTAATTTTCCCTCCGGAACAAACCTGTTGCGGTCAGCCCGCCTATAATTCCGGATTCCCCAAAGAGGCCAGGAAGGTCGCCCTGCAGCAAATCCAGCTGTTTACGGAGGACTACCCGATTGTCGTCCCATCGGGATCGTGTGCCGGGATGATGAAGCATCACTATCCATACCTGTTTGCCCAAGATTCGAATTTAGATGCGGTCAAGCGATTTTCAAACCGGATCGTTGAGCTTTCCGAATTTTTAGTGCAGGTGCTAAAAATAAAGCTTAAGGACCGCGGCCGGCCGGTTAAAGTCACCTGGCATTCCTCCTGTCATGCGCTGCGGGAAATGGGGGTTATCGAGGACTCCAAATCACTGATCCGGCAATTGAAAAACGTTGAGCTGGTTGAGCTGCAAAATGAAAGTGAATGCTGCGGTTTCGGCGGGACCTTTGCGGTCAAGCAACGCGGATATTTCCGGCGCCATGGTCGCCGATAAAGTTGAAGATATTCGCCAGACCGGTGCTGCGCGTTTATTGGCCGGTGATTGCGGGTGTCTGATGAATATCGATGGCGCTATGAAATTTCAAAACTCACCCATAAAAGGACAGCATCTGGCTGAATTTATCTGGGAGCGGATCAATGGCAAATAATATCGAATTTGATTTTACCCGAAACGTCTCGCAGGCGCTAAAAGACAAACAGCTGCGCAAAAATTTCAAGTTTGCCATGGGAAATTTTATTCAGAAGCGCCAGCAGATATTCTCCGATAAAAACGAAACCGAGCGCCTTAGAGAGTCAGGGAATGCCATCAAAAAGCGGGCCCTGAGCAAACTGGCGCGCCTGCTGGAACAGCTGGAGGAAAAATGCACCCGGAATGGTATCCAGGTCCATTGGGCCGAGACCACCGCCGAGGCCAATCAGCATGTATTGCGGGTCATGAAAGCGCACAGGGCCATCCGGTTGGTCAAAGGCAAATCCATGGTCTCGGAGGAAATGGGGCTGAATGAATTTTTAGATCAAAACGGGATCGAAGCCACTGAAACGGATCTGGGCGAATTCATTATCCAGTTAAATAACGAAAAGCCCTCTCATATCATCGTACCGGCGATCCACAAAAATAAAAAACAGATTGCCCAAATCTTCCATAAAAAGATTCCCGATACACCCTATACCGAGGATGTTGAAGCGCTCAATGCCATTGCTCGAAAAACACTGCGCCAGAAATTTTTTGACGCCCAGGTCGGTCTGAGCGGCGTCAATATCGCAGTCGCGGAAACCGGCACGCTCTGCCTGGTTGAAAATGAAGGCAACGGCCGCATGTGCACCACGGTGCCGCCGGTGCATATCGCCGTAATGGGCCTGGAAAAAGTGGTCGAAAAATTGGCGGACGTCCCGCCATTGCTGCGTTTGCTGACCGGTTCGGCCACCGGGCAGTTGATCACCACCTATGTCAATATGATCACCTCTCCTCGCAAAAACGGTGAAAAAGATGGACCGCAAGAAGTCCATCTGATTTTTTTAGACAATGGCCGCTCTGAAATCCTGGCTGACCCGGAACTGCGGCAGACATTGCAGTGCATTCGCTGTGGCACCTGCTTAAACCATTGCCCGGTTTATACTCGCATCGGCGGCCACGCCTACGGTTTTGTTTATCCGGGTCCTATCGGAAAAATCTTAAATCCCCAGGTTGAAGGATTAAAAAAAGCCGGTATTTTGGCGACGGCATCCAGCCTGTGTGAGGCCTGTGCCGAGGTCTGCCCGGTAAAAATACCCATTCCACAGTTACTGCGCCGCTTGAGAAACGAAAGCTATTCCAGCGAACCATCCTGCACGGTAAAAGAATGCGGCTGCCAGCAAAATCTGACCGATTCGCTGGCCTGGAAAGGGTGGGAAGTGATCAATACCCGTCCGCGGCTCAATGCCATCGGCCGTAAAATAATGGGCGTTGTGGGTTCCAAAATCCCGCCACTGGGCCCCTTAAAGCAGTGGAAGCGGTACCGAACCATTCCGAGATTTGCTAAAAAAAGTTTGCATCAACTTGTCGAAGAACAGGGAGTAGAAAATGAGTAACCGCTCACGGGATCGAATATTGAGCCGATTGCACGGCGCCGGCAAACAGGTCTCATCGCCTGAATCGTTGGCATCCGGTTTGCCTTTTGAAAAACTTGGCCGTGATGAAAAGATTGATAAACTAAAAGGCTTTATGGAAGCGGTTCGTACAGAGGTCCATGTTGTCGAGGCCCAAAATTGGATCGAACCCTTAAAAGGCATCCTGAAAAAGCGTGACATAAAAACGCTGCTATACGCACCGCAAACAATCGTCGGTGATACACTTCAAAAACATTGGCCGGCTGAAGATGAAAATGACGGACTGCCGGAACTGGTCACCTACTTGGGTCATATCGAAAATTTTAAAGATCGGTTATTTCATACGGATGCCGCCATCACCTCAACGCTGGGCGGAATTGCCGAAACCGGCGCGGTTATTCTCTGGCCGGATAAAAAAGAGCCGCGCTCAATGTCTCTGGTCCCGCCGGTTCATATCGCCGTACTAGATGCGGATAAAATATTTAACACATTTGGTGAGGCCATGCAGACGCAAAATTGGCCGGAAAAAATGCCGACGAATGCCGTTCTAATTTCCGGCCCCTCCAAAACAGCAGATATTGAACTGATCCTTGCCTTCGGGGTGCACGGGCCGAAGGAACTGATTGTTCTCATTTTATCTTAAGCAGGTAACCCCGATGCACAGAAATGCACCTCCGCTTCCGTCTGGCCTGGTCTGTATGGGGACTCGGCGCACTCTTTTATCAGAAGTTTGCCACTAACATCGGGCCGACAGTTGCGCCCGGGACGGGGTGAAGCAATTACGCTCGTCAAGTCGCTGCTTGCAAAATATGCGCACATTGTGAACAGGAGGATTGGTATGCAGATTAAGATGAAATACGGCAAAACTGGATTGGATATCGAATTCCCGGACGACTGGTCCATTGTGCGGATTGAAAAAAAAGACATGCCCCTGCTTGAAAATCCGCAGCAGTCTCTACAGCAGGCGCTAAGCAACCCTGTCGGCGCACCACCCTTGGCGGAATCAGCCCAAAATGCTTCGACCGTCTGTATATTAATATGCGATATAACGCGACCCGTGCCGAATGGAACCATTTTGCCGGTTTTGCTCCGCCGCTTAATTGAAGACGGTATTCAACCAAATGCCATTACCATCCTGGTTGCCACGGGCCTTCACCGCCCGAATCAAGGCGCTGAGCTTGTAGAACTGGTCGGTGATTCCTGGGTGCTGGATACCGTAAAAGTGGAGAACCATTACGCACGAAACGCCGAAGACCATACCGACCTCGGAAAGACCACAGATGGTTTACCGATTCGCCTGGACCGCCGTTTTGTCGACGCCGATCTAAAAATCGTCACCGGCCTGGTGGAACCTCATTTTATGGCAGGATTTTCCGGTGGCCGCAAAGTGATTATGCCCGGTATTGCCCATCAGGATACCATTCGTCGGTTCCACACCGCGCGCTATCTTGAAGATCCGCAAGCAGCCAACTGTGTGCTCGAAGGCAATCCTCTTCACAAAATCCAGCTGGAAATTGTGCAAAAACTTCCGAAGACAATGGCCATAAACACCGTTATCGATGAGCAGCGCCGCATGGCCTTTATCAACTATGGCGAAATCGAAAAAAGTCACCTGGAGGCGGTAAAATTTCTTAAACCATTTGTCGAAATTCCGGTGGCGCAAAAATTCGCCACAATTATCACCAGCGGCGGTGGTTATCCGCTGGATAAAAACTATTACCAGACCGTTAAAGGCATGGTGGGTGCCATGGACATCCTGAAGCCAGGCGGCAATCTGGTAATTGTATCCGAGTGTTCCGAAGGCATCGGCTCAAAAGAGTATATTCAGGCGCAGAAACAGTTGCAGCAGATGGGACCTGAAAAATTTTTGAAGCATTTAAATTCCAAGCAGATCGCCGAAATTGATGAATGGGAGACTGAAATGCAGATTAAGCCCATGCGTCTCGGCTCAATTCACCTCTATAGTAAAATGCTGTCGGATAGTCAGCAATCGATTACCGGTGTGCGGCAGGTGACATCTTTATCCGAGACCCTGCAATCCTGTGTGCGGCTTCAGAATGACAAACAGGTTGCCGTCATCCCGGATGGCCCCTACACGATACCGGTTTATAGGGCCGAACTTTGCCAAAATCTGAACCTTTTTGATTACCTGTGCCGAAAAAGACAGAATGGGCCGCAGCGAGGCGGTTGAATATTTTTTATTGATCCTTGCCCATTTTGCTAATATACACGTGAAGATTCTCAACCATTTCCTATACTTTTCGGCACCTGTCGGCCTGATCAGAGATAAAAATCCCGGGAGAATTGAATTATGAAGGAATTTACACAAGGACCAAATTTCGGCTTTATCGGCCTGTGTGGATCCGCAGCGGTTTTCAACCGGCCAGTCCAATCGTGAACTGCATCTGCATGATATTTCGGCACACCAGGGTGTCCTGCCCGCCGGAATTATCTGGCCGCATACCACCGAAGAAGTATCCCGCATTTTGACCTGGGCATATGAACAGGAAGTGCCGGTCACACCGTGGGGCGCCGGAACCAGTACAGAGGGAAACCCTGTACCCACCCGGGGCGGATTGGTAATGGACATGACGCAGATGGATAAAATTCTGGAAATCCGGCCCCAGGATCTTCAGGCCGATGTCCAGCCCGGCGTGCTGCGAAAGGAGTTGAACCGCCAGGCCGGAAAGCAGGGTTTGTTTTTTCCGCCCGACCCCGGTGCCGATGCGTCCATCGGCGGAATGATCGCCAATAATGCATCGGGGGTGCAAACCGTCAAATACGGAGCGACCAAAGATTATGTCATGAAACTCACGGTTGTGTTACCCCAGGGCAACATTATCCATACGGGCTGCAAAGCGCATAAATCCTCTTCCGGTTATGATTTGTCCCGGCTGTTTGTCGGATCTGAAGGCACCCTGGGGGTGGTGACCGAAGCCACGCTTCGGCTCACCGGTATTCCCACCCACCATCTGGCAATTACGATAACATTTAACGAACTGGATGAAGCCTCTCAGACCGTGTCCTTGATGATCGGTTCCGGATTGGAACCCGCGGCGCTTGAATTACTGACACCGGAACTCATCAACCTGATGAACCGTGAAAAAGATCTGGGGCTGCCGGAAGTACCATCCCTTTTCTGTGAATTTCACGGCATCAGCAAAGCCACCCTGCAGGAAACCGCCGATCTCGTTAAAGAACTATGTGAAGATTGCGGTGCGACCGGTTTTAGATTCGGCGTGGAAGCCAGTGAACGAATCGAACTCTGGCGCGCCCGCCACGAAGCCTGGGAAACCATTCACCGCGCCCATCCGGGCAATGAAACCCTCATTGTGGATGCAGCGGTTCCCATTTCCCGCTACCCTGAAATGATCGTTTTTTCGCAGAAACTGGTAGACGATAACAAGGCATCCGGTTATGTCTTTGGACATGCCGGAGATGGGAATCTGCATGTGGTTCTGGTGGGCGACCCCGACAATGAAAAAGAATGGTCAACATTGGAAAAAATCAACGATCAGATTGTGACCCGTGCGGTAGAGCTTGGCGGCACATGTACCGGCGAACATGGTATTGGTATCGGAAAACGGAAATATATGGAACTGGAGCACGGTCAGAGTTATCATCTCATGCGTCAGATCAAAGACCTGATTGACCCCAAAGGCCTGCTCAATCCGGGGAAAATCTTTTTGTAGGTGTCAGGTTCAAAGGTTCAGGGTTCAAGGGTTCAGAAGTTAGATAACAGAAGACAGAGGTCAGAGATCAGCTAAAAACCGGAGCGTAGGGCAGCCCTCTGCGGCTGCCTTTTGATGGCTGGCACAGAGGCCAGCCCTACAGCCTTTATGGACCTGCCGGATTAAGCCGGAAAACGACAAGTCAGAGCCCCTGGAGGACAACTCAGGCCGGAAAATGACAAGTCAAAAATAGGGCTCAAAGCAATCTTCTGGTGATCTGTATAATCTGCAAACCGGAACCTTTGAACCCTGAACCCTGAACCTATAATGTTTAAGCTAAATCACTACCAAACTATCTCTACAATTGATTTATAATACCTACGCACAAGGGAGGACAAACATGAAAATTGCATTTATCGGTCTGGGTACCATGGGAATCGGCATGTCCCTCAATCTTCTCAAAGCCGGTCACGAAGTCACCGTTCATAACCGCACCCGGCAAAAGGAAGAAGCCGTTGCCAAAGAAGGCGCCAAGCGGGCGCAATCGCCCAAGGAAGCCGCAGAGGGCGCCGAGATAATTGTCACCATGGTCAGCGATACACCGGATGTTGAGGCGGTGGTTCTGGGTGCAAACGGCGTCATCCAAGGCGCTCCGCAAGGCGCAATTGTCATCGACATGTCCACTATCAGCCCGACAGCCACCCGTCAAATGGCGGAAGAACTGAGCAAAAAAGGCATAAAAATGCTGGATGCACCGGTTTCCGGCGGGCCGGAAGGGGCACAGCAGGGAACCCTGGCCATTATGGTCGGCGGAGATGCCGCCGATTTCGAAAAAGCACTGCCCATATTGGAGATCATGGGAAAAACCGTCACCCATGTGGGACCCATCGGCGCCGGTCAAATTACCAAAGCGATCAACCAGATTCTCATTTCCGGCACCTATCTTACCGTGGCCGAAGGTTTAACCCTGGGCATGAAAGCCGGCCTGGATATGGAAAAAGTGATCCAGGCCATCAGCGGCGGAGCCGCCAGCTCATGGGTTTTACACAACAGGGGCATCAATGTGGTCAACAACACTTACCCGCTTGGTTTCCGGGTCAGGTTGCACCATAAGGATCTGCGGATTGCTCTGGACACCGCCCGTGAGCTAGAAGTCACACTGCCTGCCACGGCACTGGTGGCCCAAATCGAAAACGGCCTGATCGCCAGAGGCTATGGTGACGATGATGTCTCTGCCATCGGCCGCAGCATTCGGGAACAGTCGGGACTGGAATGAAAATTTAGGCTTTGGCGATTACGAGTTCGTGCCGTGGCATATCGGGGCGGTGATGTAAGGTTTCAGGTGTCAGGTGTCGGGTGTCAGTAAAAAGATGACAGGGGACAGATCGGGTGCTTCATCTTCAATTTTTTTTATCTGCCGTCTGTCGTCTGACCTTTGTTTTCTGAAACCTGACACCCGACACCTGACACCTGATTTTTGAATTGGAGGTTCTAAACATGAAATCATCTTCTTACAACCTGGTGATGTCGGCCATGTTCAACGGTCGCAAAGGCGAACGGCCACCGGTGGGAAATCCCACCTCCATTGTTTGTCATGGTCTCATGGATGCCGCCGGAGTTTCATTTCCGGATGCGCATCTGGATGCCAATGCCATGGCCGATTTGGCCCTGGCCGGCCATGAGATTTTGGGCTTTGATACCGTCATGCCGGAATACAGTGTGCAGCAGGAAGGCGCGGCTTTAGGATGCATGGTGGACTGGGGGAATCGGGACCGCATGCCGGACAATAAAAATTTTCCTTATGAAGATTTTTCAGATGTGGTGGTGCCGGATCACCTTCTGGAAAAACCATCCATGAAGGTTGTCCTGGAAGCGTTGTCGATTCTGCGGCGCCAGGTGGGTGGAAAAGTAGCCATAGTCGGCAAAGTGATGGGCCCCTGGACGCTGTCCTATCACATGGCCGGCACTCAGAATTTTCTGCTCCAAATCGGCATGGGAGAAACCGAAAAAGTGACAAAACTGCTAAGACAGTTGATGCCGGTAACCATTGCCTTTGCGCAGGCTCAATTCCAGGCGGGGGCCGATATCGTCGTTATGGCAGACCATGTCACCGGGAACCTGGTGGGTCCCTATCATTACAAGGAACTTTTGCTTCCGATCCATCAGGAAGTTACTGCCCAAATTGAAGGCCCGTTGATCCTGCATGTGTGCGGCGACTGCTCCGACCGCTTGGAATATTTCGCCCAATCCGGTGTGGATGCCTATCATATGGAATGGCAGGTCGATGCCAAAATGGCAGTGGAAAAAATCGGGCAACAGGTATCGTTGGTAGGAAACGTCAATAACCCCCAGGTGCTTTATCAGGGAACTCCTGAAGATGTTCACCAGCAGGTGCGTTATGCCGTTGAGGCCGGCATCAACATCATCGGCCCGGAATGCGCAATTCCGCTGTCGACCCCATTGGAGAACTTGAAAGCTATCGTAGAAGCCGCCCACGAGGGGTATTAGCGGGTTGGTTATCTCTCACCGCCCACCCACTGAATTCGTTAGAGACGCAGAGATCGCAGCGTTTTTTTTAAAATTAAAGGCTCTGCGCCCTCTGCAGCTTTGCGGTAAAAAATTAACAAGGAAAAAATCAAATGGAAAAATTGCTTGAAGAAATCAAAAATACCGTGATCGCCGGCAAGCATAAGGAGATCGAAGCCCTTGTGCAAAAAGCAATTCAGGAAAAAGCCAACCTGGATGACCTCATCAACCGGGCCTTAATTGCCGCCATGGATGTGGTGGGTGATCGCTTTGCCAAGAGTGAAATTTTTGTGCCGGAAATGCTGGTCTCCGCCGTGACGATGAAAAAGGGGCTGGATATTATCAAACCCTTGTTAAAAGAAGATGAAGAACAAAGCAAGGGAAAGGTCGTTTTGTGCACGGTCAAGGGTGACCTGCACGACATTGGAAAAAATCTGGTGGCCATGATGTTGGAGGGCGCCGGCTTGGAGGTTATCGACCTGGGTGTCGACGTTACGGTTGAGAAGCTAATCGATAAAGTCAACGAGATTCAACCACAGGTCCTGGGTTTATCGGCCCTGCTCACCACCACCATGCCGGAGATGGAGAATGTGATCAATCTGCTGCAAGACAGGGGTATCCGTAAAAAGGTGAAAGTGATGATCGGCGGCGCACCGGTAGATGCAGATTTTGCAGAAAGAATCGGAGCCGACGCCTACGGGGAAGACGCCGCCGAAGCGGTGACGATCGCCAGGAGTTTCATCGATCTTCAATAGCCTGCCTGCGCAGTTGTTGAAATTTATCGCGGCTGGAGGCCGCTCCCACCGAATTCATTTGATGTGGGAGCGGCCTCCAGACGCGATTTGAAAAATAATTTTGAACAATGGAGGATAAGAATCATGACACTAGAAACAGCATTCTCGATGGATACATCCAGTATCAAGTACGGGCCAGGCGTTACGCGCGAGGTCGGATGGGACATGGAAGAACAAGGTGCCAGACGGGTGATGGTCGTCACTGATCCCCATCTGGCAGATGAGGAGCCGGTTGCCGTGACGCTTGACGCTTTAAACAAACATGGCATCGATGCCGTGTTATATGACCAGGCCAGTGTGGAACCAACGGATATTTCTTTTAAAGAGGCCATTCAGTTTGCCGAAGACGGCAATTTCGACGGCTTTGTCGCGGTCGGCGGGGGGTCCAGCATGGACACCGCCAAGGCCGCCAACCTGTATGCGACCTATCCGGCAGATTTTATGGCCTACGTGAATCCGCCGGTCGGCAAAGGCGAACCCGTCCCCGGGCCCTTAAAACCGCTGGTAGCGGTCCCGACAACGGCCGGTACCGGTAGTGAAACGACCGGCGTGGCCATTTTTGATTATCTGGAAATGCACGCCAAAACCGGAATTGCGCACCGCGCGCTGCGGCCGATAAAAGGCATTGTCGATCCCAATAATACCCGGGCGCTTCCCAAAATGATTGCCGCCTGCACCGGGTTGGATCAACTGACCCACGCGCTGGAAGCCATGACCGCGCTGCCTTACAACCAGCGGCCGGCTCCCGATCATCCCGGGATGCGCCCCGCATATCAAGGCTCCAATCCCATCTCCGACATCTGGGCTTCCCGGGCCATTGAAATGATCTCCCAGTACCTGATTCGGGTCATTGAAGATCCTTCCGATGATGAGGCCCGCGGAGAAGTGATGCTGGCAGCCACCTATGCCGGCATCGGCTTTGGAAACGCCGGATGTCATCTGCCTCACGGCATGTCGTATCCCGTATCGGGAATGGTGCGCGATTATGTGCCCGAGGGGTATCCGCCGGATCACCCGCTGGTTCCCCACGGGATGGCAGTCGTCTTGAACGCGCCGGCGGTTTTTCGATTTACGGCTTCGGCGAATCCTGCTCAGCATCTGAACGCCGCCGGACTGATGGGCAAAGATATTACCGGTGCCTCACCTGAAGACGCCGGTCCACTCCTGGCCGACGCCATTTTAGAGATCATGCGTAAGGTGGGAATGCCCAACGGGCTCAGCGCCGTGGGTTATGGGCCGGATGATGTTGATAAACTGGTGGAGGGAACATTGCCTCAGCACCGGGTGACCAAATTATCCCCGCGGCCGGCGAGCGCTGAGGATTTGAAGCAGCTGTTTTTAGATTCACTCACCCTGTGGTAGAAAACGGGCCAATAGGCCCGTTTTCGTTTTACGTTATTGGCTATTGGATTATCTGCGGATATTTTCATCATTTTAAAATGAGAAATTAACCTCCAATCATCCGCGGTAATTAAAAAGAGTAAAAAAATTCATACAGGATTTTTTCAAATAACAAATAACGAATAACAAAATGTCGGCTTATAGGCCGACATTTTCCTGAACGAGGTAATAGCGTTCGTCTTCGGTTTTGCCGACAATATTTTCCATGATGAGATGGTCAAGGGCCTGGGGATGGTGCTGCCGCAGGCCCATTTTTAACAGATTTCTTTTGGCATAAGGCAGGTCCACAGCAGAATGGGCACTATACGCACCGTTTTTTTTAAGATCATCGATGATGAAAATGTAAGCCCGTTTAATTCGCCAGGCGTGATACCTTCTCGTAAGGGTAATGACGGCTATGAGGGCAGCGATACCTAATATCAGTTCCGTTGTTTCAGACATTTTAACTTGAACCCGTTTAAAGTTATCATTATATTCCAGTTTATCTTTTATCTTAATACCTGAATTTTGCAAATGGTTATTTAGGTACAAAATTCAGGTAATCTCTAAGATAATGCAACCCCCATCAGGTCTGCCGAACGGATGGTGCAGACATAGCCCCGGAGGAAAAAATGATACCTGCAATAAACAAAATTCTCTACACGACAGATCTTTCAGAAAACGCCCGTTATGCGTTTGGTTATGCGGCCAGCCTGGCCAATCGATACGACGCCGGCGTCACCATCTTTCACGTTTTAGAAGATATCTCTCCCACAACCGACAGCCTGGTGATTAACATCATCGGAGAAGATAAGTGGGAGGAGCTGCGGGGGCGTAATGAAAAAGAGGTTCTTGATACCATCAAATCCAGGCTCACGAAGTTCTGTGATGATGTGCAGGCGGATCTTCCGTCATGTCCGTTTATCACCGACAATATTATGGTCAAAATCGGTAACCCGGTAGACGAAATTTTGCTGGAAGTTGAAAACAACAGCTATGATATGGTCGTTATGGGTGCCCACGGCCACGGCGTTCTGGCAGATACATTGATGGGAAGCGTGTCGCGACGGGTGCTCAGGCGCTGTAAGACGCCGGTTTTAGTCATACGCCTACCGGAGGAAGATTAGCTTCTTTCTACATATTTACCTCACGCAAAGGCGCAAAGATTTTTAGATTATACTTTTCTATGGTTTTTCTTTGCGATCTTTGCGGCTTAGCGTGAGGCTTCTCAAATTCGTCCGTTCCAGATCATAACTTTTTCTTCATCTTGCGTTCACGCTCCAGCGCTTTTAAATCCTTGCGCATGATTTTCCCGGTGGCGGTCATTGGCAGTTCGTCGACGAATTCAATTTCCCGCGGGTACTCATGGGCTGCCAGTCTGACTTTGACAAACTGCTTTATATCCGCAGCCACCTCGTCACCCGCAGCAACATCAGCCTTGAGGACAATAAAGGCTTTTACGATTTCGGTACGCACTTCATCCGGGCTGCCGACAACCGCCACCATACCCACGGCCGGATGTTTCATGATGCAGTCTTCAATTTCGGCCGGCCCGATGCGATAGCCGGCACTGGTAATGACATCATCCTTGCGGCCGACGAACCAAAAATACCCTTCATCATCCTGTTTGGCCAGATCGCCCGTCAGGCACCAATCGCCCACATATTTATCAGCGGTGGCCTTCGGATTCTTCCAGTATTCCAAGAACATGACCGGGTCGGGACGCCTGATGGCAACCTCACCTGCGGTTCCCGTCGGCAGGGGTTGACCCGAATCATCTACCACCGCGACGGTGTGCCCGGGAACGGCTCGGCCCATGGAACCGGGCAAATTGGTCATGACCGTTGCACAATTGCCTACCACCAGATTCGCCTCGGTCTGCCCGTAGAATTCATTGATGTTCAAATTAAACACATCTTTGCCCCAATCCAGAAGCTCTTCACCCAATGTTTCACCGCCGCTGCCGATACTCCGCATTTCAAATTTGTGGCGGCTGCGGGGATCTTTAACCTGACGCATCAGTTTCAAAGCGGTCGGCGGCATAAACGCATTGCGGATTTTGTATCTGGCAATCAGGTGGAAGGCTTCTTCCGGGTCAAATTTCTTGGCGCGGTGCGCCAGAACCGGAATACCATGGTGCCAGCTGGGAAAAAGCACATCGATCAGGCCGCCGATCCAGGCCCAATCCGCCGGTGTCCAGAAGAAATCATTTTCTTGAGGGAAAAAATTGTGCGGAAACTCCACACCCGGCAAATGCCCCAGTAACACCCGGTGGGCATGCAGCGCGCCTTTAGGCGGGCCGGTGGTCCCCGATGTGTAAATAATCAGGGCCGGATCGTCAGCTTTGGTTTTAACCGGATCTAAAATCGGCAGATCCTTTTTCGATCAGCTTGCCGAAATCCAGAACGTTATCCCCTTTTTCACCGCGGGTGACGATCACCACTTCCAGATCCGGCAGGTTCTGCCGAATTTGCATGATCTTCGGCAGATTGGCGCTATCGGTGACGATGCCTTTGGCTTCGCTGTTGGACAGACGATACTCGAGGGCATCGGTGCCGAAAAGTGTGAAAAGCGGAATGGCGATGGCGCCGAGCTTGTAAGCGGCAATATGACTGATGGCCGTTTCGGGACACTGTGGCAGCAGGATCCCAAAGCGGTCACCCTGCTCGATGCCGTTGGCCTTAAGGCCGTTCGCCATCCGGTTGGATAACCCCTTTAGATCAGCAAAGGTGTATTTTTCGACACTGGCCGCTTTCATTTTCATAAATCAGGGCCAGACGATCGGATTGCCGGGCCCATTTGTCACAAATATCCACCCCGATGTTATAGTGCTGCGGGATCTCCCAGCAGAAAGAATTGTAGACCTCCTTATAGCTTTTGCCAGGCTTTAGCACGGTCGTCTTCCTTTCTTTTTTCCTCCTAATTATTCTCGCTGTGCTTTTATCTCGACAGATACAAATTTTAAAAAATCGAAATCCGAAACAAGAAATCCGAAACAAATTCGAATATCGAATGACAAAAATTCAAAACCTGTTTTGATCATTGGAATTTGAGATTTAGAATTTGTTTCGAATTTCGGATTTCGTGCTTCGGATTTACGAATTAAGTTCTGCTTAATTTTTTACAAGTCGTTAGAACAAGTTACATTTAAACCTCAGGATTGCTACTTCACCAATATATTCGCCAGCCAGGTGATGGTGGATGGCCACACCACAACAATGATCAGGCCGACTTCCATCAGCCGCCAGAAGGGAAAGGCGCCCCAGTAAATATCTGATGTTTTCACTTCCGGTGGTGCGACGCCTTTCAGGTAAAACAAGGCATAACCAAAGGGTGGCGTTAAAAAAGAGTCCTGCAGCATCACGGCCATGGTGACCACAAACCAGACCTTGTCAAATCCCAGTTCTTGCGCGATCGGCAAAAAAACCGGAAAGGTGATCATGATGATGCCGATCCAGTCGATGAACATCCCCAGAAAAAAGAGGATAATCATCATGACGATAAACGTGCCCCATTTGCCGAAACCGATTCCCAGAATAAAATCCTGGACGACCTCCCCGCCGCCGGAACCCAGAAAAATACTGGCAAAACAGGCCGCCCCCACCAAAATGAGGATCACCATGGAGGTGGTTTTGGCGGTATTGATGACGGCTGTTTTAAGGTTTTCAAAGGTGAACTTGCCGTAAGCCACGGTCATGATAAAGGCCAGCAAAGCGCCCACTCCGGCGGCTTCAGTCGGGGTGGCAATGCCGGCAAAGATGGAGCCCAGGACACCCAGAATCAGAATCATGGGCGGCACCATCGATTTCAGCACCATTTTGAGCAGCTGAAACTTGGTGATCGCCTGTCGCTCTTCTTTGCTCAGGGGCGGCCCCTCATGGGGTTTGAACCCACAACGAATCAAAATGTAGCCGATATACAGACCCGACAGAATCAGTCCGGGAATAATCGCACCGGCAAAAAGCTTGCCCACCGATGTGGCGGCCTGGTCCGCCATAACCACCAGCATAATACTGGGGGGAATCAGAATCCCCAGCGTGCCCCCGGCGCAAACCGCTCCGGATGCCAGTCGTTTATTGTAATTATATTTGAGCATCACCGGCATGCTCAAAAGACCCATGGTGACGACCGACGCGCCGATGATCCCCGTACAAGCACCGAATAATGTCGAAACCACCACCACCGCAACGGCAATTCCCCCGCGGATGGGGCCAAACAGGTAGCGCATGGTATCAAAGAGATCTTCGGCCACACCGGATTGATCCAGCATCTGCGCCATAAAGATAAACAGCGGGATGCATACCAGGATATAATTGTCCATGATGCCCCAGGTCCGGTTTAAAAACATGTAAAAACTGGCGCGTGCCCCAGTCACCAAAATAACCGAATATCACCGCCAGACCGCCAAGGACGAAGGCCAGCGGGTGGCCTAAAAAAAGGCCGATTAAAAGCCCCACAAACATACCGATGGTGATAAATTCCGGACTCATATTTCTTTTCCCCTGACGACGAGCATAATACTGCGTATAAAATTGGCCAATCCCTGGATCAACAGCAATCCAAACGTAACGGAATGACGGTTTTAATTAAGGGAACAATTCTCAGGGCGGCCGACTCGCTGGTCTCACCGATGGACCAGGATGTCTGGGCAAACACAATGCCCTGATAGAAAACGATAATGCAAAATGGAAAGAAAAAAACCAGATAGGTAAAAATGTCCAGAATGCCCCGGGTGCGCGGCGAATAGCGACCGTAAATGATGTCGATGCTGACGTGCGATTTATACAAAAGCGTATAGGCCGCCACCAGCATAAAGTGGGGGCCGTAAAGGTAGTTGGTCACCTCAGTCGCCCAGATGTGCGGCGCGTTAAAGACTCTGCGGGAAATTACCTCAAAAACCACCACAACGGTCAGCGGAATGATCAACCAGACAAAAATCCTGCCGGACCATTCGCTGATCCCGTCGAAACCTTTTAAAATCGTTTTCAGCTGCATCTGAAATACCTTGAATTTAGCTGTAAATTTTTACGTCAAGCCCGAATGCGGTACCCACTCGACATTGAAAAAAGAGACCTTTGAAGAATTGTCTCCAAAGGTCTCTCTTAAGCCTATTGAACACCCATTTTATCCAGCTCTGCCAACACCTTATCCACATAAGAGGGATGGAACCCAAAACCGAATTTGCCGGTCATATCGCGCCAGTCCTTATATTCATTGAGGTATAACATCTGGGATTTCAGGATCTTGGCAAAAAGCCCGCCGCGCTCCTTGGCCGACATGATGATGTATTCGCCCGACAGCTCATCCAGCTTTTCCAGGCTGGCATCATCCAGTTTGACGATCTCGGTGCCCTTTAGCGATAAATTTCTCAATGGCTCTGCCGGAGTCGGCCTCGTAAAAAGTCAGACTTTCCATGGCCGCCGCCCTGGCGGCAGTTCTCAGGATGGCCTGGTATTGCGGGGAGAGCTTCTGCCAGGCTTTTTCATTAATCATGACACCGACCTGAGATGCCGGCTGAAACCAGCAGGGCACGCTCCAGTACTTGGTGATCTCGGCAAAGCCCATCTCCCAGTCAATACCGGGTGCGCTGAACTCGGCCCCATCCAGGGTGCCTCTTTCCACCGCCAGATAGATCTCACCGCCGGGCATCTTAACCGGTGTGCCGCCAAGTTGCTCCAGAATCCAGATGGTGGCCCGCGCCGGGGTTCTAACCTTTTTGCCTTTGTAGTCCGCGATGGATCTGATGGGCCCGGTCTTTTCGGTCGTCCGGAATCCGGACTCAGAGGTCGTTGATCCCAGATTGAGATAACGCATGCCGAATTTTCCGTAAGCCTCATTGTAGAGGGCCTCACCGCCGAACTGATAATACCAGGTCATGTAATCCATGTTGGTAAAACCGTACGGCATGGAACCGAGGAAATCAAAGGCCGGATCCTTGCTCACCCAGTAACTGGGCCAATCCCCGACAGCCTCCACAACGCCTTTACTGCAGGCATCGAAGTACTCAAAAGCCCCCATCAGGGATCCGGACGGAAACCATTTGATATCAAAATCGCCATTGGTCATTTCTTTCACGTACTGGATCATGGCGTGGTCGCCATGGTAGAGATTGATGGCGGGTGTCCAGGTGCTGCCCATGCGCCATTTGACTTTTTCGGCCGCCAGAGCTGTGGAGCCGAGTGCAAAAACCACGGCAAGACTTGCGATAAAAAGGAAAAATGCTATTTTTTTCATTTTTTCCTCCGTATGTGTAAGGTTTATCCCTTTAATCCTCCGACCCTATTCGCGACGCCTCTTCTCACCTCCTTCCTTGTGTCTAAGTTTAACCAACACTTATTATGTCGCAAGACGAGACTTTTATCTGTCATCATGTATGATAACAAAATGCTTTCAAACGGATGATTTTGGCATCCTTACTAATCTCAATCCGCTCACGTATTGTCAAGACTAAATATTGATTGGACATTACCTTCTAAATTCAGTTTTATTCTTAAATAATATTCAGCTATGATATATTCTAAGAATGCAATCGGAGCCGCTGGTGAAGATTAACAATCATCTAAACGCGACAAATCTGGATGGATTAATAGGTCAAAACCATGCCCCCATCAAACAGCATATCCCCGCCGATAAGATATCTGGCAAATCTTGAAAACCCGAAAACAAACAGATTGCCGACTTCGATCGGCGACATCATCTCCTTGATACGTGATTTGCCCATCATCACATCCGTGACGACTTCTTCGGGTGTAATGCCGCGCTGCTCGGCCTGGGCGGCAATCTGATTCAACGCCAGCGGCGTTTTGACAAAGCCCGTGCTCAACGTAAAAGAACGGATATTACCCTCTCCTTCCGCTGAAATGGACTGGCTCAATGCTTTCAAGCCGAATTTCGTAATATTGTAAACCGGCTTATTCTTGGTGCAGATATGGGCATGGACCGACGCCATATTGCCGATAACGCCGATCCCGTCGCTGCTGCTTCTCATATGGGGAATGGCCAGTTTGGAAAGATAAAATGGGGCTCTGAGCATCAGGCGTTGCATCAAATCGTATTTTTCCATGGGAAAATTATCCACCGAATCAATGTGTTGCACCCCGGCAATGTTGGCCAGGTATTTGATGGTGCCCAGCTTGGCCGCTTGCTGGATGGCATTTTCAAGGTCATCATCTTTGGTCAGATCAGTTTTGATGAAGACCATCTTGCCCCCGATTTCATCAACTATTTTACAGGTTTTATGCCCCTCTTCGGCGTTGATATCCAGCCCCACCGTCATTAAATTATTGGCAGCTGTGGCAACGGCTGTCGCCCGCCCAATCCCGGTACCGGCACCGGTAACCACGCATACATTTTTGCTGTTAAAATTTTCATCCTGCAGAAAAAGAATTTCTTTACGGGTAATCGTAGGTTCCTGGGTGTCAACCGGCTTTGTGGTAACCATTGTTATGCTCCTATGAGTTTTGAATTGTGTGTAATATTGAAACGGTCCAAGTTATAGATGGATAGATGGCGTACAGGAAAATCGGATCAGATAAGTTTTGTCCGTATACTGACTGAGTTCAATTATTCATTAATGGGTTTCAGCGTGGGTTTATAAATTAAGATCCGTATCACATGTTAATCAATAGATCAAAGCCTGCACCCTGCAAAGCATGTTCCTATCAAACCCAATCGGTAAAACCATGTTAGATCTCTAAAAAGAATTCAGGTTAGTTTTTAAAAATCGAAGCGTTTTATCCCATGAATCCAGGTGGGCCTTTCGGTCATATTTATCGCCCGGCCAGATGAACGAATGATTGACACCCGGATAAAGTATATACCGGTGATTGACACCATATTTTTTACACGCGGTATCCAAGTCGATGGCGTTATTAACAGGAACCACCGTATCTTTTTCCCCGTGAAAAGATAAAACCGGGCAACTGAGCTTCTGGATAAAATCCAGCGGTTCGGATTCGTTCAGCGGCAAATGACCAAATTCTTCCAAACCGGCTTTCCAGGCGGTCAGCCCAAAATAATTAACGACTGCTTTGGTTTGTGGGATCAGCGCCGCCATAATCAAGGCTAAACCGCCGCCCCGGCTAAATCCGATCAAACCCAGTCTGTCCGCATCCACCGCCGGTTGTTGTTCTAAGAAAGCAACCGCCTGCAAGATATCGTCAGCGCGAACAGCGCTCCACAGCGATCGCGCCGACGCACCACCGAACCAGGTCAACGCCAACGCGGCAAATCCTTCTTTCGCCAGCTTCCGAGCGATCATCTCATGATTGGATTTGAAGCCATCACTCCCGTGAAAAATAATCACCGCAGCACATGCAGCTCGATCATCAGGCAAGTATAAAATGCCGGGAACGCTTGTATCCCCGGCAGGATAGGAAATCTTTTTGGGTAATACATCCATTTATTTGCCGGTGTACATTCGTTCCTGAATATGAAGGGTCGCAAAATTAAATTCACCCCCAAGCGTTATCGCCGCGGCGGCAGCCGCAAATTCCTTGGCACTGTGAATACCGGCAATTTTTAGGGCCTCTCTGGCCATTGGCGATATAATGCCCTCCGGACTCGAGGTAATACCCACCTCAACGTTGGGCAATTCGACACCAAAGATCAAATCCGTCCCACGGCAATAAGCATAAACCTTTTGATAACATGAAACCAGATAGGGTCTGGGGTTGTTTTTCATGGTTCGATAAAAGGCGGGGATAATTTCCCCTCCCATACCGGTGTAGGCCGGCCATCCGATTTCTTCCAACACGCCTTGTCGATCAAGCTCGATATAGGAAAGAAAATCGTCGATCGGACGCTCGATAAGTTTTTCGAAGTCTTTAATTGGAATAATCTGTTGTGCGGATACGTAACGTCCGCGCCTATTTCGCGGAGATGGCTTGAGATCACCGTCTCTTCCCATACCGACGACAGACAGCCGACATTTGATATTGCTTTGGGCGAATAAATCATCGATTAGATTTTTCGCCAACCCCACGCTATGTGAAGTCTGACCATGGCCGCGGTGATCGGAAAACCGGGTGTAAAAACAACAATGCAAAATGCGATCTGCATGATGTTGTTTATATAAAAAACTAACATCAAATACCTCTCCCTTCCATTCCGAAAGATGCGAGCGCGTCATCTGGGCGATGACATCGGAAAGATTCTCTTTGATCAGCGATTGGGCTTTTTCACGCTCGCCCTCGGTATCAAACACAAACGCTAAATTTCTGGCGGCAACCCCCCAATCGGACACTTTCACCTCAATGGGACCGAATTGGTTGAGTCGAAAGCATCCCACACTGATGCCCAGATGCCCGACGCCCGGCCCCCAACAGAGAATATTTTGAAAGGTTTTTTTGACTTCCCCGCTGACGGTGACCTCCCCCGCATAGCTATAATAATCTTCCACCCCGCCGATGTAATTGTTGACCAGTGGTTGGTGACGCTCGTTTTCCGGCAGCACTTCCAGTGGTGTTGCACACATGCCGCATCGCACGTAAGTATCATCCGCCGCCAAAGTCCAGAGCGTGCCATCTTTTGGACACCGGTAGCCCGTATGATACGGTTTTTCAGGGAGGACAATGTGGCAAAATTTTTGACCGCTTTTCTCTTCGACAAAGGCACGCCGGGCCATGGTCCCCACAACAATATTCTCAGGCACCGTAATACCCATTTTTGCCGCCTCGTCATCAGCCTTCCAAGGAGGGATTTCACCTTTAATCATCGCATCTTTGATCTTTTTGACAACATCATCCCGGTCCATTGCTCCCTCCTTGGTTACTTTCTTTCTGAGTAAGTTGCTCCCTATGTCTGATAATATTTGTTTGCAGGCCGATGGGTCCACGGCAAATAACCCGAAATCCCAAATAAATGGATGGCCCTTTTGATTACGTCAGACGACCCACCCTTTTTAGCATGATTAACCGATTTCAAACAATTCGTTTTTAGCTTTCGGCAAGCGCCTCCATTAAAGATCGACAGCATATGTTTATTTCATAGCGAAATTTATGCAATAGTTAAATTTAGGTGAAGGCGGTTAAAATATATTAATTGAGATGAACGCTAAAATTACAAAAAAGGACAGTTGACACAGCACAATATTTCGTATACGTATAATCCGTATACGTGGTAAAAAGGCGGACAAAAATGATGCTGAGTTCACTTAAAGAATGCCCATATTATCTGATATCACGCGTCAGCCTGTTGGTGACGGCCGCCCTGAAGAAAGAATTCGCATCCTCAGGGGTTGAACAGGTAAAACCGGCGTATTTATGCGTGCTGATGAGCCTGTGGCAGGAGGATGGATTAAAAGTGATCGAGCTTAGCAAAAAAGCCGGACTGGAGCCGTCAACCATGACGGGCCTGCTGGATCGTATGGAACGCGATGAATTGGTTGCGCGCACGACAGACCTGACTGACCGCCGGGTGCTGAGAATTCATTTAACAAAAATTGGCCGCCAGGTTCGTGATCCGGTGCTAAACGTGGTAGACCGGGTGATTACCCAGGTCTTTGCCGGCATCCCGCAGGAGGGTATCTCGCAAACCAAAAATTTATTGCGACATATACTCGCCAATGCGAACGATGAAAATAGGTAATAAAATAAGAATACCCAATATCGAACAAGGAATTTCGAAGTAAGAAGTAGGGGCGGCCTCCGTGCCGACCTCCATGGCAGCCACCCGCCTTCGCTAAAGCTACGGCGCGCCGCGCAGAGGGCTGCCCTACTTAGTTGTTCAATTGGTTTTATTGGTTTAGGGAATTGAAGGGACAGATGCAATCCCGAACCGCATATCGCCTCTAACAAAGCCGTGGTATTTTTGCTTTGCTAACCAATTAAACTCTTGAATTAGAACGGTTGCTCGTGAAACACGATGGAGAGCCGAAATGGATATGCCTAAAAAAACTGAAAAAATGGGTTATGCCTGTGCTTATGCGCCACTGGTCTTAATCGATGCAGCCGGCTATACGCCCTATCGCATTCTGCCGATGAGCGCGTGCCCGGATCAGGCCGGGCAGCTGCTGCACGACAATCTCTGCCCGCATGTCAAGCGCATTCTGGATCGTGCCATCAGCAAGGATCTTCCGGGTCTTGCGGGTGTCGTCTTTATAAACAGCTGCGATGCGATGCGCAGGGTATGTGATGCCTGGCGGCAGGTGCGGCCTGATGATAACATCATCTTGCTGGACCTGCCGGTTATCTCCGATGAGCCAGCGGTTACTTTTTTTGCCAAAGAGCTTGCCCGTCTGATGGAAGCGCTTTCAGAGTGGCGCGGGCGCAACATCACCAACAGCGATATAGAAACAAGCATCCAGCGATACAACCAGCTACCCCCCCTTTTTGCCAGATTGCGGGAGCGCGTACGCCAAGGTACACTGGCAGGGAGCAGCACCAGAATGCAAACGCTTTATAATGAAGCGATGACGACGCCCTTCGCAAAAAGCGCACGAAGCCTAAAACAGGCGCTGGCGGAACCGAAATCAGAGGATCCTGAGAGTGACGGAATCCCTGTTTTTCTATTCGGCAATGTCCTGGCAGACCCTGAAGCACTGAGGCTGTTCGAATCCTGCGGTGCCCGCATTATCGAAGATGATCTTTGCACAGGCTCAAGATTATTCACTCCCATGGATATTAATGAGAACAAAAATCTGGTTCTCCAGATTTCCCGCAGCCTGTTAACCCGGCCGCCCTGTGCCCGGACATTCGACCCGCGCCAACCGCTGAAGATGGCCGAAGACATCCTGACTCGAGCTCAGGCTTCCGGTGCCAGAGGCGTTATTGGCCAAACCATCAAATTCTGCGACCCCTACCTGGATCGCCTGCCGGCAGTACGCGAGACGTTGCGCCAAGCCGGCATTCCGTTATTGCTGCTCGAAGGAGACTGCAGCCTGCGATCCATCGAACAGCAACGAACTCGAATCGAAGCGTTTATCGAAATGCTTGATTAATCTCAATTTGAAAAAGGTGATTCCCCATGATGTACGAATACTTTCAAGACCTGGCATCCGGAATTGAGGCCAAGATTTTGCAAGATCCGAATCTACCCAATCCCAGGAAAAAATATGCGTTGGAGATTGCCAGACTCGGCAGTCGCTTATACTCCGGTAAGGATCAGGTTGCCTGGTGCGGTATCGCTGCCCCATTTGATTTGCTTAACGCCATGGGCATCACTTCCTGTTTTGTCGAATTTGTGGGTGCTGTGCTGGCTTCAACCGGCATGGCAGATACTTTTCTGGAAGAGGCCGAACAGGCCGGCTTTGTCGGAGATACCTGCGGTTTCCACCGTTCGGTCATCGGGGCCGCCAGAAAAGGAATCATGCCCGAGCCGGATTTTCTCATCGCCAGCACCTGTCCCTGCTCCGGAGGTGTTGCGGTACTGGAAAACCTGGCGCACATGTTTAAAAAAGACCTATTCGTTTTAAACGTACCCCAGGAACAATCCGAGCAAAGCGTACAGTATCTGGCGGACCAAATAAAGGATATGGTTGACTTTATTTCCCAGCATACGGGCGAACCGCTCGATGAAAACAAATTACACCAGGCTGTCGATAAAACAAATCGAGCCCGGGAAATCATGCAAGACATGTATCGACTCGCCCAAAAAGTGCCCTCACCGACAGACGGCCGTCTGCTCATTAATTTCGGCCTCGTCATATTGTTATTTCTGGGTACGGATTCCGCCATAGAGATTGCCCAGGCGTACAAAGACGAATTCAGCGCCAGGATCGATAATGGAATCCAGGGGGTGCCCGATGAAAAGATCCGGCTGTTATGGATCCAAAACCGGATTCAGTTTAAAAATCCCCTGGTCGACCTGCTTGAAAAAGAATATCAGGCCAACATTGTTTGCGATGAATTGAACGACATCTATTGGGATTCCATTGACCCGGATGACCCTTTTACCGGGATGGCGCGCCGCGCTATCGCAAAACCGTTAAACGTCAACATGCAAAACCGAGTTCAGCACCTCCAAAAATTGGCCCGGAACTATAAACTGGATGGCGCCATCAATCCCTGCCACTGGGGCTGCCGCCAGGGCACGGGCGCCAGGGGGCTGATCAGCAGCGGACTCAAGGAAATCAATGTGCCGGTGCTGAATCTTGAAGTGGATTGTATGGACACCCGCAATTTTGCCGAAGGCCAACTGCGAACCCGCATCGAAGCCTTCGTGGAAATGCTTGAAAACCGACCCCGCCCGGCAACGTGATGAGTGAAGACCGGCGCCAATTTCTGGTCTAAAATATTAAATATTGACACGTCTATTAACCTTCCATATAGAGATTTTTTTTACTCTAAATCAATTTTTAAACTTTCGAATCATGAAAAATGAGACGGTAAGAACATAATGGCTTAAGCGCCTTTGTGACTAATCTTTGGGCGGCTTTAGGAAGGATGAAAATGAAAAAAAAGAACACCCAGCCAAATGCGATAATCGGTTGGAAGGAATGGATCGGGTTACCGGATCTGGGTATACCTGCGGTTAAGGCCAAAATCGACACGGGCGCCCGCACCTCAGCCCTGCATACATTCAATCTGGAGGAGTTTGTCGCAAACGGCCAACGAATGGTGCGATTCGGCATCCATCCGCTGCAGCGCCGAAAAGATATCGAACGGTTCTGTGAAGCACCGGTGTTGGAGAAGCGCCGGGTAAAGGATTCAGGTGGCCATATTGAGAAACGTTATGTAATCCGGACAACAGCAGTGATGGGGGCCGTGAGTTGGCCGATCGACATTACGCTGACCAACAGAGACCTGATGCTGTTCAGGATGCTGCTCGGACGCAAAGCGGTCGAAAATAGATTTCTGATAAATCCAGGGCGATCCTACCGAACCGGGCGATCACTGGCAAAAACATACAAAACTGAAACGCTAAAAAAGGCAAAAAAATGAAAATTGGCATACTTTCCCGCAAACGGGAGCTTTACTCTACCCAAAGCCTCATTGAAGCCGCCCGAAAGCGCGACCATGAAGTCCACGTCATTAACCCGTTGCGCTGCTACATGAACATTACCTCGCATCACCCGGCCATTCATTACAAAGGCGAGAAATTAGAAGGTTTCGATGCCATTATCCCGCGTATCGGCGCTTCGATTACCTTTTACGGCACTTCGGTGGTGCGGCAATTTGAAATGATGGACGTATTTTGCCTCAACGAATCGGTTGCCATCAGCCGATCGCGGGACAAGTTGCGCAGCCTGCAATTGCTGGCCCGCAAAGGCATCGGCCTGCCGGTCACCGGTTTCGCGCATTCGACGGTGTTTACCGACGATCTCATCGATCTTGTGGGCGGCTCACCGCTGGTGGTCAAGATGATCGAGGGCACCCAGGGCGTCGGTGTTGTGCTGGCCGAGACCCAAAAGGCCGCCCAGAGTGTTATTCAGGCATTTCGGAGTCTAAAAGCCAATATTCTGGTGCAGGAATTCATCCAGGAATCCAGCGGCACCGACATTCGTTGCCTGGTCATCGGCAATAAGGTTGTTGCCGCCATGATGCGCAAGGGGCCTCGAAGGAGAATTCCGGTCCAACCTCCACCGTGGCGGCCGTGCCAGCAAAGTGCGCATCACCCCTGAAGAGCGTTCCACAGCGGTCCGGGCGGCCAAAATCATGGGGCTAAGGGTGGCCGGTGTCGACATGCTCAGATCCAACCACGGGCCGGTCGTCATGGAAGTTAACTCTTCGCCCGGATTGGAGGGCATCGAGAAAACCACCGGCAAAGATGTTGCCGGCATGATCATCGAATATATCGAAAAAAACGCCGGGCCCGGAAAAACCCGAACCAGAGGGAAAGGCTAATGCGACCGCCTGTATCACTAGCCGGTTCAAAAATAAAGCCCGGCCAGCAAGCCACGATCCATGTACCGGTGGCCCGTCTGTATACCCACACCGAAATGACGATGCCGGTTCACGTCATTCACGGCCAGAAAGAAGGCCCGCGATTGTTTGTAAGTGCCGCCATTCACGGGGACGAAATCATCGGTACTGAAATCATCCGGCGGCTGATGAAACTCAAAAAAATCAAAAAACTGAGAGGTACGCTGATTGCCGTTCCGGTGGTAAATGTTTACGGGTTTCTGCAGCAGTCGCGTTACTCCCCCGATCGCCGCGATCTCAATCGCTTTTTCCCGGGTTCCGAGAAAGGCTCCCTGACATCGCAACTGGCGGACATATTTATGAACGAGATCGTGGCCAACAGCACCCACGGTATCGATCTGCACGCCGGTTCCAATCACCGCACCAACCTGCCGCAGATTCGTGCGGACATAGAGAATCCGGATACACTGCGACTGGCGGAGGCTTTCCGAGTTCCGGTTATTATTAATGCCAGCATCCGCGATGGTTCCCTGCGCCAGGCGGTGGCCGAAAAAGGCATCCCTTTTCTGCTATACGAGGCCGGTGAGGCATTGCGCTTCGATGAAGTCGCCATTCGAGCCGGAATCCGCGGTATCTTGTCGGTCATGGAAGCCATCGGGATGCTCAGGCGAATCCGGGCACGCAAAGCGGTCATCGAGCCGCTGATCGCCGATGCCACTACCTGGATTCGCGCGCCGGCCTCCGGCATTCTGCACATGAATGTCCCGCTCGGCGCCAAAGTCGGCAAAAACAAAAAGATCGGGGAAATTGCCGATCCCTTCAGCGGCCATGAAGTAGCGATCGAATCGCCCGTGTCCGGGATGGTCATCGGCCGGCTGAATTTGCCGCTCGTTCACCAGGGTGATGCGGTGATTCACATTGCCCGAATCGAGCGGCTCGCCGGTATTGAACCCGTTATAGCGGATTTTAAAGAAGATATTATTGGGGACAGCTAGTGTGATGTCCCAGAAATATTGTTCCGTCCTAAGGCGTGTTACCCATCCGTCATTCCCGCGCAGGCGGGAATCCAGGCGTCTTTGAGCTGGACTCCCGCCTGCGCGGGAGTGACGGTCATTTTGTACCTTATTTGTAGGACACAACTGGAAGTGGTTTCAAAACCTCAGATTAGGTTCTAGGCCCGCAATTACATTTAAGGCGCAAGCGGCCAAAAAAGCGGCAGGATAAACACAATAACCAGCAGAACGACCAGCGTTAGTAATCCGCCGACTTTGAAATAATCCATAAAGCGGTATCCCCCCGGCCCCATCACCAGAATATTGGCAGGGTGCGAAATGGGTGTCATGAAACTCGCCGACGCCGCCATGGCAACCGCCATCAGCAGGGCATGGGGAGCCAGTCCCATATTGACTGAGGTGCTTAAAACGATAGGCGCCATGAGAACCACCAGTGCAGCTGTCGGCACAAAGCAGGTTGCCAGAAATGTCAGTGCCACCAGCCCCGACATGACCGCCCGGGGCCCAAACGGGCCGACAAAGGTGACAACGCCCTCGGCAATCATCTTGGCAGCCCCGGTTTGATCCAATGCCGTACCCAGCGGCAGCAGTCCGGCGATCAGGAAGACGGCTTTCCACTCAATCTGTCGATAAGCCTCATCCATGGACAGGCACCCGAAAAGGACCATCAAGGCCGCACCGATTACGGCAGCGATGTATATCGGTACCCATCCGATGATAACCGGCAGTAAGATGCCGACCATAATTATAATTGAATATTTCATCTTCTCCAGCCGCAGCTCTTCCTGAGCTGTTCCCGTCAGCACGATAAAATCAGGCTCACTGCCCAGCAATTGCAACTTATTTCGCGGACCCAGAAGAAGCAGGGCATCGCCGAACCGCAAGGCCATATCCCGCAGGTTGGAGCGGTAGACCTTTCCCTCACGCCATATGGATAATACGCTTAAACCGTATTTTTCACGGAAATTCAGCTGACGCAGCGTCATTCCAGCTATCGTCGTATGCGGCGAAAGAATGGTTTCCACCAGCCCGACATTTCCCGCAACCAGCGCCTTGATGTCCGGACGGGTCCCTCGTTCAATGATCAGCTTTTCAAGCTCCCGCAGGATTTCAAAATCCGACAGACGCCCTTCGACCACCAACCGGTCATTGGCCTGCAGGGTCTCCCAGGGTTCCGGCATCAGGATCGGATCGTTGCCCCGCTGAATCCCCAGAACCCGGCTGCCGAGGCTTTCTCCCAGCCGGCTGTCTTTCAAAGATTTTCCGATCATGGCGGAATCCGGCGGCACCGTCATGAGCATCAGGCGTTCGTCGAGATGATAAATATCGATAAGCTCGGATCGGGAAACGAACCTGAATTGCTCGAACCCGGAAATATTCTCAAATTCGTCCAGGCGTTCATGATGCCCGGCAATCAGAAGCACATCACCGCGCTCCAGCGGCATGTCCTGAAGATTGGTGCGTCTGATGCGGTCACTTCGGCGAACTGCCAGCACATTGGCTTCGAATCGACCGCGAAAACCGATCGAATTTAGCGTCTTGCCGATAAGCGGGGAATTTCCCGCAAGGGTTATTTCTCCAAGTTTGATGTCACCTGAATAGGGCTCTTGGATATCAATTCCACCCCTATCAACAATTAACTGCTGCCAATTCTTCAATTCCCTTAAATTTTCAATGCTGCCTTCAACCGTCAACTGATCTCCGGCCTGCAGGATTTCAGCGGGTCCCGGAGCGGGTCGTATTTCTTGATTGCGAACGATGCCGACCACGTTCCAGCCCAAGGCCGACCCCAATCGGCTTTCGGCCAGCGTTTTGTTTATGAGCATCGAATCGGGCGGAATACGGATATTGAACAGCTGCTCCTCGGTATCGGATTGGCTTTCCCAGTCGATGGTTTTGTTGTGGGTTAATTCTTTGGCAACATCACGCCGGGGCAAAAATCGATGCCCCACAAAAACCATAAATGCAGTGCCGCAAAGCATAATCGCCAGGCCCGCGGGCGTAAAATCGAAAAAGGTAAACGACTTTAATCCCGCATCCCGCAGGGCTTCACTGACCAGGATGTTCGGCGGCGTACCGATCTGGGTCGTCAGCCCCCCCAGCAGTGAGCCGTATGCCAGCGGCATCAGGAGCCTTGAAGGCGGGCTTCCCGTGTGGCGCGCAATATCCATGACCACCGGAAGCAGCAAAGCCGCCACGGCCACGTTATTCATGATGGCGGACATCACACCGGCGCTGAGCATGATAACGACGATCATGCGGGTTTCACTGCTGCCCGCCAGCCTCAACACAAACTGGCCGATAGCATTGGCAACCCCTGTTCGGGTTAAGCCCCCGCTCAGAATAAATACCGCCCAAATCGTGATGACGGCCGGGTTGCTGAACCCCGCCAGAGCTTCACCCGGTGTTACCAGGCCGGTTAGGGCAACCGCTCCAAGCGACAGCAGGGCGGTGACCTCCATCGGGATCCATTCTGTTATTAAAAATATAACCGCAACGATCAGAATAGACAGCGCAAGGATGATTTCCGGTGCCATAATAATTCGGCCTTAAAGTTAAAAATTGTTGATAATTTTAGATCGCGATAATAGTTAAACAAGGAGGTTAATCATCATAACAAGCGAAGCAACCCTATTTATAACAAAAAAGACTTTGGGGTCCATGCCGGGTCGAAATTTTTTCATTTCATGATTATTTTAAAGATACGGATTTAGCGGAATTCGGATTCCGGCACCCGGCAAACAAAAGGGGGAAGTATGGATCAGCATAGCCTCGATAATCTTAAAAAAGAGACGCTTCGCTCCGCAGAAGACCTGGCAAAAATGGTTGTTCGCATTGCTCAGGCAGCGCCGGCCGATGTTATCATATGTGCCACTGAAACCGGGGCTTTGGCGATCCAGATCCATAGTCTTTCCCAACAGATTCGGGTCATTGCCGCCACAACTAACGCCGAGACCTATGACACCCTGACAGAAAAAGGCCTGGAAACAGTACGACTGCCCATTCGCGCAATTGACAGACACAACCAGGTTCGACATATGCTGTCGGTTACCCTCAGATCACAGCGTATTTCTGTCGGCGATCTGGCTTTATGCGCGTTGGGTCGCAATGTTTACCGCAAAGAGAAAGGCGACCTGGTTGTGCTGGGAGATGTAGAAGCGGGCATCGAGTATCTCGCGGTTTCCGACCTTCTGAAACTGACCGACGGTATTCGGCCCAGCGTCCTGGAGGTTGCAATTAATGTTGCCTGCAAAATTGGCCAAATCTCCCGCAGCGGAAAGAACATCGGGACGATTATCATGCTGGGCGATTCGGTTGAAGTCTTAAAGGGTTCCAAACAGCTTATTCCCAATCCTTTCCAGGGTCACGAGGACGCCGATCGCAGACTTACCGATTCAGATACCCAGAATGCGCTCGTTGAGTTATCCAAACTCGACGGCGCTTTTGTTCTCCGCGGTGACGGCTTTATTCAGACCGCCGGAGCTTTTTTGGCCACCTTTGATGTCGAGGTGAAAATCCCACCCGGCTTTGGCGCCCGACACCTGGCTGCCGCCGCCGTCACAAAGCGGACGGCCGCCACGGCGATTGTCGTTTCGGCAACAGACGGCTTTGTCCGGGCCTTCTCCGGCGGGGCCATGGTTCTGCAACTGGATCCGAACGTGCCGTATGATCTTATCGTTGGAGGCCAATAATTGTGCTAACTTCGCCGGCGGGAACATCTCGAAATCAGGGACAGCAGCAAAACAGGTGAACCCATGACCACAGACAAATCCAGACCGCGACACGGCAAACCGAGGTCAATCAGCGATAACCTCCAAAAGCTCTTTGATCTCTTCAGCCCAAAGGACAGGATCCTGGTTACCATAGATGCCGACCCGGATTCCATGGCATCAGCCATGGCGCTGAAGCGCATCCTCTGGCGCCGGGTCCATACGGTGACGATTGCACATTTCAATGAAATCAGGCGATTTGACAATCTCACAATGAAAAGGCTGCTCAAGATCCCCCTGGCAAGACTCAATAAGATCGACTCACAAAACTATTCCAAAATTCTGCTGGTTGACGGCCAACCCCATCATCATGAATCATTCGCAAAATTTAAATACGATGCGGTTATCGACCATCATCCGTTGGTTATGCCGGTGAAAGCCTCCTTTGTCGACATCCGGCCTGAATACGGGGCAACCGCCACTATCATGACGCAATACCTGCATGCGGCCAAAATAAGGCCCTCCAAAAGTCTGGCTACCGCACTGGTCTACGCCATTCGAGCAGATACCCGCAATTTTGAGGCCGGCGCCCTGGAGGAGGATGTAAAAGCCTTTCACTTTCTTTTCCCGTATGCCAACATGCACCTGCTGAGCAGAATCGAAACCGCCGAAATGGGACTGGCGGAACTGCCGTATTTTCAGCAGGCGCTTGAAAACAGGCGGCTCCGCAAAGGAAAAATTTTCAGTTATCTGGGTCGGGTTCATTCCCAGGATACATTGGTGCTCGTCGCCGATTTTTTTATGAAATGTCACGAAGTAACCTGGGCAGTCGTCTTCGGAATTTACCGCAAAAACCTGGTAGTCGTTATTCGCAATGACGGCCTTCGAAAAAATGCCGGTTCATTGGCAAGCAAAGCCTTCGGTCCTTTTGGAAACGCCGGCGGCCATCGCGCCATGGCCCGGGCCGAGATTCCCCTGGTAAATTTGGAGGGTCATTTAAAAGAATACTGCGAGGCAACGTTAAGACCATTCGTCATGCAGCAATTCGAGAAGTCTGCCAGATAATGATTCAGTGGAATTCGGTCCGGTTTTCGACCCCTGCCAAAAACCTGCTTGCAAAATCCTACCCCTTCCCTAAAACCACTTTTTGCGTTTGAAATAAAACATCATGCCGGAAAAAATGACAATCAGCAAAATCCACAGAATCGGGTAAGACCACTTCCAATCAAGCTCCGGCATAAATTTAAAGTTCATTCCATAGATGCCGGCCACGAACGTCAGCGGTATGAAAATGGTGGCCATGATGGTCAACACCTTCATGACCTCATTCATTTTATTGCTCACAGTGGACAGGTACAGATCCATCAAACCCGAAATGATATCCCGAAAAGATTCAATCGTATCGATGACCTGAATCGTATGATCATACACATCACGGATAAAAACTTTATTGGCTTCTTGAACAATAGCAGATTCTGTCTTTTGCCAGGTACTCAGGACCTCCCTGATCGGCCATACCTGCTTGCGGAAATAGATCAATTCTCTTTTCAGATCATATATGTCCTTTAGAATTTCCGGCGTCGGTTGTACATGAAGGCGCTCCTCGAAGTGCTCGATTCTTTCACCCACTTTTTCAAGGATTAAAAAATAGTGGTCCACCACGGCATCAATCAGGGCATAGGCCAAATAATCGGGCCCGGATTTGCGAATATGAACCCGTCCCTTGCGGATACGCTCGCGCACAGAATTGAAGACATCACCTTCAGTCTCCTGGAAGGATAACAAATAATGGGGCCCCACAATCAGACTCACCTGCTCGGAGGTGATATGGCCGGTCGTTTCGTCAAATTTAAGCATCTTAAATACAAGATAAACGTATTCTTCGAAATCTTCTACCTTGGGACGCTGACCGGTATTTACGATATCTTCCTGAGTCAGCGGGTGAATGTTGAAATGGGTGCCGATTTTTTCAATCAACTCGACCTCATGAAGCCCGTCGATGTTTATCCAGCTAACCGGCGGCGTGTCTTTAAAGTCAAAAGATTCTTCAATGCGTTTTAATTGCTTTTCTTCCAAACGAGCCTGATCGTAACCCATCAAGGTGATCCTGGCTGTCTCGATCTTCTGTTCTCCGACATGTACCAGGATTCCGGGGGACATACCGGCTTTTTTGGATGACTTCTTGATAAATTTGGCAGTTCTTCTGATCTTTTTTTGCATGTTTTTTCATCTCCTTGCCGGTCACGGATCGTTTTTATTTTTGGTTGACGGATTTTAAGAGCTCAACACACGCTTCCAATGACGCTATCGAGGACATGATGACTTTGCGCTCCGTGTTTACATGGACCTGCTCAAAAAAATCGGGTGGTAAAATCGTGTAGTTAATCTGAATCTGTTTATGCATATTGTTGATCTGGGTAATAGAGGTCTCCAGGCTTTCAATTCTGACTTCATAAAATTTTTTGCGGTTCTTTTCCTTTAAGTCGCCAAAGAGGATCAACAAGTCACGATTATACTCCAGGATTGCGGTGATGGTTGTGATCGCCAATTGAGAGGAGAGAAAAAGGTTTTTCTGTTCGTTGTAATTTTGGTTGGCCCTGGCGGATGCATCCAACTTGTTCTGAATGTCTTCAAGTATATTAATATACGTAGACAATTTACCAATTGCGGACTCCAGATCAGGCTGAATATCCGAGAAATCGAACCGGCTTCTCTTTCGCAAATAATGGGCAGGGGCTCAAAAGGACTGCCAAACAGATCAAAAAGAGCAAGACTTTTTTCATTTCTTTTATCCTTATTTTCACTAAGATAAAGGCTTTTAGCGTTATGGTTCATTAACAATGAGAAATGCGACATAGCCGAAATAGAGTATCAAACAAACGATTCCCTCCCAGCGGTCCAAAGAACGCTTTTTCCCGGTAAACATAAAGAAAAACAGCATCAGACTGGAGAAAATCACGACACCGAGGTCGATATTATTCTTCGATTGAAACGGCAGCGGCTTAATGGTGGCGCTGATTCCCAGAACGAAAAAGATGTTGAAAATATTTGACCCCACAACATTGCCCACGGCAATTTCCACATTCTTTTTATAAGCCGCCACAGCCGAGGTGGCCAGTTCGGGCAATGATGTCCCTACAGCGACGATGGTCAATCCGATCAACGATTCGCTCATCCCCAATTTTGTGGCAAGGACAATGGCGCCGTCTACGATCCATTTCCCGCCGATGGTTAACCCGACCAACCCTGCAATAATACACAGCAATGACCGAAGCCATCCATTATGTTTGGCGGGAACATGCTGCTCCATCCCTTCTACCCGAGCTGCAATGGAAAATGTATAATAGATAAAAATCGTAAAAAAGCAAAGAAAGATGAGTCCGTCAATTCTCGTCAGTACAGATCCGCCGGCACCATCGAGGATCTGATCATTGGCCGTAAACAACAGGACAATGGCAGCCAGCAAACTAAACGGAATTTCTTTCCAGACGGTACTCTTTGTAACAGCAAGCGGATAAATGACCGAGGATATCCCCAGGATCAGAAAAACATTGGCGATGTTACTTCCCAGCACATTGCCGATGGCAATGTCGCTGTTGCCCTTGAAACTGGCAATGATGTTGACAAATAATTCCGGGGTCGAGGTACCAAAGGCAACCACCGTCAACCCAATAGCCAGGTCGGATACATTCAGGCGTCTGGCAACAGAAACAGCGCCGTCAACCAGGAAGTTCGCTCCTTTGATCAAAAAGACGAAGCCGATGGCAAAAAGCACGTAGGTCAACATGGATCATCGTTTAGCTTGTGTTATAGTAAAGCCGTTGCTAAATGAATTGATGCAAAAGTCAGATGCATTGTCGGTTTTTCGCGGCTGGAAGCCGCTCCCACATAGAAAGGGATCGACTCGTGGGGTGGGAGCGGCTTCCAGCCGCGATTTTATAAAATCGATGAAAAAGCACAATTATGTCATTTTTCTCCCTCTATTAAAAATGGATTATATTCAACAAAGATCTGCTACAATTTATTCAGTAATGAAACCAAAATCAACCAAAAGGTAAAATAAAAAAAAGACTCCATTTGACTTCGGCATAGTCGCTCTGGCGGTCTTTATCTTAGGCCACAGAAAATAACAGACCGATTTGCCTGAAGATGGCGGAAACCCGGCGCTTGCCCGTTCGTTATATTCATATGGATTTAAGTATCGCCACCGGTGCAAAAACCGAGTTGACAATCACCTTTGTTTTCGATAAAAATTAATTAGTTGCTCGCGTTTACTTGAAGTTTCGAAACGTTAAACTAAATCTGGGATGATAACCAATTCACTTTTTATTCTTAATCCACCCCATAAAAAACGAGTACTTATCAAATCATGGATTATGTCCTGTGGCTTGAAGTCGGCCTTTTTCTTGTCATGATGGGTCTTTCAGGCTTTTTTTCCAGTTCCGAAACCTCACTCTTTTCCCTGAGCGATATACAATTGGAGCAAATGCGGCGGGACCAACATCCCCGAATTGGCCTCATCCAGCGTCTGCTAAGTCAGCCCCGACGACTCATCATCACCATCCTGATCGGCAACGAACTGGTAAATGTAACCGCTTCAGTTATCTCAGCAGCCATTGTAATAAAGGTGCTCGGCGCCGAAAAAAAATGGATAAACCTTCTCATTATGGTGCCGCTGCTGCTGCTATTGGGTGAAATTACCCCCAAGGTTTTGGCCATCCGTCACAACATTGCCTTTGCCGGCTTCGAGAGCAAGCTCATAGAGTTGTTTGCCCGCTTGATCAAGCCGCTACGATTTGTGGTGCGCAAGGTAGCAGACTGGATTATTACACTTATTATCGGCAAGGACCGCTCCCGCGGCAATATCATCACCGAAGATATGTTCAGAATCCTCACCCGGGAGGCGGTCGGTGAAGGTGCGCTGGATCATTTTGAAGCCCAGTTTATTGAGCAGATATTTGACTTTGGCAACAAGACCCTGGAAGATGTCATGACACCCCGATCTGACATCTTCTTTCTGGCCATGGATATACCGCTGGAAGAGATCATCGTCGAGGTATGCAAATCCCGTCACACCAAAATCCCCATCTATCAGGAAAACCGGGATAATGTCTGCGGTATTCTGCACGCAAGAGATCTTCTGGGAATCGACATCGAGGAATTTTCCCGGGATCCGCACCGCCTGCAAAGACTTTTGCGAAAACCGTATTTCGTCCCGGAGTCCAAACTGGCCGCCGATCTTTTCCGCACCTTCCGGGAGCGCAAATTATCCATTGCCCTCACCGTTGACGAATATGGCGGTATCACCGGCATGGTCACCATGGAAGACCTGCTGGAGTGCATTTTCGGTGAAATTCACAGTCCGTCGGACGAGGTGGATCAGGTCAGCATCAAAGATCTGGGTCAGGGTCGCTACGCTGTGGACGGCAGTATGCCGATCGCAGAATTCAATCAGCAAATGGATTCGGATCTTTCTGTGGAATGGGGCGAAACCATCGGTGGCCTGTTGCTGCACCATTACGGTGAACTTCCACCCGAAGGGGACAAAATCGAAATCGACGGATTCCGCTTCAGGGTTATCGAAGTAGAAGAAAACCGTATTAAGACCGTGGAGTTTGAAAAAACCCCGGAAGTGGCGCCAACTGAAGAAAAACCGCCTGATGCTGCCGAGAATCCAATTCAAAAGCAGGGCGATAATGATTAGAAGTAATTTCAAAACCTCAGATCAGGTTCAAGGGCAAGGCGCAGGCCGATCGAGAAAGCGCAGCATACATGGGTATGTGAGCATTTATCGGAGGCCTGCAACGCAGCCATTGGGCCTCAGATGGGGTTTTGATACTACTTCTAAACCGCAAGGCAGGCACCCGACGTACCGGATTGCTTCAAGTGAGTCGATAGTGAAACCATGGACATATTGTTGACCCTGATTTTAATTTTGGTCTTCCTTCTGATGGAGGCCTTCTTTTCCGGTTCAGAAATCGGCGTCGTGAGCGCGGATCAGATGAAGCTGCGCCATGAAGCTGCCAAAGGTTCCCGCGGGGCAAAACTGGCCCTGGAAATGCTTAAAAAACCGGAATGGTTGCTGTCCACTACGCTGGTGGGTACCAATATTGCGGTGGTCAGCAACACCACCATCGTTACGGCCTTGATGATCGAATTATTCGGGGAACAACACAGCTGGTTTGCCATTGTCCTGGTGGCGCCTTTGATCTGGATCTTTGGCGAAATTGTGCCTAAAAGTATTTTCCAGCAGCGCGCCAACACGATCACCCCGCGTGCGATTTTTCTGCTGCGTCTGGCCTCCTATGTGTTCTACCCCATACTCATTGTATTCACGCTGACGACGCGCCTGCTCACATGGCGTTTCGGGCAAAATATCCAAAATCCCTTCACCCTTCGCGAAGAGATTCTTACCATGCTGCAGATGCCGGCTGCCGAAGGCGATATCCAGCCCGACGAAAAGGACATGATCCAGCGCATTTTCAGCTTTTCAGAGACAACCGCTTATGAAGTAATGATTCCGTTGATTGATGTGGCCGCCATTGAACAGGACACCACCTGCGGCGACGCCATTGAGCTGGCACATGCGGAAGCCCACATCCGCCTGCCGGTATATGCCGAACGCGTAGATAAAGTCGTGGGCGTATTAAACGCACTGGAACTTCTCGGCGCCGACGGCCACCAACCCATAAAGCCCTTTATCCGCGAGGTTCGATTCGTCCCGCCATCAAAAAATATCAGTGAGCTGCTCCTGGATCTGCGCAAGGACGGTGATACGGTGGCGGTCGTTGTCGATGAGTTCGGCGGTGCGGCCGGACTCGTCACCATGGAAGATATCATGGAAGAGGTGGTGGAAGAAATGGAAGATGAATATGACAGCGGTGAAAAACCGGTGCAATGGGTACGTAAAATTTCTAAAAGAGACTACATGGTGAGTGCCCGCATCGAGGTTGACAGCCTTGAGGAAGAGCTGGGCATCCAACTCCCCAAGGGAAAATACGCGACGCTGGCCGGATTTTTATTAGAAAAATCCAGCGAGATACCCGCACCGGGTACGGTCATCAAAAGAAGGGGGATCTCGTTCACCATTGAGCGCAGTACCCCCCAGGCGATCCAGGAAGTCCGTATGCGCTGGTGATGGTGATATTAAATTCGATTTTACCACGAATTTGCGACGATGAAGGTTTTTATCCGATTCATGTGCTAATCCTTCCTGCCAATTTGCTGTCGGGTGTCCTGTTTTTCCAAAAGCTTCTTTTTTTTTGAAATACAAATGCAAATCTTAGAAAAGAAATTTAGTCCATGACTTCGGTTGCGCAGATTTTTCGCAAAAACATTGCTAGCGCCCCACCTTGATCACCACCTCGACATCCGGCCAGCGCTTGTCTACCGGCTGAACAGCCGGCGGTGCAATAATTTTACAATAGAGCCTGGTTTCATCGTAAATGCTCTCCAGATAAATTGGTGTCGTAATGACATCAACGACCTGTTTTTTCCCGTCGGCTTCAGGAGAAAGGACCTTTATTTTGGGGGGTATCACTTCTATTTTAATAATCTTCAGGCCGGCGGGAAGTTTTCCTATCAGCTGCGGCTTTATGTTGACTTCCTGTTCCACAATTGGCGCAAGGGTGAGCTCCATGCTGGAGGGAACCATATCCAGCAATTTTACGTTCCTGGGTAATCGCAAATTTTCTCCGCCAATCAGAAAAATCTGTTTTCCGGGTACGGCTTTGGACAGGTCTATTTTTATGTTCAACTCTGCCGGATTGATTGAATCAAGATCTGCCTTCGAACCGGCCAGATGGAGCCGGACTTCTTTTTGCTTGTCTCCGACCAAAATGAGATCCGCAGGCGAGGCCGTATATTCCACCGGCACCGTCACGATCTTTTCCAGCATTTCTCCCTGAGCAATGATGAGTGCCGACCAGAAAAAAACCGCCAGACATAGGCTGATAAAAATTTGTGAAAGCACCAACCATCGTTTCTTTCCTTCGGGAAGCTCGAAGGGATACGATGATGTGTGTTTCCAGTGTGAAGTGATGGCCCTCTCAAGTTTTTCAGGGTCATCAAGCTGCCGAAACTTACCATTGCTAAATATCGAAATTTTTCCCCGTTCTTCGGAAACGACAATCGCAAGCGCATCCGACTTTTCGGACAAACCCATGGCCGCATGATGGCGGGTGCCGAATTCATCCGGAAGCTTTGAGCTCTGTGAGATGGGTAAGCGCACCCCAAAACGTGTAAATTTTCCCTTTTGAATGATCAGAGCGCCATCGTGTCCCGGTGAGTTTGGATCGAAAATGCTCATGATAAGCGGGATGCTGGGCCTGGCATCCAGTTTGAAACCACCCGAGAGCCATTCCTGAACAGGTTCCTTGCCGGGAAAGACCACAATCGCACCGCGGCGTTGCGCGGCCAGTTTGATCATGGAATCCATGATCATACGGGACAGTTCAGCCCCGGCATCACGGATTTCAAATCGCCTGACCGATGCGGCCCGTTCGAATATTTTTCTGAGCTCCGGTTGAAAAATCACAACCAGAGCGATGACGGCCACATGGCTGAAGTTGCCGAAAATCCACTCCAGGCCTCTGAGGTCCATGACATTGGCGATGAAAAACAGAAACGCAGCAAGCATGATGCCGGCCAGGATTCGCCAGGTCCCTAACCGAAGCAGGGTGTGATATAAAAAGAACAATCCCGTAGCGATCAGGACAATATCCACCACCGCTTTCCAGCCGATCACGCCTTTAATCAGTATTGTAAATGATGAAATTCCCATTAGCCTTTATCAATCTCTCTCAATCTGCGCAAAATATCTCTTGGAGAGCCGGCCAGGGAAATTTTCAGCAATTCGGTCATTTTCTTTTCCTCGATTTTTTTCTTGTTCATGACTTTGTTTTTGTAGGCGTTTATTAGGGACTCCAAAAGCTCGTCCAAACTGCAGGGTTTCTGCAGATATGAATAAGCACCGCTTTTGGTACACTCAACGGCCGAGTCAATGGTTCCATGGCCCGTAAGTATAATCACTTCCATCCACCGATGCTCTGCTTTGAGGGCCTTGAGCGTCTCTTCGCCGTTTATTCCGGGCATTTTCAAATCCACAAGGGCAATGTCGAAGGGGTTGTTTCTGGCAGCTTCAATGGCTTTCTCACCCCGGTTGACGGCAACAACGTTAAAATCCCGTACCTGCAAGCTTTTGCTGATGGATTCCAAAAATTGCTCTTCGTCATCTACAATTAGAAGGTTAATTTTAGGTTCGGCCATAATCGTAACTCCTTTCTGTATACTTTTATACGGAATAAATGATTATGCTTTCTTTGATCTTGATTAAAAGGTTATCCATTTCCAGTAGCCGAAGAATGCCCACAGCCACAATACCACCAGGCTGAGAACAAAAATCGCAAAGCCGTGGATGAAAAAGTCTTTCATCGTCAGCAGCTGCTCCCCGGTATCGGGGTCTTTGGCCATGCTGAAAACAATGGCGTTGTTGGGTGTGCCGATGATCAGCATATGGGCAAATGAAGAGGCAAACGCGGTCGCCAGCCCCACCATAATCGGCGAGGTCCCCGACAGAGTCGCCATAGGAACGGTTATCGGGCCCACCGCCGCCACCGTGGCGCCGTCGCTCATGAAATTGGTTAAAGCACCGGTGATAAAGCTGGTGGAGATGCACAGACCGATTCCGCTCTTTAGAATTTCAGGCAGCACAGACATAAAGCTGCTGGCCAGCCACAGGGCCGCTCCGGTAGCGGCCAGCCCATATCCCATGGCGCTGGCCGCCGCGTACAAGGCCACAACATCCCAGTGAATGTTGTTGATATCCCGCCAGCGAAGGACCCCAAGAATATTCAACAGCACCAGGCACAATATGACCGGCCCGCCCATGCCAAACCGGCTGGAAAGAGTTGTCCACAAGACGATAACGAGTATGAGAACCCCTGCGGCTTTGTACTCATCGGCTGTCATCTTTCCGATTTTTTCGGATTCGCGCCGGACCTCGGCGGCAATATTGATGGGTTTGATCTTCACCTTTTTCCGAAAAACCAGCAAAAAATAGGCCGCGATTACCACTGCCATAACCGGTACAAACGGCATTCCCATTTTAACCCACTGCCCGAAAGACAGGCTGACCCCGTAATCCGAGAAAATACCCAGCATCACGGCGTTGCGCCCGCCGGCCGCAGGGGATCCGGGCCCGCCGACATTGCCGCAGAATGTCAGCATCAGTAGCAGCATGACCACCAGACTCTTGTCCTTTTTTAAGCCGGCAGTTCGGATCGCCCCCAGGTAGACAAGCATCAAAATGGGCGCGATGAAGGCCACCAGGGCATGTTCGGACAGAAAAGCGGCTGTAACGGCTAAAAGGGGTCCGAAAATGAAGGCAAAGCGTGCTAGGGAGGTGCTGGTGCCCAACAGCAAAATGCCGATGCGGCGATCCAGCCCGGTTTTGCTGATGGCCGCGGCAAGGGCCAAAACACCGAAAATGAAAACGACCGAATCCTTGGCGTAAGCCTGTGCCACCTGATCGGCGGGAAACACGCCGAAGAAATACATCAGCACGCCGACCAGCAGGGCCGTAATGCCGATGGGCACGGCGCCGGTGGCCCAGAAAATCGCCGCCACCAGCAAAATTCCCACCATGACTTTGGCGCGCCGCGCGACCTGCTCCGTGCTAAGGGGAGTCTTGACCACTTTGCCGTCCGGGGCAATTGTTTTGGTGTACAATTTTGCCTTGCGGGTATAATACTCGGCAATGCTCTGGCCGACCTCCATCTGACGGTAATCGGAATAGCCGGCAACGGCCTCCCCCATTTCTCCGGTTTTTTTGGATACCAGAAAGGTTTCAAGCTGTCGAGGCATCGGCATCAGTACCATGCCCGCAAAAAGTATGAGGCCCAGCAGAATGATCCCCGGCCGGGCATTATGCACGCCGATCAGCCAATCTTTGAGTCCGCTTTTTTGAATTTCCGGTATCTCGTGACGGGCAAGGGCATTGACTCGCTCTTCCAGAGCATCCCTGACCACCTTTATCAAATCTTCCAGGGTGCTGGGTTTTTCAAGATAGCAAAAAACATCATGCTTGCCGGTTAACCGGGCCGCTTCAAGGTTGCCGTGGCCGGTATGCATGATCACCTGTACTTCGGGTCGGATCTTTTTGATCTCCTTTAAGGTCTGGATACCGTCCATACCCGGCATCTTCTGGTCCAGGATGACCACCTCGGGATTGTCGTGACGCACGATTTTGATGGCATCTTCGCCGTTGCTGGTGTCCAGGACGTTGAAGTCTCTGACTTCAAGCTGCCGGGCCAGCGCCTGCCGGAAGCGGTCCTCGTCATCAATAATTAGGATCGTTGGCTTTAAATTATTTTTGTCCGCTGTCACTGGTTGCCGCTGCATCGTTGCCCCTTTCTGTTGTGTCGATTGGCAATGAAACTGTAAATGAACTCCCGGCTCCCGGCATGCTCTGAACATCGATGGACCCGCCCATGGACTTCACAATACTCAAGGAAACGCTCAGGCCCAGGCCGGTGCCCTTGCCCGCCGGTTTGGTGGTATAAAAAGGATCGAATATTTTTTTCATCTGCTCGGCAGTCATCCCCCGGCCGCTGTCGATAATCGTCACCCGCACGTGATCACCTTCGCCGGTGGTGGTAATCGTGATTGTGCCCGCTGCGCTGATCGCATCACCTGCATTGTTGATCAGGTTTAAAAATACCTGGCGGATTTGATCGGGATCCGCAAGGACAAAAGGCAATTCAGGGTCATACTGTTTTTTTATCTTGATGTTTTCGACTTCAAATGCACGCTGCTTGAAGCCGCTCATCACCTCGTCCAACAGTTGATTCAGATTGCAGGCCACCGGGCGGGGAGGATTCTTGCGCCCGTAATCCAGCAGTTGCCGGGTAATGACCCGCGCCCGATAAACGGCCGTATCAACCGTATCCAGCTCCTTGAGGATATTTTCTGGGCTGGCGTCCAGGTCAAACTCCGGGTTCAGCATATCCCGGATTACACCGGTGGTGGCAATGACGATGGCCAGGGGGTTGTTGATCTCATGGGCCACACCGGTGGCCAATTCGCCCACCGAGGCCAGCTTGGAGGCATGCAGGAGCTGCAGCTGGAGCTCTTCCCGGTTTTCGGCGTTATTTTGGGCTTTTTTTATTAGCTTGTTGGTCGCAAACCAGATCACTATGGCAACAATAACGATAATTAGCATAGTGCTGGCAATAATGATTTGTCTGGCCCGGTACATCTGCCCGTGGGATATGTTTAAGGGCTCTCTTACGATCAAAGCCCACGGCGTCTCCTGTAGCCAGGCATAGGCAACCAGGATCGCAGTGCCGTTTTTTTTAATTTCCTGAACCCCGGACCCCGTTTTATTCGAAGGCTGGAAATCGCTTAATCCGAATAGTTTCCCGCGACCGGGATCCGCGATCTGGTAGATGCCTTCATCATTTATCAGCGCGGAATCTGCACCTTTGCCGTGATTGATCGTCCGTAAAAACATGTAAAATTTATCCGGATCAAGGGTTGAGCGCATCACATACAGATTGCCGTCGATTATCTGCTTTACGGCAATGGTGAAATGGGGCTTATTTCTGAAACCAAGATAGATGTCGCTGATAAAGTGGTTCCGGTCCTGTTGCATCAGGGTTACAAACCAGCGTTCATCGGCGTAAATTTTATCCTGCAGATGGGGAAATGGACCGGCATAGCCGATCTGGATACCTTTTTCATCTAGAAAACCCACGTCAATAAATGCATCGCTGACCCGTCTTAGATTTCTCAGATAGTTTTCCATGGTGTGCCGAGAAGGTGTCAGGCTGAATTCTCCACTTTGGAATTGACTGAAAATATTGACGACTCTTTCCTGTAGAAACAGATCGACGGTATTTCTCTGGCTCTCGGAAACGGCAATCAGATTAAGTTTGGCATTCTCTTTCAAAGTAAAGTTAAACTGAAAATGAAAATACGCAGATAAGGCGATCAACGGCACAACAAAAGAAATCAGGAGGCCGATGCCTAAACGCAATTTGAGCTTCCTGAAATATGCTTTTGTATCCAAATGGTTAGACCAATCTGCATGATCAGCACGTAAATTTGAATCATTCGAGTTTTTTATTTTACTGTTTTTGCTAATATTTTTCATCAGCCTTCCTATCCTGCCAACCTGGGAAGCAGTATCGACGCAAAGCTTAACACAAAGAAAAACCCGCACATGTCCGTCACGGTTGTAAGAAGCGGCCCAGATGCCAGGGCCGGATCGGTGCGCATACCCCTCAGAATCAACGGAACCAGTCCGCCGAAACTCACCGCCACCAGCGTGTTGGCCGCCAAAGAAACGCCGACTACCAATCCAAGCCAGGGATTTCCTTTCCAGAGGACGGCCGCGCCTCCAAGTAAAATTCCCAGCACGATCCCGTTGATCATACCGATGGCAGATTCCTTGGCCAGCACCCGGGCCAATTCCCGGGGTCGCACAAGCCCCAACGTCAATTCACGGATACTTACGGCAACGGCCTGATTGCCCGAACAACCGCTCATATCAGATATAATGGGCAGAAAAACAGCGAGCACAATCGCCTTTTCCAGGGTGTCCTGGTATAAAGCAATCACACTGGCGGCAATAATGTTAAGAACAATGTTGATGCTGAGCCAGGACAGGCGACGGGATGATCGCTTGAACAGCGACATGTTCCTGGACTCTTCGCCGCCGACGATACCGGCAAATTTTAAAAACAGCTGGTTGTTCTGCCGGTTGGCCGCCTCTCTCACAGATGAACTCCGGATAACACCGACCAGTTTGCCTTCATCGTCGGTTACCGGCGCTCCCAAAAACGTATACTGCCTGAAAAAATCCTTCAAATCCCGCAGGGAGTCATTGATGTTGACGTGCAGCGGCGTTTTGATCATCGTTTCGCTGAGCACCCTGTCTCTGGGTGCCATGAGAAGGTCCCGCAACCGCAACACACCGCTTAAATGGCCTCTTTCAGAAACCACATAGGCATACTGAATATCAAAATCAGAATAGGCCTCGCCGTGTTCACGCAGATCATCCAGGACCGCCTTGACCCGCAGGCCTTCAGGGTATGAAAGATATTCGGTGATCATCAATCCGCCGGCCGTATTCTCCGGATAACGCATGAGTCTTTCGAGCTTCTTGACTTTGTGCGGTTTTATGGCGTGCAGTATCTCGCTGGCTCTATTTTTCCTCATGCGCCTGAGAAGGTTGACCTGCAGCTGACGTGGCAATTCACTTACAATCGGTGCCGCCTGTTCGGAAGTCAGTTGCGCAACCATATCCGCCGCGCCCAGACCGGATATTTTCGAAATTATGCTTGCGGATTCCTCCGGCCCCAGCAATTCAAGAAGATGAATGTGATCGGCTTTATTGAGGCTGGAAATCATGCGGGCCATTTCTACAGGCGGTAAATCCTCAAAAACAGCCTCGATTTGAGCTGTGTCGTTGGATTGAATCAATTCCCCTAAATGTAGCGGTTGCGGTTGATCTTTTACTTTATTTTCAGGCATGTTTAACCTCGTGTGATAATTATCAGCAGGCCATCATGATTCAGCATGAAGATCAGTGCCATTTGCTCAGAACTCAGGCATAAATCGAAGATTAACGGCAAAATAGAGCGCAACAGCAATAAAACAGGCAATTGCCGGTGTCAGTAACCATCCGATCAAAATATTGCTTAGCGTCCGCCGGCTGACCGTGTTGATCCCTTTGACGACTCCCACGCCTAACACGGCCCCGATCACCGCCTGGGACGTCGAAACCGGAACCCCGACAAATGTATAAAAATGAACCGTAAGGCCTTCGGCCAGGACCACCACAAGGGCCGAAAAAGGATCCAGACGCACCAGCTTTTTCCCAACCGTTTCCATGACTCTGCGGCTGAAGGTCAGAATACCCAGGGCAATACTCAAACCGCCCACCACCGAAGCACTGAAAACAGTCAACTGCCCGGCTCCCACAAAGACAGCGGTTACATTGGCAACATTGTTGGCTCCCAGGGCGTAGGCCGCATAACACCCGGCAACAATCAAAGCCAGACGCAGCAGGATGTCGGATTCGAACATATCCATTCGGCTGCGATTATAAAACACCGCCAGTACCCTATAAAGTAGGATCGCCAGCAGCAGGCCGCCGATCGGAGTGCCGAACCAGCATGCAACCACTTTGCCCAAACCGGCAACATTCAGCTGTTTGTTCAAAAAACTGATGCCTAAAATGGCGCCGACAGCCGCCTGGGAAGTCGACACCGGCAGACCCAGCAGGGTCATAATGGAGACCGTGACAGCGGCGGCAACCGATGAGACAACCGCCATTTTGAGTGTCAACCCGGTCAGACCTTGCAATGTCTCGATTCCGGCCCGGCCCTCGAGGATGGCTCCCAGCACCACAAAAAGCGAGGCTAAAATCGCAGCTGTCCAGAACTTCACCATGCGTGACGACACTGCTGAACCGAAGGCATTGGATGCATCATTGGCGCCCAGGGACCAGCCCAGAAAGATTCCTCCCAGAAGCGACAGCATTATATCCGCCTTTTCATGGTCATAATGTTTATCCGTTTGGATACTCTGTCGGCCTGATCCGAGATTTCGCCCATAACGATGACCATTTCCTTTAATTGCAATTTTAAGAAAGGCTCGAGATCCGAATCAAAAATCTTGGTGATAATCCGTCGCTCAATATGATCGCAATGGCTCTCGTTTTGATCGATTGTCGACATCAGCACTCTGATACCTTCTTTTTTCTTTAGCAACACATCAATCTGCTTGGCCATCAGGTCGCAGCTTTCCATTGAAACCCGGATGAGTTCCTGAATGTCAAGAATCAGAAATTCGGGGAAAGAGAGTTTTTGGGTCCGGATCATATTTAAGATTTGCTCAAAAGATCGCGGAATCCCATCAACGCGTTCGAGCAGTGCCATGATGTCCTCCCGCGATTCTGGAATCAGGGCACGACTATACATCAACTCGTTGGTTTCGTCCCGCAGGTCGTCCGCTCTGGATTCAAATTTGTGGGTCTGATCCATCAGAAAACAAAAATCGTCACTGACACCCTCTTTCAGGCAAATATTCATGGCCTTGGCAAAATGTTTTTGAATTTTGCCCATATTTTCCAGGTAACTGTAAATCAGCGATTCGAGCTGGCGCTCTTTTTTGAAAAAAAATTCTAGCATAACAGACTCCATCACATTTTTTTATTCAGGTTTAAAAATAGGAACAGGGGATCCATCTTGCTGACTTCGACAAGCTCCGTCGAGTCGCCGGTTTTCCTTGAAGTATTCTGGCGAAGGCGAATACGATTTTATTGGGAACCCGTAAAAAACTGTCTGACTCTGGCGGCAATTTGCCTTTCGGTCATTTTATCTGCCGGCTCCACCGTAATTTTTTTTGACGCGAGTTCCCTGGATTTTTCCATTTCTTTTTTTAGTTCGGTTTTTGCCTCTCCCGGACCCAAAATCAGGATTTTAGCGGCATCTCGAATTCTTCTAATGATTTGTTGATAGTACTGGTGCAACTGTCTATTTATCCGTTCCTGCTGCTTGCCGTCAACCGAAACCTGCTGGGGCCCATAGGGCGTTTTAGCGGTGCGAGACCCGCCGGACAATCTGACTTTGCGTTCGATGTCGGAACCGATACGCTTGATGGTTTCAGCGTCATCTGTGATGGACACAATAACTGCCTGGCGATGGTCCAGCCAGAGACCGACATAATTTTTTTGATAGGCTTTCATTCCCATTCTCCATTTCGTTCAAATTTTAAAATCAGGATCAAAAATATCTTTCATAGGCAATTGATATGCCAATTTTATCACAGGGCATAAATACATGACGCAAAGGAATGGATGCGCCTTAAAAGTACCTGAATCTTATGAGAAAATAGCTACTGCCAAATAAAATCTTTTTAAGGAAAATGTTCCTAAGGAAGGCTGTGAAGTCAAAACCCTCGCCGGAGGGGAATTCCCGATTCCGATTTTTTTCGATACCCGAACTGCAAGTTCCGATCCGCGATTCATAAAAAAAATTAATCATATTGATTTCAGCAGGTTAAATATTTGGCATATGGATTGCTGTGCATATAGAGCATGGTGCACCCGAATTTAACTCCCGGGATCCGTGGGCGAACATTTTTTTTGGCGGGGCAAAGAAAAAAGAAGTATCGTATGTGGAACGCGGGAAAACGACTAGAATCCATCTCAAAAATAGGATTAGCGTTCTTTCAAAATTCAACCCTTCCCCGTTTTTTCTCACCATTTTTTGGAGATATTCAAGCCAATGCGTAAACGCATCAAACTGGGATTGACCCTGGGCGGCGGCGGCGCAAGGGGACTGGCCCACATTGGTGTTTTAAAAGTGCTCGAGCGTAACGATATCCCCATTGATATGATCGTAGGCTCAAGTATCGGGGCTTTGGTGGGAGCCGCCTATGCCACAAACCCCGATGCCGAGGCATTGAAACAAAAGCTCCTGGAAGTTCTTGGATCAGATGGTAATAATGCAAAGAATCTCAAATTGCTCTGCAGAATGCAATGGGACGACGGCACAAAAGCCGACTGGTTCGATCGGATTTATCGCTTTGCACAGAAAGAAGTTTTTGTCAGCCTGGCCATGTTTAGAAATGCCTTGTTTTCTAAGAAAGATATGAGAGATGCCGTTGAAGCCTTTGTAGCGGATATCAACATCGAGCAAACAGCCATTGCGTTTAACGCGTTGGCAGTCGATCTCTATACAGGTGAACAAATTGTCCTGAACCAGGGACAGCTGATTGCGGCAGTAATGGCAAGTTGCGCGGTACCCGGTTTTATGCCACCCATGCCCTGGAACGGAAGGTTACTGGTGGACGGTGGTGTTGCTAATCCCCTGCCGGCGGATCTGATAGGAGACATTGGAGCAGACGTTATTGTCGCGGTGGATGTCGGATTGAGCATTAAGCAATCCACTTCCATCAGAGACGGTATTGATGCGATAACCCGTGCCACGGAAATCATGGGTTACCATTTGAGTCGTCGGGGGCGAGAATCCGCCGACCTTCTGATAGAACCAGCTGTCAGGCAGGTGGATTGGGCCAATTTTATGAACTATGAAGAGGTCATCTTGCAGGGAGAAAAAGCTGCGGAGTCCCAAATCGAAAATATTAAGAGATTACTCGCTCATCCATTTCGCAGAAAACTATTGACGTGGACCCATAAATTTACGGTGGGTCGAAAAAGATCCGTATTGAATCCATCTGTCAATTGGCCTGGCTCGCATAGCGGGTCCTTATTTTAGGCAACAATAAAACGTATTTATGGCGAAAACACAAATTGGACTAGAGAAGTAGAAGGCTGGATGTAATGTTAGAGGACAATAATTACGGTAACAGCCTGTTTTGCTCATTTTGCGGCAAGGAACAATCCGTAGTAAAAAAATTAATTGCCGGGCCGGCGGTGCATATCTGTGACGAATGCGTCCGCCTGTGCAATAAACTTTTAGAAGAAGAAAAAAAAGGGGGTACAAAAAAATTACCGCACAGGCTGACGCCAAAAGAAATCAAAGAAAAACTGGATGAATACGCGATTGAGCAGGAAACGGCTAAAAAGATCCTATCGGTAGCTGTTTTTAACCATTACAAGCGTCTTGACAGCGGTATTCACGGCGCGGACGTCGAAATCCAAAAAAGCAATGTACTTTTAATCGGGCCGACCGGCAGCGGCAAGACCTTGCTGGCCCAAACCCTGGCCCGGTTTCTAGATGTGCCCTTTACGATCGCCGATGCAACCCCGTTAACGCAAGCCGGCTATGTCGGCGAGGATGTCGAAAACATCATCCTGTATTTGCTGCAAAACGCTGACTACAATATCGACAGAGCCCATCAGGGAATTGTCTACATAGACGAAATCGACAAGATCGCCAGGAAGACAGGCGCTTCCTCAGACAGTAGGGATGTATCGGGTGAAGGGGTCCAGCAGGCGCTTTTGAAGATCCTCGAAGGCACCGTCGCCAGTGTGCCGCCCAGAGGCGGCCGCAAACATCCTCAGCAGGACTTCATAAAGATTGACACCCGCAACATCCTGTTTATTTGCGGCGGCACGTTTACCGGACTGGAGAAAATTATTCAAAGCCGCATGGGCTCAAAAGTTATGGGGTATGGCGCCAGAATCGCGCACGACAAAGCAGGTAGTATCGGTGACATTCTCAAGGAAGTCCAGCCGGAAGACCTGTTGAAATACGGTTTTATTCCGGAGTTTTTGGGTCGCCTGCCGGTGATCGCACCGCTGCACGATTTAAACGCAGAGGCCTTGATTCGGGTATTGAAAGAACCCAGAAACGCCTTGATCCGACAATTTCAGAAGCTTTTTGAAATGGAGGGAGTAAACTTAAGATTTACGGAAGACGCACTCGAGACGATTGCCACCGGAGCCACCCAGCGCAAGTCAGGGGCCAGAGGTTTGCGCACGATTCTGGAAGCTTGCCTGCTGGATATCATGTACGAACTGCCGTCCATGAAATATGTTCACGAATGCATCATCACTGCGGATGTGGTTGTGGGTCAGGGAAAACCTATCGTGGCTTATCAACCAACCGCAAAAAGCGCCTGATCCATTTCATTCATAACGGCGCTCATGAAGCACGTAATGGTTTCATTCAACTATGGTGAGACGAAATGAGTAGAATTAAAAAGATATTGGTAGCTGTCGATTTTTCAGTATATTCGGTGCAAATTGTGAAATATGCCAGAGGTGTTGCAGAGGATTTAAAAGCAAAATTGGTATTTGTCAACGTCATCAATAAGCTGAATATCAATGCCATCAAGCAAGCGTTTGTTTATCATTCAGAAAACCTGTCGGTGGATGATTATATCAGCAAGCTCAAGCGCGAAAGAGCTGAAAAAATGCAAAAATTGATGGAAAAGACAAGCTGCACCAATATCACCCACAGGGTAGTGATTAGGACGGGAATCCCTTTCATAGAATTAATAACTGCCGCCGAAGAAGAGCAAGTTGATATTGTGATCATGGGGGCCAAAGGACGCAGCGATCTCGCCGGAATTTTATTCGGCTCGACGGCTGAAAAAATGTTTCGCCGCTGCCCGGTGCCGCTCCTCAGCATTCGTGAAAGAGATCATCAAACGGGAGGCGCTGCTCTTTTCCGGCCCCTTTATCTTTTTGACGCTAATTATCTGAAAAACACAGCAAAATAATGAACCTCCCTGCAGCGAGTTGCAGGGAATTATCAAGTTAATCCCTTTCTTTGGATGCAATCTCTTGCGTATTCGTCATATTCCTTTTAACAACCTGCCCAGAATATCTGCCCCGGTGATAACGCGGTTTTCCTCGTGCCCCCATATGAGAATCACATCCCGATCTATAATATCATCCCGCATGCAATGCACGCACTCTTTGAGTTGACATAAGACGTTGCCCAGTGGCACGCTTGGATCTTTAATAATTATCGGGCGATGGCAATATCCTATAGGGTTTATCGGTGTTTCCTCAAAAAGCACGTCCCGCAGAAATGCATCGGAATCCAGCGTAAAATGCGGTTCTCCGTTCGAATCAGTAAGTACAACCCACTTTTTCTTGCTGGCTTCTATCTGTTTCAAGAAGGGGTCCGAGGTTGATCTTTCAAATGATGGGAAGACAGGCAAATCTTCTTGAAATTCCAATGATATCATACTGTTCGGATCAATATGCTCGCCTTGCTCAACGGCCAGCAGATCGTCGATGGCCAAAAAGTTCAGCGCTCCGATCCCTTCCAGGCGATCCACATCGGACACATCGGCCTCAATGTGCTTTTTGATGACTTCCCTGAGGCTGTGCTCCCGGAAATATTGGATTCCTTCAGCCCCCAGCCAGGCGTCCAATATTTTGGCAGTCGGTTTGGCAGCCGGATATAACAGGATCTGATAAAATTTTAATATCGGTGCCAGCATTGAAGCCACGCGCAAGGCATGACGGGAGAAATAAGCCTGTGGCATAATTTCGCCGATGATGGTGATGATCACGGTGGAAAATAAAAAAGCAAAAACTCCAGCCAGTACCGAATTGGAAAGCAGCGTCAGCAGGACGTTGACTCCAACATTTCCCCAAAGAACCGTTGTCAATAAAAAATTCGAATCTTTTCGCATATTCAGAACTATGGAAGCATCACTATTTCCGAGGTCGGCTTCCACTTCCAACCTGAGTCGACTGATACTGAAAAGAGCCAGATTCATGCCGGAAAACATGGCGGATTGGGATATGCAGAAAAAAATCCCGATCCAGGTAAGCAAACTCATTAAAAATATTGTGTCCATTATAAAATCCTTTGCTCGATTGACGCACAAAACCAATTTCAATATAATCTTTTCATTATCAAAAAAATCTTTACCGGTAATCTGAAACCAGACCCGAACAGCAATACATACCTGAGACAAAACTGAAAGGATTTCCCCATGGATGCCTTACGCGCAAAAAAAGCCTTTGTCTGCGACATGGACGGGGTAATTTACCACGGTAACCGGCTGCTGCCGGGGGTAATAAAATTTCTGGACTGGATAAAAATAGAGCGCAAAGAGTTTCTATTCCTGACTAACAGCAGTGAGCGTTCGCCCAGGGAACTTCACGAGAAAATGATCCGCCTGGGGATGCAAGTAGACGAGGTTAACTTTTACACCAGCGCACTTGCCACCGCCGGATTTCTATCGCGGCAGTGTCCGGGCGGCAGCGCCTTTGTGATCGGAGAAGCCGGTCTCACCAACGCGCTGTATGACGCCGGCTTTTCCATGAACGACACCAATCCCGATTATGTCGTGGTCGGCGAGACGCGGAACTACAGCTATGAGAGGCTGGAGCGTGCCGTCCATCTCGTCCGCAAGGGGGCAAAACTGATCGGTACCAACCCGGATTTGACCGATCCGACCGAAAACGGGATTGTGCCGGCCACAGGAGCGCTCATCGCGCCGATCGAGCTCACCACCGGCTCCAAGGCCTACTTTGTCGGCAAGCCCAACCCTTTGATGATGCGCCATGCCCTGAAAAAGCTGGGCTGCCGCCGCGAAGAGACAGCCATTGTGGGCGACCGCATGGACACCGATATCATTGCGGGCATCGAATCGGAGATCGAAACCGTCCTGGTCCTAAGCGGTGTAACCAGCCGGGCGGATCTTGAGCGCTTTGCCTACCGCCCCCGCTATATACTGGACGGCGTTGGCGATATCGTGCCTTGACGGCAGCAAATGCGGAAGCGCTCCGCAAATAGAGCCCTATCCACGATTACCGGGGACCTTCCCGGCAACCAAGCTGCCTTCGACGCGCGCTTTACTACCGAAGAAGCCTGCCACGCCTACCTTTTCAAATTCGGTTTTATATTTTTTTTTGCCGTTCAGAATCAGTCTTTTATTTTCTTCTTTTCCGCGTCCATGATTTCTTTTACGTCCATGGCACGGTCGAAATTGCTGATTTGTTCCTGGGAAAGCAGCAAGTCCTTCATGCCGTATATTTGCATCCGGCATGACTGGGTAAATAAGCGGTTAACCAGCACAGGGAAGCGATTTCCATAAATCCAAATTCAATGAAATATTGGCTCCTGTGGCTTCAGCTCATTACGGTTTTGTCTTCGAGATTTGGCTTTCCATAGCCATTCATCCCTTTTTCTAATGCTTCAAGCTGTGCAGCTAATTCCGCAGGCAATTTATCTTAATCTGTTTTTGTACCAATGGAATTGTTGATACTAACATAGCTAAATTTGTTTTTCCACAAGCACTTGGGAAAGCACCAGTTATATTTTTCTTCAATAGACAAGTTTCTGCTGGATGCGAATATAGAACTCCCAGTTCTGATTGAAATATGAAAGCAGAACCAATTTATCTCGTTTTCAAACGTCTATCAGCGCCTATTTAAGCCAGCATTAGCAGTCTGCAAAAAAAATTATCGCGTCGCAGAAACAAACAATTTTATCTAATGCGCAAACTCTTGGATATTTATCCTAAATATGCTGTCCGCCGATTTGAATTCTTCTGCATCATAAAATTCACCCCTGGATCGTCCTTAAATTGGCACATGCTTTGCTCATATATTTTTGCCTTGGGAACGAAGAACGATCTGGTAAACGGCCATTCTTTTCGCACCACGACCCTATTCACGTTGATCGATGGCATTTTTCTATAATTTGATTTGAAACGATACATATCGGGATTTGTGATTATTTTCGTTTTGTGTTTTATTGGGTTAATGAACGCCGATCAGAAGACAATAACAAAGGAGTCTAACCATGTACGAGAAAATCCTGGTTCCTTTAGACGGATCGAAAAGAGCGGAAATGATACGTCCCCATGTGAGAGAGTTGGCGAGCCGATTTCAGGCAACTGTCGTCCTTATTAAGGTTATCGAACCTATTTACGCCGATGGTATTGGAGAAACTTTTACTATCATCAGTGAGAAAGCTTTCAACGCAAAATTGAAAGATAACGAATTATACCTCGAAGGTATTGCATCCAAGTTCCGGGATAAAGGTATTGCCTGCAAAACGCTGGTTGCGCATGGACCGGTTGTAGAAAAGATAATTGAGACCGCAAACACTGAAGATGTAGACCTCATCGCGATGACGAGTCATGGATATGGAGGGCTTTCCCGCATTTTTTACGGCAGTGTTGCCGCCGGCATTTTAAACCGGGTAGATCGCCCGCTTTTTATTGTTCGGTCACGGTGGGCTGAATAAATAAAGCTCAAAAGATAACCAGGCGATTTTCACATCAATCAGGAATTAAAAAATCTCGGCTGGGGTATTCAAATAATAGATGAAGCGCTTTTTAGAGAGAACGGATACATTTTTGCGAACAGCGAACATATACTTACAAAATTAGCTGGAGGGAAGCAAAATGGGCAAAGTTAAAAAAATCATGGTCGCGGTCGATTTTTCTGAATTTTCAGCTAAAATCACGGATCACGCAGGTCGTCTGGCGGAGGACTTAGATTCGGAACTGATTTTTGTCAACGTCATCAATCAGCGGGATATTGACATGGTCAATCAAATCACGATCCACACGGATAAGATATCGCTGAAAGATTACATCAATGGTCTCATAGATGATCGTACCGAGCAAATGCAGCGCCTGTTGAAAGAGACGAACTGCACCCGGATCCCCAATCGGTTTTTGATCAAAAAGGGGGTACCTTTTGCAGAGCTGATCGAAACAGCCAAAGCGGAAAAAGTAGATATGGTGGTAATGGGTACCAAAGGGCGCAGCAATATCGCCGGAATACTGTTCGGTTCTCAGGCTGAAAAGATGTTTCGTCATTGCCCGGTACCGCTGCTCAGTGTTCGTGAAGAAGATGGTCAAAGTTAATACCATGACCATTCCGACTTCAACCAAGCGAATACACATCTAATTTTAGATTCTTCACTTATTCCTCTACCATTTTTGGGCTTTTTTGGCGTCGTGAAAGTGAATCGATTAGCAAAGAGGTGAGCCATGTTTCGTTCCATCATTCCACGGGAGGAGGTCTTTTTTGACAATTTCGAGAAGATCTGCACCCTGATGACGCAGGCGGCCGTAGATCTCCGAACCATGCTCGAAAAAGGTAGCCCTTATGATGAAGCCGCGCGCCGCATAAAAAGCATCGAAATCTGAAGCCGATGAACTGACCCATCGCAGCATCGCAACCCTGCACAAGACCTTTGTTACGCCGTTTGATCGGCAGGACATTCTGCGGTTGATCGTTGGCCTGGATGATATTCTCGACACGACCGAAGCCGTTTCTTCCCTGCTTGAATTATATAATCCCCGCAATGCCATGCAAGAGGCCATCCGGTTGGCCGACTTGCTGGTCCAGGGCACAGAAAAGGTAGCGGTGATGGTCGGCCTTCTAAGACAGCTGGGCAAACAGTCCGATCGTCTCCTGGCGCTGGCCGTTGAACTGAATCACCTGGAGAATGAAGCCGACCGGGCGTATCAACAGGCCATTGCCCGTTTGTTTCAAGAAGAAGATGACCCCAAAGAATTGATTAAGTGGAAGGATATTCTGGAACACATCGAGACAGCCACCGACCAATGCGAGGATGTGGCCGACATTATCGAAGGCATTGTTCTGGAGAATGCTTGAGCGGGGAATCTGACGCCATGCTGGCTTTTATTATCTTCATCGTTATGGTCGCCCTGATATTCGACTTTCTCAACGGCATGAACGATGCCGCCAACTCGATTGCCACAGTGGTCTCCACCCGCGTGCTGTCTCCGCGGCTGGCGGTTTTATGGGCCGCGTTTTTTAATCTGGTCGCTGCCTTTTTCTTCGGCGTCCATGTTGCCACCACCATCGGCAAAGGGATCGTCGATCCCGGTGTGGTCGATGCCGTCCTGATTCTTTCCACCTTATGCGCCGCCATTTTGTGGACTTACACCTGCACGTATATCGGGCTGCCGATCAGCGTCTCCCATGCGCTGGTCGGTGGGCTGGTGGGCTCAGGCATGGCAAAGGCCGGCCTCGATGCCCTGGTCTGGCACGGATTGCTGAAAATCGCTGTTTTTATCGTATTGGCACCGCTGGTCGGCACCATTCTGGGCTATCTGTTTATGGTTGCCGTTTACTGGATCTGCCGTCGCCGCACCCCCCAACGGGTGGACCGCTGGTTCCGACGACTGCAGCTGATTTCCGCAGCCGCATTCAGCCTCGGTCACGGCACCAACGATGCCCAGAAGACCATGGGAATCATTACGGTGCTGCTTTACAGCACCGGTTATTTGAAAGGCGAATTTCATGTGCCTTTCTGGGTGGTTCTGATCTGCCATGCCGCCATCGCGCTGGGTACCCTGGCCGGTGGTTGGCGTGTCATCGAGACCCTCGGAATGAAAGTGACCAAGCTCAAGCCGGTTCACGGATTCTGTGCCGAGACGGCGGCGGCATCCTCGATATTGCTTTCAACGGTCGGCGGCATTCCCGTCTCAACCACCCACACCATTACGGGAGCCATCATCGGGGTTGGCGCGACCACCAAGTTGTCGGCCGTCAGATGGGGAGTGGCTTACCGGATCGTATGGGCCTGGATACTGACCATTCCCGGCACCGCCGTCGTCGCGGCTTTGATCTGGTATCTGTTGCATCTTCTGCCGCTGCCAATGCGATAGGATAAAGCACTGCAACGCATTAAAAAAACAACCTATCTTTTTTTAGTAGCCCCAGCGAGCGCGCCGACCCCTGACATCAACGTGGACGAAGGGACCGTGGTTATTGGTTTTTTTATACCGGGCCAGCCCTCCTAGGAACGGATCATAAAACTTTTTTCCATACAGTTCATCGATGATCCGGTATATAACCGCCGCATCCCTGTAATCGATTTTTCCATCCTGGTTTAAATCGTCCATCATGTCGTCTTTCGGATTTTCATCGATAAAAATGTCCACAGCCCCACCGTAGATGTGCCGGCTGTATTTTACGTTGCCGATGGCGTTGTTGTAATAAGGCGTCCGATAGCCGCTCATAACGTGAAAGGTATCACAGCGATAGCCCTTTTCATTGACCTTTTGATAGAATCAGTTCCAGTTTGAGCAACAGCTTTTCTTTCAGAACCAGATATTTGGGGTATCCGCCACTCTGCTTACACAGAAATTGTTTTAATTTGAAATGCGGGGAAATGAATGTGTCTTCATTTTGCGGGGTCACTTCAACAAAGCCCCGTGGGGGTTTATAGATGGCAAGCCTCTTAAAGGCAATTTGCGGGTATTTGCCGACCTGAAATCCGTTTAAATATTCTCCTTTTATGCGGTCAAATGGCACCATGACAAAAACATTCAATGACATGGTACGCTGATGATCAACATTTGCAATTTTCAGTAGGTAGCGGCCCGGTTTGGCTGGAACGCGCCAATCCCAGTGACGGCTTGCCGCTGGAATAATTTTACCCTCTGGAGAATAAAGCCGATATTCATCTGCTGCGTTCTTTTTTTTGACCTCAATTTTGAGGCTTTCATTGGGTAACGCAAAAACGGTCATAATCTCATAGGGGTTTTCGATATGGTTGACGTTTATGGAAAAGCCGGCTCTTTGAGACGAAAATTGTTGGCAATCCGCCACAGACGGATGAACCCAAAAAAGAACGACCATAAGATTTAACCAGAAAAAACCAATGAAATTTCGCATCGCTGTGGTTGCCTCTTTTATTTTTCGAATCAAATCGATTGGCAAGCTAGGCGCCCGGCGGCGGCTCCTGCATGGCTTCATCTAACGCTTTATCGCGATCATAGATATCCGGACTAAAGTGAATCAAATCATCCTTGCCAACCCACACCGTCCAGTACAGGATATGGATATTGACCGGTTCAGGCAGTTTTATGGTTTTTTCAACGCTTTCATCACCCGTGAGCGCAAGTCGAATTTTTTCCACCGGCCAATCCGGATGGTTTCTTAAAAGATATTCGGCCAGTTCAGTTGATTTCTCGATTCGAATACAGCCGGAACTAAAATCCCTGCGGGCCTTGGCAAATAGCCTCTCGTGAGGGAGTATCGTGCAAATAAACGTCAAACTGATTGGGAAACATGAATTTAACGCGACCGAGCGCATTCTGGGGGCCGGGTTCCTGCCGAAAGCGAAGGTCTAGATTGGCTGCTGTCACAGCCTGCCAGTCAACCGTGCCGGGATCGATTTCTTTGGTATCTGTTCCCCAGCCCTGGAAAATCCTGATTTTTTGCTTTTCCAGAAAGGCGGGGTCTTTTTTGGCCACCGGCAAAATATCTTCTTCAGCAATGGTTTTGGGAACCGCCCAATAGGGGTTCATGACCAAATAAGTTATTTTATCCGAAAATACCGGTGTGCGTCGATAGGTTTTGCCGGCAACGACTCGCATATCCATAACCGGCTTTTGGTTTTCAATGACATCTAGATAAAAACCGGCGATGTTCACCAGGATATAGCGGCTGCCAAGATCTTGCGGCAGCCAGCGCCAGCGCTCCAAATTGACGATGATTTGTCTGATCCGTTCTTCAGCGGTGATGTTCAACGCTTTTATTGTCTGCCTGCCTAAAACACCATCCGGTTCAAGCCCATTTTGGATCTGAAATTTTTTGAGCGCCTGTTCCAGCTCATCATCAAATAACGGACTGGGGGCCGAAGTTGGTTTTTCAATAAATCCTTCGGATGCCAGGCGCTGTCTTAAAATAGAAACTTGATCGCCCAGATCTCCTTTCTTCACCCGGAGATCTGCCGCAACAGAAGGCCAACCTCCGTTTGCGGCAATTTTGCGATAAAGGGCCAATGTTTTACGCAGCCTTTCATAGCCGGCGTGCAGCGGAAGCAGCGATTGTAAAGCTTTTTCGAATTCGGCGGACGAAAGGGCTTTTTCAATCACCTTTACCAGATCAGCTTCACGCCGACTGACAAACCACTGGGGATCAATCCTTTCCGGATTGATCCTGCCGGCAATGAGATGGGAACCATAAATTAAAAAGGCATCGGTTAACAACAGATCAAGGTCGACCAGCAACCGGGGGTTCGGCGGTCTAAAAATCCTACGCGTCTGCCGGATCTCTGACAAGAGGTGCTCGATTTTATTCCGGTGATAGTCATCGGGCCGCAATCCCTCCCTGTCAGCCGTTAGGATGGCCTGGAGCAAGGATTTGGCCTGAGGCAAAGGCCCTTTTTCATTGACCCAGGCCGGGCGAAAGGTTCGGCGTTCATAAAAGACCGGCAATACGACTGCCGCATAAATGGTCTCTTTACCGACAGATAGCTTGATCGGGATCCCTCCGGATTCAATTCGGTTTCTAAGGAGCTCCTGAATCGGCGATGCCATCGACTGTGACGGCAAAGCCTTAAAAATGATGACAAAGAAAATTGGAAAAACAATACCCCAAATTTTTAGTTTTGAGAAACTCAATAACACTTTTTGGCCTTTCAGAATGGACCGATCGATTTTGCGCTCATCAGTTGAGTTTAGTCCAAAGATGATCCTGCATTTGAAAGACTAGATCAAGCAAATTCTGATTACAATTGCAATACATAGTCGAACACCACTGCTTTACGTTGCCGGTACTGGATGAATGACTCGAAGATGTACGCAAACTCGACAATTCTATAAGAACCGCGAGTTCCGATTTAGTATGAAAAAGGAACTTCTTCTTCTCAACAATAAATCGTATTTATTCAAAAGGTTAGAAAAAGGATACGATTTCAAAGGCTTCTTTGCAGCCTCCGAATACGGATTTAGTCCGAAAAATCTTTCGGACGGCATCCGATAAGTCTATATTTCACTATAATTCAATATGAACCCGTCTCAAAAATGTCTTTTGGCCCAATATCTTTGTTGGAGCCTGGCTTTAAACCCTCAACATACAACAGTATGCCTCCGGTTTACGACCCACAAAGAGGATTTAATCAGGCGGGAAGTCCAGCAACGCTGGAAAGCTCGGCCCCGCCGCAATCTTGAATCAAAATCCTATTTTTGAGATGGGTTCATATTATATAATTGGCACGTCTGTTGCTTCATTATAGCTGTTTGCAATTTATACCCGAATTGAAGATCTTGGCAATAATTCTGTTTGATTGCAGATGTCGGTTGCCAAACCCTTGACACCTGTGAAATGATTCAGACAATCGGCATCAGACCGGACACTGGTTTTAAAAAGAAGGAGCAATGAATCCATGATCCCCAAAAATTTGGAAGCATACCTGATGGCGCATATCCCGGAAACCGCCATTGAAAACCGCACCCAGCGGGAAAATGGGAGGTGTTTTCTGGAGCTGGGCTATATTGACGAATATCTTCTTTCCCGCATCGGGATCAATTGCGACCGCCTTGGCCCCAGACTGGTTGCCTGTATGTGGGATGAGGCCTCCTCCCTGGAAGTCGGGGGCTTTTTGGTGGTGGATAATCTGGCCATGGGAAGCCCGTCCATGGGAGGAATCCGCATGCTTCCCGACATCACCCCGGCTGGGGTTCACAATCTGGCCCGCGGCATGACGCTTAAAAACGCGGCGGCCGGCCTGCCTTACGGCGGTGGTAAATCAGGCATTGTGGCCGAGCCTGACATGCCACCGCAGGAACGCACCGAGCTGGTCAGGAGATTTGCACGCCTGCTTCGGCGTTACCGGGACATCTATGTGCCCGGTCCGGATGTCGGCACCAATGACGCCGACATGAAAACCATTTCCATAGAAAATGGTATCGACAGTGCCGTATCCAAGCCCGCCGATATGGGCGGCAACCGCATCGACGAGTTAGGGGCCGCCGCCGGTGGTTTGATCATTGCCCTTGAGAGACTGCTGGAAATAATGCCGCGTCTTACGGTCCTGCCTCAGTTCGGCCAATTAGAAATGCCTTCCCCTGAGGAGCTTAGCGTTATTATCCAGGGCTTCGGGGCGGTCGGCGCACATGCCGCCCGGCTGCTGCTCGAAAAATTTCCAGCGGCAAACGTCATCGGAGTCAATGATCTCCAGGGGTACCTTTACGACAGGACCGGTTTATCAATCGACAAGCTTTTGATTTTGGCAAAGCAGCAGGGTTTGGTTTCCCGTCAATACTATGAGAATGAGATTGCATCGCAGGGGCATCGTCATTCCACTAAATTTTCGACGGATGCCAACAACCTGCTGCGAGAGTCGGCCTTCTGTTTTATACCGGCAGCCCCCATGTTTAATTACCTGGGGGTGCTTCCGACAGAGGCCTGCTCGATGAGTGTGGACCGCATGGGAAAATGGTCACTGATTATTGAGGGCGCCAACACCTACTCGCCGGATCCCAACCGCAAGGCAGCGCGCACCCGCATGGAGCAAGAAGTCTACCGTCAAAAAGGCGTGATGATTGCCAACGACTATTTGGTCAACTCAGGCGGAGTCATTTTTGCTGCCCAGGAACACATTATCCCAACGCCTGCGCACCTTCAGATTCCCCCCAAAATACTCGGCAAACGCAAGTCAGTCGAAAACTGGCTTTCTAAAAATGCTGCCGAATTGAACGAGATTTCCGCCAGGCGCCTGGAAGCCGGTATGGCGTTTAGAGAAAAGTCGATTCGACGCAACATGACAGAGCTGGTCGACTTGCTGGCCTCCGATTCGGAGTTGCTGCCCTGCCAGGCCGCAGAACGCATCAGCCTCCATCGTCTCACCGAAAAAGAAAAAGAACGCACGGCCAAAGACATCATGGAATCGATACCCACTGTCAACGTCCAAGCGGAAATGCAGGAAGCCGCTGCACTGATCGTCGAATCCCAGAGCCATATTATCGCCGTGCTTTCACAGGATGGCAAGCTTGCAGGCGTCGTCACCACCTGGGACATCACCCGCGCCACTGCCGGGGGCGTTGGCGAAGACAGCGTAGAAAAGATTATGACCCGCAAGGTGATTTCGGCAAACCCTGGCGACAGTATTCTGGATATTGTAACCGATCTGGAACAAAACCAAATTTCAGCGATGCCGGTTGTGGAAAACGGAACCGTCCTGGGTGTGATCAGCTCCGATCTGCTGGCGCAACGGTATCTGTTGAGGCTCCTGCGCTCACAGGTAACGATCTCGTGAAAAACCGGTGATGCCTGTGAACTGGCGTGACTGGTTGCGGTAATAAATTTAGGTGAGAAACGATCGCGGCGTGTACGATTATTTACCTAATTGATTGAAATCTAAACAAAAAAAAACAAGGATTGGCAGTTCCTATATTTCTTTTAACGGAATCTTAACTTCTTATCCGGACAATCGAATTATCGGCTGCACATTTATTCTAATTTTATCATTGCAAATTTAAATAATAGACAATTCCAAAGTTTGTTCTATATGTTTTTTAATGCCTTTTTATAAAACTTTTCAACATACTCCTTAACCATTCGTCGGGCCGAAAATTTGGCGGCATTGCTCTTTATAGATTCTTTCATTAGTTTTACCCACCTATAAGGTATGCCCTCTTCTGAAACATCGTAATACAGGGGTATAATTTCTTCTTCTAAAATTCGGTATATTTCGCCGGCATCGGCCTGATCTCGATTACCGTCGACTGATGGATGATCGATCGCCCAACCGTTTTTTTCATTGTAACCTTCCAGCCACCAGCCATCCAAGATGCTCAGTTGCGGCACCCCGTTTAGCGCCGCCTTCATGCCGCTGGTTCCGCTGGCCTCCATCGGTGGAATTGGCGTATTGAGCCACACGTCTACGCCATGAACCAGATACTGGGCCAGCTGCTCGCCGTAATCTTCGATAAAGGCGATGCGCCCCCCTGTATCCGGATCGCGACTGACATTGAAAATCCGCTGTAAAATTCGCTTCCCCGGATCGTCGGCCGGATGCGCCTTGCCTGCAAAAATAATTTGAAACGGGCGCCAGCGATCATTCAAAAGCATTTTGAGTCTTTCAAAATTATAAAAAAGCAAATCCGCCCGTTTGTATGTGGCAAAGCGCCTCGCAAAACCGAGGGTAAGGACTGAAGGATCCAACAGGGCCCCACCGGCTAAAACAACAGACGGATTGGCCCGGTCCTGGGTCCAGCGCAGACGGGATCTTTCCCGGATGGCATCAATCAGCTTGATCTTCATCCAATAATGGGTTTTCCAGAATTCCTCATCCGGTATCTTTTCAATCGATTCCCAGATGAGGGGATTATCGTGATCCGTCAGCCATCCAGGCTCCAGATATTTATCCAAAAGAAGCTGCATCTTGGGTTCAATCCAGGTTGGAACGTGAACGCCATTGGTGATATGATCAATGGCGCTTTCACCTTCGGGAAACTCCGTCCAGAGGCTTTGCCACATCCGGCGCGATACTTCTCCATGCTTTTTGCTGACACCATTGCGGTATTTGGAAAGCCTCAGCGCCATCGCGGTCATATTAAACCCGGCTTCCGGTTTTTGCGGATGAACGCCAAGTTTTAGAAACACGTCGCGATCCAACCCCAGCGCCGGCCAGTAGGCGTGAAAATATTTTTCAATTAGATAAAACGGAAAGACATCGTGGCCGGCAGGCACCGGGGTGTGGGTCGTAAAAATAGAAGTATTTCGCACCCATTCCAAAGCCTCCTGATAATTTATCCCCTGGTTAATCCGGTCCCGAATCTGTTCCAACAGGGCAAATGCGGCATGACCTTCATTCAAATGCAAGACAAAGCGTTTAATCCCCAATGTCTCCAGCACTTCGGCACCGCCGATTCCCAGGACGATCTCCTGGCGCAGGCGTTGCTCCAGGTCGCCGGTGTAAAGTCGCGCGGATATGCCACGATTCCACGGGTCGTTCATTTCGATATCGGTGTCCATGAGATAAAGGGGCACCCGTCCAACTGTCACCTTCCAAACCGCCACGTGAATGGCCGGGTCGATCAGAGGAACCCTGACAATCAACTGGTTTCCATCTGCGCCCAAAACTCTTAAAATGGGCGCTGCATCCCGATCGAGCGTTTCAGTGATATTATCTTGCCAGCCGTCTTCCCGAATGGTTTGGTGAAGATATCCTTGCGGATACATAAAGCCCACGGCCACCAAAGGTATGTTCAAGTCACTGCATTCTTTGAGGTGATCTCCGGCTAAAAACCCCAATCCGCCGGCATAAAACGGCAGCGACCGATGCAATCCGTATTCAGCTGAAAAATAGGCAATCTTGGAATTCCCCACATCCGGCAGTTCAGGCAAAAGCGGACATCCCTTCGTTTCCACATATTTTTTGAACTGAGACATCACCACATCATAATTTCGCAAATACTGCCCATCGGCGGGGGCCCGATCGAAAATTTCCCCGGGCAGCTCTTTGAGCATTTTATCAGGATTGTGCACGCTTTCTTTCCAGGCCTGACGATCCAAGGTCTTGAACAGCATGCGAGCTGCCGGCTGCCAGCTCCACCACAGGTTTTCTGCCAGCTCACCTAAACCGGCAATACGCTCCGGCAAGTTGGGAAACTCGTTCTGAAAATCGTTCATCTGCAGTATTCCTTTCGGTTCAAATCGTGTTCATTGTGCAGGTATTTGATGTTGGATTGGATTTTTCAAAAAAACGACCCGGATTGTTTCGGTTGACACCCGAAAGCTGGATGAAGGCGTGAACCCAAAAATTCTCACTTGAAGGCTTCAAATATGCTGCTGAAGCCGGCAGGATCGAGCTTCTGTCTTATCAAGCTTTTCCCGCTAATTGCGGATTGCTGACCATCCAGCGTCGGCCGCTGTTTGCAGTAAATGATTCCAATCGGAATTCGATCCCCCCACTCCTGAGCTTTGGCAAATGCCGTCATGGCATCCGATGGATCGAAATTAGTATCATCATCGACAGAGTAGATCCGCTCGGCATACCATTTGAACGTATTGACCCGGTTAAATGAAACACAGGGCTGCAGAATGTCAATAAATGCGAAACCGCGGTGCATTATTGCTGCTCTTATCAATCTGGTAAGGTGTTCGACCTCTCCGGCGAATCCTCGGGCCACGAAGCTGCAATCCGAAGCAATTGCAAGCAGCAACGGATTCAGCGGCGGGCTGGTTGAACCGGTCGGGGAGGTTTTGCTGACAAAACCCAATCCACTGGTCGGTGAAGTTTGGCCTTTGGTGAGGCCGTAGACCTGATTGTTATGTACCAGGTAAGTAATATCGATGTTTCGTCGCATGGCATGCAGAAAATGGTTGCCGCCCTCCGCATATCCGTCACCGTCTCCGCCTTCGGCCAACACCGTCAACTCATGGTTGGCCAGCTTAATTCCTGTGGCCACCGGCAGTGTTCTGCCGTGCAGGCCGTTGAACGCGTTGCATCGAAGATAATGCGGCGTTTTCGGGGCCTGCCCGATCCCGGATACGATGGCAATTTCATGGGGCTCTTTACCCAATTCAACGAATGCCTGTTTGAGGGCTTTGAGAATCGAAAAATTTCCGCAGCCGGGACACCAGGCAATCGGATCATCGCTTTCAAAATCTTGCGTAGAAACCATTTTATAGTCCTTCATATCTGTTCTTTCACCCGCATGACGATTTCCCGGGGCGCAAACGGCCTCCCATTGAATTTTAATATTTTGTGAAAAACGGGACGCCCTGCCTCAGCAGTGAAGAAATTTGCAAATTGCCCGGTAAAATTACTTTCAATAGCAAATATTTTTGCCTTCTTCTTTATCTTCGTTAAAAATGGGACTGCGCTGAATGGAAAAAGCTCACTGAAATGGATCATTTGGGCGGCGATGCCCTCATGATTCAAAATATTCACTGCTTCTTTCATCGCGCCATAAATTGATCCCCATCCCAGAAGCACGATATCCGCTTTCTTTGATGGAAAAATTTGGGGCGACGCCATCTGGCTGCGTATCCCCTCCAGTTTCCGCATCCGTTTGCGGACCATCCGGGTTCGTATCTCGGCACTTTCCGTGATATGTCCCGCTTCCGTGTGCTCATCACTGTCGGCATACAACACGGCCTTAGACCGGCCCGGTAAAATTCTGGGCGAAACGCCAGTCTCCTGCCAGGCGTAACGTTTGTAATCTTTCACTGAAGATATCTGATGGTCCAAATTAATGTCGCCGCGATCAATGGGTGTTTGATCCAGATCTAAATGGTCTAACGTATAATATGAATCATTGAGATGCTGGTCTCCTAAAACAATTACCGGCGTCTGATAGCTTTCGGCCAGATTGAAAGCTTTGGCCATCAGATAAAAGGCCTGCTCCGCATGGCCCGGTGCCAGAACCGCCCGGGGAAACTCTCCGTGAGAAGCATGGATGACAAATTGCAAATCACCCTGTTCGGTTCTGGTGGGCAGCCCGGTGGCGGGGCCCGGACGCTGGGCAACCACAACGACAACCGGTGTCTCGGTCATTCCGGCTAAACCCAGTCCTTCAACCATCAGGCTGAAACCGCCACCGGAAGTAGCCGTCATCGCCCTTACACCGGCAAACGCTGCCCCGATAGCCATGTTAATAGCGGCAATTTCGTCTTCGGCCTGTTCGAGGATAATGTTATATTGATTTGCCACTGAAGCGATAAATTCCATAATGGGTGTCGCGGGCGACATCGGGTAGGCTGAAAAGAATTTCAATCCGCAACAAACAGCGCCCAGCGCCATGGCTTGACTGCCGTTGAGAAGCATTTTTCGTCTCGAAAATGATCCTGTCGGTATTTGATCAGCTGAAACACCTCTAAAATTTTCTTTGACGTAACGGTAACCGTTTGAGGCGCAGTTTTGATTTTTTTCGACGATCTCGTCACCCTTGGCTGCAAATTCTTCTTTAAGACGGTCCAGCAAGGGCTGCAATTCAAACCCCATCAGTGCAAATGCCGCGCCGGTGGCCACCGAATTCACCATAATCTTTTTTTTGCCGACCTGCTCGGCAATTTGCTCAAGCGGAATTGAGAAATGCTGGGGGTTGTCGGATCGAAAATCTGACTCTCCATCATAGATCATAATCCCGTTTTCGGCCAGATTCGGCAGATCGGAATCCACGGCATTTCCGTCCAGACAAATCAAGTAGTCCACTTTGTCGTCAATCGCATAAACCGGCTGATCTTTGACCCTAATCTGATCAAAGTTATGCCCACCCCGAATGCGGGATTCGGCATCTTGATTGATGAAAACGTAGTAGCCATGACGGATGAAGATCTTTCCCATAATGGCGCTGATTGACTGGATTCCCTGACCTGCCTGACCCGCAATGCGAATCGAAACATCCACAGCCATGGCTTTCCTCCAAAGGATTGCTTAATCGAATTTTAAATACGAATTTTGCGACAAACGGCCTCAGCTTTGAAGCATACTCCGTGCACCGGCTACGACGCACTTTCGGGAATTACACACTTCTAGTTTGTTTTTAGCGGCGCCGGATTCTCAGAAGTGTAAGCCTCAATAAATACATCCACCAGGCTTTTAATATCGTCCTTAATAAGCGTCAGACGTCGCATTCCGACGGATTCAGCCTGCCAGGTAATTGAAAAAGCCTCAGCAGACGGATCGCGCTTCAGCGAAACAAGCTGGCGCAGGTTGAGCCGGATGGCATAAACATATCTCTTTTTCACATCGACTTTTTCGATGATGTCTCCGCTTTTGTCATCGGTTGGAAATTGTTTCTTAGCGGGTTCGGGGTCCGAAAATTTCAGCCGCACATTCAAAATGCCTTCAAATGCCGATCGATTCGAGGCTTCTTCGGAAACAACCTGAATGCCATCCTTTTGCAGTTGATGTTCAATGGATGACTGCAGAGCGCTTTCAGATAGCCCCACCTTTGCCAGCTCAGTCTTCCACTCCGCCTCTACTGAGTGAACTTTTACGACCACCGACTGAATACCCTGCAACGTTTTGCGGTCTCTGGCCCTGTCGTCTGCATGGCACAAATCAATCGGTGATATTGCTATCAATGCGATAATGGTAAAGATTGAAAAAAACCATCTTTGCCGTATATTCATACCACTTCTCCTTATTTTTTTGGCGTTTTCCCACGCCTGGGTAATGTTATCAGCCATCCCCCGACTAATCCAATCGCCAAAGTCCCGAATAACATTAAAGCCCGAGACATCGAAATGGTCCAGAAGAGAAACCGGACTTCAACGACCTGGGTGTTTTGTAGCACAAAGATGACAACCACTCCAATCAGACATAAAAAAATAATATTTCGAATCATGAAGCCCTCCTTGGAAGATATATAAAAATTATGCCCTAAAGTGCTGTCTGGAAAAAGCGATGCGGTCTTCGATATTGGACAAATCTTGCTGATGCTGTTCAACAAGGCGCAAGCGCGGCAACAAGCCGGCTCGGTTGGCAATCTGGATGTTAAGACCCGGGCGTGCGTTCATTTCCAGGATTAAAGGCCCCTTTTCTTTATCTAAAACCAGATCAACGCCGATATATCCCAGTCCGGCAAGTGCATTACACTGAGCGGCAATTTTTAACAATTTTTCCCAATTGGGAATTTTTACACCGGTGACCGGATTGCCGGTATCCGGATGCTCGCTGATAATCGAATTGCGCCAGACCGCCGTAAGGGTTGTACCGGTAGCAATATCGATTCCGGCGCCAATGGCTCCTTGATGCAGGTTGGCTTTGCCACCGGACATACGCGTGGGTAATCGGACCATGGACATGACCGGCACTCCAAGAAAAACAATGACTCGAATATCGGGTACACCCTGATAACTGATAGTTTCAAACACCGGATCAAACTTCACCCGATATTCAATTAACGCTTTATCCGGCTGTCCCCCCAGGCTATACATGCCACTGATGACATTAGACAGTTGATAACCGACTTCTTCTCGGGTCAGCAGCGAGCCATCGACAGTACGGTACATATCCTTTGAGCGCCCGACGATAACCAGAATCCCTTTTCCGCCCGAGCCTCTGGATGGTTTGACTGCGAACTCAGCATAGGGTTTAATCATCTCAGCGAAGTGACGAACCTGGTATTCGGTTTCAATAACACCATAGAGTTCCGGTACGGCGATGTCCGCCTCGGTGGCAAGTTTCTTGGTTTGCAACTTGTCATCCACCAGCGGATAGCGATCGCGCGAGTTGTATTTAAAGGTGTACTCGGCGTTTCGCCGGTTGATCCCCAGCACACCGATCCCAGTGAGTTGCTTTTTTAGGCTAAACATCAGGTCTTATCTTTGTCAGTGATTTAAAACGCGGCAGCTCCAGTAACCTGAACCCGGTGTAGCGCCCCAGCCATAAGGTTCCGGCCAGCAGAATAAGCAATAGCTCCGGAAAAACAAACAACAAGTGTTCAATGTGCTTGATGGTCATCACTAAATAAGCCAGCATCGCTGCAACCATCGACCATGCACCTTGCTTCAGGGTTTCCAAGGCCCCCAGCTCTTCCCAGCCAATGGACATTCGTTCAATGGTCATGGTCATAATCACCATGGGGAAAAGCGCGACGGAAAGTCCGCGTTCCAAACCGAATTTGTGCGTCAAAATGCTGAACAGGGCCATCAGGTAAATCACGACAATTAAAATGGCAGCCAGTCGAGGCACCACCAGCAACTTCAGGTGAGCCAGATATAGCCGAATGACAAGGCCTAAAGCAATTAAGCTGGAAAATAAAATGACACCCCATAAAAGTTGGGTTTCTCGAAATGCCAGGGCAATGAGCACCGGCATAAAAGTGCCGAAGGTCCGGATACCAATGACATTGCGCAGGATAACCAGCAGAAAAACACCGACCGGCACCATTAAAATCACGTGATATACGGCCTGGGTCTCAATTGGAAGACTGAACAGCGAAAAGCCCAGTAAAAATGGTTTTTTAAGCTCACCGGTTTCTAAGACCGCCTGTACGGCCGGCTCCTCGCTGCGAGACACCGAAACGGTTGCGGCAAGGTTTTTCGTTCCCTGGGACTCAAACAGCGGCTCCATGCCCCGCCACCAGATCAGGTAACCCTCGGGCACTCCCTGCTTTCCGGTAACCGGATCATAGGATACCCACTGCTTTTTATCGTAAATTTCCAACCAGTGGATAATTGGTGAATTGCGCTTTTGATCTTCCAGTCCTATACCATGCACGCTGCGGGCGTGAATACCGGCTAGTGCCAGTAATTGAACGGATAGATCCACTTTCTTCTGGACCGAGGCCTTTTTGCCCAGCAGCAGCGCGGCATTATCCCCCGGCCGCGGGGTGTTAAGGCGATGCAACAACTCGATGATGATGCCGTCTATATCGGCGGATTTTTCGCGCGCTTCCGAGACAAGGGCCTCGGAGGCCTCACGATAAGCGCCTTTGAGATCGGGTTTTTCAGGGCCGGGTCCTTGCGGCGTTTTTGGGGGGATGTCTCTATCCATCCGGCGCACCGAAGCACGGTAATAGAGATTTTGAGCTCCCCTGGCCTTGCGAATCGACCAATGAACCTTGCGTTTCCCATCTTCGGTTACGACGTTGACGCCATACCCGCGGGAAATAAAATTCTCATTCACGATCGCAAATCGGCGGGAATTGCGAGGAAGGTTCATTGAAACCTTGATGGGTTTATTGTCGGAGACAAAGGTCAGGTGGGCCTCAACCGCCCAGATATCGGATCGAACTTCAGGTACCAGCGGAAAATTCAATACCAGCGCCTTGTACAAAAAGACAATTGACCCGATAAGTGTTAATGTCAGCGTCAGGAAGATTAGATGCCGTCTGGTCATTTATGAATTGCTCCCTGGCAGTCAGGTTGAACGGTAAGCGTCGCAGAGGAGTCTACTAAAATTGAATTTTGGAGATAACTGCGCCCGATAAGCAGCTGGTAATTAAATTTGCTGCGATCCTGCAGATTGACTTCAACCTCTTTATAAATATTCCCCAGGCAGATTCCAAGGCGAATGACGGGGCGCGTTACCGATTCGGTCTCGTGCTGTTTGATTGTGGCCGTGCGAATTACCCTGGCTTCAAATTTCTCCGTCCGTCCTTTCCAATTTTTCAACTTGAAGCGCACCCATTTCTCCCCGTCGCGCTCAAAGTCCTCGATATACTTTGCATTTAAAGATGAATTCTTGGCGCCGGTGTCAAGCTTGGCTTTGATCTTCAAATTGCCCGGGAAAAGGCTGACATTCTCCACCCAGCCGGCCACCAGCAGGTCTTTATTTGAAGGGGCGACTTCCGAGAAAACCGGCGCATCGCTTAAAAATAATAAAACTAAAAAAATAACTTTTATTATCCAGCTTAAACTTTTCATGATCAATCCATTATGGTTGAATGAACTCCTGCCCCGCATATGGAATTTTTACCAGTGCGGCTGATTACCGATCCCTTTTCCCATAACCTCCAGAGTTTCGGTCACCACCACGAAAGCATGTGGATCGATTTTGCGAACCATTTCCTTGAAACGGGAAAGCTCGGTAAGCGTGATGACCGAATAAAGTATATGCAATTGCTGCCCGGAGTATCCGCCTTCACCCTGCACCACCGTTACACCCCTTTGCAGTTTTTCCATTATTTGTCGGGAAATCTCTTTCCATTGGGGGGAAATGATCATTATGGCTTTGCGCTGGCTGAGCCCGATGACAACCAGGTTAACGACGTATGCGTTGATAAAGAAATAAATCAATGTGTACAACACGCGCTCCATCGGCAGACGGAACAGCGCAATGAGCAGCATGATGGCGTGGAACGCCATCACCGTGGTACCAGGACGTACGGAGAAGCGTTTAAATAAAATGATCGAAAGAATGTCCAGTCCACCGGCGGAACCCAGCGACCTCAAAATCATACCCGAGCCAAGTCCCGTGATAATTCCGGCTGTCAGCGCATTGAGAATCATGTCTTCAACCGGGAAGACCGGAAACGGCCAAAATATCACCGCCGAGAAGATTATCATCCCCGCCAGGCTGTACCAGAAAAAGCGCTTGCCCACGAACATCCAGCCGATGACAAACAGGGGGATATTCAGCAGAAAATAGAGAAATCCGATCGGCAGGGATGCAAAGACATAATGGGCGAGCAAGGCCAGTCCGGTAACACCACCTGCCAGAAAATGTTTGGGAACCAGAATCCCTTTAATGCCAACTGCGCAAATAACGCTGCCTGCGGAAATCAGCAACAGATTCCATAATACGGTTGATGTCTCTTTTATTGCAATTTTTTTGAGTAACATTTCACTTTAAGTTATCTTAAAAATAGCGGTTAATCTTCAAAAACAGAGAAAAAAAGTTCCAAAGGTATTCTAAAGTTAGAAGTGCCTAAAATGCCTAAAATGAGCTAAAATGCCTAAAGTTAAGGTTTCGCTCGCGCTCCATCTTTTATTATAAATATGATTGAACTCATCAATTTTAGGCATTTTAGATCATTTTTAATTTTAGCTCACTTATTATTATACACACTTTTTATCGGTTTAAAGCTTTACGATTGGGTGTTAAATGCATTTTGGAGATAGGTTCTTAGTACTTTAATTCAACTCCCAGACCGGGCTTTGATGTTGGATAAAGAATTCCTTTTTTTAAAATAACCGCTCCTCGGGCTGGATCATCCAATAGATCCAGATGGCCGTCCAAATCCGCATAAATCACATTGGGCCGCGCCAGGGCAAAGTGCAGACCGGCCGCGATGCCCAACGCCGATTCGTCCATGCATCCGACCATCACCTCGAGGCTGGCGGCGCGGGCCACCGCATTTATCCGCGTGGCTTCGGCAATCCCGCCGACCTTCATCAATTTGATGTTGACCATGTCCACCAGATCTTTGCGGGCCAGTCGAAAAACATCTCGCAGATTCATGATACTCTCATCAGCCATCACCGGTATCGGCACGACATTGGTAATTTTCCCCAGAAGGTCAAAATCCGCCTTGTTTGTCGGCTGTTCGATCAATTCGAGTCTGGCCGAACGCGTTGCGCTAACAAAGCGCAGTGCCTCTTCCTCTGTATATCCCTGGTTGGCATCAAAGCGCAGCTCGATCTTATTGCCCACTTTTTCACGCAGCTTTAAGACCGTCTCTATGTCCTCATCAACATTTCGCCCGCCTTTGATTTTCAGGGATCTGAATCCTTGCTTGATCCATTCTCTGGCTCTGGCAATCGTTTCAGATAGAGGATTTATGCCGATAGTGACACTGGTCTTTATGCGCGTGCGAAAGCCGCCTAGCAGCTTATAAATTGGCAGTCCGCAGACTTTGCCCAGGATATCATGCAGCGCCATATCCACCATGGCCACTGCAGATGGATTTGCGGCTAATATCGAAGATAGCTTTTCGGTAATCAAAGCAAGCCGCAGGGGATCCGACAGGTTTAATACCGGTTTAATCACTTCTTGGCAAACTTTTATGACGGTCTCGGGGGTTTCACCGGTAACTTGCTTATCCGGTGCGGCACAACCATATCCGACGATGCCGGTATTGGTTTCGAGGCGCAAAAAAATGTTGGTGGTCGCCTCAATCCGTTCATAGGCAATGGTATAGGGTTCAGCCAATCGCATTTCGACCGGCCAGATTTCCAGACGGGTAATTTTCATTATCAGTAATTCCGATGATGGATTTCTTCAAGGGTAAGGTTCTTCAGATCCTCAACCAGGGACACCAGGTGAGCAATCATCATTTCCCATATCCTTTCCCCTTTAGCGGCACTGGCTTTGGTCGGGTCGCCCATCACACCGCTGGGCGAAATTTTTCGGGTGTAAGCGTACCATAATACGCCACGTTTGGAAGTAAAGTCCAGATATCTGCTGGAGAATTTCGGAATATGCTTTTTGGCCCGATCCACCTTAACCAGATGGGGGCGCACTGCCAGGCAGGTGCTGGTTTCAATTTCACCGGCATGCACATCGTTGGGTGTCTCTACAATTTTGTCGATATCCACATCACTGGTCTCCCCGGTGTCGACACAGACAAAAATGCGGGCATCGCGATTGATCATCTGGGCGGCATAATTCAGTGCCGGGCTGTTGCCGCCATGACCGTTGATAATCACCAGCTTCCGGATACCGTTACGCGCAGCACTCATCCCGATTTCATAAATCATTTTGGCCAGCGTATCATTGGAGATGCTGACCGTTCCCGTAAAATCAGCATGGTGATAGGACACCCCATAAGCGATCGGGGGCAGCACCAGCGGTTTGGGATCGCTGCAGGCTTCCGCGACCCTGCGCGCCAGATAATCGGCATCAAATGCATCGGTATCCAGCGGTAGATGCGGCCCGTGCTGCTCGACCGCACCCACCGGCAGCAAAACAACATCCATATTTTTAATTCGCGTTCTGGCCTGGCGCCAGGTGAGCTCACCCCACAGGTAACTGCCCGCGCCGGATGGTTTCAAGGTGTGATTGGCCTCGTTTCCCGATGAGAGGGGATCAAATTCAAAAGGAAAGGTCGCATCAACAGCCGGATCCTTGAGCACATCCACTTTTTTCCAGCTGCGCCCGCTGCGCAGCACCGCTCCGCCGGCATACTTGAGAAAAATTCGGAAAAGCGGTTTACGGAGATCGGTCGGTATCGCATTGATGGGAGAAGACTTCGAATCGAATCGTAATTTTAAAATTTCCGGATGTTCTTTGGCGGCCTTTGGGGGCAGTTCTTTTGGATTGATTAGCCCTTTTTGCGCCAGCATGAGAAACAGATGCCTTACGCCGGCTGCTTCCTGAGAAACGCGCTTATGGGGCAATTTTTTAAGGCCATCCTGAATCTGAGAAGGAGAATAGCCGCATTGAACCGGATCGGCACCAATGGCTTTTAACATTGCGATAATGCGGCGGCACTTTTCACAATGCCCGCAGGGGTACACCCGCTCACCCTCCTTATGGGTTGCGTGACAGGAGGTCTGCTGACGCTGAAGATCCGGATAGCGCTCAACCAGTATCTTTTCGATGAGCAGCTCGGATAACGGTCTCAGTACGGAAAACTGACTGATATTCCAACCCTTGCGCATAAAATACCTCGAAAGCGCATGATCAAAATAAATGCTTTGATCATAGAGCCCGTCATAATGCGAGATGCCGTGGGTCGTCTTGCGCACCGTAGTGTCATATTCATCGCCGATCAGCAGACGGCTGATACCGCGTTTGCGTAGAAGTGGTAAAACGCCGAATAGAAAAACCGCCACGGTCCACAGCCGTATCGGATATTCATCGGAGCGGATATGGGCAAAATCCTTGCGGATAAACGGTATGCGCTGAAGCATCCAGGCAAACAGCCGATCGGAATTGACCCACACCCTGGCCGTGTTGGGAATGTTATCTTTAAAATACCGGTAAGCGTTCAGAGCTGTAAACCAGTGCCGCCCCGACTCGTTTACAAAAATCGGATGGACTTCGCGACCGATTTCATTGACCAACCCGTAGCTCAAGAGGCTGTCTTTGCCGCCGCTGGACAGGATACAATGTCGATGTTTATCAGAAGACCACAGCTGCCACTTTGATTTGGATTTCAGCGCCGGGGTTTCCGGAAATTCCAAGGTGGCGCGTAGATATTTTTGCATTTTCACCGCCGGCAACTGCCTGATCGCACCGCTCAAAAAGGGGTTGGGCTCAAGAAATTTTTTAACATAAATTTCCCGGGCGGTGTTTTCGGCCATATCCTGGATGAAGCGGCGATCGAGCTCGTCGAAGGTCCCGTGGAAAACGATGGATCGACAAAACAACCCGTAATTGAGGGCCACCTGGGCGGCAATCATATCCGCTAAATTCCGCGATTCCAGCTCCGCAGGATCAAATACCGTTTCCTCATAGCTGTAAATCAGTTCGGTTCGATCTTCGCGTCCGTTCCAAAAAAGGCGATAAGGCGCCATCAGCCTTCTGGGTTCATATTTAACCGGACCAATTTCCAGCCGGTCAAAGACCTGCAGCGCTGAAAGCGCGTCGTGCGCTTTTTTTCCGGAAGCTGATTTCCGGTTGGGTTTCGGTTGCGTTTGTTTTGAAGCCATGACGTTTCTTTCTATAATTTAATTAAGATACGATTCTAAAATTTTTATAATAGCACCGGCCCCATCCTTGAGAACATCAAAAGCCGGCAGACCGACTTCTTTTTGGATCGCATCGCAAATCGACGGAATTTGATCAAAGGACAGGCCCTCGTGGTTGATGGTAACCGCCACCACCGGCTTTCCAGATAGCATTTCGATCACCTGAATTTGCTGGGTCAGGGGCTGGATCGCATAGCCGGGAAACCCGTCATATTCAAGCCGTGCGGGCGCGTGTTGAAGTATAATGATATCGGGCCGACCGGCAGCCAGGATTTCAAAGCCGCCGGGATAAGCCGGATTCATTAAACTGCCCTGCCCCTCAATGACGATGATATCCGGTTTTTCTTCTTTCCAGGCGCTCCACACCGCATGCTCAATTTCACCGGCAACAAAATCGTTCACCAGAGAGTCCATGATAATCCCGTATTTGACTCCCTGCATCCAGGCGGTCTGACCGGTGCCGATCATCTCCGCGCTCCAGCCCCAGTTCCTTGAAGCCGTTGACGATCAACCAGGCCGTTGTGCGTTTACCGATCGCCGAATCGGTTCCCAGCACAGCGATCTTCAGGGCCTTGACCTCCTCGATTTTACCGCTGAAAAAATGAAGTTTTTGGATTCGCGGCGGTTTTCGAATATCTCGAATTTTAACATCATATTGAGCAGCAAGCTTCTTCATTTCCGCGATCTTCCGAGAGATAATCGTGCAGACCGCAATCCACGTTCAAGCCAAATGAGACGGCATTTTTGGCATCCTGCCGCGCTTTTGAAGTCAGGCGGCCGCCGTCCGGGGCCAGGCCGACAACGAAGTGTGTGGCCGGATGCGTATGACTGTCGGCCTCCTTTACGGCCTGTTCGAGGGAACCAAAAATCGGAATTCGGTTTGCTTTACCGTCCAATACAGCACCGGCATCCCGGCCGTCATAGCGCGAATCGACAACCGAAAGTAGACGATATCGGTTCGTGAACCTGACCAAACCATGAGCCGTTTTACCGTTAGGCGTGTTGAAGGCCCCCTCACAATATACGATGGCATTTCCCTCCGGCAGTTGGTTCATGATTTCCTCCCTGTTAACATAACGACATAACGATCACCTGCGAGTGGCTCTTTTTGATGCTGTTCCATCAAAGCGATCAAGCCGGCGGTCGAGGCCGGCAAAACCTGCAAACCTTCTTTCTCACGAATTAATTTCGAATAGGAGAGCATCGCTTTATCCGAGGCATTGGCCGCCCAACCATGGGTTTGGCGGATCGCATCCAGGGCAACATCTCCATCAATGGCATGCCAGTTAATCAACGGTTCATTTACGCTGGTTTCCCTGATTTGCGCGGGATTAAGGTCTTCACAGGTCCGCATATTCTTTAAAAATGCCTGCACAATCGGGTTTTTACGGAATGAAGACCCGGCGATGATGCGCGGCATGCGAGAGGTTTTGCCGCGCCGATACAGGCTCAAGAAACCCCTGTAAATCCCGGAAAGCGTGGTGCCGTTTGAGACCGGGACTGCAAGTGCCAGAGGTGCGTCCCGCAGTTCATCGTAAATCTCATGGGCAATTTGCCCATAAGCACGCAACTGGGTAACGGTATTATCTCCACCCGGGTTGGCATCGTAAAGCTCGTTTTTCTGGGCCAACTCCTGGGAAACAGCTACCGCTTTTTCATAATCCCCGGCAACCCGAACAATTTCTGCTCCGAGCTCGGTCATTTCTTTTATCCGGTTGGTATGGTAGTTTTCGGGAATGCAAATCCGGCATTGCAGCCCGGCGAAGGAGGCGGCCAGCGCCATTGCGACGCCGTAATTTCCACATGTCGCCATCGTGATGGCATCAAAACCCCGCCGCAGGGCATCCATGGCCTGGGCAAACGCAATCCGATCCTTTTGCGTACCGGTCGGGTTGCCGCCTTCGAATTTAAGGAAAATTTGGCGCAGACCCACTTCTCTTTCAATATTGCGGGCGCGCACAAGCGAGGTATCGCCAACTTCAGAATCAAATATGTCTTCATAGGCCTCCAGACGCTCATCCATTGGCATGTCGGAATCGGCTGAAATTTTGCGCTGCTCGTCAAGTTCCCTGATCACCTTCAGGCCTTCGCCGGTGGCTCCGTCCATCAAATTGTAATGCTTGCTTTCGCCTCCTGATCGATCTTCAACCGCGTTATTTTGATCGTGCATTTTTCCCTCTAAACTTGAGTTATCGGTTTAGGTCTCGAATTTTACTTCAACCAATAATGGTTTTATTCTTGCTTATGTCGCCAGGCATCTTTAGAAGCCATCTCAAAATGGCTTCTGGTTCGATTCATCAATTGCGCGATGCACCGCCTGGATAGTTGCCTCAGATAAAAGTCTTTGGGCGTATTCTTCGGCCTCTGAAATCTTTAAACTTGAAATAATATTTTGAACAGACGGCAAAAATTTGGGATAGACGCTCAAAATTCGAACCCCGATCCCTAGCAAAAACGGGATATAATCTTTTTCATGTGCCAATTCACCGCAGACAGATATTTCTTTATTTTGTTTATTTGCCGCCTTCACAATTTTTGCCAGGCTTCTTAAAACCGCAGGATGATAGGGTTGGTAGTAATCGACGACCTTTTCATTTGTGCGGTCAACCGCCAGCATATATTGGACAAAATCGTTGGTGCCGATCGATAGGAAATCGGCCTCAGCTGCAAATTCATCAATGGTTTCCACAATTGAAGGCAATTCAACCAATACACCAATTAATGGATGTTGATGGTGGGGCAGATTTTCGATTTCAAGTGCCAGCATGCAGTCGTATACTGCCTGTCTGGCCTGTTGAAATTCATCCAAAGAAGAAATCAAGGGAAACATGATCCGCAATTTTTTTGTGCTTGTAGCAGCTTGTAGTATTGCTCGTAACTGTTGATGGAATATATCCCTGTGGCGTAAAGAGAACCGAATGCCCCTTAATCCCAATTCCGGATTTGCTTCACCTTTTAGATCTTGATAGGCCAGCAGCTTGTCACCGCCGATATCCAAGGTACGAATGGTAATATCTTTTCCAGGCATCTCATCAAAAAGCCGCTGATAGATAAAAAATTGCTCCTCCTCGGAAGGAACTGCAGATCGAATCAGAAACGGAAACTCGGAGCGATAAAGCCCAATCCCCTCGGCTTTCAACTCACGGGCAAATTTGAGGTCGCGCAAAAGACTGATGTTGGCAAGGAGTCGAATTCGACTCCCGTCCCGGCTGTACGTCTCCGGGGATACCTCCTGGGATGAAATTTCTTGTGCTAATAGCGTCTTCTCTCCTGATTGATATTCACTGACAACTTCCTCAGATGGTTTTACATAGATACTGCCGTTTTCCGCGTCCATAATTACGGGTGTGTCTTCAGCAAGACCCAGCAATTGCGGCTCGTCGGCAATCATCAGAGGGATCTGCAGCGAATGTGCCAGGATGGCCACATGGGAAGTGACTCCGCCGCCCACCAGAATTATACCTTTAACATCTTCAGAAGCAAGCCGCAAGACATCGGAAGGATAAAGCCCCCGGGCAATCACGATCCGATCTCTTCTTAAAGTTGGATCTATCTCATCTTTGTGTTCCAGATTCTTCAGGATTCGACCGGCAAGATCCTGAACATCATTGGCTTTTTCCCTGATATGGGCATGGGAACTGGAAGAAAAAAGTTCCATGTAATGCCCAGCAACCGCCCGTATCGCGGTGGCAGGCGGCGCGCCTTCCGATATTCTCTTTTCCATCTCACGCATAAATCGAACATCCTTGAGGATCATGAGATGGGCCGAAAAAATCAACGAGGCACTTTCAGGCAGGCGCCGGGCAAATCGTTCCTGGTATTCTTTAAGCTGTTCGGCTGTTGCCTGAATCGCCCTTTGAAAATCAGTCAGGCTGTGAGATTTCTCATCGCATTCATCTTGATGCGCATCAAGCAGTCCTGCGTGGCTTTTCTCGAAAACAAAAGCCGGCGCAAAAGCATGTCCTCCAGCAGCCATTTTCCCCTTAATTAATCTTAAGGGTTCAACCACACGGTAATCGTGAGCCTGACCTTTTTTTTGCAGATTGCTTTCGATCAACAGGCGTGCGTTGCCGATGGCACCGGCAAGCTGGGAGGCGATCCCCCGCATGACTCGAATATCAACATCACAGAAGTAATCGCGTTCCTTATGCTGAACAACCAGGACACCAATTTTTTCATCACCTCTGAGAATGGGTACAGCCAGAAAAGAATCAAAAGGATCTTCGTGGGCCTCTTTGAAATATTTAAACCCGGGATGACGCCTGGCACATCCTTCGTTTAGCGGCTCCCGTTTGGCCAGAGTGGTTCCGACCAGACCATCGCCGATCTTCATGCGGACATTGCCGATGGCGGCTGGATTTAATCCGATGGTGGCGTTCAGCACCAGATCGGTGGATATTTCATCATATAAATAAATTGAGCATACATCAGCGTCCATGTGACGGGCGATCATCTCTACTGTGCGCTGCAAAAAATTTTCAATATCTTCGCTTGCAGTCAATAAAGCGATAAGTTCACTGATATCACACAACAGATGAAGGTGGCGGCGGTCTTTTTGTTTCATCTCAAAATTTTCTATTTGGAAGCCATCTCAAAAAGATAGTTCCCTGTAAAAGGGAACCACTTTCATCTCGGAGCAGCCCGTCAATGTTATAAGATATGATTTACAGTTACCTAATATCTACCTGCTTCGGCTTTTGTTTGTCCGGCTTGGGGATTTTGATCTCCAGCACCCCTGCCTTCAAATAACGATACCGCCAGATGGCCAAATATGTCTGGCCCTTAAGTAAGGCAACAAATATGCCAAAATCGTAACTTGTTGAAATTTAACCGTATTCTTAATTACAGCAAAATTCTACCGGAACTTGATATTCCGATTTTTTGTCAAATCGCTTTTTTTGATATGATTAATTGCCACATCGCCAGCGCTAATAAGCTGTAATTACTAAATTATTTAAGTTAAGAAGTACCGGTTCCGAAATTAAAAACTTGAGAATCGATAATTCACTTCTTATCCGGTTAGGCTCTATTAAAAAATTGCAGTTTGTATCCAACTTGAAAAAGGTTTGGGTCACCGACCACCCGCAGAGCGGGTGGCTTGGATTTTTCCGCCATAGGCGGGAAAAAGCAAAGGCACGCCAGAGCCTTAATCGGTGCGGGTGTATCCGGGTGCAAAGCACCCGGGTTGAAAACACCCAATCAAATTGACCGAAATGATTGATGATCTAATTTTGTTGACATTTCGTTAAAAGATATTAAAAGCTATCTCAAAATTAGCAGTTGACCTTGGAAGACAGAGAAAAAAAGTTTCCACGGTGCTCTAAATTTAGAATTGCCTAAAATGCCTAAAATGATCTAAAATGCCTAAAGTTGAGGAATTCTTTCCTATTTATAATAAAAGATGTAGCGCCCACCTGGCGTACACGCCGCGTAAGCGCTGGCACAGCGCGAGCGCAATCTTAATTTTAGACATTTTAGATCATCTTTAATTTTAGCTCATTTAGCGTTTTCGGAATCAAGGAAAAATATGAAATCTATTCTGGTTACCACCTCCGAACAAAAATTGTTCCATACCATACGTTCTTGCTTCCCATCGGGTTATCGTGTGGATCGTGCGTCTACCAAACACCAGACAGTGGAATTACTACCTAAAAGACGCTACGACCTTATATTCATTGACCTGGACATCCTTATTGAAGAAGTACCTGATGAAAACTACAAAGAGGCCATGCAGCCTTTCTGGCAAATATACTCAACAATTAAAATAATCATTATGGCCCCTAATAATCAGATTCACAAAGCCATAAAAGCAGTGAAAGCCGGTGCGAGTGACTATCTTCCCTTGCCTGCAGATCCAGAGGAAGTAACGCATGTCGCTGATAGCATTGCAGAGTCCATAATGATACAATCGCAGCTTGATTATTTACGAGATCAATTCTGGGACGTTGATGCGCTTGAGCTTGTGCAGACAAAAAACGCTGCAATGAAAAAAACATTCGACAAAATCCGCTCCGTTGCCCCAACTAAAAGCACGGTATTGCTTGCGGGAGATACGGGAACCGGTAAGAGTGTTCTGGCAAAACTGATTCATCAACACAGTAACCGTCGGGATGCTCAATTCATCTGTGTCCATTGCGGCGCAATTCCGGACACGCTGGTTGAAAGTGAGATGTTCGGACATGAAAAGGGCGCTTTCACCGGAGCCATAAAAAGAAAATTAGGAAAGTTTGAAATCGCCCACGGCGGAACCATTTTTTTGGATGAGATCGGTACGATTACGCCTTCAGCCCAGATCAAATTATTGCAGGTTCTGCAGGATGGAACCTTTCAACGCGTGGGCGGTGAAGAAACCCTTAAAACGGATGTCCGGGTAATAACCGCCACCAATGCCGACCTGCAAAGGATGTGCGACGCGGGACAATTTAGAAAAGATCTTTACTACCGACTGAATGTATTTCCCATCGAAATACCGGCATTAAGCGAACGAGTTGAAGACATCCCGTTGTTTATCGAGACCTTTCTAAAAAAACTGAATAATTTTTCTTTGAAAAAAATACATTCAACGCATCCCCACGTGCTGGGAGCCTTCAGCAGGTATTCCTGGCCGGGTAATATCCGGGAGTTGGAAAATTTAATCGAACGGGCTTATATACTGGAAACTTCAGACGTGCTAACTCCGGAAAGTTTTCCCAACGAACTCTTTGCATCCGAATCCACCCCCGTATTTATCCCATCAAGTGAGGACCTGACATTGACCCAGGCGCGGCAGCGCGGGATTGAAGAGGTTGAAAGAAACTATTTAAAAGATGTTTTGGCCCACCATAAAGGAAAGATTGGTGAATCGGCTGAGGCGGCCGGGATCAGCACCCGCCAGCTCAACAAGCTGATGAATAAATACGGGATCAAAAAAGAAGAATTTAAATCCCTGTAAACCCCTCCAGCAGCTGTTTTTTTAAAATCAGAACCGGTGATTCCGAGAACGATTAATTTCGGAATTCAGATTTCCTGTCCGTATTTTCCTTTAGCAGACCACCCATTTGTGTTCTCTCTCTCCACTTTTCATGTGTATCTGTGGTTGCCACTTTATAAATTTGGGAACTGGCAGTTCCGGCCGCAATTCGGTCAAATTAAATATATTATTTAATATCAAATAGTTATTAAGTTGGCATGGTGGTTGCTGAAACATGGGTGTCAGCATGCAACTAAAAATGGGACCGCAAACGGCAAATTGAAGGCCACAATGATCTGTGTAGAAGGCATCATAATTCCTGCCAAATGGGATAATAAAGGCAACGTGGTTGACCTGGTTCTCGCAGCTCGCGATGAAGAGGAGTATCTGATTAGGGATAAAGACCAGGTTGCCAGATTAAAATCATTTTTAAGACAGGAGGTGAAGATAAAGGGAATCTTGCGAACCAAAGAAGGGAAAAAGATTATTAAAGTCAAAAAATTCAGCAAACTGAAAAACCAAGTCTAACACATCAAAAATTTGTCTTTAAAGACAACGTCAACAACCTGCACCATGGAGGAACGCAAAATGGAAAAAAACATGAAGAAGATCTTTTTAGGAATTTTAATCATCGGTCTAACCGTCTTTCTTTCAGGAACCGCAATAGCCGGTGCGGAAGTCAGCATCTCCGGCGTCATTAACGAAGACGGTCAGCTGGTCGATAATGACGGTATGGCCTACGATATTGCCGAAAGTGAAGAAGGCGATCAGATCATGGAGATGGTCGGCAGTAAAGTTACCGTAAAGGGGACGGTGATGGAGTCTGAGGGGACAAAGATCATAACCATCTCGTCTTTTAAAGTTATTGAAGAATAAAATTTTAACTTAAGAAAAGAGAGGGGGGAGGTCCCCCTCTCTTTTGTCAAGACATCAAAAGGAAAAACGAGATGAAACTGATGAACTGGAAATTCTGGAAAACTGATAATAAAAATGACCAGAGTTTAAACCAGAGGTCTTCAAAATTGCCGAAACCTAAAGATTTGCCGGATCGAATTGGAATGTATCTGGTTACGCAGTTAAAGCTCGACCCGGATTGGGTTTGGTCGTTGAAGGGAGTCATGCGACCAACAACAGAAAAACGCAAATTTGAAATAAGGATTTTCGATCCCAAGGATGCCGTCATCAGTGATGTGTCAGTTAGGGACTTTAACTCCTTAGATAATTTCCCGCAAATGATTCTGTTTGAGGGTTGTTTCCACAAAGACAGCGGTTGGGTTGATATTAAAAGAACCGCAGATAAGGCCGCGTAAGAATTTTAATCGATGAAGGCGGATCCGTGCGGACCCGATTATAACAGAAGGTCTCTGAATGCCGCCGGATCTTTTGAATACATCCGGATGGCTTCCCTATAACCGATTTCCTCTACAACAGTGATTCCTTTTGCCAGATGTCGATATTTTTCAAATTGGCGTTTAGCTAAAATATCCTTTTCGATGTGGGACGCCGACAGATCCTTGAAGTGTTCTTCCAGGATATGCGGCAACAGCTGATAGACGATGCCCCCGACAATCGCCTCTTCAACAGCCATCCAGTCTTCCACAATTTTTTCCATGATTTTTAAGCTGTTGTGATGTCTCTGCTCAAGGGCCTGTTCAATGGCGCTCTCGGTGAACCCTCTTAATGTAATGTGCAAGGTCTCTTCAGCTGGTACCATTAACGCCGTGTAAGGGTTAGCGGCGCTGTTTTGCCAGATGGTATATTTGTCTTTAAGGAATTCTATGGTTCCGTTTTCGTTCATAATTAAGGTGCTCGTATAGGCGCCGACATCACCGCTATAGAGTTTACCTTCCAGTTCAATTTTTGCTTTTTTATCGGTTTGATTCGAAAAAATATAGGTGCCGACATATTCTTTGGCCAGATTATGAACGATATAGGCAGTGACGCCCTCATTTTTTTCATGACGTACAGGTTTGCTGCGGCTTAAGGTTTGAATGCTGTCATAGGGATTATCGAATCCTGTTTTGTCCAGAATCGTATCGATGACATCGAGGCAATAGTTTTTGTAGAGGGCGGCGTATTCGGTTCGGTTTTCAGGTACAAACAGCAGCCGATGTTTCAGATTTCTGAGTTTCCACCGCAGCTTTCCGCCTTCAAGTTTAGCTTTAATGCGCTGAATCAAACCGGGATGTTCTTTAAAATACTGTCGCGTTGCCCGATGACAGGCCTTATCGAATTCTTCCTCAAAATCATTAAAAACGTACAGCGGCTGTTGTTGATCATCGAGTTGAATAAGTTCAAGAAGGCGTGAATAATCATCGGCAACCTCAGCGTTACCGTATACAGCGCCAAATGCTAGGAAAACAGATAGTATGAAAGCAAATCGTTTGTTCATCAACCACCTGGATGTCATCATCCGTTTAATTTTTACAATGTCGCTTTCACGAAATAACATAAAAACGCGAATCCTTTCGTATTGACTTGGGTGCCTTCCAAAATTAACATAAACGAGGCCTTAACCGAATTTTTTCAACATAAAGTTTAATTATATGATAATACATTGTATTCGTAAACGGGAAATAAGGAATACCCGCCCGCAACCGGCAGATTGAAAAAGGAGGTCGACCTTAAACGATGCAAAAAAATATCGGATTCGTATCAACCCGTTTTGCGGGAACAGATGGGGTTACCTTAGAAGCCAGTAAATGGGCCTCAGTTTTCAAGCAATGTGGACATCGCTATTTCTGGTTCGGAGGGTTGCTGGACCGCAGTCCGGAGCGCAGCTTTCTGGTTCCCGAAGCATTTTTTCAGCATGAAAAAAACAAATGGATCAACTCGCAGATATTCGGCAAAAATAGACGCGATTCAGCTGTTACCGACGCGATTTACGATTTAAAAACCCATCTAAAAAAACAGCTTAAAGAATTTATCCGAACATTTGAGATCGATCTTCTGGTAGCTGAAAATATCCTGACCATTCCAATTCACATCCCTCTGGGTATTGCGCTGACCGAAATAATTGCAGAGACTCAGATTGCCACCATTGCCCACCATCATGATTTTTACTGGGAAAGGACCCGCTTTGCGGTCAATGCCGTCGGCGATTATCTCAGAATGGCGTTTCCGCCGAAACTGCCCACTATTGAACATGTGGTCATCAATTCGGCCGCACAGGAAGAACTCGCCCTGCGCACAGGAATATCCTCCATTATCATCCCCAACGTGCTCGATTTTGAAAATCCACCCCAAATCAACGAAAGGCACACCGACGCCTTCTGGCAATCCATCGGGTTGCAAACGGATGATGTTAAGATATTACAACCCACCCGAATCATTCAGCGCAAGGGTATCGAGCATGCCATCGAATTGGTCGAAAAACTAAATGATCCACGCTATAAACTGATTATATCCCATGAAGCCGGCGATGAAGGATGGGAGTATTTAGAATGGCTCAAAGAAGACGCCAGACAACGCGGTGTTGATCTGCGCCTGGTCAACATCCATATGTCCGATCCGATGAATCCGGATGTGAACGACAAAGAAACCTGTTCGCTCTGGGATGTTTATCCGCACGCCGATTTGATTACCTACCCGAGTTTATATGAGGGTTTCGGTAATGCATTTTTAGAGGCCGTTTATTTTAAAAAACCGCTGCTGATCAACCGCTATGCTACGTTTGTGCAGGATATCGAGCCGAAAGGATTTGATTTAATCGTTATGGATGGATACCTGACGGGCAAAACGGTGTTAACCGTCAAAGAAGTTCTGGAATCACCGGATCGTCGGACAAAAATGGTAAATACCAATTATGAGGTGGCTTCACGGCATTACGCCTATGCCGTACTCCGCAGATGGCTGAATATTATGCTAGCCAATTTTTTTGGTGTGACCCTTTAGTTTACAGGAACTTTCAATTCCTACCTGATATAAAATCGGAATTTAGGATTCCGATTTTATTATCAATTATTCCAAAAGCTTAGATAATATCCTTTCCCGTTGCCCCCGCATTGCCTTACTCCGCAACTGTTTTCGGAACAACCGGTTCCCCATTTTTGCTTAAAAATATTATTTTTAAACGTAATTTCAGTAAGTTATAAAATTGGCACAACAGTTGCTATATATTCGTCCGGATGATGTCCGCTCATGCTTCAAACAGGAGACAGACTTGCACCTGAGCTCGCTCATCTAAAAATGGAATAATGAGAAAATTTTCCAATGCAAGAACGAAATAAAATCATATTTGCCGGTCTTTTGTGCATTACGGTAGCGTTTTTATTTTTTTCATATATATCCTTCGCAGGCGATATTACCATTGTCGGCGAGGTGAATGATGCCCATCAGATCGTGGCGGATGGTCAAATCTATGAGGTTGCCAATACGCCGAAGGGCGATGACTTGGTATTTAACTATATCGCTGTAAAAGTGCAGGTAACCGGAACCGTCAAAGAAGAAGATGAGATGAAAATAATTACAGTGAAGTCATTTAAAGCTATTCCGGAATAAAAATAGCCATTTCACCGTTTTATCCTCTGCAAACTATAGATACTATATTCACATCGAGGTGAACTTTGCACATCAAAAACCACAAGAAGAAATCCGCTCCACCACCCGTAATAGGAATCATCTTGCCATCGAGATGGAACGAACGGGGCAAACCGGCCCGAATTGCCATCCATACGGACAACCAGAAAGAATATCAGATCGACTTCAGCGGCGCCGGCAAGGAATTATTGAATCTGACGTATAAGAAAGTGTCGGTTCAGGGTAAACTCAGAGAACAACTGAATGGTCGGGCAATTCTCAGTGTTCGACAGTACCAGATCATAAATGATGAGCCGGAGAATAGCGTGACGAGTGTAAAGGAAGTCTAATCATTTTTTTGTTAATGAACCTCCCTGCAGCAAGCTGCAGGGAATTATCAAGTTAAAAACGTCTTGGACCCAACAAGGTATTCGGCTGAAAATTATTCAAGTCGACTGAAAGAGAGACCAGGTGAAAAAAGAAACATACTTTCGGAATAGAGACGAATTAGATGAATCATATGATGAACCTGACAATTACAGCGGCTCTGGTTTAAACGAACCCAAGCGAAGTCCGATGCGTCGCAAAGAAAGATTCAGGACAAAGGATTTTCAAGAGGAAAAAAAACAGAAAGACCGCAAACGAAATTACCGTATTGCAGTTAAATATGATTTTGAATTTTAGGAGGGAAGAACCATGTATGATTCTGACAGGAAATATCTTTCCAGATTCTCACTGGATCCCGCAATAGAATTCGGCTTCGAAGATCTATACGGATCCGATTTCTCTTATGATGATGAGATAGATCCGGTTGATGATGAAAACATCTCGAGTTCAAAAGATTTGCTTCCGGAAGATGACTTCCTTTTTGAAAATTAAACAGATGGGACTTCTGAAAATGGAAGAAAACGAATTGGAATACTTTAAAAACCTTTTAACAGCCTGGTTGGAAGAATTGAAACATTCTGCGATCAATACGGTTGAAGGGTTGTTAAACGTCGAAGCGATTTCGGCCGATTTTCTGGATTGTGCCTCTTTTGAATCCGACAGGAGTACTGCTCTTCGTATCCGTGACCGTGAAAGCATGCTTATCAAAAAAATTCGCGATTCTTTAGAGGACATCGAAAATGGAGATTATGGCATCTGTGAAGATTGCGGTAGAGAAATCACGTTGGCGCGTCTGAAGGCAAGGCCGATTGCCAGGCATTGCATACAATGTAAAACCAAACAGGAAGCTTTGGAAAAAATAATGGGCACCTGAAGTTTGGGAGAAAAAATTAGGATGGAAAATGAAGGGCCACTCAGCATGACAGAGAAGGAACTGGGCGAGCGATCGGATCCCAACAAAACTGCAGTCGAGTGTATCTGTCCAAAATGTGGCGAACGCCACATTATCAATTTTCATTGGATTGGAAGAGGCACACCTCGAAAATTTTGTCCCCTCTGTAAAAACAGCCTTTAAGCGAGTGTAAAACTCAAATTTGCGAAAGGAGAATTAAATGAACAAAGCAGATCTTATCAGCGAAGTCGCCAAAGTTGTCAGCACCAAAAAGGAAGCGCAGGCCGCCGTAGATTGTGTATTTAAATGCATCCCCAAAGCCATCAAGAAGGGCAGCTCGGTCACCATTGCGGGATTTGGCAGCTTCAAAGTTACAAAAAGAAAAGCGCGAAAGGGCCGAAATCCCAAGACCGGCGAGGCAATAAAAATTAAAGCATCCAAGGCGCCCAAGTTTGTTGCCAGTAAAACATTAAAAGATTTCCTTAATTAGGCCATTGGCCTGTTTACGTATCGTTTAAAAAACGATTTTAAATCAGGATCTTCATTATAGCCATCTCGTGATATCAGCGGCAGAGCCTTTAGGCTCTGCCGCTGCAATTTTAAGGCCCCGCAAATAATCTTTCATTGGAACCGAAAGTTTAATTTTTATTTTTTTGAGGTATCTGCTATTATTTGAGTTATGATGGACACGAAAAGACTGCGATATGCGCTGCTGATGTTGTTCGGAATTATTGCCTTCGGCACTTTTGGATACTATTTCATTGAACACATGCCGCTTTTTGAAGCGTTTTACATGACCATCATCACGCTATCCACGGTTGGTTTCTCGGAGGTTATCCCCCTTTCCCATGTCGGGCGCTCCATAACAGTTGTTATCATCGTCCTGGGCATCAGTGTCGGTGCTTACACGATTGGCATGCTGGTCAGGGCCCTTGTGGAAGGTGAGCTGGTCAAAATTTTTGGGAGGAGAAAAGTGCAAAAACAGGTTTCCGGATTAAAAAATCATTTTATCATCTGCGGATTCGGGCGCATCGGCCGAATAATCTGCAGCGAACTGGATGCCGACGATATTGATTTTGTCGTCATCGAACAGGAGCCGTCAGTCATCGAGTATATCGAATCCCGAAAATACCTTTACATTGAGATGGATGCAACAACTGAAGAAGCGCTGATGCAGGCCGGGATAATGGAGGCCAAAGGAATTGTTACCGCCGTTAATTCGGATGCCAATAACGTATTTATTACGATGACCGCCAAGAGTCTTCGTCCCGATGTTTTTGTCCTGGCCCGGGCTTCTGAAGAAAAAAACGAAGCCAAACTTTTCCGAGCCGGCGCAAACCGGGTCGTATCACCTTACCTGATCGGCGGACGGCGTATTGCCCAAATGCTGAAAAAACCAACTGTGGTGGACTTTATTGATATTGCCATGATGGGATCGCATCTTGGGCTGATGATGGAAGAAGCCAAAATCGGAGACAATTCCAGCCTGATCGGCAAAAACCTGATCGACAGCCATCTGCGCAAAGATTACGGTGTCATCATTGTTGCCATCAAAAAGCAATCCGGAGACATGGTATTCAACCCAACGCCTTCAGAAAAACTTGAAGCCGGCGATGTGATTGTCGTGATTGGCAAAAAGGAAGACTTGAAGCGCATGAACGCAGTTTTGTGATCAAATCTTTTTATCCATCAAATCCCCCAGGGAACCGAGATGGGCTTTTTCTTCATCTGCGATGGAAAAAAGTACCTTTTGCGTTCGTTCATCGCCACTTTTCTCAGCGAATCGCAGGTATAGGTCCAACGCCTGGGTTTCCAGCATCATCGCCAGATCGAGAACACCCTGCACGGAGCCAAAAAAAGATTCATTTTCTTTGATGAAATCATCCAGACCAAAACCGCCCTCGAGAATCGACGACCGGAGTTCCGCCTCATAAGCATCCGTGTCGCTGATCGCAGAATCGATCGCGGCAAGTATTTCAAGAAGTCTTTTTTTATGGAGGGTCTCGATGTCGGCCAGCTTTGCCAGTAAACTTTTAACCTCAGGATCATCAGATCGTTCAATCATATTAAGGTATACGATTCCGAGTCCCATCTCCATGCCATAGGCCAGTGCGATCATCTCAGCCGGTTTTTCATCGCCGCGCACCAGCTCAAGGTTTAACTCTTTCGGCCCCGAAGCCTTCTGACCCTGCCAGGCTTTGATGCCGCCCTGAAGATTGTAGATTACGTTAAAGTCCAGGCCGGATAATAGCTGCGCCGCCGCCAGGCTGCGACCGCCGCTCGCACAGTAAACAAGGACCGGCTTTTGTTTATCCAGCTGACGTAGTCCATCCTTTAAGCCCGGGAGGGGGATGAGCTTAGCGCCGGGAATGTGCTCGGCTTCATATTCACCCGGCTGACGCACATCCAGAAGAGTGTAATCGCCTTCCGATTTTCCGGCCATAAACTTTTTGGCTTCTTCTCTGTTGATGGATTTTACTGGTGTAAAAAGCTTTTTCAGACTGATCATGGGAACCTCCCTATAGGTTATAATTAAGGAACATAATGCTGATAGTTGACGTTATCAATATCCTGAAAATGATTTCTCTAAAATTGGAATGATGGAATATTGGAATACGGGTTGTTTTGACATCGCGCTGCGGAATAGAGGGCTATAAAAAGTTTGTGATATCGGCATCGGGCATCATGCTGCAGCCTCGGCCGTTTCACCGGAAACCTGAAATTTGCGCATAAATTTGCGATCGATATAATCTTTGAGAAAAAATATCAACCTGCCTTTCCAAACCCAGCTGCCTCGATAAAAAATACCGGTTCCGTTGCCTAAATTATAAATTAAAAGATAGATATCCTGGGGCTGAAAGGCTTCAAGGTCTTTATCTTCCAAGGCGGCCAGCAGATTGGCATACAGCACAGGATTCTGCCGCACGGCGTAAACCCCCACTTTATCCAGCGGTCTTTGTTCAAAGCTGATACAATCCCCGCCGCCAAAAATCTCCGGATAGGCGACACTTTGCAGGAAGGTATTGACTAAAAGACCGTCGTCGTTGCCTGTGGGCAAGCCGGAATCGCGGAAAAGATTTGAGGGCCGAATTCCCCACGCCAAAAGTGCCAGGTCAAATGGAAATTCTTCGCCGTCTTCCAATACCGCACGATTGCCGTTTAAACGACTCACGTAAGCGCCTTCGACGATCTCGATGTTTCGAGTCGCCAGTGATTTTCTGACATACTTCTGGGCTTTTGGCGGCATGGCAGACAAGAAATGGCGACCACCCAAAACGGTGATGGCAGCCGCTGTTTCAGTCTGCTGAACCAATCGCCAGAGATTGCCGGTGAGTTCCAGAGCAGCAGCGCCGCCGCCGACAACGATAAGCTTTGGGGTCCGGATGCCCAATCCGGCCTGGAGCATCTGGCGCACTTTGATCAGATTTTCAATCGGTTTGACGGTAAAAATATGATCACCGGCAACTTGATCTTCATCTGTGGGAACCGTGCTGCCGGTGTTGCAGGAAACCACGTCATAGGCAATTTCCCCGCCGGATTTGAGAAGCAAAACCTTTCGATCCGGATCGATGCGCGTGACGGTATCCTGAATGAAGGCAGCCCCTCGATCTTCTACCATCTTTTGAACATGAAAACGAGCCTCTTGAGGCCGGTATATTCCACCCAGCAACCCGGGTCCCATCCCGGAATAATAATGATAGGCCGACGGGCCAATCAGCGTTACCCGATGACCGCGCTTGATATAACCCCTCAGATTTACCATCACGGTCATATGGGCATGCCCGCCGCCGATCAATACGAGATGCTTTCCCATTTTTCCTCCATAAGCATGAACTTTCCGGCTTGCTAATTCTTCAGCCGCGCATTTGATCGAGCCTTGCTCAAGTATTTTATTCAAAACGGATTAGATCTATTTTTCTACAGCATGACCGTTGATTTTGCAATATATCAGTTGGATCTCATAAAGGCCTATCGTGCCTTTAACACTGCTTGAATATGAAAAAAAGTTGTGCCCCAATCTGCTAAGATACTTAAAACAACTAGAAGCCATTTCAGAATCTCTTTGGAATCAATCTTGCGGCTTTTGTCGAAAATCGAATAGAGAAGTGCAGCGTAAGCGCTTCAAATATTTGACTGAACAGACGAATTGGCCCGGGTCTTCAGGATTTAGCGCAACGAGTTTAGCGCTTTACAAAAGGGGCAAACCAGGCAATAAATAACACTGTACAAGCCAATAATGTTGTCCTATAAGGAAAAAATACTTCCGACCTCAACCTTCTAAAAGCAGTCCAATTTCGACTCTGTCTTTATTTCTGTAACGGTCTTTTTTTTCTTCTGCACCGCGGAAACACATCGATAAGAAAACTTTTAAAAAATTTCCCTTTATTGGAACGGGTTTATTCACTAAGGTAATAAAGGGCGAAACAATGAGGGGGTGTGCAGGGTCTATAAAACAAATTACAGGAGTTAAATTCAATCATGAAAGCATCGCAATCGAAAAACATGGTCTGCAATATTTGCGGCAAGACCAAGGCCAGGGCCCGGATGATGCCGGCAGCGCTTGTTCGAAACGCCGTGACAGAGCAGATTAAGAGATCTTACCCGGACTGGAAACCGGAGGGTTATATTTGCCTTAGCGATCTGAATCAATTCCGCATGCAGTATATTCAGAACCTGCTGGAATCTGAAAAGGGAGAACTGACGACATTGGACCATGAAGTCCTGGAGAGTCTTCAACGCCACGAAACGCTTTCAAGCAATGTCGATGCCGAGTTCGAAAAAGATTCGACCCTGGGCGAAAAAATGGCTGACAGGCTGGCATCCTTCGGGGGTAGCTGGACCTTCCTTATTATATTCGCTTCAATTCTGTTGATATGGATTGCGCTGAATTCATTTCTGCTGCTAAAAAGACCCTTTGATCCCTATCCGTTTATTTTGCTGAACCTGGTGTTGTCCTGTCTGGCGGCCATTCAGGCCCCCGTTATCATGATGAGCCAGAACCGAGTGGAGATCAAAGACCGTTTGCGGTCGCAGCATGATTACCGCGTAAACTTAAAAGCCGAGCTTGAAATCAGGCAACTGCACGACAAAGTCGACCATCTCCTGTCGCACCAGTGGGAGCGGCTGGTTGAAATCCAGCAAATTCAGGTCGATCTGCTTTCTGAACTCACGCGCCTGCGGGATAAAGGCAAGCAAATTTAATTGGGTCATCAAACAACCGCTGCGGCCGCTGCTTTTTTTCCGGTATATAGAAGAAGTGCTGGACGTTTCTGAGCTAGAGCAAAATTTTTCCGGCTAGAAACGGCTGGGTTGCTGGTTTAAAAAAGTAACCAAAAAGGAGAATTGAGAATCATGAAATCAAGCAAACATCAGATTCATGAACGCCGCGGACTCGGCGCCCTGATTGCAGCAATTTTGCTGCTTTTTCAACTTCAGGGTTGTGCCGAAGTACCCATTACCCATCGCAAGGGGTTGCACCTGGTGCCGGAAACCGAGCTGTTGAGCATGAGTCTTCAGCAGTATGATGAGGTATTGAAAAAAAGCAAGCTGTCCACCGACACTCAAAAAGTGGAAATGGTTAGGCGGGTAGGAAACCGGATCGCCAAAGCCACAGAGACCTTTTTAGCCGAAACCGGTCAACAGGGCACAATTAAAAACTTCAAATGGGAGTTTAATCTTATCGAGGACGACAAAACCGTCAATGCCTGGGTCATGCCGGGTGGCAGGGCGGCCGTATACACCGGTATTTTACCTTATACCCAGAATGAAACCGGTCTGGCCGTGGTGCTGGGCCATGAGGTGGCCCATGCGCTGGCCGACCACGGCAATGAGCGCATGAGCGAAGCCCTCATTGCCAACATGGGCGGAATGGCGCTATCCGTTGCTTTGTCCCGGCAGCCGCAGCAAACTCAACAGCTTTTCATGACCGTATACGGCGTGGGGGCCAATGTGGGGTTCTTGCTGCCATACAGCCGTTTGCATGAAAGCGAGGCTGATCGCATCGGGCTGACGCTCATGGCCCGGGCGAGCTATGACCCCCGCGAGGCAATCCCGTTTTGGGAAAGAATGAGCAAACAGGAAGGAAAATCGCGCCCTCCCGAATTTTTATCCACGCATCCGGCAACCGAAACGCGAATCGCTGACATTAAAAAATATCTACCCGAGGCATTGCCTTATTATGAGAAAACGAAAAAATAGAAGTGTGCCATGTTTCGATCTATTATTCCACGGAAGGAAGTTTTCTTTGACAATTTCGAGAAGATCTGCGCTTTGATGGAAGTTCATTCGCGTCGACATCTATTGGATTGCATCTCAGTCCATGAATTCGGCGATGCGACTGTGTTTGCGCTTAATCTCCAGAATGTGGCGATCCTGGTGCCGAATCCGTATGATCGCACGAATGATGAGATAAGCCCCCAGTGCGATCAACGCTGCGCATAAGCCCAACAAAGGCAGGAGCAGATGCATCACATGCAGAACATCGTAATACTTCGAGGTGGCAATCAGCACGCTCATCACGGAGAGCGGTAGCACAAGGACTGCAATCCCGGTTCGCATCGCAGCCAGCGAGGTCCTTTTTTCAGCCAGAAGCAGCTGGATCTCATTGATAATGATGTTGTCCGAATCATGATCAAGAGCCTTTTGCAGCTTTTCTTCGTAATTTAATTTTGAAGTATCCTTTTCCATGATTATAGTAATCGCTCTTTAAAGAATGCTTTGGTTTAAGATGTGGGACAATAAAGCCAGTACCACAATAAATCCAATGGATGGCAAACGGATCAGATAAATTTTTGAGATATTTTGAATCATCGAGCTGTCTTGGATTTCTCAATTTACACGGTTCAACACGGCCTTATTGAGGACGATTTTGGCTTTCGCCAGCCGTTTGTAATATTCTTTAATTTTGGCGGCATTGCCCTTAGCAACGGCCTTCATTAAGTCTCCTTCCAGCTCGGCTACCTCAAGCAATCTATAGTAATCCAGCGACTCTTTGAAATGCGCCAGGACAATCAGGCCGGTCAGCAAGGGGTGATTATTGGTTACATTGGCATCTTTGAATTGCATCCCGTGCTCAAGTTCAACTTCCAGCCCATCGCAAAACGCCCCGGGATCAATATTCAAGCCTCTTGGATTAAGCTCGGCCAGAACCATCTTGGCTTCTTTGATAGAGACTTTCGCTTCTTTCTTTTTCGTCCAATCGCTAATTTTTAGCGCTTTGCAAACCCGCTTTACTTCTTCAATGCTGACGTATTGAGGTAATTTCATAAAACGCTCCTTTTTTTTGTGCAATTCGATTGCGATTCCTTGTTGAATGAATCGTTTTTTGCGGTCATTAAACTGCACCGCGACAGCCCCGGGTAAGATGTCTCGTCATTTTCCGGGCAAACTGTCTTAGCAAATCAGCTATAACCATTTCTTTTTTCTAAAAAATATTAACATTACAGCTGCGACAGCAAGCATTACGCCCCAGAAAAAGAAGTAGCTGTATTTAAATTTGAGTTCGGGTAGATACTCAAAATTTGTACCATAAATGCCTGCAATAAATGTGAGCGGAATAAATATGGCGGCAAAAATCGTCAATACCTTCATAATGTCGTTCATTCGATTGCCGACGACTGAATTGTACAGGTTCAATTGATCCGAAAGCATATCCCGGTAAGTATCAATGGCCTCCGCAGCCTGGGTGATCAGATCCTGCAGGTCTTTTAAAAAGGGAACCGTTTGATCATTGATGAGTTCGGAATCCAATTTGGAGAGTTGTATGACGGCTTCTCTGGCCGGTCTAACGGACTTTCTTAAAAAATTCATTTCACGTTTAAACGCATTAATCTTTTCCATCACTGCCGGCTCGGCTTTTTCCAAAACTTCTTCTTCAATATCTTCAATTTGCTCGCCCAATCTTTCAATGATGAAAACATAATTTTCGACTACGCAATCCAGCAAAGCGTATGCCAGATAATCGATACCCGATGCCCGGATCCTTGCTTTTTGTTTTCTGATCCGCTCCCGGACCGGTTCAAATACATCTCCCGGTTGCTCCTGAAAGGTCAGCAGAAATGTATCGCCCAGCACCATACTTAATTGTTCTGAAATAATCATTTGTTTTTCCTTGTCGTAACGAAGCATTTTTACGACAAGGAAAAGACAATTTTCAAATTCTTCAAGTTTGGGGCGCTGTCCGGTATTCAGTATATCTTCCATTAACAACGGGTGCAGATCGAATATACTCCCAATTTCTTTCATCAACGCAAGATCATGGAGCCCGTCTACATTTATCCAGGTAACCGTGTTGGTGCGTTTGAATTCCGCTCCTTCGGCAATATCTTTTAATTCGTCTTCCTTTAATTGAGCCCCATCGTAATCGATGACACGAATCCGAACATTTTCTACCTTTTTGTTTCCGATGAAAACCAAGGAACCCGGAGACAGGCCTTTGGTCTCTTCGCGTTTCTTGAAAAATCTCGCCATAATGTTACCTCCTCATAAAAATAATTCGGTAATTGAATGACAAAACGTCAGATGCCTAAAAAAGTTCCCGCTTCACCACTTTGGTGTTAAATACGGTTTCGCGGTCAGCTGAAGGAGATCATCGACTTTTTGCGATAAATTTGGATAGCCGTCTGCGGCGACGGTAAAAATGGAAAATCCATACCGATAAACCAACAATTGCCACACTACCCATAATATAAATCTCGTATGATTTGACCTTGCCGATAAAAACTTCCAGAGCATGACCGAAAAGATAGCCGCCGGACCCGACGGCTACCGCCCAGACCAGCGCTCCGGCGGCATTGAGCAAAATGAACTTTTTGACAGGATACGGGACTCATACCGATGACAAAGGGGGAAATAGTGCGCAGCCCGTAAAGAAACCGAAAGGACAGGATCATCGGTGTTTGAAATCGGTTCAGCATCTTGTGAACTTTTTCCGCCTTCTGCTTCCAGGCAGGGCGCCTGGACAGAACCGCCTGACTGTGCTTGCGTCCCAGATAAAAAAAAAGCTGATCGCCGCAAAGACTGCCCAGAAAAGCGGCTAAAATCACCCAGGTCAGTACCAGATATCCCTGGTGGGCTGCCAGGCCTGCCAGTACCAGGATAGTTTCGCCTTCTAAAAATGTGCCGATTAAAATCGCGGCATATCCATAATTTTCGATTATACTTTGCAGGTCCATTTTCAGTTTAACCCCGCACGTTTGCTTTCGCCTGCCTGCAGCCGACTTTCACAGTTGCAGCTGGACACCGACTTCGATAATCCGGTCCCGCGGTATGCCAAAAAACGATGCGGCATCCATCGAATTACGCGATAAAAAAATGAAAAGGTTGGAACGCCAGCGGCTCATTACCGGATCCGGGCCTATGGTCAGCTTCTCGCGTCCCAAATAATAGCTTGCTTCTTCCAGTTTGAAGTTCAGTCCCTGTTCATGCGCCAGTGTTAAAATCATATCTATTTTCGGCTGCTCCATGAACCCATGATGGGCGATAATTTGAAAGAAACCCCCGCCTAACTTCTCGGTTTTTACTTTGTCAAAATTAGGCACCCGTGGCACGTTTTCAGTTTTGAAGTGCAGCATGGCGACGTCGGAATGAATAATTTTATTGTGTTGCAAATTTTTCACAAGCGTTGACGGGACCACGTCTGGATTCCCCGTCAGGAATACGGCCTGGCCATTGATTCTCTGTGGTGGATTTTCATCCAGACTTTTTTTGAACGCATCAAATGACGGTGTGAGCGTTTGAAATTGATCTGCCAGTATCCTGCGGCCCTGCTCCCAGGTCAACATCAACGTAAAGAAAAATGCACCGATCGCAAGCGGAAACCATGCGCCGTGAAAAATTTTGCTGATATTGGCGCTGAAAAAGGGGATATCCACCAGAAAAAAGATGCCGGCCAGCATGCCGGCCGTCAGCCGACGCCATCCCCACCGTTTGCGTGCAACCACATAAAACAGGGTCGTTGTGACCAGCATGGTCGAGGTGACGGCTACGCCGTAAGCAGCCGCCAGCTTGCTGGACGATTGGAAACCGAGGACCAGACCGATGGTGCATATCATCAGCAGCCAGTTTACCGGTCCGACATAAATCTGGCCGATATGCGAGGCCGAAGTGTGGGTGACCCTGAGCCGGGGGAGGTAGCCCAGCTGGATAGCCTGCCGCGTCAGTGAAAAAGAACCGGTGATGACGGCCTGGGACGCAATGATGGTGGCCAGCGTAGCCAATACCACCATCGGGATCATCGCCCAGGAGGGCACCAGTGCGTAAAATGGATGATGGGCCTCTTCCGGCCGGGTCAGCAGCAGTGCGCCCTGGCCGAAATAATTCAAAACCAGCGCCGGAAGTACTAAGACGATCCAGGTCAAGCGGATGGGGCGCCTGCCGAAATGCCCCATGTCGGCATAAAGTGCCTCTGCTCCGGTGACCACCAGAAAGACGGCTCCCAAAACGACAAAGCCGTGGAATTTGTTTATCAAAAGAAATTTAATGCCGTACCAGGGCAGAAGCGCTGCCAGAACCGGGGGAGAGCGTACAATCTGAATAAAACCCAATACGGCGATAACACTGAACCACACGAGAATCACCGGTCCAAAAAGCCCTCCGACCCTGGCAGTCCCGCGCTTCTGTATCATAAAGAGGCCGCCTAAAATGATGATCGTGACGGGAACCACATAGGGCTTGAATAAAGGGGTTATGATTCTGATGCCTTCGACCGCACTGAGCACCGAAATCGCCGGGGTGATCATTCCGTCCCCGTAAAGCAGGCAGGCAGCAAACAGACCGATGGAAACGAGCGTCAAACGGGAATTTTTCAGCTGCCCTGTCGCTGATTTTGATCAGCGCCGTGAGCGCCATGACGCCGCCTTCGCCCTGGTTGTCCGCCCTGAGAACGAATATCAGGTACTTGAAGGTTACGATCATTACCAGGGACCAGAACATCAGTGAAAGCACACCCAGCACGTTGGCAGGGCTCACGGCAATGCCATACTCTCCGTGAAAACACTCCCGGATGGCGTAAAGCGGGCTTGTTCCAATATCGCCGAACACGACGCCAAGCGCTGCCAGCGATAATTTTAAAAGCCGCCGATCAGGTGTATCCTTCTTGGGGAACTTGTTTTTCAGTCAGATCGTTTTGGGTGTTTTTTGAAGACGTCCATCATGTTTTCTTACATAGATGTCATTTTAGGTTTATATTTTGTGGATTCACCTGCAGCGGGCATGGTAAGTGATCCCAATGGCCGTCTTTAAGGGGGCACGCCGTACCCTCAAAAATAGATACAGATGATAGAAAGCGAAACCACTCCCTGTTATCAAAGCAATAAAATTTCCTGCAGTGAAATGCTAAACATGACTTTTCCCTAAACTTTTGCTTTTTATAGGCAGGTTATTGGCTGCAATATTTGAGCGCACGAGAAGCATCAAAACAAAAAATTTATCCATTTTTTAATTTCTTTCTCCTGCCAGTCTCTGTTACAACAAAAATATCTTCGGCATTCAATCGAAAATTTACGATGCAATTGTGTCCCAATCATACAATTGTGTCAAGCGGATCTGATAACCCGAATTGGTGTAAATGAACCGCTGACAAGTTTCACTATTTCGAAACTACGGAGGCAAGGGCAATGAAAAAAAGCGAAACACCGATTGTAAAAAAGCCTTTACTTTCATGGGTCTTCAGGGGCAACTCCAAGCTCAAGCTATTTCTGGTGATAACCGTATTTGCCACGGTTTTCGTAAGGATTGTACCGCTTGAAATGCAAAAACGAATTGTCAACCAGGCGATCCAATTGAAAGCCTTTGAATTGTTGCTGATTTATTGCGGTATCTATTTAGCGGCCGTTGTCCTCGCCGGGGGTCTCAAGTTCGTTATCAGCTACCTTCAGACCATAATCGGGCAACGCGCCCTGGCAGACATGCGCAAAGACCTGTACCGTCATGTGCTGACGCTGCCTTTGGGCTTTTTCAGAAAAACTCAGCCCGGAATGGTGGTTCAGTCGTTTGTCTCTGAGTTGGCTACTGCCGGGGACTTTGTCGGTATGGCGGTGGCCATTCCGCTTACCAGTGTCCTGAGCCTTTTGGCCTTTACCGTTTATCTTCTACGGCTGAATCCTCTTTTAGCCATTGTTTCGTTTGCAATATATCCTGTTGCGGTTTTCGTACTTCCCATGCTGCAACGGAGAGCCAATATGGAAAACAAAAAGCGCGTGGATGTATCACGTGATTTTTCAGGCAAACTTGCCGAGGCTGTTTCCGGAATTCATGAGATACAAGCCAATGCAGCCCACCATTTAGAAAATAAAAAATTTGAGTTCCTGGTAAACAAACTTCAGAAAATAAGGATCTCCTGGAACCTCTACCGTCAGGGGATCAAGGTCAGCAGTAATTTTTTCACCAGCTTCAGCCCTTTTATCATCTTTCTGCTGGGCGGCTATCTTACCATCAATGGAAGACTTGAGTTGGGTGCCCTGGTGGCATTTTTGTCCGCTCAGGAAAAACTTTTCGATCCCTGGAGTGAACTCATCGATGTCTACCAGGCTTATCAAGAAGCGTCTGTCAGCTATCAACGAACAATGCAATATTTTGACGTTGCCCCTGAGTTTGCGATTGAACCTGAAGATCGACCACCGTATCAGCTGGATGGGAGCATCGAAGTCAAAAATTTAGCATTTACAACAGAGGATGGGGTTCAGCTTCTCGATGACGTAAATTTTACGCTTTCAGCCGGCGCTCAACTGGCCTTAGTCGGATTTTCCGGCAGCGGCAAAAGCACCCTGGCCAATTGTATCGGGCAGCTTTACAAATACACCAAAGGACATGTGCGCATCGGCAACCAGGAAGTTGACGGCCTCACAAAAAGGGATATGGCATGGAACGCAGGGATGGTGTCTCAAACACCATTTATCTTTGATGGGACCATCGAAGAAAATCTTCTTTACGGATGCGCCGCCAGGCAGGGAGAAAATGAAATCGATAGCTCCTTGCCGTTGCCTGATCTGGATCACATCATTGAACTTATCGAACAAATAGGTTTGTTTCCGGATGTTTTGAGATTCGGTTTGAACGCCATTCTTGATTCTGAAACCTATCCGAACGTGTTGCCCAAACTGATTCGAATTCGAAAAAAAGTGACGCGCCGGCTGAGTGTCCTGATGTCGGAATATGTCGAATTTTTTGATAAAGAAAAATACCAATATTACTCGACGGTGGCAAAAAATTTGACTTTCGGAAGCGCCAACCAGGCTGTTTTCAAGGAACCCAATTTGGCAAAAAATGAATATTTTCTCATATTTCTTAAAGAGGCCAATCTATTGCATCCATTGATGGTGCTGGGAGCCCGCTTGTGCAAGCAGGCGGTAGAAATTGTCGGAAATCTTCCCCCGACCGAAATATTTTTCGAACAAAGCCCGGTTGCTGCAGATGAGCTGGATAAATACAAATCACTCTATATACAGCTGAATAAATTGGAATGGTCTCAACTGAGTACCGAAGACCAGAAGAAACTTTTAGAATTGGCACTGCGCTTTGTGCCCGGCAGGCATAAGATGATCAAATTGCCCGATGATCTGAAGCGCGAAATTTTAAAAGCCCGAACCCGTTTCAGAGAAATGATCTCAGCTGATCACCCGGATGCATTCAGTTTTTATCGGAAATCGGATTATCTCGTCTCGCAGACGATCCTGCACAATTTGTTTTTCGGAAAATTCATAACGATGAATCCTCACATCCAGGATACGATCAACGAGCAGGTCGTTCAGTTGCTCATCGAAGAGGACCTTTTGGAAACAATCCTTACAATCGGAATGCAGTTTCAGGTGGGAAGCAAAGGGGATCGCCTCTCCGGCGGACAGCGGCAAAAGATTGCCATTGGCCGCGCATTTCTCAAAAAACCGAAGATATTAATCATGGACGAAGCAACTTCGGCGCTGGACAACCGCTCACAGGCACGCATCCAATCCTTGCTGGATGCCCACTGGAAGGGAAAAGCAACGTTGATTGCCGTCGTTCATCGCCTGGATATTATTAAAGGCTACGACAAAATCGGTGTGATGAAATCCGGCAAAATGGAAGAAATGGGAAATTATGATGAGCTTATCGCAAAAAAAGGGCTGTTATATGAACTGATAACGGCAAAAGATCGTTAGCAATAAATAGGCAACTAAAACAAAGTAATCCTATTTTTCGACCCCATCAAACACGGGTTGTTTCGGCTTCTTTAAATAATTTAGTGGCTTAATCCAGTCGTTTATTAAAACGATTCACCGCTGCTGAAAAAACGATCCCTCCCAGAATCACCAGACCGACAAATTGAGGCCAGAGAACCGCCAACCCCGTTCCTTTAAGAAAAATTCCCCTCACGATCACCAGAAAATACTGCAATGGATTTAAATACGTTAACCATTGAACCACCGTCGGCATATTGGCAATCGGAAACACAAAACCGCTGAGCATAAAAAAAGGCAGAATGAAGAAAAAATTCGTCATCATGGCCTGTTGCTGGGTTTTGGAAACCGTCGATATGAAAAGCCCGATACCGAGGGTGCTGATCAGGAAGATAAAGGTGGCACCGAGCAATAAGAATGCATTGCCGACCATCGGAATTTTGAACCAGAATATGGCAAAGACGATTACCAGTATCATCTGAGCCTGAGAAATGATGATAAACGGAATGGTTTTACCCAAGATCAGCTCAAAGGGTTTTAAAGGCGTCACGATCAGCTGTTCCATGGTGCCGGATTCCTTTTCGCGCACAATCGCCATGGAGGTAAACAGCAAAGATAGCAACATCACCAGAAATGCGACAATACCCGGCACATAAAAATACTGGCTGTCCAGGTTCGGATTGTACCAGGTACGGATGCGCCCGTCGATTTCCCCGTAATCGATTCGTTTGGCATAAAGCTCTCGGATGAGCTGGCTATTGAAGCTGTCCAGCACTGACATGGCGTAAGAAATTCTGATGGAAGCCATATTGCTCATGCTGCCGTCTGCCAGTATCTGGATTTCAGCAGTCTCCCTTTTGCGAATTTGTGAACTGAAATCCGGCGGAAGGATAACGCCCAAATCGATCTTCCGCTGAAGCAACAGGCGGTCAATGTCTGCGGAACGATTCAAATAATGAGTAATCCTGAACGTTTTGTTGCCGTCGATGGCATCCATGAACCGGCGGCTTTCCGATGTGTGGGATTGATCGACCAGCCCGACCCGGATGTCGCGAACATCGGTGGTGACCACGTAACCAAAAACAATCAGCTGCACCAGCGGGGCAATAATCAAAAGCGGTCTGTTTTTCTTGTCTCGGAAAAGCTGAATAAATTCTTTTCTGACCAGCTCGCGGATTCTTAGCCCGCTCATCTCATAATCCCTCCTTTTTTAAAATGACCATGTTGATGGTGATCAAAAACACAAACATCAGAAAAAGAACCAGGAAGCTGGGCCACAGATAAGAAAGGCTCAGATTCCGCAAATAGAGTCCGTTGAGGATATCAATAAAATAGGTGGCCGGTACGATAAAGGTGACCATTTTTAGAATTGCGGGCATGTTTTCCTTTGGAAATACAAAATTGGAAAGCAACAGCGACGGCAGATAGGTCACCAGAATCGCCATCTGATTGGCCACCAATTGGGATTTGGTCAGGGTGGAAATCAACAGCCCGATGCACAGCGCCACCCCCAGATAAACGGAGGACGCCATCATCATCAACCAGAAGCTGGACTTCATGACCACACCGAACAACAGCTGACCCATTAAAATCGCCACCAGCACATCGACAAGCCCGATAAAAAAATAGGGCAAGGCCTTTCCCACTAAAAATTCACCCGCCCGCACCGGCAGCGACCGGATGGTTTCCATGGTTCCGTTTTCATATTCCCGGGCGATCACCAGCGATGTCAGCAAGGCGCCGACAATCATGATAATCATCGCAATAATCCCCGGAATGATAAAATTGCGGCTTTCCAGATCCTCGTTAAACCAAACCCGGATGCGACCCTCCACCGGGGGCTTTATCTTTTCCAGACCCTGACGGTTGAGAAATTCAAGCAGTTGATTCTGATTGGCCTCGGGAAATATACGCCGTGATGTATGCCCGGGTGCTGCCGGCAAAATTGGGATCACTGCCGTCAATGATCACCTGCAGCGGACTTTTGCGGTCAGACTTTAAGATCCGCTGTCCAGCCGGGCGGAATCACAATGGCTAAAATGGCCTGGTTTCGGTCAAGAGACTCAATGGCCGCAGCACTATCCGCAAGATGGTCAATGACTTTGAAATAGACGGAAGCGTTCAGTTTGCGGATGAAATCACGGCTCTCTGTGGTCTTATCATGATCAACCACCACGGTCTTTATATTTTCCACATCCAGGCTGAGCGCATAACCGAAGAGCAAAATCAAAAGCAAGGGAATAATAAAGGCCAGGTAAAGGCTGCGGAAATCCCGGATCAGGTGGTAGATATTCCTTGCGGGCGATGGCCTTTACGTTTTTCGGATTCACGGCGTCCTCCGGGTCATCAACTTGACGAAAGCATCGTTTAAATCCGCATCCGGCTGATCCGGAAATATCTCTGCGGATAATCTCCGCGGCGGGCCGGCGGCGACGATTTTGCCTTCGTTGATCATGACCACCCGGTCGCAATGCTGGGCTTCGTCCATATAATGGGTGGTCACAAAAACGGTGACGCCCTCGCCGGTGAGCTGCTTGATGAATTCCCAAAAATGCCGGCGGGTAATCGGATCCACGCCGGAGGTGGGTTCATCCAGAAACAATAATTTCGGCTGGTGCAAAAGCGCGCAGCCCAACGCCAGGCGCTGGCGCCATCCCGGCGGCAGCTCGCGGGTCAGACGGTCTTGCATGTTGGTCAGACGGGTGATCTTCAGGACTTCTTGCGTGCGCTCTTTCCAAATACGCGAGGGGACATTGTAAATGCCCAGATAAAACCGGATGTTTTCAAAAGGGGTCATGTCCAGATACAGAGAAAATTTCTGGGACATGTAACCGATGGTCTGTTTGATTTCCTCGGACTGGGTGAAAATATCGTATCCGGCCACATGGCCGCTTCCCGCGCTGGGGGTGATGATGCCGCAGAGCATGCGAATGGTGGTGGATTTACCGGCCCCGTTGGGCCCCAGGAATCCAAAGATTTCTCCCGGTTCGGACGGAAAATGAAATCCGATCAACGGCCACAAATTGACCGAATCGTTTTTCGAGATTCTAAAACATTGACCGCTTCAGGATGCAAAACTGTCCTCAGCCATGGCATTGTCTGTCGCCTGGATCCGGTGAATCATGGCTTCTTCAAGATCGGAAAAATCGGCCTGAATTTCATGAGGCGTCGGCGATGTCAAGAATCCGCGCGTTGTGCATCAGGATCAGTCGGTCACATTTTTCACCTTCATCCAGATAGGCCGTGGAAACGAGAATGGTCATGCCGTTTCGCTTCATTTCAGCCAGAATATCCCAGAATTCCTGGCGCGATACCGGATCGACGCCGTTGGTCGGTTCATCCAGAATCAGTACCTTGGGCTGGTGCACCAAGCACACAGGCCAATCCCAGTTTTTGCTTCATCCCGCCGGAAAGATCGCCGGCCTGTCGATCGCAAAAACGGCAACAGATTGGAAAACCCGAGATAACGTCTCCGTCGTCTTGTGTCTTTCAGCCCCGCTGATGCCGTAAATGTCCATGAAAAAATCAAGGTTTTCAGCGACCGTCAGATCCTGATACAGACCAAACCGCTGGGGCATATAACCGATCGACTTCTTTGACCCGAGCTTTTTGGTTAACGACATCCAGACCGTCGACAATGAATTTTCCCGGATGTCGGACGAATCATGGTGGCAATCATTCGCAAACAGCGTGGTTTTGCCGGCGCCGTCTGATCCCACCAGCCCGCAGATTGTTCCCGCTCTGAACCGCGAAAGAGACGTCGGAGACAGCCGTTAAGATCCAAATTTTTTGGATACGTCTTCCACCTCGATGATCGGCAGATTCGATCGCTGCGGAGCGACGAATCTGCAGCTGGTCGATTATCGGAACCAGGCATCGGCGGGCATCCCGGATTTGAGTTCGAGATCCGGATTGGGAATTGTAATTTTGACCAGATACACCAGTTTCACCCGTTCCTTGTGGGTCTGGATAATTTTGGGTGTAAACTCGCCTTCGGGAGAAATAAAAGAGACATTCCCGGATAGGTTTTGGCTGGAAAAGTATCGATTTTCACATCCACCTTTTGGCCGGGCTTAACTTTTCCGATTTCGGTTTCAGCCACAAAAACCTTCAGATCCACTTCGGACAAGATCGGCCAGTGAGATGACTTCCTGGCCGGGCGAAACCACCTCGCCGGGTTCCACATTGCGGCTGACAAGAATACCGTTAAATGGAGCTCTCAATTCGGAATAGCTTCAGCTGGATCTTTGCCAGCTCGAGCGCTGCTTTAGCGGAAAGCACCTGGGCTTTGCCAGCTTCCACCTCCTGCTCAGCCGCCTCGATTTTTTTCAAATTACTTTGGCCTGTTTGAGGGCCGCCCGGCCTTCTGCCAATCTTGAGACCGCGCGGTTGCGATGGATTCTTTTCGATATCCTTCTTTAAGAAGTTCATAGCCTTTCTTGGCGCGTTCATATTCCTTTAAGGCAGTTTCATATTTCAGATCAGTAGTCTCCTTATCATTTTCGGCAATGATTTTTCTTTCGAAAAGCCGGTCGAATCGGATTTTATCTTTGTGCGCCTCTTCCAGGGCAAATTGCGCCTGTTCATAAGCATAACGGGCCTGATCGACTTCCTGGACGCGATAGCCGGCTTCAAGTTCGGCCAGTTGGGATTGCAGCGCCTGAGCCGATGCTTCGACTCTTTCAACTTCTGCCGGAAGTACTTTGCGATTGATCTCCAGAAGGGTTTCCAGTTGTTTTAGATTTTCGCCGGATCGGATCAAATCAAACCGGGCTTGATCCCGGCGCGCATTGAATTCTTCTTTTTCGAGCGCAGCGAGCAGCTGGTTTTTTTCAACCGCCTGCCCCTCGTCAAAAAAAACTTTGCTCACCCGGCCGCTAACCTGGAAAGCGAGATTGGCCTGTGTGGCTTCGATGGTGCCCGAATAATAAAGTTCGGCGATGCGCTCTTTTCTCTGACCCCAGTAAACCAGCACGCCTACCCCTAAGAGCAAAACCAGAAAAATGATCAAAATCAACCGTTTCTTCAATTCGGCCTCCGATTTGATGAAGAAGAAATGTATAGCACTTTCCTGCCGCAATATTCAAGCTGGAATAAACTGTCAAAATAAGATACACATTTTGTCTTCGGCGAATTTTAATCGCTCTAAAGGATTTCGATGATCGGATATCGACAAAAAAAGCTGCGCAAAAATCTCATCATCCGCGCCCGGGTCATTCAGGCCGTGCGCAATTTCTTTATTGATAAGGGTTACCTGGAAATCGAAACACCCATTCGGATTCCAGCCCCCGCGCCGGAGGCCCATATCGATGAGGTTGAATCCGCCAACTGGTTTTTGCAAACATCTCCGGAAATCTGCATGAAGCGATTGCTGGCTGCGGGTTTCCCGCGCATATTTCAGATCTGTAAGTGTTTCCGTCAGGGAGAAAGGGGTCGTCTTCATCTACCGGAAATGACCCTGCTGGAATGGTATCGCTTGAACAGCAGTTATCTGGATATGATGAATGAGTGTGAAACTCTAATCGGCCACATTGCCCGTCAGGTAAGTTCAAAAAACATGATATCCTACCAGGGCAGCGAAATAGATCTGACACCTCCCTGGCGCCGAATATCGGTTGCCGAAGCATTTGAAAAATTTACACCGATGACGATGGATGCAGCCCTGGAAACCGACCGGTTTGATGAGATCATGGTAGAGGCGATTGAACCGAATCTCGCACAACCGCAGCCGATCTTTCTGTATGATTATCCGGCTGCGCGCGGGGCACTGGCCAGATTGAAACCGCAAGACAGCCGCTATGCCGAACGCTTCGAATTATATATCGGCGGCCTGGAGATATGCAACGCCTTCAGCGAGTTGACCGACCCGGTTGAACAAAGAACCCGCTTTGAACGTGAACAGGAACGTCGCCGAGATTCCGGCAAGTGCGTTTATCCCCTGCCGGATAAATTCCTCGATGCGCTAAAAGATATGCCGGAAGCTGCCGGCAATGCCCTGGGAATGGATAGATTGGTGATGCTTTTTGCCGATACGAAAAAAATTGACGAGGTGGTCGCCCTTACACCCGAAGAACTCTGACTGCAAGCCGGTTATGGCGCCGGATTGGGAATCGGCCGAAGATTTAATTAGATTTTTCAGTATCCAAATCAAATTGACGCACCCGCTTTAAACTTTTTAAATCATCGCAAGCAAGTGCATTTCCGGCCGCACAGGCCTTTTTTAGTTCCTTTTTCATATTCGATGGATCATGCAGCAAATAGAACCCCATGGCTTTGGCCATATAAATCGCAGACCAGTTGGGGTATTTTTTTTCTAACCGATTTAGATAAATCATCGCCGGGCGCAATTTTTCTTTGCGCAGCAGCCTGTAAGCTGCAGAGATATCCACCCCCGGTTCAATTTTAGCTGTGATTTCGGGCTCAAGCTCCTCTTTTAAGGATTCATTGGCTTCCTTAATTTCCATTTGTTTATCTAAAATATCGGCTTCGATATAGTCAGAACTACGGATAGCGGCCCGGATACGAATATGAAAAATAAACGTATTCCCGGAAGATTCCACGTTTTCAGCAATTACATTTGAATGGATTTTAGTTGCGACCAGGCTGTAGATCTCTTCTTTTTTTTGTTCGTAGCTCAAAACAAGATGTTTGCCGGCAAGATATCGTCCGGCAGATTCAACCGCCTTTTTCTTGGCTTCAAACAGCGCGATCTGCCTTGCGAGCGTTTTGGATGTACCGGCCCGGGCCTGGAATTTCCCTTCAGAAACAAGCTCCAAAGAATCCGCCTCGGCGCCCTGTGCCCATCTGTGGGGGCCTGAAATAAGTAGCAACGAAACGACGACCACCGTGCAAATGATGGTTCGGTTTTTTATTTTCTCATTCATAATCACATTGCTCCTGATGACAGAAAAAATTTGTGTTAAAAAGTACACATCGATGCCCGCCAGCGGATAAGTGAAGACTTGGGTTCCAACGCATGCTGACGTCAGATGATGCCACAGTAGACTTATATTTTATTCGCTTTAAACGGTTTGACGCTGCCCAATTTCTGCTCCACTTCATAATTAACCGTCACCATCCAATCGAGATAGGCGGCATCCAACTCTTTCAAAGACTGCACGATTTCCTGTTTAAGTGTGGTTTCCAGCGCCGTGCCGCGGCCGGGCCAGATCCGAAATTTGATCCGCAAAAACACCTTGCCCGAACTGGTCTTTATACGACCTTCTGATGTGGGTTCGGTAATAAACAGACCGCTAAATTGCTCGAAGGCGGAAGTCACAGTGGATTGGACCAACGCCTCCATCCGGTCGGCGATCTCTGGCTCCCGACTTAAGGTAACATCTACCAGACAGCGCACGTATCCCCGGGGATAATTGATGACATTTGTGATGGTCCGATTGGGTATAAATACTTCGGCTCCCAGATGGTTTTTCAGTACCAGAAAACGCATACCGATAGTCTGAACAATTCCGGTTTGACCTGAAATTTCTACCATATCATCTACATCTACCAGATCCGAAAAAATAAGTGTCAGACCGGTAACCACATCCTGTACCAATCCTTGAGATCCGAATCCAACCGCCAGGCCCAATACCGAAGCGCTGGCGAGATAAGCCGTCAACGAAACGCCGAATTCTTTTAGAACAAAACCAACTGCTCCAAAATAGAGAACAAAAATGGCAATACTCGTCAGCAGACCCAAAAGCGAGCGGGCTTTGGCAAATGAGCGCCGGGGCATGGCGGCCATCAGCCGCTTGCCAACAGCTCTTATGATCAGGACGGCGACATGAACTCCGACAACGACGGCGATAATAACCAAAATTCGCCAGGGATAGTTCAGGGATAAAATCATGGGACCATCTATCGTTTATGGGTGTCTGCGGGAAGCGTCTCTTTTTTTTAAAATTGATATCACAGCTGTTGCTAATTTTGAATGAGATATTTAAGATGGGTCAATGTAACAAATGTCGTATTCAAAGGCAAATGTCTTTGCGCGGTTGCTTCAACCTGTTTGCACTTTTGGATGTAATGATGTCACAAACCCATTTTAAAAATCAGGCCGGTGACGCTAAAGTTGGGACCCTGGGGACCTTTGCCGGTGTTTTTACACCCAGCATTCTGACGATTCTCGGCATTATCCTTTTTCTGCGCCTGGGCTTTGTGGTCGGCAATGCGGGGCTGGGCCAAGCCTTGATCATATTGGCTCTGGCCAACGGCATTTCGGTGCTAACCACTTTTTCTCTGTCTGCCATTGCCACCAACCTGAAAGTCAAGGGCGGCGGCGATTATTACCTGATCTCCCGTACACTGGGGCCGGAATTCGGCGGTGCCATCGGCATCGTGCTGTTTTTGGCCCAGTCGGTTTCGATCGGATTTTATTGTATCGGGTTTGGAGAAGTCCTCGCCCGAGGTCTGGCCCTGCAGGCCGGCTTTTCCACCCAGATCATTGCTGCCGGCGCCGTGGCTCTTTTGTTTATTTTTGCCTGGCTGGGCGCCGACTGGGCCACGCGCTTTCAATACGTCGTAATGGCCATCCTGGTGGCAGCCCTTTTTTCTTTTTTTATCGGCGGAATTTCAAAATGGGACCCTGCGTTGCTGGCCCAAAACTGGACCGCCCCTGAAGGGGGCTTAAGTTTCTGGGTTGTTTTTGCCATCTTTTTCCCGGCCGTTACCGGTTTTACCCAGGGGGTCAGCATGTCCGGCGATTTAAAAGATGCCGGCCAAAGCCTGCCCCGCGGGACCTTTACGGCTGTCGGCCTGTCAATCGTTGTTTATTTCCTGGCAGGGGTTGTTTTTGCCGCCACACTGCCCGCAAGCACGCTGATGGGCGAATATGATGCCATGAAACGGGTATCCGCCGTGGCGTTTCTGATTAGAGCGGGGGTGATTGCCGCCACCCTATCCTCGGCTATGGCGTCCTTTTTAGGAGCGCCCCGCATCTTGCAATCCTTGTCCGCCGATCGCATCTTTCCTTTTTTATTGCCGTTTGCCAAAGGCCACGGCCCTACCGGAAATCCGCGCAGGGGGGTTTTACTCGCCGCCGGCATCGCCTTTGCCACCGTCGGTCTGGGAAAGTTGAACATCATCGCCCCGGTGGTTTCGATGTTTTTTTTGATTTCATACGGCCTCTTGAATTATGCCACTTTTTTTGAAGCCCGGGCCGGCAGCCCCTCGTTTCGCCCGCGCTTCCGCTGGTATGATCTGCGACTGAGCCTGGCGGGCGCGCTGGCCTGCCTTGGGGTGATGCTGGCGATTGATCTAAAGGCCGGCATCGTGGCCATGGCGATCTTATTTGGTATCCATCAATATCTGAAACGCACCAGCAGGCAGGCGCGCTGGGCGGACAGCCGGCGCTCTTACCACCTTCAGCGCATTCGGACCAATCTTCTGGCGGCCGCCCAGGAGCCCGAACATCCCCGGGATTGGCGGCCCCAGTTACTGGTATTTTCAGACGATGCCCATCGTCGCCGGCGTCTGCTGCAATTTGCCGAATGGCTCGAAGGCGATACCGGATTTGCGACGGTGGTCCGCATCCTGGAGGGCGAAGGACCCAAAATGCTGAAACTGCGGGATGAGGCCGAAAAAGAGCTGCGCAAAGACATCGCCGATAGCGAATCAGAGGCCTTTCCACTGGTTCTGGTCGCACCCACAATGATTCAGGGAATCCACACCCTGGTTCAGGCTTATGGGATCGGCCCCTTGAAAGTGAATACTATTTTATTGAACTGGTTCGAACATGAACCTACCGCCAAACGCGGTATTCGTGAAATTCTGTATGGCCGTCGCATCAAGACGGCTTTTCGCCTGGGCAGCCATATCATTGTTTTAAAAACAGATGAAGAAGAGTGGGAAAGATTGAAAGCAACCCCCGCCCAGGAGCGCCGGATCGATGTGTGGTGGTGGGATGATGCCAGCAGCCACTTGATGCTGTTGCTCGCCTATCTGACGACCCGCAATAAAGACTGGCAGGGGGCCAGCATCCGCGTTTTGGCACCCAGCTTTGATCACCCCACTGAAGACACGATGGCAGACTTTCGCCAGAAGCTTGAAAACGCCCGTATTGATGCCGAGCCTGAAATGGTTTTTAATGCCAAACCCAGCAACGTCATCGGATATTCAAAAGGGACATCCCTCGTATTTTTGCCGTTCCGTCTGAAAGGCAATCAGCCCGTGGATCCATTTGACCGGCCGGTCGAACAAATTCTGACCGATCTGCCGCTGACGGCACTGGTACTGGCAGCTGAGGATATCGAACTGGAGGCCGAGCCCGAAGACGGAAAAGTGGCTGAAATTGCCGCAGCGGCAGATGCTTTGGCTGATGCCGAAAAGCGCGTAAAAACTACAGAAAAAAATGCTGAAACAACCGCCGCTGCTGCCGCAAACGCCAAAGAAAAACTGCAGCAGCAAATTGAAACTGAAGCCGGCGAAACACAAATCGATGGGTCCAAAATCGACGCACTCAAATCAGAATTGAAAGTCGCTGAAATACAGGCCGAAAAAGCAACCCGCCGGTCTGCCAAGGCCAGGGCAAAAGCCGAGGAGGCAGCCAAAGCCGTTGAAGCGTTGGGCGTGCCCACCGCAAAATCCGAAAAAAACCCACCTGAATCCGCGGATTGAAAGCAAGATTGACCCTTGACACCGATTCTTTCGATCGCCATTATCTAAATACATTTTTCAGCTCCGCCCATTTCATTTATTTGCCATGGAAAATCATAATTTAAAAAATAACAGTAGGTTAAGACGGATTCTGCGACTTTGGTGGATTTGGGTCACGGTCGGTTTTGCGGTTCTGGTGGCCCTGATTTTGATTTCAATACCATTTGGCATGGACTATCAGATTAAAAGCTATTTTCTTGCCAACGGCGCAGACCAGGCAGATGTGGAAGATGTTGATTTTAATCCCTTTACCCGTCGTCTCGTAGTAGAAAATTTGGTCGTCAAAGTGGGCACTGAACAGGCCCTTAACATTTCCGAAGCAAGTTTTATCCTGTCCTGGTCTTCATTTTTCAAGAAACATTTTCTTTTGGAAAAAGCCGATCTCAACAATTCCATTATTATGATGGAAGAATTGCCGGATGGCCGCTGGCGAATTGGAGGCCTTTCACCCGCACCCTCAGCGGCAAAATCATCAGCCTCACCTTGGGGCTTTGGTCTTACCGAACTTCAGATTCAAAATAGCCTGGTGAAATTTCGCAGCTCGCGGCTCACATCAGAATTAAGAGTCGAGCAGGCCCGCCTGACGCGTCTGAGAACCTGGCGGCCCGATCAGCGTACCCACCTCGAGCTCAAGGGGCAACTCAATGACAGCAGGCTGCAATTTCAGGGAGATTTATCACCGTTTGGCGGCGGACAACTTTTGAAGGCTCTGTAAAACTGAACGGATTGGCGCTTACGCCTTTTGCGCAACTGATGGCCACCGATCCGGGCATTCTGCAGGGCCGGCTGGATGCCGATGTCCGCATTCAAACCCAATACAGTTCTAAGGAAGGATTCAATTTCAGCCAAACGGGCCGTCTGGCCCTAAAACAGGCCCGCATGCGTTTCGCAGATGTCGACCTGGCCGACGAAAACTTCACCTGGGATGGTACAGTCCAGGTCAAACTGCCGGCCGCGTCCGATACGCTCCAGATAGAAATCGCCGGGCAACTGGCAGGCAAAGGCGGCGCTGTGAATCCGACACCGGATAAATTAGCGTTTCGGCACAACGGGCTGGGCTGGAACGGTAAATTTGTTCTGGACCGCAATACAGAAAAGACCGACCTTGACTTCGATGGTGCCTTAACGATTGAGAAATTTAAAATGGCCACCCCCGAATTGAATCTGGTCGAGGAAAACCTCCTCTGGGACGGAATCGTCCGGATCAAAGATACCGAATTCGCCCGAGGCGCTTTTTATCACAGCCGCGGGACAGATTGGCAGGAAAGGAGGCGTCCCTGGATTCACCTTCGGCGAATTTAAAGCTTCAGGGCAGTGGCCTGAATTGGAACGGAGAGTTTGCCTTTACCGCAAAAAAGGGATCAGCCGAAGTCAAACTCGATGGCGACCTGAAGTTCGCAAAGCTTGAGGTTGCCACCCCTGATGTGCTTCTGGCCGAAGAAGATCTCGGGTGGAGCGGAGACCTTCAATTGTTGCTGCCTGAAAACAGTGCAGCGCATAGGTTGACAACCGACGGAAATCTCGAATCCAGGCGTCAAAGGATCGTTTTGGTCCGAGAAAATTTGAACCTCGCAAACGAAAATCTCTCATGGAATGGTCGATTCAGCTGTGGGCTGAAAAATTTTACAGCCGGCCTTGCGGCTGAAGGTGATATCAGCATAACCGATCTGGCAGTCACCGCCATGCCACAAAAAATTAAGGTTATTGGCGTCAAAAACGGTCAACTTAAAATCGATCAAAGGAGAGGCGGACACACAATTCAACGTCGCCACGGCAAAGATCACCGGTCTGGATCTTGTCGGTCAAACGGGCTCGCCTGAAAACGCTTCGCTGTTTAGCGCATCAGAGGTGCAGGTTGACACCGTCAAACTCGAGCGGCTCAAAAAGGTTTCGATCGAATCGGCCCGCATCGTCACCGCTAAAGGGGTGTTGCATCATAAAAATGATGGGCGCTGGCGCTATATCGACGATCTAACAACCTATCTGACCGGCGCCGAATCGAGCGCACAAAAAAAACCATCGCCAAACAAGGCGGCGGAAAAAAACCGGGCTTCAGCAAAGGAAACTGACGTTCAATCCGGAATCCAGATCGGGAGCCTGGAAATTGCCGGAGACAGTGTGCTGCAGTTTGAAGATGAAACTGTCAGCCCGACCTTTCGTACCGAGATTCGTCTGAAAGAAATCCGTCTGTCGGGTGTCAACAGTTATCATCCTGAACAAGCCAGCCCAATAACTATAGAAGCCGAGTCAAGAAAGTACACAAAGCTGAAGCTGCAGGGCAATGTTCAGCCTTTCGGGGAACGCTTCAGCATGGACCTCAAAGGCAAAATCAAGGCGCTTGAAATGCCGCCGCTGTCGTCCTATGCCGTCAAAACAATCGGGTACAATCTAATCAGCGGAGAGATGGATGCCGGCATCGATCTAAAAATTACGGTCGGCCAACTGGAGGGCGAAGGCGATCTGAAGTTCCACAACCCCAGAATCGAGGCCGTCAATCCGGAAAAATTGGAGAATCAAGAGGGCATCTCCATCCCCTTGCAGAGCGCCCTGAAAGTTTTGCGCGACAAGGACGATGACGTCCGCCTGAAAATACCGATTTCCGGTGATATGAGCGATCCGAAATTCAACTTTTCGGATGCCATCAACCAGGCCGTTATCAAGGGCCTAAGTATGGCCACTTTGTCTTATCTGAAGTACATGCTCGGGCCATACGGTATAGCTATCGGTATCGTCGAGCTGGGTGCAAAAGTTGGCGCAAAAGCGCTGCCCGGCATCCGCCTCAAGCCGGTTGATTTCCAGCCCGGCGCTTCCGAGCTGGATGCCGCGACTCTGGAATATATCGATAAGGTGGCGACCATCCTGAAGGAAAAAAAAGATTTGCGCCTCAGATTGTGCGGGTGGGCAACTGAAAGCGATCGAATGGGAGAACACAAGGGTGCCGCGAGACTGCCTGGAGCACAGTCCTCAGAGATAAGTGAAATCGCCGACGGCAAGATCGCCACTCAAAAAGACGGCCGGTTTTTAACAAGCGACGAAGAGCTGCTGACAATTGCTGAACAACGGGCCGACCGGATCGAGGATTACCTTGTGACACAGCATGGAATCAAAGACAAAAGAATTTTTATCTGCACGCCCGAAATCGACAAAAGCCCTGAAGCAAAGCCTCGCGTAGAGCTGGTATTTTAGATTTGAAAATCTTTCATCCAACCGGGAAAAATCAGTCTGTAGCTGAACGATCCATATGAAAGTCTTGACAAAATGGTGGCATAATTAATAAAGTTAGCTCTGAGAAACCCTTTCACTTCTCAATTGAGACCACCTCGAATAAAGCTTAAGGAGAAAAAACATGGGAAGCTACTTCAAGGCGATATTGCTGCTAATAATTTTGGTAGCGCTGGTTACTTTTGGCATTCAAAACAACGAAACGATGAAATTGCATTATTATTTTGGAATGCAGAGTATGCCATTGCCGGTTTATGGTATCGTCTACGCTTCCATTTTGGTAGGGATATTTATCGGGATGCTGATTGGAATCAGCACCCGATTAAGCCAGCGGAAACGGATCAAGGTTTTGGAAAAAGAAAACCGGAATCTTAAATCAAAGGCTGCGGAAGAAACACCCGAAGAAAAACCGGACGAAATCGCCGTGTCTGAGCCACAAACAGATGAAACGCTGGAGATCAAAAGTGATTTTGAAAAATAGGTGATCACGCAAGGCAGATTGAAATCGATCCTACTTAATTTTAATCACCACCAGCGTAACATCATCTTCAAAATTTTTCCCTTTGGCAAATCGGTAAAGCATATCCATCAGAATATTTAAGATCCCCTTGGCACTCAAAGCGGCGTTGGCCGATATGAGGTCATAGACCCGATCCTTTCCAAACATCTCGCCGTTGACATTTTGGGCCTCGAAAACCCCATCGGTTGCCATAACAATAATCTGTCCTGGCGACAGGCCGGTTTTCCTGTTTTCCTGAAACCGCCATGATTCTTCCACCCCCAGCGGTATTCCCTGACCGTCGAGCGCTTCAAACGTTCGCGGCCCGGGGTCGTAAAAGATAGCCGGATCATGGCCGGCGCGGACCCATTCCAGAGTGCTCTGCTCGCAATCGATTCTCAGATAGAAAAGGGTCATGAAATTATTGTACTCGGCCACATCTCTGGCAAGTTGACAGTTCACATCTGAAATGATCTGTCCGAGCGTTCCGGGCAACGAGACCCGCTGGCGAAGAAACGCACGGGCAGAGGCCATGAGCAGGGCCGAGGAAATTCCATGCCCGGATACATCACCGACGACGATGCTGATTTTTCTGTCATTTTTTCCGCCAAACTCCAAAAAATCATAGTAGTCGCCCCCGGTTTCATCGCAATAGATACTCTTGCCGGCAATATCCAACCCGGGGATTTGAGGGTTTTTGCCGGGCAAAAGCTTTTGTTGAACCTTCATCGCCAGATCCATGGATTGATGCAGACGAAGATGATCCTCAAGTTTGGGCCCAATCTCGTTGAAGGCCTGAATCATCAGATCACGCTCATCCCCGGTACGCAGGCCCAGTTTAACAGAGAAGTCACCGCTGGATAGTTTCTTGGCAGCCGCGGTGATTCTTAACAGGGACCTCGTAATCATATAGGATCCGATCAGGGCGGCCGCTGCCAGGAAAACAATTGTTAAAAAGGTCGCCGCACCGGCAAAAAGGATTTGATCTTTTAAATACGCAAAAAAAGTTTTCTGGGTTTCGTCCGGCAGTGCCATGATAACCGACTTGGGTACGACCACCACAAACTGAATAAGATCATCGATACCGGCATAGGCCCAAATTGATTCTACATTCTTAAAGGGCAGCCCCGTATATCCGGCCTGTCCGACCTTGAGCTGCTTAAGAACGACATCAAATCCGATGAGGTCTTCAGAAGTTAGCCACTTTTTCTGGGCCACCGGCGCCCAGGACCCGGGATCGTGCTCATAGTCCTTTAGGGCCAGTATTTGAAGTCCGGGCTGATGCGTCTCCGGATTGAGGGCGGCGGTTACAATAAAAGAATCGGCATCGGATGCCCACAGCGGCGATAGCGCAGTTTTTTGCAACGCTTCGACAAAGAGGATATCGATGGCCACAACCCCCAGAAAGGACCCATCGGGCCGGTATAAACGTTGTGAAACCGTAAAGGTCAGAAATCCGGTGTCGGTATTTATGCGTGGAAGGGTCCAGGTCGGTGAATCTTTTGCTTCTGTGAACCATAGGTAATGCCGGGGATCACGGCTATCCACATAGCCGCCGTGACCGGGATACGACATATAGACACCATTTTGCAAACAGATATGGGCCCAGTGCAGGGTTTTACCGAATTCTCCGGAAAGTTTTCTGAAGGTGGGTATCATCCGGCTCAAGGAGGAAAGATCACGGGCGACCATTTCTTTCTCAAGTCCCGGCGTCAGCATAAAAACGGGATGGATGAAACTGACCGAATTATCCAAAAACTCGCCGTCGTGGGTTTTTATCCGGTATCGCTCAATCGGCAGAAAATCCAAGGGAGCGGTGCGGGGGTCGTCAAAGTCGGCGGCAAGATAAATTTTGGGGGGTTCGGCAGTCATTTCCGAAAAGGCCAGTTCGGCTTCACCGGCCAGCACCTGAAGATAAAAGGCCATGGCATCTTTGGTTCGCTGTAAAACTTTGGCCGAATTTTCCGCGGTTTGCCGCAACTCCATCCCAACGATATGGGTGAGACGCAAACGCGCATCCTCGGAAATCGTTTTCCCCAAAAGCAGCGTTCCGCGCTGACTGACGACGGTGACCACAATCAAGGGCGTCAGACTGAACACCAGTAAAACAATAAAAAATTTCCAGCGCAGTTTCAGATTGATTCCAAAGCCAGGCATCATCTCAACTTCTCATTAATTTTCATATAAGGTTCAAAAATATTATGATAAAGCAATGCCAATATAAATAAAAGCCTAAATTTTGCAAGATACCGGCACCCATACAGCGATTCAAAATCCTCAGGTTTTATTGACACACTGCCGCCAACGTGATAGCCGGTAACTGCAAAAAACTAACTTCCGATATTCCCGCCCAACTGATTTATTCATGAGATCAGCCGGGCGCCGGTTTGAAGCGTACCCTGCAGCTTGCTGCAGGGAATCTTCCCGGTAAGGATTCTTATCGATTTTATTCGCGCGCTATTGCCGGTTCAAACCTGTTGATCGATAAGGAGGTCTATGCGTCTTTTTTTCAATCGTTTTGTGCGGGCGGCAAGGCTGGATGTCGAGCTGTACAGGGAGATCGTAGCGGATCCGCTCACCTTGAATCAGGCCTGGATTACGGTTGTGATTTACTGTATGGCGGCTTCCTGGGGAACCTTCGGGGGGATCGGCGCTGTCGGGACCAACATCGCCATGATAACCACCCTGATCGGATGGTATGTCTGGGCTTTTTTCACCTACTTCGCCGCTTCCCGGTTTTTTCGTGAAGACCGAACCCAAATTGAGCGGATGGGGCGCAAAACCGTCATTCGGGCAATGGGATTTGCCAGCGCACCGGGCGTAATACGTCTCCTGGGGTTCATACCGGGTCTGGGTATTGTGATTATAGCGGTGGCGACTATCTGGATGGTTGCTGCCGCAACCATCGCCGTAAAGCAGGCGCTAAATTTCGAAAGCACCTATCGTGCTGCAGCTGCCTGTATCATCGCCTGGATCATCAGTGCCTTGGTTCAAATGGTGCTGTTTGTCTCATTATTCCAGGCTTTCGGGGTTTCCGGAGATTAAAGTTAGACCGCATGCCGACGGCCCAGCCATCAGAACTGATATTTGACACCCAATCGGTGTTTGCCAAATTTATCGATCCCGCCGGCACAATCGCAGAACGAATCATTGAAATCCGCACCAATCCCATTACCGGGCGCACCTGCCGCATCTCATTCAGCCGAATTGATGAAAATGAACCCGGGACCGAGTCGCTGCCGCCGGTACCGCCGGTTGCGGCTGAAACGGGCCGCTGCCCGTTTTGCAGGCCTCAGGTAAGCACCCAAACACCGCAGCTGCATCCCGACCTGTCGTCCTCCGGGCGGATGGTCCAGGGTGATTCGATTCTGTTTCCCAATCGGTTTCCCTACGGCTGCTATTCCGCCGTCAGCCTTTTCGACAATCGACACTTTGTTGAAATCGGGCAGGCCTCCGTGGAGTCATATGCCAACAGTTTTTTAAATTGCAGCCGGTATCTGGCAAAAATCAAAAATCACGACCCCCGGGCCGCATATATGGCCATTACTCAGAATCATCTGCCTTCTGCCGGCGGGTCGCTGCTTCATCCGCATTTACAAATAAACGCCGACCGGCTGCCGGCCAACCACCAGCGCATTTTACTGCAACGCGCCGCTGATTTTTATCACCAAAGTGGCCATTATCTATTTTCCAGCTATCTGGAACACGAAATGGCTGAGGGGTCCCGTTATATCGGGACAACCGGATTATGGCAATGGACGGCCGCATTTGCGCCCGAAGGATTCTTTGAAATATGGGGCATCCTGCCCCAAAAGACTTCATTACGCCAGGTGTCCACCACCGATTGGCAGGCCCTCGCTACCGGCATTCTTAACACCCAGCGGTTTTATCGAAACCTGAACCGCAACGGTTACAATCTGGGGCAGCTGTCTGTTGAAATGCCTGCCAGTCGCCTCGAACTGCGGATTGTCATCATGGTGCGATCGAATTACGCCCCCTGGGTGCGCAGTGATCATACCGGATTTGAAGTCATGCTCGGGGATATGACCACATTCAGCGCCCCGGAACAAACCGCCGAATGGGCCCGCCCTTTTTTCAAGGCAGAGTAATGGCCGCTCTGCCGTTTTACTAAAATCCAAAAATAGAAATATTATATTGAAGCGTACCCTGCAGCAAGCTGCAGGGAATCTTCCCGGTAAGGATTCTGATCGATTTGACTCGCTCGCTAACCCCGCAGCAAGCTACGGGCAATGCGCTCGCTATTGCCGGTTCAGGCCCCTCCGGTAGCTTTCTTCGCGGCTTTAATGTCCTTTTGACAAACGATATATTCCCGGATACGATTGCCGTGCTTCTCATTGACCATGATCAGGAAGCCGCCAAGCGAGATTTCTTCCTTTTCCCGGGGGATCCTGCCGATCTGGTTCAGAACATAGCCGGAAAAGGTGTCATATTCTTTTGAATCGGGAATATTGATGGGTATCTCTTCATTGACCTCATCAATTTCGGATTTGCCCAGAACCCGCCATTCATCCTCTTTGAGTTTTACGATGTGCGGCTCGAATCGATCGGTTTCATCGACAATCTCTCCAACAATCTCTTCAAGGGCATCCTCGAGCGTTATCAATCCGGAAACCCCGCCATGCTCGTCAACAACGATCGCCAGGTGCTGTTTTCGTTTTTTAAATTGCTGAAGCAATTTGTCCAGTTTTTTCTTTTCAGGCACAAAATAGGGTTTGCGCAGGATTTGGCGGACATCAATGATTTCACAGGACGTCGCATTGTGCTTGAGCAGATCTTTGATGTTTAAAATACCCACCACATGATCGATATCTCCCTCGATAACCGGTATTCGCGTAAAACCGGATTGAGCGATCTCTTCAAGCTTTAATTCCGCATTCACATCAACGACAAACATATCTGCACGGGGAGTCATGATCTCTGAAGCATTGGTGTCATCGAATTCAAATATTTTGTGGATTAATTCTTTTTCTTCTTCTTTAATTTCACCTTCTTCTTCCACGACTTCGACAAAGGTCCTCAATTCCGCTTCGGTGACATGCGGTTTCTTGTGGATTTTACCGGTCAGTTTGGGGATGAAATTTAAAAATAGAGTCAGGGGCATAAACAAAACCGAAAGCCAGTACAGCGGAAAAATGACCAGGCGTGCGATCAGGATGTTGTTGCTCGTGGCAATGGATTTGGGAAAGATTTCACCAAAAATCAAAATGAGAAAGGTCATGACTCCGGTGGTGACCCCGACCGCATGACTTGAATGCAAATCGATAGCGATGGCTGTGGCCATCGCCGAAGCGCCTACATTGACAATGTTATTGCCAATCAAAATGGTTGAAAGAAGCCGGTGAGGGTCAGCTTTCATTTTTTTAATGAGCTTATTGGTCGGCCCTTTTTGTTTGGCAAGATGAACTGCTTTGGCTTTGCTGATGGAGAACAGGGCAGTCTCAGCGGATGAGAAAAAACCGGAAAGCGCAAGCAAGACTATCAGCACCACGACTTGATCAAACATAAATGATTCTACTGGTAACCTCCGGAAAATGAGCCATTGGTTCGCATTTACATTGAACCAGGAATGGTCTTTGTGTGGAATAGGCTATTAATAATGGATTAATAGCGTAATGACCGTCGATAGGCATGTCAATTATTAGCCAATACCCGGCTGCGCTGCAAATTTTTATCGATCCGGTTCCGGATTGCAATTATACCATCACCCGTCATTTAGACAAACTATTGGCAGGTCATACCAGCGCAGGGCGGCGGTGCGGACGCCGGGTGCTGATACCGATTAAAAATCCGAGGATAAGTACCCCCGAGCCTGCCAGAAACCACTTAATGTAAGTGCTCATTTCCAATCTCGTGAGCTGCTCTTCAAGCTTTTCCACTCTGGCGGTCTGTTCGACCAACTGTGAAGCGGTACTCTCATAACTGGCTTTAAGCGTTAAAAATTCGGCGGCTTCGGCTTTCAGCGTCTCATAATCGCGTTCGTGTTTTATCCAACTGTTTTTGACTGGCTTTAAACTCGGTGCTGAGCTTCTGATTTTCCGCTTTCAGTCTGTTATTTTCTTCCAATAATTCAGCGGCTTGAATCATCAAATTCTTATGCTTGGTCTCCAGACGTTCAAGTTTGACGTTGTTGGTTTCATTGGTGGTTAGATATCTGCTCAGCACCCAGCCTTCCTTGCCATTGGGCAGTCGTACCTGGGACCATTCATCACCGAATTTAATAACTTCCATCATCTGACCGGAATCAATCACAGAGATTATTTTGTTTTCGATACTTGGCCCGGTTCTCAGCGTTAACTTCAAAACATCAGAAACATACATGGTTTCGCCATAAACAGAAGCCGAAAATAGACAAAACAGCAGCAACAATCCCAATAATCTGAAACGTTTCAACAAAAAATTCATCCCGGAGAGCCCTTTCCGTCTGATTCTTATGATCATGCCCTAAATCACGGACAGTTACAAGTTCTAAGGTGGTTAAAGCCATTGCTAATCAGATTAACAATTGATAATACACGTCTAAGATTTATTCTACAACATTCTGTTAAATTAGTAAATTCTGATTACACGCCTTTAAAAATATTGACAGATGTGTTATTTTTTAGTTAGTTTTCATCTTTCAATCGAATATTATTGATCATTTTTTCAAATAACAGTGGTGTCCCTCAATGATAGCATATGATTTACAATGTGTTAACGGCCATGCGTTCGAAGGCTGGTTTGAAGACAGTGAGGCCTATCAGGCCCAGAAAAAAAAGAAATTGATCGCCTGCCCGGCCTGCGATACGACCCAGGTGTCCAGAATTCCGTCCACCTTTGCGATCAAATCCTCCCCGATCCCTAAAATGGGTTCCTTGGAGGAGCAAAATCTGAAACAGGTTGGCAAAGAAATTGTTGATTTTGTAGAGAAAAATTTCGATGATGTCGGATGTGATTTTGCCAAAGAAGCCCTGAAAATCCATTACGGGGTCGAGGAGCCGCGAAATATCCGTGGCGTCAGTACCAAAGAAGAAGAAAAAATGCTAAAAGAAGAGGGTATTGACTTTCTTAAAATTCCCATGCCGGCACCTCCGGATACCGACGCTTAATTCCTTCCAATAATCTTTAAAAAATACCTCCTTAGATGTGCCCTGCAAATAAGTTGTAAAATGATTGTCACTCCCGCTCAGAGCCTGCCCCCGTGTAGATGGGGGCGGGAGTCCGGATCAAAGACGCCTGGATTCCCGCCTGCGCGGGAATGACGGATGGGTAACACGTCTCTGTGCTTAACAATATTTTCAGACAATACTTCTGGGTCATGACACTGGGTTGTCCCCCAAAAAGCTAAAAGGCCGCTTTTAACCTATCGCTCGGGCTGCGGCTTCAGCAAGCTCGAGTACATAACGCGGGAAAATGCCAACAACCACCATAACAACGATCAAGGCAATCGTAAGTATTTTTGCCGCAGGAGACAACTTTATCTCGGATACGGCGAATTTCGGCTTCAGCAGGTACGCCGCTTTTAAAACCAGCAGATAGTAATAAAGGGAAATCACCACATTAATCATGGCAATCAGCACCAGGGTGAAATAACCCTGCTCCATAGCGGCCAGGAAGACTAAAAGTTTTCCGGTGAATCCAATGGTCGGCGGGATACCGGCAAGGCTGAAAATAGAAACCATCAATGCCATCGCCAGCAGCGGAGAGCGATGATACAAACCGGCCAGTTGATCAATCTGCAAGTTGCGGTCATCATCAGCCACTTTTACCACCACCAGAAATGCGGTGAATTTCATCACCAATAACGCCAGGGCGTAAAAAATAACCCCGCTGTAGCCGGGTGTGCTCATACTCAATATGCCGATCAAAACATAACCGGCATGGGCGATGGTCGAATAGGCCAGCAGGCGTTTGATGTCTTTTTGAACGATAGCCGCCAGGTTGCCCAGAGTCATTGAAACGATGGACAGCGCCACCAGAATGTGCACCAGATAATTGCCGGCCGTAGCGTTGCCGGTTAACGCAACCATTCGTATCAATAGCGCCATGGCGGCCACTTTGGAAGCCGTGGCAATATAAGCGGTAACCTGATTGGCCGCCCCCTGGTAGACATCCGGCGCCCAGAAATGGAAAGGAAAGACGGCGAGTTTAAAAAAGAAACCGCCGAGGGTCAGCAGCAGCCCGATGACAACAGCGGGTTTATCGATTACCTCCGGAAGCACCTTTGCCATCTCATTGACGTAAGTGGCCTGGGTGGTTCCGTAAAGCAGCGCCAGGCCAAAAAGCATCACGGCCGAAGCAAAGATTCCGATCAGAAAATATTTGATGGCTGCCTCAATGCCCATATCTTTGCCGCGCCTCAAGGCCACCAGTATGTAAAGGGAATAACTGGAAAGCTCAAGGGAAACATAGATGGCCAGCAGATGCACGCTGCTGACCAGCATCATCATCGCCAGGGTGCAGACAAATAGCAGCAGATAAAATTCCGGATGGTGTTCCGCTTTGATAGCCGTAAGATTCGGGCAAAGGCAAATCACCAGAAACAAGCCCAAAGACAGCAATACTTTAAATACCTGGGAGAACAGATTAACCTGATAGGCGTTAAAAAAGAGGACACCTTCTGATTTGACGGTGACCAGGCAAACCAAAATACCGACAGCCGCCAGAGAAAGGGCGCTGAAATAATTGCGCCCGGATCCTGGGTTTGGCAGCATCGACAACGCCAGAAACCACAGGCCCACCAGCAAATAATAGATTTCGGGACTAAAGATCATCCACTTCATCATGGCAACCCGTTAATAAATGGAATCGAAGCGGTCTCGATCACGTCAAACAGGACAGACGGAAAAAGCCCAAAAAACACCAGAACCGCAAGCAGGATCATCCGAGGCACTGCCAGGCCGAAGGGTACATCCGTCAGCGGCTCAAACCGCTCATTTTTAGGACCGTAAAAAGTTTTTTGCACGACCCGCAGCATAAACAGCGCGCTGATCACCAGAGCGGCGATGGCCATTGCGCCGCGAACCGGATACACCTTAAAGGCAGAGATAAAAACCAGCAGTTCCCCCCAGAAACTCGCCAGACAGGGAATACCCATACTGGCCATGGCCGCCACAATAAAGTATGTGGAGGCCACGGGCATTATTTTACTCAAGCCGCCCAGCTCGCCGATGGCTTTCGTATGGGTCTTATCGTAGATATAGCCCACCGAAGAAAAGAACAATGCGGTCATCACCCCGTGGGCAAACATCTGAAAAACCGCACCGTTGAGACCATCGACGCTGACAGTTGATAACCCCAGACCGACAATTCCCATATGCGATACGCTTGAATATCCAATGACATATTTAAGGTCGGTCTGGCGCAGGCCGGCCAGGGCACCATAAACGATACCAATCGCAGCCAGCAACGCCATCAGCTGGGCCCAATGCTGCCAGCCCTGCGGGCATAGAAAAATGGCCACCCGCAGCACGCCGAAGGCCCCGATTTTCATAAGCACCCCGGCATGCACCATGCTGACCGCGTGGGGCGCGGCAACATGACCGACCGGTGACCAGGTATGAAAGGGCCAGACAGCCGCCAGAATACCGAAGCCCAGAAACAGCAAAATAAATGCAAATTTCTGCTGGTCGACCGTAAAGGTCCCGGGCTGCATCAAGGAGACAATATCAAAGGTATTCAGGCCGGATTTGACAAAAAGATAGACAATCGCCGGCAATATCAAGGCGCTTCCGGCCAGCAGGTAGAGCGTTAATTTCATGGCCGCATATTCTTTGCGCGTGGTGCCCCAGACGACGATCAGCAGATACATCGGGAATAAAGAAACATCATACCAGACAAAGATGAAAAACAGGTCCATGCTCATAAAGAGCCCGAACACACCGCTAACCAGCAAAAAATAAAGGGCATAAAATTCTTTGACGCGGTTTTGCATTTCCCACATCGTCAGCACACCGGTGAAAAACACGATTCCGGTCAGCAGCAGATTGGGAAGATTGAATCCGTCGGCAGCATTAAAATAGGTAATGCCCAGGGACTTGACCCACATGATTTTTTCCACAAACTGAAGTCCGCCGGTGCTTTTGTCATAGGCCAAAAACAGATACAGCGACAAGGCCAGCGGAATACCGGAAAAAACCGCACTGACCCACTTGATTTCCTGCTTGCGGTGCTCCGGCAGAAAAAGGATAATCAGCAGACCGATCACGCAGCTTAAAAGGATGCATGAAAGATACGGAAAACTGGCAAACGCCATTTGCATGGGAACAAATCCTTAAAAAAAGAAATACAGGGCCAGTAAAACCAGGACGACAAAAATAACCAGCAGCCGGTATTGCACCATCCCCAGATGCAGGCGGGACAGAATCCGGCCGGCTTCAACGGTTCCTTTGCCCAGTCCGTCAATACTGCCGTCGATGATGCGGTCGTCATTTTGCTTACAAAAACTGGCAAAACCTTTATAGACAATATATTTCAGACACAGGCGATAGAAGTGATCGATATACCAGCGCTCGGCGAAAAACGTATTCAGGGCCGGTATTCGCTCCACGAAGCCGATGCGATCGGCTTCGCGGCGACCGAATTCGAGCCAGGCGAGGCCCACTCCGGCCGCGGCAATGGCCAGGGCCGCAAAAGGCAACCACGAATGAGCGGTTTTGTCATGGGCACTCATCTTTTCCCCGCCGGCGATAAAATGATCCAGAGGGGCCTCATACAGGCCCAGCACAGCGGTGACTGCGGCCAGAATGATCAAGGGCCAGACCATCACCCAATAGTTCGATTCGCTGTGTTCGGCGGTATGACCGTGGGCCGCTTCATCTGAAGATTCCGGTATAGCCGGTTTCGGAAACATCAGAATAAAGATCAGCCGAAAGGCGTAATAAGCAGTCAAAAACGCGCCCAGCAGTCCCGCCAGCAGCCAGATCGGATTCTGCAAAGCCGCCAGCCCGGCCAGAATCAATTCCTTGCTGAAAAATCCGGACAAAGGCGGCAACCCAGCCAGGGCAGCAGCGGCGATAATGAGGCAGATCGTCGGCATTTTCAGCGTGCGCCCGCCCTGTCGGCTTATTTCGAAAATATCATTGGATTCATAGGCGTGGATAAAAACGCCGGAGCAAAGAAAGAGCAAGGCCTTAAACCCGGCGTGGGTCGTCAGGTGATAAATACCGGCGAAATAGCTGCCGGCCGCCAGACCCATGATCATAAACCCCAGTTGGCTGATGGTTGAGTAAGCCCACACCTGCTTAATATCCCGGCTGACCATCGCCATCGTGGACGCCATCAGCATACTGATGGTGCCGATTGCCAGGAAAATTATCATGGCGGTGGCCGACAGGCTAAAAAACGGAAAGAGACGTGCAAACAGGTAAACACCGGCTGCCACCATCGTGGCGGAGTGCAGCAGGGCGCTCACCGGGGTCGGGCCCTCCATGGCGTCGGGCAACCACGTCAGAAGTGGGAACTGGGCGCTTTTGCCGATGATTCCGCCAAAAATCAGCAGGGCGGAAACGGTAATGAGCGCTGGTGGCATTGTTGCAGCGACTTGCGGATCGTTCATTTGCTGTATATTCAGATTGCCCAGGTGGGTCAAAACCAGAAGCAATCCGATAAAAAAGGCCACGTCTCCCAGACGCGTCATTACAAATGCTTTTTTCCCGGCTTCGGTGGCACTGAACTTTTCATACCAGAAACCGATTAACAGATATGAAGAAAGCCCCACCAGCTCCCAGAAAATATAAAGCTGCAGCATGGTGGCTGACAGCGTCAGGCTCATCATCGCCCAGGCAAAAAGGGACATAAACGCATAGTATCTGGAGAACCCCGCATCGCCGGCCATATAGCCGATCGAATATACCTGAACCAAAAAACAGATCCCGGTTACGACCACCAGCATCAGCAGGCTGACCGGATCCAGCAGGTAACCGAACGGGATCTGAATGTCACCGGAGACCACCCAGCGAAAGGTATATTGAAGTGGAGAAACCAGCCCCCAGTGTTTGGTCAGCAAAAAAAGCGCACTTAAAAAGGATAACGCCACCGCGGCAATCGACAACCCTGCAGAAAACCGCGGATATGCCCGGGTAAAGACCATAATCAATACAAAAGCGACAAAGGGCAGCAGCGTAGCCAGCATGGCCGCTATCAATGTCGGATCGTTTGTCCCGGATAAAGTCATACGGTCACTCGATGTTTAGAGAGTAATTTGTTGGCAATGGAGCAATACGCTACCGGAAAATTCAAACGATTAAAATTTCGGGGTTGCAGATTTCGGATTTTTAATGCCGACATGTCTGATATTTCAATCCGCAATCTAAAATCCGCAATTAATTTTACCCCACCACTTCATAACTCCATGTTATTCTTCATTTCAAAAGGTTATACGCTTCCGGATCAAATGACCCGGTCCTTCTGTAAACATAAACAATCAAAGCCAGCCCAACGGATACCTCTGCGGCTGCCACTGCTAAGATAAAAAGGGCGAACACCTGGCCTTCCAGCTGTTGCCATCGCAATGCGGCGCCCACAAAAGCAATGGAGGCGGCGTTTAACATAATTTCCACGCCCAGCACAATCATGATCAGGTTACGACGCACAACCGCACAAAATACCCCCATCAGGAAAAGAAGCCCGCATAATATCAGAACATGGCCAAATGGAACGATCATAATTTATCTTTAATTTGTGGGTTTCTTAAAATTAAGATTTAGCTTTTCCTACCAGAATTTTTATCACCACGAAGGACACGAAGTTCACGAAGTTTTTTTTAAAAAAAAGTCATTCTTCGGGCTCTTCGTGATCTTCGTGGTTAAACGCTAATTTGGTTTCATCTTGTAAGAACTTTGTAACTTTTCAAATATTTTCCCCGGGCTTCTTGCGCCCCAGATAAAGTGCACCGACGAGTGCAATCAGCAGCAGCAACGAGACGATTTCGATGACCAGCCAGTGTCTTTGAAACAAATATTCGCCGAATGCTTTTGGTTTGGCGAGTGCGATTTCCAGCGTAACCTGGCTGCCGGGGGCAGAAGAAACAATTACGGCACCGATAACAAGATAGACGACCGCGATCAGGACAATCGGCAGCCATTGTTGAATCGCAAACAACCGCTTTTCTGAAGTCTCCGCTTTGACCATCATGATGATAAATAGAAAAAGAATCATAATGGCACCGGCATAAATAATCACTTCCAGTACCGCCAGAAGCGGCGCCCCGAAAAGATAAAAGATCATGGCGCTGCCGAAAAAAGAAAAAACCAGATACACCACGGCATGCACCAGGTTGCGCCGCGTGATGGCCAAACCGGTGGTGATCAGAATAATGGCGGCTAAGATGTAGAATATGAGAGCGTACAGTGTCATAAAATTTTAAGTCAGTTTTTGATGTGAAGATATTTAACAACTCCGCTTTTATCTGGAGTACTGGAGTGAATAAGATTTCGGAATGCGGATTGCAGATTTCGGATTTTAAATATTCGGCACATCAGGTATTTCAATCCGCAATCCGCAATCTAAAATCCGCAATTGATTTTACTCCATCGCTCCAATACTCCATTGATATCAAGGGAGATTAGATTTTATATTGACCGGCTTATCCTCCTTGACATGCTCACCTTTTTCCCCCACCCCGGTGACCACGCCGGCATATTTGTAGAAATTATATTCTTTATCTTTACCCTGGTGATCGACAAGCAGATCTTTTTTCTCGAAAACCAGCGTCAGGATATCTCTTTGACAGTTCTCAAAATCCGGTGTGAGCTGAATGGCGGAAGTCGGGCAGGCTTCTTCGCACAGACCGCAATAGATACAGCGGCCAAAGTTAATTCGAAACCATTGAGCATATCGCCGCCCGCCTTCTCCTTCGGCCGATTGCATGGAGATGCAGCTGACCGGGCAAACCGCCGAACACAGATAACAGGCCACGCAGCGTTCAGCGCCGTCGGGATCCCGGGTCAGAATGATGCGGGCCCGGCTGCGCGCCGGCAACGGGCGTTTATATTCCGGGTATTCTTCCGTTATGGGCTTTCGAAAGAGATGCTTGAATGTTGTTGCAAAGCCAACTGCAAGGGCTTTTGCTGCTTCTAAGGCAGATGACATAATTTCTATAAACTTTCAAATTTAGGTGTTTAGGTATTCTGGAATTTAGGAATTGGCAATGAGGATTCTTCTCGATTTGAATTCCTCAATTCCTAAATTCTTAATCCCTGAATTCTTATTGCTATTTCGAATCTTACATCAGCAGCACTGCACCGGTTACCATTATGTTTATCAAAGCCGCTGGAATTAATACTTTCCACCCCAGCGCCATGAGTTGATCATAACGCAGTCGCGGCAGGGTCCCCCGCACCCAGATCATTATCAACGCCACAAAAATGATTTTAATAAAAAGCCATACCGGCGGCGGCAGGATGGGGCCCCGCCAGCCGCCCAAAAAAAGGACCGCCACCAGCGCACCCAGCACCTGCAGATGGACATATTCTCCCAGAAAAAAAAGCCCGAAGCGAATTCCACTGTACTCGGTGTGGTAGCCGGCCCCCAGCTCGTTTTCAGCCTCGGGCAGATCAAAGGGAATCCGTTTGCTTTCAGCCATGGCGCTAATCATGAAGATGACAAACGCAAAGGGCTGGACCAAAATAAACGGGTACCTCTCCTGAGCCTTAACTATTTCCACAATGCTGAAGGAGTCCGCCAGCATGACAATCGGAACCAGGGAAAGCCCCAGGGCCAACTCATAGCTGATCATCTGCGCCGCCCCGCGGATACCGCCCAGGAGGCTGTATTTCGAATTGGAGGCCCAGCCGCCCATTGCAACACCATAGACCCCTAAAGAAGAAAGCGCAAAGACAAAGAGCAGCCCCACGTTCAGATCCGTTATTACGAGCGGCACCTTTTTCCCAAAAAGCGTTAGGCTGCTTCCAAACGGAACGACGGCAAACATCATCAGGGCCGTCGTGGCGACCACCGCAGGTGCCAGCAGAAAAATAAAACGATCCGCTGCCGCCGGAACGATATCTTCCTTGGTGAGCATCTTGATGCTATCCGCAATCGGCTGAAGCAGCCCGAACTTTCCGGCCCGGTTCGGGCCGTAGCGAATCTGCAGTCTTGCCAGAAATTTGCGTTCCAGCCACACGAGGTATGCAGCCAGTAGCAGCAAAACCAGAAGCACAACACCCAATTTTACAATCAGTATGATGAATCCAGCAATCCAGGTTACCATAATCGTTCCGTTCGCCATTGGAATAAATTATTCGTTTATCTTATCTTCCGTATCCGGTCTTTTGGAACCAGCGTCTGACCGGTTCCCAATTTTTGCCAGTCCAGGTCTTTGCGCCGGGGGATGATCAGCGTGCCGGCGGCCATAAGATCGGCCACCTGCAATTTGACTTCGATGGTTCCCCGATCGAGTTCGATGGACACCACATCCCCATCAGTCAGGCTCAATTCTGCCGCATCGTCTGAACCCATCAAAACAGCAGGCGTCCCCGCAAGCTCCGCCAGACAATCCGACAGGGCCGCAAGCGCCTCGGTGCCGAATGTCCGCTCAACGGCAATCAGTTCCAAATGCCCATCACTAACGGAACTGCCGCCGGGGAATTCGCTTGAAAAGCGCCCTGATAAATCCGGCGGCCGATAAAACCGCACACCGTCATCGGGAATTTCCTCAATGGTCCCCAGCTCTTTAAATCCGGATTCGGTCTCTGCCAGCCAATTCCATATGCCGGCTCGCAGATCTTTCGCCGTCGGCTGCTTTCCATCATCTATCAAATAATCCAGTAGCTGCCAGGCTGCCGCAGGCTCATTGCCGGGGATTCCCGTGCCATAGACCCGGGGTGGATGGTCCCCGCCGCCGGTAAGACCGATGGAGGCACCGCCCCGGTAAGCGGGTTGCGCCATCTGGACCCTGGCCTCCTGATTCAGATAAATACCCCCCGATTCATACAGCGTTGTCGTGGGCAGGAATATATGGGCTTTCTGGGCGGTTTCAGAATTCAGATAGTCCATTACAACCATCAACTCCAGACGCGCCAGTGCTTTTTCAAGCCTTTGCCGGTCCGGAAACTTCCAGAGCGGATTACTTTCCACCAGAATAAGCCCTTTAATTGAATCCTTTTCAATATCTTCGACAAGGGTTTCAAATGAATCTGTATTATCCGAAAGCAACCCAGCCGCAAATGCATTGGCTCCGGGCACTAAATAAAACAAGCCCGCCTGTTTGCCGGCGGCCTGCAACAACAGGGTAACATCGGCTGCCAGGGCGGGTGTCTGTCGACGCACGGCATCCGTGCCACAAACGATGACCGGGCGCTGACTGGTTCTCAGTTTTTCGGCCAGAGCAGATATTTTTTCTGGCTGTAATCGCGTCACCGGCTCTATTTCCGGAAGAGCCGCAAAGAATTTACGGGTGGTTTCTTCCTGTTCTTCAAGGGCAGCTGGATCGATCGCTGCTTTTATCACCGCTGCGAGGTAACCATCGAGCTCTTCCAGTTTTGCGGGCAAATGCTCAAATGCGAAAGGCAGAAAAACCGGGCGGGGATCAATGACGGCAATCGTTGCACTATTTCGCCGGGCCTGGCGCATGGCCGGAGCCAGCATCGGCGCTTCATTAACCGCATCGGCGCCGACCATTAAAACAAAATCGGCTGACTCAATTTCACGCAGCGAGACCATCAGATCGGGTTCTAGTCTGGCAACAGCGGATTTCACCCTACGAGCACTGGCCGTATCCACAAAATAAGCCGGCGCTGACCATCCGTTGACCTGAGATGCCCGTTTCAACATGGCCAGCGTTTCAAGACTGCTGCGGGTAGATCCCGCACAGGCAACCGCTGCCTTACCGGCCTTGTTCATGATGGTCTCCAGCCTTTGTTTCAGAACATTAACCGCCTGATCGACAGCCACCGCTTCACCATCAATCATGGCTCTGCGGGGTCGCTGCTCCAGATCGGCATAGAAAAATCCATAGCGGCCCCGGTCGCAAATGAAGTAACCGTTTACCGAATTACTGAACCGGGCTTCTTGCCTGACGACTTTACGATACCGGCAGCTTACGACCGTATGGCAGCCTAAAGAGCAACTAATACATAATGAAGGACTGCGCTCGAAATCCCAGCGTCGGCCAAAAAAACGGGCGGGCTTATCGGTGTAAACGCCGGTCGGACAGATATCGCTCAGGTTGCCTGAAAAGGGGCTTTCCAGGACACCGTCTTCAAAACGTCCAAAATAGGTTTGATTGGCGGATTGCATGACTCCCAGATCCCGATAACCGCTGAATTCCTGATAAAATCTGGCACAGCGGTAACAATGAATACAGCGATTCATTTCGTGCTGGAGCAAGGGACCCAGATACTGGTCGGCGTAGGTGCGCTTCTTCCCCAGGTATCTTCGGATTCCGTGGCCGCCGGAAACCGTCATATCCTGCAGCAGGCAATGTCCGCCCTCATCGCACACCGGACAATCGTGGGGATGATTGAGCATCAGCCATTCAATCACATATTTGCGGAAAGCGACCGCTTCTTTGTCGGTGGTGGACACCACCATGTCGTCCTGGGCGGCCACCATGCAGCTCATCTGCACCCCTTTAAACGGGCCCTGTAAAAATTTAACGGCACACACCCGGCAGGCGCCCACCGAACCCAGAGCCGGATGGTAACATAACCGCGGGATCATGATGCCCAGCTTTTGCGCAGCTTCGATCACCTTGGTTCCCGGCGCAACTTCGATTTCACGATCATCGATAACGAGTTTAGGCATTCCAACATTCCAAGATCTTTAATTCACAAGTAGGGTCGGCCTCCGCGCCGACCGAAACAAATCATAAATTTGTATTGACTGCCAGTTAACTGAATGGACATTTCTTCTGACGAATATGCGCCTCTACCTCGTCCCGGAATTGCGCCAGCAAACTTTGCAAAGGCGCGACGGCTCCGGGTGCGAACGCACAGTATGCGCTCCAGAGATGCCTGCCCATTTCTTCCAGCAAAGGGATAAAATCTTCCCGGCCTTCACCCTTTTCCAGGCGCAAAAGCAAATCGCGGATATACGGCAGACCTTCCCGGCAGGGGGTGCACCAGCCGCAGGATTCTCTGGTAAAAAACTCGGTTAAATTCAAGGTCGCCGCCACCAGGCAGGTTTTGTGGTCAAAAACCATAATGGCGCCGGTTCCCAGTCTGTTTCCGACCTTTTTGAGGGATTCAAAATCCATTTCAATGTCAAAGTGCTCTTTGGGAAGAAACCCGGTTGAAGCGCCTCCGGGCAAACAGGCCTTGTATTCCGAGCCGTCCAGCATGCCGCCGGCATAATCATTAATAATCTCACTTAATCGGACTCCCATGGGCAGCTCATAACAGCCGGGCCGCTTCACCCTGCCGCTGACGCAAAAGATTTTGGTTCCCGCAGCGGTTTCGGTTTTGGCCAGGCCTTTGAACCAGTCAGGACCCCGGCGGATAATGTGCGGCACGCAGGCAAAGGTTTCCACGTTGCTGAGCACCGTGGGCAGGCCCCAGACCCCTTTTTCGGTTGGATACGGTGGCGGTTGCACGGGATTGGGCCGTTTGCCCATTAAGGCATTCAACTGGGCCGTCACCTCGCCGCAGATGTACCGGCCGCCGCTACGGTGAACAACAATCTCCAGGGTGTAATGACTTCCCAGTATATTTTTACCCAGATAGCCGGCTGCTTCGGCCGCTTTGACCTCGCGTTCTAAAATTCGGGCGCCGCTTTCGTACTCCGGCCGGATGAAAATAATGCCCTTTTGCGCTTGAATCGAAAACCCGGCAATGATCATACCTTCGATGATCATGTGGGGATTGGCGTGGATCAACACCCGATCTTTAAAGGTGCCGGGCTCCATTTCATCGGCATTGCAAACGATATATCGCGGAGACGGCGCGTCGGCGGCCACTGATTTCAGTTTTAAACCCGCCGGAAAGGCTGCGCCGCCGCGCCCCAGCAGGCTGGCATCCTCAATCATCTGCTGGATGCCCGCTTCGCCGTGCTCGGAGATAGCCGCTTTCAAGCTCTGATACCCACCGCTTTGTTCGTATTCTTCCAGTGTGGTAATGCGGTCCGGTTTGCGGTTTTCAAGTAAGATCTGAGGATACTTCATCGTAAATGCCTAAAATTAAAAGTGCCTAAAATGCCTAAAGTTAAAGGAAGCATAATGAGTTAAATGGTGAATGCGTTAATCCGAAATCCGCATTCCGCATTCCGAAATCTTCTCATGCTTCTGATTTCAATTTTTCTAATATTTCATCGATCTTCTGCGGTGTCAGATGCCCGTAAACCTTGCGGTTGATCAGCATGGCCGGCGACAAATCACAATATCCGATACAGCAGACCGGCAAAAGCGTAAATAGTCCATCCGCCGAGGTGGCGCCCACAGCGATATCCAGTTTTCGGCAAAGATAATCCTGTATGGATATGGATCCAACCCCGTCCATCCAGCAAATCACACTGTCACAGACATGAATCACATATTTTCCGACCGGCTCACGGTAAATAAAGGTATAGAAGGTGGCGAGCTCCTCCACTTCCAGAGGCGACATCCCCAATAACGCCGCAACCGCTTCCACGGCATCATCGCTTAAGAAACCGTAGTGCTCCTGCAGCGCCAGCATGACGTCAACCACCATCTCCCGCGGATGATCGGCATGCGCGATTTTCTCTTCCAGTGATTCTTTTAGTTCGTTCGGCAACATAATAGCTAAGTAACTTACAAGTAACCTTTCTTCATTCAGAAATCCGCATTCCGCAATCGAGTTAACGGTCGATATCCGGCAAAATATAATCAACCGAACCAATGATGGCGATTAAATCCGCGATACTCTCACCGACAGCCATCATTGGCATGACCTGGACATTGGCAAAGCCGGGCCCGCGGATGCGCACCCGATAAGCATAGCCCAGCCCGTCGCTGACCACGTAATAGCCCTGTTCCCCTCTGGGTATTTCACAGGCCGCATAGGCCTCGCCTCCTGGAATTCTTGGCCCGCGGGTCACATTGACAAAATGATGGATCAGGCTTTCGATATCCTTCAGCATGTCTTCGCGTTTGGGAATCACATAACGGTAATCATCGGTCACATAACGGCCGGCGGGCATGTTGTTGGCCGCCTGGTCGATGATACGCAAACTCTGACGCATTTCTTCGACACGCACCAGATAGCGGGCATAACAATCTCCACCGGTTGCAGTGGGAATTTCAAACTCAAAATTTTCGTACCCCGAATAAGGCATTTTTTTGCGCAAATCCCATTCCAGTCCGCAACTTCGCAGATTGGGTCCGGTCACCCCCCAGTCCATGGCATCCTGCAATGAGATGCGACCGACACCCTGGGTGCGGGCCTTGAAGATGGGGTTTTCACGTATCAAATTCTCGTATTCCTGCAAGCGCTGCGGGAATATTTTGACAAATTCATCGACCGCCGGTTTCCACCCTTCGGGCAGGTCCGCGGCCACCCCGCCGATCCGGAACCAGGAGGGGTGCAAGCGTCCTCCGGTAATGCGTTCGACAATATCGAGAATCATTTCCCGTTCGCGAAAGGTATAAAAATTCGGCGTCATGGCCCCGACATCGTGGGCATAGGTCGCAAACCAGACCAGATGGTTGCTCAGGCGAAAGAGTTCACTGAGCATCACCCGGATCACCTGAGCGCGCTGCGGGACTTTTATATCAGCCAGGGTTTCAAGCGCCAGAAGATAGGGGAGATCATTGGCCGCCCCGGCCAGGTAGTCGACCCGTGCCAGATAGGGAATAAACTGGTGCCAGGTCTGGCGTTCGCCGATTTTTTCGACGGCCCGGTGGTGATAGCCGATTTCCATGTCCAGGCCGGTGATTTCCTCTCCGTTTAAAGAAGCAATATAGCGCAACAAACCGTGGGTGCTGACATGATGGGGACCGATATTTAAAATCAATTGGTGCTCAGCTGCCGCCGTTTTGGCATAAACACCGCCGTCTAAAGGTTGCAGTTTCTCGGCATCTATACGGGTATAAGGTGCCATTTCGGTGGCTCTACCCGGATGGCTTTTTCTTAACGGATGCCCCTGCCAGTCGGGCGGCATGATAATACGGGAAAGGTTCGGATGGCCCTCGAAACGAATTCCCATCAGATCGAATACTTCCCGCTCATACCAGTTGGCCGAGGGCCAGATATCGGTGATGCTCCGGGTGACGGGATCCTGACCCTGCAACGGCACTTTCAGCCGCAGCCGGCTGGCGGAGTCAAAGGACAGCAGATGATAGACCATCGTGTAGTCCGGATAGTTTTGCGGCTGCCTGCGGGCGGATTCGTCAATGGCGGTCAGATCATCCAGACGCTGATATTTGGGCGTTGCCTCGGTCTTCAGGTAACGCAGCACATCTTTAAACCGGTTTTCGGCAACCTGCAAGGTGAGCATATCGGATATCGGCGCAACAGGCGCAACGGCATCGCCGAATTGCGCGCCCAGGACCCGGGTCAGATCTTGATCGGAATGATTGAGTTCGATTTGCCGGGGCGGCGGGGCCCACATGAGATCTGAGCGGCTGTCCCGGAATTCTGGCGGCACCGCCGACGTCCCGCGAATGGCGGTGCCTTCCATGCCCGGACCCCGGGGGTCGCGGGATTTGGTCCGGTCGTCCACCAGAATGGGCTTGACGCTTCCCTGGCTGCCGCCCTTTAAATGAAAAATAGAGCGGGCGGGGCTCTCCGTTTCAATTTTTTTCTGCAGCATGACAAGCCCCTGCAGAACGGCCTCCGGCCGGGGCGGGCAGCCCGGTATATAAACATCCACCGGTAAAATCTGATCGACACCCTGAACCACGCTGTAAACGTCATACATGCCCCCGCAGTTGGAGCAGGAGCCCATGGAGATCACCCATTTAGGCTCCGCCATCTGCTCATATAGACGCAGAACAACCGGGGCAATTTTTTTAAAGACGGTGCCGGCGATAATCAAAAGATCGGCCTGCCGCGGGGAGGGGCGCAGGACTTCCGCTCCGAAACGGGCCATATCGTAACGTGCGGTCAGGGCGGTCGCCTCCTCGACAAAACAGCATGAGAGCCCAAAAAACATGGGCCACAGGCTGTATTTTCGCGCCCAGTTAACCAGGGCGTCTGTTCCGCCCAGCAAACGCTGGCTTAATCCTTTTGGGCTATCGGCCCCCAATCAAGACCCCCTTTTCGCCAGATATAAACAAGACCCAGCAGCAACAATACGATAAAAAATGAAATTTGCATCCATCCCGCCCAGCCCAGTTCTCCGTGGGCGATGGCCCAGGCAAAAATAAAGGCGCCTTCCACGTCAAAAATGAGAAAAAAGATGGCCACCAGATAAAAAGGGACGGGATAACGCAGACGCGCGGCTCCGGTGGGAATAATACCGCTTTCATAAGGCCTTAATTTTTCGACGGTTTTTTTCTTTTCCCCGAGCCAGACCGCAATGAACAGCTGAGATGCGACAAAAACCAGAATGAGAATCACATAAATCGCCAGGCTGAAGATACCCGGTTCCCACGGTGAAAGTATTCCAGAGGATACAATCGGTTGCATAACCTCTCCGCTGTAATTTTAAGCGCAGAATAACTTAGAACCTAAGGTGATAAACAAGAGAATTAGTAAAAGATTGATGCCCGCTGCCGAAGCAGAAACATATGTATTGGATGTTCAAAGGCTGTAACTTATGGCAAACCCGTCGGCGCCATATCTTGGAATATGGCGTTTGTTTATAGATGAGCGCCATCCAAAAAGCAATGATTTTTATGAGATAGAATCTTTCTGTCTTCAGATTTGATATCGACCGAAATGCCTGCTAAAAACCCAAATATCCAAGGATTGGCGATATATTAAGCGCAACAATAACGTTATCTTGTCGTCTCCGATGGCTGCAAAATGACCGAGTCATCCAGACTGCGCAGATGCAGATCCCGCTGGGGAAAGGCAATCTCGATTTTCGCTTCCCTGAATCTCCTGTCAATCTCCTGGTGAAGTTCACTGCTTACGACCAGTCTGTTTTCGGCATCCAACACCCAGACGCGAAGCTCGAACTCGAGAGCGCTCTCTCCGAATTTCAAAAATAACACCTGAGGGGTGGGTGCTTCGGCAATCTTTGAGTTTTCCTTGACGCTTGCCAGCAGCGTTTCGATCACCAGGGAAACGTCCGAACCATAGGCCACTCCCACCGGAATGATAAGCCGCACGCGCCGATTGCTAAGCGTCCAATTGATCACCTGATTGGTGACAAGATCGGCGTTGGGGATGATCACATCTGCCTGGTCGAAGGTTTGGACGGTTGTGGCTCGAAGACCGATCTTTTTGATTTCAGCCCACTTCTCACCGATCTCGATAAAATCACCCACCCTGACAGGTCGTTCAAAGAGCAGAATGAGTCCGCTGACAAGATTGTTGACGATGCTTTGCAGGCCAAAGCCGATGCCGATGCCGAGCGCACTCAATATGATGGTGAGTTTTGTAAACTCGAACCCGAGTGCCAGGAGCGCCAAAAGGAAGCCGACAAATATGAAGACATAGTGAACCAATCTTACGATTGAAACCCGGACCCCGATTTCCACGCGACGCCTGGCGAGCACGTCATCCATCAGCATTTTCTGGACCATCCAGGATGCCAGAAACGATCCATAAAGGATGCCTGCTGAAATAATCACCAGACCCACACTAATCCGTTGGGACCCCAGGTTAAACCCAAGTGCCAGCAAACCTTTTATCGCCGCCGGCAAGCTATCGAAAACTCCCCAGATCAACAGATTAGCGGGCAGCAGAAGCAGGCCACATATGGCAACATCCGTAAATAGGGTCACCCGGCGAATGATGACGTCGGCATCCCTGTAAAACAATGCCGTTCGTTTGAGAGATGGACGACGCAATACCCACTCCAAAGACCCGCGAATCATGTACATGAACAACATAAAGGCAAGCACAGTTGCCGTCGAACGTATTAGAGATAGGAACAGAAAATCGGCCAACCCTTGTTTGCCCCAAATATCCGCAATGATGATGAAGGCAAAAACGAAAGCGCCCATCCGAAGCAACCGGCGATAAAAGTGCGGGTCGTTTTGACGCCCACTTTCGCGGGCCCACCGCCAGCAGAAGACAAGGCCTGCCAACGCAGCCAAAACCATGTATAGTCGGAATAGTGGAAGCGGCAACATGACCACCTGCAGCAGTCTGGTGACGGTCAAAACGATGATTAACCCATATACAAACTGCCTTTTCCAGAAGGCCACATTCAAAGCGCTGATAAGTCGTGCAAAGGCGAAGCCGGCGAACATCGTAATGAAAAGTCCCCACGTGTCTTGAAACCCCCGATATTCATAAAGCCACATTGACGCTAGCGAGCCAAAAAACAATCCTGCGGAATAAGGCCGTGCTGCCACAAACCGCCAGCGTTCCGAATCGTTGAGCACCTGTCGTTTGCGAAAGACGGCGATGATCACAATCAGAGAAAACAAAATATGGAGAAAGACGATCAACCCCTGTTGATCCATGAAACGGCTGCCCGGCCATGAGATATCAGTCAGGCCTTTTTGCAATGCGTACCACAACTCGTTTGAATACTGATCAAAATACCGCGACGAAAACATCGGAGGAGACAGGCTGACCCTGACACCGGAACGGGTGGCTAAAATCATAGAGTCTATCTCTGCGCTAAGCGCAACTATTTTTGCCTGAATATTGCCGGCTCTCTCCTGGGCCGTCAGCATCGAATTCAGTTGCGAACGGACGATTTCCAAAGCCTTGTCGATCGTGCCCTTTGCCTTTTCAAAAGTCGCTTTGAGTTGGGCCAGATCTCCATCTTCGATTAGGGCAGACTCCCACTGGCTCCAATTTTGCTTCTCTGCCTGCCAAGCGTTTCTCCAATCGCCGCATTGACGAATGGCTTCACTAAGGGGTCTGCTGATTTCTTCGAATAATTCCTTTTCCCGCTCGATTACCTTCCTCAGTTCCACAAGCTTATTTAAGCGACCATCTTTTGAGTCCTTTATCTGTTGTAATTGAGCGGCAGGAACCTTTAGATTCTCCTCGATCCGGGCGTACTTTTTTTCAAATTCTGCGACATCCGGGAGACCGGTAGCCCTGTTTTCAAGGGTCGCCAGATCTGCGGACAATTTTGTCGCTTTCGGTATGATATCGGCCAGATCCGATGCTGACACAGATACATCTCGTTTCGTTCCCGAGGTTTGATCGCCACTGGATTGCTCTTGGGCCAGCACATGGCTTGATATCAGAAGTACGGCTATCGGCAACACGACGCAAAGGATTTTCTTTGCAGAATGTCTCATGAGTGAACTCCGATCAGGATCATTTGTGCGTGCATTTTTTAAGCATGCTTCATTTTTCATGCTGTTTTTTCGTTTATCATCCTTTGTTTTCTCTCTCTTTGTTTTGCAACCAGTCGGTAGGTGATGTAGTATTTGTAAATGTTACTGACGTACTGGGCCGTCTCACGACCGATTACCTCGGCTGCGGCAATCTCCACATTATGAAACCATACATTGGGATCCAGTCCCAATGCAGCGGTTCTTTTGCGAAGTCTGTTCACCTTTTCCGGCCCAGCGTTGTATGATGCGAATGCAAAGAGCATTTTGTTAACGTCGTCCATGGGTTCGTCTTTATAGTATTGATTAATAATAAATCGCAGGTATTTCGTGCCGGCATGGATATTGTTTTCCAGCTTTTCAATCTCAGGTATGTTGACATTAGGATCCGAAGCCGTAGCCGGCAGCACTTGCATGACGCCAATTGCACCCGCTGGACTCCTTTTGCTGTGATCCAGACCGGACTCCTGGTAGGCCTGGGCGGCAAGCATCAAATAATCAAAGTCATAATGGTCTGCGTATTTCTTGAAAAGTTGGATCATGGCTTCGAATTTTCTCAACTCCTGTTCGGATACAGAATTTTTGACATATTGGGTGTTCTTTAAATAGCGTTTAAATAACATATTGCCGATCAGCGTACCCTTTTTGTGGCCTTTAACGAATTCATTGATCACGGCTTTAAGCTTGGGACTGTTCTTACGAAAGGCCCAGGCAATCTCGCCACCCGTCCTCGCGGTAATTTTGGAATGAACCTGGATCTTTTCAAAAATCTGGGTCCAGAATTGCGCCTTGTGGCTGTCCATGACGATCATCGGTATAAGGCCAGCATTTACCATTTCCAGCAAATCCTCATCCTCAAGCGTGGCATCCGCCAAAATAAGCTGCATCGGCTGTTTATCGTTTTTTTCGAACGACGCATTGAGTTGAACAAGGCTTTCATAATAACTGCTGGACTTGCGAACGTGGATTTCCTTTCCCGCAAGATCATCAAGGCTGACCACCGGTGGTGCCGCGGGCCCGGTTACGAGCACTTCGCTTACACCGGTCAAAAGAGGGCTGGAAAAATCCACCAATTTTTGGCGTTGCGCAGTTATGGTCAGATTGGCGACGGCAATGTCCCCCAAACCCTTCACAAGACCGGGGATCAGTTCATCCCGCCGGACTGGAATAAACACAACATTTATTTTCAATGTTTTTGCTTTAGGCTTTTTGTTGACATATTTCTCAAATTCTTTGAGTAGATCATAGGAGATACCGCGCTGATGGCCGCGATCTAAAAAATAAAATGTTTTGCTGTAGGTCACTAACACCCGAATCTGCCGCTTTTCGGCCATTTTGTCAAAATCACCAATCCATGGTTCATTCTGCACCAGCGTTTTCGCTGAAACTGAATCCGATCCGGCGCCCTTCACAATCGAGGGCAACGTGACTGTCAGTGCAATAATGGTAACCAACAGGATCGAACCCATCCGGTGCCGCAAGACTGCTTCCCATAGGTTATGTTGAGATTGAATCATGATTTTACCTCCAATACATCAAACTGCAGATCATGTTGTCTATTCGGCCACCAGAATGGCATCCGGGAATCCGTCCTTTATCAGAATTTCTTCCTGTTGAACGGCCTCTTGCAGCGTTGTAAATCGGCCGACCCGGACCCGATAAAAGATTTTATCTCCTCTGTCATAAACCGCAATGTGCGCATTTTTATACCGTTGCGCCAGTTCACGCTTTTGTCTTTCGGCATTTTCACGATCCAAAAAGGCGCCGACCTGAAAGGTGAATTTGCCGTGAGAATAATCCTCGGTAGTGTAAGTCGACGCCGTGCCGCCGGAAGTTGACGTTCGCCTGCCCAGGGCAACCACTTCGACCCGGGCGGTCCCCGGACCCACGATTCCGATATCTTTGGCGGCCGTGTAAGACAAATCAATGATCCGGCCGCGCACAAAGGGACCGCGATCATTGATTCTGACGACAATGCTGCGATTGTTTTCCTGGTTGTGCACCTTTACATAAGTGCCCAACGGCAGTGTTTTATGAGCAGCGGTCATGGCATACATGTTGTAAATCTCACCATTTGATGTTTTTTTGCCGTGAAAATCCCGCCCATACCAGGAGGCCAGGCCGCTCTGGCGAAAACCTTCGGAATGCGGCAGCGGCTGATACCATTTGCCGAGTACTTTATAGGGTTTTGGATGGCCGGGTTTGCTGGGCGGCGGTGGTGAATAAGTGGATGTACTGCTCGCACACGCGCAGATAAATAAAGCAAACAACGTAAAGATAAAGATGATACGGCAACCGATTAACAATGTGCGCACACGTGTTCTGTTGTCCATAAGAGCAAGGCGTTGTAAAAATCCTGATACGATGAGCTATGTTTTTTTTCGCTTTCTTTTGCGAGCCGGCGGCTTTTTACGATCCAGTGCGATTTCAAGAACTTTAATCATTTTGTCGACAAAATGAAAGCGAATCTCCTTTTTAACCTTTGGCGGTATGTCCTCCAGATCCTTCTGGTTCCATTCCGGCAGGATAATTTCCCTGATGCCGGCCCGATGCGCAGCCAGCACTTTTTCTTTGACACCGCCAACCGGCAACACCTGACCTCTTAAGGTAATCTCACCGGTCATGGCCAGATCCTTATGAATGGTCTTGTCGGTCAACAGCGAGATTAAAGCGGTGAGCATGGTAACGCCGGCCGAAGGCCCGTCTTTGGGTATCGCACCGGCGGGCACATGAATATGTATATCATGGGTATCGAAAAAATCTTCAGCGACTTTTAGTTTTTTGGCATTTGCGCGGATAAAACTCAAGGCGGCTGTTGCCGATTCTTTCATCACATCCCCCAGCTGCCCGGTCAGGATCAGGCCATTTTTCCCTTTCATTGCGGTGGCCTCGATAAACAAAAGTTCGCCGCCGGTTGGCGTCCAGGCCAGGCCGGTGGCGACGCCGGGTGTGGTCACTCTGGCCTTGGTTTCAGACGTAAATCGGATGGGGCCGAGGTACCCGTGGATATCGTCTACTTTGATGGTTACGGACTTTACCTTGCCGGCGGCAATCTTGCTGGCGACACCGCGACAAACGCTGGCGATTTCCCGTTCCAGATTACGCAGTCCGGCTTCACGGGTGTAACCCGTGATAATTTGTTTAACCGCACTCTGGTTAAATTTTATCTGCTTGGCCTTGATGCCGTGTTCATCCCGCTGCCGGGGAATGAGGAAGCGGTTGGCGATTTTCAGTTTTTCATCCAGGGTGTATCCGTGCAGCATCAAAACTTCCATCCGGTCCCGCAATGCCGGCGGTATGGTATCTAAGATGTTTGCGGTTGTGATGAACATGACTTTGGAGAGATCAAAAGGCACATCCAGATAATGATCGCTAAAAGAAAAATTCTGTTCAGGATCCAGCACTTCCAGAAGTGCGGAAGACGGGTCACCCCGAAAATCACTGCCCACCTTGTCAATTTCATCCAGCATAAAGACCGGGTTATTGGATTCAGCCCGCCGCAGGCCCTGAATAATGCGTCCGGGAAGCGCTCCGACATAGGTGCGCCGGTGGCCTCTGATTTCGGCCTCGTCTCTGACGCCGCCCAGGGAAATGCGGTGAAACTTGCGGCCCAGGGCACGTGCGATTGACTGTCCCAGGGATGTCTTTCCGGTCCCCGGAGGGCCCGCAAAACATAAAATCGGCCCTTTTGATTCGGGTTTCAATTTGCGGACCGCCAGATATTCAATAATGCGCTTTTTGGGCTTCTCAAGCCCATAATGATCATCATCCAGGATTTTTTGTGCTTTTTTGATGTCAACATTATCCTCGGTGTTTTCGTGCCAGGGCAAAGCGGTGATCCAATCCAGATAGGTTGACGCTACGGTATATTCGGCTGAAGACGGATGCATGCGTGACAGACGGTCCAGTTCGCGCTCTGCTTCTTTGAGAGCTTCTTGAGGAAGATTTTTTTCTTTAATTTTGGCCCGGTATTCTTCAATTTCTACCTGACTTTCATCTGTTTCGCCTAATTCTTCTTTGATGGCCTTGAGCTGCTGCCGTAAATAATATTCCTTTTGACTCTGATCCATGTCTCCCTTGACCTGGCTCTGAATTTTATTTCCCAGTTCGAGGATACTGAGCTGATGATTCACCAGACGGGTGACTTCTTTGAGACGCTCCTTCACATTTTGTATCTCAAGAACTTTTTGCTTTTCTTCCGGGCTGGAATTAATCGTAGAGGCAATCATATCCGCCAGGGTCCCGGCTTCGGGAATCGATTTTGCCATCTGGCCGATTTCCGGCGGCAGCCCCGGAGAAAGCTCTATGATGCGGATAAATTGCCCGGCCAGGTTTGACATGAGCGCTTCGGTTTCATTGTCTTTTATTTCTTTTTCTTCCAGCAGTTCGATACGCGCGCGCAGATAGGGCCGGCTATTTTCCCAGGACTTTATTTTGAAGCGGTGGAGGCCCTGCACCAAAAGCTGGGTCCGATTGTCCTGGGTTTTGGCCATTTTCAAGATTAACGCACTGGTTCCGATCTGGGCCAGATCTTCGCTATCCGGCTTAAGGCCCTCCCCCGGTTTTTTGGATACGACCAGCCCGATGATCCGATTTTTTGCCATGGCTTCATCCACCAGCCGCACCGACTCGCCCTGCATTACCACCAGCGGCAGCACCATTTTGGGAAACAGGGCCGCATCAAACAAGGGCAGTATGGGAAGCAGTTCGGGAATTTTTTCGGTATCAATCTCAACCGGTGGTTTTTGAACAGGTTGGTCCGTCATTATTACCTCCAGAAATAGTCGTCCAATTTTCCATTTTTTTTAAAAAATTTTTCCCACCACAAAGGCACGAAGATCACAAAGTATCTTTAGTCTTTTTAAGTATTATTCTTTGTGCGCTTTGTGTCTTTGTGTCTTTGTGGTTTTTACCGTTATGATTATGGCACGTTCGGGTTATGATCGAAAAAGTAAGAATATCGAAATAAAAAAACCACTTATTGCCTTCGATTTATCCTTCTGATATCGGAATTTTATGGGATTTTTCAATCGGCATTTTTGCCAGTCGGACTTCGAGCAGGCCGTTTGTGTAACCGGCAGATACAACTTCAGGATCAATGGGCGCTGGCAGATATAGAATTCTTTCGAAGCGGCCGTATTGAATTTCGGCGAGCCGGTAGGTGGTGTCATCGGTGCAATGGCGGGCAATCCGGCTACCCTGGATTCTAACGGCTTTGCTGCTGATTTCAACTTCCAGATCATCCTTATCCACTCCGGCAATCTCGGCAACGATAACGATCTCATCCGGCGTTTCGTTCATGTCCATCGGCGGTTTCCAGGTGCGATCGGCAAGTGAGAAGGTTGGACTCATCGAGCGAAACATATCTTCAATCGTTTTTTCCAGGTCAGAACCCAGATGACCAAAATCTTCGGCAATTCTAATTTTGATAAATTCCATCTCCGGCTCCTAAATTGTATGGAAATTGTTTGGTTCTATTCGCTAAATTCCAGATCAAAATAACACTGATTATTTGCTTTGTAAAGCTTGACAAGAATGGAGGTATGATTAATTTTCAGTCGATATAAACGCTTTATACAAGGAGGTTCAGTCATGGCAATCGTAAGATGGGATCCATTCCGAGACGTAGCGACCCTGCAGGACCGAATCAATCGAATCTTTAACGAGTCGTTTGGGCGCTCAAGGGAGTTGGACGAAGAGGTCGGCCTTTATGACTGGAGCCCCCCGGTTGATATTTATGAAACCGGCGATGGGATCGTTCTGAAAGTAGAACTCCCCGGCGTTAACAAAGACAACGTATCGGTCGAGGTTAAAGACAATCTGCTGACCCTCAAAGGGGAACGCCTGCTGGATCCGGAAATCAAGGATGAACATTATTATCGCAAGGAAAGAAGTTTTGGTAAATTTAACCGCTCCTTTTCACTCCAGGAGCAGATCAAACCGGATCTGATCAAAGCATCGTTTAAAGACGGGGTTCTGACGGTAGAAATTCCCAGATCCGAAGAGGAAAAACCGAAACAGGTAACCGTTGATATTGAATAAATGCCGTATGAACCAACCATGGCCACCGAAAACAAGCGAGCATATCATCTTGTTATCGGTTCCCAGTACTTTCTGTATTTTGGTGTGCTGGGAATTTTTTTACCCTTCTTCAACCTCTATTGCTACCACCTGGGATTCAGCGGCTTTCGAATCGGAATCCTATCTGCAGTGCGTTCGGTAGCACTCGTCCTTTTTCCCCTTATCTGGGGAGCGCTGGCCGATCGTCTCAATGCCCGCCGACCGATCTACATCCTGTGTTGTTTCTGCAGTGCCCTGATCTGGATGCTGTACCTTTTTACCGTTGATTTTTGGCCCATGCTGGCCATCACCATTTTTTACGGTATGTTTTTTTCCCCGATCATATCCTTTCTGGAAGCATTTACCATGGATATTCTGGGAAAAGAAAAAAAAAGTTACGGCCATATCCGCGTCTGGGGATCCATCAGTTTTATCGCTGTCGTGCTTGCACTGGGTAAAATCATCGATCTGTATTCGGTGGAGATGATTGTCGTTCTTATCCTGGCCGGATCGTTGATGCTGTCGGTAATTTCCACCCAAATCCCCAACCTACAGATCGCAAAAAAGAAACGATTGTCCAGGGACGCCAAAAGTCTGCTGGACAGACATGTGCTTGTATTTCTGTTTTGCGCTTTTTTGATGCTGGTCAGCCACGGGGCTTATTACGGCTTTTTTTCGATTCATCTGGAAAATTTGGGGTTTGGAAGCACCTTTATCGGATTGACATGGGCATTGGCATCGGCCGCCGAGATTCTGGTCATGCTCCGATCAGATCAAATCTTTAACCGCTTTTCCATTAAGACCGTCTTGATCTTTTCATTTATGGTTGCCGCCCTGCGGTGGTTCATCCTGTTCTTCGTCCAATCGGCAACGGCAATTTTAATTGCCCAGGTTCTGCATGCGTTAACCTACGGCACATTTCACATCGCCAGCATCCTGTATATCGACCACCTGGCGCCGGATAAAGCCAAGACCCTGGGCCAGGCTGTCAACAATGCCACCAGTTATGGTCTGGGCCTGATGGTGGGTTTCTTTATTAACGGCTATTTATACGAAATTACCGGATCCTTTACCCTGTTTATGATCAGCTCTCTGATCGCATTATGCGGTGGGCTGATTTTCTGGGGGTTTTGTCTGGTGGATCGTAAAAGAAAGTGATGAGGACTGAGGGCTGAGGACTAAGTAGATATCGGATTTTCAAAATCCGCAATCCGCAATCTAAAATCCGCAATCGAATCAATCTCCTTTAGAGGGAAAGAACACATACCGCAACCAGTGCAGCAAGGTATTGTCGCCCAACAACTCTCTGTCCAGTTGATCAATTTCAGCATACAAATTGGAAGCTTTTAAAAACCACTGCTTACGGGTCGTAAATGCTTCTTCAGCGTCAAGATGCTTGACAACCTGGGCAGGGTTTCCGGCGGCAATGCAATTGGCGGGGATAGAATTGGCCACCACCGCCCCGGCACCAACGACACTGTTTTCACCGATGCTAACCCCTTTGCAGACAATGGCGCTGTCTCCGATCCAGACGTTATTCGCAATATCAATCGGATCTGTTTTCCCGAATGCAATACGGTTATAGACATCATGCCAATCGGAATCGGTTAGATAGGCACCGCTGGCGATCATGCAGTTATCACCGATGCGGATTTGTGAAGCCGAACTGATTCTAACTCCCGGACCGAGCAGACAATAATCTCCGATACGAATTCGTCCGCTGACCTGTTTGTCTGCCCAAACAGACAACCGCACCCTGTTGTCCGGAGCGGCAATAATGGAAACATAATCACCGATATCAACCGGGGAGCCGAATACTTCCACGTACCAGGGCTTAACAATTGTAGGGGAATTGCCAAGGGCGGTAAAATGGGGACGTAAAAAATGGCGGGTATAAAATCTTTGAAACTTCGATAGCGCTCTTTTTAAAAAATATGGGCGGTGATCTTTCTGCAAGGATCTTAACCTTTTTAATAATTAACCACAGAGATCACAGAGACCAAAGAGGTGATTTAATAATCCGCAGATTTCGCAGATTATCGCAGATTAATTTATAAATTAGAAAATATAAAAAAATGGGCCCACAAATTTTAGATAATTAACAATTATTTCTGTCTCTGTAATAATTTTAATGAATTTCTCTTAATATTAATTTTCCAAATCTGCGGAAATCTGCGTAATCTGCGGATAAATTTAACTTTTAATTTTCTCAGTGAGTTCTGTGTGCTCTGTGGTTAAACAATTGAAAGGATTATTGTCACAGATTGAGATGCACCTATTTAATTGAAATCGACAAGTGGCGAAAGCTCAGAGATCGCCCAGAATTGATGACTAAAGAGCGCGCTTGCAGGTGTTAAATTGTAAATCGCATCCGCAGCAATCAGAGCCGCCGCATTGGTCCAGGTAATTTTATCTTGCGGCCAAATGACCAGATCCGGGCAGATAAATCCGCACCAGTAGGATCCGTCTTGATACCGTCGATCACAGATCCAACTAAACACAATTGCGGCCAGTTCAGGGCTCCCCATACCCGCCAGCGTCAGGGTCAGCTCCGATGTTTCAGCAATGGTAACCCAGGGTTTATCCGATACACATCTCACGCCCCGGTCCTCAACCACAAATTTTTTCCAGTATTTATCAAGGCGTTTTTGGGCATCATCTCCGGTAATAGCACCGCAAAGAATCGGATAAAACCAATCCATCGAATAGCGGGATTTGGTCATATTAAACACGTAGGGCTTATGCTTTATGGCCTCAGCCAGTTTATTCATGGCAATTTCCCAGAGCGGCATGAAAAACCCCAGTATTTTTGCAATCGCCAGCGCGCATTTAATGCTCATGTAAATCGAGCTGGACCCCGTTAAAAGTGCCATACGGTCAACGTTGCCTTCGGGGCTTATGGCCCAGTAGATTTCACCGTTGGGTGTTTGTAAGCTCAAGGCAAATTCAATGGCCTTTGAAAGTGTCGGCCACATTTCTTTTAAAAACGCCTTATCCTTTGTTATTAAGTAGTAGTGCAGCAGACCGACAGCAATGTAGGAAGACAGATTGGCGTCGCGGGTTTTATCTTCGGCAACCCCTTGCCGGTATGCCGTGTACCAGCTGCCATCATCCAGCTGCTTGCCGGCTAACCATTCAAAGGCCCGTTGGGATTCACCCAGATAGCCCCCCACACTGAGACCCATGGCGGATTCAACATGATCCCAAGGGTCCGTTTTTTGCCCCTCACACCAGGGTATTTCTCCATCGGGTCTCTGGGTACGGGCAATATAAGACGCCGCTTGCGCAATGCCAATGGAGGAAACCCGGGCTTGACTGCTCCCCGATAATTTAATATCCATCAAGAATCACACCCCACTTTTCCAATTAGTGCACATACAAGGGACAGCACTAATTGGTTTTCAATTTGGAAATGAGCAGTTTTTTCGATGAGCAAGGCCGCACAAGGGTTTCCGCCAAGGCGTACATCGAGTACGTTGCCGGCGGAAAACCCGCGGAGAACGCAGCTCATCAAGACAAAGCGAAAAAGGGCCATTTCCGGATGGAAACTAATTGATAAGGGAGCATTCATACATAGGAATCAGCCCTTATGCAAGTAGAATATAAGGATTAAACTGATTTTATCTCGAAGTGGTTTCAAAACCCCTTCTCCCCGCTTTATGAAGCGGGATTTCGCATCTAATGGAAAGATTAGTTAAGGGGCTCAAAAGGCCCGATGGGTGAGTAAGGCTGATTTTTGTAAACCATTTTTCCCGCTTTTGCGTCTTTACAGCCAGAATTGTTGAGAAATGAATAATATAATTGAGAGCCAGTATAATGAATCTGATTCACTGAAGCATTGTTCTCAGGTACAGACAACCTCGCTGATACGAAACAATGAATCCATCAACTCATAACGTTTCTGGCTCGAAGCTCTCTGGCGATCAAATGACAGGCCTTGTCATACAGGCCAGAGACGGAAACCGCCTGGCCTTTGAACAGCTGATTGATCGCTATCAGGGAGAGATACACCGCATGATTTACTACCGCATACGCGCTCAAATGGATACCGAAGACCTGACCCAGGATGTATTCGTTCGGGCCTATCGAAACATTTCCCGCCTCCGGGAGCCGCATAAATTTCGCAGCTGGTTGTTTACGATCGCTGTCAACCGCGTAAATGACTATCTGCGCAAAAAAAGAGTCAGATCCATATTTAAATCCTCCGATGAAGGCACTGACGTTCAACCTGCGGCAACCGATTTTCAGGACGCGCCCGAAGCGCTGGAACAGGTTTTAAAAGAGGATTTCTGGCGACACATTGGGCGGATTGCAAAGAAGCTATCAAAAATGGAGCGCGAGGTATTTATGCTGCGGTTTCTGGACAACTTAAATATAAATGAAATCGCCCAGACATTGAAGAAAAGTGAAAGCACTGTAAAAACCCATCTGTATCGGGCATTGGCCAAATTCAAGAAAGAAAAAGGATTACGTCAATTTCTTCAGGAGGACCTAACGTGAGTATCCATAACCCTAACCAACCCCACCTGGGAGAAGACGAAATGCTGCAGGCGGTGATTGATGACACCGATCTGTCCAAGCTGCAGCAACAACACCTGGCGGAATGCCCCCGATGCCGATCACACAGGGAGCGCCTTGAAAATGAATTGACGCATCTGGGGCAAACGGCTGAGCGCTATGCCCCAGAACCGCTGAGGCGCATTACAGTGGCGCATGATAAAATGCGAGCGCCTTTTTCCATCCGGGGGTTTGCTTTTAGCGCTGCAGCTGTTGCGGCTGTCATTATCGTTGTGTGGGCTACGTTTTTGATCCGAAGTCAACAGCAAGGTCGTATTGGAAATTTAGCTCAAAATATGGTAGAAGCAGAAATACTGATGACTGAGATAAATGTACTGGTGGAAAATGCATTGCCACAGGTCTACCTGGACATTATGGGGGATACCAATTTGAACCTGGATGAAGATTTCATTGATTTTCTAATCCCGACAAATGAAGACGCCCCCAGAATCTCCGCATTAGCAAAGAAAGGATCCATATTATGTTAAAAAAGGTCTGGGTTGGCATATTGCTGATTCTCATGATCAACCTGCCTGGCCTGGCCACCGGTCAGAATGTACCTTCCGGGAAGTGGTGGTACAATCAAAAAGTCGTTCAAAATCTCAATCTGACCCAGAAGGAGATTCGCCAGCTGGATCAGGCGTGGGTAGATAGCCAGCGCAAGCTTATTAAATTGAAAAATGCGGTGGAGCGCGAACAGTTTGAGCTCGATACCCTGCTGGGGAAAAAGACGGTCGATGACGCCAAAGTTCGCACCCAGTTCAAACGACTCGAAAGTGCCCGCACAGACCTGGCTGACGAGCGCCTGGGATTTATTATGCGTGTTCGTGGAATTATCGGCGCCGAGCGCTTTCAGCAACTGAAGACGTCCTATAAAAAATGGCGTTGAAATAGCTTCGCCTGCCAGCTCCTTTCAATGCTTTATTTGGAACGAAGAAGCGCTTTAATCCTAGTTTTTTTTCAAGCTTGACTTTGTTCCTCTCATTGTTTAACTTACCCACATAATCAAACCTAAATCAAAATAATTTAAATTTCTAATTGAACCCGAATTTTGGCATTTGCAAGCCGTGTTGCGCTCAAGCGGACCTTTGAATTGAGCTGAAACCATTCCTTTCTTCAAGCATCAACGTCGTTTCAGATTTTTCTCTAATATTAACCCTAAATCGGTCTTCCACGGAGGATTTGATGATGAGAAGTGGTTTCAAATTATGCGGTTAACGTCTCCAGCGGATTTTTGCATTCGTTTGGAGACTTTTTATTTGATCCCCAATGCTTATAGGGGTAAAAATATCTGCGCAGCAAAAAGACCAGTTTTAGAATTCGGTCGGCTGCCGGAAAAAGCAATCCATTGACCTAATTGTTTGGAATTGCAGAAAGGAGGAAAAAATGGCCGACAGCGTGTACAAAGTCATCAGACTGGTAGGTAGTAGTCCCACTTCCTGGGAGGAAGCCGCTAAAAATGCAGTGGAAACTGCGAGTAAGAGCCTGAGAGATCTGAGGGTTGCGGAAATTCAAAAACTGGATCTTAAAATTGAAGACGGCAAAGTGGCCGCTTACCGCGCCCTGGTGAATCTCTCCTTTAAATATGGCGGCGAAGATTAAAGAGACTCAACGCGATCAACCGATTAACGATCGAATTGAGCGCAAACACATCACTGGCTAAAGATAAACCTCCAAAATGAAAAACAAATTCTTCTTTTTGGGGGTTTATTAATTTTAGCAGTGAATACCTGCCCCTCTCATATAGGTCAGAGATCACCTGCCTTGCCGTAATCCAATGCCTCGGGGTGGTGGCGTAAGCACTGCCGGGGCTGCGGGATCCTCTGGAGCCTCTAAAATTGACAATTATACGTTTTGAGGATACGATGAACACAAATTCCACCCACAGAATTTGGAGGAGGTAAAGAATGAAATTGATTCGGCAGCGTTCGAAATCCACAGGTGTATTTCTGGTCATTTTAATGGTTATGGTGGCGGTACCGTATCAATCGGTACTGGCAGCGATGATCGAAACCGAAGCAACTCTGGACATAACGGCAAAGGGTCAGGAAGATCGCAACGCTATTAAGACGATCCTTGCGCGTGAAGATGCTCAAGCGGTCCTAAGGGCACAGGGAATCAACCCCCTCGAAGCCATGGCCCGCGTTGACAGTCTTACCGATGTTGAAGCCCAGCGAATCGTCGATGAAATCGAAGAACTTCCCGCCGGTGGCAGCTTCTTGGTGACATTCTTATTGGTCGTTGGTATCATTGTCATTATTTTAATCATCACAGATGCCATGGGCTATACAAACGTCTTTACATTTGTGCGATAATAAAAAAAGCAAGCGACACCGTGCTCAAGATTTAAAGCAGTGGATCGTTATCGGGGTTTGGGTCATTGGATTATTCGTTTGGAACGGATGCGCCACCACGCCGTCGGATAAATGGATCCAGGCCGCCGGCAACGTCCCGCCCTATCATGAATTGAGTGCGGTGCCGTTTTTTCCCCAGGAAGAATACCAGTGCGGGCCGGCCTCCTTGGCAATGGTTCTGGCCTGGAGCGGCCTTCAAATAAATGCGCATGAACTCGCCCCGCAGGTTTATACCCCTTCCCTCAAAGGCAGCCTGCAGCCAGCCATGATCGCCGCCGCCCGCCGCCATGGTCGGATCGCCTATCCCATCTCGGGCGTAAATGCATTGCTTAAAGAAATCACAGCCGGTCATCCGGTTATTGTTTTGCAGAACCTCGGACTCTCATGGGTTCCCGTCTGGCACTACGCAGTGGTCATCGGTTATGATTTTGGCAAAGCGGTGATCATCCTGCACTCGGGAATCACGAAACGGAAAACAACCGCATTAAATACCTTTGGAAACACATGGGCCAGAAGTCAACACTGGGGATTGGTGGTGTTGCCGCCAAACCGTCTGCCGGCGACAGCCGAAGAAAATTTCTATATTAAAGCAGTTGTCGGCCTGGAGAGAACCGAACAGTGGCCGGCCGCGGTTGAAGGGTATAAGACCGCATTGGGTCGCTGGCCGCAAAGCCTTTCAGCCCATATCGGTTTGAGCAACAGCTATTATGCTCAGGGTGATTTGAAATCCGCCCGAACGGTATTGCAAAAAACAACGATTCTTTTCCCCGATGAAGGCGTTGCTTTCAACAATCTGGCCCATGTACTTTGGAAGCAGGGGAAAAAACAGGAAGCAATAAATGCGGCCCGCCGAGCCGTAATGCTCGGCGGGCCGCATGTTGAAAAATATCAGAAAACCCTGGATGAAATCCAGGCGGATGAGCTCTATAAAAGTGACTAAAGTGAACTAAAGTTGGAAGTGCCTAAAGTTAAGGTATGGCTGCGCTCTATCATCTATTATAAAAATGACAGAATACCTTAACTTTAGGCATTTTAGATCACTTTAGGCACTTTAGCTCACTTGCATATTTTTAACTTTTTAGATCAGTTATCGACACAACCATTTGGACTTAGGGGACTAATATAGCCACCTCTATTCCTTCTTTTTGAACAACCCCTTCACCTTGTCGGTAACACCTTCCGCATCTTTGCCGGCACCCTCTACCATACCGGCGGCTCCCTTCGCGGCTTTTCCAATCTCATCAATGCCGGCGCCGCTCAGTTTTTTTAACTGATCGCTTAAAGCGCCCATCACCGCGGGGGATTGAATTTTACCGTACAGCGCCGCAAAAATTTCCTTGGCCACCTCTGCCGCTGAGGCACCGCCTTTTTTCTTGCCTATATCCTTGAGATGAATGTCGGGAAGATCGGCCTTGATTTCCTGGTCACCCAGCACACCACCGGGTATCTCCATAGCCAGGTTCACTTTGCCATTTTTTATTATAAAATCATTGATGATCAGCTTCTTTCCCGGACCCTCCTCCGACGGCTCTTTTTTAGCGGTTTTTCCTTTGGGCACATTATTTTGCACATTGTTTAAAATCGATTGAAAATTATCGGATTTGCCCCGTTTCTCATATGTAATTTCCGGTCCGGCCACTTCGATCTTATTAATGATGATGGTATCTTTTGTAATCGAACCTTCATCAACATCCACATAGATAGAGCCGACTTTCATGGCGCTCGGAGATTTGAAGCCGGTTGGATTTCCCAGGAAAAACTTTTTAAGCTTGGCTTCGGCCGAAAATATGGAAATTCCGACATCATCCACCCGCAATTCGGTGCCCGTAATTTTGGGGCCGTACGTGTTGACCGCCATTTTGACGAGAGGACCCAGTTTGGAAAGGCCGACAACCACGACGACGATAAGGACCACAACAATCGCACCGAGGACGATAAATATCCATTTTTTCATTTTTTTATCTCCTTTTTGTGTTTCCGGAAGTTATTTATTAACTGGAAAGTTAGGGATTATATAAGTGGGTGTCAATACGCAAGAAGAAGAAAACCAAATTAGGCTTTTCTTCTATCAGGCTTTTGTTTCTCCATGCCGTTCTGCATCACATTGAAGAACTTCAGCTAGATATTAGAGTGTTTTTAGATAATCCAGCAGTGCGTTAACCTGCTCGTCTGCCAGGTGCCCGAAGGGCGGCATTTTGCTGTAAGGTGTTTTTAAAATCTGGCGAAAGCCGTCATCTGACACCGGTTTGCCGCTGATTGGGAATTTGTCTTGAGCGAAAAGGCCTTTCAGGCCGGGGCCCACTTTCGTTTCCGTGCTATCGGTAAAGTGACAGGCGGAGCAGTTTTGTTTGAACAGCGCCGTGCCTTCGCCGGCCAGGCCTTTGGATTCAGTTTCTGCGCTGGTTTTGGTTCCATACACCAGCTCGCCGCCAAAATACCCGAGGCCGATTACTGTCAACAAACAAAGCGCGTATATGGCCAAAAGTGTTTTGGTAAAGGTTCCGGACAAAGCGGCATAAACCACTGCGACCAGAAGTAAAAACACAAGTATACCTGCTAACGCCAGTTTCATTTTGATTTCAAAAAGATAGGCACCGCCAAAGCGATGCTGCCAGTCCATGAATCCCAGCAGAATCGTGGCCACGGCCATAACTAAGGCCAGAATAAAACAATGGCGCGCGGTTTGGGCCAGGCTTTTACGATTGAAAATCCAGGCAATCAGGGCGAATACAAATCCCCCGATGATAAGCCCGGCCGGCAGATGAGTGGCCGGCGGATGCAATGGATGGGTGTAACCGATTTTGGCCAGAATCTGATAAATGGATTCAATCATTTGTGAACCCCTTTCTCTCTATTAATAGAGCTTGGTAGCCTTATTTGAAAATTGCATGCTTTTTTTGATGACAAGTTTATCTCAGCACTAAAGTCTTTGATAGGAATTACACGCAGCTTATTGAGGAACACAAAATGATTAACCTGTATCAAAGCTGGGTGTCAATTGGATTTTTCAGTGTCATGGGTTTTGTTTGGCGATGATGGGTTTATAAAATTGAATACGAACGATTCACCCGGATTCGTCATCGCTGTTTTCCAAATATTGATACGAATGACTTGACCAACGCCACAATGTGGTATAAATTAAGAGTTGCGAATTAAAGTAAAATTAAATCTAACATCCCAATTGCATAGGAGAAAAAAATGAAAAAAGAGGTGCAAAGCGCTCTGAATGATATTCGGCCGTCACTTCAGGCGGACGGTGGCGATGTGGAACTGGTGGATGTGGAAGACGGCATTGTCAAGGTTAGGTTAACCGGCGCCTGCGGCGGATGTCCCATGTCCCAGATGACCCTCAAACAGGGTATTGAAGCCTATGTCAAAAAGAAAATTCCTGAAATTGTCAGCGTAGAGTCCGTATAATCTGAACCTTCAGGCATACGTTAAACGTATTGATTCGGCGACCGATCATCCATCGCTGTGTAAGCGGACATCTGTACCATAACGTACAAATCCGATGGTCCCTGCCACTCCAAATAAAAATGCGACCCCAAAATTGGTTGTCGGGCTAACCTGCCATAAAAAAGCACCGCCAAAGGCCGCTACGGAAACACACACATCACGGAGAAAATAATAAAGTCCATACATTCCGGCTTTACAGGTTTCCGGTGCCAGATCAAGAATAAGCGCTTTACGGGTGGGCTCACCAAACTCCTTTAACCCCCTGAGTATAAATGCCGCAATCAGCCACAGAAACGACTGACAGAATAAAAGAACCAGCGGGAAAAATGTAAAAAAGATAAATGTGATCACCACGAACGGCTTTTTGGTGGTTTTATCCGCCAGGTGAGCGACGGGAATGTAGACGAGAACGGCGGTGGCCATTTCAATACCGGTTAAAATGCCGAACTGAAACGCCGAGACCGGCTGGGCAATCGTTTTCATACACCACACGACCACAAAGGCATAGGGGATCTGTTCGCAGAACCGGATGAGAATATCGGATACCAGCAGCCGCTTCAGAGAAGTATCCATGGATTGAAACAGCTTCCAGGGATTTTTTTCGGGCGCGATGGCACAGGTGTCATCTGAAGTCGATTTAGAATCATCCTCGATTAATTTTTGCTGCAGCAAAACCGCAATAATGGCTAAAACCAAAGCCACGCAAAAGGCGACCCGGACGCCGTTTGTAATCCCCCAGGCGCCAATGCACAGCCCCCCCAGAATAGGGCCCAGCGCCATGGGAAACCGACGCACCAGCGAATGCATGGTAACGCCCATGGTGCGTTTACCGGTGGGCAACACCTTTGCAATCAAACCCATGGTTGCCGGCAGGGAAATCGCCGACCAGGCCAAAAAAAAGACAGCACCGACCAGAACAGCCTGCCAGGCCGGAATCAAAATCACAATCAAAAAACCGGCCATGGCCATAAAATTAAATGCCAAAAGTGCCCGCTTGGCGCCGATACGCTCAGAAAGATACCCTCCCGGAAAAGCATAAACAGCCGATAAAAAATTATCCAAACCGTTTAAAAGGCCAATCGAAATTACGCCACCGCCAAGTGCCATCAGATAAATGGGGAGAAAGCGTTCCGCCATGCGTTCGCCCATGGCCACCAAAACCACCATGAGCAACAAACCTGAGGTGCTTTTTGTCAATCCGAGAAAGTCTGAAATAATTTTGGCACGGGACATCGGAAAAGTCCTTTATAAGAAGTGGTTTCAAAATTCCAGATCAGGTTCAAGGGCAAGGCGTCAGGCCGATCGGAAAAGCGCAGCATACATGGGTATGTGAGCATTTACCGGAGGCCTGCAACGCAGCCCTTGGGCCTTAGATGGGATTTTGAAACCGCTTCAAATGAAAAGGGCAGGATCCACTTGATCCTGCCCTCATCTTCTACATCGGTTTATGCATCGAATTCAAACTTAATTTTCTAAGCCTGCCTCATCTTTCGCCAGCCTTCCTCCATAAACTTCTTTTCGCGGCCCAGTCCCCATTCTTTCATGGCCTGGTAGTAGGCATGCATATCGGTTTTGGCAAGCTTCTGGATTTCCTCGCGCTCCTGATTTCTTGTTTCGGTATCATCCGGTGTTATCCCGACCCAGGTGGCAAACCCCTGGTCAAAAACCCATTCGGCAGTGACCTCCTGGGGTGCAATTCCCATTGAAGCGGCATGGGTGCGCAAAACATCCATATCCATCTCAAGGATCCAGTCGTTGTCCCAGACCCGATCATCGCGCCCGGATTCTATCTCCTGGCTGCATTGCGGGCAATACACCTGCGACACCGACGATTCGGCCAGAACCATCTTCCCAAAAAAAATCTCCGCCGTTTTTTGCCCGCAGACACATCTTGTTTTAAAGCTTTCACACATTTTTTAGGGCTCCTTTTGGAGATATGATAGTTGTTTCAATAAGGATTTATATAGAAGTGGTTTCAAAATTCCAGATCAGGTTCAAGGACAAGGCGTCAAGCCGATCGAGAAAGCGCAGCATACATGTGTATGTGAGCATTTATCGGAGGCTTGCAACGCAGGCCGTGGGCCTTAGATGGGGTTTTGAAACCACTTCTAATATCTATCAGGGATATGAGGCAAGGCAATTGATTTAGGTCAATTAATTAAAAAATTCGGGGGATACCGGGAGTTTCAGATAAAGTTTCAGCTTCCGTTTTCGATAAAAGACCAGGCCAGATCACTGATTGCCCGGGCGAGCCTGCCTCTCTCTAAAGCCTGGGTTGAACTGGCCGTACCCATCAGACCCGCGTTTATAGACACCCTGACAAATGCTCGCCAGACGGAAAAAAGCAAAGGCCATATAAAAATTCCAGTTGGGAATGCCCGCCCGGTCGGTCCGGCGGCAATATTCTTCGACAAATTCCGACTCGGTGGGAATCCCCGATTCCGGCCCACAATACCGTCCAGGCTGGGATTACCGGACGTAGTGAAGTGGTAGGGCCGCAGCTGTAGGCCAGGTCACCGAGAGGATGCCCCAGGGTGGAAAGCTCCCAATCCAGCAAGGCCAGGATTTTGGGTTCCGTTGGATGAAACAGCATATTTTCCATGCGATAGTCACCATGAACGATGCAGGTGGTATCATCGGGCGGCACGTTTTGCGGCAGATAATCCATCAGGTTTTCCATGGAGTGAATGTGATCGGTCTTGGCCGAGACATACTGTTTGGACCATCGTCCGATCTGGCGGGCAAAGTAGTTTCCGGATTTGCCGAAATCGGATAGACCCAGCGCTTCATAATCCACCGAATGCAGGGCCGCCAGCACCCGGATCATCTCAAAATAGATCGCCCGGCGCTCCCCGGGTGACAGTCCCGGAAGGGTTACATTTGAAAACAACCGGCCGTCGACGTACTCCATCACGAAAAACGTCGTTCCGATCACCGTCTGCGTCTTCGCACAGAAGATACATCCCGGGCACCGGCACGTCGCTCTGCTCAAGCGCCTTCATGACGCGGTACTCACGGTCTACCTGGTGTGCGGAAGGCAGGAGTTTGCCCGGCGGTTTTTTGCGCAGCACATATTTGTGAGCACCGCAATCCAAGAGAAATGTCGGATTCGATTGCCCGCCTTCAAACTGCAGGATACTGAACGGTTCGCAGAAACCATCGAGTTCAGCTATCAGATATTTCGCTAAAGCGGCCTCATCGAAACGGTGCGCCTCCCTTACCGGCGTAAGTTTGGCTTCGGTATTCATGATTCTTTTCCCAGTTCCAGTCTGGCAATGACCTCACGATGAACTTCATCCGGACCATCGGCCAGCCGCAGGGTCCGGATATTGGCATAGGCCCCGGCCAGCCAGGTGTCGTTACAGACGCCCATTCCGCCGTGGGCCTGAATCGCTCGGTCGATGACTTTGAGCGCCATATTGGGCGCGACCACTTTTATCATGGCGATTTCGGTTCGCGCCACCTTATTGCCGACCGTATCCATGCGGTGGGCCGCATACAGGGTCAGCAACCGGGCCTGGTCGATCTCGCAGCGGGACCGGGCAATGTCCTGGCGGATCTGGCCCATTTCAGCCAGCGGCCGCCCGAAGGCCACGCGGGTCTTGACCCGGCGGCACATCTCTTCCAGCGCCCGATCGGCGACGCCGATGGTGCGCATGCAATGATGAATCCGGCCCGGCCCGAGGCGCCCCTGGGCAATTTCAAATCCCCGGCCCTCTCCGAGCAAAATATTGGACACCGGGACGCGCACGTCCTTGAATAGGATCTCGCCATGACCATGAGGTGCGCCGTCATATCCGTAGACCGGCAGCATACGCTTAATCTCCACGCCCGGGGTATCCCGCGGCACCAGGATCATGGACTGCTGCCGGTAGGGGTGCCCTTCAGGATCGGTCTTGCCCATGAATATGTATATTTCACAGCGTGGATCTCCGGCGCCCGATATCCACCATTTGTGCCCGTTGATCACATATTCATCGCCGTCGCGCACGATACTGGCCTCGATATTGCGGGCATCCGAGGACGCCACGTCAGGCTCGGTCATGCAGAACGCGGATCGAATTTGGGCCTCCAACAATGGTTTGAGCCATTGTTGCTTTTGTTCCTCCGTGCCGTATCGGACCAGCACTTCCATATTGCCGGTATCCGGCGCCGAACAGTTGAAAACCTCCGATGCCCAATAGACACGCCCCATGATCTCGCACAGGGGAGCGTACTCGTAGTTGGTCAGCCCGGCCCCATACTCACTTTCCGGCAGGAACAGGTTCCACAACCCTTCGGCCCTGGCCTTTTCTTTAAGGTCTTCCAGCAGCGGAATAACCTTCCAGCGATCGCCTTCATTGAGCTGGCGATAAAACTCCGGTTCATTCGGATAAATGTGTTTATCCATGAATGCCTTGAGCTGTTCCTGTAAATCTCTGGCCTTGTCTGAAAACTCAAAAAACATGATGTTTACCTCCTTCGCTTATGAATCGATTTACAATCCACTATCGTCGAATTCGATCCGTTTTTTGAGATAGTTCTATTTGTCATATTCCGGAAAGAAATAAAAAGAACAAAATAAAGCTTCGGTATTCGAAAAGCCACTTCTTCATGTCACTCCCGCGCAGGCGGGAGTCCAGTTCAAAGACGCCTGGATTCCCGCCTGCGCGGGAATGACCAACGAGATTATTATGCTTGACGTTGTAAGATTTTGCATTGCCACTATCTTAGGAATTAATTTTAAAACACAATACTAGCTTATCTGGAAGTGTAATTCTTCAAACTCCGGCCGGCCTTCATAGCGCTTGAAAAATTGCCCGGGGAGTTTTTGGATGTTTTCAAACATTTTTGTATCGAGCTGAATCCCGGCCTGCTGAAAAGCCTTGAAAACCGCTTCGGGCTTGGGAGGACACCCCTTAATTGCGATCATTTCACGTATATCCGGATTGTCTTTATGGGCCCGGTGCATGCACTTGCCAAACAGGATGGTTTTCTTTTTACCCGGTCTGGGCTGCATGACTTTCCCGCTGAGCACTTCCACATCATCCCAGGGGTCACCCTGCCAGGCCTTGGCAATCGCATAGAATGCCGTACGGGTCAATCCCGAGCAATAGGTACACAGGCTCAGATCGTACTTATAATACGACAGTCCTGTCACTCCTATTTTCGAGATGGACAGCGGCAGGGATTCGTCTTTAGTGTATGGAAAATCATGTTGATGCGGCGATGTGACCTTATCAATCGATTCACCAACGACTTCTAGATCGGAAAGATCAACCGGCCTTTTACGGTTGCGGGCAGCATGCGCCAGATGGGGCACATCTTGGGGAGGGTGACCCAGCACCGTAGCGCCGACCATGTCAGCCGAGAGCACATCTGCCGAAGCGACCAGCAGATTGCTGCGGTGCATGGTCCCGTCAATATTCGGTCCGCGCTCGGAAGTATAAATGCCGTCCAGCAAGGTCATCATCGGCGGCATGGGATCAGCAAGCCTGGCGACCATAAAGTGCAGGTCCTTTGCGGGATCGGTATTATGGCATTTTTTGCGGGAAGGGATATCAATCATCCCCTTCAGATTCTTGATTCCCAGACTGACAACCGTCATGCTGTGGGTTTTCAAAACCGGCAAATCTACGACAAAATCGGATTCCAGAATATCAGGATTAAATTTAAGGGCCACCCCTGCTCCCAGGTCGACCTTTATAAAGGGCCGCTTCCAGATATTTACCAGTTTTACCCCGTAGCGCTTTTGTAAAACACCATATCCCAATGCCTCAAAGGCATGTTCCTGATTCTCGGTGGCTTTGGGGTCGCTCAAGACGGTGCCTTCGCCGATGAGAATGTCACCCACACCGCGTTCTTTCAGCACAACCACCATGTCTTCAACGACGCGGCTGGTCGTAATCACCCCATATTTGGGAAAATTCGTTTGCGGGGTCCAAAACACGATATTGGGTTTAATAAACACGCGGGCTTTATGAGGAAGGTGCTCCAGGCCCCGGCAAAGCGCAACACCCTTGCGAACCGATTCCAGCGGTTTTTCATACCTTACAATCGATACGAGCGATTTTGACGTCACGTGCAATTTCCAAGTTGCTTCCCTGTTTGAGAAAACTTGCTAAAATGGAAGCTACTCAAGATTATATAGTCCGTCAATATTTTTTTTACCATATTTATAGCCTTAGTATAAATATAAGCTTAAATAAAACAGATGGTCTTTAAAAAACAACTTGACAACAAATTGTAGATATTAATATATCGATAGAACGAAAATACCATTATTATTCATTTCGTCAGGATCGCATTTATCAAATCAGCCCGGAATCTTATCTTATGGCTTCCAGGACCCAGGGTAAATCTTCTAAAAACCTTAAGGCGCCCAAAAATCCGGTGAAAGGGGCTGCCATTTTGAAAGGCGCCGCAAGCATTTTTGCCAAAAAAGGGTTCCATGAAGCCACCATCTCCGAAATCGCCAGAAAATCAAAAGTCTCAGAAGCAACCATTTACGAATACTTCTCTTCCAAAGAGGAACTGCTGTTTTCCATTCCCGCCCAAACAACCCGGCAGCACGAAGAAAAAAATCGTGAAATTTTAAAATATATTCAAGGTGCTGCCAACAAGCTACGCTTTTTGATTTCCCGCCATCTGAGCCTGTATGCCGAAAACCCCGACTACGCCAATATCGTTATGCTGATCCTCAAAGGTCATCGCAACTTTCAAAAAACCGATGCCTATAAAATTGTCCAGTCAACCGCCAGAGTCACCCTTCATGTTTTAGAGGAAGGCATTCAAAACGGAGAGTTTCGCACCGATATTCAACCCCATCTCGTGCGGGCCATGATCTGGGGGACGGTTGAGCATCTGGTCACCCGAAAATGTTTGCTGGGTAAACCCGCTGATCTGTTGGGTTTAGTGGATGATATCATCGACACCATTTTTCAGGGAATTGTGGTGCCTAAAAAGGAACCCACCATAAACCTTAAGGTCAATATAGAAGACAACCTCAAACTGAAAGGAGGCAGGTCATGAAAAGACCTATGTTTCTGATGACCGCATTAATGGCGTTTTTGCTCGTCATGATCGTCAGTTTTCCAGCCCTTGGAGCCGACACTATTAAAATCGGCGTCATCGGTCCCATGAATTTCTTGCAGGGCAAACATCACTGGAACGGGGCGCTGATGGCCCAGGATAAGTTCAATGCCGCCGGCGGTGTCCAGGTCGGCGACAAGAAAATGAAGATCGAGCTGGTCAAGGCCGATTCCAACGAGTTTTTAAGCATGACAGACGCCACCAATGCCATGGAATTGCTGCTCACCCGCGAGAAGGTCGATTTCATTGTCGGCGGTTTCCGCACCGAGGCCGTCCTGGCGATGCAGGATATTGCCATGGATTATAAAACCATCTTTTTAGGCTGCGGCGCCGCCACCAAGTCAATCTGTGACCGCGTTGGCGAAGATTATGACCGCTACAAATACTGGTTTCGCATCACACCGTATAACAACATCAATCTGGCCAGAACCAATTTCATTCACCTGGCAACGGTCGGCGGCATCATGCGCAAGGCGGTGGGCATCCAGAAGCCAAAAGTGGCCATCGTGGGCGAAAAACAGGCCTGGGTGGAGGCCATGGTTAAAGCCTCGGAAGAAACGATTCCCAAGCTGGGACTCGAAATCGCCGGCATCTGGCGACCCTCGCAGACCGCCACCGACGTGACTGCCGAACTGTCGGCCATCCAACGCTCCGAGGCCCACATCGTGTTTACCATTTTTTCCGCTACGGTGGGCGTCACCTTTGCCAAACAGATCGGTGAACTGAAGATACCGGTGGCGCAGGTGGGAATCAATGTCGAAGCCCAGAAAGACGGTTTCATGGAGGCCACCGGCGGCATGGGCAATTATGTCATGACATTGAACACCTATGCGCGGGATGCCGAGATAAATGAATTGACCCAGCCGTTTGTGAAAAGCTACATCAAACGCTTCGGTGAAGTACCGGCATACAATGCAGGAACCCATGATGCCATTACCATCTTGGCTGAATCCATCAAACGGGTCGGAAGCCTGGATAGCGATAAAGTTGTGGCTGAACTCGAAAAATGGGACGCGAATATCGCCGCCGGGCATCTGAAATTCGATAAAAACCACGATCCCATTTGGGGACCGGGTTATCTAACCGGTCTGGGTGTGCAGTGGCAGGACGGCAAACTGGTGCCGGTCTGGCCGTACAAGTGGAAGGCCACTCCGGAGGCACCCGAGATTACCTACAAGGGCGTCGTTCCCTATAAGCTGCCCCCGTGGTTCATCGAAAAATATAAAAAATAGCATTTATCAAACCCCACCCCTTTTCGCCTTGGCAATAAGGGGTGGGGAGAGTTTAAAGCCGGTGATTTAATATGCTAGCTGATATTATTCTGACCACCCTGATCAACGGCAGCACCTATGCCCTGCTGGCCATCGGATTCTCGTTGATTTTCGGTGTGGCCCGCATCGTCAACATCGCCCACACCGCCTTTTATATGGTGGCTGCCTACTGCATTTTTTACGGCACGCACCGAATAGGTGCTCATCCGGCACTGGCTGTGCTGATGGCCATCATTCTGGTGATGGTGCTCGGATTGATCTGTTACCGGCTTTTTATCGAACCCATCCGCGAGCACGAGGCCGCTGTGCTGATTGCCACCATCGCCCTGGCAATGGTTTTTCAGGAAGTTGTGATGCTGATCTTTACGGGCGACTTTCGCACCGTCCCCCCGCTGGTGCCCGGTTATCTTGAATTTGCCGGTCTTAAAATCGCCTACCAACAGCTGCTATCAATTGCCTCCGCCGGCGTGATCCTGGCCGCTGTGTGGACATTTTTAGCCAGAACCCGGCTGGGGCTTGCCATTCGCGCCACCGCTCAGGACAGGGAAGTGGCCAACCTGATGGGCATGAACGAGGCCCGGGTGGCAATGTTGACGCTGGTGATCTCCGTTGCCCTGGCCGCGCTCACCGGTGCGGCGGTGTTACCGCTTACGGTACTCCATCCGCATATGTGGATGGCGCCGTTAATTATGATGATGGCCGTCGTGGTTCTGGGCGGACTGGGGAGTCTGAAGGGAAGTTTTACGGGGGCTTATATTCTGGCGTTTTCCGAGGCTTTGGTGGTCTTTTTGATTCCCAAGGGCGCCTTTTTAAGGGAATCGGTGGCCTTATCCATCATGATTCTGGTGCTGTTGCTGCGGCCCGAAGGCCTTTTCGGTATTGCATTTGAAGAAGAAAGATAATTATGGGACTGCTGGGTTTCTATCTGCGCAAGCTGGTCACGATTGTTAGAGGCGAAATATTTGTTTTGCCCAGCCGAATCGTCGTGCTTGTTTTTTTTGCGGTGCTATTGGTTTTTCCCATCCTGATCGAAGATCCCTACTTGTTGCGCATTCTTACCCTGGCCAGTATATTTGCGATTTTCGCCGCCAGCTGGGACCTTTTGTCGGGCTTTACCGGTCAGATGAATTTTGGCCACGCGCTGTTTTTTGGTGTCAGCTGCTATACGACGGCGCTTTTGAACCTGCATTTTCATATCCCCCCATGGGGCACGATTCCGCTGGGGGCACTGGCAGCCGTTCTGGCCGGTCTGGTTATCGGCATTCCGTGTTTGCGGCTGCGCGGCACGTATCTGGCGCTAACCACCCTGGCATTTCCGATCATCTTGATGGGCATTGTTTTCGCCCTGCCGGATATTACCGGAGGCGAGCTCGGGCTTTCAGGCCTCGAGCGCCTGGCCAAGTCCCGCGTGGTGTCTTTCTATATTATCGTAACACTCATGATCGCGCTGGTGGTCATTATGTGGAAGATCACCGATTCAAATACCGGTATTATATTTCATGCCATCCGGGAGGATGAGGTCGCGGTCAGAGCGTCCGGCATTAACACCACCCGCTATAAATTGCTGGCATTTTGCCTCAGCGGTTTTTTTGCCGGCATCGCCGGGGGCCTTTATGCGCACTACATGCGGATCGCCGGGCCCTCAACCCTGGAAGTTTCCATGTCCTTTCAGGTGGTGATCTGGTCGGTGTTCGGCGGCGTGGTAAGCATCTGGGGACCGGTGGGAGCCGTCTTTATTTTATTTCCCTTACTGGAATTCTTCCGGTTCTGGCCGGAAATCCGACTGCTTTTGTTTGCTTTCGTCATCTTGATCATCCTGCTTTACATGCCGGAGGGATTGCTCCCGTGGATACGCGATAAAATCGAAACCGAATGCCCGCGCTGCAAAATTAGAAATATCGCCACACGCAAAACCTGCCGCATATGTGCGGCGGAGATTGAATAGCAAAGACCGAGAAATTTTCACTGCAAAACAGCTGCGAGGTTAGCAATGGACCCCAAAGATGTTTACATGTCCAAACCCTGGTTAAAGTTCTACCCCGAAGGTGTTCCGCAAGAGGTGGATAGTTCCCGAAATATCCGTACCGGATGTGTTTGATCAGATGGCAAATCAATACAGAGCAACACTCGCGTCTGATTTTTTACGGCAAAAAGATTCAACTACGGCAAACTTAAAGAGCTGACCGATCGTTTTGCGTCGGCTCTGGATCGATCTCGGCGTGGTCAAAGGGCGACACGGTAGCACTTTATCTTCTGAATTGTCCCCAGTATATCATTGCCTATTTGTGCCCTGAAGGTTGGCGCCAAAGTCACGCCGATCAGTCCGGTGTACACCAGCAAAGAGGTCAAAGCATCAGATCGAGGACAGTGAGTGCCAAAACCATTGTCTGTCGAAGATATCCTCTATGATAACGTGGAAAAGACCGGTATCGCCTTCTGAACAATGTCATTCTCACCAATATCGCGAATACCTGCCGCCCCTTAAGAAGATTGTTTGGCAAAAGCTGCCTTGGGCAAGGCCTACGGTGAAATGCACGTACCGCCCCCAAGGTCATGGAAAAGGCCGGTCTTCATCAATTTCAAGCTCTGATTAAGAAATATCCACCACAGCCACCTCAAATCGAGATTGACCCGAGAAAAGATATCGCCGCCCTGCCCTATACCGGCGGAACCACCGGACTGCCCAAGGCAGCGGTATTGACCCATTGCAACTATGGTCCTCTGCAGGCACAGGTCAGCCTTCTGGCCCTTTTTGAAGGGGCAAGAGGTGGTTATCGCCTTTCTACCGTTTTTTCATATTTACGGGCAGGTGTTGTGATGATGCTCAACGGCTGGTTCAGGGTGCACACCCTCGTCCTTTTCACCACGCCGGACATCGATGAGCATCCTCACGGCCATGGAACGGTATAAGGCCTCCGCACTTTTCTGGGTGTACCCACTTTGTATGAGTACCTTAAAGAGTATGAAAAAACAGACCACGTCAACTGGAAGAGACTCAAAATCATTGGCTGCGGCGCGGACACCCTGCACGAATCCACGATTAAAAGCTTGGGAGCGCGCGGACCGGCACCAAGATATTAGAAGGTATGGCATGACCGAAACAACCGCCGTAAACCACAGCAGTCCCTATAACAGACCCAAGAGCGGGTTCGTTCGGAGTACCCGTTGCCCGGATGTCAGCGCGGCGATCGTTGATCATTGAGGGGACTGGAATTTAAACCCGTCGGCGAAGATGGTGAACTGATTCTGCAAGGTCCGAATATCATGCAGGGCTACTGGAAGCGGCCGGAGAAACCCAAGGCCGAATCATTTGTTGAGATTGATGGAAAACAGTGGCTCCGAACCGGAGATCTGGTTCGTATGGATGAGGAAGGGTATTTTTACTTCTTTGATCGCAAAAGAGACCTGATCAAATATAAAGGATATTCGGTATTTGCCCGGCATGTGGAAGAGGTTCTTTACAAGCACCCGCAGATAAAAGCGGCCGGCGTTGTCGGTGTACCGGATCCGGCTGTGGGGCAACAAATTAAAGCCTACGTGGTTTTGCAGAGCGAAGCGCGCGGCAAAATTTCCGAAGAAGAAATTTTTGAATTTTGCCGCCAGAACCTGGCCCACTATAAGGTACCTAAAATTATTGAATTTAGAGGTGAGCTGCCAAAAACCGATGTGGGCAAAATATCACGTCGGGAACTGAGGGAAGAGGCGGAGGAAGCCTGACATGAGCCAGCCGTTTTTGGAAACTGAAGAACTGACGAAGGAATTCGGTGGGCTGCGGGCGGTCAACAGCGCCAGCTTTTCAATGGGTCGACATGAAATTATCGGTTTAATCGGACCCAACGGTGCGGGCAAAACAACCCTGCTGCGCCTGATCACCGGGATTTTGAAACCGGATGAAGGCAGTGTTCGTTTCAAAGGTAAAGAAATCGTCGGCAAAAAAACATGGGACATCGTCAATCTGGGCATCGCCTGTACGTTTCAGAACATGCGGCCGTTTCGCCGCCTGCCGATTATTGCCAATGTCATGGTCTCCTGCCTGTGTCCCCGGGCCATGAAACGCGGCGAGTGGGTTAAACGCGTGGAAGCCAAGGCCATGGATGCACTGGAGTTTGCGGGCATATCCGATATGGCTTTGGAGAAAGCCGCAACCCTTTCCCAGGGCGACCTGAAACGGCTGGAGGTCGCCCGGGCCATTGCCACCGAGCCCGATTTGCTCCTTTTGGATGAACCGTTTGGCGGATTGAGCCCGGCGGAGACGGAACTGATGGCCAAGTCCATCAAAAGACTCCACAAAGGCGGCCGCTTCGGGCGCTTGCACAGCGAAGGACCGGCCATGATTATTGTCGAGCACAAGCTGCAGCAGTTGATGAAAATCGTTGATCGGATTATCGTGCTCAACTTCGGAACCATCATCGCCGCGGGAACACCGCAGGAAGTTGTCAACGACCCACAGGTCATCGAGGCCTACCTGGGTGAAGGGGGTATTTAATCTTGTTGCTTGAAGTTGCCAATTTGACGGTTTGTTACGACAAGGCGGTGCTGATTAACAATCTGAGTATGGGGGTTGATGAAGGAGAACTCGTCAGTCTGGTGGGCCCCAATGGCGCCGGAAAATCCACTCTGCTCAGAGCCATCACCGGCCTGGTAAACTGGGAAAAGGAGATCACCCGTCGATCTGCCAAGGAAGACATCTCCATCGAAGGAACCATCCGCTTTATGGGTGAAAGGATCGATAAAATTCCGGCCCACAACATTGTCAAAAAAGGCTTGATTCATTGCCCCGAACGCCGACGCCCGTTTCGTGAGATGTCGGTTCTGGACAATCTGCGTGCCGGCGCTTATCTGGACAAAGACAGCAGCCAGATTCAAAAAAACCTGGAAAGCGTCTATCAGTTGTTCCCGGTCTTGAAGGCGCGCTCAAAACAAATTTCGGGAACACTGTCCGGCGGCGAGCAGCAAATGCTCGCCATCGGTCGCGCCTTGATGTCGGGCCCGAAGCTTTTGTGCATCGATGAACCGTCCACCGGACTGGCTCCGATTCTTCGAGCCGAGGTATTTGAAAAGATTGCGGAAATCCAAAATCTGGGAATCACGATCCTGCTTGTGGAACAGGAGGTCAGCACGGTCTTTAAAATGGCTTCCCGCAATTATGTCCTTTCTTCCGGCAAGATCATTGCCGAAGGCACCGGCGAGCAATTGCTGCAAGATGAGGTCCTGCGTAAAACCTACCTGGGTCTCTAGTGTTGTGTCCTAGAAATATTGCCAAAAATATTATTAAGTTCTGAGGTGTGCTATCCATCCGTCATTCCCGCGCAGGCGGGAATCCAGGCGTCTTTGAACTGGACTCCCGCCTGCGCGGGAGTGACAATCATTTTTTAACTTATTTGTAGGACACAATACTAGAATCCATCTCAAAAATACGTCTGGGTGCTCATGGCTGTGTTGCCCCGTCAAAGCGGGAATTCACATCAATTTTTATGAACATTAAGGAGTTCATCGGCACAGCTCAAAATGACCACAGGATATCGGTTGAGCGCTTTGTTCCATTGGCCCGTTAGCCTGTTTGCCCGTAAAAAAATTAAATCAGACATTTTCCCGAATTCAACTGGCTTAACCGGACTACCTAAAACCCCTTGGAGGAACGCCATGGAAATAAAAAAAGTGATTGTCGTTGGTTCCGGATTGATGGGCAGCGGTATTGCCCAGGTGTGCGCTCAGGCCGGTATTCATGTATTTTTGAACGATGTCTCCCGGGAGGCCCTCGATAAAGCCATCAAAAACATCGAATGGTCGGTGGGCAAGTTCATTGAAAAAGGCAAATTGGCTGAGAAAAAGGAAGCCATCATCGATCGTATCACCCCGATCACAGATCTGGGTTCAGCCAAAGACATCGACCTGGCAATCGAAGCGGTGTTCGAGCAACTTGAACTTAAACAGCAAATCTTTGAGGAACTTGACCAATCGTGCGCACCGCATACGCTGCTGGCCAGCAACACTTCGGCCATACCCATCAGCGACCTGGCTGCTGTGACCCATCGCGCCGCTAAGGTTCTGGGACTGCATTTTTTCAGTCCGGTCCCCATGATGCAGGTGGTGGAAGTCATCAAAGGAATTTCGACAACAGATGAAACCGCTAAAGCCGGGGGGGACTTTGTTAAAAAGATCGGCAAAGAAGCCATCATGGTGAATCGGGATGTACCCGGATTTGCTATCAATCGAATCAACTTTCCTTCCACGATCGAGGCCATGAAGTTAGTCGAACAGGGTGTGGTCTCCATTCAAGATGTCGACAAGGGCCTGAGGCTGGGTCTCGGCAGAAAAATGGGTATATTTGAGACCGGTGATATGGTGGGGCTGGATGTCACCTATGGTGCGTTGATGGCCATGTATAAGGAAACTGGAGACTCCCGCTGGTACCCGCCCCTTTTGTTAAGGCGCAAGGTTAAGGCCGGTCACCTGGGCCGCAAAACCGGCAAGGGGTGGTACCGGTATGACAAAGACGGCAATAAAGTTAAGAATTTAGAAAAAAGTTAGAAGCTATCTCAAAAATACATTTAACACCCGATAGTAAAGTTTTAAACCTATAAAAGGTGCTTACAACAACAAATGAGCTAAAATTAAAAATGATCTAAAATGCCTAAAATTGAGGAATTCTAACCTTCGAGAGCCTCTGGGGCGAACGATCATATTAAATAAAAGATGGAGCGCAGCGAAACCATAACTTTAGGCACTTTAGCTCATTTTAGTCATTTTAGGCATTTCTAATTTTAGAGCACCTTTGGAACTTTTTTTCTCTGTCTTCAAAGATGAACTGCTAATTTTGAGATAGCTTCTAATATGGAATATACGATTCCCGCAAAGCAACTCGATCTCATTGAAACGGTGAGAACCTTTGTTAAGGAGCGCTTAGACCCGATATCCTTGCAGGTGGAAAAAAAAGGCACCATACCTGAAGAAATTGTGGAGGAGATGAGGCGGCTGGGCCTATTCGGTCTTTCAATCCCCGAAAAATACGGCGGTTTAGGGCTTTCAACCTTGGGAGAAGTACTGGTTTACGAAGAAATGACCCGGGCCAATGCCTGTTTTCGGTCAAGAATCGGTACCAACAACGGTATCGGGTCTATGGGGATATTGTTTGACGGAACCGAGGAACAGAAAAAGAAGTACCTTCCCCGCATTGCATCAGGCCAATCGACGGCGGCCTTTGCGCTGACAGAACCGAATGCAGGTTCAGATGCCGCCCGGATCTGCACAAATGCTGTATTGGAAGGAGATTTCTGGATTTTAAACGGCACAAAGCTTTTTATTACCAACGGGGGCTGTGCCGATATTTTTACAACCATCGGAGTTGCGGATGAAAACAAGCGCACCCGGGGGGGATTTACGGCTTTTATCATCGAAAGGGACATGCCTGGGTTTACGATTGGCAATCCGGATCAAAAGATGGGCATGCGCGGCTCTCTGACAAATGAATTGATTTTTCGAAACTGTCGGGTCCCGAAAGAAAATGTAATTGGGGGCATGCGCATGGTGGGTCAGGGTTTTAAGACGGCAATGCGGGTGCTGGATAAGGGAAGATTGACAATTGGGGCGGCTGCCTTGGGCGCTTCACAAAAGCTTTTGGAGCTCTGCATACAACGGCTCAAAAGTAAAATTAAAGCCGGTGTTCCCGCAGATGAGATGCAGTCAAACCGGTTCACGCTGGCAGATATGGCAACCGATATTTATGCCGCCCGGCAAATGCTCCACCATTCGGCATGGCTCAGAGACCAGGGTAACAACGTCGCCCATGAAGCCTCGATGGTGAAACTCTTTTGTACGGAAACGGCCAGCCGCATCGCAGATAAAACGATGGATATTTTTGAAGATGAAGGTTACCTGAAAAGCTCTCAAATTGAGATGTATTTGCGGGATGTCAGACTATATCGGATATTTGAGGGAACCAGCGAAATCCAGCGTCTGATCATTTCGCGGAATCTTTTAAAAGGAGAATCTTGATGAATCAAGCGGTTATTCTAAGTGCGGTAAGAACCCCGGTCGGACGTTATATGGGGGCACTTAAAACTGTCGAGGCCTACGATCTGGCGGCATTGGTGCTGGACGCGGTTGTAAAAAGGGTAAACATCAACCCTGACGAAGTGGATGAGGTCATTCTGGGGCAGTCGTACCAGAACGGCGAATATGTCAATATTGCCCGCATGGCATTGCTTACAGCCGGCTGGCCTGAATCCATACCGGGAATTACGATTGACAGGCGCTGCTGCACCGGCCTGGACGTGGTGCGCCTGGCAGCCGCACTGATCCAGTCCGGTCAGGCGGAAATTGTTGTGGCCGGAGGTGTCGAAAGCATGAGCAATGCTGAATTTTATCTTCCCGGTAACATCAAATGGGGTATCGGTGGAAGTCAGGGGCGGCCGAGGGGCCACGGAGATTTAAGCACGTGGGGTCTGCCCTTCTATGATCGTATTCAAAGAGCCCGGGTGATGTCTCAGCCCGAAGCGCGATACGGGATCCTGCCGGCGATGATGACCTGGGCTGAAACCGCTGCCCAAGAAGAAGGCATCACCCGAGAAGCCTGCGATCAATGGGCGCTTGAAAGTCAGCAGAAGGCCTGTACCGCAATGCAATCCGGCAAATTCAAAGATGAAATCATACCGGTATCCGTTCCTCAGGCCAGAGGAGAATCCGTGATCGTCGACGGTGATGAAAATCCGCGTCCGGATACCACCCTCGAAAAGCTCAGCCGGCTTAAACCGGTATTGGGCGGCGTGTGTACCGCCGGAAACTCGTCCACCGAAAACGACGGGGCAGCGGCAGTTGTGGTGGCTTCCGCAAAAAAAGCTGCGAATTTAAAGCTGGCGCCACTGGCCGGTCTTAGATCCTGTGTGGTTGTCGGCGATGACCCCCGCTATACCTATCGAACCGTTCAGCTGGCGGCTCAAAAAGGCGTTAAATTCGGCTGGTGTTTCCCTCGATCAGATCGATATCATCGAGATCCAGGAAGCCTTCGCAGCCCAGGTGGTGGCTGATCTAAAGGACATGGGTGTGAAGCCAAAAGATTACGGTAAGGTCAACGTAAACGGCTCGGGCATTTCACTCGGGCATCCCGTCGCCTGCACCGGAACCCGGGTCCTGGTAACGCTGCTGCACGAGATGAAACGCCGCGACGCGCGCCTCGGGCTTGAATGTATTTGCGGCGGCGGCGGTCTTGGAATCGCGGCGGTGTTCGAGAGAACTGGATGACAACTGGTTTGGGGTTCAGCCGCCGCGAGTTCAGGAGCCCCTTGGTTTATTCTGTAAAATCCTAAGGAGTCTATTCATGCAACTGGATAACATCATTCTGACAAAACAAAAATATATGGCAACCATCACTATCAACCACCCGCCGGTCAACGCCTGGAACTGGTCCACGATGCAAGATTTTGAACAGGTGTTGGACGCGGTTGAAAACGATTCTGATGTGCGCGTGGTCATCATCACCGGCGCCGGTGAAAAATGTTTTTCAGCCGGCTTTGACATCAGTGATGCGCGCAATGCACATCAAACAAGCCCTAAAGCCCGGCAGTTATGGCGTCGTATCGACCGCTTTCCCGAAACCGGTCATTGCCGCTATCAACGGTTATGCCCTCGGTGGCGGCCTGGAACTGGCCATGTGCTGTCAATTCAGGATAATGGTAAATACGCCGCAGGCCATGGTCGGCCTGACCGAGCTGAATCTTGGCATTATCCCGGGCTGGGGCGGAACCCAGCGTTTGCCCCTGCTTGTCGGAAAGGCAAAAGCGCTGGATATGATTCTGTTCAGCCGCAAAATTAACGCGACCGAAGCATTGGAAACCGGTTTAGTCAATCAGGTATCGGCGCCGGGGCGCCTTATGGATGATGCCCGGGCATTCGCCGAAAAGCTGGCAACAAGACCGCCGGTGGCTGTTAGCTGCGTTTTACGAGCGATCGCATCCGGCGCCTATGAAGGCCTGGACGCCGGCCTGAAAGTCGAAGAAGAAGGCAGCAAAATCGTCGGGCAGTCTGAAGATTGCAAAGAAGGCTTCAGCGCCTTTCTGGAAAAACGCCAACCGGTTTTCAAGGGCAAATAGTTTACAGTTTAAATTTAGAGAGGAAAGTAATAATGAGCCTTCTAATTGTTGACGAAAGTAAATGCAAACAAGACGGATTCTGCGCCAGAGACTGCCCCACGGCCATTATCCGCCTCAAAGACAAAGAAAGCTATCCGGAAATGGTACCGGGCGGTGAACAATCCTGTTTAACCTGCGGCCATTGTGTGGCGGTCTGCCCACACGGAGCCCTCAGCCATAAAATGGTTCCCCTAAATGATTGCTCACCGATCCAAAAGGAGCTCGGCATCGATGAAGCACAGGTGGTCCAGTTTCTGCGCTCACGCCGTTCCACCCGCTTTTTTAAAGACAAGCCGGTCGAAAAGCAAAAGATTCAGAGATTAATTGAGATTGCGCGCTATGCTCCCACGGCCAGCAACACCCAGCTGAGTTGAATGGCTGGTTTTCAACGACAAGGATACAGTCAGAGAATTTGCCAAACTGGCGGCAGACTGGGCACGGGCCTTGCTCGAAAAAGACCCTCAATCCGCTAAATTTCCCTATATTCCCGGGATCGTTGCCGCCTGGGACGCCGGTTATGATGCGGTGTTAAGGGGCGCACCGGTCTTAATTGTGGCTTCGGCACCCAAAGAAGATCTAAACGGCACGGTAAATCTCACCCTGGCGTTGTCTTACCTGGAACTGGCAGCCCCCAGCATGGGGCTTGGTACTTGCTGGGCCGGAATACTCAAAGGCGCGCTGCTGGCCTGGCCGCCGCTTCAAAAAGCCATCGGTCTTCCCAAGGGCCATTCGCACCATTACCCGATGATGCTGGGATACCCTAAGGCGAAATACTTTCGCCTGCCCCAGCGCAAGCCCCCAAAGATCGCCTGGAAGTAAATATTCTCGAAATCAATTTGAATTGACAATTGTTCATCAACCCATCTAAAATAATTTTGCACCTTATTCCGATAACCTAGCTAAGCGAAGAAAGGACTGTGAATATGGTTCCGCAGATTAAAAAAATCCTTTTTACGACCAATCTTTCGAAAGAATCCCGCCTTGCTTTTGATTATGCCATTAGCCTTGCGATGCAATATGGAGCAAGTGTCACCATTCTGCATGTAATGGAGGAATCGCGCTGGACCACCACCTCGTACCCAAAGAATATATTAGGTGAAGAAAGATGGCAGCGGCTGCGAGAAAGCCATGAGCAGCAGGTCCGACAAATCCTGATCGGCAAACAAAAAGAAGGATCATTGATCAGGGAAGCCCTGGATGAGTTCTGTAAAGAAGCTGAAAAAGATCATAAAGAATGTGAGTTTGCGATGGATGAAATTGTTGTTGCCCACGGGAGTGTTGTTGATGAAATCATACGTCTAACACAAGAGAGAAAATGCGATTTGATTGTGATGGGCTATCACGGACGGAGACAATTTGAAGAAGCGATCCTGGGTAGCACCACAAGACGTGTCCTGCGACGCAGCGAGATACCGGTCATGCTGGTTCGCCTGACTCAAACCGTTGAGTAGATCAGGTTCAATCCTGCGAATTGTTGAATTCATTGCCCAAAATCCATCCGATGGCCACCATGTACAAAGATTAATTGCCCGGGAGAAAGGTATCTGCCAGATATTCGGCCGCATTATTCACTAAAATATCAACCTGCCCAAACGCCTTTTCTGCTTGTTCAAATAGACGCTGAACGTTTTGCGGGTATCGCAGATCTCCCTCCCAGGACTCCGCCTTACCGCCAGCGTTTCGAATGGATGCGACCACCTCATCGGCTGTTTTTTGTTGCTGTTCAAAAAAAAATGTTAATCCCGCCTCCTGCGAACGACTGTCCCCCTGTTCTGGGTCAGAAAAATCGATTTCCTGGCGAAAGTAATGAATAAATAGACGGGCGCCATGGGAAGCAAAGGCTCTGGCAATTGCGGCACCAATACCAAAGGGATTGTTCCCCCCGGTGACAAGTACGACTTTATCCTTTAATCCAGGATCAATCATAATATTTTTACTCCCCGCTTTAAGTTCAACTTTTTAACCGACCCATCTTACGAATTCTTCCAGGTGCCCCCTATTTCTTTTGAATGAATTCACGGATGCCTCCGTATCAGGCCAGCCGAGGGCAGCACCCATCACCAGACATTTTGATTCAGGAATTGAGAATACCTCCCTTGCAATTTCGGGGTACATAACCGACGCGGCCATAATACAGGTACCTAAACCTTTGTCATGTGCCAGCAGACAGAAGGTTTGCAGTATCAGGCCCACATCGAGCATGGCGTATTCCAGTAAAATGCTTTTGTCTATGGTAAAAATAACCACCGCAGGCGCATCAAAAAGGGTAAACATCCAGGCAAGATGGTCGATCCTTGCCTGCTGGTCTTCCCTTGCAATCGAAAGAGCCCCCAGAACACTTTTGCCCAGCTCCTTGTATCTCAGTTTATTAGGATCGGGCCAAACCTGTGGCATTGGTATATCGGTGTCCGATTTCTTACCTTCTAAGAATGCGTCTCGATTTTTCTTCTTAAATTCTGCAAGCGGTTCACCGGCCCCCACAACGATCTCCCATGGCTGGGTGTTGCCCCAGGAAGGCGACCAAAGGGATTTAGCGATAAGGTCATGAATCAATTGATCTGATACGGGCTTGGGCAAAAATTGACGAATGCTTCGTCGCCCGAGTACGGCTTCCTGCAGCTCCATAAGGCCTCCTCGATCAAAAAATTATTTTGGTATCAGATGGAAATTTTTTGTGTGTGATTTACTATCGCATCGACAATCTGCGGCCAGGCCCCATCATGCGGCAGGTCGTGCCCCATGCCGTCAATGATTATCAGCTCAGCCCCCGGTATTGCCTCAGCCGTATCTTTGCCACCTTCAACCGGCACCAGCGGGTCATCGGCTCCGTGAATCACCAATGTGGGCACGGAGACGGATCCCAGTTCAGGTTTACGGTTATTTTGAGTTACGACGGCCGCCATCTGACGGGCCACACCTTCAGGGTAAAATGATCGGTCATAGGCTTGAGCAGCTATTTTTCGGTGCCAATCCTGGTCCAGCAAAAATCCTTTGCCTGAAAACGTGCGCCATACATCAAGAGTATAGGTGATGTTGGCTTCGCGTTCCATGGGTGGCGGTGTGAGCAAGTATTCCAATGCCTCGGGTGTCGGCGGCGGAAGCGCGGGATCGCCCGTATGACTGTATATCGAAATAAGGCTTAGCATCCGCTGCTGATGATTCAGCGCGATTGTCTGGGCAATCATTCCCCCCATTGATATGCCGCAGATATGCGCCTTTTCGATTTCCAAAGCATCCAGCAACCCCACCGCATCGTCCGCCATGTCTTCGATCGTGTACGGAGGTCTGATCTCTTCACCCTTCATCTGTGCTTTGCTGATTTGCCCGATATCGGGTATGCCGCCCTCTGCCAATTTAGTTGAAAGGCCCGTATCGCGGTTATCGAATCGAATCACATAATGGCCGCGCCGCGCCAGTTGTTCGCACAAGGCCTCATCCCAATGAATAAGCTGGCAAGCCAGGCCCACAATTAAAAGCAGTGGAGGCTCGCCGGGCCTACCAAAAGTGTCGTATTCGATCTGGATGCCGTTTGCAGTCGTTTTTGCCATAATCGTTCCAGGGATTAGAAGTGGTTTCAGAGCCTCAGATCAGGTTCAAGGGCCCCGCTAAGCGGGATTACATATCTGATCTTAATAAATTAATGTATGCATCAAGGCGCAGGCCGATCGAGAAAGTCGTTGTTCTCAGCATACATGTGGGTATGTGAGCATTTATCGGAGGTCTACAACGCAGCCATTGGGCCTTTTGAGCTCCTTTAATAATCTTTCAATTAGATGCGAAATCCCGCTTCATATAGCGGGGAGATGGGGTTCTGAAACCACTTCTAAACTTTCATACCGGGTAAATTTAATGATGCCGTATTACCGCCATCGACCGGTAGCGCCTGTCCGGTCACATAGCTGGCTTCGTCGCCGGCCAGAAACAAAATGACATGGGCCACCTCTTCAGGCCTGCCGTATCGCCTCAATTCACATCGACTACCCAGTTTATTCTCCTTGCCGCTTTTCCTGGCATAATCAAAAATCGATTGGGTCATGCCGGTTTCAATCAAACCGGGGCAAACGGCGTTTACTCGAACATTGTATCCGCCCAAATCACAGGCGGCTGTCTGGGTAAAATTAATGAGTGCTGCCTTGCTGGCACTGTAAGCATTTCCGCCGGCTCCGGATCGAATACCGGCTACAGATGAAACATTTACAATGGATCCCGACTTTCTCTGCTGCATATGCAGGCAAACATATTTTGTGGTGCATACCGCCCCCATGACATTCACATCATAGACCTGCTTCCAAACATTTTTATCCTGTTGGTCGAGGTCTGCCAGGTCTCCGGCTACACCGGCAATGTTACAAACAATGTCGACTTTTGAATAGGTTTTTAAAGCACGCGCGACCAGCGCTTCAACCTCTTTTTCATTAGACACGTCTGTCTTTTTTGTGATTGTGGTTCCGCCGGCTCTGGCAATGTGATTCGCAACTGCTTTTAACCCCGCTGCATCAATATCCGCCAGTGCGAGCCGGGCACCTGCTTTGGCGAATAAAACTGCGGTTGCTTTGCCGATGCCGCTGGCCGCCCCGGTGATAATGGCCACCTTGTCCTTAAGCCGCCCATCTATGGTCATAACCGCCTCCTTATAACCTGCCATCATTATCTGAATGCATCATGGAACGCTGAGAATTAAGAAATTTCACCCACCCGTCAATTGCATCAAAGGTCGCCGAGTCGTTAATTCAAATCCTAACAAAAAGCGGAATGAATTATCAGCAGCGAAATCGTGCACTGTTTGAATGCATTAGGGGACGTTGCGAAAGAACAGCGAATAATCGCAATGCGGCTTTTGGACATGATGTTGTTTTTACAGTTATCCATTATTTTATATTTAATTTCTGTTCTTTCGTTACGGCCCCTTATGCATGAGTTTGCACGATGCAGTCGCTGATGATTTATTCCGCGGTTTCTAAATTATTCAACATAAAATCTTCTTAATTCCTTCTTATCCAATTTCCCCACGCTGGTTTTAGGAATCTCATCTACGAATTCGTAAAGTTCCGGCACGCCGTATTTGGGCAATTTTCCATCTTCGGCAAATTTTTGCATAAATTGTTTAAATTCCTCACCCGTGACTTTGCCCTTATATTCCGGCTTTAAGGTCACAATCATTAGCGGCCGCTCTCCCCATTTTTCATCCGGAATGCCGATGGCGGCCGATTCCAGCACCGCTTCATGCTGGCTCAACAGGTTTTCCAGGTCCAAAGAGGATATCCACTCCCCGCCGCTTTTGATGACATCTTTGATACGGTCGGTAATCTGCAGGTAGCCATTTTCATCAATGTATCCCACGTCGCCGCTGTGCAGCCAGCCGCTGCGCCACAGCTCCCTTGTCTTAGCCGGTTCCTTGAAATAGCTTTTGGTCAGCCAGGGAGCTCGCATGACCACCTCGCCCGATGATTGCCCGTCGTGGGGCAGGGCTTTTTCGTTTGCATCGAAAACCTCAAATTCCACCAGCGGCAGCGGCCGTCCGGTTTTGATGATGATGTCCAGCAAGGCGTCGTCTTCCCAATCGAGCATGTTCTCCATCGGGGTTGCGGTGCTGATGACCGGGCAGGTCTCCGACATGCCGTAGCCGGCATGAATTTCGATACCGAGGTCTTTTGCGGCCCGGGCTTGGCCTCTCGGCAGTCGGGCACCGCCGATGGTGACCTTCCAATTGGACAGATCCACCTGGTTAATTGTCGGGCAGCTTAAAAGCATCTGCAAAATGGTGGGCACGCAGTGTGAATAGGTGACCCCTTCCTTTTCGATTAACTTCAGGAGTCTCTCCGGCTCGTAACGGCCGGGATAAACCTGTTTGGCACCCAGCAGGGTGGCCACATAGGGAAATCCCCAGGCATGGACATGAAACATGGGTGTTAGCGGCATATAGACATCATCGGATCGAAAACGGCCGAGGGTGTGATAGCAGCCGGAAACGATACTCACCCCAAGGGTGTGCAGCATCAACTGTCGGTGGGAAAAATATACTCCTTTTGGATTGCCGGTGGTACCGGTGGTGTAAAAGGTTGTGGCTTTGGTGTTTTCGTCCAGATCCGGAAATTCATAGTCAGTTGATCCGGATTGCAGTAATTGCTCGTACACTGCATCAACTCTTAATTGTGAGCCGCTGACATCGGCGTCCTCGTCAATTACGACAAACTTCTTAACGGTTTCTAATTTGTTTTTTATGTTTTCCAGAATCGGTAGAAACTCAGCATGGATGATGATAACTTTCGCCTCTGCATGGTTGAGCGTGTATAAAATCTGATCGACAGATAACCGCCAGTTTATCGTCTGAAGCACCGCTCCCATCATCGGAATCGCAAAAAAACATTCCAGGTAGCGATGACTGTCATAATCAAATACGGCGACAACGTCCCCCTTGGCTACACCGAATTTTTCTAGACCACTTGCCAGCCGGTTGATGCGTTCATTCAAAGTTCGATAGGTATAACGATTCTTGTCATCGTATACTATTTCCTGGTCGGGCGAATAGATCAACGGGGTGTTGAGCAGCTTTTTAATAATAAGGGGATAATTATAGTTTTCTCCGGGTTGGTAAGTCTTCTCCGCCATTGATTCCTCCTTGCGATCCCCCATTGACCGGTGAATCGCTGCTTGCATAAACGGTCGCGTCGGTTATGCGGCCGGTATTTTCAGAGATCAACTCGCTGTTGCCAACCACCTATCGTTTATTTGTTTAACTTTTCCCATGGTTTTTAGTCGTTCAAGATGCTTTTCAATGAGAACAAGCTCAAACCACGCATCAGATCCGGAAAATCGGGATAGGCTAGAAATATGAGATTGGGAAAAAGTTCGATCATGGCATTTAATCATTGTCTTCGGATTCAAGCAGGTGGTGGATGGTCTGCCGCGCATATTTACGATATAGATGATAGAAAAAAAGGCTGATGACTTCATGAAACTGGTTCCGTTTCTGGTCAAAATCCGTCGCAGACAATTTTTCCAGATTCGTCCGGTAATATTTTTTAAAACTGTTTACTACAAACTCCTTAACGAAATCGGCGATGTAGCGCAGATCCTCGGGGTCGTGACCATCTTTGGGGCCAAAACCGATACGGTCCATATCAACCATCAATTTACCGATGGCGATGTCATCCAGTGAATAAACGGGTTGTCCGTCTTGCACTTGCGGCTCGATGAGTCCCCATTCTTCGGCCTTGTGGATCCATTTGCGGCCCAGACCGGTGGTTTGGTGAAATTCGTCCCTTCCGACAATTTCTTCATTAAGCATCCGGTCTGCCGGACGAAAATATTTGCCATGAAGTTCAAAAAAAGCCCGATCAGAAGAGGGTTGCTTTTTGACTTTCCGGACAATTTTCCTGATCAAAGGAATCGGAAAATAAAAATTATCCCGCAGTTCTTTGATAAACCGAATTTGTTTGACGTGATTTTCGGTATAATCGGCGATATTAACCCCGGATTTGCGGGGCTTGCGAAGTAACCCTTCGCGAATATAAAAATGAATGGTTTCTTTGGGTACGCCAGTACGTTTAACCACGGAGCTGATCTTCATTTTTTCCCTAAAGCAATTATGGCGGGTAGGCGCCAGATTATCAAATGATGTTGCCCGTATGATCATCAATTAATCCAAGGCCCAAAAAAATGTCAAGGAAAAAATAAATTATTTATTGACATTTTTTTTCAATATATTTAGGTATATTCACGTGTAGCGCACTACACGTTATGCGCTCATTAACCCATACGCCATAGGGCTAAAGTCAGTCTGCAGTCTAAGCGGATAAGCTAAAGAAAGGAGTTTTTAAAATCATGGCACAACAGCTGGTGGATAGACGTGACCAGGATTTTGTCATCTGGGAGCAAATAAACTGTGCGGATATTCTCAATCATGAATCTTATAAGGAATTTAACAAAAAAGCCTGTACCCTGATCATCAATGAAGCCCGGGCATTGGCCATAAAGGAGCTGTTGCCACTGCTGGCCGAAGGGGACACCGAAGGGGTCCGCTATGAAAACGGGAATGTAAAGGTGCCCCAGAGCTTTCACCGGGTGTTTGAGCTGGTAAAAGAAGGGGAATGGAACAACCTCAGTGTGCCGGCGGAAATGGGCGGCCAGGGGGCTCCGGCCTTTTTAGGTGCAGCGGCGGCTGAATACTTTTTGAGTGCGAACTGGCCGCTATTTTGTTACGCCACCATGGGAAACGGCACCGCCAACATGATTCAATTATACGGCACCTCGGAACAAAAAGAGACATACGTCAAGAAGCTGACTTCGGCGGAATGGGGCGGTACGATGCTGCTCACCGAGCCTGAAGCCGGTTCTGATGTCGGGGCTCTCACCACCACTGCCACTAAAAACGCGGACAACAGCTACTCGTTGAACGGCAACAAGATCTTTATTACCAACGGTGAACATGATTTGGCTGAAAACATCATCCACCCCGTTCTGGCGCGTATTGAAGGCGATCCTGCGGGGACCAAGGGTATCTCCTTGTTTCTGGTTCCCAAATTTTTTGTCAATGATGACGGCAGCCTGGGCGATCGCAATGACATTGCCTGCTCGGGGGTCGAGGAAAAACACGGCATTCATGCCAGCGCCACCTGCTCCATGACGCTGGGCAGCAAGGGCAAATGCATCGGCTATTTGCTGGGTCAGGAACGTGAAGGCATGAAAATCATGTTCAACATGATCAACGGTGCCCGCATGAGCACCGGCCTTCAGGGATTGACATATGCTTCAGCGGCTTACATGCTGTCGGTCAATTACGCCCGTGAGCGCGTCCAGGGAAGAGATCTGGCGGATTTTGCCGATCACAATGCGCCGTCGGTCACAATTATTAAACACCCCGATGTACGTCGCAACCTTTTGTGGATGAAATCCTATGTGGACGGGATGCGCAGCTTTTTTTATTATATGACGGTGCTCGCAACCAAAGGCAAGATTGGTGAAAAAGCCGAAGACCGTGAGCGTCATGGCGACCTTTTTTCGATGCTCACACCGGTGGTAAAAGATTATATGGCTGTTAAAGGTCATGAAGTCTGCATCCAGTCCATTCAGCTCTTTGGCGGTGCCGGCTATACAAAAGATTACCTGGTTGAGCAATATGCTCGAGATTGCAAAATCACTTCCATTTATGAAGGCACCAGCGGCATTCAGGCCCTCGATATGCTCGGACGAAAGCTTGGCATGAAAGAGGGTGCGGTATTCATGAATTTTCTCGGCGAAGTTCAAAAAACAGTTGCGCAGGCAAAGCAGATTGAACAAACCCAAGAACTGGCCATTAAGGTCGAGGCTGCTGCTAACCGCCTCGGTGAGGTCGCCCTGCATCTGGGTAAAAAGGCCATGTCCGCTGAATTTAAGGTGGCATTTGCCCACTCCCTGCCTTTTTTGTATGTTATTGGTGACACAATTATGGCCTGGATGCTTCTGTGGCGGGCTTTGACGGCAGCCACCCAATTATCGAACAGCACCAAGAAAAAAGATAATGCATTCTATGAGGGCCAGATCAAAACCGCCGAATTTTTTATCCGTACCGAACTAGCGGCAACAATGGGAAAAATGAATGCCATCGCCGATGGATGTGCAGCGGCCATTCAGATTCCAGATGAAGGATTTGGCGGTCTTTAAGATAAAAGGGTTTCAGGTGTCAAAACATAGGACTGAGGACTGAGGTATATCGAAATTGAAAGAAATAAAAATCCATGCCAGCTCATGACGCAAAGGGACGACTCATGGTCCCAGGAGGACGATTCATGGCGGAAAACGACAGGTCATGTGAAATGGTCTCTTGGAAGAAAAGTTTTTTGCTCAGTCCTCAGCACTCATTACTTATCTATTGACCCTAAACATTTGAACCTTTGAACGTGGATAGAGAGGGAAAAATGAAAACAGATTACAAAACCATCAAGGTTGAATTGAACGATTCCGTCGCGGTGTTCACCATGGACAATCCGCCGGTCAATCAGCTTTCGCAACATTTCGTTCAGGAGCTGGCGGAAGCATTCACTGAAGCTTGTGGTGATGAGGCGGTTAAGGCCATTGTTTTGACCGGTAGCGCAAAAAATTTTATTGCCGGCGCCGACATTACCCAGATCAAAGATGTCAGGACCAAAGACGAGCTTTTGCCGAAACTCGAGAAAAACAACCAATTTCTAACCTCCATTGAAACCGGCCCGAAACCGGTGATTGCGGCCATTAACGGCAACTGTTTAGGCGGCGGCCTGGAGATTGCCATGGCCTGTCATTACCGGGTAGCAGCCCAGGGGGTGAATCTCGGCCAGCCCGAGGTTCAGATCGGCCTGATTCCCGGTGCCGGCGGTACCCAGCGGCTGCCACGGCTTGTCGGGCTGCGGTATGGGTTGGAAATGATTACCATCGGAAAGCCCATCCGAGCTGAAGTGGCCCATACCAGAGGGCTGGTGGACGAAGTCGCGGAACCGAATCAACTGGTAAATCTGGCAGTAAAAGCGGCCCGGCGGTTTATATCGGGTGAAATTAATATCAAATTGCGCACGACCAGAAATCGGCACGATCGACTTCCCAGCGCGGCCGAAAAAAAGGGAATGATCGAAATTGCCAAAGCCATGACAGCCGCTCAGGCCAAAGGATACATTGCACCCTTTAAAGCGATCGAAGCCTTTGAAAAAGGCCTGGGCTACGATATCGATGCCGATATTGAAACCGAAGCCGAGCTGTTCGCCGATTGTGTGGTTTCCGATGTGGCCAAAAACCTGATCAACATATTTCTCAATACCCGGGCTGCCGGCAGACTGCCGCGCATTGAAGGTCTCGAACCGGCTAAAATCAGGAAAGTGGGCATGCTCGGCGGCGGTGTGATGGGGACCGGGATCGTCAATGTGCTTCTTAAAGGTGGATTTGATACCGTTTTGTGGGAAATCAACGAAGACGCCCTTGAAAAGGCACTGGTGTCAATCCGCAAAACCTTTGACTATCCCATTAAGCAGAAAAAAATGACCCCGGCCGACCTGGAAAACATGCTAAACGATCAGCTGCAGACCACCACATCCCTGGAAGATATGAAAGATGTCGATCTGATCATCGAGGCTGTATTGGAGGACATGCAGGTCAAACAGGAGATCTGGCAGCAACTGGAAAGCATCTGTCGAGATGATGTTATCTTTGCCACCAACACCTCGGCGCTGCCGATTAGCGAAATGGCTTCCATTCTTGCCGATCCCGGCCGGATGATCGGAATGCACTTTTTCAATCCGGCTCACCGGATGCAGCTTTTAGAGGTTATCTGTGCCGCAAAGACCTCTGATCAGACGCTGGCAACCACCGTCGCCTTTTCCCGCGCCATAAAAAAGATACCGATCGTGGTCAATGACGGCCCCGGTTTTTATGTATCGCGCCAACTGGGCGGTCTGATGGGCGGTGCCGTTTACCTGAGTGCCGATGGTGTCGATGGGGCTACCATCGAATCCGCAATGACCGACTTCGGCATGCCCATGGGACCTGCAACCCTGGCAGATCTTACCGGAATCGATATCAACTATTATGTCAACAAAAACTTTGAGAAAAGATTAGGCCGGCGTTATAAAGTGCATCCTTTAACTGAGATCATTTTCCAGACCGGATGCTTTGGCCGCAAAACCGGCGCCGGCTATTTTGACTACAGCGGTGATCAACCGGTCCCCAACCCCAAAGTCGTAAATGCCGTCCAAAAATATCTCCAGGACAACCAGATCTCCTCTCGGGAGATGTCAAAGGATGAAATTATAGATGTGATGCTATCCCTCGGCATTAATGAAGCCGCCCTGATGATTGAAGAAGGGATCTGTGACCGGCACCAGGATATGGATTTGGCCCTGATCTACGGCCTGGGCTTTCCGCCTTATCGCGGCGGTATTCTGCGATATGCGGACAAGTGGGGCCTTAAGAATGTCTATCAAAAACTCGTCGAACTGGAAAAACAATACGGCCCTCGCTTCAGACCGGCGGATTTGGTCAAGGAAATGGCCGAATCGGGCAAAACATTCTACCAGGAATAAGACTTCGTTCACCAACCAATTTAACGAATCAACTATTTAACTATTCAACGAAAAAATGGAGGCAAACCCATGAAAGAAGTCGTTATCGCAGGTTATCTAAGGACAGCCCAATCACGTTCCAGACCCAACGACCCGGCCAGGGACTGGTTTTGCAAGATGAGGGCCGATGAATTGTTAGCGCAGCTGATGCCGGAATTGATAAAAAGAACCGGCGTCGACCCGAAGGAGATCGACGATTTTCTGCTGGGGTGCGCTACGGCTGTTAACGAGCAGTGGGCCTATGGCGGACGTTACCCCATCTTTCTGGCCAATTTACCGGAGACCATACCGGCAAAATTCGTTGATCAGCAGTGTGGTTCTGCCATGGCCGGCATCCATATCGGATTCATGGAAATTGCCCAGGATTTTGCCGATGTGGTTATGGTGGGGGGTATGGAACATATGACCCGCGTGCCCATGGGCGGGCAGCTCGTCGACAGGGGCCACATCGTGCCGAATATGACGCTTTTCACGGATCCCGCCTATCAGCACTGGGACATGATGACCACTACCAACATGGGCCTGACTGCCGAAAAATTAATTTCTCAGACGGATTTTACGCGAGAAGATATCGACCGCTGGGGAGCACGATCCCACCAGCGGGCCGCCAAAGCCCGGTCCGAAGGATTCTTTGAAGAAGAAATCCTTCCCATCGCAGCTGAACAGGCCGATGGAAAAATCCTGACCGTGGATCAGGATCAGGCGGTGCGGGAAGGTGCCACCGTTGAGGGCATGGCGGATCTTAGACCCGCATTTAAACCGGACGGGGTGATTACGGCCGGCAATTCTTCCCCACTGAACGCCGGGGCAACCTCCATGCTGTTGATGTCCAGGGAAACCGCCAAAAAGAAAGGTATCAAACCATTGGCAACCATCCGGTCCATTGGATTTGCCGGTGTGGATCCCACGATTATGGGGCAGGGCCCGGTGCCGGCCAGCAAAAAGGCTTTAGAGAAAGCCGGGCTAAACGCCAGCGACATTGACTTCTGGGAGATTAACGAGGCATTTTGCATCGTTGCCCTCAACTGCATCCAGGAACTGGGGTTGGATCCGGAAAAAGTGAACGTCATGGGCGGCGGCACCGCCATCGGCCACCCGCTGGGCGCCACCGGCATCCGCTTGACCGGCACCCTGGCCCGTATATTGAATGTCAAAGGGGGTCGATACGGATGCGCGAATGCCTGTGTTGGCGGTGGCCAGGGCGTGGCCACCATTATTGAACGGGAACAATATGAATGGTGCTAAAAAAGGGTGCGGGCCCTTGCCAACTATCTCAAGGCGTTAATCGATCTACACCGGCATACAGGGCTCAAAGGCAGCCCATGTGCCATGCAGCCCGTGTGGTTATTCTGTGAGTTTCTGCGCGAAATTCTAATAAGTGATCAGTCCTGGCAAAAAAGTTGCGATTCCCGGGAAAATCATCAGTAAAATCGTAAAAGCAATCAGGGCCACCAGAAAGGGCAAAATACCTCTAAAGATCCTTTCCAGAGGAATGTCGGGGGCAATGCCTTTAATGACAAATACGTTCACGCCCACAGGCGGCGTGATAACCCCCATCTCTCCGACGAGCACGATGATGACCCCAAACCAGATCGGGTCAAAGCCGAGCTTCTGAACTATCGGGAAGAAAATGGGGACGGTAACCACAATGAGACCCATAGAATCCATAAAGAAGCCGCCGATAAAGTAAATGAATACAATGACGGCCATGACGGCCATCGGGTGGATGGGAAGCGCTCCCAGCCAGTCAGCCAGCAAAAAAGGTATCCTTGATACCGCCATGAAATGACCAAAGATGACCGCCCCGGTAATAATGAATATCACCATGCAGGATGTTGCCAGGGCCTCCTTGCCGGCCTCAATAAATGACTGCCAGCTAATCTGGCGTCGAGCCAGGCCGATGATCAAAGCACCACCGGCTCCGATTGCGCCGGCCTGAGTGGGGCTGAACCACCCGAGGAAAAGCCCCCCAATGGCCAGCAGGAAAAGAAGCAGGGCCTCAATAATTCCGGTAAGCGCTTTCAGCTTATCCCGCCAGCTGGATGGTTCTCCAGGGGGACCGATAGAGGGCTTGCGCCAGCACAGATAAACCACTGTTGCGGCAAAAAAGATGCTCAGAAGTATCCCCGGCACGATGCCGGCGACGAAAAGTTTGCCGATGGATTCCTCGGTCAATATCCCATAGACAATCAGGACGGTGCTCGGTGGGATAAGGATGCCCAGGGTGCCGGCAGCGGCAACGGTACCGGTGGCAAGGGTGTCATCGTATTTATACTTTTTCATCTCCGGAAGCGCTATTTTTCCCATTGTGGCTGCCGTCGCGGTGCTCGACCCGCAAATCGCACCGAACCCGGCACAGGCAAAGACGGTGGCTACCGTCAGGCCGCCCCGGAGGTGACCTATCCAGGCATAGGCGGTCCTGAAAAGCCTTCGGCTAATTCCAGAAGCAAAGGCGAAGGTACCCATAAGGATAAACATGGGAATAACACTTAACGGGTAGGATGAAAAAGTGTCGTAGATATCAATGCCTAAAAGATTCAATGCCGCCTCTGGACCCGTTAAAAAAGCAAAACCAACAAACCCAACCAGGGCCATGGCGAAAGCCACCGGCACCCTGATCAGAAAGAGGGCAACGAGAAGAACGATACCGATAATGCCTGCAGTATCTGGGCTCATTTCTTTTCCCTCTTCGTCAGCGACTTAAGAAACTCCAGCAACAATATCAAACACATAGGAATGCAGGCAAGGGCAACAGCATAGGCGAAAGGATACAAGGGTATGTAAGCAGTTGCCGTATACTCGCCTGTGGTTTGAAAAGAACGACCCAGCACACAAAGGCGCCAAACAATCACGATGAACAGTCCCAAGCCAAGCAGAGGAACAACGCTGTCAATCACTGCCTGGGCACGCCGCGGCAGCAGATTGAAAAAAAATTCCACCTGAATATGCCGGCCCAGAAGCAGCGCCATGCTGGCAGCAAAAGACATAGCCACTATCTGGGAAAGCTGCACGATGTCAATGGCGCCAAGAAGACGCCACCGAAAAACCTTGGCCCCCACGACATCGATGAATGTAATCACCATCATCAGCAGCAAGGCTGCAAGCCCGATCCACTCAAACCAGTCACTTATCCGGCGATTAAAATTTTCAAATTTGTCGAGCACTTCAATCCCTCAACATTATGGTGGATGCAGGGACTATGCCCTGCATCCACCTCAACGACGCAAATCTAGCTTGGTAAGAAGTTCGGGTCTATCAGGCCTTAGTCCCCCAGTTTGAAAGCCTCGGGTTTCAGCTCTGGAGGTCCGGCGGCTGACGGAATGCGCAGTGCGATCTGCTTTGCTTTCCAGAAATCACTTCGCTCCCGCAAAAATTTGATCCAGCCTTTCACCTCGGTTTCGGAATACCCTTTTTTCACCATCCTTTTTACATAATCATCGATAACCGGTTCGACAGCTGCCTGCCACTTAGGAAGCTCATCTGCAGGCAATTCAATAAATTCTACCCCCTTCTTCAAACCAAAAGCCTTGCCAATGAAATCGATGGCATTCCACATCAAGATATATCGCTCCTTGTACTCTCCTACAAGTTCGTCAAAGATGCTTTTGATGTCTGGCGGCAATTTCTTATAGCTGTTCTTGTTCATCACCAGATAAAAGGGATAGGGATTGTTGATTTGCCAGACGGATGTCGTATATTTTACCACTTCAGCGAACTTGAACGCGAAAAGGGTTTCAAAGTTTGACGTCTCCCCGTCGATGACGCCTTTGGAAATCGCATCATACACTTCCGGCATCGGTGTTGGAGCCGGAGTTGCTCCCAGCGCCTTGATAACTTCGCCAGCGATCCCGGGTGCCCGTATGGTGAGCCCCTTGAGGTCTTCCAGCTGGCGGATCGGCTTCTTGGCAGTGGCGATGGCGGTATCGGGGGAAGCATTCAACCACAGCACTTTGACATCATCAAATTCCTTGGGCTTAAATTCCAGGTAGAAGTCATTCATGACCTGACTGGCAACCCAGCCAGTGGCAAAGCCGAGAGGCAAACCGGCGGCTTCGGTAACCGCCATGCGGCCCGGGGTGTAATACACGTGAGAGTAACCGATATCAGCGATTCCGCTCACCACCCCATCAAACGTTGCCGTTGATTTCAGCAATGAGCCGCCGGCATAGTAATCAACTTTTACCTTGCCAGCGGTGCGCTTTTCCAGGTCACGGCAAAATTCTTCCAGCACTTTGGATTGAAAAGACGGGGGCGGAAAGAAATTCGCAACTTTCAGCTGGATCACCTTCGCGGAAGACTCCGCCAGGTGATGGCCGGGAAGGATTAATGCCAGACTGATGATTAAGGCGAAAGCCAGAGAAATCCCAAAAGTTTTTTTTGTCATCGTTCGTTTACCTCCTTTCAAGGTGGGAATTCTGCAAGTATATTGTGCTTACGATCGCGTGCTGCGCACGCATTTTATGAGCAAACAATCAATAAACCCACGGGGATATTTGTGTGGATCGATAATCGGTCTCTATGGAGAACGAGTTGATCCTACATAGAATATCCCTGCTGAATTGTCAACCAAAATGTTCATTTTTGCGATTATTCAGTTGACAGGCAAATGCGGATAATCTATATAGGATACTTATGTTCTCTATAGAGTCTTATATTTTACGATTCAGATACCTGCCATGAAAACAGCATTTAAACGCGTTCCCGCCATCGACAAGTGTTTTGCGATTTTAACCCTTTTCGCCCGCTTAAAGAAGCCGCTGGGTGTCAGTGAGATTTCCAAAGCACTGAACTACAACAAAAGCACCGTGTTCAACATGCTTCATACGCTCAATGATTTAGGGGTCCTCGAACAATCCGGCGGGAATAAATTCCAGTACGGCATGCGGTTATACACGCTGGGCAAGGCTGCCGGCCGCAGCTCTGAATTGCTCATTACGGTTCATCCTTATCTTGAAAAAATCAATCAGAAAACCAAATTGTCGGCCTTTTTAGGCCTGCGTGCAGGAATGCGGGCCGTTATCATCGATAAAGTAGACACCGCTTTTGATATAAAAATTTATTCCGAAATCGGGATGCGAATACCGTTGCTCGCCGGAGCCGGTGGCAGGGTTTTACTGGCACAAATGTCCAATGCCGAGGTGAACGATATTCTGTCAAAAAATAAATTAGAGGAATTTACCCCCAATTCGTGCGTAAACAAAAACAAATATAAAGCGCTGATTAAGCAGGCTCGCCAAGAAGGCATCGCCATCGACATGGAAGAATATATCGAGGGCATTCGGGGATTTGCAGTTCCCCTTAATATTTTTAGCATCAATACCCAGGTCGCCATCTGGGCGGTCGGCCTGAAAAAGCAGATAACAGAAGAGAATATTCCGCGCTATTCCAGCTATCTAAAAGAGATTGTGGCTGAAATCGAGAGCCGGTTCAGTCCGGAATAAGACTAGAAGTGGTTTCACTTTGAGCTTTGCTGACGCTTGAAGCTTGATACATCAATTCGCTTGAGCGCATGGAACAATATGAGGAGGTTTTTATGGAAAACGTAAAAAAGGTCAGGACTGCCTGCCGAAACTGTCATGGTGGATGTGGTGTCATCGCCCATGTAAAGGACGGCAAAGTGGTCAAGGTAGAAGGGGACCCGGATTCTCCTCTCAGCCATGGCACCCTGTGCAGCAAAGGGCTTGCGGTGACGCAACTGGCCTATCATCCGGATAGAATCCGGTATCCCATGAAAAAAGGCAGCAACGGGTGGCAGCGAATTGCCTGGGATGAAGCCCTGGATACAGTAACCGATCGATTTAATGCCGTCATTGAACAGCACGGGGCCGAATCCATCGTTATCGGGCAGGGAACCGGCCGCGATTATGAAAGCCATTTATACCGGTTTGCCAATTTGCTCGGCACCCCCAATATCCTGACTGCCGGGCACATGTGTTATGTCTCCCGGGTCGGGGCAACATTGATCACCTGCGGCAATTTGCCGGTGGCGGACTGGAACGGCAAACCCGAATGCATCCTCATGTGGGCCTGTAACCCCCAATGGACCAACCCGGATGAACACAAAGGGGTGGATTTCTGGAAGGCCTATAAACAGGGGGCCAAACTCATTGTTATCGATCCCCGCAAAGGTTTTCTCGCTAAAAAGGCCGACCTCTGGCTGCAGCTTCGTCCCGGCACAGATGCGGCCCTGGCAATGGGCTTTTTCAATGTCATTATTGAAGAAGCGCTTTATGACCAGACCTTTGTGGAAAATTTCATCAACGGCTGGGATGCGTTTAAGCAAAGGGTTAAGGAATACCCCCTGGATCGGGTGGCTGAGATTACCTGGGTCAACAAAGACTTAATTCGAAAAGCGGCGCGCTTGTATGCCGAAACAAAACCGGCGGCATTGCAATGGGGCGTACCCACGGAACAAACCATTAACTGCACTGACTGTACCCGCCTACTTACGGGTTTAATGGCGACAACAGGGAATCTGGATGTCCCCGGCGGCAACGCATTTTTTGTACCGCCGCCGGTACGCACGGTTTCTGCTTTCTCCCGGCATAGAGACCTTCCTAAAGAACAGCGCCAGAAACGGCTGGGTGCCGAGCAATACCCGCTGGCTTCCCGGGTGGCCTTGATTACACCCAAGGTGGCCTGGGATGCAATTTTGACCGGCAAACCCTACCCGCTTAAAGCCGGGCTGCTTTGCGGCACCAACCCCGTAATTACCCGGGCGAACGCCAATGAGGCATATGAGGCGTTAAATAAGCTTGATTTCCTGGCTGTCATCGATTTTTTCCTGACGCCTACGGCGGAACTGGCAGACGTTTTTCTGCCGGCCGGCACCTGGCTCGAGCAAAATCATGTCGCGGATAACTGGAAGCGCCACGGTTACATTTTAGCCCGGCAAAAGGCAGTCGAAATCGGTGAATGCTGGCAGGATCACAAAATATTTATGGAACTGGGTAAGCGCATGGGGCAGGAATGGTGGGATACGGTAGAAGACGCCCTGGATTATCTGCTGGAACCCTCCGGTTTGACCTGGGATCAGTTCAAAGAAAAGGGATATCTAAAAGGAGAGCAAACGTATTATAAATACCAGGAAAATGGGTTTTCAACCCCTACCGGCAAAGTGGAATTATACTCCACCATTTTAGAAAAATGGGGCCGTGATCCGTTGCCGAAATATACGGAAATCCCGGAAAGTCCGGTTTCTCGTCCGGACTTGACCGAAAAATATCCCTATATCCTCAATCCGGGCTTGCGCACACCTACATTTTTCCATTCGGCAAACCGCATGATTCCGTGGTTAAGAGAGATCCGGCCGGATCCGATTGTTGAGATACACCCGGAAACGGCAGCAAAACATGGCATCGCTGAAGGAGATTGGGTCAATATCGAGTCGCCAAGGGGTAAAGCCAAAGAACGCGCCAAACTGAACAAGGGCATCGACCCCAGGGTAATTGTTGCGGAACACGGCTGGTGGTATCCGGAGATTAAAGACCCGGGTCATGGTTGGAATATCTCGAACATCAATATGCTGACCGACAATTCCCATGAATCGATGGACCCCGTTATGGGAGCCACTAACCTGCGTGCGTTATTGTGCAACATTTCACCGGCTGAAAAAGAATAGGAGAAGCAGCATGGGAAAAACTTCTTTCGTGATATTTAAAAAAGATTGTATGGGCTGTCATGCCTGCGAGATAGCCTGTAAACAAGAGCATGGCCTCGGTGTAGGGCCAAGGCTGATCCGGGTGACTGAAAAATCTCCTGATTTTATCCCAACATATTGTCATCACTGTACCAAAGCCCCCTGTTTGGAGTCATGTCCCGTGGAAGCGATTATCAGAGATGAACGCGGCCTGGTGCTCATCAACAATGAGCTTTGTATCGGCTGCCGCGAATGTCTCGAGGCCTGTCCCTTTGGGGCGATGCAATTTGACGATAACACTGAAATTGCAGTAAAGTGCGACCTCTGTGTTGCCAGGATCGACAGCGGTGACGATCCTGCCTGCAGCAAGGTCTGCCCGACCCGGTGCATATTTTGGGGTAATACCAAAAAGCTTCATGACAAAATTAACTCAGAAATACAATGATTGAGGAGCAATAGAATGAAAGAGCGGTTTCTCAAAGTCTCAGAAAGTGCTGATCAGAACCAGAAGAAGCAATTCGATACATGGCTCTCGGGAAAAGGGATCCCTTTTGCCAGCCCGGAAGCTGAAGCGGATTATAAAGCCAGAGTCACGCTGTTAAAAGATGCGATCCAGCTCAAAAAGATCCCCCAAAGAATCCCCATATGCCCTTCAGCCGGATTTTTTCCGATTCAATATGCCGGCTTCAGCATGTACGACGCCATGTATGACTATGATGCGTTGGCACGGGCCTGGGAAAAGTATAGCAACGATCTCGCACCGGATGCCTACAACGCGCCCACGACCGTAGTGCCGGGAAGGGTATTGGACATATTGGATCTCAAGCTCGGTCAGTGGCCCGGACACGGGGTGTCCGAAGACAGTGAATACCAGTATGTGGAAAAAGAGTATATGAAAGCCGATGAGTATCAGGACTTAATCGATGACCCCACCGGATTTTTCATGAATACGTTTTTTCCGCGCATCTTCGGGAGCTTAAAGCCTCTGCAAAACATGCCGTTGCTACCACCGGTCAATGAAATCCCCTGTATTCCGCCTGCATTGTTTCCGTTCGGCGATAAAGAAATCCAGGCCGCGTTCAGCAATCTGGCAAAAGCGGGCGAAGAAACAATCCGCTGGCGGGATGCGGTGGGCCGGCTAAACAGATCAATAATGGGCAAGGGCTATCCGGCCTTTTCAGGCGGCTTCACCAAAGCGCCTTTTGACGTGATCGGCGATACGTTGAGGGGCACAAGAGAAGTCCTCATGGACATGTACCGGCACCCGGACGAACTGATAGAGGCCTGTGAAAGGATAACGCCGTTTATGGTTAAATCCGGCGTCGCCTCATGCAAGGCCACCGGGCACATCATGCCGTTTATTCCTTTGCACAAGGGGGCCGACGCATTCATGTCCGCAGAACAGTTTCAGACATTTTACTGGCCAACCCTCAGGAAGGTAATTATCGGGCTAGTTAATGCCGGCATGGTTCCGCAACTGTTTGCTGAAGGTGGTTATAATCAGCGTCTGGAGGTGATTAGCGATATTCCCAAGGGGAAAGTTGTCTGGTGGTTTGACCTGACAGACATGGCCCAGGCAAAAAAGACGGTTGGCCAGGTGGCCTGTATTGCCGGCAATGTGCCGATATCTTTGCTTTGCACCGCAACGCCCGATGATGTCAAAGCCTATTGCAAGGACCTTATCGACGTTGCCGGTAAGGACGGCGGGTTTATTTTTTCCACCGGAGCCGGCATGCAGGGGGCTAAGGCCGAAAATGTCAGGACCATGATCGAGTTTTCAAAAGGTTACGGAATTTATCAATAAGGAGATATATGATGTCCAATGATTTAGTCGATGCCATGATCCACATGCGCGAAGCCGAAGCCATGGAACTGGCTCAAAAATTACTGGATGCCGGTGAAGACCCGCTGAAGGTATTAGAGCGCTGTCGCGAGGCCCTGGAAATTGTCGGCAAACAGTTTGAAGCCGGCAAATATTTTCTGCCCGAACTGATTTTATCAGGTGAGATGTTAAAGCGGATATCCAAAATAGCCAAGCCATTTATTCGAACAGAACCCGACAAAAAGGCTGAAGCCAAAGGTAAAGTGGTCATCGGATCAGTCAAAGGGGATATTCACGACATTGGAAAAGACATCGTCGTATTTTTGTTGGATATCAATGGTTTTGAAGTTCACGATCTGGGTGTCGATGTACCCGCAGAAAAATTCGTTGATGCGATCAGCCAAATTCAGCCCGCGGTTGTGGGCATGAGCGCCTTGTTGACCACGGCCCTTGAATCGATGAAAAACACAGTTGATGTTATCAAAAATGCGGGATTACGCGACCAGGTCAAGATTATGGTAGGCGGCGGTGCGGTTGATGAGAAGGTGAGAAAGTATACCGATGCGGATGCCTATGGGCCTGATGCCGTCGCTGCCGTAAATCTTTCCAAGCAATGGGTGCAGAAGTAGATAGGCTGCTCTTACCCTTAAAAAAAAGGCACCGAGGTCCATCCAGCAAAATTAGAAGCGTGGATCAGAAAGATTTTCTTGCTGATCTAAAAATGGGCACTTAGTGCCTTAATTGGCCCCACCGAGTTCATCAACCAGTTCATAAAACCACTCACTCTTTTCCGGCGGTGCAATCGCCGGCACCTCGCAACCGGATGATAGAATGTAGCCGCTGTCCGATGGGGCTTGATCAATACAATTTTTCACCGCCTGCTTCATCTCATCCCTGCTGCCCGAATAAAAAAGATTGGTATCCAGGTTGCCGATCAGGACCGCCTTGCCCCGGGATGCCGCCACTGCTTTTGCCAGATCCGTCGGTGCATCAATACTGATATTGGTCACACCGGTAGCGACCATGTCTTCTAATATGGGGTCGGCATATCCACAAATGTGAAGCCCCACACCGACTTTCTTGGTCTTGAAGTGATCAACAATCTGTTTGTGATACGGAAAAACGAACGACCGGTACATTTTAGGTGAAATCAGGCTGCAGGAAGCCGGGGCTTCAGAATACCCGAGGCCCACTCCCAGCGGAATGATGGCCTCAGCAAAATTTATCGACTGCTGGGTGCAAAATTGCATTAATTCGTGAACATAATCCGGATCTTTTAAGGCATCCATGATCAGTTCAGTTGCCCCCCTGAGGCCGATGGCGATGGTCCAGGGACCCGCAATCACCGCCGAGACAATTCCATCGGTGATAATCTTTTTGGTTTCAGCCACCGCCTCTAAATAACCGGGCAGGCGCCCATCCTTTGTGGGATCTGGGAGTTGCAGACTGCTCAGCTTGGTCTTGTCTTCCAGGGCCGATTTTGTGGAGATGCAGAGGCTGTCCTCGGGATATTTGAGCTCATTGCCGATGGCCTCTGCGTCCGTTAACAGATCCCACATCATCACAAGGATATCGGGCTTATAGCGTTCATAGGCCGCCACCTGAGCCTTTACAAAAACTTGAGGATCCAACAGCCATTCCTTGATGGACACACCGATAAGCTGGGTGTTGCACTGACCGGTGATGAGATACGCCGGGATCCGGTCCATCTGAAGTTTCTCATCGGCAAACGTATTTTTAAAGGCCGCACCAATTCTTTGCTTTCCGGTCAGGGCATCCATTTATAATTCTCCCTCTTCTTCCCAGATCTTCATCTGTTCCTGATAGGATGGCGGAAATGTTGCTTGAAAATTAAAAAAACTGGTGATCGGATAACGCACACCGGATTTATGGGTTTTGGCCAATCCGTCCAAAACCGTGTCCATCTTCGACGCCGGAATCATGAAAGCCATCTCGTAATCCTGAGTCATTCCGAAAACCCGGTCGCCGTTGCCGGGAACGACATAGCGGCATTCATCATGGGTTATTGCGGTAATAATCGTTGCGCAACCCAGCCTACCCATGGATGAAGAAGAAACCGCTCCCCCTTCGTTATAAAGTGCACCCTGGATGAGCCGCATAATTTGGGCCGGATTCCCATACACCATAAACAGTTCCGGCTCAAAAGCCGCACGGCTTAGAGGGGCAACCAGAATATGGCTGTAAAGCCCGTGCTCGAAACGATCGATGAGGTCTTCTTCCCTTTTTCCGATTTCCTTCGAAGCGGTAAACATGCCGGCGGCAATGTTGCCTTCGTTATAGAAATCAATATTCTTAAAAAACCCAAAGGGTGCGGCCCCCAGAGCACATTGCATGTCCTCTTTGCCCATCGCCACCGCCCAGCCCAATTTCCTGGCCATGCCGATTCCCTGGCAAATGGCGACCTTTTTTTTCATTTGCTGAAAGGGTCGACGCGTCTTTTCAGGTATTTCGTCTTCCGATTTCAGCATCTTAATCGCCAGCGGAAAGGTGAGCGGCCGGATGTAGTTATTAAATGCCTGTTCGACTTCTTTCAAATCTGCCATTATGACCTCCTTGTAAAATAAATATGTTGTAGCTGATTAATAATTAAGGATCGGAGACAAACAGCACCAATCCCAAAATTTATCGTTCAGCAAGTTAGCTGTTTCTCCTGATAGGCCCTTATTTTTTTAATAAGCTCCGGAATAAACTCACGGCAGTCATCGACAACGCCGTAATCCACCTGCTCAAATATCGGTGATCTGGCATCATTGTTGATCGCGATCATGACCCGGGCCCCGACGATACCCACCATATGCTGCTGTTCACCCGACAATCCCACACCGATATAGACCTCCGGGCTGACCATTTTTCCGCTCTGCCCGATCATGGTTTCCAGTTCGGTCCAGCCTTCATCAACCGCCGGACGTGTCGAGCCTAAGGCGGCATTGAGGGTCGCGGCCAGTTCGGCTATATCGTTCCAGCCTTCGCTGTCGCCTGCCCCGGCGCCTCCGGCCACAATGGTGGCTGCCGTTTCAAGGGGCACCCCTTGCGGTTCTTCGCGGATGATTTCCAGGGTTTTAACGCGGCCGGCAAGATCGGTCGGAATATCAATCATCATGGTCTCACCGGTACGGGAATCGTCCGGCTCGGGTGTCGGGAAAACCCCTTTGGCGGCGGTCGCCATCTGCGGTCGTTTTTCAGGACATACGATCGAAAGCAACCCGCCGTAGGCCGGTATGCGTTGCTCCAGAATCAATTCCTTATCCAGCCCAAAATCAATGCAATGGGCGGTCAAACCGGTTTTCAACCGAGCCGCCACCAGCGGCGCCAGCTCGCGTCCCATATCGGTCGAGCCGATGAGAATGATTTCGGGTTGATGTTCTGAGGCAAGATTAACGACGATTTCCGTATACGGCTCAGGCTGATAAACTTCCAATTCGGGAGCATTCCCCAGATAGACCCTGTCAGCCCCGGCGGCAATCAACTGGCGGGCCGGTTCTTCGACGTTGTCCCCCAGCAGGATGGCTTCGACGGAAGTTTGAAGTTGATCCGCCAGTTTCCGGGCCTGGCCGGTTAATTGCAGCGATACGGATTGAAGGTGACAGTCAATTTGTTCGGCAATGACCCAAACGGCGCTATGATCTGTTCCCATCTATTCAAAACCTTTCTTTTTTACACGTGTTGGAGGGCTATAACACTCCCGCATCCACCAGTTTTTGTACCAGCATATCCGCCTTTTCATCACGGGTACCGGTTATCATCTCAGCCTGTCTTTTATTTTCTTCCTGGGCGCTAAGTTCGGAAACGATGGTCGGGGAACCTTTTAAACCTACGGATTCATGGGTTACGCCCAGGTCATCGATACCCCACTGCTCAATTTCTTTTTTGCGGGCCTTGATAATTCCAGAAAAACTCAAGGTCCTGGGCGTGTTCAATTCGCGGGTTACCGTAAAAACGGCGGGAAGCTCGACCTGCATTAATCGGTACCCGCTTTCGACACTGGCTTTTACCTTCCAGCTTGCACCGTCACAGTTGACGATTTCCTTTACCAGAGTCACAACCGGCAAATCCAGAAATGTCGCGATTTCCGGGCCCACCCATTCGGTGCTGCCGTCGCTGCTGGCCATGCCGCAAAATATCACGTCAAAGGAACCGATCTTTTGGATGCCTTTGGCAAGCGTAAAGGCGGTTGCATAGGCATCCGCGCCGCCAAAAGCCGGGTCAGAAAGCAAAACGCCCTGATCCGCACCCAGCGCCAGACATTCTTTGACGATATTGCCCGCCTCGGGAGGTCCCATACTGAGCACAGAAATGTGGGCATCAAATTGCGCTTTGAGCTGCAGCGCAGCCTCCATGGCGTTTTTATCAAGCGGATTTAGCACCAGTGGAACATCACACCGCATTAAGGTTTTGGTGTCCGGATCGATCTTAATATTGCACGCCTCTTTGGGATCGGGAACGGCTTTGACACAAACAACAATATTGAGCATTTTTATGTCCTCTTTTAGAAGGGGATTGAGGTATTCCTCAATCCCCAATAAATCTAAGACAATACCCAGCGGCCGATGATAACCTTCATAATATCTGAGGTGCCGGCTGACGGCCCGACCACATAAGAATCACGTAAATATCGTGAAACCGCATATTCCTCCATGCAGCCATATCCGCCGTGGATATCGACTGCCATTTTGGCAGCTCGCTGGCAGGCTTCGGTGGTATAATATTTGGCGACGGCAAATTCGTTACTTGAACGCTGGCCCGCATCCTGCATCGCTGCCGCACGATAACCCAGCAGACGGCCGGCTTCTAAATCGATTTTCATATCCGCCAGTTTGTTTTGAATGGTCTGCAAAGCAGCAATCGGTTTGCCGTAAAGAATTCTTTCATTGGCAAATTTGATGGATTCTTCCAGACAGGCAGCCTGCAGCCCTAAAGCAACGCCGACCATCCCCCCCCGGCCGACATCACCGATGGCCGCCATGGTCACCCGCAGGCCTTTGCCTTCTTCTCCCAGCAATTGAGTTGCCGGTATTACACAATTTTCGAATGCCAGCTCACCGGTATTGCAGCCGCGCATACCGACTTTGTGCTCCTTATGGGTGGCCTTCCAGCCCTGCATGTCTTTATCCAGAACAAACGCGCAAAACGCTTTGGGATTTTCTTCGTCTTTTGCCAGAACGGTAATCGTATCGGCGATATGGGAGTTGGTAATAAAGCATTTGCGGCCGTTAAGAATAAAATTATCACCCTCTTTTTTGTAAGCGGATCTGATGCCGGTCGGATCGGACCCACCGGTGGCCTCGGTTACCGCCGTGGTGGACAGTCTTTCGCCTGTCGCCAAACCGGGCAGGTATTTCTTTTTTAGTTCTTCACTGCCGAATTTTACAATCGGCTCGATCCCCAGCGCAAAAACCTGAAGCATCATGCCGGTGGCTACCGATACCCGGCTGATTTCCTCAACCGCTATCATGCGCTCGGTATACCCCAACCCCAGGCCGCCGTATTCCTCCGGGATGGTGATAGCCATCATCTCGGCCTCGCCCAGCGCTTTTACAACTGCATCGCTGACCTCGCCTGTTTTTTCCATCTCTTCTACGTGGGGTGCTACCTGGGTTTCCGCAAATTCACGCGCCGCTTTTCTAAACATTTCCTGTTCTTCGGTAAAGGTAAAATCAATCATGGTTAACCCTCCTTTCCTCATCCCCCCTGGAGCGGCAACGCTTCAGAGGCGTTAATCGTTATTTGTTAATTGTTAATTCCTTATTGAGATCACTCAATCAGGGATTTGCAGCTGTTCAAGATATTCGATCAATGCGTTAATCGATTTATCGAGACTTTTTTTCGATTTGTTCACTCCAAATGATAAAGAAGCACCCAACATGCCGCTGAACAAAATTTCGGTAACCGTGTCGGTGTTCACCGCCTTTATCAATTCACCGGATTCTTTTCCCTCTTCTAAAAGTCTATTTAGCATGCCTTTCAGCCCGATAAACCCTTTTTCAAGCTCCTTTGATAATTGGGGGCGCTGATGGTTAAGTTCGGCGGAAAGGGTGACAAAAACGCAGCCGCCGGGAAAGTTATCTGCATCCTTCAGGTAACGGTCTTTATAATTTTTCAGTAGCCGTTTGATTTTTTCAGTCGGATTTTCAATTTGATCCAGACCTTTCAGGTTTTTTTCCCGCCAAATTTTCCGGGCTTCATCTATCACCTGGAAAAACAGGTCTTCTTTACTTGAGAAATGATTATAAAATCCGCCTTTAGACGTATCCGTCGCTTCTAAAATATCGTGAATCGATGTGCCTAAAAATCCCTTTAAAGAGAACAGTTTCAGGGACTCGTGTATAATTTTTTCTTTAAGATTCATTCCTATCCTCAAGTCGGCTTTCAAAAGAGACAGACCGGTCGGTCTCTCCTATAACAACCGGCCCCATATTTTGTCAATAGCTGTTGTTGTATTTCGGGTCTAATTTTTGATAAATTCGTTTCAACAAAATTCAACCGTTAAATATTTCGTTTGATTGATCTTTTTTACGCTGTTATGTTTCGTAACGAACTTCCGTGTGGAATCTATGCCGTCCATCTCGCAAAATTAGAAGAATAAGGAGGATACCGTGAATTCAAAAAAGAGCCCTTATGAGACGAACCTCGGAAAAAATGCTGCGAATTTTGTGCCGCTCTCCCCTTTGTCTTTTATTGAAAAAACCAAGGATGTATATCCGAATTATCCTTCCGTCATATACGGAGATCGAACTTACACCTGGCTCGAGACCTATAACCGCTGCCTGAAATTTGCCAGCGCCCTTGAAAAACACGGTATTGGTTTAGGCGATACGGTGTCCATCATAGCGCCAAATATCCCTGAAATTTTTGAAACCCACTACTCGGTCCCCATGACCGGGGCTGTTCTCAACACGATAAACACAAGACTTGAAGCAGATACCATCACATACATTTTGGATCACGCAGATTCGAAGGCCTTTATCGTCGATACCCAGTTTTCTCAGGCAGCCAAAGAAGCCCTTACGAAGTTAAAAAAAGATATTTTGGTAATCGATATTGAAGATCCGAAGGCAACTCTGCAGGAAGGCCAGGGAGAACGTCTTGGGAAATACACATACGAAGAATTTCTTGGAAAGGGGGATAACGACTACCAGTGGAAGAAACCCGAGGATGAGTGGCAGGCGATTGCGCTGAATTATACTTCCGGGACAACCGGCCGGCCCAAAGGTGTTGTCTACCACCATCGGGGAGCCTATTTAATGTCCATGGGAAGTGTTATCGCGTGGAGCATGCCCAATCATCTGAGATATCTTTACACGGTGCCCATGTTTCATTGCAACGGATGGTGCTACCCGTGGACAATCGCTGCTTTAGCGGGAACGATTGTCTGTTGCCGGTATGTCGTTGCCAAAGACATCTATGATCTCATCGCTGATCATAAAGTTACCCATTTTGGCGGGGCGCCCATCGTCTTGAATATGATCGCCAATGCACCCGATGATGAAAAGCGCAAAATTGATCATAAGGTTTATGCCATGACAGCGGGTGCGCCGCCGCCAAGCGCTATTCTGGAAAAAATGGAAAGCCAGGGCTTTGAAGTGATGCACGTTTACGGTTTGACCGAGACTTACGGACATGTACTTCACTGTGCCTGGAATCAGGATTGGGACGAATTGTCCATCGGGGAAAAGGCCGAAATCAAAGCCCGCCAGGGCGTCAGATATCCGATGATGGAAGAAATTACCGTTTTAGATCCCGTAACTATGGAACCGGTGCCAAAAGATGGCCAGACCATGGGGGAAATCATGATTCGCGGCAATGCAGTCATGAAAGGATATTTCAAAAATAAGGAAGAGACCGAAAAATCTTTCGAAAATGGCTGGTTTCACTCCGGGGATTTGGCTGTCATGCACCCGGACGGCTATATTCAAATCAAGGATCGGTCCAAGGACATCATTATCTCCGGAGGGGAAAACATCTCTTCGGTTGAAGTCGAAAATGTCCTGGCCAAACACCCGGCGGTGTCTCTGGTGGCGGTGGTTGCCAAACCGGATGAGAAGTGGGGCGAGACCCCCTGCGCTTTTATAGAGCTCAATCGCGGTTATGAAAAAACGACGGCAGCCGAATTAATCGATTTTTGCAGGGAACATATGGCCGGATTCAAGCGACCCAAATTTATCACATTTGGCGAGTTACCGAAGACGTCAACCGGTAAAATCCAAAAATTTGAATTAAGAAAAAAGGCAAAGGAAACTTAATAAGGAGAAAAAAATGAACGATGATCGGGTAAAAGCCCTTTGGGAGAAGGGAGTCCAACTGATGGCAGAGCAATATACTTGAGCTGAAGCTATCCTTCAAGTTTTGAGGGAAGAAGCGGGCTGGGATGCCACTCCCTATCAATGGGCAACAGCTGGGTATATGGGAGCAATAAATTCAGGCAAGACAATATGCGGTATACTTTTTGGTGGTTCTATCTATTTAGGATTTCTAAATGGCATAGATTCAACCGATGCACCGAAACTAAAGGATGAGAAGAGGCTAAATGCAATCAAATCTGTCGATGAACTGTTCAATGGTTTCATCAATCGGTTTGCTGAAACTGATTGTAAAGCTCTAACAGGTTGTGATTGGAGCAAAAAGGATGATATAAAACGCTACTTCAAAGACAAAGTCTACAATGACACCTGTTACCGTCAATTTGAATATGTCATAGAAAAATGTTTTAACGAAAAGGCATTGGCAAATCAATAAAAGCGATTATAGAAATCTGCTGGGAAATGATTAAGACTTTATTTTTTTAGATAGAATATGGGTGGCGCTGCCCAGATAAAGTTCGGCCGCTTCGCCCTCGGTTTCCGAAAGCGTGGGATGGGGGTGAATGCTGAGAGCCATATCCTCGGCCAATGCCCCCATTTCAATGGCCAAGACACCTTCGGAGATCAATCCTTCCGTATCGCGACCACATATCCCAACGCCCAGAATCCGACCCGTTTGAGGATCAGCAATGATTTTGGTCATGCCTTCCGGCGCGCCCATGGTCGTGGCACGGCCTGAAAATTTCCAGGGAAACCGCTGAACCTTGACTTCGATATTTTCCTTGCGGGCCTCTTCTTCGGTTAGGCCGCACCAGGCGATCTGGGGATCGGTATAAACCACAGCCGGAATGGCGCGAACATCAAAGGCTGAGGGCTCGCCGGCAATAACTTCAGCCGCTACCTTGCCCTCACGGGTAGCTTTATGCGCCAGCATCATTCCGCCAACCACGTCTCCAACCGCAAATATCCGCTCATCGGCGGTGCGCTGCTGAGCATCCACTTTTATGAAACCCTTTTCATCAATTTTCACGCTGGTGTTTTCAAGGCCGATATCCTGTGAATTGGCTTTGCGGCCGATGGCCACCAGCACCCGCTCAAAACGCTGCTCAGCTTTTTCGACCTTGCCCTCCAAAATGACATCAACGCCGCTTTCGTCTGTCTTCATGGAAACCACTTTTGTCTGCAGGCTGATGGTTGCAAAGAGCGTAGTTAACCGTTGCTGCAAAGGCCTGATCAGGTCCTCGTCAACACCGGCCAGCAGCCGGTCTTCCAGTTCAACCAGGCTCACCCGGCTGCCCAGAGCGGCGTAAACCATACCCAGTTCAAGGCCGACGTAACCGCCTCCAATTATTAGCAGGGTCGGCGGCACATCTGCCAGGGCCAACGCACCGGTGGAACTCATGATTCGGCCGCCGGATTTAAACTCGTTTCCCGGAAACGCAATCGGGCGGGAGCCCGTCGCAACAATCGCATGACGAAATTTGATCCGGCTGACTTCGCTATCGTATATTCGTGCCGTATGCGAGCTTTCAAATTGCGCCCGCCCCTGTAACAATTGAACACCGCGTCGATCGCTCAAACTGACCAGACCGTTGGCCATTGAATCGATGACATCGCCTTTCCATTTGCGTAAGGCGCTAAGATCGATGCGGGGTTTGCCGAAAGTGATGCCCATGCTTTCTGCGCGGGCGGCATCGTGAATCAGTTCGGCTAAAAAAAGAAATGTCTTGGAAGGAATACAGCCTTTATAAAGACATACACCGCCCGGCCGTCGGGCCGGATCCACCATGGTCACGTCCAACCCCAGGTCGGCGGCGCGAAAAGCGGCCGCATAGCCACCCGGTCCGCTGCCGATAACCAGGACATCGCTTTCCTGCTCCAATTCGCCCATTACCATATCTAAACCTTTGGTTTGTTTGTCGTTAGTTGTCCGTTGTTCGCTGCTTGCAGCCTTTATTTCTTGGCCACCGGCTTTTGGATTCTTGCTCCTGGTCGCCGGCCGGTTAAAATCTGCCACTTTGAGCTTGGAAAAAATTCCTTATTTTTAAATTGAAAATATAAAAATTCTCTGAATATTGAACCTAGTATTTTACTAGAATTAAAGCTAGTATGAACAACCTTTGATAATATTATCGATTAAAACAAGTTCTTTGATCAATTTTCACGTCTGTAGAGCATCCAAACTTGTATTAATTCATACAATACAACCCTGATAATTGATAAAAGGCTGCAATAAATGACCATTTTATAAGTGCAAACTAAAACTAGGTCATGGATATGAGCAGCTCATCCGGATCTTCTAGGGAGTCGACAACCACCTTTAAAAATTTAATGGCATCGGCACCGTCCAGTACGCGATGATCGATGCAAAGCACAATCGGCATGATCAGCCGCGGAGCGATCGCATGTTCGCCGTTGCCCTTATCAATCACAGCCGGCTGCAGCCTCCCCTGGCCCATTCCCAGGATGGCCACCTCGGGAAAATTGATGATCGGTGAAAAATAACCGCCGCCCATGGCGCCGGCGTTGGTGATGGTAAAAGTGCCGCCCTGCAGATCGTCCAGTGAAATCTTGCGGGACCGGGTCTGTTCAACAATGTCGTTTAATTCAATGGATAGCTCTTTTATGCTCTTGCGGTCGACATCCCGCACAACCGGCACGATCAGACCATTTTCGGTGTTTACGGCAACGCCGATATGAAAATATTTTTTAATGATGATCTCGCCGGCTTCGGCATCGAGCGTTGCATTAAATTGCGGATAGGTTTTAAGCGCGGTGGCAACCGCTTTTAACGCAAAAACCGTCATCGTTAAACGACCGCCCTGGGCCTGAATTTCAGCCTTGTGTTTCTGGCGAAAAGCCTCCAGCTTGGTGATGTCCACCTGATCCTGGCTGGTGACATGCGGTATCTGAGACCAGGCAATCACCATCTGTTTGGCGGTTGCCCTGCGCAGGGAGCGAAACGGCACCCGTTCAACCGCACCCCATTTGGTAAAATCCGGCAATGTCGGTGATGGTATGGAAACAGCCGCTGCTTCAACCGGGACAACTTCACCGGCAGCCGGCGCTTCGACCACGTCTTTGCCGGTCTCGGCAAAGGCGCGAACATCATCGGCTGTCACCAGGCCACCGGATCCGGTCGATGTCACCCGATGAAGATTAACGCCCAATTCTCGTGCCAATCGGCGGGTTGCCGGCGAGGCCGGTACAGGCCCTTTTGGTTTTCCCGCCTCCGGTGGGGATACGACTTGTTCGGTTTCAACCGCTTCAGGCAGCAAATCTTCCTGTTTATCCACTTCGACAGCCTCGGCCGCCTCGCCGTTGCCGAAGGTCATCATCACATCGCCGACCTTTACCGTGTCCCCCGGTTTGACAAGTATCTGGGCTACCGTACCGCTAAAGGGAGACGGAATCTCCACCGCCGCTTTATCGGTCTCGACCTCTAAAATGATATCACCCTCTTTTACTTCCTGTCCCACGGAAACGTGAACGGCAAGCACCTCACCTTCGTGTACCCCTTCGCCCAAATCAGGCAACTTAAAAGATCTGCTCATATTTTCTCCCTTCGCCTCGCAGACGATTGGCAGGTTTCAATGTTTCGGTGTCAGGCTGATAGCAGGTGTTGAATCTGTTTAATTGGACGGACAACCGAAACCTTACTAAGCAGCCAGCACCTTCCTGGCTGCACGGCATATGCGTTCGGCATCGGGCAAATAGGCTTTCTCGCGGCTGAACAGCGGAATAACGACATCATATCCGGTGACCCGCTCTATCGGGGCTTCCAGATAATAAAACGCCTTTTCCATCAAGCGCGAAACAACTTCGGCACCGGGCCCGAAGCTGCGCGGGGCTTCGTGAACCACCACCGCCCGGCCGGTCTTTTTCGCTGATTGGACTAAAATTTTTTCATCCAGCGGTGAAATCGTCAGTAAATCGATCACCTCCGCCGCAATACCGTCCCTATCCTGCAGCTGCTGAGCTGCCTCCAGCGTGGGCCGCATCATGGCCCCGTAGGAAATCAGGGTTAGATCCTGGCCTTCTTTGACCCGTTGCGGTTCGCCGATCGGCAGTGTCTCTTCTGCCTCGGGCACGTCTTCCCGAAAAGCGCGGTACAACGCTTTGGCTTCATAAAAAATCACCGGATCCGGATCACGAATGGCGCTGACCAGCAATGCCCGGGCATTGCGGGGCCCGGAGGGAATCACCATTTTAAGCCCCGGCGTATGGGCCCAATATGTTTCGCGGCTTTCGGAGTGGTGCTCCAGTGCCCTGACACCGCCGCCGTAAGGTGTTCGCAAAACCATAGGAACATGGTATCTTCCCCGGGAGCGCCAGCGCAAACGTGCAGCGTGATTTTCGATCTGGTGAAAGTTTTGATAACTGAAACCGGAAAATTGAATCTCACAGACCGGCTTGAGTCCATAGACCGCCATGCCGATAGACATCCCGGCAATTGCAGATTCGGCCAAGGGTGTATCCAGCACCCGTTGGTCGCCGAATTGATCGATAAGACCATCGGTTACCCTGAATACACCACCGTCAAGCCCGACATCTTCTCCCAGAACAATAACGCTGTCGTCTTTTTCCATTTCCTGCCGCAGGGCCAGATTGAGGGCCTGGACCATCGTCATTTTAGCCATGCTTGCCCTCCTCATCGGTCTCAGACAACTCGTGCTCATGAGCAAAATCTGCTTTTTGTTCCTTTAAATAGGGCGGCATATCCGCGTATGCATGATCAAACATTTCGATGGGATCGCCGAGGGCTTCCATCTGTTTTTCAGCCCGGTCTACGGCGGTCTGAATCTCGGCTAAAACTTCAGATTCAACCTGGTTGCGTTTCTCTTCGGAAAGCAATCCCTTATCCATGAGGTATTTCTCAAACCTTATCAGCGGATCACGCTTGCTCCATTGTTCAACCTCTTCATCGCTGCGATAACGTTTGGGGTCGTCCGCGGTGGTATGCATCATCAGGCGGTAGGTGACGCACTCGATCAGAGTGGGTCCGCCGCCGCTTCGCGCTCTTTCGACAGCCTCCTGTGCGGCGGCATAAACTGCCAGAATATCATTGCCATCCACCTGAATGCCCGGCATCCCATAGGCAATGGCCTTTTGGGCCAGCGTTTTTGAACGGGTCTGCTTGGAAAGGGGTATCGAAATGGCCCAGTGATTATTCTGGCAAACAAAAACCGCCGGAACCTGGAAAACCGCAGCAAAATTTAAGCCTTCATGGAAATCTCCCTGTGAAGTTGCACCATCACCGAAAAACGCCATGGCCACGTCATCTTTCTGGCGGTATTTCGCGGCCCACCCCAATCCGACCGCGTGAATAATTTGAGAGCCCACCGGCACCGATATGGGCATATCGTTTCGGTCCTCGGGAATATCGATTCCCTCGTTATACCCGTTGTTGTAAATGATAATACTTTCAAGGGATCTACCGCGCCACAGCTCAGCCGCTGTTTCGCGGAAGGCCGGAACCATCCAGTCACTGGGGCGCAGATGGGCGATGGTGCCGAGCTGCGCGGCTTCCTGGCCTTTTATGGGCGGAAAGGTGCCGATGCGGCCCTGCCTTTGAAGATTCAGCAAGCGCTCATCAAACTTGCGCCCCAAAAGCATCGCCCGATGCAGTTGCAGAAGAACATCTTTGGGGATGTCCGGCTCGAGCTTTTTGTCCAGCTGTCCCCTTTCATCCAAAATGGAAAGATATTCGACTTTGTCGGAAATGGTTATCTTTTTGCGCGGCATCGCCTTACTCCTTCTTCTCTTTGCTTCTTTGCTTTCGTCTGCTCAAACATACAAAATAATTATGGTGCGGATTTTTGCTAAGTCAAGCGCTTGTAAAGATAATTCGTTTAGGGGTCGGGCAGCTTTTACCGTCATTCCCGCGCAGGCGGGCATCCAGTTTTTTCCGCAAGGTATTTCTGGATTCCCGCCTGCGCGGGAATGACAAGCTTGAAAAGAAAAAACTTCCCGGCCGCTCAATTAATTGATTCGAAAAGTCTTTACAGAAGAAAATCGGTTTTGAGATGGGTTCTAGTTAATGTCGCTGAAGGCCGGACTTTCATTACATCCAAAGCGGTTTTTCGGAGAATCAGGACGTTCGGGTGAATCCGTCATTATGATGGTGCACGTCTGATGGCACAGGGGCCAAATTTTCGAGGAATTTGTCGTTAAGGAAAAAGAAAGCCGCTCATTGATCGCGGCAAGATGCCGCTCCCACAATTTTTCTAATGGCATAAAACAGGACATTGTGATGATAAATAAAATAGTGGGAGTGGCTTCCAGCCACGATTTTATTGCTCCGCTTTTTCGCCGAACCGCGCCGTTCACCAATTTTTGTTTGAGCTATTGGGGCTTTTAAAAGAAGGACATGTTCTGGTTGCAAACTATTCAACAATTTCAAGAACAGTACGTTTGTGTTGCTTGGCCGATGCTGCGCCCAAAATCGTACGAATCGACTTGGCCGTACGCCCTTGTTTGCCGATAATTTTCCCCAGATCTTCTTTGGCCACTTTGAGTTCCAATACGGTAGCCTGACTGCCTTCGAGTGCTGTGACCGTCACCTGCTCCGGGCTGTCTACCAGTGCCTCCGCAATGTGTTGAATCAGATCTTTAAGTTCCATAATCCCCTCCAATGCCTGTTCAACATGAAGACGACGTTAATTCCTCAGGCCTAAAGTTATCCAGCAAAACCGCAGGGTGAGCTGCAAATTTTTGGAACCGGTTTTCTTAGTGCATTGAAATAAGGGTTGTCGTATTTGGATGACCGTAAAATCTGGTTCAGCTTTTATGACTTAAAATGGAAACCATTTTACCGATCTGATTGCATTATCCAATATAACTTATTTTATGTACTATTTTAAAGCATTTTTGTAAATCATAATTAAGTCAGAGATCGAAGCGTTCCTGCATAAAAGCGTACCAAGGATAATCTTTTGTAAAACATGAAAATACATGGTTGCGGTTCAGCATAGAGATCACAGGGACTTACATATAAAAATCAAAATGTTAGCATGATGCTGGGGTTAATCGTAAGGCCTATGTCACCATCACGACTAATAAAAGGGCTACCGGTTTTCAAATTCCGAATTGCCTTGTTTTTGATATGTTTATGTCTATATTGTTTAATCTACCGGATCAAAGCGGATATTTGCCTTCACACCTTTACAGCACTGAACCTGTTTAATCGGAAGCTAAAGGAGCAACCATGGATTTTTCAATCCCCCACTCCCTATCCGAGGAGATAATAAGCTTTAAAAAATTTATCAAGGATCGCATTATTTCAGAACTGCCGGGATGGTATCAACGCCAGGAAATCCCCGTTGAATTTTTTCGCGAAATGGGAACCGACGGCTGGTATGGAATGGAGTTAAAAGAAGGCCGTCTGACCAGAGGATCCGCCTTAAGGGAAGCGTTAATAGCCGAGGAATTGGCAAAGGTATCACCTGGGGTGGCTGTGGCTGCACTGGCCCAAATCGATTTAGGGCTGATGGCGCTGTTCCTGTTCGGCTCTGATAATCTTAAGGAGCGTTATGGCAAATTCGCGGCCTTGGGAGAAACGCTGATGTGTCTTGGCAACACCGAGCGAATGGCCGGCAGCGATGTCGCCGGCATCGCGATGCGCGCCCAAAAGGTTAAAGGCGGCTGGCGGCTCAATGGCACAAAAGCCTACGTAACGAACGGATTCATCAGCGATCTGGCGGTGATTACGGCGGTGTCAGATTCCCAGGCATCGAGAAACAACCGCTTGTCCATGTATCTGGTGGATCTGCAGTCGGAGGGGGTTAAGAAAACAAAACTGAATAAACAGGTCTGGATTCCGTCCGATCTGACCCGCCTGCAGTTTAATGATGTGTTCGTACCCGAAGATCATCTTTTAGGAGATCAGGCGCAGGGACTGCAGCAGGTACTGACCGTATTTACCAACAGCCGGGTTCCCATTGCTGCGATGACCCTGGGAACGGCTGTGGGCGCGTTTGAACTGGCCCTCGAACATGCCGCAAAGCGTAAAATATTCGGCCAGACCATTACGGATTTTCAGGCAAAAAATTTTGAAGCAGCTGACTTTTATGCCAAAATTGAAGCAGCCCGTCTGATGCTCTGGAAGGCTTGCTGGAAAATAGATCAAAATAAAAATTTTCGGCGGGAATCTTCTCTGGCAAAATACCTGGCCGTGGAAATTGCCCGCAAGGTGACCACCTGGGCGGCAGATATCTTTGGGGCTGCTTCGGTCATCCGGGAACACCCCATTCACAAATTCCCCATGGATGCCTGGGCATCGTCACTGGGTGAGGGCACCCAGGATGTACAAAAATTGGTTATTTTTCGTGAATTGATCAAGCAGTATAATTGAGGAAAGTCGTTTGTGGCCCGTTGCGTCTCTGGCTTCTTGCTGCTGGATCTTTGTAGGTTTCAGGTGTCGGGTGTCAGGTGTCAGAATTGGCAGCGCAGAAACCTGACACCTGAACACTGACACCTATTGATTGCTGACACCTGAAACCTTTTTGAGGCCAGAAGCCAGTAGCCCAAAATAAAAGGAGACTATGGGGTTAGGACAATCTTCCCCAGCTGCCCCCCCTGCTGCATTATCTCATACGCTTTGCGGCCTTCGCTTAGCGGCATCACCCGATCGATGACGGGTTTGAGTTTGCCGGCCCAGAGCATACCAATGACATCCTTAAAATCCTGATGGGTCCCCATGGTGCTGCCGATCAGGCTGATCTGTTTCCCGAAAATGTAGCGGATATCGATTTCGGTCTGGGGGCCGCTGGTATTGCCGACAATCACAATGCGGCCGCCTCGTGCCAGGGCCTGCATGCTTTTCATCAGTGTCGCTTTGCCGACATTATCAACGATCACATCAACGCCCCGCTTGTCGGTCAACTTGAATATTTCACGGCCCCAATCGACCTTGGAGCGATCCAGCACGACATCGGCGCCCAGCTCTTTTGCCAGCTGTGCTTTTTTTTCATTACCGGCTACAGCGTATACAAAAGCACCGGCAAGTTTGGCAACCTGGATGGACATGCTGTTAACCCCGCCGCCGGAGCCCACAACCAGCACGGATTCTCCGGGACGCAACGCCGCCCGGTGGATTAGCATCCGCCAGGCCGTCAACGTCACCAGCAAGGGCGCTGCGGCTTCCGGAAAATCCACATCATCCGGAATCGCTGCCAGACCGCCGGCCGGAAGTACAATATATTCGGCAGCGCCACCACGCTGATGCTCGCCGAGTACGTGATACCCGGGACTCACACAATCTTCGCCCCGCCCGGTATATTCATCTTCAAATACATTAACGCCCGGGTCGGCGACAACCCGCTGGCCCACCTGCCAGCCGGTAACCCCTTCTCCCAGCTCAACGATCTCTCCGGCCATATCCGCACCGCACCAGTGGGGCATTTCCAGTTTAAGTCCGGGCCAGCCGCGCCGTACCCAGATGTCCAGGTAATTGAGGGCGGTCGCTCGCACCCGCATCTTGATCTGCCCGGGCCCCGTTTCCGGTTCCGGCACGTCCCCGTACTGAATGACATCCAACTCACCATGCTCTTCAAAATATAACGCTTTCATCACAATGAATCCTTATCTTCTTTTTGTCAGGTTTAATTCTATTTAATCGCCAAGCAAAATCTGTCTTAAAAATAGTAGATCACGCTCAAGGGCAAGGCGCAAAGCGTTTCAAAAGCGGAGCATACACGATAGTATGTGAGCATTTTGAATCGCTCTGCAACGCAGCCATTGGGCATTACGATGCTATTTTTAAGACAGATTTAGATGGAGCCGATATCGAAGGCCTCGCCCCAGGTCTCAATGAGTTTATCGGTCCGATGGCGAAGACGCCTGGCAATAATATCACTCAAGCGTTTCATGATGGTAAAGCCCAGGGTGTGGTCCTTATCGAACATGGCGATCAGTTCATCGGCCGGAATGGCGATAACCCGGCTGGTTTCAGAACATTCGGCATTGACGGTGCGCTTTGATGGTCCCACAATGGAAGCCCACCCGAACACCTGCCCCGCGCTTACCGTATCAACAATGATTTCTTTTTCCTCATCAACCATGGTGGCCTGGATGGCTTCTTCGTATTCGATATCCGTTTTTAAAACCTTATCCTTAAAAACAAGCACCAGATCGATTTCTCCCTCCAAAAGACCATAAAAATGAGTCGCAGGCTCGTCAACATGAAAAATGACATCTTCAGCTTTGAATTCTAAAATCTCGCCTTTACCTGCGATCGCTTCCAGTGTATCAGGATCGACATCGGAAAAAAACGAGAACCCGGTTAGTAAATTTTTCTCGGGCATGGAAACCTCCTTTTCATCGCGGCCTAAATTGAGCGTATCCAGGCGTGTGCCCGGGCCCTTCTTTTAGTTGTCTTTTTCTTGCTGCTTAACGGCGCGCTTGATCTGCCCCAGACACTGGGTGATGGGGATGATTTATTTGGGACAGACTCGGTGCACCGCACCACATAGTTTTACACGCCCCAGGACACCGGTCTTCGTGTCAATTTTTCCCAGACGCTCTCCGGCTATGCTATCCCGTGAATCAAAGATACCGAAAAGCGCGCAGCAGCGCGGCCGGCCCGAGATAATCCGGCCTGGCGCGATTCATGGGGCAGGCGGCCGTGCAGGAGGCACACAGGATGCACCGAGCGCGGGTTCAATAAACTCCTGATCTTCAGCCTGCTGAATAAATTCCTTATTCGATTCCTTTTTGCCGGGGACCAATATGGCTGCACCTGCCGATATTTTTCGAAAAATGGCTCCAGATCGACAATGAGGTCCTTAACCACATCAAATAACGGCAACGGTTCAATCACAAAATTATTTCCGGTTTTAAAATCACGCACAAGTTTCTGGCAGGCCAGCTCAATTCGTCCGTTGATCATTAACGCATCCGAACCACAAATCCCGTGGGCGCAGGAATAACGATAGGCCAGGGTCGGATCCTGTTCCCATCTGATTTTATTCAAACAATCCAGAATCTTGTCGGTCGGCTCGGCATTAACCGCATATTCCTGGTATCGCGGCTTTTTATCTGTTTTTGGGTCAAATCGATAGACCGTAAAGTGACATCTCATCCTAATATTTCCTCTCCTTTGGCTCAAATTTGGTAATCGCGACCGGTTTGGTAAATATCTGCGGCCCCCGGTCTGCATCGTAACGGGCCATCGTATGCGCCAGAAATTTTTTATCGTCACGATCCGGAAAATCTTCGCGCGAATGGGCCCCGCGGCTTTCTTCCCGCATCAGGGCACTGTGCGTAATGACTTCAGCCAGATCCAGTAAATGACCCAGCTCAATGGCATCTAAAAGATCACGATTGAAACAGCCCCCTTTATCCTGAATGGATAGATTTTTATAACGGGCTTTGAGCGCCTTAATCTTATCCAGCGCTGCCGACAGACTCTCATTTTGACGAAAAACAGACACGTTTTCCATCATGCTTTCCTGAAGCTCGGCTCGAATAGCGCCACTGGTTTCTCGACCGCTGCTTTGCATTAAGGCCTTAATCGTGTCCGCATCCTTTTATCCGGTTTGGCGGGCAGCTCCGGCCGGGCAGCCGATCTCAACAAATTTCTTGATCTGCCGACCGGCCCGCCGCCCGAAGACCAGTGTGTCGAGCAGGGCGTTGCAGCCCAGTCGATTTGCCCCGTGTCACCGCGCCCGGCACACTCACCGGCCGCGTATAATCCGGCATACGGCGTATTTTTATCATCGATGACCACGCGGCCGTCGGCATCCGTCGCAATGCCACCCATCATATAATGGCAGGTCGGCTGAACCGGAATCGGCTCTTTTACCGGATCAACACCAGCATTTCGCGCAAAGCTGGTAATTTCGGCCACTTTTCGATGACATCCTCGCCCAGGTGTGTCAGATCCAGGTGAAAATAGTCCTTGCCGTCTATTCCTCTGCCGGCGCGCATTTCATCAAGCATGCAACGCGAAATCATATCGCGAGGTGCCAGATCTTTGATCACCGGTGCATAGCGCTCCATGAAGCGTTCACCGGCATTGTTCAGTAAAATGCCGCCCTCGCCGCGCGCGGCCTCACTGATCAGGATTCCCAGCTTATAGATCCCGGTCGGATGAAACTGGACAAATTCCATGTCTTCCAGTGGGGCGCCGGCCCGATAGGCAATCGCCATGCCATCACCGGTGCTGGCAAATGCATTGGAAGTCGTCTTGTAAATTTTCCCGGCCCCGCCGGTGGCCAGCATTAGCGCCTTACAATGAAAGGTATGCAATTTTCCGGTGGCCAGTTCGTAAGCAACCACCCCGCAGCACTTCCCATTGTGAACAATCAAAGACAGCATCTGGAATTCATCATAAAATTCAATCCCCCTTTGTAAACTCTGTTC
>CAVPNL010000004.1:137500-641518 GCA_963706575.1 uncultured delta proteobacterium | reverse complement strand
TTAGTGTAATCTTCAATTTTTAGATTTGAAAATATTTAAGATTACCTAGAAGATTTATAAAAAATACAGCTTATCACACCATAGATAACCGGCTTAAACAGTTTATTAAATTTCTGTACCTATTATAGCAATCTAAAAATTGGCGTACCTCACTCGGGTTGATTTTTCGAGACGAATAAGCATAAGCGGGATTTTTGCTGCGTCGCAGCAGACGTCAACTTAATTGGGCTCTTACTTTTATGCGCTCAATTTCGTCAATTAGCTTTGGAAGAATAACCAGGGCGTCGCCGACGATACCCAGCTCGGCAATTTTAAATATGGGGGCATTGGGATCTTTGTTTATGGCAATGATTTTTTTTGACGAACTCATGCCAACCACATGTTGAACGGCTCCGCTGATGCCGATGGCCACATAAAGTTCCGGCCCAACGGTCGTTCCGGATTGACCGACCTGCAGGCTGTGGGGAATCCATCCCAACTCCACAATGGCACGCGACCCCGCCAGAACACCACCCAGTTTTCGGGCCAGCTCACGGACCGTGTCCAGGTTCTCAGGATCCTGACAACCGCGGCCGGCAGAGACAATGATTTTTGCCTCTTCGATTCTCTCTTCTTCGCTATCCAGCAGGATTTCTTCTATCAGACGGGTGCGGATATTGGCTTTGGTAAGTGTCACGGGTACCTCTTCGATATTCACCGGACGGGTAGGGTCCGCTTCGGCAGCGGCAAAAACGTTGGGTCGTACGGTGGCGGTCTGCGGCCGAGTATAAGGGGAGATAATGGTGGCCATTATATTGCCGCCAAATGCCGGCCGGGTCTGCACGAGCTGCCTGTGTTGATCAATTCCCAGTTCGGTGCAGTCTGCTGTCAGTCCCAGACGCATGCGCGCAGCCACCCGGGGCGCCAGATCACGTCCATTGGGTGTGGCGCCATAGAGAACGATAGAGGGCTTCTCTTTGGCGATGACGGCTGCAATCACATTGGTAAAACCATCGCTGGTATAACACCCCAGAAGATCATGCCGGCAGCAGAGCACCCGATCTGCGCCGTGATGACAGAGATTTTCAATATCCGCCAGGCGCTCATCACCGAGAACGACTGCACTGAGTTGTTCTCCCAATTGATCGGCCAGCATACGCCCCTGTGCCAGAATCTCATAAGCCACCTTTTTGGGCGTATGCGTTTCGCCCCTGGATTCACACTCGGCCCAGATGAACACGCCCTTGTAATGAGAAAGTTCTTCGACGGAAACCTTTCGGCGCTTGATAGCTAAAGCATTTTGGGGACACACATTGACGCAGGCGCCGCAGAGGGTGCATAGGTCGTTGGCCTGGGCGACATCTTCATCAACGGTGATGGCACCAAACGCACACGATGTTTCACACAGGCCGCAAGCGTTGCATTTGTTTTTGTCGATTTTTAACATGGTGCGAAATCAAGTTTTTTTAGCCATCTCAAAAATGCATTTAACACCCGATAATACAGTTTTAAATCTATAAAAAGTGCTTACAACACCAAATGAGCTAAAATTAAAAATGATCTAAAATGCCTAAAATTATGGTCTCGCTCGCGCTGCGCAGGTGCCCCATCTTTTATTATAGATATGACAGAATTCCTCAACTTTAGGCATTTTAGCTCATTTTAGTCACTTTAGGCACTTCTAACTTACCAGCACCTTTGAAACGTTTTTCTCTGTCTTCCAAGATGAACTGCCAATTTTAAGATAGCATATAGTAATGTTATTAAATGAATTTCTCTTCTCTTAAATACGCTGCAATCTTTCTGGCGGCCATTTCCGGTTCAAGGCCTTCCAGTTTGGTACCGCCATGTTTCTGGACGGGCGGAAAGACATTTACCACCTGGGTGTATGAACCCTGCAGCCCCAGCTCTGCCTCGTCAAGGTTCAGATCATCGGCGGTAATCACCCGCAAGTCTTTGGTGCGTGCGCTAATAACGTCCTGAAAAGAAGGAACTCTGCGAATGAGCTCACCTTTGCTGGCGGAAACGACAGCCGGCAAGCGGGCTTCAAGTATTTTATAACCGTTTTCCGTTTCCTGTTTTACCCGAATTCGTTTCATGTTGGGTGTTAGGTGCATTTCAGCGCCGTACATGATCTGCGGCAGATTTAATATTTCAGCCAGCTCCGGTCCCACCTGGGCGGTGTCGCCGTCAATTGCCTGTTTGCCCAATAGAATCAGGTTAAAATCAGGCACTGTTTGCCGGATGGCAGCGGAAAGGGTCAACGCCGTGGCCCAGGTATCGGCACCGGCGAATTTGCGGTCGCTGACCAGCACGGCCCGGTCGGCACCCAGCTCCAGGCAGCGATAAAGTGCAGACTTCGCCTGAGGCGGTCCCATGGTAATTGCGATGACCTCTGCCTCGCTATCAGCGGAATTGAGCCGGGCGGCATGATCGAGCGCATATTCGCAGAACGGATTGAGGATAGAGGTTACGCCTTCACGGATCAGTGTTCCGGTTTCAGGGTCTACGTTCACGTCAGTGATTTCAGGGACCTGTTTAACACACACAACAATTTTCATATTGCGCCTCAATCGCGAAATATATTGCCCGGATTCAAAATGCGGCTTGGATCCAGGGCTAATTTTACCGCCTGCATTTCCTTCAGGTGGTGCGGGCTGTACATCAGCTCTAGAAATTTTATCTTCATTTTTCCGATACCGTGTTCAGCCGAAACCGTGCCGCCGAACTCCACTGCTTTGACAGCAAAATGCTCGTATAGCGCCAATCCCCTCTGGAGCTCGCTCGCATTCCGCGGCAGGATATTGATGTGGATGTGATTGTTGCCGATGTGACCGAATGCCACCCACTCCAAATCGGCCACCTCAAGCGCATCATAATAGATTTGCCACATATCGCGCAGGCGCTCATCGGGCACCGCAAGGTCGGTTCCGAGCTTGTGCAGTTCCGGATACTGCTTTTTACGTTCGGCGATGATGGCATTAATCGTTTCCGGTAGGATATGGCGGAAATCTTTGAGGCGCTGGAGTTCGCGATTTTCATAAGCAGCCCAGGAATCCGAAATTGATGCGCCACAGCGGTTTATCGCTTCTTCAAGTAGACCATAATCGAGGTTGTCCGCCATGGCCTCGAAACTAAATTCGAAGAAAAGAGCGGCTCCAGCATATTCGGGAATTGGCGGCATGTCCACGGATTTGGGGTCCTGTATCTGCCGTTGCTGCAACAAATCCAATGCATTGCCGGAGTAAAACTCGAGGAAATCCAACTGAATACGCTCATCATTTCTTAACGTATCCACGAGCCCAATCGCCTGTTCATCAGAACCAAGGAATTGGACCACTGAAATTTTTTCATCTTGCTTCAGTAAGGCTACAGTTACTTCAGTAATTACCCCAAAGCAGCCTTCCGAGCCGATAAAAAGATCTATTAGATCCATTCGGGGTGCTGCAAAAAAACCGGCCGTATTTTTCGTATGCGGCATACGATAGGTTGGTAACTTTATGCTAAGTTCGTTGCCTTTAGAATCAAAAACGGCAAATTCACCGGCGGGTGATGCGAAATATTTCCCTCGAGGAATGCTCAGTATTTCACTATTGGAAAGCATTACCCGAATTCCCCGCACCCAGTCGCGCGTTGGCCCATAGCGATACGTGCGCGCCCCCGAGGCATTCGTGGCCACGGTACCACCGATAGATGCACTCATCTCGGTCGGATCCGGTGGATAGAAGTAACCGGCCGGGTCTTCTTTGAACCGCTTTAATGCATCCAATGCTTGCCGATCACCACAATTTGCTATATCCGGAAGGTTTTTGGAAACAAGCTGTTCATTAAGGCTGCGTAAATCCAGCGCACACTGACATTGTATCCACCACTCTTGGACTTTGTGGTCCCAGGTAACAGATTTTACCCGATCAAAATTTTCAAGGGACACCAGCGCTCCTTTTATGGGAACACATCCACCAACCAGTCCCGTGCGCGCTCCAGCGATAGTTACTTTGATCTTTTGTGCGGACATCTGTTTCAGGATAGCCGCAAGCTCGGATTCATCCATGGGAAAAAACAGGTAATCAAAAGGTTGCGGAGATAATTTTGATTCGTCAGTCAGATAGGTTGGGTATTCAGTGCTGATACGATCAAATCCCTCCACGAATCGTATTTTATTAAAATCAGCAAACGGTACTAGTTGAGTGGATATTTCATGCATATTTTGGTCTCAAACATGTTCAAGTATGGTATGGTTCTAGATTATTGACAATAGCGGGTGCTGATGCAAGTTAGAACTTGATTTATCTGAGAAACCATCATGTGGCGTTTTCTTGACAGCATATCCTATCCAATTCTTATTTTCATCGCGGCTTTTACGCTGCTGGCGCCTTTCAGTCCGATGCCGCATGTGGTTGAAAAATTGATCATGCTTAAAGATGGCAATCTGACCCGGCCCGTCGATATTTTTGATCTGTTCTTTCATCTGGCACCCAGCCTTTTGCCGGCCATAAAGTTCTTAAGAGGGTTTAATAAAAAATAGGCATCAGGCCTCGGGCATAGAGTGTCGGTCAAACTTGAAACTATCTTAAAAATTTTTGACAGTCAGTGCGCTAAATTTCAAAGTGATCTAAAGTGACTAAAGTTAAGGAATTCTGTCTATTTAATGAATTGCTCACGCAAAGGCGCTAAGCCGCAAAGAGTTATAATCTAAACACTAAAAAAAAACCTTGGCGTCTTTGCGTGAGGCCAAAGCTGTCGTTCACGTTAGGCACTTTTATTTACCATATCGAACCAATTGCGGTCCGCAAGGACAACCGAAGATACGACCTGGCTCGCCGGAACCGACCAGTATTTTTTAAGCAGTCGGTTCTTTTCCTGTTCGGAAACCCTTTTGAAGCCATGTTTTTCATAAAAACGAATCGCCCATGTCGCATCCGACCAGGTACCGATCAGAATCGGGCGATCGGACTTTTTACAAAGTCCCAACAGCAATTTTTTGCCGATTCCCCGTTGTTGTTTCTGCAAACGGACATAGGCATGCCGGATGAGGGTGACGTCCTGAACATACTGGATCCCCATTACGCCTATCAGCCGGTTGTTTTCTTCAAATCCCCAAAACACAACGCCGGCATCGATTTCATGTTTTAGCTCATCTTTAGACATATAAGGCATTTTCCAGCGATCCCCGGGTATAACCCCTTTGTAAACCTGCGCTGCCTCGTTGATAATGGAATAGATCGTCTCAAAATCTCGATCACTGCATTGACGAATGGTCGACACCGAGCCGGGGTCATTCAAGACTTTCTTTACCCGGCCGACCTGTCCGTCGGTCAGCCGGACCTTGATGCCGTGGGGATGATGAGTCGATTTGGTGAGGATATCTTTAACAATGCCCCGGGTCAGCTTTCCGGTGCGCTGGTCTTTTTTCAGGACGATGTCTACTTCGATGCCGGGCCTGATATCCTGCCGGTTCCTTCCAGTCATTTGGTATATTCCTTTTTGCTTGGGGGCAGCCCATGTCATTAGAACCTATCTCAAAAATAGGATTTTGGTTCAAGATTGAGGCGCCAACAATGATATTGGGCCAAAAGACATTTTTGAGATGGGTTCTATTGTTGTGTCCCAGAAATATTGCCTAAAATATTATTAAGTTCTGAGGCGTGGTATCCATCCGTCATTCCCGCGCAGGCGGGAATCCAGGCGTCTTTGAACTGGACTCCCGCCTGCGCGGGAGTGACAATCATTTTGTAACTTATTTGTAGGACACAATACTAGACTTATCCGGACATTGATTAAAGCAGTTAATCTAATAACAAGTCAAGAATATGTAAAAAATGGAGGTGCCGGTTTCATATAAAAATCATCAAAGTATCAGGTTCAAAACCCGCCTTTTGACAATCCATCCAAACGGTTTGACATCCTTAGGAATTTTTTGGTATTCAATCCTTAAATCGCCGAAACGCGGACGCCACCGGCAGCCCAACGCCCATTCAGAACCTCAAATTCACCGCCTTCGCTGTGTCTCGAGCTGTAAAATTACCCTGTCTACGCGCTCACACAACCTGCTCACTTTCTGATAGGATCGATTTTTAAAACGGCCAACTCCAAAGAAAAAACATCTATCCATGGAGAAATAGGGGCGAGTCAATTAAAATTAATCTCCAAACATAAAACAGCGGAGGTTTAGCTATGGAAGAGGAAAAAATCGGGTTGGTTTCCAATTACTTTAGCAAAATATCAGTTGCCGCCGTTGAGATATCGGACGGAATTGTGTCGGTTGGAGATCGGTTGCATTTTTTGGGGCACACCACAGATTTTGAGTCCACCGTGCACTCCATGCAGATTGAGCACAAATCGGTAACCGAGGCCCAAAAGGGTGACAGTGTGGGCATCAAAGTACCTGAAAAGGTCAGGGAAGGGGATAAGGTATATAAAACGGCCGCAGAGTAATTTAAGGAAGCATCAGGATGGCGGGCTGCATCTGAAAAGCACGCCGGTTAATATATCAGCGGAATCAGCTTTTTTGTCTTTTGGGAATAATCTCTGAATTCATCTCCATACTTTTTTTCAAGGTATCTATCGAGCAGGGGAATGATATTAAAAATGAAATTCACAGTCATGGCCAACGGTATGATATACGCCCCAGGGCGATGCGTTATCATTGCGAATCCGGTGAAAAGAATGATATCCCCGAAATAGTTGATGTGCATCGCTAAACGAAATAAGCCCCCGGTGTAGAGCCGGCCCCTGTTTTCCGCCTTTAACTTCCAGACGTGTCTGGCAGACTCAGAGAACGTATTGATACAGGACCCGGATACATACAGTAAAACACCGATCATCTCGATGATGCCGACACCCTGTTTGTTGTTTCCACCGATCTTCGCAAAAGCGTAAAGGACAAATGTCATCAGGATTGAAATCGTGATGGTCTCCAGCCAGGTCCAGAAGCGTTTTTGAAAAATCCAGACCGTAACCTGAAGCCTAACAAAGTAAATGATCAAACAGGCAGCAATCATTGTGCGCCGGACAAAGTCGCCTGATATTTGATACGACTGCAGCCTTGGGAATGAAGGCAGGTGCTCGATATACATGAGCAATATGCTCACAGATACGGAAATCGTAAGACAGATCGTAAAAACGGATTTGCGCCCAAAAGAAGGATCATACTGGTCTTTAAAAATCATTTTTATAACGCCTGCGCGATGAAAAACACATAACCATAGTAATCCGAATACTTCCGGCATAAATCAAACGTCTGTCTTCCAGGTCCGCATCCCGCATCGAGAATGTGCGGCAATGGCGGAAGGTCTTTTAGCAGAAAAAAAGCCCGGCGGGTTGATACAAAATCACCAGGTCCTTCTTGAGGATTATCATGATGGATCTCCAGAAAAATACGCATTCCTGCGTCTTGCCTCATAGTTCATGGCGTCTTTTTGTCGGATTTATACAAATCCAGCATCTCTATAACCTGCCGGGCGGTTGCGGAGTTTTTTAATTTTTTAACCTGGTATGCAGACATAACCGTCTGGCTGCCCAGCCAGCGCGATAAATCTTCACTGCCAATAATTCGATCCCAATCCGGATGTTTCGTCGAGACTTCGGCAAATACGAGTACGGTGTTCGTTAAATCTGATGCGAACAGATGGCCGGCTTCAATGACATGGCCACGGTCGTTTGCGAACTTTCTTAGCGCTTCGGTTGTCTGCGGGCCAATGACGCCGTCGATCGGCCCCGTATTATAGCCAACTGTAATCAGGCCATTTTGGATCCTCTTGATCCGAACTGGATTCCGATTGAATCTGCGCAGCGCTTTTTGAGTTAACAGGCTATCATAGTCAGGCCTTATTTTCGCAGGAGGTGATCGCTTTTCAGCGCTAAATTTGGCTGCTGAATTCGATTCAGATTCTTTTTTGGGATGGTCCGCTGAAACCGGCGGTGAAGCAGTATCGCTGTCTGTTGCCGGTTTATCTTTTTGGGCGACAACTGGCTGAGGCATCTGCTTTTGTAACGTTTTGCGATCTGAAATCAGATAGAGCATCAGAGCGCCCAAAACAGCAGCGACGGCAATCAAACCCAGCAGCAGTTTTTTTCTCTGGGAGGGGGTGCTGATTTGCGGTGGTGGGGTTTCTTCAGCGGGCGCAGTTGCCGGTTCAGGTTCCGGCGACGGATCTTTCGGCAAATCAAAAACCATTTGATCCTCTCCGGGTGCTTTAACCATCAGATAGGATCTGATGCGTTCATAGGCGTTGTTAACCTCTTTTAATTTGATCTCAGCTTTGCGCTTGAAGCGCGGCAGATTCTGATAGCTTTCCGGGCGCCAGGCTTCGGCCAGTTCTTTATAGGCCTGCTCGACCTCTTCGATCGAGGCCGACACATCAAGCTCTAAAATTTCAAAGTATTTTTTCATAATTATCGGATATGCGGTCCAGGTTCATATTATTGGCGATCTGCCAGATGGTTATGTACCTCGTGGATGATCTGAGCCGAAGCCTCAGACATTGCCGCGCTCATTGCTTCTGCTAAAGCCCGTGGGTTTTTTTGCCGGCAGGGTTTGCTGATATGGTAAGATTTTTGAAAAATGATTTTTTTGCTGACATCGGTTTCGTGTTCGCTCATTAAAATAATGTTCAGCGACAAGTCTGCCTGACAGCCGGCTTGTGTGTCGGATTCTAAAAATTCATCTACACTGCCCCCCAGCACATAGGCATGGGGAAATCGGTTGTTGCGGGTAACAACAGCCTTAAAAAGACCGGATTGACGCATGTCGCGGGCCAAGAAATAGGTGACGAGCTCTGCGGGATTCGCCTGCCATTTATGATAGTCATAAGCCGCCCTTTTATATGCCTCATCGCGGTAAATGATTTTACGGGTGTTATAAATGGGGGAAACGCTGAACAGCGCCACTTTGACGACCTGCGAAACGGACTGGTGGTCGACCATGCGGGGCGGGTCATATTCGAAGCTGTAATACTCAATCTTGTTGCTGGGCTGCTTAAGATCGAGGCAACCGGTTAAGGGCAAACTGAGACCCATCAATAAAATGAGAATTATTTTAACACGTGTCATCGATCTTCTCCCGTTATTGATTGCCGATATCCGCATCGGCAGCGCGGGGCTTCGGTGGCTCACCGAACAGCAATTGTGACGGCTGGTCGGCCAGCAGTTCCATTAGCTGGTTTAAGTTTTCACTGGCCAATTCCAGATTCTGCGCAGCAACCAGCAGATGCTGCATCAGTTCAGATATGGACGCATCGGTTCCGCTGACCAGCGATGTGCCCTTATTCAAGAGGATATTGGCCTTTTGCATGGCCCGGCTAAAATTATCCAGGGCGGTTTTAACCGTCTCTTCTTTACCGATGACGATACCCTGCACACGAGATAGCGTGCGGTCGGCTTTGTCCAGCAGGCTGTTCAGTTCTTGGCCCGCAGTATCGGCTGCAGCTAAAACTCTATCCCATCTTTGGTCTGTTAGGATTTGCTCCATTTTCTCAAATGAGGAATTTATCGTTTGAGAAATGCGTTCCACATCAGCATCATCAACGCTTTGATTGATATTGTCCAGGGTCGCCTTAATTTTACCTGAAATTTTCTCAAGGTCCAGTGCTTTTATCTGGTTCAGGATCGCATCGAAGCCGCCGATTAATCCTTTGATTTCAGATGGTTTTGAGGCAATGATCGGATACTCTGAAGGAAAGCTAAGGGCGGGCGACAGATCCGGTTCCCCTCCTCTTTTTTGATCCAGTTCCACGAACATGCTTCCGGTAATCCCGACTGATTTCAACTGGGCCACGATATTCTGATCGAGTTTCTGGCCGGATTCTATTTTTAAAATGACTTTGATGAGTTTTGAATCCGGCGCCACGCCGATGCTCTCGACACGACCGGTAAAGACGCCCCGGTATTTTACCGGCGAATCAACATCCAGGCCCTGAACGGACTCATCGAAATAGGTGACGTAAAACCGGCCTTTTTGAAAAAAGCGCGACATGCCCAGCCAGATGATGACCACTATCGCCAGGGTAATTCCCATGGCGACAAACATTCCGACGGCAAATTTGGTTTTCTGTGTGGCCATTAAGGCCCATCCTTTCCATTCGAAAGCGAATTACCTGAATTTTGCACGAGTTGGAGGCTTTCATTAATTTTCATGCAAGATTCAGGTATTGTCTGCGGGCAGACGGTTAAAGAATTGTTTCACAAATGGATTGCGGCTTTGATCCCTCAAATATTTCGGATCGCCATCGGCGATAATACCCCGGGTGCTTTTGTGCAGCATGATTACTCGATTGGCCACGGCAAAGATGCTCTCAAGCTCATGGGTAATGATTACCATGGTGGTTCCCAAACTTTGATTGAGATGAATAATCAGTTTGTCCAGTTCGGCTGATGTGATCGGATCCAGCCCGGCAGAGGGCTCATCAAAAAACAGGATCTTGGGGTTGAGCGCCATGGCCCTTGCCAGACCGGCTCTTTTTTTCATCCCGCCGCTGATTTCAGATGGCAAATGATTTTGATAGCCATCCAGATTTACCAGATTGAGCTTCATCTTAACCAGATGATCCACAGATTCTCTGGACAAATCCGTGTATTCTAAAATCGGCAGGGCCACATTTTCGGCCACCGTCATCGATCCGAACAAGGCGGCACTCTGATAGAGGACACCGACTTTTCTGAGTATCTGCTGCAAAGCGTCTTCATCACATTCGGAAATGTCATCCCCATCGATGAGGATTTTGCCGGAGGCGGGCTGATGAAGTCCTAAAAGATTTCTAAGCAAAGTGCTTTTTCCGCTGCCGCTGCCCCCCAAAACAGCAAATATTTCACCTTCATAAACATCAAATGAAATTCGATCAAGAATAATGTCGTCGCCGTATCTGGCGACCAGATTCTTAACCTGAATAACGGCTTTTTTATTCATCAGTGCAGTCTTATCTCCAGTAACGCAGTATGACGGCAAAAACGGCATCAGTCAGTATAATTAAAAAGATACTGCTGACCACAGCGGATGTGGTCGCCTGGCCCACTTCGGCAGCCCCGCCCCTGACCTGAAACCCTCTCAGGCAGCCGATCCCGGCGATCAGCAGGGCGAATACAGCCGCTTTTAAAAAGCCCCAAAAGACATCAAAAAGGGTTAAGGTTCTCAACGTTTGGGCCATATAAGCATTGGTCGTCAGATCGAGCATAAATACCCCGACCACCAAACCGCCCATTATGGCAAACAGATCCGAAAACAGGGTCAGGATGGGAACTGTAATAACGGAAGCGACTATTTTGGGCACAACCAGAAAACGCGTCGGATCAAAGCCCATGGTAAAAAGGGCATCGACTTCATCGGAAATTTTCATGGTCCCGATTTCGGCCGCAAACGCTGAACCCGACCGGCCGGCTACGATGATGGCTGTCATAATCGGCCCCAGTTCACGCACCATGGCCAGACTGACAAGGGATGCCACATAGATGTTGGCCCCGAACTGTTGCAGCTGAACCGAGGACATAAAGGCCATGATCAATCCCAGCAAAAAGCTGATCAGGCCCACAATGGGGAGCGCATCCACACCGACTTTTTTCATCGATAAGAAAGTGTCATCTAATCGCAACGAGCGGGGGTGCAAAATCACATGGATCAAGGATAAGCAGACGGATCCGATAAAAGAAAAAATAAAATTCAGATCTGCCACCTGAGCGAAGACACCTTCACCCAAGCGAATAAACAGGTTGGGAGTCGCTTTGCGGACAATTGTGGCCGATGCGCCTGATTCATCGTATTTGAGGATAGAGAGGATCTCTTTGACCCGTTGATCGGCGTTTTTAATGTGAAGCCGGCTTTTTGGGCTGACCATCAATTTTTTGAGTTCCACCAGAACCAGGGCTCCGAAGTCATCCAGATAGGTTACCTTTGCAAGATCGACGGTCAACGCAGTCGGCAGCGGAGGTTGCAAAATGGATTTTATGCCGGCGATGGTATCGGCCGCCGTGGTGGCATCCATACGGCCCTGGAGGTGAAGCGTCAGCGCTCCATCGGCGTTTTGTGAAACTTCATAGCGGCATGATGGAAAGTCTTGTGAGTTACTCATCACTCAAGGCTTATCAAACTGGAGTTTTGTTAAATTGTTGACTTCAATGCCATAGATATTTGCCAGCGAATCCATATCCATCTGGAAGATCAGCCAGCCGACAAATATTTTGTCTTTGAAAAGCTCAAAAGCAATCTCGGTGTTTTTTTTGCCCATGGGATGATCTTTTTCGGTACGGTAAACAGTGAGAACTTTGTGTAGTGAGTCTTGACTTCCCTGAAATTCTATGGCGGCATAACTGCTGCCGATCATGTTGCCGGCAGAGATATCTGCCTTTATTGAATAGGCGCTGACCACCTTTTTGTCTTTGTCCAGCAAAACCAGGCCAGTATACGGAATTGCAGCCGTTTGCTGGATATAAAAAAACTGTTGCATGATTTGGCTCAGGGCTTCCGGGTTTTGAGCGCCAATCTGATCGGCCAACCAGGATTTTAGCATAAAATAATCTTTGGCCAGAAGATTGCTGAGTTCCTTTTGTCTTAAATCGACAGCCTGGTGGCCTTTTGAATAATACGGATAGCCCAGAAAAATCGTTGCTGTCAGAAAACTGATTAAGACAAATGCCGAAATAAGCCAAATAAATGTACGTTTATACTTTTTCTCCAATTTTTTGGTGGCCGTAACATCGCGACCCAATGAGAGGACACCCTGGAAGTTATGGTGGCCGTCGTAAAGTACGGTGAAGCTTGTCGAGATACAGCATAAGCCTTTCTGAGGGTGCTTGATATCAAAGACCTTTTCTCTGGTCGAATATTGGCTTTGAACTTCTTCTAAAAAATTTTTGTATTCGTCCGGTTTGACGTAGATTTCATCGACATTGGTGTTGCGCATTTGCTGCCAGTCCCGCCCATATAGTCTTTCAGCAGCAGCATTCCAAACCAGGATGCGGCCTGCCTTATCCGTCACAATAACGGCGTCCGGCAATTGATCGCTTACTTCCTTTAAGCCATAAACCATTTGAGTTGCTTCATTCAGCCATTGCGATAGATGCCGGATGATCTCCTGTCCGGCAGTTGGGCATTCTGTTAAAAAGGGCGTGATCTCTTCTTTGGGGACACGAACCGCCTCCACCTTGGTTTTTGCTTTTACAGAGGCTGTCCGCCGGTCCCCCAAAAAAAAGGAAACCTCTCCGAAGATAGATCCTTCTTCAGTTATATCCCTTATTTTCTTGTCCCCCTTGAAAATTTCAACCTGGCCGGCCACGAGGATATACAGGTCTTGAGAATCATCACCTTCTAAAAAGATGGTCTGTCCTGAAGCAAAAGTGATGCGGTATTTGGCTAAATCAGGATTGCTGATTATTTCATCTATTCTGAGGAATTCCATATCCAAGCAATGTAGTCCAATGCTTTAGAGCAGTCAATTTAAAAACTTTATCGAGCAACAGGATTTGGAAACGAGAATTGAGAAGGGGCAAACCGGAAGCGAAAACAAACGGGATTTAAATTGAAAATGATGATCTAAGGCAGGTCAATTCTGGCAAAGTACTCGTGGGGATCGAGTTCGTCAAAGGCGATCGTTCCCTGCCGCCGGGCGGTGTGGTAAAGTTTGTTGATGTAAGCCGTCCATTTGGCGTTTAACCGGGGATCGCCCTGAAGGGTCAGATCAAGGGCATGATTGATCTCGTGTTTGAGAACCGCTTCCAATTCCAACCCAGATTCTTTTATAACCCGGGCAGAGATGAAAATGGTCCGGTTTTGATGGTTGTATGCCGCCGGCTGCCGATCCCACGTTTTGCCCACATCGAACTGATCTTCCACTTCGAACCATTGTTTCTGCCCGTCTCTGTTGACGTCGACCCATTTATCCGGCGAGACCTTGCCGTCCCCGTCAAGATCCACCCCGAATCCGAGTTCAGTCGGCAAGGTTTCCTTGGCGCCCACGAAAATGCGGATACCGTTGTCTTTTAAAAATGTGGCCAACTTTTCCGGGAATGCGGCTATTTTTTGCGACACCAGTGCTTGATCTTGCGGTGCGGCGGTTCCCCCGATGAACGGATCGGGAAACTGGATCTCAGCCCGTGATTCAGGAGCAGGGCCAAGCGGTTTTAAATTTAAGCCTGCGATAAATTTTTTGAAATAGCCTTCGGTGGCCACGGCAGTTTCAAACAGGGATAACGGGTGATACTTCACCAGGTCGGGGAACTCTCCCAGACAGGTATGGGTGGTGGGCGTTAACTGGGCATGCGAAAAAATATCCTGCAGACTGTGGAGCCCGATGCCCAATTCCTGCTCGGCCGCATCGTAAAAGCCATCATCCGCCAGTCTGAGGGCGCGGTCGAGATGGATTCTGGCAGCGGTGATGCGGGTGTCTTCCACACCGGCCGGGCTGCGGTTGTAATGGCGCTGGATGTCGCCGATTTCACCCACCGTGCCGGTTATGCGAAGTTTGGTGCGATCCCCGGGGGCGTGATAGTGGGTTTGGCTGATATCGACAGCATAACACATCGTTGCCATGCGGCGGGCCTGCACTTCGCTAAAGCCGAATTTAACGGCAATATCGTAGGTGCCGAAATCTTCATTGGCGCGGCGGTCCGGATCGATGCTTCCACTGTGCGGTCCTCTGTCCCAGGTGAACTGGGGCACCTTCTTGCGCCGGACACCCAGATAACGCGCCTCTTTGGATAGGTCGGATTGCTCTCCTTTGACAATTTCTTCGAACTTTCCGTAAGGGGCAGAGCGGTATTGATCCGTCTGATATTTTTTTTCGGTCATCTTGACCGCCAGCGGATCGATCAAGCGGTCGGCGGCAATGGCCACAGGAGCGGATATGCGGCTAATTGACAAAAAGATCTTCTGTACCAGGGCGCCTGTTTTTTTTGAAAATGGAAAGTAGCGCGCGTCCGGGTGGTACGCTTTAATCAAATGAAATGTACGCAGCACATCGCTGTTGGTCCGGCCGGCGGTCAAAGACTGCGGCAGACCGACCTCGGATAGATAGCCGGCCGGATCGAAGCGCTCAACGTCTCGGCCCTTGCTGCCCCTGAGTATATCTTTGTACTTTTCAAAAATCCGGGCAGTCAGAGCTGGTTTCCATTGGCCGGAGGCAAAAAGATCAACCGGTGCGGCCAGGTTGCGCTCGATTTCCTGTATTAGCGCCCCGTTTTCCCATATCCCGGGTTGGAAGAAATTTATTTTTGAAATCGGCATGTGAATAAAATAGGGGGAAAAGGCGTGAGGGTCAAGAAGATAAGAAGGAGGTTCAAGGTTTAGGGTTCAAAGGTTATGGTTTCAGGGTCAGCAAGGTTCGGGCTTTTCAGTCTTGACACCCGGGCGCATAACTCTTAATCTGCCCCAATAATAGAAGCGGTTTCAAAACTTCGATCAGGCTCTAGGTTCAAGCCGCAGGCCGCATCGGTGTTAAAGGCGGTTGTTCTCAGCATACATGTGGGCTAGTATGTGAGCATTTACCGGAGGCCTGTGCTGCACCTTACTTTAAAAAATCAGATGCGAATCCCGCTTAGCGGGGCAGCGCGGCCATTGGGCCTTAGATGGGGTTTTGAAACGCTTCTAACAATGCCTAAGAACCCGAAAGGACACCCCATGGCAAAAAAGAAAACACCACCACCCGCTTGCGCATCATGTGGTCATGAAGGAACGAAGAAGGTTTGTGTTGGTGAAGACGGACTCAGCTCAAAAGGATGTCCAACGCTGGTTTATAATGATGTGCTTGCCGAAGCCGACAAGGAATATGATCGCTCGGAAATACTCGAGTTTGCCAGACAGTCTTCCCGGCAGGAGGCGCATTGCTACGCGAACCGCCACCAACGACCCTATGTCATGCAGCCGACCAAGACCCGAATCGTTGAAATCTATGAATTTGCAGAAAAAATGAAATACCAGCGCCTGGGTCTGGCCTTTTGCCTCGGTCTTGCCAAGGAAGCCGCCATCGTAGAAAATATCTTAAAGGACCGCGGTTTCGAGGTGGTTTCGGTGCTTTGTAAAGCCGGAAGGACTTCAAAGGACCGCATCGGAATCGAGGATGAGGACAAAATCTATCAAGGCACCGACGAGACCATGTGCAATCCGATATTCCAGGCTAAATTACTGAATCATGAGCAAACAGAGCTTAACATTCTTTTAGGTCTGTGTGTGGGCCACGATTCCATTTTTTTCAAATATGCCGAAGCGCCGACGACGGTTTTGGCTGTAAAAGACCGTGTGACCGGTCACAATCCCTTGGCTGCGATATATCTTTCTGATTCCTATTACCAAAAAATCAAACAGACATGATGTTATGGCCAATTTTTAATTTGAACCTTCATTAATTGCGTTTAAGAAAAACATCTCCGAACTTTTCGGCTTTTTGTTCGCCGACCCCGTTGATCTGCAGAAATTCTCCGCGGCTGCTCGGTTTGAGGGCCGCCATTTCTGTTAAGGTTTTGTCATGAAATATGACAAACGGCGGTACCCCGAGCTTTTTTGAAAGATCGAGCCTCAGGCGGCGAAGCTTTTCGAAAAGTTGCCGGGCGTCGTCGTTCATAAAGTCAGGCTTGTGTTTTGTGGATGTTTTGGTGGCCTTTTTATCCCTGATCAACTGGGGGTCTTTGCGAAATCTTACTTCTCTTTCACTCCTCAGGACAGACCAGCTTTTTTCGGTGAGACGATAACCCGAAATTTTTCCGATATTGACGCTGAGCATACCGGCGGCCAGCAACTGGCGATACACCGACCGCCACTCCTTTGGGGATAATTCCTTGCCGGCGCCGAAGGTTTTTAGCTTGTCATGCCGCAAGCGTAAGATTCGCTCGTTTGAGTTTCCGACCAGGATATCGGTCAGGTGCGCGGCGCCAAATCGCTGGCCGGTACGATACACACAGGAAAGCGCCTTCTGGGCGGCAACGGTTCCATCCCAGGCTTCCACAGTTTGGGAACAGTTGTCACAAGTCAGGCACGGCGCCGGATATGTCTCGCCGAAATAACCCAGCAGGGCTTCGCGACGGCATTCCACGGCCTCACCATACCCCAGCAAGGCTTCCAGCTTGCGCTGTTGAATACGTTTGAAGGCCTCGTCTCCCTCCGATTGATCCAGGAGTTTTCGCATGGCCACCACATCGGCAAGAGAGTAAACCATCCACGCATCCGCCGGTTGCCCATCCCGCCCGGCCCGTCCGGTCTCCTGGTAATAGGCCTCCATGCTGGCCGGTAAATCCAAATGGGCGACAAAGCGAACGTCGGGCTTGTCGATGCCCATGCCAAATGCAATGGTCGCTACAATGATGAGACCATCATCTTGAAGAAATTGCTTTTGACGTTCTGTCCGGGTGTGCGGGTCTAACCCGGCGTGATAAGAAAAAGCCGGCAGCCCTTTTTCTTGCAGCCAGCTTGCGATTTGATCGGCGCGACGCCGCGTTCTGACATAGACAATACCCGGTTCACCGGAATGTTCGCTCTGGATAAAATCGTACAGCTGCTGTTTGTCTTTATTTTTGAGCAGGACACGGTAATAGATATTCGCACGATCAAAGCTGGAGACGAACTGCGCTGCCCGCCCCAAATTAAGCTTTTCCAGTATATCCTGGCGTGTGACCGCGTCAGCTGTCGCCGTTAAAGCGATTCGCGGCACATTCGGAAACTTGTCGGTCACCTCAGATATCCTGAGGTATTCCGGTCTGAAATCATGGCCCCATTGGGACACACAGTGCGCTTCATCGATGGCAAACACAGCAATAGGGAATTTTTGGATAAACCGCTGAAAACCCATGCTCTGCAGCCGTTCAGGTGCGACATAAAGAATATCGGCCTTGCCGGACACCACCCGATTTTCAACAAGTTGGGCTTCCTGCCGGGTCAGACTGGAATTGAGGAACTCGGCAGAGACCCCGCTTTGGCGCAAAGCGCCAACCTGGTCCTGCATTAATGCGATCAAGGGAGATATGACAAGCCCGACCCCGGCACGAATGATCGAGGGGATCTGGTAGCAAATGGATTTACCGATGCCCGTGGGCATAAGAACAAAGGCATCTTTTCCATCGATTATTTTTTGGATAACTTGGAGCTGGTGTTCACGGAATGTATCATATCCGAAGTATTTTTTCAGGATTTGCTGGGGCTGCATGTTTCACTGTGAATAAAGAGAAAATATTTTGGAAATTGTTTTCATTTTAAGATCACATTTTGTGATCTTAAAGTCCGATTTTCCCTTTTTGAAAGCTCTAACATAAAATCGAAAGGGAGGCGATTAAAATTTCGTCACTTCTGGGTTTAGATTTGACTGAAAATTTTTTAATTTGGAGGTCACAAATTGTGACCTCCAATTAGTTTATCGATAGACATCGCGGCGGCGGCCGATTTTGACAACCCAGATGGTGAGCACATCGTCCTGAATGGAATAAACGATGCGATAATTTCCCTGCCGGACCCGATAACGCTCCTGACCTGAAAGCTTTTCACAACCAGGTGTTCGCGGATATTCTTTTAAAAGATGGATGCGATCAATGATGCGCTGGAGGTCCTTTTTGGAAATCTTGTCAAGGTCCTTTACGGCGGATCGTTTAAAATAGATCTTATATTCGGCCATTGCGTTTGAGCTCTTTTAAGGCATCTTCAAATGAAACCAGCGGCTCCTTTGCTCGTTCTTCAAAAGCAGCCAGATCTTCGGCGTCCTCTGCCAGTGCCAGCTTAACCGCATGATTTACAATTTCAGAAATCGAGCTGGAAGTCTCAGCTGCCTTCATTCGCAAGGCCCGATGGAGCTCAGAATCCATATATATCGTTGCTCGTTTTGTTCCCGTTGCCATAATTTTCCTTCCCCAAAATATATTTAACGCTATAACAGTATAACGTTATAACGTCATTACGTCAAGATGAAGGCGAGCCGGTTGCCGGCTTCTGCTGGTTTTTGATCAACCACTTTTCCGGTTGATTAATCATTTTCACGAGCTGCCCCATGATGTGATTATAGACTGCATCCAAATCATCGCATACGCTATCATCCAGGTACTTGCATTGTCTGGCAAATTCAACCCATACTTGTGTTTCACAGGCTTCGCCTTCAGAATCGTTCAACTTGGCAATAAAAGGGGTTTTGAATCGCCTTTTGCGCCAGGCTCTTGTTATGTTAGCGCAAACACAACGAGAAGAACGCCGCAACTGATCGGTCATCGAATACTTTTCCTCGGGCGGGAAATTCTCAGTTAATTCAAAAATTTTCATGGCAGCCTTCATCGCATTCTGAAAAACACGCAAATCTTTGTAGCTGTTTATTTTATCGGTCATTTTACATCCTCCTTATTATATCATTTACGGCCGATGCCCTTCGGTTCTAACTCAGCCGCCTGGCAGCCAGGCGGCTGAGCCGGTTACTAAAGCTTATTTGGATTTTTTAGACAGCTTTTTCCCGGTTTTGCCCACCACAATCAAAGCTTCGTTTTTTTCAAATGTTTTCCGGCCGATTCGAGGCACCTGCATTAAATCTTCCGGTTTTTGGAATGGCCCATTTTTTTCGCGATATGCGATGATACCGGCAGCGTGACTTGTACCGATGCCCTTTAATTGCGTCAGCTGTTCAACTGTGGCCGTGTTGATGTTAATTTTTTCGACATCGCCGGCATAAACACCGGTCGCAACGATCAGGCTCATTAAAACAACAATCCATACGGTTACAATTTGTCTACGATTTTGCATTTTGTTCTCCTTTCAATTGAGGGTTTATGAATAATTCCCATGCCCCCGCGACAGGGAATCTTTGAAAACGCGACGTCATATTTTTAAATACTGTCAATAATAACTTGCTTTTTTTCGGATTAACTGTTACCTAAAATTTGCATCTAAACGAATGAGAAGCCTTTTTTTGTTGATACCGATGGCACATCTATTATCAGTTTACGTTATGCTGTTGAAGATGTAAGGTCACCCTGTCTTTAAAGTGGTATAAAATAGTAGATTGTGTTTGTCAACTAAAATTTGCTTTAAAAGCAAAAATAATTTACTAAAAACTTCCTCTATCTACTGAACGGCCGGGAGCGAAATATGACGGAAAAAGAAAAAACAAATAATAACAATGAGATGAAACTCTCGCTGAGCGAAACAGAGGAAATCATCGGGCGTTTGAAAGAAGTGCTGGACGTCAAATCCGACGGACAACTGGCAAAATATTTAGGCATTACACGGCAAAATATCGGTGCGGCCAGAAAACGGGACGATGTTCCTCCGGGATGGATTTATAAAGTGGCGGAGTTAAGCGGGTGCTCCATGGATTGGCTGCGCTTTGGACACGGCCCAAAGGTACGCGTGGAATATACTTCAGCGGGGTCGAAACCGAAGAGTGAGCTATCCAGCCAGGCGTCACCCTATAAACTTCAGGTGAGCTGGCAGCCCCGGCCGGGAGATGAATTGCAAAGCGAAGAGGACATTCCCGGCTTCGGTGCCGCTGTTGAAATGTTAGCCCGGATTTACAGTTCCGAAGATCAATTGATGATCAGCACCATCAACGCCAATATTCGGGCGTTTTGTGAGGCAATCGACCGTAAACAGCACGATCAGAGTTCCACAGAAGAGCTCATAAATCTAAAAAAACGCCTGGCCACGATTGAAAAGCAGCTGAAGCCGGACAAACCTGCTTGACTGCGGAATTATTTTAATCCACAGATTACACAGATAGGTCAGGCAAGGTTCGTGGTTTTTAGTTTAAGTAGAATCTTTTTGTCGTTTTATTTGATTTTAGGATGAGAATTCTTGATTTGTGAATGGTAAAACCCGGGTGAGGAATCGGGAATTTTCAGAGCGCCAACGGCATTTTTGTAATAATTCGCATCCTTAACGGCGCCGACGATCGCGTAGCCATAGCCTTTCAATTTCATATCCATCAAACATGCGTTCATTAATGCCGTGCCCGTACCTTTTTTACGATCTGATTTTTCAACGCCGATGGGGCCGAAAAATCCCAATGCGGTGGCATCGTAGCAGGCGAATCCGATAATGTTCGCTCCTTTTACGGCCACAAAACAGGTGCAGGGATTATTGGAGAGGGCCACATCGGTTTCACTGGCCCAGCCGGCACTGAAATGATCGGCCACCCAGGCAATAATGCCGTGTTTCTCAGGTCCGATCGGTTTGCGAATGCCAATTCCAAGCGCCTGCTGTTTTGCCAGAAACTGCCAATCATCTTCAAGTTCATATAATTTTATCAACATATCCGCCATCGCTTCTCCCTCCATTTTCAATCGACCGATTCTAAATAAAACCGCACCTATATTTCACTATTTCATGATTTTTGTCAAAATATAGCGAAACTTTTTGGCGGCCGGGGTGTTTAATCAAAGTAAAGTCGAGACCCGCCAAATGAAAAATTATCAAATAGACATAAAAACGGAGGTTCGGAAAATGAGAAAAAAACTGTTGACGGCATTAACCGGGGTGACACTGTGTCTGGCCTTTGCATCAAATCCCAATCCCATTCTGGCTGAAGATGATAGCGCAGGTTTGCAGCCGGGAGTGTCTTTGCGGCAACGGATTAACGCCAATGGCGATGGCACCATCGATGCGGATGAAAAAGCGGCTTACAGGGAACAGTATTTAAATCGCTTTGATCGCAATGATGATGGCAAACTTGATCGCAATGAGAGACGGCATGCGCGCAGACAGTTTGATCGCGCTGAAGATCGACGGGACCGCCGTGAAGATAAATTCGATCGACGGGAAGATCGTTGGGATCGCCGAGAGGACGTTCGAGACCGCCGCGAAGATCGCCGGGATCGCTGGGAAGATGTGCGTGACCGCAGGGAGGATCGACGGGACCGCCGCGAAGATAAATGGGACCGGCGAGAAAATAGACGGGATCACAAAGAAGATGTTCGCGAATTTAAAGAAGATCGGAGACAGCACAGAAGGCATGTATCCCGCGATGGAGGGAGGGCCCGGCGTCGCTAAGATCATCAGCCTTTCTTACTGAAAAAACGGCAGCCCGAATTCGCGGGTTGCCGTTTTTGCTTATTTTAATTCGCCTGTCACAGTTTTCCCTTATAGCCTGAATTTATCGATCAACCATTTTTAATATTTCGTCACGAAATCTAAACAATGGAATTGTCCGAATATTTTGATGCGGAATACGACTCTTTGCATCAGCATTTTCATCTGATCAAAGTGAGGAAATGAGATTTGTCTGCCTTAGCGGAATGAGAATAATTCAACTCTGATCAGCAGTCGATACCAGGTTGAGGTTCGATATCCTGCTGGTAAGCATGCTTCACTTCAAGAATCTCACTTGCCGTATCTGACAATTTAATTACCTCATGATGCGCGTCCCTTCCCGTAAGCACCAGATGCATCTCAGGAGGCTTTTTGCGGATAATCTCAAGAACCTGCTGGAGATCCACGAGCTTGAGGTGCAAAGCGTTATTGATCTCATCTAGAATAAGGATACCGAATTGTCCTGATTGCATCCTTTCGTGAGCCAGCTCGATAGCGTCCTGGGCGTTCTTCCTGTGTTCTTTGTATGGATAAGGATTTCCTTGAATACCACAAAAACCCTTCCCCGTAGAGGTTATCTCTACCGGGCAACTCATCTTCCTAATTCCATCCCATTCCCCCGCATATATGTCACCCTTCATGAACTGAATGATGCAAGTCGGGATGTTGTGCCCACAGGCCCTGACCGCAATCCCGAGCGCAGTTGTAGTTTTTCCCTTCCCGTGACCGGTAATCACAACAACCAGTCCCTTTTTCTTTTCTGGTTCCAACCGGGTAATTTGGACCATTCCATTGCCTCCCTGAGAATAAATATCTATTATTTTTAATTATCATGAATGTAATCTTAATCACGATATTGACCAATGACAACCTGGGCCATGAGGAGGTGCGGAATATTATAAACCGGAAAATATCATTGTGAATTTTATCAGCTAATAGAACAAATTTAGAATTGCCTTATTCTGTATGCTCCGTGCTGTATCGAATCATTGAGAGCATACGAAAAATTGAAGATTGGCGAACGGAAGGTAAGCTTTTTCAAAAGGTTGGGCTTATATCCGGAAGACACAATTTTCAGAATTTGTGTATAGCGTTAGCTAATCTCAAACTGCTCCATACTGATATAAGCTCCGGCTCGCCCGATGGGTGAAAATTTTTTTGGTGCTTTTGAGTATAATTGAGGTGCAAATTTTTCTTTCGTCTTTACTTTCCAATTTTGGTCTAACCTGAAGACATTTTGACATTTTTTATTTCTTTATAAAATATTAATGCGCACCGCCTGCCAGCAATGCTGGCAGTTTGAATTTTTTTGCTTCAAGGGGGAAAATACAAGAACACTTATGTACTCTGGGCGTTGCAGGTGTCACCAGATTTATAACATCTGGTTCGTCACACCTAAATATGCGGGTTACGCCGTCAGAGGTGATCTATTTCCTGGAGGTAGGCGGCGGCTTTATCTAAGACAGCTTTCTTTTCATTATTTTTCATGCGGTCCCAGACCCGATACATCATTCCCACCCGCGGGTTCATCTCCAGACGCCGGCGGTGCCGGTGGAGAAAATGCCAGTATAGACTGTTGAACGGACAGGCCAAGTCCCCGTTTCGTTTCTTCCAGTCATAATCGCAGCTTTCGCAGTAGTCACTCATTTTTTGAATATACTTGGCGGATGAAATGTAGGGTTTGGTGGCTACCAGACCGCCATCGGCAAACTGACTCATGGCCCGGGTATTGGGCAGCTCCACCCACTGGATGGCATCGATGTAAATCCCAAGATACCATTCATCCACCGCATCCGGGTGAACACCGGCTAACAGCGCAAAATTGCCGGTAACCATCAAGCGCTGAATGTGATGAGCATATGCATGCTTCAGCGACTGTCCGATAGCGCACCGCATGCAATTCATTCGTGTTTCACCCGTCCAGTAAAATTTCGGCAGGGTCGCTTTCTGATCGAAGAAATTCATGGTTTCCAGATCGGGCATCAGTGTCCAGTAAATGCCGCGCATGTATTCCCGCCACCCAAGGATTTGACGGACAAAACCTTCAATCTGGTGGATTTCAATGTCACCAGACTTTTTTTTCCATGCTGCGACGGCTGCCTCTATGACTTCCCGTGGATGAAGCATCTTGGTATTCAGAGCAAATGAAAGACGAGAATGGAACAGATGCCAGTTATTTGCGACCATGGCATCTTCATAAGTGCCAAAGGCGGGCAAAAAGTGGGTGACAAAGCTTTTCAGCAGTTTGAGGGCCTGATCCCGGGAGACGGGCCAGATCAGCCGGTCGGCTTTGATCTCTCCGATGGTCGCCACCTTTGCTTTGCGGATGGTTTTGCAGACGGAGCTGACGTTGTTCTCGAAAAGCAGTGGCTCGGGCACAGGCACTTTACCGTCGTAAGGATGGCGGTTTTTCTGATCAAAATTCCATTGGTCACCCACAGGCCTCTTATCATCCATGAGGATGTCATAGCGCATTCGCATCCAGCGGTAGAAGGACTCCATCAGATATCGTTTTTTTCCGGCAAAAAAGTCTTCAAGCTCCATGCGACCGGTGAGAAAATGCTCGCTGTCCATCATTTCACATGGCACTGGGAGGGATTCAGACAGCTCCCGCAACTGGAGATCCAGGCGAAATTCGTCGGGTTGCAGGTATTCAAAGCGGTTGAACTTCTTTCCCTTCAGCAACTCACCGATGTTACCGGCGATGGTCTGGTGATTCTGCTGGTCATCGAGTTTCAGGTAGATGACCTGATGCCCTAAACCGCGCAGACGTTTGGCAAATGCCCGCATGGCCGCAAAAAAAGCCGCCACCTTCTGGATATGGTGGGCGACATAGTCTGTTTCCTGGCGGATCTCCATCAGAACAAAGCTGACATTCTTATCCGGTTTTTGAAACCAGGAATGAAGTTCGTTCAGCTGGTCGCCGAGAATCAGGCGCAGGGTTTTTTGCTTGGGCATGATAATCATCGTCCTGATTGACTGTAAAGAAGCCGCGTTCTAATGACTGTGCTTGGGCGGTAGAGCACAACTGGTGTGGAGCTTGGGAGTAAACCGCTCCGGACCGGCCAGTATTGGTTTGTTAATGGATTTGGCCATGGCCTTGAGCATGCCGAAGAAAATATACTGATGGAACGGATAGCGAACCTACCAGTACAGGAGGACGAAAAGGCTCTGGGGTATGAATATCGAATGCAGTTCAAAGTTCGTTTCCATAGATATGATATCCATATGACTCTCGAGCGTTGTTGACTTAAACGGGTTCATCGGCTGCCAAATTTATTCCCCGGCGCCCACCAAGGCAATTTCCTGTCTATGCCCAATCCACCTTGCCGCCGCTATTTGCAGTCGCCAGAATCCCGCTGCCTTCCGTGTTCTCGAAATATTCTTTATCGAACCAAATTAGCATTAATCACACCCCATCTCCCATAGGAGTGTTTTCTAAACCATGCCTTTAAACAAGTCGATAGCCGCCGTTGACCTCTGCCAGGGTCCCGGTGGTATGCGCATTCAAAATGAGGTAAAGGACGGTTGCGGCCACGTCATCAGGGTTCCCCGGACGCTTCACAGGAAGCTTAGCGCCGTAGTGTTCCAAGTATTTTTTGCGTTTGTCGTCAGGCATGCGATCATATTGGGGTGTGCTAATGACCGCGGGTAAGACAGTGTTGACCCGTATTGGCCCCAATTCAACGGCCAGAGAGCGGCAGAGGGCCTCGACGGCACCATTCGCAGCAGCGATAGCGGAGAGTCCCTCAACGGGTTTGTGACTGGCAATGCCGGAAAACAGTGTAATGGAGCCCCCCGGCCTGATCTTGGGCGCCCCGTACCTGGCAGCATAGTATTGTCCCCAGAACTTGGTCTTAAATACAGTTTTAGCATCAGTGGTATCCATTTCAAGGAATGGGGCGTTTATCCCGCTAACGGCAGTGCACACGAGGTGGTCAAAAGGACCGATATCTTCGAAGAATTGCTGCACCTTTTTCTCCTGTGTGACGTCCAGCCGATAGGCCACTGTATTCACCCCGATGGTTCTTTGCGCCTCATTCAGTTTATTAGATGAACGGCTCGCAATGACAACGTGCGCACCAGAATTAACAAGCGCCTTGGCAATGGCCAAACCAATTCCAGAGCTGCCTCCAATCACAACCGCTTTTTTTTCTTTCAATGGCATCCCCCACCTCCATATTTGTTCAAGCTGCAGATATCAATCGCAAACGCGCGAATATTTACCCCACCGTGTAAAAATTTCCGATCATAATCTATAAATACGGGGAAAAACGTCTGTTACAAATTTTCATATGGCAGAACTAATAGCGAATGCCTATCTTTTATTTTGATGCAGAAATAACAGCATTAAAATGAACATTATAATATCATTTTGTCAATCATTGTTATCAAAAGGCTGAAAGTTCAACTGAGAAATAGTCCTTAATTTTTGAGAAAGTGTTACCAAATAAATTCACGATTCCAGCTTTGAAGGTAAATCTTCCCGGGGCAGTCAAAATATCCGCTTGTCTCTAATTTGCCCATAGTTGAATGTTTTCAAGCTAATTCTTTTCTGGTAATAATAACAGTGATGTCAAAGCTTAGATCATATCGTAATAATTTTGTGAGTGAGGATAGTCCTGTAAAAGGATGTTTGCTTGTTCGAGTTGTATGATCACACAATTGGTGACACTTAAAGGTTCGAAGCATCCTTGCAGACATTGTTTGCGTGATTATGTTATTTTCGTTGTTGTTTTATAGGAGAAATCGATATGCGAACATTCAAAATTATTGGATTAGCCGGATTTGCGCTTTTAGGCGTTTCATCATTACTGGTGGTTAAATCGGCCATGGCCATTGAGAAAGCAAAATATACAGTTTTGGAGAAAGAAGATGGTTTTGAAATCAGGCAGTATGATCCCCAGATCGTGGCTGAAACCTTTGTCGAAGGCGATCTAGAAAATGCAGGCAATGAGGGTTTTCGCCGCCTCTATGCCTACATCTCCGGGGAGAACACCAAAAAGCAGTCAATCTCCATGACGGCGCCTATCAGCCAGGAAACCGGTTCGAAAAAAATTGCCATGACCGCGCCGGTCAAACAGGAGAAGAAAGATAATCGATGGCGAATCACTTTTCTCATGCCGGCAGAATATACTCTGGAAACGCTTCCGGAACCCAATGACACAAGGGTAAGGTTGACAGAAGAATCCGGCCGCCTAATGGTCGCTGTTAAGTATTCAGGGACCTGGAGTGAAGAAGGGTACGAGGAAAACAAAGCCCTGTTGGAAGAATACATTCGAAAACGGGTTTTGACCAAAAAGGGCGCACCGGTCTGGGCACGCTATGACCCACCATTCATGCCCTGGTTTCTGCGTCGCAACGAAGTGCTGATTCCTATAGAAAAATATTAAAAATGGGCATTCTAATCCGTTCTCTATCACTTTCCAATGTATTAGCCTTATCACAAAAGCCCTTTATTTTTTAGTGCATGAATTGCTAAAAACGTATTCCACTCAGGCTCAGACTTGCTCCAGGTGCCGTCGCTATTTTGATTTTCAAATAACCGTTCAAAGGCCTTTTCAAGTTGGGTTTCTACCTGATGCAAATCCAAATGCGCCAGCGCATTAAGGGTTTGATAAAACGGTAAATCATTCTTCCAAAAACCCGTATCTGTCTGCAACTCAGCAAGATGCTTAGCCGCCAGTATTGTGGCCTTTTTTTTAGCAAATATGGGATGCACGACCATGGCGCGGAAAATATTGTGGGAAGATGCCTCATCAAACCAACGGCCTTGGTTTTTTATCCCTTCTGAACTCAGCCACTTATACAAGGCCAGCACATCTGGATAACTTTGGCGGCCAAATATAGTGGATAGAAATAGCGCCGCGCCTGTCAAAAACATATCTGGTCGACTCGGGATAAACGGAAGCCCCTTTAGATTGGGGATAGTGGATATATCTTCGGCATGGATATGAATCCCTTCTGCCTGAAAAGCGATCTTATCTAAAATCCAAGTCAGGGCGGTATCTATCTGTGCAGTGGAAGATCGCATTGTCAGATGAAGCCCGAACAGACGATGAATGGTTTCGACCGTGGCCCTACGCCATGATCCATCAGGCAATTGGTCCGCCAAAAGTGCAACTACCGTCTCCTTAAAGTCAATTTTCCACTGAGGCGTTCCGGCTTCTCCAAGCCACTTTTGTCGGGCATAAAGACCCACAGGCGTTTTGCTAAACCGAAATACCTGGTAAGGATCGTAGCGTAGTTTCATAAAAGCAACTATCCTTCTGATTGGTGCGCATTCAAGATAAATTTAATTATGGATTACACAACGAATGAATAAATTCAATGAAAATGAGTTGTCTTAATATGCCTTTCATGAAATACAGTCTTATAACGAATATAGTTCACTTTTCCTCATGGTGTTACAACTTAAAGGTCCTCTCTGTATCTATAATGTCGGGATTTAATCATATGTATGCGATACCAAAGGACACAAGTCAGGACTAAGGTTTAGATGAGCTTTACTTTTGCAATTGTTGGCGGTGGATTGACGGGAACCGCTATGCTTCACATGTTTGTAGAGAAGGTGCGACAAGAAATTGATCTGAACTTGTTAAATCCTTCTGAGATTAAAATTCAGATTTTTGAAAAGCAAGACATCTTCGGACCCGGCTTTCCCCATTGTGATAGAAACGTCATGCCCTTTCATATTACGAACATGTGTGCCAAGGACATGGGCATCCTGGTGGGCCATCCTGAGGATTTCCAAGATTGGGCGACCATAAATCATGATCGGCTCAAAGAACGTTATCAATGGATAGATGATACATCTTTTAGCTATGAAGGCTGCAATCATTACCCACGCGCAATCATGGGCGAATACCTTAAAGCAAAATTTCAAGAGGCCCATCAAAAAGCACAAGCGCTGGGTGTTGGGGTGGAACTTTTTTCGGGATCTGAGGTTATCGATTTAGAAAAGCGAAGCGATGATAAGATCCATCTCACCGTGAAGCAACTGTTATCGGGGTCAACTTTTTCATGTCTCGCCGACCGTATTTTGCTTGCAACCGGGCATTGGTTTGAAAAAAAAGAACAGCATAACTACTTTCCCTCACCGTGGCCGGCGAGACAATTACTTGAAAAAATTCCAGAGGGCGAGAAAGTCGCCGTAATTGGAACGAGTTTAAGTGCCATAGAGGTTGTTTTAACCCTCACTTCAAATGGCAATTTTATTCGTGATAATTCTAATGAACTAGTGTATGTCCCGCCCGCAAATCCAAGAAAATTTGCGCTCTACTCCAGAAGAGGACTGCTGCCGAAAGTCAGAGGCAAGATGGGTAAATACCGCAACATGTTTCTGACGCGCAAAAAATTGGAAAGTTTGATCGCCGAAAACCAAGGATATTTAAACCTCGAAGCCGTATTTCAGTTATTAAATTCAGAGCTGGAAGCGGCATACGGACACGCAATTAATTGGAAAGCAGTTGTAAGCCCGACGAGACCGCCCGCAGAGCTGTTACAGCAATATTTGGAAGACGCAAGACGTGGAGATGGGCCGGATGGCGAACTCGTGTGGCAAACCGTCCTTCATCAGTCCTTTGATATGGTCCGAGAGATTTATCTGAGACTATCGCTGGAAGATCGGAAGCGTTTCGATAAAACATACACTTCGATATTTTTTACACATGCAGCAACCCAGCCAGCCATCAATGCTGAAAAAATGCTGGCGCTCATGAAGTCCGGGCTGGTTGAGGTATTTAAACTGGGAAGAAATAATCAATTTGTCAAAAATGACACAAAAGACGTCTGGGAATTTATCTATCAGGATTCTAACGGTGAGACAAAAAGAGATGCTTACCGGTATGTGGTTAATGCACGCGGTCAGGCAAAGTCCATCCAGATAGATCCCTCCCCTTTAACGAAGAACCTGCTTGAACGGGGCATCGTCCAAAATGAAGAAACCCAACCCGTTCAACCAGAAAATGGCCTCGGCAACCGATTCGTCAATCAATCGAAAACGAAATTACATACATATAAAACCGGAAGCGTGTGGATAGATCCCGAGACCCACCATGTTATTCGGAAGGTGTCTAACAAAAGACCAGTTAAATCCAACTCGATTTATGCTGTCGGCGCGATGACCAGAGGCCAGATCATCGACGCCAGTATGGCACATGGAATTGTGCAGTCAACGGCCCGGATTGCAAACAGTTGGGTTGATGACCTAAAGAGGGTCAAAATGTAAAAAAACTGAGGTGCCGCTATGAAGAAAAAGATGCGTGTCATGACGGAAAAACCCCTCAATGCCGAAACACCGATTGAATCGCTACGCACCTGGACCACAGACAATGAGGTATTTTTTAAGCGCAATCAGGGCCAGATCATGCAAAGACCGATCAAGCTTTCCAGATAATCCTGGAACGCCGATCATTCTTTTCACTTGCCCGGGGTGCCGACCAGACTTACCATTTAAAAATATCTATTTGTAAAGATAGATTTCCATAATCGCTTTGTTGCTGATCCTTTAAAGCTGGACGAAGAATAGACTGGAAAATTAACGATGACGAATGCCATCAATACTATATCACGCGGAGCGCTTTACGGTTTGTGCATCGGCGATGCACTGGCGATGCCAGTTCACTGGTATTATAACCGCCAGGCACTCAATCGAGATTATGGCCGGGTGACAGACTACTTGGCACCGCGCAATCCGCATCCGGACAGCATTCTGTGGCGCTCCAGCTACAAAGCGTCAAACGCAAAAGGCGAAATTCTGCACGATCAAATCCCCTACTGGGGTCAAAAGGGCATTCATTATCACCAGTTTCTCAAAGCAGGTGAGAACACCTTAAATGTTAAAATTTGCCGGCTGCTCATTGACTCGATAAACCAAAACGGCACCTACAACGCAGACGATTTTCTAAGAAGATACATCGCCTTCATGACAATCCCGGGCAACCACCAAGACACCTACATCGAGGAGTGCCATCGCAATTTCTTCGCAAATTATGCCAGGGACATGCCGCCACGCAGATGCGGTGTCGAAGAAAAGCATATCGGCGGTCTGCTCGGAATTGTTCCCATCGTTGTTTTTTATTTCAATCGGCCCGACCAAGCCCGCGAGGCCGCCTTGACCCACCTGCTACCCACCCGGTTCCAAAATGAAAACTGCCGGATCATTGTTGATCGATATTTTGCTGAAGGTGCTCAACGGCGTCCGGTTGAAAGAAGCCATCGTTGAGGAAATTGCAAAACAGCAAAATCCCTTGCTTGGACATCCTTTTATCAAATGGCTGGATGATCCTGACGACTGGGTGGTGGGTCCGCGCTTCAGCACGGCCTGTTATGTTGAGGACTCAATTCCGGCAGTTGTTTATCTGGCATTAAAATACCACGATGATCCGGAAAATGCGCTCATCGCCAATACCAATCTCGGCGGTGACAACGCCGCGCGCGGGGCGGTACTTGGAGCGCTAATGGGGGCATCCTACGGCATTGAAAAATTTCCAATTCGCTGGATCGATGGACTCGTTGAGCCATTGCCGGATATTTTGCACACGTGACATGCCGTTATCGATAATCCTATCGCTACATTGTTGAAACTTATCCAGGTATTTCTGCCAGTTCCTTGATTACCGCTTCGGCGGCATGTCGGCCGGAAAGAAGGGCCCACTGAATACCCGGAACGCTTTGGTACTCGCCACAAACATAAATACCCGGCTTCACCGGTTTTGATGGAATGTTTGGATCCGGCATCGGCGGCGGCTGGGCGGGCAACGCATGTTGGATGCGGTAAGTTTTCAAATGGCGCCATTCTTCGACCCCGTTTCCAAACCATTCGGTTAGTTCTTTTCGCACCTCCAATTGAGCGGTCCTGTCATCTAACTCCAAATGACCGATCAGCACCACGGAAATCAGCTCTTGGCCGGTCGGCGCATATGAGGTTGCAACGACGCTGGGAACGGTCAGGCTGTTGATCACACCGGTTCCTTGGCCATTTAGGATGAGATAGGGCGCATTGATCGGTGCTTTTGGGGCTGCAAAATAAAGACATAATTCGCCCTGGGAGACCATCGATGCGGGTTTTCCCAGCAAACGCATCGTCTCCGGACCATCGGTCGCCAACACCACTGCGCGGCACTTGAGTGTTTGTCCCGATGATAAAACCGCACCGCCCGGATGGATCGCTTCGACCCGGGTTCCGGTCTTGATCGTCGCCTCTGGTAAATCTTCGGCGAGCTGGCTGGCGATGGCCGCCATCCCCTGGCCGGGCAAAGCAACATCGCCCTCGGCAAAGACACGCAGAACGTATTTGAATACATTGCTCGATGCTCGAATCGCCGGATCAAGGCAGACGCCCCCGAAAAACGGCTTAAAAAACCGCTCGATCATTTTTTCTGAAATCCCCTGGGATTGCAGGAATTCGAGCGTCGTCATATCCGGACCCTGAAACACACTGGAAACACTTCCCCGCCGGGCGCTGGATGCCATTCGAATCATCCGCAAACGGTCAGCAAAAGTGCCAACCGGCGCCGTCAGGGAGCTCCAAATGTCTCTCGGACGACGCCTGGGGTCAGAGACTCGCTTAAATTTACCTGACACCCGGATAATCGCTCCCGGGGCAAATGGTTTCAAGTCGAGGCGATGGTAGTCTAATTGGCGACGGGCCTCGGGGTATGCGGTCTGCAATACCTGGAATCCGTGGTTCAATAAAAACCCGTCCAGCACATCGGTTTTCAGGCGGCCGCCAATTCGGTCATCGGCCTCAAGAATGATAAAAGACACGCTGCGGTTCATCAGGTGTCTTGCACATGACAATCCGGCAAGGCCGGCACCGACAACGACAACGTCAACATCTGTTAATTTCATCTAAACCTCCGGGCAAACTGCAGCTGAGCCGCTACCGGCGTTCATGGCTTAAAATGCTGGCCACCGTGTACTCATACAAATTTGGCTGTTTGTCTTTGTCGATTTCGTGCAGTCCATCCATCTGTTTGTTCAGGGTAAGAAAGGCTTTCGTGATATGCTGATAATCTGAAAAAAAATGCCGCATTTCATCTACCAATGCCGGATCAATAGAGAGTGATTCAGGAAACCAATCCCGCGGTTTGCCTTCTTTCTGTCTCAAAACGTTCAAATAGGCCGCAATGAAATCACCGTAAACGTGCGATACGTGTCGGGCCAACCTATTTGGCAAGGTAGAAATATCTCCCTGTCTTTTTGCGATGATGGCCTCGCAAAAGGAACGGTTTCGGCTATCCGGTTTCGCTGTTTTCATGACGCTTTTCTCCTAACCCACCGCTTTCAAAATGAGGCTTATTCTTTTAGCACACCTATGAGAAGCTCATAGATTTGTCACAATTCTTCACCCGCTGATGGTGTCGTTTGGCTATGCCAAATATTTGCCACGACTTGATCGGGCACACCCAGTTGTTGGCACAGCAGCCGGGCCTGATGCCAAGTCGGCAGCCATACCAGTTTTTCAGCAATCGCTTCAATACTGCCGAATATATCAAGAAACCTCGGCAGGCTCAGAATAAAGTAAATTCTATAGGGAAATGGAGATTCGGCCTTTATATGCTCATGCGGGTCCCATACGAAACATCCCACGTGCGGTTGCCAGGGTATTCCCAGTTGTTTTAATTCGTTTGCCAGACGGCAGGTTTGGGTGTCAAAAACGACAGGCGCTAAATCTTTTTGCGAATTAAAGGGTATGGGTTTCATTTTAAATATATTCTCCTTCAGTCTGCGATTTAAATGATTGACGCTTCCAGCTTTGCCGGGGAAGCTTTTTAATGCGGACCAAATAATCATCTACAAGCTGCCGGGCGTGTTCGGTTTTAATGCAGCGGATCAACGGAAATAGTCGATCGCAATCCACCAAAGTCAGCAATTTGACGGTGCGAATACAGGCGAGCTCGTTGCGAATATGGGGAAACGTTTCTAAGCCGGCCGAGACTTCTTCTTTTTCAATTAGTTTCGAATAGATCAATGATCGCGCTGCAAGCAGCTCTGCTCTGAAGGTTCCATGAGTTTTGGGATGAAATATATAGGTAAGCGTCAACTGATCACCGGGGCCAAACAGGTGCCCTTTGGCGCCGAGGATTTTCAGCGCTTTACGGGTTATAAATAAGGGTTTGAGTTGAAGCGATTGCGGCAATCTTTTTTTCAGCAGATGATACAACGCAAGATGAATCACACCGGCTTCGATAAATACAGAAGACCCTTTATTTAGTTCAGCGGCTAAGGCCTGGGCCCGCAGACTGTCACGCAATCGAAATCGGGCCGCATCAAAGCGCGCAAAGCGGATGATGGCCTGAATGGCGGCCTTAAATGAACCGTTCATCACGATCTGGTAGTAATCCAAAAGGGCCTTGGTGGCATCTCGCTCTGCCCGATACACCTGATGGTGAACCGAGTCCGGCCGCAGTTCTTTAGGCTGATGCCCTAGTGAAAAAAAGGTATGAATCGCCAGAAGATGTTCTAAAAACGGCTCCACCTGAATGATTTTCTTGCCATCTTGATAAAGCTCACGCAACAGCCGACACATGCGGCGGCTAAATTCCGGGTATTCGACCTCGGCGGGCAACAAATAGTCGTCAATTGACAGGGCGCCTTGAAGCATTTCCTGTAATCCGTTTACGGGCGGTTCTTCCAGGAAAATGACATCGTGGCGCTGCATTAAATCAGCTGCTATGTCGATAACTTCCGACCGATGAATAGAAAAACCGATGGTAATGGGTTTCATTGGCTTACGTAAGTGCTAAGGTCTTATTGATTCAGATTCCGGTTAGTGAAAAGATCTTTACAAGTCAAAGTAATGCGTTAATGTATAAACAATAATGCGCAGTAAATTAGAATTTGCAAACAGAATTCATACAAAAAAAGGGCGAAATATAGCTATGAGAAGATTTGTCGTTGTTTTTTTGATTTTGATTGGTTTAACTGTTTGGGCTCCCGAGGAGGCATTGTCTATGGATTTAACGCAGTTCCAGTGGAAAAACCGGCTGCTTTTTCTTTTTGCCGAAGATGCCAACGATCCTTTCTTTAAGAATCTACAAGGCCAAATTATGGCTCAAAAAGCTGAAGTAGACGACCGGGATTTGATTGTTTTTGAGGTGCCGGCGCAAGGTCCTGCCCGAATGAATAATAGTCCTTTGGATCGAAAGGAAGCCGATTCGATACGCACTCACTTTGCCATACCCAGCAATACATTCAACCTCATTCTGGTCGGCAAAGACGGCGGCATCAAACTCAAAAGTGAGGATCGAGTTGATTTAAGCGACGTTTTTGGATTGATCGACTCGATGCCGATGCGCCAAAGAGAAATGCAGCGGAAAAATCAATGATTTTGAATTTTCTGTACAGAAAATGAATTTAGCATCATAAAAGATGCCAATTTACTGCAAATAAAGAAAACGACAATTTGAGGAAGGTGAATGATGGACGAGAAACATTTTCTTATTGTGGGTGGCAGTTCCGGCATTGGTCTGGAAATTGTCAAAGCGCTTCATGAAAAAGGTAACGAAGTCTACGTGGGTTCACGAACCAATGATCAACTGGCCGAACTTGCTGGCGTGCATCATTTGCCGCTGGATGTGACGGCGGACCCGCTTAATCTCGAAGGACTACCAGAAGTATTAAATGGAATCGTTTATTGTCCGGGGACCATCCAGCTCAAACCCTTTCAGCGTCTGACGATCGATGATTTCTTAAAAGATCTTCAGGTTAATTTTCTGGGCGCGGTGAGGACCATTCAAGCCTGCTTAACCCGTCTAAGAAAGTCAAAAACAGGAGCGTCGGTTGTCTTATTCAGCACGGTGGCTGTAAAAACGGGCATGCCATTTCATGCCTCCGTCGCCGGCGCCAAAGCGGCTGTGGAGGGACTTACGCGATCATTGGCCGCTGAATTTGCGCCCCGTATCCGATTTAACGCCATCGCCCCGTCTTTGACCGATACGCCCCTGGCCCAAAATTTATTGTCCAGCGAAGAAAAACGTCAGGCATCGGCTGATCGTCATCCCTTAAAACGCATCGGAACACCACAGGAAATTGCCGGTTTAGCCATCTATTTACTCTCGGATGCCAGTACCTGGCTGACCGGTCAGATTATTCACATCGATGGAGGCATGAGCGCTCTGAGAACCTTTCGGTAACAATGATATGATTGTTGTATTTTTTAATAAATTCCATTACAGAAAAGTTGTGAATGCGATCATCGGGGATATTTGGAGTAAACTGAAATCACTATTTTCAGATAAGCTTGCTCAATGAAAAAAGTGGGGAACACTTCAAAGAAATCCAATTTTCTGCTATCGCTCTGGCGCTGGTTTGACGCGGATGCGTATGCTGATCAAATATCCAACGCACCTGTCAAGAAAGTCGATTGGTTTCGGATCATTCCATTTGTGATATTGCACCTGATGTGTTTGGGGGTCATCTGGGTGGGGTGGAGCTGGTTTGCCGTTTTGACGGCAGCCGGGCTTTATTTTATCCGCATGTTTGGCATTACCGGATTTTACCATCGTTATTTCTCCCACAAAGCGTTTAAAGCCAATCGGTTCTGGCAATTCATCTTTGCTGTCATCGGCAATTCTTCGGTTCAGCGCGGCCCGTTGTGGTGGGCAGCGCATCATCGCCATCACCACCGCTTCGCGGACACTGAAAAAGATATCCATTCACCCAGCCGGCACGGATTTATCTGGAGCCACATCGGGTGGCTAACGTCGCCCGCGAATTTTCCGACCAAAATGCAATATGTGAAAGATTGGGCCAAATATCCCGAGCTGCGCTGGATCAATCGCTTCGACACTGTCATTCCGGTTCTATTGGCCGTTATATTATTTTTGGGGGGCAATTTACTGCAAAAATATGCACCCGGTTTGGGGACCAACGGTCCCCAGCTGCTGATCTGGGGGTTTTTTATTTCTTCGGTGGTGCTTTTTCACGGAACGGTGACCATCAACTCTTTTGATCACATGATCGGCAGCCGTCGTTATGATACTGCGGATACCAGTCGCAACAATGCGATTTTGGCGCTGATTACCTTGGGCGAGGGGTGGCATAACAATCACCATCATTATGCGATTTCCGCGCGCCAGGGATTTTACTGGTGGGAAATTGATATTACCTATTATTTGCTCAAGCTCCTGAGTTTGCTGGGCATCGTCCGGGATCTGCGGGGTTTGCCGGAGGGTTTGCGAGAACAAAATCGAGCGGTCGCCGAGACCCTTTAACCTAAATAAGAACGTGAATGTTTCGCTAAACCATTGAGGAGAAATTCAAATGCGGATCGCTATCATCGGAACCGGCATTGCAGGCATGGTGGCAGCATACCTGCTCAGTGATGAGCATGAACTGGTCGTCTATGAGGCAGAGGATTATGTCGGCGGACACACCAACACGATTGATGTCAGCCTGAATGGCACATCCTATGCCGTAGACACCGGCTTTATTGTATTTAACGAAAAGACGTATCCGAATTTTGTCAAGCTGATGAAACGCCTGGGGGTGGCATGGAAAGCCTCCAACATGAGTTTCAGTGTGCAATGTAACAAAACCGGGCTGGAATTTAGCCCCAGTTCTTTAAATTCGCTTTTCATCCAGCGCAAAAATCTGTTGCGCCCATCGTTCTACCGCATGGTATTCGACATTTTTCGATTTCGACGAGAATCCGAAGAACTTCTAAAAGGTGACGACTACACGCTGACGCTTGAAAATTTTTTGGCTGAAAAGGGATTTTCAAAGCTGTTTATAGAACATTTCATTATCCCCATGGGTGAAGCGATCTGGTCGGCGGATCCCGTCAAATTCAACGAGTTCCCTGCCCTTTACTTTGCCCAGTTTTTTAAAAACCATGGTTTTCTGAATGTGCGCAACCAGCCCCAGTGGCAGGTCATCGATGGCGGTTCCAGACAATACGTCAAACCGATCACCCGGGGTTATCGGGATCAAATCCGAATCAATTGCCCGGTGAGAGCCGTTCGGCGATATCCGGATCACGTCGAGGTGCAAGCTGATAACAGCCCCACAGAACATTTTGATCAGGTGGTAATTGCCACCCACAGCGATCAGGCCCTGGCAATGCTGCAGGACCCGACAGACAGCGAAAAAGAAATCCTAGGAGCCATCCCCTATCAGGACAATCATGCGATCCTGCATTCAGACGAATCGATTTTACCCCGTAAAAAGGCAGCCTGGGCCAGCTGGAATTACCATATACCGCAAGAGGATCTGGGGCGTGTGGCCCTGACTTATGACATGAACATCTTGCAAGGCCTGGGCGCCCCAGTCGAATACTGCGTTACGCTCAATTTGCCGCATACCGTTGATCCCGGCAAGAAAATCAAAGAAATGCATTACCATCATCCGGTCTATAATCCGAAAAGCCTGGCCGCGAGAAACCGTCATGAGGAGATCAACGGAGTCAATCGCACCTATTTCTGTGGCGCCTATTGGGGCTACGGTTTCCATGAGGATGGTGTCAAAAGCGCACTGGTGGTTGGAAAACATTTCGGCAAATCCCTTTAGGAACTATTTTCGAATGATTTGATTTCGACCGGACACAGACATCCATAATTCCCTTAGACCTTTTAAAAATATTCTCGATCTATTTGCTGACGAAATTAATTTTATGCTTATAATGAAAACGTTTAGCGAAATAGATTTCATTTTAAAAAGGATGACGCATGCATAGCTGCATTTACGAGGGCACCGTTCGACATCGTCGGTTCAGGCCAACGCCCAATCATTTTAGATATCGACTGTTCTTTATGTATCTGGACCTGGAAGAACTGCCCGCCGTGTTCGACAATCATCCCCTCTGGTCTTTTCAGCGGCCGAACATCGCATATTTTCGACGTAGAGATCACTTCGGCGATCCTAAACTGCCGATCGAACAAGCGGTGCGTCGTCTGGTTGCCGAAAAAGCCGGACGCCCGCCTGAGGGGCCCATTCGGATGCTGACCCATCTGCGGTATTTTGGGTATTGCTTTAACCCGGCCAGTTTTTATTATTGCTATGATGCCACGGGTTCAACGGTAGAAACCATCGTTGTCGAAATACACAACACTCCCTGGAGTGAAGTGCATTGCTATGTTCTGGGCCGGGAACAAGACGAACATCCGGTCAAAAACTGGCGGCGGCATCGTTTTGAAAAGGTTTTTCATGTTTCTCCGTTTATCGATATGAATATTGATTATGACTGGCGTTTTCGCGAACCCGACACGGATATTCGCGTGCATATGATCGACTATGAAAACGGACAGAAGCTTTTCGATGCCAGCCTTGCATTGAAACGACGCGAGATCAGTGCGGGGGCCCTGAACCGGGTGTTGATCCAATATCCGCTGATGACGGCCAAGGTCACCACCATGATTTACTGGCAGGCACTGCGGTTATTGCTTAAAAGAACGCCATTGTTCGATCATCCCAAAAAACGCAAACCGATTGCAGAAAGGTAAGACGCATGACCACATCGATTATGCCCTCAGATACGCCGCCGCTGGAAACCATTAAGGCTCGCTCGATGGATGGATTGGCCCGCAAGTTTCTGCTTGGAATTCTGGGCAAATTAAAACGCGGACAAATCACCATCATCGACGGTCCCAATCGTTATGTTTTCGGTGAAACCAGCAGTGCGTATCCACTCGAGGCGGTCATAAACGTCTATCATCCCCGATTTTACAGCAAATCCGTTCTGGGTGGCAGCATCGGCATTGCGGAAGCTTATATGAACGGTTTGTGGTCGGCAGACGATCTCACCACCGCCCTGCGCATCATGGCCTTGAATCGCGATAGCTTTGAGCGCCTGGACAAGGGCTGGTCAAAGGTTTCGGCCCCGCTGAACCGGATATGGCATTTTCTGCGGAAAAATACCCGCAGCGGCAGTCGCAAAAATATCGTCGCCCACTATGATCTGGGCAACGATTTTTATCGACTGTTTTTGGACGACACCCTAACCTATTCTTGCGGTATTTTTGAATATGAAGCCAGCACCATGCGCGATGCCTCGATTGCAAAATACAACCGCATCTGTCAGAAACTTGAGCTAGGCCCCGATGATGAGGTGATTGAAATCGGATCCGGCTGGGGCGGCTTTGCCATTTATGCCGCCCAAAACTTCGGCTGCCGGGTCACTACCACCACGATTTCCGACCAACAATTTAAACTGGCTAAAGAACGTATTGCGGATTCCGGCGTGGCCGATCGCATTGATTTGGTGATGAGAGATTACCGGGATCTGAAAGGAAAATACGATAAACTGGTTTCGATTGAGATGATCGAGGCCGTCGGGTACCACTATCTGGATGACTTTTTTCGATCCTGCGGCCAGTTGCTGAAATCGGACGGAGTGATGCTGCTGCAGGCGATTACGATTGCCGATCAGGTGTTTGAGCGCCACAAGCGTTCGGTTGATTTTATCAAACGCTATATTTTCCCGGGCAGCTGCATCCCGTCAATTGCGGCGATGACGAAGTCGATTGCCACGGCCACCGACCTGCGTCTATTTCATCTGGAAGATATTACCCCTCACTATGCCCGGACGCTGGCCTGCTGGCGGTCACAATTTTTCAACAATATCGATGCGGTCAAAGCGCTGGGATATTCAGAAGCGTTTATTCGCATGTGGGATTATTATTTCAGCTATTGTGAAGCGGGTTTCGCAGAGCGCTATATCGGAGATGTGCAAATGCTGTTCACCAAACCCATGTGCCGGCGTGAGCCACTCATCCCTGATTTAAGTGCTTATTAGATCCTGTCGGAAAGGAGCGTACACCGATGAATGTTTGGGTGCCGATTTTACTGTTATTGATGCTGGTCGAAGTCTGGTGGTTTGGCGCGCACTGTATGGCTTATCTCAGCGACATTCGGGACTTATTTGAAAATATGATCAAAACGACCGAAGGGGCGGCAAACAGCGATTAAATTTGCAGCAAAGACCAAATACTGTAACTTCTGTCTGTTTTTTTGTCTCTTTAATAATCTCCATATTGATTGCTTATTTCTCCATCATACAGTGGTGGTTCAGTTTACGCAGTGTTGGTTCAGTTTACGCTGAGTTTCCTCCTTTCCTCGGCTGGGTCAAGCTACTGAACCACCATACATTCTAAACAAGCATTGCGAACCTTTGATAAAACACTCATCATCGTCGATCAGTTCCAGACCCTATTTTAGGGTGACCGTGTTCTCTTATTGCATCCACTGTGAGGCATTTCTATGCAAAAAACCAGAATTTTAAAATAGTATTTGGCGAACAGAAAAGAAGTGCTTATGGTGTTAAATTAATTGGGTTAATAAACCTTTAACCATTCGTCGGGTAAATGACGCAACATGAACTTAATAAGCCCGGAGGAAGGCATAGCAATGGAAATTAAAAAAATTTTGTGGCCAACGGATTTATCGGAAAACGCCGCAACAGCGCTGCCGCTGGTGACATCCTTATCGCAAAAATATGCTGCTGAGATTCATATTCTATACGTGCTGAAAGATTATCCTGAATTCGGCGCATCTTATGGCTACAGTGACCCCGGCGATTACGAAAAAATGCGGCAATGGGAGCAGGAAACCGCCGAAAAACGGCTGGACGAAATCTGCGAAAATTTTTTAAACGCCTGCCCGCTTTATGTTCGCCACATCAGTGTCGGTGATCCCGTTAAAGAGATCCTCAAACTGATCCAGAATGAGGATATCGACATGGTCATTATGGCCAGCCAGGGCAGCGAGGCCCATTTTGATTTCGGCAGTGTTGCCGACCGTGTGATTAAATGCACATCAATCCCCACTGTGATTATACCGGTATGATGAACGACTTATTTACAAAGCGCCTGTCCCTGTATGTTTGTATCCTGTTGAGCGCAACCCATGCGGCAGCCGGAACCAACAGGTTATCGCCCTGTCTGGATTCGCCCAACTGTGTTTCTTCCCAGAGCAAAGATCCAGCGCGTTTTATCGAACCGCTGCATTATACCGGCAATCGTGCCGATGCCAGGCAAAAACTCATCGGCCTCCTGGAGGGCTCGAAACGTGCCCGGCTGATACGCGTTGAAACGGATTACATTCATGCTGAATTTCGTTCATTAGTTTTTAACTTTGTCGATGACGTCGAATTTTACTTTTCTTCAGAAGATCGCATCATTCATGTGAGGTCTGCATCCCGCACCGGTTATTATGACTTTGGTGCCAACCGCCGGCGGGTGGAGCGGTTACGCGCGACATTTGAAAATTCGGCAAAATAATCACCTGTTTGGGATAACTGTACTTTAGTCGAGGTTCCAATGAACATTTCATTTTATCTTAAGCTGTATGCACTTACCGTACCCGTTTTTTTCATTATTGACCTGATCTGGCTGGGAGTTGTAGCCAAGGGATTTTATCAGAAAAACTTGAAATATATCCTCAGCCCGAATGTCAACTGGACCGCCGCCATCATTTTTTATCTGATGTATATTGCCGGGATTCTGATCTTCGCCGTCCTGCCGGGCGTCGCTAAAGATTCAGTGCGTCACGCGGCGGTGTGGGGTGCGCTTTTTGGGTTTTTTACATATGCAACCTATGATCTGACGAATTTAGCCCTGCTCAAAGATTGGCCGCTCAATATTGTGGTGGCCGATATTCTCTGGGGCGTGGTTCTATGTACGCTGGTTGCGACGCTAAGCTTTTACATCGCCAAGTGGCTGATATGATTTGTGAAGAGGCAGATCTTTCCTATGATTTTTGACTGATAAATTCCTCGAATTGTCTGATGCTGCGCAAATAATCCTCACCACCAACAGCGGCACTGTTGTTATGACCGCCGCCCTTGATAAATGTTAATCGTTTAGGAGATGACGTTTTTTCATACAGGCGGCGGCTCATCTCAGGCGGAACCAGAGCATCTTTTGTACCATGGATAAACAGCGCCGGAATTTTCAACTGCCCGACTTTCTTCTGGGAATCAAACTTTTGCTCAACAATGAGACCCATGGGTAAGAGACGATATCTGTATTTTAACCGCGCCATATCGAAGATGGACGTAAATGATGCCTCGACAATCAACCCGGCCGCTTCCGGGTGGCGCGTGGCAAGGTCGATGGCAATAGCACCGCCGATGGAATGTCCGTAAATGAAAATGTGATCGGGGTTGATGTGCTTTTGTTTGACCAGGTAATTCCAGGCTGCTTCTGCATCAGCATACATCTGCGCTTCTGACGGAAATTCGCCGTCACTCAGCCCGTATCCGCGATAGGAGACCAGAAAAACGGAAAAACCCAGGTTATGGAAGCGGCGCGCATGATCGACATTGGCGCCGATGTTGAGCGCACTGCCGTGCAGGTAAAGCAGGGTTTTGTCAGATGGTATTTGTGCCGGAATCCACCACCCGTGGATGCGTTCTTTTTGACCATTCGGGAGTTCAATTGAGACGTAGACGTCTTCGTAGGGCAACTGGTAAATTGCCGGTGTCTTTTTGATTTCTCGCCGCGGCATGAAAATAAAATGGCTCTGCTCGGCCCAGAGATAGGTGCAGGCCAGCGCATAAAGTAAAAGCAGATTGATGCCAGCGATGATAATAATTCTGGCGCGTTTTTGAAATTTCTTCATTTCCATTCCCAATTCGCTCGATTTGTCTGAAGTTGCCACCGCTCCTACCCGCTGGTTTACTGATTTTAAGCTAACACTTACTAATCCTGAGTCAAGGTTTGCGGAATCTTGCTTAAAATAGGCCGGTTTTATGCAATTTATACGATCCATCAGCACTTCAGTTCTGAATCTAGAGAATAACAAAGTAAAAGTAGAATAAAGGGGTTGCGATGGTTGACAAGCCAATGAAAATGTTTATTTTTTTAGACAAAACTTAGACAAAAATAAAAATTTTATATTTTGTTTAATACTTAGTTTTATCAATAACAGATTCAATGTCTTATAAAACGACAGCCATTAGGCTTAAAATCTGACTGCATAAACGATTTAGCCTGATTTCAATACCCTGAAAAGCATATCAAATGCAAAGGCTCTTAACGGGGTATTGGTTTATGCGGCAGACCTTAAGGCGGGAATGGGCAGAGGAGGAACAGAATGCTGAGTCAGAAAAAAAAGGTTGTAAGAGGTAAGCAAAATCCGGAGACCCGTAATGTAAGCGGAAACGGGAAACGAAATCGGCGTAAAGAGGCACCTAGCTTCTCGACCAGGCCGGCGCCGCCGGCCGAAAGACCGGTTGTTCCCAATACGCTTCAGAGCTATCTGACGAGCATCAGCCAGTATAAGTTGCTGAGCAGAAATGAAGAACTAATCCTTTTTAAAAGACTGAAGGAACAGGGCGACAGCCGAGCGGCCCACAAGGTGGTGACGTCAAACCTCCGGCTCGTCGTAAAAATTGCCTTGGATTACCGCAGAATGTGGATGCAGAATCTGCTGGATCTCATTCAGGAGGGCAACATCGGGCTGATGAAAGCGGTTGAAAAATTCAATCCAGAGAAAAAGGTGAAGTTTTCATACTACGCTTCATTTTGGATCAAAGCTTACATTATCAAGCACTTAATGGATAACTTCCGTCTGGTAAAAATCGGAACCACCCAGGCGCAGCGAAAGCTCTTTTTCCGTCTCAAAAAAGAAAAGCAAAAATTACGGGATGAAGGTTTTGAACCCAAAGCGGAGCTTATCTCCGAAAGACTGGGGGTGTCCAAAAAAGAAGTGGTTGAAATGGACCAACGGATCAATGGCTGGGATGTTTCACTGGATGCCCCTTTAACAGACAACACGGATACAGCGCGAATAGAATTTTTGAAAACTTCCGCCGAACCACTCGAAGACAAGATATCAAAAAAAGAGTTTGAAACGATTCTTCATCAACGAATTGCTGAATTCAAAAAGGAAATGAATCAACGAGAACTCGATATTTTTAACCAGCGTATTTTCGCAGAAGATCCTGAAACACTGGCGGAAATCGGCAAGCGATATGGGATCTCAAGAGAACGGGTCCGTCAGATCCAAAAAAACATCATCGCAAAAATGAAAGCGTCATTTAAGCACGCATTGCCCGATTATGCCGCATACAGTGAAGGCGGTTATGGCGGTTAAGCTCAACGAGCAATTACGAAGGTGGTGATACGATGCGATGGTCATTGAAAATAGCCAAATTGGCAGGAATTGATATTTTCATCCATTTTACGTTCTTTATATTGTTAACATGGGTGGCGTTGATTCAGTTGAAATTAAACGGATCCATTGGTGCGGCCTTTTCAGGCGTCGTGTTCATCCTGGCAATATTTTCATGCGTTGTTCTGCATGAATTAGGCCATGCCTTAGCAGCAAAAAAATATGGGATTAAAACCCGAGATATTATCCTGTTGCCGATCGGCGGTGTGGCTCGCCTGGAAAAAATGCCAAACCAGCCCATTCAAGAACTGTGGGTGGCATTAGCTGGCCCGGCGGTAAATGTCGTGATTGTTGCCTTGCTTGCGGTTTACCTATGGATCACCAATACTCTTACACCGGATAATCAATTAACGATGACCACCGCAGCATTTGTTGAGCGCATTATGGGTGTCAACATTTTTTTGATCCTGTTTAATATGATACCCGCATTTCCGATGGACGGCGGTCGGGTCTTCCGCGCTTTGCTTGCCACGCGCCTGGCATATGTCAGGGCCACACAGATTTCTGCCAATCTGGGTCAGGCGATCGCCTTGCTTTTTGGGATTATTGGATTATTTTACAATCCGATACTTTTATTCATCGCATTTTTTGTGTGGATGGGTGCTGCTCAGGAGACCCGTATGATCCGGATGAAGTCGGTCTTGGACAGAATCCCTTAACAAATTTGATGAAAGCATCTCATGATCAGAGCAATTAAGACAAAGATATTGAGTATGGTAAAATCGATGCTCAAAGAGGGTATGAGCCTGAAAAAAATAGCGCTGTGCATTGCTTTTGGAACTGTTTTGGGCATATTTCCCATCTTGGGCACAACTACCATGCTGTGCACCGTTGCCGCCCTGGCGCTGCGGTTGAATCTGCCGGCCATTCAGGTCGTGAACTATATGGTTTACCCGTTGCAGCTCGTTATGCTGGCGCCATTTTACGGCATCGGCAACTGGTTGTTTAAACAGCAGGGGTTGCCATTGATCGATACAGATTTGATCGGCTTACTTCAAAATGATTTTTGGGGCAGCATGGCCAACCTGTGGGATTTGACCCTGTATGCAATTCTTACATGGCTGGTCATCAGCCCATTGCTGATCCTGATGCTCTACAGCGCCTCAAAGCCGGTAATTCGCACCTTGTCTGCTCACCGCAGATCAAATTCAAATTAATTTTTTTTGGGAAACCAGGGAAAAAACGGCGGGGTGCGCTTGATATAGTCGCGGTACCCGGGCCGGGTATTGATGATAGTTTTTTCAGTCAGCGGAATGCCAGTCATTTTGAGCAAGACGGCGGTAATGACTATGGGACTCACTACAGTCCACCAGCTATTTGGCGTGGATAATGCAACCAGAAAAATCCCCCACCAGATTAAGCACTCACCGAAGTAGTTGGGATGACGCGAATAAGCCCATAATCCGCGGTCCATCACCTTACCCGCGTTGGTCTGATCCGCTTTAAATCGCGCCAGCTGCCAGTCGCTGACGGATTCAAAAACAAAACCGATCATCCAAATGATCGATCCCAAAACATCGAGCCCGGTCAAATGGGCAGGTGTGGGTGATACCTGACCGTATTGAATCGCCAGGGCGATCACCCATAAAAACAGAGCCTGGAGCAAAAACACTTTAAATAGACTGACGATCCAGAATTGGTCGCCGCTGGCCTTTCTCCAGCCACCATAGCGGGGATCTTCACCCTTTCCCCAGTTGCGCCAGGACAAATGCGCACTCAGCCGCAGTCCCCAAGCCGTGGTAAGCAAAACGATTAGAATTTTTCTCCCGGCGAATCCCTCAGCCAGGCCAAAGGTCAACCAGGCAATAAGGACAAATCCCAGTCCCCAGAGACTGTCGACAACAGACACGTTTTTATAAATCAGGCTGATCGACCAGCCGCAAATCATCATGCTTATCACTGCGACAAGGTTTCCGCCGAAAATGGTGATTAAATTTTCCATTCTAATTACTCCAGACACCCTATCCGTTTTTATGAGATCATTCGCTGCGGCTTCAACGGATCTGCCACCGGATTGCCGGCCTGGCGCTCAGCAATCGCGTTGCGAATTTGCTCATGAACGCGGCTGCTGATCGGGTATGCCAAAACGATGACAAAGGCGATCACATTGCAGGCCGACGGCACCAGCGCATACAAAGTTCTCAGGGTCAGCTGCACCTGTTGGGTTTGTGCGACATTTGGTTCATAACCGGCGTAACCGAGGATGGACAGTCCCGCGCCCACACCGATGGCAGCAGCAAATTTTTTGGCAATAGACCACAGGCCGATATACTGTCCCTCCCGTCGCTGGCCGGTAAGCAGTTCATCGTAATCAATGACATCCGCCTGAATGGCGGATGGCAACGCCAGGGTGGCGCCAAAGCCGATGCCGGATAGAACAACCAGGATACCGTAGATCTGCGCATCACCGGGGCCCAGAAAAAAGACACCGATAAATGCACCGGTATTGATGACCATGGATGTCAGCCAGGCCGCCTTCTTACCGATGCGACGCGAAAGCAAAATCCAACCGGGCAGAAAGATGATTCCGGTCACAAAATAAAGCAGTAGGAAGGTATCGGCCAGATGCGACTGCAAGACGTACTCGACATAATATAAAATCAGAGTTGCCGGCAAATTACTGCCGATTGCCGCAATCGTATAAGAGATGATCAAAATAACAAAGGGTCGATTGCGGGCCACATAGCGAAACCCCATCCACAGTCCGGTGGGATTCAGGGCTTGGCCGGCTGGTTTTTCTTTAATTGCGAAGACACACCACCAGCAGGAGCCGATTAACAAAGGCGCATATATCACTGCGATCCAGAAAAATTTAGCGCGCTCGCCTGCAGCGTCTGAAGTCAGATCAAAGGCCCATTCGACGATTGCCGGTGAGCTGGCCGCCATCAGGGTGCCGGCGATGAGAAATCCGTCGCGCATGCCAAAAAGGGAGGTGCGTTCATGATAGTCGAAAGTGATTTCAGGACCCAGGGATTCAAAAGGGACCACCACCACGGTCCAAAACAAAAACAACGCGTAGATACAGATGCCAAACCACCAGGTCTCGAAATCAGCAGACGCCTGCGGGGGTGTAAACAGCAGATACATGCTTACGACGACAAAAAGCGATCCGATGGCAATATACGGGCGGCGCCTGCCAAATCGGGTTTGGCTCCGATCCGAGATATACCCAATAGCGGGATCGGTCAGGGCATCAAAAATGCGCACGCTGAATAAAAGGGTGCCTAAAACCGCGATATTGATACCCACCACGTCGGTATAAAATTTGGGGATATAGACGTAAACCGGTATGCCGACGACCGCCAGGGCAAAGGCCGGCGCTGAATAGGCGATTTTTTTCGACAAAGCGACAGGATCTGCATGCTGGGTTTTCACGATAAGTCCAGGAGATCTTTTTTTAGGGATTCGCTGATGGGTTTAGGCCCCAGCCAGATGGAAAACACGGCGGCCGCAAAATCAGCGCCTTCGATAACACCCTGGGGTTCACCGTTTAACGCCAGTTCCGTCCCCTTACCGGGAATGTATGTCAAAGAATACCGGTCGCCGGGTTGAACATCCTGATACAGTGAATTGTGATATAGAATGCGGGGTCGCAGCCGCTCAAAGGTCTGCGAATCTACATTCTCAGATATTTTTTTGTTGGTGACACGGCCGAAATCATTGCCCGCGATGGATCTCATATATTCAACTTCCAATCGCTTGGGCACATCTGAAAGCACCAGTTTAGAAGCACAATCCTCCGGCAGATAGAGGGCGCTGACATATACCTTTGCAAATGCCATGACGCGCAATAGACCGGCACCTCTTATTTTCAACACCGTGTCTCCGGCCGCATACTGATCATCAAAGTTGATACCATTAACCTCTGCCGCTTTGCTCTGGGGCTGGATTAAAATCATCGCGATCAACGCAACGATGGTATATAGGGACCGGTAAAGTTTTAGGCTCATCTTGTTGTCCTTCCAATAAAGCAGGGTCAGTATTTAAAGAGAATCAAACCGTCATTAGAATACATCCCCCACCGGGATCTTGGATAGTGTTACGAACACATTACACAATCATCTGACGGCAAATACGTTAAATATCCGTTAAATGATCCTATCTAACCTGCTGTGGAACTTTTTGCAGCTTACTCAGGTCGTAGCCCTGCGATTTGATAAAATCCAAGATCCGGTTGTAGTCATCGTGCGGAATATAAGGTTTTCTGGCCATGACCCAGACATAGTCTCTTTTGGTGCGACCGATGACCGTTTGGGTATAATCCTCGTTAAGATAGATGATGCGGTACTCTGCCTTAATCGGCCAAAAAAACTGCATTCCCCAAACAGCATTTGATTCCTTATCCTGAATAAACCCCCGGGGTTTATAGGTCTTGAGTGGGCCATCGAAACCGCCCTTGTTGAAAGTAAAGGTTGTTTCAATGGTTCCATCCTCAGCCAGACGATAAGATTCAAGGGCGTTATAAGCATCTTTTTCAATAGCGTGAGGAATATTGGCGATCACATACCAGTCTCCCATGAAACGCTCTATATTGACCGAATCAACCGTTTCAATCGGGGGGGCGGTCGCACAGCCCGTTATCGCAAAAAACAGCACTAAAAAAGGTATTATTTTAAACCGTGCCGCAAAAATTGGCATAGGTCTTGTTATTGAGTTTGTCATTGGTGTTCTCCTGAATATTTGAGGCTCAACTGTCGGCGAGCATCTGTTCATTTTCAAGCTGCGATTTACAGCTGATACAATAGCGCGCCATCGGCCGGACTTTTAACCGCTTGATGGGAATATCCTCGTTGCAGCGGTCACAAATGCCGTAATCACCATTTTCAATATCCTGCAGTGCCTGCTCGATTTCTTTGATGACACTGTTGTTCCTGCTGCACAGATGATGGGAAAAATTACGCTCGGTGGTATAAGTTGCCCGGTCGACCGGATCCGCCAGATGCTCGTCGGGTGCCTTAAGGTCGCCAAAATTACAATCAGAGCCGGTCAATAAATCTTGAAGCTGTGCAGTGAGCTTACGCTTAAAGTATTGGAGATTTTTTTTATTCATTTATTTCAATATCCTTCATTAAGCGGCTTTTCAAACGTGAAGCAAATTCATAATTACATTAATTGACCCGAAAAAAATAAAATAATTGATTAAAAATAGAATATAAATCACCATTTTTAGTCAATCAAGAAAGATTTTAGAAATGATAGCTTAACCTCTTTTTGTATATCGGAAAAACAAGAGGTTATCGTTGCGAAGCTGAATCTATTTCATCTTACGCGATACACCGAAAAATTGTTCAGGCTCTTTTTCGCGTCCATTGACCACAACGTATTCCAGTTCATCTGATAGGGGTGGGCCCATCGTGACCAGCTTTTCATGATCTTTCAGCGCGAACGATTTGTTTCCCATCTGTACATACAGCACCCCGCGATACATATACGGTTCTGGTAAATTCGGATTTAGCTCGATCGCCCGATTATAATTCATCAGGGCCTCGTCGAAATGATCGGCCCCCTGCTTTCTTAAAGTATAGGCCAGGTTATTATGGGCTTCTGCGAAACGCTCGTTAATTTCCAGGGCTTTCCGGAATTGCTTTTCAGCTTTAGCAAATTTCTTGTCCAGCATCAGCTTAACCCCTTTGTTATAGATTTTAACATCCTTGGAAACGGCAGGGCTGGACGATGCACTACCTGCAGCCATTACATTGGGGACGATAAACAGAATCAATATGATAATAGATATTAACGTTTTCATGGGATTCACCTCCGATAAGATTTTAATTTATTTGCTACATCCAACAGATGGGGTTTTGAAACCCCTCCCAGACAGGTTAAGCCGCCAGGGCATGACTGCTTTGTGAAATACCGGAATCGTCTTCTGGCATTCCGCTTTGTGACACGGTCTCCGCCAGTGCTTTGAGCTCCTCGCCCTCTATGACCTCACTTTCCAGCAGTTTCTTCGCAGCCTCATCCAAAATATCCCGCCTGGATTTTAATATGCCCAGAACTCTTTCATACTGCTCATCGATGATTTGACGAATCTCTTTGTCGATTAAGTGAGCCGTCATTTCACTGTAATCACCACCGCTGTCCGGATTCGCATTGAGAAATGGGCTTTGCTTATTGCGGGAAAAATAGACCTGCCCCAATTGACGGCTCATGCCGTACTCCTTGACCATGCTACGCGCGATATCAGTCGCTCTGGAGAGGTCATTGTGTGCACCGGTGGAAATATCATCAAATACAATTTCCTCAGCAGCCCGTCCGCCCAATAGCGTCGCAATTCGATTCAACAACTCGGTTCGGCGCATTAAGAACCGATCTTCAGTGGGCACCTGCATGGTATAGCCAAGGGCAGCAATACCCCGCGGGATAATAGAGATCTTTTGGACAGGATCGGTTTCGGGCAGTGTCATGGCGACAATCGCATGCCCGAGTTCATGATAGGCGACAATCTTTTTTTCTTTCGGGTTGATCAACCGATTCTTTTTCTCAAGACCGGCAACGACCCTTTCAACCGCCTCTTCAAACTCGGTCATACCCACTGCAGGCTTATTTCTTCTTACGGATAAAAGGGCAGCCTCATTGACCAGGTTGGCAAGATCGGCTCCCACCATGCCTGAAGTCATACCGGCCAGGGTATCAACGTCCAGATCATCTGCGGCCGTTATTTTTTTGAGATGAACTTTTAAAATTTCTTTCCTGCCCTGTTTGTCGGGTCGATCAACCAGTATCTGGCGATCAAAACGACCCGGCCTCAGCAAAGCGGGGTCAAGGATCTCCGGGCGGTTGGTCGCCGCCATCAAGATGACACCGATATTCGGATCAAATCCGTCTAATTCCACCAAAAGCTGATTTAAAGTTTGTTCGCGTTCATCGTGCCCGCCGACGGTGCCGAATCCCCTTGCTTTGCCCAGGGCGTCCAGTTCATCGATGAAAATGATGCAGGGCGCATTGTCTTTGGCCTGTTTAAATAAGTCTCTTACCCGTGCTGCGCCCAGACCGACAAACATTTCGACGAACTCCGAGCCACTTAAACTGAAAAAAGGCACTCCGCTTTCCCCAGCCACTGCCTTTGCCAACAGGGTTTTTCCGGTGCCAGGAGGGCCGACCAGCAAAATGCCGCGCGGAATCTGTCCGCCGATGCGTGTAAACCGCTCGGGTTCTTTTATAAAATCGATAACCTCCACCAGTTCCTCTTTGGCCTCATCAACGCCCGCGGCGTCTTCGAATCTGACCTCGACGTCGTTTTCCATGTAGATTTTGGCCTTATTTTTACCCAGGGTCATGAATCCCCCCTGCTGTTTTTGAAATCGTCGCATAATCAAAAACCATAAGCCAAGAAACAGGAGCACTGGAAAAATCCATGAAAAAAGATTTGAAAGAAAATTCGACTGGATTTTTCCGGCATATTCAATGCCGTTTTGCTCAAGTACATCAGAGATTTCCGCATCGACCCGTACCGCTTGGAAGGATTCGCCCTGTTCAGGGTCGGAGTTGTCGGTAAACATTTTGCCCTGAATGACATTGTCTGACACCGCAACTTCCGAAACCTTTCCTTCTTTGGCGAGTTGTAAGAATTCGCTGTATGGTATTGTCTTCACGGCGGCATTCGTCGATAGAAAATTAAACAGCAGCAAGGCAAGCCAAATACCACCAATAATTATTAATGTTCTTAGCCGATTTTGATTCTGCATGGGTCAATCCTTTCTTTATTACGCGCGAAGACTCAATGCGTTTACCAGGCCGATTTTTAGTGGCTCATTATTCGGTGTAAAAGCTTTCGATTTACCTAACGGAAGAATCTAACGCTGAAATCTCTTCGTTGAGTGGATCCAGGTTACGATCAATGGGGCGATAATCGCCTCCCGCGCTGTTTTCTGATCGTGTCAGTCCGATATCGATGGCCTCATCGATCCGATCCACCGGTATAAATTGCATGGCATTACGAATCTCTTCGGGTACGTCGTGCAGATCGCGTGCATTACGCTTGGGCAAAATCACGGTCGTGAGCCCGGCGCGGTGGGCCGCTAGAACCTTCATCTTAATTCCACCCACCGGAAGTATGCGCCCGCGTAACGTGATTTCGCCGGTCATCCCGACATCACTGCGCACGGGACGGTTGCTGAACAGGCTCGCCAGGGCCATGGTCATGGCGATTCCCGCCGAAGGACCATCTTTGGGAATTGCACCGGCCGGCACGTGCAAATGAACTTTCCGTTTATCAAATGCTTGGGGCTCAATCGCCAACTTTTCGGCGTGTGCACGGATATAGCTGTAGGCAATTTGAGCACTTTCTTTCATGACGTCGCCGAGTTGACCGGTTAAGTGCAGTTGCCCGTCACCGTGCATTCGCGTTGCCTCAATATAGAGAATGTCACCTCCGTTTGCCGTCACCGCCAAACCGGTTGCAACGCCCGGCATATCAATAACTTCAGAATGTTCGGTTTCGAATTTCTCTTTCTTCAGGTATTCTGTCACTTGCTCAGGAGTAACGATGACATGCGACCAACCATGGGTCGTCAGGTTGACGACGCATTTACGGCAGACGGAACCGATAAGCCTTTCTAGTTGACGGACTCCGGCTTCGCGGGTGTAGCTACTAATAATTTTCCGGATCGCCTCGTCCATAAAGGTCATCTCGCTATCGATCAGGCCATGACTGGTCAATTGCCGGGGAATTAGGTGTCGTTTGGCGATCTGAGTTTTTTCAAACTCGGTATAGCCTTCTAATTGAATGATTTCCAAACGATCCCTCAATGCCAACGGAATACTTTCCAATTGATTGGCTGTGGCAATAAAGATTACATCGCTCAGGTCAAAATCGACATCCAGGTAATGGTCGCGAAAGGTGGCGTTTTGAGCAGGATCCAATACCTCCAATAAGGCACTACTGGGGTCGCCGCGCCAATCCGAACCGATCTTGTCGACTTCATCCAGCATAAAGACAGGATTGCGGGTGCCGGCGCGCTTAATCGCCTGAATGATTCGTCCCGGCATTGCGCCGATATATGTCCGACGGTGACCTCGAATTTCAGCTTCGTCCCGTATTCCGCCAAGGCTCATGCGAGTAAATTCACGCCCCATGGCTCGCGCAATGCTCTGTCCCAAGCTGGTTTTACCGACACCCGGCGGTCCGGCAAAACACAATATGACGCCCATGGCGGTTGAAAATGGCGCCTTGGGTTCCTTATTTTTCTGGGGTCCTCGGATCTTCAGAAGATTTCGAACCGCCAAGTATTCAATAAGGCGATCCTTGACCTCTTGCAGACCATAGTGATCCTCGTCTAGGATTTCCCGTGCGACCTTAATATCCGCTTGATCCTCGCTTAGTTGATTCCAAGGGAGATCCAGTAACCAGTCCAGATAGGTTTTGATCAGGGAGTACTCAGCCGACTGGGGCGTCATTTGGGCGAATCGGTCCAGCTCTCTGAGGGCTTCTTTACGCGCTTCGGCACTCATGTCTGATTTTTCGATGCGTTGTCGGTATTCATCGGATTCGGATTTCTCGCCATTGGTTTCTCCCAGCTCTTTTTTTATGGCCTCGAGTTGCTGCCGCAAATAATATTCCCGCTGTGACTTGTTCATTTCGTCTTGGGCTTCGGTTTGGATTTTTTTCCCGAGCGCCAGCACCTCTTTTTCACGGGACAAGATCGTCACTGATTCGCGCAGCTTTACCTTGAGGCGGTCTTCTTCCAGTAGATTTTGCCGTTTTTGAAAATCGATATCGGCATGGGCGGCAGCGATATAGGCTAAATGCAAAGGGTCTCGGATGCTTGCCAGCCCTTCGACCGCCTCTTTGGGTATGTTGGGCATCAAGGAAAATACTTCCTGCGAGAGGCCGCGTAGGCTGCGAAACAATGCATCCGTCTCAATATCCGTCTCAGTTATTTCAGGAGCCAGTGTAATGCGAGCCTTCAGGTAAGGCTTTTCTGAGAGCCATTGGTCGATACGGAATCGTTCTAACCCCCTGGCAACCAACAGGGTGGTGTTGTCGGATGCACGGGTCGCATACAAAATCCGGATCACAGTGCCGGTTTCAAAGACCCGTTTGGTCATGGACTGATCATCAACTGGATTCCGGATACCCACAGCCCCGATAATTCGATCGCCTTTCATGGCCTTTTCAATCAGTGAAGTTGCCTCCGCCTGAATCGCTAAGGTCATATTCAGTGTTGGAAATGCCACCTGCTCCTTTAGGGTCAAGATGGGTAATTCTTCTGGAATATTCATTTGATCTTCAAAGATCTTTTCGTTATCCGCTGTTGAGTTTGCATCTCTGGTCATTTTTAGATCCTAACAATTTAAGGGTTTTGAATTTAGGTCTGAATGAAATAAGGTATAAATGCACTTTAAATTAGACATAAGTTAAACAAAAATTTGACAATGTCAAAGAAAAATGTTATATTCCAGCCATGAAAATTAAATATGTATATCCAATTCGATATGTTGCACAGCAAACCGGTCTTTCGACACATGTAATACGTATTTGGGAGAAGCGCTACCAGGCGGTTGTGCCCAAAAGAACAGAAACCAACCGGCGGATGTTTTGCGGAAAGGATATCGAGCGCCTTAAGATGCTGAAAACAGGTGTAAAAATCGGCCACAGCATTTCTCAGATTGCAGGTCTATCTCCCGAGGATTTGATGGAGCTCGTTAAGTTGGATGTGCCAGCTGCTTCCGAGGTTTCTACTGCTCGCGAATCCGCTTCATTGGATGCGACCTATTTCTACGAACGATCGCTGTCCACCGTCCTCAATTTTGATGCCAAAGGTTTGGAATCTGTCCTTGATCGAGCAGCGGTACACCTGAGCAAATTGGAGTTGATCAAGGCCGTCATCGAACCACTATGCCAAAAAATCGGAGAGTTATGGGAACACGGAGAGCTAAAAGTCATCAATGAGCATATGACAACCACGGTCATCCGATCCTTTTTGTGGAATCTGCTGCGTTCAGCTGAAGTTTCAGAGACATCACCGAAGATTGTCATTGCGACCCCGGCAGGACATCAGCATGAGCTCGGCGCGCTGGCAATTGCATTAATTGCATGTGAATCCAACTGGCAATCCTTGTATTTCGGTCCCAGTTTGCCGGCAGAAGAAATTGCAGCGGCGGTAGCATATGCGGATGCTCGAGCAGTGGCGCTTAGCATCACCTATTATGAGGACAGCCATCAATTGAATCTAGAGATAAAGAAATTGAGGCGTTATTTGGGCGATGATATTACTATTTTCATTGGTGGGCAGGGCGCATCGCCTCTGGCTGGTTTTTTCGATGGACCTGAAATGCAGATTTTAAAGGATGTTGATAGCTTCAGAATAGCAATCGACAACTTGCGAAAGCTGCAAAACGGCTGAGTTATTCATTCGGAAGTTTAAAATTTTTCACGTTGTGGACAAAATTCAGAGAATCCAATGCAAAAAATAGCGCCTCGATGAAGCGCCAGCAGTTTAGCGCAATGCCCATATTTTTTTTGGCTATAGAGCTGGACATGCAAGGTTAGTATTTGAGCACACAAAAAAGGAACTGCCGCTGTCCGCTTTGTAGCCTTTTTATTTAAAAATTCAGCGTTCTGCGAGCTTACCGGTTATGGGCCCCATGAAATCATCGGCAAATCACTATACTACAAGGGCCGAATACCGATCAAGCCGTACTCGAACGGTTGAATCAGGATACTTCCGAGGGGAGGTTGTTTCACGGTCAGGCAATTAATTATAGAAAAGATGGATCCGAATTCATGATGGAATGGAAAATTGTTCCGATCCGCAAAGAAAAAGACGAAATTACCCATTACCTCGCGATACAAAGAGATGTTAGCGATTAGTAACAATAACGATTCGTCAATCTGATCGACTACCACAATCAGAATTTTAAGGTGGGGGTTGTAAAGGGTAAGCCAACATAAAAAAATATTCCAGCCTCAGAGGAGAGGCCGGAGCCTCTCCTCAGGATTTCTGCTAACCACCAACTTCGCCAGGAGACAGGTCGCGCCAGGCACGGTCGACACTGCTTCCGATGGTACCGAAGAGATCATCGAGCTCATTTTTCATCGGCGACCAGTCAGACGGGCATTCAGTTTCGAGCTTCTGCACACGCATTTGCGCATTCACGACTTCCTGCTCTATCTGCCCGATAAGCGGAAGTACCTTTTCTTTCTGTTCTGTTCCATAGCTGTCAGCGACTTTTTTCATTGCCTCGAGCTTCTCTTTCCATGCTGTAACTTCAGCCAACATCGCCTTGCAGTAGTCTTGTACTTGCATGTCTAGTCCTTTCTTTTCCGTTTAGTTTCTATCTCACTTAACATATGGCTCGCAAAAACACAAACAACATCCTGCTCAGCCGGATTCACAGGCCTTAGATGTTCCAATGTTTCGTCTTAACGGGTGAGCTCTACCCCAAAAATATTAATAATTCTAAGAATTCGCTTTGCATAGTCAAGTCAGATGGCGAAAAAATCAAAATAGCCGGTCTACAATTGCTGCCCTTTTTGTTTGGTTTATTCCGCAAATGCAAAAAAATCAAACCTTTGACTGGGACTCGTCACCAACAATAGGTCACTATGAGCTCGCTTTCCCTATGGGTCGTGATTGGTTGACGGAGCTCAAATAAGAGTTAATCTAAGTATCAATCAAAAAATGTCAGTTAGCTCGATATGTTGGTCCAAAAGATACTTAAAATTAGACCAGCTATCTTTTTGAAGAAAGGTCAGTCATGATTCGATGGGGTCTGTGTTGTATTTTTCGTGAAGAGCCAATAAAGTTCCGCCGCACGACAGCAAGGTACTTAAGCAAACTATCTCCGAACGAGCGGATGGATTATATTTCCGGTATCTGCCTGCACAACGCAAATTCTCTTCTCGCGGCACTTAAATTTTGTCGGCGTAATGGTATTAACGCCTTTCGGATCAACAGCCAGATTTTGCCACTTAAAACACATCCTAAACTAGGATACACCATAGAAGCGTTGCCCCAATCCAATGAAATCGTGAACAAATTCAAAAAATGCGGGACTTTCTGCAGAAGAAACGATATGCGTACGAGCTTCCACCCCGATCAGTTCATTCTATTATCATCGCCGAATCCAGAGGTTACCCGCAGATCAATTGCCGATCTTAGATATCAGACGGAAGTTGCGAAATGGGTCAACGCCGATGTGATCAATATTCACGCCGGTGGTGTTTACGGAGACAAGGATAAGGCCCTACAACGCCTGGTTAGGGGAATTCGGAGTCTACCACGAAGCATTCGCTGTCGCCTTACCCTGGAGAACGATGATAGGCTGTATACGCCCCGAGATTTGCTGCCAATTTGCAAAAAATTGAAAATCCCTCTCGTATACGACCTACATCATCATCGCTGCCTGCCTGACGGTCTGAGCATTAAAGACGCGACTCATCAGGTACTGAAAACTTGGAACCGGGAGCCACTTTTTCATATTTCGAGTCCTTTACAGCCCTGGGAGAATGGAAATCACCGAAATCATCATGATTACATTAATCTCAAGGACTTTCCGGTATTCTGGCTGAACCTGGACATTACCGTGGAAGTTGAAGCAAAAGCCAAAGAACTGGCCGTCCTCAAACTGATGCGAGAAATTGACATAAAACAGAATAAATTGAGTAAATGATCATCGATCACTTTACCTCAGCTAAAATAGGAATTGCGGCGGTAACATTGTTTCGCAAATACTCTCTTGACATCGCCGATATGCCTCTCAGAAAAACCGATCTCAAAATCGAAAAGGTAATACTCCCACAATTCACTGAAGGTATCAGAATACCCAAGGTAAAGATTTACTAGATAGTGGTATCTTTTGTGATAGAAAAATTCTGAAGCACTACTACCTTTTGTTCTCGAGTTGCAATACTTTGGGCTTCATACGGCAACATAATCCATTTTTAAATGATTTGGATTGTGGATAGCGTGCCTGAGTTGAAACTTTGGAGGGTCCTGAAATATGTTAGATGTGCTGATTCAAGTTGTATATTATCGTGATGACGGGTACATAGCCGAAGTCAAACAAACACAATTCGAAGTTTTTAGGCCACCTGAATGAGGTCGTCATCCTTGCTGTAGAAGACGCCCGAAACACGGACCCCAGGTAGTACTCCGGATACTCCTTTAGAGCGATGGCGAAACCATCACCCTGAAGCTTATGCCTCACCTTATCCGCTATAAATAATTGGGTGTTTTCAAAGACACAATAAATTTTAATCCGTTGTATTTATTGCATAACTGCGGCTTTTCAATGCAAACCCATAAACCTGCGTTTTTTTACGCGATTGAGTATGAAACTTTATGGGTTCATCTCGTAGGCATTGTTGAGCGGTTCAACATATCTGCTCCAGATGCGGTCGAATCTTTCCGCATCTCTGACTGGCTTTTTGATGATCTTCAGGCAGATTTCCATTTGAGCTTCCGTGCTGCTTGTTTTGGAATAGAGCTGAAGGGCAAATCTGGAAAAATCACGGACCATGAAATCAAAAATCTGGTCGATAAATTCATCCTCAACCTTGTAGATTTTTGCATTTTCAATGATCAACTGGCCGTAAGCCACCAGGGTGAACAGTTCCCCCAGAATCAATAGAAAATCGATTTCTCTCTGCTGATCTTTTTCGGGCGGTGCAGTCATTAAAAGCTCCTGCAGAACCCTGATCTGTTCTTTGAACACAGTCAGGTTGGGAAGATTGATGCTGTTGTAGGCGATGTTGAAATCATGAAAGCGGATTTTGCCCAGACCGCGGGTGGGTCCCTGGTTGAAGAGAAAGCTGTCATCCTCTGTGCCGTTTCTCTGGACGATTTCCGGGAATTCACCCGGATTAAAAAAATAGTTGGCCATGAACTTGATGATCAAGGCCATGTTGACGTGTACAGTGCCCTCGAGTTTTGGAAGCGCCCGAATGTCCTGTGCCGCCATCTCAAAATACATGTCTTTCTCAAACCCCTTGGCCGCGATGACATTCCACAGCAGGTTGATCACCTCTTCCCCCTGGGTGGTTACCTTCATCTTGGTCATGGGCGTGTAAAGCAGGTAACGCCTGTCCTCCGCTGAGGCCGCCCTGATGTAGTCCGCATTCCTCAAGGCAAAAAGCTTCATGGCCACAAGCCGCGTGTGGGCATCTACAAACAACTGCCGTATATGGGGGAATTCAGTTACGCGCTTGCCGTAGAGTATCCGGTTGGTGGCATGGGTAATGGCTTCGTACAGTGCATGTGTACAGATGCCGATGGATGCCCAGCCCAGATTGTATTTGCCGACATTGATGGTGTTGAGGGAAGAATCCCACGCATCCTGCCCTCTGGTGAGGATATCCTCTTTGGTTATGGGGTATCCCTGGAGCGCATATTCGGCAACATAGTTCTGGGAGCTGACGACATTTTTCACCAGGTCAAAATTGTCGTGCTTGGAATTGACTACGAAAAACACGTATTCATCGGTTTCCGTATCCTTGCCGAAGGTCGACACCAGGGCCGCCTCATTTGCGTTTCCGATATAGTATTTCCCGCCGTCGGCAACGTATTTCCCCTCACCCAGGGGTGTCAGGGACATTTCGCTGGAGTAGAGATCGGCCCCGTGCCCTTTTTCCGATAGCCCGAAGGCGAAAATACCGCCTTCCTTGAGCAGCCGGGCCGTTTTTGCTTTCACAGCTTCGTTGGCCCCCATCCAGATGGGCCCCAAACCGAGAATGGTCACCTGCCAGGTGTACCAGTATGGCAGGCCGTAAAAACCCAGGATTTCATTGAAAGCGCAATTTCTGTAAGTGTCCCAACGGCACCCCTCCCCCCCGTGGGCAGAGGGTGTCAGCAGGGTGGCAAACACCATTTCCTTTTTTATAAATTCAATAAAATCCGCGTACCACACCTTTTCGTGATAATCGGATTTGAGCTTGGCCTTCCCTTTGTTTTCGAAAAACTCAATTGTTTTCAACATAATCGACCTGGATTTTTCATCCAGGTATTCGTATTTATTTTCTCTGGGGTTTAATATCATTTTTTCGTCTCCTGTTTCCAATCTTTAAGGTATTTTTAATATCGTCTTATGTGGTCTTTTTTTTTGGCAACATAAACAACACAATCATCGTTTTTTTCCCTATAAAAAATGATTGCATGCTTTATATGGAGTTTCCGTTGTGTACCGATTGCTACGATATTTGTTTCATATCCAAATACGAAATTCAAGAGATTTGGAAAAGAGCATACCACAATATACCGTGGCTCATTATCCTTAAAGGGAATTGTATATTGCTTTAGCCAAACTAAAAAATTTAGACTTATCTAAAATTGGGAATTTCGTGCCTGATGTTAAAATTTGGAGAGGTTGAAAATTTGTTGGATGTGCTAACGCAATATGAAATATTTGAATTTTTGTTTTTCTAAACTGCTCCGCTCGCATCCGGCGTGACGCGGCCCGCACCGCGGTTTTTTACTGCAGTGGCAGGTTTGAGGGCAGGGGGCGTCTGTGAATTGCCGCGGCTCGTCGGATAAAGGGATGCTTGCGGCTCCGGCATAGCCCGGTCACCGGAATGAATGAGAAAGTTTTTTGCGTTGATGATTATTTTCATAATTCCCAAGGGAGTCAATTCGGGTAATATTCTGGCTGAAATATTCATACACGATGGAAACAGGCACAGGCTCGGAACGATCGATACTCCCGAGGGCGACCGGCAGGTCTATCAGGCCGGTATGCGCCAGCTTAAAACCCGCAGCGGCGCTGAACAGCAAAAGTACAATGACGCGGTTGAACAGGCCGCGGCCAACATAAAAATAGCGGCGCAAAGCGGTAATCTGGAATGCAGCACTTATTATCAGACTGGCGGTCAGAGCGGCTATGGCAACTTCAACGGAAAACAAAAACAGATCCTGTTTGAATAATTGCGTCAACAGGTGCGGCGATAATCTGGCAGGGTCCGCGGTATATTTGATGCCGACGGGGGTTTCGAGATAGAGGTACCAGAAGGCCTCCAGAATTGAAAGTAAGATGCCGACCATTACAGCCGTGATGGTAAACAGGATTGTGATTTCGATCAGTGAACGGATTAGCTCCCGCAGCCAATTTTGGATCGCGCGGCCTGCCCGCTTCAGCTTACGCTTCCAGACCGGTTGAAGGCCCCGGGCTGAGTTCAATAAATTTTCCGTCATAAATTTTCTCGAAGAGGCGTATTGACGATATAAAAATTCCAGCGATTTGGAGTCTGTTTGGAAAACAATAGATCACGGTTTCTGGTTGGTCCGCCGTAGGCGAATTGAACGCGCTGAAGCTGGAAAATGTCTGATAATATTTTTTTTGCCGGCTAACGGGTAACTGGACAAAGCGCTCAACCTGGAAACCTTAGATATATTATCGGTATGGATGGCCTTATCTTGAGGAATAATGAGAGGCTGAATAACCGCTTATTATAAGTCTTGCGGTAACGGGCCCTGCCAGATGTGGAAGGTTTCGGTTTTCCGGACCATGCCCGCAACCGAACGAGCGCCGGAATTTCGCAGAAACATGGCGTGCTGGGTTTTGTGGCAGAGGGCGGCGTCAACCTTTATATCGTGCCAGGGGCTGATGTCGCTGATGATATCGGCTTGATCGTCTTGATTTAATATGCGCTCGTAATCGGCCGGTGTATGCCAGGCCGACCAGGTTATAAATGCGGTGCCCGGCCGGGCACTGTTTAAGGCCATGCGGGTCGCCTGATGGGTGTAGATGTGCTGGGGGTGGCCGTATTCACCGTTTGAGCCGTGGGTGATGACCAGTTGGGGAGCAATCTTTTGAACGTATGTTGCAATCGCCGCGGTAAATTCCGCCAGGGGAGCGTCGATTCGACGGGCGGTGCCGTTGATCTCCATGAACGGGTCAATGTAAGGCAGGAAAAATATATCGCGCGCACCCAGGATGCCGGCGGCCTGGCGGACCTCCTGCTCCCTGAAGGCAGCCAGATTTTCGCGGGTGGTTAACGGCGGCTCACCCACCTCGCCGCCCTCTCCGCGGGTGGTTTCCAGGATGAAAATGTCGTGTCCTTTTTGAGCATACCTTGCCAGCGTTCCGCCGCTAAAAAGGGTTTCATCATCCGGATGGGCTGAAACCACTAAGATGGTTGTCATTCGTTCAGAATCCTTTTCTTAGAAGTGCCTAAAGTGCCTAAAGTGATCTAGAGTGACTAAAATTAAGGAATTCTATCATTTTTATAATATAAGATGGAGCGATAGCGACCCCTCAACTATAGGCACTTTAGCTCACTTTAGGCACTTCCAACTATTTTTAAATCAGTTTTCGTAAAGGTATAATCTAATCAACAAGGCGACAAAATCAATGGGGCAGGGTGGATTTAATCATTCGGGCGGGGGCTTAACGAGCGCCTCACCAATGATGACGGCTTCACCGTTCTGATTGGTGAATCGTGTTTCGAGACGAACGCGGTTTTTCTCGCTGATGATTTCCAAAATCTCCAGGCGCAGCGTGATCTGATCTTTGATAAAGACCGGTTTGATAAATTTGAGTGTTTGAGAAAGATAGATGGTTCCCACTCCGGGAAAATAACAACCCAAAATTCCGGACAAAAGGCCGGCCTGCAGCATTCCCTGGGCCACTCGCTGTTTAAAAATGCTTTTGGCGGCGTAGTCTTCGTTCAGGTGGATCGGGTTGAGATCACCGGTCAGTTCGGCAAAACGCTCGATCAATTCAGCCGTAATCGTAAAGGTTTTTTCGTAGGATTGACCAACCGTCAATTCTTTTATGGTCAATCCCTGATAGTTATGGTGTTGACTTTCAACTTTCATGATGCGTCTTAGCGAATGATGACCGTGTTTTGAATGCCCTTTGACTGCAATTCTGTTCTCTGGTTTTCGGCGCCCTCTTTTGTAACAAAAGCGCCCACCACCAATTTAAGCTGACCGGCCTGTGTTTTGAGGAAATAGGGCGAATATCCCAGCTCTTTGATACGGCGCAGTTCGACTTGCATTTCATCCATGGATGTATAGGTGCCGATAAGGTTGGTATACGGTGTTCTTTTGACAATGGCGCCTGAGAGCTGGTGTTTCTGTTTGGCCTTAAGGGCTTCCTGGCGGGTCTGATAATGGCCTGCCAGCACCCGTAACCATTCGTCGCCTTCATCAAATTTAACTTTAACGACGTAGGGCGCGAGTCCCACCTTTTGATAATTCGATACGATTTTACGGGCGCTTTGCGGCAGCCTGCAGCTGGACAACATGATGGAATACGGGTGATAGGTCTTTTGCTTCACAGGTGCAGCTGTTTTTTGTACAGTAATCGGCTTCAAGGGTTTGTCCGATTGAGCGGCTGGCGACGCACTTACTTTAGCAGACAAGGAATCTTCGGGCGCTGCTTGTGGCGTCTTTTCCCCTGCAGCGGTCAGGTCGGTGCTTTTTTCCTGCGGTTTAACAAGTTGAGATTTTTTTTGGGGAGAAAGTTTTTTCAATACGACCAGTGGCTGGGGGAGATCGCTGGTCTGTTGAGTGGCTGCAGTTTCCGGTAGTATTTTTTTGGTGACAATAATCGGCTGGTTCTGGCCTTTGATGTTAACACTATACGTCGGATCGGGCTGGGATTTGGATCGGGTGAGATATCTCAGGGGGCTATAATGCCAGACACCGTAAAGCGCCAGGAGGACGAGCATAACGGCAGTCAGCCAGAATACGTTTTTTCGTTTCATTTTTCAATTTCCGCTGGTTAGAGGTGAGGGCAGGATTGATAACGCTTTCAGCACAAAAGTCCTATACCCTATTGTGGGCCAATCGGTCAAATTGTATTTGATCCGGGTTCAAAGGTTCAGCGTTCAAAGGTTCAAGGAAAAGCGACTTGTTAAATTGGTTGGATTAGTTCAATTGGTTCAATTAGTTCGCTTTAACAAATGCAACTAATGAAACCAATAAAACCAATAAAACAGTTTCATCAATCAAACCAATTAACCAGATGTAAGGCCAAATGCCTGACAGCTGGCAGCCGGAAAATGGATTAGCGTTTGCGGAAGCCGTGAGCCAGGGAGCACAGCACCGGGACCAGAATCAAGGTCAGCAGGGTGGCAAATCCCAGCCCGAAGATCACCGCCACCGCCATGGGACCCCACCACTGGGAGGACTCGCCGCCGATATCAAAAGCCATTTTGCCAAAGTCAAAACTGATACCGGTGGCCATCGGAAGCAGACCCAGGATGGTGGTGATGGCGGTCAGCATCACCGGTCGAAAGCGTACCGAGCCGGCCCGCAGCAGCGCTTCGGTTGATGAAAGGCCTTTGGCCAACTGCTGGTTGATATAGTCGATTAATACAATAGCGTTATTCACCACCACGCCGGCAAGGCTGATCACACCGATACCGGTCATGATAATGCCGAAAGCAGTACCGGTGATCAGCAGGCCGAGAAAGACACCGATCAAAGAAAAGACCACCGAAGCCAGGATAATCAACGGGGTGATTAAAGAGTTAAACTGGGTTAATAGGATCAGCAAAATAATGGCAATGCAGGCAAAAAAGGCTTTGCTTAAAAATGCCTGGGCCTTGGCCTGCTCCTCTTGCTCACCGGTGAACCGGAAACTGTACCCTCTGGGCCAGTCGATTTGCCGCGACAGGCGTGCATCGATGTCTTTAATCACGTCATTGGCCAATCGGCCCGACACGTCACCGGATATAGTGACGACCCTTTTCTGATCGAGCCGCATGATAGCGCCGATTCCACTGCCCAGCTTCACTTCGGCCAGACTGGTTAAGGGGATCGGCTCGCCCTGGGGGCCGGAAACCGTAATGCGCTTCAGGCTTTTAATGGATTGGCGATCGCGTTTGGGCAGGCGCGCGATAATGTCATATTCATCTTTGCCCTCGCGGTAGACCCCGGCTTTAACCCCGTTGATGGCCGATTTAACCGTGTAGGCGATGGTATAGGTGTCCAGTCCCATGAGGGCCGATTTTTCCTTGTCCACCCGCACCCGGATTTCGGGTTTGCCTTTGACAAAATTATCTTTTAAATCCACCAGCCCCGGAATGTCTTTGATGACTTTGCGAGCGCGGGCTGCCAGCTCTCCCAGCATAAGGATATCCTCGCCGAAAATTTCTATATTGATCGGCGGTCCGGTGGGCGGGCCTTCTTCTTCTTTTTCCACCTGCACTTCGGCACCATGGATGGTTTTTAATATCCGTTGCCGGACTTCTTTTATGATTTGCGATGAGGGCCGGGAGCGATCGTGAAAATCTTTAAAGTCCAGCACCACCCGGCTGATATGAGTGCCGGTGCCGCCCTGGGAGAAGGGGTCTCCGCCGATGGCACCGATATTGGCAATTACATAACGGATGTCCTCATACCCGGACACAATATTTTCGATCCGGGAGACAAGCTGATCCGATGTGTCCAGATTGGTCCCTTCCGGCATCTTGATATTGACATAGGCGCGGCGCGGCTCAGTTTCCGGGAAAAATTCGGTCCCCTTGCCGAAAAAAACAAAGGCCAGGGTGGCGCTAATCAGCAAGACGACTGCCAACACGATGACCGCCCAGCGATGCCGCAGCGACCATTTTAGCAAGAACAAATAAAACTGCTTGATCAGGGGCTCACGGGAGGCGCGTTTTTTGGACGGGTTATCGGTTTTGATCTTCTGATAGCGGGCCGAAAGCACCGGATTGATCACCAGGGCCACGAACAGCGAGGCACTCAACGCCATAATCAGCGTCATGGGCAAATATCCCATGAATTCGCCCATAATGCCCGGCCAGAACAGCATGGGCGAAAAAGCCCCCAGGGTAGTCAGCGTTGAGGTGATCACCGGCCAGGCAACCTGATCGGTCCCTGCGGCGGCCGCCTCCTGGCGGGGTTTGCCCTGCTGCATGTGCCGGTAAATATTTTCGACGATAACAATGCCGTTGTCCACCAGCATGCCCAGCGCCAGAATCAAGGAAAACAGCACCACCATATTCAAGGTGACATTGAATCCGGTCAGCAGCGAAAAGGTGATAAACATGGAATAGGGGATGGCCAGGGCCACGAAAATGGCGGATTGCCCGCCGATGAAAAAGAAAATAACCGCCAGCACCAGAATCAGGCCGGAAAGAATGTTGTTTTCCAGGTCCGCTACCAGCAAGCGTACGTCATTGGACTGGTCGGCGGTGAGATCGATCTGCAAGGTTTGCGGCAGTTGCGGGCGCATATCGTTGACCACGCGCTTGACTTCGTCGGTGACGCGCACGATGTTTTCGCCGCTGCGCTTCAGGACGCCGATGGTAACACTTTTTTTCCCGTTGATGCGGCTGCGGGTCAGCGGATCCTTATAAGCATCTTTGATGGTGGCCAAATCGCGCAGATAAACCGGCTTGCCGTCGCGCACAAAGGCCACGATGGAAAAAATTTCAGACGGATGCTGGAAGTCCTCCGGAACCCTCACCAGGTATTTGCCTTCACCGATATCCATGCTGCCGCCGGGCATGTTCACATTGCTGTTCGTCAGCGAACCGACGATACTGGAAAAGGGGACATTATAGGCGCGCACCCGATCCAGGTCGAACTCCACATGGATTTCGCGTTCCAATCCGCCCGTCAAACGAGCCTCCAGAACGCCGGGGATGGATTCCAGACGGTCCTGAATGTCTTCGGCCAGATTCTGCAACCGCCTTAAACTGAACGGCCCCGACAAGACCACCCGGATGACCGGCATGTCTGAAAAATTGACCTCTTTGATTACCGGGTCATCTTGAAGATCGGCCGGGAGATCACCTTCGGCCTGGTCCACCTTGTCCCTGACCTTCTGCAGGGCATCATCCAGATCGACCTTGGGTAAAAACTTGATGGCCACCGTAGAAATACCTTCGGCCGAGGTGGAGCGGATTTCTTCAACATCGTCAATGCCTTTGAGCTTGCGCTCGATGGGAATGGTAATGAGCTCTTCCATATCCGCCGGCGCTACGCCCTCATAGGTGGTGGTCACAAACACATAAGGGATGGTGATATCCGGAAAGGATTCCCGCGGTAAGGTAGCATAGCTGTAAAGGCCGGCAACGACAATTATCACCAGCAGCGCCAGGACCGTTACCTGTCGTTTGAGTGCCATCCGATTGAGAATCATTGCACGCTGACCTTCATTCCGTCTTCGACTTCGGTATGCCCTTTGACAATCAGATGATCGCCGGGATTCAAGCCGCTGGTTATCTGTACCCGATCGCCTTCAATGACCCCGATCGAAACGGTTCGCGATTGCGCCGTGCCGTCCTTTTCGACAAAAACCAGACGCTCCCCGCCTTTGTCCACCAGTGCAAAAAGCGGTGCCAGCAATGCATCGGCAATTGTGCGCCGCACAAAGGCCACCCGGCCAATCATTCCCGGCCGGATATCGGCGAATGAATTTTCAATCAGGCTGCGAACCAGAAAGGTTTTGGTTGCCGGGTCTGCTTTAAAGGCCACAAAATCGACCACCCCGCTGAGTGTTCTTTCCGGAAAAGCATCGATTCTAACAGGTGTCTTTTGGCCTTCCAGCACGTAGCGGATATCGAGTTCCGGCACTCGAACATTTATTTTGATGCGATCAATATTCACGATGTCTAGGATTGGCTTGCCGGTGTCAATGAACTCACCGGCATCCACATACAGGTGGTTGATAATCCCGCTGATCGGGGATCGCGGGAAACCATGATTATATTTGACTTTGATCTGTTCCAAATCGGTGGCAGCCAGTTTACGCTGGGTGGCACTTTGATCGAGCTCCTCTTTGGCGATGATCTTGCGCTCATAAAGCCGACGGCGTCGCTGATAAAGATCATCGGCCAGTTGGAACTGCGCTTCTACGTGCTCCATGGCTGCTTTGAGGGCGGAGACGTCGATTTTAATCAACAGGTCGCCTTTGTTCACGCGTTCACCCTCGCGCGGGCCGATCCATTCAATACGTCCGGCGGTGTCGGCTGCTACCTGGACATCCTGCCAGGCTTCGGTTGTGCCCGGTAAAAAGATGACATCCCGCACGGTTTCAGTCTTAACGGTTATTACAGACACTGGAATTGCCGGGGGCTGGGTTGCATCGGTTTCGGCGGTTGCCAGGCCGGCTTTTTCTTCACAAGCGCTCGCCAAAAGGCCCGTTAAAAGCAGCACGATCAAAAATAAAGATGAATGTCGGGTTTGCATTTAATTTTCCGTTCCTTTGTTTATTCCCTTAAAAGCAATCCGCAGCAGCCGTTCGGGGCGTTGCGGATCCGATGACTGCGGATGGACCTGGTCCATGTGGAGGCAAAAATCGATCAGGCTCAGTACCAGATAGGCAACCTCTTGGGCCGCGATCTTTTTAACCTCGCCGCGGCCTATCCCTGCGTTATAAATTTCGCAAATGGCGTTGATCATGTGACGATGATAACGCGTAAAATCGTAATCCGGCGCCCCCTGGGGAGGGCCGGATATGAGGTCGTGAATCATTTTATAAAGGCTGCGGTGTTCATCGATTCCCGCGTATACACGACGATAAAGCATCAGGAGCCGGTCCAATACGTTGCCTTCCGTTTTTAAAACCTCCGAAAGCAATTGTTTCTGTAAATTTTCGGCCATATCGAGAATGTCCAGAAAAAGCCCTTCTTTGCTCTTAAAATAATAGTAGAGCACCGGTTTGCTCACTCCGGCGCGTCCCACGATTTCGCGTACAGACGTACCGGCATATCCCTTTTCAGCAAACATGCCGATGGCGGTTACCAGTAGCCGTTCTTTGGAATTGAGTTGCGCAGCGCCAATCGTTTTTGTATTTTTCATCTTTGTATTTTTCATCGGGGGCCTGTGTACCCGTGTTCCTTAGCACTATTTCTCATCATTCCAAGCCGGAAATGTCAAAATGAAGGCCATGCGTACTTCAAAATTTTAGGCTTGTCAAGGAAAATACCTACCGGTAGGTAGATTATAGCATTTTGATACTCAAGATACCAGAGGACAGAAGTCAGATGACAGATATTAGAGGATGGATAACAGCGGGCACCGATCAGATGAGAAGTGTCAGAAGCCGTATTGCGGAATTTAGAAAAGGTGAATGGTAACCGTCAGCTAACGGGTTTGCGGCCCTTTTAGAAAATGATGGACCACAACAAGATAATCGCAAACAACCCCATGAGGGCAACCAGGCTTAACCGGATTCGGGTTTTATAAACTTTGACGTTATTATCCTGCAGATCAGCCGGTGAAAGGAGAAAGCGGAAAAATTCCTGTGGTTTGATAAGGTGAAAAATGAAGCTTTCATTCGAAATCCCAAAGAGACTTGCAAAAGACATTTGCTTATATTTTGGCTGGTGATATTTTTTCAAATATTCAAAAAAATCGATTGATAAATAGATTGTCAGTATTCCGATTGCCAGCGGTAGTAGCACAAAGAAGATAAATGAAAAAAAGCCACTCATGATTACCTGTTGATTCGTTAGGGATTGGTAAATTTATATAAAGATAATAAAAATTTAGCTAATTTTCGGATTTTTGACAAGTTATATTTTATTTTTAGCGGTTAGAAATTAAAAGAAAAAGTATATTATATCAATTTGTTAAATAATTATACGCACCTGTCCGTGCCTATGATGCTTACATCGCTGCCAGCGTGTCGGCTTGCCTGCCGAGCAGAAAAGCGGGCAGAAGAGAGATGTGTATTTATATGTGGGGGGATAAAGGGTGAAGAAATACCCGAATAGATGGGTTTACCTGGACGGATTTGAAGGACCCAGGAATATAAGCTTCGGCGATTTTTTACGGGCAATTTTGCGGGGTTTATATTCTTTGTGTTTTTCCTTAAAATAGACCTGAATTTCGACACCCATCCCGGAATGTGTGGTTCTGACAACTTTGCCGGTTGCGTTGACCTGATTTCCCGAATCGGGGAATGTGAAAGACACAGCGATTTCTTCCCCGACAGGCATCTGCTGGTCTGTTTTAATAAAAACACCTGAAGAACTTACATTCTGAATTCTGGCCTCAAAATTACACGTGTCCGTCAAACAGCGTACCGCGACTTTTTGGTTCTTGCTAAAAAATAGTCGAGCATCCTTTCTGGATTTCAGGTGTTTGTGTGCGTCCATTAAGGCTTCTTTCATCTTCTCCTGATACCCAGTATGCCGATTATTCCGGTTGCAAGCAGAATCATAAATGCCGGCCAGGGAATTTTACCCGCGCTTATCGGCACGCTGGTTTTTATATACGTGATGATACCTGTAAGGATACCTGCCTCGGCGAATCCGATAAGGGCGCAGACAGCGACAACTGTGAATAAAAATGCCAACAATGTTTTCATACCTTCACATCGAAATGGAGCGGGTGCAGGAATCGAACCTGTCTGCGACCTTGCTAGGCCTCGCTCCCCCTTGAGCCCCCGCTCATAGATTTTTTGAATCTTAAGGGAAGAAGGGGTTGGGGTTCCCAAAGGCATTACCGGTTTAAATTTAAAGGGTAAAAGGGGTAAATTGGGAACCCGCCCCTAGCCGATAGAAGCGTCTGCCGCCAACCGGACCTAAGAATAGAAAGTCAAAGTTGTGACAGACATTTTTGCAAAATGCAAAAAATATGCCAGTCAGGCCAATTTTTATTTTATAAACAATATTAAAATCTTATAAGAATTTAAGAATTGACTTATCCGAAAAACTGGGTAGTAAAGTACCTAATTTTATTACCTGAATTACACACTTTTATCGGAAGACAGAGGTCGGATGACAGAGGATAGACGTCAGAAGCCAGCCTGCGGCGAGCTCAGTCGAGTCGAGGACAGAACACAGAAATCCGAAGCAGGAGCGGGGGGTGTTTATTCTGGCCCAATCGGTCTCATGAAAAGGCACTTTTCTTTGGCGAGCACTTCTGATAGTTAACACCTTTTTGAATAAACACCGCAAGAATCGGGTGGAAACATATTTTTTGTGAAATTATAATGGGGCCCGAATTTAATTAGAATCCATCTCAAAAATGTTTTTTGGCCCAATATCTTTGTTGGTGCCTCGCTTTAAATCCTCAACATACAACAGTATGCCTCCGGATTACGACCCACAAAGAGGATTTAATCAGGCGGGAAGTCCAGCAACGCTGGAAAGCTAGACACCGCCGCGATCTTGAACCAAAATCCTATTTTTGAGATGGGCTCTAGTTGAAGCGGAGGTAAAATTTGTAAAATGGGTTCAATGAAACCAAATGAATGGGGACTGCTGATCATCCTTTCACTTTTCTGGGACTGATCATTATCGATGGACGGGCGCTGAAATGGGTGCAGCGTATTGCTGGGCCAACCGGAAATGAAAAGCGGGAAGAAGTCGAGGCAAAGGTTGGAAATTAGAGCTTGTATTTTGCATGAGTCGGAGGAAAGGTGGCGAAGCAATGAATGCCAACATCTTTTTCTTATATGGATCTACCGTTATCATATGGGGCACAACCTGGCTGGCGATTAAATTTCAGCTGGGCAGTGTTGATCCGATGGTTTCTGTTCTATATCGTTTTATGGCCGCAGCACTGACACTGTTCCTGTACTGTAAATTGCGGAGCCTTAAGATGCGGTTTGGCCTGAAGGATCATATCTTTATGGCGCTGCAGGGCCTGGTTCTTTTTTCGGTCAATTACTGGTTGATCTATCTGGCCGAAGTGCATGTCACCAGCGGGCTGGTTGCGGTGATTTTTTCCGGTATTGTTTTTATGAATATGATCAACGGAGCCGTTTTGCTGGGTTCACCGATTCGTTCAAATGTCTTGCTGGGGGGGGCAATCGGGGTTTCGGGAATTGTGCTTGTTTTTTGGCCGCAGCTGATATCTTTCAGCCTTTCAGATCAAGGCGCCCTGGGCTTGGTGTTGAGCGTTGTATCAACCTTTATGGCTTCACTGGGTAATATCATTTCGGCCCGCCACCAGCAAAATAATCTGCCGGTCATTCAAACCAATGCTTACGGCATGGCCTACGGCGCTGTAATCATCGGAGCAATTTCCCTTATAAGCGGCAAAACATTCAGTTTTGAAATGTCGCTTTCTTACGTCGGCTCCCTTTTTTACCTGTCTCTTTTCGGAACCGTTATCGCTTTCGGGTGCTATCTGAAACTCATCGGCAAAATCGGCGCGGATCGCGCAGCCTATGCCACCATGCTCTTTCCGATTGTCGCCCTTGGCATCTCGACGGTTTACGAAGGCTACCAATGGGCCCCCCACAATATAATCGGTATGGCAGTCGTGCTGGTCGGCAACTGGCTGGTGTTAAGCAAAAAGGCGCTGGCCGGGCTTCAGACGGAGTAGCAAGTCGACCGAACTAAAATATATCCCCCGACTTTTGTAACATTTTTGTGAGACATAATACTAATTTTCAGCATCTAAAACGCTGGTTATGAAAGTGATTTCATAAAAATTGGGTAGCGGGTTTCATATTGTTGTATTGTGCAATTTGACGCACTCCAATTAACTAGTTGAAATCGAAAGTGAAACGATAACGGTGAGATCAGACGGGAAGTTTGCACGATTTTTGCTTCCCTTTTTATTTTATGGGGGGAAACGCTTACAGTCAAAATACGGGGATTAAATTACTGGTGGAAAAGTATCGAAAGAAATTTCGTATTGCCGAGAATATGAATCATTATTCCGAAGAAAATTATAAAATTGCCGAACGAAAGTTTTTAAAATTTGCCCTGGGCATGGGGGGTTCCAAAGACCAAACAAAATAACGGGTCGGGCGCGGCGAAAAAAGGGGGCGAGCGTTCTTGTTTAAAAGATTATGGTACTGTGACAAGTGCCATACACTCAAAAGCTGTGTCAGCGTGGTTTTTATCGGGACTGCCGTAGCAGGGATGCTTCTGATCATTCATCTGGTGGGTGAAAAAAGGCTTCAGCGCTTTTTGAATGTCATATTGCTTTTTAAACGCAGGGGGCCGGAGCTGGATTTGGTTTCCGAGGCGCTTGCGCCGGAGAAGCGGAGTTAAATAACATGCAATAGGCGGCTTGATGGGAGTTGACCTCCAAGCATTACACTTCTCCTCCCTTAAAGGGCAGTGGTAACACTGCCCTTTTTTTAATTAACGGCTTCAACCAAAATGACTAGAAATTGACTCTTCGGGTTGAGAAAATAATCATAGTTTTTTCAAGGATTCAAAAGGACTGATTTTTTAGAGTAATCTGAAGTTTTTAGGTTCGAAAATATTTAGGACTACCAGAAGATATATGTAATAAATTGCGGTTGTCCCTTTATAGCCGCAATCGCACCTTTCGCTAATTTGGCGATTGCGTAAACCTAATATACAATCTGAAATAAAAATAAAACTGATGGGTTCTGGATTAAAATTAAATGATCTTAATATTCGGCATGTACGGGTGTCAATCCGGTGAATTAGGTGCGTGAACCATGAAAACGCCACGGCGCTTCGCAGCATTTTCGTCAGCATTCAAAATCTGACCCCGGTGTCTTTTTTTGAACCAGCTCACTCGACTTGAATAATTTCGATTTTATTTTTTGGACGGAGGTCATAGAGATCCGGGCGCATGTCATGCAGCGGTCGAACCGTTGCCACATGCCGCTGCTGCGATAGTGAAGAAAGGGCGAGTTCAGATACCACAACCGCTTCCACATTGGGGTCAGCCTCCCCTTCTATTCCCTTTTCCGGGAAGGAAAAATCACTGGGGGTAAGAATGGCCGCCTGGCTGTAGTTCAAAAAGGAACCGGATGGGGTTAGCATGTTGCCGACACTTCCTGTCATCACCACATAAATAAAGTTTTCAACAGCTCGGGCCTGGGCGCAATGCCTCACACGGTAGTAGGCTTTTTTTTCTTCGGTGTAACAAGGCACGAAAATGATTTCCGCCCCGGCAAGCGTCAGGAGGCGCGATGCCTCCGGAAACTCGATATCATAGCAGACCTGGATCGCAATTCTGGCCAGAGGCGTGCGGAAAATCCGGAGGGCTGTCCCCGGTTCGATGCCGCCTTCATTGCGCTCCACCGGCGTAATGTGAAGCTTATCCTGGGTATAGACATTGCCGGCCGGTGTGAACAGGTGGGCGGTGTTGTAATATTTGCCGTCCCGCAATACCGGATGGGAACCACCGATAATATAAATGTTATACTTCTGCGCGAAGCGCTTAAACATATTGATGTATCGGTCCGTATAACCGGCAAGTTTCTCGGCGGCCTCCTTCATGGAGAGCCGTTTTTGGAAACTTAAAAGCTGGTAAGTAAAGTACTCCGGAAACAGCAGGAAGTGGCAGTGATAGGAATCTGCCGAATCGACAAAAAATTCAACTGAACGTTTGAGGTCTTCAAAAGACTGGATAGCCCGCATGCTGTATTGGGCTGCGCACACCCTGACCCTGCGGGCCTGAATTTTGGGAAACACGGCTGAAGCTATCTTTTTTTTGGCCACGTTAAAATCAGGGTTGGGCATGACGAGGTATGTCGAGTAGTTCAAACTGGAACGGTCGACCGTAATGTCGAGTTGAACCTTTTTGACGTGGAATCCGGCTTTCAGGTGGGCGTTCAAGGCCGGGTCCCGCAATTCTCCGTTCGTCACCTTTTCAACATATTGTTCAGCTGTCATTTTCCCCGCGTAATTTTTATATCCGGACAGCCTTCCGTAGGCGATCATCTGTCTCAGATTGTATCTTTTCAAGACGCTTCGCCGCCGCTGATACAGCAGCATGGCGACGCCGCGGCGCTGATAGTCCGGATGGACTGCAATATCGGCACCGTAAAGGGTGTCGCCGTCCTGGTTGTGCGTGCTGAAAGTGCCGGCCCCGGTCAGCTCATCCACGTCGTACCAGAAATCATCATCGATGCTGACAATCATGCAGGTGGCGTACCCGATGATTTTTTTGCCGCAGACGGCCACAAACTGCCCCTGGGGAAACGCGGCGAACTGCATTTCGTAATGGCGTTCCGTGAATATATATTCTTCGGGATAATCGTGGTATGTTGCCCGGCTGCACGTGATGATCTCCGGAATGTCTTCACGACGCCACCTTCGAGTCGTTATTTTTGTTTTTGGTTTGCTCAAGATATCTCTCCTTGATCTCATGGTTAGTTGCCATGAACCACTGCATTACCACTCTCGGTCCCGGCGGTTTCCCTGATCCCGCGGCTATGCGAATGTTTGCTCATGGATAACTTAATCATGTTGTCTGAACGAGCCTGCAATTTAGCCGATGGTGATACTATCAATTCATGGAGAATGTTGGCACCGGTGATGCTGATACCAAACCTCAAGTTTGGTCCTTGTAGGGTACTTTGAGAGTAACAAAGGTTCCGGTAAAGTTTTGATATCCATAGACTCAGAAAAAAAAATTGATATAATTGTTTAGCTGAATTTTGCCTTGAAATCAACTTAGATAAAAGTACATGTTTCAAAGTGATATCGAGAGCGTTTCTGGACCATGATAAGGTATGATCCGACATAGGAAAAAAACCATACTAAAATCGCGTTTATGAAATTGCAGATTAGCCTGGGGAAATACACACTTTTTTGGGCCTTAATTTATTTTGGACTACGTGCCTGAGTTGAAATTTTGAAGGGACGAATATTTTTAGGATGTGCTGACGCAATATGAAATTTTGGGATTTTGTAGATTGGGTTTAGTAATCGACTGGATCGATGCAGGAGGCGTCGTTAGTGCGGGTGGAGTTGACCTGTTTGGATACCGGGTGGCTGACCAGATCGGTCAGGAGTGCCGTTGCCAGAATATTTTTTAATGCAGTGGCATCCTGATTATCCGGATTTAGCCAGAATTCATACATTTCAGGTTTGAGGATCGCCGGCATGCGGTGGTGGATGTCGCGCATGGCCTCACAGGCTTCGGTCGTAATGATGGTGCATGACCGATAAAGAGATTGCGATTGCTGATCTTTTTTTCCCCAGGTTTCCCATAGGCCGGCAAAAGCGAAGGGTTTCCTGTCTGGTAGCGTGATAAACAGCGGTAGTTTTTGCCCTTTGGCGCCTTTCCATTCATAAAAGCCGTCGGCAATGATCAGGCAGCGGCGGTTTTTAAAGGCATTTTTGAAAGAAGGTTTTTCGGCAACGGTTTCTGCCCGGGCATTGATCATACGGTTCCCGATGGAGGGATCTTTGGCCCAGAAAGGCACCAGTCCCCAATGGAATTTATCCAGCCAATTTTGCCCCTGGTGGTTGAAAATCGCCAGGATCTCCTGCGATGGCGCCACATTGTAATTGGCGGTGACCTCACAGGCGGAGCGGTCAATGGGAAAGAATTCTTTGAGTTCATCTAAATTGCGGTATCCCACGAAGCGGCCACACATAAGGAAATTCCTTTCCGGCAAACGAATTGAATATGGATAATTGATGCCTGCGCTCGTTGCAAGCAAAAACTGGATACGAGCAAGGCAATTGCTTATTATTGAATGAAGGTTAGATTCGTCTTTCAAGCCTGACCGCTTGATTATTTCTGAGGTAGACTTTTTTTAAAATAAATGCGATTTTGAAACCACTTCTAGTGAAAGGGGGAAAATACACATGATTCATGTAATTGCCACCATTGAGCTCAAGCCGAATTGCAGAAAAGCATACCTGGCGGTTTTGCAAGAAAATGTTCCGAACGTAAAAGCCGAAGCGGGATGCTTGGCCTATGAGCCGGTGCTTGACGTTGATTCCGGCTTAGCGGCCCAGGGGGCGGTCAGGGAGAACGTGGTGACCATTGTTGAAGCCTGGGAGAGCCTTGAACATCTTGTGGCGCACCTCAAAACGCCCCATATGGCCGCCTATCGCGATGCGGTTGCCGATTATGTTGAAAATCTAAGCGTTCAAGTCATGGCACCCACATAAATGCCTTTGGCGTTTAGGCGGATTTTCCCGTTGCCCGTTGAGCCCGTTAGCCCATTATTCCGTAAAAAATAAATCAGACAGAATCCATTATTTAACACGCTCAATCCCGCTAAAAGCGGGACTCAACGGGCTAACCTGCTTTAGCTATGGACGAACCAATCGATCAGCTGCCGGGCAATACTGATTTTGGGGGGAATTTGCGGTAGATTGTCTTTTGCAAACCAGGCGGCATCGATGATTTCTGATCCATCCGTGCTGATTTCACCTCCGGCGTAATCGGCAACAAACGCAATCATCAGTGAATCCGGAAACGGCCACGGCTGGCTGCCGAAATAGCAGATATTTTTTACCGTTATACTGACTTCTTCGCGGATTTCCCGCTTAACACATTCTTCCAGGGTTTCTCCCGGTTCCACAAAGCCGGCCAAAACACTATAAAACGGCAATCTAAAGCGTTTATTGCGGCCCAGCAGGATTCGATCATTTTTCAGCACGGCAACAATAACGGCCGGAGAGAGGCGGGGGTAGTTAACCAGGCCGCATTCCGGGCAGGTTTTGGCCCGCTCGTCTGTCTTATCTTCGGTAAGCTTGCCGCATCTTCCGCAGTGCCGATGGGTTTGACTCCAGTTCACCAACTGATTGGCACGACCGGCGATCCAGATCAAGTCCTCTTCCAGCATTCCGAACAGTCCCCGCAGATCTTTAAATGCCAATTCCGTGTCCCGAATCGAGTTGCCGGAGAATTCGGCTGCAAAACACGGGCGGTCATCTAATGTTCCAAGGTACTGTTTTCGAATAATAGCGGATTTGATTTTTTTTAGATCGGATGTATCGGGAATGGAACAGCTGTCGTTTTCGATTTTTATCAGCAACCGGCTTTTATCAAAAATGAACCAAAAGGCAGATGCAGGCTCAGCAGCAGGTGGATTAAAATTTGGTTTAAACAGCATGTTTTTCTAAATTTAATTAATCAAATCAATTAATTTTTAAGTTCGAAGTCTTCTCTGATGCGGCGGGGAAGCTTGGGATTAAAATTTTGTATCAGATAATCCTTAAAATCCGTAAGTGCTTTGATTCGACCTTCCTCGTATTTTATTTCATTCGGATCCGCGGATACGTTTCCCATGGCTGCTTTCGCATCTTCCATCCGTTGATCTATCAGTTTGTAAATATCGAGTAGATAAATATAAGCCATTTTTAGAAGTATTTCTGGGTCTTTAGGTCCACCTTTTCAGCCAGGTATGTGCGCAGGTGATGCCATTCTTTTAACTGGCCTTCATAAAACCGTCGTGATTCCATTTCGGTATTGGCATTCGCCTCGACTTTTCGGTTTTGAGCGCAAACGATTTTTTCGCTGATGTAATTGTGTATCTCAATGAGGTATTCGTTGGCCATGTATTTACGCTTTAGCTTCTATTTAACCAGGTTTTTTTTACCACAAAGATCACGAAGAGCAAAAAGATTGCTGTAAATAATTTAGATTTCTTATTTCATGTCCTTTGTGAACTTCGTGGTAAAATATAAACATCTCAAACACCTGTTATTGTTGGGCCATTTTTTCGGCGATGGCGCGGAATCTTCCGGCCTCAGTATGGTTACCCTGGGCGGCATAGATGCGGCTGACCTTTTCATAATACGCGGCGGCATTGTCGGGGATTTCCTGGGCCAGGGAAATATACAGATCCAAGATATCGGTATTCAGCATTCCGGAATCAAAGCAAAGATCCGCGTAACGTTGTTTGATAAACGGGTCGATGCGGGCATGACAGCTGCGGCATTCATCCATTATGTTGCGGTACAGATTGCGGGCATTGGCAAACTCGTTGAGGGCCTCATGGGTTTTGGCCAGCGCCCGGGCAACCGCCTCGTTCCAGCTATAGGTCTTGAAAAAGTTTTGATATAATTCCTTTGCCCCGCTGTGATTTCCGGAGTGAAACAGTGTCTCCCCTTTTAAGATAAACACCGCTACGGAGTCGGTCAGCTCTGCGGGCACCGAATCCAGAAGGGCATCGGCCTGATCAAACGCGCCGGTCTCCCAATAGATTTCGCACAGAAGTTGGTAGGCGGGCAACGCCTGGGGCTGGTCTTCTATAAATGTTTCCAGCAGCTGTCGCGCTTCCGGGTGCTTTTGCAGATTTAAATAGGCTGTAGCCAGCTCCAGCGGGATATAGCTGTCGGCTGTTGGATTTTCTTCCATAGCCGTGCTCAAAAAAGCCGCCGCCTCGGCAAAATCACCCTGGTTCAAAGCCAGATACCCCTTTTTGAAATTATCACCATAGCGGCGATATGCTTTTTGAACATCCGCGGGCAACGTCCCGCACAATGCCGTGAAATATTCGTCACCCTGTCCGTTTGGTTCTATAGGTTGTTCCTCTCCGGCCTGCTCCTCGTCAGCGTCATAATCCACGTACGTTTCTTCAACTTCTTTGCTCATCTTAAAATCGAGCTGTTCAAGCTTTTCTGCCAGATCCGTTTTAAGCTGGACGTCTTCGGTAAGCTCCAGGGCCAGTGTGTACAATTCGCGCGCGTCATGGTAAAAGCCAGCTTCCAGCATGTCATCTGCATTGTGTTTGTGGCTATGGGCCAGGGATGCTTTTGTGCGTTGGATTTTTTCCTGGAGCCGGAATTTTAGATTATCGTTTTGCGGGACGGCCTTGTCTAATTTGTCCAGGGCCCGTTCGTATTCGACCTTGGCTTTACCCCAAAGATCATCCGCAAACAGCTCATCACCCTTTTGTTCGTGCGCTTCAGGGGTCTTCCCCGAAAATATTTTTAAAAAGGACATGGTTGTTCTCCCGGGCGACATGCGGGTTTTATTAATTTCCAAAAATAAAACAGACTATCCCTGAGCTTGGATTAAATGATGCATTTTGGCCTATAAAGATAGATCTGCTAATAAACTTACTAGAAAATACCTAGTAAGAAAGGTGAAAAATTTTCAATCTAGTAACTTGGGTCGGGCGGTATCTTTTGTCCGAGAAGCAGTTGATTGAAAAAAGAAGAAGGCACCTTAGATTGCGATGCCTTTCATCTGAATACGCCAAAATTCCTTGGTTTATCTGCCGGGCACGATAATGCGGGATTCCGATTGTTCAGCACGCCTCTGTTCCTGTTGCTGATATTTTTTGGCTTCCTCGGCCAGCCGATCCATTGCCACCTTCATGGCCTCCGGGAATTTTTTAATCGCCTGCTGCAGATCCTTGGCCTGAATGACCGCCTGAAGCGGCAAAGGCCCTCCGGGTGTCATCAGGGAGGTTTGGCCCACGAAAACCGATTTTCGGGTTTTATCGTCAGCACCGTCGGACTTAACGGGTGTCATCCGTTTGATCATTCCCACTTTAAGATCCGTGAAAGTTTCTTCTCTATAAAGATTGCTTCTATCGATCTTCAATTCCGCCTGTGGATTTTGCTCTTCAGCCATTCTTGGGTCTCCTTAAACTGCCTGTGTTTGTCAAATTGTCATGCAATCTTGGCTTAATGATCAACTGCAAAACAACCCGGATTATGATCACCAATAAATTAAAGGCGCAGCCTACCAGATCGAAACGCATAACGCAACTTGTTTGGGGTCGTTGTTTCCCGTGGTTTTGAGGGTTTGCCAGGAATCCTGAAATCGTTTTACGAATTCATACAATATGATGAATATTTTGCCGTAGCGAGATTTCGGCCCAAATTCAGCAGGCGATCTTTTTGTATGAATTTGTACAAGAAATTTGATTTTTAAAAGTCTAAGGTTCTTTTGATTTCACGAGCTTGCCGATGGTCAGACCCTGGACGATGATGGAAAATACAACAATGGCATAGGTGACCGCCAGAATGGCTTCGCGATTTTCACCGGCCGGCAGGGACAATGCCAGGGCAACCGAAATGCCGCCCCGCAGGCCTCCCCAGGTGAGGATTTTGATCACATGAGGGCTGAAGGTGCGGAAACGCTTCAGAATTACCACCGGTATTCCAACACAGACAAAACGAACGGCCAGTAAAAGGGGAATAAGAATGATTCCTGCTAAAATGTAAGCCCGGTTAAAGGTTAGAATCAAAACCTCAAGGCCGATCAGCACAAAGAGCACCCCATTTAAGATTTCATCAACCAGTTCCCAGAATTTATCAAGATGATCGCGGACCTCGTCGGACATTGCCAGCATGCGTCCGTGATTGCCGATCAGCAACCCGGCCACAACAATGGCAATCGGGCCGGAAAGGTGCAGCACATCGGCGAGTGCAAAACCGCCGGTTACCAGTGCCAGGGTAATCAGGATCTCTACCTGATAGTTCTCCACACTTTTGAGCATCCAATAAGCAATGGCCCCGATCAGCAACCCGAAAATCAATCCACCCACCACCTCTTTCAAGAACAAAGCCGCCACTGAAGCGGCAGTGATTCCTTGGGTTCCGGTCGCTATTTCCAGTATAACCAGAAATACCACGACAGCGACACCGTCATTGAATAACGATTCGCCGGTAATTTTGGTTTCAAGACTTTCCGGTACGCCGGCCCTTTTTAAGATACCCATTACCGCTATCGGGTCTGTGGGTGAGATCAGGGCACCGAACAAAAGGCAGTATATGAAAGGCAATTCAATACCCAGCCAGCCCAGAAGCCACCAGCTGGCAAATCCGATAATAAAGGTAGATCCGATGACTCCCAGAGTTGCCAGAGTGCCGATGATATATTTTTGTCTGGCCAGGTCTGCCAGGTTGACATGTAAGGCCCCGGCAAACAGTAAAAAGCTGAGCATGCCGTGGAGTAAGGTTTCATCGAAATCAATGCTGTTGAGAAAAAGGCGGGCATCTTCTTTTAAGCCAAACCCCAGCGGCCCCAAAGCGATCAGCCCCAGCGAAGCCAGAAGGGCTATTGTCATCAGACCGATGGTGGTCGGCAACCGGATAAAGCGATGGTTAATATAGCTGAAGCCCGCAGACAGTGTTATCAAGATGGCCAGGATATTGAAAAGTTTCATGGTATTCAGCTACTGATTATTATGGGGTATCGGGCCTATCGACTATAATGATTGTTGTTGTACGATGCACGATGTTGGATACTGTATTTTAGGCGCAAAGGGCAAGCAGGAATTCAATTGTTTGTTTATTGCCCGGCGATATGGGAGGGCATTTAGGCCGATTCGTGCCCATCTGAATGCAAGTTGCTGAATGATTACGCTAATTTTCTTGCTTTTACGGTGGCAAACATTATCTTAAGAATTCAATTTGGGCTACAGCAAAATCATTTACTTAAAAACTCACAAAAAGGAGATCCAACTATGGCCAAACGAGTTGTTATCGACGCCGATGAATGTATCGGATGTGAAAGCTGCGTGGAACTTTGCTCAGAGGTCTTTGCGTTTAACGAAGCTGAGGAAAAAGCAGAGGTCATCCTGCCCGAAGGCGGGCCGGAGGACTGTATTGAAGAAGCCATCGAGACGTGTCCGGTGGAGTGCATTTTCTGGGAAGACGCCTAGAACCCATCTCAAAAATGTCTTTTGGCCCAATATCTTTGTTGGTGCCTCGCTTTAAATCCTCGACATACAACAGTATGCCTCCGGTTTCGACCCACAACGATTTTAAGATCAGGTGGGAAGTCCCGCTTAGCGGGAAAAGCTCGGCCCCGCCGCGCGTTTCTCGGCGAAGCCTTTAGGCGAAGACGGAATCTTGAACCAAAATCCTATTTTTGAGATGGGTTCTAATAAAACTCATTTCAGAGCCCTCGACATATCATCCTGGCAGCTCACCTTACATGCCCCACCGAGGTCGTTGTCGGGGCGACGGGTGTGGGCTTTGGCCTGGATCGGCTCATCAATGCCCGCATGGTGAGTGAGGAAGCCAGACTTCCCGCGGGCAGTATCGCCGCACAGATGATAAATCCGGGAGCACCCAGCAAAAGCAAAAGGAAGCCGGAGGCGATAATGGTTGCCAGGAAGATCGTATGTCCGGCCATCACCGTTGTGGGTCTTTTTAACCAGGCAGCGAGCCCTTCACTTTGCGCCCGGATAGCCACACTAAAGGGATAAAATATCAAGCCGATGGCAGTGATCCTGACCAGTCCCATATCGGCCGGCTTCAATTTTTGCAAGGTGATGTAATACAATTCAATCAGACCGGGTAGAATAAAAATCAGCGGCAGCAGCCCCAAAACCACTCCGGCTCCCAGAGCAAATCGAAACGTCAGGCGATCTTTGAGGTCGGCCGGTGGAAATGCCAGGACCATTGTCTGGATGCGCGTTGCCGCAAATGCAACCGGATTGGCCAGCCCCAGAGCCAGATAGCAGATCGGCAATACGCGCTCGGGATCCGGCGCTCTGGCGATAAATGCACCCATGATGATCGCCGAAGCAGTCAGTAAATAACCGCCGATTGACAGCGGTAGATTGAAGAAGAAAATTTCACCGGCCCCCGGCGGAGTTGTCGTTGAAGATTTCAGTCTTTTTAGAAATGGATGGGCAAATAATCTCGCCAGCAGGCATTCGAGGGCTGCAGGCAACGTCAGGCAGACCACTGCCCAGACCGGCCCCACCAGATCCATAAGACAGAAAAGCGGGGAGAGGGCGGCGGTTACGACAATTCGGGCTATGGTTGCCAGACTGGCCTTTCCAGTGGCTCTGCCAATGTACATAACGACGAGATAGGGGGTGCGCAGAAAGAATAAAAACTGGACCGGGATGGTGGCCAGCAGCGTGATTTTTGCCGGTGATGCGATCGAAGGCGGAAGCCCGATCAAATTGCCGAACAGCAGGTGCGAAAGCCAGGGAATACACAGGGCGGCCTGAACAGTAATCACACCGAAACCTGTCATCAGGACGATATTCCTAAATTTTTGATAGCCTTCCCGGGAAGTGGCATAAATCATACCCGTCGTGACATAGGAGATGCAGAACATTCCTAGAAAGATCATTATAGTGGTGGATTGGGCCAGCCCGGCAAGGTTCAGCGGACCGCCGGGGCCGCGCGAGGCAACCATCGCTATCAGGGGATAGGAAAGGGCCTGAGATGCCGCTTGAAGTGCCAGCGGGATGAAAAATCGAGTGAGCTGCCGGTTGTTCCGGGGGGGGTCAGATTTCATTTTGTATTTATATCACCACAAAGAGCACGAAGTTCACGAAGGATTTCAATTATTTTTAAATCATTCTTTGTGTACTTCGTGATCTTCGTGGTGTATTTTTATTTTTATAATCCTGAAGCTTTTTTTTAATCGTTAAACTCACCGATGAGCTTTACTTCCCTCTCAAGCTTTACGCCAAACCGCTCCCATACCTTATCTTCGATTCTGCGGATCAGGCTGAAGACATCGGCGGCGCTCGCCTTGCCGGTGTTCAGGATAAATCCGGCATGTTTGGGACTGATTATGGCATCACCGACGCGTTCACCCTTCAAGCCGGCTTCTTCGATTAATGCGCCTGCATAATAACCCGGAGGGCGCTTGAAAACACTGCCGCATGAAGGGTAATTCAATGGTTGTTTTTTTGCGCGTAATTCCAGGATATCATTCATCCGTTGCTTTAATATGCTGGCAGCTGTTTTTTTAAAGCGGAATTCCCCGGAGGTGATCACCACCCGCTCCAGCTGCGGAACCCGCCGATAGCTGAAATTAATTTCTTTTCTGGCGGCCTCAAAAGGCGTGCCGTCCATTCGGAAACCTTTTACCGCAACCGTTGTCTGCTCGATTTCCTGTCCGAAAGCTCCCGCGTTCATCCGTAGCGCTCCACCAACGCCACCGGGGATTCCAGCCATCAGTTCCATACCGCCGAGCCCCTGGTCAACCGCATCCTGGATCAGGTCCAGCAAACGCGTGCCGGCCATGACGGTGGCCCGTGTGTTATCAAAACGCCATCCGCTGAGATTGGCGCCCAGATAAAGTATGACCCCCGGCCAGCCTTTATCTGAAACTAATAAATTCGAGCCGTGACCCAGGATAAACATAGGGATGCCGGTCTCGCGCACGATCGCGAGCACCTCACCGATACCGTCCTCGCTTGCGGGAGCAGCCCAGATCGCTGCCGGACCGCCAATTCTATAGGTGGTATAGGGCGCGATCATTTCATCAGTTTTTACCTCGATGCCTGCCACCCCGGCCAGTTGATCTGCGATACCTGCACCATCAAAATCTATGCTTTCAGTCACCTCACTCTCCTTTTACCCACGAACGCACCAGATCAAACGGCACCTTTTTGTTTAAATCGATATTTAAATTTTGGGTGGTCATGTATATCACCGACCCCGCCAACATATTCGTTTCATTGGCGAAAATAATCAGAAGTGTTCCTGTTAAAGCACATAATCTTGTGGAAAGCAATTTTAGGTGCCGCCTTTGTCGAGACTTGATTAATTTTATTTTGATCACTTGGTTGCTGTGGGCAGGGATGTGGCAGCCGCGTTCCACCTCACGTGCTAATTCGGCATCGGGTTTCAGGTGTCAGCAAACAGATGATAGAGTGCGGAATCAGATAATTCTCCTGTCATCAGGTTCGTAAAACTGACACCTGAACACTGACACCTGAAACCTGAATTGTAAGAATAAAGGCGTATAGCCGACCAATTTCTGGGGAAATTTTTTGTTTGAAACCTTATTTTTTTTTGGGGAGGTCCAATATGTTTCGAAAATTGATAATTTTAAAGATAATTTTATTGGGACTGATTCTGGTCATTGCCCTGAGCCAGGCATTTTCCAGCGTCATCGAGGAAAAAGGCAAAACCTATATTGTCGATCAGCATGGCGAGCGCTGGGATGTTACCCAGGCCGTGTCGATTGGTTTTGAGCCCCAGCGTTTTCAACACGGAATCGGGCGTAATGCATTTACACCGCTTGATGATTCACAGTTTAACAGAGATAACTCCGGGGTGCGGCGTAACGAACGCGTTATCGGCATCAACGAAGGCGAACATGCCAACGCTTACGCTGTATCAAAACTCTGGCGCCACGAGGTGGCCAACAGCTTTATCGGCGACCGTCCCATTGCAGCGGCTTACTGACCACTTGTAAATTTAGCGGCTGTGTACAGCCGCCAGATCGACGGTCGCAATATAACGCTGGTGCCTGCAGGCTGGACCTATGACAGCACCTTTGTTTTATATGATAAAGAAACCGGTTCGTTGTGGTATCCGAACGCTCAAGGGCTGATGAGCATCCAGGGCGTTTATTTTAAAAGACAGCTCTCCAAGCTGGCCTTTGAGGACACCCAATGGAAACAATGGGTTAAGAAACATCCGCATTCCAGGATTATGAAATAAAAATGCTTAAGTTTTTCCTGTAGTTGCCGATAAATTTCCTGGTAGGGGGGACTCAAAAAAAGGAGGCAACTATGGAGACTCAGGATTTTCTACGAGTCATCAACGAATTGGATTTTATACTGGATGACATTGATGAAATTAGCGGACAACTGGATCTGACCAAAGCCGAAAACAACAAGATGTATCAGGCGATCAGCGGCATCGAAAAAACAAAAAAAATCCTCGTTGACCTATTTCCCAGCATAAAATCACTTGATTATGACGTGCGTGAAGATCTGACAGCCGAACTCATGGAAAGTTAGAATCGGCTGAAATACATCCGAGGGGGGCGGGTGCCTCCGGTTGGAGGTCACCGATAAGGGTAATGAAAACACGAGTTTTACGGCTAAACATCCCGGGATACAATTTGTTTTCAGCCGCTTTAAACAAATTTGATAAAGATGACTGTGTGACGCTGTCATTATCGGTGTCTTTTGTTTTTTTACTATCGATCATTCCGTTTTCCACTTTAAGTATTCTGATTTTTGATCTGATTAAAGGTTTCTTTATTGCCAATAGCGCCTTTAGCGGCAATATTTCTGAGGTCCTTGCCGAAGAAATAAATCATATCATTCCCTTCGTAACCAAGAATTGGATCAAATCCCATGTTATTAACCCGGATGCCTACGGATCCTTTAAGGCCATTAATTTTTTAATGCTGCCGATCATCAGCGGTCTTTTTTTCAAATCGCTTGAAACCTCATACCGCAAAATATTCCAGCTTCCCCCCCGGCATTTGCTTTTTGGGCAGGCGTTTTATGTCATTATCAGCGTTTTTGCCGGCTTACTTTTTTTTATGTCCAATTTCATCCTGATTATTCTTTCAACGGTCATATCCCATATCTTAAATGCCATAAACAGTACGCCTTATGTTAATCAGATTTCCCAAATGGCCCTGACCGCATTTACTTCCCATCGAATCAATGTATTATCTGTAATGGTGCTGATCGCTTTTTATCTTATCACCATCAAGTTGTTTCTGAATATAAAAATACAGCTGCGACACCGACTGATTTCAGCATTTGTCTTTTGCCTGCTGTGGATCGTGGCCCGGAAGCTTTTCAGCGTGTATATCAGTCATATCACCGAGGTTAACGTATTGTATGGTTCCCTTAGCTCCGTTATCGTCATCTTAATGTGGATTTTTTACTCATCTATGGCACTGCTATTTTCCGTAGAAGTTCTTCACTCCCTGCATTCCGGTCATTATCACTATCGACGATGGTAAAAAGATAACGCTAAGCGCATAGAGCAGAGCGCAAAGCGTTAAAAAACGCTCGCCATCCCCTTTAATGTCACTTACGCTATGCGCCATGCGCTTTGCGCTATGCTTTTAAAATGCCCCCCCTTCATTCCAATTGAGAATAGGAATCCCATGGTTGCTTTCGGAGTAATCCTGCCTATATTATTCTTACCTAAATTGAACTTTTTACGATAAACCAAGGAGCGATCAATGAGTGAACCAATTCGAATTTCGCCGCAGGAAGCAAGGCAAAAAGTTACTGCCGGACAGGCGCTTCTGGTCTGTGCATATGACGATGCCGACAAATTTAAAACCAATCACCTTGAGGGGGCACTGTCTTTTTCGGAATTCCGGTCGAGACTGCCCGGACTTGCCAAAAATCAGGAGATGATTTTTTACTGTGCCTGATCGCAGGAGGCCAGTGCCGCCGGTCTGGCGGTAAAATTAGAAAACGATGGCTACAGCAACGTAAAAGTCGTTAAGGGCGGTGTGGAAGCTTGGAAATCGGCCGGGTACCCGGTGGTTTAATCGTGAGCCAGTCACAGTTTTTTGGCCCTGTGGGGGTTTTGCAGTTTTTCTTTAATCAGCCGATTTTTCAGGAAGATATTGACATGTTTGTCCTCCCAGTTTAAAAAAAGCTTTTAGGTAAAGTGTCCCTGCAGAACAATTATCTGAGGGAGGATCTGAACATGACCTCTTTATTGCGCAGCGCTATCTTGACATGCTGTTTCCTGATTTTGACTGGCTGTGCCAGCGGCGGTATCCCGCAGTGGAGACAATTTCACGGTAATTTAGCGGGCCAGGGCTACATACCTGTGGAAAGCGGCTTTGCGCTTTCTTCGGCGTGGGTTGCCGGACCCTATAAACTTACGAGCTCTTCTCCAGTCATCGGGAACGATATCAGTGGAAAACAAATCGTATATCTCGGTACCGTGGATGGTGAACTGGTGGCCATCGATTCAGAGGGTGGTGATGAGCGCTGGCGTCGTTCATTCGCTTCCAAGGATAAAATTGCACATATTGTCTCCACCCCCGCTGTCTCCAGAAGCGGAGATGTTTATGTCATCACGCTCCACCCATTAGCCAACCGGCGTTACAGAAGTGTTCTGCACAAGGTCGATGAACTCAGTAGAATTCGCTGGTCATATGAATTTGCGGATAACGGGTTTACATCCGGCTCCCCCAAGGTTTTGGAATGGGGTGAAGACACGCTTATTTTTGTTTACCTGGCGGCTGTCGTTGGTAATGACCCCCAGGGAGCGCTTTTGGTCTTGCGCGACAACGGCAAAACGGTCGACAAACTCGATGACAAAACCCTGGGCCGCTGCAAATGGGGCAGCGCCCAGCAGCGTGCCAACAGTCAAGATGTGTTCGATTCTTTTTCAGCGGTCGAGGAATTTATTTTAGCCAATCCTGCTGAAACCGGCGACCGTGAGCTGCCGGATGTATTTGTCGATCCGACTCCGGCTGTTTTTACGGACGGAAAATTACCGCTGATCGCAATTGCAGATAACCTCTGCAGCATCGGCGTCTATGAATGGGACGATGAATTATCTGTCGTCTGGCGGGAATTTCACCCGTTTGAAAAACATTCCTCCAGCGCTCTGTTACGCAACGGCATGATGGTTTTCGGACGACAGGATGGAAAGACGCTGGCCTATGATGCGGTAACCGGTATCAAATTGTGGGAGCATGACGCCGGCCGGCCGGTCTTTGCGACTCCGGCGGCAGGTCCCGAGGAGAACCTCTTTATTATCGCAAAGGATCATATTGAGGTTCTGCGCCAACAGGATGGCACCCTTATTCACGATGGAGAGTTGCCGAGAAAATTTGCCTTGACAGGTCAAACATACGCTTCACCGGCTGTAACTGAAAACTGTATCTATGTATCTACCCGTTCGTTGCTTACCTTCAGCCACGATATGTCGACCCGCAGCCAGGATACCAATTTTAGCGGAAACGGCCTGGCATCCATAGCCCTGGCAAATGACGGTGCGGTTTACGCTGTGGCCGCCGACGGAACCATCCACAAATACCTGGGACCAAAATAAAATTTTCTGATTATCCGGAAAGAAAAATTGGTATTGAATGTGGGAGCGGCTTCTATCCGCGACAGTTGATTTCGCGGCTGGAAGCCGCTCCCACAGAGGGTTTATCTAATGGAACTTGGACTTTCCGGATAAGCAGATAAAATTATCTTATTTCTTTTTACTTTTCTGGGGATTCCGGGAAGCGCTTTCTGACAACCGCTCCATCACTTCTTGCCAGTCTTTTACGGTCTGTTCTTTTTGGTTTTGATCAAAAGTGTATCGTTTTTTTATATGGTCGGCAGCTGTGTCAATCACGCTGGTCGGACCGATGATGGCATAAAGATTGACCCCTTTTTCTTTTAAGGCGTTGAGTGTCTGCTCGCCCTGCCAACGTAAAACCGGTGCCTCCGGAAACTCCATTTCATCCAGCGCGCTCCGTGCCATCCGAATGCCCGTATACCGGCTCAAGTAGATAACGCGATATTTCTTCAGCAGCTGTTTAACAGCCTGGCGACTGGCTCCGGCTGCGATATCTGAGATAAATACATCTTTGAACCCGCCTTCGATTTCAATCAGAACCGCCTTCTCGCTTTTTTTCATTACCAGTACGAGACCGGCACCGCTCTCCCCCTGTGATGTTGCCCTGACTTTAATGATTCCCGTACGCCGGGGTGTATATTTCAAATATCCGTAGCCATCTCCGCCGGTTAAATTTTTACCGAAGCTTTTATCATCCAGATAAAACTCCGCCAGTCTTCCGCCGTCGGCAAAAATTCTTCCCTTGGTTAACACCTTTAAATAAACCGGTGTTCCAACGGTTGTCACGCGGTCATAAACAATGACGGCTCCCAGACCGTGAGCCGCGGGCAAAATTAAAAATCCGACAATCACTAAAGCAAACTGCATTTTTTTTGTCAGACAAGCCTTCATTTTCGCATTCTTGACACCTTTTACTGGTTTTCATAAAATAAGGAAAATATCCGATTTTTTTTTGCAGCACAGAACGCAAACGGGCCTCCGGGCTCCACTTAAAACCTTTGATTTCCAATACAGCAATTTTACCTTTATCATGACCGAATGGGCTGAGCCAAGAGATTTTAGAGAATGGGCGAAAAGAGTATTCGCACTGCGGCCTATTTTGTTGCTCATGATGCTAAGCTGCATCTTTATCCTGGAACTTCGCTTTGATTGGATGGAACGCTTGTTAGGGTCTTATCTGGTGACCACCAATTCAGAGCGCCCTGAATCCGGCTCTATCTGGGAAAAAAGCCATCAAACCCGAACCGCCCAGCAAACCCTCGAACAAATCCTAACCGACCGTCAGGCACTGCAGCGCGAAGCCCGCAGTGCTGCCACCTTTACGCAAATTGCTGCCAATGTGGCCCTCGGAAAAGGGGTGATGCTTTCAGCCGGTCATTTCCGCAAGCTCTATTCGCGGCTGGCACCGTCGATTGCCCATGACATTATCTCCCCCCTTGAACTACTTGGACTTGTCAGCAACGGGCGCTGGCGTCGGACCTACTTTGAAAAATCCATTACCGGTTTGATGATCTATCTGCTGGATGCCAACAACCGGGTGTTGCGGCAACTTGAACTGGATTCGGTTCTGTTGTCCCAATTGAAACGCGGTGAAGTGGCTCTGGCAGAATCTCTGGATCAGTTGCCGATTTTTAAAAATCGTATCTATTCTGCCGATCAGTTTTTTAATTCGCTGGAATCTTTTCCCGAAGAGGTGCGCCGCAGCATGGTGCCGCATCCGGAGACGCTGTTGCAAATATCCGGGAAAATTGTGCGCATCGGCATATCTGATGAAACCCTGTCCGGCTTTATCGAGCTGGCCTTTGAATTCTTCGATGGCACCCAGCACCGCGTCGTTTTAGTTCAAGGTCATGAGTGGGCGGTCTGGCGCTTGCGATCACATCTGGAAGGTATGGATATGGATAAGGCTGCCGGTCAAACCAATGAGCAGAAAAAAAACTGGACCCGTCAATGAGTCTATTTGCCGTAAGTTTGCGTCGTTTCAGCATCCTTTTTTACCTGGGATTGACCCTGGCAGGTCTGGGGGCTTTGCTGACGACCGGTCTGTTTTTCATTGCGATGCGCGAATTGCCCCAGGTACCGCAGCCGTTAGGGCGTATCATCGAAACGCCGCCTACGGAAATATTTGCGGCGACCGGCGAAAGGCTGATGGTTATTGGCGGCCGGGAAGTCGTCCCGCTCAACCGGATTTCCCCTTCCTTTATCGAAGCGGTAATCGCCACTGAAGACCATCGGTTCTGGGAGCACCATGGCCTTGATAAACTGCGTACCCTGAAAGCGCTGTGGATAACTGTTTTTGAGCGCGGCAGGATCCAGGGGGCGTCAACCATCACCCAGCAGCTTGCCAAGAATCTGTTTTTCAGCTATCGGCGAACCTATATGCGCAAATTTCGTGAGCTGCTGGTGGCCCTTCAAATCGAGTCGCAATACAGCAAGCGTGAAATACTGGAAGCCTATCTGAATCAAATTCCCTTTGGTGTCGGCGCTTATGGAATTGAACAGGCGGCCCGATCGTTTTTCGGAAAGCCTGCGCTGGAGCTCAATCTGGCGGAATCCGCTTTGCTGGCCGGCCTGCCCAAATCGCCGACCCGCTATAATCCCTACCGGTATTTTAAGCGCGCCAAAAAAAGACAGCAACTGGTGCTTGAACGCATGAAAGCTGTGGGCTATACGACAGCGGAAGAAGCAACGGTTGCTTTTCAGAGCGAGCTGCAATTGATGGCCTCATGCTGCCGGCACAACTAAAGGCAGCTATTTTCTTGATCTGGTCTTAAACGATCTCGAAGAACGTTACGGCCCGGAGGTCGTTTACCACGGCGGGTTGAAGGTCAGCACCACGCTGGACCCCCAGCAGCAAGCCTGGGCAACCGAGTCTCTGCAAAACGGATTGATAAAACTGGATCGGCTGATGGGAATTTCCGACGGTGATGATACCGCCAGCGCCAGCCCGCTGACTCACCCGCAGGGAGCACTGGTGGCCATCGAATGTAACTCCGGTGCCGTCAAAGCCCTTGTGGGCGGAAGAGATTATTCCGAAACGGAATTTAACCGGGCAGTGGAAAGTAATCGTCTTCCCGGATCCGGTTTTAAGCCTTTTCTTTATTATGCGGCATTTGAAAAGCTGGATTTGACCCCGGCCGACGTTTTTGTGGACAAAGCCATTACGATACCGGTCAAGGGTGCCAGTGACTGGAGGCCCCAGAATTTCGGGCGCGAATATGAAGGGCCCATGATTTTAAAACAGGCCCTTATGAAAAGCGTTAATGTGATTGCCGCCCAGCTGGTTGAACGTGTCGGTCCGGATGCGGTGATCGACGTGGCGCGTCGCTCCGGAATCAAAAGCGCCTTAACCCCGGTTTATTCGCTGGCGCTGGGGACCTCCGGCGCCAGCCCTCTGGAGATGGCCTCGGCATTTGGCACCTTTGCAACCGGCGGCGTGCGGCATGAACCGTTCTGGATCCGCCGGATCGAAGACCCTCTGGGTCGCGTGTTGGAAGAACAAATTGTTCGAGGCCAGCGTACCCTGGATGCCGGCATCGGCTTTCAGCTGGTCGACATGATGCGCGGTGTTTTGACTGCGGGCACCGGTCGAATCGCGCGGCGCATGGGTTTCGATCTGCCGGCTGCGGGCAAAACCGGTACAACCGATGATTATCGTGATGCCTGGTTTACCGGTTTTACCCCCACGCTCAGCGTTTCGGTCTGGGTGGGGTATGACCGCGGGATCAGCATGCGCGATGTAAACGGGGTTGGCATTACCGGCGGGCGCGGGGCTGCACCCATTTGGGCGGATTTCATGATAAAGGCCACAAGCGGCGAACCCCCGCGGGAATTTACCGTTCCGCCCGATATACACTTTGAAACGGTTGATCCGGTTAGCGGTGAAATCGCCGCTCAATGGACGCGCAGTCCCGTAAAAGTCGCTTTGCGCTCCGGCCAGGTTGCTGATACCCTACCGGACGGGTCCGCCACAGAAGTAGCGGACAGGCCCGCCGATCAGGTACCGGATCAACCCGCCACAATAAAGGGGGGTAAACCCATAATTGAGGAGGCAAGCAAGCCAACAGTAGAAGCGGAAGACGATTCCACGATTAAAGAGGAAGATCTGCCGCCCGAGTAATAATTAACGGGTGTTTCGTATTTTGTGTTTAGTGTTTAGTTTCTGATCCGCTGAAAATTACGGATTGGCCCCAAAACACAAAACACCAAACACCAAACACTTTACACCAACCATGCTATCTTTTTTGAAACATATCTCGGTGCGCATCTGGCTGACCGTTCTTATAGGCGGTGTGGCCTGTCTGTGGGTGCTGCCGTCTTTCCAGGCCCAGATGGGGCTCCAATGGGTGCTGCTACCGGTTGCGCTCATCCTTGTGACAGCATTTTTGCTGATCGGATGGATTTCGAACCGATGGGGGCTTGGCTCGCTTGAAAGGCTCATCCATGAGGCCGGGGTTTATGAAAGAGATGGCATGGTTAACCAGGCCGAAAAGCGGTTTCGACGGGCAATGGCTGTTTTCGACAGTTTTCTGATTTCACCGCTCGTAAAAAAGCAAAAGACCGATGCGTTAACCGCTCGTGTTGCCCGGTTTTATCTGGCCCGTGCCCGAAAAACTTACGACGCTGAAATATTTCTGGTATCCTATCTGCAATCCAATCCGCAAGATGAAGAAGTTGCCGAAAACTGGATACAGCAGATCGAAAGCCGCGGAGGCTTGAAGGAAGAACATCAGGATCTGGCTTATCTCATCGGCAGCGCCCAGCCAAAAAATCGAACCATCCAATCCGTACTTGCCCGCTTTTATCTAACGCTGGAGAGGACCGATTTTCCGGCACTGCAAACATACCGGCGGATCCTGACAGCCGACCAACCGTTGTCGGTTGACTTCCTCCAAGACCTGGCCGGCCTTTTTCTAAGGGAGAGACGCGCAGATGAATGGGCGCTTGCGATTTATCTCAAGGCAATTGAAAAAAGTGATCACCGCCCTGAAATCTTAAGGGGTATTGCGGCGTGTGTGCGATGGATTTCGCTTACCGAGCGCAGCAAACCGTTGCTGAAACAGGCTTACGCTTACCTGGATGGTATTGATCCGGCTGAAATAAAAAAGATGAGTGCCGGGTTTAAGCCCTCTGTACCGCTTGCCGACCAACAAGCCGTTCAGCGGTCGATTCAGAAAAAGCCGTCTTTTCTGCAAACAACCGGTGCCGTGCTGCAGACATTTTATGAAGATCTTACCGCCCTGCCGGTCTGGATTTACCGGCAATTACGTTCCGCTGGCCGGTGGGCCCGGCAGTCAAAAAAATCGAGACAGGTGTTCACCGGCGTTCTGCTGGCCGGATTGACGGCGGCCGTCGTTGTCCTGGTGATCAACACGGTGGGCCATCTGGTAAAGACCGAGGCTCCGGTTGCCCAAAAAATTGAAAAAGCGCCGGAAAAAATTACAGATCCATTCACCTTGCAGGTAGCGGCCTATCTAAAGCCGGTCTATGCGAAAAAATTCGTGGAAAATTTGAAAAAGCAGGGTTTGGACGCCTACTGGCGGGAAGCGATCAGCGCCAACAAAAAATGGTATCAGGTTCGCGTTTCGCATTTTCCGGATAAAAAATCCGCCAGGGACTTGGGCGAATCGCTTAAGGCTAAGGGAATCATAGATGACTATTACGTCGCAAATTTTATTGCACCTTCTAAATAGGCATCAGAGGTCAGAAGACAGAGGACATAGGGCAGAATTGAAAGGCGAGTTAGTACCGCTATTGACAGTCTAATATCACACTATTTCAGAAGTCTTCAAGAGCTTGTAGTTTACAGTATCTGTAGTTTTTGGAGGTCAAATTTTGTACAGATACTATAAGGGATATCTGCAATTTAGGCCGATTTGCGATTAGTTGTATCACAAAAAAAGGCAGAGCCATTACTTGCCCTGCCTTTATCAACTATAAAATTTTAATAAATATGCCTTAGCCCCATTTGTGTTCCTTTTTACCCTTATTCTTTTTATACTTGTCCTTCATATGCCCCGGTGGGTATTTCTTTACATGCTCCGCATGGTGAATGTAGGGTTTAGCGGTATCCAATTCAATACTCACAGAATCACCCAAACTGAACCGAAGGTGATTCGGCAAGGAAGCACCAACTTCCCAGTGATCGCCTTTTATATAAAAGTATAATTTCCGTCCATAGTCAAAGTAGACTGAACAGTTTGGGTAATACCGATACTGGTGTTTAGCTCGATACCCATGAGCAGGTGCATGTGAAGGGGGGCCTCCTTTCTTATGCTTATGGCCCATCTCCGAATACCCTGAATTGGCGTCTTTATCATATACCACTTTAATTTTTTTGGCAGTACAACCAACTGTAAAAATAGCGGGAACAATAAAAAATACAATCGATAGACCGACAAACAATCTTTTCGCAAAAGTGCAATACATAAAGCTATCTCCCTTTAAAAAATGATGGTTTTGTGCGTAAGTAATAAATCGGCAACATTAAAAGAATCTTTAATAGAATCGAAAATTATGATGGGTGTGGTTTAATGAGGTTGAATCTATCTTGATGAATCTTTCGGCAAATCTGTGGAAGGGATATCAACAAAATTATAAAGAAGAACATTTATGCAGTTATGAAATCGATGTCACAACTTTTTGATTGATTCAAAAGTGCTGATTTTTTAGAAATATCTGTGATTTTGAGAAAGCTGGTTCATTGCAAATAAATACAAATCATAAAATCAAAATTTGAAACTGCATGAGGTGTACGCGATTTTTAAAGTGATTATTTTGTGGTTGGAGTATTAAATTCAATTACAACATGGCCAATCATTTGTTTTTCCTCTTCAGTGCCTTTGGTTGCGGAGACGGCCTGAGATCCCACCCCCAAAGTTGATATTTTTGCCGAGTCAATCCCCTTTGCTATAAGATAATTTTTTACTGTATTCGCACGACTTTCGGATACCATTTGATCATAAGAAGATGATTCAGTCGAATCTGAAAATCCTTTGATATTGATTCTTGTTTTAGGATTTTTAGCCATAAACATAAAAACTCGATCAAGCTTTTCAAATGCCTTCGCTGTAAGATTATTTGAATCAGGCGGGAAATATATTATTAGATTGTCAGCTGCATTGATCCCGTTATCTTCCGAGGAGGGCTGGATTTTCTGTATATTAGCAGTCTCAATGGTCGTTTCATCCCGAGTTATTTTTTTTGAAGCAGTTTTTTTAACAAAAGGGAAAACGTCAGTATAGCCTGAGATATCAGTCGCCAAAAGTATCAAAAATATTAAAAATACAACTATAATCAAAGTCTCGAAAAAACCACCTCCGGCAGGAAGCTGATCCATCTCATGAACGAATTTACTGATCTCATCGTCAGATAGATTATCAATCCGGACCTGTGCCTCTTGCGGATCAATGCCTTGCAATATCAATATCGCCTGAATTTCTTCACGCGCTAAAATGTTGTTTAAATAGTCACGTGGGCCTTGGCCTCGATCTACATTTATGATTGATTCTGTGCCTATCATTGCTGCCCATACAGGTTGATAAGGGCATGACAACATAAGCATATGGAAAGCTAAAAAAATAGCAGCAGTTTTTGATATTTTTCGGATTATTTTCAACGGTGGTCTCTTTTAGTTTAAAAGCTTTATTGATCCCAAAGAATAACATGATTTTGGATTTTTTTCCAGAAAACCAAATATCACTGAAGTACCGATACATTGAGATAATCTGTGGTTTGCTAAAATTGCAGATATGTCAGAATATCACAACATTTTTGTAGCGCTAAAAACCTTTGATTAGTTGGAGTAAAGCAAGTATCGAATTATTATTCTATTTACCGCTTCCGTTGCCGCCACCATGACCGCCGCCATGACCGCCGCCATGGCCACCACCATGACCGTTTCCGTGACCGCTGCCATGACCAGCGCTATTACCGCCGAGAGTGCTGTTACCTGCGCCTTTACTATGTCCCAAGGCAAGTCCCCGGCCCTTGCTATGACCAAGATTTCCGGTATGGGACAGGCCTAAACTTTTACTCTTTGATTTTGAGTCACGACCATAATGCCCCTTTGTATTTTTTCCTTTACGGCTCCTGGTATTCGCTACCTTGGTATTAGTTTTGGCAAGCTGGTGATTTTTATAAAAAATATCATTTTTAGCAAAAACCATAGATTGTCTCTTTCCTAAATAGGAAGGATGCACATTCAATTGCTTGGCAATATTTCCCCAACCCATATCCGATGCTCGCATATTTGCAATTTGCTTGCTGAGCTTATCCATTTCATTATGAAACAATTGCTTTGCGGTTTGAATATCCTGGGGGTCTTTGCTGATTTTTGCAAGCGCAATGGCCTCGGTTACTTTAGGGTTTTGCAGTGTCGCCTGTAAGGCTAAGTTATGCGCATGCTGCGCCTGGGCCGCATTTTGGTAACTAAAATCAGAATTGTTTTCAGTATTGTCCTCATTGGCTAATAAACCGGATATTCCAATCCCTACAATTGTAACAAAGCCTACTATAAGGACCACAAGTAAGTTTTTTATAGAGATTTGTTGCCCAAATTTTCCTTTTGGAATCCTCCAATTCATAATTTCCTCCGACAATCTTATATATTTGACCAATAAAATTCGATAGTTTCATTTTTGCAAAAATTATGCAAGTCTTTATTCGAAACCAGAAATAGTTTAATTTCAGATGGTTAATCGAAATGAAAGATGTTTCATGGACTAATATTGTGAAAAAAAGTCAACAAAAGTGACTCATTTCTTCCACAATTAAATACTCGATACAGTCAGTTTTAATAACTAAATAAATCGTTGCGAAGGGATTACATCAGTTGCAATATAATTAAATATTGGTCAGGTACTGATACATTGAGATAATCGGCAAAAAACCAGCTCTTTGAAAACCTGTGATATTATAAAATATCACAAATTTCCCTAAACTACAGATATGTAGGAGTATCACATGAATGTATGACTTTCAATTATGCTGAAATAGTTTTGAAATTTAGCCGATGCCCGATTTGATGGCGAGTTCTAAACAAATTATGTCAGATAAAATTCTGACTACTGCAATTCTATCTAATGGTTTCTTTATATAGTGGCACTTAAACTCCAAGAATGCGGCGAACCTTCTCCAGCCGGTCGCGGGCGATTGGGATACGGCGGTTGACAGGAGGGTCCAGGCGGAGATCGTAGTCTTTTGATTTGCGAGGCGTGAGAGAACGGGCCCGGTTCAAATTGACAATGTATTCCCGATGGCAACGCACAAACGCCGGTGCCGGCAGCTTTTTGGCAAGCTCCTGTATCCGCTGTACGGATTCATAAGGTTTTTTTCGCCTGGTTCGAATCAGCGTATCATGTCCCTTGGCTTCGAGATAAAAAATTCCCTCGATTTCGATCAGATCGATTGAACCATCTTTTCCTTTCACCGGCAGTCTTCTTACGATAGCATCCATCATCCCGTCCGATCCTCCATTTTATTTTCAAGATTTTAAAGAATTTCTTTTCATTCACCTTGAAGCTTCAACCCTGAACCTTTTTTATTTGTCCTTTTCCGTCATGAGTTGCCCTCCTGCAATCATGAATTGTCCTTTTGCGTCATGACCCGTCTGCCTTATTATTTTGTCGATAAAAGGAAATGTCCGTGTCTTTATGTGTGGGCCTGCCGCGGCGTAGCTCGACAGAGCGAAGAAGGGTCCGTGGCTAATTTAAATTCGGATCCTGTGCGCGCACATAGGCCAGCAGTCTTTGGGCAATGGCGGATTCGACCTGAATGGCGTCATAATCGATCGGCACATTGTTTAAATACTGCAGAATCAAGGCATCTCCATTCTTGAACCCGCCCGGTAATATGCCGGCAAAGAAAAATCCCAGCGTTTCAAATTGCAACGCATATGTGCCGGTTAGCGGATCGGACAGGTTTAAGAAAAGATTTATAATTTCGGTTTTTTGCCGGCAAATTTCTTTTACTTTGTTTCTTAACTCACTGGCGATGTTGCGACCATAGCGTTCAATGATCATGCGGGCATAACTCATTGATGCGATCTGCCATATTTTAACAATCGATGTGGCTGCGGCCTTTTTTGTTTTCGCCGGGACCGCCGTTTTAATCTCAGGTCGAATACCCATTTCTTTGTATAGCGCGGCGATCATGTCTTTGTGATGATCCGGCGCATAGACCTTGAGCGCGTGCGCCGGCATCTGTTGCAGATACAAAAATTGCACCAGCAAGCTCACCTTATGAGGGATTTTACCTGTCATCCCTTTAAACACGATGTTCGGCGGTACCGCGCCGAGTCTCAAGCCGCAGTCTTTGAAACCGAAACCGTGAACCGTATGTTGCGATACCGTGTGGTTGGTAACCGCCTCGCCGAAGGCGCCCTGGATGCCCCGGGATTTTACCTCATCTATCAGATATTGGGTAATATTGCCGAAACACCCCAGAGAGCGAAATTCCGGTTTGACGACGCCCTGGGCCATTTCAACGATTTTAGGGTTTTCTTCCCAGATTTGAAAGACGCCGTAACCGGCAATTTCTTCATCTCCGGCAATAGCCACGGCGGAGAAAACCCGGCCGCTTTCATTCAGAGCGATAATTTTTTCAGGATAATAGACATAGTCATGGGGATAGGTATAGCCATAGGTTTTATATATGGTTTTTGATATTTCGGCAGCATCGTCCGGCTTCATGCGCCGGATGCGGCATTTTGTTTGATCCTCGGATAAGGCTATGGGTGTTGCCGAAGATTCATATGGCTCCAGGTCGCAGGCGGCGTAATAGTCAGTGATATTTTTATTTTTGAGGTGCTTTATTAAAACCAGTTCCTTGCCTTCCGGGCCCAGATTGTGGAGCCGAATTTCATCGAGATATTCCTTGAGGTGGGAAATCGGTTCCGCCATTCCGGGAATATCGTCAACCTGACCCTCGCTGACGGATAATTCTGCCGCTACGGTTCCAAAAGGTAGCCCTTTATCCCGCAGGCTCACCTTAAAACCTTCAGGGACGCGTTCACAAGATACCTCCAGGATACCTTTTTCATCGGGTTCGAAGGAATACTCGATCAGGGCGTTGATGGCTTCGATCATGCCTTTTTCAAGAGATTTTAGGTCCTGCTTTGGCATTCCGATCGTACGGGCGATTTCGCATACATAGCCGGCAGCTGCGGTTGCATATTTCGGATCAGCGGGGATTTGCATGCTTGAATATTCACATTTTGATTCCACAATTTACCTCTTGCATTGCGATTGGGTCACCCGGTGAACGGTAATGAATAGAAAGAAAATAATCTTGCCGGTTCGGATGGGGATGGCAGCAGCCAAAAGATCCGAATTGATGTCTGAATTGATGATTGACAAGCAGCAAATAACAACCCCCCTGTAGCATGACCACAGGGGGGACACTGGTATTTGTTGAAAGGCGAAGTCTGTTGTGCAGCTTTCACTGAAGCTATTGGGTAACGCATTCTTATGCCGGATTTGTACCGACGTCAAACGAACCCCGGATCACGCTTCTTTGGTTTTCGTTTCCTTTTTAGCACTTTTGGTAGACGTTTTTTTGGAGCCCGTTTTCGCTGAAGAATATCCATCAGCATACCATCCGCCCCCGACCAGTTTGAAAGAGCAGGCCGATAAAATCTTTTTGGCCCGCTTGTTACATTTGGGGCATTTGATATGCGCGGTACCGATCGGGACCAGGCGTTCGGTTATTGTGCCTTCCGGGCACTGGAACTCGTAAAACGGCATATTTGTCCTCCTGAAATTGAATTAAAAGAGATATCAGGTAGTTAACTATCTATGTCACTCTTTTTGCTGGAAATATATGTATTTTTTCTTTGATGTCAAGGCATCGTTATGATTAAAAAACAATCATCTACCGGATTTTGAGCATGGCGTCAATCCCAAAATAAAATTATAAAATATTATCTAAATTCGGTAGATGATTAGCTTCGATCTGCCTCGGGGATTTATCCCTTGACACTTCCGTCTGGCGGCATATATAAAAATCACAAATATTTTCAAGCACTAAGAGTTTAAGCGCATCTGAGGATAACCGTATTCTCATAATTTACAAGAATTTAAATCGGAAAAACAATCGATGAAAACTCAGTTTTTTGAAAAATTTTCAAATCTAAAACAGATCCGGGCCAATGAGCATACGATTATGGTGATACTGGCCGTCATTGTGGGTGCGGCAGGCGGTTTCGGCGCCGTTGGTTTTCGGCATCTGATCAGCATTTTTCAGACGCTGGCTTACGGCGGTGAGAACGATTTGCTGCAACTGGTGGTCAATCTGCCATGGTATTATCGTGTGACGATTCCGGTAATCGGCGGCCTGATTGTGGGGCCGCTGGTTTATTTTTTTGCCCGGGAGGCCAAAGGACATGGCGTACCGGAGGTTATGGAATCGGTAGCGATTAAGGGTGGTGTGATCAGAAAGCGGGTTGTGGTGGTCAAAACACTGGCTTCCGCCATCAGTATCAGTACGGGCGGTTCGGTGGGCCGCGAGGGTCCGATCGTTCAAATTGGCTCTGCCATCGGATCAGCACTGGGCCAGTTTATGAAAGTTTCGGCCGATCGAATGCGTATTCTGGTCGGCTGCGGGGCTGCCGCCGGCATTGCCGCAACGTTTAACGCCCCCATCGCCGGCTCCATGTTTGCCCTGGAAATTATTCTCGGTGATTTCGGTCTGGCCACATTTAGCCCGATTGTGATCAGTTCCGTTGTTGCCACCGCTGTTTCGCGGGCCTATCTGGGGGATACACCGGCCTTTATCGTTCCGGTTTATGAACTGGTCAGCGCCTGGGAGCTTCCCATGTATCTGTTTCTGGGTCTTTTTTGTGCGCTGGTCGGGATCACTTTCACCAAAACCCTGTATCGAATCGAGGATTTATTTGACGAGATTAAATTTCCCGAGTATCTCAAGGGAATTATCGGCGGACTGTTTCTGGGGGTCGCTTCGCTGGTTTTTCCGCAGATTCTGGGCGTCGGATATGGAGCCATTGACATGGCGCTGATGCAGCAGATGGCCTGGTGGCTTTTGCTGGTTCTGGTGCCGGCCAAAATTTTGGCCACATCCATTACCATCGGCTCAGGCGGTTCCGGCGGAATTTTTGCCCCATCGCTTTTTCTGGGGGCCATGGCCGGGGGGGTCTTCGGGGCCGTGGTTCATCAATTGTTCCCCAGCATCACCGCATCTCCCGGGGCTTACAGCATCGTCGGCATGGGGGCGGTGGTGGCCGCCACCACCCATGGTCCGCTGGCCGCTATTTTAATTTTGTTTGAGATGACCGGTGATTATAAAATCATTCTTCCGCTTATGCTCTCATGCATTATAGCTGCAATCGCCAGCGGACAGCTGCTGAGGGATTCAATTTATACCTTGAAATTGGTCAGACGCGGCATCGATATCAAAGAAGGCAAAGAGGTCAATGTTTTAAAATCAATGTTTGTAAAAGATGTGATGAATCCGAATGTTGAAACCATTGACGAAGCATTGCCGCTGGAGCAAATGGCCGAGGTGATATCCAAAAGCAAGTTTAACAGCTTTCCGGTACTCAATGCGCAAAATCAGCTGATCGGCATCCTTTCTTTTAATGACTATAACGAAGCCATTTTTGACGAACATCTCAAAGATTTGGTGGTGGCCAGGGATCTGGCCACCACCGATCTGGTGACGATTTCCATGGACGACAATCTGTGGACGGCGCTGGAAAAGATCAGTGCCAAAGATTTTGCGGTTTTGCCGGTTGTTTCTGCGCAGGAGCCCAATAAACTGGAAGGCGTGGTCAGTCGGCGGGACATTATCGGTGCGTACAATAAAGCGGTGCTCAAAAAGTCGCTGTTTAAAGGGTAAATGAATATTCCCTGAATACAGGGCGGGGAAAATGGAAACGGTAGAGATTGTTGATACACCTTTATTTCGCGAGCAGCCCGGCAAAAAAAGCGGCGAGGATGCTCCGGAGCTGATCGAAGAAGAAGCCGAGGAACCCGCTCCCGAAGAAGAGGAACTCATCCTCTGCCGCCAATGCCACCAGGCCATTACCCGGCCGGCAGAGCGCATTTCCGTCCAGGGCGCGCATCATCACACCTTCGCCAATCCCCATGGAATCGTTTTTGAAATTGGCTGCTATAAATATGCACAGGGGTGCGGCTATGCCGGGCCGCCTTCGACGGAATTTACCTGGTTTAGCGGCTATGCCTGGCGGGTTAGTTTTTGTACCATGTGCCTGACGCATTTGGGCTGGGTCTTTATCGCCGGCAGCGGAGACAGCTTCCACGGATTTATCCTGGATCGGTTAATTCAGCCGGAATAATAAACGATCTGTTAAATATTGCCATAATTTATTTAAAAATGCGAAATCCGAAAATCGAAATTCAAAACAAATTCAAAATTATAAATTCGAATGTCCAAAACTTCGGTTTTGAATTTTTGTCATTTGATATTCGGGTTTGTTTCGGATTTCGTTCTTCGAGTTTAACCAATTAATATGGTTTCAAATAGCTATTATGGTCTAATTTTTTTTCATTTATTATGGAGACTTAAATGGCAGAAATTAAAAGTACATTAGACCTGGTAATGGAAAAAACCAAGGATCTGAGCCTCAGCTCCGAGGAGAGAAAGGAGCAGATCAATAAAGAGATCGGCAGTCGTATCCGCGGTCTGCTGCAGAAATTTAGAGACCAGGCGCTCAACGCCGACAATTTGAGATCCGAATACCAAAAAATGCAAAAAGACTATGATCTGTCAGGAAACGCACTCTTGATTAAAGAAATATGCGGGCAGATCGAACTTGGAGCCGATAATCACGCATGGTTTGAACTGCTGGCTCAGTTAAAGGTTGCCGATATTGAAAGGGTCACTTCGGTTTTGCATGAATTTGATGAAGCAATTGATGCGGCGGCTCAGGAGCGATCTAAAATTTCACTGGATAAGCTTGCTAAAGATCATTTTATCTCCGGTCCGGCGGTCGTACCCAACCTGGAAGCCGACAAAGCCTGGCAAGAGAAAGCCGGGGAGATACGGGCCAAATTTGAACCATTACTCAATCAGGCGAAAACCAAACTGCTGGACGCGTACTTCTGCTAAATATGTATTGTTTGATAGTTAAAGTAATACGCGGAAGTATCGCTGCCTTAGAGCCCTTTTGGGGTCAGGCTGGCGTATTATCTGCCGGGGATTTGACCCGAAAAAAGATGCTGTATAGTGCCGGCACATAGTTTAGCGTAAATAAACTGCCGATGCCCAGGCCGAAAAACATGATGCATGCCATGCCGTAAAAAAGCGGATCCCGATTGATGATCAGCGGCGAGAATCCGAGCATGGTTGTTGAAACCGAAAGCAGGATCGGTCTGAATCGACTGACGGCCGAATTGATCACCGCATCATAGGGCGTCTGCCCGTCACGACGGTTCTCTTCAATTTTATCGATCATCACGATGCCGTTGTTCACAATCGATCCGGCCAGGGCCAGAAGCCCGAGGATGACCATAAAACCGAAATCGGCCTGCATCAGCAACAGGCCCACCACTGATCCGACAATGACCAGCGGCATGGTCAGGATAATGATGGCCGCCCGGCGGATGGAGTTAAACTGCCAGACCAGCAGAAACACAATGCCGCCAAAGCAGGGCAGCATCCATTTCGCCAGGTTCCTCTTGGCCCGGGCGGAATCTTCCAGCTCGCCCCCTAATTCCCAGAAGTGGTGTTTCGGAAAATCCATGGCCTCGAGTGTCGGCGTAAGGGCCGCGAAGATTTCGGAAGCCTTCAGCACCTGGTTCTTGGCGCTGACAGTGATGGTGCGCTCCTGATTGTAGCGCATGATACGGTTCAACACACCGACGGTATAGGCATCGGCAACCTGGTTGAGCGGAACGCTGCCGCCGGATGAAGTACGGATGCCGATCGTGCCCAGGCTTTCAGGGGATTCCCTTTCAGCCTTTTCGCCGCGTCCCACGATGGGGATCTCGACATTGCCCTCATGGTAATCGGTGGTCGTGGCACCGTCGATAAAGAAGTCCAGGGCATTGGCCACATTCTCCGATGTCACCCCGGCGCGGCGGGCGCGGGCCTGATCGACATCCGCCTTGGCCATCATGACCAGGTTGTTCCAATCCTGTTTGATATCGATGCTGCCGGGGATCTTGCGCAGCGCGGCCATCAACTGCTCGGCCTGCTCCTGCAGCACCGCTATGCCGGGACCGCTGAGCCGGATTTGAAACAGGCCGGTTTCACTGCCGCCTAGCCACATGGACTTCACCCGCCCGCGCACATTGGGGAAATTATTCAGAATATATTGGCTCGTGCGCGTGACCAGTTCGGGCACCTCTTTGCTGGTCTGGGTGTTGACGATTAAAAATCCAACAAACGGATCCGGGTCCACCGGCGCCAGTGAGAGGAAAAAACGCGGCCCGCCGTTTCCCACATAGGCGATGGTTCCGGTGATTTCCGGGTTTTGCTCTTTATCCTGCAGCCAGGCGCTGAGTTTTCTCACGGTCCGGTCGGTCTCCTCGATGCGCGTTCCGGCGGGCAGGTCGAGATAAATTAAATACTGGTTGCGGTCCCCGCCCGGGAAAAAGGCCTGGGGTACAAACGACAGCGCATACAGAGCAAGAACAAATATGCCGCCCGTCACAGCTATCACCAGGAAACGAAAGCGCAGGGAGAGTTTCAGGACCCCGCGATAGAACCGATAGAATCTTCCCTGGTACGGATCGTGCGGCTGTTGTTTATCACCGCCGCCGGCCGGTTTTGTCTTCAGAAACCAGTAGCACATGCTGGTGGAAGAAAACATCGAAAAAAACCACGATCCCATCAGCAGGATGATCATCACCGAACCCAGCGAGGAGGTGTAATCGCCCGTCGTACCGATCTGGAGCAGAATCGGTCCGAAGGCAAAAACCGTCGTCAGCGTACTGGTGAGCAAAGGAACCGCGAGGGAACCGCCGCTTTTTAAAACGGCCTCTTTGCGTTCCATTCCCGTTTCCATATTGACTTTAATGTCATCGGATACCACAATGGCGTTATCCACGAACATGCCCAAGGCAATAATCATCGTCGCCAGCGACATGCGTTCCATATCAATCCCCAGTGCACGCATAGTCAAGATACCGAAAAGCATGACCAGGGGGATAAATGAGCCCACAATCAAACCGGTTCGCAGCCCCAGCAGCAACATGACCACCACCAGGACGATGCCCACACTTTCGATCACATTGATCACCATGCCGCTGACAGCCTTTTGAATGAGCTCGGGCTGGTAGGTGGCAAATTCGAGTCTGTAACCCCAGGGAAGGGCGTCCTCCATCTCTTTGACTTTTTTCTGCAAGCGCTCGCCGAACTCAACCGCATCGACCCCTCTGAGGATAAAGATACTTAAAACAATTGCTTGATGGCCGTTGTAGTAAGCCGGATTGTCGATCGGCTCCACGTAAGCTCTTCTGATGGTTGCAATGTCACGCAGCGGAATCGAGGCCTGGGTGCCGGAAATCGGGATAAGCACCTCAGCGATCTCCTCGATGGAGGTGAACCGGCCCTGGGTCTCTACGATGATTTCCACATCGTTGAGGTTTATCCTGCCGGCGGGCAGGACAATGTTCTGCTCCCGCAGGCTTTTGCCGATATCGGCGGTATCGATTCCCAGCTGCGCAATCCGGGCGCTGGACACATCGAGATAAATGCGCTCATCCTGCACCCCGGTGAGATCGACCTTCTGGATGCCCTTTATCATGTTGAGGCGTTCTCTGATTTGACGGGCGGTTTCATGCATTTCCGCCATGCTGAATCCATCGCTCCAGAGCGCGATGGTGGCCACCGACGTATCGCCGAAGGTATCGTCGACCATCGGCCCGATGGTGCCTGCCGGCAGCTCGGGTTTGACATCACTCATTCGGTTGCGCAGCAATTTCCATGTCGCCGGTAGCTGTTCGGTGGGCACTTCATCTTTGAGGATCACATGGATCAGGCACCCGCCGACTTTGGAGGTGGAATCCTTAATCTTATCGATCTCGCCCATGCTCCGGATTTTCTCTTCGATGGGCCGGGTAATCAGGCGCTCGACCTGCTCCACCGGCATGCCGGGATATTTTGCCACCACCAGCGCTTCGCGAATCGTGATTAAAGGGTCTTCCAGTTTCGGAAGACTCGACAAATGCATAGCCGCCACCGAAGATTACCAGCAATAAGGTCATGACGACGGTTCGCGAATTATTCAGTGCAAATGCGGTGATCCCTTTCATTTTCCGTTCCCCTCCAGCAGTTTGACTTTCATCCCATCCGCCAGAAAACTCACACCGGCCACAGCAATAATGTCCCCGGCCGCCAGACCCTCGTCCACGATTACTTTTTTATTTTCTGTCCCGCGGGAGCGAACCGGTGTTTTTTTGACCGTCGATGTCTGGGTGTCATACACAAAGGCATATCCCCGGTCCGGCTCCGGGGAAGGCAGGACTGCCTGCATCGGAACCAGGAAACCGGGCTGCCGGTTTTCATCTTTTACCGTAAGACTGGCTTCGGCGGTCATGCCGGGTTTGACTTTATCATTGGGATCGATCAGCTCCACTTTGACCGGAAAAGCATTGGCCTTAACGGCGGCGCCACCGATGTAAGAAATTCGGCCTTTGGTGGACTCCCCCGGCAGGTTGGGAAAGGTGATCGTCGCCGGGTCATCGATGTGGATCCGGTCGACGGTGGTCTCCGGTATGGCCAGCTCCACCTCCATTTTACCGCTGGCATTAATTTCGAGAATTTTCTGCCCGACTCCCACCTCTTCATTGGGCTGTACCGACCGCCAGGCGATGATGCCGTCGTAGGGAGAGATCAGTTTTGTTTTGCGCAGATTGCGTTTGGCTTGATCCAGTCTGGCAATCTGAAAATCAACCGCGCTCGCAGCGGCCTTGTACTGATATTCTGTAACTTCCACAAACCTTTCTGCCCCCGCCCCCTGATCGAAAATCCGCTTCTGGCGCTCGTACTCCGCCTTTGTTTTGGTAACATTGTCCCTGGCCTTGACAAGCTCAGCCCCGGTTGCATCGACCTCCAGCTCGTAGGGCTCGGGGTCGAGAACAGCGAGCACCTGCCCTTTTTTCACGCGATCACCGATGTCAACTTCCACAGACTCAACCTGCCCGCCGACCTGAAAACTGAGGCCGGAGGAGTCGACCGCAGCGACTTGTCCGGAAAATTTGAATATCTTCTCGGTAGGCTGCTCCTTGACAGTAATCGTCTTGATGGCCCGGACCACTTCAACAATTTCAGTTTTTTCTTTGCATGCCGTCAGGGCAACTGATATGCATAGCAGCCAGACCATGCGCTTGAACGTCTGTTTTATCATACTCAACCTCCCGGGGAAAAAATAAATGAATGAAATACTTTTATTCTTGGAATTAAAGACCAGTTGTATTTGATTTAGCTATCTAATTCAAGCAAAAGGTTTTGAATACCATCGAAATCAAAATCTTCCGCTAATCGGACGATTCTGTTGCAGAAAGGTGCCGCGGCATCCGATTCGGACATCAACTCTTCGGCAATGGATTTAATTTGCATCATATCTCCCATTTCAGCAGCCGCGTTGATGCGGTCAGCCATCTTCTGAGCCAGTTCGGGGGGTACAGATGACATCTCTTCTGCTGTGCTCTCGATGCTTTTCTTTTCAGCCATGGGACCTAAGGTTTGAACCGCGTCCAGAGCCTGCTCGAGAGTAATTTCCAGGTCTGTTAATTTCTGGTTCAGTTCCTTATCAGAGGCAGTCTCCGCAGCCTGCCCTTTAACAAGTTTTTCCATTGCTACGGTCGCCGCCTGAAGGTCTGTGGCTTCCAGATTTCCGGCCAGCCCTTTGAGATTGTGAACCAGACTATGGGCCTGTTCAAAATCCCTGGTTGCCAACGCCTCACGGATTTCGCCGGCGACTGCGCCATAGTTTGCGCCAAAATCAAGCAGCAGCTTGCGATAGAGACGTTTGTTGCCCATCAGGCGCGAAAGACCGGCCGCCAGATCGAAACCCGGCAAAGATTCCGGCAAGTCCTCTTCCAGCGGCACCGTTTGAGCAGGCTCCGCAGGTTCATCACGTACCGGCGACTTTTGAACGACGACCCGCTCTGCAACCGGTTTGATCCACTTCTGCAGGGTGGCAAACAGCTGGTCGGGGTCAATCGGTTTCGTCACATGACCGTTCATGCCGGCTTGCAAACTTTTATCCTCATCACCGGCCATGGCATGCGCCGTCATGGCTATAATTGGAAGTGCTGAGGACTGAGGACTGAGGACTTCTGTCTCCCACTTCCGAATTGCTTTTGTGGCGGTGTACCCATCCATTACCGGCATCTGAACATCCATGAGCACCGCGTCATAACTGCTTTCCTTTACAGCGTTGACGGCCTCCTGACCATTGGTGGCCAGGGTGACATGTAGACCGGCGCCCTCAAGAATTTCCCTGGCCACCTGCTGGTTGATTTCATTATCTTCCACCAAGAGTAGCTGTGCCCCCCGAATATGCTTCAAAGCCTCGGCTTCTTGTTCATGTCTCTGCGCAATCCGCGAGGTTTCGGGCACGGCTTCTCCAAAGGCCTGCATAATCGCGTCAAAAAGCATCGAAGGATTGACCGGTTTAAGCAGAAAGCCCTCGAGCCCCACCTGTTCGGCCTGCTGCATGACCTCTTCGCGGCCGTAGGCGGTCACCATAACGATGGCTGGAATTTTGTATAAACCCCTGTGGTTTTTAATGCGCCTGGATGTCTCAATCCCGTCCATATCCGGCATCTGCCAATCCATGATGACCAGCTCAAAGGGTTTATCTTTGCTGGCGGCTTCAAGTTCTGAGATTCCCTCCTCCCCGGACGATGCCAATGAGACCTCAAATGAAAAAGATTCCAGCATTTCCTGCAATATGCTCCTTGAAGTGGCGCTGTCATCCACCACCAAAACCTTCATGCCGCGCAGTTCGGATACCGGCTTGAAGCGTTTTTTCGCTCTCTCTTTTCCCAGGCCCAAGTTGGCGGTAAAACTGAAGGTACTGCCCCGGTCCGGTTGGCTTTCCACCCAGATCTCCCCGCCCATCATCTCTGCCAGCCGTTTGCTGATCGTTAACCCCAGGCCGGTGCCGCCATATTTTCGGGTAGTTGAAGAATCTGCCTGGGCAAAAGGTTGAAACAGCTTGGCGGCTTGTTCCGCGGTCATGCCAATGCCGGTATCATGAACTGAAAATTTTAAGGTGACCTGCGCTTTGTCTTGCTTGACCAATTCGGTAGCGACGACAATCTCACCCGTATCCGTAAATTTTACGGCGTTGTTTGATAAATTAATGAGAATTTGCCCCAGTCGCAGGGGATCACCGACAAGCGCCCGCGGCACGGATGGATCGGTCTTAAAAAGCAGCTCCAATCCCTTTTCCTGGGTCTTAATGCCGACCAGCGTAGAGATGTTATCCAGTGTATCTTCCAGCTGGAAGTCCACGGACTCCATGTCCATTTTGCCGGCTTCGATCTTGGAAAAATCCAGGATGTCGTTGATGATACCCAGAAGCGACTTGGCGGAGATATCTACTTTTTTCAGATAGTCATACTGCTTGGCGGTAAGGTCGGTTTTTAAAGCCAGATGCGCCATCCCCATGATGGCATTCATGGGTGTACGGATTTCATGGCTCATGTTCGCCAGAAATTCGCTTTTGGCCTTAGTGGCATCTTCAGCTTCATTTCTGGCCACATCGAGATCTTCCATCATGTTCAGCATGGCCAGGCGGGCATCATCCAGTTCATTGATGCGTTTCTGAAGGATTTCATTCGTTTTTTTTCGTTCCGTGAAGGAATCTTTTAATTGCTGAGTCATGCTGTTGAAAGCAGCCGAAAAATCTCCCATAAAATCTACTTCATGACTGAAATCACCCTTGGCGATTTGTTGCGTTGTCCAGGTCAAATGTCTTAAACTTGCATGCAAATGTTTTATAGTTTGCAGAATTAACATCTTGCCTTTAGGAGGTTCAAGATTTAGTTCACCTTTGGATAAGGTGTGAATTGAATCAGTCGCGCTGTTATATTCATTTATGAATTTGTTTATATAGCTTACCGCCTGCTTGATTTCATTGTCCGGATAGTCTTGGGGCAGTTCGATAGGTGTCGGCTTTTTACCCTTAAGAATGAGATAAAATGCTTCCGTTATCTTATCGATATCTTCTTCTTTTACATTGAGCATGCGTTTATCCCTTAAGCGACTGACTTCGCTTCAAACCGACAGACTCTATCGCCTGAACACCAGCAATCGACTTCCTTGGCGCTAAACTTTTTCCCGGTATACTCAGAAAGTAACCCACTGATAAATCCCTCATCGTATGTACAGATGGTTTCATCACTGGCCGGCAATCCTGAGCAATCCAGGTCTTCCGCGACGGTCAGCGTGAAGTTCATTTTTTCAAGGTCTGCTTCTTCAACTCTTAAAATGCCGATTTTGAGTTTTTTAAGTAACTCCTGGAGCTCGACCACAAATTCATTAAAATCATCTTTCTGGGTGATCAACTCTTTACAAAACTCTTTGCCTGCCTGCTTACCGGCCTCATAAAATATTCTATCTGCGGATTCAGCGTCGAATTGCTTTATAAGCACATCTCTGAGTGTAAACTGCATCAGCCGGTAAACGCTCACATCCATTGTATTCCCGAGGTTGGGCCGACCTTCCCCGATATTTCCAATCATGCTCCAGTCGAATTTTAGCTCATCTCTTTCTTCTTTAAACATCTTTGCTCCTCCCCAGGTTAAATTGTTTATTCACTTTATTTGACAATCTTATATTTTTTATCTTGATTTAATTGACCGCACAACTCGTTGATCTCTTCTTTCAGCTGGATCATCATTATTTCCCGTGAGATCGCCAACTTATTGAACCGCTCCAGTTCTTCAACATTGCGCCTCAAATCCGCTTCCATGTGCTTGCTCTCGGTGGTATCCCGCAGCGATTCGATGGCGCCGGCGATTTTCCCTGTGGCATCGTAAAGCAAACCGGCAGTTGCGCTAAGATATATACCGCCATCACCTAAATGTTCATGGTACGATTCGGAGATCAGGTTTTTGCCTTCCTTTTTAACCGACAGATATTTTTCTTCATATTCGGGTTGCCAATTTCGGACCAGATCAATTAAAACGGGTCTTCTTTCACCATAAAACGGCAACGCATGCTCATAGTTGCCTTTGCCAACCATATTCTCTGCTTTTACATTCAGCAATTTTTCAATAGCTTTGTTCCAACGGACCACCTTGCCTTCATTATCAACCACCCAGGTGGGATCCGGCAGAAAGTCAATAATTTGTGCCATGCGCTGTTGGGAATTTTTGATTTCCTCCTCGGCCTTTTTTCGTTCGGTGATATCCTGCTTCACCGCAACGAAATGGGTAATTTCGCCTTCGTCATTTTTGATGGCTGAGATAGAAGTACTTTCCCAAAATTCCTCATCGTTTTTCTTTTGGTTGAGAAATTCACTCCGCCAGGTTCTTCCAGAAAGAATGGTATCCCAGAGATCTTTGTAGAATGAATTAGGATGATTCCCTGATTTTAAAATGCGTGGGTTTTGTCCAATTGCCTCTTTTGCGGAATAACCGGTCACTTCACTAAAACTCGGGTTGACATATTCAATGGTCCCCTTTTTATCGGTAATCATCACCGTGACCGGGCTTTGCTCAATAGCTTCCGACAGTTTCCTCAGCTCCGCGGTTCGCTCCTCCACCCGCTTTTCTAAATCATCATTCAATTTCCTGATCGATCTCATCTGCGATGTGATCTTTTCTCCCATCTCATCGAGTACATCGACGAGGGGACCAAACTCACTGTAGGGAGTGCCTTGTTTGAACGCATCGGACTCACCGTCGGCATAGGTGTCGACCATTTTGATAAACCGTGACATCGGCTTTTTTAAGAACTGCCGCAACAGGACGCTCGTCATAACCAGCAGGGTCCCTATCATGATAAGGATGGTCAGGCCAAATGACTGGAAAAGCTGTCGATTAACGGCGGTATAATAGCCTGAAGCCAACGCAATATGGACACGGCCAATAAGGTTGCCTTCATAGAGAATATCCTTTGATCGCGCGACAACCAGCCGTTGGTCAATTTTTTCCTTTTTAAATAATACAGCGCCTTTTTGATCCTCTAACAGTAATTTAGCAACAAGCTCGTTTTGGGCATAGGATGTACAAATCACCTCGATCGTCTCTTCAGAATAGTTCCAAAGCGGAACTTTCAAAGCATCTGTTAACGCAGAAATATATTCTTCCACCCTTGTTTCCAATTCGGCTTTGGCCTCGCGGGAGGAGAGAATAAAATTCACACCCAGGCTCAACCCGGCTACCAAAACAAGCGTAATGATTAAACCAGCTGAAAGCGTTCTGGAGATTGAGCGCGGTTTAAATGAATCTAAATTTTGCATTCTTTCACCTCATTCCATCGTAACCGCATTTTTTGATCCGGTGCTGACCGGCAAGTTTTTCACGGGCTGTATTTTCCTTCCAGCAAATCATCCCTAAACTGATCATATAATCCTTCTTTTTTCAGTTTCGCTAGCCCATCGTTAAAAATCTGCAGAAGATTTTTAGAATCTTGCCTGCTTTTTGTAAACGCCAGGTGTCCCGTTGTATTCGATAATGGTTTTAGATGATATGTTAATAGTTCGGATTTGCCTGGATCAAACTCTTTTTGAAGGATGCTGTATCCATTCACTAAGCCAGATGGAAAAATATCAATTCTGCCAGCGAAAAGTTTTTTAAAATTTTGCATATCGTTGTCTGTTAAATCAACGTTTAATCGTTTTGATTCTATCGCCATCCAAAATTCTTTGGTATATGTATATTCTCTCGTTGCTCCAAATTTGTATTTTTTCAGATCATCTAAAGTTTTCCAATCTCTAATTGGATTTGATTTTAAATGGAAAAGAACAATTTTCTCCTCACTGATTGGATCGCTTAAAAAAAATTCTTTTTCCCTGTCTTTACTGAAATAAACATAGGACAGAGCCGAATATTGCCCATTTTTAGTTTCTATAACACCTCTTTTAAATGGGAGATATGTAAACTTGACAGAATAGCCTTTCCGCTGAAATGCTGCAGTAATCACGTGGTTGACAAATCCATTGGATTTCAAATTCTTCCCTGCCCAGGGAGAATACTCATGCGCTGCAATAGAAATTATTTCCTCTGCTGAGGCATTATAAACATTAAGGCTGCTTGCAACAAATCCTATAATTACTAAAACGACCACTAACACAATTGAGCAAGGAAATCCGGACAATTTCATGGCATATCTCCTTATGCAGCGTACAAGGGTGGCGAGCATATGAAAGTGCTTAATACTTTGGCTGGTTGGTAAACGTCTTTTGATCGCAGCCGCTCGAGGATACCACATTCTGTATACACCACGTCGCTATATGGCCATGATGCTCAGCACCAGCGGCACCTCAGCGAGAAGCTATACTATGGTGAATACAGCGTATACAACCCAATTCAACAATCTAAATACATAACCGGCGTGAGCGGCGCTGTCCGCTGTCTTCTGACTTCTGCCCGGTATAAAACTCAGACATAGCGAAACCAGAAATCTTCAATCTGCTCAAAATTTGACTTTACTTCCCGGGCGCCGGATATGATTTCGCCGTGGCCGGATAACAGCAGTTCAACATCCAGAAGCGACATGCGCTTAATGCTTTCTTTGATCAGGGCACCGTCACCCCCGGGCAAATCGGTACGTCCGAGCCCTTCCTTGAATACCAAGTCCCCGGTAAACAGTGCCTTTTGCATCGGCCAGTAAAGGCACACAGAGCCGGGAGAATGGCCGGGAGTGTGGAAGACTTTCATTTCAAGGCCGTCAAGCGACAGCTCGCCCTCCTGCAGAAAAAAGTCGGGTGCAAGGGTGTCGATATCGATTCCAAAACTAGCACTCATTTGCCTGCCGACAGTTGCGGCCCACTGCCATTCGATTTCATGCAGGGTAAATTGAGCGCCATTTTTCTTGAACAGCGGGACGGCTTCCAGGTGATCGGGATGGGCATGGGTGCAGATGACCAGATCGATATCATCTGTTTTTAGCCCCAGATTCCTTTAAACCCAGCTCGACATGGTCGAAAAGGGCCCGATGACCGGGGTCGATCAATATGCGGGTCGGGCCGTCAATGAAATAGGCATTGCAATTGTTGGCTGTCAGAGACTGCCAGATAAAGGCGTGAAGATTATTTGCGATCTGCATCAGACGTTTCCTCAGAATATTTACGGTCCTAAAATCGAACGATTGGTGCAACCCATAAGATACGATATTTTGACACAGTTATGAACATAATTTGACATTTTGTATACAGCTCTCTGAACAGCTTGGAGGCGTATTTTCTTATAAGCCATTGAAAATTAATAATAAAATTTTTAAATGGGTTATATGCACAATTTTTGCATTCTTATGCTCAAATAAAATTAACCCAATAAGGGAGTATGGATCATGAAAAAGCAGTTGATTTTGTTTGTCGTTTTGTTGTTTGCCATCTCCGGATGCGCCGGCTCGCAAAAAACCGGCGAACACCCGGTTGGTGGTGTGGTGGATGATTCCACGATTACCACCCGGATTAACCATGAAATGCTCAAAGACGATATCGTTAAAGCCCGGCAGATTGATGTCGATACCATCGGCGGCCATGTCACCCTGACCGGCGTTGTCGCGACCCCTGAAGAATCCGCTCGCGCCGTGCAAATCGCCCGAAACGTTCCGGCCGTAAAGTCCGTCAGCAATCATATCCAGATCGGTGAAAGAAAATTCGGAGATATCTGGACCGACAATGTGATCAGCAATAAAATCAAAGCCAAGCTGATCGCTGAACCCGAGGTGCGTTCTCTGAATATCGATGTCGACGTCTATCTGGGTGTGGTCACCCTTTCAGGGATTGTCAGCACCAAGTATCAGAAGGATCGGGCCATCCAGATTTCCCGCAGCACCGATGGTACCATTAAGGTCATTGATAATCTTAAAGTTCGTTGATCTATCAAAGTAAAATTAGCCACGGACTCACACGGACGCACACAGACTGTTTATTCGATACACTCGTTGACATGAGAAAAATTTGTCTGAGTCTGTCTGTGCGGGTCTGTGGCTAATTTAACTTGCGCTTTGCACTTTTCTCATCAAGTCTTGAGCATCAACTCTGACCAATTCCGAATACCCAATACCCAATATCCTGAGCACTCAATATCAACCATTTTCCACTTCTCTGACAATCCGCTGCAACACCTTGCCGGCTTTATCCCGGATGAGCACATCACTCATATTATCGCAAGGGGTATCTGACAAGTTGACAATCGCCAGAAACGCATTGTTTTGTTTGGCGTATACCGGCATGTGGGCTGCCGGCTGAACCAGCAGGGTGGAACCCACCACCAGAAAAAAATCACTGGTATGCGATAGCGCGGTGGCTTTTTCCACTGCGTCCACCGGCATGGCCTGGCCGAAGGAAATGGTGTCGGGTTTTAAATAGCCGCCGCACTCGCATTCCGGAGCCGCATCGCCGGATTGCAAACGCTTTCGGATCTCTTTGGTGGAGGTAATATTACGACAGCTCATGCAGCGGATGCGCCGGGTATTGCCGTGCAGCTCGATTATTTTTTCATCCGCAAGACCCGCTTCCTGGTGAAGCCCATCCACATTCTGGGTGATGAGCGCCTCCAGCAGACCCATTTGGTCAAGCCTGGCAATGGCTGTGTGCCCGGCATTCGGCCGGGCCTGCTGGATACCTTGATAAAGTTCCTGCCATCGCCGCCAGTACTCCTCACGAGCCTCGCGGGCGCTCATAAACTCGTCAAAATAGACCGGTCGGAACTTATCCCAGATACCTCCCTGACTGCGGTAATCCGGTATGCCGCTTTCAGTGGAGATGCCGGCACCTGTGAATACAACGTTTTTACCGCCTTCTCTAATTTTATCTGCAATCAGCGTTATTTTGTCGTCCATAGTATGTCCAAGGTTCAAGGGTTCGAAGTTCGGACTTGTTAGATTGGTTGTATTTGTTTCATTGGTTGAATTGGTTTGATTAAGCCGAGCCCATTGAACGAATTAAACCAATCAAACCAATTAAACAAATTTAACGCCTGACAGCCGTGGAACGGTTGTCAGGCTTCCTTGAACTCTGAGATCAACTGCTGCAGCGACGCCTTGGCATCGCCGAAGAGCATGCGTGTGTTTTGCTTTACAAAAAGAGGGTTGTCCACTCCGGCGAATCCGGTTGCCATGGAGCGTTTAAGGACCAGCACGGTTCTGGCCCTGTCCGCGTTGATCACCGGCATGCCATAGATCGGGCTCGATGCCATCTCTCTGGCGGCGGGATTGACAACGTCGTTGGCGCCGATAACCACACAAACGTCAACGGTATCCATTGTGGGGTTGACATCATCCATCTCCGCCAGCTGCTCGTAAAGGACATTGGCCTCGGCCAGCAGAACGTTCATGTGCCCCGGCATTCGACCGGCCACCGGGTGAATCGCATAACGAACTTCGGCGCCGTTGCTTTCCAGAATATCGCCAAGCTCCCGGACCGCGTGCTGTGCCTGAGCCACAGCCATGCCGTAGCCCGGAACAAACACCACCGAGCGGGCGGCCTCGAGGATAAAGTAAGCATCATCCGGAGAGATGGGATGCGGTTCTCCCTGGATCTGCTGGTCGTCACCGGCTGCGCTCACCGCCGCCTGCAGCCCGCCAAACAGAACGTTGGCCAGGGAACGATTCATGGCTTTGCACATGATGCCGGTCAAAATCAAACCGCTGGCGCCAACCAGTGCACCGGCGACGATGAGAACATTGTTGAGAATGATAAAGCCGGCGGCACTGGCGGCCAGACCGGAATAGCTGTTTAGCAGGGCGATCACCACCGGCATGTCGGCCCCGCCAATGGGGATGGTTCCTAAAACGCCTAGTGTCAGCGCCAGACAGATGATGACAATGAAAATCCCATAAGAAAATGATGCGGTCGGATTATATGCAAAAATGGCCCCGCACAACAAAATTGCAATGATAATGGTTCCGTTGACGACCTGTTGGCTGTAGAAAAAAATCGGTTTACCTGATAGTTTCCCCGACAGTTTGCCGTATGCGATCAAACTTCCGGAAAAGGCGACGCCGCCAATGAGCACCGCCAGCAGTATGGCGATGGTGATAAACAGATTGCTCTCGGGCATACTGTGATAATTTTCCCAGCCGACGAGCAGACTGGCCAGTCCGCCAAAACCGTTTAAAATTGCCACCATTTGCGGCATTGATGTCATTTTAACCTTGCGTGCGGCAATCACACCGATACAGGCACCGACGACCATGCCGGCAATTACCAGCGTAAACGACAGGCAACACTCAAACAGGGCTGATACAACGGCGATCAACATGCCCAGGGAGGAGACCATGTTGCCGCGCCGGGCACGCTCCGGTCGGCCGAGCATCTTGATCCCGATAATGAAGAGCACCGACGCAACGATGTAACCGAAATCAATTAGAACCTCGATATTGACCATCATTTTTGCCCCTCATCCTTACGTTTAAACATGGCGAGCATGCGATTGGTAACCAGGTACCCGCCGACCACATTGATGGTGGCCAGGATGAGCGCAATCGTGCCCACGATGGAGGCCACGGTGTCGGCGCCGGTTCCGGCTGCCGTGAGCGCCCCGACGATGGTGATGCCGGAAATGGCATTGGTTCCCGACATCAACGGGGTGTGCAATTGCGACGGCACTTTGCTAATCAGCTCCACACCCAGAAAAATGGCCAGGATAAAGACAAAGATTAAGAGACCGATGGACATGATGTTCACTCCTCTTGATTGTAAGTTTGCAATCCTAAATTACTTTGGTTTGATAAATTAATGTTTGGTGCTCTACCGGTTCAGGAGTGTTGGAGTAAAATCAATTGCGGATTTTAGATTGCGGATTGCAGATTGTAAGATCAAACATATCGCGCATTTAAAATCCGCAATCCGCAATCCGTAATCTTATTAACTCCATCGAGAGTTATTGCTTCTCCTGATAATGCTTACGGATTATCTCATTTACAATTTCACCCTTATGGGTGATAACACACCCTTTCAAAATTTCATCTTCAAAGTCCATGACAAAACGTTTTTCTTCTTCATTCCAGAATTCGGCGACAAGGGCAAACAGGTTGGATGAAAACATCTGGCTGGCGTTGATTGCCACTTCTCCCGGCAGGTTGGCCAGGCCGATAATACGAACACCGTCCACCTCAACTTCCTGATTCGCCTCTGATCCGGCGACATTGCCGCCGGTTTCCACAGCCAGATCAACAAGCACCGATCCCTTTGACATCCCCGCCACCATGTCTTCTGTGACAATCAACGGTGCTTTTCTGCCAAATACCTGGGCGGTTGTGATTACCACGTCTGAGGCCGCACAAACTTTCGCCATTCCCTCACGCTGTTTCTGCAATTGCTCGTCTGTGAGGGCTTTAGCATAACCGTCTTTGGTCTGTCCGGTTTCACCCAGATCGATCTTCACAAAGCGTGCCCCTAATGATTTTACCTGTTCCTCAACCACCGGCCGGGTGTCAAAAGCATCCACCCGGGCCCCCAAGCGTTTCGCAGTTGCTATTGCCTGCAAACCCGCAATGCCGACACCGATGACAAATACCCTGGCCGGTGCAATGGTTCCAGCTGGCGTCATCATCATCGGAAATATTTTGTCCAGGCGTTCGGCGGCGATAATTACGGCCACATAACCGGCTAAATTTGCCTGTGAGCTTAACACATCCATTTTCTGTGCCCGGGTGATGCGCGGGATCATCTCCATGCTGATAGAGGCGATTCTCTTTTTCATCAAGGCCTCAATAAGCTCCCGTTCGTTAAACGGATCCAGCAGGCTTACATAGGTGCTCTCTTCTTTCAGCAAATCAATTTCTTCCATCGCTGGTTTGCGGATGCGCAGCACCATATCTGCGGTCTGAAGCAAACTGCTGCGGTCTGCCTCCAAAGAGGCTCCCGCCTTCACGCAGTCTTCATCAGAGAAATTCAGTTTCTGTCCAATTCCGGTTTCCACCGTAATATGCGCTCCCATTTCTGTCAGCTTGGCAATATGTTCTGGGATGAGCGCCACACGGGTTTCGCCGGGATGAACTTCTTTGGGCACGGCGATATTCATAATTTAAATTTATCCTTTCCGGAACGCATATTTCGTTCGAGATAAGCAGTGAAACGAGAAATTAAGACCTATTTTCTTCTCGGTCAATCGAACCTGTTTGAATACGGCGACGTTTTTTTGACAACCACGATAGCGGCCGCCCAGATACCGTCATAATAAACGGCCGGCCCGGATTGTCAATATACAACTGCAAAGCGGTTGTGGGCCGTGATGGGGTACAGCTTAGCAGGCGCTTGCTTTTGACCGGTTGTGCATTACCATAATTTATATGGTGGACAACCTTATCTTGGGTTTAAAGGTAAGGGATTTGTTCTAATTGGAATGTTGGAGACGTTAATCGTCTCAGCGGTAACACAAGGGAGGTGATTGCTATGGCAAAGGAAAAATTTAAGATGGCCGCAGACGTGTGTTCATATGTGGACGATGACCGTAAGCTTTTAAATCTGGAAATTTGCATACCGGGGGTTAAAAAGGAAGATATCCATCTGAAGATGCTCGACGACAGCTTCAGTCTCAACGCTCCCCGGGAGGACTATGACTACGTTACCACGGCGGCTTTTTGCTGTCCGGTAAATGCCAAAGACGCATCAGCCAAATATGAAAACGGGGTCCTGAAAGTCACGATACCGTTCAGAGATCCCATGGACGGAGCACATGAAGTTTCCATCCAATAGACGTTAGCAGCGGGTGCCTGGCAGGCATCTTTAGCCATATTTGATGCAAACCTACAAAGGCGGGGCCAAGGGGGCTCCGCCTTTTTTGTCCCAAACGCCTGGGATCAAAGTTTTAGGACTGTAGAACGTGTTAGATTTGTTTAATTTGTTTCATTGGTTGAATTGGTTTGCTCTAACTGAACCAATTGAACAAATAAAACCAATCAAACCAATTAAACAGCTGCAACACCCGCCATTTGGCTGGCTCCTGAAATAAACCTTCTGGCCCGATTTCCCCTCTGCCACAACGTGATATTCCATGTCCCACATTGTCGTAATTCATCGTAACTATTTGAAATAATGTATTATAAAAATTATTAAATTCCAAAAAAAATATTTGACATCAAGCGCCTTCTTGACTATTAAAGTCGACAAACTTCCTGACTTTAATAGTCGACAAACTTCCTGATCGCTGAAGTCGAGAAAGCGACGCGATGCTGATCACCAAAAAAAATCAATATGCCCTGCGGGCCATATTCGAACTTGCCAAACATAATGGTAAGGGTCCCCAAAAAATTTCTGAAATTGCCAGAGCACAGGCCATCCCCGAAAAATTCCTGGAAGTCATTCTCAACCAACTCAAAGGCAGCGGACTGGTGAATTCCAAGCGCGGCTTTTACGGTGGCTACTATTTAATTCGATCCCCCGAGAAAATTACGGTGGGGGACATTATGCGTTTTTTGGAGGGCGATGTGGACCCGACCGACTGTGTGGCACTGGTTCCGGAAACCAATTGCCCGTTTAAAGGGGATTGTGCATTTTTTCCATGTGGAACCGGATAAAAGATGCGATTTTCAATGTTTATGATGAAACCACCATTCAAGGTCTTCTCGATAGCGAAAGCGCAGACGTGAATTGTCGCTGAAAAATATAGACACCGGTATTTAAACAATTGTTGAATACAAGGAATACAAGGAAGCAAAATATGAAGAAGGGAAAAGCACGGCTAAGCTGGACTGGAATCATACTTATTGCCTTTACGGTTACAATCTGCCTGACCGGTACCGGAATTTACGGGGCCAAAGCGCCATCTGAATCTGCGGTTCAAAAACGGGCAGACATGATTCGCATTGATTCCATGAAGGCCTTTGGCAAGCTGGAACGGCCGCCGGTGACATTTCTTCACCAGAAGCACACTGAAGCGCTGGCAAAACAAAACAAGGACTGCACCGCCTGTCATTTGGTTGAGAACAACCGCCTGGTCCCCAAATATATGCGGCTGAAGAACACCGCCAAACAGGAAGTGATGGATATTTACCATGTCAACTGTATTGCCTGTCACAAAGAAACGGCTGACGTCGGGCCAAAAAGCGGGCCGGTGGTTTGCGGTGAGTGCCATAAGGACAGACCGGATCTTGTTTCCATATGGCAGCCGATCGGCATGGACAAATCCTTACACTACCGGCATTCCAAAGCCCAAAACGAAAAATGTGAACGCTGCCATCATCAATATAATGAAGTCACCAAAAAGCTATATCACGCCAAGGGCAAAGAGGGCACCTGCCGCTATTGTCATCAAGCCATCACCGAAGAAAACCGGATTTCACTGCGGCTGGCGTCGCATCTTGCCTGCATTGATTGTCACAGCAAAACCCTGGCCAAATTCGATGATGCCGGTCCGATTACCTGCGGCGGATGTCACGATCCCGCCCAGCAAAAGCTGATTGAAAGACTCAAAGTCGTCCCGCGCATGAAGCGTAACCAGCCGGATACGGTTTTTGTGCGCACCAGCAAGTCCGGAATCAAAGACCCCAAGCAGGCCACTCGTATGAAGATGGTGCCATTCAGTCACAAATCCCATGAAGAATACAATGATACCTGCCGGGTCTGCCATCACGCCAATTTAAATGCCTGTGTCCAGTGCCACACGCTGCAGGGCACCGAAGAAGGCAATCAGGTAACGCTTGAAACCTCAATGCACCGTCTCAATGTAAATATGAGCTGTTTGGGCTGTCATGAATTAAACCAGCGCGACCCCAAATGTGCCGGCTGTCACGCCGGTATCGCCAGGGCCCGTCAGCAGGACCCCAATGCCTGCCAGGCCTGCCATATGGCGGATGTGAACCGGGTTGCCGAAAGCATTAAATTTACCGAAGAAAAAGATCTGGCTGCCAGGATGCTTGATTCCCGCAACCCCGTAACCCATATGTTTGCTGAGTCTGACATACCGGAAAATGTCGAGATAAAGACGTTGATGAACGAATACGGGCCGGTGAAGCTGCCGCATCGCAAAATTGTCCAGACCTTGTCGGGCAATATTAAAGATAACCAGCTGGTCCGCTATTTTCACCGAGACCAAAACATGCTCTGTCAGGGCTGCCATCATCATAGCCCGGCGGCCAAAAAGCCGCCGAGTTGCGCCAGTTGCCACGGCCGGCCCTTCGATGAGAGGGATCCGTCGAAGCCGGGGCTCATGGCGGCTTACCATCGCCAGTGCATGGAATGCCACGAAGCGATGGGCATTGAAAAACCGGTGGCAACCAATTGTGTCGCCTGTCACCAGAAAAAAGGATAGCTTCAGATTCTCATTTAATTGCAGATTGGAAAAGTTGAGGAAATTATGTCGATCACACGCAGAAAGTTTTTAGGCTGGTTGGGTGCTGCTACTGCCGGCACGACGCTGGGGAAAACCGCCAGCGCAGCATCAAACAAGCATTTTAGCGGATATCCCAAAAGCATGGGCGTGTTGTTTGACAACACGCGCTGTATCGGGTGCCGCAAATGTGAAGCCGGATGCAACACCGTCAACGAGCTGCCGGCTCCGGATCTACCGTTCGATGATCTTTCACTTCTGGAAACCAAACGCCGAACCACTGCCAAAACCTACACCATTGTTAATCGCTACGATACGGTCAGCAATGTCCATGTGAAAGGGCCGCTGTACCGCAAAGTTCAGTGCAACCATTGCCTGGAACCGGCCTGTGCCTCGGCTTGTTTTGTGCGGGCGTTCACAAAAACCCCCAAAGGTGCGGTGATTTATGATGCATCGGTTTGCGTGGGCTGCCGGTACTGTATGATTGCCTGCCCCTTTGAAATTCCAACCTACGAATACGATGAAGCCCTGGAACCGAGAGTCATGAAATGCACCCTGTGTTATCCGCGCATTGAAAAAGGGCTGCTTCCCGGTTGCGTGCAGGCCTGCCCGACAGAAGCGCTGACCTTCGGCAAGCGCACCGATTTGCTGAAAATCGCCCGTCAGCTTATTTCTAAATTTCCGGATCGCTATGTGGATCACATCTACGGCGAAAATGAAATGGGCGGTACCAGCTGGCTGTATCTGTCCGCAGTGCCTTTCAAAGAGGTCGGGATGCGCGAGGATTTGGGTTTCACACCGGCACCGGACCTGACTTCCGGCGCACTGCTGGGGGTGCCGATTGTTGCCGGGCTATGGCCGGTGCTGCTCACCGGCATCTACGCCATGTCAAAGCGCAAAGAGAAAATTGCGGATCAGGAAACGGACGTGGCGGTTGCAGCGGCCGTTGAGCAAGCCAATGCTGAAGCAAAAGCCCAGCATGCCAAAGAAATCGAACAGATGCAGAAATTTAAAGAAAAAGAGATCGACAACGCTGTAAAAAAGGCACTTGAAGAGGCTGCCAAACCCAAAGCGGAAGAAGCCTCCGATACGCAACCAGAAGAAGCGGATAAAAAGCCAAGCGAGGAGGATTCCTGATGTCTGATGAAGCTGCGACAACCAGCAAATCTTTTTTGACCCCCTTTAATGTGGTTGCTGGAATTATTGTCATTTTGGGATTAATTGTCACGGTTTTGCGCTTTACAGGCGGTTTGGGCGCCGTTACCAATTTGTCCGATTATAATCCCTGGGGGATCTGGATCGGGTTTGACCTTCTGGTGGGTGTGGCCCTGGCAGCCGGGGGATTTGTTACCTCAGCGGCGGTATACATTTTTGGAATGAAAAAATACCATTCAGCGGTCCGGCCGGCAATTCTGACCGGGTTTCTGGGCTATACTCTGGTTGTTATCGCATTGAATTATGACGTTGGACGGCCCTGGCGTCTGCCTTACCCGTTTATTATGCAGCAGGGAACCACCTCGCTGTTGTTTGAAGTGGCAGCCTGTGTAGCGCTTTACCTCAGCGTGCTTTTTATTGAATTTTCCCCGGCAGCCATGGAATGGCTGGGTCTGAAACGGGCACGCAGTCTCGTGGTTAGACTGACATTGCTCTTAACGATCTTCGGCGTTATCTTGTCAACCTTACATCAGTCATCGCTGGGTGCGCTTTTTTTGATCGCTCCGGCAAAACTGCATCCTCTATGGTATTCGCCCTATTTACCGGTGTTTTTCTTTGTTTCGGCCATCATTGCCGGCCTGTCGATGGTGATATTTGAAAGCACCCTGTCCCATCGTTACTTCGCCCATAAAATGGACGAGGCCCATTTGAAGGAAAAAGATACGGTGGCCCTGGGATTTGGCAAGGCCGCATCGCTGGTGCTGGCCGGCTATTTTATTGTAAAGGTCATCGGCATATCGGCAGGCAATAACTGGCACCTGCTGGCAACCAATTATGGTCTCTGGTATCTGGTGGAGCTGCTGGGTTTTGTGGCGCTGCCCAGTTTTCTGTATGCTGTCGGGGTGCGTGATAAAAATATAAAACTGATTCGATGGACGGCAGCCTGGACGGTGCTGGGCATCATGGTCAACCGCTTAAATATTTCTCTGGTGGCATTTAACTGGCATCTGCCATCCAGTGAACGCTATTTTCCGCATTGGATGGAAATCGTCATTTCAGTTTTTCTGGTGACATGCGGCATCATTGCGTTTCGCTTTATCGTTACCCGCATGCCGATTTTATATTCGCATCCGGATTATGAAGACCATTAAAAAGGGAGCGTCTCGCCGCTGGCGAGACTTGAGGAGCGGCCCACTGGGCCTTGAGGAGCGTTCCGCTTCGCGGAACTTTAGGTTGGAGGTAAAAAAAGTTTAGACTTTGCCTCAAGCGAAGCACTCCTCAAACGCAGCGCAGGAACTGCGCAAAGTGCTCCTTTAGTCCCGCTTATTATGGGACGATCATCAGCCGATATATTTGGAATACGTTATGGCGGCTGAATTTATCTAAAATATAGAATAAATCGCGGACGATAATTTAAATGAGGCTGATATTATGGAGGGTACCATTCACACGTTACAAGAATATATGCTTCACACCGAAAGCATCACTTACATTTTAATCGTCGGTGCGCTTTTGGGCATCACCTTCTTCTGGCTGTTTCTGAGCCAGCATGATGACGAAGAGTAGGCGATAAGATAGTAGGCGGTAATTCGATCTATAAAGGAGTCACGCATGTATGAGTTTTTAACCGGCCCGATGGTATGGATATCATTCGGAATTTTTATTATCGGTTTGATTGTTCGGGGTGTGCGTTATATCAAAGGCCTTGATTGGAAACTTGACCGGGTCACCTACAATGAGAATGTGTCCTATGGTGTCAGGGGAGCGCTGCGCTCCATTTTATTCTGGCTTTTTCCATACGGAACCCGAAGCTGGCGCAATAACCCCTGGTTTACGCTTTGGGTATTTACGATGCATTTCGGTTTGTTGTTTACGCCGATTTTACTGCTGGGCCATAACATTCTACTTAATGAAAAATGGGGTTTCAGCCTCTGGACGCTGCCGGAAGCCGTGGCGGACGGTTTAACGGTTATTGTTATTGTTTCGGTCCTCTTTTTAATCCTGCGCCGTATCGCGCTTCCCGAAGTCCGAATTATCACCAACTGGTACGACTATCTGATGTTGTTGATTGCCGTGTCGCCTTTTATTACCGGTTTTTTAGCCTATCACCGCGCGCCGGATTACTATTTTTGGCTGATGGCACATATTATCAGCGGCCATATCGTTTTAATTGCCATACCGTTTACCAAACTCTCGCATTTCTTACTTTTCTTTATGACCCGGGCTCAGCTCGGCATGGATTACGGTATTAAGCGCGGTGGAATGAAAGGCAAAGGTATAGCGTGGTAAAATTTCACTTTGTGAAATTTTAATTTTAAGAAAACTTAATTTTTGGAAATTTAGTTAAGACCATCATTCCATTATTCCAATTTTGCTGTTATATTCATTTTTATAACACTAAAATTAATTAACTTGTGGGGATTTAGAGCCATGCCAGAAGGAACACTTTGCAACAAGATACCTGTTACGACCAAAGAGCAGCTCCAGGCCCTGTTGGCCGATAAAAGCGGGAAACAATACTATGAAGAGATGAATGAACTGGAGGTGGACAGCAAAGCCCTGTGGGGAACGATTCAAAAAAGCTTGAAATCACGCACGAAAACGTGGCTGGAGATTTGTTCTCACTGCGGCTTATGTGCCGAAAGCTGCTTTTACTATCTTGCCAACAAGCGGGATCCCAAGCAGGTGCCTTCTTATAAGATTCAAAAGACCCTGGGTGAGATCATCCGCCGCAAAGGCGACGTGGACAATGCCCTTATGCAGATGAGTATGGATTGGGCCTACTCCAAGTGCACCTGCTGTACGCGCTGCGGTGTTTATTGCCCCTTCGGGATTGATACCGGCATTATGTTCAGCTATCTGCGCGGCTTGCTTTACGGGCAGGGGTTTGTTCCCTGGGAAATGAAGATCGGCTCCGGCATGCACCGCATCTTCCGGGCCCAGATGGACATCACCACCGAAGACTGGGTAGATACCTGTGAGTGGATGGCGGAAGAATACGAGGAGGATTGGCCCGGTCTGGAAATTCCAATCGACAAACAAGATGCGGACATCATTTACACGGTCAATGCCCGGGAGCCCAAGCATTACCCGGAGGATATTGCTGAGGCCGCCATTTTGTTTCATGTGGCCGGTGAGAATTGGACGGTTCCCAGCGAAGGCTGGGAAGAGACCAGTCTGGCCATGTTTGCCGGTGATTGGGAAGCCGCCAAATTACAGGTCGAGTCGGTTTACGATGCCATGGAGCGCTTAAAACCGAAGCGCATGGTGGTCACCGAATGCGGGCACGCTTACCGGGCAACCGTTATCGAAGGCCCTTACTGGGCCGGTCTTAAAACCGGCAAAACGCCGATTGACAGCCTGCATTATGTTGAATGGGTGGCCGAAGCCCTGCGCACCGGCAAGTTGAAAATCGACCCCGCCAAGAAAATCAAAGAGCCGGTAACCTACCAGGATTCCTGCAATTACATTCGCAACGGCGGTCTTGCAGATGTGGCCAGAGAAATTATGGGCTATATGGCCGAGGATTTCCGGGAAATGACGCCGAACCGCGAACATAACTTTTGCTGCGGCGGCGGCGGTGGGTTAAACGGAATCGGCCGTTATCGGGAACAGCGCAACATCGGCATGAAGGTCAAGCGCGATCAAATACTGGCAACCGGTGCAAAACTGGTGATTGCGCCCTGCCACAATTGCTGGGATGCCATCCGTGATTTAGAAGAAGTTTACAAAATCGGAATTCGCTGGTCATTCTTAAAACCGCTTTTAATCAATATGCTCGAGGTTCCGGAACACCTCAAACCGCCGGAGGACCCGGAAGAATAGATAAGTGTAAAATTAGCGCTATAATGCCGTGAAATTCTATATGCTAAAGCGTTTTAGAGCGGAGTTTCATATATAAAACCATTAATTTTTACCACAAAGTTCACGAAGGACACAAAGAAAAGAATTTAATAAATTTTGTATCAATCTTCGTGTAGCTTCGTGCCCTTCGTGGTGAATGACAGAATCCAAGCTTTTATGAGAATATTGCCCTTGCGGAAGTAATACGACCCAGAACATGGAGTCAGAAAGCCACAGTACCCCCAACTCGAATCCCGCCTTTTACCGGCGGGATTTTCATTTGGGGATTTTGGCACTTTGAATCCCCTTTTCTCTGATCGATCCGGTCGCAGATAAATCTAAATACCTTGACAGTTTGACTGCCGGCTGATACTTAAACCCCTTTAATTAGAACTCATCTCAAAAATATCTTTTGGCCCAAAACTCCGGATGTTGCACAGGAGCATTGTTTGATGGTCGATTTTACCTACCACGAAATGTTTCCCCTGAAAGATGATCCCACCGAATATCGCCTGCTGACAACGGATCATATATCTCCGGTCGAGGTTGACGGAACCCGGCTCTTGCGGGTGGCCCCGGAAGGGTTAACACTTTTGGCCGAACAGGCTTTTCGCGACGTATCCCATTTTTTACGCACCTCGCATTTAAAGCAATTGGCGGCCATATTCGATGATCCGGAGGGTTCTGCGAATGATAAAGCCGTTGCCCTGGAGCTTTTAAAAAATGCGGTGATTGCCGCCGAAGGCGAGTTTCCCATGTGCCAGGATACCGGAACGGCGATCGTTATCGGCAAAAAAGGCCAGAGCGTCTGGACCGGTTATTCGGACGAGGAAGCGCTTTCAAAAGGCATCTTTAACGCGTACACCCAGGGCAATCTGCGCTACTCTCAGAATGCCGCTCTGACCACCTACGAAGAAAAAAACACCGGCTGCAACCTGCCGGCCCAGTTCGAACTGTACGCGGTACAGGGAGATGAATATCATTTTTTGTTTTTGGCCAAAGGCGGCGGATCCGCCAATAAGACTTATCTTTATCAGGAAACCAAAGCGGTATTGACACCGCAGCGGCTGATGGATTTTATGAAGGACAAAATGAAATCGCTCGGAACCGCTGCCTGCCCGCCGTATCATCTGGCATTTGTTATCGGCGGAACTTCTGCCGAAATCAATCTGAAAACAGTTAAACTGGCCAGCGCCAGGTATCTGGACAGCCTGCCGACAAAAGGCGGCGAATCGGGACATGCATTTCGGGACCTTGAACTGGAAGAACGGGTGCTTAAAATGTCGGCGGAGCTGGGTATTGGTGCTCAGTTCGGCGGGAAATATTTCTGTCTGGATGTCCGGGTGATCCGATTACCCCGTCACGGCGGTTCCTGTCCCATCGGGGTGGGGGTCAGTTGCAGTGCCGACCGCAATATCAAGGCTAAAATCACCTCCAAGGGTATTTTTTTAGAACAGCTGGATACCAACCCGGCCCAATATTTACCGCAGGTCGATGTCTCGGATACGGATGCGGTGCGCGTTGATTTAAATCGGCCCATGGATCAGATCCTGGCGCAGTTGAAAGCGTTTCCGGTCGCGACCCCCTTGCTGCTGACCGGAAAAATTGTGGTCGCCAGAGATATTGCCCATGCCAACATAAAAGAGCGCCTGGATCGCGGAGAATCGCTTCCGGATTATTTTAAAAACCACATCATCTATTATGCCGGGCCGGCCAAAACACCGCCCGGATATGCGTCGGGCTCGTTCGGGCCGACCACTGCCGGCCGCATGGATCCCTATGTGCCGATCTTTCAAGCCCAGGGGGGCTCGATGATCATGCTGGCAAAAGGAAACCGATCGCGGGCGGTCACCGAATCCTGTAAAAAATTTGGCGGATTCTATCTGGGCTGTATCGGCGGGCCGGCAGCCAGGCTCGGCAAGGAATGCATCACCAGCGTTGAGACCATCGAATATGAAGAGCTTGGCATGGAAGCGGTTTTTATGATAGCCGTAAAGGACTTTCCAGCCTTTATCATCGTTGATGACAAAGGCAATGACTTCTTCGAAAAACTTCTAAATTAAAGTGTGTTACAGGATCCGCGTTGCGGGTTCCGTGTTTCGTGTTGCGCGTCCGGTGTTTTAAATCGATATTTCTTTTTTAACTCGTAACGCGTAACCCGAAACTCGCAACGCGGATCCTGCAGCGCGCAACAGATAAAAGGAGCAGACTATGGCAACCAATAATATGAAAACTATGGATGGAAACACCGCAGCCGCTCATGTGGCCTATGCCATGAGCGATGTGGCCACCCTTTATCCCATCACACCATCTTCACCGATGGGTGAAATCGCTGATGAATGGGCAGCCGAAGGGCGCAAAAACATTTTCGGCCAACCCATGATTGTTCGCCAGCTGCAATCCGAAGCCGGAGCGGCTGCCTCGGTACACGGTTCGCTGGCGGCGGGGGCGTTGACCGCAACGTTTACCGCTTCCCAGGGGCTGCTTTTGATGATCCCCAACATGTACAAAATGGCCGGTGAGCTTCTACCGGCAGTTCTGCATGTTTCCGCCCGGGCCATCGCCGCCCACGCATTATCCATTTTTGGTGATCATCAGGATGTGATGGCCGTTCGCCAGACCGGTTTCGCCTTGCTGGCATCTGCATCCATACAGGAAGTCATGGATCTGGGTTTAACCGCCCATCTATCCGCTATTGAAAGCAGCGTTCCGTTCGTGCATTTTTTTGACGGTTTCCGCACCTCACATGAAATCCAAAAAATTGCCGTCATCGGCTATGAAGATATGGCCAGGCTGACAAATTTTGAGGCAGTGGCCAAATTTCGCGCCCGTGGCGCCAATCCGGAACGGCCGGAACTGAGAGGAACCGCGCAAAATCCGGACATTTATTTCCAGGGCCGAGAAGCATCCAATTCCTATTATCTCAAGGTGCCCGGCATTGTCAGCGATTATATGAAAAAGGTCAGTGACCTGACCGGGCGGCAATACGGCCTTTTCGATTACGTGGGAGATCCGGAGGCTGACCGTATCATTATCTCCATGGGGTCGTCGTGCGAAACCATTGAGGAGGTCATCAATCATCTGGCCGCCCAGGGTGAAAAAGTAGGCCTGGTCAAAGTGCGCCTCTTTAGACCGTTTTCAAGCGAACATCTTTTTGCCGCGATCCCGCAAAGCGCCAAAACCCTTACCGTGTTGGATCGAACCAAAGAACCGGGCGCGCTGGGCGAACCGCTGTACCAGGACGTTTGCACGGCCTATATGGAACGCGGCCAAACGCCTCAAATTCTAAACGGTCGCTATGGTTTAGGCTCAAAGGAATTTAATCCGGCCATGGTCCTGGCGGTTTATGAGAATATGAGATCAAACAGCCCCAAAAACCATTTCACGGTGGGGATTATCGACGATGTCACCAACACCTCCCTGGAGGTCGGTGAGTCCCAGGACGTCACCCCGGAAGGCACCGTCCAGTGCAAATTCTGGGGTCTCGGTGCTGATGGAACGGTGGGCGCCAACAAGAGTGCCATAAAAATCATCGGCGACAATACCGATATGTTCGCTCAGGCATATTTTTCCTATGATTCCAAGAAATCCGGCGGGGTAACGATCTCCCATCTGCGATTCGGCAAAAACCCGATTCAATCCACCTATTTGATTGACACCGCCGATTATATCGCCTGCCACAAAGCCAATTATGTGGATATTTACGATGTGCTCGAAGGTATCAAAGACGGCGGAACATTTGTCCTCAATTCCCGCTGGTCACCCGAGCAGATGGAAGAAAAGCTACCGGCGGAAATGCGCCGCACCATCGCCCAAAAAAAGCTCAAGTTTTACAATATCGATGCTGAAGAAATTGCCAGGGAAGTCGGGCTGGGCGGCCGTATCAACATGATCATGCAGACGGCTTTTTTCAAATTGGCCAACGTGATTCCGGTCGATGACGCCATCGCTTATCTGAAAGACCAGATCAAAAAGCTGTTTGCGAAAAAGAGCCAGAAGATTGTGGATATGAACTTTGCTGCGGTAGACCAGACGCTGGAAAACCTGGTCGAAATTGAATATCCGGAATCCTGGGCGGAAGCCACCGGCAAATCCGCGGCAGAAAAAGACGAACCGGATTTTGTTAAAAATGTAATGCGACCCATTCTGGCCCAGCAGGGGGATAAGCTTCCGGTCAGTTCATTCCAGCCGGACGGCATTTTCCCGGTGGATACATCCCGCTACGAGAAACGCGGAGTGGCCATCAATGTGCCGGAATGGATTATGGAAAACTGCATCCAGTGCAACCAGTGCGCAATGGTTTGCCCGCATGCCAGCATCCGCCCGGTGCTGCTGACCGAGGAGGAGCTGGGTAAAGCCCCCGACGGTTTTGAGGCCAAAAAAGCTGTCGGCAAGGATCTTAAAGAATACTATTTCCGCATTCAGGTTGACACCCTTGATTGTATGGGTTGCGGCAACTGTGCGGACATCTGTCCGTCAAAGAAAAAGGCGCTGATCATGAAACCCCTGGAGAGCCAGACAGCGCTGCAGGTGCCGTTTCACGAATTCAGTGTGGAACTGCCGGTGCGCGACGATGTGGTCGCTCGAACCACGGTCAAAGGCAGCCAGTTTTGCCAGCCGCTGCTGGAATTCTCGGGGGCATGCGCCGGCTGCGGTGAGACGCCTTATGCCAAACTGCTGACCCAGCTATTCGGCGAGCGCATGATTATCGGCAATGCCACCGGCTGCAGCTCGATTTGGGGCGGCTCGGCTCCGGCGATTCCGTACTGTGTCAACCAGGACGGTTTTGGCCCCACCTGGGGAAACTCGCTGTTTGAGGATCCGGCCGAGTTTACCTACGGCATGTTTTTAGGCGCCTTACAGCAACGCTATAAAGCGGCGGACTTGATGAAGGCAGCTTTAAATACAGATATTTCCAAGGAAATTAAAGACGCCATGCAGGGCTGGCTGGACAACTTCAAAGATCCTGAGGGTTCCAGAAAATATGGCGACCAGCTCAAAGCGTTGTTAAGCCAGCAAAACGGCAACGCCCTTCTGGAGGAAATCGTCGGCTACGCCAAACTGTTTACCAAAAAATCGTACTGGATTTTTGCTGGCGATGGGGCGGCCTATGATATCGGTTTCGGTGGTATCGATCATGTGATGGCGACCGGAGAAGATATTAATCTGCTGGTCATGGATACTGAAGTATATTCCAATACCGGCGGGCAGTCTTCAAAGGCAACGCCGACCGGATCGGTTGCCAAGTTTGCGGCTTCCGGCAAAAAGACGCCCAAAAAGGATATGGGCCAGATGATGATGTCTTACGGTTACGTGTACGTGGCCAGCGTGGCCATGGGCGCCAATAAACAGCAGATGATGAAGGCCATTTTGGAAGCTGAAAGCTATGATGGGCCCTCGATGATTCTGGCCTATTCACCCTGTATCAACCAGGGGATCCTGGCCGGTATGGGCAAGAGCCAGGAAGAAGAAAAATTGGCCGTGCAGTCCGGCTACTGGCCGCTGTACCGCTATAACCCGACGCTAAAAGCGCAGGGGGAAAACCCGTTTATCCTGGATTCAAAAAAACCGGACGGCAGCCTGCGCAAGTTTCTGGATGGTGAGATACGGTTTGCGTCCTTGAAGCGAACCTTCCCGGAGGAAGCCGATAAGCTGCACACCGAACTGGAAGCGCAATTCAATGCACGCTATGAGGATCTGGCGCTGATGGCCGATCCAACCAGCGTGTGCAAAGAACCGGAGTCTGAAGAACCGGCACCCGCTGAGTAATAGCGCTTCGTATGCTGCTAAATCGAAAAGGCCGTTTGAGAAATCAAACGGCCTTTGTTTCCTTTATGATCTAGCACAATGGCTTATGCGGAATTGTAAAATTCTGTTGCCCGTTATGCCCGTCTAAAGGCAGCCAGGTAATCTATTGGGTTGTGTTTGCTATGATTTGCCGTGACAGTGCTCTTCACAGTACTGGGGGCCTGATTTACAGTCCCAGGTGCCATCCTCTTTTTGCCGGCAATTTTCAGCAAAAAAATAGCATCTTTCAAGACAAATGCTTTCTTTTTCTGATATTTTTTTGCTCATGAGCTTGTCCTTATTTATGGTTTACAATCACCCTCAGGGGTAACATCTAGAACCTAATCATCAGATGGGTTTGTGCAATGCGAAATATTCTAATGGGTTGCCTTTTGATATTGGCTGCGATTCCGGCTTTGGCGGACGGGGACCAGCCGATCGAAGCGCTGCAGAAAGGCGTCGAAGCGGGATTCCGAATTTTAAAGGACCCTGATTTCAGTGACGCGGAGCGTAAAGAAGCGCAGCAGCAAGAGCTCCGCATTATTTTAGAGCAGCTATTTGATTTTCGAATCTTTTCCAAAAAGGTGCTGGCTTCAAACTGGAAAAATTTTTCCCCGTCACAAAGAAAAGAGTTTGTCAGGGTGTTTGCCGAGTTTTTAGGCAAGTTTTATATGGGTAAATTACAGGAAAAATACAAAGACGAAAAACTGATTTATGTCGGCCAGGAGATGATATCCGCCACACGGGCGCTGGTGAACATCAAAGTCGTCTGGAAAGGCCAAAAAATTCCGGTTGACCTTCGGATGATCAAGCGTAGGGGTTCATGGAAGGTTTACGATATCCAGGTTCTGGGGATCAGCGCTGTGAGAAATTATCGCGCTCAATTTCAGTCCATACTTCGTAAGGAAACCCCGGATCAGGTAATCGAAATGTTGAAACAGAAAATAGAGCAGATCGAACAAAAGCACGGAGGGGGTCGAAGATCCAAAATTGTTTTTGCCAATATGAATAAATACTGCTACCTTACTTCTTTAAATGCGGTACGTTGGCCACGTATAGTGATTGTCAAAAAAACGTTCCGGTATTCGAACGTTTTTTTCTACAGCCACTTATGCCGCGTTTCCTTAATTCGGAATAAAATTATGAAAAGCGGTATAAATAATGCTTACGCTGAGGCCAACGGTTCAAAGTCTTCTTTAGCGGCGTTGTAGAAAAAGTAGAAGCGATCTGCTCGCTCCAGACAGTAGGTAAAGGGTAGGCTCATGAGAGATAAATTTTTTTTGTCTTTTGCGAAAGCGTGTTACAAAGATAGGTTTCTCTTGCTGACCGTTCTGATGGTGGCGCTGATCGTGCTTGTCCCTTTCATAGAGGGCTTCATAAGGCTAAAGTTATCCGCGAACCTGTTTTTTTCCATCATTTTTATTTCCACGATTTATGCTGCCTCTCAAAAAAGAAGTCACATAATAATTGCTGTAATCTTGGTTATACCGGCGCTTTTTGCATTGTGGTCCAAGGAAATTGCCATAAGCAATACCTATATCACAATCGGCTACATCTGTGGCTTGATTCTCTTTGCTTTTGCAGTTATTTTGATTTTGAAATATGTTTTTTCACACCTGGTGGTTACCAGACAAACCCTATCTGCTGCGGTCGTCGTATATCTGCTCATTGCGCTGATGTGGACTTTTATTTATAGGTTAATAGCGATACTCTACCCCGCATCTTTTGCAATTGCGCATGCTAAACTCCTGGATGCAGAAAATATTTATTTATATTTCAGCCTTGTAACCATTACCACTTTAGGTTACGGCGACATTACACCTGTCGGGAGCCAGGCCATATCACTGGCGGTTCTGGAAGCGATAACAGGGCAAATATACCTGGTCGTGGTGGTCGCCTGGTTTGTCGGCATGTACGTGTCAAGAAAGTCAAAGCAATAATGGCAAGGACCATGTCTAAAGACGTTAGCTTCAGCAGTTTTTTTGATATAAACACAATAAGGGACAGAGAAGATGAGACTATTTTTCATCGCGGTTTTTATATTGATTTTCATCGCTCCGCTTGGCGTTCATGCCGATGAGTGTATCGAGGGTGATTGCGTCAACGGTTATGGGACCATGGTTTTTAGCACCGGTCAAAAGTTTATCGGCAATTTCAAGGACGGCTTGCGCCACGGAGATGGGGTTTTTATTTTGCCCGGCGGCCGCAAACTCGTCGGCGTTTGGAAAGAAAACGAAATTGTGGAAGGCACCTATACCATGCCGGACGGCACCAGATATGCCGGTCAGTGGAAGTATCGCGAGCGCAACGGCCAGGGTGATTTGACATACCCGGACGGCCGCCGTTACATCGGTGAATTTAAAAGCGACCAGCGCCACGGAAAGGGCACTCTGTTTTATCCGGACGGCCGCAAGTACGAGGGCGATTTTAAATTCGGTGAACGCACCGGTCAGGGAACCATGACCTATCCGGACGGCAAAAAGGTTAGCGGCGAATTTAAAAACGGGGTATTTGTGGGCGCTCAATGATTTTGGAATTTAGAATTTAGATTTTGGATTGCTAAATGTGGCTTACTGAAAGAAAGCGGGATGATTTTGCCCCACAACAGATACGGGCAGATCATCCCGCTTTTTTTCATACACGAATAACTATCCGGTTTTTTTAAAAACCGGATTAAGGCAGCCGATGCAGCCAGTCCGCCTGCAGAAGCCATTTCCCGTTTAGTTCCTCCAACAAGCCGGTTTCCTCGGCGATCCCCATAAAATTTTCTACCCAGTTGACCAGCAACGGATCACCCGCCGGCACCCCCACACCGATGGGCTCATAGGTCAGCGTCGTAACCACAGATAACAACCCCTGGTTCGGGTAGCGAAAAACGGACACGACGCAGATCGGGTAATCCGCCACCATGGCGTGCACTTTATCCTCGAGCACCATCTTTACGGCCTCATCGTAGTCATTGGCGCTAACCAGGGTGGCATCCGGGATGGCTTCTTCGACAAATGCCTGGCTGGTGGAGCCTTTAAGCGCTACCAGTTTGGTTTTTTTGGCGTCGATATCTCCCGGTTCTTCCGCCATGGCAATCGTTTTGATTTTGGTGAGGAACGCTTTGCCGGAAGTAAAGTAAGGCCCCACAAATGCCACTTTCAGGTTGCGCCCTGGGGTAATGGTCATATTCGACAGAATGAGGTCGATTTTTCCCGACTGTAACGCCGGCAGCAGTTCGGAAAAAGGCATAACCGCCATTTTGGCCTTGACCCCCATGGCCTTTGCCATGGCCCTGGCCAGATCGACTTCATACCCGATCAATTCACCCTCTTTGCTGGTCATGTTCATTGGCGGCATGTTGCCCGCCATGCCGACTACAAGCTCTCCTCGCTGCACGATGCGATCGAGGACCGGCGAAGCCGAGGCATTGGCCGTGTTGCTATTCATCTGAGCACATCCACCTAATAACAGCAGCAGGGCTACAAATACAAACGTCCATTTTTTCATCCTAATTTTCATCATCATCCTTTCTTTACAACTTTGTGGTTGAATTATTTATTTTGGCATCAAACAGACTATAGTCTATCTCAATCCGTTGGCGGACGAACGCCCGCTGGTAAAGTTCTAAACCTATAAAAAGTGCTTATGACAACAAGTGAGCTAAAATTTAAAATGATCTAAAATGCCTAAAATTGAGGAATTCTATCATATTTATAATAAAAGATGGAGCGCAGCGAAACCTTAACTTTAGGCATTTTAGCTCATTTTAGTCATTTTAGGCACTTCTGACTTTAGAGCGTCGTTGGAACTTTTATTCTCTGTCTTTGAAGAAAAAATACAATTATTGAGATGGGTTCTCGCTTCTCATCTTTTTGTAAGTGTTAATCAACCCATTTGTTGAACCATCATGAGTATCCACCGGTTTATCATCTACCAACTCGGGCAATATTTTGGTGGCCAGCTGTTTGCCGAGCTCGACACCCCATTGATCAAAGCTGAAAATGTTCCAGATCACCCCCTGGACAAAAATTTTATGCTCGTACATGGCAATTAAACTTCCCAGGACTCCGGGGGTCAGTTTTTTAAAAAGAATAGAGTTGGTCGGGCGATTACCGTCAAACATTTTGTGGGGCAGCAGTTTTTGAATCTCCTTATCGGTTTTTCCCTCCTTTTTCAATTCTGCAATCACTTGCTTTTGGGTCTTGCCATTTAACAGCGCTTCGGTCTGGGCGAAGAAGTTCGATAATAAAATCTGATGATGCTCCCCGATGGGATTGTGGCTGATTGCCGCTGCCAAAAAATCGGCCGGAATTAATTTTGTGCCCTGGTGAATGAGTTGATAAAAGGCATGCTGGCCGTTGGTTCCCGGCTCACCCCAGATGACGGGTCCGGTCTGATAATCGATTTTATCACCATTGCGATCTACTGATTTGCCGTTGCTTTCCATGTTGCCCTGCTGGAAATAGGCCGGGAATCGATGCAGGTACTGATCATAGGGAAGAATGGCCTCCGTCTGGGCTCCGTGAAAATTATTATAACAGATGCCGATTAAGGCCAGTAACACCGGGATGTTTTTATCAAATGGCGCTGTTTTAAAATGTTGATCCATTTCAAAAGCGCCCTGCAACAGTTCAACGAAGTTTTCATATCCGATATAGCAGGCGATCGATAAGCCAATGGCCGACCACAGAGAATAGCGGCCGCCCACCCAATCCCAGAAAACAAACATGTTGTCTTTATCAATGCCGAATTTCTCGACCGCTTCCGCGTTGGTTGAAATCGCAACAAAATGGCGGGCCACATGCAGCGGGTCCTTGGCCACCTCTAAAAACCACTCTCTGGCCGAAAATGCATTGGTCATAGTCTCCTGGGTGGTAAAGGTTTTGGAGGCAATCATAAACAGGGTGGTTTCCGGCTTCAACTGCTTTAATGTTTCCGTCAGGTGGGTACCGTCGATGTTGGAAACATAATGAACGCGCAAGCCTTTTTTGGCGTAAGGCCTTAAAGCCTCGGTGACCATGACCGGGCCCAGGTCCGATCCGCCGATACCGATATTGACGATGTCGCTGATTTTTTTGCCGGTATGTCCCTGCCAATCTCCCGAGATCACCCGGGTGGAAAAATCTTCCATCTGATCTAAAACTCTGGTGACTTCCGGCATGACATCCTGGCCGTCGACCACAATCGGGGTGTTGGCTCTGTTGCGCAAGGCAATATGCAGCACCGCGCGATTTTCAGTTTCGTTAATCTTTGCTCCGCTGAACATATTTTCAATCGCATTTTTTAGGTCGCATTCTTCGGCCAATTCAATTAAGCTCTTAAGGGTTTCTTGCGTGATCCTGTTCTTAGAATAATCGACAAGCAAATCGTTAAAGCGAATGGAAAATTTATCAAACCGCTGGGGGTCTTCGGCGAAGAGGGCGCGCATGTGAAGATTTTTCGTTTTTTCGTAATGGCGGTAGAGGTTTTGCCAGCTTTTTGTTGTCGTCGGATTCTTTTTATTTAACATATCAGATCTCCCTGTCGGACCCACACTCTGGTCTTGACACTTATTTTTAATTCCAAAATCCGAAATCACTTGGCGCTGCCGACCAGCAGCATATACATATCCATCACATTTGTGCGGGTGGGCCCGGTCATTAGCAGGTCTTCCAGTTTTTGAAAGAGGTTATAGGAATCATTACGTCTCAGAAAATCTTTCGGATCCAGGCCTTTTTCAAGCGCCCGCGCCACCGTAGTGCCGTCGGCAATCGCTCCGGCGGCATCCGTCGGGCCGTCGGTTCCGTCCGTACCGCCGCTCAAAACGACGGTATTGTCTAAACCCGCTATTGTCAGGGCCGCCGCTAGGGCAAATTCCTGATTACGGCCGCCACGCCCTTCTCCGGTGAGCGTCACGGTGGTCTCACCTCCGGCAAGTACACATACCGGAGGTTTTAATGGATTCTGCGAACTGAGGGCTTCCTTGGCAATGGCCGTATAAAACTTTGCCACCTCACGGGCCTCTCCTTCTACTTTGGAAGAAAGAATTAACGGGTGATATCCGAGCCGCTGTGCTTCCTGGCCGGCAGCCTTCAATGCTTGAAGATTGGTTCCCACCAGCACCTGGGAACATTGTTGAAAGACCGCATTATCTGATTTCGGTGTATCCTCTATTTGGCCGGAAGCCCCTTTTTCGAGATGATTGCGGACAGTGGGTGCCAGCTGATCCCAGATGCCATAGTCTTTAAGGATCCGCTCGGCGTCGTTAAACGTGCTGGAGTCGGGAACCGTCGGACCGGATGCAATGACATCCAGATCATCCCCCACCACATCTGATAGGATTAGGCTGGTAACCGTAGCCGGATAGGCCATCTGTGCCAGTCTGCCGCCTTTGGCCCGGGAGAGATGTTTGCGAACGGTGTTGAATTCATGGATCGTTGCACCGCAGGCCAATAAAAGCTTTGTGGCATTTTGTTTATCTTCAAGCGATATGTCATGGACCGGAGCGATTAAAAGCGCCGATCCTCCACCGGAGATCAAACATATGACCAGGTCGCGCTTACCGGCTGTTTCAACCAGGGAGAGGATTTCCTCCGTACCCTTTACGCCGCGCTCGTCAGGGACCGGATGACTGGCTTCGCGGACCTTTATTTTTTTTAAAGGCAAGCCATGTTCATCTTTGACAACCATCACACCGTCGGAAATACGATTTCCCAGAAGATCTTCCAATGCCTTGGCCATGGGCGCGACAGCCTTTCCGGCGCCGACGACTAGAATTCGATCATAATCTTTAAGATTGAACTGCCGGTCGCTGATGCGAAGCACATTATCGTTCAATGTTACATGGCGAATGATGGCTTCCAACGGATCGACGGCCTGCAATCCGGCCTGAAAAATCTGCAAGGCGTGTTCGCGCATCTTTCCGATATTTGAGCCCATATCTTTCTCTCATTCTGTTTTGATATCGCGGCAAAATGCCGCTCCCACTGTTAACAATTGGATGTGGGAGTGGCTTCCAGCCACGAATCAAACAAATATCAACTTTTCTGAAGCAGCCACTAATAAAACCAATATAACCAATAAAACCAATTCAACAAAAAGAGCCGGAGGCGCTTTTTCACGTCCGACTCAGATCAAGTATCTCCATGCGGTTGTTACGATAGGGATGTTTTTTTGAAGGTCCTTCGGTCAACACCACCAGGTTGCCCACCTCTCCAACGGTCTGCAGCCAGTTACGGGCCCATTGTTTCCAATCATTCGGATGTTCCACCTCACAGATCGGAAAGACGCCGTAGGAAAACATCAGATCCTGACATGTTTTTTCATAGCGGCTGAATGCGGTAATCCACACCGGCAGTCTAAAGCGTGTAATGCTTCTGGCTGTTGCCCCGCTGCGGGTGGGCACGATGACTGTCGGCGGCGTGATGCGCTCGAGCGTCGTTTCAACGCTTAAGGCGATCAAATCTTCAAGGTGGACGTCATCGCCTTCCCGGCGCGATACCAGTTTCCCTTTGATGGGATTGACGCTGCGATACGGTTCGATGGCCGCTGCAATTTTAGTCAGCATGGCGGTTGCATCCACCGGATATTCGCCCATGGCGGATTCGCCGGACAGCATGACGCAATCGGTGCCATCCAATATGGCATTGGCCACATCGGTAGCCTCGGCCCGGGTGGGTCGGCGGCTGTGGCTCATGGACTCCAGCATCTGGGTGGCGGTAATGACGGGTTTACCTACCAGATTGGCCTTGTGCATAAGCAGCTTCTGGGCAATGGCCATCTTTTCGATCGGAATTTCAACCCCCAGATCACCCCGGGCAATCATGATACCGTCGGCTGCGTCAAGGATGTCATCGATGTGATTGCGTGCCCCGATGCGCTCGATTTTGGCGATAATAAACGGATCGTGGCCAAGGTCCGTGGCGGCTTTGCGGACAGCCTTGATATCTTCGCCGGTTTCAACGAACGACTGGCTGACAGCATTCACGCCATGTTCCAGAGCAAACCTCAGGCATTCATGATCGCGGTCTGTAAAAGCACTGATGCCGAGGTCGATTCCTGGCAAATTCAGTCCTTTGCGGGATCGCAGGCGACCGCCGACAAGAACTTTACAATGAACGTCTTTGCCATCTACCTTTATGACTTCAAGTTCGACCAGACCATCGTTTATAAACAGCTTGTCTTCCGGTTTTACCGCTTTGGGCAGACGCGGGAAACTAACGGATACACGCGTCTGATTGCCAATGATATCTTCGGTTGTCAAGGTGAAGGGATCATCGAGTTCTAATTCAATGGGCTCCTCTTCAAGTTCTCCGATTCGCATTTTGGGACCGGGTAGATCGGCCATGATGGCCACCCGTCTTTTGGTAACCTTCGATGCGGCTCGGATTTTTTGGATGGTATCCGCGTGGCTCTCAAAATCACTGTGAGAAAAATTAAGGCGCGCCACATTCATTCCCGCGTGGATCATTTTTTCCAAAATTTCGGGAGAATCCGAAGCCGGCCCGATGGTGCAGACAATTTTGGTTTTATTGGCAGGGAAGGGCATGGGGTTCCTCATATTTTAGATTTCGGATTGCGGAATGCGGATTGTTTGAAATAATGCATAAATTTCTGATCTTTAAATCCGCAATCCGAAATCTGCAATCCGCAATTGATAATTATGTGCCTGGTCGGCTTAAGACAACTCGAGGTATTCCAATATACCCGCTTTGATACTTCTCCTGGAACGCCTTATTTATTTTTTCGATCGGATTGGCGCCCAGAAATTCCAATAGCGCAAATAATTTTTCTTTGCGTTCTTTTTCGTCGGAAACGCTTTTCAGACGGGTGATTTCTTCTTCAATTTCGAAATATTTTAATTTATCATTGAGCGGCAGCTGCCAGAACAGCAAAAAACCTCTGTCCGGGAAGTCGACATCCAGCAGTTGATAGCAATATTGCATGACACTTTTTTCCAGGTCTTCACGGATTTTGCAGACTTTATCTTTTTCCGAATCGATATTGTCCAATTTAAATGGTTTCCCGAACACTTCGAAGTACATTTTAATTTTCGGCTCCGTGCCGGACGGCCGTACCGTCATTCGCATGCCGGTTGTATCCGGGGTATCTTCCATGTAGTAGATCAGCATGTTGCGTGCCGATGAGTCGGTGCGCGACAGGTGCGGTTGCGGTTCACCGTCGCGGCGGTCAATTTTATGCCGAACCTTGAAATCACCAAACGAATCAATCCGGGTATCCCGCAGATGATTCATAATGAACATAATTTGCTCCATGCCCTTGGCGCCCAATAATCTGATTTCGGTTAAATAATTATGACAATAGCCGTATTTGGCATAGATTTCGGCCAGGTCATCCAATAGCGTTTTATTTTTCTTTTTGAGTTCAGCCGCGTGTTCGGATATCCACACCGCCGCACAGGCGGCATCCTTGTCCCGGGCATAATTGCCCATCAGGTACCCATGGCTTTCTTCGGTACCGAGGATAAAGTGCTCGATTTTGTTTTCACTTTCGATTTTATTCATCAGATCGCCGATATATTTGAACCCGACCAGCAAATTGCCGATACATTGGACCTTATTTTCATCGGCGATTTTTTGAATCAATGAAGTGGTGACATCGGTTTTGATGATGATATTTTCCGGGTTGAGTTGGCCGCGTGCCTTATATTTTGAAATGGCATACTGGGTCAGGATGATTCCGATTTCATTGCCGCTTAAAAACTCCCAGGAGCCGTTGTGTTTGAGCATTACGCCGATTCGATCCGCATCCGGATCGGTACTGATCAAAATATCGGCATCCATTTCTTCGGCAAACGGCAGCGAGGTGTCAAAGGATTCGACGACTTCCGGATTGGGTATATTGAAAGTTACGTTTTCAAACGCTCCGCTTAAGTTCGAAGTTGCCGGATCGAGGGTGACGTCAAAACCCAGCTTTTTAAATATCGGATCGACCGATGTCAGGCCGGTCCCGTGCAGGGGAGAATAAACGATCTTTAAATCTCGTTCCTCGGAAAGGGATACCGGGCATACGGCATTATAATAGGCTTCATCGACTTCTTTGCCGATAAGCTCGATGAGCCCACCGGCTCTGGCCTGATCAAAATCAACCGTTTTTATTTCCTTGACATTCTGGGTGACTTCATCCACCAGGTTTTGATCATCAGGTGGAATGAGCTGCCCGCCGTACTGATCATAGACCTTTTTACCGTTATCGGTCGGTAGATTGTGGCTGGCACTAAACATATCACCTGAAATTGCGTTTAGATGGCGAATGGTAAAGGAAAGTTGCGGTGTGCTTCGGGCCTCAGCGTACATATACACTTTGATATGATTGGCGGCGTAAACCTCGGCCGCGGCTCTGGCGAGCTTCCTGCCGTCTAAGCCCATGACGGGATTGGGCGCCGAATCATCATAGGCGCCTTTTTGGGCATATTTGCGCACATCATATGTGAGAACCACGCCCCGTTTTTTGGCTTCCTCCCCGAAGACCTTGGTCAGGTATTGCGAGTGGCCCTGGGCGGATGCCTGTATCGTCCAGGAATTTATCCGATTGGGTCCGATACCGACCAGACCCCTGCGGCCGCCGGTGCCAAAAGGAATGACCTGGTAAAAGGAATCCAGCAAAAAATTCCATTTGCCGCTTTCGATTAAATATTGAATCTGAGGAACATATTCGCTGAAGGCTGGATCGGTTAACCAGACATCCAGCCATTTCAGGGCGGAGTTAATATACTTTTGCGAGACATCTAAAGTGTTGAAACCGTCTTTTGCTTTTGCAGTCCATGTTTTGGTATTCATTTGTTGCCCACCTCTAATTTTGACAAGTCAGATAGCGTTCAGAGTATCGTTTCAAGTTTAGATCTTTTCGCCTTTTTCTTCAAGCCACATGTACTGATAGGGATTTAGATCAAATGCCGCTGTGTTTACCGTTTCGCCGGTAATTAAATCGGTTGTTTGATCGGCTGATGCCGTTCCCGCAAGAGAAATGGCAATGGGTTTGGATGAAATGTTGCTGAGGGCGTAAATTGTCTGGTTTTTACTGTATCGTTTGATCCCGAAAACTTTCGGATCCAGCTCCAGAATCTCAAACCCGGCATTGGGGTGAAAGGCGCTCTGTTTTTTGCGGGTTTTGATTAAATTCAGATACGGGAAAAAAACCCGCGCGCGAAAGGAATCCGGATCATTTAATTCTGAAATGAGTTTATCTACCGGCAGTTTTTCACGGTTGATGGTGCGGGCTCTGCCGGTTTGCTTGATCCCTTCCACCCAGTTGCGTGAGCCCAGCAGGCTGTGGATATAGGTCGCCGGTACACCCGGCAGGGCATATTGAATGGACTGGGAGGCCAGAAATTTATTTGCCCGGGTCGAGGATGTGTCCGCCAGAATGGCGTCCACATAGGTAATGTTTAATTCATAGGGGCTTTCAGAACCATCAGGATTTTGTTTGTAAGAAACCTGCCCCGCGTTGGCTTTCACGATTTCAATCAACCCATCCAGTTCTGCGGGGTCTAAAATACCCTCCAGGGGCCGGACACCGATACCGTCATGGGAGGCCGTGAAGTTAAAAAACGTATTGTTTGCAGATTCCAGATAAAGACCTTTGGCCCATTGCGACAGGACGGTGGCATCTTCTTTTACCATTGAATAAAACAACAGCGGCGGCAGGGTAAAATTATAGACCATCTGGGCCTCATCGCGGCCGTCTCCAAAATAGCTGATATTTTCATCATGGGGAACATTGGTTTCCGTTAAAATGATCACGTCCGGGGCCACCAGATCCAATACGGCCCGGAAAAGTTTTACCATATCATGGGTTTGAGACAGGTGAATGCAGCTGGTGCCGATTTCTTTCCATAAATAGGCGATGGCATCCAGCCGTAAAATAGTCGCGCCCCGATCGGCATAAAACAGCAGAACATCGATCATTTTCTCGAGCACGTCCAGGCTTTTAAAATTAAAATCGATTTGATCGGCACTGAAAGTGGTCCACAGATGGACCGTTCGACCATCCTTTTTTTTGTACTCCGATAAAAGCGGCAGGGATCTGGGCCGGGTGACCATCGACAAATCGGTTGCGGGATCGACTTCCATGGCAAAGGCTTCAAATCCGTCTTTGCCCTCCAGATAGCTCTGGAACCATTGACCCTTTGATGAATAATGGTTGACCACATAGTCAAACATCAGTTCAAAGTCCTGCCAGATGGCGGCCACTTCTTGCCAGGAGCCCAGTGCGGGATCGATCTCAAAAAAGTCCATAACCGAGAAACCGTCATCTGAGGAATAAGGAAAAAAGGGCAGGAAGTGAACGTTGGAGATGGCCCCTTTCAGGTACTGGTTGGCAAATTCATGCAAGGTCGTCAGAGGCGCTTCTCCATTTTTCCTCAATGAATCTCCATAGGTGATCAGCACTACATCTTCCTGGGAGAAGTAGGTTTCTTTTTTACGTTTTTGAACCGCATATTTTTCAATTATCGATGTGAGTCGCTCAAACGCCTGCCCACCGGCTTTTTCCCCATATATTTTCTTAAGCAGGTCTTTTACTTTATCCATGCGTTCCATTTTCCCTCTCCCGCTAACATTGATCAGGTGCCAGCCAATTGTGTTCGATCATATAATGTCTGAGTATACGTTCTAGAACCGTGTAAGAAAAATATTCTTTGGCCAACGCATAATCGTGGTCAACCATTTCTTGGCGAAGATCCGGGTTGTCCAATATCTGTTTGGTATGCTCAACTGCTTTATCGGTAACGTAACCGTCAATTTCAATAACCTTGAATCCTTTGGGCTGAATATCTTTGAGATAAATTGAATAGGTATTCACGACGATCGGTTTTTTAAAATAGAGTGTTTCCAAAAAGGCGTTGCCAAATCCTTCAAAAGACGAAGGGTAGGTGACCAGATCCGCATAGGGGTAAATGTCTTCCAGGGTGTAAATTTTCCTGCCGTCCGGTGTGGTGCCTCTTTCCTCGTTGATGATGTCGGAAACGAAAATCGTATTGACGTTCATCAGTTTGGAATATTCTTTCAGTCGCTGCTCATAGTCATAGCCTTCATCACCGGAGGCATGCGAAATTACCAGTTTGGCTTTGCGGCCCAGCCGGTGAACCAATTCAATCGCATGCTCGATTCCCTTGCGCTGAACCACGCGGGTGGGCTGCAAAACAAAAAGCTCATCGTCTGCGATACCCAGGGCCTGCCTCACATCGAATGTATATTCGTCAGGTGGCGGCGGTGGATTGTCAAAATCCATGACATTGTAAATAACATGACTTGAAATACCGGTGCGCAAACTCAACTCGATATCAGCCACCGAGTTAATCACTACATGATCGATGGATGGCAACACCGGTGGAAAGGCCATTCTTAAATAATCCGACACGGCGTTCACCATAAAGCGGTCGCGTTCCCAGTAAAAATCATGATGATGTGCGATGGTGCGGATATGGGTCTCGGCGATAAATTCTGTCAGAGCAATTCCCAGGGGGATGTTCAGCGGAATCGTCAGCGCGTTTTGCGGAATAATCAGATCGATGTCGAATTTTTTGACAAAGTCGTATAAATCGTCTTTTAGTTTTATGGCCAGTTGATAAATTTTCTTAGAGACTGCGCGCTCACGAGTCGTTACACCGAATACTTTGTTATGAATCGCCTTTATTTCAGGATGGGTAAAATGGGCTTCTTCAACCAGGTAGGATCGCTCCGGCGGCCGGTCTAATTCACCGGCAAAATAAAAACTCGTCCAGCCAAATTTTTTGAAGACATCCGCCCATTTTTCAAGCTCCAGCGACACCCCATCCGTGCCGGCGATTCGGGTGGAAATAAAACCGACATTTTTAACTTTTTCCCCGGTTCGAATATCAGGCATCATCAGCTCCTTTTGCGAGTGTGTTTTGTATTCTTAATTCCGAAATCCACATTCCGAATTCAACATTCGATTCACACCAGTTCCTTGGGCTGGCCGGTGCATGAAAGCACATTGCTCCACAATCTACCATGCGGATCGATTTGCTTGCGTTGGGATACCGCCAGAGGAATCGGCACATATGTAAATTCGTTGTTCCAGTGGCCGACCACCATATTCGTTTTTCCGCACATCCCGGCATGCACCGCATTATGGCCCAGCAGCAAACAAAATCCGGAGTCATGCGGATTTGCCGGCATGCTCCGGATGGTGTAGCTGGGATCGATGTATTTCAAAGTCACATCCATTTTTTTATTTTTAAAATAGGCCGGAATCCGGTCTTTAAGAAAAAGACCGATATCACTAAAACGGATGTTGCCGGATTCATCCCGTTCACCGGTGGCTTCAATTAAATCCTGGCCGGCGCCTTCGCCCACCACGACAACCGCATGCCTTCTATTTTCCAGTCGCTCTTTCAAAGCCTCGAGGAAACACTCCAGGGTAAAGCGTATTTCAGGGATCAGACAGAAATTAACATCCCCGTTAGTGATGGAGGCAAACGCGGCGATAAAACCCGATTCGCGGCCCATCAGCTTTACCAGACCGATACCGTTCCGGGCTCCCTGGGCTTCTGTGTGGGCTGAATAGATGGCAGTTCTCGATTCGGATACGGCGGTAACAAAACCGAAGGATTGATCGGTAAATGAGATATCGTTGTCAATTGTTTTGGGGACGCCGATAACACCAATCTTTAGATTGCGCTTACCCACTTCTTTGGCAATGGCCTGGGCACCGCGCAGCGTCCCATCACCGCCAATGGTAAACAGAATACCGATGTTCATTCGTTCCAGGGTATCCACCATCTCCGAGACATCCTGGGGCCCGCGGGATGAACCCAGAATCGTTCCGCCGATCTGGTGAATATTGTTAACCACTTCCGGGTTCAGTTCTACCGGTACATGGCCATATTTATAGGAAAGACCTTCGTAACCATAAGGGAAGCCAAATACCGTTTTGACACCGTAATGGTAATGCAGGCCCATGACAATGGCGCGGATGACATCGTTTAGCCCCGGGCAGAGGCCCCCGCAGGTCACAATTCCGCATTTAAGTTTGGAAGGATCGAAGTAAATTTTATTGCGGGGCCCGGCGAGTTCAAATGCAGGCGGCTGTTGACCCGCTTTAAAAAATGGCGCTATCTTGCGAGGGTCGGTATGATAAAGAACACGTTCATCTTCACCCACAAACTGCACGCCGGACATTGGGGAAGACACGCGGCATTCACCCAATCGATCCACATCAAAGTTTAAATTTTTCTCATCCACAGGGATCTCCTGTATTTAATCGAAAATTTAGATACATTAATCCAGTTTCAACCGGAGTATTGGAGAAAAATTAATTCCGGATTTCAGATTTCAGATTGAAATAGTAGACACATCGATCATTCAAAATCCGAAATCCGCATTCCGAAATCATCTACGTTTTACCTGCACTGCCGAGCACCTTCTCATTCTTATACTTTACCATTTTGACAAGCTCTTCCCGCGCCGGTCCCAGGTATTTGCGGGGGTCGAACTCAGCCGGGTTTTCGGCGAATACTTTGCGGATGATCGCCGTCATGGCCAGCCGGCCGTCACTGTCGATATTAATTTTACACACCGCAGATCCGGCTGCTTTTCTCAACTGTTCTTCAGGGATCCCGACCGCGTCATCCATTTTACCGCCAAATGCGTTGATCATCTTGACGTATTCGGGAACAACGGCTGAGGCCCCGTGCAGCACGATAGGAAAACCCGGTACGCGTCTGGCGATTTCTTCCAATATATCAAATCGGAGGGGAGGGACTTCTTCGCCGGATTTGACTTTAAACTTATAGGCACCGTGGGAGGTGCCGATTGAAATGGCCAGGCTGTCCACGCCGGTTTTTTCAACGAACGCTTCGACTTCTTCCGGTTTGGTATAATGCGATACTTCATGGGAGACTTCATCTTCGACTCCGGCCAGTACCCCCAGCTCCCCTTCGACCGTGACCTCGCGTTCATGGGCATAATCGACGACCTGCCGGGTCAGCGCTGCATTTTCCTCTAACGGGTGGTGGGACCCGTCAAGCATTACCGAGGAAAAGCCCGAATCGATACAGGATTTGGCCAGCTCAAAGGTATCGCCGTGATCCAGATGCAGGGCCACAGGGATATCGGCGCCCAGCGCTTTTGCCATCTGAACGGCTCCCATTGCCATATATGGCAGAAATATCGGGTCGGCATACTTTCGGGCACTGCCGGACACCTGTAAAATCACCGGTGATTTTGATTCTGCGCACCCGATGATGATACCCTGGAGCTGTTCCATGTTGTTAAAGTTATAGGCCGGGATGGCGTAGCCGCCTGCCATGGCCTTTTTAAACATATTTTCAGTGTTTACCAGACCGAGTTCTTTATAGTGTACAATATCAGCCATAAAAAGCCTCCTGGTGGTTTTCGGCGAATGCCTAAAGTTTAAAATGCCTAAAATGCCTAAAGTTTCGGATCAATATTTTTTAATTTTAGCTCATTTTAGTTCACTTTAGGCATTTTAGATCATTTATTAGTAAGCGCCGCTACTCCCGGCAGCACCTTGCCCTCCATAAGCTCCAGTGACGCCCCCCCGCCGGTTGACACGTGGGAGACGTTGTCGGCCACACCGGCTTTATGAATTGCCGAAGCGGAATCTCCGCCGCCGATAACGGTGGTGGCACCCCGGGCGGTAGCCTCCGCCAGGGCATTTGCGATGGCATAGGTTCCTCTGGCGGTGTCTTCAATTTCAAAAACCCCCATGGGGCCGTTCCAGACAATGGTTTTGGCAGCATTGATAAAGGACCGAAATTTTTCAATCGATTGCGGCCCGATGTCCAGGCTAAATTCATCGTCAGCGATCGCATCCGCCAAAACTACCTTGAGAGCACCGACTTTACGCGCTTTAAAATCAAAGGTATCCGAAACCATACAGTCAACTGGCAGAACGATTTTTGCACCGCCCTGTGCTAGCAGTTTTTGGGCCAGCTCAACTTTGTCTTCTTCAAGCAGAGATTTTCCGATTTCTTTTCCCTGGGCCTTAAAAAAAGTATATGCCATTCCCCCGCCAATGATGATATTGTCGACCCGGGGCAGTAAATTGGAAATAATGTCAATTTTACCTGATATCTTGGCACCACCCAGAATGGCGACAAAAGGTTTCACCGGGTCTGCCAAAACATCCCCCAGATAATCGAGTTCTTTCATCATCAGGTAGCCGGCTGCGCTTTGAGGTATATGATGGGTGACACCCTCGGTCGATGCATGGGCCCTGTGGGCGGTGCCAAAGGCATCATTGACATAAACATCGCCCAATTGAGCCAGTTTGGCGGCAAAATCCGGATCATTTTCTGTTTCTTCCGGGTAGTATCGCAGGTTTTCCAATAGAAGAATATCCCCTTCGCCGAGGGACTCGACAGCAGCCTCAACCGCTTCTCCGATGCAGTCATCAACAAACCGCACCTTTTTGCCAAGCAAAGCGCTGAGAACTGCCACACAAGGTTTCAGCGACAGCTCGGGAACCCGCTTGCCCTCGGGGCGCCCCAGGTGGGACATCAGGATAAGCTTGCCGTCGGCGTTGGTGATATATTTAATGGTGGGCAGGGCGGCTCGTATGCGTTTGTCGTTGGCAACTCTACCGTTTTCCAGCGGCACATTGAAATCAACCCGCATCAGAACGCGTTTGCCCTTTAGATCTAAATCCTCAACAGTCAGTTTGTTCATACAATCCCCCCTTACGATTTTAGATTGCAGATTGCGGATTTTCGCTGATTTGATGCTTCTTTTCTTCATAATTCGGTGTGGGCGTTCATTGCCTCTGGGCCTCTATTTCAGAATCTTTGCAAAGCCGGCTGAAATAGGTTTTTAAATCCGCAATCCGCAATCTAAAATCCGCAATCTGCTTACCTATGTACTTGATGCCAGTTTATTTGCCGAATGCTGCCAGCATCTTGATTAAATCCACCACCCGATTCGAGTAGCCCCACTCATTGTCATACCAGGAAACAATGCGGGCATACCCGTCTTCCTGGGAGCTGGTCGACAGGGCATCGAAGATGCTCGAATGGGTGTTGCCGATGATATCGCTGGATACCAGCGGCGCCTCACTGTATTCGACCACACGCTGCATCGGCCCTTTGGCGGCTTCCTGCACCGCCGCATTGATATCTTTGCGGGAAGCTTTTTTGCCCAATCGGCAGACAAGGTCCACGATCGAGCCGTCCGGCACCGGCACCCGCATGGCCAAACCATCCAGTTTGCCCTTCAGCTGGGGCAACACTTTACCGACGGCCTTGGCTGCTCCGGTGGTTGTCGGAATGATATTTTCACCGGCCGCCCGGCTGCGGCGAAAATCCTTGTGGGGCACATCCGCCAGGCGCTGGTCATTGGTGTAGGCGTGCACCGTGGTGATAAAACCCTCTTCAAGGCCGAACTCATCATCCAGGATCTTAGCGATCGGTGCCAGGCAATTGGTGGTGCAGGATGCGTTGGAAACAATGCGGTGTTCCGGCTTCAGTTCCTGGTCGTTGACCCCGATCACAATGGTGGCGTCAATTTCTTCTTTTGCCGGTACGGTCAGAATCACTTTTTCGGCGCCCGCTGCCATGTGTTTTTCCAGCGGTTCGCGAGTACGGAAAACACCGGTGGATTCAATCACAAATTGAGCACCTAAATCCTTCCAGGGGATCTGCGCCGGATCGCGATGCTCGGTCATCACCACCCGGTGATTGTCGACGGTCATGGCGTCTGATTCCGCAGTTACCGCCTTATCAAAAATGCCCATGACGGTATCATATTTGAGGAGGTAGGCGAGTTGCTCATTGTCAAACAAGTCGTTGATCGCAACCACTTCCATGTCGTCGCGATCACTGATAATCCGAAATACGCTCCGGCCGATACGGCCGAAGCCATTTATGCCAACTTGAATAGCCATTATGCGGCCTCCTTGTCTATTTCCATAAACTTTTTAATCAAATCAACCACCCGATGGGCGTACCCCCAGCCATTGTCATACCAGGACAGTGTTTTGGAAACGCTTTCCTTTTGGACCATTGTTGCCAGGGAATCGAAAGTGCTGGAGTAGGTACTGCGAATAATATCACTGGAAACAATGGGGTCATCCTCATAGTTCAGAATCCCCCGCCATCGATTCGAAGCCGCCGCGGTTCGGATCACCTCGTTTATCGCCAGTTCCGTCACCGGTTTCTCGTGCCAGCAGACCAAATCCACCACCGACCCGTTGGGGACCGGTACGTTCATGGAGGCACCGCTCAGCCGCCCGGCAAGGTCCGGAATCAGCCCGGTGACCACCTGGGTAGCATTGGTCTCCTGGGGGATGATATTTTCGGCGGCAGCGCGGCCGCGCCGTTTATCCTCGGAAGGCACATCCGCCAGGCGTTGCTGATTGGTATAGGCGTGAACGGTACTTAAAAACGCTCTCTGGATGCCAAAGGCCTCGTGCAGGATCTTGACCACCGGTGCGGCGCAATGCGCTGTGCAGGACCCATTGGAAACAATCCGGTGTTCCGCTTTCAGCTGATCATCGTTGACTCCCATCACCACGGTGATATCCGGTGGTGTCTTCTGGGGTACGCATAGAATCACGCGCTTGGCACCCTGCTTCAGGTGTTTTTCGAAGTCCTCCCGGGTCCGATTCTGGGCGGTGGCTTCTATAACAATATCCACCCCTAAATCCCCCCAGGGGACATCTCCGGGCTCTTTTTCAGAAAGCATGGGAATCTGGCGGCCGATCACATAGAGGTTGCCTTCCGCTACGCTGACCTCATCGGGGAAAGGCCCCAGAATCGTATCAAAGCGCAAGAGGTACTCGAGTGCCTTGTGATCGGCAATGTCACTGATGGCGGCCAGTTTAATGTCTTCGCTCTGGTAAAGAATCCGGAATAAATTTCTTCCGATTCTTCCAAAGCCCATTAGACCGATTGTTGTTGCCATACGTCACCTCCTTGACAGCGTTATTTAACATTATGAGAATTAATTGATGACGACGATACTCGGCGTATAATCTTCCGGCGGTTCAAAACCCAGCAGCGTCAAACACGTTGCCGCCAGATTGCTGATACCCGGGTCCTTATGATTCGAAAGCTTCATTTTTATGCTGCCGGTTGGCTCAAACACATAGGCAAATACCGGATTCAGTGAATGGGCCGTTCGCGATTTGGGTTTACCGGTTTTCTCATCATAGATGATTTCGCCCGTTTTATAATTGCACTCGTACATATCGTCCGCATTGCCGTGATCCGCTGTGACAACCAGAATGCCGTTGGCTTTTTTTACCGCCTTGACAAGTCGACGGATACACAGGTCGACGGTTTCAACGGCGATTTCAACTGCATCGGGGATACCGGTATGCCCGACCATGTCACCGTTGGCATAATTGAGCCGGATAAAATCGTATGTGCCGCCCAAGATGGCATCGACGACCTTGTCGGTAATCTCGGCCGCTTTCATCCAGGGGCGTTCCTCAAATGGGACATTGTCAGAGGGCACCTCGATGTAATCCTCTAAACGATCGTCGAACTTGCCGGAGCGGTTGCCGTTAAAAAAATAGGTCACATGGCCAAATTTCTGAGTTTCACTGATGGCCAGCTGCTTGACGCCGGCCTTGACCAGATACTCGCCGACGGTGCGGTCAATCCCGGGCGGATTCACCAGATACTTTTGCGGAATCAGCGCGTCACCGTCGTATTGCATCATGCCGGCATATTTGACATCAGGTTTGGGTCCCCGGGCAAATTTGTCAAATTCATCTTCTTCAAAAGCCTTACTGATCTCAATGGCTCGATCGCCGCGGAAATTAAAAAAAATGACGCTGTCATTTTTCTCAATGGGCCCCAGGGGCGAGTTGTTGCGGCCGATGACAAATGGCGGAAGATCCTGGTCGATGACATCCGGATTTTCCTGGCGCAACGTTTCAATCGCCTCCCGGGCAGATCCGAATTTTCTACCCTCGCCCCGGACATGGGTTTTCCATCCCAGTTCAACCATGCCCCAGTTGGCCTGGTAGCGGTCCATGGTTATTTGCATGCGCCCGCCGCCGGATGCAATCGCAAAATCAATTTTGCTGTCCTTTTTAAGCGCAGACAAAAATTCTTCGAGCCGATCGACATATTCCAAGGCCGAGGTCGGCGGCACATCGCGCCCATCCAGCAGGATATGAACGCAGGCTTTTTTAACACCCTGGTTTTTGGCCTCGGCCAGCATGGCCTCCAGATGGTCGATATGACTGTGCACGTTGCCGTCTGAGAATAGGCCGATAAAATGCAGCCTGGAATCATGGCCGACGACGTTCTCAATTAATTCTTTCCAAACGTCTCCCTCAAAAAGGGTGCGGCTTTCGATGGATTCATTTACCAGCTTGGCACCTTGAGCAAAAACGCGGCCGCATCCGATAGCGTTGTGACCGATCTCACTGTTGCCCATATCCGAATCCGAGGGCATGCCCACTGCCGTTCCATGAGCCTTGAGCCTGGCATTCAGGGCATTTTGGGCCAGCCAATCCAGTGTCGGCGTATTTGCCCGGCTGACTATATCGCCCTCCGCACAGGTGCCGATACCGACACCATCCAAAATCGCCAGTACAACCGGTCCTTGGGGGCCTTTGAATTTTTCAGCTTTTTTTAACGGTTTCATTTATCCTCTCTGCCTGAAAGAAGCAGTTCACAGCGATACCTGCATTAGCGGAACACCAGAAAGATAAGCCACACGATGGCCGTCGGGACCACGGCGCCGGCCAGGATACCGCCGGGTGAGACCTCATTGTTAAAATATTTCTTCAGAATCGAAACACCGGCCGGGTTGGGGGCATTGGCAATGATAGTCAAACCGCCGCCAGCAACGGCCCCGGCCACCACCGCATATTTGAGGCTGTCGGTAAAGTCCGGCACCAGGGTGCTTAAAAAGGTAATGGCGGCGTTGTCATTGAAAGCCGTCAGAATGGTGGCGCCCAGCATTAATGGAATTTCAGACAAATTACCCAGAATCGGCGCAATCCACCAGCCTTGCACGCCGCCGTGGATCACCAGCCCACCCAGAAAAAACCCAACCAGCAGCGCAGGCTTGAGATCAACCCGATTCTGAAAGGGCTTGGTAACCTCGGCAAATCCCAGAAAGAACAACATCCCCGGAATAAACAGTTCCGGATGGTGGGCGTTTAAAATGGTCCAGGCAATGAAAAAGACATGCATGATGGTCACCCAGACGGGGACCGGATCGTCGCGGTTGTCCCAATCGGGATCCGTGAAATTTCCCCGCTGTTCAGGCGAAAGCAGCGCGGGCAGTCCCCGACGCATGGCGCGCAGCCTTATTTCCTCGAATCGCTGCTCGAATGCCTGCTGGACCAGATCTTCATCGATGCCCTTATCGACCAGTTCCGGGATATAGCGATTTTCCAATCGCTGTCTGACTTCGCTCGCGACTTTTTGTATTTGCTTATCAACGGCTCTCAGCGTTTCCTGTTCACCGTCGACTTCCCTCACGAATTCTTCAAATCGGGCGTCCATGTCCCTGCGTTTCAGATACTTTTCCTGAATTTCATCTTTGAGACGCACCAGCATGGATTTTTGCTCCAGCTTTTCCATCTCCTTACGGAACACCCAAAAGTAAATTCCGTTGGAAAGGAGGATACCAATGATGGCCTTCCAACCAAAGTTGACAAGCATGTGCCCCGTAGTCCATTTCCAGGGACCGGCGACCATCAATACAGGCGGGGCGGCAAAGTGGGTCAGCGTGCCGCCAACCGAGATGTTTACAAATAATAAACCCAGAGTAGCGTATTTAAATCTCTGGCTGGGCTCGAGCGCATATAGCATCCGGGCCAGCACCAGGGCGGATATGGTCATGGCGGCAGGCTCGGTGATAAACGATCCTAAAAGCGGGCCGATGGTCAGAGTGGTCAGCCACTGGGCGGTCAACGTGCCGCCGAGCAGGTTGGCGATCCTGCGGATGATGGCTTCCGACAGTCTCAAAATCGGGCGGGTGGCCGCCAGCGTCATGATCACCACGACAAACAGCGGCTCGGTAAAGTTGACCCCGTAGCTGATGTAGTTCACAATGGTTTTCCAATCGTAAAAACCGAAAATGGCAATAACCAGCGCGATGACCCAGATTCCAAAGACCGCCTCAACTTCACCCAGAAAATGAAACAATTCAGCCCTGTGATGGACCGAATCTCGGTCCGCTGCGCCGCTTTTGATTTTTTCTTGATGTTCATGCTCCCATTTGTGGGCAGTGACCATGAACCTGCCGGTCATAAAGGTGTGGACGATCGCCAGAAAGAAAATCAGGGTGGCGATTAGATTGAAGGGCTCTTCTTTAACGCGATTTTTCAAAATTGCCCAGATGCTGCCGGCATCCGCATCTTTATAGCTCTCTAAACTGCGAGGAAAATTTCCGGCGTCTGATGATACCGGCTCCGCCGCTGACGCAATCCCCGTCCACAGGACTGCAAAACACAGGCAGCACAGCACAATAACGATTCCCGTTTTCCATTTCTGTTTCATGCAGGTTTTCCTCTAAAAATTAAGTCAGGTTAATTCTGTTGTTTACCGGAGCTATGTTAAAGAAATATTAAAGACAAGTGCTTGAATTAAAATTCGAAACATAGAGGTAAAATAAGCCCCACTCATTGATCGTCAAGTTCAAAAAAGACGGCAAAAAATTGAATATCGTATATATACCGGAGGAAGGTGCGGTCGGCAGCTTTAATCCAAAAAAATGCATTAAGCTCACGGGGGATTATCCGACGAGCAGAGGCAAATTGCTGTACGTCGAAACAGAAAATATTCTTTAATTGTAAAGCAGAAGAAGAAAATTCTATGTTAGGCCCCACAGATCCCCACTGCCAAACTAATATTTTTTTTATCTTAGAAGCAAGAATTTTTTTCCCGCCATATTAGGCAACTAGAAAAGTACTATTACATTTGACTGCTCACTAGTAAACGATGTCTTTTAGTGATATCGTTTTTCTCCTAATAGCGGTTATTCTGGCCTTGGTAATTTTTGGATGCACATCAGGGTCTGTTCGGCAATTTCGAGTTCCTCGTTGGTTGGGATAACAAGAACCCTGACAGTACCGCCCCGGGTTTGAATCTCAAATGCTTTTTTTGACTTCCGGTTATTCTTTTCAGGGTCAATCTCGATGCCCAGATGCGACAGTCCCCGGCAGGCACCGGCCCGAATCAGAGGAGATTTTTCTCCAATTCCCGCCGTAAAAACAAGCGCATCGAGACGGCCGAGGACGGCATAATAGGCGCCAATATATTTTTTGATGCGGTAGCAAACCATCTCGATTGCCAGCAGTGCCCGAGAATTGCCAGACTGGGCGAGTTCTTCAATTTGCCGCATGTCATTGACACCGCAGATGCCCTTCAGGCCGCTGTCTTTGTTCAGTAAGGTTTCGACTTCATCTCTGGTCAGACCGGTCTTCCTCTTCAGGTAAAAAATGATGGCCGGGTCGATATCGCCGCAGCGGGTGCCCATGATCAAGCCTTCCAGCGGCGTCATGCCCATGGAGGTGTCGATACTTTTACCTCCTCTTACGGCAGCTGCGCTGGCACCGTTTCCCAGATGCAGCGTGATCAGGTTTAAGGCGTCCAGGGGCCGGTCCATTAAAGCTGCAGCCTGTTTGGTGACGTAATGGTGCGAGGTGCCGTGGAAGCCATAGCGGCGCACATGATGGGCCTCGTAGAGATTCTGCGGAATGGCATAGCGAAAGGCATGCACCGGAATCGACTGGTGAAAGGCCGTATCAAAGACGGCGACCTGGGGCACCTGCGGTGCACTCTGTATGGCCACTTCAATACCCTGCAGATTGGCCGGATTGTGCAGCGGGGCCAGGGGGCTCAGCCGACGAATGGTGTCGATGACTTTCTTATTGATAAGCGTTGGTTGTTTAAATTCTTCGCCGCCGTGTACCACTCGATGACCGATACCGGACAGTTCCTGGGTATCCTGCAGAGCGCCCGATGCGCCCATAACAGCCCCGATCAGCTGAAATCCCGCCTGATGATCGACAACAGTCTCGCTGTTGACAATTTCTTCCATTTCACCTTTGCTGTTGCGGGCATGATGGGTAAGACGGCTTTGGGCTTCCCCGATTTGCTCCATAACACCGGATGCCAGTACGGTTTTTTCGGTCATCTCGAAGAGGCGGTATTTGATGGACGAACTGCCGGAGTTGATCACCAAAATTTTCATAATCCACCTTGTGTATTGCGGATTTCGGATTGCAGATTGCGGATTAATTCGAATTTATTGATTTGTATCATAACCTTACTTTCTTTTTCGGGCTGTATTTATTGATGATACTACTATAGATAAAATCTCATTGCATTCTTGCATCAAAGATGAAATTGAATCTTTCTTAAAGATTTCTACCTCTTCTATTACCTCTAACCAAAATAGTGTTTCATCAGCCTCTTCTTCTACAATACCCATTTTAGCAATGAATTCAGCTTTAGATCTCCCTCTGCACGCTGCACGATAGTTGGATGCCACAGAAGAGCCTGATCTGAATATTTGATTTCCAATCAAATTTCCTTCTCGATTTTTAGGCATTTTTCGGCAAAGGAGAATGATTTGTTTCGCAAATTTCTTTGTCCTATCTTTCATGACCTCTGGATTCATCGCTTTTCCATTACCCATTTGATCCTCCATATTGTTTCTCTTGAATATTAAACCTCCCGATCCTTCAATAATGCCTAAATGCATTCTTTTTTAAATCCGCAATCCGCAATCTGCAATCCGCAATTTAAATAGCATCTTATTAGCTTTAGAGGTTACTATTCTGCCAGAGAGTTTTTATCCTACATCTTTAGTTGGACGGGTGGCGCGCGGCTTGCGCCTGAATGGCTGTGATAGCGACGGTGTTGACGATATCGGCAATGGTGCAGCCGCGGCTCAAATCGTTGACCGGTTTATTCAATCCCTGCAGAATCGGTCCGATGGCCACCGCGTTGGCGGAACGCTGCACGGCTTTGTACAGGTTGTTGCCCGTATTTAAATCCGGAAAGATAAAAACGGTCGCCTTTCCGGCAACCTCGCTTTCAGGCATTTTGGTCTTCGCCACTCCCGCATCCACGGCGGCATCGTACTGAATCGGACCTTCAATTTTTAAATCCGGCCGGCGTTCCCTGACGATGCGGGTGGCCTGGCGCACTTTATCAACCTCTGCGCCCTTGCCGGATTCACCGGTGGAATACGAGCACATGGCGATGCGGGGCTGAATTCCATAAATGCCGGCGGTTTCGGCTGAGCTGATGGCGATTTCCGCAAGCTGCTCGGCATTGGGATCGGGATTAACCGCACAATCTCCGTACACCAGAACCCGGTCTGCCAGGCACATCAAAAAAACACTGGAAACCACTGAAAAACCCGGCCGGGTGCGAATAATCTGAAGGGCCGGCAGAATCGTTTCGCCGGTGGTGTGAATGGACCCCGATACCATACCGTCGGAAAGATCTTTGTACACCATCAGAGTCCCAAAAAAATTGACATCGCTTACCGTGTCAGCGGCCATTTCTTCCGATATGCCTTTGTGCTTGCGCAAATCATAGTAGGTCCGGGCAAAGTCCTGGCGATGTTCGGATGTGTGCGGATCGATGATCTCGATTCCATCCAGATTGAGACCCAGCAGCCCGATTTTATTTTTAATTTCTTCCGGGTTGCCCAGTAACGTAAGGTCGGCAACACCCCGCCGCAGTAAGATTTCGCCGGCGCGCAGGATGCGTTCTTCTGCGCCTTCGGGCAGGACGATACGGCGGCGATCGGCCTTGGCTCTTTCAATAAGTTCATATTCGAACATGATGGGCGTGACCCGATTGGAACGCACCACCTGGATACGGTCCTCGAGTTCTTGGGTATTGACGTGGGATTCAAAAACACCTAATGCGGCGGCGATTTTGCGGTCGTTTTCAGGTGTCAGCGCCGGTCTTACCACGCTGGCATTCATGGCGGTGGTGTAGGTGTCGGTATCTACTTTGATCACCGAAAGCGGTGAATATTTTTTGAAGCCCTGGATCAGGCGCTGGACCGGGTCTTCCGGCGTCAGCCCCCCGGTCAAAAGTAACCCGGCGATATTCGGCGACGTGTCGGAGACGGTAGTCGCCAGACTTGCCAGAATCACATCGGCACGATCACCCGGTGTGATAATGAGATCGCCGTCTTCGATACGATCCAAAAAATGCGGCACATTCATGGCGGCAACCTTGAAGTCATGCACATCGCGGTTTAGCCCTGTGGGTTCACCCTGCAGGATCTGGGCATTCAGGTTGCGGGCGATTTCTCCGACCGTCGGTTTCCCCAGGCTTGGCTCTTCGGGCAGAATGTAAATCGGCTCTGTTGCAAGGCCCATTTTTTTTAATTGATCCTTAACATCCTCAAATTGTTTATTATTCACCCGGTTAATGATGGTGGCTGCCACCGTGCACCCTTTATCTTCAAATGATTCCCTGGCCACTTGTGCGGCATCAACGCTTTCATCGGGTGATTTACCGCGGCCGTTGACCAGCACCAAAATTGCGCTTCCCAGATTGTTGGCCACATCGGCGTTAAATTCGAACTCAAAGGCGGAGCCCACTCCGGTAAAATCCGTACCCTCGCATAAAACAAAATTACACCGACTTTCCAGCGCTTTGTATTTGTTAAGAATGTTCTTCAAAAGGGTTTTAACCCGTCCTTCCGCAACCAGGTTACGGGCGTCACCGTGTGCGCAGGCATACATGTCTTCATAATCCAGATCCAGGTGGTAACGTGTCTTAATCAGCCGGATGTTATTATCCGGTTCTTCTGCGGAAGGCACGATGGGTCGAAAATAACCCAGGCGGCGGATTCGTCTTGAAAGCATTTCCATAATACCGAGGGCCACAACCGATTTGCCGCTTCCGGGTGCCACTGCGGTGATGTAAAGGCTGTTTGCCATATTTTCCCCCTATTGGACCTAGGTCCAATCCACCTATACGCAAAGTCCAATTGACAGAATAATTCCAAACCACTACGGTAGTGTCCAATCTTCGACGCCGGCTTTTAAACGCCTCATATTTTTCGCTAACCGCTCGAAAACATTATCATCTGCTAATTTAAAGTCAATACATGCCGTAACCATCATAATCCTGCGAAAAATGTGTCCGAAATTATAATGGTTGTTAAAACCGCTTTTTCCAGTCTCTAAGGCAGCCTATCCTGCTTAAAATAGTACTCATTTTCATTTTATGCTTGCGCTTCGCATTTTTTATGATAAAAATCACTGGGGTAATAGAATTGAATCCAATGGTGGATATTTCATTCCTTGGGTAGCATGCCTGCTATCAATTTAGACTATTCGGTTATAAAAGGGGGGGAACAGTAAACATGGCAGAAGAAAATTCAAGCGAACAAAATCCTTCCGAACCAGACCCTTCAGGGGAAATAGCGTTACCAAAGCCAGGCAATCCGTTTACCTGGCTTTTTCATCCATTCGGGGCCAGAGCGATCCGGATCAACGGCAACCTGGGCGCCATAGCGATCTTTTTTTTCCGCGCCCTGGTCATGATTTTTCATCCCCGGCAGTTTTCCGCCATCGTCCAGCAGATTTATTTTATCGGGGCCAAATCCGCCCAAATCGTTATGCTGGTGGGCTTTTTTACCGGTATGGTCCTGGGCCTGCAGCTGTACCATGTGCTGGTTAAGTTCGGCTCGGTGGGGGTGCTGGGTACCGCGGTGGCCCTTTCGTTGATCAGAGAAATGGGACCGGTTTTAACCGCGATTATGATTACCGCCCGGGCCGGGTCGGCCATGACCGCCGAAATCGGCATCCAGCGCATTTCCGAACAGATCGATGCCCTGTCGACCATGCGCATCGATCCGGTCGGGTATTTGATCAGTCCGCGGATTGCGGCGGCCGTCATCAGTTTTCCGATCTTGACCACCCTGTTTGATATGATCGGTATCCTCGGCGGCTGGGTCAGCGGCTGTCTTTTACTGGGCGTGAATTCCGGGGCGTATTTTTACCGGGTGGTTTCCGCCACTGAGATGGAAGATATTACCGGGGGTCTGGTAAAATCATTGGTCTTCGGTCTTCTGGTTGTTACCATTTGCTGTTTTCAGGGTTTTTACACTCATATGCGCACCGACAGCTTTGGCGCCAGAAGTGTGAGCCTGTCCACCACTTCGGCGGTGGTGCTCTCATGTGTGATGATCCTGATTTCAGATTATATCGTAACCTCTTTCATTATGTAGGGGCCTATTATGGAAAAAGAGCCTGTTGTGGAAAAAGAACCAATAATCGAATTTAAAGGGGTGACCAAACGATTCGACGTGCGGACGATTCTGGATAAGGTCGACTTTAAAATTTATGAGGGTGAAGTGACCACTTTGATCGGTTTGAGCGGTACCGGTAAGAGCGTGACGCTCAAGCACATTATCGGACTGCTCAAACCCGATGAGGGCCAAGTTCTATATCGCGGCAAGCCCATCGATCAAATGAGTAAAAAAGAGTGGAACGCTTACATCGGTTCGATCAGTTATATGTTTCAAAACAATGCCCTTTTTGACTCGATGACGGTTGTTGAAAATGTGGCCCTGCCGCTGCGTCAGACCACCCATATGGGCAAAAAGGAAATTACAGAGAAGGCCATGGCCAGCATAGAGCAGACCGAGCTGACCGAGGTGTTTGATAAATATCCGTCTGAATTGTCGGGTGGTATGCAGAAGCGGGCTGCGCTGGCCCGGGCGCTGGTGACCGATCCGTCCCTGGTGCTCTTCGATGAGCCCACCACCGGCCAGGACCCCATTCGTAAAAATGCGATCCTGGGCATGGTGGCGGAATATCAAAGCCGCTTTGGTTTTACCGCGCTTTTGATCAGCCACGAAATTCCGGATGTCTATTTTATCTCCAATCGCATTTTAGCGCTCTACGGTAAAAAAATCGTTTTCCAGGGCACGCCGGATGAATTCGAGGAATTCGAGCATCCGTTCCGTGAAGAAATCCTGACGAGCCTTGAAAGTCTGCAGCAAGACATTAGCGGCCTGTACTCCAAACGTCACTTCAAGGTCCGCTATCAAACCGATTTGAGCAAGCGGAACCCCGATGCCATGTATGCGGTGGCCGCCTTTGCCGTCGATGATCTGGACAGCATCATCGAGCATATGGGACATGATGCCGCCCAGGAGATCATCCGGGCCCTGGGTTCTTACATTAATAAACATTTTGGTGCCGTCGGGGGATTTTCATCGCGGCAGACCATTAATGAATATGCCACCGTGCTGCCGTACTCGGATCTGGATGAGGGCCAGCGCATCATGGCGGACTTTAAAACGGATTTTCGGGAACACGGTTTGCCCGATATTAAGACGTTGGCAGAGGGCGAAAAACCAGCCGAGGATTGGTTTGAATTTAAAATCCTGGCCGGGCTGGCCCAGGGCAAACCCCAGATTGAAATCGAATCAGTTATGGAATTTGCGCGCTTTAATCAAACACCCATTGCACGCTTTCAATGTGAACGTGGAGGTAAGACTCAATGAAAAAGTATACCCAGGAAACAGTCGTTGGAATTTTTGTGGTTATCGGTTTACTCGCCATCGGTTATATGACGGTGAAACTTGGCAATGTCGGATTTCTCGGAGAAAACACCTACTCTTTATATGCCAAGTTTACCTCGGTGACGGGTCTGAGGGTCGGCAACCCCGTGAATATGCTGGGCCTGGAGATCGGCCGGGTGGAGTCATTTAAAATGGACCAGGAAAAACAGGTGGCGGTGGTTGAATTAAAAATTAATAACGGCATCGAGGTCTACGATGATGCCATTGCCTCCATCAAAACCGAGGGGCTGATCGGCGATAAATTCGTCAGCATCGATGCCGGCGGCGGTGGTGATTTGCTGGCAAACGGTGATACCATTACCGACACCGAATCACCGACCGATATCATGGACCTGGTCAGCAAATACGCCTTCGGTGATGTCGGCAGCGGTGATGGGAAGGAAAAAGAAGAATAATTGGATATCAGGTATTCGGTATTCGGTATTGGGTAACAGGATTGGGCGTTACATGATATCGCTTAAAGATTAGCCGGGCTATATTATTAAAGTTGTAAATTTTCGTTTTTCAGGAGGGAAAGACAGATGAAAAGTAAACGTATCGGACTGAAAATAATCATACTACTTGTTGTTTTATTGATCCTGCCGTTGCCGGTATTGGCCGGCGGTGCAAAAGACACGGTTAAAGCGCAAATCGACAAGATGCTGGCCAAAATGCAGACGCCGGAATTTAAAGGGTTGCAGAAAGACGCCAAACTGACTGAGATCAGCACGATCATTAATAAGGTATTTGATTGGCAGGAGCTGTCGCAGCGCACCCTCGGGCGGGAATGGAAAAATTTTTCGCCGGATCAGCAAAAAGAATTCGTGACGCTTTTTGAGGAACTTCTTAAAGGTATCTATGCGGACCGCATTCTGGCCTATACCCAGGAGAAAATCGAATTCGGCAAAGAGACCGAACTCAAGAAGGGCAGGGTGGAAGTTGAAAGCTATATTATCACGACGGATAATAAAAAGGTGCCCTTGTTTTACCGGATGACCGATAAAAGCGGTCAATGGCGGGTCTACGATGTCGTCATCGAAGGCGTCAGCATGGTCAAAAACTATCGCGGGCAGTTCAGGCAGATTCTTTCGACAAAGAAGCCCGAAGACCTGCTGCAAACCCTGCGGGAAAAAACCAAAGAAAAGCCAGCCGGCTAAGGCTTCCGGCGCCCTGTCTTCTGGCGAAACGTCATGGCTGATTGGGTTTTTATCGAATATTCCCCTTTTGACGGAAACCGGCGAAGCGCATCGGTGTTGGCGGATTTCATATGAAAAAGCAGAAAGGAGCGAAACCCGTGAAAAAATTATTGGCTGCGGCAATAATGTTGGTTTTTTTCTCGATCGTTTGTTTTTGCACTCCCGCTTTTGCAGCGGACCGTGAGCCCGGACTCTATCTGGCCCAGCAAAGTCAGGAAGCAGAAGCTGAGGAAGATGAAGACTACGAAGACGATGACGAATATGCGGATGATGTCGTCCAGATTAACGACCCCCTGCACCAGTTCAACCGTGATATGTTCTGGTTCAATGACAGCCTGTACATTATTTTATTAAAGCCGACGGCCAAAGTATACAACAAGATTATGCCGGTTGAAGTTCGGTCATGCGTCAAAAATTTTTTTTACAATCTGAGATTTCCCATCCGATTTGTCAACTGCCTTTTGCAGGCCAAGGGCGTTAAGGCCGCGGAGGAATTTGGCTCCTTTTTATTGAACACCAGCGTCGGTTTTCTGGGCATCGGCGATGTGGCTTCTCATTATGAAAATCTACCGCCCAGTCCCGAGGACCTCGGCCAGACACTGGCCGTCTGGGGCACCGGAAACGGTTTTTTCATTATGCTACCCGTTTTAGGGCCATACACCCTGCGCGATACTGCCCGGTTTATCGACTCGTATTTTTTAGATCCGGTCAGCTGGCTCAGATACGATAAGTTCGGCGGTTACAGCTGGCGGACAACAGTGGCCATAACGGCCTATGACAAGTTTAATGAATTATCGTTTCAGATTGACGATATCGATGCCATGAAAGAGGCCGTACTGGACCCCTATGTGGCGGTTCGCGATGCCTACGTCGAACATCGTAACAAATTGATTGCTGAATAATCGACAGTGTCATGTCCCAAAAATATCTTCTAAAATATTATTCAGTTCTGTGTCATGGTATCGATCCGTCATTCCCGCGCAGGCGGGAATCCGGAATCTCTGAACTGGACTCCCGCCTGCGCGGGAGTGACATTCATTTTACAAATTATTTATAGGGCATGACACTAGGCCCGTTGCCAAATTTCATAACACTGGTATAAATGCAGTCGGCAATTTTAATTTGAAAAAATAAGCGGGGCTTCTGGTATACAGAAGCCCCGCTTACGTCTGTGATCGGCTATTTTATTTCAACGGTCTTGACATTGGGATGCTTAATACAAAAATTATAAGGAATATTAATTTATTCCTTATACTTGAGAAGGACGATGATATGTACAACCTCAAAAAGGACGACATTGACCTTGAGAGTTCAGTGGAAATCGCCGAAGGCGTCCACTGGGTCGGCTTTTACGATGAGCAGGCCGGTTTGCATTGTAACCCGTATCTGATTGTTGATAACGATGAGGCCATTGTCATTGACGGCGGCAGCCGCCCGGATTTTGCCACGGTGATGATGAAAATATTGCAAACCGGCATTGCGCCCAACCAGATTGTCGCTTTGCTTTACCAGCACTATGACCCTGATCTTTGCGGTAGTATTCCTAATTTTGAAGATATCATCAAAAGAAATGACCTGAAGATTCTATCCGATTCGGAAAATTTAATGTTTATCCGCCATTACTCGGTGGCCACCCGCTTGCTTCCCATCAGCAAGCTGAATTATCAATATGCGTTTTCTTCCGGGCGCACTCTGCAGTTTATCAAAACCCCATACTCACATTCGGGCGGCAGCATCGTTACGTTTGATCCCCAAAGCGGCATTCTGTTCACCAGCGATTTATTCGGCAGTCTGGGTCTCGAATGGGAACTGTTTCTAAACTTGAAACCGGAATGTATGGATTGCGCCAGCCTTGCCGAATGCCCAAAGGGCAGGAAGATCTGTCCGATCCGGGACATCTTGAATTTCCACAAAACCGTTATGCCATCTGAAAAAGCGTTAAGATACTCACTCGATCAGATTTTGGACATTCCATTTACGACGATCGCACCGCAGCACGGCAGTATCATCAACGACAAAGAGACCCTTCGCTATGTGTTCGAATCGCTGGCCACCTTAAAAGGGGTGGGCATTGATGGCATCATTGACGACGATTATCGTTTCAATTTCGACAAAATTGGGCAACGGTTTAAATAAGATGAATTTCGAAGACTCGTTAAAAGATAAAATTAAAGAGTTAGACATCAAAAAGCCGCAGCACGCCTCGCTGGTAAAGCAAATTATAGAGTACTGGGCTTCTTTAAAAGACACCGGCATCAATAACCAGCTTTTGCAGGATCTGGTCTTAAAGTATTCGGCCGCCGGAAAAAAGCTCAACCAGCTGAATCAGGAGCTGCTTGACAAACAAAAACGGCTGGATGCCGACCTTGCAGCGGCGGCTCAGATCCAGAAAAGCCTTTTGCCCCAAAAAATTGATTCAGCCGAGAACATGGCGGTTGCCTGGAAATTTGAGCCCTGTGAACATATGGGCGGAGACATTTTCAATATGTTTCGACTGGATGAGGATCATTGGGCCATTTACATGCTCGATGTCAGCGGGCACGGGGTGGAAGCGGCAATGATCACCGTTTCGGTTTCTCAGTTTTTGCAGCCCAATTCAGGCCATCTATTCAAAAGAAAAACCGGCAAATCATCACAACCCCTTCAATTAATGACGCCGGCTGAGGTACTTGCCGCCCTTGATGCGGAGTTTCCATTTGAACGCTTCAATAATTTTTTTACCATTACCTACATGATCATCAATACCGCAACCGGAGAATTAAGATACAGCAATGCCGGGCACCCGCACTCCATTGTGATGTGCAAAAGCGGAAAGGTGGAACTATTGCCAAAGGGCGGTCCGGCTATCGGAACGGGAGATTTTCACCTGTTAACCGAGCAGGCGGACCGATTTGAGGAAGGGCGCCACCAGCTTCATCCCGGCGATAAACTATTCGTTTATACGGACGGAATCGTTGAATATCAGAATCGTGATGATGAATTTTATGGTACCGGGCGATTTTACGAGACACTGGAAACGCTGCGCGGAGAATCAATAAATGACATGGTCGAGAAGTCTATTAAATCCCTGATGGATTTTGGCCACAATGCCAAACCGCAGGATGATATTACCCTGATGGGGCTGGAGCTTAAAAAACTCGGGTGAAAAATAGATTTTGTGCCCGATGATTCTCATTCCAGGATAAAATTGACCGTCTCCCAGACACAATTCCCCTGATATATACCTTACATAAAGGCTTATTGGAACTGCATCATCCGGGTCTCGTCAATTGTTAAAATTTTATTTTCTCTTGCCTTTTGATCTCTGTTGATCTATTTTGTCGAGAATCGACAAAATGATAACAAGTATCATTATTTAAAGTTGCAGTGATTCTATAGTTCGAAACAACAAGGGAAAAGGAGGAGAAAGATGAAACATCAAGGAATCTGTGGTTGGTTGCTGGCCGTGCTGCTGGTCGCACTGCTGGTGACCCCGGGAGTCCAGGCCGGGCAATATTCCATCGGCGGCGGTATCGGTGTGGCCCCTGATTACGAGGGCTCATCTGATTACGAGCTGGTGCCGGTACCGGCAGCCGACGCCAAATTCGACAACGGCATGTATGTGAAATTGCTGGGGTTGAATCTGAGAGCCAACTTGATCCCCAGCAAATTCTGGCGCCTGGGGCCGGTCTACAATTATCGATCGGAACGAGACAATGTGGAAAACGACCGGGTCGACAGGATGAAGGATATCAGCGACGCCAATGAGTTCGGTATTTTTGGCGGCATCGAGTGGGACAATTGGTATGTGTTTTTAGATATATTAGGCGATACGGGCAATGCTTATGAGGGCTGGTATGCTACGCTCAAGGGCGGCTATACCTGGATCATCAACCCAGAATGGGCGCTTACAATGGGCGCCTTCACCACCTATGCCGACGATGATTACATGCAAACTTATTTTGGCGTTAACGGAAGTGATTCGGCCCGGAGCGGGCTGCCGACCTATGACGCCGATGAGAGCTTCAAAGACATTGGTCTGGATCTGGGTGTCAACTGGGCCTTTGCGCAAAGCTGGAACCTGCGCGGTCTGGCTCAAATCAAACAGCTGGTGGGTGATGCCGATGATGGCAGCCCGGTGGTGGATGAAGGCTCTGAAACCCAACTTTTCACTGCCGTGCTGGTGGTGTTCAAGTTCTAAGCATTCGGTCTTTTTATCTGATGGGTGGCGGTGGAGCTGAATCGGCTTCAGGCACTGCCGCACTTTCGGAAAATAGTAAAAAAAATGCGGGGCTTCTATATCATGGAAGCCCCGTTTTTTTTACATAGGGGTTCTCTCCAAAAATCAAAATCCGCAATCCGCATTCTGCAATCCGAAATATCTAATTTATTGACTGCGCCTGCGCCATCCATGACGTTGCTTTGTTTTCACTAATACGTTCGATCTCAAAACCGAATTGGGATGAATCGGTTTTTATCGCAAAATAATGTTTGCGCGCCCTTTCCAGCATGACGGTAATGGTTGATTTCTGTATGCCGATTTTGTGAACGCCGGGATCGACGTAAAAAGTTAGATATTGTCCGGTCTTCAGGCGGGCGATGACTTCACCATCCCAAAGAACCTGCATTGAAAAACCCATTCCGAACATACCGCCTTGTCGGATAACCGTTACTTCAGCTGCATCAGCTGAATACCCCTGAGACGGAAAGAATTCCGTTTTACCGCTGGTACATGCAACCAGAAAAAAAGCCAGTGTAATCAACAGAACATATTTTTTCATGTTCTCCTCTACAAATCCGTAATCTAAAATCCCCGGCGGGGAATGTTTTGATGAAGACCAAAAAAGCGCACGGTTTAAAGATAATTGCTTATAAATCCCCTCTACCGGGCGGCTTTTTGCATCGCGTCGAGATACTCATCCATCTCCTGAATGCTGGTAAACACCTGCAGAGTTGGCAGGGCGTTTAAAATATCAAAAACCTTCCTGATCTGGGGCTGCAGGTGCATGAACATGATCTTGCCGCTATTTTTTTCAAGCTCTTTTTTGGTTTTGAGAAGAACCCGGATACCCATGCTGTTGATGTAATCCAGGAATTCAAGATCGAAGATGATGATATCCGGTAATTGCTTTAAGATCGCCTCCACGGTACCTTCCAAAACCTTGTAGGTATTTCCATCCAGACTCCCGATCGGCGATACGGTGAAAACACCGGGTCGGGTTTCAGCAGAATTGACTTTAAGCGTCATGTAACCTCCTTATTTTAATCCCCTTTAAACCATTTCCGGAATATAGCCTTCAAAGAGAGCTGCCCCATTAAAGACGCTTCTTCGGGTTCTTTGACAGGTCTGTCAGCCGGCCACCATTCCACGGGATCAAACGAAAATGACAGGCTGGATTCCAACGCTGGTATCAATCGATCTTCAACTAATACGTTCTCACGATCATCGATTTTGCTAAAGTAAACGTTAACCTCCTCGATATACCATGTCGGAATTTGTTCTAAGGAATCCAAAGAGACCTTGACGATTTTCTGCATATCTTTTCCCAAGAAGGGTCTGAGGGAATCCTCCGTCAGGCTGTTAAAGCGCTGGCTTAACTTATCTTTTAAGTCATTATCATCCCTGGTATCCATAATAAACGTGAGGGTAATATATCCGCCCCCATACGGACGTTGAGAGGAAGATATTTTTATTACCCCCTCCTGATCCCGGTCATCTCCTCCATCCTGAATCCTGAAGCCGACATAGGCGATCATTTTTTCATGGGCTTTAACCGACAGGTAACTCTTTTTAGGGTCAAATTCCTGGGTCATTTCGGTTTCCTTAACGGATAGTTGCGGGATTTGTAATTTTTAAAGGGCGTTATACTGATGCTTATCAGACAAAATATGTCATTTCAACCAAACGGGATAAAAATATTGAATTATTAAATCGTTTGTATGCCCTGATGAAGAGAGAGTAACTTTACCTATGGCCGCGTGCAGGCACCAAATATCACAAATCCGACTTCGTCGCCGGAGGCGGTTAGCACGGTTTTGCCGGTTTCTTCAGCGATGGCCATACTCCAGCCCACGCCATCTCTGACACCTTCGATACCGTCTTCTGCGCCCTGAATGATGATTTTGCCATCAACCTTTTCGAATCTCTCGATCGGTGTGCTTCTTTTGGTCCCATCAGCAAGGATTGCGCTGATTTCATTCTTTTTGAAATCTATTTTCGAAAAAAGGGGGATTCCTACCTCTTCGGCGGTTACCTGCTGGCATTTACCGCCCGGTTGGCATTCAACAAGATCCATCACCGCACAGATCAGCGGTTTGGAGCCATCAAAATCACCGGAAAATACTGGCACCGAAAAAAAGAAAAAAAATACGGCTACAAGTCCATATATGCATATTTTCTTCATATTATCTCCTTAGTTTGGATCTCATTTTTCTTAATTCAAAATCCAAATTTTAAAATCGCAAATCCAATCAATCCGAAATCCTATTTTACCGTATAACCTTTTCCTTCAAGGCATGCGCTATATGCGCGATTGTAGGTATTGCGCTTCTGCATATATGCGTTAGCCTGTTCCCGTTCCCATTGATTTCGTGCTTGTTCCTCCTGCTTCCTCTGGTTCTCTCTTCGCATACCACCGAGAAGGGCACCGCTGCCACCGCCAATGATAGCGCCTCTACCGGCACCTTTTCTGCCTTTGACGATGCCGCCGACAATCGCACCGGTTGCAGCGCCGGCAACAGCACCGCGCCCCGCACCGCCTTTTTGCGCTTCTTTCTTTGGCGGGGGTGCCGTTGCAGTTGGTATTTCCATGGGATCGAAGCCGCTTTCCTTTTTTGCCCAGGAGTAACACTGGAACTTATCCTGTTCCATCTGCTCTTCACTCTGGCCTTTGGCGGGGAACACGATGACTTCTTGGGCCAAAACAGGACCGGCAAACCAGACCAGAAAAAGCAGTAAAAGCATCGCGGAGGTCACATGTTTCATTGTTTCAATCCTTTCCTATCAGTGCATTTTAGAACTTTATTACAATTTTCCATGGCCTTGTATGACCATGAAACAAGTAAGCCGCACAAATTGACGTTCAAGAAAAATCGACTGAATTTTGTTTGTCCAGTCTAAAGAACTAACCTCTCGAGGATTTACCAATCGGGCCAGCGCCACTGCTGGCGTTCCTTAGCAGAGGCCGGTGTTACCAGTGCTTTCGGTTCGAGCAAGTCTCCCCAGTTGGTGCGTTTTTCCATTTGTTCTATATTATCTTTGGAGACAAAATTTTGTCCTTCACGGATCTGCCAGCCGCCACCCAGCGCTTTATACATGGCAATCAGATTGACAATGGCACTACCGCGGGCTGCCGTCCACACATCCTGCTGGTCTGCTAAAGACCGCTGAGAACTCAACACACGCTGGTAATCGACCTGGCCTTCTTTGTACTGAAGCATTGAAAGATCCACCGACCGTTGGGAGGCTTTAACACTGTCCATTAAAAATCCGGCTTCCTGCTGCTTCCGTAAGAAGCCGATCATCGAATCTTCCACTTCCTGATGCGCTCTGAGCACGGTGTCTTCATAGTTGACAATCAGCTGCTGTAAAAGGGCATCTTCCACACGCACCTGGTTATTGATGCGGCCATAGTTAAACAGGTTCCAGCGAATAGACGGCCCGCCGAAAAATTCAAAGCTGTCGGCTTCAAAAAGGTCGCTGAAACTGCTGCCGCTTTGGCCGCCGGACTTGGTGTTTCTGGAACTGCTGGTGAGCAGCCCAAAAGAGCCGAACAGCTGAAAGCTTGGAAATAAGTCGGCTTTAGATACCCCGATCAATGGGGTCTGGGAGGCAATTTGATATTCAGCCAGCTGAATATCGGGCCTGCGGCGCAACAATTCCGCCGGAACGTCGACCACGATTTCCGGCGGTGCTTTGGGAATAAGCTTGGCGCCGCCGATCAGGTGATCGATCTGCCCCGGTAACCGGCCCAGCAGGATGGCCAGGGCATTTTTGGCCTGACGGACGCCGGCTTCAAACCGCGGAATAGATGCCTCGGTATTTTTTAACAACGATTTGGCCTGCACCACGTCCAACTCGGTAACTGCTCCGGCCTTGAAGCGGATTTCGGCGATTTCCAGGGAGCGCCCCTGGATTTTCACATTTTCTCTTGCAATCTCGAGGCGTTCTTCAAATGTACGCAGCAGAACATACGTGCGGGCCACCTCGGCGGTTAACGAAATCAGAACGTCGTCATAGTCCGCGATGGACGCTTCCAGATTTGCCACACCGGACTCAATCGCGCGCCGGAATTTTCCCCAGATATCCAGTTCCCAGGCAACATCGAAGCCGGCATCATATTGCCAGAAGGAATCATCAGCCCCTATGCTATTGGGGGCATTTTCGCTAATTCGATTATAATTGGCGCCGCCTCTTCCCTGTTGCTGCTGGGGATAGATATTGCCGGCGATCACACCTAGCTGGGCACGGGCCTGAAGAATTCGAATTCCGGAAATCTGCAACGGCAGGTTCTGCTGATAGGCGTTCTCAACCAGGCTATCGAGCACCGGATCATTGAATGCCGACCACCATGCTTTGTAGTCTGAAGGCGCGGTTTTTATTTCCGGATCGCGGGCTTCCAGCCATTCGGTCTCCACCGGTGCCTCAGGTTTTACAAAATCCGGCCCGACCATGCTGCATCCGGTGATCAAAAAGATCGCAGCGACCATACCGCAAACCAACCGGTTGCGAAAAATGCCACAACCGTTTTTAAAAGATTTTTTGTTAAATAATTTCGATAGCATAACAATAACCTCGTCACGAATTCGGGTTGTCTTCTGTTGGTCTGTTTCAGCTAAGTCTTTTAACCCAAGATGCCGGTTAATGTAAACCATTAATTGCCGCTATCGACTCGGCTGAGCTCGTCGCAGGCCGCATTGCGGATGCTGAGTGTGGCGGCCAGGCTAAACGGGTTCCCAGGCCGCTGTAAATATGGGAATAGATGGGCACATAGACGGTTTGGCGGGTAGATTTGTTAAATAAAAGAACGGTGAGCCGCTATGAATGTAAACTGCTTGGCATTAACTTATTTTTATGTTTGAAGTTTTGCGTTTTCTTTTTCGGCCAACTCTTCGGTGGCGCGTTCAAATTCGGCGATCACCTGGGCGCCTAAAAGGAAGATAATCGAGGCGATTTCAATACTGAGCAGCACCACTACGGCAGTTGCAAAGGAACCGTATATGATACTGACCAGGGAAAGTTTTGCGAAATACCAGACCAGCACATGCCGGGTGATCTCCCACAGAATAGCGGCGGTGGTCCCGCCCAGAAGCGCATGGCGAATGGTGATTTGTCCGACCGGCATGACGAGATACAAAGACGTCAGCATTAATATCAAGCCTGCGATCCCCACCAGGTAAAGCCCGATCCCGGAAGCCCATGCGAGACCAAAGCTTTTGCCGAAGATGGTCAGGGTTTCGCCTTCGATCGCGTCCAGCACACCGGCAATGACCGTTACGATCACAATGCCGACCCCCATTAAAATCATGTAGACATAGGGGATGATTGCGGAGATCAGAAAATGGCGCCGGTGGGTTTTGATACGGTGGTAAAAGATGACCGCCATGGCGTTTTCCAGCATGGTAAAGGCCATGGAGCTGAAAAACAGCATGACGCCGATACCGATAATGCCGACAAACTGGCGATATTGCAGAAAGGCCACCACTTCAACCGCTATTTTTTCCGCATGACCGGGGACAATTAATTCCAGCTCCCTTATGATGATTTCTAATAATTTTTCCTGCTCAATAAATTGGGAAAGACCGATTAAAATCAGGGCCAGCATGGGGATAATAGACAACAGGGAATTGTAGGCAACGCCTCCGGAAAGAAGTAAACCCTGATTGCGTTTAAATCCTTTCAGCACCCGCCACATAAATCTGCCCGGATGACGCAGGATTTTCCTTGAATATTTTTGGGTATCAGCCATGCGATGTTAATGAAAAATTGTTTAGTGCCCTAAGGATGAAATATTTGTATACGCTTGTGAAATTGAAAATATAACCACGAAACCACGAAATTAGGGAACCACGAAATTAAATATATGTTTTTATCTTTTCGTGTTTTCGCTTTCGTGGTAAATAAATTCAGTTTGGCTGCAGCTCGCATGTGCCAGGCTTTAAGGTTTATCCAGCTTTAAATTTTTTAGAACCGCAAATTTATTAGAGCCGGGCTCCCGCTTACATCCGCAATCTCCCTGGTTGAGATCCGACCCGCAATTCGGGCAAAGGCCCTTGCAGTTTTCATCGCATAATGGCTGCAAGGGAAATGCCATCACAACCTGTTCCTGGATCCCCTGCTGAAGATTGATCTCTTCCCCTTTGAAATAGATCATTCCGATTTCCTCAACCCTTACCTCGATCTCTTCCTCATCGAAAATATCCATAAGACCCGGCATTTCTTTGGTGTAGGTTAACTCGAAGTCGGATGCCAATGGAGTATCAAAGTCTTTCAGACAGCGGCTGCAGGGTAGGCGAATGCTGGTCTGCAGTGTTCCCTGCACCTCATAAAGCTCTCTCACTCTAAATGCCTTTAAACGGATGTTTAGAGGCTTGAGGAATTCGCACTCCTGTTTTTTTTCCATTTCGTTGATTATTGGAAAGACCTGTGGACTTTCTTCAAATTCATGATGAAATTCCTTATCCTTGAGCTGTTCGACATGCAGGATCAAGTTTTTTATTTTCTGATGGGGTCGCGGCATGATAATTTGGAAACCATGAGGTTAAATCTTTAAACGAATTCATCAATATGATAATGCAAATCCTTTGGTTAATCAAATACCCTTTTTATGCTTTCCGAATGAAATTGTGAATTCGTGCCTGCTTTGATATATGTTCACTATGAACTCAGATTCACAAAATAAAAAAAATGAATCCAAAGGGACGGCTGAAGCCGGGAAGGAAGAGCCCATTTCAGAATGCCGTCGCTGCGGCACCTGCTGTAAGAAGGGCGGACCGTCATTTCACCGCGCCGATAAAGCGCTGATTGAAAAGGGCGTGATCCATTCAAAATATCTTTATACCATCCGCAAGGGTGAAATGGCATATGACAACGTCAGACAGTGTCTGGAGCCGGTCAGTTCCGATGTTATAAAGTTAAAAGGCAAAGGTGAGAGCTGGACTTGTATTCTCTTTGATGAAAAACAAAACGCCTGCACCATCTATGAAAACCGGCCGATTGAATGTCGCGCACTCAAATGCTGGGATACCGAAGCGCTTGAAGAGCTGTATGCCCGAAAGCGCCTCAAGCGCAAAGACCTAATCGCTGATATCGAAGGGCTGTGGGGCATAATAAAAGACCATCAGGCGCGCTGCAATTACGAAACCATTCAGAAACTGGTGCACGCGATAAACAGCGGCAAAGGGGGTGAAGCCCGGCAGAAACTTGCGGAAATCATTCAATTTGATATTGAAATTCGGAAACTGGTTGTATCCCGGGGCGGACTGGACGTGGAAATGCTTGATTTTTTGTTCGGCCGGCCATTGAAACAAACCCTGAAAAATTTCGGTCTAAAGATGTAATCTCAAAATTTTAGGTGGGTTAGACCTGGGATAATTCATTCTCATCGATGGTTTCGATTTCTTCAGATGCCGGTTCGGGATTCGGCTCACCGGCTGATTTTGCAGCCGGATTTTCGTTAGACGCTTCTCCCCAGATATACCTGCCGTACTTGGCATAGCCAAGGACATTGTTGAGACGCGGGTCGGTATTTGAATCAATCGGTATGACGTTTCCGGTAATGAGCGGGTGAAGATACTTGGCCAGCTCCCGGCAGCCCCCACCGGTAAGGATGATGGTATCGATATCCCAGTCATCGGCCCAGAGTCGGTCAAGATCGTTGGCGATGGTTGAAGCCAGCTGGGAATAGACCTGATCCCTGATTTTTTCAAAAGAGAAACCATGTCCCCGCATCTTTATGGTGCCTTCCTCAGCGGCTTTGTATAAGCGGTAAAGCTCGACACTGACACCGCATTTTTCTCTCAGCTTATTTGAAATCACACTGAATCCCTTTGAAATACCGGTATCAGCGGTACGGCTGCCGCGATCAATATAGCGCAGATGATCGAGGATCGTGAAATCGGTGGTGCGAAACCCGATATCGACCACGCCCACCTTCTGGGTGGCCAGCTCTTCATTTGTTATTTTACCTTCATTATCCATCAACTGATTTAAAATGCTGCCCAAAGGTTGAGGCAACATGCGGACCTTGTTGATATAAATTTCCCGGGTATGCTTGCCGCCGTTATGGGAGTGATAGGTCACGCTGTGATGACCGGTTAAAATTTCATTAAAGCGTTCATGATTTTGTTTAAAATAACCAATGGGCAATCCGGAGACGACGTTGATGGGCACATTGATGGGGGTACTATTATTAAAGAAAAGTCCCGCAACCGTTAAGGCCAGAATTCTGACATAATCGGCAATCAGTCGCTCCTGGTCCAGAGTGAAATTCAAAACACTCGACTGTTGTTCGGCAAGGTCGCCGACAAAATAAGATTTGCCATCAATGGTGACATGAATGTGATCTGTGCTGGCGCTTTCACCGAAATCCGCCCAAAACTGGATTTCGGCCGCGTCACCAAATATCGACTTAAAAATCTTGGTTTCTTTGCCGTTGGTGGCTTTTGTGAATCCGAAACCGATATCAATACCCAGAACTTCCATTTTATCCTCCCTTAACCTGGGGGAAGACCCTCAGGTTAAAATGCATCTTATAAATTTATAGCTCATCACCGGCCAAAAGTCAAAAAAATTCCATCTTGGCTGAAATGGATTAAGTTTTATATATCATATTATTTCAATTGGTTATAGTGTTGATTGATAAGGTCTTAGAGGTAAGTGATGTCTCTGCCAGTTGTGATATGGGTTCTAATTATTTGTTGCGGCCTTATGCAACTGTCCATTCGATCAAAAAGTCGTTTTTAACAATGGATGCAATATGGTTGTTAAAGAAATGGTGCTCGATCCGCCAATTGTTACCATCGTATGCCAGATCGAGATGGTGCGGGTCCCGGACCCTGCGAATCCGGCATTTTGAAAGGTCTCTCAGGCCGATACCGGCAGTCTTCAATACCGCTTCTTTTGCCGTCCAGTAGCGGAAAAACGTCGTGAACGTCTTATCGGCCAATGCCCATTCGGCTTCATCAGCGGTTTTTCGAAACAGAGATTTTGCGCGCGGGCAGATTTTTTCAATATCAATGCCGGTCGGCGACGGGCAGACCACCCCGCCGACATATTCATTTTTGTGGGTAATCGACCAGTACGTACCGTTGAAAGGCAGGGGGGCGTTGCGTTCATCCTGTGCAAGCGCGTCGAGGCGAATGCGGCTTTTTTCAGCAGACATCTCGAGGGCACGCCGGGCATGTCGGCTGAGGAATTTGACGCGTTCCTTCGGCGTTAGCGCCTTAATCGCATCCGGTACCGCTAAGATTACAGGGTAAATGACCTTATTGCGGATTGCGGATTGCGGATTTTGGATTGGGACCATAATTATTAAATATCTTTAATTCTGAAGTAATAGCTTAAACGACTTCGCCATAGTAGCCTTTGGCAACGGCGGCTGAATTGGAGTGCTGGAGTAATGTATAAAAAAGCATAATGCGACCTTCGATTTATCTGATTTAATTTATGCCAAGATGCCGGATAAAATGCCATATTTCCGTCTATCCCCCACAATCCGCAATCCGCAATCTGAAATCCGCAATCACTTGGATCTGTCCTCTGTCATCACTCCTCTGACTTCTGACCTCTGATTTTTAATGCAAGATCATAGATCTCATTTTTCGGAAGGCCATATTTTTTGGCAATGGTCCGGGCAATTTGGGAGAGACCCTTTTGATCATTTTGTAATGCTGCTTTTATCTCGGCTTTAACCATTTCAGCGTCAATCTGCTCTGAGGTTTTGCCGCCCGCAACCAGAAGGGTGCATTCCCCTTTAAAGACCGACCGGGCCCTGACGGTTTTTAAGATTTGCGACAGGGTTCCCCTTACAAATTCTTCATGCAGTTTGGTCATTTCCCGGGCCAGCATTGCATTGCGATCGCCCATACAGGAGATAATTTCTTCCATTAGAGATAGAATTCGTTTGGGAGATTCATAGAAAATCAGCGGCCGGGGCTCACCACTCAGTTCAGTAAGGAATTTCAGCCGTTTTGCCTTTTTTTTAAGGGCAAATCCAACAAACACAAAGGAATCGGTGGGCAGCCCGGAAACGCTCATGGCAGCTGTGGCGGCGGTTACCCCGGGAATCGGGGTCACCGTGATTTTATTCGCAATGGCAGCTTCTATCAAACGATAGCCGGGATCGGAAACCAATGGTGTGCCGGCATTGGATACCAGCGCGATGGTCATTCCGCCTAAAAGTTTGCCGACCAGTTCCGGGGTTCGCTTGTTTTCGTTATGCTCATGGAATGAAATCAGGCGATTTTTAATCTGGTAGTGGGCCAGAAGGCTGCCGGATTTGCGGGTATCTTCGGCGGCAATCAGATCGACTGCCCTTAGAATATCAAGCGCCCTCAAGGTGATGTCCTCCCGGTTGCCAATGGGGGTGGCCACCACATAGAGCACTCCGAATGTTTCCGTTTTGGTCGGATCAGACATAGGCGAGTTCAAAGGCATTCTTAATGATTTCAACCTGAGGCGTGTCCCGATTTGAAATTACGGTCACGACATCAAATCTGGCTTTGGCGGTGCTCTGGTTGGTGGCCTTCAGATAATAAAGGGCAACCATTGATATTTTTTTCTGTTTTTGAAGCGTTACTGCCTGCTTGGGATTGCCGAATTGGACCGAGCGTCTGGATTTTACCTCTACAAAAACGATGGTATCTTTTTCTTTCGCAATAATGTCGATTTCACCCAGTTGGGTGCGATAATTGGTTTTAATGATTTTATAACCCGCTTTTTTCAACCGTTGAACCGCAAGCGCTTCTCCTTTCTCACCAAATTTTTGTCGTCGATTTCCCATTTTCAGATATTTTGTGTTTTAGTTGTAAGGATTTTGATTGTGATTACCTAACTTAATTTACACCTATATCATATGGCGTATCAAATGAAATTTATAATTTAACAAATAGTTTGAATTGCTTTAAAATGCACAGATATTGGTCGAGGGTTAGGCGGGAGGAGGCGAAAACGGCGCCGCGTACTTGTAGTACGTTAGCCGCTTTCGGTGACGAGCAACACCACCCTCGGCCGATAGATGGGTATTTTAAAGTAATTCAGAGGTATTCTTTGACGCCTTTGAAACTCCGTCTATGAATCGGACAATATCCAAATTTACGGATGGCTTCCTTATGGGCCCGGGTCGGGTACCCTTTGTGCTGGGAAAAACCGAATTGCGGATAGTATTCGCTATACCTTTCCATCAGCCGGTCACGGGTGACCTTGGCCACAATCGATGCAGCGGCGATGGAAACACTCAACGTGTCTCCTTTGGCGATGGGTTTCTGAGGTAGATGGGATGGAATCCGAAATGGCCCGTCGATTAGCAGGCACTCGGGCTGGGGCCGTAAATTATTCGTCGCCATGGACATGGCCAGTAATGAAGCCTGCAGGATATTGATACGGTCGATTTCAACCGGATCAACGATACCGATGCCCACCGAAACTGCATGCGAATAAATTTCTTGATACAGCCGAACACGTTTTTTAGCAGACAGTTTTTTAGAATCGGTGACATCGGCGACCGAGAAAGCGGGCGGTAGGATTACAGCCGCAGAAACAACAGGACCGGCCAGAGGACCCCGGCCGGCCTCGTCAATACCGGCAATCTCTTTATAACCTTTTTCAGTGGCTTTTTTTTCGAAAAACCACAAATCCATCTTGGAATTCTGAATTCGGAATGCGGAAGTCGAAAGTGCGATCTTCATTTTTCCGATTTCCGACTTCAGTCCTTATTGGCCGTCTTGTGTTTTAAGTTAATCGACGTTCTTTGATCCTGGCAGCCTTTCCTCTAAGTTTGCGCAGGTAGTAGATTTTTGCCCGCCGGACACGGCCCCGCGTAACCACCTCGATTTTATCGAGAGCCGGCGAGTGCAGCGGGAAAATTCGCTCTACACCGACACCGTAGGAAACCTTGCGGACGGTAAACGTCGCATTTGTACCACCTTTGCGCTTGCTGATGACCACGCCCTGAAAAACCTGGATACGTTCTTTTTCACCTTCTCTTATTTTTACGTGGACCTTGACATTATCGCCCGGTCCAAAATCAGGGTGGTCCAATCGCATTTGTTCTTTTTCAATTTGCTGTATCTTTTCCATCGTTCCTCCAAAAGTTCTTTAAATATCATTCAACGGTACGAGATGCAAATTGCCCGTTCGTTGATGCCTAAATTGTATATTAATGTTTAATTAGTTTGATTGGTTGAATTGGTTTAATTGGTTAATAGCTCTGCCGCCTCAGACAATCTTCATTTTCCGTCAAACCAATCAAACCGATAAAACAAATAGAACCAATAAAACGACCCTTATTTTTTGCCCATCAGTCTATCAAATATAATTGCTGCGGCCGAGCGTACCGATAGGTGGTTGTAGTCTGTTTTTCCCACAATCGGTTCGAGTACATAATCGGCCTTGGAAATAAATTCTTCAGTTAAACCCCAGGCAGTCCCTAAAATCAGCACATGCGGCTTGCCGTTGGTCAACATGGCACGCAATTTTTTGCTGCTGATGCTGGCCGGATATTTCCGCGCGCAGGTTGCGATGGTTATCGGATAGCTGCCTTCCGCTGCTGCGATCCGTTCGAGCGCTTCCGGGAACGAATCATAGACACGTATAAGCTCGAGAGCGCTGCGCCTTTTGGGATTGTACTCAGCACCAATGCCGGTTGTCCAATGCGAAATTATCTTTTCGACCAGACCTTTCTGGTCTTCAAGCGGCGTAACGACAAAAAATGCCTCCAGGCCGTATGTTTTAGCGGCCCTCGATATATCGTGTAAATCCAGGTTGGTCAAGGCGGATGCAATTGTTTCGCCGTTTTTATTGACCACCGGGTAATGGATCAATGCCACATAAAGTTTCGGCATGTTTTTTTTCACCACAGAGAACACAGAGTTCACAGAGAAGTGAAAGTTGGTTCAAACTTGAATATCTGTAATAATTTTCGGAAATTGTTATGATTTATTATTTTTTTCTTTGTGCGCTCTGTCTTCTCTGTGGTAATTTTTTATTATTTCTTCAATGCGCTGCGACCACTTTTTTAAGATATCCAATTCCTGTTTGCTCAACGATTTATTTTTTAACAGATCCGGCCGCTTTAATAAGGTGCGCAGCATCGCAGATTCCAGGCGCCAATTTTCAATCGCTTCGTGATGTCCCGACAACAGTATCTGCGGTACCGCTTTGCCTTCAAAAAATTGCGGTCGGGTGTAATGCGCGTGTTCGAGCAAGCCGTTTGAAAATGAATCTTTTTCAGCGGCGTCTTCCCCCCCCAGGGTGCCGGGTATCTGGCGGGTAACGGCATCGATGATAACCATGGCCGCCAGTTCACCGCCGGTCAGTACATAATCTCCGATAGAAATTTCATCGTCAATGAGGTCGTGGCTGATGCGCTCATCGACGCCTTCGTAACGTCCACACACCAGAACCAGCCCTTCAAAACCGGCCAGTTCATTTGCTACTGCCTGATCAAAAACACGTCCCTGAGGTGACAGTAAAATTGTTTTTGCAGCAGGGCATTTGCGGTTGGCCGCCCGAATCGCGCCGGCTAATGGTTCGGGCTTCATCACCATCCCACTGCCGCCGCCATAGGGCCGATCATCGGTTACCTGGTGTTTGTCTTCAGCAAAATCTCTGATATTCAAGGTTGACGCGAAGATTATTTTTTGATCGATCGCTCTCCTGATAATCCCGTGATCCCAAAATGGGTCAAACATTTCAGGAAAAATTGTTAATACGACAAATTTCATTCCCTAATCACATCCAATTATACCTCTTCCAGTCCTTCGGGTAATTCAACTCGCATTATTTTCGATTCGATATCGATGGAACGCACAACCGATTCAAGGGCCGGAACCAGTATTTCTCTTTCAGCGTCTTTAACAACATACACATCATTGGCCCCGGTTTCGATAATCGAATCTAGGCGTCCAATGTAGCGGTCATCTGATGTGTAAACGTTCATGCCAATGAGATCAAACCAGTAATAGGCGCCGTCTTCCAATTCTGGAAGTTCTGTTTTTTCAATATAGAGCTCGGATCCGATCAGTGATTTTGCCTGATCACGGCCGGTTACTTCTTTTAAGGTTAAAAGCGCCCCGCGAGAATGTGATTTGACCCAGTCAATTTCATAGCTGTTTTCCCTGCCCTCCGGGCTGCAAACCAGCAGGACGGTGCCCGATTTGAAAATTTCTAAGGATTCAGCAAATGACTGAATCTTGCTGGTACCCTTAAGGCCATGGGCACCCACAATCTTTCCAATGAGAACAAGGTCCTTTTTTGGCGCCAACTTATTCAATAATTTCGAGGACAGTGCGTTTTTTTAGTTTAGCGGAGGCGGCGCCCAGTATCGTTCGCATGGCGCGTGCAGTTCTGCCCTGTTTGCCGATGACTTTCCCAAGATCCTCTTTGGCCACTTTAAGTTCCAGAACCGAGGTCTGATTTCCCTCAACCTCTGTAACGCTGACCTCTTCCGGATGATCTACCAGTGCCTGAGCAATATAGCTGATCAGATCTTTCATAGCGCCATCTCCTTTTTTGCCGGTTGAGAAACAGGGGGGATGAACGGCTAAACTGGAACCCACCTCAAAAATGTCTTTTGGCCCAATATCTTTGTTGGTGCCTCGCTTTAAATCCTCAACATACAACAGTATGCCTCCGGTATAAAGCTCGGCCCCGCCTCGATCTTGAACCAAAATCCTATTTTTGAGACGGCTTCTAGTTATGGTTAGCAAAAAAGCCTTCCTTTTTCAAAAGACTTCTTACCGTATCTGACGGAATCGCACCTTTTTCCATCCAGTATTTAATTCGATCCGGATTTAACGATACCTCTACCGGATCCTTTAAGGGATCGTATGTGCCCACTTTTTCCAGAAACCTGCCATCCCTGGGGTTTTCGCTGTCGGCAACAACGATCCGATAAAAAGGTTTTTTCTTGGCGCCGTGTCTTGCCAGTCTAATTCTGACTCCCATTATGATTTCTCCTTCAGAACGGCAGCATCCCTCGTCCCATGCCGCGCATGCCGCCTTGATTTAATTTTTTTAACATTTTCAAAACCTGGGTATAATTTTTTAAAAGTTTGTTGACCTCCTGAACCCGGGTTCCGCTTCCCCTGGCGATTCGTTTGCGGCGGCTACCGTTAATTATGGAATGATTCCGCCTTTCCTGAGGTGTCATGGAGTTAATAATCGCCTCGATTCGAACAAACTCCTTTTCATCCACCTGCAGGTTTTTCAGCTGTTTCATCTGCCCCATGCCCGGGATCATTTTTATCAGATCGGTAATGGACCCCATCTTCCGGACCTGAACCATCTGGTCACGGAAGTCCTCCAGTGTGAACTGGCTTTTTCTAAGTTTTTTCTCGAGCGCGGCGGCTTGTTTCTGATCAACGACATCCTGGGCCTTTTCTATCAGGGTAAGAACATCTCCCATGCCCAGAATACTGGAAGCCATGCGATCCGGGTGAAATGATTCCAGGTCGCTGAGCTTTTCACCCACACCGATAAACTTGATCGGTTTTCCGGTTATGGATTTGATTGAAAGCGCCGCCCCGCCCCGGGCATCGCCATCCATTTTTGTGAGAACCACACCGCTCAGATCGAGGGTCTCATTGAATGATTTGGCGATATTGACCGCATCCTGGCCGGTCATGGCGTCAGCCACCAGCAGGATATCGGCCGGCTTGATGGCTGTTTTAATATTGACCAGCTCAGCCATCAGTTCCTCATCGATATGCAGGCGACCGGCGGTATCCAGCAGCAGGGTATCGCATCCTTGTTGATGAGCGGCGGTCTGAGCCTCCTGACAGATTTGAACCGGGTCCTGGTCCGTACGGGACGGGAAAACCGGTACATCCAGCTGATTGCCCAGCTTTTGAAGCTGTTCGATAGCCGCCGGGCGATAGACATCCGCCGGAACCAGATACGGTTTGCGGCCTTTTTTTCTTAAAAATGCAGAAAGCTTACCTGCAGTGGTTGTTTTACCGGAGCCCTGAAGGCCGACGAGCATCACCGATACCGGACTTGTCCCCGACAGATTCAATTCCTCATGACGGGCACCCATTAATTTCGTCAGGGCTTCATTGACAATTTTAATGACCTGCTGGCCGGGTGTCAGACTTTCCAGGACCTCCTGACCCATCGCCCGTTCTTTGACGTCGGCAATGAAGCTTTTAACGACACGATAGTGGACATCGGCTTCGAGAAGGGCCATGCGAACTTCTTTCAGTCCTTCCTCGATATTTTTTTCCGTTAATTTGCCATGCCCTTTAAGCTTCCGGAATATGGTGTTAAGTCTATCGCTTAGGCTGTCCAGCATGCTTTTACCTGGTTAAGTTCATAAATTCTTGAAAATATAATTTAAAAAATGCTATGTCAAGGAAATTAATTGAACAGCAGAGAAGCTTTTCCTTCATGCCCGCGTAGGCGGGCATCCAGTTTTTTAGTAAAATGTTTCTGGATTCCCGCTTTCGCGGGAATGACATATTTGGAATGAAGAAGCTTCCTGACCTCTGAATTAATTCTCTATCGCAAGACCTGAAGAATGGGTTGCCCGGGTATGTCGCATGGATTCATTTTTCCGCTCATTACAGGGTCTGGGAATTTAATTAATATGCAGAATACTAAAAAGCAGAACATCCTCGAACTAGATCGTAAAGAATTGATTGCCTGGCTGAACGGCCAGCGAATCGAGCCGTATCGTGCCGATCAAATTCTTAAATGGATCTATTTGCGTCAGACAGATCGATTTGACCGCATGACCGATATCGCCAAAGATATCCGTCCGCTTTTGGATGATCATTTTACAATCAGCCGCCTGCAAATTGAAAATATTGAAACCTCAAAAGACGGATCGCGTAAATATCTGTTTAAATTGGAAGATGAAAAATACATTGAAAGTGTTCTTATTCCCGAGCGCGATCATTACACCCTCTGTATTTCCAGCCAGGTAGGCTGCGCGCAGAACTGCCGGTTTTGTTTAACCGCCAGTTGCGGATTTCAGCGCAATTTAACCAAGGCGGAAATTGTTTCCCAGGTAAGGGACGTTAAAAATGATTTGCAAGATTCGATGCCGTTGAGCAATCTGGTGTTTATGGGAATGGGCGAGCCCCTGGCCAATTATAAAAACCTGGTGGAAGCCATTGCGGTGATCACCGACAGCAGTCTTGGGCTTGGCTTTGCCGGGAGACGGGTAACCGTATCAACAGCCGGCCTGGTAACCCGTCTGGCCGACCTGGGACGCGATACGCGGGCAAATCTGGCCGTTTCGCTCAATGCCACCGATAACGCCACCCGCAACCGCCTGATGCCCATCAACCGGAAGTTTCCCATCGAAAAATTACTGAGAGCCTGTCAGCAATTTCCGCTTTCCGGTGGGCGACGGATTACCTTCGAATATGTCCTGTTAAAAGATGTCAACGATTCGTTCGAAGATGCCAATCGCCTGGCCAAACTCCTGCGGCCCGTGAAAGCCAAAATAAATCTCATCCCTTTCAATCCTCATAAAGGTTGTCAATATCAACGACCGAGCGAAGATCGCATTCTCCGATTTCAGAAGATTTTGATCGATAAGAACTATACGGTCATGATTCGCCAGAGCAAGGGACAGGACATTTCGGCAGCTTGCGGGCAGCTGGCGGGTAAATATGGTATTGGGTATTAGGTATTAGTTGTTGGTAATGAGTTGGCAAATGATAGTACTAAACACTTTTTGGTTTGAAGCAGAGTTACGAGGAGGATTGAAATGGTATTAAAAGTTGAAGATCTTGAAATTTATCAAATGGCTGAAGATTTATCTGACAAGATATGGGAATTATGCATCAGGCTGGATTACTCCGCAAGAGACACTGTTGGAAAGCAACTGGTCCGCGCGGCTGATTCCATTTCTGCTAACATTGCTGAAGGTCATGGACGTTATCATTATAATGATCGTTTGAGATTTTGCTATTATGCCAGAGGTTCTTTATTTGAGTGCAGGAGTTGGTTTTTCAAAGCTATTCGGAGGAATTTAATAAAAAATAAGATCGAGGAAATTAACGAAATAATTGAAATATTACCTAAAAGGCTTAATGCATATATAGGATCGATTAAAAAGGCCCATCAAAAAGAAATAAAAACCTAATTGGTGGTATCGATTTGTTCTTTGTACCCAATACCCAATACCCAATACCCAATACCTAATACCCAATACCTAAATTAATAATTTTTTAAAATCATCGGTGGGAATACCAATGACCTGGATGGTTTCCCGGCTTTGAGGTGTTTTGATGACGACATCGATGGGGGTCAGGTTGGAGGCCTTGCTGTAACCGACGCAGATGGAACTTGCCAGATAAGTCACATCTTTGGGACCGCCACGGGGGACCAGCCCAATGGGGCTGGAGTAATCTTTGACGTCGATCACCGTATCGGTTTGCGAATTGTGATATTTCAATATGTTTTCATTATCTTTCTGAGTGCGTCCGACAATCAGTTTCGTTTGCGGATTCAAGCGAAAATGGCGACCGTATTTTAAAAGGTGCAACTCTTCCTCCGTGCACTCATCCTGATGGGCAAACAGATCTTTCAGTCGCTTGGAATATGCGACGTCGGTCAGCAGGCAGCCACCGGCCGGAGCGGGATAATCGGTGAGGTCGAATTTCCTGGCCAGCGCGATTTGAGGTTTGCGGCCCCGGCCCGCAAAGTCCAGCAGACGTTCGCGGTCGACCAGGCCTTCCTTTTCCGGAATGGTTTCCGGAAGCTTTTTGGCGCTTAACGGCCGCAGAATATACCCTTTAAAGCCCGAATGTTTTTCGACATACATCAGGGATGATTTGGTCTGCGACATCGGCCGCTGTCCCAGGACTTCACCGCTAAACAGAAAATCAAAATTTTTTTCCTTCATCACCTCGCCGGCCAGTTTGAACATGAGGGCGTGACAATCCATACAGGGGTTCATTTGTTTGCCGTATCCGGCCGGCGGATTCTTCAACATGTTGATGTAAACGGGATAAATGGGTTTAACGGTTAAGGGGATGCCCGTATTTTCAGAAGCCTTACGGGCTTTGGCCGCCGCAAAGAACGGCGTCTCAAATGTGATCCATTCGACATCGATTCCCTGATCGCGTAACACCAGGCCGGCCAGCGTGCTGTCCAGACCTCCGGAACACAAGCCTAAGGCACGTACTTTTCTTTCGTTCGGATTCATAGAGGTTCGTCGGTAGTAGAGATTTTTGAGCCGTTTATCATTAAGTTTCTGTTGGTGGTTGGTTATCTGTGGCCAGTTGCCGGTCGAATATTATTCAGACTTGACTGTGCCCTTAAAACCGACTTATATCCTACGCCTAAATAGATCCGTTAAGCACCTCCTCTAAAATAGGATAGAAAAGGAATTTTTGCAACTGACGACGGACAACTGACCACGGACTTTTGTATGCAGCTAAAACCGCGTGCTGATAAAATTCGTAAGATTCTGCGAAAGATTTATCCGGAAGTCAAAACCCAGCTGTTTCATCGGAATCCCTTTCAACTTCTGGTTGCCACCATTCTGTCGGCCCAATGCACTGATAAACAGGTGAATCAGGTTACGCCGGTGCTTTTTAAACGCCTTAAAACGCCTGCTGATTTTGCCGCTGCGCCTATTAAATCCATTGAAAAGCTGATTCGTCCCACCGGCTTCTTTCACAACAAAGCCAAAAACATTAAAAATTGTTCAAGAGCGCTTTTAGATCTGCACCGCGGACAGGTGCCGCAGACCCTGGAGGAGTTGGTGAAACTGCCCGGGGTGGGGCGTAAGACCGCCAATGTGGTTCTGGGAGCCGCCTTCGGTATTTCCGGCGTGGTGGTGGATACCCATGTGGCCCGTATATCCGGGAGGCTGGGGCTGACCGAGAACAAGGACCCGGTGAAAATCGAGTTCGATTTGATGAAAATTCTCCCCAAACGGGCCTGGAATGATTTTAGTCTTCAGCTGATTTTTTTCGGCAGGGAGACATGCATGGCCCGCAAACCAAAATGTCCGACCTGCCCTCTGGACAAACTGTGTCCCTGGCCGCTCAAGACAACCAAAACTCGAAGTATTCATTGAGGGATCGGGGCGTTTTTCCATTCCCAGCTTGTCATTCCCGCGCAGGCGGGAATCCAGAAATGTTTTGCTGTTTGGATCCCCGCCTGCGCGGGGACAAGGACTGGATGCCAGCCTGGCGCGGGAATGACGGTAAAGCTCCCCGACCCCTCGAGTATCCATTGCTTTTTTTTATTGGCCGGGCGGACTCATTTCATCCGCCAGGGCATATTTTACGGCAGCCGTCGCATGAATTTCAGTGGTATCAAACAGTGGAACAGGGCTGTCATCCTGTTTGACGAGCAACCCGATCTCTGTGCACCCCAAGATTATGCCTTCTGCGCCTTCTTTAACCAGGCGTTGAATGATATCCGCATATTTTTGTTTTGAGTCCGGTTGGATAATCCCGGCGCAAAGCTCGTTATAAATAATACGGTGCACGATTTCCATGTCTTCTGCACCCGGTATGATGACCTCCAGTCCATAGTTGTCCACCAGTCTGCCTTTATAGAAATTTTCTTCCATAGTGAAGCGCGTTCCCAATAGGGCTATTTTTTGAATCCCCTGGGCTTTGATCCTTTCAGCCGTAGCATCCGCGATGTGCAGCAGCGGGATCCGGACATTTTGTTGTATTATATCATACAATTTATGCATGGTGTTTGTACAAATGATGGCAAAATCAGCGCCGCCGCTTTCAAGGCTGCGGGTCGCATCGATCAAAATTTCGGCGGCCTCATCCCAGCGATCCTGATGCTGCAGCGCTTCAATTTCGGCAAACTCCACCGAAACCATTATGCTTTTGGCGGAATGCAGCCCACCCAGCTCATTTCGAACGGTTTCATTGATGATCCGGTAATACTCAATCGAAGACTCCCAGCTCATACCGCCGATCATCCCAATGGTTTTCATTGCGATCCTCCAATTCGGGTAGAAAATGTATGCTCTACGCTGATTTTGATGCTTTTGTATCGTTATACCGTTCGCACCTGTTATTCAACCATCAAAATATTCCCTATTTTTGATGGGCTTTAAACAATCGAGCTGAATTTTTTACACCCATTTTCAGTGTTTTGATGTTATATTTAGTAATAATAAGTTATTTTAACCTAATAATTTTCACCAACTCAGTTTTTTATTGACTAAAAGTTACTAAAAAATATAAGAAGACACTTTCAATTGGGAGTTTGTTATTAAACTTTTGCAGAACGCGAGGAGAATCCAATGAATCCCCTCCTTAGCACCAAAGAAGTTGCGCGGTTGCTCAATGTCAATGAAAAGATGGTTTACACCCTGGTTGCCGAAAAAGGTCTGCCGGCTTCCAAAGTAACGGGAAAATGGCTTTTCCCGAGACATCTGGTGGAACAGTGGGTTGAAACCCAGACCATCAACTACCCGGACACTGGCAGCCTGCAGCCCCTCCAGCAGGGAGTACTCATCCTGGCCGGCAGCAACGATCCATTGCTGGACCGCTCGATTACACTTTATAACAGCCAAATTCAAGTGCCCCTGGCCGTTTTCGGAAATCTGGGCAGCATGGGGGGCTTGCGGGCTTTGCGGCAAAACCTTTGCCATATTGCTTCAAGCCATCTACTGCAGGAAGACGAAGAGGAGTATAATTTTGATTATGCTTTTCAGGAACTGAACCTAATTCCGGCCGTTGTCAATTTTTGCCGTCGTGAGCAGGGCATTCTGGTGGCGGAGGGCAATCCCAAAAAAATTTCCGGGGTCGCTGATCTGGCCCAACCCGGCCTCCGAATTGTTAACCGGCCGCTCGGTACCGGGACACGCCTGTTGCTGGATCGGGAATTCAAAAAGGCCGGCATCGAGGGAGAAAAAATTGACGGCTATGGCGATGAGGTCCACCGGCATCTGGATGTGGGGCTGGAGATTGTAGCGGGGAGGGCAGACGCCGGTCCCGGTATCGGCGCGGTTGCGGGATTATTGAATATCGGGTTCATCCCAATTCGCTGGGAGCGATTCGATTTGATGGTGTTAAAGGATCGTTTTTTTGATGAAGGGATTCAGCGATTTTTAAGCCTTTTACATGAAAAGGACTTTAAACAGCTGGGCGAAAAATTTTCAGGCTATGATCTCAGCCTTTCCGGGAAAATGATTTATCCGGGTAGCAAAGAGGCATAGCGCATAGAGTGTTGATCAGGTGTAGAGGACATGAAAATTTTAGGCAAACGCTGAAGGGAGACACCACGATGAGATGGAATAGCATTCTGATTTTATTAATAATTATGACGTCTGTATTTTTTGCTGGGTTGGCAAGTGCGGGGGAAAAAATTATCAAGATGTCCACAACGACCAGCACCCAGGCATCCGGATTGTTGGATGTGTTGTTGCCGGAGCTGGAAAAAGATACCGGGGTTAAGGTGAAAGTCATTGCCAAAGGCACCGGAGCGGCCATTAGGGACGGTATGGACGGCAATGTGGATGTCATATTTGTGCATGCCAAAGCCCGCGAAGAGAAGTTTGTCCAGGAAGGTTATGGAACCCAGCGCTATGCGGTCATGCATAATGATTTTGTCGTTTTAGGCCCCCAAAAAGACCCGGCCGCAATAAAGGGAATCACCAACGCCGCCGAAGCCCTTAAAAAAATTGCAGCTGCAAAGGCAGCATTCGTTTCTCGCGGGGATGACAGTGGCACCCATACCAAAGAGCAGGCGCTGTGGGAATCCACCGGCCTGCCGCTGGAAAAAAATGTGCAAACCATCGTGAAAAAGGGCAAGAAAGTTGAAATCAGCTTTATCAATCCTCAGGGATTGGGCCAATGGTACCTTTCCATCGGGCAGGGAATGGGCAAGGCACTGACCTTTGCCGATGAAAAACAGGCCTATATCCTGGCGGACAGAGGCACCTACATCAAATATAAATTCGGTCGGGACGTGCCCATTGACCTGGTCGTTCTGTGCGAGGGCGATCCGGCCCTTGCCAATCCTTACGGGGTGATCCCGATCAATCCGAAAAAACACCCGCATGTCAAATATGATTTATCCAAGACCTTTGCCCAATGGCTGGTTTCTGGAAAAGGGCAAGCGGTGATCGATAATTACCGGCTTTTGGGAAAACAACTGTTTTATCCGGATGCGGTCAAGTAGGTTGAGCCCGTTGAGCCAGTTTAACCGGTTAATAAGTTGGAGGTTAGAGGCTTGAGGCTGGAGGTTGATGAAACTCAATTTTGATCATTGCCAAATTCAAGTTTTTACCTCAAACCTATAGCGAAGCGCTCCTAAAAGCCCTGCCTGTTACTAAATTTAAGAACGATCCGCCGCGGCAGATCCTCAATTGTGGCAGCGTAGCGCATTTTAGCGCATCGTGGAAACACCATGGACCTTCTGATTGACAGCTTTATTTCTGCCATCGCTTTGGTCATTTCCCTGGACAGGGAGATGGTTGACATTGTTGCCGTCTCTTTAAAGGTCAGCTGCTATTCAACTTTCTTTGCAAGTCTTCTGGGGATTCCGATCGGATTCCTGGTGGCATTCGAATCATTTCAGGGAAAGCGCTTTGTGATTACCTGCCTGAATACCCTGCTGGCGGTTCCAACCGTGGTGATTGGGCTTTTTGTTTATGCCTTTATTTCCCGCCGTGGCGTACTGGGCTTTTTCGATCTGCTGTATACGCAAAAGGCAATTATTATCGGCCAGACGTTACTCATCATACCGGTGGTTGCTGCTTTTACCATTGCAGCCATCAGCAGGATTGACCAGCGCTATCGCAAAACAGCCATGACCCTGGGTGCCAATCGCCTGCAGACCGCCTTTGTGATATTCAGGGAAGCACGTTATGGCATTGTGGCTGCTGTGATTGCCGCTTACGGTCGCGTAATTTCCGAAGTGGGTATCAGTATGATGCTGGGTGGAAACATCCGGGGCTTTACTCGCACGATGACAACCGCTATGGCCCTGGAATATGACAAAGGGGCCTTTACTCTGGCAGTAGCCCTGGGCATCGTGCTTTTAGGTCTGAGCTTCGGGATGAACCTCTTGTTTCATTTGTTTCAGGGAAGGGTCCGGTCCTGATGATATTTAATATTTCAGATCTCACCAAAAGATACGGTGACCGGACGATACTGGATATTCCCGAATTAGGTTTTAAAAAAGGCGCAATATACGGACTTCAGGGACCCAACGGTGCCGGCAAGACCACCCTTTTGAATATTCTGGCACTTTTGGAGTATCCGAATTCGGGAAGTGTTCTTTATAAATCCAAACCGGTGCAGTATTCTGAGACTTATCTTCAGCGTGTGCGAAAAGAAGTGGTTCTGGTTGATCAACTGCCGCTTCTTTTTACAACGACCGTATTTAAAAACCTGGAATTCGGCCTGAAAATCAGAGGCATTGAAAAAGAAGAACGAAAGCGCCGAATTTTTAAAGGTCTTGATATGGTGGGCATGGGAGATTTTGTTCATGCGCCCGCCCATCAGCTTTCAGGGGGAGAAACCCAGCGGGTGGCGCTGGCGGCCCGATTGGTATTGAAGCCGGAAATTTTGCTGTTGGACGAACCCACCGCCAATGTGGACGCCGCCAGCGCCCAGCAGATCAAAGAAGCCGCTTTAATGGCGCGCCGGGAATGGAACACCACCTTAATTATTGCCAGCCATGACCGCGGCTGGCTTTATGATGTATGTGACCAGGTTCTGCATCTATTTAAAGGTCGCTTATTTGGAAGCGCTAAAGAAAATATCCTTTTCGGCCCCTGGCGCCCTTATAAAGACGATCTTTGGGAAAAAAAATTACCGGACGGCCAGCACATCCGTGTATCTGAACCACCGGAACCTGATGCGGTGGCCATTGTCGAACCCACTTCCATCGCCGGTGCATCCGATACGAACTCAGCCGATGCTGACGCAAACATTTTGCAAGGTATGGTTTCGCGCCTGGCACTGGAGAAAACCAACGCCGAAATTGTGGTGACCATTCTGATTGGCAACCTGCCGTTTACTTCAAAATTGCCGCAACAACAGATCCAGCAGGAAAACCTCTATCCCGGCCAAAAAGTAACACTTCGTTACTCCCCAAATTCAGTTAAATGGCTCTAAAGTGATTTCAAAATTTTAGTCTCCTGTCATCCCTTTGATCGTTTCGCGTTCGCGTAACTAGAAGAGCACTCGGCGCAGTCCCTGCGCTTCGTTTGATGAGCGCTTCGCTTGAGGTTGAAAGGAGAATACAATATCGTGCTGCTATCCTCAAGGTCTGAAGGACCGCTCTTCGAGCCCCAAAGGGATGCTCATAAAGTCCGGTAGGGCGCTCCCAATGTATTTTAAAATATATTGGCAATATATCGGATGGCGATGAAGGTCATCGTAAGAATAAGGATTATCTTTATGATCTTGGCGGGCAGGTACTTTTGCAGCCGGGCGCCGCAATATAGGCCCAGAAAGCCGCCGGCGCCGAACAAGGCCCCCAATGTCCAGTCCGGGGCAATCGAAAGACCGGTATAGGCAAATAATGGCGCGATCCCGGCATAAAAAACGACCCCGGCAATTGAGGTGACAAATGTGGCCATCAAGGTGGCACCGGCGATGGTGTATACAGGCAAACCAAAAAAGGCAACCAGAAACGGCGCGATAATGGCTCCCCCACCAATACCGTAAGTTCCGCCGATGATTCCCACAATAAATGACAGCAAAAGCAGTCCGATCGTATTGAATGTAAAGACTTCTCCATAGAAACTATAGCTGTAGCGCTTGAATGAAAACTTCACGGTTCTGACTGCCGGTATCGGCCTTGCATCGGTTCCGGCGGTAATCACTTTTTTGTTCTTTTCGTTATAAAATCGTTCTTCTACGGCTTTGGCTTTTTCAATTGTCAGGTCATTTTTTTTGATCATGGAGTGAACCAGCCTCAGGCCGATGTAAAGCAGCACGCACCCTGCAAAAAATTTGAAATTTTTTGGATCCGGCAAATAAAGAATTCGGATAAGGGCACCAATAAAAATGCCCGGCAGGGTTCCGATAATAATCACCAAGGCCAACGGCCAGGCCATTCGTTTTTCGCGCATGTAGCGATAGACACCGCTGGGGATGGCAACGATATTGAAGAACAGATTCGTGGGAGAGACTGCAGGGCTGGTGAAACCCAGAACGCTGACCTGAAAAGGCAATAAAAGGAAGGCGCCGGATACGCCGGCGGAGGCAACCAACATCGAGACACAAAATGCCACCAGAAACGGGATCAAAGGGGAAACCGTAACTCCTGAAACCTCAAAATACATTAACCTGGATCTCCTTTCATGCAGACTCAGGTATTAAGATATTTTTACATGAATAGCAAATATGAAAATGCATCCGGATTGCTTTTCACTTTGCTTAACGGTTGAATTTGTTTTAAAATTATAATAAGAATCTCAACTTTGACAAAATAAAAATGATAACCGCCTTATTGAAAACTTTGACCGCGGATGCGCATACCGCTATCTAACCATGTTATCCAAAGCTAGATTGAATCTGCTTAGAGAGAAGGGCAAAACAGTGAAAGTCGGTAGAAACGATCCCTGCCCCTGCGGCAGCGGGTTAAAATATAAAAAGTGCTGTTTGGGAAAAGAACTTCAGGTTAGCCGGGAGCCCGGGGCGCAGTATGCCCAGAGATACAAGATTCGGCTTAAAGGAGAAGTCGATATTGAATGCATTCGTAAGGCCGGGCAACTGGTGCTGGATACTTTTGAGCAGATCGAGGATAAGATACGCCCGGGGATCAAGACCGATGAAATCAATACCATCGTGCATGAATTTACCATAAAAAGCGGTGCCCAGCCGGCGCCCTTGAATTACCGGGGATTTCCTAAAAGTGTTTGTGTTTCAATAAATGAGGAAGTTTGCCATGGTATCCCGGGGAAGAGAGTCCTGGCGGATGGTGATATCGTCAATGTCGACATTACATCGGTTTTAAACGGCTATTATGCCGATGCCAACAAAACATATTTTGTAGGCACACCCGGAACCGAAGCCCGCAAAATCGTCAGTGTTGCCAGAGAATGCCTTAAGCGCGGGATTTCAAAGGTCAAACCCGGCAATACGGTCGGGGATATCGGCTGGGCAATCCAGGCCTATGCCGAGGATCAGGGCTGTTCGGTGGTGCGCGATTTTGTCGGCCACGGGGTCGGGTTTGAATTTCACGAACCGCCGCAAATCCCGCATTTCGGCCAAAAGGGGCAGGGCATCCGATTGATTCCGGGCATGGTTTTTACGATTGAACCCATGATCAATCTGGGCAACAAGGAACTGAAAATTCTGGCGGATAACTGGACGGCGGTGACCAAAGATGGGTCTTTATCCGCCCAGTTTGAGCAGACCATTCTAGTAACGCAAGGAGGGTATGAAAGTCTAACCCCCTATGATCTTTATTAATATTCCTTCTTGATCCGGTTACCGGATCCGCTTTAGGCTGAACTTAATATGGCCTCACGCAAAGTCGCAAAGTCGCAAAGGTTTTATTTAATTTTGTCACAAAAAGAATTTTAACAGGCTTTGCCCATACCATGGCGTTTGTCTGGCATTCTCACCTTGTCATACCTCAGATACCAACCCTTCCGGGCGCTGACCCGTTTTTTTGGCGACGATCTGCAAAATCCCCAGCATGACCAGCACGATCACAATGATGCAGGTGCACATGGCGTTGGCGCTTGCGGTCCAACCGTCATTGTCCAGCATGATGATTTCGATGGCCGCCAGATGGACGGTGGCGGAGACCAGGAAAATGACGGCGCTGATGGTGGTCATCGAGCGCATGAAAAAATAAACGAAGTTTTGAAAGAAGGCTACCCTTGAAAGCGGAAATATGATTCTGAAAAACGTCCGGAAGGTATCCCCGCCCAGGCTGATGGAGGCTTCTTCGATGGATGCATCGATGTTTCGCAGATTGGAAATACTGGATAATATGCCCAGGGTAAAATTGCAGATTACGATATTGATCACAATGATCCAGGGCGTGCCGTAGAAAAGGTAATAGGGTTTGTTAAAGGCCAGGATATAGCCCAGCCCCATTACCAGTCCGGGGATCGCGGCCGGCATCACCGACAACAGATAAAGCGTCTGTTTGAAAAAAGGTTTGCGCGTTTCCATGACATAGCCGGCAACCAGCGTAATAAATGCGCCGGCAATCCCCACGATTAAAGAAACCCACACACTGGTCCAGATGGCGGAATAGCCGCCGATGGATGGGAAACTATAATGCCTTAAGGTCAGAGACCAGTCATAGGGCCAAATCTTGACAAAAGATCCGATGATGACCGTGGCAAATACCATAAAAATAGCAAAAGTGACCAGGCTGCAATAAATCGTGAAGGATATCTTTTTCAACGGCCGCGACGGCGGAATCACGGGTCTGGCAGCCCCGCTGATCATGGAAAATGTCTTACGGGAGATATAATAATTTAACATGAAGGCCATCAACGACGGTACCAGTAGAATAATACTGATGGTGGCCCCCAGGTCAAAGCGGTAGAGGTTGGTGACCTGGGCATAAATTTCGGTGGCCAGCACATTGTAATCGGCCCCGATGACCACCGGATTGCCAAAATCGGTAATGGTCAAATTGAAGGTCAGGGCAGCCGCGCTGAAGATGCCGTATTTTGCCGATGGCAGTGTAATGCGGGTAAACACCTTGAAGGGCGATGCGCCCAGACTTTCGGCCGCCTCATCCAGCCGGATGTCCACTGCCGATAGGGTTGTGTACAGGATCACAAAAGCATGCGGCAGGCAATACAGAACTTCTGAAACAATAATCCCGGTGGCCCCGTAAATATTCCAGTCTGTTTTTAAAAGATGCGCCGTAATCAGGCCGTTGCGGCCGAACAGATAAATCAGCGCCAGGGCTTGAACAATGGAAGGCGCTATAAGGGGCAGCATGATGACATTGCGGAAAAAGGTCTTTGCGCGCATCGTCGTTCGGGTCATGGCATAAGCGAAAAAGAAAATAATAATCGTGACGATAATTGTCGTGGCCACCGACACATACAGGCTGTGCCACAGCGCTCTGAGGGTATAAGCCGTGGTGAAGTATTTTTGGAAATTTGCCAGGGTGAAATTGGCGATAGCGAACTCGCCGCCTTTGAAAAAACTCATTTTGAGAATTGCCGACAGGGGGAAAAGCATAAAAAAGCAGAGAATCAGGCCGATAAAAATGGTGACGGTGGGAATGATGAATCGATCGATTTCCATCCGTGCGGCAGAAACCTGGTACTGCAAGGTTGTGTCAGCGGTCGATGAGGAAGTTTCCATATAATTTTTAATGTAGCGCAACAGTCACAGTTTTCAAAATAATAGAGGTGGGAGCAGCATCTTGCTGCGATATTCGCGGCTGGAAGCCGCTCCCACAGAGCAAAAATATTTCCTTACGACAAAGCCTTGCGGCAATACTATATGAGTTTTCTGAACAACTCCGAATACTGATGAAATTCATCCGGCGGGAAATATAGTTTAAATTTATCCTTTCGTTTTAAACTCAGCTTTTCAAACTCTTTTTCGGAAATGTCCACCAGCATTTCTTCTTCTTCCAGGATGAAGGTAATTCTTACGATCGCACCCAGAAAATTGATAACCTCGGCCTCAACTTCAACCACATTGGAGGTCATATAATTTTCAGCGGAACGGGCTTCATCGAACAGTTCAATATTTTCAGGTCGAATGGCCAGATAAACCGTTTCGTCTCCGGTCTCATCCAGGTTTGAGACCGCCAGTTCCAAACGACCGAACTGGACAATACCGTTTTTTTTCTTTCCGGTGATAAAATTGGAGGTCCCCACAAATTCAGCAATAAAACTGGTTTTGGGTTGTTTATATATCTCCCAGGGCGAACCGATCTGTCTGATCTCGCCATCCCGCATGATGGCGACCCGGTCTGCCAGCGCCAGCGCTTCTTCCTGATCATGGGTGACGTAGATCATCGTAACGCCCAGTTCTTCCTGCAATTTTTTGATAACGGTGCGCAGGCGGATTCTGATCTTGGCATCCAATGCACTCAAGGGTTCATCCAGCAGAAGGACTTTGGGTTTGATGGCAATCGCCCGCCCCAGCGCTACCCGTTGCTGCTGGCCGCCGCTCAGTTGAGAAGGATAATGGCGCTCCCAATCAGTCAGGCCCACCAGCTGCAGGATTTCGCTGACGCGTTCATCGATCAGCGTTGGCGGCATTTTGCGCATTTTTAAACCGAATGCGACATTCTGGTACACCGTCATATTGGGAAACAGGGCATAAGACTGAAACACGATCCCGAAATCCCGTTTCTGAGGAATCACGTCATTGATCACTTTGCCGTCATAGATGACATCCCCGCTGGTCTGCTGCTCGAATCCGGTAATGATCCTCAACAGGGTGGTTTTACCGCATCCGCTGGGCCCTAAAAAGCAGACGAACTCGCCGGGTGCGATCACCAGATCAACATTTTGGACTGCCACCAGCGTGCCAAATTGTTTGTTGATGTTTTTTAAAACAAGCTGTTTGGAGGTGGTTTCCATAAATAGGTCCATTTGAAAGACAAGACTTCATAAATCCTCCGGGGAGGATTTATGAAGTCTTTTAAAAAGGTCATGCAATGCATGCTTATTTCAGGAAATGGTTTTGCCAGACTTCCAGGATTTTGGCGCGATTTTCAGACTGCCACGGGAAATCCATGGGGGCCAGCTTAATGGTATCTAAGGCCGGCAGGTCCGCCGGTCCGGCGATACCCGGATAAGTCACGCCGAGTTTAAATTTGGCATATTCCTTCATGGCACCTTCACTGATGGCCCAGTCTAAAAATTTCTTAGCTGCGGCTTCATTCTTGGCGCCTTTTAACAATGCGTTGGCTTCGAGTTCAAATCCGGCGCCTTCTTCCGGCATGACCAGCGCCACCGGAAAGCCTTTCTTTTTCAATGAAGAATAGACAAAAGCAAAAGAGGCGCCCACCGCATATTCTCCGGCAGCGGTCAGCTTGGCCGGTTTGGAACCGCTTTTGATGTACTGGCCCATGTTTTTGTCCAGTTCTTTGAGAAATTCCCAGGCTTTATTCTGCTCGACGGGCTTGTTCTTGTAATCGGGGTCCAGCAGGACCAGCAGGCTGGCCACCTGCAAAAACCCGGTGCCGGAGCTGGCCGGGTTCGGCATGATCAGCGCCCCTTTATAGACCGGATTCAAAAGATCATTCCAGCCTTTGGGCATCGGCATATTTTTTTGCGCCAGAACTTTGGTGTTGGGAACCAGCGCGGCTGCATATAAATCGATGGCCGTCCAGTAGCCTTCGGGATTTTTGAAGTTTGCCGGGATCTTATCCCAGCCTTTGGGTTTATAGGTTACCAGCATGCCCTTGGGAACAAATTCCGACATATTGGTGACCGCCCATCCCCAGATGCAGTCGGCCTGCGGGTTGTCCTTTTCGGCCAGCATACGGGCACCCAGTTCTCCGGTGGAGAGACGGATGGCCTGAATATCAAGATCGGCAAGCTCTTTTTTGGCGACTTTCAGATATTCGACGACCTCTTCATTTTCCAATGAGGTGTAAACCACCACCGTTTCCTTTGCTGCGGCGATTCCGACCAGAAGAAATACGGAAATCAAGCCGCATACCAAAAACAATCCTGATTTTTTCATAAAACGTCCTCCTTTTTGTTTATGTTATGCTGAATTAAATTTATTTTTTAAATCGGGCTATATGATAAAAATAGATATATTTGATGCCCCCGACCTGTCAAGGAAAATATAGGGATTCGGGAATTACGGCGGCCGACGATCTAACGTTATGCCCGGATGCCTTTATATGTGCCTCGATGTGATTTCTTTGATTCGAGCCTGGATTATTTTTTCTTCATGCCGTCGTTTTTTCGCCACCGCTTCGCTTACCTTCGCCATGATCTGATCCATATCGCATGGTTTCATCAAATAATCAAAAGCGCCTTTTTTCATGCCTTCAATGGCCGATTCGACCGTCGAATGACCCGAAAGCATGATGACCTCCATCAGCGGATATCGCTTCTTGATTTCAGCCAGTGTTTCGATTCCGTCCATTTCCGGCATCTTTACATCCAAAATAACAACTTCGACGGTTTGGTTTTTTTTAAGAAATTTTAGTGCCTCTTTTCCGCTGAACGCCTTTGAGATTTCAAGATCGCGCATCTTTAAGCGTTCACTGAATGCTTCAACAAACTCGACCTCATCATCTACCAGTAATACATTTGCGAGACTCATGGATAAACTCCCTTATAATTTTTATTCGCGCCAAAATCGTTCATAAGGATCTTATGATTCGGCATAACCATTTAATTACCATAAAGGGTAGAAATTGATCAATGGTGTTAAACATATGACCGCGATTTTCGAGCATCTTCACGGCTGAATATCCAGGGTTGGAAAAAGGCCTTTCTTTGGGCCCATCATGTAAGGTTGGATAATGTTGAAAGATATGTTTTGATCCTGTTGGGCGTGACCCCGATGCCTCTTCCCGTCAAAGTAAGCGCCGTTGGCTTCCAGGATGTGTTGGATGCGGTGTCGAAAGGATTGGACAAATGCTGCGCCATTTCCGCGAAATTTCATTGTTTTGATGGTTTTTTGACGACGAACTGCGGCAAGTTTTTTCAATGATAACATGTGGTATTTGAGGTCATTCGGTTTTTGGATATACCCCCAGACCAGATGATCTGCCGGGATGGCCACGGGCTGCCTGAGGTCGATAACCGTGTGGGGCATGACGATGCTGCCCTTGCCGATGTCGAGCGGACAATCCGCAGTTCCGCGTAAAAAGGCGTTAAACCCGACAAAAACATTTTTAGCCAGACGGGTGTGGACCAATTTGGCGCCGTGAGCTGTCACATTGTTGCCTTCCAGGCGCGAGTTGATGATGTAGCAGTTTTCCTGGGCGTTTGCGCCGTTGCCCAGAAATGAGTTCTCCAGATATGCTCTCTGTGCCACCAGCACATTTTTACCAATGTGTGTTTTCGGTCTGACGACTGCATAGCGACTCAAGGACGTAGATTTCGGTACCATAGCGGGCGGCTCTAGATTAACAGCATCAAATATTCGCTGAAATTGTTCCTTCCGCTTTCTGATAAAATCTATGAAAATACCGCTTGGCTGTTGACCGATTGTAAAATGGATGTATCGATCCAATACCTTTGGTGGAAACCGATAGGAGAATTCAAAACGGTTGTTGTTTCTGATCCAGATCCGACCGTTTGCGACATGCTGCTTCCATAGTTCTCCGGTTTGAACATAGGCGTAAGTTCCAAGGATACATCCATGAAGACGTGTTAGATCGGCGGTCGCGAAAGGTCCCAGGAAACAACCTTCCACCAGGGATCCATGAATATTCGCATAGGGTGTTGATGCCGCATTTTTAATCAGAAACAATTCGGGATTTGCCGGATCGTTGGAACAATTATGCACCAGGGTCTTAATCAGAATACTGTCTTGAATCCGGACTTTCTCATCGAGGTCCAGGGTAAAATCGACGCCCTGATAATTAATGATATCGCCTTTAGATTTGAGTTCGTCGCCCCGGATATCACTTTTATAGAGAATCGCATTGTCAACCTTGCAATTTCCCAAAAAATAGCTGCCGGCCAGGTTTGAGCGACTGAAGTGGAAATTGAACGGTTGCTGCCCGGTAACCCCGTAAAATGCATAGAATTTGATCAACTGACGCAGCGGGATGTAATCTTGAAGATATTTCAGGTATTGTGCAGCGTCAAAGTTAAATTCTCTCAAGCTGATGTTGACTTTACCGATGATGCGATCAAATAATTTTGCGAGCTGGTTCATGACAGCCTTTCTCCCTGATAGCTAAGGTGAACGCTTCAACCGATCTGATTTGCCGTTAACCGCCGATTAACACCGGCATGCCCATCAGGGGCCAGAGGATAAACACGGCAAAGCCGGTGATAATCATCAGAATGATACTGGCGGGTAGGCCATATAGAAAAAATTCAGCGGTCGTAAACTGCCCGGAGTCATAGGCAATCGCATTGGGGGCGGCGCCCACCAGCAATAAGAACGGCATTCCGGCGGTGACCAGGGCCGCAAACAAGATGACCTCACCGGCCACGCCCAAATAGGGTGCGATGACCAGGGCCACCGGCAGGGATATGGCGATGGCCGCCACATTCATGATAAAATTGGTCATGATCATGACGAAAAAAGCGATGCTCATCACAAACACAAACCAGTTGGCTTGCTGGAACATCACCAGCCAGTTGACCGCCATCCAGTTGGCAGCCCCGGTTTGCCACAGGCAGTTGCCGATGCTCATGGCGCCCGCGAAAAGCAGGATAATGTTCCAGGGTATGGCTTCCAGATCATCGAGGTCCATGATGCCGGTGATAAAAAACAGGATGGTCGATATCAGGATGATGGCGGTTTTATCAATGGGTTCCAGGAAAGAGACATAGGGGCGTATCGCCATGGTCACAATACAGGCGCCGACGATCAGGGCCGCTTTGATTTCTTTGCGGGTCAATGGGCCCAGTTCGCTGTTCAGCTGGCGGGCCTTTTCCCTGAGCCCCGGGATCACTTTTTTTTCAGGTTTGAAGAAAACCATAAAAAAACCCCAGAGGATGAAGGTCATTATCCAGCCAACGGGGAACATATACCAGGTCAATTGAAAAAACGAGATGTCCTGGCCGACGATATCCTTGTAAAAGCCCAGAGCCACAGCGCCGCGGGCGGCCCCCAGCAGGGTCACGATGCTACCGGCACCGGCAACATAGGCCATCCCGATAAACAGCCCCTTGCCGAATTTTGTCTTTTTATCGCCTTCACCGTAAAGCGCATAAATCGACACCAGCAGGGGGTAAATGGTGGCCGCCACCGCCGTATGCGCCATAATGTGGGTCAGGGCTGCGGTGACGATGAAGCATCCCAGATATATCATACTGGTTTTTTCACCGACGATGATCAGCATTTTGTATGCCAGGCGCTTGGTCAACCCCGTTTTGGTGAATACCAGACCGATCATGATCGAGGCAAAAATAAACATGACGGCCGGTACCATAAAATCCGTAAAAGCGTCTCTGGCCGGGCGTATCAGAAAAAGCGCCTGCATAACCCCGATGGCCAGGCTGGTGACCCCGATGGGCACCACCTCGAAGACCCACCAGGTTCCGGCCAGTAAAAATACAGCGATGGCTCCCTTGGCCTCCCGGCTCAGCGGGAAATGTTTGCCCATGGGATCGACGGCATCGGGCCAGGCAGGTGCCCAGTAGACCACTGTAAAAAGGACAATACCCAGGAAAAGAAACCCCATCTTTTTCCAGTCGATATTTCTCGTTCCAGCAATATTTTCAGTCACTTAAAGAGTCCTCCTCTATCCCTCGAAACCGTTAGTTGGGTTGGCTGAATATCTGCGAGATTCTTCAGGGTCTATGCTGTAAAACACGCTTTCATTTTGTTGAACACGGCGGCAAATACATCGGTCAGACGCAAAATCCCCACAATTTTTTCTTTACGGGTTACCAGCAATGATTGGTGGTGCCCTATGATCAATTGATGGATAGCGACATCCAGAGATGCGTTTTCAGATACATATTCGCCTTTGGTGGGAGTATACATAAATTCTTTGACGTTCTGCTCTCCGGCTTTGCGGCAGAGATCATCCAGGGGGTTGGCAAAAAGGTGATAATCCTCCAAGATGGATTTCTCGAATTCTTTTGAAAACCCAAACCGGTGTAATCCCTCGCCCTGGATCATTTCCTGGTACTTGGGTTCCAGAGCTCTGAGCACATCCAGCTGGCTGAGTTTACCGACAACCTGGCCGTCTTTATCCAGTATCAGAATTGCCCGGTGGCGATAGCGGGTGTGCTTGTCCTCAAAACTTTCCTGGGCCTTTTCCAGAGCCAGGACGGCTTCGAAAAGAGTTGCGTCTTCGTTCACGGTTGCATATTCCGAAAGCAGCACCATTAAATCTTTCACCAAGTATGATTTCATGGCGACCTCCATTTTGGGATAAAATTGTGGGACCGTTTATCATAATTCGGCTAACTTGTATAGTTTTTTTACTGGTAAACATGGTTCGACCCATTTCATTTTGTTGAAGTGGTACAATGTGTTACCCTTAAAGTCTTTGAAATAAATTTACCTCAGGTTCATTTTGACATTTGATGTATTCTGCATATAGTTAGGCCGGGTACTTTATCTAAAATCAGACAAGCATCCTATAAATCTGACTTGGAAAGAATAACATGAAAACGATAACGGTAAAAGAATTGATGGTGCCGGTCAAAGAGTATGCAACGGTTCCCCGGGTGGCGACCTTGCGCGAGGCGGTTTTTGCTCTGGAAAAGGCTCAAAAGAAACTTGACCCGTCCCGGCATAAACATCGTGCCATACTGGTGTTGGATGAGGACAGTAAGGTTGTAAGTAAAATAACCATGAAAGACATCCTGGTCGCCCTGGAACCCAATTACGGCAAATTGGAAGGCATGGATGTGCTGGAGCGATCCGGATACAGTCCGGACTTGATCAAGGACATGCTCGAAGATAATGCGCTTTGGGTAAAGCCTTTGCAGTTTGTCCGTGAACGGGCAGCCCAGCTGAAAGTGGCTGAATTTATTCAGTCACCCTCTGAGGGTGAGTATATTGATGAAAATGCCACATTGGGTGAAGCTACCCACCAACTGATTGTGCAGCCTTATCTTTCTCTGCTGGTGACCGGCGGTGATGAAGTCGTGGGAATATTGCGCCTGTCGGATGTGTTCGCCAAGATTTGCGATGAGATTAAATCCTAGTGACGATGAATCCGGTCGTTGGTTTTCCGGAGGGAATTCTCGAGCAGGCAACCCGGGTGCTTCAAAGCACAGCGGTCAAATAGCCGGACATCCGACTATCGCGAATCTCTCCATTATAGACGATAAACGATTGGTTTTTCATCCGAATCAATTTCGATTCCGATCGTATCTCCGGTTTTAAATCCCAATCTTTTGAAATCTTTGACCATTATTGCGTGTTTATCCATATACCAGTATATGGACCACATGGGGTTGCGAACCGTATCGATGCCGTAGGCGTCGTGACCGCAAAGATTGATCCTGAACTTGTCTTTGGCCAGCAGGGTATCGGCTTCTGATAAAAAATAGTCAATTTTGTATAAGTTGTCATGCAGCCTTTTGGAAAGCGCTGACTGCAAGTCGGGAAAATCATCCAGATAGTGATTGGCGATCTGATAGAGTTCTTCCGGTTCTTGAATCGACAGCCCCAGAATACCAAACCGATGGTGTCTTAAAGCAAAGTCTTCCAGTCCGTGCTGATATTTGGCGATAATTTCAAGAATATCCTCAATGGCCGGCTTGTTTTTTTTATTACCCCAAACCAGATCTTCACATTTACCAATAATTTTCAGGTAAAATTCCTTGTTGTCCATCACATAAACCGGCCGTTCTCGATAATTGTGGTTCCTTCTGATCCGGCGAACGCCATCCAGCTTCATCGATCTTTCACTTTGTTGCTGTTCAAGGGTTTCGATGTGAGAAATGTCTTTGGCCTGAACGACATAGATCTCACCCTCACCGGATACAACATATTCAATTTCACACCGGTAGCCCAAGTGCTTCTGAATATCTTCTGATAACTGCAGCAGTCTGGTATCATGGGGCGTTTTGGTAATGTAGGGTTCCCGCTGGACTTTATGGTCGCGGTCGCGACAGTATCCGAATTCCCAATGATTTCCGATCATTTTGGCCATGACGCTGGTGCCGCTGATAAAGGGCATCACGATAACGCCCATATTCTCGGGATCAATTTCAGGGCTATGATTGAATCGTTGCTGTCGTTTAATGGTCAGCTGTTTGGCGGTTTTCGCCAGATTTATGATTTTGGTTCGCGCATATTGAATACCCCCCGGATCGGCATAGGTCTCCAATGAATCAAAGGTTCCGCCTTTAAAAAATTCCTCATGGGGATGCGCACTGCGGGTGATCACTTTAAAACTCTCCCGGTGGCGACCCAGAAAAGCCTTTAAATCGTCAAATCTTCCGTTTTTAAAATCGGATGCCGAAACATAGATGAAATCGGGAATATTAAATTTCCCCTTTTTCAGTTGTTTCAGGAGTCTGGGCTTTTCCGGTATGGTGGCCTCAGTTGCTTTTTTCAACAAGATTTCTTTCTCCCTTGATTGAGATCTTTGAATTGTCTTAAATTCAGATGGCGTAATTCCTGTGTGAATATAAATATTTTTTTAATGGTGTCAAACGCTTGCGGTCTGCAACGACCCGTGTCATCGGACGCGTGCAATAATTGGATTGTATTTGCCTTCGCCTGTGTACCCTGTCCGCCAGAGGCGGAGGGCGGGGAGCTTTATTTTTAATTGTATCCCAAGCATTCAAAAGTTTCAAAGAATTACAGCCGGCCAAACAGCATGCAGTTTGCGCATCAGCCTCCCGATATTCCGGTAAATTATTCGATTTATGGGAACTTTTTCTTGACCCGGGTATTTTAAAATCGTAACGATGGGTTTGCGATGAATCGATTGTTGACCGTTTTGAGTTGGCCCGCAGTTTATAAAATGGCTAGCCTGAAAGCCGACATCCTTGCGGGGTTGACGGTTGCTCTGGTGCTGATTCCCCAGTCTCTGGCATACGCCGAGCTTGCCGGGTTGCCGCCATACTACGGCCTGTATGCTGCATTTCTTCCACCCCTGGTGGCCTCCCTGTTCGGCTCCAGCCGCCAGCTGGCCACCGGTCCCGTGGCGGTGGTTTCGCTTTTAACATCCATAACCCTTGAGCCGTTGGCCACCGCCGGCAGTCAACAATATATCGCCTACGCCATATTGCTGGCGCTGCTGGTTGGCATTTTTCAGTTCGCTCTGGGCGTGCTCAAGCTCGGTCTTGTCGTCAATTTCATCTCTCATCCGGTGGTTAACGGTTTTACCAACGCCGCCGCACTTATCATCGCTTCCTCACAACTGCCGAAATTATTCGGTGTCTATGTGGAAAGAGCCGCTCACCATCACGAAACAATTTATCGGGTTATACAAGCAGCTGAGCATTACACTCACTGGCCCACGCTGGTTATGGCCACCCTGGCTTTTATTATTATGTATGGATTAAAGCGGTTTGCACCACGGATTCCCAATGTACTTGTGGCTGTGATGGTTACAACCCTGCTTTCCTGGGGCTTTGATTTTGAAAAGACGATGCAGGTAGATGTTGCTGATATCAAGGTTGCCGATATTCGCCCGGCGATCGAGAAATTCAACCGAGCCATCAAATCTGCTGAGCTGCTTTCAAAAAAGCGGGCTGCTTTGAGCCTTAATCTTAAGGCCAGCGGAAAGGCGCTGGAGGCACTTGAAGCACTTGATATAAAACACACAGTCGAGCGTATCACCGTTCAAATTGAACAATATAAAAATCAGACCCAAAACCATAGAAAAATAATACGGGATTACATTTTTGAAGGCGTCAGACAGGCAGATGGTTCGGTCAAATTCTATCCGGAGGGAGCAACGCCGGAGAAGGCAAAAGGAACCGGCCGTTTTTGGCGTATTCATGTGGGTAATGTACCGCTTAAACCGGCCAGCCTGAGGCTGAGGGGAGGCGGTGAGGTGGTTGGTAAGATTCCCGGGGGCCTACCATCGCTTTCTATGCCAATCATTAATTTTAATGTGATCCTGGATCTGTTGCCCTTTGCCGTCATCATATCACTGCTGGGCTTTATGGAAGCCATCTCCGTTGCCAAAGCAATGGCGGCCGTCACCGGCCAAAGGCTCGATCCCAACCGGGAACTCATCGGCCAGGGCCTGGCCAATATCTGCGGCGCTGTCGCCCAAAGTTACCCGACTTCAGGATCTTTCTCCCGATCGGCTGTAAACTTACAGTCCGGGGCAAATTCCAGCCTGTCCAGCGTCTTTACCAGCTTGGCAGTGGTGGTGGTTCTTTTATATTTTACATCGCTTTTTTATTATCTGCCGCAATCCGTGCTGGCGGCGATTATCATGATGGCCGTGGTTGGATTGGTTAACATCAGGGGATTTATTCACGCGTGGAGGGCGCAGTGGTATGACGGGGCGATTTCCATTATTACCTTTGTCGCCACGCTTGTATTTGCGCCCCATCTGGAGAGGGGCATTTTGATGGGCGTTATCCTTTCGGTCCTCGTTTTTCTTTACAAAAGCATGCGACCGAAAGTCGTTGATCTTTCTCTGGATGTCGACCGGGCGCTGCATGATGCCGTCGCCAGCGGCCTGGAAGAGTGCAGGTATATCGACGTGGTTCGCTTTGACGGGCCGCTTTTTTTCGCAAATGCCAGTTACCTTGAGGAGCAGATCCGGAATCGGCGGCGAACCAAAAAAGATCTCAAGCACATTATCATCTCGGCCGGCAGTATCAATGATCTTGACGCCTCCGGTGAAGAAGCCTTATCTTTGACAATAGACCGGGTCCGAAGCGCGGGGATTGATATATCTTTTAGCGGGGTGAACCGCGCCGTTATGAATGTATTGAAACGCACGCATTTGATTATCAAAATCGGCGAGGATCATATCTACCCGACCATTGAATCGGCCATCGGCGCCATCCATCGCCATACTCACAGGGGCGCAGCGGAAAAAAACTGCCCATTGAAGACCGTATGTCGGATCACTGAACAATGATAGAACCCATCTCAAAAATGTCTTTTGGCCCAATATCTTTGTTGGAGCCTCGTTTAAAATCCTCGACATACAACAGTATGCCTGCGGATTCGACCCACAACGATTTTAAGATCAGGTGGGAAGTCCCGCTTAGCGGGAAAAACTCGGCCCCGCCGCGATCTTGAACCAAAATCCTATTTTTGAGATGGGTTCTAATCATGAAGGATTAAATCAATGTCTATTATCACCCTGTTTAGCGGCAGTTTCTGCAATGAAAATCCGGTCATCGAAGAAGTCATTTCCCGCACCGGATACCGTCTGATTACCGACAATGAGGTTGTTGCCGAGGCCAGCCGGCTCTCGGAGATGGCTGAAAGCAAAATTATGCGGGCCTTTTCGGCCGGGACCTCGGTGTTCAATAAATTTACCCAGGAGAAGGAGCGCTCCATTGCTTTTCTGAAACTGGCACTTGCCGGACTGATTCCCGAGGACAATGCGCTGGTGACCTGTTTTTGCGGACAGCTGATACCGAAGACCATCAGCCACACCTTGCGGATTTGTTTGATCGCCAGCCTGAAATATCGAATCACTGCCGCTTCCCAGGAGCAGGGGGTATCGGATAAGGAGGCCGCCAAACTGGTTCAAAAGCGCGAAGCGGATTGCGCTGGGTGGATCGATATGCTTTTTAATCAAAGCGACCCGTGGGATGCGGGTCTCTACGATATCGTTATCCCGGCGGATAAAATGACGCCGGCAGATGCAGCCAGCCTTATTGCCGATAATGCCGTCAGCGATGTGGTTCGGCTAACGGAAAGCTCGAAGCAGGCTCTGGTGGATTTTCGTCTTGCGGCGGCCACGGAAGTGGCCCTGGCGCGGCAGGGGCATACGGTGGACGTTAGCGCCAAAGACGGCTCAATTAACATTACCATCAATAAACATGTCCTGATGCTCAGCCGCCTGCAGGATGAGCTCAGATCGATCGCTGAGCAGGTCCCTGGTGTCATGGCAGTGGCAACCCGAGTCGGCAAAGATTTTCACAAATCAGATATTTATCGCAAACACAATTTTGAAATGCCTTCAAAAGTGTTGCTGGTAGATGACGAGCGTGAGTTTGTGCAAACGCTCTCTGAACGGTTATTGATGCGCGATCTGGGCCCGGCGGTCGCTTATGACGGGGAATCCGCCCTCAATCTGATCAACGAAGATGAACCGGATGTGATGATCGTCGATCTTAAAATGCCGGGCATTGACGGCCTTGAAGTGCTGCGGAAAGTGAAACAGACACGCCCGGAAATCGAAGTAATTGTTCTTACCGGGCATGGTCATGAAGAGGACCGTGAATTGTGCATGCAGCTGGGTGCTTTTGCCTATTTACAGAAACCGCTGGACATCAATGAGCTTAGTGAAATTATCAAAAAGGCCAATGAAAAAATTCAGCAGAAAAAGGCTGAGAAAAGCAAATAAGTTTTGTTTAAGCCATTCGATTCAAGGCCAAATAACATCCAAACCGGGTTGAAATAAAAATGCCTTTTTTAAAAAGACTAAAACCTGCTTTTTGGGATCATGAAGATGCCATCGGCGGACCGTATAAGCACCATTTTGATTTTCGCCGGATCTGGAAACGAGCGGTTCTGGTTACCGCAACCGTGGCGCTCGTACCGCTCATCATATGGGCATTAGCCGGCTACCGGTTGCATCAGGATACCACCGAAGCCGAACTGGAATTGCGCACCTCTCAGCTGGTTTCGAACTCGTGGCGATCAGTTTCCCTTTTTGTGTCGGAACGTCGGTCGGTGTTAGATTTTATAGCTCACGATCATTCCCTGGAAGCATTGAATGATAAGGCGCGCCTCGCTGAGATTCTCGATAACCTCAATAAAAGATTCAGCGGGTTCACGCATTTAGGCGTCATCGTCAGCTCGGGCGTACAGCAATCCTACGTCGGATCTCACGAGCTGGAAGGCGTGGATTACCACAACGAGCCCTGGTTCCGTCAAGTCTTACAGGAAGGTGTCTATATCAGTGAACTGGTCACGGGATTACGCGAAGAACCACACTTTGATTTGGCCGTCAAAAGGAATCTGCCGGACGGCTCATTTTTTGTGCTACACGCAGCCCTGGATGCGCAAAGGTTCAATGAATTGATTGCCCAGTTTGAGGTCGGGGAAAAAACCGACACGTTTGTTATCAACCGAGAGGGTGTGCTGCAAACGCCTTCCCGGTTTTACGGCTCGGTTTTTAATAAGATTCCGGGTCGCATCCCGGAGTACTCACCCAAAGCGCAGGTATTCGAGAGTCAAAACGATAACAAAGAACGCGCGGTGATCGGCTATGCGTATATCCCCGAAACGCCTTTTATTTTAATGATCGTCAAACAGCAAGGTGAACTCATGCGGCCCTGGTATAAGACGGGTTGGGCCTTTACGGGGATTTTAGCAGCAAGCATCTTGATGATATTGCTGGTAACCCTCGCCGTTGCCTCTCAGCTGGTCGGTCAGATTCACCAGGCCGATCAGGAGCGCGTCGACACCTTACATCAGGCCGAATACACCAATAAGATGGTTTCCCTGGGGCGCCTGGCTTCCGGTGTCGCCCATGAAATTAACAACCCGCTGGCCATCATTAATGAGAAGGCCGGACATATCAAAGATATATTCACCCTGACCGAAGCGTATAAAAAAGATCCGAAACTTATCAGCATAGTGGACTCGGTGCTTGCCACGGTGCAACGGTGCGCAGAGGTCACCAAAAGCCTTTTGAATTTTGCGCGCCATCTCAATGTCAGCATCCAGACCATCAAACTGCAGGAAATTGTCAGCGAGGTCAAAAGCGTTTTGGCCAAAGAAGCTGAATTCAGGTGTGTCACGGTCCAGGTGGATTTAGCGGACAACATTCCACAATTTGAGAGTGATCGTGGCAAATTAGAGCAGATTTTTTTTAATCTGTTTAACAACGCCATGGCAGCCATGAAAGATGGGGGCCGCCTTGAGATTGAAGCCAAATGTGAGGATACGGATTTTGTTTCGATCACCTTCTCCGATAGCGGCCCGGGCATCACTAAAACGGATCTCAAGCACGTTTTCGAACCCTTTTTTTACTCAAGAACCGGAGAAGGTGGAATGGGGCTCGACCTGGCCGTCACCTATGCGCTGGTTCAGGAGATCGGGGGACAGATCAGCGTTCAAAGCGAGCTCGGCCGGGGAACCCGTTTCAATATCCGGCTGCCGCTAAAGATGCCGTCAAAGGACCAAAAGGAAGCCGGCGAATTATGATCCCGGCGCATGAGCCGTCCATCAGAATCCATCTCAAAAAGGGAGTTGCATATGAGTGCCAAGTTGGAAATTGTCGCTGAGACCGGTCTCCAATTTTTCGGGAAAATGACGGCATCGATATCCCATGAAATTAAAAATGTACTGGCGATCATCAACGAAAATGCCGGGCTTCTCGAGGACCTTGCACTCATGGCAGACCGGGGGGCTGCGATCGAGACGCAGCGACTGGAAAATATGTCCCGGGTGGTTATGAAACAGGTTGGCCGGGCAGACGCCATTATGAAAAACATGAACCGCCTGGCTCACAGCGTTGATGAATCGATCAAAACCATTGATCTAAATGACATATTGGAATTGCTGGTGGCCTTATCCGGGCGGTTTGCATCCACGCGCGGTGTTGTCGTTCAGCCAAAATTAAATAAAGGCCCGCTGAGGTTAAAGACCTCTCCGTTTTTTTTGATGAATCTGCTGTGGTTATGTCTGGATTTTGCAATGGATGCAGCGGGTGAAGATAAAATGGTTGAACTGGTCACCCAAAAAACAGAAGCCGGGATCCAGGTTTTTTTCAAAGGTCTTGGCGGTCTGACGGGAGCCCCATTGAAACAATTTCCGGTTGAACCTGAGAAGGGCCTTTGCGGTCTGCTCGGGGCTGAGCTGGAAGTCAGCCCCGGGGAACGGGAAATTGTTGTTAGAATTGCTGAAGACATTGACAGAGATTAATTGGCTAATTATTTTTTTTGCATGTAACTCAAGAACCCCTGAAATAAGTCATACAAGAAAGGCTGGATATGAAAACACGGGTACTATTAGTTGATGACGAGGAACAATTTGTTGACGCTTTATCTGAACGATTGGCTATTCGCGATTATGAAATTACCACATCCTTAGATGGCGAAGATGCTCTCGAGAAGGTCAGAAAATTCAACTATGATGTGGTTATCCTGGACGTGGCCATGCCGGGTACTGACGGAATAGAGGTTCTTCGTGAAATCAAAACATTAAAACCATTGACCGAAGTCATCATGTTAACCGGACAGGGAACGGTGGAAACTGCGATCGAAGGCATGAAACTGGGTGCATTTGATTTTCTCATGAAACCCTGTGATACGGAAGAATTGGACAGCAAGATCAAGAAGGCGTTTGCGCGAAAAGACGAGCACGAGGAGCGCATACGAACGGCAATGGGAAGTGAAAGCATCTCCTCCCCCCGGTCGGTCTTGGAAGATGATTAGTTGCCGAGGTGTATTGCATGTCAGCAAAGGTATTGATCGTCGACGATGAAAAGGATTTTTTAGATATCATTGCAGAGCGGATAGGTGCGCGTGGAATGGATGTTTCAACCGCTTCTTCGGCCGAGGATGCCCTCAATATGATTGAAGAAGAATTCTATGACGTCGTTATCATGGATTTCATGATGCCGGCACTGGACGGGTTCAAGGCCTTAAAACTGATGAAGACAAGGCAGCCCGAAGTGCAAATTATCCTTCTGACCGGTAACGTGCCTGACGAAAAGCGTATCGAGGCCAGAGCACTCGGGGCTCTGGATGTGATCGAAAAACCGCCCGACCTGAACGACCTCATTCAAAAGATAAAAAAAGCGAAAAAAGCTCGCAAGAAAAAATAGAATGCGGCAATACCCTAATGATTTCCGGTAAATTTTTTAACGTAGATAACGCCGGCCTTATGGGCCGGGATAAAGACTTTACCCCTTTTTTTCCAAAACCGTATTTTTTAAGTACTCAAATACGTCAGGGCCTTCAACAGCAGCCTTTTGTTTGCCGGCAGCGACCTGTTGCGCAAGCTCTATTTTGGTTTTATCGAAGCTGCTTATTTGCTCATCGATGAGTTTGAGGGTGCCGTGGATCAGGCTGTAAATTATCATGGGGCCATATAAAACTTCACCGCCGGCTTTGGGTGTCAGCGCCCCGACAATTTTATGACGACCGAGCTGAAACGCTTTGGGTGCCGGCCTGTAATCCAGTAGTTCGGCGAACAGCTCCAGGCATTCGATCACCCCTTCGGGATAGTCCCTTTCCAAAGCTGCCTGCCCGTCTCTGGCAATTTCATCGATGTCGGTGGCATTAAAAGAAAGATCGAGCTGATCGGTGCATTCTTTTTGAATGGCGAGAACGGATTCGTCTTTGCGGCTCAGCTTCACATCGGCGTCTTTGAGAATTTTGATGATGTTGCGGATTTTGACCATTTCTTTGATGAGCGGGCTTTTACGTATGACCACGTCATCAATGGTCGTCTGATAAATCGGCAGTTCGTTGTCCAGGACAAAAATCTTTTTCCGCTCCTGATCAATCGCTTCGACGTACAGATCCAGATCCCGCTCTTTCTGATGCTGATAGGAGCTCATTTCCAGCAGGCTGCGCATGGCGACTTTGTCGACTTTGCTGCCGCTTTCCACCGGTCCGATCGAGGCAATGACCTTATGGGCCAGATTGTCAATTTTTAATTTGGTCAGCAGGTTTTCTTTGAAGGACATGGAGTTCCCCCCACTAGAATGGTTTAGCACAAATCGATCTGCGAGTTTTTATCGCTACTGTCGAGGCTAGCTGTTACCGGAGTAATGCAGTAGACAAGATTTCGGAATGTAGATTTCGGATTTCGGATTTTAAGGACATGCACGATGGCGTTTTAAATCTGCAATCCGCAATTGATTTTGCTCCACTACTGCATTACTCCAGATTTGAGCTTTTTACCACACAGAACTTGACAAGTAAACGATCCTGGATAAAATCAGTTAAGAATTGACAGATAGAGCTTATTTTCTTAGAAGTGGCGTCTGGAGATTTTGCACTAAGAGAACAAAACGAATCAATCGCATATCGGTTACTTCACAAATCCTTTTGTAATTGAAAGTGAGAGCAGCGATGTCAGATACAATAAAATTGGTTTATGACGGTAAAGAATATGAACTTCCGCTTGTCGAGGGCTCAGAAGGAGAGAAGGCCATCGATATTTCGCAGCTGCGCGCAAGCACCGGTTTTATCACACTGGACCCCGGCTATGCCAATACCGGCAGCTGCGCCAGTGCAATTACCTTTATGGATGGGGAAAAGGGGATTTTGAGGTATCGCGGTATCCCGGTTGAAGAGCTGGCCGAGAAGGCCACCTTTAAAGAGACCGTTTATCTTTTGATCCATGGCAGATTGCCCGATCGCGAAGAGTTGACGCGTTTTTCGGTACTGCTCAATGACAACTCCCTGGTGCACGAAGATATGCGGGCCTTTTATGAAAACTTTCCACGCTCTTCCCATCCCATGGGGATTCTGTCGTCGATGGTCAATGCCCTGAGAAGCTTTTACCCTGAACTTCATAATCTGGAAGAAGAGATTAATATGACCGTAACCCGCCTGCTGTCCAAGATTAGAACGCTGGCGGCGATATCTTATAAAATTTCAAGGGGCCACAAGGTAGTGTACCCGAGGCCCGATCTGGCTTACTGCGCCAATTTTTTAAATATGATGTTTGATTCGCCGGTCAAACCTTACGAGATTGATAATGATGTCGTCAACGCTTTGCGCGTGTTCTGGATTTTACATGCCGATCATGAACAAAACTGCTCGACATCGGCGGTGCGCCTGGTGGGAAGTGCCCGGGTTAACCTTTATGCCGCCATTTCGGCCGGCATCGCCGCGCTGTGGGGCCCGTTGCACGGCGGGGCCAATCAGGCTGTTATTGAGATGCTCAGCGATATCGCCCAAAAAAAGAATATGGCGCAAGCCATTGAAAGAGCCAAGGATAAAAAAGACCCCTTCCGCTTGATGGGGTTCGGTCACCGGGTTTACAAAACCTATGACCCGCGGGCCAAGATTATGAAAAAAATGTGCGACTCATTATTAAACAAATTAGATATATCCGATCCGCTGCTGGATATCGCCAAGGAGCTGGAAGTGGTTGCCAGAAAAGATGATTATTTCGTTGAGCACAATCTGTATCCCAATGTCGATTTTTACAGCGGCATTGTCCTGCGGGCCATCGGTATCCCCACCAACATGTTTACGGTAATGTTCGCCATCGGCAGGCTGCCGGGCTGGATCGCGCAATGGAAAGAAAGTCTGGATGATCCCAACTGGAAACTCGGTCGTCCCCGTCAGATATACACCGGTCCGACCCAAACCCAGTTTGTTCCGATCAATAAGCGCTAGTTCTGTCAGTTATTCTCTATTTGATTTTTTCGGTGGGGAATCGTATTTCTTTGAGAAACTGATTTGATATTTATCTGCCGGAAAGCATCGTTCCTGAAGTCATCATCTCTTCGATGATTCGGTTTTTTTCTGCCCATATGTTGTTCAGCCAATCCTGCAGCCCGGCCCGAAAGTGCCCATCATTGGCATAATCACCGAGCAGCTCAGCGTTCACCGGCAGTGATCGCACGCGAACCTTAATCTTGCGGATTTTACCACAGAGAAGTGCCCAAAAGTTTGTGACGCCGTCGGGATACACGATGGTAACATCCAGTACGCGCTGAATTTGTTCTCCCATGGAGCTGAGCACCAACGCAATACCGCCGGCCTTTGGTTTAAGTAGGTGAGGAAAGGGTGATTGCTGCTTGTGATGCTTCTCATTTGTGAAACGGGTACCTTCCACAAAATTCATAATAGAAACCGGGATTGTTTTAAACTTCTGACAGGCTTTGCGCGTTATTTCTAAATCTTTGCCTTTTAAGTGCGGTTTTTTTTGGAGATCGCTTTTCGTGTATCTTTTTACAAACGGAAAATCCATCGCCCACCATGCCTGGCCCAGCATTGGAAGCCACAAAAGCTCTTTTTTAATAAAAAACTTCAAAAACGGGATTTTGCGATGAAATATCCGCTGAAGCACCAGGATATCCACCCAGGATTGGTGATTGGCCAGAACCAGATACCATCCGGACCGTTCCATCGTCTCCATACCTTGAACGTCCCAACCCGTATTTCCGACCAGTTTCTGGTTTTGGTTGTTGACCCAGATCCAGTTTTCGGCAATGGCGTTTAGCATCCGGCTGCATTTTCGCATCCAGGATTCCGAAGGAACCGCCGCCTTGGCGGCCGCCATCACAAACAACGGTATGCACCAGAATACCGTGTTCAAAACATACAAAATCAGGGATAAACTGCCCCGAACTGCTCCCGCTAAAGCTTGAAACAACATTCCCCCTTATGGTTCAATCAATTTTTGCATCCAGAGGCTGATCTTGAGACTGTTCTTCAGGCTGCTCTGAAGTCTCCTCGGAAGCCTCCTCTGATATGTCAGTGTTTTTAGCCAGTTTGCGTTGTCTTTTTTCCTCTTGTTTTTTTTTCCTTGCCAATTCTTTCTGGCGCTTTTTAAATGAAAAATGTGATTTCGCCATATTGTGTTACCTCGCAGGTCGTTAGTCTTGATGGTGATGAAAAGGAATTCGGACAGGATTTTTTTAGGGCTTAAGGTCTTGTAATGTCGGATCGGACAGATACGAATTCAAAGGAAACAAAAGGGCATCCCTCTCTAATCGAAGGATGCCCTTTATATTCTGAAACGAAAGTTAAACTACAGTCACATTTGCAGCGGCAGGACCTTTTTGCCCTTGCTCGATGTCAAAAGTAACGCGGTCGCCTTCATTGAGAGATTTAAAACCTTCTGCATTGATTGCTGAATGATGAACAAACACATCCGGTCCGTCTTCCTGCTCAATAAAACCGAAACCCTTGCGGTCACTAAACCATTTAACTGTTCCCTCTGCCATGTGAATATCCTCCTTCTTTAATATTTTCATAATCTCAAACTGGAGGACTTCACATTGGAAAATGTAATTGTTCCTTCAGAAAGAAATTGCCCGTCAGTTAAAGACGGGGCTTTATTGAATGTTTACAGATTAATCTATCCATAGGTCAAAAGCAAGCCAATTATCTAAATTTTTTAAAAAAATAAATGCCATTGATAGGGCTAAGGACAAAAAAGACCCCTTGCGCTTGATCACCATTTACTGACTTCATCTCCCGAAATATAAATTGGGCAACCAAAGGGCAATCCCGGGAAACAGCATGACAATGATTAAACCGACAAGCATAACCAGTACAAAGGGTACGATCGAGCGGTAGATATCCCCCAGCGATACCTCCGGTGGCGCCATAGCCTTCATCAGAAAAAGGTTATAGCCGAAAGGAGGCGTCATGTAGGCAATCTGACAGGTGATGGTGTAGAGAACACCGTACCAGATCGGGTTATAACCCAGGCTGATTACCAGGGGAACATAAAGGGGGGCGACAATGATGAGCATGGCCGTATCGTCCAGAAACATGCCCATCAGGATGTAGGACAACTGCATCATCACGAGTATCCCGAATGGACTGAGACCCCACCTTTCGATAAATAGGGACTTTATCGCATGCACCGCACCCAGACCGTCAAAGACCGCACCAAAACAGAGCGCCGCCAGAATCACCCACATGAACATGCAGCTAACGCTCAGCGTACTCTTTAAGGTCTCATCCAGCACCTTCCTGCTTAACCGGCCTTTGGCGAGAGCGGCAAGGGTGGTTGCTAATGCACCTGCCGCCGAACACTGGACCAGACTAGTAATCCCCAGCAGGAAAAGCCCAGTCATGGAAAAAATAATGACAAGCGGGACTACCCCGGCCCTGAGCAATCGCAACTTCTGCCCCCAGGTTATGGTCGCCAGCTCTTGCTTGGATAACGATGGACCCAAGTGGGGCTGCAGTTTGCATCTGATCGCGATGTATAAAATAAACAAGCCGGCCAGCAGGAGGCCCGGGAAGACACCGGCCAGCCATAGCTGGCCGACAGGTTGCCTGGCGATCATGCCATAGAGAACGAGCACCACGCTGGGCGGGACCATAATGCCCAGGGAACTGCCCGCCTGGATGACGCCGGTGACCATGACCTTGTCATATTTTCGCTTGAGCATTTCCGGTAAAGCCAGACTCGCACCAATCGCCATGCCGGCGACACTTAACCCGTTCATAGCGGATACGGCGACCATGAGCCCCATCGTTCCGATGGCTAATCCACCTTTGACCGACCCCATCCAGACATGGAACATTTTGTAGAGGTCACTTGCGATTCCCGACTCGGAAAACATATACCCCATATAGACGAATAACGGCAGGGTTAGCAGCGGATACCAGTTCAGTAAGGCAAAGGCCGAGTTAAAGGGCATCTCCGCAGCACCTTTGCCCCAAAGCATCAGGGCGAAAATAGTGGCGACCCCACCAATGGCACCAAAGACACGCTGCCCGGTGAGAAGCATGAGCATCATCGAACTGAATATCAGTATCGCAATCATTTCATAGCTCATGTTATATCTTCTCCTCTCGCCTTTGCCAGATCCTTGAAAAATGTTGCCATCGCCTGCAACAGCATCAGCAGAACGCCGGTCCCCATAATAATCTTGATGGGCGCCATATAGGGTGCCCATGCGGATCGATTTCTTTGCCCGTACATGACAGCGTATTCAATGCTGGAATAGGCGCCGACCAGGAGAAACACCAGGTAGAAGATTAAGAAAAGGCAGGTAATAGCGTCAACAAAAGCCTTTTTCCTGTCCGACCACCGGCCATAGAGCAGATCCATTCTAACATGCCCTTTGAGAATCATGGAGTATCCACCGCCAAGCAGGTAATAAGCGGCCATCGTGAATTGCGCCATCTCAACCGCCCATATGCTTGACTTACCGAAGAGGTTTCGGGCAACCGGTTCGTAGAGCAGGATCCCCATCATAGCGAAGACCAGATACATGGAGAACTTGCCTACAATTTTGTTCGTTTTCTCAACAGCGCGCACGAAGGTTTTAACTGCTTTAGGCATCGTTGCCCCTTTCCTTAAGTCCCTTTACCCATAATTGAATCAAGCGATTTTTTACACGATCTGCACCGAATCCATGATGCAGAAGTGATTCGCGCCCAACCCTAAATCCGCCAAATGCGGATATAGCGTTTTCGTGGATCCTAAGGCATCAATATCTCGGCACTTCTCTTGGTAATAAATCGCTCAATGAAGTTTTAATCCGGGGTTTTAGCGGTCTACCTTCCCTGACCGGTTCTATTTTGCAGCCAGGGAAGGCCACCGCTATGCGATCATAAATGCTGATGCCCAATTCATTAGTACCGGTAGGGAGGACCGGCGTCTTTCATGGTTTGGGCGTACTCTTTGAGTATTTTTACGACCTTGGCACTCCTGGGGCTCTTTTTGGCAGTCTCGTCCCAGAATTTGAGAGCCGCATCTTCCACCTGTTTCCACTCCTCTGCGGGGATGGAGGTAAGTTCTAATTTACCACCTTTGGTGCGGTAGTGCGCCTCACCCCACCAGTACCAGTGTTGCCGATAGTAGTGGGAACTGTCCATTTGAAGACGGAACAACGTCTTCAGGCGCTCCGGCAGGGCGTTCCATGAATCGGAGTTCGCATAATACGAACCCGCCCAGGCACCGGAGATGGGGTTGGTCAGATAATATTTGGTGACATCCGCCCATCCGACCGTATAATCCTCGGTGATGCCGGACCAGGCAACCCCATCCAGTTCACCCGTTTGAACCGCCATCTCAATGTCCTCCCAGGGCAGGGCCACCGGGATGACGCCGAATTGTTGCATGAACCGGCCGCCGGTGGGAAACATAAACATTCTCAGTCCCTTGAGATCTGCAAGGTGTCGGATCGGTTTGGTGCTGGCGAAATTGCAGGGATCCCAGGCCCCGGCACTCAGCCAGGTGACGCCTTTTACTTCAGCGAAGGCTTCCTGCCAGATTTCGTTCAGCCCATACCAGTTAAATAGTGCGGGAACATCCAGCGAGTAGCGTGACGCAAACGGGAAGTAAGCACCAAAAATGGACACGTCTACGGGTGCCGCAATGGAGTCATCATCACTCTGGACGGCGTCAATGGTCCCCTTCTGCATGGCTCTAAACAGCTCACCCGTGGGCACCAGCTGATCAGAATTGTACAATTCGATCACCATCTCGCCATCGGCGACCTTGTTAAAGGCATCGATTGCCGGTTTGCAGACATGCGCAGATAGGGCAGGGCCGGCATACGTTTGCATCCGCCACTTGATGGTCGTTTTCTTGGCCGCATGCACAAAGGGTGCGTTTACCGTTGTGGCTGCCACGGCAGCGGCTCCCACACCTGCTTTTTTTAGAAAATCGCGTCTTTTCATTCTACTGGGCTCCTTTCATGGTGTTTGGGTTAACCTCCACTCAAATCGATAAAAATGCAACAGTTTAAGCGTGTTACACTAGGCGCTACGGCGCTGGTTCATCGCCTCCCAGGTCTGTTTCTTTTTGTTGATTCTGTTTACCTACATCGTTGAATAAAGTGCTGTCAAGTTTTATGTGTTGGCGCCGGATATCAGATATACGGACGAACCTTTGTGATCTCCCTGCCAGCAGCGTCCCTTCGGACGGCGCTCATCTGTAAAGACAGAAACAACAACTAAAAAAGAGATTGACTCAGTGCATTTCTCCGTTATATTTTTCGCGTTTAAGTAAACGGCATTGAGTGTAAACCGGCAACTGACGGTTGAACTGTTTTAGACCAAAAAAAGGAGGGGAATCGACATGTGCTCGGCAACGCGCCTTTTGGATCAGGAATTCACCCGGGAAGCCTGTTATGAACTTTTGCCGGAATGGAAAGGCCTTGATGTCCATATCACACAGCTAAGCGGCGGAATAACCAATAAACTGTACCGGGTTCAGTCTGAAAAAGGCGATTACACCGTTCGGATCTACGGGGATAAAACCGATCTTTTTATCAACCGCGACTATGAGGCCCAGGCGATCCGGGAAATGTCAAAAGTCGGCGTATCCTCCAATATGATCAAATATATGCCTGAGAAAGGCGTTACCATTGTTGAATTCATCGATGATGCCATTGTTTTGACAAACGATCACTTTCTGGACAAAGCGCTGTATCCCAAAATCGTTGACCCGATCCGCAAAATTCACACCAGCGGCGTAAATTTGGAAAAAATTTTTAATCCCCTGGTGGAAGTGATGAAGATGTCAGCCATCCTCAGGGGGCTCAAGGTGGACTATCCGGAATTTGACATTGCGGGCACCATCGATCGCCTTATCAAACTGTCGAGTATTATCAACATCCCCGAATCTGAATATGCCCCCTGCCACAACGATCTGCTGGCCGACAATTTCATACTCATTAGAGAAGATGCGCTGCACAAATACGAGCTGCCCATGTATATCATCGATTGGGAGTATGCCGGCATGGCACCCAAGTATTATGATATTGCGGACATGTTTCAGGAAATCCTGGTCCCGCGCAAAGCTGAAATACAGATTGTTGAAGCCTATTGCGACGGTTACAAATTCGATCATGTGCTATATCTTATCGATCTGTTTAAACCATTCCCGGACATTTACTGGTTTTTATGGAGTCTGATTCAACTCAATATCTCAAAAATCGAATTCGACTATTACAATTACGGCAAGGTCAAATATGAAAATGCAATCGGGAATCTGAAGTTCATGAATGAGGAATACGGTGTTGCGGTTTAAATTTCGCCCTATCATTCTTGAAAATTTTAAAATGACCAGATCATTGGGATGAAAAGGGAACCCATCACCAAAACAAGCAAATTCAGCGGCATTCCCAGTTTGAAGTAATCGTTGAAGCGGTACCCGCCGGGACCATACACCAGCAAATTCGTTTGATAACCGATCGGTGTTGCAAAACAGGCGCTGGCGCCAAAGCAAACCGCAATGATAAACGGTTTGGGGTCGACCCCCATACCCTGGGCGGCCGAAATCGCAATGGGCAGCAGCAGAATCGCGGTGGCGTTGTTGCTTAATACATGCGTGCTGATGCTGGTCAGCAAAATGACCCCGCTCAGGACATAAGCCGGACTGAGCCCCTTGAGCAGGCTGAGAAATGCGCCGGCATAAAGTTCGGAGGCGCCTGTTTTTTCCAGCGCGGCACTCAGTGCAATCATGGCAATAATAATTAAAAGAACCCGGCCGTCCATGGCCCGATAGGCGTCTCGCAACTGCAGGCATCCGCTTAAAAGCATCAGAAAGGCAGCTGCCATGGCACAAGTTAAAATATCCGCCATCCCGGTGCTGGCAGTCACAATCATCGCCCCGAAAATCAGGAACGCGCGTCGCGCCAGTCTTTTGTGCACAATTTCATGATGGACGTCTTCGACGATGATGAAATCCGTCTCGCCGCGCAGTCGTTCCACCGATGATTCCGGTAGACGAACCAGAAGGATGTCGCCGATTTTTAACCGGATGTCTTTGACTTTTGGCTCGGCATAATGAAGCTCCCTGCGCTTAATAGCGATGATATGGATATCCGGATCCCGCTGCAGGCGGCTTGCCACCAGCCGCTCACCCAAAAGCCTTGACTGCGGCGGTATGATCAGCTCAACGATCAGCGATTCCTTTTGTTCGGCCGCGAAATTTATATCTTTTTCCGCCATGGGCAGATCCACAGCATCTTCGTTGAGAATTTCAACCAGGTCATTGGCCGAACCTTTCACCAGCAGCAGGTCATCGGGTGCGATTTTTACCGGATCCCGGTCCGGATAAAAAACATGCGAATACCGGATCAATTCGAGTACTTCCATGCTGGGGTACTTTCCGGTAAAGTAGGAATTCGGGTTTTCACCGATGATGGGGCTTTCGCGCGGGACCTGGAATTCGGCAAGGTAACGCCGATGCTCCGAATCCTTGAGCTCACAGGCCGGATTGTGCATACTCGGCATCAGTTTCGGTGCAGCAAAAATCAGGAAAAATATACCCAGCAGGGCGATGGGCAGGCCCAGCGGTGAAAGCTCAAACATGCCCAAAGGCCCGAAGCCGTGTGCGGCACTCAAATCACTGATAATGATATTGGTCGAAGTCCCGATCAACGTACAGGTGCCGGCCAAAATGGAAGCATAGGAAACCGGGATCAAAAATTTGGACGGGCTGAAATCCAGTTCGCAGCTGAGACTTAAAATAATAGGGATAAACAGAACCACAACGGGGGTGTTGTTAATAAAGGCCGAAGCCGTACCCACGATGGCCAGGATTAAAAATATGGCCAGGGTCGGTCTGCCGCGGGAATACTCAATTACTTTTTGACTGATAAATGCGACGGCCCCGGTGCGGATCATGCCTTTGCTGATCAGAAACATAGCACCAACAGTTATGACCGCCGGGTTCGCAAAGCCCGCGATGGCTTCGGTTGGTGCTAAAATTCCGCTGCCTGTCAATACGACGATGATACCGATTGAAGTCAGATCCACCGGTAGCTTCTCGGTTATCAACAAAAGCATCGCCACAACTAAAATAAGGGTCACCAGCCAGATGGTCATTGTTTTTCCTCACCGATTTCCGCATTTGGTTAAGTATTAAACTTACTTTAAAAACTTCATTGTCAAGTCCCATTTATTTAAAAAATTAGGTTGCAATGCATATCCGATTTATTGTATATACATCTAAACATTTAGTCGACTATCCAGTTCTGTGCCTACTTTCTTTTACCTAAATTGAGCGTTTCAAATTTTTAAAATGGATCATTTTGTCTTATATTCAAGGAATTCTGTCGATTGATATTTTTAAAATTTGAAACCCTGCGGGATTGCCGATCTTACCGCATCTACCGCGTCAGATGCCGTCCCGCATAGTCAGCTATAGCGCAACGACATCTTCCTTGTAGCTGCGGCAACCTCGACAATCGCTCAACTTAGGTTTTATAAGCACTGCATAAGTGAAAACAGCATCTTGGGTGCTGCGAGAGCGCGCATTCCTTTTTTTGGGTTTCTACCGACATGAGCTGCGCCGATTAAAAAGGATGACCCGATGAAAATTGTTGACACATCCAACCCAATTCCCAAATACATTCAGATCAGCGCCTGGTTAAACGAGCTCATTGAGACCGGCAGATACCAGAAGGGTGAGCAGCTTCCATCCGAAGTTGAACTGGCCAGGATGTGTGATGTTACCCGCACAACGGTCAGACAGGCCATTGCGGAATTAACCGCCAAGGGGCTGCTGCGCAAAGAGAAGGGGACCGGCACATTTGTGTCCGCGCCGACGCCTGCCGAATTAAGGCATAAACTCGAGCACATTTCAAGTACCACCGATTTGATGCAGGACAGCGGCATCGCGCAAAGTACCCGGGTTCTGGAAAAACGGGTTGAGCAGGCTGGAGATGAAATTGCCAAAGTTTTATTTTTAGGTTCCAACAAAAAAGTGATTCATGTGCAACGGGTGAGAATTGGTGACGGCACGCCCTATGTCTATGAAGAAAGTTACCTGCCCAGCGACATATTTGACGGCATCCAGGAGATGAACCTGATCGGTTCGATGTACAAAATCATGACCGAACACTTCAAGGTCTCCCTTGCCCGTTGTAAACAGACCATCAGCGCGGTGAATTTGAACCAAAACATCGCATCGATTTTGGAGTTGCCCCAAAATTCCGCCGGCATTTTTATCGAAAGCCTCACCTTCGATGAAAACAGCATTCCCATAGAACTGCTTTACTCCTATCACAGGGGGGATAAATATAAGCTTGAAATTGAACTGGGGAGATATCACTCAAGTTCTGAAACCTTGAACACCAAACACTAGACACCAAACACCAAACACTCATTTTCGGAGGAATGACAATGGAAGAAAGAAATTTTTTTGAAAGGCTGGTCGACATCAGCCCGGGTATGGAGATCTGGTGGGATTCGTCTCCTGTTATTTTCGAAAACTGGTGCAAAAAAATATTGGAAAAGGCGGATGCCAATGACCGCGATTTATTAAAGACGCAATTCAATCGAATGTATGACCGGGACAATCCGATGAGTCAACTGTTCAGGGGCGTCACCACCAATCCACCCCTTTCGCTGCAGGCCATTCAGGATGATCCCGCCTACTGGGAAAAGGTGGCGAAAGACATTCTGGCTGAGAATCCGGATTTCGATAAAGAGGCGCTTTTCTGGGAGCTATACAAGACGGTTGTAAAACGCGGCTCGGATATGTATCTGCCGTTATTTGAAGCCAGCAATTACAAGGAAGGCTTTCTTTCGGGGCAGGTGGATCCGCGCAGCGTGTTTGATAAGGATGCCATGATCCGTCAGGCCGAAGAAATAGCGGCGATTAACCCCAACGTCATGATCAAGATTCCCGGTTCCAAGCAGGGCTACGAAGTCATTGAATACCTGACAGCCAAAGGGATTCCCACCAACAACACCCTGACCTTTGTTTTGCCCCAGCTGGTGGATTGTGCCGACACTGTCAAAAGGGGGCTTGAAACCGCCCGGAAAAACGGGGTGGATTTGAGTAAGTGGCGCTCGGTTATTACCCACATGGAAGGCCGATTTGGTAACCTCGGTGGTTTAAAAGACTTTGCCGCTGAAAAGGGGATCGAGCTGTCCGACGGTGAAATTCGACTGGCTGAACTGGCGGTTTTCAAAAAGGCTTACAAGTATTTGAAGGATAATGATCTGCCGAGCAAGATGCTGTCCTGCTCACTGATCGTTGGCCCGACCGTTGACGGCCAAAATCGTATCTGGCATATGGAAGAAAAAAGCGGTGCAGACGTCGTTGTGACCTGCCCGCCCAGCTTTATCGATAAGGTTCTTTTCCTGCCCGGTATCGAAAAAATCAGTTTTGAAAAAGATCGTATCCTGGAAGATATCCCCAAGGATCTAATGGATAAACTCATGCGGGTTCCCTATTTTGAAAGAGGCTGTTCCGCGGATGGCTATTCGCGGGATGAATACAACACGCATCCGGCACTTGAGAAAACCGCTGAGCAGTTCTCCAATGCAACCGAGGAAATGGTGGCATTTGCAGGCAAATGTCTTGAAGCCTGATTTCAAAGATAACCTGACAAGCGCTTTAAAAGGTGCTGATGAGCAGCCGGCCTTTATGAATGGTCCTTTTTCAGAAAGGAAATGAAAATGATTGTTGGAATTCTAAAAGAGATCAAGGCTGAAGAAAATCGTGTGTGTATGAGTCCGGGGGGAGTTGAATTCATGCGGCAGCATGGACATAAGATCCTTGTCGAGAAAAATGCCGGCAAGGCCAGTGGATTCGGCAACGCTACCTATCAGAAAGCCGGGGCCGAAATCGTTGATTCAGCCAGAGATATTTTTAAACGGGCCAAAATGATCATGCGGGTTAAGGAACCCCAGCCCTTTGAGTTTGAGTTGATTCGTAAGGGCCAGATTTATTTTTCCTATCTGCATCTGGCGGCATCGGAAAATTTAGCTCGCGCGCTGATTAAACGCAAGGCGGTATCGATTGCCTATGAAACCATTCAAAAGGCTGACGGGTCCTTGCCGCTGCTGACCCCCATGAGTGAAGTGGCCGGTCCCATGGCGATTCAACAGGGAGCCAAATACCTGGAAATGGCGCAGGGCGGCCACGGGGTTTTATTGGGGGGGGTGCCCGGAGTTGATCCGGCCACCGTCGTCATTATCGGTGGCGGGGCGGTGGGCATCAACGCCGCCAAAATGGCCAGCGGACTGGGAGCCAAAGTCTACATTCTTGATATCGACCTTGACCGGCTGCGCTATTTGAGCGATGTGATGACCGGTCAATGCGTCACCCTGATGTCCAGTCCGGCCGCCATCCGTGATATCCTGCCCAAAGCGGACCTGGTGGTGGGGGCCGTGCTCGTTCCGGGCAGCAAGACCCCGACACTGGTGACCCGGGAAATGCTCGGTACGATGAAAAAAGGTGCGGTCCTGGTGGACGTTTCCATTGATCAGGGCGGCTGCTTTGAGACTTCGAAGGAGACGACCCATGCTGATCCGATTTACAAAATAGACGGCATCGTGCATTATGCCGTCAGCAATATGCCCGGCGCCTTGCCCAGGACTTCTACCCTGGCCTTGAATAATGCGACCCTGCCGTATGCGGAAGAGATAGCGAGTAAAGGCTGGAAAAAGGCGATGCAGCAAAATCCTGAAATTAAAGCCGGGGCCAATGTGATCGAAGGCAAGGTGACCTATAAGGGGGTCGCCGAGGCTTTTGGCCTTAAGTATGAGCCGATTAATAAGCTTCTTAAATAGGGGTTCAATGGTTCTGCGTTCAAAGGTTCAGAGGTTAGATTACAGAAGACAGAGGTCGGTGTTTTGGCCGCTGGCTTCTCGCTTCTTACTTCTGGCCAGAAACCAGTGACCAGCAGCCATTAGCCAGATGTGGTTGCCAGATACCAAACCTTTGAACCCTGAACCCTGAACCTCGGAACACAAATTTATTAGAAGGAGATCATCATGATTGTTGGCGTTTTGAAGGAAATCAAGACTGAAGAAAATCGTGTGTGCATGACCCCGGCCGGGGTAGAGATCATGAGACAGAACGGGCATACGGTTCTTGTAGAGAAAAATGCCGGCAGGGGCAGCGGGTTTAATAACAAGGTCTATTCGGATGCGGGCGCTGAAATCGTAGACACCCCCAAAGAAATATTTAAGCGCGCCAAAATGGTGATGCATGTCAAAGAACCGTTGCCGGCCGAATATGACCTCATCCGTAAAGACCAGATCATTTTTACCTATCTCCATCTGGCGGCGGCTGAGGAGCTGACCCGGGTCCTCATCAAGAGCGGATCTATCAGCATCGCCTATGAAACCATTCAAAGGACAGATGGATCTCTGCCGCTGCTCACTCCCATGAGTGAGGTGGCCGGTCGCATGGCCATTCAGCAGGGCGCCAAGTATCTGGAAATGGCCCAGGGCGGTCATGGTATTTTACTGGGCGGTGTGCCCGGGGTCGACCCGGGGACGGTCGTCATTATCGGTGGCGGCGTGGTGGGGATCAATGCCGCCAAAATGGCTTGCGGTCTGGGTGCCAAGGTCTATATTCTCGACATGGATCTGGAGCGGTTGCGTTATTTAAGTGATGTGATGCCCCCCAACTGCTTTTTGCTGATGTCGAAACCGACCACTGTACGCCGGCTCATCAAGGAGGCGGATGTTGTTGTTGGTGCCGTGTTGATCCCGGGAGCCAAAGCACCCAGGCTGATCACCCGGGAAATGTTGAAAACGATGAAAAAGGGCGCGGTGCTGGTGGATGTAGCCATTGATCAGGGCGGGTGTTTTGAGACCTCCAAGGCGACGACCCATGGCAAGCCCATTTACACGGTTGAAGGCGTCGTCCATTATTGCGTCGCCAACATGCCGGGGGCGGTACCCAAGACATCTACCCTGGCGTTGACAAACGCCACGCTGCCCTATGCGGTGGAAATTGCGAACAAAGGCTGGAAAAAGGCCATGAAGCAAAACCCTGAAATTAAGTTGGGCGCCAACGTGGTTAAAGGCAAAGTGACCTATAAAGGGGTTGCCGAGGCCTTTGGGCTGAAGCTTACCCCGATCAATACGCTTTTAAAATAGGTTTCAGGTGTCAGGTGCCAGCAAGTAGGATTGGCCTCCGTGCCGACCTCCGAACGGCGGGCGCAGAGACCCGCCCTACTTCTGAATTCGGAAATTCCGAACCTTTGAAAACTGAACCCTGAACCTCCAAACCTAAATTTATTTCGTAAATTTGTAAAAAGGAGAGAACAATGAAAAAAGAACTTAAAGACTGGATCGTTCCCTGGCTGTATACGTCCAGGGAGTACAATGTAGGCATTTTGGACCAGGCAATGGCCAACCCGGACTATGCCCGCCTGATGCTCAATGAGAACCCCATCGGTCCTTCGGAAAAGGTCATCGAGGCGGTGGTTGAATCCCTTCGGCACGGCAACTGGTATCCGGACAGTTTTTTGAAGTTGCGAACAAAAATCGGAGCCATGTACGATCTGGGGCCGGACAATGTGACGCTGTGCAACGGATCATCGGAGACCATCGACGCGATGATGCGGATATTTTTGCAGCCGGGAGATGAATTTCTGCTGTCGACGCCGACATTTGAGTTGTTTCCGCCAAGGGCGGAGCTTTGCAATGCGAAGGTGGTTCAGGTTCCGGTCAGGGAAGAAGACCTGCAGTATGATGTGGATGGGATGCTCAATGCGATCAACGAGCGCACGAAACTGATATTGATAATCAACCCCAACAACCCCACCGGTGTATTTATCGACGATGCGGATCTGATTCGGTTTTGCGAGACCGGGGTACCGTTGTGTGTGGATGAAGCCTATCTGGATTACAACCAGGACCGTCCCTCGAAAGCATCGCTGATCAAGGAGTATCCCCAGGTATTTTTGTCGGTGACTTTTTCCAAGGCCTATGGATTTGCGGGCGTCCGCTTCGGATTTGTATTGGGCACCGAAGAGATGATTGCGGCCTTCAATCGGATGTTTTTACCCTGGAACGTGAGCCGCATGTCTGCGGCTGCCGCCGAAGCGATCATCGACAACCCGGAGGAAGTCAAGGCCAAGGTGGAGCACAACAACCGCTGGATGGCTATTTTTACGGAAGAGCTCAAGAAACTGGGTCTTAAGCCGTACCCGGCGAATGGCAATTACATGCTAATCGACGGCAGCATGACCGGAAAAACCACCGAAGAGATCCTAAATGCCGGCCGTGAAGATAAAATCTATCTGAAAAAGATCGGAGAAATCCACGGCAAAACCGGCTATTTCAGGGTAACACCCGGGACCGATGAAGAGAACGAACGCTTTCTTAAATTCATCCGGGAATACTTTGGCTAACAAACAATTTAAATCCGCAGATTACGCAGATTTCACAGATTTAGATAAGAATTTCAGTTAGTGCTGCTGTGAACCTATAAATAATCTGCGTTAATCTGCGGAATCTGCGGATGCGACTCGTGGTTTACATGGATTAAAGTGATTGCCCGGTAACAACAAAGGAATAGCGTTATGAAAGACAGTGCACAGGTCGTGATAATCGGCGGCGGTATCATCGGCTGCAGCACAGCCTACCACCTCACTAAGATGGGCTGGAAAGATGTCGTCATTATAGAAAAGGGAGAACTAACCAGCGGCTCTACGTGGCATGCGGCCGGCTTGGTGGGTCAGCTGCGTTCCGAACGGAACATTACCCGCATGCTGCAATACAGTGTCAGCCTGTACGAACAACTCGAAGCGGAAACCGGCCTGGCCACCGGCTGGAAGAAAAGTGGCTGTCTGCACCTGGCCAGCACCCCTGAACGCATGCTTGAGCTCAAGCGCGGTGCCACCACTGCCCGCAGCTTCGGGCTGGAAATGCACATGATTACCCCCAAGGAAGCCTATGACCTCTGTCCGATTCTTTCCCTGGACGGCATCATCGGAGCGGCATTTATGCCGACAGATGGCCAGGCCGATCCCGCCGGCATTACCCAGGCTTTAGCCAGGGGCGCGCGTAATCAAGGCGCCAAAATATATCGCGATACATTGGTGACCGGATTTGAATTCGGCAGAAATCGAGTTTCAGCCGCGAAAACCAATAAAGGCGATATTCAGTGTGAAATCCTTGTCAATTGCACCGGCATGTGGGGCTACCAGATCGGCGAGATGCTGGGGGTCAATACGCCCGTTGTGCCGTTTCAACATCAATATATGGTTACCGACCCGATTGAGGGCATACCGAAAGATTTGCCGACCATTCGCGACAAAGACAATTTGCTCTACTATAAGGAAGAAGTTGGCGGATTGGTGATGGGGGGGTATGAAAGAAACGGCATCCCCTGGGCCGTTGACGGGGTGCCGAATGATTTTACATCAAAGCTGCTGAATTCCGATCATGATCACTTTATGCAGCTTTCCCAACCGGCCATGGACCGCACACCCTGCCTTAAAAAGGCCGGTATTTCCAAATTAATCAACGGCCCGGAGGCCTTTACGCCGGATGGCGATGCGATCATGGGGCCGGCGCCGGAGCTGGAAAACGTATTCGTCGCGGTGGGATTCAATGCTTTCGGAATTGCCGCCGGTGGGGGTGCCGGTCGTATGATGGCCGAGTGGATTATCGAGGGAGAGCCGAGCCTGGACATCTGGCCACTGGATATCCGACGGTTTGGTCCCTACCACAAAAGCCGGGCCTATAATGTCGAAAGGACACGGGAAATTTACGGTAAGCATTACACCATTCACTGGCCCGGTGAGGAGCATCATTCTGCCAGGGGTATCCGGCGCAGCCCGCTGTATTTCCTGCTAAAAGAAAAGGGCGCGGTATTCGGCGCCAAATACGGCTGGGAGCGGCCGAACTGGTTTGCGCCCGATGGTGTTGAACCCCAAGACGAGCTGACATTTGGAATCCCCAACTGGTTTGAACATGTCGGCAACGAGCACAAATCGGCGCGTGAAAATGTCGTTCTGATTGATCAATCATCGTTTAACAAATTTGAAATCGAAGGGCCCGGGGCACTGTCGTTTTTAAACTGGCTGGCAGCCAACAACATCGATAAACCGGTTGGCAGTGTCACCTACACCCAGCTGTGTAATGCACGCGGAACGATTGAAGCGGATATCACCATCGCACGCATGGCTGAGGACCGATTTTTACTGGTTACTGGAACGGCCCTCGGTCTGCATGATTCTCAGTGGATCAAACGGCATATGCCCGCAGACGGATCGGTTAAATTCCGCGATGTGACATCTGCGCTGGCGGTCATCAATGTTATTGGACCCAATTCTCGCAAGCTTTTGGAAAAAATTACGCGGGAAGATATAAGCAACGAAAAATTCAGATTCGGCAAATCCAGGGATATTACCGTGGGATACGCACCGACAAAGGCTTTGCGGGTCACCTTTGTCGGTGAACTGGGCTACGAGCTTTATGTTCCGGCCGAATTTGCCTGTGATGTTTACGAGAGCCTCTGGGATGCCGGACAGGAGCTGGGTGTTGCCAATGCCGGCTACCGGGCCATCAACTCCCTGCATTTTGAAAAAGGCTATTGCCTCTGGGGCGCCGAACTGACTCCTGAGTACACCCCTTATGACGCCGGAATAGGATTTTGCGTCGCCTTGAACAAAGGAGATTTTCTCGGCCGGGATGCGCTGGCCAAAGTCAAAGAACAAGGACCGAAGTGGAAACTGTGCACCTTTACGCTTGATGTTAAAGAGCCGGTGATGCTTCGCGGCAGCGAACCGATTATTCGTGGCGCCAAGGTCATCGGGGTGACCACCAGCTGCGGCTACGGTTATACGGTCGGGAAAACGATAGCCTTCGGATATATCCCCGTTGCCGAAGCCGATCATACCGGTGGCTATGAAATAGAGGCCTATACGGAAATTTTCTCCGCCAGGCGGGAGCCCAATCGGGCGCTTTATGATCCCCAACGCAAGAAGATTCTCAGTTAGCGAATCGGTCGCTGAATGAATCACCTTATATGATTTAGGCCCGTGAATTAAGACATCATCAAAACAAAAAATCTTGACATGTCAGAAAGCGTGATATAACAGGTGGTAGAATTTCTTCCCTCTTTGATAAGACCGCATGATAGACTCGGACATTGTGGGCAGTGCTGCGAATCAAAAAACGACGTTACTTCGTTTTTTCTTTTCGACTTTTACCGGCGAATGGCCCCGTGTTCAGGATAGCATGTGTCTCTCTTCAGATATTTGAAAATGGCAAAGACTCAACAGGCTTTTGGGTCCATGGCCGGAGTTGCTAGTCTCACACCTTTTTTGTTTGCTCAAGGTTTTCATCACTGCTTACGATCATAGTCTATTCGATTTATGGATTATCATAGTCTACTGCATCCTTGTATTTAATGATGGGCCAAGACCAAATGGTCTAAAACTATCTCATAATGAAAGGAGGTAAAGTATGAAGCATGATCCGCAAGACAAATTGGATAGGCTGCATAAACAATATATGAAAGGAAAAATTGGAAGGAGGGAATTTTTAAAACTTTTGGGTGTTGCCGGGCCCGCGTCAGGCTTGGCACTAGCGTTACCCTCAGTAGCGGCATCTGCGCCCGCCGGGCTTTCCGAAGACGAAATGGTTATCTTAAGCCACCTGCCTGATCAGCAGATAGGAAAAAAGTACCCCAAAGGGGAGGCGATTAACGTCGGCTTCCTCTGCGCGCTGTCAGGACCTGATGCCGGGTGGGGACTTCCTGGACTTACCGGAAATAATATCTGGATTGATGCCGTCAATAAGACCGGTGGTCTCCTCGTCGGTGGCAAAAGATATCCGATGAAGATGCATGCCTTTGACGACGAGGCCAACGCCGCCAAGGCACTCCAGGGTGCCCGCCAATTGGTCCTAGAGCATGATGTTAAATTCATTAGTGCCATTGGCGGTGATGCTGCCAACTCCACCGCACCCTTCCTCACCAAGCACAAAGTGGTCTATGCTTCCCTGGTCCCCACCGACTGCGATCCGAAGAAGCCATACGTCGTCGCCGGCGGAGATATAACCCCTCAGTGCAACATGTTCAATGCCCTGATAGCCAGGATGGTTTTGCCCAGTGAAAAGGAGCTGGGAAGACCGTTGAAATATGCGTTAACCACTCAGGACTGCATCATGTCCCGCCAGGTTGGCGCATGGGAGATCGGCGCCGCCAAGGCCATGGGGTTTGATATCGTCTACGAGGAGTTCTTCGCCGTTGACCAAACCGACTTCGCCCCGGTAATCACCGCCGTAATGGCGAGCAAACCTGATGTTATCAGCCTGTGTGAGGCCTGGCCCGAATACCAAACCATGATGTGGGAGCAGTTGTACCTGCAGGGATATAAGGGTGTGGTTGTTCAGAACTATGCCGACTGGGAAACCAACCTCACCAAGATCCCGGCAGACTATGCCGCTGCTCAATTCGGCATCGACAGCTTCCCCTTGATGGATGATCCCTGGTGGGGTGAAACATCTTGGCAGAAGTCATTTACCGATGTGTGGAACCAAAGATATGGTCCGGGGGCTCCTGAAGACGTTAAACGCCGCATGACCGGCATCGATTGGGATCACATGATCTGGCTGATACCATGGTGCATCGGCGCCCAGGTTGCCGGTAAAGACACGCCGGGCAAGTGGCCTACCAACGATGCCATATTGGCTGCCCTGAGGAAGCTGCCGTCGTTTCCCACCATCCTTGGCCCGGGGCATATGAGCGGTAAGGAGATGTTTGGTATCGACAACATGATCGAAGAGCCTGTTCCCATGTGCATGTTTAATCTCAAGGCCAAAGATAAACGCATTGTGGCTCATTTGAATTTCGAGCCCTGGTATGCGAATATCAAAAACGTCGTCCTTAAAGCGGTAAGAGAACGCGGACAGATGTGGGATCAGCGCTAATCCTTAATCCACGGGAGTGGTGTTGAGCACCAGCTCCCGTGGATACTTCTTCAAATGTTATTTCTAACAAAGTTTGCTATCGGAATTACAATCAGGTGATGAGGTAACGTATGACTAGCCAGCTTTTAATCCAAACCATCGCTAACGCGGTCGCAGCCAGTAGTATGTATGCTTTGATAGCCGTGGGTTTGACTCTGGCCTTTGGCGTCATGCAAATGGCAAATTTGGCGCATGCCCACGTCTTTATGATAGGCGCCTATACCGTATATGCCCTCTATGCCTTGGGTGGTTGGCCATTTTGGGGAGCAGTGGCCGCGGCACTGGTGGTAGGTGCGATCGTTGGTCTGGCCATCGAGCGAGCTATTTTTCGACCATTACGGGGGGATGTGGTCGCTGGGTTTATTGCGACTGCCGGACTCATGTTTGTTATCGAAGTCTTTTGCGGCGAAGTCTGGGGGTGGGGGCATATGCGGACGATCCCCAGTCCCTATATGCGCCCCTTTAAGATTATGGGTGCTTCGGTGGCCTTCCAAAGGGTTCTTGTCATACCCTTTGCCGTTGTTTGCATAGGCGGGCTCATGATCTTTATGCGCCGGTTCAGATTGGGACGCGCACTGCGAGCGGTGGCTCAGGACCCGGAAACCGCATCGCTGCAGGGAATAAACATCAACATGATGACGGCCCTGGCCCTGGCCATTGCCGGTGCCTTGGCCGGCATAGCAGGAGGGCTGATGTCGACGATATATGCGGTAACGCCTGCGCTGGCAGGCCACCTTATCCTACCTGCTCTCATCGTGGTGATTGTAGGCGGAATGGGGAGCGTTGGGGGGGTCGTTCTAGCCTCCATTATCATGGGCTTTGTCATGACCTTTGTTACGACGCTGGTCGACGGTGTCGCAGCCTTAATGGTTTCGGTTACCGTTATGGCTCTCGTATTACCAATCAGACCGCAGGGATTATTGGGCCGTGTCACCAACTAACACCGAAAGATTCAGGATTGGGGCGTTGGTAGCCGTAATTATAGGGCTGTGTATGTTCCCCTTTTTTGCCAGGCCATATCTGGTTGAAGTCGCCATGATTTTCTTTATCTGGATCATCCTTGCCCAGAGTTACCGCCTAATCGTTACGGTGCATGACTGGCAGCTGTATCATGTAGTCCTGTACGGTGTCGGTGCTTACACCAGCGGCATGTTGGCAAAGAATTTCGGTTTCCCGGTCTTTTTAGCCATCCCCGTGGGAGGGGTAATGGCCTGCCTGTTTGGTGTCATGATTACTTTGATTCTGCTGAGAACCACAGGGTGGAGCTTTTATATCGCCACTTTTGGGCTGGCGGAGCTCATCAGGTTGACCTGGCTAAAGTTTCGCTACCCCTTTGGCGGTTCCACGGGCATCATCAGCATCCCCTACCCGCCGGTAATCGGAGGAATCGATTTTAGTGATTCGATTCCCTACTATTTCTTCAGCCTGGTGGTCATGCTCATTGTACTGTATTTGCTGTATCGCATAGAAAAATCGCGGATCGGGGATGCTTTTAAAGCGATCTCCATGGATCCTGGTCTGGCGGCGTCGACCGGAATAAATATTCCCCGACACAGACTGTTGGCCTGTGCCATCGGCAGTTTCATTGCAGGTATAGCAGGGGGGCTTCTGGTTCACCGATTGGGCGCCGTTGATCCGAAGTTGTTCGACATCCACACCATGCTATACCTTCTCATCTGGGTGGTTGTTGGTGGTACCAATACCTTCTGGGGGCCGATTATTGGGGTATCTGTGATGTATACCGCTTTCGAACTCTCACGCCCGCTAATACAGATAAGACCTGCGTTTTTCGGTCTTGCCATTATATTTGTGCTGCTGTTTATACCCGGAGGTATTGAGAGCTTGATCTCGAAGGTTGTCGCTCAGTGGCAAAAGTTGCGTGGTGTGCCGGCAACGGAAGTAGGCTGAATAAAAAAAATAATTACAGTTACAAAAAAACCGCCTAGTCAATAAATTTAGGCGGTTTTTAATATTTATCTGGCTAGGTTTTTAACCCCCCAGATAGGCTTTTTTCACATTATCGTTTTCACGTAGCTCTTTAGCCGGGCCGGATAGAGCGATATCGCCGGTCTCGATAACATAGGCATATTGGGCCAGCCCCAGGGCCAGACGGGCGTTTTGCTCTACCAGGATGACGGTTCTGCCTTCGGTATGGATATTCATAATGATTTTTCCAATTTCTCCACACATGATAGGTGACAGACCCAGAGAAGGTTCATCCAGAAGGAGCAGTTTGGGCGCAGACATGAGCGCGCGTCCCATAGCCAGCATCTGTTGCTCACCCCCGCTTAAGGTACCGGCATCCTGCGTTGTTCTTTCTTTGAGGCGCGGGAAATGCCTGAAGACCAATTCATCTAAGTCTTTTTGTATAGCGTCCTTTTGCTTGCGCAAAAAAGCACCCATTAAGAGGTTTTCCAGCACCGTCATTTGAGGGAAGACCCGTCTTCCTTCGGGAACCATGGCAATACCCCGGGCATTTATCTTATACGGAGGCAGCTTGTCTATTCTCTGACCCTTGAAGTGGATTTCTCCCGTAGTGGGGTGTTTCAAACCGCTGATGGCGCGTAGGGTGGTCGTTTTGCCGGCTCCGTTCGACCCAATAAGCGCAACGATTTCACCATCATCTACGGTTATTGAAATGTTTCTAATGGCGGGTACCTTGAAGTAATGCACCGTGATGTCTTTAACCTCAAGAAGCAATTTTTTTACCTCACGCCGATATCATGTTTTCAGTCCCCAGATACGCATTAATTACCGTTTCATCGTTCTGTATTTCAGCGGGGATTCCTTCGACCAGCAGTTTACCGAAATCAAGTACGCTGATATAGTCACACAGTTCCATAACAGATTTCATATCGTGCTCCACGATCAGGATAGTAATACCCTGCTGGTGCACTTTTCTGATCAGATCGATCATATCTGCTTTTTCGGTCGGGGTCATGCCGGTCAGGGGCTCATCCAGCAGCAATACCTTGGGCTCACTGGCCAGTGCAATGGCAACACCCAGCGCTCTCTGGTGACCGTGAGGCAGGTTTGCCGCCAGCTCATTTTTAAGGGGTCCCAATTTCATGAAATCCACTATTTCGGAAGCCTTTTCAACATTTTCCGCTTCCAATTTCTTAACCGTGCCGGCAAACACGCCAAAGATATTTTCCCTGGCATGAAGATGGCGGGCCACGGTGACATTTTTGAGGACGGTAAAATCTTGATAGAGGGCTGTGCGCTGGAAAGTCCGGACCAGTCCCATTTCTGCTATCTTACTTGTAGCAAGACCATCGATACGCTTGTCATCCATATAGAATATCTGTCCTGAGTCGGGGCGGTACACCCCGCTGACGACATTAAAAAGGGTGGTCTTGCCCGCACCATTGGGGCCAATTATTCCTCTTATTTCACCTTCCTGGATGGTGAGATTGATGTCATTTAGCGCGGCTAGACCGCCGAAGTACTTGCTCAATCCCTTCACTTCGAGTATTGTCACCGGCTTTGTTGCTCCTTTATGTCATTCTGAGGTAAATAGAAATAGTGAGGTTCATTGGTTCCAGATAAACAGGTAATAAGAGGACGCTTTCTATGGATGGGTTTTATAGTGGAACTTGTAGTTGTGTCAATCGAAAAATGTTCTTCCTATTTGTATGGTATTGAGGATTCATTTTTTTATACTTCCTTTAAAAAAAAAGTTCTTATTATTTTTACATCTTTTTTCCCAAAGAGCAGTTGACGGCAACTTGACTACGCCGGATTCCTCTGATATTAGCTTTTTCGTTTCATTCTTTTTTCCATTTTTTCTGATCGCCTGATCAAAGCATAGAGCCTTGAACGTAAGAATACTCTGATGATATTAAAAAAAGGCTAAGATCATGAACACGCGTACCCGCGATCGGGTTGCAAATTTGGATTTTTGGGCTTCACCAGTAGAGCCTAAACCTCTGGCTGGCGGTATTACCAACACCAATTTTGTCGTTGACGACCGAGGTGAGCTTTTTGTCGTCCGGGTTGGCGAAGACATCCCGGTTCACGGGGTCATGCGCTTTAACGAGGTCGCAGCTGCGCGCGCGGCTTATGCTGCCGGCATCTCGCCTGAAATTGTCTATAGCGCCGAGGGCATCTTTATTATGCGATTCATTGAAGGCAAAACACTTACGGAGCCTGAAGTGCGTGAGCCGAACAACCTGGAACGAATTATTCACCTGATCCATGCCTGTCACAATGAAATACCAAAACATTTTATGGGTGCGGCACTGGTCTTCTGGCCGTTCCATGTCTGCCGAAACTACATTCACACGGCCCGGGAGGGCAACAGCCGGATGATCGACCACCTTCCGCGCTTTCTTGAAGTCAACGAAGAATTGGAAAAAACAGTCGGTGAAATAAAATTGGTATTCGGTCATAATGATCTGCTGGCCGCTAATTTCATTGATGACGGCAAGCGGCTCTGGCTCCTCGACTGGGATTATGCGGGCTACAATACAGCGCTATTTGATCTTGCGAATCTGTCATCAAACAATGAGCTATCTCCGGCACAGGAAGATTGGGTCCTGGAGACCTACTATCAGGAAGCGGTGACAGACGGACTGCGCCGCCGTCTTGCTGCAATGAAGTGTGTATCATTATTGCGTGAAACACTGTGGAGCATTGTCTCTGAGATCCACTCAACCCTGGATTTCGATTACGTGGACTACACTAAGAAAAATCTCGATCGCTTTGAGAACGCTTATGAAGCGTTTCGACAAATGTGCTGATACTTTGTGTCTGGCATGTGGAATAAGATATTTCGGTCTTAAAGAATAATCTATTTCAGCATCCTCCAGCTTTTATGCCGCGCGCAATTTTATCCGGCCTCTATCTAATGATTTTAGCTGCTCAAATCCTCAATATGTCTGGCCCCCTTACCGTTATATGATCAGTGCCACAAAGTAAGAATAACCATTTTACAAAATTTTAGGATTGGTATATAGACATGCATTTAAACCAACGACCCATTACCGCACACGCTCCGCAAAGGACAATTGATTTTTGGTCGCGGTAACACCTAAATTGTTTAAACCGCTTGTTAACGGGGATAATCGACCAGGGGGGAGCGGATTTTTTAACTTTCACCAGGGGAAACAAGGAGAGAAACGATGAATCTCAATCGACCGAATGCAAACGATGCGCTTCAGACCAGGAACAGATCTCGCGATATTGCACCCCAATCCGGTATCTGCAGCAGGTGTTTGGATGGTTGCAAGGGAAATTGCGATATTTTCAAAGCCACTTTCCGGGGACGGGAGCTTCTTTATCCGGAACCCTTTGGCAGCGTTACCGCCGGCGCCGATAAGGACTACCCGGTGGATTATTCTCATTTGAATATTATGGGTTATGCCCTGGGCGCCAAGGGAATTGAAGCCGATCCTGATAAAGCCACCTTTCCCAATGTCGATACCGAAACCGAATACGGGGTTAACGATAAAGTGAAGATGAAGGTGCCGATTTTCACGGGCGCCCTCGGCAGTACGGATATCGCGCGCAAAAATTGGGACCACTTTGCCATCGGCGCCGCCATCAGCGGGATCAGTCTGGTGTGCGGCGAAAATGTTTGCGGGATCGATCCTGAATTGGAAATCGGCGACAACGGCCTGATCAAAAAGTCGCCGGAGATGGATCGCCGTATCCAGGAATATCGCCGCTACCATGAAGGCTATGGCGACATCATGGTTCAGATGAATGTGGAGGATACCCGCAATGGCGTGGCGGAATATGTGATTGATAAGCATGGGGTCGAAACCATCGAGCTCAAATGGGGCCAGGGCGCCAAGTGTATCGGGGGGGAAATCAAGGTCGACTCCCTTGACCGCGCCCTTGAATTAAAAAGGCGCGGCTACATCGTAACACCGGATCCGGAAGACCCTGCACACCAGGCCGCTTTTAAGGCCGGACCTTTGAAACAATTTGAAAGGCACTCGCGTCTGGGTTTCGTGGATCAGGAAGGCTTCATGCAGGAGGTGGAGCGCCTGCGCAAACTGGGCGCCAAGCGCATTACCCTGAAGACCGGCGCCTATCCGATGCGGGAGCTGGCCATGGCCATCCGCTGGTCGTCTGATGCCGATATCGATCTGCTGACCATCGACGGGGCACCCGGCGGTACCGGAATGAGTCCCTGGCGCATGATGTGCGAGTGGGGCATTCCTTCTATTTACCTCCATTCCATGGCCTTTGAATTAAGTCAACGGCTTGCCAAAAACGGCCGGCGCGTCCCGGACCTTGCTTTTGCCGGCGGCTTTTCATCTGAAGACCATGTTTTCAAAGCGCTGGCGCTGGGGGCACCCTATTGCAAAGCCGTTTGCATGGGCCGCTCATTGATGATCCCGGGTATGGTCGGCAAAAATGCTGAAAAATGGCTGCGGGACGAAGATGGCGGATTGCCGACCACCGTATCTAAATTCGGATATACCAAAGAAGAAATTTTTATGAATTATGAAGTCCTCAAGGGCAAATACGGATCGGAGATCGACAGCATGCCGTTGGGCGCCGTCGGACTCTTTAACGTCGTGGATAAAATCAAAGTGGGGCTTCAGCAACTGATGGCCGGATCTCGCAACTGGAAAGTAGCGTATATCAGCCGGGACGATCTATTCTCCCTGACGGAAGAATGTGCCAAAATCACCGGCATCCAGTATGTCATGGACGCCTATCGTCAGGAAGCTTTAGAGATCATCGAAGCTTAAACCTTTAGAACTGACGGGTCTGTGCCAACGGACCCGATTGAAGGAGGTTGGAGATGTCAGATACAACTTTGAAGCAGATCTTGGCAAGGGATCCGGGGGAGAAAGAATTTCATCAGGCGGTGAAGGAGTTCGTCGACACCATAAAGCCGGTTTTGGACCACCACCCGGAGTATCGTCAGCTGGGTATTCTAGAGCGGATTACGGAACCTGAGCGCGTCATACTGTTTCGGGTTCCGTGGATGGATGACGAAAGGCAGGTGCGCGTAAATCGGGGATATCAGATCGAAATGAACAGCGCCCTGGGTCCCTTTAAGGGGTCGTTGAGATTTCACCCGTCGGTCAATCTGGGTATCCTTAAATTTTTAGCATTTGAGCAAACTTTTAAAAACGCCCTCACCACTCTGCCGATGGGGGGCGCCCAGGGCGGGTCCGATTTTGAACCCAAAGGAAAATCCGATGATGAGGTCATGCGGTTCTGTCAGAGTTATATGAGCGAGCTCTCCCATCACATCGGCCAGGATACCGACATTCCTGACGGTGGCCTGGGGGTGGGGGTTAGGGAAATCGGCTATCTCTTCGGCATGTATAAAAAACAGCGCAATGAATTTGCCGGTGTTTTGACCGGCAAAGGGCTGCAGTGGGGCGGCAGCCATATTCGCCCCCAGGCAACCGGATACGGCATTGTCTATTTCGCCGCCGAGATGCTCGCTGCGAACAATGAATCTCTGGAAGGAAAGACCTGTCTGGTATCCGGCTCCGGGAACGTGGCGCAGCACACGGCCGAAAAAATCATCGAACTGGGCGGCAAGGTCGTGACCCTTTCGGATTCATCCGGCTTTATCTTTGATCCGGAAGGCATTGATCAAAAAAAGCTGGATTTCGTCAAACGCCTGAAAAATATGAAACGGGGAAGAATCAAGGAATATATCGATAAATACTCCGAAACGGATTACACGGAAGCCGACACCTCACTGGGATACAATCCGTTGTGGAATCAACGGGCCGATTGCGCCTTTCCCTGTGCCGTCGAAAATGAGATCGGGGAAAATGATGCTTTCAACCTGCTTAACAACGGCATCAAATTGATCTGCGAAGGTGCCGATATGCCGTCATCACCGCAAGCGGTCAAAATCTTTATGGATAAAAAACTGCTCTTTGCTCCGGCCAAGGCCGCCAATGCAGGCGGGGTGGCGGTATCGGGGCTGGAGATGGCCCAGAACAGAATGCTCCTGAACTGGTCGGCAGAGGAGGTCGACAGGCGCCTTAAAACCATTATGAAAAACATCCACCAGAACTGCCTGGATGTGGCCGAACGTTACGGCGTGCCCGGCAACTATCTGGTCGGCGCCAACATCGCCGGATTTGTGCGGGTTGCCAATGCCACCCTTGACCAGGGTCTGGTATAAAGGCGCTGAAAATATCCCGGTGGTATTTCGGCTTTTTTTAACCGGTCTCTACAAGACCTTTTAGCTGATTGAAATCTTCAAGAATGGTGTCGGCGCCGGCGCGCTTAAGCTCTTTTTTAAGACTTTCCTTATCCGGTGCCGACATGATCATTCCGACGGCTGTGTACCCGCCCGCTGATTTTTTAGCGGCCAGCATGTCGTCAGGCATATCACCGATATAATAGGATTCGGTGAAGAGATCTTTGTGGCTGTCTGCGATGGCGTCCAGCATAAAGGGATCGGGTTTGCTCAGTGAAACCTTTTGGGCCTCCGTTTCCTGCCGGCGCGCTTCTTCCTCGAGGCAGTCTTCCAGCGCCATGACGCTTGCAAAATATTTTCTGATACCAAAATGGTGCAGCGGGTAATGTGCCTCGGCCCTGGGCCTGCCGGTGGCAATCGCTACAATATGATTTGCAGCCAGTTCTTCAAGCAGCTGTTTATCTATCAGAAGCTGCTCGCGCTGATTAAAGCCTTCATCAAGGTAAAACTGCGGAACCAGCCCGTAGGTGGCTTCAAACAGGTCTTTTCCTAAATACACTTCCTGAAAAATTTGTTTGATGATGTTGCCGCTGCCCACGTCACCCGTATATAAGCCATAGATAAAGTCGTTTTGAGTCATACCGGCCTTGCGAAGCAAATTCGACAGGGGTGTCGGGGTTGATTTGAGAAACTGGGCCAGGGCAGCCATATGGCACTGGCTGATCGTTTCCCGGTAGCGGTCCCAGGGGTCTTTACGCTCATAAACCGGTGGTTTCTCGATCACGTTAAATAACAGGCTGATCACCAGGCAGGATAAATCCCAGTCGTTATTGAGACCGCCGCTTTGCTTGACGGTCGCCAGATCCGTCAGCGGAAAAAGAGGTTCCGGCAATTTATCTGATGAAGGGGCCATTTTAAAAAAGAGCCTGGCCGTTTGTCGAACCGTCTCGCGATACGACCCGGAGACATCGATCAGAACCCCGTCCATATCAAAAACGATCAGCTTTTTCTTTTTCATTAAGTTGCCTGTCTGATGCTATTGTTGTGTCCGGTAAATAGGGTACAAAATGACTGTCACTCCCGCGCAGGCGGGAGTCCAGTTCAAAACTGCCTGGATTCCCGCCTGCGCGGGAATGACATGTGGGTAACAGGCTTCAGTACCCAAAAATATTTTAGAATATATTTTTGGGGCACCGCACTATTTTACGTTTTTTTTTCGATGATATTCATTATTTCCGGAATTGAGGATATAAAATAAAAATTATGGGAGGTAAATTGTTTTTTTTTGTGGCCGCTGCGGTCCACGATAACCGGAATCGAGGCCCAATTTAAAAGCGGCAGATCGGTATAACCGTCTCCGACCACCATCGTTTGATCCGGTGACAAATTTAACTTTTTGGCCATGGTCAGCTTATCCTCCGGATTCGGAAGTCGCAGCTGCATTCCGACAATTCGATCGGCATCAAACTGAAAACGGTTGCCCGCGATCCGGCTAAAACAATCAAAAAGCCCGGCAAATCTTAAGATACGCTCGCTTAAATCGGCAGTGCCGCAGCTCAGTATTATCATGTCATATCCATCCGCTTTTAATTTCCAAAACACCCTGCGGTCCGCCGTTGAAATGTTTTCAGCCAGATCGCGGCAGACGTCCTCTAACATCCTGGTTGGCGTGCCTTTTAACAACCGGATGTAGGATTTTTTAAAGACCCTGCGCATCCGCTCGTGTTGATCAGCATAAATGATGGCTTTCACATACGCTTTTTTCAGCAAACCGAACCGTTTCTCCGGCTGATTCATCCGGTATTGCAATAATGACTGCTCGCTGTCCAAAGGCGCAAGGGACAGAATGGTTCCGTCAAAATCCCAGATGATGGTAAGCTTTTTCATTTTTTAAACATACCGATTGACTTTTTACCCAAAACTTGGTTTTTTGAACTGCAGCCGGCCCCAATACGGGTTCCTTTCTAAATAGCCGACATAACCGATTAATACAACTTATATACAAAAGTAGCAGGCTTCATTCGAATATTCTTTTCAACCGATCAGTGGATTGCTGTTTTAATTGGGGATGAATCAGTAATTCAGTCTTCATCGATTCCGCATTTTGTCGTTATTTTCATTTCTTATCAGTGGGGATGATTTAATTAGATGGCCCCATTTTTTTATCAGATTAATCAAATCGAAAGGAGGACACTCAACATGAAAAGAACAATTTTTATTCTATGCTTGATTTTTGCATTTCTATTTTCGGTTGTGGGTGGTGCCTATGCCGCAGAGACTTTGCGCTTAATTACCTGGTCCGGATATACACCTAAGGTTCTGCTCGATAAGTTCGAGAAAGAAACCGGAATTAAAGTCATGCCAACAAATTCGAGCAATGAAGAAATGATTGCCAAATTGCGCGCGACCCGCGGCGCCGGTTTCGATCTGGCCCAGCCCAGCCAGGATCGTATTTCTTCGGTTCAGGAAAAGTTTAACATTTACCAGCCGATCGATCTGTCCAAAATTAAAGCCGATCAATTTTTTCCCTCTATGCTCGAGGCTGTCAAGAATAACACGATGGTCGGCGGCAAACCGCATGCCGTGCCTTTCTGCTGGGGGTCTTCCGGACTTGTTGTCAATAGAAAACTTGCGCCCGACGTCCAGGATTATAATGACTTGCTGAACAAAAAGTATGCCGGCAGAATCAGTTATCGACTCAAAAGACCGACCTTGATAGCGCTGGCTTTTGCCATGGGAGATGATCCCTTTGCGAAATACGCAGATGCGAATGCTTATGAGGCGCTGATGGAAAAGGTCGGACAGGCCCTGATTGACGCCAAAGGTCTAGTTAAGAATTATTGGACCAACGGGGATGCTTTATTACAAGCGTTAATGACCGGAGAGGTTCATCTGGCCATGGCCTGGGATAAAGGCGGCTGGAAAGTGCATGCTCAAAACCCGGAAATTGACTTTTTTGCGCCCAAAAGCGGTGCACTTGGGTGGATTGATACCTTTGCCATTCCTGCGAAGTCGAAAAATGTGGAGGGCGCATACAAATGGATCAATTTCATAATGCGTCCGGAAAACGCTGCGGAATTTACCAATTCGGATACAACGGCAAACTGTTCCAAAGGCGCGAACCAATTCGTGAAAGCTGACATTCGCGCCAACTTTGAGCGCAGTTTTTCCCCGGCAAATATCGAGAATATTAAATGGTATCCTCCGGTTCCGGCGAAGATAGAAGGAATCGAAGGCAAGATTTTGGATAAGGTCAAAGCGGCCAAATAAACATCCAGAAGAGCGAAAAGCGAATTTAATCACCAAACCAAGAATCTGAAATAGGGGGCTTTTCTGGTACCTGCTGGAAAGCCCCCTTTCTCCTCTTACCGAAAATAGTCATTTACCTTAGGATGCATATGCAGATCGATCTGGCGGTTAAAAATGTCACCAAGAAGTTTAAAGACTTCATGGCAGTTGACAATGTATCGTTTGAGGTCCCTGATGGTCAGTTTTTTTCTATTCTGGGCCCTTCAGGTTGCGGGAAAACCACTTTGCTTCGCATGATTGCCGGCCTTACCGAGCCGACGGCGGGCAACATCGAGATTCGGGGCCAAAGCATGCTCGGCATTCCGCCGAATAAACGGCCGGTAAACCTGATATTCCAGCATCTGGCCCTCTTTCCGATGATGAACGTCGGGGAGAATATTGCATTTGGGTTAAAGCGACGTGGCGATAGTAAGGCGGTCATTAACGAAAAAGTGACCACCATTTTAGAGCGGGTGGACCTGGTTGGATTCGGGGACAAAAAAGTTGACCAGCTCTCGGGCGGTCAGAAACAGCGCGTGGCCATCGCCAGATGCCTGGTGCTGGAACCGGCGGTTTTATTATTAGATGAGCCCCTGGGCGCCCTGGATCTGAAACTCAGAGAACAGATGAAGGTTGAGTTGAAAAAATTGCAGGCCAAAGTCGGCACCACCTTTGTCTATATTACCCATGACCAATCCGAAGCCCTGGTGATGTCGGATCATGTGGCGGTGATGAACAGGGGAGTATTCGAACAGATCGACACGCCTCAGGTTTTATACAACAACCCGGAAACCCCTTTTGTGGCTCAGTTTGTCGGAGATAACAATGCCTGGTCCGGTCGGATCCGCCAATGCAAAGATAACCGCGCTGAAGTCGAGACCACCGAGGGGCCGGTATTTCGCACCAAGGTTCGAGAGGATCTGCAGTCCGGAGCCGAAGTCGATCTTTTTCTGCGGCCGGAAGCCATGCTGATTCAACCTGATCCGGGCCTTTCCGATCTGAATCGATTTGAGGTAATCGTCAAGGATATTCTATTTGACGGCGCCAACAGCCGGCTGCTGGCCCATCCGCTTGATGCCGATACGGAGTTACTCGTCGCTTTACCTCAGACACACCAATATGATTACATACAGAAAAACGATAAAATTGAAATAGGATGGGACCAACAGTCCGGAATCTGCTTTCCCAGAAAGGACAATCAGGACTGAGTGAACAGGTTCAGAGGTTCAAGGGCTCAGAGGTTCATGGTTCATGGTTCAGCGTTCAAAGGTTGAATAAAAGAACACAGATGGCACACACGAGTAGGGTCGGCCTCCGTGCCGACCTCTGAACGGCGGGCGCAGAGGCCCGCCCTACCTCGGAACCCTGAACCCTGAACCTTTCAACCGGGATTTATTACCATGAAGAATCAAAAACGATGGGGGTTGTTTTTTTTCTTATCACCGGTTTTGCTCTGGCTGGTTCTTCTGATCGTTTTGCCTCAGATCGACTTGCTGGTCATGTCTTTTCGTTTGGAAAATGACGAAGGCCGGATGGTCTGGAGCCTCTCAAATTATTTAAATTTTTTTGAAGAACCCATTTACTGGCTGACATTTGTGCGTACGGCGATTTATTCTATTCTGGTCACCTTTCTGACCTTTGTCATCGCCCTTCCGGTTGCCTTTTTCATTACCAAAGTGGTGGCGCCAAAATTCCAGGGATTTTTGCTGGTTCTACTCTTGCTTCCATTCTGGGTCAGCGAGCTGGTGCGGGTTTACGGCTGGATGATTTTGTTGCGAGAAAGCGGCGTCATCAATCATTTTCTGACCAAAGTGGGGATTCTGGGACAGCCCGTCGAAATGCTTTATAGAGATTCCACTATGATCCTGGGCCTGGTTTACACGTCCATGCTTTTTATGGTGGTTCCGATTATTTCGGTACTGGAAAGCCTCGACAACAGCCTTGTGGAGGCGGCTTATGATCTGGGTGCCAATATGTGGACCATTTTGTTCAAAATTATCATTCCGCATGCCACCCCGGGGATTGTATCCGGTTCGATCGTCGTTTTTATGCTGACGCTGGGTAATTATCTCACCTCCAATCTGATGGGCGGCAAGAACTCTTTGTGGTTTACGGAACAGATTTACAACCAGTTTATTGCCAGTTTTAACTGGAACCAGGGATCAGCCTTCGGGTTTCTGTTATTGGTTCTTTCATCCATTATCGTCTGGCTGGGATTAAAGCTGACCCGACAAAACCTTAAAAAAGTCGTGCAATGATACGAACACTGCCAACCTCAAAAACCTACAATCGGGTTTTTAAATTCTATGTGATTCTATATTTTGCCTTCCTGTTTGCACCGCTGCTGGTGACCTGCGTCCTGGCATTTAACAATTCCCAGTTTCCGTCTTTACCCTGGCAGGGATTTACGGTGGAATGGTTTACGGCCGATTTACCATCCCGGGTTGGAATTTTTCACGATCAGATCAACCTGGACAGCATCTGGGTAAGTTTCCGGGTGGCCTTTTTTGTGACCTTGCTGTCGATGGCGGTGGGAACCTGTGCCGCCTTTCTATTCGAGCAGGAAGATTTTCGTTTTAAACAGCTGCTTTATTTTCTGATGCTCGCGCCGCTGGTCATTCCGGGAGTGATTCTGGGAATTTCGATCCTGCTGCTCAGCAATACGCTGGGCACCTATTTCGAGACGAGCTGGAACATTGATGTGGAGTTATTTCGCCCCGGATTCTGGCTGGTCGTCCTGGGCCAGTTTTCATTCATTGCCACATTGGTCACACTGGTGGTGTCCGCACGCCTGAGGAAATTTGACCGCACTTTGGAAGAAGCGGCTCTGAACTTGGGGGCCAACCGTTTCGAGGTGATCTGGCATATCACGCTGAAGTTTTTAAGGCCGGCCATTATCGGGGCGGGAGCAATCGCTTTCCTGATGTCCTTTGAGAATTTTAACACCACGCTTTTTCTGGTGGGCTACGAGGCGACACTGCCGATTAACCTGTATCTTCAGGTCAGAGACGGCAGCACGCCGGTGATCAATGCGATCTCTTTTTTGCTGATCGTGGGCACATCACTGGTTGCTCTGGCCAATCTTTACTTCAGCCGCAAATCTGAATGAAGGGGGCAACAAAAACAGGCGAGTTCTGCAGTGCGCGGGTGGCCATGAGTGCAGGCCGGTCTGACGCTCTATATAAGTTGTATTTTTTTCCTTGACTCATATGGATGCTTCTCTATAATCTTATGGTCTTTTCCTGGAAATGCAGGTTCTTATCAACTTATTTTTATTCCAGAGGGAATCAAAAACACTGTTTCGGAGAAATTCGGACGGCGCATCTATTACCGGTATAAAACATTAAAAAGGAGAATGGAAAATGGCGACAAGCGACTCAGCAGAAAAAAAGCCTCTCTGGTTGTCAATCGAGGAGAATATCCTTGAGCTCGACTCGCAGGGCCTCTCAGGGGAAAACCTGGAAGCATCGATTCAACGGATGGCGGGTGAACTTGACAATGCGGGCTACAATGTTTCGCGTCATGGGGGCAACATGCTTCAATTGAGATGGGCAATGAATGAAGCGCACAAAGTCGGAAGGCCCCTTATGCAGGATTTCAAGACTGCGATCGAGGCACTTACACTGGAGGACGTGGCTGACCCTTATCTTGCAACCGATAAGCTCATCGGAGACATCGGAAAGGCATGGCCCAAACTCAAAAGATCCGAGCGCAGAGCGGATGTCATACAGATTGTCGAGAAGACAAAACTCGATCTGCTGATTGCCAAGGCAAAAGACCTGCCCGACGATGAAGGTATCCGATTGCTCATTGAGGAAAAAGTGGATCCCGAAGTGATCACCAGCGGGTTGGACATTACCGCGGAGAAGTTGGACCAGGTGAACACCGAGGTGGAAAAGGAACGCGCTGAGAGGAAAAGAGTAGCCAAGCTGCTCGAGGCCGTAGAAGGCAAGTCCACCGAAGAAAAGGTCAAGCACCTTTTTGAGAAAGACGTCTCCGAACAATTGATAATCGAGATGGCGAAAGTTGACCAGGACGCGATCAATAGTGTCAAACAGGCAATGGAAGCGGAGCTAAAGGAAAAACAAAGGCTGGAAGAAGAGGCGGCCGCAAAGAAAAAGGCAGCGGCTGCAGGACCTGCGCTGGAAGAAATTCCGCCGGATGAGATGCTCGCACACATCGAGGCCATTCGCGAAATCATGGAATTCAGCGATCAGGAGAAAGAAATCAGAGTTATGTGCGAGCAGAGTTCCATCCCCAAGAGCCTTGTGGACATTGCTGTTTCGGAGCCTGACAGACTGGATGAGCTCGAAAAGGAGGCGGAGGGATAATAGAACCCGTCTCAAAAATAGGATTTTGGTTCAAGATCGCGGCGGGGCCGAGTTTTCCCCGCTGTGCGGGACTTCCCGCCTGATCCTATAATGTTTGTGGGTCGAAACCGGAGGCATACTGTTGTATGTCGAGGATTTGAAGTGAGGCACCAACAAAGATATTGGGCCAAAAGACATTTTTGAGATGGGTTCTAGGTATATTCGTGAACTGCATCAGATCTTGAGAAACTGGGGGATAGTTACTCCCATCAGCTTCCGCCGATTGTGGCCCTGATAACTTTATAGCCTTCATCTTCGAAGGTTTTTGCCACGACTTCCTGGAGGTCTTTGCCGGGGGTCAGGGCACTCATGTAACCGCCCCGGCCGCCACCGGTGACTTTGGCACCTAAAGCACCGAGTGCAATCGCCCTGTCGCACAGGTAAATCAGCGTCTCATGGGAAAGATCCATCTCAATCAGAATTTTATGGTTGGCGGTCATGATCTGGCCCACTTTTTCCAGGTTGTAATCCTCTAAGGCTTTTTTCATTTCAAGTGCCTGATCGCTGACAGTTTGCAGGCGCTGGCTAAACAAATCCGGCTCTTTTTCCTCCTGGGCCTCAACATGCGCGTCCAGTTTTGAGGTGTCGGCCGTCACGCCGCTGTTGCCCAATACCACTTCGACGGGTTCTCTTAGATTAATGTGCTCCCAGTTCGTTTGTTCATTCTTGATATGATACAGGATCAACCCGCCGTATGTCGAAGCGGTATTGTCAACACCGCTGGGGATTCCGTGATAGGCGAATTCGCCTTCCCAGCCGATATGATTAATTTCTTCAATGGAAAGATTTAGATTAAACTCATCGTTCAGGGCCCGGGCCAGCGAAACACAGCTTGCCGCACTGGCACCAACGCCGCTGCCGGCCAACAGCGATCCGCCATAGGTGATTTTAATGGGATTTTTTTGCGCATCGACGTTCATCACCTCAAGAATTCGGTTGATGGAGTCGACCTGTTGGTCCTTTTTCTTTTCCTTGTATCCCGGGACTTCCGTTCGGTTGTCCTCCAATATCCAGCCCTGCCCTTCATCCAATCGTTGAACGACGCACTCGGTTTCAAACGGTATGGAAGAGACAATGGCGGGAACCTCTCTTAACACAAATGCATCTCCAATCAGTATGGTCTTTCCAAACGCCGATCCTTTGCCCATAGTTTTCTCCTTTGTTTCGTAAGTTGTACATACGCTACCTTGCTAACCACAGTTCAAGAATAATTTTTCACCACATATATGCAATACGGAGAAAAGAGCGCTTCGCTCAAGGACCGTTTCACTTGAGGAGCGCTTCGCTTGAGGTTTGAGGCAAAAAAGGATCAATTTTTAACTTCAATTATTCTTGCCTCCAACCTCTAACCTCAAACCTCCAACATTAAGATTATTGCTTTGAGATATCGAATATTCAGAATTATTTGATAGTTAATGCAGGAAATTACTCACTGAGTATTTTTTCCATTTCCTGAATCAACGCTTCCTCTTTGCCGATGGCCACGGTTGTGGCAGCTGTCAAGCTATGGCAGGCATCAGAGAAGCCGCCGAGTTTGTTGGTTGCCTCGGGCAATAAAATATTGAGCCCCATTTTTTTGTTGGTCCGGATTTGCACCTCTATCTGAGTAGATACCCGCATGGAAATTTTGACCTCATTGAATTCGATAGGCCCGAACCCCGGGATTTCGTTGGGAATGATTTGAAAGCCGGCAACGTAACGGTGTTTATCGACAGCATCGGAGTTTTTGATGGCATCGCAGAATACACCGATCATTTTGACGCCCATGGGTGCAAATCGATTCTCGACATGGAACCACTGGATGTTTGCCGTTTTTTTCAACCCTTCAGACTGAATTTTTGAAATCTCATTCTCAAAGGCTTTATTTTGAATGGCCTGCAACTTTTTGAGCATCCGGTCTGATTCAGCACAAGTGCCCTCCAAACAGACCCGGATTCCCATGTCCGGTCCATTTTGATAATAGCCGGCGGCACCCAGGGTGTCCAGATAAGCACCGAGTTCGTCACAGGCGACGGTCCCACTGGCTGTATTTAAATAGTAACGCTCACCGGTTTCATGTCTGTGGATTTGCAGTTTACCCTGATTGACGGCTTGGGCAGCGGCATCACGATTTTCACCGGCCAGACAACCATCCACAAAAAACTCATCTCCCACCGCACCGATGGCAGCAATATGAGCAAGATCGTTATTGGCAGGGTCCAGGGCTTTGGCAAAGAGATAGCAGGTTGTGGAACCGGATATGTCGCGATCCCCCTTGAGCCCGTATAAATCCGGATCCAGGTTGTGCACCATGGGGTCGGTGGCAGGTTCGGCCACATGATGGTCCAAGATGAGGGTGAGGTTCCGGCTGCGGTTTAAATCTGAGAGCAGGGGTGCAATCCGGCCGGCGAAATCCGCGAATATGATTAAACCACCCGTTTGCTCATAAATTTTGTGCAATAACTTCGGATATGGTTTTTCCAAACATGAGCGTTGCACCTTAAAACCGGCCCTTTCAAATGCTGTTGTAAGAATGGCTCCCGAGGTGAGCCCGTCGGAATCATTATGATGAAATATCCGGACTTCCTTTTGCGGCCACTTCCTGACTTCATGAACGGCATCTTCCATTGCTGTGAGTAGCGCCTCTCTCAATATCGTATTCCTTCCATTCGTCATTCCCGCGCAGGCGGGAATCCAGGCGTCCTTGAACTGGACTCCCGCCTGCGCGGGAATGACGATCGTTTTGTAACTTATTTGCAGAACACAACATTAGGAAACTAGATAATATAATACTTTTTTTTGGATTGGAAACAAAAAGCTCCAAAAATTATTTTTCTGGTTATCCGGAAAGAAAAAGTGATATTGAATGTGGAAGCCGCTCCCACAGAGGGTTTATTTAATGGAACTTGGGCTTTCCAGATAAGCAGATTATTTTTTAATCATTATTATTTGTTAAGGCTCCCTTCATAGGAATTTGATTGATTTATTATTGACAAGCTTAACGACACATCGGTAAGCAACATTTAAAGAAGCGATCCTAAAAATGGTTCAGGGGTAGAAAATGAAACCGATTGAAAAAATGCCCAAAGCGGTCAAAAAAAACATCCGATATGTTCTGGCGGATATCGATGACACGCTTACCCTTGACGGCCGCCTGCCGGCCGTGGTGTTTGCAGCGATGGAGGATCTGAAAAAGGCGGGCATCTACATGATTCCCATTACCGGCCGGCCGGCGGGTTGGTGTGATCACATCGCACGCATGTGGCCGGTGGATGGTATCGTTGGGGAAAACGGCGCTTTTTATTTCTATTACGATGATAGGCAGCGCAAAATGCAGCGGCGCTATTTTATATCGGAAGAACAACGCAGTGCTGATCGCAAAAAGCTGGAAAAACTCAAATGGGAAATTTTAGATAAAATACCCGGCTGCCGGGTATCTGCCGATCAGCACTATCGGGAAGCCGATCTGGCCATTGATTATTGCGAAGATGTACCGCCCCTGTCCATGGAAGACATCGATCGAATCGTGCGGCTTTTCGAAGAAGCGGGCGCCCGGGCCAAAATCAGCTCCATTCATGTCAACGGCTGGTTCGGTCAATATGACAAGCTCAGCATGACGCGGCTGCTGTTTGCCGAGGTGTTCGAAGAAGATCTGGCAGCCGTAAAAGAAAACATCATTTTCATCGGGGATTCTCCCAATGACGTTCCCATGTTCCAATTTTTTCCGCATTCGGTGGGAGTGGCGAATATTTTACAGTTTAAAGAAAAAATTACGCATAAACCGGTCTGGGTGACCCAACAGGAAGGCGGCCATGGGTTTGCCGAAATGGTGGATTTAATTCTTGCAAAATGAATATCCCGTCTAAAAATAATTGTTTTCAACTCATGTGCCGGATGCAAATGCTCGAGAATATCGTGGCTCACTCCATCCAGGTGTGCCGGGTTGGCGAGTGTCTGGTGGATCATATCATACTTCAGGGCAGTCAACTCAACGGGCAACTGGTGCAGGCTGCTGCGCTGCTGCATGATATTACCAAGACCCGCAGTTTTGAAACCGAGGAAAACCACGCGCTGACCGGCGGGCAGGTTCTGACCGATTTTGGATATCCACAGGTCGGCGATCTCGTCAGGCAGCACGTCCGCCTCGATAATTATTCCGAACCTCAAAATTTCTCAGAAGCAGTGATTGTTAATTATGCCGACAAGCGCGTGCTCCATGACCGGATCGTTTCACTGGATGATCGCATGAGCTACATCCAGGAAAGGTACGGGACTCAGCCCGAGCACAAACGCCGAATTGAATTGCTGTGGGAAAAAACAGCAGCACTGGAGAAACATATTTTTAAATATCTGCCGTTCTCACCCGATGATCTTATCGATTATCTCACACCCATGGATCTTTCCGGCGAAATCTCGGACTATCGCAAGGCTTGTTCGAAACTCACCAGCGAGAGTTGCTAACAGTATGACCGGCACTGCCCTGTTAATCGTTCTTGTCGCCGCTTTTTTGCATGCCTTCTGGAATTATCTGGCAAAGAAAAGCCGCAATAAAATTGCCTTTATCTGGTGGTTTATCCTTTTCGCTGTTGTTTTTTATTTTCCCATGTTTCTGTATTTCTATGTCGGAATGAAGATTTCAACTGCGGGCTGGGCCTGCATTGTTGCTACGGGCATACTGCATACCTTCTATTTTTTCTTTGTCGGCAGCTCATATGAACAGGGAGATCTTTCGGTGGTGTATCCCCTGGCAAGGGGGTTTGGGCCTTTTTGGGTGCCGATTCTGGCTGTGGTCATTTTACGTGAGCAGCTGAGCCTACCGGGGATCAGCGGTATTGCTCTCGTAATTGTTGGTATTTATGCCATTCACTTAAAATCCTTTTCATTTAAAACGCTTTTTGAGCCCTTCACAGCGATTCGCAGCGCCGCCTCAATCTGGGCCCTGCTGACCGGTTGCACCATCGCGGCCTATTCACTGGTGGATAAGGTGGGTGTAAAATCAGTGCACCCGGCGGTGTACATCTATTTTATATTTTTGATCCCCCTGATTTTTTTGACACCCTACGTGCTGATTAAAGAAAGAAAGGCGTTAAAGCCGGAATGGCAGATCAATAAAGGTCCCATCATGGTTGTCGGCTTTCTGGTCGCATTCACCTACCTGTTGGTCCTTTTGGCCATGCAAACCAGCAATGTCAGCTATGTCGTGGCGGTAAGGGAGGTGAGCATCGTCTTTTCTGCTTTGTTCGGGATCATATGGCTTGGAGAAGGCCATCGGCAGCCCAGATTGATCGGCGCTTTTTTGATTGCGTTAGGGGTCGCTCTTATCGGGTTAAGCCGATAGGAGGCTGCGAGCCGGTTTTCCATGATTGCAGAAAGTATCATCAACGTCATCGGAAAGTGCTTTTCACGACGCAAGGTCTATTCGGGATTAAGATATAACCGGTGAATCTTTGTCGCATGCAAATTAATATTTTGACTTATCAATAAATTTCTATAAAAATAAATATGTTATAAAAATTTATGCTAAAGCAGGCTTTTTTTGATCGGCTCAATTGAAGCGGAGGAGCAAGTACGATCGAGGGCATACTTCTTTTAATATTGGGTGCCGGCGCATATGTTGGTTGGAATATCGGCGCGAATGATACGGCCAATTGCGTGGGCACCTCGGTGGGATGCGGGCTCATTTCATTCAAAAATGCCGTCATTCTGGTGTCTGTGTTTGCGCTTTTGGGTGCACTGCTCCAGGGTCAGCATGTCATGCACACCATCGGCAAGGGTATTGTAAAAACCGATTTGAGTTATCCGGCGGTTGCCATTGCGTTGATCTGTTCCGGTTTTTTTGTGACCCTGGCGACGTTTTTTAGAATTCCCACATCCACCTCTCAGGCGATTGTCGGAGGCGTTGTGGGCATCGGTCTTGCGCTGGGGGCCGAAATCAACTATTTTAAATTGATTGCCATCGCAGAAAGCTGGATTCTTTGCCCCATCATGGTACTGGTGCTTGCATTTGCCCTGATGCATGTGGTGAATTTTATTCTCAGAAAATTTGAATCTCGATCATTGTTGATGCAGCATGCCATGGGGCGCCTGGCGATTTTGTCTGCCTGCTATGCGGCTTACGCTCTGGGGGCCAACCACGCCGGCGCAGCGGTAGGCCCGATCGCCAATCTGGGGATTTTCCATCCAACGATTTTACTGTTTATCGGCGGTTTGAGCATTGCGGCCGGCGCGGCAACATACGGCAAAAAAGTTGCGCATACTGTCGGAAGCGGTATTACCCGCCTGGACATTCCGGCAGCTTTTATCGCCCAGATCTCAGCGGCATTCGGGATGCACCTTTTTTCAATGCTCGGAATTCCGGTATCGACTTCATCGGCTATCGTGGGGGCTGTTGTCGGTGTCGGTCTTGTAAAAGGTGCTAAAGCGATTCGTGCGAAGATGGTATTCACCATATTAATGGGCTGGTTTTTAATGCCCACTCTGGCTGCGGCAGCGGCGTATCTATTTTTCAAAGTGTTTCACGCACTGTGGGGATGAGATCTGAAGCTAACAATATATGGCAAAACGATGTTTTTAGCCCGGGGGAATACCGCATACTCAATTCAGTGCGGATTTTGGTTAAGTTCCGCGCACACTTGTCAAAGGAGAGCGCAAGATGTTATTTAAAAAGGAAAAAGAGGTTATCGAACTTATTTTAAAACACCTGGATGTTACCGAAAAGACCATAAAGGGTAGTCTGGAAACAATTGAATTTTATCTCGATGGCAACATCAGTGAGGCTAAAGTTTGGGCGCGCAAAACCCGCAGCAATGAATCGGAGGCTGATATCATCCGCTATGAAATCCGCGACAAACTTTATCGCGGCGCCTATTTACCGCTTCTCAGGGAAGATGTCTATAAACTCGTTGAGAGCATTGACAAAGTCGGCAATGCGGCCGAGGCCTGCAGTGATTTTTTCCTCAATCAACGGCCCTTGATTTCCGATGAATTGAAGCCTCATTTTCTTGATGTGGGTAAAGAATCTCTGGGGATCATCGATTCTCTGAAACTTGCGGTACTGTGTTACCTAAAGGGCGATTGCAGTATTGAAACGGTGCGTGATCACACCAGAGAAATCGGCCTGCAGGAATCCCGGGTTGATAAACTCGAATGGGATCTGACCAAGGAAATCTTCAATTCCGAGTTGGACTTTGCTCACCAGGCCCATTTGAAGCTGTGCCTGGATTCGATTGTCGAAGTTTCCGACCGTGCGGAAGATTCCGGAGACCAGCTTGAATTGGCCACATTGAAGTCTATGGTCTGAAAATAATTGTTACTGGTTGTTTGTTATTCGTTAACCGATGTCTATTGATAAGGACCTTCGAAGATCCAGGCGCCTTCAATTAAATCAGGGATCGGGGGACTTTTTAATTTCAAGTTTGTCATTCCCGCGCAGGCGGGAATCCAGAAATTGTTTGGATCTCCGCCCCCATCTTCACGGGGGCAGACTCTGCGCGGAGACGAAGCCTGGATGCCTGCGTGGCGCAGGCATGACGGTAAAATCCCGCAACCCCTGAATAATTTTTATATTTAAAAATTCAAAATAGGAACTTTTCACTTTTAAATTCCTCAATTCCTAAATTCGCAATTCCTAAATTTTTTGTTACAATCTGATTGACTCCTTTGACCTATATTTAAATTACATCATTCTTTGTAAACTCCGATATCTGATCTTGTGTGTATCCCAGTTCCTTGAGTATCGAGGGAGTGCTTTCGCCAAAATCGTCGGCTGCACTTCGCACGGAGCCCGGTGTATCGCTTAACTTAACGGGCACCCCGATTGCCGCCTGCTTCTCGCCGGCTTTTCCCTGCAATTCTAAAAACATTTCGCGTTCCCGGAAAAGGGGATCATCCAGCACTTCTGAAAAGGTCTGAACCCGACCCCAGCATATTTCCAGATCCGCCAGTTCATTCGTCCATTCATCCAGGGTTTTTTTCTTAAAGGTGGAGCGCATAAATTCCAAAATTTCCTTGCGGCGGCTGTCATCATATTGCAGCGTGGCATATTCCGGAACCCCGAAATGCTCACATAGCCTTTTCCAGAAACGATTCTCCACGGCGCCAATGGATAGAAACCGACCGTCGGCGGTTTCATAGGTATTGTAGCACGCGTAGCGGTGAGAGAGCGGCGCATCGGCCCGCCGGGGGTCTTTGCCGGTCAGTTGCTGAAAATAAAGCGCCACCGGTAAAAAGCCCACCATGCCGTCTGTCATGGAGATGTCGATGTATTGACCCCTGCCGGTTTTTTCACGGGCGAAAAGGGCCAAAAGAATTCCAATGGCAGCATTCATGCCTCCGGCGGCAACATCGGCGATCTGGATTCCCGGAATCGAGGGCGGGCGGTCCGGTTCGCCGATCAGGTTTAAAACACCGGAGAAGCTTAAATAATTGACATCATGGCCGACCCGATCGCGAAAGGGCCCATCCTGGCCGTAGCCGGATATCGAGCAATAGACAATTTTAGGATTCACTTTTCGAACGCTTTCATAGTCAACGCTGAGCCGATCGACCACGCCGGGCCGGAAGCCTTCCATAAGAACGTCAGCCTTCTCGATTAATTTGAAAAAAATCTGCTGGCCGGCGTCGGTTTTCAAATTGAGCGACATGTGCTCTTTGTTGCGGTTAATGGTATTGAAAAAGAGGCCGTCGGCCATAAAGCGCTTGTTTTCAACTGCGATCACCCGGGCACCATGGTCGGCAAGAATCATTGAGCAATAAGGCCCCGGCAGGAGGCGGGAAAGATCGATTACCGTTATTCCATCTAAAGCACCGGGTTTAAGCATGGGTCCTCCGTTGGACCATAATCATCATTTAATTAGATCATTAAAGCATGAAATTAAACAGGCAGAAAATAATGCGGTCAGCGATGAAGCTTTTAATCATGAATGACTTTTGCAATTGTATCGAGCAATTTTTCAAAAGCACATGGTTTCGTCAGGTAGGCGAAGGCTCCGTATTTCAATACTTCACGCGCTGCCTGCTCCGACTTATGGCCGGTTAGTATAATGACTTCCATTTTAGGGTACATTGTCTTAAATATTTTGAGCACTTCTAATCCGTCCATATCTTCCATTTTTAAATCTAAAACCGCAACATCATAATCCTCTTTGCGAAGGGCTTGAATGCCTTCCGCACCACTGAAACTCTTTGTGACATCCATGTTTCTTTTGCTCAATCTCTTATGGAGCACTTCGACAAAACTTTTTTCATCATCTACAAGAAGAACTTTAATCTTCTTCTCGTTAGCGTCCTGGTTTTCACCCAATTTCATTCTCCCGGATTTAGCGATGTTTGTACTGATCGGTCTTCAGATTTTAAGTCCATTGGTTTTTTTCAGGGGAAACCGGATTTCAAAACGGGTTCCCACGTCGACGGTACTGGTGACTTCTATTTCGCCACCCATTCTTTGGATGATTCCAAAACAGATGGATAAGCCCAGTCCGTTGCCCTCTCCCACCGGCTTGGTGGTGAAAAATGGGTCGAAAATTCGGTCGAGGTTAGCTTCCGGAATTCCAGGGCCGTCATCTTCAACGGTGACCAAAACATGACGGTCTGCCAGACGGCTGGAGATGTCGATTTTACCACCATCTTTTCCCAGGGCGTACAGGGCATTATTGATTAGATTCAGCAGAACCTGTTGTATCTCGGTCTGGGATCCGTAGATCGAAGGTATTTTATCATCCAGATGCGTATTGATGGAGATTCCAGTGTAAGAAGTCTTGTCGGAAATCTCAACGACCTCTTTAATTATTTCGTTTATCTGGAGGTTCTGTATTTGCGTGTCCGATGTTCTGGCAAAACTCAATAGTTTATGGGTGATTTCTTTACAGCGTTTTCCCTGGCTTGCAATCTGTTTCAGCGCACGTTGGATTTCTTTCAGATTTTTTCCCTCTCGAAATTCCTCTTCTTGCAGCAGATCTTCTATCCATCCCGCTTCTTGAACCATAATGGCCACCGGGTTGTTGATCTCATGCGCAGTTCCGGCCGCCAGCCGGCCCACGGATGCCAATTTTCCGGTTTCGATTATCTGCCGGTTCATCATTTCTTTTTCCCGATCCACTTCCGTAATATGGTTGATTACTTTATGGAACAAAATCACATTCATAATGACAATAAGCAACGCCCCGAGAAAAAGAATCACTACTGCAACAATTTGCGTACGGATCAAATCTGAAAAGGCTTCCTTCTTTTCCTGCTGGTACACTAAAATCCAATCGTCGTTTTTCAGAAGGGCCGCCAGATATATGGCCTGCGCGATGCCGGCGGAACCCTGAATTTCACCAATATATATACCGTGCTGGGCTTTCTTACCCGCTTTTATAAAATCCATATACGATTTGTTGGTCGACAACATATCGTAATGCGGTTTTGTTTGGAAATCTCCTTTCCGGTTCAGAATAAAGGCAAAGCCGGTTTTACCGATACGAAGGTTTTCCGCAAGCGAATTGAATGCTTCAAAATTGATAGTGGATCTCAGTAAAAAATACCGGCCTTGCTGCAAGGTTTTCACGGACACGATGAAATGCGGCCTTGAACGGAGTCCGAGAAAAACATCGCTGATGTAATACGGCTTTTGGCGCGCCTCCTGGAACCATTTCACATCTGAATACTCTGCTTTTCCCAGACTGAACCGCCCGGCATAGGCTTCCTGCACGCCGTTTTCATTAATAAGGCCTAAGTCATCAAATACACCTTCATATTTTTGCTGAAGCTGGAAGAGCTTCTCTTGCAGAACCATTTCATCAAGAAAGTTTTCATTCTGGCAGGAATCTAACAGAAACTGAAGGTTGTTTAGTCTCTCGCGCAAGAAACTATCGATGTCTTGAGCGTGTCTGTGAACCACTTCTTTCAGGTGGGCATATAGTTTCTCATGGTAGGAGATACTGTATTCATAAAGGAGCATACCACTGACCAAGAGCATGGGTACAAACGAAACAACGATAACAAACAACACCATATTTCTGGTGAAATCTCTGCGGTACGGTTTTTTGGATGTTCTATCTTCATCCATAAGCAGTTTTGGGTAATGCTGAAACGTATTTTAAAGATATTTGTTTAGAAATGGTTTGCAATAGGCTTATTGTTTGGGGAAAAAAAATTATTTTCCTGATAGTAGCAAATAATTCCGTGGCTGTCGACATCGCGTTTTAGCGGCGGCCCTGACGGTGCCTTATTGCTTTTGTTCGTCAATTCGATAATGTATCGTATCCCAAAAAATAGCATGCAGAGCGGTCAAAAAAAAGATGGGGTGTGGAAATGATCCGTATTAGCAGGTAAACCCCGTAACGGCTATGAAGGTGTGAAATTTATTTGAAAAAGCTACGGTTCATATTTCGACAAAAGTTTCTTGCGCTCGGCATCCTCTATCTTGTTATCATGTGCCCTTTTCTTTTTGGTCGCTTCCTCCACTTTTTTGACAAGCTCTTCGATATCACACGGTTTGGTGAGAAAATCATAAGCCCCCAGTTTCATGCCGTTAATGCCTAATTCGATCGTGGCGTGACCGGTCAGCATAATGACCTCCGGCCTGAAAAATCCAGCCTTAATTTTTCTTAACATCTCAATCCCATCCATACCCGGCATCTTGACATCCAGGACAATAACATCGAGGTTTTGATTCATTTTTAGTTTTTCCAGACCCTCTTCAGCGCTGAAGGCTGCTATCGTTTCAATGTTTCTGGTAGCCAAGCGCTTGGCCATGGTTTTCACAAAAGAAACTTCATCGTCCACCAACAAGATGAAAGGTGCCGTCATGACTATCCCTCCTTACCGCTGCTATCGAATGCCTGTATGTCATCGTTCAGAAATTCTAACTTCAATGTTGTCCGCAACATTTGACAATCTGTTGTTCTTTTTAAATTATAAAAGGGCCTTGTGACCGTTCGCGCTCTGAATTGTGTCAGAAAAACCGCAGGTTAAAACAGCGTTTATGTATAATAGAATGGACCATACTTTGCTAGGGTTTCTTCTTTTAAAGCTTTTTTGATCCTTTCTTCGTGCTGTTGTTTTTTATCAGCAGCTTCTTGCATTTTGAGAACAAGCTCTTCGATTTCAAACGGTTTCATTAGAAAATCATGAGCCCCCAATTTCATGGCATCAACTGCCAATTCAATCGTTGCATGTCCGGTCAGCATAATGACCTCAACCAATGGTGATACCGTTTTTATCTCTTTCAGTGCATCTATCCCGTTCATGCCCGGCATCTTGACATCCAGAACAATAACATCGAGGTCTTGGTTTTCTTTTAGTTTTTCCAGGCCCTCTTCAGCGCTGAAGGCCGTAAGGGTCTTAATGTTTCTTTTGGCCAGCCGTTTGGCCACGGTTTTCACAAAAGAAACTTCATCGTCCACCAACATAATGAATGGCGCTGTCATAGGTTTTCCTCCTTACCGCCGCTCACCTAAAAAATTAATCCGGATAGCCGTGTTAGCAACTTAATTCGCGCTTCGACTGCTTTGGAGCATGCGTAATGAATATATGTTTGCGGTCAGCGCTTTATTCTAAATTAAAGCACGCCCGGCTTTTAATTCAACGCTCTCTTAATCACAGCCTGGTCGTAGGCTTCCAGAATATCCCTGCGCGTCATGATACCGACCATTTTTAAGGGATCTTCCACTGAAACGACAGGCAGGATAGAGTAATCCCCAATTGAGATTTTTTCCATAGCCGTGCTGAGATTATCTTCTATTGATACAGTGGCCACATCTGTCGTCATGATATCTTTTACCATCATATGATCATCTAACTTTTCATTGAATAACTTGTCATAGTAATCCAGAAATGTGAGTACACCTGTGATTCTCTCATTTTCATCCACGACCACGAAATTGTTTGATCTGCTTTGAGGCAGTTTTTTTGCCAGATCCTGCAGGAGAAAAGTCTCCGGTATGATTTCGACTGTGTGATACATTACGTCTTTTACATTAATTGAACTTAATATATTGACCTCCTGGCCCCCTCTGATGTTTATTCCCCTTCTGATCAATTTAAAGGTATAGATAGATTCACGACACAGCTTTCGCGCAATCAGGCAACTGATAATGCAAGTTATCATCAGTGGCAGAATTATTTTGTAGTCGCCGGTCATCTCAAAAATAATCAATATCGCCTGCAAGGGGCCATGGGTCGTCGCAGCCACAACCGCCCCCATGCCGACCACAGCATAAGCGCCCGGCGAGGCTGCCACTGAGGGGAACAAGTAATTAACAATGCCGCCAAAAGCGCCTCCCGCCATAGCACCCATGAAAAGTGAAGGAGCGAAAATTCCGCCGGAACCTCCCGACCCGATCGTAATGGAGGTTGCCAGTATTTTAAATAGAACCAGCAGACCCATGAACCACCAGGAAAGCTTTACCATTAGCGCCAGATCAATAGCGCCGTAACCGACACCTAGTACCTGGGGGAAAACAAGCCCCATGGTTCCCATGATCAATCCCCCTAAAACAGCCTTTAAATATTCTGGAAACTTAATGCCGTCCCAGGCATCTTCGGCTGCGATAGAGAAATCAAAGTAAAACCGACGGCAACCAGGGCACACACTACACCCAAAATAGCGTAAAGGGGAAATTCCAGGGGGCTGTGGAGGATATATTCCGGGAGAATAAAGGCCGGGACATCCCCAAGGTAATGGCGTGAAATCGCCGTGGCCGAAACGGCAGAGATGATGATGGGGCTGAAACTGGTAATTTCAAATTCGCCAAGAATGATTTCAAGGGCAAAAATGGAGCCGGCAATAGGGGCGTTGAAAGTGGCCGCGATACCCGCGGCAGCGCCGCAACCGACCATGGTTCTCATTCGATTGGCCGAAACGTTAAATAATTGCCCCAGAGTCGACCCGACAGCAGAGCCGATTTGAACAATGGGGCCCTCTCTTCCAACCGAGCCGCCGGTTCCAATACAAACAGCAGATACCAGGGCCTTGATGAAAACAATGCGCTTTCTTATGATTCCCTGTTTAAGGGCAACGGCATACATGACCTCCGGAACGCCGTGCCCCTTGGCTTCCCTGGCAAAAAAATAGACGATGGGACCCACGATTAATCCGCCGATGGCAGGAATGGCAATCCGCATATACCATGGGACCGATTCAATAACCTCAAGCAATTCAGCCGATGATCCGTATGCAATCGACTGAATAAAATTGATAAGGTAGCGAAATCCGACCGCTCCGTAGCCGCCTGCCACCCCGACGACAATACCCAGCAGGACCATAATGGTATGCTCATCCGAGAGCAATGTTCTTAAGGTTTCATGCCAGGTTTGCCTTTTTGATGAAATCTGTTCATCCATATTTTCTGTTTCACCTCACAATCCGAATGGGTCCGAAAAGCGAATAGAAAAAACAATATTCACAACTTTGATCACACGTTGCCAGGGCTATGATACCGCGTCTTCTCCTTACCCTCCTGCCCGATCGGGAGCTTCGTCGCCGTTCGCTTTTTCTTCGCTACCAGCAGCAAGCTGCATGGTTTTCAGGCGAAGACAAATAAACTCGAAAACATCTGTCAGGCGCACGACGCCCACGATGACAGAGCCGTCGGTTACCAGCAGGGAATGATGTTTGCCGATGATGAGTTGGTGAATGGTTTCATTCATGGTTGCCGACAGGTTAATGTATTCGCCTTCGGTGGGTTTATACATAAACGATTTAACTTTTTGATCGAGCGCTTTATTATATAGATTCTGCAGAGGTTTATCCCACTCCCTGTATTGAAGCGAAACGGATTCTATGAATTTTTGGCTGAATCCTAAATGCTCAAGAGCGCCTTTTTTATGCGCTTTAGATTCCTTGTATTGCGGTTCCAGGGCCTGGATGATATCGTGCTGACTGAGCTTGCCGACCACCCGATTTTTCTTATCGATCACCAGAACAGCTCTGTGGCGGTAGCGTTTCGGATCAAAAGCTTTCTGGGCAATTTCTAAGGCATTGATCGCTTCAAGGATGTTTGCATCTTCAGAAACAGTCGCATATTCTTCCAGCGGAACCATTAGTCCTTTTAATGTGGAGGATTTCATAAAGCTTTTCCAGGCATCGATCTTTTCCTCATGCGCCTGTTTCTTTTTGACAGCGCCCTCCAGCTTACCGACCAGTTCTTCAAAATCGCACGGTTTCCTCAGAAAATCATAAGCCCCCAGTTTCATGCCTTCGATGGCCGATTCTATGGTGGCATGTCCCGTCAGCATAATGACCTCTGTCAGGGGAGAAATCTTTTTTATTTGTTTCAACGCTGCTATCCCATTCATTCCGGGCATCTTAATATCCAGGACAATAACATCGAGATTTTGATTGGCTGCCAGTTTTTCCAGACCTTCTTCAGCACTGAAGGCCGTAATGGTGGCAAACTTTCTTTTGGTCAGCCGTTTGGCCATGGTTTCCACAAAGGAAACCTCATCGTCCACCAACATAATGGATGGCACTGTCATAGCTATCCCTCCTTACCGATGTGCTCTGATGCCTGTGCAAAGATTTTTGGAACTGCATATCTGAGTGTTGCCGGGAATAATTGATGGTGTATTGTTCCACCTGAATAAGAAAAGGTCAATTTTCCCTCCATGCTTTTGGCGATTTTAAAAGCCGCGCGATGCAAAACTGAATAAAGAAAACTTCGATTCGACTGTTTACAGGATTTCATTGACGCTTTGAGTCTACTTCGTCGTACTTTGCAGCACCTGGGTGGCCTGCTCGAGAATTCCCTCCGGAAAACCAACGATGGGATAGACCACCAGAAATCCAATGATCCAGAGCAGCAGCATCGACAGTATAAAAAATCCAAAACCGTATTTTACAAAATCAATGGCTTCAAGAGCCCGCTTGTTTGTATCCGGATAAACCCCCAGCGCAAATGTCAGCGCATTGGCGGGCGATCCCACAATCAGGAAATGGGCATAGGATGATGCCAGTGCTACGGCCATGCCGATGGCCCAGGGCTCGCCGGCAACCTTAGTCATAATCCCCATGGGGACCACAATGGGTCCGATAAGGGCCACGGTGGCCGCATCCGACATAAAATTGGTAACCAGACCCGAGAAAGCGGACATTCCGAGCCACAGCCCGTAACCCTGATCCATGCCGACCTGCGACAGCGCGTTCAGAAAGGTGGTCGCCAGCCACAGGGCGCCGCCGCTTTCCTTGAGAAGGGCGCCCAGGGTCAGCGCCCCGCAGTACATGAACCAGGCATTAAAGGAAATACGCTCAATGATCTGTTCAAATTTGACGGTCTTGAACAAGACCGGAATGACCAGGGCCAGCAGCGCCGGACCGCCCAATCCCGTGGCTTCGCCGCCGAATATCCACAGGGCCACAATGACAAAAAGCGTGCCGGCCGTGACATACTCGGGATATTTCATTTTGCCCATTTTGCGCGTCTCTTCCTTGATGTGCTCCAGCCCGGGGGTGAGATCCCGGGTCTTAATCTTTTTACTGAAAAGAGTCGCCATATAGAGCAACAACATGGCGCTGCCCAGCGGCACCAGGGGCCAGCCGTATTTCATCCAGCCCGAATAGGTGATCGGTATGCCGTATTCGGTAAAAAAACCCATCATGATCACATTGCGCCCGCCGGCCGAGGGGGTTCCGGGCCCGCCCATATTCAGCGCGAAACACAGGGAAAAAAGCAGATATTTGGCCAGCGCCGGATCGTGAACCACCTCCCCCTCCGGGCTGGTGGCCTTCACCGATCCGTAATAGACCGCCATCATCACCGGCACCATAAAAGAACACATGGCAGGGGCCGACATAAACGATCCCACAATCGACATACTGATGCACAGCACGATCATGGGAACCCAGAACCCCTTGGTCCATCCCAGCAGCCAGACCGCCAGGCGTTTATGAAAACCCACCTCCACCACCGTGGCTCCCAGGGCAAAAACGCCCAGCATGAACATCGGCGCATCCCCCGCAAAGGTCTTGCCGATCATGTTAAACGGCAGCAGCCCGAAAAAATAGGCCATCAGCGGCATCAGGATGCCCGTCACCCCGATCGGCAACGCCTCGATGGCAAAAAAGACGACCGCCATGGGCACAATCCCCAGTACGATCATGGTTTTAGCGGCAGCTTCTTTGGCATTATGGGCGATTTCCCAGTCGATCATCTTTTCGACATACCCGTATTTTTCCATCACCTCGAGAAGCGACTGGGGTGTGGGCAAAATAAAGGCAATCAATATAAAAATACCGGTGCCGATTCCGATCCAAAGCCCTTTTTTAGCGAATATTCCGGTTTTTTCCCCATGAGTGTCCATCAAAAAACTCCTAAGTTAAGTGTCACATTAAAATTTGGCTTCTAATAAATCTCGCACGCCCTTTGATTCTGCCTAAATTCAGCGTCAACCGCCTGCAATGATATCGCAAACTTTTGTAAAAACGTCAGACAGCCTCAATATCCCCACCACCTCATCATCTTTGGTCACCAGCAGAGAATGATAAGGATAAGCAATCAACTGATGGGTGGCCTCTCCCAGCGTGGCATTTTCATCAATATATTCACCTTCAGATGGTGTTTGAATAAAATCAGCCACCTTCAGCTTGGTGGCCCGTTTAGCAAAAAACTGCAACGGTTCCGCCCACAGTGCGTTGTCTTCGAGCATGTCCTTGATCAAATCCGGACTGTATCCGGATCGCTCCAAAACCCCCATCCCTTCCACTTTTCCGTAATTGGGCTCCAGGGCGACCAGGATGTCTTTCATGGTTATTTTACTCACAACTTTCCCGCTTTCATCCAGCACCAGTATGGCGCGATGTTTATGCCGAGACGCATCAAGTGCCTGTTGTGCCTTTTCCAGAGCAAGGACCGCCTCACGCAGCGTCGCATCCACAGAAACCGTTGCATAATCTTCCAGGGGCACCATTAATTCTCTTACCGCTATCGTTTTCATATCAAGGCTCCTAATAATTCGACCGTCATTACAGGTGAAACCCATATCGCATTCGCAACTTCAGTCCGGTTCCAACCCGTCTTGCTTTCGGTGTTTGCCAAATCAATGTTATTCACTTTGATCTTGCCGCCCGACAGCCTCCCGGATGCGTTTGACCAACAAATCGATATCCAATGGAATCAGGAAATCATCAAAAACACCCAGATCCATCCCTTCTATGGAAAGATCCATGTGGTTGGAGTCGTTTATGATGATAATTTCGGTCATGGGACTGATGGTTTTGAGTGGCCGGATCAATGCCAACCCTTCCATACCCAAACCATCTACTCCCAGCAGAACGACATCAATTTTTTCTCTGGCAACGATCGTCTCCACATCGTCTTCTGGTGTGACCTTATCCACCGTAAATCCCTTTTTTTGCAAACACTGGTAAAGATTTTTACGAAAGCGATTTTCGGCTTCAATTATCAATATGCGGATACCCATTGTTCTATTCGCCTTTTTAAAACAACAGGTCCTATGCATCAGCAAGACATGTGCCAAAAATAATTTATGCTATAATTTCAGATAGTTTTATACGGATGGAAGGAAGGACGGGATGCTACTGAAACGATATAAATCATATTAAATCATATCAATAGCTACAAAATAATACATTTTAAAACATAATTCGCCATATTTTTAACATTCAGCCGCGAATTAGTCGTATGACTCCGAAAAAAATAAGGGCCCGCGGAGATGCATTGAAAACGCTACCGACTACCTGTCTCAGGTTTTTTCAATTGCTGTGAATTATGGATGAATAAAGGCTTGTTATAAGATATCACCCGGTTTGAGTTTTCTTTTGAAATAGCGCTTCAGGGCCGAATTGCTTGATCCAACTACGGAATCGATCACTTCAATCCTCTTCCAGGTAAGATACTGATAGTAATCATCCTCGATGCCACTGCAGATAACGGTCTGGATATTTTCAGTGATAATTAGATGGCAAAGCTTGTCTGCCGACGCTCGCGGCAGGACCACCATCCTTTTATCCCCTGAACCGGCTTTTCCATGATGGGTAACGATCAGAACCTCTGTTGCCAGATCAAATCGAGGGGCCACATCATTTTCATATAAAGGAATAAGGATCTTTTTTGAGGCCATCAACGTATACCGTATTGGCTCATTTTGCGCCAAAGAGTGCTTCTGGCCCAGCCCAGTGAAGCTGCGGCTTTGTTTTTGCGCCCGCCTGCTTGGATCAGGGCCTCCATTATCATTCGTTTTTCAATGTCGGGCCAGTTCTGGTCGGATTCGGATCGAATAAAACTGATTGCACCGGTATTTGAGGCGAGAGGGGAGACCGGCGGTTGTCCGGCATCAGGGACATCGAACGGATCCGGTTCCATCAAATAGGAGGGCAGGTGTTTGGTTTTAATTTGTCGATCGCCACAGATATTTATCGCATACTCAATGATATTTTTCAGCTCTCTTACGTTTCCCGGATAATTGTAAGTCAGCAAAATTTTTAATGCCTTGCGCGACAGGACGTGAGTTTTTTTCCCCAACTGGGTTGAAAGGGTATTCAAAAAATGATCCAATAACAGCTGAATATCACCATGTCGATCGCGCAATGGGGGTAGATGAAGTCGGATTACGTTTAGTCTGAATAAAAGATCTTTTCGAAATCGGCCGCCACTGACCATCTCTTCGAGATTGCGGTGGGTGGCTGCAATGATGCGTACGTCGGCGGTAAACCCTTTGATGCTGCCTAAAGGAAAAACCTCTTTATCATCCAGGAAAGTGAGCAGTTTGACCTGAAGTGCAAGTGGAAGATCACCAATTTCAGTCAGGTAAAGCGTTCCGTTATTCGCCAGTTGAATTCTGCCAGGCTTATTCTCCACGGCGCCGGTAAAAGCACCTTTACGATGACCGAATAATTCAGACTCCAGAAGGGTGTCCGGCAATGCACCACAATTTATCTTGGCAAAAGGACCCTTTGCTCGGTTTGATGCGTGATGGATCGTTTCAGCCACCATGTCCTTGCCGGTACCGGTTTCTCCTGTGATTAAGACCGATGAATCGCTCTGAGCCAGGGATGGAAGGATCTGGAAAATTTTTTCCATTTGCGGACTTCTGCCGACAATGTTGTTAAAATTGTATGCATGGCTCGACGTTTCATCGAGTTTCCGCAGGAGGCGGATGTCTTCCACCGTTTCCAGAAATCCAATAATTTTGCCGTTAATGTTTTTTAAGGGCGCTGATGTGATGCGGATAGGAATTAATTGACGCTCTTTGTTGATAAGATTGCCTTCGATGCATCGTGAACCGGATTTTTCATCGATACGCAACACCGGACAGTCGTGAAGACAAATATTGCTTCGCAGAATATGGGCGCAGTCAAAACCGCAAAACTCCTTCTGGCTGAATCCGGTAAGGGCTTTCAGGGTTTGATTCATAACAACGATCTTGCGCTCCAGGCTCAGGACTACAACCCCGATGGCAATTTCATCAAGCAATTCGGAAAAATCGATTGGAATATTAAAAAGATTATTGATATGGGGCGAAATGGCGATATCCCGATCGGAAAGAGACCGAATAGAATCGCCGTTATTTGTAAGGAGGTCGGGGCTAGTAGCTTTTGCCATCGGTAACATATAGCATATATATTCGTCCTTTGGCAAACGCTGCAATTGAGCGTAAACTAGTGTCGGAACTATAGGTTAGAGGCAAAATTAATTTGTCTTTAAGCGCAGCGCTCCTTAAACGCAGTGCTCCTCAAGCGAAGCGCTCATTATCTGCCTTTGAATACCGGCGCTCTTTTTTCCATAAAAGCCGTCACCGCTTCAAAAAGGTCTTCTGAGGGCAGGGCTGCTGAATTTTTCTGAGCGACATATTGCAGCCCGGCGTCGATGCCGTTGTCGCGGCTGTAATTGATGACCTCCTTGGTCCCCTGAACGGTTAGCGGCGGGCAGGCTGCAATTTGATCCGCCAGCTTTTTAGCCGCTTTGTAAAGGGCCGGACGATCGTCGCAAACACGTGTAACCAGCCCCATTTGCAGTGCTTCCTGTGCCGTAAAATCGCGTCCGGTCAGCGCCAGTTCCCGCAACCAGCCCTGGCCGATGATATGCGGCAGACGCTGCAGGGTTCCGAGATCAGCAACAATGCCCATTCGGGTTTCGCGGATGCTGAAGATCGCATCCGTTGTTGCCAGACGCATATCGCAGGCACAGATCAGATCCATCCCGCCACCGATACAGTGGCTGTGGATTGCCGCGATGACGGGTTTGCGGCAGCTTTCGATTTTCGTAAAACCCGCTTGAAGCGCCAAAATGCTTTTTTGCATTTTGTCACGCCCGTCTGCCGATTGCTGGCTGACCAAAGTCCCGGCTTCTTCAAGATCGGTGCCTGCTGAAAAGCTTTTGCCTTCGGCGCGGATGATCACGACACGAATATCGGGATTACGGTCAAAGTCATCAAAGCATGCGCCGATTTCATCAAAAAAGGCCAGCCCCATAACATTGCGTTTTTCAGGACGATTTAATGTCAACCATGCGATATGGTTATCTGCTTCGACTTTAAAGCAGGATGTTTCAGTCATAATAAATCCCTTCCGTATAAAATAAATGCGATGTTGAACTATGAAACTTTTACATTTCCTCACGCAAAGTCGCAAAGCCCGCCAAGGGAAAACAGGATGTTTGATATTTTTTAACTTTGCGTGCAGGTTTTTTAGCGTCTTTGCGTGAGGCTCTTTTATTTCAGGCGGCTTGCATCTTATTTCGGATTTCCTCCGCCTGAGACATCATGCGGTCAAAAAGCGTTTTTATCGGCAGAATTTCTCTGGCAAAGCATATGCCCTGCCCGCAGGCCAGGATCCCTTCATCCAGATCGCCTTCATCGTACATTTTCTTGGCCCGCAGGCCGGAAACGACCTCCAGGATTTCAGGAAAATCCGCACCGCAGGCTTCCAGATTGGTGCAATTATCGGCCGCTGCATTGCGCCAGACCCGGTGGGTGGCATTCAGGGATCGCATGATCAGAGTGGTGTCCAGTTCGCTGGTGCCGATCAGGGCGTTTTTCAGGTTGTCATGAATCGGGCATTCCTCGGTCACCAGCAGCCGTGTACCCATGATGACGGCTTCAGCCCCCAGCGACAGGATTGCCATTAAGCTGCGGCCGTCAGAGACGCCGCCGCCGCCGATGACCGGTATCTGAACCGCATCCACCACGGCCGGAACCAGGACCAGTGTGCCGATGTCGAGTTTGCCGGTGGCCCCTCCGTTTTCATAGCCGACCACGGTCACGATATCCGCCCCCAGATCCTGGACTTTTTGCGCATACCTTACCCCCACACATTTGTGAATCCATGTCATGCCGGCCTTTTTGAAGCGTTGACATAATTCCTCGGGCGCCGAATGACCGGATGTCTCTACGATTTTCACTTCTTTTTCTTCCAGCACCTCCATGTAGACATCATTGTCCATCTGGCGCATGGCGGGAAACAGATTGATGTTGACGGAAAACGGTTTGTCGGTCAGCGTCCTGATGCGGTCAATGGCATCTGCAAAAGCCTCCCGGGAATCATACATCGCCGAGGCGAGAACCCCCAGGCCGCCGGCATTGGAAATGGCGGCCACAAAATCGGCATTGCTGATCCACATCATGGTACCGCCGATAATCGGATACTTGATTCCCAGCATTCGGGTTATCTTTGTTTCAATCATACGGGTCTCCTTTAATCGTTTTTGATTTTAGGCATAAAAAAAGGTGCTGTTTGGGACAATTTATTTTAACCACGAAGGCACGAAGTTCACAAAGGGTATAAAAGATTTTTTTAGATGCTTTTCTTTGTGCGCTTCGTGATCTTTGTGGTTATATTTTATGAACCGAACTGCGGCAGGTTATTTCCGCTTATCTAATTTGTGAATCTGCTGCTGGTACGATAAATAGGGGATTCATATTTTAAAGTCAAATCTCTTTTCGACCGCATTAAAAAGTCGATTGACGCTGTTATAGCGCTGGAGTATGGTGCCTGCAAAACAAATATAAATATACACCTCTTCGAACCATTTTGGAGCAGGGTTATCTCCAATACTGTTGGCCTAAAAAATTATTGGGTTGTGGGAGCGGCTTTTAGCCGCGATTGGCACAGCCGGGCCAATATTGACAATCGTGGCTGGAAGCCACTCCCACGTGTCATCATCGCTAAGACAACAACATTGGGATTTATCCCGACCGGTTCTTTCTATCAAATGAAGTCGATTATATCCAAAACAACAAAACCCAATCTCCACTCGGATACGATATTAGGGGTGGTGTATGCATCCTCGGCATTTTTGATCTGGGGGATCAGCCCGATATACTGGAAAGCGATGCGGGCGGTTCCGGCGTTTGAGATCATTTTGCACCGCATCGTCTGGTCGTTTATCTTTCTGTTACCGTTGATAATTATGATGCGGCGCGGGCGGGAACTTATCGATGCCTTGAAAAACACCCGCACCCTGCTCATACTTTTCTTTACCGCCCTGATTATCGGCGGCAACTGGCTGCTGTATATCTGGGCGATCAACAGTGACCACCTGTTACAGGCCAGCCTGGGCTATTACATCAATCCTCTGGTCAATGTGGTGCTGGGAGTGGTTTTTCTTAAAGAAAGATTGCGAGCGTTGCAGATTCTGGCCGTGGCGCTGGCCACAGCCGGCGTTATTTATCTTACGGCTTACTACGGTGAGTTTCCCTGGATTGCCTTAACGCTGGGTGTAACCTTTGGGATTTACGGGCTGATACGCAAAGTCGCCCCGGTTGGGTCGCTGGTGGGATTGACTGTGGAAACCCTGTTGCTTTCAATCCCGGCTTTAGTATATCTTTTTTATCTCGATAGCCATGGCCAGGGCTCAATTTTCCGGGTCAGTTTGAAACTGGACCTGTTGTTGATGGGCTGCGCACCGCTTACCGCGGTGCCACTACTATGTTTTACCCTGGGCGCCCGGCGGCTGTATCTGTCAACCTTGGGGCTGCTGCAGTACATCGCTCCCAGCTGTATGTTCATTCTGGCCGTTTTTTTATTTCGTGAACCTTTCTCAAGCGCCCAGGTGGTAACCTTTATTCTCATATGGACCGCCCTTGCTATTTACTCAACGGACTCCATGCGTTATTATCGAGGTAAAGAATAATCGATTTGAGAAGGGTTAAAAAAGTTAAAGAAATGCTTAATTCGGTGGATTTATGGATACTCACGTTCGAATTGTTGAGCTTATAGAAAAGGAAAAAAGCTTCTGTCTGGCAACTGTTTTGGCCTCAAACATCGGTGATGTCCGGTCCGGCCAAAAAGCAATTGTATTCGATAATGGAACCATAGAGGGTTCTCTGGGATCAACTCAACTGGATTCCAGTTTAGCCGGCCTGGCGCAGAAAGCGTTCAAGGAAAATAAGAGCCAGGTGGCTGAAATGGAGGCCGGGGTTAAAGTTTTTCTAAATATTATCTCCCCTGATGCCGAGTTAATTCTGTGCGGAGCAGGTCACATCGCCATTCCTTTAGCCCATTTTGCCCAGCGACTGGGTTTTCGGGTGACGGTCATCGACGACCGTTCTGATTTTGCCAGTCCTTCTCGTTTTCCAAATTGCAACGTCATTGCCGAGGATTTCACGGCCGCTTTGCGTGATTACCATTTCAGTCCGGCCACATATGTCGTAGTGATTACCAGGGGCCACGAGCACGATGCGGACTGTTTAATTGAAATACTGAGAAAGAAAGCCGCATATGTCGGCCTCATTGGAAGCCGCAGGCGGGTGCGTTTCGTTCTTGAAATGCTGGCGGAAAAAGGATTTTCCCGGACAAGGTTGAAGGATGTCTTCACACCCATCGGGCTTCCCATCGGGGCCGAGTCGCCCGAAGAGATTGCCCTGTCGATTGTGTCCGAGCTGGTCTGTGTTCGCAGGAAAGGTCCGGCCCAGGCGCGCGCCCTAAGGAATGCGGTAGGAATTGACTTATGAATGATCTGGAAATCTTTAAAAAATTAATGGAGCTAAAGGAAAGGGAGATAACGGTTTGCCTTGCCACGATCATCGAAACGGCGGGTTCCACACCAAGGGAGCCTGGCGCAAAAATGATCATATGTATGGATGGCACGACCTATGGAACGATCGGGGGCGGCTGCGGCGAAAGCCAGGCTCGCAGTGCCGCTTTACGCAGCACACTGGTCACCCAAAAGCCCCAGATCCTTGAAATCGACCTCACCGATGATCTGGGTACCAAAGGGGGAGATGTCTGCGGGGGAAAACTGTGGGTTTTTATTGAACCCCTTTAAATCATATTGAACGAAGAGCGCTATAAGCCAGCTTAAAAATGTCCTTTGACCCGATATCTTTGCTGGTGCCTCGCTTCAAATCCTTCAATCCGCTTCAGGCGGACCTCCGGTAAGCAAATACTGCTCTCCAGCTGAATGCCTGAATTTTATGATATCCGTTTCATATCTGCAATATTGGCCACTTATGGTTACTCAGCTAACGATCTCACAATTGGATTTATCTTGAAATTTTCATATGTTTTAAAATATCATGTGATTAATGGTAAGCTCACCGGCTGCCTGTATTGAATCTGCGCTCTATACTTGCTCTCAATTCTATATTTTGCTGATTTTTGCCTGTTAAACCGGCCCGACATTTCTGATGCTCTATTCAGCCTGGCTTCCTAAGATGTTTATTAAATCGAAATCCCAAAAAACCTTTAATGAACAATTGGGAGAAGACTAATGAAAGTTTCAGAGAGTAATTATGCAAAAATCGTGATGGGCATCTTTTTGATTGGATTTTTGACCCTTATTTGTGGAGGATGTGCCAATGTTCAGCACCAGGTAAAGTTAAATAAAGCGTATATTCCCAAAGAGGATGTGAGCATTAAGGTGGATAAAGTTGTCAATGATACCGGATTCGACTTTGATATTGATATTGAAGAGATGCTGGCTGATGCACTGGAGGATCAGCTTCTTGAAGAAGACTTGCTGTGGTTAGGGGGGAAGGAACCTGCTTTGATTATGGAAAGCAGAATCGTCGGCTACAAAAAGGGCAGTGCCTTTAAACGCTGGGTGATGCCCGGATGGGGAGCCACTGAATTATCGATTCGATGTGAATTAAAGGATGACAAAAACAATAAGGTCGGATCGGCTATAGCAAGTCGCGAAGTCGTTGCCGGAGGGGGATATACAATTGGCGCCTGGAAGACTGTTTTTAAAGATGTTGCCAATGATGTGGCTGAGGATCTGAAAGGCCAAATTGAGTCACTGGGCTATGTTGTTAAGCCTAAAAGGCTACCTGAAAAGACAGCCGACAAGCCCATCGCGGCCTTTTCTCCTGCTAAAGTGAACCCAATCGAACCCTGGAGCGGGAAATGGATAGTTAGCGGATACCGTAATACAACAGGCACATGGGCCTTAAAGCAAAGTGACAACACGGTGCTATCCACCGAAGATTCTTTATTTAATATTAAGGGGAAGGTTGTTGGGAGTAATTTCGAGGGAAAATTAAAAGGTGATAATGCGTCTACATATTTTCTTAAGCTGCAACTTTCTTCAGATGGTCAATCTTTTAAAGGAACTATAGCAGGTCAAGCTGGCTTCTCCAGAGCATTAATATTAGGTAGGCGGCAAGAATAAAATATAATTCAAAAAAATTGTGAAGTAGAGACGACCTCGATTTAAGGGGTTTTATCAACGGCTGATTGCTGCCGGTAAATGGCGGCCACCGCCTGTATGCGTAAATTGCTGATAATCGCAAATGCGATGCTTCGCGACCAAACACTCTGGTAGCAAAATTAAAACTTGACTCCGAACGCGGTTGCTCCAACTTATCAAAGATTTTTGAAGCCATAAAAATGTTTCCATATCAACCAAATAAAAATGATATCACAAATCTCCCGGTTTGGTGATATTCTCAGAGACTGTCGAAAAACCCTAAACTTGTAAATTTGGTGATTGTAAGCTGTTGACTTTATTATATGCGGAATTGCTAAAATTGCCACTTTTGGGCTTTTTCGACAGTCTCTCAATGTATCCAAACTTCATAGAAATTAGATTTGACATAAAATATTGGGTAAAATAATGTGGTTTTAACAAGCGCCCTCCTCATTATTAGTAAATGAAAAGGACTTTAGAATGACACATAGGAAATTCACAGTCCTTGTTTCATCCCTGCTTTTGCTCTGCGCAGCTGTTGCCCAAGCTGCACAAGAGCGTGGAATCAAACTGAAAGTAGACCGACTTGCTCTTGTTATCGGCAACGGCGCCTATCAGACCGCACCACTTAAAAATCCTATAAACGATGCCGAGGATATGGCGGCAACTCTCAAAAAGTTAGGCTTTAAAGTCATTCTCAAGAAAAATGTGGATCAGAGAACCATGGAAGACAGCATCCGCCATTTCGGCCGGCAACTGAGAAATGGCGGTGTTGGGTTATTTTATTTTGCTGGGCATGGGGTCCAGGTAGAGGGACGTAATTATCTTATGCCTGTTGATGCCAAAATTGAATCCGAAGCCGATGTCAAATACGAAGCCGTAGATGCCGGCTGGATACTGGGAAAGATGAAGGACGCTGAAAACCGGCTAAATATCGTGATACTGGATGCCTGCCGCCACAATCCTTACGCCAGAGCTTTTCGATCCGATCAAAGCGGCCTGGCACGCATGGATGCGCCCGCCGGTTCTCTGATTGTCTATTCAACCGCTCCGGGCGAGGTTGCCGCCGATGGCCCTGATAGAAACGGCATTTTTACAAAGCACTTGATTAAACATATGATGACGCCCAATTTGTTGATTGAGCAAGTCTTAAAACGCGTTAGAATCGATGTGGCCAGACAGACCAATGGTCGCCAAATCCCGTGGGAATCTTCATCCTTGATGGGAGATTTTTATTTCAACTCGAATAAAAGCACCTCTAAATCTGAAGCAGGTAAAAAATCACAAATTCCTCCAGAAAGTGCATCTGAAACTCAAATGGCTTCGATTTCTGATGATAATAAACGCAATGTCGAACCATGGGGCGGAAAATGGAAAGTTGAAGGATTCCGCTTTGTACAAGGCACATGGGTTTTAAAGCAAAGTGACAACACGGTAGTATCCACCAAATATTCTGCATATGAAATTGAGGGAAGTGTTGTCGGAAGTAATTTCAAGGGAAAATTAGAGGATGCGCAGTCATGGTTTATTAAATTGCAAATTTCTTCAGATGGTCAATCTTTTGAAGGCACTGCAGAAGGTCAAAATGTCTTCGCCCGCGGATTAATAAAAGGTAGGCGACAAGAATAAAAAAATAATGCAAAAAAAATGTGAAGTAGAGACGACCTCCATATATGCTTCTTTAAGCATTGGTAAATAATTATATGAAACGACTTTGTTCATCCAAAATTTTAATTCAAATCACATTGGCTTGTATTATGCTTTTCTACCTGCTTGAATATGCAAGAGCTGAACAAGGATGTACTGGCAAAGTCTGTTTTTCATGGGCATTCGGCGCCATCGTCGGGCCTGAGAATAATCAGGAGCTTATTGGAATAACCCGAGATACGGAATTAAAATCTGGCGATCTATTAAAGATGCGCATTCAATTAAATCAGAATTGTTTTGTATACGTTTTTTATTATAGTTCCAAGGGTGAATTATACATGATGTTTCCATACAACCTTAGCCAATTTTTGACAGATTATAAAGTGTCTAAAAAATACTACATCCCAAAAGGTAGCTTCGCGCTTGAATTGGATGAATCTGTTGGACTGGAGAGGTTTTATCTTATAGCATCTAACCAACGGCTGTCAGAATTAGAGCATTTATATCGCTCTTACGAATCGGCAGAAACCTTAAAAAAACCAAAATTCATAGAAAGTATTATTGATGAGATAAAACTTCAAAAAAAACGTCACAAAAAACTTACCACAACAGCTGAACGCCCACATCTAAGCCTTGGGCCCGTGAGAGCTCAAATTGTTAATGGAAAGAAAGAATTCCCTGAATTAGATAAATTTGCAGTTCAGATTAACGCGGAAAATTTCTTTGCTAAGACGTTTACAATTGACCATAGGTAAAAGTTGTTAATTGATAATGTAATCTTTCTCACAGGATTGCAGATACCAACATATCGGCAAAATTGACTGGCCTCCAGAAGTTGTGATATTTTTGCATATCTGTAAAATTGTGATAGTTGTGTTTATCTCAATATATCTCACCACATTCCTTTTCGCTGTGATATTAGAAGCCAATAGGGGATTTTTAAATGATAAAAGCCAAGAAAATTATTAATCTATTTGTATTTTTGGCTGTTACAAATATTTTATTGACCATCATATTTGTACAAAATGCTCAATCGTGGGGATGGGGTGTTCATAGGTCAACTGCAGCAAACGCATTTAATATAGTTTTTAAAGACTTTTTTGAAACGCATTCTTCTGGTTCAAAAACATTAATAATGACTATGGCGGCGGGGGTAACTGATCCGGACAGAAATAGAGGTAACCAAAACCATATAAATATCAGTGAATGTGCTTGGAAAGCGAATAAATTGGCAAAGAAAAGTGAGAAGCTGATTCGTAAAAATTCAGGTTGGCATGAAATTATATGGTGCAATTTGAATTTGAATCCACCTATCACAATAGATGGAAAATTTTCCATCTAACATAACTGTTAGGTGCTAAATGAGGGACTAGAGATCAAGTATAGATTTAAAGGTAAAGGAGGCGTTATGTTGTCACGTAATCTTGGGCAATCAGGGATTTCAGTATCGGCCGTTGGACTTGGATGTATGGGACTTTCCGAGTTTTACGGGGAACCCACGCAAGAGTCGGAGGCCATCAATCTACTCCACCGGGCCGTAGATCTGGGTATCACTCATTTTGATACCGCGGAAATCTACGGCCAAGGACGCAATGAGCAACTACTGGGTAAGGCTTTCGCCGGACGTTGGGACCAAATTGTTCTGGCGACCAAGTTTGGTCCCCAACGTGACCCGGCCACGGGCGCCTTCGTGGGAGTGGACGGCTCTCCGGCCAATGTCCGGAACTCTTGTGAAAAGAGTCTTAAGCGTCTGGGTACCGAAAAGATTGACCTGTATTATCTCCACCGTGTTGATCCGGCCACGCAGATCGAGGATACAGTGGGTGAGATGGCGAAGTTAGTTCAAGAGGGCAAGATCGGGGCTGTTGGCTTGTCAGAGGCTTCAGCCAGGACGATTGAGCGGGCACATGCTGTTCATCCCATTGCCGCCCTTCAGACCGAGTACTCGATATTTAGCCGTGATATTGAGAAGGACATACTCCCCACATGTGTAGAGCTTGGCATCAGCTTGGTAGCCTACGCGCCCTTAGGCAGGGGAATGCTGACCGGCCGCTACACCTCAACCAGCGATCGGCCCACCAGCGAGACTGATTTCCGGGCCCAGATGCAGCCTCGGTTTCAGCCGGGAAATTTCGAGTCTAACCTCAAACTGGTGGAGGCGATCAAGGAGATTGCTGCCCAAAAGGGGTGCGTGGCAGCGCAGGTTGCTTTGGCCTGGGTGTTGGACCAAGGAGATCATGTTGTAGCCATTCCAGGCACGACCAAGCTCGCCAATCTCCAGACCAACCTGGGGGCACTTGACTGTCGCCTCACAGAGGAGAATCGAGCTACGCTCAATGAATTGGCAGATCAGGTGCTCGGGGATCGATACTCGCCTGAAGGGATGGCGGCGGTCAACCAGTAACAGTTGCGGGCCCTGAATCCCAGCCTGGGGGCAACAGCTTTCCACCTAACAAGTCGCTGAAGCGGACGCCAAAAAAAGGCGCCGCTTAGCTTTTGTCGTTAGAATCAGAAAAGGAGTAATAGCCAATGCAACGAACTTTATCGCTTAAGAATACTGTTCTTTTTACAATAATATTCTTGGCAGGTTGTGCGACTGGGACTGGTTCTTCGATTGTAGTGGGTGAAGTTAGAGATCCTATAGACCCTAGTCAGGTTAAATTGTATTTAGAGATCCCAGAATCTTATGAAATTATTGGGATAGTAAATGCTTCAAGTGACGCAGGTTGGACCGAACAAGGCTCGGTAGACTACGCTGTACAAGAACTCAAAAATCAAGCGGCAAAACTTGGAGCAAATGGTGTGCTAATCGAATCTACGGGCACCCACAACTCTAATGTTGTGGGCGGATACGGAACTGGATACTTATACACTATTCCCGTAACCGCAAAGTCTGTGACCGGCAAAGCGATATATGTCGAACAATAGCTATTCTTCTAACAAACGCATGCAGTCGGACGCGGCTACCCTTTTTATTGTCCTAAAGCCGCAATCAGCTGAAATCTTATTTCTTATCTTTTGCAGATTTTCTTTGAGCTCTTCACATCGCCTTTTACCCCTGTCGATATAATTATTCGTTTCGCCTTCGATATCCTTTCAATATACTGAGGTTCCTCTGATTTAAGGCCCTTCAGCAGGATGGGAATTTCAAATAGCTGCCTCTTCAAATCTTTGAGTTTCTCCTTTGCTTGTTCAAGCTGTTCGGAAGGAATTTCTCCCAAAGCCACTTTTTCAAAAAGACTCGGCAGATTGTTCTCAATTTGAATCCTTTTTGCTTTTAATTGATTCAGGTTGGCTTCCTTTGAGATCATGATTTCTCGAATATCCGCAAGGTGTTGTTCACATGATTTAAGCTCTCTCTGAGCTGCTTTGACATCCATAATTTTTATCTTTGTAGATTGGTGTTTTTATCCATTCCTTAAATATCGTTCCTGATCTGCTGGGCTTAATTGAGAGAATTCTTATTCAGTTAGGAAATTATTACCTTAATCAAATATTGTAATTTCAAAAGAATTTAATTGATGAATTGCCTGTTTGACGGTAACTTCAAAAGAGCTAGGTGCTAAACCAAGATCCTCCCACGCCTTATAATCAAGGGGAGGAATAAATCGCTCGCCACTGCTGCCCAATCCCAATCCGTTAGCAATAATGTCTGCCAGATGCACTATAGTAGCGGGAATTGAATGCTGAGCCGCCGAAGGATTGTGGTGATAAAAGACATTATTTTCTAATGTCAGGGGCAGTTTCCAATTTTGCATCAGATACTTTGCAAAATGAGTATGGTTACAGCCTAAGTATTCATTTTCTGCCTCATAAAGTAATTTATCTGATTCTCGGCTATAGCTCAAAATATTGAGCGAATCTTCAGGGAAATAGATATAAAGAAGCACACGACCCAGGTCATGCAGCAGTCCGGATACGAATAATTGCTCGATTTGAGGCAAATTCTTATGGGTTGCTAAAGTCCGGGCAATTATACTACAGGCAATACTATGCCTTAAAAATGCATTCATATTTATTATTTCTTTTGGAATCTTATTAAAAATTGAGATTACACTGGTGTAAAGGGCTAACCCATAAATTTCTTTTGTTCCAATTAATGTTACCGCCTGTGATATGTTGTCGATTCTTGAAGGACAGCTATAAATTGTTGAATTGACAATTTTTAGCAAGATTGCCGCTAAACTGGGACTATTGTTTACCACATCCGCGATATCTTGAGCTGAAGAAAGTGGATTGGCTATTACTTCATTTAGTTCAGAAATAGCAGTCGGAATTTCAGGGGAGGTTAGATAGCATTGTTTGGTTAGCAAATAATTCCTAGTTGATAAAATGAACGAGAATTATTAAATTTTCCTAAAGTTAATTTTAAAAATACCGATATAAAAATTAGAGAAATTATTGTAAATTAATTCTCTATAAAAAAACAAATTACCCCACGATAAAGCCAAACCCTTTGTGAGAAGGGGACGGAAAGCCACGGATCTCAAAGAGATAGCCGGGTTGCCTAGTTGTCGGACAGGAAGCCGGGTTACCTTGGGAGACAAGGTGGCTCGGCTTTTTTGGTTATGGTGCAGTAAAGCCTTAACATTGAGATCAGGCAACAGTTAGGGGGGACTAAAATGGGATTCAAGGCTTTATTGGTCTTTGTTATCATTGTCGGGATTGCATACGTTATTTATAGAATTATTATGAAGCAGATTGGCCAGTGGAAACCTAAATAAGCGACAATAGCTACACCCCAAGGGCAAGAATCACTTCAAGTGAGTGCTCACTTTGAAAGTTTACAGTTTATATCATAGTTGTATAGTCTTTCCTGTTGTACCTCCAACATATCAAAGGTTTTGAATCACCAAAATTGTGGATTCAGCGTCTATCGGCTCCACCAGCCTTTCCGAATACCCTTACGCAGACCGAAACCGATGAAGCTTTTCTCGATGCAACCCTCTATAAACAGGCTTATTTTCTGGCAAGCATCAAAGTTATTGGTTCCAGCAGCTTAAATAAAGGCTCATTTAATTAAATCGACATAAAACGTAATTAAATCAATTAGTTAAACTGATCATGTCTCATTTTGTAATCTAACGATTTAATGGGTACACTGAATGGTGCAGGTAGGCATACAATCTTACAAAATGATATTCCCAGAAAAGAATGGATTTGTGATTGACCAACCTGCAAAGGATATTTCATTTAATTGCAACATGAATATTGTAATCAAAAAAAGCAACAAAGCATCAACCTCTTTGATTCTTCATTTCAAGTTCTTGACCACAATTTTTTTTTCAGTTAATAAATTCCAGAAAATATACTGAGCTGTTTATTATAAAGGAGAATTTCAATGGGTTGGTTTGGAAAGATAACATTCGGATCATTGGGAATGCTGTTTGGTGGACCTCTTGGAGCCATCGCCGGAGCAGCACTGGGGCATGCCCTGATTGACAAAAAGACGGATTTCGTAAGGCAGAATGCTCATGCAATACCGCAACCGGAATTTGCGTATGCTGAAAAGACTCAAGCTGCTTTTTTTATCAGTTTGTTTTCAATCCTGGGCAAGCTTTCCAAAATAGATGGTGTGGTAACCAAAGATGAGATTGCAGTCGTTCAGGATTTTATTAATGGGTTGCCTATTGACGAAACAGAAAAGCAGTTTGCTCGGCAAGTGTTCAACGAAGCCAAAAATTCACCCTACCAGATTGATGATTTTGCAATCCAGTTGTATCAGGTGGTAAAAAACCAACCTACACTACTACTCACGTATTTTGATCTCCTATTTAGGATTGCTGCGGCCGACGGCACGTTACATTCAGCAGAAGAAACCGCTTTAAAGAGAATTAAAGAGATTTTTCACATCAGTGATAAACAATATGAAGATGTAAAAGCGGTTTATTTCAAAGGCCTTGATAAACATTATAAGATCCTCAACTGTACGCCTGAGTCAACAAAAGAGGAAATCAAATCCAATTACAAAAAATTGGTAAAAGACTTTCATCCTGATACCATTATCTCAAAAGGACTTCCGGAAGAATTTATCGAATTTGCCTCAGACCGCTTCCGTGAAATTCAGGAAAGTTATGAAAAAATAAGGCAAGAACGAAACTTTTAATCTGGCACAAGGAATGATGATATCACAACTTCCCTGTTTTGGTGATATTCTCAATATATCTGCAACCAGCAAATTTGAAATCTTTGTCCAAAAAACCTTTAGTGTAAAATTTTTCTCTTCTCTTACAATATAAAAATCTCTACAGTCCCATCATTAGCATTGCCTAATGCAAAGTGCTCAAGCCTCAAATTATTCTCGAAATTAAATATTTTTGATAATAAATATCAATACCAAAGTAGTATATTTTTTCATAAAAATGTGCAGCAAATTACATAACATATTTTAATTGTTGAATATTCTTCTTGACATGATAAAATACTTTTCTTAGGTAGAATATCTTCTTTCTAAATCTTTCTGTTAAATCCAAATATATTACTTTTTGGATATGTGTTTAATTTTTGAAAATATTCCAAATCGGAGATCTACAATGGCATCAGGGAAATCGAAAAATAAATCAAAGCACTCAACTAACAAAGTATTTGAAGACAGGGAATCAAATGAGTTTCGGAGTGAAATCGAAGATCTGAGGTTAGGAATGGAAAGGAGGAAATTTTCATATACAATTCACATTCCTGAAAGGAGATCAGACCAAAATTGTGCTAACCCCAAATGACTTATTCTAAATCTCCACGCTGATAATAATTGATTTATGTTCTATATTCTGAGGCAACAAAGAATCTATCACTCACAACTGGGAATACAGGTGCAAAGGAAGCGCTCCATACGAAATCAAAAAGGCTTCACCCTAATTGAACTAATCTCAATCATGATAATACTGGGTGTGATCGGCTCTATAGCTATTAGAAAATATGATAATTTGACCGCCACTGCAAGCAAGAGGATATTAACCACAGCGGTGAAAGAACTAAATGTCCGAGAAACTTTAATTTGGTCAAACATGAAAATTTCTGGTGATGGATATACGAATGATGCAGATGTTTTTGCAGCTTTAGATACTAATGTTGGGTCAAGGTTGAGATGGAATCCGGGACCAAACATTGGAGGGGGCACCCTTTACAATGAATCAGCCTCATTAGACCTAATTCGAACCCCTTCATCAATTACATCTGCGGCAAAATGGCAATAATTCTTAGTTATGTAAATATTATAAAAAATACGACCTTCGCAGCAATTACTTTTTGAGAAGAAAAGTCATAATTTCTATATAAAAAAATGCTCATAGAGGCTAGAAGTCATAAGGCTCTGGGCAGAGAGTTGCACCTCCCTGCGATGCACTCTATGCGCATTAATAGATTATTCCAAATAGTACGATATAAAACCTGCTGATATTTCCAACATATCAGTACTTTTGAATCCCCGAAATTCTTGTGATATTGCTTTTATATCACAACCAAGAATGGGAATTGGGAATGATCCATAAGCGTCTCAGTCACAGCAGGTTGTCAAAGAGCTTATCGCCCTGTCAGTTACTTCTGATAGGGTTTTTTATTTGGTATTGGGTCAGGCGGCTTGGTGAGGTAAAAAAAAAGAACCCCAGCCCGCAAGGATTAACGGGCGACCGCCCAGCTATAGCCTTGTAATTTGAAAAGAACTGATTAACTTAAAATGTAAGTCCCTTATGTATCCTCAATCACCCCCCTAAACAGGAGCGCGAAAATGGCACGACGAGTTTCTAAATATGGTGACGGCAGTGTTCGGATGGTCTTAGACGGCGTTTCTTTAATCCGGTACTCTGACGGTGCCTGGTGTCGTGTTGCTCCACCCTCAGCCCATGATCTCAAAGATAACTGGTATCGTTCTTCACCATCCCTGCTGATCCGATGGCTCGATGCTGTGGGCAAAGTGAAGCCGGTCAAGTCCAACGAATAATAAACTGCCCCTTCTGTGAAATGTCGTGCATCTTATTTAGCACCGCTGGTATCTTTAAAATTACCAAAATTGTGATCAATGTATCGGTTTTTGAATTTCATTGACATTGAATGGTGCCTGTAATATTTGAAATTTAACATTGTGCTCGATTGGAGCTGATTCTCACACTCACTGTTAGTTCTCATAATTTCTTTTCTGAAATTCCTGCTTACCCATTGAACGGATTCCCAATCTAAAAGTTATTTTCCCTCTGAAATAGATACTGGTTTCCATTAAAATTTAACCTAATAATCAGGTAAAGATTCAATGGAGAAACCACTAAAATTATGCATGCCAGGCTCCTGACGGGATTTTATATCCTGTTGGGGGATTCCAATAAATTACCGTGCAAATTATGCTCACCCATTAAAAAAGGCAGGAAAAAAGTCATGGGAAAATATCTTGTTCTCTGGGAAGTGGTACAAACGCAAATTCCGGTTGATCCAAAAGAGCGAGGTGAAGGCTGGGGTATGTTGATGGCAATGGTCAGGCAAGACATCGAAAAAGGAATAACAAAGGACTGGGGATCATTTGTTGGTGAATCCAATGGATATGCTATAAATGAAGGTACTGAGTTGGAAGTGATGAGTTCTCTCCAGCAGTACGTACCATTTTGCACTTTCAAGGTTATTCCGATAGCAACAGAAAGCCAAGTGAATGATATGATAAAAGCTTTAAAAGGATAATTGACCAATAATTTAAATTGTGGTGGATAAGTTACACACAAGGGCAGGGCCAGCAATGGCTCTGCCTTTTATTCGTACAGCTCCAACTAATCGGCACTTTTAACAAATTCAAAAACCTGCGGTATTCATTTTATATTACGTGTTGTTGTATAGGCTGCAGCATTAGAAACTTGGCTCCGCCGCGCGTGTCCCGGCGACCTGTCCCGTCGAAGTTTCTTGACCGCCATAGCTATAGCGACGGCGGTTAACGAAGACGGAAGCCTTTAGGCGAAGATGGAATCTTGAAGCAAAAACCTATTTTTGAGATGGGTACTAAACAAGGGCGCCGGTTGATTGCCGGCGCAGGGAGCTTAGGGCTTTTCAATCAATACAATTCGGGGCGGCGGTTGGGAAGAAAATAGCGCATGCGGTGGCCCCTGACCTTTTTTAATTCATCGGCTTTTAGATCAGCAACCATCATATGTTCTTTTCCGCCGGTATGTTTTTTGATGATTCGACCGGCAGGATCAAGAATAACGGATACCCCCGGAAAGTTGAGGCCGCTCTGATTGTTTCCGGTCTGGTTGCAGGCCACCACGTACAGGCCGTTATCGAAAGCGCGGGCAGGCAGGTGGCGCATCCAGGAATTAAACTTAGCGGTAGGCGTGCCCCGGGGAGATGCGTGGGGCATAAAAATCACATCGGCACCATCGGTGGCCATGCGGGTTGAGAGCTCGGGGAAATGCACATCATAACATAGCTGGATACCCAGCTTGACCCCCTTGATTTTAAACAGCGCGATGGTATCGCCCGCCGAAAATACATCGGTCTCCGGCGGGGCAATATGGATTTTGCGATAGATGCCGGCCACCCCCCGCGGTGTGACCACCAGATGACTGGCAAACACGCGGCCCCGAGCGTCTTTTTCCAGCAACCCGGCCAGAATGGCCAGCTTAAATTCCCGCGCCAGCGCTAAAACCGATCGACTGATTGTTCCCGGCACGGTTTCCGCCGACTCTTTGATTACCTCACGGGTGCTGTAACCGGTAACATTCATTTCCGGAAAACAGACCAGATCCGCCGCCCGTTTCTTTGCGGTCTGGATCCAGCCGGCCATGCGGTCCAGGTTGTCCTCAACCCGCCCAACCGGACAATTCATTATCACAGCAGCTATACGGATGTCGTTCATAATCAATGTTAGGTTTCAGGTGTCAGCCTGCTGGCAGGTGTTCCATCTGTTTAATTGGTTTGATTGGTTTAATTTGTTCAATTGGTTCGGTTTATGCCAACCAATTCAACCAATGAAACAAATAAAACTAATTTAACAAATCCTTGAACCCCGAATCTCTGAACCCCTGGATTTGACATCTGAAAACTACACTTTAAACTCGGCTCTTATTTTAAACACCCTCGTCGCCGGCAGATTGAGAATATCGCTTACGCCGGTTTCCGCGGCGATCTGTTCGAGGTTTGCATTAATTTCATCCATCGATGGTGCAATAAAGGTAAACCAGATATTAAATGTATTTTCCCGGCGGTAGTTGTGAGTTACACCCGGATAACGGTTTACGACTTCAGCAAATTGGAGGATCTTATCTTCGGGAACTTTTGCGGCGCATAGGGTACTGACAAATCCAAGTTTTTCAGGCTTAAAATTGCCGCCAATCCGGCGGATAATGCCGGACGACTTTAAGCGAGAGACGCGTTTTAAAACCTCTGCTTCGGATAACCCCAAATCTTCGGCAATGGTGCGGTAGGGTCGGGATGTGATGGGGAAGCCGGACTGGATTTGATTCAATATGGCCTTGTCGACATCATCAATCTCTGGCATGTTCATTCCTCATGTTGTCTTAACCCTTTATTAATTAGCCCCCGAACACTGGCAAAACATACCAATATTTCGCCCGTGTCTCATTTATTTTATAAAACTAATCTGTGTAATCTGCGTAATCTGCGGATAAGCTAAAATTCAGCAATCAGATAACCCTGAGTCCTGAATGTTGTACTTATTAGAAGTGGTTTAAAAACCTCAGATCAGGTTCAAGGGCAAGGCGTCAGGCCGATCGGGAAAGCGCAGCATACATGGGTATGTGAGCATTTACCGGAGGCCTGTAACGCAGCCATTGGGCCTTAGATGGGGTTTTGAAACCACTTCTATGCAAAGCGCTGCTCAGTGATACGAACATGAACCTTTCGCGTTCGCGGACCGTCGAATTCGCAGAAAAAAATCCCCTGCCAGGTGCCCAGCGTCAGTGCGCCGTTTTCAATGGCCACCAGTTCCGATGCGCCGACCAGGGTAGATTTAACATGAGCCGCTGAGTTGCCTTCCATGTGCTTGTAATCTGCATCCCAGGGAATAATCTGATTTAAGACCATCAGGATGTCGCTTTTGACACTCGGATCGGCACTTTCATTGATGGTGACCGCACCGGTGGTGTGGGGCACATATAGCATGCACAGGCCTTGAGTGACACCGGATTCTTTTACCAATTTTGCAATTTTAGACGTAATATCGATTAATTCTGTGCGGGACGACGTTTTGACGGAGAGGATCATAATAGGGGACCTCCTTAGAGCCCACCTCAAAAATAGGATTTTGGTTCAAGATTCCGTCTTCGCCTAAAGGCTTCGCCGCGACACGCGCGGCGGGGCCGAGCTTTCCAGCGTTGCTGGACTTCCCGCCTGATTAAATCCTCTTTGTGGGTCGTAAACCGCAGGCATACTGTTGTATGTTGAGGATTTAAAGCGAGGCACCAACAAAGATATTGGACCAAAAGACATTTTTGAGATGGGTTCTAACAAAAAAGGCCCTGCATCCGCCGCAGGGCCTTTTAAAAATTGAAAATTCGGTCACGATCTTGTGATTAGACACATCCGGTGGGTTTCGGAAGACCGGCCATTTTACAGGCCCCCTTGCCCGGTCCTGATGGGAACAATTCATAAATGTGTTTCAGTTTAAACCCGGTAACTTTCGAAAGAACGCGAACCATCGGGGCGATACCATTTTTTTCATAATATTCGCGAAGAACCTCGATTACTTTTTGGTGCTCTTCATTAAGTTCCTCGATACCCTCTTGATTTTTTACCCATTGCACCCACTCTTGACACCAGTTGTCGTAGGAATCGATAAATCCGTCTTCGTCGACATTAAACTCTTTTCCCATGAATTCTACACTTGGCATTTAATCGTCCTCCTTCTTAATAATTAATATATTAATAATTTATTCTTTTGCGGCCGCAGCCTTTTAGGCTCAATTATAAAATGAGCTTTTTATCGTAATTGACATAGCATTGTCAACATGAAAATAATTTAAGATGGGTTCTAATACTCCCGTGGTGTTTTGTTTAATTCCGCAAGTGTAAAAACCGGCCCGTCCTTGCAAACAAATTCTTTGCCGATATTACAGCGGCCGCACATTCCAATTCCGCATTTCATGCGGTTTTCAAGGGACATGATTATACGATCATGGGAATAGTCGAGCTTATCCAAAACCGGTTGTGTAAATTTAATCATGATCGGCGGCCCGCACACGACCGCGTAGGTATCTTCACCGCCGGGCGGTGCTTTTTGCTCGGCCATCGTCGGAACGAAACCGGTGTTGTACTTCCAGTTGGGATCATCGGTGCCGTCAACGGTAATGTGCATGTTGATGTCATCGCGTTTTTCCCACTCGATCAGCTCGTCCCAGTAAAGCAGCATGCCCGGTGTCCGGGCGCCGTAAATGACGTGAATATCCTTAAATTTTGATCGATTGGCCGGATCCAGCATGTAAATTATAGAAGACCTCAGAGTGGTAAAGGCAAATCCTCCGCCGATGATGACGACATTTTTGCCTTCCATCTGTTCCCACGGATACCAGTTGCCGAGGGGGCCGCGAACGCCCATTATGTCGCCTTCTTTCATGGCGTGCAGATAGGAAGATACCAGGCCCACTTTGTTTACGGTGAACATGACAAATCCCTTTTCCGAAGGTGATGAGGCAATGCCGATGGGAATTTCACCCTTTCCGGTCACTGAAAGTTCGGCAAACTGGCCGGCATGGTAGCTGAACTTTTCTTCATCTTCCGGGTTTAAGAAGACAAAGCGAAATGTTTTTAGATTCTTATCTTCGGTTTCAACGGTAATATTATCGATGCGAACCGGATACGGCATATATGGATTTAGCACAATAACCCCCGTACAAATTGAAAATTGATTATTCAATATTCAATCAAAAATATTCAATCCTTTAAACTTCACACGCTTCTGCTGACTTGGCGAAGCTGTTCATGTATCCACAAACACGGCGAATGTCGATGTTGACCGGACAGAGGCGAATGCAGCGGCCGCATCCCACACACTGAATCCCGGCGTCATATTTATCGACATAGTATTTTAGCTTATGCATAAATCGCTGGCGCACCCGGTGCAATTTGGTGTCTCTGGGATTATGCCCTGAACCATGCAGGGTAAATAACGGGTACATGCAGCTGTCCCAATTGCGCAGACGACAGCCGCTATTGCCGCGGTTCTCATCCTGAATGTCAAAACACCAGCAGGTCGGGCACGCATAGGTACAGGTACCGCAGTTAATGCAGGAAAAGGAAACCTCCTCCCAAAAGGGTGCGTTGTAAAGCGCGTTCGTCTCAATTTCCCGAAGGTTGTCGGTTTTCACAAATGCGGATATTTTTTCTTCGGCGGCCTTCTTTTTAACCTCGATTTCCTTCAGGGCGGTTTGCGCGTCCCGCGCCGTGGTCCATCCGGCGGCTGCCAGAAAGGCTTCCCCTTTATCGGTGATGACTTTGGCCCAGTATTGATCGTCGTTATCGATCAGCAGCAGATCCAGTTCTTCTTCATGATAGGGCCCACAGCCGGCAGTGGTGCAAAAACAGGAACTGCAGGGCGACTCGCATGCCAGGCCTACCAGTGTTGTGGCTTCATAGGCTTTGAGCCAATACGGGTCCTGGTACTCCGGGGTGTCGAAATTAAGCCTGACCAGCGCAAAGGCCTTGGCGTCGCAGGGTCGGATTCCGATAACCGCCTGCGGTGAATAGTCTTTGTTGGCTTCTTTTAAGATGTGATGGTTTTCCTGGTTTTCATCCAGGGAATATTCGAACATCACTTCCGTTTGGGGATAGATGATCGACTTGGGTGACAGACGGGTGTTCAAACAATTTAAATCCGGCAATTGCCCCTGATGGAGTTGTTTAAAATTATGGAAACCATCTTCCTTGACGGGACCGAAAAGGCGATAGGTTTCGGATAATTTTGCAAGTCCATCCGTCCAGTTTTCTTTGTCGATTTGAACGATCTTCATAATGAAAATACCTTTGTTTTTTAGTGTTTGGTGTTTTGTGTTTAGGATGAGTTATTTATGGAAATCTGCCAAACACTAAAACCAAATACTCAACCCAAATACTAAATACTAAACACCAATTACTTAATAAACTCATCCGGATCACCCGGCTTGTAAGTGTCCAGGGGCGGTCTCACATCGGGGTCCAGGCCCGCCTCCCAGCCAAAAAGATCCAGACAATCTTTTTCCAATTTTTTGGTTAAGACGCGCATATTAATGCTCACCGGGCAGGACCGCTCGCAGGCTCCGCAATCGGTGCAACGGCCGGCACAATGATAAGCCCTTAAAAAGTGAAAAGTGCTCACATCGGTCAGGTCCTGGCCTTTGCCGACCCATTGCGGCCGGGACTCATCGGTAAAGCAGGTGGGGCAGTAGCAAAGCGGACAGGCATTGCGGCACGCATAACACCGAATACAGGGTTCCAGAAGTTTCTCAAAGTATGCTGCTTTTTCTTGCGGCGCCAGGGCTTCGATTTCACGGACATCTGCGTAGCGGTCCACATCGACCTGTTCTTCGACAAGCTCTCCCACCAGTTCATCGTAAATCACCGGGTTGCGGTGAATGCAGATAGCGCAATTTTGCTGGAGCACATCTTTCTTATCTAACGTTTTTTCAAAGCCATCGCCTTTAACCGTGATATTATTTTCGTTTTCGATAACTTCACCAATCTCCTCCTCGAACATGGCGGAAATTTTGCGCTTATCCATCATCCCTTTGCAGGGGACTCCGATGATGACGAGCTGATCCCGTTTGATTTTATTTTCAATGATATGGGTGACGATATTGCGGGAATCACACCCTTTGGCCACAATCGCAATTTTTTCACCCCGATTCGTGAGATAATTGCACAGGTTAATGCCGCAATTGCTGTCCCAGACGAAGTCTTCAACCGCTTCGGGAGATTTGGCGAAGTGCGGTTCATTCATCATCGGAACGGTTCCCTTGCGGAACCCGATAACTATTTCCACCTGGCACTCTTTTAAAAGCCGCATGGAAATTTCTTTTATTTTATCAATGTAACTCAACATCTTAAGCTACCTTCGGCATGGTTTTGACTAAATTTTTATTGGGTCCAAGGTCTTTGATGGCCTCGGTGACTTCGGTGACCACCCTGACGAACTTTGTGGATTCCGCCGAGGAGACCCAGGAAAACTGCAGGCGGCCGGGTTCAATTCCCATGTGCTCCATCAGGTTTTGAAACAGCGCAAATTTGCGTCGGGCATAATAATTACCTTCCAGGTAATGGCATTCGCCGGGATGTCACCCGGACACCCAGACGCCGTCTGCGCCTTCACGCAAGGCGGCCAGGAAAAACTTAGGGTCCATCCTTCCGGTACAGGGGATTCGAACCACCCGTATGTTGGATGGGTATTCCATCCGTCCAACCCCTGCCAGGTCGGCAGCACCGTAGCTGCACCAGTTACACAAAAAGGCTACGATTTTAGGTTCCCATTCAGACATGCTTTTATTCTCCTTTTCTGGTTGCAGGCGACTGGCTTCTCACTGCTGGATGACTTTGCAGTACTTCTCACAAGCATTCAACAACCAGTACTCAAACTTAAATCTACTATCATACTGCATTATTCAATGCAAAGATTTGCGCAAAAATTTGATCGTTGTCAAAACCTTTCAGATGAATCGCGCCGGATCGGCACGAGGCCACGCAAAGTCCGCATCCTTTGCACAGTACCGGATTAATCTGGGCTCTGCCGGCAAAAGGCCCCTCCTCGGTAAAGGAGGGCGCTGAATAGGGGCAGACCGACACACAAACACCGCACTCACTGCACAGGGTGGGATTGGTCTCTGCGATGGTTCCGCTGGTGTAAATGGTCTCCCGCGCCAGCAGCGTTACGGCGCGGGATGCGGCCGCCTGTCCCTGGGCGATGGACTCATCAATTGGTTTGGGATAATGCGCCGTGCCGCATAAAAATACGCCGTCGGTGGCAAATTCAACCGGCCCCAGTTTGGCATGGCGTTCCACAAAGAAACCGTCCTCATTTAACGGAACTTTGAAAAAAGTCGCTAACTCTTCTGCCTTGTTCGGCAGGATGGCGGTTGCCAGGCTGATCAGATCGGTTTCGATTTCCACCGGTCGTCCAATGACATGGTCAATGACTCTGACAAACAATCTGTCGCCTTCGCTGATCACTTCGGGTTTGTTCTCTAAACTGAAACGAATAAAAATCACGCCGGCTTCACGCGCTTTCTTGTACAGGACCTCGCGCTCACCGTAAGTTCGCAGGTCCCGGTACAGAACAAATACATCCATTTCAGGGTTGAGCTTTTTGAGTTCTATAGCATTGTCGACCGAATGGGTACAGCACACCCGCGAGCAGTAAGGCCGCTGTGGTTCCCGGGAGCCGACACACTGAATAAAGACGGCCGTGTTCAGGTCTTTCAGCGTGGCGTCATTTTCAATGAATTTGCGATCAAGCTCCAGGCTGGTAAGAATGCGCTGATCCTTACCGTAATGATATTCATCGGGTTGATACGGCGATGCCCCGGTGGCCATTACAGCCACTCCATGCTCAAGGATGTCTTCGTTTCCGTTGACCGCCAGGGTGGTCTCGAAATTCCCTACAAACCCGTCCACCTGCTTGATTTCGGTTTCGACATGAACATGAATTTTTTTATTCTTTTCGACTTCATTGATCAGGTCGGCCAGTTTTTCGGGAACACTGTCGCCGGAAGCCGTGCGGTAAATATGACGGGCCTGCCCGCCCAGCTGGGTGTCTTTTTCGATGAGGTGGGTTTCATATCCCTGGCGCGCCAGGCTTCTGGCCGCAGACATGCCGGAGATCCCCCCGCCGATGACCATAGCGGTCTGGTTGATCTCGAGTTCGGCTTCTTGCAGGGGGGCCATCAAAGCCACCTTGTGAACCGCCATGCGGATCAGGTCTTTGGCTTTTTTGGTGGCCAGATCCGGGTTGTTCTTATGCACCCAGGAGTCCTGGTTGCGAATGTTGGCCATCTCAAACAGATATTTGTTTAACCCGGCATTGATCAAAGTTTCCTGAAACAACGGCTCATGGGTCTTGGGCGTACAGGCTGCCACCACCACACGGTTTAGCTTTTTCTCCTCGATAATTTTGGCAATGGCGTCCTGGGTGTCCTGGGAGCAGGAATACAGGTTGTCGGTCGCAAATTCTACGTAGGGCAGGGTGCCGGCATATTCTGCTACGGCGGGCACATCCACCACACCGGCAATATTGATGCCGCAGTGGCAGACAAATACGCCGATGCGGGGTCGCTCGTTGACGACATTGACCTCGGGCACCGCTTCTTTCTTGCTCGTCAGCGTGTTGCGGGCAGCGGTCAAAATTTCTCCAGCAGCACTTGCGGCCGCGCTGGAATCAACGACCGATTGAGGGATGTCTTTGGGTCCCTGGAAGGCACCGCAGACATAAATACCCTTTCTGGATGTCGCCACCGGCGCAAAGCTGGAGGTTTGACAGAAATTACCCTCCGTCAGGTCAATCCTGAGCTTTTTGGCAAGCTTGATGATTTCCGGTGAGGTTTCCATCCCGATTGACAGCACGATCATGTCAAAGATCTCGTTGACCGTCTCGCCGCTTTCCGTCACGTAACGTATCTCCAGATCGTCGGTTCCCAGAACCGGATCAACACTGTGCACCCGGCTGCGGATAAAACGGATACCGTGTTTTTCCCGGGCATTGTCGTAAAAGCGTTCGAAGTCTTTTCCCGGGGTGCGAATGTCCATATAAAAGACTGCGCAGTCCAGGTCATCGCCGACATGCTCTTTGGCAATGACGGCTTCTTTGATGGCATACATGCAGCATACCGAGGAGCAGTATGAGTGATCGCATTTGTTCATGTCCCGGGAGCCCACGCATTGGAACCAGGCAATTTTTTTGGGCTCGCCCTTGTCCTTTGACTGACGGGTAACATGCCCCATTGTCGGACCGGATGCGGAAAGGATACGCTCAAATTCCAGCGAGGTCATGACATTGGGAAGGTTGGCATACTGGTAATTATCAAATTTTGAAGGATCAAAAGGCGAAAAACCCGGTGCCAGCACCAGCGATCCGACCTGCAGGGTTTCGCTTTGGGCCGTTTGGTCAAAATCTACGGCGCCGGTGGGGCAGAGCTTTTTGCAGGCCCCGCATTTTTTTTTCTGGATGTAAATGCAGCTGTCTCCATCGATGCAATATTTCAAGGGTACTGCCTGCGGGATATTCGACATAGGCGGATTTACGTTTGACGAGCCCCGCGTTGTAGGGATCCACAACTTTTTTAGGGCATTTTTCAGCGCAGGCACCGCAGGCGATGCACAGTGATTCGTCGATATAGCGCGGGTGTCGCATCAGTTCGACCTGGAAGTTACCCGCCCTGCCTTTAACCGCTTTAATTTCACTGAGCGTTTTGAGCTCGATATTTAAATGCCGGCCGACCTCGACCAGTTTCGGTGAAATAATTCACATGGCGCAGTCGTTGGTGGGAAAGGTCTTATCCAGCTGGGACATCACGCCGCCGATGGATGAGCCCTTTTCGACCAGGTAGACATAGTAGCCTGAATCCGCCAGATCCAGTGCTGCCTGCATACCGGAAATACCGCCTCCGACGACCATTACCGATCCGATAACTTCTTTTGGCATTGATTCTTTCTCCTGTGATAATTCAATACATATTTGTAATTATTGTATGTTATTCAAAAATAGATTTTACGCTAACGAATTTTTGGCAAAGTCTGCCAAACTATACGCTTCCACTGTGTTTGTCAATGAATTTTCGCGAAATTCGCGGGCGGGTCATGTGAAAAATTTCAATAAATTTCCGACCCTTAGTCAACAAATGAATTCCAGTCAGGCGACCATTTGAGCCCTCAAAGCCGCCACGGTTCAATGTCGAATCGGCGCTTTTGCAATTGCCAATTATATCCTACCATTTTAATATGATATAATATCAATGGCTTAGGTTGCAATCCGGAATCAGATCAGGTATAAAATCTTCCCCGAATTGTCAACCTTCTATTTGAAATTATTTGGCGTCAACGACCACCCGCATAGCGGGTGGCTTGGATTTTACCGCTTAATGCGGTAAAAGACAGGTGCGCGAAGCGCCCCGATCGTTGCGGGCGGAACCGGGTGCGAAGCACCCGGTTTGGAAAGCCCAATTGAGATTTCAATTTTTAGCTTTATCCGGTATGACACTTTGGTAATATCGCAATTATATAAAGGAGACGTTTCGATGCGGCGATGGTTTCTGCTCATTCTGGCGGTATTTACGGTTTGTTGTTTTTTCCCGGTAGCGGCCTATTCACAGGAAGATATGATCGTCATTGACAACCAGGCTTTTGAAAACCCGAAGCGGCCGCCGGCTGTTTTCAGGCACGACCAGCACAATGAATCGGCCGCAATCGAAGAATGCAACGTTTGCCACCATGTCTATGAAAACGGCAAGCTGATAGAAGATGAATCATCCGAAGACCAGGGCTGCGCGGATTGCCATGCGATGCAGGATGACGGCCGAAAACCCGGTTTGATGATGGCCTTTCATACCAATTGTAAAAGCTGCCACCGCGAAAAAAAGAAAGGACCGCTCATGTGCGGGCAATGTCATGCCAGGCGATGAAGTAGAATAAATTATTCTGCTTATCTGGAAAGTCCAAGTTCCATCAGATAAACCCTCTGTGGAAGCCGCTCCCACATTCAATACCACTTGTTCTTCCGGATAACCAGATAAAGAATTTAACACCTTATGAATTCCCCAACTGCGAAGCCTAAAATAATTATTGTCTGCGGTCCGACCGGTATCGGCAAGACAACCATTGCCATCGATCTGGCGCAGCACTTTGCGGGTCAGATCGTCGGGGCGGATTCCATGCAGGTCTATAAGTATATGGATATCGGCACGGCCAAGCCCACCGTCGCAGAGCAGGCGCGTGTCGTCCACCATATGGTCGATTTCGTGGAGCCCGATGAATCCTTTGATGCCGCCCAATATGCCGCAAGGGCCCGGGAAAAAATCATCGAGCTGGATCAGCAGCATATTACGCCCTTTGTGGTCGGCGGAACGGGGCTTTACATTAAAGCGCTTCTGTACGGCCTCTTCGATGAGAAGGTTTCAGACCCGGAAATTCGCGACAGGCTAAAAGCAGAGGCAGATACACATGGTATCCAAATTTTATACGAACGCCTTGGCGAACTGGATCCCGAAACCGCCAATCGGCTGCACCCCAACGACACCTATCGCATCCTTAGAGCTTTAGAGGTCATCGAGGCAACCGGTCAGGCCATTTCAAAACATCATAAAAAGCACGGGTTTTTCGAACAACCCTTTGAGTCCTTAAAAATCGGCTTGGAGATGGACCGCGCGCTTTTATACGAGCGGATTAACCGCAGAGTTGACGACATGATTTCGGCCGGATTTCTGGATGAGGTCAAAGGTTTGATGGCCAGGGGATATTCTGCGAGCCTTAAGCCCATGCAATCCATCGGCTACCGCCATATGGTGGATTACATCGAGGGCCGGTTAAACTGGGACGAGTGTGTTAGAACCCTGAAGCGTGATCATCGACATTACGCCAAACGCCAGCTGACCTGGTTCGGAGCCGATCCGGAAATCATCTGGAAAGAACCGCGGCAGGTTGAAGCGTTAATATCATTAGTAGAGAATTTTATGGGTGAAGTTTAAGTTAATAAAAAAGGCAGAAAGGCAGGGTCATTGAGACACTGCCTTTTACTTTATATGAAATTCCCTTCCGTCTTTCAGCAGGCTTAAAAATTTCAAGCCGAATCCTTCGTGCTGTAGATGGACCACCTCACCTTTCAGCATGACGCCTTTTTCTATTTTAGTGCGGGAAATGACCAGTGTAATAATTTGCCCGGGCAAAAATTGATTCCGCGTCTCGATAAAAATCCCACCCTTGCTGATATTTTTAGTTAAACCTGCATAGTAGCGGTCTTGACAGGCAAAGATAGTGGCGCGGCGAAATGGTTTTCGCCTAAATCGCCTTAAATCGATGACGCTATTTGACCCTCTTTCGTGCAAATAAACCACATTTTCAGGATCCACGGTAAATTCCCCCAAAATTGCGTCTAATAATGAATATACCGATTTCCAGAATTTATCCTGAATGTAACTTATACCATACCATACAATATATAGTCAAGATAAGATGTTATACACAATATATAGTGTCTTTGAGTTCAGGTTTTATCCGTGCGGTACGCATCGAACGGCAAAATCGTAAAAGCTGAATTCTTATTTGTCAAACGTCAAACCAATCAATTTCAACTTGATCCCATACCATATGTGGTGTATAAATACATATTTGATATCAACATATTGTTTTGTCCTTTATCACAAAGCCATACCAGGTTCGCCGCAGAGATCTGTCCCCGGGGATGAAACCATCACCAAGAATTGGTCGTTCAAAACCCCATCTCAGGCTCAATGGCTGCGTTGCAGTCCTCCGGTAAATGCTCACATCTAGTCCATCATGTATGCTGAGAACAACGACTTTCCCGATCGGCCTGACGCCTTGCCCTTGAACCTGATCTGAGGTTTTGAAACCACTTCTAAGAATCGGAAACCCGCATGCCTGATCAAGATACGCCCAATGGTTACTACGGCCGGATTTTAAACGGCAGTTACAGCAGCGGGCTCAAAAGCCGCATTGCCGAATGCATCCGGCATTTTCAAGTATTTGATGAGCTGGGAGCCCCGGCGATACCTTACATTGCCGCCTGGCAGGAAAAGCACAATGTGATCTGGTATGAGTTTGTCAGCAGACAGCTGATACAGCTTCTGGGCTGTGGCCATTCGGATGCGTCAGAATTTTTCCGAAACAGTATGGTTGAGCGCCGCATCTACACAAAAATGGGCAAACCCAAGGACCCTCGGGAAGTGACCCTGCAAAGCAATGAGGTCATCGAACGCAAATCCGAACTTAGAGAAGAGGTTAAAAAAAGCGGAATTCTCGAAGCGGTTTATAAAATCTCTGCGGCTGACGCCGGAACCTATTGGCTAAAAGACCAGGCCCGAATAGAGCCGTTTGAAGCGGATAATATTTACATTTCGATCGGCAATCTAACAATCGTTACCAAAGAAATGGAGGCCGACGAACATCTTAAACAGGCTCAGAAAGCCCTGAGAAAAAGCGAGCAAAAGTTTAAGAAACAGGCGATTCACGATAATTTAACCGGCCTTTACAACACCAGATACCTGTACCACGCCCTGGCTGAGCTGATTAAAAAAAGCGCCTCCCGCGGCCTGGTTTTTTCTCTGGTATTTATGGATATTGATAATTTTAAACAGGTGGTCGACACCCATGGGCATCTTAACGCCAGCAAAGCGCTTCAGGAAATTGCCGCCACGATTATAACAACCCTTCAGCCACCTGCTTACGGCGTGGCTTATGGCGGTGATGAGTTTGTGCTGGTATTGCCCGGATTTGACAAGCGGCAGGCACTGGATATGGCGGAAACCATCCGGAAACGAATCAAAGAAACCATCTATCTTCAAAAAGCGGGTTTAAAAGTCTGCATTAGTTCCAGTCTGGGCGTATCCACCTTCCCCGATGATGCCGACACGCTCACAGAACTGCTGGCGCTGGCGGATCAGGCCATGTTCAGCGTCAAGGAAAGAGGCAAGGATTCAGTCTGCGGAATATCCTATGAGACCACCAAAAGCGGAGACCGCACCGGAAACATCATTTCGCATGACTGTCAGAAATAATTGACGCGTCAGCGTCACCCCTTCCAGTTCAAACCGAAAGCGCCGTCCCGGCAGTTTCTCAATAAGACTAAGCTGATGCATGTTATAAAATCCTGGAGGAGGGAAAATCGGTATCCGTCAGTTAAGACTCCCTTTCAGTATTTGATATTATTCTGTTGATTTCGCAGGCACCGGATTTTGCCGCTGAGTCAAGGCCAGGGCAACGCCCCCGATAATCATGGCGGATGACAGCAGCAGACGCACCGTGAGCGCTTCGGACAGGAGAACCACGCCACCGAGTGCGGCCAGCACCGGTACGAGCAGCTGAACTAGTGCCGCGCTGGTTGCCGAGTGGTCCCGCAGGGCAGCGTACCATATGACATAGCCGATTGCCGATGTCAGCCCGCCGGAAAGGGCTGCAAAGAAAGCGCCCTTAAACGTGATGTGCAAATCCTGAAAAAAGACCAGGCTGATGAGAACCACAAAAGGGGTGGATCGCAAGAAATTGTCCGTGGTAACGGCAACCGGGGATACCGAACCGCGGCCGCGCAATGAATAAATCCCCCAGGAAATGCCGGCAACAGCCATGAGGGCCGCCGCCGCAGGGGAGGGCGCCGTCAGACCGGGAAACACCAGATAGGTCAAACCCGCCAGGCCGGCAAACAGACCCAGCCATCCCCACAGACGCAGACGCTCGCCCTGGAAAACCGCAAAAATAATCATGGTGGCCTGCACCGATCCGAACAGGATCAGGGCGCCGGTGCCGGTGTTCAGGCTGGTGTAGGCAAAAGAAAACGTGACTGCATAGAGGAACAGCATGAAAGCGGAGGTCCAATTACCTCTGTCAGTCACCACCGCGGTTTTTCCGGCAGCATTTACAAGCAGCAGCACAAGGGCGCCGGAAACCAGCCGGATGGTGGTGAAACTGGCGGCATCAATGGCGGTCGCACCCAGGGCCAGCCGGCACAGCACTGAATTGGCCGCAAAAGCAATCAGGGCTAAAGCAGTAAACCCAGCGGTGCGGAGCCAAGCGCTGCCGCTTTTGTTTAAATAACCCAGACTTAAATCGAAACTGGCATTTTCGCTGTCGGTTTTAGATACCGTTTTCATCTTGCATTACTTTTCTTAACTCACGCTTCAACACCTTGCCGACGGGACTGGTCGGAAGTTCATCCATAAACTCGATCACCCGGGGGATTTTGTAAGGGGCGACTTTTGCGCGCATATAATGGGTGATTTCATCTTTCATCTGGTTGCTCTTTTCCTTGCCGGATTTTAGCACTATCGCTGATGCGACGATTTCCGATCCCGGCCGTTCGGGGTCCGGCAGCCCGATGGTTGCCGCCATGTCGATGTCGGGGTAGTCCATCAATACCTCATCCACCTGGCGGGTGAAGACGTTGAATCCGGAGACATTCACCATATCCTTGAGGCGATCCACAACGTAAAAATAGCCGTCTGCATCCATCTTGCAGATGTCACCGGTGTAAATCCAGCCATCCTTTAATGTTTTTGCCGTTTCTTCCGGATTATTGTGGTAACCCAGCGTAAATACCTGCGGGCCGCGGGCCACAAATTCACCGGGTTCTCCCTGTGGTACCGGTTCGCCGGTATCCGGATGAATGAGCTTGACTTCGGTGTCCGGAAACGGAATGCCAATTGAGCCGGCTTTCTTGGTTCCGTACAGGGGCAGAGCGGCGGTCACCGGGCTTGTTTCCGTCATACCAAAAGCCTCGATCAGTTTGCCTTCACCGACGACGGCTTCGAATTTTCTTAAGTGATCCGAGGGGAAAGGAGCGGCGCCGCTGATAAACCACCGGACGGTTGAAAAGTCCAGGGAAACAAATCCGGGCTTCTTTAACAGTTCGAGAAAGAGCGTCGGCACGTTGACGATACCGGTGGGTTGATATTTTTTAATGGCGGATATGATAAAATCCAGGTCGCGGGGGTTTGGAACGGCCACCTGGCTGAAGCCCATGGCCAGGCAGACCATTGCCAGGATAAGGCCCGCCAGGTGAAACAAAGGAAAGGCCGAAAGGACGAACTGATCTCCCATGTTGAGATCCAGCCACACCTGTAATTGCCTGAGCTGATGGGAAATGTTTTTCTCGGTGAGAATCGCCCCCTTGGGCAGACCGGTCGTGCCACCGGTATACTGCATCAGCATGGGGTCTTTAAGGCTTCGCTTAATTTCAATCTTATCGGCGGGCATGTCTTTGAGAATTTGTCTAAAGCGATGCACTTTTTTTGCGGGCAGGGGCGTGATGCTTGCCGACGGGATTTTTTTTAACAGGGTGCCGAGGAATTTCTTAACCGGTGAGAGGAAGTCTGCGATTTGAGTAACCACCACTGTTTTAACGCCGGTTTTTTCCCAGACCGCTGCGACTTTATCATAAAAAATATCCAGAGTGACCAGGCATTTGGCACCGGAGTCATTGAGCTGATATTCCAGCTCCTTGTCCTGGAGCAGGGGACTTACCCCCGAAAGCACGCAGCCGGCTTTCTGGATGCCGATGATGGATATATAATATGCCGGCAGGTTGGGAAGGTGGACACCCACCGTATCACCGGGCTGCAGGCCGGCGCGCTGAAGAAACCGGGCAAATTTATCGGAAAGGTTGTCCAGCTCGTGAAAGGTTATTCCCCTTCCCATATAATAGACAGCAACTTTGCGGGGAACGCTTTCCACCGCTTCCCTGAAATATGCCAGGTAGGTTTTGTTTGGGCACTCCAGGTTCGGTGGGACATGCTTGTCGTAGAACTTCAACCAGGGCTTCGCTGAGTAGGGGTCTGCCATAATAACACCGCCTTTACCTCTGGACCTCTGGAGGCGAATCGATCAGGTTGTAATTTAATTTGATCTCCGATTGATGGCGGACTATTCGCAGTGGTCAAAAAAACACTTCGACGGCTGAATGACGCTGCGCTTATTATTTCAATTTGGCCTGCATCTGCTTTGCCCAATCTGCGAAATACGGGTCATCGGATTTTAGTCCGTCTTCCACATAGCCTTTGGCCTCGTTTTTGTTCTTGTCTCCGCCCATTTGAATCAGGAGTTCCGCCAGAAAAAGCTGGGCTTCGGTGTTGGTGGCGAAATACTGGGTCTCCTGATATTCGCGGTAGTAGGCCAGCGATTTTTTCCGGTCGCGCAGCGGCCACGGCAGGACCGCCCAGAAACGGCCCAGCGACAGCATCGGTCCACCATCTTTATACATTTTGTTGATCTCATACGTTTTTTCGAAGCTTTGCTGGGTTTTGTCTTTCAATCCTTCCGCCAGGGCGGTGAATATGCTGACGCCATCGGAATAAATGCCGACGTTCAGACCGTAGTAATAGTGCCCGTCGGGGCGCTCCGGTTTCAACTCGATGGCCTTCTGGGCGTATTGCATGCCTGCCTTGCCGTATTGGGCGCAAATATCCTTCCAGCCCTCGACGCCTTTCTTTTTGGCTTCATCGGCGTACTCGCGGTGCGCACGGGCGCACTTCCAGGCGGCTTCATAATCGTCGGCATGCTGTTCAACCGCCTTGACATACAGGTCAATGGACTTCTTGTAATTTTCAAGCCCCTCCTGATCAAAAATTTTGTCGGCTTCCGCCAAATAGTCCACCGCCATCGCCCAAAAAGGGAATACCAAAATAATGGTCGCCGCTGCTATACTCCAGATATACCGTTTCATTGCTCCACCTCCTTTTTAGTCAATCAAATCCAAATCCATTTGTATTCGTTAATTATTTATAAAAACTTCAGTTAATTTTCGAGGCCGAATCGCGATCGGACTCAAAAGCGGATCAAATAATTCGTGGCTGGAAGCCACTCCCACTATCAAGTACTATTTATTTGCCACAAAACATGTGGGAGCGGCATCTTGCCGCGATATGGCAGCATTTTGAGACGGTTTGTAAAAAAGCTCTCGGGGAAAAATTAAATTTTAAATAATCTCAATTGCGCAGGCCATCGACACCCCGCCGCCGCCGCAAAGGGTCGCCAGCCCCAGACTTTTGTTCTGTTTTTTCAGCGCATGGATCAGCGTGACGATGATCCGGGTGCCGGTGGCGCCCACCGGATGCCCCAGGCCGATTCCCGAGCCGTTGATATTGGTGATTTCCCGCTTCAAGCCCAGCTCTTTTTCACAGCCCAGGTACTGGGCGGCAAAAGCTTCATTGATTTCAATCAGATCAAAATCTTCCAGTTTCATACCGCTTCTTTTAAGCAGATCGCTAACCGCGGGTACCGGAGACAGCCCCATAATGGACGGATGACAGCCGCCTTTGCCGGTGGCCGTTATTTTTGCCAGCGGCTGAATATTCAGATCCTTGGCCTTTTCAGCGGACATAATGACCATGCCGGCGGATCCGTCGTTAATACCGCTGGAGTTGCCGGCCGTCACCTTGCCGGTTTTGGGCACAAATGCCGGCGGCAGCTTCTCAAGATCGGCCGGCGTCAGTCCGGGTCTGAAATGTTCGTCTTTGTCGAAAATGATGGGCGCTTTTTTTCTCTGTGGAATTTCCAGCGGGACGATCTCATCTTTAAACGAGCCGTCCTGGGTGGCGCGTTCAACATTGTTGTGACTGCGCAGAGCGATCTCGTCCATTTCCTCTCTGCTGATGTTAAGATGCTGGGCCACGAATTCAGCCGTGTGCCCCATAATATACGGTTTGCCTTTAAAAAAGGAGAGCGGCGGCTTTTCGGCATCCACCGGTCCGTCTTCGGGATGCGGTATGATGTGGGACCCGCAATACAGACCACGGATCACATTGTCGACGCATTCGTTGTCCTGCAGGCGATACCCCCACCTGGCGCCCGGAAGTGAATACGGCGCACCGGACATATGCTCTACCCCGCCGGCCAGGATGACATCTGCCATGCCGGCCCGGATCATCGCCATGCCCGAAAGGACGGCCTCCATGCCGGAAATGCAGACGCGGTTGATCGTCACCGCCGGTACCGAATCCGGTATGCCGGCTAAAAGCGCTGCAATGCGAGCCACATTTAAAGTGTCCACCGGCTCCATGCAGCAGCCGTAGCGCACATCATCGATCAAGGCGGCATCGATGCCGGCTCTTTCCACCGCCGCTTTCATGGTCGCACTGGCAATGGTTGCGGCATGACCGTCTTTTAAAGTTCCGCCAAATGCGCCGATAGCGGTCCTGCAAGCTGAAGCGATCACAACATCTTTCATTTTAAACTCCTTTCTAAACCCTACCCCCCAAACGACTTTTCGTGAATATCGATCGCTGCGGGGTTGGGTGCGGCAATGGCATTCATTTTTCCCAGGGTAACCGGCAGCAGGGAGGTGATGAAAAATTCGGCGGCTTTTAGCTGACCGTCGTAGAAGGCCGCATCTTTGTTTTTGGCAACCGTGGACTGAATTGCCTTCTCGTCTGCGCTGCCGGCCAGTTTTTCCAATCCCGGCACGGCCACCGCAGCCCGCCATAGAAGCATCCAGGCCATAATCACATCGCCGACAACCTCCATAAACGGGTGCGCGTAAGCAAACGCCAGTTTCATATCTCTGGAGTAAGCGGTTTTGCTGATATGCATCGCGACTTCACTGAGTCGGTTCAGGGCCGTTTCAACCCGGCCGGCAAGGTCTTCCAGGCGCGGTATTTCTCTGGCGCTCGCAATTGCGGCCTTGATTTCATTTAGAAAATCCAAAAAAACGGTGCCTTTTTTCATTCCCAGCTTGCGCCCCAATAAATCCATGGCCTGAATTCCATTGGTCCCTTCATAGATACTGGTGATCTTACAATCGCGGTAAAGCTGTTCGACCGGATATTCCTTGGTATAGCCGTAGCCGCCGTACACCTGAATGGCCTGTTCGCAGACAAATTGCCCGCGTTCACTACAGTAAGCCTTGATAATCGGCGTCAGTAACTCAATAAAATCATTGTAGCGTTCTTTCTCCTGCTGGGTTTTTGCGGTGGATTTTTTATCAAAACAATAGGCGACGTAATAGACAATGCTGCGCATGCCGTCCACGTAAGCTTTCATCAGCAACAGCATCCGCCTGACATCCGGGTGGCAGATGATCGGTACCTGGGGCGCTGTCGAATCTTTGCCTTTTTCGATATCTCTGCCCTGTAATCGCTCACGGGCATAGTTGACCGCATATAAATACGCGGCCGAGGCGTGCAAAAAGCCCTGGGCGCCGACATCCAGGCGGGCTTCATTCATCATGTGGAACATGACCATCAGGCCCTTGTTTTCTTCCCCCAGTAAAAGGCCGCGGCATTTTCCTTTGCCGCCCAGCGCCATACTGCAGGTCGGGCTGCCGTGGATGCCCATTTTCTCTTCCACACCGCTGCAAACGATGTCGTTGGGCTCACCCAGACTGCCGTCATCGTTGACCCATATCTTGGGAACGATGAACAATGAAATTCCTTTGGGCCCCGGTGGCGCGCCTTCGATGCGGGCCAGAACCGGGTGGATGATATTTTCCGTCAGATCGTGGTCGCCGCAGGTGATAAAGATTTTGTTGCCCGAAATAGAATAGGTCCCGTCCGGATTTTTAACAGCCGTTGTGGTTAACGCGCCCACATCCGAGCCGGCATCGGGCTCGGTCAGCATCATGGTGCCGCCCCACTCACCGGAATAGACCTTTTTTAAAAACAGCTCTTTTTGTTTGGGCGTTCCGAAAAGCTCAATCATTTTAGCGGCACCGTGTCCGAGGTTACCGAACCCGGCGATGGCAAAATTAGCCCCGATGATATACTCGAAGGCCGCTTGACGGATGATCCAGGGAAACCCCTGTCCGCCCACTTCAGGGTCTTCGGCCATGGCAATCCATTCGCCTTCTACAAAAAGAGCATAGGGGCGCTGAAAGCAGTGCGGGACCGTAACCTTGCCGTTTTCAAATTTTACCCCCTCACGGTCCCCTTCCTTATAGGTGGGATAGATTTCCTTAACGCCTAAATTTCGGGCTTCGGAAATGACCATGTCGAACATTTTGCGGTTGAGGTCATTGAATTTTTCCGTTTCTAAAATGTCTTCGATATTTAGTTGTTCGTAAAGGACAAAGTCAATGTCCCTGCGATCTGAGATAAGCTGTGTCATATGGTTACCTCTCAAATGATGTATTCATTACAAAAGTAAAAAACGGGCAAAAGGCTGGGAGGCTGGAAAGCTATAAGGCTTTGAGGCGAAAAAACTTTATAGCTTTCTGGCTTCCAAGCCTCCTGGCTTTCAAGCCTATCGATCGTTATTGCATGGCTTTTTGTATGAGAAATGTTTGGCCTTTGTCAAGCAATTGATCTTTAAGAAACAATTAGCCCTTAAGCGCCTGATGATAGAGTACAGTGTCAAGGCGCAGGCGGTCGGTGTGGATTTAAAAGCGGCTGATTTCTCGGAAGCTTAATGCTGGTAGGTACATAACCGGATGTATCAATTTTTGTTTGATTTTGCCATTTTGTCGGATTCTTTTCGATGATATTCCGGATAAAGTTCCCGGGAGCATTCCGGACAGATGCCGTGGCTGAATTCGGCTTCCGAATGATCGCGGATGTAGGCCTCGATTTGATTCCAGTATCCTTTGTCGTCCCGGATTTTTTTACACGATGCGCAGATGGGAAGGAGGCCGCTTAATTTTCTGACCTTGGCAAGGGATTTTTTGAGATTATCGATCAGCGCCTCGCGCTCTTTTTCAGGCGTGCTTCTGCTTTTTTGCGGGTAGCAGCCTCTTCCTCCAGGGCTTTAACTTTCTTCAGGAGTTCTTTGTAACTGTTGTCTGCGGCCATGGGAATCTTCCTGCCCCGTTCTTGCGGCTTTTATATTAGAAGTTGGAAATCCTGGCTGTAATTAGCACTTAAACGGGCAAAAGTGGTGGAAGCAATAGCTGGCCGGATCGCCGTAGGGTTTGCCGGTTTCTGCGATGCACTCGGCCATCATTTGCCGGGAGGCATCCTCGTAGTCGGAGCGCTTTTCTTCTTCTTTTTTGCAATCCGAACAAATCGGCTGGTGATCGAAGACCGATAGGATTCTGCGGTCTTGGGTCTCTAAAGATTTGTTGCACCGGCTGCATTCTTCTGCACATGAAAGTAGTTTTTCCCAGTTCTCCATAGTTTCGCTCCAAAATAGATGATTTTAGGTCTAACCACAGAGCCCACAAAGACAAGCGCTTTTTTGATTAAAAATCTATTCTCTGTGTCCCCCGTGTTCTCTGTGGTAAATACAACGTCATTGAATCCAATTATTTTAAAATAATACCCAAATGAAGCCGGATCAAGTATTGCAGCAGTTTGGCTATCCGTGTAACGGAATTATATGCCAAGAAAATACTTGACTTCAACCGGGGTTACAGGCTTTTATCGGATAGGATGTTGGCGGCTTGAATCGAATTTAAACTTGTTGAAGCAGATGGAACCTTTTGCGACTGCTTCCGATCACCACTTGCCCTCCTGCGCGGAATCTATCTGCTCGAATTTGCCCGGTCTAAAACCAGCATCCAGCACTCTTCGATCTGCATCAGAAACTTTTGGCACAGACACACCGGGAAATCGCTTTGCCCGGTACCTGGCAACAACCATTCAAATGTGGGATTGAGCGCTATGCCGACTCACACTTCTTCAGGGGGGGTGTAACGATGAGCAGCAAAAGCAAATGGGTTTATCTTTTTAATGAAGTGGATCAGGCCGAAAAATATGTCGGCGGTGATTGGGAGGCGGTTCGCGGGCTTTTAGGCGGAAAAGGCGCCAACCTGGCAGAAATGACCCGTCTGAAAGTACCGGTCCCGCCGGGTTTTACGTTGACCACCGAGGCATGCAATGCTTATCTGGCGGCCGGTGAAACCTTTGCGGAGGGAATGTGGGAGCATGCATTGGAGGCGCTCAAAGCGGTTGAATCCGCTACAGGGAAGACATTTGGAGATAAAAAGAATCCTCTACTGGTTTCCTGTCGTTCCGGTGGGAAGTTTTCCATGCCCGGTATGATGGATACGGTTCTCAATATCGGCCTCAACGATGATACGGCCAAAGGTATGATCAAATTAACCGGCGATGAGCGTTTTGTGTATGATCTTTACCGCCGTCTCATTCAGATGTTTGGCAGCGTGGTTATGGGAATTTCTGACGAACCTTTTGAAGAAGTGATTACCCGCACCCGCCGGAAAGCGGGCGTAAACAGCGATGCCGAATTAACCGCCGACGACTGGCAGAAGGTCACCGCCGGGTTCAAAAAGATATACAAACATCATACGCATCGCGATTTTCCAACCGACCCGCTGGTTCAGTTGCGAAAGGCGACCGAAGCGGTTTTTAAAAGCTGGAACGGCAAGCGCGCTGTCGATTATCGCAATGCCGCCGGCATTGCCCATGATCTGGGCACTGCTGTGAATATTCAAACCATGATTTTCGGTAACATGGGAGACGATAGTGCCACCGGTGTAGCCATGACCCGCAATGCCTCTACCGGCGAAAAACAGATCGAAGGCGATTACCTCATGAATGCCCAGGGTGAAGATGTGGTGGCCGGCATTCGCCTGACCAATGATATTAAAGAATTAAAAAAGGAACTGCCGCAAGCCTATGCCGAATTCGAGCAGATCTGTCAGAACCTGGAAACGCATTATCGCGATATGCAGGATGTCGAATTCACCGTCGAAAACGCCAGGCTCTGGATGCTGCAAACCCGCGACGGCAAGCGCACCGCCCAGGCAGCCGTGCGGATTGCCGTGGATATGGTCGAGGAGGGATTGATTACCAAAGAAGAAGCGGTGCTGCGGGTAAGCCCGGAGCAGGTCGATTTCTTTTTGCACCCCCAGTTTGATGTTCAGGCCAAGCAGAAGGCCCGGAACTCCGGGGCCTTTTTAGCCACAGGACTTAATGTGTCGCCGGGAGCTGCGGTCGGTATTGTGGCCTTCGATGCCGATCGCGCCGAACTGTGGGCCAAAGAGCAGGGCAAGGATGTGATCATGGTGCGGCCCGAAACCAAGCCCGACGATGTGCATGGCATGCTGGCGGCCGAGGGGATTTTAACCAGCCGCGGCGGGCGCACCAGTCATGCCGCCCTGGTGGCCCGGCAGTTCGGCACGCCGGCGGTCGTCGGGGTCTCATCGCTTGAAATCGATCTGGCCAACCGCCGCATGCAGGTGGGCAACCAGCAAATCAAAGAAGGCGATTGGATCTCGATTGACGGAACGGCCGGCGAGGTCTATCTGGGCAAGCTCGAGACCATGGTGCCCGATATCAAGGACCCCTGGCTGATCAAGCTTTTATCCTGGGCCGATGAGTTCCGCCGCCTGGGGGTCTGGGCCAATGCGGATTACCCCAAGGATGCCGAGCGGGCGCGGGAATACGGCGCGCAGGGCATCGGGCTTTGCCGCACCGAGCACATGTTTTTCGAGTCCGAGCGCCTGCCGCACGTCCAGAAAATGATCATGACCGATCTGCCCCGTGAACGTCTTGAGGCCCTGGCTGCGATTTTGCCCTTACAGCGCGAGGATTTTATTGGGATTTTTCGGGCTATGGACGGGCTGCCGGTGATCATCCGATTGATCGACCCGCCGCTGCATGAATTCTTGCCGAATCGCTTTGACCTCATGTATGAGCTTTCCGATCTGAAGATTCGGCTGCAGAAAGCCGCCAACCTGGCTCAGGTCGATGACCTGCTGGAGCAGATCCGCATGAAACAGAGTATCCTCAAAAGGGTTGAAAGTCTTCATGAAGCCAATCCGATGCTGGGTCTTCGGGGGGTACGACTGGGAATCCAGATCCCGGAACTCACCACCATGCAGGTGCGGGCCATTTTTGAGGCCGCCTGTGCGGTCTCCAAAGAAGATGTGGTTGTCCATCCGGAAGTCATGATTCCGCTGACCAGCCATGTCAACGAGCTGAAGATTCAGCGAAAGGCCCTGGAAACCGAGGCCAAAAAGGTGATGGATGAGCAGGGCATTGAAATTGATTATAAATTCGGCACCATGATTGAAATTCCGCGGGCAGCCATAACCGCGGATGAGATCGCCGAATATGCCCAATTCTTTTCATTTGGAACCAACGACCTGACCCAGACCACCTTCGGCATATCGCGCGACGACGCGGAAGCCGGATTTTTGATGCAATATATCTCTGCCGGTGTTCTGCCGGACAACCCCTTTGCTGTCATCGATCCGAACGGTGTGGGGGAACTGATGCGGATTGCTGTGACCAAGGGCCGCAGTGTCAATCCGGATCTGGAATGCGGCATTTGCGGAGAGCACGGCGGCGATCCCGAATCCATTCTGCTGTGTCATGAGCTGGGGCTGACCTACGTGTCCTGCTCACCGTTTAGAGTGCCCATCGCCCGGCTGGCGGCAGCTCATGCGGCCTTGCAGGGCCGCATATCAAAGGATCAATAAAGATGATTCGTGTTTCGTGAGACACTTGTGACTCATAAAGATGCCGGGAACATCTGAGCCGGCAGGCGGCTTTGGGCGATTGTTTTCAGCCGACGCTTCACGGATCAAATCCCGGTCGGTAACGGAGGAGCTGAGACATACTGTCTCATGAAGGGGCAACTCCGGCGGTCGGAATAGCTAACGCAATACAGATCGGAAATAGTATAACTGCCTGATATTAAATCAGTATCAGCTTCATTTAATTGTTTCACCTTTTTTGGCATAAAACTTGTTTTAGCACTAAACCTGATACAAATTTTTCGATATCCATGCCGCACACCGTGAAGTGCCAGCCAGTTCCCTCTCCCCGAGGGAGAGGGCCGGTCCCCACCAATTCCCTCTCCCTGAGGGAGAGGGATAGGGTGAGGGGGAATTAAATGTGGCAGAGAAGTTAATCTAACAAAAAAACTAAAAGGAGGAATTGTATGAGTAAGTCCGAGCAAAATTTACAAGACGCGTTTGCAGGTGAGTCCCAGGCCAACCGTAAATATCTCGCCTTCGCCAAAAAGGCGGATAAAGAAGGCTACGCCCAGGTGGCCAGGCTTTTCCGTGCGGCTGCGGCCGCCGAAACCGTGCATGCCCATGCCCATTTGCGGACCTTAAAAGGCGTCGGCAGCACCGCCGACAACCTTAAAGAAGCGATTGCCGGTGAAACCCACGAATTCAAAAGCATGTATCCGGAAATGATCGAAGACGCCAAAGCCGAAGATAACAAAGCCGCTTTGCGCAGCTTTGAGTATGCCAACGCCGTTGAGCAAGTGCACGCCAACCTGTACGAGAATGCCCTGGCCAATATGGACGGCATGGCAGCAGCCGATTATTATGTTTGCAATGTCTGCGGCTACACCTGTGAAAACGAAGCCCCGGATGAATGCCCGGTCTGCAAGGCTAAAAAGACGGCGTTTTTCAAAGTCGATTAAGGTTGAAGAATTTTATAAAAATTCTTCAAGTGTTTAGTGTGTCGTATTTCGTGTTTTGTTAGCCAAGCTGACAGTTGTGCACACTAAACACCAAACACCAAAAACTAAACACTAATAATCAAACACTGGATTATTTGAAAATGAAATGCCCCGTATGCGGCAGCCTGAATTTTTTCGTCAAAGACCCGGATGACGAATACGAAACCTTCGAGTTCGAGCTGAAGGACGCCACCATCGTCTACAACTCGGAGGCCGACGAATCCGACAGCCCGGAAGTAAAGAGCGACACCGAAGTCTTCTGCGAAAAATGCTCCTGGCACGACAAATTTCAGGAATTGAAAAACAGCTAGACCAAAAATTCAAAAACACGCCCAACAACGCAAATCGCCGCCGGCGGTGCCGAAAAGTCTCGATGCTCGGCACCCCGGCGGCGATTTTTTTCCTACCCTTTGCAGTGCTGATAAGCAACTCAGTTGGCCGCAAATTTACAGCCTTTCACCTTACCGCTTTTCATTTTATTTTTGCATTATAGAATGTTGTTTTAACTCTGTACCCTCAGCCCTCCCTGTGGTGAAAATCTTAACCGAACTGTCAAATGCTGACAAATACTGTAAAGTACTGTCAAATGCCGTAAAATTACGTAAATACTTGATAATATTATAAATTATTATTGACTATCCGTGTGTATTCTGCTAGAACTTTAGCGTTTTTCCCGCCACGTTTAATGTCTTCATAATTATTTTCAAAATTTATTTGTTTCTCTGCCGAAATGCTCTGGCATTTTCTACTGGTTGAGAAACCTGAATGAATGGAGGAAATGTTATGCCAAGAAACGGCCGCTGCTTTGTAACCATTCTTTTTATCTTTTCCTTAATCATTACCCTTTCCAATGCTGCTTATGCCGGTGATGGGATTGTATTTGAAAAAGATTTCACCATAAGTAAATGGCATTTATGCGCTTCCCAGCATACTTTCAGCGCTGATGCTGCCGGAGAGGGGATTCTTAAAATAAGGAAAAATGATCATCAAAAAGAAATTCGGCGCGGATTTTTTGTGCTCAACGGCTCATTTACGTTTTTACGGGATTTTCAGGCTGGAGACGAAATCGCCTTTGAAAAGCACATTGCGCTAAAGACCACCAACAGGCTATTTGTTTTTTTAATTGGCAATCCCGGGGCTTCAGTCTCCATCCAAATAAAGCGTGGTGAAGACAAAAGGCCAGCGCCCCAAATAATAGCGTTTACTGCCAAACCTTCTAAAATTAAAAGAGGAGCTTCCAGCACCTTAAGCTGGCAGACGGAGAATGCCGATTCCTGTGAAATCCGGCCGGAAATCGGCACGGTCGATCCAAGCGGATCAACATCCGTCTTACCCGCAGAAACCACCACATATACGTTAACTGCCGCCGGTACAGGAGACCCGGCAACGGACAAGGTTACGGTGACAATCGAAAACAGCGCACCGGTGGCCCAGGCAGGACCGGATCAGACTGTGTTTGTCGGTAACACGGTAGCGCTGAATGGTAGCGCTTCAGCAGATGTAGATGGTGATTCCTTGAGCTTTAGCTGGGCGTTTACCAAGGTTCCGGAGGGAAGTACCGCTGTTCTGTCCGATGGTTCTGCGGAGGATCCGACTTTTACGCCTGATCTTGCCGGCATCTATGAAGTTAAGCTCATTGTCAACGATGGGGAGGTTGACAGCCCGGCCGATCAGGTGGTGATCACCGCTAATCCGCGAATGGTCAACGTACCGGATGTGGTCGCATGGCTTCAGGCTGATGCTGAAGCTGAACTTCTGGAAGCCGGGCTGGTGGTCGGCGCCATCATTTTCGAGCACAGCGAAACCTTGGAGGAAGGTTCCGTGATCAGCCAGAGTCCGGTAGCCGGAACATCCGTGGTGGAAAATTCTGCGGTTAATCTATCGATCTCGCTGGGTTCTCAAAATCAGACGCCGACAGTGAGTTTTAACGCTTCGCCGACCCCAATTGAGCAGGGCCAATCCAGCACATTGAGCTGGAGTTCCATGCGTGGGGAAAGCGCCCATATTGACAACGACATCGGCTCTGTCTCCTTGGAAGGAACAACCCTGGTCTCTCCTCAGAGCTCAACGACTTATACCCTAACAGTAACCGGGCCGGCAGGCTCGGCCAATGCTCAGGTTACCGTTCAGGTTACAGGCAATCCCGACCCTCAACCCGAAGGGTCCTATGGTGAACAGTATGAGGATCTCGTCCCGAAGGATGCCACCGTTGATCAATATGATCCTGAACGGTTTTCGCTGATCACTGGATTGGTGCACAATATCAATCAACAGCCTCTGCCGGGGGTTATGATCACCGTTCACAGCCATGCGGAATACGGCAGTGTCTCGACCAATGATCAGGGCCGGTTTTCGATTCCCGTTGAAGGCGGCGGAACCCTTACGGTCGTTTATCAAAAACAGGGCCTGATTCCTGCCCAGCGAAAAGTGTATGTACCCTGGAACGATAATGCCGTCGCCGAAACCGTTGTCATGATCATCAAAGATGAGGTAGCCACCACCCTGACCTTTGACGGCAATGTCGATACCGTGATTACCCACAAGAGCGAAGATGTCGTCGATGAATCTGGTACACGCGCTGTGACAATGGTGTTTAGCGGCGACAACAAGGCCTATCTGGTAGACGAGGAAGGCAACGATGTGCAGGAATTGACCACCATCACCACCCGCGCCACCGAATATCAGATCCCGGAAGCCATGCCTGCCAGGCTGCCGCGAAACTCAGCTTTTACTTACTGTGCGGAACTTAGCGTTGACGGTGCCCAACGCGTGCGCTTCGACAAGCCGGTAACAACCTTTATCGATAATTTTTTGGGTTTTCCAGTCGGATCCATCGTGCCGGTGGGATACTACGACCGCGATAAAGGGGTCTGGGTGCCATCTGAAAACGGTGTAGTGGTTCAACTTTTGGACACCGATGCCGATGGCATGGTGGATGCGCTGGATGCTGATGGAGATGGCGCACTCGATGATTTGGACGGAGATGGTTCCTTTAGCAGTGAAATTAGGGGACTTGGCGACAGTCAGCGCTACGCTCCTGGCGACACCTTCTGGCGAGTTCAGATGAATCATTTTACCCCATTTGACTGCAATTGGCCCTTCGGCCCGCCGGCAGATGCGATTGCCTCAAATGCAGAAGGAACGATGGTTGTTGACCAACAGGACTCAAACTTTATCGGAACAACTGCAGGGCAGTCGCGCGGCGACATTCAATGCATCTCCTCATTTGTTGAGCAGCGCAGCCGTGTTTTCCATGAAGACATCCCTATTCCAGGCACCGGTATGACCCTGCATTACGCCAGCAGTCGCGTAACAGGCTATAAACCGGGTGTGATTAGTGTGCCGGTAAGTGGTGAGACCGTGCCGGAGAGTTTACTTAAAATTATCATTGAAGCTTATGTGGCCGCTAAAAAATATGAAATTGAGCTGCCGCCTGAACCCAATCAGATAGCCGAAATAGAGTGGGATGGGCTTGATTATCTGGGCAGACCTGTCCAGGATTCAGTAATCGCTCATGTTCGCATCGGCTTTGTATACTATGGGGTATATTTTGCCCCAAATACGGAGGGCAGGGCTTTTGGCCAGGCGGGAACTGACGCTTTAACCGTACCCACCAGACAAGAGGTGATTATCTGGAATGACCGCAAAATGCCCATTTTTATGGGAAAAGGCAGTCTTGCCGAAGGCTGGACATTATCCGCCCATCATCAGATTAGCCCTTTGAGTCAGAACATACTTCTTAAGGGAGACGGCACAATCACCAGTAACAATGCCGCAATTATTGAGACCTATGCCGGCGATGGTAGCGGATCCAAATTCTTTGGCGGAATGGGAGGACTGGCAACCTCGGCAAAAATTCCGAATCCCAGCTCTCTGGCCATGGATATTGAAGGCAATCTGTATATTTTAAGCTCCCATTTACCGGGATATCAAAATTGGCGGTCTTACATCCTTAAAGTGGACACCGAAGGTATCGTAACAACATATTCAGGTGCCGCCGGGTTCTGGGGTTACAATGGATATATAGCCGCAGATACACAGGGTAATATTTATCATACCGCATATTATAATTGGTATGGTGGTGCGAATGGCGGTTGTGTTCATAAAGTCACCCCAGAAGGAGAGAGAACCACAGTTGTCGGTGCATGCGGATCTGATGACTATTCATATAGTGGAATTCGTTTTAGAGGAATTCATATTGACAATCAGGATAATATTTATGCGGCCGTTAGCACGCATAAGGTCTTGAAAATGGATCCCGCCGGCGTCTTGACAGTTGTTGCCGGCAATGGCACCGCTGGTTCAGAAGGCGATGGTGGACCGGCCGTTCAGGCTCAATTGAATGATCCTACGGACATTTATTTGGATGAAGAGGGCAATTTGTACATTGCAGAAAGATCCCGGGTTCGGAAAGTAGATCCCAGCGGTATTATCACAACGGTTGCCGGTGGCGGAGCCTGGGGGACGATTGGTAACGGCGGCCCTGCAACCGAGGCTTACCTTTATGGCGTTGAAGAAATAACCATGGATTCTGCGGGCAATCTTTATATTGTTGAGTCCTGGAATAACAGCGTTCGTAAAGTCAATACGCATGGTGTCATAACCACCGTGGCAGGTTTTAACAATACCAGTGGAGGGTACTCAGGGGATGGTGTTTTGGCATCCCTGGCTCAGCTTAATCGCCCAACTGATGTACTTATAGATCCTGCTGGAAATATTTTTATCGCCGATATGTTTAACGGTCGTGTCCGGAAAGTAGGTTCACCATCTTCAGGGATAAAAGTGGCAACCCCCGGATCAGCATTCTCATTTACCGAAGAAAGCGGCCTGGGATATATTATGTCCAGCGACGGGCGTCATATGAAGACAGTTGATTTGGATACGAGGATTTCATTGTATGATTTCGATTATGATGGGGAAAACAATTTAGTGGCTATTACGGATCAGTTTGGAAACATTATCCGCATCGAGCGCGACGCGGTGGCTGGCATGCCTACCGCCATTATTTCACCGGATGGGATTCGGACCGAACTGGCAATCGATGCGAATAACCACCTCAATCGCGTAACCTATGCTGATGGCAGTTACTATGATTTTGAGTACACATCAGACGGGCTGATGCTGGTGGAGACTGAACCGGCCGGAAATCAATTTAAACATGTTTTCGATGACAAAGGTAGATTAGCAGAGGTTCTGGATGAAGAAGGCGGTCAATGGACCTATACCCGAACGGTCGACGTAAACAGTGAGATCATGACTGAAGTCCTATCGGCTGAAGGCAATCTCACTTCTTTTCTTGACCAAACAGATTCAACGGGAAAATATACTTCTACAATTACCGATCCTACAGGAGCGCTTACCCATTTTGAGCAGTCTGATGATGGTTTGATCGAAAACCATTCCCTTCCCTGCGGCACCGATCTGGAATACATCTACGATCTTGATTCAGAATATAAGTACAAATCTGTAAAACAGATGACGGAAAGCACGCCAGCAGGATTAGAAAGAATAACGACGATTGATAAGACCTACACCGATACCAACGAGGATGATATTGCCGACCTGATCGTTGAGACGGCTGCCGTTAACGGTAAGGCTACTAGTATTCAGAACAACACCCTCGCAGCACAAAAGACCGTTACTTCACCCGAGGGCAGAACCATAACCTCACTCTACGATCCGGCGACCCTGCTGGTGGAAAGTGTCAGCTGTGGCCGGGTCTGTCATCAAACCAGCATACGATTATGATTCAAGGGGAAGACTTAACTTCCGTCAGCACAAACACCAGACAATCCTCTTTTACCTACAATGCTGATGGATTTCTTGGAATCCGTCACCGATCCTGAAGGCCACTCAACCACTTATGAATATGATCCATATTGGGCGTATAACCGGCATCAATCGGCCCGACGGCAACTTCATTGATTTTACCTATGATGCCAACGGAAATATGACGGTATTGACCAATCCAGTCGGCATTTCAGCCACGGTTTGGATTACAACAAGGTCAACCGAAACAGTTCCTATACGACGCCAATAAGCGGCAGTTACCATTATGTGTATGACAAAGACAGGCGCTTGATCGAGACAAACTTTCCTTCCGGCAAACAGATCATTCAACATTTATGACAACACCAGGCTATCACAAATTCAGACTCCCGAAGGTAATATTGATCTTACACCTATTTTGCGGCACGAAGATTGATTCGATCACAAAAGATACCGAATCGACTACCTACGAGTTACGACGGCAAACTGGTCACATCGGAGACGCTGAGCGGTACACTGAATCAATCTTAGACTTTCACCTACAATAATGACTTTGACATTTCCTGCTTTTCCTATGCCGGCCACACGGTCAATTATACTTATGACAATGATGGGCTTTTAACCGCTGCCGGCAGTTTTGCCATATCCCGCAACAGCGAAAATGGTTTGCCTGAATCAGTCTCCGGAGGCGCCTTTAATCTTGACCCGCTTATTCAATGGCTATGGCGAAGTAGAAGGGCAGGGTGTCAGTGTCGGCACCCAAAATGTGGCCTCCTGGAATCTTACCGCGACAACAACGGCCGAATCACTCAAAAGACTGAAACCGTCGCCGGTGTTACTGCAACTTATAGCTACACATACGATTACATGGGGCGGCTGCTGACGGTCACCAAAGACGGTGATCTTAGTAGAAGAATATCGCTATGATGCCAACGGTACCCGAAATTATGAGATGAATACCTTGCGTGGGATTTCCGGAAGAAATTACACTTATTCGGAAGAAGATCACCTGCTGACGGTCGGTGACATGAAATATGAGTATGACCTTGACGGGTTTTTAACCATAAAACCGATCGAACCAATACAGCCGATAAAACGTCTTATATCTATTCTTCCCGCGGCGAGCTGTTAGAGTGTCACATCTGCCCGATGGACGGCTAATTGAATATTTGCATGATCCGCTGGGTCGCCGAATTGCCAAAGAAGTCAGACGGAGTCATAACGGAAAAATACCTTTGGCAGGGTCTGACGCGGCTGCTGGCAGTCTATGACGGATCTGATAATCTTTTGATGCGCTTTGAATATGCCGATGATCGCATGCCGGTGGCAGTAACGACAGAAGGCAGTAACCTATTATCTGACCTATGACCAGGTGGGATCTTTGAGAGTGGTTGCGGATTCGGCCGGCAATGTGGTAAAAAGAATAGATTACGATTCATTCGGTAACATCATTGCTGATACCAATGAGGCTTTTAAGATTCCCTTCGGTTTTGCCGGCGGTTTGCATGATCGTGATACCGGGTTGGTCAGATTTGGTTTCAGGGATTATGATCCGGATGTAGGGCGCTGGACTGCAAAGGATCCCATCTTCTTTGCCGGTGGTGATACGGATCTTTATGGGTATGTATTAAATGATCCAATAAATCTGATTGATCCGTTAGGGTTAGAATTCTCTGATATTCTTCCCGGTATTAAAAAGGCAATTGTAGAGGGTACAAAAGGGGGTGCGCTATGCAGTTGGTGAAGCGTCGAAAGCAACCGCTGACATCGCAATGAATGGTCACCCTCTCGCGCAAACAGCATTAGGTGTCGCTTTTGTTAGTGAAGCCGTACCATTGACAGCAGCAGCTGCTATAACTGCTGCGCCTTCGGCTATATCAGCCGCTTATATTGCCGCACCATATTCTGGAGCAATAGTAGATTTAATATATGGCTGGTTTCCACAAACTGGACCCCCAAAAGGATTAGGGGGCTATGTTGGTAGTTTTGCGAGACCGATTTTTGAGAAATATAATAGCTTTCTTTCATCAAGCCAGAATTCTACATCATGTGAGAAATAAGTATGAAAAGGATAACCTACATTGATTAGGATGTTTAATGGGATTGTTTGGATTTGGATAATCATAAATCCTATTATCTAATCATATTAGGATCGCGCTAAGATTTTGATTTTACAGAAATTAAATGGCCTTTTGGCGGAGGGCTTATAATATTAGGAGCTTTTTTTATTTGGTCCTCTTTCAGAGAAAAGACGATTGAGGCAGAAAAGAAAGCAAGGGATGACAAAAAGGTATTGATGTGCCCAAAATGTATAAAGCCTTTTTACAAAAAAGATTGCCAAGATTTAATATGCCCAGACTGTCAAGGTCCGTTAGAAGAGTTGTCAGGTTTTTATGAAAGACATCCTGAATTAAAGACTGATAATGGCACAGAATGAAGCAAATGAGTTGCTTTCTATAGCTCGAATTAAGGGACGTTGTTGACTAAAAAAACTTATTTGTATTTGTGTTACGTGATTGATAAAAATAGTTGGGCAGGAGGGATACGATGCCGCGTCGAGCCCGGTTGGATGTCCCTGGGACTTTGCATCATGTAATCGTAAGAGGAATCGAAAAGCGCAGGATTGTAAACGATGTTGCTGATCGAAACGATTTGGTGAATTCAAATTCAAAGTGCACCATATAAATAAATAGTGGACATGACAGGCGATCTGGTAATGTTAGGAAGAACCACCAACCCCACAGCCAGAAGGAGCCCATCATGCGAAAGCGAAAGGGGGTCGGGCCAGAGTAAGTATTTGATATTTATCAAAAAGAGCTAAAAAAAAGGCCGTTTTTTAGGCTTAAAGGGACCATTTTAGGGGTAAAATGGGCGTTTTAAGGAGGATCTGTGGGTTTGTTGTCTAAATCCCAATAAAAGGAATTTTCGCTATTAAATTTGCCCCTCTCGCCATAACCGGTCTGCCGGTCACGTAACTGGTAGTCACCTTCATCTTCGAGACTCTTCCGACCTTTAGAACGAATACCAAGACGTTTTTTGATTTGTTCAACAAACGATTTTTCTCCAACAGCAATGCTTTGCGTCCACTTGCTTTGGCGAACCAGCTGTGATTTTTTCAATTCCTCTTCAATCCATTTATAATGTGCTTGCTTCAATTCGTCTTTAAACTCAATCGGCAGCCGCTGCATTAGGCTTTTGAAGTCAATTAAACCATATCTTTCTTTGGGCTTTTGAATTTCATGGTATCCGCTGTGAATCCATTCTTGCGGATGCTTTACCACTCCTGCACGCACCATATTTAGATCAATGTAGGTCATGCATTTGATTAAATGCGAATTACTTTGCACAGCAGTTGCATGATAGCGATCTTGCCAGAAAGCACCCTTGCGCTTTTTGCGCTGATTATATTCCTGCCCGGTTCGTCCGGCTAACAGTTGCATTGACCTGGGGATGGCATCTCGAGACCCATCATCTGCCACAAGAAGATGAATATGGTTTGATGTTACGATATAGTTGAGAATGCACAAACCATATCGTTTTTTAGCCTCAAACAACCAATAAAGCCACCTTTGCCTGTCTTTAACTAGTTTTAGCAAAAGCTCCTTTTTGTGGCATCGGTGTGTTATGTGCCAGACGTGCCCGGGAAGGTAATGTCTTTTTGCGCGTGCCATTAAAGCAACCTTTTCCTTAGAAGGGTGATTTTGACCCCAAAATGGGGCTTCTAAGGCCTAAAACGGCTTGATTTTATGATGTTTGTGATATAATGTCAATTAGTTAGCGTGGCCCGACCCAATACAATACGCCTTTTTCATTTCTCTTTGCTGTTTGCCTAATCAGTGTGGCCGTCGGTCAATGTTTTTAAGAATGCAACAATCGCATCCTCTTCGGCGTCCGTGAGCTTAAGATCTCCCAGTTCCTCTGAATTGACATTGAGGGTTACCTCCGGCGGGGGCCAGCAGGTTTCACCCTCGATCTCCCCATCAGCGCCCCAGCAGATGCCCAGAGTGTCCCGGGTATTGTAGAAATGGACGATCTGTTTTAGATCCTTAAAATAGCCGTTATGCCCGTAGGATTTCACGAAATCTGGATGCGGCCGTTTATCAATGTTGCGAAGCGTCGGAACCTTGTGCTTTCCGATGTTGTCCAGCCGGTGTTCCCTGAAATCGGGGCGGGTCTGCAAAAAGCCGCCGAGACCGTTATCCACCCAGCGGTGTCCCTGCGGGTTAACTTCTGAAGGCATGATATAGAAAGGATTTTCAGGATTTTTGGGAATTCCCAGGTTATCGAATGTAAAGTCCGTAAAAAGCGGTGGTGTATTTCCGGGGCCCGGGTCCAGAACATGACAATCGGCGCACTTGCCTTTATTTTTGAACAGATCTAAACCGATCTGTTCAATTTCACTCAGTGTTGCGTGGCCTTTCATATATTTATCAAATTTAGAAGAAAAGGGATTCACTTCGTCCGAAGCCTCAAAAGCCGCAATAGACAGGGCGATTTGATCAAAAATCTTACGGGCCCTGTCCATTTCCCTGTCGATTAGCTGTATCGAAATTTCATTCTGTGCACACATTTTATCGAAATCTTCCGGCCAGCTGATTTCACAGGCACCGCTTCCCCAGACCTCCTCGAAGGATACCGGATAAGGGGCGGCGGGGGTGCAAACGCGGTAAACGACACAGAGCATATCCGGCAGTGCCTGCTCAACAGGGTTAACAAAAGGCGCCTGGGCCTGATCGGCTGCCGGATTGCCCAGCTCTTCTCCGGTGGCCCGACCGTCCCAAAAATTACCGCCAATAAACAATTGCTCGTCTTCATCTTTGTCGATAAACAGGTGTAGTTTGGGGTGGGTTGCTGCATAAGCAGCACTCGGCGGTTTGCGGTTGCCGCTGCGGCCGGCAACAGAGCCCTCGTAAACTGCTCCACGGGCATTTACGGCAGAATCCGGGCCGGCCCAACCGGCAGCAGGATCGTGACAGGATGCACAGGACTGATTGCGCTTGAGCGATAATTGTTTATCGAAAAATATGGATTTGCCCAGTTGTTCTTTGGCACTGAGCGTTTGATTACCGGCCCCATCCGAAAGGCCAAAGCCCGCCAATAAAACAACAATGAAAAAAATCAAAAAACAAAAATTCTTCGAGTTCATTTTCTTCCGATCCCCGATTGGTTTAAAACAAGGGATTCGGACGGGTCAGGATACAGGGTTCTAATGGAAGGTTCCATAAACTTCGATTGGCACGTTTTATGATATGTGTCAATTCTAAAAACCCGGCAGCTTTTAAATCTGGAAACAAAGGGGACATCCCTTCTACAACCTTATTTGGACAAGGACGAACATTTCTTTACAATTTCACCGAGAATGTTATCTATGGGTCGAGCCGCGCTAAGGAGCTAAAATTATAAAGATTAATATCAGATAAGGGCTCATATATGGGACTATAATGCCGGTTTTGACTCCCAAAAGAGCAGTATAGGCCTCAAAAAAGAAAAGGGGGTCGGGCCGCAGCAAGTATTTGATATTTTGCAAAAAGAGCTAAAAAAAGGCCTGTTTTTTAGGCTTAAAGGCACCATTTTAGGGCTAAAATGGGCATTTTAATGAATATAAGACCCTACGGTTTTTTCGTCTAAATCCCAATAAAAGGTATTTTCGCTATTAAATTGTTCCCTCTCGCCATAACCGGTCTGCCGGTCACGTAACTGGTGGTCACCTTCATTTTCGAGAATCTTCCGACCTTTAGAACGAATACCAAGCCGTTTTTTTATTTGTTCAACAAACGATTTTTCTCCAACAGCAATGCTTTGAGTCCATTTGCTTTCACGAACCAGCTGTGATTTTTTCAATTGTTCTTCAATCCATTTATAATGCGCCTCCTTCAATTCGTCTTTGGACTCAATCGGCAGCCGCTGCATTAGGCTTTTGAAGTCAATTAAACCATATCTTTCTTTGGGCTTTTGAATTTCATGATATCCGCTGTGAATCCACTCTTGTGGATGCTTTACCGCACCTGCACGCACCATATTCAGATCAATGTAGGTCATGCATTTGATTAAATGCGAATTACTTTGCACAGCAGTTGCATGATAGCGATCTTGCCAGAAAGCACCCTTGCGCTTTTTGCGCTGATTATATTCCTGCCCGGTTCGTCCGGCTAACAGTTGCATTGACCTGGGGATGGCATCTCGAGACCCATCATCTGCCACAAGAAGATGAATATGGTTTGATGTTACGATATAGTTGAGAATGCACAAACCATATCGTTTTTTAGCCTCAAACAACCAATAAAGCCACCTTTGCCTGTCTTTAACTAGTTTTAGCAAAAGCTCCTTTTTGTGGCATCGGTGTGTTATGTGCCAGACGTGCCCGGGAAGGTAATGTCTTTTTGCGCGTGCCATTAAAGCAACCTTTTCCTTAGAAGGGTGATTTTGACCCCAAAATGGGGCTTCTAAGGCCTAAAACGGCTTGATTTTATGATGTTTGTGACATAATGTCAATTAGTTAGCGTGGCCCGACCCCCAATACCACCATATTGAGAATTAAATTCTCCCACGATAAAGCCAAACCCTTTGTGAGAAGGGGACGGAAAGCCGCGGGTCTCAAGCAGACAGCCGGGTTGCCTGGGTGGTTTAAAATGCCGGGTTTCCCTGCGCAAAAGGGTGGCTCGGCTTTTGCGTTTGTAGTGGATTGCAGTCTTGACATAGAAGCAAACAACAATTGTGGAGCTGAAAATGGAACTCATGGATTTGTTGATCTTCGTCATCATTGTAGGTGTTGTATATGCTGTTTATAAAATTCTTGATAAGAAAATGCGTCCATAATTTTAATAGGGACTAAGAGTAAACAACTCTGTCCTGGCAAAGTATCAAAGAACTGAATGCTGACATCAATCAATTTTTAGGTGCGAATATTATGACCGAATTTGATCAATACAAATTTGATGCAGTTTATAAATATCTTTCTATTGGATTCCCCGGACTTCCTATAGACCAAGCCTATGATGAAGACCGCATGGCACTAACATTTAGCGTTAAAAATAATGATGAAATATATGTCGTAAAATTTACTAAAAAATATTGGGATAGGTGTGACGCCAATACTTTATTCAAGCGCCTTAAAATTTTAGATGTTGCTAATGCTCTCCTTAAAAATCCCAAAAAAAATGTCGTCATCAACCAAAGTATCAATTTGGGTTTTGAGCTAAAATAAGAAGTCCAGCATTGATACAAAGGAAGTCCAGCCGCGCTACGGAGTTAAAATTATATAGATTAATGCCAGATATGGGGCTCATATATGGGACTATAATGCCGGTTTTGACTCCCAAAAGAGCAGTATAGACCTCAAAAACACGTATGACTGGACCTCTTTTTCATAAATATCAATATAATAGAACGGTCCGATCCCCATGTACCGAATATATCACCAGCTACAAACATCCTTATTTTATTGACTAAAACCCATCGATTTGGATATAAATACATCTAACCAAACCCTGATTCTCTTTTTCCAACAGTCCTGAAGCGATGCTTCACCAACTGAATCCAATCCGATTTCTCATCTGATTTTTGCGCCCCTTTGAATAGCCCACATACTGAGTTCCTCTGTTTGAAACCCTAAAAGGGAGGTGCCGTTATGGCAGGAGAAGGTTTTAAACGTAAACTCGCCGCCATACTCAGTGCCGATGTTGTCGGTTACAGCCGCTTGATGGAAGATAATGAGGAAACGACAATCCAAACCTTAAACACCTACCGTAATTCGATGTCCACTCTAATTGAGCAACACAGTGGACGAGTAGTTGATATGACCGGTGATAATCTTATGGCAGAATTTTCCAGTGTCGTGGATGCGGTCAGGTGTGCTGTTGAAACCCAAAAAGAGATGAGTGAACGAAATGCTGATTTGCCGGAGAACCGACGGATGTTATTCCGAATCGGCGTTAATCTGGGTGATATTGTTGAGGAAGATAACAGAATTTACGGCGACGGGGTCAATATAGCTGCCCGCCTGGAAGGCATGGCAGAAGGAGGCGGCATTTGCATTTCAGGGACCGCCTACGACCAGCTAAAAACTAAACTTGAACTGGGTTATGAATATTTAGGTGAACACAGCGTTAAAAACATAGCAGCGCCGGTGCGTGTCTATAAAGTTTTAATGGAACCGGAAGCCGTCGGCAAGATCATTGGTGAAAAGAGGAAAACAAAAAGGTGGGTGGCCGTTGCCGCTGCTGTGGTTATTCTCATCGGATTAGCAGGATGGTATTTATACATCGAACAATCTAAGCGAATAGAGCCTGCCTCTGTGGAGAAGATGGCGTATCCATTGCCGGATAAGCCCTCTATTGCCGTACTTCCGTTTGACAACTTGAGCGGCGATTCCGAGCAGGAGTATTTTAGCGACGGAATCACCGAACAAATTATCACGTCACTTTCAAAGGTTCCTTATATTCTTGTAATTGCCCGCAACTCCACGTTTGCTTACAAAGGAAAACCTGTAAAAATTCAGCAAATTGCAGAAGAACTGGCAGTTCGGTATGTGCTCGAAGGTAGTGTGCAGCAATTTGATGATCGCGTGCGTATCACGGTTCAGCTGATTGATGCAACAACAGGGCACCATTTATGGGCGGAAAATTACGACCGGAAGGTGACGGATATCTTTGCCCTGCAGGATGAAATCGCGATGAAAATCATGGCTGCAATGCAAGTGGAACTTTCAGAGGCAGACTGGGGCCGGTTTTCCTCGATAAAAACGACCAATCTTAAAGCCTATGAGAAGTTTCTAAAAGGGAATGAACACTTGTACCGTAGAACAACAGCAGATACAATTGAGGCACGAAGGTTGGCGCAAGAAGCTATTACCCTTGATCCCGAATATGGGGGTGCCTATACTCTTCTGGCACATACACATCTGGACGATGTCTGGTTCAATAGGACAAAAGATCGCGCCAAATCGATTAAAACAGCGGAACAGTTGACTCTGAAGGCCATCGATTTGTCCGGTCAAGATACCGTCACGCATCGATTGCTTGGCATGGTATTTCTGTTGAGAAACGAACATGAAAAGGCCATCATCGAGGCGCAAAAGGCCGTCGAATTAAGTCCCAACTCTGCAGTAGATCATTTTTTTATGGGGATGGTCTTAAGGTTCACCGGTCGCTATGACGAAGCCATTTTATATCTTGAAAAGGCCATCCGCCTCAATCCTGTCTCACCTCTCATGTATCTGAACAACCTGGCTTTTGCCTATGCCTTTTCTGAACAGTATGAAAAAGCGATACCGTTGTGGAATAGGGCTATAGAACGTAATCCCGATTATCTCTTTGCCTATTGGGGACTAACATATGCATATCAGATGTCGGGCAATGAGACCAAAGCACGTGAAGCTGCTGCCGAAGTTTTGCGGATTAAACCAAATTTTTCCGTAGAGCAGGATGCTGGAAAAGTAAATCCATTTAAGGATGCTGATTTAAAAAACCGCTGGTTAGGGGCACTCCGCAAGGCGGGTCTGCCTGATTAATTAACTTAATGAAATACTGCTATATACAACAGTCGCTTGCCAGCATTTCTAACAGTTGTGGTACCAACATATCGCAGATGCGCCACAATTACAGATATCAACAATAAAAACCAAGTATCTTGCATCCTCATATTTTCAGATATTGTAAACTAATCACAAGAGAGCCATCTTTTAGGTGTCTGCTATTTTTTGGTAATAAAATTTGCCTTTAAATAGCTGCGATTACTCTAACAAAACGGTAGATATCAAATCTGAAAATTCCTGCGATATTCGCTTTAAATCACAACTCAAAAGGGTGAATCCGATCCTATGGATTTGCCCTTTTTATTGTCTCAAAGCCTCATTTTTCGGGACTTCAATTTGACAGCAGATTTAAAAATGCGATACGGTGCAGATATCCATATGGTATCTGTAAAATTGCGATATTTGTGTTTCTCTCAATGTATCACAACCTGGTGTATGGCTGTTATATGTCTGAATAAGCATGTGTGAACTGCCATTTATCATGTATGGCGACATCTAAGGTGGATATTCAGTGGGCTATGACGAAAAAACCGATCGTATGAATTGGAATAATGAGTTTAGTTGGCTTATTATTTCTTTTACTTCGGGTTTATTGCTTTCATTTTTGTTTATATATTTTGATAGATTTCCTGAAGCAGCTAATATTGCCATTTATGCAATTTGTTGCGTTGGCTTTTATCTCCTTAGTATCCTGGTAAGAATACACAACCATAGAGGGAGGCTGTTGAGCGGAAAAACTGGAGTTAAAGAGAAATATCTGAAATATATTGTTCCATTAATAGGATTCGGAATCGGCTTTGCCATTCTAATTTTTAATTAAGGAGATATGGCGTTAGAGTGCATATCTGTAATTTTGCCAAAATGCATGTACTCTCAATATATCGCCATCGGATGATTTTTTTGGTATCTGGCAATTATTCTGTATTTATTCCAGACTAAGCAACCTAACAAAAGATAAATTTTTCATGAGAATGTGAACTTTCCGGACTAAATCAACCTCTATAAATAATGCAATTAATTGAAAGAAGCGAATGTCTAATGGAAGATCTTCAAAGCTTTGGATAGTCAACGTAATATCCTTTATCCTCTTTATTGTTTTATTCAGCACTGGCTTGCTAAATTGGCTTGTATTGCCAAGGGGATATGAAGCCAGGGGAAGTTTTTCGGTTTCTTTAAGACATTTTTTTATTGCCCTTCATGAATGGGCTGCATTGATATTCATAGTTGTGATCGCAGTACATATTGTCTTGCATTGGCCCTATATAAAATCCAATTTGAAGAAATATGGTATCCTGAAATAAAGTTAGATCCCAAATATTTTTTATACAAAATATACTAAATTAAGAAAAACTCACTTAATAAGTATATCGCATCCCAGAAACGTTTTTTGCTTGGGATCATATCTATATCCGTAAAAGAGATAAATTATTTCGTTACCTTATTGTTTATTGGAAAGGTGGGTTAAAATTATGAAAGCAAATGTAAAACAATTATTTGATGCTGAACCTAAGTCACCACTGTATGTTGCAATTAACCGCGTTTTAGTTAACAACGATCCCGACTTAATGAGAATGATGAAGCAGGCCAGTTCTAAAATGTGTCTTGCTACAGCGCTAACACCCGGGTTTAAAGGCTTCGATTTAATGAAGCAAATCGGCGCATGCCCCATGGGTATGCGATGGGGCGCGAGCTCAGACATGGGCGATCGACTTTCTCATATTTGGATTGATCAGTTTACCTACTGGGAATCGTGGGAGGCGCATGAGAATTTTCATGAAACATTTGAGGACGTAGTTGTCGATACGTGTGCGAAATGCGGTGATGTATTATTAGAAGGCCCAGAAGAACCCATCTATCGAGTTGTTTACAGTGATTTGCCCAAGCTTATCTCAATGAATCAATGGTTAAGGAGGAGTGCAGCTGGGGAATCTGATGGTTACGCAGTGGATTCGGGACAAACTGTCACCGTTATGGCTTTGCACAAAGTCCGTCCAGGCCAAGAAGAGGAATTTGAAGCCGGCGAAACTGCAACTATGGGAAAACTTAGAGAATCCACGGGTATGGTCGGCTGCCAGATCCTCAAGCGGATTGGCCTTTCAACTCTAGGAAGTGGACATGCCACTGTTGAATCCATGCTGGAAAAACTTAAGAATAGTTCAGGTAGCAAACTGCAACGCACTGCAGATGTCTGGGAGGGCTATACGGTACCTGCAGAATATTTAGTTATGGTTGAGTGGGAAAGTTTGCACGACGCGCAAGGAGGTATGCCACATGTGAATGTAAAACCTGAATTGTTATCCATTCATGGTCCTAAGGTGTTAAATAATTGTTTGCATATGCCCAATGTGCGTTTGGCCGATTCGATGTTTCGGGAGCAAACTTTTCGAGAAATACTTAATAAAAAATGAACGTCTCCAAAAAGTGGCGCGGTCTATCCGAGCAGCTGCGAATATCTCCAACATATCGGCAAAATTGACCGGCCTCGAGAAGTTGTGATATTTTAGCATATCTGTAAAATTACGATATTTGGGTTTCTCTCAATATATCGCCAGTTTCCAGAATCCTGAATTTTGATTGAAAAAGCCCATCGATTTGGATATAAATTCGAACAACCTATACCTGATCCTGCTATTCCAACTGGTCTGGAGCGGTTCTCAAACTACGGAATCGAATCTGGTTCTCATCTGATTTTTGCGCTCCTTCAAATAATCCACATACTGAGTACATCTGCTTAAAACACTAACAAAAGGAGGTGTATGATGCCCACATATGAGTTCTTCTGTGAAAAATGTAAAAAGTCTTTTAGCATAGTCCTTTCTATTGCCGAATATGAAAAGAAAAAATACAGTTGCCCAAAGTGTAAAGCCAAAAAATTGAAGCAACAAATTTCATCCTTTCAGACGGTAACTTCAAAAAAAAGTTAACTATTATTGAGATACTGTTCTCAGAAAATGGGGATAATATCACAAGTTCCTTGTTTTGGTGATACTCTCAATATATATCAGTAATTGGCTGACAATTGTTTATCTGGCGATTATCCAAAGACTTGCATTACACTCTTGTTTATAACCTTCGGAGTTTATGATGTTGAGTAAAGTTAATTTTTTTAGGAAATACATCACCATGGATGATGGAGTAACAATTGCTCTTTGGGACACTAAAAATGAAGCAATGCCGTTGGTATTTGTTCACGGATTTCCCGAAAATCATCATTGTTGGGACCATTTGATATCAAGTTTGCCGGATGCCGTTACAAAAAGCTTTCGGCTTATAACTTATGATTTAAGAGGTTTTGGAGAGAGTTCAAAGTCAGGAGAGGCTTCTATTAGCAGGCTATATGAAGACCACCAAACCATTGTTGAAACCCTTCAACTTCCATCATACCATTTTATCGGACATGATTGGGGCGGTGCATTGGCTCTGCAAACCGCAAGATTTAAACCTCAATCACTTATATCCGCCACTGTTATGAATACGAACTTTTGGAAGACCGATTTGTCAGGTATGTGGCACTTAATTTTTCTTAACATTCCACTGCTGCCAAAAATAGCGTTTAAATGGTTCCCCAAACAGTTCTTCAAATTTGCAATGATACGATCGTTTAATGATTCGAGCAGATTAGACCCAAAAGTTCTAAAAAGTTATTTTGAAATGTTCTGTGACAGCGAATCAACCCGGTATTGGATCAAACTATATAAAAATATGGCAAAATCTTTAGCCCTGCAACAAATCCCACACTTGTCCTTGATTTTGCCTGAAAATAAAACGCAATTTTTGCAAAGGCCTACCAACTCTTATCAAGTTAGTATAATGCTGGTTTGGGGAGAAAATGATCGTTTTGCTCCACTATGGATTGGGAAAGATATGCACGCAAGATTAACTAAAAGAGGTGCTAATGTTGATTTCAATAAAATTTCAGAGGCTGGGCATTTTGTCCAAGAAGATCAGCCGGAAAAAATCGTTCCTCTTTTGATAGAGCATTGGAATAAAACCGGAAAAAATTGAAATGATATCACAAGTTGCCCGATTTAGTGATATTCTCAGAGACTGTCGAAAAAGTCTAATTTCAACCATTTTCCAAAATTCGGGTATAGTAATATCAAGTACTTAGAGGCACTAAAAACACACATTTTAGGTTTTCCGACAGTCTCTCAATATATCACCACCTGAAATAACAATTGACAACGAAGGTCTTTAGCCAAATATTTATAGTTAGTTGTTTTCTTTTTGATGCTCAATTTTATACAAAGACAAAAAATAAAATAGGAGAAAGGCCGTGAAAAAAATAATTTTAGTCGTATTAATATGCTTATTCGTATTTGCATGTAAAACTGGCTCGTCCAACATTCAATCACCCGGCAGGACCGGCGCCCAGGTCTCAGGGGGATCTCATTAAAAGAATTCGCTCACTAAGGTTTGGATAAGGTGCCTGTTGCGTAAAATCCATAGGGCCGGCAGCATTAAAAACCCCATTCACTCACTACACCTAACAGCCCATTGGTGGCGACATGACGAAAAAGGAGATTATTGAGATGGCCAGACAGCAGTGTCAGCTCATGAGCTTCGGATCGGGGAAGTTCACGGAACGGTAGTAAGTCATCTTAAAATAACGTGGATAGCCTTTTACATTGGTCAAATATAATAAATCCTAACACATCATGGGAGCGAACGCTTGACAGCGCCGCTCCATTCAGCCGTTAAGAATCCATATATCTGGTACTCTCCAACTTATCAAAGGTTTTTAGGGACATAAAAAAGTTGTGATATTTTGGCATATCTGTACTTTCGGTATTTTTCAGGTATTCTCAATATATCAAAACCTGACATCAGCTTGTGAAATCTGACAAATAAATGCATTTCGCTTGACATTTAGATCTGGTATCAAATATAAGGCTGTTATTTGCGTGCTTCCTGAAGTTCAATTTCCTATCTAAAATTCATTTTCATTATCAGTTTTCTTTCCCTTTCACATTCGCCTGCTGAGCGACTCTGCAAATTCTAATATGCTTTCGCCACTCATATAGACTCCGGTTCCCACGAACTTTAACCCAAATATTCGGGAAAAGTGAAATGGAGATACCACTCAAAATGTGCCAATCTTTCTCCTAACAGATGTAGCTGTTCTGTTAGGAGACAAAATGACCATTTGAAAAGAACGTAACCCTACGCGACACCTACACAAAAAGGAGGTAAATGATGAGGAGAATAATTATAGCATCAATACTGGCGCTTGTTTTCTTGCTCGCTTTAGTGCCTTTCTCGAAGGCAGAGATGGCAAAAGAAGGCACCATTTCTGGCACTGTCACTTATGGAGGTACTCATAAAGTTTACCCCCTCGATAAAGAAAATTTTGCATTCACATATGAAAATTTTGGAGTAAGAGTCAGTGATAGTAACACGGGTCCATTCCACGGTATGTCAATACATAATATAGGCGTTATGTATTTCGAAAATGGTGTAGGGAGCCTAAGGGGGTATATATTTAATATAGACAAAGATGGTGATAAAGTAGTCATGGAACTTACGGAAGAGGGAGTCCAGCTTGGACCCAACCCAGTTAGTGGAAAGGGTAAAATTGTAGGAGGGACTGGAAAATTTAAAGGAATTGAGGGAGGCATAGAATATACTAGAAGGCCTATGAGACCTGCCGCAGAAGGAACACACCAGGCTATCAGTAGAGGAACGGGAACTTGGAAAATAATCGAACCAAAACAGTGAACCATAACTAAGAAATCAGAAAAGAGGCAGGGTCGTCAAGGCCCTGCCTTTTGCTATTTCCATTTTGGCTTTTATTCGGAAAGCAGAAACTTGTGATTTCTCCAAGTGCGCCACGAGCGCACTTTTAATATAAAGTGTGCGTAACTGCACGGAAGATGAAGGAGGGCCCTTCGGAGTCGGCTTGCAGGAGCAGGCTTCAAACCACCTTAAGCTGCATCGGTAAAGAGCCGTTGTGGTGAGCGTTAAGGGCAAGGCATGGCCAAGACTGTGTCAGGTATGGATCAAGGAGATGAGCACAAGCGAACCATTGATGAGGTGTCGAAATATCTGAGATGTCGTCAAAACTGCGGATACTTGGAGGTCTGCAGGAAAAGCCCAGAGGGAGCCTGTTTATTGTCTGGGCGGCGTCCGGCATAGAGATGGCATGAACTTGATCCAGGCTTTTGTGCGGAACGTGGGAACCTGTCGTTCCGATGTTAAGGGAGAAACGCAAGTGGAGGACCCACAAGCGTGAGAGTACCGATGCGGGACACGGGGGCGGAACAACTCGTAGTAGTGAGGAAGTCTGTGTAATGCAGGTGGAGCGAAGGAGTTGTGCTGTCTGGTTTTAGCGATGCGGTCAACCAGAGATGGGAGGAGCCTATTACTAAAACAAAGTCGTTTAGTATTTCCAAGCAGGTGGTTTGGGAAGCCTATCGTCGGGTAAAGGCGAACAAAGGTGCTGCGGGAGTCGATGGGCAGTCGATCAAAGATTTTGAGGTTGATCTCAAGGACAACCTTTATAAGATCTGGAATCGGATGTCCTCGGGCAGTTATTTTCCTCCGCCGGTGCGCACGGTAGACATACCCAAAAGCGATGGGGGATCCAGAAGGTTGGGTATACCAGCCGTATCGGATCGCGTGGCGCAGATGGTGGTCAAGATGTGTCTGGGGCCCGATGTAGAGCCGATTTTTGACCCGGATTCTTATGGTTACATAACAGGCAGATCAGCACTGGATGCAGTTGGCGTGGTTCGCAAAAGGTGCTGGTGGTACAACTGGGTGATCGATCTGGACATACAGGGGTTCTTCGATAACATTGACCATGAGCTGATGTTGTACGCGGTGAAGAAGCATACGGACAGCAAGTGGATGCTGCTCTACATCGAGAGATGGCTGAAAGCTCCGGCACAATCGGAGGACGGTAGTCTCATCGAAACAGAAAAGGGCACACCCCAAGGGGGAGTGATAAGCCCCCTGCTGGCCAATATTTTTCTTCACCACGCGTTTGATGAGTGGATGCGGGTGAATTATCCGAGTACACCATTTGCAAGATATGCGGATGATATTATTGTCCACTGTCGTACAGAACCTCAGGCGCAGGTCATGCTGAAGGTCATTGAAAGACGGCTGGCACGCTGCAAGTTGCAATTGCATCCGGAGAAGACGAAAATTGTCTATTGTAAGGATGTAAGACGCCCCGGAAACTATAAGCATGAGAGTTTTGATTTTCTTGGTTACTGCTTTCGACCGCGCGACTGTAAAGGTCGCAACTATTTTGTGGGTTTTACACCAGCGGTGAGCAAATCAGCGATCAAAGCGATGAGTGCTACGATAAGGGGCTGGAAGTTGCATTTATGGAGCTCATCTTCATTAGAGGATATTGCCAGTCGAATCAACCCTGTGATTAGGGGTTGGTTAAACTATTATGGCAAATATTACAAATCAGCATTGCGTCCCATACTCCGTCAGCTTCAGTATGCCTTGGTTCGTTGGGCGATGCGGAAATACAAAAGGCTGAGAGGCCACTGGCTCAAGGCGACCCATTGGTTAGGTCGCATTGCACGCCGTGAACCCAGACTAATTGCGACTTGGGAATTTGGCTTTCGGCCGACGGCTGGACAGTAGGAGCCGTATGACGGGAGACTGTCACGTACGGATCTTGGAGAGCGTAGGGGTGAAATCCCCCTGCGCCACTTAACCATATCAGCACTTTTGAATCTCTGAAAAAGTTGTGATACACGTTTTATATCACAATTAAAGAAGGGAATAGGGACAAAATCTAAACGATCCTGCCCCTCAAATTGTCGAAAAGTTTTTAGTTTAAATCTTGTTAAAAAATTACCAAAGAAACTATCCGTTTCCCCCATTAACTCTTCAGAACGAATTTTAATCGCTTAAAACGGCGTTGAAAGAGTTTTTTCGGTATTGTGGAGCATTGTTTTAAGTTTACCAGGAGTCCGATTTGGAGAAGACAAATGACATCCCTCCCTTTTTTCCAATGGTTTAATAAAGACCAATCACCAAAATTAGTCTATAGAAACTACATATAATTTATGATACTGTTAAGCATTAAATATTTTGTTGAGGGTAAATAATGCCAAAATTTGAGATCATAATATTTGCTAGTTTAGCGATTATACTTTTTCTGACCTTGACCTACCTGCTAATCGGTTTATTGTCAAAAATTGGTCAATCATCTAAAGCTAAATATTCAAAAACAATGGACGATTTAGAGCAAGATAGATCTTTCAAATTGTAAGTACTATCTAGAACTTTCCGAAATAATACACGCTTAGAGGCTATAAGACGCTGAATGCATGAAGCCCTTCAAAAGTACGAAAAAAAATAAATAATAACCCTTTACCGGAGGGTATTATGTTTTTATTTCCAGAACCCCATTTCTCAAATTGAGAGGTGGGGTTTTGTTTTTAGGATATCGCTTGATATCTGAAATTTCCTGTGTTGGTGATATTATCAATGTATCACAGGTTGATGCCAACGTAGGATACTTGCAAGTAATCGCATGTTTTCTAAGATTAAATTATCGGCGACCTTATCAAGCGGAGGAGATGAACAAATGAATACTGGCATTGAACGCAGAAAATCTGAGCGGATTCCATGTGAAACTCCTATTCTGCATAATACGAGTCCAGCTGATTTTTTTTACAAGGGCACTATGTACAACTTTAGTAAGGAGGGATTGTATTTCGAAACTAACGAAGACCTTTTACAAGGACATGAGATAGCCATATCAATTAAGAAACCACCACAGCAATTTATAAGTAAATCCCATCAGTATTTTGATGTCAAAATCATGTGGTGTATAGAAATTCAGGGATCATCTTATCAACTCGGCTACGGAGCAAAGTTAATTTAAAAACCTGTGATATCAGATTACGATATCTGCACTTCTGGTATTTTTCAGGTATTCTCAATTAATAGCAACCTGGATGATATTTGGTTTTCTGTTGTGATATCTCAAGTTTTCCTATTGCGAAATTTCAGCTTATTTAACCCAATCTACAAAATCCCAAATTGGATATTTCGTGACCACACCTAACAAAATTCCGGACCCTCCAAATTTTCGCATCAGGCACGCTAATTTATTCTCTTTTGCATGGCCAAAAATTAAGGACTGGCGCATGAAATGTAAAAAAATGTATTTCGTGTATCTATAAATCACTAAGTTGATTTAATTATAAAATATCTTACGCTCCGTATAATATTGTACACATCTCCGTTTTAGAATCCTACCCTGCCATTCTTAACATCCCTGATTATTTACAAAAAATTTCCAATAAAAAATGGAATGAGTTTTGCAATATTTAAATGGATAATAGCATCTCTAATTCATTTGTCCATGAGTAAAAGGAACTAAAGATGGTACTTATTGTTAATTTTGCCATGGTACTTATCGGTGTTTTTGCAATATTAATGTTAAAGTATTTAGATGAAAAACATTAATTTGCCAAATAACCTTAGCAAAAAGAAATTCATCAAGGTTTCATAACTTCTAAACTCTATGCTGCCAGAAGTTTTCTTTTTAATCGCTCTTTTCGTTCCTGATCATCAAAAATACTGTCTCTTCGAAACGCACCTATCGAAGAAACCGGCGGCCAAGCAGCCATAGAGTCCAGCGAATATTAAATATAACCGAACCAGCTATAGCCAAATAATAAAAAAATACAGATGAACGATAAGTGCCAGGTTAGCCACATGAAAAAGAAAGAAAAGCATGCTTCAGAAGACAAGAAGACCATAACGGTTAAGGTGTCTGCTGAACTAAAGAATCTGATAGATAAAGAAAGAAAATTGACAGGGAAAACCATTACCCAATTTATTGAAAGGGCGGTCGCTAATCTACTTAGCTCAGATCAAAGACAATCTCCACATAATACCAAGCATGAATTGCAGACCAATCAGTTGCGGGAAATAGCCAATGACCTCAGGCAAATCGTTCATAAAGTCGATAAGATTGCCACGAAACAGGTTTCTGATAAATTTGAGTCATTAAATGTTGTCGTTGTAAGTAAAAAGCACCCATGGCAGAATCATCCGCAAAAGGACAAAATATATAAGTTGGTTAGGGCAATGCACAGGGTAGGTGCAAATTCGAGTATGATTGTTTCTGGTTTAAATCTTGAAGGACTCAAAAATAGTAGTGGAAATGGTGAATGGAAAGACAACAGATGTCAAAAAGATAGTAGAAGAAATAAAACAAGAAAGCGATTATTTATCTCCAATTTATTCATTACCGGATGAATCATAAATCTTTTTATAATTAGCCAATTAGCAATCCAATTTTTCACCTAAGTAACTATGAATGTTATGATATAAATAAAGATTGAGTCTTTAAAATATCCTCCGCGGTACTTGATTTGAGTACGATTTTGTAGTCACTGTGAATAAAAATCCTTAAATGTTTATTAAACATAGAATCCTCGGTTACTTACAACTCTAATTCATTCTTTTTCCTGTTAGCTTGTGTAAGGTAAATCATACACAAGTAAGATGCCAAAAATCATTTCAAGTAAAAATATTTATAAATTTCAAATAGATATTGAAACTGGTTGTTTTGGTATACCATTTGCAATGACATAAAAAGAAAGGCAGGAATTGAAAGTCTAACTACGGGAAAAGGAGGTGTAAAGAAAGGAGAAACTAAGAATTGATCCAGTGTGGATTGTCACGGATAAGCGAATCAAAAAAAACAAAATTAATTAGAAACCCTAAGGAGTTAAAAATGTTAAAAAAATCTGTATCAATGATTGCTCATGGCTCTTTTTGTATTCTCTTTTATCGCGGTTGCAGCTGTATCCGCTGATGAGACTCAAAAAATAACCGGAACAGTGGATTCCTTCAATCCCGTTACTAAGGAGTTGACAATAAAGGATGATACCGGTGATGTAAAAAAGCTTATGACAGGTCCAGACATAGACATGGAAAGCCTAAAGAATTTAAAACCAGGTGATTCCGTCAACGTGGAAGCCGATAGTAAGGGAGTCATCAAATCACTGGTCCCCGAGTAAGTCGATCTATTAGCAGCACAATCGAAGGGGCATCTAATGCCCCTTTTTTATTATTGAATATTAAATTGACCAAAGAAAATTTTGCGCAATGCTGAATCTTCTGATTGAAATTGAGGTTCCGCCGGAAGATATGCGGTTTTAGGAAAAGTTTGCGCAGGCTTGAAGTGTAGTGGGTTGACAAGTTAGCTCCGGCTTTATGAATCGTGATCCAACAAAGCTATAATTTGTAACGGCTAAAAATATTTAAGATATCTTTGATCGCTGGTCTGAATGCCGATTTGCATGTTTCTGCTATATATCAAAGTTCTCATAATCATCCATAAATTACAGATACTGTAAACATATCAGAGGGCAAAAACCTTTTCAACTATCTGCAAAAATCACATGAATAAACGCTCTACAAAACCGTTGATATCCAACATATCAAAGGTTTTGAAACTCTGAAAAACTTGCGATATTCATTTTTTATCACAATTGTAATAATCTGCTATTTAAGCATCTTTTCAAAGTTTTATATTAATGGTTGGAATCCAAACTTTGGCTGAATTGTAGACTGCTATCTATACGTAACAAACGCTGATAGTTGTGGATATCATCTGGCAAACCAAAATATCTTTACATTCTAAAATTGCATGTTACTCCAACCTGTAGTTTTGAATCTCCGAAATTCTTGTGATATTGCTTTTATATCACAACCAAGAATGGGAATTGGGACTGATCCATAAGCGACTCAGTCCCAGCAGGTTGTCAAAGAACTTATCGCCCTGTCAGTTACTTCTGATAGGGTTTTTTATTTGATATTGGGCCAAGTGGCTGGGTGAGGTAAAAAAAAGAACCCCAGTCCGCAAGGATTAACCGGCGACCGCCCAACCAAGCCTTGTAATTTGAAAAAAAACTGATTAAGTTAAAATGTAAGTCCCTTATGTATCCTCAATCATCCCCCCTAAACAGGAGCGTGAAAATGGCACGACGAGTTTCTAAATATGGTGACGGCAGTGTTCGGATGGTCTTAGACGGCGTTTCCTTAATCCGGTATTCTGATGGTGCCTGGTGTCGTGTTGCTCCACCCTCAGCCCATGACCTCAAAGATAACTGGTATCGTTCTTCACCATCCCTACTAATCCGCTGGCTCGATGCTGTGGGCAAAGTGACGCCGGTCAAGTCCAACGAATAATAAACCGCCCCTTCTGTGAAATGTCGTGCATCTTGTTTAGCACCGCTGATATCTTTAAAATTGCCAAAATTGTGATATTCTCATCAAAAGTTGACGTCACACTGGTGCAATGGTAAATATCTTGAACTATTGATTATCAAAACTGATCATTTAACCCACTTCGCAATATTAAATGCCCAACTCAAAATTTGGAGGGTAATATGGCGGTCGAAGTCTTAATTAAAAGGAAGATAAAGCAAGGCGGTCATGCAAAAAAATTGGTTCCTTTAATCTTGCAGATGCGAGCACTTGCACTGCACCAACCCGGATATATTTCCGGTAAGACTTTATGTGATTTAGAACATCCCGGCGATTGTTTGGTAATCAGTTTGTGGGAAACTGTAGATGACTGGAATAGATGGAAACACAATAAAGAAAGAACCCATATCGAGAGTAAAATTGAAGCTTTAACTGGCGAAGAAACCCACTACAATATTTATGCGCCGATGACTGCCAGTCAGACTGATTGATAATTACCTTAGAGGAATGAAATCCTTATTCTAATCCTCATTCGTGCTGATAATTGAACGAGAGTGTCACACAGAAAATCAAAGATTCTGAAGTAGAAAGATTCAAAATGCCAAATAACTATCCAACGCTATTTGAACGAATCGGCGGTAAGCAAATGATCGGGGAGGTTGTGGATGACTTTTATGATCGTATATTGGCCGACCCTGAACTGAAGCCGTTTTTTAGGAATACCTCTATTGATAAGCTACGGAGCATGCAACGAGAGTTCTTTGTTGCGGCTCTTGATGGCCCTATCACTTATACGGGTAAACCCCTTAGTCATGTCCACCATGGCAGAGGTATAACTAAACACCACTTTACTCTTTTCGTTAACCATCTCCTTGATACACTTCGAGATCGCGGAATTAACGACCAAGACGTTACTGATATAATCAACAGAATTAGTACTTACGCTAATGAAATCACTGGAGATATTAGTTCGGCCGGTTAAATAGTAATGAATTAAAAGGGGGTAAAAGGGGGCCGCAGTAAGTATTTAATATTTTGCAAAAAGAGATAAAAAAAGGCCCGTTATTTAGGCTTAAAGATACCATTGTAGGGGTAAAACAGGCGTTTTAAGAAATATAGGGTCCTATGATTTTATTGTCTAAATCCCAATAAAAGGAATTTTCGCTATTAAATTGGCCCCTCTCGCCATAACCGGTTTGCCGGTCACGTAACTGGTATACGCTCAAATCTTTATCTTTCGAAGTGCAATGAGAATATATGAATTCTATCTTTAATGCAGTTATGGGTTTATTTTCGAATGATCTGGCCATTGATCTGGGTACTGCAAATTCCCTCGTGTGGATGAAAGGCGAGGGTATCGTATTGAATGAGCCATCAGTTGTTGCGATTCAAACGGGCCAGAGGGCAAAAAATCGCATTTTGGCTGTTGGTCTTGAAGCGAAAAATATGCTGGGAATGACACCCGGAAATATAGTAGCCATTCGTCCGATAGCTGACGGTGTTATTGCTGATTTTGAAATTACCGAGGCTATGCTGCGGTATTTTATTCGCAGGGTGCATAATCGGCGGATATTTGTAAGATCGAGAATTGTTATCGCCGTGCCATCCGGAATTACCCAGGTTGAAAAGCGCGCTGTCAGGGAAGCAGGGGAAGCTGCGGGGGCTCGCGAAGTATTTTTGATTGAAGAGCCGATGGCGGCCGCAATTGGGGCCGACCTCCCTTTCACAGAACCCATAGGCAATATGGTAATTGATATCGGCGGCGGCACTACAGAGGTTGCTGTTATTTCTCTGGCAGGAATTGTTTACAGTCGATCCATCAGGGTGGCCGGTGATAAGATGGATTTTGCAATCATACAGTATATCAGGAGGAAGTATAATCTATTGATCGGCGAGCGGACAGCTGAGACAATTAAAACCACAATCGGAAATGCATCCCCGGACCCTCAGAATCTGGAAACAATAAAAGTTAAGGGCAGAGACCTTACAAAAGGAATTCCCAACGTTTTATCCATTGATTCAGAAGAGATACGGATAGCAATTTCCGAGCAGATAGATGCCATTGTGCAGACGGTGAAAACGGTTTTGGAACAAACTCCGCCGGAGTTGGCTGCAGACATCGCTGAAAGGGGAATTGTATTAACCGGCGGTGGTGCTCTTTTAAAAAATATGGACAAACTTCTCAGAGAGGAAGTCGGCCTTCCGATAACAATAACCGAAGATCCATTATCAACAATAGCTATAGGTGCTGGTAAAGCTCTCGACAGCATTGAAATTCTCAAACAGGTCGTGATCAAAAAGAGCCTGCTGGATATTTAGAAGATGCCCAAACAAGCCGATTTGTTAACTCATACGAGCCTGAAATAATCAATATAATCAAATCATTGGTAAGATATAAGTCGTTGCTAACTGCTTCTATGTAACACGGGTTTCATTACGGTTTTAAAACCTTTGATATCTCCAGAGACTGTCGAAAAAGGTATCAATTGAAGGTGGTTTTTCTATAAGATCTATAATTTTTTATCCCACTCAAAGCTCCAAACAATATCCCGCAAATATCGGCTATCCTTGTATTTTTTCGTTTGACAATGTCTAGTCCTATTGCTAGGTATAGATTAGTTTCTGATACAACAACCAGGCAAATATGGAGTGGACAAATTAATGGCCAAATTTAAGCGTTATGATTATTCCCAAAAGGTTTTAATCCCGGTTTCATTAGAGGAGCAACTGGTGCCCGGCAGTTTGGAGTTTGCCATCCATATGCTCATTGAGACGCGCATGGACATGTCGGTATTTGAGGGCAACTACAAAAATGACGAGACAGGCCGCAGTGCCTATGATCCTAAGATTTTGTTAAAAGTGGTATTGTTGGCTTACGCGCGGGGGCTGATATCCTCGCGGCAAATTGAAAGGGCCTGCTGTGAGAACGTGACCTTTATGGCGCTGTCTGGCAACCAGCGGCCCGATCACAGTACCATTGCAACTTTTGTATCTTCGATGAAAGATCAGTTTTCAAGAAGGTTTTTGAAGTCTTAAAAATGTTGTGATATTCTGGCATATCTGTAGTTTAGGTATTTTTCAGGTATTCTCAATAAATCTGTAATATCGATTAAACTGTTTCAAGAATATGGCATCAAAATTCTCGCCTGAATATAAATCTGCATTTTATTCCATATAGGAATATTATATTGCCGCCTACTAAGATGCCTTAAATAATACAAAAACAAGACGTCTACTCAATATTAATGTTGAACAAACTGATCGGAGGAGGATATGCAAAAAGATTCATCGCCGACAATTAAAGGCTTCAGAGTGAGGGCTGTTCGGGTGCCGATGACAGAACCGCATCAGACCGCGAGCGGCGTGATTACCGAGTCGCCTCTGGTCTTGACGGATATTTTAACCGACACCGGAATCAGCGGGCACAGCATCGTGTTCACTTACACGCCGGCCGCGCTCAAGCCGACAGCTGAGCTGATTCAGAATTTCGAGGCCCTGGTGCAGGGTGACGTCCTGGCTCCAGCCGAAGTCGAGCAAAAACTCGCCAAACGATTCCGATTGTTAGGGCCGCAAGGTCTAGTCGGTATTGCGCTCGCTGCGATTGACATGGCACTTTGGGATGCGCTGGCTCGCGTTCACAGCATGCCACTCGTGCGCTTGCTCGGGGGGATGGAGAAGCCGGTTCGTGCCTACGGTGCGGTCGGGTACGACGGCGTGCAAGGCTCCGAAAAGGGCGCCGAGAGTTGGGCGAAGCGAGGATTCACAGGTGTCAAGGCCAAGATTGGCTACCCCACTGTGCAAGAGGATGTCGCCGTTGTGCGCGCCATTCGTAAGGCAGCGGGCGACGACATGGCCATCATGGTGGACTACAACCAGTGCCTCACTCCGACAGAGGCAGTAGAACGCCTGCGGGTTCTCGACGACGAGGGCCTCACCTGGGTCGAAGAGCCGACGCTCGCCCACGATTATGCCGGGCATGCACTTGTAGCACGCGAAGCGCGAACCCCAATCCAGTGCGGTGAGAACTGGTGGGGAACGTTGGACATGCTGCACGCTATTGAGGCCCAAGCATCGGACTTCCTAATGCCAGACGTGATGAAGATTGGCGGAGTGAGCGGTTGGCTCAGGGCCGCGACACTCGCACACGCAAAAGGTATGCGTGTGTCCAACCATCTTTGGCCAGAGATCAGTGCGCGCCTCCTGTGCTGCACGCCGACAGCGCATTGGCTGGAGTATGCTGACTGGTGGAACCCCATCCTGGCCGAGCCGCTCCGAATTGAGAAAGGCATGGCGATCATAGACGACGCCATCGGCACAGGCGTGGAATGGAACGAAGACGCGGTGAGTCGATTCTCGGCATGACCCTTGTTTGGTCGAGCGGCCCCGGCTGAGGAAAATCGATTTATTGCTTAACAAGCGATTGTAGCGGACATTGTATGCAAGTCGCTGAGCCATTAAGATACTCTCAGAGACTGTCGAAAAACCCAAAATCCGTAAAATTGGTGTTTGTTAATTATTGATTTCATTGCATGCGAAATTACTAAAATCACCATTTTGGGACTTTTTCGACAGTCTCTCAATATATCTGTATTCTGTGATGCGTGGCGATATTGGTAAGCGCTCACCTGATTAGAGAATTACTTGGAATGCTTTGAAAGGCTGAAATATGGAAATACGTGAAGCAGTTCCAGATGATAACGATGCGCTGAAAAAGCTTCAGGCCAAATGCCCACAAGGTACCGATTTAATCGTATCTGTTGTCAATACACCTGACTTTTTTGCCAGAGCTAAAGCATATGAATCATACAAGGTTTATGCTGCGTGCGAGGGAGACACAATCATTGCATCACACGCCTGTGCAATGCGAAACGCCCTTGTTAGCGGCAAACTTAGCCGAGTGGGGTACTCATTTCAGACATTCGTCCACCCCAACCACCGGAAAAAGAACCTGGCAAAAAGCCTTCTTCAAAACATGGAGGATCACTTAATACAAAATGGTGCAGTGCTTGTTTACGGCTTGATCATGGAAAAAAATCTGCCTTCGATTAAACTCGTTGAAAGCCTGGGTTTCAAATTACACCGCAAGCTCGCAATGCCAGGTATAGTAATCAGAAAAGAGGTAGCCATACAGTCTCGAGAAAAAATTAGATCTGCTACATCGGATGATTTGACGAATGTGGCCAAATTGTTAAACGAAACCTGGCAGAATCACGAATTGTATGAACCAGCATCAGCTGAGATTTTAGCTCGATTCATTAGCCGAGTCCCTAAATTCTCAATGGAAAACTTGCTCGTTTTGGAAGATAGAGGAGAGATCCTGGCCTGCTTAGGTTTTTGGGACTGGAGCCAAGTCATGAAACTCACTTTGAAATCGCTTAATTTAAAGGTGAAGATAATCGGTCGTTTGCTGTTTATAACACGAGTTTTGCCGCAAGCTCTTAAACCGGGTGATCAATTGAATCAGATCCTGCTTACTCTAATTGGATATAAAGAACCCTCCCATCTGGCCATTCTCATAAGATACATTAATAACTTCGCCTTTAAGAAGAATATAAAGCAAATTTTTTGCATAAGCGAGCGAAACCATCCTCTGCTAAATAGTTTGAAGGGATTTATTCGGATTTCTACTAATATTTCTCTTTACATTAAACCGCTTAAAGATAACTTAAAGCTCCATGAAGCTCCAGTTTTTATAGATGGCATTGACATGTAATGATGGGTCCATATTTAAATCAAGGGCTAACCCAGCACAGCAATTGATACGGTAATTAGCGAAGCTGAGTTTTTCGTTAGATTTTAAGATACCAACTAACAACAGCTTTTCGAAGCCTGAAAATTCTTCTGATATCCGTTTCATATCTGTAAAATTGCCTAAAGTTTCATTCGGTGTCACTTTGAAGGTATCATAGAAACTTGGGTTTGCTGAGAGAACCTTCAGGTCTGAATTCAGCACCCGTCACAAGCGTCCCCTGTAACGATTATGCATTTTATTCTATTGAGATTTCTTCCCCCTTATATTTTCAAAAAATAACTGCATATCTTCTATATCAGCATTTAAATTCCCTGAAGGATATATTAATGGACCAAAGCTGATAATCTTATTCTTATAATCAAAACACGCCATCAATATCGGAACATCAGCACCTGTAGCAATACGATAAAAGCCGGATTTCCACTTCTCCACTTTTTTTCGTGTTCCTTCAGGTGCTATGGCGAGAATGAATTCGTCCATACTTTTGTATTGGTTGATCATCGTATCAACTACACCATGAGATGAACTTCGATCTATGGGTATTCCACCAAGCCATCGAAAAATACCACCAAACGGTTTTCGAAAGAGTGGTTGCTTCCCCATCCATGAAATTTTGGCGCCTAATATAAACATAGCTGCTATCCCAAAAACAAAATCCCAATTGGATGTATGCGGCCCAATAATAATCACAAACTTGGGAATATTGGGAAATTCATTTTTGAAACTCCATCCGAATATTGCAAATATAAATTTACCTATCCACGGCAAAAAATAAGTTTTCTTTTTGGGTACGTTTTCACCAACAATCGGTACGCTTGTTTTTCCATTACTGGTTTTCAAGAGCCACCTAATATTTTCACGTAAACAATATCCTATTAAACAACTGCATTCTATACATGTTCCGATATCTGATAAACTATTTGGGTTAACAATGTTTGTGAGGTCGAATTCGCTAAGTAGAGATACATAAATCCGGAGTTGTTGTCAAAGGTTGTGTATAGCATTAGGCGGGAGCTATATACGGCACCACAACGGTTACCGTGAGTCCTATGGACTTAGATTATTTCGGAAAATGGGGTTGACATTTAAACTATACTTTTTTTAGTATGGAATCGGTGCTTTTGAAATTGGATCGATTAATGTTGTGCTAATGTTCTGCACCATTCAGGGTGACTCTTCGGAGTCACCCCTTTCATTTTATAAGCCTATATCCTGTCGGAATCCAGCCCCCCTCTAATGCAGTGCTTAGTAATTTTATATTGCATATAGAGGTAGGATCGATATAGTTTGATTCTGAATAAATACCGGATAACAGATGGGGAGGCTGGGCTATGAAGGATCTGATCACTAAAATTGTAAAAGCACTTGTTGATCAGCCGGAAGAGGTTTCTGTCAATGAAATTGGAAGTAGCCACACCACGGTGTTGGAAGTAAGGGTAGCAAAGCCGGATATGGGAAAGATCATTGGCAAACGGGGCAGAACAGCCCAAGCAATTCGGACAATTTTAAGTGCAGCTGCTGGAAAGAAACGTAAAAGGTACATACTCGAGATTGTTGAGTGACAGAATATAACCTCACACATTTCAAACCAATAGTCTCTCATTCGTGATCATTGTGCTGAATTATAAAGCTCAAAAATTGTTATGATATCATCAAGAATAGGGATGATATCACAAGTTCCCCGTTTTGGTGATACTCTCATATCTGGAATTGGCTGATATTCGATCTTTGGAAGAAGTTTGAATTGTAAAAATTTTTCTAAAGTTAATTTTAGAAATGCCGATACATATAAAGTACGCATATTTGCAAATTAATTTTTATCGTTAAAAAAACAATTAATTCCATGACAAAGCCAAACCCTTTGTGAGAAGGGGACGGAAAGCCACGGGTCTCAAAGAGATAGCCGGGTTGCCTAGATGTCGGATAGGAAGCCGGGTTACCTTGGAAAACAGGGTGGCGCGGCTTTTTTTGTTATGGGGAAGTAACGCCTTAATAATGGGAGAAGGTGGGCTTATGTGTTCTTGATTCATATTCAATTGATAGGAGGTTAACTATGAAATTTATCAAGATCATGATCGTATTGATAGGTGTATTTTTCATAGGATTTCCACAGGTTGCTCTTGCTAAAAAGGACCATGTACCCGGAAAGCCGTTTGCATTTTTATTTAGTCTGATCAAACAGTTTGATAATAATAAATCGACTCCAGGACCACAGGGGCCTCCGGGACCAGCAGGACCGCAGGGACTAGCAGGACCACAAGGATCGGCTGGTATTTTAGAAAAATATATGAAAGTTATTGAGGTTAGTCCCTACTTTACACCTGATCCGAGCTTTACACCTGATCCGATTATCGTTTACTGCGACAACATTCCTGATGATGTCGCTATCAGCGGCAACGCATATACGTACTTGGCTATGCCCGGAGGGGAGGTTCGGTTTCAGGGTACTGGATACAATGATGTCCTGCGTCCGGTGTGCAAATACTATGACGAGGATGACAGAGTTCCAGGACTCGAAGGTATGACTTGCCAACCAGGAGAACTTCCTATCGGTTGGCAGTTCATTCAGCACCCAAACAATAATCATATTTTTGCCCGTGTTGTACTCAATGTCATGTGCATTTATGCACCGGATACTCAATAGCTGCTGCATTTCTTGTGTCTAAATAATCTAAAAGCGCGTGTATTTGCGAATATTAACAATACAAAAATTCGCCTTTCGCATTCAGGCACTTATACCTCGTTGCTTATTATAGACTTTCTGGACTAATTTTGCCGATGATCATACGCACTCTCATAGCCGGATGGAGCTGAAAAGCTCCACCGGCTTTTACTCATAAAGTTGGAGATCAAGTTGGTACGAAATAATCATGTGTAATTTAAAATTTACCATCCAGAATTTCATATATCTTACATACGCAAAATTTAATCGTGACCTGCCAGTCAGAGCGCGAAGAGCGGCAGACTACAACCACTGGTTTCAATCGGCGCGGCTGCAAAGATAGCCGCTTGAAGTGACCAGTTGCTTTTGATTCAGGAATAATTTGCACCGCGCACCCGCAAACTCCTCAAATTTTTTATCCCTCCAAATTCCAGCTTCAGGCACGAATGAAAAAATGGGCAGTCGACAAAATGTTATAATGATAATACGCAATACTATCGTTTAGATGAAAATCCATCGATTCGGTCCCATTCATTATTTTGTTTTTTCTTGACCTCTCATAAACAATTTTGTATTGGTATTTTAAGCTACAGGCAGAGGGCTATTACCTTTTCAGTCTTCGTCTCGATTAGATCCAGTATCTTGAGTAGCAAATTTGAAAAAACAGCATCCTCCTCTTCCTCTTCCTCTTCATAGAGCGCTCCTAATTCAGCCCAAAGCTTCTTTAAGCCTTCAGCAAGAATAAATATTTCGTCAACCATTTTCTTCATGGCAGATATATAAGGGAGAAAATTATGAAAAGAATTATAATCTTGTTGTGTTTGATGGAGGCTCTTTCTTTTTCATCTTTTGCGTCCGAGCAGGTCAAAATCGGAGCGGTTTTTTCCGAAACTGGGATTGCGGCAATACACAATGCACCTCTCATAGAGATGGTAAAATTGGCTGCCGAGGAATTAAACAATGAAGGAGGATTGCTTGGACATCCCGTTAGGTTAATCACACTGGATAATAAAAGCACACCCATCGGCTCGAAACTGGCGGCCGAAGAAGTAGTTCGACTGGGTGTCGCAGCCGTTATCGGAGCACACTGGAGTTCTCATTCCCTTGCCCTGGCACCCACCCTCCAAAAAGCGGGGATCCCTATGATTTCACCGGGTTCGACTAACCCCAAAGTCACTCAGATTGGAAATTACATTTTCCGCGTCTGTTTTATCGACTCATTCCAGGGACAAGCGATGGCGAGATTTGCTTACGCCAGTCTCGGAGCCCGGAAGGCGGTTGTTCTGAAAAACATCGATGAGGAGTACAGCATAAAGCTTGCCGAGTATTTCATGAATGCATTTAAGCGAATCGGCGGTAAAATTCTTTTAGATGGAAGTTACAGGGGAAAGGCGGTCGATTTTTCCGACGTGCTTGAATTAACAGCAAAGCTTGCGCCCGACGTGGTTTATGTCCCGGGATACACGAGAGACAGTGGACTCTTAATCAAGCAGGCTGTATCCATGGGGGTGAAGGCAACGTTTCTTGGCGGTGATGCCTGGGATGAAATATACAAATATGGCGGAGAAGCGGTTGACGGCAGCTACCACTCTGCTCCCTGGCATCCTGATGTTCCTTTTCCCAAAAGCATTCACCTCAAAAAAATATATCGTAAGAAATATGATATGCAAATAAAGAATATGAGCGCTCCGTTGGCATATGACGCATTCACAGTGTTAGCAACCGCCATAAACCGCGCGGCTACATTGAATGGAGATAGACTCAGGGACGCCATTGCTGAAACCAAAGGGTTTCAAGCTGCCACCGGAATAATATCCTTTGATGAGAATGGAGATCCCCTCGACAAAGAAGTCATCATTATAAAGTTGGATAAGGGTAGGCCCGAGTACTACAAGGCCATCAAACCTTAGAAAGAGGTGTTCATGATCTTCGACACGAGAAGCTTCAACCTGCAAATCGGAAATTTAGCAGGAGGTCCCATGGAAGAGAGCAGATACATTCTGTTTTTTCTAATTATTTTCTTTTTAGTGTCACCGGCCCATGGGGAGGAGCCCATTGACATTGCAGCCATTTATGCGGTGACGGGGGCCGCGGCCGAATCCAATGCATTGGCACTTCAAGGAGTGGGTTATGCGGTTGGTGAGATCAACAGACAAGGCGGAGTTTTAGGGAGAAAAATAAACCTTGTGGTGTACGATAATCAAAGCACACCCATCGGTTCTACTGTAGCAGCAAAACGGGCGGCTGAAGCCAATGTTGTCGCCATCGTGGGATCGGATTGGAGTTCCCATTCCATTGCGGCCGCCAAAGTAGCGCAGGAATCCGAGATTCCTATGATTTCTAGTTACTCAACAAATCCTGAAGTGACTAAAATCGGAGATTATATCTTCAGGGTTTGCTTTACCGATGATTTTCAGGGCAAGATAATCGCCAAATTTGCACGTCGGGATCTAAATATAACCACTGCCGTCATTTTCGTGGATGTTACCAGTGATTATAGCCTCAAGCTATCCGAAATATTTCGTAAAAACTTTGAGCAACTGGGTGGTAAGGTGCTGCTTGAACTAGAATATAAGCTAAAGCAGCAACAATTTGACAAAGAAATTAAAAAAGCCGTTAACGCCAATGCAGACGTTCTTTTTGTCCCCGGCCACGATGAGAGCGGCTTGATCGTTAAAGAGGCCCAAAATGCAGGGACATCGTCAATTTTTCTTGGTGGAGACGGATGGAGTTCACCGGCTTTTTTCAGAAAAGGCGGCTCAGAGTTAAAACATGGTTTTTACAGCACCCACTGGTCCGTTTATCTGGATACGGATCAATCCCGGGCCTTTGTCAAAAAATATAATATTCATTCGGAAAGTCATATCGTCACCACCGCGCTTGCATATGACGCTACGATGCTTTTGGCCGCAGCCATCACGCGAGCAAAATCCACCGATAGGAAAAAGATTCGGGATGCCATCGCAAACACCCGCACTTTTAAAGGCGTAACTGGAACCATTAGTTTCAACAATCATGGCGATCCGGTCAAGAGTGCTGTTTTTATGGAAATAAAAAATGGTAAAGCACATTATCTTAAAACCCTGGAACCCTGAATCAATTTTTTGGAAAAAGACAATCCACAACTTAAAAAGAAAATATTTTTAATATGTTGGAAAAATGAAAAACAGAAGCCTACGATTCAAAATCAATATAGCCATCTTTATTACGTGTCTCGTTATAGCGATTATTTTCGGAACGATTCTCTACCCATTTGAAATCCGCCGACACGACTCCCATGTGGAAAAGATCGAGTTGCTGCTGGACACGATTTTTCAGCAAAAATATGAAGACCTAGCCAATGAAATATTCGCTAAACAAAAGAGAGCCCTGGCGGTAACTCTCCAAGATATTTCAAAGGTTGAGGGAATTGCTGCGATAAGCATCTATCTGCCTGATGGTGAGTTGTTTTTGTCCACCGATGAGTCATTTTCCAAACGTTTAAAGGAACTAAACCGAAATGCCAACGTCCGTTCGGCTTCATTGGTGACAAAGTCATATCAGGGAAGATCGCTGGGTATCTATTCCCGTGGGATTGAGGTAATCGGTCAGGAGATCGCTAATATCGAAATATATTATGATTTCCAAGAGTTGATCAAGGAAACCCGTCTGTCCATTACCATTTTTCTGACGCTCTTGTTAACGACACTGATTCTTATGTCCGTTCTCCTTAATTTTATGCTTTCCAGATTCGTCATCCGGCCGGTTTCCGTGCTTCATAACGCTATAAACAAGTTACAAGAAGGTTATTTAGGAGAGACCGTCTATCTACCCTTTAAAGACGAAATTGGGAAGATGGGCGCAGCTTTTAATGAAATGTCCGTTAAGCTTCACGACGGTCAAGTGGCCATAAGAGAAGCGGAAGAGAAATACCGCAGTATTTTTGAGAATGCCACAGTAGGAATTTACCGATCAACAGCAGATGCCAAAGGCCGGCTGATGACGGTCAATCCCGCTTTTGCTCAAATTTTGGGTTACGCATCGCCTGAAGAAATGATCAAAGAAGTAACGGACGTAAGCACTCAATTTTACGTAAACTCTGCTGACAGGAAAAGACTGCAAAACCTGCTTAAAGATGAGGGAGTGGTCCGGGGTTTTGAGGCGCAGGTTTATCGCAAAAATGGTGAAATTATCGATGTATCAGAGAATAGTCACGAGATCAGGGATGAAAATAACAACATACTTTATTACGAAGGCATTATCGATGATATAACCGAAAAAAAACAAGCCAGCCAACTTAAGATCGCAAAGGAAGCTGCCGAGGCCGCTGCCCAAACAAAGAGCGAATTTCTTGCCAATATGAGTCATGAGATCCGCACCCCGATGAATGCCATTATCGGGTTATCCTATCTGGCCTTAAAAACGGATTTAACAGCTAAGCAACGAGATTACCTTAAAAAGATCGAAAATTCCTCTAAATCTCTTCTCCGTATTCTCAATGACATTTTAGATTTTTCAAAAATCGAATCCGGAAAACTGAACATGGAACAGGTGAATTTTGATCTGACCGAGACATTAAATGATCTTGCCACCATGGTCATTGTCAAAGCCCAGGAAAAAGAAAATCTCGAGGTGCTGTTTCATATCGATCCCCGGATACCACATTTACTGGTGGGAGATCCTCTAAGACTCCACCAAGTTCTAGTCAACCTATGTGACAACGCTATTAAATTCACCGAAAAGGGCGAAGTCGTGCTAACAACCGAGCTGATGGAAAAATCGGATGAAAAGATCACCCTGCGTTTCTCAGTACGGGACACCGGCATCGGCATGAGCGAGAAGCAGATTGATAAACTTTTTCAAGCTTTCACTCAGGCGGACACTTCCACAACCCGTAAATACGGCGGTACCGGATTGGGTTTGGTCATCTGCAAAGTTCTTGTAAATATGATGGACGGAGATATCCGGGCTGAAAGCGAGGTAGGCAAGGGCAGCATGTTTACCTTCACTGCCGTCTTTGGGCGAAGTTCGCAGAAAGAGGATAAACTTCTTAAATCGACAAAGATCCTCCAGGCGATGAAGGTTTTGGTGGTGGATGCTGAGGCTGCATCTCTGGATAGCATGCAAAAAATGCTTGAATCTTTTAGCTTCGACATATCGCTGGCGGTATCGGGTCAGGAGGGCTTAAAGAAACTGGAGAATGCCTCTAAGGACCGGCCTTATGAGCTCTTGCTGATTGATTGGAAGATAGCGGGGATGAAAGGTTTCGAGGCACCGCGGCGCAAAAAGGATTCTGATACTCAATCAAAAATCCCAACGATCATCATGGTTGACGACGATAACCGCGCGGAAATCATGCGGCAGGCTGACCAAGTCGGCTTGGAGAGCTTTTTGGTCAAGCCATTCAGTCAATCTGACCTTTTTGACACGATTATTCAAACCGTCAACCGGTATACTTCTGAACTGATCCGGCCACCGGCGATAGAGGACCAGATGATCCTACGGTTAAAAGCGATTCAGGGCGCTCGGATCCTTCTGGTTGAAGACAATGAGATCAATCAGCAGTTGGCGCAGGAACTTCTCGAAGGGGTTGGTTTTTTAGTGACCATCGCCAACAATGGACAAGAAGCGCTAAATGTTGTTCAGGATAAGGAGTTTGACGCCGTGCTCATGGACGTCCAGATGCCAATAATGGACGGTTACAAAGCCACTTTGGAGATCCGAAAAAACGAACGATTCAGAGATCTGCCCATTGTTGCTATCACCTCGCATGCTATGGCCGGTGATAAGGAAAAGAGCCTTGAAGCCGGAATGAATGACCATATAACCAAGCCGATTAATCCCGATCAGCTTTTTTCGACCTTATTAACTTGGATCAAACCTGGTAAACGACCAATACCGGATGATATTTTTGCTAAAAAAAGACAGAAAATTGCGGAAAGAGCTAAACGGCTTCCGGTAGAGATGACGGGCATTGAGGTGCAAACAGGCCTCGTTCGAGCAGGTGGCAACGAGTCACTTTATGTAGACCTTTTATCAAAGTTTCATCGAGATTATGCTGATGCGACTTCCCAGATCAAGAGCGCCCTAAATAATGGGGAGCATGAACTTGCTAAACGCTTGGTTCATACAGTTAAAGGAGTCTCCGGTAATATCGGAGCAATTGATCTGGAGAAAACCGCCTCTGAGATGGAAACAGCCGTAAGAAAACAGTCGGCGAGTGATCTTGAAAATCTTTTAGATCAATTCGAAAAGGAATTGAATATTGTCCTGGACTCGATAAGCAATGCTGTCGGTGTTGATTTTAAACAAGAAGAAAATCGATCCAAAGGACCTGTTGCTGATGAGGCAGTACTCCAGAGACTGCTTTTAAAGTTAAGACCATATGTTTTGGAACGAGAGGCAAAACCTTGCAAAGAAATAGTGAAGGAAATAGACGGTTATATCTGGCCTGATGAATATGTTCAGGGGCTTAAGGATTTAAGTCGATACGTCGAGAAGTATAAGTTCAAGGAAGGACAGGAATTGCTGTCACAAATCATGGAGCAATTAGAAAGGTAGAGGCCAAAGTATGTCAGAGCTATCCAGTATGCGCGTAATGGTAGTTGACGATACGGAAGCCAATATCGATATTCTCCTTGAAACTCTCGCTGACGATTATAAAGTTGTTGTGGCCACGGATGGAGAATCGGCCCTGGAAGATATTAAGAAGAGCCCACCCGATCTCATCCTGCTGGACATAATGATGCCGGGCATGGATGGTTACGAGGTGTGTCAAAAGCTTAAAGAAATGGAGATAACGCGAAATATTCCGGTAATATTCCTTACTGCTTTAAAGGAAGAAGGAGATGAGGCCAGGGGGCTGGGATTTGGCGCTGTTGACTATATAACCAAGCCGTTTAATCCTGAATTGGTTAAAGCCCGAGTCAGGAATCATCTGGATCTCAAACTCCATAGAAATCACCTTGAAGAACTCGTTGAAAAGCGAACACAGGAGATTGCTGAGCGCCAGCGTGTGGAATATAAACTTCGCGCGGCCAAAGAAAAAATAGAGAGCGAATTAAACATCGCCGCCCAGATTCAGAGAAGCATACTGCCGTCCACTTTTCCGGCGTTCCCCGAACACCGCGAGTTTGACCTTTATGCGATGATGACCCCGGCCCGGGAGGTCGGCGGTGATTTTTACGATTATTTTTTTGTTGATGATGACCACCTGGCGGTGATCATAGCGGATGTATCGGACAAAGGAGTTCCAGCCGCTCTTTTTATGATGATCAGCCGTACGATTTTTCGATCCATTGTAAAGCAGCTTAAATCACCATCGCAAGTACTGGCAGAAACAAACGACCTTCTCTGTGAAGGGAACGACACCGGGATGTTTGTCTCCGCTTATGTAGCTTTTTACCATCTTCCCACCGGCCGGCTGACCTATTCCAACGGAGGTCACAACCCCGCCTTGTTATTTGGGCCGAACGACTCCTGCAGGGAGCTCTCATGCAAACATGGAACGGCTCTGGGCGTTAGTCCGGGACAGTCGTATAAGGATTACGTGGACAAGCTGGAAACTGGACAGATTTTAGTTTTATACACCGACGGCGTTACCGAAGCTTGTTCTCCCTATGATGAATTGTTCGGGGTGGACAGGTTTACCAAACTTGTTTGTGATTGCCAGCAACTTAGTTTATCGCAGATGTTTATCCATATTGATAAATATCTCAGGGATTTTCAACAAGACAATCAATTCGACGACATTACGATGTTGGCGCTTAAAAGAAAAATGTAGAATTTACAATTCAATACGGAAAAGGGGGTAAAAGGATCTCCCCTTTTTCTATACAATTTGACACCAAAGATTGCAATAGTTGTGTTTCCAATATATAAAAGCTTGACAATACCCTTTGAAATTTGACGGATAAATCGATTATTATTGACATTTATTTCGGTTTTCAAATATTAGTTTAATAATTGTGCGCTTCCAGAAGTTCAATTTCACATCTCAAATTATATTTCACCGACAAATCACTCTGCTATTCACATTCGTCTGTTGATTGACCTACTCAACACCTGATTTGCCCCTCTTGATGAAATAGGTACTGGTTTCATTTTCAACTTTAAGCAAATTAGGTAAATATTAGATGGGCATTCCTCTAAAATGTGCCTATTTTGCTTTTAACAAAACTTGGATGTTTTGTTGGGAGTAATTATGTAATTGTTTCGTATTCGAGGGTCTTTTTAATTGTGTCATCCTTCCTGCCAACTGACAATAGCCTTATTTCGTATACGGTGAGGTATTTAAAAAGCAAAAACAGAAAAAAACAGAATGTTCAATAGAAGCAACATGATAAAAGGAGGTTATTGTGAAGAAAAATCTCTCCCGTTTAGCTTTGTTAATCACCGGCTTTTTTATAATTCTTTTATCTGGCTGTAGTCGCATCCTAATACATGATCCACCCTTTAAGGATTTTCAGCCTATTCATGTTACTACTCCTCATGATCTTGTTGTAGCGCACGACGGTTGCGGTACAACTGATAGGGACTCTCTGGAAGCCCAACTTTACGAAGATGATACTGTTATTGATGAGATTACCGACGTCTTTCAGTTCAACAGTCAACGGACTGCTTGGATCGCAGAAGGGTACAATTTACCAGAGGGTCAGATTAGATTTGGAGCAAGCGCATATGCTTCGACAGGGGCATTTTGCTATGCGTTCACAACAGGTCAAATTTTTCCTTTAGTGGTTACATCTTCTCTAATTCCTGACGTAGAATATGAAAGCATACTTCATCATGAAGATGATGAAGACCTTTATACAATCAAAGCACCGGATTCAAACTTCGGCAGTTGGTTCGAGATTTCAGTTGAGGCGGTAGATCCATCTGATTATGGTTTGTACGTTAAACTTTTAGGTCCACTGGGTTCATTTTTGGAATCTACAGAACAACTATCCACCAGGTTTTGGATAGCCCTGAAAACAGGCGTAGAAGCAAAAATTATGGTTAAAAAAGGAGATATCTGGCCGGAAGACCAGAAGTTTATCAAGTACAAAATTTATGTTGATTCAAATGAAATATCCGACAGTCTTGAGCCTGATGATAATCAAGCAAAAGCCACTTTAAGTAAGGATGAATCTCAGACGGCATTCATGTGCGCTGTGTTAGACAACGAAGAAAACTGCGCCGGTTTTCCGGATTGGTTTAAATATGAACATGAGGCCTGTAAGAACGATTGTATAAGCTTAACCCTGGAGGCTGAGATACAGATCTGCGAAGAATTGGGTGGTGGCTGCTGTCATAATCAAAGTGAAATTAACGAAGGCGAGACTCAATGGATGAAAAAAATGTGTATGAGTCAAGAAAGTGAATGGAATAAATGCCGAGGCATTGCAGAAAGAAAGCGGAACAAGATATGTATCCATCAGCCATGTTGACGAATATTTTGGGGATTATCGTTGCTACGGTCAGGGCCAAGTACCTGACTGGTATAAGAATCCTTACATAATTACATGGACCGAAGAAGAAGATGTTCCCTGGCCTTGCCCTGAGTAGAGTAAACAACAGGACATAAAGGGGACGGATATGAAAAAATGCATTTCTTTTTGATGAGCGTTATGTCTTAGGCTTCCTAAGGGACGCAAAGCCCGCATAGATGCCCCCGGGGCATTCCATCATGAACCCATCTCAAAAATGTGGATTAGGGTTCATGGCCCCGCTGCTGCGGGATTACATATCTGATCTTAAAAGATTAAGGTATGCATCAAGGCGCAGGCCGATCGGCAAAGTCGTTGTTCTCAGCATACATGATGGGCTAGTATGTGAGCATTTATCGGAGGCCTGTGCTGCACCCTAATCCAAAAAATCAGATGCGAATCCCGCTTGCGGGGCAACACAGCCATGGGCACTTAGACGCTTTTTTGAGATGGGTTCATATTATTTGCCGAGGAATAGAGCGCCGTAAGATATTCATGACCGTCCCCTTATTTTTCTAAGGATGATCAATTTTCAGCAACAATAATATTGATTCGAAGGACAGAATATTTTATTTATAAATATTTAAAGATCACGGTTCACGCTGTTTTTTTCCGGTCTTCCTTTCCTGATTCTGCTTATCATCCTATTGGATCTTTTCGAAGCAATAGTTCTTAATTGTGAGGTTGTCTATATTCAATTATTACCATACATTTAGAAGTATATGGGATAATTACCAATGGCAGCTTTCATCGCAAGGGCAATGATATGGTTAATCTTTGCATTTATTCTTTTTTATATAATTAAGGAATTTAACAAACTTTTTGGCCAATCCTTAAATCCATATTTTGCGATTGTGCCGGCTGTCCTTAATTTTTTTTTGGGGGAGTACATATTTAAAAAATGGAAATTCAATCAGGAAGCTCAAGGAAATAAATCAACTGAATCCAGAATTGAAAAAATCTTATTAGTCATCGGTTGTATTATCGTAGGAAGCCTTGTTCTTTGTGTCATAATCGTATGGGTTCTGGTGATCTATAAAAATATAAAGGAAAATATATAACGGGTCAGCTCGCCGATGGCATCACAGCATGCTGTTGGTGTGCCTGGAAATAGGAAACCACTTCAGGCGGGACGGAGGTAACCCGAACCGGGTAGCTGTTTGCGTTCTCCCCCATCTCCGCCCCTTATTACTTTGTAAAATGGTGCTTTAATGCTGTATCCGCTATGCTTTTTAAGGTGAAATTCCTCCCTGAACTGTCAAGTGCTGTCAAATGCTGTAAAATACTGTAAAGTGCTGAAAAGTATGAGTATTTTTGTCTTGATTTTGCTGATTTGCACTGCTACCATTTAGTACTTTCTTAATTCAGAAATAAATACCCGCCACCGCCTTTCCGAAATCAAAACAAAACTGATCATACATAGAGCACTTCTAACAGGCCTTTGAGGGCAGGAAGAAAAATAAACTAATTTTTATTAACAGGGGGAATTAACATGCTACGCCGATTGTTTCTCGTTTTTATCCTAATATCCACAGTCGCAGTTGCGGGCTGTAAAATTTCAGGAACCATCACAACCGCTGATGGGGAAGGAGTTGACGGTGTCACCGTATATCTGGATGGTGAAGGGGAAGACGGTGATGGTTCGATAATGCGCTATCACAGACGCCGATGGAGCCTATGTTTTTCAAGAGTTTCATTACGGCATTCTAACGATCACGCCCGAAAAAGAAGGCACACTTTTAATCCGCCCCTCACAGAGATGACTGTTGAATTTTTTCAAAATGTATTAGACGAGAGATTTTAAAGCCGCTGAAAAACAAGAACCACTTCCACCGGAGTCGCCGCGTTCAGAGAAGTCGGAGCGTACCATGGTCGACGTATCAGGGCAGGGCAGATCATACCGGTCATGTTCCGGTCTTTTTGAACACGAATGAATTTTCCCATAGCTGGACTAAAAATATAGCTGAAGTCGCTGAGCTCGAACTGAATCCATTCCGCTAAATCCGGTCGCAGCCGGTGATGGAAAAGTCTTTGTCACTACGGCTGGGAGTCTGGACCACACCTGGTAATGGCGTTGGATAGCGCAACGGAGACGACCGTGTGGACTGATCAGGAGCTATGATTTTGGTGATATTTATTCCATAAATCCGCCGGCCTACGCTAGCAGTACCGTTTATATTCAATCCGGTGTGGCCGATCAAATCCATTTTATGGGCATTTGGTGCTGGACAACTTAACCCGGAGCGACGTCGATCTTTGATACCGATCTTATCAAACCAATCGTTTCGGTTTTATGCGCCAACCATTTATGAGGAAGTTGTAAATGATGAGGTAAATGCTGGTATATATATGGGTGGCAGCCATCGTGTCGAGAAGGCTCCTCTGTTTCTTGGTTTGGGGGTGTCTATGGTTTTAATGGTGCCACTGGAGAAGAATTGTGGGATCCGCCTTGGGTGCCTTTGCCTCCTTACGAACAATGGACGCCGGCGGTCAATCAGAATCATGTCATTGCTTACACCGGACCTTACAATTCTAAATTGGTCTTCGATTCACTGTACAGTCTTCGATCTTGGAAGTCGGTGAGTTGGAATTTAGTATTCCTGATCCGAATTATGTTTGGAAAGAACTCGACCAATTCAGCATGGATTTGGCCCCTGTACTGGGCAGCCTGAATAACGTTATTGTGATTAATGGTGGTCGCCTTATCAGTTTTGCTTAATCCGGCATAAGCAGAAAATCGGCTGGGAAATCCCGCAAGATGTGAAAAGTTGAAGGAGATGAAGAAGAGACCTGAGGAAAAAGTTTAGCGGACAGCCCTCTTTGGCGAATGGAATCATTTACGCCGTTAATAAGGGATTTCTGCATGCACTCGATGAGAGCGACGGTTCTTCTATGAGGGTTGGCTACCGTGGCAACCGCCACTGAAGGATGAAAGTATTGTTGCGCCCATGATTGTGACAGATAATCTTATTTTTGTGAGCACTGAATCTACAACCTATGCCGTTGATCTGGAGACCAGAACCGATGTATGGGATTATCCGGCCAGCGGTCATCTCGCGTTAAGTAATGATGGCTTTTTGTATATTGTAACACCCAATGGTGAACTCATCGCCATTTCCACTATGTTAGACTAATGCTAATCCGAGCTGATTTTTAATCTGAAACAAAGAACGAATAAGTTATAGAAAAATAAGAGGCGGCTAAAAATAATTTTAGCCGCCTTTATTTTTTATGGAAAGAAGGGGGACATCCCCAATATAGGATGCCCCCTTTTTCTCTGTGAAGATAATATCTTTTTTTGCGTGGCATCAGAGCAACCTTTCCTTAGTACTCTCTTGAGAAATCCTTTAATAGGTGTCCATATCCTCCGGATAGTTGTGAGCGTAACAAGGCCGCTATGCAAAAGGCTGGGATAAAGTAAGAATAAATTACCGTATAACAAAGGTTTCTTTGCAGTTCTAAAACCTTTGACAGCTCCAACATATCAAGGTTTTGAAATAACCTAATCTGAGTATTCCGCTTAAAAAGATCAATAATTAGCTTGCTATTGGCCTAAAGAAGGATTATGTTCCACCCAATCAATTAAGTCCCGACCTATATAGTCGGGACGGTTTCTTTCTGAGGGAACAACCCATTTGTCAGAGTGGCATCCTCCAGTTTGCGACGTTGAAAATTTTAAGAAAGGAGAATGTTATTATGACTAATGGAACTGTTAAGTGGTTTAATGACCATAAAGGATTCGGGTTCATCGAGCAGGAAGACGGACCGGATGTGTTTGTTCATCATTCAGCAATCAATGCAGCCGGTTTTAAATCCCTCAATGAGGGCGACCAAGTTTCCTTTGACATAGAGCAAGGACAAAAAGGTCCTGCCGCTGCAAATGTCACTGTGATATAACTTTCAATTCCAAGTAAAAAAGGGCATCCTTCCATTTGAGAGGGGTGCCTTTTGTTTTTATGGAAAAAATGAACCGATGATCACTGAGTAGTTGCGGTCATGGTATGGTAGATTAGGTTTTAGGGGCAGTCCACATTTCAAATGAGAAACTGGTAAAAGTTAGAAGTCATTAATTTTGTTTGAGGATTTCTTCAATTTTCTTCCGGCATTTTCTTATTTCTATTTCCGCCCAATCACGCTCGACAATTTGTGCAATGCTTTCAGCGATAGAGGTAATTAAATTTTTTGTCTCCTTAATGAACAGTCCCTCCTCAAGCTCTGGTTTTTCTTCCAGATAACACACTTCCAGAGCACCAATCCGTTCATTATTCACTTTGATTTCTTGGGATAGTTTCCATTTGGTTTCTTTAAAATTTTTTGTTGTAAACTCATAACGATTAAAGATAATACGAGCGCAAGCAATTTCAGGGTATTGAATTGCCGAAGGAATGAAATCGACAATTTCTTGGAGAATATCATCCAAAGAAAAATTCTCTCCAGCCTTGAGGCTTGAGATATCATAGAGACAATTTATTTCTTTAATACGCTCTTCAAGCTTATTAAAAACATACCCCAGTTCTTCTTTGTCAGCATGTTTTAGACCTTTAATCTCTCTGTTCAATTCCTCATTAATCTTCATCAGGCTTATTGTGCGCTTAAGGTGGCTGTATCCAACCAATTTTTGATCCCTGGTAAACTCCTTTTCTTTGCGCACATATTCCAGGATTTCTCTCTCTAATTGGGTGACCTTACGCTCCAATTCTGTGTATGTTGGTTTTTCGGCCATAAGAATATCATCAGTTGTCAGTAAAATTAGTTTGGAATATTGAGGAGAAAAGACTCAGTTTTTAATCATTGCATTTCCGATTCGTAGTAAAATAGAGTAGTAAAAGAGGAAGATTTACTAAATCAAGGGTCAGCGGTGATTAAAGAAAGAGTCGTTTCTATATTTAGTTTTTAATGATTTATGTTACAGTTGTCAATGCGAAAAGAATATTCCCGCACCATTAGCATTCAGAAATTTAGATGCATCATGGACCTGTCTAACAATAAATTAGCATATTAAAACAGGGTCTTTGAAATAACCAGAATGGATGAAATGTGTAGATAGCGGCTTAAATTCGGGCGGAGGTGGAGAAGGATGCCCCGCTTCTTCCCTCAGGCAATTTGCACCACGCTCCACCCCTGTCCGAATATTATTTTTTTGCCAACTCCCAGGTTCCGTCACAACCGGGTCTGCTGCTGATCCATGTGCCGGATGCAGAGCCGCCATTAAAATTTCCTTTGTATGAGACCGCAACCCCTCCAGCTCCAAATCCTGTTGCACGCAACTCCCCATCACCTGATAGTTGTCCTTTTAGCTGTATTACCATGTTGAAATCGGTGACCTGTGCCGTCCCGATAATACTGTAATCGTCAAGTACATTAACCTGGACCTCGGCATCTGAACAATCTCCACCTCTTCCTTTAGCATATCCGGTCCAGGTTTCTATAACATTGAGTTGGACTGTCGGTGACTCAGATACAGTTGAACACCCTGTGATAATCAAAAACAATGCGATAATTGGTAAAAATTTTTTCATTTTATTCTCCATTTTTTTCTTTTTATATCGGTACCATTCAATAAAATCTTAAATATTAATTATCCGGTGAAATTAGGATGGAGTCCGGAGGGCGGCCCGACGCCAATAACGATTGAATTTCATTGACATTGAATGGTGCCTGTAATATTTGAAATTTAACATTGTGCTCGATTGGAGCTGATTCTCACACTCACTGTTAGTTCTCATAATTTCTTTTCTGAAATTCCTGCTTACCCATTGAACGGATTCCCAATCTAAAAGTTATTTTCCCTCTGAAATAGATACTGGTTTCCATTAAAATTTAACCTAATAATCAGGTAAAGATTCAATGGAGAAACCACTAAAATTATGCATGCCAGGCTCCTGACGGGATTTTATATCCTGTTGGGGGATTCCAATAAATTACCGTGCAAATTATGCTCACCCATTAAAAAAGGCAGGAAAAAAGTCATGGGAAAATATCTTGTTCTCTGGGAAGTGGTACAAACGCAAATTCCGGTTGATCCAAAAGAGCGAGGTGAAGGCTGGGGTATGTTGATGGCAATGGTCAGGCAAGACATCGAAAAAGGAATAACAAAGGACTGGGGATCATTTGTTGGTGAATCCAATGGATATGCTATAAATGAAGGTACTGAGTTGGAAGTGATGAGTTCTCTCCAGCAGTACGTACCATTTTGCACTTTCAAGGTTATTCCGATAGCAACAGAAAGCCAAGTGAATGATATGATAAAAGCTTTAAAAGGATAATTGACCAATAATTTAGATTGTGGTGGATAAGTTACACACAAGGGCAGGGCCAGCAAATGGCTCTGCCTTTTGTCTGGATACCTACAATATACATGCAATTTGGGTGAAGTTGTGTTATTGACAAGTAACCCCAAAATTCTTGTTTCTCATAAACCACCACATTGTATCCTATTGTTCTTGACTTTCACAGCAGGGTACTATATCTGCTTGAGATATTAGGTCTAAGCCTCAACTGATAATTTTTCCTCAAACACATCTATCGAATTTTATTCCTTGAATCTGTGCTGCTCCGGACCCCATTTCTCCAAAGGCAATCTTTTCTTAACTTAGCATAAAAGAATTATTGAAAGGAGAGGAACATGGCGATTGGAGTTTTAATAAAGCGAATAACAAAGCATGGGATTGATGCAAAGGTGATTTTGCCTCACATAGTAGAATTAAGAGCTCTTGCGGTCAGGCAGCCGGGATACATTTCAGGCGAAACATTTTTGAACTTAGATCGCCCGGAGGAATGCTTGGTGATAGGCAGGTGGATATCTTTAGAACATTGGCAGCAATGGAAGAGGGACGAACGCCGTATCAGGCTAAATGAAATTATCGAGAAACATCTTGAAACCAAACCAGAGTATAATATCTATGGCATAGGCCTCTGGTAGTCCCCTAACAGAAAGTTTGGCTGAAATTCAGTTTTCAATTTTAAACTGTGCTTTTTGGGAAACTTTCCCCGATGCCCCTATTTTCTGAACAGTCTGTCTCTGAAGGAGGCAAGCATATGGATCTTCGATTAAACGGAAAAAGGGCTATCGTAACTGGCGGCACTAGAGGGATTGGCCGTGCCATCGCCGAAACACTGGCTGGCGAAGGCTGCAATGTTGTCATTTGCGCACGCGACAGCAACCAGATCTCCGAAGCTGTTAATGCCTCGAAATCAAAAGGTGTTTCAGCTTTTGGCGGAACTGTGGATATTACGCACGGTGATGCACTGAGAGAGTGGATTGAAAAAGCCGGAAATGAGCTAGGCGGTCTGGACGTCCTGATTTCAAACGCGGGGGCGATGGCTATCGGCGCAGACATCAGTTCCTGGGAAAAGAATCTCAATCTGGACATATTTGGTGCGTTCAATTCAGAGACTGTCGAAAAAATCGAACGGGGTCAGCCCGTAGTAAGGATTTGATATTTTGCAAAAAGAGCTAAAAAAAGAACCGTTTTTAGGCTTAACGGCTTGCTTTTATGATTTATGTGGCTTAACGTCAAATAATTAGGGTGGCCCGGCCCCCCAATATCAAAAGATCAGTTTACTTAATCAGCAAAATTTGAAAGGGAGGAAACTAATGAACACAGACTTGTTTAATAATTCCATAAAAAATAAATGGTCGATTCGGGTTTTTTTGTTGATCACGATAATTGGTGTTTTTTTATCCAGTAATCTATATGCAAAAACCGCAAAGGAAATTGATGTCAGCGTGGATGCTGCCATCGAACGCTTTCACAAGCAAGTTAAAGGGGCCAAGGAGTTCGTAGAAGCATCTAAAGGAATGCTGGTTATGCCCAATGTTGTAAAGGGGGCATTTATAATAGGCGGTGAATATGGAGAAGGAGCTCTTCGAGTCGGCGGGAAAACAGTTGATTATTATAATACCATCTCTGGCTCCATCGGTTTTCAGATTGGAGGGCAATCTAAAGATATTATTCTTTTATTTATGACAGATGAAGCTCTCAAACAATTTAGAGCAAGCAAAGGCTGGGAAGCCGGTGTAGATGGCAATGTCGCCTTATTCACTGTTGGAGGAGGCGAACGTGCTGATACAAGGACTTTAAAAGACCCCGTTGTCGGCTTCGTATTTGATGCCAAAGGTCTCATTGCTGACATCTCTTTAAAAGGCGCAAAGTTTTCCAAAGTAGATAAAAAAGAATAGTCTTTGCGATCTATTGGCTCTGATATAAATTATGAACTTTCATATTTTTGGAAATTTTTAGCTGGAATTTATCACTAACTATAAAGGCAGAGTCAGCAATGGCTCTGCCTTTTATTTGGATACCTCCAGCTTATCAAAGATTTTTAAAGCCATGAACAAGTTGTAATATTCGAAATATCAAAGATGATACGACAGATTTTCTGTTTTAGTGATATTCTCAATTAATCTGCAATTTTTAGGTTTTGGGCAAACCACAATATCTAGGGTTCTACATAATTTCAAAAAATCAACACTATCTATTTTTAAACCACGCCAGTTATTTGGTACTGATCACAGAGTAATATGACAAGAAGTGCTCGGAAAGGTCGAGCTCTATATTTTTTAACATCTCAACAAGTCAAAACACCTATCATTTTCATTAGCCGCCACCCACCAGGCTGAATCCGCCCCAGAAGAAGGGATGGGACGTCACCGGATTGTCCATCATGCGCAACTTGCTCTCACGAAGTGCATCCGGCCAGGTGAGCCCCTGTGCCTTTTTCTGCGCCATGCCCGTCGTGAGTTCTACCGTCGGTTGAGACGCGATCTGCCAATGGGTCGCAAGCACATTTCTTGCGCCGGCATAAAAAAAGGCCCTGACCAGCCCCGACAGGCTCTCGCCGCCAAGCTGCCCGTCCGCTCCCGCCGTGTTGCAGGCCGACAGTATCACCAGAATTGCATTGAGACGCATGACGGAGATCTCGCTCGCCCGCAACAAACCATCATCCTGCAAGTCGCCGGGAGATCCGGGCGCCAGCGCCAGCGACGGTTCGTTTTCGCAGAAAAGATCTTCCGGCAGCAGCCCGTGGGTGGCGAAAGCGATAATCGCTTTCGTATCCAGGCCTGCTTTGAGAAGTTCGGACTTGGTTGCCTTCTCCCCCAGCAGGAGCGTGCCTTTGCCGGCAGCAAGTTCAGCTGCCATAACTCGGACTTCTTCAGCAGACTCGGGGAGCGGTGTCAGGCCGGCAACCTGTTCACGGACATTCCAATTTTCCTGGCAGGGATCGTTTGGGAGTTTTAGATCAGAGGCGGCGACTTGAAGCCCCCGATTCTGTGTGCCTGAATCTTTTACCCGCCCCGCAGAGGTTGTTCCGGATGCTTCGGCGGCAAACCTCGGATTTCCAACGCCGAGAAATTCGGTAGATGTTATCTCGGATTTGCTGATGCGCCGCAGATTCATAAAAGCGCGCACATCCGGCACCACCAAAATGCTGAACCGGCGGAGTAGCCATTCCGTCTTCTCTGTCGTTTCCGGCGCTGCAGAGACAATGACGTCCGGCGGAAGGCTGAGCAGCGGCCCCGTCGGGATAATCACCAGCCGACGGATTGAACCCGGGACATCCAAAAGAGAACCGACAAGGTCGCGGTACAGCGCATGCGCAAGAGCAGCGTCGAAGGGACGCAACTTGCCGTCATCCAGGGTCAGTCCTTCGCGCAACGCCGCGACTCTATGCTTGAGTTGCCTTTGTGGCAGATTAACTGCATGGAGCTTAAGTCGTCCTTGATGCAGCAGAAACGTGTAGCCCTTGTCACCGACGTGTGAAAAATAGAGCAGCCCTTCTTCCGGCTGCAGGACCTCAGCGATCTGCAGCGCATCCACCGGCTTGCGGGTCACAAGCTGGGCATACTTGGGAAAGCGGTCCTGCAACTTCAGCTCGCGTTCTTCGAGCTGCACCCTTATCTGGTGGATCTCCCTTTCGATGGTGTCTTCCTTTTCCGTGGAACGATTTTTCTCGGGCTTCAGAGCTTCCTGCATCAATTCCGCCCGCAGGCGGATCTGCCGCTCTGCCAGGTCCTGCTGTTCGCGCGTATAGGCCGAGATCTCCTGATCACCGGCACTAACCCGGGCGGCCAGCTGATTGATCGCCGTGCTGACGACCGGAAAGTCCATCAGTTGCACGACTGAAAACGCCTCGCGCAGGGCGGCCTGGGCAGCCTCAGAGTCGGAGTCGGCCTGTGACGTGAGCAAGTCCAGGTAGGGGCTGAAGCACGGGCCATAGAAACAGGAGAACTCCTCCCGAGCTGCGATGGAGGCAAATGCGCGGTAAGCTTCCAGGGCCATGGTATGATCGGCCATAGCCTCCGCCAACCTGGCCTCCAGGACCTTTGCGTTGGCCCACCAGATCGTGTGGCCGTACATTTTCTCGGCGGAACGAAGAGCGTCGGCCAGGTAACGCTCGGCCTCGTCGAATTTCTTCTGCTCCGTAAGGACTCTTACTAGCAGCATGCGGCCCCGGTTCGTCCAGGTACCGTCGAAACCTTCGAGCTTGTTAAACATCTCAAACGACTTTCGCACCGCTTTTTCGGCGCTGGCGTAATCGTTGGTTCCTCTCTTGGCTAGCGATAGATTATAGTAAGCTTGTGCCAGCGCCCCCGTGCCTCTGCCCCTTCGCCTGCTCCTGTTTATGCTCATGTCAGTATAATCAGCCGGAAAGGCGGCGATCGCCTTCTCGGCAAAGGCGGCGGCTGCTTCGTGATTCCTCCGCTCATGTGCGTCCAGGGAAAGATCGTTGAAATAACGCGCGATCAGGTCAGGGTTTCGGGACTTTGAAACCAACGGCTCGGCCCTTTTTACGAGTTCCAGAGAATCGTCGATCCGGCGCTGGTGTCGGACTGGATGGGCCATATACAGCAGCGAGAACGCTAGCGCAGGGCTGTTCATTCCGAACAATCTTTCTTGGGTCTTCAAAACGCGCTGCCATGTCAGTTCAGACTGCCGGTAAAGCCGGGCTTCATGCTGCCGGCGTGCCAGATTGATCAGCTCGACGACGTCGCCGATCTCCTTGATCGAGGGAAGATTCGTATCTTTTCCGATAAGCTCCTCCAGCGCTCGAAGGGCGATCATCCGTTTTCCCTGAGAAACCGAGGTGTCCGTACTCATCTTCCCGATCGAAACCAGGATGGCTCGTTCGATCAGGGGAGCATTATTGGGCAGAAAGTCTGCGAGGTAGAAGTCGCGTCCGTATTTTGCAACGAACATCATCTGACGCCATCCGAGCCTGTGCTGGCAGCTTCGCATCATTGCCTCGACGCCCTCGATGCTGGTTTCCGCCCTTGGTTCCTCACACTCGCATGATTCCCGGATATTCTGCGCCCAAGGGCTTTTTTCCAGCAACCTAGCAATCGGGAAATTTCTTTGCCGCAACACGATTAGCCGACCGCTCGGCTGCGACCATCCCTCGCAATGGAGCAAGTATCTCTCATCTTTACCGCCCGCCGCATCTCTCGGCTGGACTCGTCGCAGCTTGCATTCATCTCCCGTAAGGTTCTTGCCCAGTGCATATTCACCACCGATTTCACTAGGCAGGTTTTGCGCGCCTGCACTGACCGCAAGGCTGAATCCGGCAATGATAAAGAATCGAATAACCACTTCGCCTATCAGCATCACTTTCGGTTTCATAGAAAAATTATCCCTTTTATGTGAAATACCGTTCCCATTGATGCATTAAAACGGGAATTTTAATATTTGCTCTTTCATAGTCCCCTAAGATACGATGTGAGATAACCAATCTATTGAAATGAAATGTCAATAAAACAATAAACTACTAACAAAGTGGGAAAAACGGGTAGCTAAGTGAAATAGGGCGCTTCACTAAGAACTGGAGAAAAATTTTATAGGTTAATTTATAGAACATGTCAATATTAATCGTTATATCAGATGATTATGGCAAGCAGTGGCGGGCAAACGCATAATAAACTGTTGATATGATTATTTATTGATTAGCATAAAAATTGATCATATTAAAATCGTAGCATCCGGCTATCATTGTTCAATTAAACATATGATTTAGAAAGCTTGGATTGAGGATAAAAATCCCCGTCTTTCTTATTATATGGCTATACCATATATTGTGGTGATGGGATCTGCTATGAAAACTTTGATATCTTCAACATATCGGTGGAATTTACCACCCACCAAAACTTTTGATATCCACGTATATCACAACGATTTCTTTTAGGTGAAACTCTACATTTTGTAATATTGGGAATGGAAAGCAGGAAAGGGGGGTATTTTTAATAAGCCGTTGACAGCTCGTGGTCGAAGACGACCCGTCTTCGCTCTGGCGAGCTTCGCCGCGGTAGGCAACTCATGGCCCCGGAAGCCCCGTCCTTCGCTCTGGAAGAGCTAAAAAAAGGACCGTATTTTAGGCTTAACAACTTGATTTTATGATGTATGTGCATAATGTCAAATAGTTGGCGTGGCCCGATCCCCCAATAATAAATTGGCTCCAAGGACTTTTAATTATGAAAAAGAATATCGAAGATAGCCATTTTGTGCGTTACAACTTAAGATCAATTGCGCCTACAGTAAAGAAAGGCAAAGGGATTTATCTTTATGATTCATCCGGTAAACGTTATATTGACGGGAGCTCAGGGCCGGTGGTTTGTAATATTGGCCATGGCGTTAAGGAAATTGGTGAAGCATATGCTGCCCAGGCTGAGAAAGTCGCATATGTTTTTAGATCACATTTTACGAGTGAACCGACTGAAAAGCTGGCAGCACTAATTGCCGAAATGGCGCCAAAAGACCTTGATCGGGTTTTTTTTGTTTCCAGCGGTTCCGAGGGCACCGAGATGGCCGCCAAGATTGCCCACCAATATTATTTAGAACGGAATAAGGTCAGAAAAGAGCTGATTATTTCACGCTGGCTGAGCTACCATGGGATAACCATGGGCGCATTATCCATGTCCGGACATGTCGCACGGCGAAAAAATTTTGTGACTTCTCTTTTGCCATATCCGAAGATAAACGCACCCTATTGCTATCGATGCCCGGAAAAAAGTGAATATCCTGCTTGCAATGTTGCTTGCGCCTACCGGTTAAAGGAAACCATTCAAATGATCGGTGAGGAATATATTAGCGCATTTATTGCTGAACCGGTTGTCGGAGCCGCCGGCGGTGCCATAACCCCCCCTGCAGAATATTACAAGATCATCCGAGAAATATGCGATGAGTTTGATATATTGTTTATTGTTGATGAAGTCATGACAGGATTTGGGCGTACGGGAGTAAATTTTGGAATTGAAAATTGGGATGTTACTCCGGATATGATTGTCTTTGCTAAAGGCGCCAGTGCAGGTTACTACCCCTTAGCCGGTATCGTCATATCAGAAAAGATTTATCGCGTATTGAGAGATGGAAAAAAAGGGATATTCGCTCCGGGGCATACGTATTCCGGCACTCCCATGGCAGGTGCCGTAGGTGTTAAAGTACATGAATATATGCAAAAGCATAATTTAATCGCAAATGTAAAACAGCTCAAAGGATACTTGATGGAGCAATTGAAACCGCTATCCGGACATGCCATTGTGGGAGACATCCGAGGCAAAGGATTCTTGCTGGGGATGGAATTTGTTAAGAATCAAAAAACCAGAGAACCATTTGATTTTGAGGAATCTGGTTACGTTGCCAATTTAATTGCGAAAAAGGCGTTTGAAAATGGATTGATCATATATCCGGGTGCGGGAACCGTAGATGGCCATCGCGGAGACCATGTTTTAATTGCGCCTCCGTTTATTATAAAAAAAGAAGAGATTGATGAGATGATATCTCTGTTGGATCAATCCATTACAGAGGCCGAGGCGGAGATTTTGGAGAAGTTATAAAGTATAGAAGTGGTTTCAAAACCCCTTTAAGAGCATGCTCAACACTGCGCCCTTTGTTCAGGCTCAAAATTATCCGAAACAAGTCTTTCTGCTAAATTGTCGATATGCCGGTCATCAGTTCCGCAGCATCCCCCAAGAACCTTTATGCCCAATTCACTATGAAGGCTGGCCAGCGATTGACCAAAAATTTGAGGGTCCTCTTCAATCAGGTCATCGCTGTCGTCGAGTTCTTCAGGATTAAGTGCGGCCGTATTGGCCAATAGCCCTGCGACTCGTTTTCTGACAGTGGCAGACGAATTGGTATCGTGCATGATGGCGGTTTTAAAAATAGAGGCATGCGTGCAATTGGCCATATAGGCTGTGGGCTTTGGATTGACGTCACTATCGATTATGGAAATGGCATCTTTCAAAGGGGTACTATCCAGCAGCGTGCCTTCAGGGCGAAACACAAAACTCATAATGTACGGTTTTCCGGTGGCGGCAAGCGCTGTTGCCAAGCCGATTGCCTCACTGAGTGCAGGTAAAGTGGCGGCAAGAAGGAAGTCCACTCCTGCTTCTGCGAGTCTATTCGCCTGCCATGAGTGAAATTTGTGTGCATCCTTTGATGTAAGGGCTTCTGACTGATTATATGCGTCTCCGCGGCAACTCAACAAACCACATATGATGACTTTATTGGCATATTCGCCATAGCTTTTGCGCATTCCATCGAGATGGCGGAAATTGTCACCGTTCACGTCCGATTTTTCATAACCCGCTTTTTTAATACGTTCTCGGCTTGCTCGCCAGGTTGGGGTGGAAAGGAGCAGGGGGAGATTATATTTGAGGCCAATATCAAGATATTGTCGATAGATTCCAGAAATCGCAGTACGCTGTTCCTTATCATAGATAAATGCCGAATTAACGATATGGGGATCAAGGTCGAGTTCGCTGTTGCGGCGCAGGCGCTCAATAACGGCACCCTCGCCAAGGATGCATCGAGATTTCTCTAAGAATTCCGGAAAGGGTAGGTGTCTCATTATACGACCTCCGAAAATGCCTGCGCTTTATGCTTTTGAAGTCAATTAAACTATATCTTTTTTACATGAAGGGTGATTTTGATCCTAATATAGGCCTTCCTGGGTGCCAAATGGCTTGATCTTAAGATCTATGTAATATAATGTCAAATAGTTAGCGTGGCCCAACCTCAATAATCCCCACAAACACGTTTGAGATGGATAAAAACCAAAATCCGCTTTCAAAAAAGAAGACTATTTTTTACGGCTGGATTATTGTTGCCTGTGTTTTCGTAATACTGTTGCTGGCATTTGGCAGTGCTTATACCTTTTCGACCTTTTTTGAATCACTGCAGATGGAATTTGGCACATCCCGCAGTTCCGTTTCATTTGTTTTTGCAATTGCCGGGTTTCTCTATTTCAGCCTCAGCCCGCTTAGTGGGCAGATTGCTGACCGTTTTGGTTCACGCCGCGTCATTATTTTTGGCGTGATTGTCATCAGCATAAGTCTATTGCTATCCAGCCGGGCGAAAACGATGTGGCAAATATATGCGGTCTACAGCCTTGGCATCGGGGTCGGTATAGGCTTCGCTTATGCGCCTTCCATGGGGGTGGTGCAGCGCTGGTTTGTGAAACGGCGCGGTCTCGCTTCCGGTTTAGCCGTTATGGGGATCGGTCTCGGCACTTTAGGAATGCCAATTTTTTCTGCAGCCCTGATTCACTGGAGTGACTGGCGCACTGCCTATCTAGTTATGAGCATCCTGGTTTTTATCTGCGGCGTAAGCGCGGCGATTCTTATCGCTGAATCACCGGAAAGGCGCGGTTTGGCTCCGGACGGAGACGTGATCGAGGCTGATGCCCTCAATACACCCCAAGAAACTTTTAAACCTGAAGCAACAGGTGTTCGTGAAATAAGCTTAAAAGACGCTTTGCGCACAAAGCCGTTCTGGCTTCTCTATGCAGGATCTTTCAGCTTTGGTCTGGGGCTGTTTATTCCTTTTGTTCACCTGATACCTTTTTCAAATGATCTCGGGCTGCCGAAAGCAACCGGGGTTATGTTATTCAGCCTGATTGGTGTTGGCAGTATCGTGGGGCGCTTTTTACTCGGCAGCGTCGCGGATAAGTTCGGTCGGCGCCGATCGCTTGCTGCCATGTACGTTGGCGCTGCAGCCATTTTTGCCTGGTGGCTGGTAGCGGCAAATGTTTGGCAACTGGCCATATTTGCGTTCATATTTGGCGCCTGCTATGGCGGCTATGTTGCAATTTTGCCGGCAGTGACAGCGGATTATTTCAGCGGCCCAAACATAAGTGGTATTATTGGCATGATTTATACCAGCGTTGCCGTAGGAAATCTGATAGGCCCGACTATTGCCGGCTTCATTTTTGATCTGCTTCAGAGTTATACGATTCCTATTTTAGCAAGTATGATAACCTCACTTTTTGCTGCAGTTGGTGCTTTTGTTCTTGAAGAACCGGTTAAATGGCGTGAGTCCTTTTTACATTCCAGAACGTGAAGGTGAAAGGTGAACGGCGGCCACCCGATAAAGATCGATTTTGACACTAAAAGAATGAGCCGGCTGAGGCTTCAAATGAATTGATTTTATGGTCTATCGGATATAATGTCGAATCGTCAGTGTCTAATAAATAGGGATAGAGAGGTACCCGGTGACTAAAGAAATTACGATTGAAGAAATCACGACAGCGTTACCGATAATGATCCGCGCATCGGGCTGGTTTTATATGGAAGCGGCCAGAGCACTCACCGAAGACTTCGGCGCAGAGGGTGAGCGCACCGTAAGGCGGTGGCTTAGACGATGGGGGCAGTGGCGGGGGCGCGAGTTGCGCAAGGGACATATGGCCCTTGGGCTTCCCATAAATGTGGAAACACTATGCAAAAACTGGGACAGTGCCGCAGCGACATACCATTTAATGGATGAATGGGAGAAGCAAGGGAGCTGGCACCCCGGAAATGTCAAGGTCCCGGTAAAAAAGGGTGAATGCGCCTGCCCGGTTTCAGAACCCTGGCGCGAAAGTGATTTCTGGTTGTGGGGACACGTTTTATGCGATGAATTCCATATACAATTTGTAAGGGGATACCACCCGGACGCTGTCGTTGTTATTCCCGAATGTATAATGAAAAGAGATGATGAATGCACTTTTAATTTTGTCCTGCCGCCAAATGCCAAAGAGCCAGAGGCAATCGATCCATATCCAGGACAGGATGTCCTAAAGGACTGGCAAAGGGACACTGAAAAAGAAGCCGTATGGTGCGGTCTAAGGCGCAAGTCCCGTATTACGGCCGGCAGAATTTATTTTCTCTGGGAAGTACTTTCAGAATTCCACCCAGATGAGGCGGAAGCCGAATTTGCTAAAATCATAGATCTTTGGGCGGTAAGCCGTGCGGCCACCCTTGGAAAGCAAAGGGATGAGAAAAAGTGGGGGAACGGACCGGAAAGCTTATATTTTAATTTTGACCACCCCTACAGGATCTCATGGGAGACAGAGACAAAAGTGAACGCTGATGGGATCGAGATAGAGGTCTCTTATTGTCCTTTTGCTGAAACGTGGAATTGGCTGGGTGGACTGTCAACTATGAGAATATACTGTGAGAGATGTTATACGGGAATAGCATCAAACTATGATGCCGCGTTTACTGCCGAAGTTCCTCAGTGTAAGACAAGAGGGGATGAGGTTTGCCGGATAAGGATCAACGGCAAAACAAGCTGATTTGTGAAGGGTATCCACAAATAACGATAAAAATGAAAACGATCGAGGAGGCGCCATGGCACTGTTTGACATTGAAGAATATCAGGAGCGGGTGCGCAAAACCAAAATGAGTATGACAGAAAAGGGTATTGATATTCTTGTCGTATCCGATCCGGCCAATATGAATTACTTAACCGGATATGACGGCTGGTCTTTTTATGTTCCGCAGGTTGTGGTCCTATCGATAGACGATGACGAACCCATCTGGATTGGCCGCGGTATGGATGCCAATGGCGCTAAACATACCACTTATTTATCCGATGAACGCATCATCGGTTATGCGGATGATTATGTTCAAACGCCCGTCAAGCACCCGATGCAGGTTGTCGCGGATGAAATAAAAAAACGCGGATGGGATACAAAAACCATCGGCACGGAAATGGATGCCTATTATTTTAGTGCCAAAAGTTTTGTCGAACTGCAAAAGAGCCTGCCAAACGCCAAATTTGATGATGCGAATTTATTGGTCAGCTGGGTGAGAATAGTAAAATCAGCCAGGGAAATTGAATTTATGCAAAAGGCCGGGAAAATCGCCGAGCGCGTAATGCAAACGGCCATTGATACCGTTGCACCGGGCGTTAGAGAATGTGATGCGGTTGCTGAAATTTATCGTACTCAAATCCGTGGAACAGACAGCTACGGGGGTGATTATACGTCCTTCGTTCCGATGATGCCTTGCGGAGAAAAGACATCCACCCCACACCTTACCTGGACGGACGAACCGTATCAAAATGAAATCGCTGTAAATATGGAACTGGCAGCCTGCCATAACCGCTACCATAGCCCTTTGGCAAGAACGATGTATCTCGGTAAAAACCCGCCCGGCAACCTGGTTGACACCTCCAAGGTTGTGGTCGAGGGTTGTAATACGGCACTCGATGCGATTAAGCCCGGCGTGACGTGTGAAGAAATCGAATTGGCATGGCGTCAGGTGATTGCCCGGGCCGGTTTAGAAAAAGAATCCCGCATTGGCTATTCCGTGGGATTAAACTATCCGCCGGATTGGGGGGAGCACACCGCCAGTTTGCGGCCCGGAGACAAAACAATTCTGGAGCCGAATATGACGTTTCATATGATCCTGGGGATGTGGATGGACGATTGGGGCTTTGAGTGCAGCGAATCTTTGCGCGTCACCGATGACGGCCATGAAACTTTTGCCAATTTTCCTCGCAAGCTTTTTATAAAAGAATAACGATCTTTCCAAATTGCCGATTGAGACTAAAATTTTAATATTTTCATCCTATCCACTTCAAGTGCAACCCAGATTAAAATTGTAATCCAGGCAATGAATAGAGCGAATCTGTAAAGTCTGATAACCATAGAAGCATTTGAGTTGTGATCGTATTACTTCATTTATTACCCAAAAAATTCATACCTAATTCTTTAGATAAGAAAACAGACACACATCCGGCTTTAATTTTAAATCGTATACCGCCTGCCGATTCATAGAAATTACGGCGTTTTCCTCAAAATCCACTTTGCCCAGCATTCGATCCATAATCGGATTCAATAGGCACCGCAGAACGTCATAAGAATAGTGCCGTTTGGCGATTTCATAATTTAGATTCACCATTTCTGCTGTTTTCTCCGGTGAATCCAAAATTTTTCTGACCTCCTGCACGGTTTTAGCCGTTATCTCCCCGTCCATTTTCACTAAATCGAATCCTTTGGGCTCGATATCGCTCACAAAGGTGGCGTAGCGGTTCACAAGCAGCGGTTTTTTAAAATAAATGGCCTCTAAAAATGCATTGCCAAAGCCTTCGTAAAGACTGGGGAAGGTCACAAAATCGGCATGAGCGTAGACATTCCAGAGGGAATGTCCATTCACATGATGCCTTGGATGAAGCCATGGACTCGATATGGATTTTTGGGCCAACCGCAGATCTACGCCACGTTTAAGGGCATAATATTTGATCCATTCGGCATATTCCAAACCCTCATCACCGGCCTCGTGGGATATAAGCAATTTATAGTGCGGATCTTTTAGATTTTCGACCAGGTCAATTGCATGCTCGATCCCTTTTCTGCGAACAATGCGGGTGGGTTGCAGTATGGTTTTATGGTCTTGTTGCAGTCCGAAGGATTCAAGAAAATTTATGTAATCCCGGTGGTTGACGGGTTGCGGGTTGTCGAAATCGAGTACGTTGGGGATGATGGTTGCCGTAATGCCTCGACGGCGGATTAGTTCAAAACGCGCCATGGAATTAATAACGACATGTTGGACGTTGGACAATCGGGGTGGAAAGAAATTGTGCAGATAATCTCCGACAGCATTTATCCGTAAACGATTTCTTTCCCAGAAAAAATCATGATGATGGGCAATGGTGGGAATCTGAGTCTCTGCAGTCAGTTCCGCTAATGCCAGACCGAGCGGAATGTTCAAGGGAATCGCCAGCGCGTTTTCGACAATTAAAAGGTCAATATGAAAATTATCGATGAATTCCTGAAGCCGGACATTTAAGATGTTTTTCAGGTTTTCAATGGAGGCCATGACAGAAGACGTTCTGTCTGTTTTTCCAAAAACCTGCCGGTTTATCCACTGATTATAAGGGTGCTTAAAATGCGCTTCAGGAGCCAGATAACTTTTTTCCGGATCTTTATCCAGCTCGCCGGCAAACCAAAAACAGTTGTGCCCCTCGGTTTCTAATACATCCGCCCACTTGCCGGCTTCTAAAGAAACCCCATCTATTCCCGCAAATCGCGTTGAAACAAAACCGATATTATGGGACATCACAATTTTACCTCCGACCAGAGCCTTTCCTGACTTGCGCGAGGCCAACCCAGACAACTGTCGCTGCCACGCATAAAAGGCAATCGGGTTAAACCATTCGCAAAGATGGATAATTGAGAAACAATTGGCGGGTGTAATTGTTGAATCTAAGCGGTATTGTGATGTAATTCCTCAGAGGGGTTTTTCTATCGGTGAACGGTATTAAAATCCCATATGACCCCCCTTAAATAAGACTCTGCAAATATCATGCTAAACAAGCCTGTTCACATAAAAAATATAATATAATGATTTCATATAGTTATGATAAATATGACAGCGAGCCTATGCCAGGGGTGGTAACCGGTTATCCAAAATTATGTAATTAATTTCACAACTTAAATGGCTGGATGTCAAACGCTGCTGTCAACAAGAATCCATCTCAAAAATGTCTTTTGGCCCAATATCTTTGTTGGACCCTCGTTTCAAATCCTCGACATACAACAGTATGCCTCCGGTTTGCGACCCACAAAGATTATAAGATGACGGGGAATCCCGCAACGCGGGAAAACGGCCCCGCCGCGATCTTGAACCAAAATCCTATTTTTGAGATGGGTTCTAAGAAATTGCCGAAAGCGTATATCGATAACCTCAAATCTCAAATGCTCAACATTGCCCTTTAAAAACAGCGAAATCCGGCTCAAGTTCCATCTAAAATAATCCGATGATAGTAACTGTCCGATTAATGAAAACCAATCCGATGCGCATGGTTTTTGTCCCTGGGGGTTGCCTACTGTAGAGTGGACTTTATGACGGAGCCGTCCTAAACGTAATATCCGTAGCAGGCTGACATGGAAATAGACGATAAATATCCTTTTGAAAATAAGCTTGAGTACCTCAAATTCGTTCTAAAAATCTCAAGAATTCGAAATCGGGGTGACGATCCGCCGGGTGAGCTTTTAAAACAAGCCGTTGAAATGGGTCGTTTAACTGGTATTCCTGAAGACGAATTAAATAAACTTTAACCTGAATTGAGCGTTTCAAATTTTAAAAAGGGCTGATTTTTTATGACTACTTTGACCACCATCGGCATCATCCTTTTGTGTTTGGGGTATTTAGGACTTTTTTTTGTTTCTCTATCCAGCAAACCCGAGCAGGATGAGAAAAACAGGCGATCAATGCCAAGCAACAGAGCCGTTACGATTAATCAACCCAAAAACCACCCATCTAACCCCACCAAGACCGCAACACCCGGATAAAATCAAATGGAATATCAGACAATTCTGGCACTGAAAGGGCCTCGGACCACTTCTAGTTAGGCCGGCTGACATAATTCAATCGTAATATCTTCAGGACCTTTGAAGAAGGCGATTTTCAGGTGGGGTATTTCCGTGGGCGGCATTAAAAATGAAAATCCCCGTGCAGTCAGGTCTTTGAATACGCTTTCGATATCTTCGACCTCCAGGCCGATATGATCATAGCCGTATGTCGATTGTGAAGCATCTCCAACCATTTCCTCATCTTCTCTAGCAACTCTCAGGTTAACGGTGGTGCCGTTTAAATCAAGGGAAGCCCCGTCGGCTGTGCCGAATTTTCTCAGGTCGGTCAGCTTTGCCTCCAGGACTTCAGTAAAGAAGCGAACCATTTTTTCAAGATCTTTGCAGATGATATGAACGTGATGAAAGCGATATGACATAAGAAACCTCCAAATGAAATGTAGCTGTCGATTAGGGTTTTTATAGTTTTTATCGGGCCGGCAATCAACCCCAAACTGAAACCACTGCTAAATGTTGTAATCATCCACCTGATCTTAAAATTTTTAAATTTTAAAAGAAGGCAAACCTTGACCTTTTGCTTGTTAATGGTAAAAATTTGGGGTGGCACGGTTTATTCGAATTGAAATGACAGTGAAAGAGAGGCGGCATGCCGCAACCGAAACACGCTATGGAAATCTTTCAGTTGCTCGACAAGTCCAACTGCCGGGAGTGCGGCGAAAAGACATGTCTGGCATTTGCCGGAGCGGTTTTCCAGGGTAGGCGAAAAATCACAGACTGCCCCAAGCTGGACCAGAAAACCATCGAGCGCTTTTCCGGGGCAGACGAAGATCCGAATAATATTTTTGTAGAGGGGGCAGACTACCTGGTAGGACTGAAAAACGAGGTCGCCGCTGCAGATCTTGCCCGCGCCGCAGAAAAAGTGGGCGCTAAATTCGCAGGCGGCAAACTGACGCTCAAAGTGCTGGGCAAGGATTTCAGCGTCGATACCAAGGGAAATCTATCCGCCGACATCCATATCAATCCCTGGGTAGCGGTTCCCTTTCTCAGCTACGTTTTATACGGCAAGGGGCTGCCGGCTACGGGAAACTGGATTTCATTCCGCGAATTGAAAGACGGCCAGGAACGCTATCCCCTATTTCAGAAACGCTGCGAACAGTCCATGAAGCGGGTGGCTGACACCTATACAAATCTTTTTGACGACATGGTCCACATATTCAGCGGAAAGCAGGTGGAAAAACAATTCAAATCCGATATATCCGTCGTGCTGCATCCGTTGCCAGCAGTTCCCATCATGATCTGTTACTGGTTGCCCGAAGACGGACTGGAATCCAGTCTCAATGTTTTTTTTGACGAAACCGCAGACAAAAATCTTGATGTGGGCTCTGTTTTTTCGCTGGGGGTCGGGCTGGCCCAAATGTTCGGCAAGCTCGCTTTAAGGCACGGGTTTCCCGAGGCGGTTTCGACTTAGCCGGCCGTTTTTACACGCTTGAGCAAAAATAAAGCCCGCTGGTATACCAGCGGGCTTTATTTAATTAAGAAATATCAATTAGGTATTTTTTCTTAACGGTTGATTGACAAATAGGATCGCAAGATCACCGTGATGGCCGTTCTGTTTTTGCATTAGGCGGAGACTTGGTTGACTAATCCCATTTATATGCGGTAGGGGTAGCACTGAGAAAAAAACAGGGCTTCCCTCCTTTTTCGCTTTCGCTTTGCCCACATACAAATTGAGGATTATGCGATGAAGAAATTCGGACATTTTATAATGGCTCTGGTTTTGATCTGCCTAGTTAACGGATCCGGTTTATGCCGCGCAGCAAAGGCAACCGCCAAATTCAGTCCTTCAGCAAAGCCAAAAGAATCCTGATGCGGGAAATTTACCGCGGCCATCAGCAAACCTTTTATTGCGGCTCCCAGTACACACAGGGGAATTATGTGATCCACAATAACGGGTACGTTCCCAAAAGAAAATCGAAAGGGGCCAGCCGGCTGGAGTGGGAGCATATCGTTCGTCTCGATTCTTTCGGCTACAAATTTTCCGAATGGCGCGATGGGCACCCGAAATGCCTGGATAGCCGGGGCAGGCCTTTTAAGGGACTGAATTGTGCTGAAAAGATGAATATCAATTTCAGGTTTATGCAGTGTGATCTTTACAACCTGGTTCCGGCTATCGGAGAAATCAGTGAGTTAAGATCAAATTGCAATTATGGAATGGTTCCGGGAGAAAAGGCCGGTTTCGGCAATTGTGATATTGAGATCGCACACAGTGAAGTAGAACCCCCTGCTGAAGTAAGGGGCGATATCGCCAGGATATATTTCTACATGGATTGGGCCTATCCTGCCTATGACCTCATCAATGAGCAAGACCGCAAGCTTTTCAAAACCTGGGATCAACAGGACCCGGTTGATGAATGGGAATGTAAGCGAGCCAAAAGGATCGAAGAGATACAAAAAAATGAAAATCCCTTTGTCAAAAAAGCCTGCGTTGCAAAAGGATTGTGGCAATAGATTCTGGGACGCCCGATTCATATCGGCTCGATTCCGCAAATTTCTTTTTTACAGTTTAACCGGGTGTTTTCTTTCCGCGGTTATGTGGACACCGGCAATTGGGCAAGATATGGCAGGCCACATCAAGATATTTATGTGCGGTGATGTCATGACCGGCAGAGGCATTGATCAGGTGCTGCCGCACCCCGCTGACCCTGAAATATACGAGTCCTACCTGAAAAGTGCCAGGGGATATGTCAAACTGGCTGAAGAAGTAAACGGCCCCATTCAGCAACCGGTCAGCTTTGCATACATCTGGGGCGACGCCCTTGAGGAATTGGATCGAGCGGCACCGCATCTGAGGCTGATCAATCTGGAAACCAGCGTCACCAACAGTAACGATTATTGGGAAGGCAAAGGGATCAACTACCGGATGCATCCCAAAAATATTGCCAGTTTGACGGCAGCCGGTATAAACGGCTGTTCTCTGGCCAACAACCACGTTTTGGACTGGGGATATGTGGGTCTTTCTGAGACCCTGGAATCACTGAAAACTGTCAACATAAAAACCGCCGGGGCCGGACAAAATATCGCAGAGGCCGGGGCACCAGCCGTGCTTCCTGTCGCAGGCAATGGCAGGGTGCTGGTGTTCGCATTCGGTTTGGCCAGCAGCGGGATTCCATTGACCTGGGCCGCCGGGCAAAATAGACCCGGTGTAAATCTGCTGCCCGGCCTGGGCGCTAAATCCATGCGCCATATTCAGAGAAAAATTCAGGAAGTTAAACGCGCGGGCGATATTGTGGTGATATCCATGCACTGGGGCGGGAACTGGGGATATGATATTTCCCGCAAGCAAAGACGTTTTGCGCATCGACTGATTGATGATGGCGGTGTCGACATCATTCATGGGCATTCATCGCATCATGTCAAAGCAATTGAAGTTTACAGGGACAGACTCATTCTTTACGGCTGCGGTGATTTTTTAAATGACTACGAAGGCATCGGCGGATATGAAGAATTCAGGGCGGATTTGTCCTTGATGTATTTTGCCACCGTAAATTCCGCGAATGGAAAGCTTATCAGTTTGCAAATGACCCCGACTCAGGATTAGGCGATTTAAGGTAAACCGGGCTTCAGGCGCAGAGGCGATCTGGCTAATGAATACGTTAAATAGAGAAGGTGCCTCCTTTGGAACCCGCGTAAAATTGGACAGAGATAACCGTTTGGCGTTGCACTGGTAATAATTTTTTTTCCTTTCTTCCCTGGTGGGCAGCTCATTTATTGAGCTGCCCATTTTTTTTCTAAAGTTCCCCGTATAGTTACCGATATTTCTATAAGAGGAATATTATGGGTTTAAGAAAAATGTATAATACCACCCTGGATGCCGAACTCATCAGAGAAATTAAAGTGCTCGCTGCGCGGCTGGATAAGCGGCAGAATGATCTCCTTGAAGAGGCCATCCAGGATTTACTTAAAAAATACAAATCCAGGGATTCCCTGGATGTGTCGAATGGATGATTCGCGCATAAATGCGCTGCATTTATTGGCCGGAGTTCATTCTAAAATACCGGTTTGCCTTGTGGGTAACTGCCGGGCCCCCGGGTGTCCGGACTGGCTGAGTTCCCTCAGCCGGTCAAGGCTCTTAATGTTGGCGGTGCCGGTTTGAATTTATGCAGGAGGTAGAGTTTTGGACAATATGGTTTTTATCGGCTTTGGTTTAATTGGTTTCGGTCTGGCATTTTTTTTATATATGCTTCTGACCGGTAAACCTGAAAAGGACGACTGAAAAAGCGTTTGAATTCTCAAAGGATATGAGCGATGCATACGCTCTTTAGAGGAATGATTTTCGGCTTACCCATCTCGCTCGTGCTCTGGGTAATGATAATTTCTGCAACAAAGATGATCTTCTTTTAATCTTTCGTGCGATTTTAAAATAATAAAACGTACCTTTACAGATTTTAACGTTTTTCAAATTCATTTTGGCAGACAATTCAGCGAACCCATCTTTCCGGTTATCTCCCGTATAACTCAAGCACTCTATTTGAAACTCATCTCAAGCCGCCTCCAGCAGACTAAGCACCCATTGGTTCTGCCTGCGGCGGGATTGCCCCGCCAAGGCGGGATTTCAATCTTTTTTTATGAACATCAAAGCGTTGATCGACTCGGCTTCCCGCCGCTGGCGGGACTCATTGATCGCGGCAAGATGCCGCTCCCACAATTGCCTTAAAGGCATGAAACAGAGGACATTGTGATAATAAATAAAAGTGGGAGTGGCTTCCAGCCACGATTTTGTTGCTCCGCTTTTTCGCCGCCCCGCGCCTTGATGCATACAATAATTTTTTAAGATTGGACTTATAATCCCGCTTTCGCGGGGTCATGAGCCCGGATCCACATTATTGAGATAAGTTCAAGCCAAAACGTGCTTTCTCAGACCTGGCAACGTCTTTAAACCATCCCAACGATAAAGTATACCCACGAAATTACAGCTTTTTTTGTATATATATTTATGATAATATCCAGATATGCCACGAAAAACAGGGATGTCACCTAATGGTAATGGCTACTGGATCGGAAACATGTTTTTAAAACCCAAATCTCGGATCACAACGATGCCCGGTTCAAGCTGGCGGGCATATCAGGGCCGGCTGCAGCGGGCGCAAAGAAATACCGCTCAGAAACAATTTATCCGGAGGTATTTAAAATTTATTCTGCCTTTAATCGCCGTCTCTGTTATGGTTTATCTCTCCATTAGCGGATCTTTCGGATCGTTTCCCGACAACCCCAAAGAGACGCCTCAAGTCGTCGACCGCCAAACACCTTCCCCTAAGACTGAGGCATCGATGTCCTTTAACAAAGATGACATCCAGCATCTTATCGATAGCCGACAGATTACAAATTTACTGGACAATTCCTTTGAGGTTCAGGCAAACGGCAAACGCCTGCTGGTGCAAACCAGTATTGATCCATCCCTGCAAAACTATCTGATCAAAAAATTAGACCGAAAAAATTCAAGCCAGATTGCCATTGTTGCCATGGACCCGGAAGATGGCCGTATTCTGACCATGGTGGGCTATGACAAAACCGATCCTTCGAAAAATCCGTGCACTGAAAGCGCCTTTCCGGCTGCCAGCATCTTTAAAATCATCACCGCAGCGGCGGCCATTGAAAAATGCAACCTCCGTCTGGACTCAGAGCTAAAATTTAACGGCCGCAGACACACGCTTTACCGATCGCAACTCAAAGAAAAATCAAACAAATATACCAACAAAATATCCTTGAAAAATGCCTTTGCCAAATCGGTAAACCCTGTATTCGGCAAACTCGGGGCGCTGCATCTGGGAAAGGACGAATTGGAATCCTATGCCCGGGCATTTGGATTTAACCACCCGATTAATTTTGAAATCGCTTTATCCCCCAGTGAGACCGTCATTACCGATGAGCCCTACCAGTGGGCGGAGATCGCCAGCGGATTTAACCGGCAGACAAAGATGTCGCCGGTTCACGGCGCTTTAATCGCAGCAACGATATTCAACGGCGGCAAACTCATCGAGCCCACCATCGTTGATCGGATCGTTGGCGAAAACGGGCTCGAGCTGTATCGCAGCCAACCCACCACCATCAATCAGGCCGTTGCGCCGGATACATCGAATGCGCTGCATGAACTGATGACAGCCACCACCCGATCCGGCACGGTGAGAGGCGCGGTTCGCAGGTATCGCCGGGATAAAATAATCTCCCGTTTAGAGATCGGCGGGAAAACCGGCACCATCAACAATAAGACCGACGATGTCAAATATGACTGGTTTGTCGGCTACGCGCAGGATAAAGCAGGGGATGGCAAACTCATCCTATCGGTGCTCGTGGCCCACGAGAAATACATCGGTATCCGTGCCACCCAGTATGCGATCATGGCATTTAAGCAATACTTCAAAACCCATTTTGCCAAATCAGATAAGCCGCACAAATCGGATCCCGGTTGATGGCAGATTGAAATTGTTGCAAGCAAAAAAAGCCCGCTGATATTTCAGCGGGCTTTATTATCTTTGTAGTGGAGCAGTTATTTCACAGAATAAATTAAAGCCCCGGTGTACAACCCGGCAACGGAGGTGAATCTTCTCAAGGCCATCTGGCAGCATCGTTCTCGCAATCGACCACCGGATCGCCGGGGCGGATAAAACTCAACTGGAATTGACTGATGGTGGCCTCCAACGCTTCTGCTCCGGCTGCGCCGGTAAAGCCGAAAAAGAAGCGCTCAAAAGCGTCCTGTTCGACACCACTGAGGCGAAAGCGCTGGCGCATGGGCAGGTCTTGAACAGCGGTATAATCATATGCGATGCGAGTGTCCTGATAGAAGGTTCCCAGGATATTGCTGCACGGGAAATCATTCTGATCAGGGCACTGTCTCATCCATAGACGCAGCTCGTAGTCAAACTCCCCGTCCGCATTGGGAACAAGGGACCGGTCCACTTCCAGCCGGACGGCCCAGGAGCCTTTTGCGCCGGCACCGTTTAGCCAATCGTTGTTGCTGTCCACAGATACGCTTGAATCCAGATCTTCAAATGTTATTAGCTTGCCGGCACTTTTATCTTCATCTTTAAAGTTCCTGGGATCTGCAAACTGGCTGATGGTATAAAAGTTCGAATCATTCGAACCAAAATGGATAAAGCCGTCCGATCCCAGAGCTGGAGAACCCGGTATTGAACCCACCGGCCCCAACGGCGGTATTGGGAAAGCCCATTTTAGATTACCATTCGGATTGAGCGCGAAAAATCTACCATTGGTAGATCCAACATAAATGGTTCCATCGAGATCGACAAGCGGTGATGATTCAACTTCAGCGCCTGTGTCATAGCGCCACTTTTCGGTACCATTGGGATTAATTGCCCACACGTTGCCGTCATCCGATCCGATGTAAATGGTGCCATCGTCCGGATCCACAGCCGCCGAGGATTCAATTTCGCCGTTGGTGCGAAACCGCCATTCGCCCGGTCCGAGTGGTAAGGGTGCCGCAGCATTGGGATCAGTGAGGCGCACGGCGGGCTTGAAAGCATAAACATAGTCGTCATCATCTCCCACATAGATGACATCATCATTTGGATTGGCTGTGCCCTTGGTATCGACGGTGGGAGACGAGGTGAGTTCATTGTTCTCTGCAACAAGGGGGTAGCGCCACCGAAAAGATCCATCAGCGGTGTTAAGCGCATATAACATCGCATCATTGTTTAACGTGTCCGGGTCCGTGGCCACAAAATAAACCACCGAGGCATCTGAGTTTAGCGCCGGGACATTGTCCACCGCTCCTATAGTGGGAAACCGCCACTTTGCCGTGCCGTTTGGATTAAGCGCAATAAGTTCCTGTGAATTGTCTGTTCCGAAATAGATGACCCCGTCAGGCCCAACGGTGGGTGTAGAACCCACGTCTGAACTGGGTACAATGAGAAACCGCCATTTTTCCGTACCATCCGGGTTTATGGCAACAAGAGAGCTGCCAAAAATGTCTGAATAGACGGTTCCTGTTACGGGATCCACCCCCGGCATGTACTCGTTATCATCCGTCAGGTTAAAAGTCCATTTTTGAGATCCGTCTTTATTCAGCGCATAAAGGGTGGCATCTAATGCCGACACGTAGATCGTGCCGTCCGGACCTATGGCCGGGCGCCACACCGAATATGAGGCGCTTGCGCCCTCAAAGCGCCACTCTTCCGTTGGTTCTTCACCATCGGCGTCATGGCGGTTGTCGTCATATAAGATGTTGTTGTCCCGGCAAGGAATGTTTAAGAAGCTGGTTCGTCCCCAGAATACATACTGCACAGCATCTTTATTGCCGATAAGCGGATCGTTTCGAGTATCGCTGTTGGCGTTGCTGGCATCGACGCAATAATCCGGTGGGGGGTCACCCACCTTGTTGTTCGTTCGGGTGTCGAATTCAACAGCGATTTTAGGCGGATCCAGACCCTGATCGTCCGGATCAGAGGCTAAAAATGTGGTGCCGGCGGCATCCAGTCGGCTGTCTCCGGCATAACCCATCAGCTCGCTCAGCTCGAAATCACCGCCCGCCGAAGAAGCGCTGTTGTTGGGGGGGCCGAGCCCACCGAAACCCTTGCTGAGCAAAGTAAATGTTATGCCGTCGCCCTGTTGGCTGAAATCGAGCAGAAAAAATGCCCGAATTCCTAAATTAAACAGGCAGGCACCCTGGGCGCAATAGTTCTGGTCGCCGCCGACGGACATGTTGGCATCGAAAAATGCGGATCCGAATTCATCGCTGGTCCCGCCGCCGATTTCAAGCTCATAGTCAACCAGGTTTGTTTCGAAAAACCGGGTATCGGTTTCCTGCTCGCTCAAATTGGAAACCAAATCTTCAGCCGTAATATCCGGTTTGCGGGAACCGGGCCGGATCAAAGAGGCATCATAAATGCCTTTTCCGAAAAGATAATCACCGCCGTAAACGGTGCCGTCAGATGTGCCGGTGGGCACCACGAGGTAATTGCGGGGGGATAAAATAACATAATCGGATGTGGTCGCTGTTATTCCCCAAACGGCATCCGGTCTTTTCGATAAATTTCGTGAGAATGACCCTGTTATTGTCCGGATCGTCGATTAGTTCTTCGTAAAAATATTCATTTCGCCCGATGCTGAATGCACCTCCATACCTGGGGAAAAACTCCTTCTGCTTCCGGTGCGATATATAAGTCCCCACCATCGGTAACAACCCGGTCTACCGTGGGCTTAACCGCGAAGCAAATCCGCTCGTCTTCACCGGCATTAAAGACCTGGCTTAAATTTAGATCCAGCGTTGTCAACGTTTGGCCGGCAACACTTGAAATTTCAGCCACGCCGCCGGGTTCTGTCGGTGTAGTTCCTGTGAATTCATAGTTGATTGCATAGATGTTGTTTGGCGGAATGATATAGCCGGTCGGAATTTCGCCTATCGGGACAAGGAGTGTCAGGGGCCCATCAGATGGCGAAGACTGGGTTCTGTTGGAATCCATCCACGGGCTGAATACATTGATGCTGAAACTTTCCGTGGCGCCGATCTTATAGGTGATAGTATTGAGGGTGTTGATCATATGATTCAGATCAAAATCGGCCTTGCGCATCTCGCTGAAGGCATAGCGCATGCCGGATTCGGCCATGTAGCGCGCCCGGCGGGAATCATTGCGGGTGACCGTGCTGGCAGTGGTAGATGTGAACAGCGAGACCATGACGACGCCCAGAACACCGAAGATGAGCATCAAAACCACAACATAAATCAGCACATTGCCGGCCGGATTTAATGGCCGTCTACTATGCAAACGCTTAAAAAATCGATCAGATGGTTTTTGAAATCGCATTATTAATAATGGTCTTTATTATCAGGGCTGCATTGTTTTGTTTTTTCAAGGTAAAAAACAGCCGGAGTAAAAAAAACAGTTTCAGGGTTTGGCGACCATATTTCTCGGAAATATCCGGACGCTGAAAGGCCTTTGGATTTCTCCAACGGTAAAACTGATCTCGATTGATCCGACTTCCAGGTCACCGTCGGCGTAATGGTTTAAATCCGTATAAGTTGGCTCCAGATCGAAGCTGACAACTGAATCCAACAACGTATTCGCATTGCCATCGACATCAAGGTCAATTTTATTGCCGTTTAAGATTATTTTACGGTTACCGGGTAATGTTTCGCTGGTATAGTCAATATTCGTATCCGGGTTTAAAGCAGAGATATTATTGATATCTCTCAATTCCAGGCTGATGCGATCAAGCGCGATTTGAGCCTTCAGTGCGCCCTCGGATGTATCCTTGGCTCGCAGGTAGCCGTTGAGACCGGTGTACATGAAAAGGGTGGTAAAAGTGCCGATGATCCCCACCAGCACAAGTGTGACGATCAGCTCCACCAGGGTGAACCCTTTTTGCGGCCGGATTGTTGGCCGTATTTTAATAAATAACGATCTGGTCATTATTTGTCGTTCTGCTTTTTGTCAAAATGGTCGTCAGCGGATAACGCCCCGCTATTGCCGGTGAAATTGAACCCGGTGACTTCATTATAACTTTTAAGTTGTCGCTCGATCCCGCAGCGACCTCATTTCCAGCTCCATCGAACACGATATACTGCATCGTCACATTTTCACCGTATTTCTTAAGTGGATTACTATTATTTGTTACAAGTGTGTCTAATGCATTATCCGGATCACTGTTCATTTCATCAACGTAATCCGCGATGATCTCTTCCATTACGCCTTCACCGCCAGCTTCATCGCGCACAATTTCCACCGAATTCCAGCTGGCATTCAGAGCAGTGCCCATCAGATGCACAAAAATAGCGCCCAGGATACCGGCCACCACAATAGTGACGATAATTTCTACAAGCGTAAAGCCCTTTGAGTCGATTTTCATAGATTTTAAATACGTCATTGCACCAACCCGGTTTCCGGGCTTACCTGGAGGGTTCGTGTCTGACCGGCAGCTGAGACGGTTATCGGTAATGGACTGTTCAGGGGTGTACTGAGTGAATCCTGATAGGGCCTTCCGAATCGATCGAAGAGAAGCGTAAAGGCGGTCATATTGTCGACGCCCCGGCCAGCCAAAGAGATTTTTAAATTTTGCTCTCCCGGAAATTTTCTCTGCCTTAAAACGTCATTCGGATTCTGGCCCTCAAAAAGCCAGTATTGATTGGGGTCTGCGTTACATTTTAATCCCCAGACCTGTAACGTCTTATCGTACTGTTTCATGGCCGCTGCCTGCGTATACCGGATCTGGTTTCGGATCCTGTCGGTTTGAGCGGCGAGATCAATCTGTTCGGTATTCACCGATCGCCCGATGACATAGGCGGAGATGATGGCCATTAACACCAGAACGGCAGTGATTTCAATCAATGTAAAGCCCTGTTGCTTGCGTTGCATCCAAATTCCCTTTAAAAAGACCTGGCTTCGGGGTTCTTTACGAATGGTTAAGCAGATTCCTGGCCATGGTTATGCCGGGAAACCACTCTAGATGGTATTATTTTTTGACTGGCGCGTCAAGAAAAAGCTGTTGTTTTAGGCAGTTGCAATCTGGCCATTTATATAGATTTATAGTGGTGGTTCCATAAACTTATCACCTGCTTATAGGGTGCCTGCCATGCATATTCCTAAGGCTCTAAAAGGCAAGTGAGCTAAAGTGACTAAAGTGATCTAAAATGCCTAAAGTTGTGGAATTCTATCATTTTTATTTGAAAAGATGGAGCAAAGCGATTCCTTAACTTTAGTCACTTGTTTTATAACAACTTTAAGGGGCTAATACAATGATATCCACCGGGCGGGCGACACCTTCGATGTTGCGCGATTTGCGGTGCTCTATAGTCGGCGCTGACTGATAGCCCTGACGGACAGCCATCTTGAAGGCCGATGCGGTGCAAATTGCCCGGACGCCTTCTGATTTGGTATGTTTTTCAAGCTTGGCGGACAGGTTTACGGCGTCCCCGATGACGGTATATTCCATGCGGAATTCATCACCGACCACACCAAAAATAATCCGGCCGCTGGCAACGGCTGCACCGATTTTCAAGGAAGGTTTGCCTTCCTGCCGGAGCTCTGCGCTCCAGGCAGCCGCATTATATCCCCTCCATTTTGAAATCATCTGAATTTTCATTATCTTTACGATCAATTAGAGTGTTAAAGAAACATAATATTCATTAAGGTCGTTTGAGATGATTGCTTGTAAAGAGAACTTTTTCACCCTATACTTTTTATGGCTGTTCAAGCGAATGTCGTTTATGGGCGGTTTGTCCTTACAAAGGGCCATCATCGTCTGCAGAGACGGTCTTTTTTCAAATTTTATGAGGTATTAAAATGCTGCCCCGAAAAATTACACTGGATCAAATTGGAGCTATTATTGCCGAAACCTTTAAAGGCAAAGACGAAATCGTGTGTTATCTGGGTTCCAATGCCGCCACCCCGACGGCCTCGATTGAAGCCCTGACCGAATCCATAAAGTCCCGCAAACCCAAACTGCCTTTTATCCATATGGTTCACCTGCTTTTGCAGGGACCGGTACCTTATGTTGAAGCGGGTCTGCAGGATCGGGTGATGGCCTATTCGATTTTTTCAGGAGGTGAGGTTCGCAAGGCGGCCAATGAGGGGCGCGCATTTTACCTTCCCTGTACCCTGGCCAATCTGGACAGCTTAATCGGAAAAGGGCGCAAATATGAACCCGATGTGGTTCTGTTAAAGGTCTCTCGAAATGAGTTTACGGGTGAATTCAGTCTGGGGCTATCGGTTGAAGCCCTCCATACTGCCATTGATCATGCGAAAATCGTGATCGCCGAATTGGACTCCTCGATGCCGTTTACCCAGGGCCAGAGCGTGGTGGACGCCCAGTCCATTGACTGTATCATCGAGGCGGGGGTTAAGCCGGTTTATGATTTCAGCGCCCCGGACTTTGAAAACCTGGCGCCTGAAGAAATAAGGATCGGCGAACTGATCACCCGCCATTTCATCAAAGACGGTGTTACCCTGCAGGTGGGGATCGGCAAAATCCCGGATGCGGTTGTCGGCACCATCCGCAATGCCCAATATAAGGATCTCGGCGTGCAAACCGAGCTTTACGGTGACGGGTTGATGCTGCTGGAACAAGAAGGCATTGTTACCAATCGCAAAAAGAAAGCCAATCTGGGCTACAGCACCACCAGCCTGATCATGGGCTCCAGAGATCTCTATGACTTTGTGCATATGCGCGCCGGCGTTCAAATGCGCCCTTCATCCTATACCAACTCGGCGGAAACCATTCGCAAAAACAGCCCCTTCATCTCGGTTAACACGGCCATCGGGGTCGACCTGCTGGGAAATGTCTGGGCGGATTTCATCGATCCCCGGCGCTATTATAGTGGGGTCGGCGGTCAGCCGGACTTTATTCGGGCGCTAAATGACGAGGCTTACGGCACGCCGATTATCGCCATCAAAAGCATTACCCATCGGGGGGAATCAAAAATTACAAAAATGCATCCGCCCGGTATCAGTTTAACCGCCAGTGCCTTCGACGGTGTTGTGATTGTCACCGAATACGGTATTGCCGACCTGCGGGGGCTGACGACCGGCGAAAAGGCCATGGCGATTGCCCGTATCGCCCATCCGCGTTTCAGTGACGATTTCCAGCGCTATGTATTTGAAGATCAGCTCTTCACCAAACCCACCGGTTATTCCCTGGATAAAACACCAAAGGGTGTTATCCTTTATGACGGCGGCACCAAGTTGGCGGGTGAAATTTTTCGTTTAATTGTAAGGACTGGTCGTTTTTTTCCGTCATTCCCGCCTGCGCGGGAATGATGCGTTTGGAATGAAAAAACTTCCCGATCCCTGAGAGAAAAATAAATGCGCTTACGAAACTATCTGTTTATCATTCTTTTAGCGGTATCGCTTTTATGCTGTGCGGGCGGGAAGCCGGGGCTGAATGTCGCAGTTGAAATGCTGCCGCAATATGATGCCCTTTTTTCCAACCAAGACGGTTGGACCGGTGCAGACGGGGCCTATTCGGTTGCCTTAAACCAAAACACAATTGCCTGGTTTTTCGGTGATACGTGGATCGGACAGCTAAAAAACGGGCAGCACGTGAATGCGACCCTTGTCAATAATTCAGTGGCCATCCAACACGGCAGGAGCCCGGCCGAAGCTGAAATGGATTTCCACTTCGGTCGCGCAGGCGACGGCAGCCCCGCTGCTTTTATACGACCGGCCGATGGCCGGGGGTGGTTTTGGGTGTTTGACGGCGTGTTGACTGCAAAGGGACTGTACCTTTTTTTGATCCAGGTCGAGCGAACCGCAGGAAATGCCGTTTTTGACTTTAAGGTTATCGGGACCTGGCTGGGCCATGTTGAAAATCCCGCGGAATTGCCGTCCGCCTGGCGGGTCCGTCAATCTCGAATTCCCTGGTCAAAATTTTCAGCCTCCGAAAGCATCCTCTGGGGATCGGCAGTTTTACAGATTGACAATGATTTATATATTTATGGAACGACTGAAGAGGCCGGCAGCACTGATCGGAAAAAACACATGATTTTAGCCCGGGTACCGGTTTCCCGGCTGGCCGACTATTCCCGGTGGCGCTTTTATGCCGACGGTCACTGGGTGTCGGATTTCAGGCAGGTCAGCCGCTTGAGCGCCAATATGCCCCATGAGTATTCGGTAAGTTATCTTCCGGTGCTAAAGCAATACGCGGCTGTTTATTCCCAGGATGGATTATCGAAAAACATTATGGCGCGACTGTCCCCGGAACCCCAGGGCCCCTGGAGCGATCCGATATGGCTTTATCAGTGTCCGGAAGCCGAATGGGATAATTCCATTTTTTGTTACGCCGCCAAGGCGCATGCAATTTTTTCGCAAGCCCCCGATCAGCTTATCATAACCTATATTGCCAATTCAGTGGATTTTAATAAAACCGCAAGTGATGCCCGGCTCTATCGGCCCCGGTTTTTGAAGGCGACTTTTAAACCCATAAAGTAGGGTCGGCCTCTGCCTGGCGCGGCGAAGTCACGCTTTTAGCGTGACGAAGACGGGTGCCGACTTCAATGGCAGCCACGGAGGGCTGCCCTACTGCCTTTTGACTTCCGTTTGGATCCAGTCCAAAAACGGCGGGTAGCCGTCTAATACCGGCAAACTGACAATGCAGGGGCAGTCGTAACTATGCAGCGATTTGACTTTGTCGATCAGCTGGGGAACCAGCGTGTCAGTGGTTTTGGCAATTAAAACCACCTCTGTATCTTCCTGGATTTTTTCATCCCATCGATAAATGGACTGCATGTTATCTAAAATGTTCACACATGCAGCCAGGCGGGATTCAACCAGTGCTTTCCCGATTTTTTGGGCTTCGCTTTTACTGCCGGCGGTCATATAAATAAAGTTAACTGCCATCGGGTCCCCTCTCGTTATCAAAAGTAAAGTTGATTAATTTCAAATTAGAAGCACAAAATAAAGATAGGACTGAGGACTGAGTGCCGAGGTCTGAGGTAGATCTAAATCTAAAAGGGCGAAAAAGGTCTTGCCAGTTCAAGGCGGAAAACGACAACTCATGGTCCCAGAAGGACGATTCATGGCGGAAACCGACAAGTCATGTTGAACTGGTCGGGCGCCAGGCAATTTTTTTTGCTCAGTCCTCAGCACTTATCTTTTGACCCCGACGCCTGACACCTGTTTGTCCTCCGTAGCCTTTAAGACGAAGGAGGGAAACCATGATTCTACGAAGAGATGGAACGAACAACGCCGCTGCCGGGCTTCCAGCGGCCGCCCCCTTTCGGTTTCAGGCTTTCAAAACATTCCACCAGGTCATCGACTCTGGCCTTGTTCCATCCCACCAGTTTGATTCCGACCTGCTGTCCGGGTTTGCCCGATTTGACATTTTGCTTTTCAATTTGCAGGGATGTGATTTTTCCGAAATAAGCCGGTCCCATGGCGGTGATGACCCGAAATTCATTGCCCAGCTCAATGGCGCCTTCAAGCACCTCGCACCCGATAACCATTCCTTTCGGGCCGGGCTTAAAAGTAGCAATGATCGTGGCTTTGCCGGTGATTTTTTCTTCGGGGGACGTGATGTTAAAGCTTTGAGCAATTTTTCGAATGTCTTCGGTCAATTTATAGATCGTATCATAAAGCCTTACCTCAACACCGAATTCTTTGATTTCCTGATTCAGCTTTGGCATAAGATCGACGTTGAATCCGATCACCAATCTGCTGCCGGTGCGTGCCATGAGCACATCAGACCTGGATACTTTGCCGATCCCGATCTGGATAAGGTCGATTTGAACACCGGGGACCTCAATTTCAGACAGGCTGGCACCAATGGCCTCTGCCGTGCCGGCCACATCAGATTTCAAAACGATTTCCAGCTTATTTTGGCCGGCAAGATCGGGCGGCAGTTTATGTCTGATTTTCTTTTGCGCCATTTTTTTGATTTTTTCTACCTCCGACTTCTATCAGATAGACTATTATAATTTCTTTTTCATCAGAGTCCAGCGTCAATGTCAATAAAAAGCCCCGCCGGACAGGATTTTCTCAGCTGCCATCTTCGCCTTTTCAAAGGGATCCACTTCAATTTTGGTTTGGGGGTCACTTTGATATTCAAATAGAACAAAGTACAGCGCCTGGATGAGAAAAAACAGCCACACCCCGAGCGCCCAGACCAGGGTCACGCCGGGCACCGCACCCGACACCAGCAGGCCGCTTCCCAGGCCCAGGCCCATTTCCGCAGCCAGTCGTTTTGCCAGGGGTTTTCTTTTGAAACAGATACCACTGCGAATCCAGCTCAACGTCACGAAAGCTGTAAATAAAAATGCCGTCGCTGACTCAATCAAAAACGCAGACAGGAGCAACAGCAACAGAGGTAAACCGATAGATCTGAGCGGTCGGGACGCCCAGCGGGACAGCAGGACTGCGTATCCGGCCAACAATATCCAGAGTGATAGTTGAATGCCCAGCGGCCAGAACATCATAAGGCTTAAGGCCGAGGATAGCGGAATGTAAACCAGCCCGCCAATCAATCCCCAGACGATGGTCGAGCGTATGGGCGTTGTCTTGGATTTCATGATGCTCATGATATTGCACCTCCTTTTAAGGCTTCCTTTCTTTGGAGAAGTTCGAGTTCAATCTCTTCATCGCTGAGATCATTGACGCCAAAGTCGGCTTGCATCGCCGGCCAGATAGGATCCTCATTCTGTTTTTCGGTACGATGGAAAAAATTGGCAGCTTGTTGCCGGAGCTGTTCATATTTCAGCCGCTGCAGTTCAATATCTTCTTTGAACTGTTTGGTTTCATGATTCAGTCGGTCGATATGACTGCAGCGCTCCGACTGGATGTGGGCCAGGGGTTTTAGCTTTTTTATCAGCATGCGGGCAATATCGTCTCTGTCTTTTCGGATGGCGACTTCCAGATTTTGCTCCAGGTTGTTGCTCTCTTTTATTCCCTTCTCATAGTCCTGCCGGGCCTGATCCCTTGCAAAACACATTTGCTTAAGTTTGGTCTCTTTCTGAACCAGGGATTCTTCCATATCCCTGAGATGCTGTTTTAATAACAGACCCTGGTCTTCAATTTGATCCATGACACCATGGATGTCTGCTTTAAAAAGCCGGAAAATACGGGTTAAAATGGCCATGATTATCTCCTTTTATCGTCGCCCTTTATAACCCTCATACTGCAGGGTTTTTGAATTGGATTTTTGTTTCCGGGAAACTGCAGCCGGAGAGCCTTCAAACGTATCTTCGACTCTTTGCTGCAGGTCTTTGAGATCCCGATCCAGATTTTGGGTGACCTCGGCCGACCCGACGGCTGCATTGATCGATTCTTGCTCACGGTAATAGCTGTGGATTCGTCCCAGGGCTTTTTGCTTTTTGCCGGACTTGATATCAGCGGCGACTTCCTGTTTGAGCCGGTTATAATCTTCTCGAATGACTTTTTCAGTCCAGGAGGTTTTGTCGATCGAGGCCTGCACCTCTCTTTGGTCTTTGACACAGGCAATTTTGTAAGAACCCCCCAGATCGGTTTCCATTGTCTGGCCGTTGAAACGACAGCGGGCCTTGATCCGACCCAGTTCAAAACTTCCCGGTTCGCCGGTGGGCACCTGCAACGTCAGAAACAATTTGCGGGTTTGTCCGGCGCGCAAATCGCCCGGGTAGAAAACGGCCTGGTCTTTTTGAACGGTGATGGGGTACCCGGCGGCATCTACGACGGATATGCCGCTGCCCAGGGGAAAAGATATCGAAACATTGGTTGCAACCGTTGTGCGGGTGTAGAAAAATTCCTTTTGAAACACTTCAGCAAATGCCAACGGGTTTTCCAAATAATAGTAATTTCCGGCGCCGCGGTCGGCAATGGTTGTCATCAGCTGCTCGTTGAAGTCGTTTCCCACCCCGACGGTGCTAACGGCAAATTCTTTTTCCACGGCGACACCGGCCATCTGACCAAGCCGGGTGGCATCGGTTATGCCTTTATTGGCAAGACCGTCGGAGATAAGAATTAGCTTTCTGGCATTTCCGTTTTCATCTGCCGCCAGCATAAGGTTGATGCCTGTTTGGAGTCCGTCACCCAGATTGGTTCCACCGCCGGCGCGAATGGCACTAACCAGCGCTTTCAGCTGTTTGCCATGATCAGCGGTGACATACTTTAAACCCGAAACCTGCTGAACCCTGTCCGAATACGTGACCAGCGCAAAGCGGTCTTTGGCGGTCAGGCCGGATAAAAGGTGTAAAACCGCCTGCCGGGCGTCATTAATTTTACGGCCTTTCATTGAACCGCTGCGATCCAGTACAATGACCATATCGACATTGCGGGCTTCTGAGGATTGCGGATCGAAACCCTCAGCGGCCTGCAGGGTTAAGGCCAGATGAACTCTGCCATCCGATCCCTGCAAAACTTTATCCTGGACCAGACGACCGCTAAGGGTTACCGGGCCGGATCCAATGGGGGGAGTGTCTACCCTGGGGCGGGCAATCAGGCCTGAAAGCCAGGATTTTCCCGCGCCGGCCGAATAGGCCATCGCCGCCCCGGTGGCGGCAATCAAGACGATAATCAAAACAAATGATTTTAGACGAGTGGGTTTCATGGGTTGCTCCTTTCGTGTATCTAATCGGTTTTTGAGCAGGGTTTTAGGCCCTGCCGTATAATTCTAATTTTAGTCGAAAGCCTTCAAAACTCAATTCAAAGAAATGTAAAAAAAACGGGGCAGGATTTTACATAACTTTTACTTTGAAATCGGGCCGATGTGATATAATGTTTGATATCGGTTCGGCGAAAAACGGAGAAGCAAAATCGTGGCTGGAAGCCACTCCCACTATTTTGTTTATCATCACAATGTGCTGTATTATGCCTTTAAGGAGATTGTGGGAGCGGCATCTTGCCGCGATCAATAAAAGGGTGGACAGAGTTAAATGAAAAGACCGAAAGCACGTATTCTTGTTGTTGAAGATGACCCGGCCCTGTTGCGCGGCCTTGTTGATGTGCTGGTTTACAATGGCTATGCAGTTAGGGACGCCGATGACGGCGGGCAGGGGCTTAATGTGGGTCTGAACGAACCGTTCGATTTGATCCTGCTGGACGTCATGCTGCCGACACTCGACGGGTTTTCTATCTGCAAAGAAATTCGCCGGAAAAAGCCGGACCAGGGCATTATCATCATTACCGCCAAAGGCTCTGAGGATGATATCGTTACCGGTTTTAATGCCGGTGCCGATGACTATATCAGCAAACCATTTTCACTCAGGGAAGTTATGGTGCGGGTAGAGGCGGTTTTGCGGCGTACCGGGAAAAATCCCGGTGACATGGAAATTCGTTTTCATGACATTTTTTTTGACGGGAAAAACCTGATCGCTGAATATCAAAGTCAAACCGTTGAGCTGACTCGCAAGGAAATGGATATCATCGCATATTTACATCGCTACCGCGACCGGATCGTCTCTAAAAAAGAACTGCTCACCGAGGTTTGGCAATATGCCGACGCCGATATCGAAACCCGTACCGTCGACATTCATATGTTAAAACTGCGCAAAAAAATTGCCCTTTTAATCGGCGATACGCCGCTTATAACCACCATCAGGGGGGAAGGCTACCGGCTGGAACCTGAAAAATGAAACGCTTACAAATTTTAATTCTCATATTTTGTGTGACCCTGTCGATTCCGCTCGGATATTTTATAATGCGAACCTATCGCGGCCTGGAGCAGGAAGAAACCGCCACCCTGAGTTTTTTTGCCAACACCCTGTTTGACGAAATGGAACAGGCCCTTGAGGCACTCGTTCAGATGGAGGAGGCTCGCGCCATTGATGAATACAATTTCTATATGAGCCCCCCCGGGGGGCGTCTCGAAGAAAATCGTTCACCCCTTTCACACCTGCCGGCGCAGAGTTATATCCTCGGCTATTTTCAGAATAACCCCGACGGATCATTTCAAACGCCTCTGGCCCAGGCCGGGGAATCCGTTGCCGTGGATCGCAAAGATGCCGTGGCCCGGCTGGAGAGCGCCAATCGCATCTTTAACCGTAAACGCACGGCCGTTACAGATAAAATAACCGTCCCGCCGGCCCGGGAGGTGGCTGAAGCCGAACAGAAGCAGCAAAGCGGATTTGCTGAAAAGTATCTGGATTTAACCCGCTCCCAGAAACCTAAAGCCCGCCTCGGGCAAAAAGAAAAGCGCTTTGAAAAAGTCACCGTGGCCCAGGCTAAAAATGTGGCCCGCCAGGAAGTTGGCGAAGCCGGCAAGAGCCCCGCCCCGCTGGCCGCGGCATTATCCAAAAGTGGCCCCGCTCGCAGTCCGGCTGCAGAAGATTCACTGATGGATAATGAAAAGGACCGGGCTGCCAAAAAATACAGGCGCCGCGAGATCTACCCGTCGGAGCCCGAAGCAGATGCGCCAGGAGAAGCTGCACCTGAAACCCGGGATGAAGAAAATTTTCAAGTGGAGGTCGCCCCCTTGCAATCGGTCCTTATCGGCGCCGATCAAATGTTTATCTTTCGCCGCATCATGATCAACCAGAAAATATACCGGCAGGGCTTCATATTAAGGATAGGCGCGTTTTTAAAGCATCTGACGCAGAATTACTTCATTGCCCAGCCCATGGCCGACTATGCCAGCCTGCGCCTGCAGGTTATGGATCAGGGCCGGGGAATTGTGCTGGTGCAAGGCGGTATAGCAACGCATAACCCTAAATTTGTCCTGAAGCGGTCATTTCCGTCGCCGTTTGCATTTTTAAATGCCTCATTGAGCTTTGATGAGATTCCGCGTTCCACCGGTCGCAACACGCTGATGATCATGATGGTCGTGCTGGCGGCCATTTTTTTAATCGGATTGTTTGCGATCTATAAAAGCGCCCGGGCCATCGTGGATCTTTCCGAGCGCCGTTCGCAATTTGTCTCATCGGTTACGCATGAATTAAAGACGCCGCTAACCAATATACGGATGTACATTGAAATGCTCGAGCAGGGAATTGCAAAAGATAGCGAACGGGAACAGGAGTATTTTCAGATTATCAATTCCGAGGGTTCCCGACTGTCCCGTCTGATTAACAATGTTCTCGATCTGGCCAAACTGGAGAAAAAACAGCGATCTCTTAATCTGACCCGGGGAACATTTGAAGAGGTGGCCGCAGAAGTTCAAACTGTCATGCAGGCCAAACTGCGGCAGGAAGGGTTCACCTTGAAAATTGTTCAGGAGGATATCCGCCCGTTTAAATATGACCGTGAAGCCATGATTCAGGTGTTGATCAATCTGATTGAAAACAGCATCAAATTTTGCCGCTCGGCGCTTGAAAAAGAGATCACGATTCGAATCTATCAGGAACCAAACCGCATAAAAATTGCAGTTTCCGATCACGGGCCCGGGATTCCGCGTCATGCGCTTAACAAAATTTTTGATGATTTTTACCGGGTCGACAACGCCCTGGCCCGAAAAACCCGGGGTACCGGAATCGGTCTGGCCCTGGTCAAAAAATTTATCAAGTTAATCGGAGGAGATGTCACGGCCGAGAATAATCCGGGAGGCGGCTGCACTATAACGATTTCCTTACCCGCTTCGGGGTAAGGAAAAAAGTTGATTGGAATTCAACTTTTTTGATCGAGAACCGCCCTAACGGTTTTGGAAAGGCCGCGAATGGTAAATGGCTTCATTATCAACCCTTTAATTCCCAGATTCCTGGCCCGCTGTTCATCTATTCTTTCGCTGTAGCCGGTGCAAATAATGACAGGGATATCAGAGCGGATTTTCATCAATTCCGCTGCCAGAATGTCACCGGTCATGCCGGGCATCGTCATATCGGAAATTACCAGGTCAAATTTGTCCGGTGCTGCCCCAAAGATCTCGAGCGCTTCATCCGGGCGGGTTCGCGTTTCCACCTGATAGCCGAGCTTTTTCAGCATGCTTTCACCCAGGTCAATGAGGGTGTCCTCATCATCAATGAACAGAATGTGCTCCTTGCCGGTTGGCAGTGCTTTTAACTCTTCGGTTTCTGATTCCATGTGTTTTCCCATAACCGGAAAAAGAATATCAAAGCGGGTCCCTTTGCCGGGTTTACTTTGAACCCGGATACCGCCGCCGTGCCCCTTAATGATGCCATGGACGACAGCCAGGCCCATACCGGTGCCTTTGTCTTGTTCTTTGGTGGTGAAATAAGGATCAAATATGCGGTCCATGGTTGCAGAATCCATACCGTCGCCCGTATCGCTGATGCTGAGCTGTACATAGGGGCCGGGATTGAGTTCAGAATATTGAACGGCCTTTTTGAGGTTCAGATCCAAATTGTGCAATTCGACATTCAAAATGCCGCCCGTATCCCCCATGGCGTGGGCCGAATTGGTGCAGAGATTCATCATTACCTGATGCATCTGGGTTGGATCGGCAAAAATAGCATCCAGGTGGGGCTCGATATTTTGTCTTATTTCAATGGTGGTCGGCAATGAAGCGCGCAGCAGTTTTAAGGCTTCTCCAACAATGGGTGTTAATAAAATGATATTTTTATCCTGTTCGCTTTTGCGGCTGAATGCCAGAATTTGTTTTACCAAATCTTTGGCCCGATGTCCCGCCTTGAGCACCTGGTCGATGTTGTAATGCTCCATTGAATCTTTTTGGGTATCGTATAGCGCCATCTCGGCATAGCCGATAATCGCACCGAGGATGTTGTTAAAATCATGGGCAATGCCGCCGGCCAATGTCCCAATGGCCTCCATCTTCTGGGCCTGAATCAGCTGAGTTCTTAATTGTTCCCGTTCTTTCTGTGCGGATTTGCGATCGCTGATATCCCGGGTAATGGTAAGGATGTGTGGCTTTCCTTTGAGCCTTATCAAAACGGCCGACATCAGGGCAGTTATTATGCTTCCATCTTTAAGTCGGAATTTAGCTTCCAAATTTTCGATCTTGCCATGTTGGGCAATGCCCGCTTTCAGTTTTTCACGGTCATTGCGGTTGTGCCATATTTTAAGATCGGCTTCTTTTTTACCGATGACATCTTCGGCTGCCCAGCCGGTCAAGCGTGTAAAAGCACTGTTGACATCAACAAAGCGCCCATTTTCTGTCTGGACAATGGTGACGGAATCCGGAAACGTTTCATAAACCGTGCGCAGGCGTTCCTCGCTTTCCTGCAGGGCCTGCCGGAATTTTTTATTATCCAATGCATTGGCGAACACCTGCCCCACGATTTTCAGCAGAGAGCCGATGTCCTCCGCCCACATTTTTTCTTCGCCGACCGAATCCAGCCCGATAAACCCCATGACCTTACTGCTAATGATCATCGGCACGGCCAATATCGATTGAATACCCTGTTGTTCAAATTCCTGCTTCTCTTTGATGGCCTCAGGGGGCAGGTCGGAAAGGCGGGGGACTAAAACCATATCTCCGCGCAGGAATTTTTTCATGGCCCATGGGTAAGTTTCCACCGGAACATTTTGAATACGCTCAATGGTCGGCTTGATTCCCTCCGCGCACCATTCATGGGTGCAGGATACCGATTTTTGGTCGTCAGAAAATTGAAAAACATAACTGCGGTCCGCATCGGCAAATTCGCCGATCTGCTCAAGGGTGTGATCAATTTCATCATCGATTTGAGCCGGATGCAGATTGATAAACTGGCTGGAAACCGTGGTAATGAGATGCTGGAATTTCAACCGATACTGCAGTTCTTCTTCTACCCGTTTGCGGTCGGTGATATCGGTGATAATGCCCAGAATCGCTTTTCCATCCGCATAGTCGATCAGTTTGGTTGTAATAATGGCTTCAATTCTTTTCCCTTTTTTGTCCAATAGGGAATATTCGTAGGGCTCGATATCTTCGCCGGCCATGTGTCGCTTAAAACTGGACCGGATTAAATCAACCGATTCCGGCGCGATCAGGGACATAAAATCGAAATTCGGTGCGTAAAATTCCTCCCGGCTGTAGCCCATATCCTCGATGCATCTATTGTTAACATAAACGACACGACCCCCCTTGTTAATAAAGATCATGTTGGGGGATTGTTCGGCAAAGGTTCGAAAACCGTATTCGGGTTTTATGGATGATGTCCCGGCAGATCCGGCGGCGGTCTGTTTTTCGAGTGTTTTGATTCGTTTGACCAATTCATCACGGGCTGGTTTTCCCATGAAACCTCCTTGATGAATAGTATAAAAAAGTTTTAATGAAGGTTTATTAAACGGTGATCTGTCATTTTTGAGGCTGCTTCCGGTGAGAATTTCTAATAATTCTAGCTATTTTATACCCTATTTACCTCTAAATTGTCAAATTTTTCTCTCTTTTTGCAAAAGTTAAATTTAGGGTTGAAATTTTTTTATTTATAGAGCATTAATTCCTTTTTAATTTTAAACCGCAAAAATGTATTTTTTCTGGGTATATATATTGCGCCACCCATAACACGTGAAATTAAATTTATCTTATCTTGAAAGGGAGTTGGCTATGCAGAAGGTGGTTATTTTAGGGGTGTGTTTTGTGATTGCCATAATTTGCGGATCGGTGCCGGCTGTTTCCGGTGAGGAAGACGTTGAGGACATGTGTGTCCCGATGGGAACCATCGAGCTCGGTGCTCCCGATGGGGTGGAACAAAAAAGAGTCTCTGTGGAATTTCCGCATCCCCGACATTTTGGGTTCGAATGCCAGACCTGCCATCACAAATGGGAGGGCACCACCCAAATAAAGGGGTGTATGACATCCGGCTGTCATGATGTGAAGGTAGCGGCGACTAAATCCAAGCAGGGGACCCCCCTTAGGTCTGAGGAAATTAAATATTTTAAAAAGGCCTATCATGAACTATGTATCGGGTGCCACAAGATCATGAAGCTTAAAAATAGAAAAATCGAAACTTCAGGCAAAAAACTTGATGGCCCATTGCCGATCACCGGTCCAACCGGCTGTATACAATGTCACCCGAAAGAAGAATAAAACCGATTTCAAAACCCTCATCTTTTGCCCGAGGGCTATGTTGCCCCGCCAAAGCGGGATCTCACATCTGTTTTTATGAATATTAAGGAGCTCGTCAATTCGATTCAAAATACTCACGTACTATCGAGTACGCTCCGGTTTTGAATCGAATCGGCGCCTTGCCCTCAGCCAAAATCTAAAGGTTTTGAAACCGGTTTTAGTGCCTAATTTTAAAAATATGCCCCTTACTTCTTGATAACCTTCCTTCACGAGTGGATCTTAAGCCCCAAATTCTTTAGAGAAAACCGTATTATTATCCGACCGGCACAAAGCACCTGCTGAATTTCAGGAACCGGCATATTCATAGCTGCTGCAGTGCTCATTAAAATAGTCGGCTGCTTCCTGGACCGTATCGAAGGTGATCCAATCCCGCCATAAGGTAATTTCGCCCTGTCTGCGGGTAAGCTCGATTGTCGTGTTTCCATGGTATTCGTAACAATCATGATAATCCGGGTTGAAAATATGTTTTGTCATTTTTGCACCCCCTTTTTTTTCGTTTAGCGGTTTTCTTTTGATGGAAATCATTAGAAATATTTCATTTTTGTGTTCAACATTAGCATGGTGGTTTGTCAGATCCGGACAAACTGCTGAAAAAAAATTGAACCCATCTCAAAAATGTCTTTTGGCCCAATATCTTTGTTGGAGCCTCGTTTAAAATCCTCGACATACAACAGTATACCTCCGGTTTTAAACGAGGCCCCGCCGCGATCTTGAACCAAAATCCTATTTTTCAGATGGGTTCAAAATTTTTTTTATAGAAACTTGACCAACGGCCTGGTTGGAAGTTTAACTGTTGACAACATCATGTTTAAAGACAGATTATAATTTTGTTAACGATTTGTGCAGTGGGAGGACGTTTATGGCACGGGGAGATCAACTGGCCCGGCAGTGGCGGATTTTGCAAAGCTTAATTGCTTCACGCAGAGGCAAGTCAGCCGCTGATTTGGCCCGGGAGCTTGAATATCACTGGCGCACGGTATATCGGGATCTGGAGGCCTTACAGCTGGCCGGCTTTCCGATTTTTACCGACCGCATAGATGGCAAAAATCTGTGGTCCGTTCTCGACAGCGCCCGGCACAACATCCCCATTCCCCTTAACCTGACTGAATTGATGGCGCTTTATTTCAGCCGGGGATTGATGACGGTTTTAAAAGATACGGTATTTTATGAATCTCTGGAATCGTTTTTCCGGAAAATAAAAGCGACCCTGCCGGCTGAAACAACCCAATATCTCGACCGGATAGAGGAAAGCTTTGAGGTCGGCTCCAAGCCGTATAAACAATATGGCCAATTGCGGGAATCAATCGACAGGGTCAGTGAAGCCACCATCCGTCGCAAAATTATCGAAATCGAATATTTTACCATGAGCCGCAAAGAAAAGACGCGGCGCAAAGTCGCCCCGTACAAAATCTGGTTTTTTGACGGAGCGTTTTACCTGGTTGGAAATTGCGGGTTGCGGGAAGACATCCGGATTTTTGCCCTGGACCGCATCAAATCGTTAAAGTTAACGGATGAAACATTTGAAATGCCGGAAGATTTTAAGGTCGAAGATTTTATGCAGACCAGCTTCGGCGTATTTCACGGCAAGCCGCAAAACGTCAGAATCCGGTTTGCGCCTGAAGTCGCCGGATACATCAACGAAAAAATCTGGCACAAGACCCAGAAAATTGAACCCCAGAAGGACGGGTCCCTTATTTTTGAAGCGCGGGTGGCCGGAACCGACGAAATTAAATTTTGGCTGATGACCTGGGGATCCAAGGCTGAGGTTCTGGCACCGGCAGCCTTGCGGGATGAAATGATATCAGAAGCGCAGGACATGCTGAAAACCTATAAAACGTGAGGGTCAACATTTCCTCGCTAGATAATTTTACCACGAAGGTCACGAAGGACACAAAGTTAAGAAGTTTCCAATTTCTTTTTGGCTTCCTGCATCAGCGTTGCAATGGGCAGCCCCTGGGGGCATTTGCGTTCTGCCATTGAATAATCCAGATGGGTCAGTCGTGTTCGGATTTTTTGTGGAATTTTTTTGAACCCGGCTGAGGCCAGCTCATAGTCATCATAGCTGTTGCAGTACATCAGATAACGCATTACATCGCCGATGGGCGCTTCTCCCTCCACGCACGATTCACAGATATCGGTGCATCCGGTGCAGTAAGCCGAACGGGTTTCTTTGGCATACTGCTGCAGCAATGATGTATCCCTAGCGGAAAGTTGGGTTTTGTCCAGGGCGGCGGCCACATTGGACATCAGGATGGTCATATTCGGCATTTGCGAGCAGATACTCGAAATTTGCGGGTTTTGCCACACCGCTTTTAATTTGGCCTGGGCGTCGGTGAAACCTTTTTCTAGAAATCGACCGGCCAGCTTGAGCTCGGTTTCCGAATTGGTTCTGACCTGACCGCCACCCTGGGTTTTCATGGCCGTCAGGCCGATGCCGGCCTTGACACAGGCATCGACTGCACGGCGCATGTCATCTGAATGCATCAGTCGATAATTGTAGGTCATCATAATGCCGTCGATCCAACCCAGCCTGGCACCGTCCAGCAGACATTCTTCCATGTTGCTGTGGGTGCTGAATCCAAAAAATCGAATCTTGCCGGCGGCTTTAGCTTTTTCGGCCCAGGCTTTTGTCCGGCCATCCAACTCATCAATACGATAGATTCCATGAACAAAATAAAGGTCGATATAATCCGTTTTCATGCGATCCAGGGATCGATTTAATAGCCGTGTCATTCTATCCGGGTCGCGTGCGTCGGACTTGCTCACAAGAAAGATCTTTTTGCGGGCATCGGGCTGGCGGCTGAAAAATTTGCCAACGCCTTTTTCACTGCCCCTTTGATAGCAATCAGCTGTGTCCCAATAGGTTACGCCCCAATTCATCGCCTGTTTCATTAAAAGTTGATTCGAAGCAATATCAAACATGCCCCCAAGGGACAGAATCGAAACGTTCGCGCCGGTCTTCCCGAAAGGCCGGGTGGGCACCACCGAGGCCCTGTCAGAAGCACGGGCCAAGCCGGCCATAGGGGCAATTATGGATCCGAGGCCTGCCATCCCGGTGGTCTTTAAAAAGCTTCTGCGGGACCATCGAGTCTCCTTTTTAGACATCTGCTGTATTCTCCTTTGAAGATTATTTCTTTTGTTGGTCGAGATCGGTTTTACCCATCTCAAAAATCCATCTAACGTCCGATGTTAAAGTTCTAAACCAAATAAAACGTGCTTATAACAACAAATGAGCTAAAATTAGAAATGATCTAAAATGCCTAAAATGGAGGAATTCTATCGTATCTATAATAAAAGATGGAGCGCGAGCGAAACCTTAACTTTAGTCATTTTAGCTCATTTTAGTCATTTTAGGCACTTATAACATTAGAGCACCTGTGGAACTTATTTTCTGTCTTCGAAAATAAATCGCTATTATTGAGATAGCTTTATGACAATTCTTTTATTGCCGCACGTATAAGCTTGCCGATCGCAATTTTACGGGGGCAATTTTGTTCCGCAGAAGTGTAATCAAGATGAATCATCTGTTCGCGAATCTTTTGCGGGATTCTTTTAAAACGATCGCTGGCTTTCTTGTGATTGCCATAGCTGCGCGCATACATCAGGTAACGCATGGCATCGCCGATGGGGACTTCAGCCGCTACGGCTGGCTCGCAAATTTTGCTGCAGCCTGCGCAGTAATCTGAACGCGTCTCCTGCGCGTATTTGCGCAGTATTTGCCTGTCCTGAGCGGACAGCGCGGTTTTATCCACGGCGGCGGCAACGTTGGACATCAAAAGAGTCATATTGGGCATTTCCGAACAAATGCTGGCGATCCGCGGGTCTTGCCAGACCGCCTTGAGTTTGGCCTGGCCGTCGGTGAAGCCTTTTTGCAAAAAGCGACCGGCCAGCTCAAGCTCGGTTGCGGTGTCGGTTTTGACCTGACCACCGCCCTGGGTTTTCATGGCGGTTAAGCCGATGCCGGCCTTGACGCAGGCATCCACTGCACGCCGCATGTCATCTGAATGCATCAGCCGATAATTGTAAGTCATCATAATGCCGTCGATCCAGCCGAGACCGGCAGCTTCCAGCAGGCATTCTTCCATATTGCTGTGGGTGCTGAAGCCAAAAAAACGGATCTTGCCTTCTGCTTTGGCTTTCTCCGCCCAGCGCTTTGTCTTTGCGTCCAATTCGTCAGCGCTCCAGACACCGTGGGTAAAGTACAGATCAATATAATCGGTCTGCATACGCTCGAGCGACTGGTTCAGGTCACGGGTTAGACCGTTTGTGGTCCAGGCGTGGGATTTTGTCACCAGAAACACTTTTTTGCGGTCTTCAGGGTATTTGGCGAAATATTTGCCGATTGCCTTTTCGCTATTGCCGCCCATATACGTATTTGCCGTATCCCAGTAGGTGACGCCCCATTTGACGGCCTGTTTGAGCAGCAACTGGCTGAAGGCAACATGCAAACTGGTGCCGAAGCCCAGAACAGGGACCTCGATTCCGGTTTTGCCAAAAGGGCGGGTCGGAACGACAACCGCTTCATCGGATGCCGATGCCGGAAAATTTTGAAGCGACACAGCGGATGCCGCACCCGTGGCACAGGCGGCTTTTAAAAATGCTCTGCGGGTCCAGCCTGAATGCTTTTGAATCATAACTGATTGCTCCTTAGGAATCGTTAGATTTGCAGAATCAACGCATGCTGGCGGGTCCGGGACTCGTTTTCAGCGCTGACGCGGATGGCGCGTTGGCCGCGAACCGGGCATTCGTGTTCGCAAACCCCGCAGCCAATGCAGCGTTTGGGATCGACATAGGGCTGCTGGAGCCGTATCTGAATCGACACTGAATCCTGAGCCTGCGGCGGCTTTTCAAACGGGAATTTACTGTCAACCGTCAGGCTGCGGGATGTATTGGCGATGATTTGCCGTCCTCGCCGTCCCGGATTTCCCGGAACGACGCAAAAATAATCTCCGGTGGCGTAATGATTTGCAGCCAGGGCATCGGTTTGAAACTCGATGCGGGTGGCATCGGCAGATTTAACAACCAGCGGATGCTGGCTGCGTATAGTATTGAACAGCTCCCGGGTGAAGATGGCTTTCGGGCTGACCGGGCAATTTTCCTGACAGACGATGCACGGCCGGTCCATGGCCCAGGGCAGGCAGCGACCGCGATCGATAAAGGCAGTGCCGATTTTTATGGGGCCCTGTTCAACATACTGTCCGATTCCCTGGCGTTCCTCGAGGCTGATGGGTCGAATCGCCGCTGTCGGACAAAGGTGACTGCAGGCGATACAGTTGTGCTGACACCCGCTGGTGCCGATTCTAAAATTGAGCACCGGTGTCCACAGACCTTCCAGGCCGGCTGTCAGTCCGGCCGGGTGGATTACATTGGTCGGGCAGATGCGCATGCATTGGCCGCATTTTATACAGCGCGATAGAAACTGCTGTTCCGGCAGGCTGCCCGGTGGGCGTACCAGGCGCGCATTCCAGTTGGGCCCCGGGTTGCCGCCGATCCGCAGCAGCGGTATGGCAGCGGCTCCGGAGGCGGCTGCGGTTAAAAATTCCCGCCGGGACAGATCCGGTGAAAGGATTTCGCCGCTGGCGGACGGTGCGGCATGATAACCCATCAGGCCATGATGGCAGTCGTCCATACAATTTAAGCAAAGAACACATTCCGCAATTCGAATCCGGCGGGTTGGCTGACAGGCGCCCTCACAATTTTTTTCGCACAGGTGGCAGTCGGTGCATTCTTCTCTGGCTTTGCCGATGCGCCAGATGGCAAAGCGGCCCAGCACCCCGAAAAGGGCTCCCAAGGGGCAGACAAAGCGGCAGTAGAACCGTGGCCAGATTAAGTTCAACAGGATAGACACCACAAAGATGGCTGCGATCAGCCAGGTGCCGGCATAAAGCCGCGGGCTGCTCGAGGTCGTCAGGGTTGTTTGATCGACAAGGGGCAGGATAAGTAAATTGACCGAACGGTAGACCAGCGGGATGGGATCCAATAGCCCGATTTGGAGCGATGCCACCGGTCGCCAGTCCTCATAGAATAAAAAGCTAATTAAAACCCAGCAGCCGGCGACGGCCAGAACGGCGACGATGGCTTTTTTAGCATTACGTTCTGTCTGCCGGATGGCCAGGATGATGACTGTCGTTAAAGCCAGCGCTATTAGCGCTGCGGAGCCCAGTGGTGTGGTGCGCGGCAGGCGGATCGCATCAATCGCCAGTTCAGCGATGGCCATGGTGAGCACAAAGACCAGGATCCAATATTTTAGCGACTGCGCCGAACGGTATCGATTCAGCTCAATTTTGGTCTTGAGTGAGCGTTTGCGCTTGGCAAGATAGCCGACGAATTGATGAAGAGACCCGAACGGACACAACCAGCCGCAGAAAAATCGGCCTAGCACAATCGTCAGGATCACCGTGGCAAGGCCCCACACAAGGCCGGTATAAAGCGTCCGGGTGGTGAGTAGGGTACTCAGGCCCACCAGCGGATCCAGCTGCAGGATCCAGTTGACGGGCCATCCCCGCAGCTGCCACCAGTGCTCTCCCAGTATGGTTGCCAGACAAAACCACAAAAAAAGGATGAAAAAAAATATCTGGCAGATTCGGCGGGTGGTTACGATGTTCATTGTCGGTATCAGTCTCGTATCGGCGGTATGAGAGTATTGCAAATTTTCAGCAGGTTCAGGGTTCAAAGGTTCAAGATTCAAAGGTTCAGGGTTCATCGTTCTGGTTTTTGAGTTTTGTTAGGCACAATGCAATGTTGCATTAGTTTAATTGGTTTAATTGGTTTTATTGGTTAAAGCTTAACCAATCGAACTAATGGAACCAATCAAACCAATTAAACAAAAAAAACTTGCTTGACACTTAATATACGAACCTTTGAACCTTGAACCCTGAACCTTTTTCATATCGCCTCCATCACCGGATTCAGCGATTGAAAGTCAGCGGTGCCCAGTTTCATCGCTTCTGCTTTTTTAATAAAGGCCAGCTCATCGACGGTTTTATCAAGCAGGCTGGCGCCGAAGGCATCGGCTGCCACCTGGTCGGTACTGACGATCATTGTTTGGGTTTCTTTCAGATCTGATAACGAGCCCCCGGTCGGGCCGTTACGCATCATGGTGGTGGTGCCGTCCAGGACCACCAGGGTCGGCTTTATCATCATTGCCAGTTCTTTGATGATCGTGTGAATATCCTGGTGAAAAATATTGCGCCGCCCGCCCAGCAATCCATACCAGTTTTTCATGATCATGGACGCGCCGCTGCGGTGATGATCCTTGACCGGCGCGGTGCCGATGATTTTGTCAACCCGGCTTATGGGTTCGTACAAGACCGGCCAGTTGCGAATCAGCTGCGCTTCCGCCAGGCTGAAAGGTTTAAAAAATTCCTTTTGCGGGAAGGTAACGGTTGCTCCGGCAGACCGGGCGGCCTGCTCAATTCCGGTCAAGCGAAAACAACTGGCCGGATCGTTGATCGGGTTGTCGGTTACCATGACCGATGCGGCACCGGCTTTAAAGCACAAACGGGTTATCGCGCTAACCATATCCGGATGAGTTGTTGCGCAAATCATGGGCGGTGATGCGAAAGCCGCATTTACCTTCAACAGAACCCGGTCTCCCTTTTTGATAAAGGTTTGCATGCCGCCGATGGATTTTAAAGCCAGTTCCAGGGTTTCAGATCGGCTGCTGCCGCGAACAATGCTCATGCGCTGGCCCAGCTGGGGCATCGAAAAATCGGGTATCTGAACGCCGGAGACGTCCTGCGCTGAACGGGCCGGTCCGGCGCTGTCATAAAACCAGTAACTGATCGAGCAGGCGGCCAGAATGGATGCGCCGGCTTTGGCAGAGCGCGTCATAAATTGACGCCGACTTAAATGGTCATTGTTCAAGTTTTAAGCTCCTTTTTATCGCGGCTTCCAGCCGCGAAGATCAGTTCAATGCCGCTATTCAGCGGAGACCGCTTTGATTCTATTAAACAATTGCATTGCCAATTCCTGTGCCGGCTGTTGATCTGCGGCTTCGCGCACGCCGGCCAGATAGGGGCCGTGGGAAAATACAATCTCGTAGGTGTCCAAAATATCAATCATTTTCGCTGTTTTAATTCCCAGGTCGGATTCGACCGTTTTGCCGCCGAATGCGATTAAAAAATCCCGGTAACTCGCTGCCAGATCTTCCGCTTCCCCGGGGGTCTTTCGGCGGGAATAATAGGCCATAAATTCGCTGTCCTGCAGCTTATAGGTGGCCGTAAATATCTGATCAAACCGCTCATAGCCGAACGCATCTGCGGACACCAGTGAAATGCTGGTTTGAACCAGACCTTCCTCGGGAAACAGTTCCTTTTCACCGATGGTCTGGGCCTTGATGGGATGATTGGCGATGAAGGCTTCGGCAAACGCGATCATCGGTTGAATGATAGTCTCTGAGATATCGGATGCAACAACCTCAACATAAAAGGGGCCGTGGACGAAGAATAGGGCGTTTGGGGTTTGATAGGCATATTGTGCGACCTCCAGCGTTTGGGCATCATCTCTGCGCTGGGCACTGAAAACGGAAAAGGCATTTTGCGGCGTCTGCATGTCGTAAACGAAAACCTCCATCCAGACCTCCCCGGCGGTTTCGTCTTTAAAACGCTGGCTGTGGAGCCGGACAAAGCCGGCCGACAGGTACAATTCCGCCTTGCCGTTGATTTTATCTGAAAGGGTGGCGGCGTCAAAGGTTTCCGGAGGGCTTAAAGGCGCCTGGCCGGGTGGTGTTAATATCAATGATTTTTCGGCTGATGCCGGTGGGGCGATCTGGTTTTTTTTGTCGGCTGTTAAAGCGGGGGCCATTTGCTGAACGGCGGGATTAAAGTTAAACTGAGCAAGATAAACACCGCCGGCGATAACCACAAGGATTCCCAGTATCATCAGGCTCAGAAGGCTCTGTTTTTGAGCTGGTTTCGCTTTAATTTTTTGATTCACGCAATCCTCTGCTCATCGCACCGTTTTAACCCTGAATTCGCTGAGGCGAAAAAGAAATAATCGATGACTGAAACATTTTCCGGTTCCAAATGATAGCTGCAGAAATTTGGAAGGAATTACCCGGGCGATCTTTCGAATCGGAGTTTATCATAGGAAAAACCCGCCCATGTGTCAATTGGAAAGCTGTATCACATTGTGCCATCCTAATTTGAGCGTTTCATAGTTTAGAAAGGAGCATGTTGTTTATATTCCCTGAACTTGACCGAATAGGTTGGAGTCTTATTGTAAATTAGAAATGAACCCTATCTTTCTGATAGAGTTAATCGTCTTGTAATACTTTGTCGTTTGTTATAATCGATCAACCTATGCAAACTCATAAAAGACAATCTCTGCTTTGTCCAAACTGTAAAAAGCTGATCAGTACATCAGAGAAGAATTGCCCGTATTGCGGGACGGGGAACCCTGCCGCCTGGTATAAAAATAATATCTTGACCCGCGGATTCAATAATCCCTATCTGCTGGTGAAATCGATCATCGGCATCAATGTGGCTGTCTACGTGATTTCCCTGTTGTTAAATCCAAGAGGTTTCGGATTGGCGTTGAATCCGCTGACCTTTCTATCACCTTCCGGGCAGATCCTTGAGTTGCTGGGCGCCACCGGAAAAGTTCCCATCGACGCCTCTCAGCGATACTGGACCCTGGTTTCCGCCAGTTATCTGCACGGCGGCCTCCTGCATATCTTTTTTAATATGGCGGCTTTCCGCCAGCTGGGCTTGCTGGTGTCCCGGGAATACGGTGTGTATCGGATGTTCATCATCTACACCCTGGGCGGGGTCATCGGTTTTTTTATTTCCTATCTGGCTGCGGTTCCCTGGACCATCGGCGCCTCCGCGTCGGTTTGCAGCCTGGCAGGCGCCCTGCTGTATTACGGCAAAAGCCGGGGCGGCGTTTACGGGCGAGCGCTTTACAAACAAATCGGCATCTGGGTGATTATTATTTTCTTTTTTGGCATAATGGTTCCGGTGATTAACAACTGGGGGCACGGCGGGGGCATCGCTGCGGGAATCGGTCTGGGGTTTCTACTTGGGTATCAAGAGCGCAAAAAAGAGAACGTTGTCCACAAACTGCTGGCCGGCGGCTGTGCAATCATAACAATCCTCATCCTGGGGTGGGCGGTTGCAGTGGGGATATATATTCGTTTTTTTGTATGACCTAATTTTTTACATATCAAGCCTCACTTTTGGTATCACAATATTTTTATGTTTCCTCAAAACCTTTGCTAAGTTGGAGGTGCCTTAAACGGCGAGGATCAGGCGCGGCTATTTGCCGTCGACCGCATCCTTCTGATCGGGGAATTTCTTCATTTTTGCGATCATCCCGTCAGAATGCCCCAAGTTGAAATCGGCCGAACCGTCCACAAGTCCCGCTGGGCCGGCAAATCCTTTTCGAAATCCACGTTCATACGCTTCGATATCCCTTATCTGCCGGTGTTTGACTCGATGAGAACGCCAAGCATCAAGTAATGTGGAAGAGGTGGTGGCCGCTGAGTCAAAGTGATTTTTCTGGAAAGTGGCAACACTACCCCAATAGGCTTTTTCAACTTGATCGTCCTGTTCTCTGATTTTCAGGAAGAAGATTCCCGTATCGCCTTCCTTGAGGGATGGGTCAAAATCTTTCAGCCCTCCACGGGTGAAAAGATCGAAAGTATAGACTGTTTGAGAGCTCATACCCTTCAGATGCACATCAGCCTTTATGGTAACCTGGTCCTGGTTGCCATTTTTAACCAGCTTGACGACTTCTGCCATTACGATCAGATCAGATTTTACATACAATTCAGATAAGGTAATCCTACTGATTTGGGAGGCAAAACCGGTTGTAGCAAAGATAAGAAGGAATGAAGCCGACAAAAAATTCTTTTTACTCATAGCATTTCCCCAACTATTGTAAAACTTTTTTGTTGAACTGGTGATTTATTGAGAGATCTCCAAGTATCAATTTTTCTAAAAATTTTTCAGGCATTAGACGGATATATGCAACTTATCGTACCTGCGGCTTTAGTGCCAAATCATGAACTAGAAAAATACGGATGTATTTATTGCCAAAAAGAATGGGGTTCACCCATGACTGAAGAGCGAAGGGGTCAAACTCAACCGTGAGCCAGCAATAGGGGCACGTGAGGGTTGTCGAATACAGGGGTTCAGTCGGATAAGAAAAAGCAACCCTTTCGCAAGATCTCGGCGACGCCCGTCTCTTGAAAGGAATCTACTTCTCAAGTTCCGTTAGCAACGCTTTCGCTTCCTGGAGGTCGGCGGTGTCAAATCCCTCGGTGAACCAGTCGTGCACCGGCGCCAGCAGGTCATAGGCCTCCTGACGCTTATCTCTGGGACAGCCAGAGTCTAGCCAGGCTGGTGGCCGCGCGGAGCTCCAAGGATTTGGCCTGTTGACTTCGGGCCACGTCGAGGGCCTGCCGGAAGCAGTTTGCCGGCCTGAGCTACATCCGAAGTGGACTGATGCAACAGCAGGTCCCCTTTAAGGCGATGCACCTCGGCTTTCCACCAGTGTTCGCCCGTCCGCTCCATCCCCTCCCATCCCTCTTTCAGGGCGTCGAGTGCCTCGTCGACTTGCTTGAGAGCGCCATACCCATCGGCCAGGTCGGCCAGGAAATACGGCACGAACAATTCTGTTCCAATGGCACGCCAGTCCGTGATACCTTGGCGTAACTGTATCATCCCTTCCTCGTCGCTGCCCCAGGGCCGTCAAGGCCCAGCCCCGCATAACTGTGCCCAACGCCAACCAGGATGGAAAACCCTGCTCGGTCGAGAGGTTCACGGTAGCCTCAGCGTGGTCATAGACGTCCTGCTCGTCTCGGCGAAGCCGCTCTACCATGGACACACCAACCAGAGCAAAGGCATTACTGAAGGGGTGGGCAAGCTCGGTGGCCAGCACCAGTCCATCTTGGGCGCGCGCCAGGGCTTGGTCAGGGTAGCCCAGGAGCCACAGCGTAAGGGCTGCATAGAAGCGACAGGCGACACCGGGGTCTTGACCGGCCCGAAACACGGGGATACTCCGCTGGGCCGGGTTATAGTGCGCTATGCCTTCCTCTAAGTGGCTGCGCGCCCGGAGCAGCTCCCCCAGACAGAAGCAAGTGAAGCCCGCCGCATAATGCGGAAGGACATGAAGCGGTAACTCGTCGCTCCGCTCGGATAGACCGAGGAGCTCCTCACCAAGCTGGCGGGCCATGTCATAATCAGCCCGCATCACATAGAACCGCCACAGACCAAACAAGACAGGAAGTCATGTCCTGGGTGTCACCCAGCTGCTGGCAAAGGACATGAGCCCGCCTGTAGGCGGCTTCCACTTCGGGAGCCGTGTGCCCTCTGACCATAAGCGATGCTGCCCCAAGCGCAGTCTGCAGCGCCAGTTCCTGCTGATGACGCGCCAGGGTCTCCGGCAGGTTCTGGAGCAAGCTCAGGCCGGTCGTCAAGTGGCTTATTGCCTCCTGGTACGCCGAGCGCTCGGTGGCGCGCGTACCCGCCCGCTGGCAGTAGCCAATCGCCTTCTTACTGAGGCCCGCTTCGGCGTAATGGAGGGCCAACATCTCGTAAAACTCTTCCAGCCTCTCCGCATAGAGATTTTCTATGGCTTTGCCCACCTCTTCGTGAATATGCTTTCTACTCTTGGTCAGTATCGAATCATAGACCACGTCCTGGGTCAGGGCATGCTTAAAGATATAGGTGGACTGGGGAAATATACCTCTCTCATAGAGAAGCTCTGAATCCTTTAAGGCCGAGAGATTTGACAATAATTCAGCTTCCGGAAGGTTTATCACCTTCATGATCAGATCGTGACTGAATTCCCTCCCGATTACTGATCCGATCTGAAGCACCTCTTTGGCACCCTCAGGCAAGCGAGTCCACCCGGGCCATGATGACATCATGAATCGTGGAAGGAATGGTCACATCCTGGATATCTTTTGCTAAGCGGTATTTGTTGTGTTTTTTCTCGATGATCTTTAGATCATTAAGGGATCTGTATGAACTCTTCAATGAAAAAGGGAACCCCTTCTGTCTTTTCCAGAATTAACTCTTCAAGATCACTATCGATGGACTCTGTGTCCAGAAGGTCGCTCACCATCGATAGGCTTTCCCGGTTGGAGAGTCGGTTGAGGTTCATCTGACTGTGATATGACTTGCCGCCCCAGGTATGCACGAACTCAGGCCGGTAGGTGAATATCATCAAGACCCTTGCCCCCGGTATGCTTTCCAAAACATATTTCAATACTTCCTCTGAACTCTTATCCAACCAGTGGAGGTCTTCATAAGCCGTAATTAGAGGCCGGATCTCAGAACCCTTGAGGGTGATTAGTTTGAATACCTCCATCATTCGTTCTTTTTTTGCCTTCGGGGCTCATAGGAATCTTTTCGATACCGCTGTCTTTCACCGAAAAAAGCTCCAGCAGATAAGGAAGAGAAGAAGCTTCATCCAACCCTATTATTTTCAAACCTCTTTTGACTTTTTCCCTGATTTCTGAATCCCCATCACCCTGGCGGATATCGAAGTTTGCTTTTAGGATGTCTATAACTGGATGGTAAGCAACCCCGCTGCTGTAGGACAGGCATCTTCCCTCTAAAAACATCACATCTTCACTGGCGACCGCTTTTCTGAACTCATACAAGAGCCTTGATTTACCTATCCCAGCCTCAGACACGATCGAAAAGGCCTGTCCACGACCTGCTTTGGCCCGCTCAAAGCCATCGATTAAAAGTTCAAGCTCTCGCTCCCTTCCTACAAACGGTGTCAGGCCTCTCTCAGCACTGACATCGAATCTGGTCCTGCTGGTACTGGGGGCAATCGCCCGGTAAACTTTCACTGGCTCTTTCTTACCTTTAATCTCTTTTTCTCCCAAGGGCCTCAAACCGAAAAAGCCCTTCAGTAAGTTTGAATGTATCCTCTGTTACATAGGTTGTCCCTGGATCTGCCAGTCCTTCCATTCTAGAAGCCAGATTTACTGTATCGCCAACTGCCTTGAACTCAACCCGCAGATCGTTGCCCACAGTACCGACGACTACCGGTCCTGTGTGTATGCCAATCCGCATTTTAACAGACGGGATATCCTTTTTTTCTTGCTTCAATTGGTCACTGAATTTTGCCATCTCTCGGTGAATGGCAAGGCTTGATCGAATTGCGCGTTGCGGTGCATCCTCCAGGGCAATCGGAGCGCCAAAAAGCGCCATAATCCCATCACCGGTCATCTCGTTGACCGTACCTTCATAGTCGTGGACTTTATGAATCAGGATTTCGTAAACCTGATCCATGATCGAGTAGGCTTCTTCGATACCCAGCAATTCCGACAGAGGGGTAAAACCCTCCATGTCGCAGAACATCACCGTCACCTGCTTGCGCTCGCCTTCAATCCGGTCTCTTTGAGATAGGATTTTTTCGGTAAGGCCTTTGGGAAGGTACTTTTGAATCTTGGTCTAATTTTTCATCAAAGGAAAGTTCTTTGGTAGCGGTTTCTGAAGGAAGGGACAGCTTATAACCACATTTTCCGCAAAATTCGTATTCAGGGGGATTCCCGAAATTGCACTGCGGACAAAACATTTCTAATTTTGCTCCGCACTTGCCGCAGAAATTCATGCCATCGGCATTCTCAAACTGACACTTCGGGCATAGCATTTTCGTGCCCTCCATTAATGGTTATGCAGTTTGAATGATGTTGAAGTAAGGCAGGATGGTGAAATTTAAATATCGTAAATATAATCTTGTGTCAAATCAATGAGTATATAGAACCCATCTCCAAAATAGGATTTTGGTTCAAGATCCCGTCTTCGCCTAAAGGCTTCGCCGGGACACGCACGGCAGGGCCGAGTTTTACCGCGTTGCGGGATTCCCCGTCTGATCTTATACGGCTTGTGGGTCGTAAACCGCAGGCATACTGTTGTATGTCGAGGATTTAAAGTGAGGCACCAACAAAGATATTGGGCCAATTTATGGCCTCAAAAATCTTTGATAAGTTGGAGAAATATGGAGTTTTAGATCGACTATTTTTTAGGTGGAATTTTAAAGAATTTTGGTTTTTGAGAAATTATGTTTTCAATTTTACTGTCGATATCAGATAAGATCTTTTTCATCGATGAAACTACATTAAAATAAGCTTTTTTACATTTTGCATCTGTTTTATTAGGGTCAGCTAAAAAATCTTTGAATTTCGAAGAAACCTCATTCGGCATCGTTAAAATAAAATCCATGATCATATCTGATGGATAGCTATTCTCAGTGATTGCCTTCGAAAACCTTTTAAGATTCGCTCTGAATATTTTCTCAAGTCTATTCCGTTCAAATCTTAGCTGCTCAAGTGCTGACTGACGTCGCCAACGTCTGTGATCTAAAATTATCATAACTATCGGAGTTATGCTTGCAATTAATCCGCCAATTATGACTCCAAGCAAGATGTCAGGCATTTTTTCCTCCATATGTTGATCAATGAAATCTATCGCTTGAGTGCACCTGTCTATTGAGCGTGGCGAAAAAGTGTCAATCGAAAGATTTTTTTGGCGGAATCATTGCCTTCGTGCTTTGCCGGTTAATTTATTGATGGTAATTTTGAATACTCTGGTTTTTTCTTTTAAATCCTCGATATATTTTATTCCCTTGTCAATGAATTCTGGAGAATACTTATGCAATATTCCTTCCAGGGCAAGCTGCTTATTCATATCAAACACTTCTTCAGCCTCTCCTGAAACTATCACACTCTCATATTTTGTGCCAAATTTATCAGGTAATACCTCTGTATTTCCAACAGCGCAAAAGGAGACAGATCTATTTTGTTTGATATTGTCAAGTTTCTGTCCCTCAACAGCACAATGGAAATATATACAGTGATTAATTGAACAAAAGTTCAGGGGCACACCATAGGGCTCTCCATTTTCAGCGACTGTCGATAGCACGCCGTATTCCGCCTTATTTAAAATAGCTATGGCTTCCTCCTCCTTGATAGCACGGTCTTTTCTGCGCAATTCTTTCATTTTCTACCCTTCCTAACAAGTGATTATTCAGATTTGTATATCATTACCTTTGTAATGTATTACATCCTTAACTTCCATAGAGTATCGTACCAGAAAACCAAATACCAGCCAACTACCGATTGAGAGTATCCAAAAATTGGCGAAACTTCAGATATGAGATGGATATCTGCAACCGATCGCATTTTTAAATCTGGCGTCAAACCGAAGGCCGGAAAAATGCGGCTTTGAAGCTAAAAAAAGGGCAAATCCATAGGGTCGGATTCACCCTTTTGAGTTGTGATTAAAATTGAATATCACAAGAATTTTCAGAATTGATATACACTGTTTTGTGCAATGGAATAGAATTATTTCCCCTTTTCGGGCACAATCAGGACATTGTTCAAAGTCCCGAAACAATTGGGAACTGTCTGTTCCTCTTTTGTTCCCTCACGCCATTTGCCATCCACCAATAACTTGAATTCATACCTTCCAGGAGGAATAATTAAGCTTACCTTCCATGATCCATCCTCATCAAGTTTCATGGGATTAACTCCGGCATACCAATTATTAAAATCTCCCACCAGAAAGACCTCTTTTGCAGTGGGTGCCTTTAATGAAAACCTAACCCCGCGTCTATAACTTTTCCTTTTTGACTCCTCTTTCGACATGAATGATCACTTTCAATAAATCCAAGTTAGTCGGTCTAAAAGTACAGGATAGATATTTATCAAGAAAACCAAATACCATCCAAGTACCGATACATTGAGAGACTGTCGGAAAACCTAAAATGTGTGTTTTTAGTGCCTCTAAGTACTTGATATTACTATACCCGAATTTTGGAAAATGGTTGAAATTAGACTTTTTCGACAGTCTCTGAGAATATCACTAAAACAGAGAACTTGTGATATCCATAGATTCTTAAAAGCTGTAATTTTTGGAAACTGCTACTCCCACCATTGAAAAAAATGATGCACCGGGCCGTGTCCGTGGCCGAGTTTATAGGCTGCGCCGGCGGCGATGGCCTGGTTCATAAACGATTTGGCTTCTTGAACGGCTGCCTCGATATCCTTGCCCCTGGCCATATAACCGGCAATCGCCGATGACAGGGTACAGCCGGTTCCGTGGTTGTTGTTGGTCTTGATGCGGTCGGCCGTCAGGCTGACAAAGCGATTTTCACGGGCCAGGAAAAGAAGATCGGTGCTTTTATCCTCATCCCCGTGGCCGCCTTTAATCAGAATGCTGTGGCTGCCGTGTTGCGCCAGAGTTTTGGCAGCGCTCTCAATATCGCTCCATTGTGCTAACTGCCTTCCGCACAGGACTGAAGCTTCCGGTATATTGGGCGTGACCACATCTGCCAGTGGCATCAAATGCGTTTTGATGGCTTCGATGGCGTCGTCCTGCAGCAGTTTGTCGCCGCTCTGGGCCACCATGACCGGGTCCAGCACGATCTTACGGGCGCGATGTTTTTTAAGCGCTGCGGCCACCGCTTCGATTAGCTCGGCCGAGTAAAGCATCCCGATTTTGACGGCGTCGGCGCCTATATCACTGAACACCGCTTCAATTTGCTGCACGACAAAAGCCGGGGGGACAGCATGGATGCCATTTACGCCTTGGGTATTCTGGGCGGTCAGGGCCGTTATGACCGACATGCCGTAACAGCCAATGGCGGAAAAGGTTTTTAGATCGGCCTGAATGCCGGCGCCGCCGCCGCTGTCGGAGCCGGCGATGGTCAGGACTTTACAATATTGTGCGGGAGTTTTCCGATGTTGCGAAGCTTCATTCATTTTCTTCGGCCTTGAAATGATCCCAACCCGTGGGGGGCAGGGGTTTGGTTTCACCGCCCGCATAAACGACTTCTATCTGTTTCTTTGCGGTTATTTCTCCGATAGCGAAAAGCGGGCGCTTAAATTCCTTTTCAAAATCATGCGCAATTTTGTCTGCATTCTGCGGTGCGATCGTGCACAGCAGAGTGTAATCCTCGCCCCCGGAAAGGGCGTAATTTATCGGGTCAAAATCAAAACGGGTGCAGAAGTCTTTCAGGTTTGGCGAAATGGGGATTTTTTCCGCATACAGACGGGCGCCCACCCGGCTTTCTTCGGCAATATGGGCAAGGTCTGAACTCAAGCCGTCACTGGTATCGATGGCGGCATGAACACCGGGTTGGCAGGCGAGAAAGCGCCCCTCCGGTAGATGCGGTTGCGGTACCAGATGGGCCTTCAGTAATGCTGCCAGCGGTTCGGTGTCGGCGTCAATTTGATTTAATATCAGATGCAATCCGGCTTTACTGTCTCCCAGAAAACCGGTGGAAAAGATCACATCTCCGGCCCTGGCGGCATCGCGGCATAAGAGCTCTTCTTTTGATACGATGCCCTGCACCACGATATTAATGATCAGGTCCTTTTTTGAGCGGGTGGTGTCCCCGCCCAGAACGTTGACATCAAATTCGGCGGCCAGATCTTTAATGCCGCTGTATACGGCTTCGAGATAATCCAGCCGGCAATCATCGGGTATGGCGATGCTGACAAATGCTTCCCGAGCGGTGCCGCCCATGGCGGCGATGTCGCTCAGGTTGACGGCCAGGGATTTATAGCCCAGGTCAAACCCGGAGATGGCCTCTCGCAGGAAATGAACGCGTTCAACCAGCAGGTCCGTTGTGATCAATGACAGCTGGTCGGGCGCGGTTGCAAATGCGGCGGCATCATCACCGATGGCTTTGATAATGTTGTCCGGTCGAATCAAACAGCCGCGGCTGATTTTTTTGATAAAACCGAATTCGCCGATTTCTTTAAGCGTCATTTCTGTTGGGCCTCGATAATAATTTGCTTTAACACTTCTGCAGCCGCTTGAGGGTCGTCGGCGGCAACGATCGCGGAAACCACGGCCACGCCGTCTGCGCCATTGCGGATGACTTCGGCGGCGTTGTCGCGCTTCAAACCGCCGATGCCGACCAGCGGGAGCCTGACGGCCTTGCGGATTTCCCGCAGCCCTTCCAGGCCGAAAGGTGGTGCCGTATCGGTTTTGGTGGGCGTTGCATAAATGGGGCTGACGCCCAGGTAGTCGGCCCCGCCTTTTTGAGCCTCGATGGCGTCCTGTAAAGATTCAGCCGATATGCCGATGATCATCGAATCTCCCAGGATCTTTTTGGCTGCTCCGAGAGGCATGTCGGTTTGCCCCAGATGCACACCATCGGCTTCTACGGCCTGGGCAACATCCACGCGATCATTAATGATCAGGGGGACGCCGTGATCAGTGAGGAATTCTTTAATCGCCAGGGCCTGTTCAATAAAATCCCGGGTGGAACAATCCTTTTCCCGTAATTGCACGACGGTAGTGCCTCCGTGAACGGCGGCGCTGACAATTTCAAGGGTAGTGCGGCCGCGCGCCAACCCCCGGTCGGTTACCAGGTACAGGGAATAGTCGATGTTTTGTAATTTCATAATACTTGCCCCTACCTTTCGGCTCGAAGGTCTAAAGGTTCTGGGCTCAGAAGTAGGGCGGGCCTCTGCGCCCGCCATTCAGAGGTCGGCACAGAGGCCGACCCTACTTTCGTTTTTGACATCTATCTTCCGTTAACCAACCTTTGAACCCAGAACCCAGAACCATGAATAAGCGCCAGGGGCGCTATTCATCCGCCTCTATTTTACAGCCCGCTTCAAGCGCTTCGGGGGTTATGGTATAAAGGGCGTCGAGCATCTGGATCATGAAGCTTCCCGGAGCGCTGGCATTTTGTCCGGCAACTTCACCGGCCAGACCAAAATAGGCCAGGGCAGTTGCCGTGGCACTGAGCGGATCATCGTCGACGGCTAAAAAGGCGCCGATGGTCACGGTGGCCGTGCAGCCGGTTCCGGTGACATAGCCCATCAGGGGGTGTCCATTTTTAACCCGGATCACCCGCTCACCGTCGGTGATCAGATCCACCGGCCCGGTGATTGCCAGGGTGGTGTCGAGTTCCTGAGCCAGTACGGTTGCGGTTTTGGCGGCTTCATCCACCGAGTGAATCGAATCCACCCCCTTTGTTTTGGAATCGGCATGCCGCAGGGAAAGTATCTCCGAAGCATTGCCGCGGATGACGCTGACCCGGGTTTCCGCGATAATTTGTTTGCTGGAGTCGGTACGCAGCGGGGTGGCCCCGGAGCCGACCGGGTCTAAAATAATGGGTGTTTGCAGCTCGGAGGCCTTTTTGCCGGCTTTTATCATGGAATGAACCCAATCATCAGTCAGGGTGCCGATATTGAGCACCAGCGCGCCGGCAAAGGCAACCATATCTTCAACTTCATTCTGGGCGTGGGCCATTACCGGCGAAGCACCCATTGCCAGCAGGGCATTGGCCGTGTAATTCATGACCACATAATTGGTAATGTTATGAATCAGGGGCTTTTGCGCCCTTATGGCAGATAAATTTTGCGCTGCTTTTTTATTTAGGTCTAGCATAATTGATCTCTCCCGGTTTGCAATTTGTCAAACTCGATTTAATACCGACCAATTGATGAAAAAAGCCGCTTCCAGCGGTAAGCGGCTTGATCGGTAATGCGATGCGGATCGATTCCACACATTCCCTTCGCTGGAATTACCCAGATCAGGTTCCAAGGGTATAATCTCAGGCTGATTTCAGCCACCCCCACCTAATATTTTAAAGATATGTAGGAAATTGATAGTTGCGTGTCAAGATTAAATCAAATTACAATCCTAAATCTTCATTAATGAGTACGATTTTTACCCTGCCTTTGGGAAATGATTTTTCGGTAATGGTCCAGGTATTGCAGATGCGGTCCGGGCTTTTGCATTCTTCGCAAAAAGATGTTTTGACACAGGGTGTTTTCTTATCCAGCCGCATGGAATTAGTGGGGGCCACATAGTTTTTCACCCGGAAAATGGCTTCCTCCAGATCGGGCACGATTTTATTGCGCCCGACTATAATGATGACCCAGCGGGGACCGAATGTCAGCGCCGCGATCCGGTTACCGATCATATCCAGGTTCACCAGTTGTCCGGCTTCGGTGACGGCATTGGTTCCGGTGATAAACAGATCGGTATGCAAGGCCTGCCGGCGCCGTTGATTTTTTTCATCATCGGAAATCTTGCCGTCGAACGTATCCCAGACTTCGATATCCGATCTGTCTTTGAGTTTTTTATAAAGGCCCGATCCGGTAAACGTCATGGAACCGCCCCAGGATATGGTCTTGGGCTTTAATTGTGGAATAAGGTCCTCAAGGACGATTTTATGCACATCCTCCTTTTTTTCCGCTAAAAAAACTTCAAAGTTATTGGCTTCCAGGGCCGTTTTCACCTCCGCCAGTCTAATCTGCCAATAGTTTTCAATCGGTTTGTCCATTCGTTCCTCCTCTATCGGTAAATATTTAAATATCCAAATTATATGCTGTTTTATAAATTGGTGTAACGTATGAAAAAGTGACTAAAGTGAGCTAAAGTGCCTAGAGTGCCTAAAGTTAAGGCGTCGCTATGCTCCATCATTAATAAAAATGATCGTTCGACCCTGAGGCTCTCGACGGGCAGAATTCCATAACTTTAGTCAATTTAGATCACTTCTCACTTTAGCGCACTTTCCTTGTTGTATTTTTAAGATAGCCTTTACGTAATTTTGGTGACCACCAAAGTGACATCATCCGTTTTTTCCAGCGGATGACAGAAGCTGTCGACTTCTTTGATAACCGCCTGAAGGATATCTCTTGCCGACCGACCGGCAGTATTCCGGATAATATCTTTAAAACGTTCTTTGCCGAACATTTCACCTTGCGGGCTTTGGGCCTCCCAGATGCCGTCGGTTCCCATCATGATGATCTGGTCCGGGTTAATCTTTTTATCAAATTTTTGATAGGCCGTCATCTCGGAAACACCCAGCGGCAGAGCATTGCCGCTGAGTTCTTCAAACTCGCCGCTTTTACGATCGTAGATCATCGCCGGGTCATGACCAGCGTTGACCCATTGAATGACCTCATTGCTGCGGTCGATCTCACAGATAAACAGCGTCATGAAACGTCCGGAATCTTCGACATCCCGGGTCAGTTGCCGGTTCACGTCAGAGACCACCTGATCCAGTTCACCCGATCGCGAGGTGCGCTGGCGCAGAAAAGCCCGCGCCGTCGTCATGAGCAACGCCGATGGGATGCCGTGATCGGCGACATCGCCGACCACCACGCAGACCTTTTTCAGACCGTTTTCACCGGTCAATAGATAATCGTAATAATCTCCTCCGGTTTCCTCACAATAGATGCTGATGCCGGCAATATCTAAGCCATCTATTTGAGGCGCTTTTGCGGGCAGCAGGTTTTGTTGGACTTCCATGGCGATATCCAAGGATTGCTGCAGGCGCTCGCGCTCTTTTAGCCCTTCGGTCATTTCGTTGATGACATCTCCGGTATAACCGATTTCATCGTTGGTGGTGACCTGTACCTTTTTATCAAAGCGACCGTTTCTGACCCCCTGCAGGGTCTGAATAATTTCCGTAAAGGGAATGGTTAAATTCTTGCTGACCAGACCTGTCAGATATATGCCAATCCCTAAGAAAACAAAAGCATTTATATATATGGATATTCGCAACTGCTGCAGGGTGGTGACTGCATCCTGATGGAGACCGCCGACTCGCATCATCATGAGCATGATTGATATCAGCGGAATCAGGTTACAGGCAAATAACAGCGCGGCCAGGCGGGTGCGAATTCGTATGCGCATTGTTTTAGGGATCGATGTCAGGCCGCCATTGGGGAAAAATAGAGGTGCAAGCTTCTTTTGTAAAATATGTTCCAGCAAAAAAAAGGCCATGGTAATTGTGATCAGGCCGGTGCTGATATTCAGATACAATGAGCGCTGAATCATGTTCGTACCACCACCATAGGCCCAATGTATCACGGGATAAACAACGGCGGCGAGCAGCCACATGCTCAAATCCAGCATAATGAGGACAAATGGCTCATTTAGCAGGCGGCGGCTGGCTTTGCGTTGTAGATTCCGGGAGGCAGATTCTCCTGTGAAAAATGCATTTAAGCAATGGCGAATCGGTTTTTCATAAACCAGGGTTGCCACTGTAACAAAAATAAATGCAAATGGTGTAAAAAGCGCATCCACCCAATACGCAACCGGGTGCGTCCAAATTTGTTTGGGAGGAGTTCCTTCGGCCAAAATTAACAGGCCGTTTACTAAAAATACCCCAACAAAGTTAGCTAAAAAATTGGCGGCCAGCATGTCATTTTTAAGATGGAATCGTCTAATTTTTTTCATGATGGATGACTCCCTGGGTGATGAACATGCTTTTGAAGTACTACAATATTAAGTAGAAATCAAATCTGTCGGCTATAAGGAACAGCGCATCGTCTAAATTCTTTGCGTCACTTTCAGTTTGGGCCCTAACGTGCCAATAGACGAACCAACTATTCTTTTGTATATTATCTTTAATCTGGATGGGCAGTGTGTTATGAAAGTTTTAAGAAATACTTTTGTCAACCGCACGCTATCGCAGGGTGAATCTCAATGGGTAAGAAATTGAAGAAATTTAAGGATGTTGATCATGTGGCCGCATCGCTGGAGGCAGCCGACTACATTTGTTCAAAAACGATTGCAACGGTTGTTTTTTTGGCCCAGGCCACCCAGAAACCGGTGTTGGTGGAAGGCCCTGCCGGAGTGGGTAAAACGGAATTGTCAAAGGCCGTCGCCCGCAGCCTGGAACGTGAGTTGATCCGCCTGCAATGTTACGAGGGACTGGATGAAACCAAAGCACTTTATGAGTGGGAGTATGCCAAACAACTGCTTTACACTCAGATGGTGAAAGAAAAAATTGATGATGTGGTTTCCGGCGCACGAAATCTTCCGGAGGCAGTGGATCGCATAGCGGCCCAGGAGGATGCGTTTTTCTCAGAACGCTTTATTCAACCGCGACCGCTGCTGCAGGCCATTTCATCCGCCAAACCGGTGGTCTTGCTGGTGGATGAGGTCGACAAATCCGATCCTGAATTCGAGGCGTTTCTTTTAGAAGTGCTGAGCGACTTTCAGGTATCCATTCCCGAACTGGGCACCCGCACGGCCCGCAATATCCCCTTTGTATTTTTAACCTCAAATGATTCACGCGATATGAGCGATGCTTTGAAGCGGCGCTGTATCCACCTTTATATTGATTATCCGGACCGCGACCTTGAAATGCGAATCGTGCGGCTTAAAATTCCTCAGATTAAGGATCGGCTGGCCGACCAGTTGATCGATGCCATCCACAAGATTCGGGATCTGGATCTGAAAAAGAAGCCCTGTGTTTCGGAAACCCTGGACTGGGCGCAAGCGCTGATTGCACTTCAAATCGAAGACCTGTCTCCGGAAGTGGTCAGGGATACTTTGAATGTGATTCTCAAATATCAGGCTGATGCGGATCTGGTGGGGAATAAGCTGGATCAGATAGTCAAATAAAAAATGCACTAAAATGCCTAAAATGATCTAAAATGCCTAAAGTTTTAAAACGTTAAAATCCCATTTTTATTTTAGTCATTTTAGGCATTTCAAACTTTAGGCATTTTTCCAATGGTTGACCTGGTTTTAAAATTCGTCTCCTGCGCCCGCTCGGCGGGTTTGCGGGTATCGACCTCCGAGGTGCTGGATTGCCTGGATCAATTGGGATTGGTCGATATCATGGATGAGCCCCAGTTTGCCGGGGTCTTGCGCGCTAATTTCGCCAAGAGCCGCAGGGAACAGCACCATTTTGACCGCCTTTATCAAATGTTTTTCCACGAGCTGCGCCAGGATGCTTCAATCGTCGGTTCCGAACCGCTGGCGGAACAGATCCACGATATTCTGCACGCGCTGGCGCCGGCAGAAAACGAAAATGAGACCCTGCAGGCAGTGCTTGATTTTTTAGACGGCGACCCCCTCCCTTATTTTGAACAGCTTCAGCAGATCGGAGCAAATGCTGACGACCAAAACCGCGGTCTGGGGTCCAATTTAGGGGCCGTAACACGGCGTCTTGATATCATGCTGGGGCTCAATTCGGCTGAAAAGGCACTGGAGCAGTTTCTTGCCGACAATCGGGACCAGATAAACTGGGAAGCACGCCGGGATTTAGACGCACATTTTAAAAGCCGTCTGGAAAGTGCGCGCCGGCTGTTAACCCATGACCGCCGGATATATGCAGATACCACTGATATAAATGTATCTTATCGGCAGCGGCTGGATCATCTGGGGGAGATTCATTTTGCATCCCTGACCAAAAAAGAAGTGGAAACCATGCGGGAAGTAATCGAGCAGCTGGTGCGCAAGCTAAAAGACACCATCAGCAGACGATATGCTCACCGTAGCAGGGGTATGTTAGATATCAAAAAAACGCTTCGCCGGGCTGCAGGCTATCAAGGGATTCCGATTGAACTGTTCTTTCGCCGTCACCCGCAGCGAAAAGCCAAAATCGTTGCCCTGTGTGATGTTTCCGGATCCGTCTGGTCGGCGGCACGCTTTATGTTAAATATGCTTTACTCGCTGCAGGAATGCTTTACCCAGGTGCGGAGTTTTGTATTTGTAGCAGGACTGGATGAGGTGACCCGTGTTTTTGAGGATCATGAAATCAATCAGGCCATTGAAAAAATTCTCAAAGAAGCCAATATTGAATACAACGCGGCAACCGACTACGGGTTGACCTTTCGGCAGTTTAAAAACCGCTACTTGGATATCCTCAACAAAAAAACAACCCTGATCATTATCGGTGACGGGCGAACCAATTACACCAATCCGGAAGAAAAAATTTTAGACAAAATGCGCGAAAGAAGCCGGCGGGTGATCTGGCTGAATCCAGAAACACCCTATTTCTGGTATAGCGGCGACAGTGAAATGCGCACCTATATGGAATACTGTGACGAGGTGCGCCCCTGCCAGAACCTGAACCAGCTGCTGGAATTTATTGAGTCGCTGGTCTTGTAAACAGGTAAAAAAAGCAGGGCCGCTTAGCGACCCTGCTTTTTCAGATCGGATGCCAGGCTAAATGGGATTACGGTTCCCACTTACCCGCTGATGTCGTTGTTGATGGCTGCCGGTTAAGCGCTATGGAATTCGAATCAAAGTGCAGGGTGCCCCCGGCGGATATATCCGGACCGGGGTCCCAACGATATTTGCCGCCCAGATCCAGATCCGGTTCGACCAGGGACCATAGATCTTCATCATTGGAATATCCATCACCGGAAATTTTAACATTCGACCATGTTAAGGATTCTCTGATATTGAGTTCTTTAATTCCCAAATGTAATGCCCTTTCGCCTGCGGTATCGGATACGATATCAAATTTCTGAATGGATACGGATGCAACCACCCCCATAATGATCATTACAGAAATTAATTCAATTAAAGTAAATCCCTTTTGGTTCAGACAATCCATTTTTTTATTCATATAATGCTTTCCTCATCTCCCGTGTAAATGTCAGCTCCGGCTCCATTTTTATGGATATATAGTTATATAGAAATATTGATTTAACCCCAGGGAAATATTTGGGATTTAGAAAATACATACCCCCCTGAATTCTCCTTAGAAGCAAAAATCGTGCAAACCCAATCGATTACACAAATAATGAGATATTTAGTTAATTATAAACACTTATCTTTCTATCCGAATTAGTAGCCTGGCGGACTTTGAAAAAAAAGTGACACAGTTTGTGTAATTTATTTCACAATTTGACGGTGTTACAGCGGCAGGGATTTTATCTTCTAGTAAAGAACGCTGGAATTGGATAACAGGGCTGGTTGCGGAGGTAAAGATGCGGGCGTAGGGCAGAATGGCACCATCTTATCTTCTTATGTTCGAATCTTTTTGATGATAGTGTGCAACAATGATTTAAATCAGGATGGATTCTCTAAATTCTATCCCAAATCCATACTGACCCGCCCATACGACTTTACCTTTCAGTTTGAGACCGCTGTCGGCCCCGCGAGCGGGCAAGGCGATTGTCACGATATTTCCCTCTGGTAAAAACAAATCGGTTTCAATAAATGCGCCTTTGCTACCCAGATTTTTTATGAAGCATTCGTGAACGCCGTATCGGGTTGCAAAAAATGAGGACTCTGAACAAAATTTTCGCGGATATTTTCTTTTATTTTTCATCAGGTGGGCAGCATATTGAGCCATAAACAGTTCGGGTTAAACGATTGATTCGACCATTTCGTTGGGTTTACACAGCATCATTTTTGAATCATTCCAGGGCTGAAGCGCCGGCTTGAAATCGGTTGTAGCGAGTGTATGGTTACAGATGAAATATTCTAATTGAGATCGTTGCCGGTGATCCAGTTCACCAAATTGTACACCGCATTTTCGAATGGGAAACGAATTTAGCGGGATATCTGTTTCAACCAGGATATCGAAAACCGGCTTAAACAGTAGCCGATCCAGATAAAATGCCTCTCCGGCAAATAATATATCCATTTTAAACAGGCTGTTGGATCCATCCTGACGATCGATGTAATGAAACGCCAGCCCATCTTTTGAGATATTGGTTATTTGACCCATTTTAATGGGTTTGGATTTGATCACCGCAAAGGCAATCTCCCCCATGCTCATATCTTTTATCTTGCTCAATTCGATGGATGTGGATCTGAGGATGGCAAAAGTGCCTGGTTTGACCCCATAGCGTTGGTGATTTCTGCGCTCCATCTTCATTGCCCCCTAGGCCCAATAGGTTGGAAATATACAAGAACAAAATATAGAGCAATTTTCCTGCCAATATCTCATCAGCAGGCGACCAATTTTTTGTTAAAAATGGTTATTATATATATATTAAATAGTTATATTGTTATAAAAAATGAAAAACCATTCATTTTTTTACGCTACATAAAAGAAATGGGGCCGATTTTGTACACTTTTACATACATCCATCGAGATACAGGACGTAATTATCTGATAATATTTGACTTTTATTGATACCTGAAAACACTGCGGTGTATATAAAAGGATATAGCCAGTTTAAATTTTGACGGAATACAAGGTGTCTGATGTGATAGCAAGAAACGGGCAGCTTAAGCGATTCCCAGCTGGCAGATCAACCGATCCGGTACCCCGGGAGCAGACAAAAAATGGATAGGATCTGCTGATCAATGAAGGTATTATGGGATTCTTTGGGGCAAAGCAGCAGTCCTCAAAAATGATTGGAACTGCCATTGACAAAAAGCATCCACCGTTCCCAGGCCTTACGGTTTTCTTCCTTTGTCCTTAAATAACCAGAGGAGGGTTTCGGGGCCTGGGTTTCAGAGGCGAATGTTTTTCCGGCTCCTGATGTTTCCTTTTTAGCAACCTGGAATTGGATAAATTTATTCTTAAACAGGCTAATATGAAATGGTTGGCCCGGTTCGACATAGATTTCGGTGACAGACTCCCCGACCTGCAACTGGTGGGTCCCCGGATCGACCATATTAATTCGCATCGGCGTCTGTCCGACGGATTTCCCATCCAATTTGATGTTTAAACCCGGCGGTTCACTGAATACCGTTAGCTGACCCGGGTCTTCAGCGGTTGCTTTGAGGGATCGGGTTGGCTCTATCAATCCGGCCTGAAGGGCTGAAAAATTGAGAACAATGATGGTAAAGAAACCCGTTAAAATTGCCATTAATTTATACATTTTTTTCATAGCAGATCTCCTAAATCAGATTCGATTATAATTTTAATAAGCCTGCTCAAAATTTGCAACCTCTTTATCTTTGCTAGCGTTGTCCGCTACTATGAAATACCAGTTTAGAAATATTTCTTGATTCACTGGTTCAACCATTTCATTATTACAGATGAAAGATTTTCGATAGAATTTAAATATCCAGGATTATTTTGTTTTGACCAAATTGCACCACTTTACCGATTAGGAAGGAGAAATATGAAATCGTTATCTATTTTTTATGAATCTGTAAAAGTCAGTCTGGATACGGGGCCTGACATCCGTGACATTACACCGGCGCTGGAGCAATTGTTAGATGATTTGCGGGTTGAGAATGGAAATCTGTCAGCCACAATAGTGGGGTCGACAGGTTCTTTGACGACCATCGAATATGAACCCGGGGTGGTCAGAGATCTAATGGCAGCTGTCAATCGCCTGGCGCCACCGGGCCTGGAATATGAGCATGAAAAGGCTTGGCATGACGGCAACGGGCACAGTCATGTGCAGGCCGCGCTATTGGGGCCCTCAATTGCCTTGCCGATTCGAAAAGGGCGCCTGAAGCTGGGAACCTGGCAGCAGGTTGTGGCCCTCAACCATGACAAGCGGGCCCGTCAACGCACCATCGAAGTCACCATCATCGGCACTACAAACTAAAGAGTGGCCTTTCAGGCCTTGAGGAGCGGTCCTGCGGACCTTTAGGTTTGAGAGATTCCATCTTTGTCTTGCCTTTTACCTCAAGCGAAGCGCTCATCGAGCGAAGCGCTCCTTAAACGGAGCACAGGAAGTGCGCGGAGTGCTCCTCTTTTAGCGTTTGCGTCGGAGGCGATTCATCGCCAGCCTTAAGCTGGTCTGCATGCGTCCAATCGCCTGTGCCAGCAAACCGATCTCATCTCTGGATTTAATATCAATTTTTACATTCAGCTCGCCCAGGCTCATGCGTTCGGCGGCATCGGTCAATTTCATTACCGGCGTCACGATTGCCCGGGCGGAAAACCAGGCGATAACGGATACCAGTAAAATGGTACACCCCAGCAAGGTCAGCGCAAACTTTTGCACCCGGTTCAGCGCCGAAAATACCTCACTTTCTTCCTGCTGCAAAGCCAGTGCCCACCCGTAATTATTGCTGCGCACATGACCAACGGCCGGTTGGTCGTTCAAGGTGGTAAATCGAGTGGTGATGGTGGTCCAACCCTTTTTACGATAATTGGCAATGAGAGGATGGCTGTTTAGGTTTTCGCGTTTGGCCACGTACTGCCGGTTGGGATGGGAGACCACATAGCCTTTCTCATCCACCAAAAAGGCATGACCGGTCTTTCCGGTTTTCCATGTGGCAATGTTTTTGGATATGTCGTCAACGGTCATTGCGGCTGCCATGACACCAATGGTTTGATCATCTGATTTGATGGGCACTGATAGAACAAGGGCCGGTTTTTTGGAGGTCTTTCCGATCAGTGTCTGCCAGCTGAGGTTTTTGCCGCGCATAATATCTTTGTAATATTGTCGGTCAGAGTAGTCCTTAAGCGGCACATCGTCACTCCTGGCAACATTTATGCCATCGGTGCCAACGGTAAACACCAGATACATCCACGGGTATTGTTTTTGAATCGTTTCCAGAATCGGCTTTTGTTGTATCCCATCCATGGTGGTGATTTCTGAAAGTTTGGCTGCGGTGCGCAGAATGGACACATTGTTATCGATCCAGCCATCAACCTGATTTCCCAGCCCCCGGGCTGTTTGCGCCATCAATGCCTCGGTGTCCGTGCGAATGCGTTCATTGGTTTCCCGCAGCGTGATTCCCCAGAAAATTGCAAACGGCAACAAACTGACAATGAGCATGACGGTGATTATTTTACCAAACAGGCCGAATCGGACCTTCTGGCCGCCGTAAATTGGCGTGGGGATGTCTTCAGGCTCCCGGCGTTGTGCTGCCGGCCGTTCAATGGCACGCTCAGGTACTTGTGCTGCCTGAGATTCCACAGGTTCAGGTATTTCAGGAGGAAATGAAGGTTCATCAGCAGGTTCGGGTGCTGGCTTGTTTACGACCATGATGTTATCGCAGGCTTTGCATTTAACCTTGGCTTGTTCGCCTTTCATCTTCGTTTCATCAACTCGATATTTTTTCCCACAGGCATCACAACTAATGTCCATCATGGTTAGTATTCCTCCGTTTAGGTTCGCTTTTTATTTAAGATATCCATCATGGATTTTTTAAATTCGATTCGCTTTCCATCATCGGGTATTTCATGAGATAACGATGTAATCAATTCCGCTGCCTGGTCTACCGGAATTCCGGGGCCGGTTAATTCCATTTCCGACACGACCTCTTCGATTAAAATTTCAGACATGGGGCCGATCACCTTCGATAGATTGATTTTAAGCGCCTGTAAAAAAATCCTATCCAGAACGGGCAGATCCTTTTTTACGGGCTCAATTAGCCCCTGTTGCAGCAACTTTTTTAAATTTGTTTTCAGTGTGTCGGCTCCCATATCGACTTCATCGGCAATTTGATACAGACTCTTATTTTCATCGATGGCGATAAGCAGGCGTATCATGTCCGCATCAAGGGATATCTGGTCATGATCCTTGCGAATCACTTTGCGATAATAGGTCTGTTGTTGACCGGGCCTACCAATGTCCATTTAAATCCCCATTCACTTTTATACTTTTTTATCCAGTTCCTGTTTAAGTTTTTTCTCCATTTCGGCAAACAGATCTTTTTTCTTCTGTGCCTGTTTGGCCTGAATGGTTTCAATTTTTTGTGAAAGCCCTTTCTGGGATTCTTTAAATTTCTTAAGTTCCTCTTCCAGTTTGCTTTCATCATCTTCGCGCGGGATTTCTTCGATTCTCAAATGGTCACGGATAAACAGCCGATTTCCAAATGACCCCTCGACGCTGTCGACAATTCCCATTTCCTTCAGTTTTCGGCAGATATAATTGGTGCGTTCAATTGACATCGCCAGCATATGACTTATTTCTTCTAATGCCGGGGGGGTATCGTTTTGATATTCCCAGACCCGGATGGCCGATACAAACAGGTGCGCTGTTGTATATGAATTTTTACTTCTATCTTTCATATTTGTCCGATCTTCCTTTGCGCCTTTTCCGGGTTTTACTTCGAGAAGTAGGCTTCAGCGCCGCCGGCCATACTTGACATCAACGCTATTGCAGAGTAACATTTCTTTAATATTTGTTCAAGCAGCCGGACTTTTTTAAGACTGTTTCCGGTCACGAGGGGGAGCCATCATGACTGAAATTGTAGATGTAAAAGCAAGGGAGATTCTGGATTCGAGAGGGAACCCTACGGTTGAAGTGGATATTTTTGTGGCCTGCGGTGCTGTCGGTAGGGCTGCAGTTCCGTCCGGGGCGTCCACCGGTAAACGTGAAGCGCTGGAATTACGCGACAGGCGTTTCAAGCGTTATGGGGGCAAAGGCGTAAAGGCGGCGGTGAAAAATGTAATGACCAAGATTGCCCCGGCCATCGAGGGGATGGATGCTGCCGATCAAGCCGCTTTGGATCAACGCATGATTGAACTTGATGGAACCCCCAATAAATCAAAGCTTGGTGCAAATGCCATCCTTGGGGTATCGATGGCTGCTACGCGCGCCGCAGCAGCAGCGCACGGTTTGCCGCTTTACCGATATCTTGGCGGCATCAATGCCCGGTACCTGCCCGTACCGATGATGAATATTATCAACGGCGGGGCGCATGCGGCCAACAATCTGGATATTCAGGAGTTTATGATCGTGCCCCTGGGGGCAGACTCCTTTGCTGAGGCGGTCCAGATGGGTGCCGAGACCTTCCAGCAATTAAAAAAGATCCTCAAAGACCAGGGTCTTAACACAGCTGTCGGTGACGAAGGCGGTTTTGCACCCGACCTGGAGTCCAACGAGGCGGCGATTCAAAACATCCTGCAGGCGATTAAAGCCGCTGGTTATAAACCCGGCAAAGATATGGGACTTGCCCTGGATGTGGCCGCCAGTGAAATATTCAAGGGCGGCAAGTACTTATTAAGCTCCGAGAATAAAAAACTGAGTGCCCACCAGATGATCGACTACTTTGAAAAACTGATGGATCAGTATCCCATCGTTTCCATTGAAGACGGCCTTGCCGAAGGGGATTGGGATGGCTGGAAGGTTATGACCGATCGGCTGGAAAGCACCGTTCAAATTGTCGGTGATGATATTTTCGTGACCAATCCCAAAATTTTTAACAAAGGCATCGAACAGGGCATTGCCAACTCAATTTTGATTAAATTGAATCAGATCGGAACGGTTACTGAAACCCTGGATGCCATCGAGATGGCCAAACAGGTGGGATACACAACTGTAATTTCCCATCGCTCCGGAGAAACTGAAGATACCTTTATTGCCGATCTTGTGGTCGGCGTTAATGGCGGGCAGATCAAAACGGGCTCCCTGTCACGCAGTGACCGGGTGGCAAAATACAACCAGCTCATCCGGATTGAGGAAGAACTCGGGGCAGCCGCTTTTTTCTCTAAGGAGTTGTTCTAACAAAATGACTGTTGTTTTAAAAATAATTGCCGGGACGGCGTTAAGCCTGGTCCTGATCGTGCTGGCGCCCACCATTCTGCAATCATACGTGCTTCAGGGGCCTCATATCATTCAGTTAATGACCGAGAAACTGGGCCAAGCCCAGAGCCTTTCTGTTTCTCAAAGAGTAATTTTTTACAATGTTGCGCCGCAGCCTCAAGTGGTTCCTGCAGATGATAGAGAAGGGGAGATGCAAACTGTTTCAACCGGTCCGGGCCACGAGCAGGCGACGCCTCCCCATGATGAGGCAGAGGTGACTCAGCCGGATTCTCTGAGTAAAAATGACAGCCTTGATGAGGTCAACGATTCAGCAAATTTAAGGGACGGTCAGCCAGCAGTGCCGGATCAAACGGTGCCATCACCCGAGTTGATCGAGACCATTCAATTAGACGAGTCGATTAAATATGTATTTTCGGAGGCGTTTCGATCCGATATCGTTTCTGAGTCAAATCAGCGGGTATTTGTATCCAATCAAGGGCAGACGATTACGGTGATAGACGGGGTTATTTCAGACGCCGCTGAATCGCAATTTGATGTTTACAAGGACCTGCTGCTCTATCGATCGAGAGAAGGACTTTCTGAGCGCCTGTCGAATCTGGGTATCGATATTTCCGTATCGAGCCTGGGAAGATTTGATAGCCGGCTTGCACTTGTGGTCGGAGCCGAATTTCCCGATCAGACGGTTCCCCAGGTATGGATCGATAAGGAAACCTTCCAGCCACTGGGTATCATTGTCTTCGGGGAGAAAAGCCCGTACAGCAATCGAGCGGGTTTTCTTGAAATTCGGTATTCGAACTGGCAACAGATCGGGAAAATAAGTTACCCGATGCTAATTGAGTTTATTCAAGACGGCGTGATCGTGCGGTCAATTGAAGTTGATGATTATCAGATCAACCCGAACTTTTCAAAAGACGTCTTTGATATTGTGCGTCTGAAATTGGAATACCGCGAACGTGCGGAAACGCCGAACCGGACTGGTGAGAGCGAGGGTTTAAGCGAGGTTCAAAAAACAATCGAGGAATTCAAAAAAATATTTGAATAAAAAATGGCAGAAAATTCGGCTCCCCTGGTCCAATTTTAATATTGCAATTTGTCCTGTTTTTTGAGAAACTACGTAGTTAAAAAAAACACTTTTGCAATTCCTACCTTAATAGAAAGGCAGCGCCCATTTTAAAATTCTGCACAATCCAAAAATTGATATTTGCCTGCTACGAAAGGCCCTTTGGGCATCGCACCAAGGGCTTTTTCGCTTTTTTGGCCCTGGTGATCGGGCAAATATCAGACGGCATTTTGAATGCTAATGGTCAGAATGACGATTAATTATTGAATATGGAACTGAGTGAGGGGAGAAGATGGCAAAAGACACAAAATATATTTTTGTAACCGGTGGTGTGCTTTCATCCCTTGGCAAAGGGCTTGCATCGGCTGCCATTGGCGCTTTGATGGAAAGCCGGGGCTTAACCGTGACCATCCAAAAACTGGATCCCTATATAAATGTGGATCCGGGAACGATGAATCCCTTTCAGCATGGCGAGGTGTTTGTGACCGATGATGGAACTGAAACCGATCTTGACCTGGGCCACTATGAACGTTTCACCCACGCCAGATTGGGCAAAGACAACAATTTTACCACCGGTAAAATTTATCATTCCGTCATTACCAAAGAGCGCCAAGGGGAATACCTGGGTGGAACCGTGCAGGTCATCCCGCACATTACAGATGAAATCAAAAACAGTATCAAACTGGCCGCTGACGATGTTGATGTGGTCATTGTCGAAATCGGCGGCACGATCGGTGACATTGAAAGTCTGCCATTTTTAGAGGCAATTCGACAATTTAGAGCAGATGTGGGCAAAGCTAATTCGCTCTATATTCATCTAACGCTGGTACCCTATATCGGCACCGCCGGTGAAGTCAAAACCAAGCCGACCCAGCACAGTGTTAAAGAGCTGAGAAGTATCGGCATCCAGCCCGACATTCTTCTATGCCGCACCGACAGATTCCTGTCCAAAGACATCAAGGCGAAAATTGCCCTTTTTTGCAATGTCGGCGTTGAAGAGGTCATAACGGCCAAAGATGTGGATCATATTTATGAAGTTCCCCTTATCTTTCATCAAGAAGGTTTGGATGACAAAATTATTGAGTTACTCAATATCTGGACGCGGAACCCTCAACTGGAGAACTGGGAGGAACTCATTAGGAAAATCAAGGCACCCAAGCATTCGGTGGCCATTGCTGTCGTCGGTAAATATGTTGATCTCACTGAATCCTATAAAAGCCTGAATGAAGCGCTGTATCATGGGGGGATCGCCAACGACTCCAAGGTCAATCTGAACTTCGTTGATTCCGAGAAACTGGACAGCGCAACCTGCAACCAGATGCTGGCTGATGCGGACGGCATCCTGGTGCCCGGGGGATTTGGGGAACGTGGCATTGAAGGCAAGATATGCGCTGCCAATTTCGCACGGGTCAAAAATGTGCCGTACTTTGGCATTTGTTTGGGGATGCAAATTGCCGTCATTGAATTTGCCCGGCATGTTGCCGGTCTGGAAAACGCAAACAGTTCGGAGTTTGATCCTGATACGGCCCATGCGGTCATTTACTTGATGCGCGAATGGTTTGATGAAAGGAGTCAGACCGTTCAGCGACGTGATGATTTGTCTGATAAAGGTGCGACGATGCGATTGGGCGCTTACAGCTGCCGCATTGAAACCCATTCTTTTGCCTACCAGGCTTATCAAAAAAAAGAGATATCCGAACGGCACCGCCACCGTTATGAATTCAACAACGACTATTTGGATCGGTTGAAGGAAGCGGGAATGGTCATCAGCGGGACTTCGCCTAACGGTGAACTGGTGGAGATCATCGAAATCGGTGATCATCCCTGGTTTCTGGGGTGTCAATTTCACCCGGAATTCAAATCCCGACCGATGGAACCGCATCCGCTATTTCGAGATTTTATCGGGGCATCTTTGAAAAATTCTCAAGACCGAAATCGGTCGTAAGATTCAGGCGGGTTCTTTTTTGTTGAAAGCGTTGAATAGTGAATTGGTCGATTGGTCAATTAGTAAATTGGTGGTTCGTCAAATGGTCAAATGGTTGAACCGTCAAAAAGGACAATATTCCTTACCTAATTAACCACTCGACGATTTGACCATTTAACCAGTTGCCAGATTAAGCGACGGTGGTGACCTTTATTTTTTTTGCTTAAGGCTTTCTAATTCTTTATCAATTAGGGCCTGAAATCCATTCAGGCTTCTGTCTTTTAGTTTTCTCCCGTTAACAAATACCGATGGAACGCTGCGTACTCCTATCCCGATGGCTTCATTATAATCATACTTGATTTGTTCCATCAGTAAGGGGTCTTTCCTGTCTTTTTCAAATTGCGCTTTATCCAGCTTGAGTTTCGCTGCAATTTCCTGGACTTTTTCTTCATTAAGCTTGTTGTATTGTTTAAACAGTTCATCGTGGAAATCCCAAAATTTTCCCTGACGATCTGCAGCCAGTGCTGCTACAGCGGCTTGAATAGCAAACTTGTGGTTGCGAATCGGAAAATTTTTAAAAACAATTTTGACCGTCTTGGGGTTTTTCTCGAGCACCTGCTCGAGCAGAGGCGCAAGCCTCGCACAGTATTGTCATTCAAAATCACTGAAGTCGGCAATGACAACCGGTGCATCCACGAGACCTTTGTAAGGCGACCCATTGGTCGATATTTGTTTGATAAAATCAAGCGCAATGACCTTAATTGCTTTGTTTTGCCGACTGGTTGCAAACAGGTGCGTTCCTTTTGGGCCGAGCTTAATCTGATCGATTTTTTCACCGACTTCAATTTTATCTGTGAGGCGGCCGTTGACTTCATAAATATGAATGTTGCCTTCATGGGTCAAAACAAAGACAGTCTTACCATCGGGGGAAATTGCCACATCCAGCGGTGGAGCGTCCAGCTTAAGTGTATTGAGGACCTCCCATTCTACTGTCGCGGATCCAATTGCTGCCGATGCCACCATTAGCAGTATGATGACAAATGGTATGAGAATTTTTCGGACCATTTTAATCTCTACCTCCGTACTCTTATCGGTTAAGCGCCTTGTGCTGTTACCGGTTAGCCCATTAGCCGGTAAGAAAGATAGAAAGAGACGTTTTTGCTATTTCAACGGCCTAAACAGGCTCAACCGGTCAACCTAACTAGGTGATCTACTACATTTAAGATAACTTCAAGTTTTTGTCTACCGGGGAGTCTAATCGAATCTCAGACAGCTATTTTTTGGTTTGAGTAGCCTGATGATTTGTAAAGGTCTCCATGGTCTGCTGGGCGCATTCCGGGCAGTAGCTGGAGGTAATATCCAGGTTAGCCCTATCGTGGATAAATTGTTCAACCGCAACCCAATCTCCCTTACCGGGCTCCGTCCGGCGGTCGTCCCTTATTTTTTTACATACGCAGCACATCGGCAGTATGGTCTGATAAAGCGTTATTTTTCGCGAAAGCTCCGCTTTAGCCAGACATTGATTGACCCGGTAAAGCATTTCTGCCGACTCGCAGGGTTTCAGTAAATAGTCATCGGCTTCGTGCCGCAAAGCTTCAATGGCGGATTGAATATTGCCGTAACCGGTAAGGATAATGACCATCGTGTGTGCATTGAGATCTTTGGCTTTTTTTAAAACCTGTATTCCGTCGATATTTTCCATGACCAGATCCGTTATCACCAGATCAAAATCGGTTTCTGCGAGCAATTCCAGGGCGCGGTCGCCGCTGTCGGCCTTGGTTACCTTAAAACCCTGGTTCTCTAAATCTGCTGCAATACCTTCCAGAATAAACGGGTCATCATCTACTAATAAAATGCTGTTTTTTTCCATTAGATTTTGCCTTTATTCAATGACGGGGGGGCATGGTTTGATCAACGGTGGGGCTTTGACCATATTTGTCCCTAATGGTTTTCCAAACACCATAACACGATTTTAATGATTCCAAAACAGTTTCATGTGTCTATCAGGTCGTACCGGCCGATGAGGCGAGACAAATAGGTTCTTTGGATATTCATATTTTTGGCTGCTAAACTTCTATTACCGCCGGTATGCCTGAGGTTCAGGGTGATGAATTCCTTTTTAAAAAAGTCGATGGCCTCTTTTAACGTCAATCCAACTTTCATTCCCGGGTAACTGGGTTTGGCGGCAAATTGAGGCAAATCTTCCGGCATGATTGCCCCGCCGTTTCCCATGACGACGGCTCTTTCGATGGCGTTTTTCATTTCGCGCACATTTCCGGGCCAATCATATTGAATCATGGCATCCAGCGCTTTTTTCGATATGGTTAGATTCGACATTCCCCGTTCCAGCTTAAACATGTTTAAAAAATAATCAGCCAACAACGGGATATCTTCTTTTCTCTCCCGAACAGGGGGCATTTGAATTTGGACGACATTCAGTCGGTAGTAAAGGTCTTCACGAAACCTTCCTTCAGTGACATCTTCGACGATATTTCGGTTAGTCGCTGCGATGACGCGAACATCCACCGGGATTGATTTATTGCCACCCACACGGTAAAATACACCCTCCTGCAAAATGCGCAGCAGCTTGGATTGCATGCCCGGACTCATTTCGCCGATTTCATCAAGAAAAATCGTCCCTTTGTCGGCAAGTTCAAATTTTCCAATCTTGCGGCCGGTTGCACCGGTATAGGCGCCTTTCTCATGGCCGAAAAGCTCATCTTCAAGCAATGATTCCGGCAAGGCGGCGCAATTGAGCACGATCATCGGCTCGTCTTTCCTTGACCCCACGCGGTGAATCAAACGGGCGAGCAATTCTTTGCCGGTGCCGCTTTCTCCCAATATTAAGGTGCTGGCTTTCGAGTTCGCCACCTTGACCGCATCGGAAATGACTTTTGTAAGTGCCGGGCTTTCTCCAATCAGTTCATATTTAAGATCCAGTTTCTCTTTGAGATCCCTGATTTCCTTTTTATCGTGTTCGATTTTGCGGGCATTCCCGATGGCCACGGCAGCAAGTTCGGCAAAGACGGATAAAATTTTTAAATCGGCATCTGTTATCTCACTGCCGTCGGTCTTGTCAATAATTTCAACAACACCGATAATTTCTCCCCGGACTTTCATAGGAACACAGGCAATCGAACGGGTTTCAAACCCGATGCTTTCACTGATTTCTTTATACCAGCGCGGGTCCTTGGAAACATTTGGAATCAACAGCGGCTCGCCTGTCTGGGCCACATGGCCCGCAATGCCCTGACCCAGGTCGATTTCAAACTGCTTGACGTCATCTTTTTTTTCACCGGTGGCCACTTTGAAATACAATCTTTGGGTTTTGGGATCCAAAAGCAACAGCGAACTGGCTTTTGCATCCATCATCCGTGTAGCCGTTTCGATGATCAGTTCAAGCAGTTGATCCAGGTCCTGTACCGATGATACCCAGGTAGAGATTTCTTTCAGGCGATCAATAGACGTCCCCGCATGCTTTAGGTTGTTATCCATTTTTATACACCCTAACCCAACAATGGAATGATTTTGTCTGAATTTGAATCATTTTATATCATGCTGATATTTTTTTAACCAGTGATTTAATTTAATTTTTATATTAAAAAACAAAGTCTTATATATATTTTAAAGGTTTTTTTCTTTTCAACACCGCAAAAAAGCCATAAGAGCCTATATTCACTTTTGTATACGGATTATAGCATACTCCGGTTTGATGTCAATTTTAATAACGGCAATTGTGCACTTTTTTTTAATAGCAGCAGAGTCACATTGGCGGTCTCAGATTGGGTGTGTCCGGGGTGGTATTGCGGCCGGCGGCCGCTTCTATAAGGGAACCGAACGCCGGATTGGCAGGTATTTAGGCGCTGATGTGTGATACAATGAATTCAGCCACCTTTTCAGCAGATCTTCCAAACAACTCCTGGACTTCGATGAGTTCAAGCAATTGATCCTCCCAGCTGATGCTGCTTTCCTGAACAATATTTTTGATGTGTTCATACTTTCCGCCCAGGGCTTTGATTTTAGCGCCCAGCGGGATATTTTCTTTAAATGTTATATGCAGCAGTACCAGATGTTCGATGATGTTCGGTGATTCAGGTGAACCCGAAAGGATCGGTATGATCACGAGGCTGCGCTCGTCTTTGCGCCCTTTGCCGATATAAACATTGCCCTGTGTGACAATGATGCGTTTAGTTCCTTTTAACTGGGCATCGGTTTCAACCCGGGAAGGGATCTTCTTTACGGCCCCTCTTTTAGCGATAACGTTTATTGTGGTTTCATCAACCGGCTCTCCCAAAAGATCTAAACCCTCTATCCGATAAAGGATGGAACCGGGAATCTCGTGGACAATATCTTGAAGATTTTTCAACACGATAATGTTGTTGGCGGTTAATTGAGAAATATTGATTTTTTCCGCTGTCAAAGCGTCAAATAAGATGCCTTCCATACGTTCACTGATCCGGCTGGTTCCAACCGTGACGGTTTTCGCCTGGTGTTTAATCGCATCCACCGGCCGTGCCAGATAGTTAACCGCACCCCCCAGACATTTAAACATCTCATTGAGCATATTGGTGGCGGTGCCTTTCTGGCTAAAATCAAGCTCAAAGTCTGAAACCGGCAATCTTCCGGATAGATATTTGAGCAAAAGGGTTAAGTCCGAGGTCGCGTCAAAGCCGATTGCAGACGGAAACTGTTTGGCTGCTTTTTTTCGTCTAAATTCTTTATCAAAATGGGCCACCTTTTCGCGGAATGGTTTTTCAAGAATTATTTCGTAAATATCCAATCCGTCTTTGGCATACCCATCAATGGTGTTTTGCAGGTCTTCGTGGAATCGGTATAAAAACCGCGAGCCGCTATGGATGGCCAGGGCGGCATAATATCCCCAGATATGGCCCACCAGCGTGTTTAAGATGGGGGCCAGATGCTCCTGAACCGGCGGAACCTGAAAAATATCGGCGGCATAAGGGGCAAAACGATCTTCGCCCTCGTTTGCGATGACGACCGGAGTTGCTTTGTGGGCTTTGAAAATAGCCGTATCTTTTATGATGTCTCCAATGACCGTGCTTCTTGTGCCCGCGGCACACACGATAATCAACGGCTCTGATGACAGGTCAATGTGCTTTTTGTCCTCAACATAATCCGAGGAAATCGTTTTATAGCAAAGCTCGCTGAGTTTGATGCGAATTTCGTCGGCCGCCGCCTTGTTCGGCCCGCTGCCAACGGCCGCCCAGTAGGTTCTGGTTACCGCCAGCCGCTGGGCGGATTGTTTAATGGCTTCTCGCATGGCGAGCACTTTGCGCATGTGCGACGGAAGCGCCAGCAGACGCTGGGTTTCCTCGCTTACAAAGTCATCATCCCGGCGGTTTTTTAATCTGGCGATATAAAGTCCCAAAATGGCGCCGGCAACGATTTGGGAATAAAAGGCTTTGGTGGAAGCCACCGACATTTCGATATCACGACCACTGCTGGTATACATCACGCCGTTGACTTTAAACGTAATATCCGAGTCGCGACGGTTGACAATGGCCAGGGTATAAGCGCCGCGTTCTTTGACCATGTCAACGGTGCGGTTGGTGTCGGTGGTGGTGCCGGATTGACTGATGGCGACAACCAGGGTGTCGGCCATGGCATTTTGGGCATCATTTTCGTTTAATTGAAAACCGCTGAACTCTGAAGCTTTGAGGGCGCTGATCTGAATAGCAGGGTTATTCAGATAATAATTCAGAGTATTCGCACAGACTAATGCGGCCACCCCGGCGGTGCCCTGTCCGATAAAAAAGATGCGCTTAATTTGATCGGCTGTCAGTGCCTTTTGCAGGGATTGAGGAATGATGGTTTCATCCAGCACAATCGTATAGTGGGATTGATTATTCTCTTTAATCTTCCAGCGGTTCTGCAGTGTTTTTTCAACCGCATCCGGTGATTCTGAGATTTCTTTTAAAAAATAGTGCGGGTAATTTTGGCGATCGATATCCCGTGACGTAATTTCGGTAATTTTAATGTCGTTTTCGTTAAGGGCTAACGGTGTACCGTCATAATACCGGGCGTTGATACCATCCAACCCTCCGCTGCTTAGCGGGTCTAAAATAAAAATTTGACCCTGGGTCTGCCCGTTTATGCCTTCAACGGTTTTTTCACCATCCAGTTTAAGGTAATAAGGGGTCTCTTCTACAAAACCATAGACTTCCGAGCTTGGAATATAATGCTCATCTGCGATTCCGACAAAAATAGCCTGGCCGCTGCCTCTTTGCGCCAGAAATAGCTTCCCGGGGGCCAGATCCGTATGCATGGAGATGGCATGGGATCCTTCAAAATCGTTGACCGCCAGTCGAAAAGCCTCATCAACTGGATGGCCCTGCTGGAGATACTGTTGGATCTTAAGTGGAATCATCTTCGTGTCGGTGGTGATGTCCCTGTGAATGTGTTGGCCATTACCTTCGAATTGTGCCTTAAGTTCCTGGTAGTTATCGATATCTCCGTTGAGGCAGGTATGAATGATGCCGCATTTTGGGGTCTTTCCGCCGGTCGCCTGATTGTCGACGGGATGGCAATTTGCTTCTGTGATGGCACCCACCGATGCCCAGCGGGTATGGGCCGCAACCGTTTCAAATGATGCCGGAATTGTCGCCAGAATTTGAAAGATCGGATCATTTGCAATTTGCCGGCGCAGGTATTGAACGTTGTCTCCAAGGCTCCCGATTTCCAGGGCGATTTTATAGGTCACCGCAACGGCCACCTGATTTTTCCCGTCCGATGTTGTCGACGGCTGGCAGTTGATTCCGCCGTTGATCAGCAGGTCCGGTTCACATCGATCATTAAATTGATCCCGTATGCCGGCCTGTGTGAGGGCTGCTTCAAATTTTTGAAATCCAGGCGGGTCGAAAATAAACATTATGGAAATTCCGGCCGAATCTCTACCCCTGACTTCCAATCGGTCAATGCTGTTCAGTACGGCATTTATCTTTTTGAACACGCTGACGCTTGTCTGAGATGGCCCTTCAGGACTGTGGACATGGATAAAAAAATCTCCTACTTTTTTTATATTAGAAAGAATATCGTTCTCAAGGCTCCAGGCGATATCCTTGAGTTTTTCGATCCGCAGGGAAATCAGATCCACAAGTTCTGATGAAAGGCGGCCCATTTGTTCGGCCAGCAGGCCGGTTTCAGTTTGAATGATCGCTGCCAGGTGATTTGCCAGCCGTTCAATCTGGTTTTGTGCTCTTTCGTCTGAAAACACTGAAAAGAAGCGGTCATCTAGTTTTAGGGTCTGAACCCGGCGCCATAAGGCATCGATTTTTTCGCTGCCGCTCAGATAGCAATCATTCCACCTGTCGGTTTGCTGGCAGGACTGATACCCGGTGTCTTCGATCTGCCGGACCATTTCTTCAAGTGATTCAAACTTAAAGTTATGACGCTCCTTCGGTTTGTTTTTAAAGGCAACAATTCCGGCGATGCCGCAGCAAAGCGTGGTTTGACTGCAAGGGAAAAAAACAATGGATCCATCGGGGAGACGGTCAACATACTTTCCGAAATAAACATTGGCCCCTAATAGCCATCGGGTCCGGAGAATCCGGTTGCGGTAAAAATGACGAATACGTCTTAAAAGCGGCCACCGCTCTGTTTTCTCGGTTTTCAAGGATGATTTCATTTCGTATTTTTTTTGATCATTGATTGATAGCAAACTCGCATTTGGCCTAAAATAATATTATCGCTCATCGGCTTTCTGGGGTCAAGTTTTCTGTGGCAGGTTCAGGTCTGAAAAGATAGGACTGAGGACTGAGGTCTGAAGTACATTGAAATAGAAAGGGGCAAAAATGGCCCCGTGCCGGCTCATGACGGAAAAGGACAACCCATGACCTCGGGAGGACGATTCATGACGAAAAAGGACAGGTCATGTTGAAAGGGTCGATTGGCAGGCAGGTTTTTTTGCTCAGTCCTCAGCACTTATCTGTTGACCCTGAACACTGACACCTGAACACTGGTACACCTGAAACCTTATTTGAGCGGTGTCCCGGGTGCTACGGTTTTTTCCAGAGTTGCCAGGGTGGGGCCGGAATCGTCAACTGCGGCAAGCAACATTCCGTTGGACACCACTCCCATGAGTTTGGCGGGTCTTAGATTGGCGACAACGATTACCTGTTTGCCGACCATTTCTTCAGCTGTGTATTTTTCAGCAATTCCGGCTACCAGGGTTCGTTTATGTCCCATATCGACTTCTAGTTTTAAAAGTTTCTTTGCTTTGGGGATTGGCTCGGCATGCACGACCGTCGCCACTCTCAAGTCGATGCGGCTGAATTCCTCCAATGTAATTTCGGGTTTGATTTCCAAAACAGCGGGTTCCTCCTGCGGTTGAGCGGCTGAATCCGAAGCCGCTTCTTCCATCTCAATTCTTGGAAATAAAGCAATCGATTTCATCAGGGTTGTCCCCGGTGCGATCGCTTTCCAGGTTCTAAGCTGATTGAGGTGATAAAATGAATCGTCCGGATTCAGTCCGAGATGTTGTTGCATTTTTTTGGCCGTATCCGGCATTACCGGATAAATCAGGCCCGAGATAATTCGAAGCCCTTCAAGTAGATGGTAAATAACGGCTGCCAATTGCTTGTGACTTGATTTTTTCTTGGCCAGCACCCAGGGGGCGGTAAGATCAATCGTTTTGTTCATTTGTGCGATAAATTCCCACACAGCCGTCAGTGCTTTTTGAAATTCAAAGGCTTCCATCAAGATTTCAAAATTCTTGGTGGTCTCCAGGGCGTTGGATTGCAGATCGAGATTCAATTCCCGCTCCGCCTGAGGATCGACTTGCGGGACGCAGCCCTTGAAGTATTTATGAGCCATGGATATGATTCTGGAAAAAAGATTGCCGAGATCATTGGCCAAATCCGAATTGATCCGCTGCACCAGAGCGCTCTGGCTAAAGCTTGAATCCAGTCCGAACTTCATTTCGCGAATTAGAAAAAACCGAAAGGCATCCAGTCCGTAGAGATTTTTAAGTTCCAGCGGTTCGATGACATTACCAAGACTTTTCGACATCTTACTCTGTTCAATATTCCAGTACCCGTGTACGTTCAAATGTTGGTATACGGGTATTCCGGCGGCTTTGAGCATACAGGGCCAATAGATGCCATGGGGTTTAAGAATATCTTTGGCGACGATGTGTTGGGCCACCGGCCAGAACTTCTGAAACAATTCACCATCAGGGTATCCAAGTGCTGAAATATAATTTAACAGGGCATCAAACCAGACGTAAGTGACGTAATTTTCATCGAAGGGAAGGGTGATGCCCCACTTCAGTCGGCTTTTTGGTCTGGATATACAGAGATCTTCAAGCGGCTCTCTGAGAAATGCCAGAACCTCATTGCGGTAGCGTTCAGGGCGGATAAAGTCCGGCTGCTTTTTGATGTGCGCGATGAGCCAGTCCTGGTAGCGGCTCATCTTAAAAAAATAATTTGATTCTTTAATCGTCTCCGGCGCGGTCTCATGATCCGGACATTTGCCGTCGACCAGTTCCCGATCGGTATAAAAGCGCTCACATCCGAAGCAGTACTGCCCCGAGTATTCACTAAAATAAATGTCGCCCGCATCGTAGATTTTTTGAAGAATTCGACTGACGACCTCCATATGGGAGGCATCGGTTGTGCGGATAAAGTAATTATTGTTAACATTGAGCTCCGGCCAAAGCGCCCGAAACAGATGGCTGATCTTGTCGACATAGGCCCTGGGGCTCAGGTTTTCCTTCTTAGCCGCTCGTACAACCTTGTCTCCATGTTCGTCGGTTCCCGTTAGGAAATAAACTTCTGCCGGGCGCATGGAATGAAAGCGGGTAATGACATCGGCGATAATGGTGGTGTAGGCGTGCCCTAAATGCGGGCGTGCGTTCACATAATAAATGGGAGTTGTGACGTAAAACGGTTTGGGCATTTTTATTCCTTTTGCAGGTTTACTTGGTCAACTTTAAATTCGACTTCCAGATCGTCCTCCAGACGAACAGCGATACGGTTGCAAATCGCATTATGCCGGATGACTTTGCCTTTTCCGCTGGGTGTCGTCACAATTTTACCCAGCCGGGGTAAATTTTTTTTCAGCTTCTTGTAAGTCTCAAACTCGTAGGTTAAACAGCACATCAGTCGACCGCACTGCCCGGAAATTTTAGTCGGGTTAAGCGATAGGTTCTGTTCTTTGGCCATCCGGATCGATACGGGATCAAATTTATCTAAAAATGTCGAACAACACAGTTGGCGGCCGCAGCGGCCGATGCCGCCGCACATTTTCGCTTGGTTTCTGATACCCACCTGCCGCATTTCAATTCTGACACCCAGTTCCTTGACCAGCATTTTGACAAGCTGCCGAAAATCAACCCGCCCCTCGGCTGTGAAAAAAAAGGTATACTTGTTTCCATCAAATGATTTTTCAACCGAAAAGAGATTCATTTTCAAGTCCAGTTTTCGAATGCAGCCCAAACAAAAGCTATGGGCGGACTTTTCATGAGATAGGTTTTTTTGGCGCTGGTTGAAATCTTTTTCGGTTGCCAGCCGAAAAACTTTTTTGAGCGGCCTGCCTGCCGCCCGCTTTTCAAAAGACTTCGGGGGCGAAACCACCGTCCCGAAACCGAGTCCCTGTTCGGTTTCAACGATGACATGGTCACCCGGTTTTAGGACAAATGCCCCGCTTTCAAAATCGTATACTTTGCCGGCTGTTTTGAATCGTATTCCAACTATTTTTTTCATGGTTTTTTCGTTTTATTTTCAGCACGCCAGCGCGATGCCGTTTGAGCACATGCTGGGCGGATCATTTATCACTCTATCCGGGTGAGTTTGAATCTAAAAATCTCACGCAAAGACGCAAAGTCGCTAAAATAAAAAAGCGAAAAAATGTTTGCCTTTGCGATCTTTGCGGCTTGGCGTGAGGATAAAATTGCATCTTTTTCTCCTAAAAGCAAAAATTTTATCTATTCGCTCCCTGAGGCTGTGCCAGCTGTATGAGCAAACTTTCCATGACGAGTCTTAAATTGGTGTTTGCCGCCAGCCGGGTTTGCGTTTTTTGAACGGCATCAACCTTAGAAAGCAAATCGGGCAGACTATTTTTCTGTGAGGCACTCTCAATTTTATCGGCGACATCGCGGTTAATGATTTTAGCGGCATCATATCGGTTGATGATCAGGTCTCTAAACCACACTTTAATGATTTCTAAACTCTGAGCAAGCGCCTCCTTTTCCTTTGATAATTTTTCTGCCAGGGAAAACAAGCGGGCGATCGGCTGCAGAGAGAGGCGATCCATTTCATCGATCACCCATTTTCTACGTTGCAGCCAGTTATTTTCGACCATCATTTGGGCCCTGGAAAAGCTTCCATTGGCCATTGCTGAAATGATGTCGGCGGGTTGCTGCGCGATCCCATGTTGGTCTTTAAGCCATGAAGCGATCTTTTTTTGGGGGATCGGATTAAACCCCACATTCTGGCAACGGGATACAATGGTTGGCAGAAGATCCGATTTTTGGGTCGCGGTCAGCACCAGCATCGAGCGGCTGGGGGGCTCTTCTAATATTTTCAGAAGTGCATTGCTGGCGGCTGCATTCATGGCCTGGGCTTGAGATAGGATTGCCACCCGGGTTATGGCCTCATAGGGTTTCATGGCCAGAGTCTGCAGCAACGAGCGAATTTGATCTATTTTAATAAAAGGCCCGCTGGGTTGGATGCGGATGATATCCGGATGGTTGCCGGCCGCAATTTTTCTGCAGGATTTGCAGACACCACATGCGTCCATCGTTATCGAGTTAAATTCGCCAGATGAGTTGACAGGGTCCTGGCCTGACCGATGATCAGCTTTGGATTCGGGAAGTGCTCTTTGGCAGTTGCAGGCCATTGCCAGAGCAACGGCAGCGGCCTCTTTGCCCACACCCTCTGTTCCCGTAAATAGAAGCGCGTGGGGCAGAGTCCCGTTTCGAAGGAGGGTGGTTAATATTCTTATGGGTTTTTCTTGATTTATAAGCAACTCAGACACGGGCACCGTTCATTTCGCTCCGCTCAACAACGGGATATTGAAGGAGTGGATTGAAATTTATACAAATCTCAGTAGTCTACCCGTTCTTTTAGTTCTTTTCCCGATTTGAAAAAAGGAAGTTTCTTCGGCCTTATGGTAACTTTCTCTCCGGTTTTAGGATTTCTGCCGGTATAGCTTTTGTAATCTTTTACAAAAAAGCTGCAGAGACCTCGAATTTCAACCCGTTCCCCCTTTGCCATGGCATCCGCCATGTTATCGAAAAATATTTGGACAACTTTGGCGGCTTCAGCTTTCGATATATTGGCCTCTGTTTTTAAGGCAGAGATGAGCTCCAACTTATTCATAGAACCTCCTTTTTCAAAATGCTGATCGGCAATAAGATTGTGAAATTTATATGCTGAAACTTAATTAGATGTCAAGCCGTTATGTTAATATTTTAGGTACAATTTCAATATCGTCTTCACTGACTTCCACCCCGGCATATTGCCCGAGTGCCTCAATGTTGACAATTACGCGTCCCTTGCCGCCATAGCGCGTAAAGGTTCCGGTAACGCCGGCAAACGGTCCGTGAAGCACCAGGACTTTATCCCCTTTTTGTAAACGGTGGCCGGTAGTGACGGCATGATCGCCGCTTACCATGATTTTTAAAGAATCGATGGTTTCATGCGGTACGGGCACCGGTCCCTTTTTGCTTCCAATTAACCGAACCGCTCCGGCGGTTTTTACAATTTCCAGATGGGACTCGGGGGCAAGATCGGTCTTCACAAAAAGGTATCCCGGAAATAGGGGCACGCGAATCATGACTTTTCGATCTTTTCGTTTGCTCCTGACGGTAACTTTCGGCAGAAAAACTTCTATGGATTTTTTTCCGAGGCCATCATTGACGACATTTTCAAACCTGCTTTTGGTATGCAACACATACCAGAGGGACAATAATTTTTTGTCTTGCATCCCTTACGATCCTATCATCGCTAAAACCCAAATGCGCGTTATCGTTTTTTCGTTATTCGTTATTAGTTAGTCGTTTAATAAGGAATGATATCGAATTTTATATTTTACCCATTATCGGAATACAAAATGAGGTCGCCACCGAATTTTAATAACGATTAACCAATAACCAATAACCAATAACGCCGCATTGGGCGTTTATCGTTCAATTAGGCTTCTAATACTCAATTTCTCCCAGTCCGGTCAAGGCGATTTTAAAACTCACTTTCCAGTCATCGGGCTCATCCGTATATTTAAAATCAAATGACCAACACTGCGCCGTATACGTGAATCCGCCGGCGGTTCGAATTCGCTGGTCGGTCTCAAAGTTATATACATTTTCAGCGCTAACCGAGAGATAATCGCTTAATTGCACCCTCAGTTTGCCTGTAATGGACTGGATATTTTCTGTAACTTCGGTTTCCTCGGATTTTTTCTCATATCGATAATCCACATATAACTCGTCGCCGCGGTTGTCCCACAGTAATCCCTGAATATTGTGACGCAGAAATTCGTTCTTATAGACGGAATATTGGGCGTCCGCATCCAGCCAGATATATTTAACCGGGGAGACATCCAGCTTGGCTGAAATCGGTGAAAACGGTCTTTTTGATTTTTCAAAGTCATAGCCATGTTCGACCTCAAAGCGGAAAAAATCGTTATATTTATAATCGACCGTCGTTTGCCGTTGACTGCCGTGTTTGCTTGCCAGTTCCGGTCCTGCTGTCTTTGGCCCAGCGGTTTTTAATTTGGATGTCAATGTATTGATAAGGGAATAAGTAATTTTGTTGGTTTCATCGATTCGGTCGATCGTATCGAATCGGGGCAAGTCTCCCTGCTTGGAATCCGGTATAAATTCATGCGTAATCTGGGGGCGAATGCGGTGCTTGACGCCTTCAAAGAGCTGATCCTCTAAGTTGAAGACCCTTTCAAGTTCTGTAAAAAGTTCCAAACGCGTGTCAAAAAGTTCGCGATGTGACCATTGATTGGTATCGGGCTGATCGTCGAAAGTGCTCTTATCCAGGCGGTAGCCGGTCTCCCTTAACCCGACCGACGGTTCAACAGTGGCGTATTTATTAACTCGAAAGGGTATGTAAAACCTGGGGTGCACGTCAAACCGCTGGCCCCGGGTGCCGCTGTCGCGCCAAAAATAGTCATATTGAGATTCTAAATCAAAATAAAACGGCGAGGCCAAAAGTTTTTGTTTTTCACCATCAAAGCTCATAAACGGGAGTCTTTGGAGGGTTTCACCGGTATTGATATCCCGTCTGGTGTCATCGTTCCAGCGCGGCTCGAAATTGAAGTTGAATTTTGGCCAGAGCCGATTGAGGTTCAAACGGTTTGTTCGGACAGGATCATTATAGTCATTAAGTTGCCGGTGGAATGCTGTGCGAAAATAGTCATTGGTATCGTCATAGCCCATATGCCCATCCCGAAAATCACGCAGGTAATCCTGATCGCTGGCGATATCCAAATCCAATTTGGCAAAAAATCCCAGGGGCGCTGCCTGATGATGACTCATGCGAAACCAGTAGCGGTTTTCATTGGTGCGCAAGACTTCTTCACCGGCGTCCCGATATCCGTAATCATCGCTGGATTGGCCGCCTTCATCGGTTTTGTCATCGTTAAACCCATCCAGCATGAAGGTGCCCCGGGAGCGCTCATTTAAGATATAGCGGAATTCAGCTCCCGGCTTTATGCCGCGATTTGACATGTAGTTGGCGTAAAAGGTGGCGTCGGCACTTTCTGAGATGGCCCAGAAAAAGGGCTGGTTATACAGATAACCTTTGCGCCCGGTTTCGCCCAATTCAGGCATCAGAAAACCGGTCTGTCGATCCTCTCTCGCCGGATAGTAAAAGTAGGGTGAGTACAGCACCGGCACCCTTCTTGCCCGCACGACGGCGTGTTTGACGGTGCCGGATCCATCTTCTTTAATCTTGACATCTTTGCCGCTGATTTTCCAGCTCGGTTTGGGGCCGTCGCAGGTGGTGAGGGTGGCGCGGTCAATGCGGTAGGTTTTTTCGCCGGTTTTTTCAATTTTGTCGGCGGTGATATGAAAATTGTTTTCTTTCAGGAATAAATAGGCATTTTCTATCCAGCCCACCTGTTTTTCGAGGTCAATGTCCAGCTGGCTGCCGGAAAGAATGTCCTGACCGACGGTCAGAACCACCTTGCCCCGGGCAAAAGCATGCTGGTTTTTGTGATCGTAGCGGATATAATCAGCCGTCAGCTTTTTATCGGCTTTTGATATTTGAACATTGCCGCGGGCGATATATTGATCCAGCTGATGATCGTAGGTCAACTCATCGGCTTCAAGCACCCAGGGCAACCGGGCGTCGTCTTTTAAAATGCCTTCTTTTTGCAGCTCTAAACTCTGGGCGCCTGCCGGATGCGAATCTGCCAGAGCACCCAAAATCAAACAGCCTAAAAAGACCGTCCGTCTGCTCCGCTTTGAAATGAGAAGTTGAAAGAGGCGTTTGAATCGTCTCAGCTGCAAGCCGGCCCTCCTGCAATTTTCATTGAGCTTGGGGTGAACTCTACCGTTCTGATCATTTTTAGGATCCCCATTGAGGTGCGTGAGTTTAACCGATAAAGCCGGAATTCATTCATATTTCTTGAATATGATTGAAATTTGGGATATAAATTCAAACCAGTTAAATATGTCAAGATATTACCGGAAAGTCAATTAAGCGCAAATCGTTATGGCCCCTAAATTAAAATTTAACCATCAACCCGATACAGATGGCCAATTCAATTCGTTTTCAGGCAAATTCGGCGCTGCGTGCGGCGCAAAACCGATACCTGCCCCGGTTTATGCCCGGGTGGGTTTAAAGGCCGATCTGCCGATCCCGCTGATGTTTCCTTTCACAGATTTGTGTTATCCAAAGTTCCCATAACCCAATTTGTGTGATTCATTATGAATATTCTTCTAACCAATGATGATGGCATTTATGCTCCCGGATTGGAGTCTCTCTACAAACATCTGGCATCGCAGCATTCCGTTTCGATTATTGCGCCGGATCGTGAACAGAGTGCCGTTGGCCACGGTATTACCCTAAATAAGCCGCTGCGTGTACAAAAGGTTTCGATCAATAAGGCGTTCCAGGGTTATGCTGTCTCAGGGACACCGGCTGATTGTATCAAGATGGGGATATTGGAAATCCTGGATAGCAAACCGGATATGGTGATTTCAGGTATTAATCCCGGAGCGAATGTCGGCATAAATATTAATTATTCCGGAACCGTTGCGGCTGCCAAGGAGGCGACATTATACGGTATTCTGGCCATTGCCGTGTCCATCCATGGTCGAGACGTGCAAAATTATGACGAGGCGGCACTTTTTGTCAAAGCGCTGGCAAAAGATGTGTACGCCAACGGGCTTCCGTTTGGAACATTTCTAAATGTCAATATTCCCAACCGACCCTTAAAAGAAATTACCGGCGTCCGCATCAGCCGACTCGATATGGATTTTTTCCCTGAATATATTGATAAACGGATGGATCCTCGTGAGCGAACCTATTACTGGCAGGGATGTGATTCTTTGCCGGCGGGCAAGTCCACCGATATCGACGGCTCAGCCTTGTGTGAAGATTTTATCTCGATTACACCCATAAAATGCGATCAGACCGATTATCAGGCGCTCGAAAACCTGAAAGGCTGGAAATTAGTGACCCGATCAAAAGAGGAGAGGCTTTCTCGGAAATAGTGGATTACGTTCAAAAGCGCAAAAATAACGAGTGCCTAAAGTGCCTAAAATGATCTAAAATGCCTAAAATTATGGTTTCGCTGCGCTCTATCTTTTATTTTAAAAATGATCGTTCGACCCAGTCGTTCGACCCAGAGGCTCTCGACGGGAGGCTCTCGACGGGTAGAATTCCTTAACTTTAGTCACTTTAGATCACTTCCAACTTTAGCGCACTTTCTTTGATGTAGTTTTAAGAAGCTTTCAAGCGCATAATTGAGCAACATCAACGGACTAACCTCATGTTCATCACACTGGAAGGTATCGAAGGTTCGGGTAAAACGACCCAGATCTGTCGGCTGGTGGAATTTTTTGAAAACCGGGGAATCGAATGTGTTGCGACCCGGCAGCCGGGTGGCACCCTGATCGGAGAAAATATTCGATCGATTCTGCTGGATCCAGCGAATAATGCCCTGGAGCCGCTGGCGGAATTGCTTTTATACATGGCCGATCGCGCCCAGCACATTAATGAGCTTATCAGACCGGCGTTAAAGGAAGGCAAGACAGTGATATGCGATCGTTATTTTGATGCCACTCTGGTCTATCAGGGATTTGCCAGGGGGCTGAGCATTGAATTGATCGGGCAACTACATCAACTTTTGTTTGACGATCTAAAGCCTGATATCACCTTGCTGCTGGACCTTTCGCCGCAGGTGGGTCTGAAACGTGCCTGGCAACAGTTAAACAACGGACAGCGATCCGGGGATGAAAGTCGTTTTGAAGCCGAAGCGGTGGCATTCCATGAAAAAGTCCGGGCCGGCTATCTTGAGCTGGCCCGTCTTGAACCGGATCGGTTCAGAGTTATCGACGCGGCCCAAACCCAGGATCAGGTATTTGCCGCGATGCGCAAGATCGTGTCTTCATTTCTTAAGCAATGTTTGCATGGATAAAAATATTGTTGCAGTTGAAATTTCTTAAAATAATAGATGTGATCAACAAAGGGACCAAAAGTGCCTAAAGTTTTAGGTCTCACGCAAAGCCCGCAAAGTTTTATTTTTTATTCCTTAGCATCTTTGCGCGCTTGTCTTTTTGCGTGAGGATTAAAATAAAATGGATTGATTCTTCTGTTTAATTTTAGGCATTTTAGATCACTTTGAATCCCGTTCAGAGCGGGACGCACTCTCCTTATAGGTTTACGGTATGGGTCATTCTATCCTGGATGCCATTGGCAATACGCCACTGGTTGAAATCAAAAAACTCAATCCGAATCCCGCTGTAAAGATGCTCGCCAAACTCGAGTGTTTTAACCCCGGCGGGTCCGTCAAGGACCGCGCCGCCCTTTACATGATTGAGGCTGGCGAAAAATCCGGAGAGCTGATACCGCAAAAAACCGTCATCGAACCCACCAGCGGAAATACCGGGATCGGCCTGGCCCTGGTTTGTACGGTCAAGGGATACCGGTTGCTGCTGGTGATGTCCGATGCGGTCAGCATCGAACGACAAAAGATTCTAAAGGCCCGGGGAGCCGACATCCTTTTAACGCCGGGGCATTTAGGCACCGATGGAGCCATTGAGGAGGCTTACCGGCTGGCCCGTGAAAACCTGAACACCTATTTTCTCCCCGATCAATTTAACAATGAAGCCAACTGGAAGGCTCACTATTATGGTACGGCTGAAGAGGTCTGGCAGCAAACCGACGGCAAGGTTACCGCTTTTGTGGCCACCCTGGGAACCAGCGGGACCTTAATGGGCGTTTCCAGAAGGCTGAAGGAATACGATTCGTCCATCCAGATTATCGGGGTGGAACCTTATCTGGGCCACAAGATCCAGGGGTTAAAAAATATGAAAGAAGCCTATTGCCCCGAGATCTTTGAAAAAGAACGCCTGGATCAAAAGCTCAATGTTGCCGATGAAGACGCTTACGAAATGGCACGACGACTGGCCAGGGAAGAAGGCATATTTGTCGGCATGAGCAGCGGTGCGGCCATGGTCGCTGCCTGCAGGGTTGCAGTCAAAATGGCGGCCGGCACCCTGGTCGTGTTATTCCCGGACAACGGCGAGCGTTATTTAAGCACCTCGCTTTTTGCGGTGCGCGAAGCGGTTACCCTGAAATTATTCAACAGCCTGTCTCACAAAAAAGAGATGTTTGAGCCTCGAACCCCGGGAAAAGTTAACGTTTATTCCTGCGGCCCCACCGCACACACCCGCATCCATCTGGGGGAATTGCGCCGCATTGTCTTTGCCGACCTGCTATGCCGTTACCTTGAAAACCGCGGTTACGCGGTCAATCATTTGACCGATATCAATGATCTTGATGACAAGGCCATCCGCGGATCCGAAGAAGCCAATGTCGATCTGAAGGAATTTACGGAAGCCAATATTTCTCAATTCAAAGAAGATCTGTCCGTTTTAGGCCTAAATCCGGCCACTTCCTATGCCCAGGCCAGCGATCATGTTGACGATATGGTGGCCCTGGGTGAAAGGCTGGTTACGAAAGGCGTTGCCTATGAAAAACTGCGATCATTATATTTTGACATTTCACGCCTTGATGACTACGGACAGCTTTCCGGGATTGATATCAACAAGATAAAAGTGGGCGCCACGGTTGATCTGGATGACTATGAAAAACAAAACCCGCGGGATTTCACCCTGTTTAAACGATCCAAACTTTCAGAATTAAAAAGGGGTATCTTCACAAAAACCACCTGGGGGAGCGTACGGCCTTCCTGGCACATTAAATCGGCAGCCATGTCCATGAAATATTTAGGCGAATGTTTCGATATCCACACCAGCAGCCGAGAACTGGTTTTTCCACACCACGAAAATGAAAATGCCATTGCCGTCGCCATGACCGGGAAACCCCTGGCGAAGTTCTGGGTACACTGCGATCGGGTGCTCATCGACGGGAAAAAATTGGATGAACGCTCAGCCGGACTGACAATTGCGGATTTAATGAATATGGGCTATTCCGGCCGGGTCATCCGTTTTTGGCTGCTGTCCAGTCACTATCGCAAACCGATTTCGTTTTCAAAAGAACGCCTGGACGAAGCCATGCGTTCGCTTGAACGGCTGGATCGCTGTATGTACAATCTGCGCTGTGTGAAGCAGGGCCGGCCCTACCCGGAACTGGAACAATTACTCTACGATCTTAAAAACGGATTCATGAGCGCCATGGATGATGATTTAAATATTTCAGCAGCCCTGGCCACGGTTTTCACAATTGTTAAAACAGTGAATATCCTCGTCCAAAAAAACCAACTGCACCCACAAGACGCTTCAAAGATGATTAATGGGTTTCGAAGTATCGATACGGTCTTGAATCAGTTTAATTTTTTTGATGAATACGCTGACCCAAAAATTCAACGGCTGCTGAGCCAAAGAGATAAGGCCCGCTCAGAGCAAAATTGGGATCTCGCGGATAAACTCAGAGACGAACTCAGATCTCGGGGGATCATCGTGCAGGATCACAGCTAAGGATTAAAGGTTCAAAGGTTCAGGGTTCTAAGTTCAGAGGTTCTGGGTTCAAAAGTAGGGCGGGCCTCTGCGCCCGCCGTTCAGAGGTCGGCACGGAGGCCGACCCTACTATCTGACCTCTGAAATCTATCTTCAGTTATCTAGCCCCTGAACCTCTGAACCGTGATCCATTGAACCTGTTGACTGACACCTAATTTTGATTGAAGTTGAACACCTTTAGGATGGAGAACCGAAAATGGTAAAACCGATCTATTTCCCTTATACCTACGTGCCCCAATGGGTGGCGGAAACATTGGCCGCCTGTTTTAAGCAGTTTACCGTCTATCAGCCCTCGGGCCGAAAATTACCTTCAGAGATGCAGCCCTGGATCGAGGAAAATGTGATGGAGGTCCGCGTGCCCGTGCAGACGAAAGATGAGACCCTTGCAAAGATGGCAAAAGAATTACGGGCGTTTGCCGGCCTGCACGATGACAGTAAGAACCTCAAAACGGCGGTTTTTTGGGGGCAGCAGGGGGCCATTCCCTGTTTTGGTGAATCTACAGTTTCCCGGATTGTCTCGGATGTAAAAAAAAGCAGCCGGATTGCATCTGCCGAAGCGGATTTCGATCCATTGTTTTGCGCACGGGTCTTTCTTGATTTTGCCCAGGAATTTGACCGGCAGAGTGCCGAGTTAAATCGAGACCTTGGTGTTAATGATCGGCTTTCGCGTGATCTGCTCAAAGAAATAAGTGGTGAAAGGGAAAATGGTTTACCGGTTACCCCGCTTAACGCTGAAATCAGAATCGAAGATCCCACTGAATATATGGCACCAGACCGATTACAGGCGTGGCTGCGCCTGTTTATGAGCGACCCGGTTGATTCAGGGCTTTTTGTGACCAGCAGCCCAGCGGTTTTCAATCACGTGATTGAAAACCTGGCTGCAGCGCAAAAGGTTATTCAATTTGAAGGACTGCCGGTCACGAATACGAAAGATGATTGCGCCAGCATCTGGCGGGATTCGTTTTTAAAACAGATAAAACAGCTTATCGAAAACCGGGGTGCTGCAGCTGAGGACCCCTTCGGTGATATGCCCCTGCCACAGGATCAGCGCTCAAACGTTGGGCTGACATTATATATGGTGTCCGGCCAAGGCCCGGTGGATACATTTAAGCCGATTTTCGAAGATCAGAATATCGATCCACTCATTCCCGATCAAAGCGCTGAGGCCGGCAACACCCTGATCGGGCTCATCGATCGGCGATCCATCGATACGCTAAACACCAAACACTAAAAACGAAACACGAAATACCTGATAAATACAAATTTATTAAAATTTACCAAAATCTAAGTTGAGCCTTTCAAATATTAGAAATATAAATCGACAGAATTCATTGAATATAATATGCAATAATCTCTTTTTAAAATTTGAAACGCTCAATTTAGATAAAAATTGTTATCAGGACTTGACTCGGTTTTCCAATTGGTATATTGACTTTCCCCTTAAGCAGAATCCAAGGTGGGTTTCCATCACCTTAATAAATACCTAATTCGAAAGGAGACGTATATAATGGCTTTTAATCCTATCGTCGACGAAGAAAAATGCGCTGGCTGTGAAGAATGTGTGGATGTTTGCCCGGTTGAAGTCTTTGAAATGCAAGATGGCAAATCCGTGCCCGTCAACGCCGAAGAATGTCTGGGCTGCGAAAGCTGTGTCGAGGTCTGTGAAGAAGGCGCTATTGTCGTTGAAGAAACCTAATCCGGTTTGACCCCCTGCCCGGAGATCCGATTTCGGAAGCCGGGGCAGGGGGTCCTGTTTTATGAATACGTCGACTGCCCGCCTTTTGAATTCTCCATGGTAACTCAAACCTGCGTCCCTTAACGCCCGTTCCTTTTTTGAACCAAGAAGATTATATTTATCATTAAAAATAGGAGCTTGTCGCCTTATCTACACCTTGCCTGTATGCGCAAAATATGGTAGTTAAATGCATCTATACTGGATGCTCCACGCCCTTTTTCACGTTCCGCCTGCGGCATTTCAGGCAAGCCTGCGCCCTTGGCGTTTAGCGCTTGCGGTGCAAAAATCCAATCCGCCGATTTCGCAAGGGGGAGCGCTAACCCAGCATGTCATATAACATTTGCCATCTGCCATGAAGCAATATGTGATCGATGAAATTCGGCCCGAGGATCATCATAAAATTCAGCAATATCTGGATGCATCTTATGGCCCGGTAGAAATGGGCGGTGTCTATTGGGTACCGTTAGCAGCAGAGGTGCTGACGGAGATACAACATGCGCATACCGATTGCCAGCCCTTTTACTTTGCCATTGAGTTGGAGGAAAAACGTTTTGCCATTGAATTGCTAGTTCGCACCAAAAACCGAATCCGATGCGCCTGTATCGGATATGCCTCAAGGGAACAACGGATCTGGATTATGGAGGTTGTGGATGCCATATTTGAAAAATTGGACATCGCAACATGATTCGGACCCTATACATAACGATCTGGGTTTTTTTTGCCACGCTGGTGGCGGGAACACTGGTCATCGTGCTTTCGTTTTTTGTCCGATCGGGCAATCCCTTGCACAAAATTGCCCGGTTATGGGGCAGATCAATTCTGATGGTCAGCCGGATTAAAGTTAGCGTTAAAGGACTGTCCAACATCGACCCTTCGAGCCCCTATATTTATATGCCCAATCACCAGAGTAATTTTGATATACCGGTTTTACTGGGGCATCTTACGGTTCAGTTTCGATGGCTGGCCAAAATGGAGCTTTTTAAAATTCCGGTTTTCGGGCGCGCCATGCGCAAGGCCGGTTATATCAGTATTAACCGATATCACCGCGAATCGGCTTTTGAGAGCCTTAAAGTGGCGGCCGACAAGATTAAAAGCGGCGTATCGGTGCTCATTTTTCCGGAAGGCACCCGTAGTCGGGACGGTAAAATCCGGCCTTTCAAAAAAGGGGGGTTTGTTATGGCGATTGATTCCGGCGTCCCGATTGTTCCGGTTGTCATAACCGGGACGCGCGCGATAATGCCCAAGGGCAGGTTTCGGGTCTATCCGGGTCGTGTCAGCATGGTTATCCACAAGCCGATCGGAACTTCGACATATACCCGTGAGACAAAAGAAGCGCTAATGGAAAACGTTCGACGTGTCATTTGTGACAATTTTGAGAACAGCAAAATGGATGAGCGCGCATGCTAAAGATTATTCCCTTAGGCGGCCTTGGCGAAATTGGCCTGAATATGATGGTATTCGAATACGGCGGCACGCTTTTTGTGATCGATGCCGGGTTGATGTTTCCCGAAGATTATATGCTGGGTGTGGATTTTGTCATCCCGGATATGGACTATTTACGTCAGAACCGGTCCAGCGTGGCGGGTATCGTTTTAACGCATGCGCATGAAGATCATATTGGCGCGCTGCCGTATTTGCTAAAGGAGCTCAAAGCGCCGGTTTTTGGTACACCCTTTACGCTGGGGCTGGTCCGGCAAAAAACCAAAGAGTATGAACTCAATGGTTCAGCGGCCTTACACACCATATTACCGGATGAAACGTTAAAATTGGGTCCCTTTACGCTGGAGTTTATACGGGTGGGTCACAGCGTTTTAGATGGTGTGGGGATTGCCATTCAGAGTCCATTGGGAAGAATTATTCATACCGGCGATTTTAAAATCGGATATGGATCCGGCGATGAACGGGCAACGGATGTCAACAAATTTGCCAAATTCGGCGAAGAGGGAGTTTTGGCGCTGTTGTCCGATTCCACCAATGTAGAACGGGAAGGGTACCCGATTTCTGACAAGGAGATCTGTGAGACCCTGATGCGGATCACAACCGCAAGCAGCGGCCGTGTCATTGTCGCCCTGTTCGCTTCGAATATTGCCCGCATTCAGGTTATTGTGGATATTGCCAAAGCCAACGGTAAAATGATCATATTTGACGGTAAAAGCATTGAAGACAGTGTTCGTATCGCAAGGGAACTGGGGTACCTGGACACCACCGACAGCAAGATCATCTCAATTGATGAGGTCGCCGACCATGATGATGATGAAATCATCATCATTACCACCGGCACCCAGGGCGAACCGATGTCTGCCCTGGCGCGAATGTCAGCCGGAACCCACAAACAAATAAAAATAAAAAAGGGGGATACAGTGGTGCTGTCCTCCAAATTCATTCCCGGCAATGAAAAGGCGATTGCCAAGATTATTAATAACATGTACCGCAAAGGCGCCGACGTTATTTACGAGAAAATATCCGATATTCATGTATCCGGCCATGCATTTCGGGAAGAACTGAAACTGATGATTAAATTGACCCGGCCCCGATACTTTATCCCAATCCATGGGGAATACCGGCATCTTATTTTGCATTCACGGCTGGCAAAAGAAGTGGGTATCCCGGAAAAAAACATATTGTTGGCGGAAAACGGACAGATTATTGAATTTGATAAAAAAGGCGGCCGGATTAGCGGACGGATTCCAACCGGCCGGGTGCTCATCGATGGTAAGGGTGTCGGTGACGTCGGCCGAAGCGTTTTAAAAGAACGCAGGATGCTTTCAGAAGAGGGCCTGGTTGCCGTGACGATGGCGTTTGATGAAGAAACCGGTGTGGTTGTCTACGGACCCGAGATTGTTTCCCGGGGGTTTGTCTTTGAAACTGAAAGCGGTTACCTGCTGGAGGATGCTCAATGTGTGGTCTTGGAAATTGTAGAAGAAATAACACCGGAGGTTACCAATCGGGTGGATAAAATCCGTTCAAAGATCAAAACCGCGTTGCGGCAATATTTTTTCTTTACCATCGGACGCCGGCCAGTTATACTTCCGTTTATTATGGAAGTCTAATCGGTCGCTGGCTGCTGGCAACGTAATAGTTCAAAGTTCAGAGGTTCTGCGACTCGAGGATTTGTTAGATTCGTTTTATTTGTTTTATTGGTTTCATTGGTTGGCTTAAACCGAACCAATTGAACAAATTAAACCAATCAAACCATTTAAACAACTGATAGATGACTGACTTCTGAGTCTCACAACTCACAACTCTTAACTCGTAACGCGCAACTCGCAACCCGATAAAAACTTATGCGCAAGGAAATCATCGGCATCTTTTGTTTTTTCCTGGTCATTTTTACCCTGATCAGTTTGTTGTCTTTTAGCCCGCATGACCCCTCGATTCATAATGCGAAAACCGGGGGCTCGATTCACAATTTGTTCGGTTTGGTCGGTGCGCATGTATCGGGCGCTTTAATCGGCATCTTTGGGCTGGGCGCATTTTGGATCCCGCTGTTGCTGCTGTTGACCAGCATTCATTTTTTCGGGGATCACCCGATGAAGGCCAAAATTTCTACCCTGATCGGCGGTATTCTGCTGGTGGTCACCAGCGGCAGTCTGCTGGCCCTGCAGCAAAACACCTATGTTATGTTCGGCAGCGAATTTTCAGCCGGCGGTCTGGTCGGCATACCCTTTAAATTATTTTTAACAAAATACACCAATTTCACCGGTGCGCTAATTATATTGATCCTGCTGTGGGTCATCGGGTTCATCCTGTCCACCGGTTTTTCATTGATTGCCTTCTGCTTGCGATGCTGGGATTGGATATCCGTCGTAGTGGACCGCGTGATGACCGTATATCTTAAATGGAAAGAGCGCCGCGAACGCTCAAAGAAATTCGCCAAAATTGACCGTCACCCCCCCCGCAAAAAGGAAATAAAAATAAAGGACACTAAGGCCAAACCCGTCAAGCCTGTTGCGGCACCCAAGCAGGAAGAATTTAATTTTATGAAGACCGGGAAAGGCTTTCAGATACCGTCGATTAATTTTCTGGAGGAGCCGGAATTTCAGATCGGCTCTGCCGATGATGAAAATTTGCGTATGCAGTCCCAGTTGCTTGAGAAGAAACTGGAAGATTTCGGGGTTCACGGCAGGGTGGTTGAGGTCGCCCCCGGACCGGTCATTACGACCTTTGAATACGAGCCGGCCCCTGGTGTAAAGATCAACAAAATTGTCAATCTGACCGATGATCTGGCGCTGGCCATGCGGGCAATCAGTATCCGGATTGTGGCGCCGATCCCCGGCAAAGCGGTGATTGGCATCGAGGTTCCGAACACCAATCGTCAGATGGTCAAATTCAAAGAGGTTATTGCATCCAGCGCATTTGAAAAATCAAAATCTAGGCTGACCCTTTGTCTGGGCAAGGATATTGTCGGCAATCCGGTGGTTGCAGAATTGGACAAAATGCCGCATCTGTTAATTGCCGGTGCTACCGGTGCCGGGAAAAGTGTCGCCTTAAATGCGATGATTTGCAGCCTGCTTTACAAGGCCAGGCCGGATGAAGTCAAAATTATTCTGGTCGACCCCAAACGCATCGAGCTTTCCAGTTATGACGGAATCCCCCATCTGATTACGCCGGTGGTCACCGATCCAAAGAAAGCCACCAATGCGCTTTTTTGGGCGGTACGCGAAATGGAAAAACGCTACGAACTGTTTTCCGAAATGACCGCCCGTAATATCAAACAATACAACAATAAAGTGGCCAAGGCGCAAAAACCGGCCGATAAGGAAGCCCCCAAAACACTGCCTTATATCGTGATTGTCATTGATGAGCTTGCCGACCTGATGATGCTCGCTTCGCGGGATGTTGAGGTCGGGCTAACGCGGCTGGCCCAGATGGCCCGGGCCGCCGGAATCCACCTGATTTTAGCGACCCAGCGGCCCTCTGTGGATGTATTAACCGGCATTATCAAAGCCAATTTCCCGACCCGTCTGACTTTTCAGGTTTCTTCCCGAACCGATTCTCGAACCATTATCGATACCAATGGTGCCGAAAATCTGCTCGGCAACGGGGATATGTTGTTTTTACCGCCCGGCACCGCCAAGCTGCAACGCATTCACGGCGCCTATATTTCCGAGGGCGAGCTGACTCAGGTCCTTGCATTTTTAAGGAGCCAGGAAAAACCGGAATACGACGAAGAAGTTACCGAAACATCCGCCATCCAATCCACCGAATCCGATGATGATGATTATGACGAGCGCTATGACGATGCGGTGGCCCTTGTCACCGAGGCCGGGCAAGCCTCCATTTCCATGATCCAGCGCCATTTGAGAATCGGATATAATCGAGCGGCCCGGATTATCGAAAAAATGGAAAAAGAAGGGATCGTCGGCCCTTCAGACGGCGCCAAGCCCAGGGACGTTCTCGTCAGCAGCTTTGATCGCCGGTCACAGGAGTGATGGCCATACGGCTAGATTACTTCATCATTCGAAATTCCTTGTTCAATGTTCGATATTCTATCTGCCTTTAAGTGATACCGGCCTTTTTGTGCTTTAATAATCTGAAAAATATGGTCGGAGTCACCTGTCAAGAGTAGGGCAGCCCTCCGTGGCTGCTTTGCCCTGGCCGGCACGGAGGCCGGCCTTACACTTCAGCAAGCTGAAAATTAAGAATTGGAGAGAATCCGAGGACGACAAACGAATTCGGTGCTTCTGGTCGTACCCGTCCTCGTACCTGAGAACCGCAGTATGAACATTGACCCCGAGCTACTCAGCAGCACCAAAGGCTTCCTCGATGAAGAAGAAGGGCGCTGTTTATACGAAATTGCGCTTGAGGCCAGTCGGACGGGCCCGTGTTTGGAGATCGGCAGCTATTGCGGCAAATCAACGATCTATATCGGCATGGCCTGCAAAACGAACAATGGCATCCTGTTTTCCATTGATCATCATCGCGGGTCTGAAGAACAACAACCCGGTCAGGCCTATTTTGATCCTGCGCTTTTTGACCCTGAAACCGGCCGGGTGGATACGTTTCACGAATTTCGCAAGACGCTGGAAGAAGCCGGCCTTGAAGATACGGTTGTGGCCATGGTCAGCCGCTCGGATGTAGCAGCCCGGCTGTGGGCGACACCATTGAGCCTGGTGTTTATCGATGGGGGTCACACGGCTCAAGCGGCTTTTTCAGATTATGACTGCTGGGCGCCGCATATTAAGCCGGGGGGATATCTTCTCATCCACGATATTTTTGAAGACCCTGCGGAAGGCGGGCAGGCACCCCGCCAAATTTATAATCTGGCGCTTTCTTCCGGACAATTTGGTCCCCTGTCTATGATCAAAACTCTGGGCGTACTTCAACGGAGGACCTAATTGAGCGATATCCACTCAATTAGGTGTTATTCGTTATTGGTTAATTGTTATTCGAATTCGATGGCAAGCTCATTATTCTTTTCTCAGATAAACCACCAGGCTTTTTCCCAGAACCGGATTGAGCAATCTATCCATCCAACCGGTCAGTTTCGGTTTATTCATGATATCCCAGGACAAAAAACGATGGTAAAGGTTCACCATTACCGCGTCTTCGCGGCCGGGCCCCACCAGGCATTTCAGCCACCAATAGGGGGTGTGCAGGCTATGGGCGTAGCGCACCGCCCAGCGTTTTAGGCCGAGACTTTCCAAATACCGGATAAGTTTTTTTTTGCGGTAAATTCTGACATGGCCGTTATCTGCGGCCCTATAATCTTTGGACAGCGCCCAGCAGATGCGTTCCGGCAGGTAACGCGGAACGCTGACCACCAGGTTATGTTCCGGCTTTAAAACCCGGACGAGCTCATTGACAGCGATGTCATCCCGGGAAACGTGCTCAAGTACTTCGGAGCAAATAACCAGATCGAAGACATCGTTTTTAAACGGCAGGCCGGCGATATCGGCGGCGGCCAGTCCCCACCGCCCGCCGCCGTGTTCACCCAGTCTTTCATGTAATTGAATCCGGTTTCTGGCTTCGCAAAGGTCATTTATATTGTGATCGGCGCCGATAACGGTAATTTTCTTAAACTGAAAGGCCGCCGAAGTGTGGCGTCCTGTTCCACAGCCGATGTCCAGTATGCGGCAACCGGGGTTGATTTGGAGCTGCTTGAAATCAACGGTAATCACGAATGGCCTCCCGATATACCGCGACGGTCTTTTGGGCCGCTTTCAGCCAGGTAAAATGTTGATGAACCCTTTGGTAGCCTGCCCGGCCCAATTTTTGAGCCAATTGCGGTTGTTCCAGGATCGTTAAAATCGCGTTTGCCAGAGCCCGGTGATCGGCCGGCGGCACCAGAAGACCGGCGTCACCCACAACTTCGGGCAGGGCCCCGCCGGTTGTGCTGATGACCGGCACTGCGCAGGCCATGGCCTCGGCGACGGGCAATCCAAATCCTTCATACACTGACGGCACAACCGCCGCTGTTGCCTTGGCGTATTCGCGCACGAACTGTTTGTCGGCGATCCGACCGGTGAATGTGATTCGGTTTCCAATACCCAGCTTTTGAATAAGTTCCTGGCTGTACCCATTTTTTTGGGGTATTCCCACAACGGTGAGTTGAATCGGGTGTGTTTGAGCGACTTTCGAAACCGCCCGCAGCAGGTAATAGAGTCCTTTTAGGGGCATATCGGCGCTGTTGGTTACGATCAGACGGTTTTTTTCCCGCGCAATTTCGGGAATCGGATAAAACAGATCGGTGCGAACGCCGTTGGGTATGATTCTGAATCGGCCCGGGGGAATCTTAAAATCGTGGGAAATATCATTTCCGGCTGTTTTGGAGACCGTAATAATATGGTCAAGCATTCTGGAAACGCGCTTTTGCATGCCGATAAACGAATACCAGCGCCATTGTTGCATCTTTCTCCATATGGTTGGAGCGGATCGGACGGCGATTTTGCGATCGACGGTGATGGGATGGTGAATGGTGGCAATGGTGGGAAGCCATTTCTTTATGGTGAGCAGGCCGTAGGACAATCCCTGGTTGTCGTGGACGATATCGTATCGCTGGCGCCTGTTTCGCAGGAAACGGCGGGTCCGCAGTCCAAAGGTAAAGGGCTCGGGGAATCCCATGGTCGAAACCCCGATCCACTCGATTAGATTGATTGGCCGGGAAAGCTCTTTTAAAGACGGCATCCTGAACAGATCATCGGGGTTGTAAAGGTCCAGAGATGGGAGTTGATAAAAGGGGATGTCATCATCAAGCTGCGGCTGCGGTGGGCCGACAACCACCTCTACCCGATGCCCGAGATCCTTTAGGGCACGACTCAGATTTTTCAGATACACGCCCTGACCGCCGCAATGCGGGTTGCACCGGTAGCTTAAAAGGCAGATTCTCAGAGGCCTTTTTAACGCGTCTGTAAGCATATTCTTAGCAGAATTGTAATGTTTGTGCTTCTTTTAAACCATTTATTAACACCACGAAAGACACGAAGTTTTTAAAACGTTTAAAGCGCTTTCTTTGAATTTAACGCTTCGTGCTCTTTGTGCTCTTCGTGGTTTATATCAGTGTCGCTTTATCGTAAAGCGCTTTTTCAAAGTCGTCTTCTGTCATGAATCTAAAAATAAGGCAATATCTATCGGCAAATTCGCTTCTGCCGGTGGCTAAAGTTTTTGCCCAAAATGTCGATATCACACTCAGTGGCTTTGGCAGTCAGGGGACTGCTATCTTTTGAAATTTTAACCGGACTAAAAGGCACGCTTTAGATTTTTGCCAATGGATATTGAAAAAAAACAAACCATCCTGTTTGTCGATGATGAAGAGAGTATTTTAAGCGTTTCCGCCGAGTACTTTCAGCGCAAGGGTTACCAGACCCTGACCGCCAGAACAGGCCCTGAGGCGCTTAAACTCCTGGCGGGCGAAACCATAGACTGCTGTTTTACCGATATCAATATGCCCGTTATGAACGGGATAGAACTTGCCGAAAGAATTCGAACCCACGATAATACCATGCCGGTGATCATTATGACCGGTTATCCTTCACTGGAAAACGCCATCCAGACCATTAAAAACGGGGTGGTCGATTTTTTGATCAAGCCGGTCAATTTGAAACAGATGGAATTGTGCGTGCAGCGCGTGATGCAGCAGCGCAAAATATTTGCGGAAAATGTTCTTTTAAAAAAGGAGGTTGAAGGCAAGCAGCGTCTTCAGAAGGTAAATCAGGAGTTACTGGTCAAAGTTAAAGAACTGAACATCCTCAACAACATAATGAAAAAATTTACGGCCATCAGTTCCAGCACCGACGTGTTCAAGCGGGCCGTTGATATTGCCCGCGACATCTCTCGCGCCGATTATACCGACTTTTATGTAATTAATGAAACGGTTGAGGAACCGATCAAGGTGTCATCATCATCAGCTGAATCTGTCGGTCCGGCTGCATCCCAGAATTGGAAAACCACTTATGAGGAGTCACAGACGCCGTCCACCACCGACCTGGAGCCCTTAAGCGCCGCACTGATAATGGAAGTCGTCTCGGATCAGATACCGCTATTGATCTCTGAACATACCGCAAGCAACGGTTTGCCGGCTGAAATCAACTCGGCCATGATTGTGCCTTTAAAAATTCGGGATAAGGTTTTCGGCGTGATCACAGCCATCGTGGATCAAGGGCAAAAGCGCTTTGCCGAAAAAGATCTTTATTATCTTTCTTTTTTAGCCCAGAGCGCAGCCCAGGCCATTGAAAACCTGGCCCTCTATGAAAATATCTATGAGAATCTATTTGCCACCCTTTATGCATTCGTAAAAGCAGTGGAGGCCAGGGACTTATATACGCGGCAGCATTCCAGTCGCGTTACCGGGCTGTCCATCATACTGGGAAAGCAACTGGGATGCTCTAAAGAAGAGCTGGATATTCTCAATTTTGCCGGCCATCTGCATGACATCGGCAAAATCGGCATCAGAGATGACATTCTGCTCAAACCCGGCAGATTGACAGACGATGAATTCGAAAAAATCAAGGATCATCCGGTCATCGGGGCCAACATTCTCGAGCAGTTGGGTTTGTGGGAAAAAGAAAGGCAAATTATTCGCTCTCACCATGAACGTTTTGATGGCAGCGGTTATCCCGATGGGATCAGGAAGCAGGATATTCCATTTTTGGCCCGCATTTTATCGGTGGCCGATGTCTATGACGCCATGGCCTCCGACCGCGCCTACCGTAAAAAAATGGAGGACGGCATCATTATTAAAATTATCAATGAGGGCGATGGTACCCAGTTTGATCCGGGTGTGGTTGCGGCTTTCAATCAGGCTTACAAAGCCGGCAGGATTACCAATTATATGAAAACCGGCGAAATTAAATGATTTCGAACTCGCGATGCTTTTCAAATTCGGTGATGATTAACTCCGCCGCGTTTTGCAGATCGGCGCGCAGGGCCTGAACACTGCCTTCAATGTCTTTCTGTTTCAGTCTCTCCAACAGCTGGCCATGGGTGTCGGCGTGCTTTTCCGTATAGAGGTGCTCCTTTTTTCGCAGAAGGATATGGTAATAGGGACTGATCTGATCCCACAAGCCGTTGATGATGTACATTAGCCGCCGCATGCGGGTGGCGGAATAGATCGTGAAATGAAACTGGCGATTGAGCCGCAGAACCTCCTCCACTCTGAAGACGCGGAACGCTTCGAGATACGCCTGATGCAGCACCTGCAAATCATCCAAAGTCTGTGTGTCCATCGATCGGCAGGCCTGCTCCACTGCCATGGTCTCCAGATTGATGCGAATCTGCTGAATTTCCATCAAATCCTCTTTGGACAAGGTGTTGATTAGCGCACTTTTCTTTTTCTGCAAGGTGATAACCCCCGCCTCAGCCAACCGGTTAAAGGCCTCGCGCACCGGCATGGGGCTGACTTTAAATTGTGCGGCAACCTTACCGAGAACGAGCTGTTCACCCGGCGGGATTCGGCCTGCAATAATGGCCTTTAACAACCGCTGGTAGACAACTTCCTGCAGGGTGGCTGTTTTAATCGGCTCCAGGGTACCAATCGGATCTCTGTCCGCCTTCTGTTTGGTTCTTTCGACCGCATCTTTATAGTACAGCCGCCAAATCTTGTTGAGCCCCCGGGCACCACTAAAACCATCGATTCCCGCTGTTTGAAACCAGCCGCTGATCATATTTGAGGCGCTGGGCAGATTTAGGGGCCGTGCTCTTTTGCGAGATTGAAACAGATAGTCATCCGGCCGTTTTCCATCCGTCGCCAGGTATTTTTTGATGGTGCGATCCAGCGTCTCGGTGAGGATTGCGGGTTGTTCCAGATAGTTTAGCGCACGCGTGGCCGGGATTGCTTTGCCAATGGATAATCTATGGATATCGCTCACCTTCAAACGCAACAAATCTTTTAGGCGCATACCGGTCTGGGTGGCCAGATCGAACAACAACAAATCGCGCGCTTTGGCATCGAGACTTCGGCGCAGTCGCTCGATTTGTTCATGGTTGATGGAGGGACTTTTTTTTGATTCCAAAGGTGGTGATGCGGCATACGGCTTCATAGCAGATCCCATTGGTATTGAATCAAAACTATTTTGAATTTAGCAATGATTACGATTATATTAGTTACGATAAAAAAGCAATCTTTATTTTTTATTTCCGGTCTAATTTTTGCGGTTTTAGTTGCTTTCTTTCAGTCCGTCATGGGAATTAATATATGTGATTTGGTCCATTGTCAAGTATATAACATAATAATTTAAAAGTTCTTTTTGATCTTTAGGGGTTTGGGAGATCCGCAAATGAAACGGACTGATAGATAACAGTCTGACCTTTAATTTTTTTAAAAAACCCCAAAAAAAGGTTGACATAGTTATAGATCTATGATCAAAAATGATAAAAAGTTACGATAATTGGTTCGGGTGGCCCTCGCAAAAGAAATACGGGCCGACAAGCCAAGATAACGGATCACAACCAACGGATCGGACCCCAAAAAAGGAGAAAAACATTATGGCAGCGCTTTTAGAACAGATGAAGGAGGCAATTATTGACGGCGATCCCGAGAAAGCAACCGCACTGGCCCAATCTGCGCTGGATCAAGACATGAGTCCCCTGGAAGCGTTAGAAAAGGGCTTCAGCCCGGGCATGTCGGTTTTAGGAGACCAGTTTGAAAAGGGGGAAGTTTTTCTGACCGAGCTGCTCCTGGCTGAAGACGCCATGAACGCTGCGGTCGAGGTGTTGAAACCCAAAATCGCAGAACTCAAGGAGCAGACGCAAACCAAGGGCAAAGTCGTTATCGGGGTGATCCAGGGGGACGTACACGACATCGGCAAGAACATTATCAAACTATTTTTGTCGGTCTCCGGCTACGAGGTGATCGACCTGGGGCGGGATGTGCCGGTGAGGCAATTCATCGAAACCGCCCAGAAGGAAAACGCCGATATCATCGCTGCATCGGCCCTGATGACCACGACCATGATCTATATGCCTGAACTGATTAAACAGCTGGGTGAACGGGGTATCCGCGACCAGTTCAAAGTGATGGTGGGGGGCGCGCCGGTGGTGCGGTCCTGGGCAGAGGAGATCGGATCGGATGGATACGGTCGCACGACGAGTGAAGCCATTGCCGAGGCCGACCGGCTGGTAGAATAGTGTGACTTAAACCTTGAACCCAAAATCCTGATCAATGGGAAAAAGGAGCGATAACAATGATAGATTTCTGGGAAATCGTGCGCCGAAGCGAGACCGGTGAACTGGTAAAAGAGCGTGATTTTGACATGCGCGTGGTGCGAACATCCAAAAAAATGGTTGAAAAATATGACCTGAAATTTAACCCCGAGGAAGTCATTCCCTCCGACGATGCCATGGTGGACCGTCTTTTTGAGGCCGCCATCGAATATTTCCTGACCGTGGGGATCTATTGCACCGATACCGAACGCATCATCAAATGTACGCGTGATGAATTGGAAGTGGCCTTGAATGCATCAACCGATCAGATTACCTGGGGCGAAGGCCGGGATCAACGCACACAGTATCCCCGCAAGGTGGAAGACTCGCGTCCGCCGTTTTGCAACTTCACCCTGGTGGGGACCCCCTATCCCGAAGAGATTTTCCTGCAAGCGGCCATGAGTACGGCCAAAGAAGACCTGGCGGACTGTTTTTCGGGTGGCTCCATCCTGCATACCCTGGGTGGCATAGAAGTGCGTTCCGGCTCGCCCGCGGAAGTGGAGGCAGCCATCTGGGACGTGGGCAAACGCCGCGAGGCGGCTGTTCGTGTGGGGCACCCGGGCAAGGGCATGTACACCCAGGTCTCGGCCGCTGAAAAGGCCGATGCCATGATCGCAGCGGCGCGGCCGGAATTCGGGGCCCTTGACCGCGACGGCATGCTAATGGGCGCCATTGCCGAGATGAAGGTGGATTACGATCGTATGAAAAAAGTTGCCTTTCTGCTGCGTGCCACCTACCCGTTGGGGGGGTTGATGGGCCCGCTGATGGGCGGATATGCCGGGGGGCCGGAAGGCAGTGCCATCAACATGGTTGCCCATCTCTTTTTAGGCCGTATAGCCTTCATGACTGAATATACCAACTTTTTCCCGATTGACATCCATGAAACCTGCAATACCACCCGGGCCATGCTATGGCTGACCGCCATGTGTCATCAGGCCATGGCCCGCAACACCCACATGCTGCATTTTGCCAATACGTTTATCGCTGCCGGACCCTGTACCGATTTCGCCTGTTATGAGTTGATTAACCATGGCGTTAGCGCCGCGGTTTCCGGGGCGGCATTGTCGCCGGCAGCATCGGCGCGCAACATGTATCCGGAGCGCTGCACCGGCATGGAAGGCCGTATCGCCGCCGAAGCCGCCCACGCCGCCGCGCTTTCGGGCATGACCCGCAAGGATGCCAATGTCCTGGTCAAGAAGATTCTGCCCAAATACGAGGATAAAATCAAAGAGGCGCCAAAAGGGCAGAAGATCAGCCAGTGTTACGACTTGAAAACGGTCACGCCCACCGATGAATACCTCGAGCTGTATCAAGGCGTTAAAAAGGAAGTCAGTGAGATGGGGCTGGATTATTCCCTGGTGGGGAGCCGCAGGCATTGATTTAGCAGCTATTCTGTTCTATCTTCCGGAATCTAGCTTTCGTAATGTTATGGCACCCGCCCCCGGGAACTTTCGGGCAGGTGTGCAAGCGAGCAGTGATCCCAGCCCACAAAGGAGAATGCGAGATGAATGCCAAAGAAAGGATAATGGCAGTTCTAAACCATGAAGAAGCCGATCGGATGCCCTGTTTCGGCGCCAATTCTACCGTGACCTATGAACAGATGGAGAAAGTCGACGCCTTCTGGCCCGAAGGCCATGTAAAAGGGGCCGCCATGGCCAAACAGGCCCTGGCGGCTCATACCGTGCTGGGTTTCGATGCGGTCAGAGTACCGTTTTCCCAAACCATCGAGGCCGAGGCCCTGGGATGCACCCTAAAATCGGGCTCAGGTCCGGACGGGGAGGAAGGCATCCCCGGTATCGATCATCCCCCGCCGTACCAATTGGACGATACACCGGAGTTCCCCGCTGATTTTCTCGACCGGGGAACGATTCCGGAGTTGCTGGAGGCTGTCAGGATACTGAAGGCGCAATTAAAGGGAGAGGTGCCCATTGTGGCCGGAATCATCGGTCCGTTCACCATTGCCGGTGCCTTGCTGGACATCGTTCCCCTGCTGAAAGCCACCGTCAGGGCGCCTGAAAAAATAAAGCCCTTTCTTGATGTCGCCGAAAAAGCCGGCACAACGCTGGCCAAGGCCCTAGTAGAAGCCGGAGCCGATATCATTGCCTGCGAGGACATGACGGCATCGCCACTGATGATACCGCCGGAGACCTATCGTGACTTCGAACTGCCCTACCAGCAGAAGCAGTTCGCTGCTATTCCGGTCCCCAAAATCTTGCATATTTGCGGTAATGTCGATCGGATTGTCGCATATATGGGCCAAACCGGCGCGGAGATTCTCAGCCTGGAGCCCAAGGCAAGCGCACAACTGGCGCGTGAGGTATGCGGTCCGGAAATCGTCCTGATGGGCGGAGCGGATGTTGCGGAAGTTCTGTATATGAAGGATCCCGAAACGGTGCGGCGGGAATGCCGAAAGTGTATTGACGACGGGATTCAAATCCTGGCTCCGGGATGTGCCGTTGCCCCAGGCACATCGACCGAAAACATGCTCGCTATGGTCGAAGCGGCCCGGGCGGCCTATCAACGGCAATAACGCCCGTTTTGGGCGTGTATCGCTCAATTAGGGCATCCGATACACCATAGAATTTATATTCATTCCGGCGCCGACTGAGGCGAAGAGGGCGATTTCTCCCGAATGAAGTCGATGATTTTCCAGTTTTCCTTTCTGCATCAGATCGAATAAGGTCGGCAGGGTGGCAACCGAGCTGTTACCGCACCAGGATATGGTCATGGGCATAATGTCAGCCGGGATCTCTTCGGCATCGTAAAGCTTAAACAGTCTTTTTAAAATCGCCTCATCCATCTTTCCGTTCGCCTGGTGAATCAAAACCTTTTGCACATCACGCAGTTCGATTCCGGCCTTATCGAGGTTTTTCTTTACCGTCTGAGGGACGGTTTTTACAGCATATTTGTATATTTCATGGCCGTCCATTTTAATATATAGCTCATTGTCATTTCTTTTTGGATTGTAGGATTTGCCCAAATTTAAAAGATTTACATTATCATATGTATCCGAGCGCGTGACGTGGGCTAGAATGCCGACATCCCGGTCCGTCGCTTCAACTAAAGTTGCGCCGGCGCCGTCAGCATATATCATGCAGTCAATATCATGGGGGTCCGACACGCGGGATAGGATTTCAGCACCAATGACCAGGATACGCTTTGCATCACCCGATTTGATGTAATAATCGGCCACAATTATTGCCTGCAGCCAGCCAGGACAGCCAAAAGGAATATCAAAGGCGACGGTGTATGGATTTTTTATTCTCAGTTTGTGTTTCACGCGGGACGCGATGCTGGGGACCATATCGGTTCTGATGTTGCCCGCTTTAACATCCCCTAAATTTTGACCCACGATAATGCCATCAAGGCTTTCCCTATCGATACCTTCCAGGGCCTCTTTTGCCGCCATATAAGCAATATCGGAGGTGGTAAGATCGTCGGTTACATATCGCCGTTCCTTTATTTCTGTAATCTCCTGGAGCTTTTTGATGATCTCGGCGTTTGATCGCTCAAGCTTCTGACCGTCCTCTCCATAGAACTCGTTGTCAAGAAAATGCGTGTTCGGTATGACCGCAGGCGGAATGTAACTTCCGGTTGCTATAATAATTGAATTCACCATCTTTAAAAGTATCGTATCTCCCTTATAAAATTAGGCGCGCCTAAAGGTTCACGTTATATATTACCATGATGCAACACACAAGCTTTTCGTCAACTGCCCGGAGTATTTGAGACGCATCGGAGTTTGTGCTATAAATACAGGTAGTAGGCGCAGTGAGATCTGCTTCAAGCCGGGTTGTGATGCGAGGCGGATCCTAAATTGCGAAACGGGCTAGCGGCTCAAGGCGGCCAGATTGCCGGGTTCAGAAAAAGTGGCCGGTCACGGAACCAAATGATTCGACTGGTCGGGGCGAGAGGATTTGAACCTCCGACCCCTTGAACCCCATTCAAGTGCGCTACCAGACTGCGCTACGCCCCGACACAGGCGACATTAATTAGCACTCATAGTTTCATATGTCAATATACAACAGGTTTCAGGTGTCAGTTCAATTACTTTGTTTTATTGGTTGAATTGGTCTAATTGGTTTTATTCGTTTGGTCTTAACCAATTTAACTAATCGAACTAATTAAACAAATATAACACTTGTTAGCTGGCCGGTTCCTGACACCTGACACCCGAAACCTTAAAATATTATGGATCCTTTAAACAAGAAACCCATACGTCCGCCCCGTTTAAAGCCCGGTGACACCATCGGTGTTGTGGCCCCTGCCGGTCCTTTTGATCCCAAAATTTTTTCGCAAGGGTTAAGTACCGTTGAGTCACTGGGATTTCGCATCCGGGTAAATGATGAGATTTTTGAAAAAACCGGTTACCTGGCGGGAAACGATACCCATCGTGCCCGGCTTATCAATCGGCTTTTCAAAGACCCCGCCATCGATGCTATCTTTTGCGCCCGGGGTGGATTTGGTTCTTTGCGAATTTTACCTTTGATGGATTTTGATGTCATCCGGAAAAATCCAAAAGTTTTCATTGGGTTCAGTGATATTACCGCACTGCTGACGGCGATTACGAACCGCAGCGGGCTGGTTTCATTTCACGGCCCGGTGGTCACCACGCTGGCCAAAGCATCCGAAATGACCTGCAACTCCCTGTTAGGGGCCATTTCATCTGACAGGCCGCTTGAGGTTCAGCCCGCCGGTAGTGTTGTGATTCAGGCGGGCAGGGCACAGGGACCCCTAATTGGCGGCAACCTGGCCACCTTATGCCACCTGCTGGGAACACCTTTTGAACCCCAGTTTAAACACCGCATTTTATTATTAGAAGACCGGGGGGAAGCCCTTTACCGGATCGATCGTATGCTGTTTCAAATGAAACTTGCCGGATGTTTTGATGAACCTGCCGGCCTGGTTCTCGGCAGTTTTGAAGACTGTGGGGATTTGGACGGAATTTATCAGATTTTCCAGGAACATTTCCAGGATATTCACATCCCGATTTTGGCAGGTTTTGATATCGGACACGGGAAACAAAACATGACGATACCTTTCGGCATCGAGGCCATCCTGGATACCGATCGACAGATACTTTCTTTTGATGAGCCGGCTACAATCTGATTTTAAAGGTTTCAGGTGTCAGCATCTGACCTTGCAGAGTTTCAGCTCGATCAATTCTGACACCTGAAACCTGACACCCGACACCTAATGACAGTGAACAGAAGCGAAATAAAAATGAAATCAGTCGACAGATTGATGCGTCAAGCAATTGCTAAAGAGATATTTCCCGGCGGCGTTTTACTGGTCTCGAAAAATGGAGAAACCGTTTTCTTTAACGCATACGGGGTTACGCATCTTATTTCCCGAGCGCCTGTGGCCCCCGAAACGATTTTTGATTTAGCATCCTTAACCAAGCCCCTGGCGACTACCCTGGCGGTGATGCGGCTTGTGCAGCAAAAGCAAATTAAATTGGAGCAGCGCCTCGGTCAATTATTGCCTGAATTCGAGGGCACCGACAAGGCCAGGATAAAGTTGAAACATTTACTCTATCATAATTCGGGGCTTCCCGACTACCGGCCCTACTATAAGGCTTTAAACGATGTTGCAATAGATTCACGCAGAAGCGCGCTGCGCAAGCAACTGGTGCAGGAGGCGCTGGTCAACCCGATCGGAAAAACCGTTCTTTACAGTGATCTGGGATTCATGATTCTGGCCTGGATCGTTGAACGCGTTGGCGACCTGCGGCTGGATCATTTTGTCGTCAACGAGATCTATCGGCCCCTGGGGCTCAACCATCTTTTTTTTATCGCCAATAACATGAATGAAAGTCGGGGCGCCTTTGCTGCCACGGAGAATTGCCCTTGGCGCTGCAAAGTTTTAGAAGGACAGGTGCATGATGAAAATGCTTATGTGGTCGGCGGTATTGAAGGGCATGCGGGCCTCTTTGGGGCCGCTGAAGATATTCATCGCCTTTTGGTCGAGTTGCTTTTCACCTATCGCGGCCAAGCCAGCAACGGGCTGTTTCACCGGGAACTGCTGCATCAATTCTTCCAACGATTACCCGGTAGCGACAAGGCCCTGGGATTTGATATGCCGAGCTTAACCGGCTCCAGTTGCGGACGGCGGTTTTCGCAAGGCAGCGTCGGACATCTGGGGTTTACCGGCACCTCTTTCTGGATGGATCTCGAGCAATCGGTGATTGTCATTATGCTCACCAATCGCGTGCACCCCACAAGGGACAATGAAGGCATCAAGGAATTCAGACCGAAACTGCACGATACGGTGATGGATGCCATTGCTGCCGGAAATTTTTGATGATTATTTTTTCTTGTCATGCTACAATAAATCTGTTAGCTATCCCTTGAATTTTTATATACATTTTTTCCAGCGAGGCTTTTTCGAATGAATTTATTTCTTGACCGTATTTTAGGTGTGTTTTCAAATGACCTGGCCATCGATCTGGGCACTGCCAATACCCTGGTCTATGTGAAAGGGCGCGGCATTGTACTCAGTGAGCCATCGGTGGTGGCGGTCAGCACGGGTAACCGATCCAAGAACCGCGTTTTGGCGGTCGGGGCGGAAGCCAAAAACATGCTGGGTAAAACACCCGGCAATATTTTAGCCATCCGCCCGATGCGCGATGGTGTCATCGCTGATTTTGAAGTGACCGAGGCCATGTTGCGACACTTTATCCACAAAGTGCATAATCGCAGGACCTTTGTACGGCCGCGGATTATTATTGCCGTGCCCTCGGGAATCACTCAGGTTGAAAAGCGCGCCGTCAGAGAATCTGCCGAATCCGCCGGGGCCCGGGAGGTGTTTTTGATTGAGGAACCCATGGCGGCAGCGATCGGAGCCGGACTGCCCATCACCGAACCGACCTGCAACATGGTGGTGGATATCGGCGGTGGTACGACTGAGGTTGCCGTGATCTCGCTCAAGGGAATTGTCTATAGCCGATCGGTTCGGGTGGCCGGTGACAAGATGGATTCGGCTATCATTCAATATATCAAGCGAAAATATAATCTGCTGATCGGTGAGCGTTCGGCTGAAACAATAAAAACGTCTATCGGCAATGCTTATCCGGATTCTCAGAACCTGGAGACCATTGAGGTTAAAGGCCGCGATCTTGCCTCCGGAATTCCCAAGATTTTATCGATAGACTCAGAGGAAATCCGAATTGCAATTTCTGAACAAATTGATGCCATCGTTGAAACGGTTAAAATTGCCCTGGAGCAGACACCGCCCGAATTATCCGCCGATATTGTTGATCGCGGTATTATTTTAACCGGAGGCGGGGCCCTGCTAAAGAATCTGGATAAACTGATCAGAGAGGAAACCAGTTTACCGGTTACGGTTACCGAGGATCCATTATCAACCGTAGCGCTGGGTTCGGGGAAGGCTCTCGACAACCTTGAAATCCTCAAAGAAGTTGTGGTCAACTGATCGCGCATCTCCAAAAACATCCCGGAAATTGAACAAAGCTCTATGTTCTCCAAAAAGATGGTTCTAATCGTTGGCGGCATCGTTCTGATTGTCGTCAACGTTATCCTCCTTTCAATCACCAGCAAGCGCCAGTCAACCTTTGGTTTGGGCCGTGTGGGCATCTCCTTTGTGGCGCCCTTCCAGGAGATTGTGACCCGCTCGGTGCGTTTTACCCGGAGCATCTGGCAAAATTATTTTTTTCTGGTATCGGTTGCCCATGAAAACGAAACCCTAAAAGAGTCACTAAATCAGTTCGTCGAGAAAAAAAATGAATGGCGTGAGACTGGACTGGCCAATACGCGTCTGCGGAATTTGCTGAATTTTCAAAAAGCCCCGACCCATCGAGTTGTGGCTGCCGAGGTTATCGCGAAAGACCCTTCCGGATGGTTTAAAACGGTGATCATCGATAAAGGCCGGTCTGATGGTTTGCAAAAGGGATTGCCGGTTGTTTTACCCACCGGCATTGCCGGTCAGGTCATTGAAGTTTCCGGCCGTTACGCTAAGGTGATGCTGATCATCGATCGTAACAGTGCGGTTGATGCATTGGTGCAACGCTCGCGGGCGCGGGGAATTATTAAGGGTGGGTCGGCAGACCAGTGTCGCTTTGAATTTGTTCTGCGCAAGCACGATGTTCAAATCGGTGATACCGTTATTGCATCCGGGTTGGACGGCGTATATCCAAAGGGGCTGCGCCTCGGACGGGTATCGGACTTAAGCCAGCGCAGTTCTGATATTTTTTATGAAATTACGGTTACCCCTTTCGTTGATTATGAAAAACTCGAAGAGGTATTGGTTATCCTGCGTCCCAAAACACAAGCATTTGCGAGCCAGCAATGAGATATGGTTTTTATATCGGCACCTGCCTTTTTTTGATCATCGTTCAAACCACCCTTTTAGCCTATTTTAATGTATTCGCCGGAATGTACGATCTTCTCATTCCCTTTGTCATTTTTATCAGCATTTGCCTGCCTCTGCGCGAAAGCTTGCCGTTTATTTTAATCCTCGGGTTGATTATGGATAATCTTTCCGGAAGCCCATTTGGGCTTTACCTGACGTTTTATTTCTGGTTGTTTGTGGGGGTGCGCTGGATTTTAAAATTTTTGCGGGTCAGCAATAAATTATTCTTATCATTGGTCGTTGTCGTTGCGGTATTGATCCAGAATGTGTTGATTGTCGGGACCTTTGGGTTCTTGGGGCCGGGTTGGCAAATTCCGGCAGCCGCTCTTAAAAATATTAGCGTGCAGTTTTTGTGGGCGTTGATGACCGGCCCGCTATTTTTATTTTGCCTGCTAGCGATATCCAAACGCTTTAATATTCAATTAAATGGAGCCGCACCCTAGCCAAGGCTTATGGATAGATATTTAAAAACAGCCGATTCCGATTGGTACAAACAGCGCATTACCGGTGTGATAGCATGCGCACTGGCGGCCTTTGTGATGCTTTTCATACGGCTAATTTATCTGCAGGCGATCATGGGTGATGAGTTCCGACGACTATCGTTAAATAATAGCATCCGGCTGCAAAATATCGATCCTCCCAGAGGTCGGATCTATGACCGCAACGGTGATCTACTGGTGGATAACCGACCCTCATTCGATGTGAACATTACCATAAAAGACGCGGCACCGCTGCAGCTTACGCTCGAAAAATTGTCGCAGCATCTGCAAACTCCTGCGGACCTGCTGTTATCTCAAATAAAGCAAACAAAAGGCGCATCGGCTTACAAGCCGCGTTTGCTCAAACAGGATGTGGGGCGCGATACCCTGGCGGCCATAGAGGTGAATAAATTTGACCTGCCGGGGGTTTCGGTGGATGTCAATTTGCGGCGGCATTATATTCATGAACGCATGGCCGCACATCTCATCGGCTACCTGAGCGAAATCAGCCCCACAGAGCTCAAGAGCGGTTCGTATCCGGATTGCCGCAGCGGTGACCTCATCGGCAAGTTCGGCGCTGAAAAGGGTTATGAAAATCTCTTGAGGGGAAAACGGGGCGGCCGGCAGGTTGAGGTCAACGCCAACGGGCTAGTTATGAGGATTTTAAAAACCGTTGAAGCGCAACCGGGACAAAATGTTTACTTGACGACCGATCAACAGTTGCAGCACCGCACCGAAACGCTGCTGGAAGGCGTGGTCGGTGCGGCCGTCGCTATCGAACCGGATACCGGTCAGATTTTGGCGCTGGCCAGCAGTCCCTCGTTTGATCAAAATTTTTTTGTCGGTGGTATCACGCACGAACAATGGGATTCGCTGGTTTCCAATCCATTCAGACCGATGTCAAACCGTGCCATCCAGGGAGAATATCCGCCCGGATCGACTTACAAAATAATCACAGCCCTCGCCGGGCTTGAAGAAGGGGTCATCGATGATCAGACCATATTGAACTGTCCCGGGTATTATCGATTCGGCAATCGGGTCTACCGCTGCTGGCTAAAGGGGGGGCATGGGAAAGTCGATATCATCAAGGCTGTGGAAGAATCATGTGATGTATTTTTTTATCAGGTCGGCGATCGCCTCGGGGTGGATCGGCTGGCCTGGTATGCCAAAGCCTTCGGTCTGGGATCCCCGACGGGCATATTTTTGGATCAGGAAGCCCATGGGTTGATTCCCACAGCTGCCTGGAAACAAAAGCGCACCGGTATACCCTGGCAGAAAGGCGAAACCCTGTCAGTTGCCATCGGCCAGGGATTTAATCTGGCAACCCCGCTGCAAATGGCGGTTTTGGCAGCTGCGGTCGCCAATGGAGGCAATCGATATCAGCCGATGATTTTGGACCGTATTCAATCAGCGGACGGAGAGGTTCTGCAAAAGAATGAACCTCGGTTGACGGGGAAACTGCCAATCTCCCCGGCCAATCTTGACCGCGTCAAACTGGGCCTGTGGAAAGTGGTCAACGGTGAGAAAGGAACCGCCCGCGGCAGCCGTCTGGCGGATATCGATCTCAGCGGCAAGACCGGTACTTCTCAGGTGGTTAGCCGCAAAGAGGACGAAACGCTGGCGGAAGAAGATATGCCGATCCATCTAAGAGCCCACGCATGGTTTGTGGCATATGCACCGTCTGAACAACCGACGATTGCGGTTGCGGTAGTCGTTGAACATGGGGAGCACGGTTCCGGAGCGGCAGCACCGATTGCCCGGGAAATGATTAAGACCTACCTGCGCAAGCCGCCTGCCGGTGCACAGGTGGCGACGCAAAACGATGTGAGCAACACCGGCGGCGGTGGTTAAGCCATTATAAACCTATATTTAGGTTTCAAGCGTATGTTCAGGTGTACTATCTGTTTAATTGGTTTGATGGGTCTAATGGGTTCAATTGGTTCGGGTGAATCCAACTAATCCAACTAATTCAACCAATGAAACAAATAAAACTAATCCAACAGATACTTGAATCCCTGAGACCTTTGATTGACACCTGAAACCTGATCCCGAAGCGGGAGTGAGACAACAAATGTTTGATCGACGGTTGGTACAATATTTTGATTGGGGTTTGATGGGAGTGGCCATCCTAATTGGATGTATTGGTCTGATCACGTTATACAGCGCCGTGACGGCGGAGACCCCGACGCCCCAAAAGGTGCTGTTCTATAAGCAGCTGTTGTGGTTTTCCGTCGGTCTGGTTGCCATGGTGGTCACGTTTCTTTTCAATTATAAAATTTTGGATCGCTGGTCGCAGCCCATCTACTTTGCCAGCATTGCTTTATTGATAGTCGTTTTATTTTCCGGTAAATATGTTGGCGGGTCCAGAAGGTGGTTGATCATCGGTCCGGTATCGTTTCAGCCGTCTGAGCTCGTTAAAATAGCAGTCATTCTCGCCTTGGCGCGCTACTACTCCAAGGATGCCAAAACCAGAGGATTCACCCTGCGCGAATTGGTCCGGCCCGCAATGATTATCATGCTGCCGGTTCTTTTAATCGGTATGCAGCCGGATCTGGGTACGGCCGGGCTGGTGGTTTTGATCGCCGGTTCTATTACGGTTTTTGTTAAAATTGAAAGACGCTCTTTTGCCTATTTGTTTGCTTCCGGAGCGGTACTGGTCCCGCTGATATGGTTCTTTTTAAAAGAATATCAGAAAAAACGGATTCTCGTCTTTTTGAATCCGGATCTGGATCCACTGGGGGCCGGATATCACATTATTCAGTCTAAAATTGCGATCGGTTCCGGAATGCTCAGCGGTAAAGGGTACTTAAAAGGCACCCAAAACGCACTTTCATTTCTACCCGAGGAACACACCGATTTTATTTTTTCGGTTCTGGCAGAAGAATGGGGATTTCTCGGATCGATCACCCTGGTACTTTTATTTCTGATCCTGATCATCTGGGGGTTGAACGTGGCGCATGGATGCCGGGAACCTTTCGGTACCATCGTGGCCGTAGGGGTTACGGCGATGATTTTCTGGCAGGCCTTCATCAATATTGGCATGTCGATGGGACTGTTGCCGGTGGTGGGCGTGCCGCTGCCATTTGTCAGCTACGGCGGATCTTCGGTATTAACCACCGCCATCAGTATTGGCCTGTTGCTAAATGTAAGTATGCGACGGTTTATGCTCGATTAGAATTTTAAACCACTTCTTGGGAGATATCGGGCACTGGACAATAAGAAATAGTCACGATGGGCAAGGATTACAGGGGCGGGGCTTGGCTCCGGGAGGTAAAATCAACATATGAGAAACGAAAAAAATATCGGTTCAATATCAACATTTTTAGGCGCGGATTCCCGTATCGAAGGAACGATTGAGTTTAAGGGCACCATCCGGCTGGACGGCCGGGTGAAAGGCAAAATTTTGAGCAACGGCGGCACGTTAATTGTCGGAGAAAAAGCGGTGATTCATGCGGATATCCGTGTGGATTCCATCATCGTCATGGGGGAAGTCACCGGCACCATCGATGCCAAAAAACGGGTCGAAGTGTATCCTCCCGGTCGGGTAGACGGCGATATCGAGGCCGGGGTCATTTCGATAGAGCCCGGCGGCGTTTTTACCGGCAATTGCAGCATGAAAACGAAAACGGTTCCGATAGAAAAACCGGCGGTTCCAGTCAAATATTCCTTCCGTTTCAGAGCTTCCCAAGCACCGATAAAATTTTCAAAAAATCCTTTGACAACGGGTTGGTGCGGATGGTATAGACCGCCCGAGCCAAACCATCCTTTTACCATTTTTAAACTATTTAGGTCAGTTGCGCAAAAATTCTTCGACGGAGGTTTTCTGCATGAAGGTTTTTGGTAGGTACCGTAAATTTCCGGTTATCGGCCTGGTAATCCTGATCGAGTATGCTGCTGTTGGCGACATCCTTGGCCCTGGGTTCATCGGGAGAATCGAAAAGTAGCGGCGGGGTTACCGTTATGCCGGACTGGACCGTAGGCATTCAAATTATCAATTTTCTCATCATCCTCTGGATTTTAAACCTTATCTTATATCGACCGATTCGCAATATTCTGCGTCAAAGAAAAGAAAAAATCGACGGGCTCGAGGATGACGTATCGAAACCTATAATGAAGATGCCCTGGAAAAAGACACGGCCTTTGCAGCGGGTATCAAAGAGGCTCGGGCCAAGGGCCTGAATGAAAAAGAAGCACTGCTGCAAGCCGCTGCTGAAGAAGAAAAAGAGATCATCGCCAAGGTGAACGAAAAGGCCCAGGCGGAATTAGCGGATATCCGTGATAAGATTTCCCGGGAAGCGGAAACCGCCAAAGACGCGTTGCAAGCAAAAGTGGATGAATTTTCCAGTGACATCTGTCAAAAAATATTAGGGAGGACGGTATAATGGGAATTCCCGGTTTTAGGCGGTGGTCCGACCATCAAAGAGCCCGGGTGATTGTCGTCGGTGTTGCTGTTTGTGCTTTTGTTGTTATCCATGGGGGCCGGAAACGCCCTGGGGGCATCCGGCGGTGAGGGCGGAACAAAGGGCTGGGTTGCGACGGATACCTGGCGGGTAATGAATTTTGTCGTTCTGGTGGTTGCCCTCATATTTATACTGCGCAAACCGATTTCCCAGGCCCTGAGCTCGCGCATCAAAGATATACGGGAACAGCTGGAGAGTCTGGAGGCCCAGAAGGCCGAAGCCGAAAAACAGCTGGCCCAATACAACGAGAAATTATCCCAGCTGGAGAGCGAAGCCGAAAAAATTGTCGAAGGCTATATCAAGCAGGGCAATGAAGCCAAAGCGAAAATTTTAAAAGAAGCGGAGGCGACTGCAGAAAAACTTCAGGTCCAGGCGCGACGCAACATCGAGCACGAGTTTGGTAAAGCCCGGCAGGAGTTGCAGCGTGAGGTTGTTGAAAAATCACTGGTAAAAGCGGAAGAAACGCTAAAAAAGGCGATCACGGCCCAGGATCAGGATAAACTCGTTGACGAATATTTAGACAAGGTGGTGGCATAATGAAAAATTTAGCGGTCGCCCGGCGCTATGCCAAGGCACTTTTGCTCATCGGCAAAGAAGACGGTCAAACCGATTCCTATCGAAAGGAACTCAGCGGATTTGCCGATTTGATGGAGCGGGAGGATGCGCTGAATCAGGCGATTACAAACCCCCTGTATGAGAGCTCGAGCCGCAGAAACGTTCTGCAGGCGGTCATTGATAATTTGGATATTTCCAAGACGATGAAATCATTTCTTTTATTGCTTTTTGATAAGGGAAGAATCGGGTTTCTCGGCAGTATCGATCAATTCTACCAGAAGCTGGCCGACGAACTTAAGGGTATTGCCCGGGCCAGCCTGGTATCGGCGACTGCGCTTTCAGAAGATACGGTGGAGAAAATCCGGGCCGCTTTGTCCAATAAAACCAATAAAGAGATCATATTGGAGGTTGAACAGGATCCTGAACTGATCGGCGGAATCGTGACCCAGATCGGGGATCTTGTCTGGGATGGCAGCATCAAGACGCAATTATCAAATATGAGAGAAACTTTAAAAAGGGGTGAGGGTGTATAATGGAATTAAAAGCTGAAGAAATAAGTCAGATTATCAAAGAGCAGATTGCCGATTACGACAAAAAAATTGAGCTCAGTGAGACCGGTGTGGTTCTATCGGTCGGTGATGGCATTGCCAGAATCTACGGGCTCGAAAACGTCATGGCGCTCGAACTGGTGGAATTTCCCGGTGCCATCCTGGGACTGGTTCTCAATCTTGAAGAGGACAATGTGGGTGTGGCCGTCATGGGGGAAGACATCCATATTAAAGAGGGCGACATCGTCAAGCGCACCGGGCGCATTGCCCAGGTGCCGGTTGGCGAAGCCGTCCTTGGCCGGGTGGTATCCGCAGTGGGAGAACCGCTGGACGGCAAAGGCCCGATTGATGCCAAAGAATATAGCCGGGTGGAAGTCGTTGCCCCGGGTGTCATTGCCAGAAAAAGTGTTCATGAACCCTGCTATACCGGCCTTAAAGCAGTTGATGCCATGACGCCGGTCGGAAGGGGTCAGCGGGAACTCATCATCGGCGACCGTCAGATCGGCAAAACCGCCTGCGCCATTGACGCGATCCTGGCGCAAAAGGACACCGATGTTTTTTGCATATACGTCGCCTGCGGACAGAAAAAATCCACCGTGGCCCAGGTCCATGCGGTGCTTGAAAAACACGGTGCCATGGAATACACCACCATCGTAGCGGCCTGTGCCAGTGACCCGGCCACGCTGCAGTACATCGCCCCTTACGCAGGCTGTGCCATGGGCGAATATTTCCGTGACAGAAAGCAGCATGCGCTGATTATTTACGATGACCTTTCCAAACAGGCCGCCGCCTATCGTCAGGTGTCATTGCTCCTGCGACGGCCCCCCGGGCGCGAAGCGTATCCCGGCGACATTTTCTACAATCACTCCCGCCTGCTTGAGCGGGCCGCCAAACTCAATGATGAACTGGGGGCCGGTTCCCTGACCGCCCTGCCGATCATCGAAACCCAGGCCGGTGACGTCTCCGCCTATATTCCGACCAACGTTATCTCAATTACCGACGGCCAGATTTATCTGGAACCGGCACTGTTTTTCGCCGGTGTGCGACCGGCCATTAACGTCGGCCTTTCCGTATCGCGGGTCGGCGGGTCCGCACAGGTCAAGGCCATGAAGCAGGTCGCCGGAACGCTGCGGCTGGATCTGGCGCAGTATCGCGAACTGGAAGCATTTGCGGCTTTCGGCAGCGATCTGGACAAAGCCACCCAGAGGCAGCTCACCCGGGGCGCCCGGCTGGTTGAAATCTTAAAGCAGCCCCAGTATGAACCCCTGTCATTGGAAAAACAGGTGACCATCCTTTATGCCGGCACCAGGGGTTTTCTCGATAAATATCCCATCGATGTTCTGGCCAAATATGAAGCCGGTCTGTATTCGTTTATTGAAGACCGGTATCCCGCCATCTATACGGGGCTTGCCGAAAAACAGGAGATTAGCGACGATCTCGACAAGCAGATGAGAGAGGCACTGGAAGCCTACGACGAGGAGTTTAAAGACACAATTAAGTAGTTTTTTGTTATCCGTTATCAGTTAATAGTTGGCAACAACGCTCGAATAACGAATAACCAATAACGAATAACTTTTATTTCTAAGGCTGAGAGGTATGGCGACTTTAAAAGATATCCAGTTAAAAATAGCTGCGGTAAAAAAGACCCAACAGATCACCAAAGCCATGAATATGGTGGCCGCTTCGCGGTTGCGGGGGGCTCAGACCAGCATGGAAGCGTTTCGTCCCTATGCCGGCAAGTTCTCCGAGGTGCTGGGTAGCCTGGCGCAAAGAGCCGGAGAAGAGTCCAATCCCTTGCTGGTGCCAAAAGAGGAAGTCAAAAAGGTGCATCTGGTTCTGTGCACTTCCGACCGGGGGCTTTGCGGCGGATTCAATACGAATCTAATTGAAAAGGCCGATGGGTTTGTGAAAGAAAAGGCCGGAGACGGCATTGAGATTTCTTTTACCAATTTTGGTAAAAAAGGTCGAGACTGGTGCCGCAAGGAAAACTTGCAGAGAGACACCGAGTATTTAGGCGTTGTCGGCGCAAATTTTGGCTTTAGTATCGCGGCGACGGCCGGCAAAAACCTGGTGGATGCCTTTTTAGAAGGCACGTACGATGAAGTCTATCTGGTTTATGCCGAATTTATCAGCATGGCCCGGCAGCTTCCGGTTTTACAGCAATTGCTTCCGATTCCACCGATTGTAGCCGAAGAAGCTGAAGAAACTGAAGCAGCCGGCAACTATATGCCGGAGCATATTTGTGAACCTTCAACGGATTCCCTTCTCGGCGATATGCTGCCCAGAAATGTTTATGTTCAGATTTACAGCGCTTTGCTGGAAACATCGACCAGCGAGCATGCCGCGCGCATGATGGCGATGGACAATGCCACCAAGGCCTGCAGGGACATGATTGAAAATCTCACACTGATATATAACAAAGCCCGGCAGGCAGCGATCACAGCGGAGTTAATGGATATTGTCGGTGGCGCCGAAGCGCTTAAAGGATAGTGTCAAGATTCCAAGATTCCATACCACCGCTTAGCATCCGGTGGTCTAATAAAAGGATATAATATTTTTGCACTAGGCGTGTAACAACGAATACAGACGGAGGTTTTTCGATGGGAGAGAACATTGGTAAGATTTTACAGGTATTGGGACCTGTTGTTGACGTTGAATTTGAGCAGGGGAAACTGCCGACGATTTATTCGGCGCTGACCATCAGCAATCCCGCCATCAGTGATGAAGCCGATAATCTTGTGATAGAGGTTGCCCAGCATCTCGGCGATAATGTGGTTCGGACCATCGCCATGGACGTCACTGACGGCCTGGTCCGGGGGATGCCGGTTAAAGACACCGAAAAACAGATCATGATGCCGGTCGGCGAGGCCGGTCTGGGACGGGTTCTCAACGTGGTCGGTCGACCGGTTGACGGTCTGGGGCCGGTGAGCCAGGAAAAAATGATGCCCATCCACCGTGAAGCTCCGAAATTTACCGAACAGGATACCACCGTGCGGGTTTTGGAGACCGGGGTTAAGGTTATTGACCTTCTGGTTCCGTTTCCGCGGGGGGGTAAAATGGGCATGTTCGGCGGCGCCGGTGTCGGCAAAACCGTTATCATGATGGAAATGGTGCATAATATCGCCATGCAGCATGGCGGCATTTCGGTCTTTGCCGGCGTGGGTGAGCGTACCCGCGAGGGCAACGACCTGTATCATGAGATGAAAGATTCCGGGGTTTTGCCTAAAGCCGCGCTGATCTACGGACAGATGACCGAACCGCCCGGTGCCCGGGCGCGGGTTGCGCTTTCAGCATTGACGGCCGCTGAATATTTCAGGGATGAAGAAGGCCAGGACGTGTTGATCTTTATCGATAATATTTTCCGCTTTACCCAGGCGGGTTCAGAGGTTTCCGCCCTTTTAGGACGGATGCCCTCCGCAGTCGGATATCAACCGACGCTGGCTGTTGACCTGGGTGAGTTGCAGGAGCGCATCACCTCAACCGATAAGGGATCCATTACCGCCGTGCAGTGTGTATATGTGCCGGCAGACGATTTAACCGACCCGGCGCCGGCAACCACGTTTGCACATCTGGACGGAACGGTTGTTTTGTCGCGCCAGATTGTTGAGCTGGGCATCTACCCCGCGGTGGATCCCCTGGATTCAACCTCACGGATTCTGGACGCTGCCTATATCGGCGAGGAGCATTATCGGGTGGCGCGCCAGGTGCAGCAGATTCTGCAAAAGTATAAAGAACTGCAAGACATTATTGCCATTCTGGGTATGGAAGAGTTGTCCGACGAAGACAAGGTCACCGTGTCTCGGGCCCGGAAAATTCAAAGATTCCTGTCCCAGCCCTTCCATGTTGCCGAAGCGTTCACCAATAAACCGGGCGTTTATGTAAAGATCGAAGATACCGTCAGGGCATTTAAAGAGATCTGTGAGGGTAAGCACGATGACCTTCCCGAACAGGCCTTTTATATGCGAGGCGGTATTGATGAGGTCATTGAAGCTGCCAAAGAAATGGCTGAAGCCGAATAGAAAATCCTGGGAATGATGGAAAACTGGAATACTGGAAGAGTGGTTTAAAAAGGGAATTAGAACTAATACTATAAGTAAATTAACGCTAAGGAATTGTTATGGCTGAAAATATTCATCTGGAAGTGGTGACTCCCGAAAAGATTGTCGTCAGCGAAGAGGCCCAGATTGTGGCCTCTCCGGGGTCGTTGGGAGAATTTGGTGTTCTCAGCGGCCACACGCCGTTTCTAACCACCCTTAAAACCGGTATTATCCGTTATACCGATGCGAATGGAAAAGAGCATTACGTATTTGTGAGCGGTGGATTTGCCGAAGCGCTGCCGGATAAAGTTACGGTGCTGGCCGAATCCGCCGAGAAAAGAAGCGATATTGATCTTGAACGGGCCAAAGAAGCTCTGGCGCGCGCCGAGAAGCGACTGGCCGAAGACCGCTCCCGGAAAGAGGTCGATTTTGCCAGGGCCAGAGGCGCACTGGAGCGGGCTACGGTGCGCATCCGGCTAGCCGGGTTAAGATAGAATCAGCTAGATTGAGCGTTTCGAGCATTTGTGAACAAGGGTAAACCAGCGAATTGGGTTTGCCCTTTTTATTTATTGAGATTAAACTGATAGTTATGAATCTAGAAATCGCGGTTGTCATACTGGCGGCGGGTTTGGGGACCCGTATGAAATCAAATAAAGCCAAGGTGTTACACGAGGTTTGCGGTAAACCCATGATCAATTATGTCGCTGAAACAGCCAAAAAAATTGCCGGCAGCAATGTGGTGCTGGTGGTGGGCAACCAGGCGGATAAGGTCCGGCGGGCGGTTTCAAAACTGGGTGCCTTCAATTTTGCCTATCAGAAGGAGCAACTGGGTACCGGCCATGCGGTCCAATGCGCCCTGCCGCATATTCCGGATCACTGCCGGGAAGTGGTGATTCTGTGCGGTGATGTGCCGTTGATAAAATCCGATACGGTGCGCGCGCTGATAAAATCGCATGCGGATGAAAAAAGAGATATTTCCGTTTTGGCGGTTGAACTGGAGGATCCTACCGGTTACGGCCGCATCCTGCTGGATGAAAACAGGTGGGTTCAGGGCATTGTCGAAGAATCCGATGCTAGCCTCGCAGCAAAAGCGCATCCGACTAATTAATACCGGTATTTTTTGCGTCAAAAAGGATTTTTTATTGCAGGTGGTGCCGCAAATTAAATCCGACAATGCCCAAGGCGAAATATATTTTACCGATATCGTGGAAATCGCGTATAACGAAAAAAGGCATATCGGCGTGGCCGTTGCGGGCAAGCATCTTGAGGTAACCGGTATCAATACGATTGAAGAGCTGAAAAAAGTCGAGTGCGCCATGAAAAACCCGGAATTAATATGACTTGACTTTTTTTAACATTACAGATTATATTGGAAAAAATAATCGTGAGGTTAAGCCTTGGATAATGCAATCATTTCTAACCAGTTCAACGATATCGAGATAAAAGTTGCACGGTTGATAGAAAATTGTAAAAGACACGAGGCTGCCAATTTAGAACTCCAAAATAAAATTAAAAGCCTAGAGGAGGAGCTTTTAGGTAAGATCGAGGCGGAAAAAAGCTATGCGCAGGAAAAGGCTTTGATCCGGTCAAAGATTGATAGCCTGCTGGTCAAAATTGAGGAAAACATGGAAATTTAGTGCACACGCTTAAGGGAAAAATGACTGTCAGGTAGAAATTTGAAAAAGCGGAAAACGGAAAGCAGAAACAGGAAAGGCAGAATTAATATTCATTGGAACAACTTGTAACCATAGAGCTTTTTGGGCAGCAACACACGTTTAAGGCCGAATCGGATGAGAATGAGGCCAAAGAAGTTGCTGATTTGTTAGCCAAGGAAGTGTCACGGATTAAAAGCCAGCAAACCGGTGAATCATCGGCGGCATCAGACTTCACCACCCTGATGCTGGCTGCATTGAATATCGCTCATCAAAAACTGGAGTTGGAAACCCGTTATTCGAAATTTACCCAAGATTTATCGGAACGCTCGCAAAGATTGATCCGTCAACTGGATGAGTACAGCTTATAAATGAGACAGGTTTTTACAAGTTGAAGATGAATTGCCCCTTAAGAAGGGGTGCGACATCGTTTTCCGACGACCTATAGCGCATTTGACCCTGAAAGCACCCGGGTGTGATTCAGGGCAAGACTCAGGTCGGTCAATTATCAAATAATCTGATAAAATTTTGCCCCTACCGTGTCCGTGATTGGGAGCTATTCTTTGACCCAACAGCTATCTTCTGGGAGCCTTCGCTGGTTTCGGTGTGCATGTTCTGCTGGTTCAGAAAAGCCTGAAGAAGCTATGAGGCGCCCACTTTGAACCCAGGTTCAAAGACCTGCCAACACGACATTTTGGTGGGGGTCTTTTTTTGGCCATTAGCCTATTTAATCTGGCATCCCTCGCCGCTATTTCAGTTTGATGCAACGATGAATGCGTCGTTTTTAAATTTTCGATAAAATTTGTAGAATTCCCTTTCTGCGGGTTTGCCGGCGCAGCCCATCTTTTTCCGCCTCGAAAATCCTTACCCAAAAGAACCTGTTTATAGAAACGACTGTGGTCCATAAAGGGCTGACATTTCAAAAGTCCATAGTCCATTTTGATAGTTTGGGGAGTGGGATATGAGTGCATTAAGTATTATTATTGCGATAATTTGCTTTGGCGTCGGTTTTGCGATTGCCTTTTGGGTAAAAGGGCAAATTGCATCTCAAAAAATCAAAGCTGCTGAAGGAGAAGCATCGCTTTTGATAATAGATTCAAAGCGTAAGGCCGACACCCTTTTAAAGGAAGCCGATCTGGAAATAAAAGACCGGCTTTTTAAAATGAAAAGTGATTTCGATGCCGAGACCAAAGAGACGCGTTCGGAGCTTAAGAAACGTGACAAGCATCTGATGCAAAAAGAGGAGCATTTCGATCGCAAAATCGAGCAGTTTGAGCGCAAGGATCATGAGCTTCGACGCAAGGAAAAAGGGTTGAAAAAAAGAGAGAATGAAATTGAGCGCAAAGAGCTTCAATATGAGGAGCTGATCGAGGAACAGAAACAGCAGCTTGAAAAAATTTCGGGTTTATCGGCAGAACAGGCCAAGGAGCTGTTGATCAGAGCCATGGAAAATGAGGCCCGCTACGAAGGGGCCCGGATGATTAAGAAAATTGAAAATGAAACCAAAGAGCAGGCCGACCGCAAGTCAAAGAAGATCCTGGCAACGGCGATCCAGCGCTATGCCGGAGAATATGTAGCCGAACGCACCGTCTCGGTTGTTCAATTGCCCGGTGATGAAATGAAAGGCCGCATTATCGGTCGGGAGGGACGCAATATACGGGCCCTTGAAGCGGCCACCGGGGTGGATCTGATTATCGATGATACGCCTGAGGCCGTCATATTGTCCGCTTTTAATCCTGTCAGAAGAGAAGTCGCGCGTCTATCTTTGATGCGGCTCATTTCAGACGGCAGAATCCACCCCGCCCGCATAGAGGATGTGGTAAAAAAGGTCGGCCAGGAAGTTGACATCGCCGTAAAAGAAGCCGGTGAACAAGCCGCCTTCGATCTTGGCGTTCATGGAATCCATAATGAGTTGATCAAAACCCTGGGCCAATTGAAATTCCGCACAAGCTACGCCCAGAATGTGCTGCAGCACTCAATAGAGGTTGGCTTTTTGTGCGGGATCATGGCTTCTGAACTGGGCCTCAATGCCAAAATGGCGCGCCGGATGGGACTGCTGCACGACATCGGAAAAGCAATCGATCACGAAGTCGAGGGGCCGCATGCGATTATCGGATCTCGCCTGGCTAAAAAATTCAATGAATCTTCGAAAGTAGTGCACGCGATTTCGGCCCATCATGAAGATGTGCCTCCGAATTCGGTTCTGGCCTTACTCGTTCAGGCGGCCGATGGACTTTCCGGCGCGCGGCCGGGTGCACGCAAAGAACTGCTTGAAAACTACATTAAACGTTTAGAGGATCTTGAGAATATTGCAAATTCCTTTAAGGGTGTTTCCAATACCTATGCCATTCAGGCTGGCCGGGAATTGAGAGTCATCGTGGAAAGCGAAGCCATTTCCGACGAGGAAGCCATCCTGGTGAGCCGTGATATCGCTAAAAAGATAGAAGAGTCGTTAACCTTCCCGGGACAGATCAAGGTTACCGTGATTCGGGAAACCCGGGCGATAGAGTACGCCAACAAATAGCCGCTTGCAAAAACTCATAATGGAAACTTGCCCGATGGCGGCGTTCTCCCGCCATCGGCGGGATCTCATATCGCTTTTTATCAATATTCCGGGGTTCGTCAATTCGATTCAAAATGCTCACGTACTATCGTGTACGCTCCGCTTTTGAATCGAATTGCGGCTTTTGAGCACCTTGATATATTAAGTTCAGATGCGAAATCCCGCATTTTGCGGGGGCCCTCGAACAAGATCTAAGCTTTTGCAAGCGGCTATAATTATGATAAATTACGATGGACAAAAGCTATCTTTTGCTTTATGGAATGAAGGTTTAGAAACCAACGTTTTCTAATAATGAGTCCGTTTGATTGGTTCAATTAGTTGAATTTGTTTGATTCGCTAAATAGATGCCGACCTTGAACCAATACAACCAATAGAACAAATAAAACCAATTCAACGAAAGGCTTTTTTGATGAATGTTCTGGATATTTTGGTGGAGCGCGGGTTCATTGATCAGACCACCCATGACCAGGAGCTAAGAGACTGCCTCGATCGGGGAAAGGTGACCTGCTACATCGGGTTTGATCCTACCGCCGCCAGTTTACATGTTGGCAGCCTGGTGCCCATCATGTCCCTGGCACACATGCAGCGACAGGGCCACCGACCCATTGCTCTGGTCGGAGGGGGCACGGGCATGGTCGGAGATCCCTCGGGCAAGACTGAAATGCGCAAATTGCTGACGCTGGAGGCGTTGGAACAGAATGCGGCCGGAATAAAAAAGCAACTTTCCCATTTTCTTGACTTTACGCAAGACAGAGCGCTGCTGTTAAACAATGTCGACTGGCTTGCCGAATTGAAATATATACCTTTTTTACGGGATATCGGCCGCCATTTTTCGGTGAACCGCATGATCAAGGCCGAAAGCTATAAAATCCGTCTGGATTCAGAGGAGGGGCTGACCTTTATTGAATTTAACTACATGGTGCTGCAGGCTTACGATTTTTTGGAATTATTTAAAAATTACGATTGCAAAATTCAGATGGGCGGCAGCGACCAGTGGGGCAACATTGTTGCCGGTGTTGAGCTGATTCGCCGGGTCGAGCAGGGCGCGGCATTCGGAATTACATTTCCCCTGATTACCACCAGCAGCGGTGAAAAAATGGGTAAAACAGC
>CAVPNL010000004.1:0-130000 GCA_963706575.1 uncultured delta proteobacterium | reverse complement strand
GCGAAAATCAAATCCGTTTACTATCCGGGGCTGGCATCTCACCCCGATCATGAGATCGCCAACAGACAGCTGTCGGGATTCGGCGGCATGCTCAGTTTTGAGGTCGATGGAGATTTTGATCAAACCAAAGGCTTTATGGATCGCCTGAAGGTCATTAAGCTGGCCACCAGCCTGGGCGGCGTCACCAGCCTGGCCAATCAATCCATCACCAACACCCACGCAGCCCTTAGCCCGGAAGATCGCTCCAAAGCCGGTATCAGCGAAAGCCTGGTGCGGCTTTCAGCCGGCATTGAGCCGGTGGAAGCGTTGATCGATGATCTGAAACAAGCGTTGGAAAATGTTTAAAGCCCGTGCAAGGATCTATGGGCATTTTTTAGTCATTCTTTTTTTTAATACCAAATTAAATTTAAGGCTGGCACAAAGGATATTGTGTGCGGCCTTTTTTCATAAGATATTATGCATCATGAAATTGAGAATATCAGGAGATAGCTACCAATCTATTCGGGGTGAAATCTTTCTATTATCTTCCCCCTCTCAATAAAGTTGATGATGTCATCCAAAACATTTTGATAGACGGACATTGCTATCTGCAGTTTATTGACGATCAGGTCATCTCCACCCAGCAAGTCCTCTGCTTTCGATAATAACGTCTCACCGTCATTGAAATGATTTGATATTTCGCCCAGCAATTCCTTTCGCTTCTCATGTTTTTTACGCTCATTCGCAATAATCGGCAAAAGCCTACGAACAGAATATTCCACTAAAGCATCCCTTGGGGCATTATGCTTGCTGGAAATCATATCCAAAAAGGATAATGATCTGCGGCTGACAACAAAGGTTTTTTGGATGCGTCCATGGGGATCAAATTGAGTGTCTTCGAGTTCACGCGCCACGTTCCTTAAGATCTGAGCATCCTCCACTAAATGGTCAAAAACCGATTTTTGTTTGATACCCAGCTGAGCCGAAAGAATAGTGATCGCATCAATACAGGCTTCAGAAAGTCGAAATGTCGCTCGCACCGATTGCCGTCCTCTGAGATCCATAGTGGATGGTGTAGGCACCGATAATTCTATATCCCATTGTTTTTCTTTATCTTTATTCATCATCAGACTCCTTTTTTCAAAGGCCTATCACATATCATTACTTAAATATAATAAAATTATTTAGTAATGCAATAATTTTATTTTTATAGCTATTGACAATTTTTTATTTGTTTCTATCATATATTTGAACATAAATTTATGTTAATCGACAAGAATAAAATTTAAGTAATTTGGCGGTCGTTAACTATTAAACCTAAGGAGGCGCTAAAATGATTTACCGTAGATTTTTCAACGCTCCTACATGGAGATTCAGAAGCTCGTTGGAAGAGTTATATCGGATGAGACAACAGATGGAACAGTTGCTTGAAAGCGCAGCAACCCCGTCTCAACGCGAAGCTGCGGGTGTATTACCACTGATCAATCTAACTGAGGGCAAAGATAATTATTATGTGCGGGCCGAATTGCCTGGGGTGAAAGGAGATGAGCTTGATATTCAGGTTACCGCGAATAATCTTGCTATTTCCGGCGAAAGAAAGATCGCTGCGGAAGAAGAAGGCGCCAGGTATCACCGTAAAGAACGTGAGGCAGGTACATTTTCCAGGATGATCGGACTTCCGGGTGAAGTTGATACCGATAAAGTGGAAGCCAAACTGGAAAACGGTATATTAACCATTGTGATTTCAAAAGCGGAGATCGCAAAGCCCAAACAAATTACCGTAAAGTAGTTAAAAAAGATTCTCACAAAGGAGGGATCTATCAATGGCTGATACACAGAGCAGTGAGCTTAAGGTTCGAGAAAAACAAGAGGTGACCAGTCCTGCCGAGCAAACTATGCCGGGACTGATTTTCACACCTGCTGTCGATATATTTGAAACGGAAAAAGAGATTACCCTGCTTGCCGACATACCGGGCGTCAAAGCAGATGATTTGACGATCGATATTCGTGACAACACCTTAACCCTGTCAGCGGATATCGCTCCTGTTGACAGCACTGACGAGGTGGACATATTGGTGGAGTACGAGTCCGGCAGGTATTACCGACAATTTACGCTGGGTGAATTAATCAACCAGGAAAACATTGATGCCAAGCTCAACGATGGCGTGCTTCGCTTGTCGCTTCCCAAGGTAGAAAAGGCAACCCCGAAAAAGATTACCGTTAAAACAGGCTAAGAAGAGTAAGGAGCCGGAAAATCTGCGCAATGATGATTTGCGAGATCCCGGCTCCGGTTAATCCCTACAAATAAAATCGAATTCAGTGGGGAGCTTTATTATGGCAAAAAGCTACTTCACTATTCTCGGTATTTCGCCGACAGCAACAGCGGATGAAATTAGAAGTGCCTATCGTCGACTAGTCAAGGAATTTCACCCTGATTATTACCCAGGTGACAGCGAAACATTCCGGGATATTCAGGCCAATAGGGATTGATTCAGTTTGAATCAGTTTAAATGGCAACATATAGCAAATTATTGAATGTCTTTATGTAAAGAGAATAATGGATTGACGAACGTAGTCCAAAAAAGTGCAATTGAATGGTTTTCGGCTATGTACCCGTAATTCGACTATCTCATAAATATTTTAGATATGATAATGAATCCTGCAATTGGTGAGATTGCCGATATTTAACTGCAATATTTAAAATTTGAAGCCTGTCGAAATATCGTATTTGTCTCTATTCGCGATAATATCCGATTCATCCCCATAAAACCCAATTTAGGCAGCGGGGGCGATTGTCCATAAGTCACAGGTCCCCGTATATCCGATAATTTCGTTTTGGGTTCTGCGGCCCGACGCGACTTCCACGATCAGATCGAGCAGCTCCGCTCCCACCCCGTCGAGATGGGTAATGGCTGTATCAATGTCTACAAGATAATCGAGGATATCAGGGTATTTATGGAAATGATCGCGGTTGGCTGTTATCTTGATGACCGGCACAAACGGAAAACCATAAGGTACCGCACATTCGGTTGAATAGGTAATAACATTGCATCCGGCGGCTGCCAGGCCTGTCAACGAGATCAGGTCATTTCCCGGGGTATCAACGAAGAACAGGCCTTTGCCCCGGGCTCTCTCACCAAAACCGATGACTTCCGTCAAAGGTGTCGTTCCGCCTTTGCGGACAGCGCCGACGGCCTTTTCCTCTATGGAACTCAACCCGTCTTTGATGTTTTGCGGGTCGGGATTGGCGCCAAAAAAATTCAAGCCGGAATTTCTGAGGTTGGCTTCGTAATCCTGAACCACTTTTATCATTTTTTGTTCGACGTCTTTATTTACCGCTCTGGCAGCGATAATGTGTTCGGCCCCGATAACTTCCGGCGTTTCGCCGAAACCGCCCGAACCGCCGTTTTCAATGATCAGATCAAGCGCTGAACCCTGGGCGGCATTGGTCACCGGACCGGAAAGCGGGGTAGATCCCGCCGCACTCCACTCCCTGGCGCAGCATAGAAATGGGCAGCGACTGCCTTTTGAAGCGGGATGCATCACCGGCCATCTTGCGAGCCGTATCGACCCCGTTGGATAAGGCCTTCATCAGCCCTCCCTCCTGGTGTATGGAGCACACCGCCACCGGTTTTTTCGCTTCGGCAATCCCATCGGCAATAACCAGGGGATCCAGGCAAGGGTCGGTGCATCCTGCGCTCACCACCAACACTCCGGCCAAATTGGGGTTCCGGCCCAGATTGATGAGCGTGCGGTAAACAATTTCTTTATCAGGCGAGATGAGCTGGCAGTTCTCCCGATGGGAAAACGCCACACACCCATCCACCTCCCTGGCGATCCGGTTAGCGGCGTCAGAAGTGCAGACCCCATTTGAGATTATTCCGATAAGGTTGCGTGTGCCCGCCAATCCATCCGGACGGAGGTAGCCAAAGAAATCTCAATATTTTCTCCCGAATACCCAATAAAGTTAACCGGGTCTTGACTTAATGCAAAGGTTTTGATCGCCTTCCGGTCATATTGTGAACGTGGACGTGTCGACCGGCTTGAATCTCATCGGTGGCAACACCGATGAAGACACCATCCTTGATTATTTCTTCACCAAGGCCAATGGCGCTGACGCTGAATTTGTGCTGATAGCGTATGGGCTCTGCCAACTTCACCTGAAACGAATGGGCGCCATAATCAAGATCCAGCTCAGAACCGGCGTGCAGATCAGTCAAAGCAATGCCGACATTATCATGAGGTGCTAAAACGACAGCCTTTATTTTCATCGCTGTCTCCTATTCCCTGGGTAAATAATATTTTTTTCTTCCAAAGATATAAAAAAAATGCAGGCAGGTGTCAATCCCAACGGCCGGCCAACCGGCCTTACGGCCGGATCGATATTAAATTTTTCAGTATTTGACCCACCCTGGAGAGGGTTTGACAATGCCGGGTGCTGAAGTTAACATGGTGCGTTCTCAGGCGAAAGACCTTTAGATCAAACCGATTGCCTATCTGATTTCGTAAGTCCTTTAAGAAGTGATCTCAGGGATTTTTGAATTGTACTGAGAAAAAGGGAAAGATAGCGATACAGGGGAAGAAAATATTGGGCAGGCTGCCCTAAAGATATTTTACCAAAAGCGAAAATAGAAAAAATTACGGGAACTATCGAAGTAGGTATGCCGATGGAAAGCAGATCAACCGACGTGGTGATTGTGGGGGGAGGTATCGTTGGATGTGCGTCCGCCTATTATCTGGCCAAAAGAGGCGTGTCGGTGGTGGTATGTGAAAAGGGCGACGTGGGGCTTGAACAATCCAGCCGCAACTGGGGTTTTGTTCGCCAACAGGGGCGGGATGCGGCCGAGTTGCCTTTGGTGATGGCCTGCAACCACATCTGGCAGGGTTTGGAGGCGGAGTTGCAGGCCGATCTGGAGTGGATCCAGGGCGGCAACCTGGTTTTGGCTTATGATCATAAGCGTCTTGAGCTGTTTGAAAAGTGGCTGCCCCTGTCAAAAGAACATGGATTGGAGACTGGTTTACTGACATCACGGCAGCTCCGGCAACTCTTACCGGCTGTGAAACCAATAATATTGGGCGCCATGTACACCCCCAGCGACGGACAGGCCGAGCCGCAAAAGGTTTGCCCGGCTTTCCAGCGAGCCGCTCAGAATAGGGGAGCCCGATTCATAACCGGCTGCGCCGTAGAGGGAATTGAGCTGCAAAACGGGGCCGTGTCCGGCGTTTATACCGAGCGAGGCCATATCCGGGCATCCACCGTAGTGTGCGCCGCAGGGGCCTGGTCTACTCGCCTGGTGCGTCCTCTGGGCGTCCGTTTACCATCTCTGTGGGTGAAGGGCAGCGTGGCCCGAGTTGCACCGGTACGGGAGCTTACAGCCGCGGGGGTGTGGGGACGGGCGGCTTTTCGCCAGCGTCGCGACGGCCGGTTGTACATGGCCCTGGGGGTTGAAAGCGAGCACCCTCTCGTGGTCGATAGCCTGCGGTTTCTACCGGACTTTTTGTCCGCTTACCTGCACAACAAGGCCAAGGTCAAATTCAAAATGGGGCGCCTTTTGGTGGATGATCTCCTGGGTCGCTTAGATGATTACAGGCGTTACCGCGCTCTGGATCCATGCCCCAGCCGAAAGGAAATCACACAGGCAGTTGGCTATATGCAGGCCGAATACGAGGGTATGGACAGTATGACACTGGAGCGTATCTGGGCCAGCTACATTGACTTAACCCCCGACTTGCTCCCTGTGATCGACCGGCTCGACCGGCCCCGGGGCCTGGTTCTGGCCACTGGTTTCAGCGGCCACGGCTTCGGTATGGGACCCATTGCCGGCAGGTTGGTGTCGGAAATCATCATGGATGCCAAACCCTCCCTGGATCTCAGCGCCTTACGCTTCAGCCGATTCAAGGAAGGCATCAGCCGAAAGTCCACCCAGGTGGTGTGAAACGTCATGGCACGGTCACCCGCTGGCTTTTATTCCCTGCATAAATAAGATTTTTTTTCCTTGGATATGAGAAAAATGCAGACAGGTTTCAATCCCAACAGCCGGTCAACCGGGCAGAGCGAGCTTAATAATTTCAGTATTTGTCTTGCCTTGAAGCGGAGTTGACAATACCATGTGCTAAAGTTAGCATGTCCGGCCTTAGGCCAAAGATCTTTAGAAAAAACGATTGGCAAAAAAATTTCTCGAAGCATCCATGAAGCGTTCACAGAGGTTATTTTTATGGTGCATTTTGAAAGACGAAAGGAGAACGATACAATGGATCCATCTTTTGCAGCGTTTCCAGAGTCCGAGCACAGAGAGCGCCTGTCTCGTGCCCGAAAGAAACTCCGTGAAGCCGGTCTGGCTGGCTGTATTTGTGTGGCCCCGGAGAATATCTTTTATCTCATTGGTTATGATTCGATTGCCTATTTCAACTATCAGGCCCTCATAATTTCGGCCGAGGAAGGCAGCGAGCCGGCGCTTGTCATCCGAAATGTTGATTTGCCACTTGTAAAGGAGACATCGCGGATTGAAGATATTCGGACATATCATCTGCACGCAGCCGATATCCCCAAAATGATCGCAGATGTCGCCCGTGAGAAAGGGCTGCGGGAAGGGCTCATCGGCATCGACCTACAGAGTTACGCCCTGCCCGCTGCCTATGGTCTTCCGCTTGTCAAAGCACTTGAACCGGTGCAGGTCGAAGACGCCACGGAGTTACTCGGCAGTTTACAGTACATAAAATCAGAACGGGAAATGGTCTACGTTCGTGAAGCCGCCAAATATGCAAATGTTGGATTGCAGACGGCACGCAAGACGTTAAAGGCAGGCATCACTGAGATAGAGCTGGCCGCGGCCATAGAAGGTGATATGCGGTCGGCTGGAAGCGAATGTTGGGCCGTACCGACGGAGTTGGCCAGTGGCCCCCGAACGCCCGGAGGTCATGCGGCTCCAATGCCTCGGGTCATTGAAACGGGTGAACTCGTTCATGTAGAATTCGCTGGTGTTGCACGCCGTTATCATGTCGTGGCACTCCATACCATGGCGGTGGGAGAGCCGGGTGATCGCGCCCGGGAGATCTACGATCTCACCTTAGAATCCCTGCGCGCTGGCATAAAAGAATGCCAGCCCGGAAAGCCCGTTTCCAATATCGAAAAGGCATCCTTGGAGCCGCTCCAGCGTGAAGGGCTGGCACATACGGCCATGATGCGTTTTGGATTGGGTATTGGGATAGGGTATCCACCCGTCTGGGTCGGGTCTTTTCAGATCGACCGATATTCAACTCAAATTCTGGAACCGGGTATGGTTTTTTATATCCACGCTTGCCTTGAATTGGTTGATGAAGGGATCGGAACCGTCCAGGGCGCCTCCTATTATGTGAATCCTACCGGCATAGAAATGCTTGCCGGGGGCGGAGATGTCGAACTTGAGATCGTCTGATAAGGCTGGCGGTAGCGCTATTTATTAAACCTATCCGGGTGTCTGTGGAGGAAATAATGGACCTGCTAATGATCAATGGAAAGATAAGGACGATGGATGCTAAAGGCACCATTGCCCAGGCAGTGGGCATTCGGCAAGGCCGCATAGACACTATCGGCACAACACAGCAGGTTTTGCAAACAAAGACGCAAACAGATGAAATGGTAGATCTCAAGGGAAAAACCGTATTTCCGGGATTCATCGATGCCCACAATCATATGGTCTATTACGGTACCGAACTAATGGGTATTAATTGTCGCGCTGAATCCATCCGTTCGATTGATGATATCGTAACAGAAATTGCCGAAAAAGCGGCTTCATCACCTCCGGGTCGCTGGTTGAGAGGCTATGGCTATGATGATGCCGTGCTTGAAGACGGACGGCATCCGCGATGTGACGATCTTGACCCGGTCTCACCCCAAAACCCGATGGTCCTATACAGAACCTGTGGCCACATGCTGGTTGCGAACAGCAAAGCCCTTGAAATCTGCGGTGTTACAAAAAGAACCGCCAATCCACCCGGAGGTGAAATTGACAGAGACCCTGCCACGGGTGAACCCACCGGGCTTATGAAAGAAACCGCCCAGGAACTCATTAAGAATTCAATGGATCCCTTTTTGATCGAGGAATTGGTTGAGGCCGTTGAAGTGGCAGGGAATAAATACCTTAGTGAGGGCATTACATCCGTTCAGGAGGCAGGTGTCGGTTATTTTCAGAACAATGTGGATGAAATGAAGGCTTTTCAGCGCGCAGGTCTCGAGGGGCGTCTAAGACAACGGGTCTGTCTCTATCTTCTCAAAGATGCCCTTCCTCATCTCTCTTCACTCGGTATTATGAAGGGATTTGGGGATGATAGGTTGCGGATTGGCGGTATTAAGTTTTTTGCTGATGGCGTTCCTTCAGCGCATACGGGAGCTGTACACGAACCTTACGCGAACGCCCCGGATGAAACCGGCATCCTGTATATGGAAAAAGATGAGCTGATCGATACAGTTGCGGAGATTCACCGAAATGGGCTGCAATCATCAATCCATGCCATCGGAGATCGAGCAATTGATGTGGTTTTGGATGCTTATGAGCATGTGCTAAAATTAATGCCCCGGGAAGATCACCGGCACAGGATAGAACATTTTACGATGGCCAGCCTTGAACTGATCCAACGTGCCAAAGGGTTAGGAATCATCCCGGTGGTTGCCTCCACGGAGGTGCCGTTTTATGGTGATGCTTTTATCAAGAACCTTGGACCCCAACGGGCTGAATGGTGCTACCCGCTAAGATCCATGTTAGATAATGATTTACCGGTTGCCCTCTCCACAGACCGACCCTTTGATCCCGTTGGAAACCCGCTTTATAGTGTGCAGGCAGCTGTTCAAAGAAAGACACGTTCCGGTCAAGTTATCGGCAAAGCGCAATGTATTCAGGTTGATGAAGCATTTCGCATGCATACGAACTATGCTGCCTTTGCGGCCTTCGAAGAGCACGTAAAGGGCTCAATCGAGGTGGGCAAGCTTGGTGATTTTGTGGTCTACCCCATAGATCCGTTTGAGGTTGATATAGAGGAATTGCCTCAGATTCCAGTGACTTATACCATCGTTGGGGGTAAGGTTGCCTATGCCGGACGAGACTAAAAGACATCTCAGCCCGCCCGGGGCGGACTAAGAAAATAAAATCAGACATTATTCCTCGTTATATACGGATCCTTTCCTGGATTTGATCACGCTTGCCGAATTTTTTGCCTCTTTTTAACCTGCTGAAATCTAACACAAAATTTCACGATATTTGCATTCAAAAATAGACTGTGATAGACTTTTATATAAATAACCGTAACAAAATTAATACCCTACAAGAGATTTCAGGACTGCCCTTCGAATTCCTTTTCCGGCAGATTTGACAATCCCAAGTTGCCCGGTCAAGTATTGCCTGAATCTTGCATGAAAATTAATGAGAAGTTTTACTATATTAAATATGGATGAAAATCATTTTATCTCATTAATTTTCACCCGTTGGGCGAGCCGGAGGCTTCTATACCCTACGGGTTGCGCTTGCAGCGCCCACGTTATTAAGGCCGAGGCATAGTTCACTATAGCCTCGCCCTTAAGTGCCTTGCATATGAAAGCCTCCGACTCGTGCAAAATTCAGGTGTTAATAGCTAAATATCAGATCGTTAAGGATTATTGTGTTTATTCGCGGCCTGAAAACAAAAATAGCATTCAATATTGCCATCCTTTTTTTTGTGGCCATGCTGTTGGTCAATATTGTAACGGTGATGACCGCCCAGCGCGACATCATCCGCAAAGAGGTATCCAAAGGCCAATTCATTTTGTCCATTCTCGAGACGGATCTGCTTAAAAGTCTAAAATTTGAAACGAATCCGGCTCCAACCTCTTCCAGAGCATACATCTTTCACTTGTTGACCGAAGCCGGTGTCTCCAACGCACTGGTTTTGGGTGAAAATAATAAACAATTTTTATTTGGAAACACGCCCAAGGCGCTGCAAGATGAGATGATGAAACACAACCGCAAAGTGATGCGGTCTAAAATGCATGAGGCTAATTTTTTCGGAACCACCTGGGGTGTTTTCTGGAAGCAACGACGTAATTTGATCCTATCAACACCGTTGCTGCAAAACGATCAGGCCCTGGCCGGTGCCAGCATCGTGTTGCCGTTGGAAGGGATTTACCAGTCCCTGAGACACTCCCAAAAGATGCTGTTTATTTATCTGTTCATTAACACGGTGATTCTGACGTTTATCGGCATTTATCGCCTTTCCAAAGTTTATTTTCAGCCCCTGGCCAGACTGGCACGGCGCGCTGAAGATTACCGCGAAGATGATGAGATGCTGTTTTCGGTGCGCAAAGAGGACAATGAGCTTCATAAGTTATCGGGCTCTTTAAACAGCATGCTGCGGCGTATATCCGCCGACAAGGAAAAGCTGCGGTCGACAGTAAATTCACTTGAGACGGCCAATCTGGAATTAAAAAAGGCCCAAAAAGAAATCATTCGGGCTGAAAAACTGGCGTCCGTGGGTAGGCTGTCAGCCGGGATTGCCCATGAAATCGGTAATCCGATCGGAATCGTCATGGGATATCTCGAACTGCTCAAGCAAAAAGACATCCCCGCGGCCGAGAAAAAAGAATACATCCATCGAACCGAGGCTGAAATCGAGCGGATCAACACCATTATTCGCCAGCTTCTCGAGATTTCACGCCCGTCCAATGCTGGGTTAAGGGCCGTGTCGGTCCATGATTTAATAGACGACATTGCCGAGGTTCTAAATGTGCAACCCTTGATTTCAAATATCGAATTTGAATGTCGTCTGGAGGCTCAGAACGACAAAATCCTGGCGGATTCGAACCAGTTGCGCCAGGTCTTTTTAAATTTGATCATCAATGCGGCCGATGCCATTTCTTCAGAGGGTAAAGCGGATAACGGCAAGCTTTTGATTCAAAGCTCCCTGGTTGGTGGAACACCCGAACAACCGAACAATCAGAAGACCCATTTAAAAATTATGTTCATCGATAATGGTCCCGGGATATCCGAAGAAAATATCGCTAATATTTTCGACCCGTTTTATACGACCAAAGAGCCCGGCAAAGGTACCGGACTGGGTCTTTCGGTCAGTTTTATGATTGTTGAGGGTTTTGGCGGTAAAATGACCGTCCACAGTAAAATCGGAGAAGGCACCACCATGACCCTTTTGCTGCCTGTTGTTGAAAGCGAAACAGACACCGCAGAAGATGAAGATTTTTTAGATACGCCGCTGCCGGTCACAGCAAACAATTTAGAAAAACACTGAAGAAACAGGTCCTCTCCGGGAAATAATAAATAAGGATTGCAATAAAATGACATCTAAAATTACGCAAAAACGACTTCTGGTTATCGATGACGAAGAAAACATGCGGCATATGCTCTCAAAGGTGCTGGGCAAGACCGGCTATATCGTTGAAACCGCCTCCAACGGCTATGAAGCGCTGGAAATGATCCAAAACAGCGATTTTGAATTCATCCTCTGTGACATAAAGATGCCTAACATGAGCGGGATGGATTTTTTAAAAACCGCACGCGATAAAATTATGACCACAACCGTAATTATGATGTCAGCGTACGGGACGATTGAGACGGCTATTGAGGCGATGAAGCTGGGTGCCTATGATTACATCTCCAAACCCTTTAAAAGCGACGAGGTGTATCTGACGTTGAAAAAGGCCGAGGAACGTGAAAACCTCAGGCAGGAAAACCGCCAACTCAAAGAGCGGATCAAAGAGATTGAAGGCAACATTAACTTCGGCACCCTGGTGGCCAAAAGCGAAGCCATGCAGTCCATGTTCCGGATTGCTGCTAAGGCCGCACAGTTCAAGACAACCGTGCTGATACTGGGCGACAGCGGAACCGGCAAGGAGCTCATCGCCAGGGCGATTCATTTTGAAGGCGACCGGTCAAACATGCCGCTGATTCCGGTGAATTGCGGCGGAATTCCGGAAACGCTTCTGGAGAGTGAATTGTTCGGTTATAAAAAAGGTGCTTTTACCGGCGCAGATAAAAATAAAAAAGGACTGTTTCAGGAAGCGGACGGCGGCACGATTTTTCTGGATGAAATCGGTGAACTGCCGCTGGCTCTGCAGGTTAAGCTCTTGAGAGTGTTGCAGGAAGATGAAGTTAGAATGATCGGTGATTCAAAATCGATGAAAATCGATGTGCGCGTCATTGCTGCGACTGCTAGAAATCTCGAGGAAGAAGTAAAAAAGGGCGCTTTTCGCGAAGATTTGTTTTACCGCTTAAACGTGCTGCCGATAAAAATTCCCCCGTTGCGAGATCGCGCGGAAGACATCCCCCTGCTGTGCGATCATTTTATTGCGCGGTTCAACAACCGTTTAAACAAAGAAATAAAAGGTATCGCACCGGGAGCCATGTCGCAGCTGCTTGAATACGCCTGGCCTGGTAATGTAAGAGAGCTGGAAAATATGATCGAACGAGCGCTGGTGCTGGCTGAAGACTCTCTGCTTCTACCGGAGCATTTCCCAGCGGAACTTGGCCGGAACGTGGATGGGGATCAAATGGATGGGTTGTTTAACGGCCACTCGCTTAAAGTCGCCCGAAAATTTATGGAGACAAGGCTTATCACCAAGGCGCTGGAAAAAACGGGCGGTAATCGCACCCAGGCGTCACGCTTGCTGGAAATCAGTCATCCGTCATTGCTCAGTAAGATCAAATTATACAATATTGATTTGTAAATGAGCTAAAATGCCTAAAGTGCCTAAAGTGCCTAAAATGCCTAAATTTTATAAAAAGGATTGATTCATACTTTTAACTTTAGTCACTTTAGATCATTTTAGACATTTTAGGCATTTTTCAATCGAGGGCCCACCTCTGCAGCACACTGCTTAAAAAACGTTTTTGGAAAAGTAAACCATACATATTGCTGATTCCCGGATAGGGAATGGACTACAGGGAGATGAGATCTAAACGGCTTTCCCTGACGGGAGCAGAACCGCTTGGATTAACTTGAAGAATGGGGCCGGCCGGTGATTGCCCCTTAATATGGGGATAGGGGCATCGTTTGTGAGCGGTATCCTTTTTGGTTAGAAATACCCGTTAATTTTTTTTCTGAGTTTTCCAGAGCATTTAAATGTAACAACCCTTCGTTCTCTTAGGGTCAGGTCTTGACCCGTTGCCGGATTGCGGCCGCGCCGCTGGTTTTTATCTTTGACACAGAATTTACCAAATCCGGAGATCAATACATCTTCATTTTTTTCCAATGAGCCTTTAATAATTTCCAGCAGGGTTTCAATAATATCGACTGATTTTTTCTTTGTAAAGCCAAGCTCATGTACCGTGGCGACGATGTCGCTTTTGGTTAGTGCCATGATGCCTCCTGTTAGAAAACCTGTCCTTTTCCTTTATATATGATTCTGAGCTGCGACTTTACCAGCTCTGGGTAAATGGATGTAGATGATTTTAACCAGTGTCGATGAATGTTCGATTCTGCCCGGGCCTGATTTTATGACGCTCCTGCGTTGCTATTTTCAGATGAATTGGTATTTTTATCCGTATCTTCAATTTGTTCCTGTTCCTCTTTGGGCGTCAAGGCATCTATTTTTTGCATAATGGTTTTGACGCCATTCATAATTCCGTCAATTTCCGCTTTAATTTGCGCATCATCAGTATCGCTCATCCAGAGATCTCCACGGTGCGAATTCAAAATCGGTTTGTGAAATTTTTCGCTAATTTCATTTGGTGATTCAGGCTATTTCCGCTATCATAGATAAGCCGGCGCCATTGCGGTCGGCTGAAAAGTGAGTTAAATATTTATTTTATAAGTAAATAGTTTATACGTACCAAAATCATATGTCAAGATGCGAATTAATAAAATAATGATGATTCAATAACTAATACCGGTCCGTTTTTTTTGTAAAATCTGAACTCAATTCAATTTATTAGGTTCTTTTGACTGTCTCGTAAACAACAAGAAAGGCGGTCTTTTAAGAGAGTGTTTAGTATTTTGTGTTTAGTGTTTAGCAGTCTAACAAATTGATATAGAGCGAAATATGTCGAACGAAACACTAAATACCAAACACCAAACACCAAACACTAAACACTAGGTTGCACAAAATCCCTGTATGGGCTAAAAGCTATCTTTTCATCTGATGTTATAATACCTTACTTCGACATTCGACATTCAGCATTCAATATTCGATATTCTTTTTAAAAATACGAATCCACAGGACTCCGGCTAAAACAAAAATAGGGTTCCTGATAGAGAGCCAGGGAACCCTATTCTATCACCATGGAGCCACCGTGCGGACTTGAACCGCAGACCTGAGCATTACGAATGCCCTGCTCTACCAGCTGAGCTACGGTGGCGCAAGCTTTGTTTCATTACTTTGTTTATGGTTCAAAATCAAGCAATAAATTCGCTTGGATCCCTGATAAATCAGATACCGCATAGAAATGGCAGGGTTGAATGTTATGGGACGAGCGGTTCTGAAAGGGCGTACTTTATCTGGAGAATCTACAGGGAGCTTCGCATCCCTATTTTAGTGGTGGCGCCCTCCAGCAAGGTGGCCCAATCTATTTTTGAAGACCTGCGTTTTTTTCAGGATGTTGCTGATGTACCGCTGTTTTTGTTTCCTTCCTACAATATTTTGCCGTTTAAATTCCTGGCCTATCACAATGAAACCGCCGCCCGGCGAATTTGCGCCCTCTATCAATTACTGGAATATAAGACGCCGCCGATCGTTATTGCATCTGTGGATGCCCTGTTGCAGAAGATTATTCCGAAGCAGGAGATCATAAACTATGCTGAACTTATCGTTGCCGGTGAGGAAATCGATAGAGAAGATCTCATTGAAAAGCTGGTTTGCGGGGGATATGTGCATACTTCAATCGTTGAAGAGCCGGGAGATTTTTGTGTTCGAGGGGGGATCGTCGATATTTACTGCCCGCTATATAAAGATCCTCTGCGAATCGAGTTTTTTGGAGATACGGCGGAGTCAATCAGACGCTTCTCAGCCGCCAGCCAGCGAACCCTTCAAGTCCTTGACGAAGCTGTTGTACTCCCGGCGCGGGAGATGGTTTTAAATAAAGCGCTGCTGCCTCAGTTCATCAACCGCATAAGATCCCGCGCTTCGGCGCTTGAGATCCCGCTGAGCGAGATCAGAAAAATTGTTGAACCCATCCAACTTGGACAGGGGTTTCCGGGAATCGAAAGCCTGATAGCGCTGATTTATCCGGAGCTGGACCATGTTTTTGATTACCTGCCAGACAATTCACTCGTCGTATCTATGGAGGATGACGATCTGGAAAGAGCGGCCAAAGATTCGGAAAATCATATTGCCGAGAGTTATGAAGCCGCCTGTCGGGCCAAAAAAATGTGCGTGGAGCCTGCGAGCCTGTATCTAAGCTGGACTCAAATCAAAGACCGTATTGACCGAAATAAGCCGCTGGCTTTTAAAATGCTCGAGATCGGCGCAGGTCAGGAGCAGAATCGTGCGAATCGCATGCAGTTCAAGGCGGCGATCGACGACACGGCGGATGTCAGTTTACGTCTAAAAAATTATCAAGAAAAAGAAAATCTTCTCAAACCACTGGCCGCCTGGATTGATGAAAAAAGGATGAAGAGTTTGACGACCGTAATGGTGTGCCGAACCAAAACCCAGGCCGAAAGATTGAAATCCCTGCTAACCCCATATGGTTTCCGTTTCAAATTCGCAAAGACTTTTGCAAACGTAAAAATCGAACCAGACACCCTATACCTGTGTCTTGGGCAGCTCTCAACGGGTTTTGTGTGGGCAGCGGAATCGCTGGCGATTATTACAGAAGCGGAAATTTTCGGGTTAAGCTCTCGACGCAGAAAACTGATGCGCCGCTCGCCGCCATCTGAATTGATGGATTTGCAGGACTTAAAAAAGGATGATCTGATCGTACATATTGAACATGGCATCGGGCGCTATGAAGGTCTGGTAAAACTGAAAATTGACGGACTTTCCAATGATTTTCTGTTGCTCGTTTATAAAGATGGCGACAAGCTCTATCTTCCGGTTGACCGCATGAGCATGGTTCAGAAATACATGGGGGTGGAAGGTATTGAGCCGGTTATCGACAAAATGGGGGGTAATTCCTGGAAGCGCATAAAGGAGCGAGTTAAGCGCTCTGCAGAGAAAATTGCCGGCGAGCTTCTCAAACTTTATGCCAGGCGAAAGTATGAGAAAGGGTTTGTCTTCAGCCCGGTTGACAGTTATTTCCATGATTTTGAAGGTGGATTTGAATATGAAGAGACGGCCGATCAGGTCAAGGCCATTGAAGACGTGCTGGCCGATATGTATCAGCCGACCCCCATGGATCGACTGATATGCGGGGATGTCGGATACGGTAAAACCGAAGTGGCCTTACGAGGATCTTTTCTAGCGGTAAATAACGGAAAACAGGTCGCGATGCTGGTTCCCACTACCATACTGGCCGAACAGCATTATGCTACTTTTTCAAAGCGTTATGAACGTTATCCGATCAATATTGCCTGCCTGAGCCGATTTCGTCCGTTACGGGAACAAAGGCAGATCATAGAGAATCTACAAGCGGGCAAGCTCGATATCGTTATCGGAACGCACCGGCTGCTTCAAAAAGATATCGCTTTTAAAGATTTGGGCTTGCTTGTTGTTGATGAAGAGCAACGCTTTGGCGTCAGCCATAAAGAGAAGCTTAAGAAATTAAAGCAGCATGTGGATGTGCTGGCGCTGACCGCCACACCGATTCCGCGTACACTGCATATGTCACTGGTGGGTATTCGAGATATCAGTATCATATCTACACCGCCGGAATTTCGCCAATCGATCATCACCTACGTCTCTGAATTTGATGAGGAATTGATAGCGGAAGGAATTCGAAAAGAGATACAGAGACATGGCCAGATCTTTTTTGTCCACAACAATATTCAAAGCATCAACAAAATTGCCCGGAGATTACAGCAACTGGTGCCGGAAGTCAGGTTGGATATCGCCCATGGCCGCATGGGTGAGACTGATCTCGAGCAAGTCATGTATCGGTTTTTAAATAAAGAATTTGATATGCTCGTTTGTACCACGATCATTGAATCCGGTTTGGACGTCCCTTCGGCCAACACCATCATTGTTAATCGGGCCGATCGTTTTGGACTGGCTCAGATTTATCAATTGCGCGGGCGGGTGGGTCGTTCAGATGAACAGGCCTATGCATATTTGATTATCCCGCCCGAAAGTGTGTTGACGAAAGATGCCCAGAAGCGTCTGAAAGTCCTCATGGAACACAGTGATTTGGGTTCCGGTTTTCAGATAGCCATGAATGATTTAAAGATTCGCGGCGGCGGAACCATCCTTGGTGCTTCTCAATCCGGCCATATTGCGGCTGTCGGTTACGATATGTTTTTAAAGTTGATGGAAAATGCCGTTGCCGAATTGAAAGGCGAAACACCTCTGGAACTGCTGGATCCTGAAATCAATGTTCGTATGTCCGCCTTTTTATCCGAATCCTATATCCCCGATATTGACCAGCGGATGGCTGCTTATCGGCGATTGGCCAGAATGACCGAATTCAAAGAGATTGCGGATTTTAAAAACGAATTAATCGATCGTTATGGGAAACCGCCCGAAGAAGCCAACAATCTTCTTTTTAAAATTATGTTGAAAATTTTATCCAAAAAAGCCGGCATTACCAGATTGGATCTGGTCGGGCCACAAATGCATCTGCAATTCTCCCGAGCTCACATGAGAAACACTGAGGCACTGGTGGATATGATTCAAGCGGCTCCTGGCCGCTACGAATTGACACCGGGCAGCATTTTGAAAGTGAACATGGCGGACGGGCAAAGCGGCGGTCATCGGCGACAGGCCAAAAACATATTGAAAGATATTATACAGCGTGTTAACAATTAAAGGTTATAATTTCAAGAACCTAAAAAAGACATCTGGCTGAGTTGTCCATGACGAAACCTTTTCCATTAACAATTTGGTTGCTTGGAGCGTTTTCCATGTTGCTCTTTGGTTCCTTTGGCGGTTGTTTGAATTCAGAATCAAATGCGGATCACGAACCTTTAATTCGCGTTCGAGATCGGATTCTTACGGTTCTGGACTTTAATAAAGCATTTGAAATCGCCAGAACGGCTTATCCCCATAACTTTAAGGATGACCCTGAAGATTTCAGAAATGCGCGGCTTCGGCTTTTAAACCAGCTGGTAGTGGAAATGATTATTCTTGAAAGAGCGGAGGAACTGGGTCTTTCCATTTCCACTGAGGAAATCAATAATGCCGTCAGCGAAATTAAAAGCGATTATCCTGAAGACACTTTTGAAAAAGCCTTACTGGAATTCGCTGTTTCTTATGAATCATGGGAAGCGCGATTAAAAACTAGATTGCTCATGCAAAAGGTGATCGACAATGAGCTCAAGAATCAAATTTCCATTACACCCGAAGATATTGCCAGCTATTATGAAAAAAATTATCAGGCCACTGATACCGATTCTGAATCAATAAACCCGGACAAAGACATCAATGAAAACATTATTAGACACCTGCGCCAGCAAAAAGCAGAGCAAGCTTATAAAATTTGGATAAAAGAGCTTAAGCGAAAGTACAGCATTGAAATCAACGATACCCACTGGGAAAAACTCAGCGGTTCAAAATACCGAGAAGGCCAAGAGCTGGAAAACGAAGATTCAAACCAGGATTCAGGATGATTAGAAGTGAAAAGTTTATTTAATAAAATGAATAAATTTTTAGGCATAATCTTTTGCGGGACATTGACCTTCAGCACCGCCGTTTTCTCGATTAATGCTCAGGAAGAAAAACTCCTTGTTGTCGATCGCATTGTCGCGGTGGTTAATGATGAAATCATTACCCTGTACGATTTAAATAAAACGCTGAAACCCTATGAACAAAATATCCAGGCTCTGGGTTACCCCCCTGAAAAACTACGTGAAACCCTTTTTAAGCTACGGTCGGACTTGCTGAACAAGCTGGTTGACCAAAAGCTTGCCGACCAGCAAATCAAAAAAAACAAACTCACCATCAGTATGGAAGAAATTGATGTGACAATTGAACGTATCAAAGAAAGCCGATCCTATACCGATGAGGATTTGAGAGCGGGGTTGGCCGAGCAGGGCTTGACCATTGAAGAGTATCGCGAGAATCTAAAAAATCAGCTTTTAAGGGGCAAATTGGTGAATCGTGAAGTCAAGTCCAAGATCGTGATCACCCGTGAGGAAATCGGAAAATATTACAACGAGCAACGTGAAAAATATGCTGGCGAAACAAAATATCACCTCTGGAATATTTTTATACGGTTTTCCCAGATGACAGACGAATCTCAAAAGCAAATTGCATTTGGGAAAATGGAGACCGTTTTAAGTCAACTAAAGCAAGGCCGATCATTTGAATCATTTGCGGACGAAGCACCTGATTCTCCAGAGAGCCCTGAAGGAACAGACCTGGGCCTTTACCGCCTGGATGAACTTTCGTACCAGCTGAGAAATGCTGTTAAAGATATGAAAGAAGGGGAATATAGTTCCATTTTAGAAACCGATAGAGGGTATCAGATCATCTATGTTCAAAAAATACTTATGACAGATTCAAAAAGCCTCTCTAATGTTGAAGCTGAAATTGAGGATGTTTTATATAACGAAGCAATTGACAACCGTTACAATACCTGGTTGAGTGAGCTTCGCAAACGGTCGCATATCAAGATTATTAAATAACACGGAACTCGAAATATTATGAAAACTGAGAAAGAATCTTTTTCATTCGGCCGCTATCTTCAATCCATGCGGCTTGAGAAGAAAATAAGTCTGGAAAAAGTTTCGGAAGAAACTCGCATCGCCATCAGCAATTTACAGCTGATCGAAAAAGAGGCTCTCGAAGCGCTTCCGGATGAAGTCTTTGTGAAAGGTTTTCTGCGTTCTTATGCCTGTGCCATCGGGGCCGATGGTGACGAGGTAGTTAAACTTTATGAGGCTCGTCTCAATATGGTAAGCCGGCTGGCCGATGCCGGGCGTTTTTCTCCCAGATCTTCTCTATTTGCGTGGCGCAATCTGATTTTGTCGATCACGACCATTTTAGCGGTTATTGCTCTGACGCTTTATGGCACTTCATATTTTCAAAGTCGGATGCCGCAGTCGGAAACCGTTAAAACTCCTGCCGGCAGCGAGCATTCGGAAACAGCGCTTCCCCGGCAAGAGACCGATTCAAGTGTTAAAAAGGTCGCCACACTAAAACCACTTAAAAAATTAGTGCTGCATATAACCGCAGTTGACAACACGTGGATTAAGGTCATCATCGATAACAAGGTATCCAAGGAATACAATTTAATGTCCGGTGATAAACTGGAATTGGAGGCTTCTGCGGAATTTAATTTGCTGATTGGCAATGCCGGCGGGCTGAAATTGGAATTCAACGGAAAGCCCATAAAAATTGCCGGTAAAGCCGGGGAGGTTGTCAACATTCAGCTTCCCTGAACCCTGATCCACATTTTTGAGATGGGTTCTTCGAAAATTATTTTTAGTTTATTTGAAGAAGATGCAAACAGATCGTACAAAAATTTTGGTGGAAAGTATTAAACGGCTGTTGCGGCGTGGAGCGACAACACACCTGAACAATATCGTAAACAAAACCCATGCGGCCGACCTTTCCACTGTTTTTCGATCGTTATCGCTTTCGCAGCAGCGCGAGTTATTCGGCATGATAACAGATATCGAACAAAAAGGAATTTTGTTCAGCGAGCTGGATGCGGACACCTTTTTGGATCTTACCGAAGGGATCCAGCTTGAAGACATCGTCGAAGTCTTTGAACAAATGCCCAATGACGATGTGGCTGATTTATTAGGTCGTCTGCCTGAGGAAAAAGCCGATACCATCCTGGAAAAAATGAAACGGACGGAATCGGAAGAGGTTGAAGATCTGCTGCGTTATGAGGATGATACCGCCGGTGGCATCATGGTACCGGATTTTATTGCTCTGGCAGAGGACTCCACCGCCAGGCAGGCCATCGAATCTTTGCAAAAAGAATACTCTGATGTTGAGATGCCCTTTTATCTCTATGTCGTCGATGATTACGGCAAGCTGGTCGGGGTCAGCTCTCTGCGACAGCTGGTACTGGTACCACCTGAAACACCGCTGAAAGCGTTTATGGCAACCGACGTGTTTTCTGTTCAGACCGACATGGATCAGGAGGAAGTGGCCAAAATCGTTGCCCGGTATGATATTCTGGCCGTGCCGGTGGTAGACAATTCCAACCGGCTGGTAGGTATCGTTACCGTGGATGATGTCATCGACATTTTCAGGCGCGAGGCCACAGAGGACATATTGAAGATGGCCGGTGCGGGTGAAGAATTTGTCGAAACTAAATCAGTCCTGAAAAGCACGAGAATACGTTTGCCCTGGCTTTTTGCCAGTTGCTTAGGTGGAATTATCGCTTTTTTTATCATCGGCAAATTCGAAGGCTCCCTGAATAAAATTACTGCCCTGGCTGCTTTCATCCCCGTGATTATGGGCATGGGCGGTAACATCGGCACGCAGTCCTCTACCATCGTGGTTCGCGGCCTTGCAACCGGCCGCATCGTTATCAGGGATTTGTGGCCCGTTGTTTTTAAAGAGCTGTCAATCGGGGTAATTTTGGGCCTTGTATATGGGCTGTTAATTGGCAGTGTCGCTCAAGTACGCTACAGCATGGAAGCGCTGGCGCTGGCGGTTTGCCTTGCAGTTATCAGCTCCATGACTATCGCCGCGCTGGTCGGCTCGCTGGTCCCAATGTGTTTTGCCCGCATCAATATTGATCCTGCTGTTGCAACAGGGCCTTTTGTAACGACCGCTATCGATATTATCAGTGTAACGTTTTATTTCACAATAGCCACCGCTCTCCTTGGTCTATGATTCCATGTCGGTATTTTCCACGCCTGCCATTTTGCTTCGCAGACTCGATTATGGGGATTTTGATCTCATCCTAACATTTTTGTCGCTGGAGCGGGGCAAAATTTCTTTAATTGCAAAATCTGCTAAAAAAAGTAAGAAACGATTTGCAGGTGTCCTTGAGCTTTTTTCACTTCTGGATACAGTTGCCAGCACGGGAAAAGGCCGTGGCCTGCCTGTCCTGCAGGAAGTGACTTTAATATCACCTTTTGGTTCCATTCGGAATGATATTAGAAAAACCGCCTATGCCAGCTACTGGTGTGAGCTGTTAAATAACTGGGTAGAAGAAAACCAAAAGCAGGCCTCGCTATATTATCTTTTGAGGCATGCACTGAGTCAGCTTGACGGCGACGCACCTGCAGCAGCTGAAATAAGTATTTTTTTTCAGATGAGGCTGCTGAACCTTTCCGGGCACAGCCCCAGTTTGAGGCAATGCGGGCGTTGCCGCAAAAATCTGGAAATGATCCAGTCCAATCAGGTTGTCTTTGATATTGCCAAGGGCGCTATCTTATGCGATGAGTGTACCTCTGGCGCCGGTGGTCGCATCCGGCTTTCTAAGGGAACGATTAAACAACTGCTCTGGGTCGAAAGCGGGGACCTGAAGAAAGCCTCACGGATCCGATTCGGGGCGCAGGCGATAAAGGAAAGTCTTGAATTTCTCGAGGCATTTGTGCCCTATATTATGGGAATGCAGCCGAAGAGTCTAAAGTTTTTGAGGCAAATCCGAAAATAAATCGAATGCGGATTTCGGAATGCGGAATGCGGATTGAAGGCTATAAAAACTAACCACGAAAACACGAAATTTTATTTATAATTCTTTTTTCGTGTTTTTGATCTTTCGTGCTTTCGTGATAAATTAATTTACTTATGGCGAATAAATTTCAACGCATATTAGAAAAAAAACCGATCGAGGCATCGGCGCCCTGTCGAATCGATATGGGGGGCACACTGGACATTCGCACATTCTATTACGCGCTGCGCCATCTATGCCCCTGCACGTTTAACATCGCTGTGGGGCTCAGAACCCGGGTTCGTCTTTTGCCCCATCACAATGACCGCATAAAAATTTCTTCCAGAGGATTTAAAAGTGTCGAATTTCCCATCGACCGGGCCCCCTTTATACATCCGCTGGGTTTGATGCTTGCGGTTGCCGTATATTTTAACGCCAAAAATGTTCACGTCCAGGTTGAATCCCAATCACCACCGCGCAGTGCTCTGGGCGGATCATCGGCAGCTGCTGTAGCGCTGATTGCGGCCTTATCGAAATTATGGCTGCAGGCGTCTTCAGCCAGGCCGTTGACCCGGCCCGGCATTGCCTCTCTGGCCCACGGGCTTGAGGAAAGTGTCGCCGGTGTTCCCTGTGGTATGCAGGATCAGCTGGCAGCCATATATGGCGGTGTCAACGCTTGGATATGGCCGGTCAGCATTGAAAATCCTCAATTTAGAAAAAAAATGGTACTGCCGAAAATATCCCATAAAAATCTCGAAAAACACCTGCTACTGGCATATTGCGGAAAACCACACGAGTCAAAAGATATCAACAGCCGTTGGGTTCACCAATTTCTTGCCGGAAAATTTCGGGATTCCTGGGCTGAAATCGTTGCCTGTACCCGGCAGTTTGTCAATTACCTGGCCGACCGAAATTATATGAAGGCGGCCGAATTGATGAACAGGGAAACCGCAATTCGACGAAAAATGACCCCGGATGTGCTCGACGCGGTCGGCGTTCAATTGATGAAGGCGGCTGTGGCTCATAATTGTGGTGCCAGGTTTACCGGTGCAGGGGGTGGCGGATGTATCTGGGCATTGGGGGAGGTTAAACATATTGACAGCTTGAGACCTATGTGGGAAGAGATACTTTCGTCTGAAAAAGAGGGGCGTCTGCTGGAGCTAAAAATTGACTCGCAGGGGCTGGTGGTTCATTGAGTCGTTCGTGTTTGGTATTTTGTGTTTAGTGTTTTGTGAGGGCGCAATACCGATCACTAAAAACTAAACACCAAACACAAGTGCGAAAGAAAAGGAATACGCTATGTACTTTCAGGATGTCATTTTTGAACTGAACAAATTTTGGGCCCGTAAGGGCTGCGTGATGGCACAACCTTATGATATGGAAGTCGGCGCAGGGACATTCCACCCGACCACGACTTTAAAGGCGCTGGGTCCGGAGCCCTGGAATGTTGCTTATGTTCAACCTTCCCGGCGGCCCACTGACGGCCGGTACGGTGATAATCCCAACCGCCTGCAGCATTACTATCAGTATCAGGTCATTTTGAAACCGTCACCTTTTGATGTTCAAAGACAATATCTTCAGAGCATGAAGGTGTTGGGCATTGATCCCCTCGATCATGATATCCGTTTTGTGGAAGACGATTGGGAATCGCCTACCCTGGGGGCTTCCGGCCTGGGCTGGGAAGTCTGGCTGGATGGAATGGAAATCACCCAATTTACCTATTTTCAGATGGCCGGCAGTATTGAATTGCACCCCATTCCCGTCGAACTGACATACGGTCTGGAAAGAATCGCGATGTATCTTCAGGGTGTGGATAATGTTTATGATCTGCAATGGAACAATGAGATCAAATATGGTGATGTCCATCATCAGCAAGAAGTCGAGCAGTCGACCTACAATTTTGAAAAAGCCGATGTAACCGCCTTATTTGATTTATTCAAAAAGTACGAGGCGGAGTCCAAACGTCAAGCGGAAGATGGGCTTGTTCTGCCGGCTTACGAGTATTGCCTGAAATGTTCCCATACATTTAATCTTCTGGATGCCCGGGGCGCCATCAGTGTGACCGAAAGGACCGGCTATATTGGCCGGATAAGAAACCTCGCACGGGCGAGCGCAGAAGGGTATTTGAAACAGCGCGAAAGCATGGGGTTTCCGCTGCTGAATAAAAAAAACTAAAAGGTTCCAAGGTTCAGCGTTCAAGGGTTCAGGGTTAGAAAACAGATGACAGATGAAAATCGGAAAGTAGGGCCGCCCTCTGTGGCTGCCTTCTGAAACGGCGGCCGCAGAGGGCCGCCCTACTGCTCTGGCAAATGAAACCCCGGAACCCAAATCTGAGGTAAATATGGATACATTATTGCTTGAAATTGGCACTGAAGAAATTCCGGCAGGTTATATTGACCCTGCACTAAAGGCGTTGGCGGCAACATTACAGAAAAAAATGACTGAAGCCCGGATTGAGCACGGCTCCGCCGAAATATACGGGTCCCCCCGGCGACTTGCCGTTCGAATTGAAAAAGTAGCCGCCAAACAGCTGCCGCTAAAGACTGAATTAACCGGGCCCCCGGTTAAGGTCGGGTTTGATGAATCCGGCAAACCGACCATGGCCGCCAAAAAGTTTGCCGAGAAAGCGGGTGTTAAAATTGAGGCGCTGAGCGTTAAAGAGACCAAGAAAGGGGCTTATTTGTGCGCGATAAAGCAGGAACGCGGTCAGGCAACGCGTAGCTTGCTTAAAGAGATCCTGCCAAAGGCGATATTGACGACGCCGTTTCCGAAAACCATGCGCTGGGCGGATCTGGACATCACCTTTGCCAGACCCATTCATTCCTGCCTGGCGCTGCTGGGTTCCAGCGTGATTCAATTTAAACTGGGAAATATCAGATCCGGGCGCACTTCCAACGGGCATTATTTTATGCAGCCCGGTAAAATTAAAATTGATTCAGCCGATGATTATCTAAAACGCCTCAACGCAGCTCAGGTGATCGTTGATCTCGCTGAACGCCGCAAAGCGGTCGAACGCGAGATCAACAAAGCGGCAATGAAAGTCGGCGGTAGCATTCTGCCCGATGAAGAACTGCTGGATATTGTCAACAACCTGGTTGAGTACCCGGTCGCCATAGCGGGCCAATTTGACAAGGAATTTCTCGAACTCCCCGACGAGGTGCTGATTACGGCAATGCGCGAACATCAGAAATATTTTGCGATTGTGAATAAATCCCGCAAGCTTTTACCTTATTTTGTCGCTGTCAATAATACCAAAGCCAGGAATATGAAACTGGTGGCCAAGGGCCACGAACGTGTGCTGCGTGCGCGTCTGGCCGACGCCCAGTTTTTCTACCAGGGTGATCTGGATATCTCAAATGATGAGCGGGTGGAAAAACTGAAAAGGGTTTTATTCCAGGCGAAGCTGGGTACGATGTATGAGAAAGCTCAGCGCGTCGCCAAAATCGGAAAATTCATCGCCAAAGCAGTGGATATCGGGCTGGCCGACGCAAAACAGAGTGACGGGCTCAAAACCCAGGTCGCCCGCGCGGCAATATTGTGCAAAGCGGACCTTGTCAGCCAGGTGGTCGGGGAATTTCCCAAACTGCAGGGTGTCATGGGCAGAGTCTATGCCGCCATTGCCGGCGAGCTTGCCACCGTATCCGCAGCCATCGAGGAGCACTATCGGCCCACGTTTTCCGGCGGTCCGCTGCCGGAAACCATTACGGGCTCCGTTTTAAGCATCGCCGATAAAATCGATTCTATCTGCGGCTGCTTCAGCGCCGGACTGACGCCTACCGGTGCTTCTGATCCTTATGCACTTAGGCGCCAGGGGATCGGAATCATTCAAATCATGAATGATAAGGGATTTTCCTTTTCACTTCGAAAATTGATCAAAAAAAGCATCAGCCAATTTGAAATAAAAGATTCGGATGAACTAAAAGCACTTACGCAAAAGGTCTATTCTTTTTTGCAAAACCGCATCATCCAGCTGCTGGCCGATCAGGGTTACGCCAAGGATACGATCGCTGCGGTTGTTGATGTTTCTATCGATCATGTGCCCAATTTATGGAGTCGTCTGGAAGCCCTTGAGTCGCTTAAGGCCAAACCGGATTTTGAACCCCTGGCAGTGGCCTTTAAACGAGTGGTCAATATTTTAAAGAAATCGGGCAAACAGAAAGGGCAGGCAAGACTCGGCGAGGTGAAAGAAAATCTGTTTGGACATGAAAGCGAATCGGCGCTTTTTTTCGCCTATCAAAAAGTTGAAAAAAAGGTGTCCGAGGCCATGGATAAAGGGCTCTTTGAAAAAGCGCTGCAGGATATCGCTACTTTGCGCGGTCCGGTGGATGCCTTTTTCGACGGCGTGATGGTGCTGGCGGAAGATCAACACCTTCGCCGCAACCGGATGGCATTGCTTGAACACATCGCGACACTGTTTGGTAAATTCGCGGACTTCTCCAAATTGTCAATTTAAGTATCCGGGCAAGGGTGCAGCACAGCCTCCGATAAATGCTCACATACTAGCCCATCATGTATGCTGAGAACAACGACTTTCTCGATCGGCCTGCGCTTGATGCATACCTTAATTTTTTAAGATCAGATATGTAATCCCGCTGCAGCGGGGCTTTGATGCACACATTAATTTGTTAAAATAAAGACGTGCAATCCCGCGTTAAAGCGGGAAACCTGATCTGAGGCTTTGAAACCACTTCTAATAAAAACGGGGAGCGAGATCATTTAAAACCCATAAAAATGATTCTTGCCTCCCCGTTTTTGATTGGTGAGAGGGTAAATGCTGATTACTTCTTTTTCTTTTTCGCAACAGCTTTCTTAGCAGCAGTTTTCTTTTTCGCAACAGCTTTCTTCGCGGCAGTTTTCTTTTTCGCAGCAGGTTTCTTAGCAGCAGCTTTCTTTTTCGCAACAGTTTTCTTGGCGGCAGTTTTCTTTTTCGCAGCAGCTTTCTTCGCAGCAGTTTTCTTTTTCGCAACAGTTTTCTTGGCGGCAGTTTTCTTTTTCGCAGCAGGTTTCTTAGCAGCAGCTTTCTTTTTCGCAACAGTTTTCTTGGCGGCAGTTTTCTTTTTCGCAGCAGGCTTTTTGGCAGTTGTTTTTTTCTTTGCAGGTGACATGGCATTCTCCCTTTAATTATTGGTAAATTCCTAACAATACATGGCCTATTTTGAAGAATTGTACTTTCCGAAAAACCTCATGTTTTTTATTATAGAATGTAATATATAGTATGTCAATTTTTAGAAGGTAAGTATTGACAAGAGGTCCAAACGGTACTTTAAAAATTGGTTTGACTTATTTATGTTTAGTAATGACAGAAGCCGCTATCGCTCCCGGACCGCAGGTGATGCCGCCGCCGGGGTGGCTGCCGCTGCCGCATAAATACAGTCCTTTGATCGGTGTGTGGTAGCGGGCGCATTCCGGGCTGGGTCTTAAAATCAGCTGATCCAGGGCGTGCTCACCGTGCAGGATATGTCCCTTCATCAGACCGTAACGTTTCTCCAGATCGACCGGAGACAGTACTTCCCGGGCCACAATTGCATCGGTAACGCCGGGTGCGTATTGCTTCAGGGTTGCCACAACGGCATCCCCCAGTTTTTCGATCTGATTCTGGCTCCATTGCGGTTGTAGACCATAGGGCACGAAATTTACCAGAACAGAAACCACGCTGTGTCCCGGCGGCGCCAGATCCGGGTTTGATACGGTGGGAATATGGATATCCAGGATGGGGTCGGCTGAAAACTGCCCGTACTTGCAGGCGTCAAAGGCTTTCTCGAGGTGGTCCAGGTGGTGGCCTGTCCTGGCAAACTCGATTTTTTTTCTCGAACGGCCGTTGAATTCCAGCTGTGTATTCAGCGCCAGGTTCACTTTCGCTGTGGTGCCGGTGCCGCGAATATGTTGCATGCGATGTTCCTGCCAGCTTTCAACCTGATTGCCCGGCACCAGGTCTAAAAAGGTATGTCGGGGGTCGCAGGATGCGGCAACAATGGAGGCCTGCACGAGCTCATCGTTTTTGAGCACCACCCCCTCGACCTTTCCTCCGGAAACCCGTAATTCGATGACTTCGGCCGCGGTTCGAATTTCAACCCCCTGGGATTGGGCCGCTTTTTCAAGAGCGGCGATCAAGGACCGGGGGCCGCCTTTAATGCTGCGTTTGGCGGAACATTCCCACAATAGCAGGTTAAAGGCGGTGCCGGGGCTCCAGGGGCCGGCGAAATTACCGCTTAAGCCAGCGCCGGCCAGCGCGGCCTTTAAGCAATTATTTTCAAACCATTCATTCAGCCAGTCAGCGACACACATGGGTGAGACGCGCAAAAATTCCAGCATTGTGGTTTTGCCCAGTCGCCGCAGCGCAAATCCGGTTTTGAAAAGATCCAAGAGCGTGCGGCCATCAAGGGATTCAATAGCCGGCGGTTGTTCCTCGAAGATGCGATTGACGACAGCGGCAACGCGTTTGATAAATTTACGGTATTTAAGATATTGCCTGGCATCATCAGGTGAATAAAAATCGATTTCTCTGGCTGTGCGGCCGTCCTTGTTCCCCAGAAGTATCCCGCGGCCTTCGAGATCCAAAGCCAGGACAGATGGCCTTCGCGCTAAAAATTCAAGACCATGAGATTTCAAATCGAGTGCCCTGACCGCTTTAGCACGCACCTGGCTGCTATCATGCAGTAAGCCGCAGGAGTGATATCCGGGATGAAATTCTTCTCCCGCCGCCAGACCGCCGATGATGTTGCGCCGTTCAAGGATCAGGACCTTGCGGCCCTGTTTGGCCAATAAGGCAGCAGCGGTCAGGCCATTATGACCGGCACCAATTATTATCACATCATACGCGTTGGTTTTCGATATTTCCATATTTCAGTTAGGTCTACTAAAAGGGTTAGACCATCCGTTTAATTGGTTTGATTGGTTAAATTCGTTCAATTGGTTCGGTTTGAATCAACCAATTCAACCAATGAAACAAATAAAACTAATCAAACAATCCCCTGACACCTCACGATTAACCAATAACCAATAACGATTAACTGTACTTAAGTAACATTTTGGCGGCCAGCTCACCGGGGGCGCCCATGATGCCACCGCCCGGGTGCACACAGGAACCACACATCCACAGGTTATTGATCGGTGTCCGGTAGCGGGACCAGCCCGCCACCGGCCGAAATGGGCCGAGCTGCTCCAGACTCAGCTCGCCCTGAAAAATGTTGCCCTCGGTAAGGCCTACATCCTGTTCCAAATCCCAGGGGGTTACGACCTGGCGGTGTAAAATCGAATCTTTTAAATTCGGGCAGTATTCGGCCAGCGTGTCGATCACCGTATCTCCCAATGCTTCCCGCTTTTCAGGCCATTGGGCTGCTCCTTCTTTCAGGTGGTAGGGTGCGTATTGGACAAAAATCGAAATCACGTGCTTGCCCGGCGGGGCCACGGTCGGATCGGTCAAAGACGGGATGACAATATCCAGAAACGGCTTTTTCGAAAAATCGCCGTATTTGGCGTCATCATAAGCTTTTTCCAGATAGTCAACCCCCGGGGCAATGGTGATATCGCCCTTTAGATGGGGCCCGCCGCCCGGTTTGCAGCTGAATTCCGGAAGGCGGTCCACGGCCAGATTTACTTTGGCAGAACTGCCCCTGTATTTGAAGCGTTTGAGCTGCCTCACAAAATCGTTGCCCAGATGCTGCTCGCCCACCATCTTAAAAAATGTCTGATGCGTATCGGCGGCTGAAATAACGGTCTTGCTTTTGATCTCGTGTCCACCCTTCACGACCACTCCGGCAGCGCTGCCTTCTTTTATCAGGATCTGTTCCACAGGCGCTTCGATCCGAATTTCAGCACCAAATGATCGGGCTGCACGGGCACAAGCGAGGCTGACGCCGCCGGTGCCGCCTTTTGAAAGCCCCCAGGACCGGAAGGCACCGTCTATTTCCCCCATGTAATGATGCAACAGAACATAGGCGGTACCCGGGGACCTCACTCCCAGATAAGTGCCGATGATGCCGCTGACCGACATGGGACCCTTCAAACGGTCGGATTCGAACCACAGGTCCAGAAATTCGACCGCACTCATTGTCATCAGTTTGGTGAATAAGTAGCGGTCGTCGGCATCCAATTGTTTGAAACGGCGTCCCAGACCCAGCAATTTGGCGATTTCACCAATTCGAAGAGAGGCAGGGTCGGGCGAGGGCGCATCGATAATGTGTTTGATGAAACTGGCCATCTTCGTCATGGCCATTGAGAAGCGGGGCGCAATTTCGGCATCATGCGGGCTGAATCGCGCGATTTCGCGCCGGGTGGCTTCCGGATCTCCGCAACGCGTGAGAGATTCACCATCGGGAAACGGTGTAAACGTGCATTCCAGCGGTATCACCTGATATCCGTGCCGGGTGAGTTCAAGCTCGCGAACGATGTGCGGGCGGAACAGACTGACCACATATGAATAAACCGAAAAAGTGAAGCCCGCAAATATCTCGTCGCTGGCAGCGGCGCCTCCCAGAATATGGCGCTGTTCCAGAACGAGGACTTTTTTTCCGGCTTTTGCCAGATAGGCGGCGCACACCAGCCCGTTGTGTCCTCCGCCGACAATAATAGCGTCAAAGGTTTGCGTCGGTATGTGGTCCCGGAGCGGTTGAGCCACTTGAGTCATCATGCTTTTCCTAAAACGAGCGATTCAAATCTCGACAATCGCTCAACTCAGTTTGTTTTATGTACGGGATTGTAAAAAGGCATTGGCGCAACCACCGCTGCCACGGTTTCTCTTTGATATTCCACGGTGTATTCGATCTTGAGTTTTGTGCCCGGCTGAGCGTACTCGTTTTTCACGGAGGCCAGCGCCAGGTTTTTCTTGATGATGGGGGACCAGGTGCCGCTGGTGGCCTTGCCGATCTGCCGGGAGCCTTCACCGGCATAGACCGGCATACCCGCGCGCCAGGCGCCTGCGGCAACCTGAACCGGTAAGCCGTGTTTGGCGTAAAGCGCTTCCTGCTCATCCCAGTCAAGCTCAAGTCCGACCAATGCGTATTGCGATCCGCTGGCCTGTTCAGCTCTAAGTGCCCGCTGACCGCTAAAGGGTTCGCGTTCCAGATCAACCGTCCAGCCCAGGCCCAGCTCAAAAGGCGTCGATTTTTGGGACTCGATCAGGCAATGTTCAGCATTGTGAAAATCAACACCGCTTAGAATCAATCCGGCTTCGATGCGGGTGATGTCCAGAACATCCAGGCCAGCAGGATGCAGTAAATAGGGCTTTCCGGCGGACATGAGGGCATCCCAAAGGGGCAGCGCGGCCGTATTTTGCACCCAGATTTCATATCCGAGGTCGCCGGTAAAACCGCTGCGGGATATATAGGTATCGAGCCCATCCAGCTTGGCGGGCGTTACGCGGTAATAGGCCAATGCATCCATGTCCACATCCGTGAGCTGTTTCAGTATATTGCGGGATGTGGGTCCCTGGATGGCGACGGCGGCAATCGTTTCTGTTATATCTTCTACGGCGATATTGAAACCGCGTTTAAACTGATCGAACCAGGCCAGCATGGGTTCAGCAGTGTGCACACGGAAGCGATCTCCATCCAGGTGAAAAACGGTTCCATCATCGATCACTTTTCCATAATCATTGCACCAGCAGCAATACACCGCCTGGCCAGCCTTGACTTTTTGAATATTTCTGGCCATGATGCGGGACAGAAATGCCGCGGCGTCGGTTCCGGTAATCTGATATTTAAATAACGGTGTGATATCAATTAAGCCGGCAGCATGCCGTATGGCGTAGTACTCGCTCTCATTGGGCATATTATAGGAACAAACCGCATAATAACCCGCCCAATCGGTCCAACAATAGCTGGCGCATAATTTTGAAGTTCTATCGTGAAAAGGGGTTGGAATCGGCATTGTGCGGTTGCGATATATGGGTTGCTTTAAGTTGTCAAGTTTTTTCTAAATAGAAAAGACTGATTGACAAGCGATTTTTGACCCATTAAATTTGGTAACACCTAACACGAACAAGCCAGAACCAAAAAAGATAAATTAATCACGAAAGCACGAAAGGACGAAAACACGAAAAGCGGAAAAGCTAAATTTCGTGCTTTCTAAATTTCGTGTTTTCGTGATAAAAAAAATCATAAAATGTCAAAAAATTACAATTAAGACACAAAATTAAAAAATGTTCTATTTGAATGGAGGTTAATTGCAACTATGGCGTATGATCCGGAAAAGGACAAAATTTTAAAACAGTGGAAATGCAATGAAACTGGCTTGGTGGTTTCAATCCATCAATATGGTGAAGGTGAACCCAAGGTTCAAATCGGGCCGCGGATTCTGCTGAAAAAAGACGGCAGCGATAGGGCACCGGTGAAGGCCGGCCGGCTGACCATAGAGGACCTGATGTGGTTATATGATATTATCGACGAGGTTAAAGATGATTTAGCCTCTTACCACAAACCGCAGTAATTCAACCGGATGTACAAGTGAGCGATCTCGATGCCATCATATTTCCCAAAAAAGGGAAACGTTCACCACAGCTGGGCCCTGTGGCCGTGATTGCAGGGACCGAAACCGATCTGTTTCAGCTCTGCAAATTGTTGGATTTTGACAGCGGCGCCCATCAAAAACTGTTTACCAGCCGGTTATACCGTGACCCTGCTAACCTTTCATCTGCGGGAATTTCGCTAACCGGTCCGGTAGTGGGTGCACCCTATGCAGTGATGGTGCTGGAGACGCTGATCGCCTGGGGGGCCCAAAAAATTTTTTTCTTAGGCTGGTGCGGTTCCATATCCGAAAAGGTCAAAATTGGCGATATTATCGTTGCGACATCTGCGATTATTGATGAAGGCACCTCCGGGCATTATCAAAACAATGAGACGCGGAAATCATTTCCGGCAGCGTCAATGCAAGCAATGCTCAACGACGCCTTGAGACAAAATCAGGCCGATTTCCATAACGGGGCGATCTGGTCCACGGATGCGATTTACCGCGAAACCTGCGAAAAGGTGAAATATTTTCAACGCCAGGATGCAATTGGTGTTGAGATGGAGATTTCAGCCCTGTTTACGGTGGCGAAATTTCGGGGTGCCGACCTGGGCGCGATGGCGATTGTCTCTGATGAGCTGGCCTCCTTTAAATGGCGTCCCGGATTTAAAATGGATGAATTCAAACATGGCCGCCATACTGCCTGCTCGGTGATAAGAGACCTATGTCGCAAAATTTAGACCCTCAGATCATTCAAAAAGTTGATGATTTAAGAAAAGCCCTTCACCGGTATAATTACCGCTACTATGTATTGGATGATCCGGAAATTTCAGATGCCGAGTATGATCGAATGATGCAGGCGTTGAAACTGCTGGAAGAAGATCATCCCCAGTTGGCCAGCCCCGACTCCCCGACCGCCCGGGTGGGCGCACCACCGCTGGAAAAATTTGAATCCGTTGCACACACGATCCCGATGTTGAGTTTAGACAATGGTTTTAACGATCAAGATATTCTGGAATTTGACAAAAGGGTCCGGCGAAATCTTGATACCCGAGATGAAATTTTGTACACGGCTGAACCCAAGATGGATGGCGTTGCGGTGGAGCTGATCTATGAAAATGGCATGCTGGTTACCGCTTCCACCCGTGGCGACGGTTTGACCGGAGAGGGGATCACAAACAATGTCAAAACGATTAAAACGGTCCCGTTGGTGATGCAAGCCGAGGGTTCGGCCGGCATACCGCCAAGACTGGAGGTCAGGGGTGAAGTCTTTATCGGGCTTGAGGCCTTTAAAGAATTTAACCAGGAACGAATCGATCAGGAGCTGCCGCCGTTTGCCAACCCGCGTAATGCCGCCGCGGGGTCTCTGCGGCAGCTGGATTCAAAAATTACCGCGACCCGTCCGCTGGAGATTTTTTTCTATGGTGTCGGAATTGTTGAAGACATTGAATTTGAATCGCACAGCGAACTTCTTGAGTCTTTGGCAAAATGGGGTTTTCGGATAAATCCGCTCATACGATCCGCTGTTACCATCGGGTCTGTCTTGAATTACTACCGGGAACTTGGCGAAGAACGGCATCAACTTGCTTACGACATCGATGGGGTAGTGGTTAAAGTCGACCGGATTGCCTTGCAGCAGCGATTGGGGGCCACATCCCGCAGCCCCAGATGGGCGATTGCTTATAAGTTCAAAGCCATACAGGAAACTACGACCGTCGAAGCAATTGAAGTCCAGGTGGGACGCACCGGCGTATTGACACCGGTGGCGCACCTTAAACCGGTGAATGTCGGCGGGGTTACGGTCAGTCGGGCGACATTGCACAATCAAGATGAAATTCAGAAAAAAGACGTTCGCCTTGGGGATCAGGTCCTGGTGCAAAGAGCCGGGGACGTCATCCCGGAGATCGTAAAAGTCATCGCATCCAAGCGGGATGGAAGCGAGACGCGATTTAAGATGCCCACACAATGCCCGGTCTGTGATTCAGCGGTTGTCCGAATGGCTGGAGAAGCGGCAACCCGTTGCATCAATTCGAGCTGTTCCGCCCAGGTTAAAGAACGAATCAAACATTTTGCTTCAAAGGCGGCCTTTGATATCGACGGTTTCGGTTCGAAGCTCGTTGATCAACTGGTCGATAAAAAACTGCTGTCCTCCTTTGCCGATATCTTCAAATTAAATGAAAAAACCCTCAGCGAACTGGAGCGTATGGGTGCTAAATCAGCAGCGAACCTGGTAAATGCCATTGAACACAGCAAATCAATCGCTTTTGCCCGTTTTCTGTTTGCCCTGGGAATCCGCCATGTTGGCGAGCACGTGGCCGCCCTGCTGGCAGGCCATTTTGATGATTTTGATAGCATCGTGAAGTGCTCCCGGGAAGAATTGGAAGCCATTGACGGCATCGGGCCGATCGTAGCCGAAAGTGTCGTCAATTTTTTTCAACACGAAGGAAATCGGCATGTCATCGATCAGCTTTTCGACAGCGGTATCACACTTGGGACCACAGCCAGAACAACAACCAATGAACTCGAAGATCAAGTATTTGTGTTGACCGGGTCGCTTCAAAATTATACCCGGTCCCAGGCCAAAGCATTAATCGAGGCTGCCGGTGGTAAGGTCAGCGGATCCGTCAGCGGCAAAACGGATTATGTTGTCGCCGGTGAATCTCCGGGATCAAAGCTCGACCGGGCTAAGAATCTTGGAGTAAAAATTATAGATGAAACGACGCTTAAAGGGATGCTTGGTCATTAGAGCAGGCAGCTTGACCGCATAAAGAAAAAGGGCCAGGGTTCCACGATTTTGATGAGATTTACCCGGTTTCATCTTAATCCTATTTGAAATGTTGTTTAACGCCATGCGCCAAGCGCCTTGCCCTATGCAGCGCGAAGCGCAAGGAGGTAAACATGGAAAAACAGGCAAGGGCCCATGCCGTCATATCCGGACGGGTTCAGGGAGTGTTTTTTCGGGTTGAAACCCAACGTGCGGCTGAGGGCTTTGGCGTTTTAGGATGGGTGCGGAACAAGCGCGACGGCACGGTCGAAGCTGTTTTTGAAGGTCGGCAGCAGGATGTTGATGCCACGCTGAATTGGTGCCGGCAGGGGCCGCGGATGGCCCGCGTGGATAAGGTGGATGTGAAGTGGCAGGATTACACCGGAGAGTTTGAAAGTTTTGATATTACCTAACGCCCAATTGATCTTAAATCAATTGGGGCAGTAGAAACAGAACGGGCGATCTATGTTAACCATAAATCGCCCGTTGTTTTTTGATTTGATTAGACGGAGTCTCTGAGTTTTTTGCCGGGGCGGAATTTAACCACGTTGGTGGCCTTAATTTTAATCGGCGCGCCGGTTTGCGGATTCCGTCCTTTACGGGCTTTACGGCGGACTTTTTGGAATGTGCCGAAGCCGACCAGTGTAACCTTACCGTCCTTTTTCTTCAGGGCTTTGGTTACACCTTCCATGAATGAGTTCAGCGCAGCTGCAGCTGCAACTTTTGAAATTTTTGCATCTTTGGCCGCTTTTTCTACCAGTTCTGCCTTTGTCATAATGCTTTACCCCCTTCTTGTTCAATTAGTTAGGTTAATCTTAACCGATCGCCTATTTCTCTGTTTCCATATAGAAAGTTAAAATCGATGTCAACAGAAATCTACATTTTACAACACTTTTTCTGAAATAATCTCCGTCAAACTGCTGCATGATGGCATTTACGGGAATTTATTTTTCAATTTTTCGATATTATCCGCAGATTACGCAGATTACACGGATTAAAAAAAAACATGGTCTTGAAAAATAATTTGCGTGAATCTGCGTAATCTGCGGATGTATTATTCTTGCACATAGGATCTAGAAAAGCGCATCAACGAATTCAGCGGCATTAAACTTCTGCAAGTCTTCGACCTTTTCGCCGATGCCGATGTATTTTAAGGGTATTTTCAAGGCATTGCATATGCCGATGACGATGCCGCCTTTAGCCGTGCCGTCAAGTTTCGTCAGCGCCAAACCGGTGACACCTAAGGCGTCGTTAAATAGCTCGGCCTGGGATAATGCATTTTGACCGGTGGTTGCATCCAGAATCAGCAATATCTCATGGGGAGCATCCGGTATTTTTTTTGAAATGGCGCGTTTTATTTTTTTTAATTCTTCCATTAAATTGACTTTTGTATGCAGCCGGCCGGCCGTATCAATCAACACCAGATCGGCGCTGCGGGCTTTTGCGGCCTCAACCGCATCGAAAGCAACTGCCGCCGGGTCAGCCATTTCCTTGTGTTTGACGATATCTGCCTTTGCTCTTTCGGCCCATATCATCAGTTGTTCTATCGCGGCGGCACGGAACGTGTCCGCCGCTCCGACCAGGACCTTTTCCCCGGAGGCGGTTGCTCTGGCCGCAAGTTTGCCGATGGTGGTGGTTTTGCCGGTTCCGTTTACGCCAACGATCATTATTACCCGGGGAACAGGCAACGCTATTTCCGGTTCCGTTGTTTGGGGCTCGAGAATGGCTAAAATTTCATCTTTAAGAAAGGATTTTACCTGATCTACCTCAGAAATTTTCGATGATGATACCTTTTGCATTAGCGTCATTGCAGTTTGCACACCAATGTCTGATGTAATTAATAATTCTTCAAGTTCCTCCAAAAGGTCATCATCGATTCTTTGTTTACCGGCAAAAATTCGATCAAAGCCGTCGGAGAAGGTTTTGCGAGTTTTGGATAACCCCTCCTTTAACCGTCGGAAATATCCGTCGGCCGCCTCGGTCTCAGACTGCCGGTCGGTTTCTTCAACAGGTGATTTTGAAAACTCTGACGAAGTGTTCTTGTCTTCGCTTCGATTTTTTTTTGATTTGCGAAAAATCATGTCTGCTTAATTGGGGGAATATGCAGCATCAAAGTTAACTGAGACGATCTTGGATATGCCCTTTTCTTCCATGGTAATTCCGAAGAGGGTATCGGCAAATTCCATGCTGTTTTTATTGTGTGTGATCATTATGATCTGTGATTTTTCCCCGATAATCTTAAGCAGATCATTAAACCGATATACGTTCGCATCATCCAGCGGGGCATCGATTTCATCCAGAAGACAAAAAGCAGTCGGTTTGATCAAGAAGATTGAAAATATGAAAGCAATGGCGGCCATGGCCTTTTCACCGCCTGAAAGAAGACTTAAACGGGTCAGCTTTTTTCCCGGCGGATGGATCATAAACTCCACACCGGTTTCCAAAGGATCGTTTGGGTCTTGCAAGATAAGGTTGGCCTTACCACCGCCAAAAAGCCTGGGAAAAACTTCGTTTAATTTCTGATTGATCAAATCAAAGGTTTCCAGGAAGCGTTTCTGGGTGATGGCGTTAATTTTCTTGATCACTTTGTGCAGATCCTTAATGGCACGAACCAGATCATCGCGCTGCTCCTCGAGAAAATCAAATCGATCTTTGAGCTGTTCATATTCCCGAATGGCGCCCAGATTAACATCATCAATTTTAACGATTTTGGCTTTGGTGGTTTCCAGTTCCTCTTCCATTTGCTCGAAGGTTTTTTCCGAAGTCAATTCGATACTCTCGGAATCATGATTGAACTCGGCTTTTAGTACCGAAAACGACTTGCGATATTTTTCCTCCAGCTGTTTGGCAATATTTTCTTTCTTAATTTTACGCTCCGATTGTTCAAGCTCCAGCAGGCGGACTTTTTCCAATGTCTTTTCGCGTTGGCTTTTTATGCCCGATATCTTGCCGTCGCTTTCTTTGAGTTCCTGATCAATGGCCTGGTAATGCGCTTCGCTGGTTTTGAGGGACTGATCAAGCGTTTCCATGTTCTGATACATTTCGGAAAGCTTTTGATCATATTCGGTTACTTGCTGTTTTGCGGTTTCTTCCTTGTGTTGTTTTTCATGAATTTCCGCTGCAAGTTGTTCCAGGCGGCTTAAGCTATCATTATGATATTCTGTGAGTCGTCTTAAGCTGCTATTGGCATTTTCCAATTTTGCATTCAGCTCTGTTGACTTCATCTGCAGATCGACGACTTTTTGATGGTATGCTTCCAGTTCCTGCGAAACCGTGCCGATGGTTGCGGAGATATTGGTAACTTTATCGTGAGCAGCCGTAACTTCCGTCGACAGCTCAGCCAGGGCCGTATTATATTTGCTCATTTCTTCATCGATATCACTGGCTTCGCCCTGCAGTTGTTCTTTTTCCAGTGTGATGATTTCCAGATGGCGGTTGGCGTTTTTGAGTTCTTCAGAAGCCTTTACCTGCTCTTTTTCGGCCTCGATTTCGGCTTTTGAAGCGTTATTCTTCTTTTCAGTAAGCTGTTGCAGCTGGCTTTCGAGTTGGCGAGCTTCCGATTCCAATGTGCTCTGGTCCCGGCGGGCTTTTTCCAGTTTTTTATCCACCTCAATACTGCGGCGGCTGAGATCTTTGATCTCTTGCTTCTTGGTTAGAATACCGTTCAGTTTGTCTTTGCTGCCGCCGATCAGGATGCCCTGGGGGGATATAAGATCACCATTTTTGGTGACAATCGTCTTTGACTCGCCATTGCGATTATACATCTCTATGGCTTCGGCCATATTTTCCGTGAAAACCACATGACCCAGCAGGGCATCAACAATGGGTTCGTAGCCGGACTTGACCTTAATCTGATCTAAAAGCAGCTGCCCTGAAACGGCTTTGCCCGCCTGATCGCTATCGACGCGTTTCACGGCGGGAAGCGGGATGAAGCCACTTCGGCCGGCACTGCTGGATTGCAAATAATCGATGGCTTTAAGGCCGGCATCCTGATCTTTAACAATGATATATTGGAGGGCGTCGCCCAGAACTGCCTCCACCGCGGTTTCAAATGTCGGTTTGGCCTCAATAATATCCGCCATAAGTCCGATGATTTTAGCAGATACTTCCTGGCTGATCGAGGACTCATCGGTGTTTTGAGGCCTCATAATGGCCTTGACCCCGTCCCGGTACCATTCGAAATTGTCCTCCATTTTCTTTAAAGTATTTAAGTTTGATTTGACCGTATTGCGCTCCAGTTCTGTCTTCTGGGTCAATTTGACCTGCTGGCCAAGGGCACCGTTTTTTTGCTCCAACTGCTTGCCGGTAGTCGTGACCTGATCCGTCAGATCCGCTATCTCTTGTTTAATGGTCGCAAGCTGCTCACGGGCTTTGCCTTCCAGCCCGCGGGTCCGGCGAATTTCCTTTTTAGCCTGATCCAGATCTTCATCAACTTTTGTCAGACGTTTTTGCAGGCTTTCTTTATTGTTGATGGTGGTTTGATAAATGTTTTTGTATTGCGCTTCCCGGGCGACCAAATCCATTAAGCCGGCTTTATTCGATTCCAGATCGTTATTGAGTTGCGCTAATTTTTCGGTAATCGTTTCGCTAGACGCTTTTTCCTGATCGATCCGGGTCCTGACCGTGGTGATTTCTGCATTAATCGCAGAGGCTTCATTTCTTACCTGGTCAATTTCTGAAAGCATCTGATGGTTTTTTTCTTCCAGTTGAACCCGGGCGGCTTTAAGCTCGACAGACTCTTCCGAAAGTCTTTTGATTTCTTTGCGCAAGTGAATGAGGTCATTCTCGTTGCGGTCTATGTTGCGTTGGGTTTCAAATTGGCTGGATTTTTGTTCGGATATTTCCTGGTTTTTTTGCCAGCGTTTTAGCTTGATTTCTTCAACTGAAGCATCCAGCTTTTTGATTTCGGTGACATGGCTGAGGTCCAAATCCTGTAGTTCGTTTAACAGGGAATCCGTCTCCTGGATCCGGCTGGCGTAATCCTCAAAATAATGCACGCCCAGGCATATCTCCAGGGCTTGAATCTGCTTCTGGTAATTGTTGTAGATTTCAGCCTTGCGGGCCTGACGTTTCAGACTGGCCATCTGGCGTTTAATTTCCGAAATTATGTCGGTGACGCGCAGCAGATTGTTCTGGGTGGTGTTGATTTTTCGCAGCGCCTCGTATTTGCGGTTTTTATAGCGCGTGACGCCGGCGGCCTCTTCGACGAAAAAGCGGAGCTCTTCCGGGTTTGCATCGGTGATGGCGCCAATTTTTCCCTGCTGGATAATGGCATAAGATTTAGAACCGAGACCGCTGCCCCAGAAGACATTGTGAATGTCCTTTAGCCGGCAGGGCTGTTTGTTCAAAAAATAAGCGCTTTCACCCGAGCGGTAAAGACGACGGGTAAGGTTAATTTCGGTAAAATCTTTCAGTTCTTCGGGGCTATCACCATTATCGTTTGACAGGGTTAAAGAGACCTCGGCCATATTTAGCGGCGCCTTGCTGTTGGCGCCCGAGAAGATTACGTCTTCCATTGATTTACCGCGCAGCTGTTTGATGCTTTGTTCCCCCATGACCCATCTCAAGGCATCAATGATATTGCTTTTACCGCAACCATTGGGCCCCACCACCGCCGAGATGCCCTGTGGGAATTGAATGTTGGCCTTGTCGTAAAAAGATTTGAATCCAATAATTTCAAGTTTCTTTAATTTCATATATCAAGATCTCCCCGGATCGTTTTACTTGAATTGACGCACTTATCTTCCATACCCCTGTTTTTAATTTTGTTTACAACCCATTAGGTGAAAAAAGCCTGAAACTTACCTGCTGAAGCTTTTTTCAGGTAAATCTGGGCTTCAAAGATGATCGGAAAGCTGTTTTGAATTTCACTGGCAAATCATAGCAGGATGAGAACCGCTTGTAAAGGAAAAACACAAGTTACGGTATAATTTTAATGCCTTAGATACAAGATGTGGTGTATAGGCATGGAGCAAAGGGCATAGCGCATGGCGTATCACTTTAGATTCATTTTACGCTTTGCGCTCTGCGCTACGCGCTTTGCGTCTAGAGGATCTGGCTCAAAAACAGCTTGGTGCGCTCATGGGTGGGGTTCTTAAAAAAGTGCTCAGGGGTGCCGACTTCGACAATCGCCCCTTCATCCATAAATATGACGCGATCGGCCACCTCCCGGGCAAACCCCATTTCATGGGTCACGCACACCATGGTCATGCCCTCTTTGGCCAGCGTTTTCATGACATCCAGCACTTCGCCGATCATCTCGGGATCCAGCGCCGAGGTGGGTTCGTCAAACAGCATCACCTTGGGATCCATGGCCAGGGCGCGGGCGATAGCCACCCGCTGCTGCTGGCCGCCGGACAAATTGTCGGGATAGGCATTGGATTTATCATGGATACCGACTTTTTTTAGAAGAAAATCAGACTTTTCTTTCGCATCGGCCGTGGAGCGTTTGCGGACCACTTTTTGGGCCAGCGTCACATTATCAAAGACGGTTTTGTGGGGGAACAAATTGAACGATTGAAACACCATGCCAACCTCGGCCCGGATCTTGTTGATATTGGTTTTTGGATCCAGAACGTCGACGTCGTCAATGAAAATATGCCCCGCGTCTGCTTTTTCCAAACGGTTCAGACATCTGAGGTAAGTACTTTTGCCCGATCCGGAAGGGCCGCAAACCACCACCACCTCTCCGGCTTCAATTTTGGTGGAAACATCGACCAGGGCCTTGACTTCCTGGGGCACCCAAAACGTTTTATATATGTTTTTTACATCGATCACTCGAATGCCATCCTTTTCTCAAGTCGTTGAACAACCATGGAAAGTGTAAAGGTTAAGACGAGATACAGTGCCGCTGCCAGAAAAAAAACTTCAAAAGGCTGTAAACTGACGGTAACCGCTTCTCTGGCCGCCTTGGTTAATTCGCGGATGGCAATCATTCCGAGCAAAGAAGAGTCTTTGATCAGGCTGATGAACTGACCCGCCAGCGGCGGCAGAATTCTTCGCAAGGCCTGGGGCAAAATAATATGCAGCATGGACTGGGCGTATGACATGCCCAGCGAACGGGCGGCTTCCGTCTGTCCGCGATGGATGGATTGGATGCCGGCCCTGACGATTTCGGTGACATATGCGCCGGCAAAGCAGGCCAAAGACGCCACCCCGTACCAGAAGGCCGGCAGTCGTCCCATCCCGGAAGTGGCCAGCAGTTCATTGATCACCGTTCCCAGAACGAAATACCAGATCAGAATTTGGACCATCAACGGCGAGCCGCGGATGATTTCAACGTAGATGATCGTCAGCCATTTCAATGCGGGGTTGGATGAAATGCGCGCAAGACCGCCGACGATGCCGATAATCACGCCCAAAATGGTTGCAATCACACTGATTTGCAGCGTAATCCACAGGCCGATGATCAGAAGACCGGGTTTCCACTCCTGGTATGTCGCCAGGGTGTCGCCGATGGAGATCATCTCACCTTCTTCAACACTGACGCTGACGGCCGGTGCTTTGTATGATTCGCTTCCGTCGAGGCCTTTTATGGTGATAATGGATTTTTTGTCGGCTGTCGTGATCGATTCGACATCTCCATCAATTCCCGAGGTGATCTGAATATCGTCTTTGTATGCGAAATAGATCGGGACCCGGTTCCAGCGCCACACATACTCGATTCTCTGAGACGCATAATAAAAGGCGCCGGCCGCGACCAAGATAATTACACAGAAAACACCGACCCATAGATTGTAATGAGCGGGCCTCACTGTCGGCTGCTTATTTTCAGATTTTCCCATAACCTGTTTTTCCGTCCTTAAAAAGGGTGCAGGTGCTAAGGCGGTTCAGCCGAAACGGATGAACCCGCCCGGTTTTCACTTTGTTGTGAAACATGCCGGCCGCGCCTGCAACAGGCAGGGCTGGCATAAACATGCCGGCCGCGCCTGCAACAGGCAGGGCCGGCATGTTTGTGGTTGAAAAACAATTACTGGCGAGACGGATTGCTTATTCAACTTCTGCTTTCCAGTCGGTACCAATGATCCACTTTTTGAAAAGCCTCTCATAGAAGCCGTCGCCCCTGGACTGTCTCAAGAAGTTGTTTAGAAAGTTCAGAAAATCCGGGTCTCCCTTGTTGATGGCCCAGGCCAGCGGTTCGAAGGTGAAGGGGTCGCTCAGAAAAATGGTCTTGCCCTGGCCCTGGCTGCCGTACAGAAACCCGCAGAACGGTAAATCATATACGAGGGCGTCGGCTTTGCCGTTGATCACTTCCATGCCGGCGTCGGCTTCGGTTTCAAAGGATTTGTAGGTGGCTTTGGGGATGTATTTTTTAACGGCCTGTTCGCCGGTGGTGCCCAATCTGGAGGTGATAATGTATTTGGGGTCGTTGAGGTCCCGGTAGTCTTTAACCGTGTCTTCATGTTTTTTATTTAACAGGATGGTTTGCCCCACAACGATGTAAGGGTCGGCAAAGTTGATTTTAAGATTTCTTTCCTGGGTGATGGTCATGCCGCCCATGATGATATCGAATTTGTCGGTCATCAGGGCCGGGATGATGCCGTCCCAGGCCGTGTTGACCGGTACGAATTCAACCCCCATGGTTTTGGCTAATCGGCGGGCGTAATCCATGTCAAATCCGATAAATTGTCCCTTTTTGTTGGTCATTTCAAACGGGACGTAACCGGATTCGAAGCCGACCCGCAATTTGCCACTTTTCAGGATTTTTTCAATGGTCGATTTTTTGGCGAGTTCGATGTCCGCCCCAAACACTGACGTGCTGAAAATAATCCCGCATAGAAATAACGCAGTTACACCCAATAAAAATACTTTTTTCATTCTGAACCTCCTCCTTATTTAGTTAAAATTTACTTTTAGGGGTTAAACCGAATCGCATCGTCCCTATCCGCATCATTAACAGATTTCTCTCTTAGGTTTGTTCTCTTTCCCCCACCTTGATGCGGCCTCTTATAAACGATAGATACTTATCACAATAATAATAAATGGCAAGTCGTTTTTTTAAATTCGGTTCTTTAATTCAAAGCCATTCATTCACTAAACGGCATTTAAACCGCTTGAGGATCGATGGGACGAGTTTGCGATGTGGAAACGTTGCGTTATTGTAAATAATATTGACACGATAAGATGAGGTTGGATAAGAACTTAAGTGATATTGGCAGCATATATTTTAATCCATAAAATCTATCTTTGGGGAGATCACCATGCCAGGAAAAAAAAGGTATAAAATGGAAATGAAAAATGTGTTGAAGCACCCCGTCGTGCTGAGGGTCACCGACGATACAAACCCGGAAATGCTTGAAAGACGGCAATATTCGCCGCCGGTCTGTGACGCCTTTTCGCAGAAATTTACAATCCTGAAAGAAACCGACCAGTTTAAGTTCACGGTGGACAAGGAAGCTCAGAAACAGCTGCCGAATATTATCGACAATAAGGTACAGAATATCGAAGGTCTGAAAACTGCGGATGCATCCTTTGCCGAAGCATATGGCAAAAAGCGTAACATCGGCATCGTCTTTTCCGGGGGACCCGCTCCCGGCGGGCATAATGTCATCGCCGGTCTGTATGATGCGGCCAAAAAGGCCAATCCAGAATCCAGGGTTTACGGGTTTTTGGTCGGCCCGGATGGGATTATCGAAAATGAAACGCTTGAACTCCATGATGATCTGGTTGATGCCTATCGCAACCTGGGGGGCTTTACCATGATTAAAACCGGGCGCACCAAAATCGACACCCGCGAAAAGATGGAATTGTCCAGAGAGACCTGCCGAAAACTCAACCTGGATGCGCTGGTGATTGTCGGCGGAGATGATTCCAACACCAATGCTGCATTTTTAGCCCAGGAAATGTTTGCCGACGGGATCCAGGTTCTGGGTGTGCCCAAGACGATCGACGGCGATATCCAGGTCAGAGATGACAATGGAAGCGTTCTGTGCGCCATGTCTTTTGGGTTTCACACCGCTGCCCGGGCTTTTGCCAATTCCATCAGCAATTTGTGTACCGACAGCAGTTCGGATGTCAAATACTGGCATATCTGCAAAGTCATGGGACGGGTGGCCAGTCACCTGGCTCTGGAGGCGGCCCTGCAAACCCATGCAAACCTGACGCTGATTGGAGAGGACCTGGCAGATTATATAGACAAGGGTCGCCTGAAAAAGGCCCGGCAGGAAGGCACCATCGATTTTCATGCGTACGGCATGACCCTGCGGCATCTCTCTCGCGTGATTTGCGAATCCATTCTGCGGCGGGCCGCGGTTGGCAAAAGCTACGGTGTCATCATCCTTCCGGAAGGGGTTCTGGAATTCATCAACGAAATCCAGGTATTTATCATTAAGCTCAATACCATTATTGCCGAACATAACCAGACCCACGACAAAGATTTTCACGCGGCCTTTCTGCTGCTGGAAGACAAACTGGAATATCTGCGGCGGCTTGCCCAGCGCTCCCGGGAAGATGCTTCATATACGCTCTGGAATACCCGTGACGATGATCTTTTTAACGATATCCCGGCTTTTTTCCAGGAAGGCTTGCTCATGGAAAGAGACAGCCACGGCAATTTTCCATTTTCCCAGGTGGAAACCGAGAAAGTGATAATGGACCTCGTCAAGGATTACCTTAACATATTAAAAGAAGAAGGGCGTTACCGTCTGGGAATTAAGCAAACCTATTTTCAGAAAATGCTGATGCGTGACAATCTGGACCCGGACACTTACGGTCCTCTGTTATTTGAAAATTACGGGCAAGCTGAATACCTGTTAAGAAAAACCGAGATTATATCAGTCAAAACCTTAAGACAGTCTCTTGAGAAAGGGGGGCTGCTAAAAGCGGATGATGACATACCGACGATCATCGAGGAAATTTATAAGAAGTCAGTGCCGTCTTTCAAAACCCAGATTCATTTTTACGGATACGACGGCAGGGGCAATGACCCAACGCGATTTGACTGTATCTATACCTATAATCTGGGGCGCACTGTTTTCAGCCTGATTGCCAACGGCGCCACAGGCCAGATGGCGGCTATTCGAAATCTAGAAAAAGATTTTTCAAAATGGCAGCCCATCGGCATCCCGATTGCGCCCCTGATGCATCTGGAAGAACGCAAAGGCAAGCTGGCACTGGTACTGGAAAAAAGTATCGTCGATGTTAACTCCATTGCGTTCCAGGTGGTCAAAACCAAGCGGGAGAAATGGCTGGCGGTGGACTCGGAAGGGGATCACTTCAGAAGACCCGGCCCGATAAGATTCACCGGTAAAAGTGAAGAAGAAAGACCCCTTACCCTGGAATTAAATGCACTGGCGGATCAAGGCGATTAATTTGATTTTATATCAATTTGTTGATTGCGCTTTGGAGTGGATTTGCGATAAGATATAATAATGATGAAAGGTCAGTTGAGCAAACAAATCAGTATTGCCAAGCATATTGTTGACGGATCGATCACCATTGATTCCGTTAAAGAATTTCAAGGTATGCTTCAGATCTTTCCAAATGACCCGGCGTTGCATCGGGCCTACGCCGACCTTTTGGTGCGCAAGCAATTATCAGAGACGGCCGTGCAGTCTTACCATCAGGCGGCTGAGCTCTACGCTGCGGCCGGGTTATTATTGCAGGCTGTCATCTGTCAGGTTTTAAAATGGCGGATCCAGCCGCCGACTGATGCGGAAACCCAAAAATTCTGGGACGTCCTCCACCAGAGCAAGTATCATGAAATACCAACAAATGCGTTTTTAGCGTGCCTATCCCATGCAGAGTTGGTTACCGTAATGAATGCGATGGAGTTGATGCGTCTGCCGGGCGGCAAAACGATTAACAAAATCGGTGATAAGGAAAATGCCCTTTACTTTATAGTTGCAGGCAATATCAAAGCGACAACATATGAACCCTTAAAGAAAACTGATTTGGATCATCGCAAATCAACCGTTTATTTATCTGAAAACGATTTTTTCGGGCATATTTATCCGTTAAATGAAAGCACGCTGTCGCATTGCCACACAGCATCTACCAGTCCGACTGAACTGGCCAGAATTTCCCTGGAAAAATTAATACCAATGTGCCAGCGTCATACCCGCATCGAATTGGGAATTATTGATTTGTTCAAGGTGCGTTCGAACAAAGAGGAAGTGGAAGCGCTGCGCGCAGTTCGCAAGGCCAATCGACATAAACTGCCGGTTAAGATGAATCTGAAAATATGGCCGGGCACAGCCGGCTATTACGGACTCATACTCGATGGCAAGTCCAGAGATATTTCCGTCGATGGGATGTGTATTGAGCTGGATGCCAAGTATGCCAATGTGCCTACAATATATAAAAATATAAAAAACGCAAAAATTGAAATTTCAATGCCATCAGAGGCGATAACCGTCAATGTGCTGGGATCGATTGTCTGGAGCCATGAAGTTTATCAGGAGGAGCAGCGGACCATGGCACTGGGTATTCGATTTGAAGAAATGTCGCCCCAAATGAGCGGATTGCTGGTTGTTTTTGCCAACACGCTAAACCAAACCAGTTACTCGTAGGAATATTCGCTTTCCAGGTCCGCTCTTTGCTGTTGATTAATCATTCCCAATTCCACGAGCAAGTCACCGATACCGGCTTCCCGCAGATAATCGATTTTCATGACACTTCTGGGCCTTTTCTCTTTAATGCTGAAAAAGGTGTAGTGCAGGTGGAGTGTCGGTTTCTTTAACAGATGGAGGTTGGTTCCGTAAAATATGAAATGATTACTCATCATGAAATATGCAGCCACCGCGAGAACCGCAATCAGAATGTATTGCTTAATTCTTGAATTCATTATATTACCTTATTTATTCAGTTAAAAACATGGCCACGCCGCTATTGTCTGATGCTAAAATTTTATCAAATAGTGCCCAAACCGTCAACTTTTGTAGAAGCCATTTCAAAAATATCCTTGGAAACAACTTCTCGTTTTTGCAGCCGTTATTAAAGATTTCGTTTCTTTGGGAAGCGACTCCATGAATAAATTCAAAAAACTTTTCCAAAACCGGGTTGATATGGCCGATTATATGGTCCTGACCGGAATCTTTCTGGGGGCTTTATACTGGGCCCTGGAGTCCCTGCTAAACGTTTTTTCTCCGGAAGAAATCAGTTTCTATCAAGAAATATTCGGGCCGAATATCAGCGAGGTCTGGCCGCGCCTAATTGTATTTTGTCTGTTCCTGATGTTTGGCTCCCACGTCCAGTTTACCATTAATGAACGCAAAAAAGCGCTGGAAGCTTTAAAAGAAAGCGAGGAAAAATACCGAACCATTCTGGAAAGCATTGAAGAAGGTTACTATGAGGTCGATTTTGAGGGCTATTTCATCTTTGTAAATGATTCGTTGAGCAAAATTTTAGGCGTCTCCAAGGTTGATTTAAGGTTTATGAATTTTTGGGATTTTATGGACGATGAGAATGGCGGAAGGATATATGAAATTTTTTCGGAATGCCGGCGCACCGGCGAGCCGGCTAAAGCCTTTGACTGTGAATTTAATATCGATGGCAACATCCGGCATATCGAAGCGTCGGCGTCCCTGCTGCGGGATTCAAAAGGCCAGCCAACCGGATATCGCGGGGTACTGCGCGACCGGACCGAAAAGAAAAAAATGGAAATGGATTTATTGGAATCTTACCGCAAAGTACAGGAAGCGCGAGCCGCAACAATCCTGGGTCTTGCCAAGCTTGCCGAATACAGAGATGAAGGGACCGGCACACACCTTGAAAGAATCCGGGAGTATGCCAGAATCCTTACGGTGCAACTGGCAAAGAGCTACAAATTTAAAGGCCTCATCGATCAGCAATACATTGACGACATTTACCAGTCTTCGATTTTGCACGATATTGGAAAAGTCGGTACACCGGATGCGTTATTGCTAAAGCCCGGAGAGCTCACAGAAAAAGAGTTTGAAATCATCAAACGCCACACCTTAATGGGTGGTAATGCGCTACAGGCCATCGAATCGCAGATCGAGGGAAAATCCTTTTTGGCGATGGGAAAAGAAATTGCCTACAACCATCATGAAAAATGGGATGGGTCCGGCTATCCGAGGGGACTAAAAGGAGAAGCCATCCCTTTGTCTGCCCGTATCATTGCATTGGCAGATGTTTATGATGCGCTGACGACCAAGCGATTTTACAAAAATGCTTATTCCCACGGTAAAGCCAGGGATATGATCATAGCGTTAAAGGGCAAACACTTCGATCCGGAGATCGTTAATGCTTTTACAGCCGTAGCCGAAAAATTCAACCGTGTGCGCAAGGAGAAGCTCAAGGAGAATGCCGATTTCAGCGAACGGCCGGCTCGAGCGGTAGGCAGGTAAATCCTTCTGGATTGCCGTTGCGTAATTTATACCGTTTGACGAGAATTCGCACTTCTTCAAGGCTTTCGAATTTATTGCGGAAATGGAATAATGGAATAGTGGAATGTTGATGTTATAAGGATGCTCTCTGTTTCTCATTCTATTAAAACATTCTTCCATTGTCCCGGAACCCATCTTTCCATTACTCCATCATTCCAATATTCCAAATAGAGCGGACCTTAATTCTTTAAGCTTTATAACGGGATCGCTTAACATCGGGTTGAAAATCAATTGGGTAAAAAGAAAGCCGCTACTGATAAATATATTCTGGCCATTGACCTGGGAACCTCCGGGCCAAAATCAGCACTGGTTTCCACTCGCGGTGAGGTAGTTGATTATGAATTTGAAAGCATCGATCTGCTTATCCTGCCGAATGGCGGCGCCGAGCAAGATCCGGATCAGTGGTGGCAGGCCATCATCAACACCGTTAAACGGGTTCTCAACAAAAAAAGGGTGGCAGCCAAAGATATTGTGTGCGTAAGCTGCACCACCCAATGGTCCGGAACTGTGGCAGTCGATCGAGACGGCAATGCCCTGACCAATGCTATCATATGGATGGATACCCGCGGCAGCCGATACATTGAAAAAACCACAAGCGGCTTGATCAATATCGCGGGTTACGGCATCCATAAACTGAGACGTTGGTTGAGTTTAACCGGCGGTGTGCCTGGTCACGCCGGCAAGGACCCGATTGCCCATATCCTCTTTTTAAAACACGAACACCCTGAACGCTATCAGCAGACCTACAAATTCCTGGAGCCCAAGGATTATATTAATCTGAAATTCACCGGCAAATTCGCCGCCTCCTTCGATTCAATTGCCCTCCACTGGATAACCGATAATCGCAACCTGGCCAAAGTTGACTACGATGACCGGCTCCTTCGACTCTGTGGCGTTCCCCGCGATAAATTCCCCGATCTTAGGCGTGCGGTTGACATACTGGGCCCGCTAAAAAAAGAAGTCGCCCAAGAATTGGGACTCGCTGAAAACACTCCCGTGATAACCGGCACACCGGATCTCCCCGGTGCCGCCGTCGGCTCCGGCGCTGTCAGAGATTTCGAGGGGCATCTTTACGTGGGGACATCCTCCTGGATCACCTGCCACGTGCCATTTAAAAAAACCGATCTGTTTCACAATATGGCGGCGCTGCCTTCGGCGATTCCGGAGCGTTATTTTATCGCCAATGAGCAGGAAACCGCGGGTGCCTGCCTGACCTTCTTAAGAGACAATATTTTGTATCATAAAGATCGCCTGCTGGTGGAGTCCAGTCTGCCGGATGTTTACAAGATTTTTGATGAGATTGCAGAAAATACGCCGGCCGGGAGCAACAACGTGATTTTTATGCCCTGGCTTTATGGTGAGCGCACGCCCGTCGAAAACGATTCGGTTCGTTCGGGTATTTTTAATCTTTCGTTAAGCACGACCCGTGAGCATCTAATCAGAGCGATTTTCGAAGGCGTGGCGTATAATTCAAGGTGGTTGCTGGGGTACCTGGAAAAGTTCATTAAACGACGACTGGACCCCATCCATTTTATCGGTGGGGGTGCCAATTCCAATGTCTGGTGTCAAATTTTTGCAGATGTTTTCGATCGCACCATCAAGCAGGTCAAAGATCCCATCCAGGCCAATTTACGCGGTGCCGCGTTTCTGGCCTCCATTTCAATGGGTTACCTGTCGGTCGATGACATTGCCGATCATGTTGAAATTGCGCGAACCTATCAACCGGATCCGAAAAACCGCAACCTCTATGATCGGTTATACCGCCAATTTCTAACGCTTTATAAACGCAACAAACCGATTTTCAAACGGCTCAACCGTACCTGACGGCCAGAACCCATCTCAAAAATGTCTTTTGGCCCAATATCTTTGTTGGTTCCGCGTTTCTAATCCTCGACATACAGCAGTATGCCTCCGGTTAAAAACTAGGCCCCGCCGAGATCTTGGACCAAAATCCTATTTTTGAGATAGGTTCTAATTGCTCACCATTTGAGCAACAGGGTGGGATGGAGTTGGGGAGGATGAATGGATATTCAGAAAATTAGCGAAAGTTTTCTTGGTAAAATCAACCCCCGAATGGCGACCTGGTTCTACAATCGCATCAAACATATACCTGCCGTGAAACAAAAGGTTGAGAAAGAATTTGAAACCCTCATCAATGAGCTCGAAGGGGTCGTCAAACCCTACCGGGGCCATTTTGACACCTGGGCCGAATTACCGGATATCGGCTGCGATCAATCCGATATCCTCAAAGACATGCAGGCCCTGTCTGATCTGGAGCAGGCCAAATGGAAAGAAGGATACGCCTCCGGTGCTGTATACCACGGTGATGAGGCCCACATCCAGTTTTTAAATCAGATCTACGCGCTGAATTCCCAGAGCAATCCCCTGCACTCCGATCTGTGGCCCAGCAGTGCCAAATACGAATCTGAAATTGTGTCCATGACGGCCAAAATGCTGGGGGCCGATACGGCTGCAGCCGAATCGGGTAAGGATCAGAAAGTCTGCGGGGTAGTGTCGTCGGGAGGAACCGAAAGTATTCTGCTGGCAATGAAAACTTACCGGGATTGGGCCCGGGACCAAAAAAAGATCACACGGCCCGAGATGATCCTTCCGATCACCGCCCATGCCGCCTTTGATAAGGCAGCGGAATACTTCAAGATCAAAATCAAACGCATACCGGTGGACGCCGATTACCGGGCGGATGTAGCAGCAGCCCGCAATGCGGTCACTCGCAATTCTGTTGTATTGGTCGGATCGGCGCCTTCGTTTCCCCACGGGATGGTGGATCCGATTGAGGCGCTGTCCGAGGTGGCCAGAGAAAAGGGAATTGGGTTTCACACCGATGCCTGCCTAGGCGGTTTTGTTTTGCCCTGGGCGGAAAAGCTCGGCTATGAAGTGCCGCTATTTGATTTCAGACTGCCCGGGGTGACGTCAATTTCGGCAGATACGCATAAATATGGATATGCGGCCAAAGGGACCTCTGTGATTTTGTATCGGGGCCCGGAACTGAGACGTTATCAGTATTTTACATCAACCGATTGGCCCGGAGGGCTTTATTTTTCGCCGACCTTTGCGGGCAGTCGTCCCGGTGCCCTGAGTGCCGCTTGCTGGGCGGCCATGGTCAAAACCGGAAAAAGCGGTTACCTGACGGCCAGTCGGAAAATACTTGAAACCGCCTCAAAAATCAAAAAGGGAATTCAAGATATTTCCGATCTTCACATATTGGGCGATCCGCTGTGGGTCATCGCTTTTGGTTCCAAAACACTGGATATCTACCGGGTGATGGATTATCTGACATCCAGAAAATGGAGCCTTAACGGTCTGCACCATCCCTCTTGTGTGCATCTTTGCGTAACGCTGAGACACACCCAGCCCGGTGTGGCCGAACGATTTATCGACGATTTAAAAGCCGGCGTCGACATGGTCCGCAATCATCCGGACGCTGACAGCCGCATGGCACCCATTTACGGCTTGGCAGCCAATCTGCCGGTCCGCAGCGTTGTGGGCAATCTGCTGGAGAGATATATCGATTTGCTCTACAAAATCTAAAAATGGCCTAAAAACAATGCTTCCTGTCCGAGGGCGCTGTTGGAATCTGGCGCAAAATACCAGATCATATCTCCTGCTGATCGGGATCCCACTGCTGAAAATGAAATGTGGGAGTGGCTTCGACTCGGCTGAGCTCGTCGCAGGCCAGCCACGAATTCGTGCCGAGATGCAAAATAACAATACTGCCGCAGATTACACAGATTCACACAGATTATTGATCAACATCATAAATATCTCTTTTTTAACCTGTGCAATCTGCGTAATCTGTGGATAATTAGTTCTATTTCAACATTCAGTCGTCCAAGCCTGCCTGGCTTATCCAAATTCGCGTCATTATTCAAAAATCCATTCTCAAGTATCCTCCCCGAATTGCCGATATATCAACTAGCCAATGAAAGACTTCGAGCATAAAAAATTCGGTAAATATCAGCTGCTGCAGAAAATTGCTGTGGGCGGTATGGCCGAACTGTATCGTTCCAAGGTCACCCGGGCGCATGGTTTTGAAAAACAGGTCGCCATAAAAAAGATATTGCCGCACCTCACCGATCAGGGCAACCTGGTGAAGGCCTTTATTGATGAGGCCAAGCTTGCGGCACTGCTTCAGCATGAAAACATTGTCCAGATTTACGATTTCGGCAGCATCGATGACGAATACTTTATCGCCATGGAATACCTTTTTGGCAAGGACCTGCGCAAGCTGACCCGTAAGGCCAGAAAAACCGCCATGCCCCTGGGCCTGGAAAATACCCTTTATATCATTTCGCGTATCTGTGCCGGGCTTGATTATTCGCACAATTTAAAAGACCTGCAGGGCAAGCCGCTAAATATCATCCATCGTGATATCAATCCTCAAAATATTTTTTTGACCTATGAAGGTCAGGTGAAAATTATTGATTTCGGCATCGCCAAGGCCGCCAGCCACAACAGCACCACTCACGAGGGTTTGATCAAAGGCAAACTGGCCTATATGTCACCGGAGCAGGCCACCGGCAAAACCATTGATCACCGGTCCGACATTTTTTCAACCGGGATTATATTTTATGAACTTCTGGCCGGACGGCGAATGTTCGAAGGTGAAACCATGCAGGTTTATTCCAAGGTGCGTAAAGCCCAATATGAACCGCTGGACAAGCTGTTGCCGGATCTTCCCGCAAAAATTCATGAGGTTGTGGAAGGGGCCCTGGCAAAGGATCCCGATCAGCGCTATCAAACCTGCGGGGAAATGCTCGCCGATCTGGAAGAATGCATTTTTGAGCTGTCTGTCCGGACGAACGGCAGAAGTTTTGCCAATTTTGTCAAAGAATTTTTTAAGGAAGAATTGGCCGTAGAAGAAACCGCATTATGGGAAAAAACACAGGTTTACGGTGATGAGCGATCCGATCCGGGCAGCCTGACACCTGACGCTGAGGGAACATACGGAAGCACCGTTTTTCTTGCCGCTCCCGGAAAATGGAAGTTACTTCGGCGCAACATCTGGCGTTTTATGCCGCTGGCCGCTATGGCCCTCATTGGTCTTGTGTTTAATCTCAGTCTGGCCGAACTGCCGTTTACACCATCAGACCGATCCGTTGCGGCCTATTCGATTGAATTGACGCCACCGCATGTCGATACGATTGCTGACCAACTTAAAGCCGCCCGTGACGCGCTTGAAGCCAGACAATTTTCTTCAGCAGTGGCGTTATTTGAAACGGTTTTAGCCGATGATAAATCCGCCATCAATGGATTATCAGATGCCTACGTCGAAGCATTGCGGGGTCTGGCCGAAGAGATGATCTCAACGGATAAGGAATTTGCGAAGGGCTTGTTGCTCAAGGCACTGGATATAAAGCCCACCAGCTTGCCGGTACTGTCCAAACTCGGGTTCATTTACCTGCGTGATAACAATTATCCGCAGGCCCTCGATACTTATCAGAAGGTCGCCGAGCTCGAACCCCAGCTGCCGAATGCCTTTTTTAACCTTGGATATATTTATGCGGTCACTGAAAATTATACCAGGGCCAAGGAGATGTATGCGCGGGTGGTCCAAATGGAGCCTGCTTTTCTGGATGAAGCCCTTTTTAATCTTGCCATGGTTCAGGAGCTGCTGGGCGAACGCCGCCAATGCTTAAAGAGCCTCAAACGGGCTATTGAAATCAATCCTGACAATGCGCCAGCCGTGGCCTATTTAAATCAAATAACGAGACAAAAGGAGTAAATCCCATGGAGTTTTTAGTCAGAAACCGGGTTCGAAATTGCATCATTGGCGGGGTGATCATGGTGATGCTGTTTGGCTGTGCCGGCACTAAAGAAACGACTGCCAACCAAAAATACGCGGCTTCTAAAAACTGGCTTAAAGAAAAATGGCAGGCGGTGGGTTCCAAATTTTCACCTTCCGAAGATGAGGAAACAGCCATTGAGCCTCAGCGAATTAATTATTTTGAGCACCGGGTAAAATGGCCCGGAGAGACGCTGTCCTTGATTGCAGGATGGTATACGGGGAGCTATGCGAACTGGAAAGCGATTGCCCAGGCAAATCCAGGCCTCAATCCGAATCGAATTGCGGTTGGAGATATCATCAACATTCCGCCGCAAATGATGAAAACCAAAAAACCGTTGCCCCGCAAAGTGGTCTCCAAAACCCTTCCGGGGTATTTTGCGCATACGGTGACCCGATCGGGCGAAAAATTTAGCGCCATCGCCCAGTGGTACACCGGGAATGCGGAAAACCGTAAGGCCATTGCCAAAGCCAATCCGGACATTGATCCGAATTTTTTGCTGGTCGGCGACGAAATATATATTCCTGCGAGCTTGTTAAAAACCCGCAAGTCGATGGTCGCCCGATCGGATCAGATATCGGCTGTCAAATCGGCCAAAAAACCGACAGCAACCGCGGCCAACACGGCGACGCCTCCTGCTGACAAACCGAAGAAGATCCAGTTGTTCGGCCCTAAGCAATAACCTGATCTGGTGTTTTGAGACCACTTCTACTAAAATGTTAACCCTTATTTTCTGTTTTCCACAGCAACCACACGACCTTTGAAAATCATACCAATGCGCCTAATTGAATGATTATTCACTTTTATCATTTTTCTTATAAATCCATTCTAATTTTCTTATTATTGGTTTCCAAGATACTTATTTATATAATTATTTGAAATTATATATTATAAACACATCCTTCTATTTTGAAGCGATGTGGTTTTTTGCTTGACAGGCAAATAATGTCTTTGATAAGTGAATGAATATTCATTCATTAAACTTGCCCACTATTGACGAGGAGGCCATTATGCCAAGGAAGATTCAATCTGCCGCTGTCATCGGTTCAGGAATTATGGGGGGCGGTATCGCCGCCTTGCTGGCCGGGGCCGGCATAAAAACACTTTTGCTGGATATCGTGCCGGCGAATTTAAAGGCGGAAGAAAAAAAGGATCCGCTGACACGCAACCGAATCGTGAAGGCCGGTCTGGATGCCGCGTTGGCGATCCAACCGGCGCTTTTTATGTCCCCCCGGGATGCGGAACGCATTACCATTGGCAATCTGGAAGATGATTTTGAAAAGATTGCCGATTGCGACTGGATTGTCGAGGTCGTCGTTGAAAACTTAAAGATTAAACAGGATCTTTTAAAGCGAATTGAGCCGGTTCGCAAAAAAGACACCATCGTTTCTACGAACACCTCCGGCATCCCGTTAAAGGCGATGTCCAAAGGGTGCGGCAAAGAATTTAAGCAGCACTTTCTGGGAACCCACTTTTTTAATCCGGTCAGATATATGAAGCTGCTTGAAATTATTCCCGGAGAAGAAACCCTGAGCGAGATTCTTGAATTTATGGCCGACTTTGGGGAACGAATTTTGGGCAAAGGAATTGTGTGGGCCAAAGACACCCCAAATTTTGTCGGCAATCGAATCGGTGTGCAGGGCATGGTGAAGGTGATGCAGCTGATGCTGGAGGAAGGGATCAGCATTCCGGAGGTGGATGCCCTGTTCGGACCGGTCATGGGCAGACCCCGAACCGGTATGTTTAAAACAGCCGATATCGTGGGGCTGGATACCCTGGCCCATGTGGCCAGTAATACCTATGAGATGATCGCTCATGATGAGGACCGTGAAAGTTTTGTTCTGCCGGAGTTCGTAAATACCATGATCGATAAGAATTTACTGGGCAAAAAAAGTCAGAGCGGATTTTATAAAACCGACCTGACACCGGACTGGCAGAAAATCCGCAAAGTCATCGATCCGGCAACCCTTGAATATGAAGAGGCCCGACCGCCGGAATTACCCTGTCTGGCGGCAGCGCGAAAAGCCAAGACCCTGCCGCAAAAAATGCAGACCGTTGTGTATGGTGAAGACAAGGGCGCCAAATTTGCCTGGAAAGCGGTCGCCAATAATCTGATTTATGCCGCCAACCGGATTCCGGAAATTTCAGATACCATTGTGGATATCGACAATGCCATGAAGTTGGGGCTTTAATCTGGAGATGGGGCCGTTTGAAACCTGGGATGCCATCGGTCTGGCAACCGCTGTCGAGCGCATGCAAAAAGAAGGATTTGATGTGCCGCAAAAAATCCAGCAGATGCTCAAATCCGGCAACACTTCATTTTACAAAACGGAAAACGGCACGGTGTTTTACTATGATTTTGAATCTGAAAGCTACAAAGAACAGGTGATCAGCGAAAACATTATTTACCTGACAGCTGTGAAGGCTAAAGGCAAAGCCGTCAAGACATCTGAATCAGCCAGCCTCATCGACCTGGATGACGGCGTTTTCTGCCTGGAGTTTCACACCAAGCTGAATTCGTTGAATCAGCAAATCGTGGAAGCGGTTCATGAAGCCAGAGAATTTACCGATAAAGAAGGCCTCGGTCTGGTGATCGGCAATCAGGCCGGGGGGATGCCGGGTGCCTTTTCAGCCGGTGCCAATCTGGCCGATGTGGCCGCTGCCGTAAAGGAAGGCGAATATGCGGGCATCGATCTGATGGTCAAAAATCTGCAATACGGACTTCAGGATCTCAGGTACGCCGGCTTTCCGGTGGTCGCAGCCCCTTATGGATTGACCCTCGGCGGTGGGTGTGAGGTTTGCCTGGCGGCGGATAAGATCGTCGCTCACGCCGAGCTGTATATGGGACAGGTCGAAATTGGTGTCGGTTTGGTCCCTGCCGGCGGGGCTTGCCTGAACCTTATGAAAAAATTCTTAAGTTCGGTTCCGGAGGCGGTGACCGGTTTTGATCTGGCCAAATTTTTTCTGCCGGTATTTATGGCTATCGCCATGGCCAAAGTTTCCACATCGGCTGCTGATGCCCGGGCCAATGGTTTCCTGGGGCCCCGCGATCGCATCGTGTTTAATCGAGACTATCTCATCGGTGAGGCCAAAAAAGACGTTCTAAAAATGGTGGACGAGGGCTATGCGCCGCCGCCCAGAAGGAAAATAAAAGTGCTGGGTCAGGCCGCCCAGGGCATGGTGAACGCCGAAATATCCAATATGCTAAGCGGCAAATTTATCTCCGAGTATGATGCCTTTCTGGCCAAAAAGATTGCCTATGTCATCAGCGGCGGAGATGTGCGGGACAATTCAGAAGTGGCCGAAGATGTTATTTTGACCCTCGAGCGTGAAGCCTTTCTGGAACTTTTGAAAGAAGAAAAGACCCTGGCGCGCATTGATCATATGCTGACCACCGGTAAACCCTTGCGGAATTAGCAATTTATTTTTTATTCGGTTACAATCGCGACTGGAAGTCGCTCCCACTCGCCCAGGGTGATATGCGGAAGTGCCTGCTTGTGGGAGCGGCTTCCAGCCGCGAAAGCCATAAATAGGAGGAGCGATCATGAGAGATGCTTATATCGTTACATCGATTCGGACACCGGGATGCAAACGCAGTAAAGGGGCGTTTAAAGATACCCGGCCGGAGGATTTGCTGTCCTTTATTCTGAGCGCAGCCGTTGAAAAAACGCAAAACCTGGAAAAAAAGGATGTGGAGGACATTATGATCGGCTGCTCTTTTCCGGAAGCCGAGCAGGGTCTTAACATCGGGCGGGTGGCCTCCCAGATTGCCGGTTTTCCGGTGGATGTGACCGGCGCCACCGTAAACCGCTTCTGCGCTTCCGGCCTGGAAGCCATTGCCCAGGCTGCCATGCGGGTGATGGCCGGCTGGTCGGATATTGTCATCGGGGGCGGTCTGGAATCCATGACCTATGTTCCCATGGGCGGGAACCTGCCGCGGCCGCATCCGGAATACACCAGAAAACTGGCCGATCTGTATGCCTCCATGGGCATTACCGCTGAAAATGTGGCCAACCGGTACAAGGTGCCCCGTGAGGCCCAGGATGAATTTGCCTATCAATCCCAGATGAAAGCGGCCGAGGCCAAAAACAAAAAGCACTTTAAGGAAATTGTGGCCACACCGGCCACCCGCTATGTGCAACAGAAAGACGGGACCTATAAAAAAGAAACCTTTTTGCAGGATTTTGACGACGGCATCCGGGAGGATACGACCCTGGAGGGACTGGCCGGTCTTAATCCGGCATTTGCCGCCGGCGGATCCGTTACCGCCGGCAACTCATCCCAGATGACCGACGGGGCCGCCGCCAGCGTTATTATGAGTGAAGGCAAAGTCAAAGCCCTGGGTGTCAAACCGATTGCCAAATTCAAGTGTTATACCACCGTGGGCTGCCGGCCGGATGAGATGGGAATCGGACCCAAGCTGGCCATCCCCAAGTTGATGAAGCTGGCCGATATGGATCTGAAAGATATCAATCTGTTTGAGATCAACGAAGCCTTTGCCTCTCAGGCCATTTACTGCATCGATGAGCTGGGGATCGATCGGCAAAACGTCAACATTCATGGCGGCGCCATTGCCCTGGGCCATCCGCTGGGCTGCACCGGCGCCAAACTGTGCGCTACCCTGCTCAACAACATGCAGCAGCGCGGTGTCAAATACGGTGTGGAATCCATGTGCATCGGCGGAGGTATGGGTGCCGCGGCATTGTTTGAATTGTGTGGCTGATGTTTGTATCCAGGCGGTTTGATCAATTAAAAAGGCTGCCGATGTCGGCAGTCTTTTTAATGCGCTATTACAAAAATGCTTTTTGCTATATCGTATCGCGGCAAGATGCCGCTCCCACTGTTATAAGGCGATGTGGGATCCCGCTAAGCGGGAGAAGAATAGGCTTGATCTGCTATTTTAGATGTTAAAGGTGATAGGCCACAATTCGTATTCAATCAGGCTGATTTTTCAGATCTGACCTGTAAAAATATCTCCGTGTTTTTCAAATTCATTTGTTCAAGTTTGACGATATCAACTTTCTCGTCATTTAAATGAATTAAGGAGCAGGCGGCCTTTATTTCCTTTAAATATCGAGATAGAAATTCGTCAAACTTTTCTTGACGGATCCACACCCCATTTGTCAGAAAAAGGGGGCCTAGCTCTTTTAATACCATATTAAAGAGCTTTAATTTTACCCGGGCTTCACCCTTGTCTTTATTTGATATTTCTGCGTTATAGGAAATCGTATTTCGCATTGCAGCATAGGTACCGCCCTTGCGAAACGTGGCCCCTACCAGACCCGGCATTGCGGCGGAGAGTGCCAGCGTCGCATTATCTTGAATGTAAGCCCTTTCCGCATTATCCACCGCCTTTCCGTTCAGAAATAGGGTCTGGATTCTTTTATCGAGATATTCTTCTTCAATTTGCAGTTGCTCACAGAGCAGATCCTTAATACTGCAACCTGCCTGGGTTTTGACAATAAAGCCCTGCTCCAATAGTTTGAAAAACTTAGGCAACAGCTCATTCGTGGTAACGATGTATATTTTCATAATATCGTCGTGTTAGGTTTTATTTTCTATCGTCGAAATAAGTTTTTGTTACTTCAGCTGGACGTGTATCAAAAATAGGGAGACCCGTTTCAGATCTCCCCATTTTACGATTCCGACTATTTATTAATTACCAATTAAAAACCTCATCCAACTCTTCATCTGTTACCTGGAACGTAATATCATGCGGCGGCAGCTTTTCTTTCTTAAAGTAATCGGGTAAGCGATCATGTTTAGAATTTAGACCGGCCGCCAGGTTAAATTCGCGTTCATTCTTTAGAATAGATTTGCCCAGCTCTGTCACGTCATCGGCAGTCAGACTCAAACCATAAAAGGTGTTAATCATGTCGATTAAAGCCTGAAATGTTTCCGGTTGATCCAGCACCGGAAAAGCAACGAACAGACACATACCGGTCGCATCAACTGCAGCCGTAGCAATCTGCAGGTTTCTGGATAGCTCGATCTGTCCTTCCGGCTTCAAAGGATCCACACTTCCGCCGACACCCATAATGTTGGATGCGACGGCATAACCGGCGGTATGATCTGCACCCATTGTGGTGGTGGCATAGGTTACCCCGATGCCCATAACTGCGCGGGGGTCGTAGGCCGGCATGGACTGTCCCTTGACCACGGGGACTCTCTCCACGCCGAAAACCTTTCCGGTTACGGCAGCGCCGCTGCCAAGAACTCGTCCCAATGGCGTTCCTTCGCCGACTTCCTTGACCAGTTTGATGGCGGCTTCGGCATCGCCAAACTTAGCCAGCCCGGCCTCCATGGCGACTGCTATAGTGGCACCCATTTCAATTGTATCCAGCCCGAAATCATCATCCAGGCGATCCAGCTGTGCGATGGCATCCAGGTCATCGATACCGCAGTTTCCGCCATGGGCCCAGACGGTTTCATATTCGGGTTGTTTGGTCACATATTGGCCGTCCTTATCATAAAACGTACCGGAACAGCGAATGATACAGCCCCGGTGGCAACCGTGAGTTGAAGAGCCTTTGCCACCCCGGGCATCTTCCAACTCCGCCTGGGTTTCCCCGCTGATATTATTGGCGCCATCAAATTGGCCTTTAAGAAAGTTATTTGTCGGATACGCACCGGCTTCATTAATGACATTTGTTAGTACATTGGTACCGTATGCCGGCAATCCTTCACCGCTAACCGGGTGTTTTTTCAGCCCGGCGACCCATTCCTTGTTGGCTTCTTTGAAAGCATCCGGGTCCTGGGGCTGTCTCATCTTCATCCCGGCATCATCGATAACGATAACCTTTACTCCCTTTGATCCCATGACCGCGCCGACACCACCGCGACCGGCGTGACGGGTGGGTCTGAGCTCCATATCCGTGAAGGCGATGGAAGCGCCGGCCAATTTCATTTCACCGGCCGGGCCGATGGAGATGCAACTTATTTTTTCGCCGTATTCAGCTTTCATTTTATCGACCGTGTCATAATTTCCCAGCATGCACAGTTCATTGGCTTCCTGAATGTCGACTCCATCTTTATTGATTATAATTTTATAAATGGCCTCTTTTTGGGGTTTACCTTCCAGTACGATGGCGGCATAGCCCAAGCGACCGAGCATTTGTGATGGCTGTCCGCCGGCATTGGCTTCTTTAATGCCGCCGGTTAACGGGCTCTTACAGCCCACAGATATGCGTCCGGACATTGCCGCAGTTGAGCCGCTTAAAAGCCCGGGAGCGATAACCAGTTTGTTATCTTCTCCCAGCGGGTGACATAATGGAGGAACTTCTTTTGAGACGATGGCTGAGGTTAAGCCACGACCGCCTGAGCCGGCATAATCCCCTGCGGGCTCAGTATTAATCGCCGGGCCTCCATCCGCACCCATGTTGATTCTTAAAATCTTGTCCATGTGCACCTCCTTTTTTGAGTTAAATGATAGGTCACTATTGATCTGTTGTGTTTAATTGTAATTTCTGGTTAATCGTTCGATAAATGTCGGCAAGTATATCCCTAATTTTCATATTCGGATTGAAGGGGAATGTCAAGATCTTTGCCGGTTATTACTTGCAAAGATCACCCTAAATCCTCTATATGTAACCAGCATCTGTATGTTGAACCTATTTCAAAAATAGCAGACCATTCGTGGCTGGCCTGCGACGAGCCGTTCGGCCCTGAGCTCACGGCCGAAGGGCTCAGCCGAGTCGAAGCCACTGCCACATCACATTGTCAACTGTGGGAGCGGCATCTTGCCGCGATATGCGCCCCAGGCAGATTGAGATAGGTTCTACAAAGGAAGGATATAGCTATGAAAATTTACAACCATCCGTCGCGCTCGGCCGAGCAGCGCATTAACCGAATTGTCAATCGCGGTCTGGCATTTGATAAAAAAGATATGGCGGCCGTTAGCCGCATCTGCGAAAATGTCCGCAAACGAGGAGACCAGGCGGTTGTGTCCTATACCCGGAAGTTTGACTCCGCGCGCGTGACGATTCAGTCGCAGCAGGTGACGGATAAAGAATTTTCGGATGCAGCCAAAAAGGTTGATCGGTCTTTTAAGCGGGCCTTAAACCGGGCGGCGGCGAATATCAAACGATTTCACGAGCAGCAGCTGCGCAGGTCCTGGATGCAAACCGATCGGCCCGGGACCTTGCTGGGCCAGCTGATCCATCCGGTGGATGCGGCCGGGGTTTATGTGCCCGGCGCCAGGGGAGGGCGGACCCCACTGGTGTCTTCGGTGCTGATGGGTGTGATTCCTGCCAAAGTCGCGGGTGTCAAACAGATCGCAATGGTCACGCCACCGACCAAGGGCGGCGGGGTGAGCCCTCATTTGCTGGTGGCTGCAAAAAAGACCGGTGTCGACGCCGTTTATAAAGCCGGCAGCGCCTGGGCTATTGCGGCCCTGGCTTATGGAACCGAAACCATACCCAAGGTCGATGTCATTGTCGGGCCCGGTAATATTTATGTCACGCTTGCCAAGAAAATTTTAGTCGGCATCGTCGGCATCGATATGATCGCCGGGCCCAGCGAGATTTTGATCATTGCCGATGAGAGCGCCCGCCCGGATTTTATCGCAGCGGATCTGCTGTCCCAGGCCGAGCATGATGTCTTATCCTCGGCCCTGTTGATTACCGATTCAAAAAAGCTGGCCCAAGCCGTCGTCAAAGAAATTAAGGGGCAGCTTGCTGATCTACCGCGCGCAGAAATTGCCAGTGAATCTATGACCAAGTATGGGGCCGTAATTGTTGTGCCGAATATCGGCGTTGCCATCGAAATGGCCAACCGTATCGCTCCGGAGCACCTTGAACTGCAAACGAGGGATCCCTTAGAGGTGGTGGGCAAAATCCGCAACGCCGGTGCGGTATTTCTGGGCGACTATACCCCGGAGCCGGTGGGCGATTATATCGCCGGTCCCAACCACGTGCTGCCCACCGCCGGAACCGCCCGCTTCGCATCCGCACTTTCAGTGGACAATTTTATAAAAAAGACCAGCCTGATTCAGTACACGCAAAAGGCGTTTGAGCGCGAAGCCCCCGACATTATTCGTCTGGCGGAAATCGAGGGACTGGGAGCTCATGCCGGATCGATCAAGGTCAGATTATAAAACAGTACAGTCTCAAGAATCAGAATCTTAAAACCATTTTCCATAAGGCGAGCCAGACCATGGTGTTCGAGTTTCGCCACCAGATCTAATGAGCAGTTCCACCAAATTTTTATGGCGACTGTAAGTTGCCCAATCCAATGGAGTCCGGCCTTTGTTATCAACTGCATTTACATTAGCACCTTTAGAGATCAACAGTTCAGCTAATTTATTGTACCCACTATAAGCAGCATGGGAAAGCGGCGTCCTACCTTTAAGATCAACTGCATCTAAATTCGCGCCTTTTGCGATCAGCAGTTCGGCCAATTCTCTTTCTCCTCCCAAAGCAGCTACTGCCCAGTGCAAAGGCGTATAACCACGAAAACAAACGGCATTTACATTAGCGCCTTTTAAAATGAGAAGTTCCACAACATCTTTGTAGCCCTGACCGACTGCAATATAAAGAGGAGTATTGCTGTTTTCGTCCATGGCATCTACAGTGGCACCATTTTCAATCAATCGATTTATCTGATCCATGTCTCCTTTTTTTGCAGCATCGTGTAAGGGTTCGCCTGCCGCATATCCGATTGACGAAAATATTATTACAAAGAAGTATAACATTATGCGCTTGGAGCGTTTACTCAAACTAAACATAACACATCTCCTTGTTATTTAGCTCAAGACGCAATTGTCTATATTCATCGATTTCTACCAACTGAGCATATTCGAAATTGTTTTTATGCCATTGTGGGGTCAAATAATGATTGAGAATATTAAAACTTTGTTAATTTAACAGATATCAACCCGATATCCCAAAAACAAGACCCCACCTCTTAATGAGAAGTGGGGCTTTGAAATTCAGCTCATGGAAACCGCCATTGGGTTATCCGCTGGCTATTTGATTGTTAAAAGTAGCGCAAGGACATCCCAAGACGTTGAGTGCCTTTCAACCCTTGCGGCGCCTTACGGTTAGCCGAGTCCTTGCGCGTAAAATAGTGTTAACGGCAATACGAATAATCTTGAGCGCTTCTTTTATTATTCAACCGATCTGGTATTTTATTAGAAGTGGTTTCGAAACCCCATCTAAGCACATTAATGATATCTTTCACCCGTTTCAACCCAATAATCCGCCAAAGACATCACTTGTCGTCGGATTTTTCCCGGATACCCTTCGGCGAAGGCTCATCGCTGCCGTAAACCTGGACATAGGCGTTATGGGATGGGCAGCCTTTCTCCCAGTGCTCTCTCACTTTTTTGCCGATAAATGAATCCGGATATTTACGTCCGATGTTGCAGCCGGGACAGATCTTGTTCCATCCTGCCAACACTTTTTTCATTTCCATGATTGCCTCCTTTTTACAGGGTGATCCTGTTGTAAGATGTCTTTCTACGCGTTATCCATATACACGATAGAACAACCGTCTTTCAAGTACCTGGCAGATCTTTGGTTTCTTCGATTTCTTTAAAAAGCGCCAGGTTCTCTTTAAGCAGGTCGGCGATCGGCAGATTATAGGGGCACTTTTCCTCACATTGACCGCATTCGATGCATTCCGCCAAGTTTCACAGTATTCAATTTTTCCTCCTGTCCCCAAGTGTGTTTAGCCGTCTATCTTATCTTTGCAGATAACCAGAACTGATCTTCATCCGGCAGGTCCTTTTCACTTACTTTTGAAACCCTGCAAAGCATCGTCCTCAGAGTGGGTGTCCCCTGGGCAGGGTCATAAGGCCCATCCAGGGAGGTGAAGAGGCTGATATTGGACTGCCAGACACCATATAAAGGCCCGCCTTTTTCCGGATACCACCATCCCGGCTCACAGCTCACCACACGTTTATCGATATTTCTGGTGATCCTGGCTTTGTGCATTATTTTTGCTCCGCGAATTTTCAATCCAGACCCAATCGTCGTTCCTGATGCCGAGCGTTCCTGCTGTATCCGGGTGGATGTCCATCTGGGGATAAGGGTGGGATTTTCTCGCCCACGGGGCCCAGCGATTGCTTGAATGCATAAAAGCCCCGCCTCTTACCCTGGCCTCCATAAGAATAAGGGGGTATTCCTCAGCATGCCCGGGGGTTGAAATCGGGGACTCGGGTGGTTCACGGTGATTCGGCAGCGGATCGAGACCCAATTGTTCCATGGTGGTTGAAAATAACTCCACTTTTCCCGTAGGTGTCTTAAACTTAAAACCGTCTTGATCATATAACCGGTATGGCTTGGCTGGAAACGGCAATACATGACGTTCTTTTAATTCCTGCCACGTCGCTCCAAATCCTTTCAGGCAATAATCGAGAAATTCGGGGATTGTTCGCCATTGGATGAAATCAGCATCGGTGCGGCTCTTTTGGGGTTTGAACCCTTTTTCGATCAACTTCCAATAAATATCCAATATGACCTGCTGTTCATTTCTGGATTCGCCATAGGGTTCTGACCGTCTGAACACGAGCTTCTATGGCCGGCTGCCACAGTCCGGCAATCAGCGGTATTTCATCCCTTTCCAGCCAGTGAGCGGCAGGCAACACATAATCTGCTAGTGCTGCAGTCGGCGTCATCATATAGTTAAAATGAATGCTTAAATCGAGCTGTTGTAAAGCGTTGTAAACCGTCCTGGGCTCGGGAAACTGGGTTAGAAGATTGGTTCCATGGTTGATCAAGGCCTTAATCGGGTATGGTTTGCCTGTATGCATGGCCTTTATTGTCAGCTCGTTATGGCAGGCGCTAATCGGCGCCTTAACCCCTGACCAGAGTGGAAATTCATTGTAACCGATTCTTTTTTCCTCGATTTCAACGGGCAACAGATGCTGGGGGTAGCTCGGTTTGAGGAATTCATAGGCCGAATAAAAACCGGGTGGTTTCCGTTCTCCGGATAAAAGATTGCCCCCTCTGCACATCGAGATTCCCGCTGATCGCCACTAAAATGGAATGGGCATGTCCGGTTGCCGTAGAACCGTATCCCTGCATCACGCCGATGCCACTGACCAGAGATGCCGGTTTAATGCCGGCATACAGGCGGGCGACCTTTATAATGTCTTTTTTGGGCACCCAGGTAATCTCTTCGATTTTTTCGAGCGACTAGTTTTTAACATGCGTTTTGAGTTCGTCAAAACCGTGACACCACTGATTGACAAAGTCTTTATCATAGAGATCTTCTTCGATCATAACTTTTATCATACCCAATGCCAGGGCACCGTCTGCACCCGGTCTGACCTGGAGCCAGACATCGGCCTGCTTGGCAACTGAAATGTTGCGCGGGTCAATCGTGATGAGTATGGCGCCGTTTTTTCTGGCCTCCTGAATCCAGCGCCATTGCGGCAGGTGGGTTTCGGGCGGATTTTGTCCCCAGATCACAACGCATTTACTGTCTCGTGTATCGGGACCATGCCCGAATTGGGTGCAGATATCTCCGACAACAGCCAAATCCATGACCCGACTGGGACCTTCGCAGTGTTCCATGCTCTTGAGCAGATTCGGACTGCCAAGGGCCCGCATCAGCATGCAGCAAAGGGTATAATGCCACCCGTCAACAGAGGCCGCAAATGCAAGCGGGCCCTGTTGTTCATGAATTTTTATGATTTGATCCGTGATTTCGTCAATGGCCTGATCCCAGGAGATGCGTTCCCATTTATCTTCTCCTTTTTTGGCCGCGTCTTTTTAAAGGATATTTAAGCCGGTCAGGATTATAAAGGGTTCCGTTTATCACGTTGCGGCACTTGGAGCAGAGATTGTCACCCTCGGTGACAGGTGAATCGGGATCACCCTTTATTTTAACCACTTTACCGTTTTTAACATAAACCAATACCCCATCTCCCATGTAGCACTCCTGACAGACGGATTGAAATACGACCGTATCGTGTGAGCTTTCTCATTTAATGATCTCCTTGGAAACTTCCCACTTCCTAATATACTATCCGCTTTTTTCTTCGTAAAGCTTTCTCACAAGCTTTGCTTTGTATTCAAACTTTGGCAAACTGTTCGGTGCGACCAATTCGACATCCGCTCGAAAGATAAGTTTTTCGCGAATGAGCGCTTCAATCTTTTGTTTGAGTTTGAGCAAATCATCGGTTCCTCTGCCCGTGCTCCACTTTTATGTGAATGGGCGGCTGCCATCCTTCGGGTGGCTGCTTTTTTAATTGAATCTCTATGGCACCGGTTGTATCGGGTACCAGACTGCTGACCACATCCCTTACGGCAGAAGGGTACACATTGACGCCCTGGACGATGAGCATGTCATCGGTCCTGCCGATGCACCGTATCCCGAAACCGGTTCGGCCGCATTCACAACCGGTCTGTGTGACAATCACATGGTCACGGGTTCGAAAACGGATGAGCGGCATACACTCCCGATCAATGGATGTATAGATCAGTTCTCCCTGAGTTCCCTCACAGATCTCCAGCGGTTCTCCAGAGCTCCGGGTTAATGATTTCAGGATGAACGATACCCTGGGCAATAAAATGCATGCCGCTTTTATACTCTACATTCGGACCAGATTTCACCGGCCATATCACCGTTTCCCATCATCTCCAGAAAGATACAGCCAAATGTCTCCTCGACTTTATGACGGATTGCCGGAATCGAGGCTCCCGGCTCGCCGCCGGCCAGTATAATTTTAAGCCCCAGGCTTTTAGGTTCGATGCCCCGCTTTTTGAGAGATCGTGCAAAGTGCAGTGGAAAGGATGACGTTGCCAGCAGACGCATTGGCTCCGATATTTTGAAAAGCACCGATGAGTCTATCCGTGGCCCCCACACCTGTCGGCAAACAGGTGGCGCCGATATTTTCGATGGCATCAGTGTAAGAATCGGCAATCAGGTAAGGAGCGACAATTAGCGGGACAATGCTCCTGGGCCGAAACCCACCCGTCCATAAGGCTCGACTGGCACTCTCGCGCCAGATTTTAATATCATGCCGGGTCAGGCCAATATAAGTGGGGCGGCCGGTCGTTCCGCTTGTCGAATAAACCCGTGATACCTTTTCCAGGGGAACAATAGCATGTTTTCCTAAAGGCGGATGATTGATTTGACTGTCGCGCAACTCTGTTTTTTCGGTGAAAGGAAGCTTGTGAAGATCATCAAGACCTTTGATATCCTTGAGCGCCAGTCCTGTTTCATTGAATTTTTGCCGGTAAAAGGTTGAATTTTTCCAGACATAAGCGAGTTGGTTTAAAAACGCTTTCTCTTGAATGAAGCGATATTCCTTCTCTGAAAGCGTCTCCTTTTCGCTATTCCAGTAAAGCTGATAATCGGCCATCTTATTTTCCCAGTCACTCTTTAATCACCAGAGTGGTTTGACGCTGGCGGTTGACCGTTAATTGCGTTACATCCCAACACCTATTCTGCGCCAAAGTCCTTGATGTATCTTTCAAATTGCATGCTGCCGGTGGCGGCATATGCCTGGCCGTTTACCAGGGTCACATCACCGCTTTCGATGAGCAATTCGCAATGACTGACAATTTCATTGATTGCCATTATGCTGCCGAAGCCCTCGAGCAATCTTTCTTCAAAATGCTCGGCAGCGATTTCCTCTGCCGTTTTGGCCCCGTTGTTTAAAATGTCGATAATGGCCCCGCAACGCTGGATGTGATGCTCCAGCAGTTCCTTTGCCCTATTTTTAAGATCAACCGGGTTCCAGCAGCCACGGTAATAAAACCGATGCGACGGGAGCACGAGCAATCCGGGATTGTCAGCGGCAATTTTGATTAATTCTTTGAGCGACTGGATATAGCGCCGCAAACCAAAGATTGCCGCGGCATCCGTATAGTGGGGCTTGATGACTGCGGCGACTTCGTCGAATAAAGATTCACGCGTCGGCCACGGGGAGATATCCGGCAGAATGATGTCCCCGACAATGATGGCTTCTTCACCCAGCCGCACGGCCAGACAATCCGGGCTGTGCCCCGGCAGATGACGGGTGCGGATATCCGATCCGATCTCGGTTTCACCGTCGCCAATCGGATCGATCTTTAATTCCTGCAATACCTTATGATATTCAAGGCAATTTTGGGTGTAAAATGTCTCCGGCATGGGACAGTGCCAGCATTTGGCTGGAAAATCCTTTTTATTACCTGCGGGAGATTTGGCGGGATATGTGTTGATCAGCCGGCCGTAAATAGCGTGCGCTTTTACCTTCAGATGGGTGGTGTCTATCAGCTCGGCCAGCCCGCCGTCATGGTCTTCATGGCCGTGGCTGATCAAAACAAACTCAAGATCGGCGGCGGTGATGCCGATTTCTTTCATCATTCCGACCAGATTTTTGCCCTGGCCGAAGCGGCCGGCGTCCACCAGAAACGGTTTGTCGGACAGGACCGCATAATTCCAGGTCGGTCCCAAATCCCAATGACCGCCGTAAAAGTTTTTGGTCGGCAAACCGAAAATTTCAAGCCCGGACGGCAGCCGGAAGCGCACCAGCATTTCGTTGCCGCTGTCATCGCCTTTGTGAATAACTTCAGCATGTTCAATCAAGTCAGAATCCTCACGTTTTCAAGCGCTAACACCCTGCCACTAGGACTTCTTAAATGGCAAAGGGCAAAGCGCATAGCGCATAGAGTTAAAAAACTTGAAAAAGCCTTTCATTCATTCAACGCTATGCTCTATGCGCCATGCGCTATGCGTTATTTGCGACTGGAAAGGCATTAAAGCTTTTGAATTAGATCACACAGCAACCGGACACCAAAACCGGTGCCGCCGGGGCCGCAGTAGGCATTACCTTTTTTGAGATAGGCCGGGCCGGCAATGTCGATGTGGGCCCACCGGGTATCGCCGCTAAACTCCGATAGAAATAAAGCCGCGGTGATGGCGCCGCCCCAGCGGGAATTGGACATATTGTTGAGGTCGGCAAAATCGCTTTTGAGAAGCTCTTTATAATCTTCCGGCAGCGGCATCTGCCAGCAGCGCTCATGGCTTTTATTGCCGGATGCAATAATGGCTTCGGCCAACTCATTATCCGGTGAAAAAACCCCGGCGATTTTTTCCCCCAGGGCCACAACACAGGCGCCGGTCAGGGTTGCCAGGTCAATCATCACCTGGGGTTTATGCTTTTTTACGACATAAGACATGGCGTCAATCAAAATCAAACGGCCTTCGGCATCGGTGTTTCCAATTTCAATGGTTTTGCCTCCATAGCTGCGCACGATGTCGCCGGGCCGGGTTGCTTTGCCGGATGGCATATTTTCAACAATCGGTATGGCGCCGATAACGTGGGATTTTGTTTTAAGTCTGGCCAGGGTGATCATGGTGGCGGCGACAACAGCGGCACCGGACATATCCGCTTTCATGCCGGCCATGGACTCGCCGGTTTTAATGTTGAGGCCGCCGGAATCAAAGGTGACCCCTTTTCCGACCAGCGCCAGGGTTTTTTTAGCGCCGGCAGGCTTATGTTCCAATACCACCATGCTGGGCTTGCTCTGACTGCCGGCAGCCACCGCCAGCAAAGCACCAAACCTGTGCTGCTTTAAATCCTTTTCACGCAGCACTCGGGTTTTAAGACCGTATTTCTTGGCCTTTGAGACAATTGAGCGCGTAAACTGCTCCGGCGTTTTGTCGTTTGACGGTGTACTGATCCATTCACGCGCAAGGATGGTGCCTGCGCAGACGGTGTTAACTTTAGGAGCGATTCTTCTTAGTTTGCCCAATGCCTCTGGTTTTACCAGAAAGTTAATTTGTTTTAAGGGTTTCTTTTTCTTCTCCTTTTTATATTTGTCAAACAAATGATTTCCCAGGCAGGCGCCTTCCATCAGGGCCTTAACAACGTCCGGCATCTCCATTTTAAGCTTTTGGGCTGCCGGTACTGTAACCCAAATAACCTCAAGATCAGCGGCGATACATTTTTTGACAATTGCGCCGCAAAATGCCCGCAAGGTTTCATGGTCAATTTTTTTAAGTTTGCCAAGTCCGACAAAGATAACCCGCTTTGTGTTGAGATCTTTTAAATCATAAAGGGTTAACTCATTATCTTTTTCGGCTTTAAATTCTTTCAGCTGCAATGCCTTCTTGATGATCCCGTTGATAATACGGTCTTCGTGGATTTTCCGGTCTTGGCATACCGGCACGATAAGCGTATCGATTTTTTGTCTTTGAAGATCTGCGGCTTTTAGACCTATCATTTTTCGTCTCTCCATTTCATTTAATTGAGGGGGCGAAAAGTTTTTTCATTCCAAGCGTGTCATTCCCGCCTGCGCGGGGATGAAGGCTGGATGCCCGCCTGGCGCGGGCATGACGGTAAAACTCCCCAAGGCCCCATTTTAATGTGTTACTCTGGAATAAATCCTGGCTCCCGTACCTCGGTCATGCGGATGGCCTCCTCCGGGCACCCGACCGCACATTGCCCGCATCCCAGGCATTTATCTGCGACCACTGCTGCCACTTCATCTTCAGAGACAGCGATGGCATCAAACCAGCAGCGCTCCTCACAGGTCCCGCAGCCGGTGCAAACGTCGATATCAACCTCGGGGCGGTAGCGGCTGGGATCGCAGATGTGCAGGCCATCGGCAATCAGCAGGGTGAACGATTGGCAACAGCATCCGCAGCAGTTGCAGATAAAATGGCCGACATTGGCCTTGTTCATGGTGACATGCACGAGACCTGCCTTTTCGGTCTCGCTAATAATTTTATGGGCTTCTGCTCTGGTGATTTCGCGGCCGGAGCCTCTTTCAATGGTGTAATCGGCGGCACGGTTGATTTGCAGGCAGGCCTCCACCGGGGTATCGCATTTGCGCATGCTCAGACGGCAGGTGCACTGGGTCACCGCCAGGCGGCTTGCATCGTCGATGATTTTTCTGACATTTTCCGGCGCCAGGACCTGGACCTTCCCGGTTTCCAGGGACTTGCCCACCGGTATCACCCGGGTATACGGTCTGGGCATCAGTTCCGTCAGTACGGGCGCCAGTTTAGGCCAATCTTTTTCCATGTAAGTGGCCCACAGATCATAAAATTCAGCGGGCGCCTCCGGCCACAGAATCGAAGCATCATGAAACTGGGCGAGGTGGGCAGGGGTCCGCCAGAGCATCCCTTCCTTTTTTTCTTTTTTAAATGCCAGACCTTTGCGGAACAGATCGTTCAGATCTGCCTGGATCGCATCAACAGCGCGGTCCAATTTTTCAGCCAGCTGGGCTGCGGTCCCCGGTAGAGACACCAGCAATTCGGCCTGCGCATCATTGATCATGCACTTGAGAATCTGCGGAATATATTCGGAGTCTTCCTGCAGCATCATTGCGGCAAATTTACGATAAGCTGAGTGTTCCTTCATAGCGGCTCCTTTTTTGCCTTTTATAAGCTCAAATTTTCACTTAAAATTCAGACATAGATATAAGACTGCATACAGACTTTACGCTGTGGCTGAAGCAGAAGCAAGTTCTTTCAGAGCAGAGACGGTCTCCCAGTTAAATGCTTCAGACTGACAGGGGATGATTGAATTATTCGTAAAAATTGGATCTGCTTCCAGATCATAGCGAGACGCGGCGACCGCCCTTGGCCACATTGCCGTGTGCGGGATCGGCGAGTAATAGGCTAAAATAGGTGTTATTTGCGTTTCTTGAACTGCTCGAATTGAACGTTCAACGGTAGCCAATTCCTGGCCCGGCAGCCCCATGAGCAAGTAGGCACCAACCTGGTGTTTTTCAAAACCGGCTTCTTTCAAATATTTGGCGGTTTGCCGGAAATCTTCTTCCGTCACCTTGCGGTCGATGATTTCCCGCTGATCGAATTCGGCCGTTTCCAGTCCCAGACGGATGGTTTTAAATCCGGCTCTGAACAAAAGACGGGCGGTTTGGGTGTTTATGCCGCGAATATGAAGTGCGTTGGGTGTATGGAAACGCAGGCGCATATCGGCTTGTATAATTTTTTCCAGCAGCGGGATGGCATGCCGTTCAGCGTCGACCAAAAAGGCATCGTCATAGAGGACAAAATCTTGGGCCTGATAGGATTGGTGCCAGAATTTTATTTCTTCGAGGACGGAATCCGGGCTGCGCCACATTCGGGTGGGATTCAGGAAATGCGACGCACAGTAGGTGCATTTAAACGGACAGCCTCTTGAAGTCAGCAGAGGGACGTAGTTGACGCGGTTTTGCAAATCCAGAGCAGGGTAGGGGTAGGTATCTAGTTTTTGCGAGTTGAAGCGGGGTGCGGTCGTGAATTGCGTATATTGGGCGATAAGGCCAAACAAAGCGTCCTCGGCCGGCCCGCGAAAGATGTCATCAGCCCCGGCGCTTTTGGACGCATGTTTATCGCAAAGACTGGCATAGATCCCGCCTAAAATGATCGCCGTGTGCGGAAAAAATGCCCGCAGGATTGTGATGGTTTCCTGTACACCGGTATACCAGTAGGTCATCAAAGAAGTGATCATAATAAGATCAGGCGGCTGCAGCGCCTGAAGATCTTCCTCGAACCACCGGGGCTTGATGCCGTACCGCGAAAAGGTGCGCTGAACATCCCTGAGGGCGTGGGGTTTGGCAATCCGTGTTTTTAAATAGGGGCCCCGGCCGTAGCGCGCTGAAGGATCCCCGCCAGGTGCTTTGGGATGAAAGCGATCCAGACAATCGATGTAGGACACAGATAACCCATGGGATCTGAGCAGGGCTGCCAGGGCAAGTATCCCCAACGGTTTGGCCCAGAAATCATAGGCGGCGAAATCATGAATCCAGGGATTGATCAGAAGGATATGCGGAACATCACGCTTCATTCGAGGGAAAATACACCATGGATGTTTTTTTCAATTCTTCACGACTAAACAGTAGCGCGTATTCTTTCACCGATGTGGCTTCGGACATTTTACGAGCGGTTGCATGGCATGATCGTTCATCACTGGCATGTACCATGGTGTACAGGTTATACGGCCAGTCACGGCTGGGGTTGCGGCGGTAACAGTGGGATACCTGGCCAAAAGCAGCCATTTTCTGTCCGACAGCTTCAATGCGATCCTCTTCAACCTTCCAGGCCACCATTGCATTCGCGGTGAACCCGGTGCGCTGATGCCGCAGGGTGGCTCCAAATCGGCGAATGACTTCCCGGTTGCAAAGGTCTTTCAGTTTTTCCAGCAATTGCGTTTCGGTAATTCCAAGGTTCTGTGCGATTTTCAGATACGGGCGCTCGGCGACAGCCATATCTTCCTGGACCGACGCGATGATCTTTTTTTCCAGTTCAGTCAGCATGGGGTGCCTATAGGCATTTGATGGTAGATATGTCAATATTTAATAGGGTTCAAGGTTCAAAGGTTCTGGGCTTCTAAAACTTGTTAAATTAGTTTTATTTGTTTCATTGGTTTTATTGGTTGGCTTAAAGCGAACCAATTGAACAAATTAAACCAATCAAACCAATTAAACAGATTCATACGTGAAACCTGACATTATACTATGGTTTACTGAATCTTTCGGGGAAAAGCCGCTTTATGTCCTCCGACGTTGCCTTGCATAACCCTCGTTCAGTAATAAAACCGGTCACCAATTTTGCCGGCGTGACATCAAAGGCATAATTGGCCGCAGGGCTTTTTTCAGGGCATATCAGCACACGCGTTGATTTATCTTTGACCAGGCCTTCGATATAGCGGATTTCATCCGGGTCACGCTCCTCGATGGGAATCTCCTTGACGCCCTCTTTGATGTTCCAATCAAAGGTGCTTGAAGGCAGGGCGACATAAAAAGGGATGTTGTTGTCTCTGGCTGCCAGCGCTTTCAAGTAGGTGCCGATTTTGTTGGCGACATCTCCGGTAGCTGTCGTCCGATCGGTTCCGACGATAACGATATCCACTTTTCCCTGCTGCATCAGGTAACCCCCGGCATTATCGGTGATGATCGTATGGTCGACACCGTGTTTGCCCAGTTCCCATGCGGTCAGGCGGTTACCCTGATTCAATGGCCGGGTCTCATCCACCCAGACATGCACATCAACACCCTGATCATAAGCCGCATAAATGGGCGCGGTGGCCGTGCCGTGCTCGATGCAGGCCAGCCAGCCGGCATTGCAGTGAGTCAGTATATTGACCCGCCGGCCGTTTTTGCGACGGCTGATCGCCTCGATTAGCGGCAGGCCGTGCTGTCCGATTTTTTTGCAATTTTCGACTTCCAGCTCAGTAATTAATGCAGCCTGGTCTCCGGCAGCGGTGATGCGTTTTTCGGGCGGGCTGGCCCTCAATACGGCGGCCAGGACGTTATCGACAGCCCAGGAAAGGTTTACTGCCGTGGGTCGGGCGGCTTTGATGCGGTCACATTCTGCAACCAGATAGGTGTCCTCAACCGGGTGGTGCGGTGCCTGCAAGGCGGCCAGATAGACTCCGTAAGCCCCGGTGACACCGATGAGAGGTGCGCCCCGCACATACATGTCTTTGATGGCAGTGATCACATCATCAACGGTGTGTAAATCGACCAATACCAATTCGTGGGGCAGACGTCGCTGGTCGATGATTCTGACTGTTTTCTCATCCGGGGCCAGCCAGATGGTTCGCAGGTCTTTGCCATCTACCTTCATATAAACCCTTCTTTGGATTCAGGTGTCAGGTTACATCTTAGCCAGCGCAAAATCGGTTTGGACCTCACCCAGCAGGACATGCCGCTTGAAAACCTGGCGCATTTTGTTGGAATCCATCAGCTGATAAACAATGGGCTCGCTGTCCTGGGCCTCAATGGTGACATTGGGCTCGCTACTGCACATCCCCATGCAGCCGGAAGCAACGACCCGGATATCCTGTCGATCTGCCTCGGCCATCTCTTCCATAAGCGCACTCATGACATCACGGGCACCGGCTGCTATTCCGCAGGTGCCCATGTGCACCGTGATCTTTATACTTGCGGGGCCATCGCGCAGTGAGGTTTCTTTGGCGGTTTTTTCCTTAATCTTTTTTAGATCATCAATTGTCAGCTTTGCCATGTCGTTTTTCCTCCATTGATTTGACCTTTATTCAGTGTTCAAGATTCGTTCTCATTTGATGACAGCTTTTCGAGTGCAGAACGGATGGTTTCGGTCAAATGGTGAATTACTATCGGGTCGGACAGAGAAAGATCTTCCATCTCTGCCCGGATTTCCCTGGTATCCAGTCTATACTCATTACCATCGATGCGATGTGAATAAACAAAATCGATTCCTGGATTACCCATGATTAAAGTCGTAATCGTCGCGGCCATATCGCCCAGAGGCGCACGGTCGATATGATTGAAACGGAATGTCGCTATTATTTCTGTGCCTTTGCCGGGCTTGCTATCTACATGCATTGTCCCTTCACACCGTCCGGCAGCGGCCGCCAAAAGAGAGAGACCCAGACCGACTCTGCGTGTGGTTCGGGTTGTTATGAAAGGGTCGTCGATATTTTCCAGTTTTTCGACAGGCATCCCCCGGCCATTATCGCGAATCACAATTTTTAACTGATCCGTTTTGCGTTCCTCATTAACCTCGATCCAGATGCAATCCCCTCCGGCGGTAATCCCGTTTTCAGCGACATCTAAAATATGTAAAGATAACTCTCGCATTTATACCATAAGACTTTCCGCTGTGCTACAACTGCTGTTTTCAGATCGATTGTGAAGACTTTACTCACCACAAAGACACAAAGAGCACAAAGGTGAAAACAGATGAATTAAATTTTTTATAAATTATTTCCTTTGTGTCCTTTGTGAACTTTGTGGTTAAGTCTCAATCTACACAAGACTGGATATCATTCGCTCTTGTTGACAATCCTGCGCCCTTCGGTTCCGGCCAGTGCCATTTGGATTTCTTCCAGTGTGGGGGCGGCTAAGATGAATTCCGTCCACACCTTGCCGATATCTCTCAAAAAATGTGCATCTGAAGCGGTCACACAGGGATAATCCTTTATGCCCGGCACCTCGGTCAGGGCTTTATCAAGGGGTATCCGATAAGAAACCTCCACGGCGTCCAAATGTAAATCCTCGGGGATGAATCCAAGCTGGCCGATCAGACTGTACGACGGACGGTCAACATGGGAACTGATGCAGATGGCGCCGAGATGATGAGCCTTAGCAACAATATCATGTAAACTGAGCCGGGTGGCACCGATCAGCAGGCGGGCGTTTTCTCCCAGGACCTGGTCGTGCTCATCGGCGACGACCTGATGCCCGAATACTTCCGGTTGATTTTCCCCCGGCAGATGGGCGTAAATAAATTCCTGCATTTTCAGAGCGTCTTCAATTTTTTTAAAAAGGGTTACCAGATGCACTTCTTCTCTGGAACAGATTTCCATCCCTGGCAAAACGGTAATGCCCTGCCGGGTTCCCTCCCGTGAAGTTGCCGCCGCGTTTTCGGCGGTGTTGTGGTCACAGATGGCGATTAAATCGAGCTGTCGTTCAAGGCTTTTCTCGATAATTTTTTTGGGGCTCATATCCCAATCGCTGCATGGTGAAAGGCAGGAGTGAATGTGGAGGTCGGCTTTGTATTTTTTTAACAACGGCTGGTTCCCTAAAATGGAGCGGTTACCCAACCACGAAGTACACAAAGATTTTTTAATAATAGTAAATTCTTTCTTTGTGCCCTTCGTGAACTTTGTGGTGAAATTGTAAGGTGTACTAACATTCGTGCTGTTAAATGCTGAATCCGTAAATTATTCGGTGCTTAGATTCCCGACGCCGGCACTAAAAATGCGGCCGGCCAAGCGATAGGATGATTCGGGCCATAATAAAATGGGAATGCCCTCCTGATCCGCCTTCCGGATGGTTTCTTCATCCGGCTTTTGGCCACCGGTGATAAGGATGGCGGCCATTTCACGCAGCACGGCCACCGCGACAATATTTTGATGCCCCTGAACCGTCAACCAGACACAGCCTGCCGGAGCGTTGCCCATTATTTCGCTCAACAAATCGCCGCAGTAACCGTCGAGGACCTCACGATCAAGCCCATTTTTGCCCGCAACGATTGATAGGTCAAATTTTTCCACCAGATCTTTTACCAACATCCGTCAAAATCCTTTCCCGTCTGTTTTCGCCGTATGATTGTCAATCAGCGGCTCAATCCTTTTTTTTTGCGCGCGCGCCGATAAAAAGACATTCCTTCAGGGCGGCATTTCCCCGCACCACATCTTCAGCAAAAGTCCGGCAGTCCGGTGCGCCACATGCTGAGCAGTCTGTGCCCTGGATTAATTCCATAACTTTCTCAATTTTCTGCATACTATCGATCGACAGGGCTTCTTTATTGGTGCCAAACAGACTGGTCAATTTGGCTGGTTTTTTTTCGCTTTGGAATTCTCCTTTATCGTACATCCGCATAATATTTTCGCGGTGCAAGCGTCTTCCCAGCCCAAACCGTTTGATCATCTTTTGGACGGCGCCCTTGGCAAGGTATTTATCTATGGCGGTCAGCACGCCGCCCAGGCAGCCTTCGCGGCAGGTCCTAAACTCGATATACTCAATATCCTGAAACAACCCCAATTCAATTTTTTCCAGATAGCTGATGGTTTCCTCCATGCCGGAAACCGCCAGAGATTTCTCAATATCCATGTCGGCAATTTCTCCACCGGACATCCCCCACATGGACGCGTTGCCGGTTGCGCATGTTTCATATTCAAAACGGGTTTGATAAAAAGGAATACCGTCCGCGGCTTCTATCTGGTCCACATGTTTGACCAGTTCGGGATATATATCGTTGATTCCCAGAGCGACTTCAGCGGGACCCGTTCGTTTGTGGCGGGGCAAGGGTGCCGGTTCTTTTTTAGTGGGACAGGGATTGATATAATACAGGACAACGCCTTTTCCTTTTTTGCTGTACTCGGGTATCAGGCGCGATTTGACTTCCCGCGCCATTAGGGCCACCGGCCTCAACACCGGCAACACATTGGGTAAAAGGTTGGGAAATCGAAAAGCGATGAGCCGCACCACCACCGGGCATACCGGAGAAATCAGCGGCCAGGGGGCCGTTTGGGATTTTCGATTGCGGCTGATGAATTCTTCGGTCGCAAATTGGAATATTTCAAGAAAATAAGACATGTCGATGGTGTGCTCAAAGCCCATATGGCGCAGTCCCAGGAGCACGTCTTTGGGCATCACCCCGGGAAACTGCGCATAGAGCACCGGTGAAACCAGGGCGATAGCCACATGATTTTCTCCCAGCACTTTGGGGCTTTCACTGGCCGCACTGACGGCGCCTTCGCGGCAGATGCGAATGCATTCGCCGCAGCCGATGCATTGTTCTACGATGCGGATGGCCTTTTTCTTTTTAACGCGGATGGCTTTGGTGGGGCAGACCCGCAGACACGAGCCACAGCCGGCGCAGAGGTCTTGGTCAAAACGGACATAGTGAGTCGATGTTAGTTTTGGGCTCAATCTGTTTTCCCTCCCTCCGGCAGGAAAAAAATCATTCGAACCACAGTTCCCTGGCCATTGTTTGACTCAATGTGAATCTGATCTGAATTTTTTTTCATATTCGGCAGGCCCATGCCGGCTCCGAAACCCATTTCACGGTGATCGTCGTTGGCTGTCGAGTAACCGGCCTGCATCGCCAGGTCAATATCTTCGATACCGGGGCCATCATCGGAAATTTCTAGAGTCAGCCTGTCCGTGTCGATCTCAAGGCTCAAGGAGCCATCGCCGGCGTGCATGACGACATTCATTTCGCTTTCATAGCCGCAGATGGCAACGCGCCGAATCAGGCGGGAATCAAAATCCATCGACTTGAGAAGATTTTGCACGTTGATCGCGGCTTCTCCGGCGCGGATAAAATCTCTACCTTTTATATGAAAGCTTTTTTTGAATTTAACCATCGTCGCTGGAAAATCACTGTAGCGCTATATCGTTGATATGAGGCAATTTGCGATCGGTTATCGTTGCCCGTTAAGCCCCGTAAGATTACAGGCGTGCAGCCTGCCGCAGGAGACAAACATGGAATACGGGCTCGATATTAACGGCAGCCCCTGAATGCCGGCCATTTCGACCACTTCCGGGGGAGGCTTTTTACCCCTGACAAATGCCACCGCCCCGACCCCGGCGACGCTGGCGGTCCGTATCACCTGGACTGTTGTCAGGCCGGTCAATAAAATACAGCCTTCACAAATTGCAGCCAGAACATCGCTCATCAAGTCGCTGGCACCACATTTGGTGATATCTTGATTCAGTTTATCCTCGCCGATCAAAAGGGTCGCATCCAGGGTCTCAACTATTTCTGATAGCTTCATATGTGGTTACCGTCATTTCACTCCGTTTTTAGGGCCGGCCGTGTCTCAAAGCCGACCGCTTGACAATTCCCGTTAAAAAAAATCCAATTAAAGAATGCAAAATTATAAAGTATAGCATGCACGCGTGTCAATGGTAAGTGCGGCTGTTCCTGATTGCTTGTTATTAATAAAGGTTTCAGGTTTCGGGTGTTCCGCCGGAGGCGGATCAGCAAACAGATGACAGAATGCGGAATTTCATGATTCTCGCGTCATCAGATTCGTAATCCTGACACCTGAACACTGACACCTAAATGACAGCGACCAGCTGCTATTCAACAAACAATGGCACCACTTCAAACTTATTCACATCGACCAGCCCGATATCGGTCAGCTTTAACTCCGGTATCACGGGCAGGGCCAAAAAGGAAAGGGTCATGAACGGATCCTTTAATGTGGTCCCCATGCCATGTGCAACTCCAATGAGGCTGTCCAGTTGATCGCGGATACTCTGGACCGGTTCCAAAGACATCAGTCCCGCAACCGGCAACGCCAGTTCAGCCAGAATATGGGTATCAGATACGGCAGCCAGGCCGCCTCCCATTTTCACCACCGCTTCCATTGCGGCTCGCATGTCCTCATCTGTGGTGCCGGCCACAATAATATTATGAGAATCATGGGCAACACTGGAAGCCAGGGCGCCGTGTTTTAAGCCGAAGCCTTTAACAAAGCCCATGCCGATATTGCCGGTGCCTTTGTGACGTTCAATAACCGCTATTTTAAGCATATCCTTTGAAGGATCGCTTACCGCTTGACTATTTTTAACCGTTATCTCTTCGATAAGCTGATGGGTAATCACCTGTTCCGGCACAATTTCAATTACTCGAACTTGTTTTTTATCAGCAGATATTGCGAAATCGATATTCTGAAGATTAACATGCATCGATGGAGGGACGGTGGCCGCTGGAGGAACCTGAATATTCGGTGATATTTTTCCGTTTTCGGCAGTTAAGATTCCCCGGCAATATACTTTTTCAATGATCGGTTTTTTTAAATTTGAAAATACAACCAGATCGGCCTGTTTGCCGGGCGCAAGAGCGCCCAGGTGGTCTAATTTGAAATATTCTGCCGGATTCAGGGTCGCCATTTGGATCGCTAAAATCGGGTCCAGACCGGATTGAATGGCTTCATACACGATAGAATCAATATGACCCTCTGCGATCAGATCATGGGGGTGCCGATCATCAGTGCACCACATCATCCGCCGGGCTGTTTTTTCGCTCACGGCCGGCAACAGAGCCTGCAAATTTTTGGCACAGGTTCCCTGTCGGACCATGATGTACATACCGGCCATGAGCTTTTCTCTGGCTTCCTGCGCGGTGGTGCATTCATGATCACTTTGAATGCCGGCTGAGATATAAGCATAAAGCGCCTGTCCTGTGAGCCCGGGCGCGTGACCGTCGATCGGCTTTTTTTGCTGCCGGGCAGCGAGTATTTTGGCCAAAACATCCGGATCCCGATAGATAACGCCAGGAAAATTCATCATCTCAGCCAGTGCGATAATTCTTTCTTTATTTAAAAATGGCCGCAGGTCTTCAGCGGTTAGGCGCGCACCGGCGGTTTCCATATCGGTAGCCGGTACGCACGACGGCAGGGTAAAATAGATATTCATGGGTTGTTGTTCTGCCGACTGCAGCATATATTCGATTCCCGCTGATCCCAGCACGTTAGCGATTTCATGGGGATCGGCCGCTACGGTCGTGGTACCATGTACGACGACTGCCCGGGCGAATTCGGAAATGCAAGCCATTGAGCTTTCAATATGGACATGTCCATCAATAAAACCGGGAGCGACATATCGACCGTTTAGATCCACGACATTTTGGGCCTCGTATGGTCCGAAGCCGACGATCATCCCATCACTGATGGCAATTGAATCCGCTACGACCTCGCCCGCAAATACATTGATGATCTGCGCGTTTGTTAAAAGCAGATCAACCGGTTTTTCGCCGTGTGCCGCCTTTAATGATTTCATTCAGATTCATTGTTAAGGTCCATTTTTATATGAGTTTGTTTTACGACAGAGATTTATAATAAAATGATAGAAACCAATGTTGAGTATTTTCTCTGTGTGCTCTGTGAACTCTGTGGTGAATGATACATTAATTAACCTTAAATCTATTGGCCAGGTATCACCGGTCTTTTTTGATATGATTTGCGATCTCCCGGACCTTGGCCATAATCTCTTCAACATCCAGGCTGAGCACCTTTCGATCTTCGAACCCGGACACGACCGTCCACCACGACGTCGCGCACGTCCGAGCTCTTGGCCGCATAGACGATATGAGACTCCGGGTGGTAAATCGGTGACAGATGCGATCTTGCGGTATCGATGATGATCACGTCCGCCTGTTTGCCGACTTCAAGAGAGCCGAGTATGGGTGCCAAGGCCGATGGCTTTGGCGCCGCCGATGGTTGCCATCTCAACCACGGTTCTCGCATCCATTGTGGTTGGATCAAATGAGGCCGCCTTGTGAAGTTTGGCCGCCATGTCCATTTCATGAAACAGATCCAGGTTGTTGTTGCTGGCACATCCATCTGTGCCGAGCCCGACCGGTATGCCGAACCTCAAAATTTCCGGTATCGGTGCGATCCCCGAAGCCAATTTGGCATTGCTCTCCGGGTTGTGGGAAATGCCGGCTTTGCGCGCAGCGATAATTGCGATATCTTCATCGGTTAACCAGACACAATGTATCAGCAAGGTATTTTCATCCAGTATTTCCAAACGATCGAGATACTGGATCGGGGTGCACTGATGTTCATCCTGGATTTGCCGGCACTCATATTGGGTTTCCGCCACGTGAATTTGAAAGAGCAAGCCTTTTTCAACGCAAAGCGCCTTGGCTTTTTTCAAGGTTTCCGCGCTGCAGGTATAGGCCGAATGGCAAAATACGGATGGGCTGATCAGAGACGTCCGGTTTTGCCATCTGGCAATAAAGGCAGCGGGTATCTTAAGATTATCTCTTCGGATCCGGCACGCCCGGTGCCGGAAAGTCAATCACCCCCTGGGCCAATACGGCGCGCATGCCGCTGGTTTGCACGGCCTCAGCCACCTCGTTTTCATAAAAATATCCGTCACAGCAAGTGGTCGCTCCGCAAAGTAACATTTCAGCGCAGGCTAATAAAGATCGCCCAGCGAACACGCTCGGGGTTGATGTGGGCACTCTCTGCGGGAAAAATGTGTTGGTTTAACCAGATATTCAGCGGCAGATCATCCGCCAGGCCGCGAAACAGGGTCATGGGAAGATGGGTGTGGGTGTTGATCAGACCCGGCATAACGAGACCGCCCCCGGCATCGATGATTTCATCTGCGGCCGGAAGCGATTGATCGTCCGCCAGGTTTTCGACACGCTCGAGTTTGCCTGCCTTTACGCAAATCAGACCATTTGGGATAATTTCAAATGAATCATTGACGGTCACAATGGTTCCATTATGGACGACTAGATCGTAAGGCATGGGATCACGCTGATTTTAGATTTTGGATTGCGGATTGCGGATTTTAAATGTACGACATGTCTAATATTTCAATCTGCAATCCGCAATCTAAAATCCGCAATTGAATTTACTCCAACACTCCATTGCTCCAAATGGCCATCAAGCAGCTATGTGAAAAATCCTCAAGGCAATTCTTTATCCGGTTGCTATTTCTTTTGCTATCATGTTGACATCGTCCATGACCGCTTTGATGTCCATCGTTTTAATCGTGCCATCCTCCATAACGACATGGCCATTAATGATTGAGGTGGTGACGTCGCTTCCTATCGCCGCGTACACCAGGTGAGAGACCGGATTGTACATGGGCGTCAGATGAGGCTTGTTTGTGTCGACAATGATTAGATCTGCTTTTTTGCCTTTCTCGAGGGAGCCGATGAACCGGATCGAGGCCCAGAGCCCTTGCGCCGCTGATGGTGGCCATTTTTAATACGGTCCGGGCGTCCATTACCGTTGGATCCAGACTTTTGGCCTTGTGAAGTTTGGCCACGCTATCCATTTCCTGAAAAAGATCCAGATCGTTGTTACTGGCACATCCATCCGTTCCCATCCCCACACAGATGCCTTCATCAATTAACCGGGGGATCGGTGCCACCCCGGATGCCAGTTTCATATTGCTTTCGGCATTATGAGCGACTTTTACATCAAAGCGCTGCAGCAAGGCGATGTCCTTTTCAGTGAGCTCTACACAATGGCAGGCAAGTACGTTGGGGGCTAGAACTCCGAGTTCAGCAAGGTATTCGACCGGTGTGCGCTCAAAGCGTTGCTGTATTTGTTCAACCTCACTTTTGGATTCGGCCAGATGGATCACAAACGTTAGATTATGGGATTGCGCCAGCTTAAAGGCTTTTTGCAGCAATTCCGGCGCACAAAGATAGGCTGAATGCGGCTCGACGGCTATGCTGACCAGGGGATCTTCCTGCCAGGAATCGATCAGTTTTTGGGTATATCCAATTCCGTTTTCGATGGGCCCATAATTGGGTGAATCAAAATCATAGAGAACTTCTCCGACAACAGCGCGCATGCCGGCGTCTTTGGCGGCCCGGGCGACCGCATCCTCAAACAGATACATGTCGCAGAAACAGGTGGTGCCGGACATGATCATTTCAGCGCAGGCCAGCAATGTGCCTGAATAGACCTTTTGATCATCCAGTTTTGCCTCGGCCGGGAAAATATGATCATTGAGCCAGGTCATCAAAGGAAGGTCATCGGCCAGCCCTCTGAAACAGGTCATGGCGGCGTGGGTGTGGGAATTAATCAATCCCGGCATGATGATTCCGCCGTGAGCATCGATAACTTGTGATATGCGCCAGTCGTTAAATTCATCGGCCGACCCGACGGCCGTGATGGTATCTTTGTCGATGGCAACTGCGCCATTGATAATTTCGGTATCGCCTGCACATAGGGTCAGTACGGTTCCGTTCGTCACCAGGGTATCAGCGGATTTCGGTTTCATATATTTTTTCAGTGATCCCTTTTATAATCGTTTCCAGCAGGGGAGTCGCCCCTTTGGCCACTTCAATGATTTCTTCAACAGTAGCCGGAACGGGATCGTCCGGATTATGGACGTTGGTAATAATTGATAATCCCAGCACCCGCATACCGCTGTGGACGGCGGCAATAACTTCCTGCACGGTTGAAAACCCGACGGCTTCGGCGCCAATGGTTTGTAAAAATTTTACTTCCGACGGCGTTTCAAGCGAGGGCCCTGTGAGCCCTACGTATATTCCTTTTTGCAGACGTGCTCCGGCTGTTTTGGCGATGCGCTCGGCCGCATCGATTAGCGTTTCATCATAGGCCCGGGTCATGTCGGGGAATCGTTTGCCCCAGCTGTCTATATTGGGGCCGATCAGCGGGTTTGTTCCGGTGAGATTAATATGATCGGCTATCAGCATGATATCGCCCGGATTAAATTCAGGATTCAGGCCGCCGGCGGCATTTGAAAGGATCAGAATTTTTACGCCGAGCTGCTGCATTACCCTGATGGGAAAAGTAACTTCGAGGGGATGATACCCTTCATATAAATGAAATCGGCCCTGCATGGCAATGACCGGGCAGCCGTTCATGTAGCCACTGAGCATGCGGCCAATATGGGTTTGAACCGTTGATATCGGAAAATGAGGAATATCCTGATAATTGATGCTTGTCTCGACCGTTATCGATTCGGCACTTTCACCCAGGCCGGTGCCGGTTAGCAGACCGATATAGGGCATATCCTTTATCCGGCCTTTAATAAAATCGACCGTTTCTGCCAGTCGTTGCGTCAAGTTTTGCATGCTGCCCTCTTAAGGTACTTAGGACCTAAATTGATCGTTTCAAACTTAAAAAATAGGTGAAATATCTTATTATTAAGGAATCATATCGATTTAAATTTGAAACCCTTCGGGATTGCCGATCTTACCGCATCTACGGCGTCAGATGCCGTCCGCCTTTTTGCATAGTCAACTATAGCGGAACGACATCTTCCTTGTAGCTGCGGCAACCTCGACAATCGCTCAAATTAGGTTAGAGAAAACGCCATTTTAGTGCAGCAAATTGTCTTCGTCAAGCCAACAGATATCAAGTGTGGAAACAATATGTTCTCGTTGACTTTTTTATTACACTGTGGCATACACACTCCCTTAAACACCTGACCCCGCCCGTGATTCTTTTGGGTAATTGATGACGCCTGTTGATGATCGTTTACAATCCGGCTCAATCGGATCTGTCGTAAACGTGTGCAAACGAGGGAGATCTGCAAATGACACCTGACGCCCGTCCTGAACATCCTGAAATTACAGATGAAATGTGGCCTAAGATTGAGAAAATTATTGGTGATAACAAAGAAATCCCCGGTTCGATCATAGGTGTTTTGCGTGAATGCCAGGATGTCGTCGGCTGGCTGCCGGTTGAGCTTATCGATTATATCAGCGACGGTCTCAATCTTTCGCGCAGTGAAGTTTTCGGGGTGGCTTCCTTTTACTCGCTTTTTGCGCTGGCGCCCAAAGGCAGGCACCAGATCAAGGCCTGCATGGGCACCGCCTGTTATGTGAAAGGCATCAAAGAAGTCATAAGTCGTATCGGCAACCAATACCGGATCGCAGAAGGCGACACGACCGAAGATCGGCGTTTTACGCTGGAAGCGGTCCGATGTCTGGGAGCTTGCGGCCTGGCACCGGTTGTGGTGGTGGATCAGGATACTTACGGGGATGTCAAAGCCGACAAAGTCATTGAAATGCTTGATAAGTATGAATAACGAGAGCCTTATTCAACATGAAGCTATATGAGATTCAAAACATATTAGATGCCACCATTTTGACGGGTGAAGATCAGCTGGATCGCGCTGTCGTGGGGGCCGGAGGGGCGGATTTGATGGCAGATGTCTTATCGGCTGTCGCCAAAGACGCAGTCTTGCTCACCGGTCTGACGACCGAGCATGTTTTGCGGACTGCCAAACTTGCCGAGGTAACGGCCGTTGTTTTTGTCAGGGGTAAAAGACCCGATCCGCCCGTCCTCGAACTGGCCAAATCCTATCAGATGCCCTGTCTGCTGACTGCATACTCCCTGTTTGTTGCCAGCGGCCGACTTTATGTCAATGGGCTTCGCGGGCTGGACGGCTCATGGTAATTGCTAATAAGGTAAAGAGCGACAATCGAAAATAGTCAATCATCACATGCAGGAGTCTAGATGAATAAGGTAAGAACCCAGTTGATGTTGTGTGGCGGTACCGGCTGTCAGGCATATGAGAGTGGTCATCTTCGGAAAGCACTTCAAAAAGAGCTGGAGCGCCAGGGGCTTGCGGATGAAATTAAGATCGTAGAGACCGGCTGTAACGGTTTTTGCGCGGTCGGGCCGGTTATGCTGGTTCAGCCTGAAGGGATCTTTTACCAAAAGCTGAAGGCTAAACACGTTCCGCACCTGGTCGAAGAGCATTTTCTCAAAGGCCGTCCGGTAAAAAAACTATTTTATGTCGAACCGGCCTCTGAAGAAACCATTCCCGGTATGAACGAAATTCCGTTTTTCAAGCATCAGATGTTTTGGGCGATGCGCAATAAAGGTGCCATCGATCCGGAGGTCATCGATGAGTACATCGCCAGAGACGGTTATTTCGGAGCCGCCAAAGCCTTGCAGGAGATGAGCCCGGAGCAGATTATCGGCGAGGTAAAAACATCGGGTTTAAGGGGGCGCGGCGGGGCGGGCTTTCCCACCGGGCTGAAATGGGAGTTTGCCAGCAAAAGCCCCAGTGAGGTTAAGTATGTGTTGTGCAATGCGGATGAAGGTGATCCGGGTGCTTTCATGGATCGAAGCCTACTGGAATCCGACCCGCATGCTATTTTGGAAGGCATGCTGATTGCAGCGCGTGCAATTAATGCCCATCAGGGGTACATTTACGCGCGAACAGAATATCCGCTGGCCATCAGAAGATTGGGAATTGCCATCAAACAGGCCCGCGATTACGGATTGCTGGGAACCGATATCCTGGGAACCGGCTTCGACTTCGACATTGATATTTATCAGGGTGCCGGTGCGTTCGTTTGCGGTGAAGAGACCGCCTTGATGCGATCGATTGAGGGCAAACGCGGCATGCCGCGGCCGCGGCCGCCGTTTCCGGCCCATAAAGGGCTATGGGAAAAGCCGACGATTTTAAATAATGTCGAAACCCTATCCAATATTGCGCAGATTATCATGAACGGCGGGGAATGGTATGCCAGCATCGGTACCGAAAGCAGCAAAGGGACTAAAGTGTTTGCGCTTTCCGGAGATGTGAACAACATCGGGTTGGTTGAAGTGCCGATGGGAACCACCCTGAGAAGGATGATTTATGATATCGGCGGGGGAGTCCCGGGAAAGAGAAAGTTTAAAGCAGTTCAGCTTGGTGGGCCTTCGGGCGGTTGCGTGCCCGAAGAACATCTGGATATCCCCATTGACTATGAGGAAATTGCCAAAGTCGGTGCCATTATGGGTTCCGGCGGCGCAATCGTTATGGACGATAATACCTGCATGGTCGATATGGCCCGATTTTTTATGGATTTTGTCCAGGACGAATCCTGCGGTAAATGCACACCCTGCCGGGAGGGGACGCGGCGCCTTTTAGAACTGCTGGAAAAAATCTGTGAGGGTCGGGGAAGACCTGAAGATATTGAAACGCTCTTCGAACTTTCAGACACGATTAAAGAGGCAGCGCTTTGCGGCCTGGGTCAGACCGGGCCCAATCCGGTTCTTTCAACCTTACGGTATTTCAGGGATGAATATGAGGCGCATGTCCATGAGAAACGATGTCCGGCCAAACGGTGCATCGAGCTGTTAAAATTTGAAGTTGAGCCGGAAAGCTGCACCAAATGCGGGCTTTGCTTCCGAAGCTGCCCGGTGGATGCCATCATCTGGAAAAAGAAAGAAATTGCCGTTATTGATAAGGAAAAATGCATTAAATGCATGACCTGTTTTGATAAGTGTAAGTTCGACGCTATATTTTAAATCGATTTGTTTTACCACAGAGACCACAGAGATTTAATTTTAGAGCACAAAATCTAAGTTAATTTTTTCTCTGTGTGCTCTGGGGTGAATAAACAAATCAACTATAAGCATTTTAGCTCACTTTAAATTTACTCTCCCAAGGGGTTCTAATGACTGAAGCAATTATTTTAATGGGCGGCATGGGATTGGCGATCAGTATCATTTTGGCCATCGCCTCCAAAGTTTTTTACGTATATGTTGATCCTAAGATCATTGCTATTGAGGAAGAATTGCCGGGCGCCAACTGAGGCGGTTGCGGGCTGCCGGGTTGCAGCGCCAATGCCGAAGCCGTTGTGGCCGGTCTTTCGGCAGCCAACTCATGTGTGGCCGCCGGGTCGGAAGTCGCCGAAGCCATTGCCGGCATCATGGGCGTTAAAATTGAAGCGGTTGAACCGGACATCGCCTTGCCGGGCTGTTTTTTTGGCGTCCACAAAGCGGATACCAAGTATGTGTATAATGGTTTAGATGACTGCCGGGCGGTGGCGCTGCTGGGTGGCGGTATGAAAGTCTGCACCATCGGATGCCTGGGTCTGGGAACATGCGCCAAAGCCTGTCCGTTTGATGCGATTTCCATGGGGCCCGAGGGTTTGCCGGTGGTAAGCGAAAATAAATGTACCGGCTGCGGAACCTGCGAACGGGTGTGCCCGAAGCACATTATCAACCTGTCATCGATTACCCGAAGAATTATCCGGGAGTACACCAATGAAGAATGCACGACCCCCTGTCAGCGGGGGTGCCCGGCCGGGATTAATATTCGGGAATACATTCGTCAAATTTCACTGGGAAACAATCATCGCGCCGTTCAGGTCATCAAGGAACGCAATCCCTTCCCGGCGGTGATCGGCCGGATTTGCCCGCGACCCTGTGAACTGGAGTGCCGACGAAATTATATTGATGAGCCGGTTGCCATAAATTTTTTAAAACGCTACGCCGCTGATTACGAAAAAGAAAGCGGCAACCGCATTCTACCCTATAAGGCTCCGGATACCGACCGCAGGATCGCAGTTGTCGGCGGCGGCGTGCAAGGTTTGTCGACCGCCTTTTTTGCAGCCCGCCTGGGACACGCTACCACCGTATTTGAAGCCACCTCCAAGCTGGGTGGATTGCTCCGGAGCGCCATTTCAAAGGATAGGCTGCCCGAGGAGATACTGGATTGGGATATTGAAGGTATCATTGAAATGGGGGTTAAAATCGAAACTCAAAAGGCGCTCGGCAGGGAGTTTTCCATAAAATCATTGATTCAGGAAGGATTTGATGCGGTTTTTTTAGCTTCCGGAGGCTGGGACAGCCGTTTGGCACGCGGGGCGAAAGCTGATATTGAATCACCGATTCCGGGGACCTATATGCTGGTGGATCTCATTCGATTCGGTACCCGGCAGGCGAAGACCCTATCGATTGAGTCCGATGCTGTGATTGCCGGCGGGGGCAAGCTGGCCCTTGACGCGGCTGAAATTCTCAAAGAGCGGGGAGCCAAGACGATTACTGTTTTGTTTCGCCAGAGCTGGGAAAACAGTCCTGTTTCGGATGATGAGGTGCAGAAACGCGGTCTGGCCGGCGTGAATGTGATTTATAATGCAGCCATAAACCGCCTTTTCGGAGAGGCCGATCGGCTCGAGCAGGTGGAATATATTGAAACCGATACCGATGAAAGGACAGTCCTTCCTGTCCAGACACTGGTGTTTGCCACCGGCCGATTTCCAGAATTGGTTTTTATCAGGCCAAAACCGGAAGGTGCTGGTTCTGAAGAAGACCAGGGGGCGGAAGTGGAAACACCACCGGATTTGTCTCTGCGCTGGGAAGGTATTCAACCCTATAAACAAACGGCCTTCAAAGATGAGCGGGGATTGTTTGCCGAAGGCGATGTGCTGGCGGATTACAGCGCAGCCATCAAAGCAATCGGTGCCGGCCGAAGGGCCGCCGCATCTATTCATCAGGTGATGCATGGGCTGTCGCCTAATTTGGCGGAGCATGTGATCACACCGCAATCGGTCCTGCAAAATGTCTATCATGTGGAAAAGGTTCAAGCGAGTCAGCGACAGATCATGCCGATTTGCAGCGGCAAAGAGCTGGCGATATGCGGTGAGATCGAAAGGGGCTTCTCAGCAGATATGGCGCAGCAAGAAGCCTCAAGGTGCCTGCAATGCGGCTTGATCTGCTATGAGCACACCGCAACCGCAGTGTCTGATGAGAAGGAAGAATCGACTGAAGCCTCCGGATAACTTTCATCCGCTTCTAAACAAAAGAACCCATTCATTTACGGGGTTGCCATTGGCTACTGAACAAGGGGTCGTTCTGCGAACCGATTTTGAGACCGCCTGGGTAAAAACGGTTCGGAGCAGCGCATGTGAAGGCTGCACCGCAAGGGGGTCGTGTCACACCACAGGAGGCGGCCAGGATATGGAGGTTAAGGCCATAAATTCAGCCGGTGCCGGCGTCGGGGATCGGATCGTTTTGAGCTTTGAGACCGCCTCACTGTTAAAAGCCACCTTTTTGATCTACGTATTTCCAATTATCCTGATGATCGCTGGCGCTGTACTCGGACAGGTGCTGGCCCCCTTCATAGCATTTAGTCCCTCTGCGTTGTCCGTCCTTTTGGGATTTGCCTTTTTTTTCTCCGCGTTGTTTATCATCAAAGCCCGTGCCAATAAAATGGCCAAAAAGAATGCCTACCAGCCCAAGATTACCAAAATAATAACTTAATCATTCATTTTTGGGGAAAAGGTCTTCGATTTCAAAATCCTTTATTTTCTGCAAGCAGTTTTCCAGCGCTGCGGTCTCCGTATCACCGATGCCCTGGAATTCCTGCCTGGCAACGATATTTATCAGATTGGGCACGGCCACAAATTTTCCAGCCAGCTTTCCAGCCTTTGTTTCGTGTACATCAATATAAATTAATCTTTCGTTGCGAATAAGATTATATCTGACAGTCTTTGTCAGAATGTCACCTTCATTTAATGTCGTCATATGGGGGTCCTTTCGCTAGTGTCGTGTCCCGCAAATAATTTACAAAATGATTGTCACTCCTGCGCAGGCGGGAGTCCAGCTCAAAGACGCCTGGATTCCCGCCTGCGCGGGAATGACGGATGGGTAGAACGCCTCAGGACTTAACAACATTTTCGACAACATTTTTGAGATGGGTTCTATTCTTTTTCCATCGTTGCTTTGAGCGGGAAACCATTTTCGCGGGCGGCTTTTGTCACGATATTTATTTTCGTTTCGGCCAATTCGTATGGATAAATTCCGCACACGCCGAGGCCATTTCGATGTATCTGCCACATGAGACGCGTGGCATCTTCAATGGATTTGTTGAAAACGGCCGTCATGATTTCGACGACAAAGGCCTTTGTCGTATAATCATCATTGTGAAGCAGCACCTTATACATCGGGGGTTCAGTAATTTTTTCTTTAATCTCTTCAAGAAGGCCTTCCTGATTTTGCGGATGCTCGGTGCCCACTTTTGATGCCCTCCAATTTCCAGTTGCCGTTTTTATCAAAACCAATTTTGAGATGGGTTCTAGAAAAAATTATGGCGACCAAAGAGAAATCACCCCGTGCGGGCCAAAAAGAAATAACAGCATTTCCGCCATCGCTTGCATATGCAAGGAAAGCAAATGCGTTTTGGCCGCGACCAATAAAAAAGGCAGTTTATCAGCATCACTGTTACCGATAAACTGCCTTTTTTGATCACAAATTGTGTTAGATGGCAGCTTTCAATCCCTTGCCGGCTTTAAATTTAACAACATTTTTTGCCTTGATTTTAATTGGGGCACCGGTCTGGGGATTGCGGCCTTTACGAGCGTTCTGGCGCGCTTTCTTAAAGGTTCCAAAACCCACCAGAGTGACTTTTCCGCTCTTTTTCTTCAACGCTTTGGTAACATTGCTCACGAAAGAATCAAGAACGTTGCCTGCGGCGACTTTCGAAATCTTCGCGTCTTTTGCCATTTTGCTGATTAATTCTGCTTTGGTCATTTAAGCCTCCTTCTTTAGATGGTAAGATTTATTTTGGGTCATTTTTTTCTAAAAGTCTATAGTAAAAGCGATCTAAAGTCAATAAATAAAAGTCTATCTTTATTGGCTTCGCAAGAAGAACTCATTCTAAAGAGCTGCTGTTACACAGTTTGCCGTTCCTCAATATTTGCAATTTATTCAAACAAAGTTTTGCAGCTGTTCCGGATGCAGGGATTGCGCGGCATCCAATTGTTTCCCGCTTCGTGGCTAAGGCGCAAATATCACTTTGAAAAACCGGGATTCTATGATAAAAATCTAGCTAAACCCAAAATGAGCGTTATCCAGGTTCAATCATATGACTTCAAAAGTTTATGTAACCAGCAAACAGATGGCGACCTTTACCTGCCCACAGTGCAACCGGTCGAAAACTGTCGATGTTTCCAAATATGCGTCCCTTGATAAAATTGTCAGGGTAAGCGTCAAATGCCCTTGCGGGAATGCTTACAAAGCCGTTTTGGAAAAAAGAAAGCAATATCGTAAAGAGGCAAACCTTCCCGGGACTTATGTCCATTTCATTGAGGGCCAACCCCAGAGCCGGGGTCTAATGACGATTAAAGATCTGTCTACGTCCGGCGTAAAACTTCATTTGAATGTAAAACAGAACTTTATGATCGGAGATCAGATGCAAATTGAGTTCCATTTAGACGATGCGCAGCGAACATTGATCAAAAAAACAGTCATCATAAAAAATCAGCGTGATCAGTTTATCGGCGCTGAATTTGCGCCTTTTGAAACCGTTGATAAGGCACTGGGTTTCTATCTTTTCAGTTGACCGTGTTCTTGGGTTCCCAAAATCATGTCAATCCGCCTTCGGCGGACCATTGGGCTCGGATGGGGTTTTGAAACCACTTCTAGCCACCACCTTCCGGTAAGAATTTGACCTTATGAAAATAAGATGCACATGGGCCGGGACCGATCCGATATACATAAAATACCACGATACCGAATGGGGCGTTCCCCTGCATGATGACCGCAAACTGTTTGAGTTTCTTGTGCTGGATGGCTTTCAGGCCGGATTGAGTTGGATTACGATTTTAAAAAAACGGCCCAACTACCGCAAAGCGTTTGATCATTTTGACCCTGGAAAAATAGCGGACTACAATTTGCGTAAGGTAAAGGAGTTGCTTTCGGATAAAGGCATTGTCAGAAATAAGCTTAAAATTGAATCTGCCGTTAAAAATGCGAGGGCTTTTCTGGTCGTACAAAAAGAATTTGGAAGTTTTAATGATTACATCTGGCGATTTGCCGGCGGTAAAACCATCAAGAATGCCTGGAAAACGATGGCGGAAATACCCGCTCAGACAAACGTCTCAGCGGCGATGAGCAAAGATCTTAAAAAAAGAGGTTTCAAGTTCGTGGGACCGACTATCTGTTATGCCTTTATGCAGGCAGCCGGCATGGTAAATGATCATGTGGTGGACTGTTTTCGATACCATCAGGTCTAGACAAACAAATACAAAGGTATTAAATATGTCCTATTGTTCATCCTGCGGGAAGCATCATAATGTTGGATTCATCTCCACACGTTTTGCCGGGACTGACGGCGTATCGTTAGAGACAGCCAAATGGGCAAATGTCTTTGAGAAGGTCGGGTTCACCTGTTTTTACTTTGCCGGTGAGCTTGATCGGCCCACCGAGAATTCCTATCCGGCCAAGGAAGCCCATTTTCAGCATCCGGATGTGAAGGATATATATCGGAACTGTTTTGGTGCCAGCGTGCGCGCCCGCTTTGTGACCCGTAAAATCTATGAGGTAAAGCAGAAATTAAAGGATCACCTTTACAAGTTTATAGACAAGTTTGACCTTGATCTCTTGGTGTCCGAAAATGCGTTGACCATACCTTTAAATATTCCATTGGGTATTGCGCTTACCGAAGTGATTTCTGAGACGGGCATGCCCACCATTGCGCACCATCATGATTTTTTCTGGGAAAGACAGCATTTCATGATCAATGCCTGCTGGGAATATCTGAATATGGCGTTTCCGCCGCATCTGCCGGCGATTTCGCACGTGGTCATCAATTCATCCGCCGACAATCAATTGAGCCTGCGGACCGGTATTTCAGCAACAATAATACCCAATGTTATGGATTTTGATAATCCGCCTCCGGTGACGGGAAATTTTGAGTCCTGCGCATTGGATTCAGGTGAAAAACCATCGTCGAGCGATGAATATGCGGCGGATGTGCGCCACGCGCTGGGGGTTGCCGATGATGAATTGCTAATTCTGCAACCCACGCGAGTGGTCAAGCGTAAAGGGATCGAGCATGCAATTGAGCTGGTTCATCGTTTGGGGATGAAAGCCAAGCTCGTCATCTCCCATGCGTCCGGAGACGAAGGCTATGACTATGAGCGCCGGGTGAGGGAATATTCCAAGTTGTTGAAAGTCGATACGTATTTTGTGTCAAATATCATCAATGAGCAAAGGGGCAAAACCAAGAACGGGCGCAAGGTTTATACCCTGGAAGATATCTATCCGCATGCGGATCTGATAACGTATCCTTCGAATTTTGAGGGATTTGGCAATGCTTTTCTTGAAGCCATGTACTTCTGCCGCCCGATTGTCGTCAATACGTATTCCATATACACCATCGACATCAAACCCAAAGGCTTTTCGGTCATCGAAATCGACGGATATGTCACCGATGAAGCGGTTCGCAAAACCAAAAAAGTTTTAACCGACCCCGAACTGAGAAAAAAAATGGTCACCCATAATTATGAAACCGCCCGAAAATACTATTCCTATTCCGTTCTGGGAAAAAAGCTGAAAGATATCATTTCAGACCGCACCGGCTGCCAGAAACTTAAAAACACTGATTAGATATAAAATCCGCAATCCGCAATCCAAAATCTAAAATAAAAAGCTAGTCGCCCATTTTGGCCATATAGTCATCATAGATGGTTTCCAGCGCCAACTTGTGTTTGGCTTCTTCCTGACAGAGCACTTTAAACAGCTTTTTGCTCTCGTCCGTATCGGCTTTTTCGAGGAAGTCGTTATACAGTTTGAGCGCTTTTTCTTCGCGCTTCATGGCCAGCAACAGGATTTCATTGTAAGGCATGCCTTTCTCGTAGCTCAAATCAACCATATAATCGCTGCGCTTTATATCGGTGATCCATTTTAGCTGATAATCTTCCAGGCTTTTGGATATTCCCTTGGTTTTAAAATCCTGCAGTATTTTTTCATGTTTCTGCTCTTCAACGGCAAATTCTGCAAACATTTGCTTGGAGCCTGAAAAGTCTTCCTCATCTTTACTTATACTTTCATAGAACTCTGCCGCTTCGCGTTCTTTTTCAATCGCAAAGTCAATTATCGCCTCTATGTCCTCAAAATTCATTTTTTCTCTCCTTTCCGGGTTTTCAAATATCATAAAACAGTAAAACTGGATTGCAACTTTATCTTCCCGCAAGACACAGGCACATATCAGGAAATAAAAAAGATAGCAACTGTTGGAATATCCAAATTCAATGGTGGAAAATTCAACATGTTTATAACTATATGAAAATAATATATATTTAATGGAATTGGCGCAAAAATAGGTTTGTCTGATTTGCGGGATGTAGGATATTTCTACATTATTCAGAGTCGGACTTTTGTATCGATCTATAATCACAATAGAAAAATATTTAATAATTTAATGATGTTAGAGGGAAACATGGGAGGGGTGTGCCCCTTTGGCACATGGATTGCTCTATAAGGGGATCAAAAATGAAATAAATCATAGAAAAGGAGTAAGAGAAATGGCTGAAAAGAAGAAAAAGGCACAGCGGAGTCAGGTGGGATTTGGATCGACTTACCAAAAAGGCAAAGCGGGTGACGGCAAAGCGCAGCAGGGGATCGAATCTGTTCTCGGCGGTCAGACGTGGCTGGTTAAACCGGACAAGAAAGCCAAAGCAACAACTCCCTGTCTTTGGATGCAAGCGGGTGTCGTAAAATTTAAAAGTTGTGACAATTTTTATGATTGCATCAGTTGTAAATATGATCATGCCATGGATCAGAAAGTCGCCAAAGGCAAACAGATCAGCTGGCAGGAAGCGATGAAGAGACGGCCGGATCTGGATCGGGTCTGCCGCCACAGCCTTACCGCGCGGATTGAAAAACGAATGTGCGCCTATGACTATGAATGCGGCAAATGTGACTTTGATCAGTATTTTGAAGATGTCTGGACCACCAAAACCAAAGCTTTTCCTGCTGAAATGCTGCAGGTTAAAGGTTTCGATGTGCCCATGGGATACTATTTCCATAATGGACACGCCTGGGCCAGAATCGAAAGCGGCGGTTATATCCGGGTGGGATTGGATGACTTTGCGCTGAAAGTGCTGGGAGAAGCCGATGCCCTCGATTTGCCGTTGATCGGTAAAGAACTGGACCAGAACAAAGCGGGCTGGGGGCTGAAGCGTAAAGATAACCTGGCCGACGTACTTTCGCCGGTTGATGGTGTCATCATGGAAGTCAATTCAACAGTCAGGGAAAATCCGAAGCTGGCCAACGGTGAACCATACGGTGACGGGTGGCTCTTTATGGTCCGCACGCCGGATGTTAAAGGCACCATGAAAAGCTTGATGGTGGATCAAGACAGCCTGAGCTGGATCAATACGGAAGTCAGCCATCTGGAAACGATGATCGAGGAAGTCGCCGGCCCCCTGGCGGCCGATGGCGGCTATCTGGCTGATGACATTTACGGGAATCTGCCGGATCTGGGCTGGAAGAATTTAACTCAAAAGTTTCTCAAAACCTAGCGTAGTTATTTGTTATCCGCTATTGGTAATTGATGGACTGTCAAAGGCTTCGCTTTTAATAACAAATAACTATTAACCAATAACTGCTTGTCTCTGGCAGGGAGAACAATGATGATCTCCATCCGAAAAGAAAATAAACAGTCCCTAAACCATCCCCCATGCATCTGGATGCAGGCGGGCGTGGTTCACAAAAAGTTTTGCCGGATCGATTATCAGTGTGCGGTCTGTGCCTACGATCGTGCCATGCGACAAGTCGCAACTGAAAACCAGCAACTCAGAGAAAAAGGCAAAATTCCCGCGGGAAAGCGCGGCCGGATTGTTTTCTGGAAGGACAAATTGCGTGAGCTGCCGGCCTGGAAGCAGCCATGCCTGCATCATATGATCGGCCACATTGAGTTCCGCAGCTGCACCCATGACTACCAGTGCGCCAATTGCGAATTCGATCAATATTTCAGTGATCAGTTTGCCGTTCACGCCGTGGTTCAGCCAGTGGATGTCCTGGATATCAAAGGATTTAAAATTCCGCAGGGATTTTACCTGCACCCGGGACACGCCTGGGTTAAAATCGAGGAAGGGTCGACGGTTCGCGTCGGCCTGGACGATTTTGCCTTGCGCCTGCTGGGGCCGCTGGATCAAATTCAGGCCCCTCTGATGGGCAAACAGCTGGAACAGGGCCGGCAAGACATAGCCTTGCGCCGGGAAGAAAACGAAGCCAAGTTGCTTTCCCCGGTCAGCGGAGTGGTAACCGATATTAATCCGGAACTGCGCGAACGCGGCAGCCGGGGCAATGAAGATCCTTACAGCGAAGGCTGGATCTTGCGGTTGCACTGTGCCAACCTTCGTCAGGACCTCAAAAACTTGATGATCGGTGAACAGGCCGGTGAATATATTGACGAAGAAGTCGATCGCCTTTATGAAGTGATCGAGGAAGCCGCCGGCCCGCTGGCCACCGACGGCGGCTATCTAAGTAATGACATATTCGGCAATCTGCCCCAGATCGGCTGGCAAAAACTGACCCGGGAATTCCTTAGAACTTAAATCTTTTCAGCTATTGGGTCTTTCTTCCGGTGATTGGGCGAAAGATTCGTGATCAAAACATAGGGGTTACAGTTCAATCTGTAATCCCTTTTTTATGATTTCAATGGATTATCAAAAAAAATCATTTGATTGCCGAATGTATTCTAAAATTTTTGTAAAGTGAAAATATAGGCACGAAGTCCATCCCGGAAACTTTGTTATCTCAATATATCAAAATTTTACAAAAGGTTGAGTTATTCCAAAAACCTGGAATAATTCTTGACATAATATACCACACTGTGGCATTTAAAAAAGACCTTCTGCGTTTAACTTTGAACTGAGCCATCCTTATCCCATTGGATTTTTTCCTTTTTGAAGCGATACATCTTGCTGTACAGATTCTGGCATAGAAAACGTTAACCCGTTAAAATGATTCGAATATGAACTCTGACAGCTGCACACGAAGATTTAACCCGCCGCATAGCATAAGCAGGCTGAGATTTTTTTTTCGCATTTTCTTTATTGCGGCCTTTTTGATAGTCCTGGCTGTCTGGCTGGATTATTGGCTGAGAGGGGAAATGGGGATCGCCCATAAATTTAATCAATTCATGGGAGGTCGGTGGAGTATCAGCGTCTTAATCGGGGGTGGGTTTCTTTATGTCTTGCTGTTGAGCCTGCCCTTTGTGCCCGGCGTCGAGCTGGGTGTGTTGCTGATGTGCGTTTTTGGAAAAGAGGGAATTGTTTTTGTGTATTTGGCCACCGTTGCCGGTTTAAGCCTGGCATTTTTAATCGGCCGTTTACTGCCGAAAGAATGGGTGGAATCTCGCCTGCAAAAACTGGGATTTAGCCAAAACTGTGATAACCCTGACGATGAGATCGATGGCATGCTTGACAACGTATCCCGTAACTCTAAGTTCTGCCAAAACCGCTTCTGGTCTTTTTTGACAAAGTATCGCTATCTGACGATAGCCGTTTTATTCAATATGCCCGGAAATTACCTGATCGGCGGCGGTGGCGGAATTTCTTTGGCCTGTGGGATTAATCGCCGCATCTCATGGAAAAGGTTTTTGCTGACTATTATTCTGGCGGTATCGCCGGTGCCTTTGCTGGCTTTTTTGGGCGTCATTCAACTGGAAGCCTTTTTAGGAATATCAAAATAAAGGAACAAGGCGATGAGAAGCCCGATTCTAAATTGGACTTGCGGGATCGTGGCCGTATTAGGATTGCCTCTGGGAATGATTGTTGCCCTGTCTTACGGAAGCCTTTTGGCCGGTTTGGGCAGCATGATAACTGTCGTTTGTGTTGTAATGTTGGCCTGTCGCAAAGATATTCTTCGAGAATACCATCAAAGGAATAACACCCCAAAAAAAAGTCAAACGGATAAGACTGTTTGAATTCTTCGTTAGTGCGCAAGATAGCTCACATGTGAGTTGCCGCCTACAACGCCGGACTGGGCATTCTGAAAAAGTTTTGTCGCATAGCTGAAAAATCCAGGCTAAATCCGAATGTCCAGATGACCCAATTTAAAGGTCTGTTATGAAGAAAATATTGTAATATCTGACCGGCTAAAACGACTATCCGATAGAATGATGGAACTTCAAGGCTAACGCCTAAGCATCGGAAAAGGCCAAACAAGTAACCAAATTAAATTTTCACTTTTTGCCGTCTCGCGAAAAAAGACTGAACGAAAACTTGATAGACAGAATCTTTTGCGACGCTCAAATGAATCCCGAGAGTATCTAAACATGAAAACAATCAAAAAACTCACCTTTCATATGAGACACAGTGTATTCAGACGCCTTGAGGCACAAGGGAGAAATTACGAGAAGACCATGATCAACAACATGGACAGCCTCTACGGCGTCATTCGAAAAGGAGATGTCATCCTGGTTGAAGGCGATTCGAAAATCAGCCGAATGATCAATTTATTTACCCAAAGCTCCTGGAGCCATTCCGCCCTTTACGTCGGTGATGCACTTTTGAAAATTGGAGGTATTGATAAGGAAGATATAATGAAACAGTTCGGAAATGATGACGCCCATCACATGATCGTGGAAGCGTTTACCGGCAGCGGCGTAACGGCTGCACCCATTCGAAAATATCAGGATTATAACATCCGGGTTTGCAGGCCCCACGGCATCCTCCCGCCGGACATTGATTCGGTGGTTTCAGAGGTCATCGGCAATCTCGGCAAACAGTATGATCACCGCAATATCATCGACCTGGGCCTCTTGCTCCTGCCGCCTTTCATGAATCCCTTTAAAAAGCGGACCATCCATGCCTGTTTGGGAAACTGCAACGAGTTTCAAGTGATATGCTCCGGTATGATCGCCAAAGCCTTTCAGCGTGTCGGCTACCCGATTATACCCGCGTTGGGCCCGATTCCGGCGGATGCATCGAATCAACAGCACAATCCATATGGGGCGTCACTGATCATGCGTCATTACTCGCAGATCATGCCAAAACATTTTGACGTTAGCCCCAATTTTCAGATCATCAAATTCAACATCATAGAAGGCAGAGAGTTTAATTACAAGACGTTATGGACGCAAACGATTTTCGAGACCCGACATTCAAAGATTGAGCAGGCAACAGACAGACCGGATGCGGAAAAAGAACCTGTCCTAATTCAATAATGGCACCAATCATGATTAAAAAGCTTGAACAGTATTTGCGCGCGAATTCAAAAGCAATTAGCCTCGGATGATGCATTCATCATTTGGGCTTGAACTCTAAAACCCAGGTGATTATAAAGAATCTAAGAAAAAACCGACGATAAAATAAGGGAGGGGTATGGCCAGCGTAAAAGAGCACTATGATAAATTGCTTGCCCCCTATTATTCATGGATATGCGGCGGATGCGATTTGAAATTTGAGGAAAACCAAAATTTTTTTCAATCACACGGTATACGTCCGGCGTTATCGGGGGTCGCGGTGGATTTGGGCGCCGGCTCCGGATTTCAGTCAATACCGCTGTCTCAATCCGGATTTAAGGTCATTGCGATTGATTTGAGCCATGACTTACTCACCGAACTTAAATCACACGCCGAGGGATTGTCTATTGTAACGATTGAAGACAACCTGTTGAACTTTACCGAACACATCCCTCGAAATATTGAACTCATCGTTTGTATGGGAGATACAATTACCCATCTCCAGACCCTGGATGAAGTTCAAATTTTGCTTGAAGATGCGTGTCGGGCTTTAGAAGATGATGGCTATCTGATTCTAAGCTTCAGAGACCTGACGACTGAATTAAAGAACCTGGAGCGTTTTATTCCGGTGCGAAGTGGTTCAAAAAAAATTTTTACCTGTTTTCTGGAATACGAAAAAAATCATGTGAAAGTGCACGACATTATTCATGAAAAAGCCGGAGACCATTGGGTGATAAAAAAAGCTACTTCCGAAAGCTGCGTATCTCGCCGCAGTGGATGCATGATTGTTTGCTAAAAGCCGGTTTTAAAATTGAAAACATAGATACTGATAATGAAATGATAACGATCATCGCTCGCCAACTAAAGCGCTTATAGCAATAATTTCAACGACATGTCGTCAAACAACTGAATATAAAATTTCCGGTTGAATCATGACGGAATCGATTCAAAGCATATGGCTGGTCATATATTTGTTTGCACTGCTATCGCTGTTTACATACGGTATGAACTGCTATTTGCTCATGATATTTTATCGCCTGAGACGTCCCCGCGCGCTTAGCCGGGATATAAAGATAAAAAAAAATTTTTACCAGAATTATCCCATCAAAAATTGGCCGCGGGTCACCATCCAACTGCCGATTTTCAATGAACGCTATGTGGTTGAACGATTGATCGAATCGGTTTGCCGGTTTGATTACCCCAAAGACCTGTTCGAAATCCAGATTCTGGATGACTCCACCGATGACACCATCGATATCGCAAAAGCCATGGCCAAGCACATGAAAGGCCGCGGCTTCGATATTCAATATATCCACCGTGATTATCGCACCGGTTTCAAAGCGGGTGCCTTGCGAGAGGGCCTCAAAACGGCTAAAGGTGAACTTGTAGCAATCTTTGATGCCGATTTTGTTCCCAACCCGGAATTTTTAAAGGAGACGGTTCCGCACTTCACTAACCCCCAAATCGGTATGCTGCAAACCCGCTGGGGGCATATCAACAGCGACTATTCTCTGCTGACCAGAGCCCAATCAATTGGAATCGACGGTCATTTCGGGGTTGAGCAGGCAGCACGGGCCTGGAGCGGCTTCTTTATGAATTTTAACGGTACGGCAGGCATATGGCGTAAAAAAACCATCGAAGATGCCGGCGGCTGGCAGGCCGACACCCTCACTGAAGATCTTGATTTGAGCTACCGCGCCCAGCTTAAAGGCTGGAAATTAAAATTTGTAACCGATGTGGTCTGCCCGGCGGAGGTGCCGGTGACCATCAATGCCTTTAAATCCCAGCAACACCGATGGGCCAAGGGGTCAATCCAGACCGCTAAAAAAAACCTCGGCAAGCTTTTCAAATCCGATGTTTCGCTCCTGGTTAAAATCCAGGCCTTCTTGCACCTGACCCACTACATGGTTCATCCGATGATGCTGCTGGTGGTGCTGACATCCATTCCGATGCTTTACTCCCAGCGGTTTTTTGACAATCTTTCTTTTCCGATCATGATATTCACCCTGCTTTGCCTGGCCACATTTGGGCCCTCGTCAATGTATATTTTCTCTCAAAAAATTCTTTATCGTGATTGGAAAACCCGAATTAAATTTCTGCCGTTTCTCATGTGTCTGGGGACCGGAATTGCGGTGAACAACACCAAAGCCGTCCTGGAAGCACTTTTTAATATAAAAAGCGATTTTATCCGCACCCCCAAATACGGCATTAAAAAACAGGGGGACAGCTGGAAGGAAAAACACTATTCGATTCCTTTAAATGCCATATCGATACTCGAATTTTTTTTAGGGGTTTATTCGTTGACCGGGCTTCTGATGTTTCTTTTTTTCAGTAAATATCTTGTCAGCCCCTTCCTGCTTATTTACACCTCAGGCTTTTTCTTCGTCTTTTTTCTTTCAGTAAAACATGGATATGGAAAGACACAATCATAAACAAAAATACAGCTTTAACTCCCGCGCGGTTTTTGCCGCTATCATGGGATTGGGAATCCTTTCTGCTGCGATCTATTGGATTCATTTCAAAATTTATGACCTCGTGCCTGTATTTTCCGGGTTATCGGGCATTCAGCTTTATGTCGTCGTATTCCTGTTTTTAAGCATACTTTATTTGACCGCCGTCTTTTTGGTTATAAAAATGAAACCTGAGAAAAAAAACCCCTGGCGGTTGACCGGCTTAATTATATTCTTGGCAATTATTTTCAGGTTGGGTCTGATCGCACCGGACCCGGCGGTGCTGTCCAAAGACATGTATCGCTATATCTGGGATGGCCGTGTACAACAAAACGGGATCAACCCTTACCGCTACCCGCCGGGAGCTTTAGAATTGGAGCACATGCGGGATGATCGGATTTTCCCGAACATCAACCGCAAAGATTATCCTACTCTTTATCCGGCCGGAGCCCAGATCTCTTTCAGAATTTTTTACATGCTGGTGGGAGACAGCGTCACCGGTTACAAAGGTCTTATGGTGTTTTTTGATATATTGACCCTGCTGCTGCTGGCCGCCTTGCTTAAAACATGGGGATTAAACTTATCGAGGATCATCGTATATGCCTGGAATCCGCTGGTTATATTTGAAATCGCCTATAGCGGCCATCTCGAAGGGCTTACCGTTTTTTTGATGGTAGCTGCCCTTTATTTATCCGCTATTTATAAAAAAATACCGGCAATTATCATGCTGGCCCTATCGGCTGCGGTCAAAATGTATCCGGCCCTCCTGATTGCGGCCTTCTTGAATCGCGGAGACAGAATTAAAGGTATCATTGCGTTTTCGGCAACCCTAATGTTGCTCTATCTGCCTTTTAGCGGTGCGGGCGGTAAAATATCCGGATTTTTGCCGGTTTATCTGAAAAATCCGCATGAAAGTTTCAACTTGGGCTTGAAATATCTTTTGATGCGTCTGATCCCGGGTCTGGACTACTACCTGCTGTCTTTGCTGTTTATCATTGCGCTTGCAATCGCCGGAGTGATTGTTTTCCTGAAAGAAAAAAAAGACGTTGAGGGTTTCCGGTATGCCTATATTTTAACTGGATTGTTGATGGTCCTGATGCCGGCTTCGCTTCACCCCTGGTATGTTATTTTGATTATACCCTTTCTGACAATTTATCCCAGCCCTGCCTGGCTGATTTTTTCACTCACCGTGACCCTGTCCTATTTAAAATATACTTCACCCCAGGGAATTATGCCCGCTTGGGTTCTGCTGGCCGAATACCTGCCCCTGTTTGCACTTCTGACAGCCGGGTATATATTAAGAAAATACATCCATCGGCGCAGAATTTTCGGCATGGATTTCAGCCGCAAAAGACACAGGAGACCCGGCGAAAGTGTGTAAAGTGAAAATATCTGTTGTCATTCCAACTCTCAATGAAGCGCAGGCCATCGGTGAAGTGGTCCGTGCCGTTCCCGCTGAGCGAGTCCATGAAGTCATCGTTGTCGACAACGGGTCCACCGATGGTACGGCTAAACAAGCGTCTTTAGCAGGTGCCCGTGTGATTTTTGAGCCCCGACCCGGATACGGGTCAGCATGTCTGGCAGGCGCAAAGGCCGCCGCTGACGCCGACGTCATTGTATTTTTAGACGGTGATCGCAGTGATGATCCAAGCCAGTTGGAAGCCGTGTACGGCCCTGTCGTGAGGGACCGCGCGGATCTGGTGATCGGCAGCCGTATCAAAGGAATCATTGAAAAAGGCGCCATGCCACTTCACGGCCGTCTGGGAAACCGCTTTATCGTGTTATTATTGCGGCTGCTTTACGGAGCAAAGATAACCGATATCGGATCATTTCGCGCCATCAAATCTCAAACTTTATTCGGTCTGCAAATGGAACAAATGACATATGGATGGCCGGTGGAGATGGTGGTCAAAGCTGCCTGCAGGGGATTGAGGATTCAAAGCGTGCCGGTTAACTACCGCCGGCGTATCGGTAAATCCAAAGTAACCGGAACAATTAGAGGCACAATCCTGGCCACATACTATATGTTTTTTGTACCGTTGAAATACCTGTTTAAGGCCTATTGAACCGGACCCAATTATACTGATTTGGAGCAACCACCGACCGATAGGAGCAGACAAATGGTTTCTCTGGGAATTGGTCTGACAAGCAACTGCAATTTGCATTGTGCGCATTGCTATCGAGATCAAAAGCGGATTTACAATTTGACACTCGCCGATGTTCAAAAAGTATGCAACAGCCTTGAGATCAGCTCCATCGGTTTCGGCACCGGTGAAAACGGTTTAAACCCGGAATATTTCCAAATTCTAGACTACCTGCACAGCCGTCATATTAAGATGACCCTGGCCTCCAACGGCTATACGCTGTCGATCACTCCTGATGAGAAACTCAGGTTCTTTAAAGATGTCGAGTTTTCAGTCGATTTTCCGGATCAGCAGCGACAGGACCAGTTTCGTGGACAAGGAAACTGGCAAACAGTGATGGCGGGTATTGAAAGATGCCATCAGCTGGGAATCCGGGTGTCGATTCTGGCGGTTCTGATGAACCTTAACTATACAGATCTCGGCCGCATCGCCCGGCTGGCGGCCTCATTGGGTGCAGATTTCCGTGTCAACGCCTACCAGCCGGTGTACACCGAAGAATTTCTGCCCAGTTTTGGGCAGTACTGGGAGGCATACAAAATCCTCTTTGATCAGAGTGAAATCATCTCTGTTACGGAGCCGCTGGTGAACACTTTTTTGGGATTAAACGGTTTAAGTGGCACTCCCTGCGGCGGCCGTAGCATGCGGGTGACACCGCATGGAAAATTGAAAGCCTGTGTTTACTGGCCTGATTCGGATCTAACCATTGAAGACCTGGTAGAAAAAAAGGAAGCTATTTTTGAATCACCCCAGTTTCAAACCACCCATTACACGCCTAAATTTTGCCTAAACTGCGAGCATGTAGGCAATTGCGGCGGAGGATGCGCAGCCAGGCGAAAGCTGCGCGGATATTTGGAAGATCCCGATGAATACTGCCCGATTTATAAAGGGAAAACGGTAAAGCTGGCGGGGCAACCATCTTCGGTTGCAAAACCGTTGCGCACCGGAAGCATTTGCACCACAATTGTCAAGGGGGCGTAAAGAATCATGCAGACCGTAAATCAAAATTTTAATCTGCCCAAAATTCTATACCTCGAATCGACAAACCGGTGCGATCTCAGATGCAAAGGCTGTATCTTATACCGCGGGAGCTGGGAGCCGGCTCGGGATATTTCTTTAAAAGAATTGGCAATGATTACCGATCAGCTGCCGGAATTGGAGCAGATCTTTCTGCATGGAATCGGAGAGCCCCTGTTAAACAAGGAACTTTCCGAAATCATTCGACACCTCAAAGGGCGCGATGTGTATGTACTGTTTAATTCCAATGGTACACTTCTCAGGGGCCAGCGGCAGCATGATCTCATTCAGGCCGGACTGGACGAATTGCGCATCTCGCTTGATACCGCCTCTTCGCATGGCTATCGGAAAATCCGCAATAGCGATAAATTTGAGCAAGTTATTAAAAATATTAGATCCTTTATATTGCTTCAAAAACAGCAACGGGTGACCCACCCAAAGCTGTCCCTGTGGTTTTTGGGAACCAAGGATAATATTTCCGAGCTTCCGGATTTTGTGAAACTCGCTGCCGAGATTGGAATCGGAGAAGTATACCTTCAACGTCTGGTATATTTCCAGGATGATAAGGGATATGGCCTCGCCCGGCAGACCAAGACCCTTCAGGGCGCAACTGACGGGTCGTCGGAGTTGGTTCAGAAAAGCCAGGATCTGGCTGCGCGGCTGGGTATCCAATTCAGTGCATCCGGACAGTCAGAACCTGTTGAGAGTCTGCGGGGGGAAGCAGGTGCCAAATTGCCATGGAGCAAGTGCTATCGACCTTCAACACTCATGTATATCACCGCTAACGGTAATGTTTTACCATGTTGCATTTCTCCATTTTCCAGTGTTGATTATGTTTCCACCATTCTGGGAAACGTCTTTAAAGACACACTGGCAGAAATCTGGTCGGGTTCCAGATACAGGAACTTCAGAAAACAGCATCAATCTGAAACACCGCCGAAATGCTGCCGGGGGTGCGGCGTTCAATGGAGTCTGTGATGGAAACAAAGCATGAAAAATTGCTTTTAGTCGTGGTTGCCAAGGCGCCGCTGCCGGGCAAGGTCAAGACCCGTCTCATCCCCCATTTTACACCTGAAGAGGCTGCCGACTTGTATCGATGTTTTTTAGAGGACCGAATAATTGCGATGAATTCTTTAAAGGGCGTCGATCTGGCTATTGCATACACACCTGCAGATGCCGGAGATATGTTTACCCCTTTTCGCCGAAACGAATTTAGTCTATTTTCCCAAAAGGGCAAAGACCTGGGGCAGAGGTTAAACAGCATTTTTCAGGAAAAACTTGCCGATGGCTATGACGCTGTCTCCATTATAGACAGTGACAGTCCTGATTTGCCGGCATCAACCGTTCAAGAATCGTTCAAGCGCCTGCTGTCCAATCAAACCGATGTGGTGTTTGGTCCCTGTCATGACGGCGGATACTATCTGGTGGGAATGCGCAAACCCCATCCGGAATTGTTTTATGATATACCCTGGAGCACTGAGACGGTGCTGGCAAACACCCTTGAGACGGCCAAAAAAATCGGCCTTAAAACGAACTTGCTTCCCTGGTGGAATGATCTGGATACATTCGAAGATCTGATCGTCTTTTATAATAAGTACAAGAATCAATCATTCAAATCAAATTGGCCCGGAGAAAAAACGTTCGGGTATCTTGCGCGCCTGAGAAGAATCAACAAGGGCGATACCCGCTAGTATTGTATCTCAGAAATCAATTTTCTTGCCGCAGATTTGAAAGCAGTCCACGATATGTCTTGCCCTCTACCTTCCCGAGGTAATCAACCAGGTCCTGTTCCATAGTTGCCGCCAGATAGGGACGCTCGTCAAGCCAGTTTTTTTTCTCCAGAGGGTCTTTTAACACATTAAACAATTGCAGCAGATCAAGTTCCGCGAAATAGACCAGTTTCCACTCCCAATTGCGATACAGAAAATAGCGGCGCTTGAATGAAGCTCTTCCAACCACATCCCGATTCAGATACCGCCGCCGCTCTTTGCCCAGGATCAGGGGTAGAAGGGAAACCCCCATGTGGGGATCATCATATGGCGGTTCGACGGAATAACCCGCCAGATCAGCAATGGTCGGCGCCATATCGGCGGCGACCACCGGCACATCCTCAAATCTATTTCGAATGCCGTGTGAAACAAGAATTAACGGGATTCGCAATTCTTCTTCGTATACGGTATGCCCGTGAAGACTGGCGCCGTGTTCCCAGAATTGTTCTCCATGGTCGGAGGTAAACAAAATAACGGTTCGATCATAAATTGCTTCCTGTTTGAGCCAGGATACAAAGCGGCTGAAGGCCCGGTCAATATATGATAAATTATGATCGTATAGATTCCGTGGCGTGTCACCAAAGTCCATCCCATCTTCTTTTTTCCACAGATCATTGTGAACATCCATCAGTTGCAAAAAACATAGAAAGCGCTCACCTTTGGGGATCGCACCGATGGCCTTTCGTGCTGATTGAAAAACTTCATCGGCCGTTGCTGAGCGTCGATCGCTGACGGCACGCGGAATGGCAAGCTCGGTAACCGGGAAATCCGGTGGATAAATGTCTCGTGCACCGAATTCTTTCATCAACATGTAATGCTGAATCCCCTCAGCCTGTGCGATTTTGAAATAGAGGTTTTGCCGATACAAGCCAGGGCCGTAAAGATCAAGACGGCTTCTGCCGGCAACCAGAAACGGAAAGGCGGCAAAAGACCCGCCGCCCTGGCTGTATGCCCGTCGAAAAGATATCGCTTCCTCGCTGGCCCAGCGGTCAAGAAAAGATGTCAGGTTGCGATGGTAACCAGCGGAGTGAAAGGCATCACCCCGTAAAGCATCGACGACGATGACCAGCAAATTGAAGTTTTCAGGCAAAAGTGATGGATGGGACTTGCTCAGTCTCCAAGGCTGCGGCCACGGATGGGGGTTGCTGTTTTGAGGTGGCCGTTGCCCGAGATGAATCAACTTGCCAAAGCCCAAGACCTTGGCAAACTCTCTGGCAAATGTGGTATCCACCCGGGTGAGTTCGTTGAATTGAAGCACCGCAACCTTGACCTCGGGATTCTTCCCTAAGGCATAAAAGGGTAAAAAACCAAGAACTGCTGCAATTGCCAGGACAGCCCCCAGTCGGTGAAAATTAGATGGCGCATCGGCCCTTTGAGAAAAAAACTGTTCTGTCAGCAGTACAGCTGTTCCGGCAGCTACCACAGATATAATTTTCAATATTGCCCCTTTGAGATAGGAAAAAGTCGTAAACCAGGGATTAAACATATTACCGAATAAAACCACATAGCCGAAGAATCCACATGCGCCAAGGATGGAAATCAAGAGCATTATCCAGCATGCTCTGGCGTTTTGCCGCAATGTCAAAAGCCAGGTCATCGGAAAAAGGATGGCTGCCCCGAAGGTTAGTGAAACGATACCCATCAGGCTGGCTTTTTGGGGTTGGGGTATGTGAGGAACAATTCTGTAAAAAACACTCGAAAATAAGATTGCCCCTGAAACACTCAAAAAAATATATAGCTGCCATACAGTTGATTTTAGATGTAGATTATTGATCTGCCAGGATATGGCATAGTAAAGCGTGATCAAAAGAAAACCCATAAAAAAAGCGACGGAAGAAAAAAATATCAGAAAATGTATTATCCAAAAATCTTTGTTCCCGTATAATTTAAAAAACATGCGGCTGATGCCAATTATAATGCCGAGCATGCCGATCCCGAGCCATAAGCCGGTAATCCCGGACAATATCGAGGGAAAAACATATCCCAAAAGAGACTCAAAATTTGAATCCAGCACGATTTGATCTGCCAATCGATGCCGGGACGGCTCAAGCAAGGAAATGGTGGCGCCAAAAATAAACAGCAGAATAAAAAAAAGACCCGCATTTGCCGCGGGCTTTTGCAAGATCACCGCTTGATGATCCAAGCCAGCTAAGCCAGGCCGCCGGAAGACAATAATCCCCTGAATTAGAACGGATAACATCAGGATTGCATAAACCGAAGGCAGAAAGTCAGTTCGTTTGTAAAAAAGCAACAGCGCGATGGCGGCCACACTGAAGACTTCCAGGCAGACGAAAAATAGCAACAATCTGTTATCCTTAAATGATGATTGCCGCATCTGCCGGAGTTGTATCCCAGACACCAGAATGAGAAAAACCAGCCCCAATCCCATACAGATGTTGATATTGGCTCGAATCCAGGCAAAGCCCGGACTCTCACCTGCTGAAATTTCCTGGCCTAAAGGGCTGTGAACTGCCGAAAAAAGTGCGTTGAAAACAATGACGAGCAGAGCCGCCGAGAAATGAAGCCAAGGCAGGATATGATAACGTCTTGCTTTATCGCTGTTTGAGGGAAGGAAAAACATATATTCTTTAAAACAAATGATATTGCCGGCACTTAAAGATATAGAGGGGGCTTTAAAAAATTTTTACGGAAACTGAGTAAAAATCAAATCCCCTGTCAAACGAAATGCAATGCTATGGCATTGATGGCATTCGCGCACTTTTGCAGAAGTGATCGAGGGATTTCTATCAGGATTAAACCGGGCATAGGCCCAGCTAACTGGATAGAATGCCTGAAAAAGTAAACTCTTTTCCGCGTTTACTTTTGACATGGCTGCGATTTCAATCAATTTATCCTTTTCTTTCTGAAATGCGTTCCCTTTGTATATTTCAATAATAATGGTCGTTCCGACAGGCCAGAATCGGAAAGCGCCTTGGCCGTCTTCCTTTTTCTGAGATACAGATCGTTGAAAATCAGAATTTCGGAAAAAAATCCAAGCACTCTGGTTACTGGCAAACCGGCGGGTATCAACATATTTACCCGACCAACCTTTTTCCGGGTTTCCTGAAATATCCCGATACACCGGTAGCGTTATCAACTGATTGGCGTAATGGAGATCAGCAGGAATCACAAGAGACGGATCTCTAATGAGCCGCAGGCCGGGCGGTGAGAGGAGAATTTCTGCCTCGATTGAATGAATTGAAACGGCTATCGCGACTAAAAAAAAGAGCGCACCCAGAATCAATATTTTCAGGATGCGATTCGGGCTTAACTCAATCATAGTTCATTCGCCGGTTATTGAAAAAATCGCCAATCTGCCACTCCCCGGAGGCGAGAGTCCAGGCAATAGGGAAAATTTATAAAGCTTTTAAGTAATCAATGATTGCCTTCAGCTCCTCTGCTTTAAGATGTTTAAATGGCGGCATTTTATCTCCGCCGTTGATAATCCGCCGGCGAACATTTTCTTCAGTGGCCGGCTGGCCGGATTGCGGCAGTTTCGGGCTTTTGAACAGTCCCAGTAAACCCGGCCCTACTTTTACATCTTGGCGATCGGGAAAATGACAGGCGGAGCAGTTTGCCGCAAAAAGCTTCTCACCGGACAGGGCAGATTCGGCATTCTTTAGTTTGGCAAAAATCCATTCACCGGATTTATTAGGGTATTGAAAAGTGCCCTTTATAAGAACCTCATTCTCCTGACAGTGCAATTTGAGTTCAGCGTCTCCCTTATTGCCCTCAAAACGGAAAGAGACCAATAGCTTATCGGCTTTCTTTTCCATTTTATCAATCAGCAGATTTCCTTCGAACTGCTCACCTGCATACAATCCTGGAGATATTTGAGAAAACTGGTAGACTTTGTCAAAATTGGATTTCCAGACCCCAGGCACCTCGCATTTCAGGGTCTCCGAATGGGCTACCGTCGGCTTGAAAACCGATTGGCCCAATCCATTATATATAACGCCATTGCTGCACTGATGATCGGCAACGACCAATAGCCAATCTTTTAAGTCCTCCCCATCCAATGCAGCGGGGATAAAAGGTGAAACATATTCACCGTTTGGGAAATCGGCCTTCATATCTTTTAAATCGCCATCTTTCGGTACCAGACGGTAGGATCTAAATCGTTTATTATCGATGGCCAGCATTTGCGGCCCCAAGTTGTTATTGGCATCCTCCACCTGCATGGCGATTTGAAATACCTCCTCCGATATCTTTTTAAACCGGATATTGGAGATTTTGGGATCATCGGCGGTCGCCCCGTCAAGCGGTAAGATAACGGGAATATCATTGTCAGCGCCAGCGTTAATTTGTATCTGCAGCGGGAAATATATATATTTTTCGCTGTACACATGCAGCCCCCAGGGTCCGCCGGAGGGAAGTGGTATTTTAAAGGTACCGTCGGGCCCGATGGCGCCGCCGACCAGAAAGGCATTGTTGTGCAACTTCCCCTTCTCCAGTGCCAACGCTCCGCTGGCAACCACCATACCATCCGCAGTGATTACTTTGCCGGAAACATAGGTCTGGGCCCATGATTGAGAGATAAACACCGCCCATGAAAAGATGACGCCGGCAATAGATAAAATTATCCAATTTATTATGATTGACTTTGATTCTGAAAACATTTTGATTCCTCTCCAATGGGTAAATGAGTGAGGGTTGGATGAAGCGGGTGAGTATAACCGAATTTTGAAAGGGTCTGATAAATGTACTCAATCATCTCGTTGCCCCCTTGATCAGAAAAAGAGCGGATTCCGTCCGTCACTCTTAACCCGCTTTTGTTTTATTTTTTCTGGTACATGTTTGGGCGAGGCTTTCAATAATCGCTTTTTGAGCGGGAATCAAATCCGACTATCTCATAAATGCCCGATAAGTCAAATATATTTTTGTTCGATCAGGAATGATGAAACTCCACGCCATCTGCCTGATTCGGACAGGGTGTTTGGACAGAAACAAATAAAAAGCCCTGTCTTATTAAATACGAGACAGAATTTGGCTATTGCTATTTTCTTTGCGATGGGAGGTACCTTTTAGATGAAGGTCGCGCTATGCACAATCGCGGCACTTGCAAATTATTGAAGACTTGCGAATGCATTATACAATCGAACACTTGGTGAACTGTGGCAAGTAGTGCGCGGAGATTATGGTATCATCTTGATACAGAACTTTTGGCAATAATCCTTGGCTTGGTCTAAAATTAGTTGACCTGGGAGGATTTTTACAATAATTACGATCACTAAAATCGAAGAATTCAAGACCGAAATTATTATATAGAATTGCAGTTAAAAAATTGAAACGATTTATGTGAAACACACATATTACAGAAAGGAGGCAACTATGCCGGGTTTACTTTCCAATGTTGATCCTGACGGTCTTCTGGAATACTCAGTCGTTTTTACTGACCGTTCACTCAACCACATGTCGCAGTCATTTCAAAAAGTGATGAACGACATTTCAAGAACGCTAAAGAAGGCCTACAACGCTAAAGCGGTTGTGCTCGTTCCGGGTGGCGGCACTTTCGGCATGGAAGCGGTGGCGCGACAGTTCGCTACCGGCAAAAAATGTCTTGTTATTCGAAATGGATGGTTTAGTTTTCGCTGGACCCAGATTTTTGAAGCAGGAAATATTCCTTCTGAATCCACGGTATTGAAGGCGCGTCGTGTTGACGACAGTAAACATGCAGCGTTTGCGCCTGCGCCGATTGAAGAAGTGAGAGCAGCCATCGAAGCAAAAAAGCCCGACGTTGTTTTTGCGCCCCATGTGGAAACCTCATCGGGTATGATTCTGCCGGAAGATTATATTCGCTCGGTCGCAGAAGCCATTCATTCTATCGGCGGCTTATTTGTTTTAGACTGTGTTGCGTCTGGAACCATTTGGGTGGATATGGAAGCCTGTGGCGTGGATGTTCTCGTAGGTGCACCGCAAAAAGGGTGGAGCGGCTCACCTTGCAGTGGTTTGGTAATGCTTGGCGCTCTTGCACGGGAACGAATCGATTCGACAACCAGTACCAGCTTTGCGTGCGATCTGCTCAAGTGGCTTCAAATCATGGAGACCTATGAGAACGGCGGGCATGCCTATCACGCCACCATGCCCACAGATGCCCTCAGGAGCTTTCGCGATGTGATGTTAGAAACCGAAGAATGCGGTTTTGATAACGTGCGGGCATTGCAGCAAGAGCTTGGTGACAAAGTAAGAGCACTGCTGCTTAGCAAAGGCATTAAAAGTGTTGCCGCAGAGGGTTTTCAGGCCCCCGGCGTCGTTGTTAGCTACACTGACGACCCCGAGATACACAACGGAAAGAAATTTTTGGATATTGGGATTCAGATCGCAGCGGGCGTGCCGCTGCAATGTGATGAACCTGAAGATTTCCAGACTTTCCGAATTGGCCTATTCGGCTTGGATAAACTGAATAATGTTGATCGCACCGTCAGCAAGCTCGAAGAAGCCTTAAATCAGGTCCTTTAGATACCAGCAAATCGGTTTTGACTCTGGATCTGCTTAAGTCGTGCTTTTCATTGATGCCCTTTGTTTAATAAAAATCTTTTCTAAAAACTAATCAGAAAATAATAGATAACTGGGGCAATTGTCATTCGATTAAAATAATTACAAGCAGGTCATAAAGCAACTTTGCTTATTTTACTTCCCGCCTTTTTATTTCATCGTTCAGCAAAACCTTGCAATAACGGCACAGTTGATCCGATTTGCGGTCCACATCGCTCTCATTGCGGCAATAATGCATCAGACAGGTATGTTCCCGACAATGGCGCAGATTAAAGGTATGGCCCAGTTCATGAATGGCTTCCTTGACAATGCGGCTCAGAAAGGGTTCTTGCGTGTTCAGGTAGCTGTGGCCTTCATTGAGCCGAATGGTGGACACGATGCAGGCCTTGCCGCCCAGCTGCGCTTCACCGTAGACATGGGTTAAAATCGGGATGAACAGATCCACCTCAACCAGGGCCAGCACTTTGATAGCGTCTGCGGGGACCTTAGCGGCCAACTGTTCCAAAATAGGGGTGGAATGGTATTGATTGCGATTCGGATGGAAGGCAAACTCAAGATCATCCAGAAGGGACAGGACTTCGGTTGGATAGCCGTAAATGCGTTTTATCTCTTCTCTGATCGGGTCCAGCAAATCGGGTGTCACGTCTCCGATAGGTGAAATAATGATGTTATGTGCGGCTTTGGACCTCAAGCGACCTTGTTAATATGGTATCGTTTGATTTTGCTGTAGAGGGTGGAGCGATCAATTCCCAGAATTTTGGCGCTTCTGGCAATGTTCCATTGATTTTCAACGAGCACTTGCTGGATGTGGGCCTTTTCCACTTCTTTGAGGGAATACGCTTTTTTTTGCGGCGTGGGTTCATGACAGAAAATCGGTAAATTTTCGGGCAGAATTTCGCGTTGCTTGCCCACAACGACGGCGCGTTCGATGGCGTTCTCCAATTCCCGAATATTGCCCGGCCAGTCGTATAGCATCATTTCATCCATGGCCTCCCGGCTGATTTTATCAGTCAGTTTGTTGGTCTCCTGGGCAAAACGGTATAAAAAATGTTCAGCCAAAAGCGGAATGTCTTCCTTGCGCTGAATCAAAGAAGGCATTTCAAAAGAAATGACGTTTAAGCGGTAAAATAAATCCTCACGAAAGATACCTGCCTTGATGGCCTTTTCCAGATTTCGATTGGTAGCGGCGATGACTCTGAAATCGGCCTCAATGGGCTGGGTTCCGCCGACGCGATAAAATACGCGATCCTCCAGCACCCGCAACAGATCAATTTGCATCCGCATGCTGATTTCACCGATTTCGTCCAAGAACAGGGTGCCGCCGTGAGCCATTTCCAGCCGGCCTTTTTTGGTTTCTTTGGCATCGGTAAATGCGCCTTTCTGGTGGCCGAACAATTCAGTTTCCATCAGATGTTCCGGAATCGCCCCACAATTAACCGTCACAAAGGGGCCGTCACGGCGGGGGCTGTTGGTGTGAATGGCCTTGGCTGCCAGACCTTTTCCGGTGCCGGTCTCACCGGTGATCAGAACGGTTGAATCCATAGGGGCCACGTCGCGGATGAGATCAAATATTTCCTGCATGGGTCTGGACTGACCGATCATGCTCTCGAAGCGGGTGCGTTCCTTGTATTGTTCCTTTAGATAGATATTTTCGCGCGCCTGTTCCTGGTGCTGGATGATTTTTTCGATCAGAACGCCCAGTTCATTGGGATCAAACGGCTTGAGCATGTAGTCATAGGCGCCGTCTTTCATGGCTTCGATGGCCGATGGAATGGAGCCATAAGCGGTGATCATGACAACATCGGCGTCGGGGTCGCTTTCTCTGACGTTGCGCAAAACGTCCAGACCGCTCATGCCTTCCATTTTGATATCCACCAGGAAAATGTCAAACTGGGTTTCTTTGACTTTCTCTAAAGCCTCTTCGCCACTGGCGGCGGTTTGCACGTCATGGCCGTCGCGTTCCAGCCAGCCGGCCAGGGATTCGCGCATGATCAATTCATCATCCACAATCAGAATCTTAATTTTGCTCACTGCGACCTCCATGCGGATCGAGTTTATCTGAAGCCCGTTTTAAAGGAAACTTGAGGCGAAACGTTGTGCCTTTCCCTACCTTGGATTTTACGTAGATGGAACCGCCGTGTTCCTGGATAATACCGTAAGCTACCGAAAGACCCAGCCCCACACCTTTACCCTTTTTTTTGGTGGTAAAAAAGGGTTCAAAAAGCTTTGATATATTTTCCTCCGGTATGCCGATCCCGCTGTCTTTAAAATTGACCTCCAACTTATCGTCGCGCAATCCATATGTGGTTTCAATATTTAGTACACCCCCGCCCTTGGTTTCCATGGCCTCGGCGGCATTTGAAACCAGATTCATGAACACTTGCTGGAGTTGATCTTCGGAGCCGACTAAGTCAGGCAGATTCGGATCAAGATCCGTACTGACTTTAACGCCTGCAATTTTCAGCAGATTCGAATTTAAAAAAAGGATCTGTTCAATCAGCCGATTCAGACTGATTCGTTTGAGCTCTATTTTCGATTGGCGCGAGAAGGCCAAAAGATTGGATACTATCCGGCTGGTACGCCGAGTTTCGGTCTCCATCAACGTCAGGTATTTGTTGAATTGATCAATTTCGCGGCTGCCGATGGAATCTTCTTCAACCATGCGTTTCATGAGCATAATCAGGTTCAGGATTCCGGCGATGGGGTTGTTGATTTCATGGACCACTGAAGCGGAAAGCTTGCCCAGTGAAGCCATCTTGTCCTGGTGGAGCAATTTTTTGTGGGTTTCCTTTAATTCGCGGGTCCGCTCTTCGACCATCTGTTCCAGACGGCGCGTAATTTCTTCCTCTTCCTTCTTGTGCTGGGTAATATCCCGGCTGATGTGGATAAATTTTGAAACCTTGCCGTCCTTTTCCCAGATGGGGTAGATGTTGACTTCAAAATACTGTTTTTGGCCATCGGGCAAGGTGCGTGTCTGGATTTGACGAACCGGTCGTTTGTTGCGGACGACATCGCGCAAGGGGCAATCTCTCATGCCAGCTTCACAGGGAAAATCGATTTTATAATAGACCTGATGGCATTTTTTTCCGATGACATCTTTGGGAGCATACCCCATTTTTTTCAGAAACGACTCGTTGGCCTCCAGGATTTCCATATCCGGGGTTATCACCAGAATAAAATCATCGATACCGTTTAGGATGGTCTCCATTTCTTCGGTTCGTTCCCGCAATTTCTGTTCTTCCTGGGCAATGGCTTTCCAGAACATTCGAAACACCTCGTATGCCAGGATCCGGATGCGGGAGGGGCGGGTGTGTATAATGTTTTCGAAAATTTCCGGTTGCGGGGTCAGAATGATAATCAAATGAATGCTGAAACGCCGGTCATAAAGCTGCTTGTAGTCGTCAAACGTCAACAGGCCGAGTTGGCTGGCAAGTATGCGGCCGGGGCTATCGGGGTCCGGGTCTGCTACTGCCAAAATAGGTGCTACCATCTCTGCCTGTTCATAAACGGCGGTCGTTTTTTCAAGGATCTCCTTGCAAAAGTCCCCGCCGCCGACCAGTCCGATGTTAATGATTGAAGGCTGTTGTAGTGGCATTATGAGCGATTCCTGGCAATGCATGCGGCGCGTGTGCGCCCCGTAAGTTAATGAACGCTACCTCAATGAATAAACATAAAAACTTATCACGCACAAGATTCTGTTTCAAGCGCATTTTTGATTGCACAGCAGGCAAACCGGCATCACCATCCCCCTCGACAATCGCTCGATTTAGGTGCAAATATCGGTTGACAAAATCAGCAAAAATAAGTAAGTTCGCACTTTCGCGCCGGCAACGGCGTAAAGGGCGATAATGCTCGACAGGGGCCAAAGCGCTTATCCATAAGCCTGAAGATAGCCAATCCAATAGGATCTAACCTATTGAATAATATGGGTTATTCAATTTAGACCGTTTCGCCCCGCCTCAATGCGATATGTTGTCGTAGAATTTTTGTTCTGGACAAGCGGATAAATTGATTGCGAAAGCGGGTCATTTCTGTCTGTTCAAGCATCAAAATCAAATGATGATTACCCAAAGGAGTAAGACGGCATGACGGACAAAGTCCATGGATCTGTAATGGTTGTCGGCGGCGGAATTGCCGGGATGCAGGCTTCGTTGGATCTGGCCAATTCCGGCTATCTGGTTTATCTGGTTGAAAAATCATCTGCCATCGGCGGACTGATGTCTCAGCTCGATAAGACCTTTCCAACCAACGACTGTGCGATGTGAATTATCTCACCGAAACTGGTCGAGGTCGGCCGGCACTTAAACATTGAGCTTTTAACCAACACTGAGCTTTTAGAACTCGAAGGCGAACCGGGGAATTTTAAAGCCCGCATTCGTGAAAATCCGCGCTATATTGATCTTGCCAAATGTACCAGCTGTGGTGAATGTACCACAGTCTGTCCGGTAGATCTGCCGAACGAATATGAAGAAGGCCTGGCAACCAAAAAGGCGACGTTCAAGCAATACGCCCAGGCCATACCCGGCGCTTATGCTATTCAGAAGGCAGACAAAGCGCCGTGCCGTTTGGCGTGTCCGGGCGGCTTGAATGTGCAGGGCTACGTGCAGATGGTCAAGGAGGGCAAGTACAAGGAAGCCCTGGAGATCATCATGGAAGACCTGCCGCTTCCCGGTGTGCTGGGCCGCATCTGTCCCCACGGGTGCGAAGATGCCTGCCGCCGCTGCGATGTGGAACAACCGGTGGCGATCCGGGACTTAAAGCGCCTGGCAGCCGATAAATTTGATCCGCGCAAGGTGGAAATTAAATGTGCTCCGGCTAAAAAGGAGAAGGTCGCCATTATCGGCTCCGGTCCGGCCGGGCTATCCTGCGCCTATCACCTGGCCAAAAAAGGTGTGCAGTCCACCATTTTTGAATCCCTGCCCGAAGCGGGCGGCATGCTGCGGGTCGGTATTCCCGCCCACCGTCTGCCGCGCGAGATTTTAGACCAGGAAATCGAAGTTATCACCAACCTGGGTGTGGAACTCAAGACCAATACGGCCTTGGGCAGTGACGTCACCATCGATGGCCTGCTGGGTGACGGTTACAAGGCCGTATACCTGGCGATCGGCGCGCATAAGGGGATTGAACTGGGCATCCCCGGTGAAAAATCCAACGGCGTCCGTCAGGGCGTTGATTTCCTCAAAGAAGTGAATTTGACCGGCAAAGCCGCTACCGGCAAGAAAATGGCGATTATCGGCGGAGGCAACGTGGCCATCGATGTGGCCCGCTCGGCCGTACGCCTGGGAGCCGCCGAAGTCAATATCGTTTACCGGCGCACCCGTGATGAAATGCCGGCCTGGGAAGAGGAAATTCAGGCCGCCGAGGATGAGGGCGTTCAGATCACCTATCTGTCGGCACCCCAAGAAATTTTAGTGCAGGACGGTAAGGTGGTTGGATTGCGCTGTATTCGCATGGAGCTGAGCGAACCCGACTCATCGGGCCGCAAACGGCCCATACCGGTGCCCGGCAGCGAATATGAGATCGAAATCGATCAACTGATCCCGGCCATCGGCCAGCGACCGGATCTTTCCGCCCTGGAAGATATTACCGGCCTCACATATACGCGCTGGGGAACGACCGAAGTCGACGCCGTCACCTTTGCGACCGAACAGGAAGGTGTGTTTGCCGGTGGTGATCTGCAGACCGGTCCCTGGGTGGTAATCGGCGCCGTCGGTGCCGGCAAAGAGGCGGCCGAGTCGATCTTACGCTACATTGAAAAACGCGATATGGCTGAAGGCCGTGAGCCGGTGGTAAATGAAAATCCGGTTTACCGGCCCGTTCCGGAAGACGAACCCATCGTGGAACGCGCCAGGATGCCCGAACTTGCCGTTGCCAAGCGCCAAGGCAATTTTGATGAAGTGGAACTGGGTTACGCTGAAGCGCAAGGCCGGGCGGAAGCTGCCCGCTGCCTGAACTGCGGCTACTGCTGCGAGTGCTATCAGTGTGTGGATGCCTGCCTGGCCAATGCGATTGATCACAGTCAGCAGGTCCAGGATAAGGAAATTGAAGTCGGCTCCGTTATTCTTGCGACCGGCAGCGAGCCCTATGACCCCGCCCACCTTGAAAACGTTTATCATTACAAAACCAGCCCCAACGTCCTGACCAGCCTGGAATTTGAACGCATCCTGTCCGCCTCGGGCCCGACCATGGGACATCTGCAACGTCCTTCGGACGGCAAAGATCCCAAAAAGATCGCCTGGCTGCAATGCGTCGGTTCCAGAGATACGAACCAGTGCGGCAACAGCTACTGTTCTTCGGTGTGTTGCATGTACGCCATCAAAGACTCGATGATTGCCAAAGAACATGCCCATGGAGATCTGGATTGTGTGGTGTTCAACATGGATATCCGCACCTTTGGCAAAGATTACGAGAAATACTATAACCGCGCCAAAGATGCCGGCATCCGCTTCATCAAATCGCGGATTCATTCGATCGACGAAATCGGCGATAGCGGTAATTTAAGCATCCGTTACATGGATGATGCCGGCGAGCTGCAGATCGAAGAATTTGATATGGTTGTGCTGTCGGTCGGCCTGCAGGTACCGGAGTCAACCGTTCAGCTGGCCGAGCGCCTCGGCATTGAACTCAATGATTCGCGATTTGCCGTTTCACACCCATTTGCGCCGGTCGAAACCACGCGGCCCGGTGTTTACGCCTGCGGGGTGTTTCAGGAACCCAAGGACATTCCCAGCTCCGTTACCGAGGCCAGCGCAGCGGCCTGCACGGCCGGCGCGAGTCTGGGCACGGCTCGCAATACCCTGACCCGCAGTGTCGAAATTCCGGAAGAGATTGATGTCACCGACCAGGATGCCCGGGTGGGGGTATTTGTCTGTAATTGCGGGGTGAACATTTCCAGTGTGGTGGATGTCAAGGGTGTGACCGAATATGCCAAAACGCTGCCCAATGTCGTCTACGCCCAGGAGAATCTGTTTACCTGCTCCCAGGATTCCCAGGATGAGATGAAAGAGCTCATCAAAGAACACAAGCTCAACCGTGTGGTGGTGGCGGCCTGCAGCCCCAAGACCCACGAGCCCATTTTCCAGGACACCATGGAGTCCTGCGGATTAAACAAATACCTGTTTGAGATGGCCAATATTCGCAACCAGGATTCCTGGGTGCACTCCGAAACCGCGGAAACGGCTTCCGGAAAAGCCAAAGATCTGGTGCGCATGTCGGTGGCCCGTGCGGAAACGCTGCACCCGCTGCAGGAAAAGAAAATCCCGGTAATCCAAAAAGGACTGGTCATCGGCGGGGGGGTGGCCGGCATGAATGCCGCCCTGGGCCTGGCCGATCAGGGCTATGAGGTGGTTTTAATTGAAAAAGAGGCCGAGCTGGGTGGATTGGCCAAACAACTGACCGCAACCATTGAAGGCGCCAATATCGGTGAATACCTCAAAGACATGGTCTCCCGGGTCACCTCAAATGAGAGGATTCAGGTGATCACCAATGCGCTGGTAGTTGGTTTTGGCGGTTTTAAAGGCAACTTCACCACCGAAATTCTGGTGGGACCCGATATGGTGCAGCGCAAAATTGAACACGGGGTGGTGATTGTGGCCACCGGTGCGCACGAGCATCGCCCCCAGGAATATCTGTACGGAGATGACCCGCGCGTGATGACGCAACTCGAACTGGCCGAGCGCATGCAAAAAGGGGAGCTCGAGGAGCCCAAACAGGTGGTCATGATCCAGTGCATCGGATCGCGCAACGATGAGAATCCCAATTGCTCCCGGATCTGCTGTCAAACGGCCGTTAAAAACGCACTGCATATCAAGGAAGAATATCCGGATGCCCAGGTTTTTGTGCTGTACCGCGATATCCGCACTTACGGCCTACTGGAAGACTATTACACCGAGGCCCGGCGCCAGGGGGTTTTCTTTTTCCGGTTTGACGCCGACGATCCGCCGGTGGCCGAAGCCGCTAAAGACGGTATTGAGGTGACCTTTACCGACCACGTGCTCAATCGAAAGCTGAACGTCAGTACCGATCTGCTGGTGCTCAGTGCCGGTATGGAAGCTGAAGATACCGAGGAACTGTCATCCATTGTGAAACTGGCCCGCACACCGGAAGGCTATTTCATGGAGGCTCACGTGAAATTGCGGCCGGTCGATATGGCCACCGAAGGAATTTTTGTGTGCGGCACCGCGCACAGCCCCAAACTGATATCCGAAAGCATCGCCCAGGCTTATGCGGCCGCTTCGCGGGCGGTGACATTTTTGTCCCAGTCGCAGTTAACGCTTTCGGCGGTCACCGCCCAGGTTGAGGCCGATAAGTGCGCCTCCTGTTTGATATGTGTGCGGTCCTGTCCGTACGATGTTCCCAAGATTAATGCAGACGGCGTCAGTGAAATCGATGAGGCCCTGTGTCATGGCTGCGGAATCTGTACGGCCGAGTGCCCGGCCAAAGCCATTCAGCTCAACTGGTACGAGGACGATCAAATTATCTGTAAGGTGGATGCGCTTTTGGAAGGAGTCCTCTAGATTTTGGATTTTAGATTGCGGATTTCGGATTTGGAAGTACAGATAGAGGAATAAAATAGATAGAATTCCTCAATTTTAGGCACTTTAGGCATTTTAGATCATTTTAGGCATTTTTGTTAGAGGGGAAAACCATGAGTAAAGATTTTGAACCGGTGATTATTGCATTTTGCTGCAATTTCTGAGGGTACACGGCAGCGGACCTGGCAGGTTCGATGCGATTGCAATATCCGACAAACGTCAAGATCGTAAGGGTCCCATGCACCGGCAAAGTGGATGTGATTCACATCATGCGGGCGTTTGAAAAAGGTGCTGACGGTGTGGCTGTTATCGGGTGCCTGGAAGGGGAATGTCATTTCAACTCCGGCAACCTGATGGCGCGCCGGCGGGTAGAGCAGGCCCAGCAGATATTGGAGACGGTTGGCGTTGGCGGCGAACGGGCCCAGATGTACAATCTGTCGTCCAGCGAAGGACCGCTTTTTGCGCAATATGCAACCGAAATTACTGAAAAGATAAAGGCGCTAGGCCCCAATCCGATTCGGATATCGAAAAACAAGGCGGCATAGGGCTCGGTCTTCGTCATATCTTAACGTATATAATTAACTAGAATTTTATAACTCATAAACTACTTCATATTAATGGAATAATGGAAAAATGGAATAATGGAATAATGGGTTGAAAAGCGGAAAATATCTATTTTAAAATGATATTTTCATCATTTAGATACCCAACATTCCAGTGTTCCAGCATTCCAACATTCCGCAAACTTTTTAGAGAGGTTTCATTCAATGATTGTTGCAGATAGAAAACCAATTGACGAAATCATCGGATACCTCAAGGATCACAAGAACATCCTGGTCCTGGGCTGCAACGAATGTGTCACCGTCTGCGAGGCCGGGGGTAAAAAAGAGGTGGGCGTTCTGGCTTCGGCGCTGCGCATGCATGCCCGCAAAGAGGGCAAAGAGGTCAAAATCGACGAAGTAACGCTCGAGCGGCAATGCGACCGTGAGTATCTGGATGAAATTCGAGATTCCATCGATCAGTACGATGCCGTGGTCTCGCTGGCCTGTGGTGTGGGCGTTCAGTTTATGTCTGAACAGTACCACAGCACGCCGGTTTATCCGGGAGTCAATACCTGCTTTATGGGGGCCACCGAAAAGCGAGGTCTGTGGACCGAACGCTGCCAGGGCTGCGGTCAGTGTATCCTGGCAACCACCGGGGGCATTTGCCCGGTGGCACGTTGTGCCAAGCGACTCTTTAATGGCCCCTGCGGCGGATCCACCACAGGCCGGTGTGAGATTAACGCTGAAGTCGACTGTGCCTGGCAATTGATCATCGATCGCCTCCAGGCATTGGACCGGCTCGACGAATACGAAAAGTTGTGCCCCTTGAAAGACTGGTCGACGGACAGGGCCGGGGGGCCCAGAAAAGTAGTAAGGGAGGACGTGCAGCAATGACAACAAAGACACCCAGCAAACTGGAAAAGATTCTCAGGGAAGGGCACCTGGCCGTTACGTCCGAGTGCGGGCCGCCCCGCGGCAGCAATCCCGAGCACATCATTAAAAAAGGCGAGTTGATCAAAGATCATGTGGATGCCATCAATATCACCGACAATCAGACGTCCATGACCCGCTTATGCAGTCTGGCCGCCTGCATTCGCCTGAAATTGATGGGCCTGGAGCCGGTGCTGCAGATGGTCACCCGCGACCGCAACCGCATTGCGCTGCAAAGCGATATTCTGGGTGCGGCTTCTTTTGAAATCAACAATATTTTGTGTCTGTCCGGCGACCATCAAAGTTTCGGGGATTGCGCTCAGGGCCAGAATGTACATGATATCGACTCCATCCAGTTGATTCAGGCCGTGCGGCACATGCGTGACGAGGGCAAGTTTTTGGGCGGCGACGACCTTGATGGCAGACCCCAGATGTTTGTGGGGGCGGCCGCCAACCCGTTTGCCGATCCCTTTGAGATCCGGGTGCCGCGTCTGGCCAAAAAGGTTGCGGCCGGGGTCGAGTTCATCCAGACCCAGTGCATCTACAACCTGGATAAATTCGAAGAGTGGATGAAGGGAGTGCGTGAACGCGGCCTGCATGAAAAATGTTTTATTCTGGCCGGCCTGACCCCCATGAAAAGTGTCGGGATGGCCAAGTATATGCAGAAAAGAGTGCCGGGAATGGACGTGCCCGATGAAGTTATTGAACGACTGCAAGGGGTCGAAAAAGGCAAACAGGCTGACGAAGGCATCAAGATCTGCATCGAATCCATCGAGCGCCTCAAAGAGTGTGAGGGTGTTGCCGGATTCCACGTCATGGCCATCGAATGGGAAGAAAAAGTACCCGAGATCGTTGAGGCCGCCGGCCTCTATCCCAGACCGAATGGCAAATAAAACCAATTCATAAATAGCTGTAGCAAAACCCTGTCTTGTTTTTAATGAGGCAGGGTTTTTTATTCACTCCGCTGCTTTCTGCCACGACGTGCCTGACGCGGCTACCTGGACACCGGAGCTATTAGCGAAGGTGAGAGCTCGCCAGAGCGAAGGGGGGTCCTCCTGGAGACATGACGTGTCCTTCTCCGCCATGAGCCGGCAGGGCCTCTCTTTCTTGCCAACCCATAAATTTAAAATATTTCGTATGTTATCAACACATACAAAATATTTTGCACCTCTGCAAATTTTAACATCGGGTACGACATCTGCAATCCCAGTCCTTGCAAAAAGTTAAAGACTTGCTTATACATTATATAATTCGGACACTCCGAAAGCTTCAGCAAGGTGTCTGCAGCTGCGCATTTCCAATGGAAAGTAACTCCGACGTCTGCTCCAGAGGGTTATTTTCAGCGATACGAAAGTTAAATTTTTACAGAGGCCCACCCATAAATATACCACCATCAACAGGGGAATTTTTATGAACGAACCGGACAAAATTAGCCGAGAAAAAGCATACACAGGACGAGCAATTGATATAGCGATTCGAATCGGTATTATAGCCCTTTTGATAGCACTGTGTTTCAATATATTAAGGCCTTTTATCTCTCCGGTGATGTGGGGAATCATCCTTGCTATTACATTACACCCCGCTTGCAGAAGACTCAGCGGCATATTGGGTGGCCGTGTTAAGTTGGCGTCTGCCATCATTGCTGCAGTTATGCTGCTTGGTATCATCCTGCCCAGCATCCAGATGGTAGACTCGCTTGTCGGTGTTACAAAATATATCAACGAGAGGATACAGCGCGGCGAAATTAAAGTGCCGCCTCCACCAGATAATATCGATACGTGGCCCCTAATCGGCAAGTCATTGAAGAACGATTGGCTTGAGGCTTCGGATGATTTAGAAGCAACGCTGATCCGGTTTCAACCCCAGCTCAAAGCAATGGGTTTATGGCTGCTGAAGTCGGCGATGGGCACCGCTCTGGGATTGCTCCAATTTGCACTCTCAATTGTCATTGCTGGAATCTTTATGGTTAATGCAAGGGGAAGTGGAAAAATGGCAAGAGACCTGTTTGTGCGTCTGGCCGGAGAACGTGGCGCTAACTTTGCTGATATTGCGAACAAAACCGTGCACAATGTGGTCAAAGGGATTCTTGGTGTGGCCATTATTCAGTCACTGTTGGCAGGTACTGGGTTTTTCGTAGGCGGGGTACCGGCAGCTGGTCTTTGGGCTTTTCTATGTCTGTTTTTGGCCATTATTCAAATCGGTATTTTCCCAGTTGTCATTCCGGTTATCATCTACATGTTCTATAGTGCAGATACTTTTACCGCTGGATTGTTGACGGTCTGGCTTATTCTGGTTTCTTTATTGGATAATCTTTTGAAGCCCATACTCCTGGGACGCGGTGCTCCGGTACCCATGCTCGTCATTTTTCTGGGTGCGATCGGAGGATTTCTTTCAATGGGATTTATAGGCCTATTTGTTGGGGCCGTCATCTTATCCATAGGATTCAAGCTCTTCCGGGTCTGGCTCGATGACCTTTCGCACTCAAATACAAGAGGCGGACCTGATGACTTTTCCAGCGAAAAGTCCAAAGCCGTATCAGATCCCAACAATGTATAGAAGACCGATCTCAATCTATTTAAA
>CAVPNL010000003.1:0-555911 GCA_963706575.1 uncultured delta proteobacterium | reverse complement strand
GCCAGTGGTTGGCTGTCCGTTGTAGAATAAGATCGCAGTTCTAGTATTTAAATTGAAAATATTAAGTTAACAATGGGCAACGGACAACTTGAATAATGACTATATTTTGATGCCAACGGCTTTGAATTTGAATTCTGGACTTTGTTTATGAAACTACCGTTTAAAAGTGCGCTGGTAACCGGTGGGGCCGGATTTATTGGATCTCATCTGGTTGGGGCGCTCATATCTGCAGGCTGCCGGGTAGCCGTCCTGGATAATTTATCTAGCGGCAATCTTACGAACCTGAAACATCTGGACGGGAAATTTTCTTTTTTCCAGGACGATATTCGAAACCAAAAAGCATTATCTGCTGCGGCGCAAGACTGCCAGGTGATTTTTCATCTGGCGGCTGTGGTTTCCGTTCCCCAGACAATTGAAAACCCGATTGAATCTGCCGCTATTAATGAAATGGGGTCTCTGTCTGTTTTTGAGACCGCGCGAGAAAAAAGGGTGCAACGTGTTGTTTTTTCCAGCTCCTGTGCGGTATATGGCGATGATCTCCGTCTTCCGAAACTGGAAGATATGGCGCCGAATCCACTGAGCCCCTATGCAGTGCAAAAGTTGGCGGCCGAATATTATGCTCAAATGTTTTATGACCTACACGGCCTTGAAACGACTGTTCTCCGCTATTTTAATGTCTACGGGCCAAGGCAGGATCCCTCATCCCCTTATTCGGGCGTGATTTCAATTTTTATGACAAAAGCACTGCTGAAGGAGCCGGCTGTCATTTACGGCGATGGAAATCAAAGCCGAGACTTCATCTTTGTTCAAGATGTGGTCAGGGCCAATTTGCTGGCTGCAGCCACCCAGGGGGTAGGTGGCCAGGTACTCAATATCGGCTCAGGCAAATCGGTTGCTATCAATCAACTATGGAAGACAGTTTGTTCTCTGTCCGGTCAAAATATTAAGCCTGAATATGCACCCAAAAGACCGGGAGATATCGTTGCGTCTTTAGCGGACGTGGGGAGAGCAAAAGAACTTCTGGATTTTGAGTGTGAGACTTCCTTTGAAACAGGGCTTAAATCGACTCTTGAATGGTACCGCAACAGTCAGAAGGTAAAATAATTGAGGTCGAGTTTCACGCACATGTTACATTGGTTTGATTGGTTTAATTCGCTCAATTGATTCGGGCTAAACCAACCAATTTGACCAATAAGACAAATAAAACGAATTTAACAAATCCATGAACCTTTGAACCCTGAACTCTGAACCTGAATCGACAATTAGATATGGAACTAAAATACGAGAAAGTACTTGTCACCGGGGCGGCCGGTTTCATTGGATTTCATCTGGCAAAACGCCTTTTAGCAGACGGCCATAAAGTCGTGGGCGTCGATAATATGAACCCGTATTATGACGTTTCACTTAAAGCGGCCCGGCTTGGAGATCTTAAAAAAGAAGCGAATTTTACATTTTGTCAAATCGATCTGTGCGACCGCCCTCAGCTTGAAAATATATTTACCGAGCAGGGATTTGAGGTGGTGGTGAATCTGGCTGCCCAGGCCGGTGTGCGATATTCCCTCGAAAATCCCTATGCCTATGTCGATTCCAACCTGGTCGGCTTTATTAATGTCCTGGAATGCTGCCGCCACAAAGCCGTAAAACATCTCGTATTCGCGTCATCCAGTTCGGTTTACGGCGCCAATACCAGAATGCCCTTTTCCGTGCATCACAATGTGGATCATCCGGTATCGCTTTATGCAGCCACCAAAAAGGCCAATGAGCTCATGGCGCACACTTACAGCCATCTGTACGGGCTTCCCTGCACCGGGCTGCGTTTTTTCACCGTTTACGGGCCGTGGGGACGCCCGGATATGGCGCTTTTTCTTTTTACCCGGGCCATATTAGAAGATAAACCGATTAAAGTTTTTAACCATGGTAAAATGCAGCGGGACTTTACCTATATCGATGATATCATCGAAGGCGTGGTAAGAGTGCTGGGAAGGCTCCCGGAGGCCAATCCGCACTGGAGCGGAGATGCTCCGGACCCGGGCACATCTTCAGCACCCTATAAAGTTTATAATATCGGTAATAATAACCCGGTCGAACTCACTAAATTTATCGAAGTCATTGAAGATGTCCTCGGCAAGAAGGCTAAAAAAGAACTGATGGATATTCAACCCGGAGATGTGGCCGCAACTTATGCGGACGTGGATGATTTAATGGAAGATGTGGGGTTTAAGCCCGACACCCCGATCGAAGCCGGTATTAAACGTTTCGTGAAATGGTTTAAAGGTTTTTACGGGTATAAGTAAGATATAAAGAAAGTATGAATTAAAGAATATAATTATTATATAATAAAAATTTAATATAATAAATTAATTAAATAATAAATTAATTAGATATATATTTAATAATATAATTAAAAGGTTTTGAAATTTTGCAATTGGAAATCTTACACCGCTTAATCGGTTGGGCCCAGTGGGAACAAATAGCCTAACTCCAGTATTTGTAAGCTTTATCCCAAAAATCGCATGTAACCACACTGTTCTTGCTAACATGGTTCTTTCAATGATGGGCCATAACACCTGGGCAGAAGGCTATTTCTTTGCATGGGACAGAAAAGAAAAATTCAGAAAATGTAAGGTTGAATTCCAATAAATTTTTAGGCACAGTCCAGGCACAATAAGCTGCAAATCTCCATCAATAGTACATTTAAATAAGCGCATTGGAATGCACTTCCAATGCGCTTATTAGTTAGGGCAGGGTGCTTTAAGCTCGGATTATAGATGGGTTTCAATAATCACAGTTTTTTAAGGCGCTGTTTTTTTCGGGTTTCTGCATGATATCCATTGAAAATCCCAATGTGTTATTAAGGCACGGATGTCACAATTTTAGACAAGCCTAAATTTGTTCTATTAGCTGATGCAATTCACAATTAAATATTTCGGTTTATGATACCGTAGTATACATCAGCTGGAGTCAAATTATTCAACGCTTCATGATAGCGATCATTGTTGTAATAGTCGATAAAAAGATCAATTTGATCCGTTAGTTCATCGGGACTGTAATAATTTTCAAGAAGCAGGATATTTTTCATCGAGCGATGATAGCGCTCGATTTTACCCTGGGTCATCGGGTGATACGGCCTGCCGCGGGTATGGGCAATACCCTTCCTGCTCCAGATATTCTTTTAACGCCTTAGAAACATAGCAGGGGCCATTATCCGAGAGCAGCCGGGGGCGATGTATCACCCTGGGATCCCGAAAGCCGGTAAACTCAATGGCCGCTTCAATCGTTTCCTTGACCTCGTCGGTGGACATGCCGGTGCACAGCTGCCAGGCCAGGATATAGCGTGAATAATCATCAAGAATAGTGCTCAGATAGTACCAGCCCCAGTGAACGACCTTGAACCAGGTAAAGTCCGTCTGCCACAGCTCATTAGGTGCTTTGGTTGGATTGGGAAACTTGTCCTGTGCCGTTATAACTGTGTATACCGGGCTGGTTACCAGATCATTGGCCTTCAGTATCCGGTATACACGTTGATTCAGATATATAATACCCACGGGTATCCGTAATGTACCAGGCCAGCTCACGGGGTGACTTTTCCGGGTGTTCAAGAGCCGTTTCAACCACACGCTGCTTTTCCCAAGGTGGTATCGCATTCCAGAATTGCCTCGGTGGGCGGTATCGATTGGCCAGTGCTTCAAAGCCTCCTTCCTGATACCGCCGATACCACTTGTAAAACGTACTGCGATTGATGTTCAGCTCCAAAAGCGTCTGCTTTATACTCACCGGAGATTCTTCTACCAACCGGATGATCTGCATCTTCTCTGACTGACTGTAACGCATATATCGCCTCAGCTTCACTCCAGCCCATTCAAACTTTTTTTTAGCACACGATTTTTCAGACTCAATTCCGCTACCAGTTGTTTTAACTGGTCATTTTCCTGGCGCAGCTCACTTACTTCATCGCTGTTCGCTTCACGAATCGTATCCCCCTTCAGCCTGCGTTTGCCTGCTTGTAAAAAAGTTTTGCTCCATTTGTAATACAGACTTGGGGCAATGCCCTCTCGACGGCAGATAGCGGCGATGCTGTCTTCGCCCTTCAGGCCTTCTAAAATGATCCTGATTTTTTCTTCAGAATTGAATTTGCGGCGGGTTTTGCGTTTGATCTCTCTAACCACAGATTCAGGGCTTTTACTGGTTTTAGGTTCCATCTGGTCCTCCTTTCACGATCTTGATTATAACCTAAAACCGTCTCTTATCTTATACCTTAAATCTGTCCACTTTCCTTTGAAACGCTATACCGGATTGGATTTTGTTCTGATTTCTAATTCACTTTTTCTTTACTTTTTTTGTGCGCCTGCGCTCCTCATCTCTGATTTCGCGTCGCAGCAACTTCCCGACCTTCGACTTGGGCAGCATATCTCTGAATTCTATATACTTTGGAACTTTGTATGGTGCCAGCCGATCTCGACACCATCCAATCAGTTCAGAGGCACTAACGCCGCGGGCGTCTTCTTTAAGAACGGCCATGGCCTTGATGCGTTCCCCTACTCTATCATCGGGCACCCCCACAACACAGGCGTCCGTTATGGCGGGGTGGTCTTGCAAAACTGCTTCAATCTCCGAGCAGGAAACCTTGTAACCTTTATACTTTATCGTATCTGCAGCTCTATCAACAAAATAAAGCATGCCATCTTCGCCCATGCGGACATAATCCTTTGTTCGATACCATCGCTCTTCGTCTATTACGACCCAGGAAGAGGCGGTTTCTTCTGGCTTTTTCCAATAGCTTTTGGTGCCATCTACAAATGAAGTCAAAAGCTCCCCTGTTGTATTTGGTGCAGCAGGGTCTAAGGTATCCGGATCTACCAGCTTAAATTTAATGAAGGGAAATGGGTATCCCATGCTTCCTTGAGGCGGTTCGCAATTTAATGGGCTCGCACAAACAAAGACCGCCTCAGTTGTGCCAAATGTTTGATAAATGGGCATTTTAAATTTTTGCTTCCAGCGTTTGTGTATCTCGGACGGAAGCACATCGCCACCCACCCAGCAGTATCTCAGAGAAGATATATCATATAGATCCACCCGGTCGTTTTCTAAAATCATACGATAAAGTGCCGGAACTCCCAGGAACAAACTACCTTTGTACTTTTGGATGGCCTCGAGTATGGCATCGATTTCCGGAAAAGGCATTAAAACCGTCGTGTTGCCCTGGTTGAATCCCAATCCGGTAATCGTACCCTGTCCCATGATATGGAAAAGTGGGTTTACCAGGACCAGCGTCTCTTCTCCCTCCTGCAAATATCCCCTGGTAATTTCAGCATAGCCGTCTGAATATTCAAGCAAGGTGGCATGGCTGCCTGGTACACCCTTGGGCAATCCGGTCGTTCCACCGGTATACATGATGTAAGCCAGGTGCTCTTTAGGATCAATATTTGTTTGGGGAGGCTGAGGCGGATATTTGCGCAGCAGGTTTTTAAAGAAAAATACCTCCGGCGTTCGCTCAACGGCACCGGTTGGGATTTTATCGAGCAGTCTTCCGAATATTTTTTTCCACCAGGGCAACAAATCAACAAGATTGGTGATGATGATTTTTTTCAAGCCGGTAGCGGCAAAAACCTGTTTGATGTACCGAAAATTGACGTCCTGACAGATCACCGCTGCGGCTTCGGAATCGTTGATCATATATTCAATTTCTCTGGGCGTATAAATAGGGGAGATGGGTACCGGGACGGCTCCGATTTTTTGAAGCGCAAAATACGTGATAATCCACTGGGGGCAATTCGCTATGTAGATCACACATTTATCGTTATCTCGAATTCCCAGGTCAGCCAGGGCCGTAGCGAATCTATCGACGCACTCTTGCAATTTGGCAAAAGTAAATTTCTCACCCAGAAAGATTAATGCCGTCTTATCCGGATATTTCAGGCTCATCCTTTCAAGGCCGCTAAATATATATTCACTTTTTAGGGCTGAATCTGTCATCGATAGGATTCCTCAACTGCTCAAGGCGTTTCTCACAAAACCAACACCGCTTGTATTTACATTCCGAAGTAGGCCGCTCGCATATCCGGATTTTCCATGAGTTCCTCGGCGGTGCCTTCCAGGACCACCCCTCCGTTTTCCAGCACGTAACCGTAATCGATTATCGGCAATATGGGTCTTGCATATTGCTCTGTAACCAGAACGCTAATACCGGTCTGGTTGTTTATGTCTTTAATCGCATTAACCAGGCTTTCCTCCATAAGCGGGCTTAACCCCATCAGAGGTTCATCCAGTAATAGCAATTTGGGCTGGGCCATTAAGGCGCGACCGATGGCCAGCATCTGCTGCTCGCCCCCGCTTAAGAAGCCCGCTTCCCTTTTCCGCCATCTTTTTAGATTCGGAAAAAGGCGGAATACATATTCAAGGGTTTGTTTGGCCTGCGCGCGACTGGCCAAATGTCCGCCCATTTTCAGGTTCGTTAATGTTGTACTTTCAGCAAAAACCCGGCGTCTTTCCGGACAAAGGATTATCCCTTTCTTTGCGCGCTGGCTGGCTTTCAAATCTTTGATGTTTTCCCCGTTGAGATGGATTTCGCCAAATAGGTTTATGCGCTCACCGCCCCTCATTTCCGCCTTTTTCTTAATATCCAGAATGATACCTGAAATCGCATACATCATCGTAGACTTGCCGGCGCTGTTGGAACCAAAAATACCCGTAATTTTGCCTTCTTCAGCCGTAATACTGGCATTGTTTATTGCCAGTGCATTTTCAAAAAACACCATTAGATCTTTGATTTCAAGCATGGCCCTAAGCGGGTACCTTTCGTTCTCTTCCGAAGTACGCTTGCTTGACCCCCTCGTTCTCGACAACTTCATCGGGCGAGCCTTCGGCAATTTTGACACCAAAATTCAATACCATGATCCGATTGGCGACTTTAAACAGCTCCCTGAGCCGGTGCTCAATCATGATCATGGTGATGCCGTCCATTTGCAGCCGCTCCACAATCGGCACCATGGTAGCGATCTCACTCATACTCAAACCTGAGAAAAGTTCATCCGCAATAATAATCTCCGGTCTTAAGGCAATGCAGCGAGCCAACTCGAGACGTTTGAGATAACCCTGGGGAAGGGCAGATGCCAGTTTGTATGGAACGTATGCGTCACGTTCAAAGCCGATTTCCTCTAAAAGATCGATGGCAACCGCATCCCGATTTCCAAGCTTGCCCCCGCTGGCCCGTTTAACGCGTGGAGAACACAGCGGTGCAATCAGATTTTTAAATGCGGGCAAGGAATAATACGGCCTGATATTTTGAAAGGTTCGGGTCACTCCCCGGTCGGCGATTTTACAGGGTTTCAGCCGGGTAATCTCTTTGTTCCTGAAGAACACCTCGCCGGCATCGGGCTTAACAAAACCCGTAATCAGGTTGACCAGCGTTGTTTTCCCCGAGCCGTTGGGGCCGATAATCCCAAATACCTCCCCCTTGTGCAGCTTAAAGCTTACATTGTGCACGGCAGTGACACCGCCAAAAGACTTGTGAAGGCCTTCTACTTTTAGAATTATTTCATTGTCCGGATTCATACGTCTGCCCAGCGCTCAAATTGGTGATATTTACGATCCAAATAGTTCATTAATCCTTCGGGTATGAATAAAATAAAGCCTAATAAAACCAGGCTGTAGAAAACGATCCGCAACGTCCCGAAATCCCGCAGCGATTCAGATATCGGTGTTAAAATGATGGCCCCAATGATCGGGCCTACCAGGGTCCCAACTCCGCCCACCACGGTTGCCGCAATCGGAAGTATCGAAAAATCCAGAGCAAACAAAGAAATCCCGGCCCAGCCGTATAAATGGACAAGGTAGGCCCCAGCAAAGGTTCCACCGGCGGCGGCGATAAATACAGCCTGCGCTTTGTAAGGCGTAATATCGATACCAGAAGCCTGAACGGCCTGATCGTTGTCTTTTATACTATGCAAGACCAACCCGTAGTCCTCGGTAACCAATCTCCGCAAAGCAAACACTGCAATAATCGTTACGCCGACAACCACATAGGAAGCAACCCATATATTGGGGAATGTTTTGATACCCGCGATACCATCCGTGCCGCCGAGAATATTAAGGGCCGGAATGATTCGGGCCAATAAAAGAGGGTACATGAGGGTTACAATGGCAAAATAGATACCTCGCAGAGGCAGGCAGGGAAGCAGAAGCAAGGTGCTGATCAAAGCACCCACCACCGTGGCGATCGGGATCGAGAATATGGGTGCTAACCCGAGGTAAGAATTTAGAGACCCCGATATATAACCGCCAAGCCCGATAAAAAGAGCACCCCCCAGAGAAACCAAACCTGTAAAATGTGCCAGGAAGTCAAACGATAGCGCCAGCAGGGCAAAGATGCACATCATGCAGATAACCCTTTGCCAGTAAAGATCAGGCATTGCCACAGGGGCCAGTAATAGACCTGTTATTAAAAATAGCCTGGGCATAATCAGGTATGTCAATTCCTTTAAGGAAGACAGGGCGTAGACACCCTGCGCTCTAACCTTAATGCCCCGGTCTAATCTTTCCTTGCGTCTTTCCTTTGATGCCAATCGTTATACCCTTTCTTCAAGTTCCTTTTGCCTTCCAAAGAGCCCTGAAGGCCTGATGATGAAAGTCAAAATAATGGCGATGAAAACCACCACCATCTGATATTGGGGCGCCAGGTACACCACCGTGATGATCTGGGCGTAACCGATCAGAAAAGCCGCCAGTATCGCCCCAAACCAGCTGCCCAAACCGCCGATAGCCGCCACGGCCACAGCATAGATCAGCACTTCATATCCGGTTTCTACGGTTATGTTTCCAATGGGAAGGATCACCACGGCAGCGATGCCGGCCAGAGCCGAACCAAACCCCATGGCCAAAGTTGCCGTGAAGTCCGAGTCTATACCCAGCATCATGGCGGCGTGTTCATCCTGGGCGATGGCACTGAGTGCCAATCCGATTCGGGTGTAAAGCGTAAAAAACCACAGAAAAACGACCAGCACTACGCCCACGCCCAGGATGATCAGCCGCTGAAAGTCTACCGGAACATCGCCAATCCGGACCACACCACTTACAAATGAGGGCAAAACATAAGCTTCGCCGATGAAACCCCACCAGCGTAGAGTTTCCATTATGGCAAGCCCAATTGCAAATGAAGCCATAATTTCCGATATCGGCATGCCTCTGACCCGGATGAGAAGAAACTGGTATATAAACGCCCCGACCACGGTTACCACAATAAGAGAGGCAATGATGGCCAGGACGTAATTCATCCCGAGCTTGTTCATGAAGGTCCAGGTCGTGTAGCCGGTCAGGATATATAAAGCACCGTGGGCGAAGTTAGGAAGCCTGCTTACGCCGTACACCAGAGCGAATCCGAGTGCCATCACTGCAAGAATGGCGCTGTTTATTGTTCCGTAAACGATTATGTCTAGCATTTTTGCAGTACCCCAATAATCTCAGCTGTTTATTTTGCCCAGGGTGATACCATGACCTTGCTGGCGATTTTGGGAGGAAAGACCGGAACCCGCTTTCCATCCTGCCATTGTGACCACATGGATATGACACCCTCGGCCGGGTCTAATTTCTCTATCACCTGATGGCTCTTGGGATCGAAACGAATGCGGCCGATAACACTGGGGCGATCTGTTTTCTCAAGTTCCTTAAGGACGGCATCTGTATCAATCGAACCCGCACGTTCAATCGCCTCGGCCAAGACATAAACACTGATGTAGCTTATTCCTGCCCATTCATCGATGGGACCTTTACCATACATTTTGACATGTGAATCAAAATATTCTTGGCTCCCGGAAAGCGCCGGAGAAGGCAGAGAACTGGCCTTCAACTCCGTGCTGATCGCAGCCTGGCATTTTCCTTCGCTTGCCTTCCAGAATCCGGGATCCTGCAAGCCCCCCTGTTTTCCGGCCAGCAAAGTCGGCACCTTGAAATCATAGGCCTGTTTGATGAGAATGGAGACTTCCGGGTGATCCATCCATACAAAGGTGATCTGGGCCTTTTGACGCTTTACCTTCAGCAATCCCATGGAATAATCCATTGATCCTGTGGGATAAATGAGGGGCGCACTCATTTCCCAGCCGCCCATTTTGGTAAGGCCGCCCTGCACGAATTTCGCCATCTGGCGGGCGTGCATGACATCTTGGATCATAAAGGCAACATTGTTATACCCATATTGTTTCTTGAGCGATGCAAAAAATTGAAGTGTTTCACCCACAAATGAAATCGCATTCGCTGAAAGCCTGAACAGGTATTTATACTTGTCATAATCCTTGGCTATTTTCGCGGTGTACCCGGGGGTTATGGCTCCGGCCGTTATGATATTGATCTTTTTATGTTGCGCGATCAAATCCATGACCGCCAGGGCTGCTTCCGAACGAATGGGCCCCCCGAGGAGAAAGTTGGCTTTCTTTCCTAAAATAAGCCGTTCAACGGCGAGGAGCGATTCGCTCACCGGCACACCGGCGGCCAGGTCGCGCGTATCCATGACCACGAGCTTAAGCGAGCGACGCTCATTTCCGATCTTAATCCCGCCCTGTTTGTTGATCTCCGCTACCGCCAGATCAAATCCTTGCTTGGCTCCCACGCCCTGTGGGAATCCCATAGCCAACGGGGATCCGATGATAATGGGATCAGCCGCAAGAGCTTCTTTTTCTAAAAGGCCGAAGGTTCCGAATGATAAAGCGACGGATACGAATAACAGACTCACATAAACCGTAAACCTTGAACGTCCTTTTTTTGCTTGACAACGCTTCATGAATCACCTCCTTATTAAAAAGGTTAACGTTTAACGACCCCATTGAATACATGCTGTTTAATGCTTATAGACACCTTTGGTGAAGATTCTATTGATAATTTCGGATAACTGATCCGGCTTGATCCTGCCCTTTGGATCATACCAGCGGTATGCCCAGTGAACCATTCCGAAGAAGGTAAAGGCCGCCGCCTTTGTATCCACGTCAACAATTGCGTCTTCTTCTCTGAGTTTTTTCAATAGATCTTCCAGGATATTCAGATACTCCTTCTGGTACGCGGCCACCCTTATTTTGTGTTCCGGCTTAAGCGGTTTCTGGTCGTGTACGAAAACCTTCATTTTATCGATTTTGACCACATGGTAACGGGCATACATATGGGTGATGGCGGTTAATTTTTCTTTCGATCTTTTTGGGCTTTGCGCAATTTTCTTAATTTGCTTCAAACCGTCGCTTAAGATATCCTCCAGGATTTCATTGAGAACGGATTCTTTATCCTCAAAATAATAATATATCATTGCATGACTCATGCCGGTGGCCTTGCAGATGTCTCGCGTGGTTGTATTCTCGAAGCCCTTCTCGGCGAAAAGTTTTGCGGCAGTATCTAAAATCTTTTTTTTCTTGTCTTCTTTAGACATCCCAGAATTTTTCAGCTTTCATCTGTTTGCCGTAGCCAACGATATCATCTCCCCAGAGAAACAATTTGTCCATCGAACGAACACGATCGACTCCCCATTTGATACTGCGATGAAACCAGTTGTCCGGTTTATTGAAAGGGCACACGCGAATACAGTTGCCGCAGGCGCCTCCCTGTGCTGCCCAGAATCCCAGACACTTTTCACCATTGGCCGGCCAGCGCAGCAGTCCCTCGCGATTGGAGATGTTATTTGTTTGTGTTGTCGGTTCCCCGGGCATGATTGCATTCGCCGGACAATGATCGGCACACTTGCCGCAGATTCTGCAGAAGTCCCACACCCCAAAATCTACGGGTTTGTCCGGGACCAGAGGAAGGTCTGTAAAAATTTTACTGATCCTGACTCGTGGGCCGAATTTAGGCGTAATCAGAAAACCGGCACGGGACAACTCTCCCAAGCCGGCATCGATGGCGATGGGCACGCTGCAGGAGGTGTCATTTGCATTTGGTATCGCTTTATAGCCGAGGCCGCGAATGAACTGGGCGACCAGCCCGGCGGTGATGGCTTCTTCGGAATAACCCAATCCTGTGGCCGCCCCCTGGATATAATTCGGCGAACCCTTGTATGCTTCGTAATCCATCTCCACGGTGGTCACAATCGCATACTTGCATTCTTCAGGAATCTCCACCGGCTGATGCTCCATGGTTCTTAAATGATAAGAGTGGGAATAGATCCAGCGCCGATCGAGTTCACAAACGCCCACCGAACCCGCTCCAAAAAAACCAGCTACTTTCTTAACGATCTTTGTCATTTTAACCGGATCATCGACATTCCATTTTAGGCCTTCAGGCGGTCGGCTGTCGCCCCACAGCTTGGCATCCCATTCCAGCAGCCCCATCTTGCCGCCCAGTACACTCTGGGCAAAAGCCAGTTCCACCCACCAGGATGCATTTTTGAAGGCCATTTCAAGCAGGGTATAGCCGGCCTTGTCATCTTTGGGCATAATCATACCATAGTACTTTTGTCCGAACGCAACTTCCGGATCCCATCGGGGCCGCTTAAACATGTCATTTTTCTGATCAAATCTTGTGATCTCTCCGACAACATACCGGCTGGCACCTTTATGGGCTTGCTTCGGTATAGAATTAATCAGTTCAGGAGGCGCAGGCTTGAGATCTGAGCCCTGGTGCTTTGATTTCATTTTTTGTCTCCTTGCAACACTATGGCGAATTCATCACGAATTGCGATTGATATTGATACCTGAATTGAGTTGAAAATAAATTGAGCGTTAATTGCTCAATTAGGGCTGTTTCCACCAGTCATCTGCATCAATCTGTTTGTCATAACCGCAAACATCGTCCATCCATTTGTAGATGTTGTCAAATTGAGGCAGATTCTTTACATGCCATTTGACCATGCGATGAAACCGGGTATCGGGTTTATTAAAAGGGCACACCCGGATGCAGTTGCCGCAGCATGTATTATTTTTTTTGGCCCAAAATTTAAAGCACTTTTCTCCATCCGTCGGCCACTTTAATACCCCCGGATTGTTTGAGATATTCAGGGCCTCAGTCGTGCGCTCTTCGTGGTGAATGGCCTGGGAAGGGCAGTTTTCTGCGCATTTCTTGCATAGATCGCAGAATTTTGCGACGCCAAACTCTATGGGTGCATCAGTTGCCAGGGGCAAATCGGTAATGACTTTGCATAATCGCACCCGTGGCCCGAACTTCGGGGTAATCAGAAGGCCGTGTCTTCCTAATTCACCCAATCCGGCATCAATTCCGATGGGTATACTCAAGCCGGTATCATTTCCGCAGGCGATGGCTGTATAACCTAGATTGCGAATGAAATGGGCCAGAGAACCCGCAACAAAAGCCATTCGTGAATAACCCAAACCTGTTGCCGCTGATTCTATCTCCGTCGGGGACGTGCGAAACATTTCATAATCCATCTCCACAGCGATGGCGATGACCCATTTGCAGTTTTCAGGTATTTCGAGAGGCCCGCTTTCGCGGCTATGCAGGTTATACCAATGCGAATAAATCCAGCGCTGATCCATTTCACATATCCCGACCATATCAGCCCCCAGACCTTTGGCGGCCTTCTTTACCTTTAAGGCCATATCTGCCGGGTCAGGTGATTCAAGTTTTTCGCCTTTGGGAAGACGGAGACAATCGGAATAGGGTTTTTTCTCCCATGAAAATAGATCCAGGCCATGCACAATATGGCCATGAGCATAGGCCATCTCGACATACCAGTATGAATTTTGTAACGCCCGATCAACGAGAGTATAACCCGGTTGTTCACCGGGCGCGAGAATTCCATACAATTTGCGCCCTAACTCTTCGACTTTCGGATCCCATCTTACGCGGTTATACATCACATTTTTCTGATCGAATCTTTCCACATTACCAACGATGTACTTGTTCTTAGATGCTGTCTGTTGCATTGCGTCCATCCTTTTTTATGAAAATAGACGGTTTGGGAAACTGAATGAAGAAAACGCTTTTTCTCTATAAAATGAAAACCACGGCCGAAACCGATTCACAGAGATAAGGATCTTAAAGACAATGTATTTTTGCATAATTATTGGCTTATCCTAATTGGGTAAATGATCATTCGGGAGGGAAAGTGCTTGATCTAAATTCGGTTTGTTGCGCAGCGAATTCGAATTATTAACCAAGCGCTTGGTTACTTTTCCGTCAAATCGAAGCCCTTGTCAAGTCATAATAATCAATTTTTTCCGCGACAATGGAATATGGCCCGCGACGAGCTCAGCCGAGTCGAATTTGGAAAATCCAAAAAGAACTTAGGACTGAGTGCTGGGGACTGAGTGGGCAGTAGAGACGCAGGTTTGTTGAGTAACTCGGTTACTTGGGTTTGTTGGATTAAAAAATGGTGCAACGTGTCAGTCTCCTGGTTCAGAGGTTAGATATCGAATCGCTCAATTGGCCGAAGATTTTGACTTCGAGGGTGCTTTAAAATTAGCAGATGACTTGGATGCATGCTAATTTCTCAAATATTTGGATTTCATAACGCAGTCCCCAAATTACTTTTACTTTACATTTCGGCTATAAATGCATCTTCTAAAGTGTAAGAAAATTTTAGGATTTCAGATCGAAATATAGCTTTCGGGATAATTGCAGATTTGAAAGCTTAATATTTCAATTAAAAAAGCTGATTGTCGTTTAAACCTTCCTCTTTTGCCGAACCGAAGATTTACCTTTCCTATTGACTTACCCTGAATTACCCCGCTATTTCTTCTTTAGGTTGGAAATAGGGTTGGAAATATAGTTTTTAAAAAAGAAAAAGGGTTTAGAAAATCTTCTAAACCCTTTATTTTATTGGTACGCCCGGCTGGATTCGAACCAGCGGCTTTCAGCTCCGGAGGCTGACGCTCTATCCCCTGAGCTACGGGCGCCTATCGAGGGCTCTGGGAACCGTCCCCTTTTGCCCAATTTCTGCGTCAGACGCAGATTTTAATCCTCAACATACTTTAAGTATGCCTCCGGTTAAAATCTTCGCCTTCCTTGAACTTGAACAAAATTGAACGCTTCCCAAAGCCCTCGAGCTTTAACAAATTAATTAATTTATGCGGTTATATAAGTCAAGATCAATTAGATCAAATCTATTTATGTGTTTTTATAGATTTGATAAGGCCTTTCTCGACGGCTTCTTTGGCTTCGCCGACGACATACAGGGAACCGGCAACACAGATCACTTCATCTGATGCTGCGGTTTCAACCGCCTGTCGAAATGCATCGGCTACATCAGGTACAATCGATACATCTGAAACGAGTTTTTGGGCCGTTTTATAAAGGCGCTGAGGTTCTAATGCCCGACCGGTTTTGGCCCGGGTGATAATGGCCCGGCAACATTGGGGCAGTAAACTTTTAAGCATGGACTCATAGGGTTTGTCATCCAATATTCCGATGACCAGGGTGATGCGCCTTTTAGCCAGGTTATCGGCCAGGAATCTGGCCAGATTGCGTGCGGCAATTAAATTGTGAGCGCCGTCCAGGATGACCAAAGGATTGTCGCAGACAATTTCCAGTCTTCCGGGCCACCGGGTGTTTGCCAGGCCCTGTTTAATACTTTCACGGGAAATTGAGACGTTGTTTTTGGTTAACAGTTCGCTGGCTGCCAGGGCGAGCGCCGCATTTTGAACCTGATAGTGTCCCAACAAAGGCGTCTTTAAATGGCGCCAGGTATTTTCAAAGCCATAGTAAGAAAAATGTCCGGACGGATGTTGTCTGACCGCGAAATCTTTCCCCAGCATGAATAGCGGTGCAGATTTTTTTTGGGCGACTTCCCGAACGACAGATCGGGCCTGCTTTTGTTTTACGGCGGTGACCACCGGTGTCATTTGCTTGATGATACCGGCTTTTTCGCGTGCAATCTCAGCTATGGTGCTGCCCAGATAATCCCGATGTTCCATGGATACGTTGGTAATGATCGAAATGGCCGGCTTTATGATGTTGGTGGCATCGTAGCGTCCCCCCATACCGGTCTCGATCACCGCCCAGTCCACCTTTTGTCTGCTGAACGTATAAAGTGCCATGGCGGTGGAAAATTCAAAAAACGTCGGGCTGCGGTCCCCGTGGTGGACACGCTTGACCGCCTGATAGGATTTTACGACATCTTTATTTGCGATCTGACGGTTGTTGATACAGATTCTCTCATTGAAACGAACCAGATGGGGTGAGGTATAAAGACCGACGCGATAACCGGATTCGTGTAAAATGGTGGAGAGGGCGGATGCAACCGAGCCCTTTCCGTTTGTTCCCGCTATGTGGATGCAGTTAAAATCGTTCTGAGGATCGCCAAGTGCGCTTAAAATGTTTTTGATGGTACCCAGACCAAGTATGATCCCAAATCTTCTCAGCGCATACATGGTCTTCAAACAGCTATTATAAGTTTCTTTTGGCGGCATAAACATAAAAAACCCGGCAAAAAGGCTTTTCTTGCCGGGTTTCCTTTTATTGCAGTTAGGCCCTATCTTCTGCGATATCTGGCAGCGCGGGCAGCGAGCTAGCCGTTCCCTTCTTAAGGCCTCACGCATCTTGCGACGTCTGTATTCACTCGGCTTTTCGTAACTCTTTTTTAGCTTAAGCCGTTTGAACAGCCCATCGTTTTGAATCTTCTTTTTCAAGATCCGGATGGCCTTTTCAATATCGTTGTCAATGACCCTGACCTCAATATCCTTCAAATTCCTCGCCCCCTTTTAAGTTCCAATTTTATTTGTAACGTATTGAAATTGTCTATTTTCCAATATTTTACGTTAAACGCTTATTTATATAGTCTATGATTCCATTTGGCAAGAAAAATTTCCGATATTTTCAAGAAATTTATTCTAACATTGAAAAGGTGCTCCGATAGACAGGTCAGTTTGTCGGAGGCGGATTACCGTAAACGCTTGCCACGGGCTGTTGGAATAATGGAATCCTGGAATGCTAGGGTCGGTGGAATACGCCCAATATTATCTTGACACTCGGCTTTCCTTCCGCCATACTCTGCCGGCAAAAAAAGTATTATTTAATTCACAAAATCTGGATGAAAAAATGGTAAGGCGAATCACGAAAGCACGAAATTTGTTAAATGAATGGAAGGAGGATAACACATGCGTTTGATATTATTGGGTGGACCCGGTGCGGGCAAAGGTACCCAGGCCAATCTCGTAAAAGACCGATACCAGATCCCACAGATTTCAACCGGAGACATGCTGCGTGCAGCCCTGAAGGAAGGCACCGAGTTGGGGCTAAAGGCCAAAGAGTATATGGATGCCGGCAAGCTCGTGCCGGATGATGTCATCATCGGCCTGGTCAAAGAACGAATTAAAGAACCGGATTGTGAGAGTGGATTTTTATTTGACGGATTTCCCCGAACCATTCCCCAGGCAGATGCCATGAAGGAAGCCGGTGTGCCGATTGAGGCCGTGGTCGACATCGATGTACCCGATGAAGAAATCATCAAACGTATGAGCGGTCGACGGGTTCACCTGGCCAGCGGGCGGACCTATCATATTGTGTTCAATCCACCCAAAGAAGAGGGCAAAGATGATGAAACCGGTGAGCCCTTGATTCAGCGTGACGATGACCAAGAAGTAACCGTGCGCAAACGGCTGGAGGTCTATCACGCTCAGACCGAGCCCCTGGTCGGCTATTATCAGGATTGGGAAAAATCCGGCGAATCCGCAGCTCCCAAATATATCCGCATCGACGGTGTCGGCAAGGTGGACCAGATCCGAGATCAGATATACTCCGCCCTGGATGGTTTGAAATAATATCGGTTCAGGGTTCAAGGTTCTGAGGTTCAGAGGTTCAGGTACAAACCTCTGAACCTCAGAACCTTGAACCTTTGAACCAGGCGACCGACCTACGCCACCTTTCACTTATCCTCGATTGACCCCTTAGCGCGTATTAGCCTTGTAACCAGCGCCAAGGCTTCCTGCCGCGTCATATCGCTTCTTGACAATCGTTCTTCTTCCACCCGGGCTAAAATTTTCTTATACTAGTGGAGATGGCGCAAGCCCGAATTCAGCAGCCAAATCGTGGCCGCTTATCAGCCGTGAGCCGGATGTTCTGGGTTTGTAATTTGTTTCAAAATCAACCATCAACTGATTCAAAAAAGCTAAAAATGCGGTGCTGCGTTCGCTGAATTCCGCTTCTTTGCCCAGCATATCAGCAGCTGCAATGATGAGCAGATCTGGCATATGCTCGGCGCATTTCATAAAAAATCGGGTCACCGCCCGGGGGCAGGCTTTTTGTTCATGAAGTGCCGTAAAAAGGAACCGGGGGCGAACGTGATGCCGCACCAGAAAATGAATTTTAGCGGTATCCCGCCTGGAGCACTTCAGCCGCTGGCAGATGGTCTCAGCCACCTGGGCACTCTGGCGTTCATGGCCGTAAAAATGGAGTTTCTCGTCACGACTCCCGGTCATAACAGCCGGTTTGGCGACATCGTGCAGCAGCATCGCAAGCTTGAGCAGCGGAGTCTGTGTTGCGTCGATCCGGCGTGCAGCCGCCTCCTTGTTGGCGATCAACAATTTTTGATTTGGCCCCAGCAAACCTTCCAGATGAAAAAATGCCTGCAGGGTATGATCAAATACGTTGAATTCATGGTGCCGATTTTGGCGGCATTGTTTTAGGGCTGCAAGTTCAGGCAAAACTGCAAACAGCAACCTGCTATCCGCCATCTGGCATAGATAAGGGTGAAAACCGGTGCATTGCAGCATCTTAAAAAGTTCTGCGCGAACCCGTTCTCCCGCTGATTGCTGAATAAGCGCAGCATGTTTTTGAATCGCAGCCTTGGTCTGCGGTTCAATCTCAAATTGAAATTCGGCTGCAATTCGATATGCCCTCAGCAGTCGTGCCGGATCCCGCTTAAAAATTTCTTTTGAAACCATACGAACGGTTTTGTTCTTCAGATCGCGTTGTGCGCCAACAGGGTCGATTAATCGATTTGATGACAAATCATATGCCATGGCATTGATCGTAAAATCCCTTGCCTGAAGATCTTTTTCAATAGATGCATTTTTAATACTGGAAACGTCGATAATGTGATTTTCACTGATCACCCGAATAATCATTTGGCCGGGTTTGCCGAGTTCAACCCTGCGACCGTTTGTCCTGCTTTCAATCTGGCGCGCAAATTTAACCGGATCTCCCAGCACGGCAACGTCATAGTCAACCGGTGCACGACCGCAAAGCAAATCTCTGATTGAACCGCCAACAATGAAAGCGCCCGGGACTTCAGGGAAAATTTTTGTATCAAGTCGAATCATTTTTTTAGCTGAATTTTGCACGGAGTTCTTATTTACAAAGTACGAGATTGATTTTTCGCAATTGATGCAAACGAAGAATTTGAATGAATTTGGATTATAACACAGCTATGGTTGAATTTAAAAACCATCTGGCGCGTGTTTCGCTAAAGTGTTTAAAAATTTGACAAACTGCTTGACAGGCTTCCGATAATGATATAATTTTTATATTATCAGATCTAAGGCATAGCCCACCAGACTGTGAGGACTTAATAATATTCTTCTAGCTTAAAATCACTGTACAAGCATACACGCATAAACCTCCTTAAAAACCGACATGGATCCAATCCATAAATCTGCTGTGTAGGGACGCCTATATTTATTCAAATGCTCAACGTTTTCAAGTACCCATACCGCCAAACAGGTTTGTCGCAAGGATAACCCGCCTGCGCTTAGGTATAATGCTAAAGTGCTGGAAAGCGTTTATTAATAAAGCATAAAGTATATTTCTCAGAAACCGTTCAGCAACAGCTTGAGGATAAATGCTTTAAAAATAATCCTGCCGCCAGCGGCAGATCTAACCCACCGGAATATTAACTTAAAGAGGAAAAACTTGATGAATATCGTAGAACTTAAAGAAAAAAAAATCAACGAACTCACCCAGATGGCCAAACAGTACAAAATTGACGGGGCAGCCGGAATGCGTAAGCAGGAACTGATGTTTGCCCTGCTGCAACACCAGATTGAAAAAAACGGGTTTATTTTTGGCGAAGGAACCCTTGAGATTCTGCCCGACGGATTTGGCTTTCTAAGATCACCGGATTCCAACTATTTGCCGGGACCCGATGACATTTATGTGTCACCCTCCCAGATTCGGCGCTTTAATTTAAGAACCGGCGATACGATTTCGGGCCAGATCCGCCAGCCCAAAGAATCCGAGCGCTATTTCGCCCTGCTGAAGGTGGAAGCCGTTAATTTTGAAGATCCGGAAGTCGCCCGTGACAAGATCCTGTTTGACAATCTTACACCGCTTTATCCGGATCGCAAAATCAGTCTGGAAACCGATGCTGAAAACTATTCCACCCGGATCATGGATATGATGATCCCTATGGGCTTTGGCCAAAGGGGCTTGATTGTTTCGCCGCCGCGATCCGGTAAAACCATGCTGCTGCAAAGTATTGCCAACGCCATTATCATCAGCCACAAGGATGTGGTGCCTTTTGTCCTGCTGATTGATGAGAGGCCGGAGGAGGTCACCGATATGCAACGGACTGTGGCTGCTGAAGTCATCAGCTCAACTTTTGACGAGCCGGCAGAACGGCATGTCCAGGTAGCCGAGATGGTGATCGACAAGGCCAAGCGTCTGGTTGAACACAAAAAAGATGTTGTCATCCTGCTGGACAGTATTACCCGGCTGGCCCGGGCTTACAATTCGGTGGTACCTCCCAGTGGCAAGATACTTTCCGGTGGCGTGGATTCCAACGCGTTGCAGCGCCCCAAACGATTTTTTGGCGCCGCCCGGAATATTGAGGAGGGCGGTAGTCTGACCATCATTGCGACTGCGTTGGTTGATACGGGCAGCCGCATGGACGAAGTTATTTTCGAGGAATTTAAAGGTACCGGCAATGCTGAGATTCAGCTGGATCGACGCCTGGCGGATAAGCGTGTTTATCCTTCATTTGATATCAAGCGTTCCGGTACGCGTAAAGAAGAGCTACTGCTGAATGGAGAGGCATTGAATCGGGTTTGGATATTGCGCAAACTGCTGACATCGTTGAATACGGTTGACAGTATGGAATTTTTGCTCGATAAAATGGGCGGAACCAAAGACAACCAGGAATTTTTAAATTCAATGAATGCGTAATATAATCAGGAGTAACATTCCCAATTGAAAATAAAGGGTTGCCAAAAGGAATTCATTCGTATATACAAAAAAATTTTTAGTGTTTAGTATTTGGTGTTTCGTGTTTAGCATTTAAACCGAAGTGACGTCATATCCGCTATACCAAACACTAAATACCAAACACCAAATACCAGATACATTAGGGGGTTGAGATAAAATGAAAACTGACATTCATCCAGAGTATCATGAAACCACCATTCGGTGCGCCTGTGGTAACGTCCTGGAGGTCGGATCCACCAGAGAGGATATCCGGGTTGAGATTTGCTCAAAATGCCATCCGTTTTTTACCGGCAAACAGAAGCTGGTAGATACCGCCGGTCGCATCGAACGTTTCCGCCAAAAATATGAAAAATTTCAGCAAAAAAAAGAAAAACCGAACTAGCACCCCCGCCTTGTTGCGATGATGCGGCTAAGCTTATCGATACTGAAAAACCAGTGGCCGAGGGCTTAACCGCATAAAGGCACTTTCTGGCCTTACAAGTATTCTACCAGAATCGTCCAGAGGCCGTCTCCCTCAAATACAATCTGCTGATCTCGGAAGTAGCCTGGTTAATTATTAGGATATAGCCAGTTGCATTCACCTTTCCCCTTTACTTTCGCCGGTTGGCATAACATTTAGGAATACTTAAATTTTTTAGGGTGTCGCAAAAATGTTCGAAAAATTAAAAGGGGTTGAAGAACGATTCTTAGAGATTGAAAAGCATCTGAGCGAACCGAAAATTGTCAATGATCGTCAAGCGTATCAGAAGCTTATCCGTGAACACGCCGAGCTGAATAAAATTGTATCGGTCTTCAATGAATATCAAAGGGTCCTTCAGGGTATTGAAGATAGCACGGAACTGCTGCAGGATTCTGATCCTGAAATAAAAAATTTGGCCCGGGAAGAGCTCACCGCCTTGAATCAGAATAAAGGTCGGCTTGAAGATGATCTCAGAAAGCTGCTTTTGCCAAAGGATCCCAATGATGATAAGAATGTGATTGTTGAAATCCGGGCCGGTACAGGCGGGGAAGAAGCAGCCCTATTTGCCGGCGATCTTTTTAGAATGTACACGCGCTATGCGGAAAACCGCGATTGGCGGGTGGAAGTCATGGCGCAACACCTCACCGGCGTCGGTGGGATTAAAGAAATTATCGTCCTGGTTCACGGTAAAGGGGCTTACAGCCGATTTAAATACGAAAGCGGTATTCATCGGGTTCAGCGGGTTCCGACCACCGAAGCCCAGGGGCGAATTCACACCTCTGCGGTTACGGTTGCCGTTTTGCCGGAGGCCGAAGAAGTCGATGTAAAAATTGACCCTTCCGAACTGAAAATTGACGTCTATCGTTCCACAGGGCCCGGGGGGCAGAGTGTGAACACGACCGATTCGGCTGTTCGCATTACCCATCTGCCGACGGGGCTGGTTGTCACCTGTCAGGATGAAAAATCGCAATTAAAAAATAAAAACAAAGCCTTAAAAGTTTTGCGGGCGCGGTTGCTGGATCAAATCACCCAGGAACAGAACGAAAAACGGTCTGAAGAACGCAAAAGCCAGGTGGGAACCGGAGATCGCAGCGGGCGCATCCGAACCTATAACTTCCCCCAGGGCAGGGTGACCGATCACCGCATCGGTCTGACCCTATATAAACTGGATGATGTCCTGGCTGGGAATCTCAGCGAATTCATCGATGAACTGACGACTTATTTTCAGGCGCAGGCGCTGCAAAATGCACAAACAAACCAAACCCGGCCCACCGGAATGGACCCTGATTAAACTGATTCAATGGGCCACAGCGTACTTTGACGCCCACGATATCGACAGCCCCCGGGCGACTGCCGAAATTCTTTTGGCGCACGCGATGGGCGTAAAGCGAATTGATTTATATCTGCGCTACGATCAACCGCTGAATTCTGATGAATTGAACCGCTTTAAAACGCTGATCAAACGCCGCACAAAACGGGAGCCGGTGGCATATATTGTGGGACACAAGGAATTCTGGTCAATGGATCTGGAAGTCAACAGGGATGTCCTGATCCCGCGTCCGGAAACCGAATGTCTGGTTGAAAGGGCTTTGGAAAACCTGGCGGCGGATCCGAATCCGGGGTGTAAGTCCATCCTGGAGCTGGGTACCGGGTCCGGGGCGGTCGTTTTGGCCCTGGCGTCTGAGAATTCCCGGCATTCATATGTGGGCACGGATATTTCCAGCGATGCCGTTCGGGTTGCCCGCCGCAATTCCATGCGCCATGGGATGGGTGCTAAGATCTGTTTTATGGTTGCGGATTGGTTTGCGCCCTTTGATGCAAAATCAGGCCAGTTTGATCTGATCGTTTCCAACCCGCCGTATATAAGATCCGATGATCTGAAACGGCTTCAGCCGGAAATACATGCCTATGAGCCGGTTGCAGCCCTCGACGGCGCTAAAGATGGTCTGCGTTACTTGCGGCATATTATTCAATGTGCATATCTCTATCTAAAACCGGCCGGCGCCCTTCTTTTGGAAATGGGACATGATCAGCAGGCACCGATAAAGCAAATCATCGACGCCAGCGATCAATATGAAGATGCTCAGTTTTACAAAGATTACAGTGGCTATGACCGCATCGTGTCCATGCGAAAACGATCTTGATTAAAAGAAAAAACTGTTGCGGAGCCTGATAGAATTTGCTATTTGAAATGGATTTTTTACCACACACGTCGCCGAATTGGTCTCCCGGTGCTTTCATGGAAAGTTGGAGACAGGGTTGACGGCGGCGGAGGAAAAACCACGTATTGAAGGGAGAAAAAAATGGCTTATGTCACTATGAAAGAATTGCTTGAGGCCGGGGTTCATTTCGGTCACCAGACCAAACGCTGGAACCCCAAAATGAAACCCTATATTTTTGGCGCGAGAAACGGGATCTACATCATTGATCTTCAAAGAACCGTTGCCATGTTCAAAACCGCCTACGATTTTATTATGAATACGGTGGCGGAAGGAAAATCGGTCCTTTTTGTCGGCACAAAAAAACAGGCCCGGGAATCCATTTATGAAGAAGCCAATCGGTGCGAGATGTTTTACGTTCACAATCGCTGGCTGGGCGGTATGCTGACGAATTTTCAGACGATTCGACAGAGTATTGATCGGTTGAATTATCTCAACGAAATACAGAATGACGGGTCCATCGACGTGTTTCCCAAAAAAGAGCGGCTGAAGCTGGCCAAAGAGCGGGTCAAACTCGACAATAACCTTGGCGGTATTCGGACCATGAACGGTCTGCCCGGGGCAATTTTTGTGGTGGATCCCAAAAATGAAATGATTGCGGTGCGGGAGGGTCAACGGCTGAATATACCCATCGTGGCAATCGTTGATAGCAATTGTGATCCGGACGAAATTGACTATATCATACCGGGGAATGATGATGCCATCCGGGCGATTCGACTGCTAACCTCCAGAGTCGCCGATGCCTGCGTCGCCGGCAAAGCGCGTTATGACGAAAAAATGCAGGCCGAAGCGGATAAGGATGTTGAGGAAGAATCCGAAATCGCAACCGCCAGCGCCGAACTGAAACCGGGCGAACGCAAAGTCATATCCGATGGGACAGAGGGCCCGGTCGTCGAAATTATCCGAAAGACGGAAACCGTTGAAAGCGCTGTAGAGGAGGAAGTGCAGCCGGCCGTGGATGGGGAGACTGAAACCGAGAAACCGATCGATGAATCTGAAGAAAAGATAGCGGGAGAATAAACATGGCGAATATTAGCGCTGCAATGGTGAAACAGCTCCGCGAAAAAACCGGAGCCGGAATGATGGATTGTAAAAATGCGCTTTCCGAAGTTGAAGGTGATGTTGAAAAAGCGATTGAACTCCTTAGAAAAAAGGGGCTGGCCACCGCCCAAAAAAGAGCCGGGCGTGCCTTGAGCGAAGGAATGATTCAATCCTATATTCATATGACCGGTAAGCTGGGTGTTCTGGTCGAAGTGAACTGTGAGACGGACTTCGTGGCAAAAAATGAGGATTTTCAAGAATTTACCAAAAATATTGCCATGCATATTGCGGCCACCAATCCCCTGGGGATCTCACCGGAAGATATTTCGCAAGAAATTATTGAGAAAGAAAAAGAAATTTACCGGGCCCAGGCGCTCGATATGGGAAAACCGGAAAACGTGGTTGATAAAATCGTTGAGGGCAAGCTCAATAAATTTTATGAGGAGAGCTGCCTGCTGAAACAGCCTTATGTGCGCGATACGGATATATCCATTGCAGATCTGCTCAATCAAATGATCGCCAAAATCGGTGAAAATATATCCATCAAAAGATTTGTACGCTATCAGATTGGAGAATCGTAAATCGTGAGCCGGCCACAATACAAGCGCATTTTGCTTAAATTAAGCGGCGAAGCGCTCATGGGGGATCAGAAATTCGGCATCGACCCGGATATGTTGAAGTATGTATCCGGGGAGATTAAATCCATCATCGAACTGGGTGTGCAAACCGGCATTGTTGTGGGGGGCGGTAATATTTTCAGAGGCATTGGCGCAAGTTCCTATGGTATGGACCGGGCTTCCGCAGATCATATGGGAATGCTGGCGACGGTAATCAACAGCCTGGCGTTGCAAGATGCCATGGAGAAAGTTGGCCTTGAAACCCGTGTACAAACGGCTATTTCCATGCATGAAGTTGCCGAGCCCTATATTCTGCGTCGGGCCATCCGCCACCTGGAAAGGGGTCGGGTGGTTATCTTTGGTGCCGGGACCGGCAATCCGTATTTTACGACCGACACGGCTGCCGTATTACGGGCTCAGGAGACCCATGCCGAGATCCTGTTGAAGGCCACCAAGGTCGATGGGCTGTATGATTCGGATCCAGTTGTCAACAAGAAGGCCCGGATTATTAAAAAAACCAGCTATATAAAGGTCATCGAAAAGCAGCTCAGGGTGATGGATATGACCGCGATCTCCCTTGCCATGGACAACAAACTTCCGCTGGCGGTATTTAAATTAAAAGACAAAGGCAATATCAAAAGGGTGGTTTGCGGGCAAGATATCGGCACGCGCATTTCATAGGACACATCAGCCCACCTGTCGCGTATAATTTCATTGGTGAGATCATTAAATTCTTGATATAATGATCGTAAAGGCGCCAATTTCAAAAATAATTTTAGCCTAAAATGAGCAAATCGAGGGATTCCAATGATTGATGATATCTATCAAGATACCAAGGAAAGTATGCGCAACTCGATCGAGGCGCTCGAAAGAGAATTAAAGCGGGTACGGACCGGTCGTGCGTCTTTATCGATTCTGGATGGAATTAGAGTGGACTATTACGGCACGCTGACACCGCTGAATCAGATGGCCACCCTTGCGGTGCCGGAAAGCCGCCTGATTACGATCCAGCCCTGGGATGTATCCGTGATCAAAGATATTGAAAAGGCGATTCTAAAGTCCGACCTGGGACTTACACCTTCCAATGACGGCAAAATTCTGCGAATTTCAATTCCGCCGCTTACCGAAGATCGCAGAAAGGAGCTGGTCAAATTGGTTCATAAAATGTGTGAGGACCACAAAGTTTCGGTCCGCAACATCCGGCGCGATTCAAATGAACTGCTGAAGAGCCTGAAAAAGGATGGCGACATATCCGAAGATGAGGCTTTTAAAGCCCAGGATGAGGTTCAAAAAATTACCGATGAGCATATCAAGCGCGTTGACGAATGCTTTATAAAAAAAGAGAAAGAAATCCTTGAATTCTAGTTCTGCTTCCGGCGTTCCGGAAGATCTTGACAAAACCAAACTGCCAACCCATGTTGCCGTCATCATGGATGGTAATGGCCGGTGGGCAAAAAAACATCTTTTATCCCGCATTAAAGGACATGAAAAGGGCGCTGACGCAGTTCGAGCAATTGTGCGCGCCTGTCGTGAAATTGGCATTGCCTATCTGACGCTTTACGCCTTTTCGACCGAAAACTGGCAGCGGCCCAAAAGTGAGGTCGATGCTCTCATGGCCCTCCTGATGAAATTCTTAAAATCAGAACAGAAAGAACTTGCTGAAAATGACATTCGCTTGCAGGTGATCGGGCAAATGCAGCGACTGCCGGCAAAGGTTCAACAGGCGTTGCGTGAGGCCATGGACTTAACCCGCGCCAATTCCGCCCTTCAGCTGAATCTGGCCCTGAGTTATGGCAGTCGGGCGGAAATTGTCCATATGGCCCAGAAACTTGCCCGGAAATCGAAAAGCGGGCAGATTGATCCGGATGCCATTGACGCGGATATCGTGGCTGAACACCTTTATACCAAAGACATACCGGATCCGGATCTGTTGATCCGGACCAGCGGGGAGATGCGTATCAGCAATTTCTTATTGTGGCAGATTGCCTATGCTGAAATTTATGTCACCCCGACCTATTGGCCCGATTTCGGCAAGGATGAATTTTACGAGATTCTGAAGGACTATCAGCAACGGGAACGCAGGTTTGGAAGGGTGTAGGGTCATTTCCCCATAAATGAATCGTACAAAAGTCGTGTGATATATCTCAGCCCAGCTGAGTTCTTGAATTGAAAAAAATTCCAAAAGACAAAACACAAATATCAATCAAATTACAATAACCAAAATCTAAAAAAATCAAACTGTTTTGGTCATTGAAAAATTGAAAAATTGAGATTTGAGATTTATTTGCAATTTGGTGCTTGTGACTTGGAGTTTTAGATTTTGTTATTTGGGGTTTGGCGACTTTTTTTTTGAAAGAGCGACCGGATGCATCTTAAACGCTGGATAACGGGACTCAGTGCCCTCCCATTTCTTATTTTCCTGGTTTACAAAGGCGGTGTTTTCTTTGCGACCCTTGTCTGTGCGGTCAGTCTGGTTGCCCTGTGGGAGTATTATCGTGTCGTCGCGCCAGGGAAGGCCAAATCGCCATCCGGTATCATTTTGTGGTGGGGTTACGGGATCTGTTGCGCCATTATCTGGGCGGCATATGGGGTGGGGGTGGATCTTATCCTGGGTCTGGTGGCGTTGAATCTTGTGACCATCGCCCTGATCTCGATGTTTCAGTTCAAAACAGACCGCTCTGTTTTAGAGGTGATTGTACGGCAACTTCAGGGAATCATCTACATTCCGGTAGCGCTTGGCTTTTTGGTTCTCATCCGTGAGGGTCACTCCGGCACCATCTGGATTTTTTTATTGCTGGCGATCATTTTCGCCGGCGATACCAGTGCCTACTATGTTGGATCCTATTTGGGCAGACACAAATTAAGCCCGGCGATCAGTCCGGGAAAGACCATCGAGGGGGCAATTGGCGGATTAGCCGCCAACCTGCTGGTCGGGGCGATTGGAAAAGCCTTTTTTCTGCCCCATTTGCCATGGAGCTTAAGCATCTTATTCTTTCTTGCGGTCGGTATTGCCGGTCAGCTGGGAGATCTATTTGAATCGGAAATGAAACGATCTTCAAATATAAAGGACTCCAGCAATATTTTGCCGGGCCACGGCGGCATCCTGGATCGGATCGACGCCCTTTTATTTGCTTCTCCGGTGGCATACGTTTTTATTCGATTTGTTTTTTAGTACTATAGGCATTTTTCAAATTTATAGCTGTGGGAGCAGCATCTTGCTGCGATATTCGCGGCTGGCAGCCGCTCCCACCCACCGAAAAAAATAATTCCTTGCGGCAACGTGTCGCTGTAACATTAAATAAACATGTTGGATTGAAATCGTTAGAAATTGTAATGAAAAATCTCTCCATACTGGGCTCTACAGGCTCGATTGGTCGCAATGCGCTGAAAATTGTCGAGATGTTTCCGCAACGATTTTCGGTGAAGGCGCTGGCCGCCAAAACCAATACGGTCCTTCTGGCCAAACAGATTGAGCAGTTTGACCCTGAGATTGCGGTTGTTTATGACCTGGACAGTAAGCAGCGATTAAAACAGACGCTTGCGGCAGGGACCCGTGTCGAGATCCTTTGTGAGGATGAAGGTTACCGGGCGGCGGCGACAGCCGACGGTGTGGATATCGTCATTTCCGCCGTCGTCGGTGCGGCCGGTTTGATGCCGACGCTGGCGGCCATCGAAGCCGGCAAAACGATTGCATTGGCCAATAAAGAAACGCTGGTCATGGCCGGTGACATTGTCACCCGGAATGCGGCCCGCAAAGGCGTTCAAATCCTTCCGGTCGACAGCGAGCACAGTGCAATTTTTCAATGTCTTCAGGGGCATCGCAAAGCGGATTTAGCAAAAATTCTATTAACGGCCTCCGGCGGCCCGTTTTTAAACTTGCCGGTTTCCCAATTTTCCAATATCTCAAAAGCGCAGGCATTAAATCATCCCAACTGGGATATGGGACCCAAGATCACCATCGATTCAGCCACCCTGATGAACAAAGGACTGGAGGTGCTTGAAGCCAAATCTCTTTTTGACGTTTCCGAAGATATGATCGAGGTGATTATTCACCCCCAGAGTGTGATTCATTCGATGGTTGCCTATCAAGACGGCTCCGTCATTGCCCAGCTGGGCATACCGGATATGAGAGGGGCGATCGCTTACGCGTTGTCCTATCCGGAACGGCTGCCGCTAAATCAGCCGTTGCCGGATTTTTCAGACGGACAGGGACTGACATTCCAGAAACCGGATTTGGAGAAATTTCCCTGTCTGGCGCTGGCATTTAAGGCTTGCAAGGTCGGCAAAACGATGCCGGCGGTATTAAATGCCGCCAATGAAGTGGCGGTAAATGCGTTTCTGAAAGAAGAGATTTCTTTTAACGACATTGCCCGGATTGTCGGAGGAACCATGGATTCACATACGGTTGCAGCCAATCCGGCGCTTTCAGACATTATCGACGCTGATCGGAATGCCAGAAAAAAGGCCGCCGATCTTATTCGCAACATCCAGGCTTAATTGTTTACGACTGGAATAGTGGAATGATGGAATGCTGGAATCATGGGTTCAAAGGAATTCTGTCTAATCAAAACGGTTTTTTCATACGTTTTACCCATTATTCCATTTTTCCAGATGAAATGAATACCGAAATCAATTAAAATTTTATAATTTCAATATATTAAAACTAATCCGAGACGTTAAACCATGGGCATAACACTACTGTCATTTGTTGTCGTTTTAGGGGTTCTCATTTTTTTTCATGAATTCGGACATTTTCTGATTGCCAGATTATTCGGTGTTGGGGTTGAAAAATTTTCCCTGGGTTTTGGTCCGCGCTTGATTGGAAAGAAGATCGGAAGAACCGATTATCGCATCTCGGCCATTCCCCTTGGCGGCTATGTCAAAATGGTCGGTGAAGAACCGGATGCCGAGGTGGAGCCGGGCGATATCCCCCTTTCCTTTACCCACAAACATGTGGCCAAACGCATGTGCATTGTGGCCGCCGGTCCCCTGTTTAATATTTTACTGGCGGTTATCATCTTTTTCGTCATATTTCTGGTTTCCGGCGCCATGATATTAAAGGCGTCTGTGGGTACGGTTAGAGAGGGTTCGCCGGCACTTGCCGCTGGAATAGAGGCGGGGGACCTGATTACCTCGATTGATAGCGTACCGGTTTCCAGCTGGGATGATATGACCCAAATCATCGGTGCCAGCAAAGGCAAAACCCTGGAAATAACGGTCTTGCGCTCGGATTCAGAAAAAGTTTTTCAGATTACACCTGAACTGGTTCCGGCGAAAAATATTTTCGGCGAAGATATTGAGCGATTTATTATCGGTATCAGTGCCTCGGGTGACGCCTTTGCCAAAGATTTAAATCCTTTTCAGGCGTTGATCGAAAGCTTAGTTCAAACCTATAAAATCACCGAGTTGATGGTGATCATCATCGGCAAGCTGGTTGCAGGCGATATATCGACCGATACCATCGGCGGGCCGATCATGATTGCCAAGATGGCCGGGGATCAGGCCAAATCGGGGATTGGGAACCTGATTTTTTTTATTGCCTTGATTAGTGTCAATCTGGCCATTATTAATCTGCTGCCGATACCCATCCTTGACGGTGGCCATCTGCTTTTCTTTTCGATTGAAGCGCTCAAGGGCAATCCGGTCAGTTTGAAAGTCCGTGAAGTTGCCCAGCAAATTGGTTTATTTATTATCCTGCTGCTGGTTGTTTTGGTTTTTTATAATGATATTTTCAGATATAAAGACGATATCATGAGTTTCTTCAGGGGGATATTTAGTTGAAGAGGGGGTAGTGTTTAGTATTTAGTGTTTCGTATTTAGTGTTTAGAATATCAAACTGGTGCAATTTCATATGCGCTTTACTAAACACAAAACACAAAACACAAAACACCTGCTTTTAAGAGTTTATCCGTTCCAATCGCCGTTAACCGTTTGCCAGAAAAAATTAGCCCAATCGAGAGACCATTTATGCCGGCCAGATTAGAAATTGCGCTGAAGGACCATCTAATTGATGCTGAAGGAGAGGGGATTCGCCAAAAGGCACTGGATTACTTCGGGATGCAGCTGTCCCGGGTGCGTGCTATCCACATTTTGACCATCGATGCTGAGTTGAAGACGGATCAGCTTCAACAGATCCAAACTGAAATCTTTACAAATCCGGTCACCCAGCTCTCCTCCTTTGAACCGCTTGACTTTCCTTTCGACTGGACCATATGGGTCGGATACCGCCCGGGTGTGCGCGACAATCCGGGCGCCACCGCAGTTGAAGCCATTGAAGACCTGCTGGGGTTTCGCCTGGCGGCCGGTGAGTCCGTATACACCTCCAGGCGTTACTGCATAGAAGGCAACGGTCTGGTGGAAGCCGATCTGAATAAAATTGCCGGTGAGCTGCTGGCAAACGATATTATTCAACAGTGGAAAGTCATCCCGGCCCAAGACTGGAATTCGAAAAACGGAATCGGATTTATTATCCCCAAGGTCCGGCTCGATCATATTCCAACGGTTCGCACGGTTCCGGTCGATAGCGATGATACGCTGATTAAAATCAGCGCTGAACGCAACCTGGCCTTAAACCCCAATGATATCCCCACCATCCGGGCGTATTTTATGAATAAAGCGGTGCAGGCAGACCGCGCCCGGGTGGGGCTTGTCGATCCGACCGACCTCGAACTGGAGTATATTTCCCAGGCGCGCAGCGATCACTGCAACCATAATACCTTTCAGGGCCTTTTTCATTACCGGGATCTGGCGACCGGCCGCAGTGAAAAGATCGACAATCTATTTAAAACCTGCATCGAAAAGCCGACGCTGACGCTGAAGGAGCAAAAAGCCTGGGTCATTTCAGTGTTATGGGATAATGCCGGCGCTGGACGGTTCGATGCTGATCACTATTATGTGATAACCGGGGAAACGCACAATTCACCATCGAATATGGAGGCATACGGCGGCGCAATCACGGGGATTGTCGGTGTCTACCGCGACCCGCTGGGGACCGGCAAAGGCTCGCGCCTGGTCATGGGAAGCTATGGGTATTGTGTGGGACCACGGGATTATAGCGGTGAATTAAAGCCGCATTTGCACCCGCGACGCCTGCTGGACGGTGTGATTGAAGGGGTGCGCGACGGCGGCAACAAAAGCGGTATCCCGACCACATTTGGCCAGATTACATTTGATCCGGGGTACCTGGGCAAATGTCTGGTGTTTGTGACCGCCGTTGGCATCATGCCGTCGCAGATAAACGCAGAACCCGCCGAGCAGAAACGGACATCTCCCGGTGAGCTGGTGATCATGTGCGGGGGCCGGGTGGGCAAAGACGGCATCCACGGGGTCACGGCAGCCTCGGAGACCTTTTCGGAGAACACGCCGGCGGGGCATGTGCAGATTGGAGATCCCTACACCCAGAAAAAAATGCACGACTTTTTATTGGAAGCCCGCGACAGGGGCCTGATTCGATTTATAACCGATAATGGGGGCGGGGGGCTGTCATCTTCTGTTGGGGAGTCGGCGCGATTCTCAAACGGTTGTGAAATTGAGCTGGAAAAGGTGCCGTTAAAATACGCGGGTCTTGACCAGTGGGAGATATGGATTTCCGAGTCCCAGGAACGCATGACGGTGGCGATTCGTCCCCAGGACCTCGCTGAATTTATGCAGCTTTCTCAAAAGCATGCGGTTGAGAGCACCGTTATCGGTCGTTACACCGATTCCGGAAAGCTTCATATTACTTATGAGGGCAAAACCTGCGCTCATGTCAATCTGGATCTGCTTAAATCCGGTTTTCCCCAGTGGGAATTCGAGGCCGAGTGGGCCTCCCCTGAACAACGGGGATTGTCGGAGCCGGTGATCAGCGCTCCGGATGATTACGAAACACTGCTGCTGGATTTGCTGGCGCGCCCCAATGTCTGTTCCACGCAATGGGTCACCCGGCAGTACGATCATGAAGTACAGGGGGGCAGTGTGATCAAACCGCTGGTCGGTGCCGAGCGGGACATCCCCAGTGATGCATCTGTTGTTCGGCCGGTGCTCAGTTCACTAAAAGGGCTGGCATTTACCCAGGCCCTGCTGCCGGCGTATTCGGCCATCGATGCTTACCACATGGCCGCCGGCAGCATCGATGAGGCTGTCCGGCGCCTGGTGGCGGTTGGAGCCGATCTGAACCATATCGGCGGCGTGGATAATTTTTGCTGGCCTAATATCCAATACCATCCGGCTGACAACCCTGACGGCAAATTGAAGGCGGCCCAGCTGGTACGGGCATGCTGGGCTTTAAGAGATATGTGCCAATCCTATAAAATACCGCTGCTTTCCGGCAAAGACAGTATGTATGTAGATGGTTATCTGCCCGGCCGTTATGGTGAAATGCATAAAGTCTCTGCGCTGGAAACCCTTCAATTTTCCGCCATATCGGTTATTGATGATATCAGCCGCTGTATAACGATGGACAGCAAAGTTGCCGGGGACTTGGTCTATGTTTTGGGGACCACCCGCAACGAACTCGGCGGCTCGGAATATTATGCCCATTTGGCTGAAGTCGGCTTAAATGTTCCGCGGGTCCGGTCCGATGCGTTTTTGGAAACTTACCGGGCTTTGAGCCGGGCCATCGCTGAGGGAATAGTCGCCTCTGCTCATGGCATCTACCGTGGCGGTCTGGCGGTACATCTGGCTATGGTTGCCATGGGCGGTAATCTGGGCATGCAGGTCGAACTGGATCGAGTGCCGCTGGATGAGCTGGATCGTAATGATCAGGTGATGTTTTCAGAGTCGGCCGGCCGGTTTATCGTGACCATTGATCCTAAAAACCGTGAGGGTTTTGAAAACATTTTTAAAACATCAGCGTGCGCCTGCATCGGAACGGTAACTGCAACCCCCCAACTTGAAATTAAGGGACTCGATCAAGAAACCATCGTTTCGCTTGCAGTTAAGGATCTGAAAGCTGCCTGGAAAAAGCCTTTCGGGGACCTCATTTAGGCAAAGCGCAAAGCGCATAGAGCATAGCGTAAAAAATGTGACTTTTTTCAGCATTCGGCAACCCTATGCGCTCTGCGCTATGCGCCATGCTATTGAACGGAGATAGATAATGAGCGACGTCAACGTCCTGATTATGACCGGTTTTGGATTAAACTGCGACAACGAGACGGCCCATGCGTTTCAGCTGGCCGGGGCCAAAACCCGGTTTGTCCATATTAATTCTTTGATTGACGGAGATGCCCGCCTGGAGGATTTTCAGATCATGGTTTTTATCGGCGGATTCAGCTGGGCCGATGATCATGGCGCCGGCGTGGTTCAGGCCGTGCGCCTCAAGACCAATATCGGCGAAAGGATTCTCGAATTTGTCGATCAGGGAAATCTGGTTCTGGGAATTTGCAATGGTTTTCAGGCCCTTGTTAATCTCGGCCTGTTACCGGGGTTCGACCGGGATTATACCCGGCGCTCGGTGGCGCTGACATTCAATGATTGCGGCAATTTCAGGGATCAGTGGGTTTATTTAAAGACCAATCCGGCATCGCCCTGTGTGTTTACCCGGGGAATCGACACGGCCCAGTTTCCGGTGCGCCACGGAGAAGGGAAGTTCTATGCCGATGACGATACCCTTGCCCGTTTGCTCGAAGGTAATCAGATCGCGCTGCAATATGCCGATACGGACGGAAACCTGGCCCAGGGCCGCTTTCCTTTCAACCCCAATGGTTCCTTACAGGACATCGCCGGTATCTGCGATCCTACCGGGCGGATCTTCGGCCTGATGCCGCACCCGGAAGCCTATAATCACTGGACCAATCACCCGGACTGGACCCGTAACCGGGAAAAAATCCGGCGACTGGGCCAGACTCCCGAATCCGGTCCCACCGTCGGCATCCGGATGCTGCAAAATGCCGTTGATGCTGTTGCTAATGGTTAAACTGGGCTCCGTCCGAAACCGGTTCACAGCTTGCAACTTCAATTTCAAACTCGAAATTCAAATTTCAATATTGTAATTAATTGCTTCCTTTTAACATTTTCCAAAATCCCTCGTAGAAGCCAATCTAAAATAATATATCCTCTCGCACCCTCCTCAGACCCACCCTAAATAGGTATTAAGACTAACAAAATCAGGATCTTATATCATTTCTAAAACGCGAATAAAAATCGCGCTTTGGTTTGTCACACTTTTTCAATTCGGTACCGGATCATCCAAAAAATCGAAATGGCATAAGTTTTGTAACAACTGCCTGCAGAGGAGATTAAAATGATGCGAAAAAACTCAGGATTTACGGCTCTTGAACTGGCAACCACCATTGCCATTGTTGCTGTGATCGCTGCTTTGATGATGCCGCCTTACCTCAGGTGGAACAGGACAAGACGTTTAGAGGGCGCTGTGGTTAATTTGACCTCGGACCTCGAAATGGCAAAAATACGGGCCATTCGCGAAAATACCTTTGTTGTCGTTCAGTTCGGCGCAAACAGCTACACCATGTTCCTGGATGCGGGGGATGGCGTGGGCGGACCGCCAAACTGGAACCGGGATAGCGACGAAAGAAAAATTCTCAGCCGCAAAATGCCCAGCGGTGTCCAGATCGACACCGGCAGTCTCAGTTTTCCGACGTTCAATGATAAAATGCGATTCAATGCTCGTGGAATACCGCCCGATATTCTCGCACCTGAAATCATACCGGTGGCCAATACTGTCAGAGGCCGGCAAATTACCATCAATCGATTGGGCTTTGTCAATGTTCAATAAAGGCGAAACCAAAATGGGAATCAAAAAGCTTCAAAATACCGTCAAAAAAGATAACGGATTTTCCTTGATCGAATTGTTAATTGCCATGTCCGTCATGGCGATGGGTATGCTGGCGGCGGCATCCATGCAGTACTCGGCGGTACGCAACAACACGACCGGCAATACCTCCACCCAGGCCACCATGCTGGCGAAAGCCACGCTGGAAATGCTTAAAAACCAGGACATTGACTCAACAGCGCTGGCAGTGGGTGATTATGTTGATTCCACCCGGGTTGATGCCAGCGGTAATCCCGGCGGTATTTACAATCGGAACTGGCGGATTGATCCTCTGGGAACTTCCTCGCGTCGTGTCAGTGTGACCGTGGAATGGACGAAATTCGGCAGTACCCGTCGCGTGATTGTGCGCTCCAACACAATGGGGAATGGCGTATGAAAATCGATCTGATTCAGATAAAGAATCAGGCTCTGCGTTCAGCCGGGTTTACCTTGGTTGAAGTGTTGATGTGCATTGCGATACTCTCGATTCTTTTTGGTACGATTTACCGGACATTTGACACCTTTAACCGATCCTATGCCAATGAAAATGTCAAAGCCGGTGTCCAGCAAAAATCGCGTATTGGAATCGATTTGATGGCGCGCGACATCCGCCTGGCCGGACTGGACCCCCTGGGCTCTGCCGCTGCCGGTTTTAATCCAGCCAATACCAATTCTACCAGCAGTTCAATTTAGCGCCGATCTCAACTATGACGGTGATCTCGATGATCCCTTTGAAGATATCATTTATGCCTTAAACGGCAATTTGCTTCAGCAGACCAGTGATCTCGGGAGCGGGTCGCTAACCGCCACCCTTCTGGACCATGTCACCGCTTTGTCCTTTACCTACCTGGACCAGGCAGACAACCTGCTGCCCGAGCCCGTTGCAGTCGCTCAGATTCGAACGGTCCTTATTTCCCTGACCTTGCAACGACCGGCAGGCCGGAGCGGAACGGTGAGCCGTACCTATACAACGCGCGTCAGATGCCGGAATCTCTAGCCAAAAAAGAGAAAAAATATGAAGATGTTTAAATCGCTGAAAAAGACCCTTCATAATGAACACGGCTTTATATTGGGCACTGCCATTCTGGTTTCAGCCATTTTGGTCATCGCCGGTGTGCTGGCGGTTTGGACCTCCAATACGGAAGTTAAAATTGTACGCAACGAAGGCCAGATGGTCCGGGAATTTTATAATGCCGAGGCCGGGCTGATCGATGCCATGGAAAATTACAACAGCGGTTCGACCAACTGGATGACCGACGATTTTCTGACCGAAGATCAAACCCTGGCTAAAAAGGTTGTTTTGTCCAATGACGAAAACGGCGAACCGGTTGCCAGGGTGGAGATACGCTGCATTGAGAGCAGTGGAACCGCGGTTTCCGGTCTGGGAAATGACAGCAATAATCTGCCGCTGCAGCCCCATATCGGTCCGCCACCGGCCGGTTCGGGCTACAGCTTGAAATATTTTGAGATCCGTCGCTATGGAATTACAGCTTATTCAACCAAGGGTAACACCCACATCCAGGTGGGAGCCTGGAAGGTATTCAACAAATTTTAGCAAGGCCGATGCCTTAAGGGGCCAATAAAGCGGAATATGTCGTCAGGCTTGGGATGAGGAGATTTAAGTATGAAGAGATGGTTACTGATCGCCCTGATATTGATGATAAGCACATCGGTTTCCAGCCGGGCGGACGATACCGAAATATACGGTGCCGTTACCAATCCGGACTTAGAACCCAATATACTGATTATTTTTGATTCTTCCGGAAGCATGTCCACCGTGGATGTGCCGGGAGACCCGTATGATCCGGCAGTTACCTACCCGGATCCTATCCCCCCCTTGCAGTTTACCAGCGTTACTGGGATAAAGCGAATAAGGTTTATATCTGGCAGTTATTCGCTTCGGATATAAATGATCTTAACTGTGATTCGGTTAAAACCGAATTGCTGCTAGACGGAAATTCGCGTGCTAAAATCCGAGATACCAGCTACACCTGTGGCGGCAAAATAAATGCGACGGCTTCGTCTGGGCAATTATATAAACTATGATGAATCCGGTATCGGGACACCGCTCAGCAGAATTGATGTGGCCAAGCAAGTTATTACAGATCTGCTTAATAACACCACCGGTGTGCGCTTCGGCATCATGAAATTTAATGACAATCAAGGTGGGCATATCGTTGCCGAGATCGGTACAGATAAGACAACTTTAATCACTGAAGTAAGTAATATTACCGCTAACGGATGGACACCGCTGGCGGAGACGCTGGCAGAAGCTGGGCTCTATTTTGCTGGAATGAACAGCTGGTACAATTCCGGTGTCAGTTATACAACTCCTATATTGGAGCGCTGCCAGAAAAACTATATCATCATCATGACCGACGGGCAGTCCACCCAGGATATCGACGATAGACTGACCGACGCCAATTACATCAATGGAGATAAAATCGGTGATTATGACAATGACCATAGCGGTTCGGAAGCTGTTTACACCGATGATGGATCAGACTATTTGGACGATGTTGCTAAATATCTATATGAGAACGACTGCAACCCCAGTATTGGTGACGGCACCTCATTTGATAAGCAAAATATTGTTACGTATACTATTGGTTTTAAGACCTCCCAGCAGCTTCTACAGGATACCGCCTCCAACGGCGGCGGTGAATATTTTACAGCAGATAACATATCTGACCTCGCGCTGGCTTTCGATGAAATCTTAATGGCCATTTCTGAAGAAAATGCCGTGTTTGTGGCGCCGGTGGTTCCCATCAGCCGCATGAACCGGACCTATGCCGGTGAAAAAATCTATCTGGGTTTTTTTAAGCCCCAGCAGAGCGGTCGCTGGATCGGCAATATCAAGCGTTATGCGCTGGACAGCGACGGTGTTCTTCACGACGCCACCGGGGTTGAAGCCTGCACGGCGGACGGATTGATCAAGGACAATGCCCTTTCTTTTTGGACAACTCTGGGAAATGATGGACCGGATGTGGAAAAGGGCGGAGCGGCTGAAGTCCTTGATTTGCTTATCGATAGCCCCATGGCGCGCAATCTTTATACCTATACGCTCTCTGATGCCGACAATGCAGAGCTCCTGACCGATCCGTCAAATGCCTTTGTAGATTCCAACGATCTCATCACGGACGAAGCGCTGGGGGTGGCTTCAAGTACTGAAAGAACCGAGCTGTTTAATGCGGTTCAGGAGGGGTGGCTTGGAGATATCATTCATTCCGAGCCGGCGGTGGTGCATTATCCGGATCCGGATGGCAATCCGGCTACCGACGATAGCAAAACCATCATTTATGCCGGTGCCAATGATGGTATCCTGCATGCGTTTGATGATGCCGACGGTAGCGAAATCTGGGGCTTTATTGCTCCGTACCAACTGGGGCAACTGAAATTGCTCGATAACGACGATCACCAATACTTCATGGACGGTTCACCTTCTGTTTACATTGGTTCGAGTCAGAAAATTCTGATTATCGGCGAGCGGCGCGGTGGTGAAAATTATGTGGCCCTCGATATCACAACCCCCCATGCTCCGTCCTGGCTGTATTCCATCGGGTCCACCATTTTGGACCCGGATCCCTTAAACTTTCCGGATACCGACATCTATGAGATCCTGGGCCAATCCTGGAGTCGACCCCAGGCTGTCACGGTGGCTACCAATGTGACCATTAGCGAGACGGGCACACCCCCCACCTGCAGCGTCACCGTCAATACGGATGTGGCTGATGTCTTTCTGCTACCCGGAGGATACGACGACAACCAGGATCTGGCTGCGCCCAGCGCAACCGATTCGGTCGGCCGCGCTCTCTTTGGCGTCCGGGTGACCGACGGACAGGTTGTCAGCGGGCTAAATTTTAACGCTACAGCCAATCCCACCCTGGGTATGACCCATTCCATTGTGGATGTATCGGGCATCGATCATGACGGTGACGGTATCGTCAATCGGATCTATGCCGGCGATCTGGGGGGAAACATCTTTGCCTTCAAAGACGATGAGGCTATGTCTTTTTGCAGCGGCACCTATTCGAAGTCAATAGCCGACGGGACCTGGTCCGCTCAGAAGCTGTTTTCGGCCTCTTTAGTGGACGGCGTTCAACGCAAGATTCTTTATGCACCCGATGTGGTGGGTGAAGAGTTCGGTGAATATATCTTTTTTGGCACCGGGGATCGAACCGATCCCAGTGATACCGGGGTCGTAAACCGTTTCTACGCCGTCAAAAACGACTGGTCAGGTGCCGGAACATTGGATGAATCCGATCTTGTGGATGTCACCGATGATCTCATTCAACTTGGCACCGAAGCCCAAAAAGAGGCGGTCAAAACGAGTTTAGAAGACGGCAAGGGCTGGTTCATTCGGCTGGAAAACACAGGCGAAAAAGTGGTGGCATCCCCGAGAGTGTATGGCGGGGTCGTTTATTTTACAACCTACACACCGGATACTGCCGGCGCTGTTGGTACCGATCCCTGCGCGGCTTCTACCGTACGGGGAGTCGGCCGTCTATATGCGGTAGATTATAAAACCGGTGCTTCGGTTTCCGATTTCAGTACGGAAATCGAGTACGATGGTGACGGCAATGTGGTCGATGTGGGCAAAAAAGACCGGGCGATTGCCATTGGCACCGCCATCCCATCCGCCCCCGTAATTGCCATCTTTGAAAACGGCGCACGGATTTTTATCGGCGTTGAGGGCGGCATTGTCAGCATGCCGGCCGTCGTAACACCGGATATGTATCGCTATTACTGGCATCAAATGTTTTAGAAGTGGTTTCAAAACCCCATCTGAGGCCCAATGGCTGCGTTGCAGCCTCCGATAAATGCTCACATACCCAATGTATGCTGCGCTTTCTCGATCGGCCTGACGCCTTGCCCTTGAACCTGATCTGAGGTTTTGAAACCACTTCAAGAAAGGGATATAGAATGGACTTTTTTGAGAGTATATATCAGAAAGCGATTTTGCTGGTGCTGATTTTGGGTCTGGGGGTCCTGATGCTTCCTTTGCAGGCACCTGCCGAATCGGATATACTGAAAAATTTCAGTTTTGATGATTGCGATCCCTTCGAAGCGCATGCGCTTATTATGGATGTAAACTCCAAAAAGGCGCAATTGGTTGCAGCCGAGCAAATCATTTATGTGGTGGACCTGAGCCTTGGAGACCAGCATTTAATAACCGAGTTGACGGATCCGGAAGGTAACCGCATGGATTTCGGCGCTTTCAGCCGGGGCCAATGGGTGTACGTCAAAGGATTCAAGCATATCGATGGCGGGGTTGTTGCATCGCTGGTACAACGGATCGATCCACCGGAACGCAAAAAACCGGTGGTGCGTAAAATCAGCAAAGAAAGCCGGCGGTCTAACCGGATCGAGCGACGGGCGTCGGGTATAAAGAACTAAAATGATTTAAATTATTTAATAGTTATAAACTTATTTAATACCGCCTTCCAAAATCAGCTTCAGACAGAATCTCAGCGATTTCGAGGCTCCAATGAATTGACGTGAGAGCTAAAAACTTTATAACATATTGAAATTTATATATATAAATATTCAGGAAATCATTCCCACCGCCATAGCCACCCCATTCCGGAGCGACCCATCCATTTTGATGACCATATCGTAATTGCCATTAAATTTTTTACCCCTCGCAGCTTCTCATTTCTTTTGGTTTTAAGCGATAGATTTCAAATCCCTAAAGAAAATAATATACAATAATTTCAGTATGATATTAATAATATAAGGCGTGCTAGATCAAAAATATTCTGGTGCCAACAGATCTGGCACAAGTCTTGAATTAATAGGGTCATATTTTAAACAAGGAGTTCAGATTAATGAGAAAAAACTCGGGTTTCACGATATATGAATTGATGGTGACCATCGCCATTATGGCAGTGATTGCGGCGATAACGATGCCGCCTTATCTGAAGTGGTACCGAACATCCCGGCTGCGGAGCGCGGTATCAAGCTTTACCGTGGATCTCGAAATGGCGAAGACGGAGGCGATTCGCGAGAATGACCTTGTGGTGATTGAATTTAATCCGAGAAGCTACAAAATATTTGTCGATAGCAATAAAGACTGGGATTCAAGCGGTGAAAATATCCTGCTCGATCGGGTTTTGCCGCCCAGTGTCAGCATCGATACCGCTAATCTCAACTTTCCGGGGGCTTTCACTGATAAAGTCCGGTTTAACAGTAGAGGGATTCCTGCAGATATTGTTACGCCGGAAACAATAGGGATAATTCAAGAAGGCAACAATAGACAAATCACGATAAACCGTTTGGGAAATATCAATGTTCAATAAAATACGCAAATCGATCATCTTAAATCGAATAGTCTCACAAAAAAATAGCCACCGGGGGTTCACACTTGTTGAAATGGTGATGGTACTGGCAATTTCAACCATTGTATTGGCTGCCATGTATAGTGTGTTTACGATTGCCAATAAAAATTTTACCACCCAGAATGCGGCGGCGAATGTACAGCAAAATCTACGTTCGGCGATTCGACTGATGGCAAGAGACATCCGGCATGCGGGCCTCGATCCGTCCGACAGTGATAATTTCGGAATTACGTATGCGTCTCAGAGCAAGATTCGCTTTACCATAGACAGCGACACTTTCAATGGCATTGTGGATGAAGCGAATTGGGAAGAGATTACTTATGATTTTCAAGGCAACCAGGTCATGCAGACATTATATGAGACGGTGACGACCTCCACCGCAGACACTGCGGCATTGATCAGCAATATAACGAATCTAAATTTTGCATATTTTGATGCCGACAACACCGATTTGATCGATTCGGGACTCAGCCCGCCGCGGGTTCCGGATGATAAACTCGCTGATATCAGAACCGTTGAAATATTAGTCACCCATCAGGAGCCGGCCGGACGCGACGAAATGGTCAGCCGTACCTTGACGCGAAGGGTGGAATGCCGAAACCTGACTTTCAATTAAGGAACCCATTTATGCTTAACACCCAAACAGCCAAAATGACGCATCGAATTGATGATCGGGGGTTTACTTTTGTTGAGTTGCTGATCGTGATTGCCATTTTTTCTATCGGGATACTTGCGGTCGCAAGCATGCAGGTGACATCGATCAATGCCAATGCATCTGCGCGAATGTCCGGAGAGGCCACCGCGCTGGCAGCCAACCAATTGGAAACGCTCATGGCTTCAGGCTATGACGATAATGTCCTGAATCCGGGTCTTCACACACTTGTCCAGGGGGCTTACACCATCGATTGGCGTGTCACCGAATCCGATATTGACGGTGATCTAACCAACGAAAGCAAAACCGTAGAGGTGACGGTTCGCTGTGCCAATCCAAATGCAAAAGATGTAAGTATGCAATACATTATCCATGAGTTGTAAAATAGAGGAAGGTCACAACATCATGAAAGCAAGATTAAATAATGAAGAAGGTTATATGATCGTGGTGGTGCTCATGATTTTATCTATTCTTACTGTCATTGCTACAGCGGGTACGAACAACTCGATTACCGAGCAGCGTTCGGCCACCAATGAACAGATCCATGAACTTTCATTTTATGCGGCGGACACCGGAAGAGCATATGTGATTGAGCATGTCGATTTGTACCATGGTGAGAATATCACCTCTGGAGTACCTATCGCTTTTCCGGATAAGGATAATCCATCGTTACTCTTTTCAATGGGATCTTTAGAATCATTTAAAGGTGAGGTGGAATACATCGGTTCCGGTCTCACGCCCAGAGGATCCGGCTTTGAGGTGGGCAAGTTTTCTTCGCATCGGTATCGAATAACTACGACCGGGTATGGCCCGCGTAATTCAAAATCTGAAATCGAGACCGGCTTTTATCGGATCGGTTTCTAAACACAATAGAGGCTAAGAAGATGGTTGATATGAAAAAACTATATATGATTGCCGTTTTATGGATGGTCGTTTTATTCGGCCTGGTCTTTGCGGTTAACCCCGGGTTCGCCAGCGACATGTGCATGTTTGCGGTAACTGCCGATGACCTGCCGCCCAACATCGTCATATTGATCGACAATGGTGCTGAGATGAAGCATGCGGTCACCCACGGAGACTATGACAATAGCGTCGACTATACCCCTGCTGTCGCTCCCGAAACCGATGTGGTGGTCAATGGGGTCTCCGGCAACGGATTTTTCAATGACAATGGTTACGGTATTTACGAGCATGGAGGATCCTATTATTTAGTGGCGGTGGGAGATGACCTGGAGCTTGATACAGGGGACAAATTGGAGGAGACCGGCGGGGAAGGTACCGGTATCTGGACCATCAACTCCCAAACGGTCACCTTGCCTCTTGAAGCCTCGTCTGCAGTTGATGGCGACGGCATCAAAGATAACGCCGGGGAGTTTCGCTACTCAAAAAATTACCTGAACTGGTTGTTTTTTTACACTTCGCCGGTTGATCTCAACGGCGACAGTGTCGCTGAACCGGTTTACGATGGCGCCGCCCTGCCCAACAAAAGTCGTTTTTATTATGCCAAACAGGCCCTGCAGACCGTCGGCCGGCTCTCGTCCAATAAGGCCCAATTTGCCATTTATAATTTCACCAGCACACCGGAGGGATCTTCCAGCGTTCAGCCATTGGGTGACGTTGTGACCACATTGGGGGCAACGCCACAGGACAACGTTTTGGATCCTAATTATATTAACAATATCAACAATATGGGTACTGTCATCTATTCTCCCCTGGCCGAGGGTATGGCCAGGATCGGCGGGTATTTGAACTCAAACTCATCCGGAGAGCCCGACGCCACCAATCACTGCCAGAAAAATTTCGTGATTGTGATTACCCCCGGCATGTCTTCCGAAGACACATCCAGTGGATTAAGCCAGACCAAGCCGAGCGATTTGATCGATCACGATCAAGACGGCAGCGACGGATACGGCGAAAATGACAATCCGGGTCAGGGAACCCTGACAATTGATGGGACTACATACACGATTACCACCAACATCAACGGCTCGACCTATATGGATGATGTGGCCAGCTATTTTCACGCCAACGATATGCGCGTTGCCAATGACAAAACCGACGGCTTCCAGAACGTCACGACCTACACGGTCGGATTTATGGCCACCATCGAAAGCCGATTGCTTTTGATAAACACATCCAATAACGGCAACGGCAACACCAATTTAGCCGACAGCGCCGATCCGGAATACGGCAAATATCACTTCGAGGCCACCTCGGCGGGCGGGCTGTCCCAGGCCATTCTGGATGCCGTCAACAGCATTATTTCGCGCACCAGCTCTTTTACCGCACCGGTGGTTCCGGTCACCCGCACCACCAGCGGCAATAAAATCTACATGGCGTTCTTTAAACCGCTGGAGGAGAATTTCTGGGAAGGCAATGTAACCAAATTCGGCCTCAACGCGGCGAATGAAATTATCGGCAGCGACGGAAATCCGGCCACCTGGCCAAATGGATCCATGCGCGATACTGCCAAACCCTACTGGTCGACCATTGACTGGGCCGATATTTCCAAAAGCAACGGGATCCACAACAGCAACCGTAAGATTTATTCCTATTTGGGAGCAACAGACAATCTAACCGATTCAGCCAATCGCTTTGCCGCCGACAACACCAATTTGACGGACATGATACTGGGTCATCCCACCGATATTAGCGTAAATGGCAATCCCGTTACCGGCAAAGACAAGGTAATCAACTACTTCCGTGGGGCCGATGTGCTGGATGAGGATGGGGACACGGATGTCGACTGAAAACCGGTCGGTTATCACCGGCTGATGTGCTGCACAGCGAGCCGTTGGTCTTTACCTATCAGTATGCCGACGGCAGCGCCAAGACCCTGGTTTTCTTCGGGGCCAACGACGGCATGCTGCATGCGGTTTTGGATGACATTGATCCGAATGTGAATATTTCCGGTGACGAAGTCAACTATGGCACGGAAGCCTGGGCCTTTATTCCACCGGATCAGCTCAATCGCTTAAAGTACCTTCTGGAAGGATCTACTCACGAAGATTATGTTGATTCGAGCCCCAAGATCTATTTTCATGATGTGGATGAGGACGGACGCGTTGATTCCGCCGACGGGGACAAGGTCATTCTGGTTTGCGGTCTGCGCAAAGGCGGTTCGAGCTATTTTGCGCTGGATGTCACCGATCCTAACATACCCAAATACCTGTGGCGCATCGGAAACGCAAATGATGCCGAAACCGGTACGGTACAACTTTCAAACATATACCGCTATGCTGGCGGCTCATTTCAGGCTGGAGATAGCCTCAGATTGTGGAATGGGTATTGGGAAGGTGTCGGTCAATGGCTTGATGCCGCCATCGTGGTTAGCGATGAATTCGACAATGTTTTTGTCACCTTCGATAATCGAACACGGCATTTTTATCCAGGTCAATGGCTGGGCAACCTGACGAGCGGTATGTACCAGGACTGGGACTTCGGAAATGGGGCCACGGGGCCCTTTGTCTGGGGTAAAATTGTTTCCATGACCTCTACCGATCCGGATGTGGTTATTCCGGAGCTCGGTCAGAGCTGGTCTGAACCCGAATTCGGCCGGGTGAAAACCACCGCTAACGATACCACCGGCACGGTGGTATGCTTTATCGGGGGCGGATACAGTGCCGATAACTCGGCCGGAAAAACAATGGTTGCCGTAAATGTATTTACAGGTGCGGTGGTCAAAAAATTCACCGCCGGAATGAATTACAGCGTGCCCAGCACCGTTAAAGTTGTCGATGAAGACGGCAACGGTTTTGTGGATAAAATCTATGTTGGCGACCTGGGCGGGCAGATGTGGCGTTTCGGTCAGGTTACGACCGATTCCGCTAACGATCCCTTGAGTTTCCCCGACTGTAACGAGAACATCCAAAGCTGGGTAGGCCAGATTTTATTCACAGCACCGACATATGATGTTGATTCAACAACCTATACGCGCAAATTTTACTATCCGCCGAGCGTGACGCTGGAAAAAGGATATGATCTGATATATGCGGGAACCGGAGATCGTGAGAATGCCTGCGATACGGATGTCGGCGCGGATCGAATTTACGCTATGAGGGATGCGCACGGAACGACCCCCTTTACTGAAGCCGATCTCGTTGATGTGACCGATCCAGCGGACCCCGTGCCGAATCTTGACGACCCCAATGGTGATGCAAATCAGGACGGCAACCCCGATCAAGGCTGGTTTATTCGCTTTGTCGACACTCTGGGTGCGCCAGAAGGCGAAAAGGTACTGGCACGGGGTGTCGTATTTTATAAAACTTATTATGTGACGACCTTTACCCCGAATGACAATCCCTGCGTACCTGGCGGAATTGCACGCCTCTATGCCATAGAATACAAGACCGGCGCTGCGGTTATTGCATTTACGGATACCGACGGCGATGGCGACGATGATTTAACCCGCAGCGTTCTTATAGGCGGTGGCATCCCTTCCAAGCCGGTAACTGTAATTACTGCTGAAAATACAAAGCTTTTTATATCGGTCGGAAGCACCAATCCGAATGCGGCGAGTCAATCCGTCAGTGCGGGTATTGTTGCCCTCGATCCGCTTTATCCAAAACGCAATTTCTTTTATTTATGGTGGCAACAAATTTTTAACTAAGGATTGATTGGAGCTGAATACCATCAAAAACCCCCGGGGGACATGCATGAAATTGTATGTCCCTGCCGGGGGAGTGATGAATCGCATTGATCACATCTTATCGCCAAGATAAAACATGTCCCATTCCTTCCGCATAACAAAGGATTCTTACTTTTATTACACAAAATTGCATATCTTTGTTACCTAAATTACACATTTATACGGTTTTGAAAGTGGAACTTTTTTTCACATTGTTTTTAAGCTATTGAAAATTATATTAATTTTGAATTAGTAAGTTTTGGTATATTTCTTGCGAGCCAATAACCAGTAAAGACAGTCCGGCCCATTTGTTTGCAGCGGTCCGTGCTCATCGGCACTATAATCATGCCTGGATTGAATATCCGGCCGCCGGCAAAAAAATGGGCTTCAGAGTTTTTAATTCGAATCAGCTTTTTGAGAAGAAGTCTAAATTTTCTTTTAATTCTTATTAGTTATATGACATTTTGTCGGACTTTTTATTGACACGCGAACGTTTTTACTATAATTTTTTTCCCGGATGCTTGGATATTCTATGTTTATAGAATTTACTTTCGCTCAATACGCTATGGATGCAAATTTACCAAAGCAATAAAATAAAGCCTTCGGGGGGAGCCGGGAGACCCCTTTTGAGGACTTTTTCTATCACCCCGTGATAAAGCCAAATCCCGAGTAATCGGGAGACGGAAAGCTGCGGGTCCGTCATAAGACGGATAGCCGGGTTGCCTGAGGGAAAAGGGCATCCGGTTTTTTTTTCCCATGGAGAATGGAGATCATGAAAAAAAATGGGGGGTTTTCACTTTTCGAGCTTCTGGTCGTCATCGCCGTTATTGCCGTGGTGTCGGCAATTGTCACGCCCAACATCATCAGCTGGCGCAGTAATGCCAAATTAAGAGGCGCTGCCGGCAACTTGAAAGGTGATTTAGAAATGTCCAAGGCAAGAGCCGTCCGGGAAAGAACGCCGGTAACGGTCACTTTCACCGCGACAAATTATCAGGTTACCTATACGGATAAAGATGGAAACGCCAGAACACTTCGCAACCGGCAATTGCCCGCCGGTGTCAGGCTTGATCTGGACGGCACCAGTTTTGGCACGATGGGGGACAAAACCCGCTTCAACGGCAGGGGAATTCCGGTAGCCGGCAGTGCCGTGCTGGTGAACACCAAAGGCGACCAAAAAAATATAATCGTCAGCACTTTAGGGCGAATTCGCGTTGAATAATTCTGGGGGAAAAAATGAAACGGATAGAATTAAATGGCGTCTGTGTGAAAAATCCTAAAGGCTACATGATGATTGAAGCCCTGGTTTCGATTGCCATATTTGCCATCGGATTTTTAGCGGTGGCCACCCTTGTATTTTCGGCCACCCGCAACAATACCAACGGCAATCTCATGACCCAGGCCAACATGCTGGCCAGACAACAGATGGAACTGCTGAAAAGCACACCTGACATCACGACGCTGCCTCAAACGCTTCAGACATTCAGCGATGGGCCCTGGGATGGAAACGGCAACCCGGGGGGCATTTACACGCGCACCTGGACGATTCAAGATGCGCTGGGCTTCAATACCTCCAGAGAAATTCAGGTGACCGTCAACTGGTCGTGGCGGGGCCGGGACCGCAGCGTTGTATTGACTACGCTGACAAAGGGGAACGGGACATGATCGAGATCGGATTTGTTCGCAAGAAAATTCGCCTCACCGGCTGCCAGAAAGGCTTTACGCTGGTGGATATTCTGGTGGGGCTTGCTATGGCATCGGTGCTGATGGCGGCCACGGTCAGCCTTTTTACCACTATGGGACGATCCTATACGACGCAGAACGTCGCCGCCGACGTGCAGCAGGTTGCGCGCGCCGGCATTGAGCTGATGATTCAGCAAATTCGTATGGCGGGCTTTGATCCCGGTGGGAGCGCCGCGGCCGCAATTCTGCCTAATTTTGATGATACCAGCGTTTTTGACGATGCCCACAACGGCGAGGTCGCAGATACGGATGCAACCCAGATTGCTTTCACCATGGATGCGGATATGGATGGCCGGATTGATAATTGCAGAGCCGCTGATGGGACCATCAAATGTCCGGACGAGGACGATAATATTGAAAACGAGCTCATTGCCTACCGGCTGAATGGTGGTGCCATAGAAAAATACAGGGGTGCAAGCGGTATAGATGGTCCTATTTGGGAATCCCTTACGGAAAATAATGTTTCAGCCCTCACTTTTAATTATTTTGACAGAAATAACGACCCGACAACCGATCCCGGCAGGATTGCGACAGTTGAGATTTCCCTGACCATGCAGGAACCGGCGGGTCGCGGCGGAACGGTAAGCCGGACCTATTCCACGCGGGTCAGGTGCCGCAACATTGGTTTATAATGATATTTCATTGAATAAGGACAAAAGCGTCATGTCGAACCTGATGAAGCCGTTAAAAAATGAGCAGGGTTATTTTCTGATCATGTCGACCATTATGCTGCTGGCCCTGCTGACGATTATCAGCATCGCGGCCACCAATACCGCCAACACCGAGGTCCAGATTGCGGGTAATGACGCAGTCTACCAGCGCAATTTGTATCTGGCTGAAGGGGCCGCCATGCAAGCGGTTGACGTGCTACACAATGATCCCAACCCCAGAGGGTTGTCGTTTGTTGATCCGGGGATTAAAGCGATTGATGATGAGAATTTTAAAACGGACTGGGAGGCAAACTCTCTGCCGGTTGCAACGAGCCTGGATTCCAGCAACAAAACCCGTTTTAGAGCCGGTTACGAGGGAACCCCTCCGGGTTATTCACTGGGTCTGGGCCAACCCAAAGTGCATGGATTTGTCATTTACGGCCGCACCGAAAAGCAGGGCGTAACCACCATAAAAATCGGTTATCGCAGGGCATTTTAGCACCAGAAATGCGTTGCAGGAGATATTCCATGGTTAATTCCAACGATTTGAACACTTGCCTGCATAGATTAAGATCCGGGCGCGAACTGCGGGTACTGGCCATTGGGTTTTGCGTACTCACGGCCGTTGTCCTGTTTTTCGGCGCCCTGGCGGCAGACGGCGCAGTTGATCTGGCGGATGCGCCGCTGTTTACCAAGATCAATCCGCCGCCCACCAACCTGATGATCCTGCAGGATGATTCCGGCAGCATGACCTATGAAATCCTGGTCCGGGGAGAATATGATGGAAAATTCCCGAATCCGGATCGTTCAGATACAGATGGGTTCTGTTATGTTTTCGATAACATGGGTGATGGTTATAATTATACGGACGCTGGGAGACATATGGAGAAGGAGGACCGGAAATACTGGCGTTCCCGGTGGCATGAAGTCAACGCGGTTTACTACAACCCCAATATCGTTTACGAGCCCTGGCCGGACCATAATAATAAAATCTTTTCGGCGGCAGATCCCGATGACCCTCTGGTTCATCCCCTGCAGACCAAAACCCTCGACCTGGATAAGGAGTCATTTACGGTCGACATAGACAATGATGGTAATGGAACGGATGATGGCAATCTCAAGATTGCGTGGTCCCATTATTTCGTGAAGTCCACCAATGGAACCGCTTACCTGGTGATCCTGGAAAAAGGTGCTATTTCTTATTATACCTTTACGACCGACGATGGCCTCGAACCCAATGACAAGATTGAAATGGTTACGCCCGTATCGGTTTCAGATGCACCGGCCGACATTCAGCGGTCCTATGACGAGGATCGTCAGAATTTTGCCAACTGGTTTACGTATCACCGCCGGCGCGAATTTGTGGCCAAGGCCGCCATTGCCCGGGTCATTCGTAACCTGGACGGTGTACGCGTTGGAATTTTGGGGATCAACAGCAGAATTGTTGCGCCGCTAAAACCGATTGAAGCGGTCATCAGCGGCGAATTCAAAGATGAATCCGATACGCTCATAGAAACCCTGTATGCCTATCGATCCAGTGGCGGCACGCCCTTAAAGACAGGCCTGCGAAAGGTCGGTGAGTACTTTCGGGTCAACGACGGAAACCTGGCGGGAGAGGAAGGGGATCCGCCCTATCCGGCAGATGGGGGGGATTGCCAACAGTCGTTTACGATCATTGTCACCGACGGGTACTATAGTGACCGGAGTTATAACCCGTCGACGGTGGGCAATGCCGATGGCGACACGGATAACGAAGCGTGGGGCGGCGGTAAACAGCCCTATACCGATACATACGATGTTACCCTGGCCGATATTGCCATGTACTATTATGCGACCGACCTGATCCCTGCAATGGATGATAAGGTGCCGACAAATAAATGGGATAAGGCGCCTCATCAGCATATGGTCACCTTTGCGGTGGCCTTCGGGGTTTCCGGAACCCTCGATCCGGAAGCGTATGAAGATGACCGCACCAGCGCAGACTATATGAAATCAAAAACCAGCGGTGAATACGTGGAATGGCCCGAGGTGACCGGCGACCGCCAGCCTGAATCCATCGATGATCTGTGGCACGCCACGGTAAACGGCAGGGGCGTGTTTGTCAACGCCGGCGAGCCCCAGAAGCTGGTGGAGGGACTGCTGGGAATTATCAAAGACATCAAGGAACGGCAGCCGACATCCGTCGCCGCGGTGACGGTCAATGGAGACTATCTGTACGGCAAAATCGGACCGCATGTTCTTATTTTTCAGGGGAGCTACAGTTACATCGATAACGAATGGGGCGGGGATGTAAAAGCTTATGGTATTGATCCGGTATCAGGAGAGGTGTTGACAGCCCCGCAGGATGTAAAATGGTCTGCGGCCGAGAAACTTCAGGCCACACCATGGAGCAGCCGCAAAATCCTGACCTTTAATGGCGATCAATCGGGCCAGTTGTTTGAATACACCGAATTAACCGGCGACCAGAAAGACAAACTGGGCCCGGAGGCGGAGAAGGTTGTCGAATTTATCCGGGGCAAAGACCCTGACAGCGACGGCAATCGAGCCAACATGCTGGGAGATATTGTGCACTCCTCGCCCGTTTTTATCGATGACGTTGTCTATGTGGGCGCCAACGACGGCATGCTGCATGCATTTAAAGCCGGCGACGGAACCGAAATCTTTGGTTATGTGCCCTATCTGGTAACTGAATACCTCAGGGACCTTATAGATATAAATTACGACCACCGCTTTTATGTGGACCTGACACCCACGGTGCAAAAGGGCCAAAACCTCCTGGGCCGAGCCGGCGACCAGGCGATACTGGTGGGCGGTTTGGGCAAAGGCGCTATGGGGTATTTTGCGCTAGACATTACGAACCCGCTTGCCATGAGCGCTGGTCAGGTCTTGTGGGAGTTTCCGCGCCAGGATACATCGGCGGAGGATGCGGCGGATATGGGGTATTCATTCAGCAAGCCTGCGGTGGTGCGGTCTTACAAGCCAGCGCCTTCCTGGGTCGTAATCACCGGAAACGGTTACAACAGCCCAAACGGTGACGCGGTGCTGTTTATCCTGGATGCCATTACGGGTGCTGTCATTAAAAAAATCGCAACCGCGAGCGGGCCCGACAATGGCCTCTCCAGCCCGATTGCCGTTGACGTAAACCAAGATGACGTGGTGGATTTCGTCTATGCCGGTGATCTCAAAGGCAACCTCTGGAAATTTGATTTAATCAGCAACCAGGTCATAAACTGGGGTGTGGCTTTTAAAGACGGCGGCGGTAAAGCGGCGTCCCTTTTTGTGGCCAGAGACCCGGCGGGCGCCCCCCAGCCCATCACCTCCAGGCCGGATGTCATGTTCCACCCTCAAGAGCGCGGTTTGATGGTCTGTTTCGGAACCGGAAAATTCCTGGGCCTCGATGATTATTCAGATATTCAGACTCAGACAATTTACGGTCTCTGGGATTACGGCGACACGGTCTTTCAGCCCGTCGACGGCTGGAGCCTGGATAGCGACAATGAATATCTGGGATTATTTCAGAGTCGAAACGAAGCCGGCAGACAACTTTCCAATCCCTATCTTTCAGAACAAGTGCAGCTGTTGAGACAGACGGCAACTGATTTTGAGGTCGATTCCGCCGGAACCGGATTAACGGTTCGGGTCTTGACTGAAGGCCAACCGGTCTGGGATACCGAGCCGGATTTCGATAACCCGGCCAATCAATTGCCCGATCCAACTGACGACAACGTCAATAATGCCGGCTGGTACCTGGATCTAAACATTTATCCCGGGGAGCGGGTCATCGGCGACGTCATATTGAGAGATGGCATTTTGATCGTCATCGGCTTTATTCCCGAACAAAGCCGTTGCAGCTCGGGGGGCAACTCTGTTTTTATGGAACTCAATGCCTTCACCGGCGGTTCGATCGGGGCCATTCAGTTTGATATTAATGATGATGGTGTCGTTGATGAGCAAGACATGGTCGAAGTCGAAATCGATGGAAAGACGGTTAAAGTTCCGCCATCCGGCTTAAAGCTGACGGGCCTTATTCAACCGCCGGCCATCATCAAACTGGACGAGGAAAGAGAGAAGAAATATATGAGCTCCTCCGGCGGCGGTATTATCGCGATCACCGAAAAACCGGCCAAAACCGGTATCGCCTACTGGATGGAGCTCAGCGAATAGCGCCGGCCGGCCAAGGGATGGGCCTCTGCCGGGCTCATTTTTTAGAAGCGGTTTCAAAACCCCATCTAAGGCCCAATGGCTTCGTTGCAGGCCTCCGGTAAATGCTCACATACCCAATGTATGCTGCGCTTTCCCGATCGGCCTGACGCCTTGCCCTTGGACCTGATCTGAGGTTTTGAAACCACTTCTAGAGTAAAAGAGCGCCTTGCATATTTAGCTGCAAGGCGCTTTTTTTATATGCTGTCAATGTTTTACGTGGAATTACGGAGCAGGTGAGCGGATTTTTGAGCCCGCTTCAAATTCTACATCGGCCTTTGTTATGACCACCGTGGCGGTTGTGTTTTCAGTGTGAACGACCAGTAGTTCGGCAATATCAAACGGGACCAGCATTATTTTGCCTTGCTTTTTGGGACTAAGGTGCTCTGATGCCTGATGGAATACGTTGTAAAATTGTCCGGGATATACTCCGTCTTTTTTGCCCTTATCGATAAAGGCGATCATCTGGTCGCCGATGATTCTGTTGTGGTCTTCGGCTTCAATGATTTTGCCCTCCAGGCCCCTGGGGCTGTCTTTTAAAATGATTTCCGGTGTGCGCCGGTAATAGGGCATTAATTTGTCTTCAAGATTAATCGGCCGGTAGGATGCGATTATCGTTCCGATGGCATAGTTTGGCTGTACCTGGGTAATCTCGACCACACCGGTCAGCAGGTGCTGAATGCCGATATACTCGTTGTTGAATCGATCCCTGATCGGCTTTAACGTCCGATAGATGGTGTAGCGCTTGCCGGGTACCAGCCTAAAATCACCTTCCGGGCGGATATAGACAATGTCATCATCGCTGATCATTACTTTGGATTCCAGCACCTTAAAAATAGCACCGTGTGGCGCCACCGCTTGCTTGCGAATAAAACCGACACGGTCAAGGGCGCTATAACCATAGTGGATGAGATCTTTCAGAGTCGGTGGCACTACCCCCGTTTTCTTTTCACTGATTTTTTGAGAGCCGACTCGACGGAGCAAGCGGATGCGCTCGCCCGGGTAAATACGATGGGGATTGGCGATCTGACTGTTTTCCTGCCACATCTCCGGCCATAACCAGGCAGAATCAGAAAATTTACGGCTAAGATCCCAGAGCGTGTCGCCTTTCTGAACCGTGTAGTAAAACCCGGTTTCGTGCTCGATTACTTTTTCGTTTTCGGCGGCCGCCGACGGAAACGGCATTACCAGAAGCATTGTCAGCAAGATTGTCGCCCACATTTTATTTCGGAAATTTACTTTAAAATTCATCAGAAGCCCCACTTCGTTTTAAGTTTGCAGTAATATCAAAAAGAAATTTATTTACAATAAGATTACCTGTTTATGGCTGATTTGTCAAGTTTTGCAATCCTGCCAGTTGTTGATCGGCGGCAAAAAAAAGCCCTCATGGCATAAAAAAATGTCATGAGGGCTTTTTGCAGATTATTTTGCAGGTGAATCGGCGAATAGGTGCTTACATCATTCCGCCCATTCCGCCCATTCCGCCCATTCCGCCCATTCCGCCGCCGCCGGGCATGGGCTCCGGCTTGTCTTCAGGTTTTTCGGCAATCATGGCCTGGGTGGTCAACATCAAAGAAGCTACACTGGCCGCGTTCTGCAGCGCCAGGCGCACCACCTTGGTCGGGTCAATCACACCGGCTTTCATCAGATCCTCATAGGTGTCGGTTTCGGCATTGTAGCCAAAAGAACCCTGTGCGTTCTTGACCTTGTCAATCACCACCGAACCCTCCTGGCCGGCATTGTTGGCAATCTGGCGCAGCGGCTCTTCAATGGCGCGCATGATCACCTTGACCCCCAGCTTCTGATCGGCTTTGATTTTCATCTTTGACAATGCCTCCAGACAACGGACCAGGGCGACACCGCCGCCCGGGACAATTCCTTCCTCAACGGCGGCGCGGGTTGCGTTCAATGCATCTTCAACCCGGGCTTTTTTCTCTTTCATTTCGGTTTCGGTCGCTGCACCCACGTTAATGACCGCAACGCCGCCGATGAGCTTGGCCAAACGCTCCTGGAGTTTTTCGCGATCGTAGTCGGAAGTGGTTTCATCGATTTGGGCCCGAATCTGTTTGACCCGGCCTTCGAGTGCCGAACGCGAACCGCCACCGTCGACGATGGTCGTATTATCTTTATCGATGGAAATTCTTTTGGCACTTCCCAGATCCGAAACAGCTAAATTTTCTAGCTTGATGCCTAGATCTTCTGATACGACCTGGCCGCCGGTTAAGATGGCGATGTCTTCCAGCATGGCCTTGCGTCGGTCGCCGAAGCCGGGGGCCTTTACGGCCGCAACCTGCAGCGTACCCCGCAGTTTATTTACCACCAGCGTCGCCAGGGCTTCGCCGTCGACGTCTTCTGCAATAATCATGAGGGGTTTGCCCATTTTGGCAACTTGCTCAAGGACCGGCAGCAGGTCTTTCATATTGCTGATTTTTTTCTCATTAATCAAAATGTAGGGGTCTTCCAGGGAAACCACCATTTTCTCGGGATCGGTTACAAAATAGGGTGAAAGGTAACCGCGGTCAAATTGCATCCCTTCAACAACCTCCAAAGTGGTTTCCATGCTTTTGGCTTCTTCAACCGTGATGACACCTTCTTTGCCGACTTTGTTCATGGCTTCGGCAATGATGTTTCCGATGGTTTCATCGTTGTTGGCCGAGATGGTGCCGACCTGTGCGATTTCGCGCTGATCTTTCGTGGTTTTGCTCAGTTTCTCAAGTTCTTTTACCACCGTTTCCACCGCCGCGTCGATGCCCCTTTTGATTGCCATGGGGTTGTTGCCGGCGGCAACCAGTTTTTGGCCTTCTTCGTAGATTGAGCGCGCCAGCACTGTGGCCGTCGTTGTGCCGTCACCGGCCATATCGCTTGTCTTACTGGCAACTTCCTTTACCATCTGGGCGCCCATATTTTCAAATTTATCATCCAGTTCGATTTCTTTGGCGACCGTGACACCGTCTTTGGTGACCGTCGGAGAACCCCAGGATTTGTCAAGAACCACATTGCGACCCTTAGGCCCCAGTGTAACAACCACAGCGTCTGCAAGCGTCCTGACGCCGTTAAGCATTAATTCGCGGGCCTTCATATCGTATTTAATCAGTTTAGCTGTCATCTTTATTTAACCTCCATCATTTGCTGAAATTTTATTTTTTAACCAATAATGCCGAGTACGTCGTCCTCACGCATAATTAAATATTCTTCACCTTCGATTTTAATCTCGGTGCCGGAGTATTTGCCAAATAGAATTCGATCGCCCTTTTTGACCTCCATGGGGATGGGTTTACCGTTTTCATCAACCTTGCCCTTTCCCACAGCAGTAACCTTGCCTTCGGCCGGCTTTTCTTTAGCGGTATCCGGTATAATGATACCCCCTTTGGTTTTTTCCTCTTCTGCTACGCGTTGCACTAAAATTCGATCTTGCAATGGTCTGAGTTTCATCGTTTTTGCTCTCCTTTTCGAATAGTATCAAATATATATCGAAGTGTTGAAATTGTTATACGAATAATGCACGCTCCCTAGTCTGTTCCGGGGTTAAAATTTCACCTCCTTTCCAGCGAATCTCGTAGTTAAAATTGAAACATATTTATAAAGGATTTGAACAGGTTGTGTTGAATTGTGCTGAAATAATAATCACCCTTTTTTGTTTGTAAAGAGGTAGGGGCTTAATTATTTTGGTTTTTTTAAAAAATTTTTCGAAAAAAATAGCTCTGGATCGATCCGATGTCGACTATGAAGCGGAGCTGTCAGAGGCAGTTTTGGTGGCCTTCTCTTTGGTGGATGATTTTGGGCTGTCGGATGTTTTCGATTGATCCGATTTCTTGGGAGCAGCGCTGTTGGGCTTTGACTTAGTGGCGTAATCGGTGACGTACCAACCGGTACCCTTCAGATGGAAGCTGCTGTGAGAAATAAGCTTATGAAGCTTGCCAGAACAATGCTTGCATTTAACCAGCGGCTTATCCGAAAATTTCTGAAAAATTTCCTCGATCTTACCGCATTTTGTACACTCGTATTCGTATATCGGCATTACCCGCAACCTCCATCGTCAGAAGTGGTTTCAAAACCCCATCTAAGGCCCAATGGCTGCGTTGTCCCGCCCGAGTTGAAATACTCACGTACTTCGTGTACGCTCGGACACGCGCATTTCGATTCGCGGGACGCCTTGCGCGTGTTCTCTTGAACCTGATCTGAGGTTTTGAAACCACTTCTATTAGTTCCTTAATTATAGAGGCGTGTTCGTCGTAAAGTCAATAGGCTGAATCGATTTTCAATGTGAATTACGCGCATTTGCCATCAGCTATTGCGCATGCCTTCAAGGGGTTGCCGCCATTTGTTATAAAAATCAAGCACCGCCACCATTCCTGAAACCTGAACCGGATGTAAAATCTGATGGGTACTTTCATGGACGCGTTTTTCTTCAGACAATTTTTCGCTGGGACTGGCATCAAAGCGCTGCAGAAATTTGCTGAAGCGCACGATGTGGATCAATTCGTGTGTAATGATATAGAGACAAAATGGAAAAAGCTTCATATCCGCCATTTTTTTCAGCGTGGAATGAATCGCGTGGTCCTGAAGGCATATTTTATAGTAGTCGAAAGCGCCGGAGCCCAAGGGCGTATTCTTGAGCTGGCCTTCATAACGAACAATCTGTGCAAACGGACCGGCCACAATTTCCCCGGGAGCAAGATCGACCAGGGTTTTGACATCATATTTGGGCCGCAGCCATTCGCTGGCAGACATTTTGTAGTGATTGCTGACGAGTTCTTCAGCCATCGACACGGCATTATTGACGGTGACAATCTCATCTTTTGAGAATGTTTTCAGGTCCTGCATATTTTTAATTCAGTCATATTGGATTTAACTGCGTTCAGATGGTCAACTGATTGCGATTGTCAGAAATCGATCGTCGGTCTTGAGGGCAAAATTGATAGGGTCTATGGACTAGCGCGGTGATCCGGGTTTCAAACAGCGGTGAGCTTGGCTTCCCGTAAGTGGCGGGAAATGGCTTTTTCAAGGCGTTTGCGTGCTGCATCTGTGTTTTGGACGAATCGGATTCCCATCCCCCGATGGATGACTTTTTCTTCCGGCACATTCATATTTGACCAAACCATTTCAGCGTTTAGTGCAAACGTTTCCTCATCGGGCGCCTCTACATAGAGCCGAAATTTTTCATTTAGTGCTATCGGCTCCTGGCAGATAACAAATGCCCCCCCCAGGCTGATATCTTTCAACCGGACCTTGATCGACCCGTGACGTATTTCCAATGCCGCCGGCCAGGCGACCTCCATTCTGGGGTGCCGGCGCATTTCTTCCCCGTTAAATTTTTGAGCGCTGTTCGGCAATTGAACCGATTTCTCAGCCCCCAGCTTGCGTTTGATAAATGTATGAAAAAACCAGAATATAATCAGACCGGCGAATATAGCCGCCCCGATTCCCATACTGGTTACGATGACGCCGCTGTCCATATCGACTCTGTCTCCGAATTAAATATAAAAACGGCCAACGAAAAGGCCATCTTTTTTGTTTCTTTATGGGCGAAAATATGACGAAAAAAATACCGCTTTTTCGTCAGGCTTCACTGTTGATTTAATACTATAGCATATGCCGGCCCGGTTTTCCAATTCTAAAAATAAATGTAGACATCAAACATACGGATATGTTATGAAATGCTTTTATTGTTTTATCGCTTAAAAAAACATTTCGAAGGGGGTGAGCCATTGGGTAGTGTCGTAAAAAAGCGCAGAAAGAAAATGAGAAAACATAAACACAGAAAACTTTTGGCCAAGACGCGCCACCAAAGAAGGAAGGGCAAATAATGATCCCGGAAGTTTTTTCTGTAACGGCTTAAAAGAGCACCGTTTAAAAAAACGGTGCTCTTTTTATGCGATTATTCGCTTATTTTGGAGGCCCTTTGAGATATTTTAAGAATTCCGAATCGGTTGAAAGAATGAGCGAACTATTTTTATCCAATGCCTCGCGGTAAATCTCCAGCGTTTGAACAAAAGAGTAAAATTCAGGGTCCTTGCCGTATGCTTCAGCGTAAATGATGGTTGCCTCGGCGTCGGCACTGCCTTTAATTTTCTCAGCTCTCTTAAAGGCTTCGGATTCAATCTCCTGCAAATCCCTTTCCTTTTCACCTAAAATCTTTTGGGCTTCGCCCTTGCCCTCGGAACGAAATTTCTCCGCAATCTGGTTTCGCTCGGCAATCATGCGCCCGTACACGGACTTTTTGACCTCTTCCACGTAGTTGATACGCTTAATTTTTACATCGACCAGTTCGATGCCAAAAGGGGTCAGTTTCGGTTGGGCCTGTTCCAGGATGCCCTGGGTAATTTTTTGGCGACCGATAGCGATGTTATAGATAACCCGGGTTTTGCGGCTCGATTCTTCTAAACCGGCCTCCGCGGTGTCCATTTCACGGTTGGATTTGCGCACCGCCTCAATCAGGTGGTGGGAGGTAATGAAGTTTCTAACCGCCGGGTCGATAATGTCATTGAGTTTACCCACCGCATTAAATCGGTTGTTTACGGTCTGGAAAAATTTAATCGGATCCACAATTTTCCATCTGGCAAAGGTATCGACCCAGATAAAGGTCTTGTCCAGGGTGGGGACCTGTCCGGGGTCGCCATCCCACTCCAGCAAGTTTTTATTGAAATAATTGGCTTTCTGGATAAAAGGGATTTTAAATTTTAGACCCGGATCTCTTTTGGGCTCGCCCACAATGCGGCCAAACTGGGTGATAACCACCTGTTCGGTTTCGTCAACCGAGTAAGCGGCGCCGTAAATGACAACGGCGACAATGGCCAGGGGAATCAGAAAGATGCTTTTATTTTTCATTTTTCACCACTGCTTTGTTGTCCGAGGTTAACCGATTGCCCCAGGTTGAGCAACGGCAACAGATTTTTCTGGTCGGAGTCGATGATATATTTGGGTCCCAGATTGGGAAACGTTTGTTTAATGGTTTCAAGATAAAGTCGCCGTTTGGTAATATCTTTGGCATTAATATATTCATTGTAGAGGGCCACGAACCTGGCGGCATTACCCTTGGCGCGGTTCACCCGGTTTAAGGCATACCCTTCGGCCGCCCGAATCGTTCTCTCGGCTTCACCGCGGGCGGCCGGGATGGCTTTATTGTAGCCCTCTTTGGCCTGATAAATCATCTGTTCCTTTTCCTGAACAGCCTGGTTCACCTCATTGAACGAAGGCTGCACCGGGGGGGGCACGTTGGTCTTTTTCATCTCGATGGTAACAATATGGATTCCGGTATCAGCCCCGTCCAATTCGCTTTGCAAAAGACCTTTGGCCTCTACCGCAATTTCATCCCGTTTGCTGATGACTTCATTAATACTGCGGTCACCGACCACCAGCCGCATCGAGGCTTCGGACATATCGCGCAGCAGGCGGCGGACGTCTCGAACTTTAAACAGGAAATCAAAGGGGTTCTTGACCCGATATTGCACAATCCAGGGCACGATCGCCACGTTTAAGTCTCCGGTCAGCATGAGGGATTCGTTTTGATTGTCACCGCCGGATCTGGCCCGGGATCTGAGGTTAACCTGGGCGGTGCTGAAACCGAACTCAGCTGTCTGGATTTCACGGACGTTGACTTTGGTAACTTTTTCGATGCCCAGGGGCAGCTTGAAATTTAGACCCGGCTCGGTCGTGCGCACATATCGGCCAAATAATTGAACCACGCCGACTTCATTTTGCTTAACCGTAAATACGGATGTGGCTGCCAGGGCCACCACTAAAATTGCGGCAATAAACAAAGGGCCGCCCGGGAGTTTGAATTTTTTGAGCCTATCGACAAATTCGTCCATTTGCGGCGGAACCCCGCCTTTGCCATGCTGTTGCTGTTTTAGCTTTTCCCAATCCCAACTCATATTCGAAGTCCTTTACGTTAAAGGTGTTAAATACATCGAGCCTTAAATTGAAATGGCAATTTATTGGCAAATCATAAGAATTCCTTAGTAAAATAAGTTACCCGATCCGCCAAGTCAAGCAAAAAGCAAATCTAGCAGAATAACAAAGATGAAGACAACTTCCTCATATGTTTAAGCAAACGCTCTATCTGCATCAACATGAACCCATTTTAAAAATAGGATTTTGGTTTAAGATCGCGGCGGGGCCGAGTTTTCCAGCGTTGCTGGATTCCCTGTCTGATCTTATACTGCTTGTGGGTCGTCCCGCGTTGCGGGATTCCCCGTCTGGTCATATACACGTTGTGGGTCGTCCCGCGTTGCGGGATTCCCCGTCTGGTCATATACACGTTGTGGGTCGTCCCGCGTTGCGGGATTCCCCGTCTGGTCATATACACGTTGTGGGTCGTCCCGCGTTGCGGGATTCCCCGTCTGATCATATACGCTTTGTGGGTCGCAAACCGGAGGCAGACTGTTGTATGTCGAGGATTTGAAACGAGGCACCAACAAAGATATGGGGCCAAAAGACATTTTTAAAATGGGTTCATGGTAAAAGCAGGCTAGGGTGCTGGTGGAGGGCGATTGCACCCATTTGAATCCACTGCATCTATTTGTTTGCGGTTCAAGAATTGGAAAAATTCTGCTATAGTCTTAGGCATATGAAAAACGCGGACAAACGATCAGATTTCATTCATATTCGAAACATTCTTGATGATGTTTTAGCGCCGTATCGGTCCAAACCTGACTTTGAGCTCAAAGAAGTATGGCGTCTGTGGGATGAGGCTGTGGGGGAAACCATTGCCCAAAATGCCCGCCCGGCCGCTTTTAAGGGTAAACGTCTCGTTGTGCATGTCAGCAGTTCGACCTGGATTCACCAGCTGCAATTTTTAAAAAATGATATGATCACCAAATTAAACGCGGCTCTCGGGAAACCGCTGATAGAGGAGTTAAAATTTAAGATTGGACCCTTAAACAGATGACCGATGCATTCTTTGACGGCAAACTCCATATAAAACAGGAGGCGTCGGGATACCGCTTTTCTCTCGACGCGGTCTTATTGGCCTGGCATGCCAGGCCGCGAGCGGATGAAAGGGTGCTCGATTTAGGGACCGGCTGCGGCATCATTCCGTTAATTTTGACATACCGCAACCCGGACATCGTCGTATTCGGCATTGAAATCCAGCAGGACTTAGCCGAGTTGGCAATTTCAAATGTAACTGCGAACTACATGCAGAATCGAATTACGGTGCTTCGACAGGATATGCGTGACTTGAAACCGGATATGATCGGCGGACCGGTGGACCTGGTCGTTTGCAACCCTCCTTACCGCAAACCCAATTCCGGCAGGTTAAATCCGGATGCGCAGCGGGCAATCGCCCGGCATGAATTAAAAGTAAGTTTAGCCGATGTGCTGCAGACCGTCCGGCGAATGCTGCAGACCGCCGGGCGATTTGTTACCGTTTATACAGCGGAGCGTATCGTCGAATTGCTTTGCCAAATGCGTCTGGAGGGCATTGAACCCAAATTTATGCGGTCGATTCATTCGCAGCTGGACACGGAAGCCAAACTCATTTTAGTCGACGGGGTCAAGGGTGCGCGGCCCGGCATCCGGCTCGGCCCTCCGTTGATCATCTATGATGCGAGCGGGGAATATTCCAAAGAAGTCCAGGCCATGTTCACACCTTGACAGTGTGTTTTAAAGAGGTTATTGAGTACTACCCATTACCGCATTTCCTGATAAATCAGCTTGCCGGAAGGGTGGCCGAGCGGTTGAAGGCGGCGGCCTCGAAAGCCGTTGAGGGTCTTTTGGCTCTCCGTGAGTTCGAATCTCACCCCTTCCGCCAATAAAATTACTGCGTAATTTTATGTGGTGCCGCAGCTAACGCTGCGGCCAAAATAGATTTATTCCTTTTTTAATAATTAAAAAGCTTTGAGGATCAAAGATTTTTAGGAGAGATGTCCGAGCTGGCTGAAGGAGCACGACTGGAAATCGTGTGTGCTGTCAAAAGCGGCACCGAGGGTTCGAATCCCTCTCTCTCCGCCATTCTTGAAAAATGCCTAAAATGCCTAAAATGGGAAATGCCTAAAGTTAAAATATCTTGACGATTGGAAAGGGCATCCACAGCATCTGCAAGAATTTTCAAGGCACAAAATAAGGAAAATCGATCTCACGCTAAGCGTATTCGGGTAATTACAGATGGTTTCCGTTTTTAATTTTAGGCATTTTAGGCATTCTAAACTTTAGGCACTTCGCTATGTCCTATCTCGTGCTTGCGCGCAAATACCGCCCCCAGACGTTTGACCGGGTGATTGAGCAGGATCATGTGACCCGCACCCTGTCCAATGCGATATCCGCCAATCGTGTTGCCCATGCAGTACTCTTTGCCGGACCACGCGGAACCGGAAAGACCACTGTCGCCCGGATACTGGCTAAAGCGATGAATTGCAAAGAGGGGCCGATACCCGCACCCTGCAACAAATGCCGGTCATGCAGGGAAATCACCTCCGGCAATGCTGTGGATGTATTTGAAATCGATGGTGCTTCCAACAACAGCGTTGACCAGGTCAGGGAGTTGCGCGACCATATCAAGTATATGCCCGCCCACAGTATGTACAAGATCTATATTATCGATGAAGTCCACATGCTCAGCATGCAGGCGTTCAATGCCCTGTTAAAAACACTTGAGGAGCCGCCGTCCCATGTTATGTTCATTTTTGCGACGACAGAACCGCAAAAGATTCCGATAACGATTCTATCCCGCTGCCAGAGACACGATTTTCGGCGCCTGAGTCTGAAATCAATGATTGAGCATATGGCTTATATCTGTCAGGAAGAAGATTTCAAGATACCGCAAGAAAGCCTTGTCCTGATTGGGCGAGAAGCCACAGGCAGCATGCGGGATGCGTTGAGCCTGCTCGATCAGGTCCTATCGTGTTTTAAAGGTTCGGTGAGCCATGACCAGGTCCTGGAAATCTTAGGCGTAATTGACCGAAAATATGTGTTCGATCTTTGCAGTGCTATCCTGCGAGGAGATATTGTGGTCATGCTGGATGCGCTGGATGATTGTTACCATCGTGGGTATGACTTGAAAAGGCTATTTGCGAATTTGCTTGAGCATTTGCGGAATCTGCTGATTGTCAAAATGGGACGGAATGTCGGTAAACTGGTAGATCTTCCGGATAATGAACTTGCTCAGATGGCCGAACAAACCCGTGAGGTGCGCTTTGCTGTTTTGAACCAGATTTTTGACCAACTCTTTAGGGAAGAGGCACCTATCCGGCTGTCCTCTGATCCGAAACTCGCACTCGAAATGGCCTTTATTCGGCTGGATCAGATGAAACCGGCGTTGCCGATTGATGAGCTTATTGATAAACTGGATCTGTTAAGGCAGGAAATCCATAACTCGCCGGGTGGCGGACTTGAAGAGCAGAAACCGGATGTAAAGCCGCCGCAGCTTGAATCGGGGCAGCAAAAGGAAGATGGACATCCAGACCCAAAACCGGAACAGCCGGCCGCAATGGATGACACGTTGAGCGATTTGGAGGCCAAATGGAGCCGTCTTTATGAAATAATTTCTCAAAAAAATCCATCGTTGGGTGCGAGTTTATCCAAATGTCGCCTGAAGCAGGTATCACCCGATCATATTGAAATTGAGGTGAGCGACAATGGATTTACCTTGAATATGCTTCAGCGTGAAAAAAATAAGACGGCTTTAAAAAAGATTTGCGCGGCATATTTTGGAGAAGAAAAAGACATTATGCTGACGTCCTCATCTGAGCCGGACGATGAGCATCCAAAAAAAAAATCCCAAAATAACCATCTTCTAAAGCAAAAAGCGTTAAGTCATCCACTGGTGGCGGATGCAATAGAGATCTTTAACGGTAAATTAATTGATGTCAAAATACGTTAGAAGTGGTATCAAAACCCCATCTAAGGCCCAATGGCTGCGTTGCCCCGCTAAGCGGGGCCCTTAGACCTGATCTGAGGTTTTGAAGCCACTTCTATAGATTGAGCAAGGAGGTAAGCGGATGAAAGGAATGGGCAATATGATGAAACAGGCCCAGAAGCTCCAATCGCAGATGTTAAAACTGCAGGAGGAAATGGCCGAAAAAACAGTGGAAACCACTGCCGGGGGGGGTATGGTGAAAGTCGTCGCCAACGGCAAACAGCAAATCGTTTCGATCCAGATTGAACCAGAAGTGGTCGATCCTGAAGATGTGGATATGCTGCAGGATTTAGTGCTGGCCGCTGTAAATGAAGCCCTGACCAAATCCCAGGAAATGGTTGCCGCTGAAATGAGTAAATTAACCGGTGGCTTGAATATTCCGGGGATAATGTAAAACAATAATTCCTATGAGCCATTACCCTGCATCGATCATCAATTTAATAAAAAGGATTGCCAAACTGCCCGGAATTGGAGAAAAGACGGCAGAACGACTGGCCATGCACATCCTGCGATCACCCCGCAAAGAAGCCGAGCGATTATCGGTCGCCATCATGGAAGCTAAAGAGAAGGTGCGGTTATGTAAAATGTGCTATGGGCTCAGCGATAATGAAGTCTGTAAGATCTGTGAGGATCCTGCCCGGGATGCTTTGCTTTTATGCGTTGTCGAACAGCCGGCTGACATGGTGGCAATGGAAAAATCAGGCGCCTTCACCGGGCGCTATCACATCTTGTCCGGCGTGCTGTCTCCCATGAACGGTATCGGTCCTGAAGATATTCGTGTGGGTGAATTGATCGCAAAGATTGAACACGGCCAGATCAAAGAAGTGGTGCTGGCCACCAGTACTACTGTGGAAGGTGAAGCAACCGCTTCCTATATTGCAGAGCGTCTGGGGAAGTATCCAATCAAGATAACGCGTATCGCCTCCGGTGTGCCGATTGGAGGCGATCTAAAATATGTCGATCAGGTCACACTGAAAAAAGCCATGGAGGCTCGCCATGACCTCTGATGCGGTTAGGCCGCAAGATTTGTTTGCTTGCCAGAATTGCGGGCAGTGCTGCAACGGCTATGGCGGCACCTATATCACCGAGTCTGAGATTGACAATATCTGTCGCTATCTGGCTTTGGATCGCAAACGATTTATGAGATGTTACTGCCAGATGTCCGGAGGCAAGCCGCTGGTTGCCCAGGCTGATAACGGTTATTGTATATTCTGGGAGCAGCAGTGTACGATTCATCCGGTTAAGCCGCAGATGTGTCGGAAATGGCCCTTTATTGAAAGTATTCTCGTGGATGCATCAAACTGGCAGACCATGGCGGCTTCCTGTCCCGGCATGCGGACCGATTTTAGCGACCTTCAGATACTTAAGTGCGTCCGCCAGCTTATTAAGAAATCCCCATATAACTCCCATTTATGATGATTGGTATATTCGATTCAGGCGTCGGCGGTTTAACTGTTGCCAGAGCGATCATGCAACAAATTCCGGGATATGATATTGTGTATTTCGGCGATACGGCGCATACGCCTTATGGGACCAAAAGCGCAGAAACAGTGATCGGCTATACCATAAACAATATTAAATTCCTTTTGGGCCGAGGAGCCGAACTCATCGTCATTGCATGTAATACGGCTTCAAGCGTAGCGACGGCTCCGGTTCTCAAACAATTTTCTGTTCCTATCTTTGAAGTGATCACTCCGGCAGTTGAGCTTGCGGTCCGGGCATCAAAAAATCTTAATTTCGGTATAATGGGTACCCGCGCTACCATAACCAGCGGTATTTATGAAAAAAAAATTATTGAAAACCAGCCCCAGGCCAGAGTCTATTCAGTGGCCTGTCCGCTTCTGGTGCCCCTGGTTGAGGAGGGATGGCTGGATAAAGCGGAGACGGCAATGATCGTAAAAAAATATCTGCGGCCTTTGAAAACCCGACAGATCGACACCCTCATTTTGGGTTGTACCCATTATCCCCTTCTAAAAAAAGTTATACAAAGAAAAATTGGAAAGCGCGTTCGTCTGATTGATTCCTCAATCAGTGCCGCCAGCAGTGTTAAAGCCTTTCTTGCCGCTAACACCCAAATCGACCGGCGGCTGGGCCGAAATGGACACCTGACACTTTTTGTGTCCGATGTGACCGATCAGTTCAAGAAGATTGCGGAAATGACATTGAAAACCAAAATCACCTTTGAATGCGTCAGAACATGAATTGATTTATGCGGTTATGCAAAGATCTCGGTTTAAACCGTTTTAACCACGAAGAGCACGAAGGACACGAAGAAGGATTTTAAATTTATTCTATACTGCCTTTGTGATCTTCGTGTTCTTCGTGGTGAAACACTAGCGGACGTATCCAAAAAACGAATCATGAGAGATCAGGAAAAATCCAGACAGTTACTTATCAGGGAGCTTTTGGAATTACGGGAAGAGACCGGGCAGTTAAAATCCCGGCAGCGGCTTGCGGAAGAGGCTTTGAAGAATAGCCAGCAGCAACTGCAACAGGCTCAAAAAATGGAAGCACTGGGCACTCTGGTGGCCGGTGTGGCCCATGAAATTAACAATCCAATTAACTTGATCATGTACAACTTGCCGTTGATTCAGAAAATCTGGGCCGATTTTCTACCGGTTTTGATAGATCAAAAGAAAATTTTTCCAGATCAAAAATTCGGTGGTTTTACCTATGAATTTTTAGAAGATAATTTGCCCCAGCTGGTTGCTGATATGGATTTGGCGGCGAATCGTGTGGCTAAAATCGTTTCCGATCTGAAGAATTTTTCCAAGCAATCAAATATTGCCGAAAAATCAGCATTGCAGATGAATACCGCCATTAAAAATGCCCTGAGGCTGGCGCAAACGACAATTAGAAAATCAGGGGTGCAAATTGAACTTGAACTCAGTGATGATTTGCCTTTAATGCTGGGAAACCTTCAGAGTATTGAGCAAATTATTTTAAATATTATTATCAATGCCATTCAAGCGATCGATCATGAGAAGGGCATCATCCGAATTCGTTCGGGGTTTCAGAAGAAAAACGGGCGTATTCTGGTTGCCATCAGCGATAACGGCTGTGGCATCTCAGCGACCGTTGCTGATAAATTATTTTTACCGTTTGTCACCGATAAGCAGGAAGAAGGCGGGACCGGCCTGGGGCTGTCCGTCACTTACGGGCTTGTGCAAGCCCATGGTGGGGATATTTTTTTTGAAACCCGCCGGGGAAAAGGAACCACTTTTACGATTTCGATGCCGACCCTGCTGAAGCGCGAAGCGGCCAAAATCCTGATCGTCGATGATGATCGAACCATTCGGGAGATGCTGATCGAGGCGCTTACACAGGATCAGCAAAAGTCCTATTTGATTGAAGAGGCCAGCAACGGCATCGAAGCCTCCATAAAATTGGGGACGTATCGGCCGGACCTGCTTATACTTGACCTCTTTATGCCTGAAATGGATGGATTGGAAGTTTGTCGTATTATCAGAAATGAACCCGAGCTGTCCGATATGAAGGTCATCATTTCAACAGGCTATCCGGATCACGCCAAACTCAATGAAATGGCCGGACTGGGTTTTACGAACGTTATTTTAAAACCCTTCAATCTTCCAGAGTTTGTCAACAAAGTTGAACGAATTCTGACGGCAGGATAAAGCAGAGAATCCAGCTTAGCGGAACCATCTTTGATTTTTCTCCAGAGAGGTGGTGCTTGCAGTTAGCTACCACTGGAATAATGGAATAGTGGAAAAATGGAATATTGGGTATAAAATGGATGATCTCCATATTTTAATCTGTAATGAGGTCCAGCTAAATAACAGGAGATCACCTTGTGCGAAACCCAGTATTCCAACATTCCATTATTCCAGCCCCCCAATTGATCGCTTTTAGTTGTTTTTCTGGGTAATCATAATATCACGCTTGGGATAGGGGATTTCAATGCCTTCCGCATCAAAGGTTTCTTTGATTTTGTCGGTGATATCAGAAATCGTATCCATCCGCCGGCGGGCATCATGGATCCAAACCCGCAGCTGTAAATCCACTGAAGATTCTCCGAAATTTCTCACCACCACCTTTGGCGGCGGATCATCTGCCACCCCCTCGGTCGCCAGCGCCACTTGCTGGATGGCGTGCTTGGCTTTCTGCAGATCCGCATCATAGGCAATGCCGATATTGATCCGGAGCCGGATATCATCAGAAATGATGGTGTAATTGATGATGTCCCGCAGCATAATCTCATTATTGGGAATGATGATCACGATATTGTCGGTGGTTTTAATCTTAGTGGCCCGCAATCCGATGTCGATGACATCACCCCAGGTGGCACTGCCGGCCGGCGCACTCCAGACCTCAATTCGATCCCCCACCTCAAAGGGCCGATCGATAATCAGCAAAACTCCCGCAATCAGGTTCGACAGGGTGTCTTTGGCGGCAAAACCGATGGCGATCCCGGCCACTCCGGCGCCGGCAACAAACGGGACCACATTGAGCCCCAGAAGATCGAGGGCGATGATGATTGCCACGATATATATTATGAAGTTTGAAAACCGAATGAGGAGGTCAAAAAGGATATCATCGATCTTGCTGTCAGTTTTATGGGCCACCCGTGATTGCAGATATCGTATGGTGACAATCAGGAAATTTTTGCTGGGCGCGGCAAACAGGACAATAAACACTGCATGAAAGATCTTTTGCAGCAACGGTGCATTGAATAATCCGATGAGAAAGGTTCCGGTTAGCAGCACCAGGGCCAACAAAAGCACCTTTCGCATAATTTTAAAGAGTGGGCCCTGAATTTCAATCAGGTTTATTTTTTTCATTCGCTTTTCAATAAATGACAAAATCTGGCGCAGGATGAGCCAGACAATAAAGAAAGCGATAAGGGTCAGGGCCACCTTGAAGGTCAACTTCAGATAGGGCCCTTGTAGGCCGAGTGTGGTTTCAAGCCTTGCAAGTAAGACATTAACGTGATCCATATCACCTCTGAAAACCGCTTTGGGTTTAGGCCGTAATTCTTGCTCTTTCGTGCTTTCGTGATGAATAAATCTTTTTTGGAAGTGCCTTGTCCAGGTTAGATTTCATCCGAGAAGAAGCCGGCTTTGAAGAATTCGCGGTTTAGCCGCGCTATATTGACGATGGTAAGCTCTTTGGGGCAGGCGTTTTCGCATTCGCGATGGTTACTGCAGTTACCGAAACCGCATGTATCCATTGTTTTAACCATGCTGAGCGCACGTCTGGCGGCTTCCGGTTTGCCCTGGGGCAACAGGGCCAGCTGGGAAATTTTGCCGCTGACAAAAAGCATCGCCGAAGCACTGGGGCAGGCGGCGACACAGGCGCCGCAACCGATACAGGCGGCCGCATCCATTGCCTTTTCGGCAATTACCTGGGGGATGGGAATCGCGTTGCCATCCGGCGCGCCACCGGTATTGACGGATATGTATCCGCCGGCCTGAATGATTTTATCAAACGCGCTGCGGTCCACCACCAGATCCTTGACCACTTTAAAGGCCCGGGCACGGAAGGGCTCCACCACAATCGTGTCGCCGTCTGAAAATTGTCGCATGTGAAGCTGGCACAGGGTGGTCGCTTTTTGCGGTCCATTGGCCTGGCCGTCGACGACGGCGCCGCAGGTGCCGCAGATTCCCTCGCGACAGTCATTGTCAAATGCAATCGGATCTTTGCCGTCAAGGGTCAATTGCTCGTTGACCGTATCCAGCATTTCGATAAAGGACATATGAACCGAGATATTTTCAGCAGCAATAGTCTCAAAATGACCCTTTGCATCCGGTCCCGGCTGGCGCCAGACTTTCAGGGTTACATTAATTGTTTCCGCCTGTGTTTTCACTTGTAACTCCTTTGCGACAACTCCACATTTTCAAAATCCAATGGTTCTTTATGAAATTTCGGCTGCTTGCCGTAGCCATCATATTCCCAGACCGATACATGCGTAAAATTATCATCATCGCGTCGGGCTTCACCTTCTTCAGTTTGAGATTCCTCCCTAAAATGGCCGCCGCACGACTCGGTGCGATCGAGGGCATCCAGAATCATGAGTTCGGCGAATTCAAGACTGTCAGCCTGACGGCCGGCCTTTTCCAGGCTCTTGTTATAATCCTTATCCCTACCGGGCACCAACAGGTTTTCCCAAAATTCAGCCCGCAGATCTTGAATAAGCCCCAGGGCTTTTTTCAGTCCAGCCTCATTGCGGGACATGCCGCAATAATTCCACATGATTTGCCCCAGCTCCCGGGCGAAGCTGTCAACGGTGCGCCTGCCTTTAATCGACATCAGTTTAGCGATGCTTTCAGTTGCCGATTGGGAGGCATCTTTAAAGACCGCATCGTCCGCACTGACCGGTGATAGTTCTGTTCCGGCAAAATATCCGCCGATGGTGTAGGGAATGACAAAATATCCGTCGGCCAATCCCTGCATCAGGGCACTGGCCCCCAGGCGGTTGGCACCATGATCGGAAAAATTGGCTTCTCCCATGACGAATAGCCCCGGAATTGTGCTCATCAGATTATAGTCGACCCACAAACCGCCCATGGTGTAATGCGAGGCGGGATAAATCATCATGGGTTTTTCATAGGGAGAATCATCGGTGATGAGTTGGTACATATCAAAGAGGTTGCCGTATTTTTTAGCGATGATGTCTTTGCCGTCACGTTTAATGGCATCTGCAAAATCGAGATATACCGCGCAGCGCGTCAGCCCCACCCCTTTGCCGTTATCGCATTGGGCTTTGGCCGCACGCGAAGCCACATCCCGGGGTACCAGGTTTCCAAAGCTGGGATATTTTTCTTCCAGATAATAATCGCGATCTTCCTCGGGGATATCCTGCGGCTCTCGGGTATCGTCAGGATCGTGCGGTACCCACACACGGCCGTCGTTTCTGAGGCTTTCACTCATCAAGGTCAGCTTGGATTGATAATCGCCGGTATGCGGGATGCAGGTCGGATGGATCTGGGTAAAACAGGGATTGGCAAACATCGCACCGCTTTTATAGGCGCGAAATATGGCGCCGACATTGGACGATTCAGCGTTGGTGGAAAGGTAATATATATTGCCGTAGCCCCCGGTGGACATCACCACCGCATCGGCGGCGTGGCGTTCCAGTTCACCGCTGATCAGATTTCGAACGACAATGCCACGGGCCTGCCCCTTGACGAGTACCAGATCCAATAATTCTCGGCGGGGGAATAAGGTGACCCCGCCGGCAGCCACCTGGCGCATCAAGGCGCTGTATGCGCCCAGCAAAAGCTGCTGACCGGTCTGCCCGCGGGCATAAAAGGTCCGGGCCACCTGGGAACCGCCAAAAGAGCGATTGGCCAGCAAGCCGCCGTAATCCCTGGCAAACGGAATACCCTGGGCGACGCAGTGATCGATGATAAGATTGCTCAGCTGGGCCAGGCGATACACATTGGCTTCGCGGGCCCGAAAATCACCCCCCTTGACCGTATCGTAGAACAGACGCCAGACGCTGTCGCCTTCATTGGTATAGTTTTTAGCGGCATTGATCCCTCCCTGAGCGGCAATGCTGTGAGCCCGTCGGGGAGAATCCTGGATACAGAACGTTTTGACATGGTATCCCAGCTCGGCCAGGCTGGCGGAAGCCGATGCGCCCGCCAGACCGGTACCGACCATGATGATTTCAAATTTTCGTTTGTTAGCCGGGTTGACCAGTTTCAATTCAAAACGGTGTCGGTCCCATTTATCGGTCAGCGGTCCTGCAGGTATTTTGGCGTCAAACTGCATGCTTTTTCCTTTCTCAAAATTAGCAGCTCATCTTCGAAGACAGAGAAAAAAGGTTCCAAAGGTGTTCTAAAGTTAGAAGTGCCTAAAATGCCTAAAATGAGCTAAAATGCCTAAAGTTGAGGAATTCTATTGTATTTATAATAAAAGATAGAGCGTAGCGAAACCTTAATTTTAGGCATTTTAGATCATTTTTAATTTTAGCTCATTTGTTGTTGTAGACACTTTTTATAGATTTCAAAACTGTACCATCGGGTGTTAATCCGCGGAGGCGGATTGATATAGGTTCTAACCAATAACCTTCAATTGAGCGTCAAACGCTTAATTGAAGCGCTACCCAATCGCCCATAGATAGATCGGCAGCAGGCCGAATCCAAAACCAAAAATCAAGCTGGCAATAACACTCAGAACCATTAACACCGGCATATACTTGGGGTGGCTGGCGCCAACGGTTTGAAATGCGCTCCAGAACCCGTGCCGGATATGCAATGCCACGATAATCATAACCAAGACATAAACGACCAAATAGACGGGATTGGCAAAAGCCGAAGAGACAATTTCAAAAATCGTCCGCTGGGTCTTGTCCACAAAGCTGAAGTTGATCAGATGGAAAATAACAAATGCCAGAATAATCAACCCGGTATAAGGCATCGTTACGGAGCTCAGGGTGCGTCCGCCGACGCGTCTGTCGTTTTCATAGGGCACAGATCTTGCTTTTAAATTCTGTATAAAAAGAATGACGCCGGTGGTCACGTGAATAACGGCAAGCGTCAGCAGCCCGAATTCGAAAACCGTCAGGATTGGCCCTAGCGAGTGAAGCTTTTCAGCATACCTGTTGAATGCAGCGCCACCCATGTAGAGCGTGAGGTTCCCGGTCAGGTGGGCACACAGGAAGCCGATGAAGCTCAGTCCGGTAATGGCCATCAGTAGCTTTTTGCCGATGGATGAGCCAAAGATGCGGATCAGCCAGCTCATGTTTACCTCCAGTGTATACATTAAAAGACATAAGTGTATACTTTTACACACAAAAATTATAAACTAAAAAAGATTTTCTCTAATAATTTCTTTAATCGGTGTCAACATATTTATTGAGCCACCAGTCATCTCGGTGGGTTTCCATTATACTCTGGGCGATTTTTATTGCGACTTCTGTTTTTATTCGATTTAACACAGGCGGCAGCCACGTATCAGGGGGGGCGTACCCGATATCCGAAAGATATTTTAATTCCAGGACAAGTGCAAGCTGGTCGGCGTCATGGGCCAGCTGCGCTTCAATTGAATGGTTTGCGTTGAACTCTTTAATGAGTTTGGTAATAGATGATCCAAACGGAAGAGGTCGGGTGGTGTCTTCAAGAGCTTTGACTTCGTCGGCCGTGACGTATGTTTTTTGAACCGTATTAAGATCTCCGGTTCTGGCTTCCGCAAGATCGTGTACCAGGCACATGCTGATCAATTTGAGTGCATCGATCTCTGGTTCTAACTGAGCCATAACGTAGGCAATAAATGTGGTACTAAATGTATGTTCCGCTATGGATTCTTTACCCGCACCCAGAAAATGGAATCCCGACCGCGGAATTTCTTTGAGCATTTTGGCTTCAAAGAGCAAATTGGCAATATGTTTCATAGGAACTCCTTACCTAACCTATCAGATTTTGGTCATACAATGGCCAATATGAGGATTCTATGTCAGTCACAAACTCACCGTTCTGGGTTCAGGGTTCAGAGGTTCTGGGTTTGGGCAACCTTGAATGCTGAACACCTAAATCCCGCTTTTATTTAACCTCAGAACCTTTGAACGTTGAACCTTTGAACCAGATGACACCATATTGAGAGAATTCATTAAACGCAACCCCAAATTGGCCCTGTTGATCCCTGGCCAAACCTGTTGACACTTTAATTATTTTCATTATACTTTAGTGTGTTTAGCCAGGATAATGTCATCTATTTTTAACATTTCCGCCCGCTTTTTGCCGAAGGCTGTTGTTCTTAATAATCTGAGCTCAAATTTTGAATTGGAGATTTTTTTATGGGCATTGTGCAGCTTGATATCATCCATATGATCAGTAACGCCGGACCCATGGTCCAGTTCGTGATGCTGTTGCTGCTGTTTTTTTCAATCATGTCATGGGCCATCATCCTGATAAAATACCGTTACATCCGGAAAGCCTTTAAAGAATCGGCTGAGTTTACCGACTTTTTCTGGAAAAGTCGGGATCTGTCCAATGCTTTTGCCAAAGCAAAGCAGCTTCACGGCAGTCCCCTGGCGCGCATTTTCAGAATTGGTTATGTGGAACTAAAAAAGACGAGCCAATCTGCGTCTCCGCCGAGTCCGCCAAATGCGGCAGCAACAAAACCGGGCGGCAGCCAAAGCTTGGCCCTGGAAACCCGGTTCACCGGTACTGATAACGTCCAACGGGCACTGCGTCGCGCCACCACAACCGAGATGACGCGTATGACCCAGATGGTGCCCTTTTTGGCAACCACCGGTAATACCGCACCATTTATTGGTCTATTTGGTACGGTCTGGGGCATAATGAATTCGTTCGTCGGCATTGGACAGAAAGGCTCCGCCAATCTGGCGGTTGTCGCACCGGGTATTTCAGAAGCGTTGGTGGCAACCGCTGCTGGCCTGGCGGCGGCGATTCCGGCGGTGATCGCCTTTAATTTTTTCATGAGCAAAATCCGCGTTGTCGAATCTGAACTTCAGAGCTTCTCGGCGGATTTTTTAAATATCATCGAGCGTGATATTCTGCGAATTGAGAGGAGAAGATCATGACCGCCGGAGGAAATAGCAGCCAATTGATGTCCGATATCAACGTCACGCCGTTTGTTGATGTGATGCTGGTTCTTTTGATCATTTTTATGGTCACTGCACCGATGATGATGCAAGGTGTGGACGTGTCGCTGCCAGAAGCCACTGCTGAACCGCTGGAATCTGAAAAAGAGCATCTGATCATCACCATCGATACGAAAAATCAAATCTTCATCAACGACTTTCAGGTTACTGTCGACGGTCTTGGAGAAAAGCTGAAGAAAATCCTGGAAGGCCGCTCGGATCGGGAAGTATTTTTAAAGGCCGATAAAGACATCTCTTATGGAACAGTGGTTAAGGTCATGGCGGAAGTTAAGGCAGCCGGTGTGGAAAAATTGGGTATGGTCACCGAACCTGCCGTTTTTGACGAAGAAAGCCAGAAGGCAAAATCTAAAAAATAATGAAGGATACCAAACATGCTTATGCCAAACGATACCATGGAATGGGTCGCGACTCCCAGTCGATGGTTTTTCCGTTTGGCGTCTCGTTTCTTTGTCATCTGATAATTATCGGCGCAATGGTTTTTGTGCCGCAGTTCGGTTCAAAACCGCGGCTTGGTTCCGGGGTGGTAAATGTCAGTCTGGTGTCTCTGCCTTCGAGTGGGCCCGCTTCGGCCGGACCGGCCGCTTCGGTTGTAAAACCGAAACCAGCTGAAAAGAAACCTCCGAAAAAACCAGCGGTTAAGGTTCCGGAACCGAAACCGATTCGGGCCGTTGAAAAGCCCCCCGAGGCGGTGTCGTTGGCGCCCAAAAAGATAAAGTCAAAAAAATCTTTGAAGAAAAAAACCCTGGATCGCTCAAAAATGATCGACTCGGCGCTTGATCGTATAGAAAAGAAAGTTGAAAAAACCGAAACCGATTCGGTCGCCAGCGCTATCGAGCAGTTGAAACGCAAGATCGCGGCATCTGAGCCACAACCGCTACCCGGTACAGGAGGGGGTGGATCCGGTAAAGCCGGTGCCGGCCTAGCCGGTCCGGCTGGCGGACCGGGAACCGGAGGCGCCCGGGTACAGGAGTCCATTTTGATTTATCAGGCTGAAATTCAGTACCAAATCCAAAAGAATTGGGCCTTTTCCCAGCAACTTGCCGGTGATAATACCCAGCTGGAGGCGGTTCTGGCCATTAAAGTTTTGCGCAACGGAGAAATAGAGGATATCTGGTTTGACAAAAAATCAGGAAACGCGTATTTAGACGATTCCGCCTATAAAGCCCTTGTCAAATCAAATCCGTTGCCCCCGCTGCCAAACGATTATATGAGACCCTACTATAAAATTGGCTTGCGATTTGGTCCTAAAGGGTTGAAAAACGAATAGATGTTATTGAGAAAGCGAAGAGAAGTTCCCCGGGGATGGAACACCGGGTCGGATCCCCGATTTTTTTTTATGCAGATTCTGGCTGATATACGGGACAAGGACTTTTTCATGAGAAGAGCAATAAAACTTTACATATTTATTATTAGCGTTATCTTTACAACACTCGGGCCGGCAATCAGCCGGGCTGATTATGATGTAATTGATATCACCAAACCGTTTTTGCGGAAAATCCCTTTAGCCGTCCCGTTATTTAAAAACGCGGGTGGCTCTGCCGAAGAAAAGCGGTCTTCAGAAGCAGCAGCTGATTTTCTTGCCGATACGCTCGACTTTACGGGTTACTTTAAAATACTTGATCGCGGCGCATTTCTTTTTGATCCTGAAAGAAATGGCGTTACCCTGGCGGAATTAAATTTCCAAAACTGGACGGTTGTTGGTTCTGAGCTTCTGGTAACCGGGTATTACGAGCTCAATAACGACACGATTTCTATCGAGCTGCGACTTTTTGACACCTTTAAAGCCCGTCGGGTTCTTGGCAAAAAGTACTCGGGGAAAGTTTCAAATCAACGCTCCATCATTTTGCGTTTCTGCAGTGATGTGATTCATTATCTGACGGGGAGCAGAGGGGTTTTTGGCAGCAAAATCGCTTTTGTTTCCAATGGCACCGGTAATAAAGAGATCTATACCTGTGCATTTGACGGATATGATCCCCGGCGTCTGACGGTCAATAATGCCATCACTCTATTTCCGGCCTGGTCAAGCGACAGCAAATGGATGGCCTTTACTTCTTATAGAGCCGGCAACCCTGACCTGTACATCCGGAATTTGCTTAATGGTCAGGAATCTAAAGTTTCCAAACAGGGAATTAATATCACAGCTGCCTGGGTTCCGGGAAAATTCGAACTGGCAGCAACACTCTCGTTTTCTGGTGATCAAGAAATTTATCTGTTGACTGGTTCAGGTAAAATTATTAAAAGATTAACCAAGAGTCGCGGAATAGATGTAGCGCCTTCTTGGTCACCAGACGGCAAAAAATTTGCCTTTGTTTCCAACCGTGCCGGCAGCGCCCAGATTTATATCAAGGATTTAGTTTCCGATAAGGTCAGAAGACTGACCTATGAAGGCAGTAAGAATACACAGCCCAGCTGGTCCCCCCGGGGAGATAAAATCGCTTACACATCCGAAATGAGCGGGGGGCACAATATTTTTGTAATCGGTCTAGACGGTCAGGACCCGGTGCAATTGACGTATGATTCCAGGGACAATGAATCACCTGCCTGGTCCCCGGATGGCAGTTTAATTGCTTTTAGCTCAAACCGGGAAGGGCCGGATAGAATTTATGTTATGACTGCTTATGGAACCGACCAGCGCCGTTTATTGGCTCTGGCCGGCAAGCAGAATAACCCCAAGTGGTCAATGAACCATCTAAATAATTAAGTGATGCTCGAATGTGAAAGGAGGAGAAAAATGCAAAAGAAGATTTGGTTGATGATAACGCTGTTACTGGTGATTCCCGGGCTGCTGCTCACAGTTGGCTGTCAAAAAAAGGCCGTGTCCCAGGCAAAAGCGCCCGCTCCGGCTGCTGCACCGGCGGCGCAAGCACCTGCACCGAAAGCGGCACCAATGATGCCGGCGCCTTCAGGCTGGAATATCACGCAGAACAACATTTATTATGAATTCGACAAATCGACGCTGACACCGATGGCTCAGGATACGCTGATGCGGCATGCGGCATGGCTGCGAGAAAATGCCGATGCCACCGTAACCATTGAAGGTCATTGTGATGAGCGGGGCACCAACGAGTACAACCTCGCTCTGGGAGATCGACGTGCAGACAGTGCCAAAGCTTTTTTAGTGGATCTCGGCATCCCCTCATCGCGATTAACGACCATCAGTTACGGTGAAGAACGCCCGCTTTGTATGCAGCAAGACGAGGAATGCTGGGCCAAAAACAGGCGGGGCCACTTTATCGTAAACTAGCATAATTGGTATCCAACAATATAGTTCATCTGCACAAGGCAGATAGAATCCTGTGATGATACCAACATCTGACGCATTCATGATGAACAGCAAGCGCGACGCCCGATCTGCGCTTGCTGTTTATTGCGTCAACGCCCGCCCGCATGATCGGCGGGTGTTTTAACAGATGAACCCTAAAATCAGAACGGCAAAAATGATATGAAAAGATGGGTGATTTATAATTTTATATTGGTTTTCCTGATGGGCATTTGGGGATGCGCCACACAATCCGATGTAAACACGATCGACACTCGCATCACCGAGATGGAAATGCGTGATGCCCAACAACGTCAGAATCGGGAACAACTCGAATCTGACGTAGAACAGCGCAATCAGCAACTGCGAAAGCAATCAGCCGGTTTGCGGGCTCTGCTTGAGGAAATGAATGAAGATATTCGTATTTTAGGCGGCAGACTTGAAGAAATGGAATATGCGTTGAAACAGCAACAGCAAAATGCAGAAGAACTGGAGAAAAAAAGAGAAGAAAAGTTGGACCGCTTAGCCGAACTTTCCGATAAGCACTCGGAGCGGATCGGTCGCATGGAACAGTATCTCAATTTAGAAGCCGGCAAGAAACCGGTGGCCGTGGTCGCGCCGGGCACCTCTGCAGCAAAACCGTCCTCGGAAGATGAAATCTATCGATCTGCCAAGCAAGCTTTTGACCAGGGCGATTCTGAAGCCGCCCGAAAAGGTTTTCAAGAATTTATCAGGCGTTATCCAAAGTCAAACAATGCAGATAACGCGCAATTCTGGATCGGCGAGATCTATTATCGCGAAAAGTGGTATGAAAAGGCGATTCTTGAATATCAGAACGTAATTGAAAAATACCCAAATGGCAACAAAGTTCCGGCGGCACTGTTAAAGCAAGGCTTGGCATTTTCAAATATCGGCGACAAGGCAAATGCCAAACTGATTCTGGAAGAATTAGGCCGGAAATATCCTAAATCCAATGAAGCCAAGGTTGCCGCCGAAAAATTAAAAGCATTAAATTGAATCTGGCGCGGGAATGGTTAAGATCATTGGCATAGATCCTGGCCTATCGGCTACCGGTATCGGAATTGTTAGCGGGCTGGGGTCAAGAATCGATAGCTATTCTTTCGGCAGTATTCATACTTCTAAGACCACTTCTTTACCCAGTCGTCTCGAAAAGATTTTTTCCAAACTTCTCCAATTGCTAAAAAGCGAAAAACCGGATTTAATGGTCCTCGAGGATGTCTATTCGCTCAAAAGATATCCGAAGTCGGGGATTTTATTGGGGCAGGTGACCGGAGTGATTCAGCTGGCCGGATTTCATGCAGCCGTACCTTCCATCGAGGTGTCGGTTAGAGAGGCCAAACAAATTCTGACCGGTAGCGGCAGCGCCAGTAAGGAACAACTGGAAAAGGCGGTGCGCCATCGACTCAATCACAAAACCCGCATTAAACCCCTGCATGCATCCGATGCCACGGGGCTGGCACTAATCGGGTTGTACCGGTATCAGGATGAAATTAGGATGAACACAAATAGAATTTGACAAACGTTTATCGCGTTTATGGATGAAAAGCGGTAATTTTAGACTCTAATAGAGCGTCTCACCTTTGGCGAGACCTAAAGAGCGGCTCTTCGCGCCTCGAGGAGCTCCACCTCCGGCGGATTGAGGTTGAATGTATAATGGTTGGATTTTTTGCTTCCCCGCAATATGCGGGATCTCACATCTTGATTTTGGAAATTGATGTGTTCGTCAAGCGCAGCGCTCCTCAAGAGAAACGCTCTTCAAGCGCAGCGCTCCTTTAGCTGCGAAGCATGAGTGGAGCAATACCGTGATCGGTTACATCGAGGGAAAAATTTTAAAAAAAGAGGACGAGCGGGTGCTGGTACTGGCCAATCAGGTGGGGTATGAAATTTTGCTTCCTGCCTTCGTCATGGAAAATATCGCAGCCAATAAAGTTGGTGACGAAGTCGCACTCTATGTTTTTTATCAACAGACCGAACGCCAGCCCAAACCGATATTAATCGGCTTTAATCTGGAGGCAGAAAAAGAATTTTTTCAATATTTTATATCGGTTGAAGATATCGGGCCCTTAAAAGCGGTCAAAGCGTTAAGTATACCGGTTCGGGAAGTTGCCAGAGCGATCGAAAGTCGAGACGTGCAAAGCCTTACCCGGCTTAAAGGTATTGGCGCAAGAACCGCTCAAAAGATCATCGCCACCCTTGAAGGCAAGATGGGCAAGTTCGCCCTGATTCGCAAGGAAGATAAAAAAGAGATTCCGGTTGCGGAAGATTTCTTAGAACAGGTTTATGAGGTGCTTGTCAAACAGCTCGGGCACAGAACCGCCGACGCCAAACGCATGATTGCAGAGGCCTTAAAACGCAATCGGGCGATAACGACACCCGAAGAGCTTTTTGAAGAAGTATACCGCGGGGAGCAAGGCTAGATTGGTTATTCGTTATTAGAATCTATCTCACAAAAGGCATTTAACACTCGATGGTACAGTTTTAAACCGATCAAAGGTGCTTATAACAAATGAGCTAAAATTAAAAATGATCTAAAATGCCTAAAATTATGGTTTTGCTCGCGCAGAGCAGGCGCTTGCGCCGCGTGGCGCTCCATCTTTTATAATAAATATGATAGAATTCATCAATTTTAGGCATTTTAGCTCATTTTAGGCATTTTAGGCACTTCTAATTTTAGAGCCACTTGGAGCGGACATGTCTGATGATGTAATTAAATATTCTTCTGATAATCAAGAGGTTATCTCTCGAGCTGTTTTGCCCGAAGATCAGGAGCCCGAAATCCTTTCATTACGCCCGGAGCGGCTTTCGGTATATGTCGGTCAGAAAGAGGTCGTTGAAACTTTAAAAATCGCCATCCAGGCCGCTACGGAGCGAGGTGAACCCATAGATCATGTCTTATTTCACGGCCCGCCGGGTCTTGGGAAGACAACATTGGCTCACATTATCGCCAATGAAATGCAGGGCAACCTTACGGTAACCTCCGGACCTGCCCTTGAAAAGGGCGGCGATCTGGTGGGAATTCTCACCCATCTTGAAGAGGGCGACATTCTGTTTATCGACGAAATCCACCGGACACCCAAAGCGGTTGAAGAATTTATGTATCCGGCCATGGAGGACTACGCCATTGATTTCGTTTTTGATAAAGGGGTGCATGCCCGCAGCCATCGTTATCGGTTGAAGCGCTTTACGTTGGTTGGCGCCACGACACGTGTCGGGCTGTTATCGGCGCCCTTGCGAGATCGCTTTGTTATTTTTAGAAGCCTTGATTTTTACAACGATGATGATCTCGTTAAAATTGCCAAGCGTTCAGCTCATTTGCTGAATGTAAAAATTGATACCAGTGGCGCTGTCGAACTTGCCAGACGGTCCAGAGGGACCCCCCGAATTGTGAATCGACTGCTTAAACGCGTTCGGGATTTTAGCCAGGTAAGGGCCGACGGCGTCATCACCCAATCGACAGTCAAAGGCGCTCTTGAATTGGAAGGGGTTGATGAAAGAGGCCTGACCGATCTTGACCGCCGTTATTTGAAAACCATTATCGAATTTTATACCGGTGGCCCAGTCGGGATTGAGGCCATTGCAGCCACTTTACAGGAAGAATCTGATACGCTGGTGGATGTTGTCGAGCCTTATTTATTGAAGATCGGTTTTATTTTGCGGACCTCATCCGGCAGAAAAGCCTCCGAGGCTGCATACAAACATCTGGGATTTCGAGTGCAAGGTAAGCTGTTTAGCTAAACTATGCTATGGCTGTGATTTCCATTTTATCGGATTTTGGCGCCGATGACGAATACGTTGGGGTTATGAAAGGTGTTATGCTCTCAATCTGCCCTGCGGTGTCAATTGTTGATATCACGCACCAGATAGCACCCCAGGATATTCATCAGGCCGCTTATCTGATACCGTCGTATTATCATTTTTTCCCGGAAGGGACGGTCCATATTGTGGTCGTTGATCCGGGCGTAGGAAGCCAGCGCAGCATTCTGGCCCTCAGCCACCGAGAACATTTCTTTATTGCCCCGGATAATGGTGTTTTAACCCTTTTGCTGAATGCCGAAAAATCTGATACGATTATCCGAGTGGACAACTCAGATTATTTTTTAGAACCGCTAAGTTCCACATTTCATGGGCGAGATATTTTTGCAGCGGTCGGTGCACATCTGAGCTGTGGGACGAAACTGGATGCGCTTGGTGCCAGAACAGATGTTAAGGATATCGTCCGGATCAAGGACCTGAATTGCCGTATTTCGCAAACTGGCCAACTTATCGGAAAGATCGTATCGATTGATCATTTCGGCAATCTAATAACCAATATTGATTCAATCAGCCTGGCTACTTTTTGCCAGACGAGCGTTTTAGAACAGCCGCAAATTCACATCGGCGCTTTTGTAATTTCCGGCCTGTCCGGTACGTACTCGGACGCAGCGCCGGCAGCGCCGCTGGCGCTAATTGGCAGTCGCAACTATTTAGAAATTGCCGTAAACGGTGGTAATGCCAAAGAGAACTTGAAGGCTCAAAAGGGAGATCCCGTACGGCTAACACTATCATAAACCATTAACCATGAACATTAATAGACCTAAAAACTCAAAACACCCGGGTGCTGACAGGCGCTGGACGCTCTTATTTATCGGTGATCACGGCAATGTGATCACGTTAAAGCATTTTAAGGCCATTGTAATTGGGATTGGATCCTTATTTTTCCTCGCTGTTGTTTTTGCGGTCGTGCTTTTTTTTCAAAATCAAGGGGCCCTTAATCAAAATAACGACCTGCAAAAAAGCTTCGCTAATTCGGAAAAACAGATAGAGAAGCTGCGCCACGAAAAGGAAATTTTAATGGCCCGCCTGGTGCGGGCTGAAGCCAAGACCAAAGAAAACGTTGCTGGGGAAAGCCAAATTCCGCAAAAAGCGAAGATCGCTCAACCAACAGCGCCCTCGCCGCAGGTGGCGCCAAAACCGAAACCGGTTAAGACGGTTGAAACGAAATCCTCTGTCCCGCAAGCCGCCCCATCCGAACCCGCATCGGCTGAAACGCATGAAACTGAGCCAATTATCAGCGTGGCTGTGGAAAATTTTAAAGTCGCGCGTGAATCGGACAATCATAACCTAAGCGCACAGTTTAAAATAAAAAATACCAGCAAGGCACCACAGCGAGTCGCCGGCCGGATCGTCGTCGTGTTAAAGGGGGATGATCTTCAGATGGATCAATGGTTGGTGATGCCAGCGGTGGGTCTTGCCGGAGGCAAACCTTCTGGAAAGAGAGGCAAAAGTTTTGCAATACAACGGTTTCGCACCATGAACTTAACATCCAAGGCGCCCCATTATTCAGATCAGTTCCAAACTGCCGCCGTCTATGTTTTTACCAACACCGGCGAGTTGTTATTGGAGCAGGATTTTTCGGTCAATTTGCCCCCGGTGCCGGTTCGTTCAGCGGTTACGCCATCTACCCAAACAGCTTCAGAGGAAACGCCTTCGACCCGGCCGCCAAGCGGTGAAAACGCTGAAGGTGGAGAAGCATCGAATTCCTTAAATAGCATGCCGTCTGTTTTTTAAAAACCGAAATCAAACGAAAGGTTTCAGGTGTCAGTGTTCAGGTGTCAGCGCTGCGAATTCTGACACCTGAAACCGGTCCTGGCCTCCCGATCGCCCGCTTCCAACTTACCTAAAAACGCTGCCATGTCGACCCTGATATTTTCAAAGTTTTTGAAGGTGAGGTCCTTGAAGCCCAGACTTAGCGTTTGTCGAATAATTTCAAATATTTCAAGATAATTCAGCAAAATGCGCTTTTGCCAATTAAAACCGAGACTGGCAGCATGGGTGCGGATATCTTTTTCGGCACCCTCGATCTCTAAAAACGTTCCATAAGGCATGGTATCCAGATAAAATCCTGTCTGATCCAGGATAAGGGTCTCGCGCCATTTTTCGTAAATTTGTTCAGGGTGGAGCCCCACCTCCACCAGAATTCGATTCATGGTTTCAAAATCGCTGATTTCGACCTCCAGCTCATTGAAGACTTTAAATTCCGAGCTGGCAAGCGGCGGACTGGATTTAAATGTTAGAATCGTTTTTGCATCCCGGCGCAAGCGTAGAAGCGATTTTTTTTTGAACAGGGTGTGGTTTTTATCTTCATAGCGAACATTGTTCTCGAAGACTCGACCCTTCGATTCGGCGCCCAGCGCCAAAATGCGCTCCTGCATACGCTCAATGTCTGGCAGATAAAATTTTACCTCTATTTCAAGCTGTTCCATTTTCCGTTTATCCAATTTTTCGATTGGTGTCCAAAATAGATCGGGCCAGCCGGCATGTCAAAAGAAAAACTGATTTTAAGTTATTTTAGATAATAATAGCAGAATTGTCGAATTGTAAAGGATCGGCCCCATTTTTTTCTTGACATCATGTGAGATTTTTTCTAAATTCGCTGGATTATTCAATATGAGGAGTTAGGAGCTCACTGAGGTGAAAAAATATACATCTAGCGCAAAAAGTTCTGATAATCCGCAGAAGTGGTACGTTGTCGACGCAAATGGGGCTGTGCTTGGCCGACTGGCTTCCCAGGTGGCCCATAGATTGCGAGGCAAACATAACCCCAAGTTTACGCCCCACGCGGACACCGGTGATTGGGTGATCGTCATCAATGCTGAAAAAATTGCCCTGACCGGCCGAAAAATGGATCAGAAAATGTATTACCGTCACAGCGGATATATCGGCGGCCTTAAGCAGATGACTGCAAAAGAGCTTCTGGAAAAAAAGCCGGAAGAGCTTGTGCGCTTCGCAGTTAAGGGGATGCTGCCCAAAAACAGACTCGGACGGCGGCTGTTTAAAAAGCTGAAAGTGTACACCGGAAACGCCCATCCGCATGAGGCCCAACAGCCTGAAATTATAGAAATTTAATAAAGTTCCCCAAGCGATCATTTATAACTTTTGAGGAAATCAATGGAAAAAGAAAACATTTATTACGCTACCGGAAAACGAAAAAGCGCCATTGCCCGGACGTGGCTGACACCTGGAAACGGTGAAATCAGCATCAATAATCATCCCGTCGAGGAGTACTTTCCGGTTGAAACATTACGCACCGAATTGCTGGAGCCGTTTAAATTAACCAATACCACCGGATCCTTTAACGTTAAAGTCAGTGTCAAAGGCGGTGGCATTGCCGGACAGGCCGGAGCGGTCCGTCACGGTATTACCAAGGCGCTCATATTGACGGATCCGGATTTAAGAATTCCGCTGAAAAAAGCCGGGTTTGTCAAACGCGATCCGCGGGTCAAAGAAAGAAAAAAATATGGTCAAAAGGGGGCCCGGGCGCGGTTTCAATTTTCAAAACGTTAAAACGCATTTTATTCGCGTATGCGAGGGAGCAGGCAGCAGCCGGCTCCCTTTTTTGTTAGAAGCCATTTCTAAAATTGTAGATAGCGCTTATTATTTTCCAGTTGAGCGGGATCCCGCAACGAGTTGTCAACAGTGGGAGCGACATCCTGTCGCGATATGTGAAAAACGCAGTCTTTCAGTAGGCGGGGTGAGCATTTTGAGGAAGCTCACAGCGAATCTATTGGGCTCCTGGTTTTAATTAATCCCAGGAGTTGGATTTGAGGCCCGCTGAATTATGATAATAAAGCTCAACAACAGGCAACCTGCGGCCGTCAAGGTACACACCCAGAATGCCATCTGGAAAGCCTCGGGCGGATAAGCGCCATTGATGGACCCCACATGATCTAAAACGGCGCCCGTCAGGACCTGGAAGACCGCAATCCCGAAAAATGGGGCAGGATTCATCACCCCCGAGATAAAACCCATGGTGTCCGCCGAAGTACTCTCTCTGACCAATGCCCACAAAACAGAAAGCCAGCCGCCGGTCATGGCGCCCATCAAGAAAAACAAAACCACCAGTTCCTTTACGCTTAGGGTTTGAGCCCGCAGGGAAAGTATCAGCCAGAGGAATGCAATAGCTGTCAGCAGCCCGATGAAAAGTTGCCGTTTTTTGGTGTGAAACCGATCGGCAATCCATCCATAAAGCGGGGCACCCATTATAAAGCCGACCGGCAGCACCATATTCAACTGACTCGCCTGCAGGCGATCTGCATGCAGCACCGACATCAGGTAAGGCGTCGCCCACAGGCCCTGAAGGGTTACAAAGATCCCGTAGATGCCGAAAAAAACAACGAACAGTACCCAAAATTTAATCGAAGTTAAGATGAATCGGATCTGCTTGCGGGACATGGCGGACTTCCCATACGGCTGGCCGGCATGGTTTTTCTCATTGCCAACGGCCGAATCATAATCCCGGGTGAATAACAAAACAACAAGCGCCAGTGAGAGCGTGATTGCGGCAATCAAAAAAAAACTCATTCGCCAGCCAAATGCCTTTGAAGACAAAGCCAAAGGTGTGGTTGCCACGATGGCACCCGTATTGCCGATTGCCATTAGCAACCCGGTCATGGTGGTAAATTCTTTTTGGCGGAACCATTGAGAAAATGCTTTTAAGGCCGGCACATAGACACCGCCAACGCCGAAACCAATGAATCCGCGGCCGATTGCAGCCCAGGTGATGGATGGGGCCAAGCCAAAAAGGACACATCCCAGCACTGCGACTAAAGACCAAAGCCCGACAACCCGTCTGGGCCCCAGGCGATCAGCCAGATATCCGACCAGCGGTTGCTCCAGAGCATATGCATAAAAATACATGGACGACATGAGCCCCAGAGCGGTTGCATTGGTTTGAAAAGAAACGATGAGATCCGGGGCAACCACCGATGTTGAAACGCGGTGAAAAAGAACAAAAAAATAGACCGCGGCCAAGGCGCCGAAGACGACCCAGCGATGGGGATCTGTTGCTGAATTTTCCGAAGCAGGATTCAATCTAAAACCTTTACCTTTATCGGTGTTAGGTGCTCATCGATTTTCCAGCGATTGAAGAAATATATTCAAATCAAATCAGGTGTACGATGTCAATTGTTCATATTTTTTTACTTTGTAATACCCATTGATTTATGGCATATGCTAGGATGCTTAACGGTTGTTTCGACTCACTTAAAATTTGGACGCACGGGAGGTAGCGACGATGCCGGTTAACAAAATTGATATGAATTCAGATGTGGGGGAGAGTTTCGGGAATTATAAGCTGGGGATGGATGAAGATGTTATTCCCTTGATCAGCTCAGCCAATATTGCCTGCGGCTTTCATGCCAGCGATCCCCACGTCATGCGGCACACCATTGCGATTGCGAAAGAACATGGCGTGGCAGCGGGCGCCCATCCGGGGTTTCCGGATTTGATCGCTTTCGGGCGTCGAAATATCGATGCCTCCCTGGATGAGATCAAAGATTATGTCACCTATCAGATCGGTGCCCTGAAGGCATTTGCAACCGTTCAGGGGATGGAGCTGCAACATGTAAAGCCGCATGGGGCCCTGTACACGATGGCGGTCAAAAACATGGAAATCTGGGATGCCGTTGCTGAAGTCATAGCAGCAGTTGACCCGGAACTGATACTGTTCGTACTGGCCGGTCCATGGCGGGAAGATCTGAAGGCGATTGGCGCTAAACACGGAATTCGCATTGCCTTTGAATTTTTTGGTGATCGCGCTTACAACCCCGATGGGTCATTGGTTTCCCGGAAATTGCCGGGTGCGGTGATTCACGATCATAAACAGGTCGCAGAAAAGGTTCTAAAATTGGTCAAAGAGGGCAAAGTCGTTTGCATCGACGGAACGGAGATTGAACTCTCGGCTGAGACTATTTGCGTGCATGGGGACAACCCGGCAGCTCTGGAACTGGTTAGAAACATCCGTAAATCTCTGGAGGAAGCAAGCGTGGAGATTACACCACCGGCAACATTTCTGTGAAACCATTATGCTATACAGCAAACCCAGATTTCGAATTATGGGAGACCGCGGCCTTCTTGTTGAACTGGGCGATGGGATCAGTCGGCAGATTAACCAAAAAGTACGCGCACTTTTTATCGGGATAGAAGGCCGCAACCTTAAAGGAATAAAGGAGCTGGTTCCCGGATATCGATCGCTGATGGTGGTTTATGATCCGCTTATCAGTTCGTTGAGTTCTTTGAAATCTCAGATTATGGGCATCTGGGATACGGTGGATGACGCCCACCTGCCCAGCCCCCGCATCGTAGAAATTCCGGTCGTTTATGGCGATGAATTCGGGCCGGATCTGGAGTGGGTTGCCAGTTACCTGAAGATGACGCCCGAAGAGGTTATTCGTCTGCACATCCAACCGACCTATCAGGTGTATATGATCGGTTTCATGCCGGGATATCCGTATATGGGAGAAGTGGTGGATTCACTGGTGACACCACGTCGAGAAACGCCGCGAACTCATGTTATGCAGGGCTCGGTTGGAATCGCCCAAAAACAAACCGGAATTTATCCGGTGACAAGCCCGGGGGGCTGGCAAATCATCGGCAGAACGCCGATTCGATTATTTGATCCTCAAAAAACCCCGCCTTCTTTTTTAGCGATGGGAGATCAGGTTAAATTTTATACCATAACGGCCAAGGAGATCTGAAGATGGCTGCCGTAAGAAGCATTGAAGTCCTATCTCCCGGACTCCAGACCACCATCCAGGACCTCGGCAGATTTGGATATGGCCATTATGGTGTGCCCGCCAGCGGCGCATTGGATTTTTTTTCATTGCGCATAGCCAACCGGCTGGTTGATAATTCAGAAAGTTTTGCGTGTTTGGAGACCACCTTAATGGGGCTGCAATTAAGGGCGCTAACCGATGTTTGTGTTGCCGTCACCGGTGCTGATTTGCAATTGCAGGTCAACAAGCAACCCTTGGAAATGTGGTGTTCCCATGTTGTCAAAGAGGGGGATATCCTATCATTTATCGGTCCCCGCAGCGGTTGCCGCGCATACATTGCTGTTGGCGGCGGTATATTGACGCCGTTCGTACTTGGCAGCCAGTCAACCAACCTTTTCGCCGGCTTTGGCGGCATCGAGGGGCGCTCTCTGCGAAAGGGAGATTATTTATTCATCGATTCCCCCCAGGCGAAACTGTTGATGGCCGGACGCTCGCTTAAATCTAAATGGATTCCGAAATATCCGAGCGCATGGACACTGCGGGTTGTATGGGGACCGCAGGATAATGATTTTACAAACAAAGGCAAGCAGACTTTAACGCAGACCCTTTACAAGGTTTCATCCCAGTCCGATCGTAGCGGGATCCGCCTGGAGGGGGCCGAAATTCAGAGAAAAGCTGACACCGCTGAATCCATCATATCCGAAGGTTTGATTTCAGGATCAATTCAGGTGCCGGGTGACGGTAAACCGATTATTATTCTGGGGGAAACCGTTAGCGGCGGATATCGCAAAATTGCAACGATCATAAGCGCCGATCTGCATTTGCTGGGACAAATTAAGCCCGGAGATGATATCCAATTTGCAGCTGTATCTCTGGAAGAGGCGTATCGCGCGATAGATAAAACAGGGCGCAAGGTGAATCACATTAGCACGATGTTAAATTCCTAAGAAAGCTTCCCTGAACATATCACTTTCTAAAAGCTCCTTTCCGGAGCCCTCACCGACAATTCGACCCGTCTGAAGGACATACCCGCGATCGGCAAGATCCAGGGCCTCACGAACGTTTTGTTCGACCAGCAGGACGGTAAGGCCTTCTTCTTTAAGCTTCCGGACGGTATCCAGAACTTCATCTACCAGAAGCGGTGCCAGACCCAGGGAGGGTTCGTCCAGCATCAGAATGTGGGGTCTGGACATCAGGCCGCGGCCGATGGCCACCATTTGCTGCTCGCCGCCGGACAGAGTGGATGCCGGTTGTTTGCGGCGCTGCTCGAGAGCTGGAAAGAGTTCATAAACGAACGCTAGATTTTGTTGTATTTGTTGCGGGTCATTGAGCACGTACGCGCCCAGATAAAGGTTCTCCTCTACCGATAGCGGGCTGAAAAGCATTTTTTCTTCAGGCACACAGACAATTCCCATACGCACAATTTCTTCGGTTCTCAGCTTTTGGATTTGCCGCCCATTGAAAAGAATACGACCCTCAAAGGCGGGCTGGGTGCCCATTATCGCCCGGATAAGGGTCGATTTGCCGGCACCGTTGGAGCCCAGCACGCATACGGTTTCTCCGGCATCTACCTTCAAGGAAATACCCTGCAGCACCGGCAGACCGGAATAGCGGACCTTTATATTATCGATTTCGAGAATCGTTTGGCTCATATCTCAACTCAACTCCTGTGCATGCGCTTTGACATAGCGTTCTCCCAGATAGGCCTTGATCACCTTCGGGTCCTTGGCGACTTCGGCCGGGTTGCCGTCTGCGATTTTTTCACCATAATCTAGTACAATAACGCGGTCACTGATTTTCATCACCAGTTCCATGACATGTTCAATCAGCATCACCGTGACGCCCATTTCTTCGTGGACACTTCTGATGCTGGCCATAATATCCTCGATTTCACTGGGATTCAAACCGGCGGCAACTTCATCGAGCAACAACAGTTTGGGGCGCGAACCCAGTGCGGTCGCCATGGTGACCCGCTTCTGGGCAGCCACCGGAAGTTCACTGACCAGATAGTCGGTCAGATCTCGCAGCTTCATAAACTCTAAAATTTTAGCCGCACGGGATTTGGCTTCGGATCGGGACCGGGTGCGCATAAAACAACCCACCATGACATTTTCTTCCACCGTCAGATCCCCTGCCGCTACGTATACCTGAAATGTGCGGGCAAGGCCGTGTCTGGCAACTTCATGGGCCTTTAATTCGGTAATGTCCTCACCATCAAAGATTATTTCCCCAGAGGTTGTCGGATACAATCCCGATATGCAGTTAAACAGCGTGGTTTTACCGGCCCCATTGGGGCCGATCAATCCAAGCAATTCTCCCTTATCAAAGCAGAAGGAAATATCGTCGTTGGCCCTTAATCCGCCAAAATCTTTGGTTACATTGTTTACTTCGAGTAGTGCCATTACTTGCGTTTCCTCCGCCGGACCTTGTCAATGATGCCCCATATTCCTCGGGGTTCGAACGCTGACACGAGCATGATAATCAATGCATAAATGATTAGGTCGATTCCCACCAGACCGGCTGTAGCACCCAGCCACTCCTTGAGATAACTTTTAAGCGGTATTAAAATACCGGCACCGATAATCGGTCCCCACAATGAACCGGCCCCACCGAGCATGGCCATCAGGGCTATCAGGATTGAAATGTCCAAACTCATAGTGTCTTCAGGCTCAATGGCCTTAATATAACACGCGTGGAAGGATCCAACGAGGCTGACAAAGGCCGTGGCAATCGCGTAGGTTTTGACCTTGGCCCAGCGCACGTTTATACCTAGCGATCGGGCTACATCCTCGTTATCCTTGATGCAACGCAGCTGAAATCCCAGACGGGATTTGCGGAACCAGTTCATGTAGAAAATTCCTAAAATGAAAAATCCTAGAATAACATAGTAGTAATAAATATCGTCTTTGAAAATAAGTCGCAGAAAATCAGGAGGGGTGTATTTGATTGGGGATATCTCCAGCCCTCTTGCTGCGCCTACAAAAGCCCAGACTTCGAAGAGCGCCTTGAGTACCAGGGAGGTGGCGATGGTGGCAATGGCAAAATAATGACCTTTTAAGCGAAAGAGGGGATAACCGATGATAAAGGACCAGCCCACTGCCAGGCACATTCCGATGGGCATGGATATCCAGAAAGGAATGTCCCAGCGGATCAGCATCACAGCCGTTGTATAAGCCCCGATCCCGACATACTGAGCTTTACCCAGATCCACCTGGCCCCCGTACCCTCCGATGGTGTTCCAACCCATCCCATACAGGGAGAACATAAAAAACTGGATTGCGGTTGCTGTAGCATATGCAGAATGAGATAACAGCGGGAAGGTTAACAAGAAAATCAAGACCGTTGTGGCAATAATTAGATCGATACGGGGAAAATCCGAAAAATCCAAGGCGTTTTTTATTGTTTCCATCCAAACAACCCCCTGGGACGAACCACCATGATCAAGAAATAGGCCAGATACACCCACATGTATTTAAACGAGGTCATGGGAACATTTGCCATCCAGTCCAGATTGAATGTGTACGTCATAAAGTCCCAGAAGCCTGGAATTTCAGTTATCATTCCGACCACCAGCCCGGCAAAAAATGCACCGGGCACACTGCCGAAACCACCCAGCGCCACAATGGCGAAGGCGATCATGGTGAACAACAATCCCATAAAGGGGTTGACCGACCAGAAGTTGACAATCAGTGCCCCGGCAACGGTTACCGTCCCCCCGCCAATACCCCAGGCCAACGCGTTCATGCGTTCGGTGGGAATCCCCATGTAACGTGCGCCCTGAGCATTCAAAGCGGTGGCTCTCAATGCATTGCCGATTTTAGTCCGGTTCATAAGAATCCAGACCCCCCAAAAGGCGACCACGGACAACCCGGCCGCAGCCAATTTGGTGGCCGGAAGAATAATCCCCATTCCGATATCAAAGCTTTTTCCCACCAGCACCCCGTGATGAAGCGCACGGTCTTCGGATCCAAAGATCAGCAGGGCCAGATTCCGCAAAAACAGCATCAGGCCAAAGGTGCCGAGCAGCTGGGCGATCATGGGGCCTCTTAACAGAAATTTAATAAAACCAAAATAACAAAGAACGCCCAGCAGAAAGCCAACAGCAGCCGCCACCGGTAAGGTAAGCAGCGGTTCCAAACCGGTAGCTTGAGCCGTCAACAGGCCGGTATACATGCCGATCATTAAAAATTCGCCGTGGGCAAAGTTGACAATATCCATCACACCGAAAATGATCGTCAGGCCCAACGCTACTATGGCAAGAACCATACCAAACAGAAGACCAGCAACTATTGAACTTAGAAGAATATCCATTGTAATTTAAAATATTTCTGAAAGATTATACGCATCCTGTCCCGTCCCTTTATTGGGAAAATAAAGGGACGGGAGGTCAGATGTCGGCCTTGGTTTCGGCCTAAAATTGTGGGAAGGGATAGATCATGTCGGCTGAAGCGACATCAAATGGATAGACGATCTCCAGCACGAGCTGACCATCCGAGCCTTTCTGGTATTGACCGATGAGGCCGGAGCCCAGTGTATTCTGGCCCATTTCGTCCCCTGAAGTGGAAAATTTAATACCGGCCCAGGGCACCACTAATTCCGCTCCAGGTATATTAATGGCATTGGCTGCGCGCTGAATATCGGCCGGCTTGGTAGAACCTGCTTTTTCAAGCACATGCACCCATGTTTGCAGCCCGGTAAACGCCCGGGCCGAAGCACCGCCGAGGTCATTTTGGGTTTTGGTCCTGTAAAGCGTGTTGACCTGGCCGGCTACTGGTTTAATGTCCACCACTTTGGGCAGAAACACGGTCCGTGTCAGAATGCCGACAATACTATCACCCAGGGTGCTGCGGAATTCAGGCTTTTCAAATCCAGCGTCTTGACCCCAGATGATCTTGGGTTGAACTTTCTGGGCCTTTAAAGTCTTGACCATCAGAATGGCATCAGAGGTATAGGAAGCAAACATCATTACATCTGGCTTGGCTGCTTTCAAGGAGCGGACTTCGCTTGATAGATCCGGTGCCTTTGCTGAATAAAGAAGAGATTTGTTCAAATTAAATTTGTATTCACTCGCAAAATCTTTGATCAACGCTGATACAAATGACCCCCACTCGCTGTTTTCACAGGCTGATGCAATATTTAACAGTTCTTTTTTTGGAAATGACTTGACACCTTGCACCTTGCCTCCGGACAGGCCAACTAAAAACTCGAAAAGATCCTTGGTAAACCAAACATCATGGGGGGTGGTTCGCCAGAACCATTTGAAGCCGCGTTTTGTCAGAGCTGGTGATGTGGAAGTCCCATTGATCATGGGGACACCATGCTGTTCGGCTACCGCACTGACGGTTTTGGTCACCGAACTGTGGTAGCAACCTAAAAGTCCGTCTACCTTGTCATCTAAGATCAATTTCTTGGCCAGGTCGGCACCAAGGGTGGGATTGCCTTCATGATCTTTGAAAATGATTGTAATTTTGGCACCCCCCATGCTTTTGATGCCGCTGTTTTTAGCCATGCTCATATTGATATCTGTCATGACGTTGTTGGCAATCTCGGCTGCCAGCTCCGCACCGGCGCGTAGCTCGCGGCCGGCTGCTGCAGCACCCCCGGTCAGCGGATATATCGCGCCGATCTTAATTTCCTTTTCAGCCAGCGCACCCGCAGGTACGATCAGGCCGAGGATTAATAGAACGCTCAAAAATCTGAATGCTGATTTCATGAGAATACCTCCTTATTATGGGATAGACCTAAAGGTTAGTACCAATTACCTGGATTGCTTATCATTCAAAAACGTTATAAAATAGCTGGCACTGCAACCAATATTAAAGCAACTGAAGACTATTTTGGCGGATTTGGCGGCAGAATTAATTTATGACTGAGATTCAGAAACCATATAGAAATCATGGTGGCCTGTCAAGGCGTAATCAGGAAAGGCGACATGGACGGATTCTGAAGATATTCAGCAGGTGTCGGGTGTCAGTAAACCTCTGGCTACTGGCTTCTGGTCACTGCTTTCTGGCCAGAAGCAAGAAGCCAGTGGCCAAAACGCTGACGCCTGAACACTGACACCAGAAATCATAGACACTGTGTTGTTTAAAGAACTCAGCTGCACTAAAATATATTACACGGCTTTTGTAACATTTTTGTGGGACATAATACTAGAAAGCGGCTTGACGTTTCAGAGAAGGGTCAAATCTTCGTCTCTCAGATCGGAAACAAACATGTGCCCCGGCGCGTGGGTGATCACCAGCGGCAGGGAGGCCGAGGTGGCAGCCAGCTGAGAGGTGACACCGCAGGCCCAAAACAAGGGTATTTCCCCGTCCCGAATGGTCACGGGGTCGCCGAATTGTGGGCGATTCAGATCCTTTATGCCGATGGCCTCAGGTGAACCGATGTGTACCGGTGCACCGTGGGTCAGGTGAAATCTGGTGGTGACCTGAACGGCCCGTATCGACTGCTCCGGCGTCATGGGTCGCATGGTTACCACCAGTGAAGTTGAAAAAGGACCGGCCGGTTGGCAGGGGATGCGGGTGATATACATCGAAACATTTTTATTTTCCTCCAGGTTTCGTATCGGCAAACCGGCTGCCAGCATGGCGTTTTCAAAAGAAAAACTGCATCCCAAAAGAAAACTCACCATGTCATCATTGAACATCGCGTTGACATCTTCCACTTCTTCTTTGAGTTGTCCGTTTTCAAAAATACAATAACGCGGCAGGTCCGTTCGCAGGTCGGCACCGGGGGCAATTGTGGGCTCAGTCTGGCCGGGTTCCAGCACATCCAGAATCGGGCATGGTTTGGGATTGCGCACGCAAAACAACAAAAAATTAAATGCTTGCTCGCGCGGCAGCATGACCAGGTTGGCCTGAAGGTAGCCTTTGGCCGCACCACTGGTGGGGCTGGTCCATTCTCGATTTCGGATAAGCTGTCTTAACTCTTTGGGAGATATTTGGGGATTCATAAAGGTTTACCTCGTAGATGTTGTTTTGAATATCGAATATCGAACAAGGAATGTCCAACCGCAGAAGTAGGGCCGGCCTCTGTGCCGGCCTGGGAATGGCGGCCGCAGAGGGCCGCCCTACTTCGATATTCTGCGGTTCAAGTCAAACAACAAATATTTCATCCTGAAAATGTCCGAATTGCTCTAACCCGTTTTCAGTAACCCGGTGGGTGTTCTCAATGCCGACGACACCTTGGCCCGGGAAAATCAACTTGGGCTCCAGTGCCAGGATCATATTCTCCTGAAGTTCAAGTGTTTGGCCGGATGCCAAAAAAGGGTATTCATCCAGCTCGACACCGATACCATGCCCGACAAAGCGGATGCGTTCTTCGCCCACCCCCATAAAATATTTATCGTATCCCAGCGTGCGTGTACGCTCAATGGCCAGCTCATAAATATCGCCGGATTTAACGCCCGGTCTGGCTTCCCTTTTTATGAGGGCCTGAACATCCAGCATGGCGGTATGGGCCGCTACCATCTCAGCGGCGGGTTCTCCTATCGAAAAGATGCGGGTATGGTCCGAATAATAGCCGTTTAGCGCAAACACATAGTCTACCAGCACCGGTTCATGACGCTGGATGGGTCTGAAACCCGGACCCTGGGCAACTGCCGGGCTGGCACCACTGCCGCCGGTAGGCGAGCGCGGGAAACTGGGTACGGCACCCGATGGTCCGGCCATCAGGTGCCCGTAAAACACTTCCCCGCCCCAATAACGCATGCGAACAATCCCCTGGTGCCCCAGTTTGCGGGCTTGAGCTTCAACCTTTCCGGCCAGTTCGAGTTCGGTCATTCCTTCGCGCAGAAGCTCTGGAACGCAGGCGGCCACCTGATCGGATCGTTCAGCGGCCCGGCGCATCATATCAATTTCATAAGGAGATTTAACGGCTCTTACCAGCCGAATAAAATGGGAAATATCAACCAGATTTTTTTCTTCAAATACCTTTTGGTAGGAAAAAAATAAGCTGGCGGGCAAAACATCCAGTTCCATTCCGATGACGGGTGGGACTTTGTATCCGTACTGATCCAGTAAATCAGGTACAGCCTTGGGTGAGGCTAAAGGAACAATGCGACTCAATGATGATTCTGCAATCGCCCGGTCTAGGCTTTTAAAAACCATAAAAATCGGTTCTTCATCAACCGGCACGTAAAGATGGGCTTCTTGAACGCTTCCTGCAAAATAAAGCAGATCCGCCCGCTGAACCAACAGGGCGGCGCCAATATTGTTCTCCTCAAGCTGGTTTCTTAATTTTTCAATCCTTTGATCGATTTCAGACTGAGGGGTATTGGTATCGGTGTTGTACACGTATCGGTTTCCTTTCGCGTTGCTATTCTTTTAGCATGGCGCCTTGCTGATTAAAATTAAAAATTTTTCGGAAGGAATCAAGAGAAAAATTGATAAGAGCCGTCTTTGACCGTTTTCCAGCAGCGAACCAGATGGTCTTCGCCGATTTTTTCAAAATCAATGAGGGATTTTTTGCAGCGGTTTTCACTGATGGGGCAGCGATCCTGGAAGCTGCAGCCGGCAGGTGGGTTCAGGGTGTTCGCAGGCTCATCTCCTATCGCATTCATGCCTTTTATCGGGCTTCGTGCGGAGCCCGGAATGGCGGAAAGCAGCAGATGGGTATAGGGGTGTACGGGATTGTCAAAGAGCTCATCGGCGGGTGAATATTCCATAATATGGCCCTTGTACATCACCGCCACCATATCGCAAAGATAGCCCACCACATTTAGATCATGGGAGATAAAAAGGTAACTCAGGTTCAGCTGTGTCTGCAGGTCTTTTAAAAGGTTAATGATCTGGGCCTGGATCGATACATCCAGTGCCGATACGGGCTCGTCACAAATAATCAAGGCCGGTTCCACACTTAATGCGCGCGCAATGCCGATTCTCTGGCGCTGACCGCCGCTGAATTCATGCGGGAAGCGATCGATGGCGGCCGGTGACATGCCGACCATTTTCAGGAGTTTTTCAAGGCGCTGTTGCATCTCTGTGCGATTATCAATGCCGGCGATTTTAAGTCCCTCGGCAATGGATTGACCGACGGTCATTCTTGGATTCAAAGAGCCGTAAGGATCTTGAAAGATGATCTGGATTTCTTTACGCAAGGGCTTCATTTCCGCTTCGCTAAGATCGGTGATATCCTGCCCGGCAAAGAAAATTTTACCTTCGTCAGCTTCTAAGAGTTTTAAGATTAGCCTGGCAACCGTTGTTTTGCCGCATCCGCTTTCACCCACCAGCCCAAGCGTTTTGCCGCCTTTGATCATAAAGGATACGTTTTCCACCGCCCGGACCCAGCTGGCAATCCGCTGGAAAAATCCTCTGCGGATAGGAAAGTATTTTTTCAGATCTTCAACCTGAAGAATGGTGGCATTGCGTGATGAAATTTCATTCATAAGATAATCGAATTCATTCATATTTTGGATTTTAGATCTCGGATTTTGGATTTAACCACCGACTAAATCACAACGCATCAATTCCCAGCCCTTTCAATCCAAAATCCAAAATCGAAATTCCAAAATCAAGATTGCCCCATTTCATTCTATTGCTTACCCCAATTTTCCTGACCGCCATCGAAAATTACCGGACAGCGCGCGTTGTGTCCGTCTCCGTAACCACACATTCCCGGGTATTGTTCACGGCAGTTTTGAATTGCGTATTGGCACCGCGGATGAAATGGGCAACCACTGGGTTTATAGGCCGGATTTGGCACCGTTCCCGGGATGCTGTATAGCCGCTGGCCCCTTTTTTCTCGATTGGGAAGCGATGCCAGCAGCGCCTGAGTGTAGGGATGTTTTGGGTTTTTGAAAATATCTTGCCGGTTTCCCTGTTCTGCGATGATGCCGGCATACATGACGCTCACGCGATCGGCTATCTTTGAGACCACACCCAGGTCATGGGTGATATACAAAACCGACATCGAGCGTTGTTTTTGAATTGAGCCCAGCAGGCGCAAAATTTGGGCCTGTACAGTGACATCCAGCGCCGTGGTGGGCTCATCAGCGATGATCAAGTCCGGGCTGCAGGCCAGGGCCATGGCAATCATGACGCGCTGACGCTGCCCGCCGCTGAGTTGATGGGGATAATCACTTAGGCGCTCTGCCGGCGAAGCGATACCGACGTCTTTTAATAGTTGCTCGCTGCGACCGGTGACCTCGCTCTCGGGTACGTCTTCATGCGTGCGAATGGCCTCGCCGATCTGATCGCCGATGGTAAAGACCGGATTCAAGGATGTCAGGGGTTCCTGAAATACCATGGCAATCTGATTGCCGCGGATTTTTTGCATTTCGCTGTCATTGAAATCCAGCAGGTTTTGATCGCGAAATAAAACTCTGCCGTCTGCAATTTCGCCGGGCGGGATCGGCACCAGACCCATTACGCTGAGGGCGGTTACAGTTTTACCGCAACCGGACTCACCCACCAGGCAGATGGTTTCTTCCCTGCGTACATCGAAGCTGACGCCATCTACAGCCCGTGCAACTTCATCCTCACTGCGAAAGTAAACTTTTAAATCTTCTACGGAAAGCAAGATTTCGTTATTCAAGGTTTTCATAACCATTTAAGTGTTGGCGTCTTTGGTAAACGTTCTCCAGGCAGACAATAATGCTACCAATGCCTAAAATGACCTAAAATGTCTAAAATGCCTAAAGTTATGGTTTCGCTTCGCTCCCTCTTTTTTTGTCTCATAATTTACCGTACACACCGATAGCATTATTTAATACAAGAATTCAAAAGACATAATTTTACAATTTTAGGCATTTTAAATTTTAGTCATTTCTTTATTGTCTTTCGCGCAGCTTCGGATTCAACACGTCGCGTAAGCCTTCTCCAAAAAGGTTAAAGGATAGTACCACAATCAATATGGCGAATCCCGGCACGAAGGTCAGCCAGGGGGCATCAAAAATAAATCCTTTACCGCCTGATAAAATATTTCCCCAGGTGGCATGCGGGGGTGGGACGCCGAATCCGAGAAAACTTAGACCGGCTTCGGTTAAAATCGCGGATGCAATACCGATCGTTGCCGAAACCAACACCGGTGCAACGGCATTGGGCATCATATGGCGAAAGATGATTCGATAATCGTTCAGTCCCAGTGCCCGGGCGGCGGCCACAAAATCCTGTTCCCGCAATGAAAGAAATTCTGCACGCACAAACCGCGTGGTTCCCATCCAGCTCGTTAATCCAATGATGATCATAATATTGTAAATGCTGGCCGGCAGCAGCGCCACGACCGTGAGAATCAAGAAAAAGCTGGGGAAACACAGCATGATATCCACAAAGCGCATAATCAGCGTATCGACCGAGATGGTATTGAAGTACCAGAGGCGTTTCCAGGCGGGTTTGGCTTTGGTGTCAGCTGATTTTTTTATCAAAAACGATAATATATTGCAGGCTGAACTGACAATTAAAAGCACCACACCCACCCAAAAAAGACCAAAGATTATTAAGAGCAGGCCTGCGGCTAAAAATCCGCCGACAATCAGCTGGTTGATCTGAATATGGCGTTGGCCGTAATAGCCTGCTATTCCGCCCAGGAATATCCCGATAATAATAGCGATGCCCACTGCCACAAAGCCGACGGTCAACGATACCCAGGAACCCTGAAGCATTCTGGCAAAGACATCGCGCCCCAGGTCATCGGTTCCAAATATATAGATGCCCAGCGTCGGGACTTCGTTGGGCTGCAGCATTTCAAAATTGGGCTTTGTCAGTGGTGGACGTAACTTTTCCTGCAGGCGCACCTGGGCAGGATCGAGAAAAGGGTCATTACCGGAGGTCAATGCCAGACCGATGATGGCAACGACAAAGAATAGGATGAAAAAAACCATTCCTGCTATTGCCAGTTTGTTTTGCTTGAAAAGACGCCAGAACTCCTCGAAACGGGTCCGTTTGGGCGCCAGCGGTTCATCCAGCTGGTAATCCTTTGATGCTGTATAGGGGTTCACATCCATTACAATCGTATCCTGGGATCAACTATCAGGTAAAGCAGGTCCGAAATAAAAGTGCCGACAAGCACCAGCACCGCCGAAACGAAGTTAATGGTTAGAATTACCGGATAGTCTCTGGCAAGGATGGCTTCATAGGCCATTCTGCCCATACCCGGCCATGCGAATATTGATTCGATAATGACGGATCCGCCGATCAGGCCGGGCAGAATCAGTCCAAACATGGTCACAAACGGCAGCAGGGCGTTGCGCAGGGCGTGCTTATAATGCACCTGATCCGGTGTCAGTCCCTTGGCTTTGGCAGTGCGGACATAATCCTGGCCTTCGACCTCCAGCATCTGGCTGCGAACATAGCGTGAAAGCACGGCAATGCCGCCGGTGGCACCCAGAAGTGAAGGCAGCAGCAGATGCCAGAGCCTGTCCATGGCCCTGTTCGACCAGGCGGTGTCGCCAATGCCAAATGTCTCCATCCCGATAACCGGCACCTGAAATTGAGTGACAACAAAAATAATCAGGATGTAGGCAAAAAAGAAGCCCGGAATTGAGATTAAAAGATAAGCAAAAAACGTTGAGCTGCGGTCATATATTCCGCCTCTGAAAAGTGCCGAGCGGATTCCGACCGGAAAAGAAATAGTCCAGGTAAGGATCGTTCCAACAATAAACAGGGGCAGGCTGTTTAAAAAACGCTCCCAGATCTTTTTAAGTACCGGCTGACTATCCTTCCACGAAATCGTTTTGCCGCTGAACAGGTCGCGGTAAAAATAGAGATACTGTCTATAAAGCGGTTCATCCAGATGAAAGGCTTGGCGAAATTTTTCAACCATTTCGGGAGTGAATTTGGGATTCAGGGGATCCACCTGGCTGGGCTCACCGGGCGCCAGGTGAATGATTAAAAATGAAACGATGGAAACAAAGAATAGCGTAATAATCTTCTGGACCGTGCTGCGCCCGATAAATGACAACATCTCAAATTCCTTTAATTATTATGGCTTAAGCTCCGGCATTTCTGCGAGTTTGATCCATTTGTTGAAATGAAAGGTATAGTCACCGGTTTTTGTCGGTGTGATTTTTTCATAAGCGATTTTTGCCGGATCATCGCTGTTGAGTATCACAATTCGCTTGTCCAAAATCGCTGTCCATTTGCCGACGTACAGAAACGTATAAGGTTGTTCGTCGGCGATGATCTGATGCAAGCGATGGCAATACCTGGCCTGTTGTTCTTGATTATATTCCTGTCTTATTTTTATGATGAGATCATCGGCTTTTTTACTTTTAAAACCGACAAAGTTTAACTGATGGGGTCCGATCTGACTGGAATGCCAGATCTGGTAAAGATCGGGATCGATTCCCATGGACCAGCCCAGCACCAGGGCATCAAAGTCCAGTTTATTGACGCGTTCCTGAATAAAGACGGACCACTCCAGGAGGTCTGTGCGAACATCGATGCCGATTTGCTTCCATGAATCCTGCGCAATGGCCAGAATCGCCTTGCGAATATCGTTGCCGTTGTTGGTAATGAGCTTGAATTGCAGCCGTTGACCATTTCTTTCAAGCCAGCCTTCGGCGTTGCGCTGCCACCCGGCTTTTGCCAATAATTTTAAAGCCCCTTGAGGATCATATGGAACAGGTAAAATATTCGGGTTATAAAAATCGGTCTGCTTGGGGAATGGCCCGGTAATGCGCTCTCCCTGGTTATAAATGACGTATTCAATAATTTTGTTTACATCGATGGCCATGCTCAGGGCTTGTCGGACCCGTCGATCATCAAAGGGCTTGCGGCGCATGTTGTACCCGATATAGGTGTAGCCGAATGACGTACCGGAAAAACCCTGAAATCTGGGGTCTGCTTTCAAGCGTTTGACCTGGTGAGGCTGAACGCCGTAGCTGTCTATTGTTCCGGCATAAAACTCCATTTCCTGGGTCAGCAGATCCGGGATAACCCTGAAAATGTATTTTTTATAATTCGGTGGTCCTTCCCAGTAGTCTTCAAAACGGTCCAGTACAATAAACTGGTCCGATTTCCACTCACGGAACACAAAGGGCCCGCATCCGATGGGATGGCGATTGAACCCGCTTTGCCGCATTGAAAAATTCTGCACCTCCTTGCCCAGGGCCAGCGCTTCTTTCTTAAGTGCTTGTGAGTTGAGGAGGTGTTCGGGAAGGATGCCCATGCCCCAGGTTCCAATAGCCGGTGAGTAAAGTCGTTTGTAAATAATGCGAACAGTAAGCGGATCGATCACCTCAACTTTTTTAACCGGCTCATAGTCTGAAATGCGCGGCGAGAGATTTTTGGGGTCCATAATGGCCTCATAGGTGAACTTGACATCGTGGGCGTCAAATATATGGCCGTCATGAAATTTAACGTTTTCCCGCAGGTTGAATAGGATAACCGGATTGTGTGCAGTTGGCGGCAATAATTCACGGGCATAATAGGACAGGTGCTCTTCGTCGATTGGGGTTTGGGTCGTCAAAAATTGCTGCCCGTCAAAACTCGAAAAATATGAATCCCCCAGCAATTGTTTTAAATTGGCAAAAAGGTCCTGGTCGACTTCATCCAATTCCAGCTTAACTCTGGCAGGCGCCGAAACATCGATTTTTATTGCGCTCGTTTTTTTGGCATCAGATGAGGATTTATTTAGTCTTGTTACCGTGTAAGTGTGCGCCGGAATCAACGAAATTAATTTAATGTTGTCCAGTGTTTTCTTTAGCGCGGGAGATGCTAGATCTTCTTTTTGTTTAGAATTTTCTAACAGTTCTACAATCGCTTGCGGATTCAAACGGCCAAGGCTGGGTATGTCGGCGGCTGCATTGACATAAAAATAGGCTTCTTCATAAATTTTCCAGGTTTTGGCCAGCCGTCCCCTGAAATTCAGATCCTCATCCCGGTCGAGGAGGCCCGCAAAAACTTTTCCCTCAATCTCGCTGCTGGCGCTGTCTGCCGATAAGATCGGATTGAGAATAGCGGCATCTCCAATCGATGCATTTATATACTGGCTCAAACGGTCGGGATTGCCTTTTGCCTGTTGTTCGTAAGTGGGAACCCAGAAATACGATTGGACCAGGATCAGGGTGAGCAGCAGGGGTGCGAATATGAGAATGCGTTTGGTCGTCATTTTGCTATTGGGTCGTTTCCTTATGTATATCTAGCAATTCACGAATCGATGCTTTTTTCTTTTGAATGAGTTCGGTTTCAATTTCATCTGGATTTAGTCTGGCTGCTTGCTCCAGATAGTCCAGGGCCGTTTCAAGACCGCTGCGGGTGCCTTTGATGGCGGCCACATCGGCCTTGTAAAGCAGGATTACGCGATCAATCTGATTGATTCGCGCGTGCGCTGTCTGATGAAGTTCCTCGGTTGTGGCAAAGGATAGTGCTCTGTTTAGATAGGACTTGATGCCAACAAAATCGGGCATGCCCGGAACTTCCATTATCACATCAGCTTTGCTGATATAGAATTTAAATGCCAGCGGATAAACGTCTTGCTTTGCGTAGACGTCCTTTATTTCTGCCGGCATCTGCACGCCGGGCATAATCAGGATCCGCTTTCTTCCCCCCGGTGAGAAGGTGCCCTGCCAGATTTCCACGGCTCCGGCAGCGGACTTCAGGTAATATTTTTTTGTATTATGATAACTCGCGCGAATCACCAGGCCCATCAGAATAATAAAGATAAAGCCGGTGATGACCAAGAGCCAGCGCTTCTTCGCGGAGTTTGTTTTTTGCATCAAAAACCCCTTTAAATTCTCCGATCGGTATCCTATAATAGCCCCGGGATCTATCGCTACGTGCCCAGATGCCCGGGCAGCAAAGACCGGAGCCGATCACCACTGTTTATTTTTTAATATTCAATTATTTCACGCCGTTGTCGATTCGTCAAGATGCGACTGCATTTAAAGAAAGGATAATTCCTTGAGCAGTCAAGTTACCATATCAGTCTGGCTTTTTATTATTTTGTTGGCCGTATGTGCCTGGGCCTTACTGGAACGGGTGCTGATACCCAGCTCACGCTGGTTTATTCGACGGCGCATCAATCGCGTAATCGATGAAATCAGCTCCCGACTTGATATTCAGATCAAACCCTTCCAGTTGACCAAACGACAGGTTTTGATTGATCGCCTGGTCTACGACCCCAAAGTCTTAGAGGCTGTCCAGGAAACCGCGCGCGAACGCGAGTGCCCCCGGGAAATCGTGCAACGGAAGGTCATGTCTTATGCTCGGGAAATCGTGCCGTCATTCAACGCCTACCTATATTTTCGGATCGGATACTGGATAGCCAAAAAAATCGCGCGGCTGCTTTACCGCGTGCGCATTGGAATCGCCAGTGACGAACAGTTTTCATCTATTGATCCCGAATCCACCGTTATATTTGTGATGAATCACCGCAGCAATATGGATTATGTCCTGGTGGCCTTTCTGGCGGCCGAAAGAACAACGCTGTCCTATGCGGTCGGGGAGTGGGCTAAAATCTGGCCCCTGCAGACCCTCATCCGAGCGATGGGCGCTTTTTTTGTGCGGCGCAATTCCAGCGATCCGCTGTATCGCCGCGTGCTGGAGCGTTATGTCCATATGGCGACCAAAGAAGGCGTCTGCCAGGCCGTATTTTTAGAAGGCGGTTTAAGCCGTGACGGATGCATGCGGCCGCCCAAGCTCGGCTTTCTAGATTATATGCTGCGCAGTTATGATCCCTTAAAGGATCGGGATATTGTTTTTATCCCCGTAGGGGTTAATTACGATAGAACGTTGGAAGATCGAAGCCTTTTGCGAGAATTGGATCCTGACGCCGAAAAGCGCAGCAGGTGGTTTGTCATCAAAACCACTTGCGGGTTTATCTGGAAAAGCCTTATACTAATAATTTTGAGCCGCTGGCAGCGATTCGGCTACGCCTACGTTAATTTTGGGAATCCGGTCTCCGTGCGTCAATATTGCGAGGATAAAACCTTAGATTTCACAAAGCTGGAGCGTAGCGCCCGGTTTTTAGAAGTTGAAAGCCTTGCGGGTCGGCTCATGGATGCCATCAAACAGGTGGTACCGGCGCTGCCCGTCTCCCTGGTGGCGACTGTGATGCTCGCATCCGGCCCAAAAGGGATGCGGGCTTCTGAAGTGCAGACGCAGGTGAACAGGCTTATTGCGGATCTCCAGGAAGATGGGGCCCACGTGTATGTTTTGCCCCACAAGCGGGTGGAATCTATTTTAAACGCTTTAAATATGTTGGTGCTCAGAAGACTGGTTGAAGAGTCGCAGGGAATTTACAGGATCGTTCCCGATGAAGTCGATGTTTTGTCTTATTATGCCAACGCCATTGCCCACTGGCGGCAAGACCCCGCAAGCACAAATGACCCACTGTATCAGGAAAAGGACGCTGAAAAGAGCCATGTTGCTTAAAAAACGCCATTTTTGCGGTTGTCTGATTGCCGTTTTTTTTGCCTGGATCTATCCAATGGATTCATTGGCCGAGTTTTATAAGTATGTGGATAAAGATGGGCAAACGTTTTATGTCGATGACCTGAGCAAAATACCTCCAGAATACGTGGACCAGGTAAATGTGTACAAGGAAAAATATGACCATTTGCCTGCTGACCAAAAGAAATCGCGAGTCCAAAAGGAGCAGCAACAGCGGCAAGAGCTGGAAGCCGAACAGCTGCGCCAGATTGAGCTGGAACTGCAACAGGCCGCTGAGCAAGAAGAAGCCGAAAGAAAACGCCAGGAGGAACTTGCCAGGCAGAAACCCATCGAAACCCCGGTGACCATCGAAGGCAATCGGGTTTTTGTGCCGGTGACCATCGGAAACAACGGTATTGAAATAGCAGTGAATTTGCTGCTGGATACCGGCGCATCCGGGACGGTTGTTTACCGCGATATTGCCAATCAGCTCAATATCGTTGCTCTCAAAAAAGTGTTGTCCCAGATGGCCAGTGGCCAGAAGATTTATACCGAGGTCGGAAAAGTAAGTTACATAAAAGTCGGGCCCAAAAAAATGAACAACGCCATTATTTGGATCATCAACTATGAGGGGTCGGAAGAGAACTATAGTGGGCTGCTGGGCATGAATTTTCTGAGAAGGTTCCAGTATAATATCGATTTCGAAAAACAGGTGATTCGCTGGAAGCCGCCGGCCGACAATTAGAACCCATCTCAACAAAATATTTCTTGTTCAAAACAAACCGGGTTCCAGAATCATAGCTACTACCGGAGGGGATCGGTGCAGCCCTTTTTAGATTGGGGGATAGAAATCGTACTATGGTTTCAGCAATTTAGTCCCACCCTTGATCTGCCGTTCAAAAGCGTGACCTTTTTGGGAAATCTTGAGTTTTTCCTGTTAGTTATGCCGCTCATTTATTGGTGTCTAGACCGCCGCATGGGGGCCCGGCTGCTGGTTCTTTTTTTAATATCGGCATATGTCAACGCCATTTCTAAAGTGGTAGCAGGTCAGCCGCGACCCTTTCAATATGATTCCAGAGTCCAGCAACTGGTGCATGCCACTGGCGGCGGGCTGCCCAGTGGTCATACCCAGGCCACGGTGGTGGTGTGGGGGTATCTGGCATCTCAGATTAGAAGCGGGAAATTGTGGATCATTGCCGGCTTTTTGATGATCGCCATCCCCATATCCCGCCTTTATCTGGGGGTTCATTTTCCGACAGATTTGTTCGGCGGCTATTTTTTGGGTGGCCTATTGCTGACCCTTTATCTTCGGTTTGCTCTAAAGGTGGAGGCCTGGCTGGTTGCAAAAGGCGTTATCTGGCAAACCGCAGCGGCAGTCATTTTGCCGATCCTGCTGTTTTGGATCAGTCCCCAGGGGTCACGTTACGCCTTGAGCGCCTGCGGCGCCTTATTGGGGTTTTTACCGGGAATCGCCCTGGAGCGCCGCTGGATCCGATTTTGTTCAGATGGAAGCTTTTTGAAACGGGCCATGCGTTTTATCGTGGGCCTGATCGTTCTTTTGGTTATCTGGCTGGGGCTCAGATTCGCCTTTTCCGGACTGGAGCCGGTATCCCTGTTTCGGGTTGTTCGATATGCTTGCGTGGGCCTATGGGGTGCACTGGGCGCCCCCTGGCTCTTTGTGCGATTGAGACTGGCCAAAACTGAATAAATCATAATTGAGGAATTAAGGAATTTGGGGATTCAGGAATTTTAAATTGTGTTATCTCGGTTTTTAATTTCAGAATTCATCGTTTTTTAATTAATCCATATGGCCTATAATTTACTTGCCGATCTGGTGGTTTTAGTTCATTTTATGTTCGTGCTGTTTGCATTGCTGGGAGCGCTGCTGGTTATTCGTTGGCGTAAAATGATATGGCTGCATTGGCCGGCTGCCCTCTGGGCCGCTGGTGTTGAATTTTCAGGAAAGATTTGCCCCTTGACGCCGCTGGAGAACTGGCTGCGTGTCAGGGGAGGCGGAGCAGGTTATGCCGGAGACTTTATCGGGCAATATCTGTTGTGGCTGCTTTATCCAGCCGGGTTGACGCGGGGCGTTCAGATAATATTAGGGGCGATTGTTGTGGGGATCAACATCGGGATTTACGGGTATGTGATTTTAGTGAGAAAATCGAGGGTGATGGGTACGGATTCAAAATAAAAGGACCTCACGCCAAGATGCCGCTGTAAGATCTTCCGGACTCAAGGGGGGCAGATCTGGGTGCAACGGTGAATTAAAGCTTACGGTGGAGGAAAGGAGGATGATTTTGAAAGAAGCGCATGACACACACAGCAAAACGATCGGTTATATCTTGTGGATATTCGGTTTTACGGGATCGCATCGGTTTTATTATGGCTATCCGGTACTGGGAACCGTTTATTTTTTTACTCTGGGGCTGTTCTTCATCGGCTGGATCATCGATCTATTTTTAATCCCTTCGATGGATCGCAAGGCCGACTTGAGATTCACATCCGGCAGAATAGATTATAACATTGCCTGGATATTGCTGACCTTTTTGGGTCTGTTCGGGATCCACCGCATGTATCTGGGCAAATGGATCACCGGGATTTTATACCTGCTGACCGGCGGGATTTTGGGAATTGGTGTGATCTACGATTTTTGGACCTTAAATGATCAAATAACCCTGATTAACAGTAAAACTTGACAAAGCCGAAGGAAGCGCTTAGTTTCCTTCTTTTGAGTATATTCTCATAAAGGAGCGTGATCACATGGTACGGCCGCAGAAAGATCGGCGGGTCGCCTTTAATCCCGCAATCAGTTATTTTAAACCGCGCGGTATTCCCATGATGCAACTCGAAGAGGTGCGTTTAACCGTTGACGAGCGTGAGGCCATTCGGCTTTCCGACCTGCTCGGCATGTCTCACGAAGAAGCCGGGCGTTGCATGGGGGTCTCACGGGCCACCTTCGGAAGGATCATCCAGAAAGGCAGAAAGACAGTTGCCGATGCCCTGATCAATGGCAAAGCGATTAATGTCGAAGGCGGCAATTATCGCATCGTTAACCAGGCCCGGATGTTTAAATGTAAAAGCTGCAACCACGCCTGGCAGGAGGAAAAAGGGACCGGAAAGCCTCGACGATGCCCGAAATGTGAGCAAAATAATCTACATCGCATATTGCAAGAGAGTTGATGATCTGAAAATCTCGCAACACACCAAAGCCGATCCTAAATTTTATTTGCAGGCTCTGCGGCTTTGGATGCGCTAACATATAAGGGGAAAAGCAAAAATGGTTCAAATTCAAAATAATTTGCCGCCGGATCCGCAAAAGGCGGAGGCTGAAAAAGAAGCGGCAGTCAAAAACGTGTTGGACAAAATAAAAAACAAAATTATCGTTATGAGCGGCAAAGGCGGTGTCGGCAAAACGAGCATCTCTGTAAATCTGGCGATTGCCCTTGCCAATTCCGGGCACAAAGTCGGTATTATGGATGTTGATTTACATGGCCCGGATGTCCCGCGCATGCTGGGCCTGGAGGGCATGCCGGAGCTTAATTCGAATAACAAACTCAACCCGATGAAATATTCGCAGAATCTTAGCGCCATTTCAATTGAGTCGTTTACCCCCGGCAAAGACGATGCCATCATCTGGCGGGGTCCTCTGAAATATGCCGCGATCCGGCAATTTATCGGTGACGTTGACTGGGGTGAGTTGGATTTTTTGGTGATTGACAGTCCGCCGGGTACCGGCGATGAACCGCTGACGGTGGCTCAAATTATCGCTGACGCAAAGGCTGTCATTGTGACAACGCCCCAGGAGGTGGCATTGGCCGATGTGCGCAAGTCCATAAACTTCTGCAAGACGGTAAAAATGGAGATTTTCGGGCTTATTGAAAATATGAGTGGTTTGAGCTGCCCCCATTGTGGGGAAATGATCGACCTCTTTGGATCCGGTGGCGGTGAAAGAACCGCCAGGGAAGCCGGCATCCGCTTTCTGGGCAGCATACCCTTTGATCCCAAGGTCGTTGCCTGCGGAGATTCAGGTGCCTGCTATCAGGAGGCCCATACCGCTTCAGTGGTCACCAAGGCCTTTGTCAGCGTTGCAGAAGCAGTGGCCAAATCCGGCTAATGTGTTTGTGATGTTATGGTGCTTATGAGGTGAAATTTCTGATCAAAGACAAAGTCATTGTCAACACCGTTGGAAATGTGGTTACCTTTTAATTGAATCCGAATTCGCGCAACTGCTTACTGCCCTCTATCCTTATGCGGCATAGCGCAATCCCCAAATCTGCCGTCGTCGCAAATTTTTTTAGCATTTGAGGCCTTCTTTTCAAGCCAGCCGGTCTTTGCGGCTTTTCGCACATCAAAATCCGGCACAAACGGTTTAATATCCAGCAGCGGGGTCTGATCGATGATATCGATATCCTGAACAAAAAGGGTGGCATTCTCGATTCGCATGAGCCGCACCAGCGACATGCCGATCGGATTGGGCCGGGCAGGGGCCCGCGTTGCAAACAGCCCACGTTCCACATCATCTAAAAAAGGTTTTACCTTCAGCCTATAGGCTTTTGAGAGATGACAATGATACAGCAGAATAATATGTGAAAATCCCTCCAGGTCCTGCAGTCCTTCCACATATTCTGGAAAAATTTCAACTCCTGCCTTTACGCCGATTGCTCCGATTGGCTGGATGGGCGTTCCTTCACGGCTCTTAAAGGGTGAGTGGATGATTCCGATGGGCCGATAGTTAAATTTGTCCACGATCGCCTCCGGCTAAGAATTATTCAATTACCTTCTGCTGTTTCATCATCAAAGTTCTTTTTTGTGAGAAACCAGATTGCACAGGACTCCCGGAACTTGCAGTAGATATCCGGATCGCGGCATTCTAAGCAATCCTCGCACATAGCGATCTGGTGTTTGCTGCATTCATAGCTCGTTTCTCTATCCGGATGATTCACGCAGTGTGCCAATATCATTCCCTCAGATTTTCCGATGGATCAAATTAATTCAGGGGTCTATGAGTTTTTTCATTGCAAGCTTGTCATTCCCGCGCTGGCGGGCATGACGGGGAGAGCTCCCCAAACGCTCGATTAATCACCTGTCTTTTCTTTGCTGTAATACCTTAAGCTGTTTGAGAATTTCATCGCGTTCATCTTCGAGCCCAAACAGCTCCGTCATTATTGGCGGTTTGACGGAATGCGCCGGCATGCGTTTGTTGATTTCCACAATTTTTTCATCCAGCTCTTTTAATTTGTCCTCTAATTTTTTTAGATCTGATTTCATTCATCTTTTCCCCAATGCGTGCTTAGCGTATCCCATATGCATTAACCCATACCCCATATCCAATACCTAATGTCCAATACCCACTATCAATCCGCGTGCGGCCACGGTTCATCCTTATGCGCTTTCGCAAAATAACAAAAGCGATTCCATTCAAACTCCCTTGCGGAGATCGGGCAGCGCAGTTTGACCTTGCGGTCACTGACTCCGATAACTTCCCAATCTCCTTTACGGGGTCCGCCATCGATAAAAATTTTTTGACCGACAGCAAACGGATAAGGCTTAAATATGACGACTTCTGCTTTTCCCATGAATACTCCCATTTTTAGCGTTTGAGTTGATTTGCTATGTTGTGTCACTTTGCAAGCGAAATGTCGAATTGATAATAAATCCAGCGCCTGAATCTTTAAACCGCTATACCAGAATACCCAAATTCGTCAATGTCTGAATAAACATAAGTCGTCGAGAGGTTCTTTCAAGTCCGGGCTTGTGTTGTTGGTTAGCGGCTAACCGCTAATGGTCAGCGGCTCAAATCCTGAACAGGCTTTGACAGATTCACAACAGTATTTTATAGTGCTGCAGTATTATCAATCAGGATTTAAACCACCGGCGGGAAAGGGGAATGGTCATGGCAAACGGTTATACGGGAAAGATTTTGCATGTGGATCTGAGCAATCAAAATGTCGAGATTGAAGAACCGGGCGAAGCGTTTTACCGATCCTATCTGGGCGGGCGCGGAATCGGCTATCACTATCTCATGCAGAAAGTGCCCGCCGGCACCGATCCCTTTGCACCGGAGAACATCCTGGTGCTGGCCTCCGGTGTGATGACCGGTGCCCCGCTGCCGGCATCCTGCCGCTTTGCGGCCGTCGGAAAATCGCCGCTTACCGGAACCGCCGGCGAATCAGAGGCCGCCGGTTTTTTCGGCCCCGAGCTGAAGATGGCCGGATTCGATGCCGTTGTCTTTCAAGGCCGGTCGGAAAAGCCGGTGTATCTGTGGGTGACCGGCGCTAAAGCCGAGATCAAAGATGCCGCACATTTATCCGATGCGGGCGCACGTGAAGTTGAAGATGCCATTCGCGGGGAAATGGGCAGCAAAAAAATCCGGGTAGCCCAGACCGGTCTGGCGGGGATGAACCGGGTGCGCTTTGCCAATATCACCAACAACCTGGGGCATTTCAACGGCCGCAACGGGTTCGGTGCTCTGATGGGCGCCAAAAATCTGCGGGCTGTGGCCGCTTTGGGCACGGAAAAATTAACATTTGAAAAGCCGGAATTTTTGCGCGACACCGCCCAGAACTATGCCCGCACCTTTAAGGAGAACCCGATCGGCGAACAGCTGTTTGTCTATGGCACCACCGCGTTTCCTGAAATCCTGTCTGCCGCCGGAGCCCTGCCGGTCAATAATTTTCGGCGCAGCAGCCTGGATGATCCCGTCCCCGTGAGCGGGGACACCTATAATGAAATCCTGCTGCAAAAAAGAAAAGGCTGCTATGCCTGCCCCATCCGCTGTAAACGCGGCATTGCCCTTGATGATGCCAAATATGGTGTGGATTCGCGTTACGGCGGGCCGGAGTACGAGACCATCTCGGCCCTGGGCACCAATTTAAATATTACGGATTTAAAGGCCATTGCCAAGGGCAATGAAATCTGTAATCGCTATTGCATCGACACCATCTCCGCCGGCATGACCATTGCCTTTGCCTGCGAATGCTTCGAAGAGGGAATTATCACCACTGCGGATACCGATGGCCTTGAGCTGCGCTTCGGGGATGCCGATTTGATGATCCGTCTGTTGGAGATGATCGCGCGCCGGGAAGGATTTGGCGATCGTCTGGCGGAAGGCTCGTCGCGGCTGGCCCGGCAATGGGGCGTTGCCGATAAGCCCTGCCATCTGGCGGTCAAAGGGCAAGAGGTGTCCATGCATGATCCCCGGGTGAAGGTCGGCGTCGGAATCGGTTTTGCGGTCAGTCCTTACGGCGCGGACCATATGACCGCCGCGCATGATACGGTTTTCGTCAACGAAAATTCATTTGCCTTAAATTCGGTAAAGCCGTTGGGAATCTATGAACCCATGCATGCCACCCATATAACCACCCAGAAAGTAAGAAATTACAAATTGCTGGAAAACTTCTGGCGCACGCTGGATGCCCTAGGTCTTTGCGTATTTGGTTATGCGCCCCGGGGGGTGATGCCCATCGAGACGATGGTCAAATGCGTTAACGCCGTTACGGGTTGGGAGACCGGTTTGTTTGAATTGATGCGGGCCGGAGAGCGCGGCACCATGCTTGCGCGGGCCTTTAACAGTCGCGACGGGTTTACGATTAAAGATGATCGCCTGCCGCACAGACTGTTTGATCCCAAGCCTGACGGTGCCAATGCCGGCCAGCAAATATTTAAAGAGGACGATTTTAACGAGGCGATCCGTCTTTATTATGAGATGATCGGCTGCCATCCGGAAACCGGCCGGCCCGCGCGCGCTAAATTGCTGGAATTGGACCTGGATTGGGTTGATGAATTATTAGAATAAAAAGGCAGTAGTTTCCCTTGCGTCTTTATTTAAACGCGCCGCTACAGCTTCACCGCAGACGCAGTTCCATTTTGACGCCGCGATGACATTTAGTGATCTGGCACCTGACAATCCCATTTGATGTAATTCAGCCTTAATTTGTTTCAATAGCGCCTGATAGATATTTTCTATACTTCATAATTGGTTCATCGATATTATATATTTGAGTTTTTCAGAATATTCATTTAGATTATCCAATGATTGCAATTGAGATAACTATTTTAAATTCAAACGGAAACTTATGTTTTTCAGAAAGAAAAAAACACTGATGGGTCTGTCACGCACCTGCGGGTGAGCGGCCAAAATCGGTCCGACGGAGCTGTCGGAAGTGCTCAAGGGGCTGGGAGCCTCAAACGACCCCAATCTGCTGGTGGGCTTTGATACCAGCGATGATGCCGCCGTATATCGGGTAGCGCCGGATATGGCGCTGATCAGTACGGTGGATTACATCACCCCCCCGGTGAATGATCCCTATTGGTTCGGCCAGATTGCGGCGGCCAATTCCCTGTCGGATGTCTATGCCATGGGGGGCAAACCGTTGACCGCTTTGAACCTGGTGATGTTTCCCTCCAAGAAGCTGGACATGGCTTTTTTAAAAGACATTCTGCGGGGCGGCAGCGACAAGGTGCGGGAAGCGGATGCCTCGATGGCCGGCGGGCACTCGGTGGATGACAATGAACCCAAGTACGGTCTGGCGGTTACCGGCAGCGTGCACCCAGATCGTATCCTGACCAATAGCGGTTCGCGGGCCGGTGATGCCCTAATTCTGACCAAGCCCCTGGGAACCGGCGTGCTGTTTAACGCCAACCGCTCGGGTAAACTCCCTTACCCGGAACTGGAAGCCATCTTACCCCGGGTGGCCGCGTCTTAACCGTAAGGCCATAGAAGCCGCCGTGAAATTTGATGTGCATGCCTGCACCGATGTAACCGGGTTCGGGATCCTGGGCCATACACTGGAGCTGGCCCGGGGCAGTGATGTCCAAATCGACCTGATTTACGAAAAGCTTCCCTTTTATCCAAATGCCTTACAAATGTACCAAAAGGGTGAAACCACGGGCAGCAACAAGGCCAACCGCAGACTGGCTGAAGGCGCCTGGGAAATGACCGCTCATCGATCTGCCGAGGAACAGCAATTGCTCTTTGATCCCCAGACCTCCGGCGGTCTGTTGATCGCTGTTGCCGACTCCCAGGCCGATGAACTGATCGCACAACTGAAAAAAGGAGGTGTCGAAACTGCAGTCAGGGTAGGTGAGGTCACCGCATCGGATAGGCCCTATATCCGTGTAGTATAGATAACCACAGCGGAGCGTTCCGATCGTGGCTGGCCTGCGACGAGCTCAGCCGAGTCGAAGCCACTCCCCCATTTTTCATGCAGGTGGGAGCGGCATCGTGCCGCGATCAATTCACTATTTAGCCACACAGCTCCCGGCAAGAGACAGGGGTTTAGAAACCGGTCTAGTCATATTCATAGATCTCGTAAATCGTTTTTTCTCCCAGCAGTTGATCAATTTTGTCCTGAATCTCCGAGCGTGCTTTGCTTCGCTGCCATTGCTGCCAGTAATCGGCGGATTGCCATTTGGCAACCACCAGGCTTTCTCCGGGCTGATCCACGCGTTGCAGGGTTTCACCGGCGATATATCCCGCTTGACCCATGGTCAGTGACCGTAATTCATTGATCAACACGCGCAGGCCCTCCATTTTTTCGGGCGTCACCTTTCTTTTGATATGAACCTTGATCATTTTGCTGCCTCCTTGTCCCAATTTTATGCACCTTAGTTAAAGCGAATAAATCAATTTTCAACCCGTTTCAATAATTTTCTGCTTAAAATAAGATTTCATTATTATTGACTTTTCAGGTCACCGGGCATAATTTTATGTCTTCAGTGATTTGCTTAAAACCGGTAGGAGATGATGGCAGAAGGCACCATTTTTGATATAAAAAAATATGCGATTCACGACGGGCCGGGTATTCGAAGCACGGTGTTTTTCAAGGGGTGTCCACTGGCGTGCCGCTGGTGTCACAATCCAGAAGGCATAACCGTTGCATCTCAAAGAATCTACCGTCAGGAGCGTTGCATCGGCTGCGGTGAATGTATTCAGATTTGTCCCCATGATGTCATGACGCAAACAGCAGAAGGCATTGTTGCCGATCCTGCAAAATGTGATCTGTGCCAAACCTGTGCCGATCATTGCCCGTCGGGGGCAGTCGAATTTGTTGGCCGCAAGGTAACGGTCGGCGACGTGATGCGTGAGATTGAAAAAGATATTGCTTTCTATGATGAGTCGGGCGGGGGCATTACCTTATCCGGTGGCGAACCCCTGATGCAGCCTGATTTTTTATTAGCGCTCCTTGACGCCTGCGCAGAGCTTGATCTTCACCGAACGGTAGACACTACCGGCTATGCGGATAGCGAGCTTCTTTTGGAAGTGGCCCAAAAGACGGATTTGTTTTTGTATGACTTGAAGGTCATGGATGCTGCCAAACATCGGGATTTTACTGGTGTATCCAATGAACGGATACTAGATAATTTGAAGCTGCTGGCCCAAAATAATGCCAGAATACAGGTGCGCGTCCCGATCATTCCAGGCATCAACAGTGATGCCGAAAATATCGATCGAACCGCTGCCTTTGTTTCTGCCCTTCCCGGGGTTGAGCAGATCGCGATATTGCCTTTTCACAATTCTGCTCGAGGCAAATACGGCCGGCTCGGAATGAAATGTGTTTCGCCGGACATTGCGCGCCCCAGCGACGAGAAATTGAAAATCATTGCCGGAAGGCTTAAAAGATCCGGTCTGCAGGTAAAAATCGGAGGATAGGACCCCATGAACAAAAGAATTGCCCGGCTGCGCGAGAAAAGCTTTGAGGCCCGGCCCTGCCTTTCGGCCGAGCGCGCCCTGCTGGTCACAGAATTTTACAGGGACAATGACGGAAAATATTCAGTACCGGTGTTGCGGGCGCTGAATTTCAAAAATCTGTGCCAGAAAAAAACGATCTACATCGGCGATGACGAACTCATCGTCGGCGAACGCGGTCCGTTTCCGAAGGCCGTATCGACCTTTCCGGAATTGACCTGCCATTCATTGGAGGATTTGAAGATCCTGGATTCCAGGGAAATGACCCGTTATGCGGTTGCCGACGAGGCCGTGGAAATCTACCGGGAAGTGGTGATTCCTTTCTGGAATGGCCGCAGCATGCGGGAACGGGTTTTTGGTCGCGTGCCGGATCAATGGAAGCGCGCCTATACCGCCGGGGCATTTACCGAGTTCATGGAGCAGCGCGCACGGGGGCACACCACCCTGGACGGAATCATCTATCGCCAAGGCATGCTGGACTTCAAAGCGGAGATCGCCGATAGCCTGGAACGCCTGGATTATCTAAATGATCCTGAGGCGGCCGATAAAGCCGAAGAATTGACGGCCATGGATATCGCCTGTGATGCCGCCATCATTTTTGGGCAACGGCATGCCGAGCTGGCCCTGGTGCTGGCCGCCAAAGAAAGCGATCCCAACCGAAAAAAGGAACTCGAGCGGATTGCCGCCGTCTGTCAGCGGGTGCCGGCCCATGCACCGCAGGATTTCTGGGAAGCCCTCCAGATGTACTGGTTTGTTCATCTGGGGACCATCACCGAGCTGAACGGTTGGGATGCCATGAACCCGGGCCATCTGGATCAGCACCTGTTGCCGTTTTATGAAAAAGGTCTGGCCGACGGCACCCTGGATCGTGATGGCGCCAAAGAACTGATCGAGTGCTTCTGGATTAAGTTTAATAACCAGCCGGCCCCCCCCAAAGTGGGCGTTACAGCGCTGGAAAGCGGCACCTATAATGATTTCACCAACATCAATATCGGCGGCCTGAAAAGCGATGGATCAAACGCCGTCAATGATGTCTCCTATATCATGCTGGAAGCGATCGATGAGCTGCATTTGCTGCAACCCGGCAGCAATGTTCAAATTAGCCATAAGACACCCAATCGGTTTTTAAAGTCGGCCTGCCGGGTGATTCGCAAAGGTTATGGTTATCCCTCGGTTTTTAATGCCGACGAAGTCGTCATGGAACAGGTCCGAACCGGTAAGACCCTGGAAGATGCCCGGGAAGGTGGATGCAGTGGCTGTATTGAAACCGGTGCTTTCGGCAAAGAAGCCTATATTTTAACCGGCTATTTAAATCTTCCCAAAATTCTGGAACTGGCGTTAAACAACGGCAGCGATCCGCTCTCCGGTGAAGCCGTTGGACTGCAAACCGGAGATCCGGCGGCATTTGAGGATTTTAGCATGCTTTATGAAGCCTTCGTGCGCCAGCTGAATCATATCGTGGATCTGAAAATAAAAGTGAACAATTACATTGAGCGCATGTATGCCAGATATGCCCCGGCACCCTTTCTTTCCGTGGTTATTGCAGACTGTATCGCCAAAGGAAAAGATTATTACGACGGGGGGCCGCGTTATAACACCAATTATATTCAGTGTTGTGGCATCGGAACGGTGACGGACAGCCTGTCGGCGATCAAAACCCATGTATTTGATAAAAAAGCCGTTGGCATGGAAGATCTGCTGACGACCCTGCGCGGAAATTTTGAAGGTCAAAAGGCCCTGAGATTGCGGTTATTAAATAAAACACCGTTTTACGGCAATGACAACGACGAAGCCGACGGAATCATGCAGCGGGTATATGCCGACCTGTTTGGCGCCATTGACGGTAAACCCAATACCAAGGGGACGACCTATCATCTCAACATGCTGTCCACCACCTGCCATGTTTATTTCGGGAAAATGCTGGGGGCCTCGGCCAACGGCCGTCTGGCCGGGCTGCCGATTTCAGACGGGACATCGCCGGCCCATGGCGCCGACCGCAATGGCCCTACGGCGGTGATCAAGTCTTTGGCCAAGATGGACCAGGTTAAATCCGGCGGTACGCTGTTAAATCAGAGATTTCTGCCCGGCGTTCTGCAGGGTGAAGACGGCATCGAAAAATTGTGCCACCTGATCCGCACCTACTTTAACCTCAACGGGCATCATATTCAGTTTAACATTGTCGATTCTGAAATCCTGCGACGGGCGCAACGGAAACCGCATGAATATCGGGATCTTCTGGTGCGGGTGGCGGGATACAGTGATTATTTCGTAGATCTGGACACGGATCATCAGGAGGAGATCATATCCAGAACCCAACACACATCCTTCTAAAATTGGTTTCGAAAGCCTATCTTTCTTCCCGGAGCTGCGTTTCGTGGCAGGATGCCGCTCCCACTTATGGCATTGAGAGGTGGGAGTGGCTTCGACTCGGCTGAGCTCGCCGCAGGATTCTTTGTTTTTCACCATCCGCACGAGCATTAACGGCGGATAGAAGCGCGGGTCCCCGGACGCCTTATACATTTCCAGTGCAACCCTTAAAAGGGTGGGCGTGCTCGCAAAATCTCCAGATTTTGATTTAATATTTGAATGCCATTGGGCTCGACCGGCAGGATTTATGAGTCGATCGGCGGCTTTTGATCGCTAAGGCTTGCCTCATGCTTAGCGGTCAGGCGAAGGCGTTGCAATGCCGTAATATTCGATAGAATGGCGACGAGCCAGATAGACAGTTTAAAAGCCATCGGATGGATTAAAGCGCCGAATCCCAAAAAAACAATCCGCTCGGCACGCTGGGTGATACCCGCCTTTGATTCAAATCCAAGGCTTTCAGCCCGTGCTCGCGTATAGCTGACCATTATTGAACCGCACAGCGCAATAAACGTCACGACTAAAATAAAATAGTTTTTTAATATGATAAAATAGGCCGCAATGCCCAAAAACATAACAAATTCGGAATAGCGATCAATTACGGAGTCTAACAGAGCGCCAAACCGGGTCGCTTTGCCGGTGGAACGGGCCAGATTGCCGTCAAGGCTGTCACATAATCCGCCCAGCAAGATCAACAGGCCGCCGGTGCGCAGGCTGCCCTTGGACAGCGCAACCGCAGCCATGCATGTAATAACGAATCCGGCCAGGGTGAGGCTATTGGGATGTATCCTCCGTTTGGCCAGCGCTCTAACCAGCGGATCCAACAGTCTCAAAAATATGTTTTGTAAACTTTCTGGAAGTAAGCGTCGATTTGTACCGGCCATTGGGTACCCCTTCAGAAGCGATGTTCTTTCCAATCCTCAAGTGAAAGATCGTCAGGCTTGATATAGTTTCCTTCGATTTGCCGGGCAGCTAATTTTGCCGCATATTGACAGGCTTCCCTAATCGATCGGCGGTTATAGAACCGGTCGATAACATATGCGGCCAAAAAGATGTCACCCGCACCGGTCGGGTCTCCATTCGATTTTTTACCGGCTGCCGGATAAGTGATTTCTTCTCCGGTAATCGTTTGCACGAAACCGCCTTTATGTCCGGTTGTAACAACGAATTCGTTGATTTTAAATTGGCGCATTAATTCCGTTAAATCCGTCCGGAAAAAGTCAATGAGGGACTCATACTCCTGCCGGTTCGCCTTTACGATATGGGAAACCCGCATCGCTGCAGGCAAATGCTCTGAAACCGCCGGATAGACGATTTTGTTTTTTAAAGATCGCAGAAAACCCTGGACATCCAGGATAACCAGAGGCTTAAGACGGTCTATCAATTCGATGGCCCTCACGTCTATATCTGACGGGTGTAAGGGGCCCAGGTGAACAAAACCGACAGCCTTGAGATTTTCGTTTAACTGGCTCCGGTTTATGGGGGCGGCCTGCTGCAGAATATATTGCCGGCGTTTATCGTCACCATCATTAAGCAGATTCCTAAAACAGGTGGTGCTTTCGGTCTGACCGTTACAGACGACGATGGATTCTTGCTTTAATCGCTTGATAATTTCGCGATCGCGGTTGGCTATGTTGGTCAGCACCCAAGTCTTGATGCCATGTCGGCTGTAGGTTATTCCCGAGTATGTTGTTACGCCGCCGATTTTAAACCGGCTGAAATCCCGATGGATAATTTTATCGATGGTCGTTGAACCGATTACAGCGATCCCTTTTTCGATCATGCCGTACCCTGGAAGTTTTTTTTTACCACAGAGCGCATAGAGACCACAGAAAAAGAATTTATAAGAATCGAGTTTTGGATTGTTTTCTCTGTGTGCTCTGCGGGCTCTGTGGTAATTATATCAAAGAGACCTAAAAGATTACGTGCCACCTATCTGGCATGCGGTTGAATCAACGGGTTTTGGAAAAACTATATTCGATGAATCCTGCTTTTTCAAATGAAATAAGCGTTTTTAGCTGCAAAGGACAGCGAAATGCCGCCTGCACAGCCGAAAAGCGGTTTCAAATGGTCAGTAAATCTGATAAATTCAACCGGAGCCCTTAAAAATAAAGGACCCTGTCGTATTATCCCCTTATTCACACATTCTCCTGCCATAAGCAGGATGAACGAAGTGAGCGAATATGAATTTAAAGCTTGCCGACATCCTAAACCGCCCGCTGAATATCGGTAACACCTCCATTGAAAAGCGACTGGTTCTTGCCCCGATGGCATTTTTGGGCAATGTGGCCTTTCGGCAACTGGTTCAAAACTACGGCGGATACGGCCTGCTGTTTACCGAAATGTGCAGTGCCAAAAGAATTCCAAACGAGAATCGGCAGCGGTCGACCTATTTCAGATGGCGTGATGCCGAGCTTTCCCATCTGGTCTGCCAGATTTTTGGTGGCGATCCAATGAACATGGCGGCTGCCGCGCGACGCATTGAAGCCGAACAGTTTTTTGGCGTCGACATCAATTTCGGCTGTTGCAAAGCATCCATATGCCGGCAAAATGGCGGTGCGGCAATTTTAAATACGCCGGACCTGGCCGCCAAAATCGTGTCTGAAGTCCGTAAAGCGGTATCCATCCCATTATTCGTCAAATACCGCATCGGCGGGAAAGATAATCCCCGAATGGCCATGGACATGGCCCGGCGTTTCGAAGACGCCGGCGCGGATGCATTGACGTTCCATCCCAGGGCGGCACCCGACCGCCGCTCGCGGCCGCCCAAATGGGAATATATCGGCAGGGTCAAGCAGGCGGTGGCCATTCCGGTGTTCGGTAATGGCGATGTTTTTGATCAAACGGATTGCCTGAAGATGATTACGACCACCGGATGTGACGGAGTGGCCATCGGGCGGATGGCGATCGCCAGACCCTGGTTGTTTGCAGAATGGACGGACGGGTATCAGTGCTGTTCCGAGATTTATCTAGAAAGTGCCTTGCGGCTGGCCGGGCTTCTGGAGAAACATTTTGATCAGCCTAAGGCATTGCGGCGCTTTAAAAAATTTGGATTCTATTTTTCCGCCAATTTCAAATTCGGCCATACCCTTTTCAGCAGCATCCAAAGGGCTGAAAATATGGCCGAAGCGAAAAAAAATCTTCAGCGATTTTTTGAGCGGCCGCTCGAAACTGTTTCCAGACCGAATTTGAATTTTTTCAGCTAACAGCTTTTATTTTTCTTTTGCGGTGACTTCTTGCCCTTTTTTGCGGCGATAATCAGACATTTCACGAACGTTGCCCGGAAATTTTTTAATAAAATTTTCCAGCATTTGATAGGCTTCATCGTCGGTGAACTGTCGCGGGGGATGCTTGCAGAAATATGCGGATGGCGCTTCCAGGACGCCGCCTTCACCCCGCTCGAGCGCCAGCTTTGCGCAGCGCAGCGAATCGATGGCCACTCCGGCGGAGTTGGGTGAATCTTCCACCGAAAGCCTGAGTTCCAGGTCCATGGGGACATCACCGAAAAGCTTGCCTTCCATGCGTATGAAGCAAATTTTGTTGTCTTTTTGCCAGGGCACGTAATCACTGGGGCCGATGTGGATGTTTTCATTTTTCAATCGCCGGGCGGCAACCGATTGAACGGCTTCGGTTTTGGATTTCTTTTTGGATTTTAAGCGATGGCGGTTGAGCATATTGAGAAAATCCGTGTTTCCACCGGTATTTAACTGATAGGTACGCTCCATCTTGACACCGCGTTTTTTAAACAGATCGGTCAAGACGCGGTGGGTGATGGTGGCGCCCAGCTGTGATTTAATGTCGTCGCCGATCAACGGAACATTTTTTTCAGCAAAACGCCTGGCCCACTCCGGATCGCTGGCAATAAACACCGGAATGTTGTTGACCAACGCCACACGGGCCTCCAGCGCGCATTCTGCATAAAAGCGAGCCGCCTTCTCCGAGCCAACGGGCACATAATTCAAAAGAATGTCAGCCCTGGATTCTTTCAGTACCCTGACAACGTCTTCAAAAGAAGGCTCCGGCAGATCTGCCGGCAAAAAGGTGTAGCGGTCTTCATATTCCTTCATATGATCGGCGACGCCGTCCGCAATACGGCCCATCCGCACGGTAACCCCTGCGGCGGGTAGGTGATCACAGAACACCGTCGTGCAGTTGGGGAGAGAAAATATGGCTTCATTAACATCTTTGCCGACTTTGCGCTTGTCGATATCAAAGGCAGCCACCACTTCAATATCGCCGGGCGTGTAGCCTCCGATCTCCCAGTGCATCAGGCCGATGGCATTTATAGGGCCTCGATCACGATAATAGTAAATTCCCTGTACCAGTGAACTGGCGCAGTTCCCTAAACCGACTATCGCAATTTTTATATTCCCCATGTCGACTCCTCCTCCTTTTAATACCGATATTTTTGATCGGTCCGGATGTCAGCTCGCCAAGGTAACTCATGGTCCACGGAACCAGTTTTTTCTCTCTTAAATAGACTCAAACACGAATACATTGAATGTGAAAACTATATGGTTGATGAGCGTGTTCAATAAAGTTCTTTGAGACGTGATAGGCGCTCCCCTTCAAAAAACTTCATCTCTGAGATCGTTGCTCGTTCTGAGGCGCAGTGTTGTTTAGGCTAGCAGCATTTGGTTACAAAGTAAGATAAGCATTAAGTCCTTAATTTCAATATGGGTTTCTAACACGCATTAGTTGCATATAAGCTATTTATCTGTCAAGGGGCAGATGCTCATTTTTGAGATGGGCGCTATCTTTTTTACTTCACCGCCGACGCCAGGCTCAAATACTTATTTTTTTCTGCAAACATCAACTTCTTATCTGCCATCATACTTAAAAAATTTTCAATGGTATCCTGCGATATATCGGGAAATGCAGAGAAGATGGCCTTGATCGAGCGGTGCTTCTGGCAAAATAAGTAGATTTCTCTGGAAGCGCCCACCAGGCGATGAACGGCAGGCTCGGCCCGAAATCGCTTCTGGCGAATGATCATGAAATTTCTTCCGTCGCGAAAGCTTAAGATCGGTGAATCGCCCGATCCCTTTTGAATTTCCACATACTGTTTTTGCCAATCGGAGATCCTTTTTTTCACCGGCTTCCAGATTTTTTTCTGATATGTCAGGTCTCCACGATAGGCCTGGATCATCAACGGCAACGTTCGACGAATTCCTTCAGGGAAGAGAAAGGCGTAGTTGGGATGATTAAACACTGCCTGGGCCCCGAATTTTTTAGGATGCTGCCACACGGGACTTTCCAATCCCAGCCAGAAACTGACTGCTTTAAGCGGGTAAAACGGCAGGGCAAATTCGAGAGTCTTCAATGTCTCGGCCACATCCTGTTCACTGCTTCCCGGAAACTGCAGGATAAGGTTTGATATGTTTCGGATGTCGAGCGCCTCACAATTTTTCATGATTTCAAGATTCTGGATGGCACTGGTGCCCTTGTGCAGCTTTTTCAGGAGACTGCTGCTAAGGGCTTCAATCCCAATCTGCACTTCCCGCATTCCGCAATCCCCCATGGCCTTTAGTTTCCGCCAAGGCGTGGTCGCCCTGACTTCACCGAAAAGGCGCAGGTCTTTACCGAGCCCCGCAATTTGCCTGAATATGTCGATGGCTTCTTTTTTCGGCAGGACATTATCCATTATCGCAACCGAAAGTGTCTGGTACCGGTCCGTCAAATAATCGATTTCAGTAGCCACTTGAGACGCCGGCTTGCTGCGGTATCCATCCCATTGAAGATTCAGGTTGCAGAAAGCGCATCCGGTTACCTTGGCGGATCCGTCGGCGCGTTTCCACCAGCATCCCCTTGATATTTCAACGGGCAGGGTAGGGAAAAAGGACTTGCCGGCATCAAATGTTTTGAGAAGTTCAAAATAATCATCGTAATCCGGAGTCGTTAGTTCATCCAATGCGTTCAGCTGCGAGAAGGAAGCCCGATCGGGTCGTGCCGTATCACTGAGCCGGGTGAAAACGCCCTGAATTTTTGATAAATCCGAATCAGGTGGTGTTCGCCTGAGATGGTCAATAATGTGATATAAAGGTATTTCGCCTTCGCCATTTACGACAACATCTACTTGCGGGAAGCTTTTCAGGATACCAGGGGCGGCAATTCCCGGGGTTAAGGCACCCCCGACCACGATCATCAGGTCGGGAAATTTCTTTTTGATGCGTTTGATGACATAAAGCGCCGATGTCAGCTGGCAGAGCGAGATCGTAAAACCGAGCAACCCATAGGTCTGCCAGTTTTGACTGTCAATAAACGCGTCTGTTGCCGTTTTGATCCGGCGGGTCAAGGTCCTGAAATTGATCTTTCGTAATTTTGCTCCTGCGGGCGCTTCTTTGCGAAAAAGGGCTTCGGCCTGTTTAATGCGCTTTGGATACAATAGGGCAGTATACACACTTTCTGCCAGCCAGGTGCGCTCTGAAATATCATGGTAAAGTCGATAACCGATGGCTTCCGCAACGGACAGGTAAAAATGAAAGGCGTCAATTTTCAGATCCGGGATCCGAGCATGCAAAAACGCCTTTAATGATCCCAACTGGATGGAAGGACGGCTGTAAAGAGGCCAGGGGGTGGAGATCAATGCGATTTTACGCAATGCAGCTTTAGATTTATTATCCATTTAAAATATTATGCTAATTTCATTTCCTGCAATGTTTAGGGATTTCTATGCAAACGACCTGGCTGTTGACTCATCTGGGCAGATATTTTATACAAACATTCAATAAAAATTGACAATCATTTTTGCATTTGTTGATTTTCGATACTTAACGACTATCGCTGGTGAGCATCTAAAATGAGCAAAGCCCCCGACTTAAAAGTAAATCTTGGCGCTATCGAACTTCAAAACCCGGTGATGACCGCATCCGGCACCTTCGGTTATGCGCGGGAGTTCGCAGAGCTCGTCGATCTGAATCGACTGGGGGCCATTATTGTAAAAGGGCTTTCGTTACAGCCGACCAAAGGAAACCCGCCGCCGCGAATCGTTGAAACGCCCTGCGGTATGCTCAATGCCATCGGTCTGGAAAATGTGGGCATTGACGCTTTTGTAAGTCAAAAGCTGCCGTTTTTGCAAACGCTTGCGCCGCCGATTTTTGCAAATATCTATGGTACCGCCATTGAGGATTATGCCGAGCTGGCCGCCCGCCTGGACGCGCTGGAAGGCATCGCGGGTGTAGAAGTTAATATATCGTGCCCGAATGTAAAAGCCGGGGGGATAGCATTTGGCTCCGATCCGGATTCCGTCTTGCGAGTGGTTGAGGCGGTGCGCGCGAAAACCACCAAACACCTGATCGTAAAATTATCGCCGAATGTGACGGATATTACTGTTATCGCTCGAGCGGCAGAGGCGGCGGGCGCCGATTCGCTTTCCCTGATCAACACCATTACCGGTATGGCCGTAGACCTTGAAACCCGGCGTCCTAAGATTGCCAACATCACCGGGGGGCTTTCGGGCCCGGCGATCAAGCCCGTTGCCCTGCGAATGGTCTGGCAGGTGGCGCAGGCGACCCAAATCCCGGTTATCGGGATCGGAGGCATCATGACCGCAGATGATGCGCTGGAGTTTTTGATCGCCGGGGCGGCCGCAGTCCAGATTGGCACCGCCAATTTTGTAAAACCGCATGCCACCACCGATATAATTGACGGTATCGAAATGTTTCTGACACGCAAAAGCATTGACAGGGTCGCCGATATTATCGGGACGCTGGAGACAAACACAACGATTGCGGATTTTTGATTGCGGATTGCGGATTTGGGTATCCTGCGGGATAAATACTTATGAATCCGCATTCCGCAATCTTCTTTACTTTAATCCTCCAAACTCAGAGGACACTTGTCTCCTTGACCGGTTGGGTCTTGAGGTATTCCAACCGGTTCAATCCGTTTACATAAGCTTTAGCACTGGCGGTGATGATGTCCGGATCCGCACCGCGACCCAAGGCCAGAAGTCCGTTTTCGCTCAGGCGAACGGTGACTTCCCCCTGGGCATCTGTGCCGCCGGTCAAGGCGCTGACCGAGAACCGTAGCAGTTCCGATTCGGTTCCGGTGAGCTTCCCGATGGCATTAAACGCCGCATCAATCGGTCCGTTTCCATAGCCCGCGCCCTGCACCGCCCTTCCGTTGATATCAAGCTTGACACTGGCCATCGGCAACACGGTTGTCCCTGCCGTTACATGAAGATATTCAAGTTTAAAAATATCCGCAGTACGCAAGATGCCCTCGGTCACGATGACTTCCAGGTCTTCATCGACGACGTGCTTTTTCTTATCCGCCAGTTCTTTGAATCGGGTAAAAACCAGGTTGATTTCCTCATCGGACAAATCGTAGCCTAAGGTCTTTAGCCGTGAGCGCAGCGCATGTCTGCCGGAATGTTTGCCCAGAACAAGCTTGTTGGTACTGAGGCCGATCGTTTCCGGCTTCATGATTTCATAGGTCATGGGATTTTTCAGCACTCCGTCCTGATGAATCCCTGCCTCATGGGCAAATGCATTGGCGCCGACAATGGCCTTATTGGGTTGTATGATAATGCCGGTGATCATGCTGACCAGTCGGCTGATGGGATAAATGTGCCGGGTATCAATGGAGGTTGTCAGCCCTAAAGCGTTGTAGCGGGTCACCAGTGACATGACGACTTCTTCCAGAGAAGTGTTGCCGGCCCGTTCCCCGATTCCGTTGATGGTCACCTCCGCCTGCCGGGCGCCCGCGGTAATCGCCGAAAGCGTGTTTGCCGTAGCCAGGCCCAAATCATTGTGACAATGTACGCTTAACACCGCTTTGTCAATATTGGGCGTATGGGCTTTCACATAGCCAACCAGATCAGAAAATTCCTGCGGAATGGCGTAGCCGACAGTATCGGGCAGGTTAACCGTCGTGGCCCCGGCTTCGATGACGGCTTCAAATACCTTGCATAAAAAATCGCGATCGCTGCGGGAACCATCCTCGGCCGAGAACTCGACATTATCGGTTAAGGTGGTGGCATATTTTACGGCCTCGACTGCGGTCGTGACCACTTCGTCCCTGGTCATTTTTAATTTGTATTCCAGGTGGATGTCAGAGGTCGCAATAAAGGTGTGGATTCTGGGTTTTGCGGCGTGACGGATGGCTTCCCAGGCACGGTCGATATCGTCTTTGGATGTCCGCGCCAGGGCCGCCACCTCCGTTCTTTCCAATTTGCCGGCGATGCGTGAAACGGCTTCCATATCGCCTTGGGATGCGGCTGGAAAGCCGGCTTCCAAAATATTCACTCCCAGTTTCTCCAATTGAGTGGCAATTCGCAGCTTTTCGGCCGTATTCATGCTGGCGCCCGGACTCTGTTCACCATCTCTTAAGGTGGTATCAAATATGAGTACGTGATCTTTCATTTTTCTTCTCCTTTGGTTGTTCAGACTGAATTCTGGAGTCGGATGCGTTCCTCGTTGTCGAGTTTAAACTGAAAACTGTCGGCCAGGGCCTGCCAGCTGGCCTCGATAATATCCTCTGAAACTCCCATAGTACTCCAGATCTCGTTTTGATCCCGCGATTCAATTAAAACCCTGACCTTGGCGGCCGTACCGCGGGTTCCATCAATTACCCGCACCTTAAAATCGACCAGGCGCATCGTATCCAGATCCGGATAAAATTTATCCAGCGCTTTTCGCAGGGCATTGTCCAGGGCACTGACGGGTCCGTATCCTTCGCCGGCTGTAATCTCTTTTTTGTCGCCGACGCTGATTTTAATGGTGGCATGGGCGCTGCAGGGCTGATCTTTGTCCTTTTCGATGGTGACCCGGAAGGATTCGAGCGCAAAATGAGGTTTGAATTGATCGGTAAACTTTTCCAGCAGGATTTTAAAGGTGCCGTCGGCAGTATCAAACTGATAGCCTTCCTGTTCCATTTGTTTGATCTCCGAAGCGATCTGGCGGCTGTCAAAACCGTTTTTGCCGATTTCAACCCCGAGTTCTTTGGCTTTGTATTCCACGTTGCTTTTGCCGGAAAGATCGGATACCAGAACCCGACGACTGTTGCCGACCATTGCAGGCTCCATGTGTTCGTAGGCCCTTGGCGTTTTCATGATGGCGCTGACGTGGATGCCGCCCTTATGGGCGAAGGCACTTTTACCGACAAAGGGCCGCGAATTTAACGGAACCAGGTTGGCGGTTTCGCTGACATATCTTGAAAGGGTTTTTATTTTTTTGAGATTTTCTGGCGTGACGCACGTGCGGTCCATCTTGATGCTCAGGATCGGAATGATTGAGGTTAGATCGGCATTGCCGCATCTCTCACCATATCCATTTATGGTCCCATGCACCATTACCACGCCGTTTTGAACGGCGGTTATCGAATTCGCCACTGCCATCCCGCAATCGTTGTGGCTGTGAATTCCGAGTTTGACAGAACCGTTTTGAGATGGGCTTGTGCTGATGTTATTCATCTGTTGTTGAACTTCAGCAATGATCGATGCCAGTTCAAATGGCAGGGTGCCCCCATTGGTATCGCATAAAACAATAAAATCCGCGCCACCATCCAGCGCTGCTGCAAGTGATTGCATGGCATAGTCCCTGTTGTCTTTATAGCCGTCAAAAAAGTGTTCAGCGTCGTAGATGACCTCGCGGCCATGTTGTTTTAAAAAGGCTACACTGTCGTTTATCATGGACAAATTTTCTGGCAGGGTGTTGTTCATGATTTTCTCTACATGCAGGTCCCAGCTTTTACCAAAAAGAGTGACTGCCGGCGTTTCGGTTTCCAGCAGGGCATTGAGATTGTCATCTCGATCCGGGCGGGTGCCGGGCTTGCGGGTTGAGCCAAATGCCGCCAGACGAGCGGATTTAAATGTTACGCGTTTGGCCAGTTTAAAAAAGGCAACATCTCTCGGGTTGGACCCGGGCCAGCCGCCTTCGATATAGTGGATGCCGATATCATCGAGGCGCATCGCTATATTTAATTTTTCGTCTGCCGAGAACGTGACATTTTCTCCCTGGGTTCCATCTCTTAGGGTCGTATCATACAGCAAGATTGGGTCCATTAGGTTCTCCAAACAATTGTGGAGCGCTTCGCTTTAGGAGTACTTCGTTTGAGGAGCGCTGCGCTCTATGCAAGGCGTTTTCTGACCTCAAGGCCTAAAAGGCCGCTCCTCGAGGCTCTTTAGAGCCGCTCCTAAAGTCCCGCCACAGGCGGGGCGCTCGTTATTTTTTTCGGTTTTCCGGCCTGAGTGAGCGTACCGTCGTGCCGGTCTGCCACATTTCAGATTCTTTGATCTGCGCTAATTCTTTTTCAAGCTTTTGGCGATAATCCGGAGCGCTGTTGGATTCCAGCACGCGTTTGGTCTCTTCTCCGGAGATGACTTTTTCATACAGTTCATCAAACACCGGCGTTACCGCATTTCGAAATTTCGGTGCCCAGTCCAGGGCACCGCGCTGCGCTGTGGTCGAGCAACTGGCAAACATCCAATCCATACCGTTTGCAGCCACCAGGCGGATGAGACTCTGGGTCAACTCCTCAACCGTCTCATTAAAGGCTTCGCTGGGGCTGTGTCCGTGTTTTCGTAAAAGCGTATACTGCGCTTCCATGACACCGGCCAGACACCCCATCAGCACGCCGCGTTCGCCGGTTAAATCACTGTGGACTTCATTGGCAAAGGTGGTGGGGAACAGATAACCGGAGCCGATGGCAATTCCCAGCGCCAGCGTTTTTTCCCTGGCGTTCCCGCTGTAATCCTGATGGATTGCGAAACTTGAGTTGATACCGCTGCCATCCAGAAAATTGCTTCTAACCGTACGCCCCGACCCTTTGGGTGCGACCAGAACCACATCCACATTTTGCGGCGGAATCACATTGGTTTGATCGTGAAACACAATAGAAAATCCATGCGAAAAATAAAGCGTGTTTCCTTCGGCCAGACATTCTTTTAGCTGCGGCCACACAGCCATCTGGCCGGCATCCGAAAGCAGGTACTGGATGATGGTCGCCTGCCTGGCGGCTTCCTCGACCGGAAAAAGCGTTTTGCCGGGCACAAAGCCGTCGGCAACTGCCCGGTCCCAGGAGGCGCTGTTTTCGCGCTGGCCAACGATAACGTTGATACCGTTGTCTCTCATATTCAGCGCCTGTCCCGGTCCCTGGACACCGTAACCCAGAACCGCCACAATTTCGTTTTTAAGAATTTCTCTGGCTTTTTGCAGGGGAAATTCATCATCCGTAATCACTTCTTCCATCACGCCACCAAAGTTGAACTGTGCCATAATTATCCTCTTCGCTGTTTGTGTTTAGTTGTTTGGTTATATCGCGGCTGGAAGCCGCTGCCACAGACTGATTTGGCTTGTGGGAGCGGCTTCCAGCCGCGAAGGAAAAAGCCCGTTTATTAATTAAAAACTACTTGGGTTCACGATAAAGCGCCAGGGTGCCGCTGCGGGCAATTTTTTTTATTCCCATGGGTTTGAGCAGATTAATCAGAGCGGCCAGTTTTCCTTCATCTCCGGTTACTTCGATAATATAATGCTCGATGCCGACGTCTATGACTTTGCAGCGGAAGATGTCGACGATCCGCAGTATTTCTGCCCGCAGCTCCGGTCTGGCCTGCACACAGATCAAGGCCATTTCGCGTTTAACCGACTTGGGCCCGGTCATATCGCGCAGTTTTATTACATTAATCAGTTTTCTGAGCTGCTTTTCAATTTGTTCGATGAGTGGCGGGTTGGCCTTGGTGACAATGGTGATTCTGGAAACCCGGGGATCCATGGTCGGGGCTGTGCACAAACTTTCAATATTGAATCCCTTGCCGCTGAATAATCCGGCCACCCTTGAAAGGACCCCCGGCTGATTATCAACCAGCATCGTCATCGTATGTTTTTTTTCTTCCATATCAATGTTCCTATTACTGCTTTGTCATAAATGAGCTGCCGTTAACAAGAATCTGTAAATTTTTGTCCGAAAGTTATTTGTTATCTGTTATCCGTTATTCCAATAAGCATTAACGAATAACGAATAACCAATCTAGACCAGCAGCATTTCCGTAATGGGCGCGCCGGCGGGAACCATGGGATAAACACTTTCCTCTCGATCGACTCTAAAATCCATAATGACGGGTTGCGGAACCGAGAGGCCTTCTTTGAGTACCGCTTCAACCTCCTCCGGTTTTGATGCCCGTAAACCGACTGCCCCGAATGCCTCGGCGAGCTTTACGAAATCGGGAGCACAATCCATGTCCGTGCAGACGTAACGTTTTTCATAAAATAATTCCTGCCATTGGCGGACCATCCCCAGATAGGCGTTGTTCAAAATAGCCACCTTAACCGGCAAACAACATTGGACCGCCGTGGCCATCTCTTGAATGTTCATCTGAATGCTACCATCACCCGCGATATCGACTACCAGTTTATCGGGGCAGGCTATCTGGGCACCGATGGCTGCCGGCAGACCAAATCCCATCGTACCGAGGCCGCCGGATGTGATAAAATGGTTGGGCTGATTAAAATGATAATATTGGGCGGCCCACATTTGGTTTTGGCCCACTTCGGTCGTGATAATGGCCTCACCTTTTGTTAATTCATAAAGTTTTTCGACAACAAACTGAGGTTTGATTGTATCCTCCTGCTTGTAGGCCAGCGGGTTGGTGCTTTTCCATTCCTCAATTTGTGCGAACCATTTTTTACGTTTGGCGGCAATGTCTTCCGGGCCGGCTTCATCGATGAGTTCATTCAAGAGGCGCAGGCTGGCTTTACAATCTCCCACAATCGGAATGGTCACCGGTATATTTTTCCGGATTGAGGTCGGATCAATATCGATGTGAACGATTTTTGCCTGGGAAGCAAATGCATCTGTTTTTCCGGTGACGCGGTCATCAAATCGGACACCGATAGAAACGATAAGATCGCAGGCGCCGGTGCTCATATTTGCCCGATAGGTACCATGCATGCCGATCATTCCAAGCCACAAAGGGTCTGTGCCCGGAAATGCGCCCAAACCCATCAGAGAGGTCGTGACCGGGATCTGGGTTTTGCGGGCAAATTCGGTCAGTTCGGCTGCAGCCCGGGAAAGAATAATACCGCCTCCGGCAAAAATTACCGGTCGCGCTGATTCTTTGATCAGGCCAACCGCTTTTCGCAATTGCTTCATGTTCGGGTTATAGGTCGGATTGTATGATTTTAGCCGAACCTCTTTTATGGGAGTGTAGTCAAAGATTTCTTTGGTGACATCTTTGGGGATATCAACGAGTATCGGTCCCGGACGACCGGAGCGGGCCAGGTAAAATGCTTCTTTGATGATCCGGGGAAATTCTTCTGCCGATTGCACCAGGTAATTATGTTTGGTGCAGGGGCGGGTGATGCCGACGATGTCAACTTCCTGGAAGGCGTCATTGCCGATCAGCTGGGTAGGCACCTGACCGGTAAAAACAACCAGGGGGATGGAGTCCATATAGGCCGTCGCAATTCCGGTAACCGTGTTAGTTGCCCCCGGGCCCGAGGTTACCAGGCAAACTCCTGTTTTACCACTGGCGCGGGCATAACCGTCGGCTGCATGCACGGCGCCCTGTTCATGTCTGACCAGTATACGTCGGATATCCGTTTTGGCCAATTCGTCAAATAAATCAATTACGACTCCGCCAGGGAATCCGAAGATGGTGTCCACCCCTTCTTCTTTGAGAACTTCCATCATGATTTGTGCACCGGTTAGTTCCATTTTTGTTTCCCTCTTTAAACTTCTTTAGCGTTAATGTTAGGCTGTATGAAGATGCCAATGCTCGCGCAAAAAAAAATCCGTTATCAGCTTTGGAGCTGATAACGGATTTTTTTTCTTGGACGATTAAGTCAGGCCATTATCAACCCCATGCCCCCCAGCGGACAATAATAATGCCGCTGACGAGTACCAGAATTAGGCTAATAAGGTTGGTAATGACGTTTATTTTTTTCATGATGACTAAAAGCGTTTGAATTTATGCTACCTTGTAGCAGGACAATATCTTGTTGTCAAGCATTTTTAGAACCCCTCTCAAAAATGTCTTTTGGCCCAATATCTTTGTTGGTGCCTCGCTTTAAATCCTCGACATACAACAGTATGCCTGCGGTTTACGACCCACAAAGAGTATAAGATCAGACGGGGAATCCCGCATCGCGGGAAAGCTCGGCTCCGCCGCGATCTTGAACCAAAATCCTATTTTTGAGACAGGTTCTATATAGGTTCTTTAAAGCCGCATTCTTTGGACAGACAGATCAAAAAAGTCCCTTGCTTTTTGGTGGTCTTCTCAGCCAATAGCTTTGCGCCGCATTGCGGGCAATCTTGTGCGATCGGCTTGTCCCAACTGGCAAACTCGCATTTCGGGAATCGGCTGCAGCCGTAAAATATTTTCCCGCGCTTTGATTTTCTTTCAACGATATCCCCATCGCAGCCGTCTTCAGGACAATTGATGCCGATTTTAGAATTGGCGCCATTGGAATTTAAGGATTGCGTATTTTTGCAATCCGGATAAGCGCTGCACGCTAAAAATTCGCCGTAGCGGCCGCGTTTGATAACCATCGGGCTGCCGCATTTATCGCAAGACTTATCAACCACTTCCTCGGAAGATAATTCAACAGGCTGGATATTTCCTTTTTCATCACGAGTGTAGTCATTGGAGTAGCTGCAATCCGGATAGCCGCTACATGCTAGAAAAGGTCCGTTTTTTCCGACCTTGATATGCAATGGCTTTTGACATTCCGGACAATCGAGTCCGGTGGAAAATCCAACGCCTTTAACGCTGAGCATATCTTCAGCAGCGGCTTCCAGATCCTTTTTAAAGGGATGATAAAATTGGGATAAAATTTTGAATAACTCATCCTCCGAGGATTCGATCCGGTCCAGATTTTCTTCCATTCGGGCCGTAAATTCCACATCAAAGATATCCGGGAAATTTTCGACCAAAAGGTCGTTTACGATAAAACCCAGTTCGGTCGGTCTGAAATATCTGTTTTGCAGATCTGCATATTCTTTTTCTCGTATGGTAGACAATATGCTGGCGTAGGTACTGGGGCGACCAATCCCGTTCTCTTCGAGCTCTTTTACCAGCGAAGCTTCTGAAAATCTCGGCGGCGGCTGGGTGAAATGCTGTTTGGGTTCCAACTGCAGTAGCTTTAGGATCAACCCTTCCGGCAGCACTGGAAGGGCCGGTGCTTTCTTCTGGTCCTTATCTGCGATTTCATCGTCGACCGACATGTAAAGTGCCATAAAGCCCGGGAATTTAACGGTTGAGCCGCTGGCAGCAAACTGATAAAGGCCGGCTTCAATTGTCACCGACACTTGATTGATCTGCGCCTGTTGCATTTGAGATGCCACAAATCGTTGCCAGATAAGCCGGTATAAAGACAGTTGATCGTTTGATAAATACGGGGCCAATTCCTCAGGGGTCTTGGCGACCGAGGTCGGGCGGATGGCTTCATGCGCATCCTGAGCTTTTTTTCGATTTTTAAAAAAGCGCGGCCTTTCCAGGGCATAATCATTACCGAATTTTCCCCGAATGAATTCCAGGGCTTCATCGGCGGCCTCTTTGGCAATGCGGGTGGAATCGGTGCGCATATAGGTGATAAGTCCGACTGGACCTCCCGGACCCAGTTCGATACCTTCGTATAACTGCTGGGCGATCAGCATGGTTTTTTTGGCAGAAAATCGTAGCTTGCGGATGGCATCCTGCTGAAGCTTACTGGTGGTAAAGGGCGGCAGCGGATTCTTGCGAACTGTTTTTTTGACGACTTTTTTGACAACGAATTTCTGATCTTCGAGTTCCGCTAATATCGTATTGGTTTTTTCTTCATTTGGAATTTCAATTTTTTCATTATTTTTTTTGACCAGTTTTGCAGCGAACGGGGGCGGGGTCTCCCCTTCAAGATGTGCGGTGATGGACCAGTATTCACGGGCTTCAAATGCGTGGATGGCGCGTTCTCTCTCACAGATGATTCGCAGGGCAACCGATTGGACGCGGCCGGCACTCAAGCCGCCCTTGACCTTGCGCCACAGCAATGGCGAGATCTGGTATCCGACCAGTCTGTCGAGTATCCGGCGGGCCTGCTGCGCTTCATATTTCGAGGCGTCAAGGTTCTGTGGTGAAACCATTGCTTTGTTAATGGCGTCTTTGGTTAATTCATGGAAAAGGACCCGGTAAAATTTGCGACCTTTTTGTTTAAGTACTTCGGATGTATGCCAGGCGATGGCTTCCCCTTCGCGATCCGGGTCCGGCGCCAGATAAATGTCGGTGGCGTCTCCGGCAGCCTGTTTTAAGGTCTTTATTATCTTTTGCTTTCCGGGGATACTTTTATACTTGGGTTTAAACCCGCCTTCGATATCGATCCCCATTTCCTTGCTGGGGAGATCTTTAATATGCCCAACGGTTGCAGCCACATTATAATCTTTGCCCAGGTATTTCTTTATCGTTTTGACTTTCGTTGGCGACTCCACAACTACAAGCGGTTTGGTCACGGTTTCTCCTCTGGCTCAATTAATCAGATTTGTTTTCAAAAAGGGCAAAATATTTACCCGGCAGCTGCTGCACGATTCCTTTCAGCTCTAATTGTAACAGCAGACTCAATAGTTTGCCAGACTCAATATGGGTTCTACGGATAATGGTGTCAATATGTTCCGGATACGGACTGAGATGGTTATATACAGCCAGTTCTTCAGGCGGTAATGATGGTTGTTTCCTGGCGACATGGTTATAATCACGGTCTTCATGCAAACCGGGTGGTCCCATATCCATATAGGCGATCAACTCTTCAATGACATCCTGTGCATTTTCCACCAATTTGGCCCCCTGTTTGATGAGGGCGTGAGTACCGGTGCTTTTAAATGATTGAATGCTTCCCGGAACCGCAAATACTTCTCGATTCTGATCGGCCGCAAGCCGTGCAGTGATAAGGGATCCGCTTTTGCGTGTGGCTTCGACGACGACAGTTCCCATGCACATGCCGCTGATGATTCTGTTGCGAATTGGGAAATGATGTGCTTCTGGATCTGCGTTCAGCGCAAATTCCGAAATGACGGCAGCTTCTTCTGCAATGCGTTTAAACAAACTCCGGTTTTGTGATGGATAAATCTTATTAAAGCCGCTGCCCAGAACGGCGACGGTTTTTCCCTTGCCGGATAGGGCGCCCTGATGAGCGGCTGTGTCAATGCCGACAGCCATGCCGCTGACGATGGTAATGCCGTGTGCGGACAGATCGGCGCACAGTTTCTGAGTGGCTGAAATGCCGTATGCGGTTGGATTGCGTGAGCCGACAACAGCAATATTTTTTGGTGAACCATCCAGGCTGCCGGAGACATATAAAAACGGCGGCGGATCCGGTATTTCCCTTAAAAGCGGCGGATAAAATGAATCTGCCAGCGTTATGATTTTATAACCTTTTTGATTTACCTGATCGATTTCAGCTTTGATGCTTTGCGGTGCCTTATAGTTGAGTACCGCAGCCGATTGGCGTTTGGAAATGCCTTCGACTTCAAGCAGCTCCTGCTGTGACGCTTGAAAAACAGCCTCCGGCGAATTAAATCGGTCGATTAATCGCTTATATAAGTGATTGCCGATTCCCGGAACGTTTTTCAAACAAAACCAAGAGTGCAGGTTATCCATCTCATATACAGGCGTTCACGGTTCAGCGTTCAGCGTTCAAGGTTGCCTTCTCTCATTAACGTTGAAAGGCTCAGGGTTCACCGTTCAAGGTTGTCCGAACCCTGAATCCCTGAACCTCTGAACCTCTGAACGCTTGCTCGTTTATCTTAAGTCTAAATACTTTAGTGGATATATTTGCAACAACTTAAAGATTGAGGGTTATTTCTTGCCGCGATTCTGCCAGGCGAGCAATATGGGACTGGCCACGTAAATTGATGAATACGTTCCCACAACCACGCCGATGATTAAAGCGAAGGCGAAATCGTGGATGATGCCGCCGCCCAGCACAAAAAGCGTCACCACGACCATCAAGGTTGTCAATGAGGTCAGAACCGTTCTGCCCAGTGTTTCATTAATGCTGCGATTGACGATAAATGCCAGCGGCTTTTTGTGATATCTTCTCAGATTTTCGCGGATGCGGTCAAAGACGATGATGGTATCGTTCAGCGAATATCCGATAATCGTGAGCAGCGCAGCGATAATCGGCAGCGTGAATTCGATGTCCATTAAAGAGAAGATCCCGACGGTGATAATGACATCGTGTATCAGCGCAACGATAGCGCCCATGGCATATTTTAGCTCCAAAAACCAGAAAATAACCAGGGTAACGATCAGGGCCGCGCCGATCAGAAAAGGAATGCTGACATTAAACAGGTTGAAGATGTAAACCGCACCAATAAGGGCGGCCGCCACCACGCCGCTCAACATCCATTTGAGCTCAAAGCGGCCGGATATGTAGATCGTAATAAAAAGCAGCGCGTAAAACATGGCGAACAATGCCTTCTTCCTTAAATCCTCTCCCACCTGGGGACCGACCATTTCCACTCGCCGGATTTCCACCTCACCTTTGGTGGATGATTCCAAGGCTTTTTTGATATCGGTTGTAAATCCCTCGTCGCCTCTAAAGGAGGTCTCTGTGCGGATGAGAAATTCATTGTCGGTTTGATGGCCGAATTGCTGCACTGATGATTTGCCCAGACCGATATTTCCTAATCCGGAGTTAATGTCATCGATCTGCACCGCTGACGTAAATTTTATCTGTACCAGCGTCCCGCCGGCGAAATCGATGCCCAGACGGGGGCCCTTGTGAATAATTAGTGACAGAAGACTGATGGCGATACAGGCAAAGGACAGGATGAAGGCGATTTTTTTTCTGCCAACAAAGTCAATATTAATATCAGGTTTTATAAACCGCATGAAAAATCCTCATATACTGAGTGTTTTAACCTTGCGTCCCCCCAGGATGTAATCAAATATCAAGCGGGAGAGCACCAGGGCTGTGAACAGACTGGCAATGACGCCCAGGCTCAGGGTTACGGCAAAGCCCTTAACCGGGCCGGTTCCGAATTGAAAAAGCACAATCGCGGCAATTAGAGTGGTAACGTTGGCATCGAGAATCGTCAGGGTGGCGCGGTTATAGCCGGCATCTACTGCCGCACGCGCGGTTCGTCCCAGCGCGAGTTCTTCCCGGATTCGTTCAAAAATGATCACATTGGCATCTACCGCCATGCCGATGGTTAAGATGATACCGGCAATTCCCGGCAGTGTTAAAGTTGCTTTGGCAGCCGCCAGACCGCCGGCAATCAGGATGATGTTCAGTATCAGGGCGACATCGGCAATGATCCCGGCGCCTTTGTAGTAAACGATCATAAATAAAACGACCAGAACACCCCCGATCAGCATGGAAATCAGTCCCTTACGGATGGAGTCGGCCCCAAGGGAAGGACCGACGGTGCGTTCTTCCAGTATGTTGACCGGAGCCGGCAGAGCACCCGCCCGCAGCACGATGGCCAGATCTTTGGCTTCGTCCAGCGTGAAGTCCCCGGTAATGCGGGCCTGACCGCCGGCAATCTTTTCCTGGATGACCGGCGCTGACGCAACCGTATCGTCCAGAACAATTGCCAGCCGCTTGTTGACATTATCGCCCGTGATGCGTTCAAAATCCCGCGCCCCTTTTTTATCAAAGTTAATGGACACAAAAGGGATATTGAATTGGTCGAAGTCGACGCGTGCATTGGTCAGATTGGCACCGGTCAAAAGGGTTCGCTTTTTCAGCAGAAAAGGCAATTTGGTAACTTTGCCGGTGTCCGTATTCTCCTCTACCCGATAGAGAACTTCTCTGCCGGCCGGCACATTGCCTTTCACTGCTGCGTTGACATCGAGGGTGTCATCTACCAGTTTGAACTCTAAAAGCGCTGTTCGTCCGATCAAATCCTTGGCCCGTTCCGGATCCTTGATACCCGGCAGCTGAATAAGGATCCGCTTTTCTCCCTGGCGGCGGATATCTGGCTCTGCCACGCCGAATTGGTCGATGCGATTACGGATCGTTTCCAGCGCCTGATCGACCGCCAGTTTTTTCGTATTTTCGGCTTCCAGTTGAGGTATCTCAAGAATTATGGTTGAGGTGCCGCCTTCCGTCCGCGGGGTGCGCTTCAAAAAATCAAAATCTTTTTTTAAAAGCGCATTAAATTTTTCGAGAATTTGCGGGTCTTGAACCGTTACGGATATTTTATTTCCATCAATGCGATTCAAGGAAACTTTGCGAAGCCGCTCTTTTCTGAACTGGTCTCGGATTTCCTGTGCGATGCGCTCAACCTGGCCCTCCACGGCTTTGGCAGTGTCGACTTCCAGTACCAGGTGCATTCCGCCTTGAAGATCAAGACCCAGGTTTATCTGTTTGTGCGGCCATAAACCGGGTTCAAGTGTCGGAAGTACATAAACAACGGCTGCAACAATAACCGCAAAAACCAAAATCAGTTTCCATGAAAAATTTTTCAACGCTGCCTTCCTTTTTGGGGCGGTATTTTAATATCGGCCAGCGGTGCCAAACCGGATCTGAACGCGGCACCGCAAATTAATCTCCAAATAGACAAATGGTTGAACGTTTAAACAGCTATTTCAACACACCGTTTAACCATTCAACCATTTACAAATCATATATCCAATTCGCATAAAATCGACTGCAGATTTGCAGGCTATTTTTTTTCCGGTTGCGGTTGTGAACCCGGCTGAGACATAGCCGAAACATTGGAGCGGGCAACTTTTACCCGCACTTTGTCTGCTATTTCTACGGTCAATGTCGTGTCATCTATTCCGGTTATGCGACCGTGCAAGCCACCGCTGGTGATGATTCGGTCTCCCTTTTTCAGGCTCGATATCATCGTGCGGTGTTCCTTTTGTCTTTTTTGCTGGGGTCGGATCAGCAGGAAATAAAAAATAACAAACATCAGAATGATCGGAATGAATCCGCTAAATCCTGCGGCACCTTCTCCGCCGCCGCCCATTGCATATGCAATATCAATCAAAATAATGCCTCCTTCATTTAAGATACAAAATGGGTTTTCATTTTGAAGCGCTATCGCGGATCAAAATTAGGATAAATACTTCAATATAAAAATGCTGTCAATATCGAACTTTTAACCCCTGAGAATTCTTTTTATCGTTATATAAAATCTGGCTGTCTCCCGGTATCATTGATTGGTCGCCTTCAATTTTGACATTCAGGTTACGCCGCTCTTCCAGTTCGGCAATTTCTTTGCGTTTTTTGTTTAACAGATAGTCGGCGACATTTAGCGGCACCACCACTTTGACAAAGGCAATTCCCGGTTTAAGGGTTTCTAAACTGAGTTTTCTGAGAAAACCGACCGCCAGGGTCTCTGTGGATGCAATTAGTCCTTTACCCTGGCAGTAGTGACAGGGTTGATAACTGCCGAATTCGATCGAAGGACGGATCCGTTGGCGGGACATTTCCAGCAATCCGAATCTTGAGATTTTCCCCACTTTTGTCTTGGCTTTGTCCTCGTTGGCAACGCTTCGCAGCCGGCGCTCAACATCTGAACGGTGCTTTGGCTCTTTCATGTCAATGAAATCAATGACAATGAGGCCACCCAGGTCTCTCAGCCGAAGCTGTCGGGCAGCTTCTTCGGCCGCTTCCAGGTTGGTAAGAAATGCTGTTTTTTCAATCGATCTTTCATGAGTGGATTTGCCGGAATTTACATCAACAGACACCAGGGCTTCGGTTTGTTCGATGACAATGGAGCCCCCTGATTTTAGAGTTACCCGGCTTTCAAATATGGTCGCAATCTGGTTTTCGATTCCAAATTGAGTGAAAATCGGCTTGGCGCCTTTATATAGTTTGACGATTTTATTGTGTTTGCGGGAAATAATTTTGATGAAATCCTTTACTTCATGGAATACAGCAGGATCATCGATTAGAATTTCATTTACCTCTGGCGTAAAATAATCACGGATCGACCTTAGAACCAGGTTCCTTTCGCGATAAAGAAGTGCCGGCGCCGGATCCTTCATTACGCTTTTTTTAATGTTTTTCCAAAGACGCAGCAGATACCTTAAATCACGGGCTAAAAGGGTTTTAGTGCAGTTTACACCAACGGTCCGGACGATTAGGCCGAACCCTTCCGGGGATTTTAATTTAGCCATCAAATCCTTGATACGGCTGCGTTCATCTTCATCCTCAATCTTTCGAGAAATCCCCCGTTTGTCACTGCCGGGCATCAACACCAGATGCCGACCTGCCAAAGAGATATAGGTGGTCAGCATGGCGCCCTTTTTCATAAACGGCTCTTTGGTGACCTGCACCATAACTTCCTGCCCACGTTTGACGATTTTTTCTATTTTATGGACGCCCCCTTCACTTTCCTGAAAATAGTCGCTGTGGATTTCATGGCGCTGTAAAAAGCCGTGTCGTTCGGCACCGTAGTCTACAAAAACCGCCTGAAGGCTTGGCTCGATCCGCGAAATCGTTCCTTTGTATATATTGCCCTGGGTGATTTCCCGCGAAGCGCTTTCAATATAAAATTCTTCCAGATTTTTTGCTTTGACTATAGCGACCCGGCATTCTTCCGGAGCAATTGCATTAATAAGGATTTTTGTGCTCATAAAGTCTTAACCCCTAATGCCTTCATAAACGACCTGTTGATGGAATTCGTTAACTTCGCCCGATTTTTAATTCTTAAGTGTATGCGCCTGAATATGAAATTGTCAATAACAAGTCAAACGATTTCTCGGCCCAAAAATCGCGGCAGTCAAGTCACCGGGTTGACATCCAAGCCGGAAAATACGCGATAACAAGAACGAACACAACAACAGGTTCGAAGCACAGGAACGTTGCCTAATCCTGTATGCGCCCTCGTGTTCCTTTTTGTTTCCTGATAGACATGTTTCATGAGACGTGCCCGTTCGCTGTCCCATCTCCTATCAGTAGAGTTACTTGACAGCCTTGCTATTGTTATCATTTTGTGGCATGAAAAACGTTGGGAACAGTTTTCCCTGGGGTCCCACGATGGATCACGGGGATGTTTTATTTAGAACCCATTTTTTGAGATGGGTTTTAGAAAGTCAAGCATTCATAAACGATCAACCAAATAGGAAAAAGGCGGGTTTCGGTAATGGACGAGAAATACGATCCCAGAAAAATTGAACCCAAATGGCAGGCTTACTGGGAGTCGAACGGGCTGTTCAAAGTCAAAGAAGATCCCGACAGGGAAAAATATTATCTTCTGGAGATGTTTCCGTATCCTTCCGGCAAGATTCATATGGGACATGTGCGCAACTATACCATTGGTGATGTGGTGGCCAGATACAAGCGAATGCGCGGTTTCAATGTCTTGCACCCCATGGGCTGGGATGCCTTTGGCATGCCGGCAGAAAATGCCGCCATTGCCAACAAAACCCATCCAGCGAAATGGACCTATGCCAACATCGATGCCATGCGCGCTCAGCTCAAGCAGCTGGGATTCTCCTATGATTGGGGCAGAGAAATCGCAACCTGCCGGCCTGAATACTATCGTTGGGAACAGTGGCTGTTTTTGAAAATGTACGAAAACGGAATGGCCTATCGCAAGGAATCGTTTGTGAACTGGTGCGAATCCTGCCAGACGGTCCTGGCTAATGAACAGGTTGAATCCGGTTTATGCTGGCGCTGCAGCCAGCAGGTTCGCCAGAAAAAACTGTGGCAATGGTTTTTCCGCACTACAGATTATGCCGGTGATCTGCTGGCCTATTCCGATCAGCTGCCTGGATGGCCGGAAAAGGTAACCACCATGCAGAAAAACTGGATTGGAAAAAGCGTCGGGGCTGAGATTCGTTTTCCGGTTGAAAACCAGGATATCGTTATTCCGGTATTTACGACCCGTCATGATACGGTTTTCGGTGCAACCTTTATGTGCCTGGCTCCGGAACATCCACTGACCCTCCAGCTTTCACGGGCGACGCCTCAGGAAAAGCAAGTGACGGCGTTTGTCGATAAGATGTCGATGCTGGATCGATCGGACAAGGCTGTGGAGGAATATGAGAAGGAAGGTGTATTTCTCGGTGCTCACTGTATTAATCCCTTGAGCGGCAAACGCATCCCCATTTATACGGCAAACTTTGCCCTCATGGAATACGGGACAGGTGCTGTAATGGCTGTGCCGGCCCATGATCAGCGCGATTTTGATTTTGCCAAGAAATATGGCCTGGACATCATCGTCGTTGTTACGTCGGAAGATGAAAATTTGGAGTCTGAGGGTCTTGTGGAGGCTTATGTGGGGCCGGGTATCATGGTTAATTCCGGTGATTTCAACGGAATGGAAAATAAAAAAGCAATGCAGGCGATTGCTGCGTTCCTGGAAAAAAATAACCTGGGACAAGCAGAGGTTAGCTATCGGTTACGGGATTGGGGCATTTCGAGGCAAAGATACTGGGGCGCGCCAATTCCCATTATCCATTGCGATAGCTGTGGAATTGTACCGGTTCCGGAATCAGACCTTCCGGTCGTCTTGCCGGAAGATGTCGAAATGTTGGAAGGCGGCAGGTCACCGCTGCATCAGCTGGATTCGTTTGTAAAGGTGCAGTGTCCGGAATGCGGCCATTCGTCAGCACGTCGGGAGACCGACACCATGGATACATTTGTTGAATCATCCTGGTATTTTGACCGATATTGCAGCCCGCACTTTGATAAAGGCATGTTTGACCCATCGGCGGTAGATTACTGGATGCCGGTTGACCAGTATATCGGCGGTGTTGAGCATGCCATTTTGCACCTGCTCTATTCACGCTATTATACCCGCGTCTTAAACGATCAGGGTTTGGTCAAGTTCAAAGAACCTTTCACGCGTTTGTTAACCCAGGGGATGGTGTGCAAAGAAACGGCTTCATGCCCCAAACACGGGAATCTGCTGCCCGATGAAGTAACGGTTGTGGACGGAAAGCGTTTTTGTGTGCATTGTGATGCGCCGGTGACGCTGGGGCGCGTAGAAAAAATGTCCAAATCGAAAAAGAATGTCATTGACCCCAATACGCTTCTTGAAAAATACGGCGCCGACACCACGCGGTTTTTTTGCCTGTTTGCCGCACCGCCTGAACGCGATCTGGAGTGGAGCGAGCAGGGAGTTGAAGGCGGTTTCCGTTTTTTAAACAGAGTGTGGCGCCTGACAAGCGAGTGGATGAATCGGGTAAAGGATGTGGCTGCATTCGACGGCAGCTCCGACGCTCTGGAGGGTGCCGAAAGGGATCTTTACAAAAAAACGCATCAAACCATAATGAAGGTGACCCGGGACATCGAGAACCGCTACCATTTTAATACGGCCATTAGTGCTATTATGGAGCTGTTTAACACGATGTCCGCCATTGAAGAAGCCACAAGCAATCCGCAACAGGTCGCGGTGATGCGATTTGCCATGGAAACTCTGACATTGCTGCTGTCGCCGATCGTGCCGCATTTTGCCGAACAGCTGTGGGAAGCGCTGGGCAATTCATCCAGTATTTTGCTGGCGCCGTGGCCGTCTTATCTGAAAGAGGCCCTCGAGAAGGATGAGCTGTTAATTGTGATTCAGGTCAACGGCAAGCTGAGAAGCAAGTTTTCAGTGGCGACCGATACCGATGAAGAGACCATCAAGCAGATTGCGCTTGCGGATGAACGCCTAAAGAAATTTGTCGATGGCCGGGCCATAAAAAAGGTCATTTATGTCAAGGGTAAGCTGGTTAACATTGTTGTTTGAGGGTTTGTCAGGTGTCAGGCGATCGATTGCGGATTGCAGATTTCGGATTGTGGAATTAAAATACGAAACGCGAAACCAAGCTTAAAAGTTCCTTCATTTTAATTCAAACATTTTAACGCTTTGCTCTATGCGCCATGCGCTATGCGTATCACCGGAGAGATGGATTTGAATAAAAGCAAGTTCAGCGTTATAATCCTTTTAATTAGTGGTGCTGTGTAGTGTCCTGCGGGTATCGCTTTGCGGAACAGGGGGGATTTCCGGGAGATACCGAGCGTCTTTTCGTAAAAGTTCTGGAAAACAAAACGCAGGAGACCGGCGTTGAAAGCATTGTAACCAACGCGCTTTTAACCGAACTGACCTTGCGCAAAACCGATGAACTGGCGAGTGGTTTCGATGATGCTGATGTCGTCTTAAGCGGCGTTGTCAACCTGGTGACCATAGTGACGATCTCTGTAAGTAAACCGGATGTAGCCGATGAGCGGCGCGTTACCGTTAGCGTTGATTTGAAATTGACGAAAAAAGATGGCAGGATTGTATGGGCTGCCAAAGAGTCTTACGGATTTTGAAGCATACCTTGTGGATACGGACACGGAACAGACGGACGCAAACCGGAGGAATGCAATCAGAGTGCTTTCGAAACGCATCGCCGAAAGGACCGTCAACAGGTTTAGCGATGATTTCTAGAAGCCATCTCAAAAATGTCTTTTGGCCCAATATCTTTGTTGGTGCCTCGCTTTAAATCCTCAACATACAAAAGTATGCCTGCGGTTTAAAGCTAGGCTCCGCCGCGATCTTGAACCAAAATCCTATTTTTGAGATGGCTTCTAATGCGGGCGAGAACGGATCGATGTTAAAAAACGACGATTGTGTTCACCAGTCTGGAAAGGCGGGATATTTTGCGGGCAGCGGTCTTTTTATGAATCACACCTTTTTTGAGCGCTTTGTCAACAATGGATTGAGCCGCTTTCAGTTTAGCCAAGGTCTCTTCTTTTGACGCGTCACCGGATGCCTGGCGAACTTCTTTGGTTACGTGCTTTATTCTGGTTTTTACTGCTTTGTTGCGAACCCTTCGTTTCTCGTTTTGACGGGCACGCTTTTCAGCTGATTTATGATTTGCCAAAGTATCGACTCCTTTTTCCAGATAATACCTAATTTGAAACGATCATTTTAGTTGCATAAACAATCACTAATATAGAACGAAATTTAAGATGTCAAGAAGTTTTCTGCAGATTTAGCCATGTCCGAAAAATCCCAGGTGATTAAGGCAGCCGGCGTCGTTGGGGCTGCGACGCTATTGAGCCGCACGCTGGGCTATATTCGCGATGCGGTCATCGCCTGGTATTTTGGCGCCGGCCTGAATTCGGATGCATTTATTGCGGCATTCAGAATTCCCAACCTTCTCCGAAAGCTTTTAGGAGAAGGGTCCATCAGTAATGCTTTTGTGCCTGTTTTGACGGACTATCTGGCAAAAGACGGCAAGGATGAAGCCCTTAGACTTGCAAGATCTGCCCTTGGGGTCATGTCCATAATACTGGTGGTTGTTTCCATTTGCGGCATCATCCTATCGCCTCTGATCGTAAAAATCATAGCTCCTGGATTCATTGACTCACCCGGAAAAATATCCCTCACCATTGTCCTTACGCGCATTATGTTCCCCTATATTTTCTTTATCGGGCTGGTGGCTTTATGCATGGGAATACTCAATGTATTCGGGCATTTCGCAACTCCCGCTCTGGCGCCGGTTTTGCTAAATCTGGCGATGATTTTATCTGTTTTTTTCCTGTGTCCGCACTTTTCGCAACCGGTGCTGGGGCTGGCCGTGGGTGTGATGATTGGTGGCGTCTTGCAGCTTGTCTTTCAACTGCCGGCTATGTTCAGAAAAGGATTTCTTCTCCGGCAGAAATCGAAAATTTTGCATCCCGGCTTAAAAAAGATCGGTCAATTAATGCTGCCCGTAATTTTTGGCGGGGCTGTTTATCAGATTAATACACTGATTGATCAGCTGTTAGGATCTTTGCTAAAAGAGGGGAGCATAACCTATTTATATTTTGCGGACCGTCTGGTTCAATTTCCGTTAGGTATATTTGCCATTGCGGCCGCCACGGCTGTATTGCCAAGCTTATCCCGGCAGGCAGCCACCAATGATGTTGACGCTTTAAAAGATACCTTTAGCTATTCAGTTCGCTTAACTTTGTTTCTAACCATCCCATCGATGGTCGGTTTAATTATTTTAAGAGAGCCGATCATTGCTTTATTATTCCAGAGAGGCGAATTCAGTTTAGCGGCTGCCCGGTTGACTGCCAGGGCGCTTTTATACTATGCTATAGGCCTATGGGCCTTTTCGGCAGTCCGGATCGTTGCCGCAACTTTTTTTGCTCTCAAAGATACGCGTACGCCGATGATGATGGCGACGGTTTCCATCCTGGCCAATATTATGCTGGGAATCATCTTGATGGGTCCTCTGGGACACGGCGGGTTGGCTTTGGCAACATCGCTTGCCTCCGCTTTGAACCTTGGACTGCTCGTGTATGCCTTGCGCCGAAAGCTCGGCTCTCTGGGATGGAGACGCATTGCCCAATCTGCCTGTAAAACATTGGGCAATGCTGTAATCATGGGCGCAGTTGTCTGGACGGTCGCGCGGCTGCTCATTGAGACAGAAAGGGGCACGTTCACCGGGCAGGTTGCGGGAGTGGCGGCCTGTGTAATGAGCGGCCTGGTCGTTTTCGGGGTCTGCTCCTATTTAACCAGAAGTTCGGAATTTACGAATATGGTTGCCGAAGTTAAAAAGGGAATAGGAAAAAAATGACGAGAAAGCAAAGTGTCTTCTTATCCATTGCCATTCTGGCGCTTGCCTCCTTGCTGTTTTTTATCATCTTCGGCGAGCATGGTTTGATCGATTTAAATTCTCTTAAAAATGAAAGGAATCAGCTGGCAGAAAAAAGTGAACAGCTGACCCTCAAGAATCTCTCCCTGAGTGTTGAAATCGATCGGTTAAAACATGATCCGAAATATATTGAAAACGTGGCGCGCCAGGAACTGGGTATGGTCGGAGAAGATGAACTGATTCTCAAACCCCAAAGTATGCCGAATCACTCTGAATAATTCGTTTAATCAGCGTAATCAGAGGAAGATAGAAGTTACGCGGACTGGCCCAGGTTATTTATCAACAGATTACGCAGATTAACGCAGATTTAATGCGCAAAAATAAAGGTCCGCAGAGTTAATAATAATCAGCGTAATCGGCGAAATCTGCGGATTTAATGATAATCCGTGTCATCGACGTAATCGGTGGATTAGAAATGGAAAAAGAAACCGACTTTTATACGGGCACAATGGCAAAAGTTTATGCCGGCCAGGGACACTGGGATAAGGCCGCTGAAATTTATCGCCATTTACTGAGAATGGAACCCGAACGGACGGATTACCTCGAGGCCCTGGCGGAGGCGGAAAGAATGTTAAATACAACCGTTAACCGGCCGGTTGAGGATTTAGCGCCTTTATTCCAGCAATGGATAGATCTGATGTTCAAGTATAAGAATTTGCAGAGGTTGCGCCGGCTGAAAAGGTAGATCAATTTCAAAAATACGAAAGCGAATCGATCCGTCATAACGATTTACTCTTTCGGATTTTGCTCCGGGCCCTTTTCATCTGGGGCCTTTTCTTTTGGATAGAAAACCGCTTTAACCCGCTTTTGCGGGCTTCTTTCCACCGTTATTTGCCCATTTTTTCGATAAACGGTAATTTTTGATCCCGTTAAGATATTTTTCCCGCTCGTCACAGTCGAATTTTCACCGATAAGAACAATGACCTGCGTATCCAGGTCGTATTCAACCTGATCGGTTTTGGCCTCGTATTTTTCAGATGATACCTGCACATTTCCGTTGGCGACTATCCGTTTTATTGATTCCTGGCTGCCGGTTTGATCTTTATTGCGATCCGGATCATCGCGATAATAAATTCGGAGGCGCTCCGAGGTAATCTCAAAATTTCCCTGACTGGCCCGCACATCTCCCACAAACTCCGCAAACTTTTCCGCACTGTTGGTGATCAATTTATCGGCAACGATCTGAATCTGCTCATCGGCCTGATTTGTGCTCTTTTTTTGAGGCGAATCTCCTGCAAATACACCGGATGATAAAAGCATCGTGGTAAACGTAAAAAGCGTAACGCGAATCCAAAACGGCCGGTATTTTCCCGGGTGGCTTGATCGAAATGCTTTCACGTTACCTCCCCCTATTATCTTACAATTCTAAGTTTATGGGTCTGTCTCAATTTCCGCCACAATTCTTTGACGATGACGGCGGCAGCATCATCCTCGTCATGCAGTGGGTAATCCGCGAGCTCCAGGCAGGATTCCACCAGTTTTTCATTTCCGGACCACAGGCCGAATTTATCCATAATGTATCTGCTTAGATTGGCATTCAGCTTGATCAATTCTTCCTCGAACATGTTGGCGATGGTCGTTTTTTCCTTTAAGGGTAAGTCGGAAATCAAGATTTCGATTGCTTCCTGAACCGTCTCCGGCTGTTTTAGGGTTGAAGTACGGCTATTATTCTGAAATTCGACGGCCTGCGGATGGGCCGTTGTCATCAGTTCCATGTAGTGGACACTTTCGATTAATTTTAATACTGCCGGGTAAATATGATCATCTTTACTGGCCCGCGGCCCGGCGACGTTTAAGATTTCGATGGAATTTTCATCGATCCAGGTGCAAATTAAGGTTACGGCTTTAAAGGCAGGGATTTTATTTAAATCTATATGAAGCCAGGGGCGATGGTGCTTTAGGGCCATTTTGCGTGTATAATCTGAGCCGTCGCTTAATTTGCCATGACTGATAATTAGTGTGCCGTTTGAATCGATAACGTTTTGTTCTGTTCGCAGCACGTAAGCGGTGCCTGGCATTTCCGCCAATTTGTATTTATCAGGCAAGGGACCATTTTCAGTTAAACGGCCTTTCGGTATCCAGCCACCGTGCGGGATGCCCAGTTTTATGGCGGCATCTAAAGCGGCCTGGTCGGCGCCCGTCTGGCCCCCTGAAATGATTTTGCGAATCATGCGGCTTTAGTCTTCAATATTTCCTGTCTTTTGGTATTCCTTTTGAATGCGCTTGAGCATATTAAAGAGGTCCTCTTTGGAAAATACGCCCTTTTCGATCAGCAGCTGAGCAATAGCATCCAGTTGCATGGAATTGGCCATTAATAGATCCTGGATCGTCGCAATTTCATTTGAATCACTCTGATCTGCTAAGATCACTTCACCATCTTCCAATGTGTTTCTCCGATCTTTGCCGCTTCGCCTTTCGGGGCCCTCATGGGGTGCAATAATCCACCTGCGATCTAAACCCGAACGCCGGTTGTCACTCTTAGGACTTGGTTTCTTTGCATCAGCCATAATACAAGATCCTTAAACAAGTTATGGGTTTCGCCCCAATTAGAAGATAAGATTTCCGCTTAAAGATGAATGTGAGATGGGTCTTATATAATACAATTGCAAAGGATGGTCAAAGAAATAAAAGTTCGGTATGCGTCGTTGCTTTGGGTTTATTTTCATCGGGACCATGCGGCTTGATCCAATGAAAAAAAAGGGGCTTAGACCGCAGTCTAAGCCCCTTTGATCGTTTGGTAGCGGGGGCAAGATTCGAACTTGCGACCTTCGGGTTATGAGCCCGACGAGCTACCAGACTGCTCCACCCCGCATCAAATTATTCTTTAAGCGCGAGTTTAATAGCCAAATCAGTGAAATTAGTCAAGGGCTTTCTTTAGGCCGGTTTGCCAATTGGCCTGTCTACCGGTTGGCTTGTTTACCCGTTTGCCCGTTAGCCGGCTACGCATGCTATTAAATTAACCGCTTAATGAGTTGTTCGAGATGTCTATATTCCTCTGTGGATGGTGGTGCATGATCAGACTTTAAAAGGATTTTTTTGGTCCGACTACCGTGTCCGCTTATGATTTCAAGTGAAGAAGGAGATACCGAAAGACGTTTCGCCAGGAATTTGATACACATTTTATTGGCGGCTCCGTCAACCGGCGGCGCGGTCACCTTGAGTTTAAGGCTGTCACCATGCCGTCCGATAATCATATTTTTTGAAGATCGGGATTGTATAAAAACCTTGAATACGATGCCCTCGGAATGTTCCCGAATAAATACCATTTGATTATTTTCATTCACCCAATTTTTTTAATATCGATCGTCATTTAACCCGCGATCACCGGATACGAGGATGATATCGAAACGCTTGCCTTACGCCGCTTCTAATAATATTTTAAGATTTCTCGATATTTTTCTCGATGACTTCTTTGATAAATGATGGCGGACGGACCACCTTGCCCTCCCGATTCAGGCAGGCATGTTTGGTATGGCCCTGCGCCAGAAGGGTTTTTCCGTCTTCACTGAATATGCGATAATCAAACTTAATGGCGCCTTTCAGCCGGGTATCCAGTGAAGTTTCAATCATCAAAAGATCATCATACTTGGCCGGCACCGAATATTTACAATAGACCTCTGCCACCGGCAGAAATATGCCCCGGCTTTCAACCGCTGCGTAGGCAATGCCCAGCGATCGGAACAATTCGGTGCGACCAATTTCGAACCATCTAAAGTAATTTCCGTAATAAGCCTGCCCCATGTTATCCGTGTCGCCATAGATCACACGACAGGTGGTTTTATGAGTTGGCATGTGCGCCCTCGTATTCAAACCAGCTTAATGATTTATGATTTTTTGAATTTCTCGCTTCATTTCACGGTAGTTCGTCGTTATCGGGAATTGCGGAAATTCAGCTCTAACATTTTCGGGCGGGCGGAACAGGATGGCCTTTTCGGCCGTCTTGAGCATGGTGATGTCGTTATAGGAATCGCCGACGGCAATGACCTTATATTTCAAATTTTGAAGTGCAGCGGCCACCTTTCTTTTACCATCTTTCTGGCGCAGGTTATATCCGGAAATTGACCCGTCGGCCGCAACCGAAAGCGTGTTGCAAAACAGGGTCGGCCGGCCAAGTTTTTCAAGCAGGGGGCCTGCAAATTCCACATAGGTGTCCGATACGATAATGACCTGAAGCTGAGATCGAAGCCAGTCCAGGAATTCCCTGGCTCCGTCAAGCGGCTGCATTTTAGAAATGACCGCCTGGATATCCCGCAGTTTCAGCCCATGCTCATCTAAAATGGCCAGACGCTTTTTCATCAATACATCATAATCGGAAATATCCCGTGTCGTCAGCCTGAGTTCATCAATGCCGGTGATTTCAGCCACGTTAATCCATATTTCCGGCGTAAAAATACCTTCCATATCAGCGCAAATAATATACATAGTTATTCTTCCCCTAAAGTCGTTTCCATTTAAAAAAGCTAATTATTTAATCGAGTTGTTCATCTTCAATCCGAATCAGGACTGTCTTCTCACCGACGACATCCAGATCATCGATTTCCGCTATGGCCTCCTGAACATCGGCCTCCTTGGCCTGGTGGCTCACCATAACAACCGGCACGGATCCGTCCGTTTTACGGCCTTTCTGCTGCATCGATTGAATGCTGATATCGTGGCTGCCCAAGATACCGGAAATTTTCGATAGCACGCCGGGCCGGTCGAGTGCGGCGAATCGAAAATAATAATGCGTGACGATTTCATTCATCGGCATAATTTTGATATCCTGGACATGATCCCTTTGAAAAGAAAGGGCAGGGACCCTGCGGGTTGTTCCTGCCATCAGGTTGCGCGCAATGTCCACCGCGTCGCTGATTACCGCACTGGCGGTCGGCATCATACCGGCACCTCGCCCATACAGCATGATATCGCCAACTGCGTCACCGGACACCATAAGGGCATTGACGGTGCCGTTGACATTAGAAAGAAGGTTGTCAAACGGGATCATGGTGGGGTGTACCCGTGCCTCTATTTTGTCGCCCTTTCTTTTGCTAATGGCCAGCAGCTTGATCCGATACCCGAAATGCTCGGCAAACTCCACATCCAGCGGCGTAATCTCTGAGATGCCTTCGATATACACATCCGCTAAATTAATTTCCATTCCATAGGCCAGCGCCGTTAAAATCGCTATCTTGTGGGCGGTATCGATTCCGTCGACATCCAGGGCAGGATCGGCTTCGGCATAGCCCTTTTCCTGTGCTTCGGCTAAAGCATCGCCGAACGGTCTTCTTTCGTCGGTAATTTTCGTTAAAATATAGTTACAGGTCCCGTTCAATATGCCGGTCATCGATTGGATACGATTGGCGACCAGTGATTCCCGTATGGATTTGATCGTCGGCATACATCCGCCGACAGCGGCCTCAAATGCCAGATCCACACCTTTTTCTGCAGCCGCTTTAAACAGCGCGTTGCCCTGGCTGGCCAAAAGTGCCTTGTTGGCCGTTATCACCTGCTTGCCGTTGTCGATGGCTTTTAAGATAAGCTCTTTGGCGATTCCTTCGCCGCCGATCATTTCGATAATGATGTCGATTTCCGGATCATTTACGAGCGCATTGGCATCGGTCGTCAGTACGCCTTCATCAAACTGGACACCTCGATCTGTTTCGATGTCAATATCGGCAACCCGTTTCAGATGCAAGGTCGTTCCCAGGCGTGCAGCAATCACCTGTCGGCTCTCAATAAGTAATTTTGCTACGCCGGTACCCACCGTGCCGCAGCCGAGTAAACCTACATTAATCTGTTTCATTTATACCACTCCTTATCACATAATTTTCTTTATTCCCCGAATAGCCTGATTAATCCGCATGGGATTTTCAATCAAGGCGAAACGAACATGTTCATCACCGTATTCTCCGAAACCCAGACCCGGTGATACGGCAACCTCGGCCTCGGCTATCATAAATTTAGCAAATTCAACCGAGCCCATTTTTATAAACTTATCCGGAATCTTTCCCCAAACGAACATGGTGCCTTTAGGGCTTTTAATATTCCATCCGATACGGTTCAATCCATTAACGAGCGCATCCCGTCTTTCCCGGTATGTATCACGGATCTGCTCGACGCAATCATAGGGTCCGTTTAGTGCGATAATCGATGCAATCTGGATCGGCTGGAAAATTCCATAATCCAGGTAGCTTTTTATGCGACGCAAAGCGGCAATGATCTGGGCGTTGCCTGCGCAAAACCCCACACGCCAACCCGGCATGCTGTAGCTTTTTGAAAGAGAAAAAAACTCTACACCGACATCTTTGGCGCCTTCAGCCTGTAGAAAACTCGGGGCTTTGTAGTCGTCGAATACCAGGTCGGCATAAGCGAAGTCATGGATGACCATAATGCTGTGTTCTCTGGCGTAGTCGACGATTTTTTGAAAAAAAGCCAGATCCACAACCTCGGTGGTGGGGTTATGCGGATAGCTGATGATAAGGACCTTAGGCCGGGGCCATGTGGTCCTGGTGGCCGAAACCAGATTTTCAAAAAAATCGGCCTCCGGCCCCAGCGGGATTCCTCTGACATCCCCACCGGCAATGATCGCCGAATATGGATGGATCGGATAGGTCGGATTGGGCGTAAATACAACGTCCCCCGGTCGAATCGTAACCAGAATCAAATGCGACATTCCTTCCTTGACGCCGATGGTCGCGATGGCTTCAGTGTCCGGGTCTATGCTAACGTCAAATCGGCGTTGATACCAGTCGGCGATGGCCATCCGCAGTTTGGTGATTCCCATTGAGGCCGAATAGCGATGATTCTGCGGCTTTTGGGCGGATTCAACCAGTTTATCGACGATATGTTGTGGGGTCCCCAGATCCGGATTTCCCATTCCCAGGTCGATAATGTCTTTGCCCGACCGCCGGGCTTCCATTTTGATTTCATTAACCGTTGCGAATACATAAGGCGGCAGCCGATCCAGCCTGGCAAACGTAAACATAACCTTCTCCTGACTTATGCTTTCAATTACGCAAGGTCATCTTGTTGATGCAGCCGTAACCTAAAAAAGAAAACTTTATTTGCGAGATCGAACTTGACTTCCAAAAATTCTTTGACTTTTATGCCGGATGAGATTAATTTTCAAGGGTTTTCATCATATTTTAATTCATACGATAAGCTCAACATTCAGGAGATCATTATGAAGGAATCTTTCACATATGCCGATGCCGGCGTTGATATTGACAAGGCCAACAAGCTGGTGGATGCCATCGGGGAGATTGCAAAACAGACCGCGCGCCCCGGTGTCATGAGCGATATCGGCGGATTTGGCGGTCTTTTTTCGCTTAATCTTGCAAATCTGGAAAGACCGGTCTTGGTCAGTTCGACCGATGGGGTTGGGACCAAGCTTAAGATTGCGTTTATGCTGGATAAACACGATACCGTCGGCATAGATCTGGTGGCAATGTGCGTCAACGATATCATAGTCCAAGGCGCAAAGCCACTTTTCTTTCTCGATTATCTTTCAATGGGAAAGCTCGACAATCAACGTGCCACGGATATCATCAAGGGAATTGCCCAGGGCTGCAAACAGGCTCAATGCGCCCTGTTAGGTGGTGAAACCGCTGAGATGCCCGGATTCTACCAGACCAATGAATATGATTTGGCCGGATTCACCGTAGGCGTTGTCGATAACAGCAAGATTATCGACGGAACCGAAATACGGGTCGGGCATAAACTTGTCGGCATCGCATCCAGCGGCCTCCACAGCAACGGCTATTCCCTGGTCCGCAAAGTTTGTTTTGAAGTGCTCAACCTCAAAATCGATCAGCACGTAGCGGAACTCGGTAAAACCATTGGTGAAGAATTGCTGTCACCGACCAAGATTTATGCTGCTGCCATCAGTGGCCTTTTAAAAGATTTACCGATTCATGGGATTGCGCATATTACCGGCGGTGGTATTTCGGATAATATTGTGAGAATCGTACCTCAGGCCTGCAGCATCCTAATTCGTGACGAAAGCTGGGATATTCCGCCCATTTTTTCTTTTCTGCAACAGGCGGGTAACATATCCGCAAAAGAGATGTCCCGCACATTCAACATGGGCATTGGAATGATTTTGGTTGTTCCCGATTACGCCGTCTTGGATGTCATGCAGCGCATTGACGCAATGGGCGAGCATGCCTATCTTATCGGTGAAATTCTGGATTGTAGAGAAGCCGGCAAGCGCCTCGTCTGGGAGTAACAATGGTAAAAAACAAAAGCGAACAAAGCCCGAATTCCTCAATTCGAGCGAATTTGATTAAAAAGATAAGCCGTTTTTTTGATTGGATTGCTGAAGGGCAGACGGCCGGCGCCTTATGCAAGGGTTGAGTCGGTAGCAAGACCGATGCTCGGAGAGTATCAATAAAGAAAAAGTAAACGATTGTATATTTTAGGTATTGAAACATCTTGTGATGAAACCGCGGCGGCCGTCGTTCAGGATGGAACCGCTGTTCTGTCTTCTAAGGTTTTTTCTCAAATCGAAGTCCATCATCGTTACGGCGGTGTCGTTCCTGAGTTGGCTTCGCGAAAGCACATTGAAGCCATTGTCCCGGTAGTAGAAGAGGCTACCAGCGATTCCGGGATAAAAACCAATCAGTTAGATGCCATTGCTGCAACCCGCGGGCCCGGTCTGGTCGGGGCATTATTGGTGGGGTTTTCATTTGCCAAATCTTACGCCTATGCCCTGGGCGTCCCGCTGGTCGGGGTGAATCATCTGGAAGGTCATATCAATTCGGTGTTTCTGGAGCCGGAAGCACCGCCATTTCCCTTTGTCGCCTTACTGGTATCCGGAGGGCACACCGCTATTTATTATGTAACTTCCCACACGGCAATTGAACTGATGGGCCAGACTCGCGATGATGCCGTCGGGGAAGCCTTTGATAAGGTCGCAAAATTGCTCGGCCTGGGATATCCAGGCGGCGAGGTTATTGATAGGCTTTCAAAAAAAGGGAACCCCGATAAAATTGCCTTTACCCGTCCGTATCTGAATAAATCCGACTTTGATTTTAGTTTTAGCGGGATCAAAACTGCGGTTAGCCATTATGTCGGCAAGCATCAATCCGATTATAAAACCCGAATGGCAGATATTGCGGCCGGATTCCAGGCGGCCGTGGTTGAGGTGCTGGTCTATAAATTAATCAACGCAGCATTAAAGAAGGGATGTGAGCATATCGCTGTTGTTGGCGGGGTAGCCGCCAATAGCGGCTTAAGGTACAAAGTCCAGTGTGACGCCCAAGCCCGGGGCCTGAAAGCCCACATCCCTTCCGTCCAGCTGTGCGGTGACAATGCGGCCATGATCGCGGCGGCGGGCTTCCACTACCTAAATGCCGGCGTGCGGGGGAGTTTGAATGACGATGTTTTTTCCAGGACGAAGGCTTGATCCAGCAGGGCTACTGTAACCAAAAATTGGAAAACCACGAAGATCACGAAGAACACAAGCTATGAGATTCAAAGAAAACTATAATAACGCCTTTTCAACTTCGTGTTCTTCGTGGTAGAAAATATTACCGCAAAATGAACAAAAGCCCATCATTAAGCACCTAAATACTTCTTTTTTAGCATCATAATTCTCTTCACCGATTCGATGCCCATTGCTTTGATTTCAGGAGAGCTTCCCAGATGCTTTAGAATCTCTTTAAAGGCGATTTCGATATTGGGGCCTTGGTGGCAGATCAAGGTCATATCAATGTCGGCCTGAAGGATTTGGCGGATGGCTGTTTTAATATCATAATGTTTGTTAATAGCTCCCATGTCCAGGTCATCGGTCATCGAAATTCCCGAAAACCGCATACGCTTCCGCAAAAGTTTCAGAGCAATGCGTTGTGATAAACTGGCCGGCCATCGGGGATCAATTTTTTTATAGATCACATGGGACAGCATAATGCCGGCGACTTCCTGCTCGATACTATCTGCAAAGGGTATCAGATCACAGGACTCCAATTCAGTCAGATCGCACTCGCAAGACGGGAGATCAAGGTGGGAATCGGCGACGGTTCGGCCAATGCCGGGAAAGTGTTTGGCCACGGCCATGATCTTGTTTTGCTGGAGATGCGAAATTACCGTCAGGCCTAGTTTGGAAACCCAAAAGGGATCCTGGCCAAATGACCTGGCGGACATAATGCTGGTGATTTCTTCAGGAGCGACATCCATGACAGGGGCCAGATTCATGTTAATTCCCGCCTGAGCTAATTCGTTCGCTGTCGTTTGGGCAAAATAAACGGCATCGGCAACGTCCGTCATAACAGAATTTCCCGGAAACTGCGTAAACGGTTCTTTCAGTCTTGCGACTTGGCCGCCCTCCTGATCAATGGCAATCATTAAGGGCGGTTGCCCTTTCAACCGCGCATATTGCTGCACCGCACCGCACAGGTTTTTGACCTGATCAGGCGTTTCGACATTTTGTGAAAAAAGGATAATTCCGCCAATCTTGAGATCCCGGATGAGAAATTTTAAATGCGCATTAAACTGCTTTCCTTCAAAACCAACCATCAGACGTTGGCCGGCGAGCTGTTCTATCGATAGAGTTTCGGGATTCATGAGAATGTTCTTCGTTTCAAGTTTATGGAGAAACTAATATATGCTTGGAGCAATGGAGCAAAGAAGATATCGGAATGCGGATTTCGGATTGATTAATAGATAAAGCCCGAATTATTTCTCAATCTGCAATCCGCAATCAAAAATCCGCAATCGTATTTACTCCATTACGCCAACTGGTAATGATCGTCAACCGTTGCTTCGATTATAACACAGCTGAGCCGAGAGGATAAGAGATGGGACTAGTTCGACAGCATCGCCGGCAAAGAGAAGTTGGCGGCCGGGTTTTCTTTAGACAGTTTGATAATGTTTTCAATAAGTTGATCGGCTTTAGGTTTGCTCAGTGGTTTTGAAAACAGATAGCCCTGGCCAAACTGGCAATTCATTTCCCGAAGTATGGCAAACTGCTCTTCGGTTTCCACCCCTTCGGCCACCACGATCATTTCCAGACGATGGGCCAGTGAAATAATCGCTTCGACAATATTGCGGTTACCATCCGGCTCCGATGATATTCTTGAGACAAAACTGCGATCGACCTTGAGGGTGTCAATAGGCAGGCGTTGCAGATAACTCAAAGATGAATAGCCGGTCCCAAAGTCGTCGATTACCAGCTTTAAACCCAGATCTTTTAAACGATGAACCAGCCGAATGGTTTCATCCGCATCTTCCATGAGGGCTGTTTCGGTGATTTCCAATTTGAGCTGCTCGGACGGCATACCGGTTTTACGAAGAATCTCTTTGATATCCTCCAGCAGGGTGGGGGATAGAAAATGCTTGCTGGATAAATTGATGTTCATTGTGAGTTTGAGTTTATTCTGGAGCTGATCCTGCCATTGACATAGATCGCCACAGGCCCGTTGGGCAATCAGCTGGGTCATGGGGACGATAAGCCCGGTTTCTTCGGCAATCGAAATAAAGGAGCCCGGATAAATAAGACCCAGCTGGGGGTGGTTCCAGCGTATCAGCGCCTCAAAACCGACCAGGGAGGCGGTCTGCAAATCGACTATGGGCTGATAATGGTTTTCAAATTCATCCCGTTGGATTGCTTTGCGTAAATCGGTTTCTCTTTCCAACAAGTGCAACGCTTTTTTGTGAAGGGTTTTATCGAAAATTTTATATTGGGCCTTGCCGTTTTCTTTGGCGTGATACATGGCGGCGTCGGCATCCCGGATGATATCCTCGGCCTCCTCATAGTCTCTGGTATTTAATACCACACCGAAGCTGGCCGGTGCAAAGACCTCTTTGCCTTCTATCATGAAAGGGCGTTTCAGTTCCTGCTGCAGCCGGTCAGCCACACCGCTGGCATATTCACTATTTTCGATATCTTCAAGCAGGATGACAAATTCATCCCCCCCAAAGCGTCCCAGCGTGTCGATATCCCTGAGGGATTCCTGTATACGGTTGGCAAAGGCGCCGATGAGACGGTCGCCGACGCTATGACCCAGGCTGTCATTCACCAGCTTGAAACGGTCGATATCCAGATAAAGAACCGCAAAGCGGTAAACATCACGGCGTTTGGCGCGCTTTACGGCCATGTTTAAGTGCTCCATAAACAGGGCGCGATTCGGCAGACCGGTGAGGGTATCGTGGAACGCCTGGTGATAAATCTGACGCTCAGCTTCTTTAAGCTCAGTGATATCGGCCAGGGACACCACGCTTTTATCGGAACCGGGGATTGCGGCCAGGGAACACAGCATATCTTTTTGGGCGTCGTCTTTATCGATGAATTTGCATTCGAAATTGGGAGGGATCTGGTCGAATTCCAGATGTTTCTTAATGATCTCTCCATTGCGTATTCTGCGTTGGGTTTTCTCATCGATAAAATTCAGCCAGGATTTGATATTTTCAATTTCATTTTTTTCGAAACCGGAGATATGAGCGAACTCCGAATTTGCCAGGGAAATGGTCATATCTTTTTCTATAATAACCGTTGCCGCACCAGTATTTTCAAAAATCGTGCGATATTTCATTTCGGATTCACGAAGCTCGGCGGTGCGCTCCCTGACCTTTTCCTCGAGGGTTTCGTTGGCTACGCGCAGCGCTTCTTTGGATCGATTGATATTGTTGATCAACAATTGTGTAAAAAAACTAATGAGTAAAATGATCCCGACGGTAATAAATATGGTCAGATTGGGGCTGGCCAAAATCGTCTTTTCAAAATAATAATAGAAAAACGAAACTCCGCCACCAATAATGATCAGGCCGATACTATCGAGGTTGACATGACGCCTTTTATTATTCATTGCCTGCCTTTTGGGATACATCTCCCTGTTATCATTTTATTTTCAGGATGATTGGGGCCCATTCAGATTCTTAGTGACCGGTTATGAAGCCCCAAGACCCAATCAAAAGAGATACCAGGTATATATCGGCTATTTGGGATAAAAACTTAAGCGGCAGGATGACATTCCAGATCGGTTCCCTATCCCTTGCGGGATTCATAACAGCGGCGCTCGAAGTAAGTGGCTGTGGCTTCATCAAACACGGCTTCATTTTCATGGATATACTTTGGCTCGCCTTCCCAGGCGCCGCATGCCAGGACAACCGGTTCACCCAATGTGAACTTGCGCTTGCAGGCCGGGCATCCCTCATCATTAAAGCGATTCAGTTTTTCAAGATCGATGATGGTTTTTAATCGATTTTTATCAGAACGTGCCATAATGTCCTCCTTATTTCGTATCTGCTTTATCGCAAAGTTTTCTTTTAAATTATGCCTGCTTTAAGCTAAATTCCGACAACTGCTCTGTCAAGACGATCCATTTTCAATGTTCAGCACTCAGTACTTATCTGCGGTACACAACCCTAGCGGCGGAGCTGGTATTTTCGAACCGCTTGATTGTGGTCTTTTAAGTTGGTTGAGAACTGATGGGTTTTGTTTTTTTTGGATACAAAATAAATGAATTTCGTGTCAGCTGGATAGAGGGCAGCTTCCAGAGATTTTGTTCCCGGATTGGCGATGGGGCCGACGGGCAGCCCCTTGATTTTGTAAGTATTATAGGGTGTTGGAGTTTCAAGATGTGCGCGTTTTAAATTGCCGTCAAAATTCTTTAACCCGTAGATTACCGTTGGATCAGATTCCAGGCGCATCTTCTTTTTTAAGCGATTATGGAATACCGAAGAAATCACGGGGCGCTCAAAAGCAGCCCCGGTTTCCTTTTCGATGATCGATGCCAGGGTGACGATCTGATGAATCGAGAACCCGAGCTGATCTGCCCGCTCTTTCCAGGCCGAATTAAAAACCGTCCAGAAGCGTTTGACCATGGTTGATATGATCGTTTCGCTGCTCACGTTTTTGGGGAAATAGTAAGTTTCCGGAAACAGGTAGCCCTCAAAAGTTTTGGCGTTTATGCTGTTTTTGCGAGCCAGATCGGCATCACTTGCGGTCTCTATAAAACTGGAATTCTGCGCAAATCCAGCCTGGGCTATGAGGTCGGCAATCTGGTAGATATTATAGCCTTCCGGAACGGTAAGCTTATAGAGCTCGACCTCTCCTTTCACCAGTTTTTGCATTATCTGGATTGGGGCCATGCTGGCCGACAACGCATACTCTCCGGCTTTAAGGCGTTTGTCATATCCCTTCAGGCGGGCAACCAAGTTGAATTTAAAAGGGCTTATGATGATCCCATTTTTGAAAAGGGCTTCGCTAGTGGTTTTCAATGACTGACCGGCGGGTATAATAATCACCACTTTTTCCGGCGCCTGGCCGGCCGGTTGTTGGGCATAGTGCCGCAGACTAAGAATGAAAACCGCTAGGCCACAGAGGCTTATGAATATGAGGACCGCTGAAATGAGGAGGATTTTTTTCATTCTTGTCCGATTTCTACGTCTGCTTGTGCCCGAATATCTGTTTTGACGAGTTTGATGTTTTTGGATTTCAGTCCAAATATCCGACTTGCTGCCCACTATCAGCATAATAAAAATGACCGCCGGTTGTCAAAGAAGGATTCCATCTGCTGATTGAATCTTATTCGAATATTATGAACGATGACTTTTGTACCCAATTGTGGTATAAAAAACAGTCTGGAGAGCGTTTCATTTTCCATATTAAGCAACGGGCATCTGGCCAAATAAGGCAATTTGCTGCTATCAGTAGACATTGTCAAAATTCTATCTGGATTTAAGGAGAAATCGTGAAATATTGGAGACAGCCTTTGGACAGGGACCGCATTCAGGTACCCTGCGGCATCATCCATATTATCGAGGCTCGCTGTAAAGGTTGCGGATTTTGTGTTGAATTCTGCCCACGGGGTGTTTTTGTTATGTCAAAGCGGACGAATCCAAGAGGGTATCATCCGCCTGAGATTACGGATATTTCCCAATGCACCGATTGCGGATTGTGTGCTTTGCTTTGCCCGGATTTTGCCATCTATGTCGAGAGCAGCCAGATGCTTGCGAAAGACCGTGACGTGAACGAACAATAAAACCTGTCTCAAAAATAGGATTTTGGTTAAAGATCGCGGCGGGGCCGAGTTTCAAACCGCAGGCATACTGTTGTATGTCGAGGATTTTAAACGAGGCTCCAACAAAGATATTGGGCCAAAAGACATTTTTGAGATGGATTCCAGAATTGAGTTAAAACAATGAGTGATCAGGGCCTGTTGACCGGAGAACATTTCCTGCTGGGAGATTATGCTGCCGCTGAAGGTGCCATTCTGGCAGGCTGCCGTTTTTTTGCCGGTTATCCAATCACGCCTGCAACCGAAATAGCCGAGCGAATGTCGACCCGGCTGCCACAGGTCGATGGCATTTATATTCAGATGGAAGATGAACTGGCTTCTATGAATGCCATCTTAGGGGCTTCATGGGCCGGTGTTAAATCGATGACAGCCACTAGCGGCCCCGGCTTTTCGCTGATGATGGAAAACCTGGGTCTCGGCATCATGATGGAAACCCCTTGTGTGCTGGTTGATGTCCAGCGCGGAGGCCCTTCCACCGGTCTGCCAACATTGGTCGGACAGCAGGACATGATGCAGGCCCGCTGGGGCACTCACGGCGATTATGAAATTATCGCGCTTTGCCCCTCCTCCCCACAAGAACTCTTCGATTTGACCATACGGGCTTTCAATTTATCTGAAAAGTTCCGCACACCCGTGCTGGTGATGACAGACGCTGAGGTCGGTCATATGACGGAACGGGTGGTCATTCCTCAGCCTGAAGAAATTGAAATCATTAATCGTCCTCATGTCCGAAAAGGAGATATAGAGCCGGACCAGTTCCGCATTTACCGTGATATGGATTCGGAAGGTGCAGATGGCGCCGTATCGCCCATGGCGATTGCCGGAGAAGGTTATCGCTTCCATGTAACCGGCTTGACCCACGATGAACTTGGCTATCCAGCCATGACTGCAGAATCCAGCGAATGGAACATTAAACGCCTGATTAATAAAATAAGCGCACATCGCGATGAGATCATTCAGCTGGAAGAACAGTATTTGGATGATGCTGAAATTATCGTGGTATCTTACGGTATTTCAGCGCGGACCTCCCAATGGCCAATTGAGCAAGCCCGTAAAGAAGGCATCCGAGTGGGCTTCCTTAGGCTGGTCACCATATGGCCTTTTCCGGAAAAGCGGATTTTCGAGTTGGCGAAAAGGATCCGGGCCTTCGTTGTGCCGGAGATCAACAGAGGACAAATTTGTCTTGAGATCGAGCGCTGTGCCGCCGGTCAGGCACAGGTGATAGGTGCCAACCGGTTGGGGGGCGATATTCTGGAACGGCAACAGGTGCTGGGAGCAATATACAAGGCCGCCGGTCGCTCGGGTGCGCTCCAAGCAGATCTTCATAACAGACAAACGGAGAGATAGGCGCAATGGCCGAAAATGAGATGCAGTTGAAACACTGCGGACATGAGCCCGATTCTCAAAGCGATTGGGTAACCGGTCTGCATCCAATGGACGTACTTTTGCGTGGAGAACGGTTGCCTCACATTTGGTGCCAGGGTTGCGGATTGGGTACGGCGTTGACCACATTCATCGGAGCGCTGCAATGGTTGGAAAAGAATGAGAATTGGGACCTGGATAAGGTGTCTGTGGTTTCTGGTATCGGCTGTACCGGGCGTATTGCTGGTTATCTTCGTCTGGATTCCTTTCATACGACCCACGGTCGGGCCATCCCGTTTGCCACGGGTCTTAAACTTGCCAACGGCGAATTGAAAGTCGTTGTTATTTCCGGGGATGGGGATATTGCCGGGATCGGCGGCAATCATTTTATCCATGCGGCCAGACGCAATCTAGACATTACCGTTATTTGCGTTAATAATTTTAATTACGGTATGACGGGCGGCCAGGCGGGACCAACAACGCCCCACGGTGCCAGGGCAGTTACGACCCAATATGGTAATTTTGAACATCCCTTTAATCTACCATATCTGGCTGCAGCCGGCGGGGCATCTTTTGTGGCCCGTTGGACGGTGTTGCATGCCCGGCGGCTGGAGTGGACCCTGCGCGAGGCCATGATGCATCCCGGATTCAGTTTTGTCGAAATCATCGCGCCCTGTTCTACATCCTATGCGCGTTGGAATCTGGAGGGCCGGGGACTGGATCCGCAGAAACTTGGCCGACGCGGCTTGGAAGTTATGAAGCATTACCAGCAAGTGGGCAAAATTGCCCACCAGACTCATCCCAAAGACGCAGATGTTAAAGTAAATGAAAAGGGTGAGATCAAAGCAATTATCGAAGGTATATTTTTAAACGAACCCAAGCCTGAATTCCGGGCGGCAATTGAACACACGGCCCAAACCGCCAAGGAGCGTTGGGGTGCAGCTAAAAAAGTGTTGGACCAGCGACTGAAACTACCCGGCCGGACCGATTTTGTTGATCGAACCGACGTGCAGCTCGGTGGCTTCGGCGGCCAGGGTATTATGAGCGCCGGCCGCATCATCGGCCAGGCGGCCACAATATACGACAAAATCGAAGCCTGCTTTACGCAGAGCTATGGTCCGGAAGCAAGGGGCGGAGCTGCGGGATCACAGGTTGTCGTCGCAGCTGAACCGATCCATCATCCCCACCTTATCGCACCCACCAGCGCTATTATCATGTCTCAGGAAGCCTACGTTAAATATGTGCCCCATCTTGCTGCCAATGGGACCCTGCTGATTGACGATGGGCTTGTGACGCTGCCCGCAGACCATCGTCAGGATCTGAAAACCTATGGAATTGCGGCGACTCAGATTGCTGAGGAATGCGGTAATGCCCGGGCGGCGAATTCGGCCATGCTTGGCTTTTGGGCGGCAATCGTCGGAGCTGTCAGCCGGGAAGCCATGCGACAGTCCCTGAAGGATTCGGTGCCACCCAAAACTTTGGAAGTCAATTTAAATGTGTTTGATGTTGGCTTTGAAAAGGGGCTTGAGCTTAAAAAAACAGCATGAGACAAAATCAACAGCGGTTGGTATGGAGGTAAATTTCTTTGAGCAAAGGCGCTCTCATTTTAGGTGGCAGCCCGGCGGGGCTTCAAGCCGCTTTGGATCTTGGTGATTCCGGCATCCATGTTCACTTAATTGAGTCATCTCCCTTTTTAGGAAATGGCGGCAGCACCCGGGTGCCCGATCACCTGTTAAATGCCCGCATGCTGGAAGTGGCCAAGCATCCACGCATTAACGTATGGACCAATACGTTTCTGCAAAGTGCCAAGTTGAAGACGGGAGCCTTACAGGTAAAATTGCAGCAGCACCCGCGCTATGTTGATTTGGCCAAATGTACCGGATGCGGCGATTGCGTGGAAGTCTGTCCTGTGATGCTGCCGGGAAGCCAACACAAGGCCATATATTTGATGGACGGCCACCAGCCGGGGTGCGCGGCTATCGATAAAATGGGGAAGGCGCCATGTGCCGGTGTCTGCCCTGGCGGAGTTCATGCCCAGGGTTACGTTGCCCTGATTGCGCAAGGGCGATTTCAGGAAGCACTGGATCTCATTCGCGAGGCTATTCCATTTCCGGGCATCATTGGACGCATCTGTACCCATCCCTGTGAAGTGAACTGCCGCCGGTCTGAAATAGATACCTCCGTATCTATCCGTTTGCTTAAGCGCTTTGTGGCCGATTGGGAGCCTGACGAATCCGCTAATTTCGAAACCTCCCCAGCAGCGGAAAATTCAATCGCGGATAACGCCCGTAAAGTGGCGGTCGTTGGCTCCGGTCCGGCGGGCATGACCGTCGCCGATTGTCTGGCACGGAAGGGGTACCGGGTGACCGTGTTCGAGAAGCTGCCGGTTATCGCCGGCATGTTATCGGTGGGCATTCCTGCCTACCGGTTACCGCGACACGTCATTGACCGCGAGTATCGCCGCATTGAGTCCCTGGGCGTCAAAATTCAGCTCAATACCGCTATCGGACCTGATGGTGATCATACGCTGGATGACTTGTTTAAAATGGGGCATGATGCCGTATGTCTGGCCATTGGGGCGCATAAAAGCCTTTCTCTGCGCATACCCGGTGAAGCATTACGGGGCGTCATGCAGGGGATAGAGCTCTTAAAAACCATCAATTTAAGCCAGAGACTTGATGCGGCTGAGCACCGGACTGCTCTGGAAAGCGTGCTTCCCTGCGGAACAAAGACCCGGGCAGTTGTATTGGGTGGCGGGAATACGGCGATGGATGTTGCCCGAACGCTCAAGCGTGTTGGTGTTGAGGATGTCTGTATCGCCTATCGCCGCACCCGTGCCGAGATGCCGGCTTTAGAAGAAGAGATCGATGATACTGAACAAGAAGCGATATCGATTGAATATTTAACAGCGCCTATCCGTATCATCGGGGATTCTGAAAATAATGTCATAGGTCTGGAATGTCTGCGCATGAAGCTAGGAGAGCCGGATGAAAGCGGCCGTCGCCGGCCGGTCCCCATAGGCGGCAGCGAATTTGTGATGCCGGCAGAGCTGGTGGTGCTGGCCATCGGGCAGATACCCGATATCAGAGGCCTGGATGCGGATAATCGTATCAGCATGACCCGTGATCAACGGATTCAGATAAACCGTGTCACTTTTGCAACCGATCATCCGGGCGTTTTTGCAACCGGTGATGCCGTAGCCCGCGATAAAATGTCGGCAATTGAGGCCATCGGGATGGGAAAAAGAGCGGCGGCTGAGATTGATGCATACCTCAGCGATAAAATGGCCGTTGAATACTCAGCTGCCGTTAATGAATTCGCAATCGCACAACGGCAAATGAGTGACGTGGAGCTATTACCCAAACCACGAATCCCCGTGCCAAAGCTGTCAATGGAAAAGCGCCTGAGCAGTTTTGCAGAGGTCGAGCTGGGATATTCTCAAGAACAGGCGATGGCTGAGGCTCAGCGCTGCCTGATGTGCGGCCCCTGCAGTGAATGTTTGGCCTGTGTGAAAGCCTGCGGGCCGGAGGCAATCGTACAAAATAGCCAGACCACCTTAATGGATCTGGAGGTCGGAGCGATTATCTGCGCTGATGATCAAACCCAGGCGCTAAATGATTTATCTGAAAATGGCAAACGTGTTTACCGCATTTCTGCGGAAGATGAGCTGATGGGATCGGCTGCTGCTGCCCAGGTGATGTGCCGCCTGGCACCGGTGCAATCCGTCGAACCTTCCGGTATCGTTTTGACACCGCCTGCAGATGGTGTCCGTACAGGTGTCTTTATCTGTCAGTGTGATCATTCTATTTCTGATATCGTGAACACCGAAACACTTCGTGAACGGGCGGCGGCCTGGCCCACTGTCGTACACGCCGAGGTGCTGCCATTTTCCTGTACGGTGGAGGCGCAAGCGACAATTCAAAAAAAGGTGCAAGTGCATGACTTAAATCGAATTACCCTGGGTGCCTGCGCTTGCTGTTCACTTGATCAGATTTGCTACTGCTGCACGTATCAGCGCGTTCGATGCAAGGCTCATCTTGGCCTGTTTGAGTTCCGCGAGAATCATACACAACCCGAAGGTCTTTTAAAGGCCGGGTTTTTACCACCGTCGGCGGTTGAGTTTGTCAATATACGGGAGCAATGCGCCTGGGCTCACCGGGAAAACCCTGGCGCGGCGACAGCAAAAGCAGTTGCACTAATATCAGCAGCCGTGGCCAAGAATCAGACACCTTCCGGCAAGCTGCTGGAATACCAACCTCCTGAGCGGTCAGCACTGATTTTAGGCAGCGGCGGCGCTGCCCGGACCTGCCGGGAACTTCTGTCCACTCAGGGTATTGCGGTGCACGATTTAGCCGGGGCGCCGCCACGCATCCGCAGGGTCAATGGCTGTTATTGCATGACCTTAAACGACAAGGAATGGACTGCTGCCGGGATAGTAATGGCGCCGTGCGATTCTGCCGAGGCTGACAGATTGCGCCATGCTTTTGGAAACGCTCCTTTCCAACCGCGTTCGCGTTTCCACTGTCAGGAGTTGGAAACCACCCGGCCGGGCGTTTATTACTGCGACCCGGCCCTTGATAGTTCAACGGTGGGTGCGGCGGCAACGGCGAAAGTGGCCGCCTGGTTGGGTCAATGTTCAAAACCGCCCCAATGCCATAGCGCGGTCGTGGCGCCTCACCGCTGCCGGGCCTGTAACACCTGCGTTGAAATCTGCGAGTTCGGTGCACCCCAGTTGATGGGCGCTGAACCCAACCGATTTTCCTGGATCGATCCGCACATCTGTCAGGGCTGCGGAGCCTGTGCGGCCCAATGCCCCTCGGGGGCAATTGCGGCGGGGTATGCAAGCGATGCCCAGCTGGAAAACATGCTAGATGCGATTTGGCATACGCCAGTTCCCATGCGAATCGATCAAAAACAAATCGCGTTGGTCTTTACCTGTAACTGGAATCCTTACAGCGGGATGGAAGCGGCGGCGATCGAACGGCTATCCTATTCTGCACAAGTTTATCCGATTAGAGTGATGTGCCTGGGGCGGCTTCAACCGGGGATCATTCTGAAGGCATTTGAGCGCGGCGCAAGCGGTGTTCTATTGTTGGGTTGCCCGCAAGATGAATGTCGCTACGAATTCGGGGGGCGTCGTGCGGAAGAGACTTTTGCGGTTGCGCAGGATCTGGTTCGGACCATGGGCTATTCGGATCAACATCTTAAAATGGATAGACTGGCGGCTGGTGACGGCCAAGCCTGGGTTAATCAAATCAAATCCTTTTTAGCGGGGTTGAACGGGAATCAGGGATAAGGATGAGCAATCTGCAGGAAATCATTAATCAGAATCGTGCCTGGTATTGTCTGGAATGCGGCAAATGCAGTGCGGTCTGCCCGATCACCTTATGGGAGAAGCGTGCTTATTGCAGCCCGCGCCTGCTGATCGAGAAAGCCCTTAATAGCCCTTCAGCTGATGTTTATGAGGATCCCCTGTTTTGGTCATGTCTGACGTGCAAAAGGTGCAGCCAGCTGTGCCCGTCGGATGTGCTGTTTTCAGAGTTTATGCGGGATGCCCGGGCTATGGCAATGAACGACGGCCAGTCGGGAGAATGCACCCATGGTAAGGTCATCCAGACCTTGGGCCAGATGATGACGAATCCTGACCTTAATCAAAACAGGCTTGAATGGCTTGACCATGATTTGAGAATCTCGCAGGATTCGGAAGTTTTGTATTTTGTCGGCTGCCTGCCATACTATCAGGCCCAGTTTAAAGACCTGGGTATTGAAGGTCTGGAGATTGCCAGGGCAGCCGTGAGGATTCTGAACCATCTGGGTATCGAGCCGCAGGTGTTATCCGATGAACGCTGCTGCGGCCACGACCAGATCTGGCAAGGTGATAGGGTGACATTTGACGCTCTGGCGCGCCTCAATCTTGAGCAGCTTAAAGCTACCCAGGCCAGGCAAATTATCACCACCTGTCCCGAATGCGCCCGGACCCTGGGACTGGACTACCCCAAACGGGTTGGCGAGCATGGAATGGAAGTGTTACACCTCAGCCAGTTCATCAGCCGGCATCCGGCTGCTGCAACCTTAGGCTGGAATTCGGAAAAAATGAAATCCAGGGCGACCTATCAAGATGCCTGCCGGTTGAGCCGGCATCTGGGGATTTACGACGAGCCCCGGGCATTATTGCAGGCTTGCGGGTTGGAGCTTGTTGAGATGGAGCAAACTCATCGGAGTAGTCTGTGTTGCGGTACCAGCTGTTGGACCGCATGCGGCCAGGTCAGTAAAAACATCCAGGTACAACGGTTAAAGGAAGCCAGAGCCACCGGTGCCGAGCTGCTGATTACAACCTGCATTAAATGTCAGATTCATTTTAAATGCGCCCAGCAGGATCCTGCCCTGGAGAATGATATCGGTATTCCGATTTGCGATCTGACGACGGTACTGGCGGATCGATTGCCGTAATCGTCAACGCGCGTTGTTTACCCGTACCTGTGTGTTAAAACAAAAATGCGCCTTAAGGCGATGGGACGAGCACTGTGGCAAACCCATCAACACCGACAGGAATTCTGGATCCGGATTTTCTACAAAGCGTTGTCCGGCAAGCAAGTTACCAGTGCCGCGCTGACGGCAGCTGCTTTTATCTGTGGGATTCGGAAAAGGAGCGAATATCGCTGGTGGCCACCCATAACCTGCAGCACGTCCCCTGGGATGATGGATTGCCGGGACGTGTGATGAACTCCCGGGAAACCATGACTGAGATCTGTCCCGATGGTTCGTTATCATTGGCGGCACCATTGATCTGGCAGGATTCTGTTCGAGGCGTACTCGTCGTGTTTGATGGAAATCAAAAGCGGGTCTTTCGGGAGCGGGACGCCGCACTGCTTCAGTCCCTGGCCGACATGACGGCGTCGATGGCTCAGCAAAACGAGCGGCTGGCGCGGATGACCAACCAGTTTCGAGCCCTGCACACCATTGACGTGGCGCTCACTTCCAGCCTGGAATTAGAGCGCGTATTGGACATGATTCTTGAAAAGGCGGCAGAACTGGTTGACGCCGAACACGGTTCTTTGCGGCAATTGGATTCCGAGTCGGGAAAACTGGTTCTCAGGGCCCACTATGGAGACGGGTGGACACCCGAAAAGCTTGCCTACACCCCCCGCATCGGGCAGGGGATCGCCCGATGGGTGGCAGAGAACCGGCGTCCTTATCTGAGCTCCGATGTCCGCGATGATCCGCTGAACGTTGTTCTTTTTGAAGACATGCGTTCAAGCATTTCGGTTCCATTACAATATGGACTGGAAGATCCCGGCAAACCGGATTCGCTTTTAGGCGTTTTGCTTTTGGAAAGTTCACGGGTGGCCGCCTTTGATCAACAGGATGTCGAACTTCTGGAGGCCCTGGCGCAGGAAGCCGTCATCGCCATCCAAAATGCCAGCCAGCATCGAAAGCTTCTGTCCGAGCAGGAAAAGCGGCTGGCCGCCGAAAAGTGGGCGATCATGGGTCAAGCCGCCACTGCTTTGGCGCATCGGATTAACAATCTGATGGGGATCGTGCCGGTCAGTGCCAGGGAAACCCTGCGCTCCCTGACAAAATTGGAGATGGCCGATTCAGAGCGACTATGGATTGAAGGCAATTTAGAACGCGTCGAGCGTAACGCGCGATTTGTCCTTAAACTCAGCGAAGCATTGTTTAAACCGTTCAAAGACTCCGGTCCCGCAGCACGGCTGGACGTCAACCACCTGCTGGATGAAGCTCTGGAGGCTGCCGATCTGCCCGATAAAATCGAAGTCAGCCGAACCTTCGAAAAAAAATTGCCGTTGGTGGATTGCAGCCTGCTGTTAGTGGATATATTCCTCGAGTTAATAACCAATGCGCGTAAGGCCATGGAAGATAGCGATCAGCGGCGGCTACAAGTGAGTACACACTCAGACCAAGATGATACCGGCTTTTGGGTGATCGTTGAGATCAAGGATACGGGCAGAGGTATTACCCCTGAGCAGATGATGCATTTGTGGAATATGTTTCAACAAAGCGAAGATGGGCTCGGATTCGGACTGTGGTGGTTGCGCACATTTATCGAGCGTCAGGGGGGATCGATTAAATGCCATAGCGAACCAAATAAAGGCTCGGTCTTTGTGGTGCGTCTACCCGCTGCTATTGGCAGGCAATCATCGATATGATCCAAAGCGGTAATTCGGCAGTGGAGACAACCGAAGAAAAATAAAACCCGGGAGAAAAAAATGCGAGGTAAAATTTTAATTGTAGATGACTATTCCGATTGGCGCAACATGCTAAGCGGTTTAATCGAACGGGAGGGACATCTGGTCGAATCGGTGAGTACCAGAGAGGCCGCCCTGGCCTACATCGATGAAAATAAAGATCTGGACCTGGTCATATTGGATATCCGCCTGGTAGAGACCGAGGAAAACAATGAAGACGGGATGCGTTTGCTGGCTGAAATCCGCAAACGACTTTCCTTTACACGGGTTATCATGGTTACCGGATATGGAACCATGGAAACTCAGCGCAAGGCCTTTAAAGAGTTTCAGGCCTTTGATTTTTTAAGTAAAGCCCAATTTGATTCAGATGATTTCCGACGATCATTTCAAGACGCAGTCGAACAAACTATCCGTGATCGCAAAACCTGGAAAGACAAAGAATTTATTCGCGATCAAAAATATGAAATGTGGCAGCGAGACAAAACCGATCCGACTCGATGATCACATTTAATTCATGAGATGTGTCCATCTATGATGACGATTTTCGTTTGGGCGTGCATCCGTATGACAGGCGATGCCTGATTTTATCCAAGGAGGTTGACGTTGGCAAAAGAAGATTTACGTATCGGCGTTTTCGTGTGCGATTGCGGTTCAAATATTGCTGGTTTTCTGGACACCGAGGAGGTGCGCAAGTTTGCCGAGGACCTGTCGGGTGTTGTTTTATCGATTCGCAATAAATATACCTGTGCGGATCCGGGGCAGCAGGAGATTCAACGAGCGATTTTCGAGCATCGGCTCAACCGGATCGTGGTTGCATCGTGTTCACCATCGTCATATGAGCCGATATTCCGGCAATGTATTCAGGACGCAGGGCTTAACCAATACCTGTTGGAGATGGCCAACATCCGTGAACACTGTTCCTGGGTGACCTCGGACCCCGACGAAGCCACCGTAAAGGCCAAAGACATTGTTAAAGTGGCCGTAGCGCGAGCCAGATGGCTTTACCCGCAGGATGAAGAGCAAATTCCGGTCAAGGATGCCGCCCTGGTCGTCGGCGGTGGGGTGGCCGGTATGCAGGCAGCATTGGATTTGGCCGATGCGGGACATCAGGTCTATCTGGTCGAAAAAACGCCATCGATTGGCGGTATTATGGCGCAGCTTGACAAAGTCTATCCTGACATCGAGTGCAGTATCTGAATTTTGGGCCCCAAGATGATGGATGTCGGTCGACATCCCAAAATTGAACTGCTGACCCATTCTCAATTAGAAGATGTAACCGGATATGTGGGCAACTTCAAGGCCCGCATTCGCAAAAAAGCCCGCTACGTTGACGAGCAGGCCTGCGTCTCCTGCGGTGATTGCGCAACTGTTTGCCCGGTCGTTATTGCCGACGAATTCCAGATGGGTTTGAGCAGTCGTCGGGCGATATATATTCCTTTTCCGCAGGCTGTCCCTTCCGCCTATCTAATCTCGGCCCAAGACTGTCTTGGTGCCAATCCGATCGCTTGCGGGAAGTGTCTCGAAGTTTGCGATAAGAAATGTATTGATTTTGACCAGGAGGATGAACTTCTCGAAGTTGAGGTCGGCGCGATCATTGTGGCCACCGGCATGGACGTGTATGACCCCACGTCGCTGGATGAATACGGCTACACCCGTTTTGTCAATGTGGTTACCAGCATCGAATTTGAACGGCTGATTTCCACCGGCGGGCCTTTGATGGGACACCTTGGTCGACCCAGTGACCAGGCCAGGCCCCATCGGATCGGATTTATCCAATGTGTTGGATCGCGGACCCAGGATCCCAAACGGGGCAATCCCTATTGTTCCAATATTTGTTGTATGAACACCATCAAAGGCGCACAGTACCTTAAGGACAACTACCCCGATACGGAAATTACCGTTTTTTACATTGACCTGCGGGCTTACGGTAAGGGATTTGAAGAGCTTCTGATGCGAACGCGGGGCAGCGGGGTGCGCTATGTCCGTGGCTTGCCGGGTGATGTTCAAGAAGATCCCCAAACCCGCAGCCTGATGGTTACCGTTGAAAATACCATCAAAAAGCGCCTTGAGAAACACGAATTCGATATGCTGGTTCTGGCAGTGGGTGCAACGCCGGCGATTGAAACAGAAACCATTCGGCAAATGGTGAGTATCTCTAAATCACCGAACGGTTTCTTAAAGGAAGCGCATGCAAAACTGCGTCCGGTAGAGACGCCCACCAAAGGGGTATTCATTGCCGGCGCTGCCGAAAGTCCCAAGGACGTTCGTGAGAGTGTTACCCAGGCCAGCGCTGCGAGCATACACGCTTCGATTCTGTTGCGTAAAGATCAATTTGCGGTGGAAGCGATTACGGCCAGTGTGTATGAAGCGGCCTGTACAAAATGCGGACAATGTGCTCATGTTTGCCCGTTTGGTGCAATCACCTGGCAAAAAAAGCAACCCCCTCAGATCATCAGTGCGGCTTGCGCCGGTTGCGGGACTTGCGCTGCCGAGTGCAAATTTGGGGCAATTGAAATGCGGCACTCTTCAGACCAGGCAATATATTCTCAGATCGACGCCATGCTGGAAGAAGACCCTCAGAAAAAAATCGTCACTTTTGCCTGCAAATGGTGCTCATACGCCGGGGCAGATACGGCCGGCGTGAGCCGTTTGGAATATCCACCCAATGCGCGAATTATCCGCACGATGTGCTCGGGGCGGGTGAATCCGGAATTCGTGTGGTATTCATTTCAAAAGGGTGCGCCGGTCGTCTTGGTGTCCGGTTGCCATTACGTTGACTGCCATTACATTGACGCGAACCGCAGCACGGTGCGGCGGATGGACGGTCTGTGGGATGGCCTGGAAAAATCCGGTGTCCGCGCTGACCGGCTATTGTTGGAATGGTGTTCCGCTGCCGAGGGCGGCCGCTGGCAAACCATTATGCAGGCTGTTGAGAAAAAACGTGAGATGGTGACCCCGGAAGAATTGGAACTGACGCGAGAACTTCTGGCAAAAGCACGCGTACCGCGTCCTCGCAACCCGAAGCCTGCCAACGAAGAAAAAAAGACCGAATTTGCGTGCATGCGCTGCGGGCATCATTGGGACAGTATTTTCAGTGTGAACCGTGAACGGATCTGCCCTGAATGCCGATCCAATAGCGTGCACTGGTTGCGGCAAAGTAATTAGAAGCCGCAAGAAAACGATTTAGGGCCTTGTTTTTCTTGACAATCATACCTAAAATCAATATTGAGCCCCTTTACCTGTTCCCATGAAAAAAACTCAACCCCGGAAATGACTGGGTTTCGCAGGTTTTAATCGAAGCGCAGCGAGAAGAATTTTCTATTATTCGAATCAAAAGGTAATTTATTCAAAGCCGAGGGATTTTAGATGGCCAAACCAAAACTAAAAAAGCATCATATAAACCGGGATTGGTGCAAGGGATGCGGCATATGTGTTGCGCTTTGCCCGAAAAAGGTTCTGGAATTAGACGATCAGGACAAGGTCTCGGCGGTGCGCCCACAAGACTGTATCTGTTGCAGGCTTTGTGAGTTGCGCTGCCCGGATTTTGCAATAGAGATCGAAACGATCGAAAATAATGAATAGGCTTATGATATGAGCGAGAACATAAAATTTGTCCAAGGCAACGAGGCCTGCGCTGAAGCGGCCTTGTATGCCGGGCTTAATTTTTACGCCGGCTACCCGATAACACCGTCTTCTGAAATTACCGAAACCTTAGCCTATCGGCTGCCGCAAATCGGTGGGAAATTCATTCAGATGGAAGATGAAATCGCATCGCTGTGTGCTATTATCGGCGCTTCGCTAACCGGCAGCAAAGTGATGACAGCCACCAGCGGGCCCGGCTTTTCCTTGATGCAGGAAGCGCTGGGGTATGCCATTATGGCTGAAATTCCGTGTGTCATTGTCAACGTGCAGCGCGGCGGGCCATCCACCGGATTACCGACCCACGGCAGCCAGGGGGACGTTAATCAGGCCCGCTGGGGGACGCACGGCGATCATGCCATCATTGCACTGACGGCTTCCAATCACCAGGATATTTTCGCTATTACCGTGGAGGCCTTTAATTTAGCCGAAATTTACCGGACGCCGGTAATTTTGCTGCTGGACGAAGTTGTTGCCCATATGCGGGAGCGTTTCGTGGTTCCGCAACCCGGTGAAATTGCGCTGGTCGAACGTTTAAAAACCACCGTCAAACAGGGCGTCGATTATCACCCCTATCTGCCGCGCGAAGATGGTCGGCTGCCCATGTCTGATTTCGGCGGTGTTCACCGCTTCAACGTTACCGGGCTGTTTCACGACATGTGGGGATTTCCATCCAGTGATCCCGGGGCCGTCCATGATTTGCTGCGTCATCTGGTCGATAAACTCGAGAACCGGGCGCATGAGTTGGCACGCTACAAGGAATATTATACCGAAGATGCCGAGCAGTTATTGCTGTCTTACGGCTCTGCAGCCCGCTCCGCCCACCATACTGTCGAAGATAGAAGGTTACGCGGCGAGCGCCTGGGCCTGCTGGAGCTGCAGACGTTATGGCCATTTCCGGAAAAAATTGTACGGGAAAAATGCGCCCATGTAAAATCCGTCGTTGTTGTGGAACAGAATATGGGCCAGATTATGCAGGCCGTGAAACTGGCGGTGGATCAACCCGACAAGGTGTTTCTGGCCAATCGGATTGACGGCAGTTTTATCGCGCCATCGGATATCATGAATATCCTGCGGGTGATCCAGGGAAAGGGGGTTTAAGTCATGGCGATTAAAGATTATTTGCGTGAACGGTTTTTTCCTCACCTGTGGTGTCCCGGATGCGGTCACGGCACGGTTTTAAACGGGCTCCTCGGTGCCATTGAAAAACTGGGTATGAGCAAAAACGAGATTGTGATGGTTTCCGGTATCGGCTGTTCATCGAGGATAACCGGCTATGTCGACTTTCACACCCTGCATACCATTCACGGTCGGGCGCTGGCCTTTGCGACGGGTGTTAAAATGGCGCGTCCGGAACTGAATCTGATTGTTCCCATGGGGGATGGCGACGCACTGGCGATTGGGGGCAATCATTTTATTCATGCAGCCCGCCGAAATATTGATATCACCGCCATTGTCATGAACAACCGAATTTACGGCATGACCGGCGGTCAGTACTCGCCCTTATCGGGTGAGAACATCCGCGCTACCACCGCGCCCTATCTGACGATTGATCCCAGCTTTGATGTCGTTGAGCTGGCAAAAGCCGCCGGTGCGACGTTTGTGGCGCGAACCACCACCTACCACATTCAGCAGATGACCGATATCATCCGACAGGCCGTCCTGCACGAGGGCTTTTCGGTGGTGGAAATTTTGTCCCAGTGCCCGACCTATTTTGGCCGCAAAAACAAAACCGGTGATGCAGTCGATATGATTCAGTACTTTAAGAAAAATACCACAACGATTGGTTCAAATGCCAAAAAAGAGAATCCCGATTTGCTGGAGCGCGGTATTTTTGTACAAAAAGAGATGCCGGAATATTGCAGCCAATATGATAAAGTGGTTCAAAACGCGATGAAAGGTCGTTAAAGATGGAAAGATGCAGGATGGTATTTTCAGGATCGGGCGGGCAGGGGGTCATCACCGCATCCATTATTCTGTCCGAAGCAGCGGTGCTTTACGAAAACCTGACTGCCGTTCAATCCCAATCATACGGTGCCGAGGCCAGGGGCGGAGCAACTCGCTCCGATGTCATCATATCCGACTCAATCATTCATTTTCCAAAAGTGATTCAGCCCAATGTGCTGGTCTGTTTGACCCAGGCCGCCTATGGTAAGTTTTATCCGATTGTTCGACCGGGGGGCTTATTGATTACCGATACCCGATTTGTGCAAACTGAAAAAAAGGTCGATGCCCAGCAAAGAGAATTAGAGATGTATGAAACCGTAATGGCCAAAATCGGCAACCCCATTGTTTTTAATATTTGCATGCTCGGGGCCGTTATTGGCTTAACCGGTCTGGTGAAACCCGAATCCATTATGAAGTCGCTTGAAACCCGAATTCCGGCCGACTTCCTGGATATGAACCGCAAAGCACTGGATATCGGGCTTGGGTTGGGTGAGGAGGCCAAAAACTAAAAAAGCTGAATTCATCAAGTGTTTGGTGTTTGGTATGAAACATATACCGTATCTTCGACGGAGTCCCAGATCAGGTATTTTGATTTGTTGCAATTTTCATGACGGTCTTAACAGATTAAAATACCAGGTAATCAATTGGGGACCAAAAAAAATGTATGCCGTACCGCCAATAGCCAGGAAGGGGCCGAATGGAATCGCCAGCTTCATCGTTTTACGGGTTTTGAGCATGAGAAGTAAGCCTGAGACCGTGCCTATGGCTGATGCCACAAATATCGTGAACAAAACCCCCTGCCATCCAATAACGGCGCCCATCATGGCCAAAAGTTTAATATCTCCGCCGCCCATGCCTTCTTTACGGGTCAGCAGATGATACAACCAGGCGACCAAAAATAAGCTTCCGCCTCCGATTAAAATTCCGAGGATGGACTCCACTAAGGTAATTTTCGGAAGGGCCAAACTGGCGGCAAAGAAAATGGGTATTCCCGGCAGGGTGATCACATCAGGGATAATCTGGTGATCAATATCAATAAAAGTGATGACCAGCAAAGCAGTAACAAAGGTGTAATAAATCAGCGCTTCAAAGGTGATGCCGTACTTAAGAAAAACGCCTACCGCAAACATTCCACTCATAAATTCGATTACGGGATAGCGAAACGAGATGGGCGCCTTGCAATGACGACATTTCCCTCCAAGGACGATATAGCTTAAAATCGGTATATTGTCGTAAAAAGGGATAAGGGTCTCACATTTGGGGCACATCGAACGGGGATGGACAATTGACTTTGATTCCGGAAGCCGGTAGATGCATACATTTAAAAAGCTTCCGATACACAGACCAAAAATAAAGATTAAAAATTCAGCTAAATAGGGTGCTATCATCGTTTATCTGCCCCCGTTTTTGAGTGATTGCATGCCTGCCATCTGCAAATGTCAGTGTGCCAGGTGTAGGGTTATGTCAGCTTTAGCAATAAAAAATGAATTTTTTCCAGTATCGAGGTGTTTCATAAAAAAATAAGATGGATATTGTCAAAGTGAAATTCTGTCTTATTATAAATCGGCCTGGATTTGCAACCCGCTGCAAGCAAGACCAATATTATATAGTTTCGGCAAAAAAAGGGTGGACCTTGAATCCCGCAGCAATTTCCTGGAGCTAAAATGGCACAAAGCGATAATGATGATTTGATCAGCCTCATCGAAGACGATGGCGCAAATCTTGAAATTCCGACTTCCCTTCCTTTACTGCCCGTTCGTGATGTCGTCGTTTTCTGTGACATGGTGCTGCCGTTGTTTGTCGGTCGCGATAAATCGATCCGAGCGGTTGAAGAAGGTGTGGCCAAGGACGGGTTTTTAATGCTGGCGACCCAAAAGGATCCCGCAATCGAAGATCCGGCTACCGATGACATATATGCTGTCGGCACGGTGAGCCGGGTGCTGCGAATGTTGAAATTGCCGGATGGCCGCGTCAAAGCGCTGGTGCAGGGCGTTGCCAAGGCCAAAATTATGCGTTACCTCAGAAAACGGTCCTTTTATCGCGTCAAAATTGAAAAAGTTGAAGAACAGCCCTCCGGCGAGATCAATCTGGAAATCGAGGCTCTGATGAGGACTGTCAGGGAAAATTCAGAAAAGATCCTTTCGTTGCGCGGAGAGATGTCCGGCGATATCAGCACCATTTTAGATAGCATTGAAGCGCCCGGCAAGCTGGCGGATCTGGCGGCATCCAATCTAAAACTCAAAATTCAGGATTCGCAGGAGCTTCTTGAATTGGCCGAGCCGGTCGAGCGTCTCAAAAAAGTAAATGATTTGCTCTCAAGAGAACTCGACCTTTCAACGGTTCAGGCCAAAATCGAATCCGAGGTAAAAGATGAAATCTTCAAATCCCAGCGAGATTATTTTTTGCGCGAGCAGGTCAGGGCCATTTACAAAGAGCTCGGGGATCAGGATGACAAGACCGTTGAGATTGAAGATTACCACAAAAAAATCAAGCGTGCCAAGATGCCTAAAGAGGCGGACAAAGAAGCCATCAAACAGCTCAAACGCCTCGAACAGATGCATCCCGACTCTGCTGAAGCAACCGTGTCGCGCACCTATCTCGACTGGTTAGTTGATCTGCCGTGGGCTAAATCATCGCGAGATCGCTTTGATATTGCCGGGGCTAAATCTGTGTTGGAAAAAGATCATTACGGATTAAACAAGGTAAAAGATCGTATCCTTGAATATCTGAGCGTCCGCAAACTGAACCCCAAGATGAAAGGCCCGATTCTTTGTTTTGTGGGCCCTCCCGGTGTCGGCAAGACCTCGCTGGGCCAATCCATCGCCCGGGCCCTAAAACGCAAGTTTATTCGAATTTCGCTAGGCGGAATCCGCGACGAGGCCGAAATCAGGGGTCATCGGCGGACCTATATTGGCGCCTTGCCCGGCCGTATTTTGCAGGGTCTGAAGCAGTGTGGCAGCAACAATCCGGTTTTTATGATGGATGAAATTGACAAGCTGGGTGCTGATTTTCGGGGAGATCCGTCTTCGGCGCTGTTAGAAGCACTGGATCCGGAGCAAAATTTTGCCTTCAGCGATCATTTCATCAACATACCGTTTGATCTGTCTAAAGTGGTGTTTATTCTAACTGCGAATTTAACGGATACCATCCCCTCAGCCTTGCTGGATCGGATGGAGGTTATCCCGCTTAGCGGTTACACTTCAGAAGAGAAGATCGTGATCGCCAAAAATTATCTTATTCCTCGCCAGATCCAAGAAAATGGCCTTAAAGCCCGCTCGACGACTATAAGCGCAGGAGCACTGCAGCAGATGATTACGGAATATACATCCGAAGCGGGGCTGCGAAACCTTGAAAGGGAGATTGGTGCAATCTGCCGCAAAGTGGCGCGTAAAATTGCTGAAGGTCAAAAAGGACCCTTTGCAATTACCAAGACCAACCTGCATAAATATCTGGGGGTCCCCAAATATGGTCCGGAAATGGATAAGGAAGAGAACCAGGTCGGCCTATCTACCGGTCTGGCCTGGACTCAGGCCGGCGGAGAGGCGCTGTATGTTGAAGCATCATTGATCGGCGGAAAGGGTGATTTGATTGTGACCGGGCAACTGGGGGATGTGATGCAGGAATCCGCCCGGGCGGCGGTAAGTTATGCGCGGGCGAATCTGGCGTTATTGGGGTTGGATGAAAAGAAATTCGATAATTCTGATATCCATATTCATGTCCCGGCAGGCGCTATTCCCAAAGACGGCCCGTCTGCAGGCATCGCCATGGCGACAGCGCTCATATCCGCATTAACAAACAGAGCCGTTCGCAGTGATGTGGCCATGACCGGTGAAATCACGCTGAGAGGCCGAGTTCTTCCCATTGGCGGTTTAAAAGAAAAGGCCCTGGGTGCCATGCGGGCGGGAATTCGAACTGTCATCATACCCGAGAAAAACAAAAAAGAACTCTCTGAATTGCCCCACCATCTTAGGCGCAAAATTGAGTTTGTCCCCGTAAAACAAATGTCTGAGGTTGTGACACGGGCTATTATTGGGACTAAAACCCGGCGCAAATTAAAGCGGACAAAAACCAAACGCAAATAGCCGATGAAAATCCTTGCACTGGATACAGCCACAAACAGCTGCAGTGTTGCCGCAACTGATGAAGGGAAACTGGCCGCTGAATTAACCATAAGTAAAAACCAGACCCACTCTAAACACTTAATTGAATTAATCCATTCAGTTCTGGAAAAAGCCGGTTTTGGTGTTGGAGATTTGGACGGGCTGGCCGTTACGATCGGTCCGGGCTCTTTCACCGGCCTGCGAATCGGCATCAGTACGATCAAGGGATTAGCGCATGCGCTGGGCAAACCGGTTGTGGGGGTATCAACGCTTAAAGCGCTTGCCCGGCAATGTGGTCAAACACCGCATTTAATCTGCCCGTTGCTGGATGCTCGCAAAGGCGAGGTATATGCTGCCACCTATCGTTTCAATGCGGATCAGTTCGTTCAAAAGACAAGCGAGCGCGCGATGAGTCCTGAGGCCGTAGTCGAGAGCATTAAATCGCCCTGTGTGTTTATCGGAACCGGTGCCCGGCTTTATCGCCAAGAGATTATAGCTGCCCTGGGAAATTTGGCCCATTTTGTCCCCGAGGGCCAAAATATAATACGGGCATCGAGTGTTGCCTTTCTGAGCAGGCTCAGATTTGAGGCCGAAGACACAGATGCGATTGCCGGCCTGGTCCCGCATTACATCCGGAAATCGGATGCAGAATTAAACTTTGGCCGATGATGTTACGCTCAAGCCTGCAATGGGTCAGGGCTTATCTAACCATGCCACGGTAATCATTGACAATCCGTATCCATGTTGATATGGATGCGGGTTAAGGTTTACGGGAGATTCTTCCGTAAACCCATTTTACTTTTAACATCTGGGACAAGATAAGAATTCCATGAACCCACATTCTTGGCCGGATCCACCGGGCCAGACGGCTTTTCCGGTGGCAAGAGCCGGATTTGTGCCGATTTTCGGTGCGGCATTTGTCACCTTGATTTTTGCCCTGTTAGGGATGACCTATTTGACCTTATTGGGTCTGGTGCTCACCTTCTGCTTTTGCGGGTTTTTCAGGGATCCGGATCGGGTGATTCCCAATCAACCGGATGCCATCGTTTCGCCGGCGGATGGCAAGGTTATTGCGGTGGGCCCCGTTGATCACACTTCCTTTTGCGAGGGCAGTTGCCAGAAGATCAGCATTTTTATGTCTGTATTTAATGTGCACGTCAATCGTATTCCCTTTGACGGTAAGGTCAAAAAAGTGGGTTATCATCCCGGTAAATTTTTTTCGGCGAACCTGGACAAAGCATCTTTGCAAAATGAGCACAACGCCGTTTTTCTTGAAACTGCAGACGGCAAACCGCTGTGTACCGTTCAGGTCGCCGGCTTGATTGCCAGAAGGATTATCTGTAAGGTGCAGCCCGGTGATGATGTGCGTAAAGGCCAGCGTTTCGGCATGATCTGCTTTGGTTCGCGGCTTGATGTGTATCTGCCGGATGATGTCGAAACCAAGGTGTCAGTCGGTGATAAAGTAAAGGCGGGGTCTTCTGTTATCGGACGATTTGCGATGCCTTAATTGAACCCAAGTGCCCACCAAAGGTATTGGGCCAAAAGACATTTTTGAGGCGGGTTCAAGAATCCTCCGGTTCACAGAGCCCGGTTTTTTTTTAACCGATCTCAAATGTAAATCTTAGACTAATGGAATTTATTGATGAAAAAAGCATATAATATCGCTGTTATCCCGGGAGATGGAACCGGGCCGGAGGTCGTCGCCGAAGGCATAAAGGTGCTTGAAGCGGTGGCCGCCAAATGTAATTTCGGTTATCAGTTCTCGACTTACGATATCGGCGGTGATCATTACCTGGCCACCGGAGAAACCATTTCCGATCAACAGCTTGATTCACTCGCTCAAAGAGATGCCATTTTTCTGGGGGCCATCGGTCATCCGGAAGTGCAACCCGGTGTCCTTGAGAAGGGCATTCTGTTGAAAATCCGGTTTACTCTGGATCAATATATCAACTTAAGACCGGTGAAGCTCTATGAGGGTGTTTATACGCCGATCAAGAACAAAGGCGCTGAAGATATCGATTTTGTCGTCGTACGTGAAAATACGGAAGGGATTTATGCCGGTGCCGGTGGCTGCCTGAAGCGTGGCACGCCGGATGAGATTGCCACTCAGGAATCTATCAATACTCGCAAAGGTGTCGAACGCTGCATTCGATATGCCTTTGATTATTGCCGCACAAGAAACAAGACCAAGAAGCTCACCCTTTGCGGTAAAACCAATGTACTGACCTATGCCTTTGACCTCTGGGAACGAACATTCTACGAGGTTGCTGAGGAGTACCCGGATATTGAAACCGATTATGCCCATATTGATGCCCTGTGCATGTGGATGGTAAAAAACCCGGAGTGGTTCGATGTGATCGTCACCGATAATATGTTTGGTGATATTATTACCGATCTGGGTGCGATGTTGCAGGGCGGCATGGGAATCGCGGCCGGCGCCAATATCAACCCCAATGGCGTTTCGATGTTTGAACCCATCGGCGGCTCGGCACCCAAGTATACCGGCCAGAACAAAATAAATCCGATTGCAGCCATATCCGCAGCGCAGTTGATGCTGGATACCATCGGGGAAAAAAAGGCCGCCGCACTTGTTGAAGACGGTGTTGCCAAAGTATTGCGGGAAGATATCAAGGATGTCGCAGCCGGTAAAATGGGGCATTCGACCCAGGCGGTTGGGGATCTGGTAGTAGATTATATCGTAAAAAACTGTTAGAAGTGGTTTGAAAAAAAATAATATGCAAGGAACAAGGTATGGCGCAGAAAAAAATGAACATTGCGGTTGCCGGTGCTACCGGTGCGGTGGGAAATCAGATGATCCGCTGTCTGGAAGAGATGGATTTCCCGATGAATTCCGTCGTATTTTTGGCCTCGAGTCGTTCAGTTGGCCGCCAGCTCAGATTTAAAGGCGACCTGATCGATGTAAAAGAGCTGAAGGAGGATTCTTTTAAAGGATTCGATATTGCCCTTTTTTCAGCCGGCGGCGGCACCAGCGAAAAATTTGCCCCTTTTGCTGCCAAGGACGGATGTGTGGTCGTAGACAACTCGAGCGCCTGGCGAATGGATCCCCAGGTGCCGCTGGTGGTGCCTGAGGTAAATCCACATGCCATCGCTCAACATACGGAAAAGGGCATTATCGCCAACCCGAATTGTTCGACGATCCAGATGGTCGTGGCGCTGCATCCGATTCACAAAAAATATGGTATTAAACGAATCGTGGTATCTACCTATCAGGCGGTATCGGGAACGGGTAAGAAAGCCATTGATGAACTTTTCGACCAATCCCGGGCGATGATCAATTTTTTGGATTATGAGAATCGGGTATACCCGCATCGCATTGCTTTTAATTGTTTGCCCCATATCGATACTTTTCTGGACAATGGGTATACCAAAGAAGAAATGAAAATGGTCAACGAAACCCGCAAGATCATGGAGGATGATTCCATCGCCGTCACGGCCACGACGGTACGCGTGCCGGTTTTCTTCGGGCATTCCGAATCCGTTAACATTGAAACCCATGAACCGGTATCTGCTAAGGATGTCAGGGCCTTGCTGGAAAATGCGCCGGGAGTTCAAGTGATGGATGACCCCGGTAAAAATCTGTACCCGCTGGCTACAGATGCTGCCGGCCAGGATTTAACCTTAGTCGGGCGGATTCGTCAGGATGAATCTATTCCCAACGGCCTCAATATGTGGATCGTCGCTGACAACATTAGAAAAGGTGCCGCTACCAACACCGTGCAGATTGCCCAAATCCTGGCAAAAGAATATTTATGATAATTTAGGAATTTAGGAATTGCAGGATTGAGGAATTTGGGAATTCAGAATTTAAATAACAAATAACAATTAACGTCGAATTGAGTTTTCTTCACTCAATTCGACCAGGAGTACAAATTGGAACGAGTCCCCGTCACCAGGCAGGGTTTTGAAGCCCTTAGAAAAGAGCTGCAAAACCTGAAAAGAATTGAGCGCCCCCAAAATATAAAAGCAATAGAAGAAGCAAGGGCTCACGGTGATTTAAGTGAAAATGCAGAGTATGCCGCTGCTAAAGATCGTCAGGGCTTTATTGAAGGGCGCATCAATGAATTGGAATTCAAGCTGGCCCATATTGATATTATTGACACCGACAAACTGCCCAAGGATCGGGCTGTTTTCGGCTGCAAAGTCGTTCTTGAAAACATCGAAACCGGGGAGGATGTAAGATATCAACTGGTGGGGCCGGATGAATCGGATATTGGAAACGGTCGCATATCCGTATCATCGCCTCTCGGGAAGGCGATCATTGGCCGAAAGCCGGGTGATGAACTTACCCTTGAGGTCCCCGGCGGCAAACGCATGTATGAACTCATAGAGATATTGTAGAATGTTCGATTGGTTGGATTGGTTCAATTGGTTTAATAATTATTGATGTTCACCGAACCAAACCAATAAAACCAATTTAAACAAATTAAACAAATAAAACACATCCGACGGAGGTCTTTTCGTGGCACGAATTACAATTGAGGATTGTCTAAAAAAAGTTGGCAATCGATTTTTGTTGGTAAACATGGTCTCCCAGCGCGTCAGACAGATTCGGGAAGGATCTGATTATCTGGTAAGTTCTCCCAAGAATGAAGATGTTGTGGTCGCTTTGCGGGAGGTGGCCGCCGGAAAAATTACAATGATCGAAAAGGAAGAGGCAGAAACGTAACCAGGAATAGCGCGAAATACAAGGCTTTAAACCGGGCTGTCGGCAAAGCCGTACACCGGTATGACATGCTGCAGGACGGTGATCGAATCATTGTGGGGATATCCGGGGGGGCTGACAGTCTGACGATGATGTGGGTGCTGGCCGAACGGCTGCCGCGCATACCCATAAGCTTTGAGCTGTTTCCGGTACACATCGATCCGGGTTTTGAAGGCGGATTCAGTGAATCGCTTAAAACCTACTGTGCCAATTCCGGCTTCCCATTAAGGGTTGAGCATACAGATTATGGGATTTTGGGACACAGCACGGTCAACCGCGAAAATCCCTGTTTTTTATGCTCGCGCCTGCGCCGCAAACGTCTTTTTGAAATTGCCGATGAACTGGGATGCAATAAACTGGCACTGGGGCATAACAAAGACGACATCATTGAAACCCTTTTTTTAAACATTTGCTACGCGGGCGAAATGAGCACCATGGTTCCCTCCCAGAAATTCTTTAAGGGAAGGTTCACCGTTGTCCGGCCGCTGGCCTATGCGGATGAGGACCTTATCCGGGCGTTTGCCGGGGAGCAACGTTTTCCCGAGTTTGTCAATCCGTGTCCTTCAGCAAATCATTCAAAACGCCGGGAAATAAAAACCGTTTTAAAGCAGCTTTACCGCAGCAATAAAAAAATCAAAGGCAACATCTTCCGGGCAATGAGCCGGGTGAAAATAGATTACCTTCTAAAATAGCATGAAAGACACCCAAAACCAGCGCGATTACCGCAACATCCCGATTGATAAGGTCGGTATCAAAAATTTGCGATATCCGATAACGGTTCGTGATCGCCGTGACGGTTCGCAAAATACGGTTGCCACCATCAATATGTATGTTGATTTGCCCCATGAGTATAAGGGCACTCACATGAGCCGGTTTGTCGAGATGCTTCATCTTTTACAAACGGAAGTTTCACTGCAAAAATTTTCTGAAATCCTGGAAAGTATGAAGAAGCACCTCAATGCGGCTTCGGCGCACATTGAAGTCACATTTCCCTACTTTATCGAAAAGAAAGCGCCGGTCAGCACCTTGCCGGGTTTGATGGATTACACCTGCCGCATCATCGGTACCAGTGATCCGTCCGGCAAAATCGATCTGGTTTCAGAAGTCATTGTGCCCATCTCATCCGTCTGTCCCTGCTCGCTGGAAATCAGCGACCAAGGCGCCCACAACCAGCGCGGTGAGGTGCAGCTGGCGACCCGCTTTAAGAAATTCATCTGGATGGAAGATATGATTGAACTGGTGGAAGGTGCGGCTTCTACCGATGTGTACTCCGTTTTAAAGCGCGTGGACGAAAAGCATGTCACCGAAACAGCATTTGCCAATCCCAAGTTTGTCGAAGATATTGTGCGGGACATTGCCAAAAAACTGGAAGAAGATGACAATATCACCTGGTATTCAGTCAGCGCCGAGAATTTCGAATCCATCCACAACCACAGCGCATACGCGCATATCACCAGCGATTAAATCATTTGTGTAACCCTTTCACCCATTTTAAAAAATGGAAAGTTCGTCGGATGTTTTCAAACCGTAAGGCCTAAAAATACTGCATCAGAAAAGGAAAAGCCTTTTAGTAATTAGGAGAGAAGGAGAATATACAATGAGTCACAAAAAAACCCCTGGAGAAGGCACCATGGCTGTCTGGGCTGGTGAAGAAGAACCATTATGGGAAGGCGCCACTCAGGTTCCTGTCGTTCACAGCGTATCATTCGGTTATGATGATTTGGATAAGTGGTTGGAAATCGGACAGGGCAAAGCCCGGGGCCATATATACAGCCGGAATACCAATCCTACGGTGCGGGTCTTTGAGAATAAAATTCGCCAACTGGAAGGGGCGGCTTCAGCCACCAGTTTCGCCAGCGGAATGGCCGCGATCTCAAACACGCTTTTTGCCCTGCTATCGCCCGGAGATCGGATCGTTTCAATTAAAGACAGCTATGGTGGAACAAATAAGATTTTCATTGAATTTCTGCCGCGCTTTAATATTGAAGTCACTCTGTGCAATACCACCGATCACGAAGCCATAGAGAATGCTGTAAGTTCAGGCTGTAAAATACTTTATCTGGAAAGCCCCACAAACCCCACCATGAAAATTGTGGATATCGTTCGTTTGTCAAATGCTGCCAGCAGGGTCGGAGCACTCGTTGTGGTGGACAACACATTTGCTACACCCATTAACCAGAAACCTTTGAAGTTGGGAGCTGACCTGGTTTTGCATAGTGCCACCAAATTCCTGGGAGGACATGCAGATGCCTTAGGTGGGGTAGTTTGCGGGCCCTCGGAGCTGGTCGAGCAAATCTATCATTTTCGAGAAATAAACGGGGCGGTTTTGGAGCCAATGTCTGCCTATTTTTTGTTGCGCGGGATGAAAACCCTTCACCTGCGCGTGCGTCGACAGAGTCAAAACGCCATGCAAATAGCTGAACATTTGGAAAAACATCCTAAGGTGATGAAAGTTTTTTATCCAGGACTAGCGTCTCATCCTCAACATGATATTGCCCGACAGCAGATGAATGGTTATGGGGGCATGCTTGCGTTCATGGTCAAAGGTGGCTATGATGCAGTAAAAGCCTTCCTACCTCGGCTTAGATACGCGCATCGGGCTGCCAACTTAGGCTCAGTGGAAACCATAGTGGGACCGCCGGCGACGACCAGCCACGTAGAATGCACAGCCGAAGAAAGAGAGGCGATGGGAATTCCGGAAAGCCTAATTCGATATTCTGCGGGAATAGAGGAAGTAGATGACTTAATTACAGATCTCGATAGTGCGTTGAATTTTATCTAGAACCCGTCTCAAAAATGTCTTTTGGTCCAATATCTTTGTTGGTGATTCGCTTTAAATCCTCAACATACAACAGTATGCCTGCGGTTTACGACCCACAAAGAGGATTTAATCAGGCGGGAAGTCCAGCAACGCTGGAAAGCTCGGCTCCGCCGCGACCTTGAACCAAAATCCTATTTTTGAGATGGGTTCTAGTATGATGCAGACATTACAGAAATTTGCAACTTCCATCAACAAATACTAGAAAAATCACCCTCGAAAAAGCATAAGAGGCCCCGGCGACGCGTCGGGGTTTTTTCTTGCCAAATTAGCACATCTGCTATATTGCTGAACCTGTGATATTCTCATATATGGGATTTTGCCGAAGCTGTGCTATGGTAAGATAATTTAGATTTTTGGAGACTTTCAATTATCGGGATTTCATTTACGTACCACAAGATTTTCGATTTTTGGTGGTTCCTCAGTAAATTTAAGGTTGGCACCACACTATAGTAATGATAGTTAGACTCAACTTTGTAATAATTGCAATTCACCCTTTAAAACATCTCCATGAGGGCAGAAATACTGGGATGGGATTTTTAATGTCGAAATCTGGGCTGAAAAAGAGGTGTTGTATTGACTTCACGAAGATGCTTTTGGGTAGTTATACAAATATTGCTAGTTTTAATTTCATCAAATGTAAGTGCTAATTCTTCAGACACTGAAAAAACTGAATCGGATTACAAATGGTTTGTGTCTATCTACGGGGGAGCACGTACAGAAGAAAATTTGGCTGAGATCGCTACCCTTAATGCGGATTATTCAGATGGAAACTATGTGGCTGTTGGTGCTCTGGCAAGAGAGATTTATCAATACAAGCAATGGTTAAGTTTTGAGCTCGAAGGCCAGGTAGGAAAACATTTCGGATCAGACAATGATCATTGGGAATTTGTAGGACTGGTGCTTGGGCGCTGGCATCCATTTCCTTGGGACAAGTATATCGATACCAGCTTTGCTATGGGGGGTGGCCTGTCTTACTATAGCGATATATCTGAAACTGAGTTGAAAAGAGACAAAAACGCTCAACACTTGTTGGGTTACCTTGCGTTTGAATTTACATTTGGCCTTCCGCAATATTCTATGTGGGATTTAATGCTCCGCATTCACCATCGATCAGGTGCCAAAGGAATAATCGGGCAAAGTGTTTCTAACTACTTATGTCTCGGACTAAAATTTGCCTTCTGAAAAATATAAATTCTTGCCCTATGTGTCTAATTAGCCCGCCCATCTGAAGTTGCAGATTAGCTCCAACATATCAAAGGTTTTGAATCATCAAAATTCTTGTGATATTCATTTTATATCTCAGGTTTAAAATTATGCCAATTTCGTTACTATCCGTGGTTGTATATTAGGTCCCGCAACCCACATTTTGGTTGAATTGTGTAGCGGCTATGAATATGCAATATCACAAAGCCAAAATTATTCAGATTAGCGAGTCATATAGAACAAATCAGAAAATGATAGATAACTGGGGCAATTGTCATTCGATTAAAATAATTACAAGCAGATCATTCGTCTTTTGATCTTTCAAGGAGAGTTTATGGACCAGATTTCAAAAGCCGCCGAGTTTATCGCGGAGCTCCGCTTTGCGCTTCGCCAGGAACCCCAGATCCCTGAAACCTTTCGGCCGGACAATCTTGCCTCGGGATACGCAGTACAGGAAGGGGTGGTGGACCGGCTGCTTAAAAAAAACGGCGGCCGTGCGGTTGGATACAAGGTGGCCTGCACCAACAAGCTTGCCCAGGAACTCCTGGGCACCGACACCCCTTTTTACGGACGGCTCCTCTCACCATTTGTATATCAAAGCCCAGCCCGGGTCAACGCACAAAATTTTTCCATGCGGCTCATTGAAGCGGAATTTTCGTTTCAACTGGCCGAGGATCTGCCCCGAGAGGGTGCCCCCTACGACAGGGAATCCGTGGCCGACGCGGTGGCGGCAATCCTACCGTCCATCGAACTCGTGGACACCCGGTATACCGTCTGGACGGAGGTGCCCCTGCCTTCACTCATTTCGGACAACGGGTGCAACAGCGGTTGGGTCCGGGGAAGCGCCACCGAGGCGTGGCGCCACATTGACCTTGCCTCCCACGAGGTCCGTCTCAGGGTCAACGGTGCGGAGAAACTTAGCGGCTCAGGCGCTGCGGTTCTGGGCAACCCTTTGAACTCCCTGGTTTGGCTCGCCAATACCCTGTGCGAACAGGGCAAAGCGTTAAAGGCGGGCGATCTGGTCAGCACCGGGGTCTGCACGGATATCTATCTTGCAGAACCAGGGGACCACATCGTTGCCGATTTCGGAACGATGGGTACCGCGGAGGTATCCTTTATTTGATTGCGCGTTTTGGTCGCCGGCAATTCTCGGTGAACATCCAAACTGGATCCAAAGCCAAATTTGCGAAAGGTGCCATTACGGCTATGAGGGGGCAATCGCAGATTAATCCAGGATGCGCAGGAGCCTTAGAATCAGGGAGTCGGTGGATTTGCCCGGGGTGTTGAACATGATGACGTAGCGGTAAAATTCGCCATCACTTCGCTTGATATAGCCGGCGCGGGTGCTGACGCCGTAAAGTGTGCCGGTTTTATAAAACTCTCTTCCCTGCCGGCGCATCAGATAGTGATAGGGCAAAAATTCCTGGAGAGCCTGATCCATCTGTACGGCCGAGACTCGATTGTCTCTGGATATGCCCGAGCCTTCGACGATCATCATATCCTCGAGATCCAGCATCTCTTTGGCATAGTCGGAGGCAATGGCGACACCTTTGGCGAGGGTGCCCGGTGGACCGATGACTCCGGCGCCGGTGGCGATCAGCAGCTGGTTCGTCGTAAAATTGTTGGAATGCTCCAGGAGCTTTACGACAACTTCCGCCAGTGATGAACTGGAAACATATTTGAATATCAGCCGGTCGGTGTTGTCATTGATTCGCCCCAATTTGACTACTCCGTTGAAACGTATCCCCTGTTTTTCAAAGAAATACTGGAAGAGCTTCCCCGCATACAGGGTGATTTCATTTTTGTCGTGAGAAAAAACAATACGGCCCTGTTTTAATCCGGATGCTTTTATTTTTTCGATCACAAAGGGCAGCAGCGGTGTTTGGGGCTCTGCACTGATATAACCCTGTGATGTGCGCTTAAAGCTGACCGTATTAAAATTGACGCACAATGAACCGTTGGGCGCATCATAAGGTTGTGGGGACGATGTGATTCCCGGGATGGTCAACGGATGTTGAAAATAGGAATCATCTAAAATCAGATCATTCAAAGGTTGGCTGTTTTTTAATAGCGCGGCAAGGACTTGCGATATCTTGGAGACCACCTCGGAAATCAGGAGCGGGTCGCCGTAGCCTTTAATTTTGAGATTTGATTGTTTGTCCAGGTAAAATTCGGTTGGAAAGCGATAATCGTCACCAAGATAGTGCAGGGCCACCAGGGAGGTGAAAATTTTTAAAATCGAAGCCGGCATCAGCTTTTTATCGGCATTTTTTGCTAATATAATCTGACCGTTGGCGTTGACGACCAAAATTGAATCATTTTTGCCGATAAAGCGATTCAGATCAGAGAGCTCCTGGGCGTGCAGGTCGGCCGGAAAAAACAGGACACCCAACAGCACCGCCAACAACAAAATCAAGATAACGGGTTTTGGCCCCATATCTACCGACTTTCGATGATGATCGTTACCGGGCCATCGTTGATCAGAGCGACTTCCATCGTCGCCTGAAACCGGCCGGTCTGAACCGCGACACCCTTTTGGCGTACCCGCTCAATAAACTTTTCGTAGAGTTCGGTGGCTTTTTCGGGTTCAGCCGCTGCTATAAACGAGGGGCGCCTTCCTTTGCGGCAATCGGCTAACAGGGTAAATTGAGAAACGGCCAGCAATTCACCGCCGATTTCCAGCAACGATCGGTTCATTTTACCGTCCTCGTCTTCAAATATCCTCAGGTTGATGATCTTATTGGCCAGAAAATCCGCATCTTCAGCGCGATCTCCCTTGGCCACGCCGAGCAAGACTAAAAGACCCCCGCCGATCCGGCCCACCACTTCACCATCCGTTTTAACGGAACTTTGTTTGACTCTTTGAACAACCGCCCGCATAAAATATCCCCAAAAATTTACATTATTTGAATTATTGTTTAATATATTCTATAGAAATCATCTCGATTTTCCAAGCAATCTAATTGCATTGCCCTATAAAAAAGTCGCCAGGTAATGTCAAGCTGAAGTGCATCCTGTCGGAAAGCCATGGGTTATGCTTAGAAACCGGGAAACCCTCTGCAGCGTTAAAAGACCTATTTTGGTTGAAGAATGATCATTTTTATAATATAAATAAGTTGCGTATCGAGTTTGAGGCTTCGCCCCGCTTGGAATGGTGGAATGCTGGAATATTGGAAAAATGGGTGTTGGGATACTGCAAGATTGGGTAACTGGCAAAATATCGGCTTGATGATAAAGCTTTAAGTGATAGATATTATTTAAGAACCCACTATTCCATCATTCCGCTATTCCATTATTCCATTATTGAGGCAAAAACTCATTCCTCAAAAACACCATGTATTTTCATTCAGTTGTAGAAATTCCGAGGTATGATGTTTAAGATTTTTTATTTTCGCATAAAATAAGAGCCAATCGCAAATTTGACGTTTCTGAAAAACACATCAGAATAAAACCGATGTTGGCAATTGGCTGGGAGATCATTTTTGAGGAAAAAAAACTTATATACAAAGCTAAATTTAATTTTTGGTCTTTTCTTTTTCTTTCCGGTCCTGGGGTTTATTTTCTTTAGTATTAAATACGACATGCTGAAAGACAAATGGGTCCCTTTATTCTTTCTGGGTATCCTGATCTTTTCTTTTGCCGGCTTTACAATTCTGAAAAAACTATTTGATAAAATCTCCAATATATCGCAGCAAATGTCGTCCAATTACCTTGGCGATTTTTCAGATGACCAGCTTTCGCCCGGTTCCGACGAGCTTCAAAGAATTGTGCATTCCTTCAGTGCCATCGAACATCGTTTTAGCAACACGTTTCATGCGCTTGAAAAAAAGGCGTCCGAGATATCCATCCTTAAAGAACTTTCAGAGCTTTGCTATGTCACTTTTGACCCGGAGGAGATTCTTCACATAACGCTGGAGCGCGCCCTGTTGCTGACCAATTCAGATCTCGGTTCTATCCTGACCCTTAATAAGGCGGAGCCGAAATCTTTCATGGTTAAAGCGACGGTGGGTCTCGGGAAATTTGTCAAGGCCGGAGACCGCATTGATTTCGAAACCAGCATCGCCAAATATGCCGTCATTAATAAATCGCCTCTGGTTGTTGAGGATATCGAAAATGATAACCGTTTTGGAAGAGCCAACCTGGCACATTACGGGACGAAATCATTTGTCTGCATGCCGATCAAAACCAGCAAGGATATTTTTGGGGTCTTGACGATCTCGTCGAGGCACGATCGTGTTTATACCCAGGAAGATGTTGAAGTGTTAACCCCTCTGCTGAGCAACGCCGCTTTTACCTATGAAAATCTGCGCTTGATCAAGGAAAACGAGCGCAACACGATGCACCTCAAGTCCATTGAAAAGATTTTTAAAATACTCATTTCCAGTTTCAGAGATACGGAATTGCTGCACGCGGTGCTCAATGAACTTCAAAGCGTGGTTCCCTTTGACCTTGCCTTTGTACTGATCAAAGATGATGCCAAATCCGGGCATCTGAAAATCTTCGACTTGCTGATCAGCGGGCCTTCAAACCTTGCGAAAGGCACCAGTTATCCGATCAAAGGCTCAATTATTGAAAAGGTATTCAAGCAGGAAACCAGCCTGCTGGTGGAAAATACCAATTCGATTGCCAATTCGTTGGACCGTGAACTTTTTACGGATCACGGCTGCACGTCCTGTCTGCTGGCCCCTTTAAAAAGTGACGGTATTGTTACCGGCATTTTAGCGCTGGCAGCCAAAAATGTCGGTATTTTTTACAATGCACCCAAACTCATCACCTGGATCGCCAATGGTCTCTCGTTGGCAATTGAACGCAATCGACTGTCCGCGGCGGTCGTCAAGCGAAATCAGGAATTGGATACCATCCGCCAGGTCGGCAGTGCCCTGGCGTCTTCCACATTTGATATCAGCAAAGTTCTGAAATATACCATGGATATGATCCGAGAAGTGATGAACATTGAGGCCGGTTCTCTGCTTTTTCTGGAAGAAGACGAGCTTGAGATTGCCGTGGCCTTCAATATTAAAATCAAATCCATGAAAAAGTTCCGTCTCAAGATCGGCCAGGGAATTGCCGGCTACGTGGCGGCCAGGGGTAAATCAATCCTGGTCAATGATATTGAAAAATCTCCCCATTTCTTCCCGATGGTTGATGAATACTCAGGTTTTCAAACCCGATCGGCGCTCTGTGTGCCCATGGTTTCACAGGGAAAGGTCATTGGCGTTATTGAGGTACTCAATAAGGTCGATGGTGAGTTTGATACAGACGACAAGGATCTTTTACAGTCTATTGCAACCTCGGTATGTATTGCATTGGAAAACGCGCGTCTTTACAAAGAGACCGTTTCGATGGCCGAACAGGAACGCGATATCCGGCATATGTTCCAGAAATTTGTTCCCAAAGAAGTTCTGGATAAAATCATTTATGATTCCGAAAACGGCAAACCGGTGGTTGAAGAATTGAAAACCCTTACCTTGCTAAATATCGACATTCGTGGATTTTCAAAGCTTTCCCGTGAGATCGGCTCTCAAAAAACAGTCTCGCTTCTAAACAGCTTTTTTTCGGCAATGGGTGGTATCGTGTTCAAGCACCACGGGATCGTGGATAAATATTTAGGTGATGGATTCTTAGCCCTGTTCGGTGCTCCGGTATCGAGCACAGAGGATGCCGACAATGCCATCGCTGCCGGTTTTGAGATGAAAAAATCACTGGCTGCCGTGAATCGATTCCTGGAAAGGAAATTCGGTGCCACCGTTTGCATGGGAATCAGCATCCATACCGGTGAGGTGGTGGTTGGAAATATCGGATTCGAGCAGAAGATGGACTATACGGTGATCGGTGATTCCGTAAATACGGTCTTCAGGCTGCAGAATCTTACCAAATCATTTCCGAATGGTATCCTCATCAGCGAAAATACCTTGCAGGCGGCACGGACCCGCCCCGATGTCGGAGAAATTAAAATTTCATCCGACCTTGACAAGGAGCTCGGCGGCAGGAAAGTATTCGAATTGCTCGAACGAAACTCGGGCAAACCCTATGTCGTGGCTGCCAGTTAAAACCCATCGGAGGAAACCATGGAAGATGAGGGGTATCAGGGGTCTTTAAAAGGACAGTTTTTAATGGCGATGCCGGGACTGGTGGACCCCAATTTTCATCAAACGGTGACCTGTTTGTGTGAACATAACTCGCAAGGCGCCATGGGACTGGTGGTCAACCGGGTCCAAAAGGCCTTGACGGCCAAGGATATTTTTAAGGAGCTCAAAATTGAACACTCGCCGGAGGCCGAAAAGATTCCAATCCACACAGGGGGCCCGGTGCACATTGCAGAAATCTTTGTACTTCACGGCCCCCCGTTTGACTGGGAGGGGTCTTTAAGGATTACCGAAAATTTGGCCCTGAGCAATACAAGGGATATTATCGAGTCCATTGCAATGGGTAAAGGACCGCATTCATTTATCATCGTACTCGGGTGCGCCGGCTGGGGGCCGGGACAGCTGGAAGCCGAGATCAAACAAAATGCCTGGTTAACGGTTCCGGTGTTCGAGGAGAATATTTTTGAAATGCCGGTTGAAAATCGTTGGGAAAAGGCGGTAAGGAAGATGGGAATCGATCCGGCGCTGCTTTCAGACACGGCCGGACACGCTTAATTCGAATTCTGGTTTTCTCTAAGCGCTTGATTTGGCTTTAGTTTTTGGTTTTTTTTTCTTCAGGCAGTCCTTATCTTTTCTGACAAAAGCGCAAAGCTTGGGATTATAATATTCTTTGCAATTGAGTGGATTATAAAGCGGACATTCCGGATGCTTTTCGGACATAAACACTCTTTCCCTTCCTAAAATAAATTCCCGAGGCGAAAACGCCGTTTTTGTACCATAGAATCTCTGGCTTTACAAGGTATTATATCACAATTCACCGAAGGTCTGAAAGGCACCCTTTGATTCCTACCGGGTGAACGCTGTAGCTTTTCGATATACCCCCCCTTTTTTGGACCCACCCAAAATGTGCTTTCCAGTATTGCCTTAATTCCAATTCTTTTTTTGAACAATATGGAGTATGAACATTATGGGTTATTTTAAAAATTAATTGAAAACACTTGACGGAGCGAGCATTTTAAATAAAGGTTCATTTAAACTGATTATTTTTAAACCCTTTGAACTGGGAGGATCAAAATGTCAAAGCATGAATTTGAAATGGAGGAATTTGAAACGCGGCAGCGGCGGGTCAGAGAGGCTATGGATAAAGAAGGACTGGATCTCCTCCTTGTTATTGCTCCCCAGAGCATACACTGGTTGATCGGAACCCGTGCCAAAAGCTTCCAGGAGTTTCAATGCCTCTTTTTCACGCGCGAACCGGGTCCGCTCACTGTGACGATGCGACTGGCGGAGGTGTTGGAGTACACCGAGCAAAGCCTGGCGGAAGACATACGCGGCTGGGGTGGGCGCGAACCGGAAGATCCCATCGACGTGGTCAAAACCATCATGGAAGAAAAGGGCTATTTTAAGCACCGCATCGGTTTCGAGGTTCCTTACTACTACCTGGGCCCCCATGATTATATAAAGCTCAAAGACCTTCTCAAGGATTGTTCCGTCAAAGAAGTGCCTTTTTTGATTGAAGATTTGAAGCTTGCCAAATCAGCGGCGGAGATTGCCTATATTCGCAAGGCTTCAGATATTGCAGATGCTGCATTTCAAACCGGGCTGGACACCTTAGCCGAAGGAAAAACCGAACTCGAAATCGCTGGAGAGATGCATCGAACCCTCATGGCTCTGGGCAGCGACGCATCGGCCAGCCCCATGAATTTTGTGTCCGGTGAGCGAATTGTTTATCCGCATGGGTTTCCGACAGAACGCAAACTCAAACAGGGAGACGATATCAACATTGAATATTCCGGTTGCTACAAACGCTACCACTGCACCATCGGCAGACAACTGTGCCTGGGAAAGGCCAGGCCCCGTGTTAAAGAGGTCTATAAAGTGGTTCGTGAGGCCTGTGATCTTTGTATAGCGGAGATGAAACCAGGCGTCCCCATGGTAAAGCCCCATGAAGTCGCCAAGAAGGTTATCGCAGATGCGGGATTGGATTCATATCGCCTGCATACCACCGGCTATGGGATTGGACCGGGTTATCCGCCCTCATGGGGTGAGAACAATCACCTGTTCGCGGACAGCAAGTATACTCTCGAGCCCGGAATGGTTGTTTCCATCGAACCACCGGTATACATAAGCGAAGAACGGGTCGGGGTCAGAATCATAGACGATGTTCTCATGACCGAGACGGGCGCAGAGATTCTTTCAAAGACATCAAGGGATTTGATCGAGCTGTAATCAGGTCATTTATAGTGATTGTCAAAAAAACGTTCCGAGATTCAAACGTTTTTTTTACAACCGCACACCCGCTTATGCCACAATTCGAAACATTATTATGAAAAGCGGTATTAAAAAGGAAATATAAGATCGCAGTACCTCATTGGCAAAGTAAATAAAGGAGGAAACCATGCAAGAGGTTAAAGCCAACGCGCAATCAGGGGAAGATCTTGTGATTGATGAGCAAAACATTCCCTATAAAATGGATAGCGGCCTGGGGGAACGCGCCCGTATAGGGCTGATCGTGCTATCGGGTGATCAGACCATCGAATATGAAATTCGGCAGCTGCTGGATCTTCCCGGCGTATCATTATATGGGAATCGCCTGTACTGCGCACCGACCATTACCCCGCAGACACTCAAGGATATGGAAAGCAAAATCCCTGAGGCCACCCGTCTGATCATGACCGGATTGCCGCTGGATGTGATTGCCTACGGATGTACCTCTGGCTCAATGCAAATCGGCATCGAAAATGTGCACGCACGAATTCATGAAGTGCGCCCGGAAGTTGCCTGCACGGCGCCTTTGCAGGCCGCAATCGCTGCATTTGAGGCCTTATCGTCCGGCAGCATTGCGCTGATCACGCCCTATATGGATGATATTAATCGCCGTCTGCGCGGTTATATTCAGGATGACGGCTTCAAGGTTCCGGTTATGGGATCATGGAATGAACCAGAAGATGAAAATGTCGGCCGCATAACACCGGATTCGATCAAGGAAGTTGTCCTAAAGTTGGGCGGGTCGGATCTTGTTGACACGGTGTTCATTTCCTGTACGAGTGTGCGGGCCCTCGGAATCATTAAAGCGGCTGAAGAAGAACTGGGCAAACCGGTTCTTTCAAGCAATCTGGTCCTTGGCTGGCACTGTTTGCGTCTTGCCGGCGTGGATGATGGTTTGCCCCAGTTTGGCAGTTTATTTGAAAAGACCCTTTGAATAAATAACCGCTTTTGGGAAATTTTCCAACTGAGGTATTATCTGAATGATCATCATACATAAATGGAGCTGATCATGGCGAATAAGAAAATCCGAACCCGAATGGGAGATGGTTCCTTATTAGCGCTTTCCGAGGCTGAACTGAAGCAAGATCTCGAAGAGGGGACTAAGGATGCCGCAGACATCGGAAAAATCGATCCGCTCACCCAGGATGAATTGGATCATCTTTTTGATATCTACAGCTCGTCCTCACCACCGGGACATGTGGAGCCAGGCAACGAGGTGATTTTTACTTACGATACAACCTGTAACGAAATACAACGCAATCTTCTTCCCATCGACAGGACCCAAATGCTTCAGCTGTATGAGAAGGCACTGGGTGCCGACACCGTTGAATTGGGCCATATCGATTACAGTTTCAAGGCAATCAAACCCATTGTCGGCTATGAAAGATCCATATTGGAGCAGGCATTGTTGGTCACAACGGTCCCCGTTATGTATGGGGCGATGCCAAATCTGGGCATCTATAGCCAACCGGACGGTCCCGCTCCGAATTCATCTGAACTGATGTCCGCGGGAAAAATTGATGAGGCCAGGGCGGCCAGTGAAGCAGCGATTGAGTATGCGGTCGCGGATATGGTTTTTGTGGCCAGTGAGCTCTATGAATCCGGGGCGGATGGAATCGATTTCGACACCACCGGGGCAGCCGGAGATCCTGATTTTTTGGCAACCCTTAAAGCGGTTGAAATCCTTAAAAAGAAATACCCCGATATGTGTATTGAAATGGGGATGTCTGGCGAGTTTGTCTTAGGAATGCATGGAGATCTCCACTATGAAGATATTCGTTTAGCAGGATTGTTTCCACACGAGCAGGTCAAACTGGCTGAGAAAGCAGGCGTTACCATTTTTGGCCCGGTTATCAATACAACCACGAATGATTCCTGTGCCTGGAATGTAGCGCGAGTTGTTACTTTCCTAAAGGCCTGTACAGCGCAGTCCAACATACCCATTCATGCCAATATGGGTATGGGGGTAGGCGGGGTTCCCTTAAACTCAATCCCACCCATCGATGCTGTCGCCAGAGCATCCAAAGCGGTTGTTGACATCACGCAACTGGACGGTTTGTAGGTTGGCGTGGGAGATGTTCTTGGCGTGGCCGCTACGCATGGCGTTGTTTCGGGCATGGGCGGATTACGCGCAGCCGGAGATCTGGTTGCCCGTATGCAAATGTCCCGAGGAATGAGGATAAAGGATGCAAAAAATTTTGTGGCCAATAAGCTGGGGGTTTCGTTAAGAGATTTAACGGACCCTGTCATAATGGCTGAAATAAGAGAAGATCTTCAATTGGGTCTAATTAATCCTCAACCCGGCCTTGCCATGGGAATGGAAGCAAAATTCAGGATTTCAGAACTTCTTGGAATTGAAATCAATAGTCTCCATCGTTTTAAAGGCAAAGCGGGGCTGTTCTAATCAATCACCTTTCGCAGGTTGATAAACTTGCTGCGGTCGAATCCGAGGGTTTTAAAAAAGGAAAGCATATCGGTTGAATCCCAGCGGACCGTCGTGTAGACGTTTTCTATGCCAGCGGCCTTGTAAATTTCAAATATTTTTTTGGCCATGCTGGCGCCGATTCCCTGGCCCATGAAATTGGGGTCGACTCCCAAGGTGGCAATCCAGGCACTTTTGGTTTCACCAAATCCCGCGGTCAGAATGTAGCTGATCATAAACCCGACAACCTTGCCCTGATGTTCGGCAACGAAACAGGCCTCATCCTCGCTTTGGGCATGTTCTTCGACAACTTTTTTAAAATCCGGTTCAACCGGCCGCCGCGTAATCTCAGCGTAAATCCGGGTGATCTCTTCTGCATCTTCAACGCTTAGCCGTCTTATTTGAAAATTATCCACGGGCAAATTCCTTATCGATGGAAAGATTAATCGGTTCTGATTATTTTCACCTTGTGGCCGACCCAATTGGGCGGCAGATAAACCCTGCCGCTGTTGCCACTGGACTTGACTCGCTTTTCGATCATTTCCTCACCGTATATTTCAAATTTAACCTTGCTATTCGGTGATTCAGCGGCGGAATCATTTTTAACCGCTACCGGTTTCTTATTTTGATTTTTTGCATTCGCCACGGTGAAATGCCTCTTCGCTTTGGTTTTTAATCCTCAGACGTATTTTCGATTTAACACAGAGCTATTTATACCGCTATATAACTAATTGAAATTACGTTTTTAATTTAAAGATTGCAATCTAAACCAATATTTAATAAAGCTACATTAAAGCTACATTGTATCAGAGTCAAGCAAAAATAATGAAAAGAGATCACCATTGCCGTAGCAAATTCTCTCATGATAACTATCTTGACGTTGAAGACCTCTTCATAGAAGGCATCAGGAAATGCAAGTATTAAAACAATTTCATGATATTGCCAACGATCCGATCGGCTACGCCAGAAGTTGGAAAGCAGAGACCCAGGGCAGAGTTGTCGGATATTTTTGCTCTTATGCACCGGAAGAAATTATATGGGCTGCCGGTGCGCTTCCGTATCGGATACTGGGCGCCGGCGGTGCGGTTTCCAGAGCCGACGGCCATCTTCAGGCCTACAGCTGCAGCCTCATTCGCGGCGCCCTGGATGATGCGCTCACAGGTAAGCTGGACTTTTTAGACGGCACTGTTTTTCCGCATACCTGCGATTCCATTCAAAGATTATCCGACATCTGGCGATTAAATGCCGGTTTGAGCTTACATCTGGATCTGGTGCTGCCGGTCAAATTAAATACCAAAAGCGCTGAAGATTACATGCAGGCAGTCATCAAAAAATTTCACCACGATCTCGAGGCCGGGCTGGGGGTTGAAATTACCCCGGAGAAATTATCGAAAGCCATTCAAACCTTTAATCAAATTCGAACCGGTTTACAGCGCATCTATGAAATCAGAAGAGATCATTCTGGAACGATGAGCAGCCGTGACCTTCACGCGATTGTCAAGGCTTCGATGGTGATGGACCGTAATGAGTTAGCCGAAAGGCTGTCAGCGGTTGTTGATCTGCTGCAAACCCAAAACCCAGAAACCGATACCGCGGAGAAACGACTGGTGCTGACCGGTGGTATCTGCAGCATGCCGGAGATCTATCAGCCAATAGAAGATGCCGGAGGAACCGTGGTGTGGGATGATCTCTGCACCGGATCACGCTATTTTGAGGGAACGGTAGATCCGGAAGGGGATCTATTGAATTCCATCGGACAGCGCTATTTTAATCGTATCATTTGTCCGGCCAAACACCGCGATTGTTTCAGCCGGGGTGACAGTCTTTTAAAAATGGTAGAAAATACGCGAGCCCAGGGGGTCATCTTTGTTCTTTTGAAATTTTGTGATCCGCATGCCTTTGATTTTCCGTATATAAAGGAATTATTGGATCGAGCCGGAATTCCCAGTATGTTACTGGAGATAGAAGATCAGCAGACTTCAGAAGAACAATTAAGGACAAGATTGGAAGCGTTCATCGAACTTCTTTAAAGCGCTTAACGTGAGGGAATAGGTGTGTCTGAAAAAAAACAGGGGAAAGATCTAGAGCTGGAAAAACGCAAGATCAAGTGCGTAAAGCAGATGAAAGAGATCATGACCGAGTACTACATCGAGGCCAAGACCGCCGAGCAAACAGGCAAAAAGGTAGCCTGGATTACCAGTGGCGGTCCGGTGGAACCCCTCATTGCCATGGATGTCATTCCGGTGTATCCGGAAAATCACGGCGCCATGATCGGGGCCGCTAAAATGGGCGTGGATCTTTGCGAAAAGGCGGAGGCCATGGGGTATTCGCGAGATCTTTGCTCGTATGCGCGTGCGGATATCGCTTGCGCGCCGATCGACGGGGGGCCGATCGGCGGGTTGCCCCGGCCGGACATGCTGGTCTGCTGCAACAATATCTGCGGGACGGTTCTCAAATGGTACGAAATTCAGGCGCGGTTTTATGATGTGCCGCTGTTTATTCTGGACACACCTTTTTGCCACACCGAATTTTCAGATGACGCCAAAAAATATGTGCGCGAACAGATCAGCGAATATGTGGAATTTCTTGAAAAGGTCTGTGGCAAGAAAGCAGACGAAGACCGCATGGCCGAAGTCGGCCGACTGGCCATTGAGGGCCAGCGTTTGTGGCAGGCGGTGCTGGACACCACCACTCACAGGCCGTCACCGATGAGCGCCTTTGACGCTTTTTTTCACCTGGCCTTAATCGTGACCCTGCGCGGCACCCAGGTTGCGATTGACTATTACACGGCGCTTTTAAAAGAAATGAAAGAGCGGGTTGGCGCTGGAATCGGTGCGGTACCGGATGAAAAGTATCGGCTTTTATGGGATAACCTGCCGGTCTGGTATCGGACGCGCTGGTTATCTGAAAAATTTGCCGCTCAAGGCGCCTGCCTGGTGGCGGACACCTATACATCGGCCTGGTGCAGCTCACTGAAATATCTTAAGGAAGACAATTTTTTGGATTCGATGGCAGAAGGCTATGCCCGCATTTACCTGAATATCAGCGTTGATGAAATGGCTGAAAATGTCATGGGAATGATCGATAAATATGAAGTTGACGGCCTGGTGATGCATTCCAACCGCAGCTGCAAACCTTACTCGCTCGGTCAGTATGATATCCAGAAAATCATTCAGCAAAAAAGAGGCATCCCGACCTTGCTGATTGAGGCCGATATGGTTGATGAACGAAGTTTTTCCGAAAGCCAGATTGAGACCCGCATTGATGCATTTATGGAGGTCCTAAAGAATAAGAAGTGATTGCGGGTCTGCAGATTTCAGGGATAGGTATCGTAGCATGGTGATCAGATCTATGTAGCTCTATTTGGCATAGCGCATGGGGCATGGGGCATAGCGCAAAAAAATGTTGACTGCGAGAGTTGCTATCAATCAATGCACTTTTCTTTCAAATAATCTTTTTTTAACACCATGCGCCTGCACTATGCGCTATGCCATATGATTGGGTACACGTGAGGTGAAGGTATGATTACAGTGGGGATCGATGTGGGTTCGATAACGACCAAGGCGGCTGTTGTTAAGGACGGCAACCTGATTTCCGACCGGGTGATGTTAACCGGCTATAATGCGCAGGACGCCGGGACGAAAGTCTATCAAGACATTATCGCCGATCTGGGGATAAAAGCGTCCGCCGTAGATAAAATTATTGCAACCGGTTACGGTCGCAAAAGTGTTGTCTTCGCCGACAAGGCGGTTACCGAGATCACCTGCCATGCTGTTGGTGCCCATTATCTGAATCCGGCCGTGCGCTCGATTATCGATATCGGCGGTCAGGACAGCAAAGCCATCGTGGTTGATGAAAATGGCGGCGTGAAGGATTTTGCCATGAATGATAAGTGTGCGGCCGGTACGGGACGATTTCTGGAAGTGATGGCCCGGGCACTTGAAGTTGATATCAATGATTTTGGCGGGGTTTCGCTGGAAGCTGACACGCCGGCGAAAATCAGCAGCCTGTGTACCGTTTTTGCGGAATCAGAAGTGATTTCTCTTATCTCCAAAGGAGAGAAAAGAGAAAATATCATTGCCGGCATCCACGAATCGATTGCCTCCCGGGTGGTCGCCATGGCCGGTCGCATCGGTCTGTCAGCGCCTTTGATGATGACCGGTGGGGTCGCTAAAAACAAAGGGGTGGTCAAGGCTCTGGAAAACAAAACCGGGTATGGCATTGAGGTGTCGCAAAAGACCCAGGTAACCGGGGCCATAGGGGCCGCATTAATCGCAAGTTTCCAATCTTAAGCCGGGCAGGCTGAGCCAAACAGGAAAAATTAATCACGAAAGCGCGAAAGGCTAAAGTAAGATTTCGTGCTTTTTAATTTCCGTGTTTTCGTGATAAAAAAATCAATCTTCCTTTTGGGGCTCCAATTTCATGTGGTCGGGTATGATCATGGCTTCAACGATGATTTCTTTTAAGGAAAGCGCCGTGATTCCCAGTTCGTATGCTTCACTCAGATCGTTGATTTGATCAAAGCAATTGTGGCAGGGTGTGATCACGATTTTGGCTCCGGTTTCCTTGATTTGATCGGCCTTTAGTTTCCCGGAAGCCATCCTGAAGGGTTTGTAGTCCGGTCCCATCGGCATTATGCCCCCGCCGCCGCCGCAGCAGTGGTTATGTTCGCGGTTGGGGGCCATATCTCGAAAATCTTCGGCAATATAGGGTATGATTTTGCGGGCATGTTCCCAGAGACCGCCGTTGCGAGATACATTGCAGGGGTCCTGGTAGGTGATCGGTTCTTTGATTTTTTTGTCGGGGTCGATTTTAATGCGACCGTCCCGCAGGTATTCATAGAGCAACTGGACGTAATGAACAATTTCCACCGGCGGCTTGCCATCCGCGTATCCGGCAAGATAGGGTCCTTCGAAGGCCATTGAGCGATAGGCGTGTCCGCATTCGGTAATCAGAATATACTGCGCGTTTAGCTGCTGGGCTTTTTCGTAAACATTTTTGACCTGTTTGCCGGCCAGATTGCGGTTGCCCGCAAACATGGGCAGGTTGGTGCAATCCCAGCCGAAAGTGGGAATGGTCCAGCTTTCTTTTGCAGCCGCAAAGATAATGGCGGCGTTTGAAATGTCCTGGGGGTAATAAACGGGCTCTCGCGGATTAATGGTATACATATACCTGACGCCGGGCTGATCCACCGGGATGTCTACCCCCCGGTAATCATCTTCTACCTCTTCGACCATCCACTCGCACGTATCGACCAGTTCTTCCACCGGGATGCCCATGTGGTTTCCGGTTTTATCGCAATGATCCGAAAAAAAGGCCAGTTGTTTGGGCGTCACCCCCTGAGAGTGGCAGACACTGCGGGTGATGGCGATCATGGTGGCGACATCGATCCCAAAGGGACAATACATCGAACAGCGCTTGCACATGGTGCATTGCAGCCAGGCGATTTCATAGCATTTTTCCAGAAAGGCGCGGTCCACTTTGCCCTTGCGCCGAATCATTTCACCGAGTGTGTGTCTGAATTTATAGGCCGGACTCAGGCGGGGATCTCGATCATTGCTGACATAGACAAAGCAACTTTCCGCGCACAACCCGCAGCGGGAGCAAATGCTCAGCCAGGTTCGAATGCGGGCGCCATCGTTGGCAGCCAGTATTTGACGCACGCGGCTCACATCTACAGGAGAATCCGAAGGATTTTCAAACTCAAATTTCTTTTCGGCAGGGCTTGTCATCAAAAAAGTCTCGATTCTTTATTTAGAGGAAAAATGTGTTTTTAAGTTTAAATTTCACCACAAAGTTCAGGAAGGACACAAAGGGAGAAATCTAATAAATTCTATTTTATCTTTGTGGTTCTTCGTGCTCTTCGTGGTGAATGGATTTCAAAACGCTTTTGTGCAATTACCAGGAGCGAGCCCCCCTGCGTCCTCCCATCTCAAAGCCGATAAACGCCCGGGTAAAAAAGAAAAGAATCATATGCCCCAGCTTGGTTATTGGAATCAGGATCAAGAGAACCTGGCTTAAAAAAATATGCAGAATCAGCAGCACTTCGTAGGGGCCCCATTGGTGATATGCCAAAAAGCCGGTTAAAAAAGGCAATGTCGTCATAATCAGCAGAAAATAGTCCCATGAGCTGGTTAAAATCCTAACTTCGGGTTTGACACGACGGCGGATGAATAAAAAGACGGCAGCGCCAATCAGAACCAGCGTCAACCCATCGGCCAGCACATCGGGCAGGGACCACAGGCTGATGCCGAAAGCTTCATCCCACAGCAGGATGTGGGCACTCAAAAACAGGGGAACAGCCAGTAACGAGAGATGAAAGATAAAAGCAACCATGGCAAATACCGGTTGCTGACGCATAGAGGCACTGGCCCAGGGAATTAACCATTGAACAATCGATCGCAGGCCCCAGCCAAAGCTGAAATGATTATAAATGACCCGGTCCTTTTTGAGGCTCAGCCGAAACAAGAGGGCGATTCGGAGCAGCAGGCCACCGCTAAAAAAGATGAAGGTAAACCAGAGTGCCGGGCCGGTCAGAAAATCATATATAATATTCCAATTCATATCGACTATTTCACCACTTGAATAATTTCCTTAAAGTGGTCGCTGCGTGGCGTCTTTGAGCAATTCAAACAATGCCGTTTCGGTACTGGTTACGCCGGCACCGGCGGCTTTACTTTTTTCGAGGCCGATCAATCTGTTTTCAGGAGTTCGGGAGGCGACCGCATCGGCGACAACCTGAACATTGAATTTTAGATTTACTAAATCGGCCACGGTCTGGTAAACACAGACGTGTGCTTCAATACCGGCAACCAGCATGTTTTTGCAGTTGGCGGCTTTGAGATTTTTCATAAACGATTCATTGCCGCAACAGCTGAAGCTGAATTTGCTCACCGGTTTCTTGTCCGGCAGGAGGTCGGCAATCTCTTGGATCGTCGGTCCCAGACCATCCGGATTTTGTTCAGCCCATAGGATGGGCAGCCCCAATATGCGGGCCCCTTTAACTATTTTTTTGAGATTATCAAACAAGGCCTCTTTGTTGTGCATGGCCCGAGCTAATTTTTCCTGAATATCAATAAGCACCAGGGCCGTATCATCGGTTGTGATCATTTAATTTCTCCCCCAGTCATAAAAATGGCAAAGTCATTAAAAGACTTTGCCCCTTGGTTATCATATAAAAAAGATTTTACAATTATAATAAAATTTTGTGTCTCCCCACACGGCTTATTCGTCGAAAACCGACTCACTGCGCCATTTACCGACCCGTAACCAGCGATCTCTGCGCTCCGTGATATCCCGACGCTCTTTTCCGGTTCTTCTTTCCAGGATGCCGGCAAAATATTTTTGGCTGTTTTTCCTTCGTTTGTCCCGATCGCCGCGGCGCTCAACGGGAGACCGTTCCTGCCATTCTTCGATGTTTAGATCGCGCTTCACCATTTCCTCCTTGCATTTTGGCAGGCTCAATTCGGATCCTTTTCAGGTTCCCAGCGCTTAACACCACCCCCAAATGGGTTGTTTTTCTTCAACCAACGTTAAAAATCTAGCATTATTTCAGTTAGAAGTAGACGCCTATATTTGCGAGGAGCTAACTGTAAAGGTTCTTAAAATAATCTGAATAATATGCGCTTGAATTAATAAGAAAAATTCAAGGATATGTCAATTGTAAAATTTGACATTCGAACCTGAGAGCGGATTTTTCAGTCATATATTTTTGTTGCCAAACCCGATTTCTTTCTGCTATAGACGTTTTATTTAATTTCAGTTGTTTAATTGATGAGGAGCATTCATTTTTCTGTTTAGGATTTCCTGAGCCTATTTAGACTGGAATGGGGTATTTAAGCGTTCGGATTTGCCAGCCAGAATTGTCGTCGGCGGTCTGGTTTTCTTGATGAATTCCGCCGGGAAAACCTTAATTCAAAAAAAGAGGAGGAAAAATGATGAAGCGTTTCACATTATGTGTTGTTGTCTTAATGGCGGTGGTTCTAACAGCCGGCTTTGCGCTGGCCGGCACATTAGACGATGTTAAAGCCAAAGGGTTTATTTCGGTCGGTGTTAATGAAGGCTTGTTTGGGTTCTCCAAACCGGATGAAAAAGGGGTGTGGCGCGGACTTGATGTCGATACTGCCCGGGCGGTCTCGGTGGCGGTTTTCGGTGTGCCGGACAAATTAAAATTCGTACCCTTATCAGCCAAAACCCGTTTTACAGCATTGCAGTCCGGTGAAATCGACGTGTTAACGAGGAACTGTACGCAGACATTGGGTCGTGAAACCGCTTTGGGTCTAAATTTTGTGCATGTGAATTATTATGATGGGCAGGGTTTTTTGGTGCCCAAGAAATTGGGTGTGAAAGGCGCCAAAGAACTCGATGGCGCCACGGTGTGCGTATTGCCGGGCACGACCACCGAGCTTAATTTGGCGGATTATTTCAGGGCCAACAATATGAAGATGAAACCGGTCGTTATCGAGAGCACTCCTGAATTAGCCAAAGCATTTTTTGCCGGGCGCTGTGACGTACTCACTTCGGATGCATCCCAGTTGGCCTCTACCCGGTCCGTTGCTCCCAATCCGGATGATTACATTATTTTGCCGGAACTCATTTCAAAGGAACCCCTGGCACCTGTCGTGCGCCACGGAGACGACCAGTGGTATGATATTGTTAATTTTACGGTTCTGGCATTGATTGAGGCTGAAGATCTGGGAATCACCTCAAAAAATGTAGATCAAATGGCTAAAAGCAAGGACCCCATAATTCAGAGATATTTAGGTGTCAGCGAAGGTAACGGCAAGGCATTGGGGTTGGATGAAAAGTGGGCCTATAATATCATTAAACAGGTCGGCAACTATGGTGAAATCTTTGAACGCAATGTCGGTGTCGATACGCCCCTAAAAATTGAGCGTGGTTTGAATGCTCAATGGAAAAATGGTGGGCTGATGTATGCACCGCCATTTAAGTAATTATTCATTTTAATAAGGTGCCACTTTCAGTGGCACCTTTATACAATTCTTGTTAAAAAAAGAATTCCAACGATATATAGTGGCTGTCAAAAAAACGTTCCGATATTCAAACGTTTTTTTACAACCACTTATGCCGCAATTCCGTAATTCGGAACCTTATTATGAAAAGCGGTATAACCACTTAATAGAACACTATATTCTACGAGCCTGGACTTGAAGATGATGAAGGAAACCGCAGCCGCCGCGCCCAGCCCAGCATCGGGTAAAGTTGCTTTCTGGTATGATCCGCGTAAGCGATCCATTCTTTATCAGCTGGGCGTCCTGGCTATGGTGGGGCTGCTCGGATATTATCTCGTTTCCAACACCATCGCCAACCTTGAAAGGCAAGCCATAGCCACGGGGTTCGGTTTTCTTCAAAAGGAAGCTTCTTTTGAAATCGGTGAATCTTTAATTTCCTATTCCGCTGCAGACAGATACGCGCGCGCTTTATTTGTTGGCGTTTTAAATACGCTGCTGGTTTCATTTATCGGGATTGTCCTAACGGTTATCCTCGGCACCTTGATGGGTATCGCTCGCTTATCCACAAATTGGCTGGTATCCAAAGTGGCGGCTGTCTATATCGAGGTCTTTCAGGACATACCGATCTTGTTGCAGCTTTTCTTCTGGTATGCATTCTTTTATGAAATCCTTCCGGGTCCCCGACAGGCATTGAGCCCGTTTAACGGTGTTTTCCTGAGTAATCGCGGCCTTGTTTTTGCCGTTCCGGAATTCCATCCTGCGCATACCTATATGGCTTTAGCTTTTCTGGCAGGTTGTGTAAGTGTTTTTTTTCTGCGTCGCTGGGCGCGCAGGCGACAGGCCAGAACCGGCATGACATTTCCTGTTTTTAGCGTATCCGTCGGCATTCTCATCTTGCTCCCGCTTTTAGTTTGGTTGGCGGGGGGAACTCCAACCACGATGAGTGTTCCTGAACTCAAAGGTTTCAATTTCCAAGGCGGACTCAATGTCAGTCCCGAATTCACTGCCCTTTTACTGGGGTTAGTGCTTTATACGGCAGCCTTTGTTGCGGAAGCCGTGCGCGCAGGTATCCAAGCCGTGAGCAAAGGGCAACGGGAAGCGGCCATGTCCATCGGACTCAGACCCAACCGGGTACTGCAGTTGGTAATCTTACCCCAGGCGCTGAGAGTGATCATCCCGCCGTTGACCAGTCAGATGTTGAGCCTTACCAAAAACAGTTCGTTGGCAGTGGCCATCGGTTATCCCGATTTTGTCTCAGTTGCCGGTACAGCCATCAATCAAACCGGACAGGCGATTGAAGGCGTGGCCATGATCATGTTGGTTTATCTTTTTTTCAGTCTTTCGACGTCCGCATTTATGAATTGGTATAATAAAAAAATGGCCCTTGTAGAAAGATAGACTGCCGAATGGAAAAGGCGGATCAAATTAAAAAGAGCGAAGTCATAAAACCACCGGTGACTCATGTGGGCGTCATCGGCTGGATAAGATTTAATTTATTTAATAGTTGGTTTAACTCCATTCTGACCATCATAGCGGTTTATTGTTTGTGGGTGATCGTACCGCCGCTGATTCGCTGGGCGTTTATCGACAGCCTCTGGGTCTCTACAGGGGCGGAATGCCGGCAGAGCGATGGTGCCTGCTGGTCTCTTATACCTGCCAATATAAGGTTTATCATTTTCGGATTTTACCCGTATGAGCAGCAATGGCGACCTTTGGTGGCTATGGTGCTGTTAATCGGGCTTCTATTCTATAGCCGGAACCGAAATCACTGGAAAAAATCACTGCTCTATGCCTGGCTTATTGGCCTCTTTGTGATGGGGCTCCTGATGAAAGGCGGGCTTCTCGGTTTGTCACCGGTTGAAACCACGCAATGGGGAGGGCTTCCATTAACGCTAACATTGTCGGTTTTCGGCTTAACGGTTGCTTACCCCTTAGGGATTGTATTGGCTTTGGGACGCCGATCCAAAATGCCGGCGATAAAAACACTAAGCGTTGTTTATATTGAACTCATCCGCGGTGTACCCCTCATCAGTATGTTGTTCATGTCTTCGGTCGTACTCCCCTTATTTTTACCCGAGGGTGTTACCATCAACAAAATTTTAAGAGCCATGGTTGCCATCATCCTTTTTACCGCAGCCTATATTGCCGAAGTCGTTCGTGGCGGATTGCAGGCCATCCCGCGCGGGCAGTATGAGGCAGCAGATTCTATAGGATTAAGCTATTACCTGACCATGCGGCTGGTTATTCTTCCCCAGGCTTTAAAAATAGTGATACCGCCTTCAGTTCAACAATTGATATCAGCCTTTAAAGATACTTCTCTGGTGGTTATCATTGCCCTTTTCGATTTGCTGAGAACCACACAGACGATTCTAAGCGATCCAAAGTGGATGGGTTTTTCAGCCGAAGCCTATATTTTTGTGGCCCTGATTTATTTTTTATGCTGTTTCTTTATGTCCAATTACAGCCGGCGTTTAGAACGTGAGCTAGAAACAGGTCTTTAATGAGCAACAAAAGCTAAATTAAATCTAAATTCAAGATGAGAGAATCGTTATGGTAAACCAGAAGTCAGAGAAGACAGAAAGTTCTATGGCAAACGATGCCATCATCGAAATTATCGAAATGCATAAATGGTATGGCGATTTTCATGTTCTGCAAGGCATTAACCTTACGGTTAAAAAGCAGGAACGTATCGTTATCTGCGGACCTTCCGGGTCCGGTAAGTCCACGCTGATCCGATGTATCAATCGTCTTGAAGAACATCAACGGGGCAAAATTATAGTGGACGGGATCGAATTAACGAACGACTTAAAAAATATTGAGAAAATACGGGCCGAAGTGGGCATGGTGTTTCAGCATTTTAATTTGTTTCCGCATTTGACCATCCTCGACAATCTCACTTTGGGACCCATATGGGTTCGGAAGATCCCCAAGAAAGAAGCCGAAGAAACCGCCATGCATAATCTGGAGAAGGTCCAAATTGCCGAACAAGCCCAGAAATATCCCGGCCAGCTATCAGGCGGCCAGCAACAACGGGTCGCCATTGCGCGCAGTCTTTGTATGTCGCCGAAAATAATGCTCTTTGATGAGCCCACATCTGCACTTGATCCTGAGATGATCAAGGAAGTGCTGGATGCGATGATCGAACTCGCCCAGGAAGGGATGACCATGATCGTGGTCAGTCACGAAATGGGTTTTGCCAAAAGCGTGGCGCACCAGGTGCTTTTTATGGATTTCGGCCAAATTGTAGAAGGCAACACACCCGAAGAGTTTTTTGAAAATCCCCAACACGACCGCACCAAACTGTTTCTCAGCCAGATTTTGCACTAGGGCCACATCCTGCGTTTCCCGAAAAATGAAGCCGAATAATCGGATTTATGCTAAAATAGCCCTTGGTTATTCGTTATTTGCTATCCGTTATTAGTCATAGTGGGAATCAAAATTTGTTCTGATAATTATTAACGTCCTGATTGAGCCTTTTTGCTCAATCAGGACGTTAGGGCTTAAGTTTTTCGCGGCTGCAACCGATATAGACTCATATATCAATACATTAGAGTTAGGTTCGCAACCTGGAAACCGGATCGAATAAAAATGAATTTATATTATGCCGATGGGGACCGACAGGTCGGTCCCATAGACAAAACCGAGCTGCAGTCACTGATAAAAAACCGCAAAATTGATTCCCAGACGCTCGTGTGGCAACCCGGCATGCAAGGGTGGGAAGAATTGGGCCTTTTTGTGCGGCGCAAAACCCAAGGGAGCTCCCAAGCGGTACAGGCGGCCTCGCCGGTGAAGCAATCCTTATGCTCTGAATGCGGCCAGGCTTTTGCTGAAGATGATATGATTCGGTTCGCCGAAGCGTGGGTGTGCGCGAGCTGTAAACCGCTTTTTGTTCAAAAAATCAAAGAAGGCGTTACGCTTGCCGGTGAGATGGAATATGCCGGTTTTTGGATCCGTGTGGGCGCCTGGTTTATTGACTATATTATCATGGCAATCGCCAGCGCCATTATTTATGTCCCGCTTACCTTTATGGGGGTCTCCTCCTTTGATGAGCCCGCTGCATTTGCCATTATTCAACTGATCTCCGCGATTCTTAATTTTATCATACCCGCTATCTATGAATCCTGGTTTGTGGGCAAATATGCAGCCACTCCGGGAAAAATGGCCTGTAAATTAAAAGTAGTCATGTCAGAAGGCGATAAGGTCAGCTTTGCGAGGGCAATCGGTCGGCATTTTGCAAAATACATCAGCGGGTTGATTCTGGGTATTGGTTACATCATGGCCGGGTTCGACGAGCAAAAACGCACGCTGCATGACCGAATCTGTGATACCCGGGTGATAAAATCAGGAGAAATTTAATTCTGAATTTTCCATGGAGTAATGGAGCAAAATTAATTGCGGATTTTAGATTGCGGATTTTAGATTTAAATATCAAACCTATCGCACATTCGAAATACGAAATCCGCAATCTGCATTCCGAAATCTTAAGTACTCCGTCTCTCCAGTAAAATTTCATAGACATATCCGGCCGGTTGGGGCGGTGTGGCCGTTAAAAATAAATCATAAGGAGCCAAGTTTTGCTTTCGTGCACCCAGTGCAAAATACCGTTCAACACTGAGACGATCAACACCTTTGCGCTGATCCCGTGTCCGACATGTAAGGAACTGACACGCGCGGATGTTTATCCGGCTATTTTTCGTAAACTGCCCTCCGGCCAAACCGGAGATCCACTGCAGGCTGAGAAAGAAGCCGGTTGCTTTTATCACCCTGGGAAAAAGGCGGCCGTCGCCTGTTCGTCCTGTGGTCGGTTTTTATGTGCGCTGTGCGACGTTGAATTCAACGACCGGCATCTTTGTCCGGTCTGTCTGGAAACGGGGAAAACCAAACACAAGATAAAAAATCTGGAAAACCATCGTGTATGCTATGACAAAGTAGCTTTGTATATCGCGCTGATTTCAATGATATTTGTATGGTTTACCCTTATTACAGCGCCCGTCGTTCTCTTTATGGTCATCCGATACTGGGGTGCTCCCGGCAGTATCATTCCACGGACTAAAATCCGATTTGTCCTGGCTTTTACGATTGCCTGTTTACAAATTGCCGCGTGGATTCTGTTTTTTGGCAGCCTGATGGCGACATAGGGGCCAAACACAGTTGCTTAAACTTGAGCAGCAGAAAAAGAATTAATCACGAAAGCACGAAAAGGTAAAAACACGAAAAACAAAAAATCTCGTGCTTTTTTAATTTCGTGTTTTCGTGATTATTAAAGGGGTTAATCTTAAGAAGCACAAAAAATCTGTTGAGGAACTTTAATTTCAGCTAAAAATGGCCAACAAAACACAAGCATACCGAAGATTGCCCGGTAAAAAAAAGGGCTTTTTAATCGGACATCATACCCTCTGGCAAGGTTCCGACCATTTGCTTCAGATCTATTCGCGGTTGGGTGTAGAGGACTATAAGCGATATTACTTCGATGATATTCAGGCCATCATCACTCGTAAAACCGGGTCGGGAAGAATTGCGAATATAATTCTCGGGGCCCTGTTGGGCCTATTCTGTTTTTTTGCGGTTACTTCCGGGGGCGGCTGGCGGCTTTTTCCCGCAGTAATCGCTGCGGCCATACTGCTTATTTTGCTGATAAACGTTTTAAAAGGCCCCACCTGTGAAACGGTTCTGCTAACGGCTGTTCAGACTGAAAAATTGTATCCGCTGCATCGCTTAAAAACGACTGAACCTGTGATGAACCGGCTTAGATCGATCATCGAACAGCGACAGGGACGAATCAATCCGGCCGTCTTTGATCAACAACAGGTTTCCTCATCCGCCCGGCGAACCGAAAGATCTACAGGCGGTACCGAGAGACACGGGCTGGAAGGACAAAAGCATGAACACGGGCGGGTGCATTTATTTTTATTTGCTTTATTGGTCGCCGATGGTCTCATCGTCGCGGCCAGCTTTATGCTCACCCATGTGGCCCTGACGCTTCTGGGATCGGCAGCAACGATGCTGCTGGGAATCTGTGTGGTCGTGGCCCTGGTCAAGCAGCACGAGAGTAATTTGAACCGCTCTGTTCGCACCTTAACCTGGGCGGCGCTGGGGTATGTTTGTTTTTCTTTTATTGCCGGCTATGTTGTCAGCATGGGTATTGCATTCAGGCACCCGGAAATTTTGCGGAACCAATGGGAATTGTTCAAGCTGCTTTCCAGTACCACGCCCTGGGAAAGTCCCCTAATAATGACGGTTAATATTATTGCGATCAGCGGCGCTGCTTTTATCGGGATCCTGGGGCTTTTCCTATTAAGAAATCCTCAGCAAGCCATTCACCAGCCTTCAGCTCTGCCGACCACGTCGATCGATACCGGTGCTGAGAAAAGGATGTCCTGATGGAAGATCTGCTGCATCAGCGATGCTTCAATCATATGTTACGGGAAGCGGTTGCCCGCTGTCCGGAGTGCCATCGCTATTTTTGTCGCGAATGTGTGACCGAGCATGAGGACAAAGTCCTGTGTGCTGCCTGCCTGGGCAACAAAATCAATGCCGATGCTTCCAGCCTAAGCCGGTTTGGCCGATTTGCCAAGGTTATCCATTTTCTGCTGGGTGCAATGTTTCTATGGGTATTCTTCTATTATCTGGGGCAAATTCTGCTGTCGCTTCCTTCCTCATTTCACGAAGGAACGTTATGGGAAATGGGGTGGTGGAAGCCGCAATGAAACCCAGATCAAAACAACACCGCAAGGGTGTGGTCCTCCTTTTGGAAGAAGCGGTGCATTTACTACGAAAGACGCCCCTGTTTTTGCTTTCCAGCTACTTGATCGGAACGTTGCCGTTTTTACTGGGCCTGTTTTATTTTTGGGCCGATATGAGTCGCAGCGCCGATGCCAGGAGCTACCATGCGGTGGCCTCTCTGGGTCTTGCGCTGCTTTATATATGGATGAAATGCTGGCATGTCGTGTTCGCTGCAAGGGTAAAGTTGAAAATCAGCGGAGAACCAATGCCGCGATGGACCTTGCAGCGCGTTCTGTCGCTTGCCGCAAATCAGACCATCATTCATGCAACCGCTTTTTTCATTCTACCACTGGCGGCCCTGGTCTTCCTTCCGTTTGGCTGGTGCTATGCCTTCTATCAAAATGCAACGGTCGTGGCGCCGACCGAACTTCACGATCTGAGAACGTTATGCAAAAAAGCGTGGTTTCAGGCCAAGCTGTGGCCGCGGCAGAATCATATTTTGATGTCGGTTTTTTTTATGTTTGGCAGCGTGGTTTTTATAAATATCGCCGCTGCAATTTATGTCTTGCCCCACCTATTGAAAAATTATTTGGGTATCGAATCCATGTTTACCCTGAGCGGAACTCACGTCATCAACACAACCTTCTGGGTGGTAACCATCGGCATGACCTATTTGTGTATGAATCCGCTGGTCAAGACCGTTTATGTTCTGCGGTGTTTTTATGGTGCGGCCTTGAAGTCAGGTGACGATCTGAAAACAGAATTGAAAGGCCTGCTGCGTAATCGCAACGCGGCCGTCATCGGTGTCTTGGTTGTGGCATTATTGGCCGTCAACCCCATACCGTTAACAGCGACCCAAACCGGTTTCACCTCGCCCGAAGCACTGGATCGCTCTATTGACGAAGTGATGGAACGGCGGGAATTTGTCTGGCGCATGCCCAGAGAGAGAATCGCTGAGGATGAAAAAGAGCCAGAGGGGCCTATCGCCTCGGTGGTGGCGTGGATTATTGATAAAATGGCAAAGGCTTTTAATACCATCATAAGCTGGATTAACAAACTGATCGATTGGCTGATCGGCCTGCTGCCCGGCGGTGAGCGGCGTGCTGCCTCACCGGATGCAAACTGGGTGTCATCCGTGCGGATTGCCGTTATTGCCCTGCTTATCGGGCTTTTGTGTGCGCTGGTATATATTCTATGGCGTTCATGGGTGCGCCGGCAGGCGGCCCACACAGAAATAGCAGCGGTGGCGGTTGAATCCACACCCGATCTGGAAGACGAAGATACCACCGCTGACGATTTGCCCGCAAACCGCTGGTTGGATCTGGCGCGCCAACTGGCCGAAAAGGGGTCATTGCGTCTCGCAATCCGGGCGTTCTATCTGGCATCCCTCGCCGATCTGGCTGAACACGAATTGATCACGATTGAAAAGTTTAAATCCAATCAAGATTATGAAATGGAACTGCAGCGCAGGGCCCATCAAAAAAAGGGCTTGTTGCCGGCCTTTTCCAAAGGCAGGGAAATATTTGAGCGTGTCTGGTACGGCATGTATAAAATCAGCCGCCCTGATCTGGACGATTTTGAGGCCATTCAAAAAAAGGTAATGATACTTGCTCAACGTTAAGGCCATACGGATAATTATTTTCTTCGTCATTGTGTCGGGCTTCATGTTCGGTGTGTTTAAGTTATTTTTGCTGCGCTTTGAAGCCGGGGATGTATATCCGGCCTATTCATCATTGCGCAGCGATCCGCTGGGTAGCCGCGCATTCTACAGCAGTCTGGAAAATATTAATGACGCTGTGGTCAGTCGCAATTACCATCCCGTGCAAACGTTAGAATTTAACGAAAACACTGCCTTTATTTATATCGGAACATCCGTATTTGATTCCGATTCCGTTTCCGCAGAGTGGTTCAAGGTATTTGAGCGACTAACAAATGCCGGCGGCCGCCTGGTTTTGTCTTTTCTGCCGGTTGAGAAAAAACCGCCAAACTGGCGAATGTCAAAATGCGCGGCGCCCAAAAATGAAATCGAAGATAAAGATAATGCCCGACAAAAAGATGCATCCAACGATAAGCAAAATCGATCAAAGCCGTACCCAACTGAAAATGCTTCAAATGCGCCAAATAAAGAAGATAAAAAATTGGAGGAAGGGCCCGACCCCGTGACATCTGTAAAGCAGGGCGACTGTGTTTCTTTAAAAGATAAATGGGGGCTGGTTTTTGCGTTTGCCGAAAAGCCGCCGGATAAAGCGGCTAATGTCCGTGATGGTCTATCCGCGTCCGATCTAAACGGCCTGCCCCAAGCGATCTCCTGGCATACCGCGCTGTATTTTGATGATCTTGATGACACCTGGCAGGTGATTTATGCTGCAGATGGCCGGCCGGTCATTGTTGAAAAATATTATGGCAGCGGCAGTCTGGTGCTTTCGGCGGATTCGTTTTTCCTGAGTAATGAAGCGCTGCGATCTGATCGCCATCCGGAACTTTTAGCCTGGGCGCTCGGTGAAAGCGCAACCGTCGTCTTTGATGAAACCCATTTCGGCATCTTCAAACACCCCGGGGTACTGAGCCTGATTAAAAAATACCGCTTTCACTGGTTTATATTTACGGTGGCAGTTTTAGCGCTTTTGTTCATCTGGAAGAATTCAGTTTATTTTGTGCCCCCGCCGAAGAGAAGCCAGGCACAACCGGACGGAGATTTCATCTCGGATCGGGATTCCACCCAGGGTTTGATCAGCCTGTTGCGCCGTAATATCCCCACCCGGCACATTTTGCAGGCATGCATACGGGAATGGGAACGCACGATTCAACCTGAAAAGCGGTTTCGCAACGATCAGCTGGCGAAAATAAAATCAGCCTTTAAAATGATAACAGAACGCAGCCCCAAATTCATTGATCCGGTCAGCGGTTATCGACGGATCAGTAAAATAATTTCAAAGGGAAGATACGATGAATGAAAATACGGAAATTTTAAAAAAGGTCCTTTTAAAAACGAAACAGGAAGTCGCCAAGGTGATCATCGGTTACGAGCATGTGGTCGATCAGGCGTTGATTGCGATTTTTACCGGCACGCATGCGCTCATCGAAGGCGTGCCCGGAATAGCGAAAACCCTGCTGGTGCGGACCCTGGCGCACGTGATGCAATGTGATTTCGCGCGTATTCAATTTACGCCGGATTTGATGCCGACCGATATCACCGGAACGCATGTCTTTAACCTGCAGACCAGTGAATTTTCGCTGGTAAAGGGCCCGGTTTTTTGCTCCTTTTTGCTGGCGGATGAAATCAACCGGGCACCGGCCAAAACGCAATCGGCACTATTGCAGGCCATGCAGGAACGCACGGTCACCATCGACCGCGAGACGCATCCGCTGCCCGCGAATTTTACAGTGTTTGCCACCCAAAACCCGATCGAATATGAGGGCACCTATCCGCTGCCCGAAGCCCAGAAAGATCGGTTTATGCTTAAAATTAATATGGATCTTCCCGGCGAAGATGAGGAACTCACGCTCGCGCGACGAATGCTGGGTAAAGACACGCCTGAGGATACGCTGGCCAGTGGTGCGGTTCAGCAGATCATCAAACCGGAGGTCTTACCCAAACTGCGCACGGCCCTGGAAGGGATTCTCGTCAAGGAAGACCTGGTCGCTTACGTGGTGGACATCGTACGTAAAACCCGTAACCATCAAAGCGTTATGGTCGGCGCCGGGCCGCGGGCCACCCAGGCGTTGCTGCTTTCCAGCCGGGCGTTTGCAACTATTAGCGGGCGGGACTTTGTTACCCCCGATGATATCAAAACAATGGCTTATCCGGTGCTGGAACATCGACTGATTCTGCGGCCCGAATATGAAATCGAGGGACTGACGGTCAGGGAGGTCATTGAATCTATTCTAAAGGAAATTGCCGTCCCACGTTAATGATAGTTTTTTACAATATTCAAAAAGTGCCTAAAATGACTAAAATGCCTAAAGTGCCTAAAATTTTGGAAGGATTTCAGTCGTTATTTAATTTTAGGCATTTTAGCTCATTTTAGTTCACTTTAGGCATTTGTTGCCTACGAAGACTTGGATTATTGCACTGAATTAAAGCTGTTAAACTGAAACAGGTCAGGTGACCGAATAGTGAAATTGGTGCCGACATACCGCCTTCTTTTTTTTGCAGGGCTGATCCTTCTGCCAGCTACGCTGCTGCTGGTGGTGGTTGACGCTGTGGTTGTGCCCACCATCGTTGTGGCGGCGGCTATCCTGGCTGTTGTGATCATGGATGCTCATCGTTCACGGGGACGGCTGGCGGGTATACGCGTCATGCTGCCGGAGGTTGTTCGGATTTCAAAGGGCAGGCAGGGCCATTTTGATCTGCAGATTGAAAACGAGAAACGGGCGGTCAAACGCATTCGATTGGGTTTGGCATTCCCGCAAGAAATTTATTCACCGGCAGTGGAGCTCAGCGTCGAGCTGCCGGAAGATAATCCGTTGTCATCTATCGTCTGGTTGCTCAAGGGCCTGAAACAGGGACGTTACCCGATTGATTGGTGCTATCTGGAGACCGCATCATTATGGGGATTCTGGTCTGTCCGCACGGCGCTTCGGATTAACATGGAGATTCGGGTTTATCCCAATCTTTTTGAGGAGCGCAAAAATCTAAGTGCGCTTTTTTTAAACAGGGGACTGGGGATTCACGCCCAGCGGCAAATCGGTAAAGGGCGGGATTTTGAGCAGCTCCGCGAATACCTTCCCGGTGACAGTTTTGAAGATATTCACTGGAAGACGACCGCCAAGCGAGGCTTGCCGATTACAAAAGTTTATCAGATCGAGAGGACCCAGCAAATCTATGTCATCATCGATGCCTCGCGATTAAGCGCCAGATCTTCTGAGGGCAACTCTCTGTCGAGCCATGGGGAGGAAGAACAAAAGCATGCTGACGAATTCACCACGGTGCTGCAGCGATTTATTACGGCTGCCCTGATCATGGCGCTGGCCGCGGAAAGGCAGGGGGATTTGTTTGGTTTGCTGACCTTTGACGACAAGATACGTGCATTTTTAAAAGCCAAAATGGGCAAAGCGCATTTCGATGTTTGCCGGGATGCGCTTTACACCTTGCAACCGCACCGGGTTTCTCCAGATTTTGCTGAATTGTTCACATTTATCGGTACCAAGATCCGTCGACGGGCCTTGCTGGTTTTCTTGACCCATTTAGATGATCCGGTTCTGGCGGATAGTTTTACACGGCACATCGATCTAATTTCAAGAAACCATGTGGTGCTGGTCAACATGATCAAGCCCACGGTCGTGAAACCGCTTTTTGCCTCTGAATCCGTTTCTTCGGTTAATGATATTTACAACGATCTGGGCGGGCACATGGTATGGCGGCGGATACAGGAAACCCAAAAAGTTTTGCAAAGACGCGGTGTGGGTTTTGCCATGTTGAATTCCGAAAACCTCTGCTCGGAGATGGTTTCACAGTATCTTTCGTCTGAAGAGGAGACAAGTTTTATAATTAGAGAATGCCTAAAATGAACTAAAATGAGCTAAAATGCCTAAAAATTAAGAGAAAACCCATGAGTCGTAAGAAATTTGCCAAAGACCTTGAAAAACGAACCCGACAATTTGCTGTTAGAATAATTAAGATATCAGCCAAATTACCCAATACTCCAGAAGGAAGAGTTGTTAGAAATCAACTTACAAAAGCCGGAACTTCAGTTGGCGCTAATTACCGCGAAGCCAATCGAGCAAGAAGCAAAGCGGATTTTAGAAATAAAATAAAAATATGTGAAAGCGAGTCAAGTGAAACTCAATTCTGGTTAGAAGTAATTACAGAAGTAAAATGGTTAAAATGGAAAGAAATAAAGGCCGATTATGATGAATGCAGCGAACTACTTGCTCTTTTTACATCAATTGGAAGCAAGTAAATCATTTATACTCGCTATAAAATATTTCCTTAATTTTAGATCATTTTAGGCATTTTAAATTTTAGCTCATTTATTAGCGATATGATAATCGATCTACCAAAATTCATCACCGAGGAGCGACCCTGCTGGTCGGAGTTGGAAGCGGTTTTAGACCGGCTTGAAAAAAAACCGGAGGTCACGCTAACGCTCGGGCAGCTTGAACGCTTTCATTATCTTTATCAACGGGCCTCGGCAGGTCTGGCTAAAATTTCGACTTTTTCTGCTGAGCCGAACACCCGACTTTATCTTGAAGCCTTGGTGGGCAGAGCCTTTGGGGAGATCCATGAAACCCGCGAAAAGCCTCACCGGCTCCGGCCGTTGCACTGGTTTTTCACTACCTTTCCGCAGACGTTCCGCAAACATATTCGCGCATTCTGGATCTGCCTGCTGGCGATCGGGGTGGGCGCAACCTTTGGCGGATTTACGGTTATCGTGGATTCGAATACAAAACAGATACTGCTTCCGTTTTCTCATCTACAGGGGGATCCGTCTGAGCGGGTAAAAAAGGAAGAAGACGTCAATGCCGATCGTCTCAAAGGCGCCAAAACTACCTTTTCTTCATTTTTGATGACGCACAATACCAAAGTGGCCATTCTAACGCTGGCGCTGGGTCTGACCTGGGGGATCGGCACATTGGTCATGCTATTTTATAATGGCATCATTTTAGGGGCGGTGGCCGTCGATTATGTGATGGCGGGGGAGACGTCCTTCCTCTTAGGCTGGTTGCTGCCACACGGGGCTGTTGAAATTCCGGCCATTTTGCTTGCCGGGCAGGCCGGCATTGTACTGGCCGGGGCGCTTATCGGATGGGGCAAACCGATATCTTTGCGAATGCGGCTGCGCAAAATATCCAATGATCTGGTGACGCTCATATCCGGTGTGGCCCTGATGCTGGTGTGGGCTGGAATTATTGAAGCCTTTTTTTCACAATATCATGAACCGGTCATGCCGTACGCAGTCAAAATTGGATTCGGCGTTTTTGAATTGATTATTCTGGCGTTGTTTCTGGGAATAGCCGGGAGAAAGTCAGAAAGAATAAATGCCTAAAATGATCTAAAGTGATCTAAAATGCCTAAAATTTAAAAGAGAAATTTATGAATCATAAGAAATTTGGCAAAGACGTTGAAAAATGAACTCGACAATAATTTTAGCTCATTTTAGGCATTTTGAATTTTAGCTCATTTAATTACGTACTATGTTATCCAGCAAAACAAATACACTCATCATTAAAACCCCTGAGGGGATCGAATTTTCGCTGCTGCTGGCGGGGCCGATTACGCGCTTTTTGGCCTGGGCAATCGATCTGGGGACGATTTTTGCCCTTATTACGATATTAAATGTGGTTTTCGGACTCCTGGGTATTCTCAGCCGTGATCTGGCAATGGCGGCCAATATTATTGGTTTTTTTGTTGTTTCGATCGGCTACGGCATTTTAACAGAGTGGTACTGGCAGGGACAAACACTGGGCAAACGGCTTTTGCGGCTCAGAGTTATGGATGAACAGGGGTTGCGGCTTCAATTCAGCCAGATTGTCATCCGGAATCTGTTAAGATTTGTCGACAGTTTGCCGGCGCTGTATCTGGTTGGTGGTCTGGCATGTCTGTTTAACAGGCGATCTCAACGTTTGGGAGATTTTGCGGCCAATACCGTTGTGGTCTGGAGTCCTCGTATTGCCGAACCGGACTTGAACCAACTTTTAGAGAGCAAATACAATTCCTTTCGTGAATATCCTCATATAGAAGCCCGCCTCAGACAAAATGTCACTCCTTTAGAAGCCCAGATTGCGGTTGAGTCAATCGTGCGACGCAATGACCTGGAGCCCCGGGCCCGGGTTGAGCTTTTCCATGAGCTCAGTGGGTATTTTAAAAGCATTGTAAGCTTTCCGCAAGAAGCCATCGATGGAATTTCCGACGAGCAATATGTGCGCAATGTGGTTGAAGCGCTCCTGCGACCCAAGGCCCCTAAGATCAGTGCCTAAAGTTGACTCTTTTTCCCGATAATCATACCTTGCAACCCCCTGCTTTGATATTCACCGGCAACCTGATATTTGTTTTTCTAGCGGGATATCCCAAGTTTCAGTTCAGTAAAATTTCCTCTGATTTAAACCTAATCTACAAAACCCCAAAATTTCATATTGCGTTAGCACATCCAACAAAATTTAAGCCCTCACAGATTTAAAACTAAGGCAAACAAAACGAGCTGCTAAAAAATTATGGATTTGTCATGCGCAATCTGTAACTCAATCCGAAAATGGCAGAACACTACATATTTTATGTGTGCTTTTTGGAAATCTTTTGAGTTTTGGATTTGAATATCAAAAAAATATTGCAAGAATCGGTGCAAAACACAACTTTCATGTTATTGCAAGTGATTCCAGCCTTTTGAACCCTAGAAATTTGAGTCTGATTGGTATGATATTATGACTTTTTCGAATGCCGTGCTAATCTCAGTTTGTGTTGACCTCACACTGGAATAAGTCTAAATAGAGTTGTGTTACCCGAAAGCTTTACTGAAAACGAAACCGAATGAAATGGAACTCGAAGCTAAACTAAATAAACTGGCTGTTGAAATGGGAACAGATTTCTTTGGAATTGCAGATTTATCACCTGCTCAGGAGTCCATCGAAAAATTTTGGGAAGAAGCAGCTACTCAGTTTCCGCGGGCTATTTCATTGGGGATCGCCCTATCTCATGCCATAGTGGACCAACAGCCAAACCGATTTTCAAGCCCTGTAAGCATGAATTACAAACATCATGCCTACGACGTTATTAATCAGCGCCTGGATCACACATCGTCACGGCTAAGTGGGGTTCTCCAACGCAAGGGACACCGAACGCTACCAATACCTTCAACCCAGGAGAATACATATAACGAGGAGCTTTATGGCATCTTCTCCCACAAAATGGCCGCGCGCCTCTCAGGTTTGGGATGGATTGGAAAATGCTGCCTTCTGGTAACTCCGGAAGTTGGCCCAAGGGTACGTTGGGGCACCATCCTTACTGATGCACCTCTAAAAGTTGCCAACAAACCGATGGAGGAACGCTGCGGTGATTGTCATGAATGCGTTGACATTTGCCCTGTAAAGGCCTTTACAGGTGAGCCATTTAGGGAAGAGGATCCCAGAGAAATTCGCTTTGATGCCCTCAAGTGTGACAAATATCTTAGCAAGTTGAAAAAGACATCTGCACTTGGTGTCTGTGGCATGTGTCTTTATATTTGCCCTAATGGAAGAAAAAAGGAAAATCAAGCGACGACCTGATTTGTCATGATTTTATATGCAACTTTAAGTTAAACATGGAAACCTTGGCCCTGTGGGCCAGGTTAGAGTTCAATTGACTCTGCCTTTTGAAGGACTTATTTGCTATAATTAAAGCTTGATTTGTCCAACAACTTAAACCAACCGGCTTTACATACTATCCTATTTTTGCGATGCTCACGCTCGAATAAAGCAAGCTCAGATCATTGTCCCTTTCCTCTGGAAGAATATTCGTGTTAAATAAAAAATTCCTGTTTTGTATTAATTTTATACTTTTTGATTTTTCGGTACAACGTGCTTCTCGAAATGCCAAGTAACAAGGAGGCTCTCCTGATGTTAAAGCCGCAGTGTTCAAGAATTTGCTTGATAAGATACTCTTCTGTTTTTTTTATAGATGTAAGATTTTTAGGTAACCTATAGAGTGACATGGCATTTTGAGAACTTAACTCATCAGTTTTATTTATATGATCCCTCGCAGGTTGAGGATGAATAATATAGTCAGGCAAGTGATCGGGACAGATGAACTTTGAGTCCAAGGCTAAATAATAAGATCTTTCAATAACATTACTCAATTCGCGAACATTTCCTGGCCATGAATGGTTTTCCAGGGCCTTCAAGGTCTCTGGTGCCAATTTCTTTTCTATGGCGTTCTTGCGGCATAAACGCTGGAGGAAATGATCGGCAAGCTGAGAGAGGTCATCTATTCGATCACATAGGTCAGGAAGCTCAATGTGGAAAACACTCAATCGATAGAAAAGATCTTTTCGAAAAGATTCCGTCTGAGTGATTTCTCGTGATAAATCTTTATTGGTCGATGCGATCAACCGAGCCTTCAAGCGAACGGCTTCGGTTCCCCCTACTCTGTATATTTCCATATCCTCAATAACTCTTAATAGATGAGCCTGCATATCGTTTGGCATTTCGCCAATTTCATCTAGAAAAATCGTTCCACCGTTGGCCATTTCAAATTTGCCCACTTTGCCGCCTTTCTTTGCCCCGGTAAAGGCACCTTCTTCATATCCAAAAAGCTCACTTTCAATTAAATCTCGTGGAATGTTTGCACAATTTATGGGAACAAAAGGGAAATTATGTCGGGAACCTGCTGCGTGTATCGCTCTTGCAAGCAGTTCTTTACCTGTTCCAGTGTCACCCGTTATCAAAACATTGCACGAAGTCATAGCGGCAACTTTGGCCAGTTGAATGCATTCTAAAAGCTTTTTATTGGTGCCAACTAATGAACGAAAATTACAATCTCGATTTAAATCCCAATTATCGCTAATTGTTAATCCTATTTTGCTCGTATCTACCTTGGGAGGAATAAGGCCTGGCGACTCCCAAAAGGCTTCAATTTTACCTTCAGGATTGATCCTCCCAATACGCGACCATTGCCACAGGTGCTGGGACTTAGAATCTATAAGCACTTTGCCTTGAATGCCTTGAAATGATAAATCCTTTAAAGACATACGGACTTTTTCGGTTTCATTTTTTCCCCAAGGAACACTTGATATTCGGTTATATGCCGCGGCTAGCAAACGGATCGCATCGTAGGTTGCCGCCATTTCGCGGCTAATAGGTTGATCACCGAAGCGCCGTTTGAACGCACTTATAAATCTTTGGTTCATTTCAGTTTCAATTGTTTGAAAATACGCCGAGGTACAAATGTGGCCACACGATGCCTCTTTTCCAATGCTTTGTATTTCTCTTTCAGAGGTAATGGGACTGATAATAGGAAAAGGTATTTTTTTTCTCTTGTATTCTTTATAAAAAGAAACAACACTATTCCCGACTATAGTAGAAAAAACGACGAATGAAGAGACTCTTTTACACAGATTACTCAGTTTTTTAAAGAAATCATCGAATTTGGTGCAGCCTAATGGGAAATAGGTCTCAAGGTACACATTGCCACCAGCGTTTTCGACCCATTGTCTTACTTGTCTATTTGTGGAGCGGGGATACACATAATCAGATCCAACCAAAATAAAATTATCGGATACATTGTTTGTTGCCCATGAAAGCAGTGGTTCGACTTGTTGATTGGGTACAGCTCCAAGATAGAAGATGTTAGGATGAAATTGTTCTCCTTCATAAAGAGTTGGATAGATCAATAATCCTCCAGTTTCATTTAAAACTGGTTTGATCGAATTGCGTAGAGAGGACATGTAACAGCCTACCAGTGTATCGATTTTAACATCCGTAAAAAGACTGTATGCTTCCTGGGCAGCTATGCGTGGGTCTGATTTATCATCTCGAATCACCGATTCAAATTTCAGATTACTTTTTTTATTTACTTCCTCAATTGCAAGCAAAGCAGCTTGTAGCTGACCCTCTCCAACGATGGAAATCGTACCGCTTAAAGAAAAAAGCAAACCTATCTTCTTCATTGTAAATTTTCCGCCCAAGAATTTTTTTATCTGATTTAGGGTTTTAATTCCAATGCGGATTTTTTTGCCCTTTGCGAAATCAATGTGTGAGACGAGGTGGAAAAATTACCGAAGGAACATGAATAGGAACATCAAGTGGACAGAAACAAGCGAGTTTGAATTTTACCCCTAACTTTTTTCACCATATAGGAATAGATTTACGTTTACAAGTTTTTTTTATATTGATCGTAAATAACAACTTGTAATTATAAAATATTTCTCATTTAAATCAATTCGGTACATAAGTGTTCTATTTTATTTTAAATTTGTTCCAAAATAGAACATTTTCACAGCTCTTGTTTATCTGGTAAGTCTTTTTACCCTAACAGAAATATATCAATATATCAGATAGATAGATATAAAACGGAGGCGCTTTTCTCGATTTGGTATAAAGATTGCTTATAATGTTGAAATCCTGATTCCTTTTTTTGTTTCCGTTTCTGTAAGGTCCTAAAATTCCACGCACACGCATAAGGCGATCATCAGCTGCAACAGATTGGTTTTTACCGTTGAGTTCATCACGCCGGAATAGTCGTTAATATTAATTGCAGAACCAGAAATGGCAATTTCGTTGTGGTGAAAGACCCAGGGAAAGGACCGATCATGACTCATTTATAACGTTGTAAAGAAAGGAGGTAGGCTAAGGGGAATGGTGGGTTGTGCATTGGTTTATGTGGGTTTTGTTCTTTTTATGAACGGTATATGGCTTTTAGGTGTTTTAGATGATAAGCACGTGATTCCTATGAATGCTTTCACAGGTCTTTTAATTTTTGCGGGTGTAATGCGTACAGTGGCTCTTCAAGGGGAAGAAATCACGTCTTATTTTTATGGCATGCAATCCTTATTGTTTGCTTTCACCTATTTGTGGGTAGCCATAAATGTCATCTGGAATCTTGAAGGTAGGGGACTGGGTTGGTACTGCCTGCTGGTGGCTATTATAGCCACTCCAACTGCTTTCACTGCTTTCCCCGACATCGGCCTGTGTATTCTCTGGCTAATGTGGGCCAGCTTGTGGTTCATGTTTTTCTGTTATTGGGTCTCGGAAAGAATATTGGAAAAGCACCGGTATTTGGACAGTCATCAACGGTATTGCCAGCAGTGTGCCGGGCTACCTCATTCTAATCAAGGCGTGGCCTTGGCTCTGAAATATATATAAGGAGGGAGGTGACACATAATAGTTTAGGATTCTTAATATGTCTAACTGGCAACAGTCAACAATTCTGTAAATTAGAAGAGAGGAGGAAAAAAATGAGACACGGAGATATTTCATCGAGCAAAGATAACGTGGGTGTCATGGTGGTAAATTATGGGATGCCCCGCTTCCACACAAAAGATGAGATTATAGACAATTGTCACAAAATAGCTGATTATATGGAGGGTGTGCAAATAGGCCATCCCGGCTTAGATTTAATCATTTTCCCAGAATATAGCACCGAAGGGATTCTTTATGATCCTGATGAATGTATGGACTTGTCTGCAGTCATCCCCGGTGATGAAACGGATATCTTTGCTGAAGCATGTAAAAAAACCGGCCTCTGGGGAGTCTTTTCGCTAACAGGCGAAAAACACGAAGAACATCCAAAAAAAGTCCCATATAACACTCTGTTACTAATCGACAACAAGGGCAATATCGTTCAAAAGTACAGAAAGATCATGCCATGGTGCCCCATAGAGGGGTGGTATCCTGGGGACAGCACCTATGTTACTGAGGGGCCCAAAGGCTTGAAAGTCAGTCTGATTATCTGTGACGACGGCAATTACCCGGAAATCTGGCGTGACTGTGCCATGAGAGGCGCGGAATTGATCGTGCGTTGCCAGGGTTACATGTATCCCCCGAAACAACAGCAGGTAATGATGGCAGCTGCTATGGCATGGGCGAATACCTCTTATGTGGCAGTGGCAAATTGTGCCGGATGGGACGGCGTATACTACTACTTCGGACATTCTAACCTCGTTGGCTTCGACGGCAGGGTGCTGGGTGAATGCGGAGAATCACCTATGGAAAATCAATATGCCGAACTGTCAGTCAGCGCTATAAGGGATGCTCGTAAGAATTGGCAGTCCCAGAATCACCTTTTTAAACTGTTGCACCGGGGCTATACGGGAAAAATAAAGTCAAATGAAGATGCAAAAGGCGTACCTGTGTGTCCTTATGAATTTTACCGCCTCTGGATTAATGATCCTGAAAAGGCCAGGGCCAATGTAGAAAAGATTACCAGGTCTACCGCCGGCACATCCGAGTGCAAAATTGAAGGCATCCCGACGTAGCCACGTAGTCGGAAACTTATTAAATTCTACAACGTAATTTTTAAGTGTCGTTTCTAAATTTAGTGGATCAATAATTACGGAATTGCAATACCATACATAAAATTTAATGAGTTGCCTAGTAGGGTTAATTTGTCTAAAAAGCCCTGTCTATATGTGGGATGGGGTTTTTTAAAACTTATAAAATGTGAGAAGAGGAATTAGGAATACCACAGCCGGAACTAATAAGTTGAATTTCACCGTTAATTCCTATGTGGAGTCCTAAGAAGTACGGATGAAAATATAACACTTAATTTATTTTTCGGAATTATAACCAATAAAAAGGCTGCTTTTTAGTCAAACAGGTTCAAGGCACAAAATGCAGTCATTTAATGATCTTCGTAGCTGTCTACCGGAAGCACGAGATAGAAGTGATTTAAGCTTTATTATAACCGACATTGGTTTCATGACCAGTTTGAGGTCACCTTTTTTTGTAAGCTTTAACTCTGGGATTCGATGGTCCCACCGAAAACCGATTTCGTGAAGGTAACGGGATAAATGTTTCTTACTCAAATAATGAAACACCCCCTGTTTAGCGCGTTCCAAAATAGCGCTAAAGGATTCGGCGGTATTGTTATGAATATTGCCGCGTGCATACTCTTTGTGGCTGTGGTTAACCCAATCATGAGCGGCAAACTGCTTGCCAATGGATCGATAGGCGCGGTTTTCATCAGTGATCAGATACGCATCCTTATCAACAAAGCGCTCCACCTGCGGGAAAAGCTCAGAGATTTTGTCACTAGCCACCGGTACAGCCCGAACCGGGCCATTGCGTTCAACGGCCACCAATACTCATTGCTTGTCGGTGCCTTTGCCGCGTTTGTGTTTAATTCCTTGTTGATAACGGGGTTTGCCACCAACGTATTTTTCATCCAGCTCAACCATACCGTTAAGTGCCGGCAGGATCTCAGCAGCGGGGTCCATCATCTCGCTCACCGCATGACCCAGTTTCCAGGCGCTTTTTTGAGAGATGCCAACCCATTTGGCCAAAAATACCGAGGATATGCCTTTGCTTGAATTGATCATATAATACATCGCTAACAGCCACTTCCATAACGGCAGCTTGGTGCTGTGCATTGGAGTTTTGGTGGTGACGGTAAATTGGCGTTTACATTGCCCACATTCGTAAAGACCTAGCCGGGAACTGGCGCCACAGATGCGATAAGATTTTTGGCATTGGCAGTGTAGACAAATGCGTCCATGTCGCCAGATGATTGATTCGAAAAATTGTCTACAAACGTTTTCATTTGGAAATTTTGCTCTGAGTTGATCGATATTCATAATATCTCCTCCTTTTTTTGAGGAGATATTACCAAACTATTTTGTCACATCAGGACAATTTGCAGCCTTTTTTTAGGTTATAGAACCGTTATTTTTTGGTATGTGGAAGGAGGTAAGAAAGTGCTATAATCTTGGCCCTTGTAGAAAGGTTTACAACATTTTGACCAATTAGGAAAAAGGGAGGGTAATTATGTTAGGTCTTGGCTTATGGTATGTCGGTTTTGTCCTCATCATCAATGCAATTTGGATGCTGGGCTTAATGTCCAATAAAGCCGTGATCCCGATGAACATTTTTGTCGCGGCACTGCAGTTAGGAGGCGTTTTTAGGATAATCTTTACCGGCGAAGGATCGGGTGAGTTTTTCGGCGCCGCATTAACATGTTTGTTCGCATTTACCTATTTGTATGTGGCGGCCACTCAAATCTGGGACTTAGATGTGAAGGGGTTGGGATGGTACTGCCTGCCTGTATCCTTGATAGCAATTCCGGCGGGATTGCTTTCTCTTGCTACTCCTCTTTTGGCCCTGCTGTGGTTTATGTGGGCGACCTTATGGTTCATGTTTTTCTTACTGCTTGCCCTAGGAAGAAATATTGGCACAATAACAGCTTGGTGGACCCTAATTAATGGCGTTTGGTGCCTTTTGGGATCCGTCACCACGCTTATGGGAGTGTGGGTGTGGTGGTAGTCCTTAAAAGTAGAGGTTGTTCAAAAGTTACGTGATGGTTCCAGACCAGGAAAAAGAGGCCTGTATCGAGATCAACGAGATTTTTGGTAATTCATCTTTTCTAGCGGAGCGTATTTGTGTCCAAATATTTTTGAAATAGTCGTCACAGAAAATTGAATTCGGGCCAAACTCGCCGGCCTCGCAACATTATTATCGTTGCCTCACGGAACCGTAAGATCCGATAGCATAGTCCCCACGATGGCAAGGGTCCGGTGGAAGGATCTTCGGGCAAAACGGACGGCGTATCTTCTATGGGGTCAATGACCTTGCTAGTCGATGTTATCCTGTTTCGTCACTTCAAAGGGCCTGCGACCGCCGATTCCAGGCCCGACAGCAAGATCCGGTGCAGCGAAGAGTTAGCCGCTCCTTCTGCAATTATGAATTAACCTATCCCTGACCGCTGCCATACTTCTCCAGGGGAGGTCGGGATACTTGGCCCGCAATTCAGCGGACAGGTTTTTGGTAGCCTCGCCGATGATTTTCAGATTACGGATTACGGCGTATTACGTTTTGGTATCAGCCAGAAATACCTCATCCGTCATCGCAGCTATATAAGCTGTTATCAGTTGCTTGCTCCTTTGGGCCTTTTGTCAGGATATCACGCACTTCCTTGGTGGCATGCTGGTTGGTAATGAACAACTGCTGCTGTCCGGTGAGCACCGAACAAATGGCAAAAAATATATGCTCAAACCACCGAACGAGTTCGCCCCGGAAGAAAACATCAGCGTAAGCACAGAATAAAACTAAAACAATTTCACTATACCTACCGTCTACAAACCCATTTGATAGCGAAGCTTCGCCTCAAACCGACGAGTTGCTGAGAATCATATTCCGTTGGTGAGGCGAAGCGATGCCGGATGCTCGATGCTGGGTAGATAAGAAGAAAGCATTCCTTATTTTATCCAGTATCCAGAAACCGGGATCCAGTATCTGTTTGTTTTTTGTACCACAATATATTGAAACTTGACTCGTTTGCTAAGTTTTTGGCCTTATAAAACGTTTAATGAAACGGCATTGACACTTAATTTATTTTTTAGCATGTGGTTCGAGTCAAAATTATAATACAAAGTAAGGTTTTACAGGCTTCATTAACAACGCGATTACAAGTCAAGGAGAGCGCACTCATGGCAGAAAAAGAAGTTGTCGAAACATCTGAAGCACAAATCGCTGTTCACTGGCAAGAGGAGAAATACTATTATCCTTCGTCAGAATTTATTGCCCAGGCCAATATGACCGATCCCGGGATCTTTGAACGATTCAGCCTGGACAACTTTCCCAATTGTTTCAAGGAGTATGCGGATCTTCTCGACTGGTATGAGTACTGGCATACTATCCTTGATACCAGCGATGCACCCTGCTGGAAATGGTTTGTCGGGGGCAAGATCAACGCCAGTTATAATTGTGTGGATCGTCATTTGGCCAAGAACAAAAACAAGACGGCTATCCATTTTGTTCCCGAACCCGAAGAAGAAAAAGTCGAACATATCACTTATCAGGAACTTTATGTCCGGGTAAATGAGTTTGCGGCATTGTTAAGGGATTTTGCGGGGTTAAAAGCCGGAGATCGAGTAACTCTCCACATGCCGATGGTCGCCGAGCTTCCCATCACCATGCTGGCTTGCGCCCGTCTCGGAGTTATCCATTCTGAGGTGTTCGGTGGATTCAGCGGGAGGGCGTGTGCTGATCGAATCGTTGATTCCGGTAGTAACGTCCTCATCACAACGGATGCCTATTACAGAGCCGGGAATCTGCTGAATCACAAAGAAAACGCAGATATTGCTGTTGAGCTGGCTGAGAAGGACGGCCAGAAAGTGGATAAGGTGCTTGTCTGGCAGCGTTATCCGGGGAAAAGTTCAAGCGAGACACCCATGGTGAAAGGTCGAGATTATTTTGTAAACGACGTTCTAAAAAACTACTATGGTCAACGCATCGATCCGGTTCCCATGCCCGCTGAAGCCCCGCTGTTTTTGATGTACACCAGCGGTACAACCGGTAAACCGAAAGGCTGCCAGCACGGCACCGGTGGTTACCTCGCTTATGTTGCCGGCACATCCAAATACGTGCAGGACATCCACCCGGAGGACGTATACTGGTGTATGGCCGACATCGGTTGGATTACCGGACATTCATATATTGTTTACGGTCCTCTGGCACTTTGCGCGTCATCGGTCGTCTACGAAGGCGTGCCCAACTTTCCAGATCCGGGGCGCCCCTGGCGAATCGCCCGGAACCTGGATGTCAACATTTTCCACACCGCTCCCACCGCCATCCGGGCTCTGCGCAAAATCGGCCCGGATGAACCCGTCAAGTATGATTATAAATTCAAGCACATGACCACCGTCGGCGAACCTATCGAACCGGAAGTTTGGAAATGGTACTACGAGGTCGTAGGCAAGGGCAAGGCGGCCATCGTCGATACCTGGTGGCAGACGGAAAACGGGGGTTTCTTGTGCAGCACGATTCCGGCCGTAACCCCCATGAAACCCGGCAGTGCCGGTCCGGGAATGCCAGGAATTCATCCGATCATCTATGATGAAGAGGGCAATATCGTTGAGAGAGGATCCGGCAAGGCTGGGAATATTTGCATTCAAAACCCGTGGCCAGGTGCTTTTCAGACCATATGGGGTGACCGCCATCGCTATATAGCTCAATATTATAAAAAATACTGCAAAAACATGAAAAGCAAGGATTGGCGCGATTGGCCGTATTTTGCCGGTGATGCTGCAGTGGAGACCGAAGATGGATATTATCGCATCTTAGGACGAGTTGACGACGTCATCAATGTTTCCGGACACCGGCTTGGAACCAAAGAAATCGAATCGGCCGCGCTGGTTGTCCCGGAGGTAGCAGAAGCGGCGGTGGTGCCTGTAGCTCACGAAATCAAGGGAAAGGTACCGGATTTGTACGTTGCTTTAAAACCTGGATTCGAGGCCAGCGATGAATTAGCTAACAGAATTTCGGATATCGTCTGTGACGCAATCGGAAAAATCGCAAAACCGAGAAAAATATGGATCGTAAAAGATATGCCGAAGACAAGGTCCGGAAAGATTATGCGACGGGTTCTCGGTGACCTATCGAATAAAAGGGACGTTGGAGATGTAACCTCATTGGCAAATCCCGACATTGTTGATGATATCAAACATTTGGTCACAGACAAATAGTAAGCGTACTAAGAAGGGAATACCATGTTTAAGCCGAAGCGATTTGGAGACTTTAGCCCTGAATACACCAAAATTCCTCTCCCAAGTTTAGGTCTTGTTTGGGCCAAGACTGATGGAAAATCCGTTGAAGTTCTTGGCTGGGGGGATCAGCCCTATATTGAATTAAATGATCTTCCAGAGAAAACAAGGAAGAAATTGCTTAAATTGAATGATACATCCCATGTTCAGGATTAATAGCAAAAAATCAAATATTATAAGACACTGACAAATTGAGAGAAAACGAACTTGTCTTGACACTTGCCAAGGAAAGGGTGGTCAGATACCTGCTGTGAAGGCTCCCTTATTATTGACTTAATACAACATGAGACCACCATATTTTTTGATATTCTTTTCATCTATTCCAGTAGTTCAACCAATAAAAGCTTTTCACTCTTAGTTTTGTCCCGATTAATCTATAGAATCCGATCTAATAATCAATTATTGTGATTTTTATCATATCAAAGTGCTAAATTCTCCATACAACATCTCTATCCGTAATTGATTACTTTAGCTAATGCATTATCCAGTCTGGTGCTCCGGCACTTAGGGTGCACTGTTGATGTCTGAGCTGACCAAAATTATGAATACCGGTTGATTTGTTGGTATCTTAATTACCCTGTGGTTGAACTTCAACCAAGTTGCAATGGAAGGCACAGGTCTCACCCATGTCGGTGAGCCGCTGACTGGTCAGTTGGTTAGCGCCGCCGCCGGGCGAAAGGCTGGGCCAGTGCAGGCCCTCGGCCACTAAAAGCCCGGCCTGGGTGTCATCGGTCACCTGGGCCAGAAAGCTGCACTCTCCACGGTTATTGAACACCCTCACTGGATCGCCGTCGGCTATACCCCTGATTCGGGCGGTTTCGGGATGGATCATCACCCGGGCCCGACCAGCTCTTTCCCTTAGTCTGTCTATCTCGTTGAAGGCCGAGTTGAGGAAGAAATGGTGGGGTGGGGTTATGAATTCCAGGCTGTAGCTACCCCCGCCATTTGGATCCCTTAACGGCTGACCGTCGGGAAGGGGATCGAGACCCTGATCGGCCATCGCCTGCGAGTAGAATTCCACTTTGCCTGACGGTGTGGAGAATCCATCGGCATAAGGGTTGGACGGTATGTTTAGCCTCACCGGCCGGCCGGACTTTAAAGCCTCAAAATCGACCCCCTCCAGATAGGGAGACTCTTCACTTAAAAAACCTTCAATGAAGTCCATCTCGTGAAGGGAAAAGACGTCGTCTTTAAAACCGATACGAGCCGCCAGATCTTGGAAGATGGTCAGGGTGGAGCGGCTCTGTCCCACTGGTGGAATGACCGGTTGTGCCATTTGGATATAATTGTGGCCATAGGCCCGGTAAAGATCAGTGGCCTCTAGAAAACTGGCCCCAGGCAGAACGATATCGGCGTAGCTGGTAGTGTCGGTTGGGAACATCTCCTGAACAACTACGAACAGGTCTTCACGAGCCAATCCGGTCAATACCTCGCGGGACTGCGGAGCCACCACGGCCGGGTTGGACAGATAGACGTAAAGCAGTTTGATTGGCGGATCATCCAGTCTGGTCAGAGCGTTCCCCAGTTCAACCATGTTGACAGTCCGCGTGCTGGGCGGACGCAAATCCGATCGTGTCAAACGCCTCAGGTCGCTGGGCGCACCACCCAACATGCGGGTGATCCCTCCACCCGGCTTATCAAAAGCTCCAACCAGGGCGGGCAACAGGGCGATGGTCCGCATCGCCATGGCCCCTTTTAGCTGGCGGGCCGGCCCCCATCCGGTTCGGATGTAAGGTGCCCTGGCCCGTCCATAATCCTCGGCCAATCGGGTTATCATCTCCTCGGACAAACCACAGATATCGGCCGCCCGGGCCGGGGTGTACTTTGCAGCCCTGACCTTCAATTCCTCAAAGCCCACTGTTTTGTGGGCGATGAAATCGCGATCGATCAGATCACGGTCAATCAGCACCTGTATCATGGCAAGGGCCAGGGCGGCATCGGTGCCAGGTTTGACCATCAGGTGCACATCGGCCCGTTTGGCCGTCCGATTGCGGTAGGGATCGATGACCACTAGCTTAGCCCCGGTCTTCCGGGCCATGTTAAAATGGGGCCAGGCATGAACGTTGGTGGTCAGGGTGTTACTGCCCCAAATAATTATGTAATCTGACTGGGAAACCGATTGGATTTCGGTGCTGGGTCCACTACCCAGACTGGCTTCGTATCCGGCCGTGGCCGCCGGACTGCAGATGGTGTACTTCAGGCAGCTGGCTCCCAATCGATTGAAAAAGGCGTGACCAGCGTTGCGGTGGACTAAGCCCATGTGTCCACCATAGGAGTATGGCAGGATGGCCTCAGGGCCGAATTCAGAGGAGACGGACTTGATCCAGGAGGCCACTTCATCCAAGGCCTTGCCCCAATCGATCGGTTCGAATTTGCCGGCACCTTTGGGGCCGGTCCGCCTGAGCGGGGTGGTGATGCGTTTTGGCGAGTGGACGTGTTCGGGAAAGTGGCTGGCTTTCTTGCAGATAAAGCCGTCAGTGAACGGGTGATCCGGGTCACCCTTGACGGTTACGATCCGCCCGTCCTTGACCTCGGCCAACAGACCGCATGTGTCCGGACAATCCTTAGTGCAAACAGCGCGTTTCCACATAGTTGGTCCTCATCAACTTCGTACGATTACTTAGGAAAAATTTGGATAATTTTGTCAATGATCCCTGGAGGTAAAGTAAGATAAAAGGAATATCCCAAGAAGTAAAGGACTTGTGAAATTACTGATAATGACAGATTCAATATGTAGCAGATATCCAACCTATTTGCAAAGCCCCAATCCTTATAGCTGTTTCCCCATAAGGGCAGTGATGTTAAGCCAAAACCATTTCGGCGCTTTATTGAGGTAAATTAGTGTTTTTTCTTTCTGTTAATCGGTAATTTTTACTTGGAAAAGCTATTTGGCTTTTTTAGAGCAATTAATAAAACAAAATATAATATAAAAATATGTTCGATTTTATATAACGGCTATACATCTAACCTTTTGTAAAAATTCACCTTCCTTACTCTAATCTCAAATTATTCGAACACTTCATAAAATTAGCTTCATGCACGCATCCTGCATTTTGACATCTTGCAAAACTGTGATAATTTGCATATGGATAATACAATCGGACGTTTTGAGGACTATGGCAAGTAGTCTGGAGCTCTGAAGAGGCCTGTGTATTGCATCCCAAGATGAATATGGAATAGTGATGAAATATTCTCATTAACGGTACAAATGCATCAATTCATTACTTGTCAAAAAATAAAAAATTTTCCGACTCCTAAATTTATTATGATTAATGAAAAGTTGAGGTTCAATGAATTATCTTTGCTGAAAATTGCTCGATTAATTTTGGACGAAGAGAGGAAATTACAATGAGTTATTTGCGTGGCGGAAATATTCTTAGGGTCAACTTGACATCAAAAAAGATAACTATGGAGCCAAGCTCAAAATATGTTTCGCAATGGATCGGTGGTCGAGGTTTTAATTCACGTATTATGTATAAGGAACTAACACCCGACATAAAACCATTAGATCCTGAAAACAAACTAATTTTCAGCGTTGGCCCTTTGACAGGAACTATGGTACCTGGGTCAGGTCGTACCGAAATTGCTGCTAAGTCGCCTGCTAATGGGCTACTCGGAATGTCGAGTATGGGAGGATTTTGGGGACCAGAACTTAAGTACGCGGGCTTTGATAGTTTAGTCGTTGAGGGAAAATCAAAGGAGCCAGTATATATTGCTATTGATAATGATGATATACAAATAAGAAGCGCCCAAGATTTATGGGGCATGGATTGCTACCAAACTCCTGGAGCCATTAGAAATTCATTATCCGATCCTGATATACAAGTGGCTTGCATTGGCCCTGCTGGTGAGAACCAAGTTGTTTATGCAACGATTCAAAGTAGATTAGGAAATTCTGCCGGCAGAACCGGAATGGGGGCTGTCATGGGATCAAAAAATCTTAAGGCTTTAGCAGTTAGAGGAACGAAAGGGATTTCTATTTTTGATTCCAGTAGATTCTTAGAACTGTGCCTTCAAGCTTTAGAAAAACAGAAACCGCTGATATCTGGAGCCGAGACAAAGCCGGTAGTAGAAAACGAAGGTGGAGCATGGGCAAATGTTTTAGGAAATTATGAGTCAAGTGAATGGGAAAAGCAGAAAGAATTAAAGAATGGACATGAGCCATTCTGGCAAAAGCATAAGAGCAGCGTTGGTGACGGGAAAATTGGTTGTTTCAACTGCCAGGTCAGATGTGTTGATCATTATGACATTCCTGATTTTGGTCCGTTAATGGCAAACTGTAACTTTTACCAGGCCACCATGTGGGTGTTAAAAGACTCAAATTTTAGGTCATGGTACGAATTTTCTCTAAAGTGCCAGAAAATGGGACTTGATGTAATCACTGCAGCAAGAATGCTGGCATGGGCAATGGAACTTTATGAGAATGGGAAAATTACAAAGCGGGATTTAGACGGAATTGAACTTAATTGGGGTGATGGAACCGCAATAAATATAATGATGGATAAAATTTGTAAGAAGGAGGGATTCGGCGAAATTTTGGGCTCTTCTGTTCAAGAAGCTAAAGATAAGGTGGGTGGTAATCCTAAGGAAGCTCTGAATATAAAAGGATTAACTATGGGCGGCACGAATGTCATTAATTGGCGATCAAGAGCTATCGGTTCTGCAGTTAATCCTAGAGGCGGGGATGAATTTCGAAGTCGTTATGCATCATTCGATAAGTTAGGTATAAACAAAGGTTCAGGTATGACCAGTTTAGCCAACCCGAACAGTTGGGAAGGCAAAAAGGCTATGTCCATAGTAAAAGAAGCGGTAAAAGAAGCCGAGAATTTTTTAGAAAATATCTCAATTGGACAATTCGATTATACTGGAAGAGGAGGCTTGGCTGCATTAGCACATAAATTGAGTGCCGTTAGTGATATGTTGGGACAATGCAGATGGAATACAATCATGTTAAATATGGGATTAGGTATTGAATTTCAGTCAGAAGTAATTTCCGCGGGCCAAGGATGTAAAATAAGCATTGATGATCTTTTAGAAGCTTCTTCGAGAGTAGCAGCCCAAGAAAGGGCTTTTGTTATTAGAGAGGGCATCAGCAGGGATCATGATACATTGCCAAAACGCTTGTTTAATAGAAAGTTACCCGGAACCTGGCCGGATGATGAATTGGATATTAATAAATTTGAAAAGATGAAGGATGATTATTATAAAGGCATGGGCTGGGATATTCGAACAGGATTTCCAACTATTAAAACACTGCAAAAACTAAATCTTGGCGATGTCGCAATGGATTTAGAAAAGATTACCCCCTTTTCTAACAATAAGTGATTATATATCATGTGCAGCCAAACCTATGCCGAAAATTTCAAATTACAAAGATATAGAATATGATTTAATCTAATTTCATATGAAGATTCAAAATTCGCTATTTTTTACTATGCCTGAAGAATATGACAGTGCTATTTTAAAAGTGAAAAGGAGACGATCATGGGGTTTGTAGTAATTATAGATAGCTCAAAATGTACTGCTTGTCGAATGTGTGAAGTTGCATGCTCATTACGAAATTCAAGTGAATGTAACCCCGAGCGTTCTCGAATCAGGGCGATTATTAAGGAAAAAGATGGACGAATTAACGTTGTACCATCGACATGTATGCAATGCGAAACCGCAATGTGTATGCATGTTTGTCCAAATCAGGCTATCCAAAGGAATTCTGAAACTGGTTCCTTGGCAATTGATGATCGAAAATGTATAGGTTGTAGTGCTTGTAGCTACGCATGTCCATTTGGTGCTTGTTTTGTAGATCGTAAGCTAGGAAAAGCAGTAGTTTGTAATCAATGTGATGGTGATCCAACATGCGTAAGGATATGCCCTACTGAGGCTCTGAGATATATTAATACTGATAGAGTCAATATTGAACTTAAGAGAGAGAAAGCACATAGATTGATGGAAGTTAATAAACTACTGGAGGTTAACAATCTAAAGGAAAAATAAAGCTATTTATTAAGATTCAATACCCGGCTCTGATGGGAAAAAGCATGATGTTACATATTACATAGATAGAGATGGTGTAATCTTAATTAAGTGGGAAGAAACAATTTCTGCGCAAATTATCCCCGAACTGATTCCTTCGGGAAACTTTAAATATTAAAAATAAAAGGGTTAAGATTTGTAAACGATATTCACAAATTCTTAAAATTATATATTGCGGCTATAAAGAGACAACCGCAATTTATTACATATATCTTCAGGTAATCCCAAATATTTTCAAGTCTCAAAATTGCAGATTACGCCAACAGAGATTTGAAATCAGCCCTGACTAAAATACCGTGATATCTGATAAGCGATATGCACAAAGCTGATTTTTGTGCTCACTGCTATAAACGAATGCCCCCTATCCCTTTTAACACCGCTTTACAGAATCAGCGATAATCTGACAATTTCAAAACATCATTATTACCTGTTTATAAAACGGTCCTTTTATTCCCCATATGAAATTCTTGCAATTTAGTGCAATAAGCCATAAATGTAGCCCATTGGCGTTGTTTTCGTTAACGAATCAAAAAGAAAATAAATCTTAACTAAATTGAGCGATTGTCGAGGTTGCCGCAGCTACAAGGAAGATGTCGTTCCGCTATAGTTAACTATGCAAGACGGCGGACGGCATCTGACGCCGTAGATGCGATAAGATCGACAATCCCGCAGGGTTTCAAATTTTAAAAGTAAAAACGATAGAATTTCTTAAAAATAAGAAGGTTTCCCCATTTTTTAAAATTTGAAACGCTCATTTTAATTTTTATTTCAATAGAGTTTATTATGAAACCCATTGTTGCTATTGTCGGCCGTCCCAATGTCGGTAAATCCACTCTTTTCAATCGGGTCACCCACACCAGAGATGCATTGGTGGATGATTTTCCCGGGGTTACCCGTGACCGTCATTACGGAGACGCAACCTGGAACGAAGTTGAATTCACCCTCGTGGATACCGGTGGCTTTACCGAAGGAGACGCGTTTTCTGACGGAATTCGCTTCCAGGTTCTCCAGGCCATTGAAGATGCCGATGTGATCATTTTGCTGCTGGACGGCAAAGGGGGTATTTCCCCGTTTGACCGGGATATTATCGAGCTCCTGCGCATCACCGACAAGCCGGTCTTTTACGCCGTGAACAAAATAGATGGCGCCGAACAGGAAACCCAGGTGTCGGATTTTTACAGCCTGGGTATTGAACCGCTGTTTCCGATATCGGCTGAGCATCGTTACGGGATAACCGATTTTCTCGATGCCCTGGTTGCCGGGCTTGCTGCAATTGATAAAGGACGGGGCCGGGAGGCGGCTGAAGGCACTATCGGCCTGGCGGTGGTTGGACGGCCCAATGTGGGCAAATCTTCTTTGATCAATCGCATATTAGGCCAGGAACGGCATCTGGTCAGCGATCGACCGGGAACCACCCGGGATGCGATTGACTCCCTCTGCCAGGTGGACGGCAAAGCCTACCTGCTGATGGACACGGCCGGTATTCGCCGCAAGGGAAAAGTCAACCAGAAAATTGAAAAATTTTCCATCATCAAAGCGCTGCGGAGCCTGGATCGCTGTGATGTGGCGCTTATTGTGCTGGATGCCAGCGAGGGCATTACCGAGCAGGATATCAGTATTGCCGGGTATGCATTTGAGCGCGGGTGTGGTTGTATCTTTTTACTGAACAAGTGGGATCTTTTGGAAAAAGACACCCATACCGTAAAAAAATACATGGATGAATTGAGGATGCAGGCCAAATTTTTAAGCTTTGCGCCCGCCATGACCATATCGGCCCTGACGGGCCAGCGGGTGACAAAAATCTTTAAATTGGTTGACGATGTCTACGAGCAGTACGCGCAACGAATTGGCACCGGACAGCTGAATCGGATTCTGGAAACATCAATGGCCAAAAATCCCCCGCCGCTCCATCGCGGGAAACCGATCAAATTTTATTACATCACCCAGGTGACCACCGGGCCGCCCACCATTGTTTGCTTTGTCAACTATCCGGCAGCGGTCCATTTTTCCTATAAACGCTTTTTAATCAATCAGATCCGTGCACAGGCGGGTCTGGACAAGACCCCCATTCGAATTCTGTTCCGGCCGCGCGAAAATCGTAAACCAAAGGGCAGGGCGCGGAAATAATTCCAAGGGAATTAACCAATAACAAAAATACCAAGGGTATTTTTAATGGACATCTTCGATTATCACGCCCAAAAAGCGGCTGAAGCAATCAGGCCGCTGGCGGAGCGAATGCGGCCGCGCAATATCAGCGAGTTTGTCGGCCAGGATCATGTCGTGGGCGCGGGGTCTCTGATCCGGCACGCGATTGAAGAAGATCGAATTTTTTCCATGTTATTCTGGGGGCCTCCGGGTTGCGGCAAAACAACGCTGGCCCGCATTATCGCCGGGGAAACCCGGTCCTATTTTGTTCATTTTTCGGCTGTGCTTTCGGGCGTCAAAGAAATACGCGCGGTTATTGCAGAAGCCCGAAATCAACAGCAAATTCACCGCAAACGAACGATTCTGTTTGTCGATGAAATCCATCGATTTAACAAAGCCCAGCAAGATGCATTTCTGCATCATGTGGAAAGCGGCTTGATTACACTGATCGGAGCCACCACCGAAAATCCCTCCTTTGAAGTTATCGCCCCGTTATTGTCCCGCTGCCGGGTGATCACCTTGAACCGGCTCACCGAGGAAGACATTTCCGCTATCATTGAACTGGCATTAAATGACGAATCACGCGGCCTGGGGGGCCGAAACCTCCAACTCGATCCGCAAGCATGCGATTACATCATACGAATAGCAGATGGCGATGGACGGGTAGCGTTAAACAGCCTGGAGGTTGCGGCTTCGCTGGTGCTGTCAAAACAAAAACCCGAGAGTTCGACAACCGGCGGCAACATTACCTTAAAGGATTTAGAAACCGCCATCCAGAAAAAGGCGCTGGTCTATGACAAAGCCGGCGAGGAACATTACAATATCATCTCAGCACTTCACAAAAGCCTGAGGGGCAGCGATCCGGATGCGGCCCTTTATTGGTTGGCGCGCATGCTGGCGGCCGGAGAAGATCCGTTTTACATCGCTCGCCGAATGGTGCGCTTTGCCTCAGAAGATATCGGCAACGCCGACCCCGATGCACTCGGCATTACGCTGAGCGCCATGGAGGCTTTTAAATTCCTGGGGCATCCGGAAGGTGAACTGGCCCTTGCCCAGGCGGCCGTCTATCTGGCGACAGCGCCAAAAAGCAACAGCATTTATTCGGCTTTTAGCCAGGTCAACAGCGTTGTCAAAAAAACAGGTTCCCTTCCGGTACCGTTTCATATCCGCAATGCACCCACCCGGCTGATGAAAGATCTTGGCTACGGCAAAAATTATAAATATGCCCACAACTACCAGGATGCCGTTGTGGCCCAGGAATATTTGCCGGATAAGCTCAAAGGGCAGCACTTTTACGCCCCAACCAGCAGGGGCTTTGAAAAGACCATTAAAGAAAGACTTGATAAGTGGCGGCAGCTGATACGGAATTCAAAGGCCAAAAAGATAAAGTAGATTAAGTGACAGGCCGGGAATGACAAAACTCCCCGACCCCTGGATTATTATTTTACCTTAAAACTGTACGTTACGGTTTCTCCGTCCCCTGCAGCATTGTCGGCATTTAAAAATGTGCGTTCCATAAAGGTTATCTGACCGGAATATTCCATCAGAACAATCGATGAGGAGCGTGTCCCGTAATCCGGGCTGCTGATGAACAGCGGCGCTAAAATCCGTTCCCATTGCAACCCCACACCGGTGTCCGGTAAGTCCTCATCCGCCGGCAGCGATCGGTCGGCAAGAATTTCCCAGATTTTTTTAATATCGATTTTTTCCCGGCCGCTCAGCTGGCCCTTCAGCAGGCCTTTGCCTCTTTGAATCTTCGGCCAGGCAGTGTCTATTAGATGGTTGCTGATACCGTAAAGCCCGGGTTGCAATTGCCGGACGCGGGTGGCACGATTCGAATAGTAATAGAGTCCGGACGGGTCGCCGGTGATTAAATTAAATCCATTGTAGGCGCTCACTTTTTTTGCTGACGGCTTTAAGATAATGCTCCGGGGATGCGTTTCCGGTGAGAAAATCGCGGATGAGAATACCGCGTGAAGGGGCATTTTCCATGTGCGGGCCGGCTCCCGGTAGTTGGTTATGGCCGCTAGGCGCCCGGATCGGGTGATCCCGAGCCAGGTGCCGTTGCCTTTTAAATCGCGTCCGGCCAGCACGTCGGGATGGTCTGACCAGTAATCCAGGGAAGCGGTCGGGCGGTTATAAAATTCATCCCGGTTGGCCGCCAGTATCAAGCGGTAATCGGGGTGCAACTTGTATGAAAAAAGAATTAAACACATGTTATCTCCGTTGACCTTGGCTTCTTATCCGTGTTATAAATCCTTTTTTCGTATTTGTTAAGCAAATTAAGGAGGTTTCAGCATGAAAGAAGTGGTCATTGTCAGCGGATCGAGAACGGCAATCGGAACATTTGGCGGCGGGTTAAAAGATGTGCCGGTGACGGAATTAGGCGCCGTGGTCATGAAAGATGTCCTCAAACGCGCGGATTTAAGACCGGTTTCGAGCGCGGTTATGCAGGATGCGGCTCCGGAAAAACTTAAAGATCAAGGCCTTACCGAACTTGAAAACAAATCTTATGATTGGAACGACGATGCTCAGCCGGTAACCGTCGATGAGGTCATCATGGGCAATGTGCTCCAGGCAGCCCAGGGTCAGAACCCGGCCCGGCAGGCCATGATCGGTGCCGGTATTCCCAAAGGAAACACCTGCGTATACCATAAACAAGGTTTGCGGTTCGGGTCTAAAGGCAATTGCGCTGGGCGCTTCCGCTATCATGCTGGGGCAGGCAGAGGTAATTCTGGCCGGCGGGCAGGAAAATATGAGTCTGGCGCCAATGGCCCTGCCCAAGGCGCGCTGGGGTCACCGCATGGAGTTGACCGGCGTCGGTGATGTCTTGGATCTGATGGTTTTTGATGGACTGTGGGAAATCTTTTACGGATATCACATGGGCCTCACAGCAGAAGCGATTGCCTCTTTATATGATATCAGCCGGCAGGAGCAGGATGAGCTGGGAGTCCTCAGTCACACCCGTGCGCGATCGGCGATTGTAGAAGGCCTTTTTGCCAAAGAAATTGCCCCGGTGATCATAAAAACCCGCAAGGGTGAAACCGTTTTTGATGCCGATGAGCGTCCCATGGACACGAATATGGAGAAAATGGGCAAGTTAAGACCGGCATTCAAAAAGGATGGGACCGTTACGGCTGGAAATGCCTCCGGTATCAATGATGCGGCTGCTGCGGTTCTATTAATGAGTGCCGAGAAAGCCAAAGCGCTATCTTTGGAACCGATTGTTAAAATCAAAACATTTGCTTCCGGCGGTGTGGACCCGGCCTATATGGGACTGGGGCCCATCCCCGCTATCAGAAAAGCCTTAACGGCAGCCGGGATGACCCTGGGAGATATCAACATGATTGAGCTCAATGAAGCCTTCGCTGCCCAGGCGATCGGGTGTATGCGCGAGCTGGGGATTGAAAACGATCGTCCCAATGAACTGGGCAGCGGCATTTCACTGGGCCATCCCATTGGCTGCACCGGCGCCCGTCAGATGGTTACAGGTATGAACCATATGCAGCGTAACGGTTATAATACCGGGCTATTTACGATGTGTATCGGTGGCGGTATGGGAATGGCAATGATTGTCGAACGCTAAAGCAGCAGTCAAGGGTTCAGAGGTTCTGGATAACGCGGTTCTGGGTTCAGCGGTTAGATTTTATAACAATATCGGATTCTTTAACCTTTAACCCTGAACGTTGAACCTTGAACCCTTTTTTATAATTTTTTTCTTTACTTTTTTTCTAATAATTGCTAATAGTTAGTTGAATTCTGAGTTGTCAATCCCTTTGAAAATATTGGATTTTTTTGCCCCATAAGCCATCGGTTTGGAGCGGCGTTATCTCCAAAGGCTTTTTAGTTGAAAAGGAGGTTCAACACGAATGGACATCAGCCGAAAGTTAGGTATTTTGGTTTTTTGTGCCGTGCCGGCAATCATTGGTGGCGGGATTGTTTATGCCATATTTGACAGCTGGACCCCTGTTTTTATTTATGAAACCCTTCTTATTTTTGCAGCCGGAGGGTTTGTCGCCAGATAAAAAGCCTGTCCTAAAATCTTACAAGAGCCCTTCTTGTGTATCATCATTGCAATGGCCAGCCGTGTGATACGGGCAACAGCTTTGTGTTGAGGCGCGTTTGAATGAGCGTGCATCCCCATTTATAAAATTTGAAACGATCAGTTTAGGTTATACCTTGTGTATCCTGATTCAAAGGATACCCGTTTAATTAGAACCAATCTCAAAAATAGGATTTTGGTTCAAGATCGCGGCGGGGCCGAGTTTAAAACCGGAGGCATACTATTGTATGTTGAGGATTTTAAACGAGGCACCAACAAAGATATTGGGCCAAAAGGCATTTTTGAGATGGGTTCTAAAGGCCGTCATGACGGATGGCGTTAAACTTTTTATAGTTGGAGGTAATGTGAGCAATCAAGGCTCCCGGGATATGATTCTATGGTTTTTTCTGGCTGTATTTATTGTATCTTGTTTATTGATGGGGTGGCTTCTCTGGCCATTTTTGTCGGTCATCATTCTGGCTATCGTGGTTAGCGGTGTTTTTTCTCCGGTTTATAATTTTTTGAATCAGAAACTAAACTCGACTTTTGCCTCGGTTTTGACGTGTTTTCTGATATTTTTGGTTCTTTTTTTACCGCTTTCGTTTTTCATCGGGGTTTTAGCCAATGAAGCCTGGGATTTATATTTAACCGCCAAAGCAGCCCTGCAAAGCAAGCCCATCATGGAACTGCTTGAAAAAAGCGATTTATTTGGAACGATCAATCAGTTTCTTGCAAAATTTAAAATCCAGATCACCGCTGAGCAACTCAATCGAGCAATTGCCGAAGTGGGCAGGGTGGTGGGGCTCTTTTTGTATGAGCAAGCACGGTCCATTACGACCAATGTGTTCAAATTTATCATCAATTTCTTTTTTATGCTGCTGATTACCTTTTATCTGTTACTTGACAGCGGGCGTCTGATGTCTTTTATCGTCAAACTATCTCCCTTGCCTGAGGATCAGGACCAAAAATTGATTCAAAAATTCAAAGATATTGCCGCGGCCATACTTTTAGGCAATGGGTTGGGCGGACTGATACAGGGTACCCTGGGCGGAATTGTGTTTGCCCTCTTTGGGTTAAAATCACCATTTCTGTGGGGGGTCATCATGGGGCTGCTGGCCTTTTTGCCGATCCTGGGCATCGGCGGCGTATTTGTGCCGGCCGCAATGTTGTTGTTTCTGCAGGGGCGCATCGGCGCCGGTATCTTTTTCCTGATTTTTTATATCGTCCTTTCAAGCTTTATCGAATATTTTTTCAAACCCAAGCTGGTCGGTCAACGGGTGCGGATGCATACCTTAATTGTGTTTCTTTCCATAATTGGCGGATTGAAACTGTTCGGTATCCTGGGTATAATTTACGGCCCTCTGGTGGTGACCGCGTTTTTAACCCTGGCTGAAATCTACCAGGCAAGTTATCAACAGATGATCGAACAGGGTCGGTAAGCAAAGTGATTTTAGGTGTCAGGTGTAAGCTAGTGGGAGGTGTCAGGTTTCAGATGTCAGGTGTCAGTAAACAGATGACTGAGAACAGAAAACAGAAGTCGGATAGAATGCTTCATTTTCCAGTTTTAATCATCTGTCTTCTGTCCTCTGACACGTGACATATGAAACATGAGTCGTTTACATAATGACCAATAACCAATAACGAATAACTTTTAGTTCTGGAGTAAAGATGTACCAAAGCGAAAATCATGCTGAAATCAGCATCGAAAAAGAAATGAAAAAATCGTATCTGGATTACGCCATGAGCGTCATCATTGGCCGGGCCTTGCCGGACGTCCGCGATGGGCTCAAGCCGGTCCACCGCCGGGTTCTTTTTGCCATGCGCGAGCTAAAAAACGACTGGAACAAGCCGTATAAAAAATCGGCCCGCATCGTCGGTGATGTTATCGGTAAATTTCATCCCCATGGTGATGCGGCTGTGTATGATACGATCGTGCGGTTGGCCCAGGATTTTTCCATGCGCTATCCCCTGGTTGATGGTCAGGGCAACTTTGGCTCCGTTGATGGGGACCCACCGGCAGCTATGCGCTACACCGAAATCCGGATGAAGCGATTGGCCCATGAATTGCTGGAAGATTTAGAAAAAGAGACGGTTGATTTTGCTCCCAACTATGATGAGTCCTTATTTGAACCGGTCGTATTGCCGGCCAAGATTCCCAGTTTGCTGATCAACGGGTCGGCCGGTATCGCTGTGGGAATGGCCACCAATATTCCGCCCCACAATCTGTCTGAAGTTATTGAAGCCCTAAAAGCCCTTATCGATAACCCGCAGATTTCAGCCGCTGAGCTTATTGAACTTGTGCCGGGCCCTGATTTTCCCACAGGTGGCATGATCTATGGAACTGAGGGTATAAGATCTGCCTATCAAACCGGACGGGGTGCGGTCCGTATCAGGGCCAGGCTTCTGGTTGAAAAAGACAAACGCACCCAGCGGGAGACCCTGGTCATCACAGAGCTGCCCTACCAGGTAAATAAAGCCAAGCTGATTGAAAAGATTGCTGAACTGATAAGAGATAAGAACATCGAAGGCATAAGATTTGTCAGGGATGAATCGGACCGCGAAGGAATGCGAATCGCGCTGGGACTAAAAAAAGACCAGATCGCCGGAGTGATCATCAATCAACTTTATAAACATACTCGTCTGGAAACCAGTTTCGGAATCATTTTTCTGGCGGTTGTCAATGGACGGCCTGAAATTTTGAATCTTAAAGAGATTCTGCAATATTTCGTTCTGCATCGCAAAGAAATCGTCATACGGCGCACCCGCTATGACTTGAAAAGGGCCGAAGACCAGGCGCATATACTTGAAGGTTTAAAGATCGCGCTGGATAATCTGGATGATGTGGTGGCCTTGATTCGCGCATCCAAATCACCGGCCGAGGCCAAAGACCAGCTGATCAAAAAATTTAGTTTGAGCGAAAAGCAGGCCCAGGCGATTTTAGATATGCGATTGCAGCGACTGACCGGCCTTGAACGTGAAAAGATCCAGAAGGATTATAAAAATATCCTTAAAGACATCGCCCGGTTTAAAGAAATTCTTGCCAGTGAGCGACTGGTCCTCAATATTATAAAAGAGGAGCTTACAGAGATACAGGAGCAGTTTGGTGATGATCGTTATACCGAAATTATTGAAGAGACCAAAGAAATTACCATAGAGGATATGATTGTTGAAGAGGATATGGTCGTTACAATTTCCAAACGCGGCTATATAAAACGCAATCCGATCACACTATACAGGAACCAACGCCGGGGCGGTAAAGGCAAAACAGCGATGGGGACCAAAGAAGATGATTTTGTCGAACATTTGTTTGTCGCTTCTACCCACCACACGTTTCTTTTTTTTACCAATCAGGGCCGAGTTTACTGGCGTAAGGTCTACGATATGCCCCAGGCCGGTCGTATGAGCCTTGGCAAGGCGATTGTGAATCTGCTGAATTTCGGAAAAGATGAAAGGCTGACCACCGTATTGGCAGTACCGGAATTTGAGCCGGGCTATCATGTTCTAATGGCGACTAAATATGGCGTGATTAAGAAGACGGATTTAATGGCATTCAGCCGCCCCCGTTCCGGCGGTATCATTGCGCTGAATCTTCTTAAGGGCGATGAATTGATTGCAGCGCGTATTACCGATGGCACGCTGAATGTGTTCCTGGGGTCCCGCATGGGGAAAGCCATCCGCTTTCACGAATCCGATGTCCGGCCATCAGGGCGGGTTGCGACCGGGGTTCGGGGAATGCGCCTGGCCAAAGGAGATCAAATTGTTGGGGCGGAAGTCCTGAGCCACGGCCAAACCTTGTTTGCACTAACCGAAAACGGGTACGGCAAGCGGACCTCGATTGATGAATACCCGGTCCAGAAACGCGGTGGCAAGGGTGTCATTTCGATAAAAACCACTGAACGCAACGGGCTGGTCATAGGGATACTATTGGTATCAGAAGATGATGATTTGATGCTGATGACCAATATCGGCAAGGTAATTCGAATGCAGGTCAACTCGATATCGGTAATTAGCCGCAATACCCAGGGCGTGAAACTGATGGGTATGGATGCCGAGGAACGGGTTGTCGGTGCCGCCAGATTGGCAGAAAAAGAAGAATAGAGATTATGGAAATTAACAGCGAAATAGATCCGAACACCTATCGAATTGGTGTCGTGGGCGCGGGGAGCTGGGGCACGGCCATTGCCGATCTGTTGGCCTGCAAAGGATTTCAGACTGATCTCTGGGTCTTTGAAAAAGAGGTCAAAGACCACATTGAGCAATTTCACGAAAATAAGCTTTATCTTCCGGACCATCAACTGTCACCCAATCTATCGGTTTCAAATGATCTGGTCGACGTCGTGTCGCATAAGCATCTAATTATCATTGTGGTGCCTTCGCATGTTATGCGGGATGTGACCCGGCAAATGGCCGGGCATTTGTCTGCGGGCACGATCATTACTTCTGCTTCCAAAGGGATTGAGCAAAAAACCCATCTAACCATGTCAGGTGTGATCAAAGAGAATATTCCCGAAGTCGAGGCGGACCGGCTGGCGGTGATTTCCGGACCCAGTTTTGCCAAAGAAGTCGCCCAAAAAATGCCCACTACCGTAACCGTGGCGTGCCGGAATCCTGAGATTGCCGCCAGGATACAGCACGTATTTGCAGCACCGTATTTCAGGGTTTATACCAGTGAAGACATTGTCGGTGTTGAACTGGGTGGCTCTGTTAAAAATGTAATTGCGATTGCATCCGGCATCCTGGATGGACTCGGAATGGGTTTGAATACCCGGGCAGCGCTTATTACAAGAGGAATGACCGAGGTCCGTCGCCTGGGACTTCATCTGGGAGCCAATCCAAGAACCTTTACCGGTCTTGCCGGATTTGGTGATCTGGTTTTAACATGTACGGGTAATCTCAGCCGAAACTATTCGGTTGGCATACAACTAGGTAAAGGCAAAAAGCTTCAGCAAATACTGGATGAAATGCACATGGTGGCAGAGGGGGTCAAAACCGCAAAATCCGTTTATAATTATTCCCGCAAGCTCGGCGTTGAAATGCCGATATGCCGCGAGATTTATCACATTCTTTATGAAGATCTGGCGCCGAAAGAGGCTGTCTACCGGTTAATGACGCGAACACTTAAGCAGGAGTTGGATGAGGATTAAGGCGGGTTGCGCTTTAAGCGTTTCGTTGAAATAAAGGTTTCAGGTGTCAGGTTTTAGTGTATAGCATCTGATCCGATAGATTTTCAGCTCGATCCATTCTGACACCTGACACCCGAAACCTGAAACCAATAAGCAATTGCCACCAAAATAACTTAGAACCGCGAACAGTTCTATGCCCAAAGATGGAGCCAAAAAATCGCCTAAAGGCGAGGGTCACAGACAAAGACTGCGCGAGCGATTCCTGGCCGGCGGCCTTGATGGTTTTCACGACTATGAGGTCATCGAACTTTTGCTCACACTGGCCATGCCGCGCAAAGATTGCAAAGGTGCGGCTAAAGAGGCCTTGAAGAGATTTAAAACGCTGCAGGGGGTGCTCGAGGCCACCACCCTGGAGCTGAGCAAAATCAACGGCATCGGCCCCAAAAACATTTTCGGCATTAAACTGATCAAAGCCGTTGCCGACAGGTATCTTGAAAAGAAACTCATTCATAAAGATGCAATAAATGATTCAAAGATGCTTTTCGATTACCTGTACCATAGCATTGGCGATAAAAAGCGAGAAATTTTCAAAGTCATATTTTTGAACTCCAAAAACCAGGTGATTGCTGCCAGGACTATTTCTGAAGGAACGTTGACCGCGAGCAGCGTATATCCCCGCGAAGTCATCCAAGCCGCCCTCAGCCATGATGCTGCTGCCCTTATTTTTGCGCACAATCACCCTTCGGGCGACCCGAAACCCTCCTCGGAAGATGTTGCCGTTACCCGTCAACTGGTTTTTGCCGGCAAGGTGATGGGAATGGTTGTTCACGAACATCTGATCATCGGAGACAATCGATATTTCAGCTTTGCGGACCGGGGCTATATCACGCGTATGAACCGGGAGTTCGAAAAGCTGACGGAGCAGGGGACTTAGCTGCTTCCGAATTGAAATTAACTTTTGACAATAGGTGTATTGGATCAACACTATTAGGCAATGACACAAAGAAAAAAAGAATATCCATACTGTTTCGGAAAACTCGACACTGTCTTTCCGTTGGGAAAAGATGGTTTAAGGCATACCCCGGAGAGTTGTATGGTCTGCTTCTGCAAAACAGAGTGCCTGAGGGAGGCCGTCAAGGGACCGGAGGGCATTCAGGTTCATGAAGAGCGGGTAAAGCGGGCCTATAATTCCGGCACGATCAGTTTTTTTGAAAGGTGGTCTCGAAAAAAAGCGCTAACCCGAAAAAAACGAAATGGTGAAAAAAAGTAAAAAAAGAAGATAAGGCCAGAATAAAGGTAACTTGCGATCGCTATCTGTTATCCGCTTGTCCAGTTCCATCAAATTATGCCCCCAAAAGCCACTGCAAATAAATTTAAGATCCTCATTATTTTGGCGCTGATTGTAATTGGATTTGTGGTGTTCTGGTTTCGGATTCCGATCTGGGAAAAGATCACCGATTTATACCGATTGTTTTCCGATAGGGAAAAAATCAGACTCCTTATTTCCTCCTTTGGAACCAGCGCGCCGCCGGTTTTCATGATGATTCAGATTCTTCAGGTCATTTTCGCGCCCGTGCCGGGCGAAGCGACGGGATTTATTGGCGGTTATTTGTTTGGGACGCTGGCGGGTTTTATCTATTCCAGTATCGGTCTGACAGTGGGTTCCTGGTTGAATTTTGTGATTGGTCGTTTTGTGGGTGAGCGGTATGTGCGGAAACGGATTCCGGCGCACCAGTTTCAAAAAATTGATGGACTGGTCAAACGCCAGGGGATCATTGTATTGTTTATCCTGTTTTTATTTCCGGGGTTTCCCAAAGACTACCTGTGCCTGGCGCTTGGTGTAAGCACCTTGCCGATGAAGATTTTTATTTTGCTGGCCGGTATTGGCAGAATGCCGGGTACATTTGCCTTAAGCCTGCAGGGTGGATTCCTATATGAACAAAATTATGTTCTGCTCGGGGTTGTGATTGCGGCCTGCCTGATTTTAGCATTACTGTGCTATGGCTATCGTGAAAAAATATATCTTTGGATCGAAAAGATAGAAAATAAATAACTAAAAGCTATCTCAAAATTAGCAGTTCATCTTGGAAGACAGAGAAAAAAGTTCCAAAGGTGCTGGAAAGTTACAAGTGCCTAAAATGACTAAAATGAGCTAAAATGCCTAAAGTTGAGGAATTCTGTCATCTTTATAATAAAAGATGGAGCGCCACATGGCGCAAACGCCTGTGCTGCGCTAGCTCGACCATAATTTTAGACATTTTAGATCATTTTTAATTTTAGCTCATTTTGTGTTGTAAGCACTTTTTATAGATTTAAAACTGTAGCGTTGGGCGTTATATATATCTTTGAGATGGGTTCTAATTATTAAGTCCTACTATCCCATTCAACAGACCAGCCGGAAGATTTTCCTGCTTTAACTCTATAATAATTCATGATAACATAATGCCTGAATCTTGCATGAAAATGAATGAAAAGCAGGGATTCACATATTTAGATTAGGAGAAAATTTTGGCTCACTGGAAATATAGGGAAGAACTTAGTCAGGTTGAAAAGCTAAGGCGCTCATATTACGAACTGCTAAGGGATGAACTGGATCAATTTTTACTGCAATATGCACTGATTGATTCATATCATAATTTTATTTCTCGCCAAAACCGCTTCCCATTTGTTGAAAAGCGGGAGTTAAAACCTCGCGGGCGCATTCCAGATCAGGAATACGAATCCCAGAACACCTTTCTTGTCATCTTTGTCGAAGATTCGGTGCTGCCGGAGCATAAAAAGTACATCCGGTTTTTCGATCTCAATAAAACCACCAAGAAGAATCTTTTGCGCTCAAAAACACTACCCCTATCAGATAAGTTTGACCGCAACTGGAAATATCTGGAATCCATCTATTTTAGAAATTTTTTAAAAATATTGCTGCCGGTGGATTATGCCCTGCTGATACAGGGAGATTCAGCCAGACTGGCGAAGAATCGATATGGGCTTACCCATTTTCATGTACGGATTGATTGGCCGATAACCGAAGCAGCAGAAGACATGGCCCGAAGCTTGAGATATATATCTAAGGATATCTTCGAAAAAGGCGATAAATATGCTGAAGATATCCAAAAGAAGTTTTTTGAGTATTATGGACTACCGGTGATGGTGGGTGGAAGACGAACGGCTGCCATCGTCGCTGCCCAGTATCTTAAACGGATTCCGGGGATCTCTACTGTATATGTGGGCAGCAGTGAATCCAGGGCATTGATTCGTCTCTCCGAGCGGGGTGAATCCAAAGCGATTTTGATAAAACGCTCCCTTAAGGAACTGGAGGAAATCGCTGGAGCCCAGGGCCTATCACTCCGGGCTTTCAAAAAGAATTATGTCGTGGCGCGGGAGAAAAGATGCGGGGTTTGCATTTTTCAGGCAAGCTATACCCGAACATACCATGCCCGTGAACCTGAAGACGGCAAGTTGCGAGAAATTAAACCAGACCTGCACTGGCTAACAGTCGGCGAGCAGCACATCCTTCCGAAGCCGGGGGTATCGAAATATCCTCCAATTCCGCTTAATGTGATCTATACATAACCTGAGAGTATTCAATTTGGTGCGTAATACCCGATCCAGTCTATTTCCAGAAATGCCTAAAATGCCTAAAGTGATCTAAAGTGCCTAAAGTTAAGGCATTCTATCATTTTTATAAAAAAGATGGAGCGTAGCGACACCAAAATTTTAGGCACTTTAGCTCATTTTAGTCACTTTAGGCACTTTTTTTTAAAACTCTTTCATCATAGCGATTTCATCGCAGTCCGGGAATTTAATACAGATGATGCAATCCGCCCAGATTTTCAACGGTAAATCGGAGCGCTCGATTTGAATGAATCCGAATTGTTTGAAAAAGTCCGGTTTGTAGGTGAGGGTGAACACTTTTTTGACGTTAAACGATTCAGCCTCCTGTAAAACCGTTTCCACAAGCTTTGTCCCGATATTTTTACCCAGGTGTTCAGGAAGGACAGCCAGCGATCGAATTTCGGCAAGATCTTCCCAGCAGAACTGCATGGCGCAACAGCCGATCATCTGTTTATTGCTCTCATCCATATACACAGAAAAATCCCTGACATGATCATATAGTTCACTTAACGGACGTGCCAGAAGTTCTTCTTTTTTGCCATATTCTTGTAAGAGCCCGTGAATCGACTTTACGTCTTTGATGTTTGCTTTTCGTATCATAATGCGGCTTTCATATCATTGTTTGCTCTTTAATTAAACCCTAATTGATCGTAAACAAAAGGAAAAAGCGGCGTGCGGCATGACGCTATCGACGATCTGAGGGCTCGGTGCCTTTTTTAAACAAGGCAACAACGGATCGCTTTGAATCGACGGGCTGCGCTAGACCGGTGATGGGGTCCATGCGAATCTGGCTGACATCGTCGGGAATGTCGAAGTATTGATTCGGCTCATTTGGAAGGGACACTTTCATATAGTCAATCCATATGGGTAAAGCGGCTCTGGCCCCGGTTTCTTTCCCCCCCAGGCTGCCGCCGGCGTCCCGGCCTACCCAGACGCCGGCAATCACACGCGGTGAAAAGCCGATGAACAAAGCATCTTTATAGTCATTTGTCGTTCCGGTTTTTCCTGCGACAGCTCTGCCAAGAATACGAGCGCGCCTGCCGGTACCTTCCTTGATCACACCTTCCAGCATATTGGTCACAATGGCTGCACCGGCACGCGACATCACCAGCCTCCTCTGGGATTTGGCCCGCCAGATCACGCGACCCTGTCGATCGACAATCTCCAGGACGCCAAACGGTCTAATCTTTTCGCCCTTATTCGGAAATACAGAATATGCAGATGTCAAATCCATGAGAGTGATCTCCGACGTGCCCAAGGCCAGTGACAAATTACCGGCCAGGTGTGATTTGATGCCGAGTTGATGGGCGAACTGGGCCACCGAGTCAGGTCCTAGGCATTTGCAGCAATCGAACCGCCGGGATATTCTGGGAGACTGTCAGTGCACGGCGCAATGTCATTTCGCCTTTATATCCCAAAGAAAAATTTTGAGGTTTCCAGTCATTGCCGTCCTGCGCGCCTCGATATACCACCGGTGCATCCAGAATTATTTTATTTTGGGCGAAACCCTGCTCGATAGCATAGGCATACACAAACGGCTTGAAGGCCGATCCGGGCTGCCGGAGAGCCATGGAGGCACGGTTAAAACGGCTGTCATTAAAATTTTTGCCGCCCACCATGGCCAAAATGCCGCCGGAAGTTAAATCGATCGATATCAGGGCGGCCTGGGGATCCGGTTCCGCTATTTGCGCCTGTTTCATCCGCTGGGTCAGCGCTGAGAGTCCGTCAGTCACTGCCTTTTCGGCCGCTGATTGCAGGCTGTAATCAAGGGTTGTATAAACGGATAAACCGCCTTTATACAGTCGGGTTGATCCCAGTTCATCTTCAAGAGAACGTTTAATATATTCGACAAAATAAGGTGCTTTTGACTGATTGAATCGACGGTCATCGGTATAAAGCGCTTCATTAACTGCCTGTTGATAGGCCGCATCGGAAATAATATCCGTGTCACGCATTTGTCTTAGTACGGTATTTCGCCTTTTGATGGCCAGATCCGGATTTACCAGAGGAGAATAGCGTGAAGGCGATTTGGGCATACCGGCTACCAGTGCACATTGCGCCAGGCTTAAATCCTTTACGGATTTACCAAAAAATATTTTGGCTGCAGATTCCACGCCGTAGGCGCCGCTACCGAAGTAAACCTGGTTGAGGTACAATTCCAATATTTCATCTTTGGTGTAACGGCGCTCGAGTTGAAATGCCAAAATGGCCTCTTTTATTTTGCGTACCAGCGTTTTTCGAGGCGTTAGAAAAAGCGTTTTCGACAGCTGCTGGGTAATGGTGCTTGCGCCTTCAACGAATTCGCCGGCCTTAATATCCTTGAGGATTGCCCGGGTGATGCCCCTCAGGTCGACACCGCTGTGTTTATAAAATTTGCGGTCTTCGGTTGCCACCAGCGCTGCCCTTAACAGCCGGGGGATGGTTTTCAGGGGCACGGGTTCGCGTTTCTCAATGAATAGTTCGGTCAGCAAGATTTTGTCGGCGGAATAAATGCGGGTAACCGCATCGGGCTCGAAATTTTCCAGCGAGCGGATCTGGGGCAGATCGTGGGTGAGCGCAAAAAAGGCGCCCGTCAGGCTACCGCAGATCACACCGAAAATTAATACGATGAAAATAATTATTTTGTTCTTATTTAAGCGAATATTCATCCGTTAGACCCCGAGGCTCTCGACGGGTAGGATTCCTTAAAAAATAATTGCATAACTTTGGGGATTTTTATGCGTTCATTTTAGGTCAAAAGGATAGCAATAGGCAAGGATTTTAGAAATGCATTCTAAGAACTTCAATTTGGCAAGACGTTAATTTTGTCGGTTGGAAACAACCTGATTTAATTTTTCACCCAACTCGCTCATCGTATACGGTTTCGTTACCACTCCGCTAAACCCGTATTGACCGAAGTCGGTAATGCCGGGATCATTGCAGTAGCCGCTGGACACGATAGCAACCACATGCGGATCAATTTTGGTCAGTTTCTTGATGGTTTCTTTGCCGCCCATGCCACCCTTAACGGTCAAATCCAATATGACGGCATCAAACGGTTTTTTTGCGTTCATCGCCTCTTTGTAGCGGTTGATGGCTTCGGCACCGTCCAGTGCAAAGTCAACTTCATAGCCCAGATAGCTCAATAGCTCACCGGCGAGTTTGCGTATCATCGCTTCATCATCCATTACCAGGATACGGCCTTCCCCAAAAATCGGAATTTCCTGTTCGATGGTATCAGCAGTTATTTGATCGGGTGATTTTCCGTTGGCACTGGGCAAATAGATGTGAAACGTAGTGCCCCGGCGGTATTTGGACTCCACTGTCACGTTGCCGCCGTGCTTTCGAATAATCGAGTGGCAGATGGATAACCCCAGCCCGGTACCCTTTTTATTGCCCATTTTTTTAGTTGAAAAATAGGGATTAAAAATTTTATCCAGATTTTTTTGAGGCGATACCTTTGCCGCAGTCGGTAATGGATATCTTTACATATTTGCCATTTCTCAAATTGGACAAATCATCATCGCTGGTGACATTTTGGGCGCTGATTTCAAGTAGACCGCCTTGCGGCATCGCCTCGCGGGCATTCATGATCACGTTGTGAATCGCCTGCCCGATCTGACTTCTGTCCACTTCCACCGGCCAGAGGTTGTCCGTAAAATTAAAGTCAGCTTTAAGAGTGGAACCGCTCAAGGTGAATTCAGTGGCGTTTTTAACTAAATTGGCGACTGCGGCAACCTTTTTATCCGGTGATCCGCCCTTGGAAAACGTGATCAGCTTTTGGGTCAAGTCCTTGGCAGTTTTGGAGGCTGTCAGGGCCTGGCTGAGCAGCAGGAATACTTTATCATCAGGATCCAGATAGGTCTGGGCCAGGGAGATATTGCCGATGATTGCGGTTAACAAATTATTATAGTCGTGAGCAATACCCCCGGACAACGCGGCAATGGATTCCAGCTGGCGGGTGCGCTCCAGCTCGTGGTCTGATTTGCTGTGGTCTGAAATATTGCGCACCACCAGAAGGTTCGAAGGTTTGCTTTGAAAAATGAATCGGCCCGCGATGACTTCCACTTCGACCCGGTGCCCATTTTTGCACATCAGGGTTAAATCATGAACCGCCAGTGCGTTGTCGTCTATTAACGGTTTCTCGTAGATGGTCTCAATGGTTTCGATGTCGTTTGCATGAAAAAAGCTGGCGAGGTCGGTATCGAGTACTTCGTCAATGGTGTAACCGCACATCTTGGCCAGATAATAATTGACCTCTTTGATTTTACCGTCCTGGACCACCAGCACTCCATCGGTGGCCAGTTCCATCAGCAGTCGAAATTTTTCTTCGCTTTCGATCAGTGACAGTTCCAGTTCATTTTTTTTACAGGTGCAATTTTTTTTATTTTTGACGGCCATAACTTTGATTCATATCTATTTGATGGGGTCTGTTATCTTTTAGGTCATAATTCTTTAAAAATAGTCCATCGGCTTTATATGTGATTATATAGTTATATCGGCCGTTCTGCGTAAAAACTTAAGTCTTTGTTTTAGCGCCTAAAATTTCCATTTATTTTTCAAATTTAAAGGTTGGAAGATTTGAAGATAAAAGAGGTGAACAAAATTAAGGAAGATAGAGGAGGCTTGATAAAATTGACCGGAAATCAGCGGTTATGAAGAAATTTACGCTATGCCTTGCTTATGCTACTCCGGAAAATCCCATGAATTGATCGTATTTGGGATTCATTTTGTTTCCGTAGGCGTCTTCTCCGGTGAATTTAAATTCAATGTGGGTCGGATCGATGGTGCCGTCTCCGGCGGAGTTCTGTCGGACATCAAAATAAACGATAGCGGTTAAATTATCTTCATCGTAATAGACGCTTTTGGGAATAGGGGACAAGGCAACTTCAGTATCCGGAACCGGAAAGCCGAAATTGTATGCCTGGCCGGGCCCGCTCTGGGTCGAATGGCCGATATTCCAGTTGAGCACATTTTCGACGGACTCGCGGTCCATTTCTTTGTCAAACTGAAACTTCATCGTGAACGTTTTTTCCGCATTTGGCGTTGCCAGATACGCGTCCAGAGCCGACAGAGGGGTTTTCCAGGGCAGCATGTAATTAAAGCTTGCATCGGCAAAGGAAAACATAAATTTGGGGGGATCCACCTTGTACATGTGGCGGCTGAGGGTATCTGCCAGCTCCGGTGCCATCGGCTCGAGGATGTCCACTATCCGCTGGGCCTCATCCATTTCACCCAGATCCGCATAGGCATATCCCACCTCTGCGTAACCATCATAGAATTTGGGATCGACTCGAATGGCTTCCTTAAACTGTAAAATGGCGTCTTCATAGCGGCCCTGTTTGCTGAAATTCAGGCCCAGGCCATAATACCCGCCGGGTTTGTCGGGTTCCATGCGCAAAACCGTATTAAATTCCCGATCTGCCTCTGAATGCCGTCCGGCATTCAAATACGCCTGCCCCAGGGCGTAATGATTATCGGCGCTCGACCAAATCTTGACCGCTTTTTTATAGACTTCAGCGGCTTCGTCATACCTGCCTTCGGAAAAGTAGAGGTTGCCCAAACTGATGTAAATATCATCCCGATCGGGGCTTCGGCGGATGGCGCCCTCATAGGCTTTGATCGCACCTTCCGTATCGCCCAGGGCTATATAGGCGTTGGCCATATAGCTGGAGGCATCGGATGAATGCGTTGAGTTTGGCCCCAGACCGATCGAGCGGCGGAATTCTCTGATGGCGCCTTCATAGTCCTGTCGCCGGTAAAGATCGATCCCCTTTGAAAGCGCATTATTGGCCAACGATTCCAGCTGAGCGGGCTGCTGGATTGTCGCTGAGAATATGTCGGTATTTCCAACACTTAAAAATTCCATTTATTTCAATCCATTAAAAAAGTTAATATCACATGATATAAATATCGGTAATAGATAAAAATTACTTTAGAGGTTTATACTTAAGTATGCATATAAACATTTGGCCGTTTCCTGTTCGTCATATAATTGACTTCGCAGATGAGCTTAATATTTAGGATTGTTATAATTATCTTAAATTATTGTTCTTTTTTTTATCGAAATTGGTATATTATTTGCACGATATCCATTACTGAATTAGTGCCCTCAACATTTTAATTAAAATAGCGAAATATCCAAACCAGGAAAATTCTAGTATGATTGTCATCTCAGCAGGAATGCAAAAGGCAGGAACTGGCTGGTATTTTAATTTAACAAATGATCTTCTGATACGTGCAGGGCATCAAGATGTGAGATTCATTAGAGATAAATTTGAGCTTAACGATATGCTGTTGTACCACAACTGCAATATTGAGGTGCTGAGCCCTTTCAATTTAAGGCGTCTTGAGGTTTTGCACCATGCAGGCTTCACGTTCGCAGTAAAGACCCACTCGGGTCCCACCGCTGCCTTAAAGGAACTTGTTCGAAAGGGGATTTTTAAGATTACCTATATCTACCGTGATCCTAGAGATGTTGCTATCTCAGCTTTCGAACATGGCAATGATTTGCGCTCTAAGCGAAGGACGGACACATTTGCCAAATTGAATAATCTGGAAAACGCTATCATGTTTGCCCACGACGTATTGGGTGTTTGGAATCAATATCGCCAATTAAATCAAATATTAATTTGCAGGTATGAAGATTTAGTTTCCAACCCAAAAAGAGAGATGATCAAATTGATGGACTTTTTAGATTTAAAATTAGCATCTTCACAGCTCGAAGAGATAATTGAGAGTTATTCGCAAAATCGAATTTTAAACAATAAAAAGATGCAAGGATTTTTGCATTATAACCAAGGTGTGTCGGGCAGATTTAAACACCAAATGACCCCAGAAAACTTAGCCCTGTGCAATCAGTATTTTGGCCATTATTTACAGCAAATGGGGTATGCGGAATAGGTTTTATTCGTTAATAATCCTCCTTATCCAGACCAATTCATTTTTATCCCAATTCACTATGATATCGTTCTAGTTTGCAGATGCAATAGGCAAAATTTTCTGTTCGGGTGTCACAAAATTGACCTAAAAGCTATCTCTGATCTCTTGCAGGATCCTATATCTCTAATATAACACGAAATTTCAACTCACCTAAAGGTGGCATATATATTGCTGTTTTCTAAATGCCGTGTTCAGCCTTAACAAAATATTTTTACAGCAAATTTTAGCAACTCCGGGCATCTAACTGACTTTAATAGCAACCGGAATGTTAGCGTAAGACTAGGCTTGCATAGCTATAAGTACGTTTGCCCGGAGAAATTATAATCTATTCCATGGGATGTCATCCATAATTATGGCTCAAATTACGCCGTTCGAAGAACCAATCTACATTTCAAGACCGCCATTACCAGATCGGGCAGCCGTTTACAGAAAAATTGATGAAATCTGGGATTCTCAGTGGCTGACAAACGTGGGATCCTCAGCACCTGGAATTTGAAGCAGAGCTCAAGAAGTACCTGGATGTTCCCAACATCAGCCTTTTCTGCAATGGAACACTGGCCTTGCAATTAGCATGTCAAGCGTTGCGATTGTCAGGGGAAGTAATCACTACTCCTTTTACATTTGCTGCCACGCCTCATGTTTTATACTGGAATCGAATCACTCCTGTATTTTGTGACATTGACCCATATACGTATAATTTAGACCCTACGCGCATTGAAAGCATGATTACACCGAATACCACTGCAATTTTGCCGGTCCACGTATTTCGGTTATCCATGTGATACCGTCAAGGAATTCAACAAATAGCAGACCGGTATGGTTTGCGAGTAATTTATGATGCAGCTCACTCATTCGGGGTGGAGGTAAACGGGGAAAAAATTGGTAATTTCGGAGATTTATCGATGTTTAGTTTCCATGCAACAAAAATTTATCACACCTTCGAGGGCGGTGCTTTAACTTTTAAGGACGAAAGCCTCAGGGAACGTCTCGAGTTTGCAAAAAATTTTGGCTTTAAGAATGAAGAAAATATTGTTGTTCCAGGAATTAATGCCAAGATGAATGAATTTCAGGCAGCTATCGGTTTATTAATGCTTGATTTAGTTGGAGAAGAAATCGAGAAACGAAAACATCTAACAATGATCTATCGTGATAGGCTAAGTGAAATTCCTGGAATTAACTTCAGAACCGAGATGCCGAAAGTCAAACACAACTATTACAATTTTGTTACTACTGTCGACCAAAACAAGTTTGGTATCAGTCGAGATGAGCTCTACAATGAACTGAAAAAATACAATATCTTCACCCGCAGATATTTTTATCCGCTGTGCAGCCAATTTCAATGCTACAGCAACTATCCATCCTCCGCTCCGGAAAACCTGCCTGTTGCGGAAAAGATATCAAAATCAATTTTAACACTACCGCTCTATGGTTCCCTGAGGGAAGAAGATATCCATAAAATCAGCGACGTCATAGCATTACACGCCAAAAGAAATACGTGGGATTTCAATATACGTTCAGCTTGTTTTTCACATTAAAATAGCCGGCGACTTATACCTCTTATGCAATTACTATGAAACACCATCTCTTGACAGTAAATAACAACATACATCAAAGGTATTCGGTGTGAAACTGGCAATTATGCAGCCATATTTCTTCCCATACTTGGGTTATTTTCAGCTTATTAACTGTGTCGATACATTTGTCATATATGACAACATCGAATTCACAAAAACCGGCTGGATACGCCGCAACAGAATTTTAAATTTTGACCGCGACCGCTATATTGTTGTTCCGTTAAAGAAAGCGTCTGATTATTCTCACGTGTGTGATTTGGAAATAGCAGAAACATATGATTATAAAAAAATATTGCGAGTCATTAAAGGCGCGTATGAACGTTCTCCATACTTCAATGATACCTTCCAATTACTAAAGGACATCATCCCGCCGGTAAATCATCACCTTTTTGACTACCTTTTAAGCGTTACTAAAAGTCTGTGTGCCTATCTTGAAATACAAACTAAATTTATTATTTCTTCTTCGATAAGCATTAACCATTCGCTCAAAGCACAGGAAAAAGTCATCGCCTTGTGCACTGCTCTTAATGCAGATGAGTACATAAACCCGATTGGCGGGCAAACCTTGTATGATAAAAGCTCATTCGCAAAGTCAGGCATCGAATTATCATTCCATCGCATATCTGACATTACGTACAGTCAATTTAAAGATCCGTTTATACCTAACCTTTCCATCATTGATGTTATGATGTTTAATTCAAAGGAAAGAATAAAAGAACTGCTTAATATCTATGAATTAAATTAGAGGAATTCCGACCATGAAAACAATGATTATTGGGCTAAGCCCTGAATACAACTATCCGGGCTCATTCGAAAAATGGAAGTCAAATAATACGTATTACGCAAGCAATCATGGTGCATCTTTTATTTGCCAAGCATTGTTGCGTCAGTTTGATGCGGACTACATTGATGATTTTTCTGACATATCTTCCTTGCGAAATAAATACGATGTGTGCGTGCTTGCGCTTTCAACGCACATCCACAGAAAACGGGATATTTCCTATCTAGCAGATGTTGTTGAAAAACTGGACATGAAAACAATAGCCCTGTCCCTCGGTATGGAGGATTATATTGCAGCAGCAAATGATATCGTGGAATTGCATCCTTCAGTAATCAGATTGCTACATCTTGTTTCAGAACGTTCAGAAGCAATAGGCGTACGGGGTCCGCACACCGCATCAATACTGCAAAAACATGGTTTTGACAATATTATCCCCGTCGGATGTCCTTCATTACAATGGCAACTCAAGGACAATATTCACATACACAAAAATAAGTCGATGACTAAACCACTGATTGCCTATCACCGGACAATGTCCGCATATGCTCTTGAGGCTATGAAATCGGCAACAATTCTCGGTCAGGATTTTTTGGATGAGGTTATATTTACCAATAATCGCAACAATGATGATTTGCTGCACAAGCAGGAGATGTCTCAGTATCTACAATTTTACGATTACAAAACTGTTTTGACGACAATTAATAGAAACGGAATTTTCCCGAACCGGTACAAATTGTGGTTTGACATTATAGGAGCACATGACTTTGTGATTGGCGCGCGACTGCATGGATGCATTGCTGCACTAATCCAGGGAGTTCCGGCAGTACTTGTGCCGCGCGATTTGCGAATGATGGAAATAGCTGATTTTTACAATATCCCGACAGTTTCAATTGAGGATATACAAAAAAAGTCAATTGGGCAGATATTTGACGAAGTTGATTTCTCCAACTTCAAAAAAACTTACAAAGATCGTTATAAAAATTATTATATCCTTTCTTGAAAAAAACAAATTAGTTCACAAACTCAACCGTCCCACTCTTTACGATGATGACAGTTTTGAGGTTTCGTTAGAAGAAGGTTCTCTAAAGGAAGTTTCTCTGAAGCTTACTTTTAATTTTAGTTGAGTAATCCATGAGCAGCACACAGCCAATAGGTGGTTATTTTGAGTTAGAGTTGCGTCAATACGATAGCCTTTTTCATGACAACGCCGCAGCTCTTAATAGCGGGAGAAATGCGTTCGCATATATCTTAGAAAGCCTTGCGGTGAAAAAGGTATACATACCATTGTATATATGTCCCGTAATGCTTCAGCCGCTTCAAAAACTACAGATAGACTATGCATTTTTATTCTATCAATGAGGATCTTGAACCGGATCAAAACTTCACGGTCGGTAGTGATGAGTATATATTGTATATTAATTATTTTGGCCTTAAAAATGAAACGGCTAAGAAGTTGGCACAGAAATATACCAATACTATTATAGACAATGCCCAGGCCTTTTTTAATTTACCCTGCAGCCACGCACCAACCTTTTATTCGCCGAGAAAATTTTTTGGCGTCCCTGATGGTGGTTTTGCTTATGCAAACAGAGGACTCGACTCTATCCCTGCCACAAGACCAGGCTTCTTATGAGCGATGCTTGCATCTGTTAAAAAGAATTGAACTTGGAGCCTCGGAAGGTTTTTCTGACTTCAGATCCCATGAGCAAGAATTCGACAATCGATCTATGGCCGGCATGTCACGCTTAACAAAGAAAATATTATTAAACATTGATTATGAATGGGTCCGCAGCAAGAGAAATAAAAATTTCAATGAGCTACACAAGGCTCTGCATAAGTTCAACCAACTTTCCCCTATGATTGATGGCGGCACAATCACTGGTCCCATGATGTATCCATATCTCTGCGATAATAAACACCTCAGAGAACGCTTGCAAGAAAATAATATTTTTACCCCCACATATTGGCCACAAATATCTGAAATGGGTAATGGTTCGAACGTTTTTGAATCGTATCTGGTAGAACACTTGATACCGCTTCCCATTGACCAACGGTATGGTCGACGCGATATGCATCGTATTGTTTCTGTTATTAAGGAATGTAATGGATAACGACTTGCGAACGGACACGCATAAACGTGCGAAAGCTTTAGAAGATCTGCTCGACAAAGTCAACTGCTTGTTTGAAGAGCCAGAGCTCCATGAGGTTTCTAACCTGACCCAGCCCAAACTACCTGCTGTGTTTATTGTTGGAAACCCCCGTAGCGGAACAACACTTGCTATATCAATGGTTAGCTGCTACAGGCTTGTTTGCATATCCCAGCAATATTATGTCTCGCTTTTACAATGCCCCGTATATCGGGGGATTGCTCCACAAAATATTCGTTGATTTTGATAAGCACGGAGAACTGTACGGTAACAAGCAGTTTGACTTCACGTCCCGGCTGGGCAAAACAAAGGGTGCTCACTCACCTCACGAATTTTGGTATTTTTGGCGTAGATTCTTCCATTTCGGCAAAATCCAGTCGCTGAGCAAAGCGAAACTGGCAGAAGTTAATCATGAATTGTTCCTTAAAGAATTAGCCGCGATAGAAAGTTGTTTTGAAAAACCGCTATTACTCAAAGCACTTATTATGAATTGGAATATTGATTATTTAAATCATATATTGCAAAAGCCTTTGTTCCTATTGATCAAAAGAAACGCTGTACACAATATGGCATCGTTATTTAAAACGCGCAAAATATTTTTTAATGATCTTAGTAAATGGTATTCGTTCAAACCACCTGAATACGAAACATTGAAAACCAAAAATGTTTATATGCAACTAGCAGGTCAAGTCTATTACACCAACAAACATATCGAAAAAACGCTTCATAGAATTCAGCCCGAACACAGCATCGTTATATCATATGAAAAATTCTGTAAAGATCCTGCAACGACAGTACCACGAGATACTCTCCCGATTACAATTGCTTGGGTACAACACAAATAAGGCATATACCGGCCCAACTTATTTTAAGCCAAGCTTGAATTTTGATGATGAATTCAACGAAGCCGAAGCAAAGAAGGCGTTGTCATGCATACAAACATCATAGAGATTGTAACAAGCGAAGTCCGCGTTTTATTTTTAAGCCGTTCTTGATCAAGTAATTGGGCGGGAAATCAAATGACTTTTAGAAAAATTTAATCTACGGATCGGTCAAGTTATGCATCCATTTTTAACTTTTAGAAGGAGAGCATTTTGAGCTTAGCCCCAATAGGATTATCAACATATTCAAGATTGCTACACCTAAAACAAACCATAAAAGCTCTAAAAGCTAATACATTGGCGAAAGAAAGTGATTTATATATATTTTCAGATGGAGCAAAACCAGGCGACGAAAAAAAGGTAGATGCAATCAGGAAGTATGTAGATACAATCAATGGTTTCAAAAATGTGCATGTCTTTAAAAAGACGCAAAATAGTAGAATACGAAATAATCGGGATGGAATTTTTGAACTTCTTGAAAATTATGGGAAGTGCATATACTTGGAAGAAGACATTGTTACAGCCCCCGGTTTTCTCAAATTCATGAATGAATCGTTAAATTTTTATGAGAAAGATGAGAAAATATTTAGCATTTCCGGATACTCTCCACCAATAAGTATTCCTGCTGACTATATTCCTGAAATTTATTTACTGCGAAGAGCTTGTGCCTGGGGCATGGGTATCTGGCATGACCGATTTAAGAAGATTTCTTATTTAGATAATGCTGAAGTTCTGAAAAGATTCTCAAATAATAAAGAAGTTGAAGAATTATCAAAATATGGTGAAGATTTACTAAATATGATTTTGTTGGATGCAGCCGGCAAAATGGATGCACTTGATGTAAAGATTTTCTACTATCAGTTTTTGAATGAAAAATATACTATCTACCCAAGAAAGTCATTAGTAAAGAATATTGGTCATGATGGTAGCGGAATACACTGTGTTCAAACCAACAAGTTCGACGTGGATTTATGGGACAAGATCCGAGTTTGAGATTAATGGTGATGTAGAGTTGGATGATAGAATAGTCAAGTCCAACTATAAATTCAGGCAAATTCGATCGAATTCACCAAGTTATGCAAAACGTTAACCCTTCAAAGCAGGAAAATACATCGGAGATGGATATGTTTGGCCAAAACCTTATTTTTCTGATTTCACAACCGCGAGCCGGTTCCACCCTTTTGCAGCGAATATTAAGTGGGCACTCGGACATTCACACCATTGCAGAACCTTGGATTATGCTTTATCCGATTTATGCATTAAAAAATAACGGTTTACTAGCAGAATTCGATTCCAATCTAGCCAGGCAAGGATTAGAAGATTTTCTTTCACAGGTGCCCGAAGGTCAGGAACTGTATTATAAGGCTTTGAGACATATGGGCTCGACCCTGTATAACCGTGCACTTGAGGTATCGGGTAAACGATTATTCTTGGATAAAACCCCAAGGTATCATTTGATCATTCCTGAACTCAAAAAGGTTTTTCCTGAAGCCAAATTCATTTTTCTTTTAAGAAATCCGCTGGCTGTACTTTCATCTACCTTAAAAACATGGTTTCAAAACAATCCAGAAACCCTCAAAAAAAGTCCAAATTATTTAGATATCCTCCAGGGTCCGTCCAACTTAGTCAAGGGAATGCAACTATTGGCAAGAGATGCCATTGTTGTAAAATATGAGGAATTGGTTGAGTATTCAGAAAATTCTGTAAGAGCAATTTGCAACAAACTTGGAATTTCCTTTCGACCAGAAATGCTGACTTATGGCGATAAACCAAAACCAATAGGGAGATTTGGTGACCCGGTTGGTATTTATCAACATAGCCGGCCAGTAACCCACAATATCGACAAGTGGTTAAAAAACATTTCGTCTCCAGAGCTTGTTGGATTTGCCGATCAGTATCTAGAGACATTAGGTCCAGATATTGTCTCAAAAATGGGATACGATTTTCAAGAGCTAAAGCAAAAATTGGATTCACAGAGAAGATTAGGCAACAACAAGCAAATCGATTTTGAAAAGAACAAGGCTCCAGACAAAGAAGGGGAAGGTCTTTATACTAAAGGCCATAACTTTCGAAAAGACCTTGCAGCGTATTATGATAAACCTGATAAACGTGAACAAATACTTGAAAAATATCTTAATATAATAAGAAAAAATCCTGAAGATTTGGAAGCTCTTTTGGTTCTGGGCCTTATTTCAATGGATTTAGAAAAAATTGATGACGCCATTATTTTTTGCCAAAAAGCACTGGAAATTGCCCCTAAAAACATCGATGTAAGAGATGTATTTTTGAAACTTGGAGAAAAAATTGAATTATCAGGAGAGGTCAATAAAGCCAGGGAAATATATCTTTATTACCTTATGCGAAATCCTGAAGATGATCAAATAACGAAAAACTGGGAAAAATTGCAAGATACTGAAAAAGACAAGCAAATTATCAAAAAAGTCAAAGCCGAGAAAAAAGACTATATTGTTTCCGCTATTGTATCTACCTATAATTCCGAAGAATTTATTCGCGAATGTTTGGAGAACTTAGAGTCCCAGACGATCAGTAAAAATTTGGAAATCGTAGTTGTTGACGCCCATTCTCCTCAGAATGAAGAAACAATTGTTCAAGAATTTCAGAAGCGATACTCAAATATTACTTACATCAAAACAAAGGGTCGTATTGGGATATATACGGCCTGGAATATCGCTATAAGGGAGGCTTCTGGAAGGTACTGCATAAGCGCAAGTACGAATGATATCCTCAACCAGGAAGCGTGTGAGATTTTAGCCCGATATCTAGACGAAAATCCTGACTGCATGCTTGTATACGGTGATACCTATCTTACAAAAACACCGCATGAAAGTTTTGAAAACAATACCCATACTGACGCCTATAGATGGCCACCGTACTCCTTTCAAAACCACTTGAATACTTGTCTAGTGGGACCCCATCCCATGTGGCGAAAACAACTGCATCCGCAAATTGGATTTTTTGACGAACGCTACATCGCCGATGGGGATCAAGAATTTTGGTTACGTATTGGTGAAAAATTCAATATAGAACATATTACTGAATTTACAGGCCTTCAATGGATAACGGATGATGCCATCAGCAGAAAAGGCATTTTACCGGATTTAGAAGTCCTGCATATACAATCGAATTATCAAAAACGCTATTCAAAAATCAATACCAAACAAACCAAGTTGTGTTCGATAATTATCCCGGTCTTTAACCAGCTAGATTACACCAAGCGATGTATTGAAGCCCTATATAAGAATTCAACAAACTCCTCTTTTGAAGTTATCGTTATAGATAATAATTCCACAGATGGAACCAGGGAATATCTATCCGGCATCCCCGAAAAGGTTAAAGTGATAACAAACAAAGAGAATCTGGGATTTGCCAAGGCCTGTAACCAGGGAGCCAGACTTGGTCGTGGGCATCACCTTGTTTTTTTGAATAATGATACCTTGCCGCAGGAAGGCTGGCTCGAAGAAATGGTCGGTTCCGCAGATTCCGATGACGATGTGGGGATCGTTGGAAGCAAGCTACTTTATCCTGACGATACAATACAACACGCAGGAATTGGTTTTATAAACGGTATACCGGATCATCCCTTTAGAAATTTACCGGGCGACCATCCTGAGGCCAATGAACTTAAAGAACTGGACATGGTGACCGGCGCATGCCTGTTAATTAAAAGGGATTTGTTTTTCGAATGTGCCGGTTTTGACGAGCAATACAAAAACGGAGTCGAAGATATTGATCTGTGTCTGAAAGTCAGATCAAAAGGCTTTAAGGTTATTTATAACCCCAAAAGTACCTTATATCACTATGAAGGAAGAACAGAGGGTCGATTCGATCATGTAAAAGAAAATTTGCAAACCTTTTTCGCTCGCTGGGGCGATTATTTCGATGATAGTGGAAGATTTATCGATAAGGCCAAAAATAAAAAAATAGTGGTTAAATGGGAGGGCTCTCAGTTCGTCAATCACAGTCTGGCTCTGGTAAATAGAGAGCTGTGTGTCCAACTGGCCGGACGTCATGACATTGAACTTTCCCTTATTCCCTATGAACCGCATGAGTTTGGCCCGGAAGAAGATCCCGAACGATTCGGCCTGATCGAAGAGCGACTGCGAAAACCGCTATCAGGTGCGGCTGATTTTTGTGTGCGGCACCAGTGGCCGCCCAATTTCACCCCCCCGCCCGAGGGTCACTGGATTATCATTCAACCCTGGGAATTCGGTGCTCTGCCAAAGGATTGGGTAGAGCCCATGGAAACCCTGGTCGATGAACTCTGGGTGCCGAGCAATTATGTTCGTGATGTTTACATAAACAGTGGAATATCATCGGATAAGGTATTCGTTGTTCCTAACGGTGTAAATTATAACCAATTCCATCCGGAAATAGCAAAACTCCCAGTTACTACAAATAAAAAGTTCAAATTTTTATTTGTCGGCGGCACCATCATGCGCAAAGGCATAGATATTTTGCTGAGCGCCTATGCAGAGGCCTTTACCAGCGAAGATGATGTTTGCCTTGTGATCAAGGACATGGGGGGGGAGTCCTTTTACAAGGGACAAAATGCCGCGCAGATGATTGAAGATATCCAGAAGGATCCGGCCGCGCCGGAAATTTTATACCTGACCGAAACACTTAAACATGAGGAAATTGCCGGCCTATACACGGCCTGTGATTGTCTGGTGCACCCTTATCGCGGGGAGGGGTTTGGACTGCCGGTGGCCGAGGCCATGGCCTGCGGGTTGCCGGTTATTGTCACCAAAGGCGGGGCCTGTGACGATTTCTGCTCTGAAGAAACCGCATTTTTTATCGACAGCACCAAAAGATCAGTTCAACTGAACGGACATGTTTTAAGAGCACCCGGTTGGTTATTGGAGCCCGACAAGGCTCATTTGATCCAATTATTAAAGCAGGTATATGAACGTCCCGAGCAAGCAAAACACAGGGGCCTGATTGCAGCGAATCAAATTAAGACAAAAGTGGATTGGGAAATGTCAACAGATCTTATTTTGCAGCGTTTAACAACCTTAAAAGACAGACCGCTGCGCCGGTTTGCCGATCCATCAGACAGTCAGGCGGCTCAAGCCATGAAAACACCGCAGGAGATCTATCAAGCGATCCAGCAATCAATGCAAAATAAGACACCCGAGCAATTGATCAATGAGCTTGAAATGCTGGCAGAATCTTACCCTCAATTTGCGCTGGCGCACAACGATTTGGGCGTTTTGCACTATCAAGCCGGCAACAAAGAAAAAGCGCAGCAATTTTATGAAAAAGCCGTTCAACTGGATCCAGAGAACATGGTGTTTCAAAAGAATCTGGCCGATTTTTACGTTGTTGAAATGGGCAGGGTCGAAGAGGCCCTGCAAATCTATGTTAAAATTTTGGAACTCGATCCACAGGATGTCGAAACGTTGCTGATCACCGGTCATATTTGCGTTGGCATTGCATCAGTTTGAGGATGCCAAAGTGTTTTATCAACGCATATTGGAGCTTGAACCGCAGAATGAAGCTGCCCAAAGCAATCTGAATAAATTGGACAAAATGAACCCGATTACACCAGAACTTAAATCGCCCGAAGAACTGTATCGGGAGATTCAGCCGTTATTAAATAACGGAGATCCGCACAAAGCGATCTCACTATTAGAAGAATTGCTGCAAACCTATCCGGGCTTTGCTCTGGCGCACAATGATCTGGGCGTGCTTCATTATCATACGGGTGACAAAGAAAAAGCCCGGCATCATTATGGACGTGCCGTTGAATTAATGCCCGATAATATTAACTTTCAAAAAAACCAGGCGGACTTTTTGTTCGTAGAACAGGGAAAGGTAGAAGAGGCCCTTCAAATTTATGTGAACATCCTGGCAACACACCCCGATGATGTAGAGACGCTGCTGATTACCGGTCACATATGCGTGGCGCTCAAAAAGTTTGACGATGCTAAAGGTTTTTATGAACGGGTTCTATCGTTGGCGCCGGACAATGAAGATGCCGGCAAAAATCTTCAGGCCCTGAATAGCCGGCAAATTGAGCCGCCATCAGCGAGCGTAGATTCTTTAATCGATGTGAGCGTTTCAAGTGCGAAAATTGAATCAACGGATATCAATTCAGGAGAATCTGAAAACCAGGATATTGACCGCAAAACAACCGCATCAATTGTAATCAGCCTCGACGGGATCCAAAATCGCGTAAAAGAATGCGTAAAAAGCATTCAGGCGCACACGGCAGATCCTTACGAGTTGTTGCTTATCGATCGCGGGTCAACGAAAGGCATGCTCAAATGGGCGCAACAACTTATAAATGATAACGACCGTTACCACATTATTGAGTGTGCCGGACCGGAGGGCCGGGCTGAATCTCTCAATCAGGCGATCCAGAAAGCCGCCGGCGAGATTATTGTTTTGATGCACAATGATGTGGCGGTACCGGAAGGTTGGCTTAAAGCGTTTAAAATGTGTTTCAAACTTGAGCCGAATATCGGTGTCGTGGGCCCCATGTCCAATCGGGCAGCAGGCATTCAGCAACTGATGCATCCTGACGATTCCGATCGGCTTGAGTTCGAATCCACTGCAGAAGCGTTTCGTGAACAAAACCAATATAGACGGGTGGCAACCCGAAAACTCGCCGGTTTTTGTCTGGCTTTCCGGCGAGATTTACCCGATACAATCGGATATTTTGATGAACAGTTTGCTTCAGAAGAAATGATTGTCGAAGACTTTTGCAACCGGTCGGTCGCAGGGGGCTATCAGAATTTGATTGCCGCTGATACATATGTTTTTCATTACGATCGGCACAAAGTCAAAAAGAACGCTTCAACGGAAAAATCGGCCGGCGAAGACCGAAAGAAATATAATGAAACATGGAATGGCACTCAAAACCCGGAAGCCAAAGCATTACAGACCGTACAATATATATCGAACGCAAATGAATTAAGTCAGAAAGGCCAAATTGATCAGGCGGTAGAGATATTGTTGAATGCAATAAGGGTTCAACCTGAAGAAAAGCGTCTTTACCTTGAGCTTGCAGAGATCTTAGTGGCTGCAAAAAGATTTCAGGATGCAAAGGATGTTTTAAATGAGATGCCCTCGGAAAACGGCAACCCGGAAATAAAAAAAGTTTTACTTTCAGGATATACGGAAGAAGGTCTGGAAAATTATGAGGCGGCAAGGGCCAGCGTTGAACAGGTGCTTGCAATGGATCCCGCCCATGCGCGGGGCTTGAACCTCAAAGGCATTCTGGCCTACCGCAACAATGACCACGATTCTGCTGAAAAATACTTCAAACGAGCAATCACGTCTGATCGGGGGTATGGAGAGCCTTACACAAATTTAGGCATGTTACAGCTGGAGACAAAGCAACCTGAAGAGGCCCTAAAGTTTTTTGAAAAAGGTTTCATCCTGTCACCGACGGATTTAGATATTGCAACCAATTATCATGCTTTTATCGAAGGGCTCGGTGATTTTGAAAAGACTGAAGACGTTGCACGTCAGGCGGCGCAGCTGTACCCGAACAACCAGAAAATAAAATATATACTGATCGATTCTCTCATCCGGCAGGGCAAATATGAGGTGGCGATGCTTGAAATTGAAGATGCAATTATCAAATTCGGTATTGCGGATGGCATCCTGGGCGCCGCGCTGAAGGTCAGAGAGAAACTGGGGGCAATGACCCTTAACAAATCCTCGAAGAAGGCGCCTGTCTCTTTGTGCATGATTATTAAAGATGAAGAAACGTATCTCGCCAGATGTCTGGCCAGTGTAAAGCCGATTGTTGATGAAATGATTGTCGTTGATACCGGTTCCACGGATCGATCCAAAGATATTGCCATTACTTTTGGGGCCCAAGTCTATGATTATGAGTGGAGAGATGATTTTGCCGCAGCGCGCAACTATTCGATATCAAAAGCATCCGCTGAGTGGATTTTAATTCTGGACGGCGATGAGGTGATTTCTCACCTGGACCATGCGGATTTTAATAGACTTGTGAAAAAGATACCCCGGGCGCCGATCGCATACTCCATTACCACCCGAAACTATAGCAAAGTGCCCAATATTGTAGGGTGGGTGCCCAATGATGGACAATATCCTGATGAAGAAGCGACTTTCGGGTGGCTGCCCAGTGAAAAAGTAAGGCTGTTTTACGGCAAGGATCAGATCCGGTTTGAAGGGGCGGTGCATGAGATGGTCGATCCGCTTTTGAAAAGAAATGGTATCGAAACCAAAAAATGCCGTATTCCGGTACACCATTACGGCCGGCTGGATCAAGAAAAACTGGGGCGCAAAGGGGAAACCTATTTTGATATCGGCCTGAAAAAGTTATCCGAGATGGGTGAGGATATTCGTGCCCTATGGGAATTGGCGATACAAGCAACCGTTCTGGAGAAAAACGAGCAAGCTCTTGAGTTGTGGCAAAGACTGCTTGCCCTTAATCCAAATCCGAAGCTGGCTGCAAATGCCTATGTGAATATGGGAAACATTTATAATCGGCTTGGTATATTTGAAGACGCCCTTAATGCAGGCAAAAAGGCCGTGGAGTACGACCCGGATCTGAAAGAAGCGCAATACAACCAAGCACTGGCTGAGTTGCAGTGCGGCGATGCACCCAAAACCATCAGCATTCTCGAGGGCCTGTTGAACAGTTTTCCAGATTACCCGCCGGCTCAGTTTATTCTATCGGCTGCATACTGCTGTGCAGGTCCGAAAGAAAAGGGACTTGATGGCATCCGAAAATTAAAAAATACTCCTTTGGGCTCTCACCTTGAAATTCCGTGCCTTGAACTCGCACAGAGCCTCCTGGCGGCTAAAAAAGTGGAATATGCCATGCGGGTGCTCGGGGCTGCGATTGAATGCGATATCATTAATAAAGGGATTTTGGACTTATTCACCGAATGCATTCAAATGAACGACATGGCCCAACAATTATCGGAAATCCCGCCAACAGGGCTAACGGATCGACAGCCGATTAAATTTGAAAATTTACCCCAATAGATATTTTCAGATAAAAGTTCGGTCACGATTGTCTCGTGTCCGTGAAAATCATGAAAAGTGAATTTTAGATCGGATCATTCAAAAAAAGCTTCAGCCACACATCTGACCTCAATTCTGGAACGCGGGTTACATTATCACCAGCAAGGTGATTTGGAACTGGCCGAAAAGAATTACAGAGAGATACTGGATGTTATGCCCGAGAATGCGAACGCCTTGCATCTATTGGGCGTGCTTTTAAATCAGATGCAAGACAACTTAGCGGCTATTGATTTAATCAGCCGGGCCATTCAAATCGTCCCCGATCAACCCATTTTCCACAACAACCTGGGCAATGCCTACCGCGATAGCGACCGCTGCGAGCAGGCCATTGCCTGCTATCAAAAAGCGCTTCAAATCAAACCCGATCTCGTTGAAACTTATATCAATATGGGCATTGCCTATCATCAATTGGCCGACCTTGACCGGGCCGCTTCTGCCTATCAAAAAGCGATTGCGCTTAAACCGAACAGCGCTGAAGCATACTATAATTTAGGGAATACCCTCAAAGAACAGCGACTTTTCGATGAGGCCGTTTCCTGCTACCGGCAGGCAACCTCTTTAAACCCCATGCTGGTTGAAGCGTTTTACAACCAGGCCAATATTTTGGAAAAGAAAGACCGCTTTGACGAAGCCATTACCTGCTTGAAGCACTGCATTCAATTCAAACCGGACTGGGCCGAAGCCCACAATAACCTGGGCAATTTGTCAAAACAGCTGGGTTTCATAGACGATGCGATTTTCTACTGCCAAAAGGCCATTCAACTAAAACCAGAGCTCGATGAAGCCCATATTAACCTGGGTAACACATTTAAAGACCAGGGTGATTTCAGTAAGGCAATTGACTGCTATCAGAAGGCTTTGCAAATCCGCCCTGCAAACGCCACAGCGTATTTAAATTTAGGAGTCACCTATGCTGAAGCCGAGCATACGGCTGGAGCGATCGGATGTTTTCAAAAAGCCACTCAGCTAAATCCGCAGTTTGCCGAGGCATACAACTATATGGGCGTCGTATTAGCCGAAGAGGGCCGGCGCGATGAAGCAATTGACTGCTTTCAAAAAGCCATTGCGATCAACCCCGATTACGCTGAAGCATACAGTTATCTCATTCATCAGGTACAGCACACTTGCGACTGGCACCTAATGTCTTGCTTTTCAGAAAAACTGGATCTTTTGATTCGGCGTGCAACGGATAATGGGCAATCCATCATCCAACCGCCGTTTATTTGCATGGCAACAAATTCCGACCCGGCAATGAATTTGACCGTAGCAAAAACATGGAGCCGCAAAATTGAACAACCACTACAAAACGTAAAACTGCCTTTTGCATTTGAAACCAGACGACAAAAAAAGCCTAAGCTTACAATCGGCTATCTTTCCTGCGATTTTCATGATCATGCCACTGCTCATTTGATGCGGAGTCTTTTCGGCCTCCATAACCGGGAAAAATTCGAAGTTCATTGTTACTCTTATGGCCCGAAAGATAACAGTCACTATCGAAATCAGATTATAGAAGAAAGCGACCAATTCTTTGACATTCGTGAACGCTCTCATATTGATACGGCCAAACGCATTTACGAGGAAGAGGTCGACATTTTAGTTGACCTCAAAGGGCACACCAAAGGTGCCAGGCTGGGCATTTTGGCCTGTCGCCCGGCTCCCATTCAAGTCCACTACCTGGGTTATCCGGGCACCACCGGTGCCGATTTCATTGATTATATGATCACCGACAGGATTGTTACCCCTGAGGACCATGCGCCTTATTACAATGAAAAACTGGTCTTTTTGCCCCACTGTTATCAGGTCAATGACGATCAACAGGAAATTGCAGCTCGGGATTGGACTCGGAAAGCACTGGGTTTGCCGGATAAAGGTTTTGTGTTCAGCTCGTTCAATCTCCCTTACAAAATTGATCCTGTCTTGTTTGACAGCTGGATGCGGATATTGCAGCAGGTTCCCGGCAGCGTATTATGGCTTTTTGATGAGAACCGGAATGCCAGGCGCAATCTGCGCCGGGAGGCCGCCAATAGAGGCGTCGACCCTGATCGACTGGTGTTTGCACAGAAGATAGAAAAAGCGCAACATCTGTCACGTCTGAAATGGGCGGATCTGGCTCTGGACACCCGGATTGTCAACGGCCACACGACCACCAGCGATTCATTGTGGGCCGGTGTGCCGGTGATTACCATAGAGGGCAGTCATTTTGCGTCGCGGGTGTCATCCAGTTTATTGCGTGCCGTCGGACTACCGGAATTGGTCGCTGATTGTCTTGAAGAATATGAGAAACTGGCGGTTCAGCTGGCATCACATCCATCCGAGCTAAATGCCGTTCGGCAAAAGCTCCACATCAATCACCTGAAAAAGCCGCTTTTCGATACAGCTCGTTTTGTAAGGAACCTGGAGCTCGGTTACAGCGAGATGTGGCGGATATTTTTGGAGGGCAGGGCGCCGACGCAGATCGAAGTGTTTGAAGTTTAAACACGCAGATTGCGCTAAAGACATTAACGCTTAAATCTAAAATGAAAAAGGTCTCTCTAATCGAGACCTTTTTTTATTATTATATCGAGTTTTGGTCATGCGGAGGCAAGCCGACAGGCAATTTTTTAAGATGATGCCACCCGAGACGTCTCAGGGTGAACCTCTCAAGCCGGAGGCCAGATTGTTATTTATATCGATGACGATATTGAGTTTGTCCGGTGCCGGTGATGCCATGGTTTCGAAAATTCGCCGATCGATAAATGCCGCCAATCGCAGAATGTCCAGACGTAATTTCTTGGGCAGCTCGTGATCCTCGCGCGACAGTTCACTTTGAAAGATACTCCAGATCCGCTGGTTGTATTTCAGCGCTTCCTCTAATCTGTTATCCCGATCCGGCGCATCCCAGCCGTCCTGGCATTCTTTGAGCTTAACGGCTGCTTTGGTAAGCACAGCCGCTTCGATTTCGCGGCCGGACTGGGTGGCTTTGTCGACGCTTTCATATGTTTTGAGCGATTGGGTCTGTGTATTCGCGTACATGTTTAAGAACCTCCTGTTCATAATCGATTAATTCGCCGGCGAGTTTTAAGGCCCGGTAGAAGTTGCCCCCCAGGATATTTTCGTTAATCTGATTGATGTGTCCGGCTAACCTGGGGGCTGCATCCAGCAAATCGCGAACCAATTTCCAATAGATGGGTTGGTGATCAGTTAGATTATCTTCATCGATGTACATGAGTTGAATGATAAAATAGATTCGGCTGCAGGGCGATGTCGCATCCGCTTCACTCAAAATATCTTTCTGGCGTAGAACCGGCACATTGTTTTCAATGATCAAATCGGTGTTTTTGGTATTACCGTTGGTAACCACGGCGCCGCTGACGATCATTTTTTCATTTGGTTTTAATGTGATTTTTAGGGCCATTTTTTTTGCCACCCGCTAATCAGCACCGCTTTCAAACCGCTGGTTGATCAATCATGAGCGAATCTTTGTGCTGGTATCAAATCAGGCTGAATCATTTGTAGAATATAAAGATTCGGATATCAGGTCAGTCAGATCAGGAGGGGGATTGCTCCCCCTCCTGAATCCATTTCGCTTAGAACAGTCTCAAAACCCCTTGAGCTGCCTGAGAGGCCAGACTTAATGAGGTTGTACCCAGTGCCTGACGCGTTTGCAGCATCAGCATGTTGGCGCCTTCCTCATTCATATCGGCTTCCGTCAGCTTGGAGGCACCGTCGCCCAGCGTATTAATCATCTGCGCAGTGAACTCTTCGCGCGCCGTAATGATTGACAGACTGCTGGACAGCGTTTTACTTCTAACTCTGAGCTCGCCCCGCGCTGTTTCAAGATTGTCGATGGAATTTTGAATATTCGGTCGCATCAATTGTCGTACCGGAAATCCAAGCAGAACCCATAGCGCTCATTTCAGTATCCAAACCATTAATATTGAAAGTTGTAGATGTGTCTCCGAAACCGGTCAGCTTCAAAGTCGATTTGCCAGCTTCTGATGCGAACTCGATTGTTAGTTCGGCACTTTGAAGCAGGTTGATGCCCTTGTAACCGGAATCCGCCGCCATCTGGCTGATCTGGTTCAGAACCGTATTATACTGACTGCGAAAAGTTATGGCATCCGTTGATGTGGCGGACAGGGCCGATTGAGCCAGCGATTTGGCCTGGGCAATCAGGCTGTTGATGTTTTCAACACCGACGTTGCCGGCTTTGATTGTCTGAATGGCTTCAGACATGCCGTCTTTGCGTGCCGCCAGGTCACTTGCCCGCAACCGGTGTTCCTGAGCGGTGAAAAAGTTGATGGGATCATCCAGGGCGCTGTTGATTCTCAGGCCGGTGGATAAACGTTTCTGGACAATCTCAAAATCCTTGGACGTTTGCTGCAGGCTGAATAGATTGGCCCGCATGCCGGGAGTTAAGCTTATTGTACTTAGTGCCATGATAAGGTTTCCTTTCCTAGGTGTTTATTTTGGCGTTTCTGCCAATCGGGTTATTAAAATACCGCTAAATTCTTCGTTCGTGGTTGCCGTATCTGGTCTCGAAGTACTCACCCCGCCTCCTTTCAGACCATATTTTTTTCGGCTACGATGTTGTTATCGGAATTATTCCAAAATACTTTAGTGTTTTCTGCATTGCGGCGCTCCAACCGGGGCGCCCTTGATTTATGATCGTTAATTCCAGGTGGTTTTTCGTGATTGTACGCTGTTATCGGCGGTTGTGCTTTTTTCTTTAGTATTTTTAAATGATTGGAAAATCGTTACATTCATGAAAAGAATCATTTGAAATTATCGACTTGAAAGTCATAAACAATTGAATTAAAATTATTTTTTAGAAGTGGTTTCAAAATTCCAGATCAGGTTCAAGGACAAGGCGTCAAGCCCATCGAGAAAGCGCAGCATACATGGGTATGTGAGCATTTATCGGAGGCTTGCAACGCAGGCCTTGGGCCTTAGATGGGGTTTTGAAACCACTTCTAATAAAAACACCGTACAGTCGCATTCGGTTTTCGAGAACATTGTAATTGGCGGTGTGGTGGTGTATGCAACTACCTTTATTAAGATTTGCATATTAAGCTGGACTGAAGATTTTATGATTCGTTTAAAAATAGATGAATTAAAGCCGGGCATGATTTTGGCCCGATCGGTGTACAATCAGCAGGATTTACTGTTGCTGGAGAAGGATAGCGCTCTAACAAAAAAGCGAATCTGGATGATCAAGACCTGGGGAATCGATCAGGTCAGCATCAAGGGCAAACCGCTAGAAGATAACCGAACCGATTTCGAGGCCGAATTAGAGAACAAAGATACCATCGAAAAGGAATTGAAAGCCAAATTTGCAGATGTCATTGAGGACCCCATCATGCAGGAGATTATGAAAGCGGCCGGCCGGCAGCTGCACAAAAGATTAAGCGACCCGAAACAGGAAAATGAACCCATCTGATTTAGACCGAATCATATCCCGGGTAGATGATCTGCCGACGCTTCCAAGAACGGTATTAAGGATTACGGAGCTCGTAAACGACCCCAAGTCCTCCGCCCGTGATCTGGCCCGGGTGATCACCGATGACCAGGTACTGGCTGCCAGACTTCTGAAGCTGGTCAATTCATCTTTTTATGGGTTTCCCCAGCGAATCTCAACCATCACCGGTGCTATCGTGCTGCTGGGCTTTGACGCCATCCGCAACCTGCTTTTAACCACTTCGGTGTTTGACCTGTTTTCAAATCGCAGGAAAACCAGCCTGATCAGACAGGAACAATTCTGGGACCATTCCCTGGGTTGTGCCGTGGGAGCCAAAGTCATCGGTAATTACCTGCGTTATGACAAGGTTGAAGAGCTGTTTGTATCCGGTCTTTTACATGATATCGGCAAAATAGTGGAAATGATTTTTCTGCAGCAGGCATTTAAGGAAATTAATCATCTGGTCAAAGACCAAAATATTTTGATGATAGCAGCCGAGGAAAAAATTCTGGGATACAGTCACCCGCTGGTGGGTAAATTGCTGGCTGAAAAATGGAATCTGCCCCCGAAGCTGGTCAGTGTCATCTTGCATCATCACCAACCCAGCGAAGCGGGGCGATTCGCGCTTGAAGCCGCGATTGTTCACCTGGCTGATATCCTCTGTCGATCGCTAAATTTCGGCTACGGCGGCGATAATAAAATGCCCGCACTGGATAAAGCAGCCTGGGACAGTTTGCGGGTTAAACCCGAGGCGATGGAGTCGATACTGGCGGAGATAAGCCGGGAATTTGATGAAATCAGCCTTTTTATCACCTATACGCCGTAAATCCTTATAATCCCATCGTGTCATAATTTTGCAAATTGCAAAAATTTGAGTTTTAATTCTGCCGAGGTTGCGGTTCATCAAACCCGTCCTGCAGCCGGGATCTTAATGCCGGAATTTTGTTCAATAATATGATATTATTCATATTATTAAATTTTCGGTTATCACCTCAGCAGACCCCTTAGCAACCGATCGAGTACCCGGTTCGGGTGAAGCAAAGTGGAAACTTCTCTTTTATTCGATTTAGCAAACCGCAACCATGGTTTTTTTGCAAATTGCAATAAAAAATCAATTATTTAATATAATCTTAGACCGTAAAATTCACCGTATGATGATTCTCTACTAATTTTTTGCTGTCCCTCAAATTTATCCGTGCGGGCCATCTCCACAAAATATAGTGCCACATAATTTTCACATTACCTCATATTGACAATGATTTTCTGACCGCTTGAGATTGAAATTCAGCAGTTCTCCTGAAGGTGGATCCCCCAATGATGACGGCATGGATATTGCTAAAAGATACTTCGTCCGTTTTCGCTTCTCTAACGAGCTATCTACTCAAATGCCTGATACCATACGCAACATTCCCGATAAAGTTATGAATTGCTTTTTCAATTCGCGATAAGGAGGAGAAGGTGCAAAATTTGGCCGTCAGTAAAACCTTAACGAAAGATTCCGATCTATTTACGCAAAATTCTCTTGTTCTGGCAAATCTGAACAATGAAAAACAAGCCAATGCCATCATCGGCCGCAGTCCAAAAATGCAAGAGGTTTTCAATCTGGTCGAAAAAGTGGCCGACTGCGACACCACCATCCTGATCACAGGTGAAACCGGCACCGGTAAAGGTTTGGTGGCCAAGGCGATTCACCAATACTCCAACCGAAAGAGTAAACCTTTTATTTCAATTAATTGCGGGGCAATTCCTGAAAATTTGCTCGAAAGTGAATTGTTCGGGCATGTTCGGGGAGCCTTTACCGGTGCCACGGTTTCTAAATCGGGCAAATTCGAACTGGCCCACGGGGGAACCATATTTTTAGATGAAATCGGCGACATGAGCCCTGATCTGCAGGTCAAAGTCCTAAAAGTATTGGAAGAGGGCGAGTTTGAACAGGTTGGAGGAGCCAAGACGATCAAAGTTGATGTGAGAGTCATTGCCGCAACCCATCGTGATCTGCCAGAAGAGGTCAAAAATGGCAATTTTCGGGAAGATCTGTTTTATCGCCTGTACGTCATTCCCATTGGGCTTCCCGCCTTGCGGGATCGCAAATCAGACATCCCTTATCTGACATCTTATTTCATGCAAATGTCGAATCATAATAATAATAGACGGATCGAGGGCATCTCCGAGGGCGCGTTGCAGGTCATGCTCAGCTACTCCTGGCCCGGAAATGTCAGGGAGCTGCGCAATGTTGTCGAGAGACTGGTGGTTCTCATCGGTTCCGGCAAAATTTCTGCCAATGATCTGCCTAAAGAGCTAAAGGCAGCCAATGGCTATACCGCAACCCAATCAATTGAAATTTCAGATGATGGTATTTGCTTGAACAGTGCTGTTACCGAGTTTGAAAAAGATTTGATTCTTCAGTCACTGGAAAAGACCAAATGGGTAAAAAATAAGGCTGCCAAGCTGCTTCAATTAAATCGAACGACCCTGGTGGAAAAAATCAAACGGCATCGGATTCAGCAATGCTCTGCCTGAAGATGTCGGTTCCCACTTTTACTTGAAGTGGCTTCAAAGACTCAGATCAGGTTTTGAAACCACTTCTAATCGATCGCGCTAACACGGTCTTTCGCAAAATCGTCTCTTTTTCGATAAAAATGATCGCCGAACCTGCAGGCTCCCCCTGAGAACGCCAGCTATTTTAATGTACGAATCATTTCTTTTTTTTCCGGCTCTGCCGATTTGATCCTACCAGCGATTTTTCAACTTCAATTATTACCGGTTTCACAGCGTCAAAGCAGTGACATGGAAACTTTGAAAAATTGACAGAATTTAAAACCAGCCTGTTCTCGAAGTAGCTGAAATTAGATAAAATTTTATTTTTTTAGAATTCAGACCAGCTTGAGTTGACAGCATTTTTTACCGTGAAAGAGTGGCAAATAACTAAGATTTAAACATCATTTCATATGGTTACACCTTGTTTCATCACCCGGAAAACCCAGGATAAAAATGAAAATGATTCCAGCGAACAAATTCGCTTCCCCTGCACTCCATGGTGATCGGGTGACCGAGTTCCAGTGGCATGATATTTGCTCAATTCATGCGCGTAAAACCATCTTTCAGACCAAAAACAGCTCGGGCCATGAAAGTTAAAATATTAAACAATAACAAACTGTTAAATATAAAATTACGTCTTTATAGGTATGGCAACGGTTTCCCAATTGAATACAGATTCAGCGAACGCAGCGGCCCTAAATAGCTATCTTCCTCATATTCTTGAAAGCATCCCATCGGGTATCATTGCGCTCGATAATCAAGGCCGGATTGTCATCTTTAACCGGACCGCCGAGCGGATCACCGGTTTTATGGCAGAACGGGTCCTGGGCGAGACCTTCGACGGGGTCTTTAAACCGGATTATTTTCAAAATTCGGGAAATAATTTCAAAGATATCCTTAGAATCGAAAAAACAACTGAAATTAATACAATGTTGTCTCACAACCAAAGGAGCAATTTGCACCTGAACATTGCGATTTCCCCTGTGACGACCCGGGCGGAAGGAAAAATTGGAACCGTTCTATCCTTGAATGATGTCACCCGGATGCAAAATTTGGAGATCCAGGCGAATCGCACCGGGCGCCTGACGGCCATGGGCGAGATGGCCGTCAGAATCGCCCATGAGATTCGAAATCCACTGGGCAGCATCGAGCTTTTTGCAACCATGCTAATGGATGATCTGAAAGAATATGAGGACCTGAAGGCTCTGGCGGAACACATTTCCTCGGGGGTGAAAAGCATTAACAATATCGTTTCCAATCTGCTGCTCTTTGTGCGGCCTGACCAGCAACTGGACCAACAGGTGCTCGATATTCACGAAGCGTTGAAAGATTCCTTGTTTTTTGCCGGGCATATATTTGATGCCCATGACGGCATTGAAGTGGTCACCGATATGTCCGATGAAAATCTTTTTGTCCAGGGAGATCTGGAGCTGCTCAAACAGGTGTTTTTAAATCTGATATTAAACGCCATTCAGGCTATGTCCGCCGGCGGGCAACTGCGTATTTCAAGCCACAAAATAAATGGCCAACAGGGTACGGATTGGGCTGAGGTGCATCTTTCCGATACCGGATGCGGGATTGCGCGAATGGATCTTCAAAAAATTTTTGATCCTTTCTTTACCACCCGTAAAAAAGGTACCGGCCTGGGTCTGACCATCGCGCATAATATCATCAAAATGCATGGCGGCAGTATTGATATTAACAGTCGTACGGCCGAAGGCACCCAATGTATCGTATCCCTGCCGTTGTGGGAAGGACATCCGCAAGGATGAATACATGAATACGCGAACACGCGATTTCAAATTTTAGACGGGGTTATTTGAAATGGGCCTTGCGCCGATATTGGTCGTTGATGACGAATCCGAGATGCGAAGCGCGCTTTCGCATGCGTTAACTAGAGACGGCTTTGCCGTTGAAAGTGCTGCCAATGGCACCAAAGCGCTTTTAAAAATTAAAAAAGAGCCGGTCAGCCTGGTGATAACGGATTTAAAGATGCCGGAAATGTCGGGTATGGAAGTATTAGGGGCCGTAAAAAAAATAGCACCTGAGATTCCGGTTATTGTGATTACGGCCTATGGGTCGATTCACAATGCTGTCGAGGCCATGCAGGCCGGCGCTGCAGATTATCTTTTGAAGCCGTTTTCATTTGAAACCCTGGGATCCACAGTAAAGAGAGTGCTTGGAAGCATTGACGGCAACGGTGATCATCGTCATTCAAAACAGAACGCAACGGCTCAACCGACGATCAAAACCCTGGTCACCCAGGACCCCAAGTTATTGGATATTTTAAAGTTGGCCAAGAGTGTTGCCACCAGCCGCTCGACGGTTCTGATTCAGGGCCAAAGCGGTACCGGCAAAGAGTTGCTGGCAGCCTATATCCATGAGCACAGCGGCTTTAAGGACGAACCCTATGTGGCGGTCAATTGTGCGGCGCTGCCTGATACGCTGGCTGAAAGTGAGCTTTTTGGTCATGAAAAAGGCGCATTCACCGGGGCGGTTAGCCGCAAAATGGGCAAATTCGAACTGGCAAAGCACGGTACGGTGGTACTGGATGAGATCAGTGAAATGAGCCCACCGCTGCAGGCCAAGCTGCTGCGGGTGTTGCAGGAACGGGAAGTTGATCGGGTGGGTGGCAGCCGATCGGTTCCGATGCATGCCCGTGTGGTGGCCATCAGTAATATCGATCTGAAAAAAGCGGTATCTGAGAATAAATTTCGCGAAGATCTGTATTACCGCATCAATGTGGTTCCCTTTACCATACCGCCGTTAAGGGAGCGCCAGGGGGATATTCCACTACTGGTTGAGCATTTTCTGGAAAAATACTGTCACTTAAACAACCAGGACAAGAAAAAAATCTCCGATACAGCGCTGACACAGCTCGTAAATAACGAGTGGAAGGGCAATATCAGAGAACTGGAAAATTCAATTGAGCGGGCTGTGCTTATTAGCGGCGGTCCTGAGTTGCTGCCTGAGCACCTCTTTTTAGATACAGCGGGCGCCGCTAGCCGGTCCCATTCGGCGATTTCGATGCAGGCTGGCATGACCGTTAAGGAGATGGAGAGACAGTTGATTACGAAAACCCTGGAAGAGGTTAATGATAATCGCACCCATGCCGCCGAGCTTCTCGGCATTAGCATACGGACGCTGCGAAATAAATTAAAAGAATACCAACAAGAGCTTGAGGAATCTCAGGCCGAAGCGGCGGCTCAGAGGGGTTAGATCATAAAATCAAATCAGAATAGCAAAACCGCCAACGCGCGGTGCGTGCCTGCAAACGGTAGATTTTGCCTATAGGTTGAACAGATAGCTTTTAGGATAATCGGTTAAACTATTTGAAATGATATAGCATATTTTAACAATCATCTGACGGACCGAACTGATGCCACCTGGTATGAATTTTGCTCGATTTTAAGTTAAACCGCCTGGAGTGGGTGAAACGGACCCGAAAAGGCCTCACGCAAAAAGACAAGCACGCAAAGACGCAAAGATTCTTTAATTAATTTAAAAGTATTTTCCTTTGCGAGCTTAGCGGCTTTGCGTGCGGATAAACATTAATGGCATTAGAACAAAAAGTAACAATTTTCTAACTAAGTAACTGATAAATTTAGGAGAATTTAAGTCGTGCCAATACAATCGCTATTTGACGAGACCATGGCAACGCTTCAGAAAAGCCTCAACACCGGTTCCCTGCGTCATAAGGTCCTGACATCCAATATCGCCAACATCGATACACCGAATTACAAAGCTTTTGAGGTGGTTATGGAAGATGCCCGCAAACCCAACGCCCATGCTAAACGGCCCATCGAAATGGTGCGCACCCAGCCCAGGCATCTTTCCGGGCGTCATTCGTCATCAAACCCGATAGAAATTAAAACCGTTGATTCGTCTGGAAACAATTTCAGGGCAGACGGTAATACCGTCGATCTCGACAGGGCCATGGGGAGATTAGCTGAAAACACGCTGATGTATCGGACCGCCGCCCAGATTATTAAAAAGAAATTTCAAGGGCTTAAAAATGCCATTCAGGGAGGGAGTAAATAAACATGGATTTCTTTGATGCATTGCATATTAGTTCCTCGGGTCTGTCGGCCCAACGGCTGCGTATGAACTTGATTTCGGCTAATTTGGCCAACATCAATACGACCCGCACCCAAGAGGGCGGGCCGTATCGAAGAAAAGATCCTGTTTTTGCGGCCCGGGTTCCGGCCCATAAGACATCATTTCGTGAAATGTTGACTAACCGGCGGAATGAGCTGTTAAAAGAAGTCGCTGTTGTTGAAATTGTTGAAGATTCGCGTCCGCCGATAAAAAAGTATGACCCCATGCATCCGGACGCCGATGTAAATGGCTATGTTTCGATGCCCAACATCAACTTGATGGAAGAAATGGTAAACATGATTTCGGCGACCCGAAGTTATGAGGCCAGCGTGACTGCCATTAAATCCGCCAAAGATATGGCGCTCAAAGCGCTTGAGATCGGACAGTAATCATGAATGAAATTACCTTCACCAAAGGATTGGAATCGCTGAACGGGAACGGTCTGGATACCGTTGCCAAAACCAAGAAAGCACAGAACCCGGAGTCATTCGGCAATATGCTGGCCCGTTCGCTAAATGATGCCAACCGGCTTAAACTGGAAGCCGATGAAGCGGTGGATAATTTAGCCGCGGGTAAACAAAAAGATATTCATGCAACCATGATTGCTTTGGAAAAAGCGGATGTTGCTTTTCAACTCTTGATGCAGGTCCGCAATAAAATCATTTCGGCCTACGAAACGGTCATGCGCATGCAGGCCTAACTTCGGAGATAGATAATGCCCATTCGTGAAATATTATTGCAGCTTCAAAATCTGTTTAAAAGCCTCAGCATCGGCAAACGGATTGCCCTTTTGATCCTTGCAGTGGGCTTCGCGGCCGGGTTTGTTTTTTTAATGAACTGGGCCGGGAACCCGGAGTTTCACCCCCTCTACACAAACCTGGATGCCAACGATGCCGGAATCATCCTCAACCGGTTGAAAGATCAAAAAATTCCCTATCGACTTTCTGCCAACGGGAGCACTATTCTTGTTCCGCAGGAAAAAATTTATGAAACCCGCATGGAATTGGCCTCAGAAGGTCTGCCCCAGGGAGGCAGCATCGGCTTTGAGCTTTTTGACAACACCAAACTCGGCATGACCGAATTTGCCCAAAATGTAAACTATCAAAGAGCGCTTCAGGGAGAACTGGTTCGAAGCATCAGCGGATTCGAAGAAGTTGACAGCTGCCGGGTGCATATTGTGATGTCGGAAAAATCGCTCTTTCTCAAAGACGAAGAATCGGCGTCGGCTTCGGTGGTGGTGAAACTGCGCCACGGCAAATGGCTGACGCAACAACAGGTTCAAGGCATCGTGCATCTGGTGTCTTCCAGTGTATCTCGAATGGGCCCTGAAAATGTCACCGTGGTTGACAGCAACGGGCGATTGCTAACCGGCTCCAAAGATAATACCGGTATTGCCACACTGAGCTCGGATCAACTCGATTACCAGGCCAAGGTCGAACACAAACTGGAAAACCGAGTGCTGACCATGCTGGAAAAAGCACTGGGCGCCAACCGGGCCATTGTGCGTGTATCCTGTGACCTGAATTTTAAGCGTTATGAGATGACCGAAGAGCGCTTTCTCCCTGAAAATCAGGTTGTTCGCAGCGAACAGCTGTTCAATGAAACTGCGCGGGATGCCGATCCGATTCCCCAGGGGATTCCCGGTATTCAATCCAATTTGCCCGAGAGCAGTCCGGCCCAAAACCAGACAACCGAGAGTGAAAAAACCACTTTTGCTAAGCAAGACCGCACGGTTAATTATGAAATTGGTAAATTGACCAGCCGCACCCTGGATCCGGTTGGTGGCATAGACCGGGTCTCGGTTGCCGTTCTGGTCGACGGGACCTACCAATCCAATCCAAATGAAAATGGGGAGCTGGAATGGACCTACATACCGCGATCATCCGATGAACTGACCAAAATCGAAAACCTTGTCAAAAGTGCGGTCAATTTTATTGCAGATCGGGGCGATAAGGTAGAGGTCGTCAATATACCCTTTGAAACCAACCAGATGACCACGGCCGAAGACGATTCGTTGGTTGAAACCTGGCTGACGCGCCTGGAAAATTACAAGCCCTATTTTAAATATACGTTTTTGAGTTTGTTTTTAATCTTAACGTTTTTCTTTGTCGTTCAACCTTTGATCAGATGGCTGACGACCCATACCGTTGGTGAAGCTGAAATGTTGCACCAGCTTCCCAGGACCGTCGGCGAACTTGAAAACGAGTACGGCACCGATGCGAAATTACCGGCATATAAAGATCAGGTGTCTCAGTTAATAACCCAGGACAACGATGCGTCAGTCGGGGTTGTACGTGACTGGCTGAAAGAGAATAAGGAATAACCACTCGAGCCCAATTGAACCTTTTTTGCTCGATTCGCAAAGTAAACATATATGGATCCTAAAAGAATAGCAGGCCCGGTAAAGGCGGCCATCCTGATTCATGCCCTGGGTAGACCGTTGGCAGATATACTGCTGAAGCGGCTGAGTGAATCGGAAAAAGAAATCATCAACAACCATCTGTCTCAAATCCGGACCATATCACCCGAGGTCGTCGGGCAGGTCGCAAAAGAATTTGCCCTTATCGCCCAGCGGTATAAATCAAAGCTGAACCGATCCGCATCTGCTAAAGGCATTCAGGCAGAAAACGGTAGCGGTGATTTAAACGCCGAAGGCAGCGGCCTCAAAGCGATCAGCACCTTAAGCGCTGAAGAAATATATGACCTCATTCGAAATGAACAGCCGCAGACGATTGCCATTATTTTGGTGCACCTTAATACCCGCGTTGCCAGTGATGTGATCGCCAGACTGCCGGACGAAATTAAAACGGAAGTTTCGATGCGTATCGTGAACCTGGATAAAGTCACAGCCGCGATTGTCGATGAGGTCAATGAGATTTTAAAAGACATTTTAAAAACCAAGCGAAATACCATTTCCAAGGTCACCGGTGGGGTTGATCGTCTGGCAGAAATATTGAACCAGACGGATGAAATTTCAAGTGAATTGATATTAAATGAGATGGAAGAGGCCGACATGGAAATGGCGGCCCAGATCAAACAACGCATGTTTGTTTTCGAAGATATCATCCTGGTCGACGACCGCGGTGTCCAAAAACTGTTGCGCAAGGTTGAAACCATGGAACTGGCCATCGCGCTCAAAGCGGCCTCCGAGGAGGTCAAGGAAAAGGTTTTCAAAAACATGTCTGAGCGCGCCGGGGAGATGCTGAAAGAAGAGATAGAGGATATGGGACCGGTTCGCATGAAAGAAGTGGAAGATTCCCAGCAGAATATTACCAATATCATCCAGGAGATGGAAACCAAAGGGGAGTTAATTATCGCCGGCCGCAGAGGAGATACAATCATTGCCTGATGAAGCCAAAAAAGGATCTCAAGTGCTGCAGGATGACTTTCGTCTGCATTATTTCCCGAATATTCCGGTGGATGAGCCAGCGAATCCTTGCGTCAGCCGAACAAGCAACGCTGATTTTCAGCGGTCGCTTTTTAAAAATATGGATATGGATCCGGTCTGCACGGAAGATGGTTTGGCTGCTGAAGTACCGAAAACTCCCGCGCAAGATAAAGAAGACAAAGAAGACAATGCGCCTTCGGTCGATGAGATCAAAGAAGCTGCGTTTCAAAAGGGTTTTCTTGAAGGTAAAAGGGTCGGTTTTGAGTCCGGGTCGAAAAAGGCGGATTCGGTCGTCGACAGTCTTAACCAGATCCTGGGACACCTGGAAAATATTCGGCAGGAAATCTATCAGGAGATTGAAAAAGAAGTGGCTCAGCTGGCATTGTCGATTGCCAGAAAAATTGTGTGTCACGAGGTCAAAACCACTCAGGAAACCGTCACTTGCGTCGCCCGGGAGGCCCTGAGCCGAGTTGAATAATCCCGCAAAGATTAAAATCAAACTAAACCCTGACGATCTCCAATTTATTAAAGACACCCAATTCCAGTTTTCCCGCTTTTTACGCAATGTCGATAATATTCGTTTTGAGGCCGAGGAGTCCATTCAAAGCGGGGGCTGTCTGGTGGAAACGGACAGGGGCGACATTGACGCCCGCATTGAAAAGCAATTTCAGGCGATTGAAGAATCATTCCAAACCCAGTTTGAACCGCCACAGCAGGAAAGTGAATAGCCGAACATGGCAACGACTTTCAGTCTGGCCAAATATCAGCGCTGCGTGGATACAGCGTGTACCCTCCAGGCCAACGGTAAGGTGACCAATATCGTCGGTTTGGTGATCGAAGCCCAGGGCCCGGTGTCCAGACTCGGAACGATATGTGATATTTACACCAAAGGTGATTCTCACAAAATTAGCGCCGAGGTGCTGGGATTTAAGGACAATAAGGTCCTGATGATGCCCTTGGCGGAAATTCGGGGCATTGGCCCCGGATGCCCCATCGTTGCCAGACAGCAGCGGGCCGTTATTCCGGTCGGTCCGGGGCTTCTGGGACGGGTCATCGACGGACTCGGCAACCCCATTGATAACAAAGGACCGATTGCGGCTGAACGCGAATACCCTATCTACGGAACTCCCATCAATCCGTTGAGTCGCAAACGGATTTCAAAGCCGCTGGATTTAGGTATCCGGGCCATTAATGGTTTGTTATCCGTGGGGTGCGGGCAGCGGCTGGGTATTTTTGCCGGATCCGGCGTGGGCAAAAGCGTCTTATTGGGAATGATTGCGCGTAAAACATCCGCCGATGTTAACGTGATTGCCCTGATCGGAGAGCGCGGCCGCGAAGTCAATGAATTTATCGAAAAAGAACTCGGTAAAGAAGGCCTTGAACGTTCGGTCATAGTGGTGGCAACATCCGATCATCTGCCGCTGATTCGCATGCGGGGTGCATTTATTGCCACATCCATCGCTGAATTTTTTCGCGATCAGGGCCGTCATGTCAATTTAATGATGGATTCGGTTACCCGTTTTGCCATGGCGCAACGGGAGATCGGACTGGCCCTGGGTGAACCGCCGACAACCAAAGGCTATACCCCGTCCGTGTTTACGCTGTTGCCCAAATTATGTGAAAGAGCCGGGACTTCCGCCAACCGGGGCACAATTACCGGGCTGTATACCGTGCTGGTGGAAGGCGATGACACCAACGAACCGATAGCGGATGCCCTGCGCGCCATTCTCGATGGCCATATCAACCTCACGCGGGACCTGGCCACCCAGAATCACTACCCGGCCATCGATGTCCTCAGCAGCATCAGCCGTGTGATGGATGACATCATCAATCCTGAACAGCGCCGGTATGCCAATCAGTTAAAGGAAACCCTGGCCATTTATCGCAAAGCGGAGGACCTGATCAACATTGGTGCCTATGTTGCCGGGAGCAATCCAAAAATCGATTTTGCCATTGAAATGATTGAAAAAATTAATCGCTATTTGAAACAGGATATCGACGAAACAACCCCTTTTAATGAAAGTATTTCCCAGCTGACCCAGCTATTTGAATCCTGATGTATCAATTCAACCTTGAACCGCTTTTAAATCATCGCCGTTACCTGGTAGAGGTTCTGCAAAAAGAGCTCGCCGACTTAAAAATACGTCTTGACGCCGAAAAGGATAAATTATGGGTCCTCAGGCAAAAAAAACGTAAAACCGTGTTGCAGCTTCAAGAAAAACAAACCGACGGACGCCCGGCATCGGAAATTAAACTGTATGTTGATTTTGTCGAACAGCTTTCTAAAGAAATGGAAGCTCAAAGACAGAAGGTCCTGGAAGCTGAACGCAATTTCAGCCTAAAGCGTCTGGATCTGGTTGCCGGCATGAAAAAACGGAAAATACTGGACCGATTAAAAGAAAAGGGCCTGCAAGCCTATGAGCAGGAACAGTTAAAAAAGGAGCGCAGCTTTATGGACGAAGTTGCCGGTCATCAATTTAACCGGAAACCCTAACGCCTGTTTCACCCGCTAAACCATCCGCCGACACCCTGCCGATTAAAGCGTTTCATTCTCATTCTTCATTCCCTTGAGCACGGGCTATGTGTTGAAGGTAAAGATTACCAGTTCAGGAAAAAATTGCCTCAAAAAATCTGCCTTACGCGGGTTGAAGCCATTGATAAAATGGGCAGCGGCATTTCTTTTAGCTGGAGGTCGAAATATTATTATTCTATTTTATTTCAAATAGATAACAAGTTTTATGAATTGGCAAAAAAGTATCTTTTATGCAACGCCTATCTTTATTAAAGGTTGGCACGCTTGATGCACAACCTTAGCCCGGCATCGTTTTTCAAAGCCATTTATAGCGGAAAAAGCAAGAAAGGAAAATTATGTCGTCTGATGCGTTCATACTGCCTGCTTTACCCCAGATACCGGCCTCCGGTTTAAATGGAACCGCTGCCAAAGGTCCAGCTGCATTTAAATCCAACGCGCCTGGGGAATCATCAGACCCAAGCGAGAATTTTTCGGCAACTTTAAACCGGATTTCCGAGCGTCGATACGGCAGTAAACCAAAGGCGACATCTGCAGAGAAACCGGCGGTAACATCCCGGGAGTCGGATACGGATTCAGCATCAACGCAAAAAATGAGCAAAACCACAGTTTCTTCTAATGATCATATTGAAGAAAATCAAGCGCCCGTGTCCAAAGAAACCCCTGAGGCCATTAAACCGCCGCAGACATTCGGTTTGATGCCTGCCTATCGGATGAATGTTTCCATCGCGGAAGATGGTTCTTTAGCGGCGGGACCGCCATCCGGCCTACCCACCGAGTCAGATTTGTCTATACTTGCCGCTTTGATCGTAAATCGGCATCCTCAAAAGCCGCCGGTTGAGGGTGAGCAATTGGGTATCGGCCCGTTTGAGCAGTTGCAGGCCAATATTTCACCGGAAGCGACCAACTGGTCTCTCTTTGAACAGATTGCCGTCAGGGCCAGTCACTATCAGGACGGCGCCGGGCGCATGGGCAATCCTGGCCAGTTTTTTGGATTCTGGCAGTGGATGTTCCCATCAGCATCAACTGCCCAGGAGGGGACCATAAACGGTCAGCCAGAATCATCCGGCATCAATGGGAATGCACCCCTGAACCCCCTGCTGCAGATGCTGGGAATTGGGACGACCGGCGCCGCATGGGGGTTAAATCCGGATACCGGCAGTTCGCAGGGTCCGAAAATGGCTGCCGGCCAGGAAGGGGCCCATTTAGATGGAGTACTTCTTGATAGATTGACAGCACTGTTTCAGTCAGCACAAACCAGTATATCCGAAAATGCTAAAATAGCGGCCGCCGGCCATGACGGCAGTTTATCATCCTGGGCAACCGGCGATTCAAATTCTGAAACCCTTCTGGAAGCGCAGGTCCGGCAGATGAGTGAAAATTCTCAGCCGTTAAAGATTCAGGCGGCGCTCAAAGCCGCTGTGGATCAACCGGTCAATCCGAATTCAGCCAATGAAGGTATTACCGTCAAAACGCCGGAAGAGGTTTTCGGAATCAAAAGCGCTCTTCAAAAAAGCGAGATGTTGCCGGTTCATGAACTTGGCAACAAAATCAGCCAGATCGATGGCGACAGCAAGGACAGCGGCTTCTTGTTTTCACAGGATCAGCTGCCGCAACATCTGGCTAAGCTTGAAAATGGCGCACAATCATCCGAAGCCGCCTCGCGCAGCCTGATGCCCCAGACCCTGAATCAAATCGTTCAAAAAGCCGCGCTTTCGCTTCACAACGGGCAACATGAGGTTCAGCTCCATCTGAAACCGGACTTTTTAGGGCATATTCGGATGCAGATTATTAGCGAAGGCCAGCAGGTCGCCATCAAAATGGTGGCCGAGCTTCCATTCGTCAAGGATATGCTCGAAAACAATTTACATCAATTAAAGGCCGATTTGCAGGCTCAGGGTCTGGATATTGACGAACTGGAAGTATCCGTGGCCCATGACTCCCATGCGAAGGGTGATTTGCATAAAAACGCCGCAACTGCCAAGCTTCAGGCGGTGAAAAATGGCACCGATTCCGATGATGGGTCTTCTGAAGAGCCCGGTCAAACGCAATCATGGGATGGCGATCCAATGGCGGAGACGGCCATTGATTATTTCGCTTAACGCTTAATCGTTTATCAGATGAAATAAGGACCACATAAAATGATGTCGATTACCCCAATAGATTCAAGCGCCGCGAGCACTGAAACCAAAACGAGTGCTCCGACTGAAATATTAGGCAAGAATGATTTTCTAAACTTACTGGTCACCCAGCTGCAGCATCAGGATCCGCTCAATCCGGCTGAGAGTACCGAGTTTACCGCTCAATTGGCTCAATTCAGCTCTTTGGAGCAGCTTAACAATATCAACGATAATTTAAAAAATATGGCGCTGTTTCAAACATCGGTGACCAACTCCCAGGCCGTATCTTTCATCGGCAAGGAAATCACCGCCAGGGGCAATACCGTCCAACTCGAAAGCGGCCAACCGGCGGAATGTCAATTTGAGCTTGAGGCCAACGCCGCACTGGCGGTGATCAGCGTTTATGATGCCAGCGGCGGCTTTGTGAAATCATTTGAAACCGGGCCGCTGGATGCCGGCAGACAATCCGCCGCCTGGGACGGCACCGATAGAAACGACAGCCCGGTTTCAGAAGGCCTTTACCGCTTTGAGGTGCAGGCTGTCGACGCCAATGACCAGGCTGTAAGCGTGACGCCGCTGATGAGTTCGGTAGTAACCGGCGTGTCCTTTATAGATCAGACCGCCAGGCTCATTACCGGCCTTCAGACGATTGCCATCGATGATGTCGTTGCCGTTTCCGAAGTTCAAGCGCCGCTCGAAACCGTAACTCCCGAGATTGAAACCAACTCGAATGAACTCATAAATGGAGGGCTATAAACATGATTGGTTCATTGTTTGCCGGCATGGTCGGCTTAAATGTCAATTCAACTTCAATGACAGTGCTGGGCGATAACATTTCCAACGTCAACACCACGGGCTTTAAATCAAACCGGTCTTCGTTTGCCAATATTTTGAGCAGTTCGCTGGCCGGCAGCGTATCCAGTGATGTCGGCCGCGGGGTCCAGTTCCAGGGGACCACACCGATGTGGACCCAGGGGACCATTGAAAATACCAACAACCCCACGGACATGGCCATCAACGGCAGTGGTTTTTTCGTCGTTCAGGATGATACCGGCGCAAACTATTACACCCGCGCCGGTGAATTTACCTTCGACCGCAACGGGGATCTGGTGAATATGTCCGGTCTGTACGTACAGGGTTATGAAGTCACCGGTACCAACCCCGACGGGTCGCTGATTCTGGGCGCCGTTACCAATATCAATGCTTCCGCACAGGGTGCCTCTCCGCCGGTTGCTACCGATTCACTTTCCGTTGATGTCAATCTGGATTCGGCTACAGCCGATCTGGGCACCTATGCCACGACCACAACGGTTTACGATTCGCTGGGCAATACCATCCCCCTGACCCTGACCTTTACCAAAAGTGCTGCTCCCGCTGTAAACACCTGGACCGTTGCTGCCTAGTGTTCCACCCACTGTGGCTCTGCCGGGAGACGTCAGCATAGGGGGCGGCGGCGCCACCTTTGTGTTTGATGCCTTTGGAAATTTAACCGGCCCCCCTGCCGCTGATCCCGTTATCGATATAGCTTCGTTGATCAACGGCGCCGCACCCATGAGCATTAACTGGGATGTGATTGATGCCGCTGGGGCCAGTAACGGCAGCCTCACCCAGTATTCATCCCCCTCCGGCACGACCTTTCAGACCCAGAACGGTTATCCTTCCGGCACCCTGCGGACGGTGGACGTCAATGAAGAGGGGGTCGTGACCGGCTCTTATTCCAACGGCCAGCTGACGCCCCTTTTTCAGCTGGTGATGGCCGATTTCCCCAGCTATTACGGGTTGACCAAAATGGGCAAGAATCTGTATTCCGAGTCTCTGGAATCCGGCCCGGCGCTTTTCGGTACACCGCAAAGCGGTCGCCTGGGCAGTGTCAGCACCAGCGCGATAGAAATGTCCAACGTGGATCTGGCCGCGGAGTTTATTAAAATGATTACCACCCAGCGGGCATTTCAGGCCAATTCACGGGTAATTACCACCAGTGATGAGATTCTCAATGAACTGATTAACCTGAAACGCTAAACTTGATCTGACTTTCTAAAAATGGGGGGGTGTTGGGCTCGGCGTCATCTGCTAAACACCCCGCCCTTTAAATATTCCCTAAATTAGATAACCTTAACACGATGAAGTGGTGCCAAAATGATAAAAGTTACCCGCCTAAATGACTCAACCCTGATGATCAACGTGGATATGATCCAGTCCTTGCAGGCCATTCCCGAGACGGTGATCACCTTCACCAATAATGATAAAATTATGGTGAAAGAGCCCCTTGAAGAGGTCTCTCAGAGAATTGTCGACTATCAGCGCACGATTTATTCAAATTCCGTCCGTGAAGATTGCCAGCCGGCGGATTTTGCGTAAAGGCCTGTCGGTTTGTTGCCAGGCGGTAGCCGATCGGTGATTTTTCGGCAGGCGGCCAACCGACGGCCGAATAGTCCACCTTCAGCAAACTGCCGCTTTTTCGCCGAATCGCACCTGACCGGAATTTTTCATCATTTATCGTCAAACTGTTGACAAATTCTGCTGAATTTTGACGTTAAAAACCGGTTGACCCCCGACCCTGGCATTTAAATCATAATGCGGGCCATGCCCGAAACCATTATTCCCCCGTGCAAGACCCTTGAGACAGTCGGTTTTTTCAAAAACTTCAGTTAATTATCTTTCCTGCTCGCCCATTTTATAAATTCAGGATTTCTATTCCGGCGTGTGGCACAATACTTGCTAAAAATATTGAAAATAATAAGGATTCTGCCGATTTCCGGTAGGTGGTTTTGCGATCCGCATCCGGAGATGACGGGATCCTTTCGGGTTTTCAACCATAGGGATCCCGCGCCTGTTTTCGCCGGATGCGGGACTGACATAATGATGATTTTTTTGTTTATCCGTCAAAGTCGTACAGGAGTCAACCAGTGGATATCACTACCTTAATCGGTATTTTGGTTTCATTTGGTCTGGTCTTCATTTCCATCTTGATGGGTGGTGATGGGACCTGGTTTATCAATTATCCATCCGTCATGATCGTCCTGGGTGGAACCATGGGAGCAACCCTTTTGGCCTATCCACTTTCAGAAGTGCTCGGCGTGTTCAAGGTTGCCAAAAACGTGTTTATGCACCGTTCCCAGATTCCGAGCGAATTGATTCCGTTGATGTCGGGTTTTGCCAAAAAGGCCCGGCAGGAAGGCATCCTTTCATTTGAGTCCCAGCTCAAGGACATCAAAGACCCGTTTCCTGGCCCGGGGCATTCAGATGGCCATCGACGGTATGGAATCCTCTTCGATCGAAGAAGTCATGTCGATTGAAATTGAATACCTGGAAATGCGGCACCGACTGGGGTCCGAGATATTTGCCACCATGGGCGGTTTTGCACCGGCGATCGGGATGCTGGGAACCATTATCGGCCTGGTGCAAATGCTGATGCAGATGGAAGATCCCAGCCAGATCGGAGCGCCCATGGCGGTGGCCTTACTGACGACCTTTTATGGTACCCTGCTGGCCAACCTGCTGTTCCTGCCGGTCGCCGGTAAGCTAAAAACACGCAGCAAACAGGAGGTCCTGGTCAAACAGATGATTCTGGAAGGGGTTATTTCGATTCAATCCGGCGATAATCATCGGGTGGTGGAGCAAAAGCTAAAAGCCTTTATTGCGCCCAAGGCCCGCATGACGGCCGATGCCCAACCGGCCAAGGCCTGATCGGACTCAGGGCCGGACAACCTTCCGCCGTCCTGCTCTGATTGGGGCCGGAAATGCGTCAGTGATGCCAATTCATGCAACCCTTTGAATGTGGTAGGAAAAAATAAATTAACCGTTAATTTTTCGGCAGCCAATGCGTAAAAAAAAGCAAAGATCCGGAGCCAAAAAATCAGAAGATTCCACCGGCTAGTAAATGGGAGATCGTTTACTCCGGGTTTGTCCTCATCCTGCTTTGCTTTTTTATTATGCTCAGCTCTTTTTCGACTATGGAAGAAGCCAAAGTCATGCAATTTGTGAAGTCCTTTGTCACAGCGGTGAGTATTATGCCGCGTGGAACGAAATTAGAACCGGGCCTGGCCGTTGTATCAGACTCGACAGACATGGTCGATACTAAATCGGAACTGGCCAAAATATTTCAGACACTCGAAGAACTTGCCTACGAGTTTAACCTGGAGAAGGAGATTAACCTTGTGCTGACGCGCGAAGGCCTCGTCATGCGGATGTCCGAACACATGCTCTTTGGACTGGGTTCGGCCGATATAGCGGCCGAGGCCCTTCCGCTGCTTCAAAAGGTGGGTGCCATTATTTCAAAAACCGCCTACCTGATTCGGATTGAAGGCCATACCGATAATCTTCCGATTCATACCGAGCGCTATCCGTCGAACTGGGAACTGTCCACTGCCCGGGCGGTAAATGTGCTCAGATATTTTATCAAAGAACACAACGTTGATCCCCGGCGCCTGGCAGCGGAAGGATTCAGTGAATTTCATCCGGTGGTTGCAAATGATACAGCGGAAAACCGGGAGAAAAACCGAAGAGTCGAGATTATTTTCATTAAGAAAGAACAACCGAAAACGCCCATCGAGGAAATCTTTTGAGAAGACTGCGGCGCAACCTGGAAAACGAAGGCAGTAAAAAGTCCATCTGGCTGACAACTTTTAATGATCTTGTCACCCTGCTGATGGTGTTCTTTGTTCTCCTGTTTACGATGAGCACGGTTGATACTAGAAAAATGGCAGGATTTTCAGTATGCCCTGCAAAGTGGGCTCGGAGTTTTGGAAGCCGGTAATAAAGTATCCATCAGCGTGACAAAAACCCAACCGGTTGAAGATATGTCGCATATCATGACCCAGGCTGAAGGCGAGCAAAATAAGCAAGGCAGCAGCCAGCCCGGCGGCAAATTGGTTGACCAGATTCGGCAACTGACGGAAGCCGATCCGGATATTCAGGTCACACATACCCATCAGGGAACCCGACTTTCTTTTGAGGATCAGGTGCTTTTTAATTTTGGCAGAGCGGCGATTAACCCGGCGGGTTTCGTCTTTTTGGATAAGATTGCAGATGCGCTGGACAAAATACCGTATGCGGTGCGGGTGGAAGGCCATACGGATAATGTTCCCATCCAGACACGCCGCTTCCCGTCAAACTGGGAACTGTCCGTCGCCCGCGCCGTAAATGTCGTAAAGTACTTTGCCGAGGTCAGCAACATAGATCCCAAAAGGCTTTCGGCCGTAGGCTATGGTGAATCGAGGCCGGTGGCCGCGAATGACACCCGGCCCAATCGGGCGAAAAACAGGCGGGTTGAAATTTTTTTATTAACGGAGGGCAAAGAGGAAAATGTCAAATAAATTAATATTTCTGGTTGTAGCGGTTTTAATGGTCTTGACGATTGGCCTGGCAGCCGGGTTTTTTATGATGTGGCACAAGCTGTCGGCTTTAAGCATCCAGGCCAATATGGTGGGCACCTCAGAGACCGGGAAGGCTCAGGCCGCGGCACTGGGGCCGCTTTATTCTCTGGACACTTTTATTGTCAATCTCGCGGATGCGGGACGCAGCCGTTATTTGAGAGTGACCATGGATCTTGAGCTGGCTAATTCAGCGGATGCTGGAAAACTAACTGAAAGGCTGCCCCAGGTCAGAGACAGCATCTTGATGATACTGCCCTCCAAGCAATTTGATGAGATTGCCGGCATGGAAGGCAAGATTGCTTTGCGAGATGAAATTCTTGCCAAGCTCAACAGTCTGTTCGGTAATAATGTGGTTACCAATATCTTTTTTACCGAGTTTGTCGTTCAATAAATTTTTGTCCTATGTCAAATCAAATACTCACTCAAGAAGAAATTGATGCGCTGCTTTCCGCGATGGAAAGAGGCGATGTTGATCTTGATCAAGAAGGCAAGAAAGATGTTGAAGCGACGCCTTACAATCTGGCATCGCAAAATATTATGCTGCGGGATCAATTTTCCGCATTGGAAGAAGTCTATGACAAATTCGCCGGATTGTTGCGGGATTTGCTTTCATCGGCTTTGCAGCGTTCCGTGGCCGTTGAGTTTGTTTCCTCGGAAATGATTAAATATCAGGAATTCATCACTGCATTTTCTAGCCCGACGAGCTGTAATGTGATCAGAATGGAGCCTCTGATCGGCAATGCCCTGTTGTGCATTGAGTCCAATCTTGTTTTTTCTCTAATCGATTGCATGTTCGGCGGCGATGGAAAACCCTCCACCCAGGTACGCGACTTTACGCAAATAGAACAACGCATGATTAAAAAGTTTGCGCTCGATATTTTAACCGCATTTGAACATTCCTGGTCAACGATTTATCCCGTAAAGATCGTTTTAAGAAAGACCGAGACCAAGCCGGCGTTTGTCCAATTGGTGCCGCCCAGCGATATCATGGTGATCATTGTCTTTACGATAAGAAGTCAGGAGTTTTCCGGGAATTTTCATATGGCGATTCCTTACCTGATGCTGGAGCCGATAAAGGAAAAATTTTCACCGAAGTACCTGCGCGAAAAAGATACGGGACACACCTGGAGTCCACAGTTGAAAGAATTATTAAAGGATGCGCAGGTTACGATAATTGCTGAACTGGGAAGAACGCAGCAGACCGTGCGGGAATTGATAAATCTGCAAGTCGAAGACATTATTAAACTAAAAGCCGGCCCGGAGGACCTTATTTCTATCAGTGTTGATCAGGTTCCCAAATACCGCGGCTATCCGGGAGTCATTAAGGGAAACCGTGCGGTCGAAATTGCAAAATTGATAAATTCAAATGGAGGCAAAAAATAGCGATGACGGATATGGATAAAGAAGAATATCAACTGGATACTCAGCCGGAGGAGACTATGGCCGACACCGATGAATCGGCGGCCATGGCGGAATCCGATGCTCCACAGAAGTCGAAATCCAATAGTGCCTCCGATGACAAAATGACGGGTGACATGGAGTTTTTACTGGATATTCCCTTAGAAATTTCAGTGGAGCTGGGTCGCACCAAAATATTGATCAACGAGCTGCTGAAGCTGGGCCAGGGATCGGTGCTCGAACTTTCCAAACTGGCCGGAGAAACGTTGGAAATTCTTGCGAACCGCAAACTCATCGCCCGGGGCGAAGTCGTCGTGGTAAATGAAAAATACGGTATCCGTCTGACCGAGATAATTAGCCCCATCGAACGTATCGAGAGGCTGAAATGAATACCACCCCGGATATGTTGGCAACTGCCTTTAAAATGCTGGCTGCTCTGGCACTGGTGCTGGGTGGGCTGGGTATCTTTTTTTACTTTACCAAGCGGGTGATGCGTAAGGACATCGGCAATTCGGGGAGGGGAATGATCCGCGTGCTGGCCAGTCAGTATATCGGTCTTAAAAAAAACATCTCCCTGGTACAAATTCCCGGGGCCATATTGGTCGTCGGTATTGCCGCTGATTCGATCTGCCTACTGACGAAGATAGAAGACAAAACGATTCTGGATCAAATTCATGACCAGGGATCGGGGCGCATTACCCCGTCTTTTAGCGATCAATTGAATAAAATCACCAGCCGTTTTATCAGGCACAGAAACGATCAATGATGTTCAGAGAGCGGCCATTAAATCGCCCATCCGGGGCTAAATCTATTCCGGACTGTCGGCAGCAAAACGTTTCCGGCGGTGCCAGATTCCTGCAGCTGTTGCTGTTTGTCGGTGTGGTTCTGGCAATTGGCTTGAGCACGGTTTTATTGGCCCCCGAAGACGGTGCAGCGGCAGAGCCTCAAAGCGCAGCGCCTTTTATCAGCATCGGCATGGACCAAACCCAGGAACCGGGAAAGATAGCTGTCGTCCTGCAGATTTTTTTGTTGATGACCATCCTTTCCCTGGCGCCGGCCATTTTGATTATGCTGACCTCTTTTACGCGAGTTGTGATTGTGCTGTCGTTGTTACGCCGGGCACTGGGAACCATGCAAATGCCGCCTAACCAGGTCCTGATCGGTCTGGCGCTGTTTTTAACCTTTTTTATCATGACTCCGGTTTGGCAACAGATCAACCAAACGGCACTGCAGCCCTATTTAGAAGACAAAATTGAACAGCAGCAGGCGCTGCAAAAAGCCGCCGAACCCTTGCGGGGATTTATGTTCAAGCAGACCCGCGAAAAGGATCTGGCACTGTTCGTTAATATTGCGAAAATCGAGCGGCCCAAAGATGTCAATGATATTCCCATTTCGGTTCTGATTCCCTCATTTATTATCAGTGAAGTCAAAACAGCATTTCAGATTGGCCTGTTGCTGTATGTTCCGTTTTTGATCATTGATATGGTGGTGGCCAGTGTTTTGCTGTCAATGGGCATGATGATGTTGCCCCCCATCATGATATCACTACCGTTTAAACTGATGTTATTTGTTCTGGCCGATGGCTGGAATTTGCTGATCGGTTCGCTGGTCAGGAGTTTTATTTAAATCCAAAAGCATAGCAAAACGACATGACGACCGAATTTTTAACCGGATTCTTTTTTGAAGCCATTAAAACAGCCATTCTGCTGGCGGCACCCATGCTTCTGGCGGGTCTGCTGGTGGGGCTGCTGGTGAGCATATTCCAATCCGCCACCTCGATCAACGAAATGACACTGACCTTTATTCCCAAAATGCTGGCGGTGGCGTGTGCGCTATTATTCTTTTTGCCGTGGATGATGCAAACCATGCTTACGTTTACCACGAATTTGTTAAACAACATTGTGATTTATATTCGCTGATGGAAAGCGAGTGTTTCATTAAAATGCAAGGTGACGGCCTTCAAAGATGCTATCGATTTCTGTTCCATTCATACAGTTACAGGTGCTTTTCCTGATTTTTGTGAGGGTCGGTGCCATATTGATGAGCATGCCGATATTTAAAAGCGGAAGCATACCGGTCTTAGTTAAATTCGGGCTGGCATTGGCTACCAGCATCGTTTTGTACCCCCTGTTGGACCGAACCGCTTTTCCGGTTGTAAGGGATCTGGGCAGCTTCGCTATTGGTGCCGTCGGCGAAATCATGCTGGGAATCAGTATTGGCATAGCGGTTAATTTGATTTTTGTCGGTCTGCAAATGGCCGGGCAGATATCGGGGTATCAGATGGGCCTGGCACTTGCCCGAGTGATGGATCCCTCGGCCGGTCAGCAGGTACCGCTTCTGTCGCAATTTTATCAGTTATTTGCGTTTTTGATTTTTCTAACCATAAATGCCCATCATTGGTTTCTAATGGCGCTGGCCGACAGCTTTCAGCTGGTGCCGCCCTTTGGGTTTAAGGTCAGCGGCTCTCTAATTGAGCAATTGATCCACATCGGCGGTTATATGTTTGTGATCGCCATTAAGGTCGGGGCTCCCGTCATCGCCGCCTTATTGCTTACCAGCGTTGCTTTCGGGCTCATCGCCCGTACGGTGCCGCAGATGAATGTGTTCTTGGTGGCCATGCCGCTAAAAATTATTATCGGTCTGTTATTTATCGGTTTCAGCCTGCCGTATTTGTCATCTTTTTTAAAAGCCATATTCAGCAACCTTGGCAATATGATTATTCTACTGATGAAAGCAGCATCTTAACCTTTAAACGAGGTCAACTATGCCGGAAAGCGGCGGCCAGGAAAGAACAGAAAAAGCAACTGCGAAACGTAGAGAGGAAGCCAGGCGCAAAGGGCAGGTCGCTCAGAGCAGGGAAATCCCCTCTGTTTTAATTTTAATGACTGCCATGGGCGTCTTTTATTTCGCCGGGTCATGGATGTTCTGGAACATCGCCGAAGTGATCAGCGGTGTTTTCGAACGGCTTGACACCTTGCGGCTCGAGGCTATTTCCGATGTCAGTGCCTTTTCAGCAGAAATTTTTAAAAAGACCTTCTTAATTTTAATTTCTTTTTTCGTGCCTGTATTGATTGCCGGTATGGTGGGGAATATCGGTCAGATCGGACTGGAGTTTCATGGAGAGCCCCTGCGGCCCAAATTGAAAAAGCTCAACCCGATTTCGGGCATGAAAAAGCTTGTCTCCATAAAAGCGCTGGTGGAGCTGGTTAAATCCATTTTTAAAGTAATGGTTGTTGGCGCTATCGCTTATGGCGTCATCACAACGGAGACTGCAAAATTTCCCGGCCTGATGCAGCAGGAAGTTGGCGATATTCTAATTTTTATCGGCAAATTGGCCTTTAAGGTTTTCTTTTTTGTTTGCCTGGCACTCATCATTCTGGCGGTCCTCGACTATATTTACCAGCGCTGGCAGTACGAGCAGGACCTCAAGATGACCAAGCAGCAGGTCAAAGACGAGCGTAGACAACAAGAAGGTGATCCCAGGGTGAAGAGCCGGATTCGCAAGGTTCAGATGGAAATGGCAGCCCGTCGAATGATGGAGGCGGTTCCAGAGGCCGATGTGATCATTACCAACCCCATTCATCTGGCGGTGGCGCTGCAGTTTGATGCGGCCAAGATGGTGGCACCGGTGGTGGTCGCCAAAGGTGCCGGACACCTTGCAGAAAGAATTAAGGAGATAGCCAGAAATCACCAGGTGCCGATTGTCGAAGATAAACCGCTGGCCCAGGCCTTACATAAAATGGTGGAAATCGGGGAATCTATACCGGTAGAGCTCTATCGAACGGTAGCAGAAGTGCTGGCATACGTATACCGCCTCAAGGGTATGTATCAGACTGCTTAGCAAGGAAATAAAATTGGCAAATCAGAACCAACTTACCGGACAAATTCCATTTGTTGCCAAAAACAGTGACGTTTTAATGGCTGTGGCAGTGATCTGCATTATGGCATTTATGGTGATGCCACTGCCAACTCTGCTGCTGGACTTACTGTTGTCTTTCAGCATTACCTTTTCGCTGATCATTATTTTAGCCAGCATGTATGTCCAGCACCCGTTGGAGATGTCGGCATTTCCTTCAATTCTGCTGCTGATCACCTTGTTTCGGTTAGCACTCAACGTCGCCTCCACCCGCATTATTTTGCTGCACGGCAACGAAGGCACTCTGGCCGCCGGTAAAGTCATCAAGGCTTTCGGCGGTTTTGTGGTCGGCGGCAATTATCTGGTGGGGATCATCGTTTTTTTAATTCTGGTGACCATTAATTTTCTGGTAATTACCAAAGGTGCCGGTCGAATTGCCGAAGTGGCAGCCCGCTTTACACTGGACGCCATGCCCGGCAAGCAGATGAGCATTGACGCTGATCTGAATGCCGGTTTGATCACTGAACAGGAAGCCCGCGAACGACGGGAATTAATTGCCAAGGAAGCCGAGTATTACGGCGCGATGGACGGTGCCAACAAATTCGTAAGGGGCGATGCGATTGCCGGAATTGTCATTACCCTGATTAACATTATCGGCGGGCTTGCCATCGGTGTTTTTCAAAAAGACATGAGTTTTGCCAATGCGGCTCAGAATTACACCTTGCTGACCGTTGGTGATGGCCTGGTAAGCCAGGTGCCGGCCCTGATCGTATCGACCGCTGCCGGTGTAATTGTTACACGCGCTGGAGCGGATTCAAGCCTTGGAGACGAAATTGCCTCTCAAATACTCTTACAACCCAAAGCCATTGCAGTTGCTTCAGGGGTTCTTTTCGGCTTTGGTCTGGTGCCCGGACTGCCGACCATTCCCTTTATGATTTTATCCGCGGTAACAGGCGGGCTGGCATACGTTATTTTTCGGTCTCAAAAGGAATCCGCCAGGATCGAAGAAGAGTCGAAAGTGCTGGAAGAAAAAGCCATAACCACAGGCCAGTTTGATGTCCTGCCGCCACTGGATACGCTGGCGATTGAAGTGGGTTACGGGCTCATTCCCCTGGTTGACATCGAGCAGGGCGGACAGTTGCTGGATCGAATAAAATCGTTGCGCCGGCAAATTGCGAGCGAACTGGGGATCATTGTCGCACCAGTCCATATTCAGGACAATATGCAGTTAAAACCCGGTGCGTACACTATTTTGCTCAAGGGCAATGAAATCGCCAAAGGGGAGTTGATGGCCAACTATTATCTGGCCATGAACCCGAACGCCACCGATGAAAAAATAGACGGTATTACCACCCGGGAACCCACCTACGGACTACCGGCCCTGTGGATAAAGGAAGAAGTCAAAGAAAGCGCGCTGGCCAAGGGGTTTACCGTGGTGGATCTGGCAACGGTGTTGACGACACACCTTTCTGAAATCATAAAACGGCACAGCCACGAGTTGCTTGGCAGACAGGATGTACAGCAATTATTGGACACTGTAAAAGAAACCCATCCGAAAGTCGTCGAAGAGCTGGTCCCCAATCTATTACCATTAGGCGGTGTCGTTCAGGTTTTGCAAAACCTTCTGCGGGAGCAGGTTCCCATTCGCGATCTGCTGACGATACTGGAAACCCTGGCGGACTGGTCGCCGGCCACCAAGGATCTGGATATTTTAGCTGAACATGTGCGCCATGCCCTGGCGCGAACCATCACCAAAATGCACCTGACCCCTGAAGGTCATATTGCCGCCATTACGCTGGGACACAACCTGGAATCCACGATATCCGGCGCTTTGCAGCAAACCGATCATGGAAGCTTTTTGTCGCTGGATCCGTCCGTTGCGCAACAGATGATGAACAATCTGGCCGCCAGTTTTGAAAAAATGTCTTCCTTGAATTACCAGCCGGTGGTGATGTGTTCCGCCCAGATCCGGTATCACGTTAAACGGCTGATCGATCGGTTTATGCCCCATATCGTTGTGCTGTCATATGATGAAATTCTAAGTAAAGTTGAAATCCAATCTTTAGACATGCTGGAGCTTAACCATGCAGATTAAACGCTTTGAAGCCAAAGATATGAGGACTGCCCTGCGGTTGATCAAAACAGAGCTGGGTTCAGACGCCGTAATTCTATCGGCACGCAGCCTCAAAAAAGAGAATAAAATTATCGGCCGGGTAAAATCTGTGGGCGTTGAGGTTACCGCTGCGGTTGATGGTTATCATCTCCCGGCTGAAATAAAGCCGGCATTAACCACCAGTGCTTTGAATAGTTACCGCCACAATGCTACCCGCAGTCTTCGCCCCCCTCCAAAGCGAAATTCTCGGCAATCGGTCGGCAGTCGAATTAAAACCCTCTATGGTCGCAAGTGGCCCCATCAGCCTGCAAACACGACCGGATCTGGCAACGATGATTTTATTGCGGATATTTTTCAACAGTTGCTGTCTCAGGAAGTTAAACGGGATATTGCCAATGATATCATTGACGCCTTAAAAGCCGTTCATTCGGACGCCCGCTTTGATACCACCGGCCAGGTCATTTCAAGCATTTCGAATATACTGAAACAAAAGAGAAACGAAGCCGGAGCGCCGCTTCGCACAGCGTCCGGTTGTAAGATGTTAGCGGTTGTGGGGCCCACCGGCGTCGGAAAAACAACTACGGTTGCAAAGCTGGCTGCCCGGTATGTCATTGAACACCACAAAAAGGTTGCGCTCATTTCACTGGATTCCGACCGCGTCGGGGGCATCGGGGATCTGAAGGTATATGCCCAAGCAATCGGGGTTCCCGTTAAAGCTGCGGCCACGCCGGCTGCTTTTCAGGCGGCTGTTAATGCGTTGCGGAAGTTTGACATCGTGCTAGTGGATACATCCGGATTCAATCCTAAAAATCAGGATCAAATCGATGATATCAAGGCATGTTTAGATCGCATTGACGCCATTGAAATTCACCTGGCTTTATCGGCGACATCCAAAGAAAGCGATCTGATCAATACGCTCAGATGCCTGAATATCATTGATGTTCAGCATTTAATTTTCACCAAGCTTGATGAAAGCTGCACCTATGGAAATTTAATCAATGTGCTGATCCGCCATCCATTGCCCCTGTCTTTTGTGACAAATGGCCGTGAGGTCCCGAATGCCATCGAAACCGGATCCATGGATAAAATTGTCGAGCGCCTGCTGGGCACCTTCAAGAATCGTAAAACAGTTTTAGCTTCGGGGAGACCCGATCAATCCCCCCAAGAGGCGCCGGACCGTATAGCGGCGCGCACTTTTGTCGCCAACAAAAATTCAGATGTGTTTCATCATCCCGAATGCAAATGGACCCAAAAAATAAAATCGAAAAACATGATCACCTTTTCAAGTGTACAGGCAGCTGAAGGGGAGCATTTTATGCCCTGTCAAGATTGTCGGCCGTCCCGCAGCCGCCACTTTCAAACTGGATTATCCGCGAGCGATAAATTGCGGATTACAAACTAATCGTAAGGGATGGGTTGCGAAAGGAATCTGAAAATTCATGAAGCCAAATAATCTCTCGGATAACGTCATCCATCTATCAGACCGGAGGAAAGTTCGTAAAACCGGTTGTGCGGCCCGATCCAAACGCGAAATACCTGCCCGGGTGATTGCAGTGACCAGCGGTAAAGGCGGTGTCGGTAAAACCAATATTGTGGCCAATTTAGGCTATACGTTTGCCAGGATGGGTAAAAAAGTGCTTATCCTGGACGCAGATTTGGGTTTGGGCAACCTTGATGTTTTGCTGGGTCTGGCACCGAAATATAACTTATCGCATGTCATCATGGGCGAAAAATCAGTCAGCGACATTATTGTTGAAGGACCGGGCGATATGCTCATTCTTCCGGCTTCTTCGGGCATTCAAGAGTTGACCCAGCTGACCTCGCAACAAAAAGTTCGAATTCTAAGCGAACTGGACGGCATGATTGATTCGGTCGACTTATTGCTCATCGACACGGCTGCTGGTATTTCTTCAAATGTAATGGACTTTAGCGTGACTGCCCAGGAAATCATCGTGGTGGTTTCACCCGAGCCCACCGCCATTACCGATGCCTATGCATTAATGAAAGTGCTGTCCCTGAAGTATGCGGAGAAAAGTTGCAAAGTCATCGTCAATTTGGCCGGCACGGCTCAGCAGGGAAGAGAGGTGTTCAGGCAGCTGAATCTGGTTGCAGATAGATTTTTGGATATGACCGTCGATTATATAGGAAGTGTGCTTTTTGATGCCAAGGTGACTCAGGGCGTCAAACAGCAGAAACTAGTCAGTAATCTTTATCCGGATTCGCGCGCCAGCAAATGCTTTGAAAATTTAGCCCGGAAAATTTCCACCCAACCTCCGGAAAATGTGCCCGCAGACGATTCCAATTTTTTCTGGCACCATTTGATTGAAAATAATTTTTCGTAATTGGAGAGATAAAATTCTATGGCACTGGCACAGACACGAACAAAAAAACTCATTCCCAAAGACCCAGCGTACCGCGACCAGTTAATTACCGAATATTTGCCTTATGTAAAACGCATCGTTCAAAGACTGGCGGTTCATCTTCCGTCAACCGTGGATATCGATGATCTGATGAATGTTGGGGTTATCGGGCTGATTCAGGCTGTGGATCGTTACGATCCCAGGCGGGACAATAAATTTATGACCTATGCGATCTTTCGGATCAAAGGGGCGGTGCTCAGCGAGTTGCGGGCCCGGGATTTCCTCTCAAGGTCCAATCGACGGAAAATAAGGGAATTGGAATCTGCTTACCTGCGACTGGAACAGAAGTTGGGTCGTGAGGCGGACGACCAGGAGATCGCCCGGGAATTGGGAGTTGATCTGGAGCAGGTTTATCGCACCAAGCAAATGTCGAGCATCTCTTTCATCAGTCTCGAAGAGTTGGGGGTATCCTCCAGAGATGAAAAAGAAAAGCTACTGAGTTATCTGGTTAATAATGAAGACGATGCCCTCAACATGACAAAATTAAAGGAATTAAAGGAAGCCATGGCCCGGGCAATCAAACAACTGCCTGAAAAGGAACGCCTTGTGATTTCGCTGTACTATCTGGATGAGTTGACGATGAAAGAAACGGGTAAAGTACTCGGAATTACCGAATCACGGGTGTCGCAGATTCATTCCCAGGCCATATTGCATTTGCGGACTAAATTGCGGAAACAAAAATTGCTGGAAGGTTAGATGGTGATCTTCGGTTCTGAATCATGAGAGTTAGGTGTTAAGCACCATTTGTGGTGAATCAATACCAAATGTCGATCACTGAATTGTGAATACTGAGTGTCCGGGTTCGGAAGTGGGAGGGTGGAAAGAGTGGGATAAAACCGACAATTAGAGGACAGAATTATGGTTGACGACATTAATTTTCCGAAAGGAATGCCGCCGGTGTCGGCTTCGGGCCGAGTCCAAAGGGTCAATCGCAAAAAGCGCGAAGAGGAAAGGCCGCCTTTTGAAAAATTTTTTGATGAGGAAGATCAAGAAGACAAAAGGAAGAAGAAAAAAAAGAAACTGGACAAGGTCGATATTCGGGGTAAAACCAATAAGCGCCACGCCCAAAAATTTACTGAGTCTTCAACCTCAACCGATGCCGAAGAAACACAAGACAATTCTGAACAGAAAGTCATCGATGTCCATGTCTAGAAGTGGATTCAAAACCCCATCTAAGGCCCAATGGCTGCGTTGTCCCGTGCATCGAAATGCTCGAGTACTACGTGTACGCTCCGCTTCCAATGCACGCCACGCCTTGCCCTTGAACCTGATCTGTGATTTTGAAACCACTTCTAATCACCAAATAGAAACTGGTTCAAGACCGAAAACAAAATATTCAGGGAGTGGAAATGGCATTGCACACACTTAATTTTTTGGAAATTACGATTGATGCAACTCAAATCGGGCTGTGCGCTTTGATTTTGTTGTTTCTGATTCGAAACCACATGAAATTAAAGCGGCTGAATTCAAATGCGCCTTCCGGTCAAGAATCACAAAAGTTTAATTCCGAATTTGTCGTTGAAGCCGTTCGGCAGCAAACCGAACTGGCGTTTAATCATATCCTGGAAACCATTGATAAAGAACGTCAAACACTGGATGCTTATTTTGAGCTGCGAGAAGGCCAGCTTGCTCCCGGTTTGTTAAAGTCCATACCAGCTAAGCGGCTTGAACCGATTTCCGGCACCGAGGCGCCGGAACCGGACGCTGCCGATGCGATCTACAGTGAAATTGAAAGCCTGTCCGATCAGGGTTTGAGTATGACTGATATTGCTGAAGAATTAAACCTTCCCCGGGGTGAGGTCGATCTGGTTTTAAAGCTCAAGCGTCTGAGCATCGAATCGGCCAAAGTTAAAGACAATCCTCAAGAATGACCCATTCTGGCGGTGTAATCCCCCCCGTTCCATCCCCCAAAAGAAAGCCGTATTTTGAAAATTGCCTGTGGGAGATGACACTAGGTAAATCCGGATCGAATCGGCAAAAAATACCCCATTCGATTGAATGAATGGGAAAAATTTAAATGGGTGCGGATGTCGATTTTGAGGCTCCTGAGGCCGAGCCATTAAGGATTTTATAATATACTGATATTGTTAAATAATTATCCTGAATGGCCATCGGCGTCCGTTTTTTTTGGGCGGCATGGTTTCAATAGAAATAAAAGTCTTTGTTGGTATGTGTCTTGCAAATGATAGCGATGGATTGATTAACGGCCTTTTCTATCGTCAACGGATTTACCGGAGGCCGCATGGCCTAACGAATGATGATATAGGCGATTTAAGTTAAGGAGTACTTGAATGAGCGGATCGATTTATATGGCTGCGACCGGGGCCCTGGCCTACGAAAAACAATTGCAGCTTCTTTCCAATAATCTGGCCAATGTGAATACAGCTGGCTTTAAAAAAGACAGGGGTCGTTTTCGAGAATTTAGCCTTGCGGCGGCGGCCGATAGCAAAAATTTACCCCTTCGATCGGGTCAGCTCCAGGCCCCGGAATATTGGATGGAGTATAGCACATACACGGATTTTTCAGCCGGGGCGCTGAAAAAAACCGGCCGGCCATTCGACCTGGCGCTGTCCGGCAACGGCTTTTTCTGTGTGCGGACGCCGGATGGCGTCATGTATACGCGCCGCGGAGATTTCACGGTTAACGCAGACGAGGTGTTGGTGACCCAGGAAGGATTCCCGGTGTTGGGAAAGGGTGGGGAGATTCGGATAAAGCTGACGAAGCCATCCGGTGATATAGGCGAATTTTCGATATCCGAAGACGGCACGGTGACTGTTGACGGATCTGAAGTCGACCGCCTGCGCGTCGTCGATTTTACCCAATCGCACGCTCTTGAAAAAGCGGGTCACAACTATTATCGCGCCTTGAAACCGAGGTCGCTGGAGGAACTCGATGAAGGCCTGATGGTCAGTCAGGGATTTCTGGAGTTATCCAATGTCGATACGATCAGAATGATGACCGAGATGATCGAAGTGTTACGCGGATATGAATCTTATCAGAAGATCATGCGTTCCGTCGATGATATCAACGCCAAGCTGATTAACGATGTCGGTCGCTTGGCCTAGTCTGAAGTTATTGGTTATTCGTTATTGGTGATTGGGTCAGGAAAATGTTGCATTTGAAAGTAATGGTAAACAACGAATAACAATTAACTATTAACAAATAACCGTCAATTAGCAGGAGGCAATATGATACGCAGCTTGTGGACTTCAGCCACCGGTATGCAGGCTCAAGAGCTCAATATCGATGTGATTTCAAACAATCTGGCAAACGTGAACACCTCCGGTTTCAAAAAAAGCCGGGCGGAGTTTCAGGATCTGCTATACGAAAGCCTGCGACCCGCCGGTGCGGCCTCATCGGCCGATACCACGATTCCGACCGGTGTGCAGCTGGGACATGGCGCCCGGCCATCGGCGGTGCAAAAAATGTTTTCCCAGGGCGATTTTCAGAATACCGAGAACGAGCTCGACTGGGCCATTGAAGGCGATGGGTTTTTCCAGATCGAATTACCGAACGGAGAAACGTCTTACAGCCGTTGCGGAGAATTCAAGCTGGACGCCGATGGCCGTATCGTCAATGCGGACGGTTTTTTGCTGGTGCCGCAATTAACGATTCCGACCGACACGGTTTCGATTACCGTGGGGATGGATGGAACCGTATCCGTCATCCAGGCCGACGATCCCGTCCCCAGCGAGATCGGTACGATTCAGCTGGCGCGTTTTGTAAACCCCGGCGGCCTGAGAAGTCTGGGTAGAAACCTATTCGTTCCCACCGAGGGATCCGGAAATGAAATTATCGGCACACCCGGTCAAGACGGATTCGGCACGATTGCCCAGGGATTTTTGGAAATGTCCAATGTGAGCGTTGTCGATGAAATGGTCAATATGATTACCGCTCAAAGGGCTTATGAAACCAACAGCAAGGTCATCCAGACAGCCGATGACATGTTGCAGATGGCCAATAATCTTAAACGATAATGGATGAAAATGAACACGCATAGTTTAAAAACGAAAATAAGAAAGCATCTTTCCACCGGACTCGTTTTTATTTTGACAGCTGCATCTCTCTGGGCATGGCCGGCAGCAATAGGCGCGACCCACACAGCCGTCATCCGGGTCCATGATCGGGTTGAAATCGACGGTGACGAAGTTTTGCTGGGTGAGATTGCCGTAATCGAGGGTAGCGATCCCCGTTGGATTCAACAGTTAAAGGGCATTGTCATTGGCAGAGCACCGCTGCCGGGCAAAGCGCGCCAATACGATCAACCTTACCTGGAGATGCGCCTGAAACAGCAGCATGTTGATCTGTCCGCCGTTAATTTGGAAGTTCCTCAGATCGTTGAAGTGGAGCGTAGCGCCGTCAAGATTGAGGAAGCGGACTTAAAACAAATTGTCTCTGATTTTATTTTCCGCAATATCTCCCGTGACGACAAAACCGTGCGGATCAAAGAGATCCGGGTTCCGCAGAGCGTTATCCTGCCGAAAGGACGCGTGGCTTACAAGGTGGCCGCAGCGCGCAGCCAAGAGTTGATGGGAAAATGTTCCATTGCCGTCGATTTCAGTGTCAACGGACAGTCACAAAAAAAAGTTTGGGCGACCGCCACGATAGAAATACTGGGTCCGGTGGTCGTGACGCGCAAACCCCTTGGCAGACACAAACCGATTACCGAAGATGATATTGAGTTGCAAACCATGGATCTATCTGATCTGCCGGGCGGTGTCATTACCGATCCCGGGGCGGTTTTAGGCAAACGCACTCGCAGAGCGGTGGGGGCCCAAACGCCATTGCGCGCCGATCTCATTGAACTGCCACCATTGGTAAAGCGGGGTGATCTGGTGGTGATCATCGCTGAAGCCAATGGGTTGAAGATTACGACCCTCGGACAGGTGAAGAAAAGGGGACGATTGGGTGAGCGAATTCCCGTGGTCAATATGGACTCGAAAAAAATACTGTATGCCCGTGTGATCGATTCAAACACGGTTAAAGTGGATTTTTAATTCTCCATTCAATAAGGAAAACCAATGATGCTAAAACGACCCCCATATCTAATCAAATTCACGCTGTTTGCCATTTTGATCGTCGGACTGACGGGTTGCGCCGCCACCCGACAGACCCTGCCGCCGGTGGCCGAAAAAATGACGGTAAAACAGGAGATGCAAATTAAAGTGGAGCCCCTGGCGCAGCCGGAATTTCAGGGTTCGCTCTATGCGGCTGGCAGTTCCTTCAATGATTTTTTCATCGACACCAAAGCACGTCAAGTGGGCGATATCGTTACCGTCAAAATCTCCGAGTCATCCAAGGCCACAAATTCGGCCGACACCAAAACCGGACGGACCTCCAGTTTAGAAGCCGGTATTGACACCCTTTTCGGTACGGAAGATTGGTACCGTGACAAAGTTTTAGATAAAATCCCCAGCAGTCTGCCGAAACCCGACCCATTTGGAAATCCATCGGTCAAAGGCAGTATGAGCTCCGATTTTGATGGTTCAGGGAGCACATCGCGCAGCGGGGATCTCAGTGCGTTTATCACCTGCCGGGTTACGCGGGTATTGCCCAACGGTAATCTCTATATCGTCGGATCCCGCGAGGTGCTGGTCAACCATGAAACCCAGATGATTATTCTATCCGGGGTTATCCGGCCGCGAGACATCAATGACGATAACGTTATTCTGTCCACCTTTGTTTCCGACGCAAAGATTGCCTACAGCGGCAGCGGTATCGTCAATGACCGGCAGCGTCCGGGCTGGCTGGCTAATTTGCTGAATTCAGTCTGGCCCTTCTAAATTTAGGTGGCGAGGGAAAATAAATGATAAATAAACGTTTACAAATATCAGGGCTCTTAATAATGATCCGCTGCCTTATTCTGGTCGTGGCAAGCGGCATCTTTTTGATACCCGCTGCCAGCGCTGTCCGTATCAAGGATATTGCCGACATCAAAGGAGTACGCCAAAATCATCTGGTGGGCTATGGGCTGGTAGTCGGATTGGAAGGCACCGGAGACAGCGATGACTCCATGTTCACCATTCAATCGTTGGCCAGCCTGCTGGAAAAAATGGGCGTAACCGTCCAGCCAGACGATATTGCCGATGTCGAAAATGTGGCGGCGGTGATGGTAACAACAGATTTGCCGCCGTTTGCAGGTCTGGGCAGTCGAATCGATGTGCTGGTCAGTTCCATTGGCGATGCGGAGAATCTGCAGGGTGGTACGCTACTGTTCACCCCCTTAAAAGGCGCTGACGGAAGCGTGTACGCGGTTGCCCAGGGACCTGTGAGCACCGGCGGATTTGCCGTCAGCGGGAATTCCGGTGATCAAGTCCAAAAGAATTTTCCCACCGTGGGTCGAGTTGTCGGTGGCGGGCTGGTGGAAAAGGAAATCCATTCAAATTTTAATCAAAAAAAATCCCTGACACTGGCATTGCACGACCCTGATTTCACAACCGCCAGCCGGGTGGCCCAGGCCATTAATCGTGCGTTTTACAGCCAGCTTGCACAGACCGAGAATGCCGGTTCGATTTGTGTCACTGTTCCTGAAAATTACCTGGGCAATACGGTTCAGTTTGTGACCCTGGTTGAAAGCCTGGGCGTAACCCCGGATATGGTATCCAAGGTGGTGGTCAACGAACGCACCGGTACGGTGATTATGGGTGAAAATGTACGTATTGCTACCATCGCTATCGCCCATGGCAACTTGAGCATTCAGATAGATGAATCTCAGAATGTCTCACAGCCGTTACCGTTTTCGCGCGGCGGGCAAACGGTTGTCACACCGGAATCAGATATCGTGGTTCAGGAAGGAAAAAATCCCATATTTCTGGTGGAATCGGGTGTCAGCATCGGAGAGCTTGTCAAGGCTTTGAATGCCCTTGGTGTTTCGCCCCGTGATCTGATCGCCATTTTTCAAGCCCTGAAAGCCGCAGGGGCGTTGCAGGCTGAATTGGAGGTCATCTAATGACTGACCTATTATCCACACCCAAGTTACCCGTTAATCTGTCAGATATTGCTGTTGACACAGATCAGCGCATTCGGCGCCTGCGGAATGCTAAAAAAAGCGGGCACCCGGACAAGGGAACCGATCCAAAGCTGCACGATGTCTGCCGCCAGATGGAATCATTGTTCCTTCACCATCTGCTTAAAGAAATGCGGGCCACCATTCATAAGTCCGGCTTTATCAGCGGTGGCCGGGCTGAAGAAATTTATACATCGATGCTGGATGCGGAAATGGCGGTTAACATATCCGCAAAAGGCGGAATCGGCTTATCGGAAATGTTGCTGCACCAACTCAGCAACCCTTCTTCTCGGGAAAAGGAAGGACAATCCGATGAGGATCAATAAGGTTATTTCTAAAGTTTCTCGATATTTACCCGATAAACCCTTTGGAGGCCCATGCACCTGATCGGTGTTTATAGGGAAGGAAAATTTGCAAATGGAACACCTGCTAGACAAACTGTTGGGATCGCTTGAACAAGCGACTGAACTTTATCAATCGCTGTTTCGGGTATTGCAAAATGAAAAGGATGCGGTTGTGGGATTGAATTTACAGCAGCTCAACGAAGCTTGTAAAGCCAAGGACAATCTACTTTTAAAGCTTCGAATCCTCGAAGAACAGCGCGAACAGATTATGGATCGGGTGACGGCCGAGTTAGGCCGCCCACCTCAGGGGCTGACCATAACCGAACTCTCACTGCTGGTTGATGAACCGTATGCCGAGCGTTTGCGCGAACGCAGCGCGGATCTTTCGGCTCTGATCCAGGTCTTGCAGGATGCCACCCAGCAAAATAAATTCTTAATGGCGCATTCGATGCAGCTCATCCAGGGCTCCTATAATCTTTTAAATAACCTGATGGCTGCCAATCCTGTATATTACCGGAGCGGCAATGTTCAGAACAATGCGCAGACCGGAAAACTATTAAACGGTGACATTTGATAAAATGCGGCTTCTTGTTCCCATAGGCGATATGAAGATTGGTCAATCACCGGAGGTGCTGGCTACGGAGACTTTGGGCAGTTGCCTGTGTTTAACGGTCTATGATTCTATTTCACAATTGGGTGGCCTTTTACATGCGATGCTGCCCCTATCAAAGATTAATACCCAGAAAGCAACGCTAAATCCGTTTATGTTTGTCGATACCGGTATTCCGGAATTATTTCAGGCATTGTCCGAAAACGACACCCACAAAGACCAGTGGAAGGTTAAAGCAGTCGGTTGCGGCAATCCTATGGGTGCCAAAGAGGTGTTTAAAATTGGTGAGCGAAACTACCGGGTACTACAAGAGATGCTTTCAAAAGAGGGGGTTTGCCTGGCAGCCGAAGATGTCGGTGGCACGATCAACCGGAAGGTCACTCTCGATCTTGCCAGCGGCCAGACCATTGTTCACAGCAATGGTACAGAGAGGGTCTTATGAGCGACAAAAAAATTAACGAAATCCTGGCCAAAGTTAAATCATTTCCCACCATGCCGGGTGCAGGGGCCAAAATGCTTGGACTGCTCCAAGAACAGGATCCCGAACTGACCGAAATAGAAGAGATCTTGCGCTACGATCCGGGTTTAACTGCCAATGTCCTTAAGCTGGCAAATTCTGCATACTTTGGCATTCCTTCAAAAATCGGTTCCCTGAAACAGGCGGTCATTCTGCTGGGATTGAAGCGCCTCACCCAGCTGGTGGTCGCATCCTGCGTGAGTGCGGTGATGGATAAATCCGTTGCCGGGTATGACCTGCCGGCGGGAGATCTATGGCGGCATTCGGTTGCGGTATCCATTGCCGGCGAGGCGATGGTGAAAGACAAGAAAAAGCACGGCAGAATAGATGTGTTTACCCCTGCGCTGCTGCACGATGTCGGCAAATTGGTTTTAGGGACTTTTGTTAGTGAAGAACTCGAGGCCATCCAGAGAATTGCTGCCAAAGGCGTTCCCTTTGTGGTTGCTGAAAATATGGTCCTCGGGACGGATCATGCTGAAATCGGAGCGCGCATACTGGCGCATTGGAACCTGCCGGCGGAAGTTATCCGTGCGGTGCGGTGGCACCATGATCCGGAATCAGCAGATGCCTGTGATTTCGAGATGGATGTAGTGTATCTGGCAAATCTGTTGTGCCAGACATCAGAAACCAGCGGTGCGGCTGGCGGAAACGCGATCGAGCTATCAACGGCGGTAATGGATCGTCTGGGAATTCGAGCTGGATCAGTTTGAAACCATTTCGGGTAAAGTGGCCCGCTGGGTAGATGAATTGTCGGATGCGCTGGCGTTTAATTAACAGAAAGATAAAGGATATAATCAATGCAGGCAAATAAAATCGCATCGGCCATCAAGTCGTTTCCGGGTATGCCGGGTACAGCCGTCAAGCTCCTGGCGTTGATTGATGATTCAGCCATGCGGGTGTCCCAGATAGAGGAAATATTGCGCCATGATCCGGGCTTGACCGCCAATGTCCTCAGGCTTGCCAATTCAGCCTATTTTGGGATTCCATCGAAGGTCGGCTCGATTCGACAGGCGGTTATCTTATTGGGGCTGAAACGCTTGATTCAGATGGTCATCGCTGCCTGTGTCAGCGCCATCATGGACAAATCGGTTCCGGGTTATGACCTGCCACCGGGAGAACTTTGGCGCCACTCAATAGCCGCTTCGGTTGCTGCCGAAGGTCTGGTAAAAGTGTTGAAAGTCGAAGCCGCCGAGGAAATATTTACTGCTGCCCTGTTGCATGATGTCGGCAAGCTGGTCCTGGGCGATTTTGTCAAGGATGAATTTAAACAAATTGAAACGGCGGTCTCCCAGGGAATCAGCTTTGAGATGGCTGAAAAAATTGTGCTGGGCACCAATCACGCCGATGTCGGTGCCCGCATATTAACCAAGTGGTTGCTACCTCCGGAAATTGTCAATGCCGTCCAATTTCATCATGCGCCTGAAGCGTCCGAGCGGATCAGCAGCATGTTAGATATCGTGCATGTGGCCAATTTTATTAGCATGATGATCGGCATCGGCATTGGCAGAGATGGTCTTCAGCACGAGCCAAGTGTTGAGGTGACGGAGCGGCTGGGACTTGAACCCAGCCATCTGGAGAAAGTCGCCAGTCAGACGATGCAATGGGTAAAGGAGTTCAACGAAGTTCTGAACTCCGGCTAGCAGCGCTTTGCAAAAAAGGAAGAGCGATGACAGATATTAATACAATAATGAGTCTTGCAGGCCAGGCCCTTTTGACTCAGCAGCAGGCGATCAGTGTCACCAGTCATAATATCGCCAATGTAAATACCCCCGGGTATTCGCGCCAGCAGCTGAACATGACAACGAATACCCCGCTGGATTCTTCGATCGGGCCGATTGGCACCGGTGTCAGCGGTGCTGCCATCGAGCGCGTATACGATCGCTATTTGAATGCCCAGATCAGCAATGAAAGCCAGGGACTGGGAAGATGGGATGCGCAAAAAGATGCCGTAAAGCTGGTGGAAATGATTTTCAATGAAGCAAATGGGTCCGGGTTGAACCAGGCAATGAGCAAATTCTGGAACGCGTGGCAGTCCCTGACAACCGACCCCGACGGCACCACCGAACGACAGGTCCTGATCACGGCAAGTCAGGTTTTGGCCACCACCTTTAATCAGCTTGATACGGATCTTTCACAATCCCAGCAGAACCTCGATTTTGTCGTCCAGGGAACCGTCGCGGATATCAACCGGCTGTCGCAGGAGCTTGCCGACTTGAACGCAAAAATTATTTCATCCGAGGCCGGCTCCATGAGCGCCAATGATTACCGTGATCAACGTGAACTGTTGCTGAAAGAGCTCTCGGAATTAATCGATATCGATAGCTTTGAAGATGCAAGTGGAGCGGTTTCGGTATCAGTGGCCAATGGATGGCCACTGTTGACCGCGGGTCAGTACTGGCAGCTTTCCACCGAGACGAATGGCGCCGGACTTCAGGAAGTTGTATGGGTCGACGATGACGGCAACACCACCAATATAAACGCTGAAATTTCCGGTGGAAAATTAAGGGGGTTGCTTGAGGTCCGTGATACGATTATCACAGATTATATGACGCGGTTGGACACGCTGGCAGGAACCCTAATGACCGATATCAACTTGCTGCATCAGGCAGGTTTTGACCTCAACGGAATCGGAGGTGAAGTATTTTTTATTGGAACCGGTACGGCGGCGGATTTGGAAGTCAATCCGAATATTATGGCCGACCTGAATCTGATTGCCGCGGCAGGTGATGCGGCCACTGTTCCCGGTGACAGCCGCAATGCCGCTGATATCGCAAACCTACAATATGAGTTGAACATGGGCGGCACCCAGGACTATAACGATTACTATGGCGCCATTGTCAGGGATGTGGGCAATGAAGTGTTAAAATCAGACGCTTATTATAATCACCAGTCGAATATGATGGTGCAGCTGGAAAATCAGCGGGAATCGGTTTCAGGGGTTTCGTTGGATGAGGAGATGATTAATTTAATTAAATTCCAGAACGCCTATACGGCAGCGGCCAAACTGATTACAACTGCCGACGAAATGATGCAAACGGTCTTGCAGATGATATAAGAAGGGAAGAATTGCAGATCGCATCCCAACAGAAGGGGGATAAACATGCGCGTAACCAATAACATGATGACCGATTCGCTGGTGCGCTATCTTACGGCCCAGAATGAAGCACTCTATGAAAGACAGACGATTATCGCATCCCAGAAGCGAATCAACCGGCCGTCAGATGATCCCATCGGCATGGGCAAGGTACTGGATTATCGCCAAACCCTTAGCTCGATTGAGCAATATGAGACCAATATTCAAAGCGGGCAAAAGCGGCTGGAAATTACCGAAATCACTTTGGATCTGGTGGATGAATTGTTGCAAGGAGTCCGGGCGATTGCGATGACGGAGGCCGGCGGAACAACCGAAAGCCGCCAACTGACGGCTGGAGAAGTCAAGAATATGTTTGACCAGATACTCGATCTGGCCAATTCGAAACTCAATGGTGATTATATGTTTTCCGGCTATCAAACCCGAACAGCGCCTTTTTCACGCGATGATACGCTGGCCACGACCTTTGACCAATTTACCGTTACTTACAATGGCGATGACGGGGATGCGCGATTTATCGTCGCCCAGAACACCGAAATCACTATTGATGCCGATGGTCAACCGCTGTTTCACAATGCAGCCGGAGGTGGCATCAATATCTTCGATGCCATGCGAGATCTAATTGTGGCCCTGGAAACCGACGATACGGTCGCTATTTCGGCCCAGGCCGATTTGATAGATCAAGGCCGGAAACAGATTAATAATACGCGAGCGGCCAATTCTCCGATTTTATACCAGCTGATGACCTCCGAAAACCACTGGCAAAATTACAAACCGAAAATCCAGGAGTTGTTGGCCAAGGAAGAAGATGTGGATGTTACCCAAGCCGTGGTGGAGCTTCAAAGTATCGAGCTGGCGTATCAAACGACGCTAGCCACCACGGCCAGGATCACGCAACAGGGACTTATTGATTTTCTGAAGTAATAAAAATGAAAAAAACACTTATTATCATCAGTTGTATTGCCGGGCTCTTATTCATCATTACCCACCCGATTTCGGGCCTCAACAGTGAAAGTATCGTACGATTAAAGGAGGCCGGTGTCAGCGACTCCACGATCCAGATAATGGTCAGGGAAAAAGCCGTGGAAACGGCGGCCTTCAGTGTGCAGGAAATTATTGATATGAAAAAGGCCGGGATCAGTGAAAAAACCATCCAGATGGTCATTAAGGAAGGTTCTTTTCTGAAAGATACCGCCCCCATTATTTATGGGAAGGATGTTCGATCCATTGAATTTACCACTGCCCGGGATGTCATCGAACTCAAGAAGGCCGGGATCAGTGATGAGGTCATCCAGGCGATCCTTTACGTTGTCGGTGAAAGCACCGATTCCGAGCGCAAAAAGGCTTACGACCTGCTCAAGGACATGGAAATTCGAGTCGATTTGCGAGATGGGGACTAACTTCGATTGCGGATTTTGGATTGCGGATTGTAGATTGAAATATCAGATGTGTCGCACATTTAAAATCCGAAATCTGCAATCTGCATTCCGAAATCCTACCTAATGATTATCGATTGCCACAAGTGTATTTATTATTATGTCACCTGGAATGCGAACTTTCCGCATGGCTGCCGCGCGATGGGATTTAAAAGCCGGCGATATCCAATCAATGAAGTGCGCAATATTATGAACGCTAAGGACTGCCTTTTATTTACAGCAATAAAAGTAAATGAAGCTCCCTGCAAAAAACTGCGCGGAGTTCAGGCGAATAAAGTTGGACCCCCTGAGAACCTCAGGGATTAGACCTTGAATTTCCCCCTGAAACGACATGGGACACGGACTTTATGCCTGGCGCTCATTGGTGCAGGCTTCATTTCCCACTTCCATAATTGCAGGTACTGCAACACGTTCACGCAGATGTGTTTTTAAATCCTCACTGACCAGATCTGCGGCATCTTCGAGCAAAGACACAAAAATTTGTGAATAGCCTTTCGATCTCAGCTGGGATTGGATTTGTTCGCGGTAATTCTTCTTTCCTTCTTCAACCGTGACCCGTAACATGTGGTAAAGGTCCATCGGTTCCATGTCTTTCGGAAGGGAAAAATGACCGACAATGCGAGTCGCCTGACGGGCAATATGCAGCAGGTAGTTGTTGTTTTGTACGGGCAGTTGGGTGTCGCGGCTGTCATGAAATCGCACGGCATCGCAGATATCCTGCGGGACTTTGAAGCGCTGTAGAACAACGGCGCCGACTTGACCATGGCTCATGCCTAAAATTTGCTGCTCAGCTTGACAGGATGGCAGCCCTTTAGCTTTTTTTAACGCAACTATTTTGCGATGGTGGTCCTTAAAATAAACGGCGATAACCAGTTTTCCGATGTTTTGAAGCGTGGCTACCGTGAACAGATCTTCCTGCGGCTTGAAATTGAGCATTTCACCCAACACTTTGGCAACCGCAGCACAGAACTGTGCCTGTGTCAGGAATTTATTAAAATCAAAATCTTTCAGGCGTTTGGTAAAATGATCTACTAAAATGGATGTGATCAGAATATCTTTCATCTTGGCGTAACCCAGCAGTTTGACCGCATAGTCGATGGACCGGACTTCTCGTCCGCCATAATAGGCCGAATTCGCGATGTTTAAAAATCGTGCCGCCAGGCTCGGTGATAATTTTTCCACAATTTGCTTAAAATTGCTGGCCGGATTGTTGAGCAAGGTGATGATATCGACCACCTCTGAATCAACAAGTGGCAGTTTGTTGATCTTGTTTGAGAGCTGTTCAATGGTTTCTACGGCTGTCATTAAGGCCCCCTCCTTTTGGAAGGTCTATGTTCAATGATCTATGGATTCAGTTCATCCGGCTGTTTTTCTAAAGTGCTGGCCACCCCAACAACCAAAGGCCAAGAGTGCTCATTACGGCACTTGCCGTTTTGGGTTGTTTGGCGATAAGTTCTGTATCCTATCGGTATGCTTATTAATAACAGCAATAGACGTGCCAAAATGATGGATTGCGGCTTCTATTCGAAATGCAGCCGCGAGAACATTTAAAAATCGAGATCCGGTGAGAAAATAAAGCGTGGCCACAGATCTATGGTACTGATATCGATATAAATCTTGACAATGCTTTGACAGGTCTTGCCAAAATCTTGTCGAACCAAGAAAAAACCCTGTTAGGGGGGGGTACCTAACAGGGTTCGTCGGAGGTGGGAATGAAGGAAAGGAGGAAACTTCATTCCATTTGCTATATATCTATGCAACTACTGTGCCATTTTAATATATTTCAAGACCGGTTTGTTCAGAGAATGCGCACACGGTTGGTCATAATTCTAATAATTAGTGTTTTCAATAGCTTAAATTATACTTAAGGCCTTGTTGGGTTTTGAAGGTCATTTTTTTTAACCATGCGCTAGTTTAGAAAATTGAACAAAATGGGGTCAAATATCTGACAAATAGGCAAAATTTTACCACCACCAGCGGTTGTTAATCGATCTGTAAAATATAAGTGCTTAAGTTATAACCTATATAATTTAAATACGTTACAACATAAATTGCTCTGTTTTGATTTCGCTTGCCAGCTTAACTCGGGTTAAATTTATATTTGATTTGGTCATGATTTGCAAAATAGAAGGCATTTGCAAAATGCAATTTATATTTTTGCATTTTGCGAATCTAAGGTGTCTATTATTTTATCGGGTTAAGTATTTGGGCAAAATGCCGATAACATAATAGAGTCTCATGTCTAGGGCGCAGGATGACCCAATCAAAGAATATCGGACGTGTGTTGATGTGCGTAATGAAAAATTTACGCACAGGCATATTTTGCCGCCGACAAACCTTATATGATGAGCGCAAGCGAGAGGTTTGGCTATAGTATATATAAAAAATACGGGTAGATACTAAAAAAACCAGCTAATCTTCGCATTTGCACGTATTTTGCATATTTTTAAGAGAATGCCTGAAATAATTGTCGGGCAATCGGGAATCGACCCTCAGGAGTTGAATTCAGAAACGGTATAAAAATAAAGAGCAAGGATCGAAGCGATGAAAATCAATGGAAGCGATGAAATCATTAAAAATAGTTTTGCAGAAAAAACCATACGCAGGGAACAGGACCAGAACGACGACTTTAAAAATATCCTGAAAGCGTCAGTTGAACGCAGCGCGCATCATCCGGGAAAAATTGAATCCCCCCCTTTAGCAAATCCAGTATCGGCGATCCGATTCCATCCGCTATCGCCGGAAAATAAACGCATAACGGTTGAGCGTGTCGATAATCTTCTGAATTTGCTTGATAATTATCGAGATCAGCTGGCAGATCCGCAGGTGACGCTCAGGAACATTGAACCGGTGATAAATATGATCGAAAAAGAAAAAGAGCAACTGTCATCGGTGCTGGATTCTTTAACGAACGAGGGCGGGCTTAAAGATATTGTCAATCGCACCCTGATAACCGCTTCGCTGGAGGTCATAAAATATAACAGGGGCGATTACATCGCATCCTGACATCAGGACGCGCCCTAATAATGCATGAATCTTCTATCCATCATAAATCATATCTGAAAAATATCCGGTCTTATATCGCCCGGCTGCCCAGCTTGTCTACCACAGCTGCAAAGGTTCTGCAGACCTGCAATAATCCACAATCGTCACCCAACGATCTGAATCGGGTGATTGGCCTTGATCCGGTGCTGGCCGGTCAGGTATTGAGGCTGACGAATTCCGCCTATTATTCTCTTCGCCATCCGGTTTCCTCAGTTACCCGGGCGATTATTATGCTGGGAATCAACACCGTAAAGAACCTGGTGTTGAGCTTTGCTATTCTCGAACGACTTCGCAATAAGCAATCTTTTCGGGCATTATCGGCCGAAAAATTCTGGGCGCACTCTCTGAGTGTCGGTGTTATCGCCAAATGCATTGCAATGGTCAGAGGGGTCTCCATTAGCGACCAGGAGGAATTTTTCGTGTGCGGTCTTCTCCACGATCTGGGAAAAATTCCTCTCAACCAGCAGTTTCCAGATGAATACTTCCAGGCACTCGACCTGGCCAAAAGATCCCGCTGGCCGTTGGCTCATGCCGAAAGCGTGGTATTTGGCATCGATCACGGCATCATCGGCAGTCTGATTGCCCAAAAATGGCGACTCAGCCCCGCATTCATCCAGGCCCTTGGGTGTCATCATCAACCGGATAAATCTTTGCCGGAACACCAACAACTGGTCTTTATCGTCGCACTGGCAGATATTTTTTCGCAACTATTGGATATCGGAACCTGCGAAGCCACACAACCGGGCACTGCCTTTGCAGGGTATCTGCTGGAGCGCGTCGGTGTGGATTGGCCCACGCTTTATGATATGCGGGATACCGTCATGGATGAAATCGACAAGGCAAAAATATATCTGGAAATTTCTGAATAAGGAACCGGTTAATGAAAATAAAATTTTGGGGGGTCAGAGGGTCGATTCCAAGCCCGGGCACCCAATATGTGAAATATGGCGGCAACACCCTTTGCGTGGAATTGTACCTTGATGATATTGACAGACTGATCATCATTGATGCCGGTTCAGGTTTGCGGCTGCTAGGAAACCATCTGATAACCGAAGGTTTTTCAGCCGGATCGCTCGAAACCGATATTTTTTTGACCCACACCCATCTGGATCATATCATCGGATTCCCTTTTTTCGGGCCGATTTTTCAAGCCGGTACCCGATTAAAGATTTACGGGCCGGTTACCTATGAGGACGATTCTCTGGAAGCGGTTATCGGCGGGCAGATGTCCTATCGCTATTTTCCGGTTCGCCAGGAAGAGCTGACTGCTCGAATCGAATATCTTAATTTGAAAGAGGGCTGTTTCGATCTGGGAGACGGGATTCGATTAACCACCAAATATTTAAACCATCCGCTGCTGTGTTTGGGATTTCGCTTTGAGTATAAAGGTAAAATATGTTGCACGGCCTATGACACCGAACCCTTTCAAAACCTGTTTATAACCGATCCGCGGGATCCAGCGTATGATGAGATTATGGCACACCAGGGAGAAGCGGCTGCCAGGGATGAAAACCATCGATTGGAAGACTTTTTTGCTGGGGCGGATTTGTTGATTCATGATGCCCAGTACACCCAGCAGGAGTATGACACAGACAAGCGTGGCTGGGGGCATTCGCCGATCGAGTATGCGATTGAAGCAGCCATGCGGTCTCAGGTCAAACGCCTGGCACTTTTTCACCACGACCCCTTGCGCACCGACACCCAATTGGACGAATTGGCGAAATTGAACTGTGATTCCAGAAATACAGGGAACACCAAAGCCTTTTTTGCCCGTGAGGGCATGCAGGTAGAACTTTAGGCAATTTAGTCACTTCCCACGCTAGTCACCCTTCAAAGGTCCATAGGTAATCGATGGCGCAGCGCCTGTCGCTGCAAACGATAAATCAGGTCAGTCAACCGCTTTTGCTCACGCGTACTTGTCTTATCAAACTCAAAGGCCACCTCGTACCCTGTTTTTTCCGAATTCAGTTTCAAGCGTTTGAGGCGTACCGTTTTAATCCTGATAGGCTGTCTCATGATTTCTGACGGAAAGACCAGTTCGATATCCTTTAAAATTTGGGCGTCATCGAAGGGTGGGGTTTCAAGGTCGTGGGAGCTGGTTCGAACCAGCGTAGCGAGCGTGCCCCCGATGCTAATATCAATAACATCCAGCTCATATCGAACCGTGTCATGTGGCAGGCTAAGTTTGGTCCCCACTGGGGCATTGAGCCTAAAAAGTTCTCTGCGCTGCCAGCGCTCTACCTCCCGGGGACATTTAACACAAATCCGGTTATGGTCAATTTCTCCGCCAATGGTTCTAAAGGTATATTTGATATGATCTTTTCCGGTAAATTCAAAGTGAAGGTGCCAGGGATCAATTTCTGCTATGGCGTGCGCCAATCCTTCCGGTGTATCGATAACAAGGTGAGGCACTTTGTTTCGATTCACCAGAGCGGTAATCAGGGTCAGGTGCTCATCATGGGTATCAACGACGGTCAGTTTGAGGAGGGTTTTATGCTGCAGCAATTCTTCAAATAATTTTGGGATGGCAGCGCCTTTGATTTTTTCAGATTCGGCCATGGGGTTCGCCGCACCTCGGTTTATAATTTTGCAATGCTGGCGGCATAAGTTGAATCCTGCAATAGTTTTTTGGCAAAGTTCAGATATTTCCCCGTAATGGCTTTTACAGCCAGCTGTAAGGCATAGGGTTTAATCGGCTTTTCCAGCAAATAATTTACCCCGGAAGCCAAACACATATTTACCACATCATCGCTGGCATTGCCGCTAATGATAATCGAGTCTTCATGGGCGGTTGAAAACTTCTTTTCGATGGCATCCAAAAAGTAGAAACCACTCAGGCCGCCAAGAAATACATCAATAATAAAAATAGCCACACCAATATCGCGCTGTAGGCAATAATTTATTGCTTTATCTGCATTCGAAAATGAAATTACATTGCCCCAGTTATAGAAGCTTTCAACCAGCTCTTGGATTATATCGCAAATACCTTTATCATCATCGATTATAATTACGTCTAAACCATCTGACATGTCGTCAACCCTCCGTTAGAAGCCATCTCAAAAATGTCTTTTGGCCCAATATCTTTGTTGGCGCCTCCTTTCAAATCCTCGACATACAACAGTATGCCTGCGGTTTTCGACCCACAAAGAGTATAAGATCAGACGGGGAATCCCGCAGCGCGGGAAAACTCGGCCCCGCCGCGATCTTGAACCAAAATCCTATTTTTTAGATGACATCTGGTTGCTTTGAATCACCATAGCCGATAAAACACCGTTGCGCGCATATTCGTTTCGCTTCAACTTAGGTTTCATTATCATTTTGACGGTCCAGCTTATATTTCTCAATTTTTCTATACACAGTGGAGATATTCACACCCAGTATTTTTGCGGCTTTGGGACGATTACCACCGGTAACGTCCAATACGTTTAGAATATGACGCTTTTCAAGCTCTTCAAGGGTAAGCAATTCCACGTGCCTGCGCCGCTCGGGCCCTTCATACGGCAGCAAACTTAACGTCGAGGCCAGGGTCAGGACTTTTGATTTTTCCTGCAGTACAGCGGCTGCGACAATATTTTCCAGTTCTCGTACGTTTCCCGGATAAGAATACTGCATTAAACGCTGTTCCAGATCGGGTGCCAGCGAACCGATCATTTTATCGTTTGCATTGGCATGGGTTTTTAGGAAATGGCGAGCGATGGGCAGAATGTCTTTTTGCCGGTCTCTGAGAGGCGGTACATTTATGTTATACATATTGATGCGGTAATACAGGTCCGACCGAAACGCACCTTTCAAGATTTCCTCGTTTATGTCCCGGTTGGTGGCGGCGATGATGCGAACATTCACGTTACGAATTTCGGTGCTGCCCAACCGATAAAGCTCGCGTTCTTCGATAACCCGCAGCAGTTTGCCCTGCAATGATGGATCCAATTCGGTGATTTCGTCCAAAAATAAAGTGCCACCGTGGGCGGCTTCAAAAAATCCAATTTTGTCACTGGCGGCATCCGTGTAGGCCCCCTTGGCATGACCGAAAAATTCATCTTCAAAAATTGTTTTGCTAAAAGATGCCATGTTGACGGCATAAAACGGCGCGTTAGAACGATTACTTAATTTATGAATCACACGGGCCAGCATTTCTTTGCCGGTTCCAGATTCTCCACTGATGACCACACTGTAATCCGTGCCGGCTACTGCTTCCACCTGATGAAATATCAGGGCCATGGCTTCATCTTCGGCTACAATGTCAGCAAATGCTTCCGGGTTTTTAAGATTGGAAAATACTTTTTTACTGCCGAACTGTTCCAGCTCATGCTGCACGGTATATTTTTCAAGCGTTCGGTTCACCAACGCGACCAGTTTATCACTGTTAAGCGGTTTGACCAGATAATCTGATGCGCCCAGACTGATCGCCTGGACGGCAGATGCAACATCGTCTATAGCACTGACAATGACACATTCGACATCCAGAGATTCATTTTTTATCCTTCTCAGAACCTCCATTCCGGTTAAATGCGGCATCATCAGATCCAGTAAAATCAATTGAAAATTATATTCGCGAACCAGATCAATAACACGTCGGCTGTCGGATATCAGGGCCGGCTCCGGCAAACCCGAACTGACGAGCGTCGCTTTAATGCTTAGCAGCAGGCCCTCATCATCATCTACGACGAGAACGGGGCTATGTATATTCGGTATCGATTCCATGAAATGAATTCATCGGAGAAAGGAAAACAAAAATAGGCATTTCCGATAACTTCATGTTAGATTGAAATGCGAAAACAGTCAATGTTTTTCTCTTTAGGATGGGCGTAACTTTTAGATATATCAGTATTTTAAGTTGATTTGCAAAATGCGTCAAAGCTGTGAAGTTATCTGTTATCTGTGATTGGTTATTGGTTTTGACAATCTGATCTGCCCCGGGCCATTATCCCTGTCGCAAAGTAATCAAATCCGACCGGATAATCATTCCAATAACAAATAACGATTAACATCATTCAGCTTTCGGAGAAGATGCGGTCAATGGTATGCTTCAGGCTTTGCTGCCATGGTTGGGACTCGATTCCAAATCGGCTTTTTATGCGGGTGCAATCCAGAACGGAATAGGGTGGTCGTTTTGCCAGAGTCGGCCATTCAGCGGTTGTAATGGCTTCCACTTTCCGGTTCTTTAGGACACCGTGCGGCGCTGCCAGGCCGATAATCCTTTCGGCCAGACCATGCCAGGTTGTAATTCCTTTGCAGCAATAATGGTAGGTTCCCCAATCAATTTTTTCAGTGACGTTGATTTTCTGGGTGATGGACAGCAATGTTTTAGCAAGGTCCTCTGCGCTGGTCGGCGAACCTAATTGATCGGCCACCACCCGCAGGGTTGTTTTCTCAGCGGCCAGCTTGAGTATGGTTTTGACGAAATTATTGCCATAGACACCGTACAGCCAGGCTGTGCGCACAATGATGTGGTTTGGCAATATGGATCGAATGGCCGCTTCACCCTGCGCCTTGCTCTGACCGTATACCCCCAGAGGAGCGATCGGGTCGCTTTCCTGATAGGGCCGTCCTTTGGTCCCATCAAAAACATAATCGGTGGAGATGTGAATGAGCGTCAGATGATTATCGGCACAATAACGGGCAAGATAAGCCGGCCCGTCTTTGTTGGCCGCATATGCAAGATCTGATTCATTTTCGGCTCTGTCGACCTGAGTATACGCGGCAGCATTTATAACCAGAGATGGTGAAATGCGCGTAAGTATCTGCTGTATTTGGTTTCTCTTGGTGATATCCAGCTGTTGGCGGCTGAGACCGTGAACTTCAAAATCAACGCGCTGACCCTGACGGACCAATTCCCGGCCCAGCTGTCCGTCTGCACCCGTAATCAAAATCCTCATGGTGACTTTACCGGATTGTAAAGTTTTTCAGGGGGGATATCACTCATAACCGGCAAGCGGTCATCCTTGGTGGAAACGATGGGATGGGTCGTCGGCCAAACAATTCCGATGGCAGGATCCGACCACAATATGCCGCCTTCATCATCACGATCATAAAAATCGGAACATTTATAGACCACATGGGCACAGTCACTCAGCACACAAAATCCGTGAGCAAATCCTTCAGGAATAAATACCTGCCGTTTATTGTGCTCAGTGAGATGGACGCTCACCCAGCGGCCGGAGGTGGGGGATGTGGGTCGAATGTCTACGGCCACATCAAATATTTCTCCGGAAATAACCTGAACCAGCTTCGCCTGCGGTCGGGTTATTTGAAAATGAAGTCCCCGCAACGTGTTTTTAACCGAAAAAGACATATTATCCTGCACAAAGACGTCTGGCAGCCCCGCTGATTTAAAGCGGTTGAGATGATAGGTCTCCAGAAAGTATCCGCGGTCGTCCGTAAATATCTGAGGTTCAATAATTTTGACATCTTCAATATCGGTCGCAATGATTTGCATGCTAGCTCCGCTTCTGACTGCTTTTGAATACGGTTTTATTCTACGCCATTTTTGACAGGTGTGCAACTTTCTCTAGTGCTGTGTCCCACAGGTAATTTACAAAATACGGCTTTATTTTAGGTGCCTGACACCATTTTAGAAACCATGGCTCTTATCGATTTTATCGAGCATATCAACGATTTGCGGATAGGCCTTCATATCGTTAAGCCATTCAAGGGGAATGGCTTCCATCCCCAGATGGGCGCCCAGTACCAGCCCCACCAGCAAGCCTCGTCCGGCAGAATCACCACCCGCCATAACATTTTCGACCAATGCGGTCTTTAGATCGTTCTCATATTTAGCGATCAGGTGGATGACAGCAGGAAAGGCGGCCGGAATCTCACACATTTGGCCGAAATCCAGAATGGCCTGGCGACTGTCCTGCCTCAGCGCTCTCCAACCCCACCTGGATCCAATCTTTAATGGGCTCAGAATCAAACTCATCCTTTTGTGCCTGCTCGATGGCCGCTATCGGTGCGGTACCTGCTAAAATTTGATAAGCGACGGTTGCGAAAAATGCCGCGCAAATTATGACATGCGAGTGATTATGGGTAAAAGCAGTTTGAGATTTAGCGCTGGCAATCAATTCCGGAAGGTCATTTCGATAAACATAGATGAGTGATGCAATGCGGGATGCCCCGGCCAGATCGTCGGAACCGGATCCGGATTCCGTTGGTGATTTTCCGGAAGCCAGGTTTTCAAGAGTTCCTTTGGTTGCACCGTCAACATATCCATCATAATTATCAAACAATCTCTGCCAGCGTTCTGGAAAAATCGCTCAGGTTAAATCCTTCACACTCAGCAACCGATTCCAGTAATATCAGGGTTTGGTCCCCGTAATGGGTAAATTCTCCCCTGTTTTTGGTGGGATGATAAGTTGGACGCTCGGGTTTTATAAAATGATCAACCCGACCGAACTTTTTATCAATAACACGGGTGTTGTAAATCCAATGGGCGCCAAGGGCCAGAGAATCGGCTGCAAAAGACGCCAGAAGCATTGCTTTTGGTTTTTCTTTCATCAGGGATGTGCCCTCCTCTTGTCTGATTCAATTGGGAGAAAACAGGACTGGCAACGCGTTTGTCAGGCTGCAAACAGCCCGAATCGCTTTAACTTGTCACGGTGGGCTCAAGACATTTTATATTTATCGGCCAATTGCAACAATTCCGATAAATATTGTTTCTGGTGGATCAGACCGATTTGGCTCTGGAGGTCATTTAATAAAAATTCTATGTGGGGCCGAATATCAATGCCGGCTGGATTCAATTGTTCGTCATTTGCTCGGTCGAGGATGAGGACCGAATAGTAGGTCGTTAATAGTCTGGTTTTTGAATTTCTTCTAAACAGATAACTTTTGCCTGCCAGCGTATTTAAGAAAAACCCGGAATAGGTATACAGCGTCTTGAGCGTCGGCTGGCCGGTTTTCTCCTTGTCAGCAGTTTCATCAGTGGCCCACAGGTAAAATGTCTGCATGACCGATTCCAAAATTTCGCCTTCATTCAGCATTACATCCCGGGTGAGATTCACCCGTTTTTTCCCCAGCACGCGGAAAAAATGGGCCATATTGCGATAGAGGTTGTAGAGCGAGGCCGTCTCGTCGGTGATGATAGGAGGATTTGCGGACATTTTTTTAAGGCTCAACAGAAACTGTTGATAGGTTCCGCCTTTGAATTGATATGCCTGAACATAGTCCTGTTCATCCAAATAGGTGAAAAATGCTTTAATCTGCTGGTCGATTTCTTCGAAATCCAACGGTAGTTTTTCTTCTTCTTTTTTGACAATCGCGGAATCAGATCCAAAAACCTCTTTGAGCTTTCGTTCCGGAATGACTTCACCCTTTACGGAAGTCAGTTCTTCCTCGAGCCCCGTGACTTTTTCCATCAGTTCTTTGGTTCTTTTTTCCCACTCGACACGCTCCTGTCGCTTAGCGGTTTCAAGGCTTTGCTTGTGCCAGTTGCTGAACAGACTATAGCCGAAATAAGCGGCGATAGCGATAATGGCGACAACGATGCCCACTTTGATGGCTTTGTCCATTGTAAATATAACTCCTTTATTTTTATATAAATTTTTATAAGACGCCTGGTGCCCCCGGCAAGAATCGAACTTGCGGCACATGGATTAGGAATCCATTGCTCTATCCACTGAGCTACGGGGGCAGTTGATCGTCCGGAGCCCGTTGGGCTACGCGTGAAATATTTAAATATGATATTCGCATAGCAAATCGACTTCGAGATTACAAGAACCTTGTCTATCCAAAGGCTATTGCTAATTATAGGGCCTCTATGATATATTTATATGCTAATCATTTTAAATGCTTACAAAACGGCTGGTGCACTCGAATGCCATCATCAATCTCACTTAACAGGTAGAGGGAATCGCATGCATCTTCGAAAACGAGTTCTGGTGACCGGCGGGGCGGGGTTTCTGGGTTCATTTCTTTGTGAACGCCTGCTGCAAGAAAATTGTGACGTGGTTTGCGTGGACAATTTTTATACCGGTACCAAACGAAATATTGTTCATCTTCTGGAGAATCCTTACTTCGAACTGATCCGGCACGACATCACATTTCCACTTTATCTGGAAGTCGATCAAATCTATAATTTTGCCTGTCCGGCATCACCGATTCACTATCAGAATGACCCGGTACAAACCACCAAAGTTAATGTGCATGGCTCCATCAACATGCTCGGGTTGGCCAAGCGCACGAAAGCAAAGATTTTACAGGCTTCCACATCCGAGGTATACGGCAATCCTACCGTGCATCCGCAGACCGAAGATTACTGGGGCAATGTTAACTGTGTGGGAATCCGCTCCTGCTATGATGAAGGCAAACGATGTGCTGAGACGCTTTTTTTTGACTATTATCGGCAGCACCAGCTCGATATCCGGATTGTCCGGATTTTCAATACCTATGGCCCGCGGATGCACCCCAACGACGGTCGGGTGGTAAGTAATTTTATACTGCAGGCCTTACACAATGAAGATATCACGGTTTACGGTGACGGGAAGCAAACCCGTTCTTTTTGCTATGTCGATGATTTGATCGAGGGGGTGATCCGGATGATGAACATCCCCGAGGATTTTACCGGACCGGTAAATCTGGGAAATCCGCAAGAGTACAGTATTCTAGAACTGGCGGAAAAGATCATCTCACTTACCCAATCCAAGGCGAAAATTGTTTTTAAACCGCTGCCGCAGGATGATCCGCTACAGCGTAAACCCAACATTAAACTGGCAATGGATAAGCTGAAATGGAAACCGCATACGCAGTTGGAGGCGGGACTTGAGGAGACGATAAACTATTTCAGGACCCTGTCATCGAACTCTAATAACAAATAACGAATAACGATTAACGCCTAATTTAGCGTTTATCGCTAAATTCGGTTATCGTTAGGAGAAATTGATGAAACGTGCGCTTATAACCGGAATTACCGGTCAGGACGGCGCCTATCTGGCCGAGTTTTTACTGAACAAAAACTATGAAGTTCACGGTATCAAACGCCGGGCGTCTTCGTTTAACACCGCACGAGTGGACCATTTATACAAAGATCCCCACGAGCAAGATGTTCGGTTTTTCATGCATTATGGAGATCTTACCGATGCAACCAACCTGATCCGCGTCATCCAGGAAATCCAGCCCGATGAGATTTATAACCTGGCCGCTCAAAGCCACGTGATGGTTTCCTTTGAAACCCCTGAATATACCGCCAATGCAGATGCTCTCGGCACACTGCGTCTGCTGGAGGCCATTCGCATACTGAATCTGATTGATAAGACCCGTTTCTACCAGGCCTCGACATCCGAACTCTATGGGCGGGTCAAGGAGACACCGCAAACTGAAACCACACCCTTTTATCCCCGTTCGCCCTATGGCGTAGCCAAGCTTTATGCTTACTGGATTACGGTCAATTACCGCGAAGCGTATGGAATTTATGGTTGCAATGGTATTTTGTTTAACCATGAATCCCCCATTCGGGGTGAAACCTTTGTTTCCCGCAAAATCACACGTGCCATGGCACGCATCAGCAAGGGCTTGCAGGAAAAGCTTTACATCGGCAATCTCGATGCCCGCCGGGACTGGGGCCACGCCAGGGATTATGTCGAAATGCAGTGGCTGATGCTCCAGCAGGACCGGCCCGATGATTATGTTATATCTACCGGCAAACAGCATTCGGTGCGTGAATTCATCGAACTGGCCGCCAAAGAGGCGGGCATCTCCATTCACTGGGAAGGGCAGGGGCTGAAAGAAAAAGGGATTGATGCAAAAACCGGCAGCGAGTTGGTGTGCATTGACCCGCGTTATTTTCGTCCGACGGAAGTCGATACGTTGCTGGGAGACAGCTCCAAAGCCAGACAGCAGCTGGGATGGGAACCCAAAACCACCTTTGCGGAATTGGTAAAAGAAATGGTGGCCATGGATCTATTAGAGGCGGAAAAAGATGAGCTGTGTTTGCAAGAAGGCTTTCAAACCTACAAACAGGCCGAATAATGCCCGGCAGTTAAATAAGCGATATCAAAAGACATGACCAAACCCAAATCACAAATTTCCGGTGTGCAGGCGCATTCAAGCATTTTGTCGCGGCATTCCCCCATTTTTCTGGCCGGTCATCGGGGGATGGTCGGTTCTGCGATCTACCGCCGCTTGCAGGCCGACAATTATCGTCGCATCATCACCCGCTCCCATGACGAACTGGACCTGGTCAATCAAGCCGCGGCGCGCCATTTTTTTGAACATGAAAAAATCGATGCGGTTATTTTGGCCGCAGCAAAGGTGGGCGGCATCCATGCCAATGACACTTATCGGGCCGAGTTTATTTTTGAAAACCTCATGATCCAGGCCAATGTGATTCATGCAGCTTACCGATCGGGGGTGAAACGGTTGTTATTTTTGGGCAGTTCATGTATTTACCCCAAGTATGCTGAACAGCCGATGCGGGAAGAGCAGCTTTTAACCGGTAGCCTGGAATCCACCAATGAGCCCTATGCCATTGCGAAAATAGCCGGCATCAAGCTGTGTGAGTCTTACAACCGCCAGTATGGGACGCATTACCGTTCGGTAATGCCCACCAATCTCTACGGGCCTCATGATAATTTTGACCTGAGAAACTCACACGTTCTGCCGGCCTTGATCCGCAAATTTCATCTGGCCAAACTTGCCCGCAGCAAGGATTGGGAAAGCATTCGAAAGGACCAGGCTTTATTTGGCACCATTTCGGCTGATTTTCTCGATGGATTGAAGAAACCTGCCCCTACCCGGGAGTTCGATTCTGGAATGCCACCTGCCGTTCGCCTTTGGGGCAGCGGGCGGCCCAAAAGGGAATTTTTACATGTCGATGATCTGGCCTCAGCCTGCCTGTTTTTATTTAATCTGGGGGATGATGCTTATGCGGCTGCCTGTGCCCTGCCCGCACAACAGACGGGCCGGCCGCAGGGCGGAAGGCACCCGGGTTCGTCGAATTCCGGGCCCAAAGAGCGAAATCAGGTGTCTCATATTAATGTGGGCAGCGGCAAAGATATTCATATCGCGGAGCTGGCGGAAATCGTGCAGGAAGTCGTCGGCTATGAAGGTGATGTCAGCTGGGATGCCTCGATGCCGGATGGCACCCCCCGCAAACTGCTGGATATATCCCGCTTAACCCGGCTGGGATGGGCGCCCCGTATCAGTTTGCGAGAAGGGATTAAAAGCACTTATAAATGGTATCTTGCTCAATCAGAATTAAATTAAGGAGGACAAATGGCAAACATTGAGGCACCAAAAAGAATGTGGCCGGTCGTATTAGGGCTGATGATCGCGATGATCTTTTCAATCGGCGGCTGTTCGTCGTTAACCCAAAAGGACAACAAAGCGACAGCACCCTCAGCGGAAAGCGGTTCCGGGGTGCCGGCCCTGTATTATGATTTTGGCGATGTTCTGGTTCCCAAAGAACTCAAGGTCGACAAAAAATCATCTTTTATTTATCAAACAGAGGGTTTTTCGGCCGGCGTACTGGTTTTAAAAGGCCGTATTGAAACCAGTTCATTAATATCTTTTTTTCAAAACAACATGACCAAGGATAATTGGCATTTGATCAGCTCGTTTAAGTCCGAACGAACCATGCTGCTGTTTCAAAAAGCCCATCGCTGGTGCGTAATGAGTATCACCGACGAACGGTTTAGTACCTATGTTGAAATTTGGGTGGCCCCAACCGCCAAGGACATCAAAACCGGCCTGTTAAAATAACCAACAATCCACTTGGCGTAAAGCCGCCACTTGCCCTGTCCGCCTGATTTATAAGGCTCGATGGGTCTTTAGATGAAAATGTAAACCACTTGCCATGATGAACGGAATTAAAAATAAAAAAGTGATATTGGCTGTCTGCGGCGGTATTGCGGCCTATAAAGGCATTGAAATTTTAAGGCTCTTAAAAAAAGCGAATGCCGAGGTGCGGGTTATTTTAACCCAAAACGCACAGCGGTTTGTCGGGGCCATGACATTTGAGGCCTTGTCGGGTCAGCCGGTTTTTAAGGATATGTTCCAAGAAGGCAGTGAAGCGTCTTTCCGGCACATTGATTGGGCTAACGAGGCCGATGGTGTTATTATTGCCCCGGCCACCGCAAATATGATTGGAAAGTTGGCAAACGGTATTGCCGATGACCACTTGAGCACCTTTATGCTGGCGGTCACTTCACCGGTTTTGATTTGCCCTTCCATGAATACCCACATGTATGCAAACCAAGCGGTTCAGCGAAATCTTGACACCCTCAGATCCGATGGATATGTTGTAATGGAACCCGGTTCCGGTCAGCTAGCCTGCGGAACCTCCGGTCCGGGAAGACTCCCCGAACCGGAAGAAATTTTTGATCGATTTCTTGGTTGCCTGTCACCCAAGGATCTGGCCGGGAAAAAAATACTTGTCACCGCCGGCCCTACCATCGAACCCATCGATCCTGTAAGATTCATCAGCAACCCTTCATCGGGAAAGATGGGCTTCGCCGTTGCCAGAGCGGCAGAGCATCGCGGCGCTGAAGTTACCCTTATTAGCGGCCCGACGCATCTGATCGATCCGATGAATGTGACCACGATCAGAGTTCGTAGCGCAGAGGAGATGGCCCACCAGGTTTTTCAGCAAATGGACAAAGCGGATGTGATTATCAAGTCCGCAGCGGTTTCCGATTACAGGACCAAAGAAAGTAAAACCCATAAGATAAAAAAGGGAAAAAGCGAAATGGTTTTGCGGCTGCAGCAAAATGAAGATATTTTGAAGACGCTTGGCCAGAAAAAGAAACACCAGGTCCTGGTGGGATTCGCAGCCGAAACCAGAGAGCTGAAAAAAAACGCCACCCAAAAACTGGCTGAAAAAAACCTCGATATCATTGTGGGCAATCTGGTGGGGTCGGCGGATTCCGGTTTTGAGTCCGACAGCAACACGGTGACGCTTTTTTTCAAAGACGGCACCACCGAATCATTGCCCACAATGGACAAAATGGAGGTTGCCCACATACTGCTCGATCGGATGGTTGCCATGGGTTTGAGCGCTGCAGCAGCTCAGAAACGCACAATAAAAGGGCGATAACAATTTGCAGTGGCAGCAAGATTTCAAATAACAGAAACCATCGATGCGTTAACGCATACTTTTCAAGATTTAGCAGCGAAAGGGCATCGGGGGTTTGACTGCAGCGCCGGCAGTCTTGAAAAACTGGCAGACTGGGGCGTGTCACCTCAGCTTCTTTGCGAAACCTTGCAGGATATTCGTCTGGACCTGGGAGATTGTCAACGCTGCAGGCTTGCCAAGGGTCGTAAAAACATTGTCTTCGGCGCCGGCAGTTCCTCGGCTAGACTCATATTTGTCGGGGAAGGTCCTGGTTTTGAAGAAGATCAGCAGGGTAAACCTTTTGTCGGTCCGGCGGGACAGTTGCTGACCAAAATTATCGAAGCCACTCACCTGAGCCGAGAACAGGTGTACATTTGTAACATTGTCAAGTGTCGCCCGCCGCAAAACCGTAACCCGCAGCCCGAAGAAATTAAAACCTGTTTTCAATTTTTAGATCGCCAGATTGCAGCCATCCGGCCGGACTTTATCTGCGCACTGGGCTCTGTCGCAGCCCAAACGCTTTTAAATTCAACCGCACCCATTTCCAGACTCAGAGGGCGGTTTCATGATTATAAAGGAATAAAATTGCTTCCAACTTACCATCCGGCTTATCTTCTGCGCAATACCGAAAAAAAGCGAGATGTGTGGGGAGATATGAAGATGTTAATGAAGGAATATCCGTATGAAACTTAAATATTTGGTTGCCCTGTTGTTACCTCTTTGTGTTTTTTTTATTTTTCAGACGGCCCAAGCTGCCAAAGGCGATATTTACATTGTAGAAGTCGCCGATGCCATCAGTCCGGGGACTGCGGAATTTATCAAAAACAGCATTGCAAAGGCCGAAGCAGAAGAAGCGGCCTGTATTATCATTGAACTGGATACGCCCGGCGGGCTGGCCGAATCCATGCGACTGATCATTCAGGATATTCTTGGCAGTAAAGTGCCGGTAGTTGTCTATGTATCGCCCTCCGGAGCCCGGGCGGCCTCGGCGGGTGTCATGATTACCATGGCGGCTGACATTGCCGCCATGGCGCCCAGTACCAACATCGGAGCGGCCCATCCCGTTGGCGCCGGCGGTAAGGATATCAGCGGCAAGATGTCGGAAAAGGTGATCAATGATATGGTCGCCCATGCCAAGAGTGTTGCCGAAGAACGCGGGCGCAATAAAGAATGGGTGGAGCAGGCCATCCGGGAAAGTGTTTCGGTAACCGAAACAGAGGCGCTAAAGGAAAATATCATCGATCTGATTGCCAAAGACACCGATGATCTCATCCGGCAACTCAAGGGCCGCAATATCAAGGGCAAAGGCGTTATCACGCTGGATAAGGCCGAGAAAGTGATTGTTAAACCGAGCCTGCGGACCAAGATTTTAAAAACGATCAGCAATCCCAACATCGCCTATATTTTGCTGATGATTGGATTTGCCGGGCTTTATTTCGAACTGTCCCACCCAGGTGCGATTTTTCCCGGGGTCATCGGTGGAATTGCCCTGGTTCTGGCTTTTTTTGCCTTGCAGACCTTGCCGGTTAATTATGCGGGAATATTGTTGATTATTCTGGCAATTATTTTTTTCATTATGGAGATGAAGATTTCCAGCTACGGACTTTTAAGTGTGGCCGGTATCGTCTCGTTGCTTTTAGGGTCATTAATGATGTTTAAAGATAGCGGCCCGGATATGCGATTGTCGTTAAAGGTCCTGCTGCCCACGATCATTTTGATCTCCGGATTTTTTGTCTTTGTTGCCGGGCTGGTGTTTCGTGCGCAAATGGCCAAACCCAGGACCGGAACAAAGGGGCTGGTGGGGGAAATCGGCATTGTCAAAAAAGCGCTGACACCGGAAGGCAAGGTATTTGTTCATGGTGAACTGTGGAATGCCAAAGCTGAAAAGGCGATTGATGAAGGCGTCAAAGTTCGGGTCGTTAATGTCGTGAATTTGATGCTGGAGGTCGAGCCGTTGGATGAGGATTCCAGTGCTTAACCCGATTTATACCGCTGTTCATAATTTTCAGCCCTGGCATGCGGCAAAGGAAGCTTGAGATTTACCGTCTAAGATGCTAAGTCATATCCATACACAAAACCATTTACCGAACTACCCATAAAAGGAGGATCGCATGAGCTACTTTACCCCCATTGCCATCCTTGTGCTTGTCATTTTTTTCCTTTCGGCAGCGATACGGATACTCAACGAATATGAACGCGGCGTGATATTCAGACTGGGGCGGGTAATCGCCGCCAAAGGCCCGGGCCTAATCATATTAATTCCGCTCATTGATAAAATGGTAAAGGTGAGCCTGCGCCTGGTGGTCATGGATGTGGATCCCCAGGACGTGATTACTAGGGACAATGTATCAGTAAAAGTCAATGCGGTTATCTATTTCAGAGTGATCGAGCCCGTCAAAGCGATCGTGGAAGTTGAAAATTTCAGTTACGCTATGTCCCAGCTGGCCCAGACCACCTTGAGGAGTGTGTGCGGTCAATCTGAACTGGATGAGCTTTTGTCGGAAAGGGATAAGATAAATGCCGAGCTCCAAGAGATCCTGGACACGCATACAGATCCGTGGGGTATTAAAGTCGCCACGGTGGAGCTGAAACATATTGACTTGCCCCAGGAGATGCAGCGGGCGATTGCTCGGCAGGCTGAGGCTGAGCGGGAACGACGGGCCAAGGTGATCAATGCCGAAGGCGAATTCCAAGCGGCCAGCAAATTGGCGGAGGCCTCCGTGATCATCGAGAAACATCCCACGGCCTTACAGCTACGATATTTGCAAACTATGAACGAGATGTCTACCGAAAGCAATACGACGACGTTTTTTCCAATACCCATTGAGCTTTTCAAGCCGTTTGCCCGTCTTTTTGAAAAAGACGACAAAGAATAATTGACACCTTATTGGAATTTGGTTATTGAATTAGACTTTTTTATTTGATATCAAAAGGTTCTAAGTTTCGTATTTAAGTTGACCAACTGAATCACATCTGCGTGATCCATGGGCGGGGGCTTTGCAGCCTCCGCTTGTGCTTTCAACAAAAGAAAGAAAGAAGGAGAACAGAGCAAAATGAGCAAGAAGTCAGAGGAAACCAAAGAGAAGCCGGAGGAAACCGAGGAGAAGACGGCCAAAGCCGAAAAGGCGCCGGAAGAAACCGAGGAGAAAGCGGTAAAAGCCGAAGATCAACCGGAGGAAACCACGGCGGAAGCGGCCAAAGCCGAAGAGACGCCGCAAGAAACCGAGGAGAAAGCGGCCAAAACCGAGAAGAAACCATCGACTGTTAAGGAAAAGCCGCTGGAAAAAATGACGGTCAAAGAACTGCGGGAGATGGCCAAAGACATACCGGGAATTACGGGTGTGCACGCCATGAAAAAAGAAGAATTGATCGTCGAAATAAAAAAGGCAAAGGGCATTAAGGATGAACCCATAAAAAAAGCCGATGCCAGCATTGCGGACTTGAAGCAAAAGATCAAGGCCCTCAAAGCGCAACGCCGGGAAGCCCTGGAAGCTAAAGATAAGAAGAATGCCACCATCTTCAAGCGGCGAATTTCCCGACTCAAAAAAAAGACACGGCGGGCAGCCGCGTAGCGGGTAGGTTATTCGTTAATGGGTAATTAGGAATAACTTCATTTGGCAGCAAGACAAATAAGAAGTGACTAAAGTGGTCTAAAGTGCCTAGAGCGCCTAAAGTTAAGGTCTCGCTTCGCTCCATCCTTTTTATAAAATGGTAGAATACATTAACTTTAGGCACTTTAGGTCACTTGTATGTATTTTTCAGAAAAGCTCTAATAGCGGATACCGATGATGATCGATCCTACTTCAGTGGCCTTTGATATTGACGGTGTCGTGGCCGACACCATGACGTTGTTTCTGGATATTGCCCGCCAAGAGTATAACCTTAATAGCATCCAATATAATGATATTACGTCTTACAAACTGGAGGAATGTCTTAATATTGATCCGGAGGTCATCGATGCCATCGTCCGGCGCATACTGGATGGAAACTACAGTGCCACATTGCATCCGATTGCTGGTGCCGCCGAAGGTTTGGCAAAAATCCAACGGCATTGCCGCCCTATAATTTTTATCACGGCACGCCCTTACCTGGGGCCGATAAGGGATTGGATGAAAAAAACGCTGCAACTGGATCCGGCCTCATTTGAAGTCATTGCCACCGGTTCACATGAGGCCAAAGCCGGCATTCTCCAGCAACGCAGGATTTCATTTTTTGTCGAAGACCGGCTCGAAACCTGCTTTTTATTGCAGAATGCCGAGGTGCAGCCGGTGCTTTATCGTCAGCCCTGGAATCGAGAGCAGCACCCGTTTGTGGAAGTGGGCTCCTGGGATGAATTGCAGGCGCTCATTGAGTTTTAAAAGAGAAACACCGTATGGAAATGGAAAACCATCCGGAAAAACCCTTGATTGATTCGTTTTTAGAATCCCTTGTCACTGAAAAGGGATATTCTGATCATACCCATCGCGCTTATCGGAAAGATCTTTTGGATTTTCTCTCCTTTTTGGCTGAATCCCCTTTTGCGGGCAGCGCTCGCCACAAAAGCGTGCCAGTCGTAAAATTGAAGCAGATTGACGCTATTATGCTCAGGGGCTATTTGGGGTTCTTGCACCGCAAAAATAAAAAGGCAACCATTGCCCGCAAGCTTTCTGCAATTCGGTCTTTTTTTAAGTACCTGGTAAAAAATGGCATAATTTCAGAAAATCCGGCCGAACTCGTCCTTACACCGAAACAGGATAAAACGCTACCCGTCTATCTTTCGGTTGACGAAATCTTTCGGCTGCTGGATTCAATCCAGACGGATACACTGCTGGGTTTAAGAAATCGTGCGATTTTCGAAACGCTATATTCCAGCGGCATTCGCGTATCTGAACTATCCCAGATGAATTTTTCTGATGTCGATTTTTCGGCGGCAGTGGTTCAGGTATCCGGCAAGGGCAACAAGCAGCGAAAGGTGCCAGTTGGGCAGAAGGCCTTAGCGGCAATAAAAGCATATCGCACCCGGTATCAAAAACAGACCGGCCGGCCTGCTATACACGAAGAACCCTTATTTTTAAACCGTTTTCACAAAAGATTGAGCTCCCGTTCCATCGCCAGGATTTTAACGAAATTGGTGGACAGCGTTGGCCTTTTAACGCCCATTTCGCCGCATGCGCTGCGACATACGTTTGCCACCCATATGCTGGACGCGGGTGCAGATCTGAGGGCCGTGCAAGAACTGCTAGGGCATAAAAGCCTTTCAACCACTCAAAAATATACGCATGTGAGCATTGACCGGCTAATGGAAACTTATGACCGGGCTCATCCCAGGAAGTGATAGGGGGTTGGTTGTTGGATATTTTAAACAACGGTTTTTAAAAAAAAGCATGGAAATATATAGAAACTTGGCTCATAATTGACAGGGCTTGTCGCTGGATGCCCAAGCCAATGTTCGACTAAATGGCCCCAACGGATAATTGAATATCAACGCTATAAGCGTTTGAGACTTTGAGAGGATCTCGATGAATATGCATGGTACGACTATTCTGGCAGTCAGGCGTCAAGGCAAAGTGGCGGTGGCCGGGGACGGGCAGATTACGCTGAATAACACCATCATCAAGCATTGCGCCAAAAAAGTCAGAAAAATATATCAGGAAAAAATTATTGTCGGATTTGCCGGTGCCACAGCGGATGCCATGCATCTATCTGAACGTCTGGAGCAGAAGCTCGAGCGCTACAATGGCAATCTGACCCGGGCCGCGGTTGAATTGGCCCGGGACTGGCGAACTGACAAATATTTAAGACGTCTTGAAGCGCTGATGATCGCCGTGGATGAAAAACAGATGTACCTAATTTCCGGCAATGGAGATGTGATTGAACCTGATGAAGAGATCATCGGGATTGGATCCGGTGGCGTCGCTGCACAGTCCGCGGCCGCAGCTCTTATTCAGCACACGGAATTAAGCGCCCGCGGTATTGTTGAAGAAGCCATGAAGATCGCAGCTTCGCTTTGCATCTATACCAATGATAAAATCATTATTGAGGTACTTTGAATGAACGCTTTGAAGCCTTCTGATGTTGTTAGTGAACTTGATAAATATATCATCGGCCAGGACAAAGCCAAACGCGCTGTGGCCATCGCCCTGAGAAATCGCTGGCGGCGCCAGCAGGTTCCCGAGGATCTGCGCGATGAGATCGCTCCCAAAAACATCATATTGATCGGGCCCACCGGCGTTGGTAAAACGGAAATCGCCAGGCGGTTATCTCTGCTTACGGATTCTCCTTTTTCAAAAGTGGAAGCATCAAAGTTTACCGAAGTGGGTTATGTCGGGCGCGATGTTGAGTCCATGGTGAGAGACCTTCTCGAATTGACGATTAACACACTTCGATCGCGAGAACAGGAAGCGGTTAAAGAAAAGGCCTGGCAGATTGCAGAAGAGCGGATGCTGGATCTTCTGTTACCGAAATCGGGTGCGCCCCCGAAACCGCGGACGGAAGATACAAAAGAAGTGCAGTTCGAATTGGTTACTGCTACGAGCGAAGAATCATCGTCAACCCGTGAAAAGCTCCGGGATATGCTTCGTCGCGGCAAACTCGATAACCGCTTTGTTGATCTGGATGTTGCTGACCGCAGCATGCCGATGGTTGAAATTTTCTCCAATGTCGGCATGGAAGAAATGGGGATTAATTTTAAAGATATGCTCGGCGGTGTATTCCCCAAAAGCACAAAAAGGCGCAAAGTAAAAGTGCCGGAGGCCATGGAAATTCTGACTCAAGAAGAAGCCCAGGGATTGGTGGATATGGACAAGGTCGTCAAGCAGGCGATTAAAAAGGTCGAACAGTCAGGGATTATTTTTCTGGATGAGATCGACAAAATCGCAGGCCGCGACAGCACCCACGGGCCGGATGTATCCCGCGAAGGTGTACAGAGAGATCTTTTGCCGATTGTGGAGGGTAGCACCGTTACCACGAAATATGGCCCCGTAAAAACCGATCATATTTTATTTGTTGCCTCCGGTGCGTTTCACATGGTTAAACCCTCTGATTTAATTCCTGAACTGCAGGGCCGTTTTCCGATTCGGGTCGAGCTTGACGCTTTGGGAGAGAAAGAATTCGTCAGAATTCTGACCGAACCCCAAAACGCCTTATTGCTTCAGTATATGGCTCTTTTAAGAACTGAAGGTGTGGATGTGGTTTTTGAGGACGATGCGGTTGAAACGATTGCTACGATTGCTGAAGAGGTCAATAACCGCACCGAGAATATCGGTGCCCGCAGACTGCATACGGTTATGGAACGTTTGCTGGAAGACATTCTTTTTGATGCGCCGGATGTGGAAAGCAAGCGCATGGTGATCGACAAAGACTATGTCGAATTCAAATTAAAAGATATTAAGGACGATGAGGACCTGAGTCGGTATATTCTGTAAAGAAGAGCACTTCGTTTTAGGAGCGCTTCGCTTGAGGAGCGTCTCGCCAAAATACGGCGCGACTAGTGGAGTGCTATGCTTGAAGCGGCAAAACAGCAGATTTTTTTTACCTGAAGTCCTGCGATAAGCAGGACACTCATCAAGGCCCGCAGGGCCGCTCATCAAGTCTCCCTTTTGGGGAGACGCTCCTTTTACAAATGAATATTGCTTAGGATAACAATTTCATTAGGTACAATGAGACAATGATCAAAGACACCCGTGATACGAACCCCAGTGTGGCCGATATTCTCATTGAAGCACTGCCTTATATTCGCCGGTTTTCTGGTATGACCATTGTCGTCAAATACGGCGGGCATGCTATGGTGGATGAACAGCTCAAGCAGGATTTTGCCCGGGATATTACCTTGCTGAAATTTGTCGGTCTCAAGCCGGTCGTAGTGCACGGCGGGGGGCCCCAGATTAATTCGGTACTGGACCAGATGGGAATCCGGCCCCAATTTGTTCGCGGCATGCGCCTGACCGATGAACGCACCATGGATGTTGTCGAGATGGTTTTGGGTGGCAAGGTCAACAAGGCCATCGTTCACCAGATTAATCAGGAGGGCGGCAAGGCCGTTGGTCTGAGCGGCAAAGATGGCGGTTTGATTCAAGCCAGAAAGCTTAAAATCGTACGGCAAGGCGACAGCGACAAGCCCCCGGAAATTATTGACCCCGGTCTGGTCGGAGAGGTGACTGGCATTAATTGCGAAATTATCGACAAACTGAGCCAGCAGGGTTTTATACCTATTATTGCGCCGGTCGGTGCCGGAGAAGCCGGAGAAACTTACAACATCAATGCGGATCTTGTGGCCAGTCGTATCGCTATGGCACTGAAGGCCGGTCGTCTTGTTTTGCTTACCGATGTGGACGGGGTTTTAGATGCCGGCGGTGAGCTGATCAGTTCAATTGGCGCCGGGCAGATTAAAAAAATGATTGATGATCAGGACATTTCCGGCGGTATGATTCCCAAAATCGAATATGGCCTCAAAGCGCTGGAAAACGGAGTGGAAAAAGTTCAGATCATCAATGGTACGAAACGACATTCAATTTTGCTGGAATTATTTACCGACAGTGGAATTGGAACGGAGGTGACGGCATGACCGCCGAGCGAATGAAACGCGCCGATCAAGTAATGGCAGCTACCTATCAAAGATTTCCCGTTACCTTTGAGAAGGGGAGGGGCTGTAAACTCTGGGACACCGAAGGGCGGACTTACACGGACTTTGTGGCCGGTATTGCGGTTTGCAATCTGGGGCATGCCCACCCCCGGGTTAGCGCAGCCGTTGCCCGACAGGCCCAAACGTTGCTGCATGTATCCAATCTATACTATACGCTGCCACAGATCGACCTGGCGGCCTGGTTGGTGGAAAATAGCTTTGCCGATCGGGTTTTTTTTGGCAACAGCGGGGCCGAAGCCAATGAGGCGGCCATTAAACTGGCACGAAAATACTTTAAGGACCGCGGGGAAGCAAATCGTTTTCGAATTGTCACCATGGCGCGCTCATTTCATGGGCGCACGATGGCTACCCTTTCTGCGACCGGTCAGGAAAAAGTTAGGAAAGGATTTGATCCGGTTCTGGATGGTTTCGATTTTGTGCCCTTTAATGATGAACAGGCCTTGCGGGCCCAGATCGGGCCCGCCACCTGTGCGGTCATGCTGGAGCCCATTCAAGGCGAAGGCGGCGTGCGCTGCCCGGATGAGAAATACCTGCAAACAGTCCGAAAAATCTGTGACGAAACCGGAACGCTGTTGATTTTTGATGAAATTCAAACCGGTATGGGGCGTACCGGAAAGCTTTTCGCCTATCAGCACTTTGGAATCGAGCCGGATATCATGACCCTGGCCAAAGCCCTGGCCAATGGGTTGCCGATCGGGGCGATGCTGGCCACCGAAACGATTGCCGCGGCTTTTGGTCCCGGAGCGCATGCATCCACCTTTGGTGGAACCCCCATTATTACGGCCGCCGCCCTGGAAGTCTGCAAGATTCTGGTGGAAGAGCAGACTATCGAAAAGGGCAAGGCCGCCGGATCGTATTTCAAGAAAAAATTGCTCGAGTTAAAAGGCCGTCACGCCATCATTGAAGATGTGCGCGGGCTGGGCCTGTTGCTGGGGATGAAGCTTAAAATCGACGGTGCGCCGCTAGTGAAACAGTGTATGCAAAACGGCTTTTTAATCAATTGTATCCAGGATCGTATTTTAAGATTTATCCCGCCCTTGATCATTTCCGAAGAAGAAATTGATCAGCTGATTGAGTGCCTTGACGGGATATTGAGTGATGCTGCATCTTCACATCATTAAGACTCGGGGAGTGTATTTATGACCAAACATCTGTTGACGCTGGCCGATCTTGCCAGAGAAGAATTTGAGGCCTTTTTTAAGCGAGCGGTTGAGCTTAAGGAAAAGCAGAAGAAAGGCATTGCCAGACCATCACTGACCGGCAAAAGCCTGGGACTTCTATTTGACAAACCCTCGACGCGCACCCGGGTCTCATTTGAGGCCGCCATGATACAGCTGGGCGGTACACCGCTTTTTATCAGTTCCAAAGATACGCAGATGTCAAGGGATGAACCCATTAAGGATACCGCCAGGGTTCTTTCCCGTTATCTGGATGCACTGGCCATTCGGACCTTCTCCCAGGAGGTGATTCAGGAATTTGCGGAATCATCCGACATCCCGGTGATAAACGCCTTAACGGATGCCTATCATCCCTGTCAGGTTTTAAGTGATTTGTTGACGGTTATCGAGCACAAAGGAGCGGTTGAAAATCTGAAAATTGCATGGGTGGGGGACGGCAACAATATGGCCCAATCCTGGATCAACGCGGCAGGAGCCCTTGGCTTTGAGCTGCATCTAGCATGCCCTGAAGGCTATTTTCCCGCTGCGCGGATTTTAAGCAGGGCCGCCCAAAAACCCAATGCCAGGATTACCCTTAATTCGGATCCCATCGCGGCGGTTAAAGATGCTGATGTGGTCAACACGGATGTCTGGGCCAGTATGGGGCAGGAGGCCGAACAGGAGGCTCGCAAAAAAATATTTGCGCCTTTTCAGGTAAATGCCGCACTTTTGGAAAATGCGGCCAAAGATGTCATTGTGCTGCATTGCCTGCCGGCCCATCGAGAAGAAGAAATTAGTGAAGCAGTTCTGGAAGGCCCTCATTCAGTTGTCTGGGATCAATCCGAAAACAAGCTTCACATGCATAAGGCGATACTTGATATATTGATAAGCAAATAGAATTTATCTTAAAGCGGAGGTTCCTATTTTGACTGCGAAGATCAACAAAGTGGTATTGGCCTATTCCGGCGGACTGGATACTTCGGTTATTTTAAAGTGGCTTATTGAAACCTATCAATGCGAGGTCATTGCCTTTTCAGCCAACATCGGCCAGGAAGATGACCTGGATCAGGTCAGAGACAATGCTTATAAAACCGGGGCTACAAAGGCCTATATTGAGGATCTGACGGAGGCCTTTGTTAATGACTATGTGTTTCCGGCATTTCGTGCCAATGCGATATACGAGGGGCAGTATCTATTAGGAACTTCGCTGGCGAGACCGCTGATCGCGAAGCGCCAGATAGAAATTGCGCACAGTGAAAAGGCCGATGCCGTCAGCCACGGTGCCACCGGCAAGGGTAACGATCAGGTTCGATTTGAACTCGGCTATCTTTCACATGATCCCGGGATCAAAATAATAGCACCCTGGCGGGAGTGGGATTTAAATTCTCGTACCGCCCTAATGGATTTTGCCGGCAAGCATGGTATCGAAGTTCAAGCCACCCATGACAAACCCTACAGTACGGATTCCAATCTTTTGCATATCAGTTATGAAGGCGGTATACTTGAAGATCCATGGGCAGAAGCACCCGAAGACATTTTCACACTGACCGTTTCACCCAAGCATGCTCCGGATAAATCTGAAATTATCGAGCTGATCTTTCAAAATGGCAATCCGGTCAAGCTGAATGGAGAAGAGCTGACGCCAGCGAATTTGCTTAAGGCTTTAAACGCCCATGGTGGCAAACACGGTATCGGACGGGTGGATATGGTTGAGAATCGATTTGTCGGAATGAAATCCCGCGGCGTTTATGAAACCCCCGGCGGGTCGATCCTGCGCGTCGCGCATATGGCGCTGGAATCCATTACCATGGATCGCGAGGTTCTGCACCTGCGGGATTCTTTGATACCCAAATATGCACAGCTGGTCTACAACGGTTTCTGGTTTTCGCCGGAGATGAAATTGTTGCAGAATATGATTGACATGACCCAGCAGAATGTATCCGGAACCGTACGTCTTGAATTGTATAAAGGCAACTGCCGTGTTTTGGGCCGTAAATCAGATCGTTCGCTGTATCGGGAAGACTTTGCCACCTTTGAAGATGATCAGGTTTACAACCAAAAAGATGCCGAAGGCTTCATCCGCTTAAACGCTTTAAGATTAAGAATTCAAAAATTAATCGAAACCAATAACCAGTAACCAATAACGTTATAATCATGTCAGAAAAACTATGGGCCGGCCGGTTTAAAGAAAAAACTGCTAAAATTGTTGAAACATTTACGTCCTCAATCGATGTCGACAGGCGGCTGTACGCCTATGATATTCAGGGCAGCATTGCGCACTGCCGGACCCTGGCAAAGGCGGACATTATATCCGCACAAGAGGCTGAGGAATTAATTGCAGGCCTTGACAAAGTCAGGCAGGAGATCGAGGAAGGAACCTTGTCATACAGCGACGCACTGGAAGATATTCACACCCATATTGAATCCCGGCTGGCTGAGATCGTCGGCAAAGTTGCCCACAAGCTGCATACCGCCCGAAGCCGCAACGATCAGGTGGCTCTGGATGTGCGTCTGTACCTGAAGGATACCGTTAATTCAATCATCCAGCATCTGTTCCAATTGCAAAATGTTCTGGTGGACCTTGCCAGACACCATATTGGAACTGTGCTGCCGGGCTACACCCATCTGCAGCGCGCCCAGCCAATTCTGCTGGCGCATCATTTGATGGCATATTACGAAATGTTTTCAAGGGACGCAGAGCGCCTGCAGGATTGTATGGTGCGCATCAACGTCATGCCGCTGGGAAGCGCAGCCCTTGCCGGCACGCCGCATCCCCTTGACAGAAAATACACGGCCGAACTGCTCGGATTTGAAAAGGTTTCAGCCAACAGTATTGATTCCGTATCCGACCGGGATTTCATTATTGAATTTTTATCCGCCGCCGGTATTTGTGCGATGCACTTAAGCCGCTTGTCGGAAGAACTGATAATCTGGTCTTCAGCCGAGTTTGGCTTTATTGAACTGCCGGATGCTTTTGCCACCGGCAGCAGTATCATGCCGCAGAAGAAAAATCCCGACGTTGCCGAGCTGGTCAGAGGCAAAAGCGGCCGCGTATTCGGAAACCTGATGGCCATGCTGACGATAATGAAGTCCCTGCCGCTGTCCTATAACCGCGATATGCAGGAGGATAAAACACTGCTGTTTGATGCTGCCGATATCCTGACGGCCTGTCTTGAAATTTATATTCAATTGCTTCCCAACATTACAGTCAACAAGACCTTGATGCAAAAAGCAGCAGCCAGCGGGTATCTGAATGCCACCGATATGGCCGATTATCTGGTAACCAGAGGGTTGCCGTTTAGAGAGGCCCACCATTGTGTCGGCCAGGTCGTGGGTTATGCAATAGGTCTTAAGAAAGAAATCCATGAACTTTCGATAAAGGAATTGCAGCAGCACGCACCTCAAATCGAAGATGACATTTTCGACTACCTGGGGACACAACAGATGATCGATCGGCGCACTTCAATAGGTGGTACGGCAACACAAACCGTTAAAGCAGCGATTAAGGCCGCGGAGCAGAAACTGAAAAGAAGCACTGATGATAAGCGCAAAGCAAAATAATTTCCTGCAAAACGCTTGTTATTCCCATAGCAAATGGATGGCGGTTTTGTTATTGGTGCTTGCCGGCTCGAGTTTTCTTTGGATCGGTTGCGGCAAAAAAGGACCGCCCCGTCCACCGCGGCGGCCGTTACCGCCGGTGGTTGACGATCTCGAATACAGCCTCCGTAACGATATCGTTGAGCTGAGTTGGACAGTGCCGGGTGCAGCGAGCCGCAGCAACTCCCTCCCGGCAGCAGTTAAGGTGTTTCGCTCTCGATTATCGGCCGAAGACGCCAGCTGTGAAAATTGTCCAATCCGGTACGCTTTGTCGGGTGATATCCCGATTCATAAAAAACGGTCTGAAAAATCCAAACCCATTCGGATGAGTTATGCAGAGTTCGTTGCGCCGGGATATCGCTATATTTACAAGGTAACCGTCTTTGATGAATATGGACAGGGGGGCAGGGACTCAAATATCGTTAAATTCGACCATTGATCGGATTGAGTTAAAACTCAATCCGATGTTATTGGTTATTTGTTATTCGTTATTGGTCCAGGCAGACTGTGATGCTATCGATTGCATATCAATTTTTGCTAAACAATAGAAAAAGGGCTGATCTTCATCCAATACCATATAGCGAATAACGATTGGCTTCTTTAGGGATAAAACATGAATCATTTTACCTATCAAGAAGATGAACTGTATTGCGAAAATGTTGCGGTGCAAAAAATTGCAGCAGAGATCGGCACACCGTTTTATCTGTACAGCCATGCCACGCTCACACGCCATTTTAAGGCCTTCAGCGAAGCTTTTGCGGGCATGAAAAAATTAATTTGCTTTTCTGCTAAAGCAAACACCAATCTAGCGATTCTGAAATTATTTGCCACGGCCGGGTGTGGTCTGGACATTGTGTCCGGCGGTGAACTTTTTAGAGGCATTCAGGCCGGTTTTACACCGGACCGTATCGTTTATTCCGGTGTAGGCAAACGGGTTGATGAAATTGATTATGCCCTCAAATCCGATATCCTGATGTTCAATTTGGAATCCCTTGATGAGTTGAAATTGATCAACCAGCGGGCCGGTCAATTCAATCAGCGAGCCCGAATTGCCATTCGGGTCAATCCGGATGTCGATCCCAAAACCCACCCCTATATTTCTACAGGTCTTAAGAAAAATAAATTTGGAATCGATATTGCCACCGCCTTGGAAGGATACCGGCTGGCCGCCGGCCTGGAGAATATTGAAGTCATCGGCATCGATTGCCATATCGGCTCTCAGATAACCGAGGCCGGGCCATTTGAAGATGCCTTAAAATCCATTAAGACGCTGATACAGCAGTTAAAATCCGAACTGGGGATTGAGATCCAATATATTGATATGGGCGGAGGTCTTGGCATAACCTATGCGGATGAGACACCACCGTCTTTAAAAGAATATGCCGAAGCATTTCTGGAAAACCTTGAAGGCATGGATTTAACGCTCATCCTGGAGCCTGGCAGAGTCCTGGTGGGGAATGCCGGTGTACTGGTGACCCGCGTGCTTTACAAAAAAGCGGGCAAAGGAAAAAATTTTGTTATTGTGGATGCCGGGATGAACGATCTAATGCGTCCGACCCTTTACAATGCCTTTCATGCAATTGAGCCGATTGTGCGTACCGAGGCGCCCTTAACAGTGGCAGATGTCGTAGGTCCGATATGTGAAAGCGGTGATTTCCTGGCTGTCGACCGCAACCTGCCCGAAGTCAACGCTGACGATCTTCTGGCGGTAATGAGCACGGGTGCTTATGGATTCGTGATGTCTTCCAATTACTGTTCGCGCCCCCGAGTTGCGGAAGTGATGGTCAAAAAACACCAATATCATGTGGTGAAGGAAAGAGAAACTTACCAAGATCTGGTGAAAGGCGAAAGCATACCGTCATTCATGGCATAGCGCAAAGCGTTAGAACTCTCTAATCAAAATGATACGCTATGCGCCATGCGCTTGGCCCTTTGCCGTATAATTCGTCTCGGCTGAACCCATTGAAAATTGTGCACAGAGAAACTATGAATTCGATACCCTTTTATAAAATGAGCGGGGCCGGCAATGATTTTATTGTTATCGACAACCGTAATCAGATTGTTGCCGATACGGAATTAAGCGGCTTTATTGCCAATGTCTGCCGGCGAAAAATGTCGGCCGGAGCCGATGGCCTGATTTTAATTGAGGCATCCGATAAATATGATTTTCGCTGGCGGTTTTTTAATTCCGACGGCAGCAATGCCGAAATGTGCGGGAACGGTGCCCGCTGTGCTGCTCGTTTTGCTCATGTCAAGGGTATTGCGGGAACCCGCTTGTCCTTTGAAACCGAAGCCGGTGTGGTCAGCGCCCAAATTAAGGAGGGCGGCGTTAAGGTAAAGATGCCGGATCCTTCAGATCTAAAACTGGCGTATGCGTTGAAACTGTCAGCTGATTCACTGGAAATCAGCAGTGTCAATACCGGCGTTCCTCACGTCGTCGTAATGGTGGAGAAAATTGCTGATTTAGATGTGGTCACCCTGGGCCGCGAAATTCGGCTTCATAAAGCATTTGCGCCGGCCGGGACCAATGCAAATTTCGTCCAGCGCAGTCAAGGTAACGCCATTGAGATCCGCACATACGAAAGGGGAGTTGAAGACGAAACGCTGGCCTGCGGAACCGGTGCCATTGCCAGTGCGATTATTTCAGCCAGCCGGTTTAAAATGAATTCACCGGTAGATGTCAAAACCCGCAGCGGAGTGTACCTGACGATTCATTTTGACGCCGCCGACGGCCAATTTCGTAATGTTTATATGGAAGGCGATGCCCGTATCATCTATACCGGTGAGCTCCAGCCTGACGCCTGGAAATAGAATTGATGCATCGTTTCTCGCAAAGACGCAAAGTCGCCAAGCTTGCTTAACATGATATCTTTTCCCTTTGCGATCTTTGCGGCTTGGCGTGAGATAAACGCTTATTTTCGTGAAAACGCACATTGCTTACATTTCGGCTGGCTCCAACATGGGAGATCGGCTGCAGAATTGCCGTAAGGGGATCGAGGCGCTGACCGAAGCCGACAACTCCAGAATCCTTGCGCAATCCCGCATTTATAAGACCGAACCGGTGGATTATGAAAATCAGAGCTGGTTTGTCAATATGATGGTCAAACTTGAGACCGCACTTGATCCGTTTCAACTGCTGGATCATATCGAAAATATCCAGCGGGCCGCCGGACGAATAAAAGACTCGATTCGGTTTGGACCGCGGATTCTGGATCTGGATATTATTTTGTACGATGATCGCATCATCAAATCAGAACGCCTGGTGGTGCCGCATCCCCGCATGCACAAAAGGCGCTTTGTGTTAAAGCCATTCTGTGATATAGATCCGGCAATTATTCATCCGGTATTGAAACAGGAAATGCAAATTTTATTGAAGCGTCTGGGGGAAGAAGAGCAAAAGGTTGTCGAGTATTAATGATTAAATTTTTAATTCTTTTCGTGGTCGGGTATTTATTATACCGTGCTGTGAAATCATGGATGTTTCCGGATGCCCGCCCCAAAAAAAATGTTTCCGGTAAGGCAAGCGGTCAGATCGATGATGTCATGATCAAGGACCCGTTTTGCCAGGCCTATTTTCCCCGGCGTGATGCCGTCCATTTAAATTTAAGTGGCAACGATCTGTATTTTTGCAGCAAAAAATGTCGTGATCAATACATGGCCCGTCAATCTGAAGAAAAATAATGCCAAACCATTAAATTCATGAAAAAATTCCAAAATGCCTTGAGCGGCCCTAACCAGTTGACCCTTTTTCGCATTGCAGCGGTGCCGATCATTATTGTTCTGATGCTGTTTCCCAACAGAATTTGCACGCTCATCGCTGGGCTTCTGTTCAGTGCCGCGGCAATTACCGATTATCTGGACGGTTTTTTGGCCCGCAAAAGGGGCCTGGTTAGCACGCTTGGAAAGGTGATGGACCCGGTTGCTGACAAGCTGCTGGTTTCATCGGCCTTTATCATGCTGACCTCTCTGGGGTGGGTGCCGGCCTGGATGGCCTGTATTATTATCGGTCGCGAACTTGCCGTCACCGGTTTGCGCAATATCATCGCTGAAAAGGGCGAAGATCTGTCGGCATCCAATCTGGGGAAATACAAAACCGGCTTTCAGATTGCGGCCATTATTCCCTTAATGATCCACTTTCCGTTTTTAGGACTCGATGTACAGGTTATCGGCAATTTATTTTTGTGGGGGGCGCTGATTTTCACCATCTGGTCGGGGGCGGATTATTTTATCCGCTCCAGAAGTCTTCTGCAAGGATGAGCGGATGAGCTTTTTTGTTGACAAAACATTGTTTTGTGACTAAAAATTAGCGTTTGCATGAGCGGGAATAACTCAGTGGTAGAGTGCGACCTTGCCAAGGTCGAAGTCGCGGGTTCAAATCCCGTTTCCCGCTCCAATTTTTTTTTGGCGGCATAGCCAAGTGGTAAGGCAGCGGTCTGCAAAACCGCAATTCGTCGGTTCGACTCCGACTGCCGCCTCCAATGATATCAAGGGGTTAGGTCCACAGACCAACCCCTTTATTATTTCTTGCGCACCGATTGTCGTCATCTTTCACCCAATTGCTTTGCCCTTTTAAATCGGGAATTTTTACAAGCCGCTGATGTTCTTTCAACCTAGAATGAATCATCAGCCCCGCGATGGAAGGGTACAAACGCTTGAATATGGGATCCTGATAATAAAAGATCTATTGACATTTTTACGGACAAATTGTATTTGGAAGATCACTGCAGCGTTACAAAAGAGAAATTTTTTCGAATTTCTGTGCCGAATATCATTTGAACGGAGAAAAAGATGCGATTAACGCAAAGTGAAATTATCCAAATTTTAAGAAAACGGGCGGGTTTTAACCAGGCTGAGCTGGGATCCCGGGCTTTCAAAACAACATTGGATTCGGGACGGACAAAAATAAAAAACATCGAACTGGGAAAGCAGCGCATAAGTGACGATGACCTCAAGCGCATTGCTGAAGGTCTGGATGTGCCTGTAGAAAAGCTTCAAGCGCCACCCGACAACCAAAAGCCAACCGCAACCCAATTAAATAATGGAACCCAGATATCTCAAAAGGTTATTGACATGTTTCCGGATTTGCGTGAATATCTGGAAATGTTGGAAAACGCATCACGGATAGACGATATCGAATTAATTGCGTATCTATCCAGAAAAATTGCCGATATCTTGCAAGATGGCCCAAAATTGGGGACACAATCTTCAACGAGAATCATCACAACCACAGAAGAAAAGGCGAATCGTGGCGGATAAATCTGAATTTGTTGAGCAGAAACGTGATTATTATCTTCAAATCATGCAAAAAGCCCAGCTGCTTAATGATCGGCCATTAATCAATATTATTTTAAAAAAATTGGCCCGTCTCGGAATGACAAGCGCTGTTTCCACCGCCAGCGGATGCACCATTATCCCATTTCCCGCCCTTCCTTACTCACCTGAGCTCAAAGAATATGAACCACTGAACTGGTGGACGCTTTTTAAGCTCACTTTAGCGATAGCGGGCAGCCTTGTTGCGCTAATTTTGTTGACTCACTACCGATGGTCACCGGGTGGATTTTAATTCTATTTCGGTTTGCCTCATTCTTTTCAGCGCTTCAGGTTTTTTTTGAGCGACGACTCTATTTTTGTTTCCATTTAGACCATAAACCGACTCAAGTGTCTCATCCCACTGCAAATTTCATCATCTAATCCGATAAAAAAGTACAAATATACTTGACAAAAGTACATCTGGATATTAAGGTCTAGCCGAAATTTTGATCATAATATGATTAAATTGAACCAAAACCGGGATGTACGATCCAAATATTGGCTCGCATAGACACCATTCTGAGGGGGCTGCAGGTGAATCAAACAGCGATTACAGGATTTTTTACAGAGAATTATAAGGTGATTATTTTTTATATTCTTTTTGCTTTCGGTCTATTCTTTTTCTTTTATGGTTTAATGAGTTTTTTCCCCGGCGGTGGTAAAGCCCCCGGGTTTTTTCAATCTCTTGATGAGCAGCAAAGCGTCGAAATCGCAACTGCAGCGGATAAGCCGGTGATTATGAAAAATGCGGCTACCATTGTCGCAGGCATAAACAATGGAAAATCAGCAACGGATATCAAACCAGATGTTTTTTCGCCCTTTATTGCGATCATGGACGCGGAAGGAGAAATGATTGTGCATCCAAGTTGGCCCGGATTTAACGTCAAAAATGTTGTACCCTTTATTTACAATGAAATTGTAAAAGGAACCGTCGATGGGGTTTGGGTTGAATATCCGTCGGGCGGAAAGCTAAAACACGTTTATGTAAAAAAGACGAATAACGATCTATTCGTCACCAGTGGATATTTTAAATAAGGTTCAAACTTCCCGATCTGCCAAGTCAGAATGCTTAGGGGTGACGGATATCGAAAAGAGCGGATTTATGTGGCCGTATTTTTGATGAATATCCTTTAAGACTTCATGGACATCTTCCAGCTTCCATTCCGCGCTTCCAGATAATGTCTTGAATTTTCTTTTATTGAGGGTAAGCGCAATTTCATCCGGACTGACTTCCATATTATTGAGCAGCCGAACGAGGCGATAAATTTCGTTACTCGTGGAATTTTCCCGTTTGGATTCAACGGAAACGTTATTTGTAACGTTTTTGGGGTTACCGGTAACAGCAGATTTTGATTCTGTCAGCGTGTCGAACCGCTGAATAATTGACTTTAAGTCAGCGCTGATTTGGTGCAGTTCCTCAGCCGGGAACGCTTCAAGTTCCTGATATGATTTTGTTTTCACGATACTTTGGGATTCATTTTCCGGAGCGGTCAGCAGATTGATGACAGCGGTTTCAATAATTTGAGCAATGGTCGCTCCGGTTTCTTTACGTTTGCGGTCGATGAGGTCCTTTATTTCAACCGACAGCATCACCGTTATCGCCCGCATGCCGTTAGATGCCTGTTTTTGCTTCCATTTTCTTTGGCGTTCTCTGTTCGACGGTTTCATTGGCAAATCCCATTTTTTGTTACTTGCTGTTTCACGGTTGTTACTTGTATCGGAATAAAATGAGATCACTTGAGGAAAATTGAGGGTGGGTGAATATAAAGGCATTTATCAGGCCCGGTTGAAGCAAAGCATAGCTGCGAAAAACAGGCGCAAAGGAATCAGTGGCGAAGACGCAGCTATAGGTGTGTCATTTTAAATACAGTCAATTAAGGGTGGTTTCAGATAGGATCAGACTGGCTCATGCCCGTATTTCAGGTTTGATCCTGGATCAACATGGTAGCAGGGTCCAGCATCAAATCGGGTTGATCCCCCCCGGAGCCGGGTCCCTTAAACGCTTTTATTTGAATTTGTTTTCCAACCGGAACCAGCTGAATGGCGACTTCGAATAAATCGGCGATTTGAATCAGCTGGGCAGGAGTGCCGTTGGGGCCGGGTTCCTCGTGACGGTGGGTGCGAATGGTAAACCACACATGCATCCCCTCGTGGCTGGCAAGGCTTTTTAGATCTGCCAGGTCCTGATTGACCGCATTGTCGAATGGAAGGCCGTCAATGATCATGGCATGCGGCTTGAAAATGTCCTGCTCGATCAGATCGGTCAGTCGTTCTTCAAGTTTTGGAACGCTGAAGCCTTCCACTTTAAATGTCATAATGAACCGATGGGGCAGAATGGTATCCCACAGCTGAACGCTTTGATGGATGGCGTACTGGGTTGCAATCCGGTTAAAAACCTCCTTGTACCAAAGGCTTACTTTTTTTACGGGATCATTGAGGCTGATGTGCAGCACATTTTTTTCCCGCAGCATGCTGTTTAAGGCCAGTTGAACCAGAAAGGCGGTTTTACCCACACCGGCGCGGGCCGTCACCGCCCCGAATTGACCTCCTTTTAGAATATCGTCGCTTTCATAACCCATTCGCCGCAACGGATTTTTTAAGATAAGCTCATTTTTCAGCATGCGTATATTCCTTTCTCTAATATAACAGATTTTGTCTGTTCCGATTCCAGCTGTATTTTTCTGAAGTTCGGGTTCCTTGAAAGGAAATGCTTGGTCCTCGAATTCAAACTGCCTTCGAGTGTTAACAGAAGTATTTGTATTTTTAAAGTGCTTTATTTCAGCCATTTGATAACATTAACGTTTAACACGCAAGTCGTTATTTATTTAGGCAACATTCTTTTTTTCGGCCGCCGCTTTTTTTATCAAATCATCAGCAATAGACTGCGGAAGTTGTTTATAGGTGAGAAACTCCATTGTAAATTGGGCTTGCCCCTTGGTCGCCGACCTCAAATCGGTGGAATAACCGAACATTTCCGATAACGGCACCTGAGATTCGATCACACTGAAAGGCCCTTCGTCCTGCGAGCCCACAATCATTCCTCTTCGCTGGTTTAAGGTCGACATGACTGCCCCCTGGAAATCGGTCGGTGTTTCCACCACCACTTTCATGATAGGCTCCAGGACAACTGCCTTGGCTTTGCCATAGCCCTGCCGGAAGGCACCGCGGGCCGCCGACTTAAACGCCATATCAGATGAATCAACCGAATGAGAGGCGCCGTCATTGATGACCACGCGAATCCCGGTGACGGGAAACTCCATTTTAGGGCCCTTTTGCATGCATTCTTTAAAGCCCTTTTCGCAGGCGGCGATAAACTGGGTCGGGATCGCCCCGCCCACAATTTTATTTTCGAAGATAAAATCTTCATCCTGGACCGGCTCCAAATAACCGCCAATCCGTCCGAATTGGCCGGCACCACCGGTTTGCTTTTTGTGAATATAATCGAATTCCGCTTTGCGGGTAATGGTTTCCCGATAGGCGACGCGGGGCGGGCTGGTGTCGACTTCGGCCTGATATTCGCGCCGCATGCGTTCAATGTAAACTTCCAGATGGAGTTCCCCCATCCCCGAAATAATCGTATCACCGGTTTCCTCGTTCACATAGGCCTTAAAGGTCGGGTCTTCTTTGGTAAATCGTCCTAAAGCTTTGGATACATTGACCTCAGATTTATTGTCTTTGGGAAAAATGGCCAGCGATATCACCGGTTCCGGCACATACATGGAAGTCATGGTTAAACGGATTCCGGGGCCGACGAAGGTGTCTCCCGAAGCGCAGTCAATACCGAACAGTGCGCCGATGTAACCGGCGGGAATCGATTCGATATCTTCCATCTGATTCGCATGCATGCGGATCACGCGGCCGACTTTGACTTTTTTCCCGGTGCGCACGTTTATGATCGTATTCCCTTTGGCCAGCGCTCCCTGATAGACTCGGATGTAAGTTAACTGGCCGTAAGGTCCATCTTCCAGCTTGAATGCCAGGGCCACCAGGGGCCTGTCGATTTCATTGGAAAGCACCACCGGTTGCTCTTCGTTGTTCATGTCCAGTGCCAGATTCTCGACATCAAGCGGGCAGGGGAGCAGCTGGGTTACCGCATCCAAAAGCGGTTGAATGCCTTTATTTTTATAGGCCGAGCCGATGAATACCGGTGTCAGACGTCTTTCGACAACTCCCTGGCGGACGCCGGCGATAATCATTTCTGAAGTGATTTTCTGTTCTTCCAGAATGGCTTCGGTTAACGCGTCCGAAAACATGGAGGCTTGATCGATAAGTATTTCGCGGTGTTCCTGAGCGGCTTGCATTAAATCCGCCGGAATTTTCTCCTGACGGACCTGTTCGCCTTTATCGCCGTCGAAATAGACCGCCTTCATGGCGACGAGGTCAACCACACCTTCAAAATCTGCTTCAAGCCCGATGGGCAATTGCATGGCAACGGCATTGTGCCCTAATTTTTCTTTGAGCTGTCGTATCACCCGGTCCGGGTTGGCGCCACTGCGGTCGCATTTGTTGATGAATGCGATGCCGGGAACTTTATAGCGTTTCATCTGCTGATCGACGGTAATGGACTGAGATTGAACGCCGGCAACGGCGCAAAGGACCAGTATAGCGCCATCTAAAACACTCAGGGAACGTTCGACCTCGATCGTAAAGTCGACGTGACCGGGCGTGTCGATAATATTAATTTTATGGTCGCGCCATTCGCAATAGGTGGCTGCCGAGGCAATGGTAATGCCCCGTTCCTTTTCAAGCTCCATTGAATCCATGGTAGCGCCAACGCCGTCTTTGCCTTTCACGTCGTGCATGGTGTGAATGCGCTGGGTGTAATAGAGAATACGCTCGGTCAGGGTTGTTTTCCCCGAATCGATATGGGCACTGATACCGATGTTTCTGACGTTTCGGATGTCTTTTTTCATCTGGCTTTCCTTGATTATTTGGAATAAAAACCCCCATCTCCGATGGTACATGGTTTGCGATGGGGGTGGTTAAACAATAAAATGTAAAACGACAATTGTTAATGATCAATTTGGCGTTTGTCAAGCAATTTTTTACATTTGCGACCTTTTTTATACCGTTTGGTTGCCGGTCGTTTCCGCAAGAGTACGTAAGTAGCACCTGCGCCCCCGTCACACAATCGTGCGCTGGTAAATGCCATGACCCACTTGCGCCAGCGCCCGGTGGTGAGCCAATTAATTACTTTTGTTTTTAATATCGGCTTCACCGGCGAAGAAAGGCCGCGACCGTGGATGATTAAAACCATTCTTTTACCGGTAGCGATACTTTCTTTTAAATAGTTTTCAAAGGCTGCTCGGGCGCTCTCAACGGTCAGACCGTGCAGGTCGATGTGCCCCTGGATTGAAAATTGGCCGTTGTGAAGCCGTTTGGCAACCTCCCGGTTTACATTGTAGCCGATTCCTTCGACATATTCGGGGGTGTCCGCAACCACAAACCCTTTGCCGGTTTCAACAAGTTCTTTTAACTGAACTAGTGTATCCGATTCATCGGTTTCATTGGACCCCGCAACTTCTGATTTTTGAGAATCTTGTTTGGCACAAATGTTTTGGGTTATTCTTTCGACATCCGCCATGGCCGCTTCAAAAAGCGCGCGGTCGGCTGCCGGATCTGCTGTGGGCTCCGCTGATTCTGATGTCAGAGCACCATCGTCCTTTTTTAGCGGAACGGACTGGGCTTCCAAAAGGGTTTTGAGACCTTCAAACGGGCGATACAGACTTTTGGGTTTAAAGGATTTCATGATGTCAGGGGATTCTATCCTCCCGTTTTTGTAATCGAAGTCCTGGATGCATAGTATAGGGCCTTTTTAGTTAGAAAACAATTGATTGTTGATTTATCTCCAATTCGTATTATTGTAATTAAATCAAAAAGATCACGAAAGACACAAGGCGTGATAGAATCTAAGATCACAGCGTTCAGCGAGGATAAAGTAATGGATTTGATGCGATTGTGCCCGAATAAAGTTGTCAGCGCCGAGGAGGCGGTTTTGCAAATTAAAAACGGCAGTCGTGTCTTTATCGGTACCGGATGCGGTGAACCCCAGCATCTGATTAAGGCGATGATTAATAATTCAAGCATTCAGGATGTTCTGGTTTATCAAATGCTGTCGTCGACTTTTTCGCGGTATATTGACGATGAATCCTTTCGGCGCAGATTTTCTCTTAAACTGTTTTTTATCAGCGCCAGTATGCGCAAGGCCGCATTTGAAGGAAAAATTGATTATATTCCGGCCTATCTGTCCCAGATTCCCCGACTTTTTGCCAGCCAGCGCATCGGCCTGGATGTGGCCCTGGTTCAGGTCAGCCCGCCCGATAAATTCGGCTATTGTAGTCTGGGCGTATCGGTCGATATCACCCGGTCGGGGCTGGAAAACTCCCGCCTGGTGATTGCCCAGGTCAATCCGCTGATGCCCCGTACCTGGGGCGACAGCTTCGTACACGTCGACGAAATCGACTGGCTGGTGCCCTACGAAGAGCCCCTGGTGGAGATGGTTCCTGCCGAAAAGGATAACGATATTGCATTGCGGATCGGGCATTTTGTCTCCCAGCTGGTGGATGACGGGGACACCCTTCAAATAGGGTTCGGTCACTTGCCTTATGCCATCATGCAGTATTTGGACACCAAAAAGGACCTGGGTCTTCACACCCAGCTCATTACCGATGGCCTGTTGCCATTATTTGAGAAGAAGGTGATTACCAACAAGAAAAAAACACTGCTGCCGGGCAGGGTGGTTGCGTCCCTGTGTATGGGTTCCAAAAAATTGTATGATTATGTCGATAACAACCCCACTTTTTATTTCCGTTCTTCCGAGTATGTTAATGATCCCACCGTCATCGCCCGCAACGACCACCTGGTCTCTATCAGTTCAGCCCTTGAAGTGGATTTAACCGGCCAAATCTGTTCGGATTCCATGGGTTATCTGTTTTACAGCGGTATCGGAGACCAGGTTGACTTTTTAAGAGGCAGCTCCATGTCCAAAGGCGGGTTTTCGATTGTGGCCTTGCCGTCGACAGCGCAAAACGGTGCAGTTTCACGCATTGTATCGCATTTAAGTGAAGGCGCCGGAGTTGCCACCACCCGAGGGGATGTCAACTTTGTCATTACCGAATACGGCATCGCAGAACTTCAGGGCAAAAGCATTTATCAGCGGGTCATGGAGCTGGCGCAGATCGCCCATCCAAAATTCCGCGAGCAGCTCATCAATGTGGCCAAAATGCGCCACTATATATTTGCTGACCAACTGCCACCTTCCACCGAAGACCTGCTTTTTCTGGAAGGGTATAAGAGTACGTTTAAGTTGAAAAATGGAAAAACAGCGGAGTTTCGACCGCTTTTGCCTTCGGATGAAATTGCCTACCGAAATTTCTTTTATTCACTTCAGGAAAAAACAATTTATATGCGGTTTTTTTATCGCATGCGCTCCTTCTCGCATGAGGTCGTCCAAAAACAGTGGTCCAGCGTGGATTACCGTAAGAATATGTCCATCATTGGCCTGGTTCAAAAAGGAGGCCATAAAGAGATAATTGCCATTGGGACCTATGCTTATGACCGCGAGCAGGTGGCTGAAATTGCTTTTGTGGTTCGTGAAGATTACCAGAGTATGGGAATTGCCTCATATCTGCTTGAGGTGCTTGAGCAAATCGCCAAAAAAAATAATTATACGCACTTTCAAGCATCGGTATTGCGGGAGAACAGTGCAATGATCCAGGTTTTCAGAAAACGCTACCCGGATTTGAAAATTACCACCCAATCCGGTAACGAAGTTTTGATTGAAATGAATTTGTCAAATTCAAAAGAAGTTCATGTTCCCGCCCTTCGAAAGCTTTGACCCGGCGCTTTCCGGTTTTCGGCTCCCTGTTTGCAAGCTTCCCCAATCAAAGATTTAGCTTGCTAAAATGGTGTTTTTTGTGTAATTTAAGAAACATAAGGCTAGTATAAAAAGATTTTAGACTTTTATGGCCTTTAAAGGGATATCTGTTCAATAATATTAAAGTTTTTTAAAAAAAATACCGACTTTAAGGTTGATAGAGAGACCGAAAGCTCGGAAATTCCTTAAAATTTTTTTAAAATTGGTTACCTTCGGCACTGCGGCGGAAGCAGATGGGTCGAGTGCGCCATTTTAAACTCTTTTGTCTCCAGGGAAGCCGGCAGAAGCGCTGTTGGACAATCAGCAGCGCTGCTATCCTGTTTATTGGCTGTTTCTTTCAGAAGGAATTCTGAATATAAAAGGATTGATGATCATTCACTTGGGACTAGGCAATCAATCAAGCCGCACATCACACGATTCAGGAGGAGCAATTGTCTTACACACTTGGTCAAAAACAACTCGACAGAATAGAGGATATTTTACAGCAGGATCTTATAGAAAATGGGGTCCGCTGTGTTTTTCTGATTGATATGGCCGGCAACATCATCGCCAACCTGGATAATGGGGAAAAACAGCATGATATTTATTCGCTGGCGGCCCTGGCGGCCGGCAATTTCGGCGCTGTCAGCGCAATGGCCAAAATCATCGGGGAAAATGAGTTTTCGTTGCTGTTTCATAAAGGCAAAAAAGAAAATATCCATTTTAACAAAATTACGACCGAGTTTTTGCTGATTACCATTTTCGGCAATGATATTTCGCTGGGGTTTCTAAGACTGAAAGTTGCCGATTCGGTCGAGCAGCTGAAAACCATATTGGAACCGCTCCTTTCACTCTAAAACCGTCAGTCATTTACTTGGCGCGTTGATGGTTGTTTGTTTTTTTGAATTTTAAGATATCGCATGGCATTTGTAAATCTGAAAAATAAAGAAATCCAGGTCAAAATTGTCTATTACGGTCCCGGTCGCGGCGGCAAAACGACGAACCTGGAATACATATACAAAAAATTCCGGAAGCGTATCAACACCGAGATGGTCACTGTTAAAACGCACGGTGATCGTACGCTTTTTTTTGACTTTTTGCCGTTTGATATCGGTGTGATCAATGGATATGATGTTAAAATTCAACTCTACACCGTACCCGGCCAGGTGAAATACAATGCGACCCGCAGATTGGTCCTAAGAGGGGTGGATGGCATTGTTTTTGTTGCCGATTCCATGGCAGTCCGCCGTGAAAAAAATATTTTGTCTTTAAAGAATCTACAGGAAAACCTTGCCAATTATAAAAAGAGTATTTTCAGGATTCCCTGTGTCATCCAGTATAATAAAGCCGACCTTGTCGAACAAGGAATTCCGCTGCTTCCGACCGATCTTCTTGAAAAAGATCTCAACGGCCAGTTAAAACGACCGTCATTTAAAGCCAGTGCGCTAAAAGGAACCAATGTCGTCATAACTTTGAAAAAGATAATTTCGATGACGGTAGCGTCTATAAAAAGGGACTTGAAATAGGAGGGGATAAATTGGTCGATAAATCCAATGACAATAATCTGGACTCCGAGATTGCGAAACGTCTTGATGACCTCTTTGGAGAAGGGGATACGTCTGCCGGCGATGAAAATCCTATCGAAGCAAAAGATACGGTCGCAGAAGAAAATAAAGCGCGAGAAAAACAAGCGGTGCCGGAAGAAGAAGATATTTTTGATTTAACAGACGTTACTGCAGAGGAGACGGATGGTGAAGGCGTGTCAGATGATTATCCCCTGGCAGAGTTGAAGAATCTGGTTCTTTCAATCGACTGGGAAATCACCGAAGAAGCATTGGCCGGTTTTCTTTCCCAAGTAGACAGTCTGAAAGCAACCTATAAAAACCAAAAAATCATTTTAACGTTTCTTCAGCTTTTGGGTTCTCTCGGCGTTTATATCAAAACCAATCGTGGGAATGCCCACCCAAAAACCTTTAAAATCCTGAACTCCGTTTTCGCCCGTCTGGAAGAGGTGGTCCTATCAGCGAATATGGCTGAATCGAAAAAGAAAAAATTACTTCGCGTTGAAATGGACAAATATAAACAACTCCGGAATCAGGTCTCGAAGAAAAAGGCAGCAAAAGTAATTCCCAAAGAAGTTATATCTGCTCCCAAAGAAATTGAATCTCTGATCAAAGCACCCCTGCAGAAAGAAGCCGCGCGGTCTGGCCGCAAAGTCTCTGAGAAATCTGCTAAAAAAAGTCTGGCGACGGATTCAGGCGCACCTCAATCTCTTGCCAATCTGGCCGAAGCGGTTGCAGAACTGAAAGAATTTATTCATTCCGAGTTAAATACCTTAAAACAGGAATTGCGAATACTCCAAAAATCAAAGTAAAAATCCCTCTAGGTTATAAACCCTCTTTGTCCGGAATGGTTGGGAACACAAACTTATTAAAACCTAAAATGAGCGTTTCAAACCTTGACAATCGCTCAATATCGGTAGAACAAAATCGGTATAGCGTTTTGCAGGCTTTTAAAGTGAAAATGTCACCGATGAGGTAAAAACATGGATTTTTCGTCGAGCGAATTATCCGCTATGGTTTTTAAGCGTGTCGTCCGGCAAGACATTGGAGAATTTCCGCTTGACCATCAAATGCTTTCCGTTTTTATGGAGTTGGACGGTAAGGCTCCGCTGGGTACCGTGGCCCGAAAAACCGGATTGAATATGAGCTCAATGCGTGAAATCATTGCCAGACTCATGCAAAATGGGCTGGTTGAAAAAGAGGACCAAAAGATCATTATGCTGGACAAAGATTTTTTCGAATATCTGGTGGTCCATCTTTCGCTTGCCGTTGGCCCTATTGCCCAAGTTCTGATAGAAGATGAAGTTGAAAATCTGGGTTATGAACTCTCTCGATTTCCCGGCCATCGCGTAACCGAATTGATCGAAAGATTGGCCCAGGAGATACGTCGTGAAGAAAAAAAGAATGTCTTTCTTAAAGTGATGGCCACCAAGATACGTGAAAAAAATTACCTACCGGCTTAATTCAGAATTTATGATAGAGGAGCTCAGCCATGATTGTCATCTGTGAGGAATGCGGAAAAAAATACCGGATCGATTCTTCGAAAATAAAAGGCGCTGCCGCAAGGTTTAAATGCCGTGTATGTACACACATGATCATGGTTTCAAAACCGCAAGATGCACCTGCAGCGGCTTCCGCGGTCGATTTATCCGTTACCGAGACCGCCAATGAGTCGGCTGATACCGGGACGCCACCGGCCGGTCCCGAAATTAAGCTGGACCGCTCCGCCGGCGAACACATTCCGGTGAAGCCGGCTCGCAAGTCCGGGTTCATGAATTTGCGCGCCAAAATGCTTTTGCTGTTCTTTTGCCTTCCGTTGCTCCTCATGATCGGTGCCAGCTTGTTGTATTTATGGCAATTCGACAAAATGGCTGTCTTACTGACCGATGAAAGTACGAAAATTGTTAATCAGATGGCGGAAGACAAAATCGCGGATCTTTCAACAGCTGTCGCCATTCAGTGCCGGCTGTATCTGTTGGGTCACCCTGAACTCAATAAAAAAGACTTTATGAATGATATGGGGTTTAAGACCCTGGCGGTCCAGAAAGTCGGCTTAACGGGCTATACGGCATTATATGAGATGCCTGACCCGGACAATATCTGGCGCACATGGGCCCATGTGAATCCCAAAATCATCGCTATTGATATGTCGACGCTGAAAAAACCTTTGGGAAAGAATTTTCCGGGCTTTTGGAAAATATACACCGGTGTAAAAGGTGGAAAACGATCTCAAGGCTATTACACCTGGCAGGATAAGGATGGAAAATTCCGCGAAAAATTTATGGTCTGCACACCGGTTGCGGGGACACCGTTTGTGGTTGCAGCCACGACTTATCTGGATGAATTCACCGGTCCGGTAAGACTGATGGAAACCCGGGCCGGTCTTCTCACTGAAAAAACACGGCTGATTACCTGGGCCATTCTCGGCGGAACGATTTTTTTAATCGGTATTATTGTTTTAATTTACGGCCATCGCCTCACCGGAAAAATTAAATCGCTAACCGATGTTGCCGAACGGATCAGTATCGGAGACCTTGGGATCGAAATTGAAACCAAATCCAGGGATGAAATAGGAGAACTGGCCGAGGCGATTTCAAGGATGCAGGATAGTATCCGCCTGTCAATTGAACGCTTACGACGACGAAGATCGTCAAGTCGTTAATAAAGCGGCATATTGGCCATAATTTTTCATTCCTTAGTGGATAAAAATCGGGTCGCATCCATTCGACCCGTAGGCAAATGAGACAGATTAAGAGGCAAAAATGGTTGTTATTCCCAAACGGCAGCCTGTGCTTGAAAACTTAAATATCTATTATTTAGACGTCAGGAAATTGCTTGAACATTTTCAGGGTGAAATTGGCTCGGGCGGCATCTATTTTAAGTCCCATGCAGCCGAGGGTGTCATTTTTTTCGATCAAGACCAACTGGTGAGTGGTTTTTTCCAGGATAAAGAAATTTCAATTTCAGGCAATGACGCGGTCGAGCGCCTTCTGGCAGCCGGAGACGAATATAATTTCAGTGTCAATATTTACCAAATTGGCCCTGAAGAAGTTTACTTCTGGGCCAGTATTCCGACAGCAGAAAAAATCTATAAAAATCTCAGTACCGAATTTACGGATCTTGAGGGTCTGATTAAAAAGATGAGCGCTGAGAAAATGACCGGTTATATTGACGTTACCATCGGTGGTGGCGAGGAAAACGGTCTGATTTTCCTGATAAACGGAAAAAACATGGGCGGCTCTTATTCCTGGGGAAACGGAACTCCGAGCCCATCAAAAAAGAATCAAAACCTGCTTATCCAGAAAACAAAGGAACGGGGCGGAATTTTTAACGTTTGCCGAATTCCATTTAAGAATACCCAAACCGACCGTCAACCGGCTGCGCTAAAGCAGAATAAACCGCAAGCAGCAATTGTGATGATGGAAGCATTGCTAAGCATATTCGAGAAGGTGGTACACAATAAGAGGAAAAAAAAGGCGGACTTTCAGAAGCTATTAAAGCAAAAATTTGTTGAAAATGCAGACCGCTTTTCCTTTCTGGATCCGTTTGCAGGTGAATTTGAATACGCCGAACAAAAAATTACGCTTTCAGGCCGTGTCAGTGATCGGGCTCTGGTTGACGGGGTCGTTGCGGTGGTAAATGAGATGGCCCGGGAATTGGGACTGCAGTCCGCCCTGATTGAAAACTTGGATTCGTGGTCGGAAGAATACGCTGATGAATTGGCAGTGTATGATGTAACATTTTGATAATATTGGAGTAATGGAGTTTATCGATTTTTGATTGCGGATTTTAGATTTTGGATTTCGAGATCGACGAAAATGCTGAGGGTTAACTCCATTGGTTAGAATCCAAAATCCAAATTCTAAATTCTAAAATCACGGTTTGGATCAATGGCCGCTGAAAACTTAATAGATGCCGGAGATTATTCGGCCCGAAGATATGCGGAATTCTTTGATAGTCTTCCGGCGCCGATCTTCCGTACGACCATTGAAGGCAAAATCGTTTATTGCAATTATGCCTTTGCCGACTTATTTGGGTTTGATTCCGCTTGGGACCTGATCGACTATCCGGTCATAGAATTTTATCTGAATAAGAAAGATCGTGGAAATCTAATTCATACCGTTATGAAAACCGGTCGTATTAACGAGCTTCCCGTTGCTCTCAAGAAAAAAGATGGTACACCGATATGGTGTGCGATAACGGCCAAAGCAATCCTGGATGATGACGGTATTGCCATTAATCTGGATGGCGTTCTGAAGGAGATTACATCCGACATTGATACGGACACCCAGATGCCCGAGATAGAAGGGCAGGTTAAAAACTTAAGCCCGATCATCATTATTTTCGATCTTCGCGGAGATCTGATTAATATTAATTCGGCTGCCGAGAGCCTGTTCGGCGCACCTAAAGAAAGGCTGCTGGGTAAACCGCTATCCGAGTTTCTGGCTCCCGGCGATCGTGACCTGTTTCTTATTTTTCTTGCAGAAATTTTCAAAATCGGTCGCAATGAAGCCATTCTATCGATTTTGGACGTAAATTCAAAAATGCACCATCTTAAATGCCAGGCATTTTTGATAAAAAACAACGGGCGGGCGAATCACATTAAGTGCATTGCCAGAGACGTCTCTCGCCTTATTACCCGCCAAAAGGAACAGGCCGGCAATGAAAAATTTCAGGGTGTCCTGGAGATGGCGGGCGGTGTCGCGCATAAACTGAATCAGCCGCTGACGATCATCAATAACCTGATCGATGAAATTTTATCTGGATTACAGAAGGATAACCGGTTTTACCCGAAAATCGTCAAAGTCCATAATCAGATCAAGAAAATGAATGATATTACCGATAAATTAGGTAGGATCAGAAAATACGAATCAATGGATTATGTAGCCGGAATTAAAATCGTCGATATCGAAAAAGCCTCCTGGTCACATGAAAGTGAGGAAGACCGATGATAAAAAATGTTCTGTTGGTCGATGACGATACTGAAATGCTACATGCCCTCAAAGAAGGCTTTAAGAAATATCAGGAGTCGTTTGCGGTTTTACTGGCAGAAGACGGTCTGCAGGCCCTAACGCGCCTCAAGCAAAATATTATTTCGTTGGTGGTTACAGATTTAAAGATGCCCAATATGGACGGATTTGAGCTGCTGGCTCATATCATTGAACATTATCCGGACATACCGGTCATTATTATTACGGGTTATAGTACACCTGAAATGGAGCAGCTTGCGCGCAAAGGAGGGGCGGTTGGATATATTGCCAAACCTTTTTTAATCGAGAATCTTGCCCGCCAGATTTTGACAACCTTGAGAAAGGAATCAGAAGGCGGCACGCTCCACAATGTTTCATCCGGAATGTTTTTGCAGTTAATCGAAATGGAGCAGAAAACCTGCACGATTCGGCTGGAGAAAAAATCGGGAGGGGAAAAGGGCATTCTGTTTTTTTCTGATGGTGAATTGCTGGACGCCAGGGCAAACAACATGCAGGGTGAATCAGCGGCCCATGAAATATTTTCCTGGGATGCGGTGAATCTTTCCATACAAAATGGCTGTGCCCTAAAAGAAAACAAAATTCAAAGTGATCTGCAGCCGCTTATTCTGGAAGCCATGCGGCGCAAAGACGAGGAAGAGCCGGAAGAAGTACCTGAAAGCGTCATGGAGCAAATCGATTCCGGCGGGGAGGAGCCAGCTGATCAGCTGAAGCGGCTCAAACTGAGAATCGAACAGGAAATTGGCCCGCAATGCGGTCTGGAAGATTTATACCAGGATGAATTCTGGGACAGCCGGGTCGCCCAGCTATCGAAGGCGGGCGATTTCTTCCATCTGGGTGATTTTACGCTCGGATACATCGATAAAGGCGACAGCAACGATTACATTCTCATACCTGGCAGAAAGACCACTGTAATTACAGTTGATTCCAAGTGTCCCCGGGATAAAATTCTGCGAGTTATCAGTGAATAAATATCACCCAAAATGATCGTCTAAATTGCATGGAACGTATACGAGAGCTATTTAATGATATATTGTGTACCGACGGCGTAAGCGGGATTATGCTGTTCTCGTTTAAAGGGGATCTTATTTTCAAAGAATTCAGATCTTCTGTGAATGTGGAGCCTGAAGGCCGGGATTGGAGTTTTTTTATTGACTCCCTGGAGGGTATGCGGGAAACCGATCTGGTTTTTGAAAAAGGTCGGATCTATATCCGCAAAACCGAGATTGGATATATCGTTATTTTAATGGCACTGTTTGTGCCGATTGCAATGATCCGTTTAAACTGCGACATAATTTTGCCATCGCTGCAGCCATCTAAATCCGGGAAAAAATTTGGAAAGCTTTTTAAAAAAAAGGGCGGCCGAATACGAACATGATGACAATTTTTAAATAGGCACCGCAATTACGACATTTCAGATGAAAGGTACACTAAAGTAAATGAATACTGATATCGAATCCAAAATTAATGAAGCCGAAGTTTGTCGTTCAATGGGCTTATTTGAAGATTCGCTGAAAATTTACGAAAAAATTCTTGGCAACGTATCTCCTCAGGATGCCCCGACCCACGAAAAGATTGAGAAGCGCATTCGGCTGCTAAAACAAGAAATTAACAGTGAAGAGGAAACCACGCCCAAAGGATTCTCGGCAAAAGATATTTCCATGCTGCGTGAACGCCTGTCCAACCAGGGAGATGTTCCCGCCATTCTTGATAGTGCTTCGGCATTTAAGGAGATGGGGCTGCATGGGGAAGCCATTCCAGAATATGCCAAATTGTTTAAAGAAGATTATCCGGTCGAAAAAGTCGTCCCTGAAATCAGCGAAAGCATGCTAAAACTGCACTCCCCTTCCAAGGCGTCTGAAGAATTCAAGGTTTTGATTAACCGTCAGAAGCTGAAGGAAAAAGAAGCTGCCAACATCTTTTTTATTTTCGGCAAGGAAATGGAGAAACGCGACCATCGTGAAGTCGCGCTTGAAAACTATAAAAGAGCTCACCAGTTGAACCCCGCTGAGGCCGAAATCAAAAAGCGAATGGATTCAGTTGCGGCCACATTCACCACCGGGTCGAAATATGACTACCTGTTAAGAGAAAAAATGGTAACCACAGACGAGTTGCAGCAGGCATTTGCGCTTGCCAAAAAGATGAACAAAAGCGTGGAATTTGTTCTGATTGAACATAATAAAATCAGCAAGGCAGCCATCGGCAAATCCTTTTCGCTTTTTTATGACACCAGCTTTCATGACTATGATCCCTCCTTTCCAGCCCCGGTCGAGTTACTCTCAAATCTGAAAAAAGCATTTTTGCGCAACGAATACTGGGTTCCGATGAGCTGGGATAAGGACGGCGTTGAAGTTTTGGTCGATGATCCGCGGGATCTGAATAAAACAGATAATATCAAGGCCTTAATGAAAACCAGCCGGATTAATTTTACTGTTGCGATCCGTGAAGATATTGAGAAATTCATCTCTCAGTTTTTTGATGGCGGGGTGCCGACGGGTGAAGATAATACAGCTGAGCAAACCCTGGAAAATTTTGACTTAATGCCGGAGGTCGCCTTTGAAGAGGAGGAAGAAGAAGAAATAGAAGATGAAGGCTACGATGAGGCCTCCGGTAAAATCGTCAAGCTGGTTGATCAGGTTATCATTGCCGCTTACCGTAAAAATTCGTCGGATATTCATATCGAGCCGTCGCCGATTACCAAATCGACCCTGATTCGCTTTCGCCTCGACGGTGTCTGCCAGGAATACATGAAGGTTCCCAATTCTATGGTTCGCGGTATTATCTCCAGAGTAAAAATCATGTCTAACCTGGATATCGCCGAGCGGCGGCTGCCCCAGGACGGGAAGATCAAGTTCAGACGTAAAGGCGTTCCAACCTTTGAACTGCGGGTGGCGACTCTGCCGACGCAAGGTGGCTTCGAAGATGTCGTCATGCGAATTCTGGCTTCGGCCGGTGCGATGGAACTTGGCGATATGGGGATGACCGACCGCAACACCAAAGTAATGAAGAAGATCGTCGCCAAACCTTACGGCCTCGTTTTAGCGGTGGGCCCCACCGGTTCGGGTAAAACAACTTCCCTGCATGCCATTCTCGGTTACATCAATAAACCGGGCATTAAGATTTGGACGGCTGAGGACCCGATTGAAATCACCCAGGGCGGGCTGCGTCAGGTGGAGGTGAAACCCAAAATCGGACTGGATTTTGCGCGAGTGATGCGGGCCTTTCTGCGGGCGGACCCGGATGTCATCATGATCGGTGAAATGCGGGATGAGGAAACCGCCTCTATCGGTATTGAGGCTTCTTTGACCGGTCATCTGGTATTTTCCACCCTGCATACCAACAGTGCGCCGGAAACCATCACCCGGCTGCTGGATATGGGCTTGAATCCACTTAATTTTTCCGATGCCTTTCTTGGTGTGCTGGCCCAGCGGCTGACGCGGCGCTTATGCAAAGACTGCATGGAAGAATATCCCTTGACCAAAGATGAGTTTGAAATGATTTATGTGGATTTTGGTGAAAAATACTGGGCGCAAACCGGCATCGAATATAATCCGGACCTGACCCTGCACCGGGCTGTCGGGTGCGACTCCTGCTCCAATACCGGTTACCGCGGCCGGATGGGCATTCATGAACTCATGGAGGGAACTGCCAAAATCAAATTGATGATCAAAAAACAGGCCAATACGGAATTGCTTTTTGCCCAGGCGATGAAAGAAGGTATGTCCACGCTGAGACAGGATGGTATCATGAAAGTCTTTAAGGGCCTCACCGATATTGCCGAGGTGCGGCGGGTCTGTATCAATTGATTTGGAATACAGGTGTCAGGTTTCAGGTGTCAGGAGTTCAAAATCTGGGTTTCAGCTTTAATGGCCAGTTGAATATCGAATATCGAACAAGGAATGTAGAATGAAATGGAAATTGGTTCCAGGGAATGGCAACGATTCATCATTGACGGTGCTCGAAAACTGGGTATCGAATTAGATGAACGTGTCAGTGCCTCATTTTCCATCTATGCCTCGGAGTTGCTCAACTGGAATCGTAAAATTAATCTGACCGCCGTTACGGATCCCCGGGAAATCGCTATCAAACATTTTTTGGACTCTTTGGCGCCTGCCGGATGCATTCCCGACAGGGGCAGATTGCTCGATATCGGCTCCGGCGGCGGTTTTCCCGGTATACCCCTCAAGATTTTTAAACCGTCCATCTCCGCCCTCCTGATCGACGGCGTTCGCAAAAAAATCAATTTCTTAAAACATGTGCTCAGGGCCCTCGGTCTTGAGAATATCGAAGCCCGGCAAATGCGCACTGAAACCCTCTTGAAAGATCCTGAGTATGCGACTTCCTTTGATATCATTATCAGTCGGGCGCTGTCGGATCTGTTGACGTTTGTGAAAAGTGCGCTGCCGCTGCTGGCAGAGCACGGGACGATCATTGCGATGAAAGGGGAGATCGATACGAAAGAATTGGATGCGGTACGCGCAAATGCGCTCGGGGATCAATATTCTCTCGAAATCGAAAAATACAGACTGCCTTCAATTGATTCGCAGCGATCGCTTGTTATCTTAAAGCATCTTCACTAGAAGTAACTGCTGCCATCCCAGCAATGGGTGCATAGCTTTTCCTTCGGCAAACCGATTGCAGCAACCAGATCTTCCAGTTTCTGGTACTGTAATGAAGTCAGCTTCAATCGTTGTTTGATATTATTCACCATCGCATGGTTTTTTTGCGATCCTGCCGTTGCATATTCGGCTAAATGCTTATCATCTGAATCCTCAAGTTGCGAGATGGCTTTGCGGCCGGCCAGATCGAGCGTAGACCGTGAAGTCGAAAAATTTAAAAAATCGCAGGGATAAATGAGGGTCGGGCAGGCGGGTCGCATGTGGACCTCCCTGGCCCCGTATTCGTATAAAATTTGAATGGTGTCCTGCAACTGCGTGCCGCGTACGATTGAGTCCTCGCAAAAAAGGATTCTTTTGCCCTCGATCAACTCCTTTACCGGAATGAGTTTCATTTTCGCCACAAGGTCCCTTGTACTCTGGATCTGGGGCATAAAACTTCGGGGCCAGGTCGGTGTGTATTTAACAAAGGGCCTGATATAGGGGATATTCTTCTCGTTTGCATATCCGATGGCGTGCCCGATACCGGAATCCGGAATACCGGCGACAAAGTCGATATCGACACTGTCGTTTTGTGCCAGTGCCTTGCCGCATTGGTTTCGGGTGGCTTCCACGTTGATGCCCTCGTAACTGGTCGCCGGATACCCATAATAGACCCACAAAAATGCGCATACCTGCATTTGTTCTTGCGGCGGTTTTCTTTGTTCGCAACTGTCGGCCGATATTAAAACAATTTCGCCGGGGCCCAGGTATTTTTCAATTTCATAACCTAAATTGGGAAAGGCGCAAGATTCCGACGCGGCGGCATATGCCCCGTCCTTTTTGCCGATAACAACCGGTGTCCGGCCCAGTTTATCCCGCGCCGCATAAATCCCATTTTCCGTGAGCAGGAGCATTGAACAGGAGCCTTTGACGCTCTCCTGGGCATACTGGATGCCCGCTTCGAAGGATTCTTTTTCACAGATCAACATGGCCACCAGTTCGGTCGGACTCGTTTCGCCGCCGCTCATTTCTGAAAAATGGTGCTTGTTTTTGAATGCTTTGGCTGCTAGTTCTTCGATATTGTTGATTTTGCTGACCGTCACGATGGCGAAAGTCCCCAGGTGGGAACCGATAATCAGTGGCTGCGGGTCATGATCGCTGATGATGCCAATACCTTTGTGCCCGTGCAGTTTTGGAAGATCGGCTTCGAACTTGGATCTAAAATAATCGTTTTCGATGTTGTGGATCGACCGGGAAAAATCATTTGAATTTTGCACCGCCAGCCCCCCGCGTTTGGTCCCCAGGTGAGAATGATAATCGGTGCCGTAAAAAAGATCATCCAGGCAGTCATTTTTAGATACACAGCCAAACAATCCTCCCATTGTGAAATTCTCCTTTCGGTTGTTTTCAGTCTTGCAGGCGAACAAGTCTTACGCTAAGGCCATCTCTCTTGATTTGAATCAAGGCAGCAGAAGGCGGCTGGCCGAATTTCGGATATGATGCACTACCCGGATTAATAAACGTAACCCCGTTTTTTTCATATACATCCGGAAGGTGCGTATGACCGCTGATAACGGCTTTGAAGCCGGCCTTACCCGGATCTGCATCCAGCCGGTTTGCAATGTGAAGCACATATAAAACCACTTGGCCAATTTCAATTGTTTCTGTTTCCGGCAATCGGCGGGTCCATTTTCCAAAATCCATATTCCCCCGCACAGCTACAACCGGGGCGATTTTTGACAGTTTATTTAAAACCGTTTCTTCACCGATATCACCGGCATGAATGATGAGATCGACCTCATCAAAGGCTTTTGATACCCCGGATGGTATGTGCCCGTGGGTGTCGGAAATCACCCCCATCAAATAATTGTTTTTAGAATCCAATTTTTTAACCATGTTTATGCTGCTTCTATGTTTCTATGCAAGTCGGGATCCATTCGGGACGCTTTGTTGTGGCTCAGCAAGCACCACCTCGCCCCTCTCAAGTATAAAACCGGTTACCAGAAATTCCGACATAAAAGTTCCGATTTGTTTCGGCGGGAAATTGGTGACGCCGATAATCTGTCGCCCGAGGAGGTCTGTTTTGGAATAAAGCTTGGCCACCTGGGCGCTGGATTTCATTATGCCGAAATCACCAAAATCCGCCCAGATTTTATACGCCGGGATGTTGGCTTCCGGAAAATCTTCCACCCGGTTGATCGTGCCGGCGCGCATTTCAACTTTTTCAAAATCCTTCCAGGATATCGGTTTCATCCATAAAGCCCTTTCTGAGCACAATGGTGCCCTGTGCGCTAAATATCGATTAAAATGCAACCAGTACGCAAATCGTGACACCCGGCTGAAGGAAATTGATTCTTACGGGATCAATAAACCAGATGTCAAGGGGATTGTTCGTTTCGTAAAGCCGTGTATTCAGCAACCGGTGTCGGGAGGATAAAAATTAAGGATCTTCAGAAAGGTTAACCCCGCGGCGGCGGCGTTTAATTTCGCTGTGCTTTTTTTTAGCTGATAATCGACGTTCCCTGGCTGCTCTGGATGGTCTGGTTTTGCGCCGGGTTTTTGGTTTAACGGTTGCCTGGCGGATCAGTTCAATCAGGCGGCCAATGGCATCTTTGCGGTTCTGGTCCTGGCTTCTGAATCGCTGGGCCTTGATAACCAGGATGCCATCATCCGTCATCTTTTTGCCGGCAATCCGTATCAGGCGATCTCGAATGTCGGCAGATAGAGAGGCCGATTGATTCACGTCGAATCGCAATTGAACCGCAGTGGCCACTTTATTCACATTTTGACCGCCCGGCCCGGATGAACGCATAAAATCAAGTTGGATTTCGTCTTCATCAATAAATAATGTCTCGGTTATACGAATCATGGATCATCAACGCTTTGGAATTTAACCATTAGCTTAAGGGAAATTTTTTGCCCTAAATATTATTTATTCTATCTTAACGATCGCCACAAAACAATAGTTCAAGTTTCACGTGAAAACACATTGTATAGTGTATTCTATTATATATCAGCACTATAAATTGATTTTCCAATCCGAATTTAAAAGGTTAATTTAAACATGATTTAAAGTCTTTTGCCATGGACATGCTTGGAAAGATGTATATATTTGATTCAATTATATCCATGGAAAATGAACAAAAAGGGAGCTGAATATGGAACTTCAGGGTAAAAAAGTGGCAATTCCGGTGGAATCATTGTTTAACACGTTTGAATTCTGGTATCCCTATTACCGTTTGAAAGAGGCCGGCGCCGAGGTGACTGTGGTGGGGTCGGGCAGCGCCGAAACGTATACCGGGAAGCCCGGTACCGAAGTTAAGGTGGATGTCAACATAGAGCAGGTTTCCGCGACAGATTTTGACGGCGTGGTCATACCCGGTGGATATGCCCCGGATATCATGCGAAGATACCCCCAGATGGTGAAACTGGTCAAAGACCTGTTTGAGAGCGGGAAAGTGGTCGCCGCCATCTGTCATGCCGGATGGATGCTTGCTTCAGCGGAAATATTGGCGGGTAAAACGGTGACGTCATTCTTTGCGATTAAAGATGATCTAGTCCATGCCGGTGCCGAATGGGTCGATCAGGAGGTAGTTGTTGATGGGAATCTGATCACCAGCCGCACCCCGGATGATTTGCCGGCATTTATGCGGGCGGTGATCGCTGCAATAAAATAGCTGTTTGCACTCGGTCATGATTAATTTTAAAGGTTCGCAAATTCTATCTCGCTGTCATTTCTCATTATGCGAGACTCGGGTATGAAACGTTTTGACTCACTTTGATAAATCTCGTGATGTTTTGGTGGATAATTGAAATTGTCTATGCTAAAAAGAAAATCATCAATCAGTTATTCTGGTCATTCAGGTCATGAGTTTTTAGGTTGAAAACCGAAGCATTGACGGGCTTTGCTTTGGCAGAAAATGGAGGAGGGTCTTATGAAGATATTGGTAGGATATGACGGTACCAACGCGGCGAAGGAAGCTTTAAATCTGGCAAAATCCCATGCAAATGTATTCGGGGCAGCGGTTGAAGTGGTGACTTCAATGCAGAAAGGGACCGAATCTGAAAGAAAATTTATCGAGCAGGCGGAGCGGGGATTGGAGTATGCCAAGTCTTTGTTTGAGAAGGATGGCATTGCCTGCAACACGCATTTGTTAATCCGCGGCCTGTCAGCGGGTGAGGACCTGGTTGAATTTGCAAACGAGAACCAGATTGACCAAATCGTTGTGGGGGTTAAACGTCGATCAAAAGTCGGGAAATTGCTGATGGGGTCTACTGCTCAATATGTGATCCTTCAGGCGGAGTGTCCGGTAATTTCGGTTAAGTAGGCTTTAACTTAAAGATGCTCATTGAGGAAGTGACTTAAATGAACGACAGCTTTTGGCCTCACGCAAAGGCGCAAAGGGGCCAAGGGTTTTTTTGTTTAGATTATAATCCTTTGTGGCTTAGCGGCTTTGCGTGAGCAATAATATAAAAAGGACAGAATTCCTCAACTTTAGTCAATTGCATTTAAACTGCTTTAGGAATAATTAAAGAGATGCCGGGATATTTATTGGGTCCCGGCATTTATTTTAGACAGCGCTTTTTCGGATGTGCTTCTTCAGTTTGTCAGACTTCGTATCGGAGCGGGGATGAGACCACCGCGTCGAATAAATGGATTCGGGTTAGAGCCGTTGTTTACCGGGAGAATCGTAGACTGGCCCAGCAGCCCTCCAAAATAGGCGCTGTCACCGGCCTTTTTGCCGGGCACCGGGATTAAGCGGGTGGCGGTTGTTTTATTGTTGATGACACCGATCGACATTTCGTCGGCAATAATGGCGGCAATGGTTTCATCGGTGGTATCGCCCGGCAGGGCAATCATATCCAATCCCACCGAGCATACGGCCGTGATGGCCTCCAGCTTTTCTAGGCAGATGTGACCCTTTCGGGCCGCTTCGGAAATATTCAGGTCTTCACTGACGGGAATAAACGCACCGCTCAAGCCCCCCACCCTGGAACTGGCAAATGCGCCGCCTTTTTTGACGGCATCATTGATCAGTGCCAGGGCGGCGGTGGTGCCGGGCACACCGATGCTCAAAAGTCCCAGACTCTGGAATATTTCCCCGACACTATCGCCCACATTGGGCGTCGGCGCCAGCGATAGGTCGACAACGCCAAATCGAATATTGAGGTGGTCGGCAACCTCCCGGCCAATGAGCTCACCAACCCGGGTGACTTTATAGGCGGTCTTTTTGATCAAATCTGATATTTGCCCCAGATCTAGTCCCGGGCTGGGCTTCAAGGGCTCGATCCACGGCATTCTTTACGACCCCCGGTCCGCTGACCCCCACATTGATCACCGCGTCGGCTTCGCCGATGCCTAAATAGGCACCGGCCATAAAGGGGATATCCTGTGGAATGTTGGCAAACACACAAAGCTTTGCACAGGCAATTCCATCGCTTTTGGCGGTAAGCCGGGCAGCCTGTTTGATGGCTTTGCCCATTAATAAAACCGCATCCATATTGATGCCGGCCTTGGTCGAGGCGACATTCACCGAAGCACACACTCGATCCGTCTCAGCCAGGGCTCGCGGAATCGCCTCTATCAGGGCCCTATCACCACGGGCGGTTCCTTTTTCGACCAGCGCTGTAAAGCCGCCGATAAAATCGACATCAACCCCTGCGGCAGCCTCGTCCAAAACCCGAGCGACATCCACCAGTTGTGAAGATGACATGGCCGCACCCACTGCGGCAATAGGGCTGACCGCTATTCGTTTATTGACCACCGGGATGCCGTATTTTTCACCGATATGATTACAGGCACTAACCAGATTGCCGGCATAATGGGAGATTCGGGTGTGGATCTTTTTTTTAAGTTTTGCCAGATCATGGCTGGCACAATCCAGTAAATTGACGCCCAGCGTTACGGTGCGCACGTCAAGGTGCTCATTTTTAAGCATTTCAATGGTGGACAGGATTTCTCGTTGGGTTAGCATTTTTACCTTCTATTCAGGTGTCAGATGTCAGGAATCAGTAGGTTTCAGGTGTCAGGATTACGAACCTGATGACTCGCGGATTATCAGATTTCGAGTTCTATCATCTGTTTGCTGACACCTGACACCTATCACCTTGAGTTAAATGCGGTGTATCGCTTCAAAAATATTGCGATGTTGGATATCAATCTCCAGCTTCAATTCATTCGCCCGCTTTTTCAATTCGCGATACAGGGATTGCTGATCGGTCCGCGGCGGGATGTCAACCTCGTAAATCATAATATTATCACCGGGATCATCACCGCCTTTAAAAACGGCCTGCAGGTTGGTGATGTTGCCTTCGAATCGAGCGATAACTTCGCTGATACCGGCCACCAGCCCTTTGCGGTCAGGCCCCTTCGTTGTAATAATGTAGGCTTCATCTTGCGACGGTGCGATCGGAGCTGCGGCAGGCTCAAGCGAGGTGATATGGACATCAAGGCCCAGGGGCGCCATTTCAGCAGTTAGACTTTTATGCAGGGATTCCACCGCAAGATCTTCGGGCGTGGAGGCGATGAAAATACCTGCAAATACTAATTGAAGTGTTGACTGACTGACGTTTTCAATATTGCAATTTTGTTCGAAAAGCACCTTGGACGCGGCGGCAATAATGCCGGATCTGTCATGTCCCACGATTGAAATGATCACCTTATTCATAGGATTAGCTCCGAAGGCTAAATAGTGTCTGGCGGTCGGGGTGAATTTGTTGAAAAAGATTGTTGGTATTAATTCACAATTAGAGTCAATCTGTCAACTGCATTGAAATCATAGCTGAGGTTGATTACGATCAATTCGTTTAATCCCGAAAGGAATCTGTCCTCAAAAATAGGTCATTTAATTTGTAACGATCCCTGCAATTTGACTCACAATGTATTGAGCAAGGATTTCAGCTTTCTCAGTAGTTATGCTGTCAATACCTTCGGACAATCTTTCTACCCTATCTTCGTTGATATCCGTCATTTTGTTTACCAGAAAGCTGTCCACCTCTCCATCATCGAGGAGGAAACCGCATGCGCCGACAGCCCCGATATATTCGTCATTTAAAATAATAGGCACAACCAGCTTGAGCATTCCGGCATCGCATTCTTCAATAACGGGCTGTTTTGACCGCATCGCTAAAGTGGCAATGTTCATATGTGCCGGTGCGCAGATAAAACTCTGTCCTTTATCGGTCGCTTTAATTTCAGGACATAGTCGATTGGCCCAGTTTTTAAATTCAGATATTCTGTAGCCTTTTGTGTCAAAAACATTTACATCCAGGCCGGATTTTTTATGAATATCTTTTTCAAGCGCGATCCATGTTTCCAACTGTGCTATGTCGGTTAATTTCATTATTTGTCTCCAATTTAATTTTCATTTTCTATGAAATAATTCCTGGTCTCAGCTTCTGAAAAATCCCGGGCATCAATCATTACGATGAAAGAGATCTTTATATCAAAAACGATGATTTTTGCAAGATGGTTTATCAAAAAAAATTATTGAACACATGAAACCTATCACAGCCCTTAAGACAAAAGAAAAGGGGACCGGCGAATTCATGATTGACTTTACTATCTTTTACTTTTTTATTCTTCTTTTATTGCTTGACAAAATTAGAACTTACCGATAATCTTTTTATTACTATCTCATCTACTAGCTAAATTGAATTTCAGTAGAACAACCTTACAGCCGACAGTTGAGCTAAATTATTCCTGCTAGATTGAAATTGATGACGCTGCACTGAAAGTAAAAGAATTGTACATTATAAATGCGGTTAAAGGTTGTTTTCTTTAAAAATCCTGTTAGAATATATAGGCAAATATGAATTGCGAATTAAAGACAAACGTTTGTTAAAAATTGAAGGAGGAAGCACATTATGGCTATTTTAAAAAAAGATTTGCAAGCAGTTAAAAGAGACATCAAAGCACTTGAGAAGAAAATGGAGAAATTGTTAAACGCTTACGGGAAACCCCAGAAACCAAAAACGGCAAAAAAGGCAAAAAGGAAAAGCGTTAGGGCCAAAACCAAACGTGCCGTTGCCGTCAAAAAAGCGACTCCCAGAAAAAAAGCAGCAAAAAAGACGACATCAACAGAACAAATTCTGAAAATTATCAAAAGATCCCGCAAAGGCGTTAATGTGCCTACTCTGAGGGCAAAAACCGGATTTGAAGACAAAAAGGTTAGAAATATTATTTTTAGAGCTTCCAAAGAAGGCAAAATCAAAAAGGTCGGCAGAGGAATTTACGTCGGCGCATAATTAAAATCCGTTTCACTTTAACAATGAGTTGCCGGAAGAAGCAGTTTAAAGGATCGGTTTCCTTGAGCTGCTTTTTCTATTTTATGCGCTATTTGTTTGAGCATAAAAGTTATTATCTATGATAAAACGATTACCAGCAGATTAAGTTGGCAGGAGGCATTTGGAATAAAATGAGTTCCTACCAACAAGAGCAGATTGATGCACTCGAAATGGTGCTTGAACACCTGCAATCACTGTCTGAAGAAGACCGGCAGGCGTTATGTGATCTAATTGCAGAATACCTTGTGTTTCGCAAAAATATCGATGAATTTTTATTGGCGCATCTGTCCGATGTATGCACGCTAAAGTGCTATAAAAATCGTTTGAGCGCCTGCTGTTCAAAAGAAGGCATCATTACTTTTTTTGCAGATATGGTTATCAATGCACTGATTTCAAGTGAAGAAGAAATTCGTTTGTTCGCCCGCGCCTTAGGAGAAGTCAACAAAGGATTTAAGTGCATTTATCTCGGATCCGGCGGATGCCTCTGGCATCTCAAAAATGTGGATTAGGGTTCATGGCCCCGCTGCTGCGGGATTACATATCTGATCTTAAAAGATTAAGGTATGCATCAAGGCGCAGGCCGATCGGGAAAGTCGTTGTTCTCAGCTTCTAAAACATCTCCTTGACGTAATAAAAAAGGACAACAGTGGTGAAAGCCAGTTTTAGGCCGATTCCGAGTACATTTCCAATCAGTATGCCCCATCCCGCGCGCAGGGCTTTGCCGCCCGATTTTCCGGATGCCAGTTCTCCCACCAGGGCCCCGATAAAGGCGCCCACGATCATGCCCCAGGGCGGGATAAAGAATATGCCGATAATCATACCGATCGCCGACCCCCACAGACCGTGTTTCGAGGCACCATATTTTTTAGCCCCCAGCGCTGGGGCAACATAATCCAGTATGATCAGTAAGGCAGTCAGTATGCCCATGACTATTAAAAATGTCTGACTGAAGATCTGCCAATTTTTTATCCAGGAAAGAAGTATCAGGGCAGAATAACTGAGGATTGGCCCGGGAATAATGGGTAAAATGCACCCGACCATGCCGGCAATGGCTAAAATTAATCCGAAGATGATGAGGGCAACGTTCAAAGGATTCACCTGCTTTAGGATAATTCACGCCGGCAAATTTACAGCCAACGATAATGCCGTCGATCGAGCCAGCCGGTATCACTTCCAGAATCGAATCGTCACTTGAATTTTGTACCAAAATTCAGGTATTAGTAAAAAATAATTGAGCACCATCTGGAGTTTCTGTAGCAGTTGGGTTTGCCAGCAACCAATTCAAAAGACTGGAGATGGCCAGATGCTAAAACAATAGAAAAAAATAGCAAAAAAAGGAGCAATGGTAAAGGTTTTAAAGCAAACGGCGTGCAGTTCTGAAATATTACCGCTTCAATGGTATGTAAGACTTGTACGGAGCTGTTCAGACCATTTAATGGGTTTTTGCCCTTTATAAAATTTTTTGATTTAATACCTGAATTTTGAAATCTTCCAATTTGACTCGAGGTTGGTTAGATACATTAATTTGGTATAAGCAGTACAGAGACATTGGGTGCAAAATTCAGGTGCAAATACGATTTAAGAAAGGAAAGGTAACTCTATGGAAATAACAGCAACCATTTTAGATCAATTGAACGTTAATTCGCTTTACCAGGCGATAGGGATTCAGATTGAAGCGGCTGAAGACGGTAAAGCCCGCTCGCGTTTAATTCCGAAACCGGCTTTATGCTGGCCGTTTCCGGAACAACCCCATGGCGGCGTGTTATTTACACTCATCGATACGACTATGGCCTGGGCGATATGGTCGCAGCTGGAATCCGGTTTTAATTGTACGACCATCAACATCGATATTCATTATACCCGGCCGGCCAAAAGCGACGCGTTTGTGTGCACCGCCTGGAGCACGCACAAGACGGGGCGATCCAGTTTCGTACGCGCTGATATTCACAATTCAAACGGTGAGTTGGTAGCGATGGGGCAGGGGACCTTTCGGATTATACCAGTCGATCTCTTAAAATTGTAGAACAATTTTGTCCTGCCAACAAAGTCATCTCTTCAAAAGGCGCTTAAGCTCCCGGCTTCACGTTTTGTCCTCAATTGATAACCAGAATCTCATACGGACTTACAATTTGAATCGACGCTAAATCAAGCGCTTCAGAAGACTATAACCGGCCTAAATATTAAAAGCATTAAATTTTGAAAGAATTATATAAATAAGATTAAATGTATTATTTATTTATTTTTTTCTTGATTTATATTTTTATTTAATATAAGTTTTATCGCATGAGTAAAAAGAAAACATTTTCTACCCGGATTGACGAGGGCAAACTCAAAGCGCTCAAGCATCTTGCCGTTGATCTGGACAAATCTCTGGGTGCTTTGCTCGAAGAAGCAATTAGCGATCTTTTAAAGAAGTATAAAAGGAAGAATAAATAGGACCATTGAATTGACAACTGAATCGGCATTGGTTAACGCCAACGCTGCGGAAGCATTGAAACTTCGATGCCTGAAAAACTATCGTTAAAACACACAGGAAAGGAGCGGTCCAAAACAAAAGGGGGAATCTTGGAACAGGCCCACGGACATGATTTTATTTTTTTACCTTAAGGAGATATTGAGATGGCCGCATCCAAAAGAGATCAGTGTTTAAAAGGCGAGGAAAAGCTTGTTCATCATGTCAAATTGAGAGAACCTCTTACGGTTAAATGTGTTTGCCCCAAATGTGGCAGCGATCATCGCATGAAGATGCTCTGGTCTGGCAGGGGCAAACCCAAAAAATTTTGCCCGCCTTGTAAAATTTTTGTTTCATCCCTTGAGCATGTCGATTTTTGTGCAATGCCCGCCAATGTTGACAGTCGAATTGACTGACAATGATTGGTGCGATTGCCGGGGATATTATTGGATCCGTATCTGAAGCGGGTGGTCTATCCTCGGGGATGAAATTTTTGATGTAGTTTTTTAAGATGATCGCGGGTAACGTGGGTATAAATCTGGGTTGTAGAAATATCCACATGACCTAACATGACCTGAACCGCCCTCAGGTCGGCACCGCCTTCGAGCAGGTGACTGGCAAACGAATGTCTTAAACTGTGAGGTGTAATTTTCTTTTTAAGTCCCGCCTGCATCGCATAGCGACGCAACAACTTCCAAAATCCCTGGCGGGTCATCGGTTTGGCGGCACGGGCAATAAAAAGATACGGGCTAGATGTTTGCTTTAAACGCTTCGATCTGACGGTTTTTAGATAGGTATTGACTTTTTCTCTTGCATGAGCCCCGATCGGTACAATCCTTTCTCTGGAACCTTTACCGAAGATGCGAACAAATCCGGCTTCCAGATTGATATCCTGTAACTTTAAATTAATCAGCTCAGAGACTCGCAAACCGGCTGCATACATGAGTTCCAGCATGGCTGCATCCCTGAGGCCGATCGGTTTGGCGATATCCGGAGTATTCAGTAAAAGTTCAATTTCTTCTTTTGACAAAACGTGGGGCAATTTTAAACCGGACTTCGGAAGATCAATCAGTCGGGCAGGGTCATTCCGCAGGATTTTTTCCTGAACCAGAAATCGATAGAAACCTCTGATGGCGACCAGATGCCGCGCCCTTGAGCGCGCCTTCAAACCGTCTTTTCTGAGAAGAATTAAATGCTTCAGAAGCAGGGGTGTATCTTCTTCGGAAAAGCCAGTCGATTTATTCACAGCCAGAAAATTGCGGTATCGGATGATATCCCGGCTGTACGCTTCAAGCGTTTTTTGCGCCAATCCCTTTTCGACCAGTAAATAGTTCAAAAATAGGTCGATCAGGGCATCCGGGGAAGGTGGCTTGGGCTCTACCATTTGTTAGATAGTCGAATAGTCAATTAGTTATCAAAGGAATATATCTGCACCTTATTTATCGCATAATTCCTTATGATTTTCAATGTAAGTCGTTTCATCGTTGGTCAAATGGGTTCTAGTATGAAATGGATAAAATCATCCGACTATTTTACGATTGAACTAATTAACCAATTAGCGAAAGCGGGATTATAAATTATCGGAAAGTGCCATAATGTTTTTGTTAATGGCAAACTGTATCTGGGGTTGGATGAATTCATGGTGCTTTTCAATGAAAGGAACATATATCAACACAAAGCTTTTGGCAGAAACCTCAATTGAAGGCAGGATGTCAGAAAGCCGATTTTTGGGTTTAAGGAAACTGGCCAGATTGACTTTTAAGCTCTCAATGGCTTCGGTTACCGGAAGCGTTATTGAGTGATGTCGATGTTCGGGCAGTTGCTCATCGGCTTCATTATGAAGCTGCGAAAGGGTCATGTTTTTTGAAAGCTGTAAAAATATCTTCGGTCGAACCTTAAAGGCCGGTGCCCAGAATCGGAAACCGATATCCTCCCAGCCGGGTTGAATGACCTTGGGGATATTGGCAACTTGGATCAAATCAGCATAATTATCGAGGTTTAACCCGGAAATATCAGGGCGAATACGCCAGAAAGGCAGATATATCGCATTGTTGTCATCGATTGTGTGTTTGCCGAATTTGATTTTTTTTAATTTTTTACCGACCGGGTACCAGGCGGATGAACAATTTTTGCACAGTAACACCAGGGAATCTTTTTTTCCTTCCAGATCCCAGCCGCAGTGGGGGCACAGGGTTGCCATAAAATGAATCGGCCAATCCGGGTTTTCAGCGGACAGTTGGTCAATTTCAAATTCATCCGCCGGTGCGGCTGAGACGGGGCGGTTGAGCACGGCATCATATAGACGCTGTTGTAGATAAAAGGGGGCATAAATCAGGCTGAGGGTTTCGCCAATATGGGTCTGGTGCAGGACAGGTTTGGGCAAAGACTTGCCAAAACGGTCCTCGAAATTTTTTTCGACTTGCTCAAAGGACTGGGTAGGTTTAAGAAATCGCCCTGTGTTTTCAGGCGTTATAAATTTAAGTTTCAATGCCTGGCTGCGTAAACCCAGGCTGACCGGAAACAAGTGCGATAAGACTGCCTGATGGCTTACATCGACAAATTTATGTGCGACACTGTTGCCCGCACAGGAAAACAGCATGCCTTTGAAGCGCCAATAGGGAAAGTACAATAGATTTTTTGATTCCGGAGCCTGACTGGGGAGTAAATAACGGAACACATCTTTGGCCACCAGGTAAGATTTCACCCGGCAGAATTCGCAGGTAAAGAGCCGGTCCGTTTCTTCCATAATGGCAGGTGCGCCGCACTGCGGGCACTGATGTTCAATCAGGAAATTAATGCGCTTCTCCTAATTTTTCACCACATTCATTGCAAAAATCTGCGTCGGCAAGATTTTCATTTCCGCAATTCGGGCAGAATTTCTTTTCGGGCGTTTCTGCCACCGCATGACCACAGCGGGAACAAAATTTGGCCGTGGGGGTAAGGTTTTTCGAGCAGTGCGCACATTGCTCAAAAACCAAAAGCTGATGGCCGCAATCCGGGCAGAACTTTGAATGAGCCGGGATGGAATTATGGCATTCGGGGCATTTTGATTCAGGCGCTTTCTGATTTTGTCCGGGCTGGGCACCGGCAAAATATTGCGCAAACATTGCCGGCATCATTAAGCCGAGTCCGGTTCCCATTCCCATACCGGAGCCGCCTTCGGATTCAGTCGCTTTTTCCATGGCCATGGCCGCTTTCATCTGCATCAGTTTATTCATATCATCAAATACACCCATGCGGCTGCGATCATCAATCGCCTGCTGTACCTCGGGCGGTGGCGTAATTGCATTAATGTAGAGATGGGTCAGGCGGATGCCAAAATGACTGAAATCCTCCGCCAGTCGCTCGGAGAGTCCTTGGGACAATTCCTCATACTTTGACGGCAGATTCAGAACCGAATCAATTGATTCTCCCATATGATCGTTAAAGCGCGAGACGATTACACGATTTAAATATTCTTCAATTTCAGCAGTGGTAAACATGCCCTGAGTGCCGACCAAGCTGTTGACAAACAGGACCGGTTGAACCACCTGGAGGTTGAATACGCCGAATGCCCTCAGCCGAATCAGGCCCAGTTCGGAATCCTTAAATGCCACCGGATCGCGCGTGCCCCATTTTAAATTGATGAATACTTTCAAGTTGATAAAATACATTTCAGCGCGCAGGGGGCTTGTGCCTGCCCAGGGTAAACTGGCGATTTTTGTTAAAATGGGTATATTGGCAGTTTTCAGGGTGTGCCTTCCCGCACCAAATGCGCCGACCGCTTTACCCTTATAGAAAAAAACACCGGCCTGGCTCTCTCTGACGGTGAGCTGAGCACCATACTTTATTTCCCCGGAACCTTCTTCCGGCAGGCGGTGGACCAGCTCCTGGCCGGTATTGTCAAACCATTCCAAATTTTCCAGAAAAACTGAATTATTTGTACCCATAATGTGCTCTCCTTTTAAGATCGTTGCGTATTTGTTCGGAAACGCGCATAAATAAAAAAATTCTGTATGATTTTAAATGTTTGTAAGAGGATTCAATTGTTTAGCGGTATAAAACACCTATCGGCCATTTTGCGGTTAAACTTAAGACGGCCAAATCCATCCGGCAAGATCTGCTGAACTCGACAGAAAAAATATACGCATCACCCCTTTAAAGAATTTCCCTACCCGGGCGACAGACAACCGATTCCCGGAATCATCCGGTCGATTTTTATGGTTTTTTTATCCCCGTCAGGGGCATCTGAAGGGATCCAGGAATGATCCATTTATTTGATATCACTGTATTTTTATTTGACATAGCGGACTGTTTATCTCATAATAAGAGGTTGAAGCTTCCAGATGACCTTACGATGGTTGGGTGTCAACCCGGAAACATTTTTACTCAATTAACCTCGGCAAGGGGAGGAGATGCAAAAAAAAGACGAAAGAAGGGTGTTCGAGCGTTATGACAATGATGCACCCATTGTCTATGCTTATCATGATACTGATCACTTCTTTCACGCCGTGATGTGTAACTATTCAAATGACGGTATGTGCTTTAAAACATCAAGAGCGGTTGATCCGGGTTCCGACGTTTACATCATGATGGAAAATTATTCACCGGATACGGTTCAGGCGGATCTTTATGAAGGCTATTTTGCCGAGGTTAGATGGTGCCAGCAACTGTCTTCTCATGAAGTTCCCGGCTATCAGGTCGGTGTAAAATATTATAAGACCGTTATCGACTAGAACCCATCTCAAAGATGTGGATCAGGGTTCATGGTAAGGCGCGGTTTGGCGAAAAAGTCGTGTGTCCGAGCATACACGGTCGTATGTGAGCATTTTGAGCCGAGTCGATGAACGCCTTAATATCCATAAAATTAATGTGAAATCCCGCTTTGGCGGGGCGACACAGCCATGAGCGCTTAGACGCATTTTTGAAATGGGTTTTAGTTTAAAGACACTCTGATTTGTAACGTCTTCATCTCGAAGTGCTCTCTACCAAGCGTATCAAAGAAAAAACTTGAGATTTCCAATAAGTCCTGTTATTTAATATCATCTAAGCCTAATAAAGAGAAAGCCGAACGCGCAAAAGGCAGAACGAGAGGCCTACCTTAATTTAGCTTCAGTTGACTCCAACCTAAAAAGCTCCCAAGCAAATTGCTCCGGAGCTTTGGAAAATGGTACGCCTGGCAGGATTCGAACCTGCGGCCTACGGATTAGAAGTCCGTTGCTCTATCCAACTGAGCTACAGGCGCACATCGAAAACTTTTCGATATCATATGTTCGCCTACATGTCCATAGAAATGCAGGCTTGAATTATCTTTGCCTGATTCAAAGGGACGACCCTGGCGGATTTGCAAGATTTGGACAATTTCTGATGGAAAAAAAGCCGACCAAGCGCAAAAAGACCGTTAAAAAGAAAACCACCGCAAAAGCGAAAGCCAAAAAGACGGTCAAACGGGTCAAGACGCCTAAATCAACAGCGGACAAAAAAGACCTTAAAGTGCGCGCGAAAAAAAAGCCTGCAGGCAAGCTATCTGCTAAAGCACTGGTTAAATATGACCCCCTGCAGCGGTATCTGAGCGAAATCAGCAACTACAAATTGCTGACCCGCGAAGAGGAACGCGAGTTGGGTATCAGAGTTCGAGAACATGGCGACAAGGATGCAGCCTATAAACTGGTGACCTCCAATTTAAGGCTGGTGGTAAAAATTGCCCTGGAATTCCAGCGGGTGTGGATGCAGAATTTGCTGGATCTGATTCAGGAGGGCAATATCGGGTTGATGCAGGCTGTTAAAAAATTTGATCCTTACAAAAATGTAAAGTTTTCGTATTATGCTTCTTTCTGGATAAAGGCGTACATCCTCAAATTTATCATGGACAACTGGCGCCTGGTGAAGATCGGCACCACCCAGGGACAGCGCAAACTGTTTTTTAAATTGAAGAAGGAAAAGCAGAAACTGATCGATGATGGCTTTGATCCCAAGCCCAAACTGCTTTCCGAAAGGCTGGGTGTTTCCGAACGCGAAATCATTGATATGGACCAGCGATTGGATGGATGGGATGTTTCTTTGGATGCGCCGCTGAAGGAAGATTCGGACACCGAAAGAATTGAATTTTTAAGCACGAACTCCGAATCCATTGAAGACCAGGTATCCAAAAAGGAAATCGAATTTCTGCTCCATAATAAAATTGCAGAGTTCCGCAAAAAAATGACGGCCCGGGAGCTTGAGATATTTGATCTGCGCATTTTTTCGGACACACCGGTAACTTTACAGGAAATCGGCGACCGTTATGGAATATCCAGAGAGCGGGTTCGACAGGTTGAAAAAAATATTATTAAGAAAATGAGGGAATTTTTTAAGCGGGAAATCCCTGATTTTGCTTCTTACACCGAATCCAGCACAGCGGATTAATGCGCTGCCTGACTTGGAATCGTTTGATAGGATATAGAGTCGTATGACAGCATTACGAGTAGCGGTGACCCTATTTTTAGTGGTCGTTTTTTTTAGCGGCGGGTGTGCGACCTCCTCCAGCCAAAAAACGCCGTCCATTTTTGATCGTCCCGAAATTGATCGACCCGAAAACCAGTATTATTACTTCACCGAAGCCCAGGTCCAGAGAAAGAAAGGCAATTTGGTAAAGTCCATCGAGCTGCTTAAAAAAGCCATCGAACTGGATCCGGATTCCTTATATCTTAAGCGTGAACTGGCCACAGTGTATCTGCAGAACAAAGACGATGAAAACGCCACCGGCGTGCTTGAGGGGATCATCAAAGATCACCCCAACGATGTCAGGTCCCTCATTATATATGGGGGTATCAAACAGGTGCACAAAAATACACCGGCTGCCATAGATGCCTATGAGAAGGTTATTGCTGAAGATCCGAAACAGGAAAAAGTATACGGACTTCTGGGTGGATTATATATCGAAGCCGGGGAATTGGATCAGGCCGAACGTGTTTTTAATCAAATGATTGAAAATTTTCCGGGCACTTATGCCGGACACTTCTACCTGGGGAAAGTTTATGCCAAACAGGGGAAACTGAAAGAAGCAGAAAGAGAATTCAAACGAACATTAGAAATTCAACCCGAGCTTTTGGAACCACGATATGAGCTTCTCGAACTTTATAAGGGTAAAAAGAACACCAAAGAGACGCTAAGAATTTATAAGGATATCCTAAAGCGCAATCCGAACGACATACGGGCTTCCATGGAGCTTGGCCATTACTATTATTCCCATGGAAAAGTGGCTCAGGCCGAAGAAATTTTTAAAAAATTAGGGCAGCGCAGCATCGTGGAGTTTGAAGTCATTGTTAGAACCATTCAACTCTACCTTGACACGAAAAAATACGATGAAGGTATTGTGGTCCTGCAGGGGATGCTAAAAGCCGTTCCCGACAGCCCGGAAATAAACCATGTCGCCGGCATCGCCTTTTATGGGAAGAAAGATAATCCGTCTGCATTGAAGCATTTCATGAAAGTCACTCCGGAATCTCGATTTTATGAAGATGCCGTCATTCACGCGTCCTATATTTTATCTGAAGACAAGCAAAACGAAGAAGCGATTAAAATTTTGCGTAAAGCCATTGAAAATGAACCCCAGAACGCGGAATTCAAATACTATCTGGGTACTTTCTATGAAGATTTGGAGCAATTTGATAAAGCCGAGGAATTCCTCCAGGCGGCAATTGAATTGGATGCGGACAATCCGCGGTATTATTTCCGACTGGGTGTAGTTTATGACAAGTGGAACAGAAAAGAAGATTCCATGGCGACCATGCGCAAAGTCATCAAGCTGGACCCCAAGCATGCCAACGCATTGAATTATCTCGGATATACATATGCGGACCTGGGTACGAATCTGGATGAGGCTGAACAGCTGATCAAAGAGGCGCTAAAATACAAACCCGACGACGGCTATATTACCGATAGTCTGGGTTGGGTGTATTTTAAAAAAGGTGAGTTTGAAAAAGCCGTGCAATATCTTCAAAAAGCAGTACAAATGGTTCCGAATGACCCCATTATGCTGGAGCATCTGGGTGATGCCTATCTCAAATTAAATGATAAAACCAATGCGCTGAGATATTACCAGAAGTCATTAAAAAATAAAGAAAAAGATAAAGAAGAACTTGAAAAAAAGATTCGCACTATCTCCCCTGATGGTTCCTAACCGGTATGAAATGGTATCGGATCATTATTCCCCTAATCGCCGCTTTTTTTATTTCGGGCTGCGCTGTTTTCAAGCCGACCAGAGAGTTGGAAATTTCCCCTGCCGAGAAGGCCAACAAGGTTCGTGACCTGCTTTCGGTTCTTAGCACCAAAAATGATTCTCTGAAGAATTTCAAAGGAATCGGGAATATCCAGATCAGACAAAATGGCCGTCTGAAGCTTGATCAACGCGTGGCATGGATCGGAGAAAAACCGGTTAAACTCAGCATTGCGGTGCTGATTTCCGGCTACCCGGCAGTCAAATTAGCGACCGACGGCAAATGGCTTTACTATCTGGAGGTTCATGGCCAGGATACGACATTCCGAAAATTTCAGGAAAGTGATCCGAGTTTAAAAAAACTCATTTCAATTCCCATAGCTTCCAGCGATGTGATTACGCTTTTAGCCGGTCAAATTCCGCTGCCCAAATTCGATTCGGCGTCATTAATCCAAGAAAAGGAGACCCCCGGTTATGTTCTGGTTCTCAAAGAAAGATGGTGGGGCGTTCGGCAGAAAATATATTATGACCAAAGCGTATCAGAGGTCCGCCGGGTTGATGTATTTTATCGATCCGGCTCGTTGAAATATCGCGCTGAAATTGAAAGTGTGCAATCGATAGACGGGTTTCAGGTGCCGTTACAATTAAGGCTGCTGACCCATGACGGGGCCGATTGCCAGCTGAATATTGATCGTTACTGGGTCAATGTTGACCCGCCGCCGGAAGTGTTTGTGCTGACGCCACCGAACTAGAACCGATTTCAAAATTGGCAGTTTATCTTAAAAGGCAGAAAAAAAGTTCGCAAGGTGCTCTAAAGTTAGAAGTGCCTAAAATGCCTAAAATGATCTAAAATGCCTAAAGTTGAGGAATTCTACCCGTCGAGAGCCCCTGGGTCGAACGATCCTATTTATAAAAAAAGATGGAGCGGAGCGAAACTATAATTTTAGGCATTTTAGATCATTTTTAATTTTAGCTCATTTTTTATGAATATCGTGCCTTCTTGAAATAGGGTAGGGGTAAGTTTGTAATGATAGCAGAGATCATGGCAACCGGCGAAGAGATTCGAACCGGCGCGCTCATCGACAGCAATTCGGCTTATATCGCCGAGAAAATGGAGGAAAACGGAGTTGCCGTTAGCCGGCACATCTGTGTGGGCGATGATCTCGATCTTCTCATCTCTGTCTTTAAAGAGATTGGCGGCCGCGCAGATATCGCAGTGGTTACCGGCGGGTTGGGGCCGACGTCTGATGACCTTACCTCAGAGGCCGCTGCCAGGGCGGTCGGAGCAACACTTGATCTGAATCCATCCGCGCTTGAATCGGTTGAAAATTTCTTTAAAGCCCGCCAGCGGGAGATGAATCCTGCCAGCCGCAAACAGGCGTTTTTGCCGGCGGGGGCGCAATGCCTGCAAAACCCGGTTGGGACCGCCCCTGGATTTCGCATGAAAATCGGCAGATGCTTTTTTTTCTTCCTTCCGGGCGTACCGGGTGAGATGCGGCGCATGTTATCGGATATCGTCCTGCCGCAAATAATCGAGCTCATCGGCGATAAGCGCCGCTTTTACCGCAGCAGAACCCTTTCAACTTTTGGATTGACCGAATCCCAGACCTTTGAGCGGATTGCCGCGCTGGAAGAAGTCTTTCCACAAATCTCTCTGGGGCTGCGGGCCAAATTTCCCGCAATCCAGGTGAAACTTTATGCCAATGACACCGATGATCAGAAATTGAATGACCATTTGGCGGCGGCTGTTGGATGGGTGATTGAAAAGATGGGCAATAAGGTGTTCTCGCAGCAGGGTGACCTCATGGAAAAAACGATTGGGCATCTTCTTAGAAAAAAACAGGCAACCCTGGCACTGGCCGAAAGCTGTACCGGAGGCCTGATTGCTAATCTGCTGACCAATATATCCGGCAGTTCAGATTATTTTGTATATTCCGGCATTACCTATTCGAATCAGGCCAAGATCGATATTTTAAATGTATCAAAAGAAACCATAATTGCGCACGGTGCCGTGCATGAGAAAACCGCCATGGAGATGGCCCGGGGTGCCCGCAAGGTTTGCGGTGCCACATATGGGTTGGCGACCAGCGGCATTGCCGGGCCGACGGGAGGCACACCGGAAAAACCCGTCGGAACGGTTTGTATTGGGTTGGCAACGCCACATGGCACTGCCGGCCATCGATTTCATTTCTGGTTTGGCAACCGGACGATGAATAAACAGATGTTTGCGATGGCCGCTCTGGAAGTGCTGCGCCGCGAGTTGCTGGGCCTTGATCCGCCACAATTTTAGTGTCATATCCCGGTTTTTTTTTAGAACGCGAATTGCTTTTATCAATCTATTTTTTCAAATTAAAAGCACCCGTTATTTTAGGTGTCAGGTCTTTGCCGTGAGTAGCGGCTGTGATCGCGAAGGCTGGTGTCAGCTAACAGAAAACAGAAGTCAGAGGACAGAAGACAGAGAATAGGGCTGGCGACTCGAAGTCAACAAATTACCCTCTGATTCTGTCTTCTGACATCTGCCCTCTGATAGCCGACACCTGACACCTGAAACCATAAACTAGACAAATTCCGAACCTGAGTTGGAGTACCGGCTTGCAATTATTTTTATATTTTATTGGGTGCCTAATCGGCCTGTATTTGCTTCTTAGCCTGATTTTTACCTACGTCGTTCAACAGTTGCCGCGGAAACCGGTCACAGATCCTCCGAATTGGGGCCGGATTATCGATGCTATAATTCCCGCCATCGACGGGGGAAGTTTAGAGGTCTGGCGAATTGAACCGCAATGCCCCTCAAAAGGCCTGGTTGTCCTGGCGCACGGATGGAGCCGCAATCGGGATCGCATGGTTTCCAGAGCCCGGATTTTTGCCAAGTGGGGCTTTACAACGGTTTTGCATAGCGCGCGGGATCACGGGGACTCCAGCCGGCGACGGTTTATGAATGCGGTTAAATTTGCCGAAGACATCGAAGCCGTCATAAATTGGCTGGGCCAGCCCGTTATTCTTTACGGACATTCGATCGGCTCCGCCGGTGCCATCATCGCCGCCAGCCGCAATCCGGGTAAAGTCCGGATTTTATTTATGGAGGGCAGCTATGCCTATACCCGTGAAGCTCTGTTGAGCCTGTACCGGTGGGTGAATCCTTTCTTTGGCATTTGCTTCGGCCCTATGATCCTATTCTGGTTGAATTTGTTCTATGGCAACAGGTTGGATACGGTCAGTCCGGCACGCTTGGCAGAGGACATCAAGATACCCGTGATGCTGATTCACGGGCAAAATGATCGAAGATTTCCGCTTTCGTTTGCTCTGGAATTAAAGCGCAGCTTTGCGCCGGGGCAGGTCGAGCTTTATGTAGGCAAAGGGGCCGGTCACAGTGATTCCAGCCGGACGCCGGGGTATGAAGCGGCAACTAAAATCTTTTCTGGATCGTCACCTCAACAAGGGTTGAATCAAAGTGAAGATTTCTGATCTATAAAGCCAGGCTTTAGACGGGTGGTTAGATATTCAATGGAATAATGGAATGGTGGAAAAATGGAATATTGGGTATGAAAGGCGGATGATGTCCTGGTTTTAATTTTGCTTGCGGGTCAGATAAATAAAAATAGATCCCATTCCGCCGAACCCAGTATTCCAACATGCCACTATTCCAGAACCCCATAATATTTGAATGGGGCAATGCAACCGATCTCTGAGCAGGCCAAAAGAGTATAATCTCTATGTTAAAATAGATCCAGTGCCTTTAGCAGCGGCTTGGGATCCACCAGATGACGCGAAAACCATCCCTTGTATTCGCTTTTTCCGATTCCCAGAGCTAAAGAAATGATTTCGGAAAAGTAAAGGATGGTTACTTTTTCTATTAGAGAGTCGAGAACTTATAGGTTCAGATGGCCCAAATGCGCAACGAAATTATGTCCATTCATGCGGGGTGGCTGATCGACGGTAGCGGCGCTGCGGTTCAATCTCAAATGCGGCTCGGCCTGGAAAACGGGGTCATTCAATCGGTCCGCAAAATAACCGAGCCGATGCCGGATTCCACAAAACGGGACATGCCGGTTTTGGATCTTTCCGGCTGTACCCTTTTACCCGGGCTAGTCGATTGCCACGTCCACCTGGCCATCTCACCGATCGCCCGCCGGAGCCCATCGGTCAACAGAGCCGAGGGGCAAAACCGGTTTCGCGGACGGATTTTAAAGCATTTAAATCAGTATCTTGCCAGGGGCGTGTCTGGCCGTGCGCGATGGTGGAGATCCCGGCAGCAGTGTTTTGCTGTACAAGGCAAATCCGGGTACCGAAGATCATCCTGTTCATTTGTGCGTGAGCGGCAAAGCCTGGTATCGACCGGGGCGTTACGGTCATCTGATCGGCTGTGCGCTATCTGCGGACCTGTCCCTGGCAGAAACCATTCTTGAGGAGAAAAAGGGTGTTGATCATATCAAAATTGTCAATTCCGGTCTTAACAGTTTGACCTGTTTTGCTAAAGAAACCGAGCCGCAGTTCGACTCAGCCGAGCTGAAAGCCGCGGTACGGGCGGCCAGGCAGCGCGGATTAAAAACCATGGTGCACGCCAACGGCAAAATACCGGTGAAAATTGCGGTTGATGCAGGATGTGATTCCATTGAACACGGCTTTTTCATGGGAGAGGAAAATTTGTACCGGATGGTGGACAGGGGGGTAACCTGGGTGCCGACCGCCTTCACGATGAAGGCGCTTGGTGACCAGATGGGGCGCAATAGGGTCGATTTAGATGTGGTGCAGAAAAACCTGGAACACCAAATCAAACAGATTCAAATGGCGCGTCAAATAGGGGTTCGTATTGCCCTGGGCACCGATGCCGGCAGTGCCGGAGTCGTGCATGGGCAGGCAGTTATCGAAGAGATGCGGATATTTTTGGACGCCGGGTATCCAATTGAGAAGGCTGTGCGGTGTGCAACACATAATGGTGCCTTGCTCATGAATTTACCACGGCTCGGACAACTCAAGGAAAATATGCCAGCCACATTTATTGCCGTAAAGGGCGCTCCATCTCAATTGCCTGAAAGTTTAAATCAGATAAAAATTATTTATTATGAAGGAAATGAAATAAAAATAGATACTTATAGTCTATAATAAAAGTAATACTTTATTTATTGTCAGGCTTTAGACGGGTCTGAAACCAAAGGCTTGCCTCCTGCAGAAACGTCTGCTGGTCAGCTGGCTGGCTCATGCGGTGGTCACTGAGTGAAAATACGACCAGTTTTTTGGGCTCGCTGACGCGTTCATATATTTCTTCGGCATGGGCCAGGGGAACGATTTCGTCGGAATCGCTGTGGAAAATGAGTATGTTGCGCAGGCCCGCAAGCAGGGTGCGAATATCAAAGGGGGTGTTTTCAAAAGGGATATCTGAACTTCCGGAAGGGTAAGCATGTTGCGGAACGAGATCGGCGCTGCAGATCGGAGCTGCCCAGGTGACAACAGTCCGGGCGGCATGATCACCGGCGGCCGCCAGGCAGACAGAACCGCCCATACTGCTGCCGAAAAGCCCCATTTGATCGCCCAGATCATCTCTGGCCCTGAGCATATTTGCTGCGGCTTTTAAGTCAATGCAACGTGCATTCAGCGATGTGACGGCCTCGAAAGGTGCTTTGCTTTCGCCGCAGCCCCTGTGATCAAAGCGAAAATAGGCTATGTTGAGCCTGTTGCAGTGCTTTGCGAGTTCAATCTGCTTGGGCGAATTTTTATCACTGAATAGCCCGTGGCATCCAATGACGAACGGGGGGGTGGTCACCGGTGGTAGATGGAGAAAGCCTTTTAACCTGAACTCATCCGCTTCGAATATTATCTCTTCTATAATGGATTCTTTCTTTGAATTGACCATGATGCCCATTTAGTGTAGGTTTTAAGCTGCCGGATATTATTTTTTATATTTTATTGATATATTATATTATCAGTATATTAATAATTTAAAGCTAAACAAACACTTTAATATATAACACTGCAAAATTGACTTTTTCATCAAAGAGCCAACAGCGATGAAAGTGAAAAAAGGCCAATCAATCGAAGTTGAAATCAGCGACATTGCCTTTGGCGGAAAAGGCCTCGTTCGCATCGACGGACTGGCTGTCTTTGTGGACCAGGCCGTACCCGGTGATCGCGTGTTGATTCGCATCACTCGCAAGAAAAAGAACTATGCGGAAGCGCGGGTCATGGAATTGCTAATAGGCTCACCTGACCGGGTTCATCCACCCTGTATATACAGTGGTTTTTGCGGCGGCTGCAAGTGGCAATTTTTGGAATATGCGGTGCAATTAAAATACAAACGTCAGCATGTTCAAGAGTCCCTTGAGCATATTGGACAAATCAGGGATGCCCGGGTTCATGCCACCATACCTTCACCGCAGATATTCGGCTATCGCAACAAAATGGAATTCTCCTGCACCGACCGTCGGTGGCTGACGCCTGATGAGATGCAATTGTCTGAAATTGATAAAGGCTTTGCCATCGGCCTGCATGTGCCGGGAACGTTTTTTAAGGTATTTGATACCAAAAGATGCCTGCTGCAGCCCGGTTTGGGCAATCAGCTGCTCGATGATGTGCGCCAATTTATCATATCGTCCGGATTGTCGCCTTACGGCCTGCACAGCCATGAAGGATTCTGGCGGTTTTTAATGCTGCGGCATTCGGTGGCTCTTGACCGCTGGATGGTAAATATCGTAACCGCAGCGGAAAATCGGCAAGTTCTGCACTCCCTTGCAAACCGATTAGTGAAAACCTACCCGGATGTCATCGCGGTAATAAATAACATCACTGCGCGCAAAGCCGGCGTGACCACCGGTGAATCCGAGATTACCCTTGTCGGCGATTCAACTATTATTGACCAAATTGGTTCTTTTGAGTTTAAAATATCGGCCAACTCCTTTTTTCAAACCAACACTCCGGGTGCCGCTAAATTGTATGATACGGTTAAACAATATGCTGAATTGAACGGCTCTGAAACGGTTCTGGATTTGTATTCGGGTACGGGCACCATACCGATTCTGCTTTCCGGTGCTGCTAGAGAAGTTATCGGTCTTGAGATAGCCCCCAGCGCTATTGCCGACGCCGAAAACAACTGCCGTCATAATCAGGTTGAAAATTGCCGGTTTATCCCGGGCGATATCCGTGAAACGTTGCCGGCGATCTCCCGGCGGCCGGAAGTTCTTATTATCGACCCGCCCAGAGCCGGGATGCACCCGGATGTGGCCAAACAGGTGCTGGCGCTGTTGCCCGAACGAATCGTATACGTATCCTGCAATCCCACCACCCTGGCCCGTGATCTCATTTTGCTTAAAGAAGCGTATCGGGTAGAAGAAGTCCAGCCGGTCGACCTGTTTCCGCATACCTATCACATCGAGTCGGTCGCCAGACTGGTCAAAAAGGGATAATCGGCTGGAAAGCTATAAGGCGGGGAGGCTGGAAGGCCGGGAAACTGGAAAGCTAAATTTTTGCAAGCCTATAGCCTCCAAGCTTCCCAGCTTACCAGCTATGATTGGTGAGTTATTTTACTGACACCTGAAACCTCTATTATTTGATATGGGGGAACCATGAAAGTCGTTTTTCATGAAGATTTCTACAGGGTTTATACCACCGATCCGGCGTCGTCTGCAGGTCGCATGGAGTCCATCATGGAGGCCATCGAATCCAGGGTTGAGCTTGTCAGGGCACAGTCGGCCACCCAAAAGGATATTGAGGCGGCCCACACCAAAACCCACATTGATTCCGTCCATCAAAGCGGCCTTTACGATATCGCCGCGCTAGCTGCCGGCGGGGCTGTTCAGGCGGCAAGCATCGGACTTGCCGAGCCGGCCTTTGGATTGATCCGCCCCCCCGGCCACCACGCTTCAGCTGATTCATCCTGGGGGTTTTGTTTTTTCAACAATATGGCCGTGGCATTGCAGGCCCTCAAAAATAAGGGGCAAATAAAAACGGCCTATGTATTGGACATCGACCTTCATTACGGCGATGGGACGGTGAATATTCTTGGATCTATAAATTATGTCACGGTTCATAATGTGGAAGCTACAGATCGTCAGTCGTTTCTGGCGGAAATCGAAAAGGAACTGGATGACTGTCGGGTGGATTTAATCGGGATTTCAGCCGGTTTTGACAATCACCGTGACGACTGGGGAGGGCTGCTTCTGACCGAAGATTATTTTAAAATTGGGCAACTCGTTAAAGCGGCAGCCAGCCGATCCGGAGGCGGCTGCTTCGGGATTCTGGAAGGCGGCTATAATCACCAGGTATTAGGCCAAAACGTAATGGCGCTGATTGAGGGATTAAGTGATAATGAATAGTTAACTGAATTTTTCATTCTTCCTTGCGCTTTTGTTTGTGCTTCAATCCCTCGGATTTTCTTCTTCGGGCCTCTGGCCGGCAAGTGCGCAGGCCATGGCTTCATTTTGAGGCTGGCGCAAAACCTCGATGACTTCTCGGGCGATTGCTATTCCGACCGTATGCTCTTCGTCAATGACGACGGCTCCAGCTCTTTGCAGGTCAGGAACGGCGATTTGATAACGGCTTCGCGCAATTACCGGCAGGTTAGGGGACATCAGGTGAATGGTTCGAATGATCTGGGCTGCACTACGGGGATCCGGGACGGTGACGACCACAATACAGGCTTCGTGAATCCCCCCTTTTTCAAGCATTTCTGCTCCCGAGGCATCTCCCAGATGCAATGGCAGCCCCTTTTCCCGAGCGATTTGCGCCGTTTTCGGATTGAGTTCGATTACCTCCGGCCTGAGCTTTTCTTTTATGAGCGCGTCGGCCACCTCCTGTCCGGCAGGGCCGAATCCGATAATCAAGATGCGGCCGGATGTTGTAAGGGCGTTTTTTTCCTGTTGCATCATCAGTGACCGTTGACGGGATGAAAACAGGCCCACGCTCCAACGCGCCAGCGGAATGGCATAACTGACCGCATAGGGGGCGATGAACATGGAAAAAATAGTGACCGAAACGATCAGCGCAAATATTTCGCCGTCGATTAGTCCCCCTGTTTTTGCAATCGTTCCCAGCACAAATGAGAACTCCCCCATCTGTGATAGAGAAATACCTGTGGCCAGGGCTTGGCCATGGCCGATTTTAAAAAAGAGGAAGATGAGATAAACGATTAGCGTTTTTCCGATGACGACCAGAAAGAGCCACAGAAAGACGACAGTCCAGTTCGATAAAAACCAGCCCGGATCGGCCAGCATGCCGATCGAGACGAAAAACAGGGTTACAAAAAGGACTCGAATCGAACCGATGTCCGAGCGGACTTGAGCGGCAAAAGGGGATTCCGCCAGCAGCATTCCTGCAAGAAACGCCCCGAGCGAGGGAGATAGCCCCACAGAATGGGCGGCCCAGATAGATCCGACGGCCAGCAGAATGGTGAGCAGCACCACCAGCTCTCTATTGGCAAAAAGTTCCGTCTTTAGCAGAAGCCGAGGGATTATCTGAAAATATAGAATATAGAACAGAGCAACGATTGCGACTGCGGCACCTAAAGTTCGGCCGACGGTCACAGCGATCTCAAGGGAGTTTCCGCCTCCGGTGAGTATGGTAATAAAAAGAACCAAAGGCACCACTGCAACGTCCTGTACCAGAAGGACTCCCAGGGCCGATCGGCCATGGACCGAGTCAATTTCCGCCCGATCCACCAGGACCCGCAGCACGATGGCCGTCGAACTGAGAGCCACCAACGCTCCAATGGCCAGCGCGGAAGCCGGCGGATGGAACAGGACAAAAAGGCCTGCAAAAAGCCCCATTGTCAGCAACACCTGAAGACTTCCTCCCACCAGAGCAATTGATCCCATGCGCTTCAGACGACCCAGCGAGAATTCCAGTCCGATGGAAAAAAGCAGCAAGGCCACACCGAGTTCTGCGACGCTCATCACTGCTTGCCGATTGAATAGCAGGGGGCCTAGGACGATTCCCGCTAAAAGATAACCGATAATGGCGCTCTGTTTGAGCCGCTGCGCTAAGGCCCCGAGCAGAAACGCACCCAAAAGAAGCAGTAATATCTCACCGATCAGTTTCCAGATTTCCATTTTTCTCCCATTGAATAGACCGAATCTAAGATTGGAAGTGACGGCCTCTTGCCCCATCCGTTGAATCGTGTGCCGGGAAGGGTCTGTTCGACAATATATATCAGGTTCTTGGATGCTGCACAATCCACGTATTTCACAGACCTTTCGATAAAGCCGTTTTAATGTCCTCTTGCTTAAAATACAATTTCTTAATATATGCGCTTTTCTATGCGTCAGCGTTTTGGCTAATCATCCTGGCGTTTGAAAGCCCGCCGTTTCTCAATATCTTCACATATTAGCATTGCCGTCTGCAAACAAATTTTAATTGGAGCGGTGGCCGGCATTGAACGCAGACGGTACGCAATATGTCGTTTTTCAGCTTGGTAAAACCGGATTATCCCAACGACCTGATTCATATTTTTCATTTATCCCGGAGAGTTTGTCTTTAAAAACAAAAAATCTCTTGATGGTCATCAAGAGATAAGAGATTGATTTAGAAATATAATGCTGCTATTTTAAATGGCGGAAGTGCATGGGAATCGAACCCACCCGGGACGGTTTTAGCGCCCCACACCGGATTTGAAGTCCGGGAGCTTCACCAGACAGCTGCGCACTTCCGTTTTTAGCTTGTTTTTTTCCGGCTGGACCGGGTTAGGGGATCTATATTATAACCATTGCCTCATTTGTCAATATTTAAGTCCGGTCACCACAGAGATCACGAAGATACCCGAAGATTATTACAAGATTTTTAAATTTCTTGCTTTGTGTCCTTCGTGACCTTCGTGGTTAAATTTATGAATACGCATATTGGCGTTATTTACAACAGGTAGCCACATGTTGTTGCAAGCCTATTTTGATTGCTTCTCCGGTATTAGCGGCGATATGACCCTGGGCGCTTTAATAGACCTCGGCGCGCCGGTTGACTGGTTGCAAAATGAGCTGTCGCGTTTGCCTTTAAATGGATTTCAACTGACGGCGACGCCCGTGATGAGAAATGGAATTCGGGCAACATGTGCAAGCGTTGAAATCGAGAATTCCGATCATTCAAGGGATTATAAAACGATCAAGTCATTGCTGGAAAATTGCCCCCTGTCTGATGACGTTAAATCCAGCAGTTTGACCGTATTCGAGACGCTGGCCCGGGTCGAAGCCGGTATTCATGGTTGCGATTTGCACGAAGTTCATTTCCATGAAGTGGGTGGTGTCGATGCGATTGTTGATATTGTCGGTAGCGCACTGTGTTTAGAGAAACTGGGCATCCATAAGGTGACCTCCTCCAGGATTCCCCTGGGTTCCGGTTTCGTTAAGTGCCAGCACGGAACGCTTCCGGTTCCGGCGCCGGCGACCATCGAAATTCTGAAGGATGCACCGGTTTACGGAACCGACGTGGCCGCCGAACTGGTCACCCCGACCGGTGCCGCGATTATTGCCTCCCTGGCAGAATCCTTTGGTCCGCTGCCGCCCATGCATGTAAAAAAAACCGGCTATGGTGCGGGTCAAAGGGAATTGGCCGACAGGCCAAATCTTCTGCGAATCATTACGGGAGACGTTGCAGATTCATCCGAAGGTTTGCAAACCGATCAGATCATTATTCTGGAGACCTGTATCGATGATATGAACCCGGAATTTTTCGGTTTTATCATGGAGCGCCTGTACGCAGACGGCGCACTCGATGTCTACTGGATCCCGGTCTACATGAAGAAAAACAGACCCGGCACGCTGATACAGGTGTTGTGCGCGGAAGATGGAAAAGATCGGCTCATCCAACGACTTCTTTCTGAAACCACATCCCTGGGCGTCCGTTATTATAAAGCGGCGCGCAAACTGCTTGCGCGAGAGCAGCTGACAATTCAGAGCTCATTTGGCAAAATCCAGGTTAAACAGGTCAAAGATCCGGATGGGGGCGAGCGTTTGGTCCCGGAATATGATGTCTGCAGAAAGATCGCGCTGAAACGGAATTTGCCGCTGCGGGTGGTATATGAAACCATCGCAAAAGAGGTTGCGGAAAGATAATGGCAGATGAATTAGCCACAGACCCGTCTTCGCTCTGGCGAGCTGTGCCGCGGCGTACCCCACACGGACGCACGCAGATAATTTTTCCGAGAATTGCCCGGCGGGTGGGCTTGCCGCTTGACAAACGGCAGAGCAGGTTATAGACACGGGCCATGAAATTTCGCGAACAAGCGGTTTTTTTTGTGGCGACAGGTTTTCTTATCGGAACCGTACCTTTTGCGCCCGGCACCTTTGGATCGTTAATCGGACTGCCGGTATGTTTTCTTCTTTCCCGTCTAAATCTCCTGATATCTGTGATTTGTATTCTGGCCTTTATCTTATTTGCGATAGGGATCGCATCGGCAGCAGAGAAGATCATAAAGCAAAAAGATCCAGGGCAAATCGTTATTGATGAAATTGCAGGGATTATGGTCACTTTAGCAGGTTTGCCCTTTAACTTAAAGACGGCGCTGGCCGGGTTTGTGATTTTTAGAGTATTTGATATACTGAAACCGTTTCCGATCCGTATCCTTGAAAAAAGAGTCGGGGGTGGCAGCGGGATCGTGCTCGATGATGTTCTAGCGGGCGTGTTCGGCAACCTGGTCATTCGGCTTGCCATTTATGTCACTGGTATGGGGTAATTAAAACAGACCAAACACAGGACATGCGCTTTTACTCAATGGGACAACCATTGCCGATTCCATTGATTCGTGTGCCGAATCCAATTCCATACAGAAAGGTTCAAAGAAACATTGAAATCTGATCATATTGCTGAGGCCGAAAATGAGTATCCCCAAAAGGGTACGCTACGCGAGAATATCGAAGCCATTTTAGTGGCCATTGTCATCGCGTTGTTTATAAGGACATTTGTGGTTCAGGCCTTTAAAATTCCTTCAGGCTCAATGAAGCAAACGCTTCAGATCGGAGATCACATCCTGGTCAACAAATTCATCTACGGCTTAAAAATACCGTATTTGCGCAAAAACATTATTCCGATTAAAAAACCGAATCGCGGCGACATCGTCGTTTTTAAATACCCCGTTGACCCCAATAAGGATTTTATCAAACGCGTTATCGGTATTCCCGGAGATGTGATTGAGATTCGTGACAAAAAACTCTACCTCAACCAAGAAAGAGTTAATCATGCTTATGGCGTCTATACGGATCCGCGTATTCTGCCGGCCCACATCCGGCCAAGAGATAATTTCGGGCCGGTAACCGTGCCCGAGCAGTCCCTGTTCGTGATGGGAGACAACCGGGATGAAAGCTTTGACAGCCGTTTTTGGGGATTTGTCGATTATAAAGCGGTGAACGGCAAGGCTTTTATTATCTATTGGTCATGGGATAAGGAAAATTTTGGCGTCAGGTGGGGCAGACTCGGCCAAATATTAAAATAATTGATCACAGAAATTTCAAAGCACGCGTTGGGAGAAAACCCGCTATGTTAACCCGGATACAGGGCGGCAGAGTCATCGACCCCGGTCATCTGGATACGATAGCCGATATTCTTGTGCGCGCAAATAAAATTGTCGAGATCGTAAAAGAAGGCCAAAAAGAAGCAATAGCGCCGGTCTCTAAGATAATTAACGCCTCCGGTAAAATTGTCTGTCCGGGTTTTATCGATATGCACGTTCATCTCAGAGAACCCGGTCATGAGCACAAAGAGACCATCGAGACGGGCTCCCGGGCAGCCGCCTGGGGCGGATTCACTGCGGTCTGCGCGATGCCCAACACCCATCCGGTAAATGATAATTGTGAGATAACTGAATTTATTTTAAGCCAGGCGGGCCGGGCAAATTTTGCAAAAGTCTATCCGGTGGGCGCGATCAGCGTCGGGCTGGCAGGCAGGCAAATCTGTGAGTTTGAGCGGCTGAAAGCCTGCGGTGCAGTTGCCGTGTCGGATGACGGCAATCCGGTTATGGATGACCGCCTCATGCAGGACGCATTAACGGCTGCCAAACGCCATAATCTGCCGGTAATTTCCCACTGCGAGGATCTGAACCTGGCGGCCGGCGGCGTTATGAACGCCGGTACGGTCGCTTCCGAGCTGCAGCTGGCCGGCATATCCAATGCCAGCGAGAGTGTCATGGTTGAGCGCGATATTGCCCTGAGCGAATCAACCGGAGCCCCGGTGCACATTGCACATGTGAGCACGGCTGAATCCGTGCGGGCGCTGCGGGAAGCAAAATCAAGCGGTCTGAAGGTGACTGCTGAAACGGCTCCGCATTATTTTATGTTAACCGATGAGGCCGTGCGGCAATGCGGGACCGATGCCAAAATGAACCCGCCGCTGCGCTCGGCTGAGGACCGGGAAGCCGTCCGCAGGGGATTGGCCGACGGAACGATTGATGTGATTGCGACCGATCATGCCCCCCACTCAGCCCGCGAAAAGGCTGTTGAATTTAATAAGGCCGCCAACGGTGTTATCGGACTGGAGACTGCGGTTTCGTTAGGATTAAAGCTGGTACAGGAAGGTGTCATCTCATTAACGGAATTAATTGAAAAGATGTCCGCAAATCCGGCACGCATCCTCGGCCTTGCCCACGGCTTGCGGCCCGGGCGGGCGGCGGATATCACCATTATCGACCCACATGCGGCCTTTAAGGTGGATGTTTCACAATTTCAATCGCTTAGTAGAAACTGCCCTTTTAACGGCTGGCTGCTGCGAGGCAAACCGGTGCTGACCATGGTCGGTGGACGCGTTGTGTTTGAAGAGGGGATATAAAAAAGGAGTTAAGGTCCATCGGCAAATGGCCGAATAAACAATAAATACTAGAAGTGGTTTTGAAACCACTTCTAAGAACCCGGGAACAATTATGACGACAAATTCTCCCCATATTCTGGTAGTCGATGATGAACTCAGCATGCGCGAATTACTTGAATACATGCTGACAAGAGAAAATTATAAAGTTTCCTGTGCCCAATCCGGGCGGGAGGCCATCAGCCTGCTGGAACAATATCATTTTGATCTTTTGCTGTGCGATATCCGGCTGGGCGATATCACCGGGCTCGATGTTTTGCGCGCTGCCAAGCAGCAACATCCGGATAATGTGGTTATCATGATATCCGCCTATGCCACCACCGAAACCGCCGTCGAAGCGATGAATGAAGGCGCATATGACTATGTTCCCAAGCCCTTTGACAAGGATGAACTGCTGGCCACGATTGCCAAGGCGCTGAAATTAAGAACCATCGAGCATGAAAAAAAGCAACTGGATGACGAGCTGAAACAAAGCCTGCATTATGGCATGATCGTGGGCAGCAGTCCGGCCATGCGCCATATCTATAAATTGATCGAACAGGTGGCGGAGACCAAAACCAATGTCCTGATTACCGGAGAGAGCGGTACCGGCAAAGAGGTCATTGCCAAGGCCATTCATCAGGAAAGTAAACGCAATGAGCAGCCCTTTATGGTCATCAACTGCGGCGGCATCCCGGAAACCCTCATGGAAAGCGAGCTGTTCGGACATAAAAAAGGGGCGTTTACCGGAGCCACCCATGATAAAAAGGGGCTGTTTGAGATCGCGCATAAAGGGACTGTTTTTCTGGATGAAATCGGCGAATTGAGCCTGCCCATCCAGGTCAAATTGCTGCGAGCGGTCCAGGAAAAAGTGTTTATGCCGGTGGGCGGCAATGAGGATATTTCAGTTGATATCCGCATTATTTCAGCGACCAATAAAAGTCTGGAAAAAGAGGTGATTGCCGGCAATTTTCGGGAAGATCTTTTTTACCGCCTCAATGTGATTGAAATCAAAGTGCCGACGCTCAGAGAGCGCAAGACCGACCTGCGGGCATTGGCCCAGCATTTTCTCGAAAAATACTCAAAAGAAATGGGCAAGGAAATTACCAAGTTTTCATCCTATGCGCTTGATTTGCTTAAAAAGTATGACTTTCCAGGCAATATTCGGGAACTTGAAAATTTACTCGAACGCAGTGTGGCGCTTTCCACCACCAACATCATTTTGCCGGACAGCCTGGCCCTTTCGCTTCACAAGCGCCGCTGGATCGAGGGATTTAAAGATCGCCGCTTTGATCTGGATGAGGTTGCCCGGGGGGTTGCGCTGGATTCAATTCTGGAAGAAATTGAGCGTGGATACCTGAAAAAAGCGCTGGACTGCAGCAACGGCAATAAAAATAAAGCTTCCGAATTACTCGGAATCAGCTTTCGCTCCCTGCGGTACCGTCTCGACAAACTCGGGATAGACAAGTAAATCAGAATGTTATGATTTATCCGTCGCCGGCTGACCGCGCAATACATCCCTCCTATAGAAATTCCAACTAAAATTTTCCTATTGAATTCCTGAAATTAACCGATACTTGGTGGTAAGGGGCAGTTCCGGGAGAAAGACCGCCACCGGATTTAGATGACAAATTTTGTCAATGGGTAGCCCATTATTGGTAAACAAGCAATTTTTGACAGATCAATTCGTTGCAGGCATTTGTGTGGTTTAAATTTATCTATAATGATTCCAATAATATATAATTTTTTTGAAGTAAAATTTATCATGGCACAGCTTTTGCTTTACTATACGCCAAACATTTTGATGAATTAAAAAGGGGGTGGGGTCAGAATAACCAAGCGAAGACAGGAAAAACAATTCAGCCTATTCGTTAATCTTAAATAACAATATAAAAAACATCAAACACAAGGGAGGTTTTACATGTTACAGAAACTAAGAGGAAACAATTCAAAAGGTTTTACACTTATCGAGCTGATGATTGTTATCGCCATCATCGGTGTCCTGGCGGCAATTGCCATTCCGAACTTTATTGCCTATCGTAACAAGTCCTATTGTAATTCGGCCGAATCAGACGCCAACAACGTTGCGGCCGCGATTTCCGATTATTTTGCGATTCCGGAAAATACCATCCTGCCACCCGCAGCTGGGAACTCGCAGTATTTGGGCTTTACGCTGACCGACAAAGGTGGTCAGAATACGGTTAGTATAGCCGGAACCGTCGACGGAACTATTACCATTACGGTCACAGAAGCAGCCGGCAGATGTCCGACAGATTATACCACTGCCAGCGCAGCTTCCGGCACTGCGAACAAATGGGTCGCTGGTGGCCATGCGTATACCAAGGCTATGGATTAATTCCTGGATAATGGTGAACCAAAGAAGAAATTTTCTGACTTAATTTAAAAACCGAAGCACAGAACAACGGGGGGGATGCAAATCCCCCCTGCTGTTTTTTATAAAAGATGATATCATAATCCCAGTTTAGACCATCACCGTGAGTTTCTTTTACCGATATTCCTTAAGATCCTTTTTCTAATCCATTCTAAATGATTCGAATTAAAATTCTCAGCAAAGGATTGTCCAAAGTCCTCCGGGAACTGTTTATCTGTCTGACGACCCCGAATTTAATAATAATTTAGCTGTGGTCTTACATCAAGGCGCCAAAATCGAAAAAATTAAATTTCAGTCATGGAATCCATGATATAATGTTTTAATATCACCACCGCAACCCAACGTGTTTTGAGAAATATATATTTACCCAAGGTTAAAATGAGAAAACCGCGAACTTCCATTTTCGCAATAGACCCCAGATTCGTCGTTTGCCTGCTCCTTATATTGTCAATATTGGCGATTTACGGGAAGGTGCGCCATTATGAATTTATCAATTTCGATGATAGTACCTATATTACTGAAAACTCATTTGTGCGGTCTGGCGTAAACCCGGCAAGCTTGAGCTGGGCTTTCAGTTTTGCGCTCAAAGATGGAAACTATTGGCATCCGATCACCTGGCTTTCGCATATGCTGGATGTCTCGCTTTATGGAATGGACGCCGGCCGCCATCATCTGAGCAATGTTTTTTTTCATATTATTTCGACGATGCTGTTGTTTTTAACCTTTAATCGAATGACCGGTGCACTCTGGCGCAGTGCTTTTGTGGCAGCTTTGTTCGCCTTGCATCCCATCAATGTAGAATCGGTTGCCTGGGTCGCAGAACGCAAGAATGTGCTCAGCACCTTTTTTTGGATGCTGACGCTTCTGCTTTATGCGGGCTATCATCACCGGCCCGGAATTTTGCGATATCTGGTGGTCTTATTCGTTTTTGGATTGGGTCTTTTGGCCAAGCCTATGCTGGTAACGCTGCCATTTGTACTCTTGTTGTTGGATTTCTGGCCGCTAAAGCGTATCGCTTTGCAAAGAACGGGCTTTTTCCCTCCGGCCGGCGTCTTGCGCTTAATATTTGAAAAACTGCCGTTATTCATTTTATCTGGGCTTTCTGTGGTTGTGTCCTCGGCATCGGTTGCGGGCATGCGCAATGTGATATCGTTGGAAGATCTGCCGATGAAGCTCCGGTTGGCGAACGGCCTGGTAGCCTATGTGAAATATATCGGCAAACTCATTTGGCCTTCTCATCTGGCAATCTATTATCCCTTTCCGGAGCAAATTCCGCTGTGGCAGCCTCTGGCTGCGTTCGCACTTCTGGTTATCGTTTCTATTTATGCATTTGGCAACCTGAAGCAGAAACCATATCTGGCAGTTGGATGGCTGTGGTATCTGGGCACGATAATTCCGGTAATCGGTATCGTTCAGGCGGGACTGTGGCCGGAGATGGCCGATCGCTGGGCCTATGTGCCCGAGATCGGGCTGTTTATCATGTTGGCCTGGGGCGTTGCAGAAATTGTCAACCGCTGGCGATACCGGCGTGTTGTGTTGGGTTGCCTGTCCGGGAGCGTTTTGACGGCGCTGCTAATTCTCAGCTTCCTCCAAATAAGCCACTGGCGTGATAGTGTAGCGCTTTTTGAACACGGCATAAAGGCGACGGGAGGGACCTGGACTATGCATAACAACCTGGCAAACGCACTGAATGCGCAGGGCAGGAGCAGTGAGGCGATCTGGCACTATCAACATGCCCTGGAACTCGAGCCGCCGGAACCTGAAGGGGTCCACTGCAATCTGGCAATCGCCCTGACTTCCATGGGAAGTCTTCAAGAAGCGATTGAGCACTATCATGAGGCCATTCGCATTAATCCTGATTATGCCGACGCGCATGTCAATTTGGGCGCGGCACTTGCCAGGCTGGGTAAAACTGCTGAGGCGAGTCGTCATTATTTTGAGGCATTACGGGTGGACCCGGATTTCGCGCAGGCGAATTATAATCTGGGGAATTTACTACTGACGCAGGGCGAAACCGACGCGGCGATCAGCCGTTATTCAAAAGCGGTGCAGATTAATCCGCTTTTTGCCGAGTCATACAATGGCCTGGGCCTGGCATTAATGCAAACAGGAAAGATCGAGGAAGCTATTCTTTGTTTTCGTAAAGCCACGCACACCAGACCATCCTTTAGGGACGGCCAGAAAAATTTGAAATTAGCGCAGTCCCTCTTTGAACGGATTGATCAAGCGGTCAGCGGTATGCGGGAGGCCTTGAAGTTTAATTTTCAGACGCAAGATCTGGAGGTTAAGGTGATCACGCTGCTGGAAAAGAAGGAAAAATTAGAGGAAGCTCTTAAACAGCTTCAGAAGACATTATCCTTTCAGCCCGGATTTACTGAATTTGATCAAAACAAGATTGCCAATGTTCTGGAGGTAAAGCGAAAATATGAGCAGAAACTGGATTTATTCCGGCGCATCAGTGAGATTAAGCCGCAGAGCGCTGAAGCCGATTATCATATCGCCTGTATCTACTCAAGAAAAGGACAGATCCGACAAGGCATCAGCTGGCTGAATCAGGCAATCGCGAAAGGCTTTGACCGCTGGGAATTGATCGAAACCGATTCGGATCTGGATCTCATAAGAGATGATGACAATTTTCAACCAAGGCTTAAGGGGTAAAACTGGTGCCAACTGCGACAGCCGTAAGCATCTCACACAAGGAATCCACGGATCCCTGGAGGCCGCGTTATCAAAAAGAACGCATGGCTCACTGGGACCGTGTATCTGCAAAAAAGGCAAACGCGAATCGACCGGGCGCTTTTTACCATAAGCTGCTGCGATATTATTACCGGTTTCTTATCCCACCGGGAATGAAAATCCTGGAAGTTGGCTGCGGTCATGGGGACCTGCTGGCTGCCCTGGAGCCCGCTTTGGGAGTGGGTATTGATTTTTCGGCAGAGATGATCCGATCTGCGGCCGCTAAACACGAAAACCTGTCTTTTATTCAGGCCGATGCACATGATCTACCGCTTGAAGGAAATTTTGATGTTATTATTCTTTCGGACCTTGTGAATGATCTTTGGGACGTGCAAGGCATGTTACAAGAATTGCGCCGTTTTACCCATCCCGGAACGCGCTTGATATTAAATTTCTTCAACAACCTCTGGCGCATGCCGCTTACCATCGCCAAATGGTTGAATCTGGGTTTTGATACATTGGAGCAAAATTGGTTTTCACCGCATGATATTTATAACTTGCTGGAACTTGCCGGCTTCGAGATTATAAATTCCAGACCGCTGATTCTTTTCCCGCTGCCGATTCATTTTCTATCAAGCCTGGCAAACCGCTATCTTGTTAATTTTATCCCGTTGAGCTGGTTTGCATTGACCAACGTTGCCGTTGCTCGACCAACTCCGAGTGAGGCCCAATCTGTATCTGCCGACGCCGTTACGGTTTCCGTTATTGTGCCTGCAAGAAATGAGGCCGGTAATATCGAAACTATATTGAAACGGGTTCCCCAACTCGGCAAGGAAACCGAAATTCTTTTTGTTGAAGGCCATTCCAAAGATCAAACTTATGCGACCATCGAACGGGCGATTGAGCGATTCAGCGATCGAAAGTGTAAATTGCTGCAACAATCCGGTCGGGGTAAAGGGGATGCAGTGCGAATGGGTTTTGACGAGGCCAAAGGCGATATTCTCCTAATATTGGATGCGGATATGACCGTTCCTCCCGAAGACCTGAGCCGATTTGTCGATGCACTTGTTTCCGGCAAAGGTGAATTTATCAACGGCGTGCGATTAATTTATCCGATGGAAAACCAATCGATGCGATTTTTAAATATGGTGGGAAATAAATTTTTCAGTCTGACGTTTTCATGGTTGCTGGGCCAACCGATCAATGACACACTTTGCGGGACCAAGGTACTATGGAAGCGGGATTACGAAACAATTGCCGAGAATCGCGCCTATTTTGGTGATTTTGATCCCTTCGGTGATTTCGATCTTTTATTCGGAGCGACTAAACTCAACTTAAAAATTTCAGAAATGCCGATTCGCTATCGCTCGCGATCCTACGGCGATACTAATATTGACCGTTGGCGACATGGCTGGTTATTGCTGAAGATGGTCTTGTTTGCGGCCAGGCGCATTAAATTCATCAGAAGTGGTTTCAAAACCCCATCTAAGGCCCAATGGCTGCGTTGCAGGCCTCCGGTAAATGCTCACATACCCATGTATGCTGCGCTTTCCCGATCGGCCTGACGCCTTGCCCTTGAACCTGATCTGAGGTTTTGAAACCACTTCTAAAGACCGCCAGGATAATTTGTAGGATCTAGGATAACTGCTCAGGTGAATACATCGCTTTTCATGAAAATCCCAATGACCCGGGTGAGGTTAGCGCTTGCAAGGCTGCTATATTTTTTGTTTCATATGATTTTACGCCAAGACAGTCAGGTTATCCAGAGAAAAGGTGTATTTTATGAAGTGGATTTGACCGAAGGCATCGATCTTTCTCTGTATGTATTTGGGAATTTCCAGGATTATGTTACCCGCAATAAATATTTTTCCATACCTGTTGACGCTGTCATTCTAGATGTCGGCGCCAACGTCGGCAGTATGACGTTTAGATTTGCCAGGGTGGCGTCAAAAGGTCATGTCTACGCCTTTGAACCCACCGATTATGCCCATGCCAAGCTTCTAAAAAACATTTCCTTAAATCCCCAATTCGCATCTCGCATAACGCCTGTCCAGTGTTTCCTGGCGGATCAAAATAGCCGCATGCATGAAATGAAAGCTTATGCCAGTTGGAAGGTTGACGGGAGTACCCCTAATATGCATCCCTTGCATGGTGGTACCATCAAGCCTGCCGATTCGGTTCCTGCGGTCACGCTGGATCATTTTTGCCTGGAAAACGCGATTCAAAGAGTCGATCTGATTAAAATTGATACTGACGGTCACGAATATAAGGTTCTAAAGGGAGCGTGTAAAACAATAAAAAAATACCTTCCATTTGTCGTTTTTGAAATAGGCGTATATGTTTTGAATGAGCAGCAGATTGAATTTGAGCAGGTTTATGAATATTTTGAAAATCTCGGGTACAGCTTGCTTAATGCCAAAAATGGGAAAAAGATAACGCTTCAAAATTTTAGCAATCAAATTCCTTTGAGAGCAACCACCGATATTATTGCCATCCCGCCGAAATCACTCAGGTGAACGATTTTATATTTCAATGCAAAAATTAAAAACCATGCTTCGCAGAAAAAAATTGAATCGGATTTTTATTGATCCGTCGGCTCGCAACATTAATCTGGATGCGCCCGAGAACACGCTGCGGCGGGCGAGCATCATCCAGGGTAAACCCTTTTTAAAACAATTTTATCAAGACTGTTACATTTCGATATCTGAATTACTGCCGGGGAAGATCAATGGTCCTGTTGTTGAACTCGGCTCTGGCGGCGGGTTTTTAAAAGATTATATTCCGGGTCTAATCACCTCGGAAATACTGGCGATTCCAACGGTTGATATCCAACTCGATGGCCAGTCCATGCCGTTTAAAAATGCATCGGTGCGTGCGGTCGTCATGCTTGATGTTTTTCATCATATACCTCGGCCGGCGACCTTTCTCGCACAGGCCGCTCATATCCTAAAACCGGGTGGCCGTCTGATCATGATTGAACCCTGAGTTACCGCCTGGTCTCGATTCGTGTATCGATATTTGCACCACGAACCTTTTGACCCCGAGGTTAAGGACTGGCATTTTCAAAAAGGCGGGCCATTGACCGGCGCCAATTCAGCTTTGCCCTGGATTGTTTTTGATCGTGATCGCCGGAAATTTGAAGATAGATTCTCTGAATGGCAGGTAAAAAAAATCAGTTTGCATACCCCCTTTTGCTATCTGCTGTCAGGGGGGGTTGGTTTTTAAAAGCATAATGCCCGCCGCCTGTTACCCATTGTGCCGGCGGTTCGAGAAATGGCTGCAACCCTTCAACCATCTGTTATCCATGTTTGCAACCATCGTTCTCCGGCGAAAATAATCCAAGAAAACAATCTGAAAATAGCCCCGATGTCCTTTTCTATCACAATTTCAAGCCCCAAGATATTGAATTTATGGTATGATACTTGAAAAGAACTGTTATTATCCGACTGGAATTAACAGATTCTTGATAACCGATTAAAATCATTAAAGCGCGTATCATTCATGATGGGATCGGAAAACCATAAAAAAACAATCGATTCGAATATAAGACCCGGAATGCGGCTGGATCTTGTCCTGTGTGCGGTTCTTGTTGTGGCAACTATTTGTGTTTACAGCCAGATATGGACTCATGAGTTTATTGGTTATGACGATGATAGATATGTGACTCAAAATCTTTTTGTAAGTCAGGGGCTGAGCAGGGAAGGCTTCATCTGGGCCTTTACCTCAATCCATGCCAGCAACTGGCACCCGGTTACATGGCTGTCGCATATGTTGGACGTCGAACTCTTTGGCATGAATGCAGGCGCTCACCATCTGACCAATTTGTTTTTTCACATATTAAACAGTTTACTGCTGTTTATCATATTCAAGAAGATGACGGCCCAGGTCTGGCAAAGCGGAATCGTGGCCCTCCTGTTTGCACTCCACCCGCTGCATGTCGAATCTGTGGCCTGGGTGGCTGAACGCAAGGACGTTCTCAGCACCTTTTTCTGGCTTTTGACCATATGGAGCTATGCCCGCTTTGTCCAACGCCCTGTGATGGTTCGCTATTTAGCAGTCGTCGGGTTTTTTGCGATGGGTCTCATGGCCAAGCCTATGGTGGTGACACTGCCATTTGTGTTGCTGCTGCTGGACTACTGGCCATTAAATCGATTTAAAGCCGGGCAAACAAATAACCATACCGGCAAACCGAATCCTGGATTAGCGCTGCTGCAATTGGTATATGAGAAAATTCCGTTGTTTGTACTTGCCGGCCTATCATGCGGCGTGACATTTATGGCTCAAAAGAAGGGGGAAGCCCTGGGCCTGTTGGACGTTCATCCGCTGACGATGCGCGTGGCCAATGCCGCGGTGACTTATGTAAAATATATTCAGAAACTGATCTGGCCCCATGATCTGGCAATTCTTTACCCCTATCCGGAAGTGATAACCGCCGGGCAGGTTTTGACCGGATGTGCGCTGTTGGGTTGTATCACATTTTTGGCTGTTCGGTACTGCAAACGGCTCCCCTGGCTTTTTGTCGGCTGGTTTTGGTATGTCGGAACGCTTGTGCCGGTCATCGGGCTTGTGCAGGTGGGGGTTCAGGCTATGGCGGATCGTTACTCTTATATCCCGTTCATCGGCTTGTTTCTAATCCTGACCTGGGGGGCGTCGCTCCTTATCGGTAAATGGCATTATAAAAAAATAGCCCTGTCCGTGATCACCACAGTTATTTTTTTTGTACTGATCACCACCACCTGGATCCAGGTGAGCTACTGGAAAAACAGTATCCGGCTCTTTGAACATGCGTTAAGTGTGACAAATGATAACTATGTCATCCATAATAATCTCGGATTTGAGTTGGCCTTGCAAGACCAAAAGGACCAGGCGATTAAACACTACAAACAGGCGCTGGGCATCAATCCGGAGTTTGAGCAGGCCCACGTCAATTTAGGATCGGTGCTGTTTTCTCAGTCGAAGATTGAAGAGAGTTTTGCTTATTATCATGCGGTGCTAAAAGCCAGGCCCGAATTTGCCCGCGTTCACTACAATTTCGGGGTTTTGCTGCTTAAAATCGGGCGCGTTGATGAAGCCATTGTTCATTTTCAGGAGACCCTAAGAATTAAACCTGACTATGCGGAAGTCCACAATAGCCTGGGAGCGGCGATGGTATCCAAAAAAAAGATACCAGAGGCCATTGCCCACTTTAAGACAGCTTTACAGATGAAGCCAACCCTTGCGGATGCCAGAACAAATCTCAAAATCCTATCCGCTTATATTCACGCGGACGCTGCCCGGAAGATCGATATTGATTTCAAATGATATCAGAATCCGATCTTCAGGCAGGATGGGAAAATTAAGATCAAAAATGATGTATTGAGGCTCAATTTCAGGAATTCAAAATTAATATATTTGAGTAAATAATTACATGTATCGAGACCAAAAAATTATCGTTGTCATGCCGGCCTACAATGCAGCTCAAACGCTGCGCAAAACTTATGATGAAGTGATGGCCCAGAAAATTGTCGATCTGGTCATTCTTGTAGATGACGGAAGCAATGATGAAACCGTTGCAATTGCCAGAACGCTACCCAATACAATCGTTCATGAGCACACGCAAAACAAGGGTTACGGCGGTAATCAGAAATCATGCTATCGGTTGGCCCTGGAGGCCGGAGGGGATATTATCGTTATGGTTCATCCGGATTACCAGTATACGCCTAAACTCATTCCCGCTATGGCTTCGATGATTGGAAACGGGCTGTATCACTGTGTACTGGGTTCCAGAATACTAGGTGGCTATGCCCTCAAGGGGGGGATGCCGATATGGAAATACATTGCAAACAGAGGGCTGTCGCTGGTTGAAAACTTATTATTGGGAGCGAAGTTGTCTGAATATCATACGGGCTATCGCGCCTTTTCAAGACAGTTGCTGGAAAATCTGCCCATAGAAATCAATTCCGACGATTTCGTTTTTGACAACCAGATGCTGGCCCAGGTCCTGTGGTACGGATATACAATCGCCGAGGTAAGCTGCCCAACGAAGTATTTTGCTGAAGCCTCTTCAATCAATTTTTTTAGAAGCGTTAAATATGGGTTCGGATGTTTGCAAACCGCAATGGTTTATCGACTGGCGCAATTCGGGCTCATCAAATCGGCGATATTTGCAGATCATCAAAGATCTTAATTTTTTTCCATGGGTAACTAATCTGCAAGGTTTTTTATGAACTCCAGAGACACCAGAAATTTTCAGGATCTTTTCAAAGAAAAAAAATACATCGCTTTGAAGAATTATCTTTATAATTACTGTTTGCGCAAAAGAGCTGTTCAAAAGAGTTTGTTCAAAGAAGTACCCCAGCGGATATTGGAAGTCGGAAGCGGAATATCTCCTTTAATAACAAGCTCGGGTCACACGGTTTATTCTGATTTGTCTTTTGATGCCGTCGGTTTACTTAAACGCAGTCAACGGCAAGGATATTATGTGGTCGCCGATGGAATGCATTTGCCCTTTAAATCAAATGTTTTTTCACATTCCATCTGTTCGGAAGTTTTAGAGCATATCGAGCATGATCTGCAGACGCTTAAAGAAATAGCACGGGTCCTTAACAAGGACTCCGGCTGTCTGATTATTACCGTTCCTCACCGAAAGCGTTATTTTGCCAATGATGATCTTTTCGTCAAACACTATCGTCGCTATGAGATTCCTGAAATAAAGAACCGACTCAAATCGGCCGGTTTCAAACCGGTTTGCCTGGCAAAGATGCTCGGTCCGTTGGAGAAAATTACCATGAGCCTGGCGGTTTATTTTTATTCGATAATTCAAAGACGTAAGTTATCAGGCGCTATATCCGGGACTGTCCGCACCCACCGGTTTATGGATTTATTTGTTTCATTTTTCAAGTGGACAAACTTATTTTATAAAGGCTTTGTATGGCTTGATGCCAAAATGATGCCTTTATCTCTCTCTTCGGTAATTTTGATAAAGTCTAATATTTTAAAAGAGACAAACACGATCAATGATAGAGACTAAGAATCAAAAATGGCGACTAAAAAGTCTGCTGGCCTTATTTTTTTTCACTTTAATTATTGTCCTGATCTATTCCAATTCATTTAATGCCTCCTGGCATCTGGATGATCGGCCCAATATCGTCGATAACAGGGGCTTACACATTACCAACCTGCAGACGGGTTCGCTGATGCGGACTTTTTTTACGGCTCCCAAATTCGGAGGGACCATCACCGACCGACTCTACCGTCCGATTCCATGCCTGACCTTTGCAATCAACTGGTATTTTGGCAAAGACAGGGTCTTCGGCTATCATGTTGTCAACATTTTGGTTCACATTCTAACGGCGTACCTCCTGTTTCTTACAATTCTCAGTATCCTCAAATCACCAAATTTAAAAACCCAATATCAAGGCAAAGAAAATTTTATTGCCTTCCTGGCAGCGGTGCTATGGGCCATTAATCCGATTCAAGTTCAGACCGTAACCTATATCGTTCAACGCATGGCTTCAATGGCTGCCATGTTCTATATTCTGAGTCTTTATCTTTATTTAAAAGTTCGGCAAAGCGAGCATCCGCTATGCCGCACATTTCTGTTATTGGGTTGCGCGGCAGGTTTTTTGCTGGCGTTGGGATCAAAGCAAAATGCGGCAACGTTTCCGCTGGCCGTTATTTTGATTGAAATGATTTGTTTTCAAGATCTGAACTCTCAGAGGGTGAGAAGGACTTTTTTTTGGGGAACAATTGCCGCAGGCGGGTTGCTGGTTGTTTTTAGTGCTTTGCTATTCCTGCCGGGTAATCCTTTTGCATTTTTCAAAGGGTATAGCGGGCGGCCCTTCACTCTGTCTGAGCGCCTTTTAACCGAACCTCGCATTGTGTTTTTCTACCTGAGCCTGATCTTTTATCCTTTACCCGCAAGGCTTTCCATTGAGCACGATATTACCGTTTCTACCGCTTTGTTTGACCCCTGGACCACACTGCCAGCGATATTTTTTCATATTGTTTTAATCGGCTTCGGGCTATTTCAGATTAAAAAGCGACCGTTACTGGCATTAGCGATTTTGTTTTTCTATTTAAATCATGTGATCGAATCCACGATCATCCCGCTTGAGCTGATTTTCGAACATCGCAACTACCTGCCGTCTCTATTTTTATTCCTGCCGGTTGCTGCAGGATTCAAAAGGCTGTTGAATCATTATGAAAAGAGAAACAAAACCTTTCGATTTGTGTTGATCTGCTCTTTGATTTTAATAATTATGGGCATCGGCGCCGGCACCTACATCCGAAACATGACCTGGACAACTGAAAAAGCGTTGTGGGAAGATGCCATGCAAAAAGCGCCCAATTCTCATCGTCCCCTTCATAACCTGGCCTGGTCATACTATACCAAAACTGGGCAGTACGATAAGGCGATCGCGCTATACGAAAAATCCTTGAATCTCAGAACAAACAGTAATTCTGCCAATCCGATTGCAATGAGTAATCTGGCGTTGCTTTATGTTCATAAAAAAAATTATCAGAAAGCCACTGAACTCTGGCAAAATGCTTTAGAACTCTTACCCGGTGATGACGTCATCCGACATCGATATGTCATTGGCTTAATCGAAATGAAAAACTGGAATGCGGCATTGGAAAACCTCAATCAGATTATGGCGCGGTATCCTCGCCATTTTGATTTCACCTATTTAAACGGCTACGTGTTGCTAAACCAGAACCACTATGAAGCGGCACTCAAGTATTTCGAACAATGTTTAAGTCTCGTTTCCGAAAACCAGCAGGCCCTGCTGGGTGTGGGCATTTGCAACAATTTAATGGGGAATTACGAGCGCGCTGAAGCTATTTTTAGCAGGGTGCTGGAATTCGCGCCGAATGATGAGTTATCTTTGTTGTGGTTGGTTGAAACCAATCTCAACGTTAATGACCGGCAGGATGTTGATCGGTATCTAAAAAAATTATTAATAATTGTTCCGTCAGAGGAATTGCTTGTTTTGCTGCACGATGATTCGGGGAAGAATTTTTTACCGGCTGAGTCCAAAGAAAAAATCCTAAAGCTTATCGAACAATCTTCTGCCTGAAAACGGAATCGAATTAATCCATGCGCAAACTTTTTACCAAAGACAAGTCGATCCAGCCACTTCCTTTTGCTGTTTATTATTATACAGTTGTTTTTCTTGCTCTTGTCGGACTGATTGTGTCCCTATACCTTTCTTACTCCCACTTCCGGGTGTATACCGACATCGGGTATAAAAGCTTCTGCGCTATTTCAAAGGCCATTAACTGCGATACCGTATCAGAAAGCAGCTATTCCATTTTTTGGCGCCTGCCGGTTCCCGTTTGGGGCGTTGTGGGTTACATTTTTTTTCTGCTTTTTTTGTTGATTGCCAAAAATAAAGATGCGGAGCATAAGCGCCCATGGACCCTGCTGTTTTTGATCGCAGCAGCGTTTACGCTGTATAGCATCGTTCTGGCGGCCATATCGATCTTTCATATTCACAGTTACTGCATTATGTGTATGGTGCTTTACGCCGTAAATTTACTGCTTTTGTTTTACACGCGTATGGTTCGCAGCCGATTCAAAAGCAGCGGTCTTATAGCAGGCTTAAAGAAAGATATCCAGTTTCTTAAAACTAGGCGGTCGTATGTGTTACGCATGTTTACGCCATTTCTTGCTGGAATTATACTGCTTTTGCTATTTTTTCCCGCTTACTGGCAGTTTGAACCGCCGGGGTTGACTTCCAAACTCAATTCAGGGACGACCAAAGACGGGCATCCCTGGATCGGTGCTGAAAACCCGAAACTGATCATTACGGAATATACGGATTATAAATGTTTCCAATGCAAAAAAATGCATTTTTTCCTTCGTCAATTAATCGCCCAACATCCCGACAAAATCCGGTTGATCCACCGCAACTTCCCGATGGACCATTCGGTTAATCCGATCGTTAAAGAGCCCTTTCATATCGGTTCGGGCAAAATGGCCCTGATAGCCATCCATGCCGCCACCCGGAATAAATTCTGGCAGATGAATGACCTCTTATTTGAAATAGCAGGAGAAAGCGACGTCATTAATATCAGAAAATTGGCCGCCAGGCTCGAAATGGATCCAAAAACGCTTGCGCGTTCGGTAAATGATAGAAACGCGCGATTGTTGCTGCAAGACGACATTATAAGCGCAATAAAATTGCAAATAAACGGAACGCCTGCTTTCGTTATTGACGAAAAAGTTTATTTAGCGCAGATACCACCGGAAATAATTAAATATGCGCTAAAACGCTAAAGGCAAAAACGACTGAAATCACTACCGGCGATTCATTATACGGCCTAACGGAAGAATCGAATATCTTGTCCAAAAATAATATGACTTAGGGATAGCGAACTGCGCTTGTAAATTAATTGGATTCGGAATATAATTAAGCACATCCGAACACCATCGATTGCTGGATAGGACCATTTTTTCCCTATGGCTACCAGCACAGCACAATCAAAATACATCTCATAAGATATGATAGAAGCAAAAGTTTCAGTTGTGATTCCGGCGTTCAATGAGTCCCAGACCATTGGGGATCTGGTTCAAACAGTTCAGCAGCGGTATCCGGATTTTGAAATTGTTGTGATCGATGATGGGTCGGAAGACAACACCGCGGAAGTTGCAGCGGATTCCGGTGCGCGAGTTTACAGCCACCCATACAACATCGGCAACGGCGCCGCAATTAAAAGCGGCATCCGCGTCGCGAGCGGTGACATTTTTGTTTTTATGGACGGTGACGGCCAGCATGATCCGGAAGATATTGAGAAAATGTTGAACCATTTGCCAGAGTTCGACATGATCGTCGGGGCTCGGGGCAAAGGGAGTCAAGCGTCGGTTGGCCGAGGTATCGGCAATAAAATTTATAACTGGCTCGGTTCCTATGTGTCGAAGTTCCCTATCGAAGACCTGACATCCGGCTTTCGGGCTGTCAAAGCCGAAATCGCGCGCAGTTTTCTTTATTTGCTTCCCAATACGTATTCCTATCCGACTACCATTACGCTTGGTGTTTTAAGATCTGGAAGAAGTATAAAATATATTCCGATCACCACTCAACGCCGACGCAAGGGTTCCAGCAATATTAGATTACTTCATGATGGTGTCCGTTTTTTTATGATTATTATTCGAATCTGTACGCTGTACTCACCGATGCGGGTTTTTCTGCCGGTAAGTTTTGTCATGTTCTTGCTGGGTACGATTCGGTATGCCTATTCGTTCATTACGGAGGGTCGTTTTACGAATATGAGCGCTTTACTATATGTGACTTCGATCATCATTTTTATGATGAGTCTCATATCCGAGCAGATATGCCAGATGAGATTTGAGAGGCGCAGCTTTCCACGAGCGAGAGGACAATCGGATCCTCAGGATAATTAAACTGCTTTTGATGCCACCTATTAGAAAAGCAAATCCAAAAGTAAAATTAAGAAACTTAGCACCATAGTCGGCTATAATGAATTCATAACGACCGGATGGATCCTTTCGATTTGAACGTGGATTAATTAAACATTGAATTCTAAACTGAACATGCGAAAAGCGATATCAATCTTTTTAAACCTATCTATTTTAAGCTTTTATGTCTATTTTATTATCGTCAAATGGGATGTCTTCCGTAATTTATTGAATATTAGAATACGCTATTTGTTGATATTGACGATTCTGATTATTCTTACCTGGCTTGCAAATGCTTTCCAAGCAAAGCTTTTACTTGATTATCAAGGTGTGAGAATCGGACTATTTAAAAATGTATTGCTTATCTGTGCATCCGTTCTGGGCAACCATCTTCCGTTTAGATTGGGAACACTGTACCGGATGCATTATCTTAAAAAGAATTTCAATGTCAACTACCAACAATTCGGCAGCATAATCGTTTTCAGATTCTTGCTTCTGATTGTTTTAACGGGGATAATCGGAATCGTCTGTGTCGGATACATCTATTTTACCTACCAGCGTTTCAATATTGGCTTTTGCCTGTTGATGATCGGGTTCATCGGGCTACCTCTTGGGGGCTACTGGTTCCAGAAAACATATCTTTTCAATCGGCAGCCGCAAAACAGGTTGTCGAAAAAATTTGAACTATTTAACAGCAGCCTTGGGATGTTCTCAGATAACAGGGCGCTGATGTTTAAAACATCCCTGTTTATCTTACTGCAGATAATCATCTTTACCTTTAGGTTTTTTGTAAGCTCTATGCTTTTAAATGAGCGCGTTCCTATTATCGTTCTGTTTTTAATGGCACCAATAGCGATTTCTACTTCCTTGCTCGTCTTAACGCCCGGTGGAATTGGCTTCAGGGAGACACTCCTGGGAATCGTCAGCAGGTTAACCGGGTATGGTTTCGAAAGCGGCATTTTCATGGCCACCGTAGATCGCGGTGTTCTAATTGTCGCGACCTTCATATTTGGGGCGATATCGTACGTTGTGCTTTATTTTGCAGCCAACACAAATCAAATCAAATCACAAATAAGGCCTGCATCTGACATGCAAGACAAAGGTATATGACCTCGGCTTAATCCCGGTTCAAATTTCTTTATTTTATTTCCAAACAATTTCATGGCGAAAGAATGTCGAAGAATGATGACTGATGAAGAGAGATCGGAAAAACTCAGCGCCAGTTTAGAATATCTGTATAAAACTTACTTTGGAGAACAACAAATCGAGAAAGAAGAGATTGAACGTCTTCCGGAAATGTTAGCGGAATGTAATCTCTTTGTTGATGTTGGTGCTTCGCTCGGGATGTACACTTACTTCGCCAATAAAATATTATCAGATGCGCGCATTTATGCGATCGAAGCGGATCCCGACCGCTTTGCTGAACTCCGGCGAAATTGCTTTAAATGGGAAAAGGAAGGCCGTAATACGATCAAAGCGGTCCATGCGATTGCCGGAGATTCAAGAGAATCGGCTAAGTTTTTTAAGACGGGAACCCATATCAGTGGTGGCGTGTTCGCCATTTCGGAACGCGCTGATGATTACAATGTCGTCGAGGTGCCGCAGGTCATGCTGGACGATTTTTACGACTCCAAACGAAAGGCGGTTGTGAAGATAGACGTTGAAGGTGCCGAATATCGTGTGCTGAAAGGGGCTGCGAAGTTTTTAGTGGATGTTCATACGAAGTTTATCGTCGGGATTCATTCATGGGGTGATCGGGAAAGAGGAAAGACGCCCATGGATTTGCTGGGATTTCTTTTTTCAAAACAGTTAAAAATTTCAAAGACTTCCAATCATTTGACCGCAAATTACCTTTTCGATCACACCGAAAGCCGCCGCGCAGTATTACTGTGGCACTATAGTAAACACGTGCCATTACTGCTCGCGCGGCAGTTATATAGACGTGTACTTCCAAGACCGATTATTCGATATGTCGAGAGGACGCTAAACCGGCTGCGGAAAAGGAAAATCGAGAATGCATGAACAGATCGCAGCCCTATCAAAGATCATTTTTTTAGAATGGAATAAAACAGGGCATATGTCACAAGCAGTCCGATGAGTTGACTGCAGAGATTGTCGATTGTAATTAACCGTTTGTAGATCCTTTCAGGAAGTTTGGGGCGCAGGAGATCATTGACGAAGCAAGGGTCAATCGGAAACGGAAGGCTTTTCAGTTGATTTAGGACTTCCGCACGCAGAGTCGACACATACCAATCATCTACCGGGGAGAAGACCGGCGACATTTTGGGTTGGTAAATTACCACTGTGGGGAGTAATTTTTTTGCTTCAGCCATCTTGGCAAGTAGAAATTTTCCGGTAATCCCCTGATTTGTCTTTCTGAGCCAGAATGTATCCGGAAGAGACTGGCTGAACATTTTTATTTGGCCATGCAGGTAAGGAGACTGGATAATAAGGCCTGTGCTCTCCGCGCTGCCGGCCAACTTGTTCTTATTCAATCCGACCAGATTTTTCCCGGCATAGGCCATTTTTTGATAATTTTCGTTGTAGGCCTTATCCGTGAGATCAACGATGATTTCATCTGTTTGATCAAGTCCCTTCAGCTGCTGTCCGCCTGTCAAAAATTCTAGCGTATATTTGTCAGCAATGCAGGCGGTAATGTAGGACCGATAGGATTTCTCTCTTCGCAGAAGGCTTAGCATGTGACGGAAAATACGGTAAGGCTGTCCCAATTTGCGCTCAATGTATTTCGATCGGGAAAGCGCCTCTAAAACGCGGATTAAGGGTGAGGGGAGGCGATCCAGTTTTTCAATTAATCGGGCTCTTCTGAGAACGCTCGGATACCCAAAAAAGATTCCGTCGCATCCATCACCGGTAAAGCAAAGTTTTAATCCCTCGGAAAACATCCGCTCGGCCATTGCACGGGTGCTAATTAAATAGTGGGGTTGGCTGACCGGCGTATTGAAAAAAAACGGGAATTTCCCGAGACCATCGCGCATAAGCTCCGGTGTGATTAGGTGCCAGTGATGATGGACTTTCGGCAGGGTTGCGATGCTTTCGATATGTCGCTGGTTGAAACGGGGATCACGGTAGCTGAAGCTGTAGGTTTCAACTCTTTTACCAAGCCTGGACAGGCCTGATGCGATCAAGGCTGAATCGAAACCACCGAGCATAACGCCAACGGGGTTCATACCGGCTGCTTGCAATTCAAGCACCTGCATGAATGACTTATATAATCTTTCGATGAGTTCTTCTATAGATAAATCCTGGCTTAATTCGAACGGCTTGGGTGAATAGTCAATTTGTTCAATGGTTGCGTTGGTATCAAACCGAATCGTATAGCCCTCCGGAAGACATTTCACACCCTCATATTGAGTTTGGGCATCAGAATAAAATTGGTACGCGAGAAAGAAGCGCTGCATGTTCAGGTTTGGTTTCAGCCGAAATTCCCTGACAAGCGGCAATAAAGCGATCCGCGATGAAATTAACCAGCGGTTTTTTGCATTTACATAGAATACATTTTGGTAACCACCCGGCGGGTTAATAAAATGTAGGGCGCCCGTGCTTTTATTCAACACAAGGGCAAGGTAAGACTCGCTTTGATATAATGCCTCAATGATGGCGTACAATACAGCTTGGTCTTCACTCGGCAGACCGGTGTCAAAAATCGTTTTGAGTCGCCGGCAAGACGAATCGGAGATTGTATCCGTCAAAACAAGGTGCGTTTCGGTCTCCCAATTGAAATAGGATTCGGATGGTCTTCCGATTAAAAAACATTTGATATATCGGCCATTAATATTGGAGGTAAACTTGAATAGCGTCTTTGGAAAATAAGGTGGCCAAGAAGGTTCACCAGCGCCAAACTCAGAAACTCGCTTGGCATCAAACGTATCGATGAAAAGAACAGACATTTATCACTTTTTTCCTCTATTGCATTCAGAATCCATATTTGCGATTACCAGATCAGTGCTGATTCCGGCTCTCTGTTGAACCTCCGGAAGCACGTGTTCAATGGCCGTCGTCACTTTTGCTGGATCCGTCAGGATTTCATCAATAGCGCTACTGGTGGTATCCGGGTCACATCGGCGTATGTCAAAGGCAAAGCGCTCTAAGCCGAACATATTCATAATCCCGAGCGTCTTATGCTCATAGTAAAAACAGATTCCGGGAACCCGGGAAGACAGGGCAAATATTTGGGGGTGATAGCGGCTGGCGATACAAAAGTCACACATGCCGATGATTGCCCGTTGTCCATCTGAATCAACATCCGATTTTATAATCTCAAAACCGGTATTATCTGGAAGGCTTTTTGCGATCGTTTCGAGATAGCTGCGATCCGAGTGATACCGGCCGTAAAGCTGGGGCAAAAAGATGAAATAAGCTGATCGCTTGGCTGCAATCCGGTTTAAAGCGGCAAGCAACGTTTTTCGATACGCTTCACGTTTGATATCCGGATCAGAGTCCCCGGGAAATTTATAATCGATGACTGAAACGGCTACCAGAAAAGGGTCCACTTCCGCGAGGTTGCGGCTGCTCAAGAAATTGCTTCGATCATCCGGGGCAATGGATTCCTGGAATGCTGAATCGGCTGTCACATGCACCTGACGATTTCCAAGTAATTCATTCAAATGTGATTTCGAGATCTTCTCCCGCACACAAAGCACTGCAAAAAATTTAAACAAATAACGACGAATTACTCTCAAAATGCCGATATGGAATGGTCCTACCGAAGGAGAATAGAGCAGTATTCTCTTTTTATGAAGGTGCCCCAGCCACACAAAGAGCCAGTGCAAAGCTTCATGGTGCCAATAGATATCACCGAAGTAGGGGCCGCCGGGGGCAGAGATGACGATTTGAGACTCACGGTAAGCCTGGACAATTGATTTTCCTTCCTGGCCTAATATAAATTCCATATCAAGTCGGAAAAATTTTAATACAGCATAAAATGCGAGCCGTAACAACTCGCCCCCACTCATTAGCATATTGTGTACTTCAACCTCAACATTCTTAAAGGGAATCTTTAGATGCCGGTCTCTCAGTTGAGCGACAACCGTAAAAGATGCTGTTGGTATGCGCTGATAAAGCGATCGGATCATAGCACGCATAGCAGATTCATCCCCGCGGTTTTCACCGTGCTGATTGATAATCAATATATGCGGCCCGGCGGCAGTCATTTTTCCTCTTGTATTGATTGAAATACGTATGGTCCGTTAGTACCCTAGATAACAGCTGTGAATTATCTAAAGGGTATCCAGTAGATTTTGCAGTTTATCGACAATCACCTGATTGGAAAATCGTTTCTCATAAAGAAGCCGGCCGTTGCGGCCGATGCGCATTGCCAATGCCGGATCGTTTTTAAGATTTCGAATTGCTTCGGCAAGCGCCCGGGGATTTCCCGGTGGGATCAGGATCGAATGTTTTCCGTTCTTTAAATAATAGGTGCTGGCCCTGGTGGCCGCCGTTATAAGAGGTTTGCCCGAAGCCAAGGTTTGGTGGACTTTATATGGAATAACTGAATCGGCTTTTGCGCTTTTTCCGAAAATTCCCAGACAGCAGTGGGATGCTTCGACATGCTTTCTTATCTCCGCCATGGAAATGAATTGATGGATCCATCGAAGATTTGACGGCTGGAGTTCATTAAGCAGTTTTTTAAACATCGGGGCGAGCTGTCCCGTGCCGATAACAGTGAATTCGATTTTCCTGTCATATGCTTCAATCAGCTTGGCGGCGTATGCGATTACCTCAACTCCATGTAGCGGAATAAACGTGCTCCAGAAAAGCACATTGAATTCAGCCTCATTTTGATTGGGAGTGGCCGGATACCAGATGGACTCATCGATGCCCACGGGGACATGCGTAATACGTGTTGTCGTAATCCCCATATCGTGCCGGACTCTCTTGCTATGCACAGGTGTGTCAAGTAACGCAATATCCACGTTGCGAAACAGCCATTTTTCATATCGGTATATCGTTCGAGCAATAAAACCGCCGCGTTTTACCAGGCCTCTGTCATTTACGATGGTATCGTAAAGGCCAAAGAATGCATCGATTATGATTATCTTATCGCTAAAACGCGAAAGGAACCAAACCAGTGGCGCATACGCATGCGCAGGATAAGGTATGAATAAAACTTGTGTTGGATGATTCAGTATATACTTATAGAAAATGAGGATCCATTGTAGTGGAATTATGGCTATTATCCCCAGGAGCCGAAGAAAAAACGGCAACTTCGGGGATATTTTTATTGATCGGATCGAGCAGTCTTTAATGCCCCATTCACAATTTTTAAGTGCTTCCAGGATAATCTTGTTGTGGCTGTACTCCTGGTCGGTGATTAAAGATCCAATTATCGTCAGTTCTTTCATAAACATTATCAGCTTATTAAGCTATTACGCCGATCGAGCGTCAAACGGCTCGGTGTAGATGGCATGGGCATGCGCTATGGAATGCAGAAACAGTACTAAGGTAATTTAATATTTATTTCTGTAAAATGTCTTAACGGCAAAGCGCTGGTTAATACAATTAGATATATCTTAAAATTATATCATAATTATCGACGTTTAGGAAATGGGTGAAGAAGCGGTCTGGAAGGATTAAAAAGGCACGCCGAGTCGGTTTGTTGCCAGAGATTGCCTACTGTTCAGATGAATTTTCCTGAATTTGTTTCAGAAAAATTAGAAGTAATAGTTAAACCAAAGATAGGCATTATCCGGACTGCGGCTGTGGATATTGGTTTCCGGGATGATAAAGCCACCGAATTCAGAGCCCGGATTGCCGTTGTCGCCGTAAAAAATATTGGCGCCGATTTTCATTTCCAGGTTCTGGGTCACATTCCAGACCGCCCGGGGCTGCAAGATTCCGGAAGGATCATGCATATTGTTGATGCTGCCAAAAAATATCTTAAACAGCGGGTGCAGTTCCATCTGGATTTCAGCGCTCAAATAGTGTTTGCCGAGGACAAATAATTCTCCGCGGGCCAATCGATTGGCAATATCGGGGTTGGATAAAGCACCGGGATAATCACTCTCCCCCAGGCCGTTGTAATAATATTCCAACAGCCCGTAAAAATTTTTTTCCCACCAGATCCAGGAATAATCGATATTGGCGACACCCGATAGATAGTTTTGGGTGTTTTTGCCTTGACCATCGTCCAGAAAAGTGGCGGTGGCATCCAGCCGCCAGGCCGCTCCTCCCCAGATGCCGGAGCTGCCTAAACCGACCACATAATCATCAAAATGCCGGGTGGCCATTATATCAAACTCGGTGGTTCCTGAGGCAAAATGAAGCAGACCAGCCAGGGAATTCCGGTCAGCTTCTAAATTATTTGTATCCGGATCACGTCTGAACACATATAATAACTGGAGATCGGCGGAATAGGGAAGCGCAATTTGGGCCAGCGCCATATCGTCGCCAACTTTGTAATCGCGTTGGATATCGGCCGGCGGAAAGGGATTAAATAAATCCATGGGATTAAATATCAGGCCATTTCCCCAGGTAATAGCCTGGCGTCCGATGCGAACCGATCCCCAGCCGGGCTTGAACGTAAAGTTCAATCGGTCCAGGCGCTGAGCCAGAATATAGCTGTTTTCTTCTTTGATGGTGTGGGTTAAATCCAGCAAACGGCGATCGTCCTTTAACGATGCCCCCAAAAACACGGTACTGCCTTCAAAATTGGGGAATATTTTTCTTAAATCCTGGCTCTTTTCTCGAGCTTTACCGCCTACCAGGATGGCTTCATACTGGGTTTCAAGGTGGCCCCAATCCCCCAAGAAGGTGTCATTATTTATCCTCAGATCGGTATCCAGATTCAAATAGGTCCCGGTATCGACGGGTTCAAAGATGGTGTCATCCCTGGCAAACGTGGCAGAGCCTATCGCCTTTAAGCGCCCTCCCCAGTGCATATCGATTTGATCTATCCATGATCTCGGAGAAGATGCCGGATCATGCGAAATCGGCTTTTCGACAGGGTAGGTGTTGCTATTCAAGCTATCGAATCCAACAATTACGAATAAAGCTATATAGATAAAGGCTACAGTTCTTATTAAACAGGATGGCTTCATATAATTACATGCCTGTCGCGGCAAGATGCCGCTCCCACTGTTTACAATGCGAATGTGGGAGTGGCTTCCAGCCACGAAGCGTTGGAGCGATCAACTATTTTTGGCCGAGCAGTTCAATCGGCTAAAATATTTGCGGCTGTCTGGGTGAGTCTGCGGCTAAAATTAACATTTAGCCTGATCATCCACCAGGCGACCATCCCTTAATTTTACCAGCCGCCGCGCATATTCCATGACCATGCGGTCATGGGTTGAAAAAATAAAGGTAATCTGTTTTTCGGCATTCATCTGTTTCATCATTTCCAGCAATCCCTGACCGGTTTTTGAGTCCAGGTTGGCGGTGGGCTCATCCGCCAGAACAATCGCCGGATTGGAGACAATGGCCCTGGCAACGGCGACACGTTGCTGCTGCCCACCGGACAGTTCCGCCGGCCGGCGATGGTATTTTCCTTCAAGCCCAACTTCGTCGAGTATGGCCCTGGACTTTGCTCTGCGTTCCTGGGAAGGCAGTCCTTGCAGCAACATCACATATTCAACGTTTTCGATGGCCGAAAGCACCGGGATCAGGTTATAGGCTTGGAAGACAAATCCGATTTTATGCAGCCTTAAATTGGCCAGCTGGGATTGGGACATGCTTTCAAAGGCCTCGCCGTCCACAAAAATACTGCCCGAATCCAGCAGATCCAGACCGCCGATCATATTCAAGAGGGTCGTCTTGCCGGATCCGGAGGGCCCGGCCACGGCTAAAAATTCCCCTTTCTCGATTTGCAAGCTGATATCCTTTAATGCCTGAACCGTTACCTGACCCTGCTGATAACTCTTGGTGACATCGACACATTTCACTATGTTCATTTAAAAACTCCTTGCTAATTGGAAAATGCGCAATTTAAAGTTATTTCTCAGATAATATTTACAAATGCCTAAAATGACTATAATTTAAACTGCCTAAAATAAAAACATATTCTCCATACATAGTAATGACGACGAAAGGATTTCTAATTTTAGTTCATTTTAGCTCATTTTAGGCAATTTAGGCATTTCCCAAAATTAAGTATGCGTTAAGGCTTCTACCGGCGTAAAACGAGAAGCCTTTATGGCCGGATAGAGGCTCACCAATAGACCCAGCAATAACACTGTTAAGTTCGCCACCAGAACGTCCTTGACCGCAATGGCCGGGTAGATGATGCGCGCCATGCCGGCATATTCGGCGCCGGCTGCCAGGGCGGAAAGGTCAATACCACTACCGGATAGGGCGAAAATACTTAAGAAGCCCAAAAAATTACCGACGATCAGGCCGCAGATCAAAAGTAGAAAGGATTCCACCAGGACCTCCCGCAGAATCCACCAGGGTTTCATTCCCAGGGCCTTCATCAAGCCAAACTCTCGCATGCGCTCGAATACAGCCATAAGTGTTGTATTGACGATGCCGAATCCCATGGCCACAAAAACCACCAAAAACCAGAACCACATAAATCCATCGAGTATCCTTAAATATGCGGTCTGGAAAGGCAGCAGTTCCCGCCAGCTATGGACCTCGAATTGGTCTGCGGGCAGGGCGGCTTTTAATTTATTGTAGACATCGCGGTTTTCGTAACCATCGGCTAAAAGAATGGCGATTTCCGAGATGCCATGGCCCAATTTGAGCATTTTCTGACCGGCTGACCGGGAAACAAATACAAATTGCTTCTCGGTGGATTCCATTTCCGCTCTGAACACACCGACAATACGAAAGGCCCGGGATGCAATTTCCTGCGCCTTATCCTGGGACATCAGCACCAGTTTGCGCCCGACTTTGGTCTCAAACTTCTCCAGCAAGGCTTGCCCGATAAGGATGCCGTTTGAATCGCCTTGAGCCAGGTAGCCTCCTTTGGAAATGGCTGAGCCAATAAATGAAATTTTTGCCTCCGCCAGGGAATCAATACCCACCATGGTTACGCCGCTTGAATGTCTGGCGTTGTTGGCAATGGCATTTACGCGCACGCGGCTGGTCCAGTGCGCCCGGCGGGGTAAGCTTTCGCTCAATGCCTTTTCAACAACCTGGCGATCGAACATGCTGTTTTCAATGGCCGGATCATCGCGATAGCCTTTGTGGTGAATCTGAATATGGCCGGTGAGCGTTGCGATCCCGTTTTTCACCATACCCATCGCAATCCCACGCATCAGGGCACCCAGAAAAATCATGCTCCACACCCCGATGATCACTGCCGCCAATATGACAGTTGTGCGCCGGGGATTTCGCCAGATATTTCGCCATGCGAGTTGTAGATACATAAAAAATGCCTAAAGTGTAAAGTTACTAAAATGATCTAAAATGCCTAAAATTAAAAGTAATTTGAACCACAGAGCTCACAGAGATCACGGAGTCTTTTTATTTAATTTATTATCTATCTCTGCGGACTCTGTGTTCTCTGTGGTAAAAAATGTCCCCATTCCCCATTCCGACTTCCGCATTCTATATGGCTGTCATGGCCTCCACGGGTCGCAGCCGGCGAACCTTCAGGGCCGGATATAAAGCCGCAAAAAAGGTGAAAAACAGCACCATAAACGGGCCGATTGAGACCGACAGCAACGATAGTTTCGGATACATTCGGCCGGTGATGCCGAATTGACTCAACAGCTCCGATCCCCCGGAAAAATCAATGCCGTGAATCTGAAAATAGGTGGTAATCCCGATTCCGATACAAATACCGGTGATGATGCCGATCAGGGTCATGCTCATGGATTCGATTAGCAGTATTTTGGTTAAACGCCGGGGAGTTGTTCCCATGGCCATCATCACACCGAATTCCTTTGTGCGCTCAAAAATCGCCATTAGAAAGGTATTTAAAATGCTGAATGCCACTACGATGATCAAAATGCCATAAATAATCAGCCCGCTGACCAGATCCATTTCAATCGCCTGCCGCAAACCCGGCATCAGTTCCTGCCAGTCCAAGGTTTTTAAAGGTTTGCCGTTGTTGTGAACTAAAAGAGCGGCTTTTAATTGAGCCTTTATCCTGGATACATCCGATAATGATTTTCCGATGACCACCACTTCATGCACGGCCTCCTCCATGCTGAAGGTCTCCTGAAAGGTGGACAGCGGGATTTGCATCGCTGAGCGGTCAAATTCATCGATACCCGAGCGGAATATCCCTTTCACCTGAACCACGGTAGCGCCAATTGATCCGTCCCGTCCCTGACCGAGCAATGTCAGTTCATCACCGATCGTCACGCGCAGATTTTTCGCTAACAACTTGCCCACCAGCGCCTGGTTGACATCGTCTGCCGCTAAAAAATTTCCGGCCTGAACCAATTTTTTTATTCTGGAGACATTTACCTCTTTTTGCGGATCGATTCCGGTCACCACCACCCCGTAAGTTCTATCTTTTGAAGAAATGAGTGAAAATGCCTGCCCTCTGAATGTATAGGCGGCCACCTCAGGAATTTGATCCACAATGTCGGCAATAACCCGGGGTTCGGGAATGACAAACCGGATGCTCTTTTTTTCCTGGTATTTTTCGGCCTGAACCTGCAGGTGTCCGGTGCTGATCTTCACCGACGTGTTTATCATGGTTTCATAGCTGCCAAACTGAAAGGACAGCATAAACACCAACAAAACAGTGGCAAATGTGATGGCGCACACGGTTAAGACGGTGCGACGGGAATTGCGCCAGATATTGCGCCAGGCCATAATGGTTTCGATGGACAAAGCGTTACCTCCTGCGCTGCTTCAGACTGCTCAAGGTAAACAGACGGTCCGGCAAACCGGATTTGAATTCCAGAGATTCATAGGTCAGTTGCGTGTAGCGGTCCTGCTCGTCGACATTTCGCATTCGCCATACTCTGGGAAATAACTTGCCACCCAGCATCTGAATTTCCATGGCGGTCATGATTTTAACCGGCTGGAGGTTCTCGTCAAAAAATTCCTCGCTCAGCCAGATCTGATCCTCGCGAATTTTAAGGTGCTGCATGCCCCAAACCACCGGTGCGTCGGGTTTGGGCATGGATTTGATGATATAGACCGTTTTGCCTTCATGGGTCTCGGTTCCGATGATGGAATGATGGTAATCCTGCAGCAGGCTGTCAGATTTTGCCAGGTCGTTATTTGAAAAGTCCGATCCCATCCAGGACTGGCTCATCATGGAAGGGGGAACTTTGACCACGCGGTTGACCTTGGGATTGTAAATCCACATTTCGCGGTCTTTTTTCAAGGTGCCGTTGCCGTAGTCCTTTGGCGGTGCGGCAATATAAAACAGGCTGTCTTTTTGCCCCCGGGTCCATGCCTTTATGGTCATGGACCGCTCCCAATCTTCACGGTGGATTAACATCTTAACGGTAGCGATGGAGGCCTTGCCCCGCCAGTAATGAAAGCCTGCCGTGACAATTTCATCGGCGTCTTGGGCAGGGCAGGGTGATATGAATGCCAGGGTGGGAAACAGGATCAGAATAATTAATTTGATCGCTCTTGGCGTCATTTTATATTCCTTTTATCAGTTCTATGCAGCCAATCCGCGCAGCAGGGTATCCAGAAAATCATTTGCGGTTGCAGCGGGATCAAAGCCGTCGTCAAACCAGGCCTGCAGGAAGAGGGCATCCCAGGTACCCACTAATGCCGCCGCCACCGGCTCGGGGTTGACATCCGAACGGAATTCTCCGCTGTTGATTCCATCCTGGATCAACGCAGCCACAAACTGGCGGTAATCATCATAAAGCTGTTTAAAGGCACCTTTGAATCGCTGGCGCATTTGGGTCGAACAGGAAGCTGACCAGAATTCCATAACCAGCACAAACACATCTTTGATCTCACTCCACTGTCCCATCAGACTTTCATTTAAAGCCTTCAGGCGGTCGGCTGCACCGCCCCCAAGGGCGGAGATGCCAACCACTGCGGCCTTCTCGGTTTTTTTTTGAAACCACTCGAACACCGCAAAAAACAGGTCTTCTTTGCTATTGAAATACTCATATACGGTTCCTTTACCGATATTGGCCTGCAGGGCGATATCGGCGACCACGGTATTGGAATAGCCGCTGCGGGAAAAAACCCGGGCGGCCGCTTCAATGATTTGTTCTTTCTTTTTACTGCGAACACTGGCGTTGGTGTTCAAAAATCATCTCCTTTAACTGACTAAGTAGTCGAAGATTAACTATTTGAAAATAAAATATAAAAAATAAAAATTTAGTTTATAGAAATGTTATGACCGACTGGTCAGTCATAATTTAATGGCAATTTGTCTCCCTGTCAAGCAATATTTTGGCAAGACATTAGATTTATTGTTGGCTGATATGCTAGAATAAGGATTTTATAATAAGGAAAAATTCCATTTCGCGGTCTATGATAGACCTACTTAAAATTTTGCAGGAATATAAGAATTAGGGGCAAAATAGGTTGGAGCGTCTATTGGTATAGAATTAGGAGAGGGCTTTGGCCTGCCGGCCGAGTGTCATAATCTCATTAATCGCTTTTCGATCACTTTCAGATAACTTCAGAAACCGAACTTTCATTCCGCGGGTCACGATTTCTTCTTCAAGGACGTTTTGATTGTTCCACACCACCTCTGCATTGAACGTTTGCGGGTCATGGTCATCTAATAAAATCCTTATCGGAAAAGATTCTCCGACCGGAAATGGATTGGGGCAGGTGACAAAGGCGCCGTTTGTAGTGAGTTCTTTTATACCGACTTTCATCACCCCTTTGGATTTATCGATTAAGGCGGGGCATTTGAGCTGAATTCGTTCGGGTTGATCTTCTTTAGCTTTTACTTCCACCTGAAAATGGGGCAGGTTTTTTCCGCCGGTATCTCCAAGGGCCTGCTTTTTAAAGCGAGATACCACTCGAAAAATAATAAAAAGCAGCAGCGCTAAGATTACGGTGATAAGGGGCAGGCCCTGTATTAGTGAGCTTTTTCCTTCCATCAGTGCTTTTTATATTTTTATTTTTAAAATTTGTAACGCTCAACTTAGGTATAAGATTATTACTTTATGCTTCTTTTGTCCACTATAATGATTTTGATTCATTTTTTATGTCAGGATTTGACATAATATTTTGTTTAGTTTATAGTGGCTTACAAGATAGCGGGCCATTATGGATATGAAATCTCCCCACCGATATTCAATCTGAATAATGTGCCATGGAAAATATTGACAACATAAAAGAAGCTGATCTCAAGAAAGCAATCTCAAAATCCCCTATGAGACGCTCGCTGGTCGATCGGCGCTCCGGTGAAGACAAGCGTAAGCTATACAACCTGGATTACTTTACCGAGGGAGGCGATGAGCGCCGCAAAGGTAGAGAGCGGCGTCTATCCGGAGAACGCCGCAGCGCCTGGGCGCGGGTCTATAAATGGTGCAGTGTTTTTCTGGGGAAAAAAGCTTCATAACCGCCGACAAAATTTGAACTGCGGATTCACGTTCCTACAGGCAGGGTAAAAATAAACCCTGCCTGTTTTGTTTGACGCGGTAAGTTTTGGAGCGGTTATCCGACGGGGGCGACATCTGCAAAAAATGAGGCAGATTAATTTGCCGGGAATTTGTCATTGAATCCTGAGAACTGTTAAAGCCTAATGTTCGCTTATTTTCTGGCGGAAACTTTGAATGGTCTTTTGATAGTCCTTGCTGCCGAAAATGGCCGAGCCGGCTACAAATACATCTGTACCGGCGGAAGCGATTTGTGAAATGGTTTTTTCATTAACCCCGCCGTCAACTTGGATTAGAACCGATAGTCCCCGATCCTGAATCTGTTGTCGCAATGCTTTGATTTTATCAAGGCTGCTGGGAATAAATGCCTGGCCGCCAAAGCCGGGGTTGACACTCATAATCAGAACATAGTCGACATCCTCAAGGACCCACTCAAGATTTGCCAAAGGCGTGGAAGGATTCAGAACAACCCCTGCCTGTGCACCGCAATCCTTAATTAGCTGAACCGTGCGGTTAAGATGGATGCAGGTTTCAACCTGAACCGAAATATGGGAGGCTCCGGCTTCGGCAAACGCGGAGATATAGTTATCCGGATTTTCGATCATCAAGTGCACATCGATCGGAAGGTCCGTTACACGCTTCACCGCTTCGACGATCAGCGGTCCGATGGTAATGTTGGGTACAAAGTGACCGTCCATGACGTCGGCATGTATCCAGTCTGCACCGGCAGCTTCGACGGCCTTGATTTCATCTCCAAGCTTTGAAAAATCGGCAGAAAGTATCGAGGGCGCAATCAATCTCATAATTCTATTCTCCAAAAGGTCGCTTATCAGTTGTCTGTTGTCAAATTTTCAGAGGACAAAGGCCGGACGACAGAAGACAGATGGTAAGAACGGAAGATGAAGCGACTATCTGTCTTCTGTTTTTTGTTATCTGACCTCTGAACCCTGACAGCTAATACGCATCGTAGGTCTGGGTCTTTATCAGGCGATCATTCTCATATAAAAACAAGGTGGCCTCTTTATCCCGCGGTATCAATAACCAGATTTCCTCACCGGCCTTGACAAAACCATCAAAGAGGTCATTTGTAAATCCGGCGCTGTTGAGGCTGACGCGGATACGGCGGTTTAAAAATCCGTTATCCAGTCGATAGCTGAAAAGGCTGCCGGCTGCCTGCCCGTACAATTGGCCCGATCTTTCTTTCTGAGGTTCGCGGTTTATCAGCAGGCTGACCGGGCTGCCGACGATAACCCGCTGGCCGGATGCGGGTTCCTGTTCCACGATGATATTATGGGGCTTGTTTTTCTGATAGGCGGAATTTAGCTGGCCAATGGTTAGACTCACCTTTTCAATCGATTGCAATGCATCCTCAAGCGTTAACCCGGCAAGATCGGGCATTTTGAATGCGCCGGGCCGGGCGCCCTTGCTCACCAAAAGATCGATGCATGCGCCCCTGGCGATAATGGCACCCGCAGCGGGAACCTGTGCGATGATGCCATCCTTTTCTAATTCCGTATGGTAAGTGCGGGACAGCTCACCCTGGCACATGTCGTTTTCTTCCAGAATGATATTGGCTTGCTGAATCGAAAGCGCAATCAAATTGGGCATGGATACGGTTTTGGGGCCTTTGGATATAATGATTTTAACATCGCGGCCTTTTTTGATTTCAGAGCCCGGCTGCGGTTCCTGAAAGACCACATGATTTTTGGGAATATCGGTTGTGTATTCCGATCCCTTTACCTTGGTGTTGAGCTCCAGCTCGGTCAGCAGTTCAAGGGCATATACGACATCTTTGCCCTCAAGATCCGGAACAATAACCGTATCTTCGCTTTTGATGATCAGCGTAAGGGTGAGATAGGCGCTGATTCCGACCACCACCACAAATGCAAACGCCACACCGCCTATTTTGGCAATTTTTGCAATCACTTTATTCTTTTCAGACGCACGAAATAAAAGCCATCCATATGGTTGAGAAGCGGAAGGGTTTTAAAACCGGTTCCGGGCTCAACCAGTGAATGTAAGGTTTCGGGTAGCTTGCCCAGACTCTTATCTATAACAAATTCCGGGTGTTTTTTCAAAAAGGCGGCAATAACCGCTTCGTTTTCTTCAGGTTCAATACTGCAGACCGCGTAAACCAGGATGCCATTGGGTTGAACCAGCGGGGCCAGATTTTCGAGAAATCGTTTCTGAACGCCGGCATGACGCTTGAGACCCGCTTCGCTTGATTTCCATTTAATGTCCGGATTGCGCCGCAGGACACCCAAGCCGGAGCAGGGGGCATCCAGCAGAATTCGGTCAAAACCACCCAGCAGTTTTGTGTCCAAAGGTAAATTCAAATCATAGCAGGTTGTGCGTACAATGGATATACCGAGCCGCTGCATCTCAGAATCAAGCTGCTGGAGTTTCTTTTCATCTTTGTCCATGGCCATTATGCTGCCTTTGTTTCGCAGGAGCTGGGCAAGGTGAGCTGTTTTGCCGCCGAGCCCGGCGCAGGCATCCAGCACCGATTCTCCCGGCTGCGGATCGAGCAGCAACGAGACGAGCTGGGCAGCTTCGTCCTGAACCTGAAACCAGCCGTCGTTAAATGCGGGCAGGTCGGAAATGGATCGTCTCGGATTAAACAATCTGATCCCATCGGGCGCTGTGGTTGTGGATTCAATGCGCTCTACCTCTTTTTCAAGTGATAAGATCAACTGTTCTCGCGCTGTTTTAAGGGTATTTGTCCTGATGGTAATGGGTGGTACGGAGTTGATCGTATTGCACAGGGTCATGAGCGATTCTTTGTCGAAGCGTTTTAACCAGCGTTTCGCCAGCCAGCCGGGCAATGATTGGCCGGCTGATAAAAAAGCGACCGGATCGGTTTCAAATGCAGGGAAATGAACACTGCCGTAATTTGTGGCTGATTTGCGCAGCAGGGCATTGACAAAGCCGGCGGCCCGGAAAGCGCCGATCTGTTTGGTCATCTCAACCGAGGTGTTAACAGCTGCCGAATCTGGGATGCGATCCAGATAGAGTATCTGGAACAATCCCAGACGCAGGATATTTAAGACTCCGGGCTCAATTTTTTGAATAGGGATCTTTGAAAAATGGAGAATAATGTGATCCAGCCGGCTGCGCCATCTTAAAACACCGTAAACCATAGCCGTAAACAGGGCCCGATCCCTTCTGGAAAGGTATCTGTCATGTTGGGGGATATCGCGCAGGATGCTGTCCAAGGTTTTTTTGCCCCTGGTTAACGTGTTTAATACATCTAAAGCGGTTTTACGTGGATCGTGGGGCATGATATTAAGTTAGAACGGTTCCTGGTGGAAACTTGTATCCCCGAAGAAAATCCGCAACACCAAGTCGCTTTCCGGAAGGTCCTTTAATCTCTGAGATGGATAATACACCCTTGCCCGTGGCCACGCACAATTCATCGGGAAAGGCTTCGAGAATGGTTCCTGCGGGTTCTGTTAGATTTTCTGGAATCGGAGCAGCTTTTAATATTATCAGGCGATTTTTTTGGTGAAAGGTAAAGGCTCCCGGCCAGGGCGTCATGCCGCGAATAAAGGCATCCAGTTCGTCAGCTGGTTTTTGCCAGCAGATATGACCATCCTGCTTTTTTAATAGAGGGGCATTGGTGGCTTTATGGTGATCCTGTGGGATCGGTTTTATGTTTTCAGATGCAAATCCTTGCAGGGTTTTTACAAGAAGATCGGCACCGCAGCCTGCCAGACGATCATGCAAGGTGGCGGCCGTATCTTCAGGAAAGATGGGTTCTTTTTGACTGAGCAGGATATCTCCGGTGTCAACCCCTTTGTCCATCAACATGGTGGTGATGCCGGTTTCCGACTCTCCATTGATGATGGCCCATTGGATCGGTGCCGGACCGCGGTATTTTGGAAGTAAAGAGGCGTGGATATTGATGGTTCCCAACCTGGGAAGCTGAAGGATATTTTCTGAAAGTATGTGGCCAAAGGCAAGAACGACGAAAAAATCGGGCTGCAGCTGCCTGATCTGATCCCTGAATTTCTCATCTCTGAGCGTTGACGGTTGCAACACTTCCAGGTCCAGTTCCAGCGCCTTTAATTTAACCGGGGGCGCAACCCGTTTGCGGCCGCGGCCTTTGGGCCGGTCGGGCTGAGTAACGACTAATGGAACATTATAACCATTTTGGATCAGCGCCTGCAGGGCCGGAACCGCAAAATCGGGTGTGCCCATAAAAATAATCGTAAACGAAGAATTCACTTTGAGCGCAATTTCTTTTTCATGCGGCGCGTATAAAGCTGTCGTTTTAAAGCGCTGACATGATCAATAAATAATTTACCCTTTAAATGATCAATTTCATGTTGCAGAACGATTGCAAGCATGCCCTCGGCTTTCAATTGAACCGGGCGACCTTCGCGGTCGATGCCTTCCACCAGGATCGAAGAATAACGCTTCACATCCGCTCTGAATTCAGGAACGCTCAGACAGCCCTCATTTTCAGAAAGAATTTCACCCTCCTGATCGACGATGCGTGGATTGATAAGGACTTGCAACGATCGATCTTGATCCGAAGCAGAGATATCATAGATGAGCACGCTTTTATCCCATCCCACCTGGATAGCTGCCAGCCCAACGCCGGGGGCGTCATACATGGCGGATGACATTTGATCGATCATTTTTTGTACGTCACCGTCGATATTGTCCAGCTCGCTGGTGGGTTTGCGGAGTGTTTGGTCCGGATATGTGAGAATTTTTAGTATTGTCATAGTTGAACCATTATCGCACAAAGGTCGGTATCGTTTCAACCCGTTTGGGATTCGGCGGCCTTTTTCTGATATGAAACCTGCCAGATATTAACACTGGTAATGATGGTTGAGATAAACCCCACAATAATCACCGGAAATATTTGAATCCCATGATTGGCCAGCGTAAAACCGGCGGCTGCATTGGCCGGAACCCCAAATATAGACATGGCAAAAACGCCGCCAGCCTCCCACACCCCCCAGAAACCGGGAACCGATGGCAGGGCGATAAACAGGCAAATGATAACCATGACGGCAAACATTTCAGTATAAGATAAATGAACCCCCGGGCAGCCGAGGCTGAAAACATAATAGGAAAAGGCCGCAATGATCCACACGAGAAGCGAGTAGATCGCACACAGCATTATTTTTTTAGGATACTTTAGTAACGTAAACCCCATGGCGATGTTGTCAACAAATCGAGTCAAAGGTGCACATACTTTGTCTCTGATTTTTGTTTTCGTTTCTTCAGTCGCAGAGAAGGCCAGGGCCGGGAGCACCAGAATGACCCGATGTATGGCGCGGCGGATGAACGGAATGCTGATCCCAATTATCCCAACAATCAAAAGGATGCCCATCAGAATAATTCGACTGAAAAGGACTTCGAGCGTGGCGCGATTCATGCTAAATTCGCCGAATACAATTTCCACTTCCGGATTGATATCAATAGCAGCAAGGGTAATTACCGCAAACACAACCAGAGCACCCACGTCAAATACACGTTCCGCAACAACGGTGGCAATGCCGGTGGCAAAGGGTACTTTTTCGTTTTTTTGTAGAATTGCGGGTCTTGCGAATTCTCCAAGTCTTCCCGGCAGGATGCAGTTAATCATGAATCCGATCATCATGGGGTGAAAGGCCCGCCAGATTCCAATTTTATGGCTCGATGCCAAAATAAATTGCCACCGCAGGGCTCTGATAAAAAAACTGATCAGAGTCAGGATAACGGCCGGAAATGTCCAGAGGTAATTGATGGACCCGAGATAATGCAACAGGTCATTGAGCGGGACATTGCGGAACGCAAAATAAAGTGCTGCCGCAGAAAGCGCAATGCTGGCCACCAGAGTAATGATTAAGTGATTTTTCATATACCGGACGCGGATTAGACGGAACGCTGGAAACTCTATCTGCTCAACCGCAAGTTGTTGTAGGCTGCAAGTATTTTATCAGCTGCTTTAATGTCCTGATTGATCTGTTCTTTTAATTCGGAAATGTCGGCAAATTTCTTTTCATCGCGGATACGCTCAATAAAATTAACCCGGATCTTTTCATCATAAATGTTTTCGGCGAAATCTAACAGGTGGACTTCTACCGTGAATTCGTTATCATCGAAGGTGGGACTGTACCCGATATTGGCAACGCTTTTGTAGATCCGATTGTTGTATTCCACGGTTACGGCATATATCCCGGTTTTGGGACAGAGCTCATCCTGCAGGTTGATATTGGCAGTGGGAATTCCAAGAAGTTTGCCACCGCGGTCACGGCCCTTGACTACACGTCCCCGGATTTGATAATGGCGGCCTAGCATTTTGCTGGCCGGTTCGATGTTACCGGCCATCACCAGTTCTCTGATTTTGGTGCTGCTGATGCGATCGGAAACATTCTGCGCTGCTTTGATCCAATCGGCGACAATGACTTCATAGCCCAATTGAAAAGCAAAGGATTTTAAAAGCGCCAGGTTGCCTTCACGGTTTTTGCCAAACGTATAATCTCCGCCGACGATAATCGCCTTCATGCCGATTTTGTCGACCAGTAAGTTTTTAATAAAATCTTCAGCCGACAGCGAGGCAAATTGTTTTGTAAAAGGGATGCAGATGAGTACTTCCATCCCGGAGCGCTCGATGAGTTCGGTCTTCTGTTCCTGCAGGGTGATCAGGGGCGGGATGTTGTTTTTCTGCAACACCCGCATGGGGTGGGGGTCAAACGTCATGGCAATGGATGTACCGTCAATGGCATCGGCCTTTTCAATGACTTCATGAAACAGTGCCTGATGTCCGATATGAACCCCATCGAAATTGCCGATGGTGATGACGGCATTTTTAAATGGTTGTGTAATATTTTCGAGACGGTCGATAATTTTCATAAAATTTCTACTATTTTAAAGTCTCATCCCGGTTTTTCATTTTGTTTACGACCAATTGGGGTATAGCCTTGACATGCATAGTAAAAAAAGATATTTAAAGCAACCCTTGAGCACCTTTTAAGTCTGATGGCTCTCGTGTGTGCCGAAGTGGCGGAACTGGTAGACGCGCTAGGTTCAGGGTCTAGTGTCTGTATGGACATGGGAGTTCGAGTCTCCCCTTCGGCACCACAATAAAATCAATAACTTGGATACGTCTTGGCCTGCTTTGCCAGGCCATTTTTTTTTGCTCTCGGTCAACAGCAGGATCAACATTCAGTAATTAAGCCTCGATTTTATCAATCGCATCCAGCAAATTTGCATCGTCAATTTTACCCTATCCAAAATTCATGTCGCTGGCATTACTGTGACCCATAATAAACATGATTACGTTTCTTGCAACTCCCGCCTTTTATGCTACTCTGGCAAACGCATGCCTGAGATCATTCAAAATAAGGCCGCCTTTCACATTCGACCATAAAAACTTCCGACTATCTCATATCGACGCTTTAAGCCGTCCCGAATATCCTTGGTCGCTTTTCCTTTAATAATTTTCCTTTAATCAAACAGATTAGGAATTACAATTTTGTGAAATGAATTTCAGCATTGTAAGTAATTTTTTTCACAATATCCCGCAAGATTTTTTAGGCTTATTTTGTAAGTATTTGCAATATTATCTTTATTTTACAATTTGGTCTAATATATTTTTTTGCATGATTTTTGCATTTTACACCAGAAACGAGGGGGGATGAGGATTTTCGGGCCAATCAATACAAAAGGTAAGGTGCAGTTTATTCCTGGGACTTTATCTTTGGTCTCCTTTCCGCTCATTACCAAATCCGGAAAATACTAGTGAGAAACATGAATTGCCCGAATTAAGAAGACGATGGCTTCTAATCATTAATTGGCGTGAGCGTGTCCTCCGGCTGTTTCGATTTATTTTCAAACTTTAACATCCTGTGAATACGGATGAAAGCAAAACACGTTAATGGAATCCGAGCATAAAGGAGGAGGCCACTTATGATAAACGCCATTGTAAATTGTATAATTTATCCTTATTCCTCCCATGAAAAAACGGCTTTTTACCGAAAACAACGAACTATTCGCCCGTGGCGCCGATGTACACTTTTCAGGTCGTCAATACCCTGGATCGTGCCTTTTCTTGGCATACTCGTTGTTCTTTTGCTGCTCCAAACTCCAGGCAACGCGGATGCCTCTAACATCCAATCCCTGAAAGTTTCTCCTGAAATCCTCGAGAAGCTCAACTCCAGGATCCGCGATGAAGGCCAGGCCCGGGTCATTGTCCGGTTGCAGTCGCCGGCAGAACCTTTTGCCGGGCTGACCGGCAAAAAAGCCAAAAGTCGGCAGGCACGCAACCTTCGGGGTGCGGCCATCAAGCGCTTGCAAAACCGGCTTCTGAGTGCGCTGAATCCGCGTTTTTTTGTGCTTTTCAATCAAATTCCTTACATGGCGCTGACGGTTGATGAATCCGAGCTCGCGCGTCTTGCCCGACTTCAGGAGGTGGTCAGTATCCAAGAAGACAGGCTCCTGCGCCCGTTGCTCAACAACAGCGTTCCGCAAATTGGCGGAGATATTGCCTGGGCTGAAGGATACACGGGTGCCGGGCAGGTGATCGCCGTTCTGGATACCGGCATCGATAGCGCCCACAGTGCACTGGCGGGAAAGGTGATCGATGAAGCCTGTTTTTCAACTGACAGCCCCTCATATGACGCCTCAAGCCTATGTCCCGACGGAACCGAGACGGAGATAGGGCCGGGTGCGGCTATTAATTGCAACGGCATTTTGGGCTGTGACCATGGCACACACGTCGCCGGTATTGCTGCGGCGGATGACAGCCAGTACGCCGGTGTTGCCAGGGATGCAGACTTGATGGCCGTCCAGGTTTTTTCCCGTATAGACAATATTTTTACATGCGGGTTTATGGACTTCACCTGTCTGTCTGCCTTCACATCGGATGTGATTCGCGGTTTGGAATATGTCTATGATCAAAAAGACAACTTCGACATAGCAGCGGTTAATATGAGCCTGGGCGGGGAGAGCTATGGCTCGGAACAGGCGTGTGATGATGCCGAGCCCGCCCTCAAGGAGGCCATTGATAACCTGCGTGCCGTCGGTATTGCTACGGTCATTGCTTCAGGCAATGATGGTTATGCCAACGCCATTTCCTCTCCGGCCTGCATCTCGAGCGCCATCAGCGTGGGCGCGGTGACCGGCTCTGACGCTGTCGCGTATTTTTCCAACACGGCATCCTGGCTCGATAGCCTGGCGCCGGGCACGAGCATCAATTCAGCGGTACCGGGAGGCGGATTTGCCGCCAAGGATGGAACTTCCATGGCAGCTCCCCATGTGGCCGGGGCCGTGGCGGTTCTGAATTCTGCTGTGCCCGAGGCGTCAGTCGACGAAATCGAGGAAGTCCTTACCAGCACCGGCGTAATGATTACCGACCCCAGTAATGGGGCCGAGCTGCCGCGTGTCCAGGTTGACGCGGCAGGGGAAGCTTTAATCGGGCTCTACGATATCAGCAGCATTAACCTGGAGCTTGAACAGGTCATCACGGGGCTTAATAGACCAGTTGCGATCACGCATGCCGCCGACGATTCCGGACGCCTTTTTATCGCTCAACAGCCCGGTCAGATCGTGATTCTCGAAGGGGCGACCCTGTTGCCCGGGCATTTTCTTGATATCTCATCCCTCGTCTTACCGCTAACTACCGGAAGCAAAGGGGGACTGCTCAGTATCGCTTTTCACCCGAACCATGCATCCAATGGCTATTTTTACATCAGTCACATCAATATGGATGGTGAATTAGTCGTCGCCCGCTACACGGTTTCATCCGCTGATGTTAACCTGGCCGATGAAGGCAGCAGACATGTTCTGCTCACCATTCCCGCCCCACCCGGTGACCACTACGGTGGCCATTTGGCATTCGGGCCGGATGGATACCTTTACATCGGCACGGGAGACGGCAGTTCAAATGGTGCCGTGGTGGATACGGCCAGGGATCTGAATAATCTGGTTGGCAAGATGCTGCGGATTGATGTGGATACAGGCACGCCCTATGGCATCCCACCGGACAATCCATTTATCGATGTTGCCGGGGCACGCGATGAAATCTGGGCGTCGGGTTTGCGAAACCCCTGGCGTTTCAGCTTCGACCGCCTGACCGGGGATCTGTATCTGGCCGATGTTGGCGAGGATACCTTTGAGGAAGTCAATTTCCAGGATGCCTCCAGCCCCGGTGGTGAGGATTACGGCTGGAGCGTTATGGAAGGCGATCAGTGCTATGGCGGGGAGACCTGCGATACCGAAGATTTAATGCTGCCGACCATAATTTACGACCATTCCGAAGATCGCTGCGCCGTCACCGGCGGACAGGTTTACCGGGGCCAACAATTTGCGTTGCTGAGAGGGGTTTACCTTTATGCAGATTTTTGTAGCGGAGAGCTCTGGGGTCTGAAGCGAACTGGCTCAGAGTGGCAGTCTGCTCTCCTGCTCGATTCGGCACCGTCCGGCATTAGCACATTCGGGGATAGCGAAGACGGCAATCTTTACCTGGCCGATCATTCTGCCGGTAGCATTTACCGGGTCAAAATGAGTCTCAGTGTGCGGACCGTCGACCTGCCCAATGGACAGGTGGGAGAAACATACAACACGACCCTGAGGGCAAGTGGTGGTCAGCCGCCCTATGTCTGGTCCATATCTGCGGGAAGTCTTCCCGATGGCCTGACACTGGATCCCGATACAGGCAGGATCAGTGGTGTGCCGGTGACGGCCGGGCTCAGCTCATTCACAGTTGAGGTGGTTGATGCCAACCTTGCAACGGGCGCTCAAGATCTGTCAATCACGATCAACCCGTCACCCCTGGTGATCCAGACTGAGAGCCTGCCCGATGCCCTGATTAACCAAGGCTATAGCCAGATTCTCCAGGCCAGTGGAGGCATACCGCCCTACAACTGGACAATCGTTTCCGGCGCGCTGCCGCCCGGACTCAGCCTGTATCCGAATGGGACCATTTCCGGTACCCCGACCCGGCAGTGGAAATACACCTTCACCGTGGAGGTTAGCGATACTGACGGTGTGACGGCTTCACGTTCGCTGACTGTTTACGTGGTCGGTCCCAGCGGTACGATCGAAATTCCTCTGACATTGGACATTATGGACACTGGAAAATATGGTAACAATTATGGGAGCAACCTGCATGCCACCGAGTTGACGGCCACTTTTCAAAAGGCCTTCGCAGATCTGGTGTTCTCGGTCACCGGTTATGACATCGACTATACCGATGAGATCGCCGTTTATTTAAATGACAACCTGTTGGGCTATCTCAGCAAAGGGCCCAATAACGGTCTTAATGCTGGCGACAGTTTCGCCATCCCGGCGGATGCTCAGATCTCCGGTGTAAACCGCATCAAATTTGTGCAAAAGACCGAGGGCTGGATATGGGGTGTCACCGACCTGCTGCTGGCAGAGTACACAACGCCGCCTGCGGATATCAGCCTGACCGTGGGTGTGATCGACAATGGAGAATATGGTAACAATTACGGGAGCAGCCAGCATGCGACCGAACTTACCGTCGGCTTTACGGGTACCGCTATGGATCTGTTCTTCTCGGTGACCGGCTATGATATTGACTATGCCGATGAGGTCGCGGTGTATCTAAACGATAGCCTCCTGGGATATCTCAGCAAGGGGCCGGACAACGGCCTCAATGCCGGGGACAGTTTCGCCATCCCGGCAGCAGATCAGATCTCCGGGGAGAACCGCATCAAATTTGTGCAAAAGACCGCAGGCTTCACCTGGGGTGTCACCAACCTGCTGCTGGCGGATTACAGTCTTCCACTGTCCGACATTACACTGACCGTCGGTGTGATGGACGTCGGCGAATACGGTTATAAATACGGGAGCAACGAGCATGCGACCGAACTTACCGTCGGCTTTACGGGTACGTCTATAGATCTGCTGTTCTCGGTCACCGGTTATGACATCGACTATACCGATGAGATCGCCGTTTATTTAAATGACAACCTGTTGGGCTATCTCAGCAAAGGGCCCAATAACGGTCTTAATGCTGGCGACAGTTTCGCCATCCCGGCGGATGCTCAGATCTCCGGTGTAAACCGCATCAAATTTGTGCAAAAGACCGAGGGCTGGATATGGGGTGTCACCGACCTGCTGCTGGCAGAGTACACAACGCCGCCTGCGGATATCAGCCTGACCGTGGGTGTGATCGACAATGGAGAATATGGTAACAATTACGGGAGCAGCCAGCATGCGACCGAACTTACCGTCGGCTTTACGGGTACCGCTATGGATCTGTTCTTCTCGGTGACCGGCTATGATATTGACTATGCCGATGAGGTCGCGGTGTATCTAAACGATAGCCTCCTGGGATATCTCAGCAAGGGGCCGGACAACGGCCTCAATGCCGGGGACAGTTTCGCCATCCCGGCAGCAGATCAGATCTCCGGGGAGAACCGCATCAAATTTGTGCAAAAGACCGCAGGCTTCACCTGGGGTGTCACCAACCTGCTGCTGGCGGATTACAGTCTTCCACTGTCCGACATTACACTGACCGTCGGTGTGATGGACGTCGGCGAATACGGTTATAAATACGGGAGCAACGAGCATGCGACCGAACTTACCGTCGGCTTTACGGGTACGTCTATAGATCTGCTGTTCTCGGTCACCGGTTATGACATCGACTATACCGATGAGATCGCCGTTTATTTAAATGACAACCTGTTGGGCTATCTCAGCAAAGGGCCCAATAACGGTCTTAATGCTGGCGACAGTTTCGCCATCCCGGCGGATGCTCAGATCTCCGGTGTAAACCGCATCAAATTTGTGCAAAAGACCGAGGGCTGGATATGGGGTGTCACCAACCTGCTGCTGGCGGAGGGTAGCTGAAAACTCCCGGAGGCACAATTGTATCTGAGGCTTTTCCGTTTTTTGTACTGCGGGCATTAACCGTCGCAACTCGCCAGAGCGAAGGCCGCTGTTTTTTTTGACGCCTCGGTCTAATGCTTCGATGACCCCTAAAATTGGGACTCATCAATGGTTGCGAATCGACGCCAGTGCAGATCGAACCATATTGGCAAAGCTGACATTGCCCATGGTTAGCCATTTTATTCCACGGTCGTTTTTAGGGTCCAGCGCTTTAATTACCGCCTTCTCAGTATGCCCCTTTTGTGCCAGTTTCCGGACATTACCACAAAGATCTTCCAGAAATTGCAATTTATTCTTTATGTTTTGCTTTCCGTTTTTGAGACAGGGGTTGTGTGCACAGAAAAGAGTGTCAAAATCCAGCGCCATTATCTTTTTGAGTTAATTTGTAATCCCCAACCGTAATTGTCTCTCCGACTCTGACATCTTCAAAATATAGGGCTTCCATTTCGTTATCTTTCCAAGCCGGACTTCACTAAGCGCTACGCCAACAATCAATTCATATATAGACCACCATTTATATGAAATGTTTGGCCAGTGATATAATTTCCCGCGTCAGAGGCCAGCAGTAAAGTAAGACCAACTATATCATGAGGATTTCCGACGCGTCTCAGCGGTATCCGCTTGATGAGCTTTTGAAGCTGGTTTTGCGGCATCAAATCCAGCATCGGGGTGTCGATCATCCCCGGTGCGATGACATTGATTCGGATTCCGGCGGGGCCGACCTCTCTTGCCAGACTTCGGCTGAAGCCTTCTATGCCGGATTTTGCCGCTGAGTAGTGCGCGCTGGTTTCTCCGCCCGTTCTTGCAATCATTGAAGAGAAATTTATGATACACCCTTTACCAAGCTCGATCATGTAAGGAAGCACTGCTTGGCTGCATAAAAAAACAGATGTCAGATTTACGTCCAGGTTATGGTTCCAATTTTCCAGGGTCATATCGCGGACCGGGCTGGGGGTGCTGATAGCGGCAATATTTATGAGAATATCCGGTGGGCCAATATCATTCAGACATTTTTTAATAATAGTTTCCACCGAAGATGCGCAGCTGACGTCGGCCACATGGCAAATATATGTTCCTTCCTTTTTAGGATCGTTTTGCCTGTTTATTTCTGATTGGTCGACTGCAAACACGTTGGCGCCTGCATCAAAAACAGCGTCGGCTACGGCTTGGCCAATACCGCCAGCTGCTCCGGTGATGATAGCTGTCTTTGCATTTAAATCGACAATTAATCCAGTTTTTTTTAATAGGTGTTCTTTCATTTTTCAGCCTAATAATTCGTTTTGCCGGAGTTTAGAGAGCGGGTCGTTTTCTGATTCTTATAAAGACCCACCTGTTTGATCGGGTCACAATGATTCAGCGGGCAGCAGGTGAATGAATATGCCCTTTTATTCTGAAAACCGGAAATTATTTTTTTGTATCTGACGCAAAATAATGCGTCTGGCCTTTTCGACTAAGGCAATTCAATTATCATGGCCATTCCCAGGCCGCCGCCGCCGCATAATGTTGCCAGTCCATGCTGCACATTGCGTCGCCTCATTTCATGCAGCAAGGTTATAACGAGTCTGGCTCCAGTGGCTCCCACCGGATGTCCTAAAGAGATGCCACTGCCGTTTACGTTGATAATCTCACGCTTTTTTGTAAGTCCAAGCCCCATCTCGCATGCCAGATATTGAGCCGCAAAGGCCTCATTAATCTCTATTAAGCCCATATCTGACAGTTTTAGGCCGGTTCTTTGCATCAGTTTTTCCGTGGCCGGCACCGGACCCCATCCCATGTAATCCGGGTCAACACCGACGACGCTGAAATCCACAATCCGGGCCATCGGTTTGACGCCGAGCTCATCTGCTTTGGACTTCAGCATGATAACCATCGCGGCCGCCCCGTCATTGATCCCTGAGGCGTTGCCGGCAGTAACCGTGCCGTCTTTTTTAAATATGGGATTTAATTTGGCCAGGGCATCAACGGTGGTATCCGGTCTTGGATGTTCGTCCGTGTCCACTATGGTTGGTTTTCCCCTGGAACCGGGTATTTCAATCGGAACGATCTCTTCTTTAAATCTACCGCTATTGATGGCCTCCGTGGCCTTCATATGACTTTGACAGGCCAGTTCATCCTGTTCCTTCCGGCTGATATTGTACTTTTGAGCAAGGTTCTCCGCCGTGATCCCCATCGCAGGGCCAACCCCGATGCTTGTCACCCCATCCCACATCATATCTCTTACTTCCACATGGTCCATGCGGGCCCCCCAACGCAGGGATTCTATGGTATACGGTACCGTGCTCATGCTTTCTACGCCACCTGTCAAAAACACGGAGTTATACCCCTGGCGAATCGCCATACATCCCTGGGCAATTGCCCACATGGATGACGTGCAGACACGCATCACGGTGTAGGCCGGAACCTCAACCGGAACGCCGGCTTTAATAGCTGTCACCCGCGCGATATTGACTTCATTTTTGGCGCGTTGGTAGCAGCATCCCCAACCCACGTCATCGATAACTGCCGGATCTATTTTAGCTCGCTTGATGGCTTCAGCCATGACCGGCACACCCAACGGTACCCCTTTAATGTTTTTAAATTGACCACCGTAAGTGCCGATCGCGCTGCGAACGGCTGAGACAATGACAACATCATTCAAATCCATATTTTACCTCCTGCATGTTATGATTCAGGGAATTGGAATGGATTGAAACCGCTAAACAGCTTGACGCGTTCTCTTAATGCCAGATGCGTGCCATTGGCGTTCCATCGAAAGGACACAGACGGAGCCATATCCCTAATAAGGTCGCTAAATATTTGTTTTTCTGAGGCTTGCACCTTGCAAATTGGAAATCAAATCTCTATTTTATACTCTATTCCGCGCAACAATGCACAGCATTTCGATTTTTAAAAAACCGTATATTGCGTTTCTGGCGCTTGAATCTGAATTCATTCTCAAACCAACAGGACTTTTTTAGCGCGTTTCATTCTTTTCTATTCGTTCATAACCAAGATTAAAGCAAATAAAGGTCAACCAGGAATGTCGCTAAATAACTGTTGATTTTCAAATGGTTTAGCTTATAAGCGCGCTTTGATCTCTACCCCGGCGCTGATGATGTTTTCGATCTGTCAAGTTTTATCGGCACTCATTTTGCATTTTATTTTCATATAACTTCTTAAAAATCTCTGATTGAGAATAGGCCTTAATCTTATGATTCATATCGAAGAAACCATAATAGACCCAAACACCATCACCATCAAATTGGAGGGTGTACTTGATCTGACTGCGCTACCTGTGATTCAAGGCGTTTTTGATCGTTGTCTGAAAAGATACCTCGCCATACACTTGGATCTGGGAGGCCTTACCCATATTACACGTGAGGGCAGGAAATATCTGAATGAAATCAGGCAAAATGTAAGCCTGAAACATCTTCCTAAATTTATGACATTGGAGAATGGCACCCGCCGGGGCTCTAATTAATGATAGGACAGCCCAAAATATCAGGCTTGTCGGACTGAGTTTGTTTAAGATCGGGGAGGATTGGTTGATGAGCAATTACAAAATCTTTAAATGGGATAAAATCGGTGACATCGGGGTTGTAAGCTTTGATGTACCGGGTGAAGTCATGAACACCTGGACCAAAGAAGCGATTAATGAATTTATCGGGCTGTTAGATGATCTGGAAAATGCTAAAGACACCAAAGGCGTTATTTTTATTTCAAGGAAACCTGGCACTTTCCATGCTGGTGCTAATCTCAAAATGCTCGATCAAATGAAAAATAGAGAAGAAACGCTAAAGCAATTGGACATATTTCAAAATACCTTTCGAAGAATGAGTCATTTAAATTATCCGACACTTGCTGCAATCGAAGGACATTGTCTGGGTGGGGGTCTCGAGTTTGCACTAGCGTGCACGGCTAGGATCGCAAAGGAGTCAAAAACGACGCTACTCGGTCTTCCTGAATGCAGCTTGGGCATATTTCCGGGAGGAGGGGGGACCCAGAGACTCCCCCGTCTTATCGGATACAGCGCAATCGAGCTCATTTTAAAGGGCAGGGTATTTCCGGCTTCCGAGGCGTATCAGCATGGGATTATTGACAAATTGATCCCAGAAGAAAGTAATCTTACTGATGAGGCGGTTAAATTTTTAACAGAGATCATTTCCGCAGAAGATGTGCTGAAGAGGAAAAAACACGATTTTTCAAAAATTGATGACGCAGCCAATCAGGCCCAACAGGAAGTTCTGAAAACGACAAAAGGGAGAGAAATCCCCGGTCTGATGCTTGCCATTGAATCCATACAAGAAGGGGTGAAAGTTTCATTGGATGAAGGGCTGGAGATTGAAAAGCGCAATTTTCTTGAAGCCGTACTTTCGAATCAAGCCAAAGGAAGTATCCATACCTTTTTCCTGAAAACCATGAGCGACAAACCTAAAGCCATGATGAGCACGGACTTCGAACCCAAGCCGCTCAAGAAAATCGCCATTTTGGGTTTTGGTACTATGGGGCGAGGAATTGCAATTGATGTCTTGAGGAATACCGAGATTGAGGTCATAGTGAAAGACATCCCCGAATCTCTGAAGGCCGGAAAAGCTTTTATAAGGAAGATATTTGACGGTCTATCCGAAAAGAAAAAGATCAAAAGCCCTGTGGATGACATCATGAGCCGCTTGACAGTCGTTTCCGATTATACGGAGGAATTCAATGATGTGGATCTCGTTATTGAGGCTGTGTATGAGGATATTAACGTAAAAGCCCAGGTCTACAAGGAAATATCCAAAACAGTGAAGGATGACTGTATCCTGGCAACGAATACATCCTCCATACCCCTTAGTTCGCTGCAACCGCATGTTGCAAATCCGGCCAGATTTGCCGGTGTCCATTTCTTTTCACCGGTTTGGCTCATGCAGCTTGTGGAAATAATACGCGGAGAAAAAACGAATCCAGATACCATTGACAATCTCCTGAATTTTGCCGGCGAAATTCGAAAACGCCCCATCATTTGCAATGATAATCCTGGTTTTATCGTCAATGCGGTTCTTTTCCCTTACTTCATGGACGCACTCGATTTTGTTGAAAAAGGCAATCCGGTGGAAAAAGTAGATGAAGCATTTGTGCAATTTGGCATGCCACTCGGTCCGATTCGGCTGATCGACGAGGTGGGAATCGATGTCAGTTACAATGTGGTCGTGGGTAAGGGGATCGAGCAAAATACTTTAAAAAATGTGGTGAAGGATGGGCGTCTGGGTCTCAAAAAATCCGGCAAAGGGTTCTTTCTCAAGGATGGGAGCGTGGATCCGGAAATATTTCCCCTTATAGCATATCAAGAAAAGTTCGAGATGACCGCTGAGGAAATGCAGACAAAGGTGCTCGAAGATATGGTTAGGGTTGGTCAGGATTTGTTGAAAAAAGGAATCGTCGATGATCCGAGAATGATTGACATTGGCATGATCTGGGGTACAGGTTTTCCTCCTGAAAAGGGCGGCCCCATGAAATGGGCCGATCTAATTGGCTTAAATCAGAAATTATTCGGCAAAACCTGCTATCAACTCGGCTGAGATCGAATCCTCATTTAGACGGCGGGGATTTCGAACAGGTCTACTGCCGGGATGTTTTCTTGGGTCTCTGAATCCCGAGTTTCTTCATGCGAAAGGCCAGAGTGGAAGGCGGCAGGTCTAACAACTCTGCTGCCCCAGCTCTACCCCTGACCTTCCAGCCCGTTTTTTTAAGGGTTTGGATAATATGCCTGCGTTCATTCTCCCTTAAAGTGATGTTTCCATCATAATGAGAAAATTCCGTATGATGTGTTCCGAGCTCGGGAACTCTGAATTTGGGACCCTTATTCAGAATGGTTCCTCTTTCAATAATATTTTCCAATTCACGAACATTCCCAGGCCAATCGTATAAAAAGAGCTTTTCCATTTCTGAATCCGGTATCTTTGAAAACTTTTTACCTCTCTTCTTGGAGTATATTTGGAGAAAATAGTGCGCCAGAAGAGGAATATCTTCTTTTCTTTCCCTCAGGGGCGGCACATAAATCGGAAAGACGGCAAGGCGGTAGTAAAGATCTGCCCGAAACTTCTGCTCCTTAACTTTTTTTTCAAGATCGCTGTTGGTGGCCACAACCAATCTGAAATCGGAGCTCAGGGTTTCACTCCCCCCAACCCTTTCAAATTCCTTGCTCTGAAGTACCCGCAGAAGCCGAACTTGAATGTCCAGGCTAAGGTCTCCAATTTCATCAAGAAAAAGGGTTCCACCATCTGCTAACTCGAACCTTCCAAGTCGCCGTTGAGTAGCGCCTGTGAAGGCGCCCTTTTCGTGCCCGAATAGCTCGCTGGGGATAAGGCTTTCAGGAAGGGCACTGCAGTGAACCCGGATAAAAGGCTTGTTCCTTCGGTCACTGTAGCGATGAATGGCTCTTGCCACCAGCTCTTTACCGGCGCCCGTCTCTCCACTAATCATAACTGTCGCATCCGTTTCGCTCACCTGATCCACTTTTGAAAGAACGTTCGTTATCGCTGAACTTTCACCGACGATATCTTCAAAATGAAGTGTCGAAAGATGCTCTTCCTTATAATATCGTGTTTCTTCACTGAGCTTCTGATTTAGTCTCTTGATTTCTTCGTAGGCACTGGAATTATCGAGCGCAAAAGCGGCCAGTGCTGCAAAATAAGAAAGCAGTTCAAGATCCGAGGCCTTAAACGCACTGCTTAGAAGCCGGTTATCATGGTAGAGTACACCAACTGTTTTGTCTCGCAGGATCATTGGAACACAAATTCGTGAAAAAATGATGTCGTCTGTCGTTGACGACTCATCTTTTTTTTCATCGCGGCTACTAAGAATACGCCCCTTGCCGGACAAAGCGACTTCCTCGATCAATTTCATCGAGGATGCAAAACTTTTGTCAGAAATTTGATCGGATGTGAGATTTTTGGATCCTCTAACCACCAATCTGGGTGGATCTGTTTTCTCATCCCATAAAAAGATTCCTCCCCGTTCAGCTCCTGTAATTCGATTTAATGTGGATAAAATGTGCTGGACCAATTCACGATTGTCACGAATGGTCACCACTTCCTGCCCCAGATTGAGAATTTCCTTAAGAAGTTTTTCACCGAGAAGCCGATCCTCAATGAAGGCCCGAAGATCATCGGGGATGAGCGCTTCATTAACGGAGCCCAGGGTTTTTGATGCAAGATGGATGATATCTTTGGCTTTCTCATCCTTTCTCGTGGAGATGTAAATGCGAGCCAGTTCGATTTTGGTTTTAGAAAGCTCGATCTGCTGTCCCGACTCTTCAAGCCATTTCATCGATTTTTTTAAAGACTGGATAATTTTCTCATTTGGCTGTCCCGACCTCTTTTTTAGAATTGCCTCGTATCGATAGGCCACCCCCTTTAGGAAAATGTTTTTACCCCTTATCGTGGATTGAATTATTTTTTCTAAGGATAGTCCTTCAATTGGTGGCAGATCTCCCTTTTTCATTGCAAGGCAGAGTTCCATCAGATAGGGGTATAAATAAACGGTCGCTTTGACCTTGCGGCTTTCCCGCAAAAACTTGGAAAGATAGCGAACGGCTTGTTTATTTTCACCTCTCAAATAGTAGGCATAGGCCAGGACCTTTTTTCCCATGATCAAGACCCAATCATTATGGGCCTTTCGCGCTTCTTTTGCTGACTTCTTTAGAAATTGGATACCTTCATCAATTCTACCGATTTCGATTAAAATGTTACCTAAGTTCGCGGCTGTGTAAGACGCCAGATGGATATCATTCTTTTGCAGACACTGGTTGCGGATCGCGTCCAGCATTCCCAATCCCTGTGTGACCTGCCCGATTTGGGAATAACAATAGCCCACGGTTATGACGGCCAATAGTGGAAAGCCTCCCCGGGGATACTTTTCAATATCGGCGACGGATTTTTCGTAAATTTGAACCGCATCTTTGAATCGTCCCTGCCAGAAGAGAAAAAAGGCACTAAAGGTGGTGGCCGACTTCAAGATGCTCGGATCGTTTAATTCTTTTGCCAGTGCCCATCCATTCTCAAATTCTTTCAGCGCACTCTGATACCGCGATCTTAACCATTCATTCTTGGCCCTGTGCATCAACAAAAGTGCTTGAAATCCTTTATTGTTCCGTTTCTGCGCACGTGCGTACGCTTCCTTGATAATTGATAGAACTTTTTCGGTGTCATGTCGAGCCGTCGAAATTTTGGAATATTTAACAGCGGTTTCATAAAACAGACGATCACTCTCCTGGTCGTTTAGATTTGAAAGGTCCTCCAGAACTTTACTATAACACTGAAGCGCATCCTCGGTGCAGAAGGCCTTCATATGAAGATCGCCCGCTTTAATCAAGTAATGGCATCTTTCTGTATCGTTTGGGATATGGATAAGATGATATGCTAAAGCGTAAGCTTTTGGTCCATTATCAGGTAAATCCCGCATCAAAATATCAGCAATCTGGACATGCAATTGCCGTTTTTCATCTTCCGAAAGCGGGTTTATCCATTCAGATCGCTTTTTTTCATCAGCAAAACAGTAGTTCCCCGGCTCTTTTTTTTCCAGCAGGCCTTCATTTGCAGCCGCTTCCAAATGAGACAAAATTTGGGAAGGCTTCCATTCCGCCAAAAGCTCCAGTAACCAATCGATCGAGAAGGTCCCCTTAAACAGGGCACTGATGGACAATAGATTTTGGATTTCATCGGATGGTTCTCTTGGATTAGCGGCATTTTTCATCATCACCTCGTTACACGTCTAAGTCGTTAGATAAACGATGATATCTTAAAAAGAGGCGTAAGGGGTGTCAAGTCAAATGCACAATATTTTGTTCACAAAGTGCAATATATTGTGCATGAACGGGCACTATCTGTGGTCGTTGTGTGTAAGCCATTCAAATAATAGCATATATAAAAATTATTAACATTGGCATTTAAATTGCTCCTTTTTCAACTTAAAATCTTTTTTTACTCACCCGTGAATGAATACCCAAAAACACTTATTTCGAACTAAACAGCAAAGGGAGGTATCGTATGGCACAAGAATATGATGTCGTCATTGTCGGTTCCGGTATCGGCGGTTGCGGCACGGCTGCTCTTTTGGCAAAAAACCATGGCAAAAAAGTGCTCGTATTGGAAAAAGCGCCGCATATCGGTGGACGCGTGGCTTCTTATACCGGCAAGGGTGACAAGGTTACCATCGACGGGCGTGAACTGGACTATCGCGGTTTGATGAAATCCCTGGCGGATACCCGCTGCTGGGCAACGCACTGTGAGCCGGATTTAAAGACCATCTTCGAAAAAGGTTTGTTGGACGGATATACTTTCGAAAACGGCGGCCATGGATTATTCTGGGGGAATAAATCGCGTTGTCGCCTCTTGCTGGATCATCTCGGAAAACCCGTCGATCTGCCGGTGAACAAAGGTCTGGGTTTTGTCGACCACCGTGACAGCAGCATTTATCAGGTACAGCCAAGGGAACCTTATAAGTGGCAAAGCGAGAAAGGGTATCGCGAGACACTGGCGGCCCTGAGGTCCATGGGTCAACTTTCCATGGAAGAATGCGCGGCCGCCATGCAAACCGATGTCCAAACCTGGCTCGAAGAAAGAGGCCTGACGGAAAACGAGGAAGCCTACGACTATATCAAAGTGGTCATGGCCTGCCAAAACGCCATGGCGGAGCCGCGCATGGCGCCTGCCGGAGACTTTCTCGGCTACATGGCCATGGCCCGGGATATTAAAATGAACCTGCACAGCGGGTCGGTGGCCACGATAGCCGAACCCGGATGCATGGCGATACCCCTGGCAATGGAAGAAGCCTTGAATGCGGCCGGGGGTGAGATTCGACGGTCCACACCGGTCGAGGAGATCATCATCGATGGCGGAAAAGTAAGAGGCGTCGTAATACGCTCACAGGATGGCGGCTATGAATCCATCGAGTGCGATACGGTCATCTGCAACATCCCTCCCAAACATATTTTCAATGTTCTGCATCCACGACATTTCCCTTCGGAATGGGTTAATCTGCTCCAGAATAAATACTGGTCAGCCGGGCTGCTGACGGGCTACATGGGTTTAAGGAATAATATTTGGGAAGAATTCGGAGTCGATGAACGCAGCTTTATTTGGATGCCCGGCATTATAAAACACGAGGGTTTCGTCGGAGCGGTAGACATGGTGATGTGGAATTTCGCCGCTTGCGCCAAAAGGGCGCCGGAAGGCAAGCGTGATTTTTGTTTTTCCACCGCCTTGACCGATCAGGAAATGCGCGATCCTAAGAAGGTTGCGCGGGTCATCAATTACTGCATGGACTGGTTCAAAAAGACCTTCAAGGGTTGGGAAGAAAATGTGGAATTTGTGATTTGGACACCGTCAGACGAGGCTTACGGAAACTGGCGTCCAATAGGGGAGAAACGACCACCTCTCAGGAGCCCTTATGTGGATGGCCTGTTCTTTGTCGGGGACCAATACGGCGAGCGCCTGTGGGGAGGTGGCGTTGATGGCGCCTCGTTGGGTGCAGTGATGGTGGTTGACGAAATCATGGGTTCGGATTTTGAAACCGAATTGTATCCGCCCTATCACCGCGGCACGCCCAAACCCGCAACCAATTGGTAGAACGAGTAGAAAAAAATGAAAAGAGAGGAGCGTTAAATGGGCTTAATTTCAGCAGCACAATATAAGGAAAGTTTAAACGATGGCAGGGTGGTGTTTTATAAAGGCGAAAAGATAGAAAATGTCGCCACCCATCCGGAACTAGGGGTCTGTGCCGACTTGATGGCCATTGATTATGAGATGGCGGAAAAAGATGAATTCAAAGATCTGGCAGTGATCAAAGACCCTGAAGACGGTGAGGAGATCAGCCGCTACTATTACAAACCTCAGAATGCCGAAGACCTGTTAAAGGCCCATGAACTGATCGTCAAAGCCACAGAGCTGGGTGACGGATATATTCCACTGGCCCACGATATCGGCGCGGATGCCCTCAATGCGATAAACATCACCGCCAACATCATCGGAAATCAGGACTATATCGACAGGATCGAAAATTATCGTAAAGAGCTTCAAGAAAAGGATCTGGCAACCTGTGCCGGGGTTACCTGTGTCAAGGGTGACCGCATGCTGCGACCTTCGGATCCCGGACAGGCCCATCCGGATTTTTACGTCCGCAAAGTCGATCAAAACGGCAAAGGCATCATAGTGCGGGGAGCCAAAATCCATATTACGGGCGCCGCCTATTGCAACGACATTTTCGTGCTTCCCTGTCGGGCGATGACGGAAGAGGATACGGACTACGCGATTTCATTTGCCATTCCCGCCAACACTGAGGGAATTCGGCAGGTTTGTCGCCCTTTCCGCTCCCATCTCAGCCCACTGGAATTTCCCAATACCCGACCGGTTCGGGTGCATACGGACTCACTAATCGTCTTTGACGATGTACTGGTTCCATGGGAGCGGGTATTTCTGTGCGGTGAATGGAAATTTGCCGCCACTTTGGTTTATAATTTTGCCCTCATGCACCGTCGCACCGGCTGCGCATACCGCATTCCGCTGTCCGAGCAGCTTGTTGGCGCAGCCGCGGCCATCGCCGATTACAATGGCATATCCAAAGCCCCTCATGTCAGGGAAAAGATTACCGATCTGGTGATTTACCTCGAAACTCTCAAATCCCTGTCCAAAACCGCCTGCTATGATTTTGTCATGCGCGGTGGTCTGGCGGTTCCCAATCCGATCGCCACCAACATGGCCAAATACCACTTTGCGCATTACTATCATGATGTCGTCAAAATCGTTCAGGATCTGGCCGGTGGTCTGGTCGTCACCGCACCGAGTTACAAGGATTATCAATTGCCCGAAATGCAGGCAGACATCGACAAATATCTACAGGGCGTCAAGACGGTTTCAGCGGAAAACCGGCTGCGCATGTTCGATTTGATTCGCCGTATTACCAGTTCGGATCTTGAAACCATCTGTTTGCACGGTGAAGGATCACCGATGGCCGAGCGCATGACCATTTTTATGGAAGCCGGTAAAGTGCTGGCAGAGTGTAAGCAGTTGGTCGAGGAAATGGCCCAGATCGCAAAATGAACCGATTAAATGCTAAATGAGCGATTTTAGCTCAATTCGGTAGCAGCAATCTCAGGAGGAAAATCAATGGATACAACTTATCTTTCGCTTGAAGGTAAGATCGCGCTGGTTACCGGTGGCAGCCGGGGCATTGGCAAGGCCGTCGCCCTGACATTTGCAGATGCAGGCGCTGATGTGGTGATTGCCAGCCGGAAATTGCCGGATCTGGAAAAAGTGGCGGAAGAAATCAAAGCAATGGGAAGAAAAACACTTTGTATTCCGACTCACGCCAAAAAAGTAGAAGATCTGGAAAATCTGGTGAACCAGACCATGGATGCTTTTGGCCGCATCGATGTTTTGGTCAACAATGCGGCCACCAACCCGGCCATGGGGCCCATCGTTGACACAAAAGAATCCGTATACGACCATATCATCGACACCAACCTAAAAGGCTATTTTATGATGTCCAAACTGGTCGGCAAGATCATGCGCGAACAGAAAACCGGTAATATTATCAATGTTTCCTCGGCCGGTGGTGTCAGTCCGGCCGAAGGATTGGGACCGTACTGCATTAGTAAAGCCGGAATCAACATGTTGACCAAACAGATGGCCTTGGAAATGGGGCCTTACAACGTAAGGGTCAATGCCATTGCACCGCGAATCGTCAAGACCGACTTCAGCAAGGCGCTCTGGACAAATGAAAAACTGATGGAACGCGAGTTTAAATCTACTCCGCTCAAATGCGTGGCCACACCTGAAGAAATTGCCCAAACAGCGCTCTATCTTGCATCAACTGCAACGAATTACATGACCGGTCACATTCTGGTAGTTAACGGAGGTGCATTCTTTTAAGGATGAAAAAATGGATCATATACTGACCGAGAAAAATCGACGGCTAAAAGAAAAAACCCGCAATTTTGTAAAAGCGGAAATTTCATCCGAGATTGCTGCAGCCATCGAAGCTGCCGATGAATTTCCCTTTGAGCTGATGCAAAAACTTGCTGACCAGGGATTCTGGGCGATCAACGTGCCGCAAGAATACGGCGGACTGGGGGGTAATGTCATTGATGAAATGGTCTTTTTTGAGGAAATTACCAAAGGCCTCCCGGTACTGGCCTGGACTGCCGGAGATGTCCTTCTGTATGGAAACAATATCATAAAAACCAACGGAAACAAGGCTCAGAAAGAAGCCTATCTTCCGAAACTGGCCCAAGGAGAATTGATTTTCTGCTTTGCACTGACGGAACCGGATGCCGGGTCGGATGCCGCCAGCATTCAGACGGCCGCAGAAAAAATGAACGATCATTATGTCATCAATGGCAGTAAGATCTTCATATCCGGTGCCGGGGTGGCAGATATCGCCGTCACCAATACCCGCACGGCACCGGGCCGATATGAGGGTATCACCGCCTTTCTGGTCGACACCAAATCGACAGGCTATAGCGCCAGTCCGATTAAAAAGTTGGGATACAAGGGATCAAATACATGTGAAGTTTATTACAATAATGTGAGCGTTGCCCCGCAAAACATTCTGGGAGGCGAAGACTGCCTCAATCAGGGCTGGCGACAGATGATGCGATTGCTCAACGGCGAGCGTTTAGTACTTTCGTCTTGTGCCCTGGGCATCGGCGAGAAAATATTGGTCGACGTCATTGACTACGTCCGGGAACGGGTTAAACTGAGCCAACCGGCCGGGAAATTTCAGGACATCGAGCACAAAGTCGTTGAAATGGCCACCGAACTGGAAGCCGCGCGTCAGCTGGCATACTATGCGGCCTGGAAGGAAACGAATAAGATGGAATGCGTTCGCGAAACTTCAATGAGCAAGTACCTTTGTGCCGAAACCGGCAAGAAAATAGCACTAACAGCGATGCAAATCATGGGAAATTACGCCTATACCATGGCCTGCGCTGTGCAGCGTTATTTCCGGGATGTCAGTATTCTTTCCATCGGAGGCGGGACCACTCAGATTCAGAAAAATATTATTGCCAAAACACTGGGGCTTTGAAAGATTCGAATTCGGAATGCGAAATGCGGAAAATAAATCCAAAGGACAGAAGTCATTTCTTTCCATTTCCGACTTCCGCAGTCAAAAGGCTCTGAACCTGAAACCGTTGTATATAAACGAACAAATGATTGAAGACCTAAGACGATAGGCCGGAATAACGACCAGGAGGATACGGATAATGGACTTTAAGCTGTCGCGCGAAGACGCGATGATCAAAGATGCCATTTATGACTGGGTTTCCAAGGAGTGCACGCGGGATGTAGTTGCAGAAATGGATGAGCGCAACGACTTCCCGGCCAAGCTTGCCAAAAAGTTATCCCAGTTGGGCTTTTGCGGAATGATGATCCCCGAAGAAATCGGAGGTGAGGGCCGCAATGTCCTGGGGGCCTGTATCGTCACCGAAACCATTGCGACGGCCTATCCGGCTCTGGCCCGATGGTACACCGGCCCGACGTTTTTCGGCGGTGCCGTAATATCGGCCTTGGGCAGTGAAAATCAAAAGCAAACTTATTTGCCCAAATGTGCAGCAGGCAAACTGGCGGTGGCTTGGGCGCATACCGAAAAGAACTCGGATCAGGGTCTGGCGGGTATTCAAACGTCTGCGGTAAAAACCGGAAGCATTTTTCGTATCAGCGGTGAAAAACAATATATCAGCAATGCCGATAAAGCAGATCTGCTGCTGGTAGCGGCTCGGAATGAGAATTTTGAAGCCGAAGATCAGGCTTTAACCTTTTTTTGTGTCAAGCGCAAAACACCTGGCGTGACCGTCGAACCGATCGAAAAACTCGGCTATAAAGGCCTCAATTTTTGCCGGGTGCGCATCGACGCAGCCGAAGTCGGTGAAGAGGATGTTCTCGGCGGGTCGGACCAGTTGGGCCGGGCCGATCAACAATGGGGGCAGATTTTAGACATCGCATTGCTGGCAGTGGCTTCTGAGGCTGTGGGGTTGGCTCAGGGTGCCTTTGACTACACCCTTGCCTATGCCAAGCAGCGCGTTCAATTCGGTCAGGCCATCGGCAAGTTCAATGTCATTCGCAACATGCTGACTGAAGTCGCCTTTGACCTTGAAGCCGCCCGTCTGATGCTTTACCGCGCGGCCTGGCTGGCCGATCAACAACAGCCGTTTTCGAGAGAAATATCCATGGCCAAATGTAGGGCATCTGAAACCGCCCGCCGGGCAGCTATGGATGGATTGCAAATATATGGGGGATACGGATACACCATGGAGTACGACATTCAGCGTTATGTACGGGACGCCATGTCGCTGACAACTGCCGGTGCCAGCCTCGAATCATTAAAGGCTCGCATCGGTGCCGGATATGGGCTTTAATACGTGACGCCTTCGAGGGAAAGACTGTATGTTGCAGGTAACCAATCTGGAGACAACCTACAATGATATTGTTCTTGCGCTCAAGGGAATTTCTATTGAAATTCCAGCAGGAAAAATTGTGACCTTATTGGGGGCAAACGGAGCAGGTAAGTCAACCACCATCAATACCATTTCCGGTATACGCAAAACGCTGGATTTAGTGGTCGAAGACGGGAGCATCGATTTTGAAGGTGAGATGATAAACGACAGGGAACCTCATGAAATCGTATCCAAAGGGATTTTACAGGTACCCGAGGGGCGGCGGATTTTTGCAGAGTTGACCGTCGAAGAAAATTTGATAATCGGCTCTTACAGCCTGATAAATCGGGCTGACTTTCAAAAAAATAAAGAAATGGTCTTCGGTTACTTTCCCTTCCTGCCTCGCCGCGTCCAACAACTCGCGGGCTACCTGAGCGGCGGCGAACAGCAGATGCTGGCTATAGCCAGGGCTCTGGTGGCCAGCCCCAAACTAATAATGTTGGACGAACCTTCCTTGGGTCTGGCCCCTTTGATTGTGGAGGAAATTTTCGAGATTATCCGGCGTATCAATCAGGAAGAAGATATAACCATTTTGCTTGTGGAGCAAAATGCCAATATGGCCCTGTCCATTGCCCATTACGGATATATCCTGGAAAACGGCAGAATCGTGATGGAAGCAACCAGCCAGAAGTTACTCCAGGACAAAGATATCCGCGAATTTTATCTGGGGTTGTCTGAGACAGGTGTCCGTAGAAGTTTCCGGGAAGTCAAACATTACAAACGCAGGAAAAGATGGCTTTCATAGAAAACAATCAGTCTCTTCAATTGCAGGTTGTGGAGCTCTCGATCAGCTTCGGCGGAATCCAGGCGCTGAACACGGTATCCCTTGCGGTGCACAACGGCGAGATTTATTCGATCATTGGGCCCAACGGCGCTGGTAAAACCACGTTGTTCAACTGTATCAGCGGTATTTATCAGGCTCAAGAGGGAAGTATTTTGTTCGAAAGCAGTGAGATCATGGGAATGAAACCCCACAAGATTGCACAGCAGGGAATCGCCCGTGCGTTTCAGAATATCGAATTGTTCAAGGGGATGACGGTTTTAGACAACCTAATGTCGGCACGAGGCCATGCGATGCGATATGGCTTTTTAAGAGCTGCAGTCTTCTGGGGGAAGTGTTTGCAAGAAGAAGTTCGCTGTCGCGATGAGGTTGAAGAAATTATCGAATTTTTGGATTTACAGAACATGCGAAAATTACCGGTAGGCAGCCTGTCCTACGGATTGCAAAAACGGGTGGAGCTGGGAAGGGCTTTGGCGATGAGACCCAAACTGCTGTTGATTGATGAGCCCGTCAGCGGAATGAATGTTGAAGAAACTGAAGATATGGCCCGTTATATGATGGACATCAGTGAAGAGATGAACATCACCATCATCCTGGTGGAGCACGAGATGGGTGTGGTGATGGATCTCTCCGACAGGGTAACGGTGCTGAACTTCGGGACCAAAATTGCCGAAGGATCTCCCCAGGAGATTGCCCAGAATCCCCAGGTAATAAAAGCCTACCTGGGAGAAACCCAACAAGCGGCTGCCCCATAATTATAGCTTTAGATTTTTTAGCTAATTTTTTCATCACGAAAACACGAAAATTTGAAAGCCTGAAGAATTATCTTTTCCTTTCGCGTTTTCGGTCTTTCGTGATTTGGTTACCCTTTCTGGCTCCGGCTTGGCCGGATTCAGGATTTTTCCGATGGAAAAACCGAACACAACTTATCCCAAACTGCTGGTTGAAAAAGCCCGCATGTATCAGGATCGGGTGGCCATGCGCGAGAAGTACAAGGGGATCTGGCAGGAAATATCCTGGAACACCTATCTGGAAAAGGTCAAAAATTTTTCACTGGGATTGGCCGAGCTTGGCATGCAGGCCGGTGATCATGTTTCGATTCTGGGGGAAAACTGCCCGGAATGGGTATTTGCCGACATTGCCGCCCAGAGTCTGCGGGGCGTTTCCGTCGGGATTTATGCGACCAATTCTGAAGACCAGGTCAAATATATCCTCGATCACTCCAGATCGCGATTCGTGATCGTCGGAGATCAGGAGCAGACGGACAAAGTGCTGGCCGTTAAAGACAGCCTCCCAATGCTGCGAAATATCGTCGTCATCGATATGAAGGGGCTGCGCCATTACGACGATCCGATGATCATCAGCTTTAGCGCGGTCGAAGATCTGGGAAGTAGCGCTGACCAAAAAAACCCCGACCGATTTTACAAACTCGTCGACCAAACGGAACCCCGGGACAAGGCTTTTATCATTTATACTTCCGGGACAACAGGACCTCCTAAAGGCTGTATGATTCCGCACCAAAACCACATCTACAATATATACGCAATAAACGACATCTTCCAATTTACAGATAAGGATTCGGTATTATCTTACCTGCCTCTTTGCCACATCTTAGAACGAGGCGTTTCCGTATGCATACCGCTGGTCATCGGCTACACGGTCAACTTTGCCGAATCCATAGATACCGTTCAACAAAATATTCAAGAGATATCCCCCACATTCTTTGCGGCAGTTCCGAGGATCCTTGAAAAACTTTATTCGACAGTACAAATAAAAATTGAGGATACGACCCGCTTCAAGAGATTCATGTATCACTTTTGGAAACCCGTGGGAGAGAGAGTTGCTCAATATAGGATGACGAATAAGGAGCGCCCTCTTTTATGGACTTTTCTCTACTGGTTGGGATATCTTTGGAGCTTTAGGTCGGTGAGAGAAAAGCTCGGCCTTTTGAATTGTAAACTGCTCATGAGCGGTGGTGCTCCCATAGCCCCCGAGATTCTTAAATTTTACCATTCCTTGGGTGTCTATGCCATCGAAATGTGGGCATTGACTGAAAGCTGTGGTGGGGGAACAGGGCCACATCATAAAATCAAGGCCGGTGCCGTGGGAGAGCCCATCCGGTCAGTAAAACTGCGGTTGGCGGATGACGGTGAGATCCTTATTCATGCCGATTCCGTATTCGCCGGATATTATAGGGACCCTGAAGCGACCCGGGAGATTCTTCGGGATGGATGGCTGCATACGGGTGATGTTGGCGAGATAGATGAGGATGGGCAACTCCATATCGTTGATCGTAAAAAGGACATCATTATCACGTCGGGTGGGAAAAACATATCTCCTTCAGAGATCGAAAACAAAATGAAATGCAGCCCCTATATCAAAGAGGCCATCATCGTAGGTGATAGAATGAAGTATCTTACGGCCTTGATTCAGATTGAATACGACAATGTGGGGAATTGGGCTCAAAGCAACAAGATCGCCTATACCACCTATAAAAGTCTTGCCCAAAATTCCGAAGTCTACGAATTGATAAAACATGAAGTTGAAATGGTAAACGAAACCCTGGCCAGAGTAGAGACTGTTAAGAAATTTAAAATCCTGGAAAAAGAACTGGACCAAGACGACGAAGAGCTCACCGCTACCCAAAAAGTTAAGCGCAAAGTGATTGCAAAGCGGTTCCAAAAAGAGATCGAGGAGATGTACGCATAGTGGAAAAAATCATCGATATCATTTTTAGTGGATTATCTACGGGGGCGATATATGCGTTAATTGCCCTCGGGTTCGTTTTGATTTTTAAATCCACGGGAATTCTTAATTTCGCGCATGGCGAACTCTGTATGGTGGGCGCTTATGTTTGTTATTACTTTGCAACACTGCTCAATATCCCTTATTTGATTTCATTTTTGATAGCAATTGCGCTGGGCGCTGCGTTGGGAGCCCTCATCGATGTGCTGATTTTCAGAAGGCTGGTTGGCGAACCCATGCACACGACCGTTATGGTGACCATCGGATTGGCCAGTATACTTGTTTGTTTTACCGGCTTATTCTGGGGACATGATACCTATTCAATTCGCTCACCGTTTATCGGTAAGACGGTTGCCAGCGGGAACATGACTTTTACACTATCTTCGTTGTCAACCATTGCCGTATCCATCATTCTTTTCATTTTATTCATCGTGTTTTTCAATCGAACCATATTGGGGGTTGCTCTGAAGGGTACGGCTGAGGATTCGGATACAGCCGGATTAATGGGTATCAATGTCAAAAAGATGCAAATGTTGGCCTGGGCCATTGGGGCCCTGGTGGCGAGTGTTGCCGGAATATTTTTGGCCGAGCAAAGCTTTGTGTATACGGGCATGAGGCATACTGGCATAAAAGCAATGTCCGCCGCCATTTTAGGTGGAATGGAAAGCCTCGGGGGTGCCATTATCGGGGGTGTCGTTGTCGGCCTGGTTGAGAGTTTCGCGGCCAGTTATTTAAGCGGAATGGAGGTCGCGGGGTTTCATTTCGGCGATATCAAAGATGTAACCGCCTTTGTCATCATGATCCTGGTCTTGATGATCAGGCCTTATGGCATCTTCGGTAAAAAGGAAGTGGAGCGAGTATAAAAAAAGGTGAACCAGCGTGAGCAGTAAATTCAAAGTCAGTTACAAGGAAGATACGGCCATCTTCCAGAATCTATGGGTCAAAACCTGGATGGCAATTCTGGTCTTGCTCATGATCGTTTCACCATTTTTTCTGAACCGTTACCAGCTAAGCATCCTCAATGAGATGGGTATCGCCGTCATCGGGGCGTTAGGGCTCAATTTGTTGATCGGGTTTACGGGTCAGCTATCTCTTGGGCATGGTGCCTTTGCAGCCATTGGTGCTTACAGTTCAGCCCTCCTAACCGGAAAATTGGGCCTACCCTTTATCATTTCGCTTCCGTTTTCAGGCCTTATAGCGGCCATTTTGGGGTTGATCATCGGAATTCCCTCATTGCGCTTGAAAGGATTGTACCTGGCTTTAGGGACCCTGGCCTTCGCATTTGTCATCGAATACATTCTATTCCACTGGGATTTAACCCAGGGCGATTTGGGTATGGCTGTGAAACGCATATCCATGGGGCCATTTCAAATCAAATCACAAAGACACTACTTTTATTTTATAGCGTCGTTTGACGTCTTAGCCGTTTTGTGTACGAAAAATCTAGTTCGCTCTAAGATCGGTAGAAATTTTATTGCCATTCGCGACAGAGATATTGCTGCCGAAGCCATGGGCATTTCCCTTGCAAAATATAAGGTTATGGCCTTCGGCCTCAGTGCTTTTTATGCCGGAGTTGCAGGCTGCCTTATGGCTCATTACAACCGCTGGATTGTTCCCGGCAGTTTCGATATCTCGCTTTCAATTGCCTATATCGCCATGATCATCATGGGCGGTTTGGGGACGGTTCTGGGTTCCGTCCTGGGAGCTATTTTAATCACCGGTATTCCCCATGGAATTGTTTATATTGTGGATTTAATTAAGGGCACATACCCGGCATTGAGCGGCTTTATCGTCGATTTCAAATTGGGCATTTTCGGCCTGATAATTGTCGGAACGCTCCTTATTGAACCCCAAGGATTGTTCGGTATTTACCGGCGAGTCAAAATTTACTGGAAGACTTGGCCATTTAAATATTAACCAACGAAAGGAGGCGTCTCATGCAAAAAAGAAGAATTGTTTTGTGTCTTTTGCTGGCAGTGTCAATGTGTCTCTGGGCCGGCACAATGTGGGCGGAGGATGTGCGGGGTGTTACCCAAAACGAAATTAAATTGGCGTGTCTGGTCGATTTCTCGGGTCCGGGAAAATTTGCCGGCCCTCCGCTGGCATTAGGTGCAGAAACTTACATTAAGTACATCAACGACCAGGGTGGTGTCCATGGCAGAAAGATCAAGCTCATTGTCGAAGACAATGGGATTTTACCCAACACGACCCTGGCAGCGGCAAAAAAAGTCATTTTTAAAGACGAAATTTTTGCCATCGGATTTAACCTGGGAAGTTCCGGGTCCAGTGCCATCATTCCGCTTTGCGAAGAAAACAAAGTTGTTATGATGCCGCACGGAGCCAACAAACGCTTCTACAACCCGGGCAATAAATGGGTATTTGTACCTTATTCCACCCAATTCAATATGGGGTCACGCGCCGTCGAGTTTGCTTTGGAACAAAATCCCAAAGCCCGCATCGGTATAATCTACCAGGATGATGACTTTGGACGCGACGGCTTGGAAGGTGCCCGGGCAGCGGCCAAGTTCATGAAAACCAAGCTGGTAAAAGAAGCCCCTTATAAAATCGGGACGATCGATTTGTCACCCCAGATGCGGATGATGAAGGAAGCTAATGTAGATTGGATCCTTGCCTGGACCTATATCCCCCAATCCGGTTCCATTCTAAAAGAAAAGCGTGCAATGAATTGGGACGTCAAAGTTATCGGAAATAATACGACCGCTTACCGTCTCATCTTCCCGCCGCTCGGAGAACTATCGGACGGCTACATGGCTGTGACGCCGTATGTTCCCTGGGAAGATACCCCTCAACGAACCCAGGATATTCTCAAGAAATACGGGGTTCTTGATAAGGTGGCCACGTCGCCCTTTCCGGCACCCATGTTTTTTGGATCCTGGACCTATTTTGCGGCCATGGTGGAAGGTTTAAAGCAGGCCGGTCCGAACTTGACCCCCGAAGCATTAATCAAGGGTTTGGAGAAAGTCAACGATCTGGATGTCGGTGGGATGTGTCCAAATATTACGTTCACACCCAAACGTCATGCCGGCCATTTTTCATCCCTGGTAGTCAAAGCGGATGCTAAAAACAAGCGGTTTGTTACAATCAGCCCGATTAAAGAGCCGAAGACACCCCAGGACTAATGTCATTCATTTAAACCGCTAAACCTGCAGGCTCCGGAGATTGGGCAATTTCCGGAGCCTGCCGATGATACCTAATGGATAGAATGGCTAATGATCTCGGCAGATGAAAATCTTTGCGTTGGCTGCGCCCTGTGCGTGCCGTATTGTCCTGAGGATGCCATTTCGTGCTATGGGCAGGCGCACGTAAACGATAATTGTATTGATTGTCTGGCATGTCTTGAATACTGCCCGGTGGAAGCATTGAAGGAAGCGGTTCTGGAGAACGGAGACCCATGACGCAGAAAAGCTGCGATGTGCTGGTGCTCGGCGCCGGGATGGGAGGCCTGTGTGCTGCGGCACTGCTTTCGCATGCCGGCTATCAGACGCTGGTTGCAGAGCGACTGCCTCGCATCGGCGGTCGCTGCTCCACCATCGAATATAAAGGATTTAAGTGTGCAGCAGGAGCTATCGGCCCGGAAATGGGCGGCTTTTTAGAAGAGACCTTCCGTCAGGTGGGGGCCGAATTCGATGTTCGACCGGCCGGCCCTCCATCTTATCTGGTGAACGGAGAAATCTGCGAAGTCCCGCGAAAAGGCGGATTTCGGGCACTATTCTCGGCGGCAACCAACGTATGCCCGGAAATTGCACCGCCAGGCAAACACTTACTTGTTGCCGGTGCAGCGCCGGCTTCGACTTCGCCGCCGCTCAATGCCAAAGCGGAACTCGATCTATGCTTTCAGGATCTCAGAGACCTTCTCCCCGGATTTGAAGCCCATGCCGAGGTTCTTTTATCCGGAACCTTTCACGGCGAATGGCCGGCAATGCATGCCTGGCCCGGTGACGACATGCCGCTAAAAACACCGCTCGTAAATCTCTATAATGTTGGTGACGGCGTAAAATCACCGGGGATGATTGCACTTCCGGCCGTAGCCGAAACAGCTCATAGAGTGGTGGAAGATGTAAAAAGGCGTCTTTCGCCGGCGCAGTAATGATTGTTGGAGGATTGCCAAAAATGACGATTCAAAACCCATTTAATCTTGAAGGTAAAACGGCGCTGGTCACCGGTGCCTCCGGTGCGATTGGTAGGGATATCAGCATGGCTCTGGCTCGCGCCGGGGCGAATGTCATTGTTTCGGGTCGCAACAGCGAGCGTCTGAAGAAAACCGCAAAGCGAATTAACGATTGCGGCAGGCGGTCCAGTATCATTGCAGCGGATTTGGCCGATCCTTCAGATGTTCAAAAACTGGCAAAAAATAGTTTGGAAGATTTCGACCATGTGGATATTGTCGTGAATAATGCCGCCATGAATGTATTTAAAAAAGCCGAGCGTTTCACCCAAATCGACTTCGACATGATGATGAACACGAATATAAAGGGTGGCTTCTTTCTGAGTCAACTCCTGGCAGAGCATATGCAATCCATCGGAGGAGGTTCTATAATTTTCATCACCTCTCAATTGGGCCAAACGGCCATGAACTTTGCCTGTTTATATGGAGCCACCAAGGCGGCCTTGATGCAGATTACACGCTCGTTAGCCTTTGAGTGGGCCAGGTACAATATCCGGGTAAATTCGGTTTCACCCGGCCCATGGGCTACCGGCATGCTGGAACCGCTGTTCGGTGATGGTAAAACGAAGGAATCTCTTGCACGTTTGACACCATCCTGTCGTTTGGGAGAGCAGGGGGACATTGGAGACGCCGTCGTTTTTATGGTCTCCGATGCGGCACGTCATATTACCGGTCAGGACCTGGTAGTGGACGGGGGGTTTTCGATCTGCAAAATAATCTAAAACACAAATCCGATCCACTATAACACCAATTAAAGGAAACCGTTTATGCCACCCAGAAAAAAAGTTTCGATCAAAGACAAAGATCTGGAGAAATACTGCAAATCTGCAATCAAGGGAGGTGCAACCCATGCCAAGCAGATTCATCCCGATACTGTGGTGACGGCGCCCTGGGTCCCCTTGAAATGCCATTTCGGTTGCCCCGGATACGGTAAAGGACATTGCTGCCCGCCGCATACCCCTACGCCCGATCAGACCAGAGAAATTCTGGATGCGTATCAACGCGCCATTCTGTTTCATATCGCAGTCCCTCATATGCCGCAAAAAGAAAAGCATTATCGCAAATTTTTTAACATGCTGGTGGATCTGGAAGCAGAACTGTTTAAAGACGGATTTTATAAAGCCTTTGTCTTTTTGGCAGGCCCGTGCCGACTCTGTAAAAAATGCTCTAAATTGGAAGACAATCCCTGTAAATTCCTGAGCAAAGCCAGGCCCTGCATGGAGGCTTGCGGAATGGATGTGTTTCAAACAGCACGCAATAATGGTTTTTTTATTAAAACCCTTAGCAAAAAAACTGAAACCAACAATGAGTACTGTCTCATGCTGGTGGATTAAGAGATCTTGACCTTCTATAAAGGACAGGTATTTGCATGCCAATAATTGAAACAGAATTTACCAGAATGATAGACGTTGATTATCCCATCATCGGGGCGCCCATGTTTCTAGTATCTTATGAAGAATTGGTTATTGCGGTTGCCAAAGCGGGAGGGCTGGGAGCCATTCCGCTGCCAAACTTCAGAACCATTGAAGATCTGAAATACACGCTAAAAAAAATTAGGGAGAAAACAGACAAACCGATTGGTGTCAACATCCACACCTCTGGAAAATTCGAGTGGAAGGAGCAACTGGCCCTGTGCCTGGATGCCGGAGTAAAATTCTTCATCACAGCTTTAGGAGATCCCCGCCTTATCCTCGATGACGTTCATGCCAACGGCGGCAAGGTTTTTTCCGATGTGGCCTCTCTCAAACAGGGTTTGAAAGCCCGGGATAAAGGTGTGGACGGGCTCATAGCCGTGGCGTCCGGTGCCGGAGGGCACTGCGGAACGGTTCCGACCCATATACTGGTTCCATATCTCAAATCCAAAACAGGCCTTCCTGTCATAGCAGCAGGGGGAATAAGTACCGGCTGCCAGATGGTGGCCGCAATGGCCGTGGGAGCCTGTGGCGTGGTCGTCGGTACCCGCCTGGTTGCTACCACGGAATCCCGTGCAGCGCCGAAATATAAGAAAGCCGTCGTAGCAGCCGGTCCCGAGGATATCATCTGCACGTCTCGAATTACCGGCAACCCTGCCAGTTGGCTCGCTGAAAGCATAAAGGATTTTGATGAAAGGCCGGAAGTAGGCTCTAAACGTTGGCGCGATTATTGGAGCGCCGGTCAGAGTGTGGCCCAGACTGATGAAATTAAGTCTGCAACAACGGTTATTCACGAAATGGTGGAAGATTACATCAGCGTATGCCAAACATTGGGAGAACCTTTTTGCAATCCCAAATTGAAAGCTCAAATTGATTGAATGGATTAACTTGAGAAAATTTGAATTACCGTAGCAACTAAGTCCTGATGATGAAATTGCGTCAAGCAACAAGGAGGTTTTTATGGGTGGTTTAAAAGGAAAAGTCGCAATAGTCGGCATCGGCGAGGTACCCACTGGAAGATTCCCAGACAAGCCGGCGATCTACCATGCCGTGGAATCGGCTAGACTTGCTATCGAGGATGCGGGCATTGACAAAGACGAAATCGACTTTGTAATGCCGACAGCCGCCATGTTCAGTTTTTCCTATATCGGTGAACTAACAACAGCGCGGATTGCTGAAGAACTGGGCTTGAAAAACTGTCAAAAGAATTGTTTGATCTTTTCAGGTGGATCCAGCGGCAGCACCGGCTTGCAGATGGCCGGCAGTATGATTGCCAGTGGTACGGCCAACACCGTGTTGTATGTTCATTCCGAAAAATTGGGTACCGGCGTTACGGGGCAGGGCGGCATAGATCTGTTTTCCGTATCGGGGATTTCGCCTGAATGGGAGGTTCCCTTCGGACAGCATTACTCCACGGTGGCCGCATTGTCGACGACGCGCTACAAGTATGAAACCGGATGCACGGACGAGCACTTTGCCGCTATTTGTGTTTCCAACCGCAAGTGGGCCGAACTCAACCCTCATGCTTTCTTCAGAAAACCCTTATCCATTGATGAAGTAATGGCATCCAAGATGCTTTCCACGCCGTTACGGGCCAAAATGTCCAACATGCTTTTTGACGGCGGTTCGGCCTTTATTGTCACCTCGTCTGAGCGTGCAAAGGATCTTCCCAACAAGCCTGTTTATATATTGGGAGAGGGTGGCATCGTTACCCATCATGTCTATTCTCAGGAGCCGGATATCAGCCGATTTGGGTGGGCCCGGGCCGCCAAACAGGCTTTCAGAGAGGCGGGCCTGATGCCCGGCGATATTGATGTGGCAGAGATTTACGATTCGTATCCTATTTATCAGCTCATCGCCTTTGAAGAGCTGGGTTTCTGTGAAAGAGGTGCCGGCGGGGAAATGTTCCTGCGCGGTGAGACCTGGCCGGGGGGCAAAATCCCCTGTACCACCGATGGGGGCATGCTGTCAAAAGGTCATATCGGTGCCGGCGGCGGGGTCTCTCTTGTTGTGGAGGCAGCCCGTCAGCTCATGGGAAAAGCCGGAGAACGGCAAGTACCGGATGCACGGTTTGCCGTGGAAACAGGAACCGGCGGCACCTATATGGACGCACAGGTTACCATTTTTGGAACAGAGATTCCTTAGAAAGGAGAAAGAATATGGATACCCCCCCAAAACCGATTCCTGATGTGAATCCTTGGGCAATGCCTTTTTGGGAGGCAGCTCGTGAGCAGCGATTGATTATCCAAAAATGCCGGGACTGCAACAAGCACGTATTTTATCCAAGATTGGTTTGTCCTCACTGCTTTTCACAAAACCTGGAGTGGGTGGAGGCCTCAGGAAAAGGAACGATTTATTCCTATACGGTGGTCATGAACAACTCACCATCAGCGTTTATCAATGATATGCCATATGTCGTCGCCCTCATAAAATTGGACGAAGGCGTCCAGATGCTGAGCAATATTGTAGAGTGCGATCCGGATGAACTTACCTGTGATATGCCGGTCGAAGTTACTTTTGAAAAATTGAACGATGATTTTACGCTCCCGAAATTCAGACCGGTTAAAACCTGAATTTTGACAGTTATCGCGTTGTACTATTACAAACAAGATCAATACTATCCTCTTTCTGAGGTTACAAATTAGGAACCGACGACCACCCGCATGGCGGTTGGCTTGAATTTTCGGCCATAGACCGAAAAAAGCAAAAGCACATCCGTGCTTTCGTTGTTGCTTTTAAAACCGGGTACAGTGAACCCTATTTTTGGGGCAAAAATAAAACAACTGCGGGTAAAGGATAAAAGGATAATAACGAGGTGAACTATGGAACACAGCAAATATGGTGACGATTTCAGTATCGGGGATGTCTATACTACCGCCGCGATTACTGTAACCGAGACACATTTGGTGAACTGGGCCGGATTGACGATGGATTTTTATCCCCTCCACATGGATAAAGAATACGCAGCCAAAACGGAGTTCGGGGAACGCCTGGCTCATGGCCCGCTTATTTTCGGCATGGCGGTGGGGCTCGTGAGTATGGCTGGATTTGGAGGTGATGCGGCGGTGGCATGGCTTGGCGTGGACAACATGAAAATGACGGCGCCCGTCAAAATCGGTGATACCGTCCGGGTTGTCGTTGAGGTAACCGACAAGCAAGAAACCAGCAAACCGGACAAGGGCATCCAGACCTGGCGTTACACGGTAAAAAACCAAAAAGATGAGGATGTCATGGTTTTTGACTACAAAATGATGTTTCACATGCGCACCTGATGGCATCATCTTTTTTGTTGGAGAACAGCAAATGAAAAAATTAAGAGACGTTTATGTTGTCGGATCCTACAGCACCCAGTTTAAAAAATGGCTTGATAAATCTTTGAAAGATCTGACGCGGGAAACTTACCTCGGTGTGCTTGAAGATGCCGGAATGCCGAACGGCAAGGATATCGAATTTGCCTGGTTCGCAAATTGCGCTATGGGTACGTTGTGGGATCAGGACTTGATTCGCGGTCACGTCTGTATGTCGCCGCTTGTCGAGGAGGGGCTCTTTCCGGAAAGAATTCCCATTATTAACGTAGAAGGCGCCTGTGCCACTGCTTCCATGGCCTTTCACGGGGCCTGGAAAGATATCTTGAGCGGGCAGTGTGATGTCTCCCTGGCCATCGGTGTCGATAAGTTCTATCATCCGGATATGGAGCGGGTGCTGTTCGCCTATGAACATGGCATTGACAGGGGAGACAAACAGCGGCTTATAGAGGAATATGGAGCTGTGGCGAAAGAATGCGGACGCGATTTTGAAATCGGTCTTGGCCATACCATCTTTATGGACACCTATGCCATGCAAGCATGCTGGCACATGTGGAAATACGGCACCACTCAGGAACAGATTGCCATAGGCGCCAGTAAAAATCACTATAACGGTTCCCTGAATCCCAAAGCCCAGTACCAGTTTGAAGTGCCGGTTGAAAAGGTTTTAGAGGATTACGAGGTAAGCTACCCTTTGACGCGTTCCATGTGTGCCCCTATTGGGGATGGTGGGGCAGCCGCAATTCTTTGCTCTGAAGATTATCTTGCAAACCAGTCTTCCGATATAAAAAATCGAGCAGTGAGAGTGGCCGCCAGCGTGTTGTCGTCGGGCAAACACCGAAATATTTCCGAACCCAGCCTCAGTAAATGGGCGGCCGATAGAGCATACGAAATGGCAGATACCCAGGCGAAGGATATCAATGTTGCTGAAGTGCATGACGCCACTTCATTCTGTGAAATATATCAGGTGGAAATGCTGGGTTTTTGCCCCACCGGCACAGGCGGAAAATTCATCGAATCCGGTGCCACCAAACTGGATGGAACCATTCCGATCAACACTTCGGGAGGTCTCGTATCGAAAGGACATCCGGTTGGTTCAACCGGACTATCCATGATCTATGAAATTGCTACCCAGTTACGAGGGGATGCCGGACTGCGCCAGGTGCCCAAAGCCCGTATCGGCTTAACCGAAAACGGAGGGGGCGTAATATCAACCGAGGAGTATGCCTGCGCCATCAATATCCTGCAGAAAGCATAACTCTTGCATCAAACGAGCAGGCAGAAACCCGATTGAAAACCATAAACTGCTTAAAAGCGACGATTTAGCTATTCCCCCAAATTTCTAAAGTGTTTAAAATTAAAAAGGAATCCAAAATGATAACTTTAACGATTGGCGATTACTATGATCGTTGCGTAAACTTTTTTGGCGATCGAAAGGCGATCACATACAAGGACCGTTCTTACAGCTACAACGAGATGGGCCATAAGGCTCTATGCCTGGCCAATGCCTTGCAAAATAAAATTGGTATGAAGAAAGGCGACAAAATTGCCTTTCTCATGGCCAATTGCCCCGAGTATGTTTTTTGTGAATACGCCATCGCCAAGATCGGCGGTATCCGGGTTCCCTTAGCGGTTTTGCTGAGTTCCAATGACCATATCTACATGATAAACCAGGCGGAGTGTACAACGCTAATCTATCATGAAAGTTTAGCTTCGAGGGTAAAAGACATGCTGCCTCAGTTAGAGACGGTCAAACATTTCATTTGCGCCAGTGACGATCCTTCACGCATGATGGAGGGCCATCTGCATTTGCAGACCCTGATTGAAAACCATCCGCCCGAATTCGCTAAGATCGAAATCGATCCTGAAGATCTTGTGGGAATCTACTATACAGGCGGCACCACGGGTAAACCCAAAGGCGTCATGCTTTCTCACAGGGCCTGGGTCTACACGATTCTGATAGAGATGCTCGACCTTGGATTCGGCTGGGAGGAAGTGTTTCTCTATCCGACTCCGTTGACCCATGCGGGCGGATGTCTGATGTTGCCGGTGTTGTTGCGCAAGGGACGCTGCGTGATTATCGATCACTTCGACCCCAAACTGCTGCTGGAGACCATTGAAAAGGAAAAGGTGACCATGACATTTTTGGTTCCGACCATGATTTATGTTCTGCTGGACTACCCTGACCTGAAAGAATATGACCTCAGCAGCTTGCGCAACATTATTTACGGCGCATCGGCGATTGCACCGGAACGTCTCAAACAGGCCTTGAATACGTTTGGCCCTATTTTTACCCAGCTCTTCGGGCAGACCGAAGCACCCATGATGTTCAGCGCGCTTTCCAGAGAAGAGCATATCGTCGCAGATCCGCAACGCGAAAAAGAAGTTCTCAGTTCCGCGGGTCGGCCCACCTTTCATGCCGAAATCAAACTTGTGGATGAAAACGGAGTGGAGGTCAAACGCGGAGAACCCGGTGAAGTCGTGGTACGCTGTGCCAATATTATGTCCGGATATTTCAAGAATCCTGAGGCCACGGCTGAAACCATCAAAGACGGCTGGCTGCACAGCGGCGACATTGCCAGGCAGGATGAAGAGGGTTTCCTCTACATCGTAGATCGCAAGAAGGACATGATCGTCAGCGGCGGATTTAACATCTTTCCGCGCGAAATCGAAGATGTCTTGTTTGAGCACCCGGCGGTCAAAGGTGCGGCCGTCATCGGGGTGCCCCATGAGAAGTGGGGAGAGGAGGTAAAAGCCCTGGTGGTTTTGCACGAAGGCCAAAACACAACTCAGGAGGAGTTGATCCGGTTTGTCAAAGAACGCAAGGGAAGCATGATGGCCCCGAAAACCGTGGAGTTCTGGGATGAGATTCCGCTGACGAATTTAGGCAAACTGGATAAAAAAGCAATGCGCACCAAATTCTGGAAAGGCAAGGACCGCATGGTATCGTGATCCAGTCTAATAAAATATTAACTCGCAGGCGCTGTTCTCTATCAACAAATGTTGAGATCGGTCCGGGATCGAGGATCTAACCGGGAGCGGTTATCCGGGGTGATTGGTTTAAAACTACCACCAATACCTATGCCCGCATCCAGGAACCAGGCGAAACAATGACAAGACTTAAAGACAAGGTGGCCGTCATTACAGGCGGCAGCGGCGGAATCGGCCTTGCAGCCGGAAAGATTTTCGCGCTCGAAGGCGCTAAGGTCTTGCTGGTGGACCTCGATGAAGAGATTCTCCGGCAAGCAGTAGAGGCTATCGGCAGCGATGCTGTCGATTATACCGTCGCCGATGTAACCCGCCCGGAGCAGGTACAGCGGTATATCGATACGGCCGTCGACCGCTTTGGCGGAATCGATATATTCGTCAATAATGCCGGCATCACCGGTGATGTTATGCCGATTAGCGAGCTGTCGGTTGATAACTTTGATAAAGTGATGGCCGTCAATGTACGCGGTGTCTGGCTTGGAATAAAATTTGTCATACCGCAAATGCAGGAACGCGGCGGCAGCATCATCATCACCTCATCGGTGGCCGGTTTAAGAGGCGGCATAGGAATGTCGGCTTACGTTGCCAGTAAACATGCCGTAATCGGCATCATGCGCTCGGCCGCCATAGAATGCGGCGCCATGGGCATCCGTGTTAACACTGTCAATCCCGGGCCTATCGAAACACCAATGGTTCGATTCCTTGAAAGCAGCTATTATCTCCGAAATCCGGAAAAAGGGAAAAAGGTTATCACGTCCGGAACCGCGCTAAAACGATACGGAACACCCGAGGAAGTTGCCACACTGATGCTCTTTCTTGCAGGCGATGAAAGCCGGTATTGCACCGGTGGTGTTTATATGGTCGACGGTGGTTTGACGGCTTAATTAGGAGTGTATCATGGCTTATAAAGTTATTCAGTGGGCAACCGGATCCATGGGGAAAAGTTGTTTGCGGGCGACCCTCGATCATCCTGATCTGGATTTGGTGGGTCTTTTAGTTTACAGCGAATCAAAAGCCGGACGGGATGCGGGTGACATTGCGCGTCGTGATCCTACGGGCGTTATCGCTACCCGCAGCGTTGATGAAATTATGGCTACGGAGGCGGATGTTGTCATCCATGCCCCGCGCATTCAACCGCCTTACAGCTATCACAATAAAGATATTTGCCGCCTACTGGCGTCGGGCAAAAATGTGATCAGCATCAACGGCCATAGTTTTCCGCAACACTGGGGCCCGGAGTACCTGGAAGATTTTCAGACGGCATGTGCCAAAGGTGGAACGACATTATTCGGTACCGGCCTGAACCCTGGGTTTCTAACTGAAAAAATCACCACCGTGGCTACCGGCATTTGTACCCGAATCGACAATATTTATCTGGGTGAAATCTTTGATTGCAGCACCGTACCGGATGCCAATTATGTCTTCCATGTTTTGGGTTTTGGTGCGGATCCCGCTAAATTGGATCTCAACGACGCATCCTGGGCCCCGGCAGAACTTATGACGGGAATGTATGCCGAAGTTGTGGCTCAGCTGGTGCATCGACTTGGATTTCAGCTGGATCAGGTTGAATCCGACCACATCGTGCAGCCCGCGTCCGAGGATCTTCAAGTCGCCGCCGGCGTGATCAAAAAGGGCACTGTTGCAGTGACGAATTGGCGCTGGCACGGTATTGTCGATGGTAAACGTTTTGTTACTTTATCGATTAGCTGGATAATGGAAGATACCTGGCTCGAGGATAAAAACTATAACCATTGGGAGGTTAAAATTCGCGGTTTGCCCGGCATCGATATTTCTATGAATCTGGTCGAGCCGGAAAATACCGGATTTAAGACCAAAGCCGAACAGTACGCCGTGGCCGGGTCGGTGATTAACAGTATTCCGGCGGTTTGCGCCGCTCCTCCAGGAGTGATGCAAATTCCGGTGTTCGCTCCCTACCGTCCGCGGTTCACCGAATAAAGGTACCAGGCTTCTTCAAAGATTGTGCTTTAATTTAGTTGGGTCGGCAGGCGGCGCGATAGCGCCGATTAGACGATATTAAGGGTTTCATGCTGGATTCAACCATGAGTCCCGCATTGGCCACCGTCATCGACGCCACGGAAACGATTCCGACCCTGGAGCTAAAGGTGAATTTTCTTCGTCCGGCAAAAGGTAGGATCAACGGAACCGGCAAGGTAATTCAAAAGACAAAATCCGTGGCCTTTTTGGAGGGTAAACTGGAGGACACGCAAGGCAACCTTATCGCCACCGCCACAGCGACTTCGCTGATAATAAAAGTGAGTGCTTAACCACAAAAAAAGCCGGTATATGTTGTATCAATAGGCGAGGAACAAATGATTCGTGAATTTGATGGAGTATCTCCTAAAATTGATCCATCCGTGTTCGTCAGTGAAACCGCTTACATCGTCGGTGATGTTGAAATCGGGCCGGGATCGAGTATCTGGCCGGGGGCGGTTATCCGGGGCGATTGCGGCAATATTGCCATCGGCAATAATACCAGTATAGAAGATAATTGCGTGGTACACGGTAACGGAGACGTTATTATAGGTAATAACGTCATCGTCGGCCACGGCGCTGTTGTTCACGGCTATCGGGTGGGCAATTTTGTGTTGGTGGGCAACAACGCTGTTATTCTCAATGATGCTGTGATTGGCGACTTTTCGATTATTGGTGCAGGTTCAGTCGTCCCTGAAGGAATGAAAATCCCGCAACAATCATTGTGCACGGGAACGCCGGCGCGCATAAAGGGCCGTGTATCGATGCAGTGGATGGATCAAATCAAAGAAGGGGCCGCCTTTTATACCGATTTGGCCCGGAAATACAAACAGCAGGAACTGTAGCAAAACTCTTTTTAACCAGGGTAGCACAGGGAAGCAATTAAAATGATGGATCTGGAGAAACGTAAATTTGGACCGCTAAGCGTTATTCCCGGAAAGAAGCAAGGTCGATATCCCTATTGCCACTCCATCTATATTGAAGAGGCGGGCGTGTTGATTGATCCGGGCTCGGACCGCGAACGATTGCAGGAAATAAAGCGGGATAATGGTTTTCAAATGACATGGCTTTCTCATTGGCATGAAGACCACTTCATGCACCTCGACTTGCTAGAGGATCTGCCCCTATGGATGAGTAAGCAAGACTCCCCACCGCTTTCGGATATAGAAGTATTTCTGGACTGGTATGGCGTCAAAAACGAAAAAGATCGAGCGTTTTGGCGTAATGAATTGAAAGAAAAATTTCATTACCGACCCCGGATACCAGCAAGGTTGCTTCACGACGGTGAAAAAATCGATCTTGGAAATGTAACCGTGGAGGTAATCCGCACACCCGGACACAGCCCGGGACATCTTGCCTTTTTCTTCAAAGAACCGCAAGTATTATTCTTGGGCGATTATGACCTCACTCCTTTCGGGCCCTGGTACGGGGATCGCTATTCAAGTATTGAGCAAACCATCGATTCGATTATGATACTCAAAAAGATTCCGGCAAAGGTATGGCTGACCTGTCATGAGACCGGTGTGTTTGAAGGGGAATCGCTAACTTTTTTCGATGATTATTTGGGGGTTATTCAAATGCGGGAAGATAAACTTTTGGAACTCCTGAAGCATCCTCGGACCATGGAGGAGATTGTAGACGCTTGGATCTTATATGGGCGCAAACGAGAGCCAAAAGAGTTATATGCGTTTAGTGAACAAGCCCATATGCAAAAACATTTAGAAAAACTTTTGACGCAAGATGTTATTGCATTCGATGGTGGGAGGTACCATCGGATCGAGTAGCAGAATCGATAGCGGATTTTATCATATTGGCGAAACTGACGTTTCCCAGGGTTAACCATTTTGCCAATCTATTTTTGTGGGAATCCAGCTTTCTGATAATCGCTTTTTCCGTCAAACCTTCCTGCAGGAACGAACGAACCCGACCGTAAAGATCTTCCAAAAACTGCAGTTTGTTTTTCAGCTTAGTTTTTCCATTTTTAAAACACGGGTTGTGGGCACAAAACAGGACGTCAAAATTAAGTTCAAGCACTTTTCTCAAGGAATTGATTTGATCCAATAATTGTTCATCTGCTCGGAAATATTTTATGCGTTCTGACAGATAGAGATCACCGGAAAATAGCCATCCGTTGTTCTCTTCAAAATAAACTGTATGGTCTTTGCTGTGTCCGGGTGTGTGAATTGGTATGAAAGTAAATCGATCCGTTGTAATCGGTGAATCCAAAGCGCTAACTTCAACCGGTGATGCTTTGCCCCATATATAATGTTGGTAAGGTAAGATATTGAAGCCGTTTCTCAGTTTTTTAGCAGTAAGTGAATGTCCACATACATTGATGTGATATGTTTTTTGGATGGCAGCTGCATTGCCGCTGTGATCTTCGTGATGATGCGTTAAAAAAATGCGGTTGAACTTTTTATCTTTTAGCTGCTCGATAACACACTTTTGCATGTGGTGCTGGCCGGTGTCGATCACCAGGCCATCAACCACATACATAAAAACCGACATCAATGGCGGGCCAATGGGACCGTATCCCAGCTGGATCATCTGTACGCTGTCAAACTGATCGGTTTTAACAACATTCATACCGATTGAGATTCCATGCAATTTTCAAATTTCAAAGGTACTACTTTTACCTTTGAATACGAACCTGGGTCATGGTTATCGGCTCCAAGGGCGCATCGCCGGGCCCTGTTTGCACAGATCCGATTTTATTTACCACATCCAGACCTTTGACTACTTTTCCGAAAACCGAATGCCGGTCGTCTAAGTGGGGGGTGGGTGCCAGGGTAATAAAAAACTGGCTGCCATTGGTGCCGCGTCCGGCATTGGCCATTGAAAGGATGCCTTCGCTGTCATGCCGCAATGCGGCATCAAATTCATCTTCGAACTGATATCCTGGGCCGCCGGTTCCGGTTCCCTGGGGGCAGCCGCCTTGAATAACAAAGCCCTCAATGATACGGTGAAAGGTCAGGCCGTCATAAAAGTTTCCTTCACGGACGGTCTGCTGCCGGCCTTCTGCCAGGTTGATGAAATTCCAGACCGTTTGCGGACACTCTTTGGCGTAAAGTTCGGCTTCAAAATTGCCCAGGCTGGTTTCAAATACGGCGACGGGTCGTTCAAGATCTTCTTTGTAATCAATTTTTTCGCTCATCACTTCTTCCTTTCATACGATGGTTCCCATTAAGGCAGCGTCAATTTGATCTGTTAATTTAACGGTCACAAGCTTATTTATCTGATCGTCATCAGCGTCTATCAGAACGGGTATGTAATTTGAAGAAAACCCTTTTAGCATGCCCGTTGCAGCATGCCGGGATGATTCCACCAGAATCTCAACCTCTTTACCGATAAAGTTTCGATAAAATTCAAGGCGTTTGATCTGTCCCAGACAACGCATTTTTTCGCATCTTTCTTTAATCACACCCGGTGTGATTTTGTCGGGGTAGCGGGCAGCAGGCGTTCCAGGCCGTGCTGAAAAAGGAAAAACATGCAAGTAAGTAATCGGCAATTCACGAATGAGTTCATAGGTGTTCCAAAAAGCCGCATCGGTTTCACCGGGGAATCCGATCAGGGTGTCAACACCGATAGCGGCATCCGGAATTTGATTGCGGACTTTTGCAACCCGTTGCCTGAAAATATCAACCGTATACGGCCGCTTCATTTTTTTTAAGATGGGGTCATCACCGCTTTGCAACGGGATATGGAAGTGGCGGCAAAAGCGGGGCGAATCGGCAACACATTGAATAAGGTCGTCGGTCAACTCGAGAGGCTCAATGGAGCTGAGTCGCACCCGCTGAATCAGCTCTAAACGGTCAATGCGATCCAGCAAATCACGGAGACGGGTTGTGGGAATCAGATCAGCACCGTAGTGACCCAGATGGATGCCGCTGAGCACTATTTCATGATATCCGGCGACGGATAATGCCTTTATGCTTTCGAGCACATTGGTGACCGGCAAGCTGCGGCTGGGTCCTCTGGCATACGGCACGATACAATAGGTACAGAAGGCATCGCAGCCGTCCTGAATTTTCAAAAAAGGACGGGTACGGCGGCCGGAGATAGCTATAGGTGACGGTTTCAACGGATCTGACAGCCGAATATCGTTATTGATCGTGATCGAATGACCATCCGCTGAATTTTTACCATCTGTCAGGATTTCGCCGATGCGATGTTTGTCGGCATTGCCGATGATATAATGAACGCCATTGATTTTCTCGAAGGCCTTAGGTTCTGTCTGGGCATAGCAGCCGGTCACCACAATCCGGGAGTTTGGATTGGCGCGGATGGCCTGGCGCACGGTCTGTCGCGATTGCATCGAGGCTTTTTGGGTTACCGTGCAGGTGTTGATAATGGTTATCTCGGATGCGCCGCTGTGGCCGACCGGCAACCAATCGCCAGATTCCAATTGCCGGGCAATGGCCTCGGATTCGGATTGATTCACCTTGCAGCCCAGGGTGTTGATTTTAAAGGTCGGCATTTTATTCCTGATGAAACGGTATTTTTCTTTTTGATCTCGAACCGGAATCGCTACTCAATAAGTATGTTAAATTAGGGCCATTTCGGGATTCTGTCAACTCCGGCGGGGCACCCCGCATAACGGCATCATGTCCGGTCGCATTTTCCGAATACGCTAAAAGGGGTTAAAGGTCCACATTCCATAAAGCGATATACTCAAATTATTGATTTTAGGCTATTTATTTCCTATTATTTTATATAGAGGAGGGCTTTCCGGATGTTATGGGTCGCGGGGAGAGCGACGCAGACCCATTTCTCTCATATTGCCCTAAGAAGCCGCATCCATTTTAGCGTCTGTTTTTCGGGAACCATTTAAGGATACCTGTATGCTTAGCCGTTTTGCATATCGCACCACCGGATTGGCCATTAAAACGATTGCCAACCTATCCAAGGCCAAAATATTCTATCATGGTGAGAATAATATCCCCGCAGGGTCCAATATTTTTGTTATTAATCATTTTACCCGTCTTGAAACTTTCCTGATGCCTTATCAGATTTTTCGATTAACCAAAATTCCCGTCTGGTCGCTGGCTTCCTTCGAGCTGTTCAAAGGCGCTTTCGGTTCATACCTGGAAAAGGTGGGTGCGGTTTCAACGAAAAATCCGGACCGGGATCGATTGATCGTTAAAACCTTGCTCACGGGCGAGGCCAACTGGATCATTTTCCCTGAAGGCCGCATGGTCAAAAATAAAAAAATAATCGAAAAAGGGCGCTTTATGATTTCAGCGGCCGGCGGTAAACACCCACCCCACACCGGAGCGGCTACCCTGGCCCTGAGGACCGAATTTTACCGCCAGCGCCTACGGAGATTGACGGCCGAAAATTCAGATGAAGCCAGGTATCTATCGGAGCTGTTTCAAATCCAAGACCTTGAACCGGTGATTAATGGTCAAACCCATATTGTTCCGGTAAATCTGACCTACTATCCGATTCGTGTACGCGAAAATATCCTGAGTAACCTGGCCGTTCGGCTGGTTGAGGATTTACCTGAGCGCATCCTTGAAGAACTCATGACTGAAGGATCCATGCTGCTTTCAGGGGTGGATATAGATATCCGCTTTGGTGAGCCCATCCAGATTTTTGACTGTCTGCAATGCTCCCCCATTGATCTGGATATTTCAGCCAAACGAAGAATCCATTTTGATGACCCGATACCCTCACGGCCCCGATTGCGGATCGAAGCCTTAAAACTCATGGAACGCTATATGGCCGCTATTTATAGCCTGACCACGGTGAACCACGATCATCTTTTTGCGTCGGTGCTGCGTAAGATGCGCTCAAAAAAAATCGATGAATCAGACTTAAGAAGACGGGTTTTTTTAGCCGCCACCCATATTCCGCAGAAAAGCGAAATTTGTCTGCACCGCAGTTTACAGGAAGATCAGGTGCATCTGCTGACCGATGACCGTTATCACAAGGTCAAAGATTTTATGGCTGTGGCCCGCGATAAGGGAATCATCGTCCAAAAAGACCATGCGCTGGTCAAAGATCCCTCGAAATTTTCTTCACCCTATGATTTTCATCGAACACGGATTGATAATCCGATCGAGGTAATGGCAAATGCTGTTGAGCCGTTGACAGATCTGCAACGCACGGTAAACCGGCTGGCCGTTCAACCCGGTTTCTGGATTAAAAGAAAAGTTGCCAAATATTTGCAGGACCAAGCGCTTATCGAATTCAAAAAGGACTATGAGGACTTTAAACTGGAAGGGGAGACAAAACCATTTTCGGTGGGCATGCCGTTTCTGCTCAAAGGAAGGTCCAAGGATGTAGGGATCGTTCTTTCCCATGGTTACATGGCAGCACCTTTAGAAGTCAGACAGCTGGCCCAATATTTAAACCGGCTGGGTTTCTGGGTCTATGTCCCTCGATTAAAGGGTCATGGAACCTCGCCGGAAGATCTGGCAACGCGTTCGTATCTGGATTGGAGGGCTTCCGTCGATCAGGGATACGCCATCATCAGCAGTATTTGCAAACATGTGGTGGCCGGCGGCTTTTCAACCGGAGCCGGCCTGGCGCTGGATCTTGCTGTTCGGGTAAAAGCGGTGTCAGGTGTTTTTGCCGTTTCGGCTCCCATGCGACTTAAAGATTTTTCATCGCGCTTTGCGCCAGCGGTGGACATGTGGAATCGTCTCATGGAAAGAGCCCGGCAGGTGGGGGCCAAAAAGGAATTCGTGGAAAACAAACCGGAAAATCCCCATATTAACTATTCGCGAAATCCAATTTCAGGAGTGGTGGAAGTCGATCGGCTCATGGATGATTTGGAGCCTCGATTAGCTGATTTAAACGTACCGGTGCTGGTTATCCAATCCCGTGGTGATCCGGTAGTTGATCCCAAAGGATCTCGCAAAATTTTTGAATTAATCGGATCAGCCGATAAAGAGTACCTGCTGTTTAATTTTGACCGCCATGGGATTTTGTTGGGTGAAGGCGCCCAAAAAGTTCACAAAGCTATTGGTGAATTTATAAAGAGAATATAGATAGTTATAATATAAACTTTAAGTAGAATTATAACATTATGGCGCTTGTTTAGACACCTTGGTTTTTTTGCCTTCCCAAAGGAGTATCCGAATGGCCTCAAGCGGACTGCAGGGCGCTTCATTTTCTTAGAAGCGTTTTCAATACCACTTCTATCCAAACCGGCCACTAGTCCATCATCCATATCTGCAGCCATGCGGCTGGATCCGATATCTTGTTTTTTAATATTCGATCGTACGCGCATGTGACGACAGACGGAAAACTTATTTTTAAAGCCATTTTTAAAGGGCCTTAGCGGAATTTGCGCGATAAGCATTTTTTTATTCGGATCTATTTAACTATTTAGTATTACATATAATATTTAAAATATTGAGTTCTAGACCTCACTGAAATTTTGACATAAGCTGTTATTTATATTACAATAATTGACAAATACCAACCGCATAAAAGGATCAAAACCAGATTGATTTCATTCGAATACCTTAAAGCCTCGGCAGCCATTATAAAAAAACTGATGTGGCTGATCAGCATCGTATTTTTTCTCGGTTGTACCAAAACCATTCCGGCGGTGAAAATTGCGGAAGAGCCTATGGTGCAGGATTGTGCCTATGTGGCCACCTTATCGGAGACAGCAGATCCGGGAAGGTATTTAGACAATTATCGACCCTCGGAACATCAGGCTGAGGTGTTAGAAAGAGCTGCTAATTTGGGGGCCACGCATGTTGTCTGGGTATATGATTTTCGGATAGGTTCTGCTGCGGTTGCCTATCTCTGCGACCATTGATTTTCGGCCAGGCCAGCAGGCAAATTGGACAGCCAATCAGAAGGCCACAGTTAACCGTTAACAGATGAGTTAAAATATTGAATATGGCTAAAAGAAAAATGTATAACACCACCCTGGATGCTGATTTAATCAAGGAAATCAGAATCCTGGCCGCTCAACTGGAAAAACGACAAAACGATCTTCTCGAAGAAGCCATCCAGGACCTGCTTGAAAAGTATAATATTAAGGAAGCGATAAATTAATTGATAGAAAATCTTGATTTTTACCATTTCAAGGTGTTAAATAAACACCTTGAGGTGGTTTGATGAATTCAAATCCGGAAAAAAGAGACAATACCCGCTTTGATTACCAGGCGCCGATTGTTCTCGAGGATGCTAAATTTGGCATCCTGCAGGGTGCCCGAATGTTTAACTACAGCGACTTCGGGCTTTATTTTGAAACCGACCACTTTTTAGCTCCCGGCACCGATATCTATATCGGAATTCCCAATTCCCCGTATACACCAGACCCCGATATTTATGAACGCTATCATGCCATCATAAAATGGCGTAAACCTTTGAAGAAATCTTCATTTTACTATGGTTACGGCGTTCGATTCTTAGATACCGATCCATCGGACCGACCGATAAAAAGGGGAATAGAATCCCGCAGACATCAACGTAAGGCCTGCTCGTTATATGTGAAATATGCGGTTCAACGCAAAATTTTCCCCGGGGAAATAAAAAATATCAGCCTGGGCGGCGTATTTCTGCAAACCAATGAAAATGACGGACTAGATGTCGGACAGCAGCTCCAGTTGGCAATTCCCAACCGCAAAAAAGGCAATGTGATCAAGCGTTATGCCAGAGTCGCATGGTCTAACTACAGCGGTTTCGGGGTTAAGTTTCAGCGAAATGTCGGCAAGGCATCGGACAGCGGATAGCGGCCTCAATTACGCCTTGAAATGATGCACAGTGGTATTATGGCCCAGGCACGCAGTCATAGCTGTGAAGTTGTTAATTGGTTGATTTTCCAACTTAACGCTTAACACGTTCCTCTATCCAAGCGGCCCATTCCTCATGGGCCACTTTCTTTTGAAGGGAAATACACTCGAAAATTATTTAGAAATATTGACAGATCTAAACGCAACCTTATGTTAAAATCGAGGTGGTTGTTTGTGAACCTCCTTCAATCTCCTCCTTCTGCTGGGTGGTTCTTTGGGACCACCCATTTTTGTACCGCTTTTCGAAATATTGTTCAATACTACGCAATTAAGGAAACGCGGCATAAACGGGTGTACGGTTTTAGAAAAAAACGTTTGAATATTCGAAACGTTTTTTTAACAACCACTACACAAGGATTAGGTGCGAAATGTTAAAAATTCCGGTGCTGGAAATTTTCTCAGATTACATCTGACCCTGGTGCTATTTCATCACCGGGCGTGTTGAACGATTAAAAAGAGAATTCGAGATCGGCATTCAGTGGATCGCTTTTCCGTTGCATCCGGAAACACCGCTGCAAGGCCGCACCCTGGAAGACCTGTTTGCAGGACGCAATATGGACATCCCGCAAATGATGGATCATTTAAAACAGGTCGCCCGGGAGCTGGGATTGCCGTTTGGGGATCGTGAAATGACTTTTAACAGCCGGTTGGCCCAGGAGTTGGCTAAATGGGCGGAACAGATGGAAAAAGGCGATGCATTTCATGATGCCGTTTTCAGGGCATATTTCGCAGACGGACTTAATATTGCGGATGTCAATATTTTAGCCGATATCGCCAGCTCGGTTGGCCTCGATGCCGGTGAGGCTCACGACATAATGGCAGCGCGAATTTTTAAGGAAGCTGTTGACACCGATTGGGTCCGCGCATATGAATCCGGGGTGAAAGCCGTACCGACTTTTTTAATGAATGGACAAACGCTGGTTGGCGCCCAAAGATTCAACGCGCTGGCGAATTTTGTGCGGCAAAATAATGTTAACCCTAGACCATGAAATCGTTAACCGGCTGCAGCATTTAAGACCTGTTCAATCCTGCTCTTGAAGTGGTTTCAAAGCCTCAGATGCGAATCCCGCTTGGCGGGGCACCACAGCCATTGGGCCTCAGATGAGGTTTTGAAACCACTTCTAAGGACTGCCGATGAACTTCATTGCCATTATCATTCTCTGCACCATCGGTGTTGATTTCGTTTTGAACCTCGCGGCCGACGGGCTCAACCTCAAACACCTCAGAAGCGAATTGCCGCGTGAGTTTGAGGGGGTTTACGAACCGCAGCGGTATCGCAAATCCCAGCAGTACCTGAAGGTCAATACGAGATTCGGCTGGATCACCTCCGCGTTTAACCTCTGCCTGATTCTTGTCTTCTGGTTTGCGGGAGGGTTTCCTTTACTGGACAGATGGGTGCGTGCTTTTGAGCTGGGACCGGTTCTAAGCGGCCTGATTTATATCGGTGTCCTGATGCTGTTAAAAACTGTTTTGTCGTTGCCGTTTAGCGTGTATGCTACTTTTGTCATTGAAGAACGTTTTGGTTTCAATAAAACAACCTGGCAGACCTATGTGAAGGATTTGTTGAAAGGTTTGATATTGGCGCTGTTGCTGGGAACACCGTTGCTGGCGGTCATTCTGGCATTTTTTCAATACGCCGGCCCGCATGCATGGTGGTACTGCTGGATCGGCGTGACGCTTTATATGCTGGTGGTTCAGTTTATCGCCCCTACGTGGATTATGCCGCTGTTTAACAAGTTCATACCCCTGGAGGAAGGAGAGCTCAAAGCGGCCATCTTAAGCTATGCAAAGACCATCAATTTCCCCCTTGAAAATGTCTATCAGATGGACGGTTCACGGCGATCAACAAAATCAAATGCCTTTTTTACCGGTTTCGGCAAACACAAACGGATTGTGTTGTTTGATACCCTGATACAGCAGCATACGGTGAAAGAACTGGTCTCGGTATTGGCACATGAGATGGGGCATTACAAGAAAAAGCACATTCGCCAGGCGCTTATTCTGGGGATTCTGCAAACCGGTTTAATGCTGTTTTTACTGTCGCATTTCATTGCCTATCAGGGTCTTTTTGATGCCTTTTACATGCCGCAGCAGTCCGTCTATGCCGGGATGCTCTTTTTTGCCATGTTATATGCCCCGATTGATTTTTTTGTGGGAATATTATTGCAGATTTTGTCGCGCAAAAACGAAAACGCTGCCGATCAATTTGCAGCCGATACCACAAGGGATCCCGGCGCGATGGTGGCGGCGTTAAAGAAGCTTTCGGTTGACAATCTAACGAACCTGACACCCCACCCGCTTTACGTGTTTCTTAAATTATTCTCATCCGCCTGTTTTGCAACGCATCCAGTCCCTGTCAACTCGAGCATGAGCCTGTCGCCGCCAGCGCTGAATCGATAGAATGCAGTAACCGTTTAGAATAAAATGCCAGACCCTTATAGCCATATATTGATCATCGCAGATCTTGAAGGCAGCTCGGGCTGCTGGAGTTATACAGCCTCTGCCTTTTTGACCGACGAATGGTGTCAGGCCTGCCTTGAAATGAGCCGGGACGTAAATAGGGTCGTCAGCGCCCTTTTTGATGCCGGGGTAAAGAGAATTACCATCAAGGATTTTCACCGCACCGGCTACAATATGTTTCCGGAGTTGATCGATTCCCGGGCAACCCTGATATCCGGATATCGCCGGGGCCCCATTCCCGGAATCGGAAATCCAGCGGGCGCCCGGGCGGTAATGTTTTTGGGAATGCATGCCGCCTCGGGATCAGACGGATTTTTGGCCCATACCTTAACCTCGCGAGTTGCCCGGCTTGAAGTCAACCAACGATTGCTGGCTGAAATTGAGTTGTTTGCCGCCTCTCTGGCACCGTGGAAAATCCGTCCAATCTTTTTTTCCGGCTGTTCGGTGGCCTGTAAACAGGCAGTTGCTGTTGTTGAAAACATCCAATGCTTTGCCATTGACAAGTCCCGGGGCTCTGAAAGCTTTGATTCCGGTAGCTGGCGGTCAGCCCTGGCGCAGGCGGCGGTTAAATCTTTGTCCAATCGTAAAACCAAACCCTATGAACCGGTTGGACCGTTTGATGCGCGGGTGACCATGCGGGACGGGGAAGCGGCGGCCTTCAGGCTCGCCCGGCGCTGGAGTTTCGAACAGTTCGGGGCACAAATCCGAATCCAGCGTGCCAGTATCCATCAATTGTATATGGAATTGATTCGGCTGTGCTACCTGACGCCGGCAATTGAGAAAGTACTGCCGTTAGCTTTGGCGGCATTTAATTTGAAAGGACGCAGCGGCATTGTACGTGCGAGGCGCCGCCTAAAACGATGGGGCCGTTTCGTTTGAGTAAATTACTTCAAAACGATTACTTGCGATGTTGTTGATGGCGGATAATGAATGGATAATCATGTCCATTTCCTGGCGGGTATTTACCGGAAAGCGGTGATGTTGATTGGTGTATTTAAATTTCCCCTGAGGGCGCTGATTTCGTTTTACATAATCGACATGGTCCTGAATCCGACGGTCAATGCGTTGATTGGCATAGCCGATAATTGAATCTGCAATCCCATAAATCTGATGGCGCAATCCTTCCTCAATTTCATACCCCACGCAGTTTCTACCGGCTGTCATGGCCGCCCACATGGTTGTTCCAATCCCTAAAAACGGATCCACCACTGTACCGCCTTTTACGGAAAACATATTGATCAAGCGATACGGGACTTCAAAAGGGAAGGCCGCGCTGCGCAAGCGGGCCGCACGGTCGCCCAGATGCTGGGAGGTGCCTTTTACATCCAGCCATACATCGGAAAACCAGGCATTGCGTTCTTCCCAGAAAAAAGCACTTTGCCGCCGATTTTGCTTTTCAGAATCCTGTTTAAATTCGCGTTTGGGACCTTTGCGCAAAATCAGGATATATTCATGCTCCAGGGTGACATAGGCGCCGGGCGGCAGCATGCCGGATCCCATGAATTTATTGGGGGCGTTGGTCTGCTTGCGCCATATGATCGCGGGCAGGGCCTCAAATCCCAGCTTCAGAAACTGATTCAGAATCCTGGAATGATTCGGATACAGCCGAAAACGGCTGTTAATGGTACGGGTCGCATCTCCAACATTGATGCAGGCGATACCGCCTTGCTTTAATACCCGCCAGACCTCCTGCCAGACTGCATCCAGTTGCCTGTGCATCCCTTCAAAGGCCTCTGGACCGTCGCCTTTGCTTAAGGCCTTGCCGATTTCAGCATTCTGATCGGCGAACACGGCATCCCACATTTCAATCATGGGGTAGGGCGGAGAGGTGACGACCAGATCCGTGCTGCCGGAGTCAAGGGCTTCCATATTTCTGGAATCTTGAAAGTAAATTTGATGTCGGGTGATCATAAAAACCTTACTCCCATACCCCACCACTCCAAAGTTTCTTGCATAAAGCACAGGGTTAATTTAAATTACACTATCTTGGCATTATCATTTTGGACTAGTATGATCAAATATAGATGGTTCTTGCGCCGGGAATCAAGATAAACTAAAAAAGATTTCGACTGACATCTAAATAGATCTGTTGAATGGATATCATCCATGTCTGCACTCTTACAAACGCCGCTTCCGGCACTTGATGACCGCGAAGATGACCATGTCCCGAAGACCCTGCCGGCAGTCATCGATGCGCATGTGCATCTGTTTCCGGACAATCTGTTTGCGTCCATCTGGCAATGGTTTGAAAAGTTCGGCTGGCCGATTCGCTATCGCTTAGGATCGTCGGAAGCAATCGAATTCTTGCTGTCGCGAGGTGTAAGCCGGATCGTGGGATTGCACTATGCCCACAGACCGGGTGTCGCTCGCGAGCTCAATGCTTACATGGCAAAACTTTGCCGACGCTTTCCGCAGCTGACCGGCAATGGCGACAGTGTTTCCCGGTGAAGAAAAGGCGCGTCAAATCTTAGCTGAAGCATTTGATATGGGTTTGTCGGGAGTCAAACTGCACTGTCACGTTCAATGTTTTGATATGCTCGGTCCGGCCATGCATGAAATTTACAAGCTTTGCCAGGAATCTGACAAGCCATTGATTATGCATGTGGGCCGGGAACCCAAAAGCCCGGCGTATCCCTGCGATCCCTATGTCCTTTGCAGCGCTGATAAATTGGAAGCAGGTGATCAAGACCTATCCTGATTTGCGGGTCTGCGTTCCGCATCTGGGTGCTGATGAATTCGATGCCTATCGTCGGTTGCTGGAAAGCCATGATAACCTCTGGCTGGACACCACCATGACGCTGGCGGATTATTTACCTTTCGAAAACGTTCCCGACCTGGCAAAGATGCGCGCCGATCGCCTGATTTTCGGCAGTGATTTTCCGAATTTGCCGTATGCCTGGGATCGAGAACTTCAGCGGATTGCCCGCTTAAACCTTGCTGCGGAGCGGCTGACAAAACTGCTGAGCTCAAAACGCAGTCGAATTCTACAAGATAAACTTGGAAGACAACTGTAAATCCTGATTGAGCAGTTGCTGCTGGCGTAATTTGAGCCAACGGGTTCAAATCTGATATCTCTTAATGTTGATTCTCAACAACTGGTTGTTTGATGAGCGAGAAAATAAATATAGCGATTATCGGAGGCGGCATTATTGGTTGCTGCGTGGCACTTGAACTGGCCAAAGACCAGGAAGATATCTATGTATTCGAAAAAAACCCCGGAATTACAAAAGGTGAGAATCAATCCTCGCGCAATTCAGGCGTCCTGCATGCCGGTATCTACTATGAGCAGGATATTCGTCCCCTCAAAGGCCGATTGTGCATCGAGGGCAACCGTTTGTGGAGCGAATTTGCTCAAAAATATCAGCTGCCGTGCAAGCAAACCGGAAAATTGATGGTCGCCAATGATGAAGCTGAAAGCCACATTCTCGAAAAATATCATCTACAGGCCGAAGCGAACGGTGTGCCGGGGGTTCGCAAAATCAGTGCCGACGAAGTCAGAAAGCTGGAACCCAACGTCTGTGCGCATTCCGCTTTGCTGATTCCCACATCCGGCATCGTTGATCCCACCGCACTTCTGCGCCAGGTCTATGCCTCCGCCAGCAACCGGGGCGCCATTTTTATGTCTGAAACAGAAGTTGTTGACCTTGAGTTATCGGACGAAGAAGTCATTATCCATATCCGTTACCGGGACGGCCACCAGGATCGTATCCGGGCAAATACCGTCATCAATGCTGCCGGTGTCCATGCCGTCGATATCGCCCGCATGATTGATCCGCAGATCCCCATCAAACCGGCGTTGATTCGCGGGGATTCGTATAAGTTTTACCGCAACCGTCGCCCGCAATTATTTCTGCGAGAAATGAACGTTTACCCGACGCCGATCGTTGTCGATTCGCCTACCGGACGGCATCTTACCGTCGGTGTTCACCTGACGCCAACCTTTGATATGATTGACGGCGAAATCAGCATCGGCGATACCGTCACCGTCGGCCCCAAACTGATACCGGTTGCCCATTTTGAAGACTACAATAGTACACCCGTGTCACCTCCTGAAGCATTTCTGGAAAATATGGCTTTTTTCCCGGACCTGACCGCAGCGGACCTGGAATATCACCAGGGCGGCATCCAGGCCCGGCTCGACGGATACCATGATTTTTACATCAAGCCGGACCGCAACACCAACAGGGTGATTCATCTGCTGGGAATTGACAGCCCTGGGCTTACCGCGGCACCGGCAATCGCCAAATATGTTGGCAGTCTGTTAAAATCGGATTAAGGGCTTATAACAGAAGAGAAAGACCAAGAGAGGAGGACAATAATGTAAATGGTCGGGACGAGTGGATTTGAACCACCGACCCCAGCGTCCCGAACGCTGTGCTCTACCAGACTGAGCCACGTCCCGACTAAACCAACTTTATTTTAATACCTGAAAAATGTCAATCCAAAATCCAGATTTAATGCAGGTTTTATACGCTGAATCGCGTTCGGATGACTTTCTTCATCCTCCCTGCTTGATATTTTTGAATCCGTTTTGTCAATCCTCAACCTTTTGGAATCAGATATAAATACTTATCGAAAGACTTAAAAAATAGGAAATGAATTACACATTAATGTGAAAAATTTTACCCAATTTTGTTTCCTTTTAATTCCCATTTTTTATTGCTAACAGCAGCAATTCATCCGATGCCGATCCCGATTCCCGAGAGTACCAAACCAGATTAATTGCTGTGTTTTTTTGACCCCAGCCGGTATTTGCAAGCCTGATCGATTAGCTTTCCGAAGATTAAATATAGGAGGTTTACCTGTCCAAAAGCGTTTCATTTATGGCACCATAATTGCTTCTAACCAGCTTGAATACTGCGGCAGAGAATCATCTTCCTGAAGCCAAGGACTGATGGTATTCTGCCAGCAAGCATGATCCAAAAAAAAGGAGGCCCTGCCAAAACAAGGCCACTAATAGTTCGTCAAAGCGTGATCGCAACTAAACAATCCGGGGGGATTGGGATTTTCGTTCAAAAATTGATTTTTCGACTGATTAATGAAACACTCCTGCATGAATGACAGTCTCTTCGCCACTATCTTTATTTTGACTCGGTTGCGTCAAAACACAACCTTGAACTGGCAGCTCGTTGAATTTATCTACCGGTGATTTGACATCCCATGGGTTACCAAGTCCTTTATAAGGGAATCACAAACAGCCTCCTGCATGTAACCCCGTATTTTCTGATTCGTAACAATAAATAAGAAAGCAAGGATAGGACAGATAATCTGACCATTGCCGATGCGCTTATACTGGTTCGGGACACTGCTTTGCAGTTTTGATTTTGCCATAGAAATGCCCTGAACTGTTGTTTGATCATGAAGATTCAAGTGGTTTCAGTCCAGGAAAACGCTAATTCGGAAAAGCTGGATTTGTCAGGACAGGAGGCTACCTGTAACTGAGAAAGCGGAGCTATATTCTATATTGCTGTAAAGCATTTATTTTAAAGCTCTTTCTGAAAATCTTTTAATATCAACCAAATTAATTTCGGCCCTCTAAAATGAAAAGCGAATTCCATTGGCATAAAAAAATCCTCGTTCTCTCCATTGCTCTCAACCTGCTTTTTATCACCTTCGCCGGTTATGTCGTAGTCAAAAAAGGTGGTATTCCCTTCATAAAAAAAAGAATCATTTCGATGTTTGCAGCACCTATAAAGAAAAATAAAGTACATAAGCCTTACTATTATCAGAAAAAGAGTCTATATGAATTATTACCAAACACGCAAAATGAAATTATTTTTTTAGGCGACAGTTTAATTGATCATTGCAATTGGAGTGAATTATTTCAAAATTTGAACATAAAAAATCGAGGTTTAAGGGCAGATACAGTAGATGGAGTACTGGATAGACTAGAAGAAATTGTTTCTTCCATGCCTGCTAAAATATTTATTATGGTGGGAATAAATGATTTAGGTTACAAAAAAACTGTATTTGAAATTATTTCCAACTATGAAAAAATGATTGAATACATACATTCAAAGACGCCGAAAACAGAGATCTATGTCCATAGTGTTCTACCGTTAAACTATAAATTGTACAAAGGTAATATTTTAAACGAAGACGTAATAGAACTCAACAGCCATTTAAGAAGATTGAGTTCTGAACATGACTTTACATATATAGATCTGATAACTGTAATGAGTGATAATAGTCATCAACTCAGGGAAGAATATACTGAATTTGATGGTCTGCATTTAAACGGTCAAGGCTATTTGGTTTGGAAATCTGCTATCGAAAAGCACGTTAATCAACAAGAAAATGGATTATAAAGCATCGTTTTCTAAGGAGAAGATTTAATATGAAAGCAGTTATTTTAGCCGGAGGGTTCGGAACGCGCATCTCGGAGGAAACCGGCATCAAACCCAAACCCATGGTGGCGATTGGCGACAAACCGATTCTATGGCACATTATGAAGATCTATTCTGCTGCCGGTATTGATGATTTTATCATCTGTCTGGGTTATAAGGGTTACGTGATCAAAGAGTATTTTGCAACCTATTCACTTCATATGTCCAATATTACGTTTGATTTGCGCCACAACGATATGCAGATTCACCAAAACGAGACAGAACCCTGGCGCGTGACGCTTGTCGACACCGGAGAAAAAACCATGACCGGCGGACGCATTAAACGAATTAAAGACTATATCGGCAATGACACCTTTTGCCTGACCTACGGGGACGGTGTAACGGATTTGGACATCAAAAAACTGGTGGCGTTTCACAAGAACCAAAAGGCGATGGTCACCTTAACGGCAGTGCAGCCGCCTGGAAGGTTTGGCGTTTTTAATTTAGAAGATGACCAAATTCTGATCTCCAGATTCAGAGAAAAGCCTAAGGGGGGCAGCGCCTGGATAAATGGTGGTTTTTTTGTAGTAGAACCTGAAGCCATTAACTATATCAGTGATGATTCAACCGTATGGGAGCAGGAACCATTGGTACAGCTGGCGCGCAATAATCTGCTTGCCGCCTATCGCCATGACGGATACTGGCAGAACATGGACACGCTAAGAGACAAGAATGTGCTGGAACAATTATGGCAGAGTGATAACCCTCCATGGAAAATATGGTAATGGAAGCCAATTTCTGGAAGCAAAAAACTGTACTCATTACTGGGCATACAGGCTTTAAGGGCAGTTGGCTGTCACTATGGCTGCAAAGCAAAGGTGCCAACGCAATTGGATATTCCTTGCCTCCGCCAACTGAGCCCAGTTTATTTGAAATTGCCCGTGTTGCAGAGAATATGAGATCAATCGAGGGGGATATTCGCGATTTAGATCATTTTAGTTCAACAGTGGCAAAATATAATCCGGAGATTATTATCCATATGGCGGCTCAACCGATCGTCCGTATGTCTTACAAAAATCCCATTGAGACTTATTCCACAAATGTGATGGGCACGGTAAATATTCTTGAAGCTGTCAGATTGGCCAAATGTGTCAGGGTTTTGTTAGTTATTACCAGCGATAAATGCTATGAAAACAAAGAGTGGTTATGGGGTTACAGAGAGCAGGATACGCTCGGAGGTCGGGATCCATATTCTAGTAGCAAGGGGTGTGCTGAATTGGTTACATCTGCCTATCGAGAATCATACTTTTCAGGAATCAAAGACCGGGAGCAGCCTGTATCTGTGGCATCTACCAGGGCAGGCAACGTAATTGGAGGTGGCGATTGGGCGGCAGATAGACTGGTTCCTGATATCGTCAGGGGACTGTTGGAGAACCGACCGACAACAATTCGGTATCCAAACGCGATTCGCCCCTGGCAGCATGTTCTTGTGCCGCTTAGCGGTTATCTATCATTAGCTGAGCACCTGTGGGAATACGGGGAAAAATTTGAGGGAGCCTGGAATTTCGGCCCCCGGGAAGAAGATGCCAAGCCCGTCTGGTGGATAGCAGACTATTTAATTGATAAATGGGGTCAAAATGCTCGATGGATAAATGAACAGAATCAAATTGTGCATGAAGACACACTTCTAAAGCTGGACTGCTCAAAAGCCAGAACGCTTCTTAATTGGGAACCAAAACTAAAGCTTGAAACGACACTGGAATGGATTGTGAGATGGTTTAAAGCGTATGCCGAAGGTAAAGACATGCGTGAAATAACTTTTGGACAGATAGCACGTTTTGAAGCGCAAAATGAAAAGCCGACTTGAGATAAAGAAACATTGCCATGATTTTTAAAGAAACCCGCCTAAAAGGTTCTTTTATAATTGAACTTGAGAAAATTATAGATGACCGGGGGTTCTTTTCGCGAGCCTGGTGTCAAAAAGAATTTCAAGACCACGGTCTAAACCAGAATTTCGTCCAGTGTAATCTTTCATTTAACGCCACCAAAGGCACCCTGAGAGGGATACACTACCAAATTGCGCCTTACGCAGAGGCTAAAATTATTCGTTGTACCAGAGGGAAAATATATGATGTCATTGTAGATTTGCGTCAAGAATCTTCAACATATTTACAATGGTTGAGTTTTGAGCTCAGCTCGGAGAACCGCAAGATGCTTTACGTCCCGGAGAATTTCGCACATGGCTATCTCACTCTTGCGGATAATACGGAAGTATTCTACCAAGTCTCCCAGTTCTATTCCCCCGGATCCGAATGCGGAATTCGTTGGAACGATCCTTTAATTAATATCAAATGGCCAAGAATTGCAAATCCAATTATCTCCGAGAAAGATAAAAAGTGGCCGGATTTCAAATCTTAAATTCTGATCAGAGCGAATTGAGGGTAACCCGGTGATTATCATAGATAAGGCCTTGGAAGAATTACATAACGAAAAAAAACCCATCCGCGTAGCGCTGGTTGGTGCCGGTTACATGGGCCGCGGAATTGCACTTCAAATCATCAATTTTACCAAGGGGATGAGATTAGTTGCGATATCTAACCGTAACATATCAGAGGCCAAAAGGGCATTTGGGCAGTGCAAATATTGACAACGTGGTAACTGTCGAAACTGTTGAACAGCTTGAGGAAGCGATTGGCCAAAGTCAATATACGATTACGGATAACGCATTATTGCTTTGCGAAGCACAGGGGATCGATGCCATTGTTGAAGTGACTGGTACGATTGAATTTGGCGCTCATATCGTATTAAAAGCGATTGAAAATAAAAAACATGTGGTTTTGATGAATGCCGAACTCGACGCAACCGTCGGACCGATTCTAAAAACGTATGCCGACCGTGCTGGGGTGATTATTACCAACTCTGACGGGGATCAACCCGGTGTAATTATGAATCTGTATCGATATGTTAAAGGCATCGGATGCAAGCCAGTTTTAGCGGGGAATATGAAAGGACTTCAGGATTTCTATCGGACTCCGGAAACCCAGAAATCATATGCCGAAAAATATATGCAAAAGCCTTCTATGGTGACTTCTTTTGCTGATGGCACAAAAATATCGATGGAGATGGCTGTCGTCGCAAATGCCACAGGCTTTAGAGTAGGTAAGCGTGGCATGTATGGTCCCCGCTGCAATCATGTAAGCGAGGCTGCCAATTTATTTCCAATTGACCAAATGATTGATACTGGCTTGGTCGATTATATACTTTGCTCAAATCCCCCCGGGGGTGTTTTTGTCTTAGGCTTTAATGAGCACCCGATTCAAAGACAGTATTTGAATTATTATAAAATGGGGGATGGACCTTTATATGTATTCTACACACCGTATCACATTTGCCATCTTGAAGTGCCCTTATCTGTTGCCCGTGCGGTGCTTTTTCAAGATGCGGTAATCTCCCCCGCTGCCGGCCCTGTTTGTGATGTCATCGCTGTTGCAAAAAAGACCCTTCAAGCCGGTGACAAGATTGACTGTCTGGGAGGGTTTTGTGTCTATGGGCTCTTAGAAAACGCAGAGGTAAGCTATAAGGAAAATCTCCTGCCAATAGGGTTGTCTCAAGGGTGCATTCTCAAGCACAAAATAAACAAAGATCAAGCCATTAAATATACGGACGTGGAGTTGCCGGCAGCTCGTCTTTGCGACAAACTGCGCGAGGCACAAAATAATGCGTTTTTCTGTGAATAACGTTTATTTATCGATTGGATTGTGAATCACGAAATATCAATCGCTTGCCGGAGACAAAATCTGTCCGATAATCTATTGCTGGTGATACCGATAGGTTGATATGCCGACCGCTATAAATGGAAAATTTAATAAATAAGTTAAAAAGTCATTACTTCCCAATTATCTTGTCCATCCTGTTATTCGGAACATTCTTGTTCAATTCTGAAAATAGCGAAGCACATTCTCCCCATGACGTTATCGAAGTAGTTGAAATATCACCTGTTTTTTCAAAAGACCAAACGATTTTCATTTCCATGCTCGACCTTTTAAAAAAATCTACCGATGGAGGTCATAGTTGGGAAAAATTGGTTAACGGATTGGACAATAGATATCCGTTTTCATCAATTGCCATCTCGCCTTTATATGAAAAAAACAAGACACTTTATATATCTTCGGATGGCGACGGTGTTTACCGCTCAGAAGATGGTGGCGTTTCATGGAATAAAGCTAACCGTGGTTTTGAAAATCTAAATATTAATCTATTGTCAATCTTTCATTCCGAAGGCGATGAATTTGTATTGGCTGCAAGCAGCAAGGGGGGGGTATACAGAACTTCAAATAATGGGAAGAATTGGAGAAAAGTTCTGGGGGAAATTTTGATTTCGGCAATTGCTGTATATCACAACAACGAAAGCCATTTGATCATGGCAGGCAGTTCCACTGGCTATCTATATGTTTCAAAAGATTTGGGTGATACCTGGCGCCTTCTCCAACACGATTTAAAATGGGGTGCGATAAATTCTATCGCTTTTTCTCCCAACTATTCCATTAATGGAACAGTGTACATCGGAACTGAGAAAAATGGAGTTTTTAAATCCACCGACGGGGGCAACCAATTTGTATCAACAAATCAGTGGACTCCCGATCGACGCCAATATTAGAAGTCTGGCGATTTCCAATGACCCGAAACAAAATAATACAGTTTTCGCATCTACCTGGTACGAAGCTGTTTTCTATACTAAAAATGGCGGGACAGATTGGCATAAAATTGAAAATGGACTTTCTTCAGATAGTCAAGCTGATTCGAGCTACTATAAATCCCCACACTTTAGAGATATAAGACTATCAAATAATTTTAGCAAAGATAAATCCCTATTTTTAGGAGGCTTTGACGGTTTATTTAAAAGTTCCAATAATGGTAAGAGCTGGATTCAGCTGGAAACCTTCCCGCTGAAAGCGATAAAAGGGATTTCCATAAACTCCAACCGCAAAAATAAAATATCTATCGGAGTTATTACATATGGAGGCGGTATATATTTTTCAGAAGATCAAGGCAATACATGGAATACAAGGAATAAAGGATTAAGGAAAACCCGATTGACTGATATTACTTTTTCACCTGATTTTGCCTCCGACAATACGACGTTCGCTGCTTATAAAAATTGTATTATTGCGTCGACAGATCAAGGTAAAAATTGGAACCTGAATCAAATTGTAACCAAAAGCTGGAAGGAAAGTATAGATCATTATATCCAAAAAAAAACACATGAATCCAAAATGCTAAAAAGATTTGGGAACTTCATCCGGACAAAACTATCTAGCGACTCTTATCGGTCAAGACCATATCCCACTGTAATCAAGCTATCTCCCAGTTACTCTAACGATGGAATTTTATTCTTCGGTACAAGGTCAGATGGACTTTATGTGTCCAATGATAGAGGCAAAAAGTTCAGATCACTTTGGAAAGGAAAAGAAAATCGCACCATTACTTCCTTAGCCATTTCACCTAATTATCAGTCCGATAAAACATTGTTTTGCAGCATCCGCGGAAAGGGCATTTACAAGACCATTGATGGTGGTGACATCTGGATCCCCAGCAACTATGGTCTGAATTATATTTTAAAATGGCAAGATTATCCAAAATATTCAGCGACTAGAATAAATGATACGTTTATCGATATATCCCCTGGATTTAAAATCGACAAAACACTATTTGCAGGGAGCTCTGAAGGATTATATAAAAGCACGAATGGTGGCGAATATTGGACAGAATTAGATGTATGCGGCTCTGGTGGAAATGGCTATATAATGGGCTTGGCGATTTCTCCAAATTTTGCAAAAGATCGCACCATAATCATCAGCATTAGGGGTAAAGGCGTGTTTCGAAGCATGGATGCAGGCAATAGTTTCAAGAAGATCGCACCGGACTCAATAATTCATCAGCAAGAAATACGATGGATTGAATTTTCAAATAATTATAAAAAAGATAAAATCATTTTGATTGCGTCTGAAGAAAGCTTGTTTATTTCGAATACCAATGGAAATAATTGGAAAATGCTAAATAATAGGCCTTTCAGATATGAAAACAATAGAGAGATTTTTCAATACCAGGGTAACTGGAAAATTGTTAAAAGTGATGATTATAGCGCCTCAACTGTAAGTATATCGGATACGATCTCAGACAAGGCCAGTCTTAGTTTTATCGGAAGGAGTATTGTTTTGATCGGGCCAAAAGCACCGGATCTGGGAATCAGCAAGATTTTTATTGATGGTGAATTCATCGCTGACGTGGATCAGTACAGTCGGGATAGATTGACAATGTTACCCCTATATCGAATTGATGGGTTATCTCCATCGCCGCATACTGTTATGATAGAGGTCAGCGGAAGAAAAAATTCCGAATCAAAGGGAAACCTTGTTGCCATCGATGCGTTAGATGTATTGCCCTAAATGAAATTTTGGTAAAAATTATTCTGTATTCACACAGATGCTGTATCATCATAAAAATGAATGATAGATTTAATGATTAGCGTGCTGAAGTTTTTTAACAAACTTATAAAAAGAAGTTTGCAAATACCTTTAGGACTGGCCCGCAAAAATTACCGCTTTGCAAAATTTTATTACATGTATGAGAAGGGCAGAGAACTAAAGCAATCTTCGGGGTCACCGCTGATCATTTATCAAATGGGGAAGGTAGGCTCGAAATCCGTAAAAAAGAGCCTGGAAGTCCTTAATCTAGACATGCCGCTTTACCATTCCCATTTATTAACCGAAGCGCGAATTGCAGAGACTGAAAAGCAACGCCAAAAATATTTCCGAACTCAACGAGAACCTTATTTGAGGCGCCCCTGGCTCAACCAATTCCTCCGCAATCAGATAGACAGAGGGTTGAGTAACAAGAAATGGAATATTATCACCTTAACCCGGGATCCAATTGCCCGTAACGTTTCAACTTTTTTTGAAAATCTTCAATTGCGACCCATTCAAAACAACGACACATTTGTAATAGAATCAGATTATTATGGCATTTCTCCGATAACTGTGAAGTTGGATGATGTTCATGTACTTGTAGAACTTTTTTTTGCGAAACTTCGCCATGATACGCCGCTTGAATTTTTCGATCAGGAGCTTAAGGCTGTTTTTGGAGTTGATGTCTACGACCGTGATTTCCCAAAATCAAGTGGCTACCAAATAATTAACGATAAAATAGCGGATGTGTTGTTGATACGGTTGGAGGATCTTAACAGGTGTGCCAAGTGAGGCATTCAAAAAATTTTTAAATATCGATAACTTCAAACTAATACATGAAAACGTTGGTTCGGATAAATTATATAGTGCCGTTATATGCCAGATTTAAGCAACAAATCGACTTCCCCGAAAATTATCTTAATAAATTTTATAATTCAAAATTTATCAAACATTTTTACACTGAAAAAGAAATTAAGAATTTTGTCAGCAAATGGAATACAGATAAAAAAACCAATATCAAAAAAATTGATAAATTAAAATTGTTTAATTCAATTGAAAATATCCAATCAAATCATAAATTTGTGAAAATTAACAGGGCCTACTTTCGCTTAAATCAGAATCCTTTTTGTTCTTGCCCGTTATTTGTTTTTGTATAAGAAGTCACTCGAGCTGCATAGAAATATTTCTGCAGCAAATGTTATAGCAACACTCAAAAAATTGATCCAGTATCAAATTTATTTGCCTAAGTCGTCAAGTATTTTAGAGCTTCCATTCAACAGCAATGTATGTTTAATTGTTCACAGAGGGCTGAGAATTTTTGATTTCGATAAAAAAGTCGTTATCAAAACTATTTCTCAAGAAGTTGACGATAAGAGTGTTAAAAAAGAAATTGAAGCCGTTAAAAAAGCCAACAAATTTGATTTTACTCCTAAACTCAGAAATTGGAATATTCAGGAACGATGGTATGAGGAAGACTATATAATTGGCAGCCCCTGTTTTTTTTACCCGGATTCGGAACAACCTTTATTCCAAGAACTCTATCACGAAGAGATTGTTTGGTGCTTGCAAAACATAATTTTGGTGACTGAACCCGTCTATATCGAAATTAAGGAGTATTTATCTGATTTAGTAAAAATTATTGATACGCGTAGAAATTTAATTTTTCATAAAAAAAAAATAACTGAAACTAAAATTGAGGAATTTATTCTATCTTTACTAAATAAGCTTAATTCGGAAAAATCGAAAATTCCATTGGTTTTTACGCATGGAGATTTTTCGTTGGTTAATATTTTAAAAACGACAAATGGAGTAAGAGTCATTGATTGGGCGGATGCCGGCAAAAGAAGTGCGTTACATGATTTTTACAATTATTTTCTTACAGAGCTTTATTATAATAGAATGTCCTTTAGTTTTATACCGAAAATTAAGGATGCCGCCCTGGCATTACAAACGCGGATTGCATTAAAAAATCATAAAATTGCTGAAACCTTTTTACCACTATTTAAACGCTACCGTTGGATATATTATATTGAACGAATTGCCCTGTTGTTAGAAAGGGAATTGAATGAAAAAACTCTAAATGTAATAATTAAGTCAATAGACGTATTCAAAAATTATGAAAACTTTTCAAACGAGCAAAATTACTAAAGTAAAGTAAAGTAAAGTAAAGTTAACAAGCGATTATTGTTTTATTTGGCAATAGATGCATAACAAAGTTGGCATATACAAATATTAAAATTATTATCTAATAAATATCAAAATCTACTATATTATTTAAACACTCATACATTTAAAATTTATAATGCTAAAATGGAATTAAAAGATAGCACGATTACAGTTATCGAGCCAATCAGCGGCTGGCAATTGGTTAATTTAAGTGAGTTTTGGAACTACCGGGATTTATTCTTTTTTCTAGTATGGCGAGATATAAAAGTGCTTTATGCTCAGACAATACTCGGTTTTTCTTGGGCCATTTTACAGCCGTTAGTTCAAATTGTTATTTTTACTGTTATTTTTGGGAAAGTAGCCAATGTATCTACGGATGGAATTCCTTATGTTCTATTTTCAACTGTGGCAATAATTCCATGGACCTACATATCGCAAGCTATGACTAATTCTAGTCAAAGCTTAATTCAAGGACAACATATGCTTGGGAAAATTTATTTTCCTCGTCTAATATTTCCTATCACTCCCGTTTTAAGCAAACTGGTTGATTTCGGTATCTCACTTCTCCTTATTCTATTTGTCGGTATATATTTTCGCGTTTATCCAACTTTCAACCTACTTTATTTTCCACTTTTTCTCATTCTGATGATTTCAATTCCAGCCGGTATTGGGATGTGGTTATCAGCGCTTGCCATAAGATTTCGAGATATTAAGTTAGCGATGCCTTTTTTGATCCGGATGTTAATTTATTCGGCACCAATTGTATATTCCGCATCATCCATACCTGAAACCTTTCGCTTCTACTATTCTCTAAATCCGATCGTGGGTGTGATAGAAGGTTTTAGAGCATGTTTATTGGGATACCCAATGCCGTGGCATTTTATCTGGCCGGGAATATTAACCGCATTGATAATATTAATAGGCGGAGCGTTCTATTTTAAGAAAATGGAACGGGTCTTTGTAGATGTAATATAATACAATCCATTTGGATAAATTAGTGCAAAATGCGACTTGATGAAAATATGGTTATCACAGTAGAAAAGCTGACTAAGCGATACCGTATTGGGCTGAAAGATGACATTCATGATAGCGTGGGCGGAGCTATTTTAGATTTTATTAAAAGACCTGTAAAAAACTATCGTAAATATCGTTCCCTTTACCAATTCGACGATTTTGAATCCGGCAATTATAATAATTCTTTCAAGAATTCAAATGACGTCATTTGGGCTCTTAGAGGAATTTCTTTTTCAGTGCAGAAAGGAGAGGTCCTTGGAATAATTGGCAGGAATGGAGCAGGAAAGTCAACCCTGTTAAAAATTCTTTCAAAAATCACTGTTCCGAATACAGGATACATTGAAATTAGGGGGAGGCTCTCCAGCCTCATTGAGGTCGGTACCGGTTTTCATCCAGAATTAACCGGCAGAGAAAATGTTTATCTTAACGGGACCGTATTGGGAATGCGGAAAAAGGAAATTGATTATAAATTTGATGAAATCGTCGATTTTTCTGGTGTTGAAAAATTTATCGATACGCCGGTGAAAAGATATTCTAATGGAATGAAGGTTCGGTTGGCTTTTGCCGTCGCAGCCCATTTGGAACCCGAAATTCTGCTCATAGACGAGGTACTTGCCGTTGGCGACGCAGAATTTCAAAAAAAATGCCTCAACAAAATGCAGACTGTGGGTCAGCAGGGGCGCACAGTTCTATTCGTATCCCACAACATGTCAGCGATATCCCGACTCTGTGAACGTACTATTCTTTTGGAAAATGGTCAAATTGTTTCAGATGGCCCATCGGACAAGGTCGTCCGTGATTATCTGAAATCAGGGACTGGCACGATGGCTGTAAGGGAATGGCACGAACAGGATAATTCACCTGGCAACGATGCGGTGCGGTTGCGTGCCGTTAGGATTTTAGATGATAATGGCAAAATAGCTGATACGGTAGATATCCGCAGATCAGTGGGTATTGAAATGGAATATGAAGTCCTAAAACCTGACTGTTTTATGCTGCCATTTTTTAATTTCCACAATGAAGAAGGTATAAGGGTATTTTCGGCCGTTGATTTGGATGCAGAATGGAGAGGGAAAAAGCGCTTGGAGGGCCGTTATAAAAGCAAGGCCTGGATTCCTGGAAATTTATTATCAGAAGGTATGCTTTTTGTTACTGCATCGATGAAAACAACAGCTCAAAACTACTGGTATTTTTATGAACCTGAGGTTGTTTCTTTTCAAGTCATCGACAGTTTGGATGGTGATTCAGCACGTGGCGATTACGCGGGAAAAATGGGGGGGGCTTTAAGGCCATTGCTAAAATGGCAAACTCATTACAGCCCAACCGGAAAATGGAATACCTTAGATATTTTCCAATAATCGGACGCTGTTTTTCAAACCTGCATGAGTAAAGAGATCTTTTAATTCAAATATTTACATTTCAGAATAATTGTCGAAACAAATCATAAAAAAACTTATCGATGTTAACCATCGCAGCGTTATTCTTCCCGACACCCAATCAAAACTCGAATTTATTCGTCAGGCATAAAAATTAATGAATCTATTTGTAGTTGGATGGAATTTACCTAAAGATCGCCATGGGTTGATTTTGGCCGAATTGCGCCAAATGAAAGACATCTATTCCCAGTTAGATCCAAAAACATGCTGGCATCGTATGAGTACATGTGGCACTATTTTTTCTGCTTCAATGTCGATCTCCAATAAGGTGGCCGCACCGCGGCAATATGTCGCACAAACCGACAATCAAGCTGTTTTTTTTAGCGGCTTGCCCATAAATCCTAATGGAGGATATCGCGGGCATTATGCTGAAGATCTAATACCACGATGGGAAGAATTATCAAATGTTCTTGAAGGACAATATGTCCTTGTTCGTACGACAGATGACCCTGCAAAACTTGAGTTGCAAACAGATATTCTAGGTTATGAGCAAGTATTTTATTCTAATCAAGCGGACCATTGGCTAATTAGCAACAGTGTATTTTTAATTGAAAAACTCACTGATTTTCGTTCGATGGATGCACTAGGAGCTGGTCTCTTTTTAAGTGCCGGATGGGTGGGCGCAGATCGTACCTTGAGGGAAGGAATCCGGGTGATTCCCGCAGGTCAATACTGGAAATGGCAAAAAGGCGAAGCTGAGCCGAAACGCAAAAGTTACTACCCACTGCCAAAATTAGTCCGTCAAAAGTCTTTTTCAATACGAACTCCTCAAATTAAATCTTTAGCCGATAAAATGTCTCAGCCGTGCCGTAATCTTTACCGAAACTTCCAAGATATTAAATGTACCTTAACAGGCGGGCGTGACTCGCGTTTGATTGCAGCACTTCTTATAAAAAATGGCTTGCAGGTCGAATACTTTACCATCGGAAATCAATTGAGTCTTGATGTCCAGGTTGCCAGCGATATTGCTGAAAAATTGAACTTAACCCATAAGGTCACAAACGTTGCCGATCTTGCCATATTAAGCAACTGGGATATCGCATTAAAAAGTTCAATACGCCAAACTGACGGTATGCGAAGCCTTTTTTTAATAAGAGGTATCGTAAACAGCCTGCAATCAAAATTTGATCGCAAGCAAATGATTTTATGGGGCGCGGGTGGCGAGATTGCCCGATGTTTTTATGGATATCCGTATTCGTTTCCGGGCGAAGTCGATTATTCAACTATTGTAAAAATGATAAAGAAAAAAAGAAACAGAAACTTTGGTGGTCTTGTTGCCGCTGATGTCGTTAAATTGGTGCAAGACTATATGCAAAGTTATGTCAGAAAGTGTATTGATGAAGGGTTTAAGCTATCCGACATACCGGACGCATTTGGCATGTATCAAGGTGATGCTCGCCGAATCGGCAATAATGTGAGAGGTTTGATGATGAGCCGCGATGTTTTTTCACCTTTTTGTACTAAGGCGTTCGTTGAGGCTGCCTTTGCGACCCCGTTAATTGAACGTTATGCCGAATCATTACATTATAGTCTGATATTATTTCTGTCACCGGAATTGCATGGCTTAGACTTTGATAAATATTCATGGCCTCGACAGCAACATTATTTAAATATAATTCGTGCGTATGCAAATGCGAATAAACGCTTTTCTATATTAAAATTGCTCAAACGATTACGTCCCCTAAAAACTGATCATAAACCATCTTTTCCCGAACATTACAGTTGGTTCGAGTCAAAGCGGAATGAAATTCAAGAGGTATGTTTGGATCATCATAATTCGATTATATGGAATTTTGCTGATAGATCGATATATGAAAAACTTATGTCAACTTCGACTGATCCAATAGAGCGATCTAAATATATTAAGGTTTTATGTAATATCGCGACGCTGTTTTATTATGAAAATGATGACATTCGACTAATTAAAGATAGGCAGACAAAATCTGTTCCCACTTTAATTGGATAGTACAAAGCAAGCAAAACTTATTCAATGGTTTAATTCAATTTTTAGTCGACTATATCAAAGCACGAGTATTGAAGCGGCCCAACACAAATCTTATCAATTCTGGAAGAATTAGATTTCTAAAATACTTGATTCGAAATCTGATTGTGTGGGCCGGGCCTCGGATGAATTCAGTTCTAAAATTGCCAGAACAACAATTTCTTTCTTTGTTTGACCTTAAAATAGTACGTGATTCGCTCGAGCAAAACAATCTACAAGCAGCAAAATTTAACCTGTTAGATCATTATGCGAATAGAGTAAAAGTGGGTTGGCTTCTCCCTCCTCGAACAATAACAGATTTGCGCGTCAATATAAATGAACTGACAGATAATAAATTATTCGAGCATAGCGAATTCTATTTTAGAATATCATATTTCGCCTGAAGGAACGCAACCCTTTATAAATTCAGATGGTTCGATAGATTGGTGCTATAATCCGATTAATAGCCGAGAATGGATTCTCAGACTCAACCGGCATCAGTGGTGGCCCATTTTGGGAATCGCTTATCTAAAATCAGGTGATGAACGATATGCGAAAGCATTCGTTCACCAACTTGTAGATTGGATCACAAAAAATAAGCCGCCCAAAAGAAGAGAAGAAAAAAGCTCGACCTGGCGATTAATGGAAGTGGCTCTTAGACTGCGTGTCAGCTGGATTCCCAGCTTCGGTTTATTCTATAATTCACCTGTATTTACCGATGAAGCCAAAATTCTTATGCTGCGTTCGATCTATGACCATGCAAGATTTTTATCCTATTTCAAAACGACTCGTAACCACCTTCTGCGCGAAAGCAACGGCCTGGCGCACACGAGCATATGTTTTCCGGAATTCAAAGATGCTAAACGCTGGTTGAAAATTGCCCTAACCCGATTTGAAAACGAGATTAAAAGACAGATTAATCAGGATGGCTCTCATATTGAAATGTCTACTGGTTATCAATGGTTAGCAGTCGATGAATTCGAAACCATGCATAAACTGCTTAAAACGAACAATTTATCTCTACCGAATGAAAATTTAAGCATGTTTTTAGAGAAAATGTATTCAATGCTTGCATATTTGGTGCGCCCCGACGGTACTTTTCCTGAAATAAATGATGGTTTTATACGCTGGCCATGCAGTCGTTTGGCTCATGCGGGAAAACTATTCGATAGAGATGACATGATTTATATTGGAACTGGCGGGAAAAAAGGATCTGCGCCTCGTAAGACTTCTTTAGGTTTTAATGATGCTGGTTTATATGTAATGAGAAGTAATTGGACGAAAGATGCCAGTTACTTAATTTTCGACGCCGGACCCTATGGCGGATACCATGGTCACGAAGATAAACTCAGTATAGAGCTATACGCGTTGGGTCAACCTTTTATTGTGGATTCAGGGTCTTACACCTACGATAGGGAAGACCCTTATCGGAATTACTTTGTCGGCTCCCAGGGGCATAATACAATATTAGTCGATGGCCTGAGTCAAATTCGACGATGGAACCGGATAAATATGAATCCGAAACCCACCAGGGGAAGATATGCTACCTGGGTTAGCAGACCAGAATTCGATTACGTCTCTTCGAACTATAACGATGGATACGGACGGTTTAGTTTGAATAGACCCAAGGATCCTATCATTATCAGTGATGTCCGGCACACCCGAAAGATATTGTTTGTCAAACCGCATTATTGGATCTTGGTTGATGAAATCCAGGCCACTAAAAACCATGATTACCAGTTGCTGTACCACATCTTTCCTGATTTAGATGTCCGTGTTCAAAAAAATGCAAAAGTTTTAATCGGACATCATTCAAATTCACCAAACCTGCTTTTAATTCCGATCGACCCCACAAAAGTGCTTGTCGAGCTTTTGAATGGTAGTGAAAACCCAATTCAGGGATGGCATTCTTTGGATCATCATCATAAGACCGCATCAACCACTGTAGTCTATAAACAAAAAAACACATCAGCTACAGTATTTGCAACTTTGCTGTTGCCCGCTGCAGAGCGCCAGGATCTCGATGAGGTCAAGTTTGAAAGGCTTGAAGTCATTGGGGGCAGTGGGATGGCTTTTTTGGTTGAAACGAAGTTTGGAAAAGACCATGTGCTGTTTTCAAATAATACACAACTGAAAATGTTTGGAGCCTATCACAATAAAGGGCGAGTGGCTTGTATTCGGACGGATAAAAAAGATGATATTGTGCTAGAATTTAATGACCTAGAATCTTGAAAAACAACTGACCTTGCTAATAGGTTAAAATAGAAAGCTGAAAAATTGATAGTCAAAAGAATACATCGTGCAGTCGGATTTATTTTTTCACACATACTTGGTATATTTGATAAATGGGAGTTGAAAAATATAGCAATAAATCATAACAAACTTTCCCCCGATCTTTGGGAACTGGCATCTAATTCGGACAACCACCTGGTGATTCAAGGTATCGACAGTGTTTGTCTTGCTAACCAATATGGAACACCTCTTTTCGTAATCGATAAAAACAGGCTCAGAAAAAATTATTTTCATTTTTATAAATGTTTTCAAGAAAATTATTCGGCTGTTGAAATTGCATATTCCTATAAAACAAATCCTCTTCCGGGTGTCTTAAAATCATTGCATGAATTCGGTGCCAGCGCAGAGGTCGTTTCTCCATTTGAACTATGGCTCGCTTTGAAACTCAATGTCCCACCAGAGAAAATTATTTTCAACGGGCCTGCCAAAACAGAAGAATCTTTAAGTTTAGCAATTTCCAAGAACATAAAGTTGATCAATTTAGATGGACCATCTGAAATTGAAGCTGTTAAGAGATTAACTAAAAAACACGATCGAAGACAAAAAGTGGGCGTTCGCCTAATCACTTCAGTTGGGTGGAAGACCAAATTCGGTTTTCAAATAAATAACGGAGCGGCTTTTGAAGCCTTTAAAAAACTTAAGGGAAATCAGAATATTGATCCATGTGGCCTTCACATTCATATTGGAACCGGCATCAAAAATATTGAAAAATACTTACAGGCCATCAAAGAAGTTATCGAATTTTCGCAAAGGTTGAAAAAGGAATTGGACATTTCCATAAGATTTTTCGATCTTGGTGGCGGGTTTTGGGTACCAACCATTAGAAGCTATTCCAAACTCGATTACCAACTCTTTAAGAAGAATTTGCCAGCTCAATTAATAGAAGAGCCGACATGCCCATCAATTATGGAATATAGCAGGGCGATTACTGAATTATTTAATAATTATGTCACACATAAAAGCGATAAACTGCCAAAGATAATCTTGGAACCGGGTCGAGCAATTACCTGCAGCGCTCAAATGCTGTTGCTGAGCGTCCTGCAAATTAAACCTTCAGAAAATGATTTGACAACGGTCATTCTTGATGGTGGTCGATCTATTGCTAGGGCTATTCCTGTCGAATATCACGAAATATTCCACGCATCCAATATGAACGATTCCCGGGAATTCAATTATAGCCTATTTGGCCCCACCTGCAGACCGCAAGATGTTGTCTGTCCGGTTAAGAGACTTCCGCTACTCGAAAATGGTGATGTGATCGCAATAATGGATGCCGGCGCTTATTGGATTCCTTCACAGTCAAACTTTTCTTTTCCAAGAGCCACTGCCGTTCTGGTTGAAAATGGAAGACATGAGCTGATTCGGAAAAAAGAGTCATATGAACACATGGTAGCATTAGATTTTTTAACATAGAGTTTATTTTTTTGATTATAAAAATGGATTTTTAAATTGGAATTTTTCAACTAAAATCAGCAATAAATGTTTCTAAAAAAAGTTCAAAGAAAATGGGCAAAATTTTGGCTGGGATTTGGCGGCTTGAATCCAATGGGCAGAATTGCAAACCACATTGCCTCCTGGGCTGCCCCACCATATAAGGCTTGCGGTTATCTCGCTTATTTGCAACCGAAGGGATACATTTCGCCTAGTGCGTGCTATCCACCACAAAAATCTTGACTTTGATGCTCATGTATTCATAGGGGACCGAGTGGTTATTTATCAGGCGAGTAAAGGTGGACCTGTTAAAGTCGGAAAAGGTTCTAAAATCCACCTCGACACCATCATTGAAACTGGCGACGGTGGAAGTTTAATTATTGGAAGCGACACTCACATTCAGCCGCGGTGTCAATTTTCTGCGTATATGGGATCGATCAAAATCGGATCGGGTGTGCAAATTGCACCTTATTGCGCCTTTTATCCTTATAATCATGGATTCTCGGCGGATCGAAAAATTAAGGAACAAGCATTGCAGACAAAAGGTGATATCGTCATAAAGGACGATGCTTGGATAGGTGTAGGGGTAATCGTATTAGATGGAGTTACAATTGGTGAAAGTTCTGTGATTGGAGCTGGTTCTGTGGTCACGGAGAGTATACCAAACTCTGCAATTGCAGTTGGGAACCCTGCACGTATAGTAAAAATGAGAAATAAGTCGAGGTAAATTTAATGTGAAAAATGGCTATGATAAACTGGCATTGAATAGATCAATAAAAATAATTAACGGGTATTGGATTAAATATAGAATTTATTTAATCGATATAAACAATTTTTTAATATAAAAATCTTTTCCATGCATTTATTTTTTTATCCTAGAGTATTTTACAGCCGTATCAGATCTTTTTGGAGAAATAATTTTATAAAATCTTCAATTTTACAAAAAATTATAAGTGAATACGATCTAAATTTAATTAATAATAACCAAAGATCCGTTGGGGGTTACCGTGGAGTCAATCTACTTATAGAGACATCTAAAGGCAGAAAACTTCTAAAAAAATATAAGCCAACACTTGGGAATTCAACGATAACCCAAGAACATTCAATTCTAAAATATCTAAACAAGGCGAAATTTCCCGCGCCACTTTTAAAAACAACAAAGAGTGATAAAACTATAGTAACAATCGAAAAACAAAAATTTGCATTATTTGATTTTATTGATAGAGGATATCATTATAATAATTTTATCTTATTGCAGCGACAGAAAAACAAATATATCAAAACAGCTGGAAGAACATTAGGATACCTTCATAAGCTTTTTCTTAATTTTGAACCCCTCGGTTATAATCCTGATGGATTCAAAGCAATAAGTGGTGATAGATGGAGAACCACCGAATGGTTTATTGAAAAGTTGAATTATTGCATTAAGGAATCTGATATTTCTGACGGATCTGTAATCGAGAATAAACTTAAATTACTGTTAAATTATGCAGATTGCTACAAAGACCAATTATTAGGATTGGATTATTCAATAAAAAATACAAATATACCCAGCATATTAATACATGGTGACTACACACCATATAATTTGCTCTACATAAATTATAATTTGGTCTTTGTATTAGATTTTGAAATGGCTCGATTAGATTGGCGATTAGTAGATATTATACGCTCGTGGCATGCGTTTTGCGCGAATAAGATTGGTTTTGATTTTAAAAAAATGAAAATATTTTTTGATGCTTATCAGAGTCACATGCCAGTTCTAAAGGATGAACTCATATTGATACCGAAAGTTTGGAAATATTTTAGCATTATAAATTTAATACAAAGCTGGAGAGGATATTTCCAGGCTGGATCCATAGATCGCCTGGATAAAGCATGTCACTTTATGAATGGACTGAAATGGATTAATCATCATCAACAAACATTAGTTGAATATTTAAACCCTTTGGATTTTTATAATCAAGAATGAATAAGCAAAAGCAACCATTGGTAAGTATTGTAACGCCAGTATATAATACTGAAAAATATATTTCCGAATGTATTGAAAGTGTGATTAACCAGACTTATGAGAACTGGGAATATATTATAATAAATAATTGCAGCACGGATGCATCCCTTCAAATTGCTAAAGATTATGAAGCTAAAAATGACAGAATCCGAATACTTAACAATAAAAAAATTTTAGATTTAATGCAGAACTGGAATCATGCAATGCGCCAAATTTCGCCCGAGAGCAAATATTGTAAGGTATTGCATGCTGATGATTTTATTTTCCCAGAATGCCTTACGCGGATGGTAGAAATAGCTGAAAACCATCCTTCCGTGGGTATCATCGGAGCTTATCGATTGGATGAGACTAAAGTAAATTTAGATGGTCTGCCATATAGCAGAAACTTTTTCAAAGGCAGTGAAATTTGTAGAAAGAATCTGCTCGAAGGGGTTTATGTTTTTGGATCCCCGACATCAATTTTATTGCGGGCAGATCTTATTAGAAAGCGCACTAATTTTTATAATGAAAAAAATATTCATGCGGATAAGGAAATTTGCTTTGATTTGTTACAAGAATCTGACTTTGGATTTGTACATCAGGTCCTAACCTATACGAGACGGCACAATGAGTCAGAAACAACTCGAACTAAAAGATTTAATACGCGTCGTGCAATAAAGCTTTACATATTAAAAAAATATGGCCCTGTATTTTTAGAGCAGAGCGAATTTAACCTAAAGCTCGGAAAAAAAATAGAAAATTACCATGAATTCATTATTAATGATTTATTTGAAAATTGGAATAAAAATTTATTGAAATTTCATATTAATGAACTCAAAAAAAATGAAATCAAAATTAAATACTTAAAATTACTAAAGTATTTAATAAAAAGCGTGTTAAACCCCGTAGATACAGCAAAAATAATATATAAAAGTTCTAAAAGTCATGAAAAAGTAAAAATATAAGTTCCGTTAAAAGTAAATTTATTGATGGAAAAAAAAAGTAAAAATTTAAAAACCGATCCTTTTGTATCCGTTATTGTTCCAGTATATAATGATTTAAGGAACTTAAAATTTTGTCTCGATGCACTTGAAAAACAAAGCTATCCAAAAAATAGTTATGAAATCATAGTTGTAGATAATGATTCAGATAAAAAAATTGATAAATTAGTTAATCAATATAGAAACACCGTTTTAACTCATCAAATGCAACCGGGTTCATATGCTGCAAGGAACAAGGGAATCTCCTTTTCAAAAGGTGAGATCATCGCTTTTACTGATTCTGACTGTATCCCTTTTCCAGATTGGATTGAAAAGGGTGTTTCAAAAATGCTAACTATTACAAATTGCGGCCTTCTTTCAGGGAAAATCAAACTTTTTTTTAAAAATAAAGACAAATTAACTACGGTTGAAGTTTATGAAAAAATCAATGCTTTTCCACAAAAAACAAGAATTGAAAGATATGATTTTGGTGTAACTGCAAATCTTTTTACTTTTAAAACGGTTATTGAAAATATCGGACTCTTTAATCAAAAATTGAAATCAGGCGGTGATGTCGAATGGGGCAGAAGAGTAAAATCTGCTGGATACACACAAATCTATTCCGAAGATACTTGTGTATTGCATCCTGCGCGTAATTCTTTCAAACAAATTTTTAGAAAAACAAAGCGAGTCGTAGGAGGAATTTGGGATTTAAACCAAACAGAAAAATACTTGTTTAAAGATTTAGTTAAGGATTTAAAAAGACTTATCGGGGCAATTATAGGATTAATAAGAAGATTTATTATAGGGTTACCACCGTCGGAAAAATTTCGCGGGGGAAAACAAAAAATTCAATATTTAATTGTATATGCATTTATTGGAACTGTTAAAGTTTACGAAAAAATTAAGATTTCAAAAGGTACTTCAACCAAAAGGGCCTGAAAAAGATAATTTCCAAATTTTGATTGTGGGATGAAAAAAAATAAAAAAAAGCATATCTTATTTTTAGAAACTGGTAAACCAGTTGGAAATAAGGGAGTTGGCGGATCTCTGATAAGTTTGCAAAATATTGTAGAGGGAATAGATAAAAAATTATATCGTATTTACATTCTTTTATATCATAATTTTGACATTATTAATGAGTACAAAAAAAATGATTGTAAGATTATCCTGACTCAGAGAAGCGGCGTTATGTCGGAAACAAAAGCGCAAGAAAACTTTATTATATTTTTTCTAAGAAAATGTAATTTTCGTTTAAAACAGATATTACTTTACCAAAAATTTATAAAAAACATAACGTTTATCAGAAAAGTAAAAAAAATAAGAAATATTATAAGTATTATAAAAAAACATAAAATCGATATTATTCATTGTAATAATGGACTTGGATTTGTATCTGAGGGGATAATAGCCGCCATATTTACAGGGAAAGCATGTGTCGTTCATCAGAGAAATTTTGAATACAAATTGCCATTTATGACTAAATACTTCGGAAAAAAAGTAAATAAATTCATTGCTATTTCTAGTGCGATAAAACAGAATTTGATAGATGAAGGTAAGATATCGAATGAAAAAATAGAAATTATTCATAATTGGATTAATTCAAAAAAGATTGTTGCTTCTAAAGATAAAAAAGATAAAAGATTCAATATTCTTTGGATTGGTCGGTTGATACACTGGAAAGGGGCCCACATCCTAATACCTTTGGCAGAATTGCTATGCAAATATTTTGATGACTTCTGTATTGATATTTTTGGAAGTTATTATAGCGGTAGCAAAGATTATTTTTTAAAAATGAAAAATGATGTTAAAAATTATGATTTATCTAAGAAAATAAATTTTATGGGATACCAAAATAATAAAAATATTTATTCCAAAACCTATGATCTTTTCATGCACACATCACTGGAACCTGAACCCTTTGGGCGTGTTATTATTGAAGCGATGATGAATGGGATACCGGTAATTGCAACTAAAAAGGGAGGGGTACTTGATATAATAAATGATGGGGAAAATGGATTTCTTTATGATCCAGACAATTTACAGGATTTAACTAAAAAAATTATTCTGATACGAAATAATTTTAAAGTTAAACAGAAATTTATTAACAATGGATACTCAACAGTAGAAACAAAATTCTCAGAAAAAGGCAAAGTAGACAAGATCATGAACATATATGATGCGATTTAAATCGGTATCAATTTTTCGCTAATTGTATAAAAAAATTCGAATGATAAAAAATTTTTTAGATAAACTTGAAGATGAAAATTTTGAGCTTATTAAAAAGCATTATTTGATTGAAAGAAATCTCGCAGATAAGCTTAAAAATGCAGACAAAAATGAAAGAAAAGTTCTATATAAAGATATATACAATGAATTATATAATAAAATTCCTTACCACTCACAACTTGTGAGAAAAGATCAGATTAAACTTAAAAAGGCACATATAAAAGATCAAATAAAGCTGCTAAATTCATTTTTAGACAGGGATACAAATTTTTTAGAAATTGGGCCTGGTGACTGTTCTTTATCATTTGAAGTCTCAAAATATGTTAATAAAGTCTTTGCAATTGACGTATCGGATGTCATAACCAAGAATAAATCGATTCCTCATAATTTTAGACTTTTGCTTACTGATGGATCCAGTGTAAATATTCCTGAAAATACAATTAGCGTTTCTTATAGTTACCAACTTATCGAGCATCTGCATCCTGAAGATGCGATTACTCAGCTGTGCGGCATATACCGTTGTCTTAGAAAACGTGGTAAATATATTTGTATTACTCCTCATCGCTTTAAGGGCCCGTCAGACATATCAAAATATTTTGATAATTCACCGAAAGGTCTTCATTTAAAAGAATATACAAATTTTGAACTGTATAAACTTTTCAAAAAGATTGGCTTTTCAAAAATTCAATACCTTTTAAGAATAAAAGGAAATTATTTTAAGATCTCAATTTATCTCGTCTCTGTTACTTGAACTTATTCTATCAATCTTCAGATATCGAAAACGCAAAACAATTTTTCAATTGCCTATAAATAAAAATTTTCTACCCATACGAATTGTTGCAATAAAGTAAATTCACTGGAATAAATTTCAAAATAAACAACAATTAGTGTTAATACTTAAAAAAATTATTTTATCTTTTTTATTGCCTCCAGGAATTTTTGTATCAACCTTATTCATTATCAGTTGTTGGTATTTTTTTAAACGAAATATTAGAGCTGGATTAATGAATTGTGCGTTAGCTTTAATTGTATGGATTTTCTCAACAACATTTTTTTCGAGCTTTTTATATATGGGGCTTGAAATGGATTTAAATCCAAAGACGACTTTAAGCGGAGATGTAATTATTTTTTTGACTGGAGGATAAACTCTAGAAGGCCGCACTAGATTGCTTGCAGTTGCAAAACTACAACGAAGTCTTGATATACCCGTAATAATTTCCGGAGAAAGAAAGCGCCCCAAAAATTGTTACGCGCAAAAAAGCAATGAAAAATATCTAATTGAACTTGGCGTTTCGCAAAGTCGAATTATCGTTGAAGCTGAAAGCAGGAATACAATCGAAAATGCAAAACAAGTTTCTAAGATTATAAAAAAATACGGATTCAATACCCCGATATTAGTAACATCTCAATATCATTTAAAAAGAGCAATAATGGCATTTGACAAAGTTGGGATTCAAGTCATTCCATACCCTGCTGCAGAACGATCAAAAAATAATGTATGTTACAACATGAGTGACTTTTTGCCTAAAACATTCATCCATACTTCAGCGGCGGTTAAAGAGTATCTTGGACTGATCTTTTATCATCTTGACGACTAAAAAAGTGGCTAAAAATATAAGCGCATGCATGTTTTTATGTAATATATCGGTGCGAATGGTTAAAGATTTGGACACTGTGTACAATTAAGTATACGCTTATTTCGACTGCCTTATTTCAGATAATCGCATAAGCTATCGAAAAATTAAGTAAAAATGAATTTTATATATGTGGTATATAAATTGCTAAGATTATACAGATGTAAATTCGGGTTTTAAGGTTTGGTAAAAGGAAATTTTCATATGAGATTTGCTGCAAAACGCTTCCTACATATATTGATTTTTGAAATAATTTTACTCGTTAGTACACATGGATTTTCATTTGCTTTACCCGTTTTTCCAGATGCCCAAGGATTTGGTACTGATACCCGAGCAGCATACGGAGCTCCGAATAAGCCGATAATTTGTATCGTCACAACTATTTCCGGCGAAATTATCGGACCTCAAGATAGTACAAGGAATGGAACCAAAGTTAAAACAGGGTCATTAAAGGCATTAATAAATTTCAAATCCGAAAATTAAGACGGATGGCGACCGTGGTAAGATAGTGATATTTGAAGTTTCTGGGATGATTCCCATAAATGATTATCTTGGAGTTGATCACCCGTACACTGCAATTTACGGGCAAACAGCACCTTCACCCGGTATTACATTGAAGGGATGCACACTCAGCGTAATGACGCATGATGTTATTATTCAGCATCTTAGAATTCGTCCCGGTGACAAAGACGGCGTGAAGCCTGATAACCGCGATGGAATAGCCATCAACGATGGTCCCAATGGAGATACTTATAATATTGTCATCGATCATTGTTCGGTAAGTTGGTCAATTGATGAAAATATACAGATTTATGACAATGTTTATAGTAACAGGGTATATAACGCTACGGTAAGCAATACACTTATATCTGAAGCATTAAATTATAGTTTGCATAGCAATGGCCGACATGGGATGGGAATGCTTGTTAGAGGCCAGAATATTTCGATACTTAGGAATCTTCTGGTTCATAATCAGGGAAGAAACCCTTTAATAAGCTCCCGGATCATCGGTGCATGTGATTAACAATGGTATCTACAACGCATATGCTGAAAATATTCATCCGTCGGATTCAGGAAAAGCCCCAATTTTGGGAAGTCTTATTGGCAATTATGCGATCCCGGGAAAAAACTCTCATAAATATGCGGACTGGGCGATTGAAATCGAAAAAGATTCAATCCACCGATTTAGCAGTTTTTTTGTTGATGATAACTACTGCAAAAATTACAATCCCGATGATCCAATGGCATCTGTAAGAAACTTAACAGGACTATCCGAAAAGTCACTTTTTAGCTCCAACTCACCCGTTCCGATATCCAAAATAAAAATTATGAGCAGTAAAAACATAAAGGCATACTTGCTCGACAATGTTGGTGCCAGGCCACATAATCGTGATTCTGTCGATACCCGAATTTTGAAAGATTTCAAGGACACAACTGGAAACTGGATCGATAGCCAAAACGATGTTGGGGGATGGCCAATCCTCAAGGTTGCTAATCGCAAAATAGCTTTGCCTCAAAATCACAATTTAGATGATGACAATAATGGATACAGTAATCTCGAAGAATGGATTTTTAGCCTTACAAGGGAATTTGATAATGAACTTCATAAAAGATTGGATCCTCCATTTTTAAGAAGTGCGAAAAAAGTAGAAGAACCTCAAAAATAAGATTTTAAAAAATATTAAACTAATAGTATTATGAATTATTTACTTCCTTATAAAGTACTCGCCTCTATCAGATAACACTCTCCTAAATATTCAAAATCTATTGAATGAGTCGTTTTTAACTCTTAGTCGTAGAAATATATATTTTTTCAATTAATTATCTAATCCCATATAATTTACAGTATCATTTAGCTATTTTAGGAGCAAAATAAATGAACTATATTTCCATTTCTTTATTCGGTTTTTTCCTTATATCTCTAATTTTAGAGGCAAGCTTAGAAGTGAAGATAACCGATATACCCGGATTAAGCCTAAAAAATCTTTCAATTTATTTTATGCTTGTATGGCTGGTTTTCTTCAATTTAATTACGAAAAAGCCGATAATCGGAAAGAATAAACTTAACCTCCCAATTATCTTATTTATAGTATATTGCTTTTTTTCGTTATTATTTACTTACTATTATAAAATAATATCTGATTATAATTTAGCAGCAGAGATGATTTTGTTTAAGAGTTATATGGATGCCTTCATACTTTTGTTGATTATTTACAATTTCATACATGATATTGTCGTGATTAAAGCGCTTTTATTTTCACTGCTTGGTCTTTTTGTCATATTAAATTTGATTACAATTCTTGGAACTTTTAATATTTTAGAAGTCAGTGGAATCCAATTTTTAAAACACGGCAGAAGCTCTGGTGCTCTTAGTGAGGCCAATCAATATGCTTCATTTATTGTTTTATTTTTACCTTTTTGTTTTCATTATATTGTTCAATTTAAGAAATTATTTCCCAAAATTATTACGATTAGCATAACACTTTTAGGATTATACTGTTTATTCCTAACCGGTTCAAGGGGTGGAATTTTGTCGTTTTTAATTGGCATTGTTGTATATTTTATTTTAGAATCCAAACAGATTACAAATAAAATTTTATTAAAAAATATAACATTATTTTCTGTCCTAGTCGTATTTATTATTATATCAATTAATATATTACCCGAAATTACGAAAGAAGGATTAAGATATAATATCTTTGAAAAAGCCGAAAGTTCAAGCATTTTCAGTTCAGAGTATAGCTCGGGAAGGATTGAAATCTGGTCTAAATGTATCGAAGTATTTATGCGCAATCCTATATTTGGTACCGGATGGAACACAATATATCAGTCGGTCGGATTTAATTCTCATAACGAATATTTATTATACTTAACCACAACCGGTATCGTCAGGTTTTTTCTCTTATTCTAATATTTTATCGTTTAGCTAAAACTGTTTTTAATTTCAGATCAATTGAAAATAGTGAAAACACTTCTTTCTATCATGTTTATTTATCCGGTTTAACTTCCTTTATGGTAGCAATGTTTTTCGTAAATATTTATAGTCCTTACCTTTTTCTATTTTTATTTTCTGGACTTATATTAAAACTGGGTTTTGTAGAACACAATATTACAAATGTAATAGAGAAATAACTATTGTTGTATTCTTAAGAAATGCTTTGCTATGAAAATTTGCATGGTTAGCCATTCCTTTCTTCCCACAATTGGAGGAGCAGAATTAGTTGTTCACAATCTTTCCAAACATCTAACTATGAGCGGGGAAGATGTTTACGTTTTTACGCATTTAAAAAATGATAATACCACTTTTCAATCCAACTATAATATCCAATATTATCCAAGAACACCAAAAGAAATTGCGCAAGGGTATACATTTGCGATAGCTCTATTTCTATTAAAAAGGAAATATAACTTTGATTTAATCCATGTGCATGTTGCTAAAATTGGATACTATGCAACAAAAATAAAAAAGCTTTTAAAAATACCTATAGTGATAACAACTCACGGAAGAGATATTCAAAAATACCAAGAAATTGGATATGGTTTCAGGCTTGATCCAAAATGGAACAAAAGAATAGAATATGCTCTTAAAAATGCAGATTTGGTTACCGCTATAGGCTCCTCGACAAATAAGGAATATTTGAAAATTGGGATCCCAAAGGAGAGAATTGCTGATATTCCCAATGGTGTCGATTTTAAGAGATTTAATGAACCTTATCAAAATATCCGGGAAATTTTAGGATTATCACAAGATATCAAAATCGTGCTTGCAGTAGGCCGTTATGATTTAAAAAAAGGTTATGAATATTTGATTAAAGCTATCCCTTCTATTTTAGAAAAGTATGAAAAAGTTAAATTTTTATTAATTGGAAAGAGATTAAGTGCCCTGAAACCATTAATACAAGAATTGTCCATAGAGTCGGATGTTATTATATTGGAGCAACAAGCATTTAATAAAAATGACGCTTCGATAATTGATTTGAATAAAATTCCTAATGATACGTTGCTGTCAGCATATAAATCAGCTGATGTTTTCGTATCCCCATCTTTGATTGAAGGGTTTGCGCTGGTAATTATCGAAGCTATGGTATGTGGATTGCCAATCGTGGCAACTAATGTTCCTGGTAATGAAGATGCAATTGTCAATCAGAAAAACGGCTTTTTAGTACCCCCAATGAGCCCGAGTGCCTTATCAGAGAAAATAGTTGAAGTTTTAAATAATGATCGTAAAAGGGTTTATTTAGGAGAGAACTCTATTGAAATGTCAAGACAATATGATTGGATAAAAATTTCGAATGAATATCTATATCAGTATAAAAAGTTAATAAAACCATATGGGAAAAAATATTAAAATACTAAGTGTTGCTTGGTCTTTGCCTGGAGGTGGTGTGTCGCATTACCTTGGATCGATTTATAAGTTGAATAATTTTGAAAATATAAAAATATTCCAGGTTGTCATTAGGGCGCCAAACTGGAATGTACATCAAAAATTATGGAAACAAATACAACCAACTGAAATACTAATAAAAAATAGAGCTGATTTTCGATGGCTAAATAGATTATTACGTTTACTCAAAGAAAAACGAATCAATGTTCTAATGGTTCACGATTTTAATGGTTTTATTATAGGTGGAATTAGTAGACTTTTCGGTGTTAAAATTCCAATTCTAGCGACCTATCATTCTCCATATCTTCCGCCCACTTATTGGCGCCGATATATAAGTTTTTTAGTAAATGAATATAGCATTTTTTTTTTAAAATATATAGCTAATCAAATTATTACCGTTTCAAATATATACCGGAATGAATTGATTAAACGAGGAGTAAATCAAAAAAAAATTGATACCATTCACAACGGTATTCGAAACAATTTGTCAATTCAACACGACAAATCGATTTACTCTAATAGAGTTGGATTTTCAAACCGAGATTTAATATTTGGTACAACCTCAAGATTGCATCCAATAAAAGGATTAAAATATTTGATCGAAGCAGTACCCAAAGTGTTAAACGACTTCCAAGATATCCAATTTGTGATTTTTGGGACAGGCCCGCTTGAAGATTCTTTAAAACAGCAATGTGCCTTGTTAGGCATAAAAAATCGACTCCATTTTTTGGGATTCCGAAACAATATTTCTACATGGTTAATGGGATTGGATGGCTTTATTTTGCCTTCTCTTGCAGAAGCTCATTCTATAGGCCTTTTGGAAGCAATGCGAGCAAACCTGCCAATTATTTGTACTCCCGTTGGAGATAATTTAGAAACAATAGAACCAAATGTGAATGCACTTGTGGTGCCAGAAAAAAATTCTGATGCATTAGCTCAAGCAATATTGACTTTGGCCAAGAACCCAAAATTAAGAAAAACACTAGGTAATTCAGCCAAAATTAAATTTGAAAATTATTTTACTGAAGAAAAAATGTTGAATAAAACGCTTAAAATTATAAATGATTGTATATCCTAATAAATAGATAAATGAAAATGGTCAAATCCCATTATAATAACAACCAGATAAGTTTAAAATTTGATGTTCATAATTTAATTTGTTTTCAGATTATTAGCCCGTATTTTTTTGAATTTTTAAAAGACATTAACCAACCATTATCTTATTTTGAAAATAAAAATATCAAAGATCCAGATATTATATTGAATATAAATAAATTCACACCCGATAAAACTGGGTGTGATGTAATCAATAATAAAATATTTATAAAAAACAATTATATTTTTTGTTCAGAGATAATTGATAAAGTTAAAATTCATTGCGAAATTATAGGGCTTGAACATTATCCAACGATAATTAATTTTAGTGTCGATACTAAAAAAATGACACACAAATTATTTCCTCTTTTAATGGCTCAAAACCTAATTCTTAGGCCGTTAATTGATTTCAAACTGTTACAAAAAAATATTATTTCCCTCCATGCTGCTGGTGTCGCAAATGAAAATGGCGCAATTATTATGACCGGAAGAGGTGGTGCATTTAAGACCACTTTAGCTATGGATTTGGTAAGAAAGGCTGGCTGTCGATTTATTGGTGAGGACAGATTACTACTCGGAAGAGACAAGCAGGTTTTCGCATATCCGATATATCATAAACTATTCGATTACAGACTAAACAAAATGAAAACAGAAGAATTTTCTCTTTTCAGCAAATTTAATTACATTTTTTACAATCCAAAGGAGAATTTTAATAAGTATTATATAAATGATGTATCAAAATTATGGAATATTTTATCGATAGTGAAACACAGAAAAAATATTATAGGTCACAACAGTATTACAAAAAATGATCTTATTACAAAAATGAGATTAAGCCAACAGCTCGAAAATATTTCTGTGCCGGGTATTATGAATATGTCTTCAGGGGTTATGTATGAATATTTTGCTGCATATGCATTTAAGTTTCCTTTTAGTAAAATAGCCACATATTGGTCTGATTATGAAAGAACTTTATCACAAAGTTTGGATGAAAATGAATACCTGGAAGTATACATCCCTTTTAAATATGATAGTAAAATTTATAATGATGTTTTAAGTGTAATACAAAAGTGAACAAATATCATCAATATGAAATACTATCAAATACATAATCTTATTAGTTTCAGTATTCAAAATAATAATAATTTTTTGAAAAAGCTGGTAGATGCAACAGATATTACATTCGAAAATTTTGAAGTTGAACCTGAAATTAGCGAGGTTGACTTTAAGATAGAAATTGGACCATTTAAATCAAGCCGAAATGGATGCAAGATACTTGACGACAATTATCATATAAAAAGGAATTTATTAATTTTTGCTGACAGTAAAAAATTTTCAAAATGGAAAATTGAAATATTTGATTTAGAAAGCAATCCAAAAATTAAAATTCAAACAAATATCGCTGGATCTGTCAGAAAACCGCTTAATTTTATTGAATTTTTCATTCAATACAAATTGCTTCAGCAAAACTATTCAACAATTCATGCCGCCGGTTTAGAAAAAAAGGGAAATGTCATTTTGCTACCTGGTACAAGTGGGGGTGGCAAAACAACAATCAGTCTTTCACTTATAGAACTCGGCTATAAATATTTAGGTGATAATTATATTATTATTCATAACAGTAGAGCTTTTAGTTATTTAACTCCTTTAAATATCTTTTATTATAATCGAGTGCCATTAATTGAGAAATCGCTTTCGAATAAACAAAAATTAGATCTTTATTTTCGAAAGATAATATATCAACTCACTGGCGGATATATAAAGATCTTTAAAAAAATTAATCCCAAAACTGTTATTGGAAACAGAACTAAATCTTCCGGTTACATCAAAAAGTTATGCTTTATCGAGCCGAATGAGAGTTTTGATCCAGAAAAACACAATATTACTCTGATTGATATTAATGAAGCTGTAAAAAAAATGCGGTTTAATATGGAACTTGAATGGATTCAATTTTGCAAATTCATTTACTCATATGGATATTTAATGCCACAAAGCCCTTTTAGCGATTTGTGGGATCAATATGAAGCGATATTAATTAAGAATCTAAATAATGTTAGAGAATTCTATTGCATTGGAGTTCCAGTCTTATATTCAAAGCTTTCAATATCAAAAGTCATCAATACTATTTTGGAATAAAATTAATCTAAAAAAACGTTTATTAAAGAATTTAGTATTTCACGAAAAATCAAACATATTTGTTTTATTAATCCTTCTTTGGGTTCAATTGTTAACTCAAAAGATGATGTCGCTGGAGGGGCGGAGACTCAGCTTTTAAACTTTGTAGGGCAACTATCTCGTCAAGGTCAGAAAGTTTCTATTATTTCGAATTTTCGGAATATTGGAAAAAATTCATTTATCAGAAAAAAAATTCAATGTTTTTCCTGTCCATTTAAGTATTTAGGGGGATCAAATTTCCATATTATTTTTGACTGGTTTACCCTTGTAAGGCTTATTCTAAAAATTAAACCGGATGTGATTATTTTAAAACATCCGCGCCATCTTATATTTCTTCTATCAATTATAAGTAATCTGAGTAAAAAGCAATTTTTCTTTTATGCTGCAATCGATAAAGATGTTGATACAAAATTGATAAAAAATGAACCTTTCCTCGCCCAGGTATTATACAAAGTAGGACTTAAACTTGTAAGCGGAATCTTCGCACAGACGATTCATCAGCAAGAAGCATTCAAAAAATTAACAAAAGTTAAAGTTTTTCATTTGCCCAATATTTATTCTCATCTGCCTTTAGAAGACCGTAAAAATCCGTTTAAAAATTCATTTATTTTATGGGTTGGCTCGAATTCCTCCAGAAAGAGACCGCACATATTTAGGGATATCGCAATCCAGCACCCCCAATTATTATTTGTCATGATCTATTCTAAAGGGGACGGGACGGGCGGAATTGATGAAAAAATGGGCCCCGCAAATCTAATCTATATTCCTTCTTGTCCCAGGGATAAAATCGGTAAATATTATTATAAATCCTTATTTTTGGTGAGCACTTCCAGACTTGAAGGTTTCCCGAATATTTTTCTGGAAAGCTGGTATTTTAAGAAACCGGTACTTTCCCTGGATATTGATCCTGATGGTATCATTGCCAGGCATCAATTGGGCATCGTCGTTTACAATCTGGACATTTTACACAAAAAAATTGCAATTTTAGCAAATAATGAGAAACTTCGGAATCGTTTGGGTGTCAATGGAAAAGCCTATTTAGAATCTAATCACAGTCCAGAAAAAGTAATTTTAAAGTTCTTAAAAATATTGGGTATATGATTGTTTGAAAACTGTAAGTGGAAATATGAAAGCAAATACATCTGTGCTTATTTTAACATTGAATGAAGAAATAAATTTAGCCAACTGTTTGGAGTCTTTAAATTGGTGCGATGATGTTGTTGTATTGGATAGTTTTAGTATCGATAATACAAAGACAATTGCACAAAAGTATGGAACATAGATTCTTCCAAAGAAAATTTGACAATTATGCCAATCAGAGAAATTACGGATTAAGTGAAATTGAATATAAGCATCCGTGGATATTGATGGTCGATGCAGATGAAATTGTTCCACCGGAGTTGGTTCATGAAATTAGCATGGCGATTATTAGAGATAGTTTAGATATTTCTCTATATCGATTACGTATAAAATATTTTTTCATGAATAAATGGTTGCGTCATAGCAGCGGATATCCGACATGGTACGGTCGTTTGGTAAAAAAGGGTCATGCTGCTGTCGAAGGTTCAATAAATGAACATTGTATTACATCTGAAAAAATAGGCTATTTAAAAAATCATTTATATCACTACCCATTCAATAAAGGATTCCATGCTTGGTTTGAAAAACATAATCGCTACTCTTCTATGGAAGCAGATGCCCTTGCCAATGCCGGAAATTATCCTTTGAAATTTAAAGATTTGTTTAGTGATGATCCGCTTAATCGCCGTAAAGCAATTAAACAAGTTATGTATAAACTCCCTGGCCGACCTATATTAATGTTTTTAAGCTTATTATTCGTAAAAAGAGGATTTCTTGATGGTGGAGCCGGTATAACATTTTGTATTTTAAGAATGATTTATGAGTACATGATTGATTTAAAAGTTAAAGAAACAAAAAAAAGACTATGTAACAAAGGCAAAATTACAGTTTAAATAAGTTAATGACCAAATTATTGATTATAAATGCCGATGATTTTGGGCATGATATAGATTCATTTAATGCAACGGTTGAACTTTTTCGAAAGGGCATATTAACAAGTGCAACAATAATGACCGGAAAAAAGGCAACAAAAAATGCTATCGATTTTGCAAAACAAAATCAAAAATATTTTTCGTTTGGGTTGCACTTTAATATAGTGGATAATCATGATCCTTTATATGTAAGAATGAATAATTCCCTGATCAATAAACAGGGTAAATTTAAAGTAAGTAATAAGCAGAGAATTGACGCATTGCTATTTCGGTTAAAAAAAAGGGATATTCAAAAAGAACTTAGCCTTCAACTAGAGAATTTGTTAGATAACGGCATAAGAATCTCACATATTGATAGTCACGGCCACCTGCATAAATTTCCCCAAATACTATTCGCAATAAAGCATACGCTCAGTAATCATAAAATAAATATTGTTAGAAGACCTCAAAACATTTTTATTCAAAACAATACGGTTAAAAAATATGAAAATATGATCTTTGGATATTTTTTTAAACCATTTAAAACAACAGATTATTTTTTTATGCTTGATAAGCACAATAAAAGGGAATGGCTCAAAATATTTTTAGGCAAGCTAAGAGTCGGCTTAACTGAATTAGGAATTCACCCAGGTTATAAGGATATGTGGAGAAATCTTGAAACCCAACCTTTCTTGAGAATAAATTTTAAGAAAACTCTGAATGATCTTAAAATCCGTCTTATAAATTACTCGTCCTTTTAAAAAGGTAAGGATCCTTTTTTGAGAGTAAGATTAAAATTATTGAAAAATTATTCGTTCAATAATTTTTTTCTGCAAAGAATCTCATCACACTAATTTTGCATGATTTATGCCCTCGATATCAATTATAACACCCGTATTAAATTGTAAAAATTTGATCGGAAACTGCATTGAAAGTGTGATAGATCAAGACAATGATGTGGAACATATAATTGTAGATGGAGGTTCAACCGACGGGACTTTGGATGTGATAGATCAATATAGATCTTTTATGCATAGAGTAATTTCACAAAAAGATAAAGGAATCTATGATGGTATGAATGAAGGAGTTTCTCTGGCAAAGGGCGATATTGTTGGATTTTTAAATGCAGACGATTTTTACGCCAAAAATACTATTATTAGCAAAATACTGCAATTGTTTGATAAAGAAGATATTGATTCTTGCTATGGTGATTTGGTTTATGTTGATAAAATTAATGTCGGAAAAATTATCCGTTACTGGAAATCTGGTTATTATAATACTCGAAGATTCTATTTTGGATGGATGCCACCACATCCTACTTTCTTTGTAAAAAAAAAATATTTTTATGAATATGGATTTTTCAATATTGATTTTACTATAGCTGCTGATTACGAATTAATGCTCAGATTTTTAGTGAAAAATGGCCTGACAACATACTATATTCCCGAAGTACTTGTAAAAATGAGAACCGGTGGAGTGAGTAACAGAAAATTAAAAAATTTAATTATTAAAACAACTCAAGATTATAAAGCATGGAAAATTAACGACTTGAAAGGGGCGGCGACCGCAATTTTTTTAAAAAATATTAGAAAGCTTCCTCAATTTTTCAGAAAAACGTCTAATTTTAAAGCGAAAAACTGAATAAATATATTGTTCTCTTGGTACTAAGAATATTTGTCTTCGCTAATCTTTAGGGACCTACACTACGGCTTGGCCTAATAAGTTTCCAAGCTACCGTACAAACAAATCGCCATCTTTTCTTATGAACATTCTTGAAATAGCAGGCAGCGGAACAATAGGAACATGTGAAATGGGGCCGGTTTCAAATGATATTTATCAACTTTGTAAAAGATTTTGTGATTTAAATCATGATGTGACTGTGGCCGATGTTTTAACACCAAAAAAAGAGAAATGTTACCCCCAAAAGTAAAGTTGATTGAAGTTGAATCTGTTGCTAGATCTCACTCAAGATTTCAAAAAAATACAAGTTTAAGTTATGCTGGAAATATATTTACAAATTACAAAAGACTATACCAAATATGGATAAACGAATATCATTTTATAGAAAAAATTGCTTCACAGGTTGATCTGGCAGAATTTGATATACTGCATATACATGAATCTTTTCCGGCTATAATTTTAAATAGAAAGTTCCAATATCAATATGTTTATACATCACATACGCCCACTTGGTATCAAATCTATCATAAGCGAACTTTTTTTAATTATTTAAAACAAATGAAGATAAATATTTTAACCGCCATTGGTATACATGAAAAGAATGCGATTCAAAATAGCTCGTTAACTATTGGATTGGGTCATTATTTGAAAGAACAATTTAATAATGCAAACATAAAGATTATCCCCAATGGCATTGATCTTAAAAAAATGGAAACCTATTGAAAGAAAAATTGCCAGAAAATATTTGGGTTATGATGAAAATGATTTTATTGTCTTGTTTGTAGGAAGGGTTTTACCAATAAAAGGAGTAGATATACTGATCAATGCAATTCGACATTTGGGATCTAATTTAGGAAATCTTTCTGCGATTATTATAGGCTCATTAGGATCCTCTTTTGAGCATCGAAATGAAATTAATCCCTATGCGCAAAACTTGATTAAAGAATCCAAAGGATTGCCGATTGCATTTAAAGGATTTATTAGCAACCGTTCTAATAAGTTTAGAAACTTTCTCTCTGCTGCTGATTTGCTTGTTTTGCCTTCTTTGTTTGAACCACAGGGAAATGTCATTCTAGAAGCTATGGCAATGGGAGTTCCAGTAATTGCAAGCGCTTTAGGGGGTACACAGGATATGATTTCTGATAAAGTCGGAAGGCTTTTTATGCCTGGCGACTACGTAAAACTATCAACACTTCTTAATCATTTTTATTATAAGAGGGATGAATTGAAGGATATGAGCAAGAATTGCAGAGATTATGTAAAACAAAAATTCACCTGGGATATTTGTGCAGACAAACACATTAATGCATTCGAAAATTTAAAAAAATCGAAATTAAAAACTGCTAAATATGAAAATATACAATAAAGTCAAATATTTATATCTGTCTAATAACAATATCTAATTTATAAGCCAAAACCAACATAAAATTATCATCGAACCCACCTGTTTATTACTAAAATCTAAAACCTACAAATCACATATACTAAAGTATTAATAGTTATTTAAGGAAACTTAGTAATGGTTCTATTTTCAACCTTCCTTATTTCCACAATCATCACAATTTTGCTAATGCCCGTATGTATTAGTATAGCCCGAAAAGCAAGAATATTAGACATTCCAGATAACCGAAAAATTCATTGTGATCCGATTCCCAGAATTGGTGGCGTTGCTATGGCTATTGGGGCATTAATTCCCATAATTGTTTGGACACCATTAAATGATTTTATCAAATCTATTATAATAGGGTCTGGAATTGTTGTAATCTTTGGATTAGCAGACGACTTGAAAAGCATTGGATTCAAGAAAAAATTTATTGGTCAGATATTAGCCGCTTTAATAGTTGTTATGTACGGCGGATTAAAGATTAATACCCTTAGTGTCTTTGCTCCCAGCGGATTTGTTCTTTCCGATTGGATTGCAATACCATTTACGATAATGATTATTGTAGCTGTAACAAATGCAATTAATCTTTCCGATGGTTTGGATGGGCTGGCAGGCGGTATCACTTTATTAACACTTTTGTGTATTGGCTATCTTTCTTACCTTCACCAGTTTCAGGAAATAGAAGTTATATCCGTGGCAATGGTAGGTGCAATATTTGGACTTCTAAGATTTAATACTCACCCGGCAACTGTTTTTATGGGAGATGCAGGCAGCCAGTTGCTTGGTTTTATCACCATAACCATTTCTTTAGCCTTAACGAGAAAAAGCAGTCAAATCAGTATTATTCTCACTTTATTAATAATGGGGATACCTATACTTGATACGCTGTCAGTTATTGTTCAGCGTGTTATCAAAGGTCGTTCCCCCTTTGTTGCAGATAAAAATCATCTTCATCACCAACTGATGCGGATAGGTCTACATCATTCTGAATCCGTTTTGACAATTTATCTAATGCACGCCGTTCTCGTATGCATGGCGTTCATATTTAGATTTAAATCGCCTTGGTTTTTACTTTTCTTTTATGTTTTATATTCGGGAATAATCATGGCGGCTATTTTTATCGCTGATAGAAGTGGATGGAAAATCAAGCGATTTCCGATTATTGATAATATGATTAAAGGTCGTCTTCGGACTCTTAAAGAAGAGAACGTAGTAATTAGGATCGCCTTTAAGGCGGTAGAAATAGGATTTATTTTTCTTCTGTTGTTTACGTGTTTGCTGCCTGAACATATTCATATCTATTTTTCAATTGCAGCTATGGTCTATTTAGGGATAGTCCTAATAACCTGGCGATTCAAAAAGAAATGGACATCCACTATTATTGAAATTTCAATATTCTTGATGATTCCCTTTTTGATATATTTAAGCGAAACAGATGTTGTTTATTTGGCCGATACCATCTTGAAGAAAGCTTACACAATTTCATTTGGCATTTTAATGTGCTTTGTTTTTTTAACACTCAAATTCTCACGTCGGATGGGTTTTAAAACAACTCCAACGGATTTTCTCATTATATTTGTCGCTCTGATTGTACCGAATTTACCAGATAAAAATATTCAAAGCTGGCAACTGAGTTTTATTGCTGCCAAAATCGTTTCTCTGTTTTTTTGTTATGAAGTGTTGAAGGGGGAGCTACGATCAGATTTAGGCAAACTTAAAACTACCGTTATTTTTGCACTTTTTGTAATCAGTATTAGAGGATTTGTGGGCTAATTATAATATTTGATACCGGTGTGAAATTATTTACATATTATTGGGCAATTATTTACCATTTTTCACATTTAATTAGTTTAAATCCAATGAAATCCCATTTTAGACCCAATTTTCATATATTAAATAAATAGATGAAAACATTTATAATTATTACATTTCTGATTGGTTTTTTTTCATCAAAGTCATCAAAAAGTGTTAGATTCTTACCCGGCATGCAATTTGCAATATACAACCTAGTTGAAGTTTGTTTCTCATTGCAAGTCTTAAATTTTAGTAAAAAAAAGGAGGCCAGCCAAATATTCCTGCGCAATTTCGGGGGGCTGTGGTGAACAATTTGGTAAGCTTCGTATTCAGGATTACCCTTTTGATAGATTATCGTATCTTCATGTTCACTTGATAATTGGATTTTTAGTTTCGATTCGAGGTGAGTGAAATCGGTACGTCATAACGATGAGAAACACCGATTTTTCTTCTCAATGTCCGGGTCTGAATTATTGGTAATTGTCATTTTACTTTATTGTTGCAAACAATCAGGATTAGCACCAAAAGCCTCATCTTGATTTTCGATTATCCAAGATTCAAGATCTCAACACTTATTACAGACTACCTGTACATTTAAACAAAGGAGCTTTAGATGAAAAATTTTGCCTGCGGTCTGTTTCTTTGTATAGTTATAATATTTTCAAACTCCAGTGGCCTGGCGGCTGAAAAAAAATATCATATCGGCTCGGGAGATGTTCTTGAGATTTCTGTATGGAAAGATCCTGATTTAAGCAGGCAACTGGTGGTACCCCCTGATGGTATTATCTCATTTCCTCTCATCGAACCTATCAAAGTTACTAATCTGACGGTTGAAGCTTTGAAAAAAATTGTAACGCAGAAACTTTCCGAGTTTGTGCCCGAAGCTACGGTAACCGTTATAATATTAGAGATTAACAGTTTAAAGGCATTCGTAATTGGCAAAGTAAACAAACCGGGCGAATTTACCATAAATATGGATACCACCGTAATGCAGATACTTGCTAAGGCAGAAGGGTTAAATCCATTTGCCTCGAAGGGCAGTATCAAAATACTCAGGCAAAAGGATAATACGATTATCAAAATACCGTTTGATTATGGAGATGTTGAGAAAGGTCATAATCTTGAGCAGAACATTATTCTTAAAGCCGGAGATGTAATTGTTGTTCCCTGATCAATGAACTGCTATTAATTTTCTCAGTAAATCTAATAGCCTTTGAAAAATAGAAAAAAATCAAAAAGAATGAAAATAAAATGAAAAAACATATAGATATTTTCTTTGGTCTAATTTTTACTATAATGCTTCTATTTTCTCACTTAACATGTATGGCCAAAGATCTTACTATCACCCCCTCACTCGAGGTGGGAGGTGTATATGATGATAACTTAGACTTTACCAGTAGCGATGAAGAAGATGATTTTGGTGGTCAGGCAATTCCTAAATTAACCCTGGATTATAGTACAGAATTGCTGCAGTTTTCGCTTATTGGCCAGCTTGATATCATAAAATATTATAATCAAACCGATTTCGACCGAACGAATCAACTTTATGGATTTAATGGGAGATACCAAGCGTTTTCAAGATGGGCTATTACGGGCAATTTCAGATATCGCAGGGATGAAACGGTTGACTCTCAGCTTGAAGAAACCGGACAGGCAACTGAAAGAGATAGGGTCAAAACGTATGATTCAGGCGGTGGGGTGTTTTATCAGCTTACTGAATTATCGGATATTGGCCTTGAAGTTGACTATCGTAAGAGAAATTATTCTTCTGACGAAGAAACAGATTACGACCGTTACACATTTTCCACGGCTTATACCAAACGTTTTGCCAATCAAAGAGATACATTAGGACTTGTACCTGAGTATTCATTTCTTTATTCAGATGAAGAAGACGCAACGGATTATCGGTTTACTGTTGAATGGGAACGTCGGACTAGCGAAACTTTTACAACTCAATTAAATGTCGGAGCACGTTACACAGAAATAGAAGATGTGAATGGCAAAGATGATCAAAATTGGGGTTATTTAGGATTATTAGGAATGCGAAAATGGGGAGAAACCTATTCAACTAGAATTGAACTCATGCGGGATATTAGGGTCAATACAGATGCTGAGATAGTTGAGGTCAACCGCCTTTTGATAATAGCTGACAAACGATTTTTGGAACGCATGGGATTGAGATTCCGTGGTGCCGCTTATCTAACAGAGACTGAATCAAGTAATGCGGAAGATGAAAAGACGACCTTTTTCGAATTACAACCAACTCTTTATTACATGTTAACTGAAAACCACAGTATTGAATTGGCATATACGTATCAGAATGAAAAAGAACATGATAAACCCGGCAACCCGGTAACTCAACGGAACAGCGTTTTTTTAGGATTTCGGCTAAAATTCCCTAAAAAATGGGAATAAAATTGAAATTATAAGCTATTAAAAAGGAGATTTTGATGGAAGGATCATTAGATCTTAAAGACATAAGGGGCTTTATTAGAAGGCGCAAAAAATCATTTTTTTTCACTTTTTTTACCATAATGATTTTCGGATTTTTAGTGGCCATTTTTCTTACACCTATCTATCGCTCAGAAGCCACCATCCTGATTGAAGATCAGCAAATACCTGAAGGATTTGTAGAGCCCACTACAAATGAATATGCGGAAGAAAGGATAGAAAAAATTAGTCAACAGGTATTAAGCAGACCAAATCTATTAAAAATCATAGATAAATTTGATCTTTATGCGGAAAAAAAAGATGATTCTGATCCGATTGAGATTTTGAGTGAGATGCGCAAAAACATAACACTGGAAACTATTAATGCTGAAAAGAAAAATAGTAAAGGAGGAAGAATTAGTTTCATTACAGTAGCTTTTCGTCTGCACTATGAAGGAAAGGATCCTAAAACTGTAGAAAAAGTAACCAATACACTCGCAAACCTTTATTTAGAAGAAGATATAAAATCAAGAGAAGAACTAAGTGCTGTAACTACTAGCTTTTTAAATGAAGAACTCGAACGTCTAAAAAAGGAAATCATGATTCAAGAAAATAAGATTAGTGATTTCAAAAAAATGAATTCTGGAAAACTGCCTACAGATCTTAGCCACAATCTTCAAGCTATTGCAAGCTTGGAACGAGAATTTGATAAAAAGGAAATCCAATTGAGATTTCTAAAAGAAAAGAAAATACTTTTAAACGCGCGTCTAGAAAATGTCGAGCCATTAACGCCGATAATTATTGATGGAGAGGATGTTGCAATAAATCCAAGCACAAGATTAAAACAATTGCACCTTCAACTCGCACGCACAAAATCAATATACTCTGAAAAGCATCCTGATATCAAAAGACTGAAAAAAGAAATAAAGGATTTAGAAAGCCAAATCGATGTATCAGATGCATCAACAGAAAAAATAAAAAGACTTAATCAGTTGCAAAACCAATTAACTGAATTAAAAAGTTCACTTGGACCGCAACATCCTGATGTCCTGAGAGTTAGAAGAGAAATCGAAGTAGTTTCCACAGAATTAGAAAAATCTATATCAGCATCTACAAGAAACAAAATATCAAAAGAAAAGCCTGATAACCCGGCATATATTAATCTAACTGCACAAATTGATTCAGTTAACATGGAAATTCAAGCCGCCGAAGAAGATTTGAAACAGATCTCTACTGGAATTGAAAAATATCAAAATAGAATTGATAGTATTCCCATCACAGAAACGAAATTTAAACAATTGACTAGGAATTATCAAAATTCTCAAGAAAAATACTCAGAAATTTCAAATCAATTAATGGCCGCTAAAGTGTCTCAAGAAATGGAAGGTAAACAAAAGGGCCGAAGATTTACCATTACCTCTCCTGCATATTTGCCTCTAAAACCCAGCAAACCTAATCGATTATTGGTTTTGATTTTAACTTTTATCGTAGGCTTGGGCGTTAGCTACTGTTTTATCGCAATTCAAGAGAGCATGGATAATAGTATCAAAACACGACATCAACTTAAAGATTTAACCGGTCTGCCGGTGCTATCTTCAATATCCTTTATTGAGACAAAAGAAGAAAAGAATTTAAGAATATTAAAAAGAATTGGATTGATAGTTATAATCGCTTTTTTTATTAGTTCTATTTTGTACTACATTCATCATAATTATGCAGAAATGGGCTATATATGGAATATTATTTTAGATAGAATTAAAATGATTGTTTAAAAAATTATGAAGAAAACAGCAATAGTCTGAAAAGAGGTAAAAACTTATGAGTAAATTGAAAAAAGCTCTCGAAAAAGCTAAGCAATCAAGAAACATTGATGGTAACAACTTCTCTATGGTTAACCAGAGATCAAAGGTATCAAGAACTGAAAATGTTGAGAAAACGCAGATTTGTCGCCCTGAGATCGACATATGTTATTCAGAAACAAAAATACAAAAAATCGATGAAAATATTTTAAAAAAAGGCAAAGTTATTTCGCTTTTTCACGATATTGATAAAATCGATCAGATAAAGACATTGCGCACCCAAATTTTAAACCATCTTAATGAGGTAAATGGAAACAGTATTTTGATTACAAGTGCAAATCCATATGAAGGTAAAACTTTTACCGCAATAAACTTAGGCGTGAGCATTGCACAGGAATTAGATCGTACCGTTCTTTTAGTCGATGCAGATTTGAGGAAGCATAATAGACATCATAAAGATTTCGCTTCTGATTTTTTTGGCACAGACATGAATGTGGGGCTTTCAAACTATTTGTTAGGACAAGCAGAAATTCCAGACATTCTGATCAATCCTGGAATAGAAAAGCTTGTACTGCTACCTGCTGGACGTCCGCTGCCAAATTCTGCTGAACTATTGGGATCTCCGAGAATGGTTATGCTGGTAAATGACATTAAAAGCCGCTATGCAGATGATAGAATAATTATCTTTGATTGTGCATCACTTTTAAGTTGTGCCGATCCATTAGTATTAGCACGCTATGCTGATGGTATTCTTCTCGTTGTAGAAGATGAAAAAACTTCTGAAGAAGATGTTAAAAAAACTATTGAATTGCTAAAGGGCAAACCGATTTTTGGTACATTAATTAACAAATCTAAAAAGGATGTGAATTAGATAAACATGTATGAATCATTTTATGGTTTTAAAGAAAAGCCCTTTGATCTTCATCCGGATCCAGATTACCTTTATATGAGCCGAGTGCATGAAAATACCTATACGCATATGGAATATGCGATTGTTGAAAATAAAGGATTTGTGGTTGTAACCGGTGAAATAGGTTCTGGCAAAACCACACTGACGAACTTTCTTTTGAATAAAATCGGAGAAGACATTCAGGTTGGGCTTGTAAACAATACCAATATCCAACCAGCTGAATTTTTAAAGATGGTCTGTAAAGAGTTTGAACTTGATCCTAAAACCAATGACAAAGCGGAGCTCATTGATATTTTCAGCGGTTATTTAATAGACCAGTTTGCCGCCGGAGAGCGTGTGGTGCTCATCATTGATGAAGCGCAAAATTTGACT
>CAVPNL010000002.1:0-178021 GCA_963706575.1 uncultured delta proteobacterium | reverse complement strand
TCATCTCCACCATTTTTTTAAACATCTATCAGATAGGTTGAATTCAAAAGATTCAACACTGTGGCGGCTCAAGCAAACTGCCACAATGTGATAAGTACAAACGAGTCCTATTAGCTGAAAATATTTTTGATGTCAACCGAAGATGTGGTGGACTCAATAATCTGTAATAAAAAAGAAGGGTTGACCGGAACCAGCGGACGCTCTACGGGGATGTAAAATCATTGACCGCGTTCGTATTCCGTGGCGCTGCTATTTTTTTTCGAAAATGGCAGCATTTCCGCTTGTGCATCGAGACGGTAATGTTTATAATATAGGTTAAATAAACTATTGCCAATGAGGGGAGGCTACATTCGCTCGTTTAATATCCTCTCGTTAAGGGTAGCTCCAAGGGATACCTCAGAGCTGCCCTTTTGCTTTTTCTGATAACCTTCCATTGACTTGTTTTCATATCCAATGATATCCACAATCCTGTGCACCTTTGGGGTGCCGGATAGCCTCCCCACCAGACAAGTTGACATACCGGTTATTTAAAGTTAAATGAGTTTGTTATGGACGTGTTTTTAAATGAAAAAAATCACGCTGTGCGCCGTTCGGTGCGCGCTTTCTGTGAACGAGAGTTGATGCCGATTGCCAAAGATCTGGATCTTGAGGCCCGATTTCCCTGGGAAGTGGTAGAGAAGATGGGCAAGTTGGGATACTTCGGAATTCAAGTTCCCAAGGAATTCGGCGGCGCCGGAATGGATGCCGTAAGCTATGTCATCGTAATTGAAGAAATCTCGCGAGCCTGTGCGGGTCTCGGACTTTGTTTAACCGTTCATTACGGGGTCGGCATCTATCCGATTATGGTTTTTGGTACGGACGAGCAAAAGGAAAAATGGATTCCACCACTGGCTAAAGGTGAAAAGATCGGTGCTTTCTGCCTCACAGAGCCCAATGCCGGTACGGATCCGGGCGGAATTGAAGCAACCGCTTTTCGTGACGGTCATCACTATGTCCTTAATGCCAACAAGGTTTTTGTAACCAACGGCGGGATCGCCGATATATGCCTGATTTTTGCCCGCACGAACACCGAAGGCGGCCACGAGGGAATCAGTGTGTTAGTTGCTGAAAGGGGTACTCCCGGCTTTGTGGTCGGAGATATTGAGGACCTTTGCGGTATGCGTGCAAATCCGGTGAGTTCGATTCGACTTTATGATTGTCGTGTACCGGCGGGCAATTTGATTGGTAAAGAAGGTATGGGATTGCACATCGGCCTGAAAGCACTGGACACCGGCAGAATGGGAATAGCCGCCCAGGCCCTCGGAATCGCCCAGGCCGCCTTTGACGAAGCCGTGCGCTATGCGAAAGAACGCCGCCAGTTCGGCGTGCCTATTGCGAAACATCAGGCAATACAGATGATGATTGCCGACATGGCTACACAGATCGACGCAGCACGTCTTATGGTATACCGGGCTGCGGTGATGAACAATCAAGGCAAGCCGCTTTCTCAGGTTGCGGCTATGGCCAAACTCTTTGCTTCAGAAACGGCCTGCAATGTGACGGACATGGCGGTTCAGATCCACGGCGGTTATGGGTACTCCAAATCATATCCTGTGGAGCGCTATTACCGCGATGCCAGAGTCACCCGGATCTATGAGGGCACCTCTGAAATTCAACGGGTCGTTATAGCCAGAAGTGTATTGGGTTCTAAATGACAGCGGTCGGGTCCAAGCCTAACGATGAGCGAATCGACTTCCTGGATCGTGTAAAATGAGGTCAATGGATGAATTTAAACATTATCGTATGTGTCAAATCAGTGGTCGTCAACGCACCTGATGGACGGGTGGTTCGAACATCTGAATCCTGCGAGTTAAATCCATATGACAGACCAGCTATAGAAATAGCACTGAATTTGCGGGAAGCCTATGGAGGGGCTGTGACGGCTGTTTCCATGGGCCCGGAATCATCTGAAATTGCTTTGATCGAAACGATGGCCTTGGGTGTCGATCGGAGCATATTGCTTAGCGATCCTGCACTTGCGGGCTCAGACACGCTTGCAACCGCAACGGCTCTTAGTGCTGCCATTAAAAAACTGATGCCCTTCGATTTAGTTCTCTTCGGGAACCGGACTGCAGACAGTGACACCGGGCAGGTAGGTCCTCAAACTGCGGTCATGCTGAATATGCCCCTGGTAACCCTGGCTTATTCTATTGAGTCCACGGACAATGAGTTGCTGGTGGAGCGCAGAGCCGATGGATTCAGGGAAAAGTTGGCACTCTCTTTTCCAGCAATGGTTACGGTTCATCCCGGCTCGGTCCAACCCAGAGATGTTGGACTTCACGGAATCGAAGCTGCCTTCGCAGCACCTAAGGTGGAATTTTGGAATTTAAATGAACTGGGGTTGTCTCTGCAACAGGTCGGAGAGCAAGGATCCCCGACAAAGGTGATTTCTTTAAAGCGCGTCAAAAAGGTTAGAAAATGTAAGTTTTTATCGGGTTCGGCTGAGGAGCAGGCGCAAGACCTTGCCAGGCTTTTTGTCGATACCGGTTTCGTCGGTTAATTTTTAGAGATGACGATCATGTCAGATAGTGCTGCAAAAGAAATTTGGGTTTTGGGTGACTTGAGAAATGAAAGATTTTTCGGGTTTGGTCTCAATATACTGGCCAAGGCCCGGGAGGTTGCCCAACCCGTGCCCGCGAAAGTCGTGATGGTGCTGATCGGATCATCTGATTTCGATGAATCCGAAGTTGATGCGGTCAAGCAGGCTTTTATTCCGCTTGCAGCGGCCGAACAATTATGTCTCGACCACGGTGCAGATAAAGTTTACGCTTTAGAAATAAGCGGCTTGGGTGTGCCAAGGGCAGACATTTACGGACATGTTCTGGCAGAAGCAGTTTCGAAGTATAAGCCCATGCTGGTATTGTTTGCGCTTACTGATTTTGGCAGGGAGTTGGCTGCGCGAACTGCCGGTCTCACAAACTGCGGACTGCTGGCGGATTGTTTGGATTTGAGGATCGAAAACGGTGAGATCATCGCTTCTTCTCCATCGTGGGGCGGTGAAATTATGGCTGAACTGACATTCTCTGATAAACACAAAACCGGATTTGCAACAGTTCAGTCGCGGGTGCATCGGGCTGAAAAAGCGAGAGGAGCACCGGGCATTGTTGAACGCACACAGGTAAAATGCCCTGAGATAACCAACGGAATTAAATTCTTGTCGAGTGAACTTGAACCTGCCGAGCACCGGAAGCTGGAGGAAGCGCAAGTCGTGGTTGTCGGCGGGGCGGGCCTTGGCAGCATGGATGACTTTGGTCTGGTGAGAGAGCTTGCAGTAACCATGGGCGCTGAAGTGGGTGCAACACGCCCGCCGGTGCTCCAGCACTGGGTGGATAAAGAGCGTCTGATCGGGCAGACAGGAAAGCATGTTCGTCCCGGCTTGCTCCTGTCTGTGGGAACCTCAGGGGCCGTTCAATATACCGCCGGGATTACGGAAGCCCAAACAATCGTTGCGATCAATCGGGATAAGCGCTCACCTATATTCCAGATCGCGGATTTTGGGATTGTAACGGATGCCAGGGCATTTTTGCCGATACTCACAACCAAGGTCAAACAGGTTGTGATGCGCAAAATGGCAGATGTATTATGTGAGCAGAAAGGCAATACTTCAGGGGAAGGAGAAGGGTTCGGGGCAAAGGTGTGTAAACTTCGAGAAGCCCATAATTGGTCTGTGGAGGATCTGGCTAAGGCAACCGGCCAAACCCCTGAATTTATCGATCAGGTCGAGAATGAGAAATTTTCTCCATCCGTGGGCTTCCTGGTCATGCTGGCCAAGGCTTTGAATGTCAATCCGGGCACATTCCTCAGCAAAGCGGAAAAGGATATCATTCAGGACCAGCGATCCAAGGCCTTTATAAAACGTACACGCAACTATTCTTATCAGACACTCACACCGCATGCCGAAAGTGATCATCTGAGAGCGTTTATGATAACCATCGAATCCCGCCAAATCCACAAACCAGTCGAATACAAACACGAGGGTGAAGAATTCATTTACGTGATGGAAGGGGAGCTCGAAGTCATGCTGGGAGGCAAAGCCCATCACTTGAAGACGGATGAGTCGATTCACTTTAACTCCGATATTCCTCACAAATTAAAGAGTCTTTCCAATGAAGATACCCGCTGTTTGGTGATTCTCTACACTGTCTAAGCGGCTGTTCATTTATCCGAGTTCCGGCAGTCTTGGTTTCACAATTTCCCAAAAAATTGTAACTTTTAACCTTAAAATGGTTCTGTAAAGTGGCAGCCTGGATTCGTCCAGGATGTCTCAGAGTAAGTACGTCATAGTGCTTCATTCTGACCTCCTTTCAACGGGTGGTTCATTTCGATGGGCCACCCTTTTTTGGGCCATTTAACAAAAGGGTTTCATCTGGAAAAGATAAGCATGCTGGTCTGTGTGCGGCAATTCACGAAAAATGATATAAACGATTGCATTTCTTAAAGAATTTGATTATGATGCCTTTGAGTTTCGACGGACGGAAAGTGCTTGTGACCTGGAATCACAAATGATTTTTTTTTCACGTTTAAAACGGTTTGTTATTTAAAAACAAGAGGTTATATTTTATGGAAACCACAGCCGAAGTTGAGCGCAAGACCAAAGAGACTGCAATTCGTGTCAGCCTGAAGTTGAATGGCAGCGGTCAGGCTGAGATATCAACCGGTATCCCTTTTTTTGATCATATGCTTATTCTGCTAGCCGTCCACGGCTTTTTTGATCTGGTCGTAAAGGCCAAAGGCGACCTGGAGGTTGATTTTCACCACACGGTTGAAGATGTGGGTCTTGTGCTGGGCGATGCCTTTGATCAAGCTCTTGGAAACCGCAAAGGCATTAAACGATTCGGCCATGCCGTGACACCGATGGATGACGCCCTGGCTGCCGTTACCGTCGATTTGTCGAAGCGCCCTTTTTTGGCTTACCATGTCCCCGTTATAAAAACTTCAGCAACGGGTTTTAACGTCTCTTTGGCAAAAGAATTTTTCAGGGCTTTTGTAAATCGAGGCGGTTTAAATCTTCATATTAATATTTCCTACGGTGACAATGAACACCATATCATTGAATCCATGTTCAAGGCGCTTGGCAGAGCCTTAGATCAGGCTGTTGCCATGGATGAACGAATCAAGGATGTTCGTTCATCTAAAGGAAAACTTTAGTTTTTGGTGTTTAATAATTTGTATTTTAATTAAATTATTATATCGTATTTTGCAGAATAGACGATATTTTAAACACTAAACACCAAACACGAAATACCACACCATGATTATTATCCCGGCTGTCGATATTAAAAATGGAAAATGTGTCCGGCTGCTTCAGGGACGCATGCAAGACGAAACCGTCTATTCGGATGATCCGGAAGCGATGGCGGCAAAATGGGCCGGGCTCGGTGCCCCTATGATTCATGTCATCGACCTGGATGGGGCCTTTGCCAAAAGTCCGCAAAATATGGCATCCATCCGGAAAATATTAGAAGCTGTCAATGTGCCGATTCAACTGGGAGGCGGAATTCGCAACGAAGAAACCGTAGACCGATACCTGGATATGGGCGTCAAACGCGTTATTATCGGCACCGAAGCCATAAAAAAGCCGGCGTTTGTCAAAAAGGTCTGTAGAACCCATCCGCAGCAGGTCGTGGTGGGCATTGATGCGCGTAATGGAAAAGTAGCGATCGACGGATGGACTCAGACCACCCGGGTCGATGCGATTGACCTGGCCCGGGAGTTCGAAGATTGTGGCGTTGCTGCCATTAATTTTACCGACATCCAGCGCGATGGCATGCAGAGCGGTCCGAATATCGAGGCTACCCGGCGTTTGGCCGAAGCCGTGTCGATCCCGGTAGTGGCATCCGGCGGGGTTTCATCGATTAAGGACGTGCAGGCTTTGTTGCCGCTTCAGGAGTCAGGGGTGATCGGCGTTATCATCGGAAAGGCATTGTACAGCGGCGCACTGGACTTGAAAGCGGCATTGGATTTAAAGCTGCACCCGAATTCCGATGTCGATTAAATCAGACCCGGGCTTAAAATTTTCTTGACAAATCTTTAAGATCAAATTATGTTGTCCGTTTAACAATTTCTTATACAGGGGAGCCATAAGTATTCATACTTATGGTAAATTTTTCAGGGCAATTCAAATTAGCAAGCCGGACAATTGTGAAATTTGAAACGCTTCATTCCATCTAAGATCCTTCCGTGTATTTGTATCTTCCCTGTTCCATTAATTATGGAGGTTGCTGTCTTTGGCAATTTTTATCCCTGAAGATAAGATTTTAGAAATAAAAAACGCAGCTGATATTGTTGAAATGGTATCAGAAGTTGTCCATTTGAAAAAAACAGGGAAAAATTTTGTCGGATTATGCCCGTTTCATACTGAAAAAACACCTTCATTCACCGTCAGCCCTGAAAAACAAATATTTTATTGTTTTGGTTGCGGCGCCGGCGGAAATGTATTCAACTTTTTGATGAAAAATGACGGCCTGGCGTTCCCGGAGGCGGCGCGGTCGCTGGCCCGAAGATATGGTATTGATATTCCCCGCCGCAGTCTAACCCCCGAACAGAAAAAGCGAATGAGTGAAAGAGAAAGCCTGCTCAATATCAATCGGCAGGCGATGGATTTTTACACTCGGTCGCTGCGCCATGGCCCCGGCGGCCACGCGGCGATGGCATATCTGAACAAAAGAGGCCTGTCAGCGACCATCATCGACCGCTTTAACATTGGTTATGCACCCAAGGGATGGGATTATTTATTAAATTTTTTTTCAAAAAGAGGCATGCCGCTTGCGCGGATCGAACGCTCAGGGCTGATTTTACCTAAGAAGGATGGGCACGGCTATTATGACCGTTTCCGGGATAGAATTATATTCCCCATCATTGATGTTAATCAAGCCGTGATCGGGTTCGGGGGCAGGGTAACCGATGATTCGTTGCCCAAATATCTTAATTCCCCCGAAACCTCCGTTTACAACAAAAGTCGCTCTTTATACGGGCTCCATCTTTCAAAAGACAGTTGCCGTAAAGCCCAAGCTGTTTATATCGTTGAAGGCTACCTTGATTTGTTGTCCCTTCACCAGCACGGCATTGAAAATGCGGTTGCAACTCTGGGAACGGCACTGACGGCGGATCATGTGCGCATGCTGAGCCGATACGTCCCGCGCATGATCCTGGTCTATGACTCAGACGAAGCCGGGATTCGATCCGCATTGCGCTGTATCGACACCTTTTGGAAGGAACATGTGGACTTCAGCCGGGGCGATGTATTCCGTGAAGAAAAAGCAGACACCCATATCCTTGTATTGCCGGATGGACATGATCCGGATTCATATTTGCGCGAAAAAGGAGCCGGGCCGTTTGAGAAAGCAGCCAGCCAGGCACCGGGTATTATTTCTTTTTTGATTGAGCAGTCTATCGATATGCACGGGCTTTCGACGGAGGGAAAAATTCGGATTGTTACCAATTTGAAACGTCCTCTGGCGGCCATCAACGATAATGTCGCCAGGTCGTTATACATCAAGCAGCTCGCCGAGCGGATAGGTCTTGAAGAAAATATTATCCTGGAAGAGATTCGGAAAGACTCTTCAGAAAAAGAAAAAAAGGGTATTCCCAGGCAAAAAGACAGCGCAGATATAAAGGGAAGCCGGATAGAGCAGCAAATTATTGCCATGATGCTTCAGTTTCCCGCCATTTTGCCAGAAATTAAAAAATATAATGTCATCGAATTCGTTGAAAACAGCGATTTACGAGCTATTGGCAAGACCATTTTAGAACACCAGTTATCTTCAGTTCAACAAATTTCCGAGATATTAAACCATGTTGAAAATCCTAAACAGCAGCGTCTGATATCGGCCCTGGCATTAGTTGAAGAATCCTGGGATGAAAGCGGATGCATGAAGTTGATTATTCAATTTGTTAAAAACGGTCAAAAACGACGCGATCATCAGATTCTTGACCAGATCAAGGCTGCTGAAAAAGAAAATGACCAGGAAACACTGATTCGGTTATTAAGAGAAAAACAAAAACTTGCTGTGCGTAGCCAAAACCAGCGACTGGCATAACAGTCAAGAAATTTTTCGGCGGTCCGGGCTTGACTATGCCCAATTAAACTATAGATTTTATAAACCATTCGTTTTTCCCAGTCTTTAAATTTTGAAACGCTCAATTTAAGCAATGATATCCGCCGACAAGGCGAGACTGAATATTCGATTTTTCTGGAGGGCAAGATTTTATGGCTAAGAAATCTGCTAAAAAAAAGGAAAGCGCTATAAAGCCTGCAAAAAAAGTTGCAGCAAAACCAAATCGCGCTAAAAGCACAAAGAAAAAAGTAGGCGTAAAGACAGCTCCAAAAAAGACTAAAAAGCCTCGAGTTGCGGCAAAGAAGACCCGGGGAAAAACAAAGACATCCAAGGCGACCACAGTGAAAACCAAAACGACGACGAGAAAGCCAAAGGCAACTTCGAAACCAACCGCTGCAGCCAAAAAGACCGGCGTGAAGGCAAAAAAGGTCAGGGCATCCTCAAAAAAGGCTAACGCAGCGGCAACAAAAGCCAGCCCAACAACCCAAAAGGCCGGGACAAAGACCAAGAAAGCCATTAAGAAATTGCTGGCCAAGGGCAAGAAACAGGGATATTTAAGCTACAACGAAATCAATGAATTGTTACCTGCAGAAATGCTGTCTCCCGAACAAATCGATGAAACTCTTATCATGTTCGACGAAAACGAAATCGAAGTCGTCGATGAGAAAACGAAAAACAAACTGATCACCAAGAAAAAGAAAAAAGAAAAAAAGCCGCTAACCAAAGGGATTTCGGATACGGATTTCGGTACGGTGACGGATCCGGTGAAAATGTATCTGCGTGAAATGGGGCTGGTGACGCTTCTCAGTCGCGAAGGCGAAGTCGAGATCGCCAAAAAAATCGAGGCCGGGGAACAGGAAGTATTGCACGCCCTTCTTGAAACGATCGTCGGTGCAGAAAGTATCATCATGCTCGGTGAAGAAATTGAGAATGAAAGCATTCGTCCCAAGCATGTATTTAGAGATATCGACGAAGGTGATACCTATGTAGATGAAATGGCCCAGATGGAGAAGTTTCTATCCACGATTCGAACGATTAAAAAGTTGCATGCCGAAAACGGAGAAATGCGGGAGCAATTATTTTCAGCTAAATTAGATCAGGAAGAACAAAGAAAGCTCAAACGAAACATTACGCAACGAATCGATAAAATATTTAATCTGCTGAAGGACTGGCGCCTCGAGGCCAATGTTATCGATGGCATCGAAGGGCACATCCGCGATGAAATTCAATGGTTTAATGAAATGAATAAACTGTTCAGCAGAGGTGCGGTTATTGTAGATACATCCGTCAAAGAACTCCGGGAGCATTTAAATACCAAAACCAAATTCCTTAAATGGGCCGCTCCGCGTTGCGATTTGGCAAAAGAACAATTAGGTACTTTACACAAAGAGTTAAAGAAAGTTAAAGAGGGTGTCCAGAAAAGGGAATATGAATTAAAAGCTTCCAGCACTAAGCTCAAGCGGGTGATGTCTGCCGTTGCAGAGGGACGTTTTAAGGCCAAATTGGCCAAAAGCGAATTGACAAAGGCAAATTTGCGGCTGGTTGTCAGTATCGCCAAAAAATATACCAATCGTGGATTACAGTTTCTGGATCTAATTCAAGAAGGAAATATCGGATTGATGAAAGCCGTGGATAAGTTTGAATACCGCCGCGGTTATAAATTCAGCACTTACGCTACCTGGTGGATTCGACAGGCGATCACCCGGGCGATTGCGGATCAGGCCAGAACGATACGGATCCCCGTGCACATGATCGAAACCATCAATAAGCTTATCCGCACCTCACGGTATCTGGTGCAGGAGCAGGGGCGCGAACCCACTCCAGAGGAAATAGCTGAAAAAATGGAGATACCCTTAGAAAAGGTGCGCAAGGTTTTAAAAATCGCCCGTGAACCGATTTCACTTGAAACGCCGATTGGTGAAGAAGAAGATAGCCATCTGGGAGATTTTATTGAAGATAAAAAATTTATGCTGCCATCGGATGCAGCCGTAAATTTGAATCTCGCAGAGCAAACCCGGAAAGTCCTGGCCACACTGACCCCGCGTGAAGAAAAGGTTCTGCGCATGCGCTTCGGCATAGGGGAAAAGGCCGACCATACCCTTGAAGAAGTCGGACAGGATTTTGCGGTGACACGAGAAAGAATCCGGCAAATAGAAGCCAAAGCTTTGCGGAAGCTGCGCCATCCCACTCGCAGCCGGAAGCTGAAAAATTTTATTGAAACTTAATTCTTGGGGGCCCATAGCTCAGTTGGTAGAGCCACCGGCTCATAACCGGTAGGTCCCTGGTTCGATCCCAGGTGGGCCCATGACTTATTTTCAAGAAATGGTTCAAACAGAAAAAAGCGTTAATTCTTCAACTAACGGAAGAAATCGTTTATCGAATGCTAAACGAAAACAGCTTGCGGTTTTGGCAAAACCGCAAAGATGCAAACCGGATGCGGTTTGTGTTTTTTGAATGGCGTGGGGCTAAGGAACCACGCCATTTTTGTTTCTTAAATTTATAACGGTGAGAAGCCATGGGTACAACCGTAGCCAAAATCATAGAGATTATGAACCAGTTGGCCCCCCCGTTGCTGGCGGAGGAATGGGACAATGTCGGGCTTCAGATCGGAGATCCGCGTCAGTCTGTGCGGCGCATATGGGTCGCACTGGATCCGAGCCCGGAAGTGGTCAAAGCGGCTTGCCAAAAAAATGTTGATTTGTTGATTACGCATCATCCTTTGATTTTCAGGCCCCTGAAATCCATTGATTTTGACACTCCTGGCGGATGCATTATCCAGATGGCGGCACGTAACCAACTGGCAATTTTTTCAGCTCATACGAATCTTGACATCGTGCGCAACGGCGTCAATGATGTTCTGGCACAGCAGCTGGGGCTGCGGAATCTGTCCGTACTGCATCCGGTCAAGGTGGGGGAACGGACTAAAGAGGACGTTGCACCTTGGACGGACAGCCAGGCGGAATACGGGATTGGAAGAATCGGTTCACTTGCCAAAGCCGGCAGCTTGAAATCTCTTGTTTCAATGGTTAAAAAGAAAATCAAACTTGATTTTATTAAAGTTGCCGGAGATCTTGAAATGAAGGTCAAGCGGGTGGCAATCTGCAGCGGCAGCGGGTCGAGCCTGATGCAGGCTTTTTTAGCTTCAAAAGCCCAGGCTTACATCAGCGGAGATATCCACTATCATGACGCCCGCGAAGCGGAAACCGCAAATCGCGGTATTATCGACATCGGGCATTTTCCATCTGAACACCTTATGATCGACGCACTTGCGCAACAACTGAAAAGCATAATCTCCAAGGCCGGAATTAAGGCTGAAATCATGGCCTGCACCATTGAAAAAGATCCTTTCAAGATTATATAGATTCTAAGGACAGGACAAGAGCCCATGCCAAATGTGACCAAGGAACAAATTATTTCTCTCGTAAATCTGCAACGGGTCGAAATTGAGACCAGTAGCGTTAAAACAAAAATAAGCAATGTTGACCAGCGCCTGGGAAAGCTTGATGACCGCCTGGGTGATTTTAAACAGGTGATCGAAAAACAGGAATCCGTGATTACTGAGCTGAACCAGAAGTACCGCGAATATGAAACAGATGTGCGCATGAATCTTGACGCGATTAAGAAAAGCGAGGCCAAACTCAGTTCGGTAAAGACCAACAAAGAGTATCAAGCATTTTTAAAGGAAATAGATGATATTAAAGAAAAAAATTCAAAATTAGAAGATGATATGATTGAATTTCTGGATCGTGTTGAAGATGCTGAAAATACCCTTAATTCAAAAATAACCGAATATTCTGAGCTTCAAACCCGATTGAATAATGAAAAAGAAACCATTCAAAAAGAAACCGAGGAGGGAAAGCGCCAACTCGAAAACCTGGATGCGCAGCTGAAAAAAGTTGCCGCGGGTATCGATGCCAGCCTGCTTGCCACCTATAACAAGGTAAAATCACTTCAAAGCAATGCGATTGGCATCGTTGCTGTTATAGACGCTGTATGCCAGGGCTGCAACATGAATATTCCTCCTCAGATGTACAATGAATTACAGCGCGGCGACAGTTTGAAAAAATGTCCGATTTGTGATCGAATTATTTACTGGAAAGACGAAAAGAAACGGTCAGAGTAGGCCAAACGATCGCTGGATTTTTTATAAATCCGGAGGAAAGTCCGAACACCACAGGGCAGGGTGCTCCATAACGTGGAGTCGCGGTAACGTGAAGGAAAGTGCAACAGAAAGTATACCGCCCGAAATCAAACGGGTTCGTTTGGTTCCGGGTAAGGGTGAAACGGTGCGGTAAGAGCGCACCAGTTCCCCGGGTGACCGGGGAAGCTCGGCAAACCCCACCCGGTGCAAGACCAAATAGGGGAGCGTTTGAGGGTGGCCCGCCCAAGCTCCCGGGTAGGTCGCAAGAGGTGCCGGGCAACCGGCATCCACAGATGAATGATCGTTGCCCGGCAGGGGTAACCCGAACCGGGAACAGAATTCGGCTTACGGGCTGCTCTGACCGTTACCCATTCCGGCCAGAAGAGGAATAACGACCGTCTATGAAAAAGACCGATTCAGATGGTGAGGGTTTATTTGCCGAAAAGGTACGCATATTTTCAAATGATTACTTAAAATGCTGCATATACATCTCCGGTGTTGACCGGTTCAAAGCTGCTTTTACTCAAAAGCTTTATTCAACCCTTGTGTCGTGCTCCTTGCTTCTGGAAGACTTTCTTGATTTCCATGGCGCCAAAAACAACAAGAACTGGTATTTTTATCGGGAGCTAACCGCGGCTGTTCGTCACCTGAGCTTGGCGGCAAATTTTCAGAAACATATATCCAATCGCCTGGTATTTTATGACCTGGCTGATGTCGGTGATTTCCCGAAACAAGGTGAAACAACGCTCGATTTTTTAAACACTGCCCTGATGAAAATGGCACCGGTCATTTTAAAGGAAGCCCAGAGGCTTAATATTCTGATGCCCCAAACCCAGTATGCGCCGGCTGATTTTCCGAGTGTTGTGACCAATCAAATGCTCGACTATGATATTGACGATAAAGATAAAGACCAGCAGAAAAAAAATATTGTTAAAATCTCGAGTGAATTTTTAAATATCGCCAAAAGCTTCGATCAGCTAAAGTTTTATGACCCCTATCCGTATAAGGAAATCCTGACCCTTGTTCCAAGCCAATTGAACGAGGTTGAAATCAGACGCTATGAAATGCTGGTGCACAACCTGCAATCTTCTTTTGACACTTACGTTATCCACGGGGGATTCAGATTCGGCAATCGTGAACTCAAGCAGCTGAGGGGGAATTTTTCGGTTGTTCTGCATCTTCTCCAAATGGTGGGACGCCTGCTTCATTTCTATGAGCGCCACCTGCATGAGGCTGGATATAAAACGATTTATAAAAAAGTTCAAATCCGGTTGTCTAAATTGGTTAATCCTAAAACCCTTCTGGATCGAACCATAAATTACGGTTTATTTTACGCCTGCCACTTTTTAACCAACGGAATCGAATTGGCTCAGAAAATACTCAATGAAAATATCGAACGCTCATCCATTAAGGTAGGCGTACCGGTAAAATTGGGATTTCACAGCCGACCCTGCCTGCTGGTCGCCAAAATTGTTCAGCAATATGGCGGGCAGGTCGAGTTGTGCGTGGGATCGGATCGATTCGATGCCAGCAGTGTCCTGGATCTTCAATGGGCCGGCGGCAAAATCCAAAAGGAAAAACTCGAACAGGTGATTTTTGAAGGCGATATCCGCACCTTAAAAGATATTGAAATCCTTGCCAGTGTGAATTACGGCGAAGACACAATGGGCAAGGGCGTTCCGTTGCCCAAGGAGCTAAATTACTTGAAGTGAGCTAAAGTGACTAAGATGACTAAAGTGCCTAAAGTTATGGTGTCGCTGCGCTTCATCTTAAATGTTAGAATTCATTAATTTTAGGCACTTTAGTCACTTGAGCTCACTTTAGTCACTTTTGGTCTCAAAAAGAGCAATAAAAATGTATTATATACCCGATACATTAAGGGCGATTCAGTGAAGGCAAAGGTACACGCAATTATCGTGGCGGCAGGCAAAGGGATTCGTATGAGTGATTCTGTACGCAAGCAGTATATCGTCTTGGACGGGATACCGATGTTAAGCCGCACCCTGGGTGTATTTGATCACTGTGATCGGATAGATCGAATTATTATGGCTGTGCCCAAAGATGATATCGATTATTGCCGCAATGAAATTATACCTGCTGCCAATATGAAAAAAGAGGCAATTCTTGTCATCGGGGGGGCAAGACGGCAGGATTCCGTATATAACAGCCTGAAAGCCATCGAAAAGGACGACGGCATTGTTCTGATTCATGACGGAGTCCGCCCTTTTGTGAACCCGGAAGATCTGGTTGTTTGTATCGACGGCGCCAAAAAACATGGTGCCTGTATTTTAGGCATTCCGGCGTTTGATACCGTTAAGCATGTCAATGCGAAAAACGAGATTATTGAAACTCACAAGAGAGACACGCTGTGGCTGGCCCAGACACCCCAGGCCTTTCAGTTGAAACTGATCAAAAAGGCGCATGGAATTGCGAAACAGGAAGGTTTTAAGGGAACGGATGATGCCTCACTTGTGGAACGCCTGGGAGAGGTTGTTAAAATTATGCCCGGCAGCCGCAACAACATAAAGATCACCAGCCAAGAAGATCTTAAACTCGCCCGGGCGCTGCTGCAAATCAATGCATCTGATCTCTAGCCTATCCCCCAACCATATTTCCTCTACGACACTCCATTATAAAATCTAGTGCTTTTGTATTAGACACTCTTGGCACCTACCAGCAAAATCCTAATACTTTACTAATCACACAATTATTTAATTTATTATAAAAAATACGCCAGTTGCCGTATTGAAATTTGATGATTTTGTCGGTATTAAATTTACGACCGAGTTCAAAAAATTATATTGGCAGGCTGTCATAATTGACTCGACGCTGCCAAAAGGCTGATACCATGATAGACGCTGCAACTCTTCAGCACTTTGTTTTGGGTATGATGATGGCTTTATCGTATCCAGCTTTTAAACGCTTTAAATATCCTTATCTCGGCTTGATACTCATACATCCGTATATCATAGAGGGAGTTCAGTTTTTCATACCTGGTCGAACACCGGATACAGCAGATGTCATGGTGGGACTGATTGGGACTCTTTTGGGATTTTGTTTAGTATAATCTTTATTTAAGATAAATGTATTTTTGTTGACATCTTAATCTGTATTCAAATATAAATTTGTCAGATGTGCGCTTGTAGATGCTCAATCTCAAACGAACCTTGACTTCATTATCAATTTTCTCTGCTACTCAAATTCACCTGTTGAGCCAAATCAGAAATTCTAATTCGCTTTCCAAGTAAAAGATACACCCTCTGAAAATTTAAGCCTAAACTTAGGTAAAGGCATATGGAGAATCTTCTTAAATTGTGCCCGCTTCGCTCCTAACAGGTATATTTTTTCCTGTTGGGAGCCTCATTAACCTGCTAAATTCATCGCACCACAGGAAAGGAGGTTATGATGAAAAAGGCATTGACGGTGTCAATTCTCACATTTTTTTTACTGGCTATAGCTGGATTAGTCTTTGGTGCAGAAATGGCAAAGGAAGGATCTGGCACGGGAACTTATTATTACACAGGCAGCGCTCAGATTCATGCGCAGGGAAAAGAGAATGTTGTAATCAATTATGAGGCCCGAGGTGTTTCAGGAACCGATATTAATGAAACAAGCCCTTTTTACATGACATCAGCGCTATGTGTAGGGTCAATTAAGGGGATGAAAGGTATATTAAAAGAATCTGGTCTTTGCACAATGACCCGCCCCGATGATGACAAAATATACATGTCTTATGAAGGGGATGGTAAAATGGGAGCCCCAATGAAGGGCTCTTACACTCTTGTTGGTGGTACCGGAAAATGTACGGGTATGACTGGAAGTGGTGAATTTACCAGAACGTCTTTAAAAGGTCCTGCCGAAGGAATTAGTGCAAGCTTTTCAATAAGCAAGGGTAGTTGGAAAATACCTTGAAGCGAATATCAGTTTATGTCTCAAGGAGGCAGAGTTTGCAATAACTCTGCCTTTTTATTTACCGAAAATTAACGATTTCTCCTAACTTAGTTAGATCAGTCACTCCAAAGGTACATATAACTCCAACAAATCGGCAAATATCAAATCTAAAAAAACCCGTGATATTCAATTTTAATCACAACTCAGAAGGGTGAATCCGAGCCTATGGATTTGCCCTTTCTATCGCCTTAAAGCCTCATTTTCCGGGCCTAAGGTTTGACACCAGATTTAAAAATGCGGTAGGCTGCAGATATCCATTTCATATCTGAAATTTCAACAATTTTTGGATGCCCTCAATGTATCTAAACTTCACGGATATTGGATTTGACAAAAAATACCCGGTAAAATATTGTCGAAATTCACGAACACCCCCCTATATTTGCTAAAAGAAATGGGCTTTAGAATGATACTCAGAAAATTCACAGTCCTTATTACATCCCTGCTTTTGCTCTACGCAGCTGCTGTCCAGGCTGCACAAGAACGTGGAATCAAGCTGAATGTAGACCGACTTGCTCTTGTTATCGGCAACGGCGCCTATCGGACCGCACCACTTAAAAATTCTATAAACGATGCCGAGGATATGGCGGCAACTCTCAAAAAGTTAGGCTTTAAAGTTATTCTCAAGAAAGATGCGGATCAGAGAACCATGGAAGACAGCATCCGCCATTTCGGCCGGCAACTGAGAAATGGCGGTGTTGGGTTATTTTATTTTGCAGGGCATGGGGTCCAGGTAGAAGGACGTAATTATCTTATTCCTGTTGATGCCAAAATTGAATCCGAATCCGATGTCAAATACGAAGCCGTAGATGCCGGCCGGATACTGGGAAAGATGGAGGACGCTGAAAACCGGCTAAATATCGTGATACTGGATGCCTGCCGCAACAATCCTTACGCCAGAGCCTTTCGATCCGCTCAAAGCGGCCTGGCACGCATGGATGCGCCCACCGGTTCTCTGGTTGCCTATTCAACCGCTCCGGGCGAGGTTGCCGCCGATGGTCCTGATAGAAACGGCATTTTTACAAAGCACTTGATTCAACATATGATGACGTCCAATCTGCTGATTGAGCAGGTCCTAAAGCGTGTTAGAATCGATGTGGCCAGACAGACCAATGGTCGCCAAATCCCATGGGAATCTTCATCCTTGATGGGAGATTTTTATTTCAACTCGAACAAAAGTACCTCTAAAACTGAGGCGGGTAGGAAATCACAAATTGCTCCAGAAAGTGCATCTGAAACTCAAATTGCTTCGATTTCTAATGATAAAAAGCGCAATATCGAACCATGGAGCGGAAAATGGAAAGTTGAAGGATTCCGCTATGCACAAGGCACATGGGTTTTAAAGCAAAGTGACGACACGGTGGTATCCACCAAAAATTCTGCATATGAAATTGAGGGAAGTGTTGTCGGGAGTAATTTCAAGGGAAAATTAGAGGATATGTATTCATATTTTATTAAATTGCAAATTTCTTCAGATGGTCAATCTTTCCAAGGCACTGCAGAAGGTCAAGATATCTTCGTCCGCGGATTAATAAAAGGTAGGCGACAAGAATAAAAAATAATGGAAAAAAATTGTGAAGTAGAGACGCCCTCCATTTATCTTTTTTAATTCTGAGCTCATCAAACTGCAGATATCTTGCTCCAACATATCAGTATTACCGAAATTGTTGATTATTATCATTTATTAGGGAAAAACCGATGGATAAAGAGAAGATAAGGAATGTCAGCGTAATAGTTGCCGTTTTATCTGCTGTTATTTGCATGGCTTCCATATTTTTTAGTTATCGTGTTTATGTTTCTTCAAAAAAATTAGTAACGGAATACCGTGATGATCTTGCGGCTCTTCGTCAATCTTTCGCGGATTTTGAAAAACACTATAAATCTGCTGAGAATAATATCGGGCGGAGTCCTTTAAAAAAATCCCCACTCGCATCGAGAAGCGAGGACGAGTCCGCCTCCGATCACCGCAAAAAGGTTCAACAACTGGCACAAATTATTAGCTCCACCGGACTGGATCAGCTGGCAGCCAGTGAAGACCTCGATCCCACAATCCTATCAAAGATCTATGAAGATTATGCTTTACAGGATCTGGTGAGCAATTATCGGGAACAGACATTGGCAAGAAACCGTGAACTACACGAATTAGATCGAAATCAATATAATGAAGAATTAATGGCTCTCTATGATCGCGCGCGTCTGCGAAGGAGAGGTGCGGGCTATGCTGAGGATCAAGAAAAAGCTTTTAATGAAATGCTTGCCAAATTTCCGGATGCCTATGCTACCGGTATGGCCATCGCCGAACGCGGTTTAAGATCAGTCTTCTTGCGGAAAGGCAACGATGTAGAAGAATACTACAATATGCTACGCGAAAATGATAAATTTCAAAACATCGCCACCGATCGGGGAACGGAAGCTATGCCGAACCTCGAAAATTATCTTGCCCATCGTTATATTCGGGAAGGTCGCGTTGAAGATGCCCAGGTTTTTATCGAATCACTTGAGGGAAAATATGCAAACAGCTTTATATTATCAAGAGGGCCTAATCGCCGGTTAAAATGGATACCTGCGTCGCAGGCTGCAGAGAATTTACGTATGCTGATAGAATAACTTATATTGTATAATCAACGACTTTTGCATCCTCCAACTTTTTCTTCTTAAGTGGTTAAACCCGGTTGACACACACCTTTGTTATACTTAAAATATTGTGTTCACTAAATAGAATAAAACATTTTGCAGGTGCCGGGTTGGACAGAGATACCGGCGAAACAATAGAAGTGGTCTCAAAACCCCATCTAAGGCCCAATGGCTGCGTTGCAGGCCTCCGATAAATGCTCACATACCCATGTATGCTGCGCTTTCCCGATCGGCCTGACGCCTTGCCCTTGGGCCTGATCTGAAGTTTTGAAACCACTTATAGAACAAACGGGAAGGATATAAAATGCAGCAGGATACGTCTTACATGGATCCCCGGGAAAGTGAGATGGCCAGTCAGGCCTATCTTCAGCAGCTGAAAACGACCTTTGATCAATTGCCCAATGAAATTCCACTTTTCCTGTTTACCGCCAAAGGGCATGAAGATGTTTTTACCCATGCCAATCGGGAGGTGATTCGCGCTTTTCGCCAGTTGAGCGACAAAATTAGGCTGCGTGAATATGATCTGGACCATGAGCTGGCCCAAAAATGGAATGTGACCCATTCTCCTACGCTGCTGATTGCCCCGGAAAAATATTCAATCCAGTGGCTGGGGGCCCCGATGGGAGAAGAGGCCCGAACGTTTCTTGAAATTTTGATTCTTATCGGTATGGGGAAAAGTCAGTTGAGCGATCAATCCTTAAAAGTGATCAAACGGATTGATTCCGACAAAAAGATTAAAATATTTGTCAGCCCGACCTGCCCGTATTGTCCCCAGCAAGCCATTAATGCAGTCAAAACCGCCATCGAGATGCCGGATCGGATATCGCTGGAAATTGTCGATATCCAGAGTGAACCGGAACTGGCCCAACAATATTCAGCCCAGAGTGTGCCCCAGGCATTTGCCAACGACGTGCTTATCGGCCAGGGTGCCCAGCCGGAGGAAGTTTTTGTTCTTTCGCTGGTAAAAATGGAGGCCCAGACCATCTTTATTCCGGAAAGTGATGCCGAGTTGATAGAAACCGACCTGCTGATTGTGGGCGGGGGGCCGGCCGGTTTAACCGCAGGTATTTATGCGGTCCGCAGTGGAATGCGCACGTCAATTGTCGAACGCGACGCCCTTGGCGGCCAGGTGGCCACCACTCCGATCGTTGAAAATTATCCCGGGTTTACATCGGTAGGCGGCAAATCGCTGGTTGATATTATGGTCAGCCACGCCCTGCAATACGTGCAGATTTTTCAGGGTGAAGCAGTGGTGGATATCCAGTCCGGCCCGCCATTTGTCGTCAAGACCAACCGGAGACAATTTCACACCAAAACCATCCTGCTGGCCACCGGTGCCAGTCATCGCCACCTGAACATCCCCGGTGAAGCTCGCTTGTCCGGAAGAGGGGTCAGCTACTGCAGTACCTGCGACGGTCCGCTGTTTAAAGGCAAAAAAGTTGTGATGGTCGGCGGCGGTAACAGTGCGGTCACTGAAGCCCTGCACCTCTTTCACATGGGCATTGATGTGACCCTGATTCATCGACGGGATAAATTGCGCGCCCAGGAATTTCTGTCCCGGCAGCTGACTGAAAATAATATTCCCATACTCTGGGACACCGAAGTCAAAGAGATTCGAGGAGAAGAACGGGTGGAGCAAATTTTATTGGTTAACAATAAAACCGAAGAGACAACAGCATTTGAGACTGACGGGGTCTTTATTGCCATCGGCTATACCCCAGCGGTGGAACTGGCTCAGAAGATCGGTCTGGAAGTCAATGAAGAAGGATTTATTAAACAGGACGGCAAGCACCGAACCACGATTCCAGGCGTTTATTCAGCCGGCGATGTGGAAGGGGGCTACAAGCAGATCGTCACCGCTTCGGGCCAGGGCGCCGAAGCCGCCATGACGATTTTCGAGGATCTCATTAATCCTTATTGGCGGGATGGACAAAATTAACCATGTGTGAAAGGTAAAATAAAATTCTAGTGTAATTCGGGAAAACAAAACTCGATAATTAATTAATAAAATACATTAACTATAAATTATAACCTATAGTTATTATATAATAAAAATGCAGGACAGGTCGTTAATCCTGCATTTTTATTATCGGTCCGAAAAATATTAAATCGGCCACTTTTTCAAAAAGGGCTATGTTTTGATATGAATAGGACCGTCTAAGCTTAAAGAAAGATAGATGAAATTTATCTATCGGACTGGAATCAAAATAATTTCTATTCTTCGATTCTGCTCTCGTCCTTCCGGTGTATCATTTGTTGCAACGGCCCGGTAAAAACTAAACCCGCTGGCGGTTAGTCGTTCTGGTGCAATATTTCCTTTTTCCTGTAAAAAACGGACGACTGCGGTGGCCCTTGCTGTCGACAACTCCCAGTTTGTCGGGAATCTATCGATCAAAGCTGCGCCGATTTGAACTTCATCTGTATGGCCTTCTACCGCTATATTTTGAGCTTCATTATCTCTGAAAGAATCTGCCAATTTTAATAAAACTTCCTGGCCTTTCGTTTTGATCATGACACTGCCTGAATCAAAAAGAATTTTATCGACAAAAGTGACTTTTAATTTACCTTCAATTTCCTCTAATTTTATGTCCTTTTGAGCGATTTGCTCTTTCAGGCTGGATTCTATTTCCATACGGGTTTTGTCTAATTCCGAAACTTCTTTTTCTTTTTGTTTAACGGCAAGTTTTTCCTGCTTCAACTCCGTCTGCAACCCCTCGACCGTATCTAAAAGACGATTTTTTTCGCTATTTAATTTGGATATTTGGGCCTGAAGATTTTGTTTGTCCAGCTCCAATTGAGCCTGGGTTTGATTCGATTTGGTTTCGAGCGCTACATACTCTTTTTTGGAAACACATGCTGAAAGCAAAATCAAAGACGAACACAAAGCAAGGACTGATAATTTCTTGAACATAACATTCCTCCTCATTAATTAAGATGATATTATTTAGTTTATCATGTTATCAGGGTATAAGCTCAATTTCAACTCTCCGATTAAATCGTCTTCCTTCTTTTGTTTTATTGCTTGCCAAAAAATTTTGTGGTCCGTAGCCGATTGTTTTTATTTTAGAAGGATCGACACCTTTTCCAATGAGATAGATCTTGACCACATTGGCCCGATTCTCAGATACGATTTTGTTGTATGACGGTGCTCCGATTGAATCCGTATAACCATTTAGCGTAATGTCAACTTTTGGGTTTTTAAATATAATTTCAGAAACCCGATCAAGTTTTTCCTCGGCTTTTTGCGTAAGTTCATTTGAATCTTGATTAAAATAAATTATGAAGACGGAGTCCGTAAAAACCCCAGCCAATTTCAACCGACGCTCGGCTTGCATTTGATCGTCATGCTCGCTGCCAGATCCGGCAGAAATTATTTCTTGGCCAGAATCGGCATCAAGGTCTTCCTCCGTAATGCCTTGTTTTGTTTGCTGTATTATATTTCTCACTAATAAATTCATGAAGTTGCGTTGAAACTCTTTTATCCAAAACTACCCCTTTGCCGGTTCTCACAGAAACCTCTGTCCGATTCTGATTTATTCTCACAACTTCAATTGTGACCGGAGTTCCATCAAAACGTTTTGCATTCATTACTGTTTTTAATTCATCCGACATTTTTTCAGTTACGGGTATTTTTAAATTTTTTAATGTGTCGCTGCTTGCGCGGACTGTATTGTGGTATTCCGATTCATACGTTTTCGTCAGATTGCCCTGCATGACAGCACAGCCCGTAATCCCTATAAAACAAAGGCAAATTGTTAAAACGGTAGACTTCCTGTTTTTGAATCCCATATTTCGATAACCATCTAGAGCATATGAATCTCGTCCATTTCCTCCAGAACGTCTTTCTGTTGTTTTGCGATTAATTATATGCACTTTCAAATCCTTTTGATGAAATGGTTGATACTTAAAATTGATAAAGAAGATCAGATTTACTCAGTTGTATTTATGCTCTGTAGCCGCCGCTTAGTTTTTAAGGACAAAAGTATCCAAGACTTAATTGATGCAAAAGGCATTCCAATGAAACGAAATAGCAAGTTTCTGTAATTATAATATATTCGCCTCAAAACTTCTATAAAGCTACAAATAAACATGAAGCGAAGTTCATAAATTTAGGCAAGAAATGAAATAAAATTTGAAATAATACGGGAGGATGACTCCGGTGCTAAGTGCCGGTGATCAAACGCGGTTGGCAGGTTTTTCGTTCGTTGATTCCCCTGGCAATGACTAATTTTTTACCGAGTTTTTTGCCGGCATTTAACACCCGGGGATCCTGTCGGGTTGCTGTTTTTTTCACCGAGGCGGTAAGCGGATATTTGAACGAGAAGTATTTTTGCAGTTGCGGATCACCCTTTTGAATGAGGGCGAAAATATCTTTCTTTGTTTTCTTTTTAATGACATTTAACTCAAGCTTGTTACGAAATCCTTCTATTATGCCAACCGAAAAATCGGTTTTGCGATAACGGTTCAATCCTCTTTTATGGTTGTATTTCAGCCACTGTGTATCAATGAACTGCACGATAAACCCATGGACGTAATCGGCGATTTTTAGATTGGGGGAGGTGCCGCTAATCTCCAGAACTCGGCCCATTTTTTGTTTTTCGATGACATAAGCCGACACCCAGATTCCAGAGACAAAATAATAATCCTGCAACAAATTGGCCAGATGATAATCTTCACGGGGGTGGCGCAGGGCAGGGGAGCCAAGAAAGATACTCAGAAATTGACGCTTGTCCTCATGGCGATGGAGCTCGATGTTATGCCTGACAATTAACTCGTGGGCTTTGGCCATGGCCGCTTCGGCTTCAAAACGGTTTTTGCTTTCCGCAAGCGCCAGAAGTTTTTTTACTCGCAGCATGCGCTTGTCATGTGCATTGGATGTATCCCGCAGCAAGCGATCCTGAAGCGGTGCATAATTGGCGGAAGCCGTAGAATCGATGTGAAGCAATCGGCAGGCCCTTTTGAAGGCAGTACCATGAGGTATTTGGCCGGATGTGCCCCAAAGTTGTTGCGCCATTTGATGGGCCATTTCATGCAACAAAACATCACGAATCGAATCCCAGGGATAATTGAGCACCAACTGTCGGCTCAATGAGATTTTTCGCTTTTCCGGTGACCAGTTTCCCCATTGGCTTTTTAAATCCTTTATCGCAAACGTCGGCCTTCGGATCAGTTGCTGCATGTCCGGATCCAAACCGAGCCATGCCGCATCCCATTCACAGGCCATCCCGTGCAGGATGCGAAGCTCAAGATCCTGTTGAATTTTGATTTTGATTGATTTGGCGGAATCTTCTCGTTTCAAATTCGGCATAATTTTTCAGCTGCGTTTTCAAGGGTTTCCGTCTTTTTGGCGAAACAGAAGCGCAATACCCTGTGATCCTCTTTTTGATGATAAAGCGCTGACGGTGGAATAGCGGCCACGCCGTGTTCTACGGTCAACTGCTTTGCAAAGACGAGTTCCGGCTCGTCTGAAATTTGCGAATAGTCCAGCATTTGATAGTAGGTCCCGTTGCAGGGGAGGGGCGTAAAGCGGGAATTGCTTATAAGACTTAAAAACAGGTCCCGTTTTTGCTGATAAAAATTGGGCAGGTCCAGATACAGGTCTTTGTTTTGCAAAAATTCGGCATAGGCCATTTGAATCGGGGTGTTGGAGGCAAACGTCAGGTATTGATGGATCTTCTGTAGTTCGATTGAAAGCGGTTCGGGTGCCAGGCAGTAGCCGATTTTCCAGCCGGTGGTGTGATAGGTTTTGCCGAAAGAGCAGATCACAAAGCTTCGTTGCGCCAGTTGCGGATGTCTGGAAATACTTTCATGCTGCAGCCCATCAAAGATAATGTGCTCATAGGCTTCATCGCTGACAATAAGGGCTTGGGTGTCTTCTATGATCTGCGAGAGGCTTGAAATATCTTCCTTTGACAAAACGGCGCCGGTGGGATTATGCGGATAATTTAAAATGATAAGTTTGGTTTTTTTGTTGAGGGCGTTTTTAACCATGTTCCAATCAATATGGTAGTGCGGAAACTTTAGCTGGAGAAAAATCGGAATCCCACCGCTTAATTGGACGATGGGCGCATAAGCATCATAGGCCGGTTCAAATATAATGACTTCATCATCTTTTTGCACGACTGCGGAAATCGCTGCAAAAACGGACTCGGTGGCACCGGATGTTATGGTTATCTCGGTTGCCGGATTGTATCGAGCGCCGTATAGATCGTATACTTTTTCGGCAATTCGTTCGCGCAGAACCATAACACCCTGCATGGGGGCATATTGATTATGACTCTCACGCATATACTTTTCCACCAGTGAGATAAGTTCGGGGTAGGTGTCAAAATCCGGGAACCCCTGGGAAAGGTTGATTGCGCCGTGTTCAATAGCCAGTTGGGTCATTACAGAAAAAATCGTGAGCTCGAGGTCGGGCAGCTTAGATTGGAATTTCATAACGGCGGCCTTTAAAAAGTCAAAAGTTTAAGTTGAATTGAATCGTGTTTTGTAAATTACTTGCGTGAGACCACAATGGAAAACTTGCATTCTGCACGATCTTAATCCTGGGACCATAGGTCAATGACCGACCGGTGTCAAGGATGCAAGACGGTCAACCAGTTTTTACGGAATGGAATAATGGAATATTGGAAAACTGGAATAATGGTTAAAAAAAGCGTATAACGCCCCTGTCGGTGTCAGACTTCAGAGGCCAGCCTGCGACGAGCTCAGTCGAGTTGAGGTCAGATGGCAGAAGACAGATGATAAAAACTAAATGATGAAGCACTCTGTTTGATCTCTGTTTTCTGACATCTGAACACTGAAACCAGTAAGAAGGGAAAATACCTGAATGTTGAAAAATTACCCGCCAAAGAAGAAAAACGATTACCCCAGCAATCCCCGGGTGGCTGTCGGTGCAGTGGTGTTCAAGGATGAATGTGTTTTACTGGTTCGCAGGGGGCAGCCGCCCGCGGAAGATCTCTGGGCCATCCCCGGCGGAAGTGTGGAGATCGGTGAAACGCTTCAGGAGGCTGCCGAAAGAGAAATACTGGAGGAAACAGGTATTCAAATCCGGGCTTCAAAGCCGATTTATACATTTGACGTTATCGATCGTGATGCGGCCGGAAAAGTGCGATTCCATTACGTGATTGTTGATCTGGCAGCAGATTATGTTCTGGGAGAGCCGTCACCGGGTGATGACGCGGTAGAGGCCCGCTGGGTTTCAGCCAAAGAGATCAATGGTCTTGCGGTGAGCGCAGCGACATTGAAACTATTAAAAACTAGGTTCGACTTCGGCAATTAGCTTAAAGAAATTGATTTTCCCTCGCGCAAAGCCGCAAAGCTCGCAAAGGAAAAAATTATAGGAAGATAATCTGAGAAGTTTCGCGTCTTGGAGGCTTGGCGTGAGCCGTCTACGAGTTATCAAGATTGAGCTCGATTTCAACCCGGCGGTTCATTTGTCTGCCCTTGTCCGTTTCGTTACTGGCAATCGGATCTTTAGGGCCCAGGCCCAGGGCATTTATTTTGAGTGGTTCAACCCCTTTGCCGACCAGGTAACCTTTGACCATATTGGCCCTGAACTGAGAAACACTGACATTATAACTGTATGCCCCGGTTGAATCCGTATAGCCATTGATATTGATATTGGTTTTCGGATTGTGGACCATAAAATCAGCAATGCGATCCAGCATGTCATAGGCTAGATCCGGAAGATCATTTGAATTGTGCTTGAAGTAAATCACTATTTTGCGATCCGGAAAAGGACTGACTTGCGGCTCGGTTGATAATTCATCGTTTTGGTCTGCGATTTTCAGCTCGCCGGACTGCTCAGAATCCGTGCCCTCCATGACCTGTTCATCGAACCGTTTTACCGCCGGCAATTTCTTTGTAGTTTCAGTTTCACCAACCACCCCGGGGACGAAAGATTCTTTGGCTTTTAAAGCTGGAGAATCGTAAGATTGGGGAGCGATTTCCTCCATTTTCCAGCGGGGTTTATCTTTTGATTGCAGATTAAATAAAAAATAACCGGTGACCACGAGCAGTAAAACAATAACGGCGAAATATCCGATTCGTTTGCCCGTAGATTGGTTTTGAAGCACGGCGAATGGGCTTTCTTTCGGTTCCAAGAATTCCGCGTTATTTTTTTCTTTGTTCGTTTCATTGATGGGAATTTTAAGCTCTTTTTCACATTCCTTGATCACCCCGGCATCAATGATTTTTTTTCCGACGGAATATCCGGTCAGCAGTGCGTGATCACAAATGATGTTCACGAGTCGCGGGTATCCGTGGGAAAAAGTATAGACTTTTCGCACAGCTTCCGGTTTAAAAAGCTCCCGGTTGCATCCGGCAACCTTGAGTCGATGGTTAATGTATTCGCGCGTTTCCTGCTCGGTCAGGGGATCAATATGGTAGCTAACCGATATTCGCTGTCTGACGGCTTTATTGCGTTCTTCGTTAATCATTTTGTTGAATTCGCTTTGGCCGACAAAAAAGATGTTGATCAATTTGCGGTTGTCCAGTTCGATGTTCGACAAAAGCCTGATCTGCTCGATGAGCTCGTGATTGAGCCGCTGGGCTTCGTCAACGATCAACAGAACTTTCTTATCGGTTGCCGAGGCTTTATGCAGGAAATGCTTTAAGTGGATCAGAAAGGCGCCTTTGCTGTCGAAGCGCCGGTTCATCTTTAACTCTTCGGAAAGAAAATTAAAAAAATCAATGCTGCTTAGCCCGGGGTCCGGAATGGTGGCCACAATTGCCGAAACGTCAATGATCTTCGTCAGACCGTGGATTAAAACGGTTTTGCCGGTTCCGACATCGCCGGTTAGCAGAAGAAAACCCTTGTTTTCCAAGATACCGTATTTAAGCGTCGCGAGGGCTTCTTTATGCTTTTCACCGAGCCATAAAAATTTCGGATCCGTTGTGATTTGGAATGGCTTAACTTTTAAGTTATAAAATGACTGATACATGAGGAACCGGTTTTCTTTATGCGAAAGGGTAAAAAATTCTGATTTATTGTAGGGTTATCGCCTGATAAAGCCGCGGCTATAATAGAAATAGATCACAATCCAGAGTACGAAAAAGAGGATAATATAGGCCGTTCTTTGGCGTACGAGTTTTTTGCGCCTTTTATCAATCAAATTGACGGAATTTTTTAGCTCTCTTTTTACAATCTCAAGCTCATTCATCAGGGCCTGCATATTGGCATTTTCTGAATATTTTACCAGGCGCTTTGATTTACTTTCAAAGTCACGGACATTAAATGCATCGAATAAAATTTTTTGCTTTTCTGTTAAATATGAAACTTCGTGAATCTCTTTTGCAAATTCGGCGCAGTAAAATTTTTTATAGGGATTGATGGCGGGTACTTCTCCCAGCTGGTTAATTCTGTTTTCGATACCACTTTCCAATTCGGCCGTGATTTCCAAAAGGTTTCTATCCAGATCGTCAATGAAGCTGTTGTTTTTAATCAGATCTTCTCCGGATAGTGAGGAGATGAAGAAAATTAAAAAAGCGGCTGTCAAACAGCTGGTGAATATTCGGATTAATGCAACAATATCGCGACTGACTGAAAGCATGAGGGCCTGACCTTTCAAAAATCGCAAAGCACAAAGCGGCTTTGCGGAGCTGCAACAACAGGTAATATAAATAGTCTATATTACAATATATATTTGTTAAAATCGTACAGGAAAATTGCTTGATTGTCAATAAAATGAATAATGTAATCTAGCGCGATAAACTGCCATCGTTTTTGGCAGTGTCAGAAATGACGGCGCTCTACCGCATTGCCGGTGTTGTTCAAGCGCAATGCCCGATTGGGCGTCGCAGGGGCTTCCAGTCGCTTGAATTTACGGCGAAGTTTCAACCTCCTTTTGGTTTGCCAAATTCTGATGGATTTCACTAAGGTTGTTGGTTGTTCCCATATATTGTTGGACCCATTGCGGCGTCCGCTCGTATTCTTTGGCCATTGCGGCGATTGCTTCCTTGAATGTATTGTGCTTTGAGTTAGCGTTGTTCCAGTATTTCTGTGGTCTTCGCGGATTGTAGAAAAGTGTTTCAGGTATTTTTTCTTTGTCATCCTCCGGTACCGTCAGCGGTGCATTTAATTTACCCATGCTCAAATTTTGATGGATTTCAGAAAGGTCATTGGTTTCTCCCATATGATGTTGAATCCATTCCGGAGAGCGATCATACTGTTTCGCCAGCGATGCGATGGCTTCTTTAAAAGAATGGTGTTTGGAAACTGCACTGCTCCAGTACTTTTGAGGACGTCTGGGATTGTAAAATTGCAAGCCCTTGGCTTTAGCCATATCTGGCTTTGCTGAGACGATTTTGGAAACCTTTTTAGAGAACGGTTTCTTCCCGGGGGGAGCGGGCTTTTTGATTTCGGGAGCTGATGTCGCCTGTTTTGCAGCGGTTTTGCTGGGTGTCTGGGGATCCTTGCCGGGAAGGCTTTCAGGTTGTTTTTCAATTCTTATTTTTTCGATCCGTATCACATCTTTTTTTTGATAACTCAGAATCGCACCACCATATTCACATCTGACTTCTCCTTCCTCCTCCCAAGCTTTTTCCTGGCAGACGGTCTTCATGCCATCTTTAAAAAAGATGATATCGGCTGCCGCATTAAACGGAATGAGAATGATGAGACAGAATATTAAAGCGAAATTTTTCACGTATTTTTTCCCTTGATCCAGCATGGGTAAAGCAGGAGAGACCGTGGATTTTGGTCCTCAATCTTACTCTTTTATAATAATCCGGAAAAATTTGCAAAGCTAAAAACCTTAAAGCCGGGGATTCTTCGGGATAGAAATAGGCGGGCGGCAACTCTAAAAAATTTCTGTCGGTCTCCTTTTGGTAAAAATTAAGTCGCAATTGCCAAAAGCCGCAAATGAGCCGGTCATTTTTCGGCAGTTTATTTAAAATTTTTAAACAGTATGGTGCAAATCCTTCATACGGATGACTCAGCGACAGGAGAGTCTTCCTTCAGGGTTTCTTTAACCGCCATCAGCATTTGTTCTCTATCAATCGGCTTTGTGAGGGTGCGATTTGCGCCCAGCTTCTTGGCGCCGTCCAGATATCCTTCAGGACGATTTACTCCTCCTCCGGACATGGCAATAATTTTTACGCTGGGGAACTCTTTTTTAAGATCGATAATCATGCCGATGCCGTCTTTATTGGGCATAATAAGATCCGTGATGATCAGGTCGGCAGGTTTTTCTCGGTATTTTCTGATCCCTTCGATGCCGTCAGGCGCCTCGACGACCTCATATCCAACTCTTTCCAGCATCAATCGGAGCATCGATCGGATTTGCTCTTCGTCATCGATAATAAGTATGCGTGCCATTAAACATAGCTCCTTTCTAATTCAATTGAACTATGACAAATGCCAGTGTCGTTAATGTTCAACTGTTTTAAATTAAATCACAATTTTAGTCGTCTTTCAATACCAAAAAAGATGATTACGATATAATATATTGTAATTATTATTTTTACCTGGCATGCCCCGCTCGGTTTTTGGATATTTTTTTTGACTTATTTTAAAATTTGAAACGCTCGATTTAGGTTTGATTTATTCTAGCCTTATGATAATATCTTATGTTAATAATGATGATAATTTATTGAAATACCCCGTAAAATTACTACTTATCAAATGCGAACGGAGATGCTTTATGCAGATTTCAAAGGAGAATGAAAATTCACATTCAGAAGCCCCGGTTTCGGTTTGTCCGACCGGTGAGGCTTTTCAATTACCCCAGGAAAAAGATTACCAAAAGGAATTTAAGCGCTTACAGAGGATCGTGAAAGAGCAGCGATTGATGGGCAGAGAAATCGTTGTGGTAATGGGCGTTGGATTTGTCGGTGCGGTGATGGCGGGCGTTGTCGCCGATTCAACGGATCCGGATAGCAACAAACCCAACAAGTTTGTCATCGGCATGCAACGGCCTTCAACCCGATCCTTTTGGAAAATTCCCTATATCAACAGAGGCATCGCCCCGGTTGAGGCCGAAGACCCCGAAGTCGCCCCCCTGATCGAACGCTGCGTAAAAGAGAAAAAAACGTTGATCGCTACGTTTACTTATGAAGCGCTGAGTCTGGCCGATGTTGTCATCGTCGATGTCCAGTGCGATTATTTTAAAGAAACATTCGGCGATGTTCGCCAGGGTCATGCCGATATCGTAGCGCTGGAAGCCAGCCTTAAAATTATCGGGGAAAAGATAAAACCGGAATGCCTGGTTTTAATTGAAACCACGGTACCGCCGGGAACCACCGAATATGTGGCCTATCCCATCATAAAAAAAGAGTTTGGCAAGCGCGGATTATCGGATTGCTGAGCCACTTTTGGCGCATTCATTTGAGCGCGTGATGCCCGGGCGCAATTATGTGGCATCCGTGCGGGATTTCTGGCGGGTTTGCAGCGGCATCAATGAAACGGCCCGGGAACGGGTTCGGATCTTTTTATCGCAAATACTGAATGTGGCAGAATATCCACTCACGGTACTGGACCGTCCGATTGAAAGCGAAACTTGTAAAATTATTGAAAATTCCTACCGGGCCACCACCCTGGCTTTTTTAGATGAATGGAGCGTATTTGCCGAACGCAACGGCGTGGACCTGATCAAAGTCATTGAAGCGATTAAAATCCGGCCGACCCATAGCAACATGATTTTCCCCGGGCCCGGCATTGGCGGCTATTGTTTGCCCAAAGACGGCGGCTTGGGTGTGTGGGCCTACCATACCCTGATGGGTTTTGAAGATAATGTGTTCAAAATAACGCCGGCGGCCATTGATATCAATGATACGCGTTCATTGCGGGTGCCGCAGCAGGTGCGGGATGCACTGCGCAACATGGGAAAAATCGTTGCGGCCTCTAAAATCGTACTGCTGGGCGCGTCCTACCGCCAGGGGGTAGGTGATACGCGATACAGCGGCTCTGAGATTATCGTTCGCAAACTAACGGAAATGGGAGCGGAAATTGCGGTAAACGATCCTTATGTCAAGCACTGGTGGGAACTTGAAAAGCAGGATAGCTATCCGGCACCGGATCATTCCATGAAACGTTTTTTCCGAAATCAGGACAAGCTGGATGAAACCCGGATCGAAACGGATTTATCCAAAGCCCTTCAATTTGCCGATGCGGTGATTTTTGCCGTCCGGCACCAGGAGTACCTCGAACTGGACCCCGACGATGTTGTCAAAATGATCGGACGCCCGGCTGCCATCGTCGATTGTTTCGGTGTGCTGGATGACGCAAAGATACGCCGCTATTTTGAGCTGGGCTGTGAAGTCAAGGGGCTGGGTCGCGGGCATGTCAAGCGTATTAAAGATGATGTGAAACAAAAAAAGCAAAATCGATAACGGCAATTATGATAGGCTTATGACACGCCAAAAAGGAACAAAAATTGCGCAGTTAATTGCCAAAGGAATCCGGGTTGCCTGTCCGGAAAGTATCGAAATCGGAGCAGAGGTAGATATTGATAAAATCTCAGGCGACGGTGTGTCGATACATGCGGGTTCTAAGATCTTCGGCGATACGACTGTCATTTTAAGTGGTGCTATCATCGGATTTGAAGCCCCGGCTACCGTTAAAAACTGTCAGATCGGGCCCGGGGTTGAACTGAAGGGCGGTTTTTTTGAAGATGCTGTTTTTCTGGCAAACGCCAAAGCCGGGCTGGGATCGCATGTGCGTGAAGCCAGCATTTTTGAAGAGCAGGCCAGCATTGCGCACACCGTAGGGACCAAACATACGATCCTCTTTCCGTTTGTCACCCTGGGAAGTTTAATCAATTTTTGCGATTGTCTGATGGCCGGTGGCACCAGTCGCAAAAATCACAGCGAGGTGGGCAGTTGCTACATCCATTTTAATTTTACACCCAATCAGGACAAGGTGACGGCCTCCCTGATCGGTGATGTGCCAAAAGGTGTGATGTTAAATCAGCCACCGATATTCCTGGGCGGCCAGGGGGGGCTGGTCGGCCCCTGCCGGCTGGCTTACGGGACCACAGTGGCCGCCGGTACGATTGTTCGCAAGGATGAGCTCAGGCCCGGGCGCCTGTTGTTCGGCGGTGAACCGCAAGGCGGCAATTTGTCATATTCGCCCGGGCGGTATCGAAACGAAAAGCGAGTGGTGCTTAACAATATCATTTATATTGCCAATCTGATTGCCTTAGGCCAATGGTACCGCTACGTGCGCAGCCAGTTTATTTCAGAATATTTTCCAGAAACGCTGTTGGCCGGACTCGAAGAAAATGTGGGTCGTGCCATCACAGAGCGGGCTAATCGGCTTGAAGCGCTTTGTGACAAGATCCAAATTTCCATGGAGATGGAACCCTTCCCAAAAAATGAGCTTGGCCGATCATCTCCTGCATGGAAGCAAAAACAGGAATTGGTGGCGCAGTGGCCGCGGTTGAAAGATTTGCTCAATCAAAGCCGTACCGAAGCCGGAGAGTCGCGTGAGCGAGATGCCTTTCTTGAAAAAATCCAAAAGGGGATCAAGAAAAACGGCTTGGATTATATTACCGTGATTCAGGGACTACCACCGGCTGATGGCGACACCGGAACTCAATGGCTCCAGGGAATTGTTGATCACGTTACCGATGATGCACTCAGTTTAATTCCATCTTTTAAATAAAGGAAGGGTTTGATTGGTTCAATTGGTTTGATTGGTTAGATTGGTTTGGAGGGATACATTGTTTAACCAATTAGACCAATTAAACCAATTTAACTAATTTAACATTTTTTTATTATGGGCAGACTTTTTGGTACAGATGGTATCCGCGGCGTCGCAAATGAATATCCACTGACAGCTGGTGCGGTCTTTGAAATCGGGCGGGCGCTTGCATCGGTTTTCGGCGACAGCGCCATCCCCACAAAAATAATTATCGGAAAAGACACCCGTGAGTCAGGCGACATGATCGAAAATGCCCTGGCATCCGGAATCTGTTCCGTTGGCGCTGATGCCTGTCTGACCGGTATTTTACCCACACCGGCGGTGGCCTATCTGGTATCATCAAGCGATGCGGCCGCCGGGATTGTCATATCCGCCTCACATAATCCGTTTTACGACAACGGCATCAAGATATTTGACGCAGATGGATATAAGCTTTCCGACGCCAAAGAAAACGAGATTGAACGTCTTTTAGCGGCCAATAATGTCGATCCCAGCCCTCGAAAATCCAATCATCAAACCGGAAACATTGAAACCCTGAAGGATGCGCCTGAACGTTATCTTGCCTTTTTGCAAAACACCTTACCCCACGCTAAGCTGTTCGACGATATGAAGATCGTTTTAGATTGTTCTAATGGAGCAACCTATACTGTTGCTCCGAGGTTATTCCAGGATCTCGCTGCGCAGGTCGAGGCGCTGCATATCCACCCTGACGGTAAAAATATTAACGCGGCCTGTGGATCCGAACACCCTGAAACGTTAATTGATGCGGTTCTGAGGCAAGAGGCCGATATCGGACTGGCTTTTGATGGAGATGGCGACCGCTTGGTTGCCGTCGATGAGAAGGGCTTGGTCATTAGCGGTGACCGGACACTGGCGATATGTGCCCGGTCTTTAAAGCGCAAAGGATTGCTGAAGAACAATCTGGTCGTCAGCACCGTCATGAGCAATTTAGGACTGCGACTGGCTTTAAAAGACCTGGGTATCAATCACTTGATGGCTCAGGTGGGTGATCGCTATGTGCTGGAACAAATGAACGCCAACGGGGCCATCATCGGCGGAGAAGATTCGGGCCACATGATTTTCCTGGATCAACATACTACCGGCGATGGGATGCTGACGGCGATAAGGCTGATTCAGGCCATGTGCGAAGAGAACAAGCCCCTATCGGAATTGAGCCGGGTGATGACCGTATTCCCCCAGGTTTTGCTGAATATCGATGTGCAGAAGAAACCAGCGATTGAAAATGTCCCGCAGATTATGGCTGCAATTCGATCGGTAGAGGAGTGCCTGGGCGAGAAGGGCAGGGTGCTGGTGCGCTATTCCGGAACGCAGCCGCTTTGCCGCGTGATGGTTGAAGGGCCTGAAGAAGACGAAACCCGGCGTTACTGTCAGCAGATCGCCGACGTCGTCAAAGCCACTCTTGGATAGCATCCGCCAATTCCGCAGAATAAATATTATCCGCAGATTACACAGATTTACGCAGATTTCAAAAAATTCAAATTAAAATTGGGAAAGAAATGATGGGTCTTATTTCGGAAATCTCTTTTTTTAGGATACCAGGTTAGATTTAAAGAAAACAATCTGCGGTAATCTGCGGAATCTGTCGACACATAATCTTTGGGATTCGTGTAATCTGCGAATATTGTTACTCTCTATTGCCGAGAATCCTCAGTAACATCAGAAACAGGTTAATAAAATCCAGATACAATTTCAGGGCGCCCAGGATTGCCCCTTTGCGTATCGCGCTGGCGCCCACATCTGCAGGTTGAGAAACTGCCATGGCTTTCAGGCTCTGGGTGTCATAGGCGGTCAAGCCGACGAAAACCAGCACCCCGATATAGCTGATGATCATGTGCATGGCCGAACTGCGGATAAAAATGTTGACCAGTGAAGCGATGATGATCCCGATTAATCCCATCATCAGGAACCCACCGAGGGAAGTCAGGTCGCGTTTGGTGGTCCAGCCGTAAATGCTGCAGGCAATAAACGTTGCCGCACAGACAAAGAAAGTCGAAGCAATCGATGCCCGGGTATAAAAAATAAATATAAACGACAGGGTTGTCCCGTTCAAGGCTGAATAGAGCACAAACAGGGCAGTGGCGGTGGAAGCCTGCATGCGTTGAATACGGGCACTGATCCAAAACACCAGCCCCAGTTCAGCGATAATCAGGCCGAAAAACAGAATCTGATTTCGATATATAAGATTCAGCAGAGTCGGATTGCTGGCGACATAAAAGGCCACAAAACCGGTCAGTGCCAATCCGATCGCCATCCAGTTGTATACACTGCGAATAAAATCATTTACGCGAGTCTGGACTTGTGTCTGTTTTGTTGATATGGACTCCATTTAAAGCCTCCTGCGAATATAATTTAATGTTTGTTAATAATAACACACAGTCAGCGATTTTCAAGGGGCTGTGGCGTTTTAATGCTATGAAACCCGACCAATTATATCAAGAGCTCAAAGACCTGGCGGAACGAATGCAGATTACGGTTTCCGAACAGAACCTCAAGGTTTCAGGAATCAAGGTCAAAAGTGGGCTTTGCACCGTTAAAGGCCAGAAATTGTTTGTCATGGACAAACACAAGTCGGTGCACAAAAAAATTAAAATTCTGGCCAATCAGTTGGCCCTGATACCCCATGAAGATATCTATATTATTCCGGCGGTCCGCGAACTGCTGGAAAAATACGCCGTAAAATGAGGATGAGAGGCCCCAAGCTGGATTTTGAATCAGATGCCGCCTTTATTGGTGCCTGTTTAAACAGGGGAGACAAAAATAGGATTTTGCGCTATAAAGTGCCTAGTTTTCAGCATTCCGAATAAAAGTTTACATAATATAACTTATCAGACGTTGGGCATCTGTTCCAGTCGGATGCCGCCCTGCAGCACAGCATAATTGAGCATGATTGACAACCTCGATAAAAATATGTTCACTTCACACAATGGGATTGATGAAATGGAGCCGATGCGAAAGATTTATACGGTTTCAGAACTCAATGCCAATATCAAATTACTGCTTGAAGAACAGTTCCCCTTTATTTGGATTGTTGCAGAAATTTCTAATTTCCGTACTCCTTTATCCGGCCATTTTTATTTTACCCTGAAGGATGAAGAATCACAGCTCAATGCCGTGATGTTTCGGGGTCAGCAACGACAACTGAAGTTTAAGCCCGAAGACGGAATGCGTATCACCGGCATGGGTCGTCTCAGTGTTTACGAACCCCGGGGCACCTATCAGATTATTCTTGAATATCTGGAACCTTCAGGAATCGGCGCCCTTCAAATCGCCTATGAGAAATTGAAGGCTAAGCTGGCGGATGAAGGTTTGTTTGATGAAAAACACAAAAAAACCATACCGTATTTAGCCCATAAAATCGCTCTGATCACTTCGCCATCGGGCGCGGTGGTTCACGACATGCTTAACATCATCGATCGGCGCTTTAACAACTTGAATATACTTATTTTTCCTGTAAAAGTACAAGGCGGCGGAGCTGAAGAAGAAATCATTGCGGCACTTAAGCAGCTCAATCAAACAGCTGACGCCGATGTGGCTATTCTGGCCAGAGGCGGCGGATCACTGGAGGATATGCAGGCATTTAACAGCGAAAACGTCGCCAGAGCTGTATTTTCATCTGAAATTCCCATTATCTCAGCAATCGGACATGAAACCGATTATACCATTGTTGATTTTGTGGCGGATTTGAGAGCCCCGACTCCCTCAGCAGCGGCCGAATTGGCTGTTCCTGTTAAAAGTGAATTATTACAGAAGCTTATAGATATTTCTGAAGATCTTAGATATCGAATGACAAATACAATCGATCGTTTAGGATTTGCTCTGAGGGACCTGTCACAGCGATTGGTCGATCCTCGAAAACGGATTGAAGATTGGCGATTACGGATGGATGATTCTTCGTCTCGGATGATTCGTTATGTTCAAATTCTTTTGGACCGCAAAAAAGAACGGTTTCAATGGTGGCAAGATCGGCTGGTGAATAACAGTCCTGCCCATCAATTTCAAAATTTGCATGTTATTGTTGAACAAAATAAATATAAGATAATTAAATCATTTGATAAAAACATAGATAACAAGGCAGCTTGTTTGCGTGAGTTAAGCGTTCAACTGGAAACACTTAGCCCGATTGCCATTTTAAAACGGGGTTACAGTATTACACGCACGCTTCCTGATTTAAATGTGGTTGTGAGCCCCAAGACGGTTTCCATTGAGCAAGATCTTCAAGTAATGGTTGCAAAAGGCACGTTAACCTGCCGGGTAAAAGGAAAATCTGAAAATGGCCCAGAAAACATTTGAACAATCCATGAAACAGCTCGAGCGAATTGTCCAGGAACTCGAAGACGGCGATCTACCCCTGGAAAAAGCAATTAAAAAGTTTGAAGAAGGCATTAAACTGACAAAATTATGTTCCGAGAAGTTGGACGAAACAGAAAAGAAAATCTCTGTCTTGCTGAAGAACTCGGAAGGTCAGATAGCTGAAAAGCCGTTTATAGCTGCTGAAGACGATACAAATGATGATTAGGTATCATGTTTGATTTAAATGCATATCTGGCAGAGAAAATTGAACGCATTAACGCGGCCCTTGAATCCATTTTAAAAACATCCGGGCCCTCGGACCGCCTCCTGGAGGCCATGACTTACTCTCTGATGGCCGGCGGCAAACGATTTCGCTCCGTACTCTGCATTGCCGCTGCTGAGGCAGTCGGTGGTGATCAGGAGGATGTTTTGCCGGCGGCCTGTGCCCTTGAGATGGTTCATACCTATTCTTTAATCCACGATGATCTTCCGGCCATGGATGATGATGACCTGCGCAGGGGGCAGCCGACCTGCCATAAAGCCTATGATGAGGCCACCGCAATCCTTGCCGGCGATGCGCTGCTGACACTGGCCTTTCAAACGCTGTCATCTGTCGCAGCCAGCAACGTTCAGCAGGCCGCGAAATGGTTGCGCGTCATTCGACTGATTTCACATGCAGCCGGCTATTGCGGCATGATTCAGGGACAGATGCTGGATATCGACGCAGAAGGAAACCAGTTGACATTGAATGAACTGCAATCCATGCATCGCTTGAAAACCGGCGCATTGATCGAAGTGTCATTGATATGCGGTGCCGAATTGGCTGATGTGAATTCCAGCCAGCTGAATCTGCTTGAAGGCTATGCTCAAAATATAGGCCTTGCTTTTCAGGTAACCGATGATATTTTAAATGTTGAAGGCGACCCGGCCATAATGGGAAAGGCGGTGGGGACCGATGAACTGCGTCAGAAAAGCACCTACCCTTCCCTGCTGGGTCTTGAAGAATCTAAAACGTTTGCCGGAAAGCTGATTGATGACGCTTTGCATGCGCTTGGATCATTTGATCATAAAGCCGAACCATTGCGCGCCATAGCGACCTATATCATCGATAGAAAAAAATAAATCTTTCCCAAAAGTAAATAGAAAAAGAGGAGTAACCTTAAATTGGCATTATTGGATAAAATCAACTCACCGGCAGATTTAAAAAAAATCCCGCGCAATGATCTTCCCGAGCTGGCCGAAGAAATTCGCTGGGCCATTGTCGACGTGGTATCCCAAACCGGCGGTCATCTGGCGCCCAGTTTGGGTGCGGTCGAATTGGCAATCGCGATTCATTACGTTTTCGATACCCCGCACGATAAAGTTATTTGGGATGTCGGGCATCAGGCCTATGCTCACAAACTGCTCACCGGTCGACGGGAGCAATTTCATACCCTGCGCCAGTTCAAAGGAATTTCCGGTTTTACCCGCCGCAGCGAAAGTCCTTACGATGCTTTTACAACCGGGCACAGCAGCACCTCCGTATCCGCCAGCCTTGGCATCGCCTGTGCCAAAGATATCAAGGACGAAAATGCCAAGGTGATTGCCGTTATCGGTGATGGCTCCATGACCGCCGGAATTGCTTACGAGGGCCTCAACCAGGCTGGCGATACCCATAAAGACAAAAATCTTATCGTGATTCTCAATGATAATGAAATGTCGATCTCGCGCAATGTCGGCGCCCTATCCTCTTTCCTGAGCCGTAAGTTTTCCGGCAAAAAGATGCAGGAAATCCGCAAAGAATTGGGGGATTTTTTAAAATCGCTGCCCAAATTTGGCGATGACATTTATCAGTTGGCCAAAAGAACCGAAGACAGCCTGAAAACTTTCGTGACCCCGGGCATGCTGTTTGAAGCCTTTAATTTTGAGTACTTTGGTCCCATTGATGGGCACAAGTTGAATCATTTAATTGATATACTCAATAATATTAAATACCTGAATGAACCGGTGCTATTACATGTCTCCACCCAAAAGGGCAAAGGATATCCGCCGGCTGAAAATAACCCGGTTTATTTTCACGGATGCACCCAGTTTGAAATCGAAACCGGTAACTGTTTGGATAAAAAGAGCCCGAATCCGTCTTATACCCAGGTGTTTGGCGATGCCATGGTCCAACTGGCAAAAACGGATCCGAAAATCATTGCGGTTACGGCAGCGATGCCCGAGGGAACCGGCTTGGCGCAATTTTCAGAGCTGTTTCCGAAAAGATTTTTTGATGTGGGAATTGCAGAACAGCATGGAGTGACCTTTGCCGCCGGCCTGGCCACTGAAAACCTGAAGCCGGTGGTTGCCATTTACTCCACCTTTTTGCAGCGCGCATATGATCAAATTTTACATGATGTCTGCCTCGAATCGTTGCATGTCGTTTTCGCCATCGACCGCGGTGGCATCGTCGGTGAAGACGGATCCACCCATCATGGCCTTTTCGATCTGGGCTATTTGCGCAATTTACCCAACATGGTGGTCATGGCACCGAAAGATGAAAATGAACTGCGCCGCATGCTGCTGACAGCCTTAAACCATGACGGTCCGATTGCCCTGCGATACCCCCGTGGGGCCGGCACCGGAACGATTCTCGAAAAGGACATCCGACCGCTTCCTATCGGTAAAGCGGAGGTATTAAAGGAAGGCGAAGATGTTTTAATCCTGGCTATTGGCCGATCGGTCTGCGACGCACTGGAGGCCCATTCGGAATTATCCCAACTGGGCATATCCGCAACTGTTGTTAACTGCCGGTTTGTAAAGCCCCTGGATGTCGAACTCATTTGCTCTCTGGTTAAAAAAAATCAGCGTATCATTAGCGTCGAAGAAAATGTCCGCCAGGGCGGATTCGGCAGTGCCGTTCTGGAGGCGCTCAATGATTCCGGAATCACCGATTATCAGCTGGCGCGTATCGGTATTCCCGATACATTTGTCGAACACGGCCCCCAAAACCTTCTGCGCTCAAAATACGGGGTTGATGCTGATGCCATTGTCGAAACCGCTAAACGTCTGGTGACTTCTTCCGACAAACGGCAGGATAAATGGCCAAGCAGCCAGGCCGTCTAGAAGTGGTCTCGAAAACACTCAATTACCCATTCTTATCACTGAGTCAAGTGCCCCGAAAAAAACACCGACTGGATTTAATCATTGTTGAAAAGGGACTGGTCAAAAGCCGTCAGCGGGCCAGAACCATGATCATGGCCGGACGGGTTCTGGTCAATGATCAACCCGTCGACAAACCGGGCTTTTTTGTTTCAAGCGAAGATAAAGTTGAAGTTAAAGGCGACGACAACCCTTATGTCAGCAGAGGCGGGCTCAAACTTGAAGCCGCTTTGCAAAACTTGCCGCTGGATGTATCCGGCGCGGTTTGCATCGACGTGGGGGCTTCTACCGGAGGCTTTACGGATTGTCTTTTACAGCACGGCGCCGAACGCGTTTATGCCGTGGATGTTGGGTACGGACAACTGGCCTGGAAAATTCGACAGAATCAGCGCGTCATCGTTATCGAGCGGACAAATATTCGGTATATGCCAGATGTTGCGATCCCGGAGTCGGTGGACCTGATTACCATCGATGTTTCCTTTATTTCTCTTAAAATTGTCGTTCCGGCCGTGATTCGATTCATGAAACCAAACGCTTCAATTTTGGCGTTGATAAAACCGCAGTTTGAAGCCGGCAAAGGTCAGGTCGGAAAAGGCGGTGTCGTGAGAGAGCCACAAATACATCAAAGAGTCATTACCGAATTATCCGATTTTTTCCGCACCATCCAGCTGGCGCCTCAATCGGTTTATGCGTCGCCCCTGCTGGGTCCTAAGGGCAACCGCGAATTTTTCATTTTCTTAAACCGTCAATAATCGCGCATTAGCCTTATTTTGGGCTTGATTTTTTTCAATGAAACAGATAAACATTCACGTTTAAAAATTTATTCGTCATAAAACCCAAGGAAAGAGGTATCTAAATGAGTGAAAAGGTTGAGCGTATCAGAAACTTAGCCCTTATTGGCCATGGGGGCGCCGGCAAAACATCTCTGGCGGAGGCCATGCTTTACAAATCCGGCACCAGGAAGCGATTTGGTAAGGTAGAAGAAGGCAATACTGCCATGGATTTCGAGCCTGAAGAACTCAAGCGCAGATCCAGTATCAGCAGCGGGTTTCATCAATTCAGCTGGAAGAACCATACCGTAAATTTAATCGATACCCCCGGTGACCAGAATTTTTTCTCCGATACCAAAAGCAGCATGCAGGCGGCTGACGGCGTGGTGGTCGTCGTTGATGCTGTCGACGGCGTCAAGGTTCAAACCGAACTGGCATGGGAGTTTGCCAAAGAGTTTAATCAACCCAGCGTGATCTTCATCAACAAACTGGACCGCGAACGGGCGGATTTTAATCGCACCTTTGAAGATGCCAAAGTCAGCTTTGATCCCAAACCGATTATCCTGCAGCTACCCATCGGCGCGGAAGCTGAATTTAAAGGCGTTGTGGATCTGATTCGAAATCAAGCCTACATATATGATGCCGACGGCAAGCCCCAAAAAGTAGACATTCCTGCGGAGATGCAGGATCTGGTCGAAAGCGAAAGAGAAGCCTTGATTGAAAATATCGCCGAAGCCGATGATGCATTGATTGAACGCTATCTTGAAGGAGAAGAGCTGTCCGATGAGGATTTAAATGCCGCCCTTCGCAACGGTACGCTTTCGCATACATTTGTGCCGGTGATTTGCGGATCGGCTACCCAAAATATCGGCATTGATCTTTTATTGGATTTTGTGACCACCAGCATGCCTTCTCCGATCGATAGCGGTGCCAGAAGCGGCGTGGACCCTGCCACCGGCGATAAAATTGACCGGGCGCCGGATGAAAATGCACCTTTTTCCGGGTATGTTGTTAAAACCGTTGCAGATCCCTATGCCGGCCGTTTGAGCATCTTCCGGGTGGTTTCCGGAAAGCTGGGAAGCGACGGCACCTTTTTCAATCCCAATAAAGATACCAAAGAGCGATTCACTCAGTTATTAACAATCGCAGGCAAAGAACAAAAACCGGCTACAGAGGCCGGACCCGGCTCAATCGTTGCTGTGGCAAAACTGAAGGAAACCCGAACTGGTGATACCCTTTGCGATGATGCCGCTAAAATAAAATATGCCTGTGCCGAACCGCTTCAGAGTCTGATCTCATTTGCCCTGACCGCCAAATCCAAGGGCGAAGAAGACAAGATTTTCATTTCATTGACCAAGCTATTGGAAGAGGACCCTTCTGTGAACTTGGACCGGGTGGCCGAAACAAAAGAAATTCTTTTATCCGGGTTGGGCCAGATCCATGTTGAGACTATCCTTGACAAACTGAAGCGAAAATTTAGTGTTGAAGCCCAGTTGAATACGCCCAAGGTTCCCTACCGGGAAACCATTAAAGGCAAAGCCCGGGTTCAGGGCAAGCATAAGAAACAGACCGGCGGTCACGGTCAATTCGGCGATTGCTGGATTCAAATTGAACCCCTGCCTCGCGGAAAAGGGTTTGAATTTGTCGATGCCATCGTTGGCGGCGTTATTCCCAAAACGTATATCCCGGCCGTTGAAAAAGGCATTGTCGAAGCCAGCCAGAAAGGCGTGCTGGCAGGTTTTCCCGCCGTTGATTTCAAAGTTACCCTGGATGATGGATCCTACCATCAGGTGGACTCTTCTGAGATGGCGTTTAAGATAGCCGGGTCGCTGGCATTTAAAAAAGCGGTGGAAGGGGCCACTCCGACATTGCTCGAGCCCATCATGAAAGTGACGATTACGACTCCGGAAGACTACATGGGTGATATCATGGGGGACCTCAACGGCCGGCGCGGCAGAGTCCTGGGAATGGATAATGCCGGGAAGAACCAGGTGATTAATGCCCAGGTGCCCATGGCAGAATTCTTGAGCTACGCCTCAGATTTGCGTTCCATGACCGGCGGCCGGGGGATCTTTACCATGGAATTTTCACATTATGATGAAGTGCCTGCCCAGATTGCAGAAAAAATCATCGAAGAGGCCAACCGGGCTAAGGAGTAAGAAGGTTATAAGGTTCAGAGGTTCAGGGTTCAAGGGTTTCTGGCATCTGTCTTCTGTTATCTAACCTCTGAACCTTTGAACTCTGAATCCCGGAACCAGTAGACAGTCGCCCAAAAAGTGAATCCTCTTGCAAATATCGAGCAGCCAAATTAATCCCTCGGTATTGTAAAAACAGGCATGCATCGTTTCGCAGGTGCGTAGCCTTCCCAGTATGCATCCCATTTTTTCTGAAAAACAATTCGGTTCCGGGGTTTAATTTGCTTGCCGTACGGGCAGGTAGGCAGATGGAAACGGTGGGAGTTTTTGTTGCCGACCATCGTGTTTTTGTTTTCCTTCCAATTTTGCCAGATCCCTTTTTTTTCTGACATAGCCGACCGCTGTGACTGCAGCAGCGTCTCATCGTATTTCAAATTGGGCCGGTGCCACAGAAGATAGGCGTAACCGTTTGCAAGCATTTCGGCATTTACAAAGGTGGCGTTTATCAAAAAGACATAAGCAAGCAGTCGTTGGTAGCGATCGAAGCGCTCTTTGTCGAATTCCAGACGCACTTTTTTGCGATTCACCAGCAAGGCGTTAAATCTTTTTGACGCTTCCCCATAAGGTTCGGCACTATGATCGTCGTGTGCCAGTTCGGGGGCGTTAATTCCGATATAACGCACCTTTTGCTCGTCAACCAAAACCACCGTGTCACCATCAATAACCCATTTTACCTGATTCCAGGTATCGGCTGTACCATTCTGTTGGAATAGAAGAAACACTAAACAAGCCAATGTTATCGTAATGATTCTTTTCATAAATTTTTCGGACCCAGGCTTTATAAGGTTTCAGGGCCGGCCACTGTGCCGGCCTCAGATGGCAGCCACGGTGGGCTGCCCTACTTTCCGATTTTCATCTGTTTCCTGACACCCGCCTGCGCGGCCGTAGCCGCTTCGGCGCGGCGAAGGCCCGAAACCTGACACCTGAAAACTATTTGGGGCCATTTGATAGCAACAAGCGATCATCTATTCACCAAGCTTGAGATTGCAATGCCGCGCGGCACTCACATCCAGCATATGCGATAATCCGCCAATGTCATCGGGTATAAAACCCATTGATTTTTGCCAGACTTCATCATCCTCCATGCACAGGTAGACGACTGCATCCGGCGCATGATCCCGGATGCATTCGACGACTTTGCGGTACAGGTTAATTCGCAGCGGCTTAAAATAGCGCATTTTGCCGTCAGGACCTTTGATGAATTCTTCGTATATGATTTTAGAATCCGGAAACCGTTTCTGAATTACGGTTTTAATCGATGGTGGAAACCGCAGGGAGCCCAGGCTGATCCACACAATGCTGTCGGCTGAAACATGTGAATAAAGGCGTTCAATGACCCGGGTGTAATCTTCTTCACAGCCATCATAAAGGATCAGAGGATCAAAATGAAAAGCCAGGGGATATTCCCAGGATTCACAGCTGGCGGCGGCTTTGAGTCTTGCAGTCAGACTGGCTGTCGCACGTTCTTGCGTATGGATAATATGCTTGGTATTCAGAGACCAAGCCGCAATGGTCTTACGGTTATGCTTCAGATTTTGCAATCGCTCGATAGTGGTTGTTTTCGTTTTTAGTTCAAGGACCGCATGCTTCTGGGCAGCAAAGCGTTGAATCAATAGATGCGATACATCGGTCCATAACTCCCAGATCAGACTGTCGGTAAACTCACCGGTACCGATTCGACGGATTTTATTTTGCGATTTCCCCAAAGCCGTGTCCAATTCTGCCATTAAGTCTTCATGGTTTACAAAATACTGGAGAATAGGAGGATGAAAGTAGGTCTGCAAAACACAATAAGTGCAATCCATATGGCAGAAACTGCCAATGTGCAGGATCTGATAGTCGCAGCAGGTATAATGACGGGTTCCCGGGCACTTTTTCAAAAAAGCGCCGCGGTTTCGGGTCAGGTAAAGGGTTTCCTTGCCCTGCTGCACCGGATCCGGAGCTGATGAAACGGCTTCATAAGCCTGTTGTGCATCGCGGACCACTTCAGGAGACAGTTTCAGACGCGACTGGATGGATCGGGTGACAGGGTGGTCGGCAACTTGCCGGTTGATGAAAAGCTTTGAGATTCGCATTATCAGTCGAGGATTTTACCAATTGCGGGGTGTTGAATTATTTCCTCAATTTTTTTATTCAGATCGCTGAGGTCCTGGCGATTATTAAAACGCAGGGTCATGCTAAACGTGTTGCCTTCAAAATCTTTGGGCGGAATCAGATGAATATTGTTTCCCAGTTTAAGCTGTCCGACCCACTTGTGATAATCTGTTTCGGCTTTGGTAATAGCGGGAAAGCGGCGCCGTCTAAGATAGGATCGAACTTTTTGTCGCTTTAGCGCCCTATCCATTTCAGCGGTTTTTAGAATTTCCTGCAAGGGTTTTTCTGCAATCAGCTGCGGGATGGCAGTGTCTTCCCGCTCGGCAATTTCTTTGAGCAGCAAAAGCAATTCTCTTTGTTTGTTCAAACCCACTTTAAGCTGATCGAATAGCCGGGCCAGATCCCCGGCAGTTGCCGGCTGCAATCCACCCAACTCCAACGCCATCGATAGATTGATGGTCTCTCTCAGAATGCCTTCTTGAACCGGCAACGGCAGCCGGCAAATTTTTTTTATTGCCGGGACTACAGATCGGCTAACCGGCAAGCCCAGTGCCTCAGTCGCTTCTCTGCGCTGTTGATTGTCCGGGCCAAAATCGTCCAGCAGTTTCAAGGCCCGGGATATCTCCACCAGATTGAGTGATCGCTGAAGCGCATTGTCGGCAATTGACAACTGAGCTGTTTTGAAGCGACCAACGTTTTTTTCAAAAACTCGGGCTGTTATCCGGGCCCAGCCTAATTTGCGGCATGCGGCAATCCGACGAAACCCGCAAACAATGGTATATCCTGACGAATTCGCTATCAACACCGGCGGCTGAATCAATCCGATTTTCTGAATCGAACCCAGCAGGTCTTCGATGTCGCTTCTGGTGGTGATGCGAAAAGTCAGATCTTCGGTATCGATGTCAACCGCTGAAATCGTCCGGTACCTGACGGTATGATCGGACGGTATCTCCTGGGAGGCCTTCCGATCATCAGATAAATTAGAGTCCATGGCTGCTGCCGCTAAGCTGGATTAAGGCATCCAGATATTTCTGACGGGTATTTGCGATCACATCATCGGGCAGTGCGGGGCCGGGCGCTTTCTTATCCCAGTCTAATGTACTCAGATAATCGCGAAGATACTGCTTATCATAGCTTTTTTGAGGCCCACCCGGGTTGTAGCTCTCCTTGGGCCAGAAACGCGATGAGTCCGGAGTTAAAATTTCATCGATCAGGATGATGTCGTCACCAACCCAACCGAATTCAAACTTGGTATCTGCAATGATTATTCCCTTTTGATCCGCCAGTGCTGCTCCCTTTTTGTAAATTGCAACGCTGAGATCCCGGATCTTTTCCGCCTTTGCCTTGCCGATTAGATTGGCGGTTTCGTTAAAATCAATATTGATATCATGTTCACCCTGCTCGGCTTTGGTCGACGGCGTGAAAATAGGTTCCGGCAATTGCTGGGATTCCTGCAATCCCTGTGGCAATGCGATACCGCAAATGCTGCCTGTATCCGAATATTCTTTCCAGCCTGAGCCCGAAATATAACCTCTGACGATGCATTCAACCGGCAGCGGCTGTGCCTTTTTAACCAGCATGCTTCGACCCTGTAAAGCGTCTGCATACGGCTGACAAATCTCCGGGTAGTGTTTCACGTCCCTGGCGACAATATGATTCTGAATCAGCGGCTGCATAATATCAAACCAGAACAAGGAAATTTGGGTTAAGATAATTCCCTTGTCGGGAACGGGATTCGGCATAACCACATCAAATGCGGAAATACGGTCTGTTACGACCATCAAAAGATGTTCTCCCAGATCGTATACATCCCGAACCTTACCGCGTTTCAAAAGTTTCAGTTCCGCAAAGTCAGTCTCGCTGATGGTTTTATTCATGATATCAACCCTCTCTTTGACACATTTAATTAAGATATTGATTAAAATCCCAAATAGCAGCGCACGGTCAAGACTTGGACGTATTTATATGGGATATTATGGGGTGAAGGTCAAGAGGCAGGTGATAAATTAGGTTATTTTTTTGATTTTTCGATTATTTGGGTTTTTTCTGATACGTATCGATGAATTTCTTAAGGGCTTTGTGGGTCTTCGCATCGGATTTGAGAAACTCGATGCCCACTTCATACTTTCCCGCATCATTTATGCGGGTATGCACCGGACGTCCTTTTACATCGATCAGATCCTCTTCTAACCCGAGTGTCAGCGTGACGATATGCTGGTCATCAATAGGAAAGTGAGTTTCCAGCAGGATGCCGGATTCGGACACATTAAGGGACCGTCCCATCCCCTGCTTGATAATTTCGTTATTTTCATCCAAACATACGTATGAAAGATTCAGTGAGTTGATCCGAGTGTGTTTTCTTTTCTCTTGGATAGACATGGCCCTCACGTCAGTTTGTCAGTTTTCGTTTTAAGCCGGCACTTTTTTTAGGCCTGCTTTTTTTTATAATCACAGGTAACCACAGTGGTTACCGAAACTGAAGTCGCCAGGTGTTCAATGATATTTTTAAGGGTGGAAGACAGTCCTTCATGTTCCGATTTCAGCTTTTCAGCGTTAACAGCCGCTAACTTGAGATTTTCCGATGAAAATACGGCAGCGGAGTACGGTTCATGGCCCAAATCCAAAAAAGGAATTTTTCCGAAATAATCCCCCTTTTTCAATCGTACAAGCGGTACATAACCGTTGTCGGATTGCCGGGCGATAATCGCCTCTCCATCCTTAATGGTGAATAAGCGTTCTTCTTTTTGACCCTGTTGGATCAGTTGTTTTTTGTTTTTAATTAGATCATCGAAATGGTTATTATTTTTTTTATAGGCAACGGCCATCTCGATAATCTGCCTCAAGCGAGCATCGATGCTGGTTAACAGGCTTTTGAATTCAGGGGACACATTGGCGAGTTCATTGGCAAGCAGCTGTGAATCGAGCATTCCCAATTGCACGTTGCCGACAGCTTTGATGGTTGCGCTGCGCACTCTGCCACCGGAAATTAGAGCGGCAACACTGCCCAGAAATGCACCATCGCCAATCCTTAATATTTCGATCGGGCCGCCTTCGGCCTCTTTTATGACCTCAGCTGTACCCTCTAAGATGACCCATATCCAGTCACCGTGGTTGCCTTCCTGAACGATCTCATCACCGTCATAAAATCCTTCTTCGTCTACGACATATGAATAATCGACCAGAGGCCCTTTGATTAAAGGCAGTTTACCGGATACAGCTTTAGTTTCAGGCGAAGTTTTTGCTGCCGTGGCGGGTCCCAGCTTTTTGATCTTGCCTTCATCCAGCAATCGGAGCCCGTCCAGAATAATTTCCATACGACTTTTAGTAATCGCTTTCTCACAGGTAACATCTTCCTGGACAAACTCAAAATGGCCATCGGTCCAACCAAACAGGGAAAAAACGGCATCCAGTCCGGTAAACGAACCGTTGACCGCATTTATCGGATTTCCTTTATCCAGATACACCAGTCCGGGTTCTGACGAATGGTTACTTTTGACGTGCAGCACACCGGAGCTGCCGTTGGTGCCAAGCAAGTTTAATAATTCACCTAAATTCAGAAAATCCAGGCTTCCTGATAGCGACACAGTGTTATTCATAAGTTGATCAACGACTTAAGTAAATTCGCTTTGGACCGATTGCATGACAAGCTTCAGGCAGGCATGCAGGGTTTTGCCGACACCCTCCCCTTTTAAGGCAGCGCCGGGAAAAGAAGGAACCTTCAATTGTCGATTGAGATCATGCTCCATTTTCTTAAGATCCATGATGGAAATATTCTCTGCGGCAAGATCTCTTTTGTTGTATTGCAACACCAACGGTACTTTGAAAATGCTCAAGCCGTAATCTTTGAGGTTTTGCGCCAGATCTTTGAGGGCCATCATATTTTTTTCCCGCCGAACCTCCAGCGAATCGGCCACAAAAATAACGCCGTCGGCCCCCCTCAACACCAGTTTACGGGTAGAACTGTAGCGGACCTGTCCGGGAACTGTGTATAATTGAACGCGAAGGTCACAACCTTTTACTTTACCCAGGTTCAATGGCAAAAAATCAAAGAAAAGCGTCCGGTCTCCATCGGTGTTGATGGAAACCATTTCTCCCATCACTTGATTTTTAAAACTCTTATGGATATATTCGAGGTTCGTTGTCTTTCCGCAACGCCCCGGGCCATAATAAACGATTTTGCATTCAATCTGTCTTTTTTTTAGATTAACAATAGCCATAAATGGAACACTCTAGATTCCGAAAATATTGAACTCATCAATACTATATCGGGTCAAAACCACATTTTCTTTAGATATAGAATAGTTAACGACGGCAAACCGCAAAATAAACCGGCCAGCACCAAGAGACCATGTGTTTCTATTCGCAAAGGCTATTTTGTCAACCTTAAAAAGAGCCCGAATTTGTCTGAAGTAATTATAATTTATCCTATTTTTGTGCTTCCTGTCAACATTTGAGAACCAGATAAATCGGTTGACAATATTGGAAATTATGCTAATCACTGTACCTTTTCTGCAACACCCGGCAAGGGTATATCAAACTATTTTTTCCCCCTAACCCATTTAGATTGTTAATGGAAGGAGCATCCCATGGACAAAAAAGTAACCGTTATCGGAGCCGGAAATGTCGGCGCTACCGCCGCACAACGGCTGGCAGAAAAAGAACTCTGCGATGTGGTCTTAATTGACATTATTGAAGGCGTTCCCCAGGGCAAAGCCCTGGATCTGACTGAAGCGGCACCGGTTGAAAAACATGATGCCCACCTGACAGGCGCCAATGTCTATGATGCCTCTGCAGAATCCGACATCGTTATTATCACCGCGGGCATTCCGAGAAAACCGGGAATGAGCCGCGATGATCTTATCAGCACCAATGCCGGTATCGTCAAAACCGTAACGCAGCAGGTTGCCGCTTTATCGCCGGATGCAATTCTGATTATCGTAAGCAATCCGCTGGATGCCATGTGTCATGTGGCCCACGAGGTGAGCGGTTTTCCCAAAGAACGTGTGATGGGTATGGCCGGGGTTTTGGATTCGGCCCGCTTTCGGGCGTTCATTTCTATGGAGCTTAACGTCTCTGTTGAAAACACCCACGCCTTTGTCCTTGGTGGACACGGCGACACCATGGTTCCGCTGCCTCGCTATTCCACGGTCGCCGGAATTCCCATTACCGAACTGCTGTCTCAGGATCGCATTGACGCGCTGGTCGACCGCACGCGCAATGGCGGCGCTGAAATTGTTGGTTTGCTGAAGACCGGCAGTGCATATTACGCACCGGCATCTGCTGCGGTTGAAATGGCAGAATCGATTATAAAAGACAAAAAGAAAATTTTACCCTGCGCCGTATATCTGCAAGGCGAATACGGCCTAAACGAACTGTTTATGGGTGTTCCGGTTAAATTAGGTGCCGGCGGCGTTGAAGAGATTATTGAGATCACATTGACCGAGGACGAAAAAACGGCTCTGCAGAATTCCGCGGCCGCGGTTCAGGAGCTCAAAGACGTTCTTAAAAAGCTGGATTACTAGTTTAAGATAAGGTGTCAGGTTTCAGGTCTCAGTCTTTGGCCCGGAGGGCCGATCTATTTGGCCTATTTTAAGTATCGAACACGAAATTTCGAATGATGAAGTAGGGCTGGCCTCTGTGCCAGCCGTCGTAAAAGGCAGCCGCAGAGGGCAGCCCTACTCTGTTCACGGACTCTTGACCTCTGTCTTCTGAATCCTGACACCCGAAACCTGAGACCTACAATTATTTTGAACTAAAATAATTGTATACGGCTTCAGCTGCCGAACGTGTAATTCCGGGAAGCGCATTGAGTTGTTCGATGTCTGCTTCCCGGATTTTTTTTATGCTTCTGAAATGCCTCAACAGAATTGCTTTTCGTTTTTTGCCGATGTTCGGTATCGCATCCAGTTCAGACTGCAACGTGGTTTTGGTCCGGCGCTTGCGGTGAAATGTAATGGCAAAACGATGCGCTTCGTCTCTGATGCGTTGCAGGAAAAGAAGTAGATCCGCGTCTTTGCCGAAACCAATGGGATTGGTCCTGCGCGGTTTAAATATTTTGTCCCGGGTCTCGCCCTTTTTTTCATCCTTTTTGGCGATAGCAATTATTTCAAACTGACCCTCGAGTGATAATTCCTTGACCACCGCCAGAGCAATATTCAGCTGTCCCCTGCCGCCGTCGACCATCAACAAATCCGGAAACGGTTGGGGTTTTCGCTGCGAAACGGATTTCCCCAGTCTACGTTTCAACACTTCGGACATATACGCATAATCATCGTGGGTCGGTACGGCTCTAATTTTAAACTTGCGGTATGCCGACTTTTTGGCTTTGCCTTTTTCAAATACGACCATGCCGGCAACCGCTTCGGTGCCCGATATATTGGAGTTATCGAAACATTCGATCCGTTCGGGCAATCTGGGCAATTTAAGCTTTTTTTGAAGCCTCAGCAGCAATTCCATCTCCACGGTTCTTGTGGCTATCAGCTCACGCAGCTCTTTTTGAGCATTGTGAGTGACCAGGGCCAGCAATTTTGCTTTTTCCCCTCTTTTAGGATTCAGAATTTTTACCTTTTTGCCTTTAACCGTTCTGAACCACTCTTCGATCAATGGTGCGTCTTGCAGGTATAGCGAAACTAAAATTTCTTTGGGTAGCAAAACTGTTTTTTCGTAGTATTGCCGGATAAAGATGCCCAGAGCCTCATCGTTGGTTGACATGATCTCTTCAAAACTAAAATGCCGGGTGCCTTTGATGAAGCCTCCCATAACATTAAAAACGGTAACCAGCGCATAGCCGTTGGATCTGACAATCGCAAATACATCCCGATCCTGAAAATCGGTGGTAACAGCGATTTGCTTTTCAATTGTTCTTTGCAGTGAAAACATTTTGTCTCTGATGCGGGCCGCCTTCTCATATTCCTGAGCCCGGGCAGCAGCATCCATTTGCTTTTTTATCTTGGCTACCAGATCCGTGGTGCGACCCCTGAGAAACATGATTGCTTCATTAACGTGATCCCGGTAGATCTTCGGGTCAACATCCAGGCAACAAGGCGCCAGGCAGCCTTCCATCTGGCAGTGGAGACAGGGGCGCGTGCGTGTTTTAAAATCACTGGCGCGACATTTTCGCAATTTAAAGGTTTTGTTTATGGTTTTGAGGGTTTCGCGGACTGCATAGGCCGAAGCAAATGGACCGAAATACAAAGCATCGTCTTCGCCGATTTTGCGAACGATGGAAAAAGCGGGATACTTTCCCTTTAGATCCAGTCTCAAGGATGGATAGCGTTTGTCGTCTTTTAGCACCACATTGTAACGGGGTCGGTGACGCTTGATCAGATTGGACTCCAGAATCAGTGCCTCTTTTTCGTTAGCAGTGATAATGGTGTCAAAATCAAAAATTTTGTGAACCAGCACACCGGTCTTCATGTCGGCATGTCTTGAGTTTTTAAAATAGGCAGCCAGTCGTTTTCTAAGATCCAAGGCTTTGCCGATGTAGATGATCACATTATTTTCATCTTTCAGGAGATACACGCCGGGTTCATGCCCCGTTCGGGATAATTTTTCCTCAACGCTCAATGGCTGCGTTTTATGTTCGGTTAATTGCTTCATTTTTGTGAAGTGCCTAAAATGCCTAAAATGAGCTAAAGTGCCTAAAATTATGGAGTCGCTTAGCTCCATCTTTTAATAAAAATGACAGAATTCCTCAATTTTAGGCATTTTAGATCATTTTTAATTTTAGCTCATTAGTTTTAAAGTTCAAAATTCGAACACAATCAGCTTCTTCAGCCGCTTGATCTGATCACGAAGCTCGGCCGCGCGCTCAAACTCCAGCGCCTTGGCTGCTGCCCGCATTTCAGAGTCCAGAGATTTTATCATATCATCAACATCGTCCAGTGATTTGTATTGAGTCAAATCTTCAGCCACTTCATAGGGAGACGCTGTCTCAACTTCTTGTCTGAAATCAAAAATTTGAGTCACTTCTTTGCGAATGGTTTCCGGGGTGATGTCATGCGCTTCATTATGAGCATTCTGGATTTTTCGGCGCCGCTGGGTCTCGTCTAGCGCCTGTTGCATGGAACGCGTGACGGAGTCCGCATATAAAAGAACCGTTCCGCGGGCGTTTCTGGCAGCCCGCCCGAAGGTTTGAATCAAAGATCGTGCCGACCGCAAAAATCCCTCTTTGTCGGCATCCAGAATCGCCACCAGTGAAACTTCAGGGATGTCCAGCCCTTCCCGCAGCAGATTTATGCCAACCAGCACATCAAATTTGCCCCGTCGCAGATCCTGGATAATATCCATGCGCTCTAGCGTCTTGATGTCTGAATGCAGATAACGGACGCGTATACCGAGATCGGAATAATATTCGGTCAGATCCTCAGCCATCCGTTTGGTGAGCGTTGTTACCAGGACCCGCTCATGGCGTTTTTGGCGGCCTAAAATCTCTTCATAAAGATCGTCCACTTGATTTTGCGCACTGCGCACTTCCACCTCCGGATCAACCAACCCGGTGGGCCGAACGATGAGCTCAACCAATGAATCGCTGCCTTCCGAAAGCTCATAATCTGCCGGGGTGGCCGATACATATATAACCTGGGATATGCGTTCCTGGGATTCCTCGAATCTAAGCGGACGGTTATCCAGTGCGGAAGGCAGGCGGAATCCATACTCAACCAGGGTCTTTTTGCGAGACCGGTCGCCCCGATACATACCCCGTAGCTGGGGGACGGCAATATGGCTTTCGTCAATCACCAATAAATAGTCTTTGGGAAAATAACTTAAAAGGGTCGGCGGAGGTTCACCGGGTTTTCTTCCGGTTAGATGTCGGGAATAATTTTCAATGCCGTGGCAGTAACCGAGCTCCTGCATCATTTCCATATCAAAATGGGTTCGCTCTTCGATGCGCTGGGCTTCAATTAATTTGTTTTCATTTCGGAAATATGCGACGCGCTTTTTGAGCTCAGCCGTTATGGTATCGATAGCATGTTTGCGGGTTACTCTTGAGGTCACATAATGACTGGCCGGAAAAACGGTGGCCCGCCTCAAGCGCTTGAGCACTTTTCCTCTCAGGGCATTAATTAGCGCAATGTCTTCAACCTGATCCCCGAAAAAATCTATCCGAATGGCTATGTCTTCTTCATAGGCTGGAAAAATTTCTACCCGGTCACCGCGCACCCGGAATACCCCTCTGTGGAAATCCATATCGTTGCGCTCATAGTGCATCGAGATGAGTTCATACAGGAGCTTATCTCGGTTGAGCTCAGTGCCCGTTTCAATATCCACCCGCATGGCAAGGTAATCTTCGGGTGCGCCCAACCCGAAAATACATGAAACGCTGGCCACAACCACAATGTCTCTGCGCGACAGGACGGACCGCGTGGCGGAATGGCGCAGTTTATCAATCATGTCATTGATGGATGAATCTTTCTGGATATAGGTGTCGGTGGATGGGATGTAGGCTTCGGGCTGATAATAATCGTAGTAGCTGACAAAATATTCAACGGCATTGTCGGGGAACAGCTGCTTGAATTCATGATAAAGCTGGGCGGCCAGGGTCTTATTCGGCGCCAGCACCAGCGTTGGCTTGTTGACCCGGGCGATCACATGGGCGATGGTAAATGTCTTGCCCGAACCGGTAACCCCTAAGAGAACATTGTTGCGGTGCCCTTTCTTTATGTAACGGCTCAGGGTTTCAATGGCCTGGGGTTGGTCGCCGGTCGGTTCAAAATTGGATACGAGATTAAAAGCGGTCATAAATAAAAATAATCAGCAACTGCGCTAAGACAATCCGGGTTTTCGTTCATTATTCAATCAGGACGACACACATGGCGCCGATCCCTTCCCCTTTTCCGATCACCCCTAGGCCTTCTGTGGTGGTTGCCTTGATATTGATTTGTTCCGCTGGGATATTCATGGCTGTTGCAATCTTGGCTTGCATGTCTTGCCGTTGAGATCCCAATCTGGGTGCTTCGGCAAACACAATGGTATCCAGATTAACAATACGAAACCCCCTGGCGGTGACCATTCGGCAGGTCTTAGACAGGAGCTTTAAACTGGATATATCTTTGTACTGCGGGTCGCTATCGGGAAAATGCACTCCGATATCACCTAAACCGGCCGCCCCCAACAGAGCGTCACAAATGGCGTGGACCAGAACATCGGCATCCGAATGGCCCAGCAAGCCTTTTTCATGCGCAACTTGCACACCGCCCAATATCAGCGGACGCCCCTCCGCCAGACGGTGAATGTCATATCCGATTCCGACCCGCATATTTGTTCCCTTCCTGTAGTTAATCAAATAATCAAATAAAAATTAAACACTTATATGAATACCACAAACCGCTTCGCAAGGAAACTCGAATTATTCTTTATTATTCTTGACCTATCCTTTTTTGCGGGTATATCTGTTGGCATTCTTTTTTTACCTTTATTCGTGCCTAAAAATAAGGTATTAAAATTATTTAAATATTTGAATGATTTAATCGATACATATTTACGGAGATCGCAAATGAGCGCAAAAGAACTGATTGATGATATCCGGAATAAAACGAAAAACAGCATCAATGAGTCCGAAGCCAAAGCACTTCTTGAAGAATTCGGCGTGCCGGTTGTACAGGAAGTGGTAGCGCAAGACGGGCAAGAGGCCGTAGAAGCTGCCGGCAGATTCGGTTATCCGGTAGTGGTAAAGGGACTGGGCGCCGAACTTGCGCATAAAACTGAACGAGGGTTGGTGCACCTGAACCTGAATGCTCCTCGGGCGGTTGAGAAGGCCGTAGAAGCTATAAGCGCATCGGCGGGAGATGACCTGGAAGGCTTTCTGATTCAGCCCCAAATTCAGGGGAAAAGGGAGCTGGTCGCAGGGTTGTTTCGCGACCGTCAATTTGGACCGGTGGTCATGTTCGGTATCGGCGGCGTATTTACCGAAGCGTTGGCAGATGTTACCTTTCGCCTGGCGCCGCTGACCGAAGCCGATGTAGATGATATGCTGACCGAAATCAGGGCACAAGCATTGCTGGGCAACTATCGCGGCGAAAAGGCGATTCATCGCCAGCAGATCATTCAAACCCTCCAAGGCCTCTCCCGCATCGGCGTTGAGCTTCCGGAAATCGTCGAGATTGATATCAATCCCCTGCTGGCTTCATCTGATGGCCACCTGCGTGCGGTGGACGCCCTGGTGATACCGGGTGAGGCGCCAATCACAGGGAAGTTGCCACCTCCTGTTTCACCGGATGCCATTGGTGCCATATTTTATCCCAGCTCCATTGCATTTATCGGTGCCTCGGCCCAAATGGGTAAATGGGGACACATGCTTACGGTAAATACCATCAGCGGCGGATACGAAGGCAACGTTTTTCTGGTAAATCCCAAAACAGACACCATTGCCGGTCGTAAAACCTATGCAACGGTCTGTGATATCCCTGAACCGGTTGATCTGGCGGTTGTGACCATTCCGGCCGCCGGTGTTCTGGATCTGATTCCTCAAATGAAAGAAAAAGGCATCGGTAACATGCTGTTGATCACCTCCGGTTTTGGTGAAACGGGTGAAGAAGGAAAGAAATTGGAAGCCGAACTGGTAGCGGATGCCCGGAAGGCGGGGATTTTAATCCTGGGTCCCAACACCATGGGCATCTGCAATCCGCATATCAATTTCTACTGCACCGGCTTTCCGGCAAAACCCAGAGCCGGTTCTACCACGATGGTCTCTCAATCCGGAAATATGGGCGTGCAGCTTCTGGCATTTGCCCAGCAGCAAGGCATTGGGATTCGCGGGTTTTGCGGATCAGGCAATGAGGCCATGATGTGTATCGAAGATTACCTGGACGGTCTGGAAGTCGACAACTTGACCCGCACTGCCGTGTTATATGTAGAAAGTGTCAAAAACGGACGGCGATTCTTTGAAAGCGCGCGCCGGGTGGGTAAAAAAAAGCCGATCGTGCTCCTCAAGGGAGGTCAAAGCCAGGCCGGTAAAAGGGCAGCGGCCAGCCACACCGGAGCGATGACCTCCGACACCCGGGTGTTTGATGCCGTCTGTCGACAGTCCGGTATTGTTAAAGTCGACCAGCCCACGGCGCTGCTTGATCTGGGAGCCGCATTTTCATCTTTGCCCCTGCCAAAAGGAAATCGCGCAGCCATAATGACCCTGGGCGGCGGATGGGGCGTGGTTACCGCCGATCTATGCGCCTATTTCGGCCTCGATGTAACCGAGCTCTCCACCGAAATAATTGCAGAGATTGATAAAATCCTGCCGCCTTACTGGAGTCGGTCCAACCCGATTGATCTGGTGGGGGAACGGGATCCGACCCTGCCCCGGGCGGTTTTGGAAATGCTGCTGAAATGGGATGGTTGCGATGCAGTGATCAATCTGGGGTTTGTCGGGCGCCGGCAGGTACTGAAAAGCCACGGAGAGTCAGTGCTAAAGGCAGATCCCAGCTATTCGAAAGAATTTATCGAAGAAATTCACCGAAATTTTAAAAAATTCGAAATGGATTATATCGTTCAAATCATTGATTTAATGGAAAAGTATGACAAACCGGTATTTGGTGTCAGTATGCTGCCGGATGAAAAACACCAAACCGTATATCCGCATAAAAAACACGAACTCAAGGGTGTATTTTTCCCGACACCGGAGCGTGCTGTGCGTGCCTTTGCCAAAATGGTGCAGTATCAAAAATTTCTGAGCCGCGATGAATAAGACTGAATCGAAATCCTCACGCAAAGTCGCAAGGACGCTAAATTTATTTTATAATTATAATATGTTGAGTGCTAAACTATAAAACTAACCTTGAGGCCAAATTTTAGCTTGTGCAGTACGCTGGCTTATGGTATGAAACCGCTTCTTTGGAATTTTTCATAGCCCCGGCATGGTTCGAACATGGATGGTGGATACTGCCAAGGATCGTAATACCGAAAATGAAACCAATGACCCAAAAAATAAACTATCAATTCGATTTTGAAATCGGCACCCTTGTTAAGAGTCCCTGCTTGAACTGTCACTACAGAGCGCTGTTTCCGCAATGCATGCAAACCTGTCGCCTTCTGGATGAAATTCATGCTGTCCTGGCCGAAACCGTATCCTGCACTCGCCGGGGGTAATTTTTGGGGTCGGACGTTAGGGAGGTGAAAAATGAAAAAACTCATTGCGCTTATAATGGCAGCCTTATTTTTTTTGTTGAGCTGTGCTTCCAATCAAAATCTATCCGAAGAAGATCAACAAAAATACAAGGAATGGGAGATGCGCAGAATGAGACAAAACGCCGGAAGGCGTTGATGTGCTGCCGGCCTTTCCGACTCTATGCCATCCTTTATATGTTTGGTAAGTTGACCTTCATAGAGTCGGCTTTGGGTTGCGAAAAAAATTGCTTCGGAGCAAGCGTGTCGTTTTTCAATCCTGCGTTCAACGTTCTTATCAATTTTTAATGCTTTCATTCCCTGTCTTTCTTAAGCCATTATCAACAAATGAAGGACTTCTTTTGATTTAAATATATAACTTTTTTTGAATTTCAAGAAGATCTACTCTTTAGCCTTTTTTTTATAGTCTAAAATTGTAATACCATCACAGTTCCCAGTACTTGCACTTTCCAATGTAAATTTGACTTTTCCTGTTAAAGTGTTTGCGTCCTCGCTTATCTTTAAATGGTGATCATGAGTTTCTGTGGAGATAGGTATCCCGCCCTCACTACTTAATGTTTTGATTCCTGCAATTACTATTGTGTCACTATATATCTTGCCAAGCGTCTTTTTATTTTCACTATTTACAATTGTAACTGTGTCACTTTTTTGAATTATCTCAACTGTCGAAGTATTCTTTTGACCCCCGCACCCTTTCATATCTTCAGTCAGTATCCAAGTGCCAGAAAGATCAAAAGTCTTGGTTTCTTGCTTTGTGGTTGTGCAATTTAGGGAAGATAAAAGGAAAAGCGAAAATATCAAAATCAATGTTTTTTTCATGATACCGCTCCTTTCATATATTAGATTAAATTTTGATAGACCGTAAAAACATATACAAATTCCCAACACGACATATAAATGCCCTGTAGGGGATGGGTAGGCACAATTTGATCGGAGAGATCTTATATAGATCAACAATGAGTGTGAGATTGAGTTCAATCTGAGCACAATGTTAAAGTTTAATTATTATAGGAGACTATATTGTGTCAACAAAATTAAAGTACTGATACATTGAGAATACCTGAAAAATATGGAAAGTACAGATATGCAAATATATCACAAAAATTTCACGGTTTTTAAAAGTTCTGATTTGTTGGAAATGTACATTCTTTTAAATTGATAATATTTTTTTGAAAAAAATTATAATTAAATGCAAACTGTGACGTGCGCATTTCAGCTATCTATAGATTCTTACCAAGATCATAAGCTTTCTCCAAATTAATCTTTTTAAATGTGTTATCACCCGGCATCATTCCCCCTAAAATCTCCATCTTGGCACTTTTTACACCTAACCCGAGCAATCGGTCATTCAACATGATACGACGCATACTTTCCGCTATGCCAATTTCTTCAAGATGTTCCACGGTGTGTCCAGCAGAACAAATTACTATAGCCTTTTCAATTTCAATTTTAGTGTGCCTTTCCTCGCTTTCATCGTAGAGATAGGCATATCCATAGGTCCACACCCTATCGAACCAACCCTTTAGCTTTGCCGGACAATCGCTCCACCACACGGGATAAATAAAAGCTAAAACATCGGCTCGGTTTACTTTTTCCTGTTCCATTTTAACATCATGCGGCACCGGCGCATCAGGATCCAGCCCAACTTCACGCAGATATTGATCAAGGTCAATATCGGATTGGAAATTTGTGTCATATAAATCTTTAATATCATACGTATGTCCATTATCTTGAAGACCTTGTGTAAAAGCTTCAAGAACTTGTCGATTGAAGGAGGTTTTACTTGGGTGGGCGAAGAGAATATATACGTTCATGCTACGACCTCTCAAATGTATTTACCTTTTCTTCTTTTTCCTCCACGGTTTCAAGGTAGAGATAAAGGCTGCAAAAACGACAGTCAATGCCTGAGATGTTCCAAAAATAATTAAATTTTGTCGATTGCTTAAATATTCAGGATCTGATAACGCTCTCAGCCCTTGATCTTTAGCAATATGAGCCATATCGCTGAGCCAGGGGCCTAGCCAGAAGGTGCCGAATGCGATACCAAAAATACAGATGATCCATTTAACGGTAATCCAATTGTGTTTAAACCAGCCCCAATTGGTCCATATAGAGTAAACCAACGCAGTCAAAAGCGTTCCAATTGCCCCCGGCACCAGAATAAACAGATCAATAAAATCCAATGTGTAGAGAATCCCATACAGCTCACTCCCATCCTCAGGATTTACAAACAACTGCATTATGGTGAGCGCGGTGGCGCAACCGACCCAAACACAGCCCGAGTAAATATGGAGGCTTTTTAACCATTTCAGTCCTTTGCTGCTTAGCTTCTTCATGTTATCCCCTTTTTGAAGTGATAAGAAGTAATTCTAAATAAGTCGCTCTAGATCCGGTCTTAGCTTAACAAGCTTGTCCATCATTTCCGGGTGGTCGCTTAAATATGCTTCATCTTCCAATTCCCAGCCGGGTGCTACCGTACAGCCCACCAGGACAAAATCACCGATAGGCTCGGCTGCCTGCCATAAATCGCCTTGCACGACGGCGTGGAACTTAAAATGACTTTTGGACAGAATTTGCTCATCCACTTTTTTGTTCTGATCATCATATACATGAAGTTTCACGCCCTCGCCGTCATACAAATTCCAAATTTCATCGTGTTTAACTTTATGGAATTTACTATACATCCCCCTCGATAAAAAATAGTAAATGTGTGTAGCGGAAGATCTCTCATATGATTCTTTCTCCGGCTGGACGATGAAGTCGGATTTGTAGGTCTGGCGAAAGTAGCCGCCTTCATCGTGTTTTGTCATATTAAGTTTTTCAATAATTTTTTCGTATGCTTTCATCGCAAGCCTCATTTTTAAAGCCACATTTTTGACAGATACTCAAAACGAAGGTCTCTGTCCCCTACCCGCTTCTTTCTGTCCTTTGTCTTCTGACTTCCGTCCTCTGGCTTCTGACATCTGTCATCAAGCGCCCCACAATGCATCTCGCAGACCGGAGGTGCGCTCGATTTGACGGGTAATCGCCTTGCGCATAATCGAGCGGTTTCCCCAGATGGTGATTTTTTTACGGGCACGGGTCAGGGCCGTGTAGATCAGTTCGCGGGTTAAGATGGGAAAATCTCTTTCCGGAAGGATGAATAGCACTTCATCGAATTCGGAGCCCTGGCTTTTATGAACCGTCATGGCATAGACTGTTGAGTGTTCCGGAAGCTGATACGGCTGGAAACGGCGGACTTCTCCGCTATCACCCGCAAAAAAAACAGCCAATTGATCGTCAGCTTCAGCATCCGGCAGGGTGACACCGATGTCGCCATTGAACAGCCCCAGCGGGTAATGGTTGCGCGTGATTAAAACGGGTCGACCGGCATACCACGGATTTTCTGTCGTCGGATGCGTCTGTATCAGGTTCTGCCGGCGTAATACCTGCTCCGCCAGTCTATTGATGGCCTGAACACCCAACGGCCCGATATTCAAGGCGCACAGGATTTTAAAGCGCTGCAGGCGCTTCAAGGCTGAAGCCGGGTCACCGGCTTTCAGATAGGATTGATAACCGGATACAATTTGGCGGGATAGATTTTCAAACAGGCCTTCGTCGGCTTTGAGGGCTTGCCAGGTGATGGATTTGTCATTTTCATCGGCCAGCAGCTGGAATGCAGTTTCTGTGTCCGCACGGTTGACCGCGCGGCTTAAATCGCCAATTCCGCTGCCGACGGCAAAGCGGTAGCTTTTTTGCAGCACGACAACGGCGTCCTGCAACCCTGATTGGGCACCCGTCGTTTGAACGCCATGTTCTCGATGTTCAAGGTCTTCACCGGTGACTTCTTTGATGCGATTCATAAACGGCGCTGAAAAACCATGCATCACATTCCGGTCGCAGATATCACCTAAAACCGAACCCGCCTCCACGGAGGCCAGCTGGTCCTTGTCCCCGATTAGGATCAGACGCGCATTTTCGGAGACTGCCTCGAGTAATTTGGCCATTAGGGCCAGATCGACCATCGAGGCTTCATCAACCACCACCACATCCGCCATCAAAGGATTCTCACGATTATGGCGGAAATACGGCGAGCCTGTTATGGACTTGAGCATGCGGTGAATGGTGAATACTTCTGAAGGGATCGCGACTTTGACTGAATCCTCGCAATTCATCCGACTTTTAGCCTCTTCAACGGCCTCTTTTAGGCGGGCGGCTGCTTTTCCGGTTGGAGCAGCCAGATAAATTTGCATCTTTTGCCCGGCCACCTGCTCCAGCAACAGTGCCAGGATCCTGGTGACGGTAAATGTTTTTCCGGTACCGGGTCCGCCGGTTATAACACTGAAATGTTTTAAACTGGCAACCGCAGCCGCAATTTTTTGCCAGTTCAGTTCCTGAGAGTCAGCGCCGGGAAACAACCGATCCAGAGTCTGCTTTAGCTGTTTAAAATCCAGGCCAGTCACCGGGCTGTAAACCCGTTTTTTGATCGATTTTGAAAGGGAATTCTCGTAATCCCAGTAGCGGTGCAGATAGAGCCGGTTTTTATCATCCAGGATTAATGGGCAGTTTTCACCCGGCTGCCCGACAGCCGGACTGGTTGACAGTTTTTCAAGCCAGACATCAAGATCGGGGCATTCGATCGGTTTCTTGAAGTCCTTCGTACCGGTGAGCAAATGGCCGGCTGCAATTTCCAAATTAAAACAGATATCACCCGTACCGGTTGCATGGCTGACCAGGGCAGCGGCCAAAAATATGTCCGGATCTTTATCCGCTGAAAAGTCGCTGATAAATCTAGCAAAATGAATATCGATCTCGCTTAGCAGGCCATTTTTGCGAAGATTTTTTATTGTATTCTGATCGATCAAAGGTATCGCTACGCTCCGACTATTTTAAATGACAGAATTCCTAAACTTTAGGCATTTTAGCTCACTTTAGTCACTTTAGGCATTATTTTGTTATTTTTGGAATACCAAGTTTTATTAACATACTGTTATTTTATAATAACGAATAGTTAATTGCTTGTTATTTAAGTATAACTTAAACTTTAGAAAAGTTTGGAATCAACGCTTTTCCCAAAGCATTAATCAAAGAGGATTTCGGGAGATCAAAATAAACCCCATATTCCGGGCCCCGGCGGCTGTCGATTCCGCGGATAAACAAATAGAAAACACCGCCAAAACCGGATGCGTAACTAAAATCAGGATGGCGCATCCGCAAATATTGACTTAGCGCCAGTACATAAAGATGGTACTGCAGGAAATAAAAATGTTGCTGCATTAGGGCATCCAGCGCTTCCCGGCGATAGCTGTCGATGGTTGGGCCGAGATAGTTAGATTTCCAATCCACCAGATAAAATCGGTCCTGCTGCCGGAAGACCAGATCCATGTATCCTTTCATATAACCGGCGACCGGATGGAAAGCCAATTTGCCTAAATGGTCCGGTAATTCTGCCCCGCTGTCAAAGTTGCTGAGTTTTTTAAATACCGATCGCAGCTTTTGGGGGGTTATTCTGTTTAGCGGAAAATAAAACTCCATCTCATTGACCCGCTGTTCCAAATCAATGGAGGATAACGTCAATTCAGATTGAGCCGGTCTTAATGAAACCGTCAGAACATGAGCAATTGTCTCGCAAACGATATCCTGCCAGGTGCTGTCAAAACCGTGGGCTTGACGTGCGCGTTGAACCGGCTCGCTTAAAGCTTGAGCTGAGCAGTCGGTGTAATCCAGATGCTCGAGTATATCGTGGAAAAAATTGCCGGCAGGAGCGCCTTTGGGAAACTCAAAAATATTTTCATGCCTGGGGGGCTTCCGGGAATTTCTCCGATCCTCGATGGTATCCTCCAGGCGCCTGAAAAGGTCACCAAGGGCATCGCGGTCGGGCTGATCAATATCGATAATCCGCCTCGATACCAGTGAGGAGTAACTTGAAACCTGCCAGGAATGACCGATATGACCCGCAAACTCGCGTGCGATCACTGGATCCGCAGTGTCCCGCTGTTCAAAAAAATTGCAGCCCGAAGGTGCAGGCAAAGTCGTTACCTCGATGCTCCCCTGTGAATTTTTTACCAGCCGATTTAACTCAGCGATACGATCTTCATCCGATATACGCCGCACCTGTTTTTTAAGTTCACCGACAATATCTTGCGTTCGATCATCGATTTGCGGGCCTCCGGCGGTATGCAGCAGATACGCCAGGGCTGAAGACTCGGCGGTGTTGATGTTTCCCCACACCAGGTAGCATTTGGATTTTGCACGGGTTAATGCCACATATAACAGGCGGATGTTTTCGGCCAGCAACTCATTTTGAGCCTGAATGAGATTTAGGTCACGAGAATCCGAACCGAGATCCAGTGTCAGGCTCTGGTCGCCAGCGCCCTTACGTTGTTGGTGAAAAATTATTTCAGGGTCATTTACCAATGACCCTTCCCAGCCATAAGGACAAAACACTACCGGATATTCAAGACCTTTGCTTTTATGGATGGTCACAATTTTGATGGCATCCTCGTCACTTTCAAGCCGGAGTTGATGTTCTTCAAGGCGCGGTGATTGCGGGTCTCTTTGTTCGGCCAGCCATTTTAAAACCCCGCTAATGCCCAAATTTAGCCGGGTGGATTCTTGATGGATGATCTCTGCCAGGTGAAGCACGTTGGTTAACTGTCGTTCCCCATCCGGAAAGGATAGAAGGCGTTGCCGGATTTTTTCCCGGCTCAAAACCATTTGGAACATACGGATAAACCCGGATTGTTGCCACACCTGAAAATATTCCCGGAAGCTTGCCAGTCGATGTTCCCACTGCTGAACGTCCAGCCGCTCGGATAGCAGGTCTTCTCCCCCGGCGCCCATCATATTCATTGCCAGGGCCGCTTTGAGGTATCCCGGGTTGTCCGGCTCTGAGATGCTGAGTAGAATTTTTTCGATCTGCATGGCTTCATGAGAATCAAAAATGTTGCCGGTGCTGTAGAGAACCGATGGTAGGCCTTTGGCGGATAAGCGCTCTTTGATCTGCTGGGCCTGTCGGTTGGTTCGCACCAGCACAACAATATCACCCGGCTGCCACACAGCGGCTTTTTTAGTTACGATTCGACAAATCTCTTCCGCCACCGCTGCGGCGATCAGCCTTACCGCTTCGGTTTTATTGACCGGTTTATTTCCGTCCGCGTGCTCCCGTGAATCCAGATACCATATGGTTAAGGGTATTTCTTTTTCCAGCGGCCCATTTGATTCTTGAATTCCGGGACTGGCATTTTCAAAGGGAATTCCTTCAAAAAGAAAAGGGATTTCCAAATTTGAAAAAAGAGTATTGACGGCGGTGATCAGATGCGGTTTGGAACGCCAGTTCTTGGTAAGTGTAAATTTCGCCTGTGCCTGCCGGGCCGCTTTCAGGTAGGAAAAAATGTCTGCCCCCCGAAAACTGTAAATGGCCTGCTTGGGATCACCGATCATAAACAGCAGGCTGTCTTCTGCTGAAAACAACCGCGAGAAGATTTCGTACTGCACATCGTCGGTATCTTGAAATTCATCCACCAGAGCGGCTTTATACTTCTGACGGATAGCAGCTGCAAGGGGATTGCTCTTTTTGTCAGTCAGTGCCTGCTTTACCAGAATGAGCAAATCATCGAAAAATTGAATGTTTCTTTCCGACTTTCTCTTCTTTAGCGCCGCAGGTGCATCGTTAAATAGCTGTGTCTTAAGATAAACAAAGTAATTTTCCAGCTCGGCCTGCAAGGCATCTGCGCGGCGGTATAGGTCATCACAGGTCGTAAAAAATTCATGGGAAGGCGGTGATTCCTCTTTGCGGGTGGCCTTTTTTATTTTTTGGGCGCTAAAATTCTCGAAGTTCTTAAACAGCGGAAAGCCCTCATTGTCGACGGCCGCGTATTTATCCATGGCCTCGCTCATGGCGAATATTTTCAGATCTCGCCTGGTCGTCGCCGCGTTGTTTTCAACCGCTTTCAGACTGCCGTAATAGGTGCCGCTCAATGCAGGGTCACGCAGGGCTTCTATAACAGCACTGCGCGCTGTGGGCCATTGGTCTTTTAGTAGCTGGTAGGTTTTGCGGAAAGCAGAGAGGGTTTTCAAAGGTGGTTTTTCAATTTGGGGTATTATTTTGAACTCCGTGGCTCCGGTTTTATTCAATAGCCTCCGGAAATAAGCGGGGCTTTTAATTTTTTCGGTAAAATAGCCAATGAATTCTTGAGGAGCATCATAAAAATGGTTTCGCCAGAAATCTTCGGCAACATCCCGCACCAGTTCGGTCTGGTCGGAAATCAGCTCGCTATCGAACAAATTGGCGGTTTCGAATGCATGTTCGTACAGGATACGAGCGCAGAAACCGTGAATGGTAAAAATAGGCGCTTTATCAAATTCAACCAGGGCATCATGAATCAAATCCACAGCCACCGCATGATCTTTCTGGTGCTGCAGCAAATCGGCCAGCAGATGGTCTTCGCTGGCTCCTGCCGTAAACGATTTTTCGGCTTGCAGCAGTTTACCCCGGATCCGGTCCCTGAGCTCTTCGGTGGCCGCTTTGGTAAACGTCACGACCAGGATTTGGTCCACCCGGAGCTGTTTTTCCAGAATCAGCCTCAGGAACAATCCCTCAATGGCATAGGTTTTACCGGTACCGGCACTGGCTTCAATCAGATTGATGCCTTCCAGGGGGGTGTTTATGAGGTCAAGTGGTTGCAACCTTATATACCTTCTAATTTTTGATAGTCCGTTTTGGTGGTTTCTTAAACTTAATTTTGGATTGCGGATTTAAGACTATGAGAATTGATGCTCAAAAAAAATCGGTTGTCGTAAAATCCAAAATCTAAAATCCAAATTCCGAAATTTTAAAACTCGATTATTTTGTGGTTTGTGCAAAATGAGGATGCGATTTAAATTACATTCTACCGTTCAATCTATAGATAAATGCCAGCACCTCCGCCACGGCACGGTACAACTCGGGAGGGATTTCCGTATCCAGATCTAGCGCCTCCAGCACCTGCACCAGATTTTTGTCTTCATACAGGGGAACATTATGGGCCTTGGCAGTTTCGATTATTTTTTCGGCGATAAGGTCCCTGCCCTTGGCCACAACTCGGGGTGCCGAATCTTTTTCCGTTTCATATTTGAGTGCAACGGCTTTGGCCTTCTTTTTACGCATTATATCCTCAGATCGATTTGTCGATCACCACCGAGGTCTAAATCCTCGTGATGGAACTCTTGAATTTTCTTTTCAGAAACCACTGCCTTTAAAACCAAATAGTCAAATAACGAATTTAATGACTCACTGATTTCTTCAAAATGATTCTCAAATTGTTTTTTACTGATCTCATCTTTAACAAAGAAGGTAATGGACAGATCTTTTTTCATCAGAAAAAAATCGCTTCGGACCTCCCCGATTCGGTCCATGTCAAGTAAAAGCGAAATCTTAAACCCGGCCCGGGAACCGTTTTGTTTTTTCTTCGGGCAGTACAATTTCAACTGAGCTTTTTTCTGATCTTCCTTTAACGGAAGCACAAAGGAAAACACCTGGAAAGGATCCGGCAATTCATGCCTGTTAATTGCCCGGGATTGTTGGTTGCTGATATCGGCCAGCAGCATGTCAAGGGTGCCTTTGAAACTCGAAAGGCTTTTGGCGTCAAGGATTTTGGAAATTGAATCCGATGTTTCCAGATATTCTTTGAGCATCAAAAGGACGGGCTTTAAGTCCTGTGTCAGGATTTTTTTAATTTCAGAAGAACGGGTCAATTCTCTGGCTAAATCAGACTCCGGGCGATCGGCCAATTGGCGAATGATATCCGCAAGCTTCTTTTCAAAAAACAAACCGGACTCTTCGAGTCGTGATTTAAGCAGTGGAAGCCACTTTTCCATGTTGCGGTTTAAATCAATCGATTCAAAATGGGCATCCAGAGTTGACAAGGCCCGTCCGATCTGCTCCGGCTGCAGCTGGCTTTGCGGGAGTTTTAATATTTGTTCGACCGCCTGTCTGATATCGGATTGAATCCTGTCAAACAGCTCAAAAGAAATGATTTTCAACTGGCTGGAACTGTTTTTACTAGCAACAACAGCCCTCGATTCCGAATCTATCAGCTGAAGACGCAGTTGTCCCTCGGTACCGGTTACTTTTACGAGCAGGTTGTCACCGGCTTTAACCGGAAATTCTACTTCAGCCAGCGCACGAAATTTTCCCAGATCTACCAGGGCACGATGGTTGTCTTTAACATCAATAACCTTTAAACGAAAAACATCTCCCGGTTTAATGACTTCCTGAACCCAAGCGGATCGGTTCAGCTTCGGGTCGAAGATCGCTTGTAAAAGTGAGGAGATATCCATGGTGCCAGTTATTCAATTTTGTTAGAATATAAACTATAGACAATAATTTCTTACATAACTGTAAAATGAACCGTTTTATTGGTTTTATTGGTTGAATTGGTTTTATTATTTGTCTGACTGCCATAACCAATTAAACGTTCTCGACCGGATATTTAGCTTTGAAGGATCGACACGCAATTTACTCGTCTTCAGTATAGTAAACCCCAGGTATCCAGCTTTTACGGATTTTGGCGGTTTTATTCGGATCCCCTTCGGCTTCGTCGATAAACTTAAACGTATTCCATCCGACCCGGATCATATCATCGTGCTTGAGTTTATGACGGGTTATTTTTTCGCCATTGACAAAAGTACTGTTGGTGCTCTTCAGATCTTCGATGTAAAATTCCGGTGCGCCGCCGGACGCTGGATTATCTTCCGCCTTGATGACAGCATGTTCAGTGCTGACCACCGGGTTATCGATAAAAATATCACTGCCCGGATCACGGCCAATTCGCAATACGGGCTTGTCTAATTTAAATTTATTAATTGCCACACCCTCGTGCATTTGAACCACCATTGCCATTGCTATCTCCTTCTTCTCATTAATTTTTATGCAAAATTCAGAATTCATATTTCCAGTAAACTTCCATTTGCCAGCAAAGGCCCAAACACCGCTTTGGAAACCTCCTCAAAGGCCTGATCAAGGGGGTCGGTCATCTTAAAACAAACATCATAGTAGAGATCGGCTGACTCCCCCCTGGCATGATCGCCACTGCCCTGCCATTTTTTTCGTGCCCGTATTAGCGCTGTTGTTTTCGATTTGCCTTTCACCTGTTCATGCTGAACATATTCCAGTGACGAACGCGGAAAAAAATGCAGCGGCTTTTCCAATCCTGATTTGAACGTATTTAATATATCCATAAGAATTTGCAGGTGGTGTTCAACCGGTTTGAACTGCCAGGCTGCATTTTTAAATATGATAGTGCTTTGGGGATGCAAATCTTTTGATGCTGCTTCACAAAATACCAGGTGATAAATCCAAGCGCTTATCAGATCCTGAGCCCGTTGTTTAGCATATCGGACCCAAAGCAGGCCACAATCGAATATTTCCGGTAGACGAGTCTGCAGTATGTATTCACCCATTTGGATTCGTGTTTCCAGGGGCCCGGCAATTTTTTTATCCTTCAAAGATTCTATTTTGCTGACAAATCGCTCGACATCACTGCTCAGTTCATTAAAATAAAAAGTGCCGACGTTACCATGCGGCATTTGCCCCATGGCGATCTGTACCGGTCGGTAATTATTCAAATCCCGACCTTCCATTCTGGCTTCCACCAGGTTTTGTCCGACCAGATAATGGTCTAAAGGATTTAATTCAAAATCCTCGCGTCTTTCGCTCAGTCCCGCTGTCTCTTCCAGATAAATGCCAAGTCGTTGCTGGAGCATAAATCGAATTGGATTGCTGAAAAACCGGACCAGGGTTTCAATATCAAGCGAATGCAGTTCCTCTTTTTCGGCCGGGGTCAACGGTAGCGCGCTGGTGATCAATTGTTGCACTGTTTCGCTTTTGCCTAAAAATGCAGCCGCTTGCCGGTTTTCTTCAGAATAACTGAAAAGCTTGCTATCTTTTTGAAAATATTGCGGTGAAAATGCCTGCAACCGGTGATCGGTGACCAGATGCGCCAGAATATTTTTGCCGGGAAGCTCAAATCCTTTTTCAATGATGTCCATCAATTCGCTGACCAACACCGACGGCGGGATACGGCTGTTGTCCTGAATGCTTTGTCCCACGTAACTGATATACAGTTTGTTGCGTGCTGAAATAATCGATTCCAGAAATAAGTATTTATCATCATCTCGGCGGGAGCGATCACCGGGTTGCGGGTGTTTGGCAACCAGGTTGAAGGTCAGCGGTTGGGCTTCGCGGGGAAATACATCTGAATTCATGCCCAGCAGGCAAATGACTTTAAAGGGAATACTGCGCATCGGTAGCATGGCGCAAAATGTGACCCCGCCGGTCATGAAGCCGGATCCGAAGCTTAATTTTTCCAAACGCTGACCGATATAAAACCGAATCGACTCAAATTCGAGTTTTTCATTGAAGGCGCTCTCCGCTTGTCGATTTCCCAGGTCATCAAAAATATTTCTTAAATTTTGTGTTTCGGCTTCCGTCTCTTCGTCTGGAATAAATAAATCGTCAAGCAATCGCTTAAACAACGCACCCCACTGCTGAAGCTGTTTCGGCCGGGTCAGTTTCTCTGTATATCCTAATACCGTATGCATAAAATCCAGGAATCTTCCGAAACTGTGAATTTCACCGCCCTCAACCTTATCGTAGGGCAATATGCCGTTAAACATCAGCTGATCATTTCCCGGCATGGCGTAACCCAATAAAAGTCGCTGGATTCCAGCCGACCAGGTATTTTCAGAAACCGCCGGAAGTCCCATTTGTTGACGATGGGCGCCATCAATTCCCCAGCGGATTCGGGTATCGCGAATCCAGCGTTCGATGTTTTCAATGTCCGTTTGACTTAATCCGAATTTTTCTTTAACGCCGGGTGACTCCAGCAGGCGCATCACCCGGGCGGCGCTGAATCTGGATCCCTTAAGATCCAGAAATGAAAAAAAACCGTCGATCAGGCGCCCCTGATCCCGGGCGCTTTGATCTGCAATACTATACGGAATTCTTAGTCGTTCATCCGGTTGGGTAGCAAACACGGCCTGGATGTAAGGGGCATACACTGCAATGTCCGGTGCCATCACCACAATATCCTTGGGCAGCAAGTGCGGGTCTTCATCAAACATGGCCAGCAGGTTGTCTTGCAACACCTGAATTTCTCGCATTGGGCTGTGGCAGTTGTGTATTTGAATCGACGTGTCCGAATTGTCTATTTTCAATACCGGAACCGGCGATGTCAGTGCGTCTCCCTGATCCTTCAAACAACATTGTGCTGCCTTGCGCTCTCTAAGATTCAAAATGTCAGATTGAATACAGGAAAGCAGGTCGGTGCATTCCGGGTCCTGGTAGATTTCATGCATTTTAAAATCGAAGCCACTGATCACCGTAAAAAAATCCTTGCCATGGGTTCCCATGGATGCCAGCAGACGATTTCCTTCTTCCAGATGTAATTCTGCATTGATATTTGCCGACCGTGGATATTTCCGCCGAATACGCTGCATTTGCTTTTCAGAAACGATATCGCCCCAGTATTCGCAACAGGGATTCAGCAGAAATAAGTTCAATTCAAGGTGTTGTGACAGGGCAACAAAAGCTTCCACGTGGAAAAGCGGCAGATAGGATATGCCGAATATAAATACGCGCTTTGGCAAATTCTTAAATTGAGTCGGCTCAGTGCTTAATTTCTTTATCAAATCACGCTGCATCCCGGCCCGGTGCCGGTTTTCTTCACCTTGAATCAGTTTGCGCCAGAGCTGTGCCTGCCATTTATCCTCGGGATGCGCTTCATCTGCACCCTGTTTGCCCTGTTCCCATTGCAATATCATTTCCGGGCGGAACACCTGATACTGATCATATATATCGGCCAGTTTGCTTGACAGCTGTAAGCGTTTGAGATGGGCGTCATCTTCAGCCAGATAGGCTTTGAGACGATCGAATCCGGGCAGCCGGATGCATTCCGGAATAGCTTTCATAATTTTAAAGGTCATTCGATCCGGGTCTAAAGACACCCGCTCCCGAAAGTCCGGCAGCGATTGTTTGGCGATTTCTTCCAAAAATGTGTTGGGAAATGGGAATCGAATATTGGCACAAATACCGTTGTGCCTGGCAAGCTCTAAAGATATCCATCGCGCCATACCGCTGCTCTGGATGACGATAATTTCAGCAGCAAGCGCAGATGACCCAGGGGTTTTGATGAGTTGGGCTAACTTCTCTGCAAGGATCTCAAGTTTGTTGCTGGTAAAAATGTTCAGGCCGGACATAGGGTCAATTCTATTTGAAGTCCTCTGTTAGTTGGTTAAGGCCTAAAAGCGGTTTCAATCCGCCTCCGGCGGACGAAGGCTCAATAGCTGCGTTCCAGGCCTCCGATAAATGCGCACATACTAGCCCATCATGTATGCTGAGAACAACGACTTTCTCGATCGGCCTGCGCCTTGCCCTTGAACCTGATCTGAGGTTTTGAAACCACCTCTAAGTAAAAAATCGATTTAAAAATCTGAAAAACCGCATTTGCCAGTAGGCAATGTTGATGGGGATCAACACTCGCGGATCGAAATGGGGATTTTTGATTTTTGCCAAGGCAGACAGATAATTCACGTGCCCGGCAACCGATAACGGGCAACCGCTGGCGTGAATATAGCGCGATTTTCTTTTCCACAGCGCATGCACGAGGGCGGTCCCCGTTTTTAAAAGCATGTCGTTTGAGGCTGTGCTTTTCACGCTTACTTCTGCCGTGGTTTTATAACTGCTTTCTATTTTAACCGTTTTACCGTCGATATCGCCCTCCCAGCTGGTACAGCTCGCCCGCGAAAATAACCCGTTCGCCTTCGGCCAAATTCAAGGGCCCGTCGACTTTGCCGACGACATAACGCACTTTTTGCATCTCTTGATCGACGTCCGGGTTAAATCCGCGAAATATGTGCATCGCTTCCTGCAGGGCGCCGGGGCAGCCTCCTTGACAATAATCAGATGAATGTTTTTCCGGAAATGTTCCCACCGTACAGGACAGATTGCGGGTTGCGCTGAAATAATCATCGATGCGTTCAACGCAAAATTTGAAATTTTGCGCATGTTGCTGAACTTCTGCCAGTGGATAATCTCCACCAACTTCGATCTGATCCAACTCCATGGGGCCAAAGCCTCTTTGTGATGCATAGCGCAGGTGGATTACATCTATGCGGGTTTACATTCACCATGTGGCATCCGACGGTATCAACGGCACATGAGTTGGTTCCCATTACGATGGCACCCAGCATAAAAGGCGTCGGTGTGAGCATCATTTTCTGACCGGCCACAATGCCGTCAATCGCTATAAATTTTGGCTGGATCACCTCCTGCAGGTCGGCGATTTTATGCTCCAGAAATTGATTATGATCGACCAGACGATGGCGGTCGTCCTGAAGCCCGATGAAATTTTTAAGGCTCAGGGTCAGACGGCTCCAGGGATGGGCTTTGAATTTGGGCAAATTAATGAGAAAATCGCATTGGGTGATAGGTTTGGGAATATACAGGGTGTCACGAAGCGCCTGACGGTGCTTCAACTGAACCGGCACGTGTTTGGATTCGTCAAAATAATAAGCCTTGATGCCGTGTTTATTTATAATTTCAGGATATCCGGCATTTTTAAAATTGAAACGGGTGGGCACCGTGATGCCTGAACGTTCACCGACGGCGATCTCATCAACAGCCTCAGCCCGGGATTTAACTGCTGATAGAACGCCGTCTAAGAATTCTGCGCGTGTAAAAGCATTGGGAAAAATTTCCTGGTGCGCTATGACCACATTGGGTTTTAGAAGAATTCTGCCGGTAGGTGTCACCCCTAATTCCTGCATACCCTCTTTAACAATGCCGGCAATTCGATCCGGGTCATATCCATCGCACCGCATGATCAGAACTTTATGTTTTTGATTCACGGCGTCATCCTTGGAGATTCGGGTACTCAGTCAGCGGGAACAAAATGTTTATACAGGCATCATAGGCGCGGATTGCCAGTTTTGTCAATATGTTCAAGTAGCTGAAATTCAATAAAATAATTATTGAGATCGATTTGCCGCCAGGTCAATTCATTCTTGCCTTGCCGTGTCTTGCAAGCGCGGGCATACAGAGTGGCATTGCCGTAACTTTTTGCCGTCCTTTTAAGTACCACTTTGTGTTATTTCAGACAGTTAGCCCTACACCAGAAATAGGGTCTTTTTTAATTTAAAATACACACTTCACCCCATGGAATAATCTGTCAGCTTAACCTATTGTGGCTTGAAATATACCCGCTAACCCAGATCTGGAGGTGCTATGGCCAAGGAGGGAAGTCGCGCCGCAAAGAAGCCTTTTTGGAAAAGAGCGATCAAACCCGCTATCTTTATTGTCCTCGGCATCCTGATCGCCTTCCCCTTATTTAGCATATCCTATTTCACCATGGTTCGCACCTCCACTCCTGATTTTTGCGCATCATGCCACGAAATAAAGCCTGCAGTGGTGGCATGGCGCTCTTCCACGCATACCAACAACGCTTCAGGTGTCGTTGTCGATTGCATGGACTGTCACCTGCCCGCACCGCAGGACACCTTCGACTTTTTCTTTGCCAAGACCTACCACGGCATTAAAGACGTGGCGATTCATTTCTTTGGTGATGAATATGACCAGGAAAAAGCACGCAATAACGCGTATGCTGCCTTTGAAAACAGCGAATGCCAGAAATGCCACCGTAATTTGCTGCACATGCCATATAAACGCGGTGCCATGCTGGCCCACCGTTCAGTGCTATATGCAAAACCGGGATACGAGAAAAAATGCGTCGATTGTCATTATGATCTGGTGCATTCTGAAAGAGGTCTGGTGATGTATCGCCAGACCAGAAAGGTGCCTTACCAGGCCAAAGGACTCAGACAGCTTTAAATCGGCCTATAGTAGCGTTCTTCAAACAATAAAAACTCAATTGAAAGGAGCAGGACCCATGAGGCGAACATTGCTGTTTCTCACCATCGGTTTGCTGGCCGTCGGTCTGATTGTAGTTGCCGCCATGGCTCAGCAGCCCAATTTTGCCAAGGTCAAGGAATACCGGATCGAGCGCAGTGTCCCGCCGGAAGCCCAGGCATGTATTGAATGCCACCGCGCAACGACTCCCGGTGTTTTTGCGGACTGGGCCAAGAGCCGCCATGCCAACGCCAATATCACCTGCCTGGACTGCCACCTGGTCCAGCCCGGTGACCGGGACGTCGCACAGGAGCATGAGAAGTACTATAGTCGATCGGATATGCCCTGGGGAGAAGCCAAATACAAAATGCCCATCGCCTCGATTGTCACTCCCAAGGACTGCTCCCGCTGCCACCCGGATGAGGCCACCCAGTACAGCAAAAGCAAACATGCCAATACCATAGAGATCATATGGAAACTGGATCCCTGGCTGAACAAGGGTATGAACTCGGACAATGAGCGCAAGACAGGCTGTCTCAACTGTCACGGTACGGTGATCAAGATTGATGAAAACGGCGTAATCGATTCAGGCACCTGGCCCAATGCCGGTGTAGGGCGGCTCAACCTGGACGGCAGCAAGGGGGCCTGCACGTCGTGCCACACCCGCCATCGGTTTTCCGTGGCCGAAGCCCGCATGCCAGAGGCCTGCGACCAGTGTCATCTGGGCCCGGATCATCCCCAGATCGAAATCTATGAGGAGTCCAAGCACGGTACCATCTACCATGCTTACAAGTCTGAGTACAATTTCAATGCGGCTGGCGGTACCTGGACAGCGGGCGTGGATTACCGCGCGCCCACCTGTGCTGCCTGCCACATGTCCGGCTCTGGAAAAGAACCCACCAGCCACGATGTGACCTCGCGGCTCTCGTGGGAGACCCAGGCGCCTCTGACGGTTCGTCCCCAGGACTTCAAACCTTTTCCCTCCGGAACCAACTGGCAAGATGAACGCCAGAAAATGAAAAACATCTGCAGCGCCTGCCATGGCGACGCCTGGATCAATGATTTCTATAATGGTTTCGACAAGGCTGTGGAAGAGTACAACGAGGTTTACTTCAAACCGGCAAAGGCCAAACTTGACGAGCTTTACGACAAGGGCCTTCTGGACAAAACCAAGTTTTTCGATGAACGGTTGGAGGTCGAGTACTACGAACTGTGGCACCATGAAGGCCGGCGGGCCCGCATGGGCGCTATGATGATGGCTCCTGACTACGCCTGGTGGCACGGCTTCTACGAATGCAAGCTGCGTTTTGCCAACTATATGGAAGAGGCAAACCATCTGCTTGAAACCGGCAAAAAAGCGTACGTCGCCAAAGATTTCCCCAACGCCACAGGAAACACCGAGCGACCCAAAGAAATATTCAAAGAATAGCGTCGCTAATCGTTAACAAAAACCCTGCAGCCGTATTCGACTGCAGGGTTTTTTTTGGATAATGGCAAAGGGCTGAGCGCTAAGCGCATAGCCTTATACTTTCGAACGCTTTGCGCTATGCTCTATGCGCTATGCTGAACTTACTCCCAGCGGTTATCCCCCTTATGCTTCAAATCAATCGTGTCGTCCTGATCTCCCCTCGCTGCATTGCGACCATGCTTGACATTGATGGATGTCACCGTGCCCTGTTCGCTGATAAACGAGTTTAAGAGCCAGCTGATCACGCTGATCAGAAAAGACCCGGAAATGGCCGTCCAGAACCCATAGACGTCAAATCCCGGGATAATGCCTGAGGCCATCTTTAGCATAAGTGCATTGATGATAAATGTAAACAGACCGAGACTGAGGATGTTAATTGGAAGGGTAAGCAGCAGTGCGATCGGTCGGAAAAAGGCGTTCAGGATCCCCAGCACGGCAGCAGCAAAAACAGCAGGGAAAAAACCGCTGACCTGGATTCCATCCAGCAAATAAGCGGTGGCCACAATAGCGGCTGTTGTAGTCAGCCAGCGAATCAAAATGCCCGGCATGAACGATTCCCATTAAAAAAGCATCTCATTCGATAAGAAGAGATGCTGTATTAATCATGTGATAGCCGTATCAATTGAAGCGGTCATAAGGCCTGTTGACCCTCTCCAACCCTTCGCTCTTTGGAACCGGCAACCTGTTTAATTCTTTGGTATGGTTGGAAATTCGGAATAAAAGGGCTAAAATTGATTGTTGATTTTGTCCCTTAACAGATGGGAGCATCTGAACGTCACGACCCGGCGCCTATCCAGTATCATGTCGTCTCCGGTGGCCGGGTTTCTTCCGCGACGTTTATTCTTGTCCTTGACACAAAACTTTCCGAATCCGCTGATCAAGACATCCTCGCCTCTTTCCAGGTTGCTTTTGATCAATTCCAGCAAAGTTTCAAGCATTTCGGCGGATTTGTTCTTAGGATATCCAAGTTGCTCATGGACGGCATCAACTATCATTGCTTTTGTGAGTGTCATAGATCGCCTGCTCCTCCGAAGTATTAAAAGCCTAAATAATTTTGCACGCAAGTGCTAACTTAATTAGATGGGGTTTGTCAAGAAATATCTTAAATTTAAGCAAATAATTGTTAAATGGCTGCGAAAAGCGTGCCAGAGGAAGAAGAAAAATCGATATATTTTTCAAGATAAGGCGCTGCTTGATTTAAACACCTTTAGAGTGATACCGACATTTCACCACTCCCATACGCCAACTTCTATTATTCTACGGTGATACGATTTTTGTTGGCTTCTAATGTTTTGGGTCCTATTCCCGGAACTTTAATGAGATCTTCAGATTGCTTAAAGTGACCATTGATTTTGCGAAACTCAATGATGGCCTTTGCTTTTTTTTCCCCGATTCCTTTCAGATTCATCAACTCAGCTGCAGATGCGGTGTTGATATTGATTTTTTGCGAATCGGCAGCCCAGAGATTGAGAAGGCAGACAAAGACAAAAACCAAAATGGCAATCATTGAAACCCAGGATTTTAAATTCCGCATTTGACACCTCCGTCAGCTATAAATGAGTAACGCCAAAACAAATCAGCCACCCTTTGAAATGGGTGGCTGATTTTCGAGACTATTACATGATGGAGTATGGCGCTTATTGAGCGATTATTTGATCCTTGATTCTGTTATAGGTACCAGGACCGATTCCCGGAACTTCCATGAGTTCTTCAGTAAGTTTGAAGGGACCGTATTTCTGGCGGTGTTCAACGATTTTCACGGCATATTTGGGCCCGACCTTTTGTAATTTAGCCAATTCCTGGGCCGATGCTTTATTAATATTGACTCTTTCGGCTTCCTGGCCCCAAACAGGGCCAATGAAGGCGAAAAGGACCAATAGAGTAGCAAAGACTGCGATTAATTTTTTATAGGGTGCCATATGCAATCTCCTTTTTTAAAAGTAGAGTTTATCTTATAAAAAAAGAACAGCGGTCACAATACGGCAAGTGTCGTATTTTTTTTAATACTTTATCCTTATCAAGAACGTAAAAGTATTAGGACATAAAAGACGGTCATCGTATTTTCTAAGGAAAAAGTACTAACCAATTGGGTAAAACCCAATTGGTTGTTATTTATTATTGAGTTATTGGTTATTGGTTTTGACACATTGATCCGCGGAATCGTTTGGCTCTTTTACAAAAGCATCTTCTCAAATCGCATTTTCTTCCAAATAACGATTAACGATTAACGATTCACTTCCGTTGAGCGCGAACGCTCAACGGAAAGGGGTACCGCCGCCTTATAACAGGTCCCCTGCCCTTTTATGGTGTATCTTTCTACGCACGCAGGCACAATGGCCGAAGCTCCCCGTGGTAATTGAGTCCCAGTTAGGTCACTGAGGTCGAAAATGGTCACTTTTCCCCGGGTGCATATTAAAATCTCAACGCTTCTGTTTTTCGGACTCTGGTATGTTGCTCCCCTGTTCAGCGTGATGACCGATAGCACAAATTCTGCTGCCGCACTGGGATAAATTCGCTCATTCGCAGTCGACTTTACGGGTTTCAAAAGGGTGACATCTCGATCTTCAAATTTCAAAACCCGCAGCAGTTCTGAAATATCCACATGCTTAGGTGTCAAACCGCCGCGCAGGACATTGTCTGAGTTCGCCATCAACTCAATGCCCAAACCTTCCAGATAGGCATGAAGTTCCCCGGCATCTAAAAGCATGGCCTGACCCGGTTCAAGACAGATGAGATTTAACAGGACGGGGGAAAGCACGCCGATGTCATCTGGGTAATCTTCAGCCAGGTTTAGCATCCATTTAAACACCGGATCTTCAGATTCAAACCCCCGGGCTCGTTCCAATGCATCGGCAACAATTCTTTTTTGACGATCCATATCCTGTGTCATTAATGATGTGTAAAACCGTTTTAATCCAATTGAAGTGGGTTGTTTTTTGAAGTCGGTCAGTTCAACTTCCAACTGCCGTAGATTTAGTTTTTCGAGATAAGGGAGGATTTCCGAAATTTTTCTGAAACGGCTTAATGCCCAAAAGCGGGTTAATGCACAGATGCATTCGGGTTTGTGGTTGTCGTCTCGATAGTTGCGATGGGGGGCGTCCAGCGGGATTTTCTGAGCATTTTCCCGTTGAAAACCCTCGCGGGCCTGGTTCAAGTCGGGGTGCGCCTGTATAGAAAGCGGTTTGGCAGCCGCCAGCACTTTGAACAGGTACGGCAGGCGATCGTCGAAATTCTGAGCCACCTTTTTACCAAGGACATCAACGGGGTTTTTCGCGATTAATTCCGCAACAGATACCCACAAGCCGTTGTGTCGTACCAATGACGGTGCTTTGGGATGGGCACCCATCCAGAGTTCTGCCTGGGTTTTGCGCTCTGGATTTTTGCGGCCCAGAAGATCCGGTATGGCTCGAGTGGACCCCCAGGCATATTCTTGAATCGTATTTTTCAAGATGCTGATTTTCATCATTGCATTCTCCATTTGTGAATTTTTGCTTTCGAGCCAACCCTTTGATTATTAAACATAAATTCTGAAATACTTGACCGGAGGTGATTTTTGTAATATAAATAATGATAATAACCAGTTAGTAAGATTGAGGTCAATAAAAACAGGCTTTAAACATTAAAACTCTTTTCAATAAAAAAAAGTCAACTAAATTCTGTAAAATTTGAATATGATTGATATCGAATCTTCGGGTATTACTGACGTCGGCAGAAGAAGAGAACAGAATGAAGATTCATTGTTCTACGATGACGGCCTGGGTCTCTATGTAGTTGCAGACGGCATGGGCGGCCATAACGCCGGTGAAGTAGCCAGCAAGCTGGTTGTTGAAACCATCCGCGATTACATTGGTCAAGATAAAAATGATTACCAGCCGCAAATCCTGGGTGACACCGGTGAAAAGCTCTCTAAAGAAGCCCAGAGATTGCTCGCCAGTATTCATCTCTCCAACCGTGTGGTTCATCAATCCGCATTGGACAATGAAGATTACAAAGGCATGGGTTCCACGGTTTCAGCTGTCTATTTTACGGAGAAAACCTTTATCGTTGCCAATGTGGGGGACAGCCTGGTTTACCTGATTCGAGACGGTGAAATCGATCTGCTGTCCGTACCCCACACCCTGGTTGCCGAGCAAGCCGCGCTGGACCCGGAAAATGCAGAACTGCTCTGGAGTGATTTTAAACATGTGCTGACTCGTGCTATGGGTGTTGATAAATCCGTGAAAGCCGATATTAACGAAATTCCCTTTTACAAGGAAGATATTATCGTTATCAGCTCCGACGGATTAACCGATAAAGCATCTCCTGAAGAAATTCTTGAACTGGTTTATAATCAACGCTCTGACAAAGCCTGCCAGGAGCTTGTTGATCTGGCCAATGCCCGAGGTGGAGAAGACAACATAACTGCAATTGTTCTCAGAATCAAGTCCGCCAGAAACCGTAACCAGGGTTTTATGGAAAGGTTGAAACAAACCTTACAAAAATTATTCTACCCGAATTCGAGTCAGAAAAATTAAATTCGCCTGGATATTAAAATGCCAAAGATTACTGTTAAATTTAAAGACAATGTCTTAGCGGATTATCATCTGCCCCTGGGATGTTCTTTAAAAATAGGGCGTCAGAAAGATAATGATGTCATCATCGATAACCTGGCGGTTTCCGGTTACCATGGAAAGCTCGATTCGGCCGGTGATGGGTTTGTTTATGTCGACCTGAAGAGCAAAAATGGCTCTTTTATCAATGAAGAGCGTGTCAGCTCCCATTGGCTGGAGGATGGCGATGTCATTAACATTGGCAAGCATTCATTAATCTTTGCCTATTTTGAGAGTGAATCTTTGGCGGTTGACAAGCAGGCGAGTGAAATGGAAAACACCATGATCATAGATACAAATGAATATCGATCCATGGTGGAGAAAAGCGATCCCGAGCCGACGGCGGCAGCGCCACCGGAACCTGAACCGGAATCCACTTCGATAGCGGCTCCGGCTAATAATAAACAAAAGAAGAAAGTCCGGGGGTATCTTACTTATCTGGTCGGGGGTGAAGGCACGCTGGCATTAAAACAAAAGGTCATAAAGATCGGCAAAGATGCAGCATCTGATATATTGGTGCCGGGATGGAATATCGGTAAAACCGCCGCCACTATTAGCCGGACCCGTGATGGTTATTTTTTCAGCTATGTAAGCGGTTTGGCAAAACCGAAAATCAATGATAAAAAAGCATCAAAAAAACCGCAGAAGCTAAGTGAGTTAGATATCATTTCGATAGGCTCAACTAAATTGCAATTTATCGGCAAAAACAAACCGCCTCGTAACCGTTAAGGGGTAACGTCGAGATACACTCCCATTTTTAAAACAGCACTATCTTCAACCCGCCGCTGACCGTAATTGTTCTGAAATTCCTCTTGATATGAATTCTTGTCTATAGCGATTTTCTTCAAATTATGATTAGAATTGGTTTCAAAACCCCATCTAAGGCCCAATGGCTGCGTTGCAGGCCTCCGATAAATGCTCACATACCCATATGTATGCTGCGCTTTCTCGATCGGCCTGCGCCTTGCCCTTGAACCTGATCTGAGGTTTTGAAACCAATTCTAAATTCAGGGATTGGAAGCTTTACGAAACCGAGCCGGACCGTAGTCCAGGATCCCTCGTATTCAATTTTGCAGGCAAACCCATCTGCAGCTCGGTCAATAGGATTCACAATGAAAATCGTTTTCATGCATTATCATCTTAAAACCGGCGGGGTAACCACCTGTTTAAAAAATCAGGTGGAAGCATTGAAATCCGATTGCGACGTGTGCGTCATTACAGGTGAATTGCCGCAGACCGGTTTTCCGGCAAAGACGATTCATATTCCCGAATTGGCCTATTCAGCTGATTACCATCGTTCTTTTCAACCTGAGAAAGTTGCCGCCGCCGTGGTGCGGTCTATTGAGTCGCATTTTGGTGGACCCTGTGACATTGTTCATGTACACAATCCGATTCTGGCAAAAAATAAAAATTTTTTAAAAATTCTGAAAGCCCTGCAAAAAAGAGGTTTAGCATTACTTTTACAGATTCACGATTTTGCCGAAGATGGTCGACCGCGGTCATATTTTAAGGAAGACTACCCGCAAGACTGTCATTACAGTGTGATCAATTCCCGTGATTATCAGATTCTTCTTAAAAGTGGATTAAAAAAGCAGGGGCTCCACCAAATCTTTAATACCGTATACTTTTCAGACAATCCATATCCATCTATCGCTTCCAATGGGGGCCCTTATGTCGTCTACCCCATCCGCGCGATCCGACGAAAAAATATCGGCGAAGCCATCCTCTTATCTCTTTTTTTCAGGGATAATGAAACCCTGGTGATCACCCTGCCGCCAAACAGCCAAGCGGATATCGAGAGTTATAAGGACTGGAAAGCATTCGTCACCAACTATCAGCTGCGGGTAGAATTTGAACGGGGTTTAAATCACCCTTATGAAGCCATTTTGTCTTCGGCTCGATATCTGCTGACCACCAGTATCACGGAAGGTTTCGGTTTCTCTTTTTTGGAACCCTGGCTTTTTAACAAATCCGTGTGGGGACGAAAACTTTGCGATATCTGCACGGACTTTGAATCCAACGGTGTTTGTTTTGACCACATGTATACAGCGCTGAATGTACCTGTTGATTGGCTTGAATTGGTTGATTTTTATGAAAAATGGGAAGACACGATACACAACACTGCCAAGCTGTTTGATCTTGTAATCGACAATGATCGAATTCAAAGCACCTTTGCTGCGCTTACTGCCGGTGGAACGATCGATTTTGGGCTATTGAATGAAGAATTCCAAAAACAGGTCATTGGCCGCCTATTGACTCAAAACGCCCATACTCATGTAAATGAATTGTTGTCTTTGAATCCGTTTCTGGCAGAAATCGGCAGGACTGCCAATGAAAAAGATTTAATTGAAAACAACCGTAATGCGGTGGCTCGCAGCTACGGCATGTCACAGTACCGTCAGAAACTGTTAGCGATTTATGCGCATGTAGACAAAACAATAATTCGGCAGCAAATCGATAAAAAAAAATTGCTGGCTGAATTTTTAGATTTAACAAAATTCAGCCTGCTTAAATGGGGTGACTATGGCGCACGATGAATGGTTTGCCGATTATCTGGCGGCGATGTCGCCGTTGTCAACTTCAATAACGCCCGGCGGCGGTCTTGACGGAAAGATTCAATGTGTCCTTTTTGACATTTACGGCACTTTATTTATCAGCGGTTCCGGTGATATCAGTCTTGCCCGCAAAACATCATCGCCGAGCCAGAAACTTGAGCAGCTCGTGCATAAATATGATATCGCCAAATCCCCGCAGGCTCTCGTCGCGGAATTACACGATGTTATTGAATTAAAACACCGCCGGTTAAAAGACAATGGGATCGATTATCCCGAAATCAAGATCGATGAAATCTGGCAGCAAATTCTTGGTCTTGACGATACTCAGCTGGTTCGCAGGTTTGCCATCGAATATGAATTGATTGTCAACCCGGTATACCCGATGCCCAATCTTGAAAATTTGCTGGCGGCATGCAGGCAACAAAGCCTGGCAATGGGCATCATTTCCAATGCTCAATTTTTCACACCCCTGCTATTTGAATGGTTTTTGGATGCCCGCATGGAAAACCTGGGTTTTGATTCCGAGCTTATTTTTCTATCGTATCGATTGGGTTGTGCCAAACCATCAGAGATACTTTTTAAAATGGCTGCATCTGCAATCGAAGCAAAGGGTTTTGATACAGCCGCTGCCCTTTTCGTCGGTAATGATATGCTCAACGATATCTACCCTGCGCACCAACTTGGGTTTCAAACCGCACTGTTTGCCGGTGATGCGCGTTCACTGCGCTTGAGGACGGATGACGCACGGTGCTTAAATTTGTCTGCGGATCTGATTCTGACAGATCTTGGCCAGTTAATTGATCACATCACCTAGCTCAGGTTTCAGGTGTCGGGTTGCAGGTGTCAGTCTTTGGCCCGGAGGGCCTACCGGGTGTCAGGTTTCAGGCTAAATCGACAAGTAATGAGTGCTGAGGACTGAGGACTGAGCGAAAAAATTCCTGGCGCTCTACCATTTCAACATGACTTGTCGTTTTCAGGCATGGGCTGGAGGGACGATTTTTCCACCTTTCTATTTCGATATGCCTCAGTCCTCAGCACTCAGTCCGCAGTCCCATATATTTTGAGACCTGACATCTGAAACCATTTAGGGGTCGACCGGTTTACCAATTAACGGGGATGCGGACCCGCTTCTGATCCCGATTTCTGAAAATGATATGTCCGTTTTGCCGGCCGAATAGATAAAGGTCCCGCGTCAGCTTCACATCCATTTTACAGTAATCGATAATTTCGCGAAGTCGCCCTTCCTGCCACCATTGTAGCGCCTGCAACCCATCTCCAGTCTTTGTGGTTCCCAGTGTTTCTTGAGTCACATGCGCCAGTGATAATCTGAATCCTAGATGACGGTGTATGTCTTCAAGAATATCCAGGGTATTCAGTGTGGTAAAATCAAAATCCGAATATCCTTTCAGCACCAGGAAATCAAAGCGTTTAATATTGAAACCGACGACAAGCTCAAATTCCTTAAGATCTTCGATCAGGCGCGAAATTTGATTTTCGCTATATTCATTGAAAACGTCTTTTTGAGCGTCATAAATCACGCCGCAACTGACGCCCATACGGTCGGCGCGCTGCCAGCCGCCGACTTCCGCGGCCGACCGCTGGGTTTCAAGGTCAAAGACACCAAAATGCATCTTTTGAGACAGGTTTGGCCCGCGGCTCACGGGCGCTTTCGGCTGAATACTTTGAGGTTCATCCGGCGGTTGCGGCATTCGCTCTTTTTTCCCGCGCGAATGGCCATTGATTCCGGCGATATCTTTGGATTTTGCATGGGCATCCAGGCGATCGAGAATAAAGATGGCTGCATTTTTGTCCATGGGCCGATTGCCGGAACCGCACTGCGGTGATTGAACACAGGAGGGGCAACCGTCTTCACAGGGACAATCCCGGATGGTCTTCAGGGTATAGCGCAGCAGTTGCTGCGTGTTTGCAAACGCCTGGCGCGTCAAACCGGCTCCACCGGGAATGCCGTCATAAATAAAAATTACCGCGCTGCCCACCTGGGGGTGATAATTGGTGGACAGCCCCCCCACATCATTGTGGTCCGCCATTACCAGTAACGGAAAAATGCCGATGGCTGCATGTTCAATGGCATGCAGGGCGCCCATCAGATCAAAGGATCGGGATTCGCATTCACGCTGGATCGATTGCGGAATCTGAAACCACATGCCGTGGGTTTCAAAAATCTGCGGCGGCAGATCCAGCGGAATTCGATTGATCAGCGTGTGAGTCTGACTGCGCCACATTTCAAATTCAGTGACTTGATCTGTGACTTTAATTGTTCCTTCATAAACCTTTGTTCCTAAAACAAATATATGATTATTAATCTTCAGTATCTCAGTCAGCTTATGCCCCCTGATGCGGGTATAATAATCCACGCGGGACCTGGTAACGGTTATGGTTCGCCGGGGGATATCGAGGTGATCAACCACAAAAGTGTTTCCTTTGTGGAGGTAAACGGCACCGGGATGGGTTTCACGAAACGCCCGATAATCATCAATTTCGCCGATGGGCTTGTCAGTTTGCGCCTCGACAATCTGAAACCGATTTCCGCCACCCCGAATATCGATATCCCGATGGGGTGCTTTGCGACGCGCGTATATTTCTTTGCCGTCGGCGCTTTTTAACAAATGACCTTCTGTTTCCAGTTTGGCCAGCACCTCGGGTGCGTTTTCTTCAGTGAGAAGCTTCTCCTCAGTTCTGAGCGTCAGTTCAGCAGCCGCACACACCAGATGCTGGGCCATAATTTGTTTGTTAAACGGATTGACGACGGCAGATTCCGGCTTGCGGTTTATAAAATCCTGCGGATTTCGCATAAAATACTGGTCGAGGGCGTCTTCTCCGGCAATCAGGACCAGGGCGGAATCCTGGCCGCTGCGGCCGACCCGTCCGCCCCGCTGCCAGGTTGAAATGACCGAACCGGGATAGCCCACCAGCAGGCAAAGATCCAGATCCCCGATATCGATGCCCAGTTCCAGGGCACTGGTGGTAATAACCGCCAGCAAATCACCGCTGGCAAGGCGTGCCTCGATGTCCCGGCGCTCCTGTGGCAGCAGCCCGGCTCGATAAGCACTGATTCGATCGGCAAATGTACCGGATTCGCTGCCGGCCCACATGGCGATCAGCTCGGTCAGTTTGCGGGATTGAGTATAGACGATGGTTCTCAATCCATTTTTCAGAGCGGCCTTCAGCAGATGGATGCTGGCGCGAGCCGGCCCCAGCACCGGGTTTAAGAATACAAGATGGCGCTGGCCCCGGGGCGCCCCACTGTCACCGATTGTTTCTACCCTCAGACCGGTAAGTTGATGGGCCAGCTGTGCGGGATTGGCCACCGTGGCCGAGCTGAAAATAAAAGTCGGCGATGCCCCGTACCGGTGGCAGATGCGGTCAAACCGCCTGAAGATCTGGGCCACATGAGATCCCATTACCCCGCGATAGGTGTGGACTTCATCAACAACCACCATATGCAGTCTGGACAGAAAGGGGGCCCATTTGCGATGGTGGGCCAGCAAAGACAGATGAAGCATCTCCGGATTGGTGATGACCACGTTGGGCGGGGCTTGCCGGATGCGTTTGCGGCGGTAGGCAGACGTATCACCGTCATAGATGGCAGCCGTTGGCCCGGAAGGTTTCAGGTACGACGACAGGGTTTCAAATGTTTGCAGCTGATCCTGGGCCAGAGCTTTCAGCGGAAAAATATACAACGCGGTTGCATCGGGGTCGGATAGAAAATACTCCAGCACCGGCAGATCATAGACCAGCGTTTTGCCGCTGGCAGTGGGTGTGGCCACGATGACATGCCGGCCGTTGCGAATGAAATCAATCGCGGTCGCCTGATGCCGGTATAATTTTTTAATTCCAGCTGATTCCAGAACGACCCGCATCGAATCCGGCCACGGTTCCCGGGGATCGGCCCATATGGCCCCTGTAGCCGGCAACGTTTTTTGAAACACCACCTGAGACCGCAGGCGTTCGGAAGCGAAAAAAGCGTCTAAAAAGTGACCTATTGGGAATTGCATTTAGGTTTTGACACGCTCGACATATTGACCGGTGCGGGTATCAATTCGAATCAGCTCACCTTCCTCAATAAACGGCGGGACATTTAGAACATATCCGGTTTCAAGGGTTGCCGGTTTGGAATCTCCGGATGCGGTATCGCCTTTTACCCAGGGATCTGTTTTTTCAACTTTTAAATCGATAAAAAATGGAAGAGAGATCCCGATGGGGCTGCCTTCATACAGCAAGACACTGCAGATCGTATTCTCTTTTAAAAAATCTATTGAATCTGTAACTTGCTCTTCGGTGACGAACACTTGATCGTAGGTGCTGGTATTCATAAAACAGAAACGCTGGCCGTCTGAATACAAATATTCCATTTCAACTTCTTCCAGATCAGCCTCTTTGAATTTTTCACTGGATCGAAAAGTTCTATCAAATTGGGCGCCGGTCAGCATGTTTTTCAGTTTGCACTTGTAAAGCGCCTGACCCTTGCCGGGCTTTACAAAATCAAACTGGACAATCACATGAGGTTCTCCATCCAGTTCGAATTTCAGCCCTTTTCTTAAATCACTGCTTTCAAGCATATTGCATCTTCCTCCTTTGTTACTGGCAACCGAACACAATCACCAGAATTAACCGGTAACAAAATAAAAAACCGGGGTTAGGTTTTAAAATAGGCGTCACTTTCCATTTTGTCATGTTTTCAAATCAAACGCTGTTACCGTTTGGCTTGCGACAGTGATTTTTCAGCCGCACGAACCCGCTGAACCAGCTGTTTAACTTTGAAAAGATCCTTCTTGAACCGAATCGGTTTACCGGTTTTATCAAGTACATTGGTGCGGGTGCAGCTGTCCACCCCCGCCGGCCTTACCTGCCGGATACCATCCGTGACATTATGTGGAGAAATGCCGCCGGCCAGAATAACAGGAATATTCACGTTTTCCACAAGCCTCTGCGCCGTTTGCCAGTTGCAGATTTCCCCGGTGATTCCGACAAAACCCTGCACCGGCTGGCGATCAATATCAGTGCCGCAAGAATTCATCAGAATCGTGTCTGTCAAAAAGAAATCGCTTGCCGTCTCAAAGCGTTGTGCAAGCTCTAGTGTCGGAATCCTATCGGTTTCCCGGGTTTGCGCAATCGGAATCGATCGCATGATTTTAATTTCCGGAAAATGTTTTCGAACGAACGCCTGCAGGTGAATCAATCGGTCACAGAAATCCCAAATATTGACCCTGTCCGACAATGCCTCGCAAAAGTGGACAATATCCGGTTGATAATAGTCCAGCGTGCGCACAACGGATTCCGGGTGGTTATACAGCGGAATTAAACTGCTTTTGGCGGTGGTCGAGCGAATGGTTTTAATGGTATTTTTTAATTGCGGAAGCTTCCAATTTTCTTCCGAAACGACGACACTGCCAATATGATCGACATCCAGTTCAATGAGCGCCTCGGCTTCCAAAGGCGTCTGGACTTCATAAATTTGTACAATGATTCGCTGCAAGATAAAACCGGTTGTGAAAACCCTCAATTCAGGTATTAAATGTTGACATTTAGAGCCGTCTCTAACATATTCACCCTGATTTCGCAAACCGATACCCCCAATGATTTCCTTGTGTAGAAATTCATTATTATTACATTATTTTTGTTTTATGGTTATAATATGAGCTTGTCATCGAATTCTAATAACGATTCACCAATAACCATTAACGCCGAATTGAGCGTTTATCGCTCAATTCGGGTTCTCAGGTCTCTCTATGATACTCATCATTGATTTCGGTTCTCAGTACAACCAACTGATTGCCCGCCGGGTGCGGGAAAATCACGTCTACTGCCTGATCGAACCGCCGACAATCAAAGTCGATGCTATCAGACGTTTGGACCCTGAGGGCATTATTTTATCCGGCGGGCCATCGAGCATTTATGAAAAAAGCAGTCCCAAAATCGACCCGGCCGTATTTAAACTAGGCATTCCGGTTCTAGGTATCTGTTACGGTATGCAATTTATGCTGTCTGCTTTGGGCGGAACCGTCAAGCGGGCCGGAAGGCGCGAATACGGGTTTGCTGAATTGAGCGTTTTACGCCCAACCGGTGTTTTTAAGAGCATTCAAAAAAAGATCCAGTGCTGGATGAGCCATGGTGATTCCATTCAGCGCCTGCCAGCCGGTTTCACAATATCCGCCTCCACCGAAAATACGGCGGTGGCGGCGGCGGCACACCGCAACCGGAAATTGATAGGGGTTCAATTCCACCCTGAAGTGGCCCATACGCCCCAGGGAAAAAAAATTCTACGAAATTTTCTGTTCGAAATTTGCGGTTGCAAACGCTCCTGGTCGATGAAATCTTTTGCCAAGGATGCCATCGAAGATATCCGGCAGACGGTCGGTGATAAAAAGGTTATCCTTGGATTAAGCGGCGGCGTGGATTCTTCCGTAACGGCAATTCTGTTGCACAAAGGCATCCAGAAACAGCTAACCTGTATTTTTGTCGACAACGGGCTTTTGAGAAAAAACGAGACCGCCAAACTGAAAATCACTCTAAATCAGCACTTGGATATCAAAATTCGATTCGTCAAGGCCGGTGCCAGATTCTTAAAAGCATTGGCAGGAGTCACAGACCCGGAGAAAAAAAGAAAAATTATCGGCCGCATATTTATGGAGGTTTTTGAGGCGGAAGCCAAAAAGATAAAGGGCGCCGAATTTTTAGCCCAGGGGACCCTGTATCCGGATGTGATTGAATCGGTATCAGCTTTTGGCGGTCCGACCTCCGTCATCAAATCCCATCATAATGTCGGCGGACTGCCTAAAAAAATGAAATTAAAGCTCATTGAGCCTCTTAGATACCTGTTTAAAGACGAAGTTCGCCTACTGGGCAAGGAGCTGGGGCTGCCGGATGATCTGGTCTGGCGTCAACCCTTTCCCGGCCCGGGCCTTGCCGTCAGAGTTTTGGGGGAGATTAGGCGCAAGCGGTTGCAAATATTGCGGGAGGTGGACGACGTTTTACTTGAAGAGATCAAGAATGCCGGATATTATAAAAAATTATGGCAATCTTTTGCAGTTCTGTTGCCCCTGAAAAGCGTAGGGGTAATGGGTGATCAACGGACCTATGAAAATATAATCGCCATTCGTGCAGTAACCAGCAAAGATGCCATGACGGCGGATTGGGCAAAATTGCCGCATAACTTGCTTGGCAAAATTTCCAATCGGATAATCAATGAAGTCGATGGCGTCAACCGGGTGGTCTATGACATCAGCTCGAAGCCGCCCAGCACCATCGAGTGGGAGTAGAAGTGGTTTCAAAACCCCATCTAAGGCCCAATGGCTGCGTTGCAGGCCTCCGGTAAATGCTCACATACCCATGTATGCTGCGCTTTCCCGATCGGCCTGACGCCTTGCCCTTGAACCTGATCTGAGGTTTTGAAACCACTTCTAAGAAAAGGATAGTGACCATGATTGACGACGAACAGTATTCCTCATTTAAATTTGATGGAAATGGTGATGAAGAGCCGGATTCTGAGCAAACCATTTACCAGGAAGAAGCCAAAGATCGACGGGTTGAGAAATTAAGCCACCGGGTAACCATTATATCGATTCTGATTCCGGTTCTGATTGGGGTTGTTTTTTACATTGCCTACCGCGACATCACCGGCCGGGTCAGCCAGAGCCAGGATACCGGGGCCATGGAAATTCAAAATCTTTCCTCCCAGCTGGAAGAAAATTTTACCAAATTATCGGAAAAATACGGTGATCTGGAGGTGGCGTTAACCCAGAAACTGGCGGACCTCGAAAAAGTGGATAAGTCCATGAAAGACAACCTGAAACAGGCCGAAGACACCGTCGCTAAAATAAACGCGACCAAGGCGGACAAAAAAGACGCACAGGATGCCATTGCAAAAATCGATATCGCCTTAAACCCGCTTCGTCAGGAGTTAAAAACCATCAACTCCGTGACAACTGATCTGCAGACCCAGAACAACGATCTGAAGCAACAGCTGGCCACACTTTCTGCAAATTTGACCCAGCTTTCTGCAAGTACCGAAAAAACGCTAAAAGCGTCGGCAGCCACCCACTCTAAAGAGCTGAATGCGATTCAAACTGATTTGTCTTCATTGTCCGGCCGGAAGATGGATAAAGACGCATTGCAGCTGGAACTGCTCAAAGCCAGGAAGCATTTTCAAAGAGATCTGGACCTAACAAAATCGGCTATCGACAAACGGCTGGCATCCATACTTAGAAAAATAAAAGACCTCGAAAAAGTCCTCCAGGCACCGATGAACTCAGCCAGATCGAGCGGTCAATCGGTTTCATCAGGATCCGGTGACATCGTCGAACAGGAAATCAAAGAATAGAATGGATAACGATTCATTACTTGCCCTATTAAAATCAGTGGCAAATGGCCGGCTGCCGGTTAAAGATGCTGCCGTAAAATTGCGTCACATTGGTTACGAAGATATTGAATACGCCCATGTTGATCATCACCGTTCTCTGCGCAAAGGGTTTCCGGAAGTAATTTTCGGGCAAGGGAAAAATGCCGATCAGGTCATCGGCATCATGGAGAAAATGAAGGATCAAGAAAACATTATTCTGGTTACCCGACTTGAACAGAATAAAGCCGATGCAGTTATAGCGCGCTTTCCGAATGCAGTCTATCACCCGGATGCCAGAATGCTTGTGTGGCAGCTTAAAAAACCCCGAATCATCGGCCGTGGGATCATTTGTATCATTTCAGCCGGCACATCGGACATACCGGTTGCCGAAGAAGCCTATTTGACAGCTAAAGCGATGGGGAACCGGGTAGAAACCATTTTTGATGTGGGTGTATCAGGCATTCATCGCCTGTTTAGCCATAAAGAGAGCATTGATAAAGCATCCGTGCTTATTGTTGTTGCCGGAATGGAAGGTGCCTTGCCCAGCGTTGTTGCGGGAATGGTCAGCCGCCCGGTGATTGCAGTGCCGACCAGCGTGGGGTATGGTGTCAGCCTCGGCGGTCTGACGGCCCTGTTTGCCATGCTCAACAGCTGCAGTTCCAATGTGGCCGTCGTCAACATTGATAATGGTTTTGGTGCCGGTTATATGGCAGCGATGATCAATCGTAAGTAGCGTCTTCAGGCCCGAATTTATTTTTGATCCTCATGGGCTTTACAGCTGAGGTGCCGGCGTTAGGCAGATTTCGGATTGCAGATTTCGGATTTCGGATTTTTAGAAGTATCGCTTTTACTTCTCTGTATCAGAACATATTGTCAAACAATCCGCATTCGACTCGACTGAGCTCGTCGCAGGCCGCAATCTAAAATCCGCAATCGAATTTGCTGAATCACTGTTGGAACGTAAAACTTTTCCCGCTTAAATTATCATAGCTGAATATTTGAAAGGAATTTCTTATATGCAAATTCGGGACGCCATTACCACATTTTCACAAAGCGAAAAGATAAAAGCGGGGTTGATTTGGACAACCCAGGTGATTGAAATGTACAAAACCCTCTCTGATGGAGACAAGCCGGGTGCCGAAAAAATAATAAAGGCCACTGTTGACATGATCGGCAGTGAAATCCTTATTTGCAGAAAATCCGCTCCCAATGAACTCTGGACAGAAGTGGAAAAAAACATTGACACCGCCATGGTAATGATTAATTCCAGTGTGACGCACGAAGCCGGTTATCACCTTACCCGGGCGCTAACCCAGGTCACCACCATCGGTCAGAGATCCATGTCAATCTTAAAAGATAAGGGACTTTTGTGAGACAGCCATGAGTAAGAAACAACGGATCCTGATTTGCGTTATCATTCTTCTGGTGGACCTGGCCGTTTTTTTTCTTCCCCTCACTGCTATATTTCTTATCTATATTATTTGGGAAAATCCCCCCTGGTTCAGGGAATTTTTGCAACAACTTGATGACCCCAAGCAATCGTCCTAAAATCAAGGAGAAATGAGCTAAAATTAAAAATACGATCGTTCGACCCAGAGGCTCTCGACGGGTAGAATTCCTCAACTTTAGGCATTTTAGCTCACTTTAGTCATTTTAGGCATTTTTAGATAAAGATAAGGCTATGGTTGATTTCTTTGAAAAGTTGAATGAGGAAGAGAAAATAGAAGTTTAAGCAGTTTTAATTTTTATAGCAATTACTGGCCATCTGGATGCTTAGCGCGGCCTGAGAATGCAGAACCGACATGGTCAGGTCCATATCGCTTTTGCGGGACTCGTCGGTTGCTTCTAATTTTTGTTTCCAGGCTTTTCCGCCGGTGAAGTAATATGAATAACATTTATCGACCGCACCCATAAAACAGGTATTATTTTTACCGCTCCTTTTTAAAATATCAATTTCAATTTTGGCCAGACCCAGCAACTCGAGATATTGTTGATAGTCAATGCTGGTTTCCAGGTTTCCCTGAATATTGGCCAGCGTGGCCAGGACTTTTTCTTCCTCCATTGATATTTTAGGACCCCAGCATGATGCACAGATTAAAATCACAGTTAAATAAAAAGCGATTAGCGCACATCTATTCATAATGCTTGCCCTTTTAAATCACGATTTCCTCTCAAGCGCTGTCGTATCACTTGCCATTACCTCTATCATAACCTAATTTAGGAAATTATACAAGACAACTGCCTGAATATATAGTTATTTTATAATGATATTTACGCGTCATAACTTTATATTTTTGTTCTAAGCGGGCCATATTCTCTTATAATTCCTTCGGACTGCTCCAGTTCAATCCCAAAGTGACCTGCCGGCAAGCTTCAATTCTCAGAATCGTTTCGCAGAGGCTATTAGAAGTGATTTCAAAACCCCATCTAAGGCCCAATGGCTGCGTTGCCCCGCTAAGCGGGGAACCTTATCTGAGGTTTGGAAACCACTTCTAGTTCAACTGAAACTCCATGGTTGTTTCGTCCCAGACGCGTTCGATGGGCAGCATCCGGACACTGCTCACATTAAAAATCTTTTTTTTCGTCTCGGGGATAAATTCATCCAAAACACGGTTGATGCGGTCAGTTAAATTATCAATTTCCATGTCTTTCAAGGTATTAATTATGGCAATATCGTCTTTAATCTGATGAGCAAAAAATCTTAAGTGTTCATTGCCATTTTGGAAATAAGCAATTCGTTCATTAAGTCGGTTTATATAAGCCCTTAAAACCTGAATTAAACTGAGATTGTAGCGGATTCGTAAATTTTGCAAAGCTTCCTGATGGGTATAAATTTCGGCACGGATCTGCTCGGATCGGATTTCGTCTTGCAGGTCAGCCAGTTGATGTTCCAGACGAGTCCGCATCTCAAAGGCCTGATCGATTTTGTCAATAATCTTTGCCCGTAAAGACGAAATTTCATATATTTTTTGCTCCAAAGCTCCGGTCTTAGGGCTACCGGCTGACACCAGATTTAATGATAATAACAGCGCCAGAATTGACATAATAACCATACCGGAAACTCGTTTCAGCATCTCAATTCCTCTTTGCTTATTAGGTTGTATTTCTATGCATCTCGTCAATTTTTTTTCTAATGATTTGCGGCACAAATAATTTTCCACCGTCACGTTCCCACCGGGCAAGATATTCTAAGGCAATACTTGCCGGATAATCTTCACTGTACTGCAAACCCATAAGCTCCAGCTGCCGGCCGTTCCAATGCAACAGTGTCTCGCCAATTTCAGCCGGGAATTCGGTTAAACCATTTAAAGATATCCAATTGCCATCCCACTGGAAGAGATAGTGAGCAGCACGCGGCGAAAGGGCTCTGACACCGTTTAAACAAACCCAGCTTCCTTTCCATTGAAACAACTGCCTGGCGGCAGCGGGTGAAATTTCGGCCAGCCTGTTAAGAAAGAGATCTGAAGCCTGCATCTCTGTGATACATTTAGCGGTTTCGGCCGAAATTTCGGAAAGCTCGTTTAAACGGTTAAAATTTCCCGTGCAAATCTGATCGGAAATGATCTGGTTTTGGGAATGGGCCCGAACTGAAGCATACAGCTGTATTTTATCTTGAATACGGTTCCATATGGTTTCCAGCGGCTCCAGCTGCGCATTTGTCATGTCCGGGGCAAGTTTGTCCGCAGTGGGCTGATATTTTCGAACTGCGGCGTTAATTAGTCGCACATGTTTGTTCATATCAATTCCACCGGCAATCTCGGCTACCTGAAGATCCATCAATGTTCGCCGCTTGATATACAGCAACTCCTCGCAGGCCAGGTGAATCCATCTTGCAGGACCGTCAAGCTGTTGAATATAGGCCTGCCGGCGCTGAATGGTGCGAAGCGTAAAGGCAATGGCTTTGTCATCCATGGCCTGCAGAAAGGTGTTGCTTTCTTTTTTTTGCAGCTCATCTGAAATCTCATTTTCCAGTTCTTCTACACCATCCTGGTAACGTTTTTTGAGACGCATAATTTCTTCTTGCTTAAGCAGCAATCTGTCTCTGAGAGCGGTTATTTCTTCAATTTTGGCGTTATAAATGCTGCTGATTTTCGATGTTGCCGGTTTGCTGATCTCCGTTTTTTTATGCCGGCTTGGAGAAATCTTCGTCTTTTCTGAAGTATTCAATGCCTGCTGAGAGGTCGCCTTAACTTTTGACTTGTTGTCAAATAAGAAAAAACCGGAAAACGCAGCGACAATTAAGATGGCCGATACCGCCACTTTAAACACTGAGCTTTTTCTTGCCGGCGTTTGAATGGTTTTTCCTTCCGCAATATTGTCTTTTTTTTCTTCAGCGTCGGCTGTTTCTAGCTCGATTTGAGTTTGGGCTGCCGGATCATCGTCCTCGAAATCACCTTTATTTTCCTGCTTTTCATCTATTTCCTCGATTTCAACTTTATCCTCCGACGATTCCCGGATCTCTTCCACTTCATCGTTAGCGATAGGGTCGGATTGGGCAACTCCCGCTTTTACCACATCTGTTGTACCCACCCCTCCCCCATCATCATCAACCCCTTCGGTGCCGCTTAGGTCTTCTTTTTCAGGTGCTCCAACATCGTCGTCATCGTTTGAGCTCGATAGCAGGGTTTCATGCGCGCGTTCTGTTTCCGGATAATCTGACTCCTGCCCGGTGTCTTTATGCGCTTTATCGAGCGGTCTGGTTGTTTCCGGATTGTCAATGGCATGATCAGGTGTCGCTTTCATTTCCGAAGCGATACTTTCAGGTTCGCTTTCAATATTCTCGAATGATTCAATATTTTGTTCGATGTCATTTGTAACAGGAATGGAATCAATGTGCCCGGATGATTCCGGCTCTGTCTGTGTTTCAGGCTTATTTTGCGATTTTTCATCCATTTGACATTGTCCCGTATCCCATACTGATTTTATCCTGTTTAGATTCTGCGGATTTAACTTGACATATGCCACAATGTGGTATACTAAAGAGCGGCGCAAGGAAGCCGGCTACCGTAAGGCGCCGGGAGGTGTTCCAGCCTTTCCATACTTCCTTGTGCTTCTTGTTTGCCACCTGTTAGGATTTTCTTAAATCTTCAAGCAGACAGTTAAATTGAGTGTAATACGCCTCCCAATTTTGCCAGGCGCTAAAATCATAAATTTGACGGTTTTTTTGAAGATTGGCCAGCCAATCTTTTTCCGCATCCATGCTGCCGTTGTCCAGACGTAACGGAAATAGAACAGTTCGTTTGCGATTGCGCTCTTCTGCTAATGCCGCCGCTACCTCTTTTTGAATCCATGGGCTTTCGACTGAAAATTTTGACAATACCACCAGCAGCTTATCCTGTATGCGAATCAGCTGATCGACCTGCTGCCGGATCGCATCCCCCATCTTCATTTCTTCAGGTGCATACCAGCAACGGATCCCTTCACGTTGCAGGTCTTCACCGATTTTTTCGACAAAATTGCGATCATTTCCGGAAAAACTGATAAAGCAACTGCTATGCGCAAACGCTTTTTCGTTCAAATACCGGGTATATGATATAAAGTGCTCCGGTACGCCGGCGCCTCTGAGGAATCCTTCAGGAATATTGCCCCTTGAGCGATAGATGGTGTCGATCCCGATTGTAGAAGGCCCGAAATGTTTAACCGCATCAAGCCCATGGGTTTGGCTCAAGTCGTTATCACCGAAACAACTCCAGGCGACAAATGCTTCGCTGAGGTTGCTCTTTTTTAATTCAGCCTTGGTTAAATTGGCTTCGATCAGGTTGGCACCGCTGAGATTTGCGCCATTGAATCTCGCCTTGATCAGATAGGCCCATCTAAAATCTGCCCTCTGGCAATCCGAGTTGCTGAGATTGACGTTGGCCAGATCCGATCGAATAAAAAAAGCCTTTTTAAGGTCCGCTTCACTCAAATCAGCGCCGCTGAGGTAGGTTTCGCTCAGATTGGCTTCGCTCAGATTTGCCAGCTTAAAATTTGCCTGACTGAGATTTGCCCGCCGCAGGTCTGCCCGGTTGAGGAAAGCGCTGCTCAGGTTTGCACATGTCAGATCCGACCACCTCAGATCGGTTTCTCTTAAATTGGCTTCTTTGAGGTCTGTTTTGCTGAGGTTGGCCCCGGCCAGGTCGGGTTCTTCAGCGGGGTTGTCGATGCGCCAGTTATTCCAGGCCGCCACCCCCTGTTTGATGACTTCAAGATGCTGAGGAATTGCCATTGCGTTCTCCTGTTTGACAACTTTTTTTTACTGCTAACCGTTATTCGAGTGGTAACGATTAATTCGATTTTTGGGGCTCTCTGATCTTTCGCCCAGCCTCTGAATTAGACTATCGGCACCTGTGGAAATATCTTAAATCAGAATATCTATTCTTATGGCAATCTATATAACTCCTTAAAAATATGAAAAATCCTACCCATTATTGTTTATTTTTATTCACAGGCAGACTTGTGAAAACGATTTCACTCCAAGCGCAACTATCTATGATTTCAATGGATTTAACTGCTAGGGAATCTGGCATGATTTCTGCAAATTTTAAAATCGGGGGAATTCGGTAATTCAGCTTCAAACACGGATGCTGGATTTTTTACCACAGAGAACACAGAGTGCACAGAGAATGAAATCAGAAATAAAAGAGTTGAAATTATAATTTTTTATCTCTGTGTGCTCTGCGGACTCTGTGGTGAATAATAATTCAAACCAGGCGCTTTTAATCGCCCATAGGAGATAAAAACACTTCAACAATGAAGGTGGGAAAAATGGAGGCAAAAAAATTAAATCAGGAGGAAATGACCATATTAGATATTGAACCCGGCATCGCCGGCGAGGAAAGGTCCCTGATCCTTTTAGAAAGCCGGCCGAAGAAAAAAATCGATGAAACCATCAGCACCCCGCAGCAGTACGTCAGTCGTTACCATTACGAAACAAAAGATTTAGGCAACTTCCTTGAATTATGCCCGCATTGCCGCAAACCTTCGGTCCTCGCCCTGCGCAAAACCATTATTGACACCGCCATCGAGTATTTAAACGAAAAAGAAGCGATTAGAGAGCATCGGGCTAACCGGCGCCGGATTGTCTGGCTCATCGCGAGCCTGATCGGCATTGCAGGCGGCCTATACTACGTTTTTTTTCATTTGATATCCGGCTTTAGGATCTGATTCACGAAACAGGACCCGAAGCATTTCGTGTTTACAGATTATCCGCTCGGAAAGTGTTGCAATCCAGGATGTCACCGGTCTCAAGTCCCTGCTTAAACCAGCTCACGCGCTGTCTGGAACTGCCGTGGGTAAAAGAATCCGGGGTGACATATCCCCTGCCCCTGCGCTGCAGGCGGTCATCTCCGATGGCGCTGGCAGCATTTAAGGCTTCTTCGATATCCCCTTCTTCCAGAATCTGCCGGGCACGATTGGCATGATGGGCCCAGACACCTGAAAAGCAATCGGCCTGCAATTCCTGCAATACCGAAAGCTTATTGCCTTCCACCTGGTTGAGGCGTCTGCGCGCCGTGTGTACTTTTTCGGAAATCCCCAGCAGCGTCTGAACGTGATGCCCGATTTCATGGGCAATCACATAGGCCTGGGCGAAATCCCCCGGTGCTCCATGGCGGTTTTTTAAATCCTGGTAAAAGCTCAGGTCAATATAGACCTTCTGGTCGGCAGGACAATAAAAAGGTCCCATCGCTGCCTGAGCGTAGCCGCAGGCGGATTCGACCGCACCTGAAAACAGCACCAGATTGGGTTCCCGATAGGTTTTGCCCATTTTGTTGAACAGGGCGCGCCAGGTGTCTTCGGTATCAGCCAGCACCACGGATACGAAATCAGCCAGCTGGTTATCAGCAGGGGAAATCGGTTTTGAGGTTGTGTGCGTGGACACACTGCTGGTAGTCGGACTCTGCTGATTTAAAATTACGGTGGGATCGACTCCGAAGTACATGGCGATGAGGGCAATAACAATGATCCCGATGCCCCCGCCTGCGGCTTTGCGCGTCACCCGAATTCTGCGCCGATCTTCAATGTTGCGGCTTCTCCTCCCGGTTCTCCATCTCATTTCAAACCTCCTCTTGTGCCCCCATTTTGCAAAATCTCCCGAAAATCTTTTTCATACTATTGGCACTCAACTACAAAAAACAAGTTTTGTATTAAAAAATGCCTTCAGAATTAAATTTCTGAAGGCGTTAAGATAGGGTACCCAAGACCAGAATCGAATCCAGCCCACCGGATCTCGTTAGGGCTCCATTGGTAACCTGTTTGAACTACAAAGGATTTAAAGACCCAGGTCGGAATTCACAACTATTTTTATGAGTATTTAGAGCGTTTATTGAATTGGCTCAAAAATGCCCACACAGGAACGTGTATGCTCGTATAAACGACTTTTTCGCAAACGGCGCCTTTTGTTGCCTTTTGTACTGAGAGCACCTAAATATATTAAGGTTTAAGGTAAAATTCTGCTTCTTGCGTGAGCCGTGAGCCCGGATCCTTATTTTTAATCAGTTCAAGCAAAGTGAAAACCGATGAGATGAAAATGATATCTTAATAAAATTGTGGTATACTATAGGGTAATGTCAAAAATGCACGTTTAACCCATTAGATAATCAAGTATATCTGCATCGAACGCCCGGCTTTATATGCATCCTTGACATACAGGCCTAACTATCATAAACTCGCCCTCTTGTGGCCGACAAAGACAGCCACATATGTGTTTTCTTTCCGGAAAGGAACATTAATTGATGGATTTTAGTATGTTATCAAAATTGCAGATACCAAAAATAGATTTCAGTGAAATAGAATGGCCCAGATTTGATTTTTCGAAAATCCAGTGGTCAAGAATGCCTAAGCTGAGAATCGGTGATTCTGTTGCAAAACTCCCCATTGTTCAGGGCGGAATGGGAGTTGGGATATCTCTTTCAGGGCTGGCTTCCGCGGTTGCGAATGAAGGCGGTATCGGCGTAATCGCCGCAAATTCAATCGGGATGCTTGACCCTGAATATTATGCCACTCATAAAGATGCCAATGTCATTGCCTTAAGAAAAGAGATCAGAAAGGCAAAAGAAATGAGCTCGGGAATCATTGGCGTCAATATTATGGTAGCCGTGCACGATTTTCATGCGCTTCTCACGGTCGCAATCGAAGAAAAGGTCGATATGGTTTTCCTCGGAGCCGGACTGCCGATTAAGGGGATTCCGGTTGAGGATTTCAGATCAGCGGGGGTCAAAGTGGTTCCAATTGTAAGCTCTGCCAGAGCAGCCCGCCTTATCTTCAGTTCCTGGTTAAAAAGATATGAGGATATCCCCGATGCGGTTGTTGTGGAAGGGCCAAAAGCAGGGGGACATCTGGGATTTAAAGCGGAACAAATCGATGATCCTGATTTTGCACTCGAGCATATTTTGCCCCAGGTTGTTGCCGCGGTAAAAAGTTATGAGAAAAAATTCCGCAGAACCATCCCCGTAATTGCGGCCGGCGGCGTTTTTACGGGCACTGATATTTATAACGTTTTCAAACTTGGGGCCAGCGGTGTCCAGATGGGCACAAGATTCGTGGCCACACATGAATGTGACGCCGATATCAGATTCAAAGAGTCATATGTTGCCTGCAGTGAGGATGATATCGAAATTATCAAGAGCCCTGTCGGCATGCCGGGCCGGGCCATCAAGAGCCGCTTTTTAAAGGATGTATCGTCCGGGAAAAAAATGAAAATCAAATGCGCCTGGAAGTGCCTCAAAAGCTGTGATCTCAAGACCGCCCGCTATTGCATTTCCCTGGCGCTTGATAACGCCCGAAAAGGGATTATGGATAAAGGTTTTGCTTTTGCCGGGAGCAATGCTTTTAGGATAGATAATATTATATCCGTAAAGGAATTACTACAGGAACTTCAGAGTCAATACTTGTTTGCTGGTGAGAAATGGACTGACAGATTAAGGAGCGAATATGAAAAGGCCCTTGAAAAGCTGAGTTCCGTGAAGGAGGAGTATTCATTAACGCTGAAAACCGGGTTTAACTCACTGAAAGATGAATATGAGCGGAATATTGAGAAGGGAGTCATAACATTCCGTGAAGAGTATTTGTCAGCCGTGGATCATATCAATTCGCTCAAAACCGAATATTTGAAGGCGGTGGATAATGCCAACGCCTTAAAAGAAGAGCTTATAAAGCTGTTTGAGCAATATTCAATGTTCAATAGACTTCAAACCGAGGAGATTTAAAACCCGCCCTGCCGATAAAAATGAAAGCCTTGATGGTTATCAAAGCCCCCTATTTTCTGCCAATAATAAAGGGAATCACACTCAGGCCTACCCCGATCAAAATAATATAGCCGGTGCCGTCCACAAAATAAGAATATCCCATGAGAGCGATGCCACAGAGGAGCATTAAAAATTGTTGGCTCTTTTTCCCATAAGTAAAATAACCAAGCCCGATGATGCTGAAAATGATCATCGCTATAATGCTGCCCTTTGTATATCCGCCCGTAAGGTCGTTTAAGAGACCGACATCACCGGATAATTCTTTTGCCACTGTCTTGAGATCATTTTCGTCGGCTGTTAGGGCAAAATCGCTTGAACGCTTAACGCTTGTGGATTTTTCGCCGGATTTGTTTTGATCGGAAATAAATAAATAACCGGCAACCAGGGCCCCTGCTACAACCAGAATAATGGCAAACAACACAGCCCGTTTCGGTTGTACGGCCTTTGCGGCAGGGGTTGAGTCCCCAAGCGTTTCAAAAACAAGACCGCAATACTCGCATTGAGCTGAATCTTCTTGTTCGAGGTTGCATCTCGGGCATTTTACCATTGTACCAATACCTTGCGCTTCCAATTCAAAATTCAATTGTTTCCTTATTTTAGCATTCCTGCTACAGGCAGGCAAGAAATTGAGAACTGCCTCTACGACGGCAAAATTGTGGGAGGTATTGACGAAGTGACTCCTGGAGGATCTCTCTTCGCTGAAGTCTCCGTCTTCGTTTAGAGTAAAGCGGACAGCGGTCAGTGGGCAGGTAAGTCCCCCGGCGTACTATAGGCCCGGATTCACCCTTTTGAGTTGTGATTAAAATCGAATATCACAGGTTTTTCAGGTTTCCAAAAGTACTGATATGTTGGAGCATCCCAGTTTAAAGTTAGAGTCCGCCACCCCAATATCTTGTGTCCCCATATAAAATTAGAAAAGCGTGGACTTTATATAAAGATCCACGCTTTCTAACTGCATCACCCATGAGGACAATAATCCGCATTATAGTATATGAGGTACGCCACCTGGACCGAGGACTAATGGTCGCATTTTTTACTTATACGCAGGAAAAGATTTGGGACTTGGATCTTGCCCAGAGCCGTATAGTTCCTGAATCAAATTGAAACCGGCATATGACCCATAGCATGCTGGTTTATTGTTATTTGATGGTGGACGAGCTATCCAGAAATTGAGCGTTCTGGGCGAAAAGACGTAGGCCTGTCTGTTATGAACTCGCAGCCTGTCCCAGAAATTGTCGCGTGAAAGGTAAGGTGTTCTAGCAAGTTCAATGGCTTTTTCGATACTCATTTTATCGCCATTCTCAGTCAAGAATTCCTCAAGTATGGAAAGCCGCTTCACAGAACTACCATCTGACCTCCGAGATGGAATCACCCTCGCATGATTCGATAAAGCAAGAAATCCGTTCTTCATATTGATTCTGGCTTTTTCTGTATTAGCGAACTCAAACACAGAAGCTCCATCTCTGCTTGATACGAATATCAATCGGCCCGGATATGCGTGCTGCTCATCAAGCAGCCGGTCAATCTCATCGATTGTTTTAGAATACTGTAGCATGTATCTGGACAATACGGTGATCGGCATAACATCCCACTCTTTTTGCTTAATCCCTATATTGTTCTGTGAAACTGTAATCCCCTTTTCGTTGATGCCTGTCTCTCCATCAATCCATCCTGGTGTAATTATAGCGGCAAACCCTATCCCTTTCTCCGGTTTTATTATGAACAAAATCATCTTACGGTGAAAATCAGTGTTTTTAAACTCATCATCTTGTCGAAGGGTAATGATTTCTGAATTGGAGTTCTGAAATGCAAAGGCCAAACATGAATCCTTCATTGAAATTGTGGACAATGTATTGGCAAACAGGATCTTATTGTACTCAATACTTGAACCATCCGAAATACCACGCATCTCATCAATGTATTCTTTTGGAATATTTTTTTCGAGTTGTCTCGATAATTCAATCCATCTATTATGAGGATCTTTGGCAAAGCGATCAAATAGATTGAAAAATCTTGCATTTAATTCTTCTATCTCTTTTTTACAGAGTTTCCCATGGGCTAATCCAATTTCATAGGGGGTTCCTGTTAGATAAACAACTGATAGGCCGTTCTTAAGGTACTTCTTTGATTTGCCATAAACACCTTGTTCAATAAATTCTGGAGTTAATGTTTTCTGTGGTCCATTGGAAGGAATACTGCATCCAAGGGCAAGAGATAGCAATATATTTGCTAATAGTATCCAACCGACCATATTCGGTTTAGATGATGCTGTTATTGAGTCCATAATACCGCAAAATGCATGATGTCAAAGTGAAGAATATTGCCAATAGTGTCCATTAAAGGTCAACATATCAAAACGCCTACATTTTTACCAAGGTATGCCGTAACCATTTTGAGTTCACCAGAGAAGTATACAATAGATAGTGTTGATGTTTATGAATTATGGGATGCCCTGCATATTGTGTTCCGGCAATAATCTAAAAATTGCAGATGAGAATATCACTAAAACAGGCAACTTGTGATATGCCAGAATATCACAAACCATTTCAGTGCATCTTCCTGCATTCCCTTTCTGTCTTATCAACAAATTCCTGATATTTTTTCAGGTATAGCAATATTTTTTGGTTTTCTCCGTGTATGGTCACAAAATGCAATTCGATTTTGCCATAGCCAAAGCATTTTCCCTTCTTCGTTACACTTTTGACATTGGTGATAGGTATCTCGTGATTTAGATCCAGGGCAAGTAAACGTATCGCCCATTTTGCAAACCAATGGGGCTTTATCGTCAACATTTTTCTGGACAAAACAACCATTATGCAGCCATAAGTGCTTGCCATCCGAGTCCAGGGACTCTTCAATGATTGAGCGGCTGCATAGTGTTCGGAAAACAGCGCTTGATCACTGTCCATTTTTGTTCCTCATTCTTATATATTGAGAGGTTCGAAAAATAAAAACCCCATTTCTCATAGAGAAGTGGGGTTCTAATTCAGCTCATGAAAACCTCCATCGGGTTATCCGCTTGCTATTATTTGGATAAGAAGATAGAAACGATTTTTATCTATCAGAATAGCGATTCTCTGTCAAAAATCTTCTATGCAACCGTCGTTTGTTGGGGACAAGATGGGGATAAATACGAAGAAAATTGATGTTAAAAACAATAAAGGGTTTAGATGGATTCTTCTAAACCCTTTATTTTATTGGTGCCCGGGGCCGGAATTGAACCGGCACGGCACTTAGTACCGAGGGATTTTAAGTCCCTTGCGTCTACCATTTCCGCCACCCGGGCATTTTGGATTAAGTGCTCTGATACCTGAAATGAAACGGGTTTTCAAGATTTAATTGAGCGTACGCGCTTAATTAAATCTTTTTAGAACCCATCTCAAAAATGTCTTTTGGCCCAATATCTGTTGCTAAATGATTGTCATCTCGCCGTCAGGCGGGAGTCCGGTTCGACTCACAGCAAGATATCCTCGCCTGCGCGGGAATCCAGAACGCTGGATAGTCACCCCGCCGCGATCTTGAACCAAAATCCTATTTTTGAGATGAGTTCTATTAACGTGGCCGTAGAATATCGCGGCAAGATGCCGCTCCCACAAGTTCGTATGCGATGTGGGAGTGGCTTTTAGCCACGAAGAAAAGTCGAATTAACTATTTTCGCTTCATTCGGGTAATATTTCAGGAATTGGCGGATAATAAATGTTGGGGTTCCGGGAATTCGAAGCCTTTTTCGTTAAAAAGTCGTCAGACAGGCATTTACCACCTTTTCATCATAGAGCCTGCCCCTGTTTTTAAAAACTTCTGTCCAGCGCCTTGTCCAGCCCGATGGCGGGCCGGTAAGGCCGGTGAGATGCCATGGTTTCAACCACATCGGCTACACCGACAATTCGTGCCCCGATCAAAATCTCTTTTCCGCCGAGTCCATGGGGATACCCGCTACCGTCCATCCGTTCATGGTGCTGCAGCACGATCTGGGCAATGGGCCAGGAAAAATCAATTCCATTTAAGATATCATAGCCCACCTTTGAATGTGCCTGGATCATTTTTCGTTCGATTTCAGTCAATTTTACCGGTTTGCTGAGGATCTCGGCCGGCAACGAGATTTTACCGATATCATGAATTGAAGCCGCCATATAAACCCCTTCGACATCGTCAGCGGGCAGGCTGATTTCTCTCAGCGATGGCCTGGGCCAGTTGTGCCACACGGTGCTGGTGGCCCGAGGTGTAAGGGTCTCGCATTTCGACCGCCAGTGCCATGGCGCGGATCGTTCCGTCCATCACCTCTTTGAGGTTGTCCAGACTGACCTGCAGCCGCTAGCTGCATGTGTTTGCGATCGGTAATATCCCGCAAAGATGCCAGATAGGCCTTTTTCCCTTCCCATTCCGTTTCCATGACCCGCATTTCAGCCACAACGGATTTGCCGTCCCCGATAATAATATCCAGCTCGGTGGGTTTGCCCGGAATAATCAGGTGTTCGAAGGCTCTGACCGACAAAATGCTCGGCTTTGGTTCCGAAAATGGTTTCAGCCGCCGGGTTCATGAACTTCACGATTGAATTTTCATCCAGGATCAGAATGCCGTCGGCATTGTTGTAAATCATGTTGCGAAAATTAACTTCGCTCATGTGCAGCGCTTTTTCGGTTTCCTGGCGGAATTCAATTTCCTTGCGCAGCTGTTTGTTGGTTTGCAGCAGGGCATCTGGTGCGTTCGCCCACCAAACCCTCCATCTCCTGGTGCAGATTGCGCAATTCGATTTCGGCCTGCCATTTTACGCTCAACGCAGTTGCGAATTGAAGAATTTCCTGCCGATGAAACGGCTTTTGCAGGTACAGGAGCTTGTCGGAAGCGTCCGACCGATTTACCAATTTTTCCGGGCCGGCACGCATAAAGCCGCTGACCAGTACGATGTTGGTATAAGGATCCAGCTTCTGAATCTGTTCTGCCGTCCATTCTCCATCAGGGCCCGGGCGGCAGGTTCAAATCCAGAAAAATGACTGCAATAGGATCGGTTGAATTCAAGGGAGAGTTTTACAGCCTCAACCGCTTCATCTGCCCTGGGTGCAGCAATCGACCTCAAATGCGGCCTTTAAAGCCGCCTCTTTTTGCATCTGAATTCAAAATCTGACGATACAGATCTAAAATCGTCTGAATCATCGTCAACAGCCAGTATTCGGTACTTTACCGTCGAATCTTCAGTCATCGGTGGCCTGTTTAAAGAAAGGTTTTCGAAGTCAAAGGTCTGAATTTACCAAATCTAACATAAAATATTTAACTCATTTAATTTATTCTAATTTCTTGCGTCTTGTCAAACGGTATTTCATCTGATAATGATTGAACATGAATGCGCCGCATGATCGTTCCAGGTTAATTCTCGCCTCCAAATCCCCGCGGCGAAGCGAATTACTAGAACAGGCGGGGCTCACATTTTCCGTAATTCCAAGTGACTTTGACGAAAGTACGGTGGCGTTGTCTAACCCGGATTCCTATGTCATCACGCTGGCCGAATCAAAGGCGCTCGATATATCGCAAAAGCATCCGGCCGCCTGGGTCATCGGAGCCGACACGATTGTGCTCATCGACCGCAAAATTCTGGGTAAACCCGGTTCCACAAGAAGAGGCCCACGATATGCTTCAGCGCCTCAGCGGCAAAACGCATCAGGTGCTGACCGGGTATTGTATTTGCTGTAAAAAGAAAAATAGATTTTTTTCAGAAACAGTAAAAACCGATGTGCATTTTAAAAAGCTAAATGATGCAGAAATCGAACTGGTATATTCAAACCGGCGAACCTTTTGACAAAGCCGGTGCCTATGCCATTCAGGGTATCGGGACCTTTCTGGTCAAAAGCATTAACGGATCTTATACCAATGTCGTCGGTCTTCCGGTGTGTGAGGTGATTGAGTTTCTGACCCAGGAAGGGGTCATCGGACTTAATCCAACAAAGCGTTAGAAGCGATCTAAATCCGCCGGCGACAGGATTAGGCCCAATAGCTTTGTACTGAAGCTTTTTCGCGGCAATATGCCGCTCCCACACTGCTGCAATGCGTTGTGGGAGTGGCTTCCAGCCACGATTCGTTTTTGAGATCGGTTTTTGATTCAGTAAAATTGTGTTATTTTATTGGCAGAAAATTCGATTAACGAGGCTTAAAATTGAAACAACGACTGGAACAGATAAGACAGCGAATTCGCCAGGCGGCCGAATCCTGTAATCGGGATGCGGATTCCGTTCGCCTGGTGGCGGTGAGCAAGACCATTGCGGCTGACATCGTCAAAGAAGCCATCGAGGCCGGTGTCACCATTCTGGGCGAAAATTACGTCCAGGAAGCACGCGATAAATTCAAAGCACTGGTTCAATATCCGGTCAGCTGGCATTTTATCGGACATCTGCAATCAAACAAAGCCAAATATGCCGTCAGGCTTTTTGATTTAATTCATTCGGTCGATTCACTCAAACTGGCACGTGAACTGGACAAACAGGCCGGAAAAGTGGATAAAATCCAGCAAATCCTGGTGCAGGTCAATATCAGCGCTGAGGACACCAAATCCGGAATCTCGACCTGATGAGGCCCCCCGGCTGATTGCAGAGATCAGCCAGTTGAAAAACCTCGCCGTTAAAGGCCTGATGACCATGCCGCCCTATTTTTACCAACCGGAAAAAGTCCGGCCGTTTTTCGCCGCCCTGCGTGAAACTGCGGGATCAGATAAAAGAACAATCGCTGCCCAATGTATCCCTGGACGAACTGTCTATGGGTATGACCGGTGATTTTGAAGTTGCCATCAAAGAGGGCGCCACCCTGGTGAGGATCGGCACGGCGATATTTGGAGAAAGACAATGAAAGTCCTTTTGCACGTCTGCTGCGCAAACTGCGCCATATATCCGATCAATAACATGCGAGAAGAGGGCCTTGAGGTCATGGGCTTTTTTTACCGCCACAACATTCATCCCTACACCGAATGTTTAAGGCGTCAGGAAGCCCTTGAAGCCTATGCCGAACAGATCAATTTGAAGGTCATTTACCAGGAAGGCTACGATCTGGAAGGATTTATCCGCAATGTGGCCTTTCGGGAATCCGAGCGCTGTAATTATTGCTATCATGACCGCCTGAGGTCAACGGCCCTGCTCGCCAAACGCGGAAAATTCGATTACTTCTCTTCGACACTGCTATACAGCAAGCACCAGCAACATGAGCTTATCCGCTCGATGGGAGAATCCATCGGCAAATCGGTGGGTGTCCCGTTTTTATACCGTGATTATCGGGAGGGCTGGAAGGAAGGCATCGAATGCTCAAAACAAATGGGGCTGTACCGGCAGCATTACTGCGGGTGCATCTACAGTGAAAAAGAACGTTTTTTCAAATGAGCTAAAATTAAAAATGATTTAAAATGCCTAAAATTAGGGAATTCTATCATATTTATAATAAAAGATGGAGCGCGAGCGAAACCATAAATTTAGGCATTTTAAGCTCATTTTAGACGATTTTAGGCATTTCTAACCGATGGAACCAATTGAACCAATAAAACCAATCAAACCAATATAGCCATATATAACATTACGGATATTATGTTTGGAAATTTTTTATACTTTATCATTGTTCTTCTGATATACCTGACGTATCAGCCTTCCGAAGAGACCAATTTCAGCGGCCTTGAAACGATCATCTTCTTTATCGGTTTAATTGTATTCTTTTTTTATTTTACTGCATTTCTATTTCGCAGACTCGAAAAGCGAATTGCCAACGGCAATTTTTCACAACTCGATTCTCTTTTTCATTCCATTTTAATGCGTCAGTCCATCATGGCGATTGTGGTTTTTGCCATCGACATTTATGGCCTGAATCTCTCCTCTTTTTTAATTGACATCCCCTTTTTCAATACGATTCCGACGCTTGAGGCGCTGTTGTTTCTGGGCCTGTTTGTATTTTACCTGGCACTGGTCTGGGCGTGTGCCTATGGTCCCTATAAAAAACTATACCGCAGCGACATCTCCAAAAGATCATATGTTTTTTCAAACATCACCTTTTCAATCCCGGTGCTGCTTCCCTGGCTTATTCTTTCCGGATTTGCCGATCTGATAAAAGCACTGCCGTTTGAATGGCCCGCTCGCTTTCTGGCGACCACCGAAGGTGAGGTGACTTACTTTCTCATTTTTCTTTTTGCCGTGGCTGTCATCGGGCCGGCAATGATCCAGAAATTCTGGCGCTGCAAGCCGCTCGAATCCGGCGAGCATCGAACACGCATCGAAAGTTTATGCCGAAAGGCAGGCCTTGCCTATGCAGATATTCTTTACTGGCCGATCTTCGGCGGCAAAATGATCACTGCCGGCGTCATGGGGCTCATCAAAAAGTTTCGCTACATACTGGTAACCCCTTCCCTGCTTCAATTACTCGAGCCCGAAGAAATCGATGCCGTCATTGCCCATGAAATCGGTCATGTCAAAAAAAAACATCTGGTGTTTTATCTGATGTTTTTTGTCGGCTACATGCTGCTGTCTTATGTCACTTTTGATATGATTCTTTTTGGAATCATTTATGCTGAGCCGGTTTACTGGTTTATCAATAAAACCGGATTCGATCAGACCACCATTTTTTCAGCCCTTTTCAGTCTGGTGATCATCATTGTGTTTTTAATCTATTTTCGCTTTATTTTCGGTTTCTTTCATGCGCAATTTCGAACGTCAGGCGGATATCTATGTTTTCTCTTTATTTGATTCCGCCAAACCGCTGATCTCAACGCTGGAAAAAATTGTAACCACCAGCGGGCAATCCGCCGACCGACCGAACTGGCACCATTTCAGTATTCGGGAACGAATCGATTACCTGCAAAAATGTGAATACGACGCCGGAATGGATCCAACAACATAATCGTAAAGTCAAAAAAAGCATCGGCATATACCTTGCCGCAATGCTGCTGATCGGCGTCATTGGATACCAGCTGAACCTCGGGCGTTATTGGAGATAAATTAAATCAAAATTTTTTAGAAAAAGTCATTACCCGAGAACTGCAAAAATCTCCGGACAATCCCAATTTGTATCGACTTCTGGGAGATCTTTATTACAACCGTAAAGATTACGAAGGCGTTCAATATCGCCTATGAAAAAGCCATTGAGCTGCGGTTGCATGACCCACATGTACTCAATAACCTGGCCTGGCTTTACGCAACCTGTGAGATTGAATCCCTGCGCAACCCCGAACGATCCCTGAGTCTTGCAAAATTGGCAGCAGAAGTCGAGACCTCATCCCACATCTTTGACACATTGGCTGAGAGCTATTTTGTAAACGGAATGTATCAGGAAGCGATTGAAGTCGGCGAGCGGGCGCTGAAACTGGCCAAAGACAATCGCTCTTACTATAAGGCGCAACTGGAAAAATTCAGGAAGGCAGCTAAACAATAGTTGATATTGGTTGTATTGGTTTGATTGGTTTGATTCGTTTTAAGCCTGAACAAATTCAACCAATGAAACAAATTGAACCAATTAAACGGAATGTTGAAAAGAAACTACTCCAAATCTTCCTCAGTTGTTTGAATTTTTCCTGTTTGGTTGTTTCAAGTAAGTGTAAACCTTTCTTCCGCCTCCTACGATTAACAAGATACCCAGCAGATAAAAGCAAAAATAAATGAAAAGCATGTAAGGGGCGAAATGCTCAATTTTTTTAATTTCAGGCATCACCTGCGGGATTCGAAAAAAAACGCCAATCCCCGGCCAACAGGAGCAGGATGCCCCAGATGAGTTGAAGCGTGTTTTTCTTATCCGCCATAGTACCCACCTTTAGAAGATATCGCTTTACCTTCCAACGCCCCACTATAAAATCGCTTCGATAGAGGAGCACTTCGTTTGAGGAGCGCTTCGCTTTAGGTTGGAGGCAAGCAAGTATCGACAAAACCGACAATCGTTTAATCTTTCAAACTACCTTTAAATTCCGGCTTTCTTTTTTCAAGAAAAGCCGAGGTGCCCTCTTTGGAGTCTGAACTGCCATAGCACATGGCAAAGCCATCAACTTCAATGTGAATGCCGGTGGCAAGATCGGTGTTCAGTCCAAAGTTGATCGCCTGTTTGGCAGCCCTGAGAGAGAGCTTTACCCTTGGAAGCAATTTCCCTGGCGGTTTTCATGACTTCTTCCATCAGCTGATCCTGGGGCACCACTTTGTTGGCCAGTCCGATTTTTTCGGCTTCGGCAGCGGAAATCATTTTACCGGTGAAAACCAGTTCTTTGGTCCTATTCGAGCCGATTAACCGCGGCAGCCGCTGGGTGCCGCCGAATCCCGGTATCAGACCCAGATTGATTTCCGGCTGGCCGAATTTGGCGTTTTCCGATGCATAAATAAAATCACAGGCAATCGCAATCTCGGTGCCGCCGCCCAGGGCAAAACCGTTTACCGCTGCGATGACGGCAATGGGGAGTTGCTGAAGTTTAGCGATGATGGCATGACCTTTTTGCGCAAAATTTTTGGCCGTCAGGGAATTATAAGTCGCCAGTTCGGTAATGTCGGCTCCGGCCACAAAGGATTTGTCACCGGCACCGGTCAGCACCAGAACCCGGATATTTTCATCGGCGGCAATTTCATCCAGCGCTTCTGAAAATTCTTCCAAAAGTGCAGCGTTCAGGGCATTGAGCGCTTTCGGCCGGTTAAACGTGATTGTCGCAATTCCTTCTTCAACCTGATAAATGATGTTTTCGTAAGCCATGTAGACCTCCATAAATTTTTTCTAAATTGAGCGTTTCAAATTTTAAAAAAGGGGATTATTTTGTCTTGTATTCAATGCAGTATTGAGCGTTTCAAATTTGATAAAGGATCGGACTACGTCTTTGTCAAATTAAAATAAATGGAACATTTGCCGATCGCGGCAAGATGCCGCTCCCACAGCAGACAATGCAACGAGGGATACTGCTAAACAACAGAATTATACGGGCACAATCAGCTATTTTATAGACCGCTTCTGTGTTTTAGCGATCCGGCTTTCGCTTGATGCGGCAATATAAATGGCAGAAAGAATGATGCCCCCGCCCACAAATTTATACACGGTCAGTCCTTCATCGAAAAGGATATACGCCAGGATGGTGCTTCCGATGGGTTCACCCAGCAGACTCACGGCGATCAGTCCGGCACTCAGCCATTTTAAGGCCCAGTTGTAGGTGCTGTGCCCGATGATTTGAGCGATCAGCGCCATGCCCCAAAAAGCCGCCACGGTGCCGGTGCTGAATCCGGATATGGGCAGCCCCAGGGACAGGACAATTATCCAAAGGATAACAGCGGCACTCCCATAGCAGATGAAAATGTAAGGCAAAAGAGACAGTTTGCGACGCAAATTACGCCCCAGCAACAGGTAAACGGCCGCACATAAGCTGCCGGCCAAAGCCAGGCCGTCACCCAAAAGCGCCTTTCCGCCGGTGGCAAAATCGCCATAACCGATAATTGCGCCGCCGATAACACTGATAACGATACTGATCAGCGCCGCACGCTTGACCTTTTCCTTGGCGATCAGAGGGGTCAACAAACCCACCCAGAGGGGATTGGTATTGACCAGCACCACGCTGTTGGCCACCGATGTATAATCAAGAGAGGAAATCCAGGTCGCAAAGTGCAAGGCCAGAAAAAAGCCGGATATCACCGCCAGTTTCAGGTCTCGCTTCGACAGCTTTGCAATTTCATCACGGGCTTTCCACCAGGTGATGGGCGCCAGAATAAGAGATGCAATCCCCACCCGGTAAGCAGCGATAACCAGGGCCGGCGCATCCGCCAGGCGCGCAAAAATTGCACCGGTGGATACTGCCATTGTGCCGATAATCAGGGCAAGATAGGGGTTGAAGGGAGGGCCGGTATCTGGCGTTTGATCGGTCATGGTAAAATGGCTACCCCCGTGGCCGGGATTGCTGCGGTATTTTTAATAACGCCGTTGGAGAGGTCGCTTTAATATAATTTCGAATCCCTTCGACAATGCCTTCAGCCAGTCGCTCCTGGAATTTCGGATTGACCAGGCGTTTGCACTCACGGTCGTTGCTGATAAAAGAGGTTTCGATCAGGATGGAGGGCATCTGGGCGCCTAAAAGCACATAAAACGGTGCCTGCTTGACGCCTTTGCTTTTGATGCGGCTATATCGTTTGTTTTTCAGATGGCGAATCGTGGAACTTTGCACATAGGCAGCCAGGCGGCTGGATTCATTGATTTTGGCGTTTTGCATCAGGTCATACAGAATCTTCTGCAGATCACTGATATTTTTAGTCGAGGTGGCGTTTTCCATGGCGGCAACCCGTATGGCTTCCTCATCGGTGGCCAGGTTCAGGAAATAGGTTTCAATGCCGTAAGCCCTGCGGTCTCTGGAGGCATTGGTATGGATGGAAATAAAAAGATCTGCACTTTTGGTATTGGCAAAGGCAGTGCGTTCTTCCAGGGTTAAAAATCGATCCCGATTGCGGGTCAAAATGACTTCCAGCCCCAGTTCCGCTTTAATCTTTTTGGCCAACTGTCTGGCAATCTGCAGAGAGACCTGTTTTTCGTGCACGCCTTTAAGATAACCCGGTGCCCCATAATCCTTGCCGCCATGGCCCGGATCAATCACAACTCGCCTAACCCCTAAAGCCAGCTGTTTGGCCAAAGAGCCGGGAGGGATTTTGCCGCCTTTTTTAACCGTTTCAGACGGCCGGGGCTGTCCTCAGGGGCTTTGGCGGTCTTGGTTCCCCATACGTCAATGACGATCCGAAACGGATCTTTCAGAGAAAAAATCTTATAGGTTTCAAAGGATTTAATATCGACGACCACCCTGACGGAATCCGGCGTGTATTGGCCGGCGCGGGCGTCAGTCAGCAGGTCATCATGAATCGGGATGCTCTTGCGAATATGTTCGCCCAGCCGGCTTTTGCTTAAATCAACATAAAGCCGCTGAGGCTTTTTGAGGGACGGATCTTTTTTGAGCAGATGATGATAGTAAGCGGCCTCCCGGTCGGCATCGATGACCACCCGGGTATAATTCGGGTTGGACCAAAAGCGCAGATTGGTGACGGTGGCCATCCCGCCGGGAGCCGACCGGGTCGATGGGCTTTGATCGTCCTTCGGTGGATTCTTCTGGAGCCTCCCGCGCCTTAATTTTTTCGGCAATCGGATCCGGTTCGGCAGCCAGCGGTTTTTTGGCCGATCCGGGCATGTTTTGGATGCTCTGAAGCGGCTTTGGCCTGATAGCGGCTGTCGGGAAACTGGGTGATGATTTGATTGAAGATGCTGTGCGCGCTTTCAAGATCATCTGAAGCATATGAATAGGCATAAAGCTTCTGATAAAGCGTTGCGGCCATAAAAAGACCGGCACGGCGCCCAGGGCCCGTCCGGATCTTTGTCATAAACCGACTGGAATTTATCAATGCACCGCAACCAGTTGTCACGATATTTCATTTTGCGGGAGTTTTCGCGCAGGTTGCTGTAACAGGTCTCGGCGTCGATATAGGCATCTTTGGGTGATTGCTTCCGTTGGCGGGAGACAATTTGTGCTGCTCGGCTGCGGTGTCTTCTGGGCGGCTGACGCTTGCGCCCAGTTTGCGAATTTCCCGGGCGGCTTTCTGCCGGTAGCGGCTTTTAGGATAGGATGTCGACAATCTGCTGAAAGATGTCAAGAGCTTCTTTTTTGTCTGATTCCTTGCCGGAAAATTTCGCCAGATCCTGATACATTTTGGCGGACTTTGTAAAGGCCGGCTGCCGCCCAGGGCCCGGCAGGATCCTGATTGTAAACCGACTGATATTTCTTGATGCACCGCATCCAGTTGTGGCGGTATTTTATTTTCGTGTGGATTTTGACGCAGACTGCGATAACAGGCTTCGGCATCAAAATACGCATCCCGGGGGGCTGCCGCCGAAAACGCCGAAAAAAGTGAGACTTCTCCAAGAATCAACAGGATGATGGCAATTATAAAAAGTTTTTTAGCAGTTTCCGTCATAATATATTTTCGGTGTCGCTTGTTCCTGTTCCGTTTCAAAATACGCTTGAATATCGCGGCAAGATGCCGCTCCCACAGGTTGCTTCGCAAAAGCGCATTAGAAATTGCGTTGAATACCGATGGCAGTGGGAGTGGCTTCCAGCCACGATATGTCAAGCCTATAGATCGTTTATTCGCTGATGTCTTTGGCTTTATCCCGCAGTTCATTCAAGTAGTTGAGCGCCTCCAGCGGTGTCATTTTCGATATATCCAGTTTGGATAATTTTTCAACGAAAAAATGATCTTTCTTGCCGAACAAATCCATCTGCTGCGGCCCTGCTTTTCCGGTTTCTTTATCGGAAAAGGCGTCTGTTAAATCCTGTTCTTTATTTTCAATGCGATACAGGATCTTCTTGGAGCGGTTGATGACCTCTCCCGGAATTCCGGCCAGGCGAGCCACCTGAATGCCGTAACTGCGATTGGTGGCGCCTTCGACCAGTTTACGCAAAAATATGATTTCGTCGTTCCATTCCTTGACGGCAATATTGTAATTTTTTACCCGCGGTTTTTGCTGGGCCAGATCCGTCAATTCGTGATAGTGGGTCGCAAACAGCGTTTTAACGCCGGTTTTATGCAAATCATGCAGATACTCCACCACAGCCCAGGCAATGCTCAGCCCGTCATATGTGCTGGTTCCACGGCCGATTTCATCCATGATAACCAAACTGTGTTCGCCGGCGTTGTTCAGGATATTGGCCGTTTCCTGCATTTCGACCATAAAGGTGCTCTGTCCCTGTGAGAGGTTGTCCAGAGCGCCGACGCGCGTAAATATTCGATCGACGACACTGATGGACGCCTTTTTGGCCGGTATAAACGATCCCATTTGCGCCATAATGACCAGCAATGCCACCTGACGCAAAACCGTGGATTTTCCGGCCATATTCGGACCGGTTATGATCAGAATCTGGTTGGTTTCGTTATCCATCGAAACCGTGTTGGGCACAAATCGCTCTGCCGGTGATCATTTTTTCCACAACCGGATGGCGCCCGTCTTCAATATGAATATCGACCGTCTATGGTCATTTCCGGTCGACAATAATCATTTTGATCGGCAACTCTCGGCCAGGTTCAGCAGACAATCCAGACGCGCTAAAAATCGGGCCGCACTTTGAAGATTTTTATAATTTTTGACAATTTCCTGTCTGATCTCATTGAATATTTCAAGCTCAAGAGCCGCCCGCTGATCTTCTGCATTTAAAACCTTTGTCTCAAAAGTCTTCAATTCATCGGTAATGTAACGTTCGGCATTGACCAGGGTTTGCCTGCGCACGTAGTTGACCGGCACACCGATGCACGGCTCTTGGGCACTTCGATATAATATCCGAAGACTTTGTTATACCGTACCTTTAACGCGGTGATTCCGGTGGCCTTCCGCTCCTGGACTTCCAGATTGGCCAGCCAGCCCTTGCCATCCCGGCTGATTTTTACCAGTTCATCTAACCCATTATGGTAGCCAGGTTTTATCATCCCGCCTTCATTGATCGTCGGCGGCGCATCCTCCCGGATGGCATTTTCGATCACTTGCGCCAGTTCATAAAGCGGGTTCAGGTTCTCATCCCACTGAAAAAGCGCGGATTTCAGCGTTGAAACCATCTTTTGGATATGCGGTAACGCCAAAAGGGACCGTTTCAGGGCAATCAAATCCCGCGCATTGGCATGCCCCATAACAATTTTACTGCCGACCCGTTCGATGTCAAATACCGATTTCAGGTATTCGCGAATGTCCTGCCGGGACTGAGATGTTACTTTTTGTTTCTTCAACCGCCTCGTGGCGGGCCTGGATGTCTTCGATCTTAATTAGCGGGTACCGCAGCCATAATTTTAGCAAACGAGCGCCCATGGCTGTTTTGGTATGATCGATAATACCGATCAACGTGCCGCGCCGCGTACCGGAACGAATGTTTTTTTCAAGTTCTAAATTGCGGCAGCTTAAGTCGTCCACCAGCAGGTATTGGCCTAAAGCGTAAGTTTCCAGACGGGTAAAGAGCTCGATTTTCTGCTTTTGGGTTTCACGGACATAAAAAATAAGGGCTCCGGCGGCCCGCACCCCGGCCGGCATCTCTTCACACCCAAAACCTTCCAGAGAAATGGTTTTAAACTGTTCGGTCAGCCGGTCGTAGCAGCGTTTATGCTCAAAAGCACTGTCTGCCAGATAGGTAACGGAGCGCTCGAGCAAGGCCTGCTGAATAGCGCTCATTTGAGGATCGGTTTTGGCTGATTCCGGTAGAAGGATCTCTCTGGGGGATATGCGCAGGGATTCATCAATCATCGCGGCCAGATCAGCGGACTCGGCCAATCGGAAGACGCCGGTGGATATATCCAGATATGACAACCCGAATAGGTCTCCATGGCGGGCAACCGCCAGGACAAAATTGTTGGATCGTTTGTCCAGAAACGCTTCGTCAAGGATCATTCCAGGCGTGATGACCCGCACAACATCCCGTTTGACCAAGCCTTTGGCGGTTGCCGGATCTTCAATCTGATCACAAATCGCGACTTTGTAGCCGTGGTCGATCATCCGGGCAATATATCCGGAAACTGCCCGATGGGGAACGCCGCACATCGGAACCGGAGATTCGTCCTTTTTGTTTCTGGAAGTCAGCGTGATTTCCAAAACCCGGGAAGCCACCTGGGCGTCTTCGAAAAACATTTCGAAGAAATCCCCCATCCGATAGAAGAGGATCGCATCCGGATACTCCTCTTTGATGGAGAGATACTGTTTTATCATGGGAGTTAATTTGGGTGGGCTCATCAGTCAATCAATCAGAACAACACAGCTTTTTTAGCATTAATATCACAGGGTCGTTTCGGCTTCAAGGTGGGGTGATGAATTCATCAAAGTGTTTGGTGTTTGGTATGAAATATATGATTTTATACAGGCATATTAGAATACGAAACACGAAACCCAAACATAAAACAAGACTTAAACAGCGTAATTTTCTAAATTTTTATGATATTATTTAATTTTTAATATTTAAATCAATTTTATTAAAGTATGGCTTTAAGTTATTATACGTGGCTTTAATATGTTCTGGAATCACCCTTACCTCGCCGAATACGGTTAGTGCATTTGTATCACCAAACCAGCGCGGCACAATATGAAAGTGCAGATGTTCCTCGACACCGGCCCCTGCCACCTTGCCCAGGTTGAGGCCCACATTGAACCCATCGGGCTTCATGACCGATTTTAAAATACCCACCGATTGCTCAACCGTTGCCAGCAAATCTCCCATTTCTGACTTATCGAGTTGATCGAGGGTTGCGATATGGCGTCTGGGAGCAACCAGAAGATGGCCGTTGATGTATGGAAACTTGTTCATCGTGACCATGGTCACCTCACCTTTAAAAAGCGTCAGTTCATCCTGATCTTCCAATGCTGCACAGAATATACACCGGTCTTCTTTGTCTTTAAGAATGTATTCCATCCGCCAGGGAGCCCACATGGTTTTCATCACAGAGACCTCAATTTGTTTGTTAGACCGCAGAATTCAGGTAGGGCTTTTTTCATAAAATGCCCTGTATTTTCATTCAGTTGTAAAAATTTCACGCCCTGTTTTTAATTTACGGTTTTTAGGCCCAAAACTCAAGTGATTTTTGGGATTGGTCGAATGAGTTGACTTAGTTAAATTGTCAATTCGTCAAAGGAGTCGATCCATTTTTAACGCATTTAACGAATCAGCTATTTAACCATTTTCACTTTTCAGCTGGTTTCCGGGTTACATCCGAAGGATTTCAGGGCGCATCGAGTCCGGGCATTGGCTCAGGAAATATTCATCTGTCATTCCGGCGATAAAATCACGGACAATCTCGGCACTGCTGTGGGTTTCGGTGTAGGCCGGAGACATGCCGTTGAGAAATCGGTTAAAAATAACGGATGAGGTATCTTTCTTTCGAATATCGCAAAGATATTTCTCAAAAAGAAAACCAAAGAGTTTATTTAGATTCGAAGAATGCGTTTTTATTGCGGGGTTTAGGTAGATTCGTTCCAGATTGAATCTTTTTAAGCGTTTTAAGGCATCAGATACATCCGAGCTAAAAGCCACGTAATGCTTTTTGAAAACTGGTCTGGATGATATCGGTCACCAGGTTAAAGACAATGGTGCCATTGGTATTTCCAAGGCATTCGACGCTGTCCGGGGGCAATTCGGAGCGGTCAATTAGATTCAGCCGGATGGCATCTTCAATGTCACGGCCGATATAGGCGATCGTGTCGGCTATTCGAACCACACAACCCTCAAGCGTCATGGGTGTCAGGATTGACCGGGGGTCTTTTTTTTTGGCTGCCAGCTCTCGATCCAATGTATCGAAAGTTTTTTGCCGTCACGGGCTCAAGCAGTTGATCGTGCACTTCGCCGTCATGGCACAATATGCCGTCAAGGGTCTGCAAACACAGGTTCCAACCCATGCCTTTGCGTTCCACTTTGTCCAGAAATTGTACGCTTTGCACGTTGTGCTGAAACGAGCCGATGTCGTAATTTTCGCACAGTTCGGAGAGGTAGCGCTCACCGTCATGACCGAAGGGTGCGTGCCCGATATCATGTCCCAGGGAAATGGCCTCAATCAGATCTTCATTCAATCTCAAATAGCGCCCGATGGTGCGTGCAATCTTTGAAACCAGTTGAACATGCAGAACCCGATGTGTAATGTGGTCATTTTTAATCAGGTAAAACACCTGGGTTTTATCGATGTAGCGCGCATAGGCGTGGGCGTGTAAGATTCGATCGACATCGATTGAAAAATCCTGGCGATAGTCGGTCTGCCTTCGCTCTTCCAACGCCCGACGGATTGCACCTCTGTTCAGGGCTGCACGGTCGGACAATTGCTTCGTTTCCTGCTCATCCAGAGCGCAGCGAGCAAGACTTATTATTTCTTCGTCATATTTCTTCATTTGCGATCATGGATTCCATTAATTGATCGTAATCAAGGCCGGCTTCCCGGAAACCCTCTTTACCGTATTTCATATTGGCTTCCAAAACATAAAAGCGGCCTTTGTGCTCACAGATATCAATCCCGACGTCATCCCAGCAACAGGAACGAGCGACCTGCAACGCCAGATCCCGGGCCTTTTCAGGAACCGCTTTCAGACTGATTCGCCCGCCGACAGCCACATTGCTGCGAAACTCATCTGGCGGGGCAATGCGCCAGTAGGCATGGACGATGCGGCGCCGATGACCACCACGCGAATATCGCGATCAATCGGCAGATATGCCTGAATATAAGCCGGGCTCGTCTGTTCCAGATAATTGCGAAGTTCTTTTTCGTTATGAATCAAATAAACGCCGCTTCCCAGGGCAGAACCCCGCGGGATTTTTGCAATGAATGGAAAGCTGAAATGATCCAGAATCAATTTTTTCTGACGATTGCCATAAAATACCCGGGTGCGTGGATGTGGCAAATTGAGCAGGTCGAACAGCGCCGTTTGCTTAATTTTGTCCTGGACACATTTGTAGGTGTGATAGCTTGGAAAGGTGGCCTTACCCATAGCGTCGAAAAGATCTGCATAAAAAGTCGTCGGGTAATAAATTTTGTCTGCCCTGCGGATAAGTTCGGCTTCCCGGGGGCTGTAATCGGAAAAATTTGGGCGTACTCCCAGTGTGCGTACATTTTTACAATTTCTTCAGACGCGCCTCAAGTGCGATGACTTCTTTTGACATGCGGTACCATCACGCTAACGAATCTCCGCATGAGCGGCTCCCACTGTTCTCAGCAATAGAAACAGAATGCACAATCTGATGGGTATAAACAGCGGGAGTGGCTTTCAGCCACGAATAATTTGTTGTGTTTTTTCGTCGGTTCGCGTCTTACCGATCGCTTACTTTTGCGACAGATCCAAACCCAACAGCTGCCGGATCTTTTCGAGACTTCTACGGGTATGACTGCCGGGCCAGTAGATGCGGTCACATTCAGGACATTTTTGAAAGTGATCGTGGGTTTCGAAAATATAATCCGGCACCCGGCCCAGCAGCGAGGTCTTTGCCACAGCTACGATCGACACATTGCATTGCAGACATCTTGAAAATGGCCGTGTTTGCGATGCTTTTAAATCCAGTTCCCGGAAAATCTGATTTAACTGCTGCATCCAGATGGTCCGATTCAATAAAAATCAGCTTGCGGGATGCAAACTGTTTTTGAATCCGCCGGGTCCGGGTCAGCAGAATACGATCCTTTTCCAGGGTTTCAATAAATTTTTTACCCGATAATTCGGATTCATACCGGGTATCAAAACCAAGCAGGCGCAGCCATTTGGTCAGCCTGCCAAGCGTTTTTTCTGCTGCAAAACACGGGATCATGGAAGTCCAATTACTCAAGTTTCTTTCTATGAGCCCTTTCCCGGTCAGTTCCTGGTATGCCTGTTGAATTTCTTTGAAGCGCATCTCTGCAAGCGCCTTAAATTCGTCACCCAGATGCTCCAATTTATCCGGATGGTATTTGCCGGCAAGTTCCCGGTAGGCGTGCTTTATCTCTTCGGTGGAGGCGCTTCTGGTCAATTCCCAGTATGCGGTGCGGATCCCATTCCCGTCGTGCAGTATCTTCGGAATATTGATCCTTTGGATCTGATCGGTTCTGGCCGGAATAATTCCCGGAACGCCTTTGCTTTAAATCCGCCGTCGGCTCGATTGATAATAGCGGCCGGTAACTGGCGAACTTTTTTTTGAGGGATACAAAATATCTCCACAACAGTATCCAGATGATCAAATCATCCAGCCAGCCCCAGCCGACTATAAAATCCGGAAAGATGTCATACGGATTAAGCGTGTAAAGCCCCGCCAATATCAAGAGAATCAGTTTCCACATGTTCAGATGCAGATTTTAATATATTCAATAATTATTAAATCTTCCCTATTCGGTAGATTCACTTGTTACAATGACAAGGTAATACCGCCTGAAAATATTGCCAGTATATGATCCTGCCGGGTCGGTGATCGAGTATAATGAACTGTTGTGCCGGGGTCAATGAAAAGCAAGGTCACTACTGATTCATATCCCGACCGATGCAGCTCCTTTAAATTAATTATTTTCAATACATTACGAGGTATTGCCAATCCCGCACCAGCTGAAAATATCATTCAAGAAAATTCATAGTTTCCCGATAAAAGAATAATGGTTTGTCTTCAACCCTTGTGGCGCTGTAACCAATTCATTATATTATTATTTACTTATAATTTCAGCATGTTAATCTACGATCAACGCATAAAGGACTTCGCCCTTGGCGCTGAATATGATACGATGAATACAGATGCGGGGTTAGCTCAATATGAAAATGCGTCATGCGATTCTTTTATTATTGCTGGTAATGGTCGGAATCGGTGCTGTTTATTTAAACGACTATAGGACAGGAACATCGTAGTCCTGAAAAATGGCACCGTGATTACCGTCGATGAGATCTGGAAATCCGGTCGTTTTCTCCTCTATAAAATCGATGATGAAGTTTTTACCGTCAATAAAATCGAAGTCGAGAGCTATGGAAAACCAAATTCAGAAATGATGCTGAAGCACGCCAAGTTTAAATGTATCCCTCCTTTTGATCAGTGCCAATGACGAATTTAAGGACTTTGCCAACAATACAACAGTTTCATTTGGCCAGCGATCGTTCTGGGTAATCGCCATCCTGGCAGCCACGGCCTTTTGCATCATTGTGCTGCTGATCCTTCATCTGATCCTCAAAGATCGCCAACCCGCCCCAAATCCCGCCCACGGCAAAATATTCAGAAACCGGCGCCGCAGCCCGATGAAGATGCCGATGACAGCGATCACGCCCTCCGATATCATTAGCTACTTTTTAAACCTGTTCAGACTCCAGATCGGCGCCGATCCAGACGCCCCGATGAAGACAAAAGCCATTAATGGACAATGCCTTCGGGGTCCAATACGGTTTATGAGCTACGCATAAAACATCGCGGAGAATGGATGCGGCGCCGCATGAGCATCGGTCCGCTGGGTGAGGAAGCCGGCAGCAAAAGCAAATGTTATTACGTGATTTATGATGTCCACCTGGTGGTTAAAATACCCGTAAAGCCGATCTCTGAATTTGAATACTACAATAAAAGTATCAAAAAAGAAGGCCAGATTGTCGAGAAACTGGCACCCAAAGAATGCATCGTGCCCCGGGTTTCGACCATCATGAGCATGATTCATAAATTACCCGAAAGTGCTCATTTGCCGGTTGATCAATTGGAAGAAAAATACGTCAACTGGCTGCGTCTCAAAATCCGAGTACCAGAATTATTTAAAGATAAAAAATACATTTGTATTTTTTATGGATTTTTCAAAATACTATTTTCTGAGTCATATTGTCGATAACCTGCACGATGTCAAAGATGCAATGGCGCAAGAAATCATCGAAAACGCCGAAACCGTTTTTGATAACCAAAAATTCCGCGGAAGATATGGCAAGGCCAAAGAATCCATCGGCATCGAAATCCGACAGGTATATGACAAATGCCAGGCTGCCATTCGCCAGTTTCTAACAGATTCCGGTGTTTCATCGAATGTCTCAATGTTTCGCATTCAAACCTGGTTCCTGACGCATTTGGCCAGAAAAGCGGTTGGCATCAAAGAAGCCGGTCTTCCTGAAAATCTGGTTAAGGAATTAAATCTTCTGATCGAGCTGACTCTTTCCAAGCAGATGGAGGCGGTCACGGCCTACCGAAACACCATCACCGAATATGTCCATAAGATACGCTTTGAACAAAATAAGCCTCAAATGGCCGGCATCATAACCAATCTGCTGGACCTGCTGGCGTGGCTGCGGACCAGGCACATTGCCATGCGAGACCTGAAACCGGACAACTTGCTGGTCGCCGGCGATCCTGCAAAGTACCCCTTGTTTTTAATGAACCCCGATGAATACGAGCTTGGAATCATCGATGTAGAAACCGCTGTAGATTTTGGAAAATCGAAAGATGGCAGGATCAAACAACCCCTGTTGGGCGGCACGCCGTTTTATGCAACCCCGTCACATTTTTTCAGCAATGTGGTCCTTTCGGAAGCATTTCGACAATTTAAGCCAAATATTACATTTACAGGACTGGTACGCCACCCTGGTAATGATTTTTAAAGCCGTTACCGGTGAACTGATGTTTCAAAAAACCGCCCGGTTGTTTGCAGATATTCGCAATAAAATAAAGTTCGGCCAGATGGAAGGAATGCTGGAAACCGAAATCGTCGCCGATGTCAGCCGTGCGTTTTGGCGCAGCGCACTATTGGAATTTCAGACCCGAATGAATCAAAAAGAACAGCTGCTTAAATCCATTTTTTTGACCATTCCCGATACTTCCAAAAAGATGTTTAAAAAGGTATTGTCCAACGATGTCCTGGCCACCACCGAAAAAATAAAGCGTTGCATCAGCAACCAGACTGTTTTTGGAAGTCCGCAAAGCCGGCAACGATTACTTGATTCCTCCCCTGCCAGAATTAATCACCTTCGAATCGAATTTGAAAATAAGGTTAAATCCATGCATAGCCCATCCGGCGACCACTCCGACACAATTGTGTTTCTCAAATATCTGGGCACCCTGAAACTGCATCTCGAGCAGCAAAAGCAACTTTCAATAAGGCTCGAAAAGCAGGTCTCAAGAATTTCTGCTTATACGCTGCTGGGCTTTATGTTCAACAACATCTACAAATCCATGTTTCGAGAAGAATGGTGGGTAAAGCCGACTGCTAAAGAAAAATGTTCCGATGCAGATGTTGATGAGGCAACTCTGCATGCAACTGTCTAGAAGTGGTTTCAAGCCCCCATCTGAAGCTCACGCCTGCGGCAGGTTTACATTGCGATTCGAATTAAAACGCTCATCCGCCAGAATGTGATGACCACTGGTTATTTTTATTTGACAGTTTGTTTCTGCGCGGTGTATTCTCGTCAGGGAATGGCCGTCATACAACAGTTCGGACTGTTCATAAATCCGTAGCTAAGCAACTTTTTTATTCTGCTTTCCTCAAATGCACCAACACGATGACAGTCAAAATTTAAGCCTCGAACAGGGACAGTTACTGGTCAAGCTGGCCCGGCACACGCTGTCGGAACACCTCTGTAAAAAAAATACCGCAAAAAGAGATCGATTCTTTGAATGCTGCATTAACCGATCCCTGCTTTAATTCATCCTGTGGGACCTTCGTCACACTGACCATTGACGGAAAACTTAGAGGATGTATCGGCAACCTGACATCCAATGAGTCAATGGTATCCGGCGTTCGCCGAAATGCCATCAATGCCGCCTTCCATGACCCCCGGTTTTCGTCGCTGAGCCTCTCGGAACTGGACCGTGTCTCAATCGAAGTCAGTATTCTATCGGAGCCCCGGCCGCTGTATTACCGGGAGGCAGCTGATCTGTTAAAAAAGATTCGTCCCCATATCGATGGGGTGATTCTTCGCAAGGACATTGCCAGTGCAACCTTCCTGCCGCAGGTATGGGAACAGATACAACAACCGCAGGATTTTCTTGCGCAGCTTTGCTTGAAAGCCGGCCTGGCATCAGATGCCTGGCAGCAATCGAAGCTTGAAGTTTCAACCTACCAAGTCCAGTACTTCGAGGAGCACAGCAAAAACCACTTATAGAACCCATCTCAAAAATGTGGATTAGGGTTCATGGCAAGGCGCAGACCGAGCGGGAAAGCGCAGCATACATGGGTATGTGAGCATTTATCGGAGGTCTGCAACGCAGCCATGGGCACTAAGACGCTTTTTTGAGATGGGTTCTAATAATCTTCCATCTCCTCATTGCCCTTTTCATATACCCTTTTTCTGTGCAACCTTCGAATAAACCCCAGTATTGTCAGCAGTGCCGCCGACACAAACAGGATTTCATAGAGGTGGATGGAAAGGTAGGTAAACCAGTTGATATTTGTTTTAAGATGGTTGCGCCATTGATCTTCGAACTTTTCAAATGAGATCGCAAAACCGTTCTCAAATGCGGATTCAATATCAACCCCCTGCCGCAGCAGACCCAATAGATCCCGCATACCTTGCACGCCGTACTGGCGAATCATATACGCCACCGCACTTTTACTCTGTTCATAAGCCAGAATAAGGCCATTTTTATCATGCGGGAAGTGATGGGCTAATTTTACCAGATCAAAATAGCTGCCCGACAAAATAGCTGCCGGCAAACGGTCCCGCTTGGCGTCCATTAATATATCGGCTAAACCGTCGCTGGCCCATTGGCAGATACCTTCATCCAGCCAACGGGGCAGATTATCCTCATTGATGTGGTGATGCAGCAGTAAATGACACAACTCGTGTTGAACAATCCTTTCCAGGGTAAAAGGTGACGTGTTCATCTTTGAGTAATCAATGACCACCGCGTTTTTTTGGGGCAGTGCATATGCCACAACCAGTTCATGGCCCGCCAGCTGGCGGAATTTTTTTTGATTATTGATCAGCACCAGGGAGGGACGAAAGTTCACCGGCCATTGAAAAATGGATTCAAGCGTCTGTTTAATGGAGGGATACGCAGCCAAGACCTGCTGTGCGGTTTGCTTCAGCCCCTGATCATAAACAACCACAAGCTGCGGTGTATCCAGCACTGATGGTCCGGCCGCCAATAATAACGATGGCACCGTCAACCCGAAAAATAAAATTGATAAAAATATACCCCTGCCCATTTTTCTCTTAAGATATTCCGGTACCATCGTGATTCAGGTGTCAGGTTTCGGGTGTCAGTCTTTGGTCCGGAGGGCCTATCCATCAATTTGGTCTATTTTGAATATCGAATATCGAGTACGGAATTTTGAATGATGAAGTAGGGCTGGCCTCTGTGCCAGCCATCGTAAAAGGCAGCCGCAGAGGGCTGCCCTACTCTGCCCTCTTTCTCCTGGACCTGGTGCCTGACACCTGACACCCAATACCTTTCGATTTTTAAAAGAAGATTGAAAAAATAATGCGCGTTTTGTAAGTTACTTATGGGATACAAACACTAAAGCTGATTTTACAGTACTCCTTTGTGATTTAATCTTGTGTATGAACTATATCCAGCCTTTGTGAATAAGTAAGACCGGTTTTTATAATCTGTTATCGCGGCATCCTGAAATTCGGACCTTCCAATCAAGGAGCAGTTATGTCAGAAATTCGCAATCGGACCATTCAAGGTTTACAGGTTGGTGATACGTTTACCATTTCGCGACGTTTTACCGAAGTGGATATGATGACCTTTGCCGCCGTTACCCGGGATTATAATGCGGTACATTTTAATTCGCAATTCTCAAAAGCCAAAAATTTCAAAGATCGAATCTGCCACGGTCTGCTGGTTGGCAGCATGCTGACTGAAATCGGCGGCCAGATTGGCTGGCTGGCTTCGGTCATGAACTTTCGATTCAAGCAACCGGTTTATTTCGGTGAGACGATAACTTGCAGATTTACCATAATCGATATTGATGAGCGCTTGCGCGCCAAGGCGGAAGCCGTCTATTTCAATCAGGATGGCAATCTTGTTCTGGAAGCAGAGCTAAATGGGATTTTACCTGATGCGGTCGAACGCCGCATATTAAATGACATGGTGGCTGGGGGCGATCCAACCAACAAATTAGAATAAACCATCATTCCGACCGGGGAGCTTTGCGATCTTGTGAAGCATCGCTGTCTGTTGGTGCCGGGCTTGAACTGACGGCAGCTCCCGATGATTTGATCATATTCGAGCGTCCCTCAAACACGGCGCCTTCTTTAATGTCGATGGACGCCGCGGTACAATCGCCGATAAGTTTTCCGGTGGGGTGGATCTCCAGTTGCTGGTGGGCCTTCACGTTGCCGGTCACCTCTCCCTGGATAACAATATTTTTGGCTTCAACATCGGCCTCAACGATACCGGTATTGCCGATAAAGATATCGCCGGATAGTTCAACGGAGCCTTTGAGATAGCCCTCCACATGAAGATTTTCAGGTCCCATGAATTTCACCTTCAATTCTGACATTTTTACTCAGTAAAGATATGGAGTCGGCGGATTTGTCTTTTTGCATGAATAGAGCTCCTTTTGAATTTCGATCGATTCATTTGGGCGCGCGTTTGTGCAGCCTTTGCGGCATCCGGATATCACCAGTCACTCATTTTTTAGGGGGTGCGCTTGTATTTTGAGCGTCCGGGGCTGAATCTATGCCAGCGGGTCTGGACGGTGTTGATGATCGATCTTTCATCGTAATTTCGCCATCAAAAGAGGCGCCTTCCGATATGGATAGCCTGGGCGTAGTAATCTGCCCTTCAATTCGAGCTGTCTGATCCAGGTGTATCCGTTCCTTGGCGGCCAGACTTCCCTGTACGCTGCCATTTACCGAAATGACGTCTGCTTTTACTTCGCCCTTGATTTTAGCCGACTGAGCGACCTTAACCCGACCTCGTAAATTAAATTCCCCGTCAAGGCCGCCCAAAATAATAACGTTGCCATTTCCCGAAACGCGGCCCTTAATCATCAGATTTTTGCCAAAATAGGACGTCTCATTCTGCGATAAGGCCGCCTGGGGTCGCTCTGCTTTCTTTTCTTTGTTCTTCTTGCCGAATAATGGCATCCAGTTGCTCCTTTTTTGAACCTAAAATGATCGATTCAATTTAGGTTGCCGTTAATTTTGTTTATAGATCCATTTTATATTTACCTCTTATTATATATCAAAACTCAAAAAATCAACAGTGTAAGTTTTGTCGATTGGGTTTTCCAAACCGGGTGCTTTGCACCCGGTTTCACCCGCAACGATTGGGGCACTTCGATACCCCTGTCTTTTACCGCCTTTGGCGGTAAAAGACAGGCCACCCGCTGTGCGGGTGGTCGTTGACTCCTGACAATGCTGCATTTTTATGTTATAGAAAATAAATTCCTGCAGGGAGAGCGGTCTATGAAAAAAATCATCATTGCTTTTATTCTGGTTCATGCTTTTCACTTCTCCTGGTTCATGCGGATGTCGTTTCGGATTCGGCTGAATTCAAAAAAGCCAGGGATCACATGGTCCAGACCACCATCAAAAATCGGGGCATATCCGACCCGAATGTTTTAGCGGCCATGCAGGCCGTCCCACGCCATTGCTTTGTGCCGCAAAAACCTTTTGCCGGTCGCGTACGCGGACCGTCCATTGCCCATCGGAGAAGGACAGACCATCTCACAGCCATATGTGGTTGCCTTGATGACCGAAATCCTGCAACCTGCAAAAAATCATCGCATCCTGGAAATTGGAACCGGCTCCGGATATCAGGCGGCAGTTCTGGCGCAAGTGGCCAAACAAGTTTACACCATCGAAATTAAAGAAAAACTTTATTATAAAGCCAATAAGATTTTGAAATCACTTGGATATAAACGATTCAAACTCGACATTCAGATGGCTATTTCGGATGGCCGGAACAAGCGCCATTTGATGCGATTATGATCACCGCTGCCATCGATCATATTCCGCCGCCATTGCTCAAACAGTTAAAAGACGGCGGCAGACTCGCTTTGCCGCTGGGCAACCCGTTTAGTTACCAGAATCTGGTTATGGTCACCAAACAGGGCGAAGATCTGAGCGTGAAGCAAATTACCGGTGTTCTTTTTGTACCCATGACCGGTTATGCGCTAAAAAAGCCTTCACCTTGATAGCCCATGATTTTTAGTGCCGTCTTTCTTATCGGTTTTTCCACTCTGGCCTTTGAGGTCCTGCTGACAAGGATCTTTTCCATCGGGCAGTGGAATCACCTTTCTTTTATGGTCATCAGCATTGCCCTGTTTGGCTTTGCTGCCAGCGGAACCTATCTAAGCATCTATAATGCCCGTCGCGGCCAACACCCGCATTCTTTCTCTATCCGCAAGACAACCGCCATTCTTGTTGCACTGTATACGGCAACCACCATCCTGGCCTTCATCGCTTTGAACAACAGTCCGCTGGATTATTTCAGGCTGCCGCTTGAACCCATCCAGAGCGTTTATTTGCTCATCGCTTTCATTCTTTTAGCACTGCCCTTCTTTTTTTCAGGCCTCATTGTAGCGCTGGCTTACACCCGCCTGCCTGAAAAGACCGGTCTGATCTATTTCGCCACCATGTGCGGTTCGGCCGGCGGTGCGATCTTTCCAGCGCTGTTGCTCCCTTTTTTCAGCGAAGGTCAGCTGGTTGTTTTTTGCGCCATTGTTCCGATGGTCCTGATGCCGGTCGAGCCTCGGTCGTTTACAAAAAATTCAAACGGCGTCCGAAAGCCAGAGATCAACTCAAATTGCTCTGGCGTTTTTCAGTATCGTCCTGGTCCTGGGTTCGATCTATCTGGTAACCCCCTATGGAGACTGGCTGATCCGCGTGAAGCCTTCGCCTTATAAAGCCCTTTCCCAGGTTCTGCAATTTCCAGAAACCCGTATCGAACAGACGTTCAGCAATATCAGGGGGCGAACCGATCGGGTGACAGAGCCCCTATATCCGTTTTGCTCCGGGGTTGAGCCTGCGCTATCAGGAAGGCATTACGGCGCAGGAAGCGACATTTAGAGACGGTGATCATCAGCTTGTTTTGTATCCGTCCGGTTCCCGGGACAGCACCCGATTTTCGGCATTTACCCTCTCTTACAGCGGATACCATCTGCGCCCCGGAGCTCAAAAAGCCCTCGTCGTTTTGCAGGGAGGGGGAACGGCTATTCCGTGTGTTCTATCCGCAAAGATTCAAGATGTCACCATCGTGATTGAAAATCCGCCGCTGGCCAAAATTTTAAGCAGACATTACGGTGCTGAGGTTGTCTGCCAGCCACCCAGAGCCTTTATTTCACAAACGCCCGAGCAGTTTGACATCATCCATCTGGAAAACTGGGGGACCGCGATTCCGGGTTCGGCCGCTCTCGATCAGGAGCACCTGTTTACCACCGATGCGTTTTTACAATACCTGCAGCACCTGACGCCGGATGGGGTGGTTATCATTTCCCGCAGACTGCTGCTGCCTCCGGCCGACTGCCTTCGCCTGTGGGCATCCGCCTATGAAGGTTTAAAGCTGATCGGCGCTCGCAATCCGGCCGACCACCTTGCCATTCTTCGCAACTGGGATACCTTTACCCTGCTGGTATTTAAACAGCCGCTTCACCGCACGACGACGACGCGTTTGAAAAATTTTGCTGAAAATCTTAATTTTGACATTGTATTTCTTCCCCAGATCACATCCGACCAAGCCAACCGTTTCAATAAATTTGATGCGCCCTACCATTTTATCGAAGTCAATCGTCTGGCAGCCGCCTACCGCAAAGGTCAAGAAAAGGGGTATTTTAGATCCTATCTTCTTGATATCCAGCCCCAGTCGGACAATCGCCCCTTTCCCGGTCGTTATCTAAAATGGCCGAAAGTAAAATCACTATATCAAACCCTGGGCAGTCGCCTGTATGCCCTGCTGATGTCCGGAGAAATCGTGGTGCTGGTGGTTTTGATCGAAGCGCTGGTGGTCAGCGGGTTTTTACTTTTTCTGCCGCTTGTTTTTGTCCGCCGCAGTCAAAGAAAAACATCCATCTCTCAAGTCCTTTATTTTTTAGGGGTCGGGGCCGGATTTATGTTCATCGAACTGTTTTTCATTAAAAAATATATTCTGCTTTTCGGCGATCCGGTGATTAGCTTTAGCGTAGTGGTCTGCGGGATTCTCATTTTTTCAAGCTTCGGGGGTGCCTGGGCCCAAAAAAAAGATAAATCCGTTTTAAAAAAGGCGCTTGCCAATTTTGATCGCCATCCTATTGCTGGCTTTCCTCGCACTGGACCCGCTTATGGGCTACCTGCTGGGACTTGAGGCAATATCTGGCAATATGTCTGGGCCCTGCTGATATTATTTCCCATCGGGTTCCTGATGGGGCTGCCCTTTACCATTGGTATGCGCGATTTGTTATCTTCCGCCACCCAACGCGCATACGCCTGGTCGGCCAATGGCTGTGCTTCGGTGATCACAGCTATTGTGTCCGCCCAGATAGCTCTTATCTTTGGGATATCTTTTATTTTAGGTTGTGCCATCGCCGCTTATTTGGTCGTGATTTTCAGCTGGCAACAAATGAACAGAGTTTGAAAGTGAAAGCACCAATCATCGAAATTAAAGTGGAATGTTACGCGGGATATCGGGGAGAAGAAACACCGCGTATCATCTGGTTTCAGTCTCGCAAAATTGAAGTCAAAAAAGTGCTCGATCGCTGGCTGGATCCGGATCACCGCTATTTTAAAATACTGGGGCAACGATGAAGGGATCTATATCATCCGCCATGATATGAACACCGGAATCTGGGGGCTAACTTTCTATCAAGAGGCGCAAAAATAAAATGATCTAAAATTAAAAATGATCTAAAATGCCTAAAATTGAGGAATTTCGTCAGAGCCTCAGTACGAGCATCTTTATAATAAAAGATGGAGCGCAGCGACTCTATAACTTTAGACATTTTAGCTCATTTTAGGCATTTTAGGCACTTCTAACTTTAGAGCACCGTTGGGACTTTTTTATCTGTCTTCCAAGATGAACTGCTAATTTTGAGAGCTATAGGAATTGACCATGCAGACCGTTGGATGGATTTCAGCCACCGTTTTTTTTAAAAAATGCCCACATACAGACGGTCCTGGCCAGCAGCAAGCTCCGCACGCTGGGAACCAATACCATGCGGGATGTGGCTCGCAAAGAAATTATCGAAACTGCCGAGGGCATTAAACTGCTGGGCTATCATTCCGTTCAAAATGACGGTCAGGCAAAAGGTCTGGCGATTCTGCTGCACGGCTGGGAGGGCAGCGCAGACTCAACTTACCTATTACGCTGCGGCAGAAGCCTGTATGCCAATGGCTATGACATTTTCAGATTAAATTTTAGAGACCATGGAGACAGTCACCATCTCAATAAAGGTATTTTCTATGCGGTTCTTTTAGAAGAAGTTTATCAGGCGGTCGTGCAGGCGGCCGCTTTCTCCAGCGGCCGCCCGGTCTTTCTGATTGGATTTTCATTAGGGGGCAATTTCGTTTTGCGCATTTTAAAAAAATGTGTCAATGTTCCCATTAAAAATCTGTGTCATGCGGTGAGCATCAGCCCGGTGTTGAATCCGCAAAAATCGACAACAAAAATCGATCAGATCGCTTTTATCAGAAAATATTTCCTGGCGAAATGGCGGCGCTCTTTGACAAAAAAGCAAGCTTTATTTCCGGACCTGTACGATTTTGGAGACGTAATGGGAGTGAAAACGATTCAGGCGTTAACCGATGCGTTGCTTGAAAAATACAGCGATTTCCCAACAGCGCAAGATTACTTCGATGCCTATGCGGTAATGGGGCCGGCAATTGCGGATATTCATACCCCGACAACCATTGTTACGGCTCAAGATGATCCGATCATTCCGATAGAAGATTTTTATGATCTTAAACTCAATAAACACATCCGATTGGTCATTCATCCCCATGGGGGACACAATGGGTTCATTACCGGATTTAAACTGCAAAGCTGGTATGAAAACATGATTATCAGGCTATTCGATCAAATATGCGGAAAAATGGAGGAATAATATGGCTGACGACAAAACGACTGATATTTTAAAGAGTGCAATTCTGATGGAAAAAAGAGGACAGGCCTTTTATGAAAAAGTGGCCCAGCAGGCATCCGCTGAAGCTGTTAAACGATTTTTTCGAAACGATGGCCGCTGAGGAGGAAAATCATATCCGAATCCTTTCCGAACAATTTAAAGCCTATCAGGACAATAAGCAATTCAATGACGACCAATTTGACGACCAGCATGAACCCGGTATCGACAGCCAGGTCCTTTCAAAGGAAATTAAATCCGAAATTTCCGCAGCCGATTATGAAGCGGCTGCCATATCGGCGGCGATGTCCATGGAAGAAAGCGCCATAAAACTGTATTCCGATCGTGCTGCCGCCGCCACCGATCCAAATGAAAAAGCACTTTACAACTGGCTGGCAAAATGGGAGACGCAGCATCTGAATTTTCTGGCTGATATTGACAGGGAACTAACGGAAGACATCTGGTATGATCAGAGCTTCTGGCCTTTTTAATTTTAAATGAAAAACACATTTAAGCACATAACCATTATTTTGATAATCATGGTTTTGCCGACAATTTCAGTTGCTGGCGGCGAGTGGGAATTCATCGTTGATAATGACGATATTACCTTGTATGCCAGAGAAGTGAACGGGGATTCAGAAAAGCAATTTAAGGGGGTTTGTATTGTTAGCCGGTCCCTGGAGACAGTCGGATTTTTTTTGTCTGATATTGATTCCTATCCCCGATGGTTTTTTAAATGCATTGAAGCCAAAAAAATGCCCGCCCAAAATTCATCCGATTTTCAATTTTTCCTTTATGTGACCATCGACACCCCGTGGCCGTTTTCAGACCGGGATGTCGTGTATAAGACTGAAGTCACTATTGATTATGCGTCGGAAAAAGTGATTATCCACAGTATCGCATTAAGAACGCCCTTCATTCCATTGAGAAAACAATGTGTGCGAATCACTGACTCCGAGCATCAATGGATTCTTGAACGAATATCTGCTGGCCGTACCCGCATTACATTTATTAATCGCACCAATGCCGCCGGTCCATTTGCAAATTATCTTTCCAATTCCGGCACTCGCGACACGACGATTCACTCACTTAAAAATTTAAGAAAAATACTCAACCCGCCGCTTGACACCGAAAAGACAGAACAATGAGATTTCCCCGCACCAGTAAGAGTCGCTAAATCCTAATTCCAGTTACGATTGATCCCCCTCCCCAAACAACCTGATATTTTATGGGTTCTATTCACACAGTGGAACCAGCAGCACCGGACACGGCGCTTTTTCGAGAATGGTCATGCCGATATAGTCGACCCGGCCGAGGCACATTTTCTCCGGAAGCTGGTGACAGCCCAAAATAATCAGGTCCACATTCAGTTCCCGGGCCATCTTACAGGTTTTCATGGCCGGATCAGCCGGCAAACAGATAAAGGATCCTTTTTCAAAATCTGCCAGCAACGGTTTTATTTTGGCAGCGTACTGCTGTTGCGCATCTTCAACCACTTTAACCCGCTTCGGATCGTCTTCTTCCAGTTCGTTTAAGGTAAAATCCAGGGCGTGAAAAATATGCAGTTCGGCATCATGTACCCGGGCCAGTTCAATACCTTTGACCAGCGCAAACTCAGATGCCGCACCAAATTTTAACGCCATAAGAATTTGGTTAAACATCGAAGACCTCCTTTGCTGTTGGACATTTACGCCGACTTAAATTTAACGCAAACCAACCTGGCTTATGATTGATTATGATATTCATTGCGCTGAAAGCCGCAAAGTTTGATAATCGGGAAGAAACTGCTTGGGCACATGATATGCTAAAAAAAGAGCGGCCGCTTGGATAAAAAACTATAGAAGTGATTATCAAGGCTGTGTGAAATCTGAGACCTGGCAGGTAAATCGGCTTCTAAAGTAAAGTTGTATTGTCTGCTCAACTGATGTATGCTTTGACCCAAGTAATGCGTTTATACCCATTCGGCACAGCGACAGTCAAACATTTTTTTTACAATTCCAAATGGCCAAGATGACGATTTGTCCTGCCCCACAATCAAAACTCTCTTATGGGAGGTAGATCAAATTGCAGGAACTCAAGACGCTTAAAAAAGAGCTGGCGCAATTAAAAAGTGAAAAAGCAGCATTTCAAGCCCAGAGCAAACTGCTTGAAAATTTTGTTTCACTGGCACGATCTACCGGTAAAGAAGAAAAACTGATTTCAATTCTACAGCAAACGCTGGAAGTCTTTGTGGATCTAACAGGGGCAGAAAAAGGACTCCCTTTTTCTGCTCGATCGCAATGGTGTGGTAATCGAGAGCATTCTGACCCGCGCCGATGCAACACCGGAACAACGCTCTCAACTCATCGGCCGAGTTTTAGACAAAGGTCTGGCCGGCTGGATCAGACGCCATCGCCAGGTCGGCTTAATTGAAGACACCCAAACGGACGATCGCTGGCTGGACCTCCCGGACCAGCCCTATACGGTCCGTTCCGCACTGGCAGTGCCGATTCTGCGGGATGAAAAGCTTCTGGGTCTGCTCACCCTGTTGCACGCGCGCACCGGTCATTTCAGCCAGGAAACCGCCGATTTGATGGAAATGACCGCCGGACAAATTGCGATTGCTTTGGAAAATGCGCGCCTTTATGCCAAACTCGAAAAATCGTATTATTCCCTCGAACGGCGAAAGCAGAAGTTGAAAACTACTCGCAAGCACTGAATGCAGAGCTTGAAAAGGGCAAAAAAATCCAAAGGGATTTTTTGCCAAATAAAATACCCCAGATTCCGGGATGGGAAATCGAAACCTCATTTTATCCGGCGCGCCAGGTTTCCGGGGATTTTTATGATGCATTCATGCTGCCGGGGAATTACATTGGGACTGGTGATCGCGGACGTATGCGATAAAGGCGTGGGATCAGCTCTTGTACATGGCGCTGTTTCGCAGCCTGATGCGGGTTTTTTCCGGGCAGATCAGCCTGGCGGGGTGGTCAGCCGGCCAATCCGCCCCAGCGGAAAAGAGCACCGTGGAGGTCGATATATTCCGCATGCTGCAGGCCGTACCCCTGACCAATGATTATATCTCATTGGAACACGGCCATGAGACCATGTTTGCCACCCTCTTTTTTGGGATCCTCAATCCGGTTACCGGCGAACATCGCTTATATCAATGGCGGACATGAGCCGCTTTTTATTATTGGACAGTCCGGAATCAAAGAGACGTTGAGTGCTGCAGGTCCCGTTGTCGGCATCATCACCGGTGCGGAATTTAAAATCCAACAATCGCAACTTGAACCGGGCGACATTCTGATCGGTTATACCGACGGGGTGACTGAAGCCCTTTCCCCCCGTCAAACCCTGTATTCTAAAGAAAAATTTCGTGCGCTTCTGGAAGTTCGGGCCTCATCGGCGACAGAATTGATCGAAAGAATCCAGACCGATCTGTTCGATCACATCGACAATGCGCCCCAATTTGACGACATTACCATGATCGCCGTCCACCGCAAACCGGAAAAATAGAAGATTCCGACCTATCTGCACCCACTGCTTAGTCTTTCACGCAAAGCTCGTTGACGATTTCCATAAACCATGCCACCTTTTCCGGCGGGGCGATACCGGGCACTTCGCAACCGCTGGACAGGATATATCCGCTGTCATCGGGCGCAATCTCAATACAATTTTTTATCGCCCGCTCCATGTCCCGTCTGGTCCCGGAAAAGAAAAGATTGGTGTTGATATTGCCGATGAGCACAGCCTTGCCCCGGGTTAACGCTATCGCCCTGGCCAGATCCGAAGGTGCATCGATGCTCAGGTTCGTCATCCCCGTATTAACCATGTCTTCTATAATCGGATCCGCATATCCGCAAATATGAAGGCCCGTTCCGACTTTTTTTTCCTTAAAATGATCCGCGATCCGTTTATGATAGGGAAAGATGAATTCCCGGTATATCTTTGGAGAAATCAGGCTGCATGAGGCCGGGGCTTCGGAAAAGCTGAGCCCCACCTTAAGGGGACACACCGCTTCGCCGAACCGGATGGACTCCTGAGTGCAAAACGCCATGAGTTCATGAATGTAATCCGGATCTTTGATTGCATCCCGCAGCAGCGGCTCTGCCTCTCTGAGTCCGATGGCAACGGTCCAGGGACCGGCAATCACGGCAGAGACGATCGCATCGGTGATGATCTTTTTGGTTTCAGCCAGGCTTTCCATATAATCCGGGATGCGGCCGTCTTTTGTTGGATCTGCAAGTTTAAGGCTGCTCAATTTTCCCTTATCTTCAAGCGCCACCTTGGTAGATATGCACATACTGTCCGCGGGAAATTTGAGTTCATTGCCCATGGCTTCAACATCCATGAGCAGATCCCTCTCCATAACGATGATATCCGGCCGGTAGCGCTCATATGCTGCTACCTGGGCTTTTACAAAGATTTTGGGATCCAGCAGAAACTCCCTGATGGAGGCGCCAATAAGCTGGGCGTTATGGGCGCCCAGGATGGGATAAGCGGGGATTCGATCAAGTTTTATGTCCGCATCAGTAAAGGTCTTTTTAAAAGCTGCGGAAACTCTTTGCCTGCCGGTGGTTGTCGCCATTGATAATTCTCCTTGATGCGGATGTTTCCTGCCCAAAACTTACGCTTTAATGGAATTCGCTCAGTCGTACACCGTCCCGGTCAATTTCCGCAATGAAGTCAAGGATATCCTGAGTTGGGGCCGGGGTTTCCGATGCATCCGGCGCCACCCGAAGATCAAAGCCGGTGCTATCCTTGATCTCCTCAATCGTGTGGCCCGGATGATAATACTGAATCTGCATCGCCCTCTCCGGATTTTTAAAGTTCATCACGGCCAGATTGGATATGACCACAATCTCATTTACTTTATACTCCTCAGAACGATGATTATAGCCTTGGCCGGTCACAAAATCCACTTCCTCAACAAAAACCCTGTTGGAATGCCGCGTGACCCAGACCACAACCTTTGGCGTGATGGGCATCAAAAAGGCCGAAGCCGCCCCGCCCGGCAGTTGAACTTTGGGCCGCTCAACATCTCCGATGAGGCTGAGATTGGTATTGCCATTACAGTCGACCTGAGCCGCCCCCAAAAACATAACATCGAGCTCACCCCGCTGGGCCAGGTCAAATGCCTCGTGCAGCCCGAAGTAAGCCACTGCATTCCGATTCAAACGCGGATCGAAGGATGATGGGTAAATCCGGTCAATCTCAGGGTCGACTCCCTCTGCTCCTGAAATATAGGCCATATCCGGTGCGTGGGTTTTGCGCGCTACGCTCATGGCCAGAACCGGCAGGGGTGAAGAAACCCCATGAAGCACGGTGTTGAAATTCTCGATCTCCAAGGCCATGGCATAGATCATCAAATCCGGTGTCTCGATCCTTGCATTCATGCACTTGCCCTCCTGTAGACGTTGTTATCCAAATATTGTTCAAATTGATCCTGAGCTGCTGCCTTGAGGTATGCCTTGATGTGATCATAGTCCGCATCATAATAATTAAAGCAGGAGCACGGATAGGCGCCTTTAGGCGTTTCCACGACGGCATCCACAATAAAGTGCGGTATGGTTGTGGCCTGCGGCATTTTTCTGATATCACGGTTGGAAATCAGCTCTTCGACGGTTACCACCACTTTTTTGGCCGCCTTGGCTTTGATGACGTCTTCATAAAAAGGCCCCTCGATCCTTATGTTGCCGTATTCGTCCGCCTTTTGGGCGTGAATAATCGCAATATCCGGTTCAATGGCCCGGACGGCAATCATCGTTTCGCCGGTGAAAGGGTCCTTAATCTCTGTCTGGCTGCCGACCACCTCGCTGATCGTCAGCAGATCGGAGCCCAGCATCCCTTTCACGGGTAGCGACGGCAGGCCCATCGCGGCAGCACGAAATCCGGCAATGATCGGCTGGCAGGCCCCTTCTTTCGTGACGATTTCACCTTTCTCCGACTTTTTGCGAAAATTGGGGGCCATTCCAAAGACCTCAAAGGCCAGCATGCCGGTGCGCACTTTGGCAACGCAGCCGGCACCGATGAGCAGATCAAAGTCCATGGCCGGTTCGCGGTCTATCAGATTCAGCTCTTTTTTCCCCTGGCGCACCAGCTCCCGCACAAACTCCATCGGAGCCCGGTGGAAGGTCGCCCCGCCGAAGGTTACCAGGTCGCCGTCCTGAACAAGCCTGGCCGCCTCCTCGAGACTGGTCAATACCTTTTTCATCGCAGTTCCCTCCCTCTAGAAGTGGTTTCAAACCCTCATCTAAGGCCCAATGGCTGCGTTGCAGACCTCCGATAAATGCTCACATACCCCATGTATGCTGCGCTTTCTCGATCGGCCTGCGCCTTGCCCTTGAACCTGATCTGAGATTTTGAAACCACTTCTAAGCAATTTGGTTTTAATCGCATTTGCCCCACTCTTTGTCCCGCAGCAATCGCCTCAGGGCCTTGCCCGATGCAGCGCGCGGCACCTCCTCAATAAATTCAACCGCCACCGGCACTTTGTAAGGGGCCATTTTTTCTTTACAATGTGCTCGAATTTCCTCTTCCGTGGCGGCTTCTCCCTCTCGAAGCACGATGAAGGCCTTGGGCGCTTCGCCTTTAAGATCGTCGGGGATGCCCACAATCACCAGATCCTTAATCTTGGCGTGGGATAACATCATGTCCTCGACCTCTGACGGGAACACCTTCTCACCGCCCACATTGATCATATCCTTTTTGCGGTCCACAATGTAAGCGTAACCCTCTGTGTCCATGTAGGCGACGTCACCGGAATGAAACCAGCCTTCGGTATCGAAAGCCTCTTTTGTGGCTTCCGGTTTGTTAAGATACCCTTTCGTCACGCAAGTCCCGCGAATACACAATTCTCCCTGTTGTCCGACGGGTAAAATAGCACCTTGCTCATCCACCACCTTGATCTCGCCATCGTCCATGCCCCTGCCGCAGGAACCGATGCGGGTGTCTTTATAAGGTGCGGTCGTGCCCACGCAAGAGACCTCGGTAAGGCCCCAGGCCTCCGCATAACGCCAGTTGAGCCGTTGTTCTACTTGATGAATCAAATTTTCCGGCATCTTGGTGGCTGCTGAAAGACAAAAGACGACCGAGGAGATCTCGCGCTTGTCCAATTCCGGCTGCCGAAGCAACAGGTTGAACATGGGCGGCACACCTTGAAAAATCGTTGGTTTAAGGCGTTCAATATCGTTTAAGGCCCGATCAGGATAAAACCGCTCCACCGTGATCACGGTTCCCCCTTTAGACAGCATCCCAAAGGTTCCGTTGACCAGACCCCAGCAATGAAAGATTGGCGTGGCCACCATGATGGTGTCCGTTGCTTGAAAGTGAACGTTCCCAAAATGGGTGGCGTTGTGCCAGACATTTCGATGGGTGGCCATAACGCCTTTAGGCCGGCCGGTAGTACCCGATGTGTACATCAGATGACACAGGTCCCCGTCTTGGAAGTCAACAGGTTCGAATTGGTCTTTACCCGAATCCAGCACGGATTCATAGGTGTCATATTGATCGCTTCCCGACTTTCCAAGCACAATCACCGAATTTAGGGATTCAACCTCTGGCCTTATTGCTTCCAGTATTGACAGCCGTTTCGTATCCACCAATACGGCCCGGGTGGCACAATCCTTCAAAATATAGGCCACCTCCTGTTCCCTGAGCATGGCGTTTACCACATTAACTATCAGCCCCGCCCGAACCGCCGCCAGATAACCGATGATCAACTCCGGAATACTCGGCAAAAATAACGACAACACGTCCCCGCGCATTAAACCCCTTTTTAGCAGTCCACCGGCAACCCGATTAATCAACCGATCAAGTTCCCCATAGGTCAGGCGTAGTTCTTCAAAAATAATCGCCGTCTCGTTTGGGTGCTCGTCCACATGCTGTTTGATGATATTCGATATGTTCATAAGCAATACCTCATCAATAGCCGGCGTGAAAAACCAAAATTATATCGAGATCATAAAGAACTTCTCAAATAGTTTTTTATCTTGGCCTAATTTTTCTGTCAATAAAATTACCTTCCCCAAGATCCATGCGTGATCGTTTTTCAGTATAAATGGCGGGAAATTAAAAAACTCACCCCAGGCAATTGTGCAGCCTTGAGGTGAGCTTCGCACACGAAAAGATGACGGTGGGTAATTTGGGCTTTACTTTGAAATCGGTCGATAGCCTAAATCTTTCCCGATCGGCCATCATCGCAGGGTTCATCAAAATCATCGAAGCGGGAATGCTCCGCAGTCGTGCTTAATCCGCAGGCTTTTAAATCTTCAACCGGCTTCATCGCGTTGCCACAACATTCAGGTAATTTTGATTCTTCCGCGCCGACCTCGACGGTGTTCCCGCAATTGACACATTCATAAACTTGCATGTCTGCCATCAGAGTTCCTCCCTTTATTTCCGAAATTAGCATCGGATATTTTTCATGATTCCAAGTCGTTAAAGTAATGAATTTACCGGTCCCTGTCAACTTGGAATCCAGGCTTTAGTGAATGTAAGACATCTGAGAAGTGGTCAACCAATAATTCCGACAACTGCACCGGTCATACAAGTGGCCAGGGTGCCGGCAATGATGGATCGCAGACCCAGAGCAACAATTTCATTGCGGCGACCGGGTGCCATTGTCCCCATACCACCGATCATGATCCCGAGGCTGCCCGGATTGGCAAAGCCGCACATGGCATACGTCATGATCAACAGGCTTCTGGGAGCTCAATGCATCCGGGGGCAGACGACTCAGATCGATATAGGCCAGTAATTCGTTCAGAATGGTTTTGGTCCCCATCAAGGCCCCTGCAGTGGTGGTCTCATGCCAGGGAACACCCATCAGCCACACAATCGGCGCCATGATAATCCCCAGCAGTCTCTGCAGCGTGATGGGCCTTGCGCCAATGTCAGGGAAAAGTCCCAAAATTAAATTCGCAAGATAGACCAGTGCCACCAGCACCACCAGCATGGCGATGATGTTAATCAGTAATTCAACCCCCTGAAGGGTGCCTTTGGTGATGGCATCCATCGAACTTGATGCCTGATCCGGTGCGGTTAATTTCCCGCTGGTCAGCTCCCCGGTTTCCGGAACCATGATTTTAGAAATGGTAATCGCAGCCGGCACGCTGATAATGGAAGCGGTTAGAATATGCCCCATAACATCCGGAATTTTATCACTTAAAATACTTGCATACAGCACCATAACGGTTCCGGCAATGGTGGCCATGCCGCAGGTCATCAGGGTGAAAATCTCACTGCGCGTCATCTCCTTTAAATACGGGCGGATAAAAAGCGGTGATTCCACCATTCCGACAAATATGTTGGCCGAAACACCCAGTCCTTCGGCCCCCCCTACCCCCATGGTTTTCTGCAGAGCCCAGGAAAACGCTCTAACAACAACCGGTAAAATCTTCCAGTAAAACAGCAGCGCCGACAGGGCGCTCATCAGCAGCACCAGCGGAAGCGCCCTGAATGCTAAAATGAAGCTCGCGCCGGGAAACGATTCCTTAAAAGGCAAATCTGCCCCGCCCAGGTAGCCAAATACAAAAGATGTTCCCTGCGGTGGTTGCTGCCTGCAAGGACAGCACCAGCCGATTCAAAAACAGAAAAAACTCTCTGAACATCGGCAGCTTTAAAAGAATGAGCCCAACCGCCAGCTGAATGATGATTCCAATAACGGCGATCTTCAGGCTGGCCTGTCTGCGGTTTTCACTCATGCACCAGGCAATGCCGGCAAAAACCAATAATCCTGCAATACTCTGGATAATCATGGCTAAATCCTTTCTTATGGGCGCAAAGAAGTTCACGCCATCCGCTTTTATCGACTTGACATCCCATCAGCGGTTAACCAATAAAATAATTTAATGAATCCGCTCGTTAAAACCATCGCGTGGGTACTTGTTTTCTATTGCATCTACTGTATTTTCCTTTTCCTGATGCAACGCTCCATTTTATTCCCGCGCAGCCAGATTCCGAAACCTCCGCAAGGAGACCCGGGTGCCAGCATTGCCGGTTTGGAAAAAATCTGGCTAAAAACCGAGATACGGCAAAACTGAAGCCTGGTTTTTGCCTCCGGTTCACGGCCGGGATGCGCTGCCGGCACCGGCGGTCATTTTTGCACATGGCAACGCTGAATTAATCGACTATCTGGCCGGAGGCCCTTAAAAATTTCAGCCGAATGGGAATCGGTTTGCTGCTGGTGGAATATCCGGGTTACGGGCGCTCCAGCGGCACGCCGTCAGAGCAAAGCATTCGGCATGCTTTTGTGGCGGCTTATGACGCCCTGGTATCCAGAAAAGAGGTCGATCCATCCCGGATTGTCCTGTTCGGCCGATCCCTCGGCGGTGGAGCGGTCTGTGCATTGGCGCTCGAAAGACCTTCGGCTGCTTTGATTCTCATGTCGACCTTCACCAGCGTTCATTCCATGGCTGCAAAATTCGGAGTGCCCGAGTTTCTGGTGCGGGACCGCGTTTAACAATCTTGAGGCCGTTAAACGCTACCGGGGACCGGTTCTGCTGATTCACGGCCATCATGACAGCATTATCCCCTATGCTCATGGCGCCAATTTACACCAGGCTGCTAAAAACAGCACATTGATAGCTTATAGCGCCGGGCACAACGATTGCCCGCCTGACTGGAATCAGTTCTGGAAAGATATAAAGTTATTTCTTAATCAATAACGGATATTATAACGTGGTTATCCGGAAAGTTCCAGTAATATGCGCCCTGTAGTGATTTCACCACGTAAGAACACGAAGATCTCGATGTCAGCAAGGTAGAATAAAATAAATAAATCAACAATCCCTCTTCGTGTCCTTCGTGGTTGAAGAGACTAACTCGGGCTTTCTGCATAACCCTATTTTACAATATTGCTTATAATCTATCTTTTTTGGCCGGTCACAATCAATCGATTGTTCATAAACCCGTAATCGTCAGTCTGTATCGTGGGGTGAAAAATCAGTGTGGACATTGATTCGGGTAAATCCGGCACTTTCCAGCAATACCGATAAGCCGGCAGCATCATAAAGTCGAATGGAATAGGTCTGATCGCGAATTAACCCATTGGTTTTGCTCAAAACGATTTCACGGGCGCAAACCACCTCCCCCTGAATTTCCCGCTGGCGGCAGACAATGATTTCTTCACCAATTTCATGCCAGGCATTGGGTTTAAATGAAGACATGAACGGCCTCGCCGTCGGCAACATCCACCAGTACCCAGCCTCCCGGGTGTAACACCCGAAATGCTTCCGTCAGGATTTGGGAATCGGATTCTTTTTCTTGTATATACCCCAGGGAGTTGCCCATAATGATGACATGGTCATAGGTATCCGCTGGCATATTGATATCGCGGGCATCGCCGCAGATAAAATCAATCTTTAAATCATCCTGGCCGGCTTTTGTCCTGGCAATTTCGATTAATGTTTGAGAATAATCAAAGAGGGTACAGGCACTAAAGCCGCGACTGCTGAGCTCTAAACTGTGGCGGCCGTGGCCGCCGCATAAATCCAGGATTTTGTGGGAATCTTTCATCGGCAGCAAACTGCAGATCAGATCCACCTCCCGACGGGTGATCCGGGCGTCGCAAACCGAACGCGCATCCGTGAGCAGATAAACCTCATCGAATAATGTCTTCCACCAATCCGGATCGACCCTTATGCTCATGATGTCCTCTACATGCAGGAGGTGCTGCCCCAAAATTAAACAATCCATCGGAAGCAATGATGGCCGCCGAGCCTTGCCACGGCTGCAGACGGGCGATGTCGAGTTCTTCTTTTTCGATTCTGACCGATTTCATCCAACTCCCCTGCCCGCCACATTTTTTCCAGCAGCAGGCAATCGGCCCATAATTTATGACCGTAATTCTTCACCGCCGCTATTTGCTCACGGGTAATCACCCGCGGGCGCAAAGCCACCTTTACCGCACCTAAAAGATAGGTAAATTCCATCTCGGTTGCCATTTTATTCTGCTCTTCGATAATTTGCTGCAGATCCCCGCTGTTCATGGACAGGATGGCATCATTGATTTGATTAACGGCATCTTTGACACTTGTTTGGGAACGCAATAGCGCCAGAGGCTGAAACCCGCCGCCACTGCCGACATTGGTCGGCACTCCGCCAAAGCGACCGACAAATCCCAGCAAGCCTTTAGGACCCACCAGACAGCGAAAATCGGTCTGCACCTGTTCAAGACAGATCGTATTGTTTGCCAGATGGGGGACCTCCTCCGCCCATAAGGCCAGCGGAATTTTTTCCTGCACGATGTAATTGCCTTCACCCAGCGCCAGCTCGATGGCCTCATCGATATCCGAATTCACTTCGCCGACGCGAACGCCGTGTCCGGAATAGCCTCTTTCCGGCTTAAGCACCAGCGCCTTCCAGTTGCGGCGCGTCCAGGTGATGAGATCATCAATCGTGCGGCCGTCAGGCCCGTCGGTTTTGCGCGCGTAAAACTGTCGGGTCCATGGGGTACGCGCCACAATTTCTTTGTGAAAACGATCCGGGCAGGTGCCGGTGATGACTTCAAACATGCTTTTGACATTAAACGGTTCGGTGCCGCGCGGGTTGATCACCCGGTGCTCCTTAACCGCCTGTAAAACCGGGGTTAAATCATGTTTGCGATGCAGTGCCAGTAGAACATCAGTGTTGAAATCCATGAACAGGATGGAAACCGGGCGGCCTTTCCAGCAAACCGCACCTTTTTTAAGTTCGAGTTCCTGTGGTGCCATCAGGGCACCGGTGATCCCCTCTGCGTTGCTCAGACGCTGCGCCAGGTTGCGGTTTTCGGTGACATCTTCCAATGTCTCCTCTTCCGCCACCACCGCAATGATGCCCGGATTGCGCCCCTCACGGCCGCGGTGAGCCTCGATCAGCATCTCTGCAAAACCGTCTACCGGAAAAAACAGCGGATGATCAAAATCCAGATCGATGTTCAAATTTATGAATACGGGAAAGCTTCTGCCAGACAGCCTTGCCGATGATCTGGGTTGTTTTTTGATAATCCCAACCCCCGGGGATAATCTGAGTGGTTTTTTGATAATCCCAGCCCCCGGGGCTCCCCAGATTCCATTCGGAATGATATCCTTGAAATTTTTCCACTTCAGCGTCCTTTAATGTTTCGCCCTAGCGTTTGAACCCGTTTCCATTTTACATTTTGAAACTTGCGGGTCGAATTTTATGCAGGCCTCACAGCCTTAACATAAATACTGTGTTAAGTTCAATTATCCTTTGGCATTAGGAATGACAGCTGCTGCATTTTAAAAATTACACCGCAATGTTTAACGAATTTTTATGGCAACCAGGGATGCCAACCGCGCAACTTCTGCATGCTTTTCGTCTTTTGCCTCTTTATAGCAGACAATCTGCAATGATAAAAATGCATGCAGAAGCTCATTTTCCCGTAACAGATAGTCACGGCAGCCGGGTTGATCCATTGCCGGGTGCTGTGAATCCAGAAATGTCTCAAAGATGAGAACCCCGCCCGGAGCAAGCCCTTCGAGAATATAGGGAAATAATCGCCGATTTAAATATTTAATATTAACAATGAGATCGTAGCGGTTGGCCGGAATGTCAAAATCGTCAAGATCGGCGCAGATGGGATGAATACCGGGGTGCTTTCCGGCAAACTGAGCCAGGCCCGTATCAGAAATATCAACGGCATCAACCACAAACCCCTGCCTGGCCAGAAAAAGTGCGTTGCGGCCATTTCCGGCGGCGATATCCAGCGCGTTTTTGCCGCCGGCCAGCTCGACATATTGTTTGACAATCGCTGCCGGCTCATCGGGATAATTTTCGCTTTGATACTTTTCATTCCATTTCAGCCGATCCTGCCGCATGGTTTCTCCATCCTGAGTTCAGGTTTTTAGGTTTTCCCATAAATACCAGAAGGGACAGGATAAATTTAATAAATTGAAAAGGCGCTCCCGTCAAGGAAAGGACCCTTTTTAAATGAAATTTCATACAAAATGCCTTTTTGTTTTCCCTTCTTGACCCCCGGTGCGTCTGAATGATATCCACAGCCTGTCGATGACTGATCGCTGATCAATCAAGCGTTTGGCTTTGGCATAAAAAAACCCCCAGAGAATTTCTCTGAAGGTTCGTTATCTGGTGCGCCCGGCAGGATTCGAACCTGCGACCTACGGATTCGTAGTCCGGCGCTCTATCCGGGCTGAGCTACGGGCGCATCACAATCGTCATAAAATTAGGATTTGTTAATAGGACATACGCTATTTTATGTCAATCCATAATTGGTTTCCATCCGAAAATGGACTTTTGCCCGATATGGATATTAATCACATCGAAATGATGAAAATTGCCCTAATTGAAGCGGAAAAGGCGCGAAAAAAAGGGGAAGTTCCCATCGGCGCTGTCCTGGTTGCGGATAATCACCAGGTACTCGCAGCAGAACACAACCGGACCATCACCTTAAACGATCCGACCGCCCATGCCGAGATTCTGGCGCTGCGCTCAGCCGCAGCGAAAATTGGCAACTACAGATTGTTAAATACCATGCTATATGTTACGGTCGAACCCTGTCCGATGTGCATGGGAGCTGTTATCCATGCCAGGGTTTCACGGGTGATATTCGGTACGCGCGACCCCAAATGGGGAGCAGCTGGTTCGCTTGTATGACTTTGCCGCTGATCCGCGCTTCAATCATCAGCCGGAAGTCATCGAAGGTGTTTGCGAAGATGAATGCAAAGAGCTGATGCAAGATTTTTTCCGTGCAAAAGCGCAAATAATTTTTTACCACAGAGCACACAGAGAGCACAGAGAATATTTTTTAATTTAAATTTGGACGTACACGCTCTTAGGATTAACACTAATTTATAAAGGAGATAATCGTGGCAAACGTCGTAATCGTCGGTACCCAGTGGGGAGATGAAGGCAAAGGTAAAATAGTGGATTTACTGGCAGAACATGCCGATGTGGTCGTCCGTTTTCAGGGTGGAAACAATGCCGGTCATACAATGGTTGTCGGCGGAGAGCAATTGATTACCCATCTCATTCCGTCGGGGATTTTGCAACAAAAACTCTGTGTAATTGGAAATGGGGTCGTGGTGGATCCTGCGGTTTTGATTGAAGAGATGGACAATCTGTCCAACCGGGGAATTGATATTGGCGTCAGATAAGCTGAAAATCAGCGAAAGAGCGCATTTGATTATGCCGTATCACCAAGCGGATCGATCATGCCAGAGAAAAGTTCAAAGGCGATAAAAAGATCGGAACCACCGGTCGCGGTATTGGACCTGCTTATGAAGATAAATCCACCCGTAGAGGCATCCGCTTTGTTGACCTTCTGGATCCGGAAGAATTTCGGGAAAAAGTAAATACGATTGTGGATGAAAAGAATTTCTATTTAAAAAATTATCTTTCCGCTGACACATTGGATGGATTCAGATATCATCAAGCAATATGAAACCTATGCTGAAAGACTGGCACCCTATGTAGCCAACATTTCAATTATTATCGACAATGCCATAAAAAAGGGACAGCAGGTCCTGTTTGAAGGCGCCCAGGGTACGCATCTGGATATCGATCACGGCACCTATCCTTTTGTGACGTCATCCAACACCATTGCCGGCAATGCCTGCTGCGGTGCCGGCATTGGTCCCGGGGCCATTACCGATGTCATCGGCATCGTAAAAGCTTACACCACCCGGGTTGGAGCGGGCCCCTTCCCTGCTGAGCTCTTTGATGAAATCGGTGATCGGATTCAAGAAAAAGGGGCTGAATTCGGCGCGACCACCGGCAGGCGGCGAAGATGCGGCTGGCTGGATACCGTCATTCTAAGAAATGCTGTTCGTCTAAATGGTCTAACCAGCCTTGCCGTAACCAAACTGGATGTTTTAGGCGGACTGGAATCCTTGAAGATCTGCACCGGTTATGAATACAAAGATGAAATTATAAATGATTTTCCGGCAAGCCTCAAAGTCCTGGGCGATTGCAAGCCGGTTTATGAAACCCTGCCGGGCTGGTCGGAGGATATATCCAGCATCAAAAACATGAATGACCTTCCTGCAAATGTCAAAAATTATCTTAACCGGATTGAAGAACTGACGGAAACACCGATCCATATTGTATCGGTTGGTGCGGAAAGAACCCAGACCATCGTGAAGAAAAATCCTTTTCTTCAGGATGTTTGAACTTTGGGTAAAGGAGTTTGAAACAGACGCTTTAAGGCAGGAAATAAAACCGAAAAATTAGCGTATCAGCAATGGCAAGATGAAGAAGATTATTTGATGGTGACCAAGGTTTCTGGTAATCAGTTTGAGTCTATTCATTCAGATGCTGACGATTAGGGCCCCATTCATCTCATTTCTTGCGCAAGTACCTTTCTTTTTGCGGCTCACCCCCAGAACACCGATTACACCCACCGCCAGAAGCAATAAGATGGTTGCTTTGAAATGGAAGCAGCAGATACGTTTCAGGTATTTTGAACCTGGTTTTGGTCAATCAACTCGGGTCGTCTCTCCTCTTATCAAAAACTGAGATAAACACGATCGTCGTTAATCCTGACAATATGACGCTGATTAATGCAAAAAATATGAGGTTCTTGATTTTCATTAGCTCTTTTTCTGTTTGTGTTTCTCCAAGCTTGAAACTTTAGATGAGCTCTCCGCTTTCTCCACCATCGGTATCATTTTCGTCATCGGACATCGCGTGTTCATTATCTGCCCGACTTAGCTTCGCAACCAATTGGTTGCGGCTATCCAGATTATCCCTTAACATCTTGAGCAATTCGATTACGATATCATCACGCTCAATTCGTTTTTCGGATATAAAATCAAGTTTTTCTTTAAGCGCATTAATTTTGTCATCCAGCAGTTGTACTTTGCCTTCAAGAAGTTCGATGCGGGGGTCAGGTGCTGATGGGCCTGCGGCAACCGATTTTGGTGCCGGCGGGTCCGCTGAAGGCTTCGCATCATAATCCGTAAAAGTCCCCAGTGCTTTCAACTCATCATACACATTTTCCAGTATATCCGTATCAATTGTTTGCAGTTCGTCTGCAAATCCATACACCAGAGCAGAATCGCAAAGCACATTGATCAGTCGAGGTATGCCTCTGGAATATTCGGCAATCCTTTCAATGGTTTCCTTTTTAAAGATATCAAATCGATTGCCACCGCCTACCTCCAGTCGGTGGTTGATATATTCGCTGACTTCATCTTTTTCGAGGCCTTTAAGATGGCAATGGACCGTCACACGCTGGGCAAACTGTTTCAGGTTACTTTGCTGGAGTTTAAATTTCAATTCCGGTTGGCCGACGAGGATAATTTGAATCAAATGATGCTTCTCGGTCTCGATATTTGAAAGCATTCGAATTTCTTCCATGGTGTCATTGGTCAAATTTTGCGCTTCATCAATAATGAGCACCACACGCTCTCCAGCAGCAAACTGGTCAATTAAATATCCGCTGAAAATATCAATCAGTTCCGCTTTGTCATTGGTTTTAGGATCAAGCTCAAACTCTTTGACAGACCATCTTTAAAAATTCAGCTGGAAGGATATTGGTATTGTTTACAAGCCCAACCTGAATTTCTTCTCCGATTTTATTCAATAGATAGTTGATCAGCGTGGTTTTGCCGGAACCGATTTCGCCGGTGACAACCACAAATCCCTTATTTTCAACAATCGCATATTCTAGATGCGTATAGGTATTTTCATGCACCCGGCTCATATAGAGGTAATCGGGATCCGGATGTAGATCAAAGGGTTTTTCTTTAAAACCGTAAAATGATTCGTACATGATTTAATTCGCTTCTAATCTTGGTTTTATTCAAGACGGTGCCGAAAACAGGTTTATCCTTTAACAATTCCATTGCTCTTTTGAAGATCATCTGAAGTTGTTTTTTCTTCTTCAACAACAAGAAGGATACCATCGACATATCGTGTTAAAACCAAAGGATCCGCACAGGTTAATAATGATGCACTATCAAAGATAATGATTCGATCATCTGCATACCGGCTCTTGATATCATTCACCAACCTAACCATTCTTGGAGATCCTAATAGTTCAGCTGAATTCGGCAGTGGTCTGCCTGCCGGTAGCAGCACAAGTCTATCGATTCCTGGATTAATAAATAAATCCGTAATTTCGCTTGTCCCAATAAGTAGTTTGATAGCCCTTCAGTCATATCGGTCCCAAAAAAATCAACGGCGAAATCTTTATGTTGCTCGGGTATGTTTGCGCAAATCCGCATCAACTAAAAGAACCGTACGATCCAATTCCTGGGCAATAGCTCACGCCAAGGTTAATCGCCGTAAAGTTTTTCCTTCATAAGGATTGGCGCTGGTGATCAGTAAGCTGTTTCCACCGACTTCGTTTAAGATGGTTCAAAATTTGTGTGCGCAGGGTTTTGATTTGGTCAACTTTTTCAATATCGTGAAAAAGAGAAATAACCTTCCCTTTTTTTAAAACGCTGTCATCAATTTTTTTTATTTTCGTTTCTGAATACCTTATATCTAATTCGGGCCTGCTGTCTGTTTCCCTTTTTGTTTTTATATCACCGGATAATCTTACTTGTCTGTTATCTTCGGAAAGTCCGAAACCATCCAGCCCTCTGGTTTCTTTCGCTTTTTCAAGAGCTTTTTTTAACTTACTCATTTTTCCCACCTTTGATTAGTTTATTAATTTGATTTTTTTAAATTTTTGGTTATGCCATCATTTTTAATCTGTCCAATATAATAGTCCACAATTCATTTAAATTTATAACAAATTGTTCAATACAATAGAGACCAATACCAACCCCAATGACCAGGATGAATATCCACCCAAGTTTTTTAAGGCGATTCAGCCTTCTCTCATGATCGGTTACAATAAAAGAAATAGAGCTTAGTACCGGTACCCCAGTAATTTCTTTTATCTGATCGGTTGTTGTAATAGAATTATCAATGCCTTCGCGCGCGGCGGAAATACCAAGGCCTGCACCCAAGGCAACCAAACATCCAATAAGAAAAATAGCCAATCTGTTTGGTTTGTAAGGTCTATCAGGCAAGAATGCAGGAGATTTCATGGTAAACCGTTCTCCCCGTTCAGATATTTCCATGTCTTGTGTAACTTTTGCTTCCATATATTTGTCATGTAATTCGTCATATTTGCGTTTTGCATTATCATAGCCATGTGTGAGAGTGCTGTATTCTTTTTCTACAATTGGAGCATTTTCAATTTTTGTTCTGTATTGTGCTATTTCTTGAAGAATATTATCCTTTTCTTGTGAAATACTTTTAATTTCGTTTTCAGTAGCAGAGATTTGCGTCAAAAGAGAAATATATGTAGGATTATCTGGTTGTTGATTGCTTAAAGAGGTCATAGCTTTTTCCGTAGTAAGTACTTCAACTTCATTTGATAAAGTTTTTACCTGGTTTGATAGCAGAATCACATCAGGGTGATTAGGACCGAGGGTAGCTTTGGTCTCTGCTAATTGAACCATCATTTGATTTAGTTTCTTTATTTTAACCACAGCTGCATCCGTTCTGCCAATTTGATTTTCTAACTCCTCAATTTCTCGTTTCAGCTTTTTAACATCCGGATGCTTTTCTGATACTGTAGATCGCATACTTATTAATTACTAGATAAAGCCGTTTTAATCGCTCTTGCGGATTCATTGCCATCTTCTCTCCGTCGATTATAATCGGTGTTAATGGCTCCACATTAGCGATTTGACCTTTCAGGTTAATTCTTTTTTCTTCAAGTGATCGCAGTCGAATAGTTAAACGATTGAGATCACTTTCCAACCGGCCAATGGCCTGAAGATTGACACTATTAAATTCAGGTAGTTCCCCAATATGCGCTTTTTTAAATTGGCTTATTTTTTTCTCATAATCACGGATTTCTTTTTTCAGCTGATCTAGTTCTTGTTCGAAAAAGGCAGTTGTATCAGACGTTCTCTTTTCTCTACTTTGTATCTCTTCTGCAAGAAAAAGGGAAGACAGTTTTTCAGTCACCTTCTGGGCCGCAACCGGATCCTTATCTTCATAAGAAATCGTAAAAGCGACTGCAGTGGCAACAGGTCTGCCAGTTTTTTTATGCTGGATTTCTGCATTTATGGTTTCAAGCACAATGCTTTTTCTTAGCTTGCTTAATAGCTCCGACGTCGTGTAATTATTTTTTTTATCTGAAAATAAATTGAACTCATTTATAATTTCCAACAGATTAGGTCGACTTAAAACCCTCTGGCTTATCATTTCAACTCTTTCTTCAGCAAAAGACGAAATTCCAGATTGAACATAGTTTTCCGGAATTTGTTGCTCTTCTATGAGTATGGTAGCTTCTGAAAGATAAAGTGGCGGTAAAGCAACCGCGACCGCAATACCAGTGATAAAAATTAAAAAAAATGTAACAAAAAAGCTTTTTTTTCTACGTCTGACAAAATTTTTTATGTCCTGAAATCCGAGTTGCTTTTCCATTGATATCTCCTTTGGAATTCTTGCTATTAATTTTTTTTAATGAAATTTTTTCGGAAATCTTAGCGTTAGGCCTAACCACACACGGTTTCGCTGTGTGACGGGATTGTCCTGTTCGTCTAATTCAGTTTTTCTTTGATACGAATATCCTAAATCGATAGAATGATTTTCGGTAAGCATATAATAAATCGACGGTCTTAATTCAAAAAAGGTGGCACGATCGTTGTTTATCTGGTTAGATTCGGTGTTTGAATAATATCCGGCTCCATAGAATTTAATTCCATACCGTTCCTGAAATCGTTTATCGGCTTTTAATATGAGCCTGTTTACCTCGACTATTTCAGCGTCTGTGTTAGCCCGTATATCCCGAATTGCAGAAATATCGCCAGAAAATGTTTCGCCTGTTTTCCGTAAACTAAATCTCCCCAGATAACCCCAGGTATCATCATTTGAACCGTCTTGCTCTTCGATGTCTGTATATCTTAGGCCCGCACCTAACTGGGAGCTTAAGGTTTCACTGATCTGGCGACCCCACCCTACGACAAACCGATAATCTTTTACATCTTCTTCACCGTCAGAATCAAAAATCATGTAGGCAGGTTCAAGCGTTAAGGTATCACGCTCATTGCCAAATCGCTTAGTAAATGGAAGGGAGTATATGGAGCGATCATAATCTGTGTCATCATCAGAACCATAATCTCTTTTGCGGTATTCGAAGGTAAAGCCGATATCTGTTAACTCGGTTAAGAGGTAATTCACACCGCCACCACCATCATAGGTTGTCTGCCTGCTTCGTTGTGTTACTCGCCCGGTATCTTCAAGCTGTGAGTCAATCGTTTCATCCTTGTGATATTGCAATTCGCCGGTAAATGTCCATCTGGGAAACAGACGGTATCGACCGTCGAATCCATAAAGCTGATTCGTTCGGTCATAATCGGTCTCTTGGAAGTACTTAATTATATCGACTTCGCCATAAAGTGATGTTTCTCCCAATTCCGTGTTATAATTCAGCGTTAATCCAGGAGTCGCATTGGCGCCGAAATCATCAACTTCATCTTTATCATCAAAATCCAAGTTGTCGTCATATACTAGTTTCGTTTCTAGAGAGGGTACGACGGTAATCTCTTTTGCCGTGGATTGCGGTGGATTCAATATCAATATAAACGTCGGAAGAAGAAACCCAAAGACAAATGATAGCTTTTTCATAGATATGCACCGATAAAGTCGATCTGTATTTTTAGAAAAAAGTTGCATTGTTCGTTTCGACAAACGTCTTTGTGTACTTGGCTGCTCAACGAACGTAAATCTGGAACTTAAGCTAAAATACTTTCACTCTGCAAAAAGGTTGAGCCTAATCAAAGTCTATCGATTGGATCGTTTCGCAATTTAAGGAACCACAACCACATCACCGGCCATGAGGACGATATTTTGTTCAAGATTCTTTCCTTTTTCAACGTCTCCGTAATCGAACGGTATTTTGATAGTTTTATTGTTATCGTATCTGAGAATTTTGATGCCGCTCCTGGTTGCAAATGCATTCAGCCCGCCGGCCATTGCAAGAATTTGCATCACATTGGTATTCATATTTATTGGAAACTCACCGGGTCTCTCTACTTTTCCGATCACGTATGCCTTTAAACTCTTGATTTCTATTAGCATAACCGTAACTGTCGCATCAGGCACAAACTCCGATAATTTATGAGTCACGATTTTTTTCAGTTCCGCGATTGTTAGATTCGTAACATCAATAGCTTCAATGAGGGGAAATGAGATAATTCCATCAGGGGGAATCACTAATTGTCGGCTCAGGTTTGGGTCTTTCCAGACGGAGATTTCAAGTATATCTCCAGGACCGATATGATATGGCTTATCTGCTGCAATGGCACCCGTGTTTAGCACAATTAATAAAACACACAAAAAAATGCTGGGGATAAAATTCTTCATCCGAACCTCCTTGTCGAATCGAAAAGCTGGCTATAGAACTATTCAGAGATGGTTGATTTCGGGTTCAACGTGAAAACAAAATCGAATTATTCCTGCACACAGAAAAACTTTCTCATCGTTTAACTATTGAGAAATCAGCTTTAGCATTACAGATAAAATGCAAACATTTCTTCTCATGCCTAGATTTGGAAAGACCAAAAATAGCGGCCGCATTTAAAGAAAAAATTGACCAAGTCCCGTGACAGTGAATATAGTGGACTCCAACCCGAAATCGACCCGAACAATGCCCCCCTGAATTTGGCAAGAAATAATTGGCTGGGCTCCTTTTTTAATACACGTTACTGAAAAGGTTGACTTTTATAAATTCAGGTCCGTGAAAACACAAATACCTGTATCCAGGATTTTAGAAATAGTAAGGACTGGATAAACAGAAAATGCAAATTGCATGCCGTATTGTAATCAAATTAATTTGAAGGCTTTTGCGGGGTATTAAAAATCGTCTAAAGACTATAATTAAATTAATTACAGCTGCTTACATACCATTTCTAGTTGGTCAAAAAATTACGATTGCCCTGGCTCTGACGCTAGGACAGGAAATAAGTGGTAAAACATTTCATAAAAATATGTAATTTATTTCACACTCATTTTGCCTTAGGGGTTAACCGATCAATCCTCTTAAACCAATAACTAAAAATGCTAAAATAATCGTAAATCTAAACCATTTTATATTAATTCTAAGCTCACCTGCTAATACTTCGTGTGTGAAGAAAAAAACGATAATTTTTGCAGCCACGAGACCCATGTGGTATCTTTTTATATTTTCATCTGGTAAATTAGGAACAACTAAAGCCACAAATAAAATCAATATATCCATCGAACTGAATTTAAATCCTTTTCTCCTTCTTGTATACTTTAACGTTAATACGACAAAAAATGTTAGAATCCCAAAGGATAAATTATATGGAATTAGAATAAATTTATTCATCCATGAAGCCATATCGATATGGCTCAAATACATCAAAAATGGAATAAAAAGATAAAATCCTATTGCCAGTACATTATTTGTCCATTCCCATTTATGCATCATTATAGCAATGACAAATGCCAAATAAGCCCACACGATTAATGATAGATTGGCAGGAATATTTTCAGGAAGAAAACATGAGAAAAGTAGTAGTAAATAAAATCCTATTTCAACAATTTTGAATGAAAATTTTATAATATAATTTTTTTCTTTAAGGTATTTTAGCCTTCCTTTAATAATGTTTTCAAAAAAAAATGAGCGTTTAAATCTCCATCCTCGCTTTACAGCCACCAGCGTGCCAGTAAATATTATTGAAGATAAAGTCAAATATATGGTTAGTATAAACCAGTCAGGATAAAATCTTAAAATAAATGCGAGGCAAATAAAAATGGCATGAATTATATAGACCAAAATTACCGACTCAGAATGGTAAAAGCCTAGATTAATAAGCTTGTGGTGAAGATGATTTTTATCGGCAACAAAAGGTGATTTGCCACTCATAATTCGTTGAACAACAACGCCAAATGTATCTATTAAAGGAATGCCTATTATAAGAAAAATCAAAAACGGGCTTAATTGGGTGCTTTTTTGTGTCAGTGCTAGAGACATGCAAACAGCAACGAATCCCAGAAGCTGACTACCGGCATCTCCCATAAATATAGTAGCGGGGTAAGTATTGTATCTAAGAAAACCAAAAATAGATCCGATTAAGGCAGCCGAAATTAGAATAAATGGATGAATTTTCAATATGTAAGCCAGATAGCCAATACAAATTAAGCTTAGCAGACTAATTCCCCCGGCTAGCCCGTCAAGACCATCAGATAAATTAATGGCATTTGTTACACCGACGATAAAGAAAGCGGTTAACGGTATGGAAGCCCAGGAGGGTAATATATATCCATCAGGAAGAAAAAGACCTAAATCAATAATTCTTATATTTCCATATGAAATTACAACCAATGCGGCTATGATTTGAGCAGCAAATTTCGCTTTAAATTCGAGCTTAATTATATCATCAAGCATTCCAGCAAATACGACAATGGCTGAACCAATAATAATAGAAACAAGGTATGGCCTCATAGGCACCCACAGTAATACTGGAATAAATGCACCTGCTGCCATAGCAATACCGCCGATTCTTGGGATTGGATATTCATGAATCTTTCTTTGATTGGGGATGTCTAAAATATTAAACTTAAGAGCAAGTTCTTTTAAAGTTGGAATCAAAACGATTGTTCCAAACATAGAAAGAAGAATGGCGGTTAAAATTTTCATTTATTTTAGTCTATGGCGATTATTTTTGGTTTCAATTTGGCAGTTGTAAATATTATTTATTAATGGATACGATTGTGTTTAAGCGATTTTAACTATATTTACCAACATAAACCCTCATAAGTTCCTTTTATATTGCGCTCTTCTGAAATCCTGACCAAATCGATAATAACTTGATCTCTCCTTACTCTATTTATAATATTTTCAAACTCATCACTCGAATTGCCGATTACGATTATATCTGCAAACCTCAACAAGGTTTCAATATTTTCTGTGATAAGAGAGGCAATATGAGGAATTTTTGTTTCAATAAATTTTTTGTTTGCACCTCTTAGCAGAGCAAGTGACACATTTTTATCGTAAATTCGTATTTCATATCCTTGGCCGAGCAATGTTTCGATTAAAGCTACAACCGGAGAGTCTCGCAGATCGTCGGTTCCTGCTTTAAAGGCAAAACCAAGAAATCCAATTTTTCTTTTTTCTTTGCTCCTTATTAAATCCAAAGTATATTGAATGTGAGATTCGTTGCTCGGAATTATTGAATTCAGGAGAGGAAGTATTAAGTCTTGGTGCTTACCGAAATATGTAATAGATCTAAGATCTTTTGGAAGACACGATCCTCCAAAAGCAAATCCGGGCTTCAAATAAAGTGGTGAAAGGTTAAGTTTTGTATCTTTGCAAAAAATTTCCATAACTTCATGGGAATCAATATCCAGATTTTTACAAATTAAGCCCATTTCATTGGCAAAAGTAATTTTCAAAGCATGAAAAGAATTATCGACATATTTTATCATCTCGGCAATCTTGACGGTTGTATGAAATAGTGACGCCTTAATTCCGCTGTATAGTTTTGCGACTTTTTCCCCGTCTGCTTTATTGGTTGCTCCTATAACCGTCTTTGGCGGATTAAAAAAATCAGAAACTGCAGAAGCTTCCCGAAGAAATTCAGGGTTGCACACAACACCGAAATTTTTCCCTACTTTTTTCCCAGAATATTTTTCCAGCAATGGGATGATTGTCCTGTGAATAGTACCTGGTAGCATTGTAGATCGAGCAACAACCAGATGATAGTCATCTTTTGACGCCAGCGCCTCTCCAATGTCTTTGGAAACGCGCTCTATATAGTTAAGATTAATATTTCCGTTAGATTGTGACGGTGTCCCAACACAAACAAAAGAAATCTCAGTTTCCAGAATAGCTCTTTTTGAATCAATGGTAGCTTTCAGCCTGCCAGTCTTTACATTCTTTTCAATTAAATCCTCCAAACCATCTTCAATAATAGGCGCTTTACCCTGATTGATATAATCCACCTTAAACTTATCTCGATCAATCCCAATGATACTATGGCCAGCTTCGGCTAAACAGCCGGCCGACACCGCGCCAACATATCCAAGACCAAAAATGCTCACTTTCATGATACCGAGCCTCTAATTTGTTTTATTAGTTATCGATGTATTTTAGTTCAAATAGCCTAATTCTTTTAAGTGCCGATAAAAGAGCAATAGAAACCATTTGTTTTCTGGCACTGTGATGTGATTCTCCCACCTTTTTGAAGCATATCGGTCGAATCCCGGTTGACCATCCTGGAAACCTTTGCTTATCACCTTTTGGTCCATCATATTTTTTTCAAATTGAATCCCTATAAAATTGCAAACTTTCTTTATTGATATCTCAGGTTTACTAACCAATTCCTCAAATTTTAATATTAAATACTTTTTTCGATATTGTTTTAGGTTGATAATCGACTTTCGATAACTTTCATGCCAAAGAACAGTGGTCTGCATTATTATAAAGATTTTCAAAAGTAATGCTGAATGCCTCAATTGTTTATAAGGTGTAGAAATTGGCTTATTTTTCCTCCGCCTCAACTCAGAGACATATACAGCTCGTGGATCTCGTAAAAGATGAATAATTCTCCCATTAGGAAACCAGCGAAAAAGTTGTTTCACATGACGAATGTGAATTGGTGTTTTTTCTCCGATAATCGTTTTACCATAATAGTCCGCATAAACCTGCATGCTAAGGACAAACAGGGCGCGTTCGCTTCTATCAGAATTGAGAATCTTGCCTAAAAAAAGATTTTGATCAATGTTTTGAATAATCCACTTCCAATGTGGACTTATACCGCGATACTTGGACTCCTTTTCAAATTCGCCAGAATATATATAGTTCGTCAGATTAATAACATTTTGATCCTTTGATAAATCACCAAATTTACGGAATTTAAAGATGGCGCCCTCTGATTTTATGATATGTCCAAGGTAATGGTTTTCATAACTTATAGCAATTTGGCTGGATTTATTTAAAATCCTCCGCATTAAAGTGGTACCACTTCTACTTGAACCGACAATAGATACGAATTCAGCTTTTCTTATTTCTACCATCATCCTCTCAAAGATCAATATTGGCAGATCACTTTAAAATTCAAATTTATTTGAAAAGTAAATCACGGAGTATAAATTTTATAATTGCTAAATTACGAATATTCTTATTTAAATGCTTTTGGGGGTTCTTAAACATCCTGTAAGCCCATTCCAAATTTACATTTCTAACCCACTTGGGCGCTCTTTTTGCATTACCGCTAACAAAATCGAATAAACCACCCACAGATATTGTAGTTATATCTTTCATTTTAAATAAGTCATAATTTTTCTGCACGAATATCTCCTGCTTGGGGGTGCCCAAACCAACTAATAAAGTGCTTTTTTCTTTCAGTTCATCAAGGTCAGGACGTACATAGCCGTTCGAAAAATAATAAAAATTTAAATTTTTATATTTATTTTTAAAAATATTATGCGTTTTCTCAATAACCCTGTTTTTAGCACCATAAAGTGCAATTGCTGTTTGCGAGGTCTCGTTGTTAAGCTGTTCTAGTACTTTTGGAATAAGATCTGTTCCATTAAGGTTAATGATATCTTTAATTTTATAGACAGTGCGGGTGTATAAATGCATTCCGATACCGTCTAAAAATAGAAAATCGGATTTGTTGATCGCATTACGATATTGAAAATTTTTTTCTTGAATTACAAAACAGGAAAAATAAAGAAAATTAAAAATATAAGATTTGGCATCAAGGATTCTATTCGCAACGAAGTCTACAGCTTCTGAATAAGATTTGAAATTATTTATCCACAAGCCATTATTAAAAATGATTTTTTTCATTTAATTAATAAAAAAAATGGGCTTAGACGAAATAGGAACGCGCATATTATTTAGAGTAATTTGTTCAATTTAAATTCCAAAGGCGGGATATATTTTAGACTTGATTTTTAAAAATTTAATCGATTTTTTATTGGCATGCGGCGACAGCTAAATGAATGATATCAATATAATTATTTTATCAGTGCATTTTTTTCAAAATGCTCCACACGAGTAAAGGTAGGGTCCCCAGCATATCAATGATAACTCCTTGAATGTTACCATGTCTTCCAGGGATCACCGACTGATGGAATTCGTCAAATATTGAAAATCCCAAGGCGATGATACAACAAGTAATGGCTTTTCCAATACGATGATCTTTATGCCAGAAAATATTTTTCCAGAGTAAAATAGTCAATATAAAATAAACGACAATATGACCGAGTTTGCGGATGGGAAACCCATGACCGTTAATCGAAAGATAAGGTATGCCTAGAAATATGAATAATAATTCCACACCAAAAAATTAATAATATAAGATATAACAATCTGTAATCTTTATTTTATTTAATCCAATACTTTTCATCATGTAAACAGATACACTCTATAGATTTTATATTCCGAGTAGATAAGCTTCTATAATCACTATCTACCTTCTTACATTGGAAATAGTTGACAATTTTTTACCCGACACTGCTGGAATTATTTTAACTACGAATTCATAAATCGATTTTGCATTCTTTGCCCATAACCATTTTTATTTTATTCGTTATCGACTCGAGCTCTTTTGCATAATACGAATAAGGATTGTCGCTATCATTTTTTAACACGAGCAGTATTCGTAAATAATCGTATTCTTCCTGTATAATTTGAAATTGTTTAACCCACTCGGAATGTTCAACCAAGACGGGCACAAAGAAAATTCCACTCACAACACTTCCATCTTTTTTAACAAAAGTGTCTGAGGTTCTTCCTAATATATTTTTGATAAGTGGCAATCCACGTTTGCAGGGCATCTGATCTTTTGACCATGAAGCAAAATCGGATATTTGGTAGCGTATAAGCGGCATAGAATAATTGGTAAGTGCGGTTACAACGATTTCACCGATTTCATCGGGTTCAGCTGGAGTTCCATCCGGTTTTAATATTTCAACATAATGCGTAAGCGCTGAAATATGAAAGCCATTATGATAACTGCATTCACACGCTATATCGCCAACTTCTCTTGATCCGTAACGATTAAAAACCGGTGAGTTGAAAGCACTCTCAATTGTTTTCCTCATATGCGGATAAAGAACACCTGCAGAAGTAATAATAGCAACCGGTGAGTGAACGTTAAGTTTATTTTCTTCGATGAAAAGTGCCAGCTCATAAACGCTTTCGACATATCCCAAAATTTGAACTGGTTGAAATTTATTAATTTTTATAACGTATTCCTGCATCGTTTCAGGAGACATAAGAAATGAATTCAGCCATACCTCGTTTCTGAGCCAGCGCCTGATTTTAACACGCAACGACTCCTGGATTAAGGAGCGCCCGCCGGTATAGGCGCGATCGCGAAAATAATCTCTTAGTGACCCCCAAAGTAATATTTTCTTGTCTCCTCTGGAAAATCCGGTCCAAAGATCATCCAATAATTTAACCGCTGTCCGCCAGTCACGATAATGCTTATCAATCATAAAATTAATCGGTTGGCCAGTTGAACCACCAGATTTACTCATAAATGCGTTTCGGTCGTCACAATCGTCCGATTTTAATAAATCAAATTTCGAGCGCAATGTACCTTTGTCTAATAACGGTATCTTTCGGAATCCCTTTAAATCGATATTTTCTCCATTTGTTATGATTCCGGCATTTTTTAGTGTTTTTCGATAGTACGGGACGTGATGATAAGCATGAGATAAAATTTTCTTCAGACGTTTTTCCTGTAAATCTTGAATCTCAGACGGTTCAAGCCATTGCCAGACCTTAAGATTTTCAAATTTAGGAAGGGACTTGTCTCTCCATGCAAATGCGGTATTCCACAAAAATTTTTTTAATTTGGTTTCAGAAATGGAAATCATTCAAGATCCCTTGAAAAATCTATGATATCATACCCAAAAAGTAAAAGTTTCTTTTTAGTCAGTAAGGTAATCAATTTACTCACTCAGGGTCAAGATACTGTTTCCAACGATCAATAGCCGCCCGTCAATTCCCTTTTTTTATGCCGAAGAACAAGACTTGAATTTTGAAAAGTTTGCCTCAAAAAATTTTCATTAAAATCAATTTCCAACCAATTGCAAATGTCTTTCATAACAAATTCAGACTGATTTATCAATTCCTCGTATCTGCAAAGGCGATATTGGCTGGGATGCATTTTTTGATATTGAAAATGCAGTTGCGTTATTCTTAGCCAGGTTATAGAAATGAAGATGCTAAGAAAAAAATTTAATAATAAATCAAATCGACTTAAAACGCGATAAGGCAAGGTTGTATACTCCATTTTCTGCGCGTCGCTTTTCAGAAACGAAAATTGCTCTTGGATCTCTTAACATATGAATTATTTTTGCCCGAGGATACCATTCTAAAAGCGTTGATACCGAGTGAATATGAGCCGGAGTTTTATCACCTCTGATAGGTTTGCCGTTCGCAAAAAGATCCATTACAACATCAAGTATTGCATGCTCGTTTTTATTGGCGTTTGATAATCTTTGAAAAAAAATTTCACGCGGAATATTTCTTTGTATCCATTTCCAAAAATTCATACCCCGAAAAGCATTATCTCGAATCAAGTATATGTAATCTACAATTTTTTTGATTCCATCGTCAGATAAAGTCGTACCGACATTTGCGAATTCTCGTTGGTAACCGCGGTATCCGACCCAGTGCTTTAAAAAGTGAGTTTCATCACAAATTGCCACATCAGGCGAACAGTTTAGAATTGTTCTCAGAAGATTTGTGCCCGTTCTGTTTAAGCCGACAATAAATATATGACTGGGTTGTTCCGCCATAAAATCATTCGCAATGAATGGGTAATCGGATATTCATCTATACATTTTCAATCAAGGCCATAAGCGCTTTATGTTTCTTTCTCCATTCAATCCAACGTTCTCTCTGCAGTTCTAATACTTCTTTTTCAAGAACTGCTAAGTTTTTCTTCGCGCTCGTAACACCCGTTCGGATATGTTTACTAGAATTTTCAACGTGAATAGTTCCTTTATTAAAATAGGTTCGCAACAATGGCCAATTTGAAGTGATGATTGGCTTTCCAAGCGAAACAGCCTCGCAGGCACCACGTTGCATGGTGTGGTCATCGTTTGTCAATACCATGATGACATCAACTTCCCTAAGGAGGCCGAAATATTTTTCATCAGGTATAAACCCGGTAAAAATCACATTGTCCGAACGATTTGATAAATATTTCCTTTTGGCTTTAATAAGATCACCTGTAATATAAAATTGAACATCTGGCAGTGAAGCTGCAGCTTTTAATACCTCTTCGACAGGTTCATCTTCTGCAAATGTATTTATTACAGCCACATTAAAATTGCCTTCCGGTGTGAACTTTTCCCCTCTCGGAAAATTCGTAGGAATATCCGCGAGAATAAATGAGGGGGCTTTCCAGCTATTTATCATTTTGTTAAGGTGGTCGTTCGTGATGATTGTGGTAATCGCGCGGCGAGAAAGGTAAGCATGTAGCGGCAATGACCACTTCCACCACCAAGCTAGTAATGCAAAGGTGTGAGAATCAATAATTAATTTTGACCTCCATATTTTTGAATACAAATACACGATTAGCGGGGCAAAGATAGGTGGGTTTTGCACAAATACAACTTTGGGCTTCTCCCGAATACAAATTTTTAATGTTTTTATCGACTGTAACAAATAACGAATTGGTGCCAAAAAATATCTGCGTTTGAAAATTTGAATCTGATGTAATTCAATATTTAACTTGTCTGCAATCAGTTGACTGCGCCGATTGTGCGAAATCCAGGAAATAAAAAGCATCTTTTCCATTTGGTATTAAATCCCCATCAACAACTCGATAAAAAAATTTGTATTTTTCCTTATATCGAAATTTTGTTCCACTTTCAGGCGTCCTTGCAAACCCAACCGAACGCAAAGCTTGTATTGATCCAATAGTTTGGCAATCGCAGCTGCCAATGCCGCCGAATCATTGGGAGGCACCAATAGCCCGTTGACATTATGTTCAACCACCTCCGGAATACCGGAAAGTCTGGTGGATATGACCGGCAATCGATTGGCCATAGCCTCGATGATCACGTTGGGAATTCCATCTCGGCCATTGTCACTGGCGACAACACAGGGTAATACAAAAATATCGGCTTGGGCATATCTGGCCATTACTTCATCGTTTGACAGCGCTCCGCAGAGGCTGACCGTCTTATCTATGGCCAAGTTATCAATGAGCCTGAGCAAATCTTTTCTCCCTGGGCCTTCACCTATAATCTCACATCGAATATTTCGTCCCTGTGATTTCAAAATGCCGCATGCTTCAAGAAGATATGAGAAACCTTTCTTTTCATTTAATTGCCCGACAGAAAGAATAAGAGGCGCACAGCTCTCATTTTTTGGCTTCCGAGAACCAGGATGCTTATCGTTTATTTCAATTCCATGATAAATAAGTTCAACCCGTTGCCCAATTTTTCTTTCCAGATAATCCCTATTATAAGCAGTACAGGTTGTTGTAAATTTCGCATTTTTTATCTTTTCCGATAACATAACTGGTGACACATAAATATCATTGGCATGGGCAGTAAGACTATACGGGATTTTTAGTATTCTTGAAGCAACCAATGCTGCAATTGCCGCACGATCGGCAAAGTGGGCGTGTATATGATTTACACCCTCAGCGATTAATATTTCGGCAGCGCGGATTCCTTCAGCAAAATGCAGTATTGTTTTTGCTCTGAGACTTAACTTATCGTGAGGCCCTGTTAAAAGGTAAAAAAGAGTAGAAAAATAGTCTTTGGCCCGGGTTATCATCAGGTATAAATTGGCCATCAAAAACTTATACCAGGTTACCGGAAGAATATATTTGGTTTTTTGGGCTAAACGCCTTACTTCTGGCGTCATTTCAAAGGGATCCGGCTGCCGAATAGAAATTAAAACGAGATTTATTCCGTTTCTCTCTACTTCAAGGATTTCCCGATCGATAAACGTGGTTGTCAAATAGGGAAATTCCCCCATTATATAAGCGATCTTTTTTTTCATAATAACCGTTTTTAAGATGGCTTCTTGCCTAACAGAATTTTGACAATTGACGGTATAGCTTTGTGTTGCCGGCGTTAACCAGATTCAGCAGCAGGATTAAGTCAGGAGGGATCCGGTAATGGGTTTGTTTTTAAAATACATAAAATCCCCCCCTATCTGTATCGCCCTTAATATTTGTCTGGCCTCCTTGTCTAACCGGAGATACACCAGCTGTCCGTCAGTCTCAAATTTGTCAAAAAATTTTCGGGTTCCACTGTTTCCTCTATCCACGACTAAATAATCCGTATTCATGTCCGTTTCGATTCGTACAGCTGAGATTGTTCCTTCATTATTCGCTTGCGAATTATCAATTCTAACATTTACGGATCTGGCCGCAATCCCTGATTTTAGAGTAGAACCGCATGGGTAGATTACCGTGCAAAATTCAGCAGGAGCTGAAGTTTTTTTCCGATATCGCAATACCGGCGCAGGTTGCTTTTCACCGGAATAAAGAGAAACCCATCCTTGAAAAGGTTTTGCTTTGCCCAATAGAATATCGACTTGTAGATTTCTATAATAAAGGGGCACTATATAAAACAGGGTTTCATTCTGGTTGCTGCACCTCAGGCATCCTGTTTCTTTATCTAAATGGGTCTCAATATGCGGCATCATATGATAGAATGAATCAAAGGTGTGTGTTCCCGAACCGGTTAACACATCTATCACGATCCAATACTCGGATTTCACAAAAAAAATTTGACGGCGATGTTTTATGGGTTCTCGCAACCGTCTGTACCCGCTATGCGAACCATCGACAAAGTCAAAGTGCTCACTTGTTATCCATTTATGTAATTCGGCCTGTGCCGGATGATGTACCCTGCGCGTATCTAATAGCAAGGATTGATCCTGATTATCGACCACAATCGTGTTGTGCGCATGCGTCCCGCGAAAGAAATTTCGCCAGTCATTTCCTAAATGAGCGCTATAATATCCTGGGTCGACCAATATCGTTTGTCCGCAAGCATGTATTTCAAAGCTTAACGCATCCGCATGCCCGTGATTAGGCGCAAGCGGATAGCCAAAAGGGCCACAATCAAACAAAAGATATAAAGATTGAGGATCCTGCCCTTCACGCATGACAAAATATCCTCCTTCCGGAAAAGACCTTGAATTCAGCATAGCGGGCTCGGAAGCTAGGCTATCATATTCTTGTATCCGTTTTTTTCCTAACAACCAGATTTCAGATTCCTCGGGCGTTGGTGAGATCGGTTTCAGATCTTTTCTCTTCAAAAAAGGCGGGCCGCCACGTATGGCCAAAAAACGCTGATGGGTATCCTCTAAAGCTGAATCACCCAAAAGCGGAATCTTTCCGTTCGGCTTGGTCGTCCATAGCTCAAACTCGATCATCTTGCTAAATATTTTTACAACATCTAAAGGGACTACAATATTATTGTTTTCAAATAGAACATATGATTGGTAATGCCGAAGCAGCCGTTTTGCTGACAGGAGCACGGTATTTTGATATGGTTAAAGGGATACTGCCGCAGTTGCCCTCGGTCAAGACCTGCATTAGTGTCGATGTGCGAGGGGATGAAACCCTTTTTATGAGGACCTGATCGATTCCGCCAGTTCGGATGAAGCGACGGCTGAAATTGGTGATGATGACATCACTATTTTAATGTATACCGCCGGGACAACCGGGCGGCCTAAAGGGGTTCCGTTGACGCACAGCGGATTTGTTTCCCCGGATATCCTGGGCAATGTAGAGCCGGCCAGTCCGGAGATTGAAGAAAGGAATCTGCTGACGGTGCCGCTTTACCATGTGGCCGGGATGCAGGCTGTTTTAGCCGGGATATACGGAGGGCGCACGTTGGTCCTGATGCGTCAGTTTGAGGTGAAGGAGTGGCTGAAGACGGCGCAGGAAGAAAAAGTGACGCGGGCAATGCTGGTGCCAACCATGTTAAAATGGGTGATCGAGAATCCCGACTTTCACAATTATGATTTGTCTAGCCTGCGGGTCATCACTTACGGGGCGGCGCCCATGCCATTGAATGTTATTCAAAAAGCCATTGAGGAAATGCCCGGGGTACGGTTTATTAATGCCTTTGGTCAGACCGAAACCGCATCGACAATTACGATTTTGGGTCCCGCAGACCACATTATTGAAGGGACAGAGGCCGATAAGGTAAAGAAGCTCAAACGTCTGGCCGCCTCCATTGGGAGGCCCCCTGGCGGATGTGGAAGTGAAAATTGTCGATGATAAAGGCACTGCACTGCATGCCAACCAGGTTGGCGAGATTTTTGCCGGACCCCGAATGATGAAGGGTTACTGGGGGGATGCGGACAAGAGTGCCCAGGTGATCACCGCCGACGGGTGGTTGCGAACCGGTGATAAGGGATGGATGGATGAGGATGGGTATATTTACCTGGCCGGTCGCGGTGATGACATGATCATCCGCGGGGGGGAAGAATATTTCCCCGGAAGAAGTGGAAGACGTCCTGCACGCCCACCCCAAAATCGATGAGGCGGCAGTCATCGGCATCCCGCATCCCGATTGGGGCCAAGAGCCTTGTGCGATCGTGGTTCTCAAAAAAGGAGAAGACGCCGACACGGATGAAGTTTTGGCGCATTGCCGATCCCGGCTGGCCGGTTTTAAAAGGCCCGGGTCTGTCTTTTTCATAGATTCACTGCCACGCAATCCGATGGGGAAAGTTCTGAAAAAGAAGCTCAAAGAAAAATACGGAAAGCTTTAATCTGTTTGTTTCGTCCTCGAATGTAAAATAAATAAGCTTTGACGCCTGCGGCTCGGGCAGGATAATTCAATATTAAATAGGGAGATAAGTGAAAACATGGCAAATCAAGTTGGGAAAAGATATGTCTGCACGGTGTGTGGGGCAGAATTTATCGTGACCCGTGGCGGTGACGGGGAGCTGCATTGCTGCGGGAAAAAGATGGAAATCAAGAAGTAAAACTTGTAATTAATAACACCTTTCAAAACACGTAATGTGGAGGTAAACGTTCATGGTACAGCTTGGGAAACGATATCGTTGTGAGGCCTGCGGTACAGAGATTCTTTGCACCAAGCCGGCTGACGGTGATGCGGTGTGTTGTGGAAAAAAGATGGAATTGCAGCAACCTAATAAAGAGAAGTCATCCGATTAGTTCCAAAACAAAGGCAACATTGATGCGGCGCACACGGGTTTGTGATCTTTTGGACATAGATTTCCCCATTCTCCAGGGCGGCATGTTATGGATCGCGACTGCTGATCTTGCGGCAGCGGTGTCAAATGCCGGCGCGTTAGGAGTGATCAGCCCCCTGGCCGGGATGGAAAAAGAGGGTGTGCCGGCCAAAAACTTCAAAGACCAGTTGTCCAGAATTAAACGGCTGACTGCCAGACCCTTCGGGGTAAATATTGCGCTGGATTTGGACTATGCGGATTTACTGGTGGAAGTTGCCCTTGGTGAAAAAGTGAAAATTGTAATAACGGCTGCTGGCAATCCAGCTCGATTTGCAGACGTTCTGAAGAACGCAGGGGTAACCGTGTTGCATGTTTCAAGCTCGGTTAAACAGGCCCGAAAAGCCGAATCCTGTGGTGTCGATGGTGTGATTGCCGAGGGTATTGAAGCCGGCGCCCATAACGGAGCGGATGAATTGCCGCTATTTGCATTGATCCCACAGGTGGTTGATGCGATATCCATTCCGGTAATTGCGGCCGGCGGCATTGCGGATGCCAGGGGCGTGGTTGCCGCCTTTGCCCTTGGAGCGGAAGCGGTGCAACTGGGAACCCGTTTTATCGCGGTTAATGAAAATGCAGCCCACCTGAATTACAAGCAGGCCATTGTGGATGCCCGGGATACGGATACGGTGATAACGGGCCGCAGCATTGTGCCGACCAGAAGCCTGAAGACAAAATTCACAAACACCATCCTGGAGCTCGAGAGATCAGGGGCCGCCGCCGGGGATATTAAAGAATTCATTGGCTATCGCAGCAACCGAACCGCCCAGATAGAGGGCAATCTGAATGGCGGCGAAGCTTACTGCGGTGCATCGGCCGGATTAATCAAGCATATACTTCCGGCCGGGGACGTGGTTCGACAATTGGTTGAGGGATATGAATATATTCTCAAACGATTGAATAATTAAGCAAGATGGAATTAGCTGCCAACCAAAATGGTTTTTTACATTGTTTGCGTATTTTAGATTTTGCCGATGAAAAAGCCAGTTTTTGCACCAGGCTCCTGGCAGATATGGGGGCGCGTGTCATTAAGGTGGAAAAACCCGGCGGCGATGCCTCACGAAATATAGGCCCTTTCTTTAAAGACAAATCCCGCTCGAAAGACAGCATCCCCTTTTTTTACAGCAATATCAACAAACTGTCCATCACTCTGGATCTGGAGCAAGACAAAGGCCAATCGATTTTTTCGAAGCTGGTGGCGGACACCGATGTGGTCGTTCATACCTTCGCCCTGGAGGATCAAACCCGGCTGGGGCTGGATTATGAAGCCCTCAGCAGCTTCAATCCAAAACTCATTTTGGCATCCGTTACCGGTTTTGGGCAAAATGGCCCCCGAAGAGATTATAAAACCAGCGACCTGGTAGCCTCCGCTTACGGGGGGCAGATGTACGTTTGCGGATCTCCGTCCGCCCCCCCACTTAAATCTTTCGGCGATCAATCGTATTATGCGGCCTCGTTATTTGCGGCAACCGCTATTCTCCTGGCAGTGCGCAACCGGGCGAAAACAGGAACCGGTGAACACCTTGATATTTCTTTGCAGGCCTCCGTCACCGCGACCCTGGAACATGTCATGGTTCGTTATTTTACAGAAGGCATCATTTACCGGAGGCAGGAGAGCCTTCACTGGAATGAAGGCTTTGTTATCCTGCCATGCCAGGACGGCTTCATCCATGTGACGCTTTTTCAAAAATGGAAAACCTTGATTGAGTGGCTGGCAACTGAAGGCATGGCCGAAGATCTGGTAGATGAAAAATGGCTGGATGAAGGCTACAGCGCCAAAACCTGGAACACGTTATTGCGGTTTTGGAGAAATGGACAATCACACATAGGGTTGATGAGATTTTTGAGCTGGCGCAATTGATGCGGTTTCCGTGGGCACCGGTTCGAACGCCGAATGACGTCATCAATTGTCCCCAGCTCAAAGCACGCAATTTTTTCATTGAACAAAAAGAGGCCGGATCTGGAAAAACCGTCAGCTTCCCCGGCACTCCATATAAAACGAGCGGCAATATTGATGCCCGGATCAATCCCGCGCCTCAGCCCGGTGAGCACAATGAGATGATCTATCGGCAGGAGCTGGGCTTATCGGGAAAAAATATGAAATGGCTTTATAGCAACCATGTCATCTAAATAAGGTCTTATGCAATCAGCTATCCTCAAGGGATTACGAGTTGTTGATCTTACCCGCATTGTGGCCGGACCGTATACCACGCGCCTGCTGGCAGACTTTGGCGCCGAGGTGATCAAGGTCCAATCGGCCAAAATGGCAACGGGGATCGAGTCGAATACAACACCGTATTTTTGCGCCCTGGAATCGAAACAAAAGAAGTATTACCCTGGATATGGATCAACACGAGGCCAGGGAGATATTTTTAAAACTGGTTAAAATCAGCGATATCGTGGTGGAAAACTTTTCACCCCGTGTGATGTCAAACTGGGATCTGGATTATGCTACCCTCATAAAGTCGAACGAAAATCTCATTATGTTAAGCATGTCGGCGACCGGGCAGAACGGACCATGGAAAGATTTTGTTGCCTACGGACCCACGGTGCAATCACTGGGAGGACTTACCTATCTTACGTCCTACTCCCGGGAGGCTCCAATGGGCTTAGGCTATGCCCACGCAGACATAATCTCCGGACTATATGGAGCGATCTCAATTCTGGCAGCCCTGGAACATCGCGACCGATGCGGGCAGGGTCAATCCATCGATCTATCCGAATATGAAGCCGTCTGCACTACGATCGGCCCGGCTCTGATAGATGCAGGCTTTAATCAAAATCAGATTGTGCCTGAAGGAAACGAAGCCCAACAACGACCTGCGGCGCCCTACGGCTGTTATAAATGTTCGGGAGAGGATCGCTGGTGCGTCATCGCAGTTTATACCGAAGATGAATGGCAATCGCTGCTCGGCGTTCTTGGACATCCCGCCTGGTCTGAGGAGGATAAGTTTACATTCCTGGCAGGCCGGAAGAAGCATAAGGAAATACTGGATAGACATATTGGTGAGTGGACGGCGGGACAGACGGCCGAAGACGTGGCAGCCAGTCTTCAGCAAGCGGGCATTGCAGCCGGTGTCGTTCAGAATGCTGAGGATTTGGCCAACGATCCGCCAGCTATTCGCCAATAATTTTTTCACTTCCCTGAAACATCCGGTCCTGGGTGAGATAAAAACAGATACATACCCCATTAGATTTAAAAATTGTCGCCAAGCACCCAGGAAGGCTTCCCCCCTCCTCGGCGAAGCAAATCAATACGTTTTTGAAGAATTGCTCGGTATGAAGAAGACCACCATTCGATCGTATATTGAGCAGGGGATCATCGCCTAATATGGTGATTCCGAAATAACATCACACAAAAAATTATTTCCCCTTCTTTAGAGAGTGATACCGTGTCAAGATTTCGGGTTTCAGCGTCCAAGTTTCAGGGACAGTATTTCCGGTGTCTGACACCTGGAAACGATAAAACGGGCTGTGACTGTATTAAAGGCTAAATTGAAATATTAATTAAAGAGCAATCTACTATCGATTTCTTTCCCAAACAACTTTTCCTCCGATAATTGTCTTATCAACCTGCAGGTTTCTGAACTCATCCGCCATAAGTCGGGTTGGGTCAGCGTTCAAGACCACCAGACTGTCGAGTTTCCCCGGTGTGATGGTACCTTTAATGGTTTCTTCAAAAGTGGCCCGGGCGGCATTCAGGGTGTACATCTGCAACGCGGCGGTGGGCTGGATTTTCTCTTTGCCGCCGACAATGTCTCCTGTTGTAGTCAATCTTCGCATCGCCGCATTTATTCCGATCAAAGGGTCAGGCGGCACAATCGGACAATCCGAACTCCCTGCGACGTTGATTCCATGATCAAGAAGGGTTCTGATCGGGTACAGATGTTTCAATTGCTCATCTGGGACGGTGTCGAGAAAGCGTTCACCGTGAAAATAGATAAATGCGGGTTGGGTCACCACCGTGATATCAAGGGATGCGATTTTGCGGGCTAAATCCGGCGACACCACGGAGCAGTGCTCGGTGCGTGGCGGTGGTCTTTTGCGGGAGACTTCTCCAGGGCAAATTCGATGGCCTGGCGAAGGCAGCATTGACAGCTTTTTCTTCGAGCGCATGAATAGCAATTTGCTGCCCGGCATGATGGACCTCGAACACCATTTCGTTTAATTCCGACTGAGATGGATGCAGCTGGCCGGTGGTATCATCCACAATAATTTTGACGGCACCCAACCGCAGTTGGTTTTCGATTAACTTGATTGAATGGTATTGCTTGTTATTGTTTTTAAAACCATAAATTCCCAGCATCAGATTCACCGGGGGTTGCAGAATGCCGGATTCTTTCCAGGATTGAAAGTTTCGAATTGCTGCGTATCGTTGCGGGATGATGCATCCTGGACACTTGTTGCAGCCCAGAGAAATAAGTTCTATTCCGCCAAGCTGTAAACCCTTTTCAAGCTCTGCCGGGGCAAACGGGAGAACTCGATCAGATAAAAAATCTCCCATTTCGTAGAGTAATCCAGTCGGCTCACCTGTTTTCAAATCCCGCTCAATCATGCCGCCCTCCGGATCACCGGTTTCTCCGGTCATCCCAATAAGCTTAAGCGCCAAGGTGTTGAGAACATGGGCGTGTCCCGATCGATGTGTTAGCCGGACGGGATGGCCCGGCGTTACCTTATCAAGGTCCCAGCGGGAGGGATGTCGCTTTTCTGCCAAATAGAATTCATTATACCCTCTGCCAAAGATCCATTGGCCGGATGACCGGTTGCGCGCACAGTTCTTAAAAATTGATTGAATATCTGAGATCGAATGAACATTCTTGCCCGGACTGAGGTCCGGTGTTACAAAGCTTTTGGCATAGGAGACAAGATGAAGGTGGGCATCGATGAGGCCTGGGATAACTGTTTTTTTTCTGCAGTCGATAATGCCGGTATTTTTATATTTAAAATTTTTCCAATCTTTTCCGTGTCCGGTTGTGACGATTTTATCATTCTTGATTGCTACCCAGGTAGCCTGAGGAGAGAATGGATCTAGGGTTATAATATTGGTATTGATCAAGATAAGGTTCTGGTGCGAAATATCCATATAAACTAAACTCATATTCTTTTGAATGAAAATAAGAATAGAATCAACAATTCCGTATAACTTGTTCAATCTACCCTTAGCAAAAGTCAAAAAGGATTCAATGCTGTTGATCTGGCGTTAGCTCAATCTGGGACGAGTTCGGTGCAGACTTTGCCACCCTTTTCAAAATACCAAATACAGATGTCTTTTTGTAAGAGTTGTGGTCATGGTTGCCTATAATTCTTTTACCACCCAAGCCGTAACTGAGACAGAGTTCCGTCAGACATGCCAATTTTTCTTCTCGGATCCTCTACTTTCTGCTCGGACCATGATCATTTCAGCTATGATACTAATGGAAATCTCCGCCGGTGTTTCAGCTTTTATGTCAAGGCCGATCGGCGCATGGACCGCGTCGAGTCTTTTTTGAGAAATGCCTTCCTTTTGAAGCTGGCCAAAAATCATGGCCTTTTTACGGCGGCTGCCGATCATGCCGATGTACTCCGGCGATTGAACGATCACTTCTCTTAGCACATCCAGATCAAAGAGGTGACCACGCGTCACAATTACAACAAAGTCGTCGTATCCCAGTTCAACATCCTTTAGCGCCTCTTTGTAGGGAACCACCCAGACGTCCAATGCCATCGGGAATCTATCCCGATTAGCAAATGCCTTTCGGTCGTCAACAACAATTACCTGAAAGCCAACGCGCTCAGCCATCCAGGCAAGATCTAATGAAATATGCCCACCGCCATAGATATAAAGGGTGGAGGATCGTCTGAGAGGCTCCAAAAACAGAAAACCTTCACCTTCCGGATGAGAAATGAGCGCAGTGACATCCCCGTGTTCGATTGCTTTGTTGACCTCGACGGCTATTGCATGTGGCAGCTTGGATTCTTCGTTCATTTTTTCGGCTGGTTCCAAGATACAATGGGTCTCTTTAAAAGACCTCTTCTTATTATCTATCCATATCCATGTCAGAAAAAAGGCATCTATTTTTTTCGAAAATTTTTCATTAAGCTCTCTGATAAAAGGAAGGGCTTCCGAAGACAGTAATTCCACATAAATTCTTGCTTGGCCACCACAGATCATTTCGGTTTCCGCAACTTCATGTCCAGTCATGGATATATCAAGAAGCAGACCACCCGACTTATGGAGCAAAGCGTATGCTGATTCAAGGGCTTCAGCCTCGAGTCGGCCTCCGCCTATGGAACCCAGGGTATCTCCATTAGACCCGATCAACATTCGTGAGGC
>CAVPNL010000001.1:0-527207 GCA_963706575.1 uncultured delta proteobacterium | reverse complement strand
GGGGGATCGAACCCCTGACCTCGGCATTGCGAACGCCGCGCTCTCCCATCTGAGCTACATCCCCACAAGAGACCGTTTTCATATCAAATCATCAAAAAGCGGTCAATCTAAATTTTATTTGGATAATTCTGAGCTCTGTACTGAATGTATGGTGATAGCCGAAATCTGATATTCAGGAGAAAATTCATGAAATTTCGAGTTGAGTTAAATGATGCTCACAAAACGTATACCTTTGATCAGGATAAAATTTTGTCCCCGGAAGATACGGTCAAACGCTTTAAGGAAAAATTGAAAAAAGTGAATCTGGATATATTAAAGCGCACCATCCGTATTGACAATGGTCGATTGGATATCCCGATTTATTTCAGCATATGCGGCCAAGACGCCTATCACATCATTGGAACAAAGAAACAGATGGGCAAAGGCGGCACCCCGAGCCAATCCGAAGCCAGTGCGGTAATGGAACTGGCCGAACGCTTCAGTTTTTTCAGCTTCGTAAAAAACCCGGATAATTTTTTTACTGAACGGTTTCGCAATATTCAAGATAAAACTGCAGTCATTCCTTTTGATATGATTGCTAAATCGGTCCACGATGAATCGGATGATTTGCCGGCTGCCCGTAAAATTTTTGAAAATTTACCCTTGAAATGGACCTGGGCTTATAACCTGACCCGTAAAAAAGAAATTCTGGTGCCTTTTGACTGGTTTTTCTCGATTAACGAATTCAATGGCCCTTCTGCTGGCAACTGCCAAGAAGAAGCGATCAGCCAGGGAATTTGTGAAATCATCGAAAGGCACACGTCCGCTGTCATCAGCCACAAACGTTTGAAGGTTCCGGCCATTCGGGCCGAATCCGCCACCGATCCGCTGGTGGTTGAAATGATCGTTAAATATCGCAACGCAGGCGTAAAACTTTTCGTCTCTGATTTCACCCTTGATACCGGTATTCCCAGCGTCGGCGTCCTGGCATACGATCCGGCCACATTCCCGGAACTCAGTGAAATTGTCTGGACCGCCGGGACAACACCGGATCCCCAGAAGGCTTTCAGCCGTGCGCTTACCGAAGTTGCGCAGCTGGCGGGTGATTTTGATACAGGCGCCAATTACGTGGCCAGTGGATTGCCCAAATTCACAGATCTGGCGGATGCCGATTATGTCATGAATCCCGGAAAAATGACTGATATTAGCGCGCTGCCAAATTTATCGGATGATAATATCAAAGTCGAAATTGAAAACTGCCTGGCCGCCCTGGCCCCTATTGGAATGGACGTATTACTTATTAACACGATGCATCCAGACCTTGAAATCCCCGCATTTTATGCCATTATACCGGGAGCACACTTCAGGGAACGGGCATTGGGAACCAGTGTCGGTATGTTTGCAAGCAAACACATCGCCGATAACCAGCCTCCACAGGCGGCCATTGCCGAGCTGAATAAAATCGATAAGGAGCTCCCCGGAAAATATTATGTAAAGTTTTATATGGGGTCCTGTCATATTGCGCTGGGTGATCCCAAGACGGCGCTTGCTTATTTGGAAGCGGCTTTGAATCTGGAACCGAATGAACAGGATGTTCCCAGCATCTGCTCTTATATGGGCGTAGCTTTAAAAGATATGGGAGAATACCGACAGGCTTTGAGTATACTCAAAAAAGGTGAAGAACTGGATCAGGAAAGAACGGATATCTACAATCTGATGGGGTTCTGCCATTTCATGTTAAAAGAACACGAGGCGGCCATTAAAAATTTCAAAACGGTCATTCAGCTCGATCCGTCATCAGCAATTGATTATGCCAATATCGCTTCAAATTATCGCGATATGGGCCAACCCGCAAAAGCGATCCGATATTATGAGATGGCCCTTACCCTTGATGATTCGATTGAATTTGCCAGGGAAAATCTGGAAAAACTGAAAGACCAGGATGCCTGACCCAGTGTTGTGTCCCGCAAAAATGTTACAAAATTCGTGTGGTATATTTTAGTTCGATTAAATTCTTTAAACAACACCATGTCTATGGTTTCAGGTGTCAGGTTTCGGGTGTCAGGAAAAAGATGACATGATGCGGAATCTGATAATTTCCGCATCATCGGGTTCGTACTCCTGACACCTGACACCCGAAACCTAATTGTTCCTTACACTAGTCTGTCTGCTCTATCCGGCGACGTAAATGGCCAATACTACCTTTAACCTCCGCAGCCTGCTGATTCATTTCTTCTAAAATTTTTGAGATGTGCTGTTTGTCAGTTTTGGTGCTGTCCAGCCGATCGGCCACCGAGCTAAGATCGGTAAAAAACAGTTGAAAACGATCAATCATCAGATCCGATAAATTTTCAGCGAATTTTTCGACAAGCTTAAGCAAAAAGGCAAACTTTAAGTTTTCCCGGAAATCCTTCAACTGCTCGACGACCGACTTTAACGTTTCGCGTTTCATTTGCTGAGTACCGCTATGAAGCGCCTGGCGAAAGACTTCAGCTCTTTTGCCGGCCGGTTTTTTCAATATTTTTTTTAAATTCCGCTGGAGGCTGTATACACCGAGCCGCAGAATTGCAACCGTTTTAATTCTGGCAGAATAATGCATTGTGGTCACAATTTTGGGTGGATTCAGTCCCGACTGTTGAAGCTGGGCAACCATGTCCGGCAACTCGATCTTCGGCTGTTCTTCAAGGTTTAAAGACACACCAAGTTTTTTCATCATGCCAATATATTCATCGTAGGCGTCTGAAAGCATTGCATTGTAAGGCTTTGTAATTGTTTCAAAATACGTCCCAATTTCCTTTTCCTGCATTTTTACAAAACGGATGACCTCCGGGTTAATCTCCTCGGTAATAAATTTGTCCAGAGATTGTTTAAAATCCTGATAACCCAGGTACATGGTCCTGGAAACACCGGGCAAATCTGCCTTTCCTTTCGCCGGCTGGGTCAACCCTTTGTAATCTTTTATAAACGTAAAGATCTTTTTGATAATATCACCGGAATGCACATCGAAAAAACGGTTTACGTCGACATTGAGCTTTTTTTTGATTTTGACAACAGCCCCGGAAATTGTCGTTTTCAACACGGCCTTCATTTGATCAACCCGTTCCTGATGGGTCTTAAGCTTTTGCTTCATTTCCCGGGTACTTTCAGAATCACGGGCGAGGATATCCCGATTGATTCCGATCCAATTGTCCATTCCGGATAAAACAACACTGAGCCGCTCTAGATGATTTTGCAATAAAACAGCTCCCCGACCGCTGCTGAATTTTAAATCAAAAGCCGCCTGGAATCGCATCGTTTCCCTGACAGAGAAATCCGTCAGTTCTTCTTCAGCTTTCCATTGCAGCATTCGCAGCTGATCTTTTTCTGAAAGTGCCAACTGCGGTGAGGAAAACAGATTAAACAGAGCCGAAAAGGTATACACTTCTGGATCGGGTTTGATCAAGGCCAGTTCTTCCTTCACCTTGTTAACCAGAATTTCAAGCTCTTCTATGGATTCATGTTCGCTAAAATCGCAATTAACAACAAACAGAATATTGTCCAGGATACCCATTTTTTTAATCATGGATAAAAACTGGATATCTGCTTGCCGCAAGCCCGTCCGGCTGCTGATAACATAAACAATCAAATGCGTAAGCAGCAAATAATCCTGAATCATCGCCAGATGCATTGGATTCGAAGAATCGCTTCCCTGGCAATCAGCAATTTCGATATTCTCGTCCGTTCCAGCTGACGGGATCTGCAATTGAACATCTTTTAGATAGACAGCCAGGTCTTCATTTCCCACAAATCTTTTATGTTCAGCAAAAGTGGCTTCTTCATAGCGACGGGTTGTATCGTCAGAGGAGAGAATATCGTAAACGCGGTCATAACCTTTGATATATGAAGTCAGAAGTACATTATTAAGATTGCGGGTGTCATGCGATATCAATTGTTCTGAGCTCAATGATTTTAAAGCCTGTTGAATTTGGTGGCGTTCATTTTGACTTCTGATGTCGAAATTGGAATTATTCTTGCGCCACTCCAGTGAAGGGAACAAAACCAGTGCCTGTTCCATTTCCGCATTGACTTCATCCCAGGACTTAAAGTAAAGATGCGCGCTCAATCGATCACCGGATCGCACGCGCGTGACAATTGATGTGACTACGCCGGCGCCTCTTTTTAAATAATCGCCTTTCAACATAGAGTTTAAAAACGTGCTCTTACCGGATTTAATCGGGCCCACCACCGCCACGCGCATAATATCTTCTGCCATCTGGTCCGGCAGCCCCCGGCAGGTTTTCTCCCAATCGCCGAAACTGGTTTCCGCCATACCGGGCATTGATTTGGACTTCGAAATCAACTGTAGAATATCCTGATTGATTTTTAAAATCTCTTCTTTAAGATAATTGTAGGCATCCATATGTATTCTTTATAAAATGTTGTTCAGGTTGTCGTTATGGCGCCGTTCATACAATCTGTCGCCTCAATTGTCAAAATGATTTGAAATTATTATTTCCGACCAAAATATTTCCTGGCAGCAACCATTCCGCAAATCATTCAAACTGAATCTCTTCGAATAGTCCCCGACGATTGCCTTGTATTCTGGTTTTCATGTCCATGACATAATCCGGTCGGATCTCATCCCTCCAACGGGGATAACCTCCTTTCCAGACATATATAATAAGTTCCTGGAAAGCCTTGCGATTGAATTTATACAATCCAATATCGACCTCAAGCGTCCGGTGATTTGCTTCAACGGGTAACAGGGCCTGACTGGCATAAGCGCAAACCATATCTCGAACAACATCCTGGTTTCGATAACCCTCCGGCTTTTGTTTGAAATCTGCAGGTTCCGACGGAAAAGGATACCTGCGGTATAATTCTCCGATGAAACCGCTGAAGCGGATGCCGTGAATCGCGCCCATTAAATCGCCGATTTTTTCCCGATCTTCTATCGTATATACCGACCAGTTCGATTTAAATTGCTCCGCATCAACATTTTCCGCCATTTCACTGATATGCTGACAGAATTCCGATCCAAATAAAAAATGATGTTCTAACAGAAGCATATCCGAATCGATATTGAAAAAACCGAATGCAATGGTCCCATGACTCATCGATTTAAAGGCGAGCGGCATTGGGTTCTCTGATTTCTTAAGGTTTTAGCTTTCGGTTTAAAGCAGAGCGCAAAGCGCTTGGCGCCTGGCGTTAAAAACGCTCAACCGCTGCGCTCTGCGCCTTTTATTAAGCCCTATGCGTCACTTAGAAAAAACCGCCATTTGCAAAACATATCATCCGGATGCGGATCAGGCGGGGCAAATAGGCATTCAACTGTTACGCGTTCGTCAATTTCCTTTGCGAAAGTAGCAAATTCACCCCGGTGCATTTCTTTACAAACAAATTCATCCAGACCTCTTCGCAGCCGTGCCTGTTGGACCGGGCAGGAAGGTACGCACACGCACACATCATCATCATTTTGTTCAATTTTATATTCAGCCAGAATACACCATGGAAATAACTTCAGTGCTTTTACAAAGCCTTCCAACCCTTTTTCGGTGATCTGGAATTTTTTCTTCAAATCCCTGGCAGCCATCGAAGACACCCGGCCCCAGACCTGTTCATTCAGACGTTCGGCAGTGGGTTGATCAAAACGTTCTGCCGCATAAATAAACCAAAAGGCGTCGACAACCCGATAGTGCCACAGAAGAAACTCAATATAGTTGCGGAGATCCTCCTTTTCCATTTTATCAAAGATCTCTAGATTCATAGGTGTATCCTTTCAAGATTGTTGATCATAATATTTAAGCACACCGGTAAAAAACGATCCAGCGGTAATCAGACCGCCACAAATTATGAATGCCAATCCAAAGCTGCCCAGATCGCCGATGAAACCGATAAATACCGGAGCCAGGCCGCCGCCGAAAACGATGGTCAGCGGTATAATGAGTGAAACAGCAATGCTCCTTAATTGGGCGGGTACCATTAAAGATATGGCCGCAAATCCGGCAGGGAAAAAGCATGCGGCCACCAGTGGCTGTAAAAATACAATGTAACTTATAAGCGAACGGGATGCAATTCCCAATAAAAAGGTCATCAGACCGGTGAAGAGTAAAACAATTTTCATCGTCCGCCGCGCTCCAATACGATCGGTTGCCCACCCACCTAAAAATACGATTATGATGCTCGGTATTCTGGATAGCGCTATCAGGGTATTGGCCAGATTGGTATCCATAGCGTGCTCCGATACCAGATAAAGCGGTAACATGGTATAGATACCCATGGTACTGATAACACCCAGACTGAACAAAAAAACCATTACCCAAACGGACAAATTGCCAAACAGTTGCCGAAAAGATACAAAGCCGGGAGCTTCGCCCCGGAACTCCCCTGCATGGCTATACCCCACGAAAACCGGACCTATTATCAAGGCCCCAACACCCGTTAGCAAAAAGACCGCACGCCAGGAAAACCATACCAGAAGAACTTCGCAGATCAAGGGGGCAGCAACGAAACTCAAATTGGGCGCTATATCATGAACGGCAAGGGCTTTGCCCCAGTGCCGCGAAGGAATTAAGGCTGTCAGGGAGACAATGGCGGAAGGTAAGTACAGTCCCGCTGCCATTCCGACCGCAAATAAGCCCAGCCGCATGCTCCAGAGGCCCGTACAAAATGAGGTTCCGATTAACGCGAGACCCAGAGCGGTATTGGAGATGACAATCGTTCGTTTATGGTCGAAACGTGAGGATACGAATCCGGACCCGATCAGGGTGATAAAGTACCCGACTGAAATCATAAAAAACAACATCCCGGCACCTGCGTGGGTCAGATTCAGATCGATTTCAATCCGCGGGATCAGAGGTGCCGGTATGATTCGGGAGACAAAGTTAAAGAAAAAAATAGATGTCAGAATAAGCAGCGGACCCAGATGATTAAAAAAGGAATTGGCGGATTTTTTTTTACTTCCATGGGTTTCGGAAGGCTTTGAAGATATATCCATATTTCGGATCAATCTGCTGGATAATATTCCTTAACATATGGTTCGTAAAGGGTTTGACCGATCAGAACGCCTGTAAATCCGGCTGCCTTATGCGAACAGATCATTTCGGCAATCCGCCGCCCGGCTTTCAGCCGGACCTGAGATTCGGCCTGGTTGAGAAATGCAAAGCGCTTTGCCTGCGCTGGAAAACCTTTCATTATACCGTTTGCGTTTGTTAATACTTCTGCAACGGCAGATTCAGTAATCGATGCGCCCTGAGCCAGACCCGTTATTTTCGACACCAACTGCGGTCGAAATGCCCATTTTTCGGTCAGCGGTTTGCCGACCGCCTCCAGGCTGACAATTCCAATGACCCATTTTGTGCATTGCGGAATAACGGGTTCATGCCCAGCCGGCGCTTTTAAGGATTTGCCGGCGGCACCATCCGCTTCAACGACAACCCAGCGAAAAACCCCGGATTGCCAGATGGCATCAATTGTTTCAGGCGGGAATCCTTTCAACTTGTTCTGGAAAGGAATCAGCCGGCTAGCGGCTGAAATGTGTGGTTTTCGCCCTAAAATTTTTCTGGCTTCCATTGCGAGGTCTCTGGCAGACGCGGAGATCATTACAACAGATGATTGTTTCCGGCGGGGTGTGTAGATTTTGGTTGTCGTCGTCGATAGCACCGCAGCACCCTGTCTGGACAGCTCACGGGCAAGGCGAAACATCAACGATGTTTTGCCGCCGGCGCCCACCAGGCTGATTACACCGCCTTTGTTTAGCTGCAAACTATGTCGTAATGATGTCATTTCCGCGTTCCAAAATACTTTTTTTTATCTACCACAGAGAGCACAGAGAACTCTGAGAATCTATGCTGAAAAACAACGAAAGCCATAACAGATTTTAGTTTTTCTCTGTGTCCTCTGTGAACTCTGTGGTAAATTATTCAGAAAAACAATCATATCGAATTGTGCCCGTCAATTATATTGGCGCAGAATTGCTTCCAGCACCGATCCGGAAATCGCGCGCGCTTTATCAGAAATCGTGTGGCAATAATCAACATTTCCTCTGGGGTCGATATCACCCAGTTTCAATCCCTGGCGAACGTGTGAGGATGAACGCATCAGCCCTCGCAGCACCCCATCGATCTTTGCCTGGACCGTATCGGCCGCAACTGTTGCAACCGTATCGCCTTTTTTTACTCGATCACCGATTGCGCATCTGGCCTTAAATTCTCCGTCGCAGGGGGCCCGCAGAACCCTTTCTTCGGCATAGCCACCGATGGGACCCGGTATCCCTGTGTTCGGCTCTGCACTACCGGAAGCCATAATTTTACCCAAATTATGGCCGCGATTGGTTTCGATGACGAGATGGACATCCTGCCCGGCAATAAAACCGGGACCGAGTCCGATAACCAGCGGCGCCTCGTCCAAATGGGTGCCCATGTTTTTTTTGGCTAATATCGCGTCGATCACTACATGGGGCTTAAGGTGATCAAGCATTTTCCATTCAGGGTCAACAACGACTGCAATTTTTCCCCGGGTCCAGGTCTCGCGAATGGCGGTCTCATTGTCCGCCATGCACGCTTCGACACCTTCTACGCTTTGGCTGCCGTCAAGCACTGCCTCGCAAAATGAAACTTTCCGCCGCACGGCTTGGGGAGAAGGGGTCTCCAGCATCAGAATCCGACGAATATTGGACATATAAATCCGCCAGGCAACCGCACTGGCCATCTCCCCTGCTCCTTTGACCGCCACAATGAGTTCATTCAGTTTAATTTTTCAGTCCTCCATAATATTCTTAATATTTTATAAAAGACCATTCAGTACTGCCGCCCAGTCCTCAGCACTCAGTCCTTTTAACGAACGAATACCCAATACCAAATACCCAGTTTTCCAATACTACTTCCCAAACGGACACACTGGAAACTGGCATCGGTCGCAATTCAGACACAGGCCGCCGTGTCCCATTTCTGCAATTTCGTTTTTGTCAATACGGTCTCCCGCCAGAACCCTGGGGAATACCAGATCAAAAATGGTTGATTCATGGTAGTAGACGCAGGCCGGTAAACCGAGGATCGGCGTGCCCTTCAATCTGGCATACAGAAACATGGCCCCCGGAAGAACAGGAGCACCGTATGCCACAATTTCCGCTCCGATTCTTTTAACTCCCTGGCGCGTCACGTCATCCGGATCCACTGATAGTCCACCGGTTGTCAGAATAAGGTCGCAACCCAGGTTTATGAGTTCAGCGACTGCCTTTGCAATGCTGGCTACCTTGTCCGTCACCAGAATTTTTTTTATGATCCTGGAGCCGTATGCACTCACCTTTTTGCCGACATATTTATCAAATTCATCCTTAATGATCCCGTCATAAATCTCGGAGCCGGTTACCACAGCCCCCACCTTTAATTGCCGGTAGGGCATGATGCTTATAACCGGGTGCTGCTTTTCGGCGATATTTTCCAATCGTTCGATCTTCTTCACATTTATCGTCAAGGGAATGATTCGAGTCGCGGCGACAATTTGATCTTTTTGAACTGGAAAATTATTTTTCAACGTCGAGACAATAATTTTGCCTAGTTTATTGATTTTTAAAAGCGCTGCGCGATTCACTTTTAAAATGCCGTCAGCTTGGCTGATAATGTTTGATTTTCCTTCGGACGGATCTGTCCAGTGGAGTTGCGTTCCACATATTGCTCGGGCAATACGCAAAGCAGCGTCATCTTCGTGCAGATGGTTTGCCGTAAAATTCAAAACATACAGATGTTTTTTGCCGAGTTTTAACAATTCGGGAATATCTTTTTCTTTAACGATATGCCCTTTTTTAAAGCCAACCCCTTTAAATTTTCCCGGAATGATACGCGTAATGTCATGAACCAGAACCATTCCGACCGCATTTTCGACTTTTACTTTTTTCATCGCAGATTCTCAGCCTCAACAAGTGTAATCTCGTATTCTGATTTAATCCTTCACCCAGTCTTCATTTTCAAATTTCCGATTGCGCTTTCCACCGGATTTCTCAAAAGATGCAATCCAACGTCTAACACGCTCCTGACCGTATGTCGTTTTCCAGGCCTCAACGATTTGATCAACCGGAATATCCGCATGGGTTCCGTGATCCCTTATGTATTCCATAAATAATTTTTTTTCCTCATTGTAAGGCTGAAATATCGAATCTTCGCGACCGTTGAATTCCAGCGGCGTCACCTTGGCTCTACGGCAGAGCTCTTTGTTGAAAGCCGGCGTCGCTTTAACCCATTTGCCGTCCAGATAAAATTCCATGAATCCGTGATAGGAAAAAATATTGGACCCCAGATAATCGATCAATTGCTGGGTGGCCAGATGGTTGTGGACATCGGCGAAACCGAGCCGGGTGGGGATGCCGCAGGCCCTGCCGACAGCGCATAACAGGCCGGCTTTACCGATACAAAACGCCCGTCCTCTTTTCAGTACGTTGCTGGAACGATAATGCTCCGGCAGGTAAAACGGGGTATAAGGATCATACCAGATTCCATCTCTGACGGCATAATACAGATTGATCGCCTTAGAAATCGGATCATCATCGGCATCTTTGATTGCGGACATGGCAAAATTAATGATTATCTTTGAATCTGAATCGAGGATGGGTGTTGCGTTAAGATATTTCTTATGTTCAAAGCTCATATCGATTGTCTCCTAAAGATTTAGCTTCGTATATCAAACAATGTTATCACGCGTCAAAAGTTGTGTAGAAAAAAGGATTCGCTTATGTTACATTCCGCGAAAATTTTTCAATACCAAGGAGGTTATGATGTCATCCAACGTTATGGTTATCATTTCGACCGCAGAAAAGGACAAAGCGCTGACCGGCATTTTGTACGCAAAAAATGCTCAGAAAAATAAATGGGTTGATAATGTCAGAGTCATCTTTTTCGGCCCTTTTGAAAATCTGCTTTGCGAAGACGAAGACGTCATCCAGGCAGCCTCGGAATTGCTGGAATACCAGACGCCGATTGCCTGCAAATTTTTATCGGATAAATCCGGTGCCAGTGACAAGCTTGAAGAGCTGGGCTTTAATGTCGAATACGTGGGCGCCTTAATTTCCGATTCCATTAAAGCGGGGTATATCCCCATGATTTTCTAACAGCATGATGAAGGAAAAACCAACTGCCGGAATTATTTTAGCCGCCGGTGCATCGACACGATTCGGCGAACCGAAACAACTCTTGCGGCTAAAAGATAAGTGCCTGCTTGATTGGGTGCTCGATGCGGCTTTAAAATCCGAGCTTAACAGAATTGTGCTGGTTTTAGGATACGCCCATCAAAAAATCCTGCAAGCACTGGGTGAAAAATTACAGCACTCAAAGCTTCTGGTCGCAATCAACCCGCAATATGAAAAAGGTCAAAGCCTTTCCCTTCAGACCGGGTTATCAAAGGTTAAAGACGATTACCCGGCAGTGATGTTTCTACTGGGTGATCAGCCCATGCTGAACACTGCGGCCATCAATGTTTTGCTGGAAAGATTCTGGGCCGATGAAAAGGACATATGCGTTCCCATTTATCAGGGCAAAAGAAAAACGCCCGCCATATTCAGGCGCCGTTTTTACACCCAGCTGATGGGCATTAAAGGCGATATGGGTGCCCGCCAATTGATCGATGACAACCCGGATCGGGTGTTAGGCGTTGAAATGGAAGATCCGATCTGTTTTTTTGATGTCGACACCCCGCAAGATTTTGAACGACTGAAAAAGAACCTCAAAAAAGCAAAGTGAGGTTTCGTCAGGTCCAACTTCTGGACGCTATCTTCCTAAAGTTTTTCCAATTCCCCCTTCCGCTTTCCGCATTCTCACTTTTTACTCTTTCCTCGTAGCTGTTCCGTCTCGGTTTGTTTTAGTTCCATCGTCATCGGATCGAGCACGATACCATATTCTTGCTTGGCTTTCCGCAATGAAAGGGTGCCGTTTCTCACCTCCCGTATGACCTGCTCTGCCGGTCTTAGGATCGGTTTGCCGTATCCGCCGCCTCCGCCGGCCACCTGATGCAGAATCGTCCCCGGGGGTATATCGGAAACGATCTCTTTGGATTTTGGCCGGTGTCGGCTGCCATCCGGAAATTTGAATTCCATCTCATTTATGCTGCCGATGTTTCCGCCAAAAAGCCCGAAAGCCCGGGTTTCTTCATCGACCCCATCACCAAATACAACGCCTTTGGATTTCTCACCACCAAATCGAATGATGGTCTCTACCCCCAGGCCTCCTCGCCATCGTCCGGCACCGGCCGAATCCAGCGCATATTCGTGTTTGGCAATCAGGTTCGGCGTCTGCAGCTCAAACATTTCGGGATCCTGCGCCAGTATTCCACCGGCACAGTTAATCAAGCCAATATGGTCATAGCCGTCACAACCCTCAACCGCCCCCGAACCTCCTTTCAGGGCATTAAAAAGAATATCCACGTAAGGACGGTTTGAACGCGGATCAATGCCGGATACAGCCAACGCCAGCATCCGATTCCAACCTGCCGTGACTTTATGCGGAATCGCTTTTGCAAGTGCTTTTAAGATGGCATCTGCATTGGGGCCGGTGATGCTGTTGCCAAAGGTGGTGGCCGCCGGAAAGTTTGCGTTCAAAAAGGTTCCCGGCGGGATATGGACGTGCAATGGCCTCAACAGACCGTCGTTATGCGGGATATCGGGATCGATTAACATCAAAAAGGTCAGAATCACGGCTGACATGCTGGCCCCCAGTGGCGCGTTGGCAAACCCTTCAGTTTGCTTGTCCGTACCGCTATAGTCAAAATAAATCTCATCGTTTTTAACGGTGATTGTGAGGTTTATCTTGAATCTGGAACCGTCATGAATACCGTCATAGTACATCCAGCTCTGGCCTCGATATTCTCCATCGGGAATCCGCCGGATTTCAGCGCGCACCATTTTTTCAGTCGAATCAAACAGAAGTTTAATCTGGTTGCGCAATTGATCAAAGCCATATCGCTGCAGAAGCGAATTCACCAGCCTTTCTCCCACCGAACAGGCACCCATCTGGGCTTTGATGTCTTCGGCCACAATGGGATACCGGATATTGGCAAAAATCAGATCCCATACATCGCGCCGCAGTTTCCCCTGCTCGACAACCTTAACCGGTGTTATGCGCAGCGCTTCCTGCCAGATTTCACGGGCAGCCGGGTTATAACCGCCGGCTACCGCACCGCCGATATCGGCCTGATGCCCTTTCACAGCTGCCCAGGCAAATAAGACATCGTTGTGAAAAATGGGCTTGAATACGGCCACATCGGCATTCTGGTTGCCACCGCTAAATACGTCGTTATGTAAAATGACATCGCCGGGGTGTATATCGTTGCCGAAATATTCAACGATCTTCTGGCACACCGGCTGAATTGCGAAAGCAAGCACAGGAATATATTCCGCCTGCTCCAGCATTCGACCCCTGGCATCATATAGACCGGTAACAAAATCCCGGGCTTCATTGAGAATGGGGGACCGGCTGGTGCGCAACAGTGTATAGCCCATTTCCTCCGTGATGGCCTTCAAGCGGCACTGGATAATGGATGTTAGCACTTTGTCTGTCTTTGCTTTGGCTTCCATAGCGACTTGTTTCAGGCATTAAACGCGTTTCAAATATCCGCCTTCAGAAGTAGGGCCGCCCTCTGCGGCGGCTTTCATGATGGCCGGCACAGAGGCCGGCCCTACGTTTGATGTTCTAATCGGCAAGCCAATTTCACTTTTTTATTTCGATCAAAGAAGTTTTGCCGGATTCCCGCGGCAGGGAAAACGGTTCAACAAGTTCGATATCCGGGTTGATACGCAGTCGATCTTTTATAAGTTCGCCGAGTTCTTTCATTAGCTGCTGTTTGTCTTCATTGTTCGAATTCTGCAAACCATGCTCGATGCGAATTTTAAGCGGCGGCTTAACCAGAGGGCCCGGTTGTTCCAGAATAATTCGCAGCGCTCCGGTGGTGCGGGGCTCAAGCTCACTGACCAGTCCTTTTAGCGCCGATGGGTAGAAATTGACGCCTTTGATGATGAGCATGTCATCCGCCCGCCCCAAAATTTTAAACCGCATCTCCGGCCAGCCGCAACTGCAGGTTGCGGTGTATATTTGGATCAAATCGCCCAGCGCATAGCGCATAAACGGTCCGCCTTCCCACCCAATAAAGGTGAACACCATTTCGCCCATGGCCCCGTCAGAGATCTCAATAGGGTCTTTGGTCTCCGCATCAACCAGTTCCAGAATACAGTGATCGGCGGAAACAAAGTGCATCCCAGGGTACGGCTCGGTTTCGCATGATATCCCATGAAAGGCATGTCCGCCGCCGGTATGGTCAAACACTTTCGCGCCGAAACCCTCCTGCAACTTTTTGCGCAAAGAAGCAATCCCGGCTCCGGGCTCACCGGCACAATAAAACCACCGAATACCCAGCTCGCGAGCGTCTTTGCCGATAAGTTTGGGGGCCTGTTCGATAAGGTATTCGCCGAACGACGGGGTGGCGATCAAAACGTCGGGCTTCGTTAAAAGCGTAAAATCGAGCACCCGTCGGGTTCCACCCTCGATTCCCACAGGCACCACGCAAAGCCCCATAGATTGCAGGCCATCGGAAAGGGGAAGTCCGCCGGTAAACATGCTCAAAGAAAGCGCCTGCAGTACAATATGGCCCGGTCTCAGACCGGTTCGCCAGTACTTGCGGCAATGCATCTCGTTGAGCACGTTGATATCATTTTGGGTCAACGTATACAGGGTGGGCTGGCCGGTGGTGCCGCTGGTTGAATTGATTCGAACAATTTTATCCCGGGGTGCACAGGTGATCAAACCATAGGGATGCCCGAATTGCTGAATGGAATCTACCTGTATCTGCCGGTGCTCATCTTTGGTTAACAGCGGTATCTTTTGGAAATCTTCGAAGGTTTGAATATCGTCAGGGGTCAGCCCGGCTTTCTGGAATTTTTCCTCGCGATAATAGATCGAATTATCAAAATTATAGCGCAGTTGCTTTTTTAGCCGTTTCCATTGGAGCGCTTTCATGTCTTGCGCAGAAAGTGTTTCAACGTCTTCGTTCCAGAATTTGCGTTTTGCTTCCATTGGACTTTTTATCGGAACCTCAAGATTCACATATCTCTATCAACAGATCCAACCCCTCGGTCGGATAAAAGAAGGCCACCTGTCCGTGAGCACCGCTTCTCGGAAAGCCTTTGACCAGCTTCAATCCTTTAGCGGTCAGCGTCTCTAATGCCAGTTGAAAATCATCAACCTGAAAGGCAACGTGCTGAACTCCGGCTCCTGGGCGGGTGACGATCGGATCAACATCCGCTATCGGTTTTTGAAATTCAATAAGCTCCATTTGCCCGGAGCCCAAAGGATAAAAGGCGATTCGAATTCCGGCATCTTTAATTTCCATTACCTCCTGACACTCTAAACCAAAGAAATCCGAAAGCTCATCCATAGCTTTCCGGAGGTCTTCGACAACAACGCCGATATGATCAAATTTCTTGAAAATTGCCATTTTCTAATTTAATTGAGCAGTAGCGATGTTTTCTGTGCTAAGATCCGTCATTCCTGCGAAGGCAGGAATCCAGAAAAATTGAGTGCAGCAACCTGGATGCCCGCCTACGCGGGCATAACGGGAAAAACACCCCGACCCCGGAATTTAAATTAACAATCAACGCGGGAGAGGTTCGAGGCAGCATTTTTCAGAGGCCTCGGTTGACAGTCAAGATGGCTTATGCTATCCGGTTGTATACAGTATACGAAAATGGTTGTCAACGACAGGTCCTGGCCAAGACAGACTCACACATTCTAATCTCAAATCTCTTCTAAAGCCCCACAAGGGAGATCATATGCTACTTCAGGTCATATTCAGCGGTCTGGCCACCGGCAGTATCTATGCCCTTGTGGCCCTGGGGTTAGCTTTAATCTACAATACAACCGAACATGTCAATTTTGCCCAGGGCGAAATGTCGATGGTTTCTGCTTTTGTGGGATTTACTTTTTTTAGTATGCTGGGGCTTTCGCTCTGGATCGCTATTTTGCTGACCCTTGTGATATCAGCCCTGCTGGGGATCATCACCGAGCGGCTCTTTATCCGCCCGGCCATGCGGGCCCCACATTTCAATATCTTTATCATAACCCTGGGGGTGTCGATTGTGATGAAAAGCCTGTCCGGCTTTATCTGGAGTCACAATGACTATCCCTACCCCAGTGTCTTTCCCGATGAAACCATTTCTATCGGCGGCGCCACCATTGATTTGATCGGTCTGGGAAATATCAGCGCCACCGTCCTGCTCATGGTGATTCTGTATGCATTTTTCATGTACACGCGTTATGGAACGGCCATGCGGGCGGTAAGTGAAAGCCAGAGTGCGGCTTTACTGATGGGGGTGAATGTCAAGCAATCCTTTGCCGTCACCTGGGCTATTAGCTTTCTGGTGGCGGCGGTGGCTGGTATTCTGATGGCACCGGTCGTATTTCTCAGCACCCACATGGGAATCGTGGTTATCAACGGTTTTGCCGCGGCGATACTAGGCGGCTGGGGCAGCATCCCGGGTGCGATTATTGGCGGCATGCTGCTGGGCGTCATCGATAATGTGGCGCCCCTGTATCTGCCTTCTCAAATCAAAAATGTGGTTCCCTTTGCGGTGATTTTCATTGTACTGGTCATCCGCCCCAAGGGAATCATGGGCGTAGAGCGCTTTACCAAGGTTTAAACAGGTGATTTTTAATGCAATTATCGGGTAAATGGAAAATATTGGGTTGGATAAGCGCTTTGGTCGTCTTGCTCATCATGCCCTTGTTTTTAGGGAAATACTCTGTTTTCCTCCTAAGTCTGCTGTCTATTTATGCCCTGGTTTCCCTGGGTTTGAACCTGTTGATGGGCTATACCGGCCAGATCGCTGCCGGGCATGCCGGATTTCTGGCTATCGGTGCCTATGTCACCGCTATCGTTACGGCCAATTTGGAATGGCTACCCTGCCCGCTGACGCTTTTGCTGGCCGGCACCATCAGCGGACTGATCGGCTTTCTGCTGGGTATACCGATCCTGCGTTTAAAAGGTTTTTACATCGCCATGGCCACATTGGCATTCGGCGTGGTCATCAGTGAGATTATTCTGCAGTGGAGCTCGGTGACCGGCGGTGATGACGGCTTCAGTGTGCCCACAGCCAGAATCGGCAGCTTTGTGTTTGATTCCGATTTCAAGCTTTTTTATCTGATCATCCCGGTAACAGTTATTATGACCCTCTTGGCAAAAAATCTGGTCAATGGTTATATCGGCAGAGCGTTTATTGCTTTGAGAGAGAGTGAAGTCGCTGCCCAGACCATCGGAGTCGATCTGGCCAAGTATAAAACCATCGCCTTTGCCATCAGCGCCTTCTACACCGGTGTTGCCGGCGGCCTGTTTGCCTATTTAATTACGTTTTTATCCCCGGATGCCTTTACGATTGAACTTTCGATTGACTTTATCGCCATGATCGTCATCGGCGGGATGGGCTCGATTTTAGGATCCATAATCGGGGCGGTCATTCTGACCGGTATCCAACAGGCATTTGCTGGCTTGCTGGACCTGCAGATATTGATTTTTGGCTTGTCTTTGATCATCTTTATGATATTTATGCCCAGAGGTATTGTCGGCATGTTAACCGATCTCAAAGAAAGGTTTCTTTAACGCTGCATGCGCTGTACAACCAAACACGAAAAGGCAGTGGCAAAAAAATAAACGAATTTTCTTATCTCAATCAATCCCACCATGAAAGGAGGTTCCATTATGCTTAAACTGAGGTACTTATCCACTTTCGGACTTATCGTTATGGTTGCACTCTGCTTCGCGGCAAACGATGTGAACGCCGAAGTGGGTGTCACCGATAACTCGATCCTGGTCGGGTGCTCCAACAGTTTTTCGGGGCCCCTGGTTTATCCGGGCACCCAGCTGGTGAACAACGGGCTGAAATCTTACATCGGATATATCAACGCCCAGGGCGGAGTTAACGGCAGGAAAATCGATACTAAATTTTACGACGACGGCTATAAACCCCAGAATGCCGTTGCTAACACCAAGCGACTGGTGGAACAGGATAAGGTTTTCGCAATCCTTTCTTCCCAGGGGACCGGACCCGTCATGGCAACGGTAAAGTATTTAACGCAAAACAAAGTGCCCCTGCTATTCCCGTTTCAAGGGGTACCGATTTCAGGCCAAAAGACGATATTTACATCTTTTACGCCGTATTCGAATCAATCAGAGCTGGTTGTCACCTGGCTGGTAAAGGTCAAAGGGTTTAAAAGAATCGGCATCCTGTATCAGGACGATGCCTATGGTCACACTTTCAGGGATCCCGGTCAAAAAACACTCCAGAAATTAGGGTTGAACTGGGCAGCAGCAGAGTCTTACAAGCGCGGGGCCAAGGATCTGAGCGCCCAGGTAGCCAAGTTGCGCAAAGCCAAGCTGGATGCCTGTCTGCTGGTGGCCACGCCCCCGCCGGGAGCCACTTTCCTGAAAGAAGCCCATAAACAGGGTTGGAAAGACACCAAGATCATATCCTCGGGTCCGCTGACGGACGAAAAATATATCAACCTGTCCGGCGGTGTCGGTGAAGGTGTCTGGGGACTCTCTCTGTGGCCTGATCCGGTGCATTCTCAGGACCCGGCTGTGGTGGAATACAGAAAAATCGTAGACCAGTACGGTGAGGATAGAGACAAAACGCCGAATCGTTACAGCCTGTTCGGCTACTATTATGCCAAGCTGTTTGTTGAGGGTCTCAAAAGGGCCGGTAAAAATGTCACCCGTGAAAGTTATATTGCCGCCCTTGAAGGGATTAAGAATTGGGAGAGCGGAATTGCGCCACCGGTCAGTTTTTCAGCGACGGATCACCTCGCCCAAAATTCCGGTTTTATGGTGGAAGTCCAGCAAAGCGTATTCCGATCCATCTCAAGCTGGCTGACTTTGCAAGACGGCAGACTCGTACCGTTAAAACAGTAAGAAACTACACCCCTGGGGTCCAATCGGGGCCCCAGGGAAACTTCATCCCTTTTAGTTAGCCGGCGCCCAAATATACTTGCCGGACGTAATCGTTCTGGATCAGATTCTCTGCGGAATCATGCAGGGCAACACTTCCAGTTTCCATCACATAGCCGTACTGGGCGGTTTGCAGTGCCATATTGGCATTTTGCTCCACCAGCAAAATGGTGACGCCTTCTTTATTTATTTCTGCGATAATCTGAAATATTTCTGCCACCATCAGTGGCGCCAATCCCAGGGACGGCTCGTCCAGCAGCATCAATTTGGGGTTTGACATCAATCCTCTGGCAATCGCCAGCATCTGTTGTTCGCCGCCGCTCAGCGTCCCCGCCTGTTGCCTTGCCCGTTCTTGTAATATCGGAAACGATTGAAAAATCCGTTCCAGATCATTCTGAATGTCCTTCGTGTCTTTGCGGGTAAAGGCGCCCATCTTCAAGTTTTCCTGCACCGTCAGACCCATAAAGATATCGCGCCCCTCCGGCACCTGACAAATTCCCATGCGCACAATTTGATGCGGTTCACTTTTATGGATGGATTGCCCCTGGAACAAAATCTGGCCTCGCAGTGGTTGAATCAATCCTGAAATCGTCTTCAAGGTCGTACTTTTGCCGGCACCGTTAGCGCCCAATATGGCAACGATTCCGCCTTCGGGCACCTCCAGGTCTATCCCTTTGAGGGCCTGTATCTTGCCGTAATATGACTCTATCGATTTTAATTCAAGCATGGGTTCGGGTAGTTCCTAAGTAGGCTTCGATAACTTTGGGGTCTTTTTGGATGACCTCCGGAGTTCCCTCTGCAATTTTGACACCGAAATGCAGCACACATATTCTGTCCGAGAGCCCCATCACCAGGCGCATGTCGTGTTCGACCAGGAAAATCGTAATGCCACGTTTATCCCGGATGGCTTTGATGACTTCCATCAGGTGTTCTGTCTCCTGGGGGTTTAATCCTCCTGCGGGTTCATCCAGCAGCAGCACTTTGGGGTTCAGTGCCAGCGCCCGGGCCAGCTCGACACGCTTTTGAATCCCGAAAGACAGGTCGGTGACTTTCTGGTTCTCGTATTCTTCCAATTCCAAAAACGAGATAATTTCAGTAGCTGTTTCTATATTTTGGGCTTCTTCATTTTTAGAATTACCGAATGCCAGACTGTTGGCTAAAACACCTGATTTGAAAAAAAAGTGCCGGCCCACCAGAATATTTTCCAGCACACTCATCTCACTGAAAAGCTCGATATTTTGAAATGTGCGCGCAATTCCACGCCTTGCGATTTGATGCGGTTTCAGGGAAACTAAATCTTCACCTTCCAGCAAAACGCGACCGCTATCGGGTTTGTAAAGCGCATTAATAATATTAAATATGGTTGTTTTACCGGCGCCGTTGGGCCCGATCAGAGAAAAAATTTCGCCGTCGCATATTTCAAATGAGCAATCGGCGACAGCCTGCAGCCCGCCAAAGCTGATTGAAATGCCCTGCAACGCAAAAATAATTTTATCGTTCAATTCCTAAATTCCCTAATTTTTTACCGCTAAAGTTTGATGAATTCGTAAAAAGCTGAATTCATCAGGTGTTTGGTTTTTCGTGTTTTGTGTTTAGTATAACCTATAAGGCGTTATATCACTTTTTTAGAATTCTAAACACTAAACACCAAATACTAAACACGCTTGCTTAATTCAATATTCTTTTTTCGGCCGCTTCTTCATGGGTTTTCATGTACATGGTATACGACCCGAATTTATCCACCAGCAGGCTGAATTCCGGCGCTACAAAGGTGGTGGTATTGACCTGCTCGATGACAGCGGGCCCAACGACCTTGTTACCGAATCTAAGTTTGGCGCCGTCAAAAACATCCACCGTTTTAAAGGACTTTTGCAGGGACAAATAGATTTGCCGGCTTTTCTTGTGGGCCTTTGACGGATCTGAACCGTCATATGCTTCCAGCTGAAATTTTGGTTTTGCGGTTTGACCGATGCACATGACCCTGAGGTTAATCAGCTCCACGGGAGTTTGTTCTTCTTCAAGTGAATAGCCAAATAGCGCATTGTGCTTTTTATGAAAACGGGTGGCGATAGAGCCGAAGTCTGCCCGTTCGATTTCTTGCAAGGAGATTTCGACATTGACCTCATGGTACTGCTTTACATATCTCAAATCCAGGGAAAAAATATGCTCAATCCGATTTTGCGGAATTCCTTCGGATATTAAAAGCTCGATTCCCTGTGCTTTCATATCCCCAAATGACTTTTTAAATCTGGCGGGATCGGCAGCGTCTAGCTCTGTTGCATAGGTGTTTACGAAATCGTGCTTTAAATCAGACCTGAGCATCCCGGCCGCACAAAAGATTGATGATTCCTTGGGAATGATCATAACCGGAATCTCCAGTTCCAAGGCGATCATGCACGCATGATTCGGACCTGCCCCCCCTGCAATCACCAGCGGAAAATCCCGGGGATCATATCCCTGCTTGACCGAAACTTCACGAACAGCAGCTGCCATATTTACATTGATCACGCTGTACATTCCGGCTGCAGCTTCTGCTAAATCGAGCTTCAATGGCCCGGCAATATGCTTCTCAATCGAATCCCGGCTTTTATTCAGATTCAGAGAAATGCGTCCGCCTGCGAAAAAGTCCTTGTCCAGGTATCCCAGCACCAGATCCGCATCGGTACAGGTCGGCAATTCCCCGCCAAGGTCATAACACGCCGGTCCCGGATTGGCGCCGGCACTTTGAGGCCCCATCTTTAGCAGCCCGCCCTCATCGATCCAGCCAATGCTGCCGCCGCCGGCACCTATCGTGACAACATTCAGCATCGGCAGGGCAAGCTTGAGCCGGTTGATCTCTCCGCTGGTCGTCACCATGGGCGTTTTATCCTTGACCATCGAAGCATCAAAACTGGTCCCACCCATGTCAACGGTGATGCAATCATCATATCCCTGTGCAGCGGCATATTCCACCCCTGCCACCGGACCGCCGGCGGGCCCTGACAGTAGGGTAACCGCAGCTCTTTCGATCGCCACTTCCGGAGACACGACACCACCGTTGGATTGCATGATCAGGAGGATACCTTCGTATTTTGCCTGCTGCAGTTTAGAGATCAAAGCGGAGAGGTAGCGTTTTAGCGTAGGGCCGACATAAGAATTTAGAACCGTGGTACTCACCCGGTCGTAAAAACGAATGGATGGCAGCAGCCGACTCGATATCGTCAGATAGGCCTGTGGAATCCTTTGCTGAATGATTCCGCCCACCTCTTCCTCATGCTGATTGTTTGCGAAGGCATTCATAAAACAAACGCCGATGGCTTCAACGCCCTCCTGAACCATAAAATCGACGGCATTTTCCACATCCGCCCGCTTTAATGCAATAACGACTTCGCCATTATAATCGATTCGTTCTTCCACGGGTATTCTCAGGTATCGTTCGACAAGCGGCTCAACATTCGGATAACGGTTGTCGTATTGACGCTCCCGGATGCCTCTTCGCATCTCAAGAGTGTCTCGCAGCCCTTCGGTGGTCAGCAGGGCGGTTTTAGAACCGGTATAGGTCAGAACGGCATTGGTCGTTACCGTTGTTCCATGAACAATAACGGCGACACGCTCCAAAAATTCCTGCGAGACTCAGATTCTGATCGGATGCCATTTCGCCAAGGCCGGTCATGGTCGCTATGGAAGGGTCCTGTGGGGTGGAAAGAACCTTGTAGATTTTGGAGGAACCGTCATCCAGGACCAGTAAAAAATCGGTAAATGTTCCCCCTACATCAATTCCAATCTTGAAGTTCATAGGCAATTGTTAAATTTTGGATTGCGTCGATTAAAAATACATCAAAAAGCAGATTGCGGATTTTTGAAGATAACCTGAAATTTGATACTTTGTTGAACATCATTTGCAACAAATCCGAAATCTAAAATCCGAAATCCTGGCGAGGTTACTCCTCTATGATACATTCCTCCGCATCATCTTTTCCCGATTCCTGTCCGCACAGATCCAGACCTTTCTTCTCTCTGATTGCTGCCAGAACTCTTTCTGGTGTAATCGGTAAATCTTTGATGCGCACTCCGATGGCATTGTAAATCGCATTCGCGATTGCCGGAGCCGTCGGTACACAGCCCGGCTCACCGATGCCTTTGGCGCCGAAAGGCCCGTCTTCATCGTAAGTTTCAAGAACCGGTGCCTCAATCGGTACGACATCTTTGGCGGTCAGAATCTTATAATCCCTGAAATTCGGGTTCATATTTTGTCCCTTTTCGCAGAGAATCTGTTCGGTCAGTGCATAACCGACACCCATCATAACACCGCCGTACACCTGACCTTCCAGAAGCAGTGGATTGATGGCTTTGCCGATATCATGCGCGGCAACATATTTAAGAATTTTTATCTTTCCGGTTTCTTCGTCTATCTTTACCCTGACGCCATGCGTACCGAAAGTATAGGTCATAGAGGTGTTGCCACGGAAATCTTTTCCAACATTTTCGTTGTCCGGGTCGTAAAAATATTCGGCCATCAGCATTTGTCCACCGTGGCTGAAATGCGCTTTTCTCAAAAGCTTTCCGATTTCCATCTTCCTTTCCGGATCCTCTTTATGAATGAGATGTCGGTTTTGTAAATGTATTTTTTCCAGAGGCGCTTCGAGTTGTTTGGCGCCCAGCTCAAGAATACGAGCCTTGATCTTGCGAGCTGCGCCCAGCGCCGAATTGCCGGCCACAAAAGTGGTCCGGCTCGCATGCGCGCCGACATCCCATGGACAAACATCCGTGTCGCTGTGAATAACATGAATATCTTCGATTTCCAGGCCGAGCTCTTCGGCCACGATCTGGGCGATAACCGTATCCGACCCCTGCCCCATATCGGTGGCGCCGGTAAAAACATCGACTTTGGCAAAGTCGTCCATTTTAATTATAGTCCCACAGCCATCTGATTTGTAGACCCGAGCACCGCCCCCAACATGAATCAGGGATGCCATGCCGACCCCTTCACCTTCCTTTTTCGGTTGATCCCATTTGAGCTGTTTCTTGACCGTATCCATGCATTCTTCCAGACCGCAAGTGGTGATGCGCAGGCCCTGGGTGGACACATCTCCGGACTGGTTGGCATTTATGCGCCGAAATTCAGCAGGATCAATACCGGCCGCTTCAGCCAACATGTCCATCGAGCTTTCGACCACAAAAGTTGCCTGGGGGTTACCATAGCCGCGCATCGCCTGAGCATAGGTGTTGTTGGTGTAAACACATTTGGCTTCATAGCGAACATTGGGCATCCGATACAGGGTTGTCATGGCCATCATCATCACATGCGGCGTGGTGGCGCCCCATGATGTATGGGCACCATTGTCTAAAATCATGGACACATCCCGGAATAGTAATTTTCCGTTTTTGTCGCACCCCTGTGAGATATAAGCAATTGTCGGCTGCCGGGTGGAGGTCGCAACAAATTCTTCAGTACGATCAAATTCAATCTTCACCGGTCGGCGAGTGTAAAATGCCAGTAAAATGGCAATATATTCATAGGCATAGGTGTCCAGTTTGCTGCCAAAGCCGCCGCCGATGCAGGGTTTGATTACCCTGACCCTGCGATCTTTTAGTCCCATCGTTTTGAGGACATCGAGAAAATCCTTCTGCGCCAGTGACGGGATCTGGGTATTGGAATGAATGGTCAGATTATTGGTGGGATCAAACTCGGCAATGGCGCCGCTGGTGCCCAGGCAGCAGTGAGTTACCCAGGTGGTACTGAATCGATCTTCAACGACATAAGCAGCCTCTTTTTTAGCTGCATCTACGTCTCCATAATGCAGCTTCCATGGCATTTTCAGCAGATTGGTCTTGTGGGCTTCATGAACCAGAGGCGCACCCTCCTTCATGGCCTCCTCAGGGTCAAAAACGGCCGGCAGGGCTTCATAGGTCACCTCGATGAGTTTCAACGCCTCCTGGGCGATTTCAGGTGTGGTGGCCGCCACAGCCGCGACCTCGTCGCGAAAAGAGCACACTTTTCCCTTCTTTAACGGGCGATTGTCTTTATAGACCCCCATGCGGATATCGGGTATATCTTCCCCGGTCAGTACCGCCAGAACACCGGGCAGTTCCCTGGCTTTTGATGTATCAATTTTTACAATTTTCGCATGGGCATACTTGCTGTAAAGAATTTTCCCGTACAGCATCCCCGGGACTTTAAGATCTTGAATATATTTGACCCGCCCGGTGGCCTTATCCACCGCATCCAGCTTGGGAACTCTTTTTCCGACTGAACACAAGTTTTGCATCGATTTTCTCCTCAAATTATTAAACTCGGTACAAATCGAGGCTGGAAGCCACTCCCACTATCTATTCAATCACAACACTTATGTCTAACCCTATAAAAAATATGTGGGAGCGGCATCTTGCCGCGATGCAATAGCGAATTTTATTCTCCGCGATCTCCGTTTTCGGCCTTAAAAGCAACCACGCGAGGTTCATCTTCGCCGTGTCCGCTAACGGCTTTAATCGAGTCGATGATCTGAACATATCCGGTACAGCGGCATAAATTACCGGCAATCGCCTCCTTGATCTCTTCCTCGGGAGCGTTGGGTGTTTTATCCAGCAGGGCCTTGGCCGACAGGATCATACCCGGCGAGCAGAATCCGCACTGAATGCCGCCATTTTCGACAAAAGACTTCTGAATGGGGTGCAGGGTTCCATCTGCGGCGGCCAATCCTTCAATCGTGGTTAACTGTTTGCCGTCGATTTCTGCTGCCAGGTAAAGACAGGAGTTGACGGCTTCGTTGTCCACAATAACCGTACAGGCCCCGCATTCACCGCTGCCGCAACCCTCCTTGGTTCCGGTATAACCCAATTCTTCCCGAATCAGATGCAACAGCGTCCAATGGTCCGCGATCATCATTTTCATTGGATTTCCGTTAAACACAAACGATATTTCTCTTGCCATAAAATCCTCCGGATTTTATTTATCAATCGTTAGATTATTTCTGTTTTAGATCTTACTCCTCGTTTCTATCCGCAATTCTTCCTCTCAGTCCTCAGTCCTCATCACTTTTTTTATTCTTCTCCTTGGCCCGCTCCAGAGCCTTCAAACCCATGCGTTTGACAAGCACGCCGACCATTTCCCTGCGGTACCAGGCAACTCCCCGGATGCTATCTCGAACCCTGGATTCCTGGCCGGCGATCCTGCCGGCCTCAGACAGGTTAATTTCGTCTACGGTTTTTCCTTTAAGGTATTTCTCGGCCTCCAACGCCCTGAAAGGTGTGGGAGCCGCAACCCCCAGACAAATCCTTGCTTTCGCGCAGGTGGCCATGTCTTCCTCTAGACTCACTAGAACCCCTACCCCCAGCATGGGCAGCTCCATGGCTTCTCTTCTGCCATGTTTTATATACGCATTGCCGGTTCGAGGCGCTAAAGGGGGAATCACGATCTCGGTTAGTATTTCTCCTCCCTCGAGATCGCATTGCCCCGGTCCCAGAAAAAACCGTTTGAGATCAATCGAACGCAAGCCCTTTGTGCCATAAATATTGGCTTTCGCGTCCAGCGCAATTAGCGGAATGGCACCATCGGCCGAAGGTACGGCGTTGACCAGATTCCCGCCAATGGTTGCCACATTCCGGATCTGCACCGATCCGATATTTTTTACGGCATCATGGATAATGGGGTATTGATGCTGCACCAGTGTTGATAGTTCTATCGAACGATGGGTGCAAAACGCGCCAATATAAAGCTCTCCGGTTTCATGATTCAAAAAGGGGCGATCCTGACCGATGATATGTTTCAAGGAAATCAGATAATCCGGTGCGACTTTGCCCTCTTTGATTTTAACCAATACGTCAGTTCCTCCGGCCATGTATTTGGCCCGCTCTCCATGAGATTCCAGTAAGGAAATGGCTTCATCTAATGTTTTTGGCATGAGATAGGTGAATTGTCTCATATAAACCTCTTAAATAACAATTATTTAAGCGAACTATTTAAAGTAGATTAATAAATTAATTTATTCAGGTAAACAGCAAAAGGTGATTCGTATTTTTATCCAATTTTCAGTACCATTCCGCCGCCGGTATCTCCTGCCGCACAGCCGCCCCAGAGCAAATAGCCGCCGCCGGCCATAACCACGGCCTCAATTCCCTCTATGATGCTGCGCCCGGCAGTGGGTGCCTGAGGATGGCCGTATATCATCGAACAGCCATAGTTGTTGATCTGATCGACATCCACATTTAATTTCTGGGCCAGGTAAATGTCGTTGACCGCAAAGGGGTTGTGGGTTTTGATAGCCTTAGCGTCCTGCGCACTGATACCGGCTTTGTCGAGCGCCATTTGCGCAGCCGGATACACGGCTGCGGCCATATAGCCCTTTTTGGCGCGTGCATAGCCATAAGAGATCAGTTGAATTTCAATATTCGGATCAGCACTCAGCTCTTTGGCTTTTTCACGGGTCGTTACCGCCAGACCACAGTTTCCGTCAGCCGGATGAGTCTGAGCGCCGAAGGTATGCACACCATCCTGCATGACCGGTTTGAGTCCGGCCAGTCCTTCGGCGGTGGTCTCCATCACACCTTCGTCAGCCTCCACCAGAATGGTCTTCTTTCGGGAAACCGCGACCTCGACGGGAAACATGTAGCGTTTTTGAAAGGCGCGGTCGTCTGCCAAGGCATCCTGATACTGCTGGTAGCGTCTCAAAGTCAGGGCATCACATTGCTCCCGGGTAATACCGGCATCCTTGGCCACATTTTCCGCCGTTTGGATCATGGCGCCGCCGGCCCACGGATCCTTGGCGAAATTATCCATCACCCAGTCTTCGGATATGACCTGGCCGCCGGGTCCCTGGGGGTTTGGCCAGATGGCATGCGGGCCGTTGGAACAGCGATCGACCATCAGACAGAAGCAATTCTCATAGGTCCCGGTCTCAATACCGATGGCGGCCTGCCAGATACCGGTAGTTGAAGTGGTGCAGGCCTGGCTGAGAAGCACGCCTGGAATATTCGGGCACCCCATCAACGCTGCCGCATAAGGGCTGCCGTAAAAGCCATAAATTTGATGAATCGTAATCCCGAATACCAGATACTCGATTGCTTTCGGGTCCCAATTTTTATGGGCCAGCCATCGTTTGGCGGTGGCGGCGCCTAACGTAATTGCGTTCTCATTGGCCAGACTCCCCTGCCAGCGGGAAAACGGCGAGCTGAAATATCCTCCATACGGTATAAACGCTTTTTGCAGCATCTCAATATCCTCCCTTCTAATTCCGGTCCGACCGGAATTCGTGTTCAAAGTTATTTATTATTGGTTATTAGTTTAAAACTGACCGCTGAATCCTTTTATTCGATACATTCGAATAACAATTAACCAATTTTCGCGATATTGGTTAAACGTTATTCTTAAAATAAGTGCTTTTTTTGATACACCAAGGCTAATCTAAGCGGTTATCGAAAAACCGTTTGGATTTCCTTTCCGATCTGGGCAGAGACCCATAGTCCAGCACTTCCACCTCAGCACTGACCATTATCTTGTTTTTAATTTCCTTAACAATTGTCTGGGCGAGCTCCGGTTTGCGCGATTGATCAAAGTCTTCCCCGCACTCCACCCGAATGGACATGTGGTCTTTGCCGTCTTCTTTTCTGTCCAGGTGGACCTGATATTCGCAACTGGCATCGGGAATGGCCGAAAGCACCTGGTCAATCTGGCCGGGATAAATGTTAACGGCCCTAAATATGATCATATCGTCCGACCGCCCTAAAATGCGGTCGTGCATCGGTAAAATATTGCCGCATGAACACGGATGATCGATCAGCCGTGTCAAATCCCGGGTTCGATAACGAATTAGAGGCGCCGCTTCCTTGCACAAAGTGGTGAGTACCATTTCGCCGGTTTCGCCCGTCGTTACCGGTTCCAGTGTTACCGGATCGACGATCTCGATGATGAAGTAATCCGCCCAGTAGTGGATACCTTCATGTTTGTAACAGTCCAGCCCGGTGCCCGGTCCGTAAAGTTCCGTCATGCCGGGAATATCAAACATGTCTTCCAGACCCAGCAGTTCTTTTATATGCTTGCGCATGGCATCGCTGCTGCGCTCGGAGCCGAATATCATTTTTTTAAGGGCAATTTTATCCTTCAAGCCTCTTTTTCTGATTTCTTCTGCCATCAGCAGGCCCATGGAGGCCGTGCAGCACATGGCAGTAGGTTGTATATCCACCAGAAACTGACATTGCATGTCCACATTACCGGGACCGACCGGAAGCGCCATTGCACCAAACTTTTCGCACCCCATTTGAAATCCCACCCCGGCCGTCCAAACGCCGTAGCCGACTGCGATCTGCACCCGGTCTTCCTGAGTCAAACCGGCCAACTCATAGCATCGGGCAAAAAAATGTATCCAATCGTCGATATCCTTCTGAGTATATGACAGAATTTTACGTTTACCGGTGGTACCGGATGACGCATGTATTCTTACAACCTTTGATTCGGGCACTGAAAGCAACGGAAACGGATACCCATCTCGCAGATCATCTGCTGTGGTAAACGGTAAGCTTAAAATGTCATCCAAAGACCGTATGTCCGCGGGGCTGATCCCGGCTTCGTCGAGTTTTGCGCGATAAAAATCAGAGCCCTGAAAAGCATGGGCAACCGTCCACTGAAGACCCTTTAATTGATGTGCTTTCAGATCTTCGATATTCGTAAATGAGGGCATAAAGGTTTTGGGCATAGTCGGACTCTCCCTGATTTTGCATTGCAGATTGCGGATTTCGGATTGAAAAGGGCCTGGACTTAAATCGCTGTCGCTCATTCTGTCAACAATTCCGAAATCCGAAATCTGAAATCCGCAATTATTTAGGCTTACTCACTCCCTTTTCTAGCTGCGCGCAGCTTGTTGGTTTCCTCCAAATCAACTTTCAGGGTTTTCGGATGAATAACCACCCCGTAATCCTTGCGCGCCTGTTCAATGCTCACATATTCGTTAAGAACGTCCTGTTCAACTGCCAGCGGGTCTCTCTTTAACGGGTCACCGTAACCACCTCCACCGGCGCTTTGGAATTGAATAACATCACCGGATTCACATAGGGTCAAACCGCTGGGATCCCCTGGCTGCTCATTAACGATGAATTTTGCCTTGTTAGCAGCACCTCCGTGAAACAAACCCTGGGGTGGGTAACGAAACCTTCCCGCCTGAATCGCTATGGAAGTCGGTGGTTCAGGTGCAAATTCATCATTCGGTACCCGGATCACAAATTTTCTTCCCAACCCGCCGCGCATCTTCCCGGGCCCACCGGAATCGCGCATCAGGCTGCGCTCTTCCACAATGAGCGGCGTGTCGCTTTCAAAGATTTCCGCAGGGGTATTCGCGCCGTTTGCCGGGAAAATGGCGCAATGGTGGCCATCCATTTTACTGCTGGCGCCCATTCCGCCACCGCGAATGATCATGGTCAGCCAGGGCTTGCCGTTATGGCGCTTGCCGTAAAAAATGTTGGTCTGCGCCGGTGTGCCGCCGCTTTCGGCAATGATGTTATCCGGTGTTGCGTTCGCTAATGCTTTAAACACCATCTCGGTCATAAAATGACCGATTTGCATACGGGCGGCCACAGCTGCCGGAAACTTGCAATTGACCACACTGCCCTCCGGCGCGGTCATCTTTACAGGCCGGATAGCGCCCTCATTGATGGGGATTTCCGGATCGAATGCACTTTTAACCGCCATAAAAACATAAGCATAGGTAAAATTATAGACAACATTGCCGCCCCAATCGACTTGAGGAGATGTTCCGTCAAAGTCGATATGAATATCGCTGCCCTCGACCTGTACGCTTAATTTAATGGTGATATCCTTGCGTTTGCCGGCCCCTTCAATAATACCTTGGTAAGGGTAGATTCCATCGGGAATTTTTGCGATGGCGGCCCGCATGCTGGTTTCAGTCCGGCCAATAATCTCATCTGCCAGATCATCCAGCGTATCCAGGCCCTCATCTGCTAGCATTTCGATGATCTTTTGCGAGCAAACATGGTTGGCAGCTACCTGAGAGCGGATATCCCCGGTGACTTCTTCGGGAGTTCTCACATTCCATCGGATCATATTGAGTACCGATTCATTTAAGACGCCGGCATCATAGAGTTTTATCGGTGGGATAAACAACCCTTCTTCATAGACCTGACGGTTATCGGAAGCCACTCTGCCGCCGATATCCGAGTGGTGGAAGACACAGGCGGTAAATGCCACCGGTTTTTCCTTATAAAATATCGGGCTTAACACACAGACGTCATTTAAATGGCCCGCCAGCAACCAGGGATCGTTCACAATATACACATCCTCCGGCCGATAATCCTCCAACGGAATCGAATTGATGATCGTTTTGACCCCTAAGGCCATCGCGCCGGCCTGCCCCGGTGTGCAAAAGGTGCCCTGAACCAGTTCCTGCCCCCGGCTGTCGGTAAACATACAGGTATAGTCGTGGGCATCTCGCAAAAGGCTGGAAAAGGCGGTTCGGGCAACAGAAGCGTCGGCTTCATCAACAATCGAAATCAATCGACGCCACAAAATCTCCAGCGTAATCGGATCAAACTGAGATTTTGGATTTCGGATTGCGGATTGCGGATCTGTTTCTTTTTTTGATATATTTTCCCGGCTTCCGCGTTTATCTTTCATTTCTTGGTCCTTTAGAATTTTTTGATATGTGTAAATATTAACTGGGAATATGATTTTTAGCAGTTATTTTGAATTCCGAAATCCGAAATTGAATCATTCCGCAATCCGAAATCTGCAATCTGCAATCGAATCATTCCGCATTCAAAGTGATCCAGACGAATCCGTACTCATCAACAGACGCTTTGGCATCTTCTCCAACGATTATCGTTGACTCCTTTTCTTCGATGATCGCCGGCCCGCTCAACGAAGCGCCCGCAAAGAGTTTGAAACGATCAAACACCTGATAAGGGATATACGCTTTTTTTATTAGAGAATACGCCTGTCGTTCACCTTTCAAGCATTCTTCAACTGACTTTCCCGAATTTTTCAATTGTGGAATGCGAAAAGGCCGCTCCGGCAGGCTTGCGCGCACTTTAAACGTAACAAATTCGACCGGTGTTTCAGGATAGGTTCGACCGTACAGCTTTTGATAAACTGCATCAAAAAGAGCTCTGATTTCCGCTTTTTTCCATTGATCAAAGGGTTTGTTGTCAATGCTAAGGTCCGTTTCAGCGCCCTGCCCCACGAACCGCATCATCAGTGTTCGTTCAAATATTATTTTTTGATCCTTTTCCGCTTCTTGCAGAATCGCAGCGCCTTCTTTTTCGAGTGCCTCAAATAACTGCTCTATATGTTTAAAATCAGCATCATCCAGGGCTTCACGATGACTGCGCGTCAGATCAAATGCCACCGGTGCCGTAAAGAATCCAAGAGCAGATCCGACTCCGGCAAGGGGCGGGACCATAACGCGCGGAGCACCAATTTTTTTGGCCAGGCCGTAAGCGTGAACCGGTCCGGCGCCGCCAAATGCAGAGATGGTGACGATATTCGGATTACCGCCTTTTTCGGCGATATGGGTTTTGGCTGCCGCCGCCATGGTCTCGTTAATCAGATCGTGAATACCGAAGGCGGCTTCCGTAACCTGGGTCCCTAAGGGTTTGGCAACTTTTTCTTCAATGGCTTTTTCTGCAGCCGATTTGTCCAGCGGCATAGTTCCACCTAGAAAATAATTTGGATCCAGATATCCCAGCACCAGATCCGCATCCGTCACGGTAGGGTTATTCCCACCGCGCTTGTAGCTGGCCGGTCCCGGATCGGCGCCGGCGCTTTCCGGGCCGACCTGCAAAAGTCCCATTTTGCTCATATGGGCAATACTGCCGCCTCCGGCTCCGATTTCCATCAAATCCACCACCGGAACCTGTATGGGAAGGCCGCTGCCTTTCTTGAACCGCTGAACGCGACCAACTTCAAAAGTGGATACCAGCCCGGCATGACCTTTTTGAATCAGGCAGGATTTGGCGGTCGTGCCACCCATATCAAAGCAAAACATATCTTTAATCTGAAACATTTTGCCATAATGCTGCGAAGCGATGACTGCTGCTGTCGGACCCGATTCAATGATTCTTACCGGATATTCGCGGGCGGTTTCAACAGAGGTAATCCCCCCGCTTGAAAGCATGATGAAAAGCTTTCCCTGAAAGCCAAGGGATTCTAATCTTGCGGATAGCTTGGTCAGGTATTTCGCTGTAATCGGCTTGACATAGGCATTGGTTGCGGTGGTGCAGGTTCGTTCGTATTCACGGATCTGGGGCAATACTTCATAAGAGGTAGACAAAGATAGATCGGGTGCGATTTTGTTTACAATTTCTTTAATCCGGACTTCGTGGGATGGATTCTCATAAGAATTAATCAAGCATACGGCCAGAGACTCGATCCCCGAATCACAAAGCCCGGCAAGCACCTGGTTGACCTCTTCGGAATTTAACTTCACAATGACACGGCCGTCGGCAGTAATCCGTTCGGTTACTTCTTTGCGGAGCGATCGCGGTACGAGCGGCTCCGGATATTCGGCAAATATATCATAGGCGTCATATCGCATCTCGCGCCCCAGCTCCAGGACATCCCGAAATCCGCGGGTGGTGATCAACGCTGTCTTAGCGCCTTTTCTTTCAATAATGGCATTGATCACCAGGGTGGTGCCATGGATAATTTCATCAATTTTAGGCATAAACCCCGGAACCCGTTCCAGCAAACCGCGGATACCCTCTTCCACCGCATCTGAAGGGTCAGCCGGTGTCGTCAAACACTTGTTAATCTGAAACTCACCGGTTTCATCATCAACCAGCACAAAGTCTGTAAAGGTACCGCCGATGTCACAACCCAGTCGATAAGTCGAATTCGGATTGCGGATTGCGGATTGCGGATTTGTTTCTTTCTCAGTTTTATTATTCCCGCTTCCGCGCAGTTCTTCCATTACTCAGTCCTTTTGTATTTTCTTAATCGTCTAAGATTGATAATTAAAAAATTAATTCTTTTGTTTCTTTTAAATTCCGCAATCCGAAATCTGAAATCCGCAATCAAAAAATACTGGGTTCGTCCCATTCACCGAAAACATCTCGAAATACGCCGGCCATTTCTCCAACGGTTGCATAGGCCCGGCAACAGTCGACCAGTAGCGGCATCACATTTCTGCCATCGCGCGCACATTTTTCCAATTCTTTGAGTAGCCGCGTAACTTCTCGGTTATCGCGGGTCCTGCGGAGCTCCTTGAGGCCGGCCTTTTGATTCTCGACCCATTGTTCATTGTATTCGTGAAGTTCCACATCGGTTTGCGCTTCGGCGCCTTCCGTGTATTTGTTGACGCCGACTTTAATGTATTCGCCTTTTTGAAGCCCGCTTTCATATTCGTATGCCTGCTGGGCGACTTTTCGCTGGATAAAACCGCTGGCGACCGCGTGAACCATGCCGCCCACTTTCTGAATCTGTTGCATTTCATCCAGGATTTTTTCTTCCATCTGTTTGGTCAGGGTCTCTATAAAATACGAACCCGCCAGCGGGTCAACCGTATCGCGTAGACCGACCTCGTCCATAATGATTTCAAGGGTCCGCAAAGATAACAACGCTGCTCTCGGGGTTGGAATTGTATAGGCTTCGTCAAAGGAGCACAGGGCGGTGGTTTGGGCGCCGCTGAGCGCAGCACCCAGGGCATAAAAGGCCCCGCGCATAATATTGTTTTCCGGCTGATCTTTGGTCAGGCCGCTGCCGCCGCCGCCGAAAAGTCCTCTGAGAAATAACTTTTTCTTTTCCTGAACACCATATTCTTCCTTCAGCATCTTTGCCCACAACTTGCGGGCCGCCCGGAATTTAGCGATCTGTTCCCACAGATTGCCAAAGACATTCAGGTTAAATGAAAACCGCCCCACGAAATCTTCGACCGCCAATCCTCTGGACTTAACATCTTCGATATAAGCCCTGGCGATTTCAAAAGCACAGGCGATTTCCTGCGCAGGGTTGGCCCCGGATTCGCGGATATGATATCCGCAGATACTGACCGGATTGCAGCGCGGCAGCTCTCTGACCGCATATTCAATGCTGTCTCCCACCAAACGCACGGCGGGTTCAACCGGAAATATCCAGGCCCCGCGGCCAATCATTTCTTTGAGGATGTCGTTTTGCGGAGTCGCACTGATTTTTTCTTTGGGATAGCCGAATTTTTCCGCTGTGGCCTGATACATAGCCAGCATGATTGAGGCGACCGCATTGATGGTCAGTCCGGACCCGATACGATCCAGCGGTATGCCGTCAAAAGCGATTTCAAAGTCACGCAGCGAATCGATGGCCATCCCGACCCGACCGACCTCACCCAGAGCCATAGGATCATCCGAATCGTATCCCATCTGTGTCGGCAAATCAAAAGCGACATTCAAACCGGTCTGCCCGTGAGAAATCATTAACTTAAAGCGTTCATTGGTCTCCTGGGGCGTGCCAAAGCCAGTGTACTGCCGTGTAGTCCAGGCCCGGGAACGGTAACCCTGGGGATGCAGGCTGCGGGTGAAAGGATATTCTCCGGGGTCCCCCAGATCGTTTTCGTACTCAAAACCGGCCTCTGCGAGATCTTGGGGAGTGTAAACCGCTTTGATCTTGATGCCCGACTGGTAGATGACTTCCTTAACCGCATCTTTTTCGTCTTTAATGTATTTTGCGACTCCCATAATGACTCCTTAATAAATGCCTAAAATGAGCTAAAATGAGCTAAAATGCCTAAAGTTGTGGCATCGCTCGCGCAGCGCAGGCGCTTGCGCCGCGTGATGCTCCATCTTTTTTAAAATGGATAGAACTCCTCAATTTTAGGCATTTTAGATCATTTTTAATTTTAGCTCATTTGCTTTTTAAGGCCTTTTACAATTAAGTAACCACTTCATTAATACCGGCCACAATTTCATCAAAGGTCGTGCCTCCGGGAAAAACACCGGCAATACCCTGTTTATTTAGTTTGGGTATATCCTGCTTGGGAATAACCCCTCCCACGACCACCGGAATTTCCTGAAGTCCTTCATTTTTCATCATTTCTAAAAGCTTCTGGCAAATGGGGATGTGGGCGCCGGACATAATGCTTAAGCCGACCACATCCACCGCTTCCTGTATGGCCGTTCGGACAATCTGTTCCACAGTCTGATGGAGTCCGGTGTAAATCACTTCCATGCCGGCATCTCTTAGCGCCAGAGCGGTTACCTTGGCCCCGCGATCATGCCCGTCCAGACCGGGCTTGCCGATCAGTATTTTTATCTTCTTTGTGGTCATATTATATTCCCCTGATGATTCTAGAAGTGGCTAATCCTGCCGTTGCCGGTCATATTCCTTTAATACCATTTCCTTCCCTCTTAAGATGTGATCCCGGACCAGGCGCTCCGCACCTTCAGCATCCTGCCTGCGAATATATTTCAACATCTTTTTGTGATCCAGGTTGCTGGTCGATGCAAATTTTTTTTCTTTAAGGATCATTTGCCGGTAGCGGTAAATCTGATCGTGCAGGCCATTAATCATATTGATCAATTTAGGGCTTTTACTCAGGCTGTAGAGCAAATCATGAAATTCGGTATTGATTCCCGGCAGCAAATTCATTTTTTTTTGATCCAGCGCATTTTGAAATTCATCAATTTTGTTCTCCAATTGCTCCAGTTCTTGCGCATCATGCTTGACAGCGGCCAGCCGGGCGGCATACCCTTCAAGTACGCTGCGAATACCGAAGGTCTCTTCGATATCATCGCGCTCAAGACCGAGAACCGTGAACCCCCCCCGGGGCTGGCGCTCAATGAGCCCTTCACGTTCAAGTTTGTGAATCGCCTCTCTTACAGGGGTTCGGCTGATTCCCAAAGTTTCAGCAATATGGCTTTCAACCAGCCATTCACCCGAAGAAATTTTTCCCCTGACAATCGAATGCTTCAGGCTTTCAAAAACATGCTCCCCTAAAGATTTTCGCTCCTGAAACGCCTGTAGCGGCCCAAGATCCAAGTCATTTAACTCTGCCCTTTTTCTCATAATGTTACCTTAAAATTTCTGGGAATTATAACCCTTAAAAAGATAAACCCTCGGTTTCCTAAATTCCTTGAATCCTGCAATCTTTAAGCGCTATTCATATAACGCCCTTTTCTTTCAAGCGGCTAAGATCATCCTCAGAATATCCCAATTTCTTGCCGTATATTTCGCTGTTTTGTTCACCGAATCGCGGGGGAAACGAAAGCCGACGGTCGGATTGTTCCAAAAACGGTGTCATATTCGGCGGAGGAGCCAGAGTTATGCGGGTACCGGTGGCTGAATCCTGGGCATGCAGCAGTCGTCGTTTGACCAGCGGATCTTGAATAACTTCATCGACTAGTTTAATTTTACTGATGGGAACGGTGATGGCGGTGAACAATTCAATCAGATCTTCAGTTGTGTGGTGGCGCGTAATCGCATTAATCGCCTGATTCAAATTCTTCACATCCTTTATGCGGCCCTCATTTCTTTCATAGTCCGGCTGATCAAGACTCTTAAAAATTTCCTGGGAAACCATTGTTTTCCACTGACGGTCGTTGCCGACCGCCAGATAGATAAATCCGTTTTTAGTCTGGTAAACCGAAACCGGTGCAAAGAATTCATGGGTGTTTCCCCTGCGGCTGATACTTTTTCCAAAACTGTCAGTCAAGGTGATGGGTACCGTAAGCCATGATACCGTTGATTCAAACATGGCCATATTGATGCAACTGCCCTTAGCGGTCAACTGGCGTTTGTAAAGGGCTTTCATTACCATTCCATATGCGTGCTCACTGGTGCCCATATCCGGCAGGGGGATGCCCATAACCTGGGGATCGCCTTCGGCTTCACCGGTCAATTCCATTAAACCCGATCGGGCCTGCAATATCGGGTCGTAAGCGGCTTCATTGCTGTCAGGGCCAAACCCGGTCACTCCCAGCCAGATGATATCCGGTTTGAGAGACTTTAAACTGTCGTAATCAATTCCCAGCTTCTGATAATTTTTAGGAAGCTGATTGGTCGCAAAAATATCCACTTCGAGTTCTTTAATCAAAGAATGAAAAATTTGCTGCCCCTCATCCTCTGCCAAATTCAGTGTCAGCGCTTTTTTACCGGCATTGATGCACAAGAAGTATGAATTCATTCGTTCTTCATTGAGAACATTTTCACCGATGAATCGATTGGGATCACCATAAATCGGATGTTCCAGGCGAATGATATTCATTCCATCCTGAGCCAGGCGGTAGGTTAAATACGGCAGCACCGTCGCCTGCTCCAGAGAAACCACTGTAAGGTTATTGAAAAAATCCATTGTCCTCTCCATTGGCATTTGAGTTGGGGATCAAAGATTGTGAGGCCATTTGTTTCAGAGCCGGCGATACAAAAGGTGTGGATTCGGCAGGTTTTTGTATACGGTATACAATGTACAAATGTCAAGAGATGTTTTGCGCCGGTAGGCGATTTTTATTAATTTTAAATGGTTGATTTGACGTGCGCAAAAGCCTAAAAGAAATTTGTATGTCCCGGATGGTTATCAGATTAATTGCTAACGTCGCAATTTTAGTAGGGCTTTATCTGTTTGCCAGGATGATTTATGGTGCCGTAAGCGGTTCTCTGGCCGCTCAGCTTTTCCCTGAATCGCAGGAATCCGTGTCGAAAGCCTTGGTTGTACTTTCCCTTGGTCTTCCGGTGCCGTTTCATGTGATCTCTGTAGGCCTGCTTTTGCAACGACGCTGGATGCCACATTCGTGGGCCAGAATCTCCTTTCTGGCTGTTGTCATCTCCGGTTGTTGGCTGGGCGCCGCGATCGGGGTGAAATTGTTCGTATTACCCTGAAAATAAGTCTGATAGCAACCTGGTAAAAATATAAATGAAATCGGATAGATGAAAGAGAAAAGGGATAAATTGGTTCAAGTTGCCGACAGCATTGAACGAGGCGTAAATGCTGCTGTTGAGCGCTGGCGCGATATACCGGAACAAACGCTAAAATTCCGCCCTTCAGAAGATGCCTGGTCTACCAAGGAGATCATCGGTCATCTGATTGATTCGGCTGCCAATAACCATCAGCGGTTTGTGCGTCTCCAGCTCGTGGAGCATCTCACTTTCCCCGACTATGGGCAAGATAACATACACTGGGTCAGAATTCAGAATTACCAGGATCGACAATGGAAGGAATTACTGGGCCTGTGGCGCCATTTCAATATTCAGCTGGCTCACATCATCCGCTCAGTGGATTCAGCTTGCCTAAGCCACGTCTGGCAGCTTGATGCGAAAACCAGAGTTACGCTTTTTGACTTGATGACCGACTATCTTCGGCATTTGGAAGATCATCTGGATCAAATTACCGACACATTAGATGCCTTTAAAGTCCGCTAATATAAGTGTCGCAATCTATTTGCCGCTGGTTGAGAGAAGGACTCCTTTTAAATATTCGAAACGCTCAATTTAGGTAAAAGATGACCGGCAGCCTTATCCATATCAGAGAAGCGAATTCTGACGACATATCTCTATTATCCCGCCTGATTCGGCAATCCTATCGCGACGTGGCCGCCAGATTCAAGCTCACACCGGCAAACTGTCCCAAGCACCCTTCTAACTGTACGGAGGAGTGGATTGAAAATGACTTTGGCAGGGGTGTCAGCTATTTCATACTGGAGCGCACGAGCATACCGGCAGGATGCGTTGCGATCGAAAAGGCTGATGACAATCTTTGCTATCTTGAGCGTCTGGCTGTTTTGCCGCATGAAAGAAAAAAAGGCCTTGGGAGTCAGCTGGTCGGACATATTTTTCGTAACGCGCGCAAACTCGGATCAAAAAAAATCAGCATCGGTATAATCGCAGCGCAAACGGACTTAAAGCAATGGTACCGGAAATTCGGCTTTATCGAAGGTGAAACCAAAGAATTCAGTCACTTACCATTTAAGGTCACCTTCATGGCCTGTGAACTCTAGAAGTGGTTTCAAAACCCCATCTGAGGCCCAATGGCTGCGTTGCCCCGCTAAGCGGGATTCGCATCTGATTTTTTAAATTAAGGTGCAGCACAGTCCTCCGATAAATGCTCACATACTAGCCCATCATGTATGCTGAGAACAACGACTTTCTCGATCGGCCTGCGCCTTGATGCATACATTAATTTTTAAAGATCAGATATGTAATCCCGCTTAGCGGGGCTTTGATGCACACATTAATTTTTTAAAATCAAGACGTGCAATCCCGCATTGAAGCGGGAAACCTGATTTGAGATTTTGAAACCACTTCTAACGAAATATTTATTGATTAAAAAGGAGAAAAAATGAAACTTCTCGTAATTGGCGGTAACGGTACAATTGGCAAAAAAGTGGCAGCTCATTTCTCGAAGACACATGAAATTATTATTGCCGGAAGAACTTCCGGCGATGTCACTGTCGATATTGCGGACTCGAGGTCTATTAAAGCGATGTTTGAATCCATTGGAGCAGTAGATGCAATTTTATGTATAGCCGGAGAGGCTAAATGGGCACCATTTGATTCATTGACGGAAGACGATTACGATATCGGGCTACGGAGCAAGTTAATGGGACAGGTAAATCTTGTAAGGATCGGGCAGGATTACTTGAATACTGGAGGGTCATTTACGCTTACGACCGGGATATTGGCGGATCATCCTGTAAGGATGACGACAAGCGCTGCCATGGTCAATGGAGCAATTCACAGTTTTGTCAAAGCAGCCGCCTTAGAATTAAAAAACGAACTTAGGATCAATGCAGTTTCATCCGGATTGGTTGAAGATGCAGTCGAAAAATATGAGGCCTATTTCCCCGGCCACAATCCGATTCCAATGAAAAAGGTAATAAACGGATATGTAAAAAGCGTTGAAGGGAAAGGAACCGGCGAGATCATTAGAATGTATGACAATTGTTAAATGGGATTAAACCAGTTCCGTTTTCATGCGGTTGATAAGTTTTGCAATCATCTCTTCGACGTAGGGGCTCATGTTTTTAAATTCGACCCCGATTCCACTGCGAGAAACCTGCACAATTTCGCCTTTTACCTTAAGCGGCTTGCCAAAACCCTTCATTGAAAACGACATGACGAGCTCTTCTCCGACAAATAAAGGCCTTTGGGTTTCTATAAACAAGCCTCTCTGACTGATATTTTTTATGGTGTTTGTATAAACGCGGTCATAGGTCGCGTAACTGACCGGGATAGAGCATTTTTTCCGGATAAAGGAGCGTCTTTCCTTTACCAGCAATTCTTCGGCATGTTGCAGAAGCGCTAATTGCTTTTCCTCCGGTAAATTTAAAATAATCTGAAATAATTTCGGAATAACAACGTTGTATTTTTTTAATGCAGTTTCCGGAACCTTCATACAGGTTTGCATCCTTTATAAAAAATTAGGTACAGTTCAGCAGGTTATTCCATAAGTAAACGGTTTCCGAAATTTATATCGGATAATTTATCGGTTTACTTTAGTCTTCTTTAGACCGGAAATCGTTAAATTTGAGAGGCGGGTTTAAATCAAGGGACTGAAAATTAATTTATATTTTTATATTTATTTTTAAATTGTTAGAATATTTTATTTAAATAGTTACTTTAATTAAAATTCGGGTTTTAATTTTATAGTTCACATAAAAAAGAGGAGGCGCCATTTAGTGTTGTTAGCACTTGAAATGGCCCTCCTCCGCTGTGTCCGGTTCAATTTTAAGATAAGCTACCCTCAGGATGCTTTTTGTGCACTGGCAGCACACTCATTCTTACCCAGATCCATTATCTCCTGCTCTTCCGCGTCAACTTCCAATAAACCCGCATTGACCTTACGAACCTCTGCGTACACTTCCGGCTGAGGGCGCATATTGTCTTTAATAAATTCAATAAACTCCCTTTCGGTTGATATGCCGTAAATATCTGAATTCTTATTTTTTATGTTCCCCAGTGTGTCTGAAAATATCCGGGATGGATTGGCTTCACTCCAATCCATATAATGACCGGGTAAAATGATCAGGTCAGCTTTCAATTCCTCAATCTTTGTTTTAAGGGTGTGATACAGCAGTTTTGACCATTCCTCGGCTTTCCCTCCGAGATCCGGACGACCGATTGATAAAATAAATACCGTATCTCCGGTAATCAGGTATTTATTATCAATCAGGTAAGAAGTGCTGCCCGGCGTGTGTCCCGGCATGTGCAGGGCTTTGATTTCCGGGCCGCCTTTGGAAAAGGAGTAAACCTGCTCATCGACAATCTTCTCGTATTTGAAAGCTGCCTCTTTAAAATCGTTTTCGTGCCCCAATATATGCGCACCGAAATCGGCAGCGATTTGTTTGCTGCCGGAGATATAATCGGCCTGCAGGTGGGTTTCGCAGGACTTAACGATCCTGGCACCGTTATTTTCAGCAAAGCGCTGATAAAAATCGACATTGCGGGATGGATCGAACAAAACCATTTCGTCATTGTATATCAGTCCGTAACTGCAAGAGGCCTTTCCCGGACGGATGAACTGGTAGAGTTTATAACCGTCATCAGATGCCACCAGCTCTGGTGCCAGCATATTGCCCCAGGTTTTGATTCCGCCCTCCAGATAGCGAACATCTTTAAAGCCGTGATTGACCATAATTTCCCCGACATACTTGGCTGAGCCTTCTTTGGCACACACAATCCGGACTTTTTCAGCCGCAGGTACTTTGGCCACACTTTCTTCCTCGTGTTCAACAAATTCCACGTAAGGGACATTGACCATATCGGAAAGAAAGGGTCCTTCGACTTTAAAACGGTCAAACTCTTCATTCACGCGAACGTCCAGCAATAAAAATTCTTCTCCTGCCCGGGTCACCCATTCAAAAAGATCTTCTGCTTTGTAAGACGTGAGCTCCATGTATTCCTCCTCTTCACCCTAATTGATCGTTCCAGAATTTAAAAATAAATGATTTATTTTTTATTTAGGAACCGGAATAATTAAATCCGTTACAACAAATTATAAAATCTTTGCGACTTTGCGTCTTTGCGTGAGGAACTATAATTCAGATCTATTTTCCCTTAAACTGAGGTTTTCGCTTTTCCAAAAATGCAGACTGCCCTTCCTGCATATCTTCGCTCAACAGGGTTGTATTAAAAATCGTTTGTGCTTCTTTGATTTGGGTTTCATCCAAGCGGTTGGATTGCATCAACAAATTGATGACTTTTTTGGTGCCCTTTAGCGCCAGCGGTGCGTTCCCGGCAATTTCTTCAGCCATGCCATAAGTAAATTCTTCTAACTCATCGCCGGGTACAAGATAGTCTACCAGCCCGAGCTCTTTGATCCGTCGGCCGGTGTAGCTGCGACCGGTAAAAAACATTTCTTTGGTGCTTTGCAGCCCGATGTTCTGAATAAACCGCTGCAGCCCAGTCCATGGATAAACCATGCCCAGCTTGACCGGCGGCACCCCCATGTGGATATCCTCGATGCCAATGCGAATGTCACAGCACATGGCCAGCTCACATCCCAGTCCAAATGCAAAGCCATTCAGCATGGCAATCACCGGGTATGGAAAGCGAATCAGACATTGAAATAGCGACTCAACCTGATCCAATGATTTTAATCTTTGCTCTGCATCCCCTTTGGATTGGGTGGGTAACGACCCAATATCAAATCCCGAACAAAAGGCCTGATCCCCTGCCCCGCGCAGGATAACGGTCCGAACCCCATCGTCCTCAGCCAGTTCTTCCATGGTAGATTTAATCTGTTCAATCAATTCAAGAGAAAGAGAATTTTTCTTTTCCGGCCGGTTAAGTGTTAGGGTACAAATATTGCTTTTTTTCTGTACCAATAGCAGATGATTACTCAAAGATAGCCTCCTGTGTTAAACATTGAGAGCCTCACCCAATTGGCAGCCGGTCTGTAAGGCCAACGCTACGAAAAAAAATTGTGCAATTGTGATTTCATTTTGAAATTTCACAATTTATTCATTTCAATTTTTCAACGTTTCTGCAAGGAATTCTGTAAAGCGCTTCCAGGATTTTTTATCTGCAGTTTTTTGATAGGGTTTAGCACCAAAAACGGTAAAGGCATGTTGGGCTCCACCATAGGTGATCATTTCGTGGGCAACTCCGGCTGATTCCAGTTCTTTGGCCAGGTCAGCGAACTGATCCATGGTAATCGCTGTATCGGCTGAACCGTGCATAATTAAAATTTTCCCCCGGGTTTGGCTGTAATTTTGTCCTTGCGGTGTTTTTAAGCCCCCATGAAAAGTGGCAAAACCCTTCAGGTCCGCCCCGGAGCGCGCCAATTCAAGCACTGCCGCGCCGCCGAAACAATAGCCGAATACAACGGCATTTTTGATGTTGGCGCCTTTGTTTTTAGCCGTATCCAGAGCCGCTTTCATCAAAGTCCGCATTTTTCCCCTGTTTTTATAGAGTTCGCCCGTATGCTGGCGTTTGTCCTTTACTTCGGTCGGTCGCACGCCGGCACCAAACAAATCCAAAGCAAATACCGCGTAGCCCAAATCAGCAAGCATATTGGCCCGCTTGATTTCATAATCTGTTAAGCCATCCCAGTCATGAATCAGCAGCACAAACGGCGCCCGGTCAGAAGGGCTGATGTAATAACCCTCATAAGATTGTCCGTTGACCTGATATGTCACTGAAGCGCCCGTACCACCAAAGGCCACAGTTGAAACAAATAAAAGCAAAAACACATATATAAAATGGCGCATGATAATGTCCCCCTTTTTAATTCATTTTGTCATCGTCCTGACCAATAACGATTGTGCTCCCCTTTACTGACTATCACATCGGAAACACGACGATCAGGAAGCATGGATCAAAGACACTTCAAGATAATACACCATGTCGATCGAGTCGAGCCATCATCGCCAGAAGTTTAAAAAAATAGGCAAATCAAAAAGGCCCGCTTGGGGCGGAAGAAATTCTGGAAGCAAATAAATGTTAAGTTTCATCAATGCCTTATAGACGACCTTTTATCGATGCCTTATAGATCACCAAAGCCCATACGATTAAAACACAAAGAATAAGGCTGCCTACAATTATAAAACCGATCAAAAATATAATTTTATCAATTCTGGACGCTGTTGATTTATTAATTTGAACTTCCTGGTTGAATTTCCATTTTTTGAAAATATACTCCCCAAACAAAAAATTAAGGACTGCCGGTACAATGGCAAAATATGGATTTAAAGTTTGGTGAAAAAGCTTGTTAAATTCTTTAATGGTATCAAAAAGAATAACTGAAAAAATGAGCCATAGAATTGCTCTTGCGATGAAAGGTGCCATTGGTAATTATCCCTAATATTTTTAGTTGTTTAGGAATAATTGAATTAAGACGACTTCACCATATAGAGCTATTACAGCAAAGAGGATCCAAATGAACAATAAGCAGAATCAGAAAAGAAGGATCAAAAAAATGTGAGATGTGATCTTGCAACAGCTAACAATAAAATATTGTGCACTTCATATCAATATATTTGTTTCTGAAAATAAAAGGCAGGGTTATGATAGCCCTGCCCTGGTTTGTTAAAAGCTATCCGGCTAATTGCAAAGTTATTATCTTTTTGCCAACACTTTTAGGGAGTCCGAAACACCGTTAGATCTGCACTTCGTTCATTTGAATCACTGGTTTGAGGTGTGTGTAACGGATATCACCAACGAAGATACCATTATAGACTAAACCTCTCCCCATGTTTTTTTACTTCGTTCGATCTTCTTCTGAACCGTTTCCCAGCTATTGGTTTTTAGAAATGATTCGTTAAAACGCGTGACCATATCCATAAACATCGCAAAAGGCACGGTAAATGACAGCTCATCAGTTTTAAAAAACATTCGCGCGGAAGGATCCCATCCCCCGACCACAGCTTTGTTCTTTCCTTTTGATGAGTAGTGCAGCGGCCATGTGACAACGCTCCCGCACCCGGGACCCCAGGGTGATGCGACCACTTCAGGGTCATTGGTCACATAAGTTGCCAGTTGATGAAGCCCACACAGTGATTCCGGTCTGGTAAAAAAAGCAACAAGTTCCGGCTCTTCATCACCGCAGAATAGGCTTAGCGGCTTTACAACGCAAAAAGTTTTGGGCGCCGGTCGTGGATCAACATATTCAAAGATTTGTCTTAGATTGTCCGGAGAATCACAGTAAAACTCACCGTCCGTCCAATTGGGAATGCCGGTGGATACATACTGAATCATCGTTTCAGCCTGGGGTTTGTTAAAGCCAAGCCAGAAAGCACCACCAGGACACCCAAATTGTTCGGCAGAGAAATAAGCTGCTGTCTTCTTCTTTCGGGCCCGCCAAATATTTCCCATCACACAGGAAAACTGACTGAACACTTTTTGCCAGTCAATTTCATTTTTCATTTCCTTTTCGCGAGTGGGCAAATCCATTGGTTTCGGGGAAAAACCTTCAGCTGGTTTTTCAGCAGTATAAAAAATACCCATTGGTTCCTCATCAACCCCAATAGTTTCAAGGAATTGTGGCAGTAAATGCATTACTTGTTCTTTCATTTTAGCCTCCTAAAAATAAATGTATTTTAGATATGAAACTGATAACCCCACTTCTCGGGGTGGCAAAATGTACTGTTTAAGTTAAATCTTTATATGTTTTTTTCAAAACTCTACCGATTTGAATTTTTTGGGGGCAATATTTTTCAGCTTTAGAATAGTCGGCCTTAAAAATGTTTACCTTAATATTTGCTGGTAGCGCCTTGAATAACGCTAAAGCCGTATCTCGATCTCCATAGCTGTGATGGTACATGGAATAGCGCAATATATCGCTGATAGGGATACCAAGATCGACCGCTGATTCGCAAATATTTGCGCAGCCGGCACAGTAGCCGGGAGCAGTTTGTTGTGCATATTGTTCCAGACGTTGTTTGTCACCTCCGGACAGACGTTGCTTGTTCAAAGCCGCGGCTACATTTGCCTGCAGGATGGTCATATTCGGACATCGCCGAGCAGATACTGGCAATATTTGGATTTTCCCACACGACTTTAAGTTTCGCCTGTTCAGCGGTATATCCTTTTTTAAGAAAATTTTCAGTCATTTTCAGGGCATCGTCGGTTTCAGAGCCGATCGAAGCATAAAAATTTGCCGAGAAAGCAGCCTGTGTTTTCATGGCTGTCAATCCTATCCCCGCCTTAACACAGGCATCAACCGCTCTTTTCATTTTATCTTTTACCATTAGCCTGTAATTATAGCTCATCATGATGCCATCGATCCACCCCAGTTTGGCTCCCGCAAGCATCGTGTTTTCCATATTTTTATGGGTGCTAAATCCAAAAAACCGAATCTTTCCTTCGGATTTGGCTTTTTCAGCCCAGGCCTTGACTTCATCTGTCAATTCACTTTTTACATCGTTTACATAATGAATAAAATACAAATCGACATACGATGTATTCATTCTTTGAAGTGAGGTATTTAATTTCTCAGTTAGTTTTTTGGGGTCTGAAGTGCCGCCTTTAGTTACCAAGAACACTTTTTCGCGATCGTTTGGGAACTTGGCAAAGTATTTGCCGATTGCCTTTTCATTTTTACCCCATCCATATGAATCCGCCGTATCCCAGTAGGTTACGCCCATTTTAAATGCCTGCCTGAATATTAACAGGTCAGAACTCCTTAATACGCCGCCCAGTGAAAGGATTGAGACATCAACGCCTGTTTTCCCAAACGGTCGCTTCGGCACAATCATATGTTCAGGCGTCTTCGTTGAAGTACTGCCATGCGCTTGATTCAAAGTGCTTAAAGGAACCAGAACCGATCCTAAACTAGCTGCACCAGCGGATTTAATAAAATCTCTTCTTGAAAATTTCTTCTTTTTGCCGGACATGCTCAATTTCTCCTTTAAAAATTATATAGTGTCTGCTGAAGGTTGCATATGAACAAAAGAAATCGGATCCTAATTTGTGAAATATGGCGAAAATTTCATGTATCAAATTCCAAGCAAACAGTACAGGTCTAGAATGAAAATGAACATTTTTAATAATTGACAGTTTCATATGGTATACAGTATACAGTTGCAGGTAATGCCGGTAAGCCGCAAAAAACACAAATAGTTTGATTTAATCCTTCTCAATCTTTGAAACCTCTATAATCATTAGAAATCAACAAAGGATAAACAACCATGACGAAATCCAAAACACATCAGAGTGAATTGGAAAGGCTGGCGGCTCTTGAGCAACAGGCCGAAATCGGCGGCGGTCAAAAGATGGTCGACCGCCAGCACGAAAGAGGCAAATTGACGGCCAGAGAACGCCTTAACCTGCTTTTCGATCCGGGCAGTTTTGTGGAGGTCAACAAATTGGCCGAAAGTCAGTCCGTTGCTTTTGGTATGCAGCAAAAGAAGGTACCTGGCGACGGTGTGGTTACCGGTTATGGCAACATAGAAGGCCGTCTGGTATTTGCTTATGCCCAGGACGTTACCGTTCTCGGCGGGTCCGTCGGCACCATCCACGGGCAAAAAATCTGCCGTATTATGGATGAGGCCATAAAAGTTAAAGCGCCCCTGGTGGCTTTAAATGACTCCGGAGGCGGCCGATTGCATGAAGGCTTTTTCGCATCCAAAGGCGTTGCCGGCATGTTTTATCGCAATACGGCGGCTTCAGGCCTAATTCCTCAAATTACCGGCATGATGGGATCCAGTGCGGGGGTGGCCGTTTATTCGCCGGCCTTGACCGATTTTATCGTTATGGTAAAAGGCAAAAGCCACATGGTGATTACCGGGCCCGGGATCATCAAATCAGTGACCGGTGAAGATATCAGTCTGGAAGAGCTCGGCGGTGCCAAAGTCCACAGCGAGATCACCGGAACCGCGCATTTCGTTGCCGACAGTGATGAAGAGTGTTTGGAACTCATAAAAAAACTGCTCAGTTATCTGCCATCGAATAATAGTGAAAATCCACCGATCGTGAATACCGGTGATGATCCTGAACGAATCGACAAAAAGCTTAAGGAAATCGTCCCCGCAGACTTTAAAAAATCCTATGACATGCATCAGGTCATCGAGCGAGTGGTCGATCAGGCAACCTTTTTTGAAGTCCTGCGCCGTTACGCCCTGAATATTATCGTCGGCTTTGCCCGTATGGACGGCCATGTCGTCGGAATCGTTGCCAATCAGCCGCGAATAAAGGCCGGGTGTCTGGATGTCGATGCGTCCGACAAAGCCGCCCGTTTCATTCGATTTTGCGACGCGTTCAATATCCCCCTGATTAATTTTGTGGATGTGCCCGGCTATTTTCCCGGGGTGGCCCAAGAGCATGCCGGAATTATCCGTCATGGCGCTAAAATGCTCTATGCCTATTCAGAAGCCACCGTGCCCAAGATCACGCTGGCCCTGCGCAAGGAATACGGCGGCGCCGTGATGGGGATGTGCTGTGTCGGCATGGGAGTTGATCTGATGCTAGCCTGGCCGATTGCTCAACTGGTTGTGCTGGATACAACAGCCGCCGTGAATTTGATATTCCGCAAAGAAATTCAGGCTGCGGAAAATCCCGATGAACTCCGTCAGCAGAAAATCGAGGAATATGATTATAAATATTCGAATCCCTACCACGCAGCTTCCAATATGCTGGTCGATAGCGTCATCAAGCCTAAAGAAACGCGACCCGAGTTAATCAAAGCCCTGAGGATGCTGCGCAATAAACAGCGACCTGAGATCAAAAAACGACACGGTAACATCCCGTTGTGATCCCGGTTAAGTATAGAAAATGTATTTAAAATATTAAGGAAAGAGCAAATACGATCTGGAACATTGGAATAATGGAATGCTGGAATGTTGATTTTAAAAGGGGATGTCTGCCTTCCGAAACCCATTATTCCATTTTTCCACCATTCCATCATTCCGGTTTGGGGATTCTAATAAGTTTCTGAAAAACTAGAATGCTAAGGATTTCAACATACATAGAGAGGAACGACCCATGGACTATGATCTGACCAAAGAACAGCAGTACATTCAAAGAGCAGCCCGCGAATTTGCAGTGGGTGAATTTCCGGCTGTTGCGCTTGAATATGACATCAATGAAACGTTTCCGGCAGAAATCCTGAAAAAAGCGCGCGAACTGGATCTGATCGGACTTTTCATCCCTGAAGAATACGGCGGACCCGGACTCGGTTTTTTCGAGCAGGCCCTGGTGCTGGAAGAGTTCTGGAAAGTGGACCCGGGCATCGCGCAGGAGCTTTGCTCGGTGTCATTCGGAGCTGAAGAACTGATTCTTTTCGGCACAGAAGAGCAAAAAAAGAAGTACCTTCCCCAACTTTTTACCGGTGATGGCATTTTAGGGTTTGCTATTACCGAGCCGGATGCCGGCAGTGATACAGCCGCGGCTACGACCTCTGCCGTTAAAGACGGTGATGACTATATCATCAACGGCAGCAAAGTGATGATCGGAAACGGTACCGTTGGAACCCATATGCTGGTTTACTGCCTTACCGACCCGGATGCGAAATCCAAAACCGGCCGCCACAGCATCATTCTGGTGGAGACCGATCGCGAAGGGTATAAGGCCGATCCGATGCATGGCAAGATGGGCCTACGGGCGTCAGATACAGCAGCCATTTATTTTAACAATTGCCGCGTCCCCCGGGAAAATTTGATCGGTGTGGAAGGAAACGGGTTTATCCAGCTGATGAAATTTTTCGATCACTCCCGGGCATATGTTGCAGCTCACGGCGTCGGACTTGCCCAGGGCGCTCTGGATATGGCAGTTAAACATGTAAAGGGCAGACAGCAATTCGGTCGACCCCTGGCCGCATTTCAGGGCACCCAGTTTAAAATTGCCGAAATGGCAACTAAGGTTGAAACCGCCCGCAACATGACTTACAAATCCGCCTGGTTGCTCGATCAGGGCAAACCGGATACGAAATTGACTGCCATGGCCAAAATGTATGCCTGCCATATAGCGGTTGAAGTCGTGGATGAAGCATTGCAGCTGCACGGCGGTTACGGCTACTTTAACGATTACGATATCGAACGATTTTACCGCGCTGCCAAGGTTTTAGAGATTTATGAAGGAACCAAGGAGGTTGAGAAGATCGTTATCTCTAGGGAAGTACTGGGCAAGCTATAAAGCTGATTCCAAAATATTCGAATAATCAACTGACTAAACAGATAATAATCATCATATCAGGAGGACATATTGCGTTTACCCCGTTTTAAGTACCTGGAACCGGAAACGCTTGAGAAAGCACTGGATCTTTTAAACACCCACGGCGAGGCGTGCCACATCCTCGGCGGCGGCACCGATCTGCTGGTACGGATGAAAAAGCGGCTCTGCCAGCCGGCCTATCTTTTGAGTCTCAAGAGCTTGGATGAGTTGGACGGCATCACCCGGCAAAATGGCGAGCTTACCATCGGTGCACGGACATCTCTTGCCGCCGTGGCGGCATCAAGTGACGTTAAAAAACATTTATCTGCTTTATCCCAGGCCATGGAAGCCATCGGTGCCCCGTCCATCCAGCACCACAGCGGGACCATTGGCGGCAACCTCTGCCAAGACGCCAGATGCCTGTTTTACAACCAGTCTGCAGCATGGCGCTTAGGAAAAGCGCCCTGCCACAAGGCCGGGGGGCAAACCTGCTATGCCCGGGCGGACTCAGACCGCTGCCATGCCACATTTCAATCGGACGGCGCAACGGCCCTGCTGGCACTGGATGCAGAGATAACCATTGCCGGTGTACAGGGTGAAAAACGGATTCCCCTTGTGGACCTCTACTCGACTGTGGGAGAACACCCGCTTACCCTGGAACCCGGAGAAATTCTGACTTACATTCATGTCCCGCTATCAGACCCGGGTGCCTATAGCGCCTATAAAAGATTGGCCTATCGATCCGCCATTGACTACCCGATCGCTTCGGTGGGTGTTTTTATCCAGACAAACGATGCAATTGTCAAGACAGCCAGAATTGCGGTCGGCTCCATGAGCAGAGCCCCCTTATTGCTCAATCAGGTCGCCCGACTTCTTGAAGGAATCAGCATAACGGATGCAGAAGTCATAGCCGAAGTCGCCAGTCAGTGCATGGACATAGCTTCGACTTTTGCGGTCGATAATGTCGGCGCCAATGTGGATTACCGCAGTCAAATGGTATCGGTCCTTGTTCGACGGGCGCTTAAAGAAGCATTAAGAAACATAGATGCATAGAAGTGTTTTCAAAACCCCATCTAAGACCCAATGGCTGCGTTGCCCCGCTAAGCGGGATTCGCATCTGATTTTTTAAATTAAGGTGCAGCACAGTCCTCCGATAAATGCTCACAATAAATAAGTGAGCTAAAGTTGGAAGTGCACTAAAGTGACTAAAGTTTAAGGAATTCTATCATCTATATAAACGACGGAGCAAAGCGACACCAAAACTTTAGTCACTTTAGCTCATTTTAGCTCACTTTAGGCACTGTTAGCCCTTGAACCTGATCTGAGGTTTTGAAACCACTTCTAGAAAAGAAATATGGAAGGATTTCCAATGAAGAGCGTTCCCCTGACCCTGAATGTAAATGATGAAATCCACGAACTGGATGTTGAGCCTCACTGGACATTGCTGGAGGTCCTCCGGGAGCAATTGGACCTGACAGGGGCCAAAGAAGGCTGCGGAGAGGGTGTCTGCGGGTCGTGCACGGTGCTTATGGATGATGTGCCTGTCCGTGCCTGTCTAACCTTAGCTCTTGAAGCTTCGAGAAAGCGCATCCTCACAGTGGAGGGTTTGGCCAAGGGAGAAAGCCTGGATCCGGTCCAGGAGGCATTTATCCGACATGGAGCGATTCAGTGCGGATTCTGCGCCTCAGGTATGGTCATGGCTGCAAAAGGGTTTGCCCTTGCTGATAGCATCCCTGATGAAGACAGTATCCGCAAAGCACTCAGCGGCAATATCTGCCGCTGTACAGGGTATCAGAAGATCGTTGAAGCTGTGAAAGAGGCGGCCACAGGAGAAGAACCTTCTGAGCCAACACCTCCGGTTTCAGCGCTTCACAAAACCGGAACTGCCAGCCAATACGATATCGTCGGAAAGAGCATGCCAAGAGTCGATACGCGGGCCAAAGTGACTGGTGAAGCTAAATTCACGGCGGATTTGGCCTTCCCCCGAATGCTGGTGGGGAAAATACTTCGAAGCCCCCATGCCCATGCACGCATAGTTGATATCGATACTTCGGCTGCGGAAAAACTGCCTGGTGTCAAAGCGGTAGTAACGGGCAAAGACACCAGTGGCAGCAAATGGGGCGTGTTCCGCTACACGCTGGATCAGCAGTTTTTGCCTATTGAAAAGGTGCGCTATTTCGGTGAAGAAGTCGCTGCCGTGGCAGCCGTTGACGAGAATACAGCCCTTGAAGCCATCGACCTGATCCGGGTGACCTACGAGGAACTGCCGGCGGTTTTCGATCCTATGTCCGCCATCGCCCCGGATGCGCCGTTAATTCATGAAGATTTTCCCCAAAACATCAACATTCACGTACCAATTGATGTGGGGGATGTCGACAAAGGCTTTTCCGAGTCTTTTTACGTTAGGGAAGATACCTTTGTGGCCGCCGAGGAATCCTATTTTCAGGCTGAGCCCCATGCGGTTGTGGCCAAATTCGACGCCGACGGCAACCTGGACATCTGGTGCCCCAATGCCGGACCGCACATGAAGTCAAAGCCCCTGTCCAATGCTCTGGGAATCCCACTGCACAAGGTCAGGGTCCGCAAAATAGCCATCGGCGGTGCCTTCGGCGGCCGATCGGAAATATCTCCCGTCGACTATATCTGTGCGCTTCTGGCTCAAAAGACCAAACGGCCGGTTAAGATTGTTTACACTCGTGAAGAAAACACGGTTTCCACCCGTCAGGGCCACGCCATGATCACCACGATCAAAACCGGTGTGGATAAAGAAGGCCGGGTTTTGGCCCGGGACATCACCTGTTACATGGACGGGGGAGCTTACAGCAGCACCGGCCCCATTGCCACCAGTGTGCCCTTTTTGTCTATGGAACAGGCCTATCGGATGGAGAATGTCCGCTACAACGGTTACCGCATATACACCAACAAGCCCATCCGCGGCATGATCCGTGTCCACGGCCGGTCATTTGCCTGCGGTGTAGACACCCAATTGGATATGATTGCCGAACATTTGAACATCGATCCGGTGACCATGCGGATGCGCAACGCCCGGGAAGTCGGTGATACCACATGCACCGGTTCGTATGTCGGCAGCTGCGCCATGAAGGAAACCATTGCAAAGGCAGCGGATAAAGCCGGCTGGGACAAAAAATACAGCAAGCTGCCGCCGTATCACGGGATCGGTATTGGCTGTAATTCCGTGCAGACGGGTTTCCCCATGGGGATACGAGGGGGATCTCAGGCAATTATCAAGCTCAACGAAGACGGCGCGGCAACGGTGATTTCCGGTGTTGTGGATAATGGGCAGGGCAATGACAATATGCTGGTCCAAATAGCGGCAGAAGAGCTGGGGATGAGGCCCGAAGACATCCAGCTGGTCACCGCCGATACCGAATTGACCCCATCGGACCCGGGTGCCTATTCCCAGGTTTCGACCTTCGTGGGCGGTCATGCGGTACAGATTGCCGCTCAAAACGCTCGGGATAAACTGTTTGACATCGCCGCCGATGCCCTTGAGGCCAACAAGGATGATCTGGTGGCCAGGGACCGGATGATTTATGTTAAGGGAACCCAGGACAAAAGCATCCCCCTGAAAAAAGTCATTCGTATGGGCTTGATCCAAGGCAGAGGAGTTGTTGGCGAAGGCGGGTATTGGCCGAAACCGGATTTGAAGCGTGAGTGGGTTAAAAATCCCTTTGGGCAGCTTTGCGAAGCCTTTTCCTATGGGACCACCATCGTCGAGGTCGAAGTTGATCCTGAAACCGGTCAGGTGAATGTTTTGGAAGTTACTGCAGCCCAGGATGTGGGATTCGCCTTAAATCCCATGGTCTTGGAAGGCCAGTTCCAGGGATCGGTCGCCATGGGCGGCCAGGGAGGCATGCTGACCGAATATCATTTCTGGGATGACAAGGGGCGGGTGATGAACCCCACTATGCTGGAGTACAAGGTTCCGCTTGCTGTGGACATGCCCAAAATCAATTCCATTATTGTGGAATCCAATGATCCCAAAGGACCATATGGCGCCAAAGAGGCGGCCATGTCCATTGCAATGTCGGCAGCTCAGGCTTACAGTGCCGCCGTATCCAATGCCGTGGGCGTCTATTTTGACGATTACCCCATTACTCCGGATAAGATCCTTGAAGCGATTAAGAATAAAGAACGAAAAGAGTAGAATGAGGCTTCCATAAAAAGATTCCTGCTCTATTATTCATAAAAATCATGTTAAGGAGGAAAATAGATGCGTGTATTAATCATTGGTGGAGTTGGTGGTATGGGCCAGGGTGTCGCTAGAGATTTAATCAAACAGGAAAAAGTTACATCTGTCATCTTAGCAGACCTTTTCCCTGATCCTCAAAGACTCTCAACAAAATTGCGTGAAAATGAAAAGACCGAACTAGTCAAGATGGATGTCAATGACCATGAATCTATGGTTAATGCATTCAAGGAAGTCAATGTTGTTATTAACACAGCAGGCCCTTTTTATAAAACAGCGGTACCAGTGGCAAAAGCTGCTGTGGAGGCCAAGGTGAATTATATCGATATTTGTGATGATTACGAGGGCACTGAAATCCTTTTTAACTCCGAAATAGATAACTTGGCTAGGGATGCTGGGATCACTGTCCTCACCGGCATGGGGTCAGATCCTGGTACCAATAATGTATTGGTAAAATGGTATGCAGACCGTCTTGATGAGGTTGACGACATTTATCTTTACTGGGTGGTCAGTATTGCCGAACTTGCAGGCGCTGCCTGGGATCATAGTCTTCATATGACCCTTGGTAAAATCCCGCAATATATTAATGGGGAACTGGTTTATGTGGAAGGTGGCACCGAGGTTGTGGCCGCACAATTCCTTGAACCCCTTGGTACCTGTCATGTCCGTTATGTGGGACATCCCCAACCTTTGACCCTACCGAAGTACATCAAAGGGGTTAAAAACGTCATCATTAAAGGCGCCCTTATCCCACTATGGGTCGATGAGTTGATTAAAGAACAGAAAGATACCGGTTTTTTGGGAACAGAGCCTATTGATATAAAGGGTGTTCAGGTGACACCTTATGATCTTGCACTTAAGCTCTGGGAAACGATTCCCGAAGGCAGAGACAACGGTCCGCAGTCTTCAGGTCTAAAGGTAATCGTCAATGGTAAAAAAAATGGAAATAGAGTCACATATACGGCTGACATGGTCGGAAGAATGGCTCCTGGAACCGGTCTTCCTGCATCAATAGCATCTTTAATGATGGACGCAGGTGATGTGACTGAAACCGGTGTTGTTGCTCCCGAGGGCTGTATTGACCCAGACAAATTTCTAAGTGCATTTATCAAGAGAGGGGCAAGGATCCACCAGACTGAAAAAATAGCTTCCATGTTTAAAACAGATAAATAAATCGAGGAGGCCTTTCATGAAAGAGACAGACAAGCTCAATATATCAAATAGCCTAAAGCTTTTTGAAGAGGCATGTGCGCTTATAGCTGGTGGGGTTCTGGGGGCTAGAAAACCCACCGATTTCATTGCTGGCGAATATCCCATTTTTCTTGAAAGTGGTAAAGGATGCCGGCTTTATGATGTGGACGGCAATGAATTTATTGATTTTCTGTGTGGTTACGGCCCCATTATCCTCGGTTACCGTGAAAAAGAGGTAGATGAGGCAGTTTATAAACAGATTAAAGAAAAGGGTTTTTGCTTCTCGCTTACGCAAAAATATCAAAATGTTTTGGCGAAAAAAATCGCTGAGCTTGTCCCTTGCGCTGAAATGAGTATTTTTTTAAAAACCGGATCCGATGCAACAACGGCAAGTATTCGAATTGCAAGAGCCTACACGAACCGGATTAAAGTCATGCGATGTGGTTATCATGGCTGGCATGACTGGTGTGTCGAGATGAAAGGTGGGATTCCATCAAAATTCTATGAAGACGTGTTTGAATTCGAGTACAATAACCTTAAGCAACTTGAAGACCTTCTGGCTACTCATGGTGACGAAACTGCAGCTATCATAATGACACCATTCGGCCACCCCAACCATCAAAAAATGCAAATACCCAAATCTGGATTCCTTGAAGGGGTTAGGAACCTGAGTGACAGATACGGAGCTGTTCTGATCTATGATGAAATCCGAACGGGTTTCAGACTGTCTCTCGGCGGCGCCCAAGCCCTTTACGGTGTATATCCGGATATCTCGGTTTTAGGGAAAGCTATTGCCAACGGGTATCCGATTTCGGTTGTCACCGGTAAAAAGGATATTATGATGGCGGCTGCAGAAAAGCTCTTCATTTCTTCAACTTTTTTCCCCAACAGCGAAGCCTTTATTGCAGCGCTTAAGACCATTGAAATTTTAGAACGAGATAATGTCTTGGCGGAGATATGGAAAAAAGGTGAGTGGTTCATGGAAAAAATTCAGGAGATCATAGAAAATCATGACGTGGGCGCCGAACTCACTGGTATTGCACCCATGTTTTATATTACTTTTAAAAAAGATGAATCAGGATCATATAAAGGTAAACGAAAAGATTTTTATACACAGATGATTCGAAAGGGATTTTTCTTCACGCCTTATCATCACGCATATATCTGTTATCGGCATACACAAGAAGACTTGAATCTAACATTAACCGCTATTGATGAATCACTAGAATTTGTCAAGAAGAAGTATCAAAATCAGAAATAATAGCCTGTATCTAAGGCCTTAATGGAGGCATCTATCAGCTTCTTGCGGCTGCTGAATTTTTTGCGCAGAACTTTCTTAATATCGGTCAATGTGCAGAACAGATTGATTGGACCCCCGCCTTTTTTGCCGGCCTTTGCCAGTGCAAAGCCCAGCATAATCAGATTAACGGATTTCGGGTTCGCGATTTCCTGGGCCAGTTTGTCCGCATCGATGCCGCTGGCCGTTAATGTTTTGTCAATTTTCAAATCATTACCGCTATTAACCACCGCCCAGCCGCCCTTTCTTAGAAATGACCCGTGCTGGGCGATATTTTCGTCCTTTAATACCAGCAACCCGTCTGCCTTAAATGGCCGGATCAAAGGGCTCGAGAAATCGCCGACCTTAAAATGGGACACAACCGTTCCTCCGCGTTGAGCCATACCGTGAGTTTCCGAGGTAAATACCGCCAATCCTTTACTGATGGCCGCTTCTGCCAGAAGGCCCGTAACAAACAGAACCCCCTGCCCGCCTACTCCGCTGATCAGAATTTGCTGTTTAACTGTCTTGCTCATATATCCCCCGTATAATAGTAAGCAATAGGCAGTAAGCAGTTTGCCGGTTTGCATTTACGGCTGCCTACTCTATGGTGCTTACTGCTTACTATTTAATGCTTACTCCCTAGTTTTTTCAACGAATGCCCCTTTGGGACAGACATTCAAACACACGCCGCATGAAGTGCACAGAATCGGATCGATGCTGACGTGTTTTTCTTCTTTGTCATCATGATAGATCAGGGCCGGACATTCAAAATGCTTGATGCAATAACCGCAACCGTCGCACTTTTCACTCACTTCGACCGGTATATATTCCCCGGTATCGCCCTGCCTGGCCCGGTGCAGCACGCACGGATATCTTGAAATAACCACGGCGGGTCCGTTTTTGCGGCTGTATTTAACGGCCTTTTTAAGAAGAGCCGTAAACTCCTTGAGTTCGTAAGGATTGCTTTCCCGGATAAATTTAACACCGCATCCGCGAACCAGTGATTCGATATCAACGGTCTCAGTGGACTCGCCGCAGGCCCCATGGCCGGTGGCCGGCGTGGGTTGATTGCCGGTCATGGCAGTGGTGCGGTTATCAAGGATCACCAGCACAAAGCCGACATTCTGGACGACCGCATCGATAAGAGCCGGTACGCCGGCATGGAAAAAAGTTGAATCACCGATGGTGGCCACAATGTCCGGCCGTTTTTCTTCATTTTTATAGGCGTGATAAAATCCGGCGGCCTGACTGATGGCAGCGCCCATACAGAGCACCGTATCGACGGCTCCGAGATTGAGGCCCAGCGTATAGCAGCCGATATCGCTGGTGTAAATCCCTCTGGGAGCGGCTTTTTTTATGGCAAAAAAACTGGCGCGATGCGGGCATCCGGGGCACAGGGTCGGGCGTCTGCCAGGGATAGATTTTATGGTAACCGCTTCGGATTTTAGTCCGACAAATTTACTGACAATTTCCTCTATCTTTTCAGGGCTAAGTTCGCCAACCCTTGGCACCGTATTCGATAATTTGCCTTTGATGCGATAACGGTCGGCCAGTTGCATCTCAATCACGCCCATGGTTTCTTCAATAACCAGAGCCTCTTCATAGCTGGCGATAATATGCTCAATAAATTTGCTGTGCAGCGGAAACGGTTGAATGACCTGATAAAAAGGAATTTTTGACCAGATTTTCAATTCTCTTAAAATGTCTTTGGTATGAGCGGCCGCCACACCCGAAGCAATAATTGCTTTGCCGGATTTGGCTTTGCGATTCAGCTTTTTGGGGGCTGTCGGCCGATACTTTGCAATGGCGGCCAGCTTTTCTTCCAACTCCCTGTGAAGTTGCAGTCGGAATTTAGGGGTCGCAGCCCAGCGGGCCGGATTTTTTTCGAAATGCGCCCGGCGTTTGTTTTTCGGAATGGAGCCCAGCGAAATATCCTGCCTGGAATGGCACACCCGGGTGGTGGGCCGCACCATCACGGGGGTTTTAAAGGATTCAGATATTTCATACGCAACCCCCATCAGTTCTTTGGCCTGACGGGGTGAATCCGGATCCAGCACCGGTATCTTGGCAAACATGGCCATCAGCCGGCTGTCCTGCTCAGTTTGTGAAGAGTGGGGTCCGGGATCATCGGCGCTGATCAAAACAAACCCGCCATTGATCCCCATATAAGCGGCACTCATGAGCGGATCGGAAGCCACATTCAAACCGACTTGCTTCATGCTGACCGCGGCACGCAGCCCGGTCTGGCACCCGGCATAGGCAATCTCGAAGGCGACTTTTTCGTTAACCGCCCATTGGGTATGCATGGAAAGCGATTCTTCGTTTTGAAAATAGGCCACGGCGGCAAGAATCTCGGATGCCGGCGTCCCCGGATAAGATGTTGCAATGGTACATCCGCTTTCGATCAACCCGCGCGCGATGGCTTCATTTCCCAGTAATAATCTTCTCTTGCTCACAGATCTATTTCCCTTTATTTTTTTCTTTATTAATTACCACAGAGATCACAGAGATTAATTCTTTTAATAATGATGAAGTTTATAAAATTATTTCTAGTTATTTTCTCTGTGCCCTCTGTGTTCTCGGCGGTAAAAAATTCAATCTATTCTTATTAGAGCTCAAACGATGCCACGCTGATCATCAGCGGCAATGCTCTCATTTTTTCAATCACATCTTCAGGTATCGGTGTATCGGTCCGCAGAAATATCATGGTCTTGTCGGAGCCCTCTTCCTGGCCCAGCCGCATCCGGCTGATGTTGATATTGTTCTCTCCCAGAAGGGTTCCGATACTGCCGATGGCACCGGGTTTGTCATGGTTGTGGATCAAGACAAAACGATTCACCGGCTCCAATTCGAGGCGAAAATTGTTAATGTTGACCACCCTTGGATTTTTCCGTCCGAATATCGTTCCGGCAACTTTGTTTTTACCTTCCTCGGAAACCGCATTGACGGTAATCAAATTTACATATTCTTCGGACTCGGTAATCTTGGCTTCTGTAATCTTAATTCCGCGTTCCTTCGCCAGAACCTGCGCGTTGACAAAGTTGACATCGTCTTTAATCATGGGGGTCATCAGCCCTTTTAAAACTGCCGTGGTGACCGGAGACAGATCCAGGTCGTCAAAATGACCGGCATATTCGATCAAAATCTCTTTCACTGCCCCCTGTGAAAGCTGAGCCAGCAAACAGCCCATACGATCTGCCAGGGTTAAATAGGGGTTCAGTTTTTCAAGCAAATCGCCACTGACCGGCGGAACATTGACGGCATTGATAACCGTTGCATCTCTTAGATAAGCAATGATCTGTTCCGCCACCATAACGGCCACATTGGTCTGGGCTTCCAGGGTCGAAGCGCCCAGATGGGGCGTGCAGATTACCCGGTCGATTTCAAACAGCGGGCAAACTCCGGGGGGCTCGTTCTCAAACACATCCAGAGCAGCGCCGGCCACCTTGCCAGATTTCAGGGCTTCGTTCAAATCAGCCTCATCGACAATTCCACCGCGGGCGCAGTTGATGATCATGACGCCGTCTTTCATTTGATCGAAGGCTCTTTTGTTAATGAGTCCCAGGGTATCCTTTAATTTAGGCACATGCACCGTGATGTAATCTGCTCTGCGGTATAAATCTTCTACAGACACCGCTTCAAAACCGGCCTTTTCAATCTGCTCATCCGGAATATAGGGATCGTGAACAATTACCTGCATCTTTAACCCGCGGGCACGGTCAGCGACAATGGACCCGATTTTACCTAAGCCGATGATACCGATTACTTTGTTATAAATTTCACGTCCCTGCAGTTTTTTCTTTTCCCATTTTCCATCTTTTAACGTCGAAGTGCCCCAGGGGATATTGCGGGTCAGCGCCATCATCATTGCAATCGTATGCTCCGCGGTGGTTACCACGTTACCGGTGGGCGTATTCATCACCAGAACGCCCCGTTTCGTAGCAGCCGGTATATCGACATTATCCAGCCCGATCCCGGCCCGCCCCACCACCTTGAGTTTTTCAGCCGCTTCCAGGAGCTCTTCCGTAACCTTGGTAGCACTGCGAATCACCAGCGCATCATAGTTTCCGATGATTTTCTTGAGTTCATCAGGCTCAAGACCGGTTTTTACATCCACTTCAAATCCCGCTTCTTCTTCAAACATCTGAATGCCAGCTTCTCCGAGATTGTCACTAACTAAAACTTTCATGGTATGTCCCCTTTTTTACTGGTGTTGCTATTGCCAATAATATTTTTGTGGAGTTTTAATGGAATCGCAAGAATGGATATGCATAATCTCGCAAAATCTCAAACCGTGCGTGTAATTGTGACTTTACGATCGCAAAAAATGCAAAACGGCTGAGGCAATGAATGCGCCCGCCAGCTTTTCAGAAATGGGTGTTTACACCAACTTGACACACTTTTGTATACGGTATACAAAAACGTGTCAAGGAAATTATCTTGCGCTTTATTTCAGTTTCTTTACTTTATTTTTGCGAATAATGATATAAATTGAACCCAACTTTACCGGAAAGGAATGCTCGCCATGAACGCTGAAAAAAAACTCTATCAAACGGCATTTAACCCTTTGCTGATTGAGCCTTCAAGATCGCTGCCGGATGAAATCGCTGTCATCGGCGCCGGCACCATCGGTCCGGATATCGGTTATTATTTGAAAAGCGCCATTCCGAACAGCAAGCTGTATCTGGTGGATGTTGTTGAGAAGCCGCTCCAACTGGCGGAACAGCGTATTGCCGGATACACGGATAAGGCCATCGACAAAAAGAAGCTGAAGCCCGAAAAAGCAGCCGCAGTTCGCGAAAATATCGTCTATACCACCGACTACCAGCAGATTAAAAATTGCCAGCTGGTCATCGAAGCTGCCACCGAATCCATTCCGCTGAAACAAAAAATTTTTGAAACCGTTGAAAATATTGTCAGTGCCGATACCATCATCACCTCAAACACCTCCTCAATCCCGGCTGACAGAATCTTTTGCCATATGAAAAACCCGCAGCGCACCTCCATCACCCACTTTTTTGCGCCGGCCTGGAGAAGCCTTCCGGTTGAGGTCATCGCCTGGGAAAAAGGCAGCCAGGAGACCCTGGATTACCTGTTCTGGTTTTTTGCCAATACCGGCAAAGCACCCATCATTACCGACAACGCCATCTGTTTTATACTGAACCGCATCTTTGACAACTGGTGCAACGAATCCGCCTACTTACTGGATCAGGCAACCGCCGGCCAGATTGACAAAGTCGCCGAAGAATTCGTCTTTGCCGGACCATTTTTTGTCATGAACATGACCAACGGAAATCCGATTATCATTGAAACCAACAGCCTGCAGATGGAAGAAGGCACCCATTACCTGCCCGCCTCCATTCTGGCGTCGGTGGATCGCTGGCTCACGCACCGCCCCGGCAGCCCGGTGGAAGTTCCGCAAGACATAAAGTCGGCCGTCCGTGACCGCCTGCTGGGCATCCTGTTCTCACAGTCTTTCGATATTATCGACCGCGGGATCGGAACCAAAGCCGATCTCAACTTCGGTTGTCAGGTAGCCCTGGGGTTTCGCAAAGGGCCGCTGGATCTGATGCGGGAACTGGGGGAAGATGAAGTCAAGCGGATCATGGACCGCTTTCAATCAGAACGACCGGGATTTCCGATGCCGCAGCAAGCGCTTGGAACATATCAGGATTTCAAGCGCTTCGTCCTGGTAGATGATATCGACGGCGTCAAGGTGATTACCATCCGCCGTCCGCAGGCCATGAATGCCCTCAACGAAGAGCTGACAGACGAAATCCTGTCCGTTTTCAAGGAATTCGAAGTCGACCCGGCGGTCAAGGGATTTGTCATCACCGGTTACGGAACAGCCGCTTTTTCAGCAGGGGCTGACATCGGCAAATTTCCGGAAATGCTCGGAGATGCCCGAGCTTCGGCCCAGTATGCCAGAGATTGCGCCAATGTCCAGATTTATATGGATCAAATGCAAAGACCCGTGGTGGCGGCCGTCAACGGATTTGCCCTTGGCGGCGGGTTGGAAGTGGCCATCCGCTGTCACGCGATAGTCGCTACGAAAAACGCAAGCTTTCAGTTCCCCGAAATCATGCTGGGGATCCTGCCGGGGATCGGCGGCTGTGTAGTGCCCTACCGCAAATGGCCCCAGGGTGCCGCTCTGTTTCATGAAATGATTTGTCTGGGCCGGCCGCTCGGGGTTGAAGAAGCCGCAGATGTCGGCATGGTTACCCGAATCGTGGATGATTATGCCGCATTAATTTCAGCTGCTGTTGAGGCGGTTAACCACCTGCAGGGAAAAATAGGCGGCATTCCGGATAGTAAGATTGAAATTCCTGAATTCAAAATTTCAGAGGAACCCAAATCAGGCAGACAGGTGCTTAGCAAAGAAGCAGTATCCCTCACAGTGAAAGTGGTCCAGGAAGGCGCGGCAACTGCAAATTTCAATGACGCCCTTGAAATCGGATATAAAGGATTCGGAGAAATTGCCTGTACGGAAGCTGCTAAAGAAGGCATCTCGGCTTTCCTGGAAAAGCGACCGCCGAATTTTAAAAAGTAATTTCAAAAAAGGGTTCAAAGGTTCAGGGTTCAAGGGTTTAGATCACCTGCTACTGGCTTCTGGGCACTGGTTCCTGGCCAGAAGCAAGAAGCGAGAAGCCAGCAGCCTGGTATCTGTTTTCTGACCGCTAACCTCTGAACCTTTGAACTTTGAACTTTGAACCTGAAGGCCGAAGGCCTTACTGCGTGTTTTCCTGGGTCTTGCTTCGCTTAATGCTTTCCAGACGCTCGTAAAGCGTTTTTGCCTTTGTGAGGTTTTTGTTTACGTCTTTGTAATTCGGATCGAGTGCCGAGACAGACTCCCACTCCTGAATGGCCTCAGCTAATTTTTGATCGCCAAAGTACGCAAGCCCCTTATCATAGTGAACTTCCTTGTAAGTATCCTCGCTTTTTCGAATATTCTTCTCGCATTGGTCACATTTTTTATTGTATTCCAGTGCCGTTTTGAACTCATCCCTGGCAGCCAAATAATCCTCTTTGCCAAACAGAATCAGCCCTTGTTGAAAATGAGATTTTTCAAGGTATGCGAGCGCCTCGGAATCTTTCGGATCGTTTTTCACAACTGCTTCAAATTTAACAATAGCTTCTTTGAATTTTTTTTGATTGTACAATGCGATTGCTTCGTCACTGAGGTTCGCGCTTCTCTTTTTCTCGATTTTATTAATGTAATCCCGGCAGTCGGGACAGTTCTCGTTGTATTTAAGGGAGGCTTCAAATTCCTTTTCAGCCTGGGAATAGGCTTTATTGTCGAACAATTGACGGCCTTTTTCAAAATAAGCGAGTGCCATATAGTTCAGCGCCGTTTGATCAGCAGGATTTACGCTTAAGACTTTATCGAGTTCAATGATAGCATCTGAATATTCTTTGTTTTTATAGAGTTCAATACCGAGTTCACGATAATTGGCTGTCTGATCTTCCATTGTGATGGGCTTTTTGATGATCTCCGGCTCTTTTGGTTTTTCAGTTACCGCTTCGGTCAAAGGTTGGGATTTAGGCAGTGCAACCGTTTTTGTTTCTTCCACCTTACCCTCAACCAAAAATGGAAGTCCCTCGACTTCGGGGATTTTAAGCTCCTGGCCGACTCTCAAACTGGTTCCAATATCATTGAATTTGGCAATCACATCGAATTTGCTGAGGTCGCCGTAGTACATCTTGGCCAGTTTTGAAAGCGTTTCCTCAGGCTGGACCGTATGAATGACAAATCGTTTAACCGTTATGATTTCACCGGGCAATGGTTCAGCCGTTTCACCCGGATCCGTCTGAATTGCCGCAGGATCGGTAATAATCGGAACGCCTTCAATAACGGGAATTTTAATATCCTGACCGACTCTAACCTGGGTGGCATCCTCCAGTTCGTTGTACTCGGCAATGAAATGAAACTTCCGATAATCGCCATAATAACGTTCGGCCAATGTTGAAATACTTTCGTCTGCTTGAACGGTGTGGACAATATATCTTTTGACCTGCCCTAAATCTTTGCTCGTCGCCGTTAGTTTCGCTTTTGCATTCGCATGCTCGGGATTATATCGCAGTGCAGTTAAAAACTCTTTGCGCGCCTGACCGTATTCGCCCTTGTTATAAAACTTGATACCGTTTTTGTAATGCTCATCAGCCAGTTTTTGGAGTTGCGGCTCGAGCGCTGCCCTTTTTTGCTGGGCCAGCTGATTTGCAGGATCCACCGTGAGAACAAGTTTGTATTGCTTCAAAGCCTCAACCAGATCACCCTTTTTCTCATATTGCTGTGCTTTTTCCATATACTCTTTGGCAAGCGTTTCCGGAGATTTGGTGCCAAATGTCGAGCACCCCACCACCAGAACAAGCAAAAAGACAACGCTGATAATTCCTGCTTTGTTTTTCATGGTTTTCTCACTTTAACAAAAGATGATTAAAAGTTTTCAGCCTTGAAACGAATGACTGCATGTCCTTTTCCAATATCTGATCTCTTCTTAATGTCAAGGGATTTGCGAAAAAGGCATTGCCCCCTCTTTTTACTGACATTGCTAATTTGTACCCCGCCGCTTTGGCCATCTGAATCGATCTTTGATCATAATAACCGAACGGATACGCCAAAAAATAGGTGTCCTGGCCTAATTTGTGATCAATTATTTTTTTAGATCCATTGAGTTCCTCTTTAACCCTGGCAATATGTTCCTGTTCTGATTCGCCCTCTTTGGGGTTGGTGAGATCACTATGATAAATGGTGTGCGAACCGATTGTAAAGCCGTTGGTCTGCATTTCTTTGAGTTGATTCCAGGTAATGGCCATTTTGGAAACCCCGACAAAATTAGTATAGATAAATAAAGTCGCCTTGAACCCGTATTTGTTAAGGATCGGATAGGCAATATTATAGACGGAGCGATAGCCATCATCCATGGTGATGAGCACAGATTTTTTTGGAAGCCCCTGACGATATTCAAGAAAGGCAACCAGGTCTTCAGCTGTTATCACATGATACCCATTTTCCTTTAAGTACCGCATTTGGCGCTCAAAGGTTTTTGCCGGCATGCAGAGAGGAGAACTGCAATTTTCGGCAAACCGGTGATACGTCAATATCGGTATGGTTTGAAATCCATCGGCACTCAGCCCTCCCCTATTTTTATCTTTCAACGGAATCACGACAGCGTTCCCGTTGCGGAACCGAGTCCCGGGATTGGCCTCTTCAATTATCCATGATTTTTTTTGGCCTCCCAAGAATTTTGCTGCCAGATCAGCAGGTGTTTCGTTTTCTTTTAGCTGGTAAACAACATAATCCTCGGAACGAAAAGCATTTGCATTTACAGGTTGAGTTGTTGTTCGGGTTGGCGCACAGGAGTTGAAAACAAGCGAAGTTATTCCGATGAATACGCAAATGAATACAATTTTAGGACTATTCAAACGCAAGTTCACCTGAAATTGAGCAATAACATAAGCAAACATGGCAGCCCTCGGTAAAAAGATGAACCAACAAATCAGGATTATTCAAACAGCAGGCACCTAAATCTGCCTGGTCGTTTGGTTTACAAATATTTAACCCATTATCCTAGGCTTATTTTTAGGTGCTTGTCAAATTAAATATCATTTTCGGCAAATTAGCGATTCGCATTGAAATATTGGAACGCTATTCGCATTTTGAACAATCAAATTCTAAAAATTCCCGGCAGTTAATTTGCTTGACTTTGGTTTTGGACCATAATAATTTGTTAAGGTTAATATGGTAGTGTTGACCGTCTCAAACAGATCTTTCGCCATAAAAAATTCAGGACGGCATATGGAACCCAACCATCACCCAAAAACTTAAGGGAGAAAAACGCCAAATGAATTCGATCCAGCGACTCGGCAACCATTTAAACACCCGCTATTTGCTTGTTGGTCTGGCCGCATGGTGGCTGGTCATGCTTATTGTTTATTCAGTGATCGCCTTACGCATAAATCATCGTAAAGGCGAGTTAAGAGAATCAGGCGTCGAAATAACAAATGAATTTTCCAAACTTGTCAGCCTGCCGCTTTTAGAAAACAATTCTCAGTCAATTCACAAGTTACTCACCGATGCGGCCAATAAAGCCGATGTAATTTACGCTTCTGTTGTTGATCACCGAAATAAAGTTGTCGCCTTTACCGGTACCGGGCATCTTATGCCGGATATGACCGAAGGGGCCAGTTCGATCGAAAAAGTATCGATTTGGGAAGGGGGTTTCGCAAGCCATGCCCGCATTCTTAACTTCGTCTCCGAAATAACCTATAGCGGCACCAAAATCGGAGAAATTTTCATTGGCCTATCGACCCCTGAATCGTTTCAAGCCCAAAGACAATTTGCAATTATCGCCGTCTTAAGCAGTTTGACACTATTGTTCTTAGTAATCATATTTCGATATCAGTCGATCAAAGCATTTCTGGGAAAATATTTTAATTTAAGCCATTCGGATACCGAAATGGATTCAATGCTAATAAGATCTGGTATCACCTGCCCATTGTGCGGAACACAGAATGCACCATCGGATACCCTGTTCAGGCAATCAAATTTAGATAAATTTTTGGCTATCGGCGACTCGAAACATGGCGTAAATGATGGAGACATTGCTGATTCGTCAAAAAATAATCCGTACAAACTCGCAAAAACTGAAGATTTTTCAGGGATTAGACGCCAGATCATATTACGCTGCACCGAGATTATTAAAAAATTGACCATCTAAACCGGATTCGCATATGGCAAGGAGGTGTTCCATGCTTGTCAATGAAATTGCCACAATGACAGCGGTTAAAGTGAAAGAAATTTCAACGAGCACCTTTACCAAAATAGCAAGAGGCATGCAGGGTATTTCTAACATAAAATTAATTGAACGCAACCGAAGATCATTCGCCATCTGTCTGGCTATCTGGCTTCTCATCAATTTTAGCGGCTTTTTATTTTATCACTACACGTTTGAAAGTAGAAATGATGCCTTCCTCAAGCAAGGACTTTCTGAGACCCAAACGCTTGAGTCTAAAAGCGGGCCGTTCGTTTTAGAAAAAGACATCTTATCGCTCAATGTGGCGATCAAAGAATTGCAAAATTTAGACGATCTGAAATTTGCCGCCATAACAGATCACAAAAACAACATCCTAGCGCACACAAACGCCGACATGATGAATAAAAAATTTGAGCCGCTGCCAAATGAAAAAGCAATCGACACGCTAGACGGGATCAAGATTACTTCAGGAATTTCAGCAGATAAAACAGCGGTTGTCAGTTTTTTTAAAAATATTATTTTTTCAGATGTCGAAATCGGTAAAGTTTGTGTCGTCCTTTCTACTGCGAATCTAAATGGCAACCTGAATCGATTGCGGTTTTTATATCTATCGGGTGTCTTGTTGACCATAATCATGTTGGGGGGCAGCTTATTCCTATTGGATAGGCACGCCAAGGCCAAGGCACTTCAGGTGCAGCAGGATATCGAAAAAATGGACCGCATCGGTCCTTACCTTTTGCATAAAAAGGTTGCCCGCGGAGGAATGGCCGAACTGTTTCTGGCAGATTACGTTCGTCGCGACGGGTTTAAAAGAAAGGTAGCCATTAAGCGGATCCTACCGCATCTTGCGGGAAATAGGAATTTTATTAAGATGTTTACCCGTGAAGCAAGGGTTGCCGCCCTATTGCAACATCCGAACGTGGTCCAAATCTTCGATTACGGCAAAATAGAAAATGCTTATTTTATCGCCATGGAGTACATCGACGGCAAGAATTTAGGGCAAATCCTCTCTGCTTTGAAACGGGGCCTCCCATTTGACCATGCTGCTTTTGTTATCTCCCAGATTTGCAAAGGCCTGGATTATTCCCACACCAAAAAGGATGAAAACACCGGAGAACCTTTTCATATCGTCCATCGCGACATCAGTCCTCAAAACCTGCTGGTTTCTTATCAAGGAGAAGTGAAAATAAGTGATTTTGGAATCTCCAAGGCAAGGTCAGAGCCAAGTTTAACCCAGGCGGGTGTTGTTAAAGGGAAAATGGCCTATTTGTCGCCCGAACAGGCTCTGGGAGAACCGATCGACCACAGAGCGGACATTTACGCCCTGGGCCTTGTTTTTTATGAAACGCTTACCGGAAAAAGAGTATACACGTTTAAAAATGATATTGATGCAATCCGGATGATACCGCAAATGGATATTAAACCGTTAAGCATGTCAGTGCCCGATATTCCGGAAGAATTAAACCGCATTGTGATGAAATGCCTGGAAAAACAAAAAGATAATAGATATCAGAGTGCTTCAGCAGTAAATACCGATTTGCTGAAATTTAAAAAAGAACAAAACTTGACTTTTGACGCTTCCGATCTTGCGGATTTCATGAAAAAAAAGTTCAAGGCTAACGATAACTCCTCACAGTCAAAGTAGGCCGAAAACCAGAGGAGTTTAATATGCCCCCAAAAATATTCGCCGGCAAAACCGATACCGGACTTAAACGTGAAAATAATGAAGATGTATTTTCCCTGAGTCCCGAGCAGGATTTCTGCCTTGCAGCGGACGGCATGGGTGGCGCAGCTGCAGGTGAGGTCGCCAGCAAAATTTTTGCAGAAACAGCGCTCGAAATTTTTTCAGATAATACCCATCGTTCTGAGAAAGAAATTCTGTATCGGGTTCAAAAAGCCTACAGCAGCGCAAATGAAAAAATTTTAGAGCACGTCACTCAGCACCCCAGTCACCGGGGGATGGGCTGTACCGCAGAATTGTTGGCATTTTTTGACGAAGGTTTTATTCTCGGTCATATCGGAGATAGCCGTACCTATCGATTAAGGAACGGGCAACTGGCGCAGCTCACCCAGGACCATACGCTTGTTCAACAGCAGCTTCAAGAGGGTCTGATATCTCCCGACCAGGCCAAAAACCACCCCATGCGCAACGTCATCTTCCGTGCAGTTGGAGTAAAGGAAGAGCTCACGATCGATCTATTGGATGGGAAATTTTACCCTGAAGATCTGTTTCTTCTCTGTTCAGACGGCCTGACCGATATGATTCAAGATGATCAGATTCAGGATATTCTGTGCTCCGATATCGATCTCAACCAAAAAGCCGAAGACCTGATTGAGTCCGCTAAGGTTGCCGGTGGAGCCGATAATATTACCGTTGTTCTGGCCGCCATTAAATAATGTGTCATTAATATTACCCGGCGCTTCAAACCAATCTTTTTAATTTTACCCGCTTTGAAAGTGGAATCATGCCGAAACCTTATTTGGAATGGGTCGATGAGAACCGTCAAACTCAACAGTTAGAAATCGTCGATAAGGTTTTTATCGGACGTAGCTGCAAGGGAGTGGACCCACAAAAAAGGATCCTGGTGCAGGATGAACAGATATCCAGGGACCATGCCGTAATTAGCCGCCGGGCGGAACAGCTTCAAATTACCGATAGAAGCAAAAATGGTACCTGGGTAAACGGTATCCGATTGGCAGCGGGTGCATCCAGTAACCTCGCTGATGGAGATACCATTGGTTTAGGCGGATTCTCTTTGCGCGTGTTTTACCCTGAAAATGTTACCGATGTTACCGATGCAGCCATTTTAACGGATGGCACCCGCGTGATCCCGACCGAGATAATGGTGACCAATGTTGTCGCTGATGTCAGAGAGTTTACCACTTTCTCTCAGGCAAACGCGTCATCCGATGTCTATGCCCTGATGAAGGAAATATTTGATACCTTCAGCGCCATTGTGTACAATTTCAAAGGAACCATTAAAGATTACGCCGGCGACGCCGTCTACGCGTTTTGGGATCATGCGGTTGAACCGATAAGCAAACAGGCCGTTTTGGCCTGTCAGGCCGCAATCCAGCAAACCCAGACGATAAACGAGATCCGCACCAAATTAAGCGGTAAAAATATTGCAGCTGATAATCTTCAGATGGGATGGGGAATAACTACCGGTAAAGTCACGATGTCACACTATGGTTCGCGTGCGGCCGATTTAGCGCTGGTTGGTGACTGCACAAATTTGGCATTCCGTTTATCCGGTCTTGCCAACAAAGAATTATCTGAAAAAATAGTGATCTGCTCGCAAACTGCAGAACTCATCCGTGACGATCTCAGGACAAAGGATCTCGGGGCTGTCGAAATCAAGGGAAGGACGGGCAAGGAACACGTTTACGGATTGATTCAAACTTAATGCTCAAGATCTATGGTGTCAGGTGTCAGTGTTTGCAGATTAAATAAAGGACATAACAATAGACTACTTCCCATGAAATAGTCTATTATGTTTATATATGGTATTTTCAACCACTATTTTCCTGTTCGGCTTTCTCCCCGCGGTAATCATAAGTTATTATGGCCAGCAACTGCTGACCCCTCAAAAACTGCGCAACATCGTTCTTCTTTTTTTCAGTTATCTATTTTACCTATACGGTGCTGCCGGTTTTCTTTTGATTCTGATCCTGTCCACTTTGGCAGACTATCTGCTCGGGCGTCTGATCGACCGCAAGGTCAAATACAAAAAATTGTGGCTGAGTTTTTCACTGCTTCTTAATTTAGGACTTCTGGCCTATTTTAAATACGCCAATTTTTTCGTGGCCGAACTCAATAACCTCCCTTTAGGATTGAAATTTTTCCCAATCGAGTGGAATGCCGTTATCCTTCCCATTGGTATTTCATTTTTTACGTTCCAAAAACTCAGTTATATTATCGATGTCTACCGGGGAAAAAGCCGTGCGCTTGTGAATGTTATTGATTTCGCCCTATACATTGCGATGTTTCCGCAACTCATTGCCGGGCCCATCGTGCGCTTCAGCTATATACGGCGTCAGCTTAAGGAGCGCCGTGAATCCTGGAACAATTTCTACTACGGAACCTTACGCTTTTGCTGGGGTCTGTTAAAAAAAGTAGTGATCGCCAGTTCCTGCGCCCAGATCACGGACGTTGTTTTTGGCCTCCAATTGGAATTGCTTGATACAAAAGTCGCCTGGCTTGGTGCCATTACCTACACACTCCAGATCTATTTCGATTTCTCCGCCTATTCGGATATGGCCATTGGCATGGGCATGATGTTTGGCTTTACATTCCCCGAAAATTTCAACCGTCCCTATTCTGCCGTTAGTATTACCGACTTCTGGCGTCGCTGGCATATCACTTTGAGTCGCTGGTTTAGAGATTACCTGTACATTCCCCTTGGAGGCAACCGTCGCACAACATCAAGAACCTGTCTGAACATGGCAATTGTTTGTATCCTTTGCGGGTTGTGGCATGGAGCAAATTGGACATTCCTGATCTGGGGAATTTACCATGGCGTATTCCTGATTCTGGAACGTGTTACGGGTATGCGTGAAATTGCCCTGGAAAAATACAAAATTATGCGTCGTGTCATAACGCTGTTAATCATTGTTATCGGCTGGGTGCTATTCCGCTCAGAAGATATCGCCCAGGCCATCAGGTTTCTGGGCGCCATGTTCACCATAACGGATTGGCCCGTTTCTTACGAACTAAGCCGAGCGTTGAACTACCGAAACCTTCTTATTCTGATAGCAGCATTGCCGGTATTCTTCCTGCCGGGTGACTTTTCTTTGATAAGACAATTAATAGACAAAAAAGATCCGGTCCCGTTGCTTGCGGGTGCTTTAATGATCCTGCTGGTGCTTCCGTATTGCGCGGCGCTTATTGTGGGTGGCGCGAGCAGTCCCTTTATTTACTATCGGTTTTAAACGGATAATGAAAAAAATATTTTCAATCATTTTTGTCTTCCTTCTTTTAACACCGGCCGTGGTATGGTTAATCGACTTTGATTTTAACCTTGGAGTGAATCGAATTGGATTAAAACCTCCCCGGTTTGATAGGCGGGCTCTTTTCGACAACGAATACTACGGGTCTTTCGACCAATATTTCAATGACAGCTTTTCTTTGCGAAGTCCGCTCATTCTCGCCAAACGCTGGTTGGATTACCGCATATTCCATATGACCGACATCGAAGAGGTTCATATTGGCAAGAATGGATGGCTTTACAGCCGTCAATCTATTGATGACTATCGCAAGGAAGCCTGCGATCGAATGCAGGACATACAACGGTTGATTTTAGATCTTCACGCCATCGAAAAGATAATAGAAGCGACCGGTCGTCGGTTCTTATTTATTGTCGCACCGAACAAATCAACGATCTATCCTGAAAATGTGGGATTTGTGCCAAAGAGCACGGCCTGTAATCGCAGCCAGTACGACCTGTTTCTCAAAGCCAATGAATTGAACCCTGTGAAAAGCTTTGTGAGGCTCGAACAATTGCTACTGGACGCCAGAACAAACAATACGCTGCTTTATGATAAAGCCGGTACCTGTTGGAATGATCTGGGCGCCGGGGTTGCTGCTGAGGCGATCCAGGCACAGGTGATTCAGGGCGACAAACAGAAACGGGTATTTGATTACAAGCGCCGTGATTCGGGCAGCGACGGTGATCTTGCCAGGCATTTGATGGGTTTCTTGTCCGCGGTTGATGATGCCCCGGTTATGCACATCGCATCTAAAGTACAGTCTGAATTTTCAACCGCAATCGTCTATGGAGATGATTATATTGAAAATCTTATCCCTTACATGGCACAAATATTCAGTCAGCTTCAGGTAATCCGCACAGACAGTATCCCATCAAGACAATATGGAGAAGATTTGTACGCCAGCGATCTCATCTTACTTGAAAGGGCAGAATCCGAACTGGGAACGATACGTCTTGAAATTGACAGCTTTTTTTCAACATTTGAAACCGAAGCTTCCATCCCTGATCGTTATCTGCTCGATCTTAAGAGTTCTATACCGGGCTCAAATGTGTCGCTCGATAAAAGCAGCCAGTACCTGGAGATCAAATCAGTCGGCCATCGATCCTCTTTTAAGCTCCCGGCCATTCCGGCATCAAATGATCGTATCTTCAGAGTCCTGAAGCTAACCGCTGAAGCACTGCACTCCGACATCATGACTGTCGAGTACATGACCACTCCTGCCCTTGTTAAACTCAAATCCCTCAAGCCTGGAATCACAACATTGTATTTGCCACTTCCCTTTCAAGAGTTGATATCGCTGAAAATTCATCCAGGCAATAAAGCCGGGGTGCTCATTTTGCAATCGGCTGAGATACTCGAATTTCCTGAAATTCCAGGTGGTGTCGAACCCGAGGGAGAAAAATTTTTACTGGCCAAATCGGATAATAAAAATGAGACCGATAGCCAGGACACTGAATCAGAAACCATCGTAACCGAATCGGATCCCGGCATGGACATTACGGATCCAAAGTCGAATGAAAACGAACCAAGTACCAGTTCTGATATAGATTCTCCCGCAAACAGCGACCCATCGCTATTAAAGAAGCGCCTGATTTCTGAAAAAAAACCGCAAGACAAAAATGAACCCATGCCAGAAGACTCCAAGATTCCCATTTCGGAGAAGCAAGTCGAAATTAGAAATTCAAATACCTTAACAGTGAACATGAAAGATGAGCCACATGCTTCTGAAATAACTGATATAATTGCTTCAATACCGGTCTCGACAGCACCCTCCCTAACTGTAAACGATTTTGAAGATGGAAGTATTTTTCAACGCCATGAACAAAGTGCGGATATCGTCGTCTCCGGGACTTACAGCGGACAAATTGAACCCATAGAAGCGCGGGTGGTCAGGAACAACACCATTGAAGAAATCGTACCGTGGACGGTTATCGATTCTGCACCGCGAAACGGAATCTTTGTCGGTAAACTTGCAGATGTGCCGCAGGGGGGGTGGTATAACATCCAGGTCCGCAGTCATACTGATCATACAGTTTTCATCAATGGCCAGCATAAATGGGGCGTTGGAATATTAATCGCCTGCCTGGGTCAGTCGAACATGAAAGAATGGTTTTTCACCGGTAAGGATTTAAAAGGCCATTCGCTGCTACGCAAATTTAGTGATAACAGCTGGTCCAAATTAACGGTTCAAGGCAATGCAGCAATTGCCTTTGGTAACCGCATAATCGAACGGCTGGGGATTCCGGTCGGGCTCCTGAATTTTTCGGTTAATGGATCGGGATTGAGAAAGGAAGCCGATTGGGGCACAGGCTACTGGGAAGATATATCGCCGAATTCGATCTATGATCGTTTTATTACCGGCGTATCCAAAGCAGGCGGTGCCGCGGAATTTGTAATCTGGATACAGGGCGAAGCGGACGCAGCGCGAGGTACCGTAACAGAGAAAGAATATGCAGACTCCCTTGAACATTTTATTATAAATCAAGTGAGATCCGACATCGCCAATGGTTCGGCTCGTGAAAACTTGCCTTTTCTGGTCGTTATGATGATCAAACGCCCCGGAGGCAAAGACGAACCTCACCAGGATATCCGCAATGCCCAAAGGCATGTTGTCGAGAACGTTGCCGACTGCTATTTAGCAGCGACTACGCTTGATCTTAAGAACCACGGTCGGCAGCACCTCACACCAAAAGCATATATATCGATGGGGAACAGGGTAGCCCAAACGGTTCTGTATATCTTAGGCAAAGAGACATACTACCGGGGCCCGCGTGTAACCAGCGTAAAGCAAATTGATAACAGCACCATAGAGATCGCAATCAACCACAGTGGCGGCAGTGATTTCACCCCGACTTCAGGAATTACCGGATGGGAAGTCATCGCCCGGGGTGCTCCCGTCCCTATCACAAAAATATACCGCCATGATTCCCATACGATCCGGATACACCTCGCGCATCCATTGGACGATAAAGCCGAAATCCGATATTTGTACGGCGCCATGCCGGATGTAAAGCATCCTGTCCTTGATAATTCTCCGATGTCCCTCCCGCTGGAAGAACACCGGTCGGAAATCAATTAATTGAACTAAGAATTATTGGACTTACAGTTATCTTAAATGGAAGTTTTGAAATCGCTTCTCAATTAGGTGAAATGGTAATTCCCCACCTTCGAGGAGGAGGCTGTAGAAATCCTTGCCTTCTAATAAATGGCCGTATTTTTTCTTCAATTGTTTAAATTCATGACTGCCGTAACCATAGCACAGCTGATACCCGGGATTGAGACGAAAGCGATCCAGTTGCCTTTTTGCTTCCGCCGATGCAAATCCGCATGTTTTTAATAAGTCCAATGCCGCCTGTTCAGAAAGCTTTCCAATTGTAAATCCCACATCGATTTGACATCGCGCCGAACGCCACAATTCTCGCTTGAGACTGACGAGCGATTCCAAGGGATCATTTAAGTAGCCGTATTCGATCAACATTGACTCTGCATAAGAGGCCCAGCCTTCATAAAAAAGAGGAGACTCGATCTGCCGGCGAATTGGATTGTTAAGCATACGGCGGAAAGAATCCAGGAAATGATGTCCGGGTATTGTCTCATGTGCGGTCAGCATTTTGTATTCACGATTCAAACGTCTTTGAAGGTGATGGTCGGTTTTTGGGCTGTTATGCTGTGGAAAATGCGTCGAAATATAAAAATAGCTCTTTTCACGGGGGTCCCTACTAAATGCGGCTGCAAAGGAAGCAGAACTCCTCACGGATTTGAGATAGGTAGGGGTGTATTTAATTTCGATCGGCGAACTCAGTAGTTCTTCGCTAAATCCGTTTTGGCTGAAAAATGTCCGCAACCGAATAATCTCTTCTTTATAAAGGGAAAAGATTTTGGTTTCCTCTATCAGAGAAGGCGTGTGTTCATGATAGAGTTGCTCCCAGGTTTTATTTGGGTCTATTCGGGATTGCAGATTATCAAGCTGCCCTAAAATCTTCCTGCCATCCTTCCCTGGCAATTACAAATATTTCTTCGGGTGAATGGCTCGCTAAAAAATGATCTTTTAATGAGGTCTCTAAAGTGGAAACTGCAAACTGTTTATCGGGCTCAGGGGATTTGGATTTTAAAAACCGGCTAAAACCCTCGAGAGCACCGGCAACATTGTTCAAAGCGCCGGTAGCCGCGTCATGATGATCGACAAATATCTGTGATAGATCGTTGCCGAGTTCATTCAGGTATTGTTTGCAATCCGCGGCCATCATCAATGATGCCTGGTAATAAGTTTCGGGCACGGATTGGATATTGTCAATTCCATTTTTGAGAAGATCTGGGATACCGGACAATCGTGCCAGTGCTCTTTCCCGAAGTTCCTGAGGGTCTTCGGCCGGTTTGTTCAAGGCATGGTCCAGACCGATAAAACCGATTTTCAAATACAGCAACGGATTGTAGCGCCAGGAGCGCTTGGTATCCAGCTCGATTAAAATGCCGGCAGCATTGGCTTGCAGCAATTTGAGATCGATGAAACGATCGAGATCTCCGGCTTCATCATTGGTCGCTTCAAATTGATTGTGATAACTTTTCAGTTTATCAATAGATTCTTCGATTGCATCAGAATCGAATTTATCCAGTTTGTCATAGTGTTTGGCAGCATTTTCTGCTCGGGGGAGAAAGTCAAATTCATCGCTAGCGCACATCACCGGGAAGTGCCCGGCCAAAAAATCAAAATAATTGTTAGCTATTTTTATGTAATCATCATTTCTGTTCAAGATTTATGGCCTTTTTCAAATTCTATTCTTAAAATAAGATCATACATTTTCGGGATAAAGTCAAAAATCAAGTACAGAATTGCACCTTGTTTTTATTTTCGCAAATCGTTAAAAGATTTTTCATGGATTCCAAAAATAAAACATACAAAGCCATGGTTTCATCAGACTGGAATGAGTGCCTGGCGCCCTGCGGTCCGTTTGATTTCATTTCTTTCAACTATCCACAACTCGCTAGTCAATTAGAAAGCATCTTTAAGCAGTATACGGGCAATTTCATTTCCCTGGGTGAAGCTGTCCGTCAAATTCAGAAATTGTTGCCGGCCCCCATCACCGAAAAACAGATGGATCAATATCTGGATGATTCCTTTGCTACCTATAGCGGCGTTCCGGAACTCATCGAATGGTGCCAGCGTAACAATCTCCTGCTGATGATCAACACCACCGGTATGATCGGTTATTTTCAACGGGTTTTCGCAAAAAATCTGCTTCCAAAAGTGCCGGTGCTATCCGCCCATCCGATGGTTCGCTACCCGAAGGGTGATGCAGATCCACGACACATTTACGACCTTTTTGATACGATGGACAAGGGCAAAAATACTGAATCGGTCGTTCATTCTTTTAATATTCCATCAAACAACATCATCATCATGGGCGACAGCGGTGGTGACGGACCGCATTTTGAATGGGGTGGCGCAAACAACGCCTTTTTGATCGCAAATATGACCAAACCATCCCTTAAAAGATATTGTGAGCAAAAAAGCATACCGATTAACGCCCAATTCGGCCCTTCCTATGAAGAAGGAGAAGTCAAAGATTTAGAGAAGGAAATGCAGGTAAACTTTATGGACTTGGCGCCCATAATTGAAGATTTTATAAGCAGATAAAAAATTTGCCGTTATTGAGCCGAAACAAAATGAAAAGAGGAGAAAGGATGATTCGAAGCCTTAATAACCCGAACATGTATTTACCTTTGTTTCCGATTTTTATCTTATTTGTCGCATCATGCAGCCTCTGGTCACCAAGAGTCAACCCTTATGGCCTGCCGCAGCACGAATATACATACCAACAGCCCGAGAAAATTGATGACGGCTGGGAGACCGCCTCTTTAAAGGAAGTGAATATTAGTCCAGAAAAAATTGCTGAAATGATGCTCGATATTCTCGGCGGAAATGACAGGAACATTCACAGCATTCTGCTGATTAAAAACGGAGAACTTGTCCTTGAAGAATACTTTTATGGGTACAATCGGGAAAGATTGCATTTTCTGGCCTCGGTTAGCAAAAGTATCACATCGATTTTAATCGGCATTGCAATAGACCAAAAAATAGCGGCTGATGTCCAGGCGAAGGCTTACGCGTTTTTTCCCGAATATGCGGGCACGAAATGGATTGATCAAAAATATCCGATTACCCTTCAACACCTACTCACCATGGCTGCCGGACTGGATTGGGAGGCCATGAAATACTCGCGCAGAGATCCGGGACATACAACCTACCAAATGTATGACAGCGGGGACCCCATCGGATTTGTCCTCGACCGAAATGTAATCGCGGCACCGGGAGAACAATTCTATTACAACAGCGGGCTAACCATTCTTCTGGGTGGGATTGTAAAAAACACATCCGGTCTGTACATCGATAAATTTGCCGGGCAATATCTTTTCGCTCCACTGGAAATTTCAGATTATCACTGGGATAAATTTCCGGATGGCAATATTCAAACAGATGGCGGTCTCCATTTAAGACCACGAGATATGGCCAAAATTGGCTATATGATACTGAAAAATGGCAAATGGAAAGATCGGCAGATCGTATCCCAGGAATGGGTCGCGGAATCTACAAAAAGACATATTGATGCGCCTGGAATAGGATACGGATATCAATGGTGGCTCGGGAAAGCAACCATGAGCAACCAAACAATTGAAGTACTTTTTGCCTCGGGACATGGGGGACAAAAAATATTTATCATACCGCAGTTGGATTTGGTTGCTGTTTTTACCAGCAAAGTGTTTAATCCGAAGGGCCATTCAGGCCCTGAAGGATTCTTGCTAAAATACATCATTCCCTCAATCGTGCCTTCAGCATCGCTTAAAAAAGCGGTTAAATTACCTCCTGAAATCCTTGATGAGCTAACAGGAAAATACGAGGCAAAAAAGCATGGTATTGTAGCACCCGTTTTCAGAGAGGGAGATAAGCTTTATACACGGACCTCTTTTTTCGACAAAGTTGAGCTCATTCCAGTAAGTGAAACTCAATTTTTCGGGGATTCGAAAAATATCGGGGATTTCAAGATAGACTTTATTAAGGATAAAAATGGAGAAGTGAAGCAATCTATTGTTTATATTGGATTCAGGGGTTTACATTTCAATAAAATTGAATAGAATTCTCAATTAACCTCTATTAAAAAATTAACAAATTATTATCCCCACCAGAAGACTCGCCTTTTTTTCAATTGTATTAATTGGCTATCTATACACTACCTGGGGATAATCCTGATCGAGAGGTTATACCTGATATTAGGGTATCCCGTTCAATTAACGATTATCGCCTTGGACGCGATAAAGAGATGGAAAAAGTCAAAGAGTTAATCAAGGAAGATATGAAACCTGTTTCTTGACTTTGAATAATTTATACATACCCTTTCTGCATTAGGCCCTGTATTCTATCAACCGATGTGATATTGAAACTCACCTACTCCTGACCTTTCTTTGTTATTGATCATCAGTAGGACCTACTTCCGAATCTCGAATCATGTTCTGAACACAGAGACCTATCCTAAAGGCTTTTTTCTTTTCTTTCCAATATGCCCTGCTTACAATTAAAATCGCCACACGCATTTCAGGGCAACAACTTAAAAAGGAGACATAAAGATGTCTGATGATAAAATTTTAAACGGCGTTAACGTCAGCACGGTGGAAAATGCTGTCAAAGCCATAGAAGAAAAGCCAGAACTTGCCAAATTCAAGTTTCGGCTTCACAATAACTGGATCAGCGGCGGCCACAACCGTTCAACGGTCAGCAGTTTTTACGGCACCAATCAGGAGATCTCCCATCTCAAATCATTTGAGCTGGATTGTGACGAACCCCCCGTTCTCGCCGGCGAGGATATCGGTGCAAATCCAGTGGAACACCTTTTGAATGCGCTGGCGGGTTGCCTGACCTCCACGCTAATATATCATGCAGCCATTCGCGGTATCAAAATCGATGAATTGGAGTCAGAACTAGAGGGTGATATCGATCTGCGTGGTTTTCTGGGGCTCTCGAAGGATGTTCGCAGGGGATATAAGAACATCCGTGTTAATTTTAAAGTTAAAACGGATACCGAAAATCTAAAAAGACTAAAAGCATTAAGTAAGCTTTCGCCGGTATTTGATGTAACCTCTAATGGGACAAACGTGGATGTTCAAATAGAAGCAAAAAAACCATTCAGAGAATGAGATTGAATCGCAACACCATTACCACCCTTATTTTATGATAAATTATTTGAACTTCTCTGTAAATTGATGGTATTTTAAATTCAGTCTAAAACCGCCGGCAATTTATCTAATAAGGTAAGGGGGTAAATGCAAAAGGAACTCACCGAAAAAGAGCTGGAAACCTATTCAAGACAGATTGTTCTGGCCGACATCGGTTATGACGGACAGCTCAAACTGCGTAACGCCAGAGCATGCCTGATTGGCGTGGGAGGCCTGGGTTCACCGATTGCCACCCAGCTTGTCGGCATGGGCATCGGGTATTTGCGTATTGTGGATCGGGATATTGTTTCCCGCTCCGATCTTCACCGCCAGCATCTTTATGATGCCGATTGCGTCGGTATGCCGAAAGTGGAGATTGCCCACCAAAAACTGAGCAAGCTCAACCCGGACGTGAAACTGGATCCGATTCCTGAGTCTTTGAATTCGATCAACGCCGAGGAACTCATTGGCGGGATGGATATTGTAATTGACGGCCTGGATCGGCCGGAGCCCCGTTATCTGGTGAACCGCATCTGCAACAAGTTTAAAATCCCCTACGTCTTTGGCGCCGCGATAGAAGCGTTTGGAAACGCTTCGACCTTAATCCCCGGGCAAACGTTTTGTCTGGAATGCTTTATGCCCGGGCTCAAGGATGGGGACCTGCCGGTCTGCGGGGTGGTCGGTGTACATCCATCGGTTATCGGCATGGTTTCTTCGGTTCAGGTTTCAGAGGCGGTGAGATTCATTATCGGACAGCAACCCAAGCTTTATAACAAGTTGCTCTACATCGATCTCAGAGAATTTGAATTCAACATCCTGGAAATGCAATCCGTGGATAATTGCAAGGTATGCGGCACTCATCCGGATGGCCCGCCGGAAGAAATTAAAGACCGTTTTTTTGAAGAAACATGTGCCAGAGACGGGCGCCGGAATTTTGTCCTGTCGCCCAACCAACGAATCAAGGTTGACCTGAATCAACTGGAAAAGCTTTTGAAGAAAAATCATTTTCCGATTCAATCCACAGGACAATTCGGCACCACTTTCAACCCATCCAAAAACATTCAGGCCTGTATCCTCAAAAGTGGAATTATGATCGCCCAGACTCCTCCCGACACCCAAGCGGAAATTAAAGATAGGGTTTTTGACACCTACCGCTCAATTTTAGTGGACGGATTAGGTTTTTCTGTTGATATTATTCCTGAAATCTGACCCGCGCCTTGGACCAGATGAGAACACGGATCCTTTTCTTGTCCCGTATGTATATTCGCTTTCAATATTTCCCCATCATTATATGCTTTGTAAAACTCTCAACGTGGTACAAACGATGGTAATTAGCGGCATTGGTTAATGATTCAAAGGGATAAAATATTACCACAGGTCGCCATTGTGGGCAGCGGTATTTCCGGCCTTGCTGCAGGCTACCATTTGGCACAAGCTGGTTTTAAACCGGTTCTTTTTGAAAGTAGATCTTTTGTCGGTGGACGAATGAGCTCAGAAGCCGTAGATGGCTTTATTATCGACAAGGCGGCCTATACAATTCCTGAATTTTACAGAAATCTAAAAGGATTTTTGAGCCAGGTCGGATTGCGTAAATCCCTGGTTCCGACTTCAGGTACCGCTGCAACATATTATAATGGCAAGCGATATCCCATAAAGATCGGTTCCCCCTCAGATTTTCTAACCTACAAACTGCTTTCCATAAAAAACAAAAAAGACATGGTCAAACTGTTCCTTTATGCCCGTTCACTCGGTAGAGCGTCAAATTTGGACCGGCCGACTCAAAAAACGTTTGAACTGGAAAATGAATCGGTTACAGATTTTTTATGCAAACATTATGACGAACAGATTCTGGAGCGCATCGCCTACCCCATCTTAGGTGAAATTTTATTAGGCTCCCCTGAAAGCAATTCAAAGGTTTCCCTTCTGGCCTTGTTAAGAAACCTGTCAAAATTCAAAATATTTGCCTTTGATAACGGAATGGGGACTTTAGCGGATCGCATGAAATTAGATTTGGATATTCGGCTGAATTCACCAGTACGCAAAATCACCAAACTTGGTGAAAACGGACCCTATGAAATCGAGGTCGGAGGAATTGATTCGCGCTTACTTACCTTTGACGTAATTGTCCTGGCCATTCCCCTACCCATTGTGCCCCGACTCATAGAGAGCTTGCCGCAAAAGCTGAATGAATATTTTCGCAGCGTTATTTACACACCATCCATAGTGGTGGCAACGGCGACAGACTATAAAGTTGAGGATGTCGCCATGATCAATAATCTGTTACGATCTGAATTTGATATCCTGGGTAATGTGGTTTTCGATCAGCATAAAGGACCCGGGCGCGTACCCCCCGGAAAAACGCTTGCAACTTGCATACTTCAAGAAAGAGCCAGTCGCAGGTTGTTACACGAAACAGATCAGAAGATAGCCAAACTGGTTTTAAATGAACTGGATGCGATTTTCCCAAAGTTTTCAAATAAAGTGATTTTTCAAAAGATCTATCGATGGGAACATGGCGCACTGCAACTTCCACCGGGGCAACTGGCCAAAAGAGAGACTGTTCGCGGTTTTCTTGAAATCGGGTGGCAAAATATTTATTTTGCCGGCGAGAGCTTTCCCATCTCAAGCTTAGAAGCCAGCTTTAACTCTGGAATAAAGGCTGCCAATCAAATTATCACAATATCGGAGAAAAATAGATAAATTCACTGGGTATTCAACAGGACCGGAGATTAAGATGTTAGGAACGTTTGTCAATACGATGGCCATAATTGGCGGCAGTCTTATCGGCCTCATTTTCAGTCGATTTATTCCAACAAAGATGACGGATTCTTTGATTCATGCCGTGGCGTTTGCCGTCATCTTGATCGGCCTCAAGATGGCCTGGAAGACGGATGCGTTTATCATCCTTATTTGCAGCCTGTCCTTCGGAACGATCATTGGAGAACTTATCAGAATCGAGGATCGAGTCAACAATTTGGGAAACTGGCTGGAGGAAAAATTCGCAAAAACCGGTAGCAGCATATCAAAGGGTTTTGTCACCACCAGTTTGCTTTACTGTGTGGGGTCAATGGCAATTGTTGGGGCTTTGGAGAGCGGCCTGACCGGCAATCATGACACCCTGTTCGCCAAATCGGTACTGGATGGGCTCGGTTCCATCATATTTGCGGCATCGATGGGAATTGGTGTTCTATTTTCGGCCGCATCCGTATTTCTGTATCAGGGATTAATCACGGTCAGCGCTTCATTTATGAAGCAATTTTTAACACCGGAAGTCATCACCCAGATGTCGGCCGTCGGTGGATTACTGATTGTGGCCATGGGCTTCAATATGCTTGAAGTGGTAAAGATAAAAGTCGGGAATTGTCTGCCGGCAATATTTATTCCATTGATTTACTCTATGTTCAAGCAGCTGGTTACATTATTTTACTAGACAAAGAGGTTTCCGATATTGGACAGCCTCGTATTTATAATTTGGATTTTAACAGGCCCTCCGGTCTGATAAACAGGACCAGGATCAGAATCACAAATACAACCACGTCGGTCATGTAAGATGCAATGAAACCGGCGCTCAGCGCCTCAGCCAGCCCCAGTATCAAGCCGCCTATCAATGCACCCCAGATGTTACCGAGACCCCCAATGACCGCACCGGCAATGCCTTTAATCGCCAGGGGGACACCTTTTTGGTATTGCATCAAGGAAATCGGCGCAATCAAAATACCACCGATTGCCCCGATTCCGGCGGACATGGCAAAACTCAGCATTCCCATGCGATCAACATTTATGCCCAGTAACATGGACGCTTCGTGACTTTCAGCACAGGAGGTGCTGGCTTTACCCCAGATAGTCTTGTCGAAAAAGATTTTTAAAATAAAGGAGATTAAAAATGCAGCTATGAATACCGGAATTACCTGAGAGTTGACAGCCGCCCCGAAAATATTGATGGTTCCGGTTTTAACGAGTGCCGGCAGTTTGTAATCATCCGTTCCCCAGATTAGATAAGCGACACCCTGTAAAAACATGGACCCCGCGATAGTGATCAGAATCATTCTAACCGGTTCGGCCTTTCCGAGCACCCGAATGGCTCCCAGATGAAACAGCATGCCGGTTAGCGTTACCGCCAGAATAGCAAGGATCAGGGCGAATATAAGAGATGACCCCATAACAGACGTCATCGTGATGGCCACCATACCACCCAACATAAGAAATTCACCTTGAGCAAAATTCAATACCGTGGTGACCCGGTAGATGAAGGAAAAGCCGATACCCACCATGGCATAGATGGCTCCCATGGTTAGGCCCGAAATGATAAATTGAACATAGAGTGAAAACGTGTCCAATGCCTTACTCCTAGATTACATCCCTTGAAAATCATTAAAACGGGAAAGGCTCATCGGTTCTTGCGAGCCTTTCCCGTCAGACAAATATTATTGAGCCGGCACCCAATCGCCGTCTTTAATTCCCAGAACCGAACATTGATCCACTCCGATTCCGCGGTGATCCAAGGCACTCCAGGAATATACTGCCTGAACCCCCTGAAATTTCGACTGACCTTCTACCCAATCCCGAATTTTCTCGCCATCGGTTCCGGCCTGTTCAATCGCTTTTACAAACATCAGAGCGCTATCATAGCCCACCGAGGCAAAAAACCAGCTCTTGGGACCTTTTCCGAATTTGGCTTCAAATTTCTTCTGAAAATCCGCAATGATTTGTTTCTGCGGATCACTTGCATCCAGGTGCTGGGGAAAGCTGATCTTAGCGCCAACAGTGTATACGTTGGCAGTGTTTTCTCCCAGCAGGCCGATAAACTTTTTGGAGAGATTGGCATCGGAAACCATCATCGGTGCGCCTTGCATGCCAACCTGATCCCTGTTTTTAACAAGAGTCACCGCCGGGCCGCCGGATGCCATCGTTCCGATGGAATCCGCACCGGCCGCTTTGAGCTTTGACATCTGGGTTGTGAAATCGGTGCCTTTGTTGTCAAATTTTTCTTTTGCGACAACCTCCATGCCGTACTGTTGGGCCCACTGGTCATAAGTGGCTGTTGAAAGCTCTCCCATCTGGGACAACGGCTCGATATTGCCCAGTTTTTTAAAGCCCTTTTTCTGAAGCCAGATGGTTTTGACTTCATTCTGTCTGGGAGTACCGATACTCATGGCCCAGGTATAACTTTTTTTTCCCTGATTATTATAATCGGGCAGGATTTTGGCATTGATCTCGATGCCACCTGAAACCGCTGCGTAAGGGATTTTGTATTTCTCAGCAATGGGCATGACGGTTTGAGTTGCCTGGGTGACGACGGGCCCTATGATTGCCACGACCTTATCCTTTTTGACCAATTTTTCAAAAATCGTTCTGGCTGTGTCGGCATTATTTTTGGTATCGTAGACAACCAATTCAATTTTCTTTCCATTAATCCCACCCTTGGCGTTGATTTCATCGACAACTAAATTTGCGCCATTGACACAATCCTCTCCGATCCAGCCAATTCGGCCGGTCATCCCATAAGCAGCACCAATTTTAATTGTATCAGCTGCAAACACGGTTTGCGAACAGACAAAAATGGCGACGATAGCGATGGCTATCACAAATAATGTTGATCTTTTCACGGTATCCTCCTTTCATTTTTAATGCGTTTTTAATAAGTGGTAACATTTTGATTGGTCACTCACATTCCATCCCTTGCACCTTTTTGACCCTATTACCTCCTGTTGTTAGAGATTACGCACCCATGTAGGCCCGCACGATCTTTTCATCGTTTAGAAGATCTTCACATCTTCCTTCTAAGACAACCGACCCGGTTTCCAGGACATACCCCCGATTTGAAATTTGCATGGCAGCCCTCACGTTTTGCTCAACGAGAAGAATCGGCAATCCGTTCTGATTAAGTTCTTTGATAACCTTAAAAATGGTGGAAACCACCAGCGGCGCGAGCCCCAGAGAGGGTTCATCAAGTAAGAGCATTTTGGGTCTGCCCATCAGACCCCGCCCAATGGCCAGCATCTGTTGTTCTCCGCCTGACAGTGTACCGGCTTTTTGACGCGTTCTTTTGTACAGTATGGGAAACAGTTCATAGACAGAATCCAGATCTTTTCGGTATTCGGCTTTGCCCAGCTTAAAATAGTGGGAGTATGCGCCTAAACGAAGATTGTCTTCAACCGAGAGTTCCTTGATGATCAATCGACCTTCCGGTATCTGTATGATGCCCGCTTTGGTTAATTTTGCTGCACTGAGCCGGGTCACATCTTTACGGTTAAAGGATTTACCACCCTGCCAGATGGGAATAATACCTGAAAGCGCCCGCATCATGGTCGTTTTACCGGCACCATTGGCGCCAACCACGCAAACGATTTCGCCTGCATTCACTTTTATGGAGACCTCTTTTAGGACTTGAAATTTTCCGTAACCGGATGTGACATTATTCAGTTCTAACAAGATTCTCTTCCTTGCCCAGATATACTTCAATTACGCTTTCATCGCTGACAATTAGTTTAGGGGGACCATAAGCGATTTTGTTTCCGAAATTAAGCACCATAATTTCATCTGAAATGCTCATGATGAATTTCATATTGTGTTCAACAATAATCTGGGTAATTCCGTTTTCTTTATTTTTAAAAATAATCTCCTCTAAGTTGTCCATCTCCCGATCGTTCAGCCCGGCTCCGGGTTCATCTAACAGCAACAGTTTGGGCTTGGCCGCCAGTGCACGTGCGATTTCCAATAGCTTTTGCTCACCTAAAGAAAGGGATTCGACTTCCGTGTTTCTTTTATCCGCCAATCCTACAAAGTCCAGCATCTCCAGGGCATACGCTTTAATGGTATGTTCCTCCTGCCGGTTAGACTTAAAACCGAATATGGCGCGAGAATAAATTGGAGCCGCCCATCCATGACATCCCACTGCAACATTTTCGAGTACTGAAAGATTTTTAAAAAGCCTGACATTTTGAAACGTCCTGGCAATTCCTCGCAAGGTGATATCGTGTGGCGGAAATTGACCCAGGGACACATCTTTAAAAATGAATTCGCCCGAATAATCTCTGTCAAAGCCGGATATAAGATTGAACAGAGTTGTTTTACCCGCACCGTTGGGCCCGATAATGGCAAAGATCATTCCGTTTTCGACCTCAAAATCGACGTTCAGCAGGGCTTGTAGGCCTCCAAAATTTTTCGAGATTGATCGACCTTTTAAAATTTGCCGGTGCGTGTTTGCCATATCCTGTTACGGTGACCGTCTTTAGTCCGAGCTATATTTTTTTTATTATATCGGATTATTATCTATCTTAAATTCAATAATCGGTTTAATCCCCCAACTAAACCTTTAGGCAGAAAAATAAGAATGAGCATGAACACAAGGCCTTCAATTGCCAGTTCAAGTCTCTCCATATGTTCCAGAAATTCAGGCAGTGCAAACAAAATTAAGGCACCGATAAGCCCCCCGTATATGCTGCCGGCGCCTCCCAGGAAAAGCATCAGCAGCAGTTTCACCGACAGCATAATATTGAAACTATTGGGAGAAATAACCGTCCCATAATGGGCATATAAACTGCCGGCGATAGCTGCCAGCGCGGCGCTAAATACAAATACCTGAATTTTGGTTTTGGCAACATTGATTCCCATGCATCCGGCAGCCTCTTCGTCGGTATGCACGGCCTTCATGCTTCTGCCAAGTGCCGTTTCACCAATTCGCAAGCAAACAACAGCCGCCAGGAAAACAATGCTCCAGACAAGATAGTAATAACTGCGGTCAGAATCGAAGGTATAGCCTAAGACGGAAAGATGAGGGATTCCTGAAATGCCCGAAGACCCGCCAAAGTACTGGGTCCTGATCAGCGATTCAACGATAAAGGCGAATCCCATCGTGGCAATGGCCAAATAGTAACCACGAAGCCTCAAAGTGGGAATTCCAACAACATAGGCGATCAGGCAGGTAATGAATATGCCACCAATGATGCCGAATATTGGAGACCAGCCAAACCAGGTGGTTGTAATGGCGGTGGCGTATGCCCCGATCGCAAACAGGGCGTTATGTCCCAGGGAAATCTGACCGCAATAACCCAAAAGAAGGTCGTAGCCAACAACAATCAGGCCATAGATGCCCACATATATGAAAACCGTTATCCAATAGGATTCAGGAAATACCAGCGGAAAGAGAAAAATCGCTGCCACAAATATGGGTAATATGAGAAAGTGCGATTTCAACAGATTTTTCTTTCACTAAATATCGGTTTACAATGGCGCTTAAAACAGTCAAAATGTTTGAGACCATTTATAACGGAACTATTTTTCGCTTGGCCTATTTTGATAATTCTTTATCTCAGCTACTTGCGCGCAAAGACCTTCTTTTCGCTGCCGGCGTAACGCTTCCTTAAATCCCGTTTCAATACTTTACCAGAGGGATTCCGTGGGAGCGCGTCAGTGAAAATCACCTTCCGCGGTTTTTTGTAACTGGCAAGATGTTCTTTGCAGTACATCAGAACTTCTTGTTCGGCGATCTCCTGGCCTTCCCGGGGGACAACGACGGCACAGACGCCTTCGCCAAATTTGGCATCCGGAATCCCGATGACAGCGGCTTCCATAATTTTGGGGTGTTTGTAAAGAGTGGATTCAACCTCCACCGAAGAGATGTTCTCGCCACCGCTGATAATGATGTCCTTCTTACGGTCCACGACATATAGATATCCATCGCCGTCCATCTGTCCCAGATCTCCGGTATAGAGCCAACCCGCTTTCAGCGTGGCGTTGGTGGTATCCGGATCATTCAAATATTCACGCATGACCTGATCACCTTTTACCGCTATTTCGCCCACTTCGCCCGTCCGGCATTCTTCTCCGTCTTCACCCATCACCCGAATGTCCGTATTCACGAACGGCCGCCCCACAGATGGCGCTTTTTCAATGGCCATTTCATGCTTGGCCACCGAAACAGCGGGTCCGGTCGCTTCTGTCAGCCCGTACGCATTGTAGATGCGGCCCTGGGGAAGGTATTCGGCCATCTCTTCGATGGTGGCTCTGGGTACCGGTTCCGAACCGGTGATACAGGTACGCCATGAGCTGAGATCATATTCTTTAAATTTCGGTACGGAAAAAACCTGTCGATACATCCCCGGCGTAATATACAGATAGGTGCATCTTTCCTTTTCAACGATTTTTAGAAAAAGCTCCGGATCCCAGGAAGGCTGTGGAAAACAGGTGGTACTGGATCCAGAAATGGCGTGAGCCAGATGATACCCTACCGCCCCGATGTGATAGAACGGTGTGACCACCAGGCAATTGTCACCATACCGAATATCCATATCCGCCGCCCAGACCAGGCCAGCCGTGATGAGGTTTTGGTGGGTGAGCACCACCGCCTTTGGAAAGGCAGCGGTTCCCGAAGTAAACAAAACCACAGCGGCGTCTCGATCATTTCCGGTAAAAGGAGGAATATCCGCCCTTGCGTTTTCCATTAAATCCGAATAAAACGACATGTCCGGCTGGGCTTCTTTGCCAAGACAGATGTAATGATCAATCCCCAGACGATCTTTAATCGGCTCGATTTGCTCGATAAACTCTTCCCCCAGTATCAAAACATTGACATCTGCCACTTCTTGCGCATATAAGATCTCGTCCGATACCAGACGAAAGTTAAGCGTTACGGCAACCGATCCCAGCATAAAATTGGCCCAGAGCACCTCAGGATATTCAAAGCAGTTATAAAGAAGAATCCCGACCCGATCTCCTGGCTTCACTCCCAATGCAGAAAGTGCATTTGCCAGACGACACCCTCTTTCTTTGAGTTGATAGAAACTCATGCGCTGGTTCCCATAGATAAACGCATCCACATTGGCGTTGCGCCGTGCTTCTCTTAGCAAAACTTCCCTTAGATGCATGGCCGATGCTCCCTTATGAATGAATTAAATTAAAAGATGGTGCCCATACGAGCCATTTTTATCAAATTCATTATGGGATCTGAAAACAAAATCAAATTCTTTTGAGACAATCTAAACCTGTCTTTAGTAAACACAAATTTGATAAAATTAATTCCATATTTAATTCAATATGAAAACTCCGTCAAGCAAAAACATGTAAATGCAGAAAAAATATAAAACATTTCGGACAAAGATTTAATTATTTGAATAAATTGTATAAAATTAGTTTCAGGTTAAACAATTGAAAACTTTATGTTCAACCGGTTCCAGGAACGTAATGCCGAGATTCTTTTTTTCCTTGACTTAATTTCGGATATCTATCATAAAAATAATTCAATAATTAATTAATTTATGCATTAAAATTACCACTGACATCAAGAATTTTTGTACACAAACTGATCGTTACAGGGGGATTAATCGATGGGTATTTTGCCTTTCTCGAATGAGGAATACGGCCAAAGACTTGAAAAGGTTAAAAAGCGCATGTTGCAGGAAGGTCTGGATGCCATTATACTCACCCGGGCTCAAAATATTTACTGGGTGGCCGGATATCGGGCCGCAGCAATGAACTGGACCCTGCCCCTTTTGCCCCTGATCATCACCCAGAAAGGTGAAATGCGTTTTATGACCCGGGTGATCGAATGTTCGGCCGCTGAAACCCAGCTGGCCCCAAATCCCCGATTTTATAAGGACCATGAAGACCACTATGCGATGCTGGCGGAACTCGTTGAAGAATGCGGTGCTACCACGGGCACCATCGGCGTTGAAGAGGCATTTATGACGGTTTTTCAGTTCAATCAGATGAAAAACGCCCTGCCCCAAGCAGATTTAAAAAATGCCAGCTGGCTGGTCGAGAATATCCGCATCGCCCTGTCTGAACAGGAAGTCGCCTACTACCGCAAGGCGGCTGAAATGACCAATATCGGATTTCAAAAAGGGCTGGAATTGATACGGGCCGGTCTTTATCCCTACGAAATCATCGCTGAGATTCAACATGCCATGTATCGGGCCGGCCAGTCCGATGTTGAAGTACCCAAGATGTGGATATGGTCAGGCCCAAAAGGCGGTTACATGCACGATACCGCCGTCAATCGCCGTTTGAATGTGAATGATATCGCCACGGTCGAAGTCTGGGGCACCGAATGTCAATACCTGGCAGGCGCTCAGGCAACCGTTTTTCTTGGAGAAAACCCAAATCCTGAAATCATCGATGCGCATAAACTGGTGCGCGACATGTACCTGGCCGCCAAAGAGGCGCTCAAACCGGGCGCGATTTCGGGAGACACGTATAAGGCCGCCAACAACGTTTACCGCGCTGCAAAGGGGCAGGATTACTGGCGTCGAGTCGGGGCCAACCTGGGCCTTTCCTTCGGCCCGGTGGACATGGGCATGAGCGGCCAGCAGGTGATTGAGCCCTGGACCCCCTTTATCCTGCAAATTGTCGAAGTTGAACCGGCCCTGGTGACCTGCTGCAGCACATTACTGGTAACCGACACCGGATGTGAAGAATTAACGCCGCCCTACCTCGAGATGCGGTGTAAGCCCTAAACGACAAACTCGAACGCAGACAACCATTCTTATCAAAGGAGGATAAAATATGGGAACAAGTGGTAATAAAGCTTGGCAAAAGGGACTGGACAGAATCCCTCAGGCAGTGGGCGAATTCCCGGTGGAGCCCGCAAACATGGCCCTGTTGGTGATTGATATGCAGTACTATGTGGCCCATCCGGATTACGGCGTCCTAAAAAATTATATCGACTCGGATCCGGAAGCCGCTCAATATTATTCGGATCGATTAAAAATTGTTATTCCCAACTGCGCCAAGCTGCTGGATTTTTTCAGGAAAAACAAGATGCGGGTCTTTTATGGCGCATTTGGCGCATCTCTGCTGGATGGAAGCGACCTGCATCCCCTCAGACAGGCACGCCTCAAAGAAGTCCCGGCCTTTACCACCGAGGACTTTGAGTTCAAGGTCCTTGAAGAACTCGAGCCTCAGCGGGGCGAACTGGTCATACCCAAAGCAACCCGCAGTGCATTTATGGGTACTTCCCTCAATCACCGCATGCGAATGGCCGGCATCGACACGGTGGTGGTCGTCGGAACGGCTACCGATGTCTGCGTGGGAAGCACCGCCCGCAGCGCCTGGGATCTGGGGTATAAGGTCATCATGGTCGATGACGCCAGCGCCACATTTACCGAGGAAGATCAGATCTACACTATGAGAAACTGGGCGGCTTTCTTCGGTAAAGTGCTTGATACGGATGAGTTGATATCGACTTTGCAGGAAAAACTGTCAAAATGATCTGCAAGGCATTTGCAGCGGTATCTTCAATAACAAACACCTGAAATATAATTTGAGTTTCTGGATAGCCGATCTCGGTATTCATTTGAAACCATAGGATTCAAGTCAAAGGAGGATAACAATGATATATTTGCACGTAACCGTGAAAGTGCAACGTGGCAAGATGCAGGAGTGGTGCAAAATTTTTGAAGAACATTTGCTTCCGGCAATGAAAAAACATGGTCAGCGGCTGGTGGCGGCCTGGAAAACAAGTGTTGGCGCCTATGATGAGGTGACGGATCTTTATGCGTTTAAAGATTTTACCGAGTTTCAACAAATACGGGAAAAGCTGTTTAACGATCCCGAAATCCAAAAATGGACACCGATTATTTGGGATATCACCGGACCCGAGGAATCTAAAATATTGACCCCCTTGGGATATGGCGAGCTTACCGGAGATTGATGCAAACCGTGATTTAAGTGGGCCTATTTCTCTTTAGACTGGATGAGCTCGAATAAAATCCCATAAGTGCTTTTCGGGTGAATAAAGGCAACCAACTCCTGATGGGCGTTGCGGTAAGGTTTCTCATTAATAAGTTGCAGTCCTTTGGTTTTGAGACGGTCCAATTCAGCCTGGATATCATCGACTTCCAATGAGATATGATGGATACCCTGCCCTCTTTTGTTGATAAATTTGGCGATCTGTCCTTCAGGAGTGGTGGACTGGAGGAGTTCCAAATCGGTTTCGCCAAGAGAAATAAAAGAAAATAGCAGCTCTCCGAATTGCTCTTGAGCGGACACGGAAAAATCGAACGTTTCATCGAAAAAGGCTCTGGCTTCCGCTAGATTGTCAACGGCCAGACCAATGTGACTTATTTTCTTAATCATTACCGAACTCCTCGTGTTTCGCGGGTGCACGCATTTTAAAGATCCTGCTACACGGATAAGGGCAGGGGCCGCATCCATGGCTGGATCTCAGAAGAATTGATGGCATCGCGTTAAAAATAAAATACTGAATTATATATATCCCTTAAAGATGTCAAGACAAACTCGGAGGTGAGTAATGGAATTTTTTAAAAACCTTACTGTTCTGTCCCTGGAACAGGCAACGGTCCTGCCGTATTTGACATATCGATTGGCTCATGACGGAATTAACGTGATCCGGCTGGAACACCCCGTGTATGGAGACCCGAACAGACTGGTTGGATGGAACCTGTTAAATGAAGAGCGGATGAATACCTATTACCTCTGTATCAATTCCGGCAAAAAAGCCATGACGCTCAATCTTGCGGACCCCGAGGGCCAAAAAATTTTCCGTAATCTAATTCAGGAATTAAAAGTCGACATTTTTGCCACCAACCAGCTTCCGCGCAACTACGAAAAACTGGGGATCGATTATGAAACCATAAAGGCGCTAAAGCCAGATATCATTTGGCTGGGCATTACGGGCTTCGGACCGCAAAGCAATGAGCCGGCCTATGATCCGATCTTGCAGGCCAGATCGGGTCTGATGGACCTGACCGGTGAGAAGGAAGGTGAACCCTATGTAACCGGCATTCCGCTTCCCGACATGGGCACAAGTGAACACTGTTACGGACTGGTAATGAAAGCGCTTTATAAGCGCGAGGTTACCGGTGAGGGATCCTGTATGAATATGTCCATGTACGAATCTTCCCTATCCTGGATTACCATTCCCATTACCTTTACCAGTCTGGGGCGAACGATCACCCGCCGGGGCAATACGCATGAATTTTTTGCTCCCCTATCGGTTTATAAAACAAACGACGGCTATATCTATCTGGCTGTAGGTAATGACCGCCAGTGGAAAGCAATGGTGTCGCAGGAGATTTTTCAATCACTTGATAAATCCGAGTATCAAACCAACGCGGGTCGAATCGAAAACGTCCCAAAGATGAACAACGCCATTAATGAGATTACAAAAAATCATTCATCAGCGGAACTGATCGAGCTGTTTAATGCCATTACAGTCCCAGTAAGCAAAATAAATTCAATTCCCGAGGTGCTGGCAGATCCACTGGTGCAACAACGCCTTTTATCCGCTGAAGACCCGCTAACCGGTACAAAAATCACGATGCCCCCGGCCCCCAATCTGACACCCTACCTTGAAGGATTGGGCCGCCAGCTTTCATTTCCGCCACGATTCGGTGAGCACAACAAAGAAATCATTGGTGGGATTCTGGGATATTCAGATGAAGAATTGAAGCAGTTTAAGGAGCGCAAAATCATTTAGCACAAGATCGCGCTCCTGATCTTTTCATCAACGCTGCATTTTTTTGGCGGCATCCTCAACCGCCTCCACAATTTTGGCATAACCGGTGCAGCGGCAGATATTTCCCGATAGCGCCTGGCGGATCTCCTGTTCTGTGGGATTGGGATTTTTGTCTAAGAATCCCTTGGTGGTCATCACCATGCCGGCAGTGCAAAATCCGCACTGCACCGCCCCTTTGTCTAAAAATGACTCCTGGACCGGATGCAGTTCACCGTCGGCGCTTTCCAGTCCCTCTATTGTCGTAATTTCTTTTCCTTCAGCATCCACCACCAGCGTCAAACACGAACTGACCGGCAACCCGTCCAACAACACCGTGCAGGAACCGCACACGCCCATATCGCAAGCTGTTTTTGTTCCGGTTAAATCCAGTTTGTTGCGCAATACATCGGCTAAAAATTCATTGGGCTGTACCGATATCCGGTATTGGTCACCATTGATAGATAACTCCACATATCGCTGATCCATATCTGCTCCCCTTTGCTAGCTTGAACTTGAAGCTCTTGAATAGGCCTCTGCAAACACCCGTTGTAAAAACACGGCCGCTATCTGCTTTTTGTAATCCACCGTAAAATGATACTCTTCCACCGGATCAATTGTTGCCTTGATGATGTCCCCGATCTTTTGACGAATATCCGCATGATCTTCCTTGCCCGCTAGAAATTGTTCAGCCTCTTCAAGTCGCAAACAGCAGTTGCCCACTCCACTTAGACCAATCCGGGCTGAACGAATCGTCTTTTTATCTTCTTCCAAATCAATAAGAACCGCTACTCCCGGCATGGCTTTGTCCATGGCCTTGCGTACCTGAAAGCGGGTATAAAAACCTCTGGCCTTCACGGGCGGCAGCGGCACAATGATTTCCTTAAGCACCTCGCTGGGCTCCAGTACGGTTTCAAAATAATCTTTAAAGAAGGCGGCCAGTTCAATTACCCGCTCACCCTGGCTGCCCATCACCACCACCTTCGCTTCAAGGGCCAGCAGGGCCGGCGCCGCATCGGAAGTTGGGTCCGCATGTGCCAGGGTGCCGCCCAGAGTAGCCATGTTGCGAATGCGATTTGTGGCCACATAGCTCAGGGCTTCTGAAAGCAGCGGCAGCTTTTCCTCCACCAAGGGCGTGCCCCTAACCTCATTATGGGTGGCCAGGGTGCCGATATGCATGGTCCCGTTGTCTTGCTCAATGGTTTTTAAACCCGGAATTTTTTTGATATTAACCAGCGCCTGGGGGAAATAAAGGTTCTGTTTCATCAAAAGCAATATACCGCATCCGCCGGCCAGCACGCGAACCTCTTCACCGGATGCCAGTGTCTGAACCACTTCTTCAAGGCTTTTGGCCTCGAAATATTCAAAGGACTGCATTTATTCCTCCTTGGCCGCTGCCTTTTCCGCTTCGGCTTTCTCGATTTCCGTCTTCAATTTCTGACTGAACTCTTTCATCATTTGTTTGGCCTTGCCCTTAATCACAGTGCGACCCAGGGTTGCCATTTTGCCCATCAACGTCACTTCGCTCTTATAGCGCATCTCTGTCCGGGTGGCGGATACGTCAACCAACTCCATGGTATTGACCTGCTTTAGCCGGCTGGCAATCTTGCTGTCTTTGCCTTCGAAAACAGACATTAGACGAACCGGCTCTTCAGCTTCCATAATCTTGACACCCAGATTAAAAGTGGCCGACAGGAATCCCACCCGGGTTTTGACCCGCACCGAATAGCTGTCATCGGATTCTGCAACAACCTCTTCCACCCCGGGAACGCAGCGGCTCATCTTCTCCGGATCCCATATATATGCCCATACAGCGGGCCGCGAAGCCTCGATTAAAAAATGGTCCTCAAAAATCATTTAGATCATCCTCTTTGTGTTCAAATGGCATTATATCAACAGACCAATCAGCCCTCATCCCATCAGGTCTTATTCATTTTCTTCTTCATGATCGCTTGATAAACCTTCTGCGGCGTCATGGGTAATGAATAGACGCGCACACCCACCGCATCATAAATGGCATTGGCGATAGCGGGTGCCAGTGCGATGGAAGCACATTCGCCAATTCCTTTGGCGCCAAAAGGTCCTTCCGGATCATCGGTTTCCACCATCTTAATTTGAAGCGGCGGTGCGTCAAGGCTTGTCGGCAGATGGTAATCGGCAAACGTCGGATTGATTACCCGGCCCTCCTCGATCTCGCTTTCTTCAAACAGAGCGTAACCCAATCCCATGACAGCGCCACCTTCAATCTGACCCTCAAGTCCGACGGGATTAATGGTTTTGCCAATATCGTGGGCCACCGAGGCATTGATGACCGCGACCTGTCCGGTTTCGGTATCCACTTCAATTTCCACTGCCTGACCGGCAAAGGTATAGGCCGCCGATACATTGCCGTGCGAATCCTTGGGACTCAGCAACGTTGTCGGCGGATCATAAAATCCTTTCCCAATAATGAGATCACCGCCGCTCTGGAAGTGTTTGCGTCGAACCACCTTTTCAAAAGCCATGCCCTTGCTCGGTGCATCTTTTGGGAAAATGATGCCGTCATAAATATCAAGATCCTCGGGAGATATTTCAAAAACTTCCCCGGCAGCTTCCAGCAGTTGATTGCGGGCATCGCGGGCGGCAAATAAGGCGGCTTTACCGCCGATAAAGGTCGTACGGCTGGCATGACAGCCAACATCCCAGGGTGTGATGTCGGTATCATTGTTTACCAGAGTTATGCTGTCATAGGGAACGCCCAGGACATCCGCCACGATCTGGCAAAGAGAGGTATCGGATCCCTGCCCAATCTCGGAAGCCCCTGTCAGGAGAAAGACATTGCCAAAATCATCAATTTTAACAATGGCCCCGCAGCCATCGGATCGATAGATGCGAGATCCGCCACCGACATGCCACATCCCGGCCAGACCAATGCCCCGCACTTTATTGGGCGCCGGTGATGTTTGCTTTCCCCGTTTTTCCTTCCATCCGATTCCTTCTGAAGCCGCATCCAAACATTCAATGTATCCGCAACTGGTAATCCCGATTCCCTGTTCGGTGGTTTTGTAAGGCTCGTTGGCATTGATTTTACGAAATTCCACGGCATCCATTCCCAGTTCTTCGGCCAGCATGTCCATTTGGGACTCAAGCGCAAAGTGAGCCTGGGGATTACCGTATCCGCGCATTGAGCCGCAGATCGGCATATTGGTATAAACGGGTGTGCACAGGAAGTCGATATGCGGCACTTCATAAAATGAACCAAAGGTTTGAACCATGGTCCAGGAGGAAAGCGGCCCCCAGGAAACATAAGCGCCGGCATTCATTAAAATATCAACTTTGCGTGCCATCAGTTTCCCGTCTTTGGTAACGCCGTGCTTCAATGTAATCTGAGCCGCCTGTCTTTTGCAGGCGATGCTAAATTCCTCTTCCCGTGTAAACACGATTTTAACAGGCCGGCCTGCTTTTTGGGCCAGCAGCACCGTAATGACCTCAAAAGCGTACATGTCGAGTGCTTTACCAAAAGCGCCTCCGATGGTCGGTTGCAAAATACGAATATCGCGACCGCTGATGCCCAAGGCATCGGCAATATCCCGCTGGAGAATGAACGGCACCTGAGTTGGCGACCAGACAGTCAGTCTGCCGGAAGCATCAAAAGACGCCGCACAAAAATAGGTGCCCATGGTGCAATGCTGCATATGCTGAAGATGATAGGTTTCCTCCAACACGATATCGGATTTGGCAAAGCCTTCTTCAATGTTCCCTTTGCGGTAGGTGCGGCAAATCTCATCAATGCGGTTTGATTTGCGCCCTTCGTGGAGAATCGGGGCCCCCTCGGCCAGCGCCTCTTCGGGGGTAAAAACAGCGGGAAGCTCTTCATAGTCGACTTCAATTAACCCTAAGGCTTCCTCGGCTGCTTCTTCAGATTCTGCTGCTACTGCCGCTATCTCGTCACCGGCCCAGCGCACGATCCCTTTATTTATGGGCATATTATCCTTGATAAACCCGATTCGAATATCGGGGATGTCGTCTCCGGTCAGGATAACTCTGACACCGGGTACCCGCCTGGCTTTGCGGGTATCAATTGAGCGGATTTTTGCATGGGGGTAAAGGCTGTATAGAATTTTACCATAAAGCATTCTGGGCAAGACAAGGTCCTGTCCGTAAATGGCACGTCCGGTAACCTTTTCACGGCCGTCCTTTTTGCGAAGCCTTTTCCCAATATAATTCAATGATGTCATCGAACTCGTTCCCTTTCCGCACACTTGCCGTTATCTTTCATATTTCAAGTTCAGAAAATCCTGTATGCCAATGAATTCATGATTCGTTCAGGAAGGCGGGGACACATTTTCCTGAATATAGTTGACGATTTCCTTCAGTGGGGTTCCGGGTAAAAATACTTTTTTTACACCCATCTTTACCAGTTCTTCAACGTGACGCTTTAAGATAATGCCGCCCACCAGTAACGGGATATCCGCTCGGCCTTTTTCTTTTAGCCCCTGGATTACCTTTGGCGCCAGGACCAAATGATCACCGGCCAAAAAGCTAAGACCCAGCAAATCCACGTCTTCCTGTACGACAGCGCTGATAACCTGGTCCACGCTTTGGCGGATTCCGGTGTAGATCACCTCCAAGCCGGCATCTCGCAGGGATCGGGCAACTATTTTAGCGCCGCGGTCATGACTGTCGAGCCCAACTTTCGCAATCAGAACACGCGTCTTATGTTTTTGCATGGTATGTTTCCCGGTTTTCCGATTGTGTTTTGAGATGGGTTATAGATAGATGGGCGGGCTGTACTCCCCCCATTTCTGCCGCATGACGCCGCATATTTCGCCAAGACTGGCGTAACACTGGACAGCATCGACGATATACGGCATCAGATTTCCGTTTTGATCGATGGCGCGATCTAACTTCTGCAAAGCCTGCAGTCACCTGTTTCGCATCCCTTTTGGCTTTTACCTGTGCCAGTTTTTCTTGCTGAATTTTCTCAATCCGTTGATCGTATTCAAATATATCCTGTTGCTCAACATCTTCTTCTTCCGGCATGACGAACTTGTTCAGTCCCACGATGACTTTCTCTCCGCTGTCCACCTTGCGCTGAAATTCAACACTGGATTCCTGAATCTCTCTGAAGACAAAACCGTTTTCAATGGCTTTAAGCATCCCTCCCATTTCATCGATTTTGTTTAAATATTCCGAGGTCCGTTTTTCGATTTCATCGGTTAAGGCTTCCACGTAATAGGAACCGGCCAGCGGATCAATGGTGTTACAAAGACCGCTCTCGTGGGCCAGGATCTGTTGGGTCCTTAATGCCAGGCGAGCGGAGTCTTCGGTCGGAATGGCATAACCCTCATCCCAGCAGGCCGTATGGATCGCTTGATGGCCGCCCAAAACCCCCATCAGGGCATGCATGGCGATACGAACAATATTATTCTGCGGTTGCTGGGGCGTCAAGGTTGATCCGCACGATCCGCTGTATGTCCTGAACAGGCAGCTCTTGGGGTTTTGAGCATTAAAACGTTCTTTGACAATTTTTGCGAACATTCGTCTGGCAGCCCGGTATTTGGCCACTTCCTCGAATAAATCCCGGTGGCATGACAGGCTGTAAGACAATCGGGGCGCAAAATCATCCACATCCAGACCGCGTTCCAGCGCATTCTCGATATAGAGGATCGCATCTGCCAGGGTAAAGGCCAGTTCCTGGATGGCATTTGCACCGGCCTCTCTGAAATGATATCCGGTGATACTGAGGGTATTCCACTTGGGAACATGTTTGTAACAATACTCAATGACATCCATGGTCAGCTTCAGGCTCGGCTCCGGCGGGAAGATATAGGTTCCTCTGGCAATAAATTCTTTTAAAATATCGTTCTGGGTGGTGCCCATCAACTTTTCTTTGGGGACACCCTGCTTCTCCCCGACGGCGATGTACATGGCCAGCAAAACGGTGGCCGGCGAATTGATGGTCATGGAAGTCGAAACCCGGTCTAACGGAATATCATTGAAAATGATCTCCATATCCGCCAGAGTGTCCACCGCCACGCCAACGCGACCCACTGCGCCTTCTGACATCGGGTGGTCGGAATCATATCCAACCTGGGTGGGCAGATCGAAAGCAACGGACAATCCCGGCATTCCCTGTTCCAGAAGATAGCGAAAGCGTTTATTGGTATCTTCCGCCGTGCCAAATCCGGCATAGTTTCGCATGGTCCAGAGGCGTCCGCGATACATCGTGGGATAAACCCCGCGGGTATAGGGATATTCTCCGGGGTAACCCAGATCGCCATTATAGTCCGCATCCGGCAAATCCAATGGTGTGTAAAGGCGCTTTACCGGAATTCCGCTTTCGGTGGTAAAGACGGCCTCACGTTCAGCAGCTTTTGTCCAATACACGTTTAAGCGCGGTTTGTTCCCACGCCTTCATTTCCTTTTTTATCTGTCCTTGATCCATCGTCATTTACCTGCGTAATAAATGGCCAGTACGATCCCATCCATTAAAGACCAATTGTCTCCTCTTCCATGGACAGACAATTTAGACACGTATCCCGCGCACTGCGCACATGCATTCGGATAATTTCAACGCTCTTTAACACATCCTTCTTCTTCATCCTTTCCACCAGCTCATGATGCTCCTCAACCGCCAGCGGCATTCTTGAAGAATCGCAACTGTCCAAACGGAAGCGAAGATTGACGTGCTCCAAATTTGTCTTCAGCATTTTCTCCAGAACTTTATTTTTGGTCATCGCCGCGATCTGAACATGAAATTCAGCATCCACCATGAATTTTTTGGGGGTGTAGCTGTCCGGCATGTATTGCTGATGATTGCGAAGTTTTTCCTCAAGTATTTCAAAATCTAAAGGCTCGGCTCTTTCGATGGCTTTTTCGACGGCATACGACTCAAGTGCTTCGCGCACTTCGAAAAGGTCCCAGAGTTCCTGAAGGTCGATGGGTTTTACCTGAAAACCGCGGAAGGCCTCGGAAACAAGAAAGCCTTCCTGTTCGAGTCGAGTAAGTGCATTAATAATCGGGGTTCTGGACATGTCAAAAAGCTTGCACAAATCACTGTAAACCAGTCGCTGTCCAGGGATGACCTTTTGCTGAAAGATCATCTGCTTGATTTTACGGTATGCGTCCTCTATAAGAGTCTTGTTTTCTTTCTCATTTTTCATCGTCATTTTCTTTCGTAAACGGTTAAATTTAATTTCACTTTTAATTCAATAATTAATCCCTGTCAAGAGAAAAGTCCTTTATTCAATGCAGGATCCGACAGTGAAATTAACCGCATGGCGTTAGATAGATATTACTTTATAATTCAATCAATTTACGCGAATTTTTCGATAGGAGGTGATCATTATTTGACAAAGTTTAAATTCGATGATCATCGTAAAAAGAATTCAATATTTAATTAAATTTATGGCGACATTGATTCGCTTTCTCTGGGCAAATCAAATCATCTCCCTGCCCGATCATTCATTATTCATTATCTTATGACTTATTTCCAAAAGATATTTCAAAATCGGAATCTGGCCTTGCTCTGGCTGGGGCAGATGGCCTCTCAGAGTGGTGATTCGATCTATCAAATCGGATTGCTGTGGCTGGTCCTGGAACTTTCCGGCTCCACTTCAGTCACCGGTATGGTTGCCATGGCCTCGTATTTGCCTGCCGTTCTGCTTTCAATGGTTGCCGGTGTTACTGCTGATCATAGCGATCGAAGAAAAATAATGCTTGTATCTGATGCGTTTCGCTTTATTCTGGTCTTTTTGATCCCTATCGCTTTTTTCGTCGATTTCTTAAATCCTCAATTCCTGGGAATCAATGCCTTTGCCATTGCGATAGCAGCGACCTTTTTCAACCCCGCCAAAGACGCGTTTGTACCGCAGATCGTTGCCAAAGAAGGCCTATTGAAAGCGAACTCGCTCATTCAGACATCCTGGCAAATTTCGCTGCTGCTCGGTCCTGCTATCGCGGGTTTCTTGCTGCATTATTTCGGAAACGTTCATCTCTTTACAGCCTGTTCGTCAGCCTATTTGTTTTCGTTTGTCCTCGTATTTTTTATTCGGCCGGTCCGGAAATTCTCGGGAAGCACCAAAGACGCCACCGGTCTGAAAGAAGTCAAGGATGGACTGCTTTTCGCTTTAAGACACTCGGTGATCTTTCCACTGTTGTTGATCACCATTGCCGATAATCTTTTGATCATGGGACCGGCAATTGTTGGCACGCCGGTGTTCGTTAGAGAAACCCTTGGATTGGACGCAGCCGCCTACGCGATAATCATGTCTTGTTTTGCCGTTGGAACCCTTATCGGCAGCGGCGGCCTTTTTCTTTTCGGGGGCCGTTTCAAAAAGGGCTATCTTCTGCTCACCGGAATAATCTGGGATGGTATTACCTTTATCCCGATTTATTTTGTTCAATCCTTGAGTGCCGCGGCTATTCTCGTTACCATTCACGCTGTCGCGATCCCGCTGCTGGTTGTACCCCGAACATCGTTGATTCAAGATATCGTCCCGGCCAATATGACCGGTCGAATTTTTGCCTTGATGCATCTTTCGGTGGTGGGAATGTCGGCAATATCTGCGGGACTGTCTGGTTTGATCCTGGAATGGATAGATGCACCCACCCTATTTTTGCTGATTGGAATCGGGGGTGCCTTATGTGGGCTTGCCGGTTGGCTTTTTGCGAAAGATTTGAGAATGTCAGATTAAAAATTTAAAAACCTGCACGACCCAAAGGTGAAAAAGTTCCGGTTCTATGGGTTGGAACTAAGCCCCTCCCCTAATTTACTGATCAAGCGTTTTTCTTTTTAAAGTCCGCCATAAATTCCGCCAGTTTTTCGGCACCTTCCAGCGGCATGGCATTGTACATAGATGCCCGGCAACCGCCAACTGAACGGTGACCCTTAAGGCCGGAAAAATTGGCTGTTAGCGCTTCAGCAATGAACTTTGTCTCCAGCTCTTCTGTCGGCAGACGGAAACAAACATTCATGCGGGAGCGAGAGGCTTTGTCCACCGGGCAGCGATACCATCCCCCAGAGCTGTCGATGGTGTCGTAAAGCGCGCCGGAACGCGCCAGCGCCCTTTTTTCCATTTCAGCCAGTCCGCCCTCGGATTTTACCCAGTCAATGGTTAGCTTCATCATATAAATGGCAAACACCGGAGGCGTGTTATACAGCGAATCTTTAGCGGCATGGGTTTTATAGGACAGATAGGCCGGCAGGCCGTCTTTACACTTGTCCAAAAGAGCTTTATTGATGATAACCAGTGCCAGGCCGGCAGGACCCAGATTTTTCTGAGCACCGGCAAACGCCAGGTCGAGTTTGCTCCAGTCGATCGGTCGCGACATGATATGAGAAGACATATCCGCAACCAGCGGCACCGCTGACGTATCCGGATACACATGGTACTCGATTCCGCCGATGGTCTCGTTGCCGCAAATGTGGAGATAAGCGGCATCTTCTCCTACTTTATACTCATCTTTGCCGGGGATACGCGTAAAATTTTCGGACTCTCCGGTCCAGACAATACGGGTCGGTCCTATCTTTTCGGCATCGGCAATCGCTTTTTTGACCCAGGTTCCTGTATTGAGAAATTCTGCACTTTTGCCATCTATTATGAAGTTCAAGGGGACCATGGCAAACTGCAATGTAGCGCCGCCCTGGATAAACAAAACATCGTGGCTTTCCGGCACGTTGAGCACTTCACGGATATTGGCGATGGCGGCATAGTGCACATCATCGTAATGTTTGCCCCGGTGACTCATTTCGGTCAGGGACATTCCAGCACCCTGGTAATCAACGAACTCGGTCTGCGCTTTTTCGAGTGCGGGTAGCGGCAACGTGCAGGGCCCGGCTGAAAAATTGAATATTCTGTTTGCCATCTTCTATTCCTCCCTTAATTTTCAACGATCGATTTTGGGCTAATTTGGTCTTTCTCGATAGATGAATGTGCTCTTGATTTAAACAAAAACGCCGTTTGAATACAAGACGGCAGATTCTGTCTACTATGCGAATCTGATTCTATTTAATTTAATTTTTTATTTAATTTAATTTGATAAAAGAGTCAATATATTATCATAGATTCAACAGGGGTAAAGTTAAAAAAAATCAGGAAACCGAAAACTAAATTTACCATAATAATTTCAAATATTTGATTATAAGTTGGTTTTTAAATAAACCTCGATGATAATTTTCAGGCCAGATTAAATTTTTCCTTGACCTGAAGCCATCTTATCCATATAACCCATAAAAAATAATTCAAAAATTAATTAATTCAGTATCCGATTGGAGAGACGATTCAATGCATCTCGAGGAGATCACCCTTTTTCCAGAAAAATATCCAACCAAAGACCACTACCCGTTCAATCAGGCTATTTTTCAAACCACCGCCAGCATCGCCTTTCGTAAACCGGTGACCTTTTTCGTAGGCGAAAATGGAACCGGAAAATCTACGCTGCTCACCGCCATATGTAAAAAGTGCAACATTCCAATTTGGCAAGGTCTTGGCGGCACCCGTTATAAGCCCAATCCCTATGAAAAAGTCCTGTACCTTTTTATGGCGGTAAAGTGGACGGATGGCAGCGTGCCGGGATCATTTTTCTCCTCTGCGACGTTCAAGGATTTTGCCAAATACCTGGATGAAGGCGCCACCGTAAATCCGGAAATATTTAAATATTTTGGCGGAGAATCTTTAATCACCCAGTCCCACGGTCAATCGCTGATGTCGCTTTTCAGGGGTCGCTATAAAATCAAGGGCCTCTATTTTCTTGACGAACCCGAAACCGCGCTGTCTCCGAAAAGTCAGTTGGAGCTGTTGACCATATTATGTGATATGAGCATAGCCGGTCATGCCCAATTTATTATTGCGACCCATTCTCCGATTTTATTGGCGTGTCCCGGTGCGGATATCTATAGTTTTGACCAAATGCCCGTTAAACGGATTCGCTACGAAGAAACAGAACATTATAAAATTTACAAAGACTTTATGAAAAATCGAGATCCTTATCTGCCCCATAAATAAATTTTTAGAATTCGGTTTCTGACGACAATTAAATCCAAAAAATTTTGAAAAATAATAAATTCTGAATTTGAAACCATTGGAGGTAATCATGCACAAGCTATTAACCGATTCGCCGGGTAAAGCCATGTTCCTTCTGGGCAATGAAGCCATTGCCCGGGGAGCCCTTGAGGCCGGAATGTCGTTTGCCACCTGCTACCCGGGAACCCCCTCGTCTGAAATCCCCGCCCAATTTTTTGACATCAGTCAGGAGACGGACCTTTACTTCGAGTACTCAACCAATGAGAAAGTCGCGATGGAAGTGGGTTCAGCTGCGGCTGCCAGTGGTCTCAGAACGATGGTCACCATGAAACAGGTCGGGCTCAATGTGGCCGCCGACCCCTTGATGTCCCTGGCATATGTGGGCGTAGAGGGGGGCATGGTCATCGTTAACGCTGACGACCCTTATCTTTTCTCGAGTCAAAATGAACAGGACAACCGGCAGTATGCCCGTCTCGCCGGTATTCCTTTATTGGAACCCACCAATGCGCAAGAAATGAAAGATGTCGCCACCCTGGCCTTCGACCTATCCGAAACGCTCAAGCTACCGGTGCTTTTACGAACCACCACACGCCTGAACCACATTCGGGGCAAAGTCGAGCTAGGTGAATTAAAGCCGTTCAAAACAAAGGGCCGATTCGAAAAGAACCCTGCCCAGTGGGTCACCATGCCGGCTCACTCCCGGGTGCTTCATCAGCACCTTTTGCAAAAATATCAACAGGCACAGGAAATCGCCGAAACCTGGACGTACAACGAAATCATCGGCAAGGGGAAATGGGGAATTGTTGCCAACGGCGTGAGCTTCAATTATGTGATGGATGCCGTATCGGATCTGGGCATTTCCGATCAGGTAAGTATTTTAAAGCTGGGATTCTCCTGGCCGTTACCCGAGAAGCTGTGTCTGGAGTTTATGAACCAGGTAGAAAAAGTACTCGTCGTCGAAGAGCTTGAGCCCCTGAACGAAAGAGAACTGCAGGCATTGGCCCACCGAAACGATATGACCATTGCAATAAACGGCAAAGGGGTGGGTTCTTTATCGCGCCTCCTAGAATATAATCCGGGTATGGTTCGACAGGCCATTGCCGAATATTTCGGTGTGGATTGCAGCCTGCCTGAAATTCCGGAACTCTCTGATGTGCCGGCTTTGCCCGGGCGCCCTCCGAACCTGTGTGCGGGCTGCCCCCACCGGGCCACTTATTACGCGGTCAAAGAGGTCTATGGATCGGATACAGTCTATCCCACCGATATCGGATGTTATACTTTAGGGATTATGCCGCCTTTTAACATGGCCGATTTCATTATTTGCATGGGATCTTCAGCGACTTCTTCCTGCGGCTTTTCCCAGGCCACCGATCAAAAAGTGGTCGGTTTCATCGGCGATTCCACTTTTTTTCATTCCGGCATCACCGGCCTGATCAATGGCGTCCACAACAATCACAAATTCACTCTGGTCATCCTGGACAACGGTACGACGGCGATGACCGGATACCAGATCCACCCCGGCGTGGACACCGAGCCCCTGGGCCTGGGCGTCCCGCGCACACGCGTTTCCATCGAGCAGATCGTCAGAGGGTGTGGCGTTGAAGATGTGCATCTGATCCGGCCTTTCAGGGTTAAAAGTGCCATAGAAAAAATTAAAGCGTCGGCTGAATATGACGGCATATCGGTCATCATTTCTGAGGAGATGTGTCCCCTGTTTGCCAGGGCCACGAGCCAGCTGAAACGCTCAAAGCCCTTTTATATCAATCAGGAGAAATGCCAGAACCACAAGATTTGCTTAAACAAACTGGCCTGCCCGGCCATGTATGTGGAAGATGAAAAAGTGGGAATCCATAAACATCTTTGCACCGGGTGCACGGTATGCGCGCAAATCTGTCCTGAAAATGCAATTTTGCCAATAAAAGAATAATAGCGGGAGGCTTTTATGGAACCTAAAAAAATAGTCGTTATCGGTGTCGGCGGCCAGGGAAATCTTTTGGCCACAAATCTTCTGGGCGAGGCCGCCCTTACGCTGGGCATGCCCGTGGTTGCCAGTGAGATACACGGCATGGCGCAACGCGGAGGAATTGTGGAATCAGCTGTTTTATTGGGCGACATCAGCAGCCCCATAATTTCTCCCGGCGAAAGCGATGTATTCCTGAGTTTCGAACCCCTTGAAACCCTGCGGGGTCTGAGTAAATGCAACCGCAAAACCGTTGTGATCACCAACACAAGATCGATGCAACCGTTCACCGCGGCTCTGGGACAGGGTGTTTATCCACCTTTGGAAGAAATTATGTCATTGATCAAATCCAAAATCGATAAGGTCATCGCTTTTGACGGATCCGCCCTGGCTGAAAAAGCCGGCAATCCGTTGTCCTTGAACATGGTCATGCTGGGAGCGCTGATCGGCTCAGAAACGATTCCCATCAGTGCAGCAGATATGAAAGAGACCATTTCGACTTCAACCAAAAAGGCCTTCCTGGAGTCGAATCTAAAGGCCTTTGATCTCGGATTTGCCGCGGTACAATAACGATCCATTTGACGGGGGACGGTTTCATGCTGTCCCCCGCATCATTTTCATGTTTTCATTGGCCCTTCTGAAACAATCCGCCTATTCAAAAAAATCGATCGGTATCGATTTTTTCTGCACTGCGACGATTTACAGCAGCATTTTTTCGATTTGGATGAAAATCAAAAATAAGGCTTAGGATGGCGTTGCTAAAACTTCGAGCCGGTCGGATGCAGCGGTGATCATGCCACGCTGTTTGGGGGGCGACCACAGGGCGCTAATACCTTCAGCCAGTTGGTCCATCAACACGGGCACATCGACATCGGCGGATTCATGCATGGCTTCGCTGAGAACCAACACTTTTTTTGTTTCGGGTGTGACGATGGACTGCCAGCTTTGTCGAAATGTCCAGCGCCTGCCGTGCGCATGATCCAGAGCATCGCATAAAATGACTTCGTCCGGTGATGGGTGTTCCATTTTACCACCAAACGCCAGATGCTGCTCTGTTCCTTTGGCGTGTCGGACTTCGATGTATTCTGCGACCCGGTCCAGATCAAAAGCCGCTACCGGAATCGCAAAGGCCAGGGAAAGCGCATTGCAGTAATCCACCAGGGGGTGCAGGCGGGGCAAATCGTCTTCACGCCGAAACCGTCTTAACAGTGCTTCGGCCGCAGAACGATATTTGGTGGGCTTTAAGCCCATCTGGCTGTATGCCTTGCGCCAGGCACTGATCTCAGGCATCTGCGATTCGGTTTGTGTCTCTAGACGGCTGCGGGCATTCTGGTACCAGGGTTTAAGATAAGGTTCGGCATCAACACCCGGGTGAATCGTATCAATAAACATGGCGCCCGATACAATCCGGGGAAATTGTTTTTTTATTTCTGGTGAATGGCAAAAATACATCGATTGAATGTTGCGGTAGGTTTGATGGGCACCGCAGATTCCCTTTCCCTTTAAGATTCTTTCGTCTGCCTATTTTTTGCCTGTTCGATCATTTCAAGCAATGAGGCAATCTTGGGTTTGGGAGGATTGGTGAACGCCGCTTTCCATTCGGCAGGTGTCAGCGTTTTTTTAAGGAATGCTTCAACCTCAAAATGCCCAAACCAGCAATCAAGGGTCCGGTAACAGGGAACCCCCTGGTTCTCTTTGGCGCAATAGGAAAAATAAATTTGGTGCCCGAGCTTGGGGCACCGAATCTCAAAATCGTCATCCGGCGGTTTTGATGGCTTGCTCATCTCGTACCTTATTCATTACCGAATACCGGGGGCTAAAAAAGCCCCCGGTATCAGATCAGCACATTGACTTTATTTCACAGGAACGTATTGCTTGGGTTTCGGCAGATCGTCAAGCTGTGCCAGTGCTCGGGTTAGCTCTTCTTCTGAAAGTGCGTAATCTTCAAGATCGCCGGCAAGATAAGCCTCATAAGCGTTCATGTCGATCAGCCCGTGTCCGCTCCAGTTAAAGAGAATAACCTTTTCTTTGCCTTCTTCCTTGGCCTTCTTGGCTTCGCGGATGGCCTGGGCTAAGGCATGGTTGGTCTCCGGGGCTGTGATGAATCCTTCGCACCTGGCAAACATAACACCGGCTTCAAAGGTTTCGAGCTGGGAGATGGCCTCGGCCCTGATGATGCCGTCCAAAAGGAGTTGGCTGTTAATCGGGGCATTACCATGATATCTCAAGCCTCCGGCATGGATGGCCGGCGGCATGAACTCATGACCCACGGTATGCATGGGGAAAAGCGGTGTGGTTCCAGCAGTGTCGGCAAAGTCGTAGGCAAACGGTCCCCGGGTCATGGTCGGACAGGAGGTGGGTTCGACGCCGATAATATCAATATCTTTGCCATTGATCTTATCTCTGGCAAACGGAAGCATGATGCCGCCAAAATTACTTCCACCGCCTGAGCACCCGATAATCACATCCGGATAGTCTCCGGCAATTTTCATCTGTTTTTGGCATTCAAGACCATTTATGGTCTGATGCAGAAGCACATGATTTAAGGCACTTCCCAGACAGTATTTGGCGTCCGGGTCTTGTACGACTTTTTCCACGCCTTCACTGATGGCGATACCCAGACTGCCCAGGTTATCCGGGTCTTTTTCAAGGATATTTCGGCCCACCTGGGTTTCGGTGGAGGGACTGGGTACGCATTTGCCCCCCCAGGTCTCCATCATCACCCGCCGCATGGGTTTCTGAAAAAAACTGACTTTGACCATGAAGACTTGAACGGGCAACCCAAAGAGGGCGCAGGCAAAAGAGAGCGCACTTCCCCATTGGCCGGCTCCGGTCTCCGTATATATTTGCTTGGTTCCGGCTACTTTATTGTAATACGCCTGGGCAACCGCTGTGTTGGGCTTATGGCTTCCAGCAGGACTAACCCCCTCGTTCTTGAAATAGATCTTGGCAGGCGTGCCAAGCGCTTCCTCAAGGGCAAAGGCGCGATAAAGGGGTGAGGGTCGCCAGATGGCATATTTTTCAAGGACCTCTTCCGGGATAGGGATCTCGCGTTCTTGACTCACTTCTTGTTCGATTATTGCCATGGGGATAAGCGGTTCCAGATCATCTGGCCCCACCGGTTGGCCGGTCCCCGGATGAAGAGGTGGCTCCATCGGTGTCGGCATGTCGGGCAAAATATTATACCAGTACCGCGGCAACTCAGACTCAGGCAAAAAAATCTTTTTAGTTTTCATAAGAACCCTCCTTAAATTTATTTTATGCACTATTTAGACATCAACAACCCATGCCCTTCGTTTTAGCAATATGACTGAAAATAAATCCTTTTAGATTCTCACACCTCCTTTCATGGATTTCCCCCCAAATTATTAATTTATAAAACCGGTAAAGCCTTTTAGGTGCTTAGATTTGCTATCCGTCCGACCCGGCGAAAGCGCAAGAAGTCTATCCGCTTAAAAAATTAATTATAAATTTTATCAATCGCTTAGCGAAATATTAGTTTGTAGAAATTTCGGGAATACAATCAAATGCGTTTATTATCCTACTCTGTCTCTTTTGTAAAGCGGTGCTGTTTGATTTGTAGACGTTGAATTTAATTCGGTTACCTCAAGTTGTATCCCTAATTGCCTGAGCTTCAAAAAATGAATAAAATTTAATTTTTTCTTTAATTCAATAATTAATTCCTGTCAAGCAAAAGTTCAATCTGTTCTTAACGCCATTTCACCGGTAACATTCCTTGTTTACAATATAAATGATAAGATTTATATAAAAGCTGGTCGCCATGCGTCTAAGAAAAAATTTTTCTTGACATCCTCAGACCGCCGAATATAATCCAAAAATAATTCAAAATTTAATTAAATTTTTAATGGCAATAAAATTGCGCTCTTCCTAAACCAGAAGCCCATCTCAAACGGGTGATCCGAACAACGATGATGAGCTGGAAATGAATCCACCTTCTCAGCAGGCGCTCAAAGATATCCGGGTGCTTGATTTCACACTGATGCTGGCCGGCCCATATGCCACCATGATGCTGGGTGATTATGGCGCCGAAGTTATTAAAATCGAACAGCCGGGCACCGGAGATAATACGCGAAGTATCGGACCCTTTTCCCAGCAAGACAATGACCACCGCGCGGGAGGATTCTTTCTATCCATCAGCCGTAACAAAAAAAGCATGACGCTCAATCTCAAACACCCAAAAGGTGTTGCCATTGTAAAAGAATTGGTGAAATCCGCCCATATTGTTGTCGAAAATTTCCGACCCGCTGTAATGGATCGTCTGGGGTTGGACTACGAAACGTTAAGCGCCATAAACCCCAGAATTGTCTATACCAGCATTTCGGGATTTGGCCATACCGGCCCCTATCGAGAACGACCCGCCTTTGATCTAATCGCCCAGGCCATGGGCGGAGTAATGGCCATGACCGGCCCCAAAGGCGGGATGCCCTATAAGGTCGGCCCGGGGATTGGCGATATCTGGACGTCCACCATTGCCGCATTTGCGACAATGGTGGCTTTACACGATGCCAACAAAACCGGTAAGGGACAACATGTGGATTGCGCCATGTATGATACCATGCTTTATATGATCGAACGCGCGATCATGATGTACTCCATATCCGGTATCATTTCAGGCCGGGAAGGAAATGCACATCCCCTTTATGCGCCTTATGATTGTTTCGAAACAAAGGATGGAAAATATATCGTTATTGCCGGCCACTGGGAAAAACATTGGCAAAACTTCTGCCATACCATGAAACAGGATCATCTGCTCGAAAAACCCGAACTCCAATCCATGTCGGGACGCGCTGAAAATTACCATTATCTCAGACCCATCATCGAGACCTGGGTCAAATCCAACAATCGGGATGCGCTGGTTGAATTGTTGATCAAACATGATGTGCCGGTCGCACCGGTGCAAACGGTGGATGATATCTTCAAATGTCCTCAGGTTAAGGCCAGAGAAATGCTGGTCGAAGTCCAGCATCCTATTGCAGGCCTGCTTCAGATTGCTGGCCCACCGGTAAAAATGTCTAAAACCCCCGGTGATATCCGCAAGGCAGCACCGCTGCTGGGAGAGCATACAGAGGATATCCTTCGGAATTTTTTGGATTATGGCAAGGAAGATATTCAGCGATTGAAAGATGAAGGGGTAATCTGAGTCAAACCGGATGGATTCACGCATCAATTCGAAAGGCAAAGTGATGAGCTTGATGAAAGATAAAATCCAAGAACTGAAAGAGCGACGCGCCGAATTGGAACTAGGGGGCGGTTCGGCCAAAATTGAAGCCCAGCATAAAAAAGGAAAGCTGACTGCCCGAGAGCGGATTCAAAAACTGCTGGATCCGGACACATTCGTTGAATTGGGACTTTTTGCATACCATCGCTGCAATCGTCTGGGCATGGATAAAAAGATGCTTCCGGCAGATGGGGTGGTTACCGGCTACGGGGAGATTCAAGGCCAGACCGTTTTTATATATTCCCAGGATTTTACGGTGATGGGCGGTTCTGCCGGCCCGGTGCACCAGAAGAAAATGGCGGATCTGGCTGCCATGGCGTATGAACAAAAGGTTCCCTTGATCGGCCTTTATGATTCGGCCGGTGCACGACTTCAGGAGGGATCTGAAAATATTACCTTTGCCCGGCTATTTTACCAAAACGCGAGGTGTTCCGGCGTCATCCCCCAAATTGCGGCCATTATGGGACCTTCGGCGGGGGGGTCTGTTTACTCACCGGCGCTAATGGACTTTATCCTGATGACCAAAAAGACCAGCTTCATGTTCATTACCGGACCGGCAGCGATCAAGGCGGTCACCGGAGCGGAAACCAGCCCCGATGAGTTGGGCGGCTCACAGATTCACTGCAGAAAGAGCGGCGTGGCCGACCTTGAAACCGAAAATGACGATGATTGTCTGGAAACGATCAAAGCGCTATTGTCCTATTTTCCGCCCAATTGCTTTGAGAAACCGCCCAGGATCGCCACCACAGATGACCCTGGGAGACGATGCCCGGGGCTGCTGGAAATCGTGCCGGCTGAAAAGAAAAAAGTCTATGATGTGCGTCGGGTCATTCAGGAAATTGTAGATGATGGACAGTTTTTAGAAATCAAACCGGAATATGCGCCCAATCTGGTGATCGGCCTTGCCAGAATGGATGGTCGCAGTATCGGCATTATTGCCAACCAGTCCAAATTTTTAGGTGGCAGCATCGATATCAATGCATCCGATAAGGGTGCCCGATTTATTCAGATCCTGGATGCATTTAACATCCCCATCGTCACCTTAATGGACACGACTGCCTTTCTGCCGGGCATTGACCAGGAGTACGGAGGAATCATCCGCCACGGCGCAAAAATGCTCTACGCCTATTCTGAAGCCACGGTGCCCATGATCACGATCATCCTGCGCAAGGCGTACGGTGGCGGTTGGTCGGCTATGGGCCCCAAGGAACTGGGGATCGACCTGGTCTACGCCTGGCCCACGGCGGAATGCGCTTCCATGGGCCCGGAAGGCGCTGCTGAGGTCATCTGGGCCAAAGAAATTGCCAGCGCGTCGGATCCTGCAGCTGCCCGTCAAAAATTTATTGCAGAATATGAAAAAAATTACGCAACGCCTTACCTGGCAGCAGGTTTACGGGTGATTGACGACATCATCGATCCGGCCGAGACCCGAATAAAAACGATCCAGGCCCTTAAGATGCTTGATAAAAAGCAGTGCATCGCAATCGCCCCGCAAGCACGGCATCATGCCGGTTTAAACCGTTAACGCGTAAAAACAAGGAAAACATTATGGATAGTACCGATGCGGTCATTGTCAGTGCGGTCAGAACCCCTTTCGGTCGCTTTGACGGGGTTCTCAAGGATGTTCCCAGCATCGATCTGGGTGTCATGGTGGTTAAGGAAGCGCTCAATCGGATTCAACTCGATCCTGCGGAGGTGGATGAGCTTTATTACGGAACCTGTATTCCCGCCGAATATGCCCCCTATTTGAATGTCCCGGCCAGGCAAATCACCCTGCTGGCGGGATTTCCGTCCGACAGCATCTCCCTGACCCTCGATCGGGCGTGCTGTTCGTCCATGACGGCACTGCGATTAGGGTTTCGTGCCATCCGTTCCGGGGAAGCAGATGTGGCAATTGCCTGCGGGGCAGAAAATATGGGCAACGCCTGTCACCTGGTGGAAGCCAAAAGCGGCCGCTGGGGTAACCGGTTGGGCCATATCCAGATGGTCGATATCCTGTTTGAGCTGGGGTACGGCAAAAAAGGCTTCAATCCGGTGGCGCTGGATGCCGGTGAAGTCGCTTTGGAATTCGAAATTGACAGGGCGGAGCAAGACAATTGGGGCCTGAGAAGCCAAGAACGCTGGGCAGCAGCCTATGAAGAAGGAAAATATAAAGTCGGCCAAGAAATCATGGCACTTGAGATCCCCCAGCGCAAGGGTGATCCCATTGTCTTCGACCGAGACGAACCGCCGCGCAAGACCTCTTTGGAAAAACTGGCAAAACTCAGGACCATATACGGCAGCCCAACCGTGACTGCCGGAAATGCGCCGGGGATGAACGCCGGTGGTTCGGCGATTGTGATCATGAGCCGCAAGAAGGCCGACAAACTGGGTCTTCAACCCCTGGCCGCCATTGAAACCATGGCCTGGGATGCGGCGGAACCCAACTATATGGCCACCCTGCCCGCCAAGGCCATTAATAAGGCGCTTTCCAACACCCAAAAAACTATCGACGACCTGGATCTCATCGAAATCAACGAGGCGTTTGCGGCCGTTACCCTGGTTTCGTTAAAGGCCTTGGCCGAAATGGATGCCTATAAATACAACGCCCTTCAGGAGATCACCAATGTCAACGGCGGCGCCATTGCCATTGGGCACCCGGTTGGGGCCAGTGGAGCGCGTATCACCATGACATTGATGTATGAATTGATGCGCCGGGGAGGCGGCAGCGGTGCAGCCGCCATTTGTGGTGGACTTGGCCAGGGAGAATCCATTATTTTACAAGTTTAATGAAGGCGAATGAAAGACTGAACCTATGGCAGACAAATCAAAGATCGGTGTAAAATTGCCGACCTATCTCTTGGAAGTCGAGCGCGTAAAGATCCGGGAATTGATGGCTGCCATCGGGGATGACAACCCGATCTACCTGGACAGATCTAAGGCGGAAGCTGAAGGTTACCCGGATACCCCCTGCCCGCCCACTTACATTACGATGGCATTTCAGGAGTTCACCGGCGCTTACCTCGAAATCTTCAAAATGCTCGATGTGCCGCTTGAGCGCGTTCTGCATGGAGAGGAAGAATATGAATATATCGGTGAAATTTTTCCCGGAGATGTGTTGCACTGTCAGATGTCCTGTGAATCGATTGTTGAAAAGGAAACCAAATCGGGAAGTCTTGATCTGATTACACTGCAAACCATTTTCACCAACCAAAAAGACCAGACCGTCCTAAAGGCCAGATCTTTAATAATAGAACGATTATAGAAATAGAAACAGAATAACAACATGGCGCCTTACGTAAATTTTAGTGAAATAGAAGTTGGCGATATGCTCCCTATCGTTGTAAAAGATCCGGTAACGAAGACTCAACTGGTTCGCTATGCCGGGGCCTCAGGCGATTTTAATCCCCTGCATACCGATGACGCTGTCGCTCAAAAGGCGGGTTTAAAGGGCGTAATTGCACAGGGGCTATTGATTATGGGCTTTGTCGGCCAGGCCATTACCTGCTGGGCGCCGAAACGATATTTGAAGCGGTTTCAGGTGCGTTTTAAGGGGATGACATTTGCGGGCGATACGATTTCAGTCAGTGCCACCGTAACTGAGAAAGTCGCAGAAGACGAAAACCTTCGCATTTTGTGTCATACCGAGGCCAAAGATCAAAAGGGAGAGATCAAGTTGACCGGGCAGTTTGAAGTCCTCTACCCCATGGATAAATCATAATTTTTAAAAGGAGAAAACGATGCGACTTAAAGAAAAAGTGGCAATTGTTACCGGAGCAGCGCGTGGCATCGGTGAAGCCATGGTTTTGAGGTTTATTGCTGAAGGCGCTAAAGTGACCCTGTGCGATATAGATGAGCACGCCCTCAAAGAAGTGGCGTCCAAAGTCAATGATATGAACGGAAAATGCTTTATGGCTGTCGGTGATATTTCGCAAAAGGCGTTTGTTGAATCCATGGTGGCGGATACGGTTAAAATTTTGGGTGATCTTGATATACTGGTAAATAATGCGGCCATCACAAGGGATGCGATTCTGCACAAAATGACCGAGGAACAATGGGACCAGGTGATAGACGTAAATTTGAAGGGCAGTTTTAATTGTCTGCAAGCGGCAGCGATCTACATGCGGCAACAAGGCAAAGGAACCATCATTAATGTTTCATCAACTTCGAGATTTGGCAACCCGGGACAGCTGAACTATGCGACCTCTAAAGGTGGTGTGGTCGGCATGACCCGCACCGCGGCCAAAGAGCTTTGTCGTAAGAATGTGACCTGCAACTGCATCTCTCCGGGAACCATCTGGACAGACATGCTTAAAGCAGTCCCACCGGAAGCCCAGGAAAAACTTAAATCCGGGATTCCCCTCGGCAGATTCGGAGATCCGATGGAAGTGGCCAATCTGGCCGTATTTCTGGCTTCGGATGAAGCTTCTTATATTACCGGGCAAACGATAAATTGTGATGGTGGCTCTTTTATGATGTAAGAAGCCATCTCAAAAATGTCTTTTGACCTCCCGCCTTTGGCGGGATTGGTGCCTCGCATGTCCCGGCGAAGCCTTTTGGCGAAGACGGAATCTTGAACCAAAATCCTATTTTCGAGATGGCTTCAAGCTGAGATTTTTGCTACTGCAGCGTCAGGAGGAAAATACGCATGGCAATAGAAATCGACCTGAAAGGAAAAGTGGCGGTTGTCACCGGCGCCGGACGGGGTATCGGAAAGGCCATCGCCATTGCCCTGGCTGAAGCCGGTGCTGATGTCGTTTTGGCCGCCAGAACGGCTGTTCAACTGGAAAAGACGGCCGAAGAAATCCGGTCAAAAGGATGCCAGGGAGTGCCGGTGCCCACCGATGTGACTCGCAAGGAAGCCGTCGATCGACTCATGTCGACGGCCATCGATCAGCTGGGCGGTTTGCATATTTTAGTTAACAACGCGGCCATCATGGCCCCCGCAGCCTTAATGGAACAGACCGAGGATGACTGGGATAAAGTGATGGCGGTCAACTTAAAGGCCTATTTCTTGTGTGCACAGGCAGCCGGCCGCTATATGATTGAACAAAAGTACGGAAAAATCATCAACATGGCCTCTACGGGAGGCGTCATCGCCGGACCGAAAAATGCGTCCTATCATTCCAGCAAGGCCGCCATTATTCATTTTACCCGGTCAGTGGCGATTGAATGGATCAAATACAATATCAATGTCAACGCTGTGGGGCCGGGTCCTGTCGACACAGAATTGGTGGATCAATTTCTACAAAAAGGATCACGGGAATTGATTTTAAAAGGAGTGCCCATCAAACGGTTCGCTGATCCCGCCGAGATCGCCAATCTGGTTGTATTCCTGGCATCAGATCTTGCCGGTTATATTGTTGGCGAGCATGTCATCATTGACGGCGGATTAACGATTCCCTGATTTTATCAATCGCTGTGTTCCCGACGAATCGCTTTGCACAAACAGATGTCATATAAATTCAAATTGCGCTTTTCAATCGATTCCGTTTTTTGAGGAGGATTTTAATTATGGATTTTAAATTGAACAAGGAGCAGCAGGGTATCAAACTTGCGGCCAGGGAATTTGCCGAAGGCGAATTCCCTGCAGTAGCTCAGGAATGTGACCTAAAGGAAGAACTGGATATGGCCCTGCTTGAAAAGGCCCGGGAACTTGGTTTTGTGGGGTCGTATATCCCTGAAGAATATGGCGGTTTTGGCTTGGGTTTTTTTGAAAAGGCCCTAATTGTTGAAGAGTTCTGGCGAATTGATCCCGGACTATCCCAGGCCATCATCTCCACGACCTTTGGCGCCGAGATTATCATTGATCATGCCAGCGAGGAGCAAAAGAAAAAATATCTGACACCGCTGGTGGAAGCTAAAGCGATTATGGGGACCGCCATCACCGAGCCGGATGCCGGATCGGATGTCACCAGTGCCCAGACAACCGCTGTTAGAGATAGGGACGAGTATATCATCAACGGTAGCAAAATGTTCATCAGCAATGCCACCCTGGCAGATTATATTCTGGTGTTTTGCAAAACGCATCCGGAAGCGCCCCGCCATAGACAATATAGTCTCATCATGGTTGAAACCGACAGAGCAGGATATCAAGCCAACAAATTAAAAAATAAACTGGGTATCCGCGCAGCCGATTGTGCTGAAGTCGTGTTCAAAGATGTGCGCGTGCCGACAACCAATCTAATTGGAAAAGAGCAGGAAGGCTTTGCTCATATTCTGGGGCTTTTTAATCGTGAAAGAATTACCGTGTGCGCTCAGGGTGTCGGTCTTGCACAGGGAGCTTTGGAGCAGGCCGTCAAACATATCAAGGAAAGAGAACAATTTGGCAAAAAAATAGCTTCATTTCAAGGCATTCGGTTTAAGATTGCTGAAATGGCAACTCTGATTGAAGCCGGACGTTCACTATACTACCGAGCGGCCTGGACCATCGACAGTGGCCAGGAGGACCATGGCCTGATTGCAATGGCCAAATGGTATTGTGCCCAAAATGCCGTCACAGTCGCCCAGGAGGCGTTACAAATGCACGGCGGGTACGGTTTTTTCAACGAGTATGATATTGCCCGCTTTTACCGGGACTGTAAAGTTCTCGAAATCTACGAAGGCACAAAAGAGGTAGAGAAAGTAATCATTTCCAATAATTTGCTGGGCAAGGCGAAATAGCAATTAGTGTTTATGTTTTCAGGTGTCAGTAAACAGATGACAGAGAACAGAAAACAGAGGCGGATAGGTTGCTTCATCTTGCAGTTTGTTCATCTGTCTTCTGTCGTCTTACACCTGACACCTGAAACCTAAAATAAAACCGTGTTTTGTAAATTGCTTGCGTATCATGACCCTAGAAGTGGTTTTGAAACCATTTCTAAAGGTTTAGCTGTTTGAATTTTTAATGAGTTCCCGCTTACGGACTTTACCAAGAGAAGTCCGTGGAAAATCTTCACAGAGTACAACCTGTTTGGGGCATTTAAATTTTGCCATCCGCTCTTTGCAATACCCAATGAGGCCATCAGCACTGAAATTTAAATCTTTTTTGGGAATGACAAAAGCCTGACCGACTTCCCCCCATCTTTCGTCCGGCACACCCACCACGGCAATATCTTCAATTTCGGGGTGCTCTCTTAAGATACGCTCAACTTCGGCCGGATAGACATTTTCTCCGCCGGTAATATACATATCCCTTGCGCGGTCGATCAGAAAATAATAGCCTTCTTCATCCCTACGGGCAAGATCCCCGGTGTAGAGCATTCCGTTTCGAATAGTTTCTTCGGTTCTGACCGGGTCCTGCCAGTATTCCTTCATCATAATGGAGCCGCGCACAACGATCTCACCGACGTCTCCAGGTTTTACCGGACGACCGTTTTTATCCACGATATTGACTTCAGCGTGAAATACCGGCCGACCCACCGTGCCCGGTTTGCGAAAAGAATCTTCCTCCGAAGCCCACAGCAATATCGAGGTTTCCGTTTGCCCCATGACCTGGCGAAACGCCAGTCCGGCTTCTCTGCATTTTTCAAACAACTCGGGAGTGGTCTTCTCCCCTCCTCCGGCGCATACCTTTAAGGACGAAATATCTCCTCTTTCTTGCGGGTCAACTTTAACAAGCGCCCGATAAACGGTCGGAACACCTAAAAATTTGGTAACCTTGTATCGCTCTATATCCTGATAGACTTTTAGCGGGTCAAATTTGGGATGCATGACCATGGTAGCGCCTTTGTAGATGACAGGCGATGCCTGGATAAAAAGACCGCCGGAATGAAACAGGGGCAATATGACGAGCATGATGTCGTCAAAATGCATCTTAAAAAAGATGTCGGCATTCAGGCAGTTGAAAAACGTCTTGCGGTGACTGAGCACGGCACCTTTTGGCCGACCGGTGGTGCCGGAGGTATACATGATGACCTGGGGCTCTTCCGGATCGGTCGGGCCCAAAGAAGGCGTGAGAAAAGGTTTGCGGCCGTCAAAGACAGCCGATTCGCGGATATAATCTACAACTGTTGTATCGGCCGGCGCTTTGCCGACCGATGATAACAACACCTGCGGTCGGGTATTTTCAAAATCCAGTTTTTTTACGTTATCCATAAATTCGTGTCCGAATACAAACAGCCGGGGACGACAGTTTTTAAGAAAATAATCCAGCTCCGGGGGGGCCGACCGAAAATTAAGCGGCACAAAAATGGCCCCCAGCCGTGCGCAGGCCAGGAAAAGTTCAAGAAACTCAGGGCAGTTGTTCAGCATAACCGTCACGCGATCGCCTTTTTCGATTCCCAACGACTGCAACCAGCAACTGGCCCGATTGGCACGTTGGTTCAGTTCGGAATAGGAAATTTGTTCTTCTTCAAAAATGACAGCCGGTTTGTCCGGATGCAGATCACTCCAGCGTTGCACCCACCAGGCAATATTCATAGACCGGATCATTGGAAACCCCTTTTATCTGATGTGAAAAACACAATGCTTATCCCCCTTGGCCAAACACTCGATTTCGGAACCCATACAATTGCGCCCAAAAAGAACTGTGGCAAGGCCGCTGAGCACGCCGTTGATTAAATGACACACACCTTCCGTTGATTCACCGTATGCTTCTGCAAAAGCAGAATTTTCAACCTTGATTTGCAATTTGTCGTTTTCAAAATCATAATCTATCAGTTGAAAATGTCCCCATCCGATTTCAGCCCCCATGGTCATCATAAAGTTGATGGTCTCACTGTCTGAAAGGTTTTGCATTTCTTTGAATTTTTTGGCCGAGAGATATCCCCCCTGATAGCCTCCTTGAAACAGGGCATCCTGAGCCCCCTTCCGGCTGTGTTTTTCTATGGTTTTCTGAAAACCGACAATCGTCTCAGGACGGATGACCACATACCTGATATCTCGGTAAGTCAATGCGCCGGAGGCAGAATCATACACCAGCTGGTCCATAATTGAGTTTTCATTCATCGCAATGCCTTTTGGCTAAACCAAAAATAAAAGGATAACGTTTTTTAGGATCACCTGAAGAGTTTTGTATACTGTATACCAAATTTGGGGTCAAGATTTTCTTTCAAAGACAAGGCCATGGGTAGCATCTCTAAAAATTCTCAACCAATGTGCACGAATGAAAGCGTCGGAGGTACCTTAGGGCAAGTCCTGGAAAATTACAGAATGAGGAAAAAACTAGCTATTGTTTGAAACGTTTACTTCTCCAAATAATTACTTTCAATCGCCTTAACCAGGTTGGTCATGGTGGCATAAAATGGGGTTGAAATCCCTTTGAGGCGCGCATACTCGACGACTTTGGCGCCCAAAAAATCAATTTCGGTTGGCGTTTTGTTTTCGATATCATTGCACATCGAATCTTTATGGATGCCGACCTTTTGCAGATAGCCGAGCGCCTGTTGGAGGTAATCTTCTCCCAGGTCATAGCCCATTGCCCTGGCAACCGCGAGGGCTTCCTTAAAGCAGGCATCTGCGATTTCCCGTGTGGGCGGATATTCCAAAGCTTCCTTGATGGTCTTATCTGTCACCGCACATATTGACGCCATGGTACATTTCATAATCATTTTTTTCCATACAAATAATTTTATGTCATCAACAAGTTCGGTTTCCAATCCGCAGCCGCTGATCCGATCAGCGAGTTGTAGCCCCAGGTTTTGATTTACCCCCGACAGGCTGCCTAAATGATTGGGCCGATTGAAAAAAGTGACTTGAGCTTCTGCGGCACGCTTCAATGATACGCCATAATTTAGCGACATTCGCAGGGTCGAATCCCGGCCGAATCGATCCGCGACAAGATCCTCAGGTCCCAATCCGTTCTGACAGGAAATTATTTTCATTCCGGGCTCAAACACCGTTCGCAGGTGATTGAGAATTCCTTCCAGGTGAAAGGTTTTAGTGGTCAGAAAGATTGAAGACGGTCTGAAATCTTTAAGAGATCCGATTTGACAGGAATAATTTTTGACTGAGGCTTTACAAGAAATTTCGCCTGAAACAAAAATACCCTTTCTACTCAGCTTTTCACCCAAAGCCGGGGTGCTGCCGATAAGAAAGGTGTCGGGATAGTTACGCAAAAGCATCGCAGCCAAAACCGTCCCGGTAGCCCCTATTCCGATAACCGCCATTCGGTTGTCATGCATGACTTACCTCCAATGTGAAACTTTTCCACTTTTTGCCTTGGTTTTGCTCAAGTCGTTTTCGTTCCTATCTGGATTCTACCCGGTTCTAGTAATAATTCCCAGGAAAAATAGTCAATACTTTTCTCAATTCTGCATGTTCTATCTTTAGGCCTATAAAATATTTTATTAATTATTACAGTATAATATATAATTATTCAAAACTTTTAATTTAAGTATTGTCAATTGAACATGGAACCTCAAATTTTACTTGACTCAAGAAAATGAATGAGATATTACATATCAAGCCCCATTATGAATGATCAATTACATCAGTTCGTCCCAATTGATTAGAAATATTTATTATATGAACATCATTCATGCTTCCTCAGAAAGGGGGGAATATGGACCTTAAGCAGATTAAGGAGAGAATTATAGCGGCAAATGTGGATTCCCTGCGCGTTGATTTTCCTGATCTTCACGGTATATGTCGCAGCAAGCTCATTCCGGCCGGTCGACTGGAAGAAATGATCGAAGAAGGTGTGCAGCACGTTCAGGCCACCTATGCGATTGATTTTGCCAATGATGTGGCCATGGGCTCCGGGGTGGGAGATGAAATCCAATGGCGCGACATGACGGTCAAACCGGATCTGAATACCTTTGCTGTCTTGCCGCATTTGGAGGGCACTGCTCGTTTCATCGGCAACACCTATGGGCCTGACGGAGAACCCCTGCCCATGGATCCGCGTTATGTTTTGCAGCGCATTATAAAACAATATCAGGACCTGAAACTGGACCCCGTAGCAGCCTCGGAGCTCGAATTTTTTCTTTTCAACCAGGGTGGCGATGCTGACGGCCAGTCTTACAATACCAGCCCTTCCTGCGTCTACCAGGTAAACCCGCTTGTTGACCCACAAGGTATGCTGCGACTGCTTCAGAATACCTTTATCGAACTGGGCCTTGAAATCATCTACTTAAACCATGAATTCTTCCCGGGCCAGTATGAAGTGAACTGGAAGTACGAAGAAGCCCTCAAAATGGCCGACCAGACCTTCACCTTCAAATATGTATGCAAAGAAGTCGCTGCCATGAATAACCTTCTGCTGACGTTCATGGGACGTCCTAAGACCGAAAGCGGCGGCAGCGGGTACCACATTCACGTATCTGTCAGTGATCCGAAGTCCAGGAAAAATCTATTTGACGATCCCAAAGGAAAAGATGGCGTATCCGACCAGTTGCGCCACTTTCTGGGCGGCCAGATGGTCCATGCCAGGGGGATGTCGGCCATTTTGGCGCCTACGATTAATTCTTACGCCCGTTTTGTGCTGGGTGCATTTTGTCCATTTTACCTGGCCTGGGGCTGGGACAATCGCACGGTGTATTGCCGCGTACCCGCTGAAAGAGGTTCGGGCACCCGCGTGGAGAACAGGGCGCCCTGTGCATCGGCCAACCCGTACCTGGCGATGGCTGCCGTATTGGCCGCTGGCCTGGATGGCATCCAAAATAAGATTGATCCCGGCGAACCTGCACCGGACGATATTTACGGATCTGAACCCGGAACTTATGAAACCGTCACCTTCCACCTGCGTGATGCGCTGCAGGACCTGAAGGAAGACACCGTCCTCTGTGAAGCATTAGGGCCGGAATTGATTCAGGCCTTTCTGGCCCTTAAAGAACACGAACTTGAACGCTTCCGGACTCACGTCACCGATTGGGAATTTAATGAATATTCATATCACTTGTAACATTCACGGATAAGCCGTCAAAAATGGGAGGTGTGTTGTGTGTGGAATTGCAGGCATTATTACCAAAGACTCCCCTACCCTGGGCAATGATCTGATTAACATGCTAAATGAGCTCATCCACCGGGGCAAAGATGCCACCGGCGTGGCCATTTACGAAAACCGCGACACCATCGACCTGCGCGTTTCCCTGACGGAGGCAAGTTATCAGCAGGCGCTTGAAGAAATTATTCAAAAATTCGGCACGCCGTCTGATTACCGGATCTATCAGGGACAGGGCATTTTCACCTTTTACGAGGCGTCCATCGATATGGATCCGGCATAAAATCAGCGATTTGAATTGGGCAATTGATTCGCATCCAAATCTGTGTGTCCACTCCATCGGTAAACGCATCAAGATATACAAGGATGAGGGCTCCGCTGAAGAATTGCGGCAATGCCACAAAATTCCGGAAGTCAAAGGCAGCCACGGAATCGGCCATGTACGCCTGGCCACCGAAAGCGTGGAAAACATCAATTTTGCCCATCCCTTTGTGTCCTACCTTTATCCGGAGCTGGCAATTGTGCACAACGGACAATTCACCAATTACTTCAACATGCGCCGCAAAATGCAAAACTGGGGGATCCGCTTCAAAACCAACAATGACTCGGAAATGGCCGCCCATTTCATTGCCTATCACATGAAGGAAAAAGGATTGGATCTGGAACAGGCCCTTAACCTGGGATTGGATACATTCGACGGTGTCTTCACCTTGCTTGTCAGCACGGAGAATCAGCTGGGTGCCTTGAGAGATCGGCTGGGCATAAAGCCGATGTTGTATTTTGAAAAAGGTGATGCCACCGTGCTCTTTGGGTCTGAGCAAATTTGTTTAACCCCAATTGTCTCCGATGTTTATGCAACGGAGATGGATCCAGGAGGCGTGCAGGTATGGTCCGTTTAGATTTAAAAAAAATGAGCTCCCGAGAAGTCAATCGCAAGCTTAAGGAATTGATTAAAACCGAAGACCAAATTGAAATTGACAACCCCCATTCCATGCACAACTTCGCCACGGCCTTGATCGGAAAGGGAACGATTACCGTTCACGGCAGCACCGGATTTTACACGGGCGGATTTCTTGAAGGGCCGACCATTGTGGTGGAGGGAAATACCGGCTGGTATACGGGCGACAACATGACGGCCGGCGAAATCATCGTCGAAATGAACACCGGCAGCAATGCGGCGCCTTCGATGGTCGGCGGCACTGTGGTGATCAAGGGCAACAGCGGCAGCCGAGCCGGCTGGGGCATGAAAGGCGGCACCCTGATTGTCTGCGGCAGTGTCGGACGCTGGACCGGAAAGATGACGCTCGGCGGCCGAATCGTTGTTTTAGGAGAAGTCGGCGAAGGTATCGGGGAATCCATGTATGACGGCGTTATTCATGTGATGGATCCTGCGGTCGAAAAAAAGCTGGGCGGCAACGTCCGCATCGTTCCCATCGATCCAAAAGAAAAAAAGGTGCTAAAGCCCCTGTTTCAAAAATACGGGATCGATCAGGATGTCAACGAGTTTCAAAGCATTGTTCCAAAAATTTATGGCCGCCACGAATACGTCCTTTTTAAACCAACCCATAAACAAAGGGCTCAGGAATAATGGCAAAAAAAGACGAAAAAAAAGCAACCGATAAAACGCCTCGGGTCAAAGATGTTCAAAGAGGGGTCTGGAACCCGGAATCGATTTCAGAAGTCAAATATAAGGCCCAGATGGGCAAACACCGCATCCGTGGCTGCGGCACCCCCAGAAAATACCCCAATTTTGACGATTTACTGGTTCTGCCCTCCCAGCTGACGCGAATGTCCATCGACACCTATCGCGAGGATTGCAAAACCCAGACCGTCTTGGGAGCCCGTTTTGCCAAAAAACCGCTGGTCGTTGAAACGCCTATTTTGATTTCCGGAATGTCTTACGGCGCGCTGAGCAAAGAAGCCAAAACGGCGCTGGCAAAAGCCACCGATATCGTCGGCACATCCATCAACAACGGTGAGGGCGGCTTGCTGCCTGAAGAAAGAGACAATTCCTATAAGCAGGTGGTCCAAATTCTGCCCAGTCGTATGGCATTTACCCTGCGCAACATCGAGGCTGCCGATGCACTCGAAATCATTGTGGGCATCGGCGCCAAACCGGGTCTGGCCGGCCATTTGATGGCCAGCAAAATCACCAAGGAAATCGCCGCTTTCCGGCAGCTGCCGGAAGGCATTGATTTACACAGCCACCCCCGCCACGGCGATATTTTCGGAGCCGATGATCTATGCCTGAAAATGGAAGAACTGCGGGACATTACCGACAGTCAGATTCCCATATTTTTAAAAATAGCCGCGGGTAGAGTCTGGGAAGACGTAAAAATTGCCGTCAAAGCGGGCATAGACGGTATTGTCATCGACGGTGGCGAAGCCGGCACGGGCGCTGCGCCGGTGGTGGCTTCGAACAACCTGGGAATACCGACCCTGCCGGCACTGGTCCAGGCCGTGCGCGCCTTGGAAGACATGGGTGTGAAGGACGAAGTCAGCCTGATTGTCTCAGGCGGCATCAAAGACGGCGCCGATGTTGCCAAAGCCATTGCCATCGGGGCGGATGCGGTTGCCATCGGCACCGGCGCCATGGTTGCCATGGGATGTGTGGTTTGTTTACGGTGTCACGAAGGCCGCTGCGCCTACGGGATCGGAACCCAGGATCCTCAATTAAGACAACGGCTCGATATCGAAAAAGCCGCCCAACGAGTTGCGAACTATATTCAGGCCCTGACGAATGAAGCCGTCATTATTGCCAAAGCCGCCGGCAAAACCAAATTGCACAGCATGGAAAGAGAAGACCTGCGGTCCTTGACCCTTGAAGCCTGCGCCATGACCGGTATCCCTCTGGTGGGCAGCAATTATACTTTTGGTGAAATGTTTGGTTTCTGTTAGTCGGATGAATATAAATTTTTATTGGATTCTTGATAATGCGCATTGAAGAACATCCGATTCTGGGAGTGTTCGAAAAAGGTCCCAAGGTCCGCTTCACCTTTGACGGCAAAACCATGGAAGGTTTTGCCGGCGAACCGATTGCGATTGCGCTGCGAAGCAACGGGGTGCTGATCCACCGTTACACCACCAAACGAAATGAGCCCCGGGGCGTGTTTTGTGCCATTGGCCGTTGCACCGATTGTATCATGGTGGTGGACGGCATACCCAATATTCGAACGTGTATCGAACCGCTAAGAGAAGGCATGGTGGTTGAAACGCAACATGGCAACGGGCCGGATTTATCACGAGGCAAGCCGTGAGAAGATGTGAAATGGTATGCGTCGGCGCCGGTCCCGCCGGACTGGCAGCCGCCGTCGAAGCTGCTAAATACGGCGTTGAGGTTGTCGTCTATGATGAAAACGACCGCCCCGGCGGTCAGCTTTTCAAACAGATCCACAAGTTTTTCGGCTCCCAGGAGCACCACGCCAAGGAACGCGGATTTGATATTGGCAACAGTTTCCTGAGCGACGCCCGGGAACTGAACGTTGAAGTTTCTTTGAATTCAGTGGTTTTAGGTATCTACGAAAACGGCGCCCTCAACGTCCTGATCCGGGATCGCATTGAGCACGTAAAGGCCCAGTGTACCCTGGTGGCCACCGGCGCATCAGAGAACATGATCCCCTTCCCCGGCTGGACCCTGCCGGGGGTCATCGGCGCCGGCGCCGCTCAGACCATGGCCAATATCCATGGCATCCGACCGGGCAAAGCCATTCTTATGGTGGGATCGGGCAATGTCGGTGTCATTGTCAGCTACCAGATGCTGCAAGCCGGCTGCCAGGTTGCAGCCGTTATCGATGCCGCACCCGAAATCGGCGGTTACGCTGTGCACGCTGCCAAGATCGCCCGGACCGGAGTCCCTTTTTTTATGTCACACACGATTAAGGCAGCGCATGGCACAGAACGGGTTGAGGGCGCCACGATAATTGAAGTGGATGAAAATTGGAAACCGATACACGGTACGGAGAAACAATTCGATGTCGATACGGTATGTATCGCCGTCGGCCTCAACCCCATGAACCAGTTGCTCAGAATGACCGGCTGCCAGATCGTCGACTCTCCGGTGCTAGGCGGCAAGGTACCGTCACATAACCTGAACCAGGAAACATCTGTTAATGGCGTTTACGTGGCCGGTGATGCATCCGGCATTGAAGAGGCCAGCACGGCAATTATCGAAGGCCGTATCGCCGGACTGGCAATTGCCTGCAGACTCGGTTATCTGGATGAGCCTGAGTTTTTAAAGCAGCGCGAAGTGCAACTTAAAAGCATGGTCGGTTTGCGCAGCGGCAGCCATGGAGAAGCCAGGGGCAAAGCCAAGCAATACCTGAATGACACAATGAAAGCGCAAGCATAATGGCCGCTGATTCAACCAAAACCGGATTCCTTTCGCAAAAAGAACTAAAAAACGGCAAAGGCATACCGTCGGAGACGCGGCGCCGCATGGGTGCGGTGGCCGTGCTCGAATGTCTGGAAGACATTCCGTGCAATCCCTGTGAAGCCAGCTGTAAATATGATGCCATTACCGTCGGTGAGGATATCACCACCCCTCCCGTGCTAACGGAAGATAACTGTGTGGGCTGCCGCAGCTGTTTGCCCATCTGCCCCGGCCAGGCCATCTTTATTGTCGATGAAAGCCTGCCGGATAATATGGCGGCGCTCGAGATGCCTTATGAATATCGGCCCTTGCCGGAAAAAGGAGAAACCGTGATCGCCCTGGATAGAGCAGGGCAGGAATTAGGAGAAGCGGTCGTTACCGCAGTCAAACAAACGAAAAAAATGGATCAAACCGCAACGGTTATCATAGAAATCCCCAGAGACTGGTCTATGACGGCCCGCGCAATTCGATTGAAACGCTAATCTATAATCAGGAGGTAAACAAGAATGGCTGAACAAGCATTAGGTATGGTGGAAACCAAAGGTCTGGCCGGCGCGATTGAGGCCGCCGATGCAATGGTAAAAGCAGCGAAAGTACGATTTGTCGGTAGAGAGTTTGTCGGCGGCGGTCTGGTTGCCGTGTTTGTGCGCGGCGACGTCGGTGCCGTCAAGGCGGCCACGGATGCCGGTGGCGCAGCGGCCGAACGTGTCGGCGAACTGGTTTCGGTGCACGTTATCCCCAGACCGCACAGCGACATCGAGTATACCATTCCGAAAGCCGAAGAATAATTTTCCGGGAAGTTCTGAAGCGGATTGGTCTGCAAGCGCGTGCGGCTTGGTCGGTGACGCCGTGAAAAATAATGTGTCGTGGCCAGTGACCAGATCGGCCGGAGTTTGTCTGCATGCAATCGGCTGAAATCAGCGCATGTCATCAATAGCACTGAAAATGCCGAATCAAAAGGTGAATTCAATAATTTTAGCGCCGCAGCGCAGCTTACGATTCGCAAAAAACAGAATGCTGAGAGGTCTATCATGGCATTTAGTACCCATTTAATTTCCCATCCTTCCCCGGGAGTCTTTGAATTTCTCAGACAGCGTGTTGGTGCCGTCGGGAAAAAAATCTTATCCGAGGCTGAGGTCCCTTATTCAGCTGTTGGACTCATTCAGGGAAAAGTGGTCGACATGATCGCAGCCGCTGATGTTGCCGAAAAAGCGGCTTCGGTGCGTGTTTTCGACCTGAAGGGGATTTGCCCGCAGCATGTAACCATGATCGGAATTTTTGGCGATATCGCTGATGTCAAAGCCAGCCTTAAAGCCATCGAGGAAGCCGAACATCTTAAATAGAAATCCCGATCGAAAGTTAATGTTTACTCGGAGGCTGGAGGGTCATCAGAATGTTACTTGCTAAAGTTATCGGAAACGTTTGGTCCACCAAGAAGCTGGATACGATATCCGCGTTACGGCTATTGTTCATCCAGCCTCTGGGAAAGGACCTCAAACCGGCCGGCAACGTCCTGGTTGCTGCCGATGAAGTCGGCGCCGGATTCGGTGAAATGGTAATTGTCACCCGGGGTGCACCGGCCATGCAAGCACTAAACAAGGGGACACCGATCCCGATAGACGCAGTCGTTATCGGTATTGCTGATAATCTAGAACTGGTCGACGACGCGCCTGTGAAGAAAAAATGAGAGCAGATATTGTCGATAAGATCCGGGCTGCCGGTGTTGTTGGTGCTGGGGGCGCCGGATTTCCGACGCACGTGAAGCTGCAGTTTGAAGTCGAACAGGTACTGGCAAACGGAGCCTCCTGTGAGCCGCTGCTCGTAAGTGATCCGCATCTGCTCGAACATCACACCGATCTCATTTTAAACGGTCTGAGCACCGTAATGGATTGCACCAATGCCGGTAAAGGCACGGTTTGCGTTAAGTCAAAACACCAGCGGGCCCTTGAAATCCTTAAAAGTAAAATTGCCGGCAACGGTTACGCCCCTCATATCGATGTTTATGAACTGGATGACTATTACCCGGCAGGTGATGAGTTTATTTTAGTCAATGAAGTCATCGGCCACGTTGTCCCAGAGGGCGGTATCCCGCTGAATGTTCTGGCAGTGGTTTGCAATGTTGAATCTCTGTTAAATGTCTCGCACGCCATGACGCAGCAGCCGGTAACCGAACGCTTTCTAACGGTTTGCGGAGAGGTTCGCACCCCGATGGTCTGCAAGGTGCCCATCGGTACACCTGTCGACGAGGTCATCCAGCTGGCCGGCGGTTCCCTTATCCCCGATTATGGAATCGTGAGGGGCGGCCCCATGATGGGCAAGGTGCTCACTGGTGAGCAGGAACCGGTAACCAAAACAACGAGCGGCATTATTGTATTGCCGCCGGAGCACAATATCATCAGAGATAAACAAAAAGACATTGAACGCATGCGCTTTATCGCCAAGTCCGCCTGTACCCAGTGCTCCCGCTGCACGGATCTTTGCCCGCGCAATTTAATCGGGCACTCGCTTGAGCCCCATAAGATCATGCGACACCTGGCGTATAAGCCCGGAATGAACGGAGAAATTCTGGAAGATGCTTTGATTTGTTCGGAATGCGGCGTTTGCGAAAAATTCGCCTGCCCCATGATGCTCTCGCCCCGGGAAATCAACGCGGTGTTGAAGCAAAAATGCCTGGCAGAAGGCGTTAAACGCGAGGCCAAACGTGAAACATACCGGGTGTCGCCGTTTTTCGACAACCGTAAGGTGCCTCTTCGAAGACTGATGGAGCGTCTGGAAGTCATGAAATATGATACCCATCCGGCGTTTTTTCCAGATGAAATCAAGATCAGACAGGTTAAAATTCTTTTAAACCAGCATCTTGGAGAACCCGCGCTTCCTGTCGTCGCCGAAGGTGATCGTGTACAAAAAGGTGACCTGCTCGGCGAAATTCCCGAAGGCGCCCTGGGTGCCAGGGTGCATGCCAGTATCGATGGAACCGTATCAGCTGTCGATGATAAACAAATTGTAATCCAATCCCGCTGACGGATATAAAAAATGGAAGAGCTCAAAGCAATTGCCATGATCGAACTGAACAGTATCGCCAAGGGCGTGGCGGCCGGCGATGAAATGCTGAAAGCGGCCGATGTCGAGCTGGTTTTCGCCCAACCCATTTGCGCCGGAAAATACATGGTGATGGTTTCCGGCGATGTGGACTCTATCGAACGCGCAAATGAAGTGGGCAAGGCGGTGGCCGGGGAATTTCTGGTAGATGATTTCGTGATTCCCAATGTGCATGCTTCCATATTTGCAGCCATCACCGCGACCACCAGGATTAAACGCGTCGATTCACTGGGAATTATTGAAACATTCTCGGTGGCCTCTTCGATTATGGCCGCCGATGCCGGAGTTAAAGCGGCGAATGTCGAAATCATTGAAATACGTTGCGCCACCGGCCTGGGCGGAAAGTCATTTTTATATTTAACCGGCAGTGTGGATTCGGTAGAGGCGGCGGTAGAAGCCGGCATTGATATTCTGGAAGGCACCGGGTTGGTTTTGAGCCATGTGGTAATCCCCTCGCCCACTGATGAAATTTCCAGGAGTATTTTATGACGGATGCGATCAACATGCTCAGCCAACTTGTAAACCGGCCGGACAACTGGAATTTTGCCGGTGCCGAGCAGTTATATGCCGGTGTTGATGTGGGAACCTATAAAACCATCGCCATCATTATCGATGAAACCGGCACGCCGCGGGCGGCCAACATGCGCCGGACCGAAGTCGCCCGCAGCGGTATGATTGTCGATTATGTCGGGGCCTTGAACACCGTCCGCGAGCTGATGGAAGAAATCAGAAAGCACAGCCCTGTGCCGATCGAAAGAGGCGCGACATCCTACCCGCCGCAGACCGAATCCGCCAACCTTAGAACCACCACCCATATCCTGGAGGGGGTCGGTTTGGAAGTGCTCAATGTCTTGGATGAGCCCACAGCCGCCAATCAGGTCCTTAAAATCGAAAACGGGGCCATTGTCGATGTGGGCGGCGGCACAACAGGAGTTGCCGTTATCAAAAATGGAGAAGTCATTTATTCCAATGACGAAGCCACAGGAGGTGTTCATCTGTCTCTCGTTTTGGCGGGCAATCAAAAAATCAACTACGAACAGGCTGAGAAAATAAAAACGAATCCCCAGAAAAACGGGGAAGTTCTGGCAATCGTTCAGCCGGTTATCGAAAAAATTGCCAGTATCGCGGCTTCCTATTTAGCAGAATTCGATAATCTGGAAAAAGTCTGTCTGGTGGGCGGAACATGTGAATTGCGGGGCTTTGCAGATATCGTCGCCGAAAACATCGGTATGGAAACGTTTCGGCCGCATATTCCTCAATTCATCACCCCCTTCGGCATCGCGTTATCCTGCCGGGATACGGCGACCGCCAATATGCAGGCGTGATGAATTCGGCAGCCGTTTGCCGGAGATTTTAAGGAAATTATGACGGATAAGCTCAAAAAAGAAATCAGCAAAATCGTTCGACAGGTTCTCAACGAAACCGGCTTGCCCAAAGGATCATCGCGCAACCCGCCGTCCCGACCTGTAGATTCCCCCGGCAAAGGGCCGGCGGTATTAAATATTTTTCATGCCGGTGTCCGCAAATTGGATCAGGCACTTGCACAGATCCAAAAAATAGAAGAGACCGCCCGCCGGTCCAGCGTCTATACGGTTGAATCTGCCCGTTCCTGGGTTTGCGGCGCCGATGTCAAAGAGGGCGCCGGCATCAAATGTATTTTGGATACGGTCAAACCGGCGGGGTTGGAGAAGGCTTTGCAAAAGGCCGATATACTGGTTTTACCCACCTTCTGTCTGAAAACAGCCGCCAAAATCGCCAGCCTGATCTGTGATGATCAAGAGTCCGGTATCGTGTTCACCGCATTGCTGCAGGGCAAACGGGTTCTGGCTGCCAGCGACGGATTTCTGGTGTGTGACATCCTTGCCAATGAAGCCCTGCGCAGTGAAATCGACCAAATTTTAAGAAAACTTGAGAGCTTCGGGATGGTTTTTTGTCCAACAGATCAATTACATTCAACATTTCAGAAAATGTTATCCGGTATTAAACCAGCCAAAACCGTCCCCATCCCTTCACCCGCAACAATTAAAACGCAAACAGAAAATAGCACCGGTGCGATAAAACTGGTTACAGCCAAAGTAATTTATATGGCCGTTGCTGAAAACCAGAATGCAATCACGCTGGCACCCGGGGGAATCGTGACACCATTGGCCCGGGATTTAGCGAAGGAGTATTCGATTCAAATTATTAAGACTGAACATTGATGAATTCGTAAAAAGCCGAATTCATCAAGTGTTTGGTGTTTGGCATGAAATAGATGATGCTATATCGGCATGTTAGAATACTAAACACTAAACACCAAATACAAAACACACTCGTAAACAGCTGCTTTTCTAACTTTTTACGAGATTATCAACATTAGATGGAGATATTAAACTGCTACCAAGGAGACAAATGAATGGCTGAACTCAGAGCCTATTGCTATCTGGATCGGTTGCAACCCCAGTTTGCATCTTTGTTTGCAAGCGCCTGTCGAGGTTTTCTTTCTGTAGAGGGCATGGCTTCCCTTTTCGTGGAGGTCGTCCCCGGCGTCGAGATCAACCGCTTGTCGGATATTGCGCTCAAGGCCACCAATTCAAAACCCGGGGAAATGATTGTTGAAAGACGCTATGGCATGCTGGAAATCCACTCGTTTGAACAGGCAGAAGTTCTGCATGCCGGCAGCATGATATTGGATGAGCTGGGGCTCAAAGAGGAAGAACGTCTGGCGCCCAGTGTTCTGGCAACCAGCATCATCAATAAAATTGATCCATACCAGGCGGTGATTATCAACCGCAACAGCAAGGGAATGTTGATTTTAGGCGGTGACGATGTCTATCTGCTGGAGGTCACACCGGCGGCCTATTCATCCATCGCTGCCAATGAAGCTGAGAAGCATTGCGGTGTCCGGCTGGTTGATATCCGTTTTTTTGGGGCTTCCGGACGCATCTATATGGCCGGCACCGAGTCGGAAATTCAGGCGGCAGCCCAAAAAGTCGTCGAAACACTTGGAAAGATAAAAGGTCGAACACCATAAAGGGAGAACTAAATGGCCCGTGTATTCATATTCTCACAGCAGGTAAAACAAATCATCGATGGCGCTAACAAAGAAATTGAGGTTCCCGAGGGTGCAATTCTATCTGCCGCCGCCGCTGATTTGATTAAAGAACATCAGCTCCACATCAAAACCACGCCTCCAGGAGCCGTATCGCTGACTGCGGCAATTCAGCCGGCTAAACAGCCGGCTGGTAAAAAAGCAAAGATGCACCGATCTACCCGGCCTACCTCTGCTAACAGACCATCGAAAAGCCATGCGCCGGGCATATCGGGTGGCCAATTCTCAGAAGAAGCCATCGAGGCCCTTGCCAATCGGGTTGTCGAACGAATTAAACAGCTGAAAGGGCGTGAACCGGATAAACCGAATCGTAAAAAGGAGACATCGACTGAATCCCGACAAATCCCATCGGATGACGATGATATGATCATATGCCGCTGTGAAGAAATTACCAAAGGCGTAATTAAAGACGCCATTCGCAATGGCATGCAAACCCTAAACGGCATTAAACGGATCACCCGGGCCGGAATGGGGCTGTGCCAGGGGCAAACCTGTCAGCGCCTTGTAAGCCAGATCCTGGCTGAAGAATTGGGATTGAGCCTTGCCGAAATAGAGCCGACAACCGCCAGAGGGCCGGTACGGCCGCTGAGGTTGTCCGCATTTGCCAATAGCTAGTTTTTAATTGTCACATCTTTAATTGTTTTAAAAGATTTTGAATAACGAATAGCGAATATTGAATTCCTGACGTTTCAAACAGGAGAACAGATGCCTGAAAAAGCAGATGCAGTTATAATCGGCGGAGGCGTGATGGGCTGCGCCATCGCTTACAATCTGGCCAAAGAAGGCCTGAAACCGGTGGTGATTGAAAAATCAGACATCGGTGGAGAAGCATCTGGCAGCAATGGCGGTGGTGTACGCCAGTCTGCACGCAATCTTAAAGAAATGCCGTTGGCCATGGAAAGCATACAGATATACGGCCACCTCCATGAAGAACTGGATATGGATGTGGAATATGTAAGGGCGGGCAATCTGCGGCTCTGCACTTCAGAAGAAGAGCTGGAAACCATGCGTCAGTCGGTAGAAAACCAAAAGACTGTTGGACTCGAGCTGACGATGCTGGATCGCAAACAGGTGTTGGAAATTAATCCTCATATCGGAGAGAAGGTTCTCGGTGCCAGTTTCTGCCCCACGGACGGTCATGTCAATCCGTTTTTGGTCACTTACGGCTTTTTTAAAAAGGCCAAGAATCTCGGGGCCCGGTTTTTTACGCATGAAGAAGTCATGGAGGTTCGACTAAAAAAAAGTAAAATTAGCGGTGTGGTAACCGATAAGCACATTTTTGAAACTGACCTGGTGGTGGATGCCGCCGGTGTAGCCGGACGAAAAGTGGCCAACATGGCCGGCCTGGATTTGCCGATGCGACCTGTATTTTCCGAGGCCCTGATTACTGAGCCCTACCCTCCGTTATTTCAGCAGATGGTCGGACATGCCAAAGGGTTGTTTTACGGCCGGCAAACCGGACACGGTTCCTTCTTTTGGGGAGGATTTGTCGGCACCGAACAATTCATCCATCGCGAAGGCAAGCCGCTGTTTCATTTCATCGGGCCGGCGATTTCCGAGATGGTTATTGATTATTTCCCGATACTGAAGAATTTAAACGTGATTCGGATGTGGTCAGGCCTTATCGCCCAGATGTCAGACGCCCTGCCGGTGTTAGGCTTTGCAGAAGAAGTCCCCGGTTTTGTTTTTGCCACCGGCTTTAGCGGCCACGGCTTCGGATTGGCCCCGGTAATCGGCCGGCTGATCAGCCAACTGATCATGGATTGTCAACCGTCGATACCCATTACCGATTTCTGTTACGGCCGATTCAGCAAGGGCGGCGACAAAGAGTGCGCCTGTCAGGGAAATGCAGCCTGTACCACCATAACGGCTGTCTGTCCGAACAAACGCGAATGGCTGAAGAGCATATAAATTATGAAGATAGATCTTAGAGCATTTGCCTACATCGATCAATTACAAAAACAGATGGTCGGTTATATCGGCTCGACCTCACGCGGCTATTATCCGATAACCGGTCAGGCTGCCCTTTTTGTGGAAATCGCGCCGGGCATTGAGATTAACTCAATCACCGATGCGGTCATGAAAAGGTCCAATGTGCGGCCCGGGGCGCTGGTAGTGGAAAGAACCTATGGCATGCTGGAGGTTCACGCCGATTCGCCCGCCGATGTGAAACAGGCCGGCGAGGTTATCCTGGATTATCTGGGTTGCAAAGAAACCGACCGTCTTAAACCCAAGATCCTAGCCACCGAGACCGTCGAACGAATCGATCCGCATATGAGCCAAATCGTAAACCGGTTTCGGGCTGCCAGTCTATCGCTAAGCGATGAAACCCTTTATATTCTGGAAGTCGTCCCGGCCGGATATGCCGGATATGCTGCCAATGAAGCCGAAAAGGCAGCCAATATCACCCTCAATCATGTCACGGTATATGGTGCCAGCGGCCGGGTTTACTTCGCCGGTGAGCCATCGGATGTCCTCAGTGGTAAACTGGCGGCAGAGTCAGCCCTGGCTGCCTTGTCCGGGCGTGAGCACTAGAAAAATATAAAATGAGCTAAAATATGATTGAAACCGTCAGAAAAGAGCTTTTTGAACAAATTGTCCGCATTCGTCCCAGCCTGTCACCCAAAAAACGCCGGGTGGCGGACTTTATGATGGAGGATTACAAACGGCTTTTTTTGACAACCGCCAAGGAAATCGCTCAAAAATGCCAGGTGAGTGAGCCCACCATCACCCGTTTCGTGATGGATTTGGGTTTCAACGGTTACGGTGAATTTGAGCAATATCTTAAGGGAATGCTGCGCGATGAATTGACCAGTGTAGAAAGGCTGCTGAAAGTTGACCCGGAAACCAAAACAACTAACACGTTAAACGCGTACAGCCAAAACACGGTAACGAACCTGGAAAATATGGTGAAATCGGTTTCCGAAGCAGAGATAAAAAATCTTGCGCAAATGATTTTTCAGGCAGAATCGGTCCTGGTGGTCGGCTATAAAGCCTCAGCCTCCCTGGCCTTTTATTTGGGATATCTCTTAAAAAAAATCAAAGAAGGGGTGCTGATCGACACGGCTTATACCTCCGACAATCTGGATCACATCGCGGTGCATGGTAAGTCCTTGCTGTTGTTTGTGATTGCCTTTCCGCGCTATCCCATGCGGGCCATTGAAATCATTGAGTACGCCAAACAGTATCAGGCCCAGGTGGTTTGCTTGAGCGACGCCTTGAAGTCACCCATAATTAATCTGGCGGATCACTATGTCGTTGTCGATATGGAAGGCTTTTCATTTATTGATCCCTTTTCACATATCATTACCTTTTTAGGTGCCCTGGTTCATGAAATCGCATACACGGACAAAGATGCCACCGCCGAGCGCCTGTCGAGAATTGAAGACGGTGTCAGAAGACGGCAGGATTTCTTTTCAGAGGAAAAAGAAGAGCTGGCAGATTATGATCCGCTAAATAAGGATTATTATAACGACAGCTGATCTCTGTGTAACGAGACGCGAAGCGATTTTTATTTAAAAGGAAAGAGAAGCCACATGGATTTTGATGAAAAAGTTGTCACCCAAATCGTGGAAAAGGTTATTGCAAAGCTTGCCGAGCAGAATATCGATGACCATCAGATGGAAAATCCCTCTAAAAAAAAGCCGGCTGCAGGCGACGGCGTTTTCCGGGACATGGGAACCTGCATAAATGCGGCTGTCAGCGCTCAGAAAAAACTGTTGGATGCACCGGTTGAAGACCGCCGGAGGTTCATCCAGGCCATTCGCGAAACCGGTCTGGCCAATGCTGATGAATACGGCCGCATGGAATTTGAAGAAACCGGGCTGGGCAAACCGGACGACAATGTGGCCAAGGTCCGCTCTGCCTGCAATGTGCCGGGAATGGAGGATCTAACTCCCGAGGTCTATGCCGGTGATAAGGGTGTCACCATTATAGAACGACTGCCGATCGGCGTGATTGCCTCGGTTAATCCGGTCACCAACGGCGCTCCCACCATAATTTTCAATGCCATTATGATGATGTCCGGCGGCAACACGGTAATCGATAATCCTCACCCCAAAACTAAGAAGGTATCCGCCCGCGTCATTCGGGATCTGAACCATGCCATCGTAAACGCCGGGGGACCGCCAAATTGCATCTGCTGCCTGGAAGAACCGACGGTGCCCTCCGCCCAAGAGCTGATGACCCATCCAGACGTCGGCATGATTGCGGTAACCGGCGGCCATGGGGTGGTCGACTTTGCGACCTCAACCGGCAAACGCGTTATCGCCGGTGGGCCCGGTAATCCTCCGGTTGTGGTTGACGAAACAGCGGATCTGGACCGTGCAGCAAAATGCATTATCCAGGGCGCTTCCTTTTCAAATTGTACCGCCTGCGCCAGTGAAAAGGAAATTTTTGTCGTTGAATCCGCGGCGGAACAACTTAAAGAACATCTAAAAAAATACGGCGCCTACGAAATTTCTGCGGATCAGGGCAAAAAGCTGCTCAAACATATCTTCAAGGAAGTCAAAGGACCGGCTGAACCGGGCGTTATTAATATGGACTTTATCGGCAAAACGCCGGGATTCATACTCAACTCCATCGGCCTGGAAGTGGGAAACGATGCCCAAATCGTCATTCTGGAAACCGACCAAAATCATCCCCTGGTTTGGACCGAACAGATTATGCCGGTCCTGCCACTGGTCCGTTGTGCGAATGTCGATCAGGCCATCGAATGGGCATTGGCCGCCGAGCAAAATATGGGCCACACCATGGCCATCCATTCCAACAGCATTACCAACATCCAGAAAATGGCCAGCAAAGCGCGCTGTGCCTCATTTGTTAAAAATGGGGCCTGCGGCCTCGGCGGCGTTGGCGTTACCGGTGAAGGATTTGTTTCATTTCATATCGCCACCAATGGCGAAGGACACACCCGGCCCAGAATATTTACCCAGATTCGACGCTGCGTGATGACCGATGATCTGCGATACCGCTATGGGACTGAAAAAAGGGCATAAGATTTCAAAGTCAGAGGATAAGGAATCCGGATTGTATGACTGAAAGGGCGGCAGCCGAGCAATGGATTTATTAAAAAGACAAAATTTTTCATCCGGTGCACCTTTTGAGGAAAAAGCCGGTTACAGCCGCGCGGTGAGGGTCGGAAATATGGTCTTTGTGGGCGGAACAACGACCACCAACGCTGAGGGTGAGGTAGAGGGCGTCGGCGATGCCTATCTGCAAACCAAAATAATTCTACAGAAAATTGAAGCGGTGTTGAAGCGGGCCGGTGCCAGAATCTCGGATGTGGTCAGAGTCCGTTTTTACGTCACCGATATCACCAGGGGGCAGGAATACATTAAAGCTTACTCTGAATGGTTTAAAGAGATCCGGCCCGTGATTACCATGGCAGAAGTAAAGGCCCTGGCCCGTCCGGATCATCTGGTGGAAATTGAAGCCGACGCAGTGGTCGGCTCCTACCGAACTTCCCGGTTGACATAGATGCCGCGGATATGAAATAAACGAATTTAAATATATTTTCTCAAATCAGATAATAAATTTCATTCGTCGTAAGGCTTAATCTTCTGAAAGCAGATAGATTCAGCGCAACCACAATTCATATAGCAGATCCAAATTGGCAGAGCAGCACTGGTGGCCGCCCTGTCATCAATGATGCATATTCATATTCACGCATTTTTAAGTTCATTTCCAACGACAGCCTAATAAACAGGTAGATATCTGTGGGGTTTCATTTAATTGCAAGGGGGGTGATAAATTAGAAAATCAATTTCTGAAATTACGCATTAATTATCAAATAAGGAGGTAAGATATGAAAGCGAAAAAAGTATTTCTGCTCGGCGCTTTACTGATAGGGCATTTTTTGTCATCAGTATCACCTTTGGAAGTTTAACTGCCGACGCAGCCGAAAAAGTTTATCGCATGAAGATTCAATCTGCCTATCCGCGCGGCGATCTTTCCATGGAGTTATTAAAAGAATTTGCAGCGACTGCGGATAAACTCAGCAAAGGGCGCATCAAAATCCAGGTGTTTGCCGATCCGGAGCTGGTTCCCGGTGAACAGCTCTTCGAAGCGACCAAGAAAGGCACGCTGACCATGCTGCATGCAGTGGCTGCCATGTGGGGCGGTATCGTTCCGGTGGGTGAAGTGGAATTCGGCCTGCCCTATGCCTATAACCTTCCCGGAGAACCGGATGTATACCAGGCCGGGGAAGCAATTCGCAGCTTCTTTTTGGAAACCGGGTTTGCGGATCTGCTGCGCAAGGAATACGCCAAACAGGGGCTCTATTGGCTGGATGTCCATTCCTACGGACCGCTTTTCACCTTGTCCACCAAAAAAATCACCTCTTGTGCGGACATGAAGGGACTAAAATTCAGGGTTGAGGGATCCTGGGCCGATTATTACAATGCATTAGGCGCTCGCGGAACGAATATTAGCGGCATGGAAGCTTATATGGGCCTCAAGCTGGGCACCATCGATGCCTCCCAGTGGGATGTGAGTGCCGTAACCGGTCTCAAATGGCATGAGGTCGCACCCTACCGAATACTGGGCGGGCAAAACGACGTGGTTCCCGGACACATCCTGATGAACATGGAAACCTGGAACTCTCTGCCGGATGATCTAAAAAAAGCAATGGCCGATGCAGCGGAACAATATTTTCACGACTTAAACAAGATCTATGACAGTGAGCTTAAGAAAGTCGCTGAGCTGGTAAAAGCCGGCAAAGTCATCAACAGCCCGATAGATGATGCCTGTGACAAGGCCCATGAAGCGGCGGCCCTCAAGCTGTGGGACGAAATCGGAGCAAGAGATCCAGCTGCTGCCGAGGCGATCGAAATTATCAAGGGCTGGAGAAAAACCTTAAAATAGAAAAAGGCCTTTTAAACGACAAGATTGAGAGAATCTCTAAACCGGAAGATAACCAGGAGGGTGGACTTACACCCTCCTGGTCTTTTCATCCCTTGTTAATTTGAGCAAATCCATCTAAATTCGAGGACCTCGTGAGATGTCGAATCTAGTGAATGCGTTTTTCGACTGGATTGATGCCATTGTCGAAAAGTCAGCAAAAATCACCAGCTATTTGGTTTTTATTATGATGCTGGTTACGACCCTGGATGTTGTGGCGCGGTATGTATTTAACCGACCGCTTCTCTGGGGATGGCTTGTAAACCGACAGCTTTTCGGCGTTTTTATCCTTTTTGCGGGAGTTTTTACATTATTTAAAGGCGAGCACATCCGCATAGAAATATTGTACGATCACTTCCCGCAGGGGTTGAAAACAGTCGCCAAATGGATCGGGTTGCTGGCCTTTGTTTCTTTCATGGGCGTATTGGTCTGGCAGGCATCCTGGATGGGTTGGAATTCCCTGATGATGAATGAAAAAGCGGCCGGCGCATTTCGAATTCCGTGGTACCCGTTTAAACTTCTGATCCCAGCAGTAGCTTTTCTATTCTTGCTTGAAGGCATTTCCGCGTTTCGCAGAAATGGTAAGTAACGAACGAATCCGAACTTTCATTCTGTTCAGTCGAATGTGATCTCAGAGGAAGATGAATATGAGCATCGAGCTGACCACGGTTCTTTTATTTGGAGGATTACTTATTCTTTTAGCTTTAGGCGTTCCGGTGGTTTTTGCGCTCGGCGGCATCAGTGTCCTCATAACTTTTTTAACAGGTGACCTAAACGATTTATACATCGTCGCCACCACAACATATCGACAAATTACCGACCCCGGCCTGATCACCATTCCGCTGTTTCTTCTGATGGGTAATTTTTTAATCCACTCCGGTATTTCAGATCGCTTATTTCGTGCACTCAATCTGTGGCTTTCAGGTATAAGAGGCGGTCTCGCTCTTGTGTCAGTGGGCGTGTGTGTGGCCCTGGCCATGTGCGGTGGATTCGGCCCGGGAATACTCACCATGGGACTCATTGCCGTGCCGGCCATGCTCAAACAGCGATACAACAAATCCCTGGCGCTCGGCTGTGTAATGGCCGGTGGGGTTCTGGGCGAAATTATTCCACCCAGCATTATCATGATCATTTTTGCCTACATCTCCCGCATATCCATCGGCAAAATTTTCTTTGGAGGAGCCATTCCCGGTTTCATTACCGCATGTCTGTATATTATCTATATTCTGGTCATATGCTACCTCAAGCCCGAACTCGCCCCCAGAGCGGTGGAAGAAACAACATGGAAGGCCCGCTGGACTTCCGTCAAAGATATCGTCCTGCCGTTTTTACTGGTGGTTTTGGTGTTGGGTTCTATATTTTTAGGGATTGCCACCCCGACCGAAGCCGCGGGAGTCGGCGCCTTTGGCTCTTTTTTAGTCTGTGTTATCCATGGCCGGATTAGCTGGAAGGTGATTTCTGAATCCTGTATTGAAACGATGAAAATAAGCGGCTTGGCATTGTGGATACTGGTGGCGGCAACCCTTTTCGGTGTTGTCTACACCAGTGCGGGCGCCCAGGATATGGTCATGGGCATGGTCCAGGACCTGGAGGTGAATCGGTGGTTGATTTTGGCAGTGATGCAAATCATCCTGCTCATATTCGGCATGTTCATGGACGACTATGCCGTTTTGACCATCTGCGCTCCGATCTTTATTCCCATCGCCGTGTTCTTGGGGTTTGACCCGGTCTGGTTTTCCATCGTTTTTATCCTCAACATGCAGGTCGCCTATTTAACCCCGCCTTTTGGCTGGGCGTTAATATTAATGAAAGGCGTGGCGCCGCCGGAAATCCATACGAAGAATATCTGGCAGGCGGTGCCGCCGTTTGTCGTCATCCAGCTGATCGTCCTGATTATAACGATGTTATTCCCGCAGTTGGCCCTGTGGCTGCCGGCGAAAATGCTTTAGTCTTCTAAAGTTATAGCCTATAAATAAGTTACAAAACGATTGTCACTCCCGCGCAGGCGGGAGTCCAGTTCAAAGACGCCTGGATTCCCGCCTGCGCGGGAATGACGGTTGGGTACCCTGCCCTCGGCCCTTCTTAACAATACTTCATCAATTTGTGATCAGGCATTTGATTTCAGATCCGGCAAATCCGGCAATGAGGTGACAGAATAATGAAAGCAAGATTTATTGAACAGGGCGCCGGCCGTTATGTGGCTGGGAATGCGACCTCGTTTTATCAGAAAAACGAAATGTTCTGCCGACCGTTTTTTCTGTGGATGGATGATCTTTTCGGCTATGGCAAACAAAGACACCCGGATCGTTTCTGGCTAAAATAACAAAGACAGAGATTTTCGAGCGTTAAGGAGATTTAATGGAAAAATCTGCGAATTCCGAAGAAAGACGTGCCCTGTGTTTCGGTTGCTGGCTTCAGGCCGGGGTACTGGCCACCGTTGAAAACGGCAAAGTCGTTAAATTAAAGGGAGAACCCGGCCATCCGGTAAACAAGGGCTGGATTTGCGAGCGCTCCAAGGCCTTCATCGAGCACCTTTACCACGAAGATCGTCTGAACACCCCCCTGAAACGCATGGGCAAACGCGGCGAAGGAAAATGGGAAAAAATCTCATGGGAAGATGCCCTGGATGAAGTTTCGGCTAAACTTGAGCAAATTCGAACTGAAAGCGGCGCCGAAGCCGTCGCCAGCGTCGGCGGTACCGGCAGGGGTTTTTCAGAAATGTTCAAAGTCAGATTCATGAATCTTTTTGGAAGCCCCAATCACGCCAATGCCGGACAATGGTGTTCGGTGGTCAGCCGTCAGATTCATGCTGCTGTCTACGGCGCCGGCGCCAGCCGGGCGGTTAAGGAGCCCTGCAAATGTGCCGTCATCTGGGGAGGCAATCCCGCCGAGGCGTTTGCCTGTATTTTCCCGCAGCACGTGAAAGCCAAACGCAAAGGCACCCGATATATCGTCATTGATCCCAAGTATTCTGAGACTGCCGCCCGGCTGGCCGATCACTGGTTAAGACTGCGACCCGGCACTGATGCCGCCCTGGCTCTGGGTTGGTTGAACGTGATTATCGAAGAAAACCTGTATGACAGGGACTTCGTTGAAAAGTGGTGCCATGGTTTCGATCAGCTCAAGGAACGCGTTAAACAATACCCGCCAGAGAAAGTTGCTGAAATAACCTGGGTTCCGCCGGAACAGATTGTGCAAACCGCCCGGCTTTATGCCACCAGCAGACCGGCATCGATCATCTGGGGCGTAAAGTCGGATATGCAGGGCGTCAATGTCACCAGCATCACCCAGGCCAAATGCATCTTGCGCGCCATCAGCGGCAATCTGGATGTGATCGGCGGCGATATGTTGTCGGGTCCCTGTGAGAAAGCCAACTACGGCGCCCTGATGGAACACATGGATTTGCTGCCGGATGAACAGCGCATAAAGCAACTGGGTGCCGAAGATCACAAGCTGTGGTGCTTTCCGGGATATGAAATGGTTCAAGAAGCCGCCAAACCTTACTGGTATGACAAAGGATTGTCGGCCGGTTTTCTGCCCGGATGCCACGAACCGTCTATCTGGACGGCAATTCTCGATCAAAAGCCATATCCGATTAAAGGATTGATCTGCGGGGCCTGCAACCCCTTAATCGCCTATCCCAATACCAAACGGATTTATGAGGCTCTTAAAAGTGCCAATCTTGAGCTTTTCATTGTCGCCGAACAATGGATGACCCCTTCGGCCATGCTGGCGGATTACGTATTTCCGATCACTAACTGGCTGGAACATCCCCAGATGTACACCCAGACCTTCCAGGGCAGCGGAAGTGCGGCGGCTATGGGGCAACGCGTGGTCCAACCTCTGGGTGAGCGCCGCAGTGACTTCGAATTCTACCGCGGATTGGGTGTGCGCTTGGGTCAGGAAAAATACTGGCGCACGAGTCTGGAAAAGGAATGGGACTATTGCCTGGAGCCTTTGCTCGGCGAACTGAATTTGAATTCAGCAGAAGAATTTGCTGTCAAACAACGCTTCTGGTCACCGCCGGCGGTTGAAAAACGTTACGAACAGATCGATCCTGATACCGGCAAGTCCAAAGGATTTGCGACACCCACCGGTAAGGTTGAACTATATTCCACCATTCTAGAAAAACTGGGTTACGATCCCTTGCCGGATTATACGGAACCACCGGAAACACCTGTCAGCCAGCCGGAAATGGCCCGGAAGTATCCCTTTATTCTGATCACCGGCGCCCGATTCCGCCCGATGCACCACTCCGAACACCGGCAAATAAGATCGCTACGAAAGCTGTACCCCTACCCTACTGTTGAAATCAATCCGGATACTGCCCGGCAACTCGGCATCGGTGAAGGCGACTGGGTGGTAATCGAAACCTTGAGAGGCAAGATAAAACAGAAGGCCAAGCTGACATCCCGTATCCTTCCCCGCATGGTTGAATGCCAGCACGGGTGGTGGCTTCCGGAAGAGATTGGCGAAGATCCGGTACTTTTCGGCACTTTCGAAGTCAACGTGAACGTCCTGACACCGGACTCAGAGGACTTTTGTGACCCGGCCACCGGTGCGGTCACATTCGGCCCGCTTCTATGCAGGATTTATCCCCTTAAGAAGTATACTTGAACTTCATATATAAAATCACAAGGAGTAAAGAGGAAAAATACTTCAGATGTTTTGAGATGACCGATCAAATCTTTTATTTAAAAGCATATACAGCAGGAATTTTTGATTTTTGATCGTAAGACCTTAGAATTGTTACTTTAAGATTTTTCAATCCAAATTGACGCGCCTTTTCATGTTCAGCCAGCTTCATTGCAATCTCAACCCGTTTCCTGTATCTTCTATTCATTCAATCGGTAACTGCGCAAACTCCGCACTGGCAATTAGATTAATTTAAAAAAACCACACAACGAAGCGTTATAAAAAATTATAGTTTGCCTAATGCGAAAGGAGGCGACATGCTTAAAAAAAGTAAAAAACCTGAAGATGATAAAGGCACTCCCTATGACGAAATCACAGAACAGAAACCGCTTACACCGTTTCCGCGCACAGAAACCAATGCAGAACAGACAGTCATTGGCGTTAATATCTGCATTGAAGGCAACATTCGTGGATCTGAACATCTTGTTATCGAGGGTTCGATGAACGGTAACGTAGAAATGGAAAAGCATAATTTTACGGTGGGTACCAAAGGACGGGTTGAAGGCCAGATCAAAGCACAGAATGTAAAGATCAGCGGCCAAATGATTGGAAATATCAAAACACAAGGCAAGGTTGAGATCACCAAAGAGGCCGATTTTATGGGTGATATTCGGTCAAAAAGCATCTCGGTGGAAGATGGTGCTTATTTTAAGGGATCAATCGAACTCGATAAAGAACCTCACAGAAAAACTGCATCGGTCGGAAAATCGACGACCTCCACAGCCGCTCAACCAGCTAATGAGCCAAAGACACAAACGGCCACAGAGGATGCTAAGGAGAATTGATTTTTGGCAGCCCCAACTGCACCAGTTCATGAATATTCACATGCTGAACCCTCCCTCGCTGACTATACCAGCATGATGCTACAAATGTATATTGAAACCCTTGCCCGTTATTCGACAGTTCAGATTCTTGATTTGGGACCCGTTTGTGAAGAAAATATCAGGTATTTCGCGCAACGGGTGAAGCGGTTGCATGTCTGTGATATGTTTATACGGCTGACCCGGAACCGGCGTAAAGGTTTGCCGGCCAAAAAGCTGTGGGAGCACTTAGATTATGCGCCACATCGTTTCGATGGGATCAATCTGTGGGATTTTATCGATCATTTAAATGATGATGACATCGGCAAATTGGTAGGCCTTTGCCACACCGCTTTAGAACCAAGGGGAATGATGATGGTAACCAGTTTTGAAGAGCAAGCGGCACCATCGCAAATTCATTCCTTCGTCATTCAGGAGGGCGATCAGCTGACCTTTCGTCTTCAAGATCACCTCGATCTACCGTATTATTACCGCAGCAACAGAATTATTACAAACATGCTGTCAGAATTTCACACAGTAAAATCCTTTATTTATCGGAATGGGGTAAGGGAGTTTCTATGTAGACGTGATTAGTGTAACACTAAGAGCTATATTTGAAAAAGCCAGATTGGCTTTAATTTAAACGCCTTTCAACAAAAGGCCGTATACACCAATTTGTATGCGGCTTTTTATTTAGATTAGCGAGTCATATCTACAATGATTTCAAACCGAAACCCAAGATTTGGTTCAGCACGAAATCTAACAAAAATAAATACTCAAAAAAGAATGTATTTGTCATTGTGTAATCTGCAAAAAGCATAAGCTACGATTGAAGCATGAATCTTCAATTCAAGATACCTGTACCCTCCAGGGATTGCCCTTGATTGATATCTTCAAGCCAAACCAATTTAGGTGCCTACTACGGATCAATCTCATTTACCGCAAGGAAGATATTACCATATTCGATCAGCTGTATAATGAGTTCTGGTTTGGGAAAGATCGAGCCAATCGGATGCTCCCCGCGTCGCAGCTGAATCGGGCGATCTCCTTGTGGTGATTTTTTGCGAGCGTTATGATGGATTCTAACTCGACACCGGGTTGACCCTGGGCAAGTCCGACAAGAATCACGAATTCAACGCATTCCACCGAAACCGCCCTCTGGCTCACGGCAGTCTGAATGTCACGAAGGCCCTGCTGTTGGAAGTCCTTGGTAAATCCCTCTAGAATGCCCCCAACTTCAGCCAGATCTGCATTGGGAAGCACCGTAACAAATTCATTGGTGCTCTGGCGGGTGGAGAACCCTCCCAACACACCAAAGTGCTTATCGATATACGCGCCCATGCATCGTATGGCTTCCGGTGCCACTTCGTATCCCAAGCTGGCACTGATTGCATCCAGGTTATCCAGAGTAAAAGCCAGAACCACGTAAATTCCACGGAGCGCTCCGTATTTCAATTCGGTTTGATACCGTGTTTTGAAATATCGCCTGGAGTAAAGGCCGGTTAATTCTTCCTCCAAACCCTCGATACTGTGGATGACGTCTTCTTTGAATGGGTGCTCAAACGCTTCCAGTTCCTCCGGTGTACCCTGAAAAACGATCCTTCGATCATAGAGGGAGAGAATTCGGTTTGATATAAAAAAAATATCCGGGATCTCGTGGCTGACCAGAATCGCAGTAAACCCGAATTTTTTGTGATATTGGGCAATCATACTCAAGATTGCATTTTTTCGGACAGGGTCCAAGCCGGTGGTGGGTTCGTCAAAAAGGACAATCTGAGGATCAGTGATCAAGGCCCGCGCAATGGCCAACCGCTTCTGCATGCCCCCTGAGATCTGCGAGGGATACTTGTAGGTCGACCCGCTGAGTTCTGCTTGCTCGATTCTGGCCATAACCCTGCGACCGATTTCCGCATTTCTCAAGTTTGTCGTTTTCCGCAAGCGCAAGGCGACATTCTCATAGACCGTCATCGAGTCAAAGAGGGCGTTGCCTTGAAACATGTAACTCATCTGGCCCAAACAGGCTTCCATTTCATTCTTCTTCATCCGGTTGAGAGGCTTGCCTCGGAAAAGAATGGTGCCCTCGTCCGGCTTGAGCAACCCGATGATGTGTTTGAGCAAAACGCTCTTACCGGAACCGCTAAGACCGATAATGGTGGTGATCTGTCCTTCATATATCTGCAGGTTGACATGATCAAGGATGGTTCGGGAACCGAACCGTTTTGTGACTTCCTTGAATTCGATCAATGGAACATCCATGCGCCTCCCTTTTCTATCCACAGACTCCGTTACAACGGCGCGCTTCCGAACCCAGATGCATTGATGGCTGTGTGATGAACGAATACATCGGGCTCATCATTTTGTTCAATGAAGCCAAATCCTTTTTTTCGTCAAACCATTTTACAGTTCCGTTCGCCATAGTGTCACCCTCTTCTCAAAATATTATCATGGTTCCCAACTTCGGGTTGCCACAATGACAAATAGATTTTACCCTCAGATAAAAACCGGCCCTGATTGAAGGCGTGCATTTATTAATTATGGTGAAATTAGCAGCTGATTCTAAATCAAGTCAAGGTAATTGGATGAAAATTTAAATTTTCAAATTGTTTTGATTGTACTTCGGAATCCACAATTTATGGATTGGATTATACTGACTCAATCGTGCCTATTGCCCCGTTGACGCTTGAAGTCCGCGTATGCCCTGCGGTTCAGCCGCAGATTGTTGCGGTATGAGAAATTGCCTACCAAGCTGATCAGCGGTTTGCGGCGTTGCCATAAGTTGCCCCACAGCCTGCGCACAATCCGCGGCATGGAATAGAAGTCCCGGTCGCAGGAGATCATTTCATCGATGATGCCGTCCAGAGACAAATGCTTATACCTGGCTACCGGGAAGGTCAGCGTGTAATATTTCCAGTCCTGCGGGAACGCATCGAGGGCAATGCGGTCCTCTGATTTCATCCGGTCCCACAGGCGTGTGCCGGGCAAGGGTGTCAGGAACAGCACGTTGAGATTGTCCACGCCGCATTGGCTGGCCACCCCGGCGATACGCTTGCCGATGCCCGGCTCGTCTATGTCCAAACCAATGATAAAGGAACCCACGACAAATATGTTGTGATGTTGTATGCGCCGCACGGAGGCTCGGAAATCTCGGCCCTTCAGAAGGTTGTATTTCTTGCCGAGCTCCAGAAGCCCCTCCGGCGAGGGGGTTTCAAAGCCGATGAAGACGCCGCTGCACCCGGCCTTCGCGGCCAACGATAGCAGTTCCTCGTCATCGGCGAAGTTAATGCCGACTTGGCTAACCCATTGTTTTCGCAGATTCGCCTGTGCCATGGCGCGGAACAGGTCCTTGGCGCGGGCGATGTGTTCACGGCGCGTGCCGATAAGGTTGTCGTCCACCACCAGCACATGCTTTTCACGGATCAACTTAAATTCCCGCACCACATCCGCAATGGGTCGCTGCCGGTAGTGGGCCCCATTGAAGGCCGTCACGCTGCAAAAGCTGCAGTTCAATGGACAGCCGCGGGTGGTCTGAATGGCCCCGCAGGCATATCCTCCGGCCAACAAATCATGCCGGGCGAACGGGACATCGTTTATCTCGGCGAGCCCTCCGTCATACCGGAGTTTCAGGCTGCCATGGCGGGCCTCCTCTAAGACCTGCGGCCAGATGCCCTCGGCTTCACCGGTAACAACCGCGTCCACCCGTTCCATGGCCTCGTCTATACACATGGTTGCGTGAATGCCGCCCATGACGACGGGCACACCATGACGCCGGAAGTAAGTAGATATTTCATAGGCGCGGGTCGCCTGAGAGGTGAAAGCGGTAATGCCCACCAGGTCAGGTCGAGGCATGGCCGGATAGTCCGGTGCCCCGAGGTTCTCGTCCACGATTGTAATTTCCCACTCCGGTGGGGTCAGGCCCGCGAGAGCCATAAGGCTGAGCGGTTTCCACACACGAAAACGGTTCCACCGGCTCTCCTTGACTTTGAGAATGCTTACCAGCGGGTTGGAGGGGTTGATCAGATAGAGTCGCATGGTGTGCTCTCAGCGATAGATAGGGTTTTGCGGTTTCTCCTTATTTTCTTCAATGCCGGCTTAATGATTGGAGTGTCCCTGGAAATTCTACAATACACCCGCACCATCTTTGTGCTCAATCATTGGCTTTTTTGTTTAATAAATCAATGGAATTATAGGATACGATGATGATTTAGCGTTTAAACCATATTGGAGATTATGAATATCAAGTCCGTATATGTAATTTTTAAGGGGATTTCAAATTGTTCAAGGGCTGGCAAACAATCTGGTAACTGCCTTATTTTATAAAATTTAGAGCACTTCGGCAAGCAGCCATAAACTGATGGCAGGTTCAAGCAATCACGCACTATTGGGATGGGCAGGGAAAGCCGAAGAGTTAAATTAGCGATACGGAAACCGAACAGTATCTTCTGATGGCGACAGATTGAATCCTGCCTCAGTCGGTAAGGTGCGGGTAGGCCTTAATTAAGGGCTGGTGGGCTGGGTAGGTAACGCAGATCTCTGAAAGAAGATCATCAGCAAAAAAAGGTGACCCACATAAAATAAATTATGAATCACCTTTAACAGCTATATCATTTATCTCATTCTTTGATAAGAAGTTCAAGCCCATCGGCGCATGGTCGGGCTACAGAATAGCCAGCCTTTTCTTGCCCGGGCATTTTATCCCAGCCTCCTTTTTGAATGAATTCAAATCTCTGATAGGTATTTAATTCCCTAAATTCTTTAAATTTCTCTTTATGGTTCGGGTCCTTCATAAATTGGGCAACACAGATCGCCGCCTGACTTGCCAAGACCGCCTCTTCGGACACCTTTTGGGTCGTCTTGGAGGTTGTCCACCCCCCCCACGCAAAACCGATGATCATTGCGATGACTGCCCCGCAAATAAGGCCCCAAACTCCAAACTTAAGCTTCCCTGCAGTTTCTGGTTTCATTTGATACCCCCCATTTTATTTTATTATGTATATGAACCAAATAGCATTTGAAGCTCACGACAGATCACCTTCATTCTATCAGAAGCAGCGCCGGCACCATTTGAGTATTTTTTCAAGGGAACATCTTCCTATAAAGGTAAAATAGAGTTAACTTTGTCTTGGTGAACGGCTCAAATTGGTTAAGGTTAAAAATGCGGTAAGATGATCTTGGTGGTATCCAATAGAGAAATGAAGGGTCGTCGCCACCCATCAGAACATCCCCATCATGTTTGAGAGCATAGTTAACCCGTTTTGAGTAGTTTCTTAACGGGAAGGCCCTTATTAGGGGTTAAAAGAAGGCTGGAATCAAAGGTGGCGTTAGAATCCATCAGAAAGGATGCACGCACACCCGAGAAACCTGTTAAGTGCCACGTTCAAACTCCCTTTTTTAAGGTATAACCTTTGGCGGCTCTAAGCCTGCCGATGGCTTTTTTATAGGTGTCGAAGTTGGTGTGGCACTTAACATCTATTTATAATATAAGCATGAATTGTGCAAAGTCCACGAAATAAAGTTGTTTTTATAAAGAAACCGTTACTTTTAAAGACATCTTTTGGGGGGCTCACCTTTGCATGCTTGGTGGTTGAGCGATATGGTTCTATATCTCGCAGCTTTTGACAGCAATGAAAACCTTGTGATATAAGTGTCTGCAATAACCCCAGTAAAACCGCAAATTGAGATTTTGGATAGTATTGCAGGTATTAAAAGGCATCTAAGATTTAGGTTTTAAAAAAGGGGATTAAAGTGAATATTTTCATTGGCAATTTGTCATACAATGTCAGGGGAGTAATACAGGCAGTCTAACCTCTCAGGAATAATTGACCAATCCAAGATCGAGGCTGAGCTGAAAGAAGGGGTTCTCCGGTTAAGCGTGCCCAAGGTCAAAGCGGCGGTGCTCCAGAAGATCGAGGTGAAGACAGGGTAAATGGTAACTCAGAAACGTGCAATTTCCCCGAGAGAGCACATGCTCGGAATCTCATGTGATTTCGGAGATTCGGCGCATTCCCCGACCGAGGAGGAACATGCAATGCCAAAGGATTACTACCTCGTATTGGGTATCAGCAGAGGGGCCGATTTAAACAAAATCAAGAAGGCCCACAGAAGGGTTGTAAAGAAGCACCATCCCGATGTTTCCGCGTTGCAGGAGGGCGCGGAGAAGTTCCGGGAGATCAGGGAAGCTTATGAGACCTTGGGTGACGAGGTGAAACGCAGGAGATATGACGAAGAGCTTGCTCGACAGGGATCGGAGGTAAGAATCACACGAGTTTCCGAGATCATAGAAAGCAGGAGATCGCTGCTTGATGAGATTGACAGGTTTTTCTCCCGTACCGATGAGTTCTTCGAAGGGTTCCTGCCCGGCTTCTTTGACATCGAGAGGGGAAGAATAAGGGCCAAGGATCTCTATTTTGAGGCAATTCTTTCCCCGCGGGAAGCCGCAGAAGGAGTGCTCTTTCCTGTTACCGTTCCTGTAGTTGAGCCTTGTCCGAGGTGCAGAAGAGCGGGATTGTGGGAGGATTTCTTCTGTCCTGTCTGCTTCGGGCATGGAAGGGTTCAATCGGAGAGAGAATTTTCCTTGAGCGCCCCACCAAATGTCAAAAATGGCACGGAGATAAGGCTTTCACTGGAGGATATAGGTTTGAGGAATGTGTATTTGAATGTGAGGGTGCTCATTGATCCCTTCCTAGAGGAGGAGGAATGGTAAGACAGCATTCGGGAGCGCAACATGTTTTCGCGCAGTTATGTAGCGCTGTCAAATTCAAAGTTGGAGATCTGAGAAATGAAATGGACTGAAGCATTCAAGGTTGTCTTCGCAATGGTCGCCGCGGTGGGCGGCGCCAGCGCGATCATTTTGATCCTGTCCTCATGGCTCGGCAAAGTCTGGGGACAGCGCATTCTCGCTAGAGAGCGGGCCGAACTGAACCGCCTCGCCAAACAGCATGAAATAAGCTTCTCTCAGCTTCACGTTGAGCGCGCTCATGTCATCAAAGTTCTGTACGAGAAGCTGGTTGATCTCTACGACTCGATGCAATCTTTGCTGAAGTACTTCCAGGGCGCCGACGAACCGAGTCTCGACGAGAAGGCACAAGTCTTCCGTGACGCGCACAACCAGTTCATCCGTGCTGTGGCCCGTAACAAGATCTACTTTGGAAAGGACACCTGCGAGATCATGGATCGACTCTTTTTCTCCTCTCGCGACACATACATCGACATAACGACGTATCCAATCGATCCAAGGCATCCGGAACTCCACGCAGTCAAAGGTCTCTATCGGGAACGAACCGAAATGTGGGAGAAGGCCAGAGAAGCCTTCAAGAAGGACATCATCTCACTGAAAGAGAAACTGGAAGAGGAGTTCCGTTCACTCATAGGCGTGGAGCATTGACTTCCAACAACTGGATCGAACGTGACTCCGGTGAGGCCGTCCTGACCCTTCTGCCCGTGTTCAAGGCCGAACACTATTCAATTTTCATGGGATACTACTGACATATCTGTGATCCCATTGTATGATATTTCTTCCATCAACTATTTTTTTTCGAAATTTTATATTAGGCATGCGCAATATTAAAGTCTTCTCGATTTTATCTTCCGGCTTCTATGAACCCAAAAAATTAGAATTTTGTATATTGCGTCAACACCTCTAACAAATTTTAAGCCCCTTCAAATTCCACCCTTAGGCACGAAGACACAATTTTTGCATGGCTGAAATTTTGTATATTTGTCGTTGTGCAATCTGCAAAATGCGTTAGCAATAATATCGGCATGAATTTTGCGGCCAAGAAACCTGTATCGAATCATACCACCCCATCTTCTAAACACCTTTGCGATATGCTTTTGAAATATTTAGCTTTACCCGATTGATCCCACTGCCGGCAACAAACTTCCAAAAGATCAGATCAATCCGCACCTGGTTCACCAAAATTTTGAAATTCTATAACTTTTATGGTAATTATATCGAATAAGTACAACCATTCGTTCCCGAGGAGTCAATTTTGGCGCTTTACCAATGGCATATCATCGGTCTTGCCTCTTTTAGCGCGATCGCAACCTTGCTTATTGTCAGGCTGCTCATACAGCGGTCGCGACACGGCCGGTCGAAAGAGGCATTGCGCACCAGTGAAGAGCGATATCTTTTGGCCCTCGCAGGCTCTACCGACGGCCTCTGGGACTGGGACCTGCTGTCGAACACCGTCTTTTACTCGGATCGTTTCAGAGAAATCCTGGGGTATTCGTCCGAGGAGTTTCCGGGCACGATAGATTCTTTCCGCAGCCGACTGCATCCTGAGGACACCGAGGCCATCTGGGCCGCGATCGAACGCCATCTTAAAGAGCGTGTTGCATACAAGGTCGAATACCGCCTGCGAACAAAATCCGGCGAGTACCTGTGGTTCCTCGCGCGTGGCCAGGCAATCTGGAATACCGAGGGAAAAGCTATTCGGATGTCCGGTTGGATTCAGGACATTACCGAGCGCAAGCAGGCCGAGCTTAATCTCCAGGTTGCACTTTCCGAAATAAACGAGTTAAAAGAAAAACTTGAGGTCGAGAGAGCTTATCTGCAAGAAGAAATCAAATTAGAATACAACTATGAGAACATTATCGGTCAAAGTGACGGGCTCAATTACGTGCTCTATAAGGTTGAGCAAATTGCCTCCAGCGATACGACCGTTCTCGTTCTTGGTGAGACCGGAACCGGCAAGGAGCTGGTGGCCCGGGCCATTCATGGCTTGAGCCCGCGCAAAGATCGGACCTTAGTGAAAGTGAATTGTGCCACACTGCCTTCAAACCTGATTGAAAGTGAGCTGTTCGGCCACGAGAAAGGCGCCTTCACCGGTGCCCATGCCAGACAGCTGGGGCGATTTGAAGTTGCCAACGGCGCCACCCTGTTTCTGGATGAGATCGGGGAACTGCCGTTGGAACTGCAGCCCAAACTGCTGCGGGTGATCCAGGACGGTGAGTTTGAACGCTTGGGCAGCTCCGGTACGATCAAAGTCGATGTGCGGGTGATTGCCGCCACCAATCGTAACCTGGAAGAGGAAGTCCGCCGGGGCCGGTTTCGGGAAGATCTTTGGTACCGGCTAAATATTTTTCCGATTACGGTGCCCCCGCTGCGAGAACGGATGGAAGACATTGCCCTGATGGTAGATTTTTTCGTAGATAAAATTTCCAAGAGACTGGGCAAGTCCATTGAGAGCATCCCGACGAGCGTCATGAATGCCTTGCAGGATTATCAATGGCCCGGCAATGTCAGGGAGTTGGAAAACGTCCTCGAGCGGGCGGTAATCAACTCCTCGGGACCCAAACTGCACCTGGTGGATGAACTGAAAAAACCCCATAAGGATTTAACGACCACGCAAAAAACGCTGGAAGCGGTTGAACGCGACCATATTGTCCGGGTACTTGAGCAGACCAATTGGAAAGTGAGTGGCAAAAACGGGGCTGCAGAAATCCTTGGGCTCAACCGCAGCACACTGCGCGCCCGCATACGAAAATTGGGTATCCAGCAGCCATAAGCATGTGGGGTCGATTTATTTTGCTACTCGAACCATGATATCTGAAACGAAAACCGGGTCTTGGCCCACCACCTGAAGGTACGCAGTTAAAGGACCATTTTTCCGCAAAGTCGCCTATTTTTCACGGTTTTCCTCAAACAACAGCCTGTCAATTTGTATTCCCTCACGCAGAGCTGTAAACATCACTTCAAGGGTGCCGAGCATGGTCATATATGACCATTGGTCATATGTGACCATATTATTACACTCATTCATCCCTCCTCGATCAGGCTCTTTTATAAAAAATTATATTAAATATCAATTTGTTAGCTTAATATAAGTTGAATTCAGTCTGCCTGGCACAAAGCTTGAAGGTATGATTCTGGACAGTTTAAATTCTTTTGATAACAGCTGGGGGGGAAATTCCCAAGCTATATTAACACGTGTGTCATGTCTTTGCTGAGAGGAGGGTTCTCGTGATCATTTTCAGAACAACCATGAATGTATTTTTAGATAAGCGGACAGAGGTTATGCAAACACTTCTCTCAATGATTGAACCAATCGAAAATGTGAGGGGTTGTCTGAGCTGTCACGTTTTCCGGGACATCGAAGAAAAGAACGTTTTCAGTTTGATAGAGGAGTGGGAAACCCGCGAAGATCTTAACGATCACATCAAGTCAGACAGATTCAGCGTTTTGCTTGGAACAAAGAGCCTTTTATGCGAACCACTGCAAATTGAAATCCACACGGTTTCCCATTCGGAAGGAATGGAGACCGTTAATGCCGCCAGGGGGAAAGCAGCCTAATTGTTTACGTTTTGTATGGGAATATATCCCTGTGTGTAACATCAAAGGATAAGAGATGAAAGGATTTGAAAATGAATACGGGCAGCGAAAAAATATTAGTCGTTGATGACGATGATACAATTCGAGACGTCGTTTCAAAAATGCTTTGTCGGCTCGGCTATGCAGTATTATCAGCTGATAGTGGTGAAAACGGATTAGCTCTTTTTCTTAAAAACAAATTTGACCTGGTCATGACTGACTTTAACATGTCTGGTATGGACGGTATCCACCTGGCCGATTACGTCAAAGAAAAATCTCCCGCCACACAGGTTGTGCTTATGACAGGTGCTGATAAAGCGGTCATTTTATCCAAAATAAAAGGCACTGCTGTGGCTAAGGCCCTTTTTAAGCCCTTTACTTTAGTGGAGATGGATAAAACGGTCCAAGGATTGTTGCATCCCTGAAAATAAAAGAACGAACCAAAATATCTTAATGTACTGCCTTGGCCAACGAAATTCACGCAACCCGTGCAGTCATCGCCATAAATTTGCACCAATATTCCTAAACATTGCTTGTTAGAACACGAATAAGGAATTTACGATATGAACGTTCTTCTCATTTACCCAAAGTTTCCGGACACCTTTTGGTCTTTCACATACGCTTTAAAATTCATCCGCAAAAAAGCCGCATACCCGCCGCTGGGCTTGCTCACCGTGGCGGCCATGTTGCCGGATGAATTTCAGCGGCGTCTGGTGGATGTTAACGTGGACGGCCTCAGCGAAGATGATCTCTCATGGGCAGACTTTGCCTTCATCGGGGGGATGGCCGTTCAACGGGAATCCGCCAGACAGATAATTGCGCGTTGCAAGGCGGAGGGCTTGAAAGTTATCGCGGGGGGACCGCTCTTTACTGCCGAACCGGATGCGTTTGAGGACGTCGATCACCTGGTCCTCGACGAGGCCGAGCTAACATTGCCGTCTTTTCTTGAGGACTTGAAAAACGGTCATCCCAAAAAAATATACAGGGCCTCGGGTTTCTGTGATCTTGGCCACACTCCGCCACCCGCTTGGGATCTTGTCGAAATGAAAAAATATGCGTCCATGAGCATTCAGTTTTCCAGGGGGTGTCCCTTCAACTGCGATTTTTGTAATGTGACGGTTCTTTTCGGCCACCGGCCCCGACTGAAGTCAGCCCAGCAGGTGATCGCAGAGCTGGATCGTATATACGATGCGGGTTGGCGCAGTAACATCTTTTTTGTTGACGACAATTTTATCGGGAACAAGCGCTACTTAAAAACGAGGTTGCTGCCGGCGCTGATCGAATGGCGCCAAGACAAGAAGGGGTGTGTATTTTTTACAGAAGCTTCGATAAACCTGGCCGACGATGCCGAGCTTCTGGACTTGATGGTCAATGCGGGTTTCGATTCGGTTTTCATTGGAATCGAAACACCGAATAATGACAGCCTTACCGAATGCCAAAAAATACAAAACAAGAACCGCAACCTCATTAATGATGTAAAGATTTTGCAGCGCGCCGGTTTACAGGTTCAAGGGGGCTTTATTGTCGGCTTTGACAGCGATAGCCCCTCAATTTTTCAGCAACTTATCGATTTTATCCAAAAAAGCGGCATTGTAACCGCAATGGTGGGGCTGCTCCAGGCCCCTCCGGGAACAAGGCTGTTTGATCGCCTGAAGAAAGATAACCGTTTATTGGGAATGACGATCTCAGGCGATAATGTGGATGGCACAACCAACATTGACCCCAAAATGGGGCTCGATCAGTTAATGACCGGCTACCGGTTCATCATGGGCCATATCTATTCTCCCAAGAATTATTATAGGCGTGTAAAAGTATTTCTCAAAGAATTCGGCAATTCCAAGGTGGACACACGGATCGATCTTCAACGATTTCTTGCATTTTTCCGTTCCAGCATTCGACTGGGAATTCTGGGCAAAGAGCGTTTCCATTACTGGCATTTAATGACCTGGACGCTGGTGCGTAAACCCCGGCTGCTTCCTCTGGCCGTCACCCTTGCAATATACGGTTATCACTTCCGCAGGATATGCGAGATACATATTCTTTGAGCCGGGTAGAAAATATCCTGTGAAACCGGCAGACATTTACCGCGAACAAATAAGGATTTATCATGAGTGGATTTTATAAATATCTTGAAAGCAACGGGGTCAAAGATATCAAAAAGTTGACCGGTTTTGTCTATAATTTTCTCAAGGACCCATCCATGTTTTTCGATTTAACTGAGGCTGAAAGAGATGGAATGGAGAAAAAATTAGATGAAGCCCTGGCATTCTTCAAAATTGAAAAAAGCTAAACCTGCCGGGTGCTGAATTCAAGATGGCACGATATGCCTGATAGTTTTGTTTCGACAATGATTATGATAATTAGGCGCCAATGTGCAAGGTCTGTTCGAAATTCATAAGCTCCATGAATTGCGTGGACGCAAAGGAGGTAAGCTATGCCCGAATGGAATCAATCTCCAGGGGGATCACCACCGGCTTTGGATGACATCCTGGAGAAAATTCGACTGAAGTTAGAGGGGTTCAAAGGCGCTCCGTTCTTGATCCTCGGCGCGGTGGCGGTGGTGGTGATTATCTTGTGGACAGCCTGGTTCACCGTCCAGCCGGAAGAGACGGGGATTGTACAGCGCTTTGGAAAAGTCATGCGCACGGCCGGCCCGGGACTGCATTTCAAACTGCCTTTCGGTGTCGAAAAGGTTCGTCTGTTACCCACGGCCCGTGTGCTTAAAGAGGAGTTCGGTTTCCGGACGGTGGCCACCGTGCCCGGCCAGAAGACGCGGTATGATACGAGCGGTTCACATAAGGACGAGTCGCTGATGCTGACCGGAGATTTAAACGTTATCGATGTCCAGTGGATCATCCAGTACCGCATCGAAGACCCGATCCGCTACTTGTTTAAAGTACGCGACACACCGAAAACGATCCGCGATACCACCGAGGCGATCATGCGCCGGGCGGTCGGCAATCGTCTCGGCAGCGATGTGCTCACAACCGGCCGGGTGGCGGTTGCCAGTGAAGCAAAAATTGAGATCCAGAAAATCCTGACGGCCTATGAGACCGGCGTGCGTTTGGTTACCGTGGAACTTCAGGATGTGACCCCGCCGGATACCGTGAAGCCGGCCTTCAATGAAGTAAACGAGTCGCGTCAGGACAAAGAAAGGACGATCAATAAGGCCCAGGAGCAGGCCAACCGCGAAATTCCCAAGGCCCGCGGAGTGGCTACGCAGAGTATCAGCGAGGCCGAGGGCTACGCCCTTGAGCGCGTCAACCGGGCTGAAGGAGAGGCGACGCGTTTTATGGCCATTCTGGGTGAGTACCTGGGGGCGCCGCAGGTCACGCGCCGACGTCTGTATCTGGAGGCCATGACGGGTTTGCTGGCGGATATGAAGGGGCTCTATATCGTGGATAGGGATCAGAAGGCCATGGTGCCCTGGCTCCCACTGGAGTCCAGTCAACAACCATCAGCGGAAGGGAGGCCACAATGAAGTTTACTTTGAAAACGGCGATCATCGGCCTGGCGGTGGTTATCCTTATCGTAATCTATAGCGGGCTTTACACTTTGGAAGAGGGCCTGCAGGCGATTGTCGTGCAGTTTGGCCGGCCGGTGGGGGAACCGGTGACCGAGGCGGGGCTGCACATTAAACTGCCCTTTGTGCAAGAGGTCCGGCGATTTGAAAAGCGCCTGCTCGTCTGGGATGGTGATCCGAACCAGATCCCCACCAAAGGGCGCGAGTTTATCTGGGTGGACACCACGGCGCGATGGCGGATTGCAGACGCGAAAAAATTCCTTGAGAATGTGGCCAGCGAAGCGGGCGCTCAGAACCGCTTGAACGATATCCTCGATTCGGTGGTGCGCGACCAGGTGTCGAGCAGCGAACTCGTGGAGCTTGTCCGCAGCGCATCGTGGGAAGTCCCCAAGGACGAAGCGCTGAAAGATATCCCCAAGGAGCGGGAAGAAGAGCTTAAGAAAGAGATTGCCCGTGGCAGGGAGGAAATTACCCGAACGATACTGACTGAAGCCCAAAAGATCATTCCTCAATACGGCATCGAGCTGGTGGATGTTCGTATCAAGCGCCTCGATTACGTGGAAAGCGTTCGCGAAAAGGTCTATGAGCGCATGATCTCCGAGCGCAAACGCATCGCCGCGCAGTTCCGCTCGGAGGGAGAAGGACGCAGTGCGGAGATCCTCGGGACGATGGAAAAAGAGCTGCGTCAGATCCGCTCTGCGGCCTACCGCACGGTACAGGAGATCCAGGGCCAGGCCGACGCTGATGCCACGCGCATTTACGGCAAAGCTTACAATCGAAATCCTGAATTTTATGCCTTCTTGCGCACCCTTGAAAGCTACAAAGAGAAGACGAATAAGAATTCCGTACTGATCCTCACCACGGACAGCGACTTTTATCAATATATCAAGCAAGCGCGTCCAGGCGAAACGCAGACCCTATCGGCTCCGGTTTCACGGGGAACGACACCGTAAGCAGGAAACGTTGCCCGTAAAAGCGGTCCCCGGCTGAAAATGACGGTGGTGATTGTGAAAAGCGTCCACGACTCTCATATTCCATGCAATGACGCGCAAAAACACATCGGAAAGGAAACATGATGCCAGAGAAGGTAGAATCTGAGAATATCGAGCAATTATTGGCAGAGGCCGATGAACTCATCGAACAGATTAATTCCGATGCCATCAACGACATGCAAGAAGAGCATCGTCTGCAGTTTGAAAAACATGCACAAAACTTGAAAAAAATCAAATCCGAAGTTCAAGGCAAGATCGAGAAGAAAACAAACTCCGGTGCCGAGGGTATGCACGAGGCAATCCAGGATATTGTGAAGGCCATGCGGGAATTGACAAAATATCTTTCCTGATTTCAATCAAGCGCGTTTGAATAACAGTCGGCTGCTCAATCAAATTTCAAAAATTGTACGTTTTTACCGGCAGTGGGTCCTTCGGGAGTCTAATTGAGGTGCCTTGAATTTCAAACAGGCATGGTGCGTTATCGCAGAAAAATATAGGGATATGAAAATGGCATCCAATGGAAATAAAGATCCGCAGAAAAATTTCTTAGATAATTTGCGTTCCCTTATCGGTTTCAAGGAACGCCAGAAAAATACTTTGCCCCCTAAGGCTCATTTTAGCATCTGGTATTTCCTGATCGCCATATTTTTATTCGCCTACCTGCAACAATATTTTTTTTCCGCAAAAGTGGAGACGATTCCCTACAGCCAGTTCAAACACTACATCGCCGAAGGCAACGTTGGCAAATTGATTATCGGCCCAGAAAATATCAACGGAACGCTGAAGGGAGAGCCGGTCCAGAAGTTCACCACCATTCGTGTGGATGATCCCGACCTGGTGAAGGATCTGGATGAACACAAAGTCAATTACTCCGGACACTATGAGAGCAAACTTCTGAGCACGCTTCTATCCTGGATTATCCCCATTGGCATTTTTTTCCTGATCTGGCGCTACGCCATGAAAAAGATGGGGCCGGGCATGGGGGTGATGTCTTTTAGCAAAAGCAAAGCCAAAATTTTTGCCGAAAGTGAAACCAAGGTTAATTTCGACGATGCGGCCGGCATCGATGAGGCCAAAGAAGAGCTCCAGGAGGTAGTTGAATTTTTGAGCAATCCGGGAAAATTCCAGAAACTGGGGGGCAGGATTCCCAAAGGGGTGCTTCTGGTTGGCCCGCCGGGGACCGGCAAAACCCTTCTGGCAAGGGCTGTGGCCGGGGAGGCCGAAGTGCCTTTTTTCAGCATCAGCGGGTCTGAGTTTGTGGAGATGTTTGTCGGCGTGGGTGCAGCCCGTGTTCGCGATCTTTTTGCTCAGGCCGCCGCCCAGGCGCCCTGCATCATCTTTATCGATGAACTGGACGCGTTGGGGAAAGCCCGGGGAATGAATGTCATGGGCGGTCATGACGAACGCGAGCAGACGCTCAACCAGCTTCTGGTGGAGATGGATGGGTTCGAGACAAATAAAGGGGTCATCATCATGGCCGCCACCAATCGGCCGGAAATCCTGGATCCTGCCTTGTTGCGCCCGGGGCGGTTTGATCGGCAGGTTCTGGTAGACCGGCCGGATATCAACGGGCGCGAAGCCATCCTGAAAATTCACTGCAAGAATGTTGTTTTAGACCCCGCGGTTGATTTGCATAAGATCGCCGGCCGCACTCCGGGCTTTGTGGGAGCCGATCTGGCCAACATCATCAATGAGGCCGCCCTTCTGGCTGCCCGTAAAGATAAGGAATGGGTGGGGCTGGCGGATTTCGACGAGGCCATCGACCGGGTGGTTGCGGGCCTGCAGAAAAAAAACCGGGTGATGAATCCGCAGGAGAAAGAAATCAGTCGCCTTTCATGAGTCCGGACATGCGATTGTGGCCGAGTCTGTTGAGCATGCCGACCCGGTGCACAAGATCTCCATTATTCCCCGGGGGATTGCGGCTCTCGGATATACCCAACAGCAACCCACCGAGGACCGCTATTTAATGACGCGCTCGGAGCTGCTGGACCGGCTGGCCGTACTCTTAGGCGGCAGGGTGGCGGAGGAGCTGGTTTTCGAAGAAATCTCCACCGGCGCCCAAAACGACCTGCAGCGGGCTACCGACATTGCGCGGTCCATGGTCACGGAATATGGAATGAGCGATCGCCTGGGACTGGTGGCCTATGAGCGCCCCCGTCAGCCGATGTTTCTGCCGGAAAGTTTTGCTTCCGGTAAAAACTACAGTGAAGCCAAAGCCGCCCAAATAGACGAAGAGGTCGCCCGGTTCGTCGAGGAAGCCCATCAGACGCGTGCTAAAAATCCTCTCGGAGCGGCGGAACGTCCTGGATGATTTGGCTCATCTCCTTTCGCAGAATGAAAGTGTGCAGGGAGAGGAGCTGAGAAAAATGTTGTCCGCGTCTACACCCGGAATGACAGTTACATCGCCTGGACGGCCATCCTGAAAATACGTTGACCCGGAAGCCGAAGAGATGTTTAAAAAGTTCTAATAAACCTTGATATGAGTGGAAAGCATTTTATAAATGCTGTCGCCAATAAGATCAGGCAATTGGAAAAATTATTTAAAATTAATTTGAAAAGGCCATTCTCATGGCAACAAAACCGACTTACAACGAATTGGAACGAAAAATTAGGCAACTTGAAAAAGAGTTTTTGGAATACGTTCGCAAGGTAAAAGAACTTGACATGAAACAAAAAGGTGACCCACATAAAATAAATTATGAATCACCTTTAACAGCTATTTCATTCATCTCATTTTTCGAAAAGAAGTTCAAGCCCATCGGAGCATGCTCGGGCGACAAGATAGCCAGCCTTTTCCTGCCCGGGCATTTTATCCCAGCCGCCTTTTTCAATGAATTCACCTCTCTTCCATGAATCTAGTTCCCTTAATTCCTTAAGTTTCTCTTTATGGTTCGGTTCCTTCATAAATTGGGCGACGCAGATCGCCGCCTGACTCGCCAAGACCGCCTCTTCGGACATCGTTTTGGTAGTCTTGGAGGTTGTCCACCCCCCCCACGCAAAACCGATGATCATTGCGATGACTGCCCCAACAATAAGACCCCAAACTCCATACTTAATTTTCCCCGCATTTTCTGGTTTCATTTAATACCCCCATTTTATTTTAGTATGTATATGAACCAAATAGCATTTGAAGCTCACGACAGATCACATTCATTCTATCAGAAGCAGCGCCGGCACTATTTGAGTATTTTTTCAAGGGAAAATCTTCCTATAAAGGTAAAATAGAGTTAACTTTGTCTTGGTGAACGGCTCAAATTGGTTAAGGTTAAAAATGCGGTAAGATGATCTTGGTGGTATCCAATAGAGAAATGAAGGGTCACCACCTCGCGACGGAACATCGCAATCATATTTGGGAGCATAGTTAAGGCATTTTGAGTAGTTTCCTCACAGGAAGGCCCTTATTGGGGGTTAAAAGAAAGGTGGAATCAAAGGTGCCGTTAAAATCCATCAGAAAGGATGCACGCACACCCGAGAAACCTGTTAAGTGCCACGTTCAAACTCCCTTTTTTAAGGTATAACCTTTGGCGGCTCTAAGCCTGCCGATGGCTTTTTTATAGGTGTCGAAGTTGGTGTGGCACTTAACATCTATTAATAACATAAGCATGAATTGTGCAAAGTCCATGAAATAAGGTTGTTTTTATAAAGAAACCGTTACTTTTAAAGACATCTTTTTGGGGCTCAGCTTGCATGCTTGGTAGTTTAAAGATCTGGTTCTATATCTCTCAGCTTTTGACAGCACTGAAAACCTTGTGATATAAATGTCTGCGATAATCCCTGTAAAACCGCAAATTGCGATTTTGGCAAGTAGTGCAGGTATTAAAAAGCGTCAAAGATTTAGGTTTTAAAAAAGGGGATTAAAATGAACATTTTCGTTGGCAACCTGTCATACAATGTCACCGAAGGTGATTTGCGCCAGGCTTTTGAGGCCTTCGGGCAGGTCGCGTCCGCAATTGTTATCAAGGATGAACAAAGTGGTCGATCAAAAGGCTTTGGATTCGTGGAAATGCCCTTTCAAGCTGAGGCTCAGTCTGCAATCGAAGTTTTAAATGGGAAGGCCTTGAAAGGGAGAACGATTACCGTCAATGAGGCTCGACCTCATGCTGACAGCCGTCGCGGTAAAGACAAAAAAGAAGCGCGTGATAGAAAAGGGGACAGAGATCGACGCGGAGGGGGAGATCGACGCGGCAGAGGGCGTTATTAACGAGGCAAATCAGGCTATACTGATTGCCCGGCGCTATTTACACGAGTGGTAAGGGAAGAATGAGCACCGTAGCGTCGTTCTTCCCAATCTGGCCATTTTAGCGATTATGGTGGTAGCCAGCTTGGCTATCGCTTTATGAAGGTAACTTCTCATTCGGCTGCCCAAAGTACGACAGTGGTTCACAAGCAATATCGGCCTGCATCATGTCCACCATAAACGCTATGGAATGACGGAGGTTTACATCATTCCGCCCATTCCGCCCATTCCGGGAGCGCCGCCACCGGGCATTGCATCGGCTTTGTCTTCGGGCTTTTCGGCAATCATGGCCTGGGTGGTCAGCATTAAAGAGGCTACACTGGCTGCGTTTTGCAGGGCCAGGCGCACCACCTTGGTCGGATCCATTATACCGGCTTTCATCAGATCTTCATAGGTGTCCGTTTCGGCATTGTAACCAAAAGCTCCCTCGCCGTTTTTGACTTTATCAATGACGACAGAACCTTCAGAACCGGCATTGTTGGCAATCTGGCGCAGCGGCTCTTCCATGGCACGCATAACCACTTTCACACCCAGCTTTTGGTCGGCTTTGATTTTCATTTTCTCCAGCGCGGGCAGACATCGCACCAGCGCAACGCCCCCGCCCGGCACGATCCCTTCCTCCACAGCCGCGCGGGTAGCGTTGAGGGCATCTTCGACCCGGGCTTTTTTCTCCTTCATTTCGGTCTCTGTGGCTGCGCCCACGTTGATCACCGCCACCCCGCCGATCAGTTTGGCCAACCTTTCCTGAAGCTTTTCGCGATCGTAGTCGGAGGTGGTTTCTTCGATTTGGGCTCGAATCTGCTTGACCCGGCCTTCGATGGCCGAGCGCGAACCTGCGCCATCCACAAGGGTGGTGTTGTCCTTGTCGATGTTGATCCGTTTGGCGTTGCCGAGGTCTGAGACGGCTAAGTTTTCCAATTTGATTCCTAAATCCTCAGATACGACCTGCCCGCCGGTTAAAACGGCAATGTCTTCCAGCATGGCTTTTCGTCTGTCGCCGAAACCCGGTGCCTTAACGGCTGCGACGTGCAGAGTGCCGCGTAATTTATTGACCACCAATGTCGCCAGGGCTTCACCATCGACATCTTCGGCGATAATCATGAGGGGTTTTCCCATTTTGGCCACCTGCTCAAGAATGGGCAACAGGTCTTTCATATTGCTGATCTTTTTCTCATTGATCAGAATGTAGGGATCTTCCAGGGAGACCACCATCTTTTCAGGGTCGGTTACAAAATACGGTGAGAGGTAACCGCGATCGAATTGCATGCCTTCAACGACCTCTAAAGTAGTTTCCATGCTTTTGGCTTCTTCAACGGTAATGACCCCTTCTTTACCGACTTTGTTCATGGCCTCGGCAATGATTTTACCGATGGTTTCATCATTGTTCGCCGAAATGGTGCCGACCTGGGCAATTTCGCGCTGGTCTTGGGTGGGTTTGCTCAAATTTTGAAGTTCTTTCACAACGACTCCAACCGCGGCATCAACCCCCCGTTTAATGGCCATGGGGTTGTTGCCTGCCGCGACCAGCTTTTGACCTTCCTCGTAAATAGATCTTGCCAAAACAGTGGCGGTTGTGGTTCCATCACCGGCCATGTCACTTGTTTTGCTGGCGACCTCTTTTACCATCTGGGCGCCCATATTTTCGAACTTGTCTTCCAATTCAATTTCTTTGGCCACGGTGACACCGTCTTTGGTGACCGTCGGAGAACCCCAGGATTTGTCAAGAACCACATTGCGACCCTTAGGCCCCAGCGTGACAACCACTGCGTCTGCAAGGGTTCTTACCCCGTTCAGCATCGCCTCACGGGCTTTCATGTCATATTTTATTAGTTTAGCCATCTTGTCTTAACCTCCATTTTAATTGTTATTCGATGACGCCAAGCACGTCATCCTCGCGCATGATAAGGCATTCTTCACCCTCTATTGTTACTTCAGTTCCCGAATATTTGCCGAACAGAATCCGATCGCCTTTCTTGACTTCAAGCGCTGTTCGCTTTCCCTCTTCGCTGATTTTACCATTGCCGGCAGCAATCACTTTGCCTTCAATCGGTTTTTCTTTGGCCGTATCCGGGATGATGATCCCACCTTTTGTTTTTTCCTCTTCTTTAGCCCGTCGAACTAAAATTCGATCCTGTAATGGTCTGAGTTTCATGGTGCAAATTCTCCTTTTAAATTATTTCTCCATCGCAACCGTGACGCTTCGCATTGCGTCTATCTAACAAAGCTACCATGGTGGTTACACCTTCACTAAGAAAAAGCTGTTACCCGAGCCTGCCTTCCAAAGCGATCGTAAATGCGATTGATGGCATCAAGTCTTTCTTGAAAAGAATGATAAAGAATGTAATCTTCCGAAATAAATCAACAAATGATAGGGCGCAATGTGGTTGGCTGTTGCGAGGCCAGCTCCGGCTAAATTCAAACCGGTGTTAGTTAAAAAGTAGAAAAGAGAAATGTTGCGATAGTCAATTTAATTAATAACTTATGCATCTATATCCACTTTGTCAAGCTGCTCCAGAATAAAAAACGGCAAAGCAAATCCGGTGATTTGCTTTTGGAAATTAGATGATTAGCCGCGCTCAATAGACATCTTGCCCACCGATGAGGGCACCCGAACCCCGGACCTGCTCCTGGACCGGCAGATTCGCATCGGCACCGAAATTCAATACGACTGGAACAAGGACGTAACCGAGGACCCACCGATGAATATTTGGGTGCGGCGAAGCAGAGATCGATCAGGATGGCGTGCCCTTCCAGGGGTCCCCTCAAGGGTGAATAGGATACCAACGCAATTCACTTCTTTGCCGGCTCATGGCGGAAAACGACGCCTCTTCGCTCTGTTGAGCTTCGCCGCGGCAGGCAGTTCATGGCCCCAGGGGGACAGTTCATGGCGTGGGGGGACACGTCATGACGGGAAACGACCCGCCGCTATCACCTTTGTGGCATGACGATGGCGGGCAGGCAATCCGAATCGAAGAATGAATTGTAAGGAATTCAATTGCAGATATTTGTTTTTATCTCACCTTAAAGCCGTGTTCCTTTTGCCAGTCAGGTCCGAACTTGCGTTCACAATAATCGGCCAGCCGGTCAAACCAGCGCCACCATAAACTCTTACCCTTTTCTTTGGCTTCGTAAATGTCGGTTAAAAATGTGGTGATGTTGTGCATCTCCTCTTTGGGAACGAAGGAGGCGGCCCCATCTTCGTATGACTTTTTGATATTTTCCGGCGTCACGGCATAGGCCGTCAGCATCACACCGATGACGCGTTTCTGGTTACAAATCTTCAACAATTCGTATCCCTCGACGCCCATAATATCCAAAATGGCCATGTCAAAATATTGTTCTTCCAGTAAGGTCTTGGCCTGATTATATGTGGCGGCCCTTGTAATGCTGCACATCGGCAGCAAATCTTCGAGCGTATCCAAAACATCGGGCTCATCGTCTACAATCAGTAGGCGTTTGCCTTCCAACAATTTATCTTTATCCATCTCCCCTCTCCTCTATGCGAAAACAATCAGCCGGGTGTGGAACAACCATAAAGGTAATTCATTATTCGTATCAATCAAGGATATGAAACTAGGCTCCAGCAAAGACATTACTACAAAAGGCATTTTTGAGAAGGATTCTATTTAAATTTTTTGATCGCCCGTTCAAAACCCGGCATTGAATTCTGAATCACGTCATCATCCACACAAAATGCAATACGGAAATGACCGGGGCCGTCAAAGCCACTCCCCGGCACCACCAGCACGCGTTCATCTTTTAAGGCATCCGCGAATTTAACGTCATCCGCAATCGGTGAACGTGGAAAAAGGTAAAACGTCCCCAGCGGCTTGATAAATTCGTATCCAAAACCCGCCAGTCCATCACACAGTATTTCTCTCTTCCGGGCGTATTCGGCTATTTCCACACTCATTCCCTGCATACAGGCGACAACCCGTTGCATCAGGGCCGGCGCATTGACAAACCCCAGAATCCGATTGGCCACTGCAATGCCGGCAACCAAATCCTTTTTATATGTCGCCGCCGGATTTACCGCAATAAAGCCGATGCGTTCTCCGGGAATAGAAATATCCTTGGAATAGGAAGTGCCGATTATACTGTTTTTATAACTGGTAAAGATGCTCGGAACCTGAACACCATCGTAAACGATTTTGCGATAGGGCTCATCGGAGATTAAATAAATGGTGCGATTGTATTCTTTGCCCTTTTTCTCCAGCAGCTCACCGAGGGCCACCAGATCTTCTTCCGGATAAACTTGCCCGGTCGGATTATTGGGCGAATTGATCAATACCGCTTTGGTTTTTTTGTTTATGGCCTCGGACAGGGCGTCGAGGTCGAGCTGGAAGTCGGGTTTGGTGGCAACGGTTTTCAGTGTGCCACCATGATTATCGGCATAGAATTTATATTCGACAAAACAAGGCATAGGCGTGAGAACTTCATCTCCAGGATCAAGAATTGTTTTTAAGGCAACGTTCAGCGCCCCCGATGCACCGCAGGTCATCATCACTTCCTTATCGGTAACCGGCGCCTGCTGTTCTTCAGCGAGATAATCAGCTACAGAACCACACACCATCGGATACCCGGTATTGGGCATATAACAGTGATCGCCCAACCCGCATGAATCCACCGTGTCTCTGAGTAATTCGTTGAATTTTTCGGGCGGCGGCAGATTGGGATTACCCAGGCTGAAATCATAAACGTTTTCGGCGCCGTATTCGGCCTTCAACTGCGCCCCTTCTTCAAACATTTTGCGAATAAAAGACGCCCTGGAAATAATATCCTCTATTTTATTCGATATCGTCATTTTGATAACTCCTCTCAAATATCGCGGCAAGATGCCGCTCCCACATTTGACACCGAGAGGTGGGAGTGGCTTCCAGCCACGAATAAAAGGTGTAATCTGCTAAGCATTAGCGATCTTCAAACTCGCGCCATTTATAATCGATAAATTCAAGGAGGACCCCATTCATTTTCTTGGGATGGACGAATGCAAACTCACAGTCCCTGAAAGACCGGATGCCGCCGATAATGGGGTAGTCTTTTGCCGTTAATTCTTCCATGGCTTCACGGGTATTATCAACATTGAGGCTGATGAGCATGACTCCCTCGCCTCTTTTTTCAATAAACTTAGCGACATCACCGTCCGGGGCCGTGGACTCCATCAGCTCAAACCCCACCTCGCCAAGCCAATATCTGGCAACCTTGATTTTTTCCGGCTCATCAATGTATTCATCGTCCGGCCTGGATTTTCCCAACGCCGGCTCCCATACTTTTCTGGCCTCATCAAGATTTTTAACGGCGATGCAGATATGATCGATTTTGTTAACATTCATTGATATCTCCTTGTTATTGATGGCTTTTTGTACCGTAAATCAAAAAAGCAAATCCTGCCAATTCCGCTTCTGTTTCAAGCTATGAGTCTCCTAAGAGGTAACCTTTTTAAAAGGGTTACAAAGGGCATCATCCAGAAAGAAATGCGATAGAAAAAGCATAGATTAAGGAATCATTTACTTTCGGTTAGGTTTCTAAAGATCTAATATGTTTATTAATATTAGGAATTAGGCCTGTCAACGGAAAAATGGCATCCGCGTGTCTTTATCATTTCCGGCGAGAGTACGGCCCCAATGGATGGTTAGCGCTTTCAAACTTGGTTGAAGGTGACCTGAAGTGGATTCAGGCCTTCTGGTGTTCAAAGCTGACAAGCATCTCAAGACGTTGTTCGGCGGTCTTCTGAATATGGTCAATTTCAGATTGATTTAAGTGACGGTATTTTCCGATCAAAGATAAAAACTCTTTCACCGGCAGCGGGTTGTCAATGGAATGGGTAAATTGGAGCCTGCCTGTCTCGACCGAATATTCCCACAAAGGCACCAAATTTGCCTCGACCGCCTTGCGTCCGATTTCGATCAACAGATTCGGGGGAAACCGCCAACCGGTTGGACAGGGCGAGAACACATGCAGATAGGCCATACCGCGTTTTGGATGCCTGCATGGCCTTATCCAGCTTGGCGTAATAATCTTCCATAAAAGCCGTTGAGGCCGTTGCGACATATTCACAATTATGCATCAACATAATGATCGGCATATACTTTGGAGTCACGGGTCTTTCCACGCAAATTCGACCCGACGGGCGTTGTTGAAGTCCAGGCACCAAAAGGTGTCGTACTGGAACGCTGGACACCGGTATTCATGTAACCCTCATTGTCCACACAGATATAAATCATCTGTTCGCCACGCTCGGCGGCTCCCGAAAGCGATTGAAATCCGACATCAGCGGTGCCGCCGTCTCCCGCAAGGGCCAGCATGGTCACATCTCGCCCAATGCGATTATAATAGCGCCGTGCACCGGCCAGCATGGATGCCGTATTGGTTAACAGGGGATGGAACACCGGGGTTTTGGTCCCTGTCAGGCCGTTTACCCCAACCGTGCCGACCCCGGGAATACATCCCGGTGGGGTTGCGACAACGGTGTTGGGTCCGATTCTTCGCAAACTGTGACGAATCAAAAGCTCGGAATTACACCCCAGGCAGGCCGAAAGCCCCGGAACAAAAAGATCTTCCAGTTCACCCCATTTGTTGTAAATGTCGGCGGTGGTAACGTATTCCAGGGCGCCCGGCTTACAGGCCTTGACACAGCCGGGATCTCCATCGCAATGATCGCATTTCATGACATGGCCGGCCCTTGAAATTATACGTGATCCCGGCATAGGAACATGCCAGGGTACAGAGCTGACAATTGACGCATCTGGCCTCATCCCACTGAATCACACCCGTATCTTCATTTTTACTCAATGCCTTGGCCGGGCAGTCCTGCACACAGCGCGGCTCTCCACACTGTCGGCACTGGGCAATTCCATAGGATTTCTCGATTGAATCCGATACGATTTTAATGCGTGAATGCGCAGGATCCACGCTTTCGGTATGCAGATAGGCACATGTTTTTACACAATCGTTGCAGCCGTCACATTTGTCCGGATAAAAAGCAATGGTATTGTACCCTTTTCCCACGGGTTGACTCCTTTAAAAAATTGAAAATTGAAAATTGGCCTATTGAGGCACCGAAAGCTAACGCCAGAGTTTTGTCATCAACAACCTACCCGTATCCAGCGGGTCACTGGTAAACTGGTCTTTGATCTCAGCCAGATTAATCTCGCGCTGAATCAACTCCCTCAAAACACCGGGGTCGAGCTCGGCGTTAATGGCCGAAACGCCGATAAGCCGGTCATTCTTAAACACCAGTTTCTGGTATTGCCGGCTACTGGGCAGATAGATCGTATTGACTTCAATCTCATCGGTCGAATCAGTCACTGTTGCCAGTCCGACGAAAATCCATGGTTATCGAAAAAATTAAATGTGTTTAAACCACTGCTGCCCAGATACGGTTTCAAGGCCGGATCGTCCACCATGTCCATACCGGCAATGCGGCCCTGCACCGAGGCATTCGGCAGGGTGGCATTGATGGTCTTGCCATCATCAAAAAAACCGGGCGCCTGGACAACATCCCCGGCTGCCCAGATATTCTCGACGTTCGTGCGCATGGTCTCATTAACGAGGATACCCAGGTCGACTGTCGATGCCCGAACCGTCTCAAAAAGCCTACGCGCGGCCGCACACCGGCGGCAAGCAATAGCAGGTCCGCTGACAATACCTTGCCGGATTCCAGTGTCACTTTACAGCCCGCCCCTGCTGAAGCCACGCTGGCAACCCCGCTTCCAGTAGCAATGCTGACGCCGTTTTCGCAGAATATGGTTTCAATCATGCGTGCCGCGTCTCCGTCAAAATACGCAAACAACGACACCTGTCGACGAACCACCATGGTTACCGCGATACCGGCCCGAGCCAGATTCTCGGCGGTATGCATGGCGATCAGCCCGGCTCCGATGACAATGGCGGATTTTGCAGCCTGAATAGATTTTCGCAGCTTCAAGGCATCGTCCAGGGTTCGAACCACCTGATATGGCACAGTGTCTATTCCGGAAAATGGCGGCACTGCAGCATCTGCGCCGGTGGCCAGCAATAGTTTCTCATACTGAATGGTTTCACCGGATTCGAGGGTCACTGTTTCTTTGGTTGGATCCACCGCAACAACGGCGCTATCCGGCATAAATCGGACGTCAAGATCAGTGAAATAGGATTGATCCCGCAGTAAAATGGCGTCGGCCTGTTTTTTGCCGGAGATGACATAGGGCAAAATCGTGGGTGAATACGGCAGCGTTTGCTCGCGAGACACCATCGTAATTTGCCCGTCTTCATCCTGCAAGCCGGATAGCTTCCAGAGCAGAAAGCCCGGCATGGCTGCCGCCGACGATGAGATATTTAGCCTGAGACATGTTTTCTTTTTCTTTAAGTTTATTCGTTTTCATTGATCCAGACCGGTTCATCCGGCACTTTACCCTTGAGCGCCTGTGAAGTGGTTGCAATCACCTCTCGAAAATGGTCGATGGTAATGTCTGCTCCGGCCAATCCGCCGATAAAACTGATGGCAGGAATCCGTTGCGGCAAGCGATAAAGGCTGCCCAGCAATTCCTGAAAAACCGGACCCGAGTTCCATCCGAAAGATACAGCTTCGATCCACAACGCCGATGGCCTTTACCTTGGAAATCGCAGCCAACATCGCCTGCTGCGGATAAGGCCGAAACGTCTTGACCCGGATGAGACCGACTTTTTCACCCTCATCCCTGGCAAGATCCACGGCTTCTCTGGCGGCACCCGTCATGCCGCCGATGGTCACAATCGCAAATTCAGCACCATCCAACTGATATTCTTCCACCAGCGGTGCGTAGCTGCGCCCGAACCGTTTTTCCCATTCCGCATGAACGTCGCTGATGACCCTCAAGGCATTTTGCATGCCCTTGCAGGTTCCCTTGCGATACCGGACAAACATTGCCGGCCCGGCACCGGTGGCGCCTCCGGTGAGGGGGTCAACCGCCATGGGCCTTTCCGGATCCAGTGCAACATGCCAGTTGGTGTTTTTTTCACCTAAAAATTTATCCACATCCGCCTGATCGGGAATTTCAACCTTTTCAACACCATAGGATAAATAGTTTCCATCGTGGCAGACATTGACCGGCAGCATGACATCGCGGTTTTCGGCGATCTTATAAGCCATAATAATGGTATCCAGGATCTCCTGGTTGTTTTCGCAGAACATCTGGATCCATCCAACCTCACGCACGGTCATGGCATCCTGCTGACCGCCCCACACGCTTTGGGGCGTAATCCCGTCCCGCGTAACAATTGACATGACGATGGGTAGCCTCAGCGGCGGTGTCCGAAAGTACGGTTCAAACATAAACGCCAGTCCCTGACCGCAAGTGGCAGTAAATGTGCGCGCCCCGGCCAGGCAGGCGCCCTGCAGAACGGAAAGCACGCTGTGCTCACCTTCCACATCCATCAGGTCAGCCTGAATAATACCGTCAGCAACAAACTGCGAAATATATTCAGCCAGCGATGATTGCGGCGTGATGGGAAAAACGGCGACCATGTCCGGCCGTGACCGGGCAACTCCCCAGGCAGCAGCTTCATTTCCATCACATACAATCGTTTGGGGCATTGTCTACTCCTCTTTTTCCTCACGCATGTTAATGGCATGATGCGGGCATTCTTTGGCACAGACGCCGCACCCCTTGCATATATCTAAATTGGCCTCGAACCAGCGTTTTTTCTCCTGAACACATTGCGTCGGACAATACAACCAGCAGGTACCGCATTTAACGCACTTGTCTCGGTCCACCAGCGGTCGCTCGGCCCGCCAATCGCCGGTTTTAAGGTCGATGTGCTTGGTGGCAATCGGACAAAGGTCATTGGGTATGGTTGATTCATCAAATGGCTTTTTCGCCTGGCGTTTCATTCGTAACCCTTTCAAATATTATTGGGGCCCGATCCCTGAACCGGTCCGGTAATCCCAAAGCAACAAATTCAATTTGATTATTTAACGCGTGCGATGCACATGGGTCTCATGGTACCCGCGCTGGACGGCCTCGATGTTCTGATCCAGCATGGCGTCACGAAAAGCAACCGTTTCCATGCCCTTGTGCAAGGAATCCAACGACACCATTCCGGTGGTTTTGGCTAAAACCCCCAGCATAATGGTGTTGGTAATCGGTCTCTGGAAGAGTTCCAACGCAATGCCGACCGCATCGCACAGGCCCACTTTGGACACGGAATCTGGAACTGGCAATTGATCAATACTTTTTTTGGTGGCCTGAACCCAGACACCATCTGGATTCATACCCTGGAAGATATCAACCGCACGCCCCAATGTCGGATCCAGACAGATGATACAATCCGGATGATAGATGTTGGTAATCTGCCGAATTGGCCGGTCATCAAATCGTAAATAAGCCTCCACCGGAGCGCCGCGGCGCTCAAAGCCGAAAGAGGGAATTGCTTTGGCCACTTTACCCTCATCAACAAGCGCCTTGGCTAAAATCTTGGCGGCCATAACAGCCCCCTGCCCACCTCTTCCATGAATCCGAATTTCATACATTTGTGCTTCCTGGCCCCTAACATACTATTTGTATACAGAGTGTACCCATTTAAAAACCATATCACCTAACAGGTGTCAAGTAAAAATTCAATCGTCTAAAATACCGCTAGAAAATTCCCTTGACACCTATTTTTAGATATGTTTATTCGGGGGGTACATTCTGTATACTAATCGTATATTTTAAATTTCATGCAGGACAATGTGACTCAACCCAAACACAATTGCGACCAACCCGGTCAATCGTCAATTCGGTCAAATCACCGTCTGGATTCAGCCATCTTGCCGCAAAGAAACCAATTTCGATTCATCAATGCCCCACTTGTCTGAATGCAATCGAATGTTTTCAATATAAACGATCGACACCCATCAACCCACAGAACGCTATGCTAACATTGCTGGTGTGCGGATAGAAAAGGAGAATGTCAAATGAGTAGAAAATCTTTAAAAATCAGTTTTTTATTTTTTATAATGTGTTTTCTGACTGTCGGTGGAGTAGCTGCCAAAGAAGTGACTCTAAAAGGCGTCAGCGCTTTTGCAGAGGGCACACGCTACTCTAAGAACTTCGAACGCTTCGTGGAAAAAGTCAACAAGGAAGGCAAAGGACTTGTTCAGATTAATTATATCGGCGGTGGCGGTAAAGTAATGAGCCCTTTTGAAGTCGGCAACGCCGTGCGCGGCGGTGTCGTAGATGTAGCCAATGTAACCGGGGCATTTTATACCAATCTGATGCCCGAAGCTGATGCGCTAAAGCTAACCGAGCACACGATCCAGGAACTGCGCAAAACCGGCGGCTGGGAGTATATCAATAAACTTCACAACGAAAAATTAAACTCCTATTTTCTGGCCCGTCAGGGCGATGGCACGCCGTTTCATCTTTACCTGACAAAAAAGATCGACAAACCCGATCTAACGGACTTAAAAATCCGCGTTACCCCGGTTTATCGCGCCTTTTTTGTTAAACTGGGCGCAACGGTAACCCGTACAGCCCCAGGTGAGGTCTATACCGCCCTGGAACGGGGTGTGGTCGATGGATATGGCTGGCCGATCCAAGGGATTCTGGATCTCGGCTGGCAGGAAGTCACCAAATACCGCGTCGATCCCGGTTTTTATGAAGTGGATGTCAATGTCCTCATTAATCTGAAAAAATGGAACAGTCTGACGCCCGAACAGCAGGCATTTCTCGAAAAAATGGGCACATGGCTTGAAAGTCTGAATGCTGAAAACGCCAGAATCAACAAAGAAGAAGCGCAAAAACAGGCTGCTGCGGGAATTAAGACCATCACCTTCTCACCGGATGTTAACAAAACTTTTTTGGAGACGGCCTATAAAGCCGGCTGGGACAAGGTCATGCAAGTCAGCCCCAAAGAAGGCCCGCAACTGAAGAAATATTTCCAGAAATAACCACCTTGTAAATCATTAGAAATCAGGAGAGGCAAATTATTGCCTCTCCTCGTTTATTTTTTCTAGACCAACAGGCAACTTTAATGCAGAAGATTTACGCATGGTATGAAAAAGCGCTGACCGCTGGATTAATCATCGGTTGCCTGGCCATATTTCTGATGGCGGCGGCGGTATCATCAGATGTCATTTTACGCAACCTTAAACTCGCCAACCTCCCCTGGGTGGTAGAGATTTCTGAATACATTTTATTTCTCGCCACTTTTTTAGCAGCCCCCTGGGTCATGCACCAAGATGGCCATACGCGTGTCGATCTGGTGGTCCGCCTGCTTCCATCACGGGCCGGACGGATTACCACGGTAATTGCCGATTGCATAGCGCTATTCATCTGTCTGTTTTTGCTTTACTACGGTGCCAGAACAGCAATAGAGGCCATCCGGTTGCATTCACTGATCATTAAACAGCTAATTGTACCGGAATGGTGGCTATTTGCCATAATTCCCGTAACGGGTCTGTTGCTGACGATGGAATTTTTATGCCGTATCTTGCGCCGCTTCGGCTGGGATCCGGCGAAGGCTGCGGGCAATGCCCCCATCAAAGGAAATCATTAAGCCATGGAATGGACATTAGCGCTGATTCTGTTGCTGGGCCTTTTGTGTTTGTTCATGGCTTCTGGAATGCCGGTTGCATTTGCGTTTTTCGGCGTCAATGTGATCGGGGCCATTGTGTTTCTGGGGGGTGAAGCCGGATTAAATCAACTGGCCCGCAACGCCATGGCTTCAATTACCAGCTTTACCCTCGTTCCCATCTGCCTGTTCTTGTTGATGGGGGAAATATTGTTTCATACCGGCGTCGCCTTCAAGGCCATCGATGCCATCGACAAACTGATCAGCAAGGTGCCCGGGCGTTTGTGTCTGGTGTCGCTGGTCGGCGGTACGGTATTTTCGTCTCTTTCCGGATCGACAATTGCCAATACGGCTATCCTTGGAAGCGTATTGCTGCCCGACATGCTCAAACGCGGATACCATCCATCCATGGCCATGGGACCGATAATGGCAACCGGCGGTATTGCCATGCTAATTCCGCCTTCAGCGCTGGCAGTGCTCCTGGGCAGCCTGGCAAATATCTCCATCGCCACCCTTCTGATTGCGGCCATCATCCCCGGCCTTATCATGAGTACCCTTTATTTAGGTTATGTTATGACACGCTGCTTTGTCAATCCGTCCTTAGCCCCAGCGTACGACGTGACGCATCTTTCGCTCTGGGATCGAATCCGCCCTTTTCTGATTTATGTTATGCCGCTGTTTATTATTTTCATCGTGGTTGTCGGCAGCATCATATATGGCATCGCCACCCCCACCGAGTCCGCGGCGCTGGGATGTGTTGCTTCAATTGCGGTGGTGGCGCTTTACCGTGAATTGCGTATCAGGGATTTGGTGGTCGCTTTTCGGGAAACAGCCAAAGTTTCGGTAATGATACTCTTTATCATTTGTGCTTCGATTACATTTTCTCAGATTCTGGCATTTTCCGGAGCCACCAACGGACTTTTAAGTACGGTGAACCAATTTGACCTGTCGCCGCTTACCGTCCTGCTTGTCATGCTGCTGGTTCTTCTGTTTCTGGGAGCATTTATGGACCAGGTGAGCATGCTGATGATCACTGTTCCATTTTTTATACCCCTGGCCAAGACCCAGGGTATAGACCTGCCCTGGCTCGGTGTTCTGATGTTGTTAGTGATGGAGGTCAGTTTTACAACACCGCCGTTTGGTTTGCTGCTCTATGTCATGAAAGGCGTAGCGCCGCCAAAGACACCCATCCAGCAAATATACGGCGCTGCAATGCCTTTTATTATTCTGGATCTGATCGCAATCGTGCTGCTGGTTATTTTTCCAGGCTTGGCGACCTGGCTGCCATCCATTATGTTATGATAGCTTCTGAGTATCTTTAACAACCGGTAAGGGATATGCATTTTCTGGGCTATGACAAAATCGGGCTGGATGCACAGTACAATCTGCGCACAGCAGTTAAAGAATATCCAGCCTACTTTGAAGAGTGGGATCGTCGCAGTCAACAGACTCGCCGTGAGCTACCAGGTGAACTGAATGTCGCCTATGGAAGTCATCCTTTAGAAACGATGGATATTTTCTTTTCCGGCCAGCCGAATGCCCCGCTTTTGGTTTTTATCCACGGCGGATACTGGCAAGGCCTTGATAAAAACCAATTCAGCCACATCGCCGATGGATTTGTAAAGGCCGGCGTTGCCACGGCTGTTGTCAACTATGGCCTGGCGCCCGATGTGAATATGGATGAAATCGTAAGGCAAAATCATAAAGCGCTGGCCTGGATCTGGCACCAGGGAAATAACTTTGGATATGACCCGGACAGAATTTACGTCTGCGGTCATTCAGCCGGAGGGCATCTTGCCGTTCTGCTCGCGGCAACGGACTGGGCAAGTTTCGATCAGGCGCTTCCGCCTCATTTGATTAATGGCATCTGCGCTGTCAGCGGCATATTTGACCTGGAGCCCATTCGGCTTTGCTACCTGAACGACGTACTGGGTATGGATGTGACGGTTAGCAAACGTAACAGCCCTCTTTACAATCTTCCGGATAAACCGATACCCTTGATTTTAGCGGTGGGGGAATTAGAAACCGATGAGTTCCATCGACAAACTCAGATCTTCGCCAAAAGCTGGCGATCGAAAGGATTTCCCGTAGACATCATTCATATGGCCGGGTTCCATCATTATTCTGTGGTCAACGAGATAGCGCGCGCAAAAAGCCCATTGAATCAGGCCTTACTGGGACAAATCAAACACTAATATCACCTTGATCTCCAATGAACGCATTCTGGCGCATTTTTTCCAGGTGATTAAGGATGTCGTTTGTGACCGTATCCAGATGATCTTCAATCATCTCTTCTGCCGTAGCCGAATCCTTGGCCTGGATGGCCTGGAAAATCTTCAAATGTCCCTGTCTGGCTCTCTGGGCAAGTTCGGGTACATGGATGCAGGCCAACCGGAATCGAAGCGTGTGATCACTCAGGGTTTGGCTGATTTTATACAATGTTTTACTGCGGGCTGCCCGATAAATAATCTGATGAAATTCAGCATCCAGGTCCATCATCGATTCGGTTGCACCGCTTTTCAGTATGTCGTCCGTTTTTTGTAAATTCATTTCGAGCCGCTCAAGCTCTTCAGGCGTAATTTTTTCGATGGCCCATTTTACGGCGATTTTCTCAATTGCTGTGCGGGTCGTAAACAGATCCTTGATATCGGTTTCGGAGGTTTCTTCAACAATATAACCCGCCCTGGGGATGGAATATAGAAATCCTTCCAGGGCAAGTTTGTGCAATGCTTCCCTTACCGGCGTTCGGCTGACGTTCATCTCTGAAGCCAGCGCGGTTTCAACCAGCCGCGTCCCGCCCCCGATGGCACCGGTAATAATTCCATGGCGAAGATTACGGTAGACTTGATCGGTTAAAGAAATTTCTACTTTTTCGACAGGGGTAAAAATCTGCATGGCATATCCTTTTTCCGACGACTTCCAAAAAAATACCTCTGGAGCACTCTTTGAATACTTTATGTATACATATGATATTAGGGTGTCAAGCGCTATCTGAAATACTTAATATTTTTTTGGCCTTAACAAATTCAAAGTGTTCGCTAATTGGTTAAATCTGTGTTATGAAACGATTATCAGAAATTCAGGGCATCTGAAAAATCTGCAAAACAAAATAAAAACAGTGTTGGCTCAACCCCTGCATTTTCAGATAAGGAAAACCGATGGAATCCGTAATCGCCTGTCATGAATGTGATTTGCTGCATCAGCGCCGGCCCTTACCCCCTGATGGAACGGCCAGATGTATCCGCTGCGGGGCCATGCTGTACCGGCGCAAACGAAATAGCCTGGACCGCGTGCTGTCATTGACGGTGGCCGGACTGATTCTTTTCATTATCGCCAATGTGTACCCCTTTCTGACATTCCGGTTGGAAGCTCAGATACAGCAAACCAATCTCATTACCGGAGTTAAGGAACTCTACCAGCAAGGCATGTGGATCGTGGCGGGAGTGGTGCTGTTGACGACCATTGTGATGCCGTTGCTTGAGCTCACGGGAATGCTGTTTATTCTGGTACCCTTAAAATTGCGGCGGCGACCCTGGAAGCTTGCCTTGCTCTTCCGCGCGACTCGCAGCTTTCGGCCCTGGGGAATGATGGAAGTCTTTATGATCGGCATCCTGGTGGCCGTCGTAAAGCTTGTCAAAATGGCCAGCATCATTCCGGGCACAGCCCTTTATGCTTTTATGGTCCTTATTTTTATACTTGCGGCATCAGCCGCTGCGCTTGACCCACATATCGTCTGGAAACAATTGGATTAAGGCCCGTGAAACCATCACCAATTACAGCCCTGAACGCTTCATTGATCAGTTGCCACAGCTGCCATCTGCTTTGCAAAGCTGCGCCCGCCGCTAAAGGTCTTGCTGTGTCTTGCCCGCGTTGCGGTGCGCGCTTGCACTCCCGCAAGCCCAACAGCATCGCTCGCACCTGGGCGCTGGTGATTGCAGCCTTCATCTTTTACATCCCGGCCAATGTGCTGCCGATTACCAATGTGATATCCTTTGGCAAAGCCCAGGCGGATACCATCATGAGCGGTGTCATTTATTTTGTGAAATCCGGCAGCTGGCCGATTGCGCTGGTGATTTTTGTGGCCAGTGTTTTCGTCCCGTTGCTGAAGCTTTTTCTGCTCTCCTTTTTATTGATTTCGGTCCAGCGTAAATCCCAGTGGCGACCAAAGGATCGCACGCGGCTTTACCGCATTACCGAAGCGATCGGCCGCTGGTCGATGACCGATATCTACGTGGTAACCATTTTAGTCGCCCTGGTCAGACTGGGTTCACTGGCAACGATCGAGGCCGGCCCCGGCGCCATTTTCTTTGCCGGTGTGGTGATCATCACCATTTTTGCCGCCATGAGCTTTGACCCCAGACTGATCTGGGATTCACAGGAGCCTAATAATGAACGCCGAAAACAACCTTGAACCGGACTTATCGGATTTACCGCAAGCGGATGTTCAGAGTAAGAAACAGATTTCTATTGTCTGGCTGATCCCTATCGTCGCCGTATTGATTGGCGGATGGCTGGCATATAAAGGCCTGTCGGAAAAGGGACCGATGGTGACCATCACCTTTGAATCCGCAGAAGGGCTGGAAGCCGGTAAAACCCAGGTGAAGTATAAGGATGTACAAATTGGAGAGGTGCAAACCATCCGCTTCAACGAGGATTTGTCCCGGGTGATTGTCGGGGTCGAACTGGTAAAGGAAGCCGCGCCCTACCTGACCGAAAACACGCGATTCTGGGTGGTGCGCCCGCGGGTGACCGCCAGTGGCGTCTCCGGGTTGGGAACCCTTTTTTCGGGTGCCTATATCGGTATGGACCCGGGAAAAGAGGGTAAGGAGGCGAAAAGGTTCAAAGGGCTCGAGATACCCCCGGTTGTAACCACCGGGATGCCGGGCCGCGATTTTCTTCTGAGGGCAGCTGCACTCGGCTCACTGGATATCGGCGCTCCGGTCTATTACCGACAGATACAGGTGGGCCAGGTAATTGGTTATGAATTGGAAGACGAGGGACAATCTCTGAGAATCAAGATTTTTATCAATGCGCCCCATGACAAGCTTGTGCGCAAGAACACGCGCTTCTGGAATGCCAGCGGATTTGATTTGAAACTCGATGCCAGCGGCCTTACGCTCAATACCGAATCCATGGTGTCGATTATGATGGGCGGCATCGCTTTTGACACCCCCACCAGTCTTGAAGTCGGTGGTCCGGCTCAAGAGGGTCATATATTCAGACTCTACGAAACCCGCGCAAGTATCTTTGAAAGAACATATACGGAAAAAGTCCATTACATCTTGCATTTTAACGAGTCGATCCGAGGCCTGACCGTCGGCGCACCGGTGGAATTCAGGGGTATCAAGATCGGTCAGGTTGTCGACATCAAGTCGGAATTTGACCTGGAAAAGGCTTCCCCCCGGATTACGGTGTTGGTTGAAACCGAGCCCCAACGGTGGAAGGTTATCGGCACAGCTCGAGAAGGAAAGGCAGACGATACCCCCAAGGACCAACTCGGAAAGCTTGTCGCCAAAGGACTCAGAGCTCAGTTGAAAACCGGGAGTTTGCTGACGGGCCAGCTTTTCGTGAATGTCGATTTTTATCCTGATGCACCGAAGGCAGAATTAAAATATGGAGAAAAATTTCCAGAGCTGCCCACGATTCCAGCGCCGCTGCAGATTATTACTGCCAGAGTCAATGATCTTTTAAGCAAAATCGAAACGATGCCGATAGAGCAGATCGGCAAAGACTTGGGGGATACCCTTCAAAACGTCAAACGGCTGTCAGAATCCAAAGAACTGCTGCAAGCCGTTCAGGCCCTGAATCAAACCCTTCAACAAACCCGGCAACTGGTGCAAAATTTAGATTCAAATGTTGCCCCGGCGATCAATTCGACTTTAGACCAGGCCCAGAAAACCCTGGTTTCGGTCGAGGGGACGCTGGGTCAGGATTCACCCCTGCAGCACGAAATGAGACAGGCGATCAAGGAATTGGGTGAGGCAGCGCGTGCCGTTCGTATTCTGACCGATTATCTGGAACGACATCCGGAAGCCCTCATCTATGGGAAAGGAAAAGCAAAATGATGCGCATTGGATTTCTTAAGACAGTCACGCTTGTGATTACGTTTACCACCCTCTTGCTTACTGGATGTAGCAGCAGCCCAAGGGTAGAATTCTACACCTTAAATCCCCTTAGCGGCATTCAAGGTCAGGTAAATACCACTCAAAGCGATCAGAAGCTTTCCATCGGCGTCGGTCCGGTGGAAATTCCTGAAATTCTCGATCGTCCCCAGATCGTTACCCGCAGCGGTCCGAATAAGCTAAACGTAGATGAGTTCAACCGCTGGGCCGGCCGTCTGGACCAAAGTTTCGCCCAGGTATTGGCGGAAAACATCTCTTTGCTGCTCGCTACAGATCAGGTGGCTGTGTATCCCTGGCAAACGGATTTCACGCCACGCTATAGAATTGCACTGAAAATCGGGTACTTTGAGGGACAATGGGGCAAAGATGTTCTTTTGGAAGCGACCTGGAGCGTGTCGAGCCAGCAGAGCCAACAAACGCACACCAAGCGAAAGTCTGTTATTAACGAGCCGTTATCGCCAGAGCCGGACTACGCAGCCCTGGTAGCGGCCCACAGTCGGGCTATCGCCCAGCTGAGCCGTGAAATCGTGCAAGAAATACAAAATCTGCAGGCAGGGGGTAAAACCGATTAACGTTGAATTGGTTTAATTGGTCTAATTGGTTTTATTCGTTTAATCTTAACCAATTTAACGAATCGAACCAATAAAACCAATATGACACTTGCCAGTTGGCTGACACCTGATCCGCCTCCGGCGGAAAACCTATTTATTGAACATTTTTTTTGTGCGGCAGGCCTTTTATCAGTTTTTCAGCGGCGGTGAAAGGATCGATTTTGCGTTTATCTAAGTTGCCGAGAAGTGTTTGATAGGCAGCAGAATCTTCGGCTTTCTTGAAAATTTTATCAGCCGCCATTTCCATAACAAGGCTTCGAACAAAGCGAAATGTCTGCTCGCTGTTATGCGCCTTAAATTGGCCACTATCCATCAGATACTGGCGGTGGCTCCAGGCGGCATCGACCAACTCCGCAATCCCTTCGCCTTTTACAGCAACCGTTTTAAGGACCGGCGGTTTCCAACCATCCTCTGGAACCTTCCCCATTTCCAGCATACTCTCTAAGCGAGAGACTTCATCATCGGCACCGGGTCTGTCGGCCTTGTTGACAATGAACACATCACCAACTTCCAACAACCCGGCTTTCATGGTCTGGATATCATCCCCCAATCCCGCTATGCTGACGATGGCCGTGGTGTGTGCAAAATCAGCGATCTCGACTTCATCCTGCCCGACGCCCACCGTTTCGATGATGACAACATCATAGCCCATGGCATCCAGCACCATGACCGTTTCCCGGGTGGTCCGGCTCAGGCCGCCCAGATGCCCGCGGGTCGCCATCGAACGAATGAAAACCCCTTCGTCTTCAGTATGCTGTCGCATTCTTATCCGGTCACCTAAAAACGCACCGCCTGACAGAGGGCTTGATGGATCCACCGCAACCACACCGACTTTAAGATCCCGCCGCCGGAATTCAGCGATAAGATGCGCCACCAGGGTTGATTTACCCGAGCCCGGCGGCCCGGTAATCCCCAAAATAAACGCATTCCCGGTGTGTGAGAATATGGCTTTAAATCCCGCAATACCTTCAGGGGCACCCTCTTCCAACAACCGGATCAGCCTGCCACCGGCAAGCTGGTCTCCCTGAAGAACTTTTTTTGGATCGGTTTTCATATTCTGGTATGGTTAATTGGTTGATTAGTTGAGTAATTAATGGGGTTGACAAGTAAAAATATCCCATGTTTATAAAAATAATAAGCTATGTTCCTTTATCACTTAACAGCTCAGCAAGCTTAGCAACAATCCGCAATCCGCAATCCCAAATCCCAAATCGTCTTCACTCCACCCTATATAACCATCCTTTGAAGCGATCGTCATTACCGCCGGTGATGGCATCCAACAGTTCAGCGATTTTGCGGGTTAGCGGCCCGGGCGCATTATCGAGTTTGTGATCATTGATCTGTTTTACAGGCAAAACTTTGAAGGGGCTGGAGGATACAAACATTTCGTCGGCTTCAAACAACAGCTCAGGTTTTAACTGTTCTTCAATGCACTCAATACCGGTTTCCCTGGCGGCTTCGAGAATCGACATGCGGGTGATACTTTTTAATACTGTTCCGGTAGCGGGGGTCATCAGGCAATTGTCTTTAACCAGAAATACCGATTCGGTTCCGCCTTCGGCAATAAAGCCCCGGGTATCAAGCATAACGGCGTGTCCGAAACCGTTTTTTTTCGCCTCGGCGCGGGCAACCATGCCGTTTAGATAGTTGGCAGCCGCTTTGGCTTCAACCGGAACTGTCCGGGGATCCAGCTTGCGCCAACTGCTCAGATATGCAGTTGTGCCCGTTTCAAACGGAATGCCAAATGCACCCAGGTCCTGTTCGGGGTCGATGGCAAAAATCGAAACGCTCAGCATTTTCTGGGGAGGCAAAATTTCAAACGCAAATTCAGGATAGAAACCTATCAGTTTGATGACGCCTTTTTGAAGCCCGTTGCGTTTTACGGTCTCGGCAACGGCTCCACACAACGCTTCTTTTGAAAGGGGCAGTTCCATATCCAGAAATTCAGCAGACTTAAACAGGCGGTCGATATGCGCTTCCAGCCTGAAAACAGCCGGGCCGGAAGCCGTCTTGTGCAGACTCATCACTTCAAAAATAGCCGAGCCCCGCCCGAAGCTGTGGCTCATGATATGAACGGTGGCATTCTCCCAGGCAATATACTCGCCGTTTAAATAAACAATACGATCTTCGATCATTTTAGCCTCTAATGTATTTTTGCGATGAAACCGCAGCGGTTAGAAAACGAATAAAATGAATCCGAAATTATTTTCCATCACCAAACGTCATACACTTCATGATGAAGACTGTCAAATTCAGGTATCAGGGGTCGGGTGTCAGGAATGCAAAAGCTGCCACCTGAACACTGACACCTGAAACCTTTTTTTGTATTAATCAACCTCCCAGTTCCAAGGCGTCAGCCCAAACCGCAGCCATTTGAAACGATCTTTTATCATTTGTGAAATATTTTTGCCGATTCGGCCCATTAAAAAATTTTCCGGCTTTAAGCATACGTTCGGCTCGTTGGTTTCGTACTCTTGAAAACCGTGAGATTTAAAAAGCTCAACGAGCTTTGCGCGATATTGCCCGGCATTTATGCCGGCACCTGCCAGATCCCAGGTCCACGAATACCCTACCAGATAAATAATCTTGTCTTCAATTTGGGGATGGACGAGCATCATTTCCATAATTCGGTGAGCAACACCCACAGACCGCCATGTGCGGCAAACCTCAATGGCCTTAATTTCCATCATGATCTTTGCACCCATCTCAGCCCAGCGCTCACCTTCGTCGGGATAATCCAAGACGCCGTATCCGATAATGTCTTTGGCGTCCGCAAGGGCCAGAACCACATTGGCGCCCTCACGGGCGGCGCTTTTAGCCAGACTTTCCCGCTGGGTGAAAAGCGATTTAAAATCATCGCTGATTCCAAAATAGCGATCGAGTCTGTATTGTTCAATTTGTTCCGGACGACAAAAGGAATGAATGCGGATATCGCCTTTGGGGGTTGGAAAAATACTTTTTTTTGAGAACGTCTCGCTCATGTTCGCATCGGTGATGCCTGAAGTCACCCTGGTTTAGGGAGGCAGGTCAAGCGGAATTTTACATAATATAGTGCCCATTATCAAGATACTTCTTCCTAAATTGAGCGTTCTTTTTGTAGACGGCATTGCGTTAAAATAAAAAAATGGCAGGCGACCGTTTTTAAACGCACCGCCTGCCATAAAATACAACGTTGAAGTGATGAAAAGTACTACTTCTGTGGTTTTGCAAGAACCTCTGCAAACATTTCGTCATCCCAGAGTCTGGAGTCGGCAACGTTCTGGCGGAACTTGATAAAGTCAATGGTATCCTGTCCGGTGATTCTCTTGGTGTTAAAGGCCCCGAAGCCAAGGAATGCTTCACCGCCCATATTGGCTGCCAGCCAGTGGCGGTTGCCGTTTTTGCAGATATCCCAGAAGTATTTCTTTTTCATGCGAATGCCGTCGATGGATTTAATCAAACAGCCGGGAAAAAGATTGGCAAACGTCCAGACAACCTTATCGATTTCTTTGTCGAGCAATTCAAAGTCGGCATTGGGCTGATGCTCCTTTACAAATGCCCGGGCCTCCTTGGCGGCCTCACCGGATTTATATTCACCGTAAACAATCTCACCGTCTTCGACATATTTATCGGTGATAATCATGGGATTACGCACCCACTTCCCGTCGACTTTCAGAACCGGCGCGACTTTGCTAATCAAATTTTTCGTTTTCATCTTGTAGGCGGACCACATCTCGCAGGAGACACAATTCCACATGGCATCTTCGCTGCTGAGCATCCAGGGTAGAAAGTCCGATGAACCTCCATCGGGTGCTGAACCATGGCGCGGACCCGCCTGACCGAATATGGCCAAATCGGACGATAATGTAAGATCGCATGCCATGCCGATTTCCTGGCCGCCGGCCACGCGCATGCCGTTGACCCGGCAAATTACCGGCTTTTTGCAGGCCAGGATCGAATCCACCATATGGTTGAACAATTCCATGTATTGGCCGTACTCATCGCACCGCATGCTGTAGAATTCACTGTATTCTTTGGTGTTGCCGCCGGTGCAGAAAGAATAAGGGCCTGTGCCGGTAAACACGACCGCCACAACGCTTCTGTCCAGGGAAGAATTTTCAAATCCGGCAATGACGCCTTTGACCATCTCGGTGGTGTAAGAGTTGTATTGTTTGGGGTTATTGAGCCGGATCCAGGCCACGTAAAGTCCTTCCTGCACCTTTCCTTTGGGATCTGTCAGGGGTCGTTTCTCATAAACGACGCAGGGAGCATCGGCATCCGTCCCCCAGTGAGCATCCGTATGCAGGAGATGGTTTTTGGGTTCGTTATCTCGGGGCATCCAGTCAAGTGCCATGATTGTTACCTCCTCATTTTATTAAAGCTGTTTTTTGTATTGGGCCAAAAGACATTTTCGAGACGGTTGCTAGAAATCAGGTGTCAATACAATGCGCTGGTCCGGCGGAACCTTATGGGCTTCTTCAAAGGATTCCATAATTGTACTCATCGGACGGGTCTGAACAAAGGCATCGATGTTTATTTTACCCGAGGTCACCATATTCAATACGATGGGATAGTATTCGGGCAAACAGCCCCAGGTCCCAATAATTTCAGCGTCAAAAGCCATCAATCGACTCATCATGTATTCCGACTTGCCAAGCCCAAACCCGATGATAATCAATTTGCCGATAAAACTCAGCAAGTTCAGACCGATTTCCTGACCGGGTTTGACGCCGGTGACCTCGAAAATTTTCCAACCAAAGCCCGGCAACTCATTTTCCTTACAGATAGCTTTAAATTCACCGGACACCGCCCTGGCGTCTTTGTCGCCGGAGTTGATGATAAAATCGGCGCCATAGTTGAGAGCCCGATCCAGTTTTTCCTGGGTAATGTCAATGCCGATGACGGTGCCGGCCCCTAAACCCTTGGCAATTTGTCCCATGTACTGGCCGACGCCACCGCCGATACCGATAACCACGACATTATCCCCCGGCTGTAAATCCGCCTTTTTGGCAGCCTGGTAGGGCGTGGTGCCGGCATCCGCTAACACCGCCAGGTGTTCCAGCGGAATATCTCCCCGATCTTTGATTTCACAGAGATCGATTCCGGGTACAGGGATGTGACTTGCAAAGCCGCCGTAAATCCCAAGGCTGTTCCCCGGCATTTTCTGATCGAGGCATCGATTGCCCCGTCCGGTTTTGCACAGAAAACATTTCCGGCACGGCATAACAGCCGGAATAATGACTTCCTTGCCAACCCATACTTCGTCTCCGGCAACCACCGTACCGGAAATTTCATGTCCCAGTGTCAACGGCGGCTTACAAACCGTTGGTACACCATCATAAAAATACCCCAGGTCTGTGTGACAGACGCCACAGCCTGCAACCTCAACCAGCACTTCACCTGGCTGCAGTTCCGGAACATCAATTTCCTTTTTTTCGAGTTTGCCCGGTGTCACCTCTTTGGTTTCTTTATCGCGCGACGTGGGTTGCGATCATCTGCCAGGTTTGAATTTTGTCAGGTATGCCCGCCATATTATCCTCACTTTCAAGTTAAAATGATTTCAATTGGTGAATTCAGTTGATCTTTTCAAAATTTCACTTGCTTTTAGTCGTAAAATTTGCAACTACTTTTTAGCTACAATGTAACTATACTGATGTCAAGATTTTTTATTGACTTCACCGTGCCTCAGCTTTAATCTAGTCTTCGGCATTTTGTCGCAACAACAGATAAACCAATAGTTCCAATAACCTAAAATGACTGTTGAGGAAAATTTAGGAGGATTTTATGCTACTGGAAGGTAAAAATGCACTGGTGACCGGCGGCTCACAGGGAATCGGTGCCGCCGCCTCGATCGAACTGGCCCGTGAGGGCGCAAACGTCTGTCTGACATACCGCAAACACGAAGCCGAGGCCATTAAATATGCGGAAGAAATTCAGGCGATGGGCCGTAAAGCGCTGGCTGTACAATGCGATATTGCATCCTTTGCCGACGCTGAAAAAGTCGTAAAAGCCGCCGTAGAAGCATTCGGCAGCCTGGAAATTCTGGTGAACAACGCCGGCATGAACTGGGACGGGGTCTCCTGGAAAATGACCGAAGAACAATGGGACCGGGTGTTGGAAGTCAATCTGAAAGGATATTTTAACTTCACCCGCCACGTGGCACCGCTCTTGAAAGAACAAAAGTACGGCAAGATTATCAATGTGACCTCAATTAACGGGCTGCGCGGAAAATTCGGCCAGACTAACTACTCCGCTTCAAAGGCCGGTATCATAGGTTTTACCAAAGCGCTTGCAAAGGAACTGGGTGCCTTCGGTGTAACGGTCAATGCAGTGGCTCCCGGCCTGATAGAAACCGCCATGCTCAAAGAATCAGAAGCCAGAGATAAAATTATCGACCTGGCCATGGGCGAAAGCGCCCTGAAACGCGTCGGCCAGCCGGAGGACCTTGCCTATCTGATATCGTTTCTGGCATCCGATAAGGCCAGGCACATTACCGGGGAAATTATAAAGGTTGATGGCGGGCAATACATATGAATTGTGTTTAGTATTTGGTGTTTGGTGTTTAGTTGTTTGGTCTTAAAATCCTCCAAACACAAAAAACGAAACACCGAACACCAACGGGAGAAATCTTATGAGTAAAGTAGCCATTATCGGAGTCGGACAGAGCACATTTGTCAGAAGCTACCCGGGCTCTATCCGGGAGCTCGCATTTGAAGGATTCAAGGATGCCATGCAGGATGCGCAGCTGCGCACCGGCGACATCGATGCTTCGGTCATCTGCTCGGCACCCGAATACGACAAACAGCGTTCACCGGCCGGCGTATTTGCCGAATATCTGGGATTGAATCCCCAGCCGACCTTTTACGTCGAAACCCTGTGCTCCTCGAGCAGCACCGGATTAAAACTGGCCTATTCGCTGGTGAAATCGGGCCTGCACGATACGGTGGCGGTGATCGGATTTCAGAAAATGTCGGAAATCAGTTCTTCCGAATCCCAGGAACGCATGGGCCGGGGTGCCGATATTCAGTGGGAAAGCCCCTTTGGCACCATGATGCCTGCTTACTACGCCATGTATGCCAAAGCCCATATGGAAAAATACGGCACCACCCTGGACGACCTGGCGCTGATTCGAGTTAAAGCAGCGACCTACGGCCAGCTAAATGAGAAAGCCGTATATCGCAAGCCGGTAGAATTTGAGATGTTTACAGATCCGGAAAACCGCATGGCCGGTCCGGTGGCCAGCCCGCTGCGGGTGGGCGATTGCTGCGCCAATGCCGATGGCAGCTCCTGCGTCATCGTTGCCAGCGAAGAAAAGGCCAAATCCCTTTCGAAAAAACCGGTCTGGATTCTGGGTGTCGGTGCAGCGACCACCAGCGTCAATTTAGCCGGTAGAGATCTGTTTACGGGCTTAACCGTTGCCGAACAGGCTGCACAGCAGGCCTATGCCATGGCCGGCGTCGGCCCTAAAGACATTGATGTAGCGGAAGTGCATGACTGTTTTACCATCGCTGAAATGATGGCCTATGAAAATCTGGGCTTTGCCAAACCCGGCGAAGGCAAGGAATTAATCCGAAACAAAGAAACATATCAGGAAGGACGTATACCGGTGAATGTTGACGGCGGGCTGTTATCCAAGGGCCACCCGATCGGAGCTACCGGTGGATCCCAGATCCGCACCATTGTATTGCAGCTTAGAAACGAGGCCGGCGATATCCAGGTCAAAGACCCGGAGATCGGGTTGGTACACAACATTGGCGGTGTGGGACTCTATGGGAATGTGACGATTCTCGGCCGATAAACCCGGCTTTGTGGATGATATCGTTTGACAGTTAAATTAGCACGCAAAGCCGCCAAGACTGCAAAGGATAAAAACACTCAATGATAAAACTAATCTTAGCGACTTTGCGTCTTTGTGTGAGGTTTATTTTCCAGAATAGAAAGGTTTAACGATGAGCAAAATAAAAGAAGTAGACGATCGATTTAAAAAATTCGGCACGGTAAGCTTTACCGCTATAACCAAAACCAATGATTTTGTGGCTTACCTGGAAGACAATAAGGTCATGGGAACCCGCTGCAAGGATTGCGGGTTGTCTTTCTTTCCGCCCCGGGCGGATTGCCATCAATGTTTTACCAGCAACATGGAATGGTTCGAAGTCTCAGGCAAGGGCAAGCTGGTGACTTATAGCCAGTTGCAATATGCGCCCATCGGGTTCGAGGAAGATGTCCCCTACTGCATCGCGCTGGTGGATTATGGTGATTATAAAGTGTTTGGCAGAATCGCCGGTGATGTACCGGAAGACGACATCCAGGTGGGCATGGAAGTGCAAACCGTTGTCAACACATTGCCGAACGGGCAATTGAACTATGTTTTTGAAAAAGCGTAGATAGTGTTTGGTGTTTTGTGTTTAGTGTTTCGTTTAGGGACTCACTGTAATGCTCATTTTTTAGGTGCGATTCCAAACACAAAACACCAGTTACTAAACACTAAATCTAAAACTAAATCTAAACACTAAATACTAAACACTTATCTCTAAAGGAGCCATAACCATGAGCGAATATCAGCATCTGAAAGTTGAAAAAGCAGACGGCGTTGCGCGCATTACATTTGATCGGCCGAAGCACAATGTTTTGGATATCCTAATGATGAATGAACTTATCACCGAACTAAAAGGGCTTATCGCAGATGACCAACTGAAATGTGTGGTCCTCAACGGCGCAGGGGCCAGCTTTTGCGCCGGTGTTGAAGTATCCGATCACAAGCCTGAGATGGCCCCTAAAATGATCGAGACCTTTAACCGCATTTTTGAAATGATCGACCAGATCGAAGTGCCCGTCATTGCTTCAGTGCACGGTGCCTGTCTGGGCGGGGGCATGGAGGTTGCCATTGCCTGTGACATCATCGTGGCAGCCCAAAGCGCCCTGTTCGGTCAGCCGGAAATCAAACTCGCATTTTTACCCCCCTATGCTGCCGTGCGATTGCCCCACCTGGTGGGTCCTTCCAAGGCAATTGAAATCTGCACCACCGGCAAGCGTTATAGCGCTGAGGAAGCCCGGCAAATGGGAATGGTCGGTTATGCTGTCGCTGACGATCAGCTCTCCGAAGCCACCGACAGTCTGGTTAAGGAAATTCAATACAACAGCCCGCTCATCATTCGCTTGAACAAACGAGCAGTCAAAAAGCACCTGGGCATGCCGCTGCCAGAAGCCATTGAAAGTGTCAGTGATCTGTTTCTGAATTCATTGATGAAAACAGAGGACGTGCTGGAGGGCATCAAAAGCTTCGAGGAAAAGCGTAAACCGGTTTGGAAGAACAAATAAACTGGTTTGATTGGTTTAATTGGTTTCATTGGTCTTATTCGTTAAAGACGTAACCAATCGAACAAATTGAACGAATCCAACCAATAAAACAAAACGAGGTTCTTTTATGTCACAAATCAACAAAATCGCGGTCATCGGCGCAGGAAATATGGGCAGCGGTATTGCCCAAAAACTGGCCCAGGAGGGTCTCAACGTCATTCTGGTAGATATGACAGAAGAATTTGTCGAACGCGGTATTAATACCATTCGGCGAACGCTGAAAGAAGCGGTTGAACGCAAGATTCTCGATGCAGATCAGGTTCACGATGTCCTCTCACGCATCATTGGCACATGCGACTTTGAAATGGTAGCAGACGCTGATTTGGTAATTGAAGCTGTCTTTGAAGATAAACAGGTCAAATTCGATCTTTTTGAAAATCTGGATCAGATCTGCTCCGAAAAGACCATTCTGGCAACCAATACATCCAGTTTTTACGTTCGCGAATTTGCCGAAAAAACCGCTCGGCCGGATCGATTTGTGGGGCTGCATTATTTCTATCACCCGGCCAAAAATCGTCTGCTGGAAGTCATTCCCCATGCAAAGACCAGCGCCGAGACCCTGGAAAAATCGCTTTTAGCAGCCAAGCTTCATGGCAAAACCGCCATTGTCGTCAAAGATGCGCCCGGCTTTGCCGTAAACCGCTTCTTTGTTCCGTTTTTAAATGAGGCCGCCCGCATGCTGGAAGAAGGTCTGGCCAATATTCCCACCCTTGAAGAAGCCGCCAAGAGGGCGTTTAAAATCGGCATGGGTCCGTTTGAGCTCATGAATGTCACCGGAATCCCCATCGCCGTGCACGCCTCAACCACCCTGGGAAATGAGCTGGGGCCGTTTTATGCCACAGCTGATATCTTAAAAGCTCAGATGGATAAAAATGAGAACTGGGATCTCGCCGGCGATATCGATGAATCTAAAATCCCGCAAGCCAGGGATCGCTTTTACGGCGTCTGCTTCGGTGTTGCCGCTGCCCTTGTGGACGAAGGTGTTGCTTCCATTGAAGACACAGATCGGGGTGCAAAAATCGGCCTACGCTGGTTAAAGGGGCCATTTGAAATCATGAATAAAATCGGAATAGAGAAAACATACCAAACCGTAAAAGCCATTACCCAAAAATACCCTGATTTCAAGATGCCAAAAATTCTTGAAAATCAAAACCAGATCGGCAAACCCTTTGCCTTCAATTTTGTGGATCTACAAATTAAAGGCGCTATTGCTTATATCACACTTAACCGGCCCGAAGCCATGAATGCCCTGAATGAAACGGTGGTGGCCCAGATCGCCAAACGATTTGATGAAGCTGAAAAAAACACGGCTGTCACGGCCATCGTGATTCAGGGCGCCGGCAAGGCTTTCGGAGCCGGAGCGGATATAAAGTGGTTTGTCGATAAAATAAAAGCAGACAAAATTACGGATATCGTCGAATTTACCCGCAGGGGCCATGAGCTGCTCCTTAAAATCGAAAACTCAGACAAGCTGACCATTGCCTTGCTCGACGGTCTGTCGCTAGGCGGCGGTAGTGAGCTCGCCATGGCCTGCCAGACAATCATCGCAACGCCATCAGGATCCATAGGTTTTCCTGAAACCGGCATCGGCATCTTCCCCGGACTGGGCGGTATGCTGCGCATGGCCCGCTTTACCGGACCGGAGCTTGCCAAATATTACGTCTTTACCGGTGCACCCATCAAGGCAGCGGATGCCCAGGCACTGGGCATCGTTAACCGGCTGGTAGAACCGGCTGAAGTGGAAAGCGCTATTCGCCGACTGGTATCAGAAGGAAAGCCGGATAAATACCAGCCAACTGACCTCCCCGAAAAATTTGCTATACTGGCCCAGGTCTGCAGCAGCGAAAATGTAGCAAAGTTGTTGGCCGGGAAGCTGCCTGAGGGCGTGCCAGAAGAAATCGCAGCCAAAACGGCCAAAGTCATCGGCTACAAAGCACCGTTGGCCCTGAAATTGGCCAATGAAATCATCGATCAACAGGTCGGAAAATCCATCGCTGATGCAGTAGAGATTGAGCTCGGGCGTGCAAAAGATATCTTCAGTACGGCGGATGCCCTGGAAGGTCTTTCATCGTTGGGTCGCAAGAAACCGGTATATAAAGGATCGTGATCGCCATGACACGCCAGGAGGAACTGGTCCATCAGGGGTGGCAAAGACAGGCCACCTATGATGAACCCCGGCTATCCGAAATGGCTGACATGTATAAGGACATCGGCCTCGAGGTTCATCTGGAGCCTTTTGATCCCGATGAAGAGCCGGGCTGCACCGGTTGCATGGCAGTATCGCCACAACTTTATAAAACGATCTACACGCGTAAAAGGCCTGCCTAAACAATTCCTCAAATTTTCGGCTTTCCTTCCCTTAATTTACAATATTTTAGCTTGACAGAAACTACAATGTAGCTTTAATGTAGCTAAATATAAGCTTCAACAAAAACATAATCTTTATCCATTTAATTGACACAATTTCAAAAAATAGCTACAAATTCAAAGTAAATTTGTTAACGAAATAGGCTTTTGAAACTTCCATAATATTCCGATCATTTAACAATCTCTAAGAGGATAATTCAATGCACAAATTACTTACCGAAAACCCAGGTCAAAAAATGCTGCTTTTGGGTAATGAGGCCATTGCCAGAGGAGCCATCGAAGCGGGTGTTGCGGTTGCCAGCACCTATCCCGGCACACCCTCTTCTGAAATTTCCTTACAGTTTTTTCAGACTTCCCGGGAAAGCGATCTTTATTTTGAATACAGCACCAATGAAAAAGTTGCCATGGAAGTGGCGGCGGCGGCGGCCAATTCCGGCGTGCGCAGCATGTGCGTCATGAAACATGTGGGTGTCAATGTAGCGGCTGACGCGCTGATGACCCTGGCCTATGTAGGGGTCAAGGGCGGGATGGTCGTCCTGACAGCCGATGACCCTTATATGTTTTCCAGCCAGAATGAGCAGGATAACCGTTTTTATGCCAAACTTTCCGGATTGCCCATGGTAGAACCCTCTTCGGTTGAAGAAGCCAAAGATATGGTGGGCTATGCTTTTGAGATTTCCGAAAAACTGCAGGAACCGGTTCTGTTTCGCACAACCACCCGCATCAACCACTCCAGTGCGATTGTCACCCTGGGAGAAATAAAAGCGCCCAAAACCAAAGGCGACTTTATCAAAGACCCCTTTAATCTGGTCACGGTACCGGCTGTTTCCAGAAAATTACATGTTAAGCTGCTGGAAAACATCGAAAAGGCTTTAGAATTTTCAGAAGATTCACCCTTTAATTTCATTAAGGGCGATGGAAAATGGGGCATCGTTTGCAATGGTGTCAGCTACAACTATGCGTTGGATGGCATCAAAGAATTAAATATCGCCGATCGCGTCCGCGTACTTCGATTGGGCTTTTCGTACCCTATGCCCGAAAAATTAATTAAGACCTTTTTGAAAGCATGTGACAAAGTGCTGGTTATTGAGGAAGGTGAACCCTATATGGAGGAACAGATCAAGGCCTTTGCCCAGGAAGAAAGTTTAACCCTGCCGATCCGCGGAAAAGCCAAAGACCTGTTCACACGCCTTTACGAGTTCGACCCCGCCCAGGTAAGAGAAAATATCGCCAAGTTTTTCGAAGTGCCGTATACACCCAGCGCTAAAATGGATATTTCCGATGTTCCGGAGGTGCCACAACGACCGCCCAACCTGTGCGCCGGCTGCTCCCATCGCGCCACGTATTATGCCGTTAAAAAAGCGGCCGAAGGCCTGGACACCATTTATCCCACCGACATCGGGTGTTATACTCTCGGTGTTCTGCCGCCGCTTTCAACAGCGGATTTTCTCCTGTGCATGGGGTCCTCAGTCGGCACGGGATGTGGTTTTTCAACTGCCACTGACAAAAAGGTTATTTCCTTTATCGGCGATTCGACTTTTTTCCACTCCGGCATCCCCGGTCTGGTAAACGCTGTTTTTAATAACCATGATTTTACCCTGGTGGTTTTGGACAACAGCACCACCGCCATGACCGGGCATCAACCCAATCCGGGTGTTGATATGGGAGATTTTAATCTGACCGGCTATGGCCGGGTATCGATCGAAAAAGTGGTTCGGGCTATCGGCGTGCCGCATGTGACAGTGATCAAACCCTTTCGGGTGAACAAAAGCATCGAGGCTTTAAAGGAAGCCATCAATTTTAAAGGCGTATCCGTAATCATCTCCAAAGAAGCCTGTACCCTTTATGCCCAGAGTCTGAAAAAGGGCCGCGGCAAACCTTTTTATATCAGCGACAAATGCAAAAACCACCGAGATTGTGTCAATGAGCTTGCCTGTCCGGCTTTCTACACCGAAGGCGAAAAAGTTTACATCAATGCGGACCTTTGTACAGGCTGTGCGGTTTGTGCCCAGATTTGCCCGGAAAAGGCAATCGTTCCGGTGCGCTCAAAAGAAAAGACAAAGGCAAAACCTTAATTGGAGTGCTGGAATATTGGAGTAATGGAATAAAATAAATTGCGGATTTTAGATTGCGGATTGCAGATTAAAAAATTAGAAGATCAACATATTTACAATCCGAAATCCGAAATCTGCATTCCGAAATTATACATACGCCATTACTCCAATTTGAATTTTAAAAGCTAAACTAAAAGAGAAAACGACCACGAGTTTTAATCCGACTAACTGAAAATTTAGGAATCGATTTATGGAAACAAAAAGACTGATCATCGTAGCCGTTGGGGGACAGGGAAACCTGCTGGCCTCCAAAGTACTGGGCGAGGCGGCGCTGCTGGCCGATATCCCGGTGCGCATGAGTGAAATTCATGGAATGGCCCAGAGGGGCGGTGTGGTTGAATCCGCAGTGGTTTTTGGCGATGCCGACAGCACGATTATTTCAGATGCTGAGGCGGACGTGCTGCTGGGCTTTGAGCCTTCGGAAACGTTGCGCGCTTTAAACAAATGCAATGCCGATACCATAGTGATCACCAATACGGCACCGCTGCCGCCGTTTACGGTAGCCATCGGTAAAGGAACTTATCCGGATTTACAGGAGCTTCAGGAGCTGATCCGCAATAAAACCGCCAGGCTGATCGCTTTCGATGCCCAGACACTGGCAAAACAGGCCGGCAATATCATGTCTTTGAATATGGTGTTACTGGGTTCGTTGATTCAAACCGGAATTATGCCGGTAACGGCTGACGACGTCAAAGAAGCCATTCGGACATCCACCAAAAAGGCCTTTGTCGATATCAATATCAAGGCCTTTGAACTGGGCTTTGAAGCCGCCGCCAAGGCCGCATAATTTTATGGTGATTATAAACAATTTGTAATTCAAAAGGAGGAAGATCATGCCCTGGAACGATAAATTTGAATGTATGCCGGTGGAAGAACTCAAAAATTTTCAGTTGGAGAAATTGAAAGAAACCGTCGATTGGGTTTCTAAGAAGGTGCCGTTCTATAAAAATAAATTCAAAGAAATGGGTGTTAAAGCCGGGGATCTCAAAAGCCTGGAAGATGTCGCCAAGCTCCCGTTTACCGTCAAAAATGATCTCAGGGACAATTATCCCTTCGGCCTGTGCGCCGTGCCTTTAGAAGAAGTGGTCCGGATTCATGCGTCTTCGGGTACGACCGGCAAACCGATTACCGGCCCTTATACCGCCGAGGATTTGGAACAATGGATTGAATGCATGGCCCGCAACCTCTGGGCGGCCGGTATCCGCAAAGAAGATGTGGTTCAAAACGCCTACGGTCACGGCCTTTTTACCGGTGGTCTCGGGTTCCATCAGGGAGCGACTGCCATCGGTTGCACATTGGTACCGACCGGTGCCGGAATGACCGAACGACAGATTACCATCATGCAGGATTTTAAGTCGGATGTTCTGTTCAGCACACCGTCATATGCGCTGACGATTGCCGAACGCGCCGAAGAAATGAAAGTTGATATAAAAAAACTCCCCTTGCGGGTCGGCGTGTTCGGTGCCGAGCCCTGGACAGCGGGCATGCGCCAGGAGATCGAAGAACGTATGGGAATAAAAGCCCAGGAAGCGTATGGATTAACCGAGTTGTGTGGACCCGGTGTGGCATATGACGCCGCTGATCAAAACGGCCTTTACATCAATGAAGATTTTTTTCTGGCGGAAGTCGTAGACCCGCAGACATTGGAGCCCCTGCCGGAAGGAGAAAAGGGAGAATTGATTTTCACTTCTTTGCAACGCCGCGCCATGCCGATGATTCGCTATCGCACCAAAGACATTACGCGCCTGTGGCGCGAACCCGGATATGAGGGCCGGACCTTTATGCGGATGGACAAAATCTACGGCCGCTCGGACGACATGCTCATTATCAGCGGTGTGAACGTCTTTCCCTCACAAATTGAAGCGCTCCTGCTGGAAATCGAGGAAGTCGAACCGCAATATCGGATGGTCGTAAGCAAAAAAGGGTACCTGGATCATCTCAGCGTTCAGGTGGAAGGCAAAAAAGAAGTTTATGAAGCCGGTGAAGATCGAAGACATGAAATCGAAGGAAAAATTGCAGGCCATATCAAGGGCATGATGGGAATCGGCGTTGGTGTGGAGCTGGTCGATCCGAAAAGCATTGCCCGCAGCGAAGGTAAAGCCGTGCGCGTCATAGATGAACGCCCCAAACAGGAAAGATAGTCGTCGGTCAATCAAGGATCAAGCAATTAAAACAATAGCGTTGCAGTACTCAATATCTCGGCAGTTTTAAAAAGTGCCTAAAATGACTAAAGGGGAGGTAAAATATGAGTGATGCGTCCAGTTTTAGTCCCCAATCATTTGCCGTAGTCGGAGCCGGCCCGGTGGGGTGTATTGTCGCCTGCTTTCTGGCGAAAGGCGGTTATGAAGTCACCCTTTGTGATGTCATCCCGGACTTGTTGGCACCGGCGTTAGACCCGGGAATTATTCTGGAAGGCGCAGAAAATATCCAGCACAAAGTGACCCGGACATGCACCCACATTGATGAACTGGCTGACTATGACCCGGACGTAATCTTTATCACCGTCAAGGCCCATGCCCTGCCGCTGATTGCTTCCGCCATTGAGGGTTTTCACAAAGAAGGCATGGCGATTGTCAGCTGGCAAAACGGAATTGATACCGAGCTGGAGCTGGCAAAAATACTCGGCAGGACGGATGTAATGCGTGCCGTTGTTAATTACGGATGCGGACTGGCAGGACCGGCGCACGTCAAAATTCCCTTTCACCATCCGCCGCATTACATTCAGGAACTGGATCCGCAATCCCGCCGCTCAGCGATTGCCATTGCCGATGCGCTTAGCAAATGCGACCTGACAACTGAGCACACCGATAACATCATATCGATGGTCTGGCGCAAGAGTGTTATGAATGCCTGCATGAATCCGGTGTGTGCCGTTACCGGCCTGACGATGTCACGCGCGATGAACGACCCGATCGTCTTTCAGATTGTTGATGCCCTCGTAAAAGAATGCGTCCGGGTCGCCCGGGCCAATGAAATTGATCTGGGTTGGGATTTTTATACCCATGCAATGGAGTATATGGGAAACGCCGGTGACCACAAACCGTCTATGTTGATGGATATCGAGGCCAAACGGCGCACGGAAATTGATTTTATCAACGGCAAATTTGTAGAATACGGTGCCCGCACCGGGACGCAGACGCCGTATAACCACACCCTGAGCGCCCTGGTAAAAGGATTAGAGTCAAAATAGCAGATATGGTTTCTAAAGCAACCTATGCGGGTGTCGATGTCGGGGCATCACGCACAAAAGTCGCCATCCTCGACGGCAATAAAAACCTAATCGGTTATGCAGTCAAAAAATCGGGCACCGATTTTGCGGCCACCGCCGACACCTGCCTCACCTCGGCTTTAAAAATGGCCGGCACCCAAAAAAGCGACATTGAAAACACCGTCGCAAGCGGTTATGGCCGCAAGAACGTATCATTTGCCCGGGATACGAAAACGGAAATCGGATGCCACGCCAAGGGATGTTATTACTATTTTCCCATTGCAGCCACCATTATTGACATCGGTGGACAGGACAACAAAATCATTAAAATCGATCCGTCTGGCAAACGCACCGGATTTAAAATGAATCGCAAGTGTGCCGCCGGTACCGGTGCCTTTCTGGAAGAAATGGCCATGCGGCTGGATGTTTCGCTCGACGAGATGGACCGGCTGGCCAGTCAATCCGAAAATATGGTCAAACTGGGAAGCTTCTGTACGGTCTTTTCGGCAACCGAGGTTCTGGAAAACATCCGCCAGGGAAAGAACTTGCCCGACATCGTCAAAGGGGTTTTCTATTCGATGATAAAACGCGTTTTAGAGATGGATGCCTTAACGGAAAAAGTCGTTATGACCGGCGGTGTGGTGGCCCACAACCCGTTTATGGTCAAAATGACCGCGGAAATGATTAACAGAGAAATCCTCGTGCCGGATTATCCCCAGCTCACCGGGGCCATCGGCGCGGCTTTGTATGCGATGCAAAATTAGCCCTAACCTTTTAGGTATCAGGTGTATTAGACAGAATCCGAGTACGAGCACGAGGACGAGGACGAGTAAAGTGAGGGAATAAAATTTCGTCCTCGCACTCGTACTCGTCCTCGAGACCCACCTGACACCTTGAATTGGATAGAGGAAAGCCCGAAAATGTGGGGACATGTTATGTCCGATGAAAAAAAACCTGTCAGAAAAAAATTAAAAGCTGGGTCTGAAACCAGCCGCTTTATGGCGGATTACTATCACGAATTGGACGCGGCTTCAAAAAAAGGCAACCCGAAGATTGCATGGTGCACCAGCGTAGGGCCGGCGGAAATCCTCAGGGCCCTTGGCTTCCTGGTGTACTTTCCGGAAACCCATGCCGCCATGCTGGGCGCCACACGCATGTCCACCGAGCTGATCCCTGAAGCCAATGCTTTAGGATACTCGCCGGATATCTGCTCTTACCTTACCGCTGATATCGGCGCCTTCTTGAAGGGGGTGACCCCTCTGAGCAAGGTTTACAAAGGAATCGAAGACATTCCAAAACCCGATGTGCTGGTTTTCAACACGAATCAATGCCGCGATGTGCAGGACTGGTTTTCCTGGTACGGCAAAAAGTTCGATGCCCCCGTGCTGGGTATCTATACCCACCGAAATGTCGGCAAGGTAACCGAAGCCCATGTCGCTTCAATCGCCAAACAAATGCAGGGTCTGATTGAACCATTGGAGAAAATATCCGGCCGGCAGTTTAACCTTGATGAATTAAAACAGGTTGTCGCTCTGTCCAGGGCCTGTTCCGAACTGTGGCGAAAAGTGCTCGAAACCGCAGCTGCCAGGCCGTCTCCGCTCACTTTTTTTGACGGCACCACGCTTATGGGCCCGGCAGTGGTAGGCAGGGGAACACAAAAGGCAGTTGATGTCTATAAAATTTTGCTGGCTGAATTAAAGATCCGTATCAAAAAAAGGGAAGGCGCTATCGGGGATGAGCGTTTCAGGCTCTACTGGGACGGCATGCCGGTATGGGGCCGCCTGCGCGCCCATGCCGAACTGTTCTCGAGCCTGCAGGCCAGCGTTTTGGCTTCGACCTACTGCAACAGCTGGATCTTTTCGGCCCTGGACGAGAATGATCCCTTCAACAGTATGGCCAGGGCATACCTGGAGCTGTTTATCGTGCGTTCTGATGATGAAAAGGAAACCTACATCAAAAACATGCTTGAATTGTTCAAGGTGGACGGCATCGTATATCACGATGCCAAAACCTGCCCCAATAATACCAATTGCCGTTACGGCATGCCGCAACGCCTGGAACAGCAGACCGGCATACCCAGTTTAATCCTTAACGCCGATCTCAATGATTTGCGGCTGGTTTCCGACGAGCAGACCAACACAAATGTTGAGGCTTTTATTGAGCAACTGGAGGAAAACCAGAATTGATCACTTGTTCAAGCCAATCACAAACTTAGAAACGCTTATATTTCTTACAATCAATATCGTGGTAATTGTATAAGGAATGATGGAATATTGGAATAATGGAATATTGGGTTAAATAAAACATCAAATCAACCTGGTCGCCCATCATTCCAGCATTCCACCATTCCATTATTCCGGTAACATTAACACACACAAAATCAACAATCCCGGTGATTGTTTATGATGATATGACAATTAATTTCCATGGAGGTGCAGGTATGGGGTTTTGGCTGAATCTGGGTCAGATTCAAAAAATCAACGCAAAAAAGTTTCCAAATACCGTCGCTTTAAAAGATGCGAATCGGTCATTTACCTATCCGCAAATGAATAGCCGCATCAACAAGCTGGCCAATAGCCTGACCTCTCTGGGATTGCAAAAGGGTGATAAGGTCGCGGTATTGCTCGAAAATTGCATTGAAATCTGCGAATTGTTCCTGGCCACGGCCAAAACCGGTATCGTTATCGTGCCGATTAATTTTCGCCTGGTGTCTTCAGAGGTGGAATATATTGTCAGCAACTCAGACGCCAAGGCCATGGTTGTTCATGACCAGTTTGCCGGCGTTGTTAAGCCGATCCGTTCGAATCTGAAGAATATTGCAGCGCAAAATTATGTTATCGTCGGAAAACCGCATGATGGATACCGACCCTATGAAGAATTCATCGGTACTTCAGCGGACAGCGAACCGCAAAGCGAAGTTGTTCCCCGCGACACCTGGATACTGATCTACACCTCGGGAACCACCGGAAAGCCCAAAGGCGTCATCCGTTCGCATGAATCCCACATTGCCTATTATCTGCACAACGCCGTGGACTTTGACTTCAACGAGCATGATGTGTGCTTAAATGTCATGCCTCTATGCCATATCAACTCCATCTTTTTTACCTTCACGTTCCTGTATATCGGCGGGTCAGCTTACATCCACCCGGCCTTGAACTTTAAGCCCGAAGTAATCCTTGAAATCATCGAACGCCATAAAATCAGTTTTGTTTCTCTGATACCCACCCACTATAATTTAATCTTGAATGCGCCCGAAAAAGCCAAAAATCGCGATGTCAGCTCTATTCGCAAACTGCTGTGCTCTTCGGCTCCCGGTAGAAAAAGCATGAAACAGGCGGTTATGGAATTTTTCCCGGGAGTAAAGCTTTATGAAGCTTACGGTTCCACCGAAGGCGGCATGGTCACCATCCTGAAGCCTGAATATCAAATGAGCAAACTGGGCTCCATCGGATTTGAATGCATCGGTACTGATTTTTTAAAAATACTTGATATCGACGGAAATGAAGTGCCCGTTGGCGAAATCGGCGAATTATACTCACGGGGTCCCATGCTGTTCGACGAGTACTACAAATTGCCCGAACAAACTGCCGAATCGTTTAAAGAGGGTTTTTTTTCAGCCGGTGACATGGCCCGACAGGACGAAGACGGTTTCTATTATCTGGTGGATCGCAAAAAAAACATGATCATCACCGGTGGAGAAAATGTCTATCCCAGTGAAGTGGAAGAAGTTGTCGGCAGCATTGAGGGCGTATTTGATTGTGCGGTGGTGGGGCTGCCCGATGATAAATGGGGCGAAAGAGTTGCCGCAGTGATCATCCGTAAACCGGATTTTGATAACAGCAATTTGAACGAGCAAAATGTCATTCAGGCCTGCAAAGGCAAAATGGCGGGTTACAAATGTCCCAAAGAGGTCATATTTATCGGCGAAGATGATATGCCCCGCACCGGCACCGGAAAAATACTGCACCGCATTTTAAGAGAACAATTCGGTTAATCCAAATAATCCTCTAAATTGATCTCTTCCCAGCCGATCGGCCACGCGCGTTCATAATTTTTCCGTTCCTCCTCACGATACGGAACCGGTTTGGTGGCGTCTATGGCCCACTTTCCGACCACGGAAGGCAACCGCGTTTTTTGGGTATGCGGAAATGCGCCATCAACGGGTGTGGCACTGGGGTCAAAAGGCCAGATCCGACCGTTGTTTATGATCGTTGTGTGTTTGCTCGGATCAACGCGTGTGGAAAGCGCATACATAATGTCTCGATAGTCATAAATATTGATGTCCGGATCAACTGCGATTGCCATTTTCATGTTGGCCCAGGGCGCTCCTAAGGCAGCCATCAGTGCATCGGTCACCTGCCCGTCCACGGCTGGCTCGACTTGAATGATCACCACCTGAGCCGCACCTCCCTGGGGAAAATGAACATCATGAACGTTTAATCCCATGGATTTAATGCGCTCGAAAATAATGGCCTCATGGAAGAGCCGCGGCATCTCCTGGTGATCGGTAAAAGGTGTCGTCTGCACGTGTCGAAAAATCGGATCTTTTCGCATGGTTATGGCCGTAACTTCAAAAACCGGCTGTTGTTGATCATAGGGACAAAAAAGCGCATTGGGTCCGGGATTTGGCCCGTCCTGCGCCATGCGGGTTGGGCTGACAAGCCCCTCAATAATAATCGAGGCATCGGCCGGCACCACAAGATCCACTGTTTTACAGCGGGTGACTTCGCCGACCTGTCCGCTAATGGCTTCAAACAGCTCCAATTCACAAAAATCTTCATGGGGATATGAATAACAGCAGGCCAGTTCCCAGGCCGGGTGCGCCCCGATGACCAGCGCCTGGGGCATGGGTTTTTCCTGCTCGCGATACTTGGCCAGGATTTGATTAGCCGTGGGCGTGACAAATGACGCCACCATTTCATTGCGACTCAGCACGCCACAGCGCGGGAACATCTGGTTTAATTTACCGGTATCCAGGTGTCGGTGCACCGCAAATCCGGCTGTATAGGGATAGGGATCCAATGGCGTGTGTACCGGAACCGGCAAGGCATTCAGATCAAGTTCATCACCTTTAAAAACACGATCCTGGCAGGATCCACTTTCTACTTCTCTGAGTGTCCTGGGCCCCGTGCGCATCACCTCAACCAACCGATTGACAACCCCATCCGGTTGACAGCCAAGCACCGCGGCCTGGGCCTTGCGATTGACAAAAAGCTGATCCACAATGCGAAATCCCGGGTAATCTACTATGTTATCAAAGACAATGGTATCATCTGCCTGAGCCACCAGCGCCCCGATATGCTCAAGTTTTACCGGTTTATTTATTTGAATATACTGACCTTGATGTTCTTCAAGAAAACCGTGCAGATCCATCTTTCGATTGCTGGTTTTGCCCATGATATCCTCCCCTTGCTTCAGGTGTTAGACGCATACTTGCCGGTTTTGTACAGTACTTTATAAAAAAGATCATCGCCCCACTTCAGCAACCGGCTTACCCATGGAATCTTTTTTCTTATAAACCAGCGAACCGTATCATGGCCGATTCCCGGCTGTTTGTTAAACGGACATACATTAATGCATTGATAACAATCGATATGGTACATTCCCTTCTCGGTTTTAGCACCATTTTTATACCAGTACCGAAAACATTTTTCGCCGTTAAGCGGCCACTTCAAAAGTCCGGGGTTGGTAGAGACGGTGCGTGCCGTGGAAATTCTTTTGCCGTATAAGATCGCCTGAGAGGGACAGTACTCGGCGCATTTTTCGCATATCTGACAAAATTCGGTCACACCAAAATCAACCGGAGCTGTTGGTTTCAAAGGAAGATCGGTGAGCACTTTGCACAACCTTACCCGGGGCCCGAATTCCGGCGTAATCAACGTTCCCAACCGGGCCAGCTGCCCCAGACCAGCATCTACAGCCAGCGGGATACTCAAGGCCGTATCGTTGCCGCATGCAATGGCAGTATAGCCCAGTGAAGCAATAAACTTGGCTAACGCCGGACTGAGAATTGCCATCTTCGAATAGCCTAAACCGGCCGCCGCACTGGCCCTGGCTGTCGGCGCATGCCGCACATAATCATAATTTGTTTCAATGGCCATGACGACTGCATATTTTATGCTGGACGGTATTTTGGCATTCAGATCGATTTCTTTATGACCGTAACGCTCCCATCCCTTTTTATAAATCCAGTTTCGATTCAGCTCGGTGATCCCTACCAGACTGGCGCCCAGGAACAAAGCTGCGTCTTTAACGATTTCAGACATTTCTGCCGGCGATGCCACCGCTAATTTCGGAGGTTCCCAAGGCAGCCCGATCATTGCGGGGCTCCAGATTCCTTCCCAATCATAAAAACAGCCCAGCTCATCAGAGAGCCGCGGCCGCGTCCAATTGCCCGTGTGGCAGTTGGTCGCCATGGCAGTATGAAACCCGGCAATTCGCAATGCAAGATCTATCTGGGTGTATCCCGGCTCGTCACGGGGAACTGCCCCCTGCTGGCCGATGGCAGGCACCAGTGTGTCGAGAAACTCCTGTTGCCACCCGCCGGGCGGTACGTAACCTCTGGAAAGCGGCGTCATCCTTTCATCATAGCGCTCAAGCGGATGTACAATATCCTTGACGTAGGCCGCTTCCGACAATTCCGCTATTCCGAAGCGTCTGCCCGTCTTGCCGTGTATACTAACAGCTATTGACATTCATCTTCTCCCAAGTATTGTTCAAATAGGTGGTACCCATTACTTGTAATGATCACAAACCCGTTTAATTAAAGATATTGGCCCGTTCGTACTGTCGCGGCAGTTGGACCTTGGCGTTTAATTTTTTTGCGGCATGATGCGGCCAGTAAGGATCCCATAAGGCAAGTCGACCGATAGCGATCAAATCCGCCCGATCGTTAGCGATAATGTCCTCAGCCTGTCTCGGCTCACTGATCATGCCAACTGCCACGGTTCGAACGCCTGTCCGAAGCCGAATTTCTTCTGCCAACGGCACCTGATAGCCGGCATGCGGTTTTATATCGATCCCCGGCAAAATTCCTCCGCTTGAACAATCGATCGCATCTACGCCTTCAGAAATAAGCAATTTGGCCAATCGTACGGAATCATCCAAATCCCAGCCATCGTTTACCCAATCGGTGGCTGATATTCGAACGAAAAACGGCAGTCCTGCGGGCCAGACCTCCCTAATTGCTCTGGCCACCTCGACAACAAATTGTATTCGGCCTTCAAAATTTCCACCATACGCGTCCCGGCGATGGTTTGTCAGGGGCGAAAGAAAAGAATGCAGCAGGTATCCGTGGGCCGCGTGCAATTCCAGCAGACGAAATCCGGCTTTAAAAGCGCGTAGGGCAGCATGCTGAAATGTCTTTGTTAGATGAGCTATATCATCGGTTGTCAACTCCAGCGGAATGGGATCACCGCTATCCCAGGCCATTGGGCTGGGCCCGTAAACCTCCCACCCCCCCTCGGCTGGCGTAAGCGGGCGACGATCCTCCCAGGGACGGGCGTGGGATGCTTTCCGTCCGGCATGGGCAAGTTGCAGCCCGGGTATGGCTCCCTGCCTATCGATAAAGGCAGCCAGTCGCGAAAATTCTTCCTGCTGTTCTTGATTCCACAATCCGACATCAAAAGGCGTGATGCGGCCTGCCGGCTCAACCGCAACCGCTTCGGTCATCACAATCCCAGCACCGCCAACCGCTCTGGTGGCAAGGTGCACGAAGTGCCATTCATGCGGAATCCCGTCTTTGGCACAATACTGGCACATCGGTGAAATCATGATCCTATTGGGTATGATGACCTCACGCAACTTTAATGGTGAAAACAATTTTACCTTATGATCGGATTTACTGGATCCCATCAGGTCCTACTTCCACTATCTCAACTGCCTGACGGCTTACCCGTCCATGGTAAGCAGGAAAATTTTGCATATCAGCCCGCGCACGTTCTCGTTCCTTGGATGTAATGGCCATCCGTAGATCTTCCAGAGTATCAAAGGTAAAACGCGCGATCATAAAAAAGTCACCGCCATCCACTCCGCGCTCTATTTGAATTCGCCGAATCTTCGGAAATGTCCAGACAATCGGAATGTGAGTTTCAAAATAGTATCGCAGAAAAGCTTCAGGATCTTCAGGCTGCACCTCATATATGACCAAATATGCATAGCTCATTTAACCACCTTTTTGCTGCAGCTCGCTGCCGACCGGCTGACTTTCAAACATCCGAACCACACCGCCAAATTTTATTTCAATTGTTGGAAGGAGACATCAAAACTTAAGATCCGTTTTTGGCAGCCTATCAGGTCCTTAGGGATCAACCTTGCCGCCAAGATAGGCATCACAAAGCTTCTCATCACATAAGAGGCCTTCACACGTATCCGCCATAACGATCTCGCCGGTTTCCATAACATAGCCACGGTTTGCCACCTGCAGAGCCTTGAGCGCATTTTGCTCCACCAGCAAAATGGTCATGCCGGAGCTGTGCAAATCGGCAATAATCGAAAAAATTTCCTTGATCAGAATGGGAGACAGCCCCAGAGAAGGTTCGTCCATCATGAGAATTTTCGGCCGTGCTAACATGGCGCGCCCGATGGCCAGCATTTGCTGTTCGCCGCCTGATAGCACATCGGCCGACAAATTCATCCGTTTTGCCAGTACCGGGAACCGCTCAAAAACCGCTTCGATATCGTTCTTAATTTCGGTTCGATCCGCCCGGCAATAAGCGCCCATCAACAGGTTTTCGTAGACCGTCATCCTTCGCAGGATATTGCGCCCTTCCGGCACAAGCACCAACCCCTTTTTCACCCGCGCCGAAGGCGATTTGCGATGCACGGCTTCGCCCTCATATTCAATGGAACCGGAACTGGCCTGAATCAATCCGCAAATCGTTTTCAAAAGCGTTGTCTTGCCGGCCCCGTTTGCCCCGATCAGTGTAATGATTTCTCCTTCTTCGATCTCAAGAGACACGCCTTTTAAAACCTTGATTTTTCCATATCCGGCCGCAAGATTTGATATCCGCAGCACCTATTCCTCCTTCCCCAGATAGGCTTCTTTGACCTTCTCGTCCTGCTGAATGTCATCCGGCGCTCCCTCCGTAATTTTAATACCGAAATTCAGAACAAAAATATATTCGCAAATTTTCATAACAAAATCCATGTCGTGGTCGATCACCAGGATCGCCATGCCCTGTTTTTGTGCATGTATTTTTGTGATGATATGGAGCAAATCCTCGGTCTCGCGCATATTCATTCCGGCGGCCGGCTCATCCAGCAGCAGCAGTTTGGGACGGGTGGCCAGCGCCCTGGCAATTTCTACTCTGCGTTGACTGCCGTAAGGAAGTGTTACCGCTTTGCGTTGCCGGTCTTGCCATAAATCGAGCAGGGTGAGAATTTCCTGAGCCTCGGCCTTTAGTTCCTTTTCGCGCTGCCTGTCCGGCAGCAACCGCCTGCCATTGTGACTTCGAGCTAAAAAATTCTGAGCGATCAAAATATGCTCCCAGGTGGTCAGATTCGCAAAGAGCCGAATGGTCTGAAAGGTACGCGCAACACCCATTCGTGTGATCCGATAGGGCTTGGCAGAAGTTATTTCCCGATCGCTTATAAAAACCTCGCCTCCATCGCAGGGGTAAACCCCGGTGATTAAATTAAAGACCGTGGTCTTGCCAGCACCGTTCGGACCGATGAGACCACAAATTTGCCCCGGAAAGACCTGCATATTCAAGCTGCCTACGGCAGTTAACCCGCCGAATTTTTTTTCAACATCCTTTAAACTTAAAATCGGTGTCGAATTCAAGATTTGGCCTCCTTTAACGATGGCCGCCAAAAATCCCAGCGAAACATATCCCGGGTTAGAATCCCCGAAGGCCGAATAATCATCAGCACAATAATAACCAATCCAAAAAACGCACCGCGCCAATCATGCAAAACCCGGGTAAATTCGGGTAGCAATGTAAAAAAGCGGCACCCATGACGCCACCCCAAACCGTCAACATGCCGCCCATGATCACAAAAAGCACCATGTAAATCGACTTCCATACATTAAAAAACTCCGGTTCGATGTAAAGGTAATAATGGGCAAACAAACCACCGGCGACACCGGCAATAAATGCACCCAGGCCAAATGCCCCGATCTTTAAGCGAACGATGTTAATACCCATAAGTTCGCTGACCGTTTCGTCATCGTGGGTGGCCAGCATGGCCAGACCCATCCGCGAGCGTGAAAGGAAATGCAGAAAGATTAAAAAGAATATGACCCAGCCCCAGATCCAGAAGACCGAGATCGGATCGCTGCCGATACCTCTAAAACCATAGGCCCCGCCGGTTAAGGGCTCAAGAAAATTCATAAAAAAATTGCGGACGATCTCACCAAATCCAAGGGTCGCCATGGCCAGAAAAAGACCCTTTAACCTGAGGGCCGGGAACCCCACCAGCAGGCCGATGAATCCGGCGACGACACCGGCCGCAATCAATGCCGCAAATAGCGGAATATGAAGATGAACGGTCAACATCGCTGAAATATACGCCCCGATGGCCATAAAACCGGCATTGCCAATGGAAAGCTGCCCGGTGACCATGGGGCAGTAAACACTCAGGGCCAACAATATGTTTATTCCCAGTGCCGAAAGCAGGTCCAGATGATAGATACTCACCGTTAAATCCTCTCTCTTTCAGTCTGGAGCATTCCCAGAATTCCCTGCGGCCGGATGACCAGCGCCAGAAATAATGCACCGTATACCGCAAAATCCTTCGCAGTCGCGCCCAGATATCCCACACTGAGCACTTCAATGATACCGATCAACATGCCTCCGACGATAGCCCCCCTGATATTTCCCATGCCGCCCACAATCATCGCCGCAATCCCTTTAATTCCGGGCGCCATTCCCATAAAGGGGGATACGATGGAAAAGCTCAGCCCAAATAGGATCCCGCTGGCACCCGCCAAGGCACCTGAGGCAAAAAAAGCAGCCGGAATAATCAGATTGGAATCAACTCCCAAAATACTGGCCGTATCGATGTTTTCGGCCACCGCGCGCATACCGCGACCGATCCGCGTGCGCTGAATGAAATAGATCCAAGCCGATCATGATAACCACCGCCGCCGCAAGGATGATGAGTTCGGTGGATGAGATCAGAACCGGTCCGATATAAAAATCTACAGGCTCGATCCACTGGGGAAATTGGGATCGCTCGGATCCCCAGATATTTTCAGCTGTGCTTCCGATTAAAATCGAAAATCCCATGGTGCTGAGCAAGGGAATTGACGGTGGCGCGTTGCGTAGTGGTCGAAAAGAAAAGCGTTCGATAATCAAGCAAACGCAACCCGTACAGATCATTGCCAGAGGAAAAGCGAGGTAGAACGGCATTCCAAAATTGACAAAGGTCAGCCCAAAAACAGCGCCCAGCATAAAAAGTTCGCCAATGGCAAAATTGAGCATGTTCAAGACCCCCATCAACAGGGTAAACGAGATGGCGATCAATGCATATGTACTGCCCAGCATAATGCCGTTAAAAAGCTGCTGTAAAAACAATGTTGTTCCTTTCAGATATGACCGATCCAGCTACCCCAAAAACCGGCACCCTAGAGTTTAATCCAACTAATTTGATGATTGCTTGCCCCAGCTCTGGGTCTCCGGGGGCATCTCGATCTCATCCGGCAACGGCAGTCGTTTCCAGCGATAGAGTTTGCCGTAAAAGATCAGCGAGATCCAGTAAAGGACCCGGCGGGCCACAATCGAACGCGCGGCGCCATACATACTGACGCGATGAACAAACGTACGGGGCTTGTTCCAGGGGCAGACTTTCAAACACAGTGTACAGCCAAACGTATTGCCGCCTGTAACCCAGAATCCAAAGCATTTGGTATAGTCTTGGGGCCACTTACGGTATCCTCTGACCTCGGTCTTTTCAGCGGCCAAGGCCTGGGCCGGGCAGTTGATTTCGCATAATCGGCAGCTTTCGCAAAAATCCTGTACGCCGATATCGACCGGTTTGTCTTCGATCAATTCGAGGTCGGTTGTCACCGTTGCCAGTCGTACCCGTGGACCGTATTTTTCGCTAATGATATAGTTATGGCGCCCCTGTTCACCGAGGCCGGCATCAACCGCATACGGTACCTGCAAAACCTGTTCATTGCGCACATGATGGGCTTTGGCGGAATAACCCAGCTGTCGGATGAATGCCGCCAACGCACAGGCAATCTGGGCCAGTTCATAGTAGGTCTTTCCGATTTCACCCAGACTTTCATCATTCTTCGAAGAGAGGGTGTTCTGTATTCGATGAAAATTCATTTCGCGGCCTAAAACGATGACATATTTATGTTTTATATCTACCGGTGATGTCACCGCGGGTCCGGTACCCAGTTTGGATTCCTCATATGAAAACGTTTCACTGTAACAAAAATCCTGTTTGACTTTGGTAATGCCCACCAGATCCGCCCCGCAATAACGGGCGGTTCGTTTGATTTCCTTTGTGATCTCTTCGCTAGAAAAACCATCCTGTCTTTGCGGGTTGACCTTGCCGTCCGCCTGCGGCCGCAATCCCATTACAAGCGTCCAGTAGATGCCCCCGAAAGGATCCCGGCTCTGAAGAGCCCAGCGCTGTTTGCTCACTTCAGGACCGTATGCGCCCACATGGGCAATATTGAAGGCCGTATCCTTCTGGTTGAACCGTTCTGTCTCGCCTTGGCGCATCCCCTCGGTTCCTTTCAGGGCTTCGGGTCGGCGACCGATGGGAACAAACATCGAAATCGTAAACAGGATCATCAGCGCAGCAATAATGCCCTGGAGGATTTTCACAAATGTTCCATCTAACATACCGCCGGCCTGAGCCTGGGCGTAGAAAAATAAAAAAACCACCATCGCAAACGTGCAAATCAGACCTCTGATCCCGGCTTGGCGTTCTTTCTCCCAAAAAGCGCTTATCGAAAACCAGAGCGTAAAGATGGCATAAATACAAATTAAAGCAAAAAGGACATAAAACATTTCAGCACCCTTTTTGTATCAAATATGGATTAAGTGCGCTCCCGCTGCTTCAATTGCGGGAACGCACAGGTTCTATTCAACCAGGACCCATTCATCGCCCTGGGCCTTGACGACATAAACGTCTCTGACAGCATCGCCCTTATCGTTAAATCTGATCTTGCTGGCCAGTCCCGGAAAGTCTTTTAGATCGGTCAGGCCCTTCATGATCAGTTCACGATCCCGCGCCAGGTCTGCGGGTTTGTTGGTAATGCCGTTTTGTTTGATGACATGCGCCAGCATGTAAATGGCATCGTAGACATTGACGTCAAACTGCAACGGCTCGGGAGGATCGATGCCTTTGGCCTTGGCCCTATTGATAAACTCTTTGGTAAACTTCTGCACCTTGGGTTCTTCCATCCAGTAATAAAATTCCGAAGATGTAAAAACACCTTGCGCTGCCTTGCCGCCCTTGCGGGGAAATTGCAAACTCATCAGCGGATTGCCCCCGACCATGGGCTGATTAAGACCCTGGCGCCGGGCTTCTTTGATAAACGTGACGCCGTCCATGTAAAGACCGCCAAACACCAGGCCGTCAAATTGCATACTTTTAAGCTTTGTCACCTGCGGCCGCATGTCGAAATCACCGGTGGTATAGGTCACATAGTTACCTTCGTTGACGATCTGAAGTCCCAGCTTTTTGCTGACTCCCGGCAAAACCATGGTACCCAATGCACGACCGACGGCGTCCTTGGCATCATGAACGATGGCCACGGTTTTAATTTTATGAATCATCATCCATTTTTTGATGGCCGGAAAGGCCAGTCTGAGCTCATCGATTTTATTGCGAAAGGCGTAAGGCCACTTGGCGGCAACCCCCGGTTTGGAAGACGCCTGGGAGATCATGACAATCCCGATGCGGTTACCTACCGGAAAGGCCACCTCGCACTCGGAGCTGGAAAAGGGTCCTAAAATGGCTAAAACCTTGTCATCGGTGGCCAGTTTACGCACCAGGCGGGTGGCTTCGGCCGGTTTGCTGGCCGTATCGTATATAATGGTCTCCAGCGGCATTCCGTTCACCCCGCCGGCGGCATTGATTTCTTCGACCGCCATTTCAACCGCCACGATGTTTTTCTTGCACCAGTCACTCCACACACCTTGCAGACCGTAGGCAACGCCTATTTTAATGGGCTGCCCGGCATGGACTGCCGGCAGGGAAATGGCCAGACTGATGATAGCCACAGCGGCTATTACCAGTACGAATTTGACTTTTTGGTGTCTTTTAAGTGTTGTCATAATCCCTCCTCCTATTTTGGCATCAGTGAAACAGCCGGTTAAAGGGTTGATACCGTGCTTTTACATGATCAATTCGGAATAAATGTCAAATTAAACAATTTGTCCCGCTGCTTCGTAAAAATGCGTTTCGACAAGCAGGCACCCGTCCTGACTGCTGAAAGGACCGTGCGGAGTGTTGGGTGGCCTGCAGGCATACGTGTAAGGCTGAAATGTCTCTTCCCCAACGGTCAGTGAACCGGATACCAGAAAAACTTCTTCCCAGTGATCGTGTTCAAACGGTTCAGTGGTGAAGGCGCCGGGTTGAAACCGCAGCAGGCGGGTGCGGGATCCTTTTTTATTTTCCTCATCCAGCGATCCCGCCAGAATCTTCTGTTCGATTCCTTCGGGGTAACCCGGCGGTGTTTCCCAGCCAACCGAGAGGTCTAAGGCAAAAAATTCCAGATGTTCTTTTAGCATGATTTTTCCTTTCTAGATGATTAAGGGTTGGCCATCATTTCAAAACCCGATCGTCCAAGGCACTGAAATCCTGGCGCACCGTATCGACAAGACCCGGATCGATCTCGGCCGTCACCAGTTGCTCTTCTTCACCCCCTTCTGCGATGACCTGCCCCAGCGGGTCAACGATCATGCTGTGACCGGCATATTGTTTGCCGGCGTTGGCGCCGGCGCAATTGCACGAAATAAGAAAGGCAAGGTTCTCGTGCGCCCGCGCCCGGTTAAACAGTCGCCAGGCTTCCAGACGTACCTGCGGCCAGGCGGATGCCACCAGAAAGAACCGGGCGCCGTTATCCACCATGCTCCGAAAAAGCTCGGGGAAGCGCAAATCATAACAGGTTGAAAAACCGCTGACGCCCCAGGGTGTTTCGGTCACCACAACTTCTTTGCCGGGAGTCAGGATTTCGGTCTCGTCAGATTGATAGCCAAAAAGGTGAATTTTACGGTAGCGGGCTGCAATTTCACCGCTGGGATTTAAAAAAATGCTGGTATTGTAATAATCGTCACCATCGTTTTCGACCATACTTCCCATAAGAATGTGACAATTTTTCTCCCGGGCCTTTTCCTGGAAAGCAGTGACAATCGCGCCATCAACGGATTCACTGTCGCTTTTGTAGCGATCAAAACAAAAAAAACCGCAGGGCCAGATTTCCGGCAGCAGGAAAAGTTCACTATCCGGTGCCTGGTCGATCAGGCCGAGGGCATGTTCAACATTTTTCTCTTTGGGACGGTCTTCCAGTCCAAGCTGGATACTGGTCACTCTCATCGCTTCACCTCTCTTTGTTCGAGGGGGTATTGCGGATCACAGCGTCATCACCCCGATTTGTGGTGTAAATTTTCGATTAATGATTTCTCGGTTGCATCTAAATGGTCATTGATGGCCTGCACGGCTTTGTTTTTATCATTTTGTCGTAATGCCTTGACAATACATTGATGCTCTCGGATAACTTCCTGAACCCTTCCGGGGCTCCTCAGCGCTTTCTGCCCAAAGATAGAAATAAAATCACGAATATTTTCCATGATGGATTCAAGTAAATTATTTTTATAGCGATGGATTAGATTCATATGAAAAGATTTGTCGGCATCCAGAAAGCGGTAAATTTCCTCCCGGTCGTGACCATTGAGCATCCTTTCTAAACTGTCCTCAAGCGGTTCTAAATCTTCTTCAGTGACCGCTTCCACCAGTTGTTCGATCACATAGGATTCAATCATTTTTCGGGTTTCAAAGAAATCTCTGATTTCTTTTTCAGAAAATTCTTTAATCTTAAAGCCCCTTCCTCTGAGGGAAATGAAAAACCCTTCGGCAGTCAGCTGCAGAAGTGCCTCGCGAATCGGCGTACGCGATACACCCAATAGTTCTGCAAATTGATTGGCGGAATAAACTTCATCAAATTCCAATTGGCCGTTAATCAAAAGGGTTTTGATTCTTTCGTAGGCCAGGTTCTGTAAGGTGCCCGGCGGTTCTAATTTGCTCAGGTTTTCCATTGCACTTACCGGCTGGATCGGGTGAAGCCACCCGCAGGTGATTTGATTTCAGGTTATGTTGCATGTTGCATACTACATACAATATTTCAAGTCAAATATTTTGATGGCTTCTCCAAAACCTGGCTTAAGGTGCCTGGCGGCACGTTTTACGATTCAATTATGCGCGAATATATTTTACAATTTCTTATTGACATCGCCCCGCCATGTCGGTATGCAATATTCGATATATCACACACTCATTCAGGCCAATAACCGTATAACTAATTGTTTTCTTTATTAAATTGTCAATAAAAGGACCGAATATGGAGCAAATAATACCCATCTCTCGTGCGAAGTCACTGAAAGAACAGGCCTTTGATAAGCTCAAAGAACTGATCATCACCGGCGCCCTCGAACCGGGCGAACTGCAGAACGAGAAGAGACTGGCCGAGGCACTCGGGGTTTCTCGCACACCGGTAAGAGAAGCCCTGTTAGAATTGAGCCGCGAGGGCATGGTCGCCTTTGTTCCGGGAAAAGGCGTTGAGATCTGCAAGCTTACGACCCAGCAGGTTCGGGAAGTTTTTGAAATTCGTCGAATTATCGAGGGTTACGTTATAAAAAAAATTACCACGCGGCTTACTGAAGCGGATATTAAGGAAATCGATAAAAACATCAGCAATCAGGAAAAGATGCTAAACCGGACTGAAAGGCTGGGCTTTATCGAATACGACAAACAATTTCACCTTTATCTGGCCTCCAAGATTGGAAACCAGCAAATCGAATCGATTCTCGACAACCTGAGAGATCAGATGCACCTCATGGGCGTCAGAGCCATCGAAGATTACTCTCGGATGAAACAGGTGATTGATGAGCATCGCGCTATTTTTGCCGGTCTTAAAGAAGAAAATCCGCTTAAGGCCTTTCACGCCTTGATTTGTCATCTTGAAAACACCGAGAAGACGATCGCCGATAAAATTGAAACCCAGGAAGAAAAATAAAGGGGAAATCAAATGAAATCCGATCAAATGGACGAAACTTTTCAACGGATGGATTCTAAAGGATTTTTCCGATTGGAGATTCCTGAAAAATTGAATATGGCCAGGCTCATCGTTGACTATTGGGCGCAGCATGGCCGTGGGCAGGATGTTGCGATCTACTACAAAGATCAGCAAATCACCTATCAGGATCTAAAAGATATGACCGATCGTTTTGCCAGTGCCCTGCACCGGCTCGGCATATCGAAAGGCGATACCTATCTCATCCGGACCCCCAACCGGCCGGAATACATGGTTTCCTTTCTTGGCGGACAGAAAATCGGGGCGGTCCCCATCCCAACCAGCACCATGCTGCGAGAATATGAACTGGAGCATATTATCAACAATAGCGAGGCCGCGGCTGTCATCACGACCAGCAGCTATATAGAAGCCATAGAGAACATACGACCCAAGTGTGAAACCCTCAAGCACGTCATTGTCATCGGCGATACGCAAGGCGATCAGATTTCTTACGCAGACCTTCTAAAGGAGGACGCCGCATCCCTGCCATTTGTGGAAACCCATAAAGATGATCCCGCATATTTCCTGTACACCTCGGGAACTACCGGTGCGCCCAAAGGGGTCGTCCACGGCCATCGGTTTATCATTGGCGCCGGAGATCCCATCGGCAAATTTACCATGGGGTTGGAAAAAGGCGATATCTGCGGCGGTCCAACCGCCCTGACCTGGATGTATGCCCTGGGACATAATTTTTTATTTGCCTTCAGATGGGGGGTTGCCACCGCCATTTACGCGGATGAGCGTTTTGATTCCGAAAGGGCTTATGAATACATCCAGAATTTCAAAATCACCATATTTGCAGGCACTCCGACGATATATCGAATGATGCTGGCGGTCAAAGATGCCGAGAAAAAATACGATACCGGTTCCTTAAAATACTGCCTTAGTTCCGGAGAACCTCTGCTGGCCGAGACCTGGCGTGAATGGAAGAGACGATTCGGCGTTAAAATTATTGACAGCATGGGACAAACCGAAGCCCACGAATTCTGCACGACCCAGACCCAGTTGCCGGTGAAGATCGGGTCCATGGGAAAACCCCTCCCGGGAATTGAAGTCGCGATTGTAAATGACAAGGGTGAGCGCCTTGCGCCGGGTGAAATGGGCCATCTTGCCATTCGCAATGATCATCCGGGCCTTTTTACGGAGTACTTTAAGATGCCCGCACAAATGAAAGACGTTTCTCTCCCCGACAACTGGTATGATACCAAAGACCTGGCCCATATGGATGAAGATGGCTATTTCTGGTACGGCGCCAGATCCGACGATATCATGACCTGTCATGGGTACCGCATCTCACCGGCTGATGTTGAAACAGCGCTGCAGGAACATGAAGCCGTGCTGGAGTCCGGCGTGGCCGGTGTCAAGGATCCGGAAATGGGTGAAAAAGTGAAAGCCTGGGTTGTCCTGCATGACGGCTACGATTCCACACCGGAATTGGCCAAGGCGCTTCAAGATCATGTCAAAAACATCATTGCACCTTATAAATATCCGAGGGAAATCGAGTTTCTGAAAGAGCTTCCAAAAACATCCTCCGGCAAAATCCTCCGAAGAGAGCTGCGCCGGTGGGACAGGGAAAAGCAAGACAAAAAGGAGCGCGGATAGCGATGATATTCCAATTTATAGTTGAAGAAAAAACCGGCAAAAGAGAGATCGGCTATGAGGTAAACGGGGCCGTGCTTTGTGGTTATACCGGACGCGATCAATCGGCTGTTCGCAAGCATATTGAAGAACTGGCCAAAGAGGGCGTTGAACCCCCGCCTTCAGTTCCGACCCAATACCCCAAACCGGCCTGGGGATTGACTCAAAAGGACGCGATTCAGGTCGAAGGCCGGGAAACTTCCGGTGAGGTTGAGTTTTTCCTGCTTATCGATGAAAACAGCATCTACGTCGGGCTTGCCAGTGACCACACCGATCGGGAGCTGGAAAGACTTGATATCCGCAAATCAAAACAGGTCTGTCCCACCATCCTCTCCAGAAACTTATGGAATTACGAGGAAGTCAAAGAGACCTGGGATCAGATTCAAGTTCGCAGCTGGGCAATTAAAGATGGACAAAAAAACATTTACCAGGAGTCAACTCTCGGATCCATTCTACCGCCTGAAAATTTGATCCGACTCGTCCAGGAGCAGTTAAATGACCGAATTGGCGGCATTGTGATATTTTCAGGCACACCGCCTATTTTGTCCGGAGAAATGGTTTTTGCAGATCGTTTTGAAGCTGAGTTGCTGGATGCCAGCTTGAACCGCAAGATCACCATCGAATATGACATTCATACACTTGAGTGGTTTAAAGACTAGCTGATTTAAGCGCTTTTATACCGCAGTGCGGCATAAGTGATTGTAGAAAAAAACGTTTGAATACCGCAACGTTTTTTTAACAACCACTATAAAACAAGGAGAGAATTAAGCATGCCAGAAAAGCAACAAAAAAAGTGGGTCGGTACAGGAATGAAGCGCAAAGAAGACCTCCGGCTTCTGACGGGTCGCGGACGCTTTATGGATGATATTTATCTGCCGAATATGAAGCACGCCGCCATACTGCGCAGCCCTTATCCGCATGCATGGATTAAGGGGTTGGATATATCCCCGGCCCTGAATGTTCCCGGCGTCAGAGGTGTTCTAACCGGCAATGATGTGGCCGCCATGTCTCAGCCATTTCCGGTGGGCGTGCCGATTCCACCCAAGTATTACAGCTGTGCGGTGGATAAGGTCCGTTTCGTCGGTGAGCCCGTTGCCGTGGTTGTCGCGGATAATCGCTATATCGCAGAAGACGCGCTGGACATGATCGAGGTCGAATATGACCCGTTGCCGGTCGTAATGGACATAGAGGCAGCCGTCGAACCGGATGCCCCCATTCTGCATGACAATATCGGCAGCAACATTTATTCGCATCGCTTTTTCCAATACGGGGATATGCAAAAAGCATATGAAGAAGCGGACCTGGTGGTCAAGGGTAAATTTCTTTTTCCCAAATACGGATCTACGCCCATCGAGACCTATGGTGTGGTTGCATCATACAATCCCTTTAACGAGGAATTTGTCATTTACAACAACTATCAGGGCCCCTTTGTCAATCATTCCCTGGTCGCCATCGCCCTTGGAATTCAGGAAAACAAGATGCGCTGGATCGTACCCACCGATATCGGCGGCGGCTTTGGCACCAAAACCGGGATGTACCCCTATATCGCCTTAATTGCGCTTGCGGCTAAAAAAACAGGCATGACGGTCAAATGGATTGAAGACCGCCGCGAACACCTGCTGGCCAGTGCCACGGGAACCGATCGCGTCACCTATATGGAGGCGGCCGTCAAAAAAGACGGAACCATTCTGGGGCTCAAAGATAAAGCCATGGACAACACCGGCGGATACATCCGCGCTCCGGAGCCCGGATGTGCCTACCGCAGCACCGGTAATCACACCGGTGCCTATCAAATTCGCAATTTAGATCGAGAAGTGATGGTTGTCGGCACCAACAAATGCCTGACAGCCCCCAACCGCGGATATACCTGCCAGGAGCTTTATTTCAGTGTCGAACGACTGGTGGACATGGTTGCTGCGGAATTGGAAATGGATCCGGCTGAAATACGGTTCAAAAACTTCATTCAATCCGATCAGTTCCCTTATACCACCGCAACCGGCGGCGTATACGACGCCGGCGACTATCCCAAAGCCCTGCGGATGGCGCTGGACAAAATCGACTACGAGAAAACGAGAAAAGAGCAGCAAAAAGCCCGCAAGCAAGGCCGCTATATCGGTATTGGGCTGGCAACGGTGGTAGATCCCTCGGTTACCAATATCGCCTATGTCACCCTGGCGTTGACTCCCGAGCAGCGAGCCAAAGGCCATCCCAAGTCGGGATCAGGTGAATCGGTCATCGTCAAATTAGACCCGCTGGGAAAAGCCCACGTGATCGCATGCACCAACCCCCAAGGTCAGGGGCACGAAACCGTCATATCGCAGATCGTAGCCGATGAACTCGGTATCAGCCCGGATGATGTAACGGTCAGCGACGTGGTGGACACCCATGACCGGGTTTATACCATTACCACCGGAAGCTATTCGAGCCGTTTTGCCTCTGTAGGTACAAATGCGGTTGTCGCAGCCACCCGCAAGGTGAAGGAAAAAATGAAAAAAATTGCCGCTCATCTTCTGGAAGCCAACCCCGATGACATCGAAGACCAGGATGGCAAATTTTATGTCAAGGGCGCCCCGGACAAATCGATCCATGTCAAACACATTGCCGGCACCGCCCACTGGAATCAATCCGCTCTACCGGAGGGAACGGATGTCGGCCTGTACGCCAGCAGCCTGTTATCCATGCCGACCTCACAGCCGCCCGACCAGCTGGATCGCGTGGATTCTTCCAACACCTATGGATTTATCGCCGAGGCCATTGTAGTGGAAGTGGATCCCGAAACCGGTCAGGTTGAGTTTCTCAAATGGGCCAGCGTGCATGATTCCGGAACCGTTCTGAATCCCCTGCTGCTGGAAGGTCAGGTCATGGGAAGTATTGCTCACGCCCTCGGGGGCACCCTTTATGAAGAATGGGCCTACGATGAAAACGGTCAATGCCTGACCGCATCCTTTCAGGACTATCTAGTGCCGACGGCCATGGAAGTCCCCAAGGTGGATATCGGACACGTGGAAACACCCTCCCCGCTGACCGCTTTGGGTTCAAAAGGCGCGGGCGAAAGTTCCACCATGTCGGTCCCGGTGGCCATCGCAAATGCCATTGCAGATGCCCTGGCACCCTTGGGTGTAACCATAAACGAACTGCCTCTGAGCCCGAATAAAATCTGGCATCTGATCCAGGAAGCCAAAGGACAAAAATAATCTAGCTGCTACGGAGATTTTTATGAAACTGGAAGGAACGTACAAATTCAATGCCACCCAGGAAAAGGTCTGGGAGGTTTTAACCAATCCACGGCATCTCGAAAAAGCCATCCCGGGATGTGAAAAATTAGAGGAAATCGAACCCGGGAAATATGATGCCACATTAAAGATCGGCATCGCCGCCATTAAAGGAACCTACAAAGGGATGGCCGAAGTGGCAGATCCCCAGCCTCCGGAAAAATACCGCCTGGTTGTCGAAGGCAGCGGCATCCCCGGATTCGTAAAAGGAGAGGCCCTGATTGAACTGTCCCATCAAGACCAGCGCACCATCGTTTCCTATCAGGGCGAGGGACAGGTCGGCGGGCTGATCGCAGGGGTCGGGCAAAGGCTGATCAGCGGAATCGCTAAAATGATGCTGGGTCAATTTTTTAAGCAAATCGGCAAGGAATTAAAGTCGCTTTAGAGTTATCACCACAGGAGAATGGATATGAAACCATGCGCTTTTGAATATCTCAGTCCCCAAACAGTCGAAGAGGCCATCGATCTGCTGGATCGCTACGGAGATGAGGCCAAGATAATCGCAGGGGGGCAGAGCCTGGTCCCCATGATGAATTTCCGACTGGCCCGTCCCGAAATTCTGATCGACATCAATGGGATCAGGGAACTCGAATACATAAAAACCGAAGGCGATGAGCTTGTAATTGGGGCGTTAACCCGCGAAAGAGATATTGAGCAATCACCGGTGGTCGTCGAAAAATGGCCCATCCTCTCCAAGGCCATATCATTTATCGGGCACAGCACCATTAGAAATCGTGGAACCATTGGCGGCAGCCTGGTGCATGCCGACCCTTCAGCCGAAATACCGACCGCACTGTGTGCCCTCAATGGAATGCTAAAGGTCTTGGGGCCGTCCGGAGATAAAATATTGCAGCCCGAAGAATTCTTTTTGACCTATCTGACGACTTCGCTGGAGCCGTCGGATCTTCTGGTGGAAGTAAGAATTCCGGCCCTGCCGCAGAATACGGGATGGTCTTTTATGGAACTGAGTCGACGTTCGGGTGATTTTGCCATTGTGGCGGTAGGCATTTTGCTTTTGACCGAAGCGGCAGGGGTGTGCAGCGAAGCGCGAATCTCGATGGGCGGTGTCGCCCCGACCCCGGTGCGCGCGCAAGAAGCTGAAGCGCTATTGGCGGGTCAAAAAATTACCGAAAAACTGATCGCAGAAGCGGCTCAACAGGCCGCTGAGGAGACCGACACCGAACCCGATTATCACGCTTCGGCTGAATATCGTATGGACATGGCACGGGTTTTCGTAAAAAGAGGATTGCAAGAGGCATGGAAGATGCTCAATGGAGGTCAATAAAATGGCAGACAGTCGTCGCATCGCAGTAAATGTAAATGGCGTGGACTATGAGCGTTGGGTAGAGCCCCGGCGCCTTCTGGTTGATTTTTTAAGAAACGATCTGGAACTGGTGGGAACCCACATCGGATGCGAACACGGCATATGTGGCTCCTGTACGGTTCTGTTCAACGGCCGCGCGGTGCGTTCCTGCCTGATGTTTGCCGTCCAGGCCGATGGTGCCGACATCACGACCGTCGAGGGGCTTGCAGATGCCGCGCAATTACACCCGCATTCAGGAAGCATTTCGCGAAAAACACGGCCTGCAGTGCGGATACTGCACCCCCGGCATGCTGATGACCGCCTATGAATTTCTCAATGAAAATCCGAATCCGAGCGAGGAAGAGGTGCGAAAGAACATGTCCGGCGTGCTGTGCCGCTGCACCGGATACAAGCAGGTGGTCGATTCGGTGATGGAAGCCGCTCAGCAAATGAGGAATAAATGATCTTTCAACAAATTATCAACGGTCTGACGCTGGGCGCCACATATTCGCTGGTGGCGATCGGTTATACCCTCATATTCGGCGTGCTCGGAATTCTGCATTTTGCGCACGGCGAAGTCTTAATGGCCGGTGCCTTTATGGGGCTCTATATCATCATCTGGAGCGGCCTGCCGCTCTACATCACCCTGCCCCTGGCCATGCTAGCCACGGGAATCCTGGGTGTTTTGATCGATTTGCTGGCGATCCGGCCGCTTAGAAAGGATTTTCACCTGGCACCGCTTTTAAGCACCATCGGGGTTACCATTATTCTGCAGAACCTGGCCGTAAAGCTTTTCGGCGGATACGGGACCCGTTTTCCCGATGCCATCGGAACCACGAATTATCAGGTTGGATCATTTTTCATCAGTTCCGTTAACGTCCTTATACTGGGGATTTCTCTGTCTTTAATGGTCGGCCTGTATTTTTTTATCGCCAAGGCAAAGATTGGAAAAGGCATGCGCGCGGTCTCTGAAAATCACATGGTCGCGGGTCTGCTGGGCGTAAATGTGGATTGGATCGTCCTGATTACCTTTGGTATCGCATCCGCCCTAGCCGGGGCTGCCGGGGTGATGATCGGGTTGTCCTTCCACGCCATTTCTCCTTTTATCGGACTGACTTTTGCCCTTAAAGGGCTGGTCGTTATGCTTTTGGGAGGACTCGGCAATGTGGCCGGCGCCATGATTGGCGGACTGATTCTGGGATTGGCTGAAGTGCTCAGTATCGTTATCCTGCCGACCGAGATTAATTTACAGGATATTTTTTCTTTCGGTATCATGATCCTGATTCTGATATTCAAACCCACCGGGCTTTTCGGGACACGCATTCGACAGGGTTAAGAAGGGATTTTGAATTGGATTATCTGATTTCCGTTATCACGATTGCAGGCATTAATATCATTATGGCCCTTAGCTTCTATCTGCCCTTTATGACCGGACAGATATCCCTGGGTCAGGCCGGGTTTATGTCTATTGGTGCTTACGCGTCGGCGGTCTGCACGGTTAAATTCGGAATCCCTTACGTGCCGGCTGTTTTGATCGGCGGGATTTGTTCCGCAATGGTCGGTTTCGTTTTAGGGCTTCCGGCCCTGCGTATCAAAGGGATTTATCTGCTGCTGTTGACCCTGGGATTTGGTGAGATTGTGCGTGTGGTCTTCATCAATATCGACTATATCGGTGCCGCTGCCGGTTTTCCGGGAATCCCCTATCAGGAACACACCCTGTTGTATGCTTATGGCATGATCGTGATCCTGATCGTATTCTTTAATCGATTGCGCAAGTCTCGAATGGGCCGGGCCTGTCAGGCGGTCGGCAGTGATGAGGATGCGGCTGAAGTTCTGGGGGTAAACATCACCGCCGTCAAGCTGACCGCATTTTCATCGGGTGCTTTTATTGCCGGTGTCGGCGGGGGGATCTTTGCCCACTACCAGGAGTACATCGAACCACTCATGTTCGACGTCATGCACGCCGTTGAGTTGATCGTATTTACCATTTTCGGTGGAATCCAGATATTCTGGGGTCCCATATTCGGTGCTTTTGTTTTAACTTTGGTTCCGGAATTTCTGCGCGTCATCCAGGAATGGCGCATGGAGTTATACGGCGCGCTGCTTATTTTAATGATGATTGTCAGACCCCAGGGGATTATCAGTCTGGATTCCGTACGATCTATTGAATATGCCTTTCGCAAACTTTTGGGGATAGAGAGCGCTGGCGTTCTCTATCCGGACCGAACGGAGGGCAAATGATTCTTGAAATAAAAGATATCGCTAAATATTTCGACGGGTTTTGCGCACTTATGAATGTAGAACTTGAAGTAGAAGAAAATACGCTACATGCCATTATCGGACCCAATGGCGCCGGCAAGACCACCCTTTTTAACCTGATCAGCGGAATGTACGATGTTACCGAAGGACAAATCTCCTTTCGAAAAAGCCTGATTAACGGATTAAAGCCCCATCAGAGAGCCGAACTGGGAATTGCCAGGACCTTTCAGATCGTAAGGCTTTTCGGTCATATGAGCGTTTTGGAAAATGTGATGCTTGGCAGTTATTGCCGGACCAAAACCGGGTTGTTAAGAACCCTCTTCCGAATTTCTCTGCGGGAGTTGAAGGAAGAAAAGACCACCCGTGAAAATGCCATGCACTGGTTGGAGTTTGTCGGCATCCCTCAAAAAGCCGACCAGATTGCCGCCAACCTCCCCCATGCCGAGCAGCGTCTTGTTGAAATCGCCAGGGCACTCAGCCAGGATCCGGATTTGCTGCTCTTCGACGAACCCGCAGCCGGAATGAATCCAAAAGAAACCGTGGATCTGGAATCCCTGATCGTCAAAATCAACCAGATGGGTAAGACGGTTCTTTTAATCGAGCATAATATGGATTTGGTCATGGAAATATCCAATGTGATTTCAGTGCTCAATTTCGGCGCTAAAATCGCCGAAGGCAACCCGTCCGAGATTCAGGAAAATCCTGCGGTCATTGAAGCCTATTTAGGCAGAAAAAGGTAGATGCGATGCTGTCTGTCGAAAACATCTCAGCCGGATACGGCGGTATTCTCGCGATCAATGCGGTAAGAATTGACGTCCAGCGCGGCGAAGTCGTGGTTCTGATTGGCGCCAATGGTGCCGGGAAAAGCACGCTTTTGAGAACCATATCCGGCGCCCTAAAGCCCAAAGAGGGTCGAATTGTCTACCAGGACCGCAGGATCGACGGCGTTAAACCCTATGCAATCGTCAAGATGGGGGTGGTTCAAATTCCCGAAGGACGGGGGATATTATCCCGCATGACCGTGAAAGAAAATCTGGAAATGGGCGCCTACCTGCGTTCCGACAAAATGGGTATCGCCAAGGATCTTGACCAGGTCTTCGAAAAATTCCCGATATTGAAAGAACGACTGGGCCAGAATGCAGGCACGCTTTCAGGAGGCGAACAACAGATGCTCGCGATCGGCCGGGCCTTGATGGCAAAACCGCAGCTGCTGCTCATGGATGAGCCCTCTCTGGGGCTGGCGCCGGTTTTAGTGGAATTTATCATCGAAACCATCCATGAACTGCGTGCCAACGACGGTTACACGATCTTGCTGGTGGAGCAAAATGCCAATCAGGCCCTGACTGTCGCGGATCGCGGCTATGTAATGGAAACCGGCCGCATTGTCCTGGAGGGCAACAGTCAGACGCTGCGGGATAATGAGGCGGTTCAAAGAGCCTACCTGGGAAGAGCCGGCCGCAGCGCGCGGGTTCAATGAATGGATGTAAAATAAAATCAATTCGTTTATAAGAACCGTCGGTTTAAAGAATATCGTCTGTTGAGATAAGGGAGGTGATAAAAAAAATGAGGACGAACCCGAACGGGTCCTTTGTAGGTTCACTTCTATTCGAAAGGAGGGCATCATGGTAAAACAGAAAAATTTTTTGCCAATTGTAATTATTGCGTTTTTTGTGGTAAGCGTCCTGACCTTTGCGCCATCCGCTCAAGCCGGAAAGCTTTCCGGCGATACGGTCAAAATTGGCGGCATCTATTCAGTTTCAGGGGTCTGCGCTGAGTGGGGCAACGCTGCAAAAATTTCTGCTGAAATTGCGGTAGAAGAAATCAATGCCGCCGGCGGAATCGGCGGTGTTCCAATCGAGATGGTGTGGTACGACGTTGGCTGCAAAGCACCACCTGCCATCCCGGTGGTCGAAAAACTCGCCAAACAGGATAAGGCCCTGGTGGTCAACGGGCCCTGCCAGAGCTCAGTCTGTGAAGTCATTTTTCCAAAGCTGAATCGATTAAAGATGCCGATGATTTCTTTTTGCTCCTCCAAACCGGGTCTGTCCGCCCTGAGCCCCTGGGCATTCAGAAATACCCTGACCAGCGATAAGCAGCTCGATCCGGCCATCACCAAATGGAAAGAAAAATATGGTATCAAATCCGCCGTTATCCTTTACAACTCGGAAGATGCCGTTTCCACGGTGGAAGGCAAAAAAATCATGCCGGTTTTATTCAAAAAACACGGCATAGAGCTCAAGAAAATGTTTACGTTCCAGACTCAAACCGTTGATTTCGCACCATTTATAACCGAGGTCAAATCGCTGAACCCGGATGGCATTGCGGTTGGCTCCTGCTACGAAGCCGGCGCCAAAATTGCGATCGAAGCTAAAAAGCAGGGCCTTAATGCACCCATGCTGGGCGGCGCCTGCAACAGTACTCCCGGTCTGATCGAAATCGGCGGGGAGGCTGTCGAAGGCTATTTTGGTTCAACGGCCGCCTGGATCGGTGGCAACCCCGACCCCAGAATGGTCAAATATCTTGAGAAATTCAAAGCGCGTTCTCCGGGCGGCAAAGCGCCACCTTACGGCGGACCGCGTTCCTATGACAACATTTATATTATCAAGAAAATCATGGAGGAAGAAGGGGTTACCAACAAACCCGGAGACCTGGCCAAGGATCGCGATAAAATCCGCCAGGGTTGGGAAAAGCTGAAAGATTTCAACGGCATCTCCGGTGTGACCACCATGGACAAAAACGGTGACGGCGTCGGCGGTGTCAGAACCCTGGTTGTTGAAGGCGGAGCATTCATGGCCAGATAAAACGACTTTGTTCATAAACGGAGTCGCGAATTCAACTAGCCACTCGCCATGGCTTATGACCTCGCACTGAGTTCCAGGCGAGTGGCTAATTTTTCGTCCAGCAGGGGCGAGATTTAGGGAAGTTATATATTCTATAGGTTTGCCAGTTGAGCACTTTGTTCCGTTGGACCAGTTGAGACCGATAAAAAAAATACTATTTTTTACGGTCAACTGAACAAGGCGCTAACGGGCTAACAGAACAAGCCGCTCAACTAGCGAGCATTTATGCAGTTTTGAGATAGTATCTAGTGTCATGTCCTATAAATAAGTTGCAAAATGAATGTCACAGCCTCGCAGGCGGGAATCCAGGCGTCTTTGAACTGGACTCCCGCCTGCGAGGCTGTGACATAATCTTCAAGCGAGGAAAATGAGCCTTTTTGTCATTCCGGGCTTGACCCGGAATCCAGTGCTTTTTCAAAGTGTTACAGTTCTGGATGCCGGATCAAGTCCGGCATGACAGGCAGAATTTAAGCGCTTTTTTGAATTACGACACAGTCTGCTGCACGGGAATGACGGATCGATACCACGACTCAGAACGGAATAATATTTTAGCCGACATTTCTGGGACATGACACTAGGTCACTATCAATTAAAAAGGCAATTACTAAACACCTTATTTAGGAGGTAAGATAATGGCGGAAATTGAACAGATCCTGGAAGACGTCCGAAGGGATGGGAGAACCAAACTGACTGAATTTGAAGCCAAGCAGGTGCTGGCAGCTGCGGGAATTGCCGGCACACGTGAAGAATTGGCCAACAGTGAGGAAGCAGCGGTATCCAGCGCCCAAAATATCGGGTACCCGGTCGTATTAAAGATTTCATCACCCGACATTTTACACAAGACTGATGCCGGTGGCGTAAAGGTGGGACTCGCTGACGATGAAGCTGTTCGCAAGGCATACCAGGAAATTATGAATGCCATAAATGAAAAGCATCCCGCTGCCAAAATCGACGGTGTTCTTGTTCAGGAAATGGTGGAAGGCGGTATTGAGACGATTTTGGGCGTCGCCAACCGTCCCCCTTTCGGCCCGGTGGTGGCATTTGGTCTCGGGGGCGTGTTCGTAGAGTTGTTGAAAGATGTCACATTACGCCTGGCACCGATTGATGAAAGTGGTGCTGCCGAGATGCTGGATGAGATTAAAGGGTCAAAGATGCTCGACGGTTACCGCGGGCAAGCGCGCGCCGACAGAACGGCGCTTGCACAGACCATTGCCCGGCTTTCGGAGCTGGCGGTCAAATTTCATGCCGACATCGAAGAATTGGACATCAATCCCCTTGTGGTTAAAGGTGATCGGATTCTGGCACTGGACGCCCTGATTACCCTCAAACAAAAAGAAGACGCCATAGAACAACCCGCTAAAAGTGATGTCCTCAATGACATCAGGGCCGTCCTGGAACCCAAGTCCGTGGCTGTCATCGGTGCTTCAACCAATCCAACCAAAACCGGCCACGTATTGCTGAAAAATATTGTGGTCAACGGTTTTCCGGGAAAAGTATACCCCATCAACCCCAAAGCCGACGAGATCATCGGTCTCAAGGCCTATCCTAAAATCCTCGATGTGCCGGGTGATATCGACCTGGTCTTCTTTCTTCTGCCGGGCAAGTTTGTGCCGACCCTGTTTGAGGATTGCTACAAAAAGGGTGTAAAAGCAGCGGTAATCATAGCGGCAGGCTTTGCCGAGGTCGGAGAGGAAGGCAAAAAAGAGCAGGAAAAGCTGGCCGAGCTGATCAGAAAAACCGGCGTCCGCTGCATGGGACCCAACTCAATCGGATTCATCAACATGGACCAGAAACTGGTGGCCAGCTTCATTCTGTTTGAAAACTGGGAGGATGGCTCCATTGCATTGGGCGGCCAATCCGGAATCTTTGCCGGCGCGGTGGCCGATCAGCTGATGACACGAACCGTTCAGCGCATCGGGATCGGCAAAAGTATTATATTCGGCAACAAAATCGATCTGGACGAAAGTGATTACCTGGAGTGGGCCTGGAAAGACCCGGGAAGCGATCAGGTGGCGCTTTATCTGGAAGGCATGCAAAACCCCCGTCGCTTTTTCTCGATTGCGAATAAGGCCAAAGCAGACATGCCGATTGTGGTGCTAAAGCCCAGCCGCACGAAAGCAGGCGCCAAAGCCTCAGCCTCGCATACCGGTTCCCTGGCCCTCGACGATAAGATCGTCGATTACGCCTACCGGCAGTATGGAATTACCCGGGCATACGACCTGGAGGAATTTCTGGAGTATATGAAGGTTTTTCAGTACCAGCCGCTGCCCCAGGGAAACCGGGTCGGTATCGTAACCTTCAGCGGCGCCAATGGCGTGATGGCCTCGGACGAGCTGGAGGCCAACGGTTTTGTGCAGGCTGAATTCAGCCCCAGGACCCGGGAACGTATCAAAAAGTTTCTACCGGAGTGGCAACCGCCCGCAAATCCGCTTGACCTCTGGGCGGCCCTGGGGGCTGGCAACCGCCTCGCCCACGAAGAGGGCATCCATTCGGTATTGGATGACGAGAATGTGGATGCCGTTCTGGTGATCCTGTTGGGTCTGGCGAACGCGGATTTCGAAGGTATCCGGGATGTCTACCAGAAGGCCAAGGAGCTTCATCCTGAAAAGCCACTCTATTCCGTGTTGATTGGCGGCGTAGTAAAGCAGCGGTGGCTCAAAGAAGTCGATGGGTTGAATATGCCCTTTTTTGATACCACCGGAATCGCCGTAAAAGCACTCACCGCCGCAAGGCGCTATGCCATCGATCACGAGCGGCAGCAGCCGGATCCATTGCTGCCGTCGTAAAACCGATGCGCAGAGTCTCGGTTAACCGTCAACTCGGATCTGCAAATCGAATATTGAACGATTGGATTTGATAGATGATTGGGGAGGGGTCTAAAGGTTACCCTCCCCCAATCTCGTTTCCCGAACTTTGACCGTCATGAGCCGCCAGGCTGTTATAAAAGCATTACAAGGATAATAGTGAAACGTAGGAATACAAATCATCCAGGAGGACAGGACCTGGAGCGTCAAACCAAGGATATGAATCCCCTGTACCTGAGGGGATATTGCCGCGTCTGCAACCGACACTACTTTTTCAAAAACAAGCTGGACACGAGCCATCTCCAATTGCGTCAGCATCACGGCGGGATTTGCCAGAACTGTAATTACGTCTGCGCCAGAATTAAAGTCAAAACAGGTGGTGAAAAATGATTATCGATTTTCATGTCCATACCGCGTATTATCGCAGCCGGACACCGGATTATACGGAACTTTTGCAGCAGGGATGGGGAGAGCGCCTGGACTGGATGCTTGAGACCTATTCTTCACCGCAAGCCTTTGTGGGACTAATGGATGAGGCCGGTATTGATTATGCGGTGATCCTGGCAGAACTTGCTCCCATCACTTCCGGAATCGCTGCCAATGAGGATGTGGCGAAATTCTGCTCTCATAGTCCACGCCTGATACCCTTTGCCAGCATTGACCCGAACACATCTGAGAGACCGGATGATGAATTGGAGGAATTGGTGCGACACCAGGGTTTCAGGGGCTTAAAACTTTATCCGACCTATCAGCATTTCTATCCCAACGAGACCAAAATCTATCCGCTGTACGCCAAGGCACAGGAGCTGGACATCCCGGTATTGCTTCATATCGGCTCGTCTATATTCAGCGGCGCCCGGCTAAAATACGGAGATCCCCTTTACCTGGATGATGTTGCAGTGGATTTTCCGAAACTCAAACTGCTTCAGGCTCACAGCGGGCGCCCATTCTGGTATCAAAAAGCGCTGACGCTGGCCCGGATTCATGAAAATGTGTACATGGAAGTTTCCGGGCTGCCACCGCAAAATCTATTAAATTATTTTCCGGAACTCGAGCGCATCGCCCATAAAGTGATCTACGGCTCCGACTGGCCGGCTGTGCCCACCATCAAAGAAAATATAACCGCCCTGCAGGGCTTAAGTATAAAAGAAGAAGCCAAACGAATGATTCTGGGTGAAAATGCGGCCAGGTTGTTAAAATTATAATTTTGCGAAGGAGGACCTATGGCAAGCCGCTATTATGATCCTGAAATTGAGACGGCATCACGGGATGAACTCAGGGGTTTGCAGGAGCGCAAACTCAAAGCCCTGGTTCAACACGCCTGGGATCATAGCCTATTTTATAAAAAACATTTCCAGAAGGCCAATATCACGCCGGATCAGATCCGCACACTGGATGACATAAAAAGACTGCCTTTTCTAACCAAAGAAGACTTACGCAAAGACCAGGAGGCCCATGCGCCCTGGGGCAGCATGCTGGCAGTTCCAATGGAGGAAACCCAGCGGGTGCACATGACATCCGGTACCACCGGCACCCCTATTAAAATTCTCGACACACCTGAGGATTGGTCCCAATTTTGTCATATTTACGCCCGCATGCTCTATGCTTACGGGATCCGCAAGACCGACATGGTCATGCCCGTGTTCAGCTTCGGCCCCTGGATCGGGTTTTGGGCCGGATGGTACGCCTGCCAGGAAATCGGCTGCCTGCTTTTTGCATCCGGGGGCATGAAGACCGAACAACGCATCAACGCCCTGGCCACTTATCCGATCACGGTCATTGGCGCCACCCCGTCCTATGCCATTCATATGGCGGATGTTGCCGCAAAAAGCGACATCGATCTTGCCATGAAAGCTCGTATCAGGCTCTCCTGGCACACGGGCGAACCCGGCGCTGTGATTCCCGGGGTTAAAAATAAGATCGAAAGTGCCTATGGTTGCAAGGCATTCGATTTTCTGGGCTCCACTGAAATCGGCCCCTGGGGCTATAATTGTGAATTTCAATCCGGCGTGACGCATGTCAATGAAGACTGGGCTTACCCGGAGGTTCTGGATCTTGAAACCGATGAGCCCTTGGGACCCGGCGGTACGGGTGAACTGGTATTGACCAATCTGGATAGACGCGCGACGCCCTTCATACGTTATCGGACACGCGACATTGTAACCGTGGCCGACCGCACCTGTCCCTGCGAGCGCACGCTCTTTGCGCTGGAAGGCAGTGTGCTGGGACGATTGGATGACATGAAAAAGATTAGTTTCTCTTCAGCTGGGTAAAATTCGCTCACCGTCAGCATAAGTCAGTCTGCCCCCTGCCCTCGACTGATCGGCCTGACTTCACAGAATCGGTAAAACCATTTGATATCCTATCAGTAATTTATACCTGTGAGCGAGCGCTCATTCACATAACCCCTCTTAATTAAATCTTCGCCAACAAAACAAATTCTCATCAGAAATCGACAATCCGTTTAGTAATTTTCTTTTACATATTATTTCAATTAGTTAAATATAATCTAAGGTTGTACTGGCGAATAACTTGACAAGTAAAAATAAGACATGTTATTTATTGATTGAGCGCTCGTTCAGACAACGTATCGGTCTGTTGTTACAAATAAATATACAATAATATCATACGGTTATAATGGAAGAACTGGACCGAACAAAAGATATCCCTACCCAGGTCAAAGATCCGGAACTGGTGGATCGCAGACGACGGCAGATTGCCGATGCGGCCGTACAGCTGTTTATCGATAAGGGATTTCATAAAACCACAACCCGGCAGATCGCCGGTGCAGCCGGGTTTTCCATCGGTTCTCTGTATGAATATTTCGCGTCAAAGGAAGACATATTGTACATGGTTTGCGAATCGATCCACGCAGAGGTGGAGCGCGGTGTGACCGCAGCCATGTCCCAGGCGGCCGGGGGCAGAGATGCATTGGCGAAAATCATCCATGAATACTTTATGGTATGCCATCGGATGAGTGATTTTATCCTTTTGATCTACCAGGAAACCCAATCCCTACCATCCCAGTGGCAAAAACGGGTGCTGGAAAATGAGCTCCGTATCACCGGCCTTTTTGTGGAAGCGCTTGCCGGCATCGCCCATTCCGACGACCTGATAAAGCTAAGTGAAAACAATCTTGAACTGGCGGCCCACAATATTGTCATATTGGGGCACATGTGGACCTTCAGGCGGTGGTATTTAGCCCACCACTACAGTATTGAAGATTATATTCAGTTGCAAACCGACATCATTTTTGGAATGTTTGCCGGTGGGAAAAAATCATCATAGAAGTGGTTTCAAAGCCTCAGATAAGGTTCAAGGGCAAGGCGCAGGCCGATCGAGAAAGCGCAGCATACATTGGTATGTGAGCATTTATCGGAGGACTGCAACGCAGCCATTGTCCCTTAGATGGGGTTTTGAAACCACTTCTAGTGCTGTAATCAACATCCTTATGTTTTCGACTTATGTTCGGCTGTTGATGGCAATTAAGATTTATAACCGAAGTTGAGGAGGTAAAATGACAACGGAAGTTGAGGTATACAAACCCAAGAACGATGTACGGGTTGTCACAGCAACCTCTCTATTCGACGGCCATGATGCCGCCATCAATATTATGCGCCGGATTCTGCAGGACACCGGTGTAGAAGTGATTCATCTCGGACACAATCGATCGGTTCAGGAAATCGTGGAGGCTGCCATTGAGGAAGATGTCCAGGGCGTGGCCGTATCGAGCTATCAGGGCGGCCATGTGGAATTTTTCAAATATATGATTGATCTTCTAAAAGAAAAGGAAGCCTCGCATATCAAGGTTTTTGGCGGTGGCGGCGGCGTGATTGTACCGGAGGAGGTCAAAGAACTGGAGTCATACGGCGTCGCCAAGATTTATACACCGGAAGATGGTGCCCGCATGGGGCTCCAGGGAATGATTAACCACATGGTTGCGGCCATCGATTTTTCGACCGTCCAAAATAACAATTTTGATTTAAACGACCTGAACCCCGCCAACCCGCTGCTGGTGGCCAATCTGATCAGCGCCGCAGAGCAAGCCAAAACCCGGGGAAACGGGAACTTTAAGGCCATCAGGGCCCAGCTGTCACAGAAACTCGAAAAACGCAAAGCCCCGGTGATCGGCATTACGGGAACAGGCGGTGCCGGCAAATCCTCCTTGACCGATGAACTGATATTACGGATGCTGCATGATCTTAAAGATGTCCATATTGCCATCATCAGCTGTGACCCATCCCGGCGAAAAACCGGCGGGGCGCTTTTAGGCGATCGCATCCGGATGAACGCCATCAGTAATGCGCGGGTTTACTTTCGTTCTCTGGCGACACGACGCTCGCAAACCGAATTGCCGGAGGTGCTGCCGGATGCCATCGAGGTGACACAGGCAGCCGGCTATGACCTGATCATTGCTGAAACCGCCGGTATTGGGCAGGGAGATTCCAGTATTGCCGATCTGGTCGACTTATCCATCTATGTCATGACCAGCGAATTTGGAGCCGCCACTCAGCTCGAAAAAATTGATATGCTCGACTTTGCAGACCTGGTGGTAATCAACAAATTTGAAAAGCGCGGCGCAGATGATGCGGTGCGTGATGTTCGCAAGCAAGTCCAACGCAATCAAAAATTATGGGATATGGATCCTGAAGAAATGCCGGTATTTGGAACCATCGCTGCCAAATTTAATGATGACGGGGTCACTTCCTTTTATCATGCAGTTATTGATAAAATTGCTGAAAAAACAGGTGTTGAATTCAAGGCCAGCTTACCCCGACCTCAAACCCGGACCTCCTCATCCAAGACGATCATCATTCCACAGTCACGTACCCGCTACCTTTCTGAAATCGCTGATTCGATCAGAAAATACCACCGGCAAACACGCGAACAGGCTCAAAATCTCAGAAAAGTCTGGCACTTAAAGGAAACATACGCATCAGCCGGTGCAAATGATGAAACAGAAGATTCTTTGAAGCTGGTTTCAATGCTCAAAGACGAAATTGAAAAAGCCGAAGCGACGCTGAAAAAAGAGACCTTAGACTCCACAGCGGAATGGGAAAAAATCAGAGATGCCTACAGTAAAGATGAACTGGTGTATCAGGTTCGGGATCGAGACATCAGGGTTCCCTTGTATACGCAGTCATTATCGCATATACGGATTCCCAAAATTGCCCTGCCCCGCTTTGAAGATCCGGCGGAGATATACCGCTGGATGCGGGAAGAAAATGTCTCCGGTAGATTTCCATTCACGGCGGGCGTGTTCCCGTTAAAACGGGCGGATGAAGAGCCGACCCGCATGTTTGCCGGCGAGGGAGACCCCGCCCGCACCAATCGGCGCTTCAAAATGCTGTCGGCAGATTATGAAGCCAAACGGCTTTCAACCGCTTATGATTCCGTCACCTTATATGGTTGTGACCCGGACATACGACCGGATATATATGGGAAAATCGGCACCTCAGGCGTCAGCATCTGCACCCTTGATGATGTCAAAGTCGTGTATGACGGTTTCGATCTGTGCGCAGCCAGCACATCCGTTTCCATGACCATCAATGGCCCGGGGCCCATGATGCTGGCGATGTTTTTTAATGCCGCTATTGACCAGGAGGTAGACAAGTTCAAAGCCAAAAACGGTAAAGCGCCTTCCAAGGAGCAATATGGAAATATTAAAGCGGATGTGCTTTCCAATGTGCGCGGTACCGTGCAGGCAGATATTCTTAAGGAGGATCAGGGACAAAATACCTGCATTTTTTCGATCGAATTCGCGCTGAGGGTGATGGGGGACATCCAGCAATATTTTATTGATAACAACGTCCGCAATTATTACAGCGTCTCTATCTCAGGGTATCATATCGCCGAAGCCGGCGCCAATCCGATTACTCAGCTGGCGCTCACGCTGTCCAACGGCTTTACGTATGTAGAATATTACCTGTCCCGCGGCATGCCCCTTGAAAGCTTTGCGCCGAATTTATCTTTCTTCTTCTCCAACGGGATGGATCCTGAATATACGGTTATCGGGAGAGTGGCGCGCCGAATCTGGGCGGTCGCCATGCGCGAACTTTACGGCGGATCCGTTCGCTCCCAGATGCTGAAATATCACTGCCAGACATCCGGGCGATCGTTACACAGCCAGGACATCCAATTCAATGATACCCGTACAGCGCTGCAAGCGCTTTGTGCCATATATGACAATTGCAACAGTCTCCATACCAACGCCTTTGATGAAGCCATCACCACACCCAGTGCCGAATCCGTCAGGCGTGCCCTCGCTATCCAGCTCATTATAAACCGTGAATGGGGATTGGCCAAAAATGAAAATATGAACCAGGGAAGCTTTATCTACGAAGAATTGACCCGTCTTGTAGAAGAAGCGGTCTTATATGAATTCGATCAAATCACCAAACGCGGCGGGGTCCTGGGCGCCATGGAAACAGGCTACCAACGCAGTAAAATTCAAGAGGAATCGATTTATTCTGAGACACTAAAACATAGCGGCAAACTCCCCATCATCGGCGTGAACACGTTTCGGGATCCCGATGCCGCCCCGGATCAACTCAATGAGAGCATCGAACTTTCCCGGGCAACCGAAGAGGAAAAACAATCTCAGCTGACGCGTCTAGCAGATTTTCAAAAACGCCACGAAAAGGAAGCGCCGGCAGCGCTGGAACGCTTGCAAAAAGTTGCCCTCTCGGGCGAAAATATTTTTGCGGAACTGATGAATACCGTGCGGGTATGCAGCCTGGGGCAAATTACCCAGGCGCTTTATGATGTCGGGGGGCAATACCGACGCGGCATGTAAGATAAGTAGGTGTCAGGTGTCAGGAAGATACAGAGGATAGAAGACAAGGGCAGACTGTCTCCTGCCCTCAGTCATCTGTTTGCTGACACCCGAAACCTTTTTAGTACACGACTCCAGCTTTCACCTCCGGCGACGGTTAACCTATGGTTGAATTCCCTTGACCTAACCAAAAACTGCATAATAATAGAATTAGGGTTTCGCCGCAAAAGAGGATCGCTTAGAGCATAAGCATGCTCAAAATAAAAAGGTACTTTTATGAGCGCAAAAAACAGCTTTTCTTCCATTGATGTTATCCGTGAACAACTGACCCGGCATCGATACATATCGGATCAATCTTTGGCGACCGTGCTTTATCTCTCATACCAACTCAGCAAACCCATATTTCTAGAAGGAGAACCCGGCGTCGGAAAAACCGAGGTCGCCCTGGTCCTGGCGGACATTCTCTCCACTGAACTTATCCGGCTTCAATGTTACGAAGGCCTGGATGCCAATTCGGCCCTGTATGAATGGAATTATCCCAAACAACTGCTGCGTATCAAAATGGACGAGCAATGCGGCCTGTCACCCGAAGAAATGGGCCAGGTAATTTACAGTGAGCCCTATTTGATCAAAAGACCGTTGCTGGAGGCCATCCAGACTTCTCAGGGCAACACACCGGTACTGTTGATCGATGAATTGGATCGTGCCGATGAGGAATTTGAAGCATTTCTACTGGAAATCCTGTCCGATTTTCAGGTATCGATCCCGGAAATCGGCACTTTGAAAGCCACCCAGAAACCCATGGTCGTGATTACATCCAATCGAACCCGAGACATCCACGACGCCCTCAAACGGCGCTGTTTTTATCACTGGATCGATTATCCGGACCTGGACAAGGAAATGAAAATCATCCACGCGCGGGTACCGAAACTGGAAGAGTCGCTTATCCATCAAATTGCGATTTTCATGCAAAATATCCGCAAGGAAGACCTGATGAAAAGACCGGGTGTGTCCGAAACCCTTGACTGGGCCGAAGCCCTTCTTAAACTTCACCGCAACGTCCTGGATGAAGAAACGGTCGAACAGACGTTGGGATGCATTTTCAAGTACCGCGAAGATATTCAAAATTTCAAATCCAATATCTGGCCAAATCCGGAAAAACGCACCCATCTATTAACTTCATACTCCGACTTAAAATGAGCGTTCCAAATTTAAAAAAATGAAAATGTTTTTATTCGTGAGGAATTCTGTCATTTTTAATTTTTTAAATTTGAAACCCTCCGGGATTGCCGATCTCACCACATCTACCGCGTCAGATGCCGTCCCACATAGTCAACTATAGCGGAACGACATCTTCCTTGTAGCTGCGGCAACCTCGACAATCGCTCAATTTAAATCACATAAAAATGCCGAATGAAAAGACCGACAATTCGTCGTACCGCTCAGAAGAAGGATTGATCGAAAATATCGTTCGATTTTCGCATCTGTTGCGAGATAACGATATTTCGGTTTCCCTGCCGGCTGTATTAGACACACTTGCGGGCTTGCCGTTGATTGACATTTCCAACCTTCAGACATTTCACTGTTTGCTTCGCAGCAATTTTATCAGCTGTAAGGAAAATCTCCCCAAGTTCGATCACTTATTTTATGATTTCTGGTTGCCCAAGGAACGGGCCACACTTCAGGTTCCGGCTGAAGGCGTCGGGGAAAGCGAAACCGAAGAGGACATCCTCAGCGCCGTTAAAGAAAAAATGAGCTATCTTCAGACCGGCGGGGATGCTGAACCAAATGCCAGCAAACAATGGGCGCTGCGCTACAGCCCGCAAGCCCTTTCGCAATCAGATCAATTGCAGGAAATCAGTTTTGACGGCGACAGAGACGTCTACGAAACAATCAACAGATTACTGCAACCGCTGGCCAACCGGATCAGTCGACGGTTTCAATATACCATACGGGGAAAAGAAGTCAGTCTGCGAAAAATACTGAGAAAAAACATGCAATTCGGCGGGGAACTGATCCTGCTTGATTTTAGAAAGAAAAAAATAAAAAAACGCCGGGTTATCTTTTTTTGCGATGTCAGCGGTTCAATGGATATTTATACCCTGATGATCCTGCAGTTCATCCATGCCCTTAAACGAATTGACCGACAGACCGAAATCTTCTTGTTTTCAACCGATCTTTCCAGAGTAACCCATCAATTCGAGACGGGTGATTTTACGTCTGCCGTTACGCAAATTCCGGGAGCTATTTCTGACTGGGGCGGCGGGACACGCATCGGCCATTGCCTTAAGCTGTTCAATGAAACCTTCGGGGCAAGGCAGCTTTCCCACAAAGATATTGTTATAATTTTCAGTGACGGCTGGGACAGAGGCGAAATCGATTTGCTCGATAACCAGATGGCTTTCCTGAAACGCAAAACCTATAAAATAATATGGTTAAATCCGCTGATGGGAACGCGGGATTACGAGCCGATCTGCCGGGGGATGAGCGCTGCCCTGCCCTACGTGGACTACTTTCTGCCAATGGGAAACTTCAAGGATCTGCGGTCGATCAGTCAGACGCTCAAAAAAGTGATGATCTAGCTAAAGAGTCTATTGATCCTTTTTATTTCGCACGCAAAGCCGCAAAGCTCGCAAAGAAAAAAATTTATTATATATATCTTAATATCTTTGCGCGCGTGTTTTTTAGCGTCTTTGCGTGAGGATTTTAAGCCTGAAGTTCTTTCCAATTATTCTTTTTTCTTCTTCGCTTCCAGCGCATCCAGAATCTTTTCGGGTGTAATCGGCAGCTCCATAAAGTCAACACCGATGGCGTCATAAATAGCGTTTACAATCGCCGGTGCCGGCGACAGCTGGGTACCTTCTCCGGCCTCTTTGGCTCCATACGGCCCGATAGGATCATCCGTTTCGACTTCGATGGCCTCAATTTCCGGCATTTCCAGAAAGGTTGGAAAGCCGTAGTCCAGAAATGAAGGATTCATCACCTGCCCTTTTTGAACGACCACATCTTCATACAGGGCCTGACCCATGCCGCCGACAACAGAGCCCTCTAGCTGCCCCTCAACCAGCATCGGGTTAATGGGCCGTCCGCAGTCATGGGCGGTGACCATCCGCAGCAGTTTTACCTTGCCGGTAATGAGGTTCACTTCGACTTCAGCCGCCTGGGTCATAAAAGAATAGTTGGGGGAAAAATTACCATCCTGCTTAAACAGGGTGGTCGGTTCAGCGGCCGGCGCCATCCATGACCCTCTTCCCACGATCGGCATGGGCAGATCCGCATATTGATAGGCCTTCAGGGCTTCCAGGAAGGTCATTCCTTTTTCCGGAGAACCTTTTACAAAAATCTTGCGTTCTTTGGCAACTAAATCCGCAACGTTGGCCTCAAGTTTATCTGCCAGAAAATCGAAGAGTTTTTGTTTGACCGCGGCCGCGGCCAGCCGCGCGGCATTGCCGGCCCTGACGGTCACACCGCTTCCGAAGGTCCCCGGGTCCAGCGGTGTAATCCCCGTGTCGGCTGCCGTCATACGAATGTCTTCAAGGGGCACGCCCAGCTCTTCGGCCACGATCTGGCTGATAACAGTTTCCGCTCCCTGGCCGATATCCGCAGCGCCGGATAATACATTGACCGCCCCGTCCCGGCCCACCTGAACCACCGCACCGGAACTGATATGACTCATATTGCTGACCCCGCTGGGAAACGAAGCGCCGGCTAATCCCACGCCCCGGCCAAGGGGCAACTTCCCCCGCTTTTCTGACCATCCGATGGCGTCGGCCGCCTTTTGAACCGATTCTGAAAATCCGCAGGTATTGATGACGAATCCGGCCGAATGAGGTTCCCCGGCATGGATGCTGTTTTTTATACGAACCTCGACCGGATCGAGCCCGAGTCGTGCGCACATCAGGTCCAATTGGCGTTCAACGGCAAAGCGCGCCTGGGGAATACCGTGCCCGCGCATGGCCCCGCCCACGGGTTTGTTGGTATAGACATGATAACCCTCATAAAACAGATTGGGAACTTTATAGGGGATCATCAGGAAAAAGCAGGAAAGGGCCATCATCGTCGGAGCGGTGCTGTTATAAGCCCCGCCGTCGGCGTAAGATTGAAATTGTTGCGCCAGGATGGTCCCGTCCTTTTTCAAACCGGTCTTAACGGTAATATACATGGGGTGCCTTTGCCGGGTGGCGATAAAAACCTCTTCCCGGTCGTAGACGAATTTTACGGGTTTTCCCAGTTGCATCGCAAACCAGGCCGCACAGAAATCCTTGGCAAACATGTCAATCTTCTGCCCAAACCCGCCGCCGACCTTGGGTTTGATTATCCGCACCTTACTTTCCGGAATCTGAAGGGTGTGGGATAGATTGCGTCTTAAAAAAAACGGTATCTGGGTTGAGCTCCAGAGCGTGAGCTCCCCATTTAGCGGGTCGAATTGGGCCAGGGCGGCGTGCGGCTCAAGGGGGGCATGATTTACGGCCTGGGAGAAAAATGTATCTTCAAAAACAGCATCGGATTCGGCAAAGGCCTTTTTGACATCACCGAACTCTTTCTTGATGGCAAAGGACGTGTTGTTTTTTATGCCTTCATGAATGACCGGTGCGCCGTCCTTTTTGGCTTCAAAAAGGTCATATACCGCCGGAAGCTCCTCATAATCCACCTCGATCAGTTCCAGGGCCTCTTCGGCAATCTCGGTGTCAACGGCGCAAACCGCGGCGACATCGTCTCCAATATAGCGGACCTTGCCCTTGGCCAGGGCATACTCATCACTGGCCTTGGGAACAATTCCATACAGTCGATCGGGGATATCGCTGCCGGTGACAACGCCCTTTACACCCGGTAGTCTGGCTGCTTTGGAAGTGTCAATATTCAATATTTTTGCGTGGGGCAGCGGGCTTCGCAATATCTTTCCGTAAAGCATCCCGGGAAGCACGAGGTCATCGGCAAACAGGGCGCTTCCCTTGGCTTTCTGGGCGGCATCCATCATCGGTAATCTGGTGCCAACGACATTGAATTTTTTTCGCATTTATACCTCCTTGCCGGATGAGGTTGCAACACTCATCACCGCTTCAATCACTTTTTTATATCCGGTACAGCGGCACAGGTTCCCGGCCATCTTATGCTTGATCACATCTTCGCTGGCATGCGGTTCTTCATCGAGGATTGCTTTGGCGGTTAAGATCATACCCGGGGTGCAAAAACCGCATTGCAGCGCACCTTTTTGCACAAAGGCGTCCTGCAGCGGGTGAAGGTCGCCGCCTTCCGCCAGCCCTTCAATGGTCAGAATCTGCTTGCCCCTGGCATCGACGGCAAGCATTAAACAGGACAGACAGGCCTCGCCGTCAAGTAGCACCGTACACGCCCCGCAGGCCCCCAGGTCACATCCGCGTTTGGTGCCCATCAAACCCAGCTTATCTCTCAAGACCTCCAGCAGGGTATAGTTTGGCGAAACAAGCAACTCATAGGTATCACCGTTAATATGCAGTTCGATGGCCTCTTTCATTCGCTTGACCTCCTCTTTGCTTCATTCACCGCGTTTTGCAGCAACACTCCCATCATGCGTTTTTTGTGAGTCGGCGAATAAACAGACGTTTTTACCGGTTTGGCTGCCTTGGCCGCCAGATCGGAAGCGGCCTTCGCGTTCTCCGCGCTCAATTCCTTACCGTTTAAAAAATCTTCCGCCTCTTTGCCTCTCACTGGCTTGCGATCAACAGCCGTAAACGCCACCCGATACTGTTTTTCGGTTTCAGATGCCCACAAGGCGGCGCCAACGATGGGAAAGTCAATGCTCTCGCGATTGGCAAATTTGATATAGCTGGAAATTCCATCGGCTGACGTTTTGGGTATAATGATTTCCCTTAAGATCTCCGCCGGTTCTTTGACCAGGGGTGATTTGCCATCCCCTGAAAAGAAGTCTTCGATCGGCATCTCTTTTGACCCGTCGGGGCCCTCCAGCGCTATGCGGGCATTGACGACCATCAGGGCAGGCGCCATGTCGCCGCAGTAGGCTGAATAACAGATCTCTTTTTTGTTGACTACATGACAGATCTCGCCTCCGGCCTTGTAACAGGTCGGTCGCGAGCTTCGCCACCATTTGGATTGATTAAAATACATACATCGATTTTGCTGACAGATGTTACCCGCCATTGTTCCCATAACCTGGTGATGGTAGGAGCCCACCGCAGAAGCCGCCTGGGCCAGACCGGGAAAATTTTTAACAACAAGAGATTCGGCGTGCAGCCGTTTCAGGGGGGTTAAGGCACCGATGCGGATATCCCCATTATCCTGCCGGATGTAGTCCAGGTCCGCTATTCTTTTAATATTGACGAGAACCGGTGGGCACTCAACCCGATGCTTCATATTCACCAGCAGATCGGTCCCACCCGCGAGGATTTTAGCAGCCGGCTCTTTTTGCAGAATGGCGACGGCCGCTTTTAGATCTTCTGGCTCAAAATATTCAAATTTTGGTAATCTCACAACTGCCCCCTTTTCATCAATTCTGAAACAAGTCCGTCTTCTGTGATGGCAGATAGGCCGGGAATTATATGTTAGTCCGAACATCGCCGGAGATCTGAATCAGATAAAGGTGTTTCATATTATGAAATAATGTTTCATAGATTTTTTGTTTATTACGATCTGGCACTTTCTGTCAAGTACAAATTGATTTATAAAATCTGTTTAAATTTGGATTTCTAAATTTTCATATTGACCTTATAAAAAATCATGGTATAAATTTCATCTAATAAAATTTATATTCATGATATGAAACAATATAAAGATAAAAATTCGATTTATAAAGTGCAGGCGCTGGAACGGGCTCTCGATATTTTAGATTGCTTCAGCTTTCAGGATAGAGCGATGAGCCTGACGGAAGTGGTCAATCGTACCGGTCTCAATAAAACAACCGTCAAACGCCTGATTTCCAACCTTACCACCCGCGGTTATCTCCAGCAAGACCCGCAGTCAAAAAAATATCAGCTGGGGATGCGTCTTTTTGAACTGGGCGGCATTGTGTTTTCGTCATTTTCCTTGCGCCAGGCAGCTTCTTATTCGATGACCCGACTGCAAAGCGAGGTCGGTGCCACCGTCCTGCTGGGGGTCAACATGGAAGATCAGCTGGTTTATGTCGACAAACGCGAGGGGCAAGGAATGATCCGGATTTCATCGGAAGTCGGCTGGCGACGCCCGCTGAACTACGGCATGCTGGGCATGGTTTTAATGTCAAGCCTCGATCCGCAGGATCTCAAGCGCATTTTAAAAAAATATCCGTTAAAACCCTATACCCCGCTCTCGATTACCGATACAGATGCGTTCAGCCTTCGCCTGGAGCAGATTCGCGACCAGGGTTACGTTTTGGAAAAAGAAGAAGCGGTCGAAAGCGTCATCGGCATTGCAGCTCCCATCCGGGATTACTCCCGTCAGGTCGTTGCCGCCCTGGGGATCGCGCTGCCCGCCGGTTTACGCAACCAGACCGATGATCTGGATCACATCATCGACCTGGTAAAAAATACCTGCGAAACGATTTCGTCTGATCTGGGATACCTTAAAATCTAATGCCGAATTGACCAGTGCTCAATTCGGCGTTACGCGTTATTGGGTATCAGTTATTCGTTAATCGTTATTTGTGGGAGCGGCTTCCAGCCGCGAACATGATTCGCAAAACAGACATCTATTAACCACTAACGAATAACAAATAACACCCGGATTAAGATCTGGCTTTGATTGATTAAAGATAAGAGGTTTCTGACATGGAGGGATTAGAAAATCTGACACTGGGACAAGTACTAGAAAAAGCGGCGGTCGAATCTCCCGACAAAGTTGCGATTATAGACGCAGACGCGCGCATAACGTATTCGCAACTCAACGACCAGGCAGAAGCGTTAGCAGTCAGTCTTGCCGAAATGGGTTTTAAAAAAGGCGATCGGGTCGCCATTTACATGAAAAACTCCCTGGAGCTGGTCACGGCTTTTTACGCCCTGCAAAAGATTGGCGTCATCGTTGTCTGGCTAAATGCCATTTATCGCATGTCCGAGGCGCAATTCATTCTGAAAAATTCAGAAGTCAGAGGACTTTTTATTTTCAGGCAATGGGACGGTTACAATTACCTTAATGAAATTTTAAAAATCAAACCGGAATTGCCCGACCTCGAACAAATTATCGTTGTCGGAAACGGCCAGGGCGATTCCGTCAGCACTTATGGGCAATTAATCGATAAAGGCAAAGGCAAAGCCTTGCAGGCGGTCTCCATCGATCCAAAGGAAGATCTGTGCATGTTGCTGTATACCTCCGGCACCACCGGAAAGCCCAAAGGAGCGATGATCACCCATTATGCGGCCGTGCGCGCCGGCTGGGAATACTCAGTGGGCATCCAGGCCTCGCCGGAGGATATTTTTATTGGTATTTTGCCAATGAGCCATTCCTATGGTTGCGGATCAATCTTGATACAGCCCATCGTCCTGCAGTCTACCCTGGTGTTAATGGATAAATTCGATGTCGAGAACGCTTTCAGGCTGATCGAACGCGAGAAGATTACCCTGCAACTCGGCGCACCGCCGCACTATATCATGGAATTAAACCATAATAACCGTTCAAATTACGATCTCAGTTCCTTACGGGCCGGTTTGATTGCTGGAATGATTGCGCCGGAAGGGCTCATCGCCCAGGTGGAAAAAGAAATGGGCGTATACCTGACCTCTTTCTGGGGGGCATCGGAGGTGGGGCCGGGTCTGGGAACCATGTGCCCCTACCCTTCGACGCTGGATATTCGCGAAAAATATATCGGCAAGCCGGTCACCGATACGCAAATGCGGGTCGTTGATCCGGTAAACCGTGACGAACTGCCGGATGGCCAAATCGGAGAGCTTACCCTTCGCGGATGGCATGTCATGAAAGGATACTGGAAAAATCCTGAAGAGACCCACAAACAGATTGTGGATGGCTGGCTTTTCATGGGTGATCTGGCGTCGCGCGAAGATGACGGCTACTATAAAATTTACGGACGCACCAAAGATTTGATCAACCGCGGCGGCTATAAAATTTACCCCTATGAACTGGAGTCATTGATCATCGAGCATCCCCATGTGGAACAGGTGTGTGTGGTGGCCACCCCCAACCCGGTCTTGGGGGAATCCATCTGTGTTTGCCTGATTCCGAAACCGGGGGAATCACTCACGTTAAAAGAGATCCGGGAATTCATCAAAGACAAAATCGCCCCGCATAAACTGCCCGATGAGCTTTGCCTCATGTCCGATTTTCCGAAACTTTCCGGGGGCGTTAAAATTCAGAAATTCGGCAAAGACGGATTGGAGGAACTGGCTCAAAAAGACGAGAATCGCGAACGAATTCGAAGGAAATAAAAAGCGGAGGCCCAACATGATTGATTCAAACTTTCTTTATTTAAATCCAGAACAACGCAAAATGCTTAAAGAAAAGGTATTCGAGTTACTCGAATCTTATGGTGTCAAATTAGACCCGCACCCGCAAATGTTCAAGATCCTGCAAGAAGCAGATCTGGCGGTTGATGAAGACAACCACAGCGTAAAATTTCCTAAATCGATACTTGAAAAACTTATTGAAAAAGCGCCGAAATCATTTGTTTTAGGATACCAGGATAAGAACAAATCTCTTCGCCTGCCGCGTCCGGACGGTACCTTCTATGCGCGCAGCGGCACCGGTGCTCATGGGTATATCGATCCTGAAACCGGAAATTACCGCAAGGTGACACTCGAGGATCTCGCCCAATGGGCGGGCCTCATTAACCAACTGGACGAAATTAGCTTTTTGCCCTACCTTTTTGCCAACGACGTTCCGACAAAAACAGCGGATGTTCACGCATTGGCAACCTTATTAAAATCTACCCCCAAGCATATCTGGGTGCAGCCATACAGCAGCGAAAGTGTCGAACACCTGATCGCGCTGGGCGCCGCAGCCGCAGGAGGATACAAAGAACTTGCCGATAATCCGGTCATCAGCATGATTGCATGTTCACTGACACCCAGAAGTTTTAAAAAAATGGACATCCAGATTATTCTTGAAGCCGCCAAGACCGGAATTCCGATTCATGCCTGTTCCCTTCCGGGCGCAGGGGGCACCGCACCGGCAACGATTCCCGGTACGGTCCTGCTGGCTGTTGCCGAGATACTGGCAATAACAGCCATGGCCCAGGTCGTTAACCCGGGAGCACCTGTGGTCGCCTGCCCGATCATTTTCTCAACGGATATGCGTACCGGCCGCAGCCTTCAAGCCAGTGTCGAAGCGATTCGCGGCGCATCAATGGCGGTCCAATTCATTAAAAAGGAATTCGGCCTGCCAACGCATTGTTACGGGAGTGGTACCGATTCCCCCACCATTGACGAGCAATCGTTTAGCGAACGTTCGATGCTGACAACCTGGATGGCCGCCTGTGGTTTGGATATTTTGGGCGGAGTCGGCCAGTTGGAGGTCGCTACGGCCGTCAGTCCGCTACAGTTGATTATTGATAACGAGATGTTAGCAATGGCAAGAAGACTCATTGCACCGTTTCAATTCGACGACGACCAGCTGGCATGGGAGGCGCTGACAACGGTCAGCCCCGGCCAGGATTTTCTGACAATAGACCACACCCTTGAGCACTGCCGCGACGGATTCAGTCCATTTAATTTTACTAGGTCAGCCAGAGATGATTGGGACAGCGCCGGTGCGAAAACCCTGTTGGATAGAGTTAAGGATGCATACGTTGCGATGAAAAACCCCGAAAACCGCTATGTTGCAGAAGAGGAGCTGGCAAAAGAAATAGACGATCTGGTTAAAGCTGCCGATCGTGCGATCACCTAAGACCTATCTCAAAAATGTCTTTTGAGACTGGATTCTAGAACAGTTTCATTGTGCCTTCACGGATTCCGAATTCAAAAAATGCTTGACCATCACGGCGGTATGCAGATTTCTTTCCGCCAGCAATTTAAAAAACGGCTCCGGCGGGACGCAGGCCTCGGCCGGCAGGGCCCCGCGTTGGGTGATGATGCCGGATCCCAGCATGCGACATGTGACGCCCACCGGAACGCCCACTGAATGCGGTCCTGTCCCCATATCCCACGGCGCGTAAGGGTTGCAGATCATTTCGACCCGGATATCCCGCGATTGGCCGTCTTTTTCACCGCTGACGTCAACCCGCAGCACCTTGTGGTCCGCCGGTTTGGCCGCAGATTTCGACAAACGGTCGGTGATGGCCACCAGAAAATCCCTGGGAACCACCGCAATATCACCCATTTTAACCGGCTCTTTGGAGCCTAATCCCAGGGCCACCAGAAATCTTAATTTTTCATCAAAGGCTTTTGGCAGGGCGAGCTTGAAGGTCATATGCTTAAGCCCTTTGGGTTTAAATGTCACGGGGATAGTCGCTTCTTCAGAATGCAGGGTGCAGTAAACGGTCTGGGTGCCCACCGGTGGCGGAAAATCGATATCCTGCGACCCGGAAAAGGGATGAACCTCTTTCCATTCTCCATTTTCAAAAATATAGGGATTCATGATAAACTCATCGAGAAGCGTTCCCAGTGCATAAGGAATCGCCAGAGGGGTATCCGATTTGGCCCGGTTGACGATACCGTCACGAATATGAATTGATTCTACGGTATCCAGACGATCGACCGCATATCGGCTCATCACATTAACGATTCCCGGAGCGCTGCCCATGCCCAGCACGGCGGTCAGGTCCTTGGCTTTCCATTGATCTGAGAGGGGCATTTGTTTGCGAGAGACATGAAACAATCCGCCCATATCGACATAATGCACGTCTTCGGCCAGACAGGCTTCCATCACCTGAAGATTGAAATAGTAGATGGTGCAATTGGCCAGCGCGTTACTGCCACGAATTGCTCCCCGAAGAGACTCCGAATCGGTGATGTCGGCAAAGACCGCTGTCGCTTTGTTGTTGCCCCAGTCACTGGCTCTTTGCTCGAGGACCGGCCGGGTCGACGCCAGGTCGACCAGCACAATTTCCTTTACTTCCGGTGCTTCCGCCAGATCTCGAATAACCCCGGGAGCCATCTTTCCGGCAGCTCCCAATACGGTAATTTTCATTAAAGCCTCCGCAGCTAATGTTAGATGAGGCTTAACTTTCAGATAATTGTTACGAAAAGTCAACGCAAATCACATTAACCATTTGCGAATTTGATTTCTTATAATTGACGACGCCAATATTTATTGTTAAAAAAATCAGGCATCCAATAACATTCACATGGACTGCTATTCGATAATGGAAATGGGAGGTTTTAAGTGAAAAACAGCACCAATATTTCGGGAGACTGGATAAAAGATCTGATCGGAGATTTCATCGCTACTTCACCCTCCAACACGATGAAAAACACAACTGAGGAACCGGCATGGGACGATGTTCTGGTGGGATTCGCCTCCGGTGCGGACACGATCTGGCAGCAGTACAAGGAATATGTTGGGGCCTTCCACTGGACCCCCTGGGAGGTCTTCAACCAGCACTGCCCGGAAGAATCAGCCGGCGCTGAAGAGCTCACCGTGATTTCTTGGGTTTTGCCCCAGCGAGAGCTGGTCCGCAAGGCGAACCGCAAGCCGAAGAAATATCCAGCCGAAGAATGGGCCCGGATCCGGATCTACGGCGAGGAATTCAACGCCGCCCTGCGCCGGCACGTGGCCAAAAGCCTCGAACAGGCCGGCCATGCCGCCATCGCTCCGATGCTCGTTTCCAACTGGACCATCGTCAAGTCTAACCGCTTTTCCTATGCCTCTTCCTGGTCCGAACGCCATGCCGCCCATGCGGCCGGCCTGGGCACTTTCGGTCTGTGCGATGGGCTCATCACCGCAAAGGGCAAAGCCATGCGGGTCGGATCGGTAGTGGCCAGGATATCCATTGAGGCAACTCCCCGACCGTATTCAGACCACCGGGCCTATTGCCTCTATTTCGATAATGGAACCTGCGGCAAATGTATTGATCGCTGCCCGGTCCGGGCAATTACCGAGGCCGGCCACGACAAGGAGAAGTGCCGGCAGCACCTGGCTCGCTCCAGAGAATATGTCAAAAAGACTTACAAGTTCGAAGGCTATGGCTGCGGGCTGTGCCAGGTGGCTGTGCCCTGTGAAGCAGGCATACCGGTAAAGGCCGCCCGGGAGGCCCTGGAGCGCGGTGAGCTGCCGCCCCCACCGCCGCCTTTGGCCTGAATCCACACAATCGACGGTTGTGTCTTTCGATCATTTCTTCTCGATATATTTGATCCGTTCCAGGCCTTCAATGCGCTCATCGGTCCAGCGGCGCACCTTATATTCAAACCGCGGCAGGGTGCCGTAAGGGACTTCTTCCGGTGCCATGGACACCTGGGTCATTTCTTTGATTTTTGCCGCCAGCCGGTGCAGAATGGCCGCTTTGGCTGAGTCATCCAGCCCCGTTTTCTTAAACTCCAGGCTGACCCGGGCCACTTCCTGGCCGTTTTCATCGATAAACACCCGACCGTTATATTCCTCGATCTCATCAAATGAAAATACGGCCTCGTCGACAGTCTGGGGCCAGACGTTGCTGGCTTTGATTTTAATCATGTCATCTTATCGATAAAAGGGAATCGCGCAATGTCTTCAAGGGTTTTGAAATCATCCGGCTTTACCCCGCTTTCATCAAACCGCCGCCGGTAGAAATCACTTTTATGATAGGCCCGTTCCAGCGTTTGCTTTGTCTTTTCAAACTGAAGATTCTTTAGCGCATCAAGGGACAACGTCTCCAGTTCTTTTAAAAAATAATGATTGTTCTTGGTAACCGCTTTTTTGTTCATTTCTTGTACCCTTCGGATGGGTGTCAGTGTTCAGGTGTCAGGTCTCAGTTTTCAGAAGTCAGTAGTTGATAGCCAGAAGTCGTGCGGGCCTCCGCGCCCGCTTGACCTGGGTCGGCCCAGCACCCTACCCTATTTTATTATATTATTTTATATTTTATTTACAATTAGTTAGAATTATAATTTTCATGTAAAACTTTAGTCTAAAACCCCTCCAAACCCTCTGTTTTCTGTCACCCTATCATCTTTCTCCTGGCACCTGAAACCTACTGATCCCATATTTGGGGAGACAAATTGAATTCGTACTGAACAAAAATGAGGGTACAGGAAAAGACAGATGGGTTCTGGAGAGATCAGTGTGAGATCAGATCCCCAGATAGGATTCGCGAATATAATCCGTTTCCAGAAGCTCGGAGGCCTTGCCTTCCATGGCGATGGAGCCGTTTTCCAATAGATAGGCCCGGTTGGAAATTTTGAGGCTCTGATGGGCGTTTTGCTCAACCAGCAGAATCGCAACCCCCTCCTGATTAATTTTATGGATTACCTGGAAGACCTCCGCTACCAGCATGGGGGCCAAACCCAATGAAGGCTCATCCAAAATCAGCAGCCTGGGTAGGGACATCAATCCCCTGCCGATTGCCAGCATCTGTTGTTCGCCGCCGCTGAGGGTACCGGCCAATTGAGACTGCCGCGTCTTTAAAATCGGAAAAAGACCATATACCCAAGCCAGGGAATCTGCCAGTTTTTCTCTGGCACGGCCGAGATAGGCCCCCATTTGCAGGTTCTCCAGAACCGTCATGTCAGAAAAGAGCATCCGCTCTTCGGGGATTTGAATCAATCCTTTTTCGACAATTTTGTTTGCCGACAATCGATGAATCTTGCGGTCCTCAAAACGGATGGTACCGGTCTTGGGTCGAATGAATCCGCAAACCGTATTAATGGTGGTCGTCTTGCCGGCGCCGTTTGCACCCAGCAGCGATACGATTTCACCGGACTCCACCGTTGCCTGAATATCAAACAGCGCCTGGTAGTCTCCGTAAAATACGTTAAGCCCGTTAATCTCTAACACGATAATGACCCCGTATTCTTGGCCTTTATTGACCTTCTTCCTTCTGCGCCTCTTCTTTTTCGCCAAGGTAAGCTTCGATTACCTTGGGATCGGAGGAGACCTCCTGCGGCTTGCCTTCCGCGATTTTAACGCCATAGTTGAGCACGATTACCTGATCGGAAAGATCCATGACCGCCTTCATAATGTGTTCGATCATCAAGATCGTAATGCCCCGGGAGCGGATCTGTTGAATGGTTTCCATCATTTGAAGGGTCTCGGCCGGTATCAGCCCGGCAGCGATTTCATCCAGCAGCAACAGCTCGGGTTGGGTGCCCAGGGCCCGGGCCAGTTCAAGGCGCTTTTTGTTTAAAGGGGACAATTGGTCGGCCAGGGCTTCCGCATCGCTTTCCAGATCAAGAAATCGAAGGATGTCCATGGCCTCGGATTTTGCCGTTTTGATGTCCGACTTGTCCTTTCTTCCGTAAAAGATACCAATGAGAACGTTTTGCAGGACTGAAAGGGCCTCAAAAGGTTTTGCGTTTTGATAGGTACGCGATATGCCCAGGCGGCAGACTTTATCAGACCTCATTTTGGTAATATCCTGGCCTTTAAACCGGATGTTGCCGGAAGTGGGCAGAAAGGTGCCGCTGATCAGGTTAAACATCGTGGTTTTGCCGGCTCCATTGGGCCCGATAATCCCGGTAATGCTGTCTTTTTCAACCTCAAAATCGATGCCGAACAAGGCCGTGAGTCCGCCAAAGGTCTTGCCCAGCTCTTCCACCACCAACATCTTTAATATCCTTTTGATTTTAACTTACCACAGAGCTCACAGAGTACACAGAGATGAACTATAAAATTATGTATTTAAAAAATATCCCAAAAACAAAACTCTGCGGTCTCTGTGTTCTCTGTGGTAAAAAATTACTTACTTAGAGTGCCTAAAGTTCGTTGAATAAACCGATTCTAATCAGAAATCGACGTATCGGCCCCAGCCGAACGAGCCCTCCCGGCATAAAGAGGCCCACACAAAGAATGACAAGGCCGTAAGCCGCCGTATGCAGGTAGGCAAAGCGCGTCCAGAGGGTTTCCTCTACGATTAAAAGAAAAACAGCCCCTATCACCGGCCCGATAATGACGCCGGACCCCCCTAACATCGCCATGGCCACCGGCATCAGAGCGATATCAGTGCCAAAAACCATGGAAGGGTTGATAAAGATCGTATACCAGGTGTAAAAACCGCCCATAAGTCCGGCAAATGAGGCCGATATGACCATGGCCGTGGTTTTGATGCGCTGAACCGGCACACCGAAATCAAAAGCGATCGCTTCCTCCTCCCGCACGGAGGCCATGGCCAGACCCAGCCGGGAGCGTGTGATAAAATAGCTGACCGCGATTACAGCAATCACCATCAGCAATGAAAGGTAATACATCGGAATCATGCGGTTGCCTTCAAGCACCTTCAAACCGTCAGAGCCATGGGTGATCGATGACAGGTTCAACGTCAGATGTTCCATGAGTTTGACCAGGGCAAAAGCAGCCAGCGAAAAGTAGGCGCCGCGCAACCTGAAAAAAGGGAAACTGATGAGAATGGCAAAGATGACGGCTGCCAGGGTACCTGCCAGAAAAGAAAGATAAAGGGGAAGGCCCTTATTCCAGAGTATACCGAAGGTGTAAGCGCCGATACCGAAAAAAGCGATATGACCCATATTGATGTAGCCGGTATAACCGCCCAGCAGGTCATAGCTCTCGGCCAGCAGAACATACATGAACAGGATGATGAGAAAGGTATTCAAATAGGGCATATTGAAAACTGGAAATATGAGAAAAAACACCAGCACAAGCCCCGGAATGATACGATTCATACGGATCTCCCAAAACACTCACACTTCACAAGGTATCGGTTGCGGCTTTATTTTCCAAAAAGCCCCTTTGGCCGAATCAATAAAATCAGGACCAGAATCAGAAAAGCCGCCGTTTGGCCCCAGTGGGGAGTATAATAACTCACAACGGATTCCGTCAGACCCAGAATAAGGCCGCCCACCAGGGAACCGATCAAACTTCCCAACCCCCCCAGCACAATGATGCAAAGGTATTTAATGGTTACGCCCAAGCCCATGTCCGGCGCAATGGACAGAAGCACGACATAAAAAACGCCGGCAATGCTGGCCAGCACGGAACCGATGCCAAAGGTAACCGACCGAATCCGGTAGGTATCCACACCGACCAGCATGGCGCCGCGGATATTTTGGGTGGTCGCCCGTAAGGCACGCCCGGTATAGGTTTTCTTCAGGTAATAGTGGATCCCCACCGTCAGTGCGGCAATCATCACCATGGCCAGCAACCGGAGATAGGAGATGTAAATATCCCCCCAAAAAAAGGACGGCAGGGTATAATCCACACCCTTTTCCTCGGCGCCGGCCAGGAAAGAGGTGACGTCTTCGATAAATAACGCGGCCCCCAGGGTCACCAGAATGGAGGACATCAGTCGAATGTGTTCTTTTTTGTTGGCCAGGGGCCGCATCAGGAAACGGTCAAAAATATAGCCCAGACAAAAGGCGAAGGGCACCATCATCAGGCCGATGAGGAAGGGATTTAGCCCTGTGGCGGAGAAGAGCAAAAAGGTAAACAATCCCCCCAGCATTAAAAATTCGCCGTGGGCCAGATTCAATACGTCGCTCACGCCGAAAATCAGGGAGAGGCCAAAGGCCGCCAGGGCATAGACCCCTCCCTGAAGAATTCCGGCAATAACCAGTTGAATCGCTATTTCCATGGAATTTCAGCTTTTGGGTTTATCGTAAAGATTATTATTGCCTGAATTTATGAAGCTTCAACGCTCTATCCATAGGCCAGATGGAGACGAATTCCCCCCCATGGACCTGGCAGGGCCAGGCCCCCAAGGCGCCGTATCCTTCCTTGGTAACATAGTTGTCCAGCCCCAGGATTTTCGACTTCATGTTCCACATGGTCTCCATAATCTTTTTACGATCCAGGGTTCCCGCCGTTTCGATGGTCTGTTTGATTCGCGTGTAGGACCAGTAACGGATGCCCGATTCCATAAATTCGCCCCAGGTAAACCCGGCCCGGCGAACGAGCTCCAGAAAATCTTGGTGATCCTGGGTGTCGCCCTCATAATAATAGGCCAGGCCGGTAAGGTTCTCGGCGTAAGGCCCCAGAGCGTCAATGACATGTTTGGTAATATGCCCGACGATGATCTCTTTGGGCTTAAATCCGGCCTCGCGCATTTGTTTCAGAAAGCCGATGGTAAAAGCCGTGCTGAGCGCCTCGATGCAGACCACATCCGGATTGGCTTTTCTCAGCTTGGTAATCATCGGGACGAAGTTTTTAGTGGGAGGCGGCGCAATCTCGGAATAGACCACCTCAAATCCGTTGTTTTTCAAATCAGCCTCAAACCCCTTGATGGCACCCTTGTTGTGCAGGTTGTCCATGGTCAGAGTGGCAAAGGTCTTGACCCCGCCCTTTTTCTTATAGAGGGGTGCAAATCTTTCCCACTCGTCCTCCGCCGGCACCAGTGAACCGACGCGCCAGTAATTCGGTTTTTCAAACAGGACGGCGTCGTTGGCACAGACCATCTGCATGGGAATCTGGTGCTTGCCCGCTACGGTAATGGCCGCGTTGGAAATGAAACTGGAAAAAGGCCCCATGAAAAAGGCGATACTGGGGTCGGTGGCCATCTTTTCATAAAATTTGCGGGCATTTTCCGGTTTGCTGGCATCATCATAGATCTCAAATTTTATGGGCAGCTTCTTGCCGTATTCTTTGACGTAGATGCCGCCTTTTTCATTCACCATACCGGCCCACTCATCTCCTAATTTATCGAATGTGCCGACGATTCCTTTAAACCTTCCCGAGAGAGCAATGGTTGCACCGATTTTGATCTCCTTGGGCTCCTCCGCCCGGATCAGATCAGGCCCGACAATCGCCACGGCCATCAGAAAAACAAGACAAAACCCGATCAGTTTTTTGTTCATGCTAAACCCTCCTTTGCTATGATTTATTAGAATCACCCTAAATTCACCCCATTCGAATCAATTTCGAGTTGTCCCCTCCAAATCAAAAATAGTTTCACATCATGAAATTTAATTTCACAGCCTAGACCAGTAACACCCCACCCTCATGGGTGTCAAGAAGAACACCGTCGAAATGGAATCATTCACGAATCAGACGTTTGGCCTTTAATTCAAAGCGCGGCAGTTTCCCGAGTTCGGCAATTTCGACATCCGGCGTAATGGTGATGCGGTACTTGACGGTTTCGATGAATTTTTCTACCGCCTGGGCCATGCGTTCTTTGGAAACCTCGGCCGTCTCCGGTTCAACCCGAATTCTAATATGCTTGCCGCTTCCCATCTCGGGTACGACGATCTGATACTCGTTGGAAAATTCCGGCACTTCCCGGATCAGGTTCTCGATGGCCGATGGGAAAATATTGACACCGGCAAACTGAAACATATCATCGGATCGGCCCAAAACACCCCCATCGAGCCGCAAAAAAGTACGGCCGCATTCACAGGTCTCTTTGTTAAACCGGACCAGATCCCGGATACGAAACCGCAGCAGCGGCATACTTTCGGTGCATAAATTTGAAAGGACCAGCTCACCGATCTCACCGTCCGCGACGGGTTTCAGCGTCTCGGGATCCAGGCATTCCGCATAAAACATGGTCTCAATTACATGCGTCCCCTGCTGGGCCACACATTCAAAGCCAAAATTGGTAATTTCAGTGGAGCCGATGTCATCATAACATTTGGCGCCCCACAATTTTTCGATCGCCGCTTTGGTGGCCGGCACGTTGGCCCCCGGCTCACCGGCGGTTACTGCAATCCGGATGGCGGAATCCCGCAGCGGCATACCTATAGATTTAGCGGTGTCGCCCAGCGAAAGCAGATAGGTGGGCGTGCCGCAGACCACGGTGGCATTCCAATCGAATATGTTTTTTACGCGGTCCTTGGAGGACTGCGCACCGCCGGGAACGATCATTACACCCGCCTGTTCCAGAGCGGCCTGAAATCCCCACCAGGCGATGTAAAGACCGTAGCCAAAGGGGACGAAAAGAATATCGGAAGTCTTGATACCGTAACCGTACATGAAGTGCATAAATTGATCGTAAAAATGAGTGGTCCAATCCGTCTTATTCATCATGGCCTTTACGGGGATACCGGTGGTCCCGGTGGTCTGGAACACCCTGACACCCTCCTCAGGCGGAATGCAGAGAAAATCTCCCCAGGGTGGATGCTGGGCCTGGCTTTCCCGCAACTCCTCTTTGACGGTAAAGGGCAGATTCTGAATGTCAGCGAGCGACCGGATATCTTCAGGCTTTACACCGGCCTCATCGTATTTGCGCCGGTACATGGGGCTGCGGTCATAGACATACTGCATCCGCTGCCTGAACCGTTGCAGCTGCAGCTCTTCCAGTTTTTCCCTCGGAAGGGTCTCCTTTTCCTTGTCCCAATATGTCACCGGTTCCATATGATGAATCCTCTTCTCTAACTCAAGTGCGTATCGTACGCAAAGTGCCTAAAATGCCTAAAGTGATCTAAAGTGACTAAAGTTAAGGAATTCTGTCATTTGTATAAATAAAGATGGAGCGGAGCGACACATTAACTTTAGTCACTCCCAACTTTAGTTCACTTTAGTCACTTTTTTAGTTTTCCTAGCCCCCGCAAAATTTTTTCCGGGGTAAACGGTGTTGAATGCAGTCTGACGCCCACCGCGTCGTAAATGGCATTGGCTATGGCTGCCAGAATGGCGGAAACCAGTCCCTCACCCACTTCCTTGGTGCGGTAAGGTGCATCGGTTTTATAGTGTTCCGTGATCACATCGATATGTTCTGAGACGGCAAGCTCGTGGATGGTCGGCATTCGGTATTCCAGCCAGTTGGGGTTTAACGTCTGGCCATCTTCCATCAATACTTCTTCCATGAAGGCGTGGCCCAGCGCCATGGATACCTGTCCGTCGACCTGCCCTTCCACCAGCAGCGGATTAATCGGAAAACCGCAGTCATGGGCGGTTACCGCCCTAACAAGGCGTACGATTCCGGTTTGCGTGTCTACTTCCACCTCCGCCACCTGGGCATCAACGGCATAATTTTCACTCCAACGCCCTTTGGTTGTCGCCAGGCTGGGATGAAACGGTTCGTCGCGCATCGTGCGCCAATGGCCCTCCCCTCTAACAGGATCACCTCTGTGCTTTTGCACACTTAAGGCAATCAACTCCCGGTAGGACAGCTTGCGTTCCGGAGAACCGATCACTTGTACGGCTTTATCTGCAATTACCAGGTCGTCTTGAGCGATTTCCATCTTCTCAGCAGCGATATTCAGCAGTTTTTTGCGCACCTCGGTGGCAGCCATGCGGGTGGCATTCCCCGTTACATAGGTATTTCCGCTGATCCAGGATCCAATGTCAACCGGTGTTGTATCCGTATCGGCTGCAATGACCTGGATCTCCTCCACGGGTATCTTAAGCTCCTCAGCAACGATCTGACTCAGAACGGTCTCAGCCCCCTGTCCCAGATCCAGTGCTCCCGTCAACAATGTAGCGGTGCCGTCATCATTCATTTTAACGGTAACCGAAGAGCTGTTCGGATAAATGAGCGATCCGCCGAAATAGGCGCTTACGCCCATACCGATTCCGCTGCGGATATGATTCGTATCTCTATTGCGTTTGGGCTTCACGCCATACGTCTGTTTGAATCGGGTGTGTTCGGCTGCTTTTTGGATACAATCGATCAGACCGCAATTATGCACATTATCACCATTGGGGAGCTGCTCGCCTGATACCCGGGCGTTTTTCAGTCGAATTTCAACGGGGTCGATTCCCAGTTCCTCGGCTATCATATCCATCTGGGATTCCACCGCAAAGCGAAGTTGGGGCGCGCCATGGCCGCGTTGCGGCGCCCGGACGGGATTATTGGTATAGACTGCGTACCCCTGGTATTTCAGATTGGGGAGCCTGTAAGGGACCATGGTAAAGCCCCAGGACAAAAAAATGACGACCACACCGCTCCCGCGATATGCGCCGCAGTTATTGATGATACGAAGCTCCTGGGCCATAAGGGTTCCGTCTTTTTTAACGCCTGTTTTCACCTCGACAATAAGCGGTTGGCCGTGACGATAGGCTGCAAAGATCTCCTCGCGTGATGCTTCTACTTTCACCGGTCGCCCCGTTTTGATGGAAAGCAGGGCAGCGCAAAATTCATGAGAAAAAAGATCGATCTTCCCGCCAAAAGCGCCGCCCACCCAGGCCTTCTGTACGCGCACCGCGGAAAAAGGTAAACCCAAAGTCCGGGCCAGTTTAGCGCGTTTAAGAAATGGACCCATGGAGGACGTCCACACATTGAGTTTGCCTCCCGGCGTATAACTGGCCACGGTTACCTGGGGCTCTAAATATCCGTGGGTTCTTAAATGGCTTTCAAAACGATCCTCGCGCACATAGTCTGCTTTAACAAAAGCAGATTCCACGTCGCCCCATCCGGTTTCCGTTTTTCCGGCGATATTAACCAGGGGCTCCTTTACTTTTGGATGGGTGGCATGAATTTCAGGCGCCCCGGGCTGCATGGCCGCTTCGGGATCAAAAACGGCGGGCAGGGGCTCATAATCTACCCGGATGAGGCTCAAAGCCTCTTCAGCGATATAGGGATCATTGGCGGCTACCGCCGCGACCTCTTCACCCACAAAGCGCACCCGATCCGGTGCCAGAGGATGCTGATCCGGCGGGTATCGCGGGGTTTCCACAAACCCGTGTTTTATGCCGGCAGTATCCCGCGCCGTAATCACCGCTTTAACCCCGGTTAATTGCTCGGCACGCGAGGTATCAATATTGAGAATCCGGGCATGGGGATGGGGGCTGCGCAAAATACGACCGATCAGCATACCGGACAATTGGATGTCCCCGGTATACTTCGCTCGACCGGTCACTTTTTCCGGCCCGTCCTTGCGCGGAATCCGCTGCCCGACATAGGACAACGTATCCGCATTTTTTCCGTTTAGCGACATCGAAACCCTTTAGAGGACAGGTTTTGGTGAATCACGATTTATGCTTTTTGCTTCGTCTTGGGTGCAACCGCCACTGCGGCTTGCTGAACGGCTTCAAGAATCTTATTATAGCCCGTACAGCGGCACAGATGACCCTCGAGGGCTTTTTGAATCTGCGGCGTCGACGGATGGGGATTGGCTTTCAGCAAAGCGGTTGTGGATAAAACCATGCCCGGCGTACAGAAACCGCACTGAATCGCTCCGCAGTCATGAAAGGCCTGCTGGACGGGTGTAAGCGTTTCACCTTCCGACAACCCCTCGATGGTCAAAATGGGTTGCTGCTGGCAATCGACTGCCAGTGTCAGACAGGATAATATCGGTCGGCCGTCTATCAGAACCGTACAGGTGCCGCACTCGCCGGTTCCGCAGGCCACCTTTGTGCCGGTCAAACCCACCTGATCTCTAATAACTTCGGCCAGTGTAGTGTTGGGCTCCACGGCCAGTTCGCAGGTTTCACCATTAATGCTGAGTTCAATCAGTCGTTTCACCCCTAATCTCCTGAGAGCTTATTTCTATTTTTCTATTCGTCTCGATTATAGTTTTCGCCTCTGCGGTGATAATTTTATGCGGCTTAATTTCCTCAATGGTTTCCTGCACGTTTAGCCGCAATTCCAAGCGTTCGATAGGTCTGAATTCTCAAGCATTCCTTGAGAAACGGAGCCGAGTATCCGTGATGCATTACCGGGCGTATCTCAGCGGCAACCATTTCAGCTATTTTCCGGAAAAGTTTATCGGAAAGCGTTTCGCCAGCCAGGGCCTTTTCAGCTTTAATAGCCCGAACGGGCCCGCTTGCAACTGCGCCGACTGCGACGTGTGCAGCGACACAGGTACTTGGACTGTTTGCCATCTCCAGGCAAACGGCAACCGTAAGGCCGGCGAACTCCACGCCGCCGCGCAGGCTGAACTTGGTAAAAGCGCTACCGCGCACCGTTTCCCTATTCGCAATAATGACTTCTCTAATAATTTCATCCTGAGAAAGGGATAGCGGTTCTAAAGCATCTCCTGTGTAAAGCTTCTCAACAGAGAGCTGCCGACTGCCGTCCGCTGAAACGATCTCCACCTTGGCATCCAGGCAAATAAGCGCCGGCACTGTATCGGCCGTAAAGACCGCGAGGCACCTTTTACCCTTGGGGAGTAGATAGCAGCGGTCACCGCCGCGCTTGAAACAGGGTTCAACAAATTGAAATGAATGGGACTGATTATAATAAGTGCAACGATTTTCCAGACAGATATTTCCCCCCAGGGTGCCCATATGCCGTATCTGATTGGACGCCACCGAAGCGATTGCCTCTGTCAGCAGAGGCGCTTTTTCAATCACCCCAGACGAACGGGCAATGTCTGCCAGCGGCAGCAGGGCATTGATATGCAGATCACCTTTACGGCTTATCCGCGGGGATTCTGTATTCAAGCCTTTGAGACTGATAACTATTTCGGGGTGCGTCAGGCCCTGTTTCATGCGAGGAAAAAGGTCGGTGCCGCCCGCAGACAGACGGGCATTGGCACCGTGTCTGCCAAGTAATTGTGCCGCCTCTTCTATGGATGTCGGGCAAAGGTGTTCAAATTTAGGGAGCAGCATCGTTGCCACAATCAGGTACCTTCTTCTCCAGATGAGAGGTTATCGTAACAACAAAAGAATGGGGGAATAAACCGGATGGCTCCGGAATGAATTCTTTTTGACAGTGAGTGCACGTAAACGGGAGCATCAGCTATCAGTTGCTCCTGCATACATAAAAGAACGCCGGTAGGCTACCGTCCGAAGAATTTGTTGTCAAGCCAAAAAGCAGATCTCTTTTTACCAAGGTTTGCGTTATTTCCACCTTTATACGCATTCATGCGCACCGGTTTTGAATTCTTAACTGCTGCCCTGGCTGCCTCGGCAATACCCTTTTCATATTGCAGGCAGGAGTAAAGCAGATCAAGCCACTTTAAAGGGATAGCCTTTCTTTTGAACGCACTTTTCGGCAATTTGTCGATTCAGGATTATCGTATCGATCGGCGGTGGGCAAAGCAGGGTTCCCGCCAGAGCCAATTTTTCCGGCAACGATTTATCATCCGCTAGTGCCGGTAGAGCGCGGCAGGTGAGAGAGCCAAGCTTGTCGTAAAATCGGGCTGACAGAACTTTGGTAATCTTCAACGCCGTCGCCCTCCCGCGCCCCTTTTGTTTCACATTCATTTGCCGAGCCCGTAAGTAGGCACTCTCGAAGGCATAGATTTCAATCAGCATGTCACAGATTATGCCGGCCAGTTCCTGTTGGTTTCTTAGGCCCTTCTCAAATCGTTCGAACGTCATCCCGATCAACCACCGTGTGATATATTTGGCAACACCCAACATTTGCTCCTGGGTTTCAAGGGTTTCGGGATTGTCGGAGGTGACAGGCTGGAATCCCATGATTTCACGGGATAACGCAGGCATGTCGATGTCCAAGTCGAGCCGGCCCTTAGCGCTCCGTTTGAGCAGGGTATTGGTAACGGTAATACGATTGATCTCGTTGGTTCCCTCCCAGATCCTGTTAATGCGGGCATTGCGAAAAGCCAGTTCAGCCGGATTTTCATAAATGTAGCCATAGCCCCCGAAAATCTGAACAGACTCATCGGCAACAAATCCCTGGGTTTCGGAACCGTATATTTTCATGATTGAACATTCAATCAAATATTCTTCCAAAGCAGCGGCAGTTAATTGGCCGATATTACTATCCGTTTGACTGCCGCTTTTGATCAACCGGTCAATCAAATGGGCGGTGCGATACATCATACTTTCACCGGCAAACACGCTCGCCGCCATTTGCCCGACCTTTTCTTTTATCAGGCCAAATTCACAAATCGGCGAACCGAACTGGACTCTCTGCCGCGCGTAGGCGACGGCTTCGTTGAATGTGTTGCGTGCATTTCCGATGCACACCGCTCCGACTTTGAATCGGCCCATATTCAGCGCATTCAAAGCCACCACATGTCCCCGGCCCACTTCTCCCAACACATTATCCGCCGGCACCTTTACGTTCTTGAATATAACGGAACGGGTGGATGTCCCCTTCATACCCATCTTGACTTCTTCGGCGTCGACTGAAAGCCCGTCGGAGTCAAATTCGACAATAAAAGCGGTAAACGCTTTGCCGTCCACTTTTGCGAAGGCAAATATGAGATCGGCAAACCCCGCATTGGTAATAAACGCCTTGGTGCCGTTGAGGATGTAGTATTTTCCGTCCTCACTCAATTCAGCTGTAGTGTTAGCGTTCAAGGCATCCGATCCCGCATCCGGTTCCGTCAGACCGAAGGCTCCGATCAATTCTCCGGATGAAAGCCCCGGAAGATATCTCTTTTTTTGATCTTCGGTGCCGAAAAAAGCCACGGGCAGTGTGCCGATACCGGTATGATTGAGTTCGGTGATCGTAAATGAACCGGCGCCTTCTCCCAGAAAATCCGATATTATCAGGGAACTGATTTTATCCAAAGCCATGCCGTCGTACTCTTCAGGGACATCCGCCGCCAGAAGTCCAATTTCCCCGGCGATTCTCATTAACTCACGGCTGAGTTCATTGTTAACATGCTCAATCTCATCCCCTCGACTTTGAATTTCCCCGGCTACAAACTCTTTCACTGATTTGGCAATCGCTTTATGCTCTTTGGTAAAATCTTCCGGGGTGAAGATCGCTGTCTGCGAGGTCGATTGAATAAGGAAATGGCCGCCGCTCATATTTTCAGTCATTCAATTTCTCCAAATACATGCATTCAATAGAACCTATCTCAAAAATAGGATTTTGGTTCAAGATCGCGGCGGAGTCGAGTTTAAAACCGGAGGCATACTGTTGTATGTCGAGGATTTTAAACGAGGCTCCTACAAAGATATTGGGCCAAAAGACATTTTTGAGATAGGTTCTAGTTTAGGACCCCGCCTTCCAACTTGCAGGCCTACATCGCCCTGTAACCGCCATCAACATAAATCGTCGTTCCGGTGATATAATCAGAGGCGGCGGAACTCAAAAAAATGGCGGCACCCTTAAGATCTTCGAGTACGCCAAATCGTCCCATGGGCACTAGATCGAGGATGTGCTTGCCGCCCTTTTGCATGGTCTCACGCGTCAGGTCGGTCTCGATAAACGACGGTGCGATTGTATTGACGCAAATTTGATGTTTTGCCCATTTGACGGCCAGATCTTTGGTAAAGGCTTCCACAGCCCCCTTGCTCGTATTATAGGCGATGGCATCCATAACATTGGATGGCGCGCCGACGGTGCCGAATACAGAGCTCAAGTTTATGATTTTCCCTTTGCCTTTACTGATCATGGATTTACCGATGATTTGGGAGCACAAAAACGTCCCGGTAACATTGACATTGATAATCTTTTGCCAGCCTTCAAGGGGATAGTCTTCCGTCGCTGCGCCCCAGGCAGCTCCGGAGTTGTTGATGAGGATATCAATCTTGCCGAACACCTTCAAAGACGCGTCCCGTAGCTCAGCTACATCGGAAGAATCTGTAACATCACACTTTTTGCCGACAGCAGTAACGCCCAGTTGCTCCAGTTTGCGGGCGGCTGCTTCACAATTGACTGCTTTTCTGGAACAAAGCATGAGATCACAGCCGGCTTCCGCCAGAGCTTCAGCCAGGGCAAATCCCAGTCCTCTCCCACCGCCGGTGACGATAGCTGCTTTACCGCTTAAATCAAAAAGTTTAAGTTTACCCATTATTTGTTGCCCTTTCCACACTAGAAAATCGCCTGTTCATGAAAAGCAGCTTCAATGCTTATAATCATAGAATCCCCTGCCTGATTTTTTGCCGAGCAAGCCCGCGAGCACCCTCTTTTTCAACAAAGGGTGGGGCTTGTAGCCATCTCCGAAATCCCGCGCCATGGTCTCCATGCCGTGCATGGCAATTTCGGCCCCGACCAGATCCAGCAGTTTGCAGGGGCCCATGGGATGACCGGCACACAATTCCATGGCTTTGTCGATGTCTTGCGGTCGATTGCCTTCCTGAACCATCTTGACGGCCTCATTCATCAAAACATCCACGAGTCTGCTGACAATGAATCCCGCATAATCAACCGCCGGTATGGGCTCTTTTCCCAAACTGCGGATGTAATTCAGTGCCGTCTCAAATGTTTCATCCGATGTCAGCTGCGCCCGGATAATTTCAACACCTTTCATCAAGGGCACCGGATTCATGAAATGGATTCCGATTATTTTATCCCCCCTGCTGCAAAGCGATGCTATTTCCGTAATGGGTATAGCAGACGTATTCGACGCTAAAATTGCATCCGGTTTGGCGATGTTCTCCATCTTTTCAAAAAGTTCATGCTTTACCGCAAGGTTTTCGAACACAGCTTCTACGACAAGGTCGGCATCCTCACAGGCTTTTTTCAGTTCGGTCGTATATTGAATACGCCCCATTGTCACTTGAAGGTCCTTCTCGGAAATCTTGCCTTTTTCGGCCAGTTTTTTCAGACTGTTTTCTATCCCGGATTTCGACCATTCAAGAGCAGAATCATCTGTATCCTGAACCACTGCGAAATAACCGGCAGCAGCGCTGACCTGGGCGACACCACTGCCCATAATCCCTGCCCCGATAACACCAATCGTATTTAATTTCATATGCGCATTCCTTTTTTATACTTTTATAAAGGTATATTTCCATGTTTGCGAAATTGTCTCGGTGTTTCAGCTTTGTCTTCTAAAATACTCAGTGCTGAAATTATTTTTTTGCGGGTGTCCCTGGGATGAATAACGGCGTCGATGACGGAACGCGAAGCCGAGTGATAAGGGGTCAGGTAAAGTTCTTGATACTCCTTAATTTTTTGCTCCAGATAGGCAGCCGGCTCCTCAGCCTGTTCAAGTTCCCGGCGATAGAGAATTTTCACTGACGGCTCGGCACCCACCATTTGCATTTCCGCCGAAGGCCAGGCAAAGACCTGGTCAAAGCCGATCTGGTGAACCCCCATGGCGGGAATCGCCCCGCCATACATTTTTCTGAGTATACACGAAATCTTTGGCACCGTTGCCTCGGTCCAGGCATAGAGCATTTTCGCCCCGTGGCGAATGATGCCGTTGTGTTCCTGATCGAGTCCCGGCAGGAATCCGGGCACGTCAACAAGAGAGATGATCGGGATATTAAACGCATCGCAGGTTCGAATGAAACGGGCGGCTTTGTCGGAAGAATTGATATCCAGGCAGCCGCCCATAAAACGAGGATTGTTGGCGACCAAGCCGACCACGCGTCCTCCCATGCGCGCAAATCCGACCACCATATTCATGGCGAAGACGGCATGGATTTCAAAAAAATCACCTTCATCCACAATCGCACGAATAACCTGCTTCATATCATACGTCTTGGACATTTGGATGGGAACCATGTCGATGAGTTCCGGCACTTCCCTAGCAACAGGATCCGTGCAGGATTTAGGGGCCGGTTTTTCCCGGTTATTTTGAGGAAGATAATCCAGTAGGCCTTTGATCAGGTCCAGGCAGTGCCTGTCATCTTTGGCTGCCAGATGAACGACACCGGACTTGGTGCTGTGAACCTTGGCGCCTCCCAATTCTTCAAACGAAACTTCCTCTCCGGTAACTTCTTTAATAACCGCCGGTCCGGTAATAAAGACATGCGCTGTTTTTTCCACCTGGACGATGAAGTCACACAACGCCGCCGAATAGGCCGCACCGCCGGTGCAGGCGCCCATAATTGCAGCAATTTGGGGAACGACACCGGAGTTGAGTGAATTCTGGTAAAACATTCCTGTAATTCCATAGACATTGTCCATGCCTTCCTGGATACGGGCTCCGGCCGATGCGTTCAGACAAATGACCGGCACCATATTCTCCCGGGCCAGCTTGAGAATGTAATGAATTTTGGCACCATGGGTCTTTCCGGTCGATCCTCCTAAAACAGTAGCGTCTTCTGAATAAATGAAGAGTTTGCGGCCGGCGATTGTCCCATAGCCGGTGACAACACCGTCGCCTGCAAATTTTTTCTTGTCCATTCCGAAATCGCGGCACTGGTGTTCGGCCATCATATTGAGCTCTACAAAGCTACCCGCATCCAGAATATAGTCGATGCGTTCGCGGGCGGTCAAAATGCCCTTTTCCCTGAGCTTTTGCAAACGTGCTTCCCCGCCGCCCAGTTGGGCTTCCTTCTCTCTGGCATGAAACTTTTTAAGCTCTTTTTCCCAGGTCTTTTTCTGTGCCATGTCATTAATCTTTCATTGCTTAGAAATGTATTTTTCGACTTAGTCCGTCTGAATTAATTCTATCAAGACCCCGAATGTGCTTTTGGGATGTATAAATGCGACCAGATCCTGATGGGCATTGCGATACGGTTTCTCGTTAATAAGCTTCAGCCCTTTGGCCTTAAGGCGGTCCAACTCAACCTGGACGTCATCCACCTCCAGGGCAATGTGGTGAATCCCCTGCCCTCTTTTTTGAATAAATTTTGCAATCTGACCATCGGTTTGAGTGGATTGAAGAAGTTCCAGATTCGTTCCTTCCATGGGGATAAAAGAAAATAGAAGTTCACCGAAATTTTCCTGATCTGAAGTGGATAGGTCAAACGTTTCCTGGAAAAAATCTCTGGCTGTTTGCAAGTCATCGACGGCAACCCCAATATGCTTGATTTTCTTAATCATAGCGTATTCTCCTGTGTGAGGCACTTTCCCATTGTCAGTTGCGTAACCGCAAAACCATCACCCAAGTGAGTTGTTCAAGATCCGGTCGGTTATGCCATAAAATTGAATTCAATTTTGAATTATATTCTATTAAATTGATTGTCAAGAAAAAAATTATTTCGCAGTTTCAATTTTTATATTTCAACCATATAATACTAATTTAATAACAAATATAATGAATTTAGACATTTTTTGCGATCCGGTTTTTTTTCTTGACAGACCCCTATTATTGGATTTAATATTGCATTTAATTTTTTAATTAGTTTCGCCTTAAAGGTGGTTCGTAACGATGTCAATCAAAATGATTCAAAAAGCAGATCACCCCAACAATTCGATCACAAGGATTGAGGAAGCCTACCGCCTGATAAAGCAGATGATTTTTGATCAAAAGCTTATCCCCGGTCAACGACTCGTCAATCAGGACCTCGTCGATAAATTCAACATGTCACGTACTCCGATTACCAATGCTCTGAATCGTCTGGTTCAAGAAGGATTTGTCGCATTTGAGAGCTTCCGCGGATTTTACGTACGACCCATTGACCTGCAGGAAGTTTGGGATGCATTCGGGGTTAGAGAAGCATTGGAAGTTTACACCGTTGAACAGGCAATCAAACTTTCCGATAATGGTGATATCCAAGAACTGGAGAATAAGCTCCGCGAACATGCTGCTTATCAACCCCATTACTACACCCGCAAAAAATTTTTACTGGATTCTGCGTTTCATCTTCAAATCGCAGCCATGACGAAGAACAACGTCCTCAAATGGCTGCTGAAAAGGAATTTTGAGCACATTTACCTGCGAGCCCGGTTGGAGAATTACGATATCCAACGAATGGCCGTTGCAGTTGATGAACACAATCGTCTTGTCAGTAAGATGAAAAACAAAGATATCATCGGCAGCAGCGAATTAATGCGAAGCCATATACAAAAGGCCAGAGACCTTGTCATTCGAGCATTGACAGATGAAGAATATGACAGCACCGGGTCCGCACGAGTTTAGGGTTCGTAAATATTTTTAGATGTTTTTTTCCATAGGTTTTAATTATGAAACAAAATACAGAAAGTCTGGAACAATGGGAAAACACAACACTTAAAAAAGTGTTGGACCGATCTCCTGAAAGACAGGAAGAATTCACGACCGAAAGCGGTATCGCGGTTAAGCGGTTGTACTCCCCGCAGGATCTGGAGGGCATGGACTACGACGAGGCACTGGGATATCCCGGTCAGTACCCTTACACTCGCGGCGTTTATCCCAGCATGTATCGCGGGCGCCTCTGGACCATGCGCAATTATGCCGGTTTCGGTAAAGCTGAAGACACGAATCATCGTTTCCGCTATCTTTTGGATCAAGGTATGAAAGGCTTGTCCATCGCCTTCGATCTGCCGACCCAATTAGGCTACGACTCGGATGATCCCCTATCAGAGGGGTCTGTCGGCCGCGTGGGAGTCGCCGTGGATTCTTTAGCCGACATGGAGATTATTTTTCAGGGTATTCCCCTTGATAAGGTCTCGACCTCCATGACCATCAATGCGCCGGCCACGATTCTGCTGGCCATGTACATTGCCGTGGGTGAAAAGCAGGGCGTTTCTCCCGAAAAACTTATGGGCACCACCCAGAACGACATTTTGAAAGAGTTCATCGCCCGGGGCACTTATATCTTCCCCCCGGAGCCCAGCATCAAACTGGTTTTGGACATCGTGGAGCATTGCGCCCATCACGTTCCAAGATGGAACACACTCAACATAACCGGCTACCATTTCAGAGAAGCCGGTGCCAACGCCATCCAGGAACTTGCCTTTACGTTGGCTGACACCATCACCTATATTGAGAAGGCTCAGGAGCGGGGTCTGGAGGTGGATTATTTTGCGCCGCGTTTGTCCTACAGCCTGGGATGCTACATGGATTTTTTCGAGGAAATCGCCAAATATCGAGCCGCCCGCAGATTATACGCAAAAATCATGCGCGAACGCTTCCAGACCGAAAATCCCAAAAGTCAGCTGTTCCGGATCTTCACCGGATCCTGCGGCTCAACCTTGGTTCCGCAGCAGCCTATCAACAATATTGTCAGGGTGGCAATGCATGCTTTAATGGGCATCTTGGGCGGCAATCAGGCCATTCATACGGCCTGCTGGGACGAGGGTTACGCAATTCCTTCCGAGGATTCCGCCCGGATTGCGCTCAGGACCCAACAGATCCTGGCGCACGAATGCGGCCTCGGCAACACCATCGACCCGCTGGCCGGTTCCTATTTTGTAGAATCCCTCACCAATGAAATCGAACAGCAGGCAGCAGCATACTTGGAAAAAATCGATGCCATGGGCGGCATGCTCGGAGCCATTGAAAATGGATATGTTTTTAAAGAAATTCAGGAATCAAGTGTACAATTTCAAAAACGTGTAGATAGCAGCGAGCGTGTCATCGTCGGATTGAACAAATATGGTATGCCATCTGAAAACGATTTGGAAGGTCAGGAAATTTTCGAACTTGATGATCGTGTTGAAGGCAGCCAGAAGCAAAAGGTCGCCGCGATTAGAGCCGGCAGAAATGCCGACGATGTGCAAAAACAACTGACCGGCCTTGCACTGGCCATTGATAAAAACGAAAACCTCATGCCCCATATCATCGAAGCCGTTAAAAGCTATGCCACCATCGGTGAGATCTGCAGCGTCATGCGCGAAAAATGGGGTGAATTTCAGGCATCGACATACATATGATGGCGCTTGAAAAGGTGGCGTAATGGGAAAAACCATCTATCAAGCATGCTTCAAAACAATAGTTTTTATCGAAAAGGTATCATCCATCAGGAGAAGAATATGGAAAACTCCAAAATAAGAGTCTTGATAGCCAAGATCGGTCTTGACGGCCATGATCGCGGGGCTAAAATTGTAGCGCGGTCCTTGATGGATGCCGGTATGGAGGTCGTTTACACCGGTCTTCGTCAAACTGCTGAACACATTGCCACGGCCGCGGTGCAGGAAGACGTTGATGTTGTGGGACTGAGTTTTCTGGCCGGTGACCACATGGTTCTGGTTCCAAAGGTTCTGCAGACACTCAGCGAAAAGGGTTTGGAAAACATAATGGTAATTGCCGGTGGCATTATATTAAAACATCAAATCCCGCAGCTTAAAAAAATGGGCGTGCAGGAAGTGTTTTTACCGGGAACCCCGCCGGCCGAAATTGCGACCTACATCAAGGAAAAATTGAATACCTGAGAGGAGGCAATCGTCTGGGCTTTGAAGTGAAAAGATTTAATTCACCGCAGAGCTCGCGGAGAACGTTAAGAAAAAATTTAGCGAATAACAGCTATACTACCCCCTTGGATAAAGGGCGGTAAAGGCACTAACAGTAAGGAGAAAAGCGTATGATTATCGATGTACACCGACATCTAGTAGCCGCCGGGACGGTTCAGGGCGATTACATTCGAGGGGCCCAGAAAAGTTTCGCAATGATGTACCGTAAAACCCACAATGTTGAAATCAGCGATCGCGATTTTACCCAAGACGTCGTCAGACCTCTCATAGATCCGCAGGCCGACAACATTATCGAGGAAATGGACGCCGCCGGTGTGGATAAAACAATTATCTTCGGTGTGGATTACGGACTCCTTTTCGGCGAGCCTCCCATCCATATATTTGATCAGAACAAGCTCTATGCGGATGCCGCCAAGCGGCATAAAGACCGCTTAATCCCTTTTATGGCTATTGATCCGCGACGCAAGGGAGCTGTGCAACATTGTGAGCAGGCGTATCATGAATGGGGCATGAAAGGTTTCAAACTCCATGCCGGCGTTGGCTATATGGCGGATGATCCAGCCTGCTATTGGATCTATGAGAAAGCAGCCGAATGGAATATTCCGGTAATGGTGCACACCGGCGGGGCCCCTTCGGTTGCCCTGCGTTGGGAGAATTCACGTCCGGTTTATTTTGCATCGGCTGCCGCCCGCTATCCGGAAGTCGATTTTATTTTTGCCCACTGTGGCGATGTGGGCTGGTGGCAGGAAGCCATCCAGGCAGCAGCATGGCTTAAAAATGTCTATGTTGATCTGTCACTATGGCAGAAACCCTATAAAAAACTGCCGAAAAAGCGCTTTTATCAATGGCTGCGGGATATCATTGACATTGCCGGCCCCGAAAAAATCCTGTTTGCTACTGATGCTCCCTATCCCAATCTGATGTGCCCTCTGAAAGAATGGGTCCAGGCATTCAAGAAACGCGAAACGGATTTGGAATTCAGCGACCGGGAGATCAATTTAATTTTGGGGGAAGCCGCACGCAAATTGCTAAAGCTTTAATCCTAATTAAGCGTTCCAGTTTTATTTACTCTATGCCCTCTGCCCCGCGCGATATGCCTTTTACAAATCAAGGGTAAGCCGATAAGCAGGAATAGATTCAATTATTTAAATTACTCGGCATCACACAGGAGATTAACCATGCAAGACATCTTAGACGTCTTAATCAGCAGAAAAAGCATCCGCCGATACGAGCCCGATCCGGTACCCGATGAGATGATCGATAAAATACTTGAGGCGGCGAGGTGGGCACCCACCGGCGAAAACTATCAGCCCTGGCGATTTATTGTCATCAGGGATCAGGAGACAAAAAATAAGATCGGAGATCTGGCCAAGATCGGTAGCGGCTCCCGTATGACAGCCTGGTACTGCATGGGTGAAATGCAGAAGCGGTTTGAGAAAATTCAGGACCCCGCTAAACGCGCCAGGGTCCTGGAGTTCATGTACTCCGGGGAAGTCTCCGAGTTTGCCAAACACGCACCGGTGGTCATCGCCGTTATCGGTGACTTGCAGATCGGGTCCGTGGATGTCCCATATGATTTGTCTGCCGCCACCGAAAACATACTTCTGGAAGCCCATTCTCTGGGCTTAGGCGCTTGCTGGGTGCACGGGCCGGTGGCAACTTCCCGCGACGCCATTAAATTCAAAGAAATCCTGGGCATTCCGACGGGTATGAACGAGTACAAAGTCATTTGCTATGTCGCCGTCGGTTTTCCGGCCGAAGAACGCAAACATCCCAGGCCCAAGCTGCCATTGGAAGATCTGGTTTACTGGGAAAAATTTGGCAATAAGGAGAGACCTTAGATGGACAGAACCGAATACTTCAATGATATGATGGCCAGACTGGAGGAGCTTTTTTACCACGAGCTGTCGGACTGCGCCTGCTGGAAGACGGAATTTATCGGTGTCGATTTTATCCAATCAAGAGATATTCAGGGCACAACCCCCGCCGAGATTATTGAGAACTGCATTCGGGAAATCATCACCGCCGGCCTGGCCAAAGATATATCCTATTCCATTGGCGGACAGGATATTTTGCTTTACGCCAAAGTTGACAGTTGCATCCATATTCCAAAAGAGTTAGCGCTGAGAAAACGAGGCATCAAAATTTACAATTGCCCGATCATCAACATGATCCTGGATCAAATCATAGAGAAGCTAAATTTCGAAACAACCTATGTAGCCGCCATTGAAGTGGATGACAAAAAATCCGAGTGCCTGCTCAAATGCGCCATTTTTGAAAGTCCCGAAAAAATCGGTAATGTATGTGACTGGACTGATGAGTGCCGCCTAATTGACGAAAGTAACCAGTGGAAAACTGTTAAATGCTGAACAATTCAGCGAGTCCCCGAAGAAGTGTTTGTTCCTCGGACTTCTACTACGGCTGGGTTATCGTTGCAGTGGCGCTGATCTCGATGACCTTCTGGTTTGGCATACGGTCAAGTTTTTCAGTTTTTTATGTCACCTTGCTGGAAGAATTCCCATGGAATCGCTCAGATTCCGCCGGCGTTCAATCTGTAGCCCTTATCATTTATACGCTAATGGCACCTCTGGTGGGCGGTTTAATTGACCGCTTTGGCCCCCGCCGCGTCATCGTTCCGGGAATTCTGGTTCTGGCATTCGGATTGATTGTCTGTAGCTATATCGAAACCCTCACTCAATTTTACCTCCTTTACGGCGTGGTCATGGGAGCCGGCATCACCTGCATCGGCATTGTCAGCTACTCCGCTATTTTAGCCCACTGGTTTGAAAAGAAGCGCGGCTTGGCAAGCGGGATTGCAGTGTCGGGCATGGGCCTTGGCACCTTTTTGCTGGTTCCAATGTCCCAGCAATTTATTAATTGGTGGGGTTGGCGCTTAACTTTTGCGATCACCGGCGGTCTGGTTCTTGTCTTTTTAGTTCCGGCCAACGCAATCTTCTTGCGACATAAGCCTGAAGAATTGGGGCAACATCCTGACGGAAGGAATCCAGGGGAAATACATAAGAATCCTCATCCCCATAAAAAATCATCAGCTCATAAAAGTAGTGACTGGACCCTCAGAACAGCCATGAATACCATGCGGTTTTGGGCGTTGATCATTTTTCCATTCTTAGGATTCATCGGATTTTTTATCATCCTTGTCCACAACGTAGGATTTCTTGTCGATCAGGGAGTCACTAAAATGACAGCGGCCTTTATCTTTGCGCTCGTTGGGATTCTTTCATCCATTTTTAGAATTTTCTGGGGCTGGCTCTCCGACCATATCAGTCGCGAATTAACGTATACATTGGGAATTATCTGCGCCTGCCTGGGAGCAGGTTCTCTGCTTTTATTCGAAATAATGGGGTCGAGAATCCTTATCTACAGTTATGCTATCTTTTTCGGAATGGGCTGGGGTGTCACTGCCCCGATGTTTATGGCTATAGCTGCGGATTTATTTAAAGGAAGAATATTTGGCCTGATCTTTGGATTTTTGGAAGCCGGCATCGGAATCGCCGGTGCTTTTGGTGCCTGGATCGCGGGATTTATATTTGATAAAACCCAGAGCTATCAATTGGCTTTTATCCTTGTAATTGTCACCTCTTTACTTTCTTGCCTTTTTTGCTGGTTTGCCGCTCCCCGAAAATACAGAGGTCAGATGACAGAGGCCAGATGACAGAAGGCAAATATCAGAGGTCAGGCGACAGACGATAGAGACCAGCGACTATGACATGAAATAAACCCCCGCTTTCTGTTTTCTGTATTCTGACTTCTGACCTCTGAAACGAGAACCCTTGAACCCCTGAACCCGGAACCTATGAACCTATGAACCTTGAAACCATACATTTGTGGAACATTACACTTAGCGGAGATCCACTTTTACGCTGACGCACTGCGAAATAGCTCTTTTTACCAATGTCTTGGTTATTTCCACCTTATACGCATTCATCCGCATCGGCTTCGCATCCTTAACCGCTGCCTCGGCGGCCTCGGCAATCCCCTTTTCACTGGCAACCTTGCCTTTCAGGAGTTTTTCTGAATCAACGGCCCTAACCGGTGTCGGAGCGACGGCTCCGAGTACGATGCGCGCATCTTGGCAAATTCCATCCTGCATCTTAACGACCGCGGCGACACTGGCAACGGCAAAATCAACGGGCTTTCTTAATGTATATTTGATAAATTCCTGTCGTGCCTCCGGTGCAGGCCTGGGTATCTCAATCTGCGTTAAGAGCTCATCGGGTTCGAGGATATTGCCGCGTATGGTGAAAAATTCATCGACGGATACTTTTCGAGCCTTTTGGGGACCTTTGATTTCGAGTTTGGCTCCCAGGGCCGTGAGCGCTATGGCGGTGTCTGAGGGACAAACGGCGAAACACACCTTTGCACCCATAATGGCATGATAACGGTTATCGCCTTTGACAGCCTGACAGGGCGCTTTTTCTTTGCGATAGCAAATGATTCTCCCGCCCATGTGATGCGGGTATCGATAATACCAGCACCTCGTGCCCTGGCACAGGTTGCCCCCCAGGGTGGCCATGTTGCGAATTTCAGGTGTGGCCACGGCTTCTGCTGCTTTGGACAAAATGGGGTAGTTCTTTCTAACCAACGGATGTGCAATTATATCGGCCAATTTGGTCAGGGCGCCTATTTTCAGCCCTTTCTTGTTTTGCTTAACATCATCCAACCCGGGAATGGTTTTGATGTTGATAAGGGCTTCAGGATAGTCCGGCAGGATTTCATCTTTGAGTACGCCCAACAAATCTGTGCCACCGGCAATCAGGTTGGTATTGCCTTTAGATGAGCGCATCAGCGAAATGGCGTCATCGACCGAGGTGGCATTAAAGTGCTTGAATGCCTTCACTTTACTATCTCCTATCTACTTGCATCTTGCACAAGTCAGGGATTGATTTTTCCCAGAGCCTTGAGGATTTTATCAGGTGTCAGCGGATACCCTGTTAATCTTTTACCCATGGCATTGGAAGCTGCCATTAACACCGCGCCCGGCCCGGGCGAAGTGGAAATCTCTCCGACACCGATTGCCTTGTACCGATGCGTCTGGATGGAGGTCTCTAAGATCTTGTTTTCAAATCGGGGCAGTTCAAGAAAAGAACGCCATTTATAATCCATCATATTCAGGTTCAGCATATGTCCGCTGTTTTTATCTATGAGCGATTCTTCGAAAATGGCGGTGTCGATCCCGGCAGCACCAAGAGCCCCATGCATCTGGCCCTCAAGGGATGGCGGATCAATGATCTGGCCGACATCCGTTGCGGTAACCACTCTCAGCAAATCCAATTTCCCTGTTTCCGTATCCACTTCTACTTCTGCAAACAGTGCCAGAAAGTTTGGCATGCAGTAGTCGGGCTGGAAGCGTCCGAATCCGGTGCAGGTTTGCATTATCCCGATAGCCTTTCTCCAGGGTATCCCTTTATCCGGGCTTCCTTTGACAAAAACCATTCCATCTTTGCTATCCAGATCACTCGGCGCTGCTTCCAGCTTGTCCTCTGCCATTTTAAAAAGCTTTTCTTTGGCGTCTTCGGCGGCTGAAATAACCGCTGATCCCAGCGCATAGGTCCCCCGTGAACCCACCAGCCCAAAATCAAAGGGGTTGATCAGGCTGTCGGGGGGCGTCATATTCACCCGTTCAAGGGGAAGCTTTAGCGTTTCGGCTACCATTTTGCAGAGACTGCTTCTTTGCCCCATCCCTGACTCGGCAACGCAGGCGTGTATGGTAACGGTGGAGTCTGGATTCAACCGCACGTAAGCTTCAGAAACACTTTCGCCCACATCGGCGTTACCATGCACACTCACGCCCACACCAATCCGTTTGCTGTTGTTGACAGCCGAGGGTTTGAGCCAGCCTTTCCACTTCTCCGCCCAGCCAAACGCTCGCGCCCCGCTCTCTATGGCCGCCGAATAATCTTTGCCCTTTGAAACCCACCAATTTCCGTCGCGCCAGTAATATCCCTCACCGGGCTTGACAAAGTTCTTTTTGAAAAATTCGACCGGATCGATGTCCCCCTGGGCCATGGCGTCCTCAAAAACGGGAAGCAGCGCGCTCTGCAGCTCCTGTCCACCAAACCCTCTGACCATTCCCGAAGCACATCTATTGGTGCAAACCAGCTTCGTCTTCAGATCCCAGTTGGAACACCGCAGCATCAGCTGGGCCTCACCCAATCCGACGGCAACCTGGGCCTGGGCCTGGTCTGAAAATGCGCCCGTGTCCACCAGCCATTCGCCGGAGACGGCTTTCACGCTGCCGTCTTTTTTTAGGCCCACCTTGCCCCGAAATCTTGAGCCCAGCCGCAAAACGAACGCGCCGAAATGCTCTTCCTTGCTGAAGCATACTTTTACCGGTCTGCCGGCGGCCCGGGCTAAGGCCGCTGCATACAGCATCGGCTGGGCGGAGTAATTTTTGGATCCAAAACTGCCGCCGCAGTGGGTGCCGATGGTCCTGATATCAGGGAACCCCATCCTGGGCATCATCATATGACGGTGCCAGTATGCGCACTGGGTAGCGGACCAGACCGTCAGATGATTGGGTTCGCTCCATTCGGCAATCACACCGGGTGATTCAATCGGGAGCGGATTGGGGATATTTTCATAGGAAAAAGTCCCCTCACTAATAAAATCGGAATCCGCAAAGCCTTTCTCAATATCTCCAAGTTCTATTGCCGACAGGGTTTTGGGCCCGAAGACAGGGACATCCAGCGGAAGAAGGTTGCCCGGAAAATCATCATATAACTGGGGCGCATCCGGTTTTAAGGCGTCCTCAACGTCATATACGGCAGGCAGCTGCTCGTAGCTCACTTCTATGAGCGCCAAAGCATCCCGGGCCATGGCTTCGGTCTCCGCCGCAACCAGCGCCACCGCATCCCCCACATAGCGCACCTTTTCATCCAGGACCCGGACATGTCGCGGTGTTCCGGTCATCCAGCGAGGCACATTTTTATACGTCAAAACGGCCTTTACGCCGCGCGATTTTTCAGCGTCGGTGGTGTCGATATTTTTGATCAGCGCATGCGGGTATGGGCTCCTCAGCACCTTTCCATGGAGCATTCTGGGGAGTTCCACATCATCAATGTACTGCGCTTTCCCGGTAACGATTCCGACAGCGTCTTTGCGGGGCATGGCCTTGCCGATATACCTGTATTCTTTTTGGAATGTCATTTTCTGCTTTTCCCGCTAACCGTTATGAGGGCCTCGACAACATGGTAGTGACTGATACACCGGCAATAGTGACCGGAGAGGGCCTGTTTGATCTCTGCTTCGGTCGCAGACGGATTTTTGCTCAGCAACGCCTTTGATGCCATAATAAGACCGGGGGTGCAAAACCCGCATTGAAAGGCGGTGTGATCGATGAAGGCCTGTTGAATCTCATCCAATTTACCCGTTGTTTGATCTTGAAGACCTTCGATGGTGGTGATCTGTTTCCCGTCGCATTCGATGGTCAGCAGCATACATGACAAAACAGGAATTCCCTCCATTAAAACCGTGCACGAGCCGCATGCGCCTTGATTGCATCCTGTTTTGGTCCCCTTCAGACCCAGCGTCTCTCTGAGCGTCTGTGCCAGCGTCTCGTAGGGTGTCACTTGATAAGCGTGGTCACCAATTTCAAATTCCTGAACCACATCATTTATGGTGAGACGAATCGTCTCTCTTTCGTGTTTTTTCCTATCTGTCACCAGGTTTCCTTTGAACGGACGTTATTTTTCGTCTTTGATTTTCATTTTGATATCTTTGACCAGTGCCTGTTTATCTATTTTCTCTGCTTTGGTGTAAGGCAACTCATCCATAAACTCGATTCTCTCGGGCAATTGAAGAACCGAAGCGCCCTGTTCTTTCAAAAAAGATATAATCTTTTCGAAATCAAGTTCTGCCCCGGACGCGCGCTGCACGTAAGCACAGACCCTTTCTCCCAGTTCCGGGTCCGGCATCGGCACAACCGCCGTGGTGATGATCCCGGGGTGGGTCACCATCAGGTTTTCGATATCGGTAGCGCTGATGCTTTCACCGCCCCGATTGATCATCTCCTTTAGCCTGCCGGTTAAAACAAAATCTCCAGAATCGTTGATCATGGCCTGGTCGCCGGTCCTGAAATATCCATTTTTATCGAATACCCTCTCGTTTTCCTGCGGCATTTTGTAATAGCCCGAAAAAATACCGGGACCTTTGACAATCAACTCTCCCGGGGTATTAGGGGGCAGTTCATTGCCGTTTTCGTCCACAATTTTATAACTATCGTAAGGACAGGTGGGCCGCCCCACGGAGTTGCATACACGCTCAAGGCTATAGGAGGGCCTGGTAAGAAGACTCATGCCCTCGGTTCCTCCGTAACCGTTAAAAAAAGTGCAATCGAGTTTTTCATCAATGGCCCTGATCAGTTCCGGAGAGCTTACACCTCCGCCGCAATGCATTTTTTTCAATGAGCTCAGGTCATAGTCTTTGAGACCATTGAAATGGATCAGGCGGGATGCCAGGGTGGGCACCCAGACAATGGCAGTTACTTTTTCCCTTTCGATGGTTTCGCAAATCGCCTGGGGTTCAAATGAGTCCAACATGACAAGTTTGCCAAATGTGAAAATGGTAATGCAGATCGCCATGCTGAAGGTAAGATCATGAGATGCAGGAGCGGCGACAAGGCAAATGTCATGATTATTGAATTCACAGGCCCGGGCTGCGTATTCCACCCGGGACATATAATCATTGTGAGTTCTGGGAGCTGCTTTGGGCAATCCGGTCGTGCCGCCGGTGGGACCCATGTGCGCCACCTGCATTGGGTCCGGTCTTCGGTCGGCCAGAGTGGACAAATTGGCGTCCGTCAGCTCTACTTGTTGAATGAGGCTTTCCAGACTTAAAAAAGCGCCGGGCCGTGACGCCCGTACCAGGATGACATTTTCAAGGGTGGTGCTGTTCTGCAGGACATCATCGATGATCGGCAAATAATCCGTCTTGTGATATCTTTCCGCCACAACCCAGGAGTTGGCCGTGGTCAGGTGCAGCAGGTGGTTTATTTCATTCTGGCGGTGTTTTGCCAACAGCAAAATAGGAATCGCGCCGATCTTCTGGAGCGCAAAATAGGTGTGAATAAACTCAAACCAGTTGGGCAGCTGAACAAGAACGCGATCGAGCGGTTTAATGCCAAGATCAATGAAACCGATGGCTAATTTATCGGTTTCGTTTTTGAGTTGAGCATAGGTGAAACGCTGTTTCCCATCAACAAGCGCCTCTTTATCAGGATAGATGTCCGCTGCCTTATCAAGGAAATCGCCCAGCGGGATCCCCGGCCACCAACGCAGCCGGTTGTACTTAGCCGCATCCTCTTTTTTATAAGGTGTGACGCCTTCTAGTTTCATTTCCACCCCCGGTGCTGTAGAGGTTGTAAGGTATATTTTATTCCAGTCATTTTTTCCTGTGCACAGGCGCTAACCTATTTGCCGAAACACTAGACTTCAATTACTTCCAGCAAATTTTGAACGTCTTTTATAATGGCATCCGGATTTTCTGTTTCAAGGGCCTCATATTCATCAAAACCGGTTAGAACACTAACTGTCCACATACCGGCTGCCTTGCCGGCCCTAATGTCGGTCGTGGTATCGCCGACATAAACACAGTTGTCCGGTTTCAGGTCGAGCTGTTGTGCACAAGCAATAAGCGGGTCGGGAGCCGGTTTTCTTTTTTCAACGTCATCGCTTGTGATAATGACATCAAACAATGTGTCGACACCGGCATTTTTCAATGGCTGCATCTTCGTTTCCAAATACTGCCGCTGAGTTGAGGTAACCAGACCAATCTTCAATCCTTTTGAAGACAAATTTTCAACAGTACCTCCCGCCCCCTGGATTAAATCCAGGTTGTCCGCAAACATCTGCGGTGCGATCTCGTTAATCACCGCCCAGGCCTCATCGATAATTTTTTCTTTGCGGTGCAAGACGTCTTGCGGCAAAACGAGCTCCCATTTAAAATCCTCACTTTCTGCCGCTGCCAGGATTCGACTGCGTGAAACTGCAGGCAAATTGAGTCTCGCCAATGCTTCTTCAACGATTGAGAAATAAATGTCGATCGAATCGATCAGGGTTCCATCCAGATCAAATATCACGGCTGCCACTTTTAGCTTCTTCTGTTTATAAGACATAATATACCTAAGTTAAGCCTGTTCGTCCGTTGGTCCGTTTACCCGACCGCATCTTGTTAATGGATGATAGTGATCTTCAGAGAATCACCATCATTCAAATTAAGAGCTGCTTTTAGGTTCAGGGGAGCAATAATCTCAATAATGTTTTTAGGATGAATCCTTACCTTTTCTTCGGGCAGGATAATCGCGCCGCGAATGTCTCCCAAGGAAACCTGAAAAACCATGGCATTGCAATATTTGGGGTCAGGGGAGATCAGCCCAATCCCCTTTTTCTGATCCAGAGTTTCAATGGCTGGAAGAAATTCTTCTGAAATTTCCAGGTTAAGCGTCCCTGGATAGGGTTTAAAGCCCAGCTTTTCATCACATTGCTGCTGAACCCAGCCGATCTGTGTAAAATATGCGCCCTCGCCCGCCCCGCTGATAATTTTCCCGGTTATAACCAGATCTTCTGCCATCAAAGCCCCAAAATTTATTCTTGAAACCATTTTTCTTTTTGAAAATCATCCGGGCTTCCAGGCAATTCACCCTTTACAATTTTCTGCAGTTTGTTGATAAGAGCGTTTCGATCATCGAATAGGAGGCCAAGGGATTTGATTGCTCTGCCAAGGGTCTGGTCAATTGAAGATTGACATTCGTCTCGAGCCTCAGAAGTCAGATTTTCATAAGCACCGATCAGATTATCCACCCAGCTGTACAATGCTTCGGTGTCGATTTCTGCTTTAGATCTTTGATAAACATATCCTTCAAAGGCACCGGCGGCGGCGGCAAACTCGTATATTTTTTTATAAGTATGCATTTGGGTAACCTCATGGAAAGCCGCAAATACTAATACAAATTTTTAATAAAGCATTGATTATTATTTTCGCAATTTTATTCTGATTTCGTTGTCGCGCGCATCAATCTGGTAATTTTTAAAATCTGTTTTTTCGATCAGAGCAATCGCCTGCTCACGGGTATAGGCTTTAATCGGCTTATGTAAACCGAATAATTGAAAAAGCCAAAGAAAAAATCGTTCCCGCAAATTCAGAGATTCCTTCCATCTCTGGCGGTCCACTGCAGATGCCACTTTGGCCGGATCAAAAATCCATGCTTCTCTGTCCGTTTTTAGCACCCGGTAAATTTCCTGCAAAACGTTGACCGGTTCCTTGAGTGAATGCAGCATGCCGGTACTGATGACCATATCAAAGGATGAATCTGCAAACTCCAATCTGCCGGCGTTTCCATCTTTAAAAGTAAGACGCTCCGTCAGGTCTGCTTTTACGGCATTTAAACGCGCCATTTCAATTAATTTACGACTGAGGTCAACCCCAATAACGTTTATCGTTGGGGATCTTTTTACTATTTCGACCGGCAAATAACCCGGACCAGTGCCCAGGTCTAAAATGGTACCTTGGTTTAAATTGGCGGCAATCTCTCGAGCCACCGGGCGATAATAGCTTTCGATTACCATTCTGGTGGCCTTCACATAAGCGCTGGCCAGAACACCCGGTATCCTTTCAATTTTGATCCACTCTTTCATCGCAAATTGACTCACCTTAGGTAATGATAAAATAAAGCAACTATAATCTTAAAAGTCAATTAGAACCCATCTCAAAAATAGGATTTTGGTTCAAGATTGCGGCGGGGCCGACCTTTAAACCGGAGGCATACTTGTTGTATGTCGAGGATTTAAAGCGAGGCACCAACAAAGATATGGGGCCAAAAGACATTTTTGAGATGGGTTCTAGATTAGGCCATGTCACTTTCCAGATTGAGCCTGTTTTCCCGTTTTGCCGGTTAACCGGAAAAAAAATCAGACATTTTTCTATTTTGAACAGACTCAACCTATTAACCTTAGATACATTTTGGGACGGTTATAGACAATATCATAAGTGGATGGCAGGCATAAGAACAAGACCAGGCTTGCAGAAATCGATCTTTATTGATACGTTTCATTCTTCTGAAAAGAGGACCAAACAGGTAATAATAAGGAGGCCTTTATGAACCTGGAAGGCTTTATCCCATACGATTCCACAGCTGCCGACATCTATGAGAAAAAGCGATGGTGGCTGGGAATGACACTGGGAGACATGGTCGATAAAGCCAGCGATCTTTATCCCCAAAAGGATGCTCTGGTAGGATCCGGCGTACGTTATACCTACGCCCAGCTTCGTCGCCGGGTCGATACGATGGCCTACAGGATGCTGCAGGCAGGATTTAGAGCCGGAGATCGCGTTCTGCTTCAACTCCCCAATTGGCCGGAATTCGTAATCTCCTATTTTGCACTGCAAAAAGCCGGTTTGATTATGGTGCCTCTCACCGTAAATCATACCGCCAGGGAAATTGCCCATCTGGCCGAGCTTACCCGGCCGAAAGGTTGGATTCTGCCCGATCATTACCGCAAGATGGACTATTTACCTATAATCCGGCAGACGATGAAAAAAACCGCAGGATTGGATAAGGTCATTCTTGCAGGACAGAAAACACCTGAGGGCTATCTGAGGCTCGATGACCTGATTCAGCCCGTTTCTATGGATCAGGACATCCGGGCCGTATTGGAAGGATCACGTCCGGATCCTCGCGATGTCTGTCAGATCCTACCGTCCGGCGGTACGACTGGACTGCCTAAAGGCGCCCCCAGAACTCACAACGACTATATCTGCAATATAGAGTACAAATCGCGCGCCTGGCATATGAATGTCACCGACACCTGTCTGGTGGCAACGCCCGTGGGGCACAACCTGGCATTGCTTGTCTGCATAACCGGTCCAGTATTCCACGGTGCCACCATAGTAATGCTGGATTCCACCTATCCCCGGGATTTCTGCCAAATCGTGCAGGATGAAAAAATATCCTGCACAGGACTTGTTCCCACACTGATTAGCCGGATTGTCAAGTTCGAGAACCTGGCTGATTATGACTTAAGCTCCTTAAAGAAAATTTACGTGGGTGCCGCCAACAGCCCACCCGAGCTGGTGACGGCGGTGGAAGAAAAAATCAAAGCCCGTTATATTAATGCCTTCGGTATGGTGGAAGGCCCGTTGTCCCAGTCCCGTCCGGAAGACCCTGTGGAGGTAAGACGGGGTACTATCGGCCGTCCTTGCTGCCCCTATGATGAATTCGTAACCCTTGACGAGGATGGGAATCCATGCCCTACAGGGGTCGAGGGAGAGTTGAGCGCCAAGGGCCCGGGAGTTTTTACAGGGTACCTGAAAAATCCGGATGCGAATAAGAAAGAATTTACACCTGATGGCTACTTTCGCACCGGTGATCTCGCAACCGTGGATGAAGGCGGCAATGTACGGATTACCGGCCGCATAAAGGATATCATTATCCGGGGTGGTGAGAACATTGCGGCCCGCGATGTTGAGGATCTCATTTCTTCGCATTCAAAGGTGGAATACGTGGCCGTGGTCGGCATGCCGGATCCGGATTTAGGTGAGAAAATCTGTGCCTATGTTAAACTCGTAAAAGGGACAAAGCTCTCCCATGAGGAAATTCTTGACCACTTAAAGACGCTGGAGGCTGCTAAAATACACTATCCTGAAAGGACAATTTTTGTGAGCGAGATACCATTGACTGCTGCAGGGAAGGCGGATAAAAAGATTCTTAAAAAAGATATAGAAGAAAAGCTAAAAGTAGAAGCGTTAGAATGATCGATCGATCGGAGAACGAAAGGAATTCGAAATGAAATATGAAAACCTCTTTTCGAAAATTAATCTGAAGGGCGTGACATTTCCTAACAGAATCATGCGGACTTCAATGGTTTCCGGATTGGCCACAGAAGACGGTCACGTCACAGATGATCTCATCGCCAGATATCGACGGGAAGCAAATGGCGGTGTGGGTTCTTTAGTCGTGGAAGCGGCGGTGGTTTTGCCCTCACGGAGCTCGTATAATCTGCGTATCAGTGATGATAGTTTTACCAAAGAATTAGAAGATCTTGTTCGAAGCGTTCGTGAGGTGAATCCGGATACCAAAATCGGGATCCAAATCATGCATTTCTTGAAGATCGCCAGAAGCGGTTGGAGACAAAAAGTTTCGGATTTCAAACCCGAAGATCTTCCGATTATTGTGCGCCAACATGCAGACGCTGCAGAGCGCGCCTTAAAAGCAGGTTTTGAATTTATCGAACTCCATATGGCCCACGCCTATAGCCTATCTTCATTTCTTTCGTTATCAAATGACAGAACGGATGACTATGGGGGTGGTTTGAACAGGCGAATGCGGTTACCGATAGAAGTTTATAAAGCGGCGCGTCAGGTTGTCGGCGAGCATTATCCCCTTGGCATTAGAATAAATGGTGAGGATTTCACAGCTCCGGGAACAACCTTGCTTCAAAGCACACAGGTTGCCAAAAAATTCGCTGAGCTGGGAGCCGACTACATCAGCGTGTCGGGCGGCAGCAGATTCGAAGATGCACCTCCTCCTCCTGAAAACACACCTCCGGATCCCATGTCCGGTTATAGCGGTCATCGGATGAGCCCGACGTGGTGGTTTCCTGACGCAACCCATGTCTATCTGGCCGAAGGCATAAAAAAAGCAGTTAATAAGGCCGGCTTTAACACTCCGATTGTAACGGCCGGCAAGATCCGCACTCCCAAAATGGCTGAAGAGATCCTGCAGCAGGAAAAGGCGGAAATTATTGGACTGTGTCGCGCATTGCTCTGCGATCCGGATTGGCCTCAAAAGGCCCTCGAAGGGAAGGCAAAGGAGATCGTACCCTGTACAGCCTGTAACTGGTGCCTGGAGGCCGACTCAAGGATGGAAAAGGTGAACTGTTCCCGGTGGCCTGAAGGGAAGCTGGCAGCGCCTGCGCCGTTTACAAAAAAAATAGCCCGACCGAGCGCTCTGCCCAAAGGCGCCAAATCGGCCTAAATTCTTTTCTGAGATGCGATGCGTAAAACCTTACAAATTTTGAATCTAGAAAGGTTTCAACTATGGGATTAAAAGGAAAAACAGCGATTGTGACCGGCGGGTCCCGCGGAATCGGGCGCGCGATTGCCCTGCGGCTGGCAAAAGATGGTGCCAATGTGGCTGTCTTAAACCTTCAGAAGGATCTGGGGCTTAAAGTTGCCGGAGAAATTCGCAAATTCGGCGTCGAGGCCATCCCGCTTGCCTGCGATGTCACGGATTATGCCACCGTTAAAAAATCGGTGGAAAAAATCCACCAGGAGTGGGGATCTGTTGACATTCTGATCAACAATGCCGGGATCGATGAATCCCGCTACTTTGTGGAGACCGCTGAAGATTTATGGGAAAAAATGATTAATGTGAATTACAAAAGTTTTCTGATTGCTTCACATGTTTGCATCCCCATCATGGTAGAACAAAAAAGCGGCAATATCGTGAGCCTGGGCTCAGACGCGGGAAGAATCGGCAACCCCGGTGAGGTCCTTTATTGCGGCACCAAGGCGGCCATCATGGCCAGCTCCAAAGCGCTGGCCAAAGAATTGGCTCGTTACAACATCCGGGTAAACTGCGTCAGCCCGGGTCCGGTGAATACCGATCTCTGGGACAACCTGCATTCGGGCGAAAAGGGTCAAAAATACACCGAGGCGGTGACACGCGTAATCCCGCTCAGGCGCCTGGGCGAACCCGAAGACGTGGCGGATGTGGTCGCCTTTTTTGTCAGCGATGATTCAAGATATCTAACCGGTCAGGTTCTGAGTATTGACGGCGGCCTGACAATGATTGGCTAAATTGTGAAAAGGAGATGCATATGGATTTTAGTCTGTCCGATGAAATTCTAAAATACAAAGAAGAAGCCCGCGAGTGGGTGGAAAATGTTTTAGACCCCCTGTCGAAACCACTGGAAGAAGATGAAAAGCTGCCCGATGAGTTGGTGGCAGAACTCAAAAAGGGAAGATTCTTCGGCCTTACCATTCCGCAGGAATACGGGGGTCAGGGATGGAGTGCGGTGGAGTGGTTTCCGGTTCTTGAAGAGTTGGCCAAAGCCTATGCAACGGTTAGATTGATCGCACACACCATGAATGGTTTGTTCTGGCGGCCGATCCTGCATTTTGGAACCGAAGAACAAAAAGAGAAGTATTTACCGCAGCTGGCATCCGGCAAGATCTGGGCAGCCAACAGCTTGACCGAGCCCGAAGCCGGCACCGGCAAAGATATCAACTCCAAGGCCCAAAAAGATGGCGACGCTTATATTCTAAACGGCCACAAGTGGCTCATAACCCTATTTCCGGGCTACACCAAACTCATCTATGCGTTTGCAGCCACCGAAGAAGGCATTACTTCCTTTTTAATTGACCTGCCATGTGACGGGGTGGTGCTTAAGCCCATGGAAAAGATGATGGGCTGCGTGGGGCCACGGCACTACAATGTGATTTACAAAAATTGCCGGGTACCCGCCGCCAACATCCTGGGTGAAAAGGGCAAGGGTTTGGAGGTGGCCTTTGGCATGCTGCACCTGAGCCGGGTCTCCATTGCGTTTTGCTGCGTCGGGTTAGCCCAACGCATGCTGGATCTGGCAATTGATTATGCCAAACAAAGAACGACCTTTGGCAAGCTGCTTGCCAAACGGCAGGCCATTCAAAACAACATCGCCCAGATGGGCACCGAAATCCAGGCTGCCCGTCTGCTGGCATATGAAGCGGCCTGGAAGTTCGATCAGGGCATGGATATCGTTAAAGAAGCCGCCATGGCAAAACTTTTCGCGGAGCAAGTTTTGACCCGCGTATCGGAAATGGCTCTGCGAATACACGGCGGCATCGGTTACACACGGGCCTATCCGATTGAGCGCCATTTTCGGGATGCGCGCTCGTATCATTTCGAGGAAGGGACCGAAGAGATCCAAAAACTGCTAATTTCCAGATATCTGCTGAGGTAAAAAAATGAATAAAGAAAACAATGTATTCTACTGGCTGCCGTGTTCGGTGGTGTTCGTCAGCACTGCCCATGAAGGCGAAAGAGATATCATGACGGCTACCGCTATGTTTGTGTCGGAAAAAGAACCACTGCTGGTTATCAGTGTAGCTAAAGGTCACCTGACCGAAAAATTAATTATAGAGGCCGGCAGGTTTACGCTCGTCATCGCCGGAGATGGCCAAAAACAATTGGCCATGCAGGTGGGCAGCGCCAAGGGCCTAATCACCGATAAGTTTGAGCGCTTTGCCATTAAGGCAAAACCGGGGGCCGGCAGTGCGGCCCTGGTCCCGGAGGGGGCGGCCGCCTGGATGGAATGTGAGGTCGAGAGTTCAAATGAAATAAAAGGGTACCACCTTTTCATCGGGCGGGTGGTTAATCAGAACGATACGGGCAATCCTCCGCTCGTCTGGCATAAAGATGGATTCTATCGTCTAAATGAAATTTAGACTAGTAGTTATTCGTTATTTGTTATCCGTTATTGGGATATAAAAAACAGAGGACGATGAAGCATCATGAGCATTAAGCCGAAGATCGCAGTGGTGGGGACTTTTGACACCAAGGCTGAAGAGCATATTTTTCTAAAAGATCGTATTGAGCAAATGGGTGTAGATGTTTTAACGGTTAATGTCGGCACCGGCAATCCATCTCCGGCCCCGGTAGATCTGGACTTGTACCAATTGGTTATTGAAAATAATTCGGCTGTGCAAGAAAGCAGAGATAAAGCCATTGCAGCAATGATCAATGAGGCCAGCGCCCGAATTAAAAAACTCTATGAGGAGAGTGAAATATCTGGAATGATCTCTGCCGGCGGCGGCACCGGTACCCATATCGCCAGCAGTATCATGCATGAACTCCCGTTGGGTGTCCCCAAAGTTATGGTTTCCACCGTGGCCTCCCGTAACATGGCACGGACAGTCGGCACCAAAGATATCACCATGATACACAGTGTCGCCGACCTGCTGGGTATAAACAGTGTTTCGGGCCGTATCCTGGATAAAGCCGCAGCAGGCATCTGTGGCATGGTCCAAAGCCGCTGGAAACCTCAAGAGGCCAAAAAACGGATTGCCCTGCCCTTTTTCGGATTCATCACTGCTGGTGCGGAGGCTACCAAAGAAGCCCTTGAAAAGCTGGGGTACGAGGTGGTTGCATTCCATGCCAACGGCACCGGCGGCATGGCCATGGAGGAACTTGCGGCTCAAGGGTATTTCCACGGCATCCTCGACCTGGCCACCCATGAGCTGGCCGATCATCTGCTGGACGGATATTGCGGCGATATCGGGCCGCAGCGATTCGAGCCGGTCCCGGGGCATTCGATACCCCGTCTGGTCGTACCGGGGGGGCTTGATTGTGCGGTTTTAGAATTCACCCGGCATAATATTCCCGACCAGTATAAAGACCGCAAGATCTTTTTTTATGATTTCCGCTCTGCCATTCGCCTGAACGAAGACGAAACGCGAACACTGGCCGATCAGCTATCAGAAAAATTAAATAAAGACCCTTCAAATATAAAAATATTAATCCCTTTGCAGGGATGGTCGGAGGCTGATCGCGCAGGCGGCCCCCTTTATGAACCGCTCATGAACCAGTTTTTTGCGCAACTGTTTAAGGAAAAACTCGCTCCTCAAATCCAAATTCAAGAAGCCGATCACCACATTAACGATCCGGCATTTGCGACAATAGCCGCTCAAATGATGGATCAAATGATCCAGGAGCAAACTTAGGGAAGAATATGTTCTGCTTAACTTGACTTTACCTGACACGCCGTCACTCCAATGTTCCATTTCTATCTTTCTCCACCACTCCAGGACTCCAACACTCCGAGGCAGCATCCTATAAGAAAAACTTATATTTTTTATAAAATCATATGAATTGACTTAATCATCAAACCCGCTCATAAAATAGCGTATATGAAGTCCGATATCCATTTATAACCGAATAAATAAAATTGGAGGTTTATAAAAATGGCTAAGGAAATCAAGCATTCCATCTGTTTTCGCTGCAAACCGCGCTGCGTTCTCGATCTCGAGGTGGAAGACAATCAGATCGTCAACGTCAGCACCTCAACTATCAAGAAATGCCCGCGCAAGTGGGCCCCGGATTTAGACCGATTTTACCATCCGGACCGTCTGAATTATCCGCTCAAGCGAATCGGAGAGAAAGGTGAAAACAAGTGGCAGCAGATCAGCTGGGACGAAGCCCTGGATGAGATTGCCGCTAAATTACAGGCACTCAAGGATCAGTATGGTGCCGAAACCCTGGGGGTAACAGCCGGCACCAGTCGAACCTACGAGGAGCTCAATTCGCGTTTTCTGAACCTTTTCGGCAGTCCCAACCAGTGCGGCCAGGCTCAAATCTGTCACGGTAATTCAGCGGTGGTGGCCACCACGCTTTTCGGCTGGTGGCCGTATTGGATGCACATCGAAAAACTGCAGAATACCCGCTGTGTGATGCTCATCGGCCGCAATCCGCCTCATTCTCACCAGACCATCTGGGAGGGCATCGAGGGCGCACAGAAGAACGGCGCCAAACTCATTGTCATCGACCCCCGCCGTTCGGAATCGGCCGAAGCAGCAGATTTGTGGCTTCAGCTGCGCCCGGGCACGGACTGCGCCCTGCTGCTGGGCATGATTAATGTTATTATCGAAGAAGATCTTTACGATAAAGAGTTTGTCACGAAATGGTGCCATGGATTTGATGCGCTGGCGCAACGCGCCAAAGAATATCCACTCGACAAGACCGCCGAAATCACATGGGTGCCGGCAGACCAGATCAAGGCGGCTGCTCGCATGTTTGCCACCGAAACGCCTTCCTGTGCCATGGAGGGTATGGGGGTGGCCCACCAACCCAATTCGTATGGCGCCATCGCAGCGCGCCACATTATCTCGGCCATCGTGGGCAATGTGGATGTGCAGGGTGGCGAGGAACTGTTGGGCCCGGCGCCGTTTATCACCGAGCATGAAATTGAGATGCCCGAAGCCCTGCCGGTCGAACAGCGCGCAAAAATTCTGGGCAATCAATTTAAACTTTACAGCTGGCCCGGTTACGAAATGGTCCAGAGCAACGTGGAACGTGTCTGGGGCAAACGCTGTGATATGTTCGGCTATACCTGCATGGCCCCTGCCCCATCGCTCTATAAGGCAATCGCGTACAGCGATCCTTATCCGGTGCGCGCCTTGATTACGCTCTCATCAAATCCTATGGTCACCATACCCAATACAAAGCTCGTCCACAAAGCCCTCAGAAGCCTGGATCTCTATGTCGTGGTGGACTATTTTATGACCCCCAGCGCCCAGCTGGCAGACTATGTATTGCCGAGCGCCATGTGGCAGGAGCGTGACTTTTTGTGGAATTTTCACAACACGACACCGGTTATTGTGGCCGGCGAGGCGGCCGTACCGCCTACGATTGCGGGTAAGCACGACCGGCGCACCGACTTTGACTTCTGGCGCGGGCTGGGTGTCCGATTGGGGCAGGAGCAGCACTGGCCCTGGGAAACCCTGGAAGCGTACTATGATTATCGCCTGGAGCCCATGGGATTGAATTTCAAGAAACTACTTGAAATGGGCCGTTGGGAACCCGAGAAATGGGAATACAAAAAATATGAAAAAATGGGCGGTTTCGGCACACCAACCGGGAAGATCGAGCTTGCCTCAACAGTGATGGAAAAACTGGGTTACGACGCACTGCCCTATTATCAAGAGCCTCCGGAAAGCGCAATCCGCACGCCCGAGCTCGCTGAAAAGTATCCGTTGATTCTAATCACCGGCGGTCGCTTTCATCCCTTCTTTCACTCCGAGCATCGCCAGATCGAAAAGCTGCGCAAACGATACCCCTGGGCCAAAATGCAGCTACATCCCGACACGGCCAAAGATCTGGGGCTTGCGGAAGGCGATTGGGCCTGGATCGAAACGCAACATGGGCGGGTCATGCAAAAAGTTGAAATCTTTGAGCACATCGACCCTCGCGTGGTGCACGGCCAGCATGGATGGTGGTATCCGGAAATGCCGGGAGAGGAGCCCTGGCTGCACGGCGTGTGGGTGTCCAATATCAACGTCTGCACCTCAAGCGCCGAAGAGGAGTGCGATGAAGCATTAGGCTCCTGGCCGCTGCGAACCTTTCAATGCAAAGTATACAAGGTTAAAAGCTACGGCAATGAGCACCCGGTGACAGGATAATTGTCGCTGTGAAATGATGTGATACATTGCGAAAAAATGAGTGGTCAGATACCTTTAGGATTCATCTTTCAAATCACCCCAAAAAGTGATAACGCTGACCACTCATCTTCAAACTGAATATATCAATTTAATAATAACTGAAGTGTTAAATCCCTTTTGCTATAGACCATTTACTCATCCGGGACATTCCGATTAAAATAAGCTAGGCGCTTAAATCCTTAACCTGGGCTTTGGACGCATTTTTCTCAACAGATGCAATGCCATTCTGCATTGACGTCTTGCTGGCATACATCTGACTTTTGCCAATAACCTGCTTATTAGAGGCCAACATAACAAAGTAGGGTTCGCCCTTCTTTGATGTCTTCTGTTCAAAATTGGCCTTCTTCCCGCAGTTCGTACAAACAGATTTAATTCCATTTTTCGCAGCCGCTTTGGTTTTGTAAGCTTGACTCGTCAGAATCACCTGTCCATTGGCAGCTTTAAGATTAAACGAGAACTTTCCACTTTTGCCTTTTTTCAATTCGAATTTACCGGGCATAATCCCTCCTTTTGTTTGCGCTGACTGATTAAATGCAAAATTTATTCGCAATTTTTTGCCAGAAAACCAAATCTCAACTCATTACAGATTTATTGAGATAACACGTAACAAATTTTTATGAAACTGGAAATAACTATTTTGGCAATTGATAGGTTAGACCAGATAATCATCTTTCATCGGCAAGCATTTTTGCCATCAGGGCGCCCATCCCCTGGAAACGCATTTTCTTAGTCCCTAAATTCTCCAGACTCTTTAGAAACGCCTTTGCAGCAGGTGAAAGCGGCTGCTGCCTGAGGTAAGCGATACTGACATCTAAGAAAATTGAATGTTTCTTCAAAGGAACGGTGACCAGTTTTTTTTCATGCAGTTCGACGGCCGCTGCCTCTTTCACCAGAAACGAGACCCCCTCTCCATGCTGCACCAGCAGCTTGATGATTTCAGCGTCCCCGGTTTCCATCAAAATATTGGGCGTACAATTATTTTTAGCGAATAATTCGTCTACCAGTTTGCGGGTCCCGGAACCCGGGTCTTTCATGATAATGGGCGCGGCGGCGATTTGTTCAAAACGGATGCTATCTTTATCTGCCAAAGGATGATTGGGCGGTAATATGAGCACCAGTTCCTCCCGGCTGAAAGGAATGAAGGCAATGTTCGGATGATCATCGGCTCTGGCGATGATCACCACTTCGTTTTTCAAATCGATCAGGCTGTTGATCATTTCCAGGGAACTGCCTTCATCGAAATGAATTTTAATCTGCGGGTAAGCGTCACGGAATCCGGTGAGTAAAAAAGGCATGAAGTAACGGGCGTAAGTCCGGGCCGAGCCTAATCGAAGGCTGCCTTTCTTTAATTCCTTCATCTGCTCGACAGCATCTTCGATTTTCTTTTCATATTCGAAGATCTTTCGGGCGTAATTGAAGAGTGTTTTGCCTTCGTCGGTAAGATAGCGGTTGCGGCCTTTTTTTTTAAAAAGCTTCAGGCCACAGTTTTCTTCAAACAGCTTTATCTGTGCCGTAACCGCCGGCTGACTGACAAATAACTCCTTGGCCGCCAGGCTCACATTCTGACATTTTGCGGCCTGATAAAATGCCCTGAGCTGATTAAGATTGATCATTCCAGCAAACCGTTTTCCTTACGCCGGATCTTTATGAATTGATTTTACTCGACCTATAACACAATTTTAGCTTTGCCGGATCGAAAATCTGAACACCGTCTATTTACCGGAATATTTTATGGCTGTAAAGAAGTTCATTCGAATATAAAAAATTCTCAGGTCTACCTTTAAGTCGATGGATTGCTTTTTTTGATTCACCGATTATTCTTTGAGTACCTCAAGTGTAATTAAAACATCAACATTTCTTCCAATAATACCCATTGCAGCGTATTTTCCAGGTCCGACCTCGTATTCCAGGCGATCAATGGAAAATCGGGTTTCGAAACCGGCAACCGTTTTTCCCTTTTTCAGCGGGTTCTCACGCGTTCCGAAATAAGTGAATGGGAAAGCCACATTATTTGTTTTTCCTTTGATAGTGAGATTTCCCTCTAAAGTGTATTGATTGCCTTTCTTCAGTTTTACATCTGTAGATTCAAAGGTCATGAAGGGATATTTGTTCACTGAGAAAAATTCTTCTGACCGAAGATGATTATCACGGTTGGGAATACCCGTATTAATGCTTTTGGTTTTGACCTCAAACTTTACACTGCTCAGTGCCAGGTTGTCCGGATTAAATTTTAACGTGCCTGAAAAATCGTCGAACTTTCCTCTTACGGTGGCATACGTATGTTTCACATCAAAGTAGATATTTGAATGGGCTTTATCAATTTCCCATTTTTCTGCCTCTGCAAATGCAAAGCTATCAATTAGAAGTACAGCCAATACCGCAACAAATATGGAAACCGTCTTTTGCATGAGTTTTCTCCTGCTTTTAAAATTTGAAAGGCTCATCATTAGATCTAAATTGAGCGATTGTCGAGGTTGCCGCAGCTACAAGGAAGATGTCGTTCCGCTATAGTTGACTATGCGAAACGGCATCTGACGCGGTAGATGCGGTAAGATCGGCAATCCCCGTAGGGGTTTTAAATTTTAAAAATATAAATCGATAGCATTCCTCTGGAATAAAGATGTATCCCCATTTTTAAAATTTCAAACGCTCATTTTAGATATAAGTATGGTGTGGCTTATGTCAACGCTGAGGGACTATAAGCTGAATCGCTCCATGAAAATCAAATGTTTCGAAAAATTAAGGGAAACAAGGCAGCGGCGCACTTCTTTCATCATTTGATGGGGGCCGCAGACAAATATGGCCGATGATTGACTACAATCTGAAAGGAGCATTTTGAGCTTGTGTTTATCCAATCGCCCCGCTTCACCCCAGAATTCAGGATCTCTGGTCAGGACATGAAAGATGCGAAGCCCTTTTAATTGGGCTTCCAGGCTCTGGAACTCATCCGGGAAGATGATATGCTTTCGGGTTTGATTGCTCCATATCAGCGTGATTTTGCGCTGATCATTGCAGTCGGCCATATACCGCAGCATACTCAACATCGGGGTTATGCCAATCCCGCCTGCGATCATTATGATCTCGTTTTTTGCGGGAAGCTGCAAATGACTGAACAGTCCAAAAGGGCCATTCAGCAAAACACGGTCTCCCGGCTGAAGATTTTTTAATTTAGGTGTCCAATCGCCAGTGGTGCGAACAATAAATTGAAGGCAGGAAGTCCTTGTGGGAGTGGAGGTCAAAGAGAAAGGATGCTCCTCCCTTGAAATATGGTTCGAGAAAAAAGTGGAGAAACTGAACTGGCCCGGCAGATAACTAAATTTATTCTTTGTCTTTGAGATAATCTCCAGACACATGGCATCTTCTCCAACCGGTTCAATCGTTGAAACCAGAAAAGATCTTCGGCGGTTTCTTAAGGGGCGGATTCTGATCGAGAAAAATAACAGCCCGCAGAAGCCCATTGCGCAGAAAGCAAGCATTTGTGGCAGCTTCTGCTCGAAAGTATCACTGACAGATGATACATGAACCCAAAAGGTAATGACGATCAAGACGGCCGTCCATCGATGAATTGTCCACCAGCGGTGAAAGGAGAGCCCCAGCCGGGCCCGCCAATGGCTGGAAATCAATGTGAAGATAATCAGCAACAAAAGAAGGAGGCCGACAAATTCAGGCCAGTAGCGCAATTTAAGCGGAATGAAAATCCTGTTTTCGGGAATGAATATCAGGATGGGATGTAGGCTAATCAGAAAGGCAATGCTGAAACCGGAAATACGATGAAACCTGAAAAGATTGCTAAGACCGAAGACCCGATCAAGAAATTTCAAACGCGCGCCCAGGATGATTTGCAACAGCAGCAGACACCCGGCAACCATTCCCACCACTTGACCCGAACGCAAAAGCTGCCTGTCAGATCCGAATTTATAGAGAATCGTGGAAGATTCAAAATAAAATGGAATGGATACCGCGCCGGCAATGAATAGGATAGGAATGATACTCAACAGGAAACCAAGAAACAGACGACGCTTAAACGATAAAATATTTGGCAGGTGCTCAGGCGTAGCAGGCTGCATATTTTTCTATCCCATCTGCCCCTGTTTCATCCAGAAATAGAAGAAGGCCAATAGCACCATGCCGTGATCGATTTCCTCGTTTCTGATTTTAGCCGCAATCTCTTTTAAAGGAACTTCCAAAATTTCGATATCCTCACCGGCATCCAGGTTCTGGGTTTGAACCCGGACAGCATTTTGGGCCAGATAAAAAAGACATTTATTGGTCAAAACCGCCGGCTGCGGGCAACATTCTCCCAGAAGTACAACTTCATCGGCTTGATATCCGGTCTCTTCCAGCAGTTCCCGCTGAGCGGATAATTCGGGTGAATCGTCACCCGAATCCACCAACCCGCCGGGCAACTCCAAACAGACCTGCTCGGTGCCGTGGCGGAATTGACGCACCATCACGACTTCCTCTTGCGGCGTGAGTGCAAGGACCAACACCCAGTCTGGAAATTGGATCGCCTGCACCTCTCTGATTTCGCCCGTGCGTGCTGAGCGCACCGTTTTTTGAATCAATGAAAAGAGCCCAAAATCCCCAACCTGCTCACGACTAATTACCGGCCAGCCTCGAATCATTGTCAGCTTCTCTTTCCCGCTGTTGGAGTTCATCTTTTGCGATTTGAAAGGCCGTATCCGTATAAAACCACCTGGCTAAATATTTGCGCAGGCGGTTTAATCCTTCAGCGACGGTCTCTTCAAATCGATTGTTGTCTACCTCAAACCCTTTTTGAGTATAGCGCCAGAGCTTGTCTGCGTCTTTAACGATCCGATCATTTAACGAAATAGAATTTTTTCTGGAATCATGGCCGTCAATAATTTTGAGTATTTCAGTAATTTTTTCCTTATCATAATTAATCTCTGTTAAAATTTTTCGGGCGATCTTTACGCCTTCTTTCTCGTGAGTCCTGTTTATCTCCGGTGAGGTTGCCTTAGGACCAAATGCCTTCAGATGAAGCGCTACCGGAACTTTTTGCCAGCCGACATCGTGCAGAATGATAGCCGGAATCACAATACTTTCCTGACCTCCCTCGGCACTTAGCAGTTGGTATGCAAGCTGCATGGACATCTCAGTGTGGACATCATTGTAGCGCGTGTTTAGATACGGTTGGGCAAGTTGATAAATTTGCTTGAAAACAGGTCGATCGCTCATATGGACTTCCTCATTTTCGAAATTTTTCTTTGCTCCTCCTTGCGCTGGGTAAGCATTTTGGCCATCATCAGACCGATTCCCATGGGGTGCAAATCGTCTGACTTCAAACCGATTAAGGTATCGACAAAGGCTCTGGCCGGCGGCGAAAGCACCTGGCCTTTCAGGTAGGCAATGCTGACATCCAGATACACTGTTGGGTCTTTCAGGGGAACGGCAATCAGCTTCTTTTCTTTCAGTTCGGCGGCAACCGCTTCCCGCACGACAAACGAAACCCCTTCTCCGCGCTGCACCAGCTGTTTGATGAACTCGGTATTGCTGGTTTCCATCAAAATGTCAGGCGTGCATTGCTCGGCTTCAAATAATTCTTCCACCAGCTTGCGCGTCCCTGAGCCTTTTTCTTTCATAATAAAGGGTTCTGCAGACAGCGCTTTAAAGGTGGTCGCTTTTTCCCTGCTCAAATGATGATCCGTTGAAACGATGACCGCCATTTCTTCCCGGCTAAACGGGAGAAAATGGACCTCCGGGTTATCTTCTGTCCTGGCAATCACCGCCACCTCTATTTTAAAATCCAGCAAACTGTGGATCATTTCCAGTGAACTGCCTTCGTTCAGCTGTATTTTAATGTTGGGATAGTTTTTATGAAACGTGGTGATCATCAGCGGCATAAAATAACGCGCGTAAGCTTTCGTCGTCCCTAAACTGAGGATTCCGCGCTTGAGTTCACGCATATCATCAATGATGTGTTCGATTTCTTTTTCATATTTAAAAATTTTGGCCGCATGCACATAAAGAGATTTGCCCTCATCTGTCAGGTAGATCCGGCGTCCTCTTTTTTTAAACAGCTTCAGGTTGCAAAACTCCTCGAACGATTTGATCTGAGAGGTAACGGCCGGCTGGGTAATGAACAGCTCTCCGGCGGCAACGGTGAAATTCAAGTTTTTGGCGGCATAATAAAAGACACGGAACTGGTTAAAATTCAACATGGCATCCTTACTTTTTTTTATAGGTCAAATTTATCCATAACTAAAAGTTATGCATAACATAAATTAAATTGGATTGACAGATTTATTTAATTCCTTCATAGAAAATAAATCTTATTTAATTTCAGGCTTCTGTGCTCTCACCTCAACTGACTCTGAGTTCCTTTCTGAGTTTCAGTTCCTCCGACCGAAAGCCTATTAAATGATTTGCATGCAACATTTTTCTCGCAACGCATCTTTAACCCACCACCGAAAGGAGGAAGAAAATGACCGATCAATCTGGAAGATTCCCGGACCCGCATGAGTTTCAGGTCCCTCCTGAACTTGAAGGCTGGGAAGAAATGTACCCCTCCCACCACCTGTTTTCAGAAGACAGATCAGATTGGGAAAAGGCCCAATTCTGGTATCAGGACAAAATCCATGCCCCGGAGCCCATGCCGCCACTGGATTTGATTTTTCAGGAAGCCTGGCAGATTTCCCTGTCACAGTATACCACCCGCGTATTCTGTATTCCACCGGCACAGGGAATCGCCCAACGAATGGTGGGATGTTACATGTACATCTGCGCTATCGCCCCGCCACCGGAAGAAATCATCGGTGAGAAAGCCGGGTATTTTGAAAAACGCGTATTTTATGTATTTGAACATTATAATGAACTCTGGGACAAATGGTTGACCAAGTTTAAAGCGCTCGGCGAAGAAATGGCCGCGGTGAGGGTCCCCAGCGAATTGCCGAAATATGTTCCCGAGGATCAGGTGCTGCCGGCGCCCACCGGGGTGTACGACAGTTACTATTTGATTGAGTCCTTTGACAAACTGGTCAACCAGATGTTTAAGGGCTGGCAGTATCATTTCGAGATGCTGAACCTGACCTACCTGGCCTATCTGATGTTTGCCGATGTCGCCCGCAAGCTTTTTCCCGGTATCAGTGAAAGTGCCATCGGCAAAATGGTGGCCGGCGCCTATGTATCCATGTTCAAGCCTGAAGAAGAGCTTTGCCGCCTTTCCAAAATGGCGGCTTCCGCCAAGGAAGTTTCCGCTATTCTCAAGAGTGACAAGTCGGTGGAAGACAAGGTCGCCGAACTTCAAAACACAGAGAATGGAAAAAATTGGCTGGCAGAGTATGAGAAAGCCAAAGACCCGTGGTTTTATGTATCCTGCGGCAGCGGCTGGTTTCATTATGAGGGCAGCTGGCTGACCGATCCGTCCATTCCTTACAGTTACATTAAAGGCTATGTCGAACGGCTGGAAAACGGCGAGAACATCGAGCGCTCACTGGATGAGATTGAAAAACAAAGAGATGAAATTGTGGCCGAATATCGCAAACTCATCAAAACCGACGACGATCGAAAAGCCTTTGATGATGCTTACAACACGGTCAGAACCATTTATACATACGCCGAGGATCACCTCTTCTGGGTTGAGCACTGGTTCCACACCATCTGGTTTGCCAAGATCAGAGAATTGGGAACACTGCTGGTTAACAACGGGATGTTAAACGAAGTCGATGACATCTTTATGTTTAACCGCTATGAAATTCCGCAACTGCTGACCGAAGTGTCAACCGGCTGGGCGCTGGGTGTGGATATCCCCATGCGAGGAGACTACTATAAAGCTAAAGCCGAAAAGCGCAAAAAAATCCTTGAAGCCGCCGGCAACTGGAACCCCATCCCGGCTCTGGGCGTCCCGCCCGAAGAAGTGGCCGAACCTTTTACGATTATGCTGTGGGGTATCACCACGGATAAAGTGAAAGAATGGCTCAAGGGTGTCGACGCAACCGCAGGCGAGGATGTTTCTGAAATCAAAGGTTTCGCCTCTTCGGCCGGTCTCGCCGAGGGCCCGGCCCGTGTGCTGAAACGGCTCAAAGACATTGTGGATTTGCAGCCCGGTGAGGTCCTGGTCTGCCCGTCCACCAATCCGTCCTGGGCACCCGTGTTTACCAAAATCAAAGCCGCGGTGACTGACATTGGCGGACTGACCAGCCACGCCGCCATCGTCTGCCGTGAGTATGGCGTACCGTCTGTTACCGGCACCGGGATATCCACATCGGTGATCAAAACCGGCGATATCGTCAAAGTGGACGGCGACAGCGGGGTGGTCGAGATTGTTAAACGAGCAGGCTAACCACTTTACGCGGTTATCCTGAAAAGCTTTAGCCTTTAGTGCCAATCTGGACCATGCAAATTGAGCCTCCATGCTGAAACCCCTTCCCTTAGGGAGGGGGTTTCAGATGGTAGGCTATGAAGGAAGCAAATATGGATTATATCCTGGATTTCGAAAAACTGGATAAAAATTCAATCCCCATTGTCGGCGGCAAGAATGCCAGCCTGGGAGAAATGATCAAAGCCGCTATTCGGGTCCCGCCCGGATTTGCGGTAACTACTGACAGTTATTTATTATTCATTACCGATGCCGATATTAAAACCCGGATTATCGATAGGGTTTCCGATCTGAACCCCGATGATGTGGCGGCCCTCAATAATGCCAGCGCCGACGTGCAGGCGTTAATCAAAAAGACCCCAATGCCGGATGCTGTCAGCGAGGCCATCAAGGATGGATATTCCGGACTGTGTGAAAAATGTGCCGTGGAATCGATTCCCGTAGCGGTGCGCTCAAGCGCGACCGCTGAAGATTTACCCACCGCCAGCTTCGCCGGTCAGCAGGACACCTATCTCTGGATTCAGGGAGCGGATCAGATTATCCGCAAAGTTCAGAATTGCTGGGCCAGCTTATATACCCCCCGCGCAATCGCTTACCGCATTAAGAACGACTTTCCCCATGACAAGGTCCTCATCAGTGTAGGCATTCAGAAAATGGTCAATTCAAAAGCCGCCGGGGTTATGTTTACGCTGAACCCGACCAACGGTGATATTTCCAAGGTCCTCATCGAGGGCAGCTGGGGACTGGGCGAAACCGTGGTTTCCGGTTCTGTCAACCCGGATAAATTTGTGGTCGATAAGGTCATGCTGGAAATCAATGAAAGGACCATATCAACCAAACACATCGAATGTGTCTATGATCTGGAAAAAGGGGAAACCGTCGACGCGGATGTCGCTGAAGATATGCAGTGCACCTGCTGCCTGGCCGATGACGAAATCAAAGCGCTGGTCAGCGCTGCTAAAAATATCGAAAACCATTACGGCCGCCCCATGGATATCGAATGGGCCATTGATAAAGATATCCCGTTTCCGGAAAACATGTTTATTGTTCAGGCCCGCCCGGAAACCGTATGGAGCCAGCGCAAGACGCAATCCGTCATTGGCGCTAAAAGCGGCCGCCAGCTCTTGATGGAACAGGCTATGAAACGAATTAAGATTCCGTAAATATATTAACCAAAGGCAATTTTATTAATTTGAAAAGGAGGAAATGTTTTATGAAAGACATGAGGGATTTTATTGCAGCAGGCGAGGAAACGGGTCTGTGCAAACGGATCACGGCCGAAGTCGATTGGAACCTGGAGCTGTCGCATATTGCCAAGCTTAACGAAGAGCAAAGCGGTCCGGCACTCCTATTTGAAAATGTCAAAGACTACGACACGCCGGTCATCACCAGTGTCTGCACCACAACCCAGCGACTGGCTTTGATTATGGGCATGCCGCTTGAATCCACGCTGGGGGATCTATATGAAGAATGGGCCAAGCTGGGTGAAAACTTGATAGCGCCTAAAGAAGTGGCATCATCAAGCGCACCGTGTAAAGAAAATATATTAACCGGCGATCAAATCGACCTTTTTAAATTCCCGGTTCCCCAGTGGTATCCGCTTGACGGCGGACGCTATATCGGTACGGCCCATTTCATCATCAGCAAGGATCCGGAGAGCGGATGGGTGAATCTGGGGACCTACCGCAGCCAGCTTTTAGAGAAAGACAAAATCGGCACCCAGTTCATCAAAGGAAAACACGCCGACATCATGCTGAAGAAATACCAGGCCATGGGCAAACCCATGCCGGTGGCTTCGGTGATCGGATGCGACCCGCTGCTCTTTGTCTTAGGGGCGGCCCGTGTATCTGCATTTGTATCGGAATATGATGTGTACGGCGCTCTGCGAGGCGAAGCCGTTGAAGTGGTGAAGGGAGAAACCGTGGATCTGCCCATACCGGCTCATGCCGAAATCGTCATCGAAGGTGAAGTGGATGCCGATAAATTCATGGAAGAAGGGCCGTTTGGAGAATATACCGGCTATTATTCCGGGGTGGGGACGGATCCCCGCAATTACATCGATGTCAAATGCGTCACCCACAGAAACAACCCCATTTTATGGGGAACCACCGTGGGCCGAGCAGTCACCGACACGCATATGACCATGGCACTTTCATACGGCGCGACCCTGTGGCAGCAGCTGCTGGCCATGAAAATACCGGGCTTGAAGGGGGTTTACTGCCCGCCGGAAGGATCCGGACGGTTTCTCGCCATCATCTCCATGAAGCAGATGTATCCCGGGCATGCCGATCAGGTTCTGACCGCGGCTATTTCTACCGAGATGGGTGCCTATGGACTGAAGACGGTTATCGTCGTGGATGAAGATATTGATCCCTGGGATATCCCGCGGGTCATGTATGCCCTGAGCTTCCGGTTCCAGCCCAACCGGTCTCAGGTGATTAAACGCGGAAGATCAACACCGCTTGACCCCTCGCTTCCCATAAATGCCAGGGAGATTACCGGCCGGCTCCTGCTGGATGCCACGATTCCCTATGACTGGAAAGACAAGCCAATTCCCATCGAGCTGGATCCGGAAATCGTAAAAAAGGTTCAGGCAAGATGGTCTGAGCTAGGCCTTTAGCGTATTAAAAGCTTTTATCCGCAGATTACGCAGATTACACGGATTGAACAAAAGAGATTTATTAATAATTTTTTAATCTGCGAAAATCTGCGGATATTATTTGTTTTCCGAAACCTGAGTTATCTGTGGCAATAATCCGCAGAGAAAAAAGTAAAAAGGAACTGCAAAGATGGCAGAGCATAAGTTATTGGATGGCAAACGGGTCCTGGCAGTCGACGACGAGCAGGATGTTCTGGACACATTGGTCGATTTACTGCCGATGTGTAAGTTGGTAACCGCGCCTTCATTTAAGGAAGCCCGGAAAATGCTGGAATCGCAACCGTTTGATCTGGTGATCCTGGATATTATGGGGGTTGACGGTTACGGTCTGCTGGAAATTGCGACCCGCAAAAACATCCCGGCGGTCATGCTGACCGCGCATGCCTGGAGCCCGGATAATCTTGTGCGATCGATCAAAGAGGGCGCGGTGTCTTATTTGCCCAAAGAAGAGCTGACAAACATTATTGACTATTTGACGGATGTATTGATCGCAAAAAAGGAAGGCCGCGATCCCTGGAAGTCCTGGCATGACCGTCTACCGGTTTCCTATTTCGAAAAACGCTGGGGAGCGGCCTGGAAAGATACCGACAGGCAATTTTGGGAAACATTTAAAGCCGGTCTTAAGGCCAAACGCGCCGCATCTAAAAAAGAGGAAGACTAGCATTACCACAGAACGATTTAAACACGCAAAGGGAGGATACCTGTGAAACCCATTCGTTATCAAAAAGAGATGGTGGACGAATTTTTAAACGAAGGATACTGGACCCAGGAGCTCTTTTACGACTTCTGGAATAGAAATGCCCGCGAGTACGGCGACCAGGAAGCGCTGGTGGATTCCAAATTTCGCGTGACATGGGCGCAGGCCAAACGCCTAGTGGACGGAATTGCCGCTACCTGGGTTCAAATGGGAATCCCGCAATATTCACGTATTATTATTCAGTCCCCAAACAGTGTTTACGGCTTTCTGGCCAGAATTGCCAGCGAAAGAGCCGGCCTCATATCTCTGACGGTCTATCCGTATCTGCGTCAAAGAGAATTGGAATACATGGTAGAAAGAACGGAAGCCACAGCGGTGGTGATTCCTCATGAATACCGCAATTTTGATTATCTTGAAATGTATAAGGACCTGCAACAGCGCTTTCCGCATCTAAAAAATATTTTCCTTTTTGACGACACCGTGCCGGATTCAGCTCCGGAGAACACCTATTCTCTGACCCAATTGGCCCGGGAGGCCGCTGAAAATCCCATTGATGAAAATGTGCTTAACGAAAGACGACTGGATCCGCTCTGGAATGTCGCCCTGCTGACAACCACTTCCGGCACCACCGGGCTGCCCAAGCTGGTGGAATGGCCTACCGCCCCCCGTGTCTGCACGTCAAAGGGACGCGTGAGCATCTGGGGCCTGAACAACAATGATATTACCATGGCGATTGCCCCGCACGCCGGCGGTGCAGCCGGAACTCTGACCTACTTTGCAGCGCCGCTGGCCGGCGCCAAAACAGTCATGCTGGAAGAGTTCGTCCCGCAAGACGCCCTGGCCCTGATAGAAAAAGAAAAGGCTACTGCCATCGGTGTGGTCCCCACCCACCTGGTGCGGATGCTGGAATGCGACACCTCCAAATATGACTTAAGCTCTTTGCGTTTTATTCGCTCTGCCGGCGGCTACCTCTCACCCCAGATTGCCGAAGAAGCAGAACAGGCCTTCGGTGCCGTCATCACCAGCGACCTGGGCACCCAGGATATGGGCTCGGTATCCGGATGCCGGGTGGAGGATACCAAAGACCTCAGACGCCGAACCGTCGGCCGCATGCTGCCCGGCAACAAGGTACGCCTGTTGGATGAAGACGGCAATAAAGTGCCGGATGGAGAGCCCGGCATCCTCTATTTCAGAGGCCCCCACGCGCCTGCCGGCTATTACCGTGATGAGGAGCTTACCGCCACGGTATTCGACCCCGATGGCTGGACCACCACCGGAGACATCGTCAAATTCGACCAGGAATGCCTGTGGATTCTGGGCCGCTCAAAAGACATGATTATTCGCGGCGGCCAAAACATCTATCCGGCTGAAATCGAGGGATTGTTAAACGATCACCCCAAGGTGGCCTCGGTGGCTATTGTCGGCTACCCTGACAAAGAGATGGGTGAACGCGCCTGCGCTTATGTGATACCCAAAGCCGGCCAGGATTTTGCCTTCGATGAGATGGTGGAATTCCTGAAGGGCAAACAGCTGGCCATGTTCAAACTGCCGGAACGCTTGGAGGTCGTGTCCGAATTTCCGGCCGTCGGCGATTCCGGAAAAGTCAATAAAGAGACGCTTAAAAAGGAAATCGCCGAGAAAGTAAAACAGGAAAGTTCCTAACCTTAATTGGCCTCACGCAAAGACGCAACGTCGCAAAGAAGATTTTTAGCTTTAAACCTTACTTGCTAAGCGGCTTTGCGTGAGCAACACTTTACTAAAATATAGCCGATGAAAAAGACTGTTCTGATTATCTCTACCCTGAATACCAAAAGGGAAGAAACCTTATACCTCAAGGAGCAGGTGGAGTCGCTCGGGCTCAATGCCCTGCTAATGGATATTTCGATGCGCGGTGACGGGGCTTCGGAAGCCGATATTCTGCCGGATCGTGTGGCTGAAGCGGGGGGAAGCCGCTTTGAAGACATCCGCCAGTCGAAAGATCGCGCCCGGATAACCAACATCACCATCGCGGGGGCCTCCACCATCGCCAAGCAACTGCAAGTGGAAGGCAAAATCCACGGGGTTACCGGCATGGGCGGTGCCACCGGCTCTCTGATGGTTACTGAAGTGATGCGGTCCCTGCCCTTCGGTTTTCCCAAATTGATGATTTCTTCGGCCGCGGCCCTCCCCGGTCTTTCCACCCGCTATATCGGTACCGGTGACATTATCCTTTTTCATTCGGTCATCGAATTGTCGGGGCTTTCGGATTTGCTTAAAAATGTTTTTGATCGGGCAGCCTGTGCCCTTGCCGGGATGGTTCAAGGCAACGTCACTTCACCCGGAACGGGCAAAAGTACGGCCATCGCACTGACCATGCTGGGACCCTGCGATGAATGTGCCAGTCGGGTTCAGGCCGAATTGCAAAAAGCAGGCTACCAGGTCATCGGCTTCCATGCCGCCGGGATCTGCGACCGCGCTATGGAGGAAATGATTTCCCAAAAATTATTTCAGGGTGTCGTCGATCTGGCGCCCGGAGGGGTTGGTGAACACCTGTTCGGTTTTACGAGGGATGCGGGCCCCAATCGCCTGGAATCGGCCGGCAAGATTGGAATCCCTCAGATCATTGCCACCTGCAGTGTAAATCATATTACGCCTTCTAAATCCAGATATACGCCCGAGCACCATCAACGCGCAAAATACGATCTGGATAAATTTCGCACCTGGCTGCGGATTTCACCGGATGAATTAAAAAAAGTGGCCCAGGTATTTGCGGAAAAACTGAACCGTGCCGCGGGCCCGGTAAGAATGATGATACCGCTTAACGGGTGGTCGTCCGTGGACATGCCGGGCAACCCGACACACAATCCCGAAGAGGATCGCATTTTTATCGAAGAGCTTCGTGAAAAATTGAATTCTCAAATCCAAATTGTCGAAGTCCAGGCCCACATGGAAGATGAAGCCTTTGCCCGGGCAGTTGTTAACGCTGCGTTGGAAATTTTTTAAATGACAATCCAAGAATTTATTATAAAAACCGAGGAAGATGCTTATAATCTGTCCGCCAGCGTCCGATTGATCGGCGAGGATGTGCTGGTGGCTATCTGGGGCGGTGAAAAACCGCATATCGGAGCGGTGGCGGTGGCCCAGCCGCGCCCGAGTCTCAAAGACCCGGATGTTACCAGTTCCAGCGCATCCGTTATCTGCCTGGTGGGGCACAAGGAAGACGAACTGGCCAAGGCCGCTGCCGAAATTCTGGCGGCTGCGTTAAAAACCCAGGTCGTTGTCACGGCCGGAATCCACTGGGACAACCTTGCCCCTAAAGGCATCCAGCATGTTGTCCGCAACACTGAGACCCTGGTGGAGATGATTCTGGCCCGGCTTGCTTCTGAAACTTGATCTCGTCAAAAAAATTCTGAGGATAAACGTTAAAATATATTCATTTAACCCAAAATCATATATAAAAAAATAAGGTTTTTAAACCAAAAGGAAAAATTAATGGCTAAAAGAATCGTGATCGGCATATCGGGGGCCAGCGGGGTCACTTACGGGGTACGCATGTTGGACGTGCTGCGGCAAACGGACTTCGAAACCCATTTGATCATTTCCAACGCCGGCCGGCTAAATATCGAAATCGAAACCAGCTACAAGCCAGCTGATGTTGAAACCATGGCGGATTTCGTCTACGATCATAAGGATATGGCCGCATCCCTGGCAAGCGGCTCCTTTTTGACCGAAGGCATGGTCGTCATACCCTGTACCATTAAATCGCTTTCCGCTATCGCCAATTCCTATAATGAAAACCTGCTGGTGCGGACGGCGGATGTGACGTTGAAAGAAAAGCGCAAACTGGTTCTGGTGGTCAGGGAAACACCGCTGCATGTGGGACACCTTCGCCTGATGACTCTGGCTGCCGAAATGGGCGCCCACATATTGCCCCCGGTGCCGTCATTCTACCACCAACCCGAGACCATCGAAGATATCATCGACCAGACCATCGGCAAGGTGTTCGACTACATGGGCATCGAACACGATCTGTTCAGGCGCTGGGGAACAGACAAGCAAATCGAAAAATCCCGCAAAAAGAATAACCGGATTTTGCTCGCGCAAAAGAAATGATCCTGCAGCCGATTTCCTGTTTTCAATTGCCCGTCCTTTGCTTCTGAGAGGTTGAAGCTGGAAAGGTTTTCTGTCAAGAATTATTGAACTACTCGAGAGTTGCCTGCCTCTTTGCCAACGGTGCTACTTGCGTTTGGCTTTGTATTTTTTACCGATACTCCAGGCCCTGGCCATCTGTTCCCCAAGGCGCCAATAAGAGGTGTCCGGTTGTGAGAGTATCAAGGGCTTCATTTTTCTAAAATCCAATTTACCATCAGTCAGAAATCTATCTTCTGTGTAGGTTCCCATGATTTCGCCAATGAAGATTTCATTCGAAGCACTCTCCACAATTTCCACCAGCTTACATTCCATGCATAAAGGACAGTCTCTGATCAACGGGGCTGTTTTCAGCTCACCATAAAAAAGATCAAAAATCTCCGATTTATCGGTTTTTTTACCCGATACAATTCCGCAATAATCAGTCATTTCCACCATATCCTCCGAAGGCAGGCAAACGCTGAAGGTTTTATTCTCTTTAATTCCAGGATTGGTGTAATGGCCCTTCCCGAGGGTAATGGCAATCCTTGGTGGTTTATAACTGGCCATGGTAAACCATGCCACGGCCATAAAATTCGGCTTGCCGTCCACATAGGCTCCCACAAGGGAAACAGGCATGGGGTATGCGGGGATAGTTGATCCCAAATTGATCTTATCCATTTGATATAACCTCCATATTTTTTTTTACTTATCGTAACAACTGATGATTACTTGCATGGTAAGCGGTTGCGCTCTTTAGCCGATGACCGAAAAACTGGAATCTTTATTGATTTCGCGATTCCGGCTGAAAACCCCCACGTTTAGATTGCGCCGCGTATATTTCATATAAAACTGGAACGGATCTGCATCGTGATCGAGCCCCTTCTCGCAGGCATCGATCAGTGCAGCCATCATCGCCCCCGCAACCGGGGCGTTTTTGTACTGATTGCCGCTGGTGCCGATGGCCATGTAAAATCCAGGCAGATCGGATTTGTCGTAAATGGGAATCCAGTCATCACTGCAGTCATAGAGATCGACCACGCCCTGATACTGGTTGGGGATGGCCAGGTCGTTGACCCGCATGCCTTCGCGCATGACCATACACTTGAATTGATCGGTAAAGTTGGTGTCGTAATTGTCCGGGTCGTCCACCCACAGGAGCGGATCGCATTCCGGATCTTCACTGCCGATCAAAATGTGATTACCCACCTCCGGGCGCGAGTAGCAACCGATGTCTCCGTCAGACAGCATGTAACCATCGCGCTCCCAATTCATTCCCCCGGGCGCCGGCACATGGGCGACTTCCTGCTTCATCGGACGTGTTTTGATCTTCATCGATTCTTCTACACCGGCCATTCGATTGATTAAAAAGGAGTGGGGACCCGCCACATTCACCACAACCGGCGCTTCGATTTCGCTGCCGTCGCTTAGCTTGACGCCGGCGGCGCGCCCCTTTACCTTCAATATCTCAGAAACTTCTGCCCCGTATAAAAATTCAGCCTTTTTGGCCTGCGCCGCCACCTGGACGTTATGCGCAGAAAGTTTGGGGTCTGAGATATAACCGGACTCGGGGATCCAGAGGGCACCGGGAATCTTCTCCGCGGTGGGCTGACCGAATTCCGGATCGTCTATCCATTTTTGGGGAAAGTAGCTGGCCAGGTTAACGTTGGGCAGGTAGCGACTGATCTCCTCCGGCTCCAGTTCCAAATAGCCGATGCCAAATTCATCCAAAACAGCTTTCACACGGCTGAGATTTTTATTGACAGGCGTTTTGATGACCAGGGCCCCGGTATTGCGGTATGTGACCATGCCGTCGGGGTCCCTTACCCCGAGATAGGTGGGCCAGTCCAGCCAGTAGTAATAACCTTCTCTTGCCAGCGCCACGCCTTCGGTGGTGGAATAATGAAAACGTATGATGGCGCATGACCCGCTCGTGGAACCCATTCCGGCGTCGCCGAGCTTGTCCACACTCAGTGTCTTATACCCCCGATTGGCCAGTTCGAAGGCCACACAGCACCCAATAACGCCTGAACCGATAATGATGGCATCGTATTTTTTTTGCATCAAACTCCCCCCCTCTATTTTAATTCATCCCGCAATTTCAAACTGATCCTTTTTATAGCTTATGTTCTGTATCATTTGTATGATGTGCAAGCGTCAATGTTAAATCAATTATATTCTTTTTCGTCAAGCGGTTTGCAGATTCCAATTCTCAACTAAAATAGTGTACAAGCGTTTTTGGGGTTGACAAAAACGGTGAAAGAGCACCTTTATATGCGAATAATGATGAGCATATAATTACCATGCAGCGCCGGTATTTGATCTGCATCGGACAGTGGCGGCGTCGATAAACATTCCGGTGCCTGTCGTACAATTCAGTTCAGAAAAAGAAAAAATCATTGAACCGACCTTAAGAGAGGCGGCTGGCTCCCTTTCCCGCCAGCTGGGCTTTCAGGGAAGTTAGACCCATGGAAGGTTTGTCTTCAGTTTGCAAAGGAGGTGACCATGATGACCCATCGCGAAATTATTGACGGCTGGCATCCTTTCACCCAGGAAGAGATAGACAGATATGTTGCCGGAGGATTCTGGCGTAACTGGACCTTGTATGATCTGCTCGAGCGCAATGCAAATATCTTTCCTGACAAACTGGCCTGTGCGGATGATACCAAAGCGATTACCTGGAAGGCGTTGCATGAAAAATCAAACAGAATGGCCATTCACCTCAAAAGATTAGGGGTTCAGTATGGGGACTTCTTTGTTCTCCAGATGGTCAATGTGATTGAATTTTTCTATCTATTTTTCGGACTTAATCGGATCGGCGCCATACCCATAATGTGCCTCCCAAGACACAGGAAGCTGGAAGTCAATCATGAAATCGGGCTCCACCGTGCCCGCGGGATCTGTGTGATGGGCGCTGAGAAGTTCGATTTTGTGCAAATGGTGGAGCAAATAAAAGACCCGCATCCCTATTTAGAGATCTTGATGGTCGCCGAAGGGAAGCCACCGCAAGGGTGGCTGAGTCTGGATGCGCTTCTGGAGCAGCCGATTGAAGCTGAAGTTCCACCGGACTATCTCGATGACGTCAAACCGGACCCCAATGACATCTGCTGTGAACAATTGTCAGGGGGGACAACCGGTCTGCCCAAAGGAATACCCAGAACCCATAATGATTATATATGTCAATTCGAGGGGTATGCGAGATTAGCCGGATATACCCAGGAGTCCGTAGCCCTCATCGTTATTCCGGTTGAACACAATGCCTCTTTCACCGGCATGACCGGCCCGGCACTGTTCATGGGGGCAAGCGTCGTAATGACAAAATCCCCCAGACCGCTGGAAAGCTTTGAGCTGATCCAAAAATATGGTGTGACCCATACCCTTTTGATCCCCGTGCAGGTAACCTATTGGAAGAATGCGCTGGAGCTGCGCAAAACATATGATCTTTCCACCCTGCGAGTTATGGGCGTGGCCGCCCAAAAGGTAAAACCCGAGCTTGCCGAGTTTTGCCTGACTGAATTGGACGTAGATATAGTCAATCATTTTGGGATGGCCGAGGGCCCACTGATTTGCAATCGCTGGGACAGCCCGAAGGAACCTCAACTGTATACGGTCGGCTACCCGATGTATATGGACCCGTTGGTCCAAATCAAGATTTTTAATGAAAAAAATGAAGAAGTGCAACAAGGGGAAATCGGCGAGATGGTTGCCAAAGGATTCTTGAACCTCAAAGGCTACTTCAGAAATCCTGAAGAGAATGAAAAGGCTTTTGACAAAAAGGGTTTCTTTCATTCAGGAGATCTGATGTCTCAAAGGCCTGACGGACGCTTTGTCGTGGAAGGCCGTAAAAAGGATATGATTATCCGTGGCGGTGAGAATGTCTACCCTGAAGCAGTAGAGGATCTGCTGGTAAGACACCCCAAGGTGATGTACGTTGCAGTCGTCGGCATGCCGAATGAGAAGCTGGGCGAAAAACTTTGTGCCTTTATCCAGCCGGAGGCGGGGCAGACCATTACCTTAAAAGAAATTCAACGATTTATGGAGGAACAGGGCATCGCTATTTTTCAATGGCCAGAAAGGCTGGAAATCCTTGACGGTTGGCCCCTGACGGGGGTGAATAAGCTCGATAAGCGGCGACTGAGGGTTCTTATCACCGTCAAGCTCTTCCAGGAAGGGGCGATCGAAAAGGCTTTTGGCGATGAATACCTCAAACAGGAGAAAATCGGCATCGATGATGTGATATCGGGTAAAGAAAAAATTAAATTAACCAAAATACCGGGATAATATGGCCCTAATTTATTAGACCCCATCTCAAAAATAGGATTTTGGTTCAAGATCGCGGCGGAGCCGAGCTTTAAACCGCAGGCATACTGTTGTATGTTGAGGATTTAAAGCGAGGCACCAACAAAGATATTGGGCCAAAAGACATTTTTGAGATAGGGTCTAATTGTGGAGAGAGAGCAGGCGGCCGGTGATCATCAGTGCATTCTAGAGGCAGCAGAAAATTCGCTCAAATGCGGTGCGCTGAACCCCACCAGCCGATAACCGTGCCGTAACGCTTGAACCAGAGCCGCTCCCGGCCTTCAATTTCTCTGATCCAGTCTGCCAGGCCCGAAGCGTGATGGATTATAAGAGGGGTGCTGTGCGGCGGCAGGATATCGTTTTGCAGCCCATAGAGATAAATATTTTTCTGGATTTCAGCTGCGGTTTCTTCGGTGTCCCAGGCGGTGGGGTGGATAAACCCGTGATTGGCCCCTTCCCTGCTGGAATACCCGAATGCCTCTCCAAATTCTTCTTTAAGCTGCCGGATGAGACGAATCGCCTTTAGATTAGTTTCGACACTCAAGCCTTTGTTCAGATTTCGCAGGATGCGGTTATCAAATGACTCAAACCCGATTGAGCTCAGCAGTATATAAATTCCCAGTTTACCCGCCACCTTCAAGGCTGCTTTTAAATGCTGCAGCCCTGATAGAAGCCCATCCGCCCTTAAGGTGAGATTGATCTGTGAAATTCTGATGTTGCGCGAATGCAATTCTTGCAGCAATCCGGAAAGCGCGGACAGTGGATTTTCATTAATGAGTTCAAACGCAATCTTCCTGCCTTGCGGTGTTTCAGGCAGGCATTGGATTTGAGAGATGACCGTTTCCGTATCCAGCTTTCCGTGAAATCCTTTGTCAGCTGCCACATCACAGAAACTGCAACCCTTTAGATTGAGCTTGATCTTTTGTCCCTGGCCTTGGCGTATTGAAGCTGGATAATCGATCTGCGGTTCGGTCATTCGGGCGGCATGGGGACAGCCGATGTGCTGCAGAACCTGACCCGTATCGACATTTAAAGGCGCAACCCCATCTTTGGTGAGCCGGTAGATATTATCCCAGCGCACCTTTCCCAGATAGTTGTGGTCCCATTCCTTAGGAGGATTTTGTCTGACGATACCTTCCTTGTTCAGATATAACAGACCGGGGATCAGCAATCCATCATTTTTATCCAGACGGTGTAACAGCGCAACCACCTGTTCCGCCGGCCCCTGCAGGCCGAAGTCGAAGCATCCCCAAAAACCCTTGAAGCGATGGGGATGATTGCGCCAGCCCCTTTCTCCTGAAAAGTCAACGTTGGCCTGGGGTCCCGCAAGAATCGTGATAGCCCCCTCCGCTTTCAATTCACCGGCCAGCGAGAAAAGATCTTCCCGACCGCTTAAGGCAGAAAAGCCGATGATGGACCTTTGGGCCGCAAAATAATCCGCCAACACCCTTTTAAGGGTGGCTTTTTCGTCTTCGCGGGTTACGGCAATGACGATACATTCACAGGCGCCATGGTCTTCAATGATGGTGGCCGCCATCTGGGGGCCCAGGAGCCCGTATGTCTCACCTTTGAAATAGCTTGTAATGATGGCCATTTTTTTGGGAGAGCGATATGTTGAACTGGAAACTGCCATTGTTTCATTTCTTCATCAAAAAAAATAAAGGCTCCCGGGTTAACCGGGAACCTTTATCTTTTACCCAAAATAAAACCGTAAGCTGAAAGGTGTCAGCTAGAGCTGAGATTCCAGGGCTGCGGCATCCTTGCTCGCGGCCGATACCCGTTCCGCCGCTTTGCGCCGCTTGTTGATGCTCACCTTGTCCGCCTCGATAAAATCCACAGCCTTTTCTTCACAGAACCGGACACACTGCGGATCGCCGTCACAATGGTCGCACTTGAAGACCTGTCTGTCGGTGGGATTAAAACTCATGGCCCCGAAAGGACATACGCCAACACACGAACGACAGCCGATGCAGACATCATAATCAACGGTCACCCGGGTCGATTCCTCGTTGCGCGAGATGGCCTTGACCGGGCAAACATTCAGACAGGGCGCATCCTGGCATTGCTGGCATGTCATCGGGATGTACAGGCCTTCAGCCTCCCATTTCACCACCCGGATCCGGCTTCTGGCGGGATTGGATATTCCATCATGCGACACAGCGCACACAAGCTCACATAGTTGACAGCCTGTGCACTTCTGGTGATCTACGTATAGTACTTTAGACATCTAATTCCTCCTATAGTAAATGGGACGGCTCATTTTCCAGGCCGAGGTTTTTTAAGGTTTTCGGTTTAGGAACACCGTTGCGATCGAGTCCCTTATGGGCGTAAAATTCATCAACCATCTTAACGAATTTCTGCTTATCGATCGTCAGGCCGACCACATCGATGGCGCCTCTTTTGCAGGGCTCATCGAAATAGCGATGATTCAGCATATCGCCTTTTTCAAGATCGTTTCGCGTCAGCCCTTCTCTCAGGTTGAAGAGCCTTTCGATCATGTTGCCGCGCAAGGCGACCTCCCAGATCTCCTCGGGTGTCATTTCAAGACCGGTATTATAGTAAAGTACTTTTGTCCAGTCTTCGAAATTGGGCAAGGTCGGCCCCAGGAATGTTGTATGATATTTACAGATACCGAGGCAATCGACGCCCATGAAACAGTTTTCCTGCCAGAAAACCTGCCAGGGTTTGCCCACATATTCGCTGTGCTCGGAGCTCAACGGCCCGTCATAGGCAACCGGGTTGCTGTAAATTTTTCTCAAAACCTCTTCCGGCAAATGATACAAGTCGATGGCCGGTCTGCTCCTCAAATGGTCCGATCCTCTGGATGCAGTGGCAACATTGAGCGCCAGCGCCGGAGTCGGCCGTTCATCCGAATTCAAATTATTCATACCTTTGACCTGAACGAGATAATCAAAGGAGCTTTTCCCGATCTTTTTCGAAGCCGGAATACCGCCGTCGGCAAGTGCATCTGCCAGCCAACCCTTGCGGTAGCAGATCCGCTCAATCATTTCGATGACTGCCGCATCGTTTCCAAAACTCAGATCCAGCCCATCGGTTTCTTTGTCGGTGATGATACCCAGTTCGTATAGCTCCATTGCCCAGGAAATGAGACTGCCGGTTTCAAGATTATCCATTCCGTACTGATTGACCAGATGATTACCCGTCAGCACCGTCTCGGCGCGGGGTGTTTCGGTCTCGGCCCCAAAAGCCCCCAGGGAGGTATATTCAGGCCCTTCATCGTATTTTCCAGCCAAAGGGCCTGTCGGAATTTTATACTGAGCCCGGCAATGCACCTGGCAACCGAAACATCCGGTCATATGATGAGGTCCCATAGTCTCTTCGGCAATTTCATCGAAACGCTCGGGTTCGATGTCATCGGCATATTCACACTGATTGTATTGAAAATTCCGGGTGCGGACACCTCCGAAGCAGTTCGTCGCACCCCAGATAAACGGAGTTCCCAGCACCCCCTGAGTTTGATTCACCTTGGAGCTGACGATCTGGTCGATGAAGCGCTTGTTGTATTCCAGAGCTTCAGTCGGATGGGCAATTTCAATATCCATGGTCCCGCGGGCAGCCACAGCCTTTAGATTCTTGGAACCCATGACACAGCCCATACCCGTCCGTCCACCGGCATTTTTAATGCCCGTCATAACGTTGGCAAAAGCAACCAGATTCTCTCCGGCCGGCCCGCATACGCAACTTTTGACCTCCTCATCCCCCAGGTCTTCCCGAATGGTCCACTGGGTGTCGGTCACGGATTGTCCCCAGATGTCGCGGGCGTCTCGAATCTCGATCTCGCCGTTATGAATAGAAATATAAACGGGGTGTTTGGCTTTACCTTTGATGACCAGATGGTGAAAGCCCGCCCAGGCCAGCTCGGGCGCGAAAAAGCCGCCCATATTTGTGCTGCCCAGCATTCCGGTCAGCGGTGATTTTGCCATGACATGCGTTCTGGCAGTAGCGGAAGCACAGGTGGCCGTCAGGATACCGCCGCTGATCAACAGCGTATTATGAGGGCCCAGCGGATCACAGCCCTTTTTCGTATGATTATAAAGCAGATAGGCATCCAAGCCGCGGCCTCCCAGGAACTTTTTCCTGATCTCAAGCGGAATCGGTTTGGTCTGGATGTCGCCGGTGGTGAGATCAATGTATGCGATCTTTCTGTTTAACGCCATATTAGGTTACCCCCTTTTCTTTTAATTTTGCTTCCACCAATTTTTTATTGACCTCCCAGACCGGTCCTCGAATACGGGGCAAATTGGGATTGATCCAGTGGACCCGGTATTCCATTCCACATGTCGGGCATTTGGCGGTTTTGCTGCCCTTTTCCGGCTCAATCCTCTCCATGCAGCTGGGATTGTGGCATCGAAACTTACCGTAGGTCCGCGTCTTTCGCAGATTTTCGGCTGTTGAAAGGCCTTTTTTTTCGGTCGCCATTTTCCTCTCCTTTGTGTTTTCTATCTGATTCTTTTTGTTTAATGCCGGCAGGCATGCCGCCGCGCATACTTATTTTGCGTTAATAAAGCCTTTGCGCTTTGAAATTAAACGATCCCGGGTAAGCGCTCAGCGGGTTATAAATAAGGTTCATCATCATGAACATTCTATCTGACAACCCTTGATACCACAGCACAATTTTTTGATCAAGTAAAAATATAACCTCTTCGCTATTTTTTCAATTTATCTTTTGCTATTGGGTATTAGTTGCAAATCAAAAAATGCTATGCATGCAGCCTGTGTTAGCTGAACTTAGAAACTGATCGTTCATTAAGATGAACAAATTATGTTGACAAATATTGATGCCCGCATGTATCCTTAGAAAAAATGAATTTGAGTGAGAACAATGAAAAAATATAGTGCACCTTCCGTAAAAAAGGCTTTTGGCATCCTCAGTGCCATTTCTTCATCCCAAAAAGGTTTGGGCGTGAGCGAACTGGCCAAAAAACTCAAGATGGCCAAGAGCACGGTCCACGGCATGACATCGACCCTGGAAGAGCTGGGAGCCGTTATGCGGAATCCGCTGACCAAAAAATATAAACTGGGTTTTACCCTGTTTGAAATCGGCCGCTCGGCTTATTCCCAGGTTGATCTCAAAACTTCGGCACGGCCGGTTATGGAAGAACTGATGGAAAAAACCCGGACATCGGTTTTTCTGGGCATCCTCAACTGGGATCATGTGACCGTGCTGGATATTGTCGAGTCCAGACAGGATCTTAAAATTACGGCCCCGATCGGCACCACCATACCTATGCTGGCCGGCGCTGTGGGCAAAGTTTTCCTGGCATCAATGGATGAGGAACAGGCCCGCAAAATAGTCAAATCAAAAGGGCTGCCCCGCTTCACGGATAATTCGATCGTCGATACAGCGGCCTATTTCCAGGAGCTGAAGCAGGTCAGAGAAAAAGGATTCGCCGTCGATGATGAAGAATATATCCTGGGTGTCCGGGCGGTGGCATCGCCGTTAATCGGCCTGGGACAATTACGGTCGGCCATTTGGATTGTCGGATTCAAAGCCAGTCTTGATGAAAAAAAGATGAAAACCCTTACCGGCCAGACCCAAAAGGCCGCCAGGACCATCAGCCAGCGGATTCAAAAACAGCTCCTCAACAATCACCAGACATCCTGATACGTAAACAAGCTCCATCCTGAAGAAATCCTAACTTCAATGGAAGACAAGTGATTTTACGGTAACCGGAAATACCTGGCCGGCCACCAGAGGTTCACCAATATCGACCCAATCGCCTTCTTTCAACGTTAGCTCATCTAGAGTCAGCAAATTGGTTTTTAACCGGGTTTCACGACGGATGACGTTGCCGACGCCGCAGGCAATATCTGTTTCAAAGATCAAAATAATCGGTATACGCTTCTCGATTGAATCGTCCAAAGCCGCTTCAATTGATCGGGCAAACAATTCCAGCTGGGGATAAGACGCCATTACCGGGTCTTTAAAGTATAGCGCGACGATCTCCTCGCCTTCTTTTAAATCAAATCGTTGAAAGGAGATGTTTATCTGCTCCAGAATATGGTCAAAACTCAATTTTGATCGATCGATGTCCACCCGGATGACCGGCACATTTCTTATTGGAAACGCAATTTGATCATCCCTAAAACACGAAGAGCCGGAAATTGATAATGAATAGGCGCCGGCCCCAATGACAGTCGCTCTGATTTTATTGGCGGGCTCCACAACCGCAGCAGTCAATCCGGGAGTTAGCAAATTTATTTCATCGGCCAGAATTTGCCCGATATCATCATAATGGTTGAGACCCCCGTACATCAATTCCGCAATCCCCCCGGAAAATGAATATTCGTCAATGCGGTCGGGAAATTGCAAATCATCGGTCAGCATGAGTTGTCGGGCTAACGCTGACTTTGCGGGGCCGGTAATGACCTCGAATAACACTTCGGCAAAAGCGGCACTGATTCTTTTGATATCCTGCTGCGAAATTCGATCCCCGATTTTGTAATTCAATCCCAGATGTTGAAAAGTTTGTCGGGCCGGTTTGTCAATGCGCCAAATTTTCCCTTCGGAACTGACGCCCAACAACCGCCCACCGACAGAGATGCAGCTGGTTGAGACGGTCTGACCGTTTATGATGGCGGCGATGTTTGACGTACCGCCACCAATGTCACAGGATATTATGGTCTTGTTATGATCCTTTGAGCGGGCCGCCGCACCGGAACCCAATGCGGCCAGTATGCCTTCGAAATTGGGCCCGGCCGTTGCCGCCACAAATTTTCCGGCATCACTGGAAAGTGCCTCGGCAATTTGGCGGGCGTTTTTTTTGCGAGCGGACTCGCCGGTGACAATTACTGCGCCGGTTTGAATATCGGTCGGATCAATCCCCGCACGCTTATATTCTTCTTTAAAAAATTCAGTTAAACTATCGATATCTATTGTTTTATCGTCAAGTAAAGGCGTATGGGTGATTCGTCCTTCATACAGTATGTTTCTTTCCCGAATCTTGAAGCGTCGTGTCTCTGAGCGTTCATCCTTTTTCAGAAACAGATTTGAAAAAACCAGATGGCTGGTTGAGCTGCCGACATCAACCCCGACGGAGAGTATGTCAATTTCGTTTATTTCCATATTCAAAGGCTCAAAGGTTCAGAGGTTCAGCGTTCGGGGTTAAGAGTCCAGAAATTCAAAATTGATAATCAAGCACTACAACGCTTGAACCTTTGAACCTTGAACCCTGAACCAGCTGAAACGAAAAACCAGAAAACTTTTTTAAAGGCAACACATTAGCTATTTTTAATTTGGTTCGTGTTTGAACCATCAGCCAGACCGGTTCGCACGCGCCTTCGGACCCCGGATGCGCCACCCAGTTTCCAATTTTTGGTTGTGCGAATTTCCTCATAACAGTGCAGCTTGTTCATTTTCTTGAGCCGGGCAACAATCTGGGTCCATGCGCAGGGAGTACCCTGGCCGACTTCACAATAGCCCCCTTTGGAGCCGCCGCAGGGGCCGTTGAAAAGGCTCTTGGCGCAGCGCGCAATCGGGCAGATACCCCCGGTATGAATCAGAATACAGTCTCCGCAGCCTTTGCATTTTTCAGTCCATGTCCCCGGTTTGTCCGACGCTCCCAGGAATGTCGTATTCAGGGCCGGGATCACCGGCAGGGGCTCATAGGCATCCGCCAGGGTTTGAACACCGGCACCGCAGGCCAGCGATAACACGGCATCGGTTCCAGGGGGTATTTCCTGGTATTCGTTTACCAGGTCCTTTTCACACTGCCTGAGAATTGAGCCGACCACAAATTTCGGCGGGGGGCCCTGGTAGTGCCGCATGCGAGAAAGATCGCGGCTGAGCTGCTCGGCCTCTTTTTCTCCGCCGGAAAGACAAACCGTCACGCAGCTGCCGCATCCCAGAACGAGCACCTGCTTGAAGTCTTTAATAGCAGTAATGATTTCTTCTAGCGGTTTTAGATCTCCGACAATCATTTGGCCCCCGATTTTGAATGCAGCAGCTTTGAGGCGGCGTCACTTTGCCGATGCTTCGGGCAGAGTGCTTCACCGGCTAAATCCAGCTGGCCTTCCATTTTTTGAAGAAAAGCCGCTGAATACAGCGGTTCCCCGCAAACCCGACAATGAATCAGGTCAAGCGTAATGACATCATCCCACTCGCCGGCTAAAAGATGCTGAAACTCGATGGCTTCCTGGGGGCAGACCCGCCAGCATTGACCGCAGCGGGCGCACTTGGTCATATTGTGTTTAAGGGTCCGTCCGTCGTTTTGATCAACAGAATCCAATGCCGCTGCCGGGCAATTTTCCACACAGGCCAGACACCCGTTACAGTTCTCATTTACCCGGAAATATGGCATTTTCTTATTGTCCATAACTTGAGTCATTATATCGCAAAGGGCTAAGCGCAAAGCGCAGAGCGTTAAAATTGAGTCTCCTTTTTCTTAATCAAAACGCTTTGCCCTATGCGCTATGCTCTATGCACTATGCGCTATGCGCTATTCCCTTTGCCTTCATGGTATGAAGATTTATCCGCCACCCACGAGCAACATAATCTTAACCGTATCACCGTCTTTGAGGGCTCGCTGCGCCAACTCGTTTCTTGGCACAAATCCTTCTTCATTGAGCATCACCTGGATCGTCATATCCAGTTCCCCGGTGTGGTCCAGCAGGATTTTGCGCGCCTCCTTGCCGCTTCGACTCACAATATGCGCAATCAGGTCCGCCACCGTCCCGTCAGCCATCTCCATTTCAGTTTTTTTGCCGATTAATTTTGACAGTGTCGGAAGTCCGAGGGATTCTACCAGTATTTTCAAACTGAGTACCTCCAATAATGCAAAAAGTGATTAAAGTGAACTAAAGCTCGAAGTAACTTAAGTTAAAGTAAACTGGGTTTTGTACTTAACGGCGTGTTGCTTTAGCAAAATTTCCGGCAGCCTGCCGCATGCGATCGGTGCTCAGCCTGCCTGCTTCCAAATAATCGACCGCCTTGGTGTAGCAGAAGCGCACGCATTGCGGATCTCCATGACACAGATTGCACTTGAACACACGGCCGCGCTTCGAATCCCACTTGGCCGCGCCGAATGGACAGACAGCGACGCACATCTTGCAGCCGATGCACAGCTCGTGGTTAATACGGATGCGTTCCAGTTCTTCGTCGCGGTAAATGGCCTCTTTGGGACACACCGCCATGCAAGGCGCATCTTCACACTGCTGACAGCTCATGGGTATATAAACGCCGATATCTTCCCATTTGACAACCTGAATACGGGCTAAAGAAGGGTTGCTGACCCCGTTATGCATAACCGAACAAACGAGTTCACAATTGCGGCAGCCCGTACATTTTTCCGGATCAACCGTCAATATTTTCTTATCCATCATTTATCCTTGATATCGAATCGTACTAGAAGTTTCAGTGCAGGGTCCTTTAAAGCAGATTTCCCGGTCAAGTTGTTCATCTATATGAACGCTTAGAGTCTGGTATCCTATCAGTTAAAGCCGCTTTGTCAAGTTAATTTTTGAATAATACGGAATTATTCGATGCAACTTAGGCGTTGAACCCCAATTTCCAGAAACATCACGTTCACTATAATGAACTTTTTTACGCCTATAATGAGCGAAAATTAAAAATGAACTAACAAAAAGTTACGGCCTTCATAACAGACAATAAGACATCAGCAGCCAGTTGCCACCTATACCGCCGATTTCAGAATGGTAATAGAGTTCACCAATCGCTAATAAGCCATCAACAAATTCCTTGACAACCCGGCAAGGTTCATATAGCTACCACACAGTAGCTATTTCATAGCTACTCACATTCGTTAACTTGCTTCTTAGCAAGGGTGTTTTTTATCCAACAACCGCGCGGGTTGTTGCCAACACCACCCCCCTGGTAGCAGATACCCGCAGCATCGTATTCAAACCAAATGCATCAACTCGCCTTCTCCCGGACAACCCGGGAGGAAGCCGACAAAAAAAGGAGGCCTCTCATGAATCGAAAAATAGTCCTGTTCTGTCTTGCGCTGGTAGCTGTATTTGCCTGGACGATACCCGTACCCGCTGTCTTTGCAGCCGAGCCAATTGTTATTGGTGTTCCTACTTCCTTGGGTTTTCTGGAAGGCAAAGAATCCCACAAAGCGGTTCAATTGGCAGTCGGTGAGATTAATGCCAAAGGCGGTGTTAATGTCGGCGGCACCAAAAGACCATTCGAGGTCGTCGCTGCCGACCTGCGCGATGCAGCAGCCGGTGTACCGGTTCCGGAAGCCTTATTGGGGATTGAAAAGCTAATCTTAGAGAAAAAGCCGACAGCCATTGTGGTCGGACCTTTCCGCTCCGAGGCCTTGCTGGCAGGCATGGATATTTTTGCCAAGTACAAGATGCCCATGCTGGGCACCATCGCAATGAGTCCCGGCACGGAGGCTAAAATTAAAAAAGATCCTGAAAAATACAAATATGTCTTCAGAGTTTCCATGAATGTGATTTACTGGGCGAAACTTTTGGGCGGCACGATGGCGACGCTGAAAAAGGATTTTGGTTTTGATAAGGTTTATATCATGAACCAGGATGTGGCCTGGGCGCGGGGTACCGCAGGGGCTATGGCGAAAAAGGTTTATCCGTCTTTAGGTTATGAAGTGGTGGGTCATGATCAATTTCCCACCGGATTTTCCGATTTCTCTTCGGCCTTAATGAAAGCCAAAGCAAAGAAAGCCGGCGTAATTTTTGCCTGTTTTGATAATCCTGAAAGCGGTGTCCTTGTCAACCAGTGGAAAAGCATCAAGGTACCGGGGCTAATCGCCGGGTTTATCTCACCGATGGCCGGTGAAGTCGCCTGGAAGACCTTTAAGGGCAAAATCGGTGGATTGATGAATGCCACCTTTGAGCTGGGTAACGTACCCGCAGCAAAATACGCTCCGTCCAAAAACTTTTACAATAAGTACAAAAAAGCTTACGGAAAAGGAATTCAGTCCGGCCATGGTCCGGCGCCCGCTTATGAATCGGTATATATCTTGAAAGAAGCCATCGAACGAGCAGGTTCACTGGACCCGGATGCCATCGTAGCCGAAATTGAAAAAACCGACAAGCAGGGCGTAATGGGCCGGATCAAGTTTGACGCAGGCCATCAGGTCATTTACGGCACCGACCCGGCGCAAACCGCGGTTGGGGCCTTTTTTCAATGGACTGAAGACGGCAAAAGAAAGATAGTATATCCTGCAAGCCTGGCTGATGGTCCAATCGTTCTGCCGCCCTGGGTCAAAAGATAATAATATCCTTATTAAGGCATAAGCAAAAAACAAAAAAATATGCAATCCTACCTGCCCGCCTTGGCAATCTCAGGTAAGGCGGGCGGGTTTTTCTGAACTCTGGCCTCGCGAGTATCAATTATATAACCATTGCAGCCACAAGTCGGTGTCCCTGGGCTGCATCCAATTGTTTTTGCAGATCCACAGGATTTAAACTTACGGTAAATTATTATCCATGTTTGCCCACACCTTAGTCTACGGCTTTGTAAACAGTATCATACTGGTTTTGGTGGCCCTGGGATTTAACCTCACCTTTGGGATCAGCGGGATCGCCAATTTTGCCTACGGCGCCCTATATATTATGGGTGCATTAGTATGCTGGGTCTTTTTAAATTCGATCGGTCTGCCTTATTTCTTTGCGGTTGTGTCAGCGGTTGCCATAACCGCCATTGCCGGGGCTCTGATGTATCGATTTGTTCTGCTGCGAATTCGGGGATTGGTATTATCAGAGGTTATCGCCACCTTCGGGATCGGGCTGGCTTTACTGGAGCTCTTTAAATATATGGGTTTTATCGGCTTTGAATATTCTCTGCCGGTTTTTGTCGATGCCAGTATTGACATCGGTGAGGTGACTATCGATATACAGCGGATTATCATCGTGCTAATCGGCATTGCCATGGCCGGTTTTATCTGGTTTTTTACCCACCACACCCGTACCGGCCTGCGCTTCAGAGGAATCGCTCAGGAGGAACGCACAGCCCTCAGCCTGGGGATAAACACGGATCAGGTTGCAATGCTCAGTGTTTCTTTTGGCGGTGCTTACGCGGCAATTGCCGCCATTTTTGTGCTGCCCCTGGGAACAATCAACGTCGAGCAGGGATACAGTGTTCTGATCAATGCATTGGCGGTATGCATTGTGGGCGGGTTGGGCTCCACGGGCGGATTGGTACTCGCCTCCTTTTTGATTGGATACGGACAAACCTTCACGGTTACTTATCTGGAAAGCCACTGGGTAATGCTGGTGCCGCTAATTGCCATTCTCGTCATACTCGTCATTAAGCCATCCGGTTTATTTGGTGAACAAAAGGAATTGGAAGAAAGGATTTGACCGTTGCAAAGGCGTAAAGAACGTGTAGACCGTGGCATCAAAGTCAGATCCAGCGATATATTTGCCCTGTCCTCCTGGCGCGAAATGCTTTATTTATCCGCCCCACGGCTGCTGCCTATCTTCGGTTTATTATTATTGTCAATTCTTCTCAGCCAATATTGGCAGCGTGTTTTACTTTCCGTATCCGTCTTTGCCCTGCTGGCAATTAGCTGGGATATTCTGGCCCAAAGCGGTATGGTTTCCCTGGGCCAGGCACTTTTCTTCGGAACCGGTGCCTACCTTGCCGGAAATATGAATCACTATTTTGGTTGGCCCCCCTATGTAACCCTTCCACTGGCAACTATTTTTGGGGGGGTGCTTTGCACGCTGTTTCTTCTGCCTGTTTTACGCTTGCGCGGAATCTATTTTTCAATGGTCACCCTGGTGCTGCCGCTGATGCTCGTCCGAATCATTGAAGCCACACGTATTTTTGGAGGCACCGAAGGTCTCAGCGGATTGGATCCCCTTCCGAACAGATGGGTCGAAATGTATGTCATTATTGCCGCCCTGCTGGCGGCCCTGTTTGGATTCCGACGCCTGATGAATTCAGATTACGGTTTGGTGCTCAAGGGTATCAACGACAATGACCGTTCGGTCATGAACGCCGGCATTAATATTTACTGGTTTAAAACCCAGGCCTTATTTATTGCCAGTGCAATCGGTGCTTTTGCTGGAGCCTTTGTGACCCATGTCTATATGTTTGTGGGCATGCCGGTGTACGCGCTGGATTATTCCATTCTGCCGATTGCCGCGGCAGTGGTCGGCGGTATGGGAACATTGGCCGGATCAATGCTCGGCGCCTTTATTCTAGTGCCGCTTTCAGAAATATTACGTGGTCTCGGCGGGCTTCGAATCGTTTTTTACGGCCTGTTTCTGGTTGTATTTACGGTCGCCGTACCGGAGGGCATTTTCCACTATATTCAGCGCAAATACCATCAATTTGAACGCTGGGTGGAGGTCAAGTGATGGTTTCTTCTTCCCTGCTAGGTGTTTCCGGGCTCTATAAAAACTTTGGTGGCGTTCAAGCCATCTCAGATTTGAATTTTGAGATTGCCGAAGGTGAACTTCTGGGAATGATCGGACCGAATGGATCTGGGAAGACCACCGCCGTCAATCTGATCACCGGCTTTGTTAAACCGACCGAGGGCAAGGTCCAATACCGCGGTAAAAATATAACCGGCTGGCCGCCCTATAAAATTGTTCGTCTTGGGATCGCCCGAACCTTCCAGATGGTAAAGCCATTTTACCAGCTTCCGGCCTATAAGAACATGATCATTCCGCTATATTCACCACGAGTCAAAGAAATGGTCGGTGGAAAATATGGTGACCGCAATGCGGTGGCCCTGGACCTTCTGGAAGAAGTGGGCTTTGAACGCGATGCCTTCGTGGCCTACAAAAGTGCCAGTGTATTGCCACAGGGCTATCTGAAACGGCTGGAATTGGCAAAAGCCATTGCGCTGCAGCCGGATTTGATCATCCTAGATGAGCTCTTTTCAGGACTGAGTCTGGCAGAAGTCGCCAGTATTGTTCCCATCATTGAAAAACTGCGGCAACAGGGAAAAACCATCATTATGATCGAACACCGTTTAAAGGAGCTCTTCAGAATTGCCGATCGGATAATTGCCCTTAACTATGGGCAAAAAATTGCTGATGGGCAGGCAACAGATGTCATGGAAAGTCAAGAAGTAAAAAATGCTTATCTGGGCAGCGAGTAAGAGTCGATTGCGGAATGCGGATTTCGGATTGCAGATTGCCAGTAGCCAGAAACCAATGGCCAAAAGCCGTTAACCAAAGAAGAATAGTTGAGACTTGAAGTCTATTTTCAGCTAGGAATTCTTATCAACCCTTATATTAAGGTAGGAAAGACGTGCTGGAAGTTAAAAATTTGATGGTTTTCTTTGAAAACGCCCTGGCCTTGAATGATTTCTCGATGGAGGTCAATCAGGGGGAAATTATCGGGGTTATTGGCTCGAATAGCGCCGGCAAAACCACCCTGATGAACACCATATCAGGTCTTATCATCGATATGAAAATCAAGGAACAGCGCAAAGGCGGTGAAAGGATCACCATATATGGAGAAATTATATTTAATGGTGAAGATATCACCAAAACCGAACCCTTTGAGCGCGTAAGAAAAGGGCTGGTTCTATCCAGAGAACGGCACCCGATTTTCCCTGAGAGCGACGTGGTTGAAAATTTAAAGATCGCCGGGCATCAGGTAAAAAAATCAGCTTTAAAGGATCGCATGCACTATGTTTATTCCCTTTTTCCGGCTCTGGTGAATTTAAAACAGCGCAAAGCCGGGTTTTTAAGCGGCGGCGAGCAGCAAATGCTGGCCATCGGGATGACACTAATCCTGCAACCGACCTTGCTGCTGCTGGATGAACCGCTGCTGGGGCTCAGCCCCATGATGCAGACCACACTGGTTGACGCCATTAAAAATCTGAAAAAAGATTCGGGCATCACCATTTTGATCACCGAACAGTTTGCACGACCAATACTGCCGTTTATTGACAGAGGCTATGTGATTGAAAACGGCATGCTGGCATTATCGGGCACCGGCACCGAACTGATGGATAATCCCGAAGTCAAAGCTGCCTATTTCGGAATTTGATGTTGCCCATGGAAAAACATACTGAAAATACCATTTATTCGACCTTTGCAAACACCGCCGAGCGCCGCAAACAGAATACGGCTGTGGTTTACCTGGGCTCCCGGTTTTCCTATGGGGAAATAAAAAACATGGCCGGTTGTTTTGCCGCTGCCTTAACGGATATGGGGATTAAGGCCGGACAGAAAATCATCATTTATATCCCCAACAGCATCCAGTGGGTGGTGGCCTGGCTGGGGATTCAAAAAATGGGCGGTGTCAGCGTACCGATTACACCGATCTACACCCCCCATGATCTCAAGTATATCGCCAACGATAGCGGGGCTGAGGCCATCGTCTGCGCTGACACCAATTTTGGCTATGTCACCAGCGTGCTGCCGGAAACACAGCTTAAAAAGGTAATCGTCACCAAAATGGCCGATTTACTGCCCTGGTGGAAACGCGGTTTTGGCTATCTGTTCGATGTCATCCCCCGGGGAAAAATTGCCCTGGACGAAAACACTTTTTCCTTTCGCAAGCTGCTGGCCCAATACCGTAATTCACTGCAAAATCAGCCGACTGTCGAGCCCAATGGAAATGAAATTGCTGAAATTCTTTACACCGGCGGCACCACCAAATTTCCCAAAGGCGTGCCTTTCACCCATAATCTGTTCCTGGTTTCAGCACGGGAACAGATAACCGTCAGTGAGTCCCTGTTCCCGCCGGAAAAAAATGTGATTCTGGGCAATGCGCCCCTGTTTCACATTCTGGGCCAGACCTGCGGCCTGGCAACCCTTTTAGTGGGCGGAACTCTGATTCTGCTACCGAAAATCAACCTGGATGCGGCCCTGGATGCCATACAGCGCTTCGAGGCCAAAACCATGATTGGTGTGCCCACCCTGTACCGCATGATTTTAGAGCATGATCGCCTCGATCAGTACGACCTGAGCTCGGTAGAATACTGGTTTAGCGCCGGTGATTTGCTGCCGGTGGAAATCGGCCGGCGCTGGGAGCATAAATTTGGCAGAAAAATTCGTCAGGGATACGGCGCCACCGAAACCTGCGGCGGGGTTTCCATGTGCCCGGTTGATATCGAAACCCCACCCAAAAGCGTCGGCCGCATCATGGCAACCAAAAAAATTAAAATCGTGGATCCGGCAACCCTTGAACCGGTCAAAACTGGAGACTCGGGCGAGTTACTGGTTTCCTCTGATCATATGGTAATCTATTACTTGAATAAACCAGAAGAAACAACTGAATCCTTTATTGAAATAGACGACATCAAATGGTACCGCACCGCTGACGTCATGTCCATGGATGCAGACGGCAACCTGTATTTTGTGGACCGCACGGTCGACACCATCAAACACAAGGGCTATCGGGTGTCCGCCTCTGAAATCGAGTCAACTCTCCAGGAACACCCAGCCGTCATCGGCGCCTGTGTTGTCGGCGTGCCGGATGAAAAAGTGGGTGAACGTATCAAAGCCTATGTGGTGCTCAAAGAAGATATAAAAGGCATCACCGGCTATGAGCTGATCAAATGGTGCCGCGAAAGCCTCGTTGCTTATAAAGTGCCCCAGTATATTGAATTCAGAGACATGCTGCCCAAGTCCAAGGTCGGCAAACTGCTCCGACGTGAAATCCGTGATGAGGAACAGCGCAGGAAAGAAACCCGGTAGTTTGGCAGAAAGCCGGCCAAGCTGTTATTGGTTAAATTCGGCTGTCGCTGTAAAAAATTGCACCTTATCAGCAGCAACAGCAGATAACCTCATCACCTAACAGCCTATCCCCAAGCGGCAGCTTATCAACGGACAACCGCCATGCTTAAAAGCTTTACCCCGCCTTTTTGTTTTTCTTAACCATGATGCTATCCGCTGGAATATTCTTGTTGACTTCTTCAGGGTTGTTATTATATTCTTCTGTTTGGAATATAGGAGGTTATATGAGAGTTTTTATTAAAGTAATGAAAGCCCTGTCAGATCCCAATCGGGTCAAGATATTAAAACTGTTGCAGCAGAAAACCATGTGTGTGTGTGAATTGCAGGGTGCCCTGCAGATATCACAGCCCAGTGTTTCAAAAGCGCTTAAAATGCTGGAAGAAGCCGGTCTGGTTGACTACAAAAAAGAAGGGCTGTGGGTAAATTATTATCTGGCGGATGGCAAAGCCAGCCCTTATGCGGCCAGCCTTTTAGGCAATCTTAAGCATTGGCTGGATGATGATCCGGAAGTGTCAAGACTCATTGAAAAAGTACCCTTTTTAAACCGTGCAGAACTGTGTAAGCTATAATTTTAATTATATGCTTAAATAAGTATATAGCTATTTTACGGAGCAGCCAATATTTCTCTGAATGAATTATAAGACCGCCAAAAGGTTTTTTGAATATATGCAGGCATCAGGAGCAGAAGCGTAATGGATAACGTTACCGTTGTGGAAGAAGGCCGAACGATTGCTGCGGCAACTGGAGAACATGCCAAGACGCCACCCCCCAGCCAGGTGGACTGGAGGAGCATCTGGAAGCCACTGGGCATCATCATCGGTGGGTTTCTTTTATTCTTCTGGCTGCCGGTCACGAACATTCCTTTGACCGGTGCGCTGATGGAATCTTTGGCTCTTGCAAAGTGGTATGCTCAGGAGCATGTGATACTTTGCCTGGTACCTGCATTTTTCATTGCGGGCGCGATTGCCTGTTTTGTATCGCAGGCAGCAGTCATTAAATACTTAGGTGCCGGAGCCAAGAAGATTCTGGCTTACGGGGTGGCCTCGGTTTCCGGCACCATATTAGCAGTCTGCTCCTGCACCGTGCTCCCTCTTTTTGCCGGCATCTGGAAGCGAGGGGCCGGATTGGGACCGGCGACCGCTTTTCTCTACTCCGGTCCTGCGGTAAATGTACTGGCAATTGTGCTTACCGCCCGCGTTCTCGGGGTAACCATCGGAATAGCCAGGGCCGCGGGGGCGGTGGTTTTCAGCATCGTTATCGGCCTTCTCATGCATCTTTTATTCAGGAAAGAAGAACAAGCAAAGGCCCAGTCCCCTGTTTATATGCCCGAGCCGGAAGTGCAGCGACCCCTGTGGCAAAATGTTATTTATTTTGCGACAATGGTAGGTATCCTTGTTTTCGGGACCTGGGGCAAACCGGTGCAACCCGCAGGTCTTTGGCATAGCATTTACAACATCAAGTGGCTGATAACCGGGGGTTTTGCGACGCTTCTGGCGATAATGCTTGTTACCTGGTTCAAGGTTAAAGCGTATAAATTAATCATAGCGGTTGCAGCGGTTTTGGTCCTGGCACTGCTCTTTCCTCATGAACCGCTCATCGCCTTTGCTGGTGGGATCATCGCGCTGGTGGTGCTGCTTACCTCTACCAGAGGTGAAACCGAAAACTGGTTTCTTGCAACCTGGGACTTTGCCAAACAGATCATGCCGCTGCTGTTTGCCGGTGTTTTGGCCGCAGGTTTGCTGTTCGGACGACCCGGATCGCAGGGCCTCATTTCATCTCATTGGGTCAACAGCCTGGTGGGAGGCAACTCGCTGTGGGCCAACCTGTTTGCATCCGTAGCCGGTGCATTTATGTACTTTGCCACATTGACGGAGATCCCGATTCTACAGGGTCTTCTTGGCGCCGGTATGGGCAAGGGGCCGGCTTTGGCCCTGTTACTGGCGGGTCCCGCCCTCAGCCTGCCGAATATGATCGTCATTAGAAGTGTTTTAGGGACAACAAAAACCATCGCCTTTGTTAGCCTGGTGGTCGTAATGGCCACAATCAGCGGCATGATCTTTGGCCGCTTTTTTGCCTGATCGATCGATCCTGGCGCGCGGGGATTTCCCCAAATGACTGTTTAACCGGAAATATAAGAAGATCGCGCCCGGGAATAATCCACCGCTGAACAGAAAGTCGAATGATCATGAAAAAAGATGAAGTCAACCAGATAAAAGTTGGACGTCACCGCATGGGCATTATTGGATTAAAGCATGTTCTGGAGGAAGTTTCCCGAGAGCTTGCCGCTAGATCGGATGATGAGGTCAGCGATGAGCTGATTCGGCGGTTGTCCAGATTAAATTACATACCTGAAAATAGCCGGACAGATTACGAACAGGCTTTTTTACGGGAATATAAAAAATTTGTCGGGAAGCCTTATGAACGGAGCAAGCTGGAAGGTCTGGAAATTAAGGTTCTGGGCAGCGGTTGTCCCTGTTGTGACGATGTGGAACAAGACCTGATGACGGTGATGACTGAAATGGATCTTGTAGCCGATATCGAGCATGTAACCGATCCCGCCGAAATCGGAAATTACGGGATAACGGGCACCCCTGCCCTAATCATCAACGGCGAGGTCAAGGCAATCGGCTCGATGCCCAAAAAACCACAGCTCAAGGCGCTGTTAAGCGCAGCCGCCGCAAAGTATCAATAAATGTAAAAAATGTAGCAACGGAGATGTTCTGATGACCGATTCAACCGCAAAAAAGCTTTCATTTCTGGATCGCTTCTTAACCCTGTGGATATTTCTGGCCATGTTTGTCGGCGTCGGCGGCGGCTATTTTTATCCGGACATTCGTCAGATAATCAACACCTTCCAGGTGGGGACAACCAATATTCCGATTGCCATCGGCTTGATCCTGATGATGTACCCGCCACTGGCCAAGGTTAAGTACGAACAGCTCGGACAGGTGTTTCGCAACGTAAAAGTGTTATTGCTGTCATTGGTGCAAAACTGGGTCATCGGCCCCATTTTAATGTTTCTTCTGGCAATCACATTTTTATCCGGCCAGCATGAATACATGGTGGGACTGATTCTGATCGGCCTGGCGCGCTGCATCGCCATGGTGATCGTCTGGAATGATCTGGCTGCAGGAGATCGCGAGTACTGTGCCGGACTGGTGGCCTTTAATTCGATTTTCCAGGTTCTGTTTTTTTCGGTTTATGCCTATATCTTTATCACGGTGGTGCCGCAATGGATCGGTCTTAAAGGAGCGGTCGTCGATATTTCCATCGGCCAGATCGCCGAAAGTGTCTTCATTTATCTGGGTATCCCGTTTATTGGCGGGATCATCAGCCGCATCATCGGGCTGAAAACAAAGGGCATCGAATGGTATGAGAACAAATTTATCCCGAAAATAAGCCCGATCACATTGATAGCATTGCTGTTCACCATTGTGGTGATGTTCTCTTTAAAGGGTGAATATATTGTTCAGCTGCCCTTCGATGTAGTCCGCATCGCCATCCCGCTGTGCATCTATTTTGTGATTATGTTTTTTGTTTCATTTGTTTTATCCATGAAAGTTGGGGCGACATATGAACAGTCCACCACCTTGAGTTTTACAGCTGCTTCAAACAATTTTGAATTGGCGATTGCGGTGGCCGTAGCGGTTTTCGGGATTGACTCGGGGCAGGCATTTGCAGCGGTCATCGGCCCGCTGGTGGAAGTGCCGGTGCTCATCAGTCTGGTAAACGTGGCGCTCTGGTTTAAGCGCAAATATTTTCCATATGTCGTTGATTCGCCGACCGGTATTTGCCACGTAACCTGCGAACCGTAGATAATCTTACCACAGAGTGCACAGAGACCACAGAGATAGAGTTTGGTATGCTGTTGTTGTTACAGTATAATTCTTAAAAATTCTCTGTGAGCTCTTGTGGTAAATAGTTGTAGTCGCAGTTGGCATTGTCGCCAACGGTTAAGTAAACTGCTTCTTTATTTCGCGTTTTAGCAGTTTACCGGCCGGGTTTTTCGGTAGCTCGTCCACTACGATATATTCTTTGGGAACCTTGAAACCGGCGAGGCACGTCTTCAAATAGGCTTTAAGCTCAGCCGGATCCGGTTTCTGGCCTTTTTGAGCGATAATAAAGGCGGTAACCCGTTCGCCATATTCTTTGTCCGGCAGCCCGACTACTGCGCATTCTTGAACCTCAGGCCGGGTATACAGTATCTCTTCAACTTCTCGCGGATAAACGTTTTCGCCACCGGTGATAATCATATCCTTCAGGCGATCAACGATAAACAGATAACCGTCTTCATCAAAATAGCCGATATCCCCGGAGCGAAACCAGTTTCCCCAAAATGCGGCTTTGGTTTCTGTGGGATTGTTCAAATAGCCCTTTGTAATGTTTGGCCCACAGATACAGATCTCACCCGCTTCGCCCTGCTTTAAAACCGTTCCCTCAAAATCCCTAATTTGCACCTCCACCAGATCAACCGGTATACCGACCGAACCGACCACGTGACGGTAGTAATGATTATACGTTACCATTGCAGCGCTTTCGGTCATGCCATAGGATTCATGGATATCCAGGCCGGTGCGTGCCTTCCACTCCCGGACCACCTCGGCAGCCATACTGGCTGCTGCCGAAAAACAATAGCGAATGGATTTAAATCGTTCTGACAGGTCCGTCAATTCCAGCAATCGAATGTAAATGGTCGGCACGGCGTAAAATTTGGTAATTTGATGGCGTTCGATGGCAGCAACAGCTTCATCCAGATCAAAGGCCTGTTGAATCATTAAACCGCCACCACTGTAAACCGTGGAAAGGGTAATGTGGACCTGCCCAAACACATGATTGAGGGGTAAAAAGCAAAGGCAACGGTCATTTTCGGTTGAACGCTCATAATGCGCCACATTAAAGGTGGAGGTCTGCAGATTTTCGTGGCTCAGCATGGCACCTTTGGGAATTCCGGTGGTCCCCCCCGTGTACAGGATAGCGGCCGTGTCCTGCCGATGCCGATCGACGATCTTAAACCCGGGGCTTCCTTCGGCTGCCAAACGATCAAATGAGATATCACCATTTTCAGAGATAATCAGCCCGGGCCGGGCCGGTTTTTGGATTTCACTCAAATCCGTCAGCTTTTGGTCCGCGGCTAGCAGCGCCTTGGGTTTGCAGTCCAGCATAATTTTAGCCAGCTCATTTTTCGTCAACAGGTGCGAAAAGGTCACCGCCACCGCACCGGCTCGGAGTACACCAAAATAAAAAGCCAGCCAGTCGTATGAGTTGGGAGCGCACAACGCCACATGGTCACCGGGCCGGATCCCTCTGCCATGCAGGGCCGAAGCGACCCGGCTGGCGTCGCGATTAAATTGATTGAAGCGGATGCGCTTGTCGTTATCGACAACAGCAATGTGATCCGGAAAATAAAAGGCCGATTTTTCTAAAATAGAAGCAATGTTCATTTTTTTCCTTTCCAAAATTCTTTTATGGATGCTAAGAAACGATATTACAAATACCTATGCTGAGCGATTGTCGAGGTTGCCGCAGCTACAAGGCAGATGTCGTTTCGCTATAGTTGACTATGCGGAGCGGCATCTGACGCCGTAGATGCGGTAAGATCGGCAATCCCCAGTGGGGTTTCAAATTTTAAAAATATATAAATCGACAGAATTCATTTAATATAAAACAAAATATTCATTTTTAAAACTTGAAACGCTCAATTTAGGACATATTATTCCGCAATGAAAGGATCGCTTTTACAGTGGCAAAAACAACATCCGCTTATTTAAAAAATACCGGTGAATCCCAAGCGTTGATGAAAGTCGCCCTGGGACAGGACAAGGCCGATCTGGCAGTGGTGAATGCCCGCCTGGCAAACGTTTACACCGGTGAGTTTATCAATGATTGCGCCGTCAGCATTAAAGGGAAATGGGTTGCGTATGTCGGCCGAAATCCAGACGAAACGATCGGGCCCAAAACCGAGGTGATCGACGCCAGAGGCCAGACGGTTATTCCCGGTCTGATTGACGGCCACACCCACCTGGGCTGGCTGTGTAAAGTCGATGAGTTTTTAAGATACGCCGCTACTGGCGGTACCACCACCATCGTAACGGAAACCCTGGAGGTTTTCCTGGTTGCCGGATACGCGGGAATCGTTGATCTTCTGGAATCGTTTAAAAATCAGCCTGTCAAAATATGGTCGACTGCCCCCGCAACGATATCCATCAGCAAAGCGGCTCGGGGAATTTCAAGGGAACACCTGCAAAAGCTTCTTGAACGTGATGATATCGTTGGTCTGGGCGAATCCTACTGGCAGGCTGTGCTTCAGGAACCCGACTGGCTTTTGGCTTTATTCGAACAAACCCAGCGGGCCGGCAAGACTCTCGAAGGGCATTCCGCCGGTGCCAGCGAAAAAAAGCTGGCGGCCTATATCGCCAGCGGCATATCATCCTGCCATGAACCCATCAATGCCGATCAGGTCCTTGATCGACTGCGGCTGGGGCTTCATGTCATGGTTCGTGAGGGTGCTGTCCGCAAAGATCTGCAAGAAATCGCCAAAATCAAAGACCACGGCATTGATTTGCGTCGATTGGTTCTGGTGAGCGACGGCATAACGCCGGCCGACCTGATGGCAAACGGCTATATGGAGGCCCTGGTTCAAAAGGCAATTGATTACGGATTCGAGCCGATCAACGCCATTCAGATGGCCACCCTGAATGTGGCCGATCATTTTTCGTTAGACCATCTGATCGGCGGCATTGCGCCGGGGAGATTGGCCGATTTTGTGATCATCCCGGATGACACCACCATCGCTGCGCAGGTGGTCGTCAGCAACGGGCGGATTATCGCCCAAAACGGAGATTTGCTGGCGGCTCCGCAATCGCATTCTTTTTCAGCCGATAGTTTAAACAGTGTTAAACTGCCGCGCGAGTTGACACCCTCGGATTTTGTTATCCGCGCACCTGAAAATGTCGAAAACATAAAGGTTCGCGTGATGAACATGGTCACCGATCTGGTTACCGCTGAAATCGAGGAGCGCCTGCCGGTTAACGACGGGCAAATTACTGTTGATCTAAATAAGGATATTGTCAAAATAGCAGCTATTGATCGAACCCATACCCCCGGTCGTCTATTTGCGGGGCTGGTCAAAGGATTCGGCTTAAAAGCCGGCGCCTTCGCCTGCAGCGCTGCCTGGGATACTTCAGATATTATCGTGGCCGGAACCAACGACAGTGACATGGCGACGGCCGTCAACCGCATCCACAGCATGCAAGGCGGTGCGGTTGTCTGTGAAGATGGAAAAATTCTTGCAGAATTACCGATGCCAATTTTCGGCAATATTTCGGACCTGAGAATGAAGGATCTTGTTCAACAATTTGAAAAAGTCACCCGGGCGGCGCACAAACAGGGCATCCCCTTCCCCGACCCGGTCCTTTCCCTGACAACTTTAACCGGCTCCGCGATCCCCTACCTGAGAATCTGTGAGGAGGGATTGGTAAACCTGAAATCCGGCGAAAATGTATCTCTTTTCGTGGAATAACGATTCAAGACTTCTATTATTCTTGATTTTAAATAAACAGGCATTAGAATACGTAATGGAATCTATGCCTAATAATCCTTTAAAAAATGGAGAGACCCGATGACGCCCGCAAAAGATTTGCTGGAAGGCAAACGAATTCTTTTGGTGGATGACGAGCTGGATGTACTGGATACCCTGGAAGACCTGCTGCCCATGTGTGAAACCGTTAAAGCATCAAATTTTAAAGCTGCCAAAGACTATCTGGAAACCGAATATTTCGATATGGCGATTCTGGATATCATGGGCGTTGAGGGGTATCAGTTGCTGGAAATCGCCAATCAAAAAAGTGTCACGGCGGTCATGCTGACCGCGCATGCCCTCAGCCCGGAGAACATTGTCAAATCTTTCAAAGAAGGTGCCGCCTCCTATCTTCCCAAAGAAGAAATGGTCAACATCGCCTCTTTTTTAAACGATGTTTTCGAGGCTAAGGAACAGGGTAAAAGCACCTGGGGCCGCTGGTATGACCGCATGGGCGGTTTTTTCGAAAAGAAGTTCGGCTCCCAATGGCAGGACGACGAAAAGGAATTCTGGGAAAAATTTCCGTTTTATTAAAAACCGATCATATGTCCGTCTTCATCAAACTCAATCAAAAGCAACTGCTCACTTCAACTGGCTATCTTTGCTGCCGCGCCGATTGAAACCAGTGGGAGTTGTCTGCCGCTCTTCACGCTCCGACTGGCAGCTGACGCATAAACGAACTCCAGGGATTGCTTTGCGACGCGCTTCTGGAATAACCGTCTCGCATTCCTCACAATGGATTGAGCCCTCACCATCCGGCAACCGACTCCTGGCCAACTTTACAGCGTCTTCTACACTGGCGTCTATTTGATCCTGAACACCCCCATCACGGGTCCAACCACCAGCCATAATTAACTCCTACGCTAAAGTATTCTGTTTAGGATACAATACATAAGCTGCTTCATAGCTGCACGCTTGCCATTGTTCGCGAAACGTCCGACTCTATAATGTAAGCAAATTTTCACTATTTTGCAAGATATCTAGTTGTAGGATGCGTTCCGATTTTAAGATATAGAAAGGGTTAAAATTCATTAGGTGTGTTGATGGAAGGTACAAATTATTTCGATGTTCAATTCATAGTCGCCATCTAAACTTCAGCCGAAGTGTGGATTCTATCCAATAATATGAAATCTTTAAAAGAAACGGAATTAGCGGATTATTGCACCTGTGATATAAAATGAATATCGCAAGAATTTTGATGATTCAAAACCTTAGATATGTTGGAGTAATCGCAGCTTTTGGAAAGCTAATTTTATTACCAATAAATCGTAGGGGTCTAAAAGATGGCTCTTTTGTGATTAGTTTACAGTATCTCAGAATACGAGGATGCAAGATACTTGGTTTTTATAGTTGATATCTGCAATTTAGGCTCAGTTGCGATTAGTTGGAGTGAACACAACTTTTGAAAGGCAGTTTTATTTACCACCAAACGGCATAAACCTAAAAGATGATTCTCATGTGATCAGTTTACAGTATTAGTGCTTTTTTAGTGAACATTTTTTTGCAGATATCATCATAGATATCGCGATTTCGGCTCATCTGCGATTAGCTGCAGTATCGTCACTTTTCAAAGCATCCGTTTATTGCAGAAATATACAAGACCTCGGTGGTTAGCAAATTTTTAATCGGTTCGAGACATCAACACTTTTTAAAATTAAATAACAATTTTGATGTTTCACCTTAAAACAGGTACGGTAACAATGATGCTGGCCGTCTAGCATGAAGGATCGTTTATTATCAATCCTAACGTCCATCTTCTTTTTCCAGCCTCTCTTGGCGGCTCTGACCTTCAGGAGTTTTGACATAGCTGATAAATTCATGGAGTTCTGTTATTATTTCTTCTCGACTTTCGCTTTCCAATTCGTTTGCCGCGACCTGTTGAAACACTTCATACTTGAGTTTTTGTTTGTATCTATCAACTTTATCCCAGTATCCAGACCCGCGTTTCACAGGGATAAACTGCATGCTATGATGCCCGGGCCAGGGATCCAACATTAACTGAATTAAAATGAAGTACGTTTTGTTAGCCGCAAGATCAGCCACCACCGTATGTGGGTATCGTGTAATGCATATGAAATAATGTTTACCCGGATCACACTCAAAGGAGAAGTATCTTTTGAACCGGCTAATTCCGATTAATTTATATTCTTCCCAAATCTTAAATTGGAGGAAAAGAGAGCCGGGATAGTTTGGTTGCATGAAAAATACCAATGCCTTACCAGGTGTCGGGCCTTCTGGAGGCGTTGCCTTGGTCATATATTTGTTCGACAAAGCACAACTCACAAACGTTAAAACCAACAAGGTGATTAATAATACGACGCTTTTTTTCATAACACCCTACATCTTGGTTGGAATGAAGTGTTGAACAGCTAAAAGCCGAAAAGGTGCAATGCCATAGTTTGATAACATAGATATCGATAAAGAAATTATATGCAGTCCTGTACCCAACAAGACAGGTTAATCCAGGTTTGGATACCATACCAGAAAACCAAATATCACTGGACTGGTCTTTATTGAGATAATAGACAGAAAACTATGCTTTTCATGACCTGTGATATCAAAAAATATCACAAATTACCTCAAACTGCAGATACGTAGATGTAATCACAAAAATTTAAATTCTCGAAAACTCAAATTATTTTGTCAGAATACGGCTTCGCCAAAACTACATGTATATTGAGAGAAACACAAATATCGCAATTTTACAGATACGATATGGATATCTGCACCGTATCGTATTTTTAAATCGGGTGTCAAATTGCATGCCCGAAAAATGGGACTTTGAGACAATAAAAAGGGCAAATCTATAGGTTCAGATTCACCCTTCTGAGTTGTGATTAAAATCGAGTATCACAGGTTTTTCAGGCTACCAAAAGTGTGGATATGTTGGGAAGTTGTTGAATAAGTTGTTTTTAAACATCCATCTGTTGCGCCAAACTTCAAACATTTCTAAAGTCGTATTTTGGGCTGCTGGTAAGTTTTATTATGCCGCTTGTATGCCCTGGAGCTGATAATCCCGCTTATGCCGTGGCAAAGTTCATGATCTTTTCGATATTATGCACCATGCAATAGAGCATCCATTGGATGTTAGCTTTGACCTTGCCTCTTAGCGTAAATCGATTCAAGCGCTTTTGGGTTTTAATATTGGCAAAAACCGGCTCCACAATGGCAAAGCGCTGTGGATATATTTTGCGTCCCTTCTCACTATCAACTTTGTGCTGCATGGCTTTGGAAAAATTGGTGTTTGCTGCACCGATGGGAACATCCAGTGAACGACGTTTTGTATTTTTGCGATAAAAACATCGATGCGTTAATGAACAGCGGCTGCAATCGGCTTCATCGGCCATATAGCGGCGGTAGATATTGTGATCTGTGGTGTGGCGCTTTACGTTTAGCTTGAGCACCTTACCATTGGGACAAATATAGTGATCGGCAGCTTTGTTGTGCTTAAAATCTTCTAATACAAATTTTTTACCCTTCTTGGGTTTATTCCTTGGCCGGGTAGCAAATCGTGAATCGCGGTTGCGAAATTTTAAATCCGGTATATATGCATCAAGCTGTTCATCGTGGCACTTTTTTAAATTGCTTTGATTATGGTAATTGGTATCAGCAGTTAAAATCTTGCCTTTAAAATAATCTGCACTCTGACCGATTTTTTCCAGATTGGCTTTAGCCCCATCAACCATGGGATCAAGATGTTTGGCATCCTGTCCGCTGCCAAAGGCTTGTCCATGAACGATAATCTGGTGCTTGTCATCCACCAGCGCCTGGCCATTGTAGCCCTGGATGGTGCCGCCGGAGGTGAGCATTAACGCCGAGTCATTATCGGTTAGATTGCTTTTGAGCTCTCTGCCATTTGAGCTGATCTTGGCATTATTTTTTTTGAGCCATTTTTCAATGCGATCGGCTTGCTTGTTAAGCTTCTCAATTTGCTGCTCGACTTTGGGTGGAGTGCGAAAATCATCATCGTCATCTTTATCCGCATCAATCTGATCTTTTAATAGGCGCTTGACTTTTTGTTGTATTTTGTCCTTTTTCTTTTTTAGTTCTGCTATCGTGCCGCTGCACTCCTTGGACGCGTTAGCCGGTAGCTTTACCCCGTCTAAGGCAAAAAAGGTCCCGCCCAATAGGTTTTCTTGCTCACAGACCAATAAAATGTCGCAAAACAAAGGCAATATCTGATCTTTCATCGAAGATACAAAAGTTGCAATGGTACTGTGATCGGGCCGCTGGTTGCCAGACAGCGCCATAAAGGTCACGTTCTCACAGCAGGCCCTTTCAATTTGCCGCGAGGATATCAGCCCCCGCGCGTAAGCCAACAATACCACTTTTAACAAAATCTTAGGATCATAGGCACTGCGGCCTGTCTCGTCATTTTTGTAGTTGCCCTCAAATACCGACATGTCCATGCGCGTCTCAATGAGCATATGGATGGCAAACTCCAAACTGCCGGGCACCAGTTGCTCCTCTAATGAAACCGGGATTAAAACCTTTTGGGAATAATCATAACGCTTAAATTTGGCCATTAATTTGTCCACTCCATATTTGCCTGGTTGTTGTATCAGAAACTAATCTATACCTAGCAATAGGACTAGACATTGTCAAACGAAAAAATACAAGGATAGCCGATATTTGCGGGATATTGTTTGGAGCTTTGAGTGGGATAAAAAATTATAGATCTTATAGAAAAACCACCTTCAATTGATACCTTTTTCGACAGTCTCTGGAGGTATCACAGGTTGGAAACGTCACGGCTAAGCTGCATGCCCAGTGCATGTGAAGCTTGCACGACCTTTAACGAAAACAACGAGGTTATTTCCTGTCAGCTTCAGCTGGTTGTTATGCTTTTAAATATAGATTATTAGAGAAAATTAATAAGGTAATTTTATTTTACTTCTTTGTTCTCCAACTCGCTAAAGAGGAGATTATCAAAACTACGGAAAGAACTGTGCCTACTATAATAGCTGGAAATATCTGGCCTGCTGATTCGCTAAAAAATTTATGAGGACCAAATGATATTAGACCAAGTAATCCTACTATTATCGAGGTGGTGTATCCTATCTTATTGCGCCACCAAACGAGTGGAATAGATACAACGGTCAAGCTAAGGCTCGCTGCAATAAAGGGACCCACTCTTGCTGGGGGATGAGGTTGGACTTGGGCCCAAAGAGAACCCAACAATACGGCTTTAAGTAAAATCAGCCCCGCCAACGAGCTAACTGCGATTTGAATGCTCAAACTGGGCTTCTCCATAGCTTATTCTCCCTAATTTTTTTTTAAAGAGCATAAAGGGAAATCCCAAAATTGCTTTTTGGGTACTATTGAACCGCAGGAAGGATATATTGGGAAATCATCTCATGAACCGGTTCAGCTGTGGCATAGTTCCCGCCTGTAAATACGACTACGAGATTTAGACTTGGAAATATGACAATTTTCTGTCCGCCCCAACCGTCAGCTAAGTAGGATTCCGCACACCCGAAGTCTGCGCAAAAGGTCTTCACCCACCACAGATATCCATAGCGATCTCCCATTGTTTCCGTCCAAGCCAGGTACTCCTTGGCAATGACCTTTTTCAAGGAGTTCAAAGGAATTGAGATAATCGGTTTAGTGGATTTGGTTACCCAGGCTTCGGAAATAATCCGGCGATTCTTCCATGTTCCCCCATTCAGAAACAATTGCCCGAATTTCGCCATGTCCCTTGGGCAGAGTTTCAAGTTTCCTGAGGCATGAATGATCTCAGTATTGATGTGGTCCCACTCATATTTTCTGATCCCAAGGGGCGCCATGAGATAGTGCTCAGCAAAAGCGTCGATCCTTAGTCCTGATGCTTTCCGGACAACTTCACCCAGCAGGTTCACGCCCCCACCATTATAATACCAGTATGTACCCGGTTCATGAACAACATCTTTCGACAAGACATATTCGATTGGATCCGGCTCAACAAACAGCCTGACCAGATCAAACTCGGGATCTCTGAACCAACGCCCAATTTCGTTCCATTCGAGACCTGAGGTCATGGTAAGCAAGTGCTCCAGGGTAATTCTGGATTTTTTTTCATCTATTCTATCTGAGTATTGTGGGAAGAAGGCAGCCATTCTCTCATCCACATCACTTATGAAACCTTGGTCGATGGCAATTCCCAACAGGGCCGAAGTGACACTTTTGGTGACTGAAGCCGTAACATGAAGTTGGTCCCGCCCATAGGCGACAGGTTCACCCCTGAATCCTGGGCCTGAGAAGTTGAATGTGTATCCGTTAAAGTACTCCTCCAAAACCAATTTTCCATTGCGAACCAACAATACTCCGTGGACATTTGCAAACCGCAGAGTAAGGATATTCTGCATCAGTTCAGTGATTTTTCTCGGATCAATCCCTGCATCATTAAGAGAAGAGGTCTCCCATCCGTCATCTGTTTCCACGGGCACCTTGTAGATATACTTGGTTTGAGGCAGACCTTGATCGTCCAAGCCAGGGTGCAGGGTTGAACAAGCTCCGATCCAGAACAACATCAGGTATATGCAGCCGAGCCATCGTGTTGTCTGTCCGATCATTTTTGCTTCTATCCTTTATTTCCTGTCACAACCGAAAGAGAAACTGTTGCCTTTGGGCCGAGCTTCACAAGTTCAAACCTACTATTTTTGCCAGTATCCAACGTTGGCATCGACCTGTGATTTATTGAGAGTATCACCAAACCAGGAAACTTGTGATATACCAAAATATCACAACATTTTAATGGCCTCAAAAATCTTTGATTAGTTGAAGCTGTATCACAGTTTTTCAGACTGACCCCGCATCTAATATCCTAACCGGATTCAGTCGACCTAAATTGGGTGCTAATTAGGAGCGCTCTATCGACCAGAACGGTCCTGTCTTACCAATTTCCTGAAGAGTTACCATAAAATCAGCGACATATTCGCGCATGTGTGAAAAATAGTCAGGATCCAAGCGCCGACGGGTTATTCTGCCCGAAAAGAGTTTGATCAGATCATTTAGCGGGATGATTCCTTCCTCTGTTGCAGGATCAAATTGGGCCCAGTTGTGCAGATGCTCTTCCGACCGGAAGAATGTCATGGTCGCTCAGGAATAGGCCTCATCGCGGAACCACTCCTTCAGTGGAACGGCAACGTATGAGATCAGGCCTTGCGGATCAACCTTGAGCAGCTCGCCGTCTTTGATTTGAATCTGCATGGGTTCACCGCAGTCCAGACACGGTGTGTCGATTTGAACCACTTTTCCCGGAAAAAGCCAGCAGACTGCCAGCGACTCAAACGCTCACTGGCCAAACCACTTTTGCTCACCATCGATGGTAATCCGAAATTGAGTAGGCAAATTGTTGAACGGTGCGAAAGATGTAATGAAATCCGTATTGGGATACAGCCATCCGTAAATTCTGGCAGAGAAAAGATCATGCAACGCCTTTCTCCCCTCCTCCATTGACACACCGAGTTCTTTTGCTATTTCCGTATAGTACGGTGCCTGCCCCGTCTCCACCATACGCTTCATGATGATGTGGAAAGTTTTATCCAGTTGCGTGACTTCACTCATCGTTTTTACTCCTTTCATATTTAATGATGTACAAGATATTTCTAATTTAAGGTTCCGGCTGGTGGTGATAGTCTAAAAGAAAACCAAATATCAGCCAGTTAACGATTGAGAATATCACCAAAACTGGAAACTTGTGATATTAATACCAGTTTCCGTGAACAGTATCTCAATTACTGTTAACTTTTTTTTGAAGTTACCGTCTGAAAGGATGAAATTTGTTGTTTCAATTTTTTGGCTTTACACTTTGGGCATCTGTATTTTTTCTTTTCATATTCTGAAAAAGAAAGGACAATACTAAAAGAATTTTTGCATTTTTCACAGTAAAATTCATATGTGGGCATGTTACACCTCCTTTTATCGGGTTCAAACAGATAAACTCATTATGTGGACTTTAGGAGGAGTGTAAAAGCCAGTTCAGGAAGAGGATTCGATTCTGAAAATAGAGAACCGCTACAGGTCAGTTGGAATAGGAAAATCAGAGATTCATTAGATGTGTTTATACCCAAATCAATGGGATTTGGTCAACCATTATTGGGAGTTCTTGAAAGTACTGATACATTGAAATAATCTGAATTTCACCGAAATTACAGATATCCTCATATGATATCACAGTTTTTTTAAAGCCATCAATTTTGCCGATTAGTTGGAGATATCAACGGTTTTGTAAAGCGTTTATTCATATGATTTTTGCAGATAGTTCAAAAGGAGTTTGCCCTTTGATACGTTTACAGTATCTGTCCTATTACGGTGACAATTTTTTTACAGATACTATAAGAGATATCAAAGGTTCACCCACAGCTTGCGTATGTTGAAGGTATCTTGATTAACGTTGCTTTTCAGCGGGCGCGGCTTTTGGCGCTCCGCTGCAAAAGCCTTGTTCGACACCCATCATTATTCAGTGGTATAAATTTCTTTACCACGAGAGGTAAAAGAAATCCCTTGTTGCGCTTGCGTACCAATCATTATTGATTCAACAATGGGTGGATTAACAAATTTATCGGATTGCCATTCAACGATAAAATTGGCGCCTGATCCCCCACTTTTGTCTCTTTCTGGTATCACATAGCGTAAAGATTCTAATGGGTTTAATGTTACTGGCTTATCTATATGTTTTTTTAATAGTTTACCTTGTGTTTCGTAATAATCGACCAAGGTGATTTTGATTTGATGCTTCGGATCAATGTTTCTGATGCTCAATGTCACCGTCAATAAGAAGGGACTTTCCCGATTACCGCTGTATATATGTGAATAGGCAGGTACATAAATACTCTGGCCTTTCGATAATTCAATATTTTTCTCAGCAGCATATAATGAAAGGGGCGAAACAAAAAAAATGCATAATAAAATAAGTAAATGTCCAAAAGAAATATTTTTTGCCATTGTTACTCTCCAATTATTTTTGTTTGTCGAACATGTATTAGGTATAATCTATGATATTCAATATCGTAGATTCTATATAACACAATATTTGTGAACTTCTAATTTCCCAAAAACTTTTGATATCCTAAAATATCACAAATATCCCCAAACTAAGGATATGTAGATGTAATCACAAAAATTTAAATTCTCTAAAAACTCAAATTATTTTGCCAAAATACAGCTTCGTCAAAACTACATGTATATTGAGAGAAACCCAAATATCGCAATTTTTCAGGTACGATATGGATATCTGCACCGTATCGCATTTTAAAATCTACTGTCAAATCATAGGCCCGAAAAATGCGGCTTTGAGGCAATAAAAAGGGCAAATCTATCGGCCCAGATTCACCCTTCTGAGTTGTGATTAAAATCGAATATCACAAAAAATTTAGCAACCTGATATTTGTACTTTGTCGGAGATATCGCAGATTTTAAAAACGCAAAGAAACTTCTGATACGTTTTTTTACCGGCATTTATTTGAGTCAATTTTTAGAGATTATTTTTTAGCCATGAAATTACGAAGTTAATAGATTCATTTTTTTTAAGAATTTCAACTCCATGTCCAGATCCTGACCAAATCTTTAATTCTTTTTTTCCATTTTTCCATTCGTAATATAGCTTATTGTGTTCAGCAGCTTTTCCGTTTCCACCCCAATCTTTTTCTGCTGTCATGAAAAGAATTGGTTTCTCTCCATAATCTGACAAAAGCTCTTTGATAGGCTTATAATCCGGAAATGCAACTTCTCCAGAAAGTGAAATTAATACCAATGCTTTTAAGTCGTATTCAACTCCGGCTATTATAGCCACTCTCGACCCAAGACTTGTACCGATTAGAGCAATACGTTCTGGATCTACTTGCTTTTTGCCGGTTAAGAGATTAATAGCGCTTTTTGTATCGTATTTTACAAGAGCCATTAAATCCTGCTTCTGGATTGTGCTAATTTGTTTCTTTCGACTTCCTGCCTTAGCGATAATATCTTTGTACCTGAGATCCAATGCCAAAACAGCAAAACCAGCTTCATTAAGTTTTCTTGGGATTGAGCCGAAATTCATTCTATCACATCTTGTGTCAGGTAATAAAATGACACCCGGTGCATTTGGAGTCGATGGTGCAAAGTATGTGCTCTTGAGCTTTTGACCATCATCAGTCGTTATATTAACAGTTTCTTCGGCTACTCCCTCAACAACAAATAGAGCGAATGAAAAAGCAAAACAAAATAATAAAAAAAGGATTGGTTTAAAATATTTCCACTTTACCATTTTTTAGCCCTCCTCATTTCAAAAGGTTTCATGCTTTTGAACTCAGGATAAAATTTTATTGATAAAACGTAAGAATCAGAAAAGAAGGAGCATTTGATTCCATGTAAGAAGCAGTTCGTTAGGTTAAAAAAACAGGAATATTTTATACGCATTTATACCCAAATGGATGGGCTTATTTAATCAAAATTAGGCATTCTCGAAACTGGTGATACATTGATCAAAGAAACATCGTAGCTTGGGATATCATACTCATTTTTTAAGAAACCAATCTGATAATTTTCTATCAGGGTCAATAGTTTTTTCTATGCTTTCTATCCATTCTAAAATTTCTGTAATACCAAAAGGCTTTCTTAAAAGCATCAATCCAATAGATCTTGCTCGTACAATATCGTTTTCAGTAAAATCTCCAGACATCAAAATCATATTTTTACACTGACAACCTTTACGTATTTGCCCTTCTAAGAAATCTATACCTTGTTGAACTGGCATGTTTAAGTCCGATAAAATAAAATCAGAACAAGCTACTCCAGTTGGACAGGGACATATTTTTTCGTGAGATATTGGGCAAACGGCGGGATTAGGGAAAGAAAAAACCTCATATCCTCTTTTATTGAAAAAATCATATAATAAAGATCGAATTTCTTCTGAATCATCGAATATAAGTATTCTATATAGTGTTTTTTTTACCATCATTTTATTCGACTGAAATGCATAGGGTGAAATCTAAAATTCCCAATATCGCAAATTAGAGATATATTGAGAGTATCACCAAAACAAGGAACTTGTGATATTATCCCCATTTTCTGAGAACAGTATCTCAATAATAGTTAACTTTTTTTTGAAGTTACCGTCTGAAAGGATGAAATTTGTTGCTTCAATTTTTTGGCTTTACACTTTGGGCAACTGTATTTTTTCTTTTCATATTCGGAAATAGAAAGGACTATGCTAAAGGATTTTTTACATTTTTCACAGTAAAACTCATATGTGGGCATGTTACACCTCCTTTTTTCAGGTGTTATACCACCCAATAATGATGGTGATACGACATTTATGCTTGTATCAAATTATTTAATCACTGGCGAGCTCGCTACAATCACATGGTGATACATTGAGAATATCACTAAATCGGGCAACTTGTGATATCATATCCGCATTTGATGATATAAAATTCCGGGCTTAGAAATTAAATAAATGCACCCATTCATTTTTTCTCAGGAAAGTATCATTCTTTACTTCCAACAATTATGACGACGTTATCGGCATCCAAAAGCCTTGATTATGGTTTCTCTTCCTTGTCGGAGTTAGACGAAAAATATATTACGATCGCAGCTATGATTGCATAAATGGCCATGCCAATAAACATTAACAAGCGACCATCCATTGTATAATTGTCTCCAGCTCCTGCTGGTATCTGATCCATCTTGCCTGCTATTGATGCAATTTCGCAATCTGTCAGGCTATCAACTCGGGATAGCGCTTCCGTGGGATTAATTCCATAAGTCTGCATTTGTGCCATCACATCCGCCCTTAAAAGAAAGGCTTTTACTTTCGCCCTGGCATAAAGCTGTTCAGAATCCTGATGAATTACGTACCGAGTATTTATCATAACGGCCCGCGCAGGGGATGGCGAGAAGTATAGCATAAATGTTGAAATTAACATGATTAAGCCAACAGATTTTCTGTACCGAAATAATTTTTTCATGTATTTCCTCCATTTATTGATGAACTTTCATTCGAGTTTGATAAATTTAATCATACTGTCAGAAATTCCAAAACAGTTCAATTTTTGATATATTGAGAGTATTACAGGTTTATCAATATTGCAGATATCATGATTGTGCATTAAAACCCAGATATCAAAGGCGCGAATTGTCGATCCCTGCCTCATCGTTTTGGTTGAACTTCCGTAGCTTCTCGTAACATGGAATGCAAGCTGGCTTTTTACGCAATTGCTGAATGCGGGATTCCATGACGTTCTCACCGCAAAACGCACATGGTATTGACTCGCGGATTTTTGCAGATTCAGGTTCGGGAATGGAAGTTTGGGTCACAGAAAGGATACTGTCGTTGGATGCAGATAGGATCCAATCGCTAAGGGCTTTTCGATCTTCGCGTAAGCTTTCTGGAATATCATTCCCATGAAAATGCACACGAACACCTGATCGTGACGATCGGGAATATATGGTATAAACGTGCTTCCCGTAATCACGGAACTGCAAATTTCCCTTACCGAAGGTGCAGCCAGTAACACACTGTAAGGCGTCAACCCCGCAAGCATCATTCTCCACTATTGCAACCAGTTCTTCATCTTCAGCAGGAAAAGATTCAAGATTTTCCATTGCTGCGGTAGCCATTCTGTAGCCTATGGCAAGCCCCGGGCATTCATGTCCGTGAAACTGGATAATCTCCTCGTATGTCATATGAAATCTCCTTTTGACTTGAACCCGAACGACCGAACCCACTTGAAATTACATGTTTCAAATTTATATCGCAAGAATTTTTAAATATGATAGGGCATAAAAGGTTCAAAAATTTTGATTTAAGAAAAGTGCCTCAACCACGACTCTTGATTTTACAGATTAGACATGGCGAATACACACTTTTTGAGGCCTTAGTTTATTTTGGACATCGTGTCTAAGCTAAAACTTGGATGAGCTGATTTTTTTTTAAATGTGAAAATTGAAGATACAATTTCCCCAGATTTTGTATCCATAGCTTATTCTTAAGCGAATTAATTTAAATCTTGATTATCACCACCTATGTCCTGTAATCAAATCATGTCGCCGTTATATGATTCCATCCTGGCGCATTTAAAAATCCTCATCTAAAAATAATGTTTTATTTATTTGATTTTCATTTGAAAGATCGACAATAAACCTTGAAAGTTTGTAAAGGAGGGGATTATGGACTTAGAAGGCAAGGTTGCCATTGTAACGGGAAGTACGAGAGGTATCGGCAGGGGAATTGCGCACCGTTTTGCCCGTGATGGTGCCAGGGTCGCGATTAATGGAGTGACAAGCAAAGAAAAGGGAGAGGCCGTGGCGGCAGAAATACACGCGGCCGGGGGGAAAGCCACGGTCATCATGGCGGATGTATCCCAACGAGAGCAGGCGGAGCAGCTTATCGCCGAAACGATTAAAGCCTTTGGCAAAGTAGATATTCTGGTAAGCAATGCCGGCATCATCATCGACAAACCCTTTGTTGAGAGTCAGGACGAGGATTGGGAGCGCGCCATAAATACAAATCTCAGAGGCTTTTTCAATGTCTCCCGGGCCGTCCTGCCCCATATGTTGGAACGCAAGTACGGTCGGATCATTGCAACCGGTTCCTGCATCACCGAGATTGCCGATTTCGGTGGAAATAAATATAGCGTCTGCACGGCCTCCAAGGGCGGGATCGTTATGATGCTGCGGCCGATGGCAGCCGAGCTGGCACCCCAGGGCATTACGGTCAATGCGGTTTCTCCGGGTTATATCGCCACCGAGATGTTTGATGATATCGATGCGCAAGGCCTGGAAGAAGCACTCAAAATTATTCCGATGCGGCGTTACGGAAAACCTGAAGAGATTGCAGCTGCGATGGCCTTCCTGGCCTCGGACGATGCCGCTTATATCACCGGGCAGGTCTTGCGCGTCAATGGCGGAATGTCGATGGGATGAACCGAATGCGGTACAGAGAAACCCCGCAGGCGAGGTGATGTGAGAATGGAAACGGAATGGGAGTCGGATTTTAAAGGATGCGGATTACGCTAAGAGACATCGGATTGGCACTGTCGGTACCGATCATCTGGGGAATTGGAATTACCTTTGCAAAAGCTGGGTTGGACGAATTCCCACCACTTTTTTTAATGAGCATGCGTTTCATCGTATCCGGTGTGTTGTTGGTCTGGTTTTTCCCGCCTCCAATTGGACAGCTTCGAGCGATTTTTCTTATTGCGCTGGTTAGCGCCACCATTCAATATGGTCTGACATTTTACGGTTTAGCCGGATTGGATGCCTCTACGGCTGTCTTATTTATGCAACTGGAGGTCCCATTCACTGCAGCTTGTGCTGCAATTTTTTTAAATGACAAACTCGGCTGGAAGCGTGCTTGCGGAATGGTTGTGGCTTTTTTGGGAGTCGGGCTGATCGCCGGAGCGCCGAGCTTAAGAAATCAATTGTTTCCGGCCTTTCTGGTTATCGCCGGTGTATTTACCTGGGCGATTGGTCAGACGATGATCAAAAAAATGCTTACGATCACCGGCTTTCACCTCATTGCCTGGGTTTCCGTTTTTGCAGGCCCGCAGATGCTTGCCTCCTCTCTCGTCTTGGAGAGCGACCACCTCAGTTTGCTAAAAAATGCAACCCTGATCGGATGGGGATCGGTTATTTACATGGGGATTGTGATGACGGCACTGGGGTATGGGATCTGGTATCATCTTCTTAAAAAATATGACGTTAACCAGGTGGTACCGTTTCTTTTGCTGCTCCCCGTAACTTCGATCGTGGGTGCGGTGCTATTTTTAGGTGAGCGCCCAAGTATTCGGATCTTGATCGGCGGAGTGGTGGTTATTACCGGTGTGGCGATAATTGTGATGCTGGGCCAAAGCAAAACATCTGATCGAATGGATGCTCAGGATTAAATCGTTAACCGTTACTCATAAATACATTTTAATATAGTGATATCCGAAATCGATGCAGACGTGACCAAGGAGGATTATTATGAAAGTAGCGATGCGTAAGAAAGATCGCGAAATCACCGATTCATCCGAAATTGAAAAAATTCTCAAAAGGGGGGAGGTCATCAGCGTCGCCATGTGTCAAGGCGACCAGCCATATGTGCTGCCGTTCAACTACGGTTTTTTAAACGGATTGATTTACATTCACTCTGCCACAAAGGGCTTCAAGCTGGATGTACTGGCGCAGAACCCGAAGGTTTCTTTCAACGTCGTCACTGATGTTCAGCTTCTGCCGGCCGACCGGCCCCAGGACTGCTCGGTAGCCTATTCCAGTGTGGTGGGTTTTGGCCGCGTCCGCATGGTCGATGATCCTGCCGAAAAGCTGGCGGCCTTGGAAGCTGTTATGGTGCAGTATTATCCCAAAAACGATGCCTGGCAGTATCCGGACAAGGTCGTGGCAGCCTGCACCGTGTGGTGTATCGAATTCGACCATCTCACCGGAAAACGCAAGCGCCCTCCCCAGGAGGATTAGAAGTCAGCTCCCCATTCTCTTGATCAGGGCGTCCCAAATGATCCTGCATACCATTTTAATAAGGTTCGGTCTGGGCAGAGCGTCTGCTGTTAAGGGGGTTCCCGGGGCAATATTCTCTTTGGCCCCCGTGATGGCCGTATTAAAACTTTCAAGTCCCTGTTTGACCAGAGAATCAGCGACCTGTTCCATAAAACCGCCCACCATGCTGGCCATGGGACCGCTGATATCGACATTGACAGCGTAAACCACCTTGCTTTCCTTATCACTGCTTTTTTCAAATTGCATTTCCCAGGTTCCGTCGATTTTGCCTAGCCCTCCCTGTCCTTCGATCGAACCTTTTATCATATCAAAGGGGTTTTTTTTCAAAATTCTGAGGGTCCCGGAATAGTTCCCCTGAACCGCGGGGATTCCCAGAACCATCTTGATCCGGTATTCGTCTTCAGCCGGTCGGGCAATGTCTTTACAGCCCGGAATCACCTGCGACATAAAGGCCGGATCAAAAATAACGTTCCATATCTCTTCCGGCGATGCTGCAATAGCGCCCTCGCCTCCCACTTTCATTTCCATATTCATATCTCCGGGCTTAGATAACGCAATATCTAACAATATCTGAGTTTTGCACGGGCCGGAGGCTTCCATAGGCAAGACACTTAAGGGCGAAGTCGTAGCATACTACTTCGAGCCCTTAATAACACAGCATATGGGAGTCTCCGGCCCGTGCAAAACTAGATATTACCATGCTTTCGCCATGCTCTCCAAAGCCGGGCGTTTCAGTCTGAATGGGGAGACATCGAGCGATGTTTTTTCACCCGCGATCATTTCCGCGGTTAAAATGCCGGAAATCGGCCCGGTTGCATTGCCAAAGGTATGCCCTGAATTGATTAGCAGTCCCTCGAACTCGGGAACAAAATCAATCACCGGCAAACTATCGGATGTAAAGGGCACGACGCGTCCCCAGGCCCTGTCAAAAGCGGCATTTTTAAGAGCGGGAAAATTGCTGTACATCGACTCCACCATGACCCCCACACCCCGTGTATCCGCCGTGTTGGCGATTTCGACCGACGCGGGATAATCCATCGGGATGCCAAAGAGCATGTTGCCTGCTTTCATTTGATTGGCGGCCTGCAGAAATAAGGTTTCATAACGCCATTCATAGTCAACCCGGAAGGCCTCATCATCATAGCTTGGCAGATCTTGAAACAGTTTGTACTGTTTCGCGCTTTCGGGGCCATACAGGCATTTATCCAGCAGTCTTTCCTCCAAGGGCGCGGTAGTCATCAACTGAAGCCGCATGGAGAATATCCCCAGATTGAGCCCGAGTTTTTCGGTCAGCTGGGTCGTCCGCCCCCCGGCAGCCAGCACCACATATTTCGATTCAATATCCCCTTCTGCGGTTTTGACGCCGGTCACTTTAGACTGGTCCGTATTGACAGACAGGACCTCGGTGCCGGTTCGAATGAGGGCACCATGTCTTCGGGCGGCGTTGGCAAAGGCACGAACATAAAGCGTCGGGTTTACGAGGCAATCCAAAGGGCAAAAGGTGGCCCCGATGGTGCTTTCCGGAAGAAGCGGCGCCATCTCCAGCGCTTCCTTTTTATCCAGTAATTGCATGGTGACGCCGTCTTTATTGCGCTGTTCGACGAATTCCTGCATGATGGGCAGCTGCGCCTCTCTGTCGAAATAAATCATGCCGCCGTTTTGACGCAGTTCGAAGTCGTAATCGAGTTCATCAGGTAAATTCGGGGCGATCCGGTGGGTGGCGTTGGCCAAATCCAATTGGGGGCCTGGAATTCTCGTATGCATGAAGATATATCCGATGTTGTGACCCGTCGCCCCACTCGCCAGGTCGCCTGATTCAAGCAAGATAACATCAAATCCCTTTTTCGCCAGATAGTAGGCAGCCGTGCATCCAATAATGCCGCCGCCAACAATAACAACATCACACCGATTATCTAAGCCGATATTATGTCCCATAATATCATCCTCCTTTTGCGCGATTCGAATGCGTCGGGTACCCTTTCAGGAAAAAATCGTCCAGGCGACGCGGTAAGAACGAGCCGGTCATTCATGGCGCCCACCGTGCGATCACCCATTCTCCTTATCATTCTTATTTGGAACCAATCCCAGGATTTTGCGGGCCTCATCCGGTGTGGCCACTTCCCTTCCCAGTTCCTTACTCAAACGGACGATCCTTTCGACAAGCCTTTCGTTGGTCGCCAATTCTCCTTTCTTATAATAGATGTTATCCTCCAAACCCACTCTCACATGTCCCCCCATCATCACAGCATGAAGGTTCATTCTTAGTTGGGCAGCCCCAATGCCCGAGACCGTCCATGTACTATCTGCAGGCAATCCGGTGGACAGGTGGACCAAATGCTCTATTCTTGCGGGCATCGCCCCGCCCAGACCCATCACAAAGTTGAAGTGCAGCGGTCGATCCGCCAGGCTCCGATCTGCCAATGCGACCGCATTGTTAACCATGCTTAAATCAAATATTTCCATTTCCGGTTTGATCTCAAGACGATGCATCTCTATGGCCAGTGCTTCAATCAAGTCCGGCGGATTGACATAGGCCGAATTGCGAAAATTCACCGAACCCGTTGTCAAACTTGCCATCTCGGGACGCATTTGCAGACGTTGAATGCGGCTTTCCAAATCGGTCCCTGCCCTTCCCCCTGTTGAAACCTGGATAATCAAATTGGACCGCTCTCGAATCCGATTGACGATCTCATGGAAAATCTGGGGATCATCCGAAGGATTTTCGTCTTCATCTCGAATGTGGATATGGACAATTGACGCCCCTTGATTCTCACAGCGAAGGGCACAGGTTACGATCTCTTCAATCGTTACGGGAACATGCGGCGTGTCCTTTTTTTTGGGAATGGATCCCGTGGGTGCGACCGTTATAATCAATTTTTCCATATTAGATATTATCCTTTCATCATCGCGATAATTAGATTCTCATCTATTTTCATGCAGATTAGGGTGTCAGGTTAGGCCATGCGCCTTCTCCGCACTTTTCAATATTTTCTCCAGCTCTTTGACGACGGCCGGTTCTAAACTTGCCGGTTCTGAAACGTTTAAAAGTTCAAGCGCTTTCTTCTGTGCCATTTGCTCAAGACTTAAACTTCCCTTCTTGGCCCAGTCTTCATAAGTTCCCTTACTGCATAAATCCGAGAGACACAGCTCCTGGCGCATGTGAGCCAGGGTATGCTGGTTACCTAAATACTGCCCTCCCGGCCCGATCTCTTTAATCAGATCGACGGCCAGCGTTTCTTCATTCAGCGTAATACCCGCCAGGATTCGTTTGGTGCGCTTGGCGATATCGTCATCGATGACCAATTGAGCAAGGCTGACCGCATAATTGCTCTCAAGCGTTCCGGCGCAATTGTTCAGATTCGCGCCGGCCAGAACCGCCAGCAACAGATTGCCCTGTTTTTCGAACCCGGCCTGACAATCCACCAGTTTTGAATCGGTTCTGCCGCCACTGCCTTCTTTCGGCATTTCATAAAATCTTGCCATTTCGGTGGTGGCCACATTCAGCAGGCCCGTCTCGGGTGAGCCGAAAGAAATGTTTCCGCTTCGAATATCCATAGTCGTTGAAACGCCACCGTAAATGACCGGCGCCCCCGGATTTGCAATCTGGGTCAGTGCGATCCCGGCCAGCTGTTCGGCGTTGGTTACCAGTAGGGTACCGGCCAAGGTGACCGGTGAAGAAGCACCGGCAAAAGGCTCCGAATAGATGATAACCGGCAGGCCCGCGCGAGCCAACCCAACCATGTTCTCAGCCGATCGCTCGGCAAAAAACAGCGGTGCAATCGGACACTCGGTAGCGGTAAAAATCGGCCGGCGACGCAGCTCATCTTCGCCGCCCTGCACCACGGCGGCCATCTCCAGCAAGTAAGGCAAATTCTTCGCGTCATAGGATGCAGCAGTTATGGAATGTTTGGCGGTGTTTTCAAATGTTGCCTTCCAGCGGTATAATTCCACGACGGAATTCGGAACATCCGAGGGCATTACGGATACATGGAAAAAATCCAGATGTTCCAGTTGCTGGGTCAAACGTGCAAACTGAATCAGATCCTTTAAGGTTCCGAGTCGTCTCTCACCGGTTTCAATGTCGTGCACCACCGGGGCACTGCCCAGCGTGCCGTAATAAACAGAGTCCGGTGATCCTTTTCCGTCCAGATAAAGATCATGTTTCGTATCTCTGCCGCCGAGGGTAAAGGCTTTGGGGGCTGTCTTCAACGATTGCGTGATGGTATCCCTGTCAAACTTGACACGCCACAAGGTCCGGTCGCCTTGCTTGCCGGTAACTTCACATGGAATGTCGTACTCCTGCAGGGTGTTGGCGACCATTTCCGAATCGATTTGAATGCCGGTTTCTTCCAGAATCGAGAGCGAGGCTTCATGGATGCGCTCTTTCGCTGCGGTGTCCAGTAAGTCCATTTTGGGTACTGCCGTTTGCATAATCAAGCCTCCTTTATTTTGTTAATAGATCGATAGCGATTTCAGTTGCTTCCTGGGCATCGGCGCCATATGCATCTGCGCCGATTTCCTGCGCCCAATTTTTAGATGAGGCGGCGCCACCGATCATCACCTTGAAGTCTTCTCTATGGCCCATTTCCTTTAAAGCGTCTACGACTTCCTTTTGAGCAAGAATCGTCGTCGTCAATAAGGCCGAAAGACATATCATGTCCGCCTGATTCTTTCTGGCGGCCTCAATGATATTCGGCGTGGCCACGTCGATTCCGAGGTCGATCACTTCAAACCCGTTGGCCATCAGCAAACTGGATACCATCGTCTTTCCGATATCATGCAAATCACCCTTTACAGTTGCAATGACAATCTTCCCCAACGGCTCTTGCGTGACCTGACCTTCACGCAGTTTGGGCTCCAGGATCGCCAGCGAACTTTTCATAATCTCGGCTGCCGCCACCAGTTCCGGCAAAAACATATCCCCCTTGCCAAACCGGTCACCCACAACCATAATACCCGCTTTGAAGCCGCCCTCGATTAAGCCCACCAATTCCGCTGCTTCCATTTCAGATGATGCTCGTTCCGCAATCTGAATTGCCGCAGCCTTATTTAGCGTAATAATTGCCTCCTTTGCTTTTTGCTCAAGACCCTGTTCTGGAGCTTCCGTAACCATCGCAACATCCTCCTTCAATTATTTGAGAGTTCGGCTGAAATATTTTAATTAAATCGAGAAAGGTTCAATTCATCCAGCGGGATAGTGGTTTTGCCATCGCAAATCAGTTCCTGAATCAGTTTGCCAGAGCCGGGCCCCATACCGATCCCATGCCCGCAATGGCCACATGCCATAATAAATCCCTCGACACCATCGACCTTGCCCAAAATAGGCAGATCATCCGCAGTATTGGGGAAAAAATTGGCATAGGAACGAATGATCCGGACGGTTTTGAGCATCGGCATGGCCCTGACATTTACCCTTGCCATTAGCTCGATCTCCTCCTGGATGGTTCTTTTATCGTAACCCGTATTGCGCCAGCTCGCACCGATCAAAAGATTTCCGGCGGTCTGCTGGCTCATAACGAGGCCACATCCCAATCCTCCTTCTTTGCCGCTATCTTCCTCAACCATATAAGAGGCGCCCATAATCACATGTGAAACGGTCGGCGGCAACTGCTCCGTAACCAGCATGGCCAGTTGGAAGGGAGAAACCGGCACCTTAATTCCGACCATGTCACCAATGAAACACCCCCAGCTCCCGGCGGCATTTACTACCGTGTTGGTTTTGATCGTGCCTTTATCGGTCATAACCCCTTTGACTTTCCCACCGGCAACCTCAATTCCCTTGACCTCGGTATAATGAAAAAGCTGTGCCCCGAGCTTTTGAGCTTCCAGGTTTAAGGCAATGACCAGAAAAATGGGATTGGTTTTACCATCAATCGGGCTATAAACCCCACCGAAGACCCTTTCCTTTGCAAGCTGGGGTTCTAATTCCAAAACCTGCCGGGCATCAATCATTTCCAGCGGATATCCGTCTTCTGATCTTTTCTGGAGATGCGCTTCTACAAAAGGAAGTTGCGTTTCGTCTTCGATAATCATCAACCCGCCGCCCTGCACGTACTCAAAATCCATTTCCAGCTCTGTTTTAAGCTGCCGGTGGATATTAAAACTGTGCATGGCCAGTCTGATATCAATACCGGCCTTTCTGGTTATGGACCAGACAAAGGCGGCATTGGCTGCAGATGCCTCCCCTGCTTTGCAACCTTTTTCGACCAGAACAACATTTTTCCCGGCCCGGGCTAAAAAATAGGCAACCGATGAACCCACTACGCCACCGCCGATAACGACGACTTCAGCTTCTTGAGGAACCATGTCGTATCCTCTGTTTATTGCGTCACATGGATAATTAAATCTATTAAGATTAAAGTTATCAGAGATCAGCAGGACTGAGTGCTGAGGACTGAGGTATATCGAAATAGAAAGAGGCGAAAATGGCCTTGCCATGACGGAAAACGACAGCTCATGGTCCCAGGAGGACCATTCATGACGGAAACCGACACTTCATGTTGAAATGGTCAGTCGCCAAGCAGGCTTTTTTTGCTCAGTCCCCAGTCCTCAGCACTCAGTCTTTATTTTCCCTGACACCATAGACATTGTTTTGTTTGCCGCCAGAACGCCGAGGGCAACCGGCTTGATCGATGGCCGGGGTTTCAAACACCCAACATCTTCAGCGGCGGCATTTAGCCGATGCCTGATCATTTCAATCATAGAAGGCCCGCACATGCGCCCCTCACAGGGTCCCATGCCCATACGGGTCATGCGTTTAAAGTCTTTCATCTGAATCGTGTCATCGGCCAGAGCCGCTTTTAATTGCTTGAGGGTTACCTCTTCACAGCGGCAGATGACGGTGTCATCGGTTGCCAGTTCGTAAAGGCCCGCGCGCGGTAAGCTGATGTCATCCAGTATCTTTCGGAATCGATTTATTTTATTTAACCTTTTTCGGTAAGGCTTTATTTTCTCCCCGGCAGCTGCCTCCGAAATATGACCCAAGGCGCCGGCCACAGATAGTCCGGCAATACGGCCTTCTTCGATGGCGACTTTTCTGCCGGCCACGCCGGCGCCATCGCCAACGGCATAGATGCCCGGCACGCTCGTTTCCATGTTCGCCTTACGCAGGGGAATGTAGCCGCCCTGTCTTAGGTCATATTTATGTTCACATTCCGCCAGCATGGTCAGCTCGGTGGAAGACACCAGGCCGTATCCCAAACAGATGGTGTCCACTTTAACGCTGCGCGCGGTGTTGAGCCTGGGTCTCCAGTTTTTATCCACCTTTGCAACCACCGCCTCTTCGACCTGTCCGTCGCCACGGGCTTCAAGGATGATATGGCTTCGCAGCAGGGGAACACCGGCTTTTTGGATGCTGCGCAAATATCGCAGACCTTCCTTCAAAAAATCCCAGTTGCCCCATATCCCTTTAAGCCCCTGGAGCCAATTCCTGCCAATCGTACCGGCTTCCAATATGGCCTCGATCTTACCACCGGCTTTGAGAATCTGGTCTGCCAGAACCAGTTGTAACGGACCCGTACCCGCCAGAAGGATGTTTTCCCCGGGAAGCACGCGTTCTGATTTGACGAGCTTCTGAGCGCCACCGGCGGTGAAAACGCCGGGAAGCGTCCAACCCGGAAAGGGAACCGGCCGATCATAAGCGCCTGTTGCCACCAGAAGCTGCTTGAAGCCCAGACTGGATGCGGTATCGTTACGCGCCAATGCAAGAGTGCGGTCTTCAAATATCCCCCACACCAGGGTATTGTTCAGATACCGGATTTTATCTTGCAGCGAATTGAATTGATGCAGCAATTCCTGCCCTTCCTTAAAATCCGGGCCCAGGGCGTCGCGCTCGACCAACTTGAAGCCTTTTTCGAGCTGCCGAAAAACCTGCCCCCCCGGCCGCTCGTTTTCATCCAGCAGCGTTACGTTAACCCCGGCCTGGGCGGCTTTAATCGCGGCTGCCACACCGCCAGGCCCACCGCCGATAATGACAAAATCAGATTCTTTCAATTTTCAAGATTCCCGTTTTTTAAAATTTTTCTGGGTTTCAACCCGGCATCCGGGGGTCGCAAGGGTCTGGCAGGCCTGCGTATTGGGGATGCCGTTTACCGTCATGCGGCACTCCTGGCACAATCCGATACCGCAATAAAGCCCCCTGGGCTGCTCGAGTTTATTCGTAAAGCGCAGCGTTCTGCGACCGGCGGCCAGCAGCGCTGCCCCGATGGTCTCGCCATCGTAGGCAACAATATTTTCGCCATCCACCTCTATTTCAAACGGCTGCCCTCTTTCGACACCCCGATAAATTCTTCTTTCATTCCTGGACATATGCTTTTGTTTCCTTGTTTAACCGTTTGATTTCCAACCTATAAAAACTTGCAGCAATACATTCGGTGTTCTAGGCTATCCGCCTGAAATTGGGGAATATAGCGTTATGCTATCTGTTTCTTTCAAAGGATCGGATTCATTCGCATTACGCCCATTAACCAGTACAACCGCCTTCTCTTCAGCAGGGATTTTGAGAACTTTTAAAACAGTTTTAACGGTGGCACCGGATTCAAGTTGGATTTCAAATGAACTGTCCTGTGCGGGTGCGTACTTTTTTAAATTGACGTATAAGTCAACGTGCACTTTCATTCTATTGCGCCTCACATCCCATCAAGGCCAAGCTCCTTGAGCCTATCCTCGGTCGGAAGACCATCCTCTGACCAACCACGAATCTGATAATATTGTTCGAGCATTTCATCCAGATGACAGACCACGCCCTTGGCAGGCCCATCGGGCATGGGTGTCTCCGTAAAGCGGGCCGGCAAGCTGTCCTGGCGACGATCGAAACCGGCTCGCAGCAGGAACAACCGTTCGGCATTTAAAATGCGATCACCGATTTTCTCCAATTCGTCAAGCGCGTAGTCTGCTCCGGTGGCCGCATTAAGAAGGTTCATAATACCTTCGGGGCGAATCTCAAGCGTCGGATCACACAAATATCGGATGCTGAAAAACACACATAAACCGGCAGCGTCTATCAGGGAAAATACATTTTGCCATTTGACCACGATCGGCGGTTTATCCGCCCAGGTCAGCCCATCAATTTTGACCGGTACTCCCAGAAGTTCACAATAGGGCGTATCTCCTCTCATGTGCGAAGCCCCGATGGGTGAGGTGGCATAATTCAGGCCTAAACCCTGTGTACCGCGAGGATCATAGCCGGGGAGATCCAGCCCCTTGGAAACCATGGCAAACTCCGGGTGTCCGTAGCGGGTTGCCACTCGCAAGCTGCCCTCCGCCAGAGTATCACCGAAACCTTCACGCATACCGGTTTGCCGGGTTAATTTAACCAGGGCTTCTCCATCCCCCCACGCCAAGGGAAAACCGATGTCGGATTCGGGAAGATGCCCCTTTTCGAATAGCTCCATGGCACAGGCGATGGTAGAACCCATACTGATCGTATCCAGACCCAGCTCATTGCACAGGTAATTGGCCTTGGTGAGCGCCGCCAGGTCACCGACGCCGACATCGGACCCCAGTGAATAAACCGTTTCATATTCCGGCCCCTCACCTTCGCCTTGATAGGGACCGTCGGGAACCTTTGTTACCCGGCCACATGCTATCGGGCAACTAAAGCACGGCTTTGCTTTAACCAGGTATTTCTCGGTCAGGGCTTCACCGTAAATGGCCTCCCATTCTTCGAACTGGCCGGTCTGGAAATTACGGGTGGGGAAGACACCGTGGGACTGAGTGGCCACGACCGTAATCGCCGTGCCGTGCGTGGTCAGCGGGTATGGACCGGCCTTCTTTACTTCCTTTAACCGTCCCCTGTATAGTTGATTCATTTCATTAAAACGTTCTTCATTGGCCAGCGAAACCTTTTTCGTCCCGCGAACCGCAACTCCTTTGAGCTTTTTGGCTCCCATGACGGCACCGACGCCGGCTCTTCCGGCGGCCCGGTCCCGATCGTTCATAATGGAGGCAAAAAGTACGAGTTTTTCGCCAGCCGGTCCGATGACGGCGGTTTTGGCCTTGTTGTCGGTCTCGGCCCGGATGGCATCGTCGGTCTCGTGCGTATCCTTGCCCCACAGGTGCCCGGCAGGTTTCAGTTCTGCCTTGCCATCATCGATCCAAAGATAAACCGGTTCCGCCGCCCTGCCTTCGACAATGATGGCATCAAATCCGGATTTTTTGAGTTCAGCGGGAAAGTTCCCCCCGGAATTCGAACAGGTGATGGCACCTGTCAAAGGAGACTTGGTGGTGACCATGTAACGTCCACCGGTCGGAGCTTTGGTACCCGTCAGGGGGCCGGCGGTCATGATCAATTTGTTTTCTTTGCCCAATGCATCACAGTTGGGGTCCACTTCTTTGAGCATGTAATAGATGGCCAAACCTCTGCCGCCGACATAATCTCTGATAATCTGCGGGTCCAGTGCTTCTTCATTGATTTCACCATTACTCAAATTAACCCTGAGAATTTTTCCCATCCAACCGTACATCATATTACCTCCTTTTCATTAATTTTCATCCGATGGACGCGCCCACCCTTATTCATTCGATGGTTTCTTCTAAGCCCTGTGCCAATGAATCGACCAAAATATCGATGTCTTTGTCTGTGATCGTAAAGGCCGGGGCTATGATGATGGCATCACCATCACTGCCGGCTAAGCCAAAGGCCTTGTAAACGATGACGCCTTTGTCAAATACGCGTTGCCAGACGCGCTCTACCATTTGCGCTTCACGCGGGAACGGTCGAAGAGAATCTTTATCTTCGACCAGTTCCACTCCCCAGAACATGCCCAGACCGCGAACATCAGCGACATGCGGGCAACCGGACAATTTATTCTTTAATTTATCACCAAGCACATTACCGATACGATCTGCGCGCTCGATCAAATTTTCCTTTTCTAAAATTTTTATGGTTGCCAGTCCGACAGCAGCGGCAACCGGGTGATGCGAGTACGTGCCGCCGTGCACGAAACCGCCAGCCGACTGTAAGGCTTCGAAGTGCGCCGCCTGCAGCCCGGCGGCCGAGAGCGCGATCGCGCCGCCCCCCAGGCCCTTACCTAAAATGACGATGTCGGGACTGATGTCGTAATGTTCACTGGCGAACCAGCGACCGGTGCGGCCCAATCCGCACATGACTTCATCTTGAATCAATAATACGTCGTACCGATCACATATCTCGCGGATGACTTTCCAGTAACCCGCGGGAGGCGCATAGACCCCCAGTGAGGCACCGCTGACGGTTTCGCCGATAAAAGCGGAAACGACCTTGGGTCCAACATTCTGGATGGTTTCATCCAGGGCCAGCGCACATCGCAGCTCGCACCCGGGATAGGCCAGGCCGTAAGAACAGCGCAGACAATACGGCGGTGGAATATGAACAACATCGCCCAGAAGGGGTGTAAACGGCTCGCGGAAGGCGGTGCGACCCATGGCCGATAGGGCACCCAGGCTCAAGCCGTGATATGATTTCCAGCGGGAAATGAGCCGGATTCTCTCGGGCCGCCCATTTGCCAGATGGATCTGCCGGGCCATCTTAATGGATGCCTCAACCGCTTCGCCGCCACCCGATAGAAAGTAAAACCGTTCGATTCCCGCCGGTGCGCGGCGTGCCAGAGCGGCAGCCAGGTCCTCGACCACCGGCGAGACAAAAGCCGTCGGGTGAATATAGTCATGCTGTAGGACCTGTTGATGGAGTGCTTCTGCAATTTCCCGACGCCCATGCCCCACATTCGTCACGGCGGCGCCGCCGCTGGCATTCAGATAGCGATTTCCGCGGTCATCTTCTATCCATACACCTTCAGCTTTGTGAACTTTAGGAAGCGCGCCTTCTTTGGCGCGCCCGAAGACATAACTTTTTGATGTGCTCATTTTGGGTTTGATCTCCTGCTCTGTCAGTCTTGTTCAAAGATCTAAAAACGCTAAGGCTTATTACCTGAATTTTGCACGATTCAGGTATTATCGAATGGTACTTAACAACTGGGATATATCACTTGCCAATTTAATAATGACCCGGGCATATTTCTTCTCGACTTTCTTTATTGAGTGTTGAATGGTGGAAAAATCAAAGCAAACGGCGCCCTTGACCTCATTCGTATGCAAATTGATCAAGGGAGCGGAAATGGCGATCAGGCCCGGAACCCATTCCTCATTATTTAAGGCATAGCCCCTTTCTCTTGATTTTTCCAAATCAGCGATAAGATCCGCCTTATTCGAAAGTGTGTTGGCCGTTTTTTTTTCGTTGGGCAAATCTTCCACGATTTGCATCATTTCATCCTGTGGCAGGGCGGACAGAATGGCTTTTCCCAGGGAGGAACAATAAAATTGCTCCTTGCGGCGCGATATGGGAAATCGGGGGACAAAGGATTCCCGGGCCTCTCTTCGATAGACCACGACGATCATATCTTCATTGTACAAAGCCAATTCGGTGTTCACCTGATAGGTCTCAAAAGCTTCTTTAATCAAAGGTTTACCGACTTCGTAGATGTCGTCCGTTCGGTAAAAACTTGCCCCCAAGGTCATCACTTGTGCGCCTAAACTGATCAATTTGGTGTGGGGATCTTTTCTGAGATATCCGAGTTGAACCAACGTATTCACAAAGCGGAACGTCGATGTTTTATTGATATCCAGGTTTTTGGAAATTTGGGTAAGGGTCCAGGTGCTGCGATCCTGGGTGAAAAGCCTCAGGATGCTCATCCCCCTTTCCAGGGAGGTGGAATAGTATTGTTTGGAAGAATTGTGTGATTCTCTTCTCATAATGAATTAGCAGTGTTACTATTATAGTAACATTATTACTATATTACTAACAAATAGAAATTTGTGCCAATCTTGTCAAGAAAAAAATAAGCGTGAGTGAAGCTCCCCGCGGCAAGCCGCGGGGGATTCTGCTAAAATTTTGCTAAATTCCAATATATTTAGAAAGGGATAAAATTGCGTAGACGTCATGATGTTAAAAGGAGAGGTCAAAAAAAAATTAAAATGAAGCAAAAAATATGAAAGCGTTACAAGAATGTAATCAACGAACGGTTACGCTCGCTCCATTAATGAGCGAGCGTCGGAGATATTACTTTTTGTTCATACTGTTTTTTAAGATTCGTTTGATTTTGTCCAGGAGCACGCGTTTTTGATTGTCGGATAAATTCTTCAACATCAATTCCAGCCACTCATCTTTCTCCTTTTCAATATTCTTCAGGGTTTTTTTTCCTTTGGGCGTAATTTCAAGGATAGTTACGCGATCATCTGCGGGATCGGATTTCTTAACGATAAATCCGTCCTTTTCCAGACGCTTGGCGATACCGGTAATATTCGCGCCCGGAACGAGCATAATGCGGCTGACATCGCTTATCTTGTTCCTACCTTTTTTAGAAGCTTCCAGAACCCTCAGGACATTGTATTGTGGAAAGGAGAGACCATAATTCCTGAAAACACCGGAATGATTTCTTTTGAAGATTTCTGCAGCTCTCACAATGGCCATCAGGACCTTTTCATTAGTGCTAAGATCGCTCTTGTAAGTACCGTAAACCATACTATTTCCTTCAATTCTAAATATTCATTTAAATCAGTGTGAATTATATCAATGTTTAGTATATCAATATATTGGCTATATTCTATACATTTTTAACTTTATTTATAATAATCTTTATTCAAAAAACGCAAGAATTTTCTCTATAATCAGCATTGAAATTCCTATTGGTGAGCTTCCATAAACAGGCATTTATGTTTTTTTCAATATCCTTAATTTATTATAAAAGAGATTGACACTTGATTTAAGTTTAAATATTGATAATCAATATCTTTAGTATTAAGGAGATTCGGAGAGCGAAAAGCGAATAGTTGGAGGCCGACGGTATGACAAGCAAGCTTGTGTTAAAGGAATTGAGCCGGTATCAAATCGGAACCTTTGCTGACATTATTTATCGAAATGCACTGCTTAATCCCGATAGCGAGGCCTTTGTATGCGGCTCCCAAAGAATAACGTTCGCCCAGTTCAATGCAAGGGTGAACAGTCTGATCCATGCACTTTACGCATCAGGGGCCAAAAAGGGGGATGTCATCGGCATTCTGTCATGGAATTGTCTCGAGTACGCCGATGTTTATGGGGCTGCAATGAAGGGGGGATTTATCGCTTCACCCTTTAACCCCAGGCTGCACGAAGATGAGCTTGAATATCTCATTAATTATTCCGGGGCCAATACCCTCTTTATCGGTCCGGATCTTCATGACACTGTCGGAAGCTTGCGTTCCCGCCTTCCTAAAGTTAAAAACCATATCACCTTCGGCGATTCGGTTCCTGATATGCTTTCTCATCGTGAGATGGTCGCGGCCTGCCCATCGCATGAACCGGATCTGAGTGTGGCCCGGGAGGACCCCTACCTTATTTTTTACACCAGTGGTACCACGGGTGTCCCTCGCGGCGCCCTCTATACTCATTTCCGCAAGCTGGATAACACCCGCATTAAAGCTCTGGAGATGGGCGTTAAGCCCGAAGACAGACATGTCTTGGTATTACCATTTTTCCACATCGGTGGAGATTGTCATGTGTGGCCCTTTTTCCTGGTTGGGGGCTGTAATGTGATCATGCCGCAAAAATCTTTTGATCCGGTTGCCGTCCTTCAGATAATTCAAAATGAAAAAGCAACCGATATGCAAATTGTCCCCACCCAGCTAAATTCTATACTGTCCTGTCATGATTTTAAAGATTACGACCTGAGCAGTCTGAATAGAATCTATTATGCTGCATCTCCCATGCCGCTGGAGTTATTAAAAAAGGGACTTGAGATATTCGGCCCAATTTTTTCACAGGGATATGGACAGACCGAATCAGGACCCCAGCTTTGTGCCCTTCCCAGGAAAAATCACCAGGTCCTGGACGGGACCGCGGAAGAGCAAAAAGTGTTAAGTTCCTGCGGGCAACCGAGTCTTGGTGTTCACGTCAGAGTGGTCGATGAGGAAAACCATGATGTGCCGCCCGGAACAGTCGGTGAGATCATTGCCCGCAGTGATTCCCTCATGGTTGAATACTGGAACAGACCGGACGAAACCCGAGAGGTTTTGATTGAGGGGTGGCTGCATACCGGCGACCTTGGATACTATGATGAAAAAGGATTTATATATATTGTCGACCGCAAAAAGGACATGATTGTAAGCGGTGGCGAAAATGTATATTCCCGTGAAGTTGAAGACGTCCTCTATAGGCATCCTGCAATTGCCGAAGTTGCCGTTGTGGGAATCCCCGATCCGGTATGGGTGGAGCGTGTTCATGCGGTGGTCGTTTTGAGGGACGACGCCGTTACGACGGAAAATGACATTATCGATTTTAGCAAAACGCACCTGGCTTCCTACAAGGCGCCTAAGTCCTTAGAGTTTGTTGAATCTCTTCCAAAAAATGCCCAGGGAAAAATTCTTAAAAAGGAAATCCGTAAACGATATTGAACGGACAAACAATAGTTGGAGACTTTGTAATTATAGGAGGAGTAAATGTCGCAAGTTGAACACGTAAAAACGGTTTGCCGAAGCTGTCACGGCGGTTGCGGGGTAATCGCCCATGTACAAGACGGCAAAGTCATAAAGGTGGAGGGAGATCCGGATTCACCGATAAGTCACGGAAGCATGTGTACCAAAGGGCTGGCGATCACTCAGCTAGCCTATCACCCGGATCGGGTCCTTTATCCCATGAAAAAAACCGGTGGAAACTGGGAACGAATTACCTGGGACGAGGCCCTGGATACGGTTTCCGCGAAGTTTAAAAAGGTTATCGCAGAATTCGGTCCCGAGTCCATCATCGTCGGCCAGGGCACCGGTCGGGATTTCGAAAGCCACTTCTCGCGTTTTGGTAATTTATTAGGCACTCCCAATATGTTAACAGCCGGCCACATGTGTTACCTCTCCCGCATCGGCGCTACCCTGACCACATGCGGCCGACACCCCGCTATCGACTACGCCAATAATCCTAGATGCATTGTCATGTGGGCCTGCAATCCGCTGTGGACCAACCCGGATGAATACAAAGGCGTCAGTTTCTGGCGGGCTTATGAAAAAGGAGCCAAACTGATCGTCATTGACCCGCGCAAAGGTTTTCTGGCAAAACGAGCTGACCTCTGGCTTCAGCTGCGGCCGGGTACGGATGCGGCCCTGGCTCTGGGTTTTTTTCATGTCATCATTGAAGAAGAACTGTATGACGCGGATTTTGTGACCAATTATATTCACGGCTGGGAAGCCTTTGTGGACCGAATTAACAGGGACTATTCCCTCGAGCGCGTGGCAGAGATCACCTGGGTAAAACCGGACCTTATCCGTCAAGCCGCACGCCTGTATGCGAATACAAAGCCGGCCGGGATCCACTGGGGGGTGCCGACGGAACAAACCATCAATTGCACCGATTTTACCCGAACCGCAGTCGGTCTCATGGCGGTTACCGGTAACCTGGATGCCCCCGGTGGCAATGTTTTTCATGCTCCCCCCGGAACTCGGAAAATATCTGAATTTTCTGCGAATCGGTCACTGTCTGAAGAGCAACGAAAAAAGCGACTGGGTGGGGATCAATACAAATTGGCCTCACGCATGACGATTGTTACACCCAAGTGTGCCTGGGATGCGATTTTGACCGGCAAACCCTATCCGGTCAAAGCTGGATACCTGGTGGCAAGCAACCCCGTGGTGTCCAGAGCGAATGCCCGTGAGGTTTATAAAGCCCTTAAAAAATTGAATTTTCTGGCAGTATCGGATTTCTTCATGACCCCGACCGCTGAACTGGCAGACATCTTTTTGCCAGCCGGCACCTGGCTCGAACAGGATCACGTGTCGGAAAACTGGAAATATCACGGCTACGTGCTGGCCAGACAAAAGGTGGTTGAAATCGGCGAATGCTGGCAGGACCACAAAATTTTTATGGAACTGGGCAAGCGAATGGGCCAGCAGTGGTGGGACACCATCGAGGATTCTCTAGACTGGCTGCTCGAACCGACCGGCCTTAGCTGGGAGGAATTCAAGCAGAAAGGCTACCTTCAGGGCGAACAGAAATTTTACAAATACAAGAAAAATGGTTTTTCCACCCCTACGCGTAAAATCGAGCTGTATTCCACCATTTTTGAGAAATGGAGGCGCGATCCGCTACCCAAATACACGGAGGTTCCCGAAAGTCCGGTTTCCCGACCTGATCTGGCTGAGAAATACCCTTATATTCTAAACGCCGGTCTGCGCACGCCCACATTTTTTCACTCTGCCAACCGACAGATACCCTGGCTCAGGGAGATCCGGCCCGATCCCATAGTTGAGATCCATCCCACAACAGCCGAGAAACACGGTATCTGTGAAGGAGACTGGGTCTGGATCGAATCACCGCGCGGCCGTGCCAAAGAAAAGGCCAAGTTGAATGATGGTATCGACCCCGCAGTGATCGTCGCCGAGCATGGCTGGTGGTATCCGGAGATCAAGGACACCGATCACGGCTGGGACATCTCCAACATTAATCTACTGACAGACAATTCTCACGAATCCATGGACCCGGTGATGGGTGCGACGAATCTGAGAGTCTTGTTGTGCAACATATATCGCTGCGAAGATGAATAGGAGGAAAGGAGATGGATAAGATCTCGTTGGTATTCCGCAAGAAGGACTGTATGGGCTGTCATGCCTGTGAGGTTGCCTGCAAGCAGGAACACGCACTGGGAGTGGGACCCCGACTGGTGCGAGTGCTTGAAAAAATTTCCGATTTTATCCCCATCTACTGCCACCATTGTGCCAAAGCCCCCTGCAAAGAGGCCTGTCCGGTTGAAGCGATTTCCAGAAATGAACAAGGTATTGTTTTAATTGACGATGATCTTTGTATCGGGTGCAGGGAATGCATAGAAGCCTGTCCCTTTGGCGCCATGCAATTCGAAGACCATCAAGAGATTGCCGTAAAGTGCGATCTCTGCATTCAGCGGCTCGCCGAAAGCAAATCGCCGGCCTGTATGACTGTCTGTCCAACCGGCTGTATCCGTTTTGGCAGCAAAAAGAACGTTGCGGCTGTTTTTGAGATGACAACCCCAAAGGAGGAATAGCTAACGGGAATACTTTCTTGTGTGTTTTTACGTCCTCTGATACTAGAAAAGATCGAAGTTGAATGCATCCGGAGATTTAATAAATGGAAAATGATAGGCAGGTTAAAATACGGATTGACAACCTAATGCTTAGCTTTGGCGGTGTCTATGCCCTTGATCAAGTGAGCCTGAACGTCAGGGATAATGAAATCCTGGCTATCATTGGACCCAATGGAGCGGGCAAGACCGCCCTGCTCAATTGCATTAATGGTTTTTACAAACCACAGGAGGGCGAGATCTACTATGATGGGCAAAAAATTACCCGCATGCGCCCCGATAAACTGACTAAACTTGGCATTGCCCGAACTTTCCAGAATATCGAGCTCTACACGGGACTCAGCACTCAGGATAACATCATGGCTGCCCGACACGTGCTGATGAAACAAAACTTTATCAGCGGTGCGCTATACTTGGGCTGGGCGCTACAGGAAGAAATCAAGCACCGTCGAACTGTCGAGGAGATCATCGACTTTTTAGAAATGGCACCGATGCGAAAGAAAGTGGTCGGCGTCCTGCCGTATGGGATGCAGAAGCGAGTTGAGCTCGGAAGAGCTTTGGCGCTGGAGCCAAAAGTACTGCTGCTTGACGAGCCCATGGCTGGGATGAATCTGGAGGAAAAGGAGGACATCGCCCGCTTTATACTGGATATATTTGAAGGCCAGGGAGCCACCTATCCCGACACACCCATTCTGCGAGATGGGATTCGCAGCATCATCCTGGTCGAACACGATATGGGAGTGGTAATGGATATTGCCGACCGGATTATTGTCCTTGATTTCGGACGCATGATTGCCGAGGGGACACCTGACGAAATTAAAAGTAATCCCGAGGTTATCCGTGCTTACCTGGGGCAGGAAAAGTAGTCCTTACCTTAAGAATAAAATCGATGAAAGCTGTTTCAAAGCCTTATAACAGCTTCTGAGGTAGATGAAACAAAATGCTGCAACTAAACAATATTGATGTCGTCTATATGAATGTTATCCAGGTGCTGCGTGGCGTATCGCTAACAGTGGCCGATGGCCAAATCGTTGCGCTGCTCGGAGCCAATGGCGGCGGCAAAACGACGACGTTAAAGGCCATCTCAGGAATGCTCAAAACCGAAGAGGGCGAAGTCACCGACGGCAGCATCGAGTTTGATGGAAAGCGTTTAGACCGGTTGGGTCCCGAAAACATTGCGGTTTTGGGCATCAGCCAGGCAATGGAAGGGCGCAGGGTTCTTGAGCATCTCAGCGTAGAGGAAAATTTGCTCGTGGGGGCTTACTGCCGCAAAGACCGACGTGAAGTCAAGCAGGATATGGAAATGGTTTTTGATTACTTCCCGCCCATCAAACGCCTGCGCCGCCGTATGAGCGGCTATCTATCCGGCGGCGAACAGCAGATGCTGGTGATCGGGCGGGCACTTATGGCACGTCCCAAACTGATGCTTTTGGATGAGCCTTCACTCGGTCTCGCCCCGCTTCTGGTTCAGGAAATATATGAAATTATCCGCAGGATCAATGCCGAGCAAAATATGGCCATACTGCTTGTGGAGCAAAATGTCAGAGCTGCCCTGGGTATCGCCGATTACGGTCATGTTTTGGAGAATGGCCGGGTTGTCCTTAGCGGTCCGGCAGAGAATTTAAAGGATAATGAGGACGTGCGTGAATTCTATATGGGATTATCGGCGGTTGGTTCTCAAAAGAGTTATCGGGAAGTGAAGCATTACCGGCGACGGAAGCGATGGCTGGGCTAATGGAAGAACATGGGGAACAGATAATCGGGATGAAGCAACATTATAAAGAAAAAGGTGATACCTGGCCCAAGGTACTCAAATATAATTACGAAAAATATGGCGATCATCGCAGAGCCATGCGTCATAAGCACTATGGTGTTTGGCATCCTCATACCTGGAAGGACTATTATCTCAATGTTAAACACCTGGCACTGGGTTTACTGGCTTTGGGTTTTGAGCCCGGAGACAAGGTCTTGATTATCGGGGATAATGCCCCCCAATGGTACTATGCCGAGCTGGCGGCCCAGGCCAACCATGGCGTGTCTGTGGGATTGTTTTCGGATTTACTGCCATTGGAGATAAAAACCATTGCCGAAAATTCTGATGCGAGATTTGCGGTGGTTGAAGGCCAGGAGCAAGTTGATAAGTTTCTGCAAATCAAGGACGCGCTTCCCCGGCTCAAAAAGATTATTTATTGGAGCTACAAGGGTCTGGCCCGATATGATGACGATATTTTGGTCGGATATCGGGAGGCGCTAAAGCTGGGGGAAACTTTTGGAGCCGAACACCCCGGGCGCTTCGAGCAGAACGTGGAGGCCGGCCGCGCGGATGATGTCTGCGCCATTATCTACACTGCGGGGACCACAGGGTCTGCGCCTAAAGGGGCTATCCATACTTACCGGACATTGAGGGCAGGTGCCGACTATCTTTTGCAGCTCGATCCCTGGACTGAGGAAGATAATATTGTCCCCTATCTGCCACCCGTCTGGATAAATGAGCAATGGACGGGGATTGGTTGCCATCTGTTATCGGCCGGTATCCTCAACTTCGCTGAAGCGCCGGAAACCCAACAGCGGGATAGCCAGGAAACCGGACCCAGCATTGTGTTCTACGGGGCGCGACCATGGGAAAGTCAGGCCGCTATGGTGCAGGAACGGATTCTAGGCGCGGATGCCATCAAGCGCTTTGCCTTCCGGATGCTAATGCCCATTGGCGAGAAAATGGCTGAATTAAAGTATCGCAAGCAAAAACCAGGCGTGTTCTTGAAAATACTTTATTTTTTCGCCGATATCATCCTCTTTAGGTCGATCAAAAGCAGCCTGGGTTTGTCAAATGCCAGAATCTGTTATTCGACCGGGGCGATACTCAGCCCGGATGCCTTCAGGTTCTATCATGCGCTCAATCTTCCGCTCAAAAGCCTGTATGGATCAACGGAAGGAGGAGCCCTTACCGGCGCCGATAATGATGACATCCATCTTGAGACGGTCGGTCCCGCTCACGCAGGGTACGGAGGTAAAAATATCCGATGATGGCGAACTCATTTATCGGCAACCCGGTGTCTTCGTCGGTTACCATAAGGACCCGGAAAAAACAGACGCGGTGCTGAAAGATGGGTGGTTTCATAGTGGAGACAGCGCCTTCATACGAGAGGACGGACATATTGTATTTATAGATAGAATCCAGGATCTGATTGAACTGGGTATTGGCGAAACATTGGCGCCTCAGAATATAGAAAGCCGGCTGCGTTTCAGTCCTTATATAAAGGACGCCTGGGTACTGGCCGACCCGAAAGGCGCCTACGTTTCGGCGATCATCATCATTAACTATGATAACGTCAGCAGGTGGGCAGGACAAAAGAGAGTGGCTTATACTTCCTTTGGCGAACTTTCCCAGGCGCCGGAGGTTTATGAGCTGGTGAGGCAAGATATCGACAGAGTCAACCAAACGTTGCCCCCCGGCTCTAAGGTGAAAAAATATGTCAATCTGCACAAGGAATTTGACCCTGATGAAGCCGAGTTAACCAGAACCCGGAAGCTGAGAAAGACATTTTTGGAAGAGCGTTACCGTGAGCTGATCGATGCAGTCTATGCGGATAAGACCGAGGCGCCGATAGAAGCCCAGGTCGGAGACCGTGACGATCGCATGGGAACAATAAATACTACGATTCGCATTGAGTCTGTTGAAGGAGCTGGCTGATGACTTTCTTTCTGCAATTAGTCGTAACCGGCCTTGCCCAGGGCATGGTCTATGCCCTGATCGCCATCGGCTTTGTGATCATTCTGAAATGCTCGGAGGTATTTAACATTGCCCAGGGGCACTTTGTTTTGATCGGTGGCTATCTCGGCTGGACCTTTCTGGTTCCGTTCGGCCTGCCGATATGGGCCGCTTTGCTGGCGGCAATCGCAGTGGCCATCGTCATGGGTCTGTTGATCGAGCGCCTGATGCTGCGCCCGCTGATCGGTCAACCCGTGCTGGCCGTCGTCATGATGACCATCGCCCTTTCCACGGTATTGGGGGGGCTGGCAACCCTGCTCTGGGGTGCCGAATACAAGGCTTACCATGGATTATTGCCGACCATAACCATGAAAGTCGGCGAGATATCCATACCTTCGGAGTCTTTGATCGGACTGATCGTGTCTATCATTTGTGTAGCGCTGCTCATGCTCCTTTTCCGCTATACCAAGATCGGGCTGGCCATGCGGGCCACGGCCGAGGATCTGCAGGTGGTGCAGAGTGTGGGTATCAAGGCCACAACCGTCTATGCCGCCTCGTGGATCATCGCCAGTGTCGTCGGCGTCATCGGCGGCATCCTGCTGGGGGGCGTATCCGGAGCGAATATGGATCTGGCCCTTATCGGTCTCAAGGCCTTCGCGGTCGTGCTGCTGGGCGGGGTCAACTCAATTGGCGGGGCCATTGTCGCCGGCATCATACTGGGAATGCTGGAGAATGTGGCTGCCGGGTACCTGGACCCGTTACTGCCCGGCGGCGGATTGGCCCAGGTATTCCCTTTTTTTGTGATGATCATCGTCCTGGTCTTCAGACCGCACGGGCTCTTCGGCCTTGCACATATAGAAAGGGTTTAATCAATGAGCTTGCGCACCGGAACCTTTCATGAAAATTATGCACAGGAAATGGCGATCCTGAGCTCCAGGCGGCAATGGGGAACAGTGGCGACGTTGCTCGTTTTTCTTTTCGCTTGCCCTCTTTTTTTAAGCGACAGGATGCTGACCATCCTGACGACCATGGGGATTGCTGTTGTCAGCATCCACGGACTCAATATTCTGACCGGTTACTGCGGTCAAATCTCCATCGGCCATTCGGGATTCATGGCGGTCGGCGGTTATACCTCGGCTATTTTGTGCGCCAAGCTCGGCTGGCCATTCTGGGCTGCGCTTCCCTGCGGCGCCCTAGCTGCGGGAATAGCCGGTTTGCTCTTCGGCCTGCCATCTCTGAAAATCAAGGGCTTCTATCTCATTATGGCGACCATCGCGGCCCAATTTATTATTATCTGGATCATCATCCAGCTCCGCAGCATCACCGGTGGCACCGATGGGTTGCTTGTGCCCAAACCCGTGATCGGCGGTATTGTGCTGAGTTCCAAAACCAACTATTACTACCTGGTGATGGTTTTTGTTGTCCTGGCGACAATCACGGCTCACAACATCGTCAGAACCAGGGCCGGCAGAGCCTTTATCGCCATCCGGGACAATGACCTGGCGGCGGAGGTCATGGGCGTCAGTCTGTGGAGCTACAAGCTGCAGGCATTTTTTATCGGCTGTATCTATGCCGGAGTGGCCGGATCGCTGCTGGTTCACTACGTTAGATTCGCCAGCATAGAACAGTTTCCTTTTATGGATTCCGTCTGGTATCTGGGGATGTTGATCGTGGGGGGCATGGGCAGTACGGCAGGGGCTATTTTCGGCGTCGTTGCGCTCAAGGTGCTGGATGAGCTCGTCACAGTTGCCGGACCGATCCTGGCCGCCGCCGTTGCCCCGCAGGCGGCCGCCTCGCTGGCCCTCATTTCCCACGGAATGATCATCATCATCTTTCTGATTTTTGAGCCGCGGGGGCTTCATCACCGCTGGGAGATGATTAAGACGTATTTCAGGCTTTGGCCTTTTTCTCATCAAGAAATTGAGTGAAAGGAGGTGATTCAATCCGGCAGAATGCCTATTTCATAGCGTTCATTAACCCAACAGTCGTAAAGGAGGGTATCATAATGGCTAAAATAAAATGGATGTTGCGAGCTTCAATGCCAATCCTGTTGGCGGCAGTATTGTTATTGCCCGTCAACGCTCAAGCTGAGAAAGTACTATATGTCGGTGGCACCCAGTCGCTAACCGGGCCCTTTGCTGAGGATTCAGCGGCGGTGCTGGCTGCGATTGAGGATTATGTCGCATATGTAAATGCGACCAAAAATTTGGCGCCCTGGCGTAAAGAAAAATTTCCCGCCGATATAAAACTGGAGGTGATGTGGCGCGATGATGAGCTCAAACCTCCCAAGGCGCTGTCAATCTATGAGGAGCTCAAAGCCAAAGGAATGCTGGTCGGCAGGATATCGGGCTCACCCATAGCGCTGGCACTCAAAGACAGAATGTGGGAGGACCAGATGGGCGGCACCAGTATGGCCACCGGCCCCTACTACCTGTCGCCGCCTCAAAGCTGCTTCACCTATTACCCGATTTATACCGATTCTATAGCCGCCATCGCTGATTGGTTCAAAACGAGCTGGAAGGAGGCGAGAAAGCCGAAGGTTGCTTACCTGACTGCCGACAACGCCATGGGTCGGTCGATTGAGATACCTGAGATGAAAGCGTATCTCCAGAAGACCGGCTATGAGTTTGTGGGCACCCAATATGTACCTTTGGTACCGACCTCGCCGCCCACCACCCAGCTTACCTGGCTCAAGCAAAAAGGTGTTGACCTCGCTCTGGGTGTTATGATCAATCCCGGCTCACAGCCAACGGTTAAAGAGATGGCCAGACTGGGCATGGGACCCCATCTAGCGCATAAGATGACCTTTGGCGTCCCCGCACCCGGTCACGCTGCTGTGTTCGCTGAGGCCATGGGGGAGTTGGGTGACGGTTATGTCTGCGCCGGTAGCTTCCGCCCCATGGATGACCTTGCCACCCCCGGGATAAAGTTCTGCAGCGACCTGCAGGATAAGTATCGTTCCGGCAAGCGGATTACCCACATCATGTATGAGGCAGGAGTCCTGGAAGCCATGATCCAGGTCGAGGCCTTGCGGCTGGCCATGCAGAAAGTGCCTTTTGAAAAGCTTACACCGGGTGATGTGTTGCAGCATGGCTTTTACCAGATCAAAAACCTTCCCACCGGTGACATCAGCAGTACGCCACTCACCTATGGTAAGGGCGATATCGAGGGTGTTGATCAGGTACGTATTGACCAGGTTCAGAAGGGCAAGTCGGTAAAAGTGGGTATCTTCCCATTGCGCCACATTTTTACAAAGAAATAGGCACAACTCATTACTATTCCAGGAGCTCTATCAAGAGCTCCTGGAAACCCGCATTGAAACGAAAAAACAACTTTTGGTATCCCCTTTATATCATCCAATCTGCCTTACAAGACGCTCCAACAGTAAGGGATAAAAGGGAAAGGGTCCGTTTCATATGATTCTCACTAAAGAATATGTCGCTATTTTGGACAAGTTTGACTTCGAGGTACCGCCGGTGGGCGTTAAATTCCTGTCTAAACGGCCGGACATGGTAGAACGGCTTGAAGAAAAAATGGCGCTCTGCGAAATGCTTAAGAAGGCACAGGGCGGCAGTGCTTTTTTTGCCGACGCCGCAAACCATGCCTGTGAGGCCGGACATGTATGTATTGGGGCAGGCGGATATTGGTGAGCCTTTTGTAAATGGAGATTTCGGCGCCGGGTTGAAAATCTTTGAAGCGCCGCGTTCCGCAAGTCGGCTTTACTTACATATTCCAAAAATCGGCAGAGGCATCGTTAATTATGTTGCTTTTTCCCCGCTAGATCAGCTCCGATTCGAGCCCGATTTATTGATCCTGCTCGCCAGCACCCATCAGACGGAAATTATACTCAGGGCAATGAGCTATCGGTCAGCAAAAATCTGGGTAAGCAAGTTCTCACCGGCGATCGGCTGTGCCTGGACATACAGCTACCCATTTTTAACGGGGGAACTGAATTATTTCGTCACGGGTCTGGGTCATGGCATGAAGCGCAGAAAACTATTTCCAGAAGGCCGGCAAATTATTTCCATCCCATTTGATCTGTTGCCCTCCCTGCTGCAAACATTGCAGGACATGCCATGGGTCCTGCCTGCCTATAAACCGGACGGACCGGAATATGTCAGGCAACTACTGGATAAGCTGGGTATTACCTAATCCAGGAATTCAAAATATCTATCAATACCCATAAATGGGAGATCTGCATTAAATAATTTTAATAACCACCAGGGTTATATCATCTTCTATTTGAGCACCTTGTTGAAAACTTTTTAAAGACCCTAAGATTATATTGATAATTTCATTCGCACTTAATGACGAATTTTTTCGAATGATATCGTAGATTCGCTCTTTACCAAACATGTCTCCTTTGGGGTTAACCGCCTCCCAGGTTCCGTCTGTGCTTAGGAAAATTATTTGTCCTCTATCCAGAGCTGTTTTTAAATACGCCTTATATTTGTAATCTCCTTCTATCCCCAAAGCCATTCCCGATCCACCAAGTTCCTCAAACGAGTCTGTAGCGGGATCATAAAAAATGGCAGGATCATGCCCGGCTCGAACCCAATGGGCGTGCATTTTCGTCGCATCAATATTCAAGTAAAAAAGGGTCATAAATTGGCCCGAATCCTCCACATCTCTAACCAGCTGACGGTTAACATCGGAGATAATGCCTCCTGCATTCCCCGGTTGTGATAAGCGCTGCCGCAAAGACGAGCGCACCGTGGCCATCAGCAAGGCAGAGGAAATGCCATGTCCGGATACATCACCGATGGCGATGGTGAGTTGACCGTTTTCATCCGTATCACTGGTAATAAAATCATAATAATCGCCGCCGGTTTCATCACAATAAATGCTTCGACCGGCGATATCCAATCTATCCATCTGAGGATTTTCATTGGGCAAAAGGTTTTGCTGGACTTCACGCGCCAGATCGAGCGACTGTTTTATCATGTCATGTTCCAGGCTCAAGGTTCTGAAGCGGTCTGCCAGGGCCAGCTGCAGAAGAATGACCTCGATTGCTGAACCGAATTGTCCGCTGTACGGTGTGAAATACGGCAATACGCCGAAAATTGCCAAAGCTTCATACATGGTGCTCAACGCCAGAAGTGCAAATGCGAGCAGGAAGAAACGCGCCGGTCGGAACCCACGTCGCCAGCAAACGAGAGCGGCGAGCAGGAATATTGGCGGGACCAGTATCGACTGGAGGCTGATGGCTACCGTCATCCAGGCTAGATTCACCAGCGGAATCATTGCCGCCAGAACAAGTGCCAAAATCGTGGCGCCGGACAATAATTTATCAAAAAATGGTGCGTTTTCTTTTGTGATTAAAAAGGATTTGGCGAATAAATTGCCCCAGAAAAAAGTGAGGGAAATAAAGATCAATACCAGAACCTGACCCAGATGAATCCCAATCTGAAAACGCTCCGACAACAGTCCATTGGCTTCCAAGAACAACAGGCCAATAAATATTAGATACATCAGGTAATAAAAACGATTGAGTTCGCGCAGCGAAATTAGCAAAATGAGATTATATAAAAACATGGCCAGCATGATGCCGTAATAGACACCGAACCATAGCGACCGCGCGCGCGACACGCCCTGGTAGGCCTCATCGGTTAAAATTTGCAACGGTATGAGCTTGGCTTCTGAGCTCTCCACCCTCAGATAGAAGGTTACGGGTTGAATAAAATTTTCAGGGGGCAGGAAAGCGGTCGGAGTGCTGGGGTGGGGGTCGGGTCCGGTTGGCAAAATGCGCCCCACCTCCTTGGCAAACCAACCGGCATCTGGGAATTTGGGTATGAAGAGGGAGGCATAATCTATCCTGTTCGGCCAGTCGAAGTACAGCAGCCACTTTTTCTGGGAGATTTGATCTTTGAATGCATCTACGGTGAAACGAATCCAATAGGCTGAAGAATTTAGGCCTAAATTGAGGATCTTGCCCGTATGCCTGATAAAACGCGCCGACATCTGCGGAGAAGACACATCATCTATGGTCAGCTTTTTTTGCGGGTCCTCAATATATGCCAAATAGGGACCAAGGAAATAGCGCTCTATATCCGGTGTCAGCTGGAGAATCGGTTCAACCGGAGATGCAACAGCAGGTCCCGCGATCCCCCCACAAATTATTAACACCAGGAACACGGCCACGCCTGTCAGGCTTCGATAACGGCATGCTATTTTGCTGTACCCAGCGCGCATGCGGATTCCTCTAATTTAAGCTCAAATGCCCTTTACCATACGCACACCTAAATCATAGGCCTTGAGGTTTAGCGCCAGTTTGTCGCCGGACAGCGCTTCAGAGATGGCGGCTTCAAAGCTGTCTCTATCCAGCGGCAATACGCCGATGCCGGCGACAGCGCCGATCATCATGATGTTGCCCAAAATCGGATTTCCCAGCTCCAGCGCCCTTTCGGTCGCCGCTAAAAACCAGCAATCTTCAGACAATTCCTCTATCCATGATTTGACCTCTTCCAAAGACGGGTAGCGCTGCTCACCGGATATCACGCCGATGGCGTGAACCGGCCGTGTATTGCAAAGAACCCTGACGCTCGGGTTTCCGTAGTTCATCAACACCCGGATGGCTTCGGTGGGTTCTAAAGAAATGACCAGGTGGCACTTGCCTCGGGGAATCTGCGGCGACCAGTAAGACTCCGCTGATATGCGCAAATGGCTCATCACCGACCCGCCGCGCTGGGAAGCACCGAAGGTCTCGCCAATGGTGATATTCAAGTTCTTGCGGGACAACATGTTGCCGACAACGCGGGAGGCCATGACATTGCCCTGCCCTCCGACACCGGTAATAATGACATTATAAGGATCACATGGCAGACTCGCATTTTTCATGGGTTAAGCCACCTCCTTTTTCTGGATTGCGCCCGAGGGGCAGATCGATGCGCACACCCCGCAGCCGACACAGATGACTTCATCGATTTGAGACACCCGCTTATCCTTATCCCAATTCAGACCGGGGCATTTGAATATCCGGGTACAGAGCTGATTGCACCCGCAGCTTTGGCCCAGACAGATATTTTCATCCACAGATACATCAAACATTTTTTGGGCCTTCTTTTCCGGACTCAGCGCACACATCTGTTTCAACACCAGAACTTTGAGTCCTTTGATTTCAAAGAGCTCAAAAATAGTTTGTTGGGTTTTTTCGATATCAAAGGGATCGCTGATTCTTACCGTGGCGCCCATGGCTTCACATATTTTGGCCACGTCCAGAGCCGGAACTTCATCACCGCCGGCATCCACCGGTAGGCCCGGATGGGGTTGAAAACCGGTCATCGCTGTTCCGCTGTTATCCAGCACCACGATAGTGATATCTGATTGGTGGTGAATGGCGTTGACCAGAGCCGGCAGGACTGCATGGAAAAAAGTGGAATCCCCCACGGTGGCCAGAACGGGCTGATTCATGCCGAATTGACCCAGTTTGCCAAAGCCGCTGGCAAGTCCGACACCGCTTCCCATGGCATGCAGCGTCTTCAATGTACTGAAACCGGTGGGAAGCACGGCCAAGGAATAGCAGCCGATATCACCGCAGACAAAACCCTCCCGGCCGTCCATCTGCAGGGCGTTGTGGATGGTCCAGAACGAGGCCCGATGGGGGCAGCCGGCGCAAAACGTCATATCGCGGCCAGGGGCGCCTGAAAGAACGACTTCCTGGGACCTTTTGGCATAAGCTTCGGGTACGGCCTGGTAATTCATATCTAAAATCCTGGATACGGCCGTCGCCACCAGATCCGGATTCATTTCATTGGTGGAGGGGACATCGCCCGTGCGTTTGCCATAAAAGGTTTTGGGGCCAATCCTGGATGCCAGCTCTGCCGCCAGGATTTTGATATTTTCTTCGAGAAACGGAATGACTTCTTCGACAATCAGAATCTTATCGGTGATGCCAAGATATTTCTCCATCAACCTGGGCGGCAGCGGCCAGGTTGTGCCCAGCTTCAGTAAACCGACCCGATCGGCAACACCCAAAAAGCTGATGGCCTCTTTGCTGTAAAGATGACAGGCACTGCTGGTAATCAATAAAATCTCCGGCGCCTCAGGGCCACTGTAAGAATTAAACGGAGATTCTTCAAACCGGGCAGTGGCCTGTTTTAATTTTTCTTGCTGTTTTTCGTGTCGATAAGGTACCGGCAAGCTGGCCATGGGACCTTCCAGAGAATCCAGTATAAATCCGCCGTGTTTAAAAAAGGCTTTTTTCTCCGTTGGTTTAAGCTCGCCGAAAACCACGTTGCCGCTGGCATGGGACAACCGGGTCACACTGCGAACCATGACAACATTGTGGATCTCTTCGGAGAGCTCAAAGGCCATTTTTATCATATCTTTAGCTTCCTGGAAATCGCCGGGTTCCAGTAACGGAAGTTCCAGCATCCGTGCAAAATGTCTGGATTCCCCCTCATTGGCGCTGGAAAGTGCCCCGGGATCATCACAGTGCACCAGCACCATTCCGCCCCGGACGCCCGTCAGCGCTAGATGCAAAAGGAAATCCGATCCGACGTTGACGCCGTTTTGCTTCATGACGCACAGCGATCTCAGGCCGGCAAAGGAGGCGGCGGCGGCCACCTCCATGGCCACTTTCTCATTCACCGACCATTCCACGTAAAGATTCTGGTCTTTTGAAACCTTTGCCAGGCTTTCGATGATTTCGGATGAAGGGGTGCCGGGATAACCGGCGGCGACACTGACGCCGGCCTCCAGCGCCCCGCGGGCGATAGCCTCGTTGCCCATGACCAGGTACCGCTCCCCTTTCCGGCCATACGAAATTATAGACATAATGCCTCCATTTTAAAAGAAAGTGAGCTAAAGTGAGAAGTGAACTAAAGTGACTAAAGTTAAGGAATCCTGCCCGTCGAGAGCCTCAGGGCTGAGCAACAGGGTAAAACGATCATATTAAAAGAGATCGAGCGAAGCGAGACAATAACTTTAGGCACTTTAGGCATTTTAGCTCACTTTAGTCACTTCTTTTTCAGTATCCGATCGACAACAGTCTGCGGTATTCGCACCGCAGCGCGTTCCTCTCCTTTGTTATTAATCAATTCCCTGCGGATCAGTGTTCGCAGGGCTCGATCTTTCTTCTCGGCTGCCGCCCGAGAGAGATATTTTAGATTTTCTGCCGGAAAATCCTCGGTTTCGACATAGCCTTCCCTGCGGGCGTGTTCAATGAGCTCAACACCCTTGGCGGAGCGCAGGATCAGGGTGTTCCATCCCGGCCGTCCTTCAAACATCCCCACTGAAACATCGGCCAATTCCGAAGTCATGTCCGGACAGATAAAACAGGTATGCGGGATCAGCGGTTTGATTTCGGAAAGCGAAATCTCCACCCTGCCGGTGGCGGTATCCAGAACCAGGATATTGGCCGGCGGTGGCGGAATGTCCATTCCCACGATTCCGCATATATCCAGTTTTTGCGATAATAAATCGATCAACTGTCGGGTGTCCAGGGACCAGTTACAAAACAAGCCCACCGTAAGGGACAGCGGAACCTTATGGGCTTCTTCTGCCAGGGGGTTGGTCTTCATCTGAGCCACGGCCACCACCTGGCAGGGGGTTCCCACCACCCCGATGCTCTGGTAGCCTTGCCGAACCGCCAGATTTACCGAAGATATCGTGGGTGCGGCCATGAATTTGGAACTGGCGCATCGCGTTACGTCCTTCCAGTCCGTCACGATGCGGGGCACCGGGGTCAAGACCTTGCGATCCGTCAATGCGGCAGCGTCGATCGAACCGGCCTTGAATGCAAAGGTAAGCAACGCCGTGACCGTACCGCCGGATTGAAATGTGCCCTTTTTAATTTTGCCACCCGCCCGTGCAGCCAGCACTTCCCGATAGTCTCCCAAGGGGCTGCCGTCATAAGGCACACCCTGGATAGCCTGTGAGAGCTCATCCAGGTCGACCTCGGCTTTAGGGCAGTATCCATAGCAACGACCCTGTTCTAAGGTACACGGAAACAGCTGGGCTGTCTTGCCTTTATAATTTTTAAAATACGGACAAATATCCACACAGGCACCGCAGCCGATGCATAATTCCCTTTTATGAACATCCTCCAGAAGTTCGTTGGATCCCAGTATATGCGGCATAAAAACCTCCAGACGTTTACCCATCTATTTTCGAAGGCCGCTCAATTTTGCCCTCCAGTGCCGGAACATCCGTGCGGTATTCCAGCCGGTCGAAACCACCGTGACCGGTCAGCAAAACAGCGGCCATTATTTCTGGAATGGTTTCCATTAATTCCTCCTCGAATTTCTCCAGAAGATCGCACAGATGGCTATTTTGCCAGTTTTTCATCAGCTTTTTTTACGATCGCGTTTAGTTCTTTTCGAATATCATCGGGTAAAGGATCCGGCTGCAAACCATCTTTTAAAACTTTGTAGGCTTCAAAAGCACGGGCATATAGATCCTTCTTTCCTTCTGAGTTCCATACTTCCCATTCTTTTTGGATAAAAAATTTAGGACGCAATGCTTCGCGGCAATGCTCAAAAGTATGAATTCTTTCAAGAAAATTGCTGCCCGGATCCGTGCTCATAATTTCTTTCCAGGCCAGGGTATCATCATCAACCTTCACCCCTCTGTTAAGCCGTTTTAAAAGGCCTACCAGGTTATTATCGACTAGCAATTGAATAAGACTAAACCCATTGATCGATTCAACCATCCCGGCTCCACTTAACAAATCAGCCCCCGCTAAAGACGCCATCAACCCCTTCAGCGATGTTTCTGTCGATGCCTGACCATCTGTTACTGGAGAATCCGTGCCAAACCCATATGTATGAACCGGAACGCGGTAAGCACGCTTTATATAATCAACAGCAGCCGCTGTTGTCAGTGTAACTTCAACACTCGAATTAAGGCTATTCCCGGTTGCCATGTCTGTCGTAAAGGGGAACGGGTTGGCAATAACAGGCGTACCGGGCTGCAACAACTGACTCAAAACGATCATGCATAATATTTCGACTCCCATCAGAAGGATGCTTCCGGCGATAGTGATCGGGGAAGTCGCCCCGGCACTGGGCAAGCTCCAGCAATGTATCGGCACGCCAAGACGAGTCGACTGAAGAATGACCTCTACGTCATAGGCCTTTAAACCAAGGGGTGTGAAAGCGTTGGGGCTCAAGCTGATGACAGGCCGCTTGCTAAGAGCCGCAGACCCAGCAACAACCTGGGCTAATGCTAAAAGATATTCAACGCTCTCAGCACTGTAGGGTTGAACATTTATATGTTTGGACGTATTTTCTAATAATACTTTGAGCGCATGGATATCGGCGGTTTGTTTCGGCGCATCGGTAGGAGAAGGAAAGGCGCAAAAGCTTATTTCGTCCAAGGCTTCCACGAATTGGGCACAGATTTTTACATCTGCCAAGGTTACATAGCGGAACACATCCGATTCGGGATCGAAATATCTAAAAGCACCTGAACCATTGCGGACATGAAAGACACCGTTGGGGTCAGGGAGAACCATATCATGGCGTTCATCTCTGCCCGCCAGCAGAAAACAGTGCGGCACATTATCCAGTGCCGCTCCGATGATGTCCTTAGGGAACCGAACCTGACGACTTTTAAAATCAACCCGTGCACCCGCTTTGTCCAGCATTTTCAAGACATGCGGATGATCAATCTTCATACCTTTCTTTGACAATACATCTTGGCACTTTTCAAAAATCGTCGTTATCTCTTCTGAAGTTAACAATTTCAGCCGCAAACCGCTTTCCATCGTAGGGTCTCCCTGCTATTTAACCGCTAAAATTTTTTACACCTTTTTCTGCGATGCCTTAAGATCTGAATGCTCTTTGACACGCTCTTGAAGTTCCGTATCGGCCAGCTCTTTCGCTGTTTTTGTAAAGAACCATTTACCCATATTCTGGATTAGAAAATGGTACCTGGCTTCATGGGTTGTATTCTGCCGCTCCATCTCATGATAGTAACCGATTTTGGAAAATCGCCAAAGTCTGTCTGCATCCTTGACCAGTTTCTCTTCGATCGTTTGAGGATTTTTACCGGAATCATGCTTTTCAATGATCCGAGCAATTATATCAATGGACAACCGGTCATAATTCAGTTTTGTGAGAATCTCCCGGGCGATTCTGGCCCCCTCCACTTCGTGGATACGATTCAGCTGCTTGGCTCTTTCACCTTTGGCATTCGCTCCAAAGGCGATCTTTATCTCCTCGGGTTTTAGCTGGGACCAGCCAACATCGTGGAGAATAACAGCGGGTTCAACTATCTTTTTGTCGCCAGCTTCTTTTTCAAGAAGATACACGGCGTATTGATGCGCGACCCGGGTATGAAGAAGATCATTCCTTGTTTCCAGGTATGGTTCAGCCAGTCTAAACAGTTCTTGAGTAAATTGTTCCCAGTTCATGATATACCATTAGGCCATGCGGCAGGGGTTGTATTTCGAAATTAAAAGTGGGCGGTGAACGATAAGTGGCAATTATCCCAATTCAACCAAATCCGATACATTGATTTCCAGCATTTTGACACTGGCCAGTATGCGCACGGTGTTGCGAGCAATCGCCGGAAAATCTTCCCCGATGCGGTTGAGTTCCTCAGCCGTTTTCTTCATCAGCTGAATCTTGTCATTGATTTGATTTAAATCGATTTGCTGTGCCATCGCTTTTCCTCATTTTTATTTTATTCGACAGGATTTTCAGAATTCTCAGAATTATTTATTGCTAAATAGTCATTCCCGCGCAAGCGGGAATCCAGAGATATCTTGCTAAAAAGCTGGATGCCCGCATAGGCGGGCATAACAATTGAAATTTCCCGGCCCCTCAACTATTGAAAACTTAGCTCTACTTTTTTTTGCGTAAGTCTTTAAAACGCTTGGCCTTGACTTCATACCGCGGCAGGGTTTCGTAACCGCAGATTTCAATATCATACCGCAAATTGGTCTTCAGCCTGAGCTGGTCGACCAGCTCGGTTTCTATCAGCGTGCATTGTTCCTCGGCCTGCGGCAACACCTCCACCCTGAGCTTGATCCGATCGGAATCCCCCGCTTTTTCCACGATGACTTCATATTCATCGCCCAAACCTTCGATGCTGCGCACCACTTCTTCAATCGCCGATGGCGCCAGCAGCACCCCTTTTACCTTGGTGATATCATCCGCCCGGCCCACCACGCCGCCCTTGATCAAGCGTGAGGTCCGGCCGCAGGAACACGGCTCGGCCGCCCATTCGATGACATCTTTGGAATCAAAACGTACACAGGGCTGGGCCATACGGTCCAGGGCGGTGATGACCATTTTGCCTCTGCGCCCGGGCGTCTCGATGATCTCACCGGTTTCAAAATCTTCGATTTCCACCAGAAACAAGGCTTCATTGGCATGCATGCCGCCGGGTTGTTCGGTGCATTCAAATGACCAGGCGCCGATTTCGGTTGCGCCGGCGTGATCGTAAACCTTGGCACCCCAGGCCTCTTCCAGCCGCTTTTTGGTGCTGGGAATGCTGGCACCGCTTTCACCGGCACAGGTAATTTTGCTGATCGGCAACTGGGCGGGGTCTATACCCATTTTCAGGCGGGCAGTTTCGGCCATCCCCAGAATATAGGTGGGGGTGCCCATCATGGCTGTGGCCTGCAGTTCCTGGATCTTTAAAATCCGCGCCTTTGTATCCAGAACTCCTCCCGGTATCACTTCGCAACCGATCTTTTCAGCAGCATAATGGCCGGCCCAGAAGGCCACAAATATATTATAACCAAAAGGCATAAACACCCGATCCTGCGGGCGGTATCCCTGAGCCCAGAGGATATACGACCAGCACTCCATCCACCATTCCCAATCCTGCCAGGTGTCGGGCTGGTAGACGGGCTGGCCGGTGGTGCCGCTTGTCTGGCGAAAGATGGTGACCTCATCAAGCGGCACACAGAGGGCATCACCATACGGAAACGGCTCCTTACGCTGGATGTCCCGCATCATGGCCTTTTCCACTTTGGGTACCTGCCGGATATTCTCAAAAGACCGGATATCATCGGGCTTTATACCAGCCTGCTCATAAAGCTGCCGGTGGAATTTTGAATGCTCATAGGTCCACCTGAAAATCTGCTTGAACTTTTTGAGCTGCAGTTGATGAATTTTTTCCTGCGGCAGGGTTTCCAGAACAGGATTCCAATATTTTTGTTTAACGTCCATAAGCAAGCCTTTTTCGTAGGTGTGATTATGTTAGATTATAGGGTTGCACTTATCTCTTCTTTGTACGGATGTACAAAGCCGTATTTGTAAAATATCATTTATGATAGGGTTTAAACTGCGCCCATTTGGGGGCCGGTCTGGCCTTGGGGCGTTTGCCGTAAAAAATATCATCCATGACCGCAAAGAGGTGTCTTGAAATGCTGTTGCGACTCACCAGCCACTTTATCAACTGGTGGGGCATTGTATTCGCATGACTCCAGGGGCACACCTTCATGCAGACGTTGCAGTCGGTGCCGACTTTCCCCCAGTAGTCAAAGCAGGTTTCAGCATTTAATTTCCAGCGCAGCGTCCCGTTGACCTCCTTTTGGTCATCCAGCGGTATGGAGTTTGAAGGGCAACAGACTGCACATTTTTTACAAATTTTGCAAAAATGTTCAACACCAATATCGACCGGCTTGTCGGGGACCAGCGGAAGATCAGTTGTAACAGCACTCAACCTCACGCGCGGGCCATATTTCTGTGTCAATAGATACCCGAGGCGGCCCGCTTCTCCCAGGCCTGCATCCACCGCCAGGGGAACCAGCAACTCTTCATAGTAGCGCAGTTGATCGGTCGTTGCCGAATAACCCATATTGACAACGAAGTTAGCAAGTTGAGCGGCAATAAATGCGCCTTTGGCATAAGCGCTCATGCTTTCCATGACCGTCGGTGTATGCGGAGCCGATCCGATCATTTCAAAATCCATCTCCTCGGCAAACACGATGGCATATTTATGCTTGGCTTCGAGGGGCCTGCCCCAGTCCTCCCAATTTTCGTGGAAAATCTCGCCTTTGTGCGAAAAAACCCAAAGGGGGTTGATCTCGGTGACTCCCACCAAAACAGCGCCCCTATTTTTAGCGAAGCCTTTAACCCGCACAGTGGCTTCTTCAGGACTCATGTCGACCTTTTTACCTTTACACTCCGGATGGGCCTGGGGCTTAACCTTATCTAAAGATGAAAGCCACAGGCAGAGCGACAGCGATGCCAGGGTGCCCGCCACATTGGGGCCGTCATGAGGTCGGTCTACTCGGCCCGGATGGCCCATGGGTCCGCCTTTTTCTCTTCTGGCGGCATCGCCTGCTTCAAGTTCCGGGTTTTCCTTGTAGAACGCATTGTATTGATCCGATCCCGGTTTAAGGGCCCGGTTTCTGGCAAAAACGTGCTTGCGCTCATCAAAACGTTTGACCTCACCGACAATCAAACCCCGGGTGCCTTCCAAAGCGCGTTGATTCACCGGTGTCTGCCTCACACAAAAAACGACAGCCAGAATCCCGACGATAAAAGAACTGATTAAGATGAAAAGGCCGGTACCGGATTCGAAAAATCGGCTCGCCTGCCAGTAGATAAAAAGAATCAGTAAGCCGAACATGCCTAAAAATTGAATGCCGGCAAATATCGAGGCCCGCTCTTCCTTTTCCCAGATGGAGGAAATCAAAAATGCGAGTCCGATAAAAGCCTGGAGCGCAAGTCCCAGAATAACGATGTAACCTAACAGATTAGTCATTTACGTACACTCCCAATGTGTTAATCCAATCCCGTTAATTCATGGCTTCAGATGTTGATCTTCTCGTTCAAAAGTTCAACGATCGCATATTAAGTTTAAGAAAAATCATTTGTGTCTAAGTGGTTTGATTGGTTTAATTCGTTCAATTGGTTCGGTTTAAGCCAACCAATTCAACCAATGAGACAAATTAAACTAATGTAACAAGACTTTGAACCGGTGAAACCCTTGAGCCCTGAACCAACCTTTAGGTGGTCCCGACCTCTTCGTGCTTGTTGAATGTTTTCAAGGTCTCCATGACATCAATGATATCTTCCCGAATAAGCCGGCTGGTTTCTTCAGGTTGCCGTCGGGTAATCACTTCGAATATCGCTTTATGGATTTTGAAAAATTTTCTTTCGAGTTCGAGATCAAGATAACTCAGGGTTCGTTCGGCCAACAATTCAAATACAGACTCCAGCATTACCGTCAGAACCGGGTTACCGGAAGCTCGCGCCAACAATAGGTGAAATTCAAGATTGTTCTTTTTGAGGCGCACGGGATCATCAAGATGGGCGGCAGAATCCTCAAATAGTGCACGAAACTTTTCTAAATCCGCCTCACCGGCGTGTAAGGCGGCCTGCCCGGCAATGTGCGGTTCGATCAAAAGACGCGCATCATAGAGATGGTCAACCGTAACCTCACCGCAGGTGATCAGATTATTCAGCGATCTTTTGATGGGCGCATGATATACGTTGGAGACAAAAATCCCACCGGTGGGTCCCTTTTTGATACTGACAAGACCCGATATCTCCAATATCCTCAGGGCTTCCCTGATCACGGAACGGCTGACCTGAAACTCATCTGCCATCGCTTTTTCCGAAGGAAGGTTGGTGCCGACTTCAAGGCTGTCCTCCAAAATTTTTTTCTGAATCAGATCCGCAATCTGATCGGAAAACCGTTTCTTTTTCAGGGGTCGAAACATGCCTTCCCCGATATTTTTTTGCTTCGATGCTTCAGTTTCCATTGGCTTTATTTCCAAAAAATTTTTCTTTTTACCTAAGCTGAGCGATTGTCGAGGTCGAAAATTCGCCTCTGGAGGATTGCCACAGCTACAAGGAAGATGTTGTTCCGCTATCCGCTAGAAAGTATGACGGATGCGGGACGGCATCTGATCCGCCGCAGGCGGACTAAGATCGGCAATCGATCCATTTAGGTTTTTATTTGGGTTCCCGGAAGTTACCTCTGGAGCCTGCATGGGCTGGAACCACCAGTTCTCCATCCACATCCTCCAGATCCAGCCACCACTTGTTTTTAAGATTGGGTTGATCGTATCCAAAAAGCTCATCTCCCCATACGGCAAAGTTCCGGGCTACGGGGATGTTGCGCATGGACCACTGTATAAATCGATGGAACGGTGTGTAGGGTTTGTTCCAGGGACAGACGCATACACAAACGCCGCAACCCGAGCCTTGCTTGTTTCCCACCCGCTGTTTGGTGCATTTTCCCATATCATTCGGCCATTTTTCGTAGCCGTTATAAATCACCTTGTCACCAAAAGGAATCGCACCCGACGGACAATAGCGCGCACATTGTTTGCATTTTGAACAGAAGTCCTGAACCCCAAAATCGATGGGCTTGTCTATGGCCAGGGGCAGATCGGTGGTAACTACGGCGGCCTTAAATCTCGGTCCTAAAAACGGATTGAGCACGATATCTCCGATGCGGCACATCTCTCCCAGACCGGCCCAGAGCAAAATAGGCGGCAGCACGACTTGATAATTGCGGGCATGATGGGCACGCGCGGAGTAGCCCAGTCTGCGAATATAGTCGGCCAGGATACAGGCAATAAATCCCGAGGTGGAATAGGCCAAAAAACTCATCGAATTGCTGATCCAGTCGTTTCCAACGCTGGCATCAGCCGTTTTAAAATCCTGATCGATTAAAATGGCAATGGCATAACGATGATTCAGTTCAACGGGTTCCCCGGTGTCCATGCCGTGGCTGTAAACCGCATAAGGTGGCAATTTACAGATCCCGACCTGATCGGCGCGCAAAAAATAAGCGGCTTCTTTGATATGGCGCGCCATCTTAACCGGGTCGCCCGTGCCGGGGGCTTCTTTGGCGGCGGCCATACCATCTACAAGCTCACTCAGGGTGAACTGCATATTGACCAGAGCGCCCGATAACGGATGTTTGGCGACAAAGCGATGCCTCTCCTTTGAAAGCTGGGGTCCCCAGTCGCCTCGCAGCGCCCGGTTAAAACCACTTTCACGCTCATCGACCCGTTGAATTTCATGGTCTATGACCCTTGTTGTGGGGCGATCGACTCTTTTGAGAATCTCCAGCGGATAAGGATCCAGTTTTTTTGCTCTGTATGCTCGCTGAAATGTTGCTGCAATACTCATAATACCCCTCTTTATCGATAATTAAGTCTGACTTATTAAAGATAATATCTGTTAAGCAGAACCATAAAAATTGTCAATACTTTTTAAGGATATGACTCCGCTGCCTATGCGAGCATTTTTTTCATTCTGAAATATAGTGAACATTTATTCGGGAGAGAAAATTTTGCAGGATTCCCTGCATAAAACATCCAAAACAGCAGGTGTTTTAATTGGCAAGGTAGGAGAACAATGCAGGATCGATTGATACTGTCCTAGTCGTAACGAATTTATATGTGTAAAATTAATGTTTACTCAAAGTGCGGCAAATCACTGAGGAGATACCATTTTTCCTTTTCTTCGTCAAATTTCCATTTTTGGTGATCGGTGAGGGTTCTCACGGTTACATTTCGCATCCGGTAGTACTGAAAATCGACTAATTGTATAACGATCATTTTGTTTTCTGAAATAATCGTTTGTTTGACTTTGTAAGATGTTACCCTGACATCACTGAGGTCCTGAAAATCCGGTTTTTTATCATTAATATTCGGATGTCCTCTAAAACCATAGGCGCCCTCATATTCTCCCCAGCGAAGCGCCAGAAGATAAGCCTTGGATGTCTGGTCAAACTTCATCCAATTTTTTTCTTCCTTAGCAAGACCAGCACATCCCATCAGCAGCAACATCAGAACAACAAATTTAACCATAAATTTGACCATTTCAGTTTTCCTTTTTAAATGTGCACCGGAAATCGCAGTAAGCCGCTCTTTCCATAATTGTCTGCGTCCTTTTTTACTCTATTGCCCTCTCTATCTTGTTGCAAGGATAAAATCAAGGCGGAGGGGTGTCGTTGATTGAAAAATATATGCAATGCGCCGGACAGACATTATCCGCGCAGGCGGGGATGAGACCGTTTTCAATCCGGTGATGACAAAGATTGCACTTTTGGGCAATGTCTTTATTATCGTCAAATTCAATGGCATCGTACGGACACGCTGAGATGCAGGACTGACAACCGGTGCACAGATCATAATCCATGACCACCATACCGTCGGATCGCCTGACAATCGCTTCTTCGGGGCAGGCGTCAGCACAGGGTGCGTCATCGCAGTGTCTGCACAGATTTACCCGGTAAACAAAATCGAGCTTTCCAGCGATCATCCCGGGCCCGTCTTCCGAAACAGAAATGAGTTTGACACCGTCAGGTGCCCTGTTCTCCTGTTTACAGGCAACTTCACAGGTCTTACAACCCCAGCAGGCTTCGTTATCAATTTCCAGGTCATAGGTTTTCATGAGTCGGTTCCTTGATTTTCAGGATATATTCTGCAAAGGAGAGTCCTGACATGGGTCGCGCCCATAGCGGGGTCGCAGGTCTCGTATGCATTGTCGGTCAAAATATTGATGTTGGATTCCTCCCATCCGTGAGCGGGGTCATTTTTTTCAGGAAACCACCAGGCATGCTCGGCAGAAACCACTCGCGGGTCCATACCTTCAAATAATTTGGCCCGCTGTCTGACCTTACCCCGGGGAGATTCAATAACCACCCAGTCGCCCTCATTGATGCCTTCCTTCTTGGCGGTCAGGGGATGGATTTCCACTGTTGGGTCTCTGTGAAGCTCACGCAGCCAGGAGATCTGCCTGTTTTCCGTATGAAAAAACCCGGGCTGCCTGCGGCCGGTAATCAGGATATACGGATAGTCTTTGAAACGGTCAGGAGTACTGTAGGGGCTTTCTGGTGGTTCCCGGTGTTGCGGGAGGGGGTCATAGCCCCATTTTTCTAGCGAGGTGGAATATAGCTCAAACTTCCGGCTCGGTGTGCTGAATCCCTTTACTTTATACTTTTGGTTGATCACCTCGCCGCGCATGTAGTCCATCTGCTTGAAATCCTGCCATGAAATCCCCAGCGGTTCCAATATCCAATCCAGCGCCTGTTCAAAATCATCCCACCAGTGCTCCCCCTGGCCCACACGATGGGCCAGATCATTGAGCATTTCATGATCGGACCGGCATTCCCCCACCTGAACCACTTTACGTCTGGGTAAAATGTAACCGTGTCGTTTCCAGTAATCTCCGATGTAGTCCATTTCAAGCCAGGTGGCCGCCGGCAACACTATATCCGCCAGTTCAGCCGTCGGGGTCATAAAAAAATCAGAAACCGCCATAAAATCCACTTTTTCGAGCGCCCGGTAAACCTCTTTGGCATTGGCCCGGGTCATGACGGGATTTGAGCTGATAAAAAAAAGCATTTTCACCGGATAGGGCTTTTCATCGAGAATAGCGTCCCAGACACACTTTGGATTGATGATGGCAAAATTTCCGGCCAGGCGAAACCGGTCACCGCCTAAACGTTTTTCACGCTGCGTATCGGGCAGCATCCGGTGGGCGCCGAAATAGCCCACATTCCGGATTCTAGGCGTCTGAAACAGGACTTGCCCGCCGGGCACATCGATGTTTCCGGTAATCCCCATGAGTGCCATCAGCAAGCGGTCGTTATCGGCACAATTGATCTGCTGTTCAATGGCCACCCCCCACTGAACAACCGCCGGTTTGGTGGTTGCGAACAGCCGCGCGGCCTGCTGAATTTTTTCTTTGGAAACCCAGGTGATTTCTTCAACCTTCTCCAAAGGGTATTCGTTGACCCGCTTTACGAACGGCTCCCAACCGTACACGAAATTTTCCACAAATTCCCGGTCGTAGAGCTCCTCATTCACAATCACATTCAAAATCCCCAGGGCAAGGGCGGCATCCGTTCCGGGCCTGAGTTGCAGCCATACATCCGCGCGAGCCGCGATGCGGGTCAACCGCGGGTCAACCGCAATGAGTTTGGCGCCTTTATTCAGACTGACCGAAAACGGTTCGCCCTTGTAACAATCCGGGTTGCTGATCACCAGATTGTTGCCCCAGACCATGATGCAGCGGGGGTGGTTTTCATAATCGGCAATGGGGTTGGTTCCGCAGGTGATAATGCTGGTGGCAATTCGCGGGCCATAGCAAAAGTGACCTGCGGTCAGAACGTTGGGGCTCCCCAGCAGATTGGCAAAACGATAAATGACCGCCTCGTTCTCCCTGCCGGTCCCGTAACCCATTACAACAGATTCAGCCCCGAATTGGTCCTTATAGACAAGAATCTTTTCAGCGATGTGATTCAGGGCCTCATCCCATGAAATTCGCTCCCATTGGCCGCTTGCCTTGGGTCCGACTCTTCGAACAGGATAGGTCAATCGATCCGGATGATATACCAGCTGGGCCGATGCAAGCCCCTTGCTGCAAAGCGTGCCGTGATTAATGGGGCAATCCGGATCACCGGCAATCTTGGCAACTTTGCCGTTTTTGGTATAGACTAGAACTCCGCAGCCGCCGTGACACATTCGGCAATGGCTTTTGACAACCCCGTCAAATCCGTAAGTTTGTATTTCCTTTTTGATATTGGAATATTTAAATTCAGTCATGCTTTCTCACTTTTATTAGAAGGTTCATTCTAAGTTTAATAGGTGCCCCCCTGTCAAGGAATTTTAATTGTCCAGCCTATCAAACACACCCAATTTGAGCGCTGCAGGCATTCATCGTCCTGTTTAGGCTAATTTTTCTAAAAAAGCTTGCTAAAACTAGCCCAATTATCTTAATACCTTAAGCTTGTATTAAAATTAATAAAAATCTGAAATTATATTTTATGGCGTATGCTCGCAAGGCCATAAAATAAAAAAAGCCGCTCAGGTAAACGGAAAATCGAAAAATGAAAGAATGGCTGTTACCGGCAAGCATGACAATGATCTGTTGGGGTATCTGGGGCTTTATCCCCAAAATTACCACCCGATACATTAATCCGCTGAGCGCTTCGCTTTTTGAAGGCTTGGGCAGCGCCATTTTTGCGCTCATCATCTTATTTTCCATGAGCTTTAAACCTGAAATTCATCCCAAAGGCGTATCTCTGGCTTTTGTTACCGGGCTGCTGGGTATGCTGGGGGCCCTGTTTTACCTTTTTGCCATGCCCAAAGGCAAGGTTTCCGTTATCGCCACACTTGTCGCCCTGAATCCGGTGATCACCATCGCTTTGGCCTATTTCATTTTGAAAGAGCCCATCACCTTGAAAGAAGGCGCCGGAATGGTATTCGCATTTATCGCGATCGTTTTATTTACCGTATAATTACCGTTGAAAATTAAAGAAAGGACATCAAACATGCCAAAGCACATTGGAATTGTGGGCTGCAGCGCCGAGGGAGCTGCGCTGTGCTATCGTACCATATGCGGCGAAGCACCGCCCTTAATGGGTGAGCATATGCATCCGGAGGTCAGCATGCACACGCACCCGTTAGCTGAATACATGGTCCCCATTCGTGCGGGAGATTGGGAAAAAGTAGCGGCGCTCATGCTTTCGTCAGCTCAAAAGGTTTACAAGATCGGAGCCGAATTTGCGATTTGCCCGGACAATACCATCCATGAGGCTTTTGATTTTGTAAAACAGAAGTCACCTATTCCCTGGCTCCACATTGCAGAGGCTGTCGCCAATAAAGCCATAGAAGACGGCTTTAAACAACTGGCGATTTTAGGCACGAAATACCTCGTGACGGGCCCGGTATATCCCGCTACATTAAAAAAATTTGACATTGACAGTCAGATACCGGAAGAAGATGATCGTGAGCGCATCGATGAAATCATCTTTAAAGAGCTTGTAAACGGGGTTTTCACCGAGAAATCACGTCGCTATTTCAATGATGTTATTGAAAAATTAAAAAGCCGCGGGTGTGATGCGGCGGTTTTGGGGTGCACGGAAATTCCATTGCTGGTTGATCCGGACGATTGCCCCCTGCCCGTGTTGGACTCAACGCGTTTGCTTTCCCGCGCCGCCTTAAAAGAGGCCCTGTCCTAAAGCATGAAATGGAGAATCACAATGAAGAGATCCATTTTTAACAACAGATCGTATTGGGTTATCGCAATTGCAGCCGTCTGCCTGATGTTCGGTTGCGAATCCACTTATTACAAAACCATGGAGAGCATGGGTTACCACAAGCGCGATATCATGGTGGATCGCGTACAGGATGCTCGCGATGCCCAGCAAGAAGCCAAAGAGCAATTTGAATCGGCGCTTGAAAAATTCAGCAGTGTGCTGGGCTTCCGGGGCGGCGACCTGGAAGAAAAATATGACCAGTTAAAAAATGAATATGAAGAAAGCGCCATCAAAGCCGATGCCGTCCGCAGCCGGATTGCAGCTGTTGAAGATGTGGCCGAGGACCTCTTTGCCGAATGGCAGGAGGAGTTAAATCAGTACAGCAGCAGCAGCTTAAGGAAATCGAGCGCCCGTAAACTTAGAGAAACGAAGAATAAGTACGCCCAATTAATCGGTGCCATGAAGCGCGCCGAAAGAAAAATCGACCCGGTTCTGTCCGCTTTCCAGGATCAGGTGTTATACCTCAAGCATAATTTAAACGCCCAGGCCATTGCCTCATTGCAAAGCGAGCTGGCCTCCATTGAAACCGATGTCGCCCGCCTGATCAAGGAAATGGAGGCATCCATCAAAGAGGCGGATGCATTCATAAGCTCAATGGAAAAAGGTTAGTAAGCTGGTTACAAAAGAAAGTGATCTAAAGCGACTAAAGTTTAGGAATTCCGTCATTTTTATTTAAAAACGATGAAGCGTAGCGACACCATAACTTTAGGCATTTTAGCTCATTTTAGTTCATTTTAGGCACTTTTGTATACTTGGATAAAATTTAAAGTACAGAAAAACGATTTAGAGAGGAATAAAATGAAAACTGCTTTAATACTAGTTGATATTCAGAATGATTATTTTGCGGGCGGCCGCATGGAATTGGATCGAAATGGACGCAGCCGGCGAAAAGGCAGGTCAATTGCTGGCTCTTTTCCGCGAAAACCGGTGGCCAACGTTTCACATCCAACACATTTCAAATTATCAAGGCGCAACTTTTTTTCTACCGGACACAAAAGGGTCAGAAATCCACTCTGCGGTTAGAGCCCCACCCGAATGAGTTGGTGATACAGAAACATTATCCGAACAGTTTTCGTGAAACACCGCTTTTGGATGCGCTTAAAAACGCCGGGGTTGAAAACATTGTGATCTGTGGGGCCATGAGTCATATGTGCATCGACGCAACAACCCGGGCAGCCGCCGATTTCGGTTTCGGGTGCACGGTAATACACGATGCCTGCGCAACGCGAAATCTCGATTTTGGAAGGAAAAAGATATTGGCCCAGGATGTCCACGCGTCTTTCATGGCAGCTTTGGGTTCCGCATATGCCAAGGTGGTAAGTCATAAAGAATTTATTTCAAAGACTGGTAAACAATGAATGAATTTAAAATATGCACAATGTGCGGCCACCGATGGCAATCGCGTAAAGATTTTCTGGAGGATCCCACTACCGACATGATTGGTTACCAGGTCAATTTCGAGCAGCTGGATCTGGGGTTCTTTTTATTCAATCATTTAGAATGTGGCACAACGCTCGGCATTCCAGCCGGAAATTTCAAAGACCTTTACAATGGACCGGTTTTTGCGGACCGACTTACGGGCACAAAAGAATGCCAGGAATATTGCCTGCATGAAGATCAACTCGATCCCTGTCCGTCAAAATGTGAATGTGCCTATGTCAGAGAAGTCATGCAGGTGGTGCGTTTCTGGCAGAAAAGGAAGTAAAATCGGATTAAGCAAGATGTTTACCTATGCCTTAACCAGAAAACCCGGTAAAAATTTTATCGAGGGGCTCACGACGGCCAACCTCGGCCCGCCGAATTATGAACTGATTTTAAAGCAGTACGCGTCCTATGTGGATGCCCTGAAAACAATTGGGATCGATGTGATCGAACTCGACCCACAGCCGAATTATCCGGACGCCCATTTTGTGGAGGATACCGCAGTGGTAATGCCGGAGGTCGCTGTCATTACCCGACCCGGTGCTGCTTCAAGACGGGGCGAAGAAGAATCGATTGCTGAAGTTCTGCGGCAATATCGCGAGGTTGAACACATTCAAACTCCCGGCACGCTGGATGGTGGAGATGTTCTGATGATCGGCAATCACTTTTTTATCGGGATCTCAGAGCGCACCAACCTGGAAGGCGCCAAACAATTGGGCGGAATACTGCAAAAACATCAAAAGACCTTTACAACTATTCAGGTCGGCGCCGGATTACACTTCAAATCCAGCGTGAATTATGTTGGTAAAAACAGCATGCTCGTTGCGCAAGATTTTACAAGCCACGAGGCACTTAACGGATACGACAAAATCATTGTGAACAAAGAGGAGGAATATTCTGCCAACACCCTCTGGATAAACGATCACCTCTTAATGCCCAAGGGGTTCCCGGGTACAAAAACAAAACTTAAGCGCCTGGGGCTGCCGATTATCGAACTGGATGTAAGTGAAATGCAAAAGATGGATGGGGGCTTGACGTGTCTGTCCATTCGGTTCTAAAACGGGTTTCAATACCTTAACTTTAGTCACTTCGAACTTTAGTTCACTTTAGGCACTATAAGGGTACAGGCGCAATTTAGAGAGGCGGGTGAAATGTATGCGTGATATCCCCATAGAAAAATTACGGTCCTTTGCAGAGGACTACGTGGCTGCAGAACCGGATCGTATCGGCACTGAAGGCTTCTGGCAGAAACCGTTGTTGGTCAGCGCCCCCATAGATGAGCGCTTCGATATTTTGCCACAGGTGGCATTTAATGAGCACTTGCATCCCCATGATTTGTTGCCGTCCGCCAAATCATTGATTGTCTTCTTTGTTCCGTTTAAACGCGAGCTGGTAAAAGAAAATCAAAAAGGCGACCGGCCCTGTCGCAACTGGGGCCTGGCCTATGTTCAAACCAACGATTTAATCGACCGTTTAAGCCAGGGGATGGAAAAATTACTTGCTGGTGAGGGCATTAAATCCGGGTTAACACCGGCCACTCACAATTTCGATGAAGACATATTAATGGCCCGCTGGTCACACAAGCATTTGGCCCATCTGGCAAACCTGGGGCGCTTCGGCACCCATTGCCTGCTTATTACACCGGTGGGCTGTGCCGGTCGTCTGGGAAGTTTGGTGACAGAGGCCGATTTGGGCGAATATCCGGTGATTGATACGGATGTGGTCTGTCTGTTAAAAGCCGGGAAGAAGTGCGGAAAATGCATTGAAGCCTGTCCGGTGGACGCATTGGGTGAGAATGGGTTTGATCGGCAGACGTGCTGGGCTCGGCTGAACGAAAATCGGGACATCTTGGATTATTTCTCGGACCTGCCCGAGACCACCGATGTCTGCGGCAAATGCGCCGCATTGATGCCATGCAGTTTTTTGAACCCGGTCGCAAAACTTTAACTGGGGCCTTTAAATAAATTTGGATTGCTGCAAGTTGAGAACAAATTCTGTTGCTTGAAAAAGCAGGGATAATGGGTTATGAAAGGCATAGATAATAAGGCCTCATAAGAAACGTGTCTGAAATACTATCTTAAGGGAGGGAAACAGTTAGATGGGTAAAGGCGATAGACGCACAAAAAAGGGAAAGTTATTTCGCAAGTCCTATGGAGTCAAAAGACCGCGCAAGAAAAAGACAAAAAGCGAACAAAAAAAATAGCTTAAGATAGAAGTGGTTTCAAAGTCTCAGATCAGGTTCAAGGGCAAGGCGCAGGCCGATCGAGAAAGTCGTTGTTCTCAGCATACATATGGGTATGTGAGCATTTATCGGAGGCCTGTGCTGCACCCTAATGCTATAAAAATCAGATGCGAATCCCGCAAGCGGGGCAACGCAGCCATTGGGCCTTAGATGGGGTTTTGAAACCACTTCTAAAACAAACTTTAAAGATATTGCCGGTAAGCCCACGGAATGGAATCGTGGCGTTGCATATTTGAAACCGCTGACGGCAATTTTTCGTGGGAACCCACAATCAGCCATCCACCAGGCGCAAGGGCCTTGATAATTCTTTTCAGACCCTCTATTTTTAAATGGGCCTTGTAGTACGTTAACAGATTGTTTCTTATAAAGATAATATCAAATGCGGATCCGGGAGGATCGCTGAAAATATCCTGAACCTTCCATTGAATGTCTCTTTTAAAAGCGGCTTTTATATCAAAACGACTGCCGCTTTTTCTAATATCAAAATAGTGCTCCCGAATTTCCGGGGGAACCTCCTTCATACTGCTTTTGGCATATACCCCTGCCCTGCCCTTGTCGATATAATCCGAATGTATATCCGTCGCCATAATCTCAACTTCAGGTAATTGCTCGTATTTTTTATTCAGGCGGTCCCAGACGATTTTGAAACTATACACCTCTTCACCACGTGCACAACCGGCCGACCATACGAAAAGCCTTTTCGAATCTGTTCCAATCAGGCGGGGCAAAACATCGTCTTCCAGGTCAACCCAGAGCTGTCGGTCCCGGAAAAACCGGCTGATAGAAACGGCCATCCGTTTTTCAAATTCTTGCCGCAGTTCTTCACTTTTATTCAGCAGATCCAGGTAGGCATTGATATTTGGGCATTTAAATTCCTGCATATGCCGCGATATGCGCTTTTTAACGCCTTTTCTGACCTTGCGATATCCGGACCAGGAAAAATCAAACCGATCCAGTAGTTGCCGAAATTGATCGTCGTCCATAGGTTTAAACTTAAGATGACTCTTGCGGTTATTCAAGAAAAAAGGGTGTTTGATAATGCCAGGTTTAAAAGAACTTGCATGCAAACGATGATCCCGCTAATAAGTATGAATCGATCTTAAAAAACAGTGCCATTATGCAAAGATAGGAGAACGGAGATGGACGCAAAGTTAAAGGAGGCGTTATTTAAAGCGGTGAGAAAAGAACCATTTGCGCAGGCCTTGAATATAACACTGGAAGAATTAGATCTGGGTTATTCGGTGGTTGAAATGAAATATGATCCGGATCGCATGGACAATATCTATCAACATGCTCACGGGGGTGCCCTATTTGGGCTTATTGACGAAGCATTTGAGACTGCCTGTCAAACCGAGGGGACCATCGTTGTGGCCTTGAATATGAACGTGACCTATGTGGCCAGTCCAACAGCCGGCGCGCGGTTGCGCGCGGTTGCGCGTCGAATCAGTCAAACCAAAAAAACCGCAAACTTTGATATCAAGGTCACCGATGAAACGGGTGCCCTGATTGCCACGTGTTCAGCCCTGGCTTACCGAACCGGTAAGCCCATACCATTTCTCTAGAAGTGGTTTGGATTTAAACGATATAAAAGATCTTCGAACATAGCCGCGATCATTTTTCTGCGGACCGCAACTGTAGTCCCAATCGAAGATAGCGGAACGGATTCCTTCAATATCAATTTAACAGCCGCATCGATTGTGTCTTTGTTGATGTCTTTCCCAATAAGGTATCTCTGGGCCATTTTCGCCTCTATCGGTTTTACCGAAATCCCGTTTAAAACAATCCGAATGTCTTCAATTTTGCGGCCCTTTGGCCTTAAGCGCATCGCCATGGCTGCGAGGGCAAAATCGACAGCGCCGCGCACACTTTTTTTTAGAAATCCGTTACGCCAACCATCAGAAGAAGCGCTCAGCTCAATAGCGCAAACAAGTTCATCATCATTTAGCTGATAGGGCTTGCGGCCGTTTCCGGTATAAAATTTCGTCACGGGTATTCGGCGTACACTATTGGGCCCAATGATGCTTAATTCTGCATCCAGGGCAATCAATGCGGGGACGGTGTCACCAACAGCTAAAGCAAAACATTGTTCACCGCCTTTGACCGCATAACACTGAATTCCACCACGCTTGATGCAATCCGCCCGGGTTTGCCACCAAAATTTGGATTGATTGTAGTAAGTGCACTTATTGTCTAGGCAGAGATTGCCGATCAGGGTCGCCATATTTCTGATTTGATTGTAGGCAACCGAAGCAGCCGCTTCAACCAAAAGAGGAAATGCGTCGACGATCAAATCAGAATCGATGATATCCCGTAGCGTCGTGGTTGCCCCGATTTTGATTTTTCCGTTAGCATTCGATTCAATCTGACCTAATTCCGGAATGGTTTTGAGATTGAGCAGCGTTCGGGCGCCGATGTTGCGGCGCTTGAGAAGCGGGAGGACATCGGTTCCGCCGGCCAAAATGACGGCATCTTTTCCGAACTCTTTTTTAATCTCGACCGCCTCATCGATCGTTTTGGGTTCAAAGCAGGTCAACTTTGGTAGCCGGTTACTGTTCATTTGCTGACACCTCCCTCGGCCGCAGCCTGAATGGCTTCTACAATCTTCGTGTAACCTGTACAGCGGCATAAATTTCCTGAGATCGCTGCACGGATTTGTTCTTCGCTGGGGCTTGGGTTGCGGGATAAAAGGTCTTTGGCCGTAAGTACCATCCCGGGCGTACAGTACCCGCATTGAACCGCACCCTGGTTAATGAATGATTCCTGAACCGCATCCAGACCCTTTGGGGAGGATACGCCTTCTATGGTAATGATTTCTTTGCCGTTTGCGTCAACGGCTAAGGTAAGACAGGACAGCACCGGCTTGCGATCGATTAAAACAGTACAAGCGCCGCATTCACCCATGCCGCAGGCTTCTTTGGTACCGATCAGACTCAGTTTTTCTCTCAGCACCTCCAGAAGCGTATCATTGGCTTTAACCGCCACCTCACGAATCTCACCGTTTACTGTCAATTCGATCAGTCGATTTTGCATCCTGCGACTCCTTTTTTTTTAATCCTTTTAAAATTTTCTCCGCTGTGACGGGGAGATCCATAATTCGCACACCCGTCGCATTGTATATCGCGTTGCAAATTGCAGGTGCAGCCGGGTCCAGAGAACCCTCCCCGGTTTCCTTGGCCCCAAAAGGTCCGTGTGGATCCTCTGTAACGATATGGGCAATGTTAATTTCTGGCATCTGGTTGGCTGTGGGTAATGAATATCCCATAAAGGACGGGTTTAAGGTCTGGCCATCTTCGAAATCCAGTTGTTCCTGGATGGCATATCCCATGCCCATTCCGATACAGCCTTCTATTTGCCCTTCCACTGACATGGGGTTAAGCGGTTGCCCACAATCATGGGCCACCGAAAACCTGAGTATTTTAAACTCACCCGTTCTCAGATCGACCTCAACTTCGCATATATACGCCCCAAAACTGTAGGTGGGAGACAATGGATCCGGAGAATTGTAAGAACCTTTGACCAGCAAAGGTGATCCCTCGTTTTTTCTCTGATATTGATTGACTGCATCGGCAAAGGATATGAATCGATCCGGGCTTCCATCGACATAAATCCTGCGGTCATTGGCGACTAGATCATCTGGATTTGCTTCCAGATGGTCCGCCGCAATGCGAAAAATCTCATCCCTGGCGGCTTTGGCTGCATTTAAGGCTGCATTGCCGGCTGCGACCGTCACCCGGCTCGAATAGGTCCCCATATCCGGCGGTGTCAGGTGGGTATCTGCACTTGTCAGATGGATGTCTTCCAAAGACAGCCCCAAAACCTCGGCAATGATCTGGCAGATCACACTGTCAGATCCCTGGCCGATATCGGAGGCTCCGGTAAGCACATTTAACCCGCCGCCTTCACCGGCCTTTATAATTACGGACGAATGGGCAGAAGTCGTTTTGTTGAAGTAAAACCCCGCACCGGACGGAAACCCGCCGCACCCCAGGCCGATGCCATATGCTTTGGGGCTGCTCCCCTTATTTTTTGATTTTCTATTCTGCTTCCACCCGGCCTCGGCCGAAACCTTTTGCAGGCATTCTCGAAACCCGGAGCTAACGATTTTAAAGCCTGCCGCTGATTCATCTCCCTTTTGCAGACCGTTTTTCATCGCCATCTCCACCGGATCCAAACCCAACGCTTCGGCGATCATATCTAACTGAATATCCTGAGCAAAATGAATCTGGGGGCCACCGTGGCCCCGCATAGCCCCACAGGGCGGCTTGTTGGTATAAATTCGGTAACCATCGTATTGATAATGCTCAAAACCGAAAGGCAGCGTTTGAAAGGTTCCCATTAAAATCGTTGTTAGCGGACCCAGGCTGCAGTATGCGCCACCGTCCAACACCGCTTTACACTGTCGCGCCAAAATCATTCCGGTTTTGCTAACACCGGTTTTCATGGTGATCTTTACCGGGTGTTTTCTTCTGGCAGCTGTAAATTCTTCATCCCGCGAACAGACGATTTTCACCGGCCGATCTGTATGTTTGGCCAGCAATGCTGCACAAAATTCTACCGCGGACAACCCATCTGATTTACCGCCAAAACCGCCGCCCACATGGGGCTTTATCACCCGGATGTTATCCGGATTGATATCTAAGGTCCGCCCCAGGTGCTGTTGAACGTAGTACGGTGTCTGGGTTGATGTATAAACCGTCAACGCTCTGCCTTGGTCCCAGTAAGCCAGGGCAACCCGGGGCTCCATATAAGCATGAATGGCCGATTGGGTTGTAAATATGTCTTCGCGTACCAGTGCGCATTTGCTAAAAGCGGCGGCAGGGTCGCCTCTTTTGATGTGATACTCACGGCTAATGTTCAGCGGGGCATGCTCGTGAATTTGAGGGGCTGCCGGATTCCGGGCTTCCTCCGGGTCGTATACTGCCGGCAGTTCTTCATATTGAACTTGAATCAAGTCCAACGCTTCCATTGCAGCGTCGGCATCGACCGCTGCCACAGCAGCCACTTCCTCTCCGATAAAGCGAACCTTATCCACAGCTAATGGGTACTCATCCATATATTTGGGCGATCTGGAAATAATGCCGAATTTAATTTTGGGCGTGTCCTCAGCGGTTACAATCGCCTTGACCCCGGATACTTTTAAGGCTTTCGATGTATCGATACGAATGATTTTGGCATGCGGCAAAGGGCTGCGTAAGATCAAACCGCATAGCATGCCCGGCAAGGACATATCATCCGTGTAAAGCGCTTTCCCGGTAACTTTATCCTTTGAATCGATCCGGGGAAGCCGTTTCCCAATGATGCGATGTGTTTTCATGAATTGACCTCTTTTGGAATTACTTTTCATAAAAATCTGACTGATCGTTCAATCAGATCAATTGTTCAAAATAAATATCCTCTTTGGAACCTGGTGTCAAGGTATTTTTAATAAAAATTTTAATATTATTTTAGATAGTTATAACTTTATTCGAGATTTTAGCAGCGAATACATAAGCACGCTTGAGACCTAAAGATGATTCAAAATCCTATTGACGCCCAGGTGAAGTTCATTCTATTAATTGAACGAATGGCCTGATTGATCAATCAGACAAAAAATTTGGAGATTTTTGATGAAAGAAGAAAAAAGAAAATTAATTCGCAATGCGGCCGCAAAGGTATTTGCTGAACGCGGATTTCAGTCTGCGACAACCCGGGACATTGCCCGGTCGGCCGGAATAAGCCCGGCAGCCGTGTACTATTATTTCGACAGCAAAGAAGATCTGCTATACCAGATATTGGAAGAGACCATCAGCACCGGCCTGAGCCTGATTCAGGAGATTGAAGGAAGCCAAAAAAGTCTCAAAGTAAAATTATCCGACATCCTCAAAATTCATACCCAGGCAGCGGTCGATTTTAATAAAATGAAATTGTTGGTTCACAATCAGGACGCGCTCAACCCTGAACACAAAGAAGAAATAAAAGAGAAGCAAAGAATCTATGCCAACAGCCTCATGAAAATCTTGGATGAACTAAAAGCTGATGGTAAAATGGTTGATTTGGATACGAAAGCATGTGCCTTCGCTTTTTTCGGGATGGTCAGCTGGGCCTATCGCTGGTATGACCCAAAAGGTAAGATCTCCCCTGCCCGGCTTTCTGAAATTTTTAACCGAATTTTCACCAAAGGGATTTATTTAGACTGAAATGATTCGATCGGTTTTCTCTAATTTCTTTTTTAAATAGGAGGTGAATATGACTGGCGGATACATGGGAAAGATTTTATTTGTAAATCTTACAACATCTGAAATTATTGAAGATACGCTTGAGGATGAAATTTGCCGTCAATTTCTCGGAGGCTATGGAATGGGCGCTCATATTCTTTTCAACCGCCAGCTAAGGGGGGTCGATCCTTTAGGGCCGGACAACATTCTTGGCTTTTTAACGGGTCCGGTGACAGGAACGACGGTTCCTTTTTGCGGAAGATTCACCGTTGTCGCTAAATCTCCGCTGACAGATACGTGGGGTGATGCAAACTCTGGAGGAGATTTCGGCCCATACCTCAAGTTCGCCGGGTACGACGCTGTTTTCTTCACCGGCGCATCAGAAAAGCCCGTATATCTTTTGATCGACGAGGGCAAGGCCGAGCTCAGGGATGCGCAGTTTATCTGGGGAAAGGACACACACGACACTGAGGATCTGTTGAAAAGCGAGCATGGCAAAGACGTTCGAGTTGCCTGTATCGGCCCTGCTGGAGAAAAAATATCCTTAATATCAGCCATTATTACGAATAAGGGCAGAGCCGCAGGACGTTCAGGAATTGGGGCCGTCATGGGTTCGAAAGGTCTTAAAGCATTGGCGGTTCGTGGGAAAAAAAAGGTACCCGTCGTTGAGAAAGAAAAACTGGATCAGTTACGCAAAAACTATTTACCCGAAATGAAGGAAAATCCGTGGTTTTCATTCTTCCATGATATTGGAACCAGCGCCATGATTCCCGGCTCGGTCATGAACGGACGCCTTCCGATTAAGAATTGGGCCGGAAGTATCCTTGACATGCCTGACCTGGAGGAAATTTCGGGTGAAAACTTTATCAAAAGGCAAGAAAAACGATATGGATGCTGGAACTGCCCCATGCACTGCGGCGGAATCATGAAGCAAGGCCTGGGAAAGTACAAATATGCTGCAGGTGTCCACAAACCAGAATATGAGACGATTGGGGCTTTTGGCAGCATGTGTCTGAATAGCGATATTGAATCTATTATTCTATCCAACGATATTTGTAATCGTCAAGGGCTGGATACCATATCAACCGGTTGCACAATTGCCTTTGCGATCGAATGTTTTGAAAATGGAATCATTCGTCAGAAAGATACGGATGGTATTGAACTCACCTGGGGAAATCACAGAGCGATCATCGCCATGGCTGAAAAGATTGCGAGAAGAGAAGGCTTTGGAGATATATTAGCCGATGGCGTCAAGTTGGCCGCTGAAAAAATAGGGAACGGAGCAGAAAAATATGCCATCCATATCAAAGGCCAGGAACTACCAATGCACGATCCTCGAGCCCAGATCCGTCTCGGCTTGGGAGCGACCTATAAGGCTGCTCCAGCACCTGCACGCCATACACGTGCTTCCGGCGAGGGTGAATTCCGGCACCCGGACCTTGGAATGCCGCCTTACGATTTAGATTCCTTTGAAAACAGAGGGGGCCGAGCAAAAGCGTATCATGAGCCTGACAAACGCAGCAACAAGTGCGGGATTCTGCCTGTTCGGCCATATAACGATTCCGGTAAATGCGACTCACGAGTTTATCGGTTGTGTAACTGGATGGGATATCGATTTCGATGAATTAATATTGATTGGCGAGCGAATTGCGAATTTACAACAGGCGTTTAACATCCGGGAAGGCTTAAACCCATTGGAATTTCATGTTCCCGATCGGGTATACAAGACGCCTCCTCCAGAAAAAGGGCCTCTTGTTGGCAGACACTGCGATATCGACCTTTTGGTTAGAGACTGGTACACCGAAATGGATTGGGACCTTCACTCCGGAAAGCCTAAAAAGCAAAAACTGGAGGCGTTAGGCCTCAAAGATGTGGCTAAAGCGCTGTATTGAATTGTATTAAAACTAAAAACCCATCTCAAAAATAGGATTTTGGTTCAAGATCGCGACGGGGCCTCGTTTCCCAGCGTTGCTGGATTCCCCATCTGATCTTAAACGCCTTGTGGGTCGCAAACCGGAGGCATACTTTTTTGTATGTCGAGGATTTGAAACGAGGCACCAATCCCGCCAAAGGCGGGAGGCCAAAAGACATTTTTGAGGTGGGTTTTAATCGTCGGCCAGTCTTATGGGTACTGTTAATCGAAAGGTAGCCCCTTTGCCTTTCTCACTTTCCAGACTCGAGGCTGCCCCCCAGGCAGCGGGAAATAATGTTGGCACCGGCCAGGCCGAGGCCGTGGCCCTTACGCGGCACAATAGAGCACTCTTTTACCTGGGCATAGCGTTGAAATACCATTTCATGATTTTCCGGCTCAATGCCGGGCCCATCATCGCTGACCGCTATGACCAGATCTTCTCCATCCAGTTCCAGCCGGATGTCCACCCTCTGTTTGCAGTGATGAAGCGCGTTTTTAATCAAATTGCCGATAATCTGGCGAAATTTAACTTCATCTTGAAACATCTCCAAGCCATCTACCGTTGGTGCCACTGCAAAAGAAATACCGCTGGTTTGCAGAAACTCAAGTGCTTTCGTTTGATTGTCATAGGTGCCAAATTTTTCAAATACATTCCATGCATGCGTCTCGAGCGCATCTTTTAAGGCCTGAAAAGCCGATTCTGCCGGTTGAAAGCGCTCACCGATAAAGCATCCGGATTCTGAGCGTCCAATCTCAAGTAAGTTGTGAAGCAGCTCTCGGGCTTTTTTTGAATTTCTTAACGTGCGCTTTAAGGTGCTTTCCTGGCGGGCAGATAAAACCCCGAACTTATCCTGGCGCTCCAACAGGGTCCGCAGGCCGGTTTCAATAACGGCGATGGGGTCTTTGAGTTCATGGACCAGAAATTCGATTTCAATTTCCCTGAAAAATTGCTCGGCCTTTTCTCCAGTCGGCTGAATATTATCTTTGTGTTCGTTTTGTTCGCTCATGGTACGGGCCTTTAAATAAATCGTTTATCGGTTTAATCCAAATGTCCATAAGATCTGCGCCGCAGTCTTAACTTTTTTTTTACCGCAAAACTATCTTTTGGTAAATCGATCGGCGGGATAGAATTGCACCTTCACGGTTGTTCCGCCGGTGTTGCGGCAATCTTTCGTATCAACATCCGGCACACAATCGGCGACACTACCCGGGCATTCAAACCCTTCTTTGTCGATTAAATGACAGGGCCGGGATGTCATCTTAATTCTGAAGTTATACCTTTCTGAAAATATTTTCATACGCAGTAAATCAAAGCCTTTCCCGCCCGCTTTAAAATCATAGGGCTGACGGGTAGAGTACTGCATGGTATCATAGGATGTAAAATAATTTTCAAAGATTAACCGTAAATTTTCTTCACTGATACCGATGCCGCTGTCTTTGACTTCAAATTCGGGGCCAATTTCACCTTTGCGCACCTTTACAGATATGTTTGCGCCATCGGGCGTATTCTCAACGGCGTTGCGAACCAGGCCTTCCACAACCTTTCCCAAAACCTCCGCAGGGATGTAGATGGGTGCGGTCTCAGATGCATAGGTTCGCAGGCGGCACTTTCGATGCGCAAATTTGGGACGCAGAGCTTTAATTTTGTCCTTTACGAAAGGGCCCAGCTCGATCACCTCTGATTTGGATTCCCGGGGACCGTAGGTGTCATCGATGTGCTGCCGGATTTTTGCGATAATATCCTTTTCTCCCAAACCCAGTGAAATCAATACTTCCAGTTCATCCACCGACGCATCCAGCAGGGCCGATAGCATGTGATGGGTTTTATAGTCCTTTTCGCGCAGGATATCTTCCAGCTGATATTGCATCTCGAGCAAGCGCTGCAGGTTTCTTTGAGCCCGCTCAAAAATCCGGTCCCAGCGCTGGTCGGTCATTTCTGATAGTCGTTTTTTTAAAAGATTCAAAGATGCAGACAAAATTGAGACCGGGGTTTTTAATTCATGAGACAGATGATGAATCACACGGTCTTTGGTGCGGTTAAGGCTTTTGACATCTTCGTAAGACCGTTTGAGTTCTTCGTTGATGCCGGCGTTTTCAATCGGCAGTGCAACCAGATTACCGATCGTCGTCAACAGCTCAATATCGGACTGATCAAAATCACCCTCCTTTTTGTTGACGGCGCACAAAACACCGATTATTCGTCCCTCAATCTCTAAAGGTACGTCGGCCATGTTCCGCGTGCGATGCATGGCCTGCAGGTCGACTTCACGGGAGAAATATGGACTTTTATAGGCATCCTGTACGATTTGAGGCTTGCCGGTGCGGTATACCAATCCGGCGATGCCTTTGTCCACCGGGTAGCGCAGTTCCTTAAACTTCTTGCCGGTTTCGGTTTTATCAAATACGGCTTCGCGGAAAAAGAATTCCTGATTGGCTTCGTCGAGCAAAATAACCATGGTGCCCTCAAGGCCCAGCAGATCCTGAACTTCCTTGGTAATCAGCTCCAAGCGCTGATCCAAACCCCGATACTGATACATGGCGCGGGCAATCCTGAAAAAGAGCCTGATTGACGCGCGCACTGCGTTTTTCGCGGGTCACATCGCGCAGGGTGACGACCTGACCGGCAGGCTGCCCGTCTTCATCATAGAAGATGGCACCATCAACAATAATATCCAGCAGCCGTCCGTCCTTGGTAAACCGTTTGGTTTCAAAGCCACGCAGAACTTTTTCTTTGTGCAGACGCCGGATGCCCTCAATCGTCTGTTCCTTATATTTTTCGGGCACGAACGGTATTTTCTTGCCATCCACCTCTTCAAGGCGCCAGCCAAACACTTCTTCAAAAGCCGGATTCAGATAGGACACCGTATTATCCAGATTAAAGACAAACACCGGTATGGGTAAAAATTTTAAAAACGCCCGATAGCGCAGCTCCGCACGGCGGCTTTGCTCTGACAGCTCCAGCGCACAGGTCTCAGACTCACTCAACGCGAGCTGAGCGATGACTTTATCGGTAACATCCCTGGCAATCCCCCTGAAACCGATGGGTTTGCCGCCGTTGTCACGAATCAGGTTGGCGGAAATTTCCAGATGGCGCTTTTCGCCGTCTTTGCGAATGATTTCCCAGTTGATATCGACCACACCCTTGCCGGTACGATATATTTTATTAAAGGCTTCATAGGCGATAGCGGCATTGGCATCATCCATGTAAATCTGAAAGTTGCTGTTCCGGATTTTTTGGCGTGAATATCCGAAAATTCGGCAGAGCGCATCATTAAAAAATTTGAAATTCCCTTTTAAATCAGCCTCGTAGAACCCATCAGCCACATCCTCAATCAGAACGCGATACCGATCCTTCTGGATTTTCTTTTGCTCTGCCCCCTTCATCTTCACAGCAGATTTTTTAGAGGGGTTTTTATGTTTGCTTAGCGTCATTTCAAAAATTATTACTTTCGGTTGATAGGATCCCGAATGCTTCTGAGTCCAGCAAATGAGTGCCATTGGTCCTTAAAACCTCTATGGCCTTATCATTATCGCTGAAGCGAAAGATCATAATGGCATTTCCCTTTGCAAAGGTGATAAAGGCATACATAAATATGACTGTTACACCTGCTTGCGTCAGCGGTTTGAGCAACTCTGCCAGGCTGCCAGGTTTGTCCTCGATTTCGGCAGCCACGACTTCATTAACATAAGCCGGAATCTGCATTTCCATAAGAATCTTGCGGGCAGTCGCCACATCAGAAACAAGCAACCTCAGCTGCCCAAAAGCGCCGGTATCAACCAGGTTGAGTGCGCGCAGATTAATCCCGGCGTTACCAAGCGCCTCGGTAACTTCGTGCAGCCTGCCGGGAGCGTTTTCAATCGATACGACGATCTGTTTTAATTTTAAACTCATTTAAGCCTCCCTGTGGTAAAATCTGATTTAGTCGATTTCTATCTCGAGGAACGATAAAAAATGACGTTATGCCAGATAGATAAAAAAAATAGGGTTCGCGTGTCAAGCAAGAAAGTGCCTGCCATTGAATACATTCCATTGCCAACCGACTGCCCCAATTTACGGCAAGCGGGTTCCCGACAAAAGTAAAACCGATGCGCAATGTGTGTTGCTGCGATATGGATAGCTATCAAATCCAAAATAATCACATTTTTCATTAAGTCATTAAGTGTCAATTATCGGGCATTCGTATTTAAATGATCGTATTCCTAATCGTTCAGCGGCCATTCCCCTTTTTCCTCAAGAACCGACCTTAAGGTCTTTAAAGCCTGATTAGTGGCCGGCATACCGCCATAAACAGCCGTTTGAAAAATGACCTCGGCAATTTCCTGCGGGGTACACCCCACGTTCAGCGCGGCATGAATGTGCAGCCGGAGTTCATCCAGCCGGGAGAGCACGGTAAGCGCCGCCACGGTGATCAACTGCCGGGTCTGATGCGGAATTTTTTCGCGTGCATACATCTGACCGGTAATAAAAAGCGATAGGTCTTTGGCCAGGTTCCTGTCAAAAGAACGCCAGAGATCATATGGCCTTTCACCTTGAACATCTTTAAAATAAAGTCCGGCCGTTTTCTTTGTTTTTTCAACGATTTCCTGATCCAATGGTCTCTCCTTTCTTTCAAAAACAATCAGCCCCGCCGATGGCAGGGCTGATCCGAAATACATACATCTGGAACCGATTTCGTTTGTTAGCCGATCGGGAAATCGGCGTCTATCCTTTTACTTTCTTAACTTCTTCGGTAAGCGCGGGAACCAGATCAAACAGATCGCCGGCAATACCGAAATCAGCCTTTGAAAAAATGGGTGCTTCCTCATCTTTGTTAATCGCGACAATATATTTGGAAGTCGACATGCCGGCAAGATGCTGAATCGCACCGGAAATGCCGCAGGCAACATACAGCGTCGGCGATACGGTCTTTCCGGTCTGGCCGACCTGATCGCTGTGCGGCCGCCAGCCCTCATCCACAGCCGATCTGGAGGCGCCGACCGCGGCACCCAGTTCAGCGGCCAGCGCTTCAATTGCGGCATAATCGCCACCGGTACCGCGCCCGCCGGAGACAATGATATCGGCCTCGGTGAGTTCAACTTTATCACCGGTCTCCATGGTCTTTTCGATCACTGCGGTCTTGACCTCCCCGACCTCAACCGCCGACTTTTCAATCGCGCTGTCTTTGGCTGCTGCGGTAATATCCATTACATTGGGTCGAATAGCAACGATTTGAAGCGTGCCTGCGATTTCGACATCTGCAACAATTTTTCCGCCAAACATCGGTCGGGTATAAGTTAAACTGCCGTTATCCAATTTTATCGCGGTGCAATCCATGGCTACACCGGCGTCCAGCCGGGCGGCCAATCGCCCGGATAGATCTTTGCCCTGGGCGGAGGCGCCGAGAATAATAACTGCCGGATCAGCGGACTGAATTAAGCCAGACAGTATATTGGTGTAAGCATCGGTGGTATAGTCAGCCAGCGCCGGATCGTCGGCCACCCATATTTTATCGGGACCATATTTTTTAAGTTCTTCCGCAAGGCCTTCGATACCGCTGCCCAGCACCACCGCCGTTAAATCAGTTCCTAAACCGTCGGCCACCCGTCGGCCCTCGCTCACGACTTCAAGGCTCACTTTTCGAAGTTCCCCGTCTCTTTGTTCTGTTATTGCAAATACACCCTGTGCCATTTTTGCTCTCCCCTAAATAATTTTTGTTTCTTCATGTAAAATTTTTACCAGCGCTGCTGCTTTATCTGCAGCGGCTTCGCCTTCAATCATTTTGACCGCCTGCCTTACAGGTGGCAGATTAAGCGCCTTTATCTTGACTTTGCGGTTGGCTGCGCCCACCATGGCGGCATCAACACCCAGATCGGCGACTGATTTAACATCAACAGGCTTTTTCTTGGCTTTCATGATGCCCGGCAAAGATGCGTAACGCGGCTCATTGAGCCCGCGCTGGGTGGTAAACACCGCCGGCAGTGAAGCTTCCACGACAACGGTACCACCTTCAATCGTTCGATGGCAGGTGATCTTGCCTTCAGTGATTTCGGCTTTATTGACCATTGAAACCTGGGGAATACCCAGCAATTCAGCGACGGCCGAGGCCACCTGATAATTGTCCTCATCCACAGCCCGATGCCCGGCAATGATCAAATCATAAGGGATGTCCTTTAAAGCAGCTGCCAACAATTTTGCAGTGGCCAGGGAATCGCTGCCTTGGGCGGCCGGATCATTGATATGCACGCCCTGGTCAGCGCCCATGGCAAGTGCGGTCCGGATCGCCTCAATGGCTTTATCCGGTCCCAGGGTAAGGATGGTTACCGTACCCCCCTGAGCTTCTTTGATTTGCAGTGCCTCTTCCACCGCCAGTTCATCATAGGGGTTCATGGTCCATTTGATATCCTGCGTTTTAATGGAAACCCCATCTTCTGCAATCTGAACCAGTGATTCGGTATCCGGCACCTGTTTCACCAAAACAACGATGTCCATCTTCTTCTCCTTTCATACAACTTTAATTCTTTTTAAAATAAGTAAATTTGTCAAGGCTGGAGAAAACCGTGCACAATGCCTAAAGTTAAAAGTGCCTAAAATGCCTAAAATTAAGGAGAAAACCATCCTTATCTCCAATTTTAGGCATTTTAGCTCATTTTAGACATTTTAGCTCACTTGTTGTTTAAAGCAGGCAGCTCCCGCCCGAATAGAAAAAAATCAATTTAAATTGACCGAATATAACAGCCTACCTATTTGCTTTGCGAATGCCCAACTGATCCAACGCAATAATCCATTTGCAGATATTGGCAGATCCTTCCACCATGGTATAGGTCGGGGCATCACGGAAATAGCGCGCCACGGAATATTCGGTGGAATAGCCGTAAGCACCGAGAATCCGCATGGCATAATTGGCACATTTGGTCACCACCTCACCCGCAAAATATTTTGCCTGGGCCACATCCAGACCGTTGTTTAATCTTCCCTGATCTTTTGCCCAGCCGGCCTTGTAAACCAGCAGTCGGGCGGCTTCAATTTCAGCCGACATCTGGGCAATGAGATCCTGGTTCATCTGGAATTCACCGATCGCTTTACCGAATTGCTTGCGCTCGGTTGCATACTTGACGGCTTCATCCAGGCAGGCCTGAGCCACCCCCACAGCCCCGGCGGCAGCCGAAAGCCGGGTTTGATTCAAGGAGCCAAAAAGAATTTTGGCACCATCACCGGGTTTGCCGAGAATGTTTTCCTTGGGCACTTTGGTATCGGTCAGATAGATTTCTCCTGTAGGTGAAGATCGGGATCCTAATTTGTCCAGAGCCGTGGTCCGCACGTCGTTGAAATTTTTAAGCTCAACGACAAAAGCCGATAAGCCCTTTGAAGCCGCATCACGATCGGTGTAAGCATAATAAATGATGATATCGGCCACGTCGGCATTGGAGATCCAGGTCTTGGATCCGTTTAGAAGCCAGTGATCGCCCTTATCTTCGGCCCGCGATTTTATGGCCATGACATCAGAGCCCGCGTCCGGTTCGGTCATGGCAAATCCGCCCATATATTCGGCGCTGACCAGTTTGGGAATATATTTTTTTGATAATTCCTCGCTGCCGTATTTTTCGATGGTATAGGCACACCCAAGGGTCTGCATATTGATCTGGACCCTGAGTGAACTCGATGCCCGGGCGATTTCTTCGGTAATAATCATGGCCGCCAGCCAGCCCATCTCGGATCCACCATAGGCCTCAGAGATAACCGTGCCGAATAAGCCCAGCTCGCCCATTGGCTTGACGGCTTCCTCGTAAGGGAAATAATGCTTTTCATCCCATTCATCGGCAAAAGGCGCAATTTTCTCTTCTGCAAAATCGTGCACCATATTTCTCAGAATCTCGAGTTCTTCGGGCAAACTAAATTCCATTTTTTCCTCCTAAAACTGATTTTATTTTGGCAAAATGATAATTTCGTATACAGTATACCCTTTAGGTATAAGTAGTGGAATATAAAGGAAGGCGCCGGGTGTGTCAAGAAAGAAAGTCGCTAAACAAGACGATTTCGCCTTTGGGTACTTCGATCGATACGCCTTTAAGTGCCGGAATCGCGTCGTGATATACGCTGAAGTTTTCAATCCTGAGCGAAAGAGAGGCGCTGAGATGGTCATCTTTTTATAACCACTATTGCCTACCATCTCTTGCATACGATTCGCTATAAGCTTCGACGACAAGGCATTCATTTTTGCTGGACGACAATTCGCAAACAGCAATCAACACAGGTACGGCTTACAACTAACATGAAGCGAAAAGACAATAAAGCTGTCCATATCCGAAAATCGTCCAAGGCTGAACCATCACACCAGGCAATATATGACGCACTAAATCATCGTATCAACCTGGGAGAATAGTGAAGACGGTCCTATAGGAATTCTAAAATCCGTAGTGTCAAAATCGAGGTTTCTATGCGGCTATCATTCTGATATTACACAATATAATTTTTCTGAGGATGAAGTTCGGTTAAGCCATGCGCATCATGTCCACCGCCAGCACCGCCGCACAAAGCCGGTGAAAATAGACCAGCACATAGCCGCAAGCCAGTATCCAGAAAATAACCCAGCGGTAGCGCAGCGCCCGGTCCAGAGGACCACGAGGCACAGCCATCGACCGTTTCTCCTTCTTCAAAAAATATCAAAGTCCGGAAGGGGTCTCCCTTTTTGGGCGAGAGGGAAAATCTCAGCTCTCCAAAAACAGGGTCCGTCCCCAGGCCCTATTTAATAAAACTGGGCAGGTAAAGGGCAACCTGGGGGAAAACCAGCAGGATGAGACAGCAAATCCACAGGCCGATCAGGTAAGGCCATACCCCCCTGAAAATATCCATGACCGGTGTTTCCTTGTCCACGGCGTACACGACATAGACATTGGCGCCCACAGGGGGTGTCAGCACGCCCATCCCCAGGGCCAGCGTCATGATAACCCCGAACCATGTCCCGTCGAAGCCCAGCTTCAATGCCGCCGGGTAAAAAATGGGTATGGTCAGCAAAACCATAGCCAGGGCGTCGACAAAGCAGCCCATTGTCATGAGGATGAGAAGAACGGCAATGATGATAAGCCAGGGCGGCAGAGGAAGCGCCACCACCCAGTCCGCCACAAGCATGGGAAGGCGTGTCAGACCAAGAAACTCCCCGTAGACGGCTGCCGCACCTACCAGGAACATGACCATGGTCGATGTGCGGACGGTGTCTTTCAGCGAGTTTACAAAGCCCTGCCAGGTGAGGACCCGCCTGGCCAGCACCACCAGCAGCGTGGCAAAACAGCCCACCGATCCGGCCTCGGTGCCTGTGAAGAACCCGGCCAGCAGCCCTCCAATCACAGCCACAAAGATGATGATGACCTCTATCCCTCCTTTAGCCAACGCAATGATCCTTTGTTTCCAGGGAAAATACGGACCGGGCGGTGCCTTTTTCGGATCGAGGGCTACCACCACGTAAGTGGCACCCAAGAAAAGAACTCCCAGAAGCAGGCCGGGAAAGATACCGGCAATGAAAAGCTTAGCCACGCTCTCTGCCGTGATACTGGCATAGACGATGAAGATGACGCTGGGCGGAATCAGCACTCCCAGGATGCCCGAGGCCGCGACATTGGCTGTGGCCAGAGAGTGATTGTAACCCCGTTTCTTCATCTCGGGTAATGCCAGGGCCGCGAAGGTCGCTGAAGTAGCCGTCGTAGAACCGCAGATGGCGCCGAAAGCGGCGCAGGCTATGGTGGTAGCCATGGCCAGGCCACCCTTGAGCCGGCCCACCAGTTTGTATGCGGCGTCGTACAGGTGCTCGCTGATGCCGGAGTGGTAGCCGATGTAGCCCATCCAGGTGAAAAGGGGAACAACCACCAGAGCATAGCTGGCAAATGTCCCGTACATAATCGAGGACGCAGCACCCAACGCGGCCGCCGTACCCTTAATCAAACCAATACCGGCCATGCCCAGCACCAGCATCACGAAAGCCACAGGCATGCGGGCAAGAAGAAGCACAACCATGACAATCACGGATAGGACTCCTATCAGCTCTCGCTCCATCTCAACCTCCTTTTCGGATCACCATCACCGACTTGATCACGTCCCTGACAAGAACCACGCATGCGAGTGCCAGTGACACGGCAATCAAAAACATAAAAGGAGCCCTGGGAATTGCCAAAACTCCCGTCACCCATCCGTATCTGAAATTTCGAATGGCCATTTCGAGCGTTCCCTCGGTGAGCCAGATTGTAAAGCCAAGAGAAATCACACCGGTCACGAGGTCAAAGACGGCCTGCACTCGGGGCCGAAAGCTGTCCACCAGGATACCCACCGCCACATGTCCTCTCACAAACGTAAGGTAGCCGATTCCCATGCTCAGGATCACGGAGGCTATCAGCTCCACAACCTCGTGAGTACCGGGAAGCGGCTTATGGACAGCTTGATACCTAATCACATCCGTTACCACAAGGGCCATACACGCCACAATGGCGAACATGGCAATCCAGGCCATCTTCTCTGCGACAAACCCCAGCACTTTTTCGAAAGTATTCATCCGGCCCTCCTGTGTCTTTTGTCCTAAGCAACCAGTCAGGTTTTCCCTCAAAACAGCTGGGGTACCACGGGTTTCTCCCCGGGGTACCCCAACCTCCTTACCGTACTCTGACCGACATCACGCCAAATCCACGTTGATCATCCTACTTTTTCCCAGAGGGTGGCACCGGCGGAGTTGGCCAGCTGTGTGTCCAGGTAGAATACGGGGGCGTCGTGCTATAGTACTTATCCAGTTCGAGGAACTTGTTCCACACTGCCTTCTTCTTGGCGTCACCGCCGATCCACTTGTCGATGAGACCAGCTGTTGCGCCAACCCATTTAGCATATTCAGCCGGATTCTCTGCGCGCACATCATAGTAGGTGTAGCCCTCAAGACCTTTCATGTACTCTAGCCCATCTGCCTCACCCCATGTTCTCAACTGGCCGTAGTATGCAGGATAGGCAGCGTTGACCTCATCAAAGATAGTTTTCACCTTTGCCGGCAAGCGATCATAGGCATCCTTGTTCATTACCTTGAAGAACACGAAGTGGTAGCTGAATGGAGCGAAGGTAACATGCCGCACATATGAACCCAGACCGAAGCCCTTGGGCGTGTCAGTGGGACAGAGGATGCCATCGATCAGTTTGGCCTCAAACCGCTCGAGCGCCACACTCATGGGGGCGAAAAGAGGTTTTGCTCCCAAAGCTTCAATACAAGCCACGGATGCGGGGTTGGCCGCTCTGATGGTCTTACCTGAAAAGTCAGCCAGCGTTCGAACGTTTTTATCTGGAGTCATAAGGAAGTAGCCCGGCCCAGTGGACCAGAAATGCATCAGCTTCATTTTTGTGCGGTCGAATTGTGCCTGCAGCTCGGGCATCTGTTCATGAAGTGCCTGTATGGTCAACGACATCGTGTAAGCGTTCTTTCTGTAAGCTTCGCCTGGGTACTGGGGACCAGCCCACAAGGGAAAAACGCCAGGACTATAACCCGGACCGCTTGTCCCGACATCGTAAGTTCCGGCCTCAATACCATCCAATAGCTTCGCTGGATGCACGCCGTAGAACTCGGTCCACTCGATCTCATAGTCGGTCTCGGCCTTAACACGGTCCCCTATGGTCTTCATCCAAGTCTTGAACCCGATTCCGGCCTGGAAGTCGCCAGCCGGCCAGAAAGTAGCGAAATCGAGCTGAACCTTCTCGCGAGCACTAGCTGGCGCAGACCAGGCCAGAACAACCATGCTCACAGCTAGCACTACGGCTAACACGATTAGGGATGCTTTCTTCATTATTTTTCCTCCTTTTGTATGGTTTAGAGCTGCTGAAATTGCCTCTGCCGAAGTCAGTACCGGTGACAAATTTTCCGTTTTCACCACCAAGCCGGTTTAACTTTCCCATGGTAAAAGGAAATTGTGACTTATAAATTAAGTTCAGTTGTATTGTTACACTTCCCTAAAATGAATCCCAAAGGGAAATATGAGCAGCATTATCAATAGCCTGTCAACTGCTTGAGCTTCTCATCCCAAAATTTCTTATGATCTTCTCTCCAATTCGGACCTCTAAAATTTGTCCGTTTTTCAAAAAAAGGGCCGAGTCTCTCGAACCACCTGACCCACGGGTTCTTCTTTTTCTCTCTGGCCTCAATAACATCTGCGACATACAAATCAATATTTGCTATTTCGTGCTTAGGAACATAGTAGGAAGCTCCCTCTTCTGCGGATTTCGTCAAGGTCTCTTCGCCTAAAGCATGGGCGGTGAGCATTAGAGCAGGAATGTCTTGTTCTTTTGCAATCTGGAGAAGTTTGAATCCCTGAACGCCCATGATGTCAAGAACCGCAACGTCGTAGTTATGTGTTTCAAGAAGCTCTTTTGCTTCCTCAAATGTAGATGCACGATCAATCATACAGATGCTCAAAAGATCAGTCAAAGAATCAAGGATGTCGGGTTCGTCATCAACTATCAACACCCTTTTCCCTTGAAGCAGTTTTTCTGTTTCCATTTCCCAGCCCTGCTTTGAAGTATTCCCTTTTAGGAATAGTAAATTTCAAAAAATGAACACGATTCATTCGCCAAAGATGATTTGATAGCTATATCACAGCTATTTGATTTTTTGTCAAGCAAAAATATTAGACAAATTGAGGCCGATGATTGCCCTCAGCCTCTACAATGTGTGCGTTTACAGAAACTGCTATATCAAAAGCCAATAGATTCAATACTTAATCTGGATTTACAAATCGATTTTTTTTGCCTTTGAATGCCAAATTCTATACTTAAGCCCCCGAAACGAAAAGTTGGCGCCTTTGGCCGTCGATCTCGATGGTGGTTTTAGAATAGGTCAGTTTTTTGATGATTTTTCCGTCTTGGAAGTGGATCACGTCCACACCCCTGCGAGTTTCGGGGTGGCCTTCATAGCCTTCTTCAAGGGACGGCCATTGGAGCTGCCAGCGATAAAGAGCCTTCTGCTCCGCTTCATCGATGAAGGTATCTTCAGGGATGAATCGAAATCCGCCATGTTTTTCAAACCAGGGCGCCCAGGCCTTGCGCAAAGACGCTTTTCCTTTGACCTTACCACCTGTCCAATTCTCAAATAAGACGTCTTTATGAAAAAGCGCCATGACGCCATCCAGATCGTGGGTATCCCAGGCCGCATTCCAGCATATGAGCGTCTCTTTGATCTGTTGCTTGGATAGTTTCATAATTAAGCGAAAACAGGTCTTGTTCTATCCGGACTCAACCTATTTTTCCGATTTGATGGATTGCTCGAAGTCTTCGAAAAATTGGTTGCGCTGTTTCCAGTCCGGCCCGAAGCGTTTATTGAAAAAATCGCCGAGTTTATCAAAGAGCTTGCCCCAGACCGGTTGCCCGCCTTTCAGGACCACATCGGCCAAGAATTCGTCCAGGTCGCTCATTTTTTCCTTTGGCAGGAAGGAAACCGCACCCAGTTTAATCGATTTTTCGAGGGCCTCCGGTGTCAATGCATAGGCGGTCAGCATTACGGTGGGGAACCCCCGTTTGACAGAGGTCTTTAAAAGTTCGAAGCCATTTACGCCCATGATATCCAGGATGACAATATCAAACGTGTAACTCATCAAAAGCTGACGGGCGGTTTCATAATCATTGGCTTTCCGCACCAGGCACATGTCCAAAACCTCTACGATGGTATCGGTAACATCGACCTCATCATCCACCGCCAATACAATTTTATCTTTCAACAGACTTTCAGAATCCATAACCTCGATTTCTCCTTTCTGCCGAAGGCTTCGATAGACCGCAAAGCCGGATCGATTATTCTTAGAACCCTACTCAAAAATAGGATTTTGGTTCAAGATCGCGGCGGGGCCGAGTTTAAAACCGCAGGCATACTGTTGTATGTTGAGGATTTTAAACGAGGCACCAACAAAGATATTGGGCCCAAAGACATTTTTGAGTAGGGTTCTATAATGGCCTATATCATCATAAAAAACGACAAGTCAAGGAATGCCTTGAATTGATAATTGAACAGATCGAATAATTATTCAATCATTTTATTCAAACCTAGACTATGAATTTTAGCTTGCATTGCAAGGCCCCATGTAATAAAGATTGCGGGTTTCACCCGCACGTTATATTGGTTTGATTGGTTTAATAAGTTCAATTGGTTGAGTTCAAACCAACCGATTCAACCAATGAGACCAATAAAACTAATTTAACAAATCCTTAAACCTTGAACCTCTGAACCCTGAACCCTAAACCCTGAACCCTAAACCCTGAACCCTGAACCCTGAACCGAGAATAAATGACGCCTGCCGAAAAAAAGCAGTTTGCGGCTCTGAATGAAAGTTTATCAAAAGAAATCCAGATCGAGCTCATTGAATCCGACCATGAGAAAAGCCCCGCAATGAGGCAATTTTGCGACGATCTTGTTCAACGGGTACCGAAAATTCTTGTCAAAAAAGAAGAGGGAGATCCGGATGAGGTTCCGGCTATCCAGGTTCACAATGGATTGCGGTACCAGGCAATTCCTGCGGGCACCGAGGTCGGACCGTTTATTGAAGCCCTTCAATTGAAAGATAGGGAGGCAACTCAGATTGAGGGGGCAGCAACGACCGGGTTGACCCAAATAGATTTGCCAACCCATCTGGTTATTTACGTCTCGCCCCAGTGCACATTCTGCCCGGGCGCCGTACAACAGCTGCTTCCGCTGTTAAGTTTGAACCCCAACATTCGATTAACGGTTGTCGACGCGATGCATTTTCCCGAACTTGCCGAAAAAGACAGCATTCAATCCGTGCCCACCTTGATTTTAGAAGGACAATTCCGCTGGACCGGAACGATTCAACTCAACGAGATCATTGAGATGATGGTAAACCGCGATCCCAGTGTTTTAGGGCCGGCCTCTTTGGAAATGATGCTAAAGGAGGGCAAAGCCGGTCAACTCACAGAAATGATGCTGAACAAAGCAGAAATCTTTCCTGCCTTTTATAAGCTTTTGATCCATACAAAGTGGCCGGTTCGTTTGGGTGCGATGGTAGTGATGGAGGAACTCATCGAGAAAAATCCCGACCTGGCGGCTCAAACCATCAACCCCCTGTGGCAGCGGTTTGATAAAGTTGATAATCGGGTAAAGGGAGATCTCGTGTATATTTTGGGTCAAATGACGCCAATTGAAACAGCGCCTCTGCTGGAAAGCATATTGAAAGGAGAATATGCGGCAGAAGTCAAAGAGGCCGCAAGAGAAGCGTTAGAGAATCTGTCGTAATATACGATGGATGCCTTAGAAAACATAAAGGATTTGAAGGGAACGGGAGTTCGGCGGCCACCATTGCACGTGTTTATGAAGAATTGGCCAAGATCGATATCGGGTTTACCTGTGCCCTGGCGGTTCATAACGTTGTGACGATTGCGGCCTCCCTTATCGTGAATAAAGCGCTTCGCGACCGAAACCTGGGCAAATTGATGTCCGGTGAAGCCATTGGAGCGTTTTTATTGACGGAACCCAATGCAGGGTCGGACGCAACGTCCATTCAAAACATTGTCATTAGCCGTTCTCTACTTGAATAATCAACCTACCAACCATGTCGAATCTCAAATTCTCCCGGCAAAGATTCCAATACATGAATCGGAACCAACTTTGTTGGCGGCCGCTGGTTGAGATACCCGATTTCGGCTGCCGGGGTTTGGGTCTGTCTGGCGATGATTTCCTGGACGGCCGGCGCGCACATCCTGCCTTGACAGCGACCCATACCCATGCGGGTCATGCGCTTTAACTCGTTCATTTCGATGGTGCCTTTGCTGATGGCGCTTTTAATATCCCCCAGTGTTAATTCTTCGCATCGACAGATAATGGTATCATCATTGGCGAGTTCAAATAGGCCCGCTCGGGGGTAAGATATCCGATTAAGGGCATCCCGCAAACGCCCCACTTTTTTCATGTTATTCAGATAGGGCTTTTTCCGCTTGCGGGCTTCCCCGGGTGAAATATAACCGAGGGATTGGGCGGTGGAGATACCGGCGATTCTTCCTTCAAACATGGCCATGGCGCTGCCGGCTACGCCGGCGCCGTCACCCACGGCAAACACGCCCGGCACAGATGTTTCCATGTCCTCATTTCGTGCCGGAATCCAGCCCCCCAGATCAGGCGCATATCTGTGCTGACAATCCACCAACCGCGTCAGTTCAACCGAAGGCACAAGACCATAACCGAGGCATATCGTATCAACCTTAAGGGTACGGCGCGTTTTTTCAATGGCGCGCCAGTCCTTGTCCACCTCCGCAATAACGGCCTCCTCCACCTGATTGTCTCCGCGGGCCTCCAATATGATATGCTTGCGCAACAGGGGCACACCCGCTTTTCGTATGGCGCGCATGTATTGCAGTCCATCGGTCAAAAGCCCCCAATTGCGGCTGAATCCTTTTAGTAATTTGAGCCAGTTATTGATTGCACCGGCCTCCAGGATGGCCTCAACCGTTCCGCCACCATCCAGGACCTGGGTGGCTACAACCAGCTGCAATGGCCCCGTGCCGGCAAAAAGAATATTTCTGCCCGGCAACACCCTTTGCATTTTGACCAGGGTCTGGGCCCCTCCAGCGGTCAAGACACCCGGCAGGGTCCAGCCCGGGAATGGAACCGGTCGGTCGTAAGCACCGGTGGCCACAATAAGCTTGTTAAACGATAGGCGCTGTCCTATACCCGCTTGATGATAGGCCATGACCCGGTTTTCAAATATACCGAATACTAAAGCATCATGCAGGTAATCGATCTTTTCGCGAAAAGCGTCGAACTCAGTAAAAAGCGCTTTTCCCTTTTCATAATCCGGGCCCAGAAACCCGGGATTTACCAGTTTGAACCCGTCGTTGAGCTGGCTGTAAATCCGGCCACCGGGTTTCGGATTCTCATCTAAAATTTTGACGCTTACCCCTGCCCTTGCGGCTTCAACTGCAGCGGCGATTCCACCGGGCCCCGCACCGATGATGATCAATTCAGGATTTTTCACTCTGCCACCTCCCATCCCCGCAAGCCTTTCTGGGTTTCCAAGCGCATCCCGGGCCGCGCCAGCGTCTGACATGTCCGGGTATTGGGCACGCCATCAATGACCATCGCACAGCCGTAACACAGACCAATGCCGCAACAAACCCCACGGGGCGCTTCTCCCCGAACCGTCCTGTTGGTTGTCCGTATGCCGGCTGCCATGAGGGCTGCAGCGACCGTCTCCCCTTCATAAGCCACAACCGCTACACCATCGACTTCGATCTTAAAGGCCTGGCCGCGTTGCACATCCTTCCATATTCTCAAGTCCTGTGTCATACTATCTCCCTAATATTCAATAAGGATATCTTCAATCAAAGATAAATATCGTCAAATCGTGTCCAGCGCACCGCCGACAAATCCATGGAGGGTGCGCCATCAACGATCCATTCCGCTAGTAGCCTTCCCGTAATCGGACCCAGGCAAAAACCGTGACCCGAATTCCCTCCGGTCAAATAAAAGTTTTCTACATTGGGGGCCTTGTCGATGATACATACCGCATCGGGGGTCCAGTTGGTCAGCCCAGCCCAGCTATGAACAATGTTGACTTTCTCGAGAAAAGGCAAAAGTGTCATGCAGCTTTGCCCTGCAATTTTAAAGGCATCATAACTTGTCGATTTATTATGGTCCTCGATGGGGGCACTTGGGATGCCGATGTGTATTCCGCCGCTTAACGCCTGGCGGAAATAACTACTGCATTGATCGGCGCTGACAAATTCAGTGAAAACCGGGGGCAGCGGCTCGGTCACCATGAGTTGAGACCGTTTAACCTGGACCGGAAAATTCAAACCGATTTGATGACAAATTGGCCTCGACCACGCACCGGCGGCAATAACGAAATCCGATGCCCTGTATTCGGCCTGGGCCGTCACAGCGGCAATCACTCGGCCGGATTTGACCGCCAATCGCTCCAAGGGTTCATGCTCTCTGATCTCGGCACCCAGCTGTTGCGCCGCTTTAGCATATGCCTTGCACACGAATAGCGGATTGGCATTTCCGTCCGACGGGCAATAAGTGGATCCAAGCAGATCCAGACCCCTTCTCAGGGTCGGAAGCACTTTATGGGTCTGTTCAGGGCTCAGCAAGCGTACATCCAGGCCGGCTTCCTGGGAATATCGAAGTTGTTCGACAAAAAAATCATAACGGTCGGGATTCCCAAGAATATGAATGTTACCGCCTTGCCGGTATTCAAGGTCCCACTGCAATTCATCCTGCAACCCTTGCCAGATTTTCACAGATTCCATGGCCAGCGGCAACTCCGCCGGATCACGCTTTTGCTGGCGCACTCCCCCGCCATTTCTTCCAGAGGCTTCAGCACCAACGAAACCTTTTTCCAGCAGAATGACGGATTGCCCCTTTTTGGCCAGTTCGTACGCGGTAGAACACCCCATGATGCCACCGCCAATGACAACCACCGCTGCTTTTCTAACGTTAACCATTTTGGTCTTCTCCATCGGCTTGAAACAATGATAGATTATATCGGTTTTATCCTGTGTGATTTAGCCGCCCAGCATTACAAGATAGAACCTTATTTCTTCCCTCTTATTCAGTGGTTCCTTTAAATCGGTTAAATGTTTAAATCCTTTCACCGCGAGCACGTGGTGGGTGAAGCGGTCCCGGTCTGCATCCCATATGAGGGGCGGCATATTTGAGCCATACTGGCGTCCGATTTCAGACAAAAGGTCTTCGAAACGGGCGATTTCAGAAAGTTCGATCCGGGCCTTTTCAATTCCGGCGTAACGCGCCAGTGGGCCGCAGAACATGATGTTTACTTTCATTTTTTTATCTATTTCCAGTGCTTCGCCAACCGGTCGAGCTCTCTCAGAACCTCCGGCGGCAGCGGTGTGGGCACATACGCCATTGCCTGCTTCGTTTTTTCAAGCAACCTTTCTTCAAAATGTTTTGCGCCCTTTTCAAGCCAGCGATCATAATCGCTTCTTTCAAACAATTGTGGATACCATACATCCCGAAAATGATTCAATGTGTGCTCCTCATCGAGGAAGTGACCCCCGGGCCCGACACGGTCAACCACGTCAAGTGCCAGGGTGTCGTCGTCTAAGACGATTCCCTGCTCGTAACTTTTGACCATACCGAGCACCTCATCGATAAGCACATTATAAGCCGGAGAAGCCACCGATCCATGATCGAGGATACCGCAGTCGTGTATCATGTTGGCCCCGCTCAGTGATGAGCTCAACAAGGAAAATGTTGCTTCTACTGCAGCCTGCGCATCGACATATTTGGCATCAGAACACCCGCCTGTCCCAAAAAATGGCAATTGATAATGTTTTACTATCTGGCAAAAAGCGGCCGACATTATGCTTAATTCAGGAGCACCGTATGAAAAAATGGTCGTTGCCATGTCCATTATGCTGGGCATGGCGCCATAAATGATAGGGAAACCCGGACGGAGAATTTGGGCAATGACCAGGCAGCTTAGCGATTCAGCATTTGCCTGCACAATGGTTCCAGCGAATGTTGCCGGGCCGGTGCTGCCGGCCGAAGGTGCTGGGCAAACAATAACAGGTATCTCTTTTTCAACACAAAACAATAATCTATCGATCGTAACCTCGGATAGGGAGAGCGGTGAAGTCGGACTTAAGATCGTAGCGATGTTGGGTGCCCGCTTAAAATGCTTTTCATTCCCGGAAATCACGAGTGACATTTCATAAATGTCCCGGGTGCTATCGAGACCCTGGCAACAGAAGGCCAGTGGTTTTTCACAATAGGTTAGCGCCTGCCGGGCAATGACACGATCAGCGATACTGGGGGGTACATCATCAGCCAGCCCCAGGGTCATTACCCAAGTAAAATTGGCCAGCCCGTCGGCAATGGATGCATTTATCCGGCAGTCTTCAGAGGTAAAAGCCCGACGTTCATTGGTGATCGGATCCAAATAATTAATACAATCCAGGCAGGGACCAAACCAGGTGCGATCTCCTTCTAAAATGACAGAATCTTCATAGTTTCTGCGACCTAAAACCACACGTGAAGGAGAATTGCCAAGTGCTTCATCGATGATGGCAGCAGGCAAGTAAATTCGGTCCTTTTCGACACGCACCCCTGCACCGTCCAAAATTTCTATGGCTTCCGCGTGTTGCATTTTTATGCCGGTATGTTCCAACAAACCCAACGTGGCGCCATGGATTTTTTCAACCTGGGCATTGCTCAACACAAAAGCTTTTGGCTTTATGGAATCGGATAGGTCGTTCATCCCCCCTCCCCCCTTTTGAATCCAGTTGAATTGAATTTATATATCCGAAACGCCGCTAATAAATCAAGAGCCGGGGTTTTATCAAATTTAATGCGCCCATGAAAGTTTTAAAAGTCCTAAGGAACACGCAGTCCGCCGCGGATTGAGATGGGTTCTATCCTGATTCAAGCGAAAAACCCCAAAAAAAAACCCCGTCGTGTTCGACAGGGTCTGCTGAAATAATTTCAGATTTTTTTTGGAAAGAAGATTCGAAGATGAGTTAATTTAAGATTTTTTTTCTTCCTTTGAGGGTTTCTTCTTTGATGCTTTGTTAGGTTTGTCGGCGGAATCGTCTTTTTCCTGTGTTGCTGCTGATTTGACCTCGGGTTCTTCTTTTTTTCCGGTAGCCTTTTTCAGTTTTGCCGTTTCTTCCTTAGGCGCTAACGCCTCTTTCTTTTTTGCTTTCGGCTCTTTCTTCATTTCAGCCGTGGCTTCTTTTTTAGCTGATTTCTTTTTATCTTGAGCTTTAACGTCGGCTTTCTTTTCGCTGCCCGCTTTTGTTTTGGCAGCTTTCGCTTTGGCGCCTTTCTTTTTGGTTTTTTTCTTGCCACCGGCCTCGGGAACAATCAGCTCAATCAACGACATCGGCGCCGCATCGCCGGCCCGTCGGCCCAACTTGACAATGCGGGTATACCCTCCGGCGGAATGACCAAATTTTTCATTGGCTTCATCAAACAATTTGTGAACTACATCTTTTTCTCTGATAACCGCAAGGGCTTGCCGTCTGGCGTGCAGGTCACCCCTTTTAGCCAGGGTAATGAGATGCTCTGCCAGCCGACGCAACTCTTTGGCTTTGGGACCCGTTGTCCGAATACGCTCATGTTTAAACAAAGATGTGACCATATTGCGGAACATCGCGAGGCGATGACTCGTGGTTCGATTTAGTTTCAAGCTAGCTTTTCGATGTCTCATACGGCCAATCACTCTCCTTCTTCGTTGTCTTCTTCGGGGGGCATAAAGCCTTCCAGTTTCATCCCGAGCGACAATTCCATTTCGGACAACACTTCTTTAATTTCGTTCAAGGACTTGCGACCAAAGTTTTTTGTCTTGAGCATTTCTGCTTCGGTCTTGCTGACCAGTTGCCAAATCTGGTTGATGTCTGCATTTTTCAGGCAGTTGGCACTGCGGACCGATAATTCAAGTTCTTCAACGCTGCGATACAAATTTTCGTTAAACTTTGGCTTGGTCTTATCCCTGGATTTTTCCTCGGGCGGCGGTTCCATTTCTTCGTCAAAGTTTATGAAAATACTCATCTGATCTTTTAAGATCTTGGCGGCAAAAGACACCGCGTCCTCGGGAAGGAGGCTTCCGTCGGTCCAGATTTCCAATGTGAGCTTATCATAATCGGTTCGCTGACCGACCCGCGCATTACCGACCACGTAATTGACGCGTTTGATCGGTGAGTAGACCGCATCAATCGGTATTGTACCGGCAGGGGCTTCTTCATCTTTATTTGCTTCGGCAAGGGAGTAACCTTTTCCGTAATTCACAGTCATGGTCATGTTTAACTTGCCCTTTTCCGAAAGGCTCGCAATGTGGTGCTTGGAATTAAGCACATCACATTTTCCGTCATCACTCAGGATATCGCCGGCGGTGACTTCCCTTTCTCCCGAAGCTTCAATTCGGACGCTTTTGGGCTCCGTGTCTGCAACCCGAAAACGAACTTCTTTGAGATTTAGAATAATTTCGGACACGTCCTCCAGCACTCCAGGGATAACACTGAATTCATGCATGACGCCATCAAACTTTACCGATGTAATGGCAGCACCATATAACGAAGACAGTATAATCCGTCTTAAGGAGTTGCCGATCGTGATCCCGAAACCCCTTTCCAATGGTTCACATACAAACTTGCCATAGGATGGATTACTGCTAACCTGAACTTTTTCTGGCTTGATCATTTGTTGCCAGTTAATAAACATCAGTTCATCAGATGACATTTTTTCTCTCCAGGTTGAAAAGGTTTTTGGATTTGGCTGCAACAACCGCTATTTGGAATAGAGCTCGACAATCAGCTGCTCTTGAATCGGCATCGTAAGGTCTTCGCGTACCGGGAATCCGTTCACGACGCCTTTACTTTTCTCTTTTTCAAGCTCCAACCATTGCGGAATTCCTCTGCGAACAACCGCCTCAATGGAGTCGGAGATCGCCGCAACTTTTTTGCTCTTTTCCTTTACTTCAATTGCATCGCCTACTTTGACTAAAAAAGACGGGATGTTGACCTTTTTGTCATTGACCATGAAATGATTGTGCAGGACAAACTGGCGCCCCTGAGCGCGAGAATTCGCAAAGCCAAGGCGATAGACAACATTGTCGAGACGCCGTTCCAATAATGACAGCAGGTTGGTTCCGGTGGCACCTCTCTGGCGCTCAGCCCTCTTAAAAAACAGGTGAAATTGTTTTTCAGAAAGTCCATACATTCTTTTGACTTTCTGTTTTTCCCGCAACTGTATTCCGTAATCAGAAATTTTCCTGCCCCGGCGCTCACCATGCTGTCCGGGCGGATACGAACGCCGGTCAAAGGCGCATTTATCCGAATAGCAGCGGTCTCCCTTAAGATACAATTTTAAATTTTCACGCCGGCAGTGCCGACAAACCGAATCTTTATATCTTGACAAAAGATCCTCCCTTTTGTTTCGTTAAATGGTTAAATCGTAACTGAAGATAAAATCATTTAAAACTATTTGACTATTTAACATATCAACGAATTAACTAAATTAAACTCTTCTTCTCTTGGGTGGTCGGCACCCATTATGGGGAATGGGTGTCACGTCTTTAATCATTACAACGTTGAATCCAGCGGCCTGCAGCGCGCGTAATGCGGATTCTCTTCCAGGACCGGGACCCTTAACATAAACCTCTACGGTTCTCATCCCATGTTCCATTGCCTTCCGGGCTGCGTCTTCAGCTGCGAGCTGCGCTGAAAAAGGCGTACTTTTACGAGAACCCTTAAACCCCTGCACCCCGGCACTGGACCAGGAAACGACATTTCCTCCTGAATCGGTTATGGTCACAATCGTATTGTTAAATGTCGATTGAATATGAACAACGCCGTTAGAAATGTTTTTCTTGCTCTTTTTCTTGGTACGAATTTTTTTGGCCATCGTTTTGCCTCTGTCTTATCTATAAGCCATCTCAAAAATAGAATTTTGAGATGGGTTCTAATCAAATTATACCCTAAGTCGTTTACTTTTTCTGCTTGGTAGCACCTCTCTTCTTAACGGCTGCTCGTTTGGGCCCCTTCCGGGTGCGGGCATTGGTGCTGGTTCGTTGGCCGCGCACCGGCAGCGATTTGCGATGACGCAGTCCGCGATAAGAACCAAAATCCATCAGGCGTTTGATATTCATCGAGATCTCGGTACGCAGCTCGCCTTCCACCTTATATTGATCGTCGATTGCCTTGCGGATATTACTGATCTGATCTTCCGTCAGATGATCGGTCTTCAAATCTAAATCGATGTCGAGCTTCTCCAAAATCCGCCTGGACGAGGTTCTGCCAATCCCATAAATATAGGTCAGCCCGATTTCGATTCGCTTATTCCTGGGTAGATCAACCCCTGCAATCCTTGCCAATGTCAATCCTCCTTTATCCCTGCCGCTGTTTATGCCGTTTATTTTCGCAGATTACCCGAACGACGCCCTTACGTTTTACGATTTTACATTTGGGGCAAATTTTTTTTACTGATGCGCGCACTTTCATAAAATATACTCCTGAAATTAGGTGCTGGGTATTGGGTATTCGGTATTGGTAAAAAAAAGCACGATTTGCTTGCTACCCTTACCAATACCCTATACCCAATACCGAATACCCAGTTTATTTCGATCGATAAGTTATTCGACCGCGAGTCAGATCATAGGGAGAAAGCTCCACCGTGACCTTATCTCCGGGAAGGATCTTAATAAAGTGCATCCGCATTTTTCCCGAAATATGGGCAAGCACCTGATGTTTGTTCTCCAATTCAACCTTGAACATCGCGTTGGGCAATGTTTCCAGAACAACACCCTCAACAACAATCGGTTCTTCTTTGGCCACAGGCAACTCCTGTTTACCGGGTTTATCGTTTCAACACCATTAGTGGGGCTTGGGACTATTAGCGGCCCTTTAAACGCGCACCGCCCTGTTTTAGAAACCCCTCATAGTGGCGGCTCAGCATATGCGACTCGATCTGCGCAACCGTATCAATCGCCACACCGACGACAATCAGCAATGCCGTACCGCCGAAATAAAACGGAACATTAAACCGGGTGATCAAAATAGAAGGCATGACACAAACCATTGAAACGTAAATTGCGCCCCCCAGCGTGATGCGTGTCAGCACCTTATCAATATAATCGGCCGTGCGTTTGCCGGGCCGGATGCCGGGAATGTAACCACCCTGTTTTTTCATGTTTTCGGCCACGTCAACCGGGTTAAAGGTGACCGCCGTATAAAAGTAACAGAAAAAGAAAATAAATCCCACAAACAGCAATTCATAAACAACATTACCCGGCCGCATGGCTTCGCCAATCGATTTTATCCAGGGAATATTGATAAAATTGGCGATGGTGGCCGGAAACATAATGATCGATGAAGCAAAAATCGGTGGAATCACACCGGACGTATTGATTTTCAACGGCAGATGGGTGCTCTGCCCCCCATACATTTTGCGCCCCACCACACGTTTGGCATATTGGACCGGTATGCGGCGTTGCCCCTGTTCGACAAAAATAATGAAACCAACAACCAGCACCATAAAAATGATTAAAATCAGGGCAATAAATACCCCCATTTCTCCGCTTGACAACAACCGAAATGTATTGGCGCCGGCGGTCGGTAGCCGCGCAACGATGCCGGCAAAAATGATCAAAGAAATACCATTGCCGATTCCGCGTTCGGTAATCTGCTCCCCGAGCCACATGATAAAGGCCGTACCGGCCGTTAAGGTAATCACCGTCATCAGCCTGAAGGCCCACCCCGGAATCAGGACCACCGGCGCCCCGCCGGGCGAGCTCATGCTTTCCAGACCCACACTGATACCAAAACCTTGAACAATACTTAAAAAAACGGTGCCGTAGCGGGTATACTGCGTTATTTTTTTGCGCCCCTGCTCGCCTTCTTTTTTTAGCTGTTCCAGATGCGGTATGACGACAGTTAAAAGCTGCAAAATAATTGAGGCACTGATATAGGGCATGATCCCCAGAGCAAAAACAGACAGCCGTTCCAGCGCGCCGCCTGAAAACATATTAAAAATTCCGAATATGGTGCCTTCCGCCCTGGCAAAAAAGGATGCCAGTGCACCGGAATCGATACCCGGAACCGGAACATGGACCCCTATCCGATAAACGATGAGTAAACCCAGGGTGAACAGAATGCGCTTTTTTAGCTCGGGTATTTTAAAGATATTTTGGAACCCGCTACCGATCATTATACGACCTCTACGCTGCCGCCCGCGGCCTCAATCTTTTCCCGGGCACTTTTGCTGACCTGATTGACTTTGACATTGAGGGCAACCTGGATTTTTCCGTGTCCCAGTAATTTGATGCCGTCTTTTTGGCCTTTAACGAGTCCTGCTTTCACAAGCGCCGCTTCATCCACTAGGCTGCCGCTTTCAAATGCGAGTAAATCCCTTAGATTTACGACAGCAATTTTTTTTCTAAAAATATTGGTAAAGCCGCGCTTGGGAAGGCGCCGTTGAATTGGCATCTGCCCGCCTTCATAACCGGGTCTGACACCGCCACCGGATCGGCTGTTATACCCTTTGTTACCCCGACCGGCGGTCTTGCCCCAGCCGGACCCAACACCACGGCCCAGCCGATTACCGGATTTGCGAGAGTTTGCAGGCGGCGATAGTTCATGAAGCTTCATCGACCTTCTCCTCAGTGCTAACGAGATGGGATACTTTATTAATCATCCCCCTGATTTCAGGGGTATCTTTGAACTCAACCGTTTTATTTAATCGGATTAGACCCATCCCCCGCAAGACCTTGCGATGTTTTTCGGGTCTGCCAATCATACTTCGAATGAGTTTTACTTTTACACTTCCGGCCATTTATCTCATCCTTTCTGTGATCTGCTCCTTCGCTGCATTTATTCTTCAGGGTCTGGATCTACAGATCTTCCACAGAAATTCCGCGTCTATTCGCCACCATTTCAGGGCTCTCAAGTCGTTCGAGGCCGCTGATCGTTGCCTTCACTAAATTGTGGGGGTTGTGTGACCCCAGGCATTTGGTTAAAATGTTTTGCACGCCAACGGCTTCAAGAACCGCCCGAACCGCACCGCCAGCGATGACGCCGGTACCCTCTGCCGCCGGTTTAAGCAGAACCCTGCCGGCTCCAAATCGACCGATGGTTTCATAGGGAATCGTGCCTTCCTGCAAGGGGACCGCGATCATACTCTTTTTGGCTTTTTCGACACCTTTGCGAATGGCCTCGGGAACTTCTCCAGCTTTGCCGAGACCGTATCCAACCGATCCCTGACCGTCGCCGACAACAACAATCGCGCTGAAACTAAAGCGGCGGCCGCCTTTGACCACTTTGGCCACTCGATTGATGTGGACCACTTTGTCAATTAACTGAGTTTCCTCTATTTCTGGTTTGAACAAGAGCCTGCCTCCTTATCATTCGCACGCAAAGCCGCAAAGCTCGCAAAGAAAAAATCTATTTTCGATATAATAAAAAATCTTTGCGCCTTGGCGAGAGAATTTCTCCTTTTCATCTAAGCTCAATTTCAATTAATGAATTTTAAAATTTTAAGCCGGCCTCACGGGCACCTTCAGAAACGGCCTTTACCCTGCCGTGATACAGAAATCCACTACGGTCAAATACGACCTGTTTGACGCCTTTTTCCAGAGCGCGTTGGCCAATGATTTTACCCACCGTATTGGCCGCAGTGACCTTGTTCTTTGTTTCCGGAACTTCCCGCACGGCCTTTTCCATGCTCGACGCTGCAGCAAGTGTTTGGCCCAGAGAATCGTCAACCAACTGTGCATAGATGTGTTTGGCACTTCTAAACACACAGAGCCTTGGCCGGTTCGCGGTACCAACCAGTTTTTTACGAATTCTTTTTTTACGTTTTAACCGTGCCTGTGTTCTTAAATTAAGCGTTCCCATTTCCTCATGCCCGTTTTTGACTGTTTAAATAAATTCTCTGCTATGCCGCCGTAACTCCTGCTTTACCGGCCTTTCTGCGAATTCGTTCTTCAGCGTATTTTATCCCCTTGCCTTTATAAGGTTCCGGAGGCCGTATTTTCCGGATCGCCGCAGCGGTCCGACCCAGTTTTTCCTTATCGATGCAGGATAATTTGATAATGGTATTGCGATCAACCGACGCACTGATACCCTCCGGCAGATTGAACTGAACCGGATTTGAATACCCCACATTTAGTACAATGGCGTTTCCTTTGGTTTCGGCGCGGTAGCCAATCCCTTCGATAACCAGTGTGCGTTCAAAGCCCTGGTTGACACCGGTAATCATATTGGCCACTAAGCTTCTCATCAGTCCCTGCATCGCCCGGCTCGTCCGTTTGTCTTCGAACGGCATCACGTTTAAGACACCGTTTTCTATTTTTAAATCCACAGCGGGATGAATCGCTTGCGTGAGGGTACCCTTCTCGCCTTGAACGGTTACCACCCTGTTTTCAAACGACACTTTGGTCTTTTCCGGAATCAGAACCGGTTTTTTTCCTACTCGAGACATGTATTACTCCCATATTAGCATGCAGTAAGCAGTTAATATTTGGCTGAATGCCCATACTTCTTGACCTGCTGCCTACTGCTTACTAAAAAAGCTACCATACATTGCAGAGGATCTCGCCTCCGACATTTTCCTTCCGAGCTCTTTTATCTGTCATAAGGCCCCTGGATGTGGATAAGATTGAAATTCCCATACCATTAAAAATGGGTTTGATATCATTGCCTTTTACGTAAACGCGACAACTGGGTTTGCTGATGCGTTTAAGGCCATAAACCACGGCAGACTGGCCAGGACCGTACTTGAGGTAAATCCTTAAGATACCCTGTTTGCCATCTTTAAGGAACTTGTAATTTTTTATAAAACCTTCACTCTTTAAGATCTTGGCGATCTCGGTTTTAAGTTTTGACCCCGGCACATCAACACTGTTAAACCTGGCTTTGGCACCATTTCGAATGCGGGTCAACATGTCGGCTATTGGATCACTTACCGCCATTATTTTCTCCTGTTATCTTGTTATCTTGTATCTTGTTGCTTGCTTCTTGTTCCTGGCCTCTTGTATCTGGTAACCGATTTTGGCTTCTTATAACTGATTATCTCAATGATACGATGCGATAAATCAGCTCAATTTTTTATCTTACAAATAACCAACAACCAGATGCCAGCGACCAGCTACCAACTCGATTTGACAACTCCGGGCAATTTCCCCTCGGATGCAAATACCCGAAAACAAATACGGCAAAGCCCAAACTTTCTTAGATATGCTCTGGGCCGCCCACAGACCGGACACCGATTATATTGTCGCACCTTGAATTTGGGCTTTCGCATTGCTTTGATTCTGAGCGATTTTTTTGCCAAATCTCCCTCCCTAATTTTTAAACGGCATACCCATCAGACTCAACAACTGCCTTCCTTCTTCGTCTGTCCGGGCTGTCGTTACGATGCTAATGTTAAGACCCTTAATTTTGTCAATTTTGTCATAATCTATCTCCGGGAAAATAATATGCTCTTTTATCCCCAAAGAGTAATTGCCCCGGCCGTCAAACGCTTTTTTGCTAACGCCTCTAAAATCTCTGACACGGGCCAGTGCAATATTGACCAGCTTGGAATAAAAATCATACATCCGCTGGCGCCGCAGTGTAACCATACATCCGATCGGCATGCCCTCTCTAAGTTTAAAGGCAGCAATAGATTTTTTGGCGCGGGTGATCACCGGCTTTTGCCCGGCAATCGCCTTAAGCTCTTCTGCCGCGGAATCCAGAACCTTTATATTTTGGATGGCTTCGCCCAGGCCCATATTGAGAATAATTTTATCCAAAGCAGGAACCTGCATGATGTTTTTGTACTTGAAGGTTTCCATGAGCTTGGGCACAACTTCTTTTTCATAGATATTTTTTAACTGTGACATCGCCTTCCTCCGCCGGTCTGGCCTAAGTATCTATTGCTTCGCCGCACTTAACGCAAAGACGTACTTTTTTTCCATCTTCCAGGCGCTGCATTTTAATTCGGGTGGGATTTACGCACTTGTTGCACATAATCATCACGTTGGAGACGGTTACCGGCGCCTCACCCTCCACAATGCCTCCCTGCCTGTTTTTTGCACTGGGCTTCGTATGATGTTTGATCAGATTGATCTTTTCGATGAGCAATCGATTCTTTTTACGGTCAACTTTTAGGACTTTGCCTATTTTGCCTTTGTCCTTACCGGCGACAACCTTGACCTTATCGTCTTTTTTTATCTGTATCTTGGCTTGAGCCATTTTCGATTTCCCTGTATTCGTTATTCGTTAATTGTTATTCGTTATTAGAATGGAAATATTCAGCGTTGATGTCTTTTTGCCGCTTAAAGGGCAATGTGTTTCTTCCAGATAACATAAAAACAAGACGAGCAATGAACAAATGACTAATAACGAATAACTAATAACTATAAAACTTCGGGTGCCAATGAAATAATTTTCATAAACCGTTTCGCTCGCAATTCCCTGGCTACAGGACCGAAAATTCGAGTTCCGATCGGTTCGCGCGATGCGTTAACCAGAACGGCCGAATTATCATCAAATCGGATGTAAGAACCGTCCGGCCGGCGAATCTCTTTCTTGGTTCGAACCACAACCGCTTTCAACACGTCGCCTTTTTTGACCTTGGCATTCGGTAAGGCTTCTTTAACTGCCACCACGATAATATCACCGACACTGGCATATCTTCTGCGGGAGCCTCCCAGAACTTTGATGCAGTACAATACCTTGGCCCCTGAATTATCGGCTACGGTTAGCCTCGTCTCTGACTGGATCATGTTTTCGTTCCCTTGAAATTAAACGGCTTTTTTGACAATTTTGCTGACGCGCCATCTTTTTGACCGGCTAAGCGGCCGGGACTCGGAAAGCATCACCTGGTCGCCAATCTGACACACATTGCCTTGATCATGGGCTGCAAACTTGGTCCGACGCCGGATATACTTGTGGTAAAATTTGTGCTTAACCAGCCGCTCGACGGCGACTACCACCGTTTTGTCCATCTTGTTACTGACGACGGTTCCTACCAATTGTCTTTTCATTTCTCGTTTTTTCATGACATCAATTATTCTTCAGCAGTTCTGTTTTTCACTTCAACTTCACGAATAATGGTTTTTATCCGGGCAATATCCTTTTTTGTCTCTTTCATCCGTTGGGGATTTTCAAGCTGGCCGATTTCATGCTGAAAGCTCAAATTAAATAATTGTTCCTTGAGATCGCTGAGCTTCTGCTCCATTTCATCGACGGTCATTTCCCTAATTTCGCTGGCTTTCATCAGGCCTCACCCCTCTCAACAAATCGTGTTTTAACTGAAAGCTTATGCGCTGCCAGACGAAATGCTTCTTTAGCCACCTCTTTGCTGACGCCCTGCATTTCATACAGGATTCTGCCAGGGCGAATAACCGCCACCCAACCTTCCGGAGCACCTTTGCCCTTTCCCATTCGAACTTCGGCCGGTTTTTTAGTAAAGGGTTTGTCCGGAAAAATACGAATCCAGATTCGTCCGCCTCTCTTGATGTGACGGGTCATAGCGATGCGCGCTGCCTCGATTTGTTTGGCACTAACGCTGCCGCACCCGATGGCCTGTAATCCAAATTCTCCAAAATTCAGATGGCATCCACGACGCGCAATACCCCTCATTTTGCCTTTTTGCTGTTTGCGATACTTTACCTTTTTCGGACTTAACATTTTCAACGACTCCTGTTACGCGTTCCGAGTTTCGCGTTTTTTCGCTCGCAACCCGCAACAATTGTGGTTTGCTTTTAAATCTAACTGCCTAAAAAAGGGTTGAAAGTGCATTGAGGATTAAGCCTGACCAAACTGCACTTCATCCTTTTTCAAAATCTCTCCTTTGAAAATAAAAACTTTAACGCCAATAGCACCATAGGTGGTGCGCGCTTCGATAAATCCGTAATCAATATCGGCCCTGAGGGTATGCAAGGGCACCCGACCTTCGCGATACCATTCAGTTCGGGCCATCTCAGCGCCTCCCAGACGGCCGGCGCAGATGATTTTCACACCCAGGGCACCAAAGCGCATGGCAGAGGAAACGCCGCGCTTCATCGCGCGGCGAAACGCTACGCGTCTTTCAATCTGCAGCGCTACATTTTCAGCAACCAGTTGTGCATCGATCTCCGGCTTACGGACTTCCTGGATATCGATTAGAATTTCACGATCCGTCATCTTTTCGATGTCTTTTTTGAGCTGGGATATCTCGGAGCCTTTTTTACCGATAACAATCCCGGGCCTGGAGGTATAAATCCGCAAACGCACTCGCTTGGAAGAGCGTTCAATTTCAATTCGCGACACGCCCGCATGGTAGAGTTTTTCTTTAATGAACTTCCTCAATTTGTGGTCTTCCAGTATATATTCGGCGTAATTCTTACCACCGTACCAGCGGGATTCCCACGTTTTGACAATTCCCAATCTCAATCCAATTGGATTTACTTTCTGGCCCAAACTTTTACCTCCTTATGTTAAACGCTAAGCAGAAGATTCTTCGTCCAAAATGACAGTAATATGACTGGTTCGCTTTAAAATTCGGCTTGCCCGGCCCCGCGCCCTGGCCCGCCATCGTTTCAGCGTGGGACCCTGATCTGCAACCACATTGCGTACAACCAACAGATCGATATCGACTTCAGAATTTTGATCCGCATTGGCGACTGCTGAACGGATTACTTTTTCCAAAATTCCAGCTGCCTTCTGTGGCATGAATTTAAGTGTATTCAGGGCAATTTCAACCGGCTTGCCCTTGACCGCCCCAACCAATTTGTGGACTTTGCGGGGCGAAATTCGCATATACTTTGCAGACGCTTTAACTTCCATCGATCTAAACCTTGTTAATTGTTATTGGTTATTCGTTATTGGCCTTTGAAGTTGTCGTATCTGTAAGAACCCGCCGTTATTCCTTTTAAACTATTAACTAATAACGGATAACGAATGACTCCAATTGAGTTTTAACCCAATTCGCCCTTATTTTAAGCGTGATCTCCGATCTCCGGAATGCCCATAAAAAGTCCGTGTGGGTGAGAATTCCCCCAGTTTATGACCGACCATGTTTTCGGAAACAAACACCGGTATAAATTTTCGGCCGTTATGGACCGCCAATGTTATACCAACCATCTCCGGAACGACGGTCGACCGTCGCGACCAGGTCTTAATAACCTGGCTGCTGCGGGATGCCTGGGCTTCCTCGACTTTTTTAAGCAGTCTTTCTTCAATATAAGGACCTTTTTTCAGCGAACGTGGCATAAAATCTCCAAAAATTAGTTATTCGTTAATGGTTATTCGTTATTAAATATTTGCAGTGCTCATAAAATCGGCAGGAAACAAATAACTCATAACAAATAACGATTAACAATTCTTACTTGCGTTTTTTTACAATCAGGCGGTTGCTTTTCCGCTTGGGCCGGGTCTTGAAGCCTTTGGTAGGCCAGCCCCATGGGCTGCAGGGATGCCGGCCGCCCGAAGACCTTCCTTCACCGCCTCCCATCGGATGGTCAACCGGATTCATGGCGACTCCCCGAACTTTTGGGCGACGCCCGAGCCAGCGTTTGCGGCCGGCTTTGCCCAGGGATTTATTTTCATGGCCCACATTTCCGATTTGTCCGATCGTGGCTTTGCACTTTAAAAGCACCATGCGCACCTCGCCCGAAGGCAGTTTAATCAGCGCGTAGGCGTCCTCTTTTGCCATCAACTGGGCATAAGTGCCGGCACTGCGAACAATCTGCCCACCCTTGCCCAAGCGTAATTCAATATTATGAATATGTGTGCCCAGCGGAATATTGCTCAACGGCAAATTATTACCGGGTTTAATATCCGCATCAGGTCCGGATTCTACGATATCAGCGACTTTAAGCCCAACCGGTGCCAAAATGTAACGCTTTTCTCCATCAGCGTAATGTAAAAGTGCAATCCGAGATGAACGATTCGGATCATATTCAATGGCAGCCACTTTGGCCGGAATACCGGTTTTATCGCGCTTAAAGTCGATGATCCGATAGTGCCGTTTTTGGCCGCCGCCCCGATGCCGGAGGGTAATGCGCCCGTGGGCATTTCGCCCGCCGGTTTTTTTAAGCGCTTTGAGCAGCCGTTTCTCCGGAGTGGTCCGGGTGATCTCTTCAAATGACGAAAACGTCTGAAAGCGCCTCCCTGGCGAAGTCGGTTTAACCTTTTTGTTAATCATCATGTACTCCTAAGAGAAGTTGCTTCTAAGCTCCTTCAAAGAACTCGATGCGTTCTCCGGGCATCAAGGTAACAATTGCTTTTTTCCAATCCCGGCGCTTGCCGACGAATCGCCCTCTGCGCTTAACCTTACCCCTGACCTGCATGGTTTGAATCTTGGCCACCTTGACTTTAAAAGCGGTTTCGATCGCCTGCTTTATTTCGATGCGATTTGCGCGCCGGTCGACTTCAAAGGTCAGCTGGTTGGCAATCTCTTTTTGAATGCTTGTTTTTTCAGTGATCAATGGTCGTTTGATTATCTCATATGGCATCATGCGGCCAGCCTCCCCTCAATACGCTTTATTGCCGGCTCCAGCAATATTAACGTCTTGTATTTGAGGATATCGTAAACATTCAAGCCTTCGTGGCGAAGCACCTTCACATCGGGTACGTTTCTTGATGAGCGTTCCAGATTTTCATTTTTTACATCGGTGATAATAAGCGTGTTGGTCTGCTTCAGGTTTTTTAAAATATCAACAAAATCTTTGGTCTTAATCTGCTCGAGCTCAAATTTGTCGACCACAACGATTTCCTTGGCTTGCAGCTTGCTGCTTAACGCCATCTTCAGCGCCAGCTTGCGAACTTTTTTGGGCGCTCGGAAAGCGTAGGTCCGCCCATCGGGGCCAAACACAACGCCGCCACCCCTCAGCAGCGGCGACTTAATATCCCCGCGCCGGGCCCTGCCCGTGCCCTTTTGGCGAAACAATTTACGAGTGCTGCCCTTCACATCACCGCGATGCTTCACCGTAGCGGTGGCAGCCCGTCGATTGGCCAATTGCATAGTGACAACCTCATGCAGCACACTGGGCTTGACGGGTACATTGAAGATGTTTTCGGCCAAATCGACCGTTGTAACTTTTTTCCCTTTGGTATTTTGAACATCGATAACCGGCATAGCATTTCTCATTTGCGGGAATCGCGGCAAAATTATTTTTGAATCGCAATTCCGCACTATAAAAGTAAATTTATGAAGCTTCGTCCTTACTAAATCTAAGCTTATTGATCGTAACCAGCGCAGATTTTGAACCCGGTACCGCACCTTTGATCAAAATGATGTTATCTTCGGATCGGATATCGACAACTTCCAGATTCCGCATGGTTTGACGGTCATTGCCATAGCGGCCCGGCATCTTTTTTCCTTTATCGATTTTTGCCGGAGACGCACTGCATCCGACGGATCCGGGTATGCGGTGGCTGTGACTTCCATGCGTTTTGCGTCCACCATGAAACCCATGACGTTTGATTACACCCGCAAAACCACGTCCTTTCGTTGTTCCGACGACATCTACCCGTTCTCCGACTTTAAACATTTCAAGCGTAATTTGCTGTCCCAGGCTGTATGCGCCCGGGTCGCCAACCGCAAATTCTTTGATATAATCAAAAGCCCCGGAATCGCTTTTGAGAAAATGCCCTTTTAGCGGTTTATTTACGCGGGATTCCTTTTTCTTGCCAAACCCCAGTTGGAGGGCGTTATAACCGTCCGTTTCAGCAGTTTTTATCTGGGTAACCACACACGGGCCGGCTTCAATAACGGTGACCGGAACATACTGACCATCGGGCAAAAACAGCCCGGTCATTCCCAGTTTTTTTCCCATCAATCCTTTGCACATCGCTCTAACCTTTTGTCCAATATCTAAAAAAGGGGTTGATGCTTCATTCCACGAATTCGGCGCCAAAAGAGTCAAAAAATTAGGGATACAGGGCAAACCATCAGCTCAACGTTGCGTTATTTACCTGAATCCCTAATTAGGTCTGGACTATAGCTTAATCTCCACATCGACACCCGGTGACAGGTCTAATTTCATCAAGGCATCCACTGTCTGCTGGGTGGGCTCCATGATATCCATGAGACGCTTGTGGGTCCGAATTTCGAACTGCTCACGGGATTTTTTATCAATATGTGGAGATCGCAGCACCGTATATTTACTGATTCGCGTAGGCAGCGGTATCGGTCCAACAACTTTAGCACCGGTTTTTGTTGCCGTATCGACGATATCGGATACAGACTGATCCAGCAACTTATGGTCGTAAGCCTTGAGTCTGATTCTTATCTTGGTGTTGGTTATCATTGTCGTATATTTCCGTTATTCAATAATATCGCTGACCACACCGGCGCCAACGGTGCGTCCGCCTTCGCGTACCGCAAAACGGAGCTCCTTTTCCATCGCAATCGGGGTGATCAACTCCGCCTCAATGGCCACATTGTCGCCCGGCATCACCATCTCCACTCCCTCGGGCAACGTCAATATGCCCGTTACATCAGTGGTGCGAAAATAAAACTGCGGCCGATATCCACTGAAAAACGGGGTGTGACGACCGCCTTCTTCCTTGCTCAATATATACACCTCGGCCTTGAACTTGGTGTGCGGCGTAATCGTGCCCGGAATCGCTACCACCTGACCGCGCTCAACCTCATCGCGCTTGGTGCCTCGCAACAATACCCCAATGTTGTCACCGGCTTGCCCCTCATCTAACAGCTTGCGAAACATCTCCACTCCGGTGCACACCGTCTTTAACGTCGGGCGAATCCCCACTATCTCTACATCATCACCCACATGGATGATCCCGCGCTCCACACGTCCCGTTACCACCGTGCCCCGACCCGATATGCTAAACACATCCTCTATCGGCATCAAAAACGGCTTGTCAACATCACGCTGGGGCTCCGGTATATACGCATCAATGGCATCCATTAACTCAAATATACACTTGGCATCTTCACCGTCCGCATCATCTGACTCCAACGCCTTGAGCGCCGATCCCTGAATAATGGGCGTGTCATCGCCGGGAAACTCATACTTGTCCAATAACTCCCGTAACTCCAACTCCACCAACTCGATTAACTCCTCATCATCAACCATGTCGGTCTTGTTTAAAAATACCACAATCCGCGGCACTCCCACCTGACGCGCCAACAATATGTGCTCCCGCGTCTGGGGCATCGGACCGTCATCGGCACCCACTACCAAAATCGCGCCGTCCATCTGCGCTGCTCCCGTGATCATGTTCTTGATGTAGTCCGCATGACCCGGACAGTCCACATGCGCATAGTGACGATTGGCCGTTTGATACTCCACATGCGCGGTGGCAATCGTTATACCACGCTCTTTTTCCTCCGGCGCCTTGTCAATCTGATCAAACGGAACAAAATCTGCCAAACCTTTCGAACCCAAATGCTTGGTGATCGCAGCCGTCAGGGTCGTCTTGCCATGATCAATGTGACCGATCGTGCCCACATTTACATGCGGCTTGGTTCGCTCAAACTTCTCCTTTGCCATCTTTTCATCCTCCCAATTAAACATGCATGGGCATCGCGCACAGACGAACGCAATTGAATATCATTTCCATGCAACTTGCCCGTGGTGAGTTGGGTTTTGGCCTACCAGCGAAAATGGGCAAAGGCCTTGTTGGCTTCGGCCATTTTATGAGTGTCTTCCTTTTTCTTAACGGAAGCGCCTCTTCTATTGGCTGCATCCAGTAACTCGGAAGCCAATTTACTGGCCATACCTTTTTCCGGCCGCTGGCGAGCATAGGTAATAATCCATCGAATGCCTAAAGCGGTTCTGCGGGATGGTCGTATTTCGGTTGGGACCTGATACGTTGAACCTCCCACGCGTCGGGATTTTACTTCTATTAACGGGCGCACATTATCCACAGCCTGCTCAAACATTTTCAGCGGAAGTTCGTTGGTTTTTTCTCCCATGATATCGAGCGCCTTATAGAGTGTCGCTTCTGCGGTACTCTTTTTCCCATCGCGCATAATACAGTTTACAAACTTGGCTACCAGTGCACTGTTATATTTTGAATCCGGGGTAGTGACGCGCTCCGGCACTTCTCTTCGTCTAGGCATTTATTCTCCAGAAAATTGTTATTCGTTATTGGTTATTGGAGAAATAAGGATTTTTTTCCTTACTAACCGAATAACGATTAACCAATAACCAGTAACTATCATCATTTGGGCTTTTTGGCTCCATATTTGGAGCGGCTCTGTTTGCGATCTTCAACTCCAAGCGTATCCAAGGTGCCACGAACAATATGATAGCGAACACCAGGCAGGTCCTTGACCCGACCCCCGCGCACTAAAACCACCGAATGCTCCTGGAGGTTATGGCCGATGCCGGGGATATAGGCAGTGACCTCAATCCCGGTGGTCAATCTAACACGCGCCACCTTCCGCAAGGCCGAATTGGGCTTTTTGGGGGTTGATGTATACACCCGGGTGCAAACACCGCGCTTCTGGGGTGCCCCCTTCAATGCCGGCGTCGTAACTTTTCTTTTGGCTGTCTTTCGGCCTTTACGAACGAGTTGATTTATGGTTGGCATAATCTCCTGACGACCCTTTTTTTCTTCTAAGATTCTAGACTTGGTAAAATGACCGTATTTATACAGGAAACATACGATTGTCAAGTGTTTTGTTGAAATTTACAATAAAAATTCATCACTTTGCCCGCGATGAAGTTGAATCCCTGCGATTTAATCCGCCATTTTGACGGCAACGTCATCGTAAGCTCTTAAACCCGTCCCGGCTGGGATGAGGCGACCCATAATCACGTTTTCTTTGAGCCCTCTCAAACTGTCAACCTTTCCGGATACACTGGCATCCGTAAGGACTTTGGTTGTTTCCTGGAATGAAGCTGCCGAAATAAAACTGTCCGTACTTAAAGATGCCTTGGTGATTCCCAGAATCAGCGGCTCGGCCGTAGCCGGCTTGCCGCCTTTTTCGATCACGGCCTTATTGGCCTCTTCAAATTTGATGCGATCGACCTGTTCTTCGGTGATAAAATCGGTATCACCGACAGTTAAGACCTTCACCCGCCGCATCATCTGCCGGACAATCACCTCGATATGCTTATCATTGATACGAACACCCTGCAGGCGGTAAACTTCTTGTACTTCATCAACCAGATAACGGGCCAGTGCAACCTCACCTTTAATACTTAAGATGTCCTGGGGTACCGCCGAACCGCCGATCAAAGGCTCACCGGCACGAATATAATCGCCTTCGTACACATTAATATGTTTGCCCCGCGGAATCAGGTATTCCTTTTTATCACCGACATCAACAGGGGTGATGCTCACTCTCTGTTTTCCTTTTTTGGTGCTTTTTGAGATCGAAACATATCCATCAATTTCACTTAACACCGCCACTTCCTTCGGTTTCCGGACTTCGAAAAGCTCGGCGACTCGGGGCAAACCGCCGGTGATGTCTTTGGTTTTCGTGGTTGCCCTTGGCAGTTTGGCAACGACATCACCGGCCTTGACCGCATCGGTTTCCTCTACAAGCAAAATGGCATTGACCGGCAAAATATAGCGCGCCATAGCCGATGATGCGGGCAGTTTGGCCGTTTTGCCGTCGGCGTCCTTGATGGATATCCGCGGACGCTCATCACCACTTCTGGATTCAATGATGGTCTGGCTCGACTTGCCGGTTACCGGATCCACCTTTTCCTGCATGGTCTGTCCGGCAACGATGTCACCGAATTTAACGCTTCCATCGACTTCGGAGATGATCGGGGTGGTAAATGGATCCCAGGTGGCCAGCAAGTCACCTGCTTTGACTTTCCCGCCGTCTTTGATCTGAATATGGGCACCGTAAATGACCGGAAAGGTTTCCAGCTCACGGCCCGTCTTGCTGATAATGGTAAACTTGCCGCCCCGGCGGTTCATGACCACCAGCTGGCCTTCGGAATTTTTGGCTACATTGAGGTCGACATACTTAATCTTTCCATCGGTGCGGGAACGAATGTCCGCCTGCTCTACCCGCCGGCTGGCGGTACCGCCGATATGAAACGTGCGCATGGTCAGCTGGGTGCCGGGTTCGCCAATGGACTGGGCGGCCAGAATCCCGACCGCTTGACCGATTTCCACCGGGCGCCCGTGCGCCAGATCGCGGCCATAACATTTGCTGCAAACCCCTGTTTTGGCTTTACAGGTCAACACCGAACGAATTTTGACATTGGAGACACCGGTTTCTTCAATTTTTTGGACGGCGGCCTCATCAATGGGATCGCCGGCTCGCGTCACCACCTCGTCTGTGTAGGGATCATGGATATCTTCCGCCAGGGTCCGGCCCAAGATACGTTCACCCAATCGCTGGATGATTTCACCGCCCTCCATCAACGGTTCCACTTCAACCCCCGCCGTGGTTCCGCAGTCAGGCTCGGTAACCACACAGTCCTGCGCAACATCAGCCAGTCTGCGGGTCAGATATCCGGAATTGGCGGTTTTCAAAGCCGTATCTGCCAATCCTTTACGCGCGCCATGAGTTGAGATGAAATATTGCAGTACCGAAAGTCCTTCCCGGAAATTGGCGCTAATCGGCGTTTCAATAATTTCGCCGGACGGCTTGGCCATCAGACCCCGCATCCCGGCAAGCTGGCGCATCTGATCTTTGCTGCCCCTGGCGCCGGAGTCAGCCATCATGAAAATGGGATTGAAACTTTCAGCATGACTCGATTTTTGCTTCTTTTTCTTTGCCGCTTTGCTGGTTTTCTCTCCAGCGCGCTCCAGTTTCATGGACTCCATCATTTCATTGGCGACATCATCAGTGGCTTTGGCCCAGATATCGACGATCTTATTATACTTTTCCCCTTGGGTAATCAGCCCTTCGGTGTACTGCCGCCCGATTTCCGATACCTGAGATTCAGCCTGATTTAAGATATCCCATTTGGCCGCCGGAATTATCATATCGTCAATCGCAATGGATAGGCCGCCCTGGGTTGAATATTTGTACCCGATATTCTTGAGACGATCCGAAAGAATGACGGTGGCTTTGGGCCCCAGGTTGCGGTAGACGTAATCCACCAGCTGACGCAGCATTTTTTTATCCATCACTGCATTGACAATATCGTAAGGGATGGCGGGCTTTTTGGATATAATTTCAAAAAAGTGGTAAGCGTTACCGGCAAATATGGCGTTGCTGGATTCGCCGACCTTAAGAGAAAACACGGCCTCAATATCGGCTTCCTGGCAGCCGAATAAACTACGAAACTCGTTGAAACTGAGCTTTCCGATAAGCCCCTTATTTTCCTTATCCGGGCTCTGGGAATATTTATTGACCAGACCGGTAAACAGTCTGCCCTTATTAATCTGATCAAAAACCTCCAGCGCTTCTTCTTCCGTGCCCACCTGAATGTGCCGCAGTTCCAGAATATCGACCTGGGGGATGATTTCCCACATTAGTACTCTGCCAACCGTTGTTTCATGGCGTTTGCCTTGCATGCGAACCGTAATGTTGGCGTGCAGATCAACTTCTTTGGCATCATAGGCAGCCTGGACCTCTTCGACATTCGCAAAGATTTTGCCTTCGCCTCGGCGACCGGCAACACCCCGGGTCATATAATAGGTGCCCAGTACAATATCCTGGCTCGGTACAATAATCGGACTTCCGTTGGCCGGTGACAAAATGTTGTTACTGGATAGCATCAACACCCGGGCTTCGATCTGTGATTCAACCGAGAGCGGTATGTGAACCGCCATCTGATCACCGTCAAAGTCGGCGTTGAAGGCCGTACAAACCAGCGGATGCAACTGAATGGCTTTACCTTCGATCAAAATCGGCTCAAAGGCCTGAATACCGAGTCGATGCAGCGTCGGCGCCCGGTTCAACAATACCGGATATTCCTTTACCACCTCGTCAAGCGTATCCCATACCTCCGGAATTTCGCGTTCCACCATTTTCTTTGCACTTTTTACGGTCGAAACGAAACCCTTTTGTTCCAGTCGAAAATAAACAAACGGTTTAAACAGTTCCAGCGCCATTTTTTTGGGCAAGCCACACTGATGCAGCCTTAAGTCCGGCCCGACGGTGATTACCGTCCGTCCGGAATAATCCACGCGTTTGCCCAGCAAGTTCTGTCGAAAACGACCCTGTTTGCCTTTCAAGGTGTCACTCAGCGATTTCAACGGTCGTTTATTGGTCCCGGTTATTACCCGGCCGTGGCGGCCATTGTCAAAAAGAACGTCGACGGATTCCTGCAGCATCCGTTTCTCATTGCGTATAATAATGTCCGGTGCTTTGAGATCGATAAGTCGTTTGAGACGATTGTTACGATTAATCACGCGGCGATACAGATCATTGAGGTCTGATGTCGCAAAACGGCCTCCTTCCAGAGGTACCAGCGGGCGAAGATCGGGAGGAAGTACCGGAATCACACTCATCACCATCCAGGTCGGATCAACCCCGGATTTTCGAAAGGCATCGACGATCTTCAGCCGTTTGGATAGCTTCTGCCGTTTGGCAACCGATCCGGTCGCTTTAATGTCCGCTTTGAGTTCAATGTACAATTCTTCCAGGTCAATGCTTTCCAGCAGTGCCTGAACCGCCTCGGCGCCGATGCCGGCATCGAACTTGGAGCCGAATTCTTCCAATGCCTCCATGTATTTTTCGTCTGAAAGCAATTGACCTTTTGTCAGCGACGTGTTTTTGGGATCCACCACGATATAGCTGTCAAAATACAAAACCTTTTCCATGTTTTTTAGGGTCAGATCAAGCAGGTTGCCGATCTTGCTCGGCAAGCTTTTTAGAAACCAGATATGAGAGACCGGGGTAGCCAGCTCGATATGCGCCATGCGTTCACGTCGCACCTTGGATTGAATAACTTCTACGCCGCATTTTTCACAAATGACGCCCCGGTGTTTCATGCGTTTGTATTTACCGCAATTGCATTCATAATCTTTGGTCGGCCCAAAAATTTTAGCACAAAACAGCCCATCGCGTTCGGGCTTAAAGGTTCGGTAATTGATGGTTTCCGGCTTTTTAATTTCGCCGTGTGACCACTTGCGAATTTGTTCCGGCGCAGCCAGTGCAATTTGAATACCGAAATACTTTCTTGGATCGGTCGGTTTTGCGAAAAAATCGTAAAGAGTTTCCATATTGAATTCCTATATTGTTTGGTTGATTGCGAAAATCTAACCTGCCTGAATATCCGCTACCCATCGATGATCATTATGAGCTTTTGGCTTCCAGTTCATCTTTATCTAATAGTGCAATATCCAGCCCCAGAGCCTGCAATTCTTTGGTCATAACCCGAAAAGATTCGGGAATCCCGGGTTCCAAGACGTTTTGGCCCTTGACAATCTTCTCATACATGCGCGTCCGTCCGGCCATATCATCTGATTTCACGGTTAAAAATTCCTGCAGAGCATACGCGGCTCCGTATGCTTCCATGGCCCAGACTTCCATTTCACCCAGGCGCTGACCGCCGAATTGTGCCTTTCCGCCTAACGGTTGCTGGGTCACCAGGGAATACGGGCCGATCGAACGGGCATGAATCTTGTCATCCACCAGATGATGCAGTTTCATAACGTACATGGTGCCCACGGTGACCTTGTCGTCAAAAGGCTCACCGCTGCGGCCGTCGAAGAGTGTTGCCTGACCGGTTTGCTCGAGCCCGGCTTCTTTCAGCAGTGATTTGATTTCATCTTCTTTGGCACCGTCAAAAACCGGTGTGGCCATATGAACACCGTCTTTATAAAAGTCCGTAAATTCGACAAGCTGCTTTTCATCCATTTCGGAAATCAATTTTCGCTGGGCCGGGATTGTAAAAATCTTCTTTGTTTTCTCGCGCAGGTCCTTAAATTTTGCTTCTTCGAGCAGTTCATTTAACTGATCCCCGAGACCCTTGGCGGCGCGGCCCAGATGAATTTCCAATATCTGGCCGACATTCATTCGCGAAGGAACCCCCAGCGGGTTGAGCACCATGTCCACCGGCAAACCGTTTTCGAAATACGGCAAATCCTCTACGGGCAAAATCCGGGATACGACCCCCTTGTTTCCGTGGCGACCCGCCATTTTATCACCAACAGACAGCTTGCGTTTCATGGCTACGTAAACTTTAACCATTTTGATGACACCGGGCGGTAGATCATCTCCCTTTTCGTAACGACTGACCTGCTGTTCAAACGCCAGCCGGCACAGCTCGCGCTGATCCCGGTAGCGTTCAAGCAGTTCATGGACTTGCTGGCTGATTTTGGGATCTTTCAAAACCAGGCCCTCCAGCTGGGCCATGGGGACGTTTGCCAAGCTTTCCCGATTGATATTCGTCCCACTTTCGATTAAAACCTTCTTTCCCTTTTTCAAGTCGGCCATGGCTTTTTTACCGATCAACAGATCCCCCAGCTGCGCACGAACCACTTCTTCAATCACAGCCTGCTCATCATCACGATCTTTTTCAAGGGACGCAATTTCTTCATCTTCGATCAGGCGGGTGCGGTCATCCTTGTCGATGCCGCGCCTTGAAAATACTTTCGCATCGATAACTGTCCCCTGAACCCCGGGGGGCACCCGCAAAGAGGTGTCTTTAACGTCGCCGGCTTTTTCGCCAAATATAGCACGCAGTAGTTTTTCTTCAGGAGATAGCTGTGTTTCACCTTTAGGTGTTATTTTGCCAACCAGTATGTCGCCCTGCAGCACTTCAGCGCCAAGACGAATAATTCCGCTTTCGTCTAAATTTTTTAAAGCTTCTTCGCCCACATTGGGGATATCACGGGTAATTTCTTCTTTTCCCAGCTTGGTATCTCTGGCGACGACTTCAAATTCTTCTATATGTACCGAAGTGTAAACACCATCGCGCACAAGTCTTTCGCTTACCAAAATTGAGTCCTCGAAATTATACCCACCCCAGGGCATAAAGGCCACGGTGACATTCTTTCCCAGGGCCAGTTCACCCTGATCCGTTGCTGGACCATCCGCAATGATTTCACCGGCCTTTACAAAATCGCCTTTGCGAACAATCGGGCGATGGTTAAAACAGGTGTTTTGATTGGAACGGATGAATTTGGAAAGATTATAAATGGTGACATCCTTTTCAGAAGGCACGCCTGCCGGTTGATGCTTTAAAACAATCCGGGCAGCATCCACATCGACCACTTCCGCATCCCGTTTGGCAACCACAGCAACGCCGGAATCTCTTGCGACGACCCCTTCGATACCGGTTCCCACCAGCGGCGCGCTATTAATAAGCAACGGCACTGCCTGGCGTTGCATGTTGGAACCCATCAATGCCCGGTTGGCGTCATCATTTTCCAAAAACGGGATCAAGGAGGCCGAAACGCTAACCAACTGATTCGGTGAAATATCCATCAGGTCGATGTGTTCTTTTTCGACCATCATAAATTCCCCGGCAACCCGAGAGGTCACCAGCGGATTGACATATGCGCCTTTGTTATCAATGCTAGCATTGGCCTGGGCGATGGGGAGATCCTTTTCTTCAAAGGCATCCAGAAATTTGACTTCATCGGTGACTTTGGCATTTGCCACCACCCGGTAAGGGGTTTCAATAAAGCCATAGGCGTTTACACGCGCATAGGTGCTCAACGAAACAATCAGGCCGATATTGGGCCCTTCCGGGGTTTCGATGGGACAGATGCGACCGTAATGGGAAGGATGGACATCCCGCACCTCAAAGCCTGCCCGTTCGCGTGTAAGACCTCCGGGCCCCAATGCGCTGAGCCGCCGCTTGTGGGTCGTCTCGGAAAGCGGATTGGTCTGATCCATAAACTGAGACAGCTGACTGGTGCCAAAAAATTCTTTTACAACTGCAGATACGGGCTTGGGATTCACCAGATCGTGAGGCATGAGGGCATCAACCTCCTGAAGGCTCATGCGTTCTTTTATTGCGCGTTCCATCCGGACCAGCCCGATGCGGTATTGATTTTCAAGCAGCTCACCCACCGCGCGAACCCGGCGATTGCCCAGATGGTCGATATCATCCACCACACCCTGGATATCGCGCAGCTGAATCAGTGCTTTAGCCGTAAGTATGATATCTTCTTTTCGTAAGATGTTTAAATTAATCTGACTGCCGATACCCAGGCGTTGATTTATTTTGAGCCGCCCCACACCGGAAAGATCGTAATAGGTTGACCTGAAAAACAAATTATCAAGAAAATCCTGAGCCACCTCAGGCGTAGCCGGATTTCCCGGTCTGAGCCGGCGATATATCTCAATCAGGGCTTCTTCTTTGGTTTCAACCTTATCCAGCAAAAGCGTCTTGCGGATTGAATCGCTGTTGGTGGCCACATCGACATACAACAAATCAAATTCATCAATGCCGGCATCGCTGAGTTTGGTCAATACTTCCTCATTGATGAGCTCAGCAACACTGACGATCGTTTCTCCAGTATCTGGATCCACGATGCTTTGGGCGAAAGCGTGGCCCATAATCTCTTCGACATTAATCGGAATTAAATTGGCCTTAATCGATTTAAGGCGTTTAATGGCCTTCATGGTAAAGACCCGGCCCTTTTTTACGATGACTTCTCCGCTTTTAGGATCACGCACTTCTTTGCTGGCCCGTTTGCCTCCAAGATACGCCTCATTGAATTCCTTAAAATAACGCTTGCCTTTTACAATTATTTTTTCCGTCTCATAAAAATAGCTCAACAAATCCTCGGTTGTGTAACCGAAAGCCTTAAACAGCAAGGTGACTGGAAACTTGCGGCGCCGATCAATACGAATGTGGACAATATCCTTAGGATCAACCTCCATATCAATCCAGGAGCCACGCACCGGTATAATCCGTGAGCTATAAATAATTTTTCCGCTTGAATGGGATTTGCCCTTGTCATGGTCAAAAAACACACCGGAAGACCGGTGGAGCTGACTGACCACGACCCGCTCGGTTCCATTTATAATAAAGGTACCTTTTTCAGTCATTAAGGGTATCGTACCAAAATAAATTTCCTGTTCCTTAATGTCGCGGATGTTAGAAACTCCGGTTTCAACGTCAAGTTCATAGACGACCAGTCTGACCGTAAGTCGCAGCGGTATCTCATAGGTCATACCGCGGTGGACGCATTCCTCAATACTGTGCTTTACCTCCCCGAATCGGTAGGACACGAATTCGAGGGATGCGCTGCCGGTAAAATCTTTGATCGGAAAAACAGATTTAAAAACGGTCTGCAAACCAATATCCTCGCGCTTTTCAGGCGGTACATCCATTTGCAAAAACCGTTGAAACGATTCACGCTGCATTCCGATAAGATCAGGGATTCCGACGATTTGTTTTATCTTACCGAAATTTTTCCGAAACCGTTTTGGTGCCAACGGATTTTTTGACATGCCATCTCCATTGTTTTTTGGGGTTATGAGTTGCTGGTGATGAGTTTTCGGAAAGAAACAAGAGCTTGCCAGCACCGGGCAAGGGGACCATCATCGACTCCGATGAATCCCCCCGTTACCCGTTCCTTTTTCAGTGAATTTACTTGAGCTCCACCTGAGCGCCAGCTTCTTCAAGTTGGGATTTAATCTTTTCAGCTTCTTCTTTGGCCACTGCTTCTTTGACCGGCTTGGGCACTTCGTCAACCAAAGCCTTGGCATCTTTGAGTCCCAGTCCGGTAATGGCCCGCACTTCTTTAATGACCGCTATTTTCTTGTCCCCGGCGGCTGTAATAATTACATCAAACTCCGTCTTTTCTTCATCCGATGCTCCGGCAGCACCTTCAGCAGGTCCGGCTGCCATCATGGCCACCGGTGCCGCTGCAGACACGCCAAATTTTTCTTCCATTTCCTTAATAAGCTCACTGAGCTCAAGTACCGACATATTCGCCACAAATTCAATTACGTCTTCTTTGGTAATACTTGCATTCGCCATTTTCTTCCTCCAGTTTCATTTACGCTTTCATCAATAGATGCTTTTTTGTCATTCGATCAGGCTGCTTCTTTTTGATCTTTTACGGCCTGCAGAACATTCAGCAACTGCCGGGGAATTTCTGCCAGCGTCCGAACAAAACCCGCGGGTACATTGTTCAGGGTTGAGACAAAGACACCTAGCAGAACTTCTCGCGACGGCAGGGCCGAAAGGGACTTGATCGCGTTTGCATCAAGGATCTTCCCGTCCATGACGCCGATTTTGATCTCAAACACTTTGTTTTCTTTGGCAAATTCGGTTAAAATTTTTGCCGGTGCGACCGGATCGCCATAACTCATTGCGACGGCGTTGGGTCCTTTAAATGTGTCTTTGATCAGCGCCACATCGGTCTCTTCCGAGGCTCTAATCAGAAGTGAATTTTTTGCAACCTGATATTCGACTTCTTCCTGTCTAAGTTTTCGCCGCAGATCATTTATGGCAGCAACATCGAGACCTTTATAGTCGGTTACGATGATCACCGCTGCTTTCGAAAAGCGTTCGTTTAGATTCTGGGCAATTCTCTTCTTCTCTTCTAAATTCACAGGTAACCAAACACCTCCTTTCCATATCGATCTGACAAAACCGGAGGGATTGACATTGCCGATTTGCAATTGACGATATAGCGCTTCCCCTGCACTCAGGGCTGGACGGAAACGCAAATCACACAACTGTCTCGGCAGGCCGGCATCGCCGATTAAACACAACCACAGTTACGGTCCTGTGTTTGTGAACCTACGGTCTTTGACAGATGACCTTCTATTTTTTTACGCCGGTTTCGGCGTTGACCATTACACGAATTGAGCGCAAACCACTTCTTTTTGCGATACGCAAATAATCGTAGATTATTTAAGCAAATCTTTGACCAGGGCTGAATCGATCTTCAGGCCGGGCCCCATGGTTGTCGAGATCGCAATACCTTTTAGATAGGTACCTTTACTGGAAGCCGGCTTGAGACGCATGATGGTGTCAAAAAAAGCCGCGATATTTTGAACAATTTTATCCACGCCAAAAGACACCTTCCCCATGGGTGCATGCACAATTCCAGCCTTTTCGACTCGAAAGTCGATTTTGCCGGCTTTAAGATCTTGGATCGCCCGCGCCAAATCAAAAGTAACGGTTCCGCTTTTGGCGTTGGGCATCAGCCCTCGTGGTCCAAGCAGTTTGCCGATCTTTCCGACGGATCCCATCATATCCGGCGTGGCTACAGCCTTGTCAAAGCCAAACCAGCCTTCTTTTATCTTTTCGATCAAATCGTCGTTACCCACAAAGTCGGCTCCGGCATCCGTGGCTTCTTTCTCTTTTTCGCCCTTGGCAAAGACAGCAACCTTGACATCTTTGCCGGTTCCATGCGGTAACACCACGCTGCCTCTGACCATCTGATCGGCATGCCTGGGGTCAACCCCCAGACGAACTGCCAGATCAACTGTTTCGTCAAACCTGGCAAAAGATGATTCCAATGTCATTTTGACAGCATCGTTGAAACTGCCGACATCTTCCGAATCGATCTTCTTTCTGGATTCTGAATATTTTTTCCCCCGTTTCGACATCTTTATAATCATCTCCCTCAATCGCGTTGCGAGTTTCAAGTTGCGTGTTGCGAGTTAAAACCCTGTCCTACTCGAATCCCGCAACGGTAATATCTAGCTGACTTCTATTCCCATGCTTCTCGCCGTACCGGCAATTATTTTGCAGGCGGCATCCAAGTCATTGGCGTTTAAATCGACCATTTTCACCTTGGCAATTTCTTCAACTTGCTGGCGCGTAACCGAACCGACGATATCCCGTTTGGGATCGCCGGCGCCTTTTGCGATTTTGGCGGCCTTCTTCAGCAGCACAGCCGCAGGCGGTGTTTTGGTGATAAATGAAAAGGAGCGATCCTGATAAACCGTTATTACGACCGGTATGATCATGCCTTCATCATCGGCCGTCCTGGCATTAAACGCCTTGCAAAAATCCATGATATTGACGCCATTTTGTCCCAGGGCGGGACCAATGGGCGGCGATGGGTTGGCTTTTCCGGCTTCGACTTGCAATTTGATCATTGTCAATACTTTTTTTGCCATTTGCTTTTTCTACTCCTACTATGCTTTTAAACTTTCACCAAATGGTCGTCAACGCCGGCTAAAGCTTTTGGACCTGTACAAACTCCAATTCTACGGGCGTTGAGCGGCCGAATATACTGACCAGCACCTTTATCTTCCCTTTTTCAGGATTGACCTCCTGAACCGTTCCATTGAAATTGGTAAATGGCCCATCAATTACGCGAACCTCATCTCCGTGTTCAAAGAAGTATTTGGGCTGAGGCTTTAATTTGCCGGCCTCCATGCGATTCAAAATACGGCCAGCCTCTTCCTCAGACAGCGGCGTGGGTTTTCGCCGGCCGCCTAAAAATCCGGTTACTTTGGCGGTATCATTGACGATATGCCATGTTTCATCATCAAGGTCCATCTGGACCAATATATATCCCGGATAAAACTTACGCGCCGATGTCTTGCGTTTGCCTTTGACCAGTTCCACAATTTCTTCGGTCGGCACAACAACCTCTCCGAATTTATCAGCATGCGGGGAAGAGGCAACACGTTCTTCCAAGGTTGCTTTAACCTTGTTTTCAAAGCCCGAATATACATGGATGATATACCATTTAAGCGCCAATCTTTTTCCTCCTTGTTTTATTGCAAGACTGCGCGTATCAAATTAGAAAGGCCGATATCAACGAATCCGAGAAAAAGTGAAATCAGCAAAACCAAAGCCACCACAACGGCCGTGGAACCAATTGTTTGCTTACGGGACGGCCAGGTCACTTTTTTGAGTTCGATTTTAACCTCTCTTAAAAACTGGATCGACGATTGAAAAATATTGGCCTTTGGTTTCGATGCCGCAACGCTGGTAACCTGGGATTTCTTTTTTGCGGTTGCCGTTTTTGCCGGCGGCGTTACTTTATTCCCAACTGTTGCGGGAGCAGTCGTTTTACCAGGCTTCGTAATTGCGGCCTGACTTGTGACCGACGCGGCCGATCCTGCCTTTTTTTTCTTTTTCTTCGTACCGGATGTTTTTTTGCGTTGTAACCGTCCCATTTTACTCCTACTCAAAGCATCAAAGGTTGAAGGAATCTTAGTATTCCTAAACCTTCAAGCGCTAAGCTTTAAAAAAGAAAATGGCAGGCCAGGAGGGATTCGAACCCCCAACCGCCGGATTTGGAGTCCGATGCTCTACCGTTAGAGCTACTGGCCTGCATTTCGCAATTGGTGAAATCAGCTCATCAAAAGGTGTTATGGATTGATCCTTGCCAATCGCCTATATTTCCTTTTACACTTAGAATAAACAAAGCTTCCAAAAACGGCACCACCGGGATTTATCTATTTGGTCTCTCGGTGGGGCGTATGTTTGCGACAAAATCTGCAGTATTTACTGAACTCCAGTTTGTCGGGCGTAGTCCGCTTATTTTTTGTCGTCGTGTAATTTCTTCTTTTGCACTCAGTGCATGCAAGCGTAACGATTATTCTCACCGATCGACTCCTATCCCGTTATTCAATAATATCGCTGACCACACCGGCGCCAACGGTGCGTCCGCCTTCGCGTACCGCAAAACGGAGCTCCTTTTCCATCGCAATCGGGGTGATCAACTCCGCCTCAATGGCCACATTGTCGCCCGGCATCACCATCTCCACTCCCTCGGGCAACGTCAATATGCCCGTTACATCAGTGGTGCGAAAATAAAACTGCGGCCGATATCCACTGAAAAACGGGGTGTGACGACCGCCTTCTTCCTTGCTCAATATATACACCTCGGCCTTGAACTTGGTGTGCGGCGTAATCGTGCCCGGAATCGCTACCACCTGACCGCGCTCAACCTCATCGCGCTTGGTGCCTCGCAACAATACCCCAATGTTGTCACCGGCTTGCCCCTCATCTAACAGCTTGCGAAACATCTCCACTCCGGTGCACACCGTCTTTAACGTCGGGCGAATCCCCACTATCTCTACATCATCACCCACATGGATGATCCCGCGCTCCACACGTCCCGTTACCACCGTGCCCCGACCCGATATGCTAAACACATCCTCTATCGGCATCAAAAACGGCTTGTCAACATCACGCTGGGGCTCCGGTATATACGCATCAATGGCATCCATTAACTCAAATATACACTTGGCATCTTCACCGTCCGCATCATCTGACTCCAACGCCTTGAGCGCCGATCCCTGAATAATGGGCGTGTCATCGCCGGGAAACTCATACTTGTCCAATAACTCCCGTAACTCCAACTCCACCAACTCGATTAACTCCTCATCATCAACCATGTCGGTCTTGTTTAAAAATACCACAATCCGCGGCACTCCCACCTGACGCGCCAACAATATGTGCTCCCGCGTCTGGGGCATCGGACCGTCATCGGCACCCACTACCAAAATCGCGCCGTCCATCTGCGCTGCTCCCGTGATCATGTTCTTGATGTAGTCCGCATGACCCGGACAGTCCACATGCGCATAGTGACGATTGGCCGTTTGATACTCCACATGCGCGGTGGCAATCGTTATACCACGCTCTTTTTCCTCCGGCGCCTTGTCAATCTGATCAAACGGAACAAAATCTGCCAAACCTTTCGAACCCAAATGCTTGGTGATCGCAGCCGTCAGGGTCGTCTTGCCATGATCAATGTGACCGATCGTGCCCACATTTACATGCGGCTTGGTTCGCTCAAACTTCTCCTTTGCCATCTTTTCATCCTCCCATGGTTTTAATTAAGTTTTAAGATTTTGCTTTATGTTTGAACCCCATAAAGGCCGCCCCAAGTAAACACATTCCAAATCGCATATTTACCAATGGAGCCCACGATCGGAATCGAACCGATGAACCTCTTCCTTACCAAGGAAGCGCTCTACCGACTGAGCTACGTGGGCATCAGATTGGTAACCGATTCACGTAAGGAGCTTAAAACAACCAAAACTTCATTTGGAGCGGGAGACGAGATTCGAACTCGCGACATCCAGCTTGGAAGGCTGAAGCTCTACCAGCTGAGCTACTCCCGCTAAATCATTTAGAACCTATATCCGCAGCGGATTAAAATAAGTTCTGTTTCTTCCTTTGTCAGATACGAGCAAAAAATAGGGAGACTAAACTGTTCCCACAAAAACTGAAACCAATTTCATGCAGGAAGTCATGTAGTTCGAATCGATCCCTAAGGTTAAACCGAAATCTCCTACAATCGACTCAGCTAAGGTTGGTGGTGGGGGGAGGATTCGAACCTCCGAAGGCTTCGCCGACAGATTTACAGTCTGTTCCCTTTGACCACTCGGGAACCCCACCTAAAAACCACTCTGAATATAGACCGGGTATTCAAGTTGCAGGACGTTTCGCATACCAGATAGCTTAAATGGAGCCAGCGGAGGGACTCGAACCCACGGCCTACTGATTACAAATCAGTTGCTCTACCAGCTGAGCTACGCTGGCCTAACAACTTAACCCGTTAAAATTATTTTAATTTTTTTTGATTTAGGATGAGGTGATGTCCTGCACCTAAAACTACTCTATTTAGTTATCTTTATTGTAAATATCAAATTCGATTATAGCTAAATATATTCATTTATCGATAGAAATAAGGTTATTTATGCTATTTATCTTAATTTTTCTCCTAATTTCTCATATTTTTAATTTATTTTACAATATTCTTAATTATTGAAAACGGATTTTGATCAGGATATGTAAGCCAATGCGGATGGATTAAATATTTGACCTTATTTTAGTTTTCATTGGCTTTGTTTGAAGGTGTGATGATCCGACCCTGAAAAAATTTTCAACAAGCGCATCCAAAGGCAATATATACAAATTTATTTGACAAAATTTTTATAACCGCTACCGTTACTATTTAAATACAAATATAGTAAAATAGAATATTACGCTTAATCCCATGGACTTTCAAGCATTTTCCATTCAAATTATCAAAAATATTTGGCACATACGCATAATTCGATAAGGTGGCAGCCATAATCTAATGCTGCCCGGCATTGGCGCCCCGGCCTTGGGTTAAGTTTTTATTAAAATTGACGATACTAAATTATAGCAGCAGGTTGCAAAAGTATAGCGGTTGCGATTTTACTTAATCAAACGGTCCGCAGACGGCCCTGGCGGACCGGGTACTCAAAGGCGAAAATGAATCAAACCAAGGATATTGTTGAATTTTATTTTACTAACTTCATAAATAATGGTATATAATAAAAAAAATTCAGAACCGGGAACTAATCAGATGAAAATACGCTTACTCTTTCTTTCTTGCTATTTATCGATCCTCATTTTGGGCTGTGGTCATTTACTTCAAAACACTTCTGAGTACCACAATAGCAGTGATCAGAGTGCTAAATCCTCTGACAGCCTCTCAAGCAATCCAAATCAGGGTGCCGATTTTGACAACACCACTAATACCGAAACCACCCCGCCCATTATCAGTGGCTCTGTTTTGGAAGAAAAAGAACTGGGTTCTTATGAGGATGAAAAAACAGAAGATGTAACCAAAAAGATTGAAACCCTGCTGGACGAAGCCCTTGATTTGTGTCAGGTCTCCCAGGATTTCTGGCAAAACGGTGAACTCGAAAACGCCCTGGACGCCCTGGATCAGGCATACGCCTTGATTTTAAACGCCGACACATCCGATCGTACCAAATTAATCCAGCAAAAAGAAGATCTGCGCTTTATGATATCAAAGCGCATCCTGGAAATTTACGCCTCGCGCAATATCGTTGTGAACGGAAGTCACAATGAAATACCGCGGATAATGAATAAACATGTCCAGACTGAAATTGATCGCTTTACCATCGGCGCCGAAAGAATTTTTTTCATCGAATCCTACCGGCGATCCGGTCAATACCGGCAGCATATTGTCGCCGCCCTTGAAGAAGCCGGCCTGCCTGAAGAGCTTTCGTGGCTGCCGTTAATCGAAAGCGGTTTTAAAGTAAGGGCACTTTCCCGGTCCAGAGCTTTGGGTTTATGGCAATTTATCCCGTCTACCGGCTATAAGTTCGGGCTCAAAAGGGATAAGCTCATTGATGAGCGCATGGATCCCATAAAATCGACCCGGGCCGCTATTGATTATCTCAAGGAGCTGCACGCCATTTTCGGAGATTGGACCACTGTTTTGGCCGCATACAATTGCGGGGAAGGAAGAGTATTGAATGTCATCCGGCGCCAGAATGTGAATTATCTGGACAATTTCTGGGATCTTTACGAGCGACTGCCGCGCGAGACCGCGCGCTATGTGCCCAGATTTTTGGCAACCCTGCATATTCTGGATAACCCGGAAAAATATGGCATGAATTTAAGCGATCTGGATATGCCGCAGCAATATGAGACGGTAACGATTGCCAAACAGGTGCATCTCAAAGACGTCGCCAGGTCGATTGCGGTTGAAGAAAACTCACTCAGCGAACTGAATCCTGAATTGCGTTATAAAATATCCCCGGAAGACAGCTATCCGCTTAAGGTCCCGCCGTATAAAAGCAGCATTTTATTGACTCAACTGGATGAAATACCGGTTTCGACGCCGCCCCAGCGTGCATACGTTTATCATCGCGTCCGTTCCGGCCAAACCCTTTCACTCATTGCCAAACGATACCGGACCAGCGTCTCAATGATCATGCGGGCAAATGATTTGCGTCGGTCAAATTATATCGTCGCCGGCCGATTACTCAAAATACCCCAGAGAGGTTATCGATATAATCCGCCAAAAGTTCCAATGCCGAAGTACGGCCGCAGTGTTGTCCATACAGTTAAAAAAGGCGATTCGCTATGGACCATCGCCAAGCAATACGGGACGACAACCAAAAACATCCAGAAGCTCAATCATCTGAGAACGACCGCATTGCACAAAGGTCAAATCCTGACCATCTTTGACGACAAACAAACGCCGCCGCAGGTCGACGGTTTAGGCACCTATCAGGTAAAATCAGGTGACAGCCCGTTCTTAATTGCCAAAAGACACAATATGCCACTGAAGCGTTTTCTATTTTTAAATAAATTATGGCCCGATGACACCATTTATCCCGGCCAGACCGTATATATTGAATAGCAGTGGATTCAAACGCCGATCTCCCCGCCGCCCCATCCCATTAGTTGTCTCAACAGGGTGCAGCACCGGCCTACGATAAATGCTCATCCGCCAGAATGTGTGGCGGATTGCAGTTTATCGATCGACCTGTGCCTTGATGCATACCTTTATCTATTTAGATTAGACCTGTAACCCCGCTTCAGCGGGGCTTTGATGCACACATTAATGTGTTAAAATAAAGACGTGCAATCCCGCGTTAAAGCGGGGAACCTGATCTGGGGCCTTGAAACCACTTCGATGCCAATTGATCAGATGTTTTCCTTTCTGTTAAGATCAATTTGGGTAACACATATGGCTGCCAAACTGTCACGCACCTAAAAGGAGGAACCATGAGCGCAATCAATTATAATCTTGAGAATCAGATTTTTATTGTCACCGGCGGCAGCAGAGGCATCGGATTCGAAATCGCCAGGTTGCTGCTCGAACAGAAGGCCAGCGTCGTCATCTGCGGCCGAAAGCAGGAAGGTCTTGATTTGGCTGTTCAAGAGCTCGGGGCTAACGATAATCTTCTAGCGGTTCAGGCCCATGTTGCTAAAAATGAAGAAATCGAAGCCCTCTTTGATCAGACGCTGGACCGCTTCGGCAAACTGGACGGGCTGATTAACAACGTGGGCATGAACATCATCACCGCTGCGGTGGATGCCGACCCCGGCCTGTGGAATAAAATTATTGATTCCAATCTCAACGGCAATTTTCTATGTTCCCGCAAAGCAGGACAGATCATGCGCGACCAACATAACGGAAAAATTGTGAATATTTCTTCAATCGCCGCCAGAAGGTCCGCCCCCGCTATGGGAATTTATGGGATTGCCAAAGCCGGCATCGAGATGATGACCAAAGTGCTGGCGCAGGAATTGGCCCCATTTAATGTTCAGGTTAATGCTGTTGCCCCGTGTATGGTGCGAACAGCTTTCAGTGAGCCCTTCTGGTCAAACAAGGATCTTCATGAAGCGATCGTTAAAACGATTCCGCTGGGCCGAATCGCGGAGCCGATCGATATCGCCCATCCAGCCCTATTCTTATGCTCAAGCGGTGCTGATTTTATTACCGGCCAGACGCTGCTGGTAGACGGTGGCGCCAGTGCGATATGACAATTGAGAACACACATCGGCAATCCACGAGATGGTCTGTGATCACCGGCGCCCCCTGTTCGGGCAAAACAGCTGTCATCCATATGCTGGAGCAGCGGGGGCATAAAGTTGTTCACGAAGTCGCGCGTGCCTTTATCGATGCTGAACTAATGAAGGGCAAGACGTTGCTGGAGATAAAAGCCGATGAATGGGTCTTTGAACGCCGTATTCTGATGGAAAAGGTCAGGATTGAATCCACGCTTAAAAGGGATGAAATTATTTTCTTTGATCGCGGGGTACCCGACAGCATTGCTTACTACAAACTGAACGGGCTCGACTCCGCCGAACCGTTTCAGAAGAGCGCTGAGGTTCGCTACCAAAATGTATTTTTATTTGAAAGGCTCCGTTTTTTGACGGACTCGGCACGCTCCGAAAATGAAAAAACAGCCCGGCGGCTGAGCCGGTTAATCGAAGAAAGTTATCAATCGCTGGGTTATGACATTATCCATGTGCCGTTGCTCAGCGTTGAAGAACGCACTGAATTTGTTTTAGAGCGCCTTTAGCAGGTTTTCTGTTTCTGTTTCGGTCAGGTGCCGCCAGCGACCTGATGGCAGATCACCCAGCTTGATGTTGGCGATTCGGATCCGCTTTAAATGCGTAACCTGGTTTCCCACTTTTCGAACCATCCGTCTAATTTGCCTGTTTTTGCCTTCCTGTAAAACAATCCGGAAGCGTCTGGCGGAAATTCGTTCGACGCGTGCCGCACGTGTCCGCGTCCCCATCATCGGCAGGCCCTTTGCCAGTTTTCGCAGCGCTCCCTCGGGCAACGGTTTGGCTACGGTGACTTCATACTCCTTCTCGTGGTTAAAAGATGGGTGCGAAATCCGGTGGTGCAGCTGGCCGTCACTGGTCAGCAGTAAAAGCCCGGTTGAATCCTTGTCCAGCCGTCCAACGGGATAGACTCTCTCGGAAATATCCAAAAGATCAAGCACGATTTTTTCATTTTGCTGATGACAGCTGGAGACATAACCTCTGGGTTTGTTCAGCGCGATGTAGATCGGCGCGGTATCGGATCGAATGGCATCACTGTCGACTTCTACAGCGTCCCGCTCCGGATCAACTTTTACGCCAAGCTCGGTGACAATTTTTCCGTTAACCTTTACCCAACCGGCTTTAATATATTCTTCGCCTTTGCGTCGAGAACATATGCCCGCTCTGGAAAGAAACTTCTGCAGCCGCATCTCTGTCATAGGTCAGTTACTTAGGAAATAAGATAGTTAAGTTGGCTTTCAAATCCTTAGATCTTAACAACAACTTAAAAAAAATGCCTAAAATGAGCTAAAATGAGCTAAAATTGTAGTGTCGCTTGCGCTCCGTCTTTTTTAAATTAATAGAATTCATTAACTTTAGGCATTTTAGCTCATTTTAAATTTTAGCTCACTTATTGGTGAGAGCACCCCGATCGATATCGCAAAGCTGCCGGGAAAAAGATTTGCATTTGAAAAAAGCTACGAACGATAGTCGGCATTGATCCTGACATAATCGATTGAAAAATCACAGGTAAACACCGAAGATGTTCCTTTGCCGGCCTTTAAATTAATCGTTATGGCATACTCCGGCTGTTTGAGGATCCGGGTGGCCTGGGCTTCGGCTTTTTTGCCGCACCCCCTGCCGTTTTTTACCATCATCACATCGGCAAAATAAACATCGATTGCATCGGGTTGAATCGGCACCCCCGCCCGGCCGACTGCCGCGAGGATTCTACCCCAGTTGGCGTCCTCTCCGAATAAAGCTGTCTTTAGAAGGTTGGAATGGGCTACCGTATCGGCAATCTGATAGGCATCGGCATCTGACGTTGCCCCTTTCACGGCGATCTCAACCAGTTTGGTAGCGCCTTCGCCATCCTTGACCAATAGTTTGGCCAGTGACATCAAAACCGCATCAAGGATGCCTTGAAATTCTTTTCTAGCGGCATCACTGTTGATCACAATCCCGGACTGGCCGTTAGCCATCAAAAGCGTGGTATCGTTTGTGCTGGTATCGCCGTCCACGCTAATACGGTTTAAAGAACGGTCCGTTGAGGCCGAAAGCATCTCTTTGAGCAGCTGCGGCTCGGCAGCAATATCGGTCATAACAAAACACAGCATTGTGGCCATGTCCGGGCGAATCATCCCTGAGCCCTTGGCAACCCCGGTCACCGTAAAAGTGGTGCCATCCAACTGCCTCTTTTGGGTAACGACCTTGGGCACGGTATCGGTGGTCATTATAGCCTCGGCAAGAGCCGATACGCCACCGGCATCCAGGCTATTGATAAGGTTCGGAAGCGCAGTTTGAACCTTCTCAACGGCAAGCGGTTCTCCAATTACGCCGGTGGAAGCCACCAGTACCTGCTCTTCCGGAATATCCAGCTTTGCGGCCGTCCAGTGCGCCATTGAAATGGCATCCTGCATCCCTTTTGCGCCGGTGCAGCAATTGGCATTACCGCTGTTGACAATCACCGCCTGACAGGCACCTGAGGTGATCCGTTGCATATCCAACAGGACCGGGGCGGCCTTTATTTGATTACGGGTAAACACGCCGGCGACTTTTGCCGGTGTTTCGGAATAGATGAGTCCAAGATCTTTTTGGCCATTCTTTTTCAATCCTGAGGCGACTCCGGAAAATTTAAAGCCCAGACACATGATGTCCTCACATAAGATGATGGTTGACGGTTTGCACAAAGGCAGACAATTCAATGACGATGATAATATAAAAAAAACCGGCAGCTGTCCACAAAGATGTCAAGCGGCCTGTCCGCCAGCCGCTATTTACCAACATCAATTGACATCCTGATTTCTTTTCGCTACGTTGCCGGGATGTTGCGAAAAGGCCGTATGACGAGAAGCCATCTTAAACATGCATTTAATACCCGATGGTAAAGTTTTAAATATTGAAAAAAGATGATTGAAAAAAAATCCACCCGCTGCCCGCATTGCGGCAATGCGCTCATGATTGAACGTGCCTGACCTTATGTGTACCTGCGCTGCAAGGTCTGCAGCCAACGGTTTCCTGTGAAACGGTTGTCCGATTCGCTGGATGAGGATGTTGAAACAGCCCTCGGCAATTTCCCCTGTGACAGGTTGTAGGACAAATGGTTTTAAACAATCTTTTTCCGGTATTTGTGCTGCTGCTCTTCGGCCACCTGCTGAAACGAGTCGGCTTGACCCATGATGCGTTTTTAAAAACAGCGGATAAGCTCATATACTATATTTTTTTCCCGGCACTGCTTTTTTGGAAGATTGGTGCCGCCGCATCGGATCAGATCGGCGATCCCGGTCTCTATAAAGCGGCGATCTGTGCAGTGATCAGTGTATATGTATTCAGCAGCCTCTATATTAAGGTCTTCAGCGTGCCCGCCTATCAAGCCGGTTCTTTTTCACAGAGCTGTTATCGTTTCAATACCTATATCGGAATGGCCGTCATTCTGAATGCATTGGGGGAAGACGGCGCCCGTCAGTTCAGTATTCTGATTGGCTTGATCATTCCGATCATCAATATTCTGGCCGTGACCACCCTATCCTGGCATTCAGGGAAAAAAGTATCGCTACCGCAGCGCATACAGCTTACAGCCAAAGCGTTGATTTCCAATCCATTGATCATCGCCTGTCTGGCCGGTATCGTCTACTGGAAATTGATTGGTGGATTTCCGATTTTCATCGACAACACCTTTCGGCTGGCGGCGTTTGTTACCCTGCCTCTGGCTCTGTTTTCCATTGGCGGAACGTTGACCCTGGGCGGCATAAAAAAGCATTTAAAATTATCCCTGGTTGCCTGCGTATTCAAACTCATCCTTCTTCCCATGATCGGTTATCTATTTTTAAAAATTTTTAATGCAACCGGAATTTCCTTTAAGGTCGGCATGATCTATTTCGCATTACCGACCTCTACTGCGCTCTATATATTGTCTTCCCAGTTAAGCAGTGATACTCAACTGGCATCAGCCGCCATTGCGCTTTCGACGATACTATCATTTATCTCATTGTCAGTGGCCCTGTTGATCTAACTTAAACCTAAATTGAGCGTTTCAAATTTTAAAAATGGGAAAACATCTTTATTCTTGAGGAATTCTATCGATTAAATTTTTAAAATTTGAAACCCTGCGGGATCGCCGATCTTACCGCATCTACGGCGTCAGATGCCGTCCCGCATAGTTTACTATAGCGAAACGGCATCTTCCTTGTAGCTGCGGCAACCTCGACAATCGCTCAACTTAGGTTAAATAAAACCCGACCAACCATGACAAGAAATTTTAAATTGATTATTGAATACGATGGCAGCCGATATCACGGCTGGCAGCGTCAGAAAGAAGACCGCAGCATTCAGGGCGAAATTGAAAAAACCCTGAAAACAATAACGGCTCGCAGCGTGACGCTTATCGGGTCGGGACGCACCGATGCTGGCGTCCATGCCCAGGGTCAGGTAGCCAATTTTAAAAGCAACACCCGGTTGGAACCCGAGACCCTGATGAACGGTCTTAACCATCTGCTGCAAAGTGATATCGTTATTAAAGGGTGCGAGCCAGTGAGTGCATCCTTTCATGCCCGCTATGATGCCAGGAGCAAAGTTTATCATTACCGGATTCTAAACCGATCCTTACCGGCTGCTATCGGGCGCCAGTATTCATGGTTCATTCGCAAAGCACTCAACCATGAGGCAATGCGGGCCGCCATTGCCCACATCATCGGCCGCCATGATTTCAAAGCCTTTGAGGGCAGCGGCAGCCCCAGACAGCATACGAACCGTCACATTTTTTCAGCCGATCTTAGCGAGCAAGACAACGGATTGTTGATCTTTCAAATCGAAGCTGACGGATTTTTGAGATACATGGTTCGCAACATCGTCGGAACGCTTGTGGATGTGGGTCTTGAAAAATTAACACCCCATGATTTCAAGCGTATTTTAGATTCGAAAGATCGTTGCCAGGCCAGTGCGACGGCTCCGGCACAAGGTCTTACCCTCATGAAAGTTAATTACGAGTAAGCATCTCAAAAATACGGATTTCGAGGACGAGGACGAAGTTAGGTAACACGCCTTCGCATCGTCCTCGTACTCGTTCTCGTTATATGCTGACAACAGTATCTTTTAATACGATATCCGGTTTGGCTACTTCCAGGGTTGATGCGTTTTCTATCCAATGTTATAGAAGACGGCTAATGCTTTTAGGTGCGTGCGTCCTCATATTAAACACCAGCAAAAAGGATTTTGAAAATGACAGATTTTAAAAAAATGAGCGGTCAGGAGCGTCGCAAAATTAAAGAAGAATTGCTGCAGCGTTATGGTGAATTTCAGTCCCGCCGGATTACGCTGGACATGACCCGGGGAAAACCCTGTTCCGAGCAGCTGGACCTGGCGCTGGGGATGCTGGAAAGCGATATCGGCAAAGCTTATTTAACCCAAGACGGCCTGGATTGTCGTAATTATGGCGGGCTCGACGGTATTCCGGCGGCAAAAATTTTATTTGCCGACTACATGGGTGTTGAACCCGATGAATTGATCCTGGCCGGAAATTCAAGCCTCAATATGATGCATGACACAATTTTACGCGCCCTGGTAAAGGGTGTGAGCGACAGTGCCCCACCCTGGGGACAATTACCGAAGGTGAAGTTCCTGTGCCCCAGCCCCGGTTACGACCGCCACTTTTTTATTTGTGAATATCTTGGCATCGAGATGATATCCATCGACATGCAGGAAAACGGACCCGCCATGGACCCAGTTGAGGATCTGGTTGCCGAAGATGAGGATATTAAAGGTATTTGGTGCGTTCCCAAATACAGCAATCCGACCGGCGCGGTCTATTCGGACGAGGTTGTCGAGCGTCTGGCGAAGATGAAGACCCAGGCGGCTGATTTTAGAATTTTTTGGGACAACGCCTATGCCGTACATCATCTGTCGGACAAACCGGCTCCGTTAAAAAATATCCTGACAGCCTGCAAACAGGCCGGCAACCCGGAGCGCGCGTTTATGTTCGGATCAACCTCAAAGATTTCTTTTGCCGGCGCCGGTCTGGCGATCATGGCCGGAAGTCAAAAAAATATGCAATGGGTCACAAACCAGATGGCCTTTCAAACCATCGGACCGGATAAGCTGAATCAGTTGCGCCATACCCTATTCTTTAAAGATATGGGCGGCATTGAGGCCCATATGAGAAAACATGCCGCGATTTTAAAGCCAAAGTTCGACGCGGTCCAACGCATTCTGGAAAATGAACTGAAAGGCAAAAATATCGCCAGCTGGAGCAAGCCGCAGGGCGGTTATTTTGTGAGCATTGATACCCTGGAAGGCTGTGCGGCTTCAGTTATTAAAAAGGCCGCTGACGCCGGCGTTAAGCTGACACCCGCCGGTTCGGCTTACCCGTATAAGAATGACCCCCTGGATCGCAATATTCGCATCGCACCGTCTTTCCCGCCGTTAGACGATATCCAGGTTGCCATGGAACTCGTCGCTGTCTGTATTCAACTGGTTAGCCTTGATAAAACCTCAGCATAAAGTTTGTAGCACAAGGCGTTGTTGCCGGATAACATTCAACGTGCCCGCTTAAAACAAATAAAAACCCCGCCTTAAACAAGGACGGGGTTTTTATTTGAAATAATGAATCTTGCCGCAATCCGCACCAGGCGGATGGGTCAAACAAAATTAGGCCGCAGACATTCCGTCAAAGCAATTCGCTGGTGCCGAGAATCGGCCCCTATCTGCCTCTGCGTTTGGATGCCTTCAGCGGGTTAATTTTTGTTTTGGCTTTATTGGATTCAACGGCCAGATGGGTCGCCAGGTTACAATTGCCGTTTTTCCATTTAATGGAAGGTTCCGGGCAAGCGGTGCAGTACCATCCGGAAGAAAGCTCGGTGCCGCGGTTGCAGCCATTGCATTGCTCGACGATCTGGTTACAAATTCCACCATTATAGGAGCATCCTTTAGACGTCATAAAGGTGCACTCCATGCCTTTTTTAATAGTTGCGCAAATCATTGGAATCACCCCCTTCCGGCGCTAAGTAATAAAAAATAAAAAATCCCGATCCAGCTTCCGGCCAGCATGGCCTACAGCCCGGAGGGAGAACCGGGTTTTCAATGTTAAAATAACGAAGGATAAAACTGCGGTAATATACGTGCCAGTTTAGATTATCTAAAAAAAAGTTTCCGGAATATAATGGGGCCGAGGCAGCTTGTCAATAAAAAATTAAAAAAATTTTTCAGTTGTGATAAGATAGTCCGCAAAGCAATGAAACCGCAGCGGCTCCGACAGCTAACGTATTTTATTTGAGGTGGTTATGGATTTAGCATCTATTGAGACAGACATACCGATCCTGGGTGAGGCCAAAATACCTTCGCCGGTTCAAAATCGCGCCAAGGGTGCCAACGGCATCACATTTGTTACAGATAATGAACACGTGGTTATTGATGTCAACAAGTTAAACCTTATCCAGCAGATTAAAGACGGCCAGGATCCGCCCTGTTTTGAACTGGCAGGCCCCAGAGACAACATTTTTTTTGATCCCAGCAAACTGCGCTGCGCTCTGGTGACATGCGGCGGACTTTGTCCCGGGTTAAACGATATCATCCGTTCAATTGTTCTGGAGCTTCATTGGGGTTATAGTGTTCAAACGATATATGGGATCCGCTTTGGTCTTCAAGGGTTCATCCCTGAATTCGGCCATCAGGTTGTTGACCTGACCCCGGACTATGTCGTCAATATACACGAAAGGGGCGGATCGGTTCTGGGATCTTCCAGAGGCCCGCAGGATGTCGAGGAAATTGTTGATTGTCTGGAACGCATGAACGTGGGCATCTTATTTATGATTGGGGGCGACGGAACGCTGAATGCCGCTACCCGGATTGCAGATGCCATTCTGAAGCGAAACCTGAAAATCAGCGTGGTCGGGATCCCCAAGACCATTGATAACGATATTTTTCTGGTCTCTCGCTCGTTTGGCTTCGATACGGCTGTCGATGTTGCCACCCGCGCAATTATGAGCGCCCATAATGAAGCCCTGGGCTACCCAAACGGCATTGGCCTTTTAAAGCTGATGGGCCGGCACTCCGGCTTTATTGCGGCAACAGCCGCGCTGGCACAGCAGGATGTCAATTTTGTTTTAATCCCCGAGGTCGATTTCGACCTGAATGGGCCCAATGGGCTGTTAGAAGCGTTACGGCAGCGATTGGCAGATAGAGGTCATGCGGTCATTGTTGTAGCAGAGGGGGCCGGTCAAAAATTTTTTGAGAAGGAAAAAACCGAACGCGATGCTTCCGGTAATATTAAACTCAAAGATATTGGGATATATCTTAAGGCGGCCATTATATCTTATTTCAATGCGAAAGGCATAAATATCTCCACCAAATACATCGATCCGAGTTACATGATCAGGAGTTTGCCGGCAAACGCCAACGATCGCGTTTTTTGTAATTTCCTGGGACGCAATGCGGTCCACGCCGGTATGGCCGGCAAAACAAACCTGCTAATCGGGCACTGGAATAACAACTTTGTGCACGTCCCCATGAAAACGGTGGCCGGGAAACGCAAACAAATCGATCCGAAAGGCAGTCTATGGCGCAGCGCGCTGGGAGCAACCGGGCAGGGATCACTTAAGAATGAGTAGAGATGGTGTTTAGGGGGATAGTGTTTAGTATTTAGTGTTTGGTGTTTGGTATATCGCTTTCCCGCAATCCTTCCTACTAAACACTAAATACTAAACACTAAAAACATTTTAATCCTGTTCCAGTTCTACAAACTTCCTCCCTTTGATCCTCAGAAGATACAGCTGCTTTTGCGCCTCTCCATTCTCATCAAAATAGATAGGGCCGCTGATGCCCGAAAAACCCGCCATATTTAAGAGTTCATTTTTCAGTTCACTTTTAAATCTCAGCTCGGGTTTATTAAGCACACTGAAGATCATCATGGCTGAATCATATACCACCGCTTCAATGAATCCCGGCTTTTCCTGATAAGTCTCTTCGAAAATCTGGACGAAATCCTGCACAGCAGGTGCCGAGCTTTCCGCAAAAAAACCATCGGGCATAATAGCGCCTTGAACGTACTTGGCGGCCATTTTGATCAAGGTATCCGAATGCCACACATTCGTGCCCAACAGATAAATATCTTTGACATCATAAAACGCCAACTGCGGAATAATCAGGCCGGCTGTCCGGGGTGAATCCGGAATGAATATGGCATCAAAATCAACAATTGCCTCCGGTTCTTCATCCTCCGTTTTTTGTTTCTGATTTCCATATGGGTTATCCTGATCAAATGGTGAGCCCGCATCTCTTTGATTCTCACCTTCTTCCCAGTGCAATTGTTCCACTTCTTTCAAATCCTCAGGAATATCATAATACAGCCCGATAAGTTTTTTGATGGGATCGGCAAAATCCGTATGCTGCGGGTTGTAGGCTTCGACCCCGACAATTTTCCCCCCATTCTCAAGCAACCGATCCCAGAATAAATTCATAAATGTGATGCCGTAAGTCTCATCGGGGTATAGAATCGCAAACCGCTTCAAACCGAGTGTATTGATGGTGAAATCGGTCAGGGTCTTTACCTGCATTTCCGGGGTAATAAAGTTCCGGAAAACATAATCGCCAATTGAGGTGATATTGTCCTTCTGAGTTAAAGTAATGATGGGAATTCCGTTTGCCTGGGCTTCGGCAGCAGCAACTTCGGCGGTGACAATGGGGCCGATGATGGCGGCGACCTTCTCATTGATCAATTCCTGCATCGCCAGGCGCGTTTGATCCGGATCACCGTGTGAATCTTTGACGACAATATTCATCTGCGGGCCGCTGGAATGGACGCTGAAGCGTTCAAGAGCAAGTTCAAGTCCCTTTAAAGCCCGAGAACCGAATGCTTGATAAGGGCCGCTAAGCGGCAACAGACAGCCAACGGTATAGCGATTAAATAGCGCACTTTCTTTTATCTGTTGGATCAGATCTTCAGCCAGCGCCGCATTTTCGTGATCAGGGTATTGATTTATAAATTTTTCAAAAGCCGCCAGGGCATCATCATATTTTTCCTCCATGGCATAGTTCAATCCCAGCTGAAACATCAGATATTCCCGGGATAAATATATTTCCCGGCTTTTGAGTAGCTCGAGTATGGTTGCTGAATCAAGCTGGGCAATGGATGTTTTTATTTTCTGGGTGATGGCTTCCTGTTCCAGCTCTGAAGCCATTTGTTGGGCTTCGACATAGTATTTGAAGGCATTTGCCGGCGATCCGAGCGCCAGGTAAGCATCACCCACCATTGCATAGGTCCGGAAAATGTGTGGGGCCGAATAAAGACTTCGCAAAACGTCGGATGCCTGTTCAATAACCGCTGAATAAGCGCCTTCCTGGTAAAGTGTAAACAAAATCTCCACCCGGGCATCCGGGTTGAAAGAACTCCGAGGGTATTCTGAAATCACGCGGTTATAGGCGCGACGCGATTCAACATAGTTGCCTAAAATAGAATTAATTTTGCCGATTTTCATCAAAGCCGCGGGAGCCAGAGGTCTGTCAGGATATTGGTTGACATAAGCTCGATAAGTCTCCAGAGACTGGGGGTAGTCTTGAAATTCAAACATTTTCTCGGCTGCAGTAAAAAGCTCATCTTCAACGCCGATGGGAGCGGGTTCGGTGGTAACCGGGGGTTTTTGCACGCATGCGCTGAGAACCAAAAGAAGATAAAAAATAATGATGATGCGGTTGGTCTTCATAAATCGTAGCGATATCCTCATATTTTTAAATGGCGTTATTGGTTATTGGTTTTAAAGGAATGAAACTGGTTCTTATATATATCATCAAACGGTGGATAATAAAATAAGGTTTCGGGTGTCAGGTTCCAGGTGTCAGGGAAAATAAGGACTGAGTGCTGAGGACTGAGCACAAAAGCCTGCTTGGGGGCCGACCATTTCAACATGAAGTGTCGATTTCCGTCATGAATCGTCCTCCTGGGACCATGAGTTGTCGTTTTCCGTCATGAGCTGGCACGGCCATTTTCGCCCTTTTCTATTTCGATATACCTCAGACCTCAGCACTCAGTCCTCAGTCCTAATCTTTATCTTGATACCTTCGCTGCACCGTGCGCAGAAAGTCGAGGCCGGAAAAAAATATTTCCACCAGTTCCGGATCAAATTGGCGGCCGGATTCACTTTCGATCTCATCAAGTACTTTGGATTCGTCCCAGGCTTCCTTATAGACGCGCACCGATGAAAGCGCATCGTACACGTCCGCCAGGGCAACAATCCTCCCGTAAAGCGGGATTTCCTCTGCTTTTTTCCCGATCGTGCGACCGTCCGGTTGTTCAAAGCCCCTCAACGCCTGTCCGGTTTGAACGTCAACATGTCCTGGATAACCGACACCGTCCCAGCGTTCATGATGGTTTAAGGCAACCTGAGCCGCGGCTTCATCAAAATCCGACTGGCGGTCAGAGAACAGCTGGGCTCCCAGCACCGTGTGCTGTTTCATGATTTGGTATTCTTCTTCGTTTAAGCGGCCGGGCTTTTTAAGGATTAGATCAGAGATGGCAATTTTGCCAACATCATGAAGCATTGCCGCCATTCTCAGGATATCCCGATGCTTATCGACCTCCTTCTGACTTAAATGGCGTCTTTTGGCCCAGCGTTCGTAAAGCTCCACCGCATAGCCGCCAACGCGGTTTACATGCGCACCGGTTTCTTTAGGATCACGCATCTCCGCCATGCGTATCATTCGCAGCAAAATCGCACGGGTCATTTGAGCCCGCTCCAGCGCGACCGCTGCAATACTGGCAAAGTGAAGCATCATTTTCTCATCATTTTGAGAAAAGGCCACGACATTTTTAGCCTCATCTTCAGCATTTATTATTTGAAGGATACCGATGATATCATCATTATGATTTTTCAGTGGAATCGTCAGCACCGATCGAGTGGTATAGTGTGTCTTTTTATCGAATACCTTGCTGAAATGATACGGACTGGCGGGGTCGATGGAATAAACGTCGGGCAGATTCAGCGGTTTTCCCGTGGCAGCTACGTAGCCGGCAATGCTTTCCTCATTGATGGGCATGTGGAAGGTTGAATAGATTAGTTTTTCACCGTCGGCCAGACGCTGTTGCAGAGTGTCGTTTTGCGTATAAGCAAAATGCAATAAGTCTTTTTCTCGGATATAAATGGAGCCGGCATCCGCATTGGCAAAACGCCGCGCCTCGGTAAGAATTCGTTCCATCATGATATCCAGGTCCTGTACCCGGCCTAAATCAATTCCTAAGGTGGCCAGGGCATCCAGTTTCTCCTTTTCACTTAGCATGGTGGTTCCTTTCGCAGAAGGGTTGCTGACTTCATCTGCGAAGATAGCAGACTGGTTTTTTTTTTAAAGTATTATCTTTTTTGGTCGAAAATTATTTTAGGAATCTGATAAGCAGATAAATTCTTAAAATTGTTATATGATTAGAAGTGGTCGCAAATTTGCAATCAGAGGCCGCATGTGATAAATTTTTATAATAATGTTAAAGCAATATTTTAACGGCAAAACCATCCATAACCATTCACCATGGAGAAATCTTTGATGAAATATCTCAAGATTTTTATCATCATCACCTTTTTGATGTTTTCAGTAAGCGCATCTGCTGAATTCTATAAATACGTGGATGACGAAGGCAACGTCCACTTCACCGATGATATTAACCAGGTGCCGGAAGCGCAACGGGCTAAAATTCGCAGTTATATCGAATCGGAAAGCCAAAACCCCACCGAGCAGAAAACTGCCCTGGAAAATAAGCCAGAACAGACTTCCGAAGATCAGGAAACAAATTCTGACCTGTCAGATGATGAATCGGAAAGCCTTGAAGATGTTAAAAAGCGAATCGATGCGCTAAAAAGTGAAATAGACCAGGAATATGAGGCCCTGCTGAAAGAGAGGCAGCAGCTTGCCGAAGACAAAAAACAGGCGAAAACCGGGGATCAAATCCTCGAATTCAATAAAAAGGTCGATAGCCTGAACAAACGCGTAGCTGCCTATCAGGAAAAAGGAAAAGACTACAAAGCCCAGGTCGATGCGTATAACCAGAGAATCACACAGCAAAATTCAAAAAATCAAACCCAATAACTCCCGAATATTCTAATTTTATTTGAATTTTCGTGGCCCTAGAATCTTCTTCACCTTAACGTTTCATACGCCATCAATATGTTCTGACCTGCAAGGGCTCAGCACCCAACCCGCAGGCCTTCCAGCAGGCTGAAATAAAAATAATTAATTGGTATTTAAAGCAATTTTTACTTGACAGCCCCCCGCTTTTTTCCTTATTCTCGCTTTACCTGATCATCATTTGGATTTAGGGAAGTCTCATGGCCGTTAAAATTTTTATCAGACGGGTCATCGCTGAAGAGAGGATAAATGATTTATTGCCTCTTTTCAGGCGCTTACGGAATCTAGCGACCAACCAGCCCGGATATATTTCCGGTGAAACCTTAAAAAAAATAGATAGCCCCGGCAAATATTTGGTTATCAGTACCTGGCAATCCCTTGATGAGTGGAGGGAATGGGTGGTTTCCCGCGAGAGAATCGAAGTTCAAAACGAAATTGATGCCCGGCTGAATGAAGAGACAATTTACGAGATTTATCAATACGGATAATTTTTAAACAACACTTGTCAAACAACACCTTATCGGAAGGCAGATGGTTGTTTCTTCAAATTACAATCTGATACCCTATCCCGAACATCATTATCCGATCCAGCCCTATACCCCGGAAAAGGCACTGGCCAATCAACATCCCGGGCAGGAATCGATAGAGCGGCATAATCGGCTTCGACAGCCGCGTCCGGATATCAAGGTGAGTGCCGTCCATTTCGATATGTCTGATAACCGGTACGATTCCAGCCAATGCCTTTACTATTCCGATGCGGATCGGGTGGGGCGCCAACTCGATATTTATGCATGAGGAGGAACAACCATGTCCCCACAAGGCTCTGGAATTGGAAAACCTGTTCATTTTGATGAAGCCCTTAGAATTGGCCGTCCGCCAAATATCGTAAAGCTATTTCCGAATTCCAGGGCTTTGATTGTTAGCGGCAAATTTATTGATCGGGCCGCGCTGGCCAAGGGCCAGGCGATTGCCATGGCAGCCAACGGCAGAAACAGCCTCGTTATCCGCGGCGCCCTGCAAGCCGCTCAACGGGCCAATGCCGCCCTGATCATCGAAATCGCCAAGTCCGAAGGCGGAGCCGATGCCTATTGCGCCGTCAATTACTGGAACATCGCCCGTATCGTAGATGCCGCCTGCAACGAACTCGGTATCACCGTCCCGGTGGCTATTCATGCCGACCATTACGGAATTAAAAACGATGCTGATATTGAATCCGCCAAAGTGGAAATCCCCACCCTTTTCGAAGCCGGCATGACCTCTGCAGCCATAGATGCATCCCATATGGCGGATGATAAAAACCTGTTGGCCAGCATCGCGCTGGGCAAGTATGTCCCCGAATGGGCCGGGCTTGAAACTGAAGTCGGTGAAATTAAAGGAAAAGAAGGACTTTCTACCGTGGAGGAAGCCCTGTTTCTTATTCAGGGCTTAAACGCCCACGGCATCTTTCCGGATTGGATCGCATTAAACAACGGCACCACCCATGGGATTGAGGCCAGTGGTCAGGGCATACAGGTCGAATTAACCAAACAAATTCATGAAGCGTTAAGTGATTACCATATTTCAGGGGCACAACACGGAACTTCCGGCAATAATTCAGATCGCCTGCGGGAGATTGCCGCCAACACCCGAACCACCAAAGCCAATGTCGCAACAGCGCTGCAAATGATTTCATGGGGTCTGGAAGTCAATGATTACGGCAATGCCATCCTCGATGATGACGGCAACTTCAAAAAAGTTAAAGACGCCGGGGTTACCGAACAGATGTGGTCTGAAATGTTAGCCTACGCCGATGCGCAGGGATATAAAGGCGGCAACTTTAAAAAACTGAACCTGCCTTTTGAAAATAAACTGCTCGGCCAACCCCGGGAAATCCGGGAAAGAATGATAAAACGGGTTGAAGATTTTGCCTTTAACATGATCGTCAACGTTTTTAATGCTGAAAACACCGCACCACTGGCCATCGAAACCATCCTCGATACTGGATCTTACGCAAGCAAACCGAAAGCACAGCGAATTGAAGACCCTGAAAAATGGACACCGGAGTTCATCCAGAAACATGCTGCTAAAATCGGCAGCGATAAAGGCCCGGGCGGCGACTTCGACGATTAGCGGGAAGCGCTTACGAATATATCGGGTTTGACCGTGTCGATTGTCTGTGGCATAACTGTCCCTATCGATTTTCCTATCAAAAAATTAAGACCATTCTCCCCGTCGGCATCCTACCGACCCCATCTCTGTTATTCAAATATTTATAAAATAATTAGATAGTTATATAAAGTACCACCCGCCCTGATCCATTTTTCCCTAAAGTTTGTTTAAAGTTCGACCGATAGAAAATACAGGAGAAAATTGCCAAATGTTTGTGTCCAGTTATCAGATCCATAATGTGTTAAACGTTTACAGCAAACAACTCAGTCAGGACAGAAATACCCAAAAGCCGAAACCGGGAAATGAAAAACAACAGCTGGATCAAATTAATCTTTCAACCGAGGGCAGACGCAGGGCCATAATTGAGAGGGTCGCGCAAGACATTTTAAATAAAATTTCCCGCTATGGCTCTAAAAGCGAAATGATGACACAGGAACAAAATCAGCCCCGAGAAAATGCAAAAAACAGCCTTGATCCCGACAACAAAAAAGAAACCGGGTTCGTATTTAATGTGATCGACGACCTCAATAAAAAGAGAACAACCGCGTTATCGGTCAAAGATACGAAATTTCTGATTGACCGGCTCGAACAATTGGCAAAAGACGCGGTTGAAAAAGATGCTGACATTTAACCGTCAGCAGCAGCATATGGGTCAGGAGGGCTCATCAAACCAAAGGAGGGCATCATGTTACATGCTATTGGAGAAGCCACCATGCAACACACGGTGCGCGCAAATTATGACAGCGAGATGTATGACCAGCAGATCGCTGTGAAGAAAAGCGATCAAGTTAAAGGGAAAAGACCCGTTGAAAAAACGGAAGACAGTTCCAAATCCGAAATGAATTTAAAAAAAGACGAAGAGACGACACGGAAAAACACATTCGAAGACGGCGACATCATTGTCGAGGAATATAACGAAAACGGGGAAATTGTTCGCAAAACTCCCCCTGGATACGTACTGTCAAATGAAATGGCTTAATTAATCATTAAGCAATATCCGCCATTTCATTAAAACTGTAATACGTTAACCGGTCGAACAGTCATATTTATACCGGGTCAATCCACCCCTTTGGGGGTGATTGGCACCCGTATATCCTGTCCCCCCCCACCTGCCTTTTATGCCAGAATTCTTAATATTCTCACCAGGTTTTACGAATCTTAACCGAGTTCTTTGCCAGAAATAACTTGATTTCGGTTATCGTATAGGTCCCATAATGGACCATGGAAGCAATTAAGGCTGCATCGGCTTTGGCCCTGGTGAGCACATCGCATAGATGTTCGGGTGTACCGGCGCCGCCGGAGGCAATCACCGGAATATCGACATTTTCAGAAATCATCGTCGTCAGGTTCAGTTCATATCCGTCTTTGGTTCCATCGGCATCAATTGAATTCAAACAGATCTCACCCGCACCGAGTTTTTGGGCTTCAGTCGCCCAACTCAAGGCGTCAATTCCCATGGGTGTTCTTCCGCCGTTGATGTAAATCTCATAACCCGACGGCGTTTTTTCGTTCTCGCCCACAAATTTGGCATCCATGCCCAGAACAATGCACTGACTGCCGAATGCCTTGGCGCCCAGTGCGATGATGTCGGGATTTTTTACCGCCGCACTATTAACACTAACTTTCTCGGCACCGGCCAAAAGCACCTTTCGCATGTCCTCAACTGTCCGAATCCCGCCCCCAACGGAAAAAGGGATAAATATGGTCTCTGCCACACGTTTGACGACGTCCAACATGATATTCCGTTTTTCATGGGATGCCGTGATGTCATAAAAAACAATTTCATCGGCTCCGGCTTCGTAATAGAGCCGGGCCATATCAACCGGATCACCAATGTCCACATTATTTTTGAACTTGATGCCTTTGGTGGTCTTTCCTTCCCGTACATCCAGGCAGGGTATGATGCGTTTGCTCAGCATGCCGGTATCCTCAGAACTAAATATCAATTAGCAAATCGAAACGTTTTTTGAACTTATTTCTCTTCGTCCGCAATTGGAATAATGGAAAAATGGAATGTTGGTATATGGGGCATTCATGAAAAATCAATAACAAGCGAAGCAATCTCTTCAGCCTTAATGCATTGGTTAGGCATTTTTAAACAATATTCCATTATTCCACCATTCCATCATTCCATTCAGGCTAAGGTGTCCATCTGCAAAAATTGTCAAGTATCTTCAGGCCGGGCCGTCCGCTTTTTTCAAGGTGAAATTGAGTCGCAAACAAATTATTCAACCCGACAATCGAGGCAAACGAAATTCCATAATCCGTTACGGCTATCACGGTGTCGAGGTCTTGCGGATCCGGATAATAGCTGTGCACAAAATAAAACTCATCATCTGCTCGCACTCCGGATAGCAGCGGATGGGATTTTTCAATGCGAACACCATTCCAACCCATGTGCGGAATTTTTAGCTTTTGGCCGTCTTCTGATTGGTGACCAGGCGCAAAGGCGCGCACCACCCCGCCTAATATTCCGAGGCACGAAGTGGAATTTTCTTCGCTATGGGTCAGAATAATCTGTGAACCCAGGCAAATCCCCAGAATGGGTTTCCCCTCGGCAAATGCTTCTTTGATGACAACATCCAGCCCTGAACGTTGCAGACTTGTCATAGCCGCTCCGGCGGCGCCAACTCCCGGAAAAATAATCCGCTCCGCCGCTTTGATCTCATGAACATCTTTGGTGATCGCACATGCAAAACCAAGATGAGAAACCGCCCGGAATACGCTCGCAAGATTGCCGGCATCGTAGTCAATAATTGCAATCATTTTGCCGAAACCTCTTTTTCCATCTTTCTGAATCGCTTTTCAAACGCTTTAACTGCACCAGAAAGGGCGCTTTCAGGGTGAATTTTTGAAAGCCGGGCCAAATTAACCAGAGAAAATAGCAAATTTCCGAAATCATTTGCTATTCGGTCTGATTGATCGTTCGCTGTGCTGGACTTTAATTGCTCGAATTCAGAATTTAGTTTATCCAGCAGGCTGTCACGATCTTCACATTCAAACCCGCAACGCGCTGTGCGTTCACCAATCCGGTAAGCTCGCATTAACGCCGGCAGGTTTATGGGCACCGAATCAAGGACGGACTCTTTTTTGAACTGTTTTTTTTCATTCTGCTTTATTTGATACCAATTTTGCCTGATCTCATCGGTGTTATCAACCCGGGCGGCACCAAAGACATGGGGATGGCGACGGATCATCTTCTCTGTGATGTCCCGCGCAACATCGTAGATTGAAAAGCGGCCTGTTTCTTGAAACAAGCGGGTGATAAAAACAATATGAAATAATACATCCCCGAGCTCTTCTCGCACTTCTTCAGCACAATTTGACTCAATGGCATCGGCAAGCTCATACATTTCCTCTATCAGATAGATGAGCATGGTTTTAGGGGTTTGCTTTTTGTCCCAGGGGCATCCGGGTTGGCCCCGCAAGGATTTAACGAGCGATATCAGGGCTTTTATAGGATCTTTTTCTGATTTTATTTTGGAATTTTCCACGCTTTTTTAAATTCGTCGAGTTTGCCGAAAAAGTCTTTCTTCATCTCCTTGGGTACCACGTTGACCATTTTTTCAGAAATCCAGATTACGTGGGGAGCGAGAATCGATTTTTTTATGAGCGCAGCACCTTTGGGAAGAAAGGTTGTGAGAATGATAAATAATACCGTGACAATTAAAAGGCCTTTAACCAGTCCAAATCCGAGACCACATGCGCGATCGATCCATCCTAAAAAAGCCACATTCAGCAGATATTTGATGACAATCCCCAGAATGCTAATGATAATGAGAACGCTGCAAAAAATAATCAGAAAACTCAAAATATTCAAATATGAAGAATTGATAATCAGGTTCGCAAACAATTTGGCCACCATCGGGTAATATGAATAGGCCGCATAAAAGCCGCCCAGAACACCGATAATGGATGAAACTTCTTTGACCAAACCTCTGAAAAGGCCTCGTATTAGGCTATAAGCTATTATAATTATTATGAAAATATCAAATGGGTTCATCTAATCACGTGAACGACCACAAATCTTGAGACCTCGGGTTTCGCCTGTGCGATCACCCGGCACACATAATGGACCATGGCGCAAATTGCAACTGTTTCAGCCGGTTGAAGTAACAGAGCATATATGGTGAGTCAAGGTATTTTTCCAGGGAAAAATGAGGTTATGATTTGTATTTTGAACCGATTTCGGTCTAAAATAGAAAGGTTCTTGCAATCATTATCGGTTGTGATAGGAAGTAAAGCCCCTCGAGATTAAAACCGCATGCCGCGGTTTCGGTTAAGGCATGGAAACTTTATTCCACTTTAATTCATTGTAAACAAAATGGATGACAATTCGCACAACAAACCCATCACGGTTGATTTTACGGATATTGAATTGGCCAGGCAATTGTTTGGGGAACACAACAGCAATTTACAGCGAATCGCCGAGGCTACGGAAATTACCGTGAACGCAAGAGGCAGTAAGGTATTTATTCAGGGAGACAGCATTGCCGCGCACCTGGCACAAAACGTGCTTGAACAGTTGTATGGCCTGATAAAGGAAGGGTATCCCATTCACGCTAATGACATTGATTACGCGGTGCGGGTGCTCAGCGGAAATGACCGTGCCGATTTGAAGAAGATTTTTTTAGATGCCGTCTTCATTACCTCAAAAAAAACAACCATTGCCCCTAAAAGTCCGGCCCAGAAGGAATACATTGATGCGATTCGAAAATATGATATAGTTTTCGGAATCGGTCCCGCCGGAACGGGAAAAACCTACTTGGCCATGGCGATGGCGGTTTCTGCCCTTACAAAAGGATTAGTTAATCGCATTATCCTGACGCGCCCGGCAGTGGAAGCCGGCGAAGAATTGGGCTTTTTACCCGGGGATCTGGCAGAAAAGGTAGATCCATATTTAAGGCCCTTATATGACGCCCTTCATGATATGATGCGCTTTGAGAAGGTCGCGAATCTGATGCAAAAAGGCGCCATCGAGGTGGCACCGCTCGCATTCATGCGGGGGCGCACTTTAAATGATTCTTTTATAATCCTGGATGAGGCTCAAAACACGACTCCGGAACAAATGAAAATGTTCCTGACCCGTATTGGATACAATTCAAAAGCGGTCATCACCGGAGACATCACCCAGATTGACCTTCCGGTTGGAAGGACATCGGGTTTGATTCAGGCTAAAAATATTCTTCAGGAAATTGGGGACATCAAATTTGTCTTTTTTTCAAAACTGGATGTTGTCAGGCACAGACTCGTGCAGGATATCATCAAGGCCTATGAGGAATTTGAAGACAGCAAGATGCAGCAGCAGGATGCCGCCGACAGGAAGGATCAGCCGTAAAACGCGGTGCAAGCGCACATCGGCAGTGTGCTCGCCGTTAACATTTGTGGAATATTTATGAATTTCGGAAAAGGCAGAGAATCGATAAATAAGCTACTGGACAATAACACCCGGATTCGGTGGGGAATTCTGGTGTTGTCGGCCATCCTTTTTATCATCATTTTATACCCCAGTCTCGTCATCACCAAACACCAGTATACCGTGGGAGATGTGGTCGAGCGCGACATCAAAGCCTCAAGGGATTTTTTTATCGAAGACCAGGCGGCAACCGACAAAAAGCGCCAGCAGACCGTGGCAGATGTGCTAACGGTTTACGACTTCGATGACAATCTTGCCAATACCCTAAAGCGCAATGTGGAGCAGGCCTTTGGCGGTTTACAATCAGTGATTGAACTATACCAAAACAGCCTGCTGAAGGAATTGGAAACCCAATCAGAACCTGAGCCTATCGAGCCGCAAGATCCGAAACCATCCCTGCAGGAACTGATCCGGCAAAAACAGGAACAGTTTGAAGAAACCATCGGTATTCGCGTCAGCCAGGGCGCCTATCAAGCCCTTGCCAAAGAAGGTTTTTCAATCAAAATTGCCGACATTATCAATAAGATTTTAGCCACTATTTTAAACAACGGCGTGGTGACCAATAAAGAAATCCTGCTAAAGGAACTGGATAAGGGCATTATCCTAAGGGACGTCGCTACTAAAAAAGAAAGGATCGCAGGCAACTTAAATCAATTTTACGGACTGAATCAGGCCAAAGCCATTGTCCGCACCATTGGCCAGCCCGACCTGCAGGACCTGGATTATACGCTTAAAAACCTGGTTGTGGACTTTGTTCAGGAGCTTATCCAACCCAATATCACCTTAAACCGCAGCGAAACCCAGGAACGCCAGAACAAAGTTGGAGCAGAAATAAAGCCGGTTTTATATAAAATCAAGGCTGGGGAAATGCTGCTAAGAGAAGGTGCGCTGGTGACCGAACTTGATTTGCTAAAATTGGAGGCGCTGCAGTCCCAGACCAAAAAGGAGCAGGTCTTGCTCAGCAGCCTTGGCGCAGCGTTGCTTTTAATTAGCCTCCTGATAACCACCTACATTTTGCACCTCAATGTTCAGGGCCCAATGACCAACTATCATAATAAAAACTTGCTTCTGATTGCCTGTTTGTCCCTGACCTTTTTCTTTTTGGCAGAGATCTCCGGGTCTTTTGCAGGACTGCTCACTCACAATTCAGCGGTCTTCATACCGGGCGCATCAATTTATTTCGGTATCCCCCTGGCTTCGGGAGCGATGATCATCTGTCTGTTTTTAGGGCTAGCGGTAGCCCTTCCCATGGCCATGGTGCTGGCCATCGGTTTTGCTTTCATTTTCCAAAACAGCTTTGAAATATTTATTTATTTTCTGATTAGCGGAACGATGGCGGCTTACTGGCTGCGGAGTTGCCGTGAAAGAAAAGTGTTCATCATCGCAGGCACCAAGCTTGGATTGCTAAATATCGTGCTGGCTACCGCGATCCACCTCTATATAGGGGAATTATCAACTTCCAAACTCATCTGGGATTGGGCGTTTGCCTTTATGGGGGGTGTTGTCGCTGGAATCCTCACAGCCGGCATTGTCCCATTGGTCGAAATTGCTTTTGACTATACAACCGATATCACCCTGCTTGAGCTTGCCCAGCTGGACCGCCCGATCATGCAGCGGTTGATGATCGAAGCGCCGGGCACCTATCACCATTCGGTAATTGTCGGCTCTCTGGTTGAAGCTGCGGCAACGCAAATCGGTGCCAACCCCCTACTGGCAAAAGTTTGCGGATACTATCATGACATCGGCAAAATAAGAAAACCCCTTTACTTCATCGAAAACCAGACCAATGGCCGAAATAAGCATGATAAACTGGCCCCTTCCATGTCGGGCCTGATCCTGATTGCCCACATCAAAGACGGTGTTGAAACCGCCAGGGAAAATAAACTGGGCCAGGTGATCATCGATACCATCCGTCAACACCATGGCACCAGCATCATTAAATTTTTCTACGAAAAGGCCAAACAAAAAAAGGGGGAGGATGCCGTCAACATCGACGATTTCCGATACCCGGGGCCCAAGCCTCAAACCAAAGAGGCCGGCCTCGTTATGCTGGCGGATGTGGTTGAGGCTGCATCACGAACTTTGGACAACCCCACTCCTTCACGAATTCAGGGGCTGGTCCAGAAACTGATCAACCAGATCTTCTCAGACGGCCAACTGGACTCCTGTGAACTGACGCTGAAAGACCTCCATAATATTGCAAAAAGTTTTAACAAAATTTTGTACGGCATCCATCATCACCGCATCGAATATAGTGAAAGCCGGGCAACGGGAAATGAAAATGATAAAGGAAAATTGAAGAATGGAAGTTCAAATCGGCAACAGGCAAGACAACCACAGGATCTCAAAGAAGAAGATTCATCAAACGGCGAGCGTCATCTTAAACGCCTTGGACTATCCTGACGCAGAACTTTCCATTCTCATTGTTGACGATCAACAGATTGCGCTACTCAACCATCAATACCTTAACCGTGAAGGCCCGACAAATGTGATTGCATTTTCCATGCGCCAGGCCCCATTCTCAGACATCGCTCCCAACCTTCTGGGCGATGTTGTAATTTCAGCCGACACCGCGCAGCGCGAAGCACAAAGTGCCGGTATCAGCATGCAGGACCGCTTTGACCAGCTTCTCATTCACGGAACCTTGCACCTTCTGGGATATGACCATGAGAATACCCCAGACGAATCCCGAAAAATGGAAAAAAAAGCAAACGAATTGTTACAATTACTTGAAACGCAAAAGGTCTGATCAAAACTTAACTAAAAGGGGGGGGTATATGTCCGGTTTAGCAGTTAAGATAGATCACGTGGCTGCTTTGCGGGAAGCCGAGAAAAGTTCGTTTCCTGATCCGGTGGCAGCCGCGGTTCTGGCCGAATTGGCAGGAGCAGATGGTATCGTCGTCCATTTGCGCGAAGACCGTCGGGACATCAGTGACCGCGATGTTCGCATCCTGCGCCAGACGATACAAAGCAAGCTGATCCTGGAAATGGCCTCAACCACCGAGATGGTCGGCATGGCCCTGGATATCAAGCCGGACCATGTTACCCTGGTGCCCGAAAAACGGGAAGAATTTAGCACCGGCGGCGGTTTGGACCTCGTTGTCCATAAAGAAGAAATAAGGGAAACCGTCGATACCTTGCAGAACAGCGGCATCCCCGTGGGCATTTTAATCGATCCGGAACCCGAACAGCTCAAGCAGGCCCATCGAACCAATGCCGGAATTGTCGAAATCCATACCGGCACCTATTGTGAGGCCAAGACAACTCGAACACGACATCAGGCATTTTTAAAGATAGTAGATGCCGTCAAACTGGCACACAAACTCAAACTCAATGTTAAGGCCGGACGCAGGCTATGCTACAAGAGTATCAAGGCCTTCAGCGGCGTAGAAGAAATTGATGAATTCAGCATCGGCCACAGTATTGTTTCACGGGCGGTATTGACGGGAATGGAAAAGGCCGTCAAGGACATGATTGATCTGATCCAGGCTCTGTAAGCTCTTAACGGTATCATACAAATATTATAAGTAAGTAAAGGTGACCAAAATATTCAAAGTGCCTAAAATGCCTAAAATGAACTAAAATGCCTAAAGTTATGGAATTCTGTCTTTTTTATAAAAGGTTCAATACCCATAATTTTAGGCATTTTAGGCATTTTAGATCACTTTAGATCATTTCAAACGGAGTTTCCAATGATTCTCGTAACTGCCGGTGAAATGCAGGAGATGGATCGTGAGGCGATCGAAACTCACGGTATTCCGGGCCTGGAGCTTATGGAAAATGCCGGGCGGGGTGCCACAGATGTGTTGCTGGATCAGTTTGCCGGCAGTATTAAAACCGCTGTGGGCATTATTTGCGGCAAAGGCAACAATGGCGGTGACGGGTTTGTTATGGCCAGATATCTGGCCGAACGGCATATTGATGTGACGGTTTATCTGCTGGCGAAAGCCAATAAGGTAAAAGGCGATGCCGCCGCCAACCTCAAACGTTTAGCAGCGCTTAAAATTCCGGTCATTGAAATTCCGGACGAAAACTCTTTTTCAAAAATAAAATCCGACCTCTCCAGTTTCGACCTCCTGGTGGATGCCATCCTGGGCACCGGACTGACATCTGATGTCAGGGGCTTTTTCAAAACTGTCATCGATTTTATCAACGACCTTAACCGTAACGGCATACCGGTGTTTGCCGTGGACATGCCATCAGGCTTGAACTCAGATACGGGTCAGCCCTGCGGGACGTGCATCCGAGCACAGGGAACCGCAACCTTCGCCCTGGCCAAAATCGGTCATTACACCTATCCGGGCGCCGACTATACCGGCAAACTGGAGATTATCGATATCGGAATTCCGGCCTCTGTCGTGGAATCGGTCGGCCCGCAGCAATATTTGCTCACTGCCGAACGGATCCGTGCCACTCTTCCGCTTCGATCTGCGGACACGCACAAGGGGCGAACCGGGCATCTGCTGGTTGTCGCCGGTTCAACCGGAAAAACCGGTGCCGCCGTAATGACGGCCGTTTCGGCCATGCGAGCCGGCGCCGGACTGGTGACGCTGGGAATTGCCGAAAGCCTGAATCCGATCATCGAGACTCAGGTAATGGAAGTCATGACCGCGCCCTTACCGGAATGCCGATACGGTATTCTCGCAGCCAGCGCCATTGACGTTTTAACGATGCTGGCTGACGGAAAAAATTGCCTGGCTATCGGGCCCGGTATCGGCCAGGCTGAAGAAACCCGAAGCCTGGTTAAAAAAATTATAAGTCAAATTGAAACTCCCCTAGTTATCGATGCCGACGGTCTCAACAACATCGCCGGCCAGACACAGTTGTTGAAGAAGGCAAAAGCGCCAGTTGTTCTGACCCCTCATCCCGGAGAAATGGCCCGACTGATCGAAACCTCCTCAACAGTTGTTCAACAGAACCGGCTTGCCTGTGCCCGGGATTTTGCAACGAATTTCGGTGTGCATGTTGTTTTAAAGGGCGCTGCAACTGTAATTGCGCACCCCGACGGCAGTGCCTATATTAATTCCACCGGCAACCCCGGCATGGCATCCGGAGGCATGGGTGATGTGCTGACCGGTGTCCTGGCCGGCTTCATCACCCAAGGATTGACCCCGAAGGCAGCCGCGCATGCAGCGGTTTATCTACATGGCGCTGCAGCCGACACATTAGCCCAAACCATTGGCCCGGTCGGCTATCTGGCCGGTGAAGTCATGAACACCATACCGGGGGAAATTAAAAAATTGCTCGAAGGAAACTCGAAACTGGAAACTTGAAACTGAATTGTTACCGCGATAGCCAATGCCTTGAGGAACTGCTTCCTTATTTCATCATACCACTTTTTTCGGACCCATTAGACGCCTGTTCAGGAATTAAAATGACAGCCAAGTTTCAAGTTTCAAATCACAAGCTTCAAATCACGACCCATTCCGTAACAGAAACCCAGAAGCTAGGACAAACGCTGGGCGCAGAAATCCGTCAAGCGATCATCATCACTTTGACCGGTGATCTCGGAAGCGGCAAGACCGCCTTTGTGCAAGGTTTGGCAAAAGGCCTGGATGTTTCTGAAAAGTACTATATTACCAGCCCGACGTTCACGCTCATCAATGAATACCCGGGCCGTCATCCGCTTTACCATGTGGATCTTTACCGCATTGAACATTCCCCTGAATTAGAGGAAATCGGCCTGGACGAAATTCTTCAAGAAGATGCAGTCATCGCAATCGAATGGGCCGAAAGGCTTTCAGAAGAAACGCTTTCCAGCCACCTGGACCTCCGTTTAAGAATCATAAACGAAAACACCCGTCGCATCGATATATTTGCATATGGACATCAGGTCGGTAATTTGCTAAAAGCTCTGGAAATCCAGCTTCTGGATATTATGAAATAATAGGCTAAAATTAGCGCCTAAATGCTTACAGGCATAAAAATTTCACCACGAAGTTCACGAAGGCCACAAAGCAAGGAATTTAAATATTTTTTTGATCTTCGTGTTTCTTCGTGCTCTCTGTGGTGAATGATCGGTTCTAAACGCATCTAACCAGGGCATGAGATATATTTGCAAGGAAGGCATGTAACTTATACTAATTTAAGCGTTGATAGATAACTCAGGAAAAAGAAAATGGCTTTAATTGTACAAAAATACGGGGGCACATCCGTCGCCAATCTTGAGCGGATCAAAAACGTGGCCAATCGAGTGGCGAAAACACATGACCAGGGCAATGCGGTCGTTGTCATTCTCTCGGCCATGGCAGGTATCACCGACGATTTGATTAAAATGGCCGACAAAATTTCTCAATCGCCGGATAAACGTGAACTGGATGTTTTGCTGGCAACCGGCGAGCAAACCACTTCCGCCCTGCTGGCCATGACACTCAAATCGATGAATTATCCCGCCCAGTCGCTGCTGGGTCATCAGGCTGAAGTTCTCACCGACCAATGCCATGGCAATGCCCGTATTCTTGATATCCGGGCTAATCGTATCCAAGAATTGCTGAAGCAGCGTCACATCGTTGTGGTCGCCGGATTTCAAGGCTGTGATCCGGACGGCAATATTACAACTCTGGGACGCGGTGGTTCGGATACATCTGCAGTGGCAATTGCAGCGGCACTCAAAGCAGACGTCTGTGAAATCTATACTGACGTGGATGGTGTATATACTGCCGACCCGAATATCTGCCCGCAGGCCCGGAAGCTCGATGCCATTTCATATGATGAAATGCTGAATATGGCCAGTCTGGGAGCAAAAGTGCTGCAAATTCGCTCGGTGGGCTTTGCCAAAAAATATAAAATTCCTGTGCACGTTCGTTCATCATTCAGTGAAGAGGAGGGAACCATGGTAGTGGATGAAAATTCGGGTATGGAGCGCCTGGTTGTATCCGGTGTCACCCATGACAAAGATCAGGCCCGCATTACCTTAAGAAAAGTTCCGGACAAACCCGGCATTGCCGCCAAAATTTTTACGCCGGTGGCAGATGCCGGTATCGTCGTGGATATGATCATTCAAAACACCCGGGCCGAGGGCCAAACGGACTTAACATTCAGCGTTCCGAGAGCCAGTTTTAAACAGGCGCTGGAAATGCAAAAAAAGATCGCCGCAGATATCGGTGCAGAAGATGTATTGGGGGACGAGAAAATCGCCAAGGTTTCCGTTATCGGTGTTGGCATGAAAGATCACTCGGGCGTGGCATCCAAAATGTTTAACGCTCTGGCCAAAGAAAACATCAACATCATCATGATCAGTACTTCTGAAATTCGCATTTCCTGTATCATCGAGGAAAAATACACCGAGCTGGCGGTGCGGGTACTGCATTCCGCTTTTGAACTTGATAAAGTATCCTGATGAAAAAATTTAGCAGAGACCAGATGATTTTTGCTCTGCTGGTAGGTGTGGTCATACTTGGGATTACGATTTACCGTTATTTTTTTATGTTCTGATCAAAATGCACTTTCGATCTCTTCGGCAATTCGAACTACCGCCTGGCGGGGATCCTCCGCATCCCGGATGGGCCTGCCGATCACCAGATAATCCGCGCCGGCCCTTATGGCCTGCGCGGGTGTTGTAATCCGCCGTTGATCCTCTTTTGGGTTGACCGTCCAGGCCGGGCGAATCCCCGGGGTAACCGCAAGGAAATCTTGGCCGAATCTTTCCTTAATCTGCCCGGCCTCATGGCCCGAGCAAATCACCCCGGCACAACCGGCTTCACGAGCCTGTCGCGCTCTTTGAAGAACCAGTTGCGGCATATCATCATAAAAATACGGGCGATAACCGGCTGATTCCAGATCCTTTGCAGAAACACTGGTTAGAACCGTCACCCCCAGAATGCCCACTTTCCCGCCGCTGCCCTCGACGGCCGCTTCCAGCATCCGGCGGGTCTCACCCACATGAACCGTGGCAAAAGCAACATCGAGATCGGCGATACGTGACATGGCCCGACCCACTGTTGCCGGTATGTCATGAAGTTTTAAATCCAGAAACACCCGGGCAGCAGTTTGCGAATGGATGAAATCAATAACCTCGGTGCCGCAGCGAATAAACAACTCCAATCCCACCTTGAACAGGCCTACCCTTTCGGCCAACAATCCGATATATTTTTTAGCCGCGTCAATCGTAGCGACGTCTAACGGAAAGATGATGTAGTCTTTGCCCTGTTTCATAATCACACCAAAAAGCAAATGGAGTTTTAAGATACATGTGCCAGGGTCGTTAACCGTTACGTGTTGCGCGTTGCGGGTTGCGAGTTCAGCAAAACCCAGTGTTCAACTCGTAACACACATATTCCCAAACTCCCTTAGGTATTAAACCTGTAATGCTCATTTTTAAGGGTTCAATGCTTAATCGCCACCATAATGCTGCTCCACCCAGGCCTGGTAATATTTGCCGCTTTTGACCTTATCCACCCAGGCTGGATTGTTCAGATACCATTCAATGGTCTTCCTGATTCCGGTTTCAAAAGTCTCATCCGGCAGCCAGCCCAATTCTTCGTTCAGCTTGCTGAAGTCGATCGCATACCGAAGATCATGACCGGGCCGGTCTTTGACAAACGCAATTAACTCTCGGCGTGGCGGCAGATCGGGCCGCTCCACCATCTCATCAAGCGTGTCGCAGATTCGGTTGACCAGATCGATATTGCTCATTTCACATTGACCACCGATGTTGTAAGTTTCGCCACGCATTCCATCTTTCATAATCTTCCAGACCGCCTTGCAGTGATCGGTGACATATAACCAGTCCCGCACGTTGCGGCCCTGACCGTAAACCGGCAGGCGCTTTCCTTCCAGAGCGTTTAAAATCATCAGCGGAATCATTTTTTCCGGAAACTGGTAGGGACCGTAATTATTTGAGCAGTTGGAAATGGTCACCGGCAATCCATAGGTTTTGTGGTAGGCTCTTACCAGATGATCCGAAGCAGCTTTCGAAGCGGAATACGGGCTATTGGGCCGATAGGGTGTCTTTTCGGTGAAATGACCATCCATACCCAACGATCCATAAACTTCATCCGTGCTGACATGGTGAAACAGCGCCAGCCCATCCTGCTGCCGTCGGGCAATTTCCAGCAGACAGAAGGTCCCTTCAATATTGGTTTTTATGAATGCCCCCGGGCCTATGATTGAGCGGTCGACATGCGATTCGGCAGCAAAATGACAGATCGTATCCACCTGATAGGCGTCAAAGACATCCGCCAATGCCTGCGGATCACAGATATCAGCTTGTACGAAGATATAGCGTTCCGGGAATTTTTTCTCGACAGGGGCCAGGTTCTCCGGATTGCCGGCATAAGTCAACTTATCGATATTAATAATCCGCCCGTCAAAATCAGAATTGGACAGCATATAATAAACGAAATTAGTTCCGATAAAACCGCAACCGCCGGTGACTAGGATGTTTTTCATTCAGTCTCCTGTATTTCCCTGGAAACCCCTATGGGAAAAATTGGTCTTTTTAAGGCAATTTAGGAACAAAACGGTATATGTATATGGTGTCAGGTGTTACTAAACAAATGACGGAAGACAGAAGGCAGTCTTGATATCTTATCCTCTGTCTTCTGTCGTCTGACCTCTGTCCTCTGAATCTTGAAGCCTGACACCTGAAACCTTTATATTACAATGCCACTAATTATTGACACTGAACATTTTCTCATATCTTATATTAATTGGGTTATAAAGTAAATTTACTTCAACGGCTTAGGATCTTTAAGAAAACTATTGAAAGAATTGACTTTATAATGATATAAAATGAGTTTTTAATATTTACAGATAAATACTAAGTATTAAACCCACCTGATGATAGACGTCACTCGATATCATGTAGCTGCCGGAAGCTATTATGTTGATACACAAAAACCGATGATCCTGGAGGCATATCTGGGAACCTGTGTAGGGGTGGCCCTTTATGACCCGGTTGCCCGGGTTGGCGGCCTCATTCATCTCCTGCTCCCGGAACCCATTGGCATTGAAAGCACCTCTCAACCGGAAAAATATGCATCCACCGGTTTTCCGCTTTTTCTGCAGGCTTTAATCGATGCTGGAGCATCAACCGATAACGTCCATGCGTGTATCGCCGGTGGAGCGCTGGTGGGCCCGCTGGATGATTCCGACCTCGAGTTGGATATCGGCGGGCGAACTACCGAACAGGTCATGCAATTCATTCGTGCGGAAGGTATTCGGGTCGATAAATTGGAAACCGGTGGTTTTTTCACCTGCAGCCTGACCCTGGATATGCGGACATGGGAATGCCGTATTGAGCCGGCCGGGTTTGACAGGCTAGCTGCCAGTGCCGATGTTAAAATACCGGAACCAAATGAAATCAGCCAGTCTGCAAAGGACTTAAAACCAATACCGCAAATTGCGCTAAAGGTATTGCGTATTTTCAACGATGAGCTTTATGAAATCAAGGATCTAACTGAAGAAATTCGAAAAGATCAGGTCATCAGCGCCAGAACTTTGCAGCTGTGCAACTCGGTGATGTTTGCCAGCCGCAAAAAGATTGAGTCCTTGGATCATGCACTGGTCATGCTGGGCCAACATCTTTTGCTGAAATTTGTCATCTCCGCCTCCTTGAATAACTTCTTTAACCAGTGCGGGAAGGGATATTCTCTCTGTAAAGGCGGAATATACCATCACGCAGTCGGAACGGCGGTGATTGCCGAAAAGTTGGCTTCCTTAACGGGGAAAGCGGGGCCCTCCATGGCTTACACAGCCGGCCTGTTGCATGATATCGGCAAGGTTGTACTGGATCAATTCGTCAACTCGGGGTTTCCGCTATTTTATCGGCAATTAAATGAGGAAGGAAAAAATTTCTCAGAGGTTGAAAAACAGGTGCTCGGAACCGATCATACCGAAGTGGGCGCAAGCCTGGCCCTAAAATGGTCTTTTCCGGAGTCTCTGGTCGAAACCATCAGGCATCACCATAACCCTGAAGACGCCCAACAGCATAACGAATTGGTCCATATCGTTTATCTGGCCGATCTTTTGATGAGCAGGTTTCATGCCGGGCTGGAGCTGGAGCGCCTCAACACCGATACCCTGGAAACCAGATTGGAAGCTATTGGGCTATCGATCTCCGAATTTCCGGCGCTTGTCGACCATATTCCTCTTAAAGCGCTGGAGTCTTCACCGGAGTTTGCCTTGACGGGCTGAAAAAGCACTCACCGCAGAGTCGCAAAGTAAGCAAAGTTTTATTTTTTTATTAACGATCCTAATTTGAAAAAACATGGCAAAAGCAAAATCACAGAAAAAAAAGTCGGTAGAAATCAGCCCGGATCAGCAGGCGCTTTTGCGCCAACTCCCGGGCGTGGATTTCCTTATGGAGCTTGCTAAAAAAGAAGCTTCTTTTAAACACATTCCGCAAACAGTGGTGGCCGGTTCAATCCGAAACGTCATCAACGACAAACGCCAGGCAATTATTAACGGTGATCTCTCCATAAATAAATCCAGCCTGTCAGACGCCCGGATGATTGATGCGGTAAAAGCGGCGGTCAACAAAGCCATGACACCGAATCTAAGACGCACAATTAATGCAACCGGAGTCGTGGTGCATACCAACCTGGGACGCTCACTTCTGGCGCCCGAGGCCATAGAGAATCTGCTGACGGTTGCCGGCCGATATTCAAATCTGGAATATGACCTGTCAATCGGAAAAAGAGGCTCTCGGTACAGCAGTGTAGAAGATCTGATTTGCGAAATCAGCGGCGCCGAGGCCGCTTTGGCTGTCAACAACAATGCCGGAGCCGTCCTTTTGTGCCTGGAAACCATCGCAAGTGGCAAAGAAGTGATTGTTTCACGCGGTGAACTGGTCGAAATCGGCGGATCCTTTCGAGTACCGGATGTCATGGCCAAAAGCGGCGGCATTTTGAAAGAAATCGGGACGACCAACCGCACTCATTTAAAAGACTATGAAAATGCGATTGGCCCAAATACCGGGTTACTTCTAAAGGTCCATACCAGCAACTACAGTGTGGTCGGTTTTACTGCAGAAGTTGCCCTGAGTGACCTCGTGGATCTGGGCGCCGCACATCAACTGAAGGTTATGGAGGATTTGGGCAGCGGAACGTTTATCGATTTTTCAAAATACGGTCTGTTGAAAGAACCCACCGTTCAGGAATCCGTGAACGCCGGAACCGATGTGATTACCTTTAGCGGCGACAAACTGCTTGGCGGCCCGCAGGCCGGGATTATCGTCGGTAAAAAAGCGGTCATCGATGTGATTAAGAAAAATCCGATCACCCGGGCGCTGCGAATAGATAAACTTACCCTGGCCGCTCTGGAAAGCACCCTGCGATTATACCGCGATGAAAAAAAAGCGTCTCGTATCATCCCCACCCTGCGCATGATCATGCTGCCCCTGGAAGAGATTCAAAAGCGAGCCGGGCGCCTGGCGGGGGGATTAAAAAAGATTGGTGACCCCCGGATGCACATCCGGCTTCTGGAGCGATCTTCCAAAACCGGCGGAGGCGCACTTCCCCTTATGGAACTTCCCAGTTTATGCGTCGGCATACAAATCAAGGGGATATCACCCAACACCCTTGAAAAAATGATGCGGTACAATGATCCGCCGATCATCGCAAGGATTGAAGACGATTTTTATGTCATGGATCCCCGAACCATCCAGGAGGATGAATTAACAATGATCGAAGCTGCTTTTGAAAATCTGACAAAGAAAGCCTGAAAATGCGAAACCAAACACCAGAACTCTATCACAACCGGGAATCGACGCGCCACTTTCTATATTCTAAAGCTGAAGCCGAAGGTCTGCGGAAGAAGCGAATCCACATACCGGCCCGCATTCAAAAAGCAATCCAATCCGTTTACCCCGGTCTGCTGACCGGACATGCATTTATCGATCGCGCCGAGCAGCAGCTGTCTTCGGCCGCCATTTTTGCATGTCTGGTTTTCCAGATCGATGATGACACCGCCTCCACTCCGGAGCAGGCAAAAACTGATCCGGCCGCTGTGCATCAGAATGCTGCAAAATTATTTGATAATTTGTGCAAAAAGAACAAAGGCAGCTGGGGCTTGATAAATTCGGGTTTGTTCGGGGCCTTTTTTGAAGGTAAAAACGCTTCCCAGTGTCTCAAGTTGGTCCAGAAATTTCAAAATAAACTGATAAAACAGACGGGTATAGCCGTAAGCGCCGGCATTGCCGAATATCCAACGCTTAGCTATCAGCCGGCCGAGATGCTGACCAACGCCCTCAAAGCACTGGACCATGCGGCCTTTTTTGGGCCCGGCAGTAACGCAATCTTTGACACCGTCAGTTTAAACATCAGCGGTGATCGCCTGTTCGATAAAGGCGATATCAAAGGTTCCATCTCAGAATTTCAGCTGGCCTTGAAATTGAATCCGTCAAACTTCAATGTTCATAACAGTCTGGGCGTCTGCTATGGCCTGATGGGAAACTATGAGAAGGCAAAAAGGGAATTTTATTCAGCCATAAAGCTGAAGGCCAAGGCGGTAATGCCATGGTACAATCTAGGCTTTACCATCATGTTGGCCGGCGATCGCCACAAAGCCCTCGATCTTTTTTTGAAGGCCAACACCATCGATCGGAATGTATTTGAAGTCGCCTTTCAAACCGGCAGACTTCTTATGGAAATGGACCAGCCTGAAAGCGGGAAAAAATTCCTTGAACATGCCGCGGAGCTGGAGCCGGAATCGGGTGCGGCATTTCGGTATCTGGGTGAATGCTACGCGGCCATTGGCGATGAGGATGCTGCAATCTCGGCGTATAAAAAGGCCATCAAACATAATCCCAGTGATGCAGCCTCCTTATCGGCGATGGGATGCCTGTTCGATGAACGTGAAGAAAATCCGGAAATCGCCCTGCTGTTCTGTCAGGAAAGTGTTCGTCTTTCCCCTGAAAATGGTCTTTTTCGATTTCGATTGGGACAGCTTTATCTTAAGGAAAACCGCCTGACGGATGCTTTAAAGGAGTTTAAGAAAGCCGAGTTTCTGGGCCAGGACGCATCGGCGGTAATCACACAAATTCAAAAGCGATTGCCGGCCAAGGCATCATAAATTTCATAGGGTTGACACCCTGCTGGATTTCATGTCTATTTTATATTTTTAGCTGATTTCACTCCAAAAAGGCTCAGGAACGGGTTGCCTTTAGAACGTTGATGATTATCTATTCTTTATTAAAAAGCACCGGGAGAATTTTTATGCCGATCTACGAATACCACTGTAAAAATTGCGACCAGGATTTTGAATGCCTGGTATTTGGCAGCGAGAAACCGGACTGCCCTTCCTGTAAAAGCAAAAAAGTATCCAAATTGATGTCTGCATGCGGGTTTATTTCTAAAGGCAGTGGCGGGGAAACGGTCTCCAGTTCCGCCGGGGCATCCTCCTGTAGCGGATGTGCAGCTTCCAGCTGCGCCGGCTGCAGTCACTAACCAAGATGAACAATCCCATCAAAATCGGAACCCGGGGCAGCAAACTGGCACTATGGCAGGCCAACTGGGTTAAATCAGTCCTCGAAAAAAAATTCCCGTCAACTCCTATTGAACTCATCATTATAAAAACCCAGGGAGACAAAATTTTGGATGTGCCGCTTGCCAAAGTGGGCGGCAAGGGCCTTTTTGTTAAAGAAATCGAACAGGCGTTGCTTACCCGGCGCATCGATATTGCGGTACACAGTATGAAGGATATGCCGGCTGACATCCCTCAGGGGTTGTGTATCGGCGCGATCCCCAAACGGGAAAACCCGGTCGATGTGTTCATATCACGCAACGGAGCTGGATTTAGCGAACTGGCCGCGGGCAGCGTTATCGGCACCAGCAGTCTTCGGCGTGGTGCTCAGCTGCGTCACGTAAGGCCGGATATTGTTATCCGGTCCATCCGCGGGAACCTGGATACACGGCTCAAAAAGCTCGAATCGGAAAATTTTGACGCTCTGGTGCTGGCGGCTGCGGGCGTGAAGCGGCTGAATCTTCAACATAAAATTACCGAATATCTGGACTCCACTATCATGTTGCCCGCTATCGGCCAGGGCGCCCTGTGTATCGAAACTCGAAAAGACGACGCAATTGTCGGCCCCCTGGCGGCATCCCTGGATCATGCATCCACCCGGGCCGTGATTGCCGGAGAACGCGCCTTTCTTAATCGGCTCGAGGGTGGCTGCCAGGTACCCATCGCCGGGCATGGTCGAATCAGCGGAAATCAGCTTGCCTTAAGCGGTCTGGTCGCAGAGATTGACGGTACCCGGGTAATCAAGGGGGAAAAGACCGGGCCGCTGGATTCGCCTGAAACCATCGGTATCGATCTGGCTGAAGAATTGCTTGCCAGGGGAGCGGATAAAATTCTGGAAAAACTCAAATCAATGGCACCCGAAGGTTATGAAAGCTAAAGTATATCTGGTCGGCGCCGGTCCGGGAGACCCCGGCCTCATCACGGTTCAAGGCAGAGCCTGTATCCAAAAAGCGGATGTGGTCATTTACGATTACCTGGCCTCCCCTGCCCTGTTAAAACACGCCCGCAAATCCGCTGAACTGATCTATGTCGGCAAAAAAGGCGGCGACCATACCCTTTCCCAGGATGAGATCAATGCGTTGATCGTGGAAAAAGCGAAATCCGGAGGCATCATCTGTCGGCTGAAAGGCGGAGACCCGTATATATTTGGCCGCGGCGGTGAAGAAGCCGAAGTGCTTTTCAAAGCCGGTATTTCATTTGAAATCGTACCCGGCGTTACTTCCGCGATTGCTGCCGCAGCCTACGCCGGTATTCCGCTGACCCATCGCCAATTGACCTCCACGCTTGCCTTTGTTACCGGCCATGAAGATCCGGCTAAAGAAGAAACGAGCATTAACTGGTCTTCTCTGGCGACCGGCATTGGAACACTGGTTTTTTTCATGGGTGTCAAAAACCTGCCCAATATTACCAAAAGCCTGATAGACCACGGCAAGCCGCCGGATACACCCGTTGCGCTGATTCGATGGGGCACGACTCCCCAACAACGAACGGTCAGCGGAACCCTGGAGACAATTGTCGAAAAGGCCAAGGCAGCCGGTTTGAAGGCGCCTGCCATTATCGTGGTTGGAGATGTCGTTAATTTGCGCCAGTCACTGAAATGGTTTGAAAACAGGCCCCTGCTGGGCAAACGCATCGTGGTGACCCGGGCACGGCAGCAGGCCAGTGATCTGGTCAGGCTGCTTTCAGATCAGGGCGCCGAGTGCCTCGAGTATCCGACCATTAAAATCATGCCGCCCAAAGATCCCGAACCCCTCAAACAGGCAGTTGAAAGCTTAGCCGCATATGATTGGATCGTCTTTACCAGTGTGAATGGCGTCATTTATTTCTTCGAGCAGCTCTTTGCTGCCGGCAAAGATGCCCGTGCCCTGGGCCGGATGCAGACAGCCGCCATCGGACCGGCCACCGCTGCGCGCCTGCTTGAATTCGGCTTGACCAGCGATATTGTTCCGGAGACTTACCGGGCGGAATCGGTAGTGGAAGCTTTTGGCAAAGAGAAGTTGAAAGGCAAGAAAATTCTGCTGCCGCGCGCCGCAGAAGCCCGCCCGATTCTGCCGAAAGAGCTCAAAAAAATGGGCGCCACGGTGGATGAAATCCCGGCCTACGAGACCTTAAAAGCAGTAGAAAGCACGGATGATCTGGTACAGAATCTCAAAGACAACCACATTGATTTAATCACATTTACCAGTTCGTCAACGGTCAAAAATTTCAAAGCGCTGTTGCCGGCCGAAAACTTTACAAAACTGATCCAGGGAGTCACCATCGCCAGCATCGGCCCGATTACGTCCGATACCGCAACAGAACTGGGGTTTGATGTCCATATCACCGCCGAATCCTACACCATACCCGGGCTGGTTGAAGCCATTCTGCAATACTATAAAAAAAGCTGATTCAAAATTGAACCTGGCTGTGCTATGGAGAATATAGACACTTGAACAACCGAAATGACTGACGACAACTTAACCGGGAGACGATATCATGGAAATCAGTGAATTTAAGGTTTTGCTTAAACCCGTGACCGATTTGATCTCAAGCATGGCGATTAACGCTAAACTTGCCGAGGAACTAAACCACCGCTTCCCGCCCGGGGGTGATGTGTTCGATGCAATTGAGAAAGCTTGCCACGAAGCCATCACCGATGGATGGATGTGTGCAAACGGCGAGGAGGGGGGGCCTCGTTGGGGCCGTGTAATTGAACCCTGTGAAGAAACCGGCGGACTCAGCGTTGACGTCGTGGACTTGACCGATTTAGTGGGATCACTCCATGGTCATCCTACCGGCGAAGTCTGCATGGTGATACCAATCACCCCGGAAGCCCAGTTTGATGGCACGTCACGTGGCTGGTGCGTATTTGAAGTAGGATCGTCACACCACCCAACGGTAACGAATGGAAGAGCACTGATATTATACCTGTTGCCGGACGGCAAAATTGATTTTTCCGACAGGTAGCGGCAGCATAAACGTGTTGATTTAAAAAATCCGGCAAATTGGCATATATAACAACTGCTGTTTATAAGTTTTCGGCGGCGCGCTTAACCTCGACGTAATAAGCCGCAGCCAGTGCTGCCGTGCAGCCGTCTGCAGCCGAGAGCACAATTTGCCTGCCGTATTTCTCTCTTAAATCTCCGATCGCAAAAAGTCCGGGAATACTGGTTTCGCATTTCTCGTCGGTGCACACATACCCATCGGAATTGACTTTGACACCCGCGGGAACCAGTTGATTGTTCGGATCGAAACCAATACCGATAAAGATCCCGTCAGTGGCAAGCACCCGGGTTTCTTCCGTCTGGGTGTCCTGCAAATCAACGGCGCTGACCTGTCCTTCCTGCGACTTGATGGCGGTGACGATGGTGTCCCAAAGTATTTCAATTTTGTTGTCGGCCTCCAGGCGTTGCTGCAAAATCATGCTGGCCCGCAGGGCATCCCGGCGATGAACCAGATAGACCTTTTGGGCCAATTTTGAAAGATACAGGGCTTCCTCTAGCGCTGTATCACCGCCGCCAACGACCACGACGGTCTTATTTCGAAAAAAGAACCCATCACAAACCGCACAATAAGAGACGCCTTTTCCATAGAATTCATCCTCGCCCGGGATATTCAGCTTGCGGGGCAACCCCCCGGAGGCCATGATGATGGCATGAGACTTCAGCTTTTCATCGCCATCGAGTTGCACGGTGTGCCAATCAAGGCCCGGTACCAAAACTCCGGCTTCCTGTGAAAGGATTTCAAGATTGTAGGATTTCGCATGGCTAAGGAATTTTTCAGAAAGATCATAGCCGTTTATGCTTTTAAAGCCGGGGTAATTTTCAACTTCATCGCTCAGCGTTATTTGGCCCCCTGGAGAAGCCTTTTCAATCAGAACAGTGCGCAAGGAAGCTCTTAACGCATAAATGGCGGCTGACAATCCGGCAGGACCGCCGCCGATAATAATAACATCATAGTAATCACGATTGGCCATTGCTGTCTCCTCATTTGGTATGCAATAAATTTGTTCCCAGGCAAGCGAGTGAACACCTAAAGTATGATTATATCCCATTATCGATTAAAAACAACCAAATTAACGTCTCGGGATTTCGATAACATCTTGAAACCATGCATCTTTTTGCGGTACCAGGTTTATGCTGTCTGCAGGGAACAATGAAGTGTGGAATAGGGTCCGTTTGCCACATGAATTATGTAATTTTTCAATGCGTTACAATACAGAGACCTAATATTGCGGTATCCCATTTTTCTCCCCGAGCCATAGGCTCTATGAGCCGCAGGCCATCATTCCAACTATGAGCGAAGCGAAATTAATTCTTTGAAAGGTTGACCTAATGCTCAATTTTGGTGTAATTTAGAACGTTTCGACAGATTCCACAAATATCATTTTTTTCTGATTTTCCCCGAAATCCATTCAACCATTTTAGGTTCAGAAGGTTATGGATAATTTTCTCGAAAAATTACCCGCCCTGGTCGATGAGGTAAAATCTCTCAAGGAGATCATTATTACCAACATCGTATTGATCGGTCAGACGCCGGCGCCGACATTTAGAGAAAAAAAGCGCAGCAAGCTGTTCATGGATCGACTGGCTGAATTCCAGGTCGACGAAGTCACCACCGATGGATATCGCAACCCGATCGGTATCGTGCGGGGCAGCGACTCCAGCAAGCCGCCTATTTTTGTCCTTGCCCATCTGGATACATTCTTTGAAAAAGATCAGCCGATAAATTATACCATTAAGGAAAATACCATCACCGGCCCCGGGCTTCTGGACAATTCTCTCGGCGTGGGTGTCATCATGTCCCTGCCGGCAATATTTAAAAGACTGGATCTCCAATTTGAATCGGATATCGTGCTGGCCGGCACCATTCAATCCATCGGCAAGGGAAATCTGAGGGGCGTCCGGCATCTTTTAAAAACCTGGCCCACCCCCATAAGAGGCGGCATTTGTATCGAAGGCGTGGAACTCGGCCGGCTGAATTATTTTTCAGACGGCATGATTCGGGGTGAAATTCATTGCAGCGTTTCCGGCGACCGGGGCACACTGGATGAATACCCGCCAAATGCGATCATCGTCCTGAATGAAGTGATCAACGAGATCATGAATCTTAAAATTTCCCAGCGGCCACGCTCGCGAATTGTTATTGGGAAAATCAGAGGGGGCGCCAATCACGGCAAGATTGCCTTAGAAGCTGCGCTGGGATTTGAAATAAGAAGTGATTCATATAAAATAGTCAAAAAAAATTTTAAGTACATCAAAGACATCGTCGAGGGAATCAGCCATGAAAATGAAGTTGACTTGAAGCTGAAAACAATCAGTAATTTGAGAGCTTCCCGCTTGAAATATAACCACCCATTGGTGAAAAATTCGGCTGCGGTCATGGAGACGCTCGGAATCAAACCCTTCAGCAAATCGACTGAATCGGCGCAGTCCATCTTTCTTTCTCAAAAGATACCGGCGGTTACCCTGGGCATTACGCATGGGGAAAATGTCTATAAGGATAAGGCCACCATGGAAATTGAGCCCATGTATACAGGGATTGCGCAGATCATCGGCGTTTTAAAGGCAATCGACGGCGGGGTGTGTGATGAGCAATAACTGGCTTGCAAAAAACACATTTCATTATTCAGATTTTAAGGATCTTAACCGGCTGGTTGAAGAGAAGGTAAAAAAGAATCTTAAAATATCTTTGTGTCTGCCGACGCTGAATGAAGAAAAAACGATTGCCAAAGAGATCATCATCCTGAAATCGGAACTGATGACCCGCTATGCGCTGTTGGATGAGATCGTGGTGGTGGATTCAGGTTCAACAGATAAAACCCGGGAGATCGCCAGGGCGTATGGTGCCGATGTCCATAAAGCCACAGAAATTTTCCCTCATCTGGAACAATATAAAGGCAAAGGCGAGAATCTATGGAAGGCGCTCTATATCACGAAAGGGGATATCATCATTTACCTGGATGCAGATATTAAAAACATCCATCACCGCTTCGCCTATGGTTTGCTGGGCCCGCTGCTGCTGTACGACGACATTAAATTCGTAAAGGCATTTTACGACCGCCCGATTTCGATCGGAAAAAATAAGATGCGCCCGACCGGCGGCGGACGGGTCACCGAACTGGTCATCCGGCCTTTGTTTTCTCTGTTTTTCCCGGAACTTACCCAGTTAATCCAGCCCCTTTCTGGCGAATACGCCGGTTTCAGAGAAGTATTTGAGCGTATACCGTTTCCCATCGGCTACGGTGTTGAAACCAGTATGAATATGGATATTTATCAAAAATGGGGCCTGGAAGTCATGGCCCAGGTCGATCTCGACCGGCGCATCCATCGCAATCAGGACACAAAAGCACTGGGCCGGATGGCTTTTGTCATTTTAAAGACGTTTATCAATCGTAAAATTCGGCTGGGATTAATCGATTTAAAAGAAGAGCTTTTCGACGAAATGATTCAGTACAATCTCGTCAACGAAGAATATCAAGCGGACATTTTTAAAATCGAAGGGCATGAAAGACCGCCGATAATCGAGATCCCGCAATATCGTGAAAAATTTGAAATTGACCAAAAGCAAATCCAAAAACGTCAAGAAGCATAAAAACACGCCTGGACTGAATTCAGCTGAAAATGGGAAACCAAACCGTGAACACTTCTAAACTTGTCGATAATTTCAACCGTCATTTGAATTATTTACGCATATCCATTACCGACCGCTGCAACCTGCAATGCCGCTACTGTGAGCCGCAGGATTTAATTCCGAAACTCTCTCACGCTGAAATATTAACCTACGAAGAAATTTTGCGGGTGGTGCGGGTTGCGACGCGCCTTGGCATATCAAAGGTTCGGGTTACCGGTGGCGAACCGCTCGTGCGCAAAGGTGTTTATGAATTTTTGCACGAACTGACCGCCACAGAGGGCCTTAAAGACGTGTCTTTGACCACCAACGGAGTTTTATTGAAGGACAACCTCGAAAAAATTCAGGCTGCCGGCATATCCAGAATCAATATCAGTCTGGATACGTTGAACCCGGCAAAATATCATGAAATAACCGGTTACGATGAATTTGATCGCGTCTGGCAGGGAATTGAAAAAGCCCATCAGATGGGATTTTATCCGATTAAATTGAATATTGTGGCCCTGAAGGGCATCAATGAAGAAGAGTTTGTCGAGATGGCGCGGCTATCATTTCAATATCCGTTTCACATCCGCTTTATCGAATACATGCCCATCGGCCGGTCCGATTTTAATCCCGATTCCCTTTTGCTGGCCCCGGAAATAAAGAGCCGTATCAGCGACCTGGGAAATCTGGCAACCGTTCAGGAAGACGAACACGACGGACCTGCCCGGCGTTATAAATACGAAAATGCTATCGGAGAAGTCGGGTTTATCCCGGCACTCAGCCAGCATTTCTGTAATAAATGCAACCGGCTCAGGCTGACCGCAAGCGGCCAGCTAAGGCCCTGTCTGTTGTCCGATCATCAAGAAGATTTAAAAGAAGCCGTCAGACAGGGCTGTTCGGACGAACAGCTCGCGGATATTTTTATCAAGACCGTAAGGCATAAGCCTTCGGATCACAACCTGGTTGCCAAAAATCCAGCCCGTATTTGTGGACAAATGCGCGCCATCGGCGGATAATGAGGCATTCGCAGTCCGCCTCCCGCGGACTGGGTGCCGGGGTGAAAGTAAAAAAGCCCGGACTGCAAGAGTGGGAGGCTACATTTACTCGCACACATTTTCGGATGCAATCCGGGCTTAAAGAAGTAAAGCCTGAAAGGGTTTGCAGCTTGATTAAATGCCACAAAGTATCACAGGCTTATAGACACAATTAGATACCAGACTCATTTCAACCGGTCAAGGTTTTTTTCACTTAAAAGGTTTTTTTCACTACAACCTATCTCAGGAATGTGGTTCAGGGTTCATGGTCTCGCTGAAGCGGGATTACATATCTAAGCTATGGGCACTTAGTCCGCCGGAGGCGGATTGAGACAGATTATAGGCGCATTGCCAGAAAATATGTCGTATGGAGGGTCTTATGGAAATCACAACCATTAAAATCGAAAACCCGGGTGAACTCAACTTTATCTTAGGCCAGTCCCACTTCATCAAAACCGTTGAAGATATTTACGAGATTATGGTAACAACCGTCCCCATGGCAAAGTTTGCTCTGGCCTTCTGTGAAGCCTCTGATAAATGCCTGATCCGGCATGCAGGTACGGATGATGAGCTTTTGGAACTGGCTAAGAAAAACGCCCTCAATCTCTCAGCCGGCCACAGTTTTATTGTATTCATGAAAGATTGTTTTCCAATCAACGTCTTAAACGCCATTAAAGCAGTGCCTGAAGTCTGCCGCATCTTTTGCGCCACGGCAAATCCAGTGGAGGTGATTGTGGCTGAAACTGATCTGGGACGGGGAATCCTGGGTGTTATTGACGGATTTAAATCTAAAGGCATCGAAAATGAAGCGGATATCAACGTCCGCAAAGAATTTCTGAGAAAAATCGGCTATAAACAATAACATGAGTCGAAATTAACATAACTATTTAAACTTATTAAAAATAAATTTATTTTTCCCGGGCCTGTTTTTTTCTTTGACATTGCAGCGGCATTGGTTTATTTATGCCGCTATAATCTTCGGTGCCAACTGACACCATTCTCCTGACGCAACACGTTTATTTCTGCCTACAGGTCTATGAAGGGGGTATAAATGGCTCATTCTGAGCAACGCGACGCCACGCGTTTGAAGCATACGGCCAACATCCTGCTCGAAAATTTTCCTGCCGGAGCACACTTCGATGCGAAAATGCACAATTACAGTCGCGGCGGCATGTATTTTGAATCCGATTATGCGCCGCTGCCCGGTACTGAAATTTACATCGGAATAGAAAAATCCCCTTATGATTCCAGTCCGGACATGTATCGCGCTCAGGTTAGATGGCGGCAGAAATTGCTTGCGCAAGATTCCCAATATTCATTTGGCGTTGGTGTCAAATACCATTATCCCGTTGAGCCTTAACAGCAAAAGCGCACAAATAGCCTGTCGGTCCGACGAACATCGATCCTGTTCCAGATTTCCTATCTTTTTTTCTCCTTTGACTGCCTTTCAATATCCATACCCCTGAAACCCGCATCCAAGCATCAAACCTTTAGACTCCTGAGTTCACCTGGATCTGAATTACCGGTTGATTCCCCCGGGGATATCATGTAACCAGATTCTATCTGAAATACTCTCGGTTAAAATGATAGTTGTTTGTTTCTCAATGTATCTTTAACATTTCGATAGGAGATCAAAATGAGTATCGTTCGTGCTGCAGTGGTACAAGATAATCCGATTGTATTCGATCGAGAGGCCACAATCGAGAAGGTCCGAGACTTAGTAAAAGAGGCTGCGAGTCAAGAGGCCGAATTGGTGCTATTTCCAGAGGCATTTGTTTCTGCCTATCCCAAGGGACTGGATTTTGGGGCTCGCATTGGAATGCGCTTTCCCGAGGGCCGAGAAGATTTCCGCCGGTATTTTGAAAGCGCTGTTGAAATTCCGAGCCAGGCCACAGACCTTTTGGGAACGATCGCCAAAGAAAATAAGATCTATCTGGTAATCGGGGTGATTGAAAGAGAATTGGGCACTTTGTATTGCACGGTATGCTTTTTTTCTCCGGGAGGCAAGCTACTGGGCAAGCATCGAAAACTGATGCCGACAGCTATGGAAAGATTGGTATGGGGCTTTGGCGATGGATCGACAATGCAAGTGGTCGACACACCAATCGGGCGTATCGGTGCAGTTATTTGTTGGGAAAACTATATGCCATTGCTTCGGATGCACATGTATTCTCAGGGCATTGAGATTTACTGCGCTCCGACAGCAGACGATCGAGATGTCTGGTTGCCTTCCATGCAGCATATTGCCCTGGAGGGTCGTTGTTTTGTGCTGAGTAGTTGTCAATATCTGACACGGAAGGATTGTCCGGAGAAATTCGACGCGATTCAAGGGGATAATCCTGAAAACGTTTTAATGCGCGGCGGCAGCTGTATCGTGGGGCCCCTGGGAGAAGTTTTGGCAGGTCCCGATTATAACGGCCCTACCATTCTTCGTGCAGACCTGGATCTGAACAAGATCCCGGAAGGAAAGTACGATCTCGACACGCCAGGCCATTACGCAAGACCCGATGTTTTTCAACTTCAGGTAAATTTGCGCAAACAAAACATCGTAACCGCCTGGGATGCCAAGCTGAAGGACCCCTTTGAGAGTTAGTTCAGGCCCGAATAAGATTGTACTTGGCTTTTTTACGATTGGTCTATGCAAATTCAAGGGCATGAAAGCGGTACAGGGTGCGTCCACCGGAGGCGCTGGAGCGCATACCGATCCTTGACATTAAACCGATCTTTCAGAAATCTCTCGATGTGTAGCAAGGCTTTTAAAGCCATAAAACTGAGGAATGTCAGTTGAAGCCCGCAACGTTGGCAGGCGGAATAAGGGCAAACAATTAACTTCGAATAGGAGGTCAATATGTCAAAAAATATCATAATTTGTGCTGTTTTAGTGTTTTTTGCCCTCTCTATGAATGTGGCCTTGTCTGGGATGGTATATCCCCAAGAGATGATGGAAGTCTCTGCACCTTATCCCGATGCCACAATCACCCAGACCGTGCAGGTTCCTGGAAATATAATCGTTGGGATGGAATCTGGCGACAACCTGGAAAAGATACTCGAGTTTTATAAAAAGAACTTGGCAGCTAACGGCTGGACAATCTCGGCCGAAACCAAGCAACAGGGGCTTTCAGGTCTTATAGGTGAAAAAGGATCGAACAATACGGTTGTTAACATCAGTACGGGTCAGTCCGGCAAATCAATAATTATGCTAATGCTGGCCCCGAAGCAATAATCTGATTTTTTTTCATAGTAGTGATAATATGCTGCCAAGGCAAAAATTTTCCAAGAGCCCTATGTCTTGAAATATCTCCAAGATATTAGCATTTTTAATTACTAAAAAACTGTGATAGTTTCGCATATCTGCACTTTTGGTACTTTTCAGGTATTCTCAATAAATCACAGGTTCAGTTATATTTGGTTTTCTGGTAAGGTATCACAACCTGCCGGAATCCTTGATTATGATTGACTAAATCCCTTTAATTTGGTATAAATACATATAAACTATTTCTGATTCCCCTCTTCCACCTAACCCGGTACGGTTCTCTATTTTCACCATTGAGCTGTATTTTACATCTGATTTGCTGCTCTCCTTCGAATAATCCACCTGCTAAGCTCCTCTGTTTGAAACCTAAAAGAGGCGGATGCCACTATGGCAGAAGAGGGTTTTAAACGTAAGCTTGTCGCAATTCTCAATATTTCTGGTAGTTGGAGGATTTTTTAATGATTAAAAAACCGACCTATGAAGGATTGGAACAGAGGATTCAGGAATTAAAGAAAGATGCTTTTGAGCGCAAGCGGGCAGAGGAGGCGCTGGAAGAGTCCGAAAGTCGCTACCGACGACTTTTTGAAACAGCTCAAGATGGAATATTAATCCTTGATGCCGACACCGGGAAGATAACCGACGTCAATCCATTTCTATTAGGAATGCTGGATTATGCTAACGAAACATTCATAGGTAAGGAACTTTGGGAAATCGGTCCTTTCAAAGACATTGAGGCAAGCCAATCAGCTTTTCGGGAGTTACAGAAAAAAGAATATATTCGCTACGAGCATTTACCGCTTGAAACAGAGGACGGGCGCCATATTGCCGTAGAGTTCGTCAGTAATGTCTATATGGTCAAAAACAAGAAGGTGATTCAATGCAACATCCGTGACATTACCAAGCGCAAGCGGGCAGAGGAGGCATTAGGAGAAAGCGAACAAAAACTCTCTAGAGCCAAACGGATGGAAGCCATCGGGTTTATGGCTGCAGGCATTGCGCATGACTTGAATAACATTTTATCAGGGATTGTAGGTTATCCTGAGCTGATTTTAATGGATTTACCCAAAAATAGCCCATTACGAAAACCAATTGGAATTATCAGGGATTCCGGCAATCGCGCTGCTGCTATCGTCTCTGATTTATTAGCTGTAGCCAGAGGTGCGGCAACAGGGAAAGAAATCTTAAACATAAACTCCATAATCAAGGGATATATGCGTTCTGCTGAACACAAAAAACTCGAAACAGTTAATCCCACTATAAATTTCAAATTTCAACTTGATCCCAACCTCTTGAATACAGAATGTTCATCATCTCATATAAATAAGAGTTTATTAAACTTAGTAACGAATGCGACCCAAGCAATTCAAGACAGTGGTACCGTTGTCATATCGACAACGAATCGGTACTTGGATAAACCCTTAAAAGGGTACGAGGACGTGCGCCAGGGTGAATATGCCGTGCTAACAGTTTACGACGATGGTTCAGGATTATCTGCAGAAGATCTGGATAGAATTTTTGAGCCTTTTTATAGTAAAAAGATTATGGGTCGAAGTGGTACGGGATTAGGCTTATCGGTTGTATGGAACACCGTTCAAGATCATGGTGGTTACGTAAATGTATTGAGTAATGAAGACGGAACTATCTTTGAACTATACTATCCTATAACCAGAGATGAAGTGGCTGCTACTGTGGAGCAGGCATCATGGGAACATTACGCTGGAAATGATGAGACGATTCTTGTGGTCGATGACGAGGAGCTTCAAAGGGAAATCACATGTGCGTTGCTGATTAAACTTGGTTATTCGGCTAACGCTGTTTCTAGCGGTGAGGAGGCGGTTAGATATCTAAAGACTAATTCGGTAGATTTGATCGTGCTTGATATGATTATGTTTCCGGGAATGAACGGTCGCGAAACATATGAAAGGATCATTGAATTACATCCTAACCAAAAAGCGATTATTGCCAGCGGGTTTGCCGAGACAAAAGACGTCAAAGCTGCTCAGGAACTGGGAGCGGGGAAATATATAAAGAAACCCTTTATTTTGGAAACATTAGCGAGTGCCGTTAAAGAAGAGTTGAAAAAATAATACTTCTAAAACATGAATTTGCCCGTTACACGTACAATTGAAGACGCAATATTTCGGATGTGAAAAAAGGAGAAGTACTGAAATGTCTGCTTCTATAATGGATCAGGGTCTCAGCACGGGCTCACGTTAATGTGTTTCTTATTTTATCTCTACCAATCCATTGTCACCTTTTCGCGTCAGCTCGGGTGCAATTAGTGATAAAAAGCGTGGAAACAGCTTCGATACCGCGCTTTTCGTTTTTAAGCCACCACAAGATGTAGGGGGTACTGAAAGCAAGCGATAGTTGTGTGATCTGCTATTTAACACAGGTTTCATTGCAGCCTAAAACCTGCGATACCTCCAACATATCGGTAGATATCAATTCCGAAAATTGTTTGGATATTCAATTTTAATCACAACTCAAAAGGGTGAATCTGAGGCTATGGGTTTGCCCTTTTTATCGCCTTAGAGCCGCATTTTCCCCTTATTGGAGGGGGATTTTTTCTATGACAAGAATGGGACTTTCGCTTTGACAAGACCATGTTAACATGCAAAAAGATTTAAAATGAAATCTTGAGATTTTAATCTGAATTGCAAAAGGGGGCAATCATGGCATCATTTACAGATCGGATGTTAAGGGCAGCAAAGCTGGATGTAGCCCTTTATGAAGAGGTCGAAGCGGATAAGGGGGCCATGGGGCAGGCCATGGGAGTGGTCATTCTCTCCAGTGTTGCTGCAGGAATCGGAACTATCAGCGCTACAGGGATAAATGGACTTATTTTCGGGACCATAGCTGCCTTGCTGGGATGGTTTATTTGGGCGTTTCTTACATATTTTATTGGAACCAGACTGTTACCTGAACCACAAACAAGAGCAGATTATGGGGAATTGCTCCGCACCATCGGATTCTCCAGTTCTCCGGGAGTCCTGCGTATTTTGGCAATTATCCCCATGTTGGGGGCTATTCTTAATTTCATCGTTGGTATCTGGATGCTGGTGGCGATGGTCATTGCTGTCAGGCAGGCGCTTGATTATAAAAGTACTTGGCGAGCAGTCGGTGTCTGTATCATCGGCTGGATCGTTCAGACCGTCATTTTCGCTTTGTTTTTTTGGTTGGCAGGGGGATTCGGAGCTTCAAAGGCGTAACCAGATTACTCTTCAACATAGCAGCACTTTTGAATCCTTTAAAAACTTGTGATACATTCGCATATCTGCTCTTTTGGTCTTTTTCAGGTATTCTCAATATATCAGTAGTTATTAGAATCGTGAATCTAATTTGAAAAAGCCCATCGATTTGTTCATGAGCAATGGGGCTTCACATTACTTTTTCAAATTTCTTTTGTGATTCCATTTTACACATAGCTTGTTAACTTTAGACTTGAGGATTTGAAATGATAGCGGATAACACTAGTAAATCTTTTTTAACCAATTTTCCTGTTACCATTGAAGTGCCGGTTGCCTGGGGTGAAATGGATGCATTTGGCCATGTTAACAATATTGTATATTTCCGGTATTTCGAAAGTGCTCGTATCGCCTATTTTGAAAAAATAGAGTTTATAAAATTAAAGGAAAACATCGGTGTCGGGCCCATTTTGTCGAAAACAAGCTGCCGATTTAAAAAAGCCTTATCGTTCCCAGACATGGTTCAGATCGGCGCACGTTCGACCGATATAGAGGAGGACAGTTTTTTAATGCTCTATCGAGTTGTCAGCAAAAAACACAATTGTGTGGCGGCGGAAGGCGACGGTATGATTGTCTGCTTCGATTACAGGAAAAACCAAAAGACTTCACTTCCGGCAGAGATTGTTGAGAACATAAAACGTATTGAGGACATAAATACATAACCAGTATTGTCTATAACAATTTTAACATTCTGAAGTTTTGCTTATCCCCTTTATGTTGTGGTATCCGATTTAATAGATTTTTATTAGATTCTGTCTGTGAAGGGACAGTCGAAAATAGTTGCAGATATCTCATGGAAATCTAAAATATTTTCAAACCAAAAAACTGCCGATATCTCTAACATCAATGCAGAACTTACCATCCCTAAAAGACTATGATATCAGATTGCGATATCTGCAATTTTACGATATTTCATGTATTCTCAATGTATCTGCATTCCGGATCCGGGCTGAAATACTATGAAAAAAATTTTTATGGCCATCCATATTAATAGGCGATTAACTTCGATTCTATTGGGATTTGTATGTATTGTATTTATGTTGGCATGCGAAAAGTCACCACCTTATGATGCTATTCCTGCACCTGTCACAAAGGAATCTGGTGATACTGATCTTGCAGAATTGCTTAATTCTATCAGGCTTGAAGAAAGACTACCCGGATTGGCAGCAGCTATCATCGTTGATGGTAAACTTCATTCCGCTGCTGCTGTAGGCGTCCGAGAAATTGGAACGGATAATTGGTTAACAGTAAATGATAAATTTCTAATCGGATCTTGTACAAAATCATTTACTGCCAGCCTGGCTGCAGTATTGGTGGATGAAGGCGTTTTGAGTTGGCAGACAACAATTCGCAACGTATTTCCTGACCTGGAAATGCTTCCAGAATATGAACATATCACATTATATCAATTACTGTCTCATCGCGCCGGACTACCTAAAAATTTCAAAGGTGGTAAAACAACCTGGCTGATTGACTATGAGTTCGATGAAGCGCGCGGGTCGGCACCCGAACAATTACGATGCCAGTATGTAGAAAAGACGGTTCAACATCAATTATTTGCACCACCAGGTCAAATGGTCCATTACTCCAACAGTGGCTATATTCTGACAGGAGCAATGATGGAGAAAGCCACAGGAAGAGCAATTGAGGATCTTTGGACAGAAAAAATATTTAGGCCTTTATCTATTTCCTCCGCAGGGTATGGACCGCCGACAGCTTTAGAGCCAAACAAGCAACCTTTGGGACATTACTGGGATAAGTCAACAAAATCCTTTGTGGCTTACCAAGCGAATTGTCCAAAATTTTTATCACCTACTGGTCATATGCACATGACAATGGCGGATTGGGCAAAATCCATTTTAATGCATCTGGATTCAGACCCGGTAAACCAAGGTAGTTTGATAAAACCAAGCTCATTGCAAAAGTTACATACGCCTCCTGATTTGGCGACTTGGGATATTGATATCGACCTTGGTTTTAATTATGCGCTGGGGTGGTTTACCAAAACCGATGAGAATGGACACAAATTAATATGGCACGGCGGCAGAGGATTCGCTTTTAATGCCCAAGTTGTTGCGGATCTAAATAAAAAAAGCGCAATTTTGTTAGTTTCAACCGCAGAAGTCCCACACATACATCCACAGACGCAATTATTAAAAATATCTGAAAAAATAAAGCAATACTATTCAGGAAAGATCGAATTGCCTTCAATTATCTAAATTGGGCAGGTAGGATGAAAAAGCTAAATTTAGAACTTTTTTTTCTCTTAATGACTACCTTTAGCTTCACACTTTATTGTTGCACCATCGGACAAACAGAAACGGACAAATCATTAAGCAAAATTGTAACTAAATCCGACAATCTTTCCAAAATATTGCGTAAGACTGATGAAATGCCCTATTTAAAAAGTCTGATAGTTTTGAAAAATGATGAATTGATAATCGAAAAGTATATCAATGGCGGCGGTCCCGATCAAATTCATGATATCCGATCTGCTTCGAAAAGTGTTTTGTCTGCCATTGTGGGTATCGCAATAAAGGATGGGTATATAAACAGCATAGAGCAAAAGATCATTGATTTTTTCCCTGAATACATCACCGATGAGTTAGATCCTAAAATATATGATCTTAGAATTAGGCACCTGATAACTATGAAATCAGGTTTCAACATTGAGGAAACCGCTCAGGCCTATCAGCAATTATACAAATCGACTGATTGGGTAGAGCATATCCTTCATTTTCCGTTTAGAGCAGCCCCTGGAAAAAAATTCAGCTACAATAGTTTTAACACTCATCTCTTATCAGCGACGATCACCAAGGCTACCGGCATGAGTACCTTTGATTATGCAAAATCTGTTCTATTTTCACCCCTTGGCATTACTAAAGTCAAATGGGAAAAAGATCCAAAGGGATATTGTATTGGCGGTTGGGGATTGTCTCTGAAAGCTCAAGACATGGTAAACTTTGGTACTCTTTATTTGAACAATGGACTCTTTAATGGGAGTCAGGTCGTACCATCAGAATGGATTAAGTCATCAATAATTGAAAGAACCGGAATGATAGGTACTTATTATTCAGGCTGGAATAAATCATATGGCTATGGCTTCCTTTGGTGGATTAAACGAATAGAAAACCATATTGATATTCCATTTGCAATGGGCCACGGAGGACAGCGAATAGCAATTATACCTGATGTGAGTGCTGTACTTGTCACTCAAGCAGAACCTGACCCAGAACCATCTGTCTCTTTTAAACGGCATAGGTCTGTTGATTCATTTCTATTTGATGATTTAGCATCCTATTTATTAAATAGGTAGGGAATCCTTTGATAACTCCAACAATTCGGTAGATATCAATTCTGAAAATTCCTGCGATATTCGATTTTAATCACAGATGACAAAACTTAGAAAAGACGGTTGGTTGCATGGTGAGGTTCATATATCCAGAACGTATCTGCAAAATTGCGATAGTTGTGTTTCTCTCAATTAATCACCATGTGATTGTAGCGAGCTCGCCAGTGATTAAATAATTTGATACAAGCATAAATGTCGTATCACCATCATTATTGGGTGGTATAACACCTGAAAAAAGGAGGTGTAACATGCCCACATATGAGTTTTACTGTGAAAAATGTAAAAAATCCTTTAGCATAGTCCTTTCTATTTCCGAATATGAAAAGAAAAAATACAGTTGCCCAAAGTGTAAAGCCAAAAAATTGAAGCAACAAATTTCATCCTTTCAGACGGTAACTTCAAAAAAAAGTTAACTATTATTGAGATACTGTTCTCAGAAAATGGGGATAATATCACAAGTTCCTTGTTTTGGTGATACTCTCAATGTATCCGTAATTTTAACATAAAAGAACGACCACCAGATGTTGTGCCAGCCTTATTTCTTCTGTCTGAAGACTATCGACCGCAAGCTGCATTATTTTTTTGACAGTTATCAGTGCAGACAGCGGCAAGCATTGCTCGTTTCTGTACTGACCCCTATATTGAACAATAGCATTAGTATTCTGGAATTTTAGGATATTTCAGTTGGTACAAGTTTCTTTAAATTCTGAGGCTGACTCTGAACAATTTATTGATATTTTTCAATAAAGAGGTACAGATATGTCTTTCAATAAGCTTTTAACACGAGTTTTGTTGTTGAGTACCGTTTTGGCTTTGACAGCATTCTCCGTTAGTCCTGCGGTATCAGCAAAGCCAAAGTCTCAACCCGAACTGCCATTTACCAAGAAGATGCAAGAAGTACTGGTTAATGGTCTTAAAAAGTACAACGGAAAGGGGATTTCAGTCGCTGTAATTGTCCCAGGATACAAACCGTGGGTCGGCGTAAGTGGCGTGTCTCATGATACAACTCCAATAAAGCCGGATACAGTGTTTGATGCTGGCAGCATTACAAAGAACTTCGTGGCTGCGCTAACTCTCAGACTGGTGGAAGAGGGCCTGCTCGCTTTGGATGACCCGCTCCATAAATGGCTCCCGGACTATCCAAACATTGACAACACAATTACCATCCGACAGCTACTTAACCACACCAGTGGCCTCTACAGTCTTCAAGGCCCCTCAGCTATTCGCCCAATTCTTAAAGACCCGGGGAGATTCTGGACTCCCAAAGAGGTACTAATAACCTTGGTGCGCAAACCACATTTCCCCAAAGGGACAGGCTGGCACTATTCCAACACCGGCTACATTCTGCTTGGAATGATTATCAATAAAGCAACCGGATCAAAGTTATCCACTGAACTCAGGAATCGCTTTTGGAATCCTCTGGATCTCGACAACACTTTTTTTGCCGTTGAGGAAGTGCTTCCCGAAAATATTGCCCACGGCTGGATTGACCTCGATGGGGATAAAGTTCTTGACGATTTTTCAGTCTTCCCAAGAACAGCTCTTTATAGCTTATTTTGGGCCGCCGGCGGAGTTTTTTCAACTTCAGAAGATCTGGCAAAGTGGACCCATGCTCTATTTCACGAGGGTAGAGTACTCAAAAAGGGATCTCTCGACCAAATGCTTGATTTTCATTCACCCGTGCATGGTAGCCCTATCCTTGCCGGGTATGGCTTTGGAGTCACGAGATATACACCTCGTTTTTTCAACGGCTTAGAAATTTGGGGACATGCTGGTAACGCGCTTGGTTACTTTGCGTTTATTTGGTACTTACCTGAATACGGTGTAAGTATTGGACTAATTAGTAACCGTGAGCAGCAAAAGGAGTTCTATCTCCTGTTGCTTATCAATGATCTTCTGAGCGTTATTACGAGTAATCTTGAAAAGGCCCGTTAACTTTAAGTATCCGTCAGCCATTGCTTAGAGCGATTGTAGGTAATCAATCAAAAGTCAGGGAAAACCTAAACAAGGACAAAGAAGATTATTTAGAATGTACACAGGTGTAGCCTCAGGTACTCCGGCTCGAATTAGTATTAATTATCTTTTATAAATCCAATCTAAGCTGAAAAAGTCAACAATACATAATGTATGTTTTATTTATATAAATCTGAAGTTTTACGGCTATCGATGTTCACTCAAACCAATCAATTAGAAAGCGTCGTTTGTCATTTTGAATCCACGCTTTCAATTATTTTGGCCATATCCAACATCTTGTGGTATCAAGTTTCAGTTCAAAAGTTGCGATTACTCCAACCTGTACGACATAAAATGATAATTGACTAAACAGTCGATCGAGGTCATTATCTACCTGTTTTTTCTGCAAAAAGCGAAAGGAGGTAGTGATGAACCTCGAGCATGTGTCTGCAGGAAAAAGCACATACAGCCCCACAGCGATCCAGCCCAAAGCGATTCAACTTTCAATTTTTCCCAAAATATCTCTTCGCCCCGCCTATCATGTATCTAATGAACAGATCGAGCGCACCCTGCGGCGAATATCCGCTGAAGGGTTGTGTGGCAGCGATATGGTGCGCGATTACCTTTGCCGGCAGCTACGGCACAACTGCCGGCCCAGCACCATTCGCAGCAGCGGAACCACTATCGTGCTATTTTTAGAGTTTTTTAAGCAAAGCGGCGGTCAGCAGTTGGCGGCAGCAGGTCCAGAGCATATCAGCGCTTTTGTTGAACATGAGCAAGATCGTGGTATGGCGCCAAACTCGGTGGATGGACGGCTAAAGGGATTGTATGCGTTTTTAAATTTTTTAGTTGAGCACGAGGTTATCAGCGCGGATGTGATCAAGCGTAAGCTTCGCATCAGGGTGCCCCAGGCCCTGCCGCGGGCCATTGATCCGGAGGATATTAAGCAGCTGTTGGCGGCAATAGAAAAGCCTCGGGATCGGGCGCTGATACTAACGCTTCTTCGCACCGGCATGCGTATCGGCGAGCTTTTAAGCACCAGGGTTAAGGATATCAATCTGCGCGAGCAACTGGTTCAGATCTTTGAAGCACATAAAAATCGGGTGGGCCGGGTGGTCTATCTTAGCGCTGATGCGGTGGGCACCTTGGAAAAATGGTTAAAGACAAGAAAATATCAGAGCAAATTTATCTTTTATGGCTATGATGTTGGACCGCTTTGCTACCAAGCGGCCCGTGCGATGTTCAAACGCTATATAGACAAAACCGGTCTGGCCCACAAGGGCTACACGCTTCACTGCCTGCGTCACACATACGCCAGTGAGCTGTTAAATGCCGGTATGCCGCTGCAATGTCTGCAGGAGCTTTTGGGTCACAAAAGCATTGAGATGACGCGCCGATATGCGCGGCTAACCGACAACACGCGTCGCAAGGCTTATTACCAGGCGATGACCATCATTGAAGCAGGAGAGATCAATGGGCATTACCGACTCGATTATCAACTACCGTAGATCGTTAAAAAGGCGCAACTTCTCTAAATACACCATCAGAAATTACATGAGCACACTGAAGCAGTTTGTCATTTGGCTGGATGTGCCCATCGATAAGGTAACCCACCAAAAGCTGGTGGGCTTTATCGATGATCTGTTGGCCAAGCGCCTGAAACCCAAGACCATCAACTGCTACCTGGACAGCATCCGCGGCTTCTATGACTACCTGATCTGTGAGGAGCAACTTAAGATGCAAAATCCGGTGAAACTCGGAGATACACTGCGCATGTCCAAGCCACTGCCGCGCTTTTTGCGAGATGAGCAGGTGCGGACGCTTTTTGCACAGATCGATGATCCAAGGGATTTGGCCATCTTCAAGCTGATGCTGCGCTGCGGCCTTAGGGTGCAAGAGGTGGCCAAGTTGACTCTTGCCTCTGTGGATTTAAAACGCGCCCAGGTGTTTGTCTACCATGGCAAGGGCGCCAAAGAACGGATGGTTTATTTAAGCAAAGATGCCTATCAGGCGCTTTTGGCCTATCTGAAGGTCAGGCCTTTCTCCCGGGCCAAAAGGCTTTTTTTGGTCAACAAGGGCCGCTTTAGAGGCCAACCGCTCAACGTTCGCGGCATCCAGCACCGTATGAAATACTACTCGAAAAAGGCCGGCTTTAAGGTCACCTGCCACCAGCTGCGCCACACCATGGCCACCCAGATGCTCAATGCCGATGCGGATTTAGTGACCATCCAGGACCTTTTGGGCCACGCCTACATCACAACAACCGAGCGGTATTGCCGTGTGTCGAACCAGAAAGTGCGAAGGGATTACTACCAGGCAATGGATAAAGTGATCGAGCGCCACAGCCCGGTCGGAAACAAAAGACTTGACAAAGAAGAAATTTTGATTAATTAAAATGGAAGCTAACTAATTAATATTAATAGAAAAAACAGACTTTATGTCGTACAGCTCCAACATATCAAAG